>NZ_SCNG01000010.1 GCF_005503555.1 Rudaea sp. 3F27F6
CCCAAGCCCCAACCCCCGAGGATTTATGAGCAATTCTCCCCTACGCATCCGCAAAGCGGCCGTACTCGGTGCCGGAGTCATGGGCGCGCAGATCGCCGCGCACCTCGTGAACGCCGGTGTCGACACGGTCTTGTTCGACCTGCCGGCCAAGGACGGCGACGCCAACGGCATCGTGCTCAAGGCCATCGACAATCTGAAGAAGCTTTCGCCCGCCCCGCTCGCGGACAAAACCCGCGCCGGCGCGATTGTGCCGGCCAACTACGGCAGCGACTTGGAGCTGCTCAAGGGCTGCGACCTGATCATCGAGGCGATCGCCGAAAAGCTCGACTGGAAGCGCGATCTCTACGCAAAAATCGCCCCGTACGTGACTGAAAACGCGGTGCTCGCGAGCAACACTTCCGGTTTGAGTATCAATAGTTTGGCGGATGTTCTTAGCGAACATTTGCATGAGCGTTTCTGCGGCGTGCACTTCTTCAATCCGCCACGCTATATGCATCTGGCCGAATTGATTCCGTGTGCGAAGACATCGCCCGGCGTGCTCGCCGGGCTCGAGGCCTTCCTGACCACGACGCTCGGCAAAGGCGTGGTCTACGCCAAGGACACGCCGAACTTCATCGGCAACCGCATCGGCGTGTTCTCGATCCTCTCGACCGTCCACCACACCGATGCGTTCAAGCTCGGCTACGACACGGTCGATGCACTGACCGGCCCGGCGATCGGCCATCCGAAGAGCGCGACGTACCGCACCGCCGACGTGGTCGGCCTCGACACGATGGGCCACGTCATCAAGACGATGGACGACACCCTGCCGAACGATCCGTGGCACGACTACTTCAAGACGCCGGCCGTGCTCGCCGCACTGATTGCCAAGGGCGCGCTCGGCCAGAAGACCGGCGCGGGATTCTTCCGCAAGGTCGGCAAGGACATCCTCGTCCTTGATCCGGCCAAGGCCGATTACGTGGCGCAGACCGGCAAAGTCAGCGAGGAAGTCGCCGCGATCCTCAAACTCAAGAACCCGGCCGAGAAATTCGCCAAGCTGCGCGCGTCGAGCGATCCGCAGGCGCAGTTCCTCTGGAGCATCCATCGCGACCTGTTCCACTACTCGGCCGTGCACCTCGCCGACATCGCCGATACCGCGCGCGACATTGACTTCGCCATGCGCTGGGGCTACGGCTGGCAGCTCGGCCCGTTCGAGACCTGGCAGGCCGCGGGCTGGGCACAGGTCGCCCAGTGGATCAACGAAGACATTGCCACGGGCAAGACCATGAGCAGCACGCCGCTGCCGGCCTGGGCGGCCGACCCGAAGCGCATCGGAGTGCATACGCCGGACGGCGCCTCGTACAGCCCGGCGCAGGACAAATACCTGCCGCGTTCGAGTCAGCCGGTCTACGCGCGCCAGATCTTCCCGCAGACCACGATCGGCGCGAAGGTCGATCGCGGCACCACCGTGTTCGAGACCGACGACGCACGCCTGTGGACGATCGGCGCCGGCGATATCGCCGTGATTTCGTTCAAGTCGAAAATGCACACGCTGGGCCCCGGCGTCATCGACGCCGTCAATCGCGCCATCGACGAGGCCGAGAAGAACTTCAAGGGTCTGGTGATCTGGCAGGATTCCGAGCCGTTCAGTGCCGGTGCCGATCTGGCCGGCGCGGTCGCCCTGCTGCAGTCGGGCAAGGTCGCGGACTTCGAGGCCTTCGTCGATCGCTTCCAGCAGACCAGCATGCGCATCAAGCATTCGCTCGTGCCGGTGGTGACTGCGGTGCGCGGCCTCGCCCTCGGCGGCGGCTGCGAGTTCCAGATGCACAGCGCGCGCACAGTCGCGGCGCTGGAAAGCTACATCGGCCTGGTCGAAGCCGGCGTCGGCCTGCTGCCGGCCGGCGGCGGTCTCAAGGAGCTGGCCCTGCGCGCGTCGCGTCGCGCAATCGAAGGCGACGTGTTCACTCAGTTGAAGAACACCTTCCAGACCGTGGCGATGGCGAGAGTGTCGGCGAGCGCGCTCGAAGCGAAAGAACTCGGCCTGCTGCGCCAGGACGACGTCGTCGTCTTCCATGCGGACGAACTGCTCTACGTCGCCCTGAACGAAGCGCGCGCCTTGGCCGAATCGGGCTATCGCCCGCCGCTCTACGACCGGCAGATCACCGTCGCCGGCGACGTCGGCACGGCGACGTTCAAGGCTTCGCTGGTCAATATGCTCGAAGGCCGCTTCATCTCGGAGCACGACCTCGACATCGCCAGCCGCATCGCCGACACGCTCTGCGGCGGCCAGATCGAACGCGGGTCGCAGGTCGACGAACAGTGGCTGCTCGACCTCGAGCGCAAGCACTTCGTCGCCCTCGCGCAGACGCAGAAGACCCAGGAACGCATCGTGGCGACCTTGAAGACCGGCAAGCCGCTCAGGAACTAGTGAGCCGTATAGCGGTGAGCGGTGAGCGGACAAAAAGCTCTTTCCGCTCACTGCTCGTCCGCTCACCGCTCACTCACAAATCTACGAGAGAGAACGATATGACCCGCCAAATCCAAGACGCCTACATCGTCGCCGCCCAGCGCACGCCGGTCGGCAAAGCCCCGCGCGGCGTGTTCCGCAACACGCGCCCGGACGACATGCTCGCTTTCGCGATCAACGCGACGCTGGCGAAGTTTCCGCAGATCGACAAGTCGCGCATCGACGACGCCATCATCGGCTGTGCGATGCCCGAAGCCGAGCAAGGCATGAACGTCGCGCGCATCGCCGTGCTGCTCGCCGGCCTGCCCAACGTCGTTGCTGCAGTCACCGTCAACCGCTTCTGCTCGTCCGGCCTGCAGGCCGTGGCGATGGCCGCCGACCGCATCCGCCTCGGCGAAGCCGACCTGATGCTCGCCGGCGGTACCGAGTCGATGAGCATGGTGCCGATGATGGGCTACCACCCCGTGTTCAACCCGGGCATCTTCTCCAACGAGCACATCGGCATCGCCTACGGCATGGGCATCACCGCCGAGAAAGTCGCCGAACAATGGAAGGTTTCGCGCGAAGAGCAGGACACGTTCGCTGCGGCCAGCCATGCGAAGGCGCTCGCCGCGCAGGCCGCAGGTGAATTCAACGACGAGATCGCCGCGTACGCGCTCGCCGATCACTACCCGAACCTCGCTACGCGCGGCACGGTCGACGACACGCGCACGATCAAGAACGACGAAGGTCCACGCGCCGGCACGACGGTGGACGTACTCGCCAAACTCAAGACCGTGTTCCGCGCCAATGGCACGGTGACCGCGGGTAATTCCTCGCAGATGTCCGACGGCGCCGGCGCAGTCCTGCTCGCCAGCGAACAGGCGATCAAGGACTACGGCCTCACGCCGCTGGCCAAGTTCGTCGGCTTCTCCGTCGCCGGCGTGCCGCCCGAGATCATGGGCATCGGTCCGAAGGCCGCGATTCCGAAGGTGCTCAAGCAGGCCGGCATCAAGCAGGACGATCTCGACTGGATCGAACTCAACGAAGCCTTTGCCGCGCAGGCCCTGGCCGTGACCAAAGACCTCGGCCTCAACCCCGACAAGATCAACCCCCTCGGCGGTGCGATCGCGCTCGGCCACCCGCTTGGCGCCACGGGCGCGATCCGCGTCGCCACCCTGCTCAACGGCCTCAAGCGCCGCAAGCAGAAGTACGGCATGGTGACCATGTGCATCGGCACGGGCATGGGCGCGGCGGGGATCTTCGAAGCGGTTTGAGATCGAAGCGCCGGATCGAATCGAGCGGCGGTGCGACCGTCCGCTCCGATTATTGATCCGACGCTATAACGTTTGAGCCGTTCGTACTGAGCGTAGCCGCGCAGCGGCGAAGTCGAAGTACCGCTGCGACGGGCTTCGACTGCGCGCCTTTGGCGCTACGCTCAGCCCGAACGGATTCATACGTACTCACGCTGCATCAATAAGAGCAGGACGGACAGCGCGTCTTAGCCTCAATTTCTGGAAGTGCGCACCCCTTTATCGATGCCGCCGGTTGCCGCCCGGCGGCAGCTCGGCGGCGACGGATTGGATCCATTGAACCGCCTCGGCAACGACCGCTTCGCTCGCGTCGGATTTGGCAAACGCCACGTTGTGTCCCAGCGTCGGAAACAGCCGATGCTCGTAGAGCTTGCCATGCGCGTCGAGCGCGTCGAGCCGCTCGATCGAAAGCTGCACCGGCGCTTGCACGTCCTTGCCGCCGAACAACCACAGTCCTCGAATCGACAGTTTGGCGAGAGCATCGCGCGGGTCCGTATCGACGAACTCGTAGCGATCCGCATCGCCGCTGATGTGTTTGCGTGCCTCGGCTTCGCTATGCGTGTCCCAAAAAGCAGGGTTGCCTTCGGTAAAAAACTGGAAACGCAATTGCTCGCGAGTCGTGGCCACGGGGCCGCTGAACAGCACCATGAACTTCACCGCACGATTGTTCTGCGCGGCAATCGGAATGACCCAGCCGGCCTGGCTGTAGCCCAGCAAACCGACCGGTCGCGGATCGGCCGAAAGACGCTCCGACAACACCCCCACCGCGGCATTCGCATCCGCCGCGAGCAAGGCGAGATTGGCCTGATCGACGTTGTTGCTGCCGACTTCCGGCCCCACGTAAACGCCGCCCGACTGCCCTACTCCGCGTTTGTCGTACGTCAGCGCAGCGATGCCGTTCTTCGCGAGCAGCGCAGCGAACCGGCTCATTCGCTTCTCCTGCCCGGAGCCATGCACGACGACGACGGCCGCAACCGGGTGCTCGGGACGAAAGAGCGTACCGGCCAGAGTGACTCCGGCGCTGGCGAAGCTGACCTCCTCCGAGGTGACGTTCGGTTCTTCCGCCGCCGCGCGGCAGAGCGACGAACATGCCGACAACACTATACAAAGTAAAAATCCGCTGTAGCGATGCATCTAGGTCTCTCTCGTTCTGTCCAGCGCAAACAAATAGCGTGCGCAGCCGCGGCGCTCAACGAACCGTAGACGAAACAAGGATGGAGCCGACCAAAGCGGGATAAACCGGCGTGAAATCTCCGGCGCGGTTTTCCGGCACGCGCATCTTTTCCACAGCGACACCTGCGGCGCCTGCGTACGCCGAGATACGCCACGGTGCAGGCGTGCTTTGCAACGAAGAGGTTCGGATGCGGCGCGAACGCGCCGCATCCGAACGACCGGCGATCAGCGCACGATCAATTGCAGACGATCGCGCATCGGCGGCATGCGCGGCTCGAACGCAGGCACGGTCTGATTCTTCATTTCCTTGCCGCCGGCGTCCCATACCGTCAAGGCATTGGGAAAATCCTCGCTGCGCGTGAGTTTGTCGGTGATCTCGCGCAAGGCTTTTACCGAGGCCGGCGACTCGGGGTTCCACTCGAATACGCCGGGATCGGCATACCACACCACGGCGCCCGGATTTTCGATGCGGCGGTCGGGACAGAGAAAGTAGCCGCGTTTGGCCAGCACCTGCAGTGCTTCGATCTTGACGTTGCGGATGCCGGGCGTGGTGCGCTCCTTGGAGTGCCCCGGGCAGATTTGCCCAGCATAGTCGATGAAGGCTTCGTAGGTTTGCGCTTCGTTGGCACGCAGGGTCAACGGCGCAGCCGCAAGCAGGCCGGAGCAAAGGAATGCAAGATTTCGCATGATGGTTCTTCCCTAGTGGTGGACGTGGGCATCTAAGGAATCACCAAAGGGCTCGCTGAGGCGGCAAATATTTTTGCCGCGCCGCTGTCGAACCGCGGCTCGGCAAATGGACAGATCAAAAGCCGCGCTGTGTGCGGCTCATATGAAACGGCGACGCGGCGAAGAAAAATCCACGCGGTCTTACTTCACCGATCGTGGACGCTTGTCGCGGACGCGCTTTTTCGCATTGCCTGCGATGGACACTTCCCTGCCCGCGACGGCACTCGTGGGATTTATGCGTTCCATCCAGGACAACGTGTCGATGTACGCGAGGAACTGCTGCAAATAACCCGGCGACAGTTCGCGCATCAAGGCGATCGCCCGATGCACGAGAGCCTCCGAGTTGAGCGGACCAGCGTTCGTGGGCACCTGCGCCAGCGCCTTCTGCAATTGGCTTTCGGCATGAAGCGCGGACCAGGTTTTTCGGAACTCGCCGAGCGCCTCCAGTTCGGGAAAGCGGGACGGCTCGACAAGCGGATTCTCCACAGCGTGAGCGTTCTCGCCCGGCACTGCGCGCTGCGCAATATCGTCGATCAGCCTGCCGAGGCTGTCGCGCGCCGGCAACTCCGCCGTTGCCGAATCGACGGCATTCGCGATGCCAGATTCCGCCTTTGCCAGATCGTCCGCATAAGCCTCGAGCAATGCACACAGCTTGTCGTCGAGGATGCGCCGCACATCGCCGTCATGATTTGCCGCGCGCCTTTCCATCGCCTCGATGAAATGAAAGCGAACGGGATCGAGGCGATCGGCCTGCCGTTCGCGCCACGCGTTCAACGTCGCGCGCACGCTTGGCCCGTTATGGCTCATGCGCTGTCGCGGTTGCCGCCGACGACTTCGGTATGGGCGCTATTTCCACGCGCCGGTTCTTTGCCCGCCCCTCGTCGCTCGCGTTCGAGCCGACCGGCTGTTCCGCACCGAACGCCGCGGCGAATACCGACGACGCCGGGACACCTTCGGCAATCAGCGCGCGCGTCACCGTCAGCGCGCGCTCAGCCGACAGCTCCCAATTGTCGGCGAACTCGCGGTTGCCTTCGCGTATCTGCCGGTCGTCGGTAAAGCCGCTGACCATAAGCATCTCGTCACGCGATTTGAGATAGTCCGCAAGCGGACCAGCGAGGCTCTTCAATACTTCGCGCCCTTCGGGCTGAAGCCGATCGGAGTTCAGGGCGAACAGCACATTGCCGCGAATGCCGATACGCCCGTCGACCAGCGTCACGCGGCCCGCCGCCAGTGGAGCCGCCAACGCCTGCTCCAAGGTCTTGCGGCGCTGCGCTTCGGCCTGTCTCTGTTTGACCTCTTCGTCGAGTTTGTTCGAGAGCTGCAGTTGTGCGCCGATCATGCCGACCAGAATCAGCACGAACGCGCCGAGCAGCACCGACATCAGATCGCCGAAGGCGGCCCAGATCGGCGTCGCCGATTCCGCATCCAACTCCATCTCGTCGCTCATGCCGCTTCGAGCCCGGCCGCCGCGCGCCGCCCTGCGAGCTGCTGTATCTCCTCGATGATGTGCTTCTGCGACAGCACGCTCAGGTCGATCACTTCCCTGGCCTGGGCGACGTAGTAGGCCAATTGCTCGTCGCTGCGCGAAAGCGAGCCGTCGAGCGCCGTTGCGACCTGCTGCAGACGCTCGATCAATTCCCCGTTCGACTTGCCGAACAGTTGCACCGCCGCTTCGAGCGCGTCGCTGAGGCTCGCCACTTCGACCGCACTGCCGGTGACTTGCGCGGCGACCGCACCGAGCTTGCCGGTCTCGGCTTCGATATGGTCGGTGAAGCGCGTGCCGACGCGATCGAGCAGATCCGCCGAGGTGGTGATCAGCGCATCGACCGCGCTTCGCTGCTCGGTGGACGCATGATTGACCGCGTCGAGCAAGGTCTGCAGCGTGGCGAGAAGACGGTTGCGCTCCTCCAGCATCGCGTTGTCGCGGACCATGCTGTCGGAGAGTTTCTGGCGCAGCTCGGCGACCACCTCGGCGGCCGCCTTCGGAGCTTCCGACGCGGCCTGCACGAGACGCGAAATCTCGGCGATCGTTGCGCCGGCATGCGCCTGCGTTTGCGCCGAGATATCTTGCGCGGTGCGTGCCAGCGTCTCGCAGATTTCCCGCTGCCGGGCGTCGGTGTGTTCGCCGGCCTGCTCCCAGCGCCGGCTCAGTTCGGCGGTCGTGGCGCCGAGCGTTTCCGTCCACGTCGCCAGGCGCTCGCTGTCGCGCGACTCCAGTGTTGCCTGCAAACCCGTATGCGACTCGTGCACGACGCGGACCAGCGCGGTGGCGTGTTCCTCGAACGTTGCCGCCGCCGCGCTCATGGCTTGTTGATTGCGCGACGCGAGATTCTCGTTGGCGGCCTCCTGAAGCGATAGCGCGTTTTTCCACGCATCGGCCGCGCTGCCCGCCGCCGCGTCGAGGCGCGAAGCAACGCTTTCCACGAGACCGGCCGAGCGCTGGTCGAACGTTTCGCCGAATCGTTCGAGCGAATCGCGCAAATCCCGGTTGAGTGTCTCGTTCGATTGCCGCTGCTGCGCCAGCACTTCGTTCCATATCTGCGCGACGGTCGCGGTGCTCGCCTCGAAACCGGACGACAGGCCGCTCAACTGCCGCCGCACGGCCTGGGTGACGGTATCGTGCATCGATGCGGTTTCGCGCGCGAGGCCGGCCAAGGTGGTTTCCACGGCAGGCTGCAGCGCCATGCCGACGACGCGGCCGCTTTCAGCGACGCTCTGCTTCAGTGATTGCTCCACCGAGGTAGCGAGACGCGCGTAGGCCGCTTCGGTGCGGATATGGAAGGCGTCCTGACCGGCGAGCTGGCGCTCGCCGACCGCGATGTTCTGCTGTTCCAGCGTCGTCATCATCATCTGCAGGCGATCGACCAAGGTCGGCATCCATTCGCTCTGCCGCTGCAGGAGTTTGAAGGCTTCTTCGCGCTGGTGGTTCTGCGAGTAGATGCGCAAGGTCGTCGCGATCTTCGCGTCGAGCGATTGCGCCGCCTGCAGCCTTTCGCGTCGGCACAGCGCGGAAAGCAGGCCGAGCATCGCCGAGCACGCGACACCGGCGATCGAAGTGCCGAACGCAAACGCCAGCCCCTTGACCGGCGCGGCGAGCGATCCGCGCATAGCCTGCAGATCGGTCGCATTTTCCAGCGCCAGCCCGGCGCCTCGGAGCGTCGCCATCATGCCGAGCAGGGTGCCAAGCATGCCGAGCAGCACGAGCAGGCCGACCAGATACGGCGTCAGCGACGGCGACGGCAGCGCCACGCGCTCGCCCTCGATGCGCAGGCGCGCCGCGTTGCGCAGGCTGGGATGCAGGCGGCCGAGCCAGGCATCGAGGCTCGGTGGCGCCGCGGACAGGTCCGCGACGGCAAGCTGCAGCGAAGCTGTGGCTTGGCGATAGCGGTACAACTCAAATGCGCCCGCGAGATAGCAGGCGCCGATCAACAAAGCAGCGGCAGCACCGAGCGGATTTGAGCCGACATAGCCGGCGCCGATCCAGCAAACGACGGCGAGACCGGCGAAGAACACCACGAGATAAACAAGATTTTTCAACATGACTTCCTAGTTTGCGGGCCGGAGCGCTGCGAGCAGGCCCTCGACCGGTTGAAAACGAACATCCAGTTCGGCCAGCAGTACGTTGCGCATGTCACGACGGAACACATCCAGCCATGCGCCCGTCGCCGGGCCCGTATCGTCCGGCGCCTTGCGTTCGTCCGTACGCAGGCGCTCGAAGTGCTCGCCGAGCAAGGCAGGCACCGCGCTCAGCAGCTTCTGCTCGCGCGCGCTCAGGGCAAGCTCCATCGCGGCGTCGACCGCGGCGAGCCGCGGCATATCGCCCGAACCTTGGGCAAGCCGGTCGCGCAGACGCCCGCGCAGGCTGCCCGTCGCCACCAACATCTTGCGCTGCAGCTCGACATAGCGCTGACGAAACAGTGCGTAGTCGACTTGCGCGTTCGCCTCGGCTTCTCCGGCGCGCGCGCGTTCACCACTGCTCTGCCCCGCGTCGGCCAGTTCGGGCACGTCGGCAATGGCGCGCACCAACGTGGCCCGCAGGCGCGCGCAGTCGTTTTCCTCGACGTTGTCGGAGATCGGCAGGTCGGGATCCGGCGTGGACGTCTTGCCGTCGAGCGCGGTCGACAGCGCAATGGCCTGAGTCCAGTCGAGCCACTGGCCTAGCCGGTCCGGCAACGATTGGCTGGGTGGAGAGGGGGCGACGTCCGTCAGTCGCGCGAGTAAGCGGATGAACGTCGGACCACGGACGACCGTCCGTTGAAGAGCTTGCACCATGCTACCGGCTAAAAGACCGTTATTTTACATGCAGATGACGCCGGAGCGGAGACCGTCGATTCGACGCGCGGCTGCGCCTCGATCAAGCGCGGAAGGTTTGCCGCCCAAGGTCACCGCCTTTTGTACTTGTCCGGTTTTCGCCAGAGACGACGTTTTTGCTTGCGAATGCCGTCGCAGTGTACGGCAACGGAGAAATGTAGATGAACATCGGGTCACGGGTATCGATCACGGGCGGCGCCTTTGCAGCGTTGGCCTTTATCGCTTCGGCGCATGCGCAGACGCCGATCAAGGCGGGGCTGTGGGAAGAGACGAGCACCGTCGCGCGCGGCGGCACCGCGCCGCGCACCGTGACGATACAAAATTGCCTCAGCCAGGAAGAACTCGACGCCAATCAATTCGACCGCGTACTCGCGCGGATCAAGAACAACAAGAGCTGCCAAGTGCAGAATCTCAGGCACGACGCTCGCGGCGCGTCCTCGGAATGGACCTGCAAAGGCACGAACCTCGATCTGCATGGCAAAGGCGAGCTGGTTTTCGACGACGCCACGCATTTTCATATGTCGTCCGAAGAACACAGCAATATCAACGGCCGCACGATGGATACGAATCTGAGCGTGCAATCGCATTGGATCTCCGCGCAGTGCGGCGACGTCAAGCCGCTGAAGTGACCTGCCGATGATTGAACTCATGCAAGATCAATCGAACACAGCGGCCGAGCGGACCACGCTCGAACGCTGGCAAACGGAAGAAGCCGCCGTACGGCGACGCCTCGACAAGAACGAAGGCATCATTCCGCCGGAACTGGCGCAGCAGCACGACGGCATTGCCCTGCTGCGCGCGATTCTCGACGGTGAACTGCCGCCTCCGCCGATCGGCCGAGTTGCCGATTACGTTCTTATCGACGTCGACCATGGGCGCGCGGTCTTCCAAGGCACGCCGAAGTTCGACTACTACAGCCCGATCGGCAGCGTACATGGCGGCTGGATCGCCACCCTGCTCGACTCCTGCGTCGCCTGCGCGGTGATGTCGACCCTGCCCGGTGGCAAAGGCTTTACCACGCTGGAATTCAAGATGAATTTCGTGCACAAGCTGACCGACCGTACCGGGCCGGTCCGCGCGAGCGGATACATCGTGCACGCCGGCGCGCGCGTGGCGACAGCCGAAGGCCGCTTGGTCGATGCGGCCGGGCGGCTCTACGCGCACTGCTCCACGACCTGTCTGATTCTCGATTCGAACGGCACGGCGAAACCGTCGCCGTAGCGAGCTAGGGCCGCGTCGCGCTGACCAGAAGTACCGTTGCCGCGCAGAAGAACTCTTCGCGCGCGGCGAGATCGTCGAGCGTGCGCAGAAAACCGGCGCGGCGCTCTTCGTCGATCGCACCGAGTTCGCATGCACGCTTCGCCATCTGTTCGATCTGGAAACCCTTGCGCAGAAAGCCCGCGTCGATCGGCACGATGCGCGGCTCGCAGCGGATTTCACTCATGCCGAGCCGGCGCAGCCAGATCGCCAGCCATTTGCCCACGCCACCGTGGGCGAACGAATCGCAGAACGCATCAAGCACCGCGCGCGTCGTCGCGCGGTCGGGGTGCGCGAGCGTCAAAGTATCGAAATCCGGTTCGACCGCGACGATACGGCCGCCGCTGCGCACCACTCTCGCGGCTTCGCCTAGCGCCGTTTCGGGATCGTCCACATGCAGCAACACGCGAGAGATGCGGCACGCGTCGAAGGCGCCGTCGGCGAACGCAAGTGAACGCACGTCGCCGACGAGGAAACGCGAGGCGAAGGTGGAATTGCAATCGCGCGCCAGCGCTTCCTCGACCATGCGGCGGCTCAGGTCGATGCCGGTGGCGCAGCCGCGCGCGCCGACTTCGGCGCGCATCGCGCGCACGTCGTCGCCGGTACCGCAGCCGACATCGAGCACGGCCGCGCCGTCGCGCAGGTGCAGCAGGTCGAACGAACGCCGGTTGATCTCGCCGAAATGATCGGCCGCGGTGCGGTCGAGAAATTCCACGAGCGCGCCCGTCTGCGCGGCCGAATCGACGTGTGAGAACGCGGATATCTGCTCGGACATCGTGCGGGTTCCGCAGCGCGCCGGGAATCGAAGCAACGACACCCGGCGCGGCGGTCGGTTACTGCTTGACCAGCTCGACGCGCCGGTTCTTCGCCCGGCCTTCGTCGGTATCGTTGCTCGCGATCGGTGCCGATGCGCCCATGCCTTGCGCGTTCAACCGGCCCGCGGCAATGCCGTAGTCGCGGACCAGGGCCGCGACGATCGCGTCGGCGCGCCGGCGCGACAGTGCCAGGTTGTAGTCGGCGTTGCCCTGATTGTCGGTGTGTCCGGTGAAGGTCAGCTTGATGTCGGGATGGTCGCCGAGCAGCTTGGCGATCTGGTCGAGCTGCGGCTTCGAGTCCGGCTTGATGTCGGCCTTGTCGAAATCGAAGTAGATGCCGTAGATGATCGCCTTGCCGGTGCTGAGCAGGCTCTGGTCGAGCGCATTCGCATCGACCGAGACCATGCCTTTGTCCATCGGCTTGGCCTGCGACACCATGACGTAGGCTCCGGCCCGCGGCGGCACATGAAACGCCAGGTCGGCGACATACACGGCGACTTGAATATCGCCGTCCGCACGCGCCAGCTTGGCGACGATGTAACGCGCTTCCTCCGCATCGGAAACGCCCTGGCGCGCTTCGAGCGTGTTGCTGAGACTGAGGTGCATCAGTTCCGGCGCACGGCCGCCGAAAAAGCGGCCGCATTCGTCGTCGCCCGAACAGCTCCACAGCGTGGACATGCCGGCCTTCGCCAGCGCGTCGCGATAATTCGCAAACACTTCGAGGCCGCTGCGCCCTTCCGGCTCCAGATAGAACAGCTGAGTGCGCTTGCCTTCGACCTTGAGCACCTTCGGCGGCGGCGCATCCTCGTCGTTGCTCGCGATCGGCCCCATGGGGAACGTTGCCTGATCGAACGCGCGCTGGTCGTAGCCGACCAGGGCCGAACCGGGATAGCGCGCGATCATCGGATGATCCTTGCAGCCATCGCAGTTGCTGGGCAGATCGTCCGCGGATGCCGTGCCGGCGAACATGACCATCGCCATCAAAAACCATTTGTTGAAAAACATAACTACCTCACTGGGGTTGATTTCATGTCGTACTCGCCGATGTCCGTTCGATCGGGCTCCGCGCACCGGCATGCGGAGCCTGCCCCTTCAGACTTGCCGCGCCAGTTCGCTGCGGCTGCGCGAATAGAGGAAATAGATCGCCAGGCCGACGGCGCACCAGATGAAAAACGCCTGCCACGTCGCCGCCGGCAACCCGGTCATAAGAAAGCCGCAGAACAGCATCCCGAGCAGCGGCACGAGCGGCACCGCGGGCGTGCGGAACGGGCGCTTCAGGTCGGGCCGCGTACGCCGCAGCACGATCACGCTCGCGCAAACGAGGAAGAACGCGGCGAGCGTGCCGAGATTGACCAGCTCGGCGACTTTGCCGATCGGAAACAGGCCGGCGATCAGGGCGATGAATACGCCGGAACCGAGAATCAACGGCACCGGCGTCTGCGTCTTCGTATTCACCTTGCCCATCGGCTTCGGCAGCAGACCGTCGCGCGACATCGCCAGCACCACGCGCGTCAGGCCGAAATACAGCACCAGCATCACCGTCGTGAGCCCGGCCAGCGCGCCGATCGACACCAGCGCTTCGGCCCAGCCGATGCCGAGCTGCTTCATCGCGTCGGCGATCGGCGCTTTGACGTCGATCTGGTCGTAGTGCACGACGCCGGTGAGAATGCCGGAGACGACGATATACAGCAGCGTGCAGATCAGCAGCGAACCGAGAATGCCGAGCGGCAGGTTGCGTTGTGGATTGACTGTTTCTTCGGCCGCCGTGGACACCGCGTCGAAGCCTATGTAAGCGAAGAAGATTAGCGACGCGCCGGTGAGAATGCCGCCGTAGCCGAAGTGCGAGCGCCCCGCGGCGTCGACCGCCGCAGGCGGCACGAACGGATGCCAGTTCGCCGGATTCACATGCGGCAGCGCGACCGCGATGAAGACCGCAATCGTCGCCAGCTTGATCAGCACCATCGCGCTGTTGAAGCGCGCCGACTCGCTGACGCCGATCGACAGCAGCACCGAGAGCAGCAGGACGATCACCATCGCCGGCACATTGGCGATACCGCCGTCAAGCGGCGCATTGGTCAATGCCTGCGGCAAATGCACGCCGATCAGTTCGAGCACCTTGCCGAAGTAGCCCGACCAGCCGATCGCGACCGTGGACGTGGTCAGCGCGTATTCGAGAATCAGATCCCAGCCGATGATCCAGGCGACCAGTTCGCCGATGCCGGCGTAAGCGTAGCCGTAGGCACTGCCCGCGCCGCCGATCGCACCGGCGAGTTCGGCATAGGACAGCGCGGCAAACGCGCAAGCGAGGCCGGACAGGATGAAGGAAAACACGATGGCCGGCCCGGCGTGTTCGGCCGCCGCCACGCCGGTCAGCACGAAGATTCCCGTGCCGATGATGCAGCCGATGCCGAGCATGGTCAGGTCGAACGCATTGAGGCAGCGCTTGAGCCCGGTGTCGGCGTCGACATCGATCGATCGGGTGCGAAACAAACTCATGGTTTTACCTGCTGCGAGAATGAATCTTGCGGCCGCGTGGGCACGGGCCGGACGGCGGCGTCTGCCACCGTGACCAGCTATTACGTCGCCGCAAGAGAAAACCGGACACGGGCCGCCGTTGCCGCCGGCGGCCAAGCGCCCAGCACCTTAGGGAGTGAGACAGAGCGTTTCGGTATCGCTCGCTTTCAACAGCGGATTGGCGATGCGCCAGATCTGCGCCGGGGACTCGTCGTCGTAGGCGCTGCGGTGGGATTCGAAGTAGATCCAGCGCCCGTCCGGGCTCATCGCCGGCGCGCCGTCCTCTTCTTTCGGATCGGACGTGACCGGCACGACCTGACTGCCGTCTGCCGCAATCAGATAGATCTTCGGTTCGGTATCTCCGGAATCGTCCTCGCACGAGGCCGAACCGCGATAGAGGGCGGACTCGACGATCCATTGTCCGTCCGCCGCCCACGACGCATCGCTGTCGCAATGGTCGATACTCGAATCGAGGCCGGTGATCTGCGCAAGCCCGCTGCCGTCCGGATGCACGGTGAACAGGTGGTAGCCGCCGTCCTTGAGCGGATTCGTGCGCCGCTGAAACAGAATGCGGCTGCCGTCCGGCGACCAGACCGGAAGACGGTTGTCGCCGTCGCTGACGATGCGCTGCACCGCGCCGGTCTGCAGCGAAAGAATCGCGATGGCGCCGAGCGTGCGGTCCGACGATTGCGTCTTGGGAACATCGAGATCGTCCTCGAACGCGACCGCGCTGCCGTCGGGTGCGAAGGTCGGCTCCTGGTACGTATGCCCCGGCATGGCCGCGGCATTGGTCACGCGCTGCAGCGCACTGCCGTCCGGTTTGACGATCCAGATATCGCCGTTGAGCTTTGCGGCGTTCTGCGTGTCGGCAAAAGTCACGCGGTCGACGGCGCCGTTCCAGCTCGCCAGGCCGTTGACATTGGTCGCGCCGTAGCCGTCGTAGATCGCGCTCGCCGTACCGCCTTCGGCCGGCATCTTCCACACTCCGCCGGGGCCGCCGTTGCCGTCATAGCCGCGGCTGTACAGCGTGAACATCAGTGTCGTGCCGTCCGGCGAAAACGCCGGGTTCTGCGCGCTGTTACTGCCGCTCGTCGCGTAGATCAGCTCGGCGCCGTCGCTGCGCGAGTTCGGTGTCGCCGCGAACGCCGATGCGCAGATCAGCGCGAGCGCCAATCCGTTCAAGCAAACTCCTGTATACGCTTTCATCTATCGAATCCTCGTCGGTTGCCGATTCGCGATGCACCGCCGACTTGATTCATCGCGCCGGCTGCGATCGTCCGCATCGAAGCAACGTCACGCGCTGCGCAAAACGGACAAAGCACGCATCCCCCGTTCGGCTACGAACGCGCTGCAGCCGGCGCCTTGAGATGAATAAGGACATTGCTCGCGAACAGCGCGAGCGCGACGACGAGGCAGGTCGCGGAGACGCCGACCACGGGCATCGCCGCGATGTGTCCGCTGACCAGCACGCCGAGGCCGGCAAGGAACGCCGGCAATGCGAGGTTGTGCAGCCAGAAGTGCCAGCGCGCGAGCCGCGTTTCTGCAGCGGCGGGATAGAAGTGATAGATGAGGCCGGCAAGCGCGAGCGAAGCCCAGCCGAGCAAAAGCATATGCGCGTGAACCGGGGCGAGGACGAAGTTCTCGTTCATGCCCATGATCAGGCCGAGCAGCGCGCCGGCGAAAAGATAGACGACGGCGAGTTTGAGGAAGCGCAATCCCATTTCGATCTCCATGACGAATTCGATTTGCCTGCCGCGGCCGTGGCCCAAAGCCCGAATCGAGCCGGCAAGCGGCAACGAATACGCCGCAACGCGGAATTTGCGGACATCGAAGCAGCTTTGTCCTGCCGGGACGCGATCTGTCGTATTGCACCTCGCGATGGTGCGAGTTGGTCTTTCTGCGCGCAGTCGTCGCCCTATTTCATTCGCACTTGAGGATTTCAGATGCTCGATTTCGGGACCGGCCGCACCCTCGGCCTGCTGGCGCGCACCGCGCCATTTATCGTGCTGCGCGTTGCGGTCTACGTCGGCATTACGATCGCCTACGCGCTCGCCATCGGTGCGGGCGCGGGCATCGGCTTTCTATTCGGCAAGGTCGGCGGCAATGGCGACAGCGGTGCCGGTATCGGCGGCCTGATCGGCTTCGTCATTGCGTGCGGCATTCTCTACTGGGCGCGCGAGTATCTTCTTTATCTGGTCGAGGCCGGCCACGTCGCCGTGCTCGTGCAAATGATCGACGGCAAACCGATGCCCGAACATCAAGGGCAGATCGCGTTCGGGCGCGAAGCGGTCAAACGCCATTTCGCCAGCTCGTCCGTGCTGTTCGGTCTCAATCAATCCGTGCGCGGCACGCTGAGCGCGTTCAACGGTTTCACCCTGAGCATCGCCTCGTGGCTGCCGATTCCGGGTCTGGAAACTCTGGTCAAGCTGATCGACAAGATCATCGCCACGTCGCTGAGCCATCTCGATCAGGTGATCCTCGCCCAGATCCTGCGCAAGGACTCGGCGGATGCCTGGGCGACCGCGTGCGACAGCGTCGTGCTCTATGCGCAGAACTACAAAGGCGTGTTGAAGAACGCCGCCTTCCTGACCTTCGTCATCTGGGGCCTGACCTTGGCGATCTTTCTGCTCGTCGCCGCGCCGATTGCCGCGCTCGTCGGCGTGTTTCATCTGCACGCGGGACTATGGACATTCGCGCTCGCGTTGATCGCCGCCTGGAGCTTGAAAGCGGCGGTGATCGACCCCTTCGCCACCGTCGCGCTGCTGCAGATGTACGACAAGCTCACCGCGGGACAGACTCCCGATGCGGCCTGGGTCGCGCGGCTCGAATCGATCTCGGACAAGTTCCGCGGCCTCGTGCGCGAAGCGCGCAATGCGACGGCGGGTGCTCCGCCGCCTGCACAAACAACGAGCATGGCGCGGTGACGGCGCCGGGTTGCGGCGGGAGCGTCAGCTTCCTGCCGCGGCCATCTCGGTTTTGAGCTTCTGCAATTGCGGCAGAAAATACTTTCCCGCATCGCCCGCTTCGCTCAGGTTCTTCTCGGCGCGCTCGGCGAGCGAGTTCGCCTCCGCTTTCCTGCCCTGCAGAAAACGCAGGCGCGCCTGCAGGATCAGACAGTTGCCGTAGACCGGATTGTGCTCGCCGTACTGGGCCAGCGCGCCGTTCAAAGCAAACTGCACCAGCGGCTCGGCAGACTTGGTGTCGCCGAGCGACAAGTGCGCTTCGGCCGCGTTCTGGTACACCGACAAGGTCTCGTGGCTATGATCGCCGGTAAAGCGCTGGGCCATCGACAAGGCATCGTCGAACAACGGCACCGCATCGCGCGGCCGGCCCTCGCGCACGAGCACCTTGGCCAGATTGTTCTCGAACATCGCCAGTGCCGCCGACGGGCCGAACGACTGCTTGCGCAGATCGATGGCCTGGCGCAGCAGCGCTTCCGCGCGCGGCAAGTCGTTGCGATGGACGGCGTTCGCAGCAATGTTGTTCAACAGCGTCATGCCTTCTTCGGTTTTGTCGCGGCCGAGCGCCTGCAGGTCGTTCCACGCCCGAGTCAGCATTTGATCCGCCTCCTCAAGCTGATTGTTCTGCATCAGATTCAGGCCGAGGTCGCCGGCGATCGTCATCGTGTCTTCGGCGACTTCGCCGTTCACCGCCACCGACTCGGTCAGGGCCGCGCGCAGAATGCGGATCGCCTCGGCGAAATTTCCGCGCATGCTCTGCACCTGCGACTGGATGATGCGGCTATGGACCAATTGCGCGCGATAGCGATCGGGGGAGCGATTGAGAAAATCGATTGCCTGATCGAGCAGCCGCTGCGCCGCGTCGACATTGCCGCGATGCAATTCCGCGGCGGCGAGATCGAGCTGGATGTGCGCGCGCGCTTCTGGATCGGCGGCGGATTCCGGCGAGTCGAGAAAGCGCGACAACATCGGCGCGGCGCCCTCGAAATCGTGCAGGGTCAGATACAGATCGCCGAGCACTTTGAGCACACGCGCCTTCTCCGCCGGCTTGTCGGCAAAACGCTTCGCCAACTGCTCCGCGCTCGCATCGAGCATTTCCTTCGCGCTGATCGAGCGCCCTCCGGCCTGCGCGGCCGCGCTGCCGAACATCAAATCCAGGTAATCGACCACGCTTTGTGCGCGCGCCGCCTCGGCGAGCGCGCGATCGCGCTCGAGCTCCGCCTGGCGCGCCGTCGCGCGCGCTTGCTGCGCCTGCCAGAGCGTGCCCGCGAGCCCGGCAAGCAAGGCGGCGAACACGGCCGCCGCGGCGCCGGCCCAGAGGCGGTTGCGACGCAGGAAGCGGCGCACCAGGTAGCCGCGCGCATCGCCGCGCGCGAGCACGGGCTGATGGGCCAGATAGGCTTGCACGTCGTGCCAGAGTTCCGCCGCCGAGGCATAGCGCGATTCGGGTTCCGGCCGCAGCGCCTTGGCGACGACCGCGTCGAGATCGCCACGCAGCAGCTTCGCCGATATCGGCGCATCGGCATTGTCGGCCGCGGCTTCGCTGAGCGGCTTCGGCGCGGTGTGCAGCAGACGCTGCAGCGCGGCCGGCAGCGGCAGCTCACGCAGATTCCACGGCGCGCGGCCGGACAGCATATGGAACAGCAGCACGCCGAGCGCGTACACGTCGGTCGCGGTCGTCGGCGCCTTGCCTTCCAACTGTTCCGGCGCGGCGTAGTCGGGCGTCATCAGCGACAGCGTCGGCTGGCCCTCCGCCGTCGCATTTGCACCGAGCAGTTTGGCGATACCGAAATCGAGCAGCTTCACGCTGCCGTCGGCGGCGACCAGGATGTTGCTCGGCTTCAGATCGCGATGCACGACGAGGTGCCTGTGCGCGAACGCCACCGCTGCGCAAACCTGGCCGAACAGGGCCAGGCGCTGCTCCAGCGCGAGCCGGTGCCGCGCGCAGTAGCTCAGGATGTCCTCGCCCTCGACGAGTTCCATGACCATGTACGGCAGGCCGGCATCGGTCAGACCGCCGTCGATCAGCCGCGCGATGCCGGGATGTTCCAGATTGGCCAGAATCTGCCGCTCGTTGTGGAAGCGCCGTCCGTCGAATGCCGTTTCGCGCTGCGCCAGCTTGAACGCGACCGGCTTCTCGAAATGACCGTCGGCACGCTGGGCGCGATACACCTCGCCCATGCCGCCGCGCGCGATCAGCGCATCGATCCGGTATTTGTCGATCACGCTGCCCGCGGCGAGGCTGTCCGCGCTCGCCTGCACGCGCGGTGCGGGCGTGTGTTCGAGAAAGGCTGCGCTCTTGCGCGTCGCCGCGAGCAGCTTGCGCAGTTCGCCGCGTGTGGTCTCGTCGCAGTCGAGCTGGCCGAGGCGCCGGTCGCGTTCGGCGTCCGGCAGGTTCAGCAACTCGTCCCACAATTCGCTGATGCGCTGCCACGCCGCTTGTTCAACCGAACTCATGTCGTTTCCTCCACGATCTGCGGGCCGTGCAACCATTCGGGCTTTCGGCACGTCCGGGCTCCCGCGGCCCCGAGACTCTACACGCTCGCCCTGTTTGCGTGCAGACCGGACTTGATTGCGCCGTGCGGCGCGAGACGAGCTCGCGCGACCGCCATGCCGTGGGGTAGTATTCGCCGGCCCTGGCGTGTCTTGCCGGGACAGCCGCTTCTCTGCGCAGCAGCAGTCCGCCGCTACTTGGGCTCGGATTACGTCAAAGCGGAAGAAAAGCGGACACGGATCTTGCGCAGCACGAATGCGGCGCGCGGCGACACGCCGATGCGACGCAGGCAAATCGGCAAGAACGTGAGTGCGGTGCGTAACGCCAAAGGGGGAGTCGGTTCGGGAGAACCGCGCGGCGATTCCGATGTTCGGAATATCGCCGGAACCTCAGCAGCGGACAATGCGGACATGAGCACTGCGCAAAACGATTTGAACCACTCCGATGCCCTCGTCGAACTTCTCTACACCGACCTGCGCCGCATCGCCCGCGCCGAACGCCGGCGCGCATCGTCGCCGGCGACTTTGCAGACCACCGCGCTGATCCACGAGGCGTATCTGAAACTGCGCGGCGGCGGCGAGTGGAGCAACCGCCAGCACTTTATGCGTGCGGCCGCTCAGGCCATGCGCCAGGTTCTGGTCGATGCCGCGCGCGCGCGGCTGCGCGACAAGCGCGGCGGCGGCGTGGCCGCGCTGCCGCTCGACGACATCGATGCCGCGAGCGACACGCCCGACGAACTGGTGCTGCAGATCAACGATGCGCTGGAAAAGCTCGGCCAGCTCGACGAGCGCATGGCCCAGGTCGTCGAATGCCGCTTCTTCGCCGGCTACGACGAAGAGGAAACCGCGCAGGCCCTCGACGTGACCAGCCGCACCGTGCGCCGCGACTGGGTCAAGGCCAAGGCGTGGCTCTACAGCAAATTGAATCCCGAGTAGTTTCCGCGGTCTCGGTCCGCAGCGTCGGATCTAAACGGGGGAAAGCACGAATGAGAACATTGGCTGCGACAGTCGTCCTCAGTTGCCTGTTGGCGGGATGTGCCGGTGTCACGCCGCGTTCGTCGCAGCAATTCGTCGCCACCGAGGCGGATTTTGCCGACATCGCCGCGGCCTCGCTCAAGTTCGTCGAGCGCACCGCCCCGGTCGCGACGATCGTGTTGCCGAGCGATGCCGATCCGCGCGTTCGCGCTGCGTTGAAGCGGCTGCGGCCCACCATCGCGGCCGATAAGATTCCGCCTTCGCAGACGTACAAATTGCCCGCAGGCTATTTCGCCCTACAGTCCTTCACGATCGATACCGACGGCGTGGCCCGGTTTGAAGGCCGGCTCGGCCCGGTGCGCAAGGTGCCCGAGCCGCCTGCCGACGACGATTGCGGAACCCAGTTCTCGATTCCGTTCGTGCTCGAAGGCGACGGCTGGGCAAGCCATACCCTGATGAAATCGGTCTGCTGGCCCAAGCGCGTATGGTGGCCCGTGGACGAAACGCAGCCCACGCAGGCACGGTAGCGAAGCGGTTCTGGAACTATTCGTTTACCATCGAGTCTGTCGATAGAATTTTCAGGGAGACTTCGCATGAAACTGCTTCGCCGCCTGTTGTCCGAAATCGCCGCGAACAAATCCCTGCTGCTGTTCCTCGGCCTCATGCTGTGTTTCCGCTCGGCGCTGGCCGACTGGATGTACGTGCCGACCGGCTCGATGAATCCGACCATCGTCGAAGGTGACCGCATCCTCGTCGACAAGGCGGCCTACGGCCTGCGCGTTCCGTTCACCAATGTGCGCCTGACCAGCGGCGGCGATCCGCAGCGCGGCGACATCGCGATCTTCCCTTCACCGAAAGACGGCATGACCCTGGTCAAGCGCGTCGTCGGCCTGCCGGGCGACACCATAGCCATGCGCGGCGAGCGGCTTTTGATCAACGGCGAGCCGCTGAACTATGCCGCAACCCAGGACGATGCCGACGGCGAACTGCCGATCGCGACGCGCGGCGAAACGCGCGAATACTTCACCGAAAATCTCGGCAGCGCGGCGCACTCGATCATGCTGCTGCCGCGGCGCGGCGCGATGCGCACGTTCGGGCCGGTGACGGTGCCGCAGGGGCAATACTTCATGATGGGCGACAGCCGCGACAACAGCGAGGACTCGCGCTATTTCGGCTTCGTGCCGCGCAACACGATCGTCGGGCGCGCCTACCGCGTCGCCTATTCGCTCGACGCGGACCGCTGGTACAAGCCGCGCGGCGACCGCTTCTTCAGTCCGCTCAACTAAGCTCTTCTTCCCTTCTCCCATCGGGAGAAGGTGCCCGCAGGGCGGATGAGGGAAAAGCCTCTCCGCCAGCCGCGCTTGCAGCCCGCGCGCAAGGCTCTTCGCTTTTTCCGCGTTACCCTCGACTTCTTTCAACAAAAGAAGCAAACCCGAAATCTTAAACCAGCTTCGGCAATCTCCCGCGCACACTGTCCGCATCGTGCGGACCCGCTTCGGCGATAAGCTCGCGCGCCGGATCGACCTGTCCCCAGACGTTCCACAAAAGCACGCCGCGTACGCGTCCGTCGTCGAGATAGTAGACGACGCCTTCGCGATACGGCTCGGTCCACTGCTCGACGATTTCGAAACGGTCGTCGAGCAGACCGACGGCCTCGTAGCCCAGATCGAATAGATCGGAATAGAAGAACGGCAGCGTCGTATAGTCCTCGTGCGCGCCGGCCATCACGCGGCCGGCGTGATGGCCCATGCTGATCGCCGCGTTTTCGTGCTCGACGCGCAGGCGCATGCCGAGCGGCACGCACGGAAAATTCGCTACGTCGCCCGCGGCAAAAATATCGGGATCGTTCGTGCGTAGCTGCGCATCGACGACGATGCCGTTGTCGACGGCGAGCCCGGCCGCTGCCGCAAGTTCGCCATTCGGCGTAACGCCGAGTCCGGCGACGACCGCGTCGTAGCGCGCGCTCGTGCCGTCTGACAGCGCGACTTCGGCACCGTCGGCGACACTTCTACCGTCGACCACGCGTACGCCGGGGCACAGCACCACGCCGCGTTGGCGATAGTAGCCGTCAACAAAGGTGGACAGACTGCGCGGATAGCGCCCGGCGCCGATGCCTGCACCAGGAAACAGCATCGTCACCTTGCAGCCCTGGCTCGCGAGCGAGGCGGCAAGCTCGCTACCGATAAAGCCCGCGCCGACCACCGCGATCGCGGCGCCCGCGACGGCGTAACGGCGCAACGCAAGATAATCGTCGAGCGTACGGAAGTGAATCACGCGTTCGCCGTCGAACGGCAGGCGTCGCGGCGCGGCGCCCGTGGCGAGCAGAAGACGTTGGTAACGATATACGTCGCCCTGATCGTCGATCGCCTGATGTGCGATGCGATCGAGCGAAACGATGCGGCGGCCGAGATGCAGGGTGGCGCCGCTCTTCGCCGTACCGAGGTCGACCGATTCGGCCGGCTTGTCGCCCTTCCACAATGCCTTCGACAACGGCGGACGTTCGTACGGTGCGTGCGTCTCCTCGCCGACGATGCCGATGCGTGCCGTGGCATCGGCATCGCGTATCGCCTTCGCCGCCGCGTCGGCGGTCATGCCCGCGCCGATGATCAGATGGTCGTAGTCGTGCTGCATACCGCGTCTCCACACTGATGTCATCGACAGGATACACCGCGGTCGCCGCGCGAAGTCCGTCATCGATGCAGCGGCACGAGACGCGGTGGCTGCAATTCCGCCAAGTCAAAGTGACGTTTTTGTAATCCGCCGACGCGCGCGGACCGCGGGCCGCAAGAACGAAGTCGGCTATGCTTCGCTGCTTATTCCGATCTTCGCAGCGCATGTCTTTCTTCCGTGATTTTTCCGTCTCCGCCGTCGCCGCCGGATTCGTCGCCGTGCTCGTCGGCTTCACCAGTTCCGCGGTGATCGTGTTCGAGGCCGCACGCGCCGTCGGCGCATCGGAAGCGGAAATCGCCTCGTGGATGTGGGCGCTCGGCCTCGGCATGGCCGCAACCTGCATCGGCCTGTCGCTGCGCTACCGCGCGCCGATCGTCACCGCCTGGTCCACGCCGGGCGCGGCGATGCTGATCACCGGCGCAGCCGGCCTGCCGCTCGCCGACGCGGTCGGCGCCTTCGTCATCAGTGCGGCCTTGATCGCGATCGTCGGCTTCTCCGGCTGGTTTGCGCGCCTGGTCGAGCGCGTGCCGATGGCGCTCGCCGCGGGCATGCTGGCCGGCATTCTGCTGCGTTTCGGCCTCGATCTCTTCGTCGCGATGCAGGCGCAACTGGGCCTCGTGCTGCCGATGTTCGCCGCGTGGCTGCTCGCGCGACGCTGGCTGCCGCGCTACGCGGTGATCGTCGCGCTCGGCATCGGCATGGCGATCGCGTTCACTCAAGGCACGCTGCGTCTCGGCGAAGTCCAGTTCGCTCTGGCGACGCCGGTGTTCACGATGCCGCATTTCGGTCTTGCGACGGCGATCGGCGTCGCCGTTCCCCTGTTCATCGTAACCATGGCTTCGCAGAACGTGCCCGGTGCGGCGATCCTGCGCGCGCACGGCTATGCCGACGTGCCCGTGTCGCCGCTGGTCGGCTGGACCGGCGCGGCCACGCTCGTGCTCGCGCCGTTCGGCGCGTTCGCGCTGTCGCTCGCTGCGATTACCGCAGCGATCTGCATGGGCCGCGAAGCGCATGAAGACCCGAAGCGGCGCTATGTCGCCGCAGTGTCGGCAGGATTTTTCTACCTGCTCGTCGGCCTGTTCGGCGCGACCGTGACCCAGGTCTTCACTGCGTTTCCGAAAGAGCTGGTGCTCGCGCTGGCCGGCATCGCCTTGATCGGCACGATCGGCAATGGACTTGCCTCGGCATTGGCGAAAGAAACGGATCGCGAGGCTGCGCTGGTCACCTTCCTCGTCACCGCTTCGGGCCTGCACCTCGCCGGGATCGGCTCGGCTTTCTGGGGTCTCGTTGCGGGCGCGGTCACGTTGTTCGCATTGCGCTTTCGCGCCTGAGCCTACGCGAGCGTCGCGGATCGAGACCGCGCTCGTCCATGTCGATAGCGAAACCGCTCGCCTGCGAAGCGCAGACAGCGAGCGGTTTCTTGAAAAGCCGGCAGCGGTCTACAGCGGGACCGCTACCGGCGCAGCGGTCAGACGACGGTGACCTTGACGTCGACGTTGCCGCGAATCGCGTTCGAGTACGGGCAGACCTCGTTGTGCGCGCGCTCGACCAGACGCTCGGCGACGGCGCGGTCGACGCCCGGCATCGAGATCTTCAGTTCGACGGCGATGCCGAAGCCTTTCGGGATCGGGCCGATGCTGACCGCGCTTTCGATCGTCGTGTCGGCCGGTATCTGCACCTTCTCCTGACCCGCGACGAACTTCACCGCGCCGATAAAGCACGCGGAATAACCGACGGCGAACAACTGCTCGGGATTGACGCCCTCGCCCGTGCCACCCATTTCTTTCGGTGGCTTGAGCACGACGTCGATGCGGCCGTCGGACGAACGGCCGCGGCCGTCGCGGCCGCCCGTGGCGGTGGCGTGCGCGGTATAGACTACTTTTTCCAGCTGGGTGGTCATGGGCTTTGCTCCATGGTGGACGAAGGGGTTGTGAAACAACATAGCGACGTCTGGCGAGCGTTCAACCGCCTGTTTTCCTTCTCTGTTGGGAGAAGGCGGTGCGGCAGCGCCGGATAAGGGAAAAGCATCGCCGCTGCGTAACGACATCAGAACCGCAAGGCCATTCCCTCATCAGCCCCTGCGGGGCACCTTCTCCCAGAGGAAGAAGGAAGAGCTACTGCACCACGTCGACGCGCAGCCGGCGCGAATCGGCCCGGCCGCGGTCGTCGACCGCTCGCAGAGTGTACTCGCCGGGCGCGGCGGGCTGCCAGAACATCGCTTCGCCCGGTTTGACCGCGCCGACGAAATCTTCGTCGACGAACCAGTAGATCTCGCGCGCACTCGCATCGACCGTGGCATTGAACGCGATGCGCTCCTCGCCTTCGCGGCTCGCGCGGCGCGTATACGTTGCGCCGCGTATGGGCGAGGTGATCTGCGGCGCCTGGCCGTCGTCGGCCGCGGCCGTGCAGTCGGGAATCGCAGGCGGCTTGCGCCGCGGAATGCCGGCCTGGCGAAACACCGCGGCGAGATCGGTCGGCCAGAACTCGAACACTTCGGTGCGCGTGTGCTGCGGATCATACGGCGGGCACGCCGCCTGCCCCGTCGCCGTATCGACCACCACGGGCCGATGCACACTGCTGACGCGGATCGGCGACTTGCCCGGGATAAACCAGGTCATGCCGCGCTGCGGGCACCACGCGTTCGGCAAATCGCCGCTGGCCAGACAGATTTCGACGCGCTTCAAATTCTTCGGCATCGCGCGCGGCGGCTCGCGCATCTGCGCATCGCGCGCGCGCAGCGCGTCGACGACATGGAAGAACAACGGCGCGGCCGTCTCCACGCCGACGAAGGCCGGATTGCCGCTGCCGTCGAAATTGCCGACCCAGACGACGAGCACGTAAGGGCCGACGATGCCGGCCGTCCACGCATCGCGGAAACCCCACGAGGTGCCGGTTTTCCAATAGACGGGCAGCGAACTCGGCTGTGAAATCAGCGTGTCGTCGGGACGCGGATTCTGCCGCAGCATGTCGAGCACCATGAAACTCGCCTCGTCGCTGAGCATGCGTGCGCCCGGCGCGCGCGGCTCGTCCGCACGCCGCCGCAGCGACTGCAACGAGCCGCGGTTGGCGAGCATCGCGTAGAGTTTGGCGAGTTCTTCCATCGTCACCTCGCCGCCGCCGAGCACGAGGGCGAGCCCGTAGAACTCTGCATTGGCCATGCGGCTGATGCCGGCATCCTTGAGGAACTGGTAGAAATCGGGATTCTTCAATTTCGAGGCGACATAGACCGCCGGAATATTGCGGCTGCGCACGAGCGCCTCGGTCGCGGTCACCGGGCCGAGAAAACGTCCGTCGAAATTCTCCGGCGCGAACGGACCGAATGCGGTCGGCACGTCGCGCAACACGGTCTGCGGATGCAGCACGCCCTGATCGAAGCCGAGGCCGTAGATAAAGGGCTTCAAGGCCGAGCCCGGCGAACGCTTGGCGAGCGCGCCGTTGACCTGTCCCGCAATCGCCTTCTCGAAATAATCGGCCGAGCCGACCAGCGCCTTGATGCCGAGATCGCGCGTATCGACGAGCATGGCGACCGCGTTGCGCACGCCGCGATCAGCAAGGTGTTCGACGTGATTCTTCACCTGGCGTTCGAGCACGCGCTGCAGGTCGAGATCGAGCGTGGTATTGAGCACGGGCGCGGTCGAGCCGTTGAGCCGCGCATCGGCAAGCACCTCTTCGACGAAGTGCGGCGCGGCGAATGGCAGATTCGAGGGCGCGCGCAGGCGCAGCGGCAACTGCATCAGCGGCGCCGAGGCCTGGTCTTCGGGATGCTTGGCGAGCCAACGTTTGAACAGGCGCGCACGGGCGACAAACAGACGTGCATTGATGACATCGGTGCTGATTTGCGCACTTTCTCTTTGCTCGCCATTCCGGCTTTCGCCGGAATGACGAATGCTCTCAACCTCGCTCGTCGCCTTGCCTTCCGATCTTCGATTCGGCTCCTGCGGAATCACCGCAAGCGTCAGCGCTTCGGGCAGCGACAGATTCGTAACCGGCTTGTCGAAATAGATCAGGCTCGCCGCGCCGGCGCCTTCGATGTTGCGCCCGTACGGCGCATAGTTGAGATAGGCCTCGAGGATCGCGTCCTTGGAATAGCAGAGTTCCAGCTCGACCGCGCGCAGCACCTGGCGGAACTTACCACCCGGCGTGCGCGTGTTGAGCCGATACAAGAGCCGCGCAAGCTGCATCGTCACCGTCGATCCGCCCTGCCGGTTGCCGCCGCCGACATACGTGACCCAGGCGCCGCGCGTGAGGCTGAACGGATTGAAGCCGGGATGCCAGCGGAACCATGCGTCCTCGTGCAGCAGCACACCCTGCACGAGCGCCGGCGGCATCTGCGCGAGCGGCACCCATTGCCGGTAGCGGTCGTCGCTGGCCAGGGTCAAGCGCAGCAGGCGCCCGCGGTCGTCGTAGACCGCCGTCGAACTCGGTGCGAACTGCGACAACGGCGGATGCGGCCAGAGGCGAATGATGACCAGCGCGATGACGAGCAGCAGCGCGGCCATCAGCCAGTTCTGCCAGCGGCGAACAAAACTCGCGGTTCGCACAAACACAAACCATCTCACGGCTATTGCGAGCTGGAGCCGACTTTATTCTCGCGATCGTCCGGTGATCGCGACACGCTATTCTCGCGGCGCCAATCACCGCTCTCATGAAGTAGCAGCCTGCCACCCTTGCGGATCGCTAGCCAGCTCTCGCCCTGCAGAATGATTGAATAAGTAACGTCGCTATTCCTGAATACATAACCCTGAAAATGGCAAGGAGTAACGCCATCTGCACATATCGAGTGGAGTTGTTTGCCGCGAAGCCGGATCGACTTCCCGGTCTTTCGATTGACCCCGAAGTATTCAACCCTGTCACAACCAATTACTTCTTCTTCGCAATGCTCCGTAATTCTGATGTCGAAGCTCTTGGTAGTGAAAATCAGTTCATCTTCCGCCCAACTCAAACCGCAGAGAAATTGGCTGGCCAACACGAAAGGAAAGTACGTCCACCAACGCGCCGATCGCAGTCGTGTTCGCATCACTTTTTCGTTACCTCGATCTTCGTACCCAGCGACCTCGCCTGCACCGTGCGGTCGTACATCGACTCGCCGTACGCGGGCGGAACGACGAAGGTGCCCGCATTGGTCGCGCGAATGCGGTAGATGAACTCGGAGACGCTGCGCGTGGCCGTACCGTAGATGACCACGCGGTCGTCGCGCACGTCGGCGTAGCTGAGGTTCCAGCTCGATCCCGGCAGGCCGACCGGCGAGCGCCAAACCGGTTGCTGCGCGGGTGCGTTATTCGCGTTGTCGCCGCTCGCATCGTCGCTCGGCGCCGGCGGCGGTTGCTGCACGGCCTCGAAACCGCCGGGCATCAGGTCGACGATCGCCACGTTGCCGATGCTGTCGACTTCGGTCGCGCGGATCTTCAGGTGCACGTCGATCTCCTGGCCGAGCGTGGCCTGGGTGAGCGTCTTGCCGTCGGTGTCGGTGAATTCGCGCACGATCTCCAGACCCTGCTTCAACTCGCTGGTCGGCGGCGTGCGGTCGTAACCGGCCTGGCTGACCGCATACCATGCGTGCAGATCGGCGGCATTGTCGACGCGCAGCGCGGTCGCCGCGGAATCGAAGGCGGCGCGGACGAGGATGCCCGCATTCGCATCGAGCGGCTTGGCCGTGCCGTCCTTGAGGATCGCACTGAGGCTCAGCTTGCCTTCGCCTGCCTGCGCGCCGTAGGCGTCGAGGGCAAGGATGGTTTGCGCCGACGACAACGTGTTGTACCAGCCGCGCTGGATCGGCCGCACGAGATTCGCCAAAGCCTGCTGCGGCAGCGCGCGTATGCGTTCCGGGAAATGCTTGGCCAGCAGATACAAGGTCGCCGAGTCGCGGAACAGCGAGTCGTACCAGCGCTCGAAGCGGTAGGCGTTCTCGATCGTCGCGCGGCTCAGTCCGGTCTGCAGCGGCGCGATCAGGCGGTCGGCCTCCTTGTCCTGCTTGAGCAGCTTGAGCGACGCGGCGATATAGCCGGCGACGAGATTCTCGTGCCAGTCGTTGCCTTCGAGGAACGCATCGCGCGGCGTATTGCGCGCGGCGCCGGCCGCCGCCGTGCCGTAGCTGTCGTCGAGGCGCTTGGTCACTGCGGCGATGTAGTTGGTCGTCACCGTGCCCTGACGCGTGAGCAGGTAGATCGCGAACGCGCGCTCGCGCAGGCCGGCGAGCGAGCCGTCGCTTTCGTCGGCGGCGAGCTGCGAGAGATAGCGGTTGCCGGCTTCGATCAGGTCGGCCGGGACGCGCTCGCCGCGTTCCTTGGCTTCGATCAGGAACTGCATCGCGTACACCGAGATAAAGCGCTCGGATGCCGGCGTCGAGGTCCACATGCCGAAGCCGCCTTCGCTGTTCTGGCGGGTATGCAGCACGGCATAGAGACCTTGCAGCGAGTCGGCCGCGGACTTGGATTTGTCCTTCGACTTGATCGCGCCGTACTCCGGATGCGCCGCAAACACGAGCGCAGGTACGCCCTTGCTCACGAGCTGCTCGGTGCAATAGTGCTGGAAGTCGTCGAGGTAGGCCGACAAGCCCTGCGCGAGCACGAGCGGCGTGAACGAGGCCGCGATATCGCGCTTGGCGAAGGCGTCGTAGATGTCGCGCAGCGGCTTGATGTCGGCCGAGCCCTTGCCGAGATCGCCGACCATCACGTCGGTGCGATAGGCCGCTGCCGGGCGCACCGAGACTTCGGTGCCGATCTTCGCCGACTTGTCCGCGTAGTGCGCCTGGAAGCTCAGCTTGGCCGGGCCGAGCACGCTCTTCGCGCGCAGCTTGTAGGTCAGCACGCCCTCGCGCATTTCGCCGAGCTTGATTTCCTGCTGGTGAGAGTCGGTCACTGTTTCGAGTCCCGGCGACAGTTCGAGGCCGACGGCGATCGGCACGTCCTTGCCGCCGAGTCCGGTCAAGTTGTTGGCAACGCCGACGCTGACTTCGAATTCGTCGCCCGGCGCGACCATGTTCGGCACGTTCGGCGACAGCACGAAGTCGCCGCGCACCGTCGTCGCGTTCTGGGTGATGCCGATCTTGTCGGCGCGCACGGCCACGGCCATCACGCGCAGCTTGCCGTTGAAGTCGTCCGGCACGGTCCAGGTGAATTCGCGGCTGTCCTTGATGTCGACGATGCCCGACCACCACGCGACCGGCTCCTGGCGCTTCTTCTTGAACGGATTGAGGTGGCGTGCGAGTAGCTCGTCGGCGTCGCCGCCCGGGGCGGCCATCGCGATCAGCTTGGAGAACTCGGGCAGGATCAGATCAAGAATCTGGCTGGTCTTCACGTCGAGCATGCGCTTGCGGAAGAAGAAGTCGAGCGGATCGCCGAGCTTGTAGCGCGCAACCTGGAGGATGCCCTCGTCGACCGCGAACACGGCGATGCGCGCCGACTGGGCGACGTCGACCTTCATGTGCAAGGTATCGCCGGGCTTGACCAGGGTCGGCACGTCGATCTTGGTCACGTCGCGGCGCGCGTCGCGGTTGACCGAGAACGGCACCACGCCGTAGCTCAGCGGCGACATGAAAATCTCGTCCGAGGACGGATCGCGCACGAACTGCACGTTGATGTAGCCGTTGCCCTCGAAGTCCTTCGGCACGGTGATCTTCTGCACCGAGCCCGAGGTCGCCGCCTTGAACCACTGGTGCGCGTAGACCTTGTCGCGTTCGATCGTGATGAGGCCGTTGCCGGCATACGGTGCGCGGATCGCGATCTCGACCTCTTCGCCTGGTGCGTAGTCGTGCTTGCTCAGCGCGAGCTGCAGCTCGGCGTTACGCTCCAGCGAACGAGTCAGATTGGCCTCGCCGGCGACGCTGTAGTCGACGCGGTTGAGTTCTTCGCCCTTGGCGTTCTTGACCACGAGGGCGAAGCTGCCGGGCTTGTCGGTCGGCAAGGCGAAGTCGCTGCCGGCCGCGGCGATCGACAGCGGCGTCTCCGACACGGCGATGTCCTTGCCCTTCGACTCGTACTTGTACACGCCCGAATCCTGCTTGGTCAGGATCGACACGTAGCGGCGCTCGATGATCGCCGCCTTGAGCCCGGCGACCGCGATCTTCTTCGCGCTCGCGTCGATCGCAATCAGATTGACGCTGCGCTTGGCGTCGCGCTGGACGAAGCCGAGATCGCCGTCGGTCTTCGCGCCGACCAGATAGTCGAGCGAGGACACGAGCTGGGCCGCCTGCCCGGCGACGTTGCGACCGCCCTCGGCCTCATAGCCCTTGGCGAAGAAACGCAGCATGTAGGTCGCGTTGGCGTACTTGGACAGGTCGAGCGCGAACTCGGCCTCGCCCTTGTCGTCGGTCGTGCGCTCGCCGAGCGGATCGGAATAGCCTTCCTTCGCGCGCTGCGGATCGAAGAAACGATAGTCGGCATAGCCGCGGAAGCTCGGAATCGACGGCGTCAGGGTCAGCGTCGCTTCGACGCGGCGGTTCTGCGCGGGCGTGCCGAACAGGTTCTGCAGCGAGAACAGCGCCTTCAGCCCGTCGGGCTTTACCCAGCCGTCGGGCGAGGACGCCGACAGGCGCGCCTCGGCCTTCATGCGGTCGGGCAGGAATTCCTTGATCTGCACGCTTCCCGAGCCGATCTGCGCGTCGGCGTGGCCGTCCTTGGAAATATAGACGTTGACGTTCCAGGTGCCGGTCGGTGCGCTCTCTTGCGTGGTGTAGTCGACGCCGAGGAAGCCCGCGGTGTCCACGCGCAGCTTGCGCGTGTCGACGACCGTGCCGCGCGCGTCGGTGATCTCGGCGATAAGCGGAATGCCGTCGAGCGGCTTGCTCCAATCGGCCGCGCGCACGATCACGCCGACATGGAAAGTGTCGCCGGGCCGGTAGATGCCGCGGTCCGAGAACAGGTAGGCCGACAACCGCCCTGCATTCTTCGCGTTGCGTTCACCACCGATGTCGAAGCGCGAGAAGTCGAGCGAGCGGTCGCGCTCGCCGATCGGCAGGAACGACAGGTCGTCGCCCTTGCGCACGACAAACATGGTCGGCGTTTTCTCGCGCTTCATCGCGTCGAGCGGATCGACGTGGACATGCCCGGCCGAATCGGTCGCGCGGCTGATCAGGGTCTGGCCGTTCTTGCCGATGACGTCGACGTTCGCACCTTCGACCGGCATGCCGTGGGCGATCGACTGCACATAGAGATCGTAGCTGCCGTCGAGCGATTTCTTCGTGATCATGCCGAGGTCGGTGACGACGATCAGGCGTGAATCTTCATTCGGCATATCTGCGAAGCCGCCCGCATTGTTCGCGTCGCCCTCGCCCTCATTTTCCGCAGTCGATTCGCTATCAGCTTCAGGCTCGTCCGCATTCGGATCGGGCTCGGCCTTCTTTTCCTCTTTCTGCAGCACGCCGAGCTTGAGCAGGAACACGCCATGCTTCGCATTGGCACCGCTGCCGAAATACTTGCCGAGGTCGACGCCCTCGAAGCGCGCCTTGGCCGGATCGCCTTCGTCGAACGGTACCTTCTGCACGAAGCGCTCGGCGATTTCGTCGGGGCTGAGCCGGCCCAGGTCGGGCTTGGCGTAGGTGCCGTACTGATTGAACGAAACGAGGTGCTGCAACTGGTCCGGCAGCACGCGCGCGACTTCGAGCTGCATGCCGGGCATATTGCGCGCGACCACGGCGACGCGTTTGTCGCCGGACAGGCTCAGCAAGGCGCCCTCGGCCATGAAGCGCAGCATCTTCGGGTATTCGGGCACGAGCACGATCTTGGCGAGACCGCGACCGTCAACGTAGCCGCCGAACGACTTCAAGTTGTTGTGAATGCTGACGTAGAGATATGTGCCCGGATCGGCGCGATATTTGAAGCTCTGCGTTTCCGCATAGTCGCGCTCGGTCGGCACCGCTTCGAGGGCGAGCTTGCGCGAGGATTTGAGCACGTCCTGCTGGCCGACTTCACGCAGGTTCCACGCATAGGGCTGGTCGCCGCGATCGGCTTCCGGCACCTTCGGATTGAATTTCGGCAGCGCCCAGACTTCGATCGCGTGGGCGACGTCGTCGGTCTTCACCGGCTGCGAAGCATTGACCACGAGCACCTGCTCGGGCTCGAACTTGGCGTTGTCGACGAGGGTTGTTTCCACGTCGTTCATCGCCAGGCTGTAGAGGCCCGGCACCGAAATCACACCGTCGAGCGGCTTGGCGATCGCCGGACCGCCGCGTGCTGCGCGCACGTTCGCCGCGACCGAATAGGTCAGCCTCGCGTCGTCGGTGGGAATCGACAGCGGTTCGGAATGGATGAACGCATTGACCTTGCGCTCGTCGTAGGACACGCTGAATTTCTTCGGCGTCGACGACAACTTCGCGCCGGACAAGCTCAGCGCCACCGCCTTCTCGAAACTGGCCGCATCGACCGGATGCGAGAAGCGCACGTGGATCACCACCTTCTTCGCGTTCGCATCCTGCGGATCCTGGTAGAACTCACCCTGGGCGATGCTCGCGACGAACGGCGCGCTCGCGAACTCGAGACGGTTCTTGTCGACCTTGACGTGTTCGGCGAAGGCCAGTTTCGGATCGAGGTCGACGGTGTACTTCTGCCCGACCGGCCAATCGTCCTTCGGCAAGAAATTCAATTCGCGGTCGTTGAGCCAGGTCCAGGTGCCGGCCAGTTCGGGCTGCATCGCGATGCCCGACGTCGGCGACTTGCCGACCAGGGCGATCGGCGCCACCGAACGATTGAAGACCACGTGCAGCGGATGCACGATCAGCTTGCGCGCCTCTTCGTCGTAGCCGGTCAGCAACGGCGCTTGCACGTTGAACGTGGCCGGTATCTCGGCCACCGGCCGCGGCCGGTCGCGCCACGCGCGGTAGCCGAGGCCGCCGCCGACGAGCAGCACGATCAACGCGGCGAGTATGCCGGCGGAGCGCGCCGGGCGCGCCTGCACCGCACCGCCGAGCCGGCCCCAGCCGGCGCCGAGCGCGCGCATCCACGGCGGCGCATCCCAGCCGAGCCGGCCGAAGAAGAACGACAGCACCGCACCGACCAGACGCAACAGCATCAACGGCAGGTTCCAGATGAAATTCAGCAGCCCCATGGTCTTGTCGTCCTTTGCAAGAAATTTCGCGCAAACACTTGTGCGTCCCGAGCGGACGCAAATTGACCCGAAAACGGATCAAACCGAGGTGATTCTACGTGCTACTTCGACCCGGCCATAGCATCGCCGAGGAGAATGGCAAATCGACGCGCGCCGCTGACAAATTCGTGGCGGGAATCAGCCAGGGTCGCGAAGGTTTCGCTGATCTCTTCGCGCGAAAGAGGGTGCGGAAGAGCGAATAAGAGAAAGGCGTCTCAATTTGCCGCACCAACAACGAGCTGCCCTACTCTTCTCTCGCCCGGCATTGCCGCGCCAAGTTCCGCTGCACGAAGAAGCAAACTAAATAGCGGCCAGCGCCTCGCGCAGATCGGCGATCAGCACCTCCGGTTCTTCGAGTCCGATCGACAGGCGCACGAAATTGAGACCGGCCCCGCCGGCCGGCGGCACGAACGGCGCATCGGCCGGATAGACCGCGCAGACCGGAAACTGCAGCGATTCATAACCGCCCCACGATACCGTCATCAGGAAGCGTTGCAGCGTGTTGCAGAAGCGCTCGACGGCGGCGACGTCAGGCGCACGCAATGCGAGCGTGAGCAGGCCGCTCGCGCCGCGCATTTGCGCCTGGCTCAGCGCGAACTGCGGATTGGCCGCGTCGTGCGGATAGTATACTTGTTCCACTTTTTCATGCGCTTGCAGGAAGTCCAGCACGTCGCGCGTCGTGCGCGCGATGCGTTCCATGCGCACCGACAGGGTGCGCAGGCCGCGGATCATCAGCCAGGCATCGTGCGGCGACAGGATCGCACCGCAGACCATATAGGTCTTCTTGAACACCTCGCGGATGATCGCTTCGCTCGCGCATAGAGCGCCGGCGACGACGTCGCTGTGTCCGTTCAAGTACTTCGTCGCGGAGTGCGCGACCATGTCGATGCCGAGCGCGAGCGGCGACTGGTTGAGCGGCGTCGCATAGCTGTTGTCGCAGAGCGTGCGAATACCGTGAGCCTTCGCCAGTCTCGCGACCGCGGCGAGATCCTGCTGCTCGTAGGTCATCGAGTTCGGGCTTTCGAGCACGATCAGCCGGGTCTGCGTCGTGATCGCATCAGCAAAATGCGCCGTGTCGGTGCCGTCGACGAAGCTCGTCGTCACGCCGAAGCGGCCGAGCAGATCGCGCAGCACGGCGCGCGTCCACGAATACGGCCGCGCAACGCAGATGACGTGGTCGCCCGCGGCGACGCTGGCGATCACCGCGGCGGAGATCGCGCCCGCACCGCTGGCGAACATCAGGCAGTCTTCAGCGCCTTCGAGCGCGGCGACTTTCTTACGCAGCACTTCGACGGTCGGATTATTGCCGCGCGTATACGTCGTGCGGCGGAATTCGTCGCGAAAGCCTTCGCGGAACGCATCGACGGTCGGAAACGCGAAGATCGAACTCTGGTAGATCGGCGGCGAAACCGCGCCGCGATGCGCTTGGCGATCTTCGCCGAGATGATTGAGGATGTAGCTCAAATCCATATGCAGGGCATGCCGCAAAAAGACATGCCGAAGGATAAAGCATTGAACGCTGCGCCGGGAAAGCCGGTTCGCCCATTACGCAAACGCTGCGCTTGCCTGCCGCACTGCGGTTCCGCGCAAGCAATCGCTGCGCGCCGCCCCTGGCGATCTATGGCGGCCAAACGGCCAGGCGTGATGCAGACCGCGCTGCATGGCTGCATGCTGCCGCAATCAGAACAACACCGAGCAGAACGAGCATCCACGCGGATACGGCCGGCGCCGGCACCGGCGGCACATTCACTGCGAGCGTGACCTGCGCCGCGGCCTGGACGTAAGCGCCGTTGCCCGAGTAGATCGCCGAGAGGTTGTGCGTGCCGGGCGTCAGCGTCGACAGGCTCAACGCTGCCGTCCCAGCCGCGTCGAGCGCGACTGCACCGATCTGCGTATCGCCGTCGTAGAACGTCACCGTGCCGCTCGGGGCGGATACTGCTTGCGCCTCTGCATTGGCGGCGCGCTTCAGTATGCCCTGGTTCGCCGCGTTCGCTGGCGACGATCCGTCGGGTACGACGAGCGACGCCACCACGCCGCTCTTGGCGACCGCATCGCCGCCACCTGCAGAAGCGCTGACACTCACCGCGGCCGTCAGCGTCACCGTCCGGCCGACTAGTGCGGGATTCGGCGTGGCGACCAGCGTCATGCTCGTGCCGGCCGCGACGACCGTATACACGAACGCGTTGTTCGATCCGGCCGTCGTATCGTCGCCGCGGTAGCTTGCGCGGATCAAGTGAGATCCTGCACCGAGTGCGTCGGTCGTGCAGGTCGCGGTCGCCCAGCCGCTGGCGGAGCTCAGAGCAACGGCCGTGCACAGGCTTGCGCCCAAAGTCTCATCGGTGAAATCGACGCTGCCGGTCGGCAGCGGGTTGCCCGGGGCGGGCGCCACCGTCACGGTGAAGGTGGCGCTGCGGCCGTAGACGCCCGATGCGCTCGACGCCGTCAGTGTGGTCGTGCTCGCCGCCCTGCCGATGCCGATGTCCTGGATCGCCGTCTGCGCCTTGGCGTAGTTGTCGTTGCCGGCCTGGTCGGCGGCAATCGAGCAGGTGCCGACACCGAGCATCGTCACCGTCGTCCCGGCGACCGTGCATACCGACGGGCTCAGCGACGAATAGACGATCGCACTGCCGGAGTTCGGAGCGGCACTCGCGGCCGGTGGATAGATGGAGAAAATGGCGCTTGCGACGAACGGCCGGCTCGACACGCTTTGCGCCGGGAACGTCAAGGTCTGCGCCTGCTTTCCGACGGATAGCGCAGAAACAACCGAGCTGCCGATGAAGTTCGCGTCGCCCGAATAGGTCGCCGTGAGAGTTTTGCTACCTGCGCCGATCGAGGCCAGGGTGCAGCCGTTCGCCGCGGGCAGGTCGTAACGGCACGAAACCTCGCCGTCGCCGATCGTCATCGTTCCGGTCGGCTGCCCCGCACCGGGTGCGACCGGTGCGACTGTTGCGCCGACCGAGATCGGCTGCCCGAACGTGGCCGTTGCCGGTGCCGACAGGGTCACGATCGTCGCCGCCGCATCGACCGCATAGGTGCCCGGTTCGGACATCGAACTGTCGAGATAGGTCGCGACGTTGCCGGCGTACTTGGCCGTAATCGCGTAGACGCCGGCAGCCAGATCGGTGAGCGTCGCCTTCGCGCTGCCATCGGTTCCGGTCGCTGCGCTGCCGAGCAATTTCGATCCGGAGTAGAACTGGACGCTGGCGCCGGCCACGGCCGCACCGGCGTTGTCGGTTACGGTCGCCGACACAACAAACGGCTGGCCGAAAACCGGAATCGTGCCCTGAGCCGCGAGCGTCGTTCGCGTCTGCGCGACGACGGTAACGTCGAGCGACGTCTTGATTGTCGCGTCGCCGCGGCTCGTCGCGGTGATCGTGCGCGGGCCGGCCGAGGCGAAAGTCAGCGCGAAATTCGTACTGCCGTCGCTCTGCGAAATCACGCCGGGCGGCGTGTCTGCGGCCATGCTGCTGCTGACCGCCCAGCGCGTCGCTTCGTCGATCAGGTTCGCGCCGTGATCGTCGACGCTCAGCGCGAACGGCGCATCGGCATTGGCCGGCACGGTCACCGAAATCGCACCGATCGGCAGACGCAAAGAGGTCGGACCGCTCAGCACCGGCACCGGCGCGGCGACGTTTTCCATCGGGATCGCGAGTCTGCCGTTATGACCCACGGCGCTGGCCGACAGCGAATACGAACCCGGCTGCATGTTCGCTGTGGCGACGACGGCGTAGCCTGCCGCGCTGTACCAGGAATAACGCTGTTGCACTTGGTACGGATTCAGCGCATCGAGATCGAATCCGCTGCGATCGAGCGCCGCCGTTGCGCCGGTCGCCGGTGCGGCGACGTGCATCGGAATCGCCAGATAGTCCTGATAAATGCCGTCCAGGTTGCCGCGGTCCTGCATGGCCATCTGGATTCTCATCGCCTCGAACTTCTGCCCCACATGCGCGCGCAGCAGCGGCACGGAACCGCAATGTTGCTGGTCGGAGCTGTACTGAAATTGCACGCACCAAAGCCGCGGCCGCTGGTCGTTCGTGTCGAGATAACCCGTACTCAAACCGCGCGGAAATCCGGTCGCGAGGATAAGCTGCGGCGGATGCTGACTGCCACGCGCTAGGCTGTCGAGCAGCACCGGCTGGACGCGATCCGTGCCGAGCGCGATCGGGTTGTCTGTGGTCACGTAGCTAACCTGCGCGGCCACCTGCGCGTTGTACGCATCGAGAAATTTAGTCAGCGTGGCGAGGCTGATGTCACTGATCAACACCTGGTTTCGCGCGGCCAGATTCGCATCCAGCGACGTGCTCGCGAACGGCGTAGCCGTGGGTACGCTCCAATTGCTCCAGGCGGAATTCGAAGCATCGAACGAGGGCGTTTGGTACAGATCGATGCGCGGCGCGCCGCCGCTCGCATCGGTCACCGCGCCGCTCGCGTAAGTCGACAGCGAGACTTTGGCGTGATCGACATTCAACAACTGGTACAGAAGGATCGGCGCAGCCGGCGGCATATTGGCATTCAACAGCGCATAGGCGCGCTTACCGGCCACGGCATTCAGGCGCAGATCGGGCAAGGTCGATCCGGTCGCAGCGGGCTGATCCTCGCGCACGCTGGTCGCCGTGGTGACGTTGCGCACCGTGCCGATCGAATCCGACACGGTCACGAGCAGGCGCGCGTTATAGGCCAGTGTGGCGCCGCTGCGCTGAGCGTCCTTGCTGACGAAACGAAAGCTGCCGCTACCCGCGGCGCGGAATGCGAGCACGCCCTGATTCGCGCCGTTCTGCACCCAGTTCTTGACTGCCGCGGTCACGTCGACGGCATAGAACCCGGCGTCGGCAATGCTCAACGCCTGGGCGGCGCCCGGGTTGTCCGCATCCACGCCAGGTTGATAGGCAGCGGCACCGCCGTTGCACGGATTCGTCGCTGCCGGCGCCGCGTACTCGCGCGGCCAGCAGTCTACCGCGGGGCTGGCCACGACGATCTGCCCGGGCGTCGTCACCTGCTCGGCGAACAGCACGAGCCGCGCACGCACGATCTTCGCCGCGGTCAGCGCGTAGCCCGAATCCGCAAGCGGATGAAAACAATTCTGCCCGTTTGCATCGCATTGACCCTTGACGCCCGGTGTCGGCGCACCGACGCCGGGCAGCGTCGCCAGAGAAAAGCGCATGTACGCGGTGTGTGCGGCATCGACCGCAAGGCTGTCGTCGTAGGCGCTGATGCCGCTGCCGTCGTAAACGACGTCGGCGACGAGCGGCGCGGTGATCCATTGCGTATTGGTGTAGCCGCAGCAACCCGCCGCGAGCAGGAATACGCCGCCCAGTACGGCCAGCTTCGCCTTGCGCAGAAGATGCGCGGCCGTGCTTGCGCATCCGCGCTGCACTGTCGCCCCGACGCGCGGCAGGCCGGTTCCCACACCGGCCTGCCGCGAAATAGGTGCGGCGGCGCAGGCGAATCCGCGCGTCGCCGGAACAACAAGTGCTCGCACGGCGACCCCTCCCGGCAGATTCCCCC
>NZ_SCNG01000011.1 GCF_005503555.1 Rudaea sp. 3F27F6
ATCGTCGGCGTGCCCGACAGCGTGATGCCCGTCGGCAGGGTGTCGGCGATCGTGATCGCCGCGGTCGTCGGACCGTTCGCGATCGTCACCGCAATCGCGTAGCTCTGGCCGCTTACGCCGACCAGCAGCGGATTGACCGATGCACTCTTCGTCGCCGTCACTTTCGGCGGATTGCCAACGGCCGTCGTCGGCGTGCTCGGATCGCAGGCTTCACCGGTCGCGCTCGTGCACGACGGATCGCCGCCGCCTGACAGGTTTGCCGTGTTGTTGCCGCCCGACGCACCGACCGCCGCAGCGGCCACGTTGATCGGTACGGTGATCGTGTAGGTGCCATTCGCCAGACCGGTGGCGATCGTGCAGCCCGTCAGGTTGCCGCCCGAGGTCGGACAACCCGTCAACGATGCCGCGCTCGGCGACATCGTCGGCGTGCCCGACAGCGTGATGCCCGTCGGCAGGGTGTCGGCGATCGTGATCGCCGCGGTCGTCGGACCGTTCGCGATCGTCACCGCAATCGCGTAGCTCTGGCCGCTCACACCGACCAGCAGCGGATTGGCCGATGCCGTCTTCGTCGCCGTCACTTTCGGCGGATTGCCGACGACCGTGGTCGGCGTCGACGGATCGCACACCTCGTTCGTCGCCGCAGCCGTACAGTTCGGATCGCCACCGCCGCCGAGATTGGCTTTGTTCGTACCGCCGCTGGCGCCTACCGCCGTAGATGCAACGTTGATCGGCACGGTGATCGTGTACGTGCCGTTCGCCAGACCCGTCGCCATCGTGCAGCCGGTCAGGTTGCCGCCCGAAGTCGGACAGCCGGTCAGCGATGCTGCGCTCGGCGACATGGTCGGCACGCCCGACAGCGTGATGCCGGTCGGCAGCGTGTCCGCGATCGTGATTGGCGCGGTCGTCGGGCCGTTCGCGATCGTCACTGCGATCGTATAGTTCTGGCCGCTCACGCCGACCAGCAACGGATTGGCCGATGCCGTCTTCGTCGCCGTGACCTTCGGCGCGATCGGCGCCGTTACGCTTGGGTCGCAGACTTCGCCCGTCGCGATCGTGCATGACGGATCGCCGCCACCGCTAAGGTTGGCTGTGTTGTTGCCCGTCGTCGCGGTCGCCGCGACGCTGATCGGAATCGTCACCGTGTACGTGCCGTTCGCCAGGCCCGTCGCCAATTGGCAGCTCGCACCGAGACTACTGCCTGAGCTTGAGCAGCCGCTCAGCGTTCCACCGCTCGTCGTCACCGTGCCAGAGATCGTGATCCCGGTCGGCAGCGTGTCGGCAATCGTGATCGGTGCCGTGCTCGGACCATTCGCGATCGTCACTGCGATCGTATAAGTCTGGCCGGTGGCTCCAACGACCAAGGGATTCGGATTCGCCGCCTTCGTCGCCGTCACTTTCGGCGGGTTGCCGACGGCCGTGGTCGGCGTCGACGGATCGCACACCTCGTTCGTTGCCGCGGCGGTACAGTTCGGATCGCCACCGCCGCTGAGATTGGCTTTGTTCGTACCGCCGCTGGTGCCCACCGCTGTGGATGCAACGCTGATCGGCACGGTGATCGTGTAGGTACCGCTCGCCAGACCGGTCGCCATCGTGCAGCCCGTCAGGTTGCCGCCCGAAGTCGGACAGCCGGTCAACGACGCCGCGCTCGGCGACATGGTCGGCGTGCCGGACAGCGTGATGCCGGTCGGCAGCGTATCCGCAATAGTGATTGGCGCGGTCGTCGGGCCGTTCGCGATCGTCACTGCGATCGTATAGTTCTGGCCGCTCACGCCGACCAGCAACGGATTGGCCGATGCCGTCTTCGTCGCCGTGACCTTCGGCGCGATCGGCGCCGTTACGCTCGGGTCACAGGCTTCGCCCGTCGCGGTCGTGCAAGTTGGATCGCCACCGCCCGAAAGGTTCGCGGTGTTGTTGCCGGTCGTCGCGGTCGCGGCGACGCTGATCGGAATCGTCACCGTGTACGTGCCGTTCGCCAGGCCCGTCGCCAATTGGCAGCTCGCACCGAGGCTGCTGCCCGAACTCGCGCAGCCGCTCAGCGTTCCACCGCTCGTCGTCGCCGTGCCGGAGATCGTGATCCCGGTCGGCAGCGTGTCGGCAATCGTGATCGGCGCCGTGGTCGGGCCGCTCGCGATCGTCACTGCGATCGTATAAGTCTGGCCTGTGGCGCCAACGACCAAGGGATTCGGGTTCGCTGCCTTCGTCGCCGTGATCCGCGGATTCGTCGACAACGTGGCATTCGCCGGCCCACTATTCGTCGCACCTTGCGTGCTGGTCAGGGTGCTCGCCGCGATCGAGTTCGGATAGTCGGTCGCCCAGGCGGACGGTGCCAGCAGGAGCAGCAGCCAGCTCAACGCGACGGCCTGCAATATCCGCGACGGCGCAGACAGCCAAGCCGCGCGGCTGCGCTGCCCGGCAGTCGCTTGCGAGCCGTGACGCGTGAATGTGCTTGGTGTCCGCGGCAATGCCGCAGGCAGGCCGAAGAAACGTGCGGAAATACTCTGATTTCCCATCACTGCCCCCTGAAAATAAAAAATTCCCGAGCAGATCTCGGGAGTCCACCCTCGACTCTCTGGTCGAGGGCGTGGTTGTCGCCGCACCGGCGCAGCCGGCGGATGTAGCTTCCGATCCGCGAACAGGTGCGCTGCTCACGCGAAACGGAATGAAAATCTGTCGCGCAAATTGCGCTCGCGCGTGCACGATTTGAGACGGCCAAACGGGCGACGACGAACCGACAGCCCTGTCGCTTCGACGGACGAGCTGCATTCCGATCGCCTTGGCGGAAGCCGAACGTCATACCGGCTGCATCGCGCGCACTTTCAGCGCTGCGCGGACCGACCGATGAGTTCCGTTGTGTTTGGGTGATGAGCCGTTTCAACATATGCCGCAGGTTTCAAAGAGTGATGGACTGATCCGCATGCCGAGTGCCGAGGCGCTCAGGGCGCGGTGACCGGAACGGTGATCGTGCAAGTGGCGTTGGCGCCGACGCTGCCGCCGCTCAGCGATGCGCTGGTGCCGCCGAGCGCCGCGCTCACCGTCGCGCCGCCCGCGGTGTTGCAGGTCGTGGTCGCTGCCGGTGATGCGGCTACCGTCATCCCTGCCGGCAGGCTGTCGGTCAGCGATACGCCGGTCAGAGCCACCGCTCCGGCCGCCGTGTTCGCGATCGTGATCGTCAGCGTCGACGTGCCGCCGCCGGCGATCGGATTGGGGCTGAACGCTTTGGTCACGGTGACGTTCGGCGGATTGCTCACCGCCGTCGTCGGCGTGCTCGGATCACAGGCTTCGCCGGTCGCACTCGTGCACAACGGATCGCCGCCGCCCGACAGATTCGCCGAGTTGTTGCCGCCCGACGCACCGACCGCTGCTGCGGCCACGTTGATCGGCACGGTGATCGTGTAGATCCCGTTCGCGAGGTTCGTCACCAGCGTGCAACCGGTCAGGCTGCCGCCCGAACTCGGACAGCCGGTCAGCGCCGTCGCGATCGGGAACACCGTCGGCGTGCCCGACAGCGTGATGCCCGTCGGCAGCGCGTCGGCGATCGTGATCGGCGCCGCGGTGGGGCCGTTCGCAATCGTCACCGCGATCGTGTATGTCTGCCCGCTCGCGCCGACCAGCAGCGGATTGGCCGACGCGCTCTTCGTCGCGGTCACCTTCGGCTTCGGCGTGTTGTTCAAGGTGCAGTCGATCTTGTCGCCGTTCTGAGGAGTCACCGTGAACGACTGCCCCGAACCCGAAGGCAGGGTGGTTCCGGACGCGGCCACGACCGAAGCGCTGCAATCGATCGTCGTGTTGTAGTTGCCTAGGTTGGCGCCGCTGGCGCCGATCTCAGTCAGGGTGTAAGTCGTGCCGGCGGTCGCGCTCACCGTGCTCGTACTGGCCGTGGTGCCGGTGCCGCTCGTCGTGCCGGCGGTGCCTACCAGAGTTCCCGCCGGCTGCTGCACCTGTACGGTGAACTGATCCGTATTAACGCGGCGGCTGTTGATCTGCTTGCGCAGAATGATCGTGGCGCCGAGCGCCGCGATGCCGGTGTTGGTCACGGTGCAGGTAATCGTATCGCCGGCGACGGGCGTGATCGCCGGCCAAGTCGCGGTGCCGCCTGCCGCCGTTCCGGCCCCGGACGGCAAGGACGAATTCGGCGTGCCGCCGCTGAAGGCGTTGGTGCAGACCAGGTTGCGGTTGTACACCGCGAAGTTCAGCGGATTGCTGCCCGATTCGGCCAGCGTATAAGCGGTGCCGGCCGTAGCGATGAAGGTGCCGGTCGTGGCAGTCGTGCCGGTGCCGGAGGTGGTGCCGCTCGCGAGCGACGTGCCGCCGCTGTTCTGGATCTGCACCGTCCACTGATCGCCGGGCAGAAGGCGGTTGTTGTTTACCTGTTTGACGAACGTAATCGTTGGCGGCCGGTTGATCAGCGTGCAGGTCGTCATCACTCCGGCGGGCAGCGCGGTCAGAGTCGCCTGATTGGAAGCGACGCTGCCGGTCACGCCCTGGTCGCAGGACACGCCGGTCATCGCATAACCGGTCGGAAGGGGGGCGGTTTCCTGGATCGTCACCACGCCGCCGGGATTGCTGGCGCCGGCGTAAAGCGCGGGCTGGTTGCCCGCCGTACCCGTATCCGTGTCGAGCGCGACCGACGGCGTCGCCGTACTCGTGACCAGGCTGAAGGTGCTCTGATTGCCTGCCGTGACGAGATTGTCGTCCAGGTTCGTCGTGGCGAAATTGAACGTGCCGCCCGCCCCGACCGGCGTGTTCTTGACGATGCAGAGGCTGGTGTCAGTCAGCGTTACGTTGCGGACGTAGAAATCGTCGGTTCGACCCTGCGGTTCTCCGTTCTCCATGCGCTGCGCACCAATGACGAGGGGTCCCGTCTGGGCGACGTTGTCGGGCAGGCGAATGACGATCGTTGCGAAATTCGGCGACGCGCCGTTGGCCGCCCTGAAGGGGGCCGGCACGGCACCGGAAACCAAGGTCGCGCCATTCAATGCGTTGACAGCGGCTCCGCCGGTCGGACCCGCATCGCCCGCGTTGGCGTTGGTATTCGGCCTGTTGGTGAAAGTCGCGGTCAACGCTTCGACGTAGATGACGCCGTTGTAACTGACCACCAGGCGCGCCTGGTTGCCGTCGTAGACGTTCGGCGCGCCGCCGTACTGAGCATTGTTCCAGGCGTAGTCGAATTGCAGCAGAGCGCCGCCCGATACGCGGGTGACGGTCTGGGTCATCGTGTCGAAACCGGTCGGCACGGTCGCATTGACTGTGCCGTTGGTCTGGTCGTCCCAATGCTGCGCGGCGTTGAAGCCGAGCGCGCCGGTCGTCCAGGTGGTCGGAGGCGAGCCGCCATTGTCTCCGTTGGCGACTGCCCAGCCGGCGAGACTATTGCTGCTGCCGGTGCTGTCCGTCACACGTTGGGGCACCTGGACGCAAGTCTGTGCGTATACCGCGCCGAAACTCCACAACAGAAGCAGCGCGAAGACTGCCGGCCGCGAGACGGCCGATCGACTTATGCGCCGGCTTGGCGCCCGGCCAAGGCCGATCGTTCGGGCAAATGCCACGGCATCGAGAGTGCGGCGCGCAGGAAATACCCGAGCGCACAAAAAGTCGCTGCTGGAGACCACAAATCCCCCTGGTTATCAGCACGTCCCGCTGATTAGGTTTCTGTCCTACCGACTTACTTACGCAAAAGTGCGAACTAGTCCTTCAGTCCATGCCGTCAGAGTTCCCTGCGTAGCGCACCGGCTGACTAAACATGTCTCTAGTTATGAGATTTAAATCACATTTTATATTGAAAATGTGACGTGCATCAATGCCTGCCGTCGCCGTCCGCAGACCGTCCATCCGGGGAACGAAGCGTCGATCGACCCGATGAGCGCCGAAAAGCAAGCTATGTGCCAAGGCGAGGAAGTCATCGCGATGCGGCCGCGGGAACGCGGCAAAAATGAGGAAAAACAAAGCTCCGATGCGGCTCCTTGGCCCGATTGGGCTGGTGCCGCGGCGCGGATCTTTTTTGCAGGCGGATGACGGACTATTGCTCTACCGCGTCACAATTTGACGCCGGAATGTGAAAAATTTCTCAACCGAGTTGGCAACTTTGCTTTGCCGCAAGGCGTGATCCCTTTTTCCGGCTTTCCGCGTCTTGCTACGCGACTGCAATCCGGGATACCGCCAATGAAGTCCATTCACACCGTGTCAGCGCGTCGCGCGCCGCTCGTTTCTCTCGTACCGGCTCTGGCCGCTCTGCTCGCCGCCGTCTCGCTGCCGGCAGCGGCGAACACCTTCACCGTCACGACCGGCGGCGACGGCTCGCAGCAGGTCGGCAACACCACCACGTGTGCGGAAGTCGATGGAAGCAATCAGCCGACCGGCAAATGCAGCCTGCGCGCGGCCATCGCGGTCGGCAACGCGATCAGCGGCGCTCACACGATCAATTTCGATCCCAGCGTACTGACGGTCACCGTGATCAACGGCGCGATGGCTCAGTTGCGCGCGCAGTTCACCGTCACCGGCGCCTTTCCCGCGCGTACGGCGATCGATGGCAACGGCCATGGCTGCCTGGATCTGACCGACTCGGGAGACCCGGCGGTCAATCATCAGAAAGGCGCGACCGGCTCGACGATTCAGAATCTCGTGATCGGCAACTGCAGCGGCGCCGGCATCAGCGCGAACGGACACGGCTACACCTTCAACAACAATTTCATCGGAGTCAATTCGCTCGGCCTCGCGGCGTGGCCGAACAACGGCAACGGCATTTCGCTGTCGGCGTCGACGGCCTATGACGATCAGTTCATCGACACGTCGGCACTGAACGCGCTCAACAATGCGCTGCCTGCACAGCCAGTGAGCGCGGCCGACATCAGCAACTTCTCGGCCAATCTCGCTACGACACTGCAGAACCTGCAGCCGAACACGATCAGCGGCAACGTCATTTCCGGCAACATCCTCAACGGCGTCGAGCTGTTCAGCAAGAATCTTGCCGGCACGCTGCTGTCGAACAACATGATCGGCACCGATCCGACCGGCGCAATCGCGATCGCGAACGGGCAGAACGGCGTGCATCTGGTCGGCAGCACGTTCGGCAATCTCATCGGCCCGGGCAACGTCGTCGCCGGCAATACGCAGAACGGCATCCAGATCGACGCCGGCGCGGTGTTCCTGCCGAACTTCATCATGGGCAACCGCATCGGCCTGTCGAATCTCAACGGCACGCACGTCGGCAACTCGCTCAGCGGCATCGGCGTCGACAGCCAGCCGTCCACCGACCCGGCCTATTTCAATCCGAGCATGACCGCGCTCGTCATCGGTCCACTCAACGTCATCGCCGACAACCAGGGCGCGAATAACAATGCCTTTCCCGACGTGATGGGATCGGACAACGCGGGCATCCTGATCACCGGCGCGAGCACCGGCGTCAAGGTGGTCGGCAACTCGATCGGCATCGCCGAGTTTCCCGCCGGCACGCCGCTCGCCTCGAAGGCTTATGCGAATCTCGGCGACGGCATCATCGTCACGACATCGGGCAATCAGATCGGCGGCAGCGGTGCGGCCGACGGCAACGTGATCGCGAACAATGCACGCCACGGCATCGTCGTGCGCGGCAGCGCGACGACGGGCAACAACATCCTCGGCAACTCGATCGGCGTGCATTCAGGGCTTGCCGGCAATCTCGCACTCGGCAACGGCGTCGACGGCATCCATATCGACGCCGCGAGTTCGACGACGATGGGCGGCACCGGCGCCAAGGACTTCAACACCATCGCTGCAAACGGACGCAACGGCATCAAGATCGTCAACGGCGGCACGCAGAACGGCTGGGGCAATCTTGCCCAACGCAACCTGATTTATCACAACGCGACCGTGTCGGCCGGCGTCGGCATCGATCTCGACTTTCTGCAGAACGCGGCGAATCCGCTGCACGCGGAAATTCCGGCGAACTACACCAACCTCGATCAGGCGCAGCCGGTGATCTGCATCGGCCCCGGCGATTCGGGCGCCTGCTCGGGCTCGACCGCGCCGAAGTCGACCGGCGGGCTCACCGCACTGCAGTGGACCTTGGCAACGCACGGCCCAGCGAATTTCCGCATGGAGTTTTTCGCGATCGATCAGGCCGATCCGAAAGCCGCGACACAGATGACCTATCTCGGCCAGCAGCTCATCACTACCGACGCGAGCGGCACACCCAATTCCCCCGTGTGTCCGCAGGGCCGCTGCGGCACGACGCTGTCGGTATCGACCGGCGGCGCCTATCTGCTGATGACGGCGACCGACATCACCGCACTGACCGACGTGCCCGGCGGCGGCAACGACTGGAAGGCGAATCTCAAGTGCTTCGTCGGCAAGTTCGGCGACCCGACCGGTATCCTGCAGGCTTGCACGGCAAACAACACGTCGGAGTTCTCGGCTACGGTCAACGTGCCGCAGGCGCCGCCGAGCGCGATCACTGCGGCGGCCACGGCAATCACCACGACCGGCGCGACATTCAACGGCACCGTCAACGACAACGGTGTGACGACGGCGGCCTCGTTCGAGTACGGCCTCGACACCAGCTACGGCACCACGCTCGCGGCGACACCGGCCAGCATCGTTGCGGGCGCCGGCAACACATCGGTATCCGCGACGACGAATGCGCTCGCCTGCAACACGACTTACCACTTTCGCGTCGACGCGAACAACGGCGTCGGCGGCACGGTCAACGGCAGCGATATGAGTTTCACCACGCTCGCCTGCCCCGCGCAGGCGCCGAGCGTGACCACGACGGCCGCGACCAACATCACCGCGACGACGGCGACGATCAACGGCGTGGTCAGCGCCAACGGTGCGCAAACCGGCGTCTCGTTCGAGTACGGAACGACGACGAACTACGGCAGCAGCATCAATGCGACGCCGAGTTCATTGCCGGCCGGTGCGAGCAACACCAATGTCGCCGGCAACATCTCCGGTCTTGCCTGCGGCACGCAGTATCACTTTCGCGTGGAGGCGTTCAACGGCGTCGGCGGTCCTCAGCTCGGCAATGATCTGAGCTTCACCACCACGGCCTGTCCCGCACCGACGGCGGTCACGCTGGCCGCGACCAATGTGACGACGAGTTCGATCACGTTCAACGGCAATGTCGGCCCCAACGGCAACGACACCGCCGTGCATTTCGACTACGGCGCGGACACGAATTACGGCAGCGTCGCCAACGGCTCGCCGGCCGCGGTGCTCGCCGCCGCGGGCGCGACGGCCGTCTCGGCGACGATCGCGGCGCAATGCGGTACGACCGTGCACTTCCGCGTGCGCGCCAACAACGTCATCGGCACGACCAACGGCGGCGATCTGACCGCAACGACGGGCGCTTGCGGTGCGACGCCGCCGACTGTGTCGACGAGCGCGGCGACCAATATCACCGAGACGGGCGCAACGCTCAATGGCAGCGGCAATGCCAACAACTACACCACGAGCGCGAATTTCGAATACGGCACGACGACGAGCTACGGCCAGACCGTGCCGGCGATTCCCAGCCTGCTGTCCGGAACCGCCGCGACTGCGCTGTCGGCGAATCTGAGCGCTCTCGCTTGCGGCACGACCTACCATTTCCGCCTCAGCGCGACCAACGCCGGCGGCAGCGTCAGTACGGCCGACCGGACTTTCACCACGTCGCCCTGCCCAGGCCAGGCGCCCACGGCGAACACCGGCGTGGCGAGCGCGATCACCGCGACGTCGGCCACGCTCAATGCCGCGATCAGCGCCAACGGCGCGGCGACTATGGTGAGCTTCGACTACGGCGCGACGATCGCCTACGGCCTCAGTGCGCCCGCCGGGCAGAGTCCGCTCGCGCAGAATGCGAGCAATGCTGCCGTCTCCGCCACGGTCACCGGGCTGAGTTGCGCGCAGACGTATCACTTCCGCGTCGACGCGAACAACGGCAACGGCGGCACGATCTACGGCATCGACCAGACCTTCACGACGGCCGCCTGCCCCGCGCAGATACCGACCGCGACGAGCCTCGCCGCGACCGCGGTCACCGCGACCTCGGCCACGCTCAACGGCACGATCAATGCGAACGGTGCCGCGACGACGGTGTCGTTCGCCTACGGCGCGACGGCAGCCTACGGCAGCACGGCCGCGGCAACGCCCACATCACTGCCGGCGAATGCGCTCGGTACGACGGTGTCGGCGGCAATCGGCGGTTTGAGCTGCGCCACGAGCTATCACTTCCGCGTCGACGCAACGAATGCCAACGGCAGCGGTCACGGCGGCGATCTGAGCTTCACCACGGCGGCCTGCCCCGCCGTCACCATGTATACCGGCCCGACTGCGACCGGCACGGGCACTGCGACCGCCGTGCTTTCGGGCGGCGGCGCGACCTGCACCCTGGTCAATCCGGCCTTCGTCGCCGCGCCCGCAGCGTTGCCGCCGGGCGTGAGTTTCCCCGACGGCCTGTTCCATTTCACCGCGAGCGGCTGCTCGGGCAGCATCACGCTGACGGTCACCTTCCCGACCGCGTTCTCCGCCGGCGTGCAGTATTGGAAGTACGGCCCGACATCGAGCCAGGTCAGCGATCATTGGTACACGCTCGGCGCCGGCAACAATCTCTCGCTCGCCGGCAATGTTGCGACGTTCACGATCGCCGATGGCGGTTTCGGCGACGACGACCTCAGCGTCAACGGCACGATCATCGACGCGGGCGGACCGAGTCTCGCCGCGACGGTCGTTCCGCAAGCAGCCGTGCCGGCGCCCGCACTCGATGCGCGCAGTCTCGCGATGTTGATCGCGCTGCTCGCCGCGCTCGGCGCAGTCGCCGTACGGATGAAATCGTCGCGTTAAACCAGCAGGAGCGTTGCCCCCTCTCGCGTGCCCTGCGTGGAGAGGGGGATTTTTTTGAATCGAAATCGTCGCCGCGCGATCAGCACGAAGCGATCGACTCCGCACTCCGCGCACGCCTGCGTCAGGGAGCGGTCACCGTAACCGTGACGGTGCAACTCGCGTTTGCGGCAATGCTCGCACCGCTCAACTGCACCGTCGTATTGGCGTTCGTCGCCGAGACCGACCCGCTGCACGTCGTCGTCATCGCCTGTGAGGTGACGACGGTCATGCCGCTCGGCAGATTGTCGGCCAAGCCGACACCGGTCAACGCTACCGCGCCCGCTGCCGTGTTGTTGATCGTGATCTGCAGAACGGAAGTGCCGCCTCCCGCGATCGACGCCGGCGTGAAGCTCTTCGCCACGGTCACGTTCGGCGCCACCGCCACCGTCGTCGAAACGTTGGTGCAATGGTCCACCGGCGCGCAAGACGCCCCGGCGGTCGGCGGTGAGGTCAGGCTGTCGCCGCCTCCGCCGACCGAAGCGTAATTGACGACCGGGCTCGCGCTGAGTGCCGCCGACCCGACATTGACCGGCAGAGTGAAACTGCTGTTCGCGCCCGCTGCGATCGCTGTGGCTCGCGTACACGTCACCGTCTGTCCGCTGAAGGTGCAGCTCCATCCGCTCGACGAAAGCGTCCCCGTCCAGTTCGGCGTGATCCCGCTCGGCAATACGTCCGACACGGTGGCCAGCGGCGCGGTCGTGCCGGTCGCCGCTGCGCCGGAGTTGGTAACGGTCAGCGTGTACAGCGCGCCGCTCTGGCCCACGCTCCACGGGCCGTTGGCGCTCTTGCTGATGCCGAGGAGCGGACGCGCCGGCCCGGTATTGGTGATGTTGCAGACGATCTGCTGGCCCAATGCCGGCGTCACTGTCCAGTTCGGCGAGGAACCGCTGACAGTCACGGCACTCGACACGCCGGCAATCGTCGCCGTACAGGCGATGCTCGTCGTGTACGCGCTCAAGCTCGAACTGCTTCCGCTCGCCATCGCGTCGTTCAAGGTATAGGTCGTGCCGGTGACTACGGCCTTGGCGCCCGTGGTCGCCTGCTGACCGATGCCGGTGCCCGACGTGGTGCTCTGACCGACGGTCGTGCTGCCGGTGCTGATCTTGACCGTGAATTGATCGGCGGCATTGTTGCGGCCATTGCCGATGAGCTTGTTCAAGGTGATCGACGGCGTCGACGGCTGGATCGATCCGGTGCAGCCGCTGGAGCTTGCGGGCAGGCTCGGATCGAACATGGCCGAAGCGGGAACGATCGCCTGTGCGACAACCGTGGTCGCGCCCGAAGTGGCGCTCCACTGCAGGCGCGCGTAGTTGCGGCCGCCCTGATTGTTCCAGAAAAAACGCATCAGCGCGCAGGAATTTGCGCTCTGCGAGATGACGTTGCCGAAAGCCACGTAGGTGTTTTCGTTGAACGTATACCCCTGCGCATTGCCGGACGGGATGTCGTAGACGGCGCCGCCCGGATTGGATCCGCTCTGACCGTGATAATTCGTATTCGTGTAATCGCTCGAAAAGTCGATGTCGGTTTCGTCGTCGTCGGCGACGCTGAAGGTATACAGTCCCGCGGTCGGGAACTTCACCAGAGCGTAAACGACCCTGCCTTGGATATGGTTCGTGCACGAGATGCCGGTCGGCGCCGTGCTCGAATCGCGGGCGAGTGTGCCGAGTCCGCCCGAATCGGTGCTGGTGCTCGCATTGCACAAGGTCATCGTGTTGGCGGTGATGCCGTTGCTGGTGAGATCGCTGTAATCGACATTGGCGGCAAGCCGCCCCGACGCGGCCGTGCCGGTTCCGCTCAGCGCGGCGTTGGCGGGGTTGCTCGAGATCGCGCGCAGATTCGCCATCGCCGTCGCGCTCGCCGCGAGGTTCTGATAAGTCTGCGCGGCGATCGTGTTGCTCGGTACGGAAGATGCGCCGGCATAGTCCTCAAACAGCACCGTCGCGCCGGCCGGCTTGGCGCAGAGCAGGAGCGCCGCGCACATCCAGGACGCCGGATTCAACCAATTCGATCTGGAAAATTTCATGTCGGTTCGTCCGAAAATTCGTTGATTTCGATGCCTCGCCTTTGCGCCGTCCAGGCGCATGCCGCGCTCGCCGTCGCCGAGACCGGACTAGCCGGGCTCGGCCCAGAACGGGTGCGCGCGAGTGGAGATCTGCAAGCTGGTTGCAACCCCTGATTCCCGTGACGCTACGCGTCGACGTTCGGAAAATTCCATCCGGGAAGTTTTCGCGGAGATGTCGAGCGCCCTGTTCCGCCCGTGCAGACGAGCCAATCGAGCTCGATTCTGCAAAATGTGCGCCAAGTCCGCACATTAAATGCAAACTCCATCACACAATAATAGATCGATCCGCGCATGCTGGACAAGAGCGAAGGACTCCGATTCACGCGGAAGCCACGCCGCATGCGGCGGAAGGCCGCTCGAAACCCATAGGCAACGGCCACAAGCCGTCGTCAAAAGCGATACCAGGCACCGTTGTCGGTATCGTCATGGAGACTGCAAACGCGGCGCTCGGTACCGGCGCGAACACGAACAAAGTGCCGCTCTGCGGCACCTTGTCGGCCACGGCGTGGCCGCGCGGCAGGAAGTACTGCTCTCTTCGGCAGCGACGAGTCTTCTGTAGCTGCAGCTATGTCTCGCCCGCCTTGCTCGACGAGCAACATGTTGGCCATCGCGGCGGCGGCTTCAGCGAATGTGTCGTTGTTGCCGATCGCCGACGCCGATCGAACGAGATCGGCGCCGGACGATCGCGTAGCTAGCTTCCCTGGGCGGCCGCAGCTCGGCCGGCGCAAGGCTTTATGCGCGGCGCTCCGCCGCGCGCAGACGCTGCGTCTTCGCTACGGTGCCGTCACCGAAACCTGGATCTGACACGTCGCTCCGGCAGCCAGGCTGCCGCCGCTCAGCGACACCGAACCCGGATTCCCGTTCGTCGCAGTCACCGAACCGCCGCATTGCGCGCCGGCCGGCGTCGATGCCACCGTCATCCCCGCCGGGAAAGTGTCGGTGAACGCGAGCC
>NZ_SCNG01000012.1 GCF_005503555.1 Rudaea sp. 3F27F6
AGGTTACTGCGGCGAAGCGGCGGCGAACCAACCGACGACGTCGACGACGACATCGGTATTGCCGGCGGAGTTGAACAACGAGACCTTGCCCTGGCTACCGACCTTGACGATGACGAGGTTGGGCACGGTCTGTCCGGCGACGAAGTTGAGGTTCGAAGCCAACGGCCGCGTGCTGCCGGTCGGCCAGGCCGTGAGGAAGCCCGAAGCCGTCGGCCCGGTCGCGGTGATGTTGAGCACGACCGCATTGACCCCACCGGCCGGCACGTTGCCGCGTCCGGTCACGACCAGATCGAGTCGGCTGCCGCCGGCGATGGCACCGCCGCCGGCGAACTGCCCGTCGGTCGTCACGCCGATGCCGCGCGTGTCGAGCAGACGTGCCGGGGTGAGCGTGGTCAGGTCCGAGGAGGTCGGGAACCAGACCATGACATCGGCGATAAGGTCGGTGTCGGCCGAACTGAACAAGGAGACCTTGCCGTTGCCGCCGACCTGGGTGATGACCAGGTTGGGGATGGTCTGGCCGGCAACGAAGTCCAAGTTCGAAGTAGCAGGGACGCGGCTTCCGGCCGGCCACACGACGACATAGCCGGAGGAAGCCGGCCCCGTGGCGGTGACGTTGAGGATGACCGAACCGACGCCGCTGGCCGGAATGCCATAGCGCCCGGCGACCGTGAGATCGAGCTTGGACAAGCCGGCGACCGGACCGAGCTTCTGGAACGTGCCGTCCACGGTCACACCGATCGAACGGGTATCGAGCAGACGACCCGGCACGAGCGCAGTGAGATCGGAGGTGTCGGTGAAGTAGCCCTGGACGTCGGCGATGAGATCGGTGGAACCGAGGGCGTTGAACAAGGAGACCTTGCCGTCGGTGCCGACCTGGACGATGACGAGATTGGGGCTGTTCTGTCCGGGGAAGACATTGATGTTGGAGGCAAGCGGCCGCGTACTGCCGGTGGGCCAGGCCGTGACGTAAGTCGCGGCGGAAGCGCCCGTGGCGGTGAGGTTGAGGACGACCGCCTTGACGCCCGTGGCGGGAATGCCGCCGCGGCCGAGCACGGTGAGGCCGATGGACTGACCGCCGTTGATGGCGCCGGTGGCGGCGAACTGGCCGTCACTGGTGGTGCCGATGGCACGGGAGTCGAGGATGCGCGAAGGATTGAGCGCGGTGTAACCGGCCAGGTGGTTGAACGAAGCGGTGATGGTGCAGTTGGCGGTGATGGCCCCGGTGGTGTAGGTGGTGCCGCTCTGCACCGTCGGGGTGCAGGTATCGCCGGTGACCGAGCCGATCGAGTAGCCGGCATTGGCCGAGACGGTGAAGGTCGTCGAGCTGCCATTGTTGACCGGGGACTGAGCAGGCGCCGAGATCGTGCCGCCGGTGCCGCTGACGGCGGTGGTGACGGTCCCGGTCTGGATGTTGGCGGAGCAGGAGGCATTGGAGCCGCCGTTGCTGCCCGAGCAGGTCCAGGACCACGGGCCGCTGCCGGTCACTGCGGAAGCGGTGCCGGCCGAGCAGAGGTTGGTCGGAACGGCAGTCAGTGTCTGACCGTTGTCCGTACCGCAGGTGCCGTTGACCGGGTTGGCGGTGAAGGACGCGGTAATCGCGCAATTGGCGGTGACCGGCCCGGTGGTGTAGGTGCTGCCGCTCTGCACGCTCGGGGTGCAGGTATCGCCGGTGACGGAGGCGATCGAGTAGCCGGTCAGAGCGGAGACGGTGAAGGTCGTGGCGCTACCGTGGTTGACCGGCGACTGAGCCGGTGCGGAGATGGAGCCGCCGACGCCGCTGAGGGCGGTGGTGACGGTCCAGGTCTGGATGCTGGCGGAGCAGGAGGCGTTGGAGCCGCCGTTGCTGCCGGAGCAGGTCCAGGACCAGGGGCCGTTGCCAGTAACAACGGAAGCGGTACCGGCCGAGCAGAGATTGGTCGGAGCGACGGTCAGGGTCTGACCGTTATCCGTGCCGCAGGCACCGTTGACGGCGTTGGCAGTGCGGAACAACCCGACCAGCACCGGATCGTGATCGGACGAGCGGTACGGTGTCGCCGGTTGGAACAGGATGCGCGGCGGAGTCAGCGCGGAACCGTCGGGCTTGGCCTCGAACGCACCTTCGCCGACATCGCGGATTTCGTCGTTGTAGTCGAACAGAGTCGACTCGTCCGAATTGATGCGCCAAGGACCGACGCCGGCGACCTGCGTGTTGAGGCTGTTGCTGGCGAAGGCATAGTCGAGATGGCCGAGCTGGCCGTCGAACACGTACGAATACGCGTCGGCGCTGCCGAGCAGTTCGGTGGTCAAGTCGTGATAGCCGCCGGCCTTGAGCGTTGCGATCGCCGATTCATTGGCGTAGGCATTGAAGTCGCCGACGAGGAGCACGTCCGGGTCGCCCGCGGCCGGGATCACCGTGGAGTTGATCCAGCTCAGCAGGCGCGATGCCTGCGAATTGCGCCGGCTCGCCCAGCAGGCCTGGCCGTCGTTCTGGTCGGTATCGGCGCCGCTCGCGCCGGAGCAGCCTTTCGATTTGAAATGGTTGACGACCAGGGTGAAGCGCTGGCCGCGAGCCGGGTTGGTCGTATCGACCACGTCGAAGGTCTGTGCGGTCGGCGGACGGTTGTGGATGCTGTCGAGATCGACCAGCGGCGAACCGAACGGCGCGACCACGCCGGTGCGATAAATGATGAACACACGGATCGCATCGGAGCCGAGCTTGCCGCCCGTGTTGACGAAGGTGTACGGATGCGGGCTGCCGCAGCGCGCGTTGACCGCGCCGAGCAGGTCGTTGATCGTGTCGGTGGCCGTGGTGTTCTCGAGTTCGACCAGACCGTAGACGTCGGCATTGAGCGAGCAGAGCACGACGGAGGCGCGTTCACGCTGGCGGTTGAGTTCGGCGACGCTGTCCGCGCCGCGGCAGTCCATGCCGCCCGACGGACCGCAGGGACCGGTATTGCCTGCGGTCGTGTCGATCGTGGTGAAGTAGTTCAGCATGTTCAGGCCGACGGCCTTGATCGCGCCGTTGGTCGACGGCGGCGCAGCCGGGCGTGGATTGGCGACGGTGAACTGGACCGGCTTGGACGTCGTCGGACGAATACGCCAGGCATCGGTGCCCGTGTATCCGGCCCACGACCAGTGCAGCACGCCGGTGAGGTTGTTGACCACGTCGCCGCCGCGGAAGAAATCCTCGCCTTGCGTGCCGGCCGAGAAACCGCCGTTCGCGTGCGGGTGATAAACGGACTGACGTCCGGCCGGCAGGTTCAGCGGAGAGTTCTGCTGATTGTTGTCGTCGTCGAGAAGCACTTTGCGTCGCGCGATCTGGTCGCGATAGGCAGCGTAGGCGGCAACGTTCGGCGCATGGTCCTCGGTGAACTGCAGCGGGCGTCCGCCTTGCATCAGCACGACTTGGCCGTAGCGCGCCATCTCGAAGTACTCGCTGACTGTGAGCGTGTCGCTGTAGCGCACGAGCATACTTTCACGTGCTTCGTAGTAGGCGTCGATGTCGCCGACGATCGGCAAGGTGATAGTCGCAGGCGTGACTTCGTTGAGGTGATTGCCGGCTTCGGTGACGATGACCGAACCGGCCGCGCTTGCGGTGATCTCGGTCAGGCCGCTGAACTCCGACACTACGCCGGTCGCGCGTACGCGCTGGCCTTCTGCGACCGGAGTCGGACAGGCGTTGCAGTAGATGAAGATGCCTTCAGAGGTGTTCGGATCCGCGTCGGCATCGACATCTTCTTCCTGCAGGAAGAAGCCCTTGATGTCGGTGGTCTGGAACGTCGCAGTGACGACGGCTTCGACCGTCACCGTCGCGCCGACCATCGGGCTCGCGGCGCCGTTGCCCTGCACATCGTGGATGCGCGTGATGGTGGCGCCGTCGTCGTTGAGGATGGTGCCCTGGCCCTGAGCGTCGGCGACGGTGGCGCCGCCGACGTTGGTGATATTGACGAAGAAGGTTTCGTCCGGCTCGACCTGGGTGTCGCCGTTCACCGCGACGTCGAACGTCGTGCTGGTGGCGCCGGCGGGAATCGTCAGGCTCGCCGAATTGGCCACGTAGTCGCCCGAGGCGACCGTCGCGGTGCCGTCGGCGGTGGCGATGTCGAAGCTGACGCCGCCGGCCGGTGCGGGTGCGGACAGGCTGATCGTGAAGCGGAAGATCGTCGTGCCGCTGTCGCCTTCGGCCTTCGCCACGTCATCGACGCTGAGTGCCGGCGGACCGCCTGACGAACCGCCTTGCGCGGTCACCGAAAAATCGTCGATCGAGAGACCGTGGTCGCTGCCGGGATGGTCCGGATCGGACCAGCGCAGCATGATCTCGCCCCCGTTCGGAATCGACAGCCCGGAGATCGTGTAGCTTTTGGCCGTGCGATTCGCCGCTGCGTTGCCGTCGAGCACGCCCGCGGTACCGCCGGTGACCGGCGAGGTGAAGTCGAGTTGCGGCACGGCCGTGCCGGCCTGTTGAAATTCGCCAAGCGTGCCGGTCAGATTGCTGCCGGCGAGATACGAGAAACTCACCGTTTGTGCCGCCGCGGCGCTGTTGCGCCACTGCTCGCCGGTGTAGCTGACCGCAAGCGAAGTGAGCGTACCGCCGGTGTTGTTGCGCAGGCGCACGCCCCAGAAGAAGCTCCCCGCTTTTGCGTTGCTCGAACCGATCGAGCCGAGCGCGCGATCGCTGCTACCGGTGATGCCGTAACTGTAGAGATTGCCCGAGTTGCTCGCGCCGTTGTCGGCGGCGATGGTCGAGTCCGTTCCCGTGCGCGCCGAGTACCAGCCGGGAATCGTCGAATTGTTCGACCAGGTGGCCGAGCCGCTCGTCGGCAGTGTGTTGAAATTCTGAGTGTATGCCGTGCCCGTCGACGTCAAGGACACTTGTGCTTGCGCCAGTGGCGCGACCAGCGCCAGTGCCGCCACCCAACCATAAAAAATGCCGCGCGCGCGACGGCGTGCGATCCGATGACTCGCCATGATTTGAAACCCCGAATTGTGTATTACCCCACCTCCGATTGTCGGCGGGGAACATGACAGTTCGTTGGCTCGGCGAGCGGAAGTTTTTTTCGTGCAGCCTCGCGTGCGATTGCACGCGAGGTTCCTGTCTATGGAGAAGAACGGCGCCGCGTTGAATCGCGGCGCCGGATTGGAGGTTACTGCGGCGAAGCGGCGGCGAACCATCCGACGACATCGACGACGACATCGGTATTGCCGGCGGAGTTGAACAACGAGACCTTGCCCTGGCTACCGACCTTGACGATGACGAGGTTGGGCACGGTCTGTCCGGCGACGAAGTTGAGGTTCGAAGCCAACGGCCGCGTGCTGCCGGTCGGCCAGGCCGTGAGGAAGCCCGAAGCCGTCGGCCCGGTCGCGGTGATGTTGAGCACGACCGCATTGACCCCACCGGCCGGCACGTTGCCGCGTCCGGTCACGACCAGATCGAGTCGGCTGCCGCCGGCGATGGCACCGCCGCCGGCGAACTGCCCGTCGGTCGTCACGCCGATGCCGCGCGTGTCGAGCAGACGTGCCGGGGTGAGCGTGGTCAGGTCCGAGGAGGTCGGGAACCAGCCCATGACATCGGCGATAAGGTCGGTGTCGGCCGAACTGAACAAGGAGACCTTGCCGTTGCCGCCGACCTGGGTGATGACCAGGTTGGGGATGGTCTGGCCGGCAACGAAGTTCAAGTTCGAAGTAGCAGGGACGCGGCTTCCGGCCGGCCACACGACGACATAGCCGGAGGAAGCCGGCCCCGTGGCGGTGACGTTGAGGATGACCGAACCGACGCCGCTGGCCGGAATGCCATAGCGCCCGGCGACCGTGAGATCGAGCTTGGACAAGCCGGCGACCGGACCGAGCTTCTGGAACGTGCCGTCCACGGTCACACCGATCGAACGGGTATCGAGCAGCCGACCCGGCACGAGCGCAGTGAGATCGGAGGTGTCGGTGAAGTAGCCCTGGACGTCGGCGATGAGATCGGTGGAACCGAGGGCGTTGAACAAGGAGACCTTGCCGTCGGTGCCGACCTGGACGATGACGAGATTGGGGCTGTTCTGTCCGGGGAAGACATTGATGTTGGAGGCAAGCGGCCGCGTACTGCCGGTGGGCCAGGCCGTGACGTAAGTCGCGGCGGAAGCGCCCGTGGCGGTGAGGTTGAGGACGACCGCCTTGACGCCCGTGGCGGGAATGCCGCCGCGGCCGAGCACGGTGAGGCCGATGGACTGACCGCCGTTGATGGCGCCGGTGGCGGCGAACTGGCCGTCACTGGTGGTGCCGATGGCACGGGTGTCGAGGATGCGCGAAGGATTGAGCGCGGTGTAACCGGCCAGGTGGCTGAACGAAGCGGTGATGGTGCAGTTGGCGGTGATGGCCCCGGTGGTGTAGGTGGTGCCGCTCTGCACAGTCGGGGTGCAGGTATCGCCGGTGACCGAGCCGATCGAGTAGCCGGCATTGGCCGAGACGGTGAAGGTCGTCGAGCTGCCATTGTTGACCGGGGACTGAGCAGGCGCCGAGATCGTGCCGCCGGTGCCGCTGACGGCGGTGGTGACGGTCCAGGTCTGGATGTTGGCGGAGCAGGAGGCATTGGAGCCGCCGTTGCTGCCCGAGCAGGTCCAGGACCACGGGCCGCTGCCGGTCACTGCGGAAGCGGTGCCGGCCGAGCAGAGGTTGGTCGGAACGGCAGTCAGTGTCTGACCGTTGTCCGTACCGCAGGTGCCGTTGACCGGGTTGGCGGTGAAGGACGCGGTAATCGCGCAATTGGCGGTGACCGGCCCGGTGGTGTAGGTGCTGCCGCTCTGCACGCTCGGGGTGCAGGTATCGCCGGTGACGGAGGCGATCGAGTAGCCGGTCAGAGCGGAGACGGTGAAGGTCGTGGCGCTACCGTGGTTGACCGGCGACTGAGCCGGTGCGGAGATGGAGCCGCCGACGCCGCTGAGGGCGGTGGTGACGGTCCAGGTCTGGATGCTGGCGGAGCAGGAGGCGTTGGAGCCGCCGTTGCTGCCGGAGCAGGTCCAGGACCAGGGGCCGTTGCCAGTAACAACGGAAGCGGTACCGGCCGAGCAGAGATTGGTCGGAGCGACGGTCAGGGTCTGACCGTTGTCCGTACCGCAGGCACCGTTGACGGCGTTCGCAGTGAACGAGGCGGTGATGGTGCAGTTGGCGGTGA
>NZ_SCNG01000013.1 GCF_005503555.1 Rudaea sp. 3F27F6
GGCCGAGCAGAGATTGGTCGGAGCGACGGTCAGGGTCTGACCGTTGTCCGTACCGCAGGCACCGTTGACGGCGTTCGCAGTGAACGAGGCGGTGATGGTGCAGTTGGCGGTGACAGGACCGGTGGTGTAGGTGCTGCCGCTCTGCACGCTGGGTGAACAGGTATCGCCGGTGACCGAAGCGATCGAGTAGCCGGTCAGCGCGGATACGGTGAACGTGGTCGAACCGCCCGGAACCAGCGGCGACTGTGCCGGCGCCGAGATAGTGCCGCCCGCACCGCTGGTCGTCGTGGTCACGGTGTAGATCGGGAAGGTCAGCGGTACGACCGAGGTGAACGTATCGTTCGTGGCCGTGTTGGTCGACGTCCAGGTCGGATCGTTGCCGATGTTGCCGGCCGTGCCCGTGCAGACGATCTTGCCGCCGCTCGGATCCGCCGTCACTGCCGAGCAGGTCGCGCCCGGAATGGTGTTGGTCGTACCGGGCTCGACGCCGAGACAGGTGATCGTGACCGTGGCGGTACTGTCGGTCGGGTTCGGCGTCGCCGTGCACGAAGACACGCGCAGCGTGGTCGGAATCAGGATCGAGTCGGTATTGATGGAGTCGACGAAGGACGACGGCGACGTGCCGTTGCCGCTGAGGCAGACGTAGGCCTTGTAAACGCCGGCGCTAAGGCTGGTCGCATCGAAGCTAACCGCAACCGGTCCGCTCGAAGCCCCCGCGCCCAGCGCGCCCGAGTTGCTGCCGTAACCGAGCCACGGCGCGCTGCAGGTGGCGTTGATGTCGACGCGCATGGCCATGCCGGTGTTAGCGCTGAGCGATGTGTATGCGCGCGTGGCGCCATTGCCAGTGACGGACTGCCCCGGCACCGCCTTGGGACTGGCATCGTTGGAGAACCAAAACCAACGATTGCTCGAGCTTGCCGAATAGGTGGCCGAGGCGATGGTCGGCGTCATCATCATCCAATAACGGCCGGTCGGGTGCGTGGGAGGAGAGGCGCCTGCGGCAACGAGATCGACGCTGACTTGTCCGTCGAAGCGGGTTTTGGTTGCGGTTGCGGTATTCGCTGCAGAATTGAATACGAACGCAGGTTGTTCGGCGGGTGTGGTGATGCCGGGGCGACCTGCCGGCGTGTTGCTGCCGCTGTCGGCGTAAATACGCCAAGCGACTTGACTGGCCAGTCCTGCCAAACCCGAGCTGGAGTTGGTGAATGCATTGGCTTGCAGGCGGCTGACTCGAGCCGGGGCAGACAGATCAAAGTAGTCGCCGATGTAACGGTTGGTATTGCTCGTCGAAGTGATCGCCGTACCACTGGCAATCGTGACGACCGAATAGCCGGAATTGCTGGGTGACCGAAAAAGAATCGTGCCGTCGAGAGACGTCGTAGAGAACGACCAGTTCAACGTCGGATTGCCGGTATTGGAGATCGTGATCGGCTTGGTCGTGGTCTTGCCCGCGCTGACTTTCACGGCGAACGAGTTCACGTCTGCGGTCAAGCGCGCGGCGGTGGGAAGGATGGCGATCGGCAGACGCTGCACCGAAACGTTGGGGGCGTTCGGAGTCAGCAGCAGTTCGCCGTAGACCCACGCGCCCGGCGCAGCACCGAGCTTGGTGGAATCGACCGAAAGCGTGAACGAGCTGGTGTCGCCTTTGTTCGCCAGCGAGAACGACGTCTTGTCCAGGCTGTAGGAACCGGCGGCCAAACCGTTGACCGTGATGGTCCAGTTGCCGCTCACATTGAGCGCGGAACTCACCGTGCGTGGGAAGACACAGGTGGCCGTGCAGCCGAAGTGATAGAGACTCGCGATGTTCAAAGTTTCCGGCTTGCCGCCGTTGGCCGGATTGGCCGCAATGAAGTTCGCATGGGTCTCGTCGAACAACAGGCCCGCGCGGGTGGCGGCACCGACGTTCACGCGGCCGGCGCCGACCGTGTTCGGCGTAGTGAGTGCGCTGCCGGTTTCGTTATAGACGGTCTTGTTGGCCGTGGTCATGAGTGCCGACTTGACCTGCATTGGCGTCCAATCACGATGCAGCGCGCGCACCAGGGTTGCCGCGCCGGTGATGTGCGGCGTGGCCATCGAAGTGCCCGAATCGTTCTTGTAGATGTCGCTGGTCGCGGCTTGGTTCGCCGTCGTGTAGCCGCTGGCTGCGGTCGGCGACATGGCGGCGAGGATGGTATCGCCCGGCGCGCTGATGTCGGGCTTCAGCGTTGCGAACGGGCTGGGTCCGCGCGAGCTGAACCCGGCCATGCGGTCGGCAGGACGCGAAGTCGGGCTGACCGGGAAACCGATCGTCGCCGTAGCAGTGCCAGTTGGCGTCACGTCGGCTCCACTCGCCTTGATCGCATCCCAACCCTCTTTGAGCAGAGAGTAGGAGGCGCCAGTGGCGCCGAGATTGATGAATTCCGGATCGACGTAAACCACGGCGATCGCACCGGCATTCGCGGCATTGGTGCGCCGCGCGCCGCTGCCGCAATTGCTCGCGTTCTGGTCGAGGCGCAGCACAGCGATGCCTTGGGCACCGGCCGCAGTCTGTCCGCGGCGGAAGTAGTTGGCCGGATACGCGGCGCAACCGTCATTACTGCCGTCGGCGAAATTCGGGCTTTCGATCAACGGCAGATTGAGATACGCCTGCGTCGGTAGCGGCGCGGCGCCCGAGATCGCGGCGAGATTCTGCGTATTGGCCGGGCCACCGCTCAGGCTGAAGGAGAACGCGGCGATCATCGCCGGCGTCGTCGCTCCGACCGTCGTGACCCACGGCGAGGCGTGGTCGAACGAGTTGTCGCTCGGGCCGTCGTTGCCCGCGGCGGCGGCGACGAACACGCCGGCGTCCTGCAGGCTGAGGAAGGCGAGCTCGCCGGTGTCGGTCCACGGCGAGGACAGCGAATCGCCGCCCGTGCCGCCGATCGAGAAATTCAGCGTATCGACCTTGTCGATGATCGCCTGATTGAGCGAACTGGTCAGGCCGGTATCGCTGCAGCAGCCGGCATACATAATGACGTTTGCATGGGGCGCGATGCCGGACACGTTGAACGTGCCGCCAGCGAACGGCGCGGTGGTGTAACTATTGCCCGCTGCGGTGCTGGACGTATGCGACCCATGGCCGTCCAAGTCCTGCCCCGATGTACTCGTACCCGGCGGGGTTGTAAGGGCGACGAAGTTATAGATGCCGATCAGCTTGGAGTTGCAATGGCCGACGTCCGCGCCGCCGGTTTTGCAGCCACCGAGATAGTTGCCGTCGCCGAGCGGATTGACGACGGTATAGCCGTCCGAGCCCGTCGCGAGGAAAGAGTGGCTCATCCAGTTGATGCCGGTGTCGATGATGCCGACGACCATGCCTTCGCCCTTGCTGGTCACGCCGCCCAGGGTATCGGTGCCGTTCCACACGCCGGTCGCATTGATCAGGCGCGGCGTGTCGAAGGTCTTGGGTTCGCGGATCTGTTCGCGGTTGACCAAATGCACGTTGGAATCCTGACGCAGCGCTTCGGCCTCGTCTGCGGTCAGATCGAGAGCGACGGCATTGAGCGCGTACTGGAATTGCGCTGCGGGAGTGATCGCGCGCCCGAGTTTGGAGGTCAGCGAAGCGGTGAAGGAGCGCTGTTGCGACTGCAGGTGCGAGGCGTAGGATTTGGCTTGTGCCGAGTCGATGTCCTTGCGCACCGTGCCGGAGACGGAAGACGCGCGCTTGGGAATCGCGGCGTAGCCTTGGGTTTCACCTTTGTAGGTAGCGACCGGCGCTTCTGTCAGGATGACGATATAGCGCGCGCGGCCGTTTGCATCTTCAGGCGTATAGCGCGGGCCTCCTCGGCCTTGGCGGGCGGGGCCGTCTTCCTTGACGAAACCGCCGGGCGGTTGCGTGGGGTCGTCGGTCTGTGCGGCAAAGCTTGCCGAAATCATGCGCCCCGCGTCGAGTGCCGGCATCGCGGCAAACGACATCGCGCTGAGCGCCCCGGAAACAAAGGTCAGCGCTAATGCGCTGGCCAACGGCCTCATGGCCGAATATCTGACTCTTTTCATTGTTCCCCGCCTCTTTTTTAGTGGATACGACCCAGAAAAATCTCTGGGGTAGCCGCTTCGGGGCGCTGGAAAAGAGAGAAATCTTCCTGTCGCACGCGGTGCGCAGAAGTCGTTGAATCATGCGATTGTCGGTGTCGGGCCGCTTGTGTTCGATGAGTCTCGGCCGACTGCGATTTTCAGGCGAAGACAGAGTGGCCTGAAAACAATTTCCCCACGCGTGACACGAAATTCCCAATCCCCATATCCCCGTCCAACCTGCAGCTATACCCCATAGCTTTGATCCGACCCTGAAACCTCGGCACCCAACCGAGCTTCTGCTGAAGCAAATTTCGAGCGGTGAATCAATAGCCCGTCCGATACTAGTCACGAATTGTTCACAGTGTCAACAAACGACGGTGGCGGATTGTTTTTCGCCTGAAAAAGCAGCCCTGTTCGCCCTTGAGTTAATTCGGGGCGGCTCTGCAGATCGGCGAAGGATTGAGGTTTGCGCGGCGCGCAGGCGCTGAATTCGCCGGGGAATGGCGAGGCGCAGATTTCGCTTTGGAGAATCCGGCGCCGCGTTGAATCGCGGCGCCGGATTGGAGGTTACTGCGGCGAAGCGGCGGCGAACCAACCGACGACGTCGACGACGACATCGGTATTGCCGGCGGAGTTGAACAACGAGACCTTGCCCTGGCTACCGACCTTGACGATGA
>NZ_SCNG01000014.1 GCF_005503555.1 Rudaea sp. 3F27F6
GGTCGTGCCGACCTTGTCGTTACCGAGCACGCTCGGCGTCGCTCCGCCCGCCACCGAGCCGATCGTCGTCGGACCGTCGTCGAGCGCATCGATCACCTGCGCCACCATCGGCGGTGCCGTCGATCCGGCCGGATCGCTCGGGCTCGTCGCACTGCCGCCGAAGCTCACACTCGTCGCCGTCGTGTCGCCACCGCCCGCCGTGCCCGGCGACGTGTAGTCGTACGTACACACGATGCTCTCGCCCGCCGGCAGCGACGCCACCGGCAAGGTCACCGCCGCGCCGTTCACCGTGCACGTCGGCGTACCCAGGCTGCCTGCCGGCGTATCGCCGGTGGCGTTCGGCGTCGCACTCGCCGCACAGCTCACGTTCAACGCCGGATTCGTCGTGCCGCTGTTCTTGCACGTCACCACCACCGGCACGTTCGTCTCGCCCGGGGCGATCACGCTCGGTGCCGTCACGCCCGTCGTCAGCATCGTCGTCGTGTCGTTCACCGTCACCGTCGCCGTCGCCGTGTCGCACGCCGCCGGCGTCGTCGCCGGGTTCGCGCAGATCTGGTACGGATAGGTGTACGTACCCGGCGTCGTGTTCGGCGCCACCGTGATCGTGCCGTCCGCGTTCATTGTCAGGCTGCCCGACGTCGGCGTCGGCGCCGTTCCTGGCGTCAGCGTCACGTTCGCACTGCCGCTCGTCACGCTCGCTGCGGTCGTGCCGACCGTGTCGTTACCGAGCACGCTCGGCGTCGCACCGCCCGCTACTGAACCGACCGGGCCGAACGTGTCGTTCACCGCGTCGATGATCGGCGGATTGACCGGCGTCGCGATCGCGCTCGGCGCACTGCCCGTGCTCGAACTCGCCGTACCGCCGACGTTGCCCGCCGTCGTCGTGTTCGTGCCGCCGCCCTGCGTATCCGGCGCCGTGTACGCGAACGTACACACCACACTCTGACCCACGCCCAGCGTCGTCGGCATCGTCACCGTCGTGCCGTTCACCGAGCAAGTCGCCGCGCCGACCGTGCCCGCACTGCTGCTCGGCACGCAGCTCACGCCCGTCGCCGGGTTCGCACCCGTGTTCGCACAAGTCAGCGTCACGTTCGGCACCACCACGCCCGGACCGAGCACCGTAGGCACGTTGCTCACCGTCGCACTCAGCGTCGTCGTCGTGTCGACAACCTTCACCGTCGCGGTCGCCGTTGCGCAGGCAGCCGGTGTGGTCGCAGGTTCGGCGCAGATTTGATACGGATAGCTGTACGTTCCCGGCGTCGTATTCGGCTGTACCGAAATCGTTCCATCCGGATTCATCGTCAGACCACCCGACGTGGTCGTCGGCGGAGTTCCCGGCGTCAAGACCACATTCGGACTGCCGCCTGTTGCGTTCGCCGTGGTCGAACCCACGGAGTCGTTGTCGAGCACCGACGGCGTTGTGCCGCCCGCCACCGAACCGACAGGACCGAAGGTGTCGTTCAACGCATCGATGATCGGCGTACCCACGCAATGCGCATCGTTCGCCGCGCAACTCGTCGGCGGATTCGTGCAAGCCGATCCGCTCGCCGTACAGCCGGACGGCGGCGTCGTGGTGTCGTCGGTGATCACGTTGACAATGTTCGTGCCCGCAGGCGGCGCGGCCGCCACAGTCAACGTCAAGGTCGCACTCTTCGTACCCGGCGTCGTGCCGCTCTCTGCCGGTACGCTGGCGATCGTGATCGTGCACAAGGCCGGCCCCGCGATCGCGCCCGTGCAATCGGTCGTCGCACCGCTCAAGGCGCCGGCGAATGTCGCCGTCGTGTTTGCCGGGATTTCTTCATAGAACGCCGCATCGCCCACGGTTTGCCCCGTGTTCGTTGCGGTCAATTGATAGGTGATCGTGCCGCCGGCCGTGACGGGTGCAGGCGTGCTCGCGCCTGCCGCCGATGGACTCGTCTGCGTTTTCGCGACCGTGATGTTCGCCGGCGTGTTGACCTGCGTCGTCGCACTGCCGCAACTCGTTGCCGGTGTGCAGCTCGCCCCCGGCGTCGGCGGCGTCGTGCCGCCGGTCGGATCGGTCGAGGCGTAGTTCGTGATGCTGCCGCTCGTCGTCGGTGCGGTCGTGTTGATCGTGAACGCCGCGGCACCGTTCGCCGCACCGGCGGCGAGTGCACTCGACAACGTCACCGTGCAGGTCAAGGTCTGACCCGAGGCCGTGCA
>NZ_SCNG01000015.1 GCF_005503555.1 Rudaea sp. 3F27F6
ACCCCGGCGGGCAGCACATCCTTCACCGTCGCGGTCGTGCCGCTGGCGGTCTGGCCGCTGTTGCCGAGGTTGATTGTGTACGCCAACGCACCGTTGGTCAGCACCGTCGCAGGGCCGGCTTTTGCCAGCGTGATGTTCGACGGCGTGTTGACCTGCGTCGTCGCAGTGCCGCAACTCGTTGCCGGCGTGCAGCTCGCACCCGGCGTCGGCGGCGTCGTGCCGCCGGTCGGATCGGTCGAGGCGTAGTTCGTGATGCTGCCGCTCGTTGTCGGCGCGGTCGTGTTGATCGTGAACGCCGCGGCGCCGTTCGCCGCACCGGCAGCGAGCGCACTGCTCAGCGTCACCGTGCAGGTCAAGGTCTGACCCGAGGCCGTGCACGTTACCGTGCTCACACCCGCACCGGCCGTCGCATTGACGAACGTCACGCCGGCCGGCAGCACGTCCTTCACCGTCGCGGTCGTGCCGCTGGCGGTCTGACCGCTGTTGCCGAGGTTGATCGTGTACGCCAGCGCACCGTTGGTCAGCACCGTCGCAGGGCCGGCCTTCGCCAGCGTGATGTTCGACGGCGTGTTGACAGGCACAACGACGCTCGGGTCGCAGGCTTCACCGGTCGCGCTTGTGCACGAGGGATCGCCGCCACCCGACAGGTTCGCTGCGTTGTTACCACCCGTCGCGCCGAGCGCCGAAGCCGCCACGCTGACTGGGATCGTCACGGTGTAAGTGCCGTTGGCCAGACCCGTGCTCAACTGACAGCTTGCGCCGAGGCTGCTACCCGAGTTGGCGCAGCCGCTGAGCGTGCCACTGCTGGTCGTCACCGTTCCCGAAATGGTAATTCCGGTCGGCAGCGTGTCGGCAATCGTGATCGGCGCGGTCGTCGGACCGTTCGCCACCGTGATCGCAATCCGATAATTCTGGTTTGTCGCGCCGACCACCAGCGGATTCGGATTCGCCGTCTTCGTCGCCGTCACCTTCGGCGGATTGCCAACGGCTGTCGTCGGCGTGCTCGGATCGCAGGCTTCACCGGTCGCACTCGTGCACGACGGATCGCCGCCGCCCGACAGGTTTGCCGTGTTGTTGCCGCCCGACGCGCCGACCGCCGCGGAGGCCACGTTGATCGGCACGGTGATCGTGTACGTGCCATTCGCCAAACCGGTGGCGATCGTGCAGCCCGTCAGGTTGCCGCCAGTTGTCGGACAACCCGTCAGCGATGCCGCGCTCGGCGACATCGTCGGCGTGCCCGACAGCGTGATGCCCGTCGGCAGCGTGTCGGCGATCGTGATTGCCGCGGTCGTCGGACCGTTCGCGATCGTCACCGCAATCGCGTAGCTCTGGCCGCTTACGCCAACCAGCAGCGGATTGGCCGATGCGCTCTTCGTCGCCGTCACCTTCGGCGGATTGCCGACGGCTGTTGTCGGCGTGCTCGGATCGCAGGCTTCACCGGTCGCGCTCGTGCACGACGGATCGCCGCCGCCCGACAGGTTCGCCGTGTTATTGCCGCCCGACGCACCAACCATTGCAGCGGTCACGTTGATCGGCACGGTGATCGTGTACGTGCCGTTCGCCAGCCCCGTTGCGATCGTGCAACCGGTCAGGTTGCCGCCCGAGGTCGGACAACCCGTCAACGATGCCGCACTCGGCGACATCGTCGGCGTGCCCGACAGCGTGATGCCCGTCGGCAGGGTGTCGGCGATCGTGATCGCCGCGGTCGTCGGACCGTTCGCGATCGTCACCGCAATCGCGTAGCTCTGGCCGCT
>NZ_SCNG01000016.1 GCF_005503555.1 Rudaea sp. 3F27F6
CGCAGCCGACGATCGCGCCGACCACGGCGCACGACGTGACCGCGGCGATCAGCGATACGCCGCCGGCGGGCATTACGTTCCAAAGTTGGACGTGCCAGGCGAGCAACGGCGCGACCTGTCCGGGCGGCGCCGTCAACGGCAGCACGACGGGCAGCGGGGCGATCTCGAGCACGGCCAGCGGCGCGGGCCAGGTTGCCGGCGGCGCTTATCTGCCCGCCGGCAACGCGGCGGCCGGCGGACTGCTGACCTATACGATCAATGCGGTCGCGAACGGCACGGCGTGCGGCGCGATCACCAATACCTCGACGATTGCGGTGCCGAGCGGATTCTCTCAGGGCACGTCGGTCGGCAGCACCTTCACCTCTCCTGCGACGGGTGGATCGGCCGATCTGACTGCGCAGGCGGTCGTCGATCCGATTTGCCCGAGCACCTTGGTTCTCAACAAGGCGACGACCGGCAATGCGCCGAGCGGCGGCGGCCCGTTCAATTTCACCCTGACCGGAACGACGCAGACCACGGGCACGGCAACGACCACCACGCCGAACGCGACGGTGCAGGTCGACGGCGACACGACGACGGCGGGAATCCAGGCGTTTACCATTCCGCCGAGCGCGATCGGCTCGAACGTGACGATCCAGGAAACCTCGCTGCCGGCCAATTGGTCTTTGCAGGGCGCGACGTGCACGGTGGCGGGCAATCCGGTCGGCAGCTTCGCCGGATCGACCTACACCTTGCCGAACGTGGCCGAGAACACCGCGTATATCTGCACGTTCACGAACCAGGCGATGGCGAACGTCACGTTGACCAAGACCGGCCCGGCGACGGCAACCCGCGCGATCAACTACCAATACACGCTGACGGTTACGAACGGCGGTCTGACGCCAACGGCTGCGAGCGTCGTGGTGCAGGATCAACTGCCGAGCGGAGTCACGGCGACGGCGGTATCCGGAGCGAGCTGCACCAATCTCAATACGGCCGGCGCGCTGCTGACCTGCACGATAGCCGGCCCGCTCGGTGCCGGCGCTTCCGCGAGCTTCACCTTGACGGTCAGCGCGGCGAACGCCGGAGCGATCACGAACTATGCGGCGACCAACAGCACGGGCAACGGCAGCAATCCGCCGAGCGCGCCGGGATCGAGCTGCAACAGTCCGGCGACGACGCCGCCGACGAGCTGCGCCAATGCGCCGACGACGGT
>NZ_SCNG01000001.1 GCF_005503555.1 Rudaea sp. 3F27F6
CCACCGCCGTATCCACCACCGCCGCCACCGCCGCCATAGCCGCCGCCCTCGCCGCCGCCTTCACGGCCGCCGAGCATCTGCATTTCGTCGGCGACGATCTTGGTCGAGTAGCGCTTGACGCCGTCCTTTTCGTATTCGTCGGTGCGCAGCTTGCCTTCGACGTAGACCTGACGGCCCTTCTTCAGGTATTCGCCGGCGATTTCGGCGAGACGGCCGAAAAAGTCGACGCGGTGCCATTCAGTGCGCTCCTGCTGTTCGCCGGTCTGCTTGTCTTTCCACGACTCGCTCGTGGCGATGCGGATGCTCGTGATGGCCGTGCCCGAGGGCGTGTAGCGCGTCTCCGGATCGGCGCCAAGATTGCCCACCAGGATGACTTTGTTGATACCGCGTGCCATGTGTTTTTTTCTCCGATCCGGCGCTATTGCTTGAAACAAATGATACCACGCGCACCCGGCCCCGCCGTGGGAAAGCATGGCCTGCCGCGGTAGGAAAATGCCGCCGGCGTGGGGATTTGCCCGAGGCGACGCAAAGACTTCCAGCCGCATGCGGCTGACTTGGCCCACTCCGGCGCATGGTCGCGCAAACTATGCGCTCAAGTTCTTCAGGGCGATGCGGCCGAGGAACTGCGCATGGATGAAGCTCACGATGTCGTCGCGGATGCGCCGGCGCTGGCGCGGATGCTCGATGTAGTCGAGCGCGCGGTAGAAGCTGTAGTACGTCGTTGCGCGCGTCGCCTGCAGCAGCGTGTCGCGGTCCATACCTCCGAACAGATTCAATTCGGCGAGCTGGTCGGCGCGGTTCGCGGCGATGTCGTTCATGGCATGCTGCAGGATGCGCCGCATGGCCGAGTCGTGGCTGTGCAGTTCGCGCAGACCGACGACGATGGTTTCCGGATGGTCGCGCACGAAATCGAGAAAATACTCCGTCGTACGGATCGTCGCGTCCACAGGGTCGGCCACCTTACTGCGAATTTTCTTCAGTTCCGTCATAAGCCGCAGTGCGACGCGCTCCGCGGCGAATCGCCCAAGTTCCTCTATGCTTTCGAAATGCCGGTAGAACGTGTTGTGATTGAGGCCGGCCTCGCGCGCAAGCTCGCGCAGGCCGAGCGAAGACACCGCTCTGCCGTCGCGCGCAGCGAGGCGCACTGCGGCATCGATCAGACGCGCCTTGCCTTCGGGCAGGGGCTCGGCAATAACCGGCGGCGATTTTTTCACTGCAGTCCGCCTTGACAACGAGCAATCAGAGGCATAGCTTTTTTTGTATCCAACTGGATACCGAGTTCCATTTGCGAAACGACCGGCTGACAGGAAACACAGAGCGGCTGCAAAGCCACCGGGGATGGCAGGCCTGCCTGCATCCGCCGCCGCTTGGTACGCAACCGCGGTCGCCACTGTGCGAGCCCGACGCAGGAAGCGCAAGTCCCGTTCGTACCGTTTCCGCAGGGCCATATTCGAACCGCGCCGCTGTACGCCACGGCGGCGAAGCCGGGGACATTCTCCCCGGCGTCGCCTTCGGCCCAAGCCGTCAATCTCTCGGAATCTCGCATGCCGGATGATCTGAAGAAAGTTGCGCTCTCCGCCACTCTCGCAGCAGAGGTGGAGTTCCTCACGCGTTCGAGTCGGCCGATATCGATTCGCGCGCGCCCGCAATGGCAGACCGTGGATATGGCGGTCGACGTGGAAATCGACCCGGGCCGCGGCATTCTCGATTGGGTCACCGCGCTCGGGCTCGAGCCGGTCCATCTGCAACGGGAAAATTGAAACGGCCGCATGGCCGGCCGCGGCGCCCGATTCCATTGAGGCTACTGCGATGCCTCGCCCCAGCCGAGCGGCCGCGGTGGCGGCGTACGTACGCCTTTGCGCGCACGCATATGCATACCGGCATGCTTGATCCACGCCGATAGCTGCGCCGGAATGAACTGCGGGCCCGGCATCAGATGCGCGTGACTGATCAAGCCGTGGAGCAAGGCGGTGAACTGGGTGAACAGGGCCTTGATGTCGGCATTAGAACCCGGCGCAACCGCGAAGTAGTGGTCGATCGCGACGTCGAACACCTCGGCCTGACGCAGCAGTAGCTTGCGCAGCGCTGCGGCCAGAGCCGCATCGCGCTGACTCGCCGCAAGCAGTTCGTTGTAGGCACGATACAGCTCGGTCGCGAACAACTGCTGCCAGATCGCCTCGACCAGGGCCTGCAGGCGGTCGTCTTCCTTGGCGACCGACAACATCAGTTCGCCGAGCGTGCGGTAGATGCGTCGCAGCAGATTCTCGGCCGCGTCGATCATCAGGGCCTGCTTGTTCGGGTAGTGATGCACCTGGGCGCCGCGCGACACCCCGGCGCGACGCACGATCGAGGACAGGGTCGAGCCCGTGTAGCCGTCCTCGGCAAGACTTTCCAGGGTCGCCGCGAGCAAGCGCTCGCGCATCGCCGCGCTGCGGTCGGACTGCTTGCGCCGCGGTTTCTTCCTGGCCGGCTTCTTCGCCGCTGTGCTCGTTTTTTTCTTCATCGATCGCTTTCCCAAAAGCGCTTCGGACATCGGCAGGAGCGCGGCGCTAGTGTGCAGTTTTCCATCTGCATCGGCCAGCCCGCCGCGGACGCGGCGCGACTTGACTTCGCTTTCCGCCGCGGATATTTTCGCATTTACATACAGTCCAGACTGCAAAATATTTCGCAGGAACCGTACGTGATCCCGAGAACCCTGTTCAAGCCCGAGCACGACGAGTTCCGCCGCAACGTGCGGCGCTTTCTCGAAACCGAGTGCACCCCGCACCGCGAGCGATGGGAAGAGCAGCAGCACGTCGACCGCGCGATCTGGAACCGCGCCGGCTCGCTCGGCATGTTGTGCATGACCATGCCCGAGGAATACGGTGGCGCCGGCGCGGACCGCGCGTTCAGCGTCGTGCTCATGGAAGAGCTGATGTACGCCGGCAACAGCAGCATCGGCTTCGTCCTGCACAACGATATCGTCGCCAACTATCTCAATAATTTCGGCAGCGACGCACAGAAGCGGCTATGGCTGCCGCAGATGGCGAACGGCGAGGTCGTCGGCGCGATCGCGATGACTGAGCCGGGCACCGGTTCCGACCTGCAGGCGGTCAAGACCAGGGCGATCGTCGACGGCGACGACTACGTGATCAACGGCTCGAAGATCTTCATCACCAACGGCTATCTGTGCGATCTCGTCGTCGTCGTCGCCAAGACCGGCGACGCCACGGGCGGCGCAGAAAACGTCTCCCTGCTTCTGGTCGAGGCCGATCGCAAGGGCTTCGGCAAGGGCAAGCCGTTGAAGAAGATCGGCATGAAAGGCCAGGACACTTGCGAGCTGTTCTTCGACGACGTGCGCGTGCCGCGCGCGAACCTGCTCGGCGACGAGGGCACCGGCTTCTTCGCCCTGATGAAGGAGCTCGCCTGGGAACGCCTAATCATTGCGATCAACGCCATCGCGGCGTGCGAAGCGGCGATCGCCTGGACGCTCGACTACGCGCGCAGCCGCAAGGTATTCGGCAAACCGGTCGCGAGCTACCAGCATTCGCGCTTCAAACTCGCCGAACTGAAAGCGGAAACCGCGATCGGCCGCGTCTTCGTCGATCGCTGCATCGAACAGGTACTGGCCGGCGAATTGAGCGTCGAAGCCGCGGCCGCGGCGAAATACTGGACCACCGATCTGCAAGGCAAGGTGATGGACGAATGCCTGCAACTGCACGGCGGCTACGGCTACATGCTCGAATACCCGATCGCACGCGCCTGGGCCGACTCGCGCGCGCAGCGCATCTACGGCGGCACGAATGAGATCATGAAAGAGCTGATTGCCAGGAGTATGTGAGGGCCGGGATTCGGGATTCGGGATTCGGGATTCGGGATTCGGGAAGAGCTTAAAGTCTTGCGCTTTTGATCTCTGCTCGATCTTTTTATTCTTCGGGTCCCCGTCTGCCGCGGCGAGGGCATGACGAAAAGGCCCGCAGGGTCGGCGCGATGGATCGCGCCGATTCCGCTGCCAGTACAGGGACGTGCAGTCAGCGAACCCGGCATGTCCTCGCGAACCGCCGCAGGCGGCGCGGCATCCGGGCGCATTCTCTTTGGTGACTTTCTCTTGTGCGAGCAAGAGAAAGTCACCCGCTCGCGGGATGCGAGCGGAAAAACGAATGGACGCGCCCGCCGATTGGACATACCTGCACACAGAGTCAGATAGAAGAGCCCAAGATACCAACCTCGTCGAAACGACGAGCCAGAACCACCGAGGACAAGATGACGCAGCAATTGAGATACGACGGCAAAGTCGCCGTCATCACCGGCGCCGGCAATGGTCTCGGGCGCGCCTACGCGCTGATGCTCGGCGCGCGTGGTGCCAAGGTCGTGGTCAACGACCTCGGCGGCGGCGCGTTCGGCGACGGGAAATCGTCGAACGCCGCGGACACGGTCGTCGATGAGATCAAGGCACTCGGCGGTCAAGCGATCGCGAACTACGACTCCGTAACCGACGGCGACAAAATCGTGAAAACCGCGCTCGACGCATTCGGCACGGTCGACATCGTCATCAACAACGCCGGCATCCTGCGCGACATCAGCTTCGCTAAGATGAGCGACGATGACTGGAATCGCATCTATCAGGTGCACGTCTACGGCGCCTACAAGGTGACGCACGCGGCGTGGCCGGTGCTGCGCGAGAAGAACTATGGGCGCATCATTTTCACCGCGTCGGCTGCAGGCATCTACGGCAATTTCGGCCAGGCCAACTACAGCATGGCCAAGCTCGGCTTGCACGGTTTCGCCCAGACACTCGCCGAGGAAGGCCGCAGCAAAGGCATCCACGTCAACACGATCGCGCCGATCGCCGCCTCGCGCCTGACCGAGACGATTCTGCCCCCCGACGTGCTCGCCAAGCTCAGCCCCGACTACGTCAGCCCGCTGGTCGGCTGGCTCTGTCACGAGGACTGCGCCGAGACCAAGGGCTTGTTCGAAGTCGGCGCGGGTTTTGTCGGCAAGCTGCGCTGGGAGCGCAGCGAGGGCCACTTCTTCCATGCCGGGCGCAAGATCGACGTCGAGAACGTCGCCGCCGCCTGGAACGAGATCGGCGACTTCACGCGCAAGAACGAACATCCGGCGGCGATGGCCGAAGCCTTCGCGCCGCTGCTCGCCCGCGTCGACAAGCCGAGCCTCGGCGGCAACGAATACATCGATCTCGACGAAGCACTTGCGGCCAAGCTCGAATCGGAATCGAGCTACGACGAACGCGACCTCGCCCTCTACGCGCTCGGCATCGGCGCGGCGCGCGACGCACTCGACGCGAACGAACTGAAGTTCGCCTACGAACTCGGCGACGGCTTCCAGGCGCTGCCGACCTACGCGGTGATTCCGCCGACCAGCGCGATGCTGGCGATGGTCAAGGAAGGCCGCTCGGTGCCGGGCATCCGCTTCGGCCTCGAAACCGTTCTGCACGGCGAGCAGTACACTGAAGTGTTCCGCCCGCTGCCGCCGAAGGCGAAGCTGCGTCACGTGTTCAAGGTCAAGGCCGCCTATGACAAGGCGCCGAATGCGGTCGTCGTGTTCGCGACGGAGACCTTCGACGAGAGCGGCGAACGACTCGCCTACAACGAGATGAGCGCGTTCGTGCGCGGCGCCGGCGGCTGGGGCGGCGAGCGCGGTCCGGCGGGCGAGATCAATGTGCCGCCGGCGCGCGAAGCGGATGCGACGCTCGAAGAGCGCGTCGATGCGAACCAGGCGCTGCTGTACCGGTTGTCCGGCGACTGGAATCCGCTGCACGCCGATCCGGCCTTCGCCCAGGCGTTCGGTTTCGAGAAGCCGATCCTGCACGGCCTGTGCACCTTCGGCATCGCCGGGCGTCACGTGGTCCGCGCATTCTGTGCGGGCGACGCACGCAAGTTCAAAAGTATAAAAGTGCGCTTCGCCGAAAGCGTGTATCCAGGGGAGACCCTCGTCACGCGCATGTGGAAGGAGTCGGACACGCGCATCGTCTTCGAAACGCGCGTCAAGGAGCGCGACAAAGTCGTGCTGCGCAATGCGGCGGTCGAACTGTACCGCGAGATTCCGCAGATTCAGGCCAAGCCGGCCGTCGCCGAAGCCACACCTCGGACCGAAGCGGCGACCACTGCGACTGCGCTGTCCGCCGCTGATGTTTTCGCTGCGATCGGCAAACATCTGGCCTTGCACAAGGGCCTTGGCGACCAGATCAAGACCTCGTTCCAATTCGACCTGTGCGCGCCCGACTCGACCTGGACGCTCGACCTCAAGTCGGGCGACGGCGCGGTCAGACAAGGGCCGGCCGACAAGCCCGACACCACGCTGAGCCTGAGCCACGCCGATTTCATCGACATGTCGACCGGCAAGGTCGATCCGAACAAACTCTACTTCGGCGGCAAGCTCAAGATCGCCGGCAACGTGATGGCCTCGCAGAAGCTCGGCTTTCTGCAGAAGATCGATCCGAAACTGCTGCGGGATATCGTCGCTCAGCGCGGCGAGAACGCAGTGCCTGCCGCAGCCGCCCCTGCCGCGCATGCGGTGGAATCGGCGCAGGCCGCGGCGCAAGCGAGCGCCGCCGCGCCGCTCTTCGCTGCGCTTGCCGACAAGCTGAAGACGAATCCGAAGGCCGCCGACGGTCTCGGCGGCCGCGTCGTCGTGTTCAAGCTGCGCGATCCCGATGCTAGCTGGGTGATCGACCTGTCGGGCAAGACACCGAAGGTCGAACTAGGCGAGAACGCGCAGGCGACAGCCGTATTCGGTCTGTCCGACGCCGATTTCATCGCCCTCGCCAAAGGCAACGCCGATGCGCGCGACCTGTATCAGCGCGGCAGCCTGCGCGTCGACGGTGACATGCGCCTCGCGCACGAACTCGATTTCCTCAAAGGAACACACTCATGAAACGCAAAGTCAACGTGATCGGCGTCGGCATGACCAAGTTTGCCAAGCCCGGCGCGAGTCCCGAGTATTACGAGATGGCGCGCGACGCGGGCCGTATCGCGCTCGAAGACGCCGGCATCGAGTACCGCGAAATCGCACAGGCTTACGTCGGCTACGTTTATGGCGATTCGACCTGCGGCCAGCGCGCCGTCTACGAACTCGGCCTCACCGGCATCCCGGTCGTCAACGTCAACAACAATTGTTCGACCGGATCGACCGCGCTCTACCTCGCCCGCCAGGCGATCGAAGGCGGTCTTGCCGAGTGCGTGCTCGCGCTCGGCTTCGAGCAGATGGAGAAAGGCGCGCTCAACTCGAAGTTCAACGACCGCGAAACGCCGCTCGGCAAGTTCGCCCAGGTGATGAACGACGTGCAAGGCATGAACGGCGCGCCAGTGGCAGCGCAGATGTTCGGCGGCGCGGGCCGCGAGTACCGCTGGCGGCACGGCACGAAGAAGGAAACCTTCGGCAAGATTTCGGAGAAGGCGCGCCGGCATGCGGCGAACAATCCCTACGCGCTGTTCAATCAGCCGCTGACCCTCGACCAGATCATGGCTTCCGACGAAGTGTTCGATCCGCTGACGCGCTTCCAATGCTGCCCACCGACCTGCGGCGCTGCGGCGGCCGTGCTGTGCTCGGACGAATTCGCGGCCAAGCACAGCATCGCCAAGCCCGTGTACATCGCCGCGCAGAGCATGACGACGGACTATGCGACTTCGTTCGAGCCGCAGAGCATGATCAAGATGGTCGGCTTCGACATGAGCCGCAGTGCAGCGAAGCAGGTCTACGACCAAGCCGGCCTCGGCCCCGAAGACGTCGACGTGGTCGAACTGCACGACTGCTTCACCGCCAACGAATTGCTGACCTACGAAGCGCTCGGCCTGTGCAAGGACGGCGAAGCGGAAAAATTCATCTGGGACGGCGACAACACCTACGGCGGCCGCTACGTGACCAACCCTTCGGGCGGCCTGCTCTCCAAAGGCCACCCGCTCGGCGCGACCGGGCTGGCGCAGTGCACCGAGCTTGTCTGGCAATTGCGCGGCACGGCCGACAAGCGCCAGGTCGCAGGCGCGCGCGTCGCCCTGCAGCACAATCTCGGCCTCGGTGGCGCGTGCGTCGTCACTATGTATCGCAACGATTGATTTGTTTGTTCCCGCGCCGCTGCGCCGGCGCTCATTGCAACCTTGAGGAAACCCGATGGACGCCAATACCCTCGTGCAGCAACTCCCGAAAGCCTTCCGCCCGGCCGAAGCGGCCGGCAAGTCGCACACGATCCAGCTCAACATTTCGCAGCCGGCCTATGCGGTCATCGAGAACGGGGCATGCTCGATCCATTCCGGCACGGCGCCGAAGAGCGATCTGACCTTGACCGTGTCGGACGAAAATTTCGTCGAGCTGATGCAGGGCCGGCTCAACGGCGTCGCCGCATTCATGAGCGGCAAGCTCAAGGCGTCGGGTGACCTGATGCTCGCGCAGCGGCTGTCGAAGATTTTCGACGCGAGCGCGCTGCAAGGCTGATCGCATGAGTCCGCTCGCCGGCGTGCGCGTGCTCGATCTGACCCGGCTGCTGCCGGGTCCGTTCTGCACGCTGTATCTGGCGCAGCTCGGCGCGGACGTGATCAAGATTGAAGATCCCGACGGCGGCGACTACGCACGCCTCATGTCGCCGGAACTGTTTGCGCTGATCAATCGCGGCAAGGCTTCGGTCACGCTCGATCTGCGCAAACAGACGGATGCGGAAACCTTCCGCCGCCTCGCAATCGATGCCGATGTCGTCATCGAATCGTTCCGCCCCGGCGTGATGGACAAATCGGGCTGCGGCTATGCGGCGCTCAAGGCGATCAATCCGCGCCTCGTCTATGCCGCACTGACCGGCTACGGCCAGACCGGGCCGTATCGCGACCGCGCCGGCCACGATATGAATTTCCGCGGCTATGCCGGCGAACTGGAGCAGACCGGCGCCGGCGGCGGCGCGCCCGCATCGGGCAACTTCCAGACCGCCGATCTTGCCGGCGGCGCGCTCACCTGCGCGGTCGGCATTCTCGCCGCATTGCTCAAGGCGCGCGAAACCGGCGAGGGTTCGTTCGTCGACGTCGGCATGCTCGACGGCACGCTAGCCCTGCAGGTGGTCGCATTGTCGACCTTGCGCATGCTCGGCCACGGCCTGCCGCGCGGCGCCGACGCCTTGTCCGGCGCCATGGCGAATTATCGGGTCTATGCCTGCGCGGATGGTCGCCATCTCGCCGTCGCGCCGCTCGAGTACAAATTCTTCGTGCGCCTCTGCCGTCTCGCCGGCCGGCAGGATTTGCTGGAACTGGCGCTCTCGCCCGACGAATCCGGGCAGCCTTTGCACGACGCCCTGTCCGTACTGTTCGCCGGCAAGCCGCGCGACGAATGGGAACGCCTGCTCGCCGGCGAAGACACTTGCGTCAGCGCAATACTGAGTCTCGAAGAAGCGCTCGCCAACGAACACGTGCAGGCGCGCGGCATGATCGCCGATGACGCCGGCAAGCCGGCGTTTCGCCTGCCGATCCATTTCGACCGGCCGCTGCCGGAAGTCGGCGCCGCACCGGAACTCGGCGCCGACAACGCGCGCATTCTCGGCGCCGTGGTCATGGCCACCAAGGTCGACGAGGAAACCGAAATGCGCAGCGGAGCCGAGACATGAACCTGCACGGCGTGGCCGCAGTCGTCACGGGCGGCGCGTCGGGCCTCGGCGAGGCGGCCGCACGCGCGCTTGCGAGCGAAGGCGCGAAAGTCGCGATCTTCGACTTCAATGCCGAGCGCGGCGACGCGGTCGCACGCGATATCGGCGGCGTGTACTGCAAGGTCGATGTGACCTCGGACGCCGAAGTCGATGCGGCATTCACGCATGCGCGTACGATCCACGGACAGGAACGCGTGCTGATCCATTGTGCGGGCACGGGATTCAACGGGCGCACCGCGTCGCGGTCGAAGTCGAGCGGTGAAATCCGTCATTTCCCACTCGAACATTTCGAAGCGCTGATCAGGATCAATCTCGTCGGTACGTTCCGCTGCATCGCCAAGTCGGCGGCCGGCATGCTCGCGCTCGACCCGCTCGAAGGCGGCGAACGCGGCGCGATCGTCGGCACCGCCTCGGTCGCGGCCGAAGACGGACAGATCGGCCAAGCCGCCTACTCGGCCTCGAAGGCCGGCGTTGTCGGCATGACTCTGCCAATCGCGCGCGACCTGATGGACGAAGGCATCCGCGTCAACACGATCATGCCGGGCACGTTCGACACGCCGCTGCTGCATCTGCTGCCGCCCGAGGTACAGGCTGGGCTCGACGCCGCGGTGCCGTTTCCGAAGCGCGCCGGCCGCCCCGACGAATTCGCCTCGCTCGCGTTGGAGATGTGCCGCAACAGTTATTTCAACGGCGCGGTCGTCCGCCTCGACGGCGCGATCCGCATGCCACCGCGGTGATTTAGATACTTGGGAAAACCGATCCGGACGAGGCATCACGATGAGCATCGCGCCAGGCATCTTCGATTACGTGCACCTGCTTCTGCAGCGCGGCCGCGACATACCGGAGCGGCCGTGGCTGTATCAACCCATCGATGGCACGGAACGCGTCTACACGTGGGGCGAATGCGCATCCCAGGTGCAGCGCATGGCCAGCGCGCTGCGCGCTCGCGGCTGGCCGCCCGGCAGCCGCATCGCAATTTCCGGGCGCAATACGGCGCATTGGTTTCTCGCCGACCTCGCCATCACCATGGCCGGCTACGTCAGCGTCGGCCTTTATCCGAAACAAAGCGCAAAGGTCACGAAGTATATTTTTGAGCATGCCGAAGTGCGCGCGGTCTTCGTCGGTCCGGCGCTCGACGTCGACGAGCTGATCACCGCGGTACCTGCGGGCATTCCGCGCTGGTCGCTGCCCTACCCCGGCGTGCCGCAGCTCGACGACGGCTGGGACGCGATGCTCGAAGGCCACACGCCCTACACCGACTATCGCCTGCCGCCGCCGGAGCAGATGGTGATGCTCGTCTACACCTCGGGCACGAGCGGTTTTCCAAAGGCGGTGATGCTCAGCGCGGGCAATGTACAGTTCACCGCCCAGCGTCTGCTCCAACACATCCTGATCCCGCACGGTTTCATGCAGCCCGGAGGCAGCGACCGCCTGCTGTCGTATATGCCGCTTGCGCACTTCTTCGAGCGGCTCGTCGGCGAAGGCGCTTCGCTGATCACCGGCGCGCAGGTGCACTTCCTCGAAAACCTCGAGGTGTTCGCCGCCACGCTCGCGCGCGTGGCGCCGTCGATGTTCTGCGGCGTGCCGCTGGTCTACAGCCGCATTCAATCCGGCGTGCTGAAAAAGATGCCGCACCTCGACACGCTGGTGCGCGTTCCTGTGGTCAACCGCATCGTCCGGCGTTCGCTGCGCAAGGCGATCGGTCTGCAGAATGCGAAATTCATTCTGTCCGGCTCCGCGCCGATCGCTTCGTCCCTGGTCGAATGGTACGAGCGGCTCGGCATCCGCGTGCTCAACGGCTGCGCGCCGACCGAAGCGTTCGCTTACATCGCCTGCAATCTCAACTGGGCCAACCGCATCGGCTCGACCGGCAAGGTGCTGCCCGACGCCGAGGTGAAGCTCGGCGAGGACGGCGAAATCCTCGTGCGCCATCCGGGTGTCATGCTCGGCTATCTCAAGGACGAGGAAGCCACGCGCAACGCGTTCACCGAAGACGGTTTTCTGCGCACCGGCGACAAGGGCCGCTTCGACGAGGACGGCTATCTGCACGTGATCGGCCGCACCAAGGAAATTTTCAAGACGATGAAAGGCAAATACGTCGCGCCGGCACCGATCGAAGAAGCAGCGCGCACGCCCGACGTCGAAACCTGCTGCCTCGTCGGCCCCGGCGTGCCGCAGCCGATCCTGCTCGTATCGCTCGCGCCGGACGCGCTGAAGAAACCGCGCGACGCGATACAGCGCGATCTCGCTTCGGCGATGGAACGCGCAAACGCGTCGCTCGACTCGAACGAGCAGATCGGCAAGATCGTCATCGTCGCGCAACCGTGGACGATCGACAGTGGCTTGCTTACACCGACAATGAAAATCAAGCGCGAGCCGATCCAGCAGCACTATGCCGAGCTGATCGCGCGCGAGTCGGCCAATCGCAAGGCCATCGTATGGGAATGAATTCCTCGGCGCCGGAGTCGTCGGCGAACGCCGCGGCCGTCGCGCACGTCCCGACTCACCCGGCGCTGCGTGGCGGCGAACCGGTCGAGCTGATCGCCGCCGACGGCGTGCGCCTGCGCGGCGAGCTGCTTATGCCGCGCGAGCCGCCGCGCGTCGCGATCGTGCTGTCGCACGCGATGATGGCGAATCGCCGCTCGCTCGACCGCCCCGAAGGCAAAGGCCTGCTCAGCGCGCTGTGCCGAGCCGGCGCCGCCGTGCTCTGGATGGATCTGCGCGGCCACGGCCAGAGCGATCTCGCCAACAGCAAGGGCGCGAACTGGACTTACGACGATCACGTTGCCGACGCGGGCCTAATGGCTGCCGAACTCGCGCGCCGATTTCCGGACGCGGAGCGCGTCGCCGTCGGCCATAGCCTGTTCGGTCACGCGGCGCTCGCGCACCAGATCAGAGTGACGGAAGGCGCGATCGCCCGCGGTGTCGCCTTCGACCGCTTCGTCCTGCTCGGCGTCAACGTATGGACACCGGCACTGGAACCGAATCGTGCGCGCTGGTGGGCGAAACGGGCCGTTGTGGCCGTGCTGCTCGGTCTGACGCGCCTGTACGGCCGCTTCCCGGCACGCCGTCTGCGTATAGGCTCGGACGACGAAGCGCTGGGCTTCGTGCAGCAAATGCACGAATGGACGCGAAGCTACTGGAGCGACCGTGCCGGGCATTCCTTCCGCACCTCGATGCGCCTGGTCAAAGTGCCCATGCTCAGCATCGCCGGCGCGAACGACCGACTACTCTCGGTGCCGCAATGCCAGCAGAATTTCGTCGCCCAGCTCGGCGGCAAGGTGGAGCACCGCGTCGTCGGCCGTGCGACCGGCTATGCCTGCGATCCGGGCCACATGGATCTCGTGCTCGATGCACGTATGGAAAAGCTCTGGGACGAGGTCGCGCAGTTCGCCGTCGCGGGCGGCCGAACGGATGCCGCCAGCCAATAAAAAAGCCACCGCGGCGGGTGGCTTTTTTAGCAAATCTGGTCGGGGTGAGAGGATTCGAACCTCCGACTTCTACCTCCCGAAAGTAGCGCTCTACCAGGCTGAGCTACACCCCGACTTGGGTGGTCCGCTGCCTTGACGGGATTGCGCGGTGAACGCGCTGCGGCAGCGAGCCGCGCATGATAATGGTCGATCGCCTCGCGCGCAACCTCTGCGCGAAGAATTCACTCGGCGGGGACAACCGTGATCTTCACGCGCATGCGGTCACCCGGATCGAACGGCAGGCGCGCCATGTAGATTTCGCCCTTGTAGCGATACTCGACGTCGTAGCCGATGATGCGGCGTTCCGGCTGTGCGTGTGGGCGGATCGTGCGTACGTCACGACAGTCGCGCAGCGACGCGGCGACGGCATCGCGCTCGGCGTCGGCTTGCTGCTGCATCTGGTTGTTCGTCGCCTGGTCCTGCGCGGCGGCGATGCGATTGCCGGCGACGCCGCCGGCGACCGCGCCGACTGCCGTCGCGGCCTTGTTGCCGTCGCCGTGACCGAAAGCATGACCGATGACGCCGCCGATCAGCGCGCCGATCACCGTGCCGGTCGCGCGGTTGTCGGCCTGTTCGTTGTTGCCGTTGGCCGGCGGAGGCGGCGGTGACTCGTCATTGCAATTGGCCAGCGCCGCACGGTTCTGCTCCGCCTCGACGGCGGGATCGGGCGCGGGCTCGTAAACGGCATCGACCCGCAGCACGTCGGCCCAACCATAACGGGTCGACTCCGCAGCGATCGGCTGCGGGTGCGCGGCGGTGTGGTCCTGCGCGTGGCAGAGTTCCACAAGCAGCATGCTCGCAATGAGAATGCCGGGTAGCTTCATTTTGTTCACGGCTCCAAACGACATGTTTCGACGATCGCGCTGGCGATGGCGAACTCATAAAACGTGTCCGCATCGCGGCATCGGTTCCCCCCGATCGTCGCGCGCGCCACGTTGAACTGGCCGGCATTACAGCATGGGCAGGCTGAATGCGGACTAAGGAAAACCTGAAGAAATCCGCAGCGAAACCGCGTCACACCAAGGGTTTAGCGCAACTTTGGAAGCTGAACGCAAAGCCGTTGCGCTACAATTCAATTATGAAACTACGACTGCACAATTCCCTGACGCGCCGCGTCGAAGAGTTCGTTCCGCTCGACCCGAAGCGCGTCACCATGTATCTGTGCGGCCCGACCGTCTACAACTACGTGCACATCGGCAACGCGCGCGGACCGGTGGTATTCGGCCTGCTCGTGCGCCTGCTGCGGCGCATCTACGGCGCGCAGCATGTGGTTTTCGCGCGCAACATCACCGACGTCGACGACAAGATCAACAACGCCGCGGCCGAAGCCGGCGTACCGATCGGCACGATCACTACGCGCTTCGCCGATGCCTATGCACAGGACATGGCCAAGCTCGGCGTCGACGCGCCGGACATCACGCCCTACGCGACGGCGCATATCGGCGAAATCATCGCGATGTGCGAACGTCTGATCGCCGGCGGCCATGCGTACGCGGCCGAAGGCCATGTGTTGTTCGACGTCGCCTCGTTCCCTGCTTACGGTGCACTCTCAGGCCGCTCGACCGACGAAATGATTGCCGGCGCGCGTGTCGAGATCGCGCCGTACAAGAAGAATCCGGCCGACTTCGTGCTGTGGAAACCGTCGACATCCGACCTGCCCGGCTGGGACAGCCCCTGGGGCCGCGGCCGCCCGGGCTGGCATATCGAATGCTCGGCGATGAGCGAGGCGCATCTCGGCGAAACGATCGACATCCACGCCGGCGGCAACGACCTGCTCTTTCCGCATCACGAGAACGAAGTCGCGCAGTCGACCTGCGCGCACGGCGGCAAGGTGTTCGCGCGCTACTGGCTGCACAACGGCATGCTTGCGATCGAAGGCAAGAAGATGTCGAAATCGCTCGGCAATACCTTGGTGCTGCACGACCTGCTCGAACAGCATCCGCCGGAACTGCTGCGCTACATGCTGATGAAGGCGCATTACACCCAGCCGCTGGACTGGTCCGCCGCGTCACTGGAGCAGGCGCGGCGCACGCTCGACGGTTTGTATACGACGCTGCGCGATCTCGCCGTCGTGCCTTCAACGACGTCGACCGACTTGCCGGAAGAATTCCTCGGCGCGCTCGCCGACGATCTCAACACACCCGAAGCGCTGGCCGTGCTATCGCGCCTTGCCGACGCGGCGCGCCGTGCTGGCGATGCGCAGGCGCAACTCGAAGCGAAGTCTGCACTGCTCAGTGCCGGCGCGTTCCTCGGTCTGCTGCAGATCGATGCGGAAGCATGGTTCCAGGGCTCGACCGCAGACTCCGCGCTCGACGAGGCCGAAGTGCAGCAACTCGTCGACGCACGCCAGGCGGCAAAGAAGGCAAAGAACTTCGCCGAAGCCGATCGCCTGCGCGCCCGGCTGCTCGAACTCGGCATCGTCGTCGAAGACACGCCGCAGGGTCCGCGTTGGAAACGCGTTGCTCCGCCCAAAGATTCGGGTACCGAGGAACCTCGATGACCATGCAGCCTGACCTTTCCGCTACCGGCCAGTTGGGCGAAGCGACCGCGCAAGCCGCGCAGAACGCGATCGCCGAGGAATTCGCCTTCTTCGGCGACTGGACCGAACGCTACCAGTACCTGATCGACCTCGGCCGCAAGCTGCCGCCGTTTCCGGAGGCGTTGAAGACCGAGGAGCACAAAGTGCAGGGCTGCCAGTCGCAAGTCTGGCTCGTGGCGAGCGGCGACGCGCAAAGGCTGGATTTCCAGGCGATCAGCGACTCGGCGATCGTCTCCGGCCTGATCGCCCTGCTCCTACGCGTCTACTCGGGCCGTTCGGCCCAGGAAGTGCTCGATACCGAGCCGCGCTATGTCGAAGCGATCGGTCTGGCCAAGCATCTTTCGCCGACACGCAGCAACGGCCTCGCCGCGATGCTGCAGACGATCAAGGCCCACGCGCGCGCCGCGCTCGGCTGATCTCCCTACTGAAGTTCGCCGCGCAATCGGCTGATCCGCCAGCATCCTGACGCCCGGCGCTCGACGCATCGGGCGAATTCGGCATTTGCTTATTGCTGCGCGGCGCCTTTTCTTTCCCTCTCCAGTAGTGTTAACTCGATCACTGGTTACGTTTCTTTACAAAGAAACGTAACGCTGTCGGGGTGCTTCAGTGTTTTCGGGGTTTGTGGTTCCAGTGCGGTCATGGCACGCGGCTCGGGAGGCTGCATGCCGAAACCTACTCGTCACCAACTTTACGGAGAAACCTACGTGAGCATCGAAAGGATTGCAAAGTCGCCCACGCGCAACGGTCTGGCCGTCGCGCTCTCCCTGGCTATCGCCGCGATCGGCACGGCTTCGGCCGCTTCCGGCCCGCGCACTGTCCAGGCACCGTCATCGTGGGCCGCGACAGCGACGCGCGCCTTCGACGTCGGCAATGCGGCGATCGACGGTTTTGCCCAGGACACTCATCCCGTCTCGATCGTAGTTACGCTGAAGCTGCGCAATGAAGCGCTGATGGACAGCTACATTGCCGAACAGCATCGACCCGGCAGTCCGGCCTATCATCAATGGCTGAACAGCGCCGAGGCGACCGAGTATTTTTCGCCGACCCAGGATGAAGCTCAGGCCGTCGCGGACTACCTGACCGCACAGGGATTCGAGCACGTCGAAATCGCACCCAACCGCCTGCTCGTCTCGGCCAACGGCGACATCGGTAGCGCGCGTCATGCGTTCAACACCGAATTCGTCCGCGTCTCGCGCGGCGGCGAGGAAGGTATCGCCAATATCGGCGGCGCGCAGGTTCCGGCGGCGATCGCCGACCAGGTACAAGCCGTGCTCGGCCTGCAGACCGTCGAGAAAATGCAGGTCTATTCGCACGCGGAGCCGGCTTTCGTCAGCGCGGCGCGCGTGCCTGCGCAAGGCGTCGGCAGCAACGGCTATCCCTACTATCTGCCGCACGATTTCCAGATCGTCTACCACGCCGGCACCACGTCGAACGGCCGCCAGACGAACGTCGCCATCGTCGGCTGGGGCAGCATGACCTCGTCGGTCGCCGATCTCGCCCACTACGAGTCCGACTACGGTATCAGCGCAGTGCCGACCTCGGTCGTCACCGTCGGCGGATCGAGCACGGACAATTCCGGTGAAGGCGAATGGGCGCTCGACGCCGAAGCCATCGTCGGCATTTCCGCCGGAGTGAAGTCGCTGACCTTCTACGCCGCGCACGACGCGTACAACAGCACTCTCGCCACCACGCTCAACCGCGTCGTCACCGACAACACAGCCAAGGTGGTCAACATGTCGTGGGGCGGCGGCGAAAGCGCGGCTTCGTTCGCCGATTCGATCTTCAAGACCGGCGTGACCCAGGGCCAGACGTTCTCTGCGGCCTCGGGCGACCACGGCTCGTACAACTGCGGCAGCCTCGGCAACAACGGCACCTACGGGACGCAGCGCTGCGTATCCGACCCAGCCAATTCGCCGTACGTGATCGCGGTCGGCGGCACGACCCTGACCACCGACGCGAACTCCAACTACGTCAGCGAAACCACCTGGCCGTACAGCGGCGGTGGGGTCAGCAAGTACGAGGCGAAACCGTCGTGGCAGAGCGCGCTGTCGGGCTCGTATCGCCAGGTGCCCGATGTGGCCTTCGACGCCGACTGGACCAAGTCGGGCATCGCCTACTACGTGAACGGCTCGCAAGGCGCCGGTTACTACGTCAACGGCGGCACCAGCCTCGCTTCGCCGCTGTTCGTCGGCGCGTGGGCGCGGCTCGAATCGGCGAACAACAACACCATCGGTTTCGCGCCGAAGGCCTTGTACGCCTATTCCTCGACCTTCCCGTTCCACGACATCACCACGGGCAAGAACGGCCCGAGCGCGACGTATTACTCGGCCAAAGTCGGTTACGACAATACGACCGGCTGGGGCAGCTTCGACATCCAGGCTGCGGCGACCTTCATCAGTAGCACGCCCGGCTTCATCACGAAGTCGAATCAGTAATTCTGCGAAGCGTTGGGAATACGACAGGTCCGCCGCAAGGCGGGCCTGTTGTTCTAGCGCAGACGCGCAAACAGCAGGGCGATATAGGCGATCATCATGATCGGCATCGCCACTACCAATAGCTTGTGACACGGCTCGCGCGACGTGACGAGACCGGTCGCGGCAACGAGCGCAAAGCACAGGTGGAACAGCAGGTTCATGCCCTCGCCTGCGAGGCTCCCCAAGGCGAATTCCTTGAGAAAGCTCACCACAATCAAGGCCACGAGCAGGCCGTAGAAAATGCGCCGATGGCCGTAATAGTGCGCGCGCAGATCGACCGTCTTCTCGCCGAAGAAATCGGGCAGCACCAGGGCGGCAAGCATGTAAAGCACGACAGTCTGCAGCAGCACGACCGCGAACATCGGGAACATCCAGTTCGAGATCGCGCGCATACCGAACATCGACCACCAGCTCTGCACGTCGACCATGAGCAGAAAGCCGACGAGCACGAAACTGGGCCAATACGGCACGACCAGCGCGCGCGCAAGCACGACGCCGCGCACGCCTTTGAGGGTCTGCGTGATGGCAAGACCCAGGATGATCGACAGCAGAACCGAGAGATAGCTGAATGCGTCCATCGCCTACGCCATCCCCCGTCGGGACGAATTTCTCTCGCGACGAATCGTCGGTTTAGTCGCCCATCTGCTTCTGGCGATGCTCCCAACGCTCCTGCGCGTCGAGCGACAAGGTCGCGATCGGACGCGCTTCGAGGCGTTCGATGCCGATTTCCTCGTCGGTTTCTTCGCAGTAGCCGTAGCGGCCTTCTTCAATGCGCTTGAGCGCCTTGTCGATTTTGCCGATCAGCTTGCGATAGCGATCGCGCGTGCGCAGTTCGAGCGAATTCTCGGTCTCGCGCGTGGCGCGCTCGGCCTCGTCGCCGACGTCACGCACTTCGTCGCGCAGGTTGTCGATCGTCTGCTTCGATTCTTCGACGAGATCTTCGCGCCACTTCTGCAGCTTCGCGCGGAAATAGGCGAGCTGCTGCGGACCCATGTACTCGTCTTTCGCAGACGGGCGATAGTTGGGCGGAAGGTCGATGTTGACCGTGTTCGGTAGCGCGTAACGTCCATCTTCGCGCGTTACGGTCTCGGGTTGGGTTGCTGGTACTGCGGACATTTTGCCTTTGGGTGACGCTGCTTGTTTCGGGGGCGCAGGCTTTTTCGCGGCCGGTTTTGGCGCCGGCTGAGCCGGACGCGAGGGCGTTGCGGAGATTTTCTTCGGTGCAGGTTTCTTCGCTGCGACAAGTTTCTTCAGCGGGCGTTGCGGTTTGACGACAGCTTTGGCTTTGGCGGGAGGAGCCTTCTTCTTCGCCGCGACTGCTTTCTTCGGCACGGGCTTCTTCGGTTTCGCCTTCACCGCTTTCTTCGCCGGCACCGCCGCTTTCTTTGGCGTAGGTTTTTTCGACGAGCCAGCCTTGGGCGTTCCTGCCTTTTTCTTGGCCGGGACTGCGGATTTTCGCTTCGATGTCGCCATAATCCTTCACCATTGTCGCTTGGCGGTCGCGTTTTATAGCCCAATCGCCCCCTCCCGGCAACCATTGCCTGTGCTGCGCCTGCCGCAAGACCGGCCGGCGACGCTTCCGGAACCCCGATGACCCGCCTCCTGCTTGCCCTGATCGCCCTCTACCAGCGCCTGCTGAGCCCCCTGCTCGGCTCGCGCTGCCGTTTCCATCCGAACTGTTCGGAATATGCGCGAATCTCGGTCGCGCGCTTCGGCCCGGCGCGCGGCGGCATACTGGCGATCTGGCGCCTGCTGCGCTGCCAGCCGTTCAGCGAAGGCGGTATCGACGAAGTGCCGTTGACGTTTACACTGCGCAGACCGCCCGTGCGGCCGGGCGATGGAGAACGGGAAGAACCATGAGCGATGTCCTTATCGTCAACGCCGATATCGTCAATGACGGCCGGCGATTTGCCGGCGACGTGCGCGTGCGCAACGGTCGTATCGAAACTGTCGGCGCACAACTCGCCGCGCAACCGGGCGAACGCGTATTCGACGCGCGCGGCCGCCTGCTGCTGCCTGGCATGATCGACGACCAAGTGCACTTCCGCGAGCCGGGGCTCGAACACAAGGGCGACTTCTTCACCGAATCGCGCGCGGCCGTCGCCGGCGGCGTCACTAGTTTCATGGAGATGCCGAACTCGAAGCCGACCACGACCAATCGTGCCGCGCTCGAAGACAAATACGCACGCGCTGCGCAGAAATCGCTCGCCAACCATGCGTTCTACCTCGGCGCGACCAACGACAATCTCGAAGACATCCAGCGCCTCGATCCGCGCGCCGCATGCGGCATCAAGATTTTCATGGGCGCTTCGACCGGCAACATGCTGGTCGACAACCCCGCGACCCTCGACGCCATCTTCCGCGACGCGCCGACCCTGATCGCGACGCATTGCGAAGACACGCCGATGATCGACGCCAACCTCGCCGCGGCGCGCGCGAAGTACGGCGATGCGATCCCGGTCGAGCAACATCCGTTCATCCGTTCGCGCGAAGCCTGCATCAAATCGACGCGTCTGGCGATGGAGCTCGCGCGCCGCCACAACTCGCGCCTGCACGTCCTGCACGTGACCACCGCCGAAGAGCTGGAATTGTTCGCACCGGGCCCCGCCGACGGCAAGCGCATCACCGCCGAGACCTGCGTGCATTTCCTCCAATTCAGCAGCGACGACTATCCGGTCAAGGGCAACCTGATCAAGTGCAATCCGGCGGTCAAACTGCCGTCCGACCGCGCCGCGATCATCAAGGCGATCAACGACGGCCGCATCGACATCCTCGCCACCGACCACGCGCCGCATACCTGGGAAGAGAAGCAGCAGAGCTACGAGAAGGCGCCTTCGGGCCTGCCGCTCGTGCAGTCGGTGCTGCAGTGCGCGCTCGAACGCTGGTTCGACGGTCAACTGCCGCTCGAACTGATCGTCGAAAAGACCGCCCACGCGCCCGCGCGGCTGTACAACGTGCACGAGCGCGGCTATATCCGCGAAGGCTATTGGGCCGACCTCGTGCTGATCGACGCGAACCTGCCGCATACGGTGACGCGTGCGGAAACCCTGTCCAAGTGCGGCTGGTCGCCGTTCGAGGGCACGACGTTCCGCTCCACCATCGCCGCGACCTGGGTCAACGGCCATCTCGCCTGGCACGACGGCAAGCTCGACGATTCGCGCCTCGGCCGGCGCCTGGATTTCGACCGATGAAGCGGGCCCTTCTGGCTCTCGGCCTCGCCGCCGTGCTGCCCGCCCATGCCTCCGACCGCGATTTGCAGTTGCCGGAACATTTGCAGCAGGGCCAACTCGTCACCGGCCACGCGCCGAAGGGCGCGAAGATCGAGTTCGAGGGCCGCCGCCTGCTCGTCGGCGAAGACGGCGTCTTCGTTTTCGGTCTCGGCCGCGACGCGCCTGCCGCGGCCAAGCTACATGTGCGCTACTCGAACGGCAAGGCGCAGGACATCGCGCTCGACATCGCCAAGCGCGAATACGACATCGAGCGCGTCAACGGCCTGCCCCAGCATACGGTCACGCCGAATCCCGAGCTTGCCAAGCGCATCCAGCACGAGCGCGAGCGCGTCGCCGAGACGCGCCACCGCAACGATCCGCGTGAAGACTTCGAGGCCGGCTTCATCGATCCGGTCGAGAACGCCCGCATTAGCGGCCTGTGGGGGCGCCAGCGCATCGACAACGGCAAGCCGATGACGCCACATTTCGGTCTCGATTTCGCCGTGCCGACCGGAACACCGATCCGCGCGACCGCGCCGGGCGTCGTCTCGCTCGCCGAAATGGGCATGGTCCTCAACGGCGGCATCGTCGTGCTCGATCACGGCCACGGCGTCAGCACAACGACGATTCACATGAGCCAGATCGACGTGAAGCCCGGCCAGAAAGTGAAGCAGGGCGACGTCGTCGGCCTCGCCGGCGCGACGGGGCGCGCGACCGGTCCGCACGTGCACTGGGCGGCGAACTGGTTCGACGTGCCGATCGATCCCGCCCTGCTGCCGAAGGCGCCCGAACCCGACAAGCAATGAGCCTGGAAATTCGCGAAATCGGCGCCGACGAATTCGATCTCGTCTGGCCGATCTTCCACGCCGTCGTCGCCGCGGGCGACACCTACAGTTATGCACCCGATATCAGCCTGGACGAAGCGCGCGCCATGTGGACGAGCGCGCCGACGCGCTGCTTCGCCGCACTGATCGACGGCGCAGCGGCCGGCTGCTACATGCTCAGGCCGAACCAGCCCGGCCTCGGCAGTCATGTCGCCAACGCCGGCTACATGGTCGCGCCGCACGCGCGCGGCCAGGGCCTCGCCGGCAAGCTCTGCGAACACTCGATGGCCGCCGCGCGCGCCGCCGGTTTTCTCGCCATGCAATTCAACTGCGTCGTCAGCACGAATGAAGTCGCGGTGAAACTATGGCGCAAGCACGGCTTCGCGATCGTCGGCACCGTGCCACGGGCGTTCCGCCACGCGACGCGCGGCCTCGTCGACATCCATGTGATGCACCGCTTCCTCTAGCCGCCGCGCGGCCTTGACCGGCTGCGCAAATACGCGCTGACGAGTTTGCCGAGTTCCGCCTTCAGCGCGGGTGAACCGAGTTCGCCGCGCCGCGCGGCAGCATGCACGACGCCTTCGACCGCAGCGGAAAGGACGCGCGCCGCGAGCTCGCCGCCGGCGCGCCTACCCGAACCCGCGGCGACGATGGTCTGATAGCGCTGCAGATATTCGATCTCGAACGCATCCTGACTCGACCGCGGCGTGAGCGGCACCTCGTCGAGCAGGACGTGGTGCAGCGCCTGATTGACCGAATGCGCGGCGACGACGCCGTCGATCAGGCGCGCGACTCGTCGTTCCAACGTCAGCCCTTCGTCGTCCCCGCCGGACACTGATAGCGCCGCGAGTACGGCGTCGAGATGGCGGCGCCGGATCGCTTCGGCGAGCGCGAGCTTGTTCGGGAAATACTGATAAAGCGAACCGACGCTGACGCCGGCGACCGCGGCGACCTCGTTGGTCGTGAACCCCGCCCAGCCGCGGCGCGCCAGAATGCGAGCCGCGGCTTCGACGATCGCATCCACCGTCGCGCGCGATCTCTGCTGCTGCGGCGCTTTGCGCATGCTTCGGCGCTGCGCGCGAATGCGAGTAGCCATGTTCGGACCTCGGCCGGAAAATACGAATATACGCTCGCATTTTATCGAGAGCACAACGGCGGGCAATTTCAGCGAAGGAAGACCATGACCGTACAACCGCGAAAATCCCGCCAAGTCCACCTTGCCAGGCATCCGCGCGGCACGCCGCAGGCGCAGGATTTCAGCATTGTCGAAGCGACCTTACCGCCGGCCGCACCGAACGAAGCGCTCGTGCGCAACCGCTGGTTCCGCATCTCCCCGTCCGTGCGTCTGATGGCGAGCGCCGATGCGCAACACATCAAGGGCATCCCGTTTCCTCCACTGATGCCCGGCGACACCCTCGCCGATGCGGCCGTCGGCGAGGTGATCGAAGCGCCGGCAGACGGCAGCCTGCGCCGCGGCGATCTCGTTCTCCACCGCTACGGCTGGCGCGACTATGCGCTGGTTCCGGCGGATTCGTACCTGCGCCTCGACGACACGCCTCTCGATCCGGCCGCCTGGCTCGGCCACGGCTGGACTGCCTATGCCGCGCTGACTCGCGGCCTGCAGATACATGCCGGCGACACGGTCCTGGTCACCAGCGGCGCCGGCGCGATCGGTTCGATGGCCGGCCAGATCGCGCGCCGGCTCGGTGCCGGCCGCGTGATCGGCAGCACAGGCTCGCACGACAAAGCGGCCTGGATGCAGGCCGAACTCGGCTACGATGCCGTGTTGATCCGCGGCTCGACGCCGATCGCCGAGCAACTCGCGGCCGCGGCACCGGACGGCATCGACGTCTGCGTCGACATGGTCGGCGGCGAGCAATTGCAAGCCGCCGTCGCGGCCGCGCGCGAAGGCGCACGCTTCGTCCTGCTCGGCGCTTTGACCGCCGAACTGGCCGCCGAGCGCGCGACGATGATCGCGCCGGTCGAACTCGACTCGTTCCGCCTCATCGTCAAAGGCGTCAGCTTGCGCGGTTACAGCGCCGACAGCGATCCCGGCGCGTTTGCGGAATGGCTGCAACGTCTTACGGAGTGGTCGCGCGACGGCGGCATGGTTCTGCCGCGCTCGACCTTCGTCGGCCTCGACAGCGCGCCGCAGGCTTTGCACGAGGCTTGCGCGGGGCGACTCAAGGGTGTGGTCCTCGTTGAATTGCCTTGATGTGCACGGGCGCGGAACGGCGCCCGCTTATCCAGCTCTGCCGGCTTCGTCCTTCGCCCTGCCGCACGCGGCGACAGAAAGCTTCGGGATTTACGAAGGAATGATCGCCGTCTAGGCTAGCCGCATGAACGAAGACGAGTTCGCGCGGACGTTCGAAGACCTGTTTCGTGCAACCTACGCGCACGCCGTGCGGCGCATCCGCGACAAACGCGAGCGGCCTTCGGCGGAAACCGCGGCGCTGCTGAATCATCTGGCCCTGTCCGGCCCGCTGAGCTTGTCCGAAATGGGCCGGCATTTCGGCCGTGCCGAATCGACGCTCTCGGAAATGATCGATCATCTCGAAGCCAAGGGTTGGCTCGAACGCGACCGCGATCCCGCCGATCGGCGTCGTGTCTTGATCTGGCTCAGCGCCGATGGGCAAGCCGCGCTTGCCGAATCCACGCGCGTGCTCGATCAGGCATCCCTCGCCCAAGCGGCGGCACGGCTGGCGCAGCCGGAGCGCGCCGATTTGCTGCGCCTTTTCACCGCGTTCGTCCGCCATCTGAAGGAGCCCGTCCCATGAAACACCCCTGCGAAAGTTGCGGCATGCCGATCGACAACGGCACTTACTGCCAATACTGCGTCGACGAAACCGGCAAACTGCAGGACTTCGCCGTGCGCTTCGAGCGCATGGTGCAATGGCAGGAACGCCGCGGCAGTCCGCGCGCCCAGGCGGAGCGCGAAACCATCGAGTACATGGCGAAAATGCCGGCGTGGAAGGACAACCCGGACCTTCTCGCCCGGCTCGGATAAGAGCTTGTCAGTCAATAAAAAACGTTCGTGCTGAGCGTAGCGAAGCTTGGCTTCGCGAAGTCGAAACGCCGGGAATTCCACGCGTGGCACTTCGACTTCGCGCCTTTGGCGCTACGCTCAGTGCGAACGGGTGTTATTCAAATAAAAAATTTCTCGACCGCGCCGGTCAGTTTCCGTTTGCGAGCCGGCGCGCTTCGCGCCACGACCACCACAGCGCTTTCCAGCGCGCCGCGCCGGGCTGCGCCAAGAGCGCGCGCAGCGGCTCGGCGGAACGCTGCGCCGTTTGCATCAAGGCAAGATCGAGCCGGCCGCGAACACGGCGCGCGAGCGGCGCGAGCGGCGAATCGCCGAGCGCCGCCGCCGTGGCACCGGCGAGCCGGCCAAGCAGATCGCGCAGCAAGTCATCCCGCTTCGCACCCGGTTCGCTCAAGGCACTGCGCGTCGATTGGTGCCGCGCGAGAACATCGAGCGGCACCGGCAACCGTTCGCCCGCATCGGGCAGATGGCGCAGTGCCTGCAGCAGATGCGAGATCGTCCAGAGCCGCGCCGCCGCAGGCGCCTGCGCGGCGGAAGCGTTGAACAGTGCTGCCTCGACGCGTGCGACCGGCAGGTACAGCGGCGCATAGCCGGCGAGCAGCGCTTCGAGATTCGATGCGGCGCCGACCTGCATCATCGCCAGCGCGCCGTCGACCACGCTTTCCCAGGCTGCTGCATCGATCGTCGCGGCCGCGGGATCGGAGAACAGCACCGCGCTGACCGGATGGCGCGGCCGGCCCGACGCCGCAGCAAGCAGCTCCTGTCGCCACCACTGGATTTTCACTTCGGCGATATGCGCCTCGCGCAGGCCGAACGCGGCCTGTTCGAGTTCGTGGATCAGGCAGCCGAACGCCGACGCGCGCAGGCGTGCCTGAGGAGCGAGAAACAATGCGACGGTGGCCTGCTCGGGATTCGCCGCCAGCCATTTTTCCTCGAAGCTGGCGAACGCGCTGGCTTCCTGATCCGACATCGGCGGTCAGTCGAATCCGAGTGCCGGCAGCAGATCGTGCGGCTTGGCGATGACGATGTCGGCACCCCACGCGTGCGGATCTTCGCCGTCGAGGTAACCCCAGGCCGCCGCGACTGTGCGCATGCCGGCCGCGCGGCCCGCCTCGATGTCGCGCGCATCGTCGCCGACGTAGACGCTGCGCGCCGCATCGACACCGGCCAGTTGCGCGGCATGCAGCAGCGGCGCCGGATCGGGCTTGCGCACCGGCAGCGTATCGCCGCCAACCAAGGCCGCACTGCGCTTGTCGAGGCCGAGTTCGGCGACGACGGCGCGGGCGAGATATTCGGGCTTGTTCGTCACGATGCCCCAGGGCAGCGCGCTGGCCTCGAAACGCGCGAGCACGCCGTCGATGCCGTCGAAGGTACGTGTGTATGCGGCGATCTGCTCGGCATAGAGATCGAGATAGCGCGGCATCAGGCTTTCGAGGCGCGCTTCGTCGACGCCCGGAAATCCCGCGCGCAGCATCGCGCGGCCGCCCTTGGACACGACCGCGCCGACCTGATCGAGCGCGATCGCCGGCTCGCCGAGTTCGGCGCGCAGCCGGCGCATGGCGTCGACCAGGTCGGGCGCCGAATCGATCAGGGTGCCGTCCAAGTCGAAAAACACCGCCTGTATTTTTGCACTCATTGCAGATCACCAAAATAAAAAAGCGGCCGTCTTTGGCCGCACTGTTCAATAAAAGCCGCCGTCATATCGGCTTCGCGGCGCAGGCCAGATAATTTATCTGCGTGTTCTTCACGATCCACGCGCGTCGCGACAACGGGTTGTAGGCCAGGCCGCTCAAGTCTTCGAGCACGAGGCCGGCGTCGCGCAGCGCCGCCGCCATTTCGGCCGGACGGATAAATTGCACGTAGTGATGGGTGCCGCGCGGCAGCAGGTTCAGCGCGTACTCGGCGCCGACGATCGCCGCGCCGAACGCGAGCGGCGTGCGGTTGAGCGTGGACAAAAACAGCCGGCCGCCCGGTTTCAGCAGGGCCGCGCAGGCCGCGATCACGCTGCCCGGATCGGGCACGTGTTCGAGCATTTCCATGCAGGTGACGACGTCGAACTCGCCCGGCGACGCCTGCGCCAGAGCCTCGACGCTGACCTCGCGATAATCGACCTGCAGATTCGATTCGTGCAGATGCAGCCGCGCCACGTCGAGCACGCGCGGGGCGAGATCGATGCCGACGACCTGTGCGCCGGACGCGGCCAGCGCCTCGCTCAGAATGCCGCCGCCGCAGCCGACGTCGAGGGCGCGCGCGCCCTTGAGCGCCGCGCGTTCGGCGACATAGTTGAGCCTTACCGGATTGAGGTCGTGCAGCGGGCGCGATTCGCCTTCGGGGTCCCACCAGCCTGCGGCGAGCTTGTCGAACTTGCCGGTCTCGGCGCGGTTTACGTTCAAATCGTCGGTCTGGGTCGAATTCATGGTCTGCCTGCTCCGCGTCCGCTTAGCGCGTGAGCCATTCGCGCACGCTGATTTCCCAGCCGCCGCTCGTATGTGCCGGGTCGCGCTGCGCGATGGCGAGCGCCTCGGCCATGTCTGGCGCACGCAGAAGATAGGCGCCGCCGCTCTTGTCGCCGAACGGACCGGACATTTCGTTGCGGTTCTGCACGCGCAATTCTTCGAGAAACTGTTGATGTTGCGGCACCACCGCCGGATCGAATCCGGCGCGACGCGTCAGGAGTACCAGATAGCGATTCATGGCTTACTGCGCGAAGGCGATGCGCTCGTGCCACTCGCGCGCCTTGCCGCGCAGCGCGTCGAGGTCGATGCCGACGAGCTGACGATCGTCGAGCTTGCGCTGGCCAGCGATCCACACGTCGCTGACCTGATGCCGCCCGGTCGCGTACACGAGCTGCGAGGCGACGTGATAGATCGGCTGCGTTTCGATCGCATCGAGGCGCACGGCGACGAGGTCGGCCTGCTTGCCGGCCACGATCGAGCCGATGCGGTCCGCTAAACCGACCGCGCGCGCGCCGTTGAGCGTCGCTGCCTGCAAAGCGAATGCCGCATCGAACGCGCTCGCGTCGTTGGCCACGGCTTTCGCCAGCATCGCCGCGGTACGCGTTTCGCCGAACATGTCGATGTCGTTGTTGCTTGCCGCGCCGTCGGTGCCGATCGCCAGATTGACGCCGGCGCGGCGCAGTTTTTCCGCCGGGCAGAAGCCGCTCGCGAGCTTGAGATTCGATTCGGGACAGTGTACGACCGACGCGCCGGCCTCGGCCATCAGCGCGATCTCGCTGTCGATCAACTGGGTCATGTGGATCGCGATCAGATGATCGTTGACCAGGCCGAGCGCCTGCATGCGCGCGATCGGGCGCATGCCGTGGTCGCGCTTGCCGTCCTCGACTTCCTGCGCGGTCTCGTGCAGATGCAGATGCACGGGCAGATCGAGCTGGTCGGACATCAGGCGGATGCGCTCGAATGCTTCGTTCGACACCGTATACGGCGCATGCGGCGCCAGGGTCGTGGTCACGAGTACCTCGTCGCGCAGCGCGTCATGCACGGCGAGATTCTTGTCGAAATACTCGTCGCGGCTCTTCGCCCACGCGGTCGGAAACTCGATGAACGGCAATCCGATCACCGCACGGAAGCCGTGCTTGATATAGGTTGCCGCCTGCGCGTCGGGGAACAGATAGTTCTCGTTGCAGCAGGTGGTGCCGCCGCGCAGCATTTCGGCGATCGCCAGCTCGATGCCGTCGCGCACGAACTCGGGGCCCATCACGCGCCCTTCGGCAGGCCAGATGTGCTCGTTGAGCCAGGTCATCAGCGGCAGGTCGTCGGCGAGGCCGCGCATCAGCACCATCGGGTTGTGCGTGTGCGTATTGACCAGACCGGGAATCAGCGCGTGCGTGGACAAATCGACGCGCCGCGCATTCGGGTACTTCTCGCGCGCGGATTCGATCGGCAGCACGTCGGCGATCGTGTCGCCGGCCACGACGACGGTGTGGTGGTCGAGCACGATGCCGTGCGGTTCGACGGGGATGACCCAGCGGGCTTCGAGTAATTGGTCGACGGGCTTCATCGTATTCGTAGGGGCGATATTCACCGCGCCCGGTTCTTCATTGCCGCAGAAAAAACGGGGCGCGACCGATCGCGCCCCGCATCAGCATCAGCTCTTGACGCGACCGACGTATTCGCCCGTGCGCGTATCCACGCGGATCACTTCGCCGTTCGGCACGAACAGCGGCACGCGCACGGTCGCACCGGTTTCGAGCTTGGCCGGCTTGCCGCCGGAGCCTGCGGTGTCGCCCTTCACGCCCGGATCGGTTTCCGTGATCGTCAGCTCGACGAAGTTCGGCGGCGACACGATCAGCGGCGCGCCGTTCCACAGCGTCACGACGCAGACCTCGTTGCCCTTGAGCCACTTCTCCGCATCGGCCATCGCGGCCTTGTCGGCGGCAATCTGCTCGTGCGTTTCCGGGTGCATGAAGTGCCAGAACTCGCCGTCGCTGTAGAGGTATTCCATGTCGGTGTCGACGACGTCGGCCGGCTCGACCGAGTCGGTCGACTTCATCGTCATTTCGACGACGCGGCCGGTCTTCAGGTTGCGGTATTTCACGCGGGTGAAGGCCTGGCCCTTGCCCGGCTTGATGTACTCGGTATCGACGATCGTGCACGGATAGCCGTCCACGATGATCTTCATGCCGTTCTTGACGTCGTTCATGCCATAGCTGGCCATAGGTCTGTCCTCAAATTGCGCAATCGTCCTTGCTTGCGCAGATCAAAAGCGGCCGTCCGTAGCCGCATTTTTCGATATCAAAGAAAGCCGCGGGTTGCGCGGCTTGGTAGAATTCGGGGTTGGATCGAAGAATCGAAGACGCCAATGATAACCGGGAACGCCACCGCCGCGCACATGGGACAGGAGCCGGGAACCGCCGACTGGCGCCGGCTCTGGCGCGACGCGGTCACCGATCCGCGCGAACTGCTCGCCCTGCTCGGCCTGGAACACCTGGCCGACGACGTGCTCCCGCGCCTCGACACGGGCTTCGCCCTGCGCGTGCCGCGCGGTTTCGTCGCGCGCATGCGCCACGGCGACGCGCGCGATCCGCTGCTGCTGCAGGTGCTGCCGCAGGCCGCCGAACTCGATGCTGTACCGGGCTTCGGCCTCGACGCGGTCGGCGACATGAACGCGCGCGCGGCCCTGGGCGTACTGCACAAATACCAGGGGCGCGCCCTGCTGATCGCCACCGGTTCCTGCGCGGTGAACTGCCGCTACTGTTTCCGCCGTCACTTTCCGTACGCGGAGCAGACCGCCGCGGCGAATCGCTGGCACGAGGCGATCGCGCATCTGCGCGCCGACACGTCGATCGACGAGGTGATTTTGTCGGGCGGCGATCCGCTCTCGCTGTCGACGGCCAAGCTCGCCGAGCTGAGCGACGCGCTCGCCCCGCTCGCGCACCTGCGCCGCCTGCGCATCCACACGCGCCTGCCGGTCGTGCTGCCCGAACGCGTGGACCGCGAATTCACCGCATGGCTGAAACAACTGCCGTGGCCGGTGGCGATCGTTCTGCACGCCAATCACGCCAACGAGCTCGATGCGAACGCGGCTACGGCCTGCGCGCGCCTGCGCGAGACCGGCGCCCAACTGCTCAATCAGAGCGTGCTGCTGCGCGGAATCAACGACGACGCCGATACTCTTGCCGAGCTGTCGTCGCGCCTGTTCGATTGCGGCGTGCTGCCCTATTACCTGCACCAGCTCGACCGCGTCGCCGGCGCGGCCCACTTTGCCGTCGGCGACGACGAGGCGCGCGCGCTCGTCAATGCCCTGCGCGAACGGCTGGCCGGCTATCTCGTGCCGCGGCTGGTGCGCGAGATCGCCGGCGAAGCCCATAAAACGCCGCTGTGACCCGGAACCGGCCGCCGCGCGCCGGGCGGGCTCTGGCGCGGACAGGGCGAATCGAGTAAAACGCGAGCTCTGCCGCATCGCGTACGCGAGTCTCGACGACCCATGAGCAAACCCACGGACGTGATCAAACTCCTGCTGGTCGAGGACTCGGTCGAAGACGCCGAGCGCCTGACCAGCATCCTGCGCAACGCCGGCATCGCCGTGCGCGCCACCCAGGCGCGCAACGCCGACGAACTCGAGGCGCAACTGCAGGCGCAGGCGCCGGACCTGATCCTTTCCGGCTCCGCACTCCAACTCGACGAAGTCGCGCAGGCGGCCAACCGCGGCGGCAAGGACATCGGCGTCGTCGCCATCCTGCACGATCTCTCCGGTGAGGCGGTCACCGAAGTGTTCCGCCGCGGCGTCACCTCGGTGGCGACGCGCAAGCATGCCGATCTGCTCGTCGGCGTGATCCAGCGCGAGTTCGCCAGCCTGCATCTGCGCCGCAGCGCACGCCGGCTCGAAGCCAGCCTGGCCGAGTCCGAGCGCCGCTGTGATTCGCTGCTCGAATCTGCGCGCGATCCGATCGCCTACGTCCACGAGGGCGCGCACGTGCGCGCCAACCACGCCTGGCTCGAAGCGTTCGGCTATGCCGATTTCGAGGAGCTGCAGGGCGTGTCGATCCTCGACCTGATCGCGCCCGAGGCGACCGGCGAATTCAAAACCCTGCTCAAGGATCTGTCGCGCGGCGAGAAGCCGCCCGCAAGCCTGCCGATCAAGGTGCGCCGCGGCGACGGCTCGGTGTTCGACACGGTGATGGAGTTCGCCCCCGCCAGCGTCGCCGGCGAACCGTGCCAGCAGATCGTGCTGCGCCAGCCGCTCGCCAATCCCGAGCTGGCGCGGCAGATCGACACTCTGCGCACCAAAGACCTCATCACCGACCTGTACAACCGCCCGCACGGCCTCGCCGAACTCGACCGCGTAGTCGCCGCCGCCGCCGCCGGTGCGCCGAACCAAGTGCTGATGCTGCTCGAAGGCGACAACTTCCGCGAGCATCTCGACGCGATCGGCCTCGGCAATACCGACCTGCTGCTCGGCGACATGGCCAACCTGCTGCGCCGCACGCTCGAATCGACCGAGCACGTCGCCTTCCGCTTCGGCGACCATACCTTCGGCGTGCTGACCACGGCGCTGCCGCTCGATGCGGCGACCGAACTCGCGCAGCGGCTGTGCAGCGTGTTCTCCGAGCACGACTTCGACATCGGCAAGCAGAGCGTCAGCCTGTACGTCAGCATCTCCGGCGTACTGATCGGCGAGAAGAACGCCAATGCCCAGGCGGTGCTGAGCCAGGCCGCAATGGGCCTGCGCGAACTGCAGCAGCGCGGCGGCAACCAGGCCTCGATCTACGATCCCGGCGTGCGCGACGCAGCCCTGCTCGCCGAGATGCAACAACTGCGCGAACGTCTGGTCGAAGCGACCAAGCACAACCGCTTCGCGCTCTACAGCCAGCCGATCATCAATCTGCACGGCGTCGAAGGCGAGTTCTACGAAATCCTCGCGCGCCTCGTCGACGACAAGGGCGAAGTGATGCCGAGCGCGTTCTTCCCGATCGCCGAGGAAGCCGGGCTGATGCCCGCGATCGACCGCATCGTCATCGCCAACGCCATCGCCACGCTCGGCGAGCGCGAAAAAGCCGGCCGCCAGACCATCTTCTTCCTCAAGCTCACCGCGCCGTCGATCGCCGACGAAACCCTGCTGCCATGGATCGCGCAGCAGCTCAAAGCCGCACGCGTGCGCGGCGACGCGCTCGTTTTCGAGATGCCCGAGAGCAAGGTCGTCACCCAGCTCAAGGCCGCGCGCACCTTCGTCAACGGCCTGCGCCAGATGCACTGCGCCTTCGCCCTCGAGCAGTTCGGCGCCGGGGTCAATTCGTTCCAGTTGCTCAAGCACATCGACGCGAGCTATTTGAAGATCGACCGGCTCTACATGCAGAACCTGCCGAAGGACAAGGAGCACCAGGACTTCGTCCGCCAGTTCTGCCACCAAGCGCACCAGGCCGGCAAGATCGTGATCGCCGAGCACGTCGAGGATGCGGCCAGCATGTCGATCCTGTTCACCTGCGGCGTGAACTTCGTCCAGGGCAACTATCTCAACGAACCGGAAAAGATACTGAGCGCGGCGTAGCGGCGATCGGCCAAGCGTCTGCGCGCACGTGGCGCGAAGCGCCGTCGCGATTTTGCCCACGCTTTGGCAGACGCGACTCAGCTTGCGCTGTACAAGCATGGCTTAGAATCGGGCCATGTTCCGCTCCCTGATCGAACTGAAGCCGCGCGACGTTCCGCTGAGCGTCGCCTTGCGCAATACCCTGGGACTCGCGGTTCCGCTCGGTATCGGCATCGCCACCGACCACGTCGGTATCGGCCTCGGCATCGCCTCGGGCGCGCTCAACACGATGTTCCTCGACCAGCCCGGTCCGTACCGGCTGCGCATGCAGCGCATGCTGCTCGGCGCGCTCGGCGCGGGCGTCTCCGCCTTTGCCGGCAGCTTGCTCGGTGCGCATGCAATCCTGATGGCGCTCGCCGCGCTGATCTGCGGCGTGACCGGCGGCATGCTCGTCGCGCTCGGGCCGAACGCGGGACGCGCCGGCCTGACCTGCGTGATCCTGCTGCTCGTCATGGGCGCCGACCCGCAGGGCTTCCGCGGCGCGGCCAGCGCGGGGCTGCTGATCTTCGCCGGCGGCCTGATCGAAATGCTGCTCGCGCTCGCGGCGTGGCCGCTGCAGCGCTACCGGCCGGAACGCTCTGCGCTCGCACGCGTCTGCCGCGAACTCGCCGCGATCACCCACCGGCCGATTTCGCCGAACCGCCTCGAACGCCCGCCGCCGGTGACCCAGGGCCTGCTCGACGTCGAGCAACTGCTCAACGGCACGCATCGCGCGCGCGGCGCCGAGATGGAGCGCTTCCGCGTGCTCGCGCGCATCGTCGAACGCGTGCGCCTCGAACTGCTCGCGCTCGGCGATATCGTCAATACTCTGCCCGATGGCGAAGCGCGGCACACCTTGCTGCGCCTGCGCGAATACGCATCGCGCACGCTCGACGGCATTGGCGAAGCGCTCGAACACGGCACGACCGCCGAAGCGACCAGCGGCGCGGTGGAAGGCTTCGACGCGGCGCTCACCTCGCTTGAAGAATTGAGCCGCGCCGAGGATCCGCCGCAAATCGCCGTCGCCTTCGCGCGCGCGCAGGCGCTCGGCGGACAATTGCGCGCGGCCATTCGCAATGCCGGATTCGCCGGCTCGCGCGGCGAACTCGAAGCGGAAGAAAAGGAAGCGCGCCTGCCGGCGGCATTGCGCCCGATGAGTCCGCTCGCCACGTTGCGCGCGAATCTGCACCTGCAATCCGTCGCGTTCCGCCATGCGCTGCGCCTCGGCGTCTGCGTCTGCATCGCGGTGATCGCCGAGCGCGCGTTCGGCTACCCACACGGTTTCTGGGTACCGATGACCACGGCGATCGTACTCAAGCCGGACTTCGCCGGCACTTTCAGCTTCGGCCTGCTGCGTGTGATCGGCACCCTCGCCGGCCTTGTCCTGACTACGGCCCTGCTGCACTACGCACTCGGCAATGTCTGGGCCCAGCTCGCCCTGCTCGCCGTGCTGAGCGTCGGCTTCCGCATGCTGACGACGATGAACTACGGCCTTGGCGTGATGATGCTGACCGGACTGATCGTCATCCTGCTCGCCTTCTACGGCATCGCCCCGGGCGACACCATGCTCGTGCGTGCGATCGCGACGACGATCGGCTGCAGTTTCGCCCTGACCGCCTATGCGCTGTGGCCGACCTGGGAGCAACTGCGGCCGTCGCTGGCGACGATGATCGAATCCTACCGGGTATATTTCTCCACATTGTTCGACGGCGGCATCGACCTGCGCCGCGACGCGCGCACCGCTTCGCGCAGCGCGCGCACGAATGCACAGGCATCGCTCGACCGCCTGCGCGGCGAGCCAAAGCGCGACGAAACACTGATCGCCCTGGCCGAAAGCGTCTTCGCCAACGCCAACCGTTTCGTGCGTGCGAGCATGGCGCTCGAAGCCGTGCTGCAGGACAGCCGCGAACGGCCGGCGCAGGACGAAGTGCTCGCTTTCGCCAAGCGCGTCGACGCCGCACTCGGCGAAATCGCCGACGGCCTGCGCTACGGCCGCGTGGCCCAGGTCGAAGGTCTGCGCCAGTGCGAGCGCGCTCTGGCGAAGACGCTCGCGGCTGAGACCCAAGGCGAAGCGCACGTCGTCGCCATCGCGATCGCCGATGCCTGCGACCGCGTCACCGACTCCATCAACACGCTGGCTCACCTGCTCGACGGCGAGCCCAGCGGTGCTGCGGTTTGAATTTCCCGCGCCGACGCGCACGAGGAAATCCCGGGAAGTGCCTCGACACGTTCGCCCGACTGCGCAAAACATGAACTACTTCACGCGGATGCCCGCGTCGCCGAACTCGGCTAGACTGCGCCGCTGACCGCGACTTCGGCCTGCACTACGCGCTATGAAACCGTCCACGAGAATCCGGCTCGCCTGCCTGCTGATCGCCTTGCCGGTCTATGCCGCCGCGCAGCCCGGAAAAAACACCGAACCGGGCACGCACTATTCGCTTTACCAGGGCGCGGTGAAGTTTTCCGCGCCGTCGAACTGGCCGGCGATCATGCAGAAGACCGAGGGCACGCCGCAGTTCGTCGCCTTCCAGGTCAGGGACCCTGCCGATCAGGGCAGCGGCGAAGCAAGCCAGGTTTCGGTCGAAGCCAAGGTGCTCAACGACGCATCGACGTTCCCGGCGCTCGTCAACGCGGGCAGCGACAAGGCCAAGCAGATGCCCGGCTACGAGGCGCGCAGCGGCGACGGCGCTAACGTGCTGCACTACCTCGCGCTCAACGGCAAACAACGCTACGAGTATCGCGAGACCTGGTATCTCGACTCGAAAATCCTGATCCACGTGCGCTGCGCGCGCCCGCTGCTCGCCGCGACGACCGCCGAGTGGACCGCGGCCTACGATGCCGGCTGCGCGCAGGTGACGCGCACGGCCAAGCCGCACTGAGCGGCGGCGTCCGGGTTTAGTACCGCCCGCCGCGGAAAACGCTCAGCCCAGCACGCCAAGCGCGGCAAGCTCGCTACGCAGCGCGGACGGGTCGCGAAAATGGATCGCATGCAGGCCCGCATGGCGTGCGCCTTCGACGTTCACCGCGCTGTCGTCGATAAATACCGCGCGCGCCGGCTCGACGCGATAGCGTTGCGCAAGCAGATCGTAGATCGCTCGGTCCGGCTTGATCAGCTTCTCTTCGCCCGACACGAGGATGCCCTCGAACCACTGCAGGAACGGAAAGCGCTGCCGCCCAATCGGAAACGTCTCCGCCGACCAGTTGGTCAATGCCAGCAGCCGCACGGGCCTAGAGCGCAGTTCGTCGAGCAGGGCGACCGAGCCTTCGATGGCATCGCCGAGGGTTTCTTCCCAACGGTCCCGGTAAGCGCGGATATGCTGCGCGTGCTGCGGATGCCGGGCCTCGGCCTCGGCGACGGCTTCGTGCCAGGTGCGGCCCGCGTCCTGGCGCAGATTCCATTCCGAATTGCACACGTTGGCGAGAAACCATTCCATGGTCTCGACGTCGTCGCCGAAGATCTTGCGGTAGAGGTGGCGCGGGTTCCAGTCGATCAGGACGCCGCCGAGGTCGAAAACGACCGTATCGATTTGCGCGGCGTGCCTGCCGCCGTCTTGCTGGTCAATCATCGTCATCGAATCTTTGTGAACCGAGCGGCTTGGAGGCTTTCCTCGCCGGAGCGGCACCGCTTGCCACGCCCTGCCATACGGCCAGGGCATCGCGCGTCGCCGCCACGTCGTGCACACGCACGATCACCGCGCCTTTCTGCACCGCGATCAACGCAGCCGCGGCGGAACCCGCGGCGCGGTGTTCAACATCGCGGCCGGTCAGCGCGCCGATCATCGACTTGCGCGAAAGCCCGGCGAGCAGCGGCACGCCAAGCGTGGCGAGCTGATCGAGGCTGCGCAACAAGGCGAGATTGTGTTCGAGAGTCTTGCCGAAGCCGAAACCGGGATCGACGAGGATGCGTTTTTTCTCGATGCCCGACAGTTCGCAGGCGAAGATGCGGTCGGCGAGAAAGCGCTTCACTTCACCGACGACGTCGTCGTAATGCGGCGCCTCCTGCATCGTGCGCGGCTCGCCCTGCATGTGCATCAGGCAGACCGGCACCTTGAGTTCGGCAGCCGCGTCGAGCGCGCCGTCGCGGCGCAGCGCATAAACATCGTTGATCAGGCCCGCGCCGGCGGCGACCGCGGCGCGCATCACTTCGGGCTTGCTCGTGTCGATCGCGATCGGCACCTGCACCTGTTTCGCCAACGCCTCGATCACGGGAACCACGCGCGCGATCTCGTCGGCCGCGGAAACTTCCGATGCGCCGGGCCGCGTCGATTCGCCGCCGACGTCGAGCAGGTCGGCGCCTTTCTCGACCAGCGTCAGAGCGTACGCGACTGCCTGCTGCGGATCGAGAAATCGGCCGCCGTCGGAAAACGAATCGGCGGTGACGTTGACGATGCCGGCGATGCGCGGGCGGTCGAGCGCCAGCGGTCGGCCGGCGCAGTCGAGCGTGGGAGTCAGGTCGAACATCTGCGGAGAATTTGCGCCATGGGCGGCGATGCGTCGCGCCCTGCCGTATGCCGAAAAGAAAAGGCCGCGACGAATCGCGGCCCGTGTTTCAGTGCTGCGTCGCCGTGCCACCGATCGGCGCGGCCGACTTGCTGCCGACGTTCGGCGCCGAACCGCTGCCGCCTTCGTTCGACTTCTGCCAATCGCGCGGCGGGCCGGGCTCGCGGCCTTCCATGATCGCGCTGATCTGCTCGCTGTCGATCGTCTCGTACTGCAACAACGCCTTCGCCATCGTATGCAGCTTGTCGATGTTCTCGGTCAACAGGCGCGTCGCATCGCTGTAGGCTTTGTCGAGAATGTTGCGCACGACCTCGTCGATCTTGCGCGCGGTCTCGTTGGAGACGTTCTTGTGCTGGGTCACCGAGCGGCCGAGGAAGACCTCGTCCTCCTGCTCGCCGTAGGTGATCGGGCCGAGTTCTTCGGACAGACCCCACTTGGTGGCCATATTGCGCGCCATCTGCGTCGCGCGCTCGATATCGTTCGACGCGCCCGTCGTCACCTTGTCGCTGCCGAAGATCAGTTCTTCGGCGACGCGGCCGCCGTACAGCGAACACAGATTGCTGTGGATGTACGTGCGGTTGATGCTGTAGCGGTCGGCTTCGGGCAGGAACAGGGTCACGCCGAGCGCGCGCCCGCGCGGGATGATCGTCACCTTGTGCACCGGATCGTGCTCGGGCATCAAACGGCCGACTATCGCGTGGCCCGCCTCGTGGTAGGCGGTATTGCGCTTCTCGTCCTCGCTCATGACCATCGAGCGGCGCTCGCTGCCCATCATGATCTTGTCCTTGGCGCGCTCGAAGTGGTCCATGGTCACGTCGCGCGAATTGCCGCGCGCGGCGAACAGCGCCGCCTCGTTGACCAAGTTGGCCAGATCCGCACCCGAGAATCCCGGCGTGCCGCGCGCGATCACGGTCGGATCGACGTCGCCGGCAAGCGGGACCTTGCGCATATGCACCTTGAGTATCTGCTCGCGGCCGCGCAGATCGGGCAGCGGCACGACGACCTGGCGGTCGAAGCGGCCCGGACGCAGCAGTGCCGGGTCGAGCACGTCGGGGCGGTTCGTCGCCGCAATGACGATGATGCCCTCGTTGCCCTCGAAGCCGTCCATCTCGACGAGCAACTGGTTGAGCGTCTGCTCGCGCTCGTCGTGACCGCCGCCGAGGCCGGCGCCGCGATGGCGGCCGACCGCGTCGATTTCGTCTATGAAGATGATGCACGGCGCGTGCTTCTTCGCCTGCTCGAACATATCGCGCACGCGCGAGGCGCCGACGCCGACGAACATTTCGACGAAGTCGGAACCGGAGATCGTGAAGAACGGCACCTTGGCCTCGCCCGCAATCGCCTTGGCGAGCAGGGTCTTGCCGGTACCGGGCGAGCCGACCATCAGCACGCCGCGCGGAATGCGGCCGCCGAGCTTTTGGAATTTAGACGGATCGCGCAGGAATTCGACCAGCTCCTGCACTTCCTCTTTCGCCTCGTCCACGCCGGCGACGTCGGCAAAGGTGATCTTGACCTGGTCTTCGCCCTGCAGGCGCGCGCGCGAACGGCCGAAGCTCATCGCTCCGCGCCCGCCGGCGCCGGCTTGCATTTGGCGCATGAAGTAGACGATCACGGCGAAGAACAACAGGATCGGCACCCAGTCGATCAGCAGGCGCGTGATCAGCCCGCTGTTGTCCTTCGGCTCGACCGTGAACTTCACGCCCTGCTTGTCGAGGATCTTGTCGAGCGAACCGTCGGTCGGCACGATCGTCGTGTTGAGCTTCTGCCCGTCCTTGAGCTTCGCGTTGACCGTCTGCAGGTCGTTGCGCAGCACGACTTCGCTGACGTTACCGTTGTTGACCTGGGTCATGAAGTCCGAATACGGCACCGTGTTCGGTTCGCTGCCGCCGAGCTTGAAACTGTTCACGACGGCGATCAGCACGACCGCAATCACGACCCAGAGAATAAAGTGCTTGACCATCTCGTTCATCGCTTTCACTCAATCAGGCGGCCGATTGCCGCTTGGGTAACGCATCGAATCCATTGCATCACCCGGTGATGATGCTCAACCGCGCTTGCCGGTCGCTAGCGCGTAAACCTCGGGACTGCGCGCGCGGGAAGCCTTCGGTTTTCGAATGCTGACGCGCTCATAGCCCTGACGCAAGTTTTTCAGGTAGCCATCGTAATCGCGTCCCTGGAAAAGTTTTATCAAAAACGCGCCTCCGCGCTTGAGATGGACAGCAGCAAAATCCGCAGCCAATTCAGCCAGATACATCGCGCGCGCCTGATCGGCCACGGTTACCCCGCTGATATTGGGCGCCATATCGCTCAAGACAAGGTCCACGGTCGCGCCATCGAGCAGGGCTTCGAGTTGCTTGAGCACCGCCTCGTCGCGGAAATCGCCCTCGATGAAGTCCACGCCGGCGATGCCCTGCATCGGCAGGATGTCCAGGGCGACGACGCGGCCTTTGTCGCCGAGCTTCTCGCGCACCATCTGCGACCAGCCGCCCGGCGCGGCGCCGAGGTCGACCACGGTCATGCCGGGTTTGAGGATCGCGTCGCGCTGCAGCAGCTCCTCCAGCTTGAACACGGCACGCGAGCGCCAGCCTTCGGCTTGCGCACGTTTGACGTAGGGATCGCTGAAGTGCTCCTTCAACCAGCGTGCGCTGGATTTGCTGCGGGAGGCCATAGATTCGGTGCGCATGATACCCTGTATGACCTAGCTATGCTCCAAATTGCCCGTCTTTCCATGTCTTTAACCAACAGTCAGATTCGTTACCTGCGCGGTTTGGCGCACGGCCTCAACCCGATCATCCTGGTCGGCAACAAGGGTGTCACGCCCGCGCTGATCAAGGAATTCGGCGCCGCGCTCGACCAGCACGAGCTGGTCAAGGTCAAGCTCGCCGGCGACGACCGCGAGGCGCGCAAAGAGCAGATCGACGCGCTCGCCGAAGCCGCGGGCGCCGAGGTCGTGCAACGCATCGGCCACGTCGCCAGCTATTTCCGCCGCAACGCCGAGGCGCCGAAGATCGCGCTGCCGCGGTAGTCGAAGCCTGCGGCCGATGCGGCCGTTTTCGATCTCCGCCCGGGCGAGCGCCGAGAAATTCCCATGCAATTGACCGAACAACGCATCGAACAACAACTGTTCGTACGCAAGGCCGACGCGACCAGCGTCGTTGTGGTCGATCGCGCGTTCGCGACGAGCCTGTTGCTGAGCGCGACCGAAGCGGTCACGGAGTTTGCCCCGCGCACGGTCGATCAACTCGACGAGGCGGCGATCGAGAAAATTCTCGCGCTGAAACCCGAAGTCGTCCTGCTCGGTACCGGCGCGCGCGCCGTGTTTCCGTCCCAGGCCGTGCTCGGCGCCTTCCTCAAGCGCGGCATCGGCCTCGAGACCATGGACAACGCCGCCGTCGCGCGCACCTTCAACGTGCTCATCGGCGAGGGGCGCAAAGCCGTCGCGGTCTTTCTTCTGCCCGGCTGAGCCGCGGCGCGACTCAGGGTTCGATCAGGCCGTTGCGCACCGCGATCAGGGTCAGCTCGGCCTGATTGCCGGCGCCGAGCTTTTGCTTGATGTTGTACAGATGCGTGCCGACCGTGTTCGGCGACAGCGACAGGGTCTGCGCGATCGCCTGCACCGACTCGCCGCGCGCGAGCTTGAGAAACACCGCGAACTCGCGCTCCGACAGCGACTCGAGCGCGTTGCCCGGCGCGCCGGGCTGCTGTGGCGCGAGCTTGCGCGCGATCTCGGCCTCGATATAGACGCGCCCTGCGGCAACCGCGCGCACCGCGTCGATCAGTTCCTCGGGCGCGCTGCGCTTGGACAGATAACCGAGCGCGCCGGCCTTGAGCACGCGTTGCGGATGCGTCGCGTCCTCGTGCGCCGACAACACCAGAATGCGCACTCCCTTGTCTTTCGCGACCAGTCGCCGCACCGCTTCGATGCCGCCGATCCCCGGCATCGACAAATCCATGATCGCGACATCGGGCTGGATGCGCGCGAATTCGCGGTAGGCGACCTCGCCGCTCTCGGCCTCGCCGACGACTTCGATCTCGCCGCTCGTTTCGAGCAGCATGCGGAAGCCGACGCGCACGACCGCATGGTCGTCGACGAGCATCACGCGGATTTTCGGCTTAGCGTTCATCGGTGCAAGGGAATGTTCACGTCGATCGAGGTCCCGCGCGGCTCGCGTCGCTCGATCCGCGCCGCGCCGCCGAGCACCTGGGCCCGCTCGACGATGCCGCGCAGGCCATAGTGACCGGCCTGCTGCCAGTCGGGCGGCAGGCCGATGCCGTCGTCGGCGACACTCACGTGCAGCGCATCGTCACGCGCGGTCAGAACAATATCGATGCGTTTCGCGCCGGCATGGCGCAGCGCATTGGTGACGGCTTCCTGGACGATGCGGTAAACCGCCACCGTCGCCGTATCGCCGACCTCGGGCAATTCACCGACGTCGAGCGCGATCTCGATCGCCGCATGTTGCCGGCGCCATTCGCCGACCGCTTCGCGCAGCGCGTCGGCGAGGCCGAGCGAATCGAGCGTCAGCGGCCGCAGACGCGGAATCATCTCGTGCATCGCCGCGTAGAGCTTGCCCGACGTGTCGGCGATCAGCTGCGCGGTATCGCGCGTGGTCGCGTCGCTCTCGGCGCGGCGCACGAGGGCGAGCGCAAGCGACTTGATCGCGGTGACGCTCTGGCCGGTCTCGTCGTGCAGTTCGCGCGCGATCGCGCGGCGCTCGTCCTCGATGCGCGCGCGCACGGTGTCGGCGAGTTCGCGGTTGCGCTCGAGCCGCAGCTTGGCTTCGATCGCCTCCTGGCGCGCATTGAGATTGTCCTCGATCGTCTTGGTCATGCGGTTGAACGCACGCGCGATCGTGCCCGCCTCCGCGCGCCAGTATCCCGGCAGGCGCGTGCGCCAGGCGCCTTGCTGCACCTCGTCGAGGCCGCGCGCGATGCGCGCGAACGGCTGCGTCGCGCGGCGCACGAGCCAGAACACGAGCACGTTGCCGAGCACGAAGATCACCGCGCCGAACTGGAACATGTGCACGGCGTCGTCCCAGCCGTCGCGGATCGCGCTGGCCGGATCGGAGTCGATTTCGAGAATGCCCTCCGGCGTCTGGAAACTACGGTGCATCGCCTCGGGCGCGACCAGGACCGCGTACCAGCGCGGCGGTTCGGCACCGGGCTTGCGCTGGTCCGGCGGCGACACGTAGACCGTCGCGCCGCTGCGGTCGTGCAGGCGGATCGTCGTCGCGCGCACGTGGCCCAGGCGCGAAAGGAACTGGAGGAAGCCGCTGCCGTTGACGCCGTCGTCGGGAACGAGATTGGCGAACAACTGTGTGGCGACGCGGTTGCCGGCCACCACCTCGACGCGCACGCTGTTGCGCGTGGCCTCGATGTGCATCGCGAGCAGGGCGACGAGAAAGATCGCGGTCATCGCCGCGACGAGCAGGTTGATCTGGCTGCGTAGGCTCATCGCGCCAGTGCCGCCGATTCGAGAGGGGCTGCGTGCAGCGGCGGCGAGGCGTTGAGTGGATCGAACATGCGCACGATGCTAGCCGAAATGGCGCCGGCATGGCGCAAGCCGCGGCGTCACGGCAGAATGCCGTCTATGCCCTCGCCCGCCTTGTTCGATCGCCTCCTCGCACTGAGCCGATTCGACGGCGATTCGCGCACCGCGCTGACCGCCCTGCATGCGCACTTCAGCGCCGACTTCCCCGACTGCTCGCTCGCCCTGCTGCTCGTGCGCGGCCAGGATGCGGGCCGCTGCGGCCTCGCCGGACTGATCGGACCGGACGGCACCGAGCACGTGCCGAACATCGATCCGAACGGACACCGCAGCCAGTTGCCGCCGTTCGACGACGCTCTCGCCGCGCGCCTGATCGCCGCGCCGCTCGCGCACGTCGCCGCCGTCGCGCCGGTCGAGCGCGGCCTGCCGCTCGCGCAGGCGCTGTTCGCGCCTGCCGCGGTGCTCGCCGTGCCGCTCGCCAACGCGGGCGAGCTGTCGCACTGGCTCGTGTTCGGCTCCACCCTCGCACATCGTTTCGACCGCTTCGACGCCGAGCGCATCCTGCTTCACGTCAATCTCGCGACGAGCCTGATCGTGCGTCCGATCGTGCTGCGTGAGCTGACTCAGGAAACCGAGCGCCAGCGTCACGAGATCGAAAGCCTCGCCGACATCCAGAAGCTGCTGCTGCCCGACAACCCGCGCATCCGCGGGCTCGACTACGCCGTGCATTGGCAGCCAGCGGCGACGGCTGCGGGCGACTACTACGAAATGAGCAATCTTTCCGATTCGGTTCCCGAGCTCATCGCGGCCGACGAGGCCGATGCCTGGGGCGTGATCGTCGGCGACGTCTCCGGCCACGGCGCCGCCGCGGCGGCCGAGGCGATGCAGTTCGATGCGATCCTGCGCACCTTCGAGGGCGACGACAAGGAACCGCCGGCGAGCGCGATCAGCTACGCCAACCGCTACTTTTTCTCGCGCCGCAGCCGCGGCCATTTCATGACTGTGTTTGCTCTGCTCTATCGACCCGCCGAGCGCCGGCTCGCCTATCTCTCCGCCGGCCATCCGCCGCTGCTGCACCGGCGCGGTGCAGATGTTGCCATGCTCGGTGAGGCCGATCAGATTCCGCTCGGCGTGCTGCGCGATTTCGAGTACGCCAACCGCGCGCACGATGCGCAGAACGGCGACGTTTTCGTCCTCTACACCGACGGCATCGTCGAGGCGCGCGACGCGCGCGGGCGCGAATTCGGCATAGAACGCCTGCGCGATCTCGTCGCCGAAACTGCCGTCGACGTTTCGGTGCAGGCATTGCGCGACCGTCTCGTCGCCGCGGTGCACGCCCATCAGGGCGGCGCGATCGGCAACGACGATCAAACCCTGCTCGTGCTGCGCATCGCGCACTGAAGACGCCGCAACGCCGCAGTGCACGGCGATCGCATAGCACGCTGCCGCCGAGAACCGGCGGCAGCGCAAACACGACACAACTCAGCGCATCGAAGCGCTTGGCGGTTGCCGCGAACGCTTTCTACGGCAACGGCTTCAGCGCCGAATAGACGTGGCTGACCACGACCTTGTTGGTGCCGTGGCAGGAGAAGCAATTCGAGCCCGCGTCCGATGTCGTCTGTCCCTGCATGAACGTCTCGATGGTCGCGTTCGCCAGATGATTCGTGCCGACCTGATTCGACGGGTTCGGCGCTGCGCCGCCGATCGTCCAGGTGGTGCCGAGTTGGAAGTACTTGGCGCGCACGTCGGCAGGATCCAGTTGCGACAACACGCTGGCATTCGCGCTGATCACCTGGGTGTTGAGCGCGGCCGCATTCGCCGGATTGCCGCCGTCGTTCGAGCCCCAGGGTTTCGCGCGGATGACCGCGGTCGCACCGATCGGGCTGCCGGCGATCGTGTTACCGCTGGCGCTGGCATTCATCAGGTTGAACGGCCCCGACGAACCGCTCGGCGTGAACAGCCACGAGCCTGTGGTGTTGCGCGCGACGGTCTTCTGCCCGCTCGTCGAGTTGTAGGCATAGGTTTCGTCCGGCGCGTTGCCGAGATGCTCGAACGAACCCCAGACCATCTCGCCGTGGCCGTTGGTCGAACCGACGACGTGCAGGCCGACCATGACCAGCTTCACCGTCTTCTGGCCGTTCGGCACCCAACTGTTCGGGTTGGACTTGTTGTACGTCGGAATGGTCGCGTCGACCGTGATGTAGTCGTTGGCGTTCGCCACTGCGCTCGCCTCGACCCAGCTCGACTTGCTCTCGATCGCGAGCGCCTGCGGATCGGTGATCGTATGCCCTTTGCCCGCAGCGAAGGTCTTGACCGTGTTCGCGTCCGCCATCGTCATCGGAAAGGTAAGATTGGTCGAGGATGGAATGACCGCCGGCCCCTGCATCGTCCGGTGGTATGCGTACAGATCGTTGACCAGGGTGATGTAGTAGATCAGCGAGCCGTTCTGCGAAATCAGCACGCCGCCGTCGGCCTGGCCTGGTTCCACGTCGATGACGTTGCCGGCGAGGTCGAAGAAGATCGGGATGTGATCGATGGTCAGCTTGCGCGCGCGGATCGCCTGCTGGAATTCCTTGGCCTCGACGACCGGCGCAGGATGATCCGGCGTCAGCATGACGATGGGCCGTTCGATCTTCGGCAGAAGCAGCTTGGCCGGCTCGAGCACCTTGCCTTTGGCGTCGAGAAAGCGCAGTTCGCCGCCGGGCGCGCGCTCGACCTTCGCCAACGGCACCGTGGTTCCGTTCTGCAGGCGGATCACCGGTCGCGGCGCGGGCTGGCGCTCGACTTCAATGACGTGCCCCGAGCGCGACAGCAGCGCCGGCAGGCCATGCGGACCAAGCTCGGTGGCGCGCAGGTTCATGATGAGCGGACGACCGGGCGTGTTGGCCACGAACGTGCGCCGCGGTGGGGTGCTGCTGTCCTCCGGACTGACGGTGTAGAAACTCGGCGAGAACATGATCCGGCTTCCGCCGCCGTAGCGCGACGGCGCCGGCGAGGTCAGCCAGAGGAACATCTGCTCGGTCCACTGGAAAAACCCGCAGTTCGGCAGGAGCACCTGGGTGCTGTCGGCCGGTTTGACCACGCCGTTGAGCGAGGGATGGCCGCTCTCGAAGAACGCCGCCACCGTCGCCGCCGGAATCGGGCAGCCTCCGGCCGCATCGGTCGGCACCGTCTGCGCCACGGCCGGCGCGGCGGCGCCGAGCAGCAGCGTTGCAATACAAAACACGATCTGGGTCTTGAGTCCGGACAAGTTCATTTGGAGACTCCTCTGCGAATGGTGAGTCCGCCCTCTCCGACAGGCGCCCGACGGCGCACGCGCGCCGACCGAGGACGCATCCCGGAGCGGGATGTGGCGGCGATGCAAAAAGGAGGGCGCGGCGATGCGCGCCGATTCCGGTCGCCACCGACGGATACGCCCAAACGCAGGTTTCTCTGACACGCCTGCCTTGCGCAGACGCGAATTCGCGCAGACGGTCACGCTATTCGCAGATCGAACTGATCGGAGAGATTCGTCTTTGCCGTCGAGGTCGGAGCGATGGATAGCGGCTTCGCTGCCGAGTCGGCAATGCGATGCGCAGTGATCGCAGCCGGTCCGGGAAGACCGGCGTCAGTTCTTCTTCGGCGCTTCGTCCGCCGCTTTCGCCGGCGCGACGCGACGGCTGCCGATCTTGACGATATCGGGCTTGTCCCAGGTGCCGGACACTTTGTATTCGGACTGCGTGGCCCAGTTGATCGGCTTGCCGAGCACGCCGCCGATCACCGCGCCCGCGGCGGCGCCGACCGGACCGCCGATCAACGCGCCCGCGCCGGCGAAGACGGTCGCGCCGATATGCGGCGTCACCTCAACGCGCAGGTTCCACTCGCTCGTGCGCAGGCCGATCGCGCCCTTGATCAGCAGGTCGGCGGTCGGGCTCTTCACGCTGAAGCCGTCGCTGTACGCATAGCCGTCGGTCATCGTGAAGCTGCCGCCGGCCGAGTCGAAGCTGAAGCCCTTGTTGAACAGGTCGCCGAAGTCGAAGGCAAGCCGGCGCGGCAGCGCGGCGAGATTGAGCAGACCGGCGAGGCGGCCCGCGCCGGGTTCGAGATTCGGAATGCGTCCGTCGGCGATTTTCATGTGCAGCGCACCGCCGTTGATGCGGTTGAGCGCGAACGCCGACGGCGTGCCGGCCCAGCTCGCGTCGATCGATGCGCTGATCTCGCCGCCGGCGAGTTTGCCGCCGTAGCCGAGCGCGTCGAGCATCGCGCCGAAATCCTTCGCCTTGAGTTCGATGCCGAAGGTCGAACGATGGTAGCCGTTCTTGCGCATCCATACTCCATGCGCCTTCATGTCGATGTCTTTCGAGTGCGAATTGACCTTCTCGAGATTCATGCCGTCGGCGATCGGCGCCGTCACCACTTCGGCCGTGCCATAGTTGGCCTTGCCGAGACGGAAATCGCCGATATCGATGCGCAGCGGCGGAATCGCGGCCGGATCGATCGAATCGTCGCGCACCTCGCCGATCGGCGCTGCGCCCGGCGGCGCCTCCGGCGATTCGGGCCAGTACAGGCGCTTGAATTCCGCGCGGATCGTACTCGTGCGCAGATTCTTGCGCGGCACGGTGAGGCTGCCTTCGAGGTTCGCGCCGTCGAAATCGACGCGCATCGCGTCCGCGGCGAAGTCGAGGCGTACCTTGGCCTCGCCGAAATCGCGCTCCCAGGCGAGCAGCGAGCGCGTGCGGATATCGACGCCCTGCAAGAAGTCGCCACCCGCCCCGCCGCCGCTGCTGCTGTCGGCGGCGAAGCTCATCCAGCCGGACAGATCGACTTCGCGCGTCGCCCCGCCGATCGCGATACCGGATTTCGGCAGCACGCCGGTCGCTTCACCGCCGAAGATCGCGTTCGCCGCGAACGGCGCGGTCGGCGTCGGCAGCCGGCCGCGCAGATTGAGCACGTCGCCGAGGCTCAGGTCGAGATTCGCGCCGACGAACGGCAGGCCGAGCGTAAGCTTCAGCGGCAACGCGCTATCGGCGGATTTTTTCAGCGGCACGGGCAGATCAATGGCGACGCCGCGCAGGTCGGAAAGCAGGCTCAGGCGCTGGCCGCCGTCGACAGCCTTGGCCTTGTCCGGTCCGTCGCGGTCGACGCTGAACTGCGCACTCCAGTTCGCTTCGCCCGACAGATATTTCCAATAGTCCTTGAGCGCCGGCGCGTAGGCGAGCACCTCGCGCACCGGCAGGCGCGTGTCGACCTTGCCTTCGACCGCATGGCGGCCTTCGCCGACGTAGCCGCCGACCGCGAGCGAGAATTTTGCCGGCTTGCCCTTGAAGGTGGTCGCGAGCTGATCGCCGAAGAAGCCGCTGCGATTGAAGCGCAGCAGGCCGGTGGCCTTGTCGAACTTCAGATCGTACTTGGCATCGGCGAGATCGGCGTCGCTCAGTTGCACCTTGCCGTCGATCTGGAAATTCTCGATCGGCTTCATCGGTGCGCGCAGGGCGAAATCGACCTTGCCCTGGCCGCCGACATCGACGCCCTGCAGCGGTGTCGCGAACTCGGTGCCGAGCGGCGAGGCTTTGACGAAGCCGAGCAGGTCCTTGCCCGCGCCCTGCGCATTCGCGGCGACGTCGAGCGTGCCTTCGCCGTAGTCACTGATGTCGACGCTGGCCTTGTTGATTTTCGCCCCCTGCACGCTGCCGCCATCGACTTCGGCGTGCAGGCCGGTGTTGAGAAAATCGACGAGAGCATGGCCATGCTCGACCGCTGGCCAGTCGCCGAGATACTTGAAGCGCAGATCGGCAATCTCGGCCGTCGCCTGGAAACGTCCGGCGTTGTTGCGGAACGGCCAGTCGGCGAGGTTGCCGCGAAACACCGCGCGTCCGCCGACGATGCTACCGCTTTCGAGCGCGCGGTCGAGCCATTCGATCGCATGCGGCGACATATTGCCGATCGGCCAGAAGCGATGCGAGGCCGGCACGTCGCCATGAGTAACGACGGCGGCGAGATCGAGCAGCGGCTTGCCGCCCTTGTCGTAGATTTCGGCCGCGCCGCGCGCTTCGCCGCCGTAGCTCTTGCCGTGCGTCGCGTTCTCGAAGCTCAGCGAATCGGTTTCGATGCGCCAGGCGTCGTCGGTGCGATACGCCGCGACGCTACCGTAGAACTCGGAAAAGCTCAGCGGCTCGCGGAACACCTTCGGCAAGAGGACGGAGAACTCGTTGTGCTGCGGCAGATCGAAGGTGATCGCATCGCGGTCGGCGAAGAGCAGACCCGACAAGCCGATCGCACCGGGAATCTTGCCGGACGCATGCGCGGCGACACCGTCGATCTGCGCGGCGGCATCGAAATCCTGCGGGTCGACGAAACGCACGGTGGCGCGCGTCAATACGCCGGACGGATTGCCCGCATACAGCCAGCGGCGCAGGTCGGCCGGCAAGGTGTCGACGAGCATCGTCGCGCTCGCCACGGTGCCGATGTCGAGTGCGCCGACACTGATCGTATGCTCCGGCTTCGCGTAATAGTCAGCGTTCGGATAACGGCGCAGCAGATGCAGCTCCGATTTCGGCAGCGGCTCGCTCTGGCGGACGATCTGCAGGTCGACGAGATCGGCGCTCAAGCCGTCCTTCTCGCGCCGCCAGCGTGCGCCGAAGGCGAGCCGGTCGATGCCGACGTGCGGCAGAAAATCGTGCTTGTCGTCGAACGCAATCGAAGTGCGCGTGGTCAGCACCAGATTGGCGAGATCGACCTCGGCGCGAACTTCGCTGACCTCGCCGTCCTTGAGCCACGCCCAGACCTGCAGCTTGCCGCCGCCGTGATCGACGATAAGGCCGTTGAGCGGATAGTTGCGCAGCACCGCGGCGAGATCGACCTCGGCGCCGCCGAGATAGGCACGGCCGCTGCGCGTGCCGCGGTCGTATTCGAGCACGGCGTTGACCGGCGCGGAATCGTTTTCGAGATTGCGCACGCGGCCGAGTACACGCAGGAAATCGCCGTGGACGATCAAGCGCAGTTCCTGCGCGCCGAGCTTGAAATGCGTGTCGTTCGGCAGGTCGTCGATATTCAGTCGCGCATCGCGCACGACCACGGTGCCGAGACTGAACAAGGCGTTGTCGTCGAGGCTCTGCTGCTGGTCGTCGGTATTATTGCCGCCGGTATCGAGACCGCGGATCTGCCACTGTCCCTGCGCGTCGCGCACGAGGTCGAGTTCGATGCCGGCAAGGCGGATTTCAGTCCAGCTCGAATTGGGCCGCGCCCAGGCGAAGAAATTGATCTTCAGGCCCGCGCTCGCCAGGCTCAACGTCTGGCTTTTCTGTGCCTGTCCCACGGTGGCCGGCGCGCCGAGATGCACGCCGGTGAGATTGAGCAAGGGCCCGGTGCGTTCCCAGCGTGCGTCGAGCTTGTCGATCGTGACCGGCCGGTGCAGCACTTGCGCGAGCTTGGCGCTGACCGCCTCGGGGTGATTCGTTATCCACGGCAGCACGACCAGTTGGGTCAAACTGCTGATGATCGCCATCAGGATCGCGAACGCCGCCAACAGCCGGAACAGCCACCATTGCGCGCGGTGCAGGTGGCGGTGCAGCGGATTCACGGGGTGAACCGCCGGGATTGGGGATTGCGGATTCGGGATTCGACAAAAGCGGGAGCAACGGAGGGTTTTGATTTTTCCGAATCCCCAATCCCAAATCCCCAATCCCCGCTTTTACAAGAGCACAACATCGTATTGCTCCTGCGCGTAATGCTCCTCGGCCTGAAAACGGATGGTCTTGCCGGTGAACTCTTCGAGCTCGGCGACCGAGGCGGATTCCTCGTCGAGGATGCGTGAAACAACTCTCTGCGCGGCGAGCACGAGCAGGCTCGACGCCTCGAACTGGCGCACGGCGCGGGTGATCTCGCGGAAGATTTCGTACGTCACCGTCTCGGCGGTCTTCACGCTGCCGCGGCCGTCGCAGGCCGGGCACGGTTCGCAGAGCTGGCGTTCGAGACTTTCGGTGGTGCGCTTGCGCGTCATCTCGACGAGGCCGAGGTTCGACATCTCGTACACGGTGGTCTTCGCATGATCGTGCGCGAGCGATTTTTCCAGCATGCGCAGCACCTGGCGCTTGTGCTCGGCATCGGTCATGTCGATGAAGTCGATGATGATGATGCCGCCGAGGTTGCGCAGGCGCAGCTGGCGCGCGGCCGCCTGCGCCGCTTCGAGGTTGGTCTTGTACACCGTCTCCTCGAGATTGCGGTGGCCGAGAAACGCACCGGTATTGACGTCGATCGTGGTCATCGCCTCCGTCTGGTCGACTATCAGATAACCGCCCGACTTCAATGGCACTTCTTTCTTGAGCGCACGCTGAATTTCGTCCTCGACGCCATACAAATCGAAGATCGGCCGCTCGCCCGAATACAATTCGATACGTTCGGCCAATTCCGGCATGAACTTGTGAGTGAATGTCAGGGTTTTGTCGTAGGTCTCGCGCGAATCGACGCGCACCTTCTCGACGTCCCCGCGCATCAGGTCGCGCAGCGCGCGCAGCGGCAGCGCCAGCTCCTCGTAGATGCGCGTGCGCGGCTCGACCCGGCGCATGTTCTCCTGCACCACGCGCCAGACGCGGCCGAGATAGGCGACGTCGTCGGCGAGCGCCTCGCGCGAGGCGCCCTCCGCGTTCGTGCGCACGATGTAGCCGAGCGGCTCGGGGCCGGCCAACTCGGTGACCAATTCCTTGAGCCGCGCGCGTTCGCCTTCGTCCTCGATGCGCACCGACACGCCGATCATTTTCGCGTACGGCAGCAGCACGAGGCAGCGCGACGGAATTGACAGGTGCGTGCTCAGGCGCGCGCCTTTGCTGCCGATCGGGTCCTTGACCACCTGGACGACGATGTCCTGGCCCTCGTGCACGAGTTCGACGATCGGCGGGGTCGGTGTCGGCATCGCCGCCGCCTCGCCGTTCTCGCCCTCGATCGGCTGCGTCGCGCGCACGATGTCGTTCGCGTGCAGGAACGCGGCGCGCTCCAGACCGATTTCGACGAAGGCCGCCTGCATCCCCGGCATCACCCGGCTCACGCGTCCGCGATAAATATTGCCCACATAACCGCGCTTGAGCGCGCGTTCGACATGCACTTCCTGCAGCACGCCGTTTTCCACCACCCCGACGCGGGTCTCGCGCGGGGTGACGTTGATCAGGATTTCCTCAGACACGGCCTGGGTTTCCGCAAATCTTCTAAGCGCGTTTATAGCTTGGCCGGGCGGGGCTTGTCGATCTTGCGTTAAATCGCGATTAGGGTCAGGCAAGCGGGATGCCGAAGCGGCGCAGCAATGCGCTCGTCTCGAACAACGGCAGGCCCATGACACCGGAATAGCTGCCGGCAAGATGGCTGACGAACGCGCCGGCGCGACCCTGGATCGCATAGGCCCCGGCCCGCCCCATGGGCTCGCCGCTGGCGACGTAGGCGGCAATCGTGGTTTCGTCGAGCGCAGCGAAGGTCACCTCGGTGCGCGAGATCGCGTGCTCCTCGCGCCCAGCGCTGACCAGCCAGACCGCGGAAATCACCTGGTGTGCGCGCCCCGAGAGCTTGCGCAGCATCGCGGCCGCGTGCTCGCCGTCGGCCGGCTTGCCGAATACTTCGTCGTCGAGCACGACTTCCGTGTCCCCGCCAAGCACAACGGCGCCCTGCACGCCGGACAATTTCAATAGGCCCGCGCCGGCTTTTTCGCGGGCGACGCGGCTGACGTAGTCCTCGGGCGGCTCGTCCGGCGCGCGCACCTCGGGCAGATCGAGTTGCACGGTGCCGAAGCGCACGCCGATCTGTTCGAGCAGTTCGCGGCGGCGCGGGGATTGCGAAGCGAGATAGAGCATAGGTCAAGTCGATATGGCGCGATCGAGCCACGCAAGCACGTCGGCGGTGGCCTCGTCGCGGCAGGTGTCGTTCAACAGTTCGTGACGCGCGTCGGGGTAGATTTTAACCTCGATCCGCGTCGCGCCCACGTAGCGATATTCTTCGGCCAGCCGCTGCGTGCCGCGGCCCTCGCCCGAAACCGGATCGGCAGCGCCCGCGATGAGAAGGATAGGCAGGGATTTCGGAATCCGTGCGAGCCGCCGGGCATCGGTCAAATTCGCGCCGGCGCCGAGCAGATCCGCCCACAGCCGTGCCGAGCAGCGGAAACCGCACAACGGATCGGCGATGTACTTGTCGACCTCGCTCGCATCGCGCGAGAGCCAGTCGAACGCCGTGCGCGCGGGCGCGTCCGGACGGTCGAAAGCCTTATTGAACGCCCTGAAAGTCAGGATATCGGCGAGAGCACTTGGATGATGCGCGCCGAACAGGGCCGCCTCGGCACGCATCAAGGCGTGGCCGACGGGCCGCAACGGCCCCATGCTCGCGCTCGTCGCCGACAGGATCGCCGCGGCCAGCCCCTCGCCGTGTTCGACCAGATAGTGCTGGCTCAGGAACGAACCCATGCTGTGGCCGAACAGGCACAGCGGCAGGTCCGCATGGCGCTCGGCGGCCCATATGCACACGGCATCCAGCGCAGCGAGCGCGCGTGCCCAGCCGTCGCGCTCGGCAAAGAACCCGCGTGCGTCGGCATTCGCCGCAGTGAGGCCGTGACCGAGATGGTCGAGCGCATACACCATCCAACCGCGTTCATTGAGCGCCGCGGCGAAGCGGGCATAACGCGCGCCATGCTCGGCCATGCCGTGCGCCACCAGCAGCACGGCGCGCGGCGGCACGCGCGGCGACCAGCGGTGCACGGCGATGCGTGCTCCGTCCGCCGCCACCCACTCCACATTCTCGACGCTCATGCGCCGATCATACACGGCGCCCGCTGTTCGATCGGCGCACGGCCGAGCGCTTTCAGCCGCGGTGATAGGGATGGTTGCCGAGCAGACTCGCCGCGCGATAGAGCTGCTCGGCGACGACGATGCGCACGAGCGGATGCGGCAGAGTCGCGGGACCGAGCGACCAGCGCTGGTTCGCGCGGTCCAACGCGGCGGGCGCAAGACCCTCCGGGCCGCCGACGAGAAAGGCGAGGTCGCGGCCATCCATGCGCCAGCGCGAGAGCTGCTCGCCGAGCTGCTCACTGCTGTAGAGCTTGCCGCGGCCGTCGAGCGCGACGGCCTGCGCGCCTTTCGGAATCGCCGCGATCATCAACGCGCCCTCGTCGGCGATCACGCGCGCGAGATCGTTCGTGCGCCCGCGCAGCTTGCTCGTGATCTCGACGAGTTGCAGCGGCAGCTCGTGCGAAAGGCGTTTGGCGTATTCGTTGTAGCCTTCGCTGACCCACGAGGGCATTTTTTCGCCGACGGCGATCAGGGTCGCGCGCATTTCATCCGCCCGCCTTTCTACGAAACGTCACGCAGCGTACTTCCATTGCAATCCGTGAGTCAGCGATCTGGGGCCATACACAAAATGCAGGACGCGGCGGCGGCCGGTGCCGTTCGCTTTGGACGAGGCATGCAGCAGCAAAGGACTCATGAGCCATATCGTTCCTTCATTCGCCAAGCATTCCCTCTGCTCGCCTGCGTTTCTGAGTTCAGCGATCACGGAAGGCATCACTCGGCCGTAACGATGAGAGCCGGGAATCACCCTCAACGGACCGTCCTCGCGGCCGCACGGGTCCAGGTGCAGCCGAACGGCAATCATCTGCTGAAGAATGTCGATCGGCGCTTGCACGAAGAGCGTTCCGTCTTTTTCGGACCAACCGCCGAGGCTTGCGTCGTCCACTCGCCGCAGCACGGGAATGCTCAAATCCTGGTGAAACGCCACGAGCCAATTCTGCGCGGGCGATTTCTCGAAATAAGTACACTGCACGGCGACGTAATCGGCCGGAATAAGCCGCGCAAGCGCAGGATGTCGTTGCAGTTCTTGCGCGAGCCCGGCGCACCAGGACGTCCCCAGCAAGCGGCGATTGCCCACCGACTCCGTCTGCTCGATTTGTGACGACAGGGATCGGCAGTCCGCGACAGTCAATACGTCCCGAAGGACGATCAATCCGTCCTTGGCAAACGCATCGAGCGCCGTTTCGCTCGGGATCAACCTGCGATTGCTGTCATTTGCGGCACGGCGTCACCGACGGTCCACAACCGCTCCAGTCCATAGAACTCGCGCACGCGCGGCAGCATGACATGGACGACGATGTCGCCGAGGTCGACGAGTACCCATTCGGCCTCGCGCTGGCCTTCGACGCCGAGCGGCGGCATGCCGTCCTGCTTGGCGAACCTGACCACTTCGTCGGCCAGCGACTTGACGTGACGCGTCGACGTCCCGCTTGCGACGATCAGCAGGTCGGCGATCGAGGTCTTGCCGCGCACGTCGATCTCCTGCACGTTCTGTGCTTTGAGATCATCGAGCGCAGTCAGCACGCGCAAACGCAGGCGCTCGACCGGATCGTTGGGAATCTGAGGTTTTTTCGGCTTGGCCGCAGCGGCTTTTTTCAGCGCAGTCTTGGCCACCGGCTTCTTGGCGACGGCTTTCTTCGCCGGCTTGCTCGATGCCTTGGTGGCGGTCTTGGCTTTGGTCTTGGCGGCCGGCTTTGCGGCAGTCTTGCTGGCTGCGGGCTTGCGCGTGCGCGCAGCGGCTTTGGTTTTGGTCGTAGTAGGCAAAAACGTATCACCTTGGGAAGAGGCACAGTCGGAGGGTCGGCTCCGCGCGGCCAGAATATACGCCGATTTGACGACGAAGGAAGTGCCGAAACTGACCGTTCAGCCGAGCAGCGCCGCGCCCGCGCGAAGGACTGCCGCGGTTTCCCGCCCGAGCACGCCGACAAGTTCGGCGGCCGGCAAAGCCCGTGCCAGCGGCGCGTTCTGGCCAGCGAACAAGGCGAGCAGATCGGCTCGTTCGGCTTTCGCCGCGGCCCGGCGCAGCGGCGAGGTCAGGGCGTTTTGCACCGGATAAGGCGGCAGCTCGGCCTCATGCGCCTGCATCGCCTGCATAAACGGATTGACGATGCCGCGCGCGGGGCGCCCGGAATACGCACGCGTCAGCCGCGTGCTGTCGGCGCTCGCATGCATCACTGCGTGTTTCCAGGCCGGCGGCGCGCTCGATTCCGGGCAAGCAATGAACGCGGTGCCGAGCTGCGCCGCCTGCGCGCCGAGCGTCAGCGCCGCGGCGATGCCCTGCCCGTCCATGATGCCGCCCGCGGCGATCACCGGCACGGCGAGCGCGGCGGCCATCTGCCGGTACAGCGCGAAGCCGCCGATCAGCGCGTCGTCGAACGGTACGAGAAAGGTGCCGCGATGCCCACCGGCTTCTGTCGCCTGCGCGCAGACCGCATCGGCACCGACTTCCACCCAGGCGCGGCCTTCAGCGAGCGTCGTCGCGGTGCCGATCACGAAGGTGCCGCGCGCATGCAGGCGCTCGATCTGCTCGGCGGAAAGTATGCCGAAGGTGAAGCTCGCGACCGGCGGCGCGGCTTCGACGAGCACCTCGAATTGCGCGGGGAAATCCTGCCCCCACTGGCTCGGCAGCTCTTCGGCCACGCCAAGCTCGCGCCAGAACGGTGCCAGCCATTCGCGCGCACGAAGCACCTGAGCCTCGTCGACCTGCGGTGCGCCGAGCACGAACAGATTCACCGCGAACGGCCGTGTCGTACGCGAGCGCAGTTGCGCGATCTGCTCGCGCATCGCCGCGGGCGACAGAATCGCCGCGGCGAGACTGCCGAGCCCCTCGGCCTCGCAGACGGCAACGGCGAGATCGATCGTGCTGACGCCGTTCATCGGCCCTTGGATCAAAGGCAGGTCGATACCGAGGCGTTGGGTCAATGACGTCTTGATGCTCATTTCAAATCGATTGCGTTCGCTAACGAGAGAAGACATTCCATCGCGAAAGACGCGGAGAAACGCTGCAGAACATGATACTTCCTATCGTGCTTATCTCTTCGGCTATTGAACTGAGACGAACGAAAGATTGGACCGCAGAGAACGTACAGAACATGGAGACAGAAAACGATTGATGCCGAAGTTTTTCTCGGCGTTCTCCGTGATTGAAGCTCTTCTCTAGATTCAACTCAATCGATCGAACTCGCACGCGTTCGACAAACTCCTCACCGCATCGACATCACATGATCTTGGCCGATGCAGCGGCTTCTATCGCTGCTGTCGATACGGCGCGAGGATGGCCGGATCGGCGAGCAGCGGTTCGGGCACGAGCCAGCGCGGCTCGCGGCCCGTGGCGAGCAGCGCGCGCACCTGGCTTGCGGAAATGTCGAGCGGAGTCACCGGAATACTGAGCACCTTGCCGGCCGGCGTATCTTGCAGCTCGCGCGGCGAACGCGCGCGACGCGGCACCGCCTCACCGACGAGTTCGCCCGACCACGGCTCCGTACGGCCCGGCCGCGTCAACATGACGATATGGGCGAGGCGGAATAACTGCCGCCATTCACGCCAAGTCGGCAGCGAACCGAACGCGTCGGCACCGACGAGCAGGATCAACGGCTGTGCTTCGCCGAATTCGGCGCGCAGGCCGCGCAGGGTATCGACCGTATAGGACGCGCCTTCGCGTCGCAGTTCGCGCGTATCGACGACGAGGCGCGATTGGCCGGCGAGCGAGCGTTCGAGCATATCGACGCGTTGCGCCGCGCTCGCCAATGGCGCGGGCTTGTGCGGCGGCACGTGCGCGGGCATCAGCCTCACTTGCGCATCGAGCGCCTCTGCCGCCTCCCAGGCGACGCGCAGATGACCATTATGGACCGGATCGAAAGTGCCGCCGAGGATGGCTATTGGGAGCATGAGATCAGTAGCTTTTTTCCACGGATTACACGGACGAACACGGATAGAGCGGAACAGATAGAACAAATGATCGGCTTCTATATTCCGCTTTATCCGTGTGCATCCGCGTAATCCGTGGCCAAATCTTCTCTGAAACCTAGCCGGCACGAACCAAACCCGCGCGCGGCTGCGCGATCGCGACGAGCAGGCGCTCGAATTCGACCCAGGCATCGCCGATGCCGCGGCCCTTGCCGATGCGGTCGACGCGGCCGGCCTGGATCAGGCATGCGTCCCAATGCCCGCGGTCGGCGCGCGACAGCGCCTTCTTGTAGATCGCCTCGCGCGCGGGCCAGATGCGTTCGGCCTTGAACGCGGCCGCGGGGTTGCCGCGCGCATTCGCCAGACGCGCGAGCAATTGCAATTGGTTGAGCATCCAGCCGAGCATCGCGACGACTTGTTCGCCTTCCGCGCGCAGTCCGGCGAGGATGCGCAGCGCGCGCGCGGAATCGCCGGCGAGCGCCGCATCGGCGAGCTTGAACACGTCATAGCGCGCGCTGTCGGCGACGAGATCTTCGAGCGTGGCCGCGTCGAGCGGCTTGATCTGATCGGGACCGCTGCCCTGCAATAGCGCGAGTTTGTCGATCTCCTGCGCCGCGGCAAGCAGATTGCCTTCGATGCGTTCGGCGAGCGCGTCGATCGCATCGCGCGTCGGCTTAAGGCCGCGCGTAGCCATGCGTTGCGCGATCCAGTCGGGTAGTTCGTTCGGTTTGAGCGGCCACATCGACACGAAGATGCCGGCTTTCTCGACCGCAGCGACCCAGCTCGTCTCGTGCGCCTTCGACCATTGTGTCGCGGTGATCAGCAGCACTGTGTCGGGCGGCGGGTTCGCGCAGTAGTCGATGATCGTCTGCGCGCCTTCCTTGCCGGGTTTGCCGGTCGGCACGCGCAGGTCGATCAGCTTGCGCGTCGCGAACAGGCTCATCGCGCTTGCGCTCTGAGCCAGCGCGTTCCAGTCGAAGCCGGAGTCGGCGTCGAGCACTTCTCGCTCGCTGTAGCCGAGTTCGCGCGCACGTGCGCGCAACGCATCCGCGGCTTCGAGCAGGAGCAGGTGCTCCTCGCCCGCGAGCAGATAGACGGGCTTGAGCTCGCCCGTCGCGAGTTGCTTGCGCAGCGCCGGTAACGGTGTCGGCATTTTGTACGGGGATTTACTGCGACAGGCGCCGTTCGACCGAATCGATCTTGCGCATCACGGCCTGGGCCATGTCGCGTTCCATTTCGCGGCGGATCACGTCCTGCTGAGCGCCCGTGCCGGCGGCCTGGGTCTGGTCGAAGGTGAAGCTGCGCGTTTGTTCGATCGGCTGCTTTTCGAGCACGGTCTTGCCGGCCGAATCGACGATCTCGAGATCGACGTGGTAGATCATGTTGAACTCGTTCACGCGCGCATTGCCGCCGACCGAGCCGACCAGCGTCTGCACGCCGACGGCGGTCATGCGAATCTCGCCGACACCTTCGCCGGGCGCCGCGATCGTGGCGCCGGCGCGCTTCATCGCGTCTTCGACGCTGCGCCGGAGCTGCCCCGCCGGTTCGGAGCTGACCACCGCGACGCGCTGCATGCTCGGCGCGAGCTTGACCTCGCCGCGCAGATGGAAACCGCAGGCGGAAAGCAATGCGGCGGCGCAAAGCGGCAGCACCGCCTTGCCGAATCCCCAATTCCGAATTCCGAATCTCATGGTTTCATCCTACGACAATATTCACGATCTTGCCCGGCACGACGATGACCTTCTTCACCGTCTGCTCAGCGATGAACTTGATCACGCCGGCATCTGCCAGGGCGATTTTTTCGATTTCCTCGCGCGAGGCGCCGACCGCGGCCTCGATCTGTCCGCGCAGCTTGCCGTTGACCTGCACCGCGAGAGTCACCGCGTCCTTGGTCAGCGCCGACTCATCGATTGCAGGCCAGGCCACATCGATGATCGCCTGCTGCTGCCCGAGCGCAAGCCACAGCGCGTGCGAGATATGCGGCGTGATCGGATTGAGCAGCAGCACGATTGTCTCGAACGCCTCGTGGCGCACGGCGCGGCCCTGGTCCGACATATCGTCGAACTTGCCGAGCGCGTTGAGCAGCTCCATCAGTGCCGCAATCGCAGTGTTGAACGACAGGCGGCGGCCGTAGTCGTCACCGACTTTGGCGATGGTTTCGTGGGTCTGCCGGCGCAGCGCCTTCTGCGCAGCGTTCAGCGCGCCCGCATCGACCACGGGATGATCCGGCTGGGCGACGTGCGCATGCAGGTCGCGCCACAGGCGGCGCAGGAAGCGCGCCATGCCTTCGACGCCCGCCTCGTTCCACACCATCGACTGCTCGGGCGGCGCGGCAAACATCGAGAACAGGCGCACCGTGTCGGCGCCGTACTTCGCCACCATGATCTGCGGATCGACGCCGTTGTTCTTCGACTTCGACATCTTCTCGATGCCGCCGATCGACACCGGCTTGCCGTCGCTCTTGAGTACCGCGCCGACGATGCGCGCTTTGTCGTCGCGCTGAATCTCGACGTCGGCCGGATTGATCCAGGTCTTCAAGCCGTCGGTCTCTTCGCGATAGAACGTCTCGGCGATGACCATGCCCTGACTGAGCTGATGCACGACCGGCTCATCGCTCGTGAGCATGCCCTCGTCGCGCATCAGCCGATGGTAGAAACGGAAATACAGCAAGTGCAGGATCGCGTGCTCGATGCCGCCGATATACATGTCGATCGGCAGCCAGTAGTTCGCGCGCTCGTCGACCTGCGTCGCCGCGCCGGGCGAGGTGTAGCGCGCGTAGTACCAGCTCGACTCCATGAAGGTGTCGAAGGTATCCGTCTCGCGCTCGGCCGGGCCGCCGCACTGCGGGCAGGTGGTCTTGCGCCAGCTCGGGTCGGCCTTGATCGGCGATTGCACGCCCATGAACTGCACGTCTTCGGGCAGCACGACCGGCAGTTGGTCTTCCGGCACCGGCACCGCGTCGCACTTGGGGCAATAGATGATCGGGATCGGGCAGCCCCAATAGCGCTGGCGCGAAACGCCCCAGTCGCGCAGGCGGTAGTTGATGCGCCGCGTGCCCTTGCCTTCACGCTGCAACTTATCGGCGAGATAGTCGAAGGCTTCGCGGTAGTTCTTGCCGTCGAGTTCGCCCGAATTCACCACGGTGCCGTACTCAGTGTAGGCGCCCTCGGTGATGATGCGGTTTTCGAACTCTTCGACGATGCTCAGCGCGCTCGGCGCCTCGACCACATCGATCGCACGGCTCTGGCCGAGCGCGGCGGACATCGGATCCTGGTTGCCTTCGGCCTCGCGGCCGAGTTCGGTGATCGCGTCGCGCACGGCGTCGCTGACGATCACCATCTTGATCAGCAAATCGTACTTGGTGGCGAATTCCCAATCGCGCTCGTCGTGCCCCGGCACGGCCATGACCGCACCGGTGCCGTAGCCCATGAGGACGAAATTCGCCGCCCAGATCGGCAGCTTCTCGCCGCTGATCGGATGGATCGCGTGCAAGCCCGTGTCGACGCCCTTCTTCTCCGCCGTCTCAACGACAGCCTCGGACGCGGCAACGTGGCGGCATTCCTCGATGAACGCGGCCAGTTCGGGATTGTGCTGCGCGGCCTTCAGCGCGAGCGGATGCTCGGGCGCGATCGAAACGAAGCTGACACCCATCAGCGTGTCCGGCCGCGTGGTGAACACAGTCAGCGGCTCGCTCTCGCCGTCCACGCCGAACTGGATTTCCAGACCTTCCGAGCGCCCGATCCAGTTGCGCTGCATCGTCTTGACCGCGTCGGGCCAGCCGGGCAGTTTGTCGAGGCCGTCGAGCAATTGGTCGGCGTAGTCGGTGATCTTGAGGAACCACTGCGGAATCTCGCGTCGCTCGACGAGCGCGCCCGTGCGCCAGCCGCGGCCGTCGATCACCTGCTCGTTGGCGAGCACCGTCTGGTCGATCGGGTCCCAGTTCACCACCGAATTCTTGCGGTAGGCCAGTCCCTTCTTGAACAGACGCACGAACATGCGCTGCTCGTGCACGTAGTAATCCGGGCGGCAGGTGGCGAATTCGCGCGACCAGTCGATCGCATAGCCCATCGTCTGCAGCTGCGCGCGCATGTGGTCGATGTTGGCGTAGGTCCACTTCGCCGGCGCCGTCTTGTTCTTGATCGCCGCGTTCTCCGCGGGCAGGCCGAACGCGTCCCACCCCATCGGCTGCAGCACGTTCTTGCCGAGCATGCGCTGGTAGCGGCTGATCACATCGCCGATCGTGTAGTTGCGCACGTGGCCCATATGCAGCGCACCCGACGGGTACGGCAGCATCGACAGGCAGAAATACTTCTGCTTGTTCGGGTCTTCCTTAACTTCGAAAGCCTTGGTGTCGTTCCAGAATTTTTGCGCCGCGGCTTCGACGGCGGCGGGATCGTAGTGTTGTTCTTGCATGATCGATCGGAAATGGCGCATCCGCGCGCCGTAGGCAGGTCGCGCAGGGTACCTTACGGGGGCGATTGGCGCCAATCCGCGGCGTCGGCGCAAGGCGAATCCGCTGCCCGCGCGAGCGGCGATACACGGGCGATTCCGCTACTGCGCCGAGCCACCGACGAGTGGCCGCAACCGTTTATGCGGCAGTGCGCATGGCTTCCCTCCTGGCCAATCGCTAGCATGCGGGTCCCTTAGCCGGAGATCGCCATGCGTCTTAGTCTTGCCGTCGCCCTCGCCCTCGCCTTGACCCTCACCACCTCCGTGCACGCCGACGACAAGGCAGCGGCGACCGGACTGACGGCCATCCGCTGCGGGCACCTGCTCGACACCGACGCCGGCAAGCTGCTCGGCGCGACGACGATCGTCGTCGAGGGCACGCGGATCAAGGAGGTCAAGGCCGGCAGCGTCGACATTGCCGGTGCGGCCAAGGTCATCGACCTGCCGACCAGCACTTGCCTACCCGGCCTGATCGACAGCCATACCCACCTGACCTTCGAGACCAGCCCGACCGGCTACACCGACCAGTTCCGCTGGAACGTCGCCGACTACGCGATCCGCTCGACCGTCTACGCCAAGCGCACGCTTGAAGCGGGCTTCACCACTGTGCGCAACCTCGGCGACGGCAACGGCGAATCCGTCGCCCTGCGCAACGCGATCAACGCCGGCATCATCCCGGGTCCGCGCATCTTCACCGCGGCGCAGGCGATCGGCTCGACCGGCGGCCATGCCGACGGCACCGACGGCTACCGCAAAGACCTCGCCGGCGATCCCGGACCGAAAGTCGGCATCATCAACGGCACCGACGATGCGTGGAAAGCCGTGCGCCAGCACTACAAAGACGGCGCCGACGTAATCAAGATCATGCCGTCCGGCGGCGTGCTCGACGAGAGCAGCAGCGTCGACAACGCGCAGATGACGATCGAAGAGATCAAGGCCGTAGTCGCCGCGGCGCGCGACTACGGCTTCGTCGTCGGCGCGCATGCGCACGGCGCCGAGGCGATCCGGCGCGCGGTGCTCGGCGGCGTCGATTCGATCGAACACGGCACCTTCATGAACGACGAAGACATGAAATTGATGAAGGAACACGGCACTTGGTACGTGCCGACGATCATCGCCGGCAAATACGTCGAGGAAAAAGCCGGCGTGCCGGGCTACTACCCGCCGCAAGTCGCCGCGAAGGCCAAACAGGTCGGCCCGATCATCCAGGCCACCGCGGGCAAGGCCTACAAGGCCGGCGTCAAGATCGCCTTCGGCACCGACGCCGCAGTGTATCCGCATGGTCAGAACGCAAAAGAGTTCAAATACATGGTCGACGCCGGCATGCCGCCGCTGTTCGTCATCCAGGCCGCGACCACCCATGCGGCGCAACTGCTGCGGCGCGAGAAGGACCTCGGCAGCATCGCCCCGGGCAAATTCGCCGACGTAATCGCAGTCGACGGCAACCCGCTCGACGACGTCACCGTGCTGCAGAAGGTCGGCTTCGTTATGAAGGCGGGGGAGCGCTACAAATAGCAGGCACTAGATCCACGCACTCTAGCTCTGCAGAACCCAGCGCACATAGACCGTGCCTTCGCTGCTGGGCGCGCCGAGCTGGCCGTACTACGAGTATGTGCGCTCCACCGACAGGCCCGGCACGCTGCTAGTCGGCAGTTGCGGATAGGTCTGCGTGTCCACACGGCTCGCACTGTTGTACGTCGTTCCGTTGACCAAGCTCAGCGTTGAGCCCGGCTCGTTGATCATCGCCTGAATGCCGCTCGGGCGGCTTGCGTCGTCATAGGTGTATTGCTCTTTCCAAACCGCGGCGCTCAACGCTGGGTCGCTCTCTTTGCCGCGGCGGCGGATAAAGAAAAAATGACACCTTTTCTCTCACCTTACCCATTCTTATTATCAAGAAGATTGAATTATTGACTTTGCCTCATTGCATTTGAGGCAAACAAAGATATATACCATGCCGCAATCAGCAATGATGAACTCATCATTTATCGAATCCAATTGGCCGTAGAACGTCATCGGCCCACCACAATCAGAGCAATTCGGCCATTCTGCTCTTTGTAAAAAACTAGGCCTACCACCGAGCTGATGACGAGTGCCGACTTCTTGAGAAGCCCATTCGAATTTGGGCAAGTTCGCTGCATCTTCGCTCAACGGTTCCGGGCGAAGACGAAATGGTGGAATTTCTTTCATTTTCTTACTTTATTTACTGCAGGGACGACGGCTCGACCTCCAACCCTTCTAACCCATCGAACCACTCATCGCGTAGGCTATCGGGTAACTTCGTTCCGCACCACGGACAATAGTCGATTTCCAACGCGCTGCTACCTCCGTCCAAGATATCAATACCGTACTCGCGAAATTTCGCCGAATAGCTGACCGGTATCTATTCGCTTTCAACAGCAGGATTCATCTGCCTGCACCAGTGTGGAGGGGTTTTCATATATCCAACTTCCTTCTAGGTACATGCTGTTTAGTCATCTTTTGGTATGCCTAACTAGAAAGTCTCGTCAAATAGATGATCCTGATCCCATCCTTGCTCTCTGCCTCAATCGATCACCCCATTCACCACCGACTCTATCGAGCACATCATTCAACGGCCAACCTGGAGCAGTTTCGATTAAGTGAAGAAGAGTCCATGCAAGACCGAAACAGTAATCAGGCCCGAAGAGCTTCACGAGCACCATTGCCTCAACGTCAGAGACAGGCTGCTTAATTTCCGTTAGCAGATTTTGGACCTTCTCCAACCAGACCACATCAGGATTCGCCGAACCAGGTAATGGCCCGAGCTTCATCAGTTCTTCGACTTTGGATTGCATACGATCGTCCGTCCCCATCTCGTTCTTGGAGCCTATAGCAGCTAATCGGGGAGTCGAACGAGACGCAGACTGTGAAGAAGTTGGTATTTCTCTCCTCCAGCAAGTTCTTCTGTGAGTTCCTGCCCAGCCCAAGCGGGTGTCATTAAGTGAAGGTGGCCGACATTTGATCTCAAATACTCCAACTTCCGAAGAAGCACGCCCAGCCCTTCGGCATCGAAACACAAGGCAACTTCCGGGTCCTCGCCCTTCTGAAGTTCTACGGTCAGTTTCATTCTTCTGATCCTCCTCCCATTTCGTATTTCTTTTTCCCCAACGGCCCTTTGTAGCTTCTCAATCGGTTTACATCAACATGAGGCGCCTCGCCAAAGCTAAGTCTGCGCGTCCACGCGGCCCGCGCTGTCGTAGGTCGTCGCGCTAAACAGGCTCAGTGTCGAGCCCGGTTCGCTGATCGTCGTCGCGATGCCCATGGGTCGGCTCGCGTCGCCATACGTGTATTGTTCTTTCCAGACCTCGGCGCCCGATGCTGGATCGTTCTCCGTGCCGCGGCGGCGCGACACCGTGGCGATCTGGCCCACTCCGTTCGTCGGATCGTAGGTCCACGTGTCGAGCAGGCTCTCCACCGCCACCCGGGCCTTGTCGGTCGGCGAGATCTGCTTGCGCTGCGTCACCCGGCCTAGCACGTCGCGGCCGGTCACCTTTGTCGTCACTTTGCGCGCGTCGGTCCGCGCCTGCAGCTCTCCGAGCGCGTTGTAGGTGAAGTTCCACGTGCCCTGGTCCGGGTCCACGCTCTGCAGTCGATGGCCCAACGCGTTGTAGGTCGCCTGGATAACGTTATTTTCCACGTCGCGGATCGCCGCCACGTGGCCCAGCGCATCGGGCCAGTAGTTCGTCGTCTTGCCGTTCGCATCGACCGTCTGCATCAGCTGACCGAGCACGTTCGTGCTGCGGCTCATCGTGATCGACGAATTCGGGCAGCGGCAAGCGGGGTTCTTGATCGTTCGCGCTGACGGCAATTTGTTCGGCAACCTGCACAACGCGCGGGGTGTCTATGCGGCCTGGTGCGAGCGGCAGGAGGTGCAGACCCACGCGCTACGCTATGCCTTTGCGCATCACCAGTACCGGCACTATCGGGCCGATAAGGTTCTCCCATCGCGAGACCCTGACCGCGCTGAGCAAGGATCTGGGGCGCGGCGACAGTCGTGGCCGTTGGGTCAAGATGGTTTACCTGCGTGGCATGGACTCGGCTTAGTTCGACTAGCCGCTCAACGCACAAGCTCGACGCGAAGCCGGGCTAGATGCGTCAGGTATGCTGGTTAACTGGCTATGGGTTGGGAACCATTTTCTACTGGTTTCCACGTTACAAATCCATCAACCCAATGATCCTGTCCAATGACGTAAGGATCGACGGAAAAACCTTCAGGAAAGTCCTCAAATCCTGTTCTCTGGCGAGCGCGCTGAACTGCCGCGTTTGCAGCATCGGCTGTTGCATACACGCCGACAAACTTGAAGTCTTCCTCACCATTCGGAAGATCATGGACGTGAGTAACAATGAAAATTTTTTCCACGATATTTCTCGATTGATTACTTATTTAGGATCGACGAAGGAGCGATCCCCCACTTGCGAATCTTGCTCCATTCCGAACTAGGTCCTGTCGGATAATTTCCTTTTCCATATTTCCCACCAAGAAGCCTGCCTGCAAAGCTCTTACCGCTCTCACCAACTTTCGGTCGTTCTCCTTTCGCCCAGCTCGGAACACCCTTCGCACCTTCTTTGCCGCTGACGCCGGGTACTGGAACTTTCGTGGCATCAGATTGATCGCTCGTCATCGCGGTCGGCCCGCGAATCCCTTCAGCATCCCCAAATCCCGGCGTGGTCGGTAGCGATGGAGCCTGAGGTAACGTCAGCGGACACGAATTTCCGCAAGTATTCGACTAGCCGCTCAACGCACAAGCCCGGCGCGAAGCCGGGCTTGTGCGTCAGGTGTGTGAACACCACTGCCTAACCGAGAATCGCGGTACGTCCCCGATTATTCTAGTGTTACGCTGCCCCCTTATTATTCCCGAGCTAGTACGGTAGTGTAATACCGCGTTCTGAACAGATTCGCTCAAAGTAAGTCAGCGCGCCAAACAGTTGCTCCTTCAAATCCTCTATCTCACCTGCCAAGTCCTCTAGCTGTCCAGTATCGAGCAGTCGTTCCATTAGCTCCACCTGCTTCTGCAGGGACCGCAATGTGTCACCCTGGACAACTACACCAGGATAGTTCCTCTCCGGCAACTGCACGACCGCATAGTTGACTGGCGGGCTCAGAAGATCGGCTTGCATAGTCATAATTCGCTCCTCACTTACTGCTGCGGCGTGAAGGTGATAAACGGCTCATTCTGCTTCACCTTTCCTCTGAAGAAGTCTTGGTTGCGTGGCCCACCGAGCCCTCTCGGACCTTCGGGCAAAGAGCTGCGAAGACTGTGAATCGTTCTACCCTTAGTAGCTTCTGGCACAACGTAGTCCCAGTCTGACATTGCATGAGTTGTACCTTTGGCCCGACTCCCAATCACCGTAATTTCAGTGCCGGTTCGATTAGCAGCGTTCTGAATGCGCACAATCTCCTGGGCAGTAAGGTTCTCAAGCTTCGCCCCCCCACCAACCAGCGGCCCTACACCCTTCGCAACAACACGCTCTGGCATCCCAACTAGAGATGCCATAAACATGGCACCTTCGCCAACCGCAGCGCCACGCCGGCTTTCCGGCGGAACAGGCGAAATGGGCACAATGTCGTCCAGCAGGTGTCTCTCACCGCCGCTCGTAGCCCAAACAGCAAACCGCATGAAGTCATTTGACGCGCGATTTGCGGTGTTATTCGCACCTGTAACAAACCCAAACGCATCATCACCAAACGTTCCCGGTGCGCGGCCACCATCTCGGTAAGCTGTGCTTTCCGGCAGGAATCCTTGCGTTAACGAGTCCATGAATTTGGGGAACTGCTCCGCAAGACGAGCAACCTGGCCCATCGCGTTATTCGTAGCTTGGTTGATCGCTTGCAAAGTACCGTAGATGTTATTTAGCGCGCGAACTTGGTTCGCATTCAGTGTTTGCGATCCATTGTTGGTAACCACCACGGTAGCTACTTTCTTGCCATTGGAATCGACTATTTGATTAACGCCATCGTTCGAAGCAAGACACACAGAATCAACCTTGCCTTCCTTATCCATCTGGCATTGATAACCCGTCGGGTCTTTACCACTAAGCGGATTGTTCCCAATATAACTATATGGATTCAGCGATTGCGAGCTAGCTGGATTCGCAATGATCGGATCGACATTGAGGAACCTCCCTAATTGGTAATCGTACACCCGCCCGCCCATATGGATCAGCCGCACCTCGTCCGCATGGTCGTGCTTGGTGAACCCGTGGATCGTCTTGTCGAGGTCCAGCGTGCCGTTCTCGCGGTTCCCCATGTCGCCATTGCGTGCCTTACCGAACGCGTCGTACATGCGTGTCGTCGGCACGTTGTTGTCGACCACGCTGATCGTGCTGCCGAGCCGGTCTCTGAGCAACACGCTGACGCTGTCCACGCCACCCGTCCGCGTCACCACCACCGGACCCAGCTCGTGCACCTGCTTGGCACCGTTGCCCACGCCCACCTGCTCGTAGCCGTTCGGGCCGAAGTAGCGCAGACCCTGACCTGACAGTTCCGTGGTCATGCCACCCAGCGTCGAGTAGCTCCAGTTCATCATGCCGGTTGCCGGATTGCGCACGATGCTGCGCGGATGGTTGTCCGCGTCGTACACCGCCGTGATCGCCCCGCCGATCACGTTGCCGTTCGCATCACAGGTGTAGCTCAGGCCGTTCGCCGAAGTGACCGCATGCGGGCCGCAGCCGGTGCTAGTACCGCCGTACGCGTAGCTCGTCGTACCGTTGTCGCTCTTGCTGACGATGTTGCCGTTGGCCGAGTAGGTGTAGGTCACCGGATCGCCGATCGCTCGCGCCGCTTTGGTCAGGCGCTGCAGGCTGTCGTAGGTGTACGTCTCGGTATTCGTCGCCGCGCCCGCGCTGCGCTGCTGACGCATCAGGTTGCCGAAGCCGTCGTAGGCGTAGCTCACCTGATCGCTCGTCCCGCCACTCCAGCTCAGCGTTTTTGACTGGCCCGTCGAGAGGTAGTCGCTGTGGCTGCCCGTGATGACGCCGGGATACTGCTCCACGGTCACATGGCCCCAGGCGTTCTGGCCCTGCCCGACCCAGTACACATAGCCCGTGCCCGCGTTGCTCAGCGCGCCGAGCTGGCCGTAGGCGGTGTACGTGTGTTTCACCGACAGGCCCGCCATGCTGCTCGTCGGCAGTTGCGGATAAGTCCGCGTGTCCACGCGGCCCGCGCCATCGTAGGTCGTCGTGCTGAACAGGCTCAGTGTCGAGCCCGGTTCGCTGATCGTCGTCGCAATGCCCGTCGGGCGGCTTGCGTCGTTGTACGTGTACTGCTCTTTCCAGACCTCGGCGCTCGATGCCGGATCGTTCTCTGTGCCGCGGCGGCGCGACACCGTGGCGATCTGGCCCACGCCATTCGCCGGGTCGTACGTCCACGTGTCGAGCAGGTTCTCCGCCGCCACCCAGGCCTTGTCGGTCGGCGAGATCTGCTTGCGCTGCGTCACCCGGCCCAGCACGTCGCGACCCGTCACCGTCGTCGTCACGTTGCGCGCGTCGGTCTGCGTCTGCAGCTCTCCGAGCGCGTTGTAAGTGAAGTTCCACGTGCCCTGGTCCGGGTCCACGCTCTGCAATCGATGGCCCAGCGCGTTGTAGGTCGCCTGGATAACGTTGTTTTCCACGTCGCGGATCGCCGCCACGTGGCCCAGCGCATCGGGCCAGTAGTTCGTCGTCTTGCCGTTGGCGTCGACCGTCTGCATCAACTGGCCCAGCACGTTCGTGCTGCGGCTCATCGTGATCGACGAATTCGGGCAGCGGCAAGCGGAGTTCTTGATCGTTCGCGCTGATGGCAATTCGGCCGGCAACCTGCACAACGCGCGGGGTGTCTATGCGGCCTGGTGCGAGCGGCAGGAGGTGCAGACCCACGCGCTGCGCTACGCCTTTGCGCATGACCAGTATCGTGCCTATCGGGCGCAAGGGTTCTCGCATCGCGAGACCTTGGCCGCGCTGAGCAAGGACCTGGGGCACGGCGACGGTCGCGGCCGGTGTGGGTCAAGATGGTTTACCTGCGCGGCATGGATGCCGCCGGGTTCGACTAGCCGCTCAATGCACAAGCCCGGCGCGGAAGCCGGGCTTGATGCGTTAGGTGTGCCTGATCAGCTGACTATGCTACCGCCAGCGGTGGAGCCAGCACTTCACGGAACGAGTAGCCCGTGAAGCCACCTTTCTCGAAGACCGTTTTGAACCGCTCAGAGACATAGCAGGCAACCCGGTATCCCTCCGGACGAAAAATGTCGCAGCCTGCTAGGCGATTGCCGAGGAGCACCGCTTTTCGAACCGCGCTTATTTGCCCGCGCTTGCTAGGAGCGGTGAAGTTGTCGGCAAACAGGCTGATGTCAGAACGCTTCCGATCCAGGGCGTCGCGCACTGTCGTAATGTTCGCCACAGCGAAGCCTTCGATTTCTTCATCATTGGGCCGCAGCACTCGAAGCGGCAAGTACTGGATGTCGCAGCCGACTCCGCCTTCCTCCAATGCCGCCCGAAGGCGCGCCGAGTAGATCGGCACGCCAAGGTAACTTTGCAACACGTCGTCCGGGTCACCATCATCTGCTGGCTTGGCGGCCTTAATCCATGCGTTGGCCGGCCAATTTTCGACCCTTTCACCTCGTCGCAACAACCAGTCCTCCATCCCTAGGTCACCATCATCGGCGACGTAGGGGTTGGCCACAGTATTGTCACACGCGATCGCATCGAACCATTTCACGGGATACCGGCCCCTTTCACCATTTCCGGGTTCTTCAACAGCTCTTGCCTTATCTCATCGAGCGTCGTTCGGAGTGCGCCTTGCGCTTCGACGCCTTGCAGTCCATCCGTCGCTTCTTGGAGTCTGCGTAAAACATAGTTGTGATACTCGGCGGCATGGCGACCAGCATGGCCTTCCAGAAGTACTTTCTTTGCCTCGTACTGCAAATTCATTCCAGCTCGTTTGAATATCTTCTGGAATGCTTCGGTGAACCCACTTTTGATCGCCTTATCGGTGGCGATGTGATGCAACTGGGACTTTACTAGCGGCAGCAGAACTCCCGCACCCGCTTTAATCGCGGTAGCGCTGGCAATGGATCCCCACGATTCAATCCCGTCATTGTTCGGCGCATGTTCTGAGCTGCCAAAAAGAAAGCCCCCCCGTCGCGAGATAGGCGGAGTAGCCCGCTTCTTTCCAAGGATTCCATTGCGTAGTGTTCGCGAGCATGTACTGCCCGCGCTGCGCGTCGGTCCAAGGCAATCCTTGAACTTTCCCTACGGGCTGATCCGGCCCGAGCCCGTAGGTCGAAACCACTTGCCCCAAAGCACCGTTAGTCGCCGAACCGATCGAGTTGTAGCTGATGGGTCTTCCGCCGCTCAGCGCATTGGAGATATAGCCCGTCTGACCAGTGAAGGTGCCACTGACCGAGCCGCCGCTTCCCTTAACAGTGATCTGATCGCCCTTGTCGGCAACAACTAGAGTCGTCTTCTTACCATCCTCTCCCTTGTGATGTTGCCGCTGTTCGAGTAGGTGTAGGTCACCGGATCGCCGATCGCGCGCGCCGCCTTGGTCAGGCGCTGCAGGCTGTCGTAGGTGTACGTCTCGGTGTTCATCGCCGCACCCGCGCTGCGCTGCTGACGCATCAGGTTGCCGAAGCCGTCGTAGGCGTAGCTCACCTGATCGCTCGTGCCGCCACTCCAGCTCAGCGTTTGTGACTGGCCCGTGGACAGGTAGTCACTGTGACTGCCCGTGATCACGCCGGGGTATTGCTCCGCGGTCACATGGCCCCAGGCATTCTCACCCAGCCCGACCCAGTACACATAACCCGTGCCCACGTTGCTCAGCGCGCCGAGTTGGCCGTAGGCGGTGTACGTGTGTTTCACCGACAGGCCCGCCATGCTGCTCGTCGGCAGTTGCGGGTAAGTCTGCGTGTCCACGCGGCCCGCGCTGTCGTAGGTCGTCGCACTGAACAGGCTCAGTGTCGAGCCCGGTTCGCCGATCGTCGTCTTGATACCCATCGGGCGGCTTGCGTCGTTGTACGTGTACTGCTCTTTCCAGACCTCGGCGCTCAATGCCGGATCGCTCTCCGTGCCGCGGCGGCGCGACACCGTGGCGATCTGGCCTACACCGTTTGTCGGATCGTACGTCCAGGTGTCGAGCAGGTTCTCCGCTGCCTGGCGCAGCGCATCGGCCCAAGGATTCGTGTCTTGCCGCTGACGAAATTCCTGCTGTCATATACGCGTCGCCAGGAGCGTACTGCGTACCATATTAGCAGCTCAAATCAGAGCAACGCCAAGCGACCGATTCGCCACTCTTGTAGAACCATCTCAGCGGTAAAGCCGATTACTCCTTTCATGCGCGAGATGAACTCCAAAACGGCGACAGCACGACTCTCGTCCAAAGACAGAAAATGAGTTGCTGCCCAACACCGGACGCTAGCATCTTTGTTATCCAGCAATGGCTCAAGCAGCGTGCGCTCTCTATCGGGGCGCTGACGCATCACTTTCAATATCTCGAAAATAATGTCAGACATCTGATTCGCCCGATCACTATCAATCGGGCGAGTCATTGCTTTTCCGTGTTGACGAGCAGCATCAACGTACCGCTTCACGAGTTCTTCATCATTCATTTTTAATCAATGCGCGGGGTGTCTATGCGGCCTGGTGCGAGCGGCAGGAGTTGCAGACTCACGCGCTGCGCTACACTTTCGCGCATGATCAGTACCGGCTCTATCGTGCCGAAGGGTCCTCGCACCGCGAGACTCTGGCCGCACTGAGCAAGGACCTGGGGCACGGCGACGGTCGCGGCCGTTGGGTCAAGATAGTCTATCTGCGCGGCATGGATGCCGCTGAGTTCCACTAGCCACTCAACGCACAAGCCCGGCGAGAAGCCGGGCTTGTGCGTCAGATATGCCTATCCTGTCGTTATGCTGATGACCCTTCCAACTGCAACCTCTTTACCTTCCCAGAGTGCTATCGACACTCCTGGCGATAGCTTCGGCAAGACAAGATTGGGATTCATGAACTTGACCGGCAACCTATAACTCTTGCCCAGATGAAGCACCCCTTCCTCAAGCGGCAAGCGACAATCGAATGCCTCGCCACCTACAAAAAGCGGACACCCGTAGTAGCTGCCCACGACATCACTACGGCGACCACCTTCGGCCGTCGTTTTGAATCGAACTTCAATAATGGCGTCTGATTTCATTTTGGTATCGGCATAGTGCTGAGTACTTCAGGCGTTAGTCCTTGCAACCGCTCGCCCGGGATGACCCAGGCGGGAATACCACGATCTACCGTTGCCGGGGCAAGTCCATTGAAGATGCTATTGGGCACACGAGTCTGAATCAATGTATACGGCGCATCGCCAAATCCATTGACTGCTTGCCTGGCATAGGACGCAGCTGCATCCGCAGAAGTGGTGAAGTATTTGCCTTCTGCCGAGCCAAGGTTTCTCAACACGTTCGTTGCTTGAATGTCTGCTAGCTCCTCTGGGCCAACTGCTCGATAAAGCATCGTCGTTCCATTCTTTACCGTATTGCTAGTTGCGCTTACGGCCCCGGCCAACACGGTTGTAAGAACAGTTTTGTCGCCACTCCCAGCGGGATGTTTTTCATAAAATCTTGAACATTGCTCTGTACCTTGATTGCAGGCAGCAACAGACGCTTTGAGATAAGCGTTTAGGTCTTTGTCAGTTCTGAATTCTCCATATCGCAGGTTGGCAAAGCGCTGCCCGATCCGACCAAGGAAGGTATCGGGTAGCCCAGAAGATAGCGGCCCGGAGTTGTCGGGGTATGGATCACCACAACGCAGCGGAATCTGACATCCGCCCGCATTCGGCGCAGGCTGCCCTGGCTGCGTCGCTGGCGTGCCGCCTGTCGGCGCTCCCAACACTTGTTGTCCAGGTGTATTGCCACCTGCCCCCTGCGAATTCGACTTAGTCGATCCGTTTGACGATGATATTTCCTTTAGCCACCCCGACAGAGCCTTGTCGTCTTCTTCTCGCCAACATGGGCTGCCTGGTGTCTTGTCACCAAAGCACTGATATCCCGTTGGATCTTTGCCCGACAACGGATTGTTCCCAATGTAAGAGTAGGGATTCAGGCTCTGGCTGTTGTGCGGATTGCCGATAATCGGATCGACATTGAGGAACCTCCCTAATTGGTAATCGTACACCCGCCCGCCCATATGGATCAGCCGCACCTCATCCGCATGGTCGTGCTTGGTGAACCCGTGGATCGTCTTGTCGAGGTCCAGCGTGCCGTTCTCGCGGTTCCCCATGTCACCGTTGCGTGCCTTGCCGAACGCGTCGTACATGCGTGTCGTCGGCACGTTGTTGTCGACCACGCTGATCGTGCTGCCAAGCCGGTCCCTCAGCATCACACTGACGCTGTCCACGCCGCCCGTCCGCGTCACGACTACCGGCCCCAGCTCGTGCACCTGCTTGGCACCGTTGCCCACGCCCACTTGCTCGTAGCCGTTCGGGCCGAAGTAGCGCAGGCCCTGGCCTGACAGTTCCGTAGTCATGCCACCCAGGGTCGAGTAGCTCCAGTTCATCATGCCGATTGCCGGGTTGCGCACGATGCTGCGCGGATGGTTGTCCGCGTCGTACACCGCCGTGATCGCTCCGCCGATCACGTTGCCGTTCGCATCGCAGGTGTAGCTCAGACCGTTCGCCGAAGTGACCGCATGCGGGCCGCAGCCGGTGCTAGTACCGCCGTACACGTAGCTCGTCGTACCGTTGTCGCTCTTGCTGACGATGTTGCCGCTGTTCGAGTAGGTGTAGGTCACCGGATCGCCGATCGCGCGCGCCGCCTTGGTCAGGCGCTGCAGGCTGTCGTAGGTGTACGTCTCGGTGTTCATCGCCGCACCCGCGCTGCGCTGCTGACGCATCAGGTTGCCGAAGCCGTCGTAGGCGTAGCTCACCTGATCGCTCGTGCCGCCACTCCAGCTCAGCGTTTGTGACTGGCCCGTGGACAGGTAGTCACTGTGACTGCCCGTGATCACGCCGGGGTATTGCTCCGCGGTCACATGGCCCCAGGCATTCTCACCCAGCCCGACCCAGTACACATAACCCGTGCCCACGTTGCTCAGCGCGCCGAGTTGGCCGTAGGCGGTGTACGTGTGTTTCACCGACAGGCCCGCCATGCTGCTCGTCGGCAGTTGCGGGTAAGTCTGCGTGTCCACGCGGCCCGCGCTGTCGTAGGTCGTCGCACTGAACAGGCTCAGTGTCGAGCCCGGTTCGCCGATCGTCGTCTTGATACCCATCGGGCGGCTTGCGTCGTTGTACGTGTACTGCTCTTTCCAGACCTCGGCGCTCAATGCCGGATCGCTCTCCGTGCCGCGGCGGCGCGATACCGTGGCGATCTGGCCTACGCCATTTGTCGGATCGTACGTCCAGGTGTCGAGCAGGTTTTCCGCCGCCACCCAGGCCTTGTCGGTCGGCGAGATCTGCTTGCGCTGCGTCACCCGGCCCAGCACGTCACGACCGGTCACCGTCGTCGTCACGTTGCGCGCATCGGTCTGCGTCTGCAGTTCTCCGAGCGCGTTGTAGGTGAAGTTCCATGTACCCTGGTCCGGGTCCACGCTCTGCAGTCGATGGCCCAGCGCGTTGTACGTCGCCTGGATAACGTTGTTTTCCACGTCGCGGATCGCCGCCACGTGGCCCAGCGCATCGGGCCAGTAGTTCGTCTTCTTGACGTTCGCATCGACCGTCTGCATCAGCTGGCCAAGCACGTTCGTACTGCGACTCATCGTGATCGACGAATTCGGGCCACCGCTTCCGCAGTAACCGCTGGCCGTGATGTTCGTTTGTCGGCCTACGTATGCATAGGTCGTGTCGAACTTGCCGCCGCTGCATGCCGCCGGCGCCTCCTTGGAGGTGACGCGATTCAACGCGTCGTAGGCGAACTCGGTGTAAGACGGCTGATCGGCGCCGACGTAGTACGGGGTGGATTGTTTCCAGGTCCGGCCGTTCTCGTCGTACCGGGTCAGCGTCGCGCTGAACGCGTACTGCAACTGGTTGCGCGCAATGCCGCTGTATCCCGCCTGCGCTTGTTTCACCGGGCGGCCCAGCAGGTCGTACCACACCACTTTGGTCGGATAGCCCGCCTGTGTGCTCACGGTGCGGAACGCCGCCAGGGTTTCGTTCGCGTCACTGCCGGAGCCGGTGCATCCGCCGGCGCACGGCGTCGTCGCGATATTGATCGCCGGCTCGATCAGACCCCCGGCATTGCTGCGCGTCGTTTGCATGGCGTGGCCGAAGGCGTCATAGGTCGTGGACGCGATGATGCTGTTGGGATCGATCGCGCTCTCGATCTGGCCGTCCCGGGCTCGCGTCGTCGTCTTAACCTCGTGACCCAGGCCGTTCTTGGTGCTCGCGACGAAGTAGCCGTCGCTGCTGTATGCGTACGTCGTCGTGCGCGCTTGGTCAATGCCGGACCCGGTGATCTGCACCGCCGTAGGCAGGCCGTAGTTCGTCGCGGCCGGAGAAGCAGGATACGTGTACGTCGTCGTCGATTCCTGATTGGCGACGCCTGGCTGCACGGTCTTGGTTGCCGGCGTGCGGTTCGGATCGTTCCAGGTGTACTTCGTCGTCAGCGTCTTCGCGCCCGTGTCGGTACCTGCAGGCGGCGCCAAGGCATAGCTGACTTGGGCCTGTGCCGTGGTGGTATCGAGCTTGTCGAGCCACCAGTCCGACACCTTCGAATAGTCGTAGGTATTGGTCGTTGTCGTCGTGTGGCTGTCGACGAACGTGCCGCCCGAGGCGTCGTCGCCGCGCGACACCGCCTGTTTCTTTATATTGCCGTAGACGTCCCACTCGCTGTTGGAAGTCGTGCTGTGGCCAGATAGATCGCCGGTGCCGAAATCGTAGTCGTTGCTCGCTTGTGTGCTGGCCACAGGACGCTGCACCGTCGCCGCTGTTGGTATGGTCAGTGGCGCGGTGCCCGAATCGCTCTGCGGACACGAAGCCAGGCTGCCGTCAGACTGGACGCACGAATACGCGGCGGTCTCGGTGCGGATCGTGCGCGAGCCGTTTGTCGCCGCCGTTCGCGTGGTCACCTGATCCATCTTCCCGACCAGCGGGAACTTCTGCTTGAACGTCGTCGTCGTCGCCAACCGCTGCGACGCATCGCTTGCGGCGTTCTCCACCGTGATCGTGCGGAAACCCTGGAACCCGCGGCCGAGGTGGTTGTACATCGCTTCGCTGTAGCCATACACCGCACTGCGTGCACCCGTTGTACCGCCGATGCCGTTGCTCTGCGTCATCGCGCTGACCACGGGCATGCTGCTCGTGAAGTAATAGTGGCGCGCATCGGCATAGCCGCCGTCGCCATCGATCAACGGATTCTTGATCGTGTAGAGCGAAATGCCGTCCTGCGCGATCGGCTGGGCCAGCGGCAGATAAGTCCACTGCGCCGTGTCGCCGAGGCCGTTCGTCGCCTTCGCCAATAGGCCGGGCAGCCCCCCGGCGGTCGATGTGGACACGCTCAGTGGGGAAACCACCGAGCGCAACCCGGTGCCGACGTTCTGGTTGATGAAGATCGGAGAGTCGTATTTGAAACTCGAAGCTGCCACGGAGGACGGGCTCGCGTCCGTAGGCGACGCGTACGTCGGGACTGTGGCGGGCCCATACCCCGGCTCGTCGACAATAAGGCAGCTGTCCCACCTCAACGTCGTGTTTGGCAGCGGCAATTCGAATCGCGCATGCGGACAGCCGATTCGAGTGACGAGGTCCTGCAGACCGTCTCCGAACACGTCGATGTTGGGTGGCGAGGACTGTGGATTCGACAGCGTAGAAACGAGCGAGGTCTCTACCAAGTCGGCGCGAATACTCGTTGCGTCGAGCTGCACGAACTTGACCGCCGCAAGATGATAGGCGCTCGCATCGGCGTATCCCACATCGTCATGCCCTGTATTCGAACCGTACATCGGGAAGATGACGTTCTTGTTCCACTTGCTGAAGCCGTCCGGAGCCGGCCCAGGCATATGGTAGTCGCCGCTAGGATCCTGCGGACAGGCGTAAGCGGGACACATCCACGCAGTCTGATCCGGCAACGGCCCTGTCGTTGTCTCCGAGGTTTGGCATTCGCCGTTCGGTGTCGGCGGCAGCGCATAGAACACGCACATTTTCAGCGCGAAACCTTGTTGTTTGGAGACGACGAGCACTTCCGGCTTGCCGTCGCCATCGATATCTGCCTGCGGCAAGCGGCCGGCGTACTTGAAAAAGTAGCGATAGGGCTGCGATGGATTGTTGTAATTGTCGAGTCCGGCATTGCGGCCGTTTCCGCTCGTCGTGATCAACGGGCCGAGGTGACCGCCCGTATTCAGGCGGACCTGCCAAATTCCCTGGTTAGGACGGGCAATGACGAAATCGTTCAGCCCATCGCCGTTGACGTCGATCCAATGGATCACATAGCGGGTTGACCTGGAACATTCATCGTCCATCCCTGAGCTGCTGACCAATCCAATCTGCGTGCAGCTCAGCGCAACCTTGGTGCTCGGCACACCGTTGACCACTTGCATGGAGAGAATCTTGCTCAGCGCAGCCCCCCCGTTATCGCCATCGCCTGCCAAATAGTTGTTGCCGATGAAAATATCGGGAATACCGTCACCGTTGAAGTCGGTGATTTGTGAGATGCGTTCGTCCAGCGTGATGTAGTAGAGCGTCGGATCGCCGAGCGTCGGCAATTTGACTTCGCGATTCAGGCACGACAATTGAATTCCGTCCGAAAATTTCGGCGGATGAGACGCATCCATCTGTCCGGTCAGCGGATTGACTTCCGTTTGATTCAAGTACGCGAACACGGCGCGCTTCGGGGTTCCGCTCTGGTCGTTGCCGCAATCGTTCGCCTGCGCCGCGGCAAACTGTTCCTTGACAATATCGAGCTTGCCGTCGCCGTTGATGTCCACGACGTGCACAGAATCCAGTTCAATGCCCTGCGGTATCCCCGGCGGAGGAACGAACGCCGGTATGTTCGTCGGCAATATTTGAAGAGCCTCGCTTCCCGTGGCGATGGCGCCTCGTTTCAAATTCCAAACGGCCAACTGGACTTTACCGAGATCGGAACTCGAGCGCGGAAGGAGGATCGCCGCCGAACGTCCATCGCCGGCGAAATCCCCATAACAGTCGCTCTGCGCTATGCACAGTTTCCCGGTCATCTCTACGGCGCTGCGCACTTGGCGATCCGCGGTCAGTTGGACCAAATAGTCTTTGCCGGTCTGCCCGCGACCGATATGTGCAGCCAGTTCCGCCGTGCCGTCACCGTCCATGTCTCCAGCCGATACGATCCAATCGTCCGGATCGTCGGTGTTGGGGTCACCCGCTACCGGTGCCGCCAGCGCCATGCCTTTGGCAGTCATTGCTTTCATGACTGCCGCCGATAACGATGGCGGTGTCTGCGGCGCCGTCGGGATCTTGAGAGCTGCCAAGGATGTTAGATGGAAGTCCGGCTTCGCATCGCCGGCGTCTTTCTCCGTCGAAACGAATTGAGTTTCGGGATGGCAAACCAAGCCCTCGGAGCCCGAAGCACATTCCTTCAAACTCACCATCATCAAGCGCTGGCTATAGGACGACACGGCGTACGTCGGCGTGTAGGTCCGCACAGTTGCTGTCCCGACTTTGGTCGTGATCGATTGCAGCGCTTGCGTCTGCATCGTCAGACCGCCGGCCAGATAGCTCGACGAAATATCGGTTGGCACGGCTGACCCGTTCGAGGCGCTGACCGCATTGGTGCGCGGTTGGTATACGAAACTCACCGAACGATCGCCGACGGTCGCGTTGTAGCCGGTATAGGCCACATTGCTCAGCAATACTTCGCCGTCGCCCTTGTTGGTATAGGTATAGATTTGATTGTTACCGACCCGGTCTTCGATCTTCTCGACGAGCCAACTCAACGCCGCGGGAGCGCCCGTCGGCTTCACGCGCGAGGACGCCGTACTCGAGATAGAACAAGACGATCCGTTGGTCACACCGCCGTAATGCAGGATGCGGCCGTTCTTCTGTTCCACGCGGAAGCACGCAACGTCGCTACCGCTGATATCGCCGCCGATCTGCGTGATGCGCGCATAGCTGTCGACCTCGGTGCGGTATTCGGTGCCTTGCGTGCCGTAATTTTTGGTGTCTGCCGTGCCGTCGTTTTTGGTTTTGGCCACCTTGACGAGCCGCTGACCGTCGAGGCAAAGGCGATCGGTGTCCGCATACGTGACGCCGAGTGTTTGCCCGTCCTGCTCCGGCGTCCGCGGGCAGCGATGGATCGAACTCAACCCGGAAATCGTCCAGCCCATGCCCACCACGCCGTTGCCGCTGCGGCTGTTGTAGACGAGCGCGAGATCGGGCTGCATGCCGGCGCGTCCCGGCGGCACGACGATCGGCACGTGATACTGCGCCGCACCGCCGTCGGTGCCGGCCTGGCCTGCCATTGTGCCAACCGTCGGATCATGCGTGACGGCTGGGTCGATCGGCGGACCGAACGTCGGCATCGAAGGCGGCGTGGCGGTGCTGCCCACAGCCAGTTGCGTCACATTCACCGTCACTGGATCGAGCCCGATGACGAGGATCGACAAGGTCGCCGTCCGCGCGGTCGTCAGCGCGTTCGCCGTCGTCGTCAAACCGAGCGAACCGTCGCCCGTGCCGTGGTCCGGCGCCACCGTCAACCAGTCGCGCACGCTCGAGGTCACCGTCCAGGAACAGCCCATCGGTTTGACCGCGACTTTCTGCTCCGCGAGGCCACCGCCTGCCGGCAGTTGGATATCGGTCGGCAGCACGGTCAGGTTGCAGTTCATCGCCTCCTGCGAGACGGCCAGCGCGGCAGAGGCATCCTTGCCGATCACCTTGACCGTGCCTTTTAGCGCTTTCGCCGTCGTGTTCGCTCCCTTCGGCGCGAGCGTGATCTTGCCCGGACCGATGCCGCCGGTCGGCGTCGCCGTCAGCCAGCCCACCGCATCGCTGTTGTCTACGCTCCAATAGCAACCCGTTGGTGCGTCGACGTTGATCTGGCGCGTCGTCGTCGCCGTATCGCTCGCGAGGAATCCAACGTTGTCCGGCGTTAAGGCCAGCCCTGCGCAAGACGCGCCTTCGCTCGGGGGCACGGTGACGAGGCCGCTGGATGTGTACTCGCTACACAGGCTGTCCGTGCACGCCGCCACTCCGATGTAGTAGGTGCTGGGCGCAAAATCGACCTTGATCGACGTTGGCGTCAGCGGGACGCGATCGACCACGATGCTCCACGGCACGTCGTTGCGCAGACGGTAAGCGATAAGGTAGGAAGTCGGCGAAATACCGCCTTGAGCCGCCTGCCAGTCGATCTGAATCTTGCCGCCGCCCGCGTAGGCAGCGGTCACCGCCACCGGCGGTCTCGGGAAGTCTTCGGGATTGCCGACACTGATTGCCACGTTGTCGCTGCGATCGCCGAACCAGACCGCACCCGAGTCGGCGTCCTGCACAAGCTGCCATTGCAGGTTGTACACCCCTGCGATAGGCGGCGTCTTCGCGTTGAATAAGAACGTGACGGTCTCGCCAGGCGCCACCGGCGCAGGCAACTCCACACGCCGGCTATCGACCCAATTCCAATCGATGGAGAGCGCGCCGAGACGAAATTTCTGCTCGCGCGTCCAGGTCGTGCTGCCGGTGTTGCGGAAGGTCAGCGACGCCTGAATAGTCGTGTTCTTCGGCGCCGCGTTGCGCATCTGCGCCCAGGTCATCGGATTCTGGTAGAGGAACTGTGCATCGAGCGCCGGCGTCGGCAGCACGGTGAAATCCTGCGGGCTTACCGCCGTCTGTGCGTCGACCTTGACCGTGATCGGGCCGGTGACGGCCGCGAGGGGCACGGGCACACGCAACGTTTTGCTGTCGACGAATTCGACCTTGGCATCATCGACAGGCGCGCCGCCGGCGAAGGTGACCTGGTTGCGTCCGAATACCCGGCTGAACCCGGTACCCTCGATCGTGATGAAAGACAGGAACGATCCGCGCTTCGGCGAGACCCTGGTGATCGTCAGCGGTGTCGGCGGCGGCGCGACATAGTTGAAGTTTTGCAGACTGGTCGCGCTGAGCCGGCTCGACGTGGTAACGGTGAACGGGCCGCTCTGCACGTCGCGCACGATCTGCACCTCGATCGTCGTTTCGTTCCACGACATCACCGGCACCCTGAGGTCGCCCAGCATCACGGTGTCGCTGACCGGATAGAAGTTGGTGCCGCTGATCGTGACCCGTGTTCCGGGGCCACCGCCTGCGGGCGCGAAACCGGTGATCTTCGGTCGAGGCGAGAAATTACCGGCGGTCGTCACCGTCTGGCTGCCGACCTTCACCGTGATCGGGCCATATGTCACCGGGTAAGGCACTGTCACCGTCAATTGTGTCTTTGTCGCATTCACCTCGCTTACGTCCGCTCGCGCGGCGTTGCCGGTAAAGGTGACGGCGTTGTCGGCCGCAGTGGAACTGAAGCCGGCGCCCGTCAGGATGATCTTGCTGCCAGCCGTATCGCCGGCACCGTCGATCCAATAGACCACCAGCGGCACTGGAGTAACGTTGATGTTCTGCAGGGAGGTGAGCCCAAACGCTGCACCCCCGTCTTGCTGCATCTGCCACAAAAATGCGTAAGGGCCCGGCGTTTCGGGCGCGGTCACGGTGAGCTGGAACGTCGCGTTCTGGCCCGGCGCCGTATCCGCGGACAACGACACTTTGCCGCCGACACCCCAGTCCAGCCCGTTGGTGCTGGCAAGCTGGATCGTCTGCCCGGCACGCCAAGTCGACGAGCCGATGTTCTGCATCGTGATCGCGACATTCGGATATTTCTGTCCCGCGGTCATCGTCGCCGGTACATTCTGCGAGACGAACTTCGCCGCAAGCGCCGGTACCGTGAAGGCACTGCTCGACGCGCCCGTAGCACTGGCGACCTGGACCGAAATCGGTCCGGTAGACGCGCCGGCCGGTACGCGGGCGGTCAGTTGCGTGGCGGAGACCGGTGTAACAGTGGTCGCCGGCACACCGTTGAACTTGACCGTGTTCGTGTTCGTCGCGACGCTGAAATTCGTGCCGGTGATCGTGACCAGTTTGTCGACTTCGCCGCTGGTCGGATCGAACCCGGTGACGGTCGGCACTGGGTCGGTGACGGTAAATGTATCTGCGCTACTGACCGGACCGTCGGCCGTCTGCACAGTGAGTTTCGCACTCGCGGCATTTTGCGGAATCGTCGCGACAATGGTCGTGTCGCTCCAACTGCCGACACTCAGCGCACTCGAACCTATGGACGCGCTGCGTTGCGTCGCGCCGAAGCCACTGCCGCCGATCGTCACCGACGTGCCCGGCGGCCCGGTCTTCGGATTGATCGAATTGAGTACCGGGACCAAGGTGAAGAACCCGTTGGCTGTGGTGACCGTGTTCTGTCCGACCGTGACAGTGATGGCGCCGCTCATCGCATTTGCCGGCACGATAACCGTCAGCGACGTCGAGCTGGCCAAAGTGACTTGCGCGTCAAGGCTCGCGCCTTTGAACCGGACGGAATTGCTTCCCGGCGTCGTATTGAACCCACTGCCGCCGATCACCACCGACTGGCCGATCGAAGCTGCGAGGCTTTGGCCGGTGACAGTCAGCGGCGCTTGCCAGACCCACCACACGTCGACACTGCATTGTTGCGAAGCATTATTGTTGTATGCGGGATTGGTCATGAACACGCGCGTGATGAATTGACCGTAGCGCGGATTGCCGGGGTCATACTGCGAGTGCGGGACGTCCGCGTACCAAGTACCGCCACCGGCATTTATACCCTGCAGCCACTGCAGGTCGTTCGTGTTGTTCTCTTCGACCCACCAAGTCGGGAATTTCACGTCAGAGGCATTCTGTACACCGTAGGCATAAATACGCTGGCTCGTTGCATTCGTCGCGACGACCGCCGCCTGTGCCGCAGCCGACGAACACGTCGCTGCCGGTGTCGGATCAACCGTGAAGCTCGGGCCGTTACCGGTCGAGACACCGACGCTGACGCTGACCGGTCCCGTGGTCGCGCCGAGCGGCACCGTGGCAGTCAGCTTCGTGCTGGTCATCGACGTCACCGTCGTTGAGGCGACGCCGTTGAACTTGACCACGTTGCCGCCTGCCGCCGTGCTGAAGTTGGTGCCGGTAAAAATCACCGAGTCACCGACCATACCGTGCGTCACCGACAAAGTGCTGACGGTCGGAACGGGCGGCGTGACCGTGAACGGATCGACGCTGTAGTAGAACTGGTTGGCAACGTCGGCGAATCCAAACTGGCTGGAACTGGCGCCGTTCGGAATCGTGGCGACGATTTGTGTCGGGCTCCAACTCGAGATTGCCAACGGCCGCCCCCCGATGCCGACGACTGCGCCGCTTTGCGTCGCCCCGAAACCGGTGCCGGTCAATGTGACCTGAGTGCCGACCGGTCCGTTCAATGGAGTAAAACGGGTGATGTCCGCAACGACCGAAAACGCGCTCGTCGAGACACTTTGCCCGCCGACCCTCACCGTGATCGGACCGCTGCACGCGTCGGGCGGTACCGTCACCTCCAACGCGTTGCTGCTGGTTGCGGTCTGGTTGGCCGCCTGACTGGCGCAAGCGAATTTGACGGCATTGCCACTCGACGTCGAACTGAATCCCGTACCATTGATCGTGGTCGATTGGCCGACTTTAGCCGCAGACGGTTTGACATTGCCGACCGACAATGTCACCGGCGTGACCGTGACCGCAGCGGCCGGCGCGATCGTGCCGAACCAGCCCACGCCGTCCTGCAGCATCTGCCAGACGAAGTTATAGCTGCCCGGTGTTGCTGGTGCCGTGATCGTGAAATTGAACGTCACCTGCTGGCCGTAAGCCACGTCGTTCGGCAGGGCCACACGCTGGCCGACGCCCCAGTCCACACCGTTCTGCGAACCGAGACGATAGAGCTGTCCGGCAGTCCAGGTGCTGGAACCGATGTTCTGCATCGTCACCGACACCGCCGCAGTCTGCCCGGCGATCATCGTGCTCGGCGGCGGCGTCTGCGCGATGAAGGCCGCCGCTTGGGCGGCGAGCGGATTGACCGTAAAGGTGCCGCTGCTCGTCGCGGTCTGTCCGTCCTTGGTCACGCTGATCTTGCCGCTCGTCGCGGTCATCGGCACGACCGCCTTCAGCCACGTGCCGACGTTGCTGCGATCCGAGATCGTGGCCGTGACGCCGTTGAACTTGACTACGTTGTTCGCGATCGTGGGGCTGAAATTTGTGCCGTTGATCTGGATCACGTCGCCGGGTTTGCCGCTCGTCGGCGTGAAGCTCGTGATCGTCGGCGCCGGATGAGTGACGGTGAACGACTGCGTGCTCGGCGCCGAAGTCATGTCCCAATTGGTCAGCGTGATCGGTCCGGTCTGCGCGCCATTGGCCACGAACGTGACGATCGTATTGTTGACAGTAGGACTCGATGAAGACGAAACACCACCGGTGAAATTGACCGTCGAGTACCAGACATTGCGTCCGGTGATCGTCAAGTTCGTCAACTCGGCCGGGCCGCTCGTCGGCGTGAACGAAATCCCGTACGGCGGGTAGTAGTAGAAGCCCGCCGAGACAGCCGTATTGCCGCCGACCGTGACGCTGATGGAACCGGTGTCGCCGCTCGGTGCCTTGACCGCCAAACTCGTCGAGCTGGCCGAGACGACATTGGCATAGGTTCCGCCGAACTGGACCGTGTTATTGGCCGGGTTCGGATCGAAGCCACTGCCGACGATCGTGACTATCGTGTCCGGTGCGCCCTTGGCCGGTGAGAAGTTGTCGATCGTCGGCCCCGTGCCTGCGGCCACCGCCGAGGCCGCCGCAGCGCGCCCAACGGCATTGCCGGTTTGCGTCGATACGCCCGCGATGGTGAAGTCTCCGCCCGTCTTCGACTCGATCCCGTTGATCGTCAGACTCAGGCGCCCCGTGGTCGCGCCAGGGGGAATGCGCACGCTGAGCGACGTAGCACTCGCCTGCGTCACTTCACCGGCGATGCCGTTGAACAACACGCGGTCCGCCGTGGCGATCCGGCTGAAGTTCTCGCCGCTGAGCGTCACCGTCTCGCCGACCGCGGCCTGCTGCGGACGCAGACCGGTCAGACGCGGCAGACCCGTCATCTCGACGCCCCAGGCCTGTAACTCGACGATACGCGCCGCACCGGCCAAGCCGGCCTTGGCGACAATGCGCAGGCGCATTGCCGCGGTCGGCGCGAACGTCACCGTGCGCTTGACCAGATTGTTGTCGGTGATCTGCGCGACCGTGACCCAGCCATTGCGCCACACCTGCACATCGAATGCGGTCAACCCCCACTTCGTGAAGGTCGTCGAATCGGTCGGCTCGCCGCCTTGTTCGTAGTCGTCCTGCAGCGTCCACAGCGTCACCGCATCGAGCACCTGCGGCTTCTCGAATGCCAGCTCCACCGTGGTCGGGAACGCGCCCTCGCCTGCGCTCATCCAGCCGCCCGTCGCGGCGTTGCCCCAGTCCTTGCCGTCGACGATGCCGTCCACCATCGCGGTGGCCGGATACAGTTCCTCCGATGCCGAGTCCGCGACGATCGTCGCGGTCGGCGCCGGCGTTTTATCCTTGTTCTTGCTTGCCATCGGCAAGGCGACATTGCCGATACCCGAGGCGCCCCAAGCCTCGAGCTCGACGAGGCCGATGCCTTCGCTGCCGCCGCTCGTGCAGATGACGCGCACTGCACCGGCTGACACCGGCGCGAACGACACGCTGCGCTTGATCAGGTGGTTGCCGCTGACGTGAGCGACGGTCTTCCAGTTGTTGCCGTGGCCGTTGGACACCTGCACGTCGAACTCCACCACGCCGACGCGAGTGAAGGTGCGCGCATCGATGCCGTCGGCATCGACCACGACGCCGTCCGGCGCGGAGTACAGGGTGACCGCATGGATCGTCTGCGCCGTCGCGAACGTGACTTGCGCCCATTCGTTCGCCTTGGTCGCAGCGCGCCAGCCGTCGCCGTGACCCCAGGTCGACCCGAGCCAGGCGTCGTCGTTCAAACTCGCCGCGGGGTAGTCCGCGCTCGATGCCGTCGACGACACCGACGCCGCGCCGCCGTTGGCCGAAGCAGCCCAATCCACGATCGTATCGGCGGTTTGGGCAAGCACCTTGCCCGAGAAAAGACACAACAACATCCCCGCCATCGCCCTTGCGGCGACGGCGCTTCCCCTGTGCAAACCCATGCCCTACCCCGAAACCATTTCTGCAAAAATAGCTATCGAATGTAGACGTTTATTTACAAAACTGTCAATCACCGATTATTTTGCGGATGCGTGATCCTGGTGCCGATAACAGGTGATCAAGCTTCCGAGTACAGATATCTTGTAGGTGCTTATCGACGATGCTCAAAGGTCGGCGATTAATACTTGCCTCGCGCAATCAAATACGCGCTTTGGGATAACTTGCCGCCCAATGAAGTAGTGAAACGTCGACAACGGCAGATGTCCGCCCGCAGCCGGCACGTACCAAGACAATGTCACCGGGAGTTCACGAATGCCATGCAGACTGAGGCCATGTCGACGCAAACTTCGCGGATCCGTCCGTACCTCTTTCTCGCCCTGTTCGCCGTGACCTTACCCGTCGCCGCCGCAGAATCGCCCGCACACGTGCGCCCCATTGCGGATCACGTGCTCGTCCTCGGTCATCGCGGCGCGAGCGCGCTGCGTCCGGAACACACCCTGGCTTCGTACGGCAAAGCGATCGAGGACGGCGCCGATTTCGTCGAGCCCGATCTCGTCATGACCAAGGACGGCGTGCTCGTCGCGCGTCACGAGAACGAAATCTCCGGCACCACCGACGTCGCCAAGCATGCCGAGTTCGCGGCGCGCAAGGCGACCAAGACGATCGACGGTCAATCGGTCAGCGGCTGGTTCACCGAAGACTTCACCTTCGCCGAATTGAAAACTCTGCACGCACGCGAGCGGCTGCCCGAACTGCGTCCGGACAATGCGAAATTCGACGGTCAGTTCACCGTGCCGAGCTTCGAAGAAATCGTCGAATTCGTCGCCGCCGAATCGAAACGGCGCGGGCGCGTCGTCGGTCTGTATCCCGAAATCAAGCACTCGACTTATTTCAAAGGCATCGGCCTGCCGATGGAAGATGCGCTGCTCGCTGCGATCCGCAAGCATCCTTACACGGCGAAAACCGCGCCGCTGTTTATCCAGTCCTTCGAGATCGGCAACCTCAAGTATTTGCGCGGCAAGCTCGGCAAAGATCTGCCGAAGGTCAAGCTGATCCAGTTGCTCGGCGAAGAAAAAGAACAGCCTTACGACGCAGTCGCGGCCAAACAGCCGCTGAGCTTCGGCCAGATGATGCAGGCGCAGGGCCTGATCGAAATCGCTCGCTACGCCGACGCGATCGGACCGAATAAACTCTCGATCATCCCGCGCACGGCCGACGGCAAGCTTGCCGCTCCGACTGCGCTCGTCGCAAATGCGCACGCGGCCAAGCTGCTCGTGCATCCGTGGACGTTCCGCCCGGAAAACTATTTCCTGCCGAGCGATCTGCGCGCACCGGGCACGCCGGCCACGCGCAACGACGCCGGGCTCGTCACCGAAATCCGCGCCTATCTCGACGCCGGCATCGACGGCTTCTTCAGCGACGATCCGGCTCTTGGCCGCAAGGCGCTGGAACGTTGAGATGAAGCGGCGGCCTTCCGTGGCCGCCGCCCCTCCGCAACGCCCCCTATCCGCGCACGCCGACGGATTTACTCGCGGTGAGCAGTTCGCCTTGCAGGGTTTCGATCGCGGCAATGTGCGTATGCACGGCATTGATCAGCGCCGTCGCGAAGGCGAATTCGGCTGGCGTGGTCCAGCCGGGATTGCGGATGATTTTAAGCAGCTCCGCCAGCGTCACACCGCGCCCGAGTTTGGCCAGCGCGTCGCTCAATGCGGAAATCTTCTTGTCCAAAATATGTACGTGATCCGAAGACATAAACAGTTCCTCTCAGAATGGGTCGAGGGCCGCACCGCCCTTTGCGTGGGGCTTTCCTGGCCCGCGGGAAAAACGTTGGTTCGTCCTAAGCTTTTCTCTTCGTGCGCCTTGCGGGATGCGTCCTTGCGTACTAGTTACGCGCTTCGGAGCGCGGCACTGACAACGGATTCGCAAGCACCGCGCCGTCATAGATCGAGCGACAGGTCAGTTTCGCTGTAGCCCCAGCTCTTCAATGCTTCGGCGAGGTTGTCGTAATTGGAAGGACGCGTGGCGCCGGCGGGATTCTGTTTGTACGCAGCGAGCTTCGCCGTACCCGACGGCTGCCCCTGCGGCGCGATCTCGTTGTAGCCCATCAGCATCGGCAGTTCGTTCGCGTTCTCCGCTGCGGACAACTTGGTCAAAAGCGGTTTCAGTGCATCGGCGATGGCGTCGTCGGATGCGGACACGATCCCTCTCGGGTCCTGCGTGCCCGACTGCGGGAACACGATGAAGCTCACCGGGAAGTTATTGTTGAAACTGTTGCCGCGTCCGCTGCCACCGAGATCCTTGCCGACCTTGTGCGAGCACTCGCCGAGCTTGTAGCCATAGCCGGTGTCGACGAAGTAGAAGCCGCTTTGCAGGTTCTGATCGTGGCGCAATGCGAGACCGTAGTCGCCGAGAGCGACGCCGAGCGCCTGGAACTTGTCCGACAGCGCGCCGTAGGCGACGCGCGAAGCGTCGACGTAGCTGTCCTGGCGATATTCCGCTCCGGTCGGCTGCGGCGTGCTCGAGACGTAGTAGCCGGGATTCGGATCGTCGTTCTTCGCCTGCTGGATCACCGGAAACTTGCCGCCAACCTTGACCTCGTCGCGCTGGTCGATCTGTGCGTCGCCGCTCTGCACAGCGGCATCGGTCGCGCTCAGCGCGACGACACCGAACCAGTGCGTGCTGTCGAATGCATTGCCGAGATCGTCGTCGCCGGTGAGGCCGCTACCCGGCGGCGCATATGCCGTCGGCGAGCCGTCGAAATCGACGTTGACGTGACCGAAGTACACATACGCGACGGCCGTGTCGGGATCGGAATCCCAGCTCACCACGGTAAGCGGAATCTTCGGGTAGTCGCTGCCGTTATGCCAGAGCAGCGAGTGGTCCTTGAATACGAGTCTTGCCATGTCAGTTTCTCCTTTGTCGAAACGTCATTGCCTTCCGATCGCCGCGGTCGCTGCACGTTGCCGGCGATACCCGAACCGTCTGCGCTTTCCTCAGGAAGAAAAGCGCGTGGACTTGTTCCAGGTATCGGCGGACGTCAGAAAGTCGTGCGCACCTTGATCGTCGGTATCGGCGCGAACGGTGTTGTTGCCCTCGAAGCCCATGCAGACCGTGTCGCGGCAGACTTTTTTCACCACGTCGAGGTCCATCAGGCGCGCAACGCCCGCGTCGCTCAGAATGTTGTTGAGCGCACTCGCGACGCGGTCGCCGAGCGGCGCGACCACGCTCGCGGAAACGGCATTTCCGTCGGAGTCGTACTGCAACTGGATAAAGCCGGTGCCGTCCATGCAGTCGTTGTTGAAGTTCTGATTGATCCACGACAGCAGCATGCTCGCCGCAATGGTCTGCACGGTCGGCGGCACCACGGTGCGCAACGCGGCGAGTTCGTTCTCGATGCCGCCGATGTAGCCGCCGCGACCGCCTTCGTCGTTGCCGTTGTATTCGTTGCGAATCTGGTTGCGCAGCGCTTCGCCGGTCTGCCCCTGCGTGTAGTTGTTGACGATCGTCGCGCGCAGCGCGGAGACCCATTCCGACGCCGCTTTGCTGACAGCGGCCTTGGCAGCGCGATCGACTTCGTCGGACAGCGCATGCACGAGATCGACGAGCGGACCGAGATCGGCTCCGGTCGAATCCTTGACCGCGGTGACCGCGGTTTTTTCCAGCGTCTTCAATCCGGTCTTGAGGAACACGCCGACGATGTCGGGACTGGCCTCCTGCGCCGACGCGGTCTGGAACGCGGCCTGGACGTTGTCGATGGCCGCGGTGTAGGCGGTCACCATTTTCGATTTGGCTTCGACCACGGCAGCCACGTATTGGTCGATGGTCTGCATGTCGGTGTCGTAGTCGGTGGCGGTCGTGTCGCTCATGTCGTTCTCCTGTTCGGGTGAGAGGGTGGAGGCCGGCGGGATTCGCGCGGTTTCCTTCGGTGGTTTTTCAGCGATGGCTTCGCCGGGGCATTCGTGGGCTTGGCTTTCGAGTCATGGATTGATTTGCTGCGAAGGCGTTGTGCCGCTGCGTCATGCGTCGCTGCGCGCCGGCTTCGGTCCGCTCGCACGCAGACCCATCATCTGCTGCAGCGCGTTGAACCAGAACGGCGCGCCGAGCGAGACGCCGAACGCGGTCAGAACCCATCCGAGCACGCGCCACACACCGCTCGCGCCGTCGCCGAATACGGCGTGGGCGAAGATCGCGAACGGATCGGAAGTGGCGCCCGCGTGCTTGGCGTCGTCGGTCCAGCCGATCGGAATCGGCAGAGCCTGCAGTTGTTGCAAGACGGCTGTGGCATCGGCGGGCGGCGTGCCATCGGCTCCCGGCGCAGGTTTAGCAGCAGTCGCCGCCGCGGTCTGCACGATCGCCGCGCGCACCGTGGCCGGATCGTTCCATAGCGTCGTTGCGATGCGGATCGAGTCGACGTTGAATGCCACCGCCGCGACGAGTCCGAACGTGAGCAAGAAGTACTGACTGAAGCGCTTGTACTCTCCGCTCGCGCGATCCATCGCGTCGTCGAACCAGGTCTGCAGATGCGTCTGCAGCGCGTCGAGATCGCCCGCGGCGCGCTGCACGAACATGGTCAAGCTGTCCTTGGCCGAGCTGGCGGGAAGCTGGGCTACGCCGTTTTCGATCTGGCTGAACGCCGGCGCCTGACTGCCTTGTGCGAGCACATTCATCAGCGCCAGCGCAAAACTCTTCGCCGGCAGATAGGAAGGCAGCTCGGCCGCACCGAGCGGCTTCACCAAAGCATGCGCCTTGACGCGCGCGGCGAGCGACGGCGCATCGCCCGAGCCGAGGTTGTCGCAAAGCAGGCGGTCGAGCGTGCCGAGCAGGCGCTTGCCGCGCAGCTTGATCGCACCGACGACGAGTTCCTGGAACGACGAGGCGAGCATGCCGAGCAGCAGATAGGTCAACACCAACCCGAGAGCAACGTTGAAAGCGGTTCCGATGGACATGTCTCGATCCCTCAGTCTTTGAGCAGGTTGAGCAGCACGCGCGTCTGGTAGTGGTACGAGTCCTGCCCGGCGCCGTTGTAGCGGCGCACGGCGTAGGGCCAGTCGCAGGCAAAGTCGGCGCGGTCGGGCACACCGTGATAGGTCGCCGTGGCGTAGTACTGATCGACGTGGTAACTCGACGCCGATCCTTCGCAGCACGGCATGCCGGGAACGATATTCACCTTGCGCGCAGCGAGCGCGCAGTTGCGGCAGTCGGCTAGGTAGCGCGCGTCGCGCGGCGCGTACTTGCACAGGCGCAGCGGCAACAGCGGATGCTCGGCGCTGCGGTCCTCGGCACGGTCTGCCGTGCCGGCGACGAAATGATCGAACTTGTCGCGCAGCTCGGCATAAGCGTGCCTGACGTTCTGCGCCGGATCGCGCATCAGGTCGTTCACTTCCGCAGCGCTCGGCGGATGATGGAACAAGGTGTATTGGCCGACGCCGTAGCCGCGCGACGTGATCGCGTCGGCATTCGCCGCCTCGGCGTGATCGAGGCCGACGACGATGTAGTCGTCGGCGTTGCCGCCGGCCGGCACGCAGAAATGCCGCACGCCGCTTTCCTGGCGGAAAATAGCGAGCATGAACGGACTCGGCGCAATACCGTTGTAGAGCTGCGCGATCGCCGCGGCGACCTTGGCGTTCTCGCCGGCCGGATCGGCCGCATTCGGCAGCTTCGCCACTCGCGTATCGGCAAGCAATGCGGCGATGCAGCCGGCCAGGGCCTGGTCGACCACGCCGTTCACCGCCGTCACCTGGGGCACGCCGCCGGCCTGATTGAAATCGGTCATGGCGACCGGCGCCTCGCCGTCGGCTTCGCGCGAGGTGCCGTGATTGTTGAGCAGGTCGAACTGCAGCGCGCGCACGGCGCTTTCCGTACCCGCGCCGAAGCTGCCGTCGATCATGCCGCGCAGATAGCCGAGTGCGCGCAGATCTTCCTGCAGCGCGCTCACCATGTGCGGATCGTTGCTCGCGTTGCGCGCCAGGCTCAGGCCGGCTTGCTGATAGATGGGGCTCATGGTCGGGTCTGCCGTTGCGTCATTGCGGAGTGTTTTTGTCGATGTCGCTTTGCAGGAGGAGCAGCACAGGCGCTTCGGTAAAGTCGTGCTGCACGCTGAATTGCAGCAGCGCACGCGCCGCATCGACGAAAGCGATGGTCAATTGCACGGTGCCCGGCAAGGTGAAGACCGCGTTCTCGAGCGGGATGACGATATGCCGGCTGTCGGAGAGCAGGTTCTTGCTCAGCGCCAACGTCTGCGGCGCGACGCCCGGCAACGATGCGAACGTCATGCTCGCGGAAACCGACAGGACATTGGCGAAATTCACTCCGCTCGCATCGATCGCAACGACGTATTGCGTCTCCTGCACGTCGGCGGTCTGAAAGTCGAGAAAGCGCGCGACGTCCGCCTTGGCCATCGGCGTCGGCAGAATCAATTGGCCGTCCGCGGCGATCGCGAGATTCGCGTGGTCGGCCGGCAGCGGGATCGTCGCCGTCGCTCCGGCGGCCAACGCGATCGCGCCGGGCACGACGGCAATCGCCGACGGCGAAACAAGCGCGTAGCGCGACAACTGCAGGCCGAGCGGCATTTCGTTGGTCAGCTTGATCTGCGCCGCGGCCTCGTCGATGCTCGGCACCAGCTCGTCGGCGCCCGCGGTGTACTTGAAGTTCAGCACCAGCGGCGCGAGCACCGGTTCGGTGTAGGCATCGTCGAGTTTCAGGCTCAGCGAACCGACCAGGGTGGTGCCGTTGGTCGAGCACAGTTGCGCGATCAGCAGATTGGCGTTGGCGACCGCGGGCGTCTGCGCGCTCGCATCGGCCACCGACACGCTGACCGCGAACGAATTGGCCTCGGCCGCCGCGGTGAACTGCGAAGTACTTTGGAACGCGGTCTGCAGCGTCGACGCCGGCGTATCCTGGAGAAATTCCGGCAGCTTGAGCTTGAAGTCCTTCAAGTCGGCGTTCTGCGAAATCTCCTGGGCGAACTGCAGGAACTCGATGCGGCTGACCTCGGGCGCCACGGTGAAGTCGAACTCGAACTTGCACTTGCTGCCGTTCGACGCGGCGCTGTCGACCAGGGCCAGGCACTGCGCCGCGCAGCCCGAGCGGCCGCGCACGATCGAGTAGCGCGCGGGCACGACGACGATCGTGTGGCTAAAGCTGCCGACGTAGGCGCGGCGCAAACTCGGATAGCGCTGACTGATGTCGCCGAGCGCCTTGAGTTCGCGATACTCCGAACCGCCGCTATCGAACTCGCGCAGATCGTCGGCGTCGCGGATCACGCGGTTCGGAATCGCGTCGGTCGATACAGTGAATTTCAGTTGATAGCCGTCCTGGCGATATTTCAGGCCGAGCGCGATCTGCGCCTGCCAGGTCTGCCGCGTCTGCACGAACGAAACCGGCGGCGCCACGCCGCCGAAGCGGAAGTTCTGCACCGCGACCGGAACAAACGAACGCAACGGCGCGGGCGCGGCGACCGCAGCCAACGGCTCCGGGGACGCCGGACCGGTCCTGACCGGCAGGAAACGCGGCAGGAAAACCGGAGCGCCGACCCTGCTCCACGCCGCATAGGACGCGGCGAGCTGGATCTGCGCTTTGCCGAACACGGTCAGGTCTTGATACAGCCCGAGCACCGAAGAGCCGAGGATCGGCGCGAAGCTCAGGGTCAGGCTGCCGTCGCCGTTGTCCTTGACCGTGCCGGTCACGTTGCGTTGCTTCGCCTGACCGCTGTCGTCGGTGTAGGCGCTCACGAGCGTCGCGCTCAAGTCCGCGAGCGGAATTTCCTCGAGGTGTGCGCTCGGATTGGCCTTGGCGAAATCGTTCGCATCGCCTGGCCGCGACTTGCGCAAGGTCAGACTGATCTGCGCGGTGTAGAACGGATTGCCTTGGGCGTCCTGCCCCGATTGCTTTGCTGCGAAGGCGAAGCCCGCATCGACGTCATCGGCCAGCGCGTAATCGGCCAGGTACCAATGCAGATTCGCGTCATTGCGGTCGGCGAACAGGCTGCCCGTGCGCGTACTCAGCATGGGCAGACTCGGCGGCTGCGGCGGCGCCACCGTTACCTGGGTCGCAACGAGAACGTCGCGGTTCAACACGAGCTTCGACAGATCGACTCGTGCCGCCGCGCCGAGCGCGGGCGCGGCGGGCGCCGCCGCCACCCGCGCCGGCGGGATCGTCACGGCGCCGGCGAGCCGCACCGTATTGCCAGTCAGGAACTGATTCATCGCATCACATCCGTCAAGGCCGTGGGCTCACTTCGCCGCGGTTTCCTGCAGCGTCTTCAGGATGTACTGGCTGACCAGCGCATTCTTGTCCGGGTCGGTCAGCTCGGGCACGATGATCTTGCACGGCACGATGCGCTTGATCCGGCCGAGATTGAGCGGAATCGCCTGCACGCCACTCCAGGTCACCGCAGTGCCGGCAAAGTCCGACGGCGGCGGCGCGACTTCGACATCGATCTTCACCTTGGCCACGGTCTCGTTGAAATACTTGTCCGACCAGACCTGCCAGATGCCGACCGGATTGGCCTTGGGATCGTCGTTGGACATCACGATCACATCGCTGCGGCTGCCCATCTGGATCGTCAAGGTCACCGTGACGTTGGACGACTTGATCGGCCGGTCGAGGAAGAACTTGATGTAGACGTAACCGACTTCTTCCGGGCCGATCACCGGGTTGTGCATGCTCGTCGTCGTCTCGATCTGCATCTGCGTGGAGTTGTTCGAGAGATCCACGCGCGGATCGTCGGGCTTGTAGACAAGGGTCTTGGTGATCTTGACCTGATCTTTGTCCCAATCTGCGGGGCTCGGCTTGTCGAGGCGCAGATTGGAAAAGTTGATCAGGTCGTTCGGGTTGTCGCGGCTCCAGCGGCCGAGCGTGACCGGCGCGGTGCTATCGATCTTCCCGGGCGTGTAGTGGAAACCTTCGGCCTTGGGCACGAGCTTGACCTTGCCGTCGGGCCCGACCGGATTGTCGAAATCGACGAAGCTGACCTGCACGAGCGCGGCGCTGATCGGGTCCGACGTGACGCTGTCGCCGAAGTCGATGTTCGGCGAAGCGACGACCTGGATCTTCTTGAAAAATTCGCCGATGTCGACGATCGAAAGATACTTGTCGAGGTTGGCCTTGATCGCCGGTTCGATCGACGTGAGCGTGCCCGACACCGTGTCGTCCTTGGAAATTGTCTGATCGATCTCGAAGTGATCGTCGAAGACAACGCCGTGCTTCTGATAATTGAACTTGAGCGACACCGCCGCGCCGCCGCAGGCGCCGGTACTCGCCTTGGCCGGATCGTCCGGTTTCGGCTGCCAGTTGAAGATTTCGTTCTTGACCAGGTCCCAGGCCTTGTTCTGCATGTCGGATACCTGAGTCTCGATCAGCTTCTTCATGTCGGCGTCGACATCCGTGCCGTTCTGCCGGATGACCGTGGAAATGCCGCCGCTGGTCACGCAAGACTGATAGTTCGCACTTAGGTCGGCTTGGAAGAAACCCATGTAATTCGCCGCGGCCGCACCGGAGAACTGGGTGAACACCTTGTCCACGTCCACGTGCATCTGGATGTCGCAGGCATTGATGTAGAACAGCAGCTTCATGTTGTAGTGCACGGTAAACGGACAGCGGCCGTCCTTGAGCGCGCCGACGACCGCGCCCGCGGCCATCTGATTGCAGGTGACGAGGAAGCTGCTGATGCCCGAGGCTTCGATGCTGCCCTTGCCCGTGCCCTGCGCGCCGATAAACCACGGCGACTTGCCGTCGCCCGTGCCGGGCAGTTGCGGAATCTCGATCGTCACGTTGTTGTCGACGATCGGCACGATGCCGAGCAGCGGCGCAGGTGCGCTTGCGTCGCGCGAGAAAAATGCGACGATGCGCGCGGGCGGCTGGTCGTGGTCGCCGGATTTGAGTTTTTCCAGCGCGGCCGCGATGACGCTCTCCGGCACCGCCATCGTCGTCGAGAACGAGATGAACGCGCCGCCGGCATCGACTTCGCCGTTCGTGCTCGGCGCGCCGCCGGGCATCAGCGAGTCCTCTTCCGTCATCAGCCCCTTGAACAAGGTGACGCTGAAATCGAAGTCGGTCGGCGAATCCGCGCGCTTGGCCAGATAAATCTGCTTGGGCATGTAGTAAAACTGAGTCGGCAATCCGCTGCTCTTCAGTTGCGGATTCGCGGCGTCGGGAAACACCTCCAGCGCATACTTGGCGCCAGTCTGGTCGTCGATCTCGATGGTGATGAAGTCGGGCCCGAACAGCGGGCCGAGGGGATGGATGCCGTTGTCGATCATGGGCGCCGCCTCCTGGCGGCTGACGAATTCAAAGGGGGAAACGAAAGAGCGACCGCATCGTTCGCCGCGAGTCGCGCCGAACGGCACGCCAGGCGCACGCATTCGGCATTTCGATTGTTCGCATTCGGCAAACCATGTACCGCTCTTTCCCGCCCTGCCCGCTCGACGCAGAAGCAGGACATGCACGGTTACGCGAATGCGCTTGCATCACTGACAAAAATTTTTTCGGTGTGCGTCGATCGCGCTTCGATGCCTTCGTCAGGGCGACAACGGCACGAAGAATTCGCGGCATCGTTTCGCCGAGCCGAAAGCATTTAACCCATCAGAGGAGAAAAACACCGAGCCGCGCACGGCCACATCCAGTGGCCGGATGATCGGCACATGCTCGCCGCCGAAGGCCGAGCCGCGGAATCGCAATGCCGGCGGCGCGTGTACGAATCCAGACACCGCCGCGGCGCAACGTGGGCGCCCAGGCCGATCTGTATTTCTTGCACTACTATGTCAGCGATTCACCGCAATTGACGTAACCGCAAGTCGTACCGAACCGGCTTTCGGATTCGGACGCATCGACCCCGATGTGTTGCGCATCGGGACTCTTCTCATCTTTTTTTGAGGATCGGATCATGAGCAGTGGCGGAACAGTAGGCGGGGGCGAAGACACACAGAGCATTTCCATTCCCTGCGGCGGCAAGGCCGCGATGGAATTGCATTCGAATGCACTGACCGACAAGGACCCGGTCGTGCGCGCGACGGCGCTGTTGATTTCGGGCAATACCTTTCTGAGCTCGTCGCAGGACCGATGCCTGCCGCTCAGGATCAGATCGCGCCTCGAAGAGGTAGGGCTGCGCCTGCTCGAAGCGAGCACGGAACTCCTCGCTCGCCACGAAAAGATCTGAGCGTCCCTCAGATTTTCTTCGCGGACTGCACGCGCGCCAACACCCAGCGGAAGCCGTGTTGACGCGCCGTCTCCACGAGACTGCCACGCGCGGCCGCTGCGGCCGGATCGGAGCCGCGTTGCAGCGCCTGTACGAGAGCCAGTTGCGCTTCGAGCGAACTGGCCAGCCAATGGCGTGCCGCGGCGTCCCGCGCCAATTCTTTCAAGCGCGCGACTCCCTGCGCGCGCTTTCCCGATGCGACGGCGGCCTGCGCCAAACCGACATCGACATCGAACACGTCGCGGCGTGATGTGATCCGGCTGCGCAACTGCAACGCGCGCTCGACCGCGCGGTCGCGTTCTTCGCTGCGGCCCAGCGCATCCAGACACTGCGCCATATAAACCTGGGCCTGGGCTTCATTGCCGATCGACTCGCCGCGGGCGAACTCTTCGATCGCCGGTGCCAGCCGCTCGCAGGCTTGTGCGTATCGGCCATCGGCCAAGTCGATCTTCGCCAGGCTCAAATCGATCTCTCTTTGCGTGCGGCTGTCCTTGACCTCGTGCGCGCCCTTCTGCGCGTCGCTAAAGACAGCGACCGCCTGTTCGACGTTGCCGAGATCCATCTGGATCAGGGCGCATTCGCGCAGCGCAGTGATGCGCGCCATCGGATTGCCGAGCTGCTGCGCCTCCGCCTGCGCCTGCGCGCAGCTTTTTTCGGCACCGGCCAGATCGCCGCGCAGACGCAGCGCCTCCGCGTAATTGACCAGCATGTCCACGTGCGGAAGTTTCGCCCCCGCCTGCTCGCCGAGTTCGAGCGCACGGCGCAGGTCGTCCATCACGTCGTCGCTGACCGCCTCGTCCATGCGCAGGAAAGCCAGCGCGTTGAGCACTCGCGCCTCACCGACCGCGTCGCCGGTCTCGCGGCGGATTTCCAGCGAGCGCCGCCCTGCCTCCTCGGCCGCGTCACGGTCGCCGAGATCCACCAGCACGCGCAGCAGGTTGAAATACAGGATGCCGAGTCCGTGCTGATCGCCACTGCGCTGATAAATCTCGCGCGCGCGCTCGTAGTAGTTGCGCGCTGATTTCGGATCGTTCTGCTGCGTGCTGATGCGCGCCAGTTCGACATAGGCATTGGCCTCGCGATGCGGGTTGCCGACCTGTTGATTGTCCGCGGCGGCTTCGCTGAACAGCCGCTGCGCTTCATCGAGCTTGCCGGTGCCGCGCAGGCCCTGGGCGAGCAAGTGCTTGGCGAGCGCGGCGAGGGCCACGTCGTCGCGTGCCTTGGCTTTGCGCAGGGCCGTCTCGGCGAACGCGATCAGGCTCTTCAGGTCGTTGCGTCGCTGCGCCGCGGTGGCCGCGCGGATGTCGACGCGCGGATCGTCTCCACTACCGGGCAGTTTGCGCAAATCGGCCAATGCCGCATCGAATTCCTTCCATTTGCCGGCCTGGGTCAGATCGTCGATCAGGGCGAGATGCAGCTCCGGATTGTTCTCGTCGACGGCGAGCGACTTCCGGTCGAGCTCGATCGCACGCGCCCAGTCGGCCTGCTGCACGGCGACCTCGCGCTCGATGTGCAGTCGCAGGTCCGGTGGCAGATCGGCGCTGTTCGCCTCGGCCTGCCGGGCGGCCGCTTGCGCCTTCGCGTCGTAGCCGAGCTGCTTCCATGCCTGAGCGAGATACAGATTCGCCTGCGCATATCCGGGCGCCATCGCGACGACGCCGAGCAGCTCGTCCCTGGCTTTGGCGGCGTCGTATTTGTGCAGCGCTTCGAGCGCGATGCTCATCGCGCGGGTGACCTCGATGTTCTGCGGCCGCGCCTCGCCATTCGCATGCGCTTCTTTCGGCGTCAGGCCAAGATAGCCGACCTGCTCACGCAAGCTGGCGCCGGCCTTCTCGACCAACTCGGCCAGATCGGACAGCGCGCCGGTCTGCGCGACGTTCGCCAGCGCAGCGCCGCTGCGTGCGTCCTGCAAGGCGAGATCGAAGCGCAGCCTGCCCTCGCCCGGTGGACCCGAAACCAAATAGCTACCGCTGAGCACGTAATCGGCGCCGAGCCTTCGATGCAGCGTCGCCAGACTTTGCGTCGAGTAGCCGCCGGCCATCGGCGGGGCGAGGTCGCTGCGCGCCGAGCGGACCAGTTCGTCGGGCAGAGCGTGCATGCGCGCGCCATGCGCGAGTTCGGTGGCGAGCATTTCCGCGAGCGCCGGCGCGAGCCAGTCCGCGTCCTTGTTCGCCGTGGAGTTGCGGAAGTCGACGATCGCCAGTGTGGCGTTCGCCGGCGCGGCGGGCGCCAACGTGCGCGTCAGCCAGCTCGCCGCGGCGACCACGGCCACGGTCAAGGCGACCGCGAGCGCCGCGGCGGTGCCGGCGCGGTGCCTGCGCATGAAAACGGCAAGGCGATGCGAGAGCTGTTCGCGCCGCGCCGTGATCGCCTTGCCGGCGAGGTGATTCTGCAGATCGGCGGCGAACGCGGCGACGCTCGCATAGCGACGCGCAGGTTCGCGGCGCAGCGCGGTCAGCACGATCATGTCGAGATTGCCGCGCAGTTGCCGCTTTGGCACCGGCGTCGACGCAGCATCCGCGCGGCTCGGCGCGCGCGGGTCTTCGCTTTCGATCACGCCGAGCACGTCGCGCTGGCCGACCGCGCCGCGAAAATCGTGCGTGTGCCGGCCGGTCAGCAGTTCGTAGAGCATGCAGCCGAGCGCGTAGACGTCGGTCGCCGGCGTGATCTCGCCGCCGCGCAATTGCTCCGGCGCCGCGTAAGCGGGCGTCATCGGCTGCTCGCGCTGCAGATGCGTGATCGTGTCGGCGTCGGCGACGTCGCCAAGCAGTTTGGCGATGCCGAAATCGAGCAGCTTGACCCCGGCGCTGCGCGTCACCAGCACGTTCGACGGCTTGAGGTCGCGGTGCACGACGTGATGCTCGTGGGCGAATTGCACCGCGGCGCAGATGTCGAGGAAGATGCGGATGCGGCCCTCGAGGCCGACTTCATGACCGCGGCAGTAGTCGAGCAATGGCAGCCCCTCGACGTACTCCATCGCGAAGTACGGGCCGCCGTTGGCGGTGATGCCGCCGTCGATCAGATGGGCGATATGCGGATGGTGCAGGCGCGCGAGGATCTGGCGTTCGCGCAGGAAGCGCCGGTGTACGGCCTCCGAATCAAGTCCACTGCGGATCAGCTTGAGCGCGACGCGCTGCTCGAACTGCTCGTCGGCGCGCTCGGCCAACCAGACCACGCCCATGCCGCCGGCGCCGATTTCGCGCAGCAGACGCCACGGGCCGATACGGTCGCCCGTGCGCACGCTGGCAACGCCGTGGTTGCCCGTGGAATCCCTCGCGGCGGCACGGCGCGCCTCGTCGAGTCCGACTTCGAAGCGCGGCGCGGTGTCGTCGGCTGCGATCAGCGCAAGGACTTCGCTACGCAGCTCTTCGTCGCCCGCGCAGAGGCGCGCGAGCATGTCGCCGCGCTGCGCCGTGGGCGCGTCGACGACTTCCTCGAACACCGCGAAGATGCGCTGCCAGCGTTGCGTTTCCGAATCCGTGACCACACGCCACCTTTCCGTCCAGCCGCGATAGCGCGGCACACCGCCCTGCCCCTTTGCGCCGGTGATCGGCCCGGCCGCCGCGAACGCCGACGGCTACGCGTCCGCCTTGTCGGCCAGATTGAGTTCGCGGATCAGGAACGCGCGCGCACGGCGCCAGTCGCGAAATACCGTGCGCTCGGTCAGCCCCTGCAACTGCGCGATCTCGGCGATCTCGAGGCCGCCGAACACGCGCCACTCGACCAGTTTCCCGGCGCGCGGATCAATCTGCGCAAGACGCTCGAGTACATCGTCGAGCGCGACCAGATCGACCGTGTCGCCGGTCAGGCCCGCGTCTTCGTGCAAGGTCACCGCGCGGTACTCGCCGCCGCGCTTCGCACGCCCGCGGCTGCGCGCGTGATCGACGAGAATCTGCCGCATCGCGCGCGTCGCCAGCGAGAGGAAATGCACGCGGTCGATCGATCCGATCTCCGGCGCGGCATGCAACTTGAGATAGACTTCGTGCACGAGTCCGGTGGTATCGAGCGTCGCCGGGTCGCAGGCGACGCGGCGCTGGCCGCGTGCGATGCGCCGCAGTTCCTGGTAGACCAGCGCGAACAAGGTCTCTTGCGCGGGTTCGGGAGACGGTCGAGTCGCATGGATCATGATCACGGACCCCATCGGCCGCAGAATCGCCTGCGTTGCGTGCAGCAGCTACGGATCTTCCCCTGCGCGCAGCTTAGCATCGATCCGCGGCCGCGGATGCGCCTTCGCAGGCCTTCCGCCGGGGCCGCTGGACCGGCGAAAACGCTGTGCTTGTAAAACGCGGACTGCATCATATTTTACCGTTTCCAACGAACCGACTTGCCACCCATGACCGACACCGCCAACGTCTTCGACGTCACCGAACAAACCTTTGAAACCGACGTCGTCCAGACTTCGCTGACCACTCCCGTCCTCGTCGATTTCTGGGCCGACTGGTGCGGTCCGTGCAAGTCGCTCGGGCCGATCCTGGAAAAAGTCGTCGACAGCTACGGCGGCAAGCTCAAACTCGGCAAGGTCGACACGGACAAGGAAATGCAGCTTGCCGGTGCATTCGGCATCCGCAGCCTGCCGACCGTCGTGCTGGTCAAGGACGGGCAGATGGTCGACGGCTTCATGGGCGCACTGCCCGAGTCCGGCGTGCGCGCTTTCGTCGAGAAACATCTCGGCAAACCGGCTCCGGTCGAAGAACCGGCACCGGTGCCCGATGCCGCGCTCGCGAACGAAACGCCGCAGCAGGCCGTCGCGCGCGTGAACGAAGAGATCGCCGCGAACCCGGACAAGCCCGAACTCCAACTCGACCTCGCCCTGGCGCTCGCGCGCGCGGGCGAAGCCGATGCGGCCCAGGCACAGCTCGACGCCCTGCCGCCGAACCTGGCGAGCGACGCCAAAGCGAAGCGCGTCTCCGCGCAACTCGATTTCGCGCGGACGCTGAAGGACGCACCCGATGCCACCGCACTGCGCGCCCGACTCGTCCAGGATCCCAGCGACCACGCCGCACGCGACCTGCTCGGCGTGCACCTGTTGCTCGGCGACGAGCCCGCGCAAGGTCTCGACGAATTCCTCGCCCTGCTGCGTTCGGCGCGCGAGTGGAACGAGGGCCAGGCAAAGAAGCGCCTGATCGCCGCGTTCAACGTGCTCGATGACGAGGAGTTGGTGGGCGCCTATCGGCGCAAGATGTCTTCGTTGTTGTTCTGATCTCTCTTTTTTTAGGGGCAAGAGCTTCCACTCGCCCTGCGGGCGAGCGGCTTACTTTCTCTGCTCGTGCAGAGAAAGTAAGCAAAGAGACACGCCCCAGAACATTGCGCCCTATGGGCATCCTGCCCATAGGGTCCGCGTCAGCGGACGGGTTCCGCTAATTGCACCTCCGTGTGCAATAGCGGAATGCGCGCGATCCATCGCGCGCACCCTGCGGGCCTTTTCGTCCGCTGCCGCCGCAATGTAATGGGGACCCGAGGAAGCCGGAGCAGCGCGCTTCGTGCGCGCCAGAGAAAAAGCGAGACACAGGCCCTCGATGCTCGGCTCTGCCTCTGCCTTTGCTTTTGCTTGTGATCTCGGGCCCCCGTCAGCCGCGGCGAGGGCATGACGGAATCGCCCGTAGGGTCGCGCGCAGGATGCGCGCGAGTTCGCGAATGGACAGGGATGTCCATCGAGCGAACCCCGGCATGACCTCGCGGACCGCCGTAGGCGGCGCGGCTCCCGGGGCGGCGTTTCTTTGGTTACTTTCTTGTCGCTGTAGACAAGAAAGTGACCCGCTCGTCCGCAGGACGAGTGGAAGCCTTTGCTCTTAAACCAACACAATCAAAAACAAAGTCGCTGGATTCCCGCCAAGAGCGCGCGGGAATGACGAGCAAGGGCGAGAGCGCGATTCCCGCTTTCGCGGGAATGACAAACGAAAAAACGAAAGCAACGTGCCGACGTGTTACGCCGGCTTCCCCGTCCGCCGCAATCCGAACTGAATCAACAACCCAATTACCACGAACAACACCGCCGCACTCAACGCGAGCGACCAGTGAATGCCAATGCGCGCACCAGCCAGCCCGACGGTGATGCCGCTGAACATGCGCATGCCCATCGCGAACATGCTGAACACGCCGATCGCACGGCCGCGCATCTCGGCCGGCGCTTCGAGCTGGACCAGGGTCTGCGCCATCGCGTTGAACGACAGCTCGACGAAACCGGCGACGAAGAGCAGCGCGAGTGCGAGCGGATAGCTCGACGTCAAAGCGAAGCTACCGAGTGCAACGCACCAGATCATCGCGAGCACGCAGGCCGTGCGCGCACGCGGCTGCAGCAGGCCGCGGCTTTCGAGTACGAAGCCGGCGGTCAGGGCGCCGGCGGCGTCGGCGCCGAGCAGCATGCTGTAGAAGAAATCCGCTTTACCCTGGCCGAGGTCGTGAGCAAAGCCCGGCATCTGCGCCTGGTAGGCGTTGCCGATGAACAGCGAAGCGCAGCCCGCGAGCAGCGTCATCGCGAGAATCACGCGATGCTGCGCGATCTCCTGCAGTGCGCGCCAGATGTCGCCGAGGCTGCGCACAGCCCGCGTCGCGACGGCGGCGCCGGCGGTGCGGAACTTCGGTCCGTACGGCGCGACCGCGAGCCAAAGGATGAAAGGCAGGTAGAGCAGCGCATTGGTCAGGATGCCGACATTCGGCCCGAGCCACAGCAGTAGAGCGCCGCCGACGCCGGGGCCCATGAGCATGCCGAGCTGGCGCGCGGTCGCGTTGAGGCGCACCGCACTCTGCAGATGCTCGCGCCCGACGATGTCGTGCAGCAGCAACTGCGACGGCGGTCCCCAGAGCACGCCGGCCATGCCGTGCACGATCAGCAGCGCTGCAGCATGCCACACCTGCAGAGTGCCGGTAATGAACAGCACGCCCCATAGGATCGACACACACATAAACAGAGTCATGCCGAGCTGAATCATGCGCCGCGGATCGAAGCGGTCGGCAAGCGCGCCCGAGTAGACCGAGAACAGCAGGAACGGCAGCCAGTGCGAAATCACCGCGAAGCCGCCGAGAGCCGGCGAGTTGAAGTGCTCGTGGATCACCCAGTAGCTGATCACGTGTTCGATGTTGTCGGCCATCATCGCCAGGGCCGAGAGGAAGAAATAGGCGCGGAAGCCCGGGTGCCGCAAGGCGGCGAAAGCGACATGGGAAGTTTGTGCAGAAGCGGGAGCGTTCATGGATGTCCTTGAAACCAATCCGGTCAAGCGAAGGCGCCTCGGGCTTCGCCTTGCGGCGAAGACACAACGAGTCCGGCAATCCGGAGACGGTGGGCGCGTTGGTTGACGTGAACGCTTACGGCAGCCGCGAGAACCGCGATGCGGCGTGCATGATACCGGCGCGTCGGACGCCGTGGCAAGGCGACCGCGGCGGATAAAATATTTTTCATCCGCCGCGCGCGGTTGAATTCAAACGCGTTAGCGGGCAAGGTCGAACCGGATCACTCACACCGCCGACGATGAATCTCACCACGCAATCGTTCTCCGCGCGCACCTTGCGCCGCGGGCTCAATATCTGGCCGCCGTTCCTGTTCGGCGGCATGCGCGTGCTCGAATGGAGCGAAGACTGGCGCCACGTGCGCGTGCGCATGAAGCTCGCCTGGTACAACCGCAACTTCGTCGGCACGCAGTTCGGCGGCAATCTGTTCTCGATGACCGATCCGTTCTGGATGATCATGACGATGCAGGCGCTCGGCCGCGACTATATCGTCTGGGACAAGGCCGGCGCGATCGAATTCGTCGCGCCGGGGCGCGAAACGGTCTACGCCGACTTCGTTCTCGACGAGGCCGTGCTCGACGAAATCCGCGCGGCGACCGCAAACGGCGAGAAGTACCTGCGTTGGTTCGACACCGAAGTCAAAACCGCCGGTGGCGAAGTGATCGCGCGCGTGCGCAAGCAGATCTACGTGCGGCGCAAGCGCGACAAATAGCTGCGTCCGCGGCGGCGCTCGTCTTGCACCGCCGCCGCGCAAGCGCTGAACCTCGGGCGAATCACACGCGGCCCGCGCATGCAAGGCCGCCCCCGCATCGCTATGATGCACGTCCTCGATTCCGTTCCGTCACTTTCCGATCCGTCGCCATGCCCCGCCTCTACCTGCAACGGTATCTGATTACCGGCCTGCTCACCTTCGTTCCGCTGTGGCTGACCTGGATGGTGTTCGCCTTCATCGTCAGCGTGCTCTCGCATGTCGGTGCGCCGGCGGTCACGGCCACGTTTGCGCTGATCAGCGCGATCTTCCCGGCCGCGGCGGAGTGGCTCGGGCAGGAATGGTTCCGTTCGATCGTCGCCTTCGTCGGCACGATCGTTGCGCTCTATCTGCTCGGCTTCGCCGTCAGCCGCATGCTCGGCCAGCGCCTGCTCGAAGCGTTCGAGCGCCTGATCGGCCGCATTCCGCTCGTGCAGACGATCTACGGCGGCTCGAAAAAACTCATGACGATGCTGCAGAGCAAGCCCGGCAGCACGCAGCGCGTCGTGCTGATCGGTTTTCCGTCGCCGACGCTGAAGACGATCGGTTTCGTCACACGCACCTTCGCCGACAGCAATGGCCGCGAGATGGCCGCGGTCTACGTGCCGACGACGCCGAATCCGACTGGCGGCTATCTCGAGGTCGTGCCGGTCGACGAACTCATCGCGACCGAGTGGAGCGTCGACCAGGCGATGGCCTTCATCCTATCGGGCGGCGCTGCGGGACCGGACAAGCTGCCCGACATCCCCGCGCCACCGCGTCCGTAATGCTGCGCCGGCTCGCCTCGATTCTCTGCCTGCTCGCTGTCTGCGCCGCAAGCGCGCATGCCGATGACTGGACCACGCCCGCGGAAACCGCACATTTCAAAACGACGCCGAGCTACGCCGACACGCGCGCCTATCTGCAGAAGCTCGCCGCCGCCGCGCCCGACAAGCTCAAACTGACGCGCTTCGGCGTCTCGCCGGAAGGCCGCGACCTGATGCTCGTCATCGCCGCGAGTGGCGGCGAGTTCACGCCTGAGGCGGCACGCCGGTCGGGCAAGGAGATCGTCTTCGTCCAGGCCGGCATCCATGCCGGGGAGATCGAAGGCAAGGACGCGGGACTGATGCTGCTGCGCGATCTGGTCGATGCGAAATCCGCATCGGCGAAGACGTCGCCCGCCGCCGCGCGGCTCCAGCACGCGCTCGACCATGCGATCCTGCTCTACGCGCCGATCTTCAACGTCGACGGCCACGAGAATTCCAATCCGTATCTGCGCATCAACCAGAACGGGCCCGACGAAATGGGCTTCCGCGCGACCGCGCAGAACCTCAATCTCAATCGCGACTACATCAAGGCCGCTGCGCCGGAGATGCAGGCCTGGCTCGCATTGTGGAACGCGTGGCTGCCGGATTTCCTCGTCGACGTGCACACCACCGACGGCGCCGACTACCGCTACGACCTGACCTGGTACACCGAGGATTGGGGACCGCTCGACGCGGGCATCAAGGCCTGGCAGGACACGGCGCTGAAAATGCGCATTTTTCCACAAGTGGAAAAACGCGGGCATCTGGTCTCGCCGTATCTCGAATTGAAGGACCACCGCGACATCACCAAGGGCATCGAGAATTTTGGCTCGGGCCAGCGCTACTCGACCGGCTATGCCGCCCTGCAGAACCGCGCCGCGCTGCTGGTCGAAACGCATATGCTCAAGTCGTACGAAGTACGCGTGCGCGCCACCTACGATCTGGTCGCGGCGATCCTCGACGAATTGCGCGCGCATCCCGGTGAGCTGCGCCGCGTGGTCGAAGCTGCCGATCGCAATACGATCGCGCGCGCCGCGCAGCCCAACGCATCGCTGCCAATCCTGTTCGACACCGGCGAACGGCCGACAACGTTCAAACTCAAAGGCTACGCATTCACGCAGACGCCGAGCGAGATCTCGGGCGACGTGTGGACGCAATACGACCCCGGCAACGCCAAGGACTACGAAATTCCGAACTGGCGCGATCTCGTGGTCAAGCACAGCGTCACGCTGCCTGCGGCGTATCTCGTGCCGGCCGGCTGGCCGCAGGTTATCGAAAAGCTCAAGCAGCACGGCCTGCAGATCGAACTCACGGCCAAGCCGTTGACCGTCGCCGCCGAGCGCTATCAGCTCGACGCTCCGCAGTGGGCGCCGGCGCCGTTCGAGGGGCAGTTGATGCTGCGGAAATTCACCGCGTCGACGAACAAGGCCACGCTGACGTTCCCGCCCGGCTCGGCGCTGGTGCGTCTCGACCAGCGCGCGGCCAACGTCGCGGTCAATCTGCTCGAACCCGAAGCGCCCGATTCGCTGCTGCGCTGGGGCGTCTTCAATGCGATCTTCGAGCAGAAGGAAGGTGCCGATGCGCGCGTGCTCGAAAAACTTGCGCGCGACATGCTCGCCAAGGATGCGTCGCTCAAGGCCGAATTCGAGACGCGCTTGAAGAACGACCCCGCGTTCGCCGCCGATGCGCATGCGCGCCTCGACTTTTTCTATCGCCGCTCGCCGTGGTACGCCAAGCAGAATGTCGGCGCCTACCCGGTCGTCAGACTCGACGCGGCGGCGCTCGAAGCGGCGCGCAACGCGCCTTGAGCGCGCGAACGCGGAGATCGCGCCGGCTTTTTAAAAAAGAATTCGAACGTATGTAGGGCCTTTCGCGGCACGCGCGGGCCACCATATTGCCGCTCACTGCGACGAAACGGCGGCGTACGCCGTCCAAACTATGCCTTCCGGCACTGGTCACAGGTGTCTCCGGAGGCGCAAGCTGTTTACAAACGCAACAGTCTCCTTGATGTTATTGCTACGGCCGGTGCCTCACCGGCCTTTTTTTCTGCCGCGCGGCGCTGCCGCCGGCATGACTTTCTGCACTGCTGGCGCAGGTCGCAGCGCCCTATCCTGCGAGGTCGCCTTTACCGACTGCAGGAGTTCATATGATCCGTCGTCTGCGCGCACCGCTCGCCTTCGCCATCGCCGCCGTTCTCGCGGGAGGCGCCCATGCAGCCTCGCCGCAGGCCGGCAGCGCCTTCGATCCGGCTTCGCTCGATGCCAAGTTCAATCCCTGCGATGATTTCTACGGCTACGTCAACGCCAGGTGGATCGCGGCCAATCCGATCCCGGGCGACCGCACACGCTGGGGCACGTTCGACGAACTGCGCGAAGCCAGCCTCAAGGCGCAGCACAAGCTGATCGAGGATCCGGCCGCCGCCAAGGCGGCGAAGGGTTCGATCGAGCAGAAACTCGGCGACTTCTACGCAACCGGCATGGACGAAGCCGCGATCGAGAAAGCCGGCATCGTGCCGCTCCAGGGCGAGCTGAAGAAAATCGCCGCGCTCAAGTCGAGCGACGACCTCGTTCGCTATCTGACCGATGCGCATGCGCACGGTCTCGGCGGCTATTTCGGTTTCGGCGCATCGCCCGACTTCAAGAATTCGAGCATGATGATCGCCTACGCGGGCGAAGACGGTCTCGGCCTGCCCGAGCGCGCCTATTACCTCGAAGACCGCGCCGACTACGTGAAGATCCGCGGCGAATACGCAGAGCACATCGAAAAGACTTTAACTCTCGCCGGCGTCAAGCCCGAAGAGGCGAAGCAGGACGCACAGTGGATCATGGCGCTGGAAACGCGCGACGCGAAGGCGTCGCTGTCGCCGATCGAAGCGCGCGATCCGAAGAACCAGTATCACTACGTCAGCGTCGCCGACGCGGACAAGGCGACGCCGCATTTCTCGTGGACGAAGTTTCTCGCCGCGCAAGGCCTCTCCGGCGTGCAGGGTTTCTCGCTTTCGCAGCCGGAATGGTTCGCCGAGTTCGACAAGATGCTGACCGAGGTGCCGATCGCGCAGTGGAAAGCCTATCTGCGCTTCCACGCGATCGACGAAGCCGCACCGTACCTGAGCCACGCATTCGTCGAAGAACACTTCGACTTCAACCAGCACAAACTGCGTGGGCAGAAAGAGATCGAGCCGCGCTGGAAACGCACGCTCAATGCGGTCAACGGACACCTCGGCCAGGCCATGGGCCAGCTCTACGTGAAGGAAAATTTCCCGCCCGCAGCGAAGCAGTCCGCGGAGCAGCTCGTCGGCAATCTGCAGGCCGCGCTGAAAATCCGTATCGAGAAACTCGACTGGATGAGCGCGGAGACGAAGACCAAAGCGCTGGAGAAATTGTCGACGTTCCGGCCGAAGATCGGCTATCCCGACAAGTGGCGCGACTGGACCGGCCTGACCATCACGCGCGCCGGCTATCTCGACAACGTGCTCGCCGCGAGCAAGTTCAATCACGACTGGCGCATGGGCCGTATCGGCAAGCCGGTCGACAAGACCGAATGGGGCATGACGCCGCAGACAGTCAACGCGTCGTACTCGCCGCTCAAGAACGAGATCACCTTCCCGGCGGCGATCCTGCAGCCGCCCTACTTCGACGCCAAAGCCGACGACGCGCTCAACTACGGCGGCATCGGCGCGGTGATCGGCCACGAGATCACTCACGGTTTCGACGATAAGGGCAGCCAGTTCGACGCGCAGGGCAACAACAGCAACTGGTGGACCGACGACGATCGCAAGAAATTCACCGAACGCGCCGACAAGCTCGTCGCCCAGTTCGACGGCTACGTCGCACTGGAAGACATTCACGTCAAGGGCAAACTCACGCTCGGCGAGAACATCGCCGACCTGGGCGGCCTCAATGTCGCCTACGACGCGCTGCAGATCGCGCTGGCGAAGAACCCCGACGAGGCCAAGTCGAAGATCGACGGCTTCACCCAGGACCAGCGCTTCTTCCTCAACTTCGCGCGCCTATGGCGCACCAACACGCTGTCGGCGACGGCCAAGGTCAATCTCAACACCGATCCGCATGCGCCGGGCCAGTTCCGCGCGATCGCCGCGCCGTCGAACATGCCCGCGTTCGCGCAGGCGTTCTCGTGCAAAAGCGGCGGTGCGATGGTGCGCGACGGCGACAAGCAGGTGAAGATCTGGTAGCCACGCGCAGCGACCATCCACACACGGAGAGCTTCAGCTACCGGCGCGCCGAACGTGCGCGCCGGCCGATTTATTGAAGAAATACTGCAATGGTTCGAATGCTAACCTCGTCGCACAGTTCGACGAGAAACAGGCATGAATCGCAGATCCCCGCCGTGGGGAGCCATTGAAGCGTTCGTCGTCGCCAGCCAGTCGGCCAGCTTCAAGGATGCGGCCGCCGAACTGGCGCTGAGTCCGGCCGCGTTCTCGCGGCGCATCCAATCGCTGGAAAACCACATCGGCGTGCGTCTGTTCGACCGCACCGCGCCGACGCTCGACCTGACCAGCGCCGGTCACACCTACCTCGAACGGCTCAAGCCGGGCTACGACTCGATCCGCGCCGCGGCGGAATGGATGCTGCCGAATCCGAAACAGCGGCCGATCCGCGTCGGCGTGTCGCAATCCTTCGCGATCAACTGGCTGATCCCGCGCCTGCCGCGCTTCCAGGCTTCCGCGCCCGATATCCGCCTCGTGCTGCACACCTCGGCGCACAGCGCGGACGTACAGGGCGGCGCCGCCGACGTGCGCATCCTGTTCGGCCACGGCGAATGGGAAGACGTATCGACACAGAAGCTGTTTGACCTCGAAGCCTGCGTCGTCAGCGCGCCCGTGCTTGCCGACGGCGAGGCGCCGCCGCGCACGCTGCGCGATCTCGCCGATTGCTGCCTGCTCGATCTGGCCAACCCGCGCGGCAGTTGGGACCGCTGGCTGGCCGCAACGGCACACGACGGCGCCGTCGCGCCGCGCAAGCGCATCGAGTTCGACAGCCTGCAAGTGATGTACGAGGCCGCCGCGCAAGGCATGGGCGTCGCCCTCGGCGTGGCGCCGTTCGTCGATCAGTTCCTCGCCGGCGGACGCCTGCGCGTCGCACTCGGTCCGGCCTTGCCGATGCACGGCGCCTACTACGTCACCGCCCTGCCGGAAATGCGCCGGCACCCTGCCGTGGCGCGATTCTGGAACTGGCTTGCGGGCGAATCGGCGACACCGCCGCGCATCGCCATTCATTGATTACACGCTGATGACTTTTCTGCGCTTCAACGCTTGCGTTGCGTGCAATCGCGCTTGTCTGCTTCGCGCTGGCCCGCTTCGCGGCCGACTCCAATAATTTCGCCAACGCGGCGCATCGTGCGCCGCGAACGTTTTCTCGGAGCCGGTATGGGGACCCTCGAAATTTCGACACGTTCGGCGCTGCAGGCGCTCGCCGCCGTGTTCGCCGTGAACGGCAGCGCGGCTGCGCAAACCGCGCACGAACAGACTGCGCAGATGGACACGATCGTCGTCACCGGCACGCGCTCGCCGGGACGCACCGCGCTCGAATCCTCGGTGCCAATCGACGTGATTGGCGTCGAACAATTGCGCGCGACCGGATTCAGCGATCTCGCCCAGGCGCTCGAATATTCCTCGCCCGCGGTCAATTTTCCGCGCGCGCACACCACGCCGAGTTCGGCGAACACGCGGCCGATCACCTTGCGCGGCCTGTCGCCCGACGAAGTGCTCGTGCTGATCAACGGCAAGCGCTGGCACACGAGCGCGGTGATCAACACCAACTTCGCCGTCGGCCGCGGCTCGGCGCCGTTCGACCTCGGCGCGATTCCGCTGTCGGCGATCGACCACGTCGAGATTCTGCGCGACGGCGCCGCCGCGCAATACGGATCGGATGCGATCGGCGGCGTGATCAACATCATCCTGAACTCGGCCGACCAAGGCGGATTGGTACAGGCGGGCAGCAGCATCACCGATCGCGGCGACGGCCTGCATTTCGACGGCTCGGCGAACAAGGGCTGGGAGTTGCACGGCGGCTTTCTCAACCTCACTGCGGACGCGACGACGCAGCGTTCGACCAATCGCGCCGGCGTCGATCAGCGCTACGGCCGCGTCACCTATCTGATCGGCGATCCCGACGCGAAGATTCTCAACCTCGCCGCCAACGCCTCGGTCCCGGTCGGCGCGGCGAGCGATCTCTACGCAACCGCGCTCGTTTCACGCAAGGACAGCGTCAACGCGGCCGGCTTTCGCACGCCGGGCACGTCGCCGCTGTTTCCCGCGGGATTCCGTCCGCTGGTCAATCCACTGATCTGGGATGTCGGCGGCACGGTCGGCCTGCGCGGCCGTCTGTTCGGCGAGTTCGCCTTCGATCTGAGCAACACGTTCGGCCTTTCCAACGCCGATATCAGCGTGCGCAACAGCGCCAACACCTCGCTCGGCGCCGACAGCCCGGCGCGGTTTGACGCGGGCACGGCACGCTACGCGCAGAACACGACGAACTTCAATCTGAGCCGGCCGCTCGACGGCTGGCTGTCCGGCGGCAATTTCGCCGCGGGCCTGGAATACCGCTGGGAAAATTACCGGCTGCGGCAGGGCGAACCGGCTTCATATTTCCGCAGCGGCGCGGCGGGATTTCCCGGTTTCAATCCGCGCATTCCGGTGGACAACGGACGCAATGCCGCGGCGGCTTACGTCGATCTGGAAATCAAGCCGGCGGCGTGGCTGACTCTCGGCGCGGCCGCACGCTACGACCACTACAGCGACTTCGGCAGCGCGCCGACCGGCAAGCTCAGCGCACGCGTTCAAGCGGACGAACACTGGAGTCTGCGCGCGTCGGTCAGCAACGGTTTCCGCGCGCCGTCGCTGCCGCAGCAGTACTACAGCTCGCTGACCAGCGTCGCCAACGGCGCGAACAAGGAAATCGTCAACGTCGGCACTTACCAGGTGCGCGATCCGGTCGCCCAGGCTCTCGGCGCCACGCCGCTGCGTGCGGAAAAATCGCGCACGGCGACCGCGGGCATCGTCTATGCCCCGTCGCATGACTTGTCGTTCACCGCCGATTTCTTCCGTACCGACATCGATCACCGCATCGCCCTGAGCGACGCGCTCGGCGGACCCGCGGTGCTCGCCGCGCTGCGCGCCGCCGGCATCACCGACGTGCAGCAGGCGGCATTCTTCACCAACGCGCTCGATACACGCACGCAGGGTTACGAAGTCACGGCGAACTATCGCACCCGTCTCGACGAAGCGACCTCGCTGCAGATCAAGTTCGGCTACGGCCATTCGCCGACCACGATCCGTTCGACGGCGCCAAACCCCATGCTGCCCGCGCTGCCTCTGCTCAGCGAGCATTCGCTGCTGTTGTTGACCAGCGCGCAGCCGGAGAACAAGGCCACCTCGCAATTCAGTCTGACCCGCGGCGGCTGGAACCTCACGCTCGACCTGACCCGCTACGGAAAATACGTCGATGCGCCGATCCTGAGTCCGCAGACATTCGGCGCGAAGACGGTGGCCGATCTGTCCGTCTCCACCGCGCTCGGCCAGACGGCGACGCTCACGCTCGGCGTGCTCAATCTCGGCAACGTCTACCCGGACAAGCTGGCGCAGCAGGACGTCGCGTTCAAATCGTTCGGCGGCAGCTTTCTCTACGGCGAGGAATCGCCGTTCGGCATCAGCGGCCGAACCTACTACGCACGCCTGAAGTGGGAGCTGCCGTGAAGCTCGCGATCGTCTCCGATACACATCTTGCGCAGCGCGCCGCGGCGTTCAACGAGAACTGGCAGTCGGCGCAGACCTGGATCGACACGAGCGGCGCCGACGCCGCGATCCATCTCGGCGACATCTCCGCGGACGGCGACGACGATCCGGCCAGCCTCGAATTCGCCGCCGCGGTGCTGTCGCGCTCGGCCATTCATGTGCACGCACTGCCGGGCAACCACGATCTCGGCGACAACAGCCGCGAGGCCACTGCCGCGGAAGCGCATTCGATCAACGACGCGCGACTCCAACGCTACCGCGAACATTTCGGCGCGGACCGCTGGTCGCTGACGACGCCGCATTGGCTGCTGCTCGGCATCAACGCCCAACTACTCGGCACCGGCATGGACGAGGAACACGCGCAATTCGCCTGGATCGAAGAGCAACTGCACGCGCACGCCGAAATGCAGGTCGGCTTGATGCTGCACAAGCCGCTGCTACCCTTGGCCCCCGGCGAACTCGACGAAAGCGAACGCTACGTCCCGCCCGCGGCACGGCAACGCCTGCTCGATCTGCTGCGCACGCACGCGCTGCGCTTCGTCGTCAGCGGACACACGCACCAATCGCGGCGGCAACGGCTCGACGGCATCGAACACGTGTGGGTGCCTTCGACTTCGTTCTGCATTCCCGATGCGATACAGCCACGTCTCGGCGAGAAGATCGTCGGCCTGATGCAGCTCACGCTGAAGGACGCGGAGTATCGCTTCGACACGATCCTTCCCGACGCGATGCGCCGCTGCAATCTGCTCGATCAACTGGACATCTATCCGCAACTCGCCGGCATCAAGCAGCGGCTCGGCGCGGCAGGCGAACTATGACCCGAACCTCTCCAGCGCCGAACGCACCGTCCGCGCCCTATTCTGCCGTCGTCGTCGGCGCGCTGACGCTCGCCTACACGCTGTCGTTCGTCGATCGTCAGATACTCAGCCTGCTGGTCGAGCCGATCAAGCACGACCTGCATCTGAGCGACACGCAGATCAGCCTGCTGCAGGGACTCGCCTTCACCGTGCTCATGGGTGTCGGCGGACTGCCGATCGGCTGGCTCGTCGATCGGCTTCCGCGTCTGCGCATCGTCTCCTGCGGTATCGCATTCTGGAGCGTGATGACCGCGTGCTGCGGCCTGTCGGGCAGCTACGCCGCCCTGCTGCTCGCGCGCATGGGCGTCGGCCTCGGCGAATCGGCGCTCAATCCGGCCGCGTATTCCGCACTTGCCGATGCGGTGCCGCGCAAGCGGCTCGGCTTCGCCATCGGCGTCTACGGCATGGGCGTGTATATCGGCGCGGGCCTGGCGATGATCCTCGGCGCCGAAGCGATCTCGCGCATGCCGGCCGGCGGACTGACCCTGCCGCTGCTCGGCACGATGCGCTCCTGGCAGGCGGTGTTCGTTCTAGTCGGACTGCCGGGAATTTTCCTCGCCCTGCTGACTCTGCTGATCCGCGAACCGGTGCGCCGCGAGACGCTCGATGTCGGCACGACGGACCTGCCGGCGGTACCGTCTTCGACGCGCCGCTATCTGCTCGACAATCGCCACGCGCTGAGCATGCTGATCCTGTGCCAGTCTTTCGCCGCGATGCTGTCCTTCACCCTCAACGCCTGGGCGCCGAGCTTTTTTATCCGCAGCTTCGGCTGGAGCATCGCGCAAACCGGCCACGCTTACGGCATCACCATCGCCTGCGCCGGCGTGCTCGGATTTCTCTGCTGCGGCGTGCTCGGCGACCGGCTCGCCGCGCGCGGCGACATCGCGGCGCGCATGCGCATCATGAGCTACGCGATGCTCGCGAGCGCGCCGCTGTGCCTGCTTGCGCTGACCGCCGCCGATGCCGGTGTGGCCTTGACCCTGCTCGGCGCAACGACGTTCCTGATCACGGTAGCGATCGGCAGCGGCCCGGCGGCCTTGCAGGAAATACTGCCGAACCGCATGCGCGGCACGACGACCTCGCTCGCGGTGCTGGTCGTCAATCTGATCGGCCTCGGGCTCGGTCCGACCCTCGTCGCCGTGCTGACCGACTACGTTTTCGCCGATCCGAAGCAACTGCATACCGCGCTTGCGATCACCACGCCGTGCATGGCGCTCGCCGCCACCGTTTTCGGGCGGTTGAGCCTAAAGCCCTATGCATCGAGCCGGCTCTATCTGGCACGCTATCTGCGCGAGCAGGCACATGCTGGCTCTAGCGAACTGGTGCCGGCCGCAGCGCAGGCCGCGCATTGAATTCCCGCTGACGGAGCATCCCGTGCCGAAAATCCATTTGATCCGCCACGGCCATGTTGCCCCCGGCGACCGCGGCTGCGCCGATCCGGGACTCGACGATCTCGGCCTTGCGCAGGCGGCAAGCCTTGCACTGCGTTTGGCCGAACAGTTCCCTCGCCCATTGCCGATCCTGTCGAGCCCGCTGCTGCGCTGCCGGCAGACCGCGGCGCCGCTCGCGCAACTCTGGAATTCGACGCCGACGATCGATGCGCGCGTCAGCGAGATTCCCTCGCCGAGCGCCGAACCCGCGGCGCGCAAAGCGTGGCTCACCGAAATGCTCGCGGCCTCCTGGCCGGACCCCGCGAGCCCGGACTCCTCCAACGATTTCTCAATGCGTCTGTCCGCCTGGCAGAACGCTGCGCTCGCCGCGATTGCCGAATGCGCCGAAGACACCGTGATCTTTTCCCACTACTTCGCGATCAACTGGCTCTGCAGCGCAGCCAGCGGTTCCGCGCGCATCGACCGTTTCCGCCCTGCACATACCGCGATGACTTCCTGCGAGTTCGATCGCGGCGTGCTCAGCCTGATCGAACAGGCATAAAAGGGCTCCGAATTTAGACGAGGAAAGCCCGAGAAAGCGCTGGAAACTGACCCAATCCAGCGCCCGATACTCAATCTGAAGGTTGTATACAATTTATCAACGGCCGATGGCGAAGGGGTTTCGGGAGATTCCCCAAGGGTTTCCACCCAAATGGGCGGTTCGGCCCTGCCGTCAGTTTTCGAGCTTTTTCAGCCAATCGCCCGCGGTGGTGGGTCCGGTCGCCACGGTATCGGTGTGGTCGGCGATGGTTTGACGAATGGCCACCCAGAACTTGGCACCGGTCGGCGCACCGAGCTTCTTCAAGGCCGCATCGACGAGCGCCTGCTTCGCCGGATCGACGGTCTCGTTCTGGATCAGCAGGAAGTCCCAGGCGCCGCCGTCGGAGTGCACGTACAGCTCGCGCGGCGGCAGGCCGGCCTGGCGATTGGCTTCGTCGTACTGCGCGATCAGCTTGAGGAACTCGACATGCTTTCCGGGCGCGATGTGATAGATCTCGATCATGCGCGTGTCGTTCTGTCCCGCGAATGCGGATCCAATCGAAGCGAAAGCGAGGGCTGTTGCGAGCAAGCATTTCGAAAGCGTCATCGTGATCTCCGTTGTAATGGTGTCGGGTGGAAAGTTCGAAGAGAGCCGAGGCGGTGGGGCCGATACGGTCCCGCAGCGCAAGCGGAAAAGAGACGGCAGCAGTCAGGGCGTCGACGGAGAATCGGACTCCTCACGCTCGCGCTCGCGGCTGAACCACTGTTTCGCCAGCTTGCGCGGCTCGGGATAGATCTCGTCCAGCGTCGCCGCGTCGTAGAGGCGCCCGTTCTTCATCACCGAGGTGATCGCGAGCGCGTTGCGGATATCGGCGCGCGGATCGCGGTCGAGCACGACGAGATCGGCGTACTTGCCGGGTTCGAGGCTGCCGATCTCGTCCTGCCGGCCGATCGTCTCGGCGGAGCCCATCGTTGCCGCACGCAACACCTCGTGCGGCGTCATGCCGCCGGCCGCGTGCGCCTGCATCTCCCAGTGGGTGCCGTAGCCCGGCACTTCGCCATGCGCACCGATGCCGACCAGACCGCCGGCACGCTGCACCTTGGCGGCGCCCTGCGCGATCGCGGCGAAGAAATACTCTTCGGGTGCATTCCAATGGCGGCGCGCGAATTTCTTTTCGGCAAGCAGCGGCGGCGAGAAGTGGCGCAACTTCGCGTCGGCTTGCGGCGCATCGCGCTCGATGTAGAAGTTCTGTGCGGGCGGACCGCCGTGCGAGATCTGCAGGGTCGTCGTGTAGCTCGTGCGCGTCTGCGCGAGCAGTTCGACCACGTCCTTGTACAACGGCGCCGCGGTCAGGGCATGTTCGTTGCCGGCGAAGCCGTCGATGATCTGGGTCAGGTCGAGCTTCATGTCGAGCGCGCCTTCGGTCGTCGGCTGGATGCCGAGTTCCTTCGCCGCCATCGCGACCCATTGGCGCACGCGCCGATTGCCGGTGCGATATTCCTTGAGATTGCGCGTGCGGAAATGATCGGGGTAGCGCGACAGCACGTCTCGCACTTCGCCAAGGTTGGCGAACTCGTTGTAGGAGAAAATTGCCGGCCCCGTCGAGTAGACGCGCGGCCCCAGCGACAACCCAGCGTCGAGCATATCCTGGTAGGCCAGCATATCGATCGACAGCGGCGACGGGTCGAGTCCGGCGGTCTTGCCGTAGGCGAGATCGGTCAGGAAGCTCCAGTTCTGCCTGTCGAGAACGCCGCGCCGGATTTCGGCCCAATGATCGTGCGTATCGATAAAGCCCGGCACGATAAACTTGCCCGCGACATCGCGAACGACGGCGTGCTGGGGAACCGCCACCGCACCGCGTTTGCCGATCGCGGCGATGCGATTGTCGACGACGACGACGTCGGCATCGTCGATCACTTGATCGCCGTGCATCGTGATCGCCGTCGCGCCACGCAACACGAGCGTCCCGTGCGGCACGTCGCGTGGCACTTCGACCTTCAGCGCAAACGATTCGACGCCGTGCTGGCCCGCTTGCGGCTTCGCGCCCTGCCCTTTTTCGCCGGCGCGATCGAGCGCAATTTTCTCCAACGGCTGCCGATACAGCGTCGAGCCGACGACCCAGAAGACCGTTTTGCCGCCGTCGGCCCAGCCGAAGAAGTCCGCGCCGACATTGGTCAATTTGCGATGCTCGACCGGCGGCACAGCGAGATCGATCGCCTCGCCGGGCTTGTCAGGCATGCGCAGCAGATAGAGTTGTTCGACGATTTGCGCGAGGACGTATTTTCCGTCGGGACTGATCCGCAGATCGTCGACGGGCACGCGGCCTTCCTGGAAGTAGAAGCCGGGCCCGGTGACGGAGACGAGCTTGTGACGGCCCGAGCCGTCGAGTTTGACGGCGTTGAGGCCGTCCTCGAACACCACGTCGACGTCGGCGCGGTCTGCGCCGAAATGCGGCAGACCGCCCATGCGTCCGCGTGCGAGCACGCGCGGTTCGCCGCCATGTACGGGAAGCGCGATCAAGTCCGCCTCGCGCAGCGGACCGTATTCCATATAGGTGTGCATGCGCTCGGCGTTGCTCGAGCGTTGCGCGACGACCGTCGAACCGTCCGGCGTGAATGCAGGATAGGTGTAATACGCGGCGGCCTGGGTAAGAGCCGTCGGCTTTCCGCCGGCTGCGTCGATGCGCCAGATCCGGCCGGCCTCGTCCGCGCTCCAGCTCACGTAGACCAGGGACTTGCCATCGGGCGACCAAGCCGGCTGGAACGCCGCCACCCCCGCGGGCGTCAACGCGCGCGGTGCCGCATCGGGCGCAAGCTCCATCGTGTAGACGCGGCCGAGCGCGGAGAACGCGACTCTTCGGCCGTCCGCAGACAATGCCGGGAACTGGGCAAGACGCGCACGCACCAGACCGGTGTCGTCCTTGAACGACTGCCGCAGCGACGGGCCGATGTCGAGATCGACGTGCGCGCGGAACGGAATGACGGCGGCCTTGCCACTCGCCAGATCGACGCGGTGGATTTTGCCTGCGTAGGCAGCGATCACGGCGCGCCCGTCGGGGGTGAACGCATAGCCCGGGACGAGATCGCGCGTTCCCGAGCCTTCCTGGTCGTCGTGTTGTTCGACCCGGATCAGTTTGCGGTCGGCGCCGCTGTCGAGATCGCGCACGCGCAAGCCGGTCTGGCCGCGATCGCGCACGGCATACACCAGCGTTTTGCCGTCGGGCGACAAGGCCGGCCGCATCGCGCTGCCGGAGTTCGTGACGATGGTGTTGCTGGCACCGCTGACGAGGTCACGCCGTTCGATGCTCCACATCGGCAGCGTCATGTCCTCCTCGAAGGTGCCATAGCATCCGGCGAGAAAAAGCGTACGGCCGTCGCGCGCCGCGACGGCGCCGAGTGCACTGTAGCGTTGCTCCTTCGGCTGCGCCTCGTAGGTCTTGCCCTGGGTGATGCGCTGGCCTTTGCCGTCGCCGTCGAGCGCAAACCGCCACAGCTCGAACGCGGTCAAGTCGGGATGGTAGATCGAGACGAAAATCGCGCGTCCGTCCGCGGACCACGTCGGCGAGGTGAATTCGGCGTTGTCGTCGAACGTCGAAATCTGCCGCGCATGCGCGCCGTCCCTGTCGGCGATCCAGACGTTCTCATTGCCCGAGCGGTCGCTGACGAAAACTATGTGCTTACCATCCGGCGCGAATCGCGGCTGCGAATCGAAAGCGAGGCCGCGCGTGACCGCGGTTGCCTCGCCACCGCCGATCGGCAGCGTGTACAGATCGCCGAGCAGCTCGAACACGATGCTGCGCCCGTCGGGCGCCACGTCGAGCGAGATCCAGGTGCCTTCGTCGGTGTCGAAACGAACGTGGCGCGCCGGCACGAGCGGCAGCGCGTTCTCCACCGCCGTCGCGAGACCCGCGGCGAGGCAAAGCAGGCCGATCAGGAGCAGCCGGTTCAAGCTCATGGGTCGGTGATTCCAGTGAGGAAAGAGGCAAGCGGCATCGCAGACGATTTCATGGGCGATAGGCGGGCGGCCAGCGCTCCTGCGCATGTTTCGGCGCGTAGCGATCGCGCAACAGCGTCTGGCGCGTGATTTGCGATGCGGGTTCGCCGCGAACGAGGACGAGATCGGGCGCACTGGCCGGCTCGAGCGGGTCGCCGCTCCATATCACCAGATCGGCGTCGAGTCCGCGCGCCATGCTGCCGTAGCGGTCGGCGATGCCGAACATGCGCGCCGGATGGATCGTCAACGCCTTCAGCGCTTCGGCAAAGGACAGACCGTTGGCGACCGCGAGACCCGCGCCTTCGCGCACGGCCGCGCCGGCGTTGTGGCTGAGATGGATCGTATTGCCCGACACGCTGAACGCGATCGTCACGCCGGCCTTGGCCAGCAGCGCGGCGTTGTCGGCACGCGCGCCGAGTTCGTCGAAGGTCCACGGAATGTCCGCTTCGGGATCGAGCACGACCGCGACCTTACGCGCCGCGAGCAGATCCGCACAGCGCCAGGCTTCGCTGCCGCCGAGCACGATCAACGGAAGGCGATAGTCGTCGGCCAGCGCCACGGCTTGGCGAATATCCGATTCGCGCGCGACACGCATAGCCAGGGGCATGTGTGTTTCGAGCATCGCGTGCAGCGCCGCGATGTTGAGCGAGTTCTGCAATTGATCGCGCGGCGCCGGTACGGTTTTCGACGGGGCATAGGTCTTCGCTTCGTCGAAGGCGTTGCGCAACAACTGCCATTGCGCACTGCGCGAGCCGCCGCCCTGCTTGGTCGCGAATCCGCCGACGCTTGCATACATCGCCGCTCTGGCGCGATCGAGAATGCTGCCACCGGGTTGGATGCGCAGGACTGCGCCCATGCCGAGGAAGGCCGGGTCCGATGCCGCCGTGGGACTCGTCGCTGCGCGCGTCAGCCCGTCGGCGAGCGCCACCGGCAACAGCATCGAGTTCGCATTGAGTCCGTACTGCACATCGAACGCCGCGCCGAGCGGGCCGCCGCTCACGCCGTGGTCGCGCGTTTCTTCGAGCGAGGAGACTTCGACTAGGCCAAGGTGCGTGTCCGCATTCATCAGGCCCGGCGTGACGAGGCGGCCCACCGCGTCGATCACGCGCGCGCCCGGCGGCGGCGGCTCCTTGGCAACGACCGAGTCGTAGCGGCCGTCGCGGATCACGATAGTCGCATCGTCGACGCGGCCGCCGCTGGCGTCGGCCATTGTCCACGCCTGCGCATGCACGATGGCCACGGTTTCGCTCGCGCTCGCGTCGGTCGGCGCAAGACCGAACGCCAAGGCTGCGGCCATCGCACTTGCGAGCGACAAGAACTTATTTGCCATCGCCGCCCACCTTCGCCGCCTTCGTCGTGCTCGGTTGGCCGAGTTCGAAATCCGAACGCGGCTGGCGCGCCGGATTTGCCCGGTCGTAGACCAGCGCGCCGTCGATGAAGACCTGATCGGCTTTGGTGTAGACGCTGAACGGGTCGCCCGACCAGATCACCGCATCGGCGTTCTTGCCCGGTTCGAGCGAACCGATCTGCGCGTCGAGGCCGAGCACCTTGGCCGAGTTGAGCGTGACCCAGGCGATGGCGTGTTCGGCGCGGATATCGAGGCCCGCGCGGCGACCCGCGGCGAGCGCCTTGGCCGCTTCAAGCGGCAGGCGCTGGCCGAGCCACGGCGAGTCCGAGTGCAGCGCGACGCAGGCACCGGCCGCGTCGACAAACGTGGCGTTCTCACGGATGCCGTCGAGCGCTTCCATCTTGTAGCCCCACCAGTCCGACCAGACGACGGCGCAGGTGCGATTCGTGACGAACAATTGCGGAATCTTGTAGGCCTCGACGGCGTGATGAAACGCGTCGATGCGGAAGCCCGCTTCTTTGGCGACGTCGAACAGAGTCGCCATGTCGTCGGCGCGGTAGCAATGCCAATGCACGCGGATATCGCCGTCGAGCACGCCGGCCAGCGTGTCTTCTTTCAGGTCGTCCTCGGGCGGCTTGCCGTGTTTGCCGGAGACGTAGTCCTGCCACTTTTTTCGATACTCCGCCGCAACCAGGAACGCAGCGCGCACGCCGGCGACATTGCCCATGCGACTCGAAGGGAACTTGCCCTTTTCGCCGAATGCGTATTTCGGGTTCTCGCCGCAGGCGAGCTTCATGCCGTACGGCGCGCCCGGAAATTTCATCGCCTGCACCGTCGTCGCCGGCACGTTCTTGAGCACCACGCTGCGGCCGCCGATCAGGTTGTTCGAACCCGGCAGGATCTGCAGCGCGGTGACGCCACCCGCGCGGGCGCGTGCAAACGACGGGTCCTGCACAGTGATCGAGTGCTCGGCCCAGACGTTCGGCGTAAGCGGATCGCTGATCTCGCTCACGTCCGAATTCTCCGCATCGAGGCTCGTGAACGGAGCGGCGAAGTCGCCGTCGTGCGAGTGCACGTCGATGATGCCGGGCGTGACCCAACGGCCCTTCGCGTCGATCGTGACGGCACCCGCGGGCGCGGCGACGGCCTGCGTGGAAAGCGCGACGATCTTGCCGTCGCGCATCAATAGGTTCGCGTGCTCGAAGCGGTGGCCGGCACCGTCGAGGACGGTCGCATCAACGATCAGCGTGTCCTGGCGCGGCAACGGCGCGTAGGTACTCGGGAACGGATTGCGCTTCCACGGCAGCGTAGCGTCGGCCGCTCCGCGTTCGCGCGCGGAATGCGGCCCTCGCTCTTCGCCGTGCGGGCCGGCTTGCGCGGTCGACAGCGTCAGCGCGAGAGCCGGCAAGAGTAAGGCGAACTTCATGCGGCGAACGTCAGAACTTGCGCGTGATGGTGAAATTGGCCGCACGGCGCAGGCCGTAGTAACAGGCCGTCGCGTCCGAGCAGCGCGACAGGTACTCGCGATCGAACAGGTTGGCGACGTTGAGCTGCAGCACCCATTTGTCCAGATTGTAGTGAACGGTCGCGTCCCACAGCACCACCGACGGCGCGGGGAACTGATTGAACGAATCGCCGTAGCTCTTGCCGACGTAGCGCATGCCGAGGCTGGCGCCGAGGCCGGCGAGAGATCCTTCCTGCTGGGTGTAGTCGACGAGTCCCGAAAGCATTTGCTTGGGCACCTGGAGAAGCTGCTTGCCGAGGCTCGCGTCGTTGGCCTTGGTCACTTCCGAGTCGGTATAGGTGTAGGCCGCGTTGAAACTCCAGGTTTCGTTGAAGCGCGCGACCGCTTCAAGTTCGACGCCTTTGACTTCGACTTCGCCGGTCTGCACGTTGAAGAACGCATGCCCCGGATCGGTCGTCAATACGTTCTTCTGGGTCAGATCGTAAACCGCCGCGGTGAACAGCAAACTCTTGCCCGGCCCGAGCACCGGCTGGTACTTGATACCGGCTTCGACTTGGTTGCCTTCGGTCGGCTTGAACAGTTTGCCGCTGAAGTCGGCGCCCGGCGTCGGCTGGAACGACGTCGCATAGGAGACGTACGGTGCGACGCCGCCGTCGAAGAGATAGTTGAGACCGGCGTGGTAGGTGAACTTGTTTTCGGTCGACGACGTGCCAGCACTCGTGGTGGTGACGTTGTCCTCGCGGCCGCCGAGCGTGAGCACCCAGCGATCGATCTTGATCTGGTCTTGCACGTAGAGGCCGGCCTGCTTCTGCACTTCGTTGACGTACGGGGAAAGCGGCGGAGTGACGATCGGCGCGCCGTAAACGGGATTGAACAGATTCAGAGGCGGAACGGCATACGGACTGGGATTGCCGTCCGGACCGAGTTGGCCGGTGTAGGCGAATCCGAATTCCGAGTTATCCGTATACCGACGGTAGTCGATGCCGACGAGCAGGTTGTGTTTCGCTGCGCCCGTGTCGAATTTGCCTTCGACACGCGAATCAACGTTGAACGATTTGACGTTCTCGTTGAACGGAAAATTGTTGCGGTTGACGAGACCGTAGTTGATCGAACCGTCGGGATTCGTCGCAAGGCCCGCGCCGTAGACCTGCAGGATCTTCACGTCGGACGAGAAGTACTTGAGGTTCTGCTCGAAGCGCCAGTCGTCGTTGAACTTGTGGTTGAAGTCGTAGCCGACGCCGTATTGATCGCGGTCGAAATGGTTGTAGTTGGGCTCGCCGAGATTGGTGCTGGTCGGCACGCGGCCGAGCGGATTCGGCGCGGCGACGCCCTGGATCGGCAGGAAGCCGCCGCCGTCGCCGTAGACGTCGTCGTGCTGGAAATAGCTGAGCCAGGTCAGGTTCGTTTCGGGAGAAATCACCCAGGTCAGCGCGGGCGCGACGTAGTAGCGATCGGTGTCGACGCCGTGCGCCTGCGTGCCCTTGTCGAACCAGAGCGCGGTAATGCGGCCGAGGAAGCGACCGTCCGCATCGAGCGGCCCGGTGAAATCGGCGGCGAGCTGCGTGTTCGCATAGCTGCCGTACTGCGCCTGCACTTCGCCGCTGAACTGCGCTTCGGGGCGGCGGCTGGTCAAGTTGACGATGCCGCCCGGAGGCGACAGGCCGTACAGCGTCGACGACGGACCCTTGAGCACTTCGACGTTCTGGAAGCCGTAAAGATCGACGCCGACATTGCTCACCGAGCCGATCGGTGCCTGCAGGCCGTCGATGTATTCGGGCGGATAGAAACCGCGCAAAGTGAGCCAGTCGTAGCGCGGATCGGGGCCGTAATTCTCGCCGATGATGCCCGCGGTGTAGCGCACGACCTGACTGAGATTCTGCCAGTCGAGCAGGTCGATCTGGTCGCGCGTGATCACCGTCACCGACTGCGGCGTCTCGATCAGCGGCACGTTCGACTTGGCCGCGCCATTGGTTTCTTTCGGCACATAGTCGGGCGCGGAGACGACGATGCCTTCGAGCTGCGTCGTTTCTTTCTTCTGCGGCTCATCCGCGGCCGGGTCGGCCGGTGCCGAATGGGCAACGGCAGCAACGACGCTCAGCGCGAGCGACACGGCAATGTGCAGCGGGCGACGTCGGCAGGGGCGATGCGGGAGAGTGGATTCACGGGCGGTCATAAGTCCCCCTAAGGACATGGTGAAAACAATGAACGGACGATCCTCTCCGCGTCTGTCCGAACTTGCGATGCTGCTCCGTCACGATCACTCTCGTCTTCTTGCCTGGAGGGCGCCTACGTGGCAGGGACTTTCATCGTCGCGTTCGGGCCATCGCAGGCGGTGTCGTCGTTAGCGCATATTTGGCAAATGATAATTATTATCAAATAGACATCCAAGCCGGACGCGCCTCAGCGCTGCGCGTTCACGGCTATCGGCGAAACATCGTGCGCAACCATGCCGCGCCGTCGGCGATCGCCCGATCGGCAACATCCGCGATGGATACGGCTTCGAGAAAACTGTGCGTCGCGCCGGGATACTCGACGAAATCGGTATTCACTACGGAACTGCGCAGCTTCGCCGCAAGCGCCCTACTCTGCTCGGCCAACACGTCGCACTGCGCGCCGATCAGGAACGCGGGCGGCAAGCCGGCGAGCCCGGCGCGCAGCGGCGCCGCGAGCGGATCGAGCGCATCGCCGGGACGGACGAGATAGTTGTGCCAGAACTCCGCCATCTCGGCGGCGGTAAGCAGATTGCCTTCGGCACCAAAGCCTTCAGCCGCTTCGTTCGAGATCTCGTCGGTGTAGCAGCCGTAGATCAGCAGCATGCCGCGCAACAACGGCGACGAGGAGGCATCGCGCAGCACGAGGCTCGTCGCGACCGACAGGTTCGCCCCGGCCGAATCGCCGCCAATCGCCAGGCGCGCAGCGTCGAGCCCGAGCGTGCCGGCCTGCGCATGCAGGGTGCGAACGACATCGACTATCTGTTCCAGCGCGAGGGGAAATTTCGCTTCCGGCGACAGTGCATAGTCGATGCCGACGACGACCGCACCCGCCCGCGCGGCGAACTCGCGCATGACGCGGTCGTGCGTGTCCAAGCTGAACATGGTCCAGCCGCCGCCGTGCAGATAGATCAGCGCAGGCTGCGACGTCTTGCTCTCCGTGGGCCGGTGCACGCGTACGCGAACGTCGCCGTGGCGCGTGGGCAAATGTATCTCCTGTGTCGCCGCCATCGCAGGCCCACCCTGACGCCAGGGCGTGCGCACGATTTCGGCGATGCGGCGCTTTTCGGCGACGGGCAGCGATTCCACCTCGGGATGCTGCGCCCATGCCTGCGCCAGCGCCGCGACGAAGCGGCGGATCTGCGGATCGAGCGGATCGTGAACAGCCACGTCCGCGCTCATGCCTGATGTTCCTTTGTATACATCGATACTCCCAAGCGGTTTTGTGACGATTGCGTGACCTTCGGTTCTATGCTTAGAATCGAATCGCGCCCTCACCCGGCGCCTGTCAATTTAGTCCGCGCCGGGAATCGCGCTGTCGAAAGGGGATCGTTTGTCGTCTCGCGTGGGCCACATGCAGCGCAGCAAGAGAAGCATCGACTATCAGTACGTACCGCGCCCGATCGCGGTGCTGACGGACGACTATCCTTCCGGCTTCCACGATCCCAAGCACTCCCACGTGAGGGCTCAGCTCGTCTACGCGATCAGCGGCGTGACGATCCTGACCACGGACGACGCGAGCTACGTCGCCCCGCCGCAGCGTGCGATCTGGATTCCGCCCGGCGTCGCGCACGAAGTCCGCTGCCGCGATCGCGTGCAGATCCGCACGCTGTACGTTTCGCCCGATGCAGCGCCGGACCTGCCCAAGGCCTGCCAGGTGTTCGAAGTGTCGAATCTGCTGCGCGAGCTGATCCTCACCGCCGCCGACCTGCCCATCGAGTACGCACTGGAAGGCCGCGAAGCGCGCATCATGGCGCTGATTCTCGACGAGATCCGCGTGGCCCGGCGCATTCCGCTGTACGTGCCGATGCCGATCAACAAGCGCCTCGCGCGCGTGTGCAGCACCATCCTTGCCGATCCGGCGCAGCACGATGCGCTCGACGTGTGGGCGGACGCGGCGGCGATGGGCCGGCGCACCTTTACACGCGCCTTCCGCCGCGAAACCGGCATGAGTTTCGCCACCTGGCGCCAGCAGGTCCGCCTGATGGATGCGCTGTCGCGCATCGCCACGGGCCATTCGGTTACCTCGGCGGCGCTCGACGTCGGTTACAACAGCCCGAGCGCGTTCGCCGCGATGTTCCGCCGCACGTTCGGCGTATCGCCGACGCATTACGTCGTCGCCGAGTCGGCAGCGGCCGCGCACGTCGACTGAACGTCTTCGTCGCCAAGGTTCGCATTCGCAGACGTACCGCCCGCGCAACGACGCCACGAACGGCCGCAGCGGCCAAAATGGCCCGTTCGCAATAGCGAAAGTCCCCAGACAAAAGGCTTCACGTCGCCTTTGCCGCGAAATTAGGCCACAGTCCGAAGGTTCCACCGACGAAGGCCTCGAGGAAATGGCGTCTTTCCTGCGCATCGCGCACAAATACCTGAGCCTCACCTTCGGCCTGCTCTGGCTGCTGCAGACGGTGACGGGCACGCTGCTCGTCTTTCGCGGCGAGCTCGATGACGCTTTCCTGGCCGGCCCCGACCGGCCGCTCGCGCCGGCGGTACTCGGCGCCGCAGTGACACGGATCGCAGCGGAGCGCGCCCCGTCGCAACTCACTTTCATTCTCGCCAGCGAAGGATCGAAGAATCGCTTCGACCTGCTGTTCGAAGCACCCGACGGGCGCACGCGCGTACTCCGCGTGGATGGCGAAGGCCGCCCGGTCGCCGATCGTCCGCGCGATCACGACTATCCCGCGCCGGGCCTGTTCCAGACCGCGCTGGATTTCCATGAAAGTTTGTTCGCCGGCCAGCGCGGCATGTGGTTCATGGGCATCAGCGGTTTACTGCTGTTGTCGAATCTCATCGCCGGACTGGTCATCGCGTGGCCGAAGAAAGGGCAAGCGTGGCGTCGTGTTCTCCTGCCCTCCGCGACCGGCTCGCTGCCGGCAAACCTGTACAAGTGGCATCGCGCCCTGGGCTTGGCCTTCGCGGTATTCGCGATCGCGGTCGTCGCCACCGGCGTATTGCAGGAATATCCGGTCGACGACTGGATGGGCGTGCAGCGGCCCGAGCCGCCGAAACAGACCAACTCACTACCGCCCACGATCGCGTTCGGCGATGCGCTGTCGACCGCACTCATCCACTACCCCGGCGCGCCGATCGCACTGATCGAAATGCCCGCGCCGGATCATCCCTGGTACCGCATTCGTCTGCGTCAGGAAGGCGACTCGCGGCGCGTGTTCGGCTGGACCTCGGTGCTCGTCGATGCACACGACGGGCGCGTACTGCTCGACATGCCCGCGGCCGAGTTGCCGCTCAACGCAAAAATATACAACTCGTTCTATTCGATCCACACCGGCGAATTCTTCGGCCTTGGCGGCCGCATCGTCGTGCTCTGCGTCGGCCTCTGGCTGACCGCGATGGGCACGCTCGGCGCCATGCTGTGGTGGACGCGACGCAAAGCACGCGCGGCACAACGGCCGCGAACCCGAACGGCGGAGGCATGATGAGCGCAGGACGTTTCACCCCACGCAGCGATGCGGACGTGGCCGATTTGGTCAACCGGCATCCGCTGGCCTTGCTCGTTTCGCCCGGCGATGGCCGCATGCATTCCACGCCGCTGCCGATGCGCATCGAACACCATGCCGACGGACGCATCGCGAGCCTGACCGGGCACATGGCGCGCGCCAATCCGCAGGTCGCCGCGTTGCGCGCCGATGCGCAGGCGACGCTGCTGTTCCTCGGCGCGCACGGCTACGTTTCACCGTCGTGGTTCGAAGACCGCACCCAGGCGCCGACCTGGAACTATGCCTACGCCAACTTCTCCGTACGCATCGATTTTCTCGACGATGCGGCGAACCTGGAGCGCGTGGTGCGCGATCTCGTCGACGCGATGGAAGCGGAACGTGAGCGCGCCTGGCGCGTCGACGACATGGGCGCGCGCTATGCGCTGCTGGCTTCGCGCATCATCGCCTTCCGCGCGACCGTGACGAACATCGAAGCCAAGTTCAAGCTCGGCCAGGACGAGCGTGACGACGTCTATCCGGAAATCCTCGCCGGCCTGCACAACGAGAACGGCAGCGAGGAACTCGTCGCGATGATGCAACTGTTCAACGCGCATCGCACCGGGAACGCGCCCGCATGACCGCTTCGCGTCTGTTCACGCGCAAATCGATCGAAACGCTGCAGCAGCAGACGCGCGAGAACGGCATGCGCAAAGTGCTCGGACCGCTGCAGCTCGTCCTGCTCGGCATCGGCTGCATCGTCGGCGCGGGCATCTACGTGATGATCGGGCCGGCCGCGGCGAGTTACGCCGGGCCCGGCGTGATGCTGTCGTTCCTTATCGCCGGGCTGGCCTGCGCGCTGACCGCGCTGTGCTATGCCGAACTCGCCGCCGCGGTGCCTGCGGCGGGTTCGTCGTATACGTACTGCTATGCCGCGATGGGCGAGGTGTACGCATGGACCCTCGGCTGGCTGCTGATGCTCGAGTACGGTTTGGCCGGTTCGTTGCTCGCGGTCGGCTTCGCCGGCTATTTCGCCAGCCTGCTCGGTGATTTCGGCGTCCATTTGCCCGCGGTGATTTCGACCTCGTTGCTGCAATCGTCGGTCGTCGACGGGCATATCGGTTTTCACGCCAGCGGCGGAGTCAATCTTATCGCCGCCGGGGCATTGGCCGGCATTGCTGCGATTCTTATCGTCGGTGTGTCGAAGTCGGCCTGGGTAAACGCGGTGCTCGTTGCGATCAAGATCGCCGTGCTCGCGGCGTTCGTCGCGATCGGCATCGGCTCCGTCGACGTGCATCACTGGTCGCCGTTCGTGCCGGCCAACGAAGGCGGTTTCACCTACGGCTGGCAAGGCGTGCTGCGCGCCTCGTCCATCCTCTTCTTCGCCTACCTCGGCTTCGAAACCGTATCGACTGCCGCCGGGGAAACGAAAGACCCGCAGCGCGCGATGCCGATCGGCATCCTCGGCGCGCTCGGCGTGAGCACGATCATCTATATCATCGTCGCCGCGGTGCTCACCGGCATCGTCCCGTTCCGCGAACTCGGCGTGCCCGATCCGATCGCGGTCGCGGTCGATCGCATCGGCCATCCCGGCTTTGCCGTGCTGATCAAGATCGGCGCGCTGACCGGACTCGCCTCCGTGCTCCTCGTCAACGGCTACGGCCATTCGCGGATCTGCTACGCGATGGCGCAAGACGGTCTGCTGCCTTCGGCGTTCGCGCGGCTGAGCCCGCGCTTTCGCACGCCATGGATCGGCTGCCTTCTGGTCTGCGCGATTTCCGCTGTACTCGCCGCGTTGTTTCCGCTGTCGATCCTCGGCGACTTCGTTAGCATCGGTACCGCGCTCGCCTTCGTCATCGTCGCGTTGAGCCTGATGTGGCTGCGTACGACGCGACCGGACATTCCGCGCCCTTTCCGTGTGCCTCTCGGCGGCTTCCATATCGGGCGCATCTGGATCGGTTACATCCCGACGGCCGCGATCGTTCTCTGCATCGCGATGATCCTGCCGGTCGTGCTGGACATCGTGGCAATGGCCCGTCGCGGCAACCTGCTGCCCGCCGCCATTCTCGGCAGTTATGCCTGCCTCGGCGCGCTTATATATGTTTTCTACGGAATGAATCGCGCTCAACGCCGCGCCTAGATGCTTTAGGCCAAGGGTCCAGTGTCGATCATGGATCGGAATCAAACTCAGTTTTTCGCGTCGGACTTAGTGCCAAGCCGACCGACGTCTACAGAATCCGAATAACCAAAAAAAAGCCCCCTGTATGCCAGGGGGCTTCCATTCTCTACACGAAACGCTGCCGCGCTATCGAACGAGCCGACTCCGCATTTCGCGCGCTAGCTGCGTATCAGGCAACTTACTTGACCTGGAACGACGTCGTCGACAGCGTCTTGCCGTCCGAGGTCACTTCAAGCGTGTAGTTGCCGACCGGCCAGCCCGAGGCCTTGGTCAGCTTGTCGTCGACATTGCTGATGCCCGGCTCGGCGACCGTCTTCGCGTTGTCGGCGATGGTCTGGCCGTCCTGGAACTTCCAGCGCAGGCCGAGCGCAATGTTCGGCACCGTGGTCGTCACCGCGACCGAAGCGTAGATCGTGTCCTTGGGGCCGAAGGTGCCGACCGGCGTGCTGATCTTGCCGTCCGCGCCGACCGCATTGCCGAGCAGGACCGCGTTGACCTGGGCCGGGGCGGCCGGAGCCGGCGGCGGAGTCGGCGCAGGCGCAGGCGCAGCCGGAGCAGGTGCCGGAGCGGGCGCGGGTGCCGGCGGCGGAGCCGGCTTGCTGCAGGCGGCCAGAGCGACGGCGCCGGCCAGTACGATCGTCAACGGAATGCGTTTGCTGAGTTTGTTCATAGTTGCCCTCTGTGGTATGGACTCAAAGTTTGCCGCGCATGCGGTGCGATCAGGCCGTCGTCTTGCCCGAAGCGGGCGCGGCGGGAATCGTCAGAACCTGCCCCGGATGGATCAGGTCGGGATTCTTGATCTTGTCGGTGTTGGCGTCGAAGATTTTCTTCCACTGATTGGCGTCGCCGTAAAAGTGCTTGGCGATCTTCGACAAGCTGTCGCCGCCGACGACCGTATAGGTCTGGCTGGCCGGTGCCGGAGCGTCCGTCGATGCCGTCGCCGGAGCCGGCGTCGAGGTGACCTTGAAGTCGCTTTGCACGTCGGAAAAATCTGCTTTCGGATCGTTGCTCATGATCGATGTTCCTCCTGCCCTGGTTGGAAAATGCGACAAGGGTCGCGAGACCCTACGCCCCCGCACCATACACGTTTTTTTCTGCAGGCGCATGCGTTGCGTCCGGCAAAAAACCGTCTTGCGCGAAGTCTAACGATTACCTAACAAATGGCTTGCAGACGCGCTGCGCGGACGCAGCGGGCGAGGGTTTCCTGCGTCGTTATCCGCGTCGGCGCATGGCCTGCGCACGCCAGTAGCGCAGCAGCAGAAAACCTGCCGCGGCACCGCCGAGATGGGCGAAATGGGCGACGCCTTCCTGCGTGCCGGTGACGCCGAGCACAAGTTCCACGGCCATATATCCGACGACCGCGATCGGTGCCGGAATCGGTACCGGGAAGAAGATCATGATGATGCGCGCGCTCGGATAGATCATCGCGTAAGCGAGCAAGAGTCCGAACACCCCGCCCGAGGCACCGAGCGTCGGATAAAAATCGCCGGGCTTGAAGAAATGGATGGTCGCGAGCTGCGCAAGCGCTGCGCCGATCACGCAGACGAAGTAGAAGAACGTATATCGGCGCGAACCGAGCGCCTGCTCGACCGGGCCGCCGAACATCCACAGCGCGAGCATATTAAAAGCGATGTGGGGGAAGCTGCCGTGCAGGAATCCGTAGCTGACCAATTGCCACGGCTCGAAGGCCTGCAGCATGCTGCCATCGGGCAACTGCGCACCGTCGATCGGCCACAGGGCGAAATAGTGGATCAGGAAATTGTTGGCGATCTGCTGCAGAAGATAGATCGCGATATTCGCGATCAGCAGTGCGCGGGTAATGGGAGGGATATTCTGCATCGGTGTCTACGATCGTCCTGTCGGATTCAGAAGCGCCAGATTTCCGCATCGAGATTGCGCTGCCAGCCGAACAATGCAAGATCGACGCGGCCGGCCTTGACCACGACGCCTTCGCCGATCAGGCGCGCACGCTGTTCGCGGAAGGCGCGGCTGCCGGGCTTGAAGGCGAAGCGGCCGTCCGCGCGCAGCACGCGATGCCAGGGCAGTTTCGCGTCCGCTCCGGCGTCGCCGAGCACGCGTCCGACCAGGCGCGCATGGCGCGGCAGGCCCGCGCGCTTGGCGATCTCGCCGTAACTCGCGACGCGGCCCGGCGGAATCGCGCGGATCGTGCGTTCGATCGCGGCATGTTCGGGCTTGATACCGTCGTCGTCGGTCTTCTTCGCTGCAGGCTTGGCTTTCTTCATACGCTCCACTTCACCGGCGCGGCACGTTAGCATACGCCCCAGTCTATGGGAGAGATTCATGCAATCGTTCGAGGAAATCCGCGCCTACGTCGCCGCCAAGCATCCGCTGCGCATCAATGATCCGTATCTGATCTGCTTCGACGTCGCGCTCGAACAAGGCCAGCGCCATCAGGGCCTGTACCTCGCCGAGCTCAATGACGAGGAAGGCCGCTCCTATCTGCGCGTATCGACGCCGCTCGGGCCGCTCACCGGCATGGACGCGCGCCGCTGTCTGCGCTTCAACTGGGAGCAGCGCCTCGGCTATCTCGCAGTCAGCGACCTCGACGGCTCGCCCTATCTGCACCTGTGCGAGAACCGCCCCTACGAACTGCTCGACCCGAAGGAACTCGATCGCCTCGTCGCCGAACTCGGCCCGCTCGGCGACAAGCTCGAACAGGCGATCTCGCAGGGTAGCGACGCGCTCTGATTCCGGCGCGGCTCAATCGGCGCGGCGGCCGGTGAGTTTGAGGAAGGCCTCGTGCTGATAGCGGCTCATGCGCAGTTCCTGGCCCGTGCTCAGCACGAGCATGTGATAGCCGTTGAACCACGGATGGATCGCGGCGACGCGGCCGAGGTTGACGATCGCCGAGCGGTGCACGCGCGCGAAGTGCTTCGGGTTTAGCCGCGCTTCGAGCGCCGTCATCGTCTCGCGCAGTTCGTAGACCTGACGACCGACGTGCAGGCGCGCGACGTTGCGGTTCGCCTCGATCCAGTCGATCTGGCCGACATCGACGAAGACCAGATGCTCGTCGACCGGTACCGGGATGCGTTCAATGTAATCCTGTTCGCGGCGCAGTTCGTTGAGCGCGCGCAGCACCTGCGCGGACGCCGCCTGTTCGAGCGCCGAGTCGCTCGACGCGAGGCGCCGCTTGGCGCGCTGCATCGTGTGCAGGAAGCGCTCGCGGCTGAACGGTTTGACCAGATAGTCGACCGCGTTCGCTTCGAACGCGCGCACCGCGTAGCGCTCGTAGGCGGTGACGAAGACCGTGGCCGGCAACCGCTCCATGCCGACCTGAGCGGCGACGTCGATGCCCGACATCGCCGGCATCTGGATGTCGAGGAAGACTAGGTCGGGCACGAGTTTGCGGATCTGCTTGAGCGCGCTCGCGCCGTCGCCGCATTCGCCGAGCAGTTCGAAATCAGGGTCCTCGTTGAGCAGGCGCACGATGGCGAGGCGCGCGATCGGTTCGTCGTCGACGACGAGGGTGCGGATTCTGCCCATGCTATGCCGCCTTCGCGCCGGATTTCGTGGCGTGATCTTCGAGCTGCTTCATCGGCATGCGGATGCGGCAGATCGCACCGCGCGGCTTCAGCGCGTCGAGTTCGATATGGCCCTCGTTGGCGTACAGTTCCTTGAGCCGCAGGCGCGAATTGGACAGGCCGATGCCGCGGCGGAACAGATCGTCGGGCGCAGCGTCGAGCATACTGTTGCGATTGCGCACGTCGATGCACAGGCTCTTGGCCACGCGGTAGCAATCGACTTCGACGCAGTCCTCGCCGACGTTCTTGCCGATGCCGTGGGCGATCGCGTTCTCTACGATCGGCTGCAGGACCAGGCTCGGCACGGCGCACTGCAACAATTCGGGATCGACGTTGACCCGGCTGGTCAGACGGTCGCGGAAGCGCACGCGCTGGATGCCGAGATAGAGATCGAGCAGTTCGAGCTCTTCGCTCAGGGTGATTTCCTGGCGGTCGTCATCGAGATAGGTGCGCAGCAGTTCGGCGAGGCGCAGCAGCATGTCTTCGGCGGCGGCGGCATCCTCGCGCGTCAAGGTCGCGGCCGCGTGCAGAGTATTGAACACGAAATGCGGATGCAGTTGCATCTTGAGCACGAGCAGGCGCGACTGGGCGAGCTGCGCCTGCAAACGACTCGCCTGGATTTCGCGGCGAATGCGCTCGCGATAGAAATGCAGCGCCTGACGCACACCGACCAGCACCCAGTAGGCGAGAAAATCGGTCGCCGCGTGTTTGGTCAGGAACTGCGAGAGCTGATATCTCACTTCCGGCCGGCCCGGCACGATGAAGTGGGTGAGCACCGCGCCGAGCGTTACCGCCGACAGGGCAAAGACGAGGCTGACGCCGAAGTTCGCCCAGAGCAGGCGCCAGCGATGCGGCGGCTCGATCGCCTCGTCGGGCATGAGCCACAGCGTCGCCGGCAGCAGAACCGCGAGCGTGCCCCATTGGATCGACGTCCAGCGCAGGTAGTCCGCCCAGTCGTACACCGGCCCGTACAAGAACCAGTCGGACATGAAGCTGACCAGGGCGAACAGATAGACGACGATCAGCCAGGCGCCGATATAGATGGCGCCACGCAGAGCAAACGCGCTGATGTCCAAGCGGGTTTCCGCCACGGGCACTTCCAGGTCGAGGGTGTCGGCGCTCATCGTACGCATGAGATGGCGGCCTAGGAAGATTGGTTGCACTGGATCGCGATTCGTCCCCGCGTCACGACGATTCGTCCCGAAACGCTGGCGCGGTCGCGCGAGGGCGCCGAGGATGCGCACAAACCGGGGCGCAGTCGACGTTCTCGACTCCTCCCAAGGCATCGGCGATGGCTGTGCCCCGGTTCCCGATCGAACTTACGGAGATTCCCATGCGCAGCGTCTGCCTGATTGCCCTGCTGCTCGCCGCGACCAACGCGTGCGCCGCAGGAGCGACTCACTATCTCGACCTCGTCAACACAGCGAAGAACAGCATCGTCTCGTTCTCGGTCGCGCCGATCGGCAGCAACCGTTTCCGTCCCATGCAGCTCGGCGACTCGCCGCTGCAGGGCGGCGGCGAGTCGGCCACGCTCGCGATCCGCGACGACGGCGACACCGGCTGCCTGCGCGACTTGCGCACCGAGTTCAGCAACGGCCGCGTGCTGATCCAGAGAAACTTCGACGTGTGCAAATACCGCAGCTACCACACCGGCCAATATCTGCGCGGACAGGCGCAGACGGTGATCGCTTCGATGCCGTAAGAAGCGGTTTCAGTACATCCGGCCTGGGCCGCGAGCGGCCGCTCTAGCCGAACAGGGCTTCGACGGCGCGCACGAGTACGTAGGCGATCGCGCCGGACACCGGGATCGTCAGCAGCCAGGCCCAGACCATGCGCTCGACCACGGTCCACTTGATCGCGTTCGGGTTCTTGGCCACGCCGACGCCCATGATCGCCGCCGAGATGTTGTGCGTGGTCGATACCGGAATGCCGACCGTCGATGCCGCGATGATCACTGCAGCCGAACTGGTCTCCGCGGCGAAGCCGTTGATCGGATGCAGCTTGACCATCTTGTGCCCGAGCGTCTTGATGATGCGCCAGCCGCCGGCCGCGGTGCCCGCCGCCATGGTCAGCGCGCAGACGATCTTGATCCACAGCGCGATCTCGAACGACTTCGCCGCATCCTGCTCGACGCGCAGGAAGTGCAGGAACGAGGGCAACTGATCGAGCGAGCCCGCGCTTGTCGCTCCGGCGAGCGCCAGGGCGATGATGCCCATGGTCTTCTGCGCATCGTTCATGCCGTGCGAAAGACCCATCGCACTGGCCGAAAGAATCTGCGCCTTGCCGAAGAAGGCGTTGACGAAGCGCGGCTTGCCAAACTGATTCAGATGCGAGCTTGCGCGCGAGCCGAGCCACGAGATCAGCGCGAACAGCAGGCCCATCACGACGATACCGAGAATGAAGCCGGCAAGCGGCGAAGTGATCATGGGCAGAATCACTTTCGGCCAGAGGCCCTTGCCGTCCCACCAGTGCACTCCGGCCTGATTCCAGATCAGCGCATGCCAGTTGTTGTGCGCGCCCGCCAGCGCGGCGCCGCAGAGACCGCCGACCAAGGCGTGCGAAGAACTCGACGGCAGGCCCCACCACCAGGTGATGAGATCCCAGATCGTCGCGCCGAGCAGGGCGCAAATCAGCAGTTCCGGCGTGATCGCGACGACGCTGGCATCGACGAGGCCCGAGGAAATGGTCTTCGCCACCGCCGTGCCCCAGAGCGCGCCGATCAGGTTCGTCGCCGCGGCGAGCAGCACGGCCTGGCCCGGGCTCAACACCTTGGTCGCGACTACGGTCGCGATCGAGTTGGCAGTGTCGTGGAAGCCGTTGATGTACTCGAAGATCAGGGCGACGAGGATGACGGCGAGGACGAGGGTCAGGGTCACGTTGCAACTTCCGATGTGAGCGGTGAACGGTGAGCGGTGAGCGGGACGAGCAGAAGCAACGCAGTGATCTGGCGGAGCCGTGGCTCCTTCCGCTCACCGCTCACCGCTTCCCCGCTCACGTCTTCGCGTCTCACGAGTTTTTCAGCGCAATCGCATAAATCACATTGCCCGCGTCGCGGCAGCGGTCGATCGCCTTCTCGAGCATCTCGAACAGGTCTTTGCGCAGGAGCAGGCGCGCGGCGTCCTGCTCCTTGGTGAACAGGTCGCGGTAGAGATCGAGGATCAGGCGGTCGGCCTCGCCTTCGATCGCCTGCATGCGGTCGTTCAATTCCTTCATCTTGTCGAGCGGCATGCCCTTGCGCAGCTGGCCGACCATTTCGGCGATGACGTCGCAGCCTTTTTCCAGCATGACCGCGCGCGAGGCGAAATCGACGTCCATAAGCTGGCCGGCAAAGATCGCGTAGCGTTCGGCGAATTTCTCCACCGTTTTCGGGATCTTGTACAGCGCCGCGGCGAGCGCTTCGATGTCTTCGCGCTCCAGCGCGGTGACAAAGGTGTTGACCAGCTCGGCGCTGATGTCGTTGAACACCTGCTTCTCGCGCCGGCGCGCGAGGCGGAACTCGTCGAGCGAGGGATTCGGCGTCTTCTGCTTGGACAGCGCGATCAGCGCGCGCGCGCTCTGCCGCGCCGCGTCCGCGCTCGCCTCGAGCAGGCCGTAGAACTTGTCGCCTTTGCCGAAGATGGTTTGCAGGGAGAACATAGACGGCCTTCGCACGGGGATGGAGGGCGGCAAGTTTACCGTTTTGTTACAAAAAACGAATCAAAGCCGGCTATGTCGTTGTCGGGCCGCGATTTATGGCCGCGACCGCCCCGGCCGAAACGGCCGTGCGGCGCGGTCCACCGGGCTTGCGCGCCCGGCCGGCGCCGCTGTCATAAAACTTTCAAAATCCACGCGTAGCCTGCGCAGGCGAAATACGGAGCGGCGCGGGGTACGTCGTCCGCGCCTCCGCCTGCTTTCCACCTACGGAGGTTTCCATGTTCCATCGCATTCGTCATTCGCTGACGGCTTTCGCCGTCGCCGCCACGCTGTTCGCGGGCTCGGCCCAGGCCGTCGACATCACCGGCGCCGGCTCGACCTTCGTCCAGCCGATCATCACCAAGTGGTCGGCCAGCTACGCCGACAAGTCCGGCAGCCACATCAACTACGGCGGCGGCGGTTCCGGCGCCGGTATCGCCCAGATCAAGGCCGCGACGATCGACTTCGGCGCGTCCGACAAGCCGCTCTCGCCGGAAGAACTCTCGGCGGCGGGCCTCGGCCAGTTCCCGATCGTGATCGGCGGCGTCGTGCCGGTGGTCAACATCGAAGGCATCAAGGCCGGCGACGTGAAGCTCACCGGCGCCCAGCTCGGCGACATCTATCTCGGCAAGATCAAGAAGTGGAACGACCCGGCGCTCGCCGCCAACAACCCCGGCGTGAAGCTGCCGGACGTGGCGATCCAGGCCGTCTACCGCTCGGACGGTTCGGGCACGACGTTCAACTACACCAACTATCTGTCCAAGGTCAGCACCGAGTGGAAGGAAAAGATCGGCGAAGGCACCACGGTGCAGTGGCCGGTCGGCGTCGGCGGCAAGGGCAACGCGGGCGTCGCCGCTTACGTGCAGCAGATCAACGGCTCGGTCGGCTACGTCGAACTCGCCTACGCGCTGCAGAACAAGATGGCCTACACGCAGCTGCAGAACTCGGCCGGCAAGTTCATCACGCCGAATCTCGCCAGCTTCGCCGCGGCCGCTTCGCACGCTGACTGGAAGAGCGCGAAGGACTTCCAGCTCGTGATCACCAACGCTCCGGGCGACGACTCCTGGCCGATCACCGCGACCGCGTTCGCCCTGGTCTACAAGACGCCGAAGGACGCCGCGCGCTCGAAGGCCGTGGTCGACTTCTTCAAGTACGCCTACACCGAAGGCGGCAAGCAGGCCGAAGCGCTCGACTACGTGCCGCTGCCGGCCGCGCTGGTCCAGCAGATCGAGGCGTACTGGAAGGCGGAAGTCAAACTGTAATCTCCCTCCCCGCCCCTCTCGCTCGTACTTGGAGAGGGGCGTTTCTTTTTTCTCCGCGGCAGGAAGTTTACGGAATCGATCATGGCCGCCAGCGCCGAATCTCTAGCCATTGCGAAAACCGACGAGCAGCGCGCACGCCGCGACGGCTTCGCCGATCGTACCTTCCGCCGCATCGTTGCCAGCGCCGGCATCTTCGTCCTGATCACTCTCGCCGGCGTCGCGCTGACCACGCTCTGGGGCGGACGCGAGGCGTTCGCCACCTTCGGCTTCAAGTTTCTCGTCTCCAGCGAATGGGACACGGTCGGCAAGCAGTTCGGCGCGCTCGCGCCGGTCTACGGCACGCTCGTCACCGCGGCCATCGCTCTTCTCATCGCGGTGCCGATCAGCTTCGGCATCGCGCTCTATCTCACGGAAATCGCGCCGAACTGGCTGCGTACCCCGGTCGGCTCGGCGATCGAGCTGCTCGCGGGCATTCCGTCGATCATTTACGGCATGTGGGGCCTGTTCGTCTTCGTGCCGATCATGGGCCGCTACGTCATCCCCTGGCTCAACGACCACGTCGGCAACTGGCCCATCATCGGCGCACTGTTCAGAGGCCCGCCGCTCGGACTCGGCATGCTGACCGCGGGCATCGTGCTCGCAATCATGGTCATCCCATTCATTTCCTCGGTGATGCGCGAAGTGTTCCTCACTGTGCCGACGCGGCTCAAGGAATCCGCCTACGCGCTCGGTTCGACGACCTGGGAAGTGGCCTGGGACATCGTCCTGCCGTACACGCGCACCGCGGTGATCGGCGGCGTCTTCCTCGGCCTCGGCCGCGCGCTCGGCGAGACGATGGCGGTCACCTTCGTGCTCGGCAACGTGCATCGCCTGTCGCTGTCACTGCTCGAACCGGGCAACTCGATCGCGGCGACGATCGCCAACGAGTTCGCCGAAGCCGACTCGGAAATCTTCCGCTCGTCGCTGATCGCACTCGCCTTCCTTCTCTTCGTCGTCACCTTCATCGTGCTCGCGATCGCCAAACTGATGCTGCGCCAGATGGAAAAACGTGAGGGCAAGGCATGAACACTCAGCCCGCCCAGACCGACAGCCGCATCGAAGCGGACAAACGCGCCGCGTTCGCCGACCGCCTGTATTTCCGCCGCCGCATCTACAACGGCATCGGCCTGATCTTCGCCACGGCTTCGACCGGCTTCGGCCTGTTCTGGCTCGCCTGGATTCTGTGGACGACGTTCTATACCGGCATCTCCGCGCTCAACGGCAAGCTATTCACGATGATGACGCCGCCACCGGGCGACGAAGGCGGCCTGCTCAATGCCTTCGCCGGCAGCGCGATGATCTGCCTGCTTGCGATCCTGATCGGCGCGCCGATCGGCATCGCCGCGGGCACCTATCTCGCCGAGTACGCGAAGAAGTCGCGCCTCGGCGAAGCGATCCGCTTCTTCAACGACATTCTGCTGTCGGCGCCGTCGATCGTGCTCGGCATGTTCGTCTACACGGTCGTGGTCAAGCAGGTCGGCCACTACTCCGCGTTCTCCGGTTCGCTCGCGCTCGCCCTGATCGTGCTGCCTGTGGTCGTGCGCACGACCGACGAAATGCTCAAACTCGTGCCGAGCGCGATGCGCGAAGCCGGCCTTTCGCTCGGTGTGCCGCAGTGGAAGGTAACGATGCAAGTTCTCTACCGCGCCGCCCTGCCCGGCATCGTCACCGGCGTGCTGCTCGCCCTCGCGCGCATCTCGGGCGAAACCGCGCCGCTGTTGTTCACCGCGTTCGACAACCAGTTCTGGAGCACGAACGTGGGCCAGCCGATGGCCTCGATACCGGTGGTGATCTACAAGTTCGCGATGAGTGCGGATGCCGGCTGGAAATCGCTGGCCTGGGCCGGCGCGCTGATCGTCACGCTGTTCGTGCTCGCCCTAAGCCTCCTCTCGCGCGCCATACTTCTGCGCAACAAGGTGTCCAATGACTAATCCGAATATTCCGCTGGCGACCACGAGCAGTGTCACGCTCGTCACGCCGCCGCCCGGCGCCGATGCGAAAACCGGCGCGACGGCCGCACCGCCGAAAATGTCGGCGCAGGGCCTCGACTTCTACTACGACAAGTACCACGCGCTGAAGAACGTCAGCCTCGACATCGCCGAGCGCAAGGTCACCGCGCTGATCGGCCCGTCGGGTTGCGGCAAGAGCACGCTGCTGCGCATCTTCAACCGCATCTATTCGATCTATCCGCGGCTCGAAGCCAAGGGCAAGGTGCTGCTCGACGGCGACAACATCCTCGATCCGAAGTACCCGCTGAACCGCCTGCGCAGCAAGGTCGGCATGGTGTTCCAGAAGCCGGTGCCGTTTCCGATGTCGATCTACGACAACGTCGCCTACGCGATCCGCCACTACGAAAAACTGTCGAAGGCGGACATGGACGTGCGCGTCGAGGAAGCGCTGCGCCAAGGCGCGCTGTGGGACGAAGTGAAGGCGAAGCTCAACCAGAGCGCGCTCGGCCTCTCCGGCGGCCAGCAGCAGCGCCTATGCATCGCGCGCGCGGTCGCGCTCAAGCCCGAAGTGATCCTGCTGGACGAGCCGACTTCGGCGCTCGACCCGATCGCCACCGGCAAGATCGAGCAGCTCGTCGAGGAATTGAAAGAGCGCTACACAATCGCGATCGTCACCCACAATATGCAGCAGGCGTCGCGCGTGTCCGACTACACCGCCTTCATGTACTTGGGCGAGCTGATCGAGTTCGGCGACACGACGACGATCTTCGAGAACCCGACAAAGAAAATGACCGAAGACTACATCACGGGACGCTACGGCTAAGAGCGGGGATTGGAGATTCGGGATTGGGGATTGGTAAAAATCGCCCCTCCTTTCCGGCTCCGCCCGAAACTGCCGTACCCTCGCTCTTCCGAATCCCCAATCTCCAATCCCGAATCCCGGCCTCTGCCATGTCCGAACACATCGTAAAAAGTTTCGACGACGAACTCTCCCAGCTCAATGCCGCAATCGCGCGCATGGGCGAGCTGACCCAGAGTCAGTTCGCGACGACGATGAACGCATTGCGCACGCGCGACGTCGAGGACGCGGCGATGGTGATCCGCGACGACATCGACGTCGACGCGCTCGAGCGCGACATCGAATCGCGTGCGATCCGTGTGCTCGCACTGCGCCAGCCGATCGCGCGCGACTTCCGCGAAGTGATCTCGACCTTGCGCATCGTCGTCGAACTCGAACGCATCAGCGATTTCTCGGCGAACATCTGCAAGCGCGTGATCGCACTGAATTCGCACTCGCCCGAGCAATGGTTGGTCGAGATCGGCGAACTCGGCGAACTGGCGAAGAAGCAGCTCGCCGACGTCGTCACCGCGTTCACCGAGCGCAATCAGGAAAAGGCGATCACGGTCTGGGCCTGCGACGAGCAGATCGACGACACCTATACCGGCATCTCGCGCCGCCTCATCGACTACATGAAGGCCGATCCGCAGCACGTCGCGATTGGCGCGCATCTGATGTTCATCGCCAAGAACGTCGAGCGCATCGGCGACCACGTCACCAACATCGCCGAGTCAATCTATTACCTCGTCACCGGCAATATCCTCGATGCGCCGCGACCGAAAGGCGACAAGACCAGCCTCGACCAGGTCGAAGCGGAAGCCTGAGCGGGACGTCATTCACCCCGACACGCGTCTTTCATGCGGCCGGCGGCAAGCCGGCCGTATTTCAGCCTTCGTCCAGAAACAGATCGATCAGCGTGCGGCGGCATTCGCCGCGGCGGAGTGTGACGTGCCCGCCTCGTTCGCACCCTTCACGTAGCGTCCGAACCATGCGGTGATGCGGCTCCATTGATCGCGCATCGCCGCGGGCGACTGCGCGACATGGCCTTCGCCCCAATAGCGCACGAGGGTCGGCTTCTTGCCGGCGCGCACCAGCGCGTTGTACATGCGCTCCGCGCCCGGCAGCCCGGTGACGCCCATGTCCATGTCGCCGTGCAGCAGCAGCAGCGGCGCATCGATATGCTCGACCTGGAAGATCGGACTGTTGCGCTGATACGGCGCCGGATCGATCCAGAACGGCTTGGCTAACCGCGGCTGGCCGATTTCGACGAAGGTCATCTCGGCCGGAGAAATGCGCCCGTCGCCGCTCAGGGTTTCTTCGAGCGCGCGCGTGCCGTAGGCATAGGTCCAATCGTAGATGCCGGCCATGGAAACGCCGGCCTTGAAACGGTCCGAGCGCTTGGCGAGGATCGACGCCGTCGAATAGCCGCCGAAGCTCTGGCCGATGATGCCGACCTTCTGCGCATCGACGATGCCGCGCGCGGCCAGCGCATCGATCGCCGCCACGGTCTCGCCGGCCAGCGTCGCCATCAAATCGGTCTCGGCACCCGCACCGAGCGGCGTGCTCGGATAGATCACCGCATAACCCTGCGCGGCGAGCAGTTGACCGCTGAACGCCGGCGGCTGAATCACCGCGCTCGCTTCGTACGGCGACGCCTCGACGACGAGACCGCCGTAGACCGAGACCAGCGCAGGCAGTGCTTTATCGGGCGCGGCACCGGGCGGACGCAGAATCCATCCGATCTGCGGCTTGCCCTCATAGCTGTATTCGAAGCGCTCGGGTGCGGCGATTACGCGGCTCTCCAGCGCCTCGTTGACTGTCGCCAGCGTGCGCTCGCTCGCGCCGCCGAAGCGCAGCGTCGTCGTCCAGCCGCGCGAGATCTTCCGCACTGTGGTCAATTGATCGGGCGTCGTCGCGACGATTTCGCCCTCTCCGGTCAACACCGTGGTCTTGCCCGAGCGCAGATCGAGCACGAGGCGCTGCACTTCTTCGTGCGCGTCCATCGCGTAGACGGCCAAACGCTCGACCTCGCCGTTGCGGTAGTACGCCGATCGCGGCGACAACTCCGGATAGCGGCGATCGTTGCCGAATGCGACGATCGTCCGCCCTTCGAGCGCGGACAAGCGCTGCGGCTTGCTTCCCGGCGTCACCTTCCAGACGGCACCGTCGGCGACGACCCAAGCGCGCGCATCGGCGCCCGGCGCAAGAAACCCGTTCACCGAAGTTTTCGCGAACGCGGTGAGATTTTCCGCGCGGCCGCCGGCGAACGCGTAGACGTCGAAACGCCAGCTCTCGCTCTCGCCGTACTCGAGGCGCGCTTCTCTTTTGCCCGGACTGCGCGGCGCTTCTTTTGCCGCCGTGTCGCGGCGCGCGGCCACCGCGGCCGGCTGTTCGCCGATCCAGCCGATCGGCAATACGCCGCCAAGATTTTCCGCCGTCGGGTCGATGAACGAGAGCTCTGCGGCGGAAATTTCTTTGCGCTTGCCGCTGTCGGCATCGATCTCGTAGAGATGCGCAGCGGCGCGGCCGGCCTTTGCCGGCTTGGCCGTGACCAGCAGACGCCGGCCCGAAGGCGACCACGACAAGGCGCCACGTTCGCCGACATCGATGTCTTCGTAGCGATGCAGCACGCGCGCGCCATCGGCGTCGAGTCGGAACAATTGCAACTCGCCGCGTCGCGACGACAGACCGAGCGCTTCCGGAATCTTCTCCGCAAGGCGCACGGCGGCGACGTAGCGATCGTCCGGCGCGACCGCGATGGCGACGTAATCGCCGTCGGCGATCTTCGCCGACAGTCCGCGGCGCGGCGCGGCGAGCATGAGGCGCCCCGTCGGCGGCTCGGTCGTCGCGAAGACTTCGTTCGCCGAGCTGACCGTGACCGGTGCCGACGTGCCGTTCCAGCCGTCGCGCCATCTTGCTGCGGCACCTTGCGCGACCTGCGCATGCGCGCCGCGCTGGAGCGCGCCTTCCGGCCACGCGGCATAGACGATGCGCGCATCGCGCGCCCAATCGAACGCCGGGAAGTAGTCGAGCGGTCGACCCGGCAGCGCGACCGGCTTGCCGTCGAGGCCGCTATAGGCGAAGCCGTAGCCCTCACGCGTCGTCGCCATCAGCAGCAGACCACGGCCATCCGGCGCCCAGCCTTTCTCGGGCAGAAGGCTATAGCGCACATCCGTGGTCGATGCGATCTCGCGCGTCGAACCGTCGTCGAGTTTGGTCACGAACACGCGCTCGCCGACTTGCTGCGTATCGTCGTAGCCCCACGGCGTGCGTTGGGAATACGGCGTCTCGCGCGCGAACACGAGCTTGCCGCCGTCGGGCGAGAACTCGGCCGCGCCGAGGCTCTCCGCATCGAGTAGATCGTCGACCGTGATCGGCGTTTTCGCCGCGCCGGCGAAAGCCGAAGTCGTCAGCAACAGTGCGCAAATCGCGGCGACGTTCCGTCGCGCGAACCGAGACGTATGCGTCACCGCGAAGTCCCTCCGAAACTCTTCGCCAGGCGCACATAGATCATGCGACTCTGCGGTGGAAAGTTTCTCGCGTCGAAGCCCAGATTCGCCGGACCGTCGACGAACGGCGGACGCCGGTCGAACAGATTGTTGATGCCGAAACGCACGGTGACGTCGCGCAGCAGAGCCGATTCGGGATTCGTCGGCGAATAGCTCAACTGCATGTCCACCGTGGTCAGCGAAGCGACGTCGCGACGCACGATGCGCGGGTCGGCGCCGTCGTTGTATTCCGAGTCGGTGTAGCTCGCCGACACCGAACCGCCCCAGGCATCGTGCGACCAGTTCAGGCCGAGGCGCCCGCGCCACTTCGGCGGATTGCCGACCTTGCCGTCGAGATCGCGCACCGGTGCGCCGCGGATCAAACGATCCTCGTAGTAGTCGAACAAGGTGCCTGCCGCGAACGCATTGAAGTAATGGCCGCCGACGCTCCAATCGTATCCCGCGGCGAGATCGAAGCCGGCGATGCGCGTCTCGGCGCTGTTGATGCTGGTGATACTGATCGATTTCAGCCGGCCGCTCGCGTCGCGCACGATGATGCCGGACGGCAGGCTGCCCTCGTACTGCAGCAGGGTCGTCTCGTCGAGGCCGTCGAGCGAACCGCGGATACGATCGCGATAGTTCGTGTGGAAGTAGTCGACCGATACATGTGCACCGTCGAGCCATGCGGGACGGTACTCCGCGGCGACCGTCCAGGTCGTCGCCTTCTCCGGCTGCAGATGCGGATTGCCGCCCTGAAGCAGGTTGATGTAGACCGTGGCCGGGCCGCCCGGCGCATGCGGATCGTAGACCGGATAGTTGCTCGACACCGCCGCCGGCAGATTCAGATCCTGCAGCGACGGCGCGCGAAACGAGGTGCCCCAGTTCGCTTTGAGGCTCAGCGATTCGGCCGGCCGCCAGAGCAGGCCGACTTTCGGATTCGTCGTATCGCCGAAATCGCTGTAGTGCTCGGCGCGCACCGCCGCGCTGAACGCCAGCTCGCGCACGCCGGGGCGCGCATTGTCCTTGCCGACCAGCGGCAGATACGTTTCCGCGAACAACGCGCCGACGTGCCGCGGCGAACCGGGATAGTCTTCGGCGCTGGGCGTGTCCGGGCCCGCTTGACGGCTGTGCATGCTTTCTTCGCGATACTCGCCGCCGACGGCGAGGCGCAGCGCGCCGCCGGGCAACTGGATCACGCTGCCTTGCGTCAGCCCCGACACGCCCTTGAGATCGGTGCTGCTCTCGGTGATCGTGTGCGCACGTATCGCGTCGATCACGCCGGGCGACTGGCCGCTGCCGTCGCCGAACGGATTGAACGCAATGCTCGGATCGGACGACGCGAGGCGCCGGTTCAATTCGGTCTGGTTGATGTCGTCGGTGCTGACGCGCGAGCGGTCTTTCGAAAACGTGGTCAGCGCTTCCCAGGTCCAGTCGCCACCAAATTCGCCGCGCAGTCCGGCATGCGCGAACCAGCCGCGATTGCGCGACTTGTTGCCCTGTGGTCCAAGCTCGGGGAATTGATAACCGACCATCACGTCTTCGCGAAACGGCGTGAACGCGTTGCTCGTCGGCACGACCATGTAATTCACGTTCGCGCCGGCCAGCGCCTCGTTGTTGCGCTGTGCGGCGACGAGATCGGCAAACAGCGTGACCGCACCGAAATTCTGCTCGACGTTCAAATACGCGGAAACATTCTTCTGCCGCGGTAGCAGGTACGGCACGGACAAGTCGCCCGTGTTCATCCCGTTCAAACCGAGTTGATCAAGGCGCAGCGCACGCCCGTTCTGTCCGGACGGCAACGCCGCCGAGTACACAGGCGCGCCATCGGGACCGACCAGGGTCGTGAACGGCAGTCCGTCGAAATAGCCGAGCGGCAGCACCGTGCTCGGCACGCCGAGGCCCGGTATGCGGAAATCGCCTCCGCCCTTCGAGCGCAGATCGAGCGTGTTGCCGACGCCGAAATCCTGGGCCCGGATCGGATCGCGCCGCTCGTACTGCACCGAACCGAGCAGATGGCCGCCTTCCCAGTGATGGCCGAAGGCCTGGTTGAACAAGGTGCTGTTGCTGCCGGCCTGGTCGCGGCCGTACTGCAGCGCGGTGTCGAAACCTTCGAAGTCCTTGCGCAGGACGATGTTGACCACGCCGCCGACCGCATCGGAGCCGTACAGCGCCGAGGCGCCGTCGGTGAGGATGTCGATACGCTCGATCGCCGAGACCGGAATCATGTCGACATCGACCGCGCGACCAAAATCGCCCGCGCCGCTGCTGATGCGGCGGCCGTCGACCAGGGTCAGCGTCGCGCCCGCGCCGAGGCCGCGCAGATCGATCTGGTTGGTCGAGCCCATATTGCCGCCGGTGAAGAAGCTCGTGCCCGACGTCTGCCCGGCGAAGTTCTGCGGCACCTTCGCCATCACGTCCTGCACGCTGGTATAGCCACCGCGTTCGATGTCGACACGATCGATCGTCAGCACGGGCGAAGTCGGCGAGACGTTGTGCAGCAAGGTGCCGACGACGGTGACGTTGCCGAGCCGCAGCACTTCGTCTTCCGCCGTCTTGGGTCTCTCGGCATTGTTGCGCTTGGGCTCGCCCGCGGGCGGCACCGGCGCGCGCTTGATCACCACCGTGGTCGCGTCGGTGAATTCGTAAATCAGACGGCTGCCTTTGAGCAACGTGTCGAGCGCGGTCCTGGCCGGCGCAGCCGCATCGTAACCGGCGACGCGGTGACCTTGGACCAAGGCCGGGTCGTACAGCACCTGCAAGCCGCTCTGCGTGGTGAACTGATTCAGCGCCTCTTCGAGCGTGCCCGCAGCGATGTGGAAATTGCGGCTCGGCGCCGGCTGCGCCTGCACCGTCGAACCCATACCGAACAAAGCCAGTGCCACGGCGAACGAAATCGCCCGGACGCGCCGGCGGCGATGAAACGATTGCATGTTTTTGTCTCCCTCAATTCGTCATGCCGCGATCGACGTCGCGGTTCGAAGGGGAAAGAACGGAGGCCGATGCGGAAACCCCTATAAGCCGATCGAAAACAAATCGGCTGACGATCTCCGCGCGGCCTAGCGGCGCCGCAGCCGCGTTTCGCCGTCCGCCGACTCGGCCTGGATCGGAAAGGCGCTCTGCAGCGCACGCACGAGTGCGTCGTTGTTGCCGATGCGGAACTCGCCGCTGATCTTGTACGCATCGAGCGACGCGTCGGCGATCACCAGCCGGCCCGGGCCGTAGCGGTTCGCCTGGGCGACGACCTCGGCCAGCGGCGTCGCGCGGAACACCAGCTTGCCCTGCGTCCAGCCGCTGACCAAGGCGAGATCGACGCTACGCTTCTGCCAATCGTTGCCGCTGATCGCCAATTGCTCGCCGACGGCCAGCTTGGCCGTCTCGTGCCCGTCGTGTGCCACTTCGACGGCACCTTCGACCACGCTTACGACGGTCTGGGCATCTTCTTTGTGCACGATGAAACGCGTGCCGAGGTCGGTGATCGCGCTGCCGCCAGCGTTGACGACGAAGGAACGGCCTGCCTCGTGCGCCACCTCGAACGAAGCCTCGCCCTTCTCCAGTTGCAGTACGCGCGTGCGCCGGTCGAAACGCACGTCGATCGCGGTGTCGGTATTGAGGATCAGCTGCGATCCGTCATCGAGAGTGAAGTGGCGCTGCTCGCCGTGCGCCGTCGCGTAGCGGGCGACGAGCGAAGGCTGCATCGCATACCAGCCGCCGAGACAGACCAGCACCGCAGCAGCCGCGGAAGCCGACAGCCAGGCCCAGCGGCGCGGACGCAGCGTGTCAGGCGGACGATCGAGCTGCCGCGATTCGTCCAACCATTGGCGCACATCGGCGTCGTCGCCGAGCGTCTCCATGTCGCCCCAGAGCTGCTGCGTTTCCGAATAGGCCGCCGCATGCGCCTCGACGCCTATCCAGGCGTTGAATGCACTGCGCTCGGCCGCCGAACAGCGTCCGCTGCGCAGGCACGCGAACCAGCGTTCGGCTTCGCCGCGAATGACTTCGATGTCGTCGGTGCGTTGCATATCTACTTGAACGTTCGTCCGCGCTGTTCCCCCGATACGCGCCGGCAAACGGCGAGAGCGTGGGCGATCTGATTCTCGACTGTGCGCTCGCTGGTGCCCATGCGGCGCGCTATCTCGCGGTAGCTCAGCGCGTCGAAACGGTGCAGCAGGAAGGCTTGCCGGCAACGCGGCGGCAATTCCGCGATCGCGCGCTTGATCAGCGCAAGCTGCTGCTGCCCGGCGAGCACGCGGTCGGGCTGCGGATCGGTCGAAACCAGATCCTGATCGTCGAGCGTGCAATGCTGGTCGGCGTGCTGAGTGCGCGCATGCCGATGCCGGTCCGCGACGACGCTGGCGGCGACGCGATAGAGCAGCGCGCGCACCTCGGCGGCATCGTCGAGCCCGCGGTAGCGCAGCATGCGCAGAAAGGTTTCCTGAAGCGCATCCTCGGCCGCCGGGGCGCTGCCGAACTGGCCGAGCAGATAACGGCGCAACCCCGCCTCCATCTCTTTCAGCAGGACGGCAAAAACCTCGCCTCCGACCGCAACGTCCGCTGCCTGCGAAGGCGACGGGTCGGCCGAAAGAATGTCGCGGGGCACGAGCAGCATGGAGCAAGTGTAGAGGCAAAGCGGCCGCGATCGTCAACTGCACCTGGCGCTCGACGGAGGCACTCCCGAAGCTGCAAACCGCATCGGGCCGGCGTCGAAAACTCGAAGAAACGTTCTTTCAATCCTGCCGCGCCCAGCTTCGCTTCTCGCGGCAAAGCAGGCCCGCGCGGTGCGCCCTTTTTTCAACGGGAAGCAATCTCACCAACCGTGCCAAGGTTATGATGAAGCACGATCCGAACGCGCCGTGCGGGGCCTTCAGCAAATCGAGCGGCGGTGTCTATTCCAATAAAAGAATGGGGAGAAAACGCAGTGGATGATCATTCGACCATAGGCCACGTCGTCGACGAGATGTACGCCATGATTTCCGGCCCCGCTGGTCCCCGCGATTGGGCACGCCAAAAGAAAATCTTCCATCCGCAAGCGCGGCAAATCCGCATGACCATCGACGAACACGGCGCGCCCAAGTCGAAAATCATGGGCCTTACCGAGTACGAACAGGACGTCGCCCCGATCTTCGAAAAGCTCGCGTTCTTTGAACTCGAGAAGAAACGTCGCATCGACATCATGGGCAATATGGCCCACGTCTGGAGCCTCTACGAAGCGCGCCGCGACCCGGCGGACCCGATTCCCGAGCGACGCGGCATCAACTCGATCCAGCTTATGAAGGAAAGCGATGGATCATGGTGGATCATCTCGATGATTTGGGACAACGAGCGGGAAGGTGTCGTCGCTGCGCTGTTTTGAGTGGCGGGGTTTATCGAAGAGCAGAATGGACGAAGAAGCCATCGATACGCCGGCGGCAAGCCGCCTCGATCTTTATCAAAGTACCGCGCATCCCAGACGCGAAAAAGCCCGCAACAATGCGGGCTTTTGGACATTCTTGGATGCCGATGGACTTTGCCGTGGTGCCGGAGCCGGAATCAAATTGTCGGCGCTGCCCCTTATATTATTGGGCTCTCATACAGAGATCGGGGTGGGATACCCTCAAACTTACCCCTAGATGGCGATGCTTGCCTCAAGTGCTCGCCGATCACTCGATCAGTTGCCGGGGAGCCCGCATTCCAGCTTGATCAGGGAAGCTAAACGACCCATCTTCCCACTCTCGACGCCCCGCAAGAGCAGATTTTCGCGAACAGCCAGGTGCGTTTCAGCCGCCCCATCCGCCGCGCACGCCAGCGAGCAACTCCACCAGATAGAGAACACGCGGCCGAAGAAGCTGCGGGTGAAGTAACTCTTGAAAAGCAAGTGGTGCGGGAGGTTCCGCAAGAAAAAGTGTTTGCATCGACACGGTGCGTCAATTCTTATGAATTGCGTAGAAAACTGACTCCCACCGTACCTGGCTATGGTGGCCAAAGGTCAGTTTATAACCCGGATTGAGTGACATGATTTTCTGAGGGATTTCCCAAAGATCCGACGGTTTGTGATACCCGGAGATAGCAAGCCTTGGCTTGAACGTACGGATTATGTTTTCAGCGCCAGCCAACGCATCCATTTCGGCACCCTCTATATCCATCTTAATGTAGTCAACCCGGTTGAGGCGATTCTTGGCGTAGTCATCAAGGGAAATGAAATCAAAAGCGCTATCTTCAACTCTTAGGCCGGGGGTAATTCGATCAAGGCCGATGGCGTTTTGCTTGGCTTTGCTCGTGCGCTTACCGACTGCCTCCGTATTGAAGTGCATAACCTGAGCTAGATTTGGGTTGAGTTGCGATTGCAGATCACAGTATCTGTTATGCAGAGGCAGCGGATCGAAAGCATGAACTTGGCCGCTAGGCCCGACCATCGCCGCAAAAATTACAGAATAGTCACCAATGCAGGCTCCGCAATCGAGAACCACTTCTCCAGTTTTTGGCGATATGTCTTCGCCTTCGCGGGTTACGAAATATTGTCGGTAATAGTTGATCCCATCAAGTAACTGACTATTGCAAATCACCTGCATGTTGACGCCTTCAGAGCCAGAGACATTTAGGGTCAAATCGCAAATTTGCAGCGGTAAACCGAGATAGTCTTCAGGCAGTCCAGCCATGCTGAATGGGATTGCCTTATTGAGCCTCGCTAAATCGTCATAATCCATCCGGGGATAAAGAAAATGTCTGTGGCTCGTAGTTCGCAGGATCAGAGAAAAATCGTAGAGCAACCGACTTAAATCGTCTGCTAGCAGACAACGAGTTGTCCATAGCTCTGTAGCATGCTCGCGCAGCCAGTTCAGCGAGATTGCTGAGCGCTCTTTCCATCCCAGCATTGCTAGAGCGCCCTTAACTGGGCTCAGAAGTAGCTTTAATCGATATGACGTTGCACGTTCGAACCAGGCCCAGTCGCCCGACTTCCCATCCATGCGCTTTTTACCGCCTGATCGTTGCGCAAATTGGATTTGCTCAGTAATACTTTTTAACCAATTTTTAAAACTTTGATTGTCTGAGGTCATGCTACGGCGTGCTCCGCGTTAGCCAAAACTGTTTTGGAAAAAACTTTAAGCGCATTGACGACTCTTCCGATCGCACAGTGTGCGCTTAATAGAGTTCATCCTTCCCTCCTGCGGCCAGTACTTTTATTTTTCCAAGTGAAAAGCGTAATCCCAATGGCTTCTAGCATTTTTGCTAATAACATGAATATGCCCAGCATGATTATGCTGGAACAAAGAACCCCGATCGGCAAAGATAGCTGGCTGTGAAGCCATCCATCCGGATGGAGTTCTGCCCATCCCATTGTTGCCAGCCACGCACCAAAAATAAAGAACGAGAAAACAATACCAGAAGGGGTGACATGGATTTGATTAGTTACCTGATTTGACGATTTTTTAAAAAATCGCAGAATAATTAATCCTGCGGCAATTAGAAAAACAATGATGGCCACTGCGACAGAGAGAAATTCCCAAAATCCCACATTATTAAAAATCTTCATTTCTTTCTTGGCCCCAGCAAATCAGACTCATCATGAGTTACATCGTAGATCCAAGCCCCAAAAGTACTTTTACAATCGCTGAAATACCCCCAAGCCAAATTGAATCCTCGGCCAATCTCCCAGCCGCCGACAGCTGCTGACGCGATTCCGAGCCCTCCAATGGCTGCCGCGCTACCGCCCGCCTCTGCCGCCACGGCTACGCCCCCCCCAAAAGAAGATCCCCCTCCGACTACGGAAACAAGGGACTTGACTCCGGGCCCGACAGAGTCATCACAACTACAGGCGGTGCCAAATTTGTCCGTTTCGTAAACGATCAAATATAGACCTGTAAACACAGGCAGCATTCCGAACTTCCCTGCCACCTCCCACGAATACCAATCAATTTCTCCAGTTGGATCAATATGTGTGGTGGGTCGCCCTCTCACGTAACCATAACCACTCACTCCGGCTGCAAGCCCTAGCGGGTCTTCACTGATGAGCCGCTTCAAGCTTGGGCTATAGTAGCGAGCGCGGTAGTAGTAGAGACCGATGCCATCGTTCTCACGCCCAGTGTACTGATAAGGGTTGTTGCTCGACCCTTGCGACTGCATCTCGCCATAGGGCTCATATACATACTTCTGCTGCACCGTTCCGCTGCTGTCCGACAGCCCCAGTGTGCTGCCCAGCACATCGGTGAGGAAGTAGTATCGACCCGAGGTTTCACTGCGGGCATAACGCTCATCGATGCCCAAACCGGCCAGGATCGAATAATTTGTCCCACTCTGCGTTTCTTGTACCGCATCCACGCCGTCATAGAGGAAACTGGTGGTATTCCCGGCAATCGTCTTGCTAGTCCGGCGACCTAGAGGATCGTATTCAAATGTCGCCAACGTAGCACCAGTACCGCTGTTTTGTATTTGGACGAGCCGGTGACGCGCATCGAAGGTGTAGCTCTGACTGGCTACTGCATTTGTCGAAGCGTCGCCGTTTTTATCGTAGCCCAGCACCATGCCGTTCCACTGCGTCTGACGATTATTGAGATCGAACGCCCCCACCGTCGTCGACGCTGTCGCTAGCATATCCGGAAGAAATCCACCGGTTTGGCTTGAACGCCGACCGGCGGCATCATAGGTGTAAGCCAAGCTCGACAATGTTGCGCCGCCAGCAGTTTGGTAGATGATTCCAGTCACTTGATTGCCTGCATCGTACGTGCAGCTTGTAATCACTCCATTCGGCAAAGTCAGGCTCGTTCGCCGATTCGCGGCCTCATACGCAATTGACATGGTTTCGCTACCCTGCTGAATTTTCGTCAGCCGATTCGCATTGTCGTAGGTGTAGGTGATCTGCGCTTGGCTGCCTGGCGTCATCGTCGCACGTCGTCCGAGGGCATCGTAGGTGTAGCTGACACTGCCTTGCGGGGTTAGCTCTTGCACCAATCGGTCGAAATCGTCGTAGCTCCGCGTGATCGTTCCCGATATTGAGTCGAGAATTTGACTTACGCGATTGCCGGCATCGTATGTAAACGTCACCGTGCTTGCGTCAGCATACGTGGCTTTACTGACCCGGTTCAGCGCATCGTATTGGTAGCTTGCCTGTTGCCCTTTACGATCGGTGTAGGTGATCACATTGTCCATGTTGTCGTACGTCACCGATTCGGCTTGATTGAGCGCATCGGTGCGCACGGTCCGGCGGTTGCGCGCGTCGAACGAAAACTGGGTCTTGCCTCCGTTGGGATCGACGACGCTAATCAGGTTGCCATTCCCATCGTAGGCATAGTTAGTTGATTGGCCTAGCGGGTCGGTATTCTGCGTAATTCGATCGAGTGCGTTGTAGGCCACCCGTGGTAACCGGCTCGTTGAATCCCTGGTGGCGATATGCGCCCCAGACTGTCCTTTGAGAAGGATACCGTCCGATTGAGCGGAGCGAATACTGGTGTCGGTCAGCGTCATCGAAGTTGCCCCTCGAACAATTGGAGCTATCCAGATGCTTGTCCCCGAAGAGTCGAGGATGTCAATGAACTAGGGTGGATTGCCTCGGATGACGCAGATACAAAAAAGCCCGCAGCTATGCGGGCTTTTGGGAATTCTTGAGATGCCGATGTACTTTGCTGTGGTGCCCGGAGCCGGACTCGAACCGGCACGAACCTATTAGGGTTCGGCGGATTTTAAGTCCGCTGCGTCTACCGATTTCGCCACCCGGGCGGCAGTGCCAGAAAATGGTGCGAGAAACGCAGGCACGTTCTCAACTCTCCGGTGCGCATGAATGCGCTTCGACGGCCAACGTCTGGAGGCGAGGGTCGGAATCGAACCGGCGTACACGGCTTTGCAGGCCGCTGCATGACCACTCTGCCACCCCGCCCTCTCGAAGCAGGCCGTTCGGGAGCGTATCAACACGCTTCCGAAAAAACAAAACCCCGGTATTTCTGCCGAGGTTTTGTCGAAAAAACTGGAGCGGGAAACGAGACTCGAACTCGCGACCCCGACCTTGGCAAGGTCGTGCTCTACCAACTGAGCTATTCCCGCGGGAGCCGAAAATAATGCCGTTTTGTCCGGCGTCTGTCAACAACTGATTGCAAATTTTGTTCAACGCCGATCGCGCAGCACCGGCCATGCCGCGCGCAGGTATTCGAAGGCCGACCAGATGGTCATACCGGCAGCGATCACGAGCAGGGTTTCGCCGACATGGAACAGGCGCAAACCTTCGAGATCGTGCTGGTAAAGCAGCACTTCGATCGCGATGATCTGCATCACGGTCTTGATCTTGCCGAGCGTGGCGACGCTGACGCGTGTGCGCTCGCCGATCTCGGCCATCCATTCGCGCAGCGCCGAGATCGTGATCTCGCGGCCGACGATGACCGCGCTGGTCACGGCGAGCAGCGGCGTCGGGTTTTCCTGGACGAGTAGGAACAGGGTCACCGCCACCATCAGTTTGTCTGCGACCGGATCGAGAAACGCGCCGAAGGCCGACCACATGTTGTAGCGCCGGGCGATGTAGCCGTCGAGCCAGTCGGTGATCGCGGCAAGCAGGAAGATCAGCGCCGCGGCAACATTGGCGCCGCGGAAATCGGCATAGAACACGACCACCATAACCGGCAGCAGTCCGATGCGAAACAAGGTAAGAATGGTCGGCCAGGTCAGCGGCATGGAATCGGGACTGGAAACGAAAGACAGGTCGTAAAGGTGAAGCACTCGGCTACGCAAACCCTGCGGCCTTCGATCTTCAAGTTTACGGGCTCAACTGTGAAACAGCGCATAAATTTTTTCCGCGAGGTCGCGGCTCATGCCTTTGACCTGGGCGATTTCTTCGATACCCGCATTGACCACGCCCGGCAAGCCACCGAAGTGCTTGAGCAGGGCCGAGCGGCGCTTGGCGCCGACACCGGCGATGTCTTCGAGCCGGCTCGTGTCGCGCGCCTTCTGCCGCTGCTTGCGGTGTCCGGTAATGGCAAAGCGGTGGGCCTCGTCGCGCACCGCCTGGATCAAATGCAGCGCGGGCGATTCGGGGCCGGGCCATAAGGTCTTGCCGCTCGCGCCGAGGATCAGGGTCTCGTGCCCTGCCCTGCGTTCGACACCCTTGGCGACGCCGACGATCAGGACGCCGGCGATCGCCAGATCGGCGAGCACGTCGAGCGCCTGCTTGACCTGACCTTTGCCGCCGTCGATCAGCAGGATATCGGGCAGATTGGCGGGCTCGCCCGCCGGCTTCGATCCGTTCGCCGGATCGGCGGCCGAAGCGGGTGAGCCGGAGGCGGCCGATTCCGCCACCACCTCCGCAGCGCGGCGAAAGCGCCGCTCGAGCGCCTGGCGCATCGCGGCGTAATCGTCGCCCGGCTCGATGCCGGTGATGTTGTAGCGCCGGTACTGCGCCTTGACCGGCCCTTCCGGGCCGTAGACGACACACGAGGCGACCGTCGCTTCGCCCATCGTATGGCTGATGTCGAAGCACTCCAGGCGCTGCGGCATTTCGTCGAGCCCGAGCAGTTCGCGTAGCGACTCGAAGCGCTCGCGCTGCGTCTCGTTGCTCGCCAGCCGCGTGGCGAGCGCAGCCTCGGCGTTCTTCGCCGCGAGTTCGAGGAAGCGCGCGCGTTCGGCACGCACGCTGTGCTTGATTTCGACTTCGTGCCCAGCCTGCTCGGTGAACGCATGCGCTAGCAACTGCGCATCGGGCAAAGCGTGCTCGACGATCAGTTCGCGCGGCACCGGCTTGTCGACGTAGTACTGCGCGATGAACGAGGTCAGCACATCGGCAATGTCGGCGTCGTGCGGCAGCTTGGGGAAAAAGTCGCGCGAACCGAGATTGACGCCATTGCGGAAGTACATGACCGACACGCAGGCCACGCCGCCCGAAATGCGACAGGCGATCGCGTCGAGATCGGCGCTCGCGCCCTGCACGTAGTTCTTCGCGAGCAGGCGCTTGAGCGTGGAAACCTGGTCGCGCAGGCGCGCCGCCTTCTCGAAGGCCAAGTCGGCGGCCGCGCGCTCCATCGTGGAGATCAGCTCGCCGATCACCGCATCACTTTTGCCGTCGAGGAACATCGCCGCATGCCGCACGCTGTCCTGATACTCGTCCTTGCCAATCAGGCCGACGCAGGGCGCGCTGCAGCGGCCGATCTGATACTGCAGGCACGGCCGCGAGCGGTTGCGGAAATAACTGTCCTCGCACTGGCGCACGAGGAAGATCTTCTGCATGTGATTGAGACTTTCACGCACCGCCCACGCACTCGGGAACGGACCGAAGTACTTGCCCTTGCCGCTCTTCGCGCCGCGATGAAAGGCGATGCGTGGAAAATCCTCGCCTTCCGAGAGATACACGTACGGATAACTTTTGTCGTCGCGCAGCAGGATGTTGTAGCGCGGCTTCAGCGACTTGATCAAATGCGCTTCGAGCAGCAGCGCCTCGCCCTCCGTACGCGTGAGCGTCGTCTCCATGCGCGCGATCTGCGAGATCATCGACATGATGCGCGGTTCGAGGCGCGGCTTGAGGAAATAGCTGCCGACGCGCTTCTTCAGGCTGCCGGCCTTGCCGACGTAGAGCAGATCACCGCGCGCATCGAACATGCGATACACGCCGGGCGAACTCGTCAGCGTGCGCACGAACTCCTTGCCGTCGAATGCTGGGGTGCTGCTGTCGCTCACGTCTTGAAAATCATCCGTAGTGATTTGCGGTCTTTGCCGCGATGGTATCCACAATGCGGGCACGCTTGCAGGACTGCAAGTGAAAACCCGTCGCTAAAACGTCGGCAGCCTGCGCTTGATCGGCTGCGCCTTGACGATCGCCGTGTTCGTCTCGGCCTTGTCGGCGATGCGGTCGAGGATGCCGTCGAGATGCTCGATCGAGCGCAGATGCAGGCGACCGACAAAACAGTCGTCGCCGGTGACCTTGTCGCACTCGGAAAATTCGCCGATCTCGGCGATCAATTTCTGCACCGCGAGCATCTTGCCCGGCAGCGGACGGATACGCACGATCGCCTGCAGTTCGTAGCCGAGCGCGCGCGGGTCGACGTCGACCGTGAACGCGCGGATCGCGCCGCGTTCCTCGAGGCGGCGTAGCCGCTCGGCGACGCTCGGCGAGGACAGCTTCACCTGTGCGGCGAGTTCCTTCAACGAAATGCGCGCGTCGTCGACCAGGATGCGGACGATGCGCCGGTCGATTTCGTCGAGATCGGAGAAATTTAGGTTATCTCGAATCATTTCTTTCCAATGGAAGGCATATCGAAACGATTACCTAATTTTTTGCATATAAACAGCACACACAGGCTACTACGCTATTGCCCTGATTTCCATCACGGGACAGCGGCTATGAATACCCCATCGCGGCAGGGCACGGTCGAGATGACCGCGGCCATGATCATCTCCGGCACGATAGGCTGGTTCGTCGTCGTATCGGGCCAGGACGTCGTCGCCGTCGTGTTCTGGCGCTGTCTGTTCGGCGCAGCGACGCTGGCCCTGGTCTGCGCGGCGCTCGGATTCTTCCGCCGCGACGCCATCACGCGCCGGCAGCTGGGCCTGGCCGTGCTCGGCGGCCTCGCCATCGTCGGCAACTGGCTGCTGCTGTTCGCCGCGTATCCGCGCGCGTCGATCTCGATCGCGACGGCGGTATACAACACCCAGCCGTTCATGCTCGTGGCCCTCGGCGCGCTGTTCTTCGCCGAGCGCCTCACCGCAATCAAACTCGGCTGGCTCGCACTCGCGTTCGCCGGCATGCTGCTTATCGTGCAGGCCAAGGCCTGCACAGGCGTACAGGGCAGCGACTATTTCGCCGGCATCCTGCTCGCGCTCGGCGCGGCCTTTCTCTATGCGGTCGCGGCGATCGTCGCAAAGAAACTCAAGGGCGTGCCGCCGCATCTGATCGCACTGATCCAGGTCTCAGTCGGCACGCTTGCGCTGGCGCCGCTGGTCGACTTTGCGCACGTGCCCGCCGACGCGCGCACCTGGAGTCTGCTGCTCGCACTCGGCGTGGTGCATACAGGCCTGATGTACATCCTGCTCTATGGCGCGATCCAAAAACTGCCGACCAGCCTCACCGGCGCGCTGTCGTTCATCTATCCGATCGTGGCGATCCTTGTCGATCTGATCGCGTTCGGCCATCGCCTGCAGATGATCCAAGTCGTCGGCGCTGCCGCGATCCTGATCGCCGCGGCAGGCATGACTTTGGGCTGGTCGCCGCGCAAAGCAGCCATCGGCGAGCGCAAGCGCGCCTAGCCGGCCGGCGAAACGCTTAGCGAATCGCTGCCGCAGATGCCGGCGCACAAGCAAGCCTAAGTTTTCGCCAACGCCCTGAGTTTCGCGATCAGCGCGTCTATGCCCTGCTCCGCAAGGCTCACGACCCGCTCGAAATCCTGCGCCTGACCGTAGTACGGATCGGGCAGATCGTGTGGATCGTCGACACCGACCCAGGGCAGGAACATCGCGATGCGATCGTGACCTTCACCGGGCGCCATGCGCGTCAGCGCGCGCAGGTTCGTGCTGTCCATCACGAGCAGCTTGTCGAAACGCGCGAAGTCCGCGCTCTCGACCTGGCGCGCGCGATGCGCCGAAGCGTCGTAGCCGTGCGCGACCGCACTCGCCAGCGAACGCCAATCCGGCAGCTCGCCGATGTGATAGTCCTCCGTGCCCGCCGAATCGACCTCGACGTCGAGCCCCGCCGCGGCGAAGCGCTTGCGTGCCACGGCCTCGACCACGGGGGAACGGCAGATGTTGCCCATGCAAACGAACAAAATCGATGAAATTTTCTCGTTGTTCAATATGTTATCTCACATTCCCGCTCATAACTGCAGAGCGAAAGGCATCACTAATTAAGCGACCGCTGCCGCAAGGAGTATCGGGGTACCGCAGCCCGTCGCAGCGACTCTCTTGAGCGAATAGTTAGGGCGCGCCACCTGGCACCTCTTTGCAGCAGGACGCATCGAACAAAAATTTTTTTCCGGGCTTGATGAGGTGTGGAGTGTGCTGCTCCCACCATGTCGCGGCTGCCGGAGCATGAGATTTAAGTACTTCCATAGCTGCCAACACCTCGACCACATAGCCAACACTGGGCTGCTCAATGACGGGGATACCTACGAGACGTTTAAGTTGGGCGAGGAAACCCAGTTCTTTGCCCAACACGCCTCTCGAGCTCCAGAGGCCGGGTTGCGGAGCTTCGATGTCTGCTAGCGGAATAGTTGCACCGATCCACGCGGCCCGAACTTTTTCTGGCGCTTCGCCCGGCGGAATTGCCACGATTTGGACGAGCTTCATAACGCCCTATGCTTGAGCTAGGTGGCTTCCACCACAGACCTCACGATGTTAGCGCGAGTCGACACCGGCAGTCCGCTCGAGTGAATAGCCACGCACCTACTCGGAACAAGCCATTTCGGCTGAATCGTTCAAGAGCCGCATATTGCCGAGCCAGACCTGGAAAATCGGATATGGCCATAGCTCGATACCAAACTTTCCAGCAAGGACAGGGCAACTTGTCGTTTTGAGCAAGCTCGGATGGTCCAAAGGCATCATACCCATGGCAATTTTGAGATTCTTTTTGAACGGATTGTGCACCGTGAGCATCATGGAATTGTCTGGCTTCTGCTGCAAAGAAGCGGATAAAGTTTTTTCCGGGTGCTCGATCGTCTTGACGAGCTTTAAGTTGACAAGTTGATCGCCTTGGATATCTGCCTCGAACAACACCGATTGCCCGGCATACACTGATACGCCGCTTGGCTGCACTACCGGGACCACGGGCAAAATTTTGTCGTAGGTGGAGCCGTCCTTCTGCTTCAAGATCACGTGCACGTCGAAAGCGCAGCCGACCTTTTTGCACATGTCATGCGCGGCCTCCCCGGGAGAAACGTCTCTGTACTCCGCCACACAGAGTGAACTCAAACAGAAGTTAAGAAGGAGAAAAAGTGCCCATATCGAACGCCGCATAAGACTCCTTTCAATTGCATAACGCCTAAGCTCAGCGGCCTGTGGGCCGCAACGTGTGATCAAGCGAGCAACTTCCCTCGCACGGGCCTGCCTGAGCGAATAGTCAGTCAGCCGGCAACGGAGACAACCGACTCTGCAGGAAAACCGCTTGCCAAGAACTGCGCACGCGTGACGCGTAAATGCACCGGCCGAGTGAGCTGCTCTGAGACGACCGAGCCCTGATATGAGTGACAGTACACTTGGACCTCTGCGCCCTCGTCGAATACAGAAACGACGAACTCACGAAAGCGCCGAGCCTGGACATCACGAGCCGCGTCTCGAGCTTCAGCGTTTCTCTTATTCGCCTCACAACTTTCTGCCAATGCGCGCTCGATTTTCGCTTCCGACCAGCCCTTGCGCCTGAGCTGTGCGCGCTTCTTTTCACTATCCAATTTTGCAGTACGTATCTCGTGAAAAAGGCTACATGAACATCCGCCCATAGTAATGAGAAACTTCGCCATCTCCGGCTTGAAAAGAGCACATGCGGTTGTACCGCTCGACTCTGCGACGTTAACCGAAGAGTGGGTATGCGCTGATATGCGTACCTTCTCCGCCGCTTCGCCATTAACCGCCAGGGTGATAAACCAGCACACGACAAAAATTCCTTACAGGCTGAAGCTTGGGCTCAGCGACCGCTGCCGCGAAGAGGATCGAGATAGCGCAATCCGTCGCAACAACCGGATTGAGCGAACAGTTGGGCGTCATTTTGACGAGTGCGCTAGTGCACGAATATCGTTCACACGAGTGAGGAAATTGATCCCACCGGAAGAAAACGAGCCAGTTTGTTGTTGGACATGCAGATTTTCATCCACGAAAAATACCTGCTCTTCCCCAAGGAGTATGCGAAGGGCACAGTTAGTATCGAAGTCCGTAACTCTGACTTTTTGTGGAGGCTGCCCCTTAAAGACTTCCATCACCTCGTAGCGTACTTCCGCGGCTCCTCTTTCCTCCCCTGGTTCCATCGGAACCAGTTGCATTTGCGTGACGCGCGCACGAAAGACTGACTTTGCGTTGGCAAAGTTCACCTCATCTGGCTTCGGAAGAAACTTACATGCAAACGCACCAGATGCCGCAAAGAAAAAAAGCACGGTGATGGCCAGGCACTTCATAACGCCTAAAGCTCAAGTTAAGCGGCAACTACCGCAACGAGCGCAGGATACAGCAACCCGCCACTGCGGCCCGCTTGAGCAAACAGTTAGGTTTGCTATACGGCACGCTCTAGGTCGCCGTCATCGAAGTCGCCAACGATCTCGAAAGTGCAAAAGTCGTCTACTTGGCTGCGCTCAGTGAGCGTGCGAGTTGGATAGCGGCATCGAATCGGGGAAGCATAGGAGACTCGATCGCCCGATATTCAAATCAACGACTGGAAACATGTTTGCCCGGCGCCGCTGCAGACAAACATTTATTTCACGGAATTTCTTACCCGAGAGAAGGAAAGTCTACGCTACGCGGATTCGCGCGGAACTGCCTCGCGTCTGCGGCCCCACGCACGTTCGCGCCGCGACTCTTCTTCGTGCAACTGACCAATCGGCTTGAGCAAGTCGCTGCGGCTCACGATGCCGATCAGAGTCAGCGACACGGCATCGGTAACCACGGGCAAGCGCTCCAGTTCAAGTGCGGCGATGCGCGAGGCGACGGCGCGGCAGTTCTCGGTCGGCAACGCATAGACCGGTGGCGACGCCGAGAGCAGCGAAGCGATCGGCGTATCGTCGCTCGCATTTGCGGCAATAAGCGAGAGCTGCGCACGGTCGAGCATCGCGACGAGCTTGCCGTCGGCAACGACGGGATAGGCGCGTTGGGTCTGGCCGTTGCCGAAATAGCGGTCGCGCACGACCGACAGCGGTGTGTCCGCCGGAACGGCACGCACATCGTGCGTCATCACCTCGTCGACGACGTGGCGTTCGAGCGCATCGACGCCGTACTCGCGGTAGACGTGTTTGCCGCGCCGCGCGATCTTCTCGGTCAGGATCGAACGCGGCATCACGATCACGGTGAAGCCGTAGGCGACCGCACAGCCGAGCAGCAGTGGCAAAAACGCGTTCGCGTCGTGAGTGAGGCCGAAGGCAAAAACGATTGCCATCATCGGCGCGCGCATCGTGCCTCCGAGGGTTGCGGCCATGCAGACCAGCGCCCATAGCCGCGGATCGCCGCCCGGCAGCCAATGGCCGAGCACGCAACCAAGGCCCGCGCCGATCATCAGCAGCGGCGCGAGGACGCCGCCCGACGTGCCCGAACCGAGCGCGATCGCCCAGATCAGCGCCTTGACCGCAAGCAGCGCGATAGCGGCCGAGAGCACGAGATGATTGGCAAGCAGATCGCCGATCACTTCGTAACCGACACCGAGCGCGCGCGGCTGCAGCCAGCCGCCGAGGCCGACGGCGAGACCGCCGAGCGCCGGCCACCACATCCAGTGCAGCGGCAGCTTGGTGAAGCCGTCTTCGATCAGATAGAGCGCGTAAGTCATGGCCGCCGACAGCGCGCCGCTGGCAAGGCCCGCGGCAATGCAAGACAGCAGCGCAATGGTCGACGGCGGCGGCGTATCGAGCGGGAACAGCGGCCCTGCTTCGGCCCAGAGCGGACGCAGGAAGCCCGCAACCGCGCAGGCCAGCGCGACCGGCAGCAGGCTGCGTGGGCGCAGCTCGAACAACAGCAGTTCCACCGCCAGCAGCACGGCCGCGAGCGGCGTCCCGAAGACCGCGGTCATGCCCGCGCAGGCGCCGGCGACGAGCAGCGCCTTGCGTTCGGCGGAAGTCAGATGGAACGCCTGCGCGAGCAGCGAGGCCGCGGCGCCTCCGGTCATGATGATCGGCCCTTCCGCGCCGAACGGACCGCCGCTGCCGATGACGATGCCTGATGACAACGGCTTCAGCACGGCGACCTTCGCCGACATCTTGCTCTTGCCGAAGAGGATCGCCTCCAGCGCCTCGGGGATGCCGTGGCCGCGAATCTTGTCGCTGCCGAAGCGCGCCATGAGGCCGACGATCAAGCCGCCCAGCGCGGGCACGGCGATCACCCAGGCGCCGAGATGATTGTCCGCGGGCGAACTCGCCGCGAGCGATATCGTCTGAAAGAAGAACAGGTTGGTGAAGAAACGAATTCCGGCGAGCAGAACCCAAGCGCCCACGCTGCTCAGTACGCCGATCGCAAGCGCGAACACCGACAGCAGCAGCAATCGGTCGCTGCCGGAGAAATCGCGCTTGTTTTTACCGTGACGGTCCATGCAGGAATCACCGCTGTTTTGATTTGAGGCCCGTCACCGCGGCGTCACGCGGCGTAACGTGATCGACGCGGAATGCCTCGCCGAGCCGCCTGAGCTCACCGACGTGTTTCGACGCGATGCGTTCGACTAGCCGGCGCGCGGCCGCGGTCAGATGAATCTCTACACGGCGCGCGTCGCTCGCGCTGCGCCGCTTGCGCACGAGACCGGCGCGCTCGCAACGCTGCACCAGCGCGACGGCGCCCTGATGGCTGATCCTCAACAGTTCAGCGAGTTCACCGACGGTGGCCCATTCGCGTTCCGCTCCGCCGCGCAAATGCAGAAGCAGCAGGTATTGCATCGGCGGCACGCCGGCGCCTTGCGCGGCGCGCTCGCTGAAATGCAGGAACTCCGCGAGGCGCGCGCGGAATTCGGACAGCGCGATGTACTGGCGCTTGCTGACCATAGGGAAAGAATCCGTGAACGAAGAATATACAATATTGTGACATATTTTTCCCAAACGAATCCCAACCGCCCCGCCGACAGCGGGATGGAATATCGATGCGGTTCTACTAGTGTTTGGCCCTAGGGCCGGTCTTTCGTCGCGTCGGCCAGCACGCGCTCGGCGTGGGCCAGATCCTCGGCGGTGTCGACGCCGGGCGGGAAAGGCTCGGGTGCCAGGCGCACCGCGATGCGGAAGCCGTACTCCAGCGCGCGCAGTTGTTCCAGCGACTCGGCGCGTTCGAGCATGGTCGGCGCGAGTTGCGCGAACCGGCGCAGGAATCCGGCGCGATAGGCATAGATGCCGATGTGCCGCAGGAATTCGATGCCTTGCGGCAGCGGCATGTCCGACGCAGCGATGCCGGTTCCCGCCCCGGCCTGTGCGAACGCGTCGCGCGCCCACGGTAGCGGCGCGCGGCTGAAGTACAACGCCGACTCGTCGCGCGCGCGCACGACCTTGACGCAGTTCGGATTGAATAATTCTTCGGCCGACACGACCGGCGTCGCCAGCGTCGCCATCGGCACGTTGTTCTGCGCGAGCGCCGCGGCAACGGCGCGGATGCCGCTTGCCGGCGCGAGCGGCTCGTCGCCCTGCAGGTTGACGACGATCGCGTCGTCGGGCCAGCCGAGTTGCTCTGCGCATTCGGCGAGGCGGTCGCTGCCCGAGGCGTGATCGGTACGCGTCATCGCAATCGTCGCACCGATGCCGTCGAGCGCCGCGGCGATCCTGCCATCGTCGGTCGCGACCACGACCTGCGTCGCGCCGGCCGCCTGTGCACGGCGCACGACGTGACGGATCATCGGCTCGCCGGCAAGCGCCAACAGCGGCTTGCCGGGCAGGCGCGTGGACGCGTAGCGCGCGGGAATGGCGACGATGAAATCGGTCATGGAATCGGTTCGGCTCCTTCGGCAGCGCAGACTACCGAATATCGCAGCGGATCAGAAGGCGCTTGAGCCGCGGGTGGCAAATCCATGCGGCTCGCGCTACCCCGCCCGCGCCGAAGATACGAAGCCGACTGAAGCCGCCATTCGATGTCGGTGGCCGCGCGACAGCGGACTCAGAGCTTCGCTTGCGCCGCAAGCCCGGCAACGAGCCGCACCGCGGTGTCGCGATCGACGCTCGGTTCCGTGGGGGCAGCGGCGAGTGCCGTTTCGGCCTCGGCACGATAACCGCGTGCCGCCGCAGCGTTGCCCAGCGCCGCCTCGACGCGCGCCATTCCGGCGGCCGCGCGCGCGACGAGTGCGGCCGGGTTCGGCGTGTCGGCTTTCGTCGCGGCCAGGGCGCGCTCGAACTGCGGTTTCGCCTCACCGTGGCGACCCAGGCCCTGGAGGATATCGCCGAACAGAAGATGCGCGCGGACGGCCCTTTCCGAGCCCGCATCGGCCAGCTCGGCGTACGTCGCGATGGCCCTCGCGGCGTGCACGGCCGCGCTCTCCGCCTGACCGCTCGCCGCGAGCAACTCGGCCTCGACCGTCTCGGCATAGGCGATGTCCGGGTGTGCACCGCGATATCGACTGCGCGCATCGGCGAGCGCGCCGTCGGCCAGCGCGCGGGCTTCGTCGAGCCGGCCGCGCGCGATCAGAATCAGCGCGAGATCCGCCTGGTCGTGGCCGCGGCCGTTGTCACCGTAGTCGGCACCGAGCAGGCTGCGCGAGCGCGCGATCGCATCGCGCAAGCCCGCTTCGGCTTCGGCAAAAGCGCCCTGGCGGAAACGCACGCGCGCCAGATTGCCGAGACACACTGCCTCGTCGAGTGCGGCGGCCGGTGCCAGCGCGCGATTCATCGCGATCGCCTTCTCGTAATAGGTGCTCGCTTCGGCGAACTTGCCTTCGAGCTTGAGCACATTGGCGAGATCGTTGAAATGTCGCGCGACGTGCGGATGCGGATGCGTGTACGCAGCGGCATCGATCTCGATCGCCTCGCGTATAAGCTGCTCGCTCTCGCCATAGCGCCCGAGTCGGATCAAAGCCCAACTTAGAAACGCCGCCGCATCGGCGACGTCCGGGTGACGAGCGCCGAGGTGTTCGCGCGTGCGCGCAAGCACCTCGCGCAATAGCGGCTCGGCACGGTCGGCGTGGCCGGCGTCCATCAGGGTCCAGCCGAAATTCATCGTCGCCTCGGTCAAGGCGTCGCTATCGTGCGGCAGTACGCGACGTGCGAGCGCGAGCGATTTTTCGCCGGCGTCGATCGCCAGCGCGGATTCGCCGACCCGCTCGTGCAGGCCCGCGAGCCAGGAAAGCGCGCGCACCTCTTCGACCGAGTCGCGGTTCGGCCCCGCCTGAAACGCGTCGAGCGCGCTCTGCAGCCGCGCCATCGCTTCGCGCGCGCGGCCGAGTTCGTCGATGTCCTTCGCGATCAGATATTCGGCATGCAAGGTGCGCCGGTCGGTGGCGCCGAGCTGCGCCTTCGCCAATGCGACCGCTTTTTCGAGCGGCTCGCGCGCACGCTCCGCATGGCCGCTGCGCCGTTCGAGATCGCCGATGAGGCCGAGAATTTCGACGCGCAGCGCAGGCTGCTCAGCGAAATCGCGGTCGGCGCGTTCGCGGCCGCGCGCGAGCAGCTCTTCCGCGGTCTCGCTCGTCGTCGCCCCGGGCGATGCGCTGTCGAACAGACCTTCGAGAAACGATTTGACCGCGTCCGCGCGCCGCGCCTCGCCTTCGGCAACGAGCGCCTGCGCATGCGCCGCGCGCGCGGCGTCGCGGGCGAGGCGCCATTGGTACAGGCCCAGCGCGGTCGCGGCGGCGAGAATCAGCGCGATCGCGGTGCCGGCGACGACCGCAACCGCGTGGCGTTTGGCAAAGGTCGAAAGCCGATAGGCGAAAGTATCGGCGCGTGCCTGCAACGGCATGCCGTCGAGATGGCGGCCGATGTCTTCGCGCAATGCGGCGACGGTTGCGTAGCGGCGCATCGGCTCCATCCGCGTCGCCTCGCGCACGATCGCGTGCAGGTCGGCGCCGAGTTTTCGCCTCAGTGCGGCATCGTCGAACGCGGATGCGTTCGCCTCCGCCGTGCGCGGCTTGGTTCCGCCGAGCAATTCACCGAGCAGCACGCCGAGCGCATACACGTCGATCGCGGTCGTCGCCGCCGCGCCGGCAAACTGTTCGGGCGCGGCATAGGCGCGCGTCAGGCGTCGCGCTTCGGTATGCGTCCTTTCGCCGTCGCCGGTGAGCAGTTTGGCGATGCCGAAATCGACGAGCTTGACCCGCCCGTCGGCACCGACGAGCACGTTGCCGGGCTTCAGGTCGCGATGCACGATCAAATTGCGGTGCGCGTATTCGACCGCGGCACAGACGTCGACGAACAAGGCGAGGCGTTCGCGCGCACCGAGCCGCGCGCGCGCGCAATGCGCGAGGATGTCGCCGCCGGAAACGAATTCGAGCGCGAGGAACGGCGTGCCGGTCGGGGTGAACCCGGCGTCGAGTAGCTGCGCGATATGCGGATGCTGCAGGCGCGCAAGGATGCGCTGCTCGCGCAGGAAACGCCGGCGCTCGTCGGGATCGTGCACGTCGATGCGCAGTAGCTTGAGCGCCACGGTCTGCGGACCGCCTGGCAGCTCGCGCTCCGCTTCGAACACGCTGGCCATGCCGCCGGCGCCGACGAAACGGTGCACGCGGTAGCCCGCGATCGCGGGCGGCGCGTCGACGGGAGCGTCGGCGAGGCCCGGCAACCATTGCGCAACGCCGCGCTCCAACGCTTCGATGTCGGGCGCGTTGTCGAGCGCCTGCTCAACGAGTGCGCGCAAGGTTGCGTCTTCGCAGTGGCGGCTCAGCCAGTCGGCGCGGTCCGCTGCGGGCACGTCGAAAAGCCGGTCGAGCAAGGGCTCGATCTCGCGCCAGCGTTGGGCGAATTGGACGGTCATCGATGCAATCCGTGGTTTTCCTAGCTTCTTTAGCGCAATAGAGCAGCGCCGACCGACACGTTTCAGTCGCCTGCCGCGAGGCAGCCGGACAAAAACGTGCGCGCCTTCAGCCAGTCGCGCTCGACCGTGCGCGTGTTGACGCCGACGACCTCGGCGATTTCCGGATTCGACAGCTCGGCGAACAAACGCAGCTCGGCGACGCGCGCAAGACGCGGGTCCAACGCCGCCAGCCGTTCGAGTGCCTCGTCGAGCGCAAGCACATCGATCACCTCGCCCTCCGCCGCTTCGCCGGTCATGTCGGGCGCTTGACGTTTCTGCGCGTTCTTTCGTCGCGCGCGATCGATCAGCAGGTGGCGCATCACGCGGCCCATGTAGGCGTAGAAGTGGGCGCGATCGGTGAATTCCACGCCGGCTTGGCGCGCCAGCGTCAGGTAGGCCTCGTGCACCAGGGCCGTTGTCTCCAGCGTATGCGCCGCTTCGTGCGCGCGCTGGCGCCGGGCGAGCTGGCGCAGCGACGCGTAGATTTTCGGAATCAGCGCATCGACCGCGGCGGCGTCGCCATGCGCGGCGCGCGCGAGAAACTCGGTGATGTCGGGCTCGATGCTCACGCGCAAGAGTCTAGCAACTGCGGGCGCCGTCGTTGCAGCGCTTTCGCCGTGTCGGTCGGCGCGACTGTTTTGCGCTGGACGAGGAGATGGCATCGCTTCGGGCCGAGGGAGCCCACGCCAAGCCGTCGCACCCCTCATTCAACGAAGGATTGAAACCATGTCCAGTCAGCGCAATGCACGCCTCCCCCTGGCGGCCAGCTTGTTCGTCGTCGCGCTCGCCGCGTCCGCCGGCACTGCCCTCGCGGATTCCGACGCCGCAACCTCGACCGATACGACGACGGCGAACTACACGTTCCAGACCCTCGACTATCCCGGCGCCTCGGGCACGGTTATCTGGGGACTCAACGATTTCGGCGAACTCGGCGGCGAATACCACCGGCCCGGCTTTCCGCCGCACGCGATGATCTATCGCAACGGCAATTTTGAATCGCTCGATCCGAACGGTTTGTTCGGCGACCGCTTCAGCGCCGCCGGCACGCCGAGCGACATCGGCACGCTGATCGCCGACTACGCCGACACGTCGGGACGAATGCACGGCGTGGTCATGCAATGGGGCCAGGTCGAAACCGTCGATTTCGCCGGCCATCTCAATGCCAACGTGGACGGGATCAATATCTTCGGCGGAATCGCCGGCGTGTACTGGGATGCCGACGGCGTCTACCACGGCGTCGTGCGCAATTGGGGACGCGACACGCCGTTCGATTTCGCCGGCGCTTACGATACCTATCCGCTCGGCATCAACAACGCCGGCGAGATCGTCGGCTACTGGAACACCGCGCGCCACGCGCAATGGCACGGTTTCTACCGCAGCCCGGACGGACAGCTCAGCCAGATCGACGTACCCAACGCAGGCCCGTTCGGCACGGTCACGATTTCGATCAACGACGTCGGCCAAATCGTCGGCTACTACGCCGACAACGCCAACCATTACCACAGCTTCATCCTGCGGCACGGCCGGTTCCAATTCCTCGACGTGCCCGGCGCGGTACAGACGTTCGCCAACAGCATCAACAATTTCGGCGTGATCGCGGGCGACTACTACGACGCGAGCGGCAAGCAGCACGGGTTTATCGCCAGACCGTCGCGCTGACGCGAGGCGGCGATGGCGATACGGCCGGGGCTGCGTTCCGACTCGTGGTCCCGGCCGCTTTTATCGCAAACGAACCGCCGCGCCCGGAAGACCGCGGCGGTTCAACGCGGCCGTCTCGATACGCTTAGGGCTGCGCCAGGCGTTCGATATGGCGTTTGGCTTTTTCGTCGGCGACCATGCGGCGCACGTCGGCGAGCAATTGTTTGGCGTCGAAGACGATGCCGTCCTTGATCGTGTACTCGACGCCACCGACGCGATGCACCTTGCCGTCGTCGCCGAGACGGATATGCCCGGTGCCGTAGAGCACCTTGAGATTCGCCAGCGGATTCTCGGCGAGCACGACAAGGTCGGCGAACTTGCCGGCCTCGATCGAGCCGAGACGCTGGTCCTCGCCGAGCGCCTGCGCACCGTTGAGCGTCGCCGCGCGGATCACTTCGAGCGGATGGAAGCCGGCCTCGCGCAACAGTTCGAGTTCCTGGATCGTGCCGAAACCGTAAAGCTGATAGATGAAGCCCGAATCCGAGCCGACGGTGACGCGGCCGCCGCGGTTCTTGTAGTCGTTGACGAAGGCCATCCAGCGCCGATAGTTCTCGCGCCAGGCGATTTCGTCCTCGCTGCCCCAGTCGAAGAAGAAGCTGCCGTGGTGATCGCGGTTCGGCGTGTAGAAATCCCACAACTGCGGCAGGGTGTATTCCTCATGCCAGTCGGCGCGGCGCGCGCGCATCAAGTCGCGCGAGGCGTTGTAGATGGTGAAGGTCGGATCGAGGGTGAAATCGAGCTTGAGCAGTTCGTCGATCACTGCCTCGTACTTGTCGCTGCCTTTCTGCGCGGCCTGCGCCCACAGGCGTCCGGCCTGGCCGAAGCGATCGGCTTCGTTGTTGTAGTTGTACGCGGGCGGATAATTCTGCACGGTGCGGTCGTCGAACAGCGCTTCGGGCAGGCCGTACCAGTGCTCCATCGAGGTCAGGCCCCAGCGCGCCGTGGTCAGCACGTTGACGCGCGAAACGTCGGGCTGCGCGTGGTGGCAGGCGCTGCGCATACCCTGCTTCTTCAATTCCGCGAACGCGGCTTCGAGCACGTCGGGACGGTAGCCGAAGCACTTCATGCCGACGATGCCCTTCGCCTTCATCTCGCGCACCCAGCGGCGCGCCTGCTCGGGCTGGGTCATCGGTTCGCGCTCTTTAAAGCCGAACGCGGCGTACGGGAAGATGCGCGGCGCGGTGATCGCATTCGCCGCGCTGCGTTTCGACTCGCTGACACACCAGTCGACGCCGTTCATGCAACCCGGCTCGCGCACCGTGGTGATGCCGTTGCCGAGCCAGAGTTTGTAAACGTATTCCGCCGGCGTGCCCTGCTCGGCGCCGCCGATGTGGCCGTGCATATCGATGATGCCCGGCATCACGTAGCGCCCGCTGAGGTTCATCTCACGCCCGCCCGCGGCGAGCTTGGGCCGCTTGTCCGCGTCGATCGGCGCGCCCGGGCTGCCGACCGACTGCACCTTGACGATGCGGTTGCCCTCGATCACCACGTCGGCCGGGCCGAACGCCGGGCTGCCGGTGCCGTTGATCACGACGACGCCGCGCAGAATGAGCTGTGAATACGGTCCCTCGCCTTCGTGGCGTGCCGGCGCGGGCAACACCTCGTCCTTGGCTTGCGGCGCAGACGGCGCTGCGAACGACGCCGCCTGTACGCACAGCAGCGCAAGCACTGCCGCGACCGTCGATCCGATCCGAATACGCATGAACTCTCCCCAGTTGGCGCAGATGGAATAAACGCAAAATAGCAGAGACGACGCAGCCAAGCTGCGTGCTCGTGCACGCCGGACGGAACGGCGGCCATGCGATAATTTTCACCGCCGCCGCGAAACCGCCCGCGTTTCTCCACAAAACCCTACGACCCTAAGCCGATGCCGCGCAAATGGACTCCGATTCTCGCGTTCCTGCTCGCCTTTCTGGTCGGCATGGGCTGCGTGCTCGGCTATGTATGGTGGAACAAAGCATGGTGGGAAAAACACCAGTCACATCCGGCGATCGCTTATCAGGAACTGGTGCGCGGCGTCTGGGTGACGAGCCAGGTATCGCCGGACGACATCCGCGCGGGAAAGCTACGCGGCGTGCGCACTGTGGTCGACCTGCGTCCCGACGGCGAGGCCGCGGACCAGCCCCCGTCGACCGAAGTCGCCGAAGCAGCCAAGGCCGCCGGCATCGGTTTCGACTACGTCCCGATTCCGCACGGCGCGATTCCCGAAGAAGCCGTGACGAGGCTACAGGCCGTGCTCGGCGAACGCCCTTATCCAGTTCTGCTCTATTGCCGCAGCGGCAGCCGCGCCGCGCGGACCTGGGCGCTCGGCGAGGCAACGCAGGCGAACGGTTTGCCGGCATCGACGATCCGTGACACCGTGACCCGCGTCGGATTCTCGACCAAGGATATCGACACCGACATCGATGCGCGCATCGCCGCGCGCAAACAGGGAACGAATTGACGTGTCGGCACCGGCGCAGGAGCATCAGGGCGGAAAAAGCCGAATGAGCCCGCTTGTCTGCATACTATGGGCAATCGCGATCGTGCTCGGCCTGATCCTCGGAGCGATCGCCGGTATCGCCCTCGTTTTACACTTTCGCTTGATCGACATCTGTTGAAACGCTCCCCTTACTACGCTCCCGCGCTGATGACGGCGAGCGCGATCCTGTTCGGCCTGATGGCCGTCGCGCTGCGCCTCGCCACCGCGCAGGTCAGTTCGTCCGAAGCCGCATTCTTCCGCGCCTTCTTCGGCCTGATCTTCACCCTGCCGCTGCTGATCAAGCCCGGTTTCGCCCTGCTGCGCACCTCGCGCTTCCATCTCTATCTGCTGCGCGGCATGACCGGGGCGATGTCGATGCTCGCGAGTTTCTGGGCGCTCGCTCATCTGCCGCTCGCACAAGCGGTGTCGATCTCGTACTCGACGCCGCTGTTCGTCACCATCGGCGCGGTGTTCCTGCTCGGCGAAGTCGTGCGCGCGCGGCGCTGGACGGCGGTCGCGATCGGCTTCGTCGGCGTGCTCGTGATCATGCGTCCGGGCAGCATGAGTTTTTCCGTCGACATGCTCGTCGCGCTGATCGGTGCGGCGTTCGCGGCAAGCTCGTACATCAGCATCAAGTTCCTCTCGCGCACCGAGCCGCCCGACGCGGTCGTGATCTACATGAGCCTGATCATGTCGCCGATCGCGCTCGTGCCGGCGCTGTACGCGTGGACCTGGCCCGACGCGACGGGCTGGCTCTGGCTCGTGCTGACCGGGCTGATCGGCACGATCGCGCAGATCCTGATGACCCGTGCCTACGAGGCCGGCGACGTCTCCGCGCTCGTGCCGATCAACTTCCTGCAATTGCCGGTCGTGGTGGTCTGCGCGTACTTCCTGTTCGACCAGAAGCTCGATCTGGCGACAGCGCTCGGCGCAGGTATCATCATCGCCGCCAACCTCTATATCGCGCACCGCGAGGCGATGCTGACGCGCCGGCGCCGTGCGGAAGATTCGTCAGGCGAAACCGGCACACAGGCATGAGAAGAGCATGAACGCACCTGCCGCAGAGAGTGACTCTGCCCAATCCACGCGCCCCCTGTCTCGGCCGGATATCACGAGCATGCTCGCGCTCGCGGTCAGCGTCTTCGCCCTCGCGCTCGGCGCGTGGCAGACGAGGCTGATGCAGAGCCAGGCGCGCGCGAGCGTCTGGCCGTTCCTGTCGATCGGCTACAGCTACACGAGCAACGTCGATCCCGACAGTTTCATCTGGCAGATCGACAACAACGGCGTCGGCCCGGCGCGCGTGCAGTCGGTCAGCCTGAGCGTCGACGGCAAGCCGATGCGGCATTGGGAAGAAGTCCTCGTCGCGATCGATGCACCGCCGCGCCGCAACCTGGCGACGACCAGTCTCAACGGCGGGGTGATCCCGCCGAGCCTGAACCGCGAGACGACGATCGCCGCGATCCGCGTCAACGACCGCGAGGTCGCCGCGCACTTCAAGAGTTCGATCGCCCGCTTCCGCATGGACATCTGCTACTGCTCGGTCTACGACGAATGCTGGGTCGCGCATTGGCAGCAGTCGCGCGTCGATCCGGTCGAACGCTGCGGCGCGGACGGCAGCGTGCAGTTCGACGAATGAGCATAGGCACCGCGGCGGTGCGAACATCGCCGCGCCCAATCCGCATCAGCGAGTGCAACCCATGGACACCAACGACCTGCCGCCTGCCCGCTCCCGCCGCATCCGCGCCAGCGACATCGGCAGCTTCGCCGCGCTCGCACTGAGCGTGCTCGCGCTCGCGACCGGCGCCTATCAGACCCGGCTGATGCAGGCGCAGACCGAACTGATGCAGACGCAGTCGCGCGCCAGCGTCTGGCCCTACGTCACCGTCGGCAAGAATGAAGACGCGATCGCCGGCCACGAGACCTTCGTCTGGCGCGTCGACAACAACGGCGTCGGCCCGGCAAAAATTCAATCGGTCGAGGTGAAACTCGACGGCAAGCCTTACCGCAACTGGAAAGAGTTGTTCGCCGTGCTGGCGCCCGAGCAGGAGTTCCACGCACAGACCTCCTCGCTCAACGGCCTCGTGCTACCGCCGAGCCTCAATCGCGAAACGACGATCGAGATGGTCAAACCCGACACAGCCGAGCGCGCCAAGGTGTTCCTCACCGCGCAGCAGCGCATATCGATCGAAGTCTGCTACTGCTCGGTCTACGACGAATGCTGGATCGCGCAATCGCTCAAGCCCGGCAACACGTCGGTGCCGCGCTGCGAAAGGGCCGGCAAGCTGCAGTTCGAGGACTGAAGCCTCGAGGCATCGATCGGTCGGTACGACGACGGCGACCGGATTCGCCGATGCCAGCGCATGCCAGCATCACATCTCGCACTAAGCGCCGGGCGTCGCTCCCTCGCTGCGGCCGATCTCGTCCAGATGGATGCGCACGGACGAGGCTTCGAGTTTGCTCGTCGGCAACGCGATAAAGGCGTCGATGCGATTCTTCAGATAACGGAACGCCGTGGCAAACGCCGTGAGCTTCTGCACCGACGTGCCTTCGACCGCGGCCGGATCTTCGATGCCCCAATGCGCCTTGAGCGGATGACCGGGCCAGATCGGGCAGACTTCGCCCGCGGCGTTGTCGCAGACGGTGAAGACAAAATCCATCTGCGGCGCCCCCGCCGCCTCGAACTCATCCCAGCTTTTCGAGCGCAGGCCCTCGATCGGATAACCGAATCGTTCGAGCGTTTCGAGCGCGAGCGGATTGACCTCTCCCTTGGGCATGCTGCCCGCGGAATAAGCGCGGAAACGCCCCGCACCGTCTTTCGCGAGAATGCTCTCGGCGAGGATCGAGCGCGCCGAATTGCCGGTACAAAGAAACAACACGTTGAAACTGCGATCGGTCATGACGGACTCCGCGTAGGGGAAGTAAGTAAAGGGTAGGCTGCCGGGCGCAGCGCATGGGCAACGGCCAGCACAAGAATCGCACCGCTCAGTTGCGCCAGAATGAAGCCCGCGACATCAACAGGCCGAATGCCGGCGAACGTGCTGGTGAGCGATCGGGCGATCGTCGCTGCCGGATTGGCGAACGACGTCGATGCAGTGAACCAGTATGCGGCCGTGATGTAGCTGCCGACCGCCGCGGGAATCGCGCCGGGGCGATGCCGCAAGGCAATCAGGATCGAGGCGAGCAGGCCCGCGGTCGCGACCGCCTCGCTTATCCATTGACCCCATCCCGTGCGGACTTTTGCACCGATCTGCCAGACGTTCAGATCGAACATCAGATGGGCCAGCCATACACCGGCCAGCGCACCGAGCACCTGCGCGAACATATAACTCATCGCTTCGCCAGCGCCTTGATCGCCGCGCCACCACATAACGAAGGTCACAACGGGATTGAAATGCGCGCCGGAAATCGGGCCGAGCAGAGCGATCAACACATACAAGCCTGCGCCGGTGGCCACGGCATTCGCCAACAACGCAATCGCCGGGTTTCCCTGAGCCAAGCGTTCGGCCATGACGCCCGAGCCGACCACCACGGCGAGCAACACCGCGGTGCCGCCGAACTCTGCAAGCCAAGCATCACGGCGATTTCTCATAGCAAACCCCGATTCGGATAAATCGCGCCGGCCGGACATAGGCGAAAGAATCCGCAGGCGGCGAAGATACTTATGGCGTATTCACGCGGCAGACCGATGCCCACAGTGGCGTCACCGGTATGCCGCAAGCGTCTGTTGTCCTCGTCCGCTACGAGCGGACACAGCACGCCGCCGCTGATTCGCTGCGCATTTCGGCGCGGTCCTTGCCGTACACGGGTGCGCTGGCGAGGGTATGAAAGGTTTCCCAGGCGATGCCCTGCGGGTCGGTGATCCAGTGCTTGTCCGACTGCGCGTAGCAACACGTCGTTGCCTCTTCGTCGAGCACGCCGCTTCCGCTGCGCACCAGACGCGCGCGCATCGCCTGCAATTCCTCGGCGTCTTCGACCTGAAACCCCAAATGGTCGACGCCGTGCTGCGCGGAGCGCGTCGAGATCGCGAAATTGATTTTCGGGTCGTCGAGCATCCATTTCGCATAGTCGGCCTTGCGCACGCTCGGAGCCGAGCCGAACAGGGTCGAATAAAAGCCGATGCTTTGATCGAGATCGGCGACGGCCACGTGGACGTGAAAGCGGTTCATGTTTTCTTCCTCGCAGGTTTGGACGAACGTTTCGGCGGACAGCATGCGGCGAGGTCGCCGCGACAGCAGTTCTCAGTGAGGTAGGCGACCAAGCCGTTCATCGCTTCGAAATTCGCCGTATAGCGAACGTAGCGGCCTTGCTGCTCGCTGCGCACAAGACCGGCGATGACCAGTTCTTTGGCGTGGAAGGTCAGGGCAGTCGATGCGATTCCGAGCGCTTCGGCAATTTGCCCGGCAACGGCACCTTCGTGGCCCATTTCGACGAGGTAGCGAAAGATCGCCAGGCGCGACCGCTGGGCGAGCGCTCCGAGTGCGGCAAGTATCGTGTCTTCTTTCATATTTCAATAATTATTGAAATATTGAATTTTGTCAACGACCGCGACTCGCTCGTCTGCGCTGGAGTGCGAGAACCGTTACTGCTGAAGAATGAAGAAGGTGCAGACGCTACGCTTCACGCCTCACCCGATCTTGCGAAAGGTACGTTCGCCCGAGGCATCGTCGGCGAATTTCTCTACTCGGTCTCCGCGCACGAATCGATCCGAACGCGAGTCCGAATCGACGCGTAGTCGCGAACGAGATCCAGAAATTGTCCTGTTGAAGACCACGTCTTCGAGCGCACCCCGAACTTCTCCGGGAATCGGCGAAATCGAGGACAGTCGCCGCGCTATGCCCTAGCGGTGAATTTGCGCGCCACGTATTCCTCGACGATGCCGACGAATTCGTGCGCGATGTTCTCGCCGCGCAGGGTCATCGCTTTCGCGCCGTCGATGAACACCGGCGCGGCCGGCGCCTCACCCGTGCCCGGCAGCGAGATGCCGATATTGGCATGCTTGGATTCGCCCGGACCGTTGACCACGCAGCCCATCACGGCGAGGGTCAGATTCTCGACGCCGTCGTACTTGATGCGCCACTCGGGCATCTTCGCGCGCACATGCTCCTGCACGGTCTTGGCGAGTTCCTGGAAGAACACGCTCGTGGTGCGGCCGCAGCCCGGACAGGCGGTGACCAGCGGCGTGAACGCGCGCAGGCCCATGGTCTGCAGCAGCTCCTGGGCGACGATCACTTCGCGCGTGCGCGATTCGTTCGGCTCGGGCGTCAGCGAGATGCGGATCGTGTCGCCGATGCCTTCCTGCAGCAGCACGGCAAGCGCGGCGCTCGAAGCAACGATGCCCTTCGAGCCCATGCCGGCTTCGGTCAGGCCGAGATGCAGCGCGTAGTCGCCGCGCGCGGCGAGGTCGCGATACACGGAGATCAATTCCTGCACGCCGGAGACTTTGCACGAGAGAATGATCTTGTCGCGCGCCATGCCGAGTTCCTCGGCGCGCGCGGCCGAATCGAGCGCCGAGCGGATCAGCGCTTCGCGCGCGACGTGCGCGGCGTCCCAGGGTTCGACGCGCGCATGGTTCTCGTCCATCAGCGCGGCGACCATGCTCTGGTCGAGCGAACCCCAGTTCGCACCGATGCGCACCGGCTTCGCGTACTTCAGGGCAAATTCTATAATTGTGGAAAATTGCACGTCGCGCTTCTTGCCGAAGCCGACGTTGCCGGGATTGATGCGGTACTTCGCCAGCGCTTCGGCACAAGCCGGTTCGACGGCGAGGAGCTGGTGACCGTTGTAATGGAAGTCGCCGATCAGCGGCACGCCGACGCTCATCATGTCGAGGCGCTCGCGGATGCGCGGCACCGCGGCGGCAGCCTCCGGCGTATTCACCGTGATGCGCACCAGCTCCGATCCGGCGCGCGCGAGCTCGGCGACCTGTTTCGTCGTCGACGCGACATCGGCCGTATCGGTATTCGTCATCGACTGCACGACGACCGGCGCCGCGCCGCCGACGTGCACGCTGCCGATCGCGACACCGACCGAGGCGCGCCGCGGCAGCACACCGACGTGCGCGAGTGAAGACTGGGAAGATACGCTCATGGGAAAATCGGACCGGACGGGCCGAAGTACGGCCGCAATGGCGTCGATTTTACCGAATCGGCGATGAACTCGCCCGTTCACGTGACGTGTTCGCGCGAAAACTCGCGGTCATATGCGCAGCGCAGACTGCAAGCCGAGACAGCGCCCGGCGCAGGCCACGTCTCAGCCGTGCACGATACGCACGAGCGCTTCGTCGGGCAGGACGATTTTCTGGTACAGCCCGGCTTCGAGCAGTTCGTACGAAGCGACGCGCACCGGCCGTGGCATCGTATCGGCCGCTGCGTCGTCGATGCGCAGCACTTCGAGCATCACCGCGTCGCGCACGAACGGCCGCGGCACGAGAATGCCCTGCTCGCCGCCCCGTGCTTCGCCGCCCGCACCGATCAGAATTCCGCGTATCGGCGCGCGCGACATGCCTCCGGCGTCGAGTGCGTACACCGCGACTGCGAGCGGCTGCGACGACAGCAGTTCCACGCCGGCTTCGACGCCGCGGTCGCGATCGGCGCGCAGCCAACGCAGTGCGCCGTAGCGCCACTGCTGCTCGCCGCGCGCAAGCGGGGCGACGGCGATCAGCTCGCCGACGCGTGCACGCGCATCCTCGCCCGCGTTCCAGCGCAACCGGTACCCGCGCCGGCTGCGGTCCACCGCCTCGGCGCGTGCGCGCCGTACGGTGGCGCGCGACGGCGTGCGCTGCGCCCAGCTCGCCACCGCGGTGGGTGCTTCGCCGCCGAGCGGCAGGGCGGTCTCGAAATCCTGATTGCCGGAAAGCAGAAAATGCAGGCCCGACAAACCGACTTCGGTTTCGAGCAGAGTTTCGTCGGCGCTGCGCGGATGTTCGCGCTCGCTGCGCTCCGACCAGACGCGGCGCAGCACTTCGACGATGCCGGCCGGCAGCGCCGCGCGTGCGCCGCCGCGGCGCGCCGGCACGACGATCTCGTCGCCATCGCCGCGCTTGTCGAGCAGCGCATCGAACTGCGCAAGCAAGCCGCTGATGTCGAGCACCCAACGATCGTCCGCATCGATCTGCGCGCCGCGCGGCGGCGCCGGCGGCGATAGATCGCCGGCGGCATAGATCGCGATCGCGCCGATCGGCGCGTGTCCCGGCCGCACCTCGCACCACGACGCGAGCGCCGCGAGATTCATATGCAGTTGCCGGTTCTGCACCTGGGTGAACTGGTTCGGCCGCGCGAACGCGTGCAGCACGGCCTGGGTGTAGATCGCACGCGCGCTCGTCTTCGCTCCGGTCGAGACGACCGTATATTCCGCGTCCGCACAGCCCGAGGCGACGGCGAAACGGAACAGGTCGTGCAGGCTCTGCCAGGTACCGGCGGCCGGTTCGCCGTGCATTCTCCAGGCAAGCCAGAGACGCACGCTTTGATGCAGGCAGGCGCGCATGAGCGCCTTGGCGACGACGGAACGGCGCAGGAACGAGACCTTGCCGTCGGCCGTGCACAAATCGCAGACGATCTCGGCATAGCCGATCGCCAGTTCGCGCTCGATCTCGGCGGCAAGCTGGGCGTCGTCGTAGCGGTCGGTCGACATCGGAAAAAATTCGCGCGCTTCGTTTTTCGCGTCGTCGACGAGCGCGGCCGAGGTCAGCTCGAGCATTTCGAGCATCGCCAGGCGCGCTTTCGGCGCGACCACGGCGGCATTGAGCTGGCGCAGCGCATCCTGCAGGCGGGTCAGGGTGAAGCCGCGATTGGCCAGTTGCAGCCGGTCCAGCCATTCGCGCATGGCCTTCGGATCGGCGACGAAGGATCCCCTCTCGGCCGCGGCACGCGGCGGAAGCATCGATTTCAATCGAGTGTACACAGCATTCATATCAATCACGGCAATCAACGGCGCGGGGTCATTCCTAACGGCTCCCGGCCAGGGCGGCAAGCACGAGCCGGCGCGTCAGCTTTTCGGTAACGGTCGCCGGATATTGCAGGTTCAATCGCGTCATGAGTATTTCCGCGTCGGCCACTTGTGGGGAGGAAAGCAGGCTCTTGAGCAAGAATGATGCCAGCTTCAATTTGCTCGCCGAAAGCGCCTTGAGTTTGCCGAGCGCAGGCAGCAGGCGCAGTTCGTCCGCGTCGAAATCGCTGCCGAACGGAAACGCCGGGAAATGCGCAGCCAGATCGCCGCGCTTGAGCGCGTCGACGAGGTTTTTCTTGGTATTGCGCCGCCATTCGGCCGGGATCGTGAAGTCGCGGCGCAGCTTGCCGGCGGCCTTGGCCTGATTGGCGAGCCGGTCCTGGAAACGCGCGTCGGCGATGGCGAGCATGGCGATGATGCAATCCTCATCCGACTTGCCACGCAGGTCGGCGGTGCCGTATTCGGTCACATAAATGTCGCGCAGGTGACGCGGAATGGTGGTGTGGCCGTAGTTCCAGAGAATGTTCGACTCGGCGTTGCCGCCGCGCTCGCGCGTCGAACGCAGCAACAGGATCGAGCGCCCGCCGGTGAGCGCATGCGCCATCGCGACGAAGTTGTACTGTCCGCCGACGCCGGAGACGACCTGGCCGTTCTCAAGCGCGTCGGACGTCGCCGCGCCGAGCAGGGTCGCCATCATGCAGGTGTTGAAGAAGCGCGCATCGCGGCGCTGCAGGGCGTCGAGCGATTCGCGGCCGCCGTAGATCTGATTGATGTCCGACACGCGCGTCATCGACAGGCCGTCGAAGTCCGCGCCGTCGAGGCCGTGCAGCCAGGCGTAGAAATCCTTGGAGCCGAGATAGAACGCACCGCGCAGATAGCGGCCTTCGCGCAAAGTCCGTCCGGCGAGTACGCGGTTCCACTGCGCGCGCGCGTCGGCATTGCTCAGATCGAGCGGCAGGCTGCCGCCGTCGGGCAGTTGCAGTGCGGTGAAGCCCAACTGCGTGCCTTCGGGCAGCAGGCCGAAGCGGACCAGGCGCGCCCATTCCGCCTTGTTGATGAAAGGCCCCAGCGCGCCGCGCGCGTAGAGCGCATCGGCGGCATGCGCGTGCAAGGCCGTGTCCATGATGCTGCCGTCTTCGAGTGCCTGCTCGAGCGCTTGGTCATCGTAGACGCGGCGCTTGAGGACGCCGGCCTTGGCCAGGTGCATGAAACCGTCCATGACCATTTCGCTCGCGCCGTAGAGGCCGGTCGCGAAAGCGCCGAGTTCGCCGATGCGCGCCGCCACGCTGCCCTCTGCGGTCTGCGCCGACACCGCGTCGAGCGCGGCGCGGTACGCGGCGTTGTCGCTCTGGCGCAGCAGCAGCGCATGCACGATCGCGTCGGACAGCGCGCCGATGCCGATCTGCAGGGTGCCGCCGTCGCGCACGAGGGTCGAGGCATGCAGGCCGAGTGCGTATTCGACCGGATCGATCGACGCGCGCGGCAGCGCAAACAGGGTGTGACGGTTGGCGTGGTCGAACAACAGCGCGTCGAAGAAATCCGCCGCGACCTCGGCTTCGTTGCCGACGAAAGGCAGGTCGGGGTGAACCACGCCGACCACGTAGGGACGCGGCGCACCGGCGGCCTGCATACGATCGAGCAGATCGGCGGTGACGTCGGGATTGCAGGCGAGGCTGTAGCGGATGCGCCCGGCCTCTTCGCGCGCGGCGATCAGTTGCACGATCACGTTGATCTCGCGGTCGACGAGATCGCGCGCGACGTGCGTGTAGTTCATGCTCGCGTAGTCGCGCTGCGCCGATTCGACGCCGAGCATCGCGCCCGATTGCATGTAGAACTCGTGCACGCGCACGTTCGCCGGCAGCGTGCCGGCCTTCTGCGCGGCGACATAGGCGAGATCGGGGTAGTCCGCGCCGAAGTGACGAGCGAGAAACGGTTCGACGAAACGCCGCTCCAGGTCGGACTTGGCCTCGGGCCGCGCCAGCGACAACGCGGTGTACAGATCGAGACGCAGCGCCGCATCGTCGGCGACGCGACGGTACAGCGCATTCAGCAATACGTTGGGCTTGCCGAGGCCGAGCGGCGCGGCAACGCGCAGCGCGGCGCCCGCGTGCGCGAAGATGCGCGCGACGCAGGCGTCGACCGAAGTAAGCATGTCGGGATTTCCGTTCACGTAAATCTTCCTGAAACCGGATTGCAATGATCGCAGATCGCGAAGCTGACCGTCATGTGCGGCAAGTCTCGCGGATATTCGCTGTGCGCACAGCCTTGCTGGACACGGCCGCCGCTTGATTCTACTTTTGCGCTTTCCGCGCAGTCCGCGCCGCGACCGCGAGAGGACGCCACCGATGAAAATTGCCGCCGTTCGCGAATACGCCCTCGCTCTGCCCGAAACCGCCGAGGCGCCGCATTTCAACTATGCCGCGTTCCGCGTGCGCGGCAAGATCTTCGTCACCGTGCCGCCTGCAGAGACGCATATCCACGTCTTCGTCGGTGAAGAGGAGCGCGAACCGGCGCTCGCGCTCTATGCGGAATTCGTCGAGAAACTGTTCTGGGGCGAGAAGGCGATCGGCCTGCGCGTCGAACTCGCCAAGGCCAAGCCGGCCGTGGTCAGACAGCTCGTGCACAAAGCGTGGGAAACCAAGGCGCCGAAGACCCTGCTGGCGAAGATCGCAGCACGCTGAAGCGACTGCCGCCGCGACCGGGTCGGCAGCGAGCAGCCGCCGGCGTGCGGCATACTTGAGGCATCGCGTCCGCCTCCCCATTGCGTGCATCGTCATGTCTACCGCCTTGCTCATCATCGATATCCAACGCGCCCTGTGCACGGGCGAAGAAGCCGCTTTCGACATCGAACGCGTCGTCGAAAAAATCAACGCGCTCGGCGCCGACGCGCGCGCCGCGGGCGTACCCGTGGTGCTGGTCCAGCACGAGGAAGACACCGGCGCGCTGCGCTTTGCTGGCGACGGCTGGCAGCTCGCGGAGTCGCTGGTGACGGCGCCGACCGACCTGCGCACACGCAAGACCGCGCCGGACTCCTTCCACGACACCGGACTGCACGCACAGCTCAGTTCACTCGGCATCGATCGGCTCGTCGTCTGCGGCCTGCAGAGTGACTGCTGCGTTGAAGCGACGTCTCGCGGCGCGCTGGCCCTCGGCTACGAGGTGGCGCTTGCCGCGGATGCGCACTCCACCGTCGACAGCAACGGCATCGCCGCAGCGCAGTTGTCCGCGCGAGTCAATTCCGCGCTCGCCGATCTGGCCGACGCAGGACAGCGCATCGCCGTACTGCCGGCGGAGCAGATACGAATCCACGCCTGAAACCTGGCCGCCGTTGCGCCTGCGAATACGCGGGCCTGTGCGGCGGTTCCATCATCCGAAGTTTTCCGAAATGAACGCGAATCACGCGCTGCAAATCGATATCGTCGCCAGCGAAGACCTGGACGAGAGCCTGCGCAACGAACTGCTCGCGCTGTGCAGCGCGGCCTACGAAGAAGACTTCTCGCCGTTCCTCGACCTGCTGCATCCGGCGACGCATCTGCTCGGCCGCATCGATGGCGAACTGATCAGCCACGCCGCCTGGGTCGAGCGCGAACTGCGCGCCGGCACGGGCGGCGCACTGCGCACCGCCTACGTCGAAGCCGTCGCCACGCTGCCCGCGCATCAGGGCCGCGGCTACGCGAGCGAGCTGCTGCGGAGCATTCCGCCATTGCTCGGCGACTACGCCATCGCGGCGCTGTCGCCGTCTGCGGACGCTTATTACCGGCGCCTCGGCTGGGAACTCTGGCTCGGGCCGCTGTCGTACGTCGATCGCGACGGCACCGAGATTCCGACACCCGGGGAAGAAGTGATGATCCATCGCCTGCCGCACACGCCGCCGTCGCTGGATCTGCATGCGCCTCTGTCGACCGACTGGCGGCCCGGCGACGTCTGGTAGCAGTTCGCCTCGCGTCTCAACCGGGCGCCGCTTTCGCTCATCTCCACTTATGGCTCTCCTGCGGAATCTTTCGATGAAATATGTCTGGCTCGTTTCCCTGTTCCTCACCTTCGCCTGCGCATCGACATCGACGCACGCGGCGACCGACGCCGAGCGCTACCAGCTCTCGCGCGACGTGGTGAAAGATCTCGAACGCATCGTCGCGCCGAACGGCGTCCAGGAAACGTACAAAACGAAAATCGGCGGCATCGACCAATGGCTCAATGTGCGCGGCCAGGACAAGGCGAACCCGATCATCCTGTTCATTCACGGCGGCCCGGCTTCGCCGCTGATGCCGACGATCTGGCAGTTCCAGCGGCCGATCGAGGAATATTTCACCGTGGTCAACTGGGACCAGCGCGGCGCCGGCAAGACTTTCGGCGAGGTCGCGCCCGATTCGATCGCCGACAGCATCCACATCGGACGCTACGTCGACGACGCGATCGAGGTCGCCGAGCACATCCGCAAAAAATACGGCAAGCGCAAGCTGATCCTGATGGGCCACAGCTGGGGCACGGTCGTAGGCATGGGCGCCGCGCTGAAGCGGCCCGACCTGTTCCATGCCTATGTCGGCATCGGCCAGAACGTCAACACGATGGAGAACGAGCGCGTCAGCTTCGACTTCGGCCTCGCTCAAGCGAAGGCGCACAACAACGCCGAAGCGGTGAAGGAGATGGAATCGATCGCGCCCTATCCCGGAGACAAGCCGGTCACGCGCGAACGCATCATCATCGCGCGCAAGTGGCCGCAGTTCTACGGCGGCTTGAGCGCATACCGCGACAACTCGCCGTACTTCTTCGACGCGCCGCTGCTCTCACCCGAATACGATTTCAACGACCGCCAGGCGATCGACAAGGGCAACGTGTTCACCCTTGCGCGGATCATGCCGGAGTTCCTCGCCGTCGATTACACGGGAGTGCGCACGTTCCCGATTCCGGTCGTGATGTTCATGGGCCGGCACGACTACACGACGCCGTCCGAGCCGACCGCGAAATGGCTCGATCAGGTCAAGGCGCCGTACAAGCGCGGCATCTGGTTCGAGCATTCCGCCCATATGATCCCGTGGGAGGAGCCCGGCAAAACCCTGATGAGCCTGGTTCAGTACGTACGTCCGCTCGCGCTCGACGCGAACGGCGCCGAACGCTGAGAATATCCGCCGATTCGAGGAAACCCGACATGACTTCTTCCCTGCGACACCTCAGCGCGATCAGCCTGTTCGTCGAAGACGTGGCGGTTGCCAAGCGCTTCTATCAAAACGTGTTCGGCGCCGAAACGATCTTCGAGGACGAGGTCTCCGCCGCGCTGCGGTTCGACAACTTCATCCTCAACCTGCTCCACGTCGGCAGCGCCGGCGAGATCATCGAGCCGGACCAGCCCGGTGCACGCAATGCCGGCTCGCGTTTCCAGCTCAGCGTCTGGATCGACGACGTCGATGCGGTCTGCGCGCGCCTCGCCGAGCACGGCGTCACCCTGCTCGCCGGCCCGAAAGACCGGCCCTGGGGCAAGCGTACAGCGAATTTCGTCGACCCGGCGGGGCACTCGTGGGAAGTCGCGCAGGTCATCGCCACAGCGCAGAATTGATCGCGTCTGCTTGAACAGGAAACCGGCATGTTGATCCACGGCGCCTGCCATTGCGGAAACATCGCTTTCGACCTGCACTGGGAACCCGATCCCGTGCGGATTCCCGCACGCGCCTGCACCTGCTCGTTCTGCATCGGCCACGGCGGCGTTTGGACGTCTTTTCCGTCGGCTCGCCTGCGCGTGGAGGTCGAGCAACCTTCGCTCGTGTCGCGCTACGCCTTCGGCACGCAGACCGCGGAGTTCCACGTCTGCTCGCGTTGCGGCGTCGTGCCGGTGGTCACCGCCGCCATGGACGGCAATCTCTACGCCGTCGTCAACGTCAACACCTTCGAAGAAACCGCGAGGGCGCTCGTGCAGCAGTCGCCGATCACGTTCGACGACGAAGATCCGGCTACACGCCTGGCGCGGCGCAAACGCAACTGGATTGCCGACGTCGGCTTTGCCGGCGGCCAGGGCTGAAGTCCGCCGCCCGCCCCACGCGGCAGCGGAGTGGCAATAGGCCGGACTCCACCGCAGAAGACGAAGTCGCTACTATGCGGACACCGGCGAGGACGACCTCGCCGGCCTATTCGACCTTACGGGGACGACCCCAGCATCAGGAGAAATCTCATGGCTTGGGTACTGCTCGTTCTCGCCGGTCTGCTCGAAGTGGTCTGGGCGATCGGACTGAAATACACCGAAGGCTTCACGAAGCTCTGGCCGAGCGTCGGCACCGTGGCGGCGATGACCGCGAGTTTCTGGCTGTTGGCGACCGCGATGAAGACGCTGCCCGTCGGCACCGCCTACGGCGTCTGGGTCGGCGTCGGCGCGGTCGGCACGGTGATTTTCGGCATCGTCCTGTTCGCCGAGCCGATGAACGCCGCGAGGCTGATCAGCGTCGGTCTCATCATCGCGGGCATCATCGGGCTCAAGCTGGCTACGCCGGGTTGACGCCGCGAGAAAGCGCGGCGAGGCGCGCGCTCAGTCCGGCTCGAAGCCGAGCGCGGCCGAGTTGATGCAGTAGCGCAGTCCGGTCGGCTTCGGGCCCTCGGAAAAGACGTCGCCGAGATGCGAGTCGCAGCGCGCGCATTGGACCTCGACGCGGCGCATGCCGTGGCTGTCGTCTTCCTGCTCGCTGACCGCGGCGTCGTTGAGCGGCCGGTAGTAGCTCGACCAGCCGCTGCCGGATTCGTACTTCGTCTGCGAGGAAAACAGTTCGGCGCCGCAGGCCGCGTACAGATAGGTGCCGGCCTCGTGGTGGTCGCAGTATTTGCCGGTGAACGGCCGCTCGGTGGCCGAGCAGCGGCAGATCGCGTACTGCTTCGGACTCAGTTCTTCGCGCCACTGCGCATCGGTCTTTTCGATCTTGTCGGTCATCGTCGATCTCCCGTCGACCGCGTGTCGGACGCGTGGAATATGCGACCGCGCCGGGCATCGGGCAACGCCGCCGCGCCCGTCCAAACATGAACGGTACGCCGCCGCGCGGATTGCCCCTGCCCCCTCATTCGGGCAAGATTGCCGCCCTCGTGCCTGCTTGCGACCTCACTGTGCAGCCATCCCTGCTACTCGACCGCCGGCTTCGGCACCTGTCCCTGCGTCCGCTGCCCCTGCTGCTGATGCTCGTCCTCGCCGAACCCGCCGCCGCGCAGACCGCGGTCGTCGCACCGTCGAGTACCCAGTACATGTGCCCGGCGGGTGTGATGCGCTGCGTGACACCGAAGGACGAATTCGGCAAGTGCAAGCGCAACGACCTGCTCGATTTCTTCGTCTCCGGCCTACCGCCGGCGGGCGACCGCTCCAAAGCGCAGACCCTGGCCGACGCCAATAAGGTGACGTGGCTCGACAAGACCCACGCCCAGCTCGAAGACAGCGTACAGATGCAGAAGCTCGACGCCCTGCTGCGTACCGACTTCCTCACCTACGACACCGAGACCACGGACTACACGGCGACCGGCCACGTGCGCTACCAGGACGCGAGCATGCTGATGTCGGCCGACAAGGCCCGCGGCACGACGACGCCGAACGTGACCTATCTCGACAACGTGCGCTACCAGATGCTCGACCAGCGCGGCAATGGCGTCGCCGCGATCGTCAATCAGACCGACCCGGACCACACGAAGATGACGTCCGGCACGTTCTCGACCTGCGATCCGACCGAGCGCCAGTGGGAAATGCGCTCGGACAATCTCGAAATCGACAAGGTCAAGAACGAAGGCTACGGCCACGGCGTCACTCTCGCCTATCAGGGCGTGCCGTTCATGTGGCTGCCATATATCTCGTTCCCGATCGACGAGGACCGGCATTCCGGCTTCCTCATGCCGGTCATGAACTACAGCAGCCGCAAGGGATTCAAGCTCGGCATTCCGTATTACTTCGATCTGGCGCCGAACTACGACGCCACGCTTAAGCCGATCGAGTTCACCAAGCGCGGGCCAATGCTCGATTCCGAATTCCGCTATATCTCGGAGTGGGATCGCCTGCAGCTCAACCTCGGCTACATGCCGAACGACCAAGTGACGGACTCTTCGCGCGGCTACCTGCGCCTGCAGAACTGGACGACGTTCTCCTCGAACTGGGGCGCGACGGTCGATATCCACCGCGTTTCCGACAACGTCTACCTGCGCGATTTCGGCGACAGCTTCCAAAGCACCGCGATCAGCCTGTTGCCGTCTAGCGCCTATGTGAACGGCCACGGCACATGGTGGAACATGTCGATCGGCGGCGACATGTGGCAGGTCAGCGACCCGAGCATGGAGCCGGTCTGCGCCGGCGGCGGCGCGCCGGGCACGTGCTCGAACCCGGCCGTATTCAAGCCTTATACGCGCCTGCCGCGCGTGACCTTCAACGCCGCACAGAAATTCGGCGATCTCGAAGTCGGCATGGAGTCGGAGTACGTCAATTTCAGCCGCGCCTATTCGGTGACCGGACAGCGCCTCGATCTCTATCCACACATCTCTTATCCGATCGAAAGCCTAGCCTGGTTCATCCGCCCGACGATCGGCTATCGCTTCACCAAGTACGATCTGTCGAATCTGAACTTCGCCGATCCGACGCAGTTGCGACCCAACGTTGCCGCGTCGCGCAGCCTGCCGATCGTCAGCCTCGACTCGGGCCTGTTCTTCGAGCGCGACACCAAGCTGTTCGGCAACTCGCTGATCCAGACCCTCGAACCGCGCCTGTTCTACCTGTACGTGCCGTACCGCAATCAGGACCGGCTGCCGAATTTCGATACGTCGCTGCCCAGCATGGATTTCCCGAGCCTGTTCCGCACCAACGCCTACACCGGCGGCGACCGCCAGTCGGATGCGAACCAGGCAACGTTCGCGCTGACGTCACGCCTGATCGACGCGGAAAGCGGCGACCAATTCCTCAGCGCGAGCATCGGCCAGATCCGCTACTTCAAGACGCCGCGCGTCAACCTGCTGCCCTACTATGCGCCGCTCGCTTACACCGGCAAGGACATCTTCACCGAGGTCCAGGTGCGCATCAACCGCAACTGGAGCGTGACCTGGGACCAGCAGTGGAATCCCGATCCGGTCTACCCGGCTACGCAGAACGGCAAGAACGTCTGGATTCCGTGGGACCATCGCACCGATCTGTCCTCGATCGCGATCCAACGCCGTTTCGGCACCGACGGCGTGTTCAACTTCTCCTATCGCTTCCGCCGCGGCTATCTCGAACAGTACGACGTCACCACGCTGATTCCGCTCAATCAGCGCTGGAGCATCGTCGGCCGCTACTACTATTCGCTGCGCGACCGGCAGATGCTCGAATCCTTCGCCGGCGTGCAGTACGACACCTGCTGCGTCGCCATGCGCCTAGTCGCGCGGCGCTGGCTCAACAACGTCAGCAATACCCTCAACGGCGGCGTCTACCTGCCCGACAACGTCAAGGCGGAAACCACGGCGTTCTTCGAGGTCGAGTTCAAGGGCATCGGCTCCAGCGGCCAGCGAACGGAAAATTTCCTGCGCCATGCTATCCTTGGCTATCAATGAGTTACGTTCCTGCGTCCGCGCCGCCTGAGCGTGCGCGGGTCGCCCGATGCGCGGAGTCCGTTCAGGGTGGCCGCGCTATCTTCCTTTTCCCGCACGCGGGCGCGCCGGCGCCCCGCCGAATGATTGTCCGATTGCAGAGTCGCCGATGAACAAGCTTTTCGCCGCCCTCCTTGCCGCTTTCCTCGTTGCCGCGCCTGCGCTGCACGCGCAGATTCAGCCGATCGAGCCGCTTGACCGCATCGTCGCGATCGCCGACGACGACGTCATTCTGCAGAGCGAACTCGACCGCGCCGTGGCCCAGATCCAGGCTCAGTACCGCAGCAATCCGCAGCAGCTGCCGCCGACCGACGTGCTGCGCAGCCAGTTGCTCGACCGCCTGATCATGAACCGCCTGCAGATCCAGCGCGCGCAGGGCACCGGCATCCGCGTGACCGACAACGACGTCGATCAGGCGATCCAGCGCATCGCGCAGCAGAACCAGATCGACATGAGCCAGTTGCGCGGCGCACTCGCGCGCGACGGCGTCGACTACGACGAGTTCCGCAAGCAGACCAAGGAACAGATCCTCGTACAACGCCTGCAGCAGCGCATCATGCAGAGTTCGGGACAGGTCACCGACGCCGAAGTCGACACGATGCTCTCAAGCGGCAACGTCAAGACCGGCGAAATCCATCTCGCCCATATCCTGATCGCGACGCCGGAGAATGCGAGCGCCGACCAGATCAAGACGGCCAAGGACAAAGCCGACGACGTGAAGAAGCAGATCGACGGCGGCCTCGACTTCAGCGCCGCGGCGATCCGCTACTCGAACGCCCAGGACGCGCTGCCCGACGGCGGCGACCTCGGCTGGCGCCCGGTCAGCTCCGTCCCCGAGGCCTTTGCGCAGATCGCCGAGACGCTTTCGCCGGGCCAGGTTTCCCCGGTCGTGCGCGGACCGAACGGCTTCCACATCATCAAGGTGGTCGACAAGCGCAACACCGGCGGCAAGCAGCTCGTCACCGAATACCATGCGCGTCACATCATGATCCCGATCACCGAACTCGTGTCGAGCGCCGAAGCGCAGAAGACCGCCGCCGACCTGCGCCGCCGCATCGTCGACGGTCACGAGGACTTCGCCAAGCTGGCCAAGGAATACTCGAAGGATCCACCGACCGCCAACCTCGGCGGCGACATGGGCTGGTTCCCGATCGACCGCTACGGCACGGCCGTCGCGACGACGATTTCCGGGCTCAAGAACAACAACGACGTCTCGCAGCCGTTCCAGACCGACGTCGGCTGGCACATCCTGCAAGTGCTCGGCAAGCGCGAAATGGACCGCACCGTCGACGCCCAGCGCGACCAAGTGCGCGAGATGATCCGCCAGCGCAAGGCCGAAGACGAAATCGAAAGCCAGATGCGCACGTTCCGCGCCGAAGCCTATATCTGCGCGGTCGATCCGGCCTACGTGACCAAGGAACGCGCGTCCTGCTCGGAAGCCGTGCTCAAGAAGGCCGAGTCCAAGTAAGTCCGCGTCGGGGCGGCACGAACGTCGCCCAGGGCATCGCTGCCATGCTCCCGCGCATCGCCATCACTGCCGGCGAACCCGCCGGCATCGGTCCTGAAATCGTCGCGGCACTCGCCGCGACCGATCTCGCCGCCGACCTTGTCGCCGTCGCCGACGCCGGCCTGCTCGCCGCCGCGGCGAAGTCAGCCGGAACGGCACTCGAACTCGAAGACTATCCGGCACCGCGCATCACGCAGCGCAAGCCCGGCTCGCTGCGCTGCCTGTATGTGCCGCTGCGCGCGACGGCCGTGCCCGGCAGGCTTGATCCACGCAACGGCGCCTACGTGATCGACACCCTCGCGCGCGCGGCCGACGGCTGTGCCGCGGGCGAATTCGATGCGCTGGTCACCGCGCCGGTGCAGAAAAGCACGATCAACGATGCCGGCATTGCTTTCACCGGCCATACCGAATTCTTCGCCGAACGCGCGCATTGCGAAGTCGCGATGATGCTCGTCGCTCCGGGCCTGCGCGTCGCTCTGGCGACCACGCATCTGCCGCTCTCTGCGGTCGCCGCGGCGATCACGCGCGACACGCTTGCGCGCATCGTCCGCATCGTCGATGCGGATCTGCGCACGCGATTCCGCATCGCGAACCCGCGCATCTGCGTGCTCGGCCTGAATCCTCATGCCGGTGAATCGGGCCATCTCGGCCGCGAAGAAATCGACACGATTATTCCCGCGCTGAACGCACTGCGCTGCGAAGGTATTGCGCTCGACGGCCCGCTGCCGGCCGACACCGCCTTCCTGCCCGGCCTGCGCGCGAAATACGACGCCTTTCTCGCGATGTACCACGACCAAGGCCTGCCGGTACTCAAGGCGCTCGGCTTCGGCGATTCGGTCAACGTGACCCTCGGCCTGCCCTACGTGCGCACGTCGGTCGATCACGGCACCGCGCTCGATCTTGCCGGCACCGGACGTGCCGACGCATCGAGCCTGATCGTGGCGACGAAGCTCGCGATCGAACTTGCCGCGAACCGCGGCTGATCATTCCCGGCAGAGTTCTTCCTTCACCGGCACCACCACGGGCGCCGGCGTGCGCGCGAAGCCCGGCACGCGCTCGAAGATCAGCGCGACCGCGAACAACACGAGCGCACAACCCGCGATCGCCGCCCAGGTGATCGCTTCGTGCAGGAACAACGAGGCCCAGAGCAGCGCGAACAAAGGCACGAGGAAGGTCACCGTCACCGTGCGCTCGACGCCGGCCGCACGCAGGATGCGGAAATACAAGGCATAGGCGATGCCGGTGCAGAGAATGCCGAGTGCGATCAGCGCGGCGGACACGCCGCCCGCTGGCAACTCGGCCGGCGCGGTCGCCAATGCCACCGGAATCAACGGCACGCAGCCGCCGATCAGATTGCCTGCGGTGATCGTGAGCGGATCGGCATCGCCATAGCGCGCCTTGGCCAGAATCGCGCCGACCGCGTAGAGGAACGAGGCGAGCAGCGCCGCCGCGAAACCGATGACCGTTCCCCAATTCATTTCCAGATGACCGAACCGGGCCAGCGTGGCGACGCCGAGTACGCCGACCACCACGCCGGCGAGCTTCGACGTCGACGGCCGCGTGCCGCGGCCCCAGCCGATCAGCACGGCGAACAGCGGCACGGTCGCATTGAGCACGGCGAGATAGCCGGCCGGCAGCGAGCGCGCCGCGACCGCGAACAGGGCCAGCGGCACGCCCATGACGATCGGACCGACCACGAGGTAGTCGCGCCAACGCGCGCGCCACTGCAGGGACTTGCGCATCACTACGAGCACGGCGAGCAGGGTCAGCGCGGCGAAGATCATGCGCCCGGCACCGGTCATGCCCGCGCCGATCACCGGCACGGTGATGCGCTGAAACATGAAGGAGGCGCCCCAGATCATGCCGAGGGCGACGAGTTGGGCGAAGATCGCGGCGTTCATTGAAGACTCCGTGGAAAGGTTCGCGCGGGCCGCGCGGGCGTCCGTCCCAGATGCGCATCCTAAGCCGCGCGCACGCGCGCGGGAAACGCTATTTTCTCGCCTCACCTGTGAGTTTTTTTCACAGATGATAGACTGCGCCGCATGCGTTCTCCCATGCCGATCGGCGCATGAATCCCTGGCACCGCCTGCCGCCGCTGCGCTCGCTGCGCGTGCTCGAAGCCGCCGTGCGCCACCAGAACTATTCGCGTGCGGCGGAAGAGCTCAACCTCACCCATAGCGCGGTAAGTCACCAAATCCACGCGCTCGAAGCGGCGCTTGGACTGCCGCTGCTGCGCCGCGCCGGCCGGCAGATGGCCGCGACCGACGCAGGCCGCCAGCTCGCCCAGGACGTGCGCGCGGCGCTCGACCAGCTTGCCGCGGCACTGGAACGCCTGCGCGATCACGATAGTGCAAATTCGCTCACAGTCAGCGTGCTGCCGTCGTTCGCCGCGGCGTGGCTCGTCACCCGCCTCGGCGGCTTCCTCGAACGCCATCCCGGCATCGATCTGCGCCTCGACAGCACGCCCGCGGTGTCGGACTTCCGCAGCGACGGCGTCGACGTCGCCATCCGCTACGGCACCGGCAATTACGATGACTTGGTCAGCGAAAAACTGTTCGACGACGAAATGTTCCCTACGCTGAGCCCGGCGCTCGCGCGGCGTTCGCGTCTGCGCAGCCCGGCCGACCTCGCGCGGGTGCCGCTGCTGCGCATCCGTCAGCAGCCGTGGGCGCCGTGGTTCGCCGCGGCCGGCGTCAATATCGCCGAACCGCGCCGCGGCCCGGTATTCAACGACTCCGAACTCGCCCTGCAGGCGGCGATCCAGGGCCAGGGTGCGGTCCTCGCGCGCGGTTCGCTTGCCGCGCTCAAATTGCGCGCCGGCACGCTCGTGGCCCCGTTCGCGCAGCGCATTCCGTCGCCGGCCACCTGTCATCTTGTCTATCCGCCGCAGAACGCGCGCAAGCCGACCCTGCTCAAGTTCCGCGAATGGCTGTACGAGGAACTGCGCGCCTCGCCGCCCATGTACCGTCCCGACGCCTGACCGTGTTCGCAGCAGCCGCATTCGGCGGAGCGCACGCGCACGGCGCTCGGAATCCCCATGTGCTCGACTGTACACTTCGGTTGCTGCGCTGCGTGCTCACGCGCACTGCCTTCGCTCGCCACGCTTAGAGAACGGGTTCCACCGCATGAACGATTTCGCCCCGCACGTCACCAAGAAGCGCTTCGGCCAGCACTTTCTCCACGACAAAAATATACTACGCCGCATTGTGGAATATGTGGCAGCGAAGCCCGGCGAGTGCCTCGTCGAGATCGGCCCCGGCGAAGGCGCGCTGACTTTTCTGCTGCTGCAGGCGACCGGCCGGCTCACCGCGATCGAACTCGACCGCGACCTGATCGAGCCGCTGCGCGCGCGCGCGAAAGGCGTCGGCGAACTGACGATCGTCAACCGCGACGTGCTCGAAGTCGATTTCTCCGCGCTCGCGCGCGACGCCGGCGTGAGCAAGGTCCGCCTCGTCGGCAACCTGCCCTACAACATCTCCACGCCGATCCTGTTCCACTGCCTCGACCATGCCGGCGTGATCGACGACATGCACTTCATGCTGCAGAAAGAAGTGGTCGAGCGCATGGCCGCCGGTCCCGGCAGCAAGACTTACGGGCGGCTCTCGGTGATGCTGCAACTGCGCTGCTCGGTCGAGCCGCTGTTCGATGTGCCGCCGACTGCGTTCTCGCCGCCGCCGAAAGTCGATTCGGCGGTCGTGCGTCTCGTTCCGCTGCCCGCCGAAAAGCTGCCGCAGACCGATTTCGTCGCGATCGACCGCGTCGTCCGCGCCGCGTTCGGCCAGCGCCGCAAGACACTCGGCAACGCCCTGCGCCAAGTCGCCGGCGCAGACGATCTCGCCGCTGCCGGCATCGACGCGCGCGAACGCGCCGAACAGTTGCCGCCCGCGGCATTCGTCGCGCTCGCGCGCGTGCTCGAATCGAAGAATTGAGCGCGCTTCTGTCATAGAAACGTAATTCGCGGCACACGATTCACCTGTCCGCATTCGGGCATGAAAAATCGCAAAGCCGCGAGAAACGCGGCGCCGTTTCGTTCCCGGCCCTTGCTTCACTGTTCCGGCCTGCGCACAATCGGCGCATGAGCGACGACACCCTCTATGCGATCAGCGTGGCCGTGCAGACCCAGTTTCTGCAGGACCAGTCCATGCCGGATGCGGACCGCTACGCATTTTCCTACACGATCCACATCGCCAATACGGGCCGCGTCGCCGCTCGCCTGATCTCACGCCACTGGATCATCACTGACGCGAACGGCAAGGTTCAGGAAGTGCGCGGCGAAGGCGTGGTCGGCGAACAGCCCTGGCTGCGTCCGGGCGACGATTTCCAATACACCTCCGGCGCCGTGCTCGAAACCGCCGTCGGCACCATGCGCGGCAGCTACCAGATGCTCGCCGACGACGGACGCCGCTTCGACGCGGCGATCCCGCAGTTCACGCTGTCGATCCCGCGGACCGTGCATTGACGGCGCCGCACTGATGGCCATCTACGCGATCGGCGACGTTCAGGGCTGCTACGACGAGCTTGCTCAACTGCTGGAAAAAATCCGCTTCGATTCTTCGCGGGACACGCTCTGGTTCTGCGGCGACCTGGTCAACCGCGGCGGCCAATCGCTTGCCGTGCTGCGCCAGGTGCAGTCGTTCGGCAAGAGCGCGGTGGTCGTGCTCGGCAACCACGATCTCTCCCTGCTCGCAATCGCCGAGCGCGACGAAGCCGCACAGGCGAAAGTGAACCCGGAACTGCGCGAAGTGCTGTTCGCGCCCGACCGCGACGTGCTGCTCGGCTGGCTGCGCACGCGCCCGCTGCTGCATGTCGATCACGCGCTGAACTTCGCCCTCGTTCACGCCGGCTTCGCGCCGGGCTGGACGCTCGACCGCGCCGAACGCGCCGCGCGCGAAGTCGAAGGCCGCCTCGCCGGCGACGGCGCCAAGCGTCTGCTGCTCGGCATGTTCGGCAACAAACCCGACCAGTGGACGCCGCGGCTGCGCGGCATCGACCGTTTGCGCGCGACGATCAACGTGATGACGCGCCTGCGTTTCTGCGACGTGCGCGGGCGCATCGCCTACGGCGAAAAAGGCGGCCCCGGCACGCAGAAGCCGGGACTGTATCCCTGGTTCGAAGTGCCCGGCCGCGTGCGCCACGATATACGCATCGTCTGTGGCCATTGGTCCACCCTGGGCCGCTTCATGGGCATGGGCATCTATGCGATCGACGGCGGCTGCGTCTGGGGCGGCGAACTGATCGCGCTGCGCCTCGACGGCGAGGAGCCGCAGTTCATCTCGATCAAGTCGAAACGCGCCAAACCGGCCAAGGGCGAAGACTAGCCCAACGCCTCATCCGCCGCAGCCGAGGAAAAATGACCCGGCCGGCCTTCGAATCGTGATTCCTTCTTTGCAAGACGCCGTTACCCGGCGCCGGCATGTGCCCACGTGTCCCCGCAAGCAAGGAATCCACGATGAAACTGAAATATCAGGCAATGATGTTGACCGCGGCCGTGTGCATGACCGGCAGCGCGATGGCGATCGATCTCGGCGGCGCGCTCGGCGCCGGCGTCGGCGCGGCCAAGGGCCTGTCGCTCAGTGACGACGACATCCGCAAGACCTCGGACGAGGCCTGCGTGGCTTACGACAAGCAGAACAAGATCGCCGCGCCCGGCAGCAAATACGCCGCGCGCCTGGCCAAGCTCACCCAGGGACTGAACAACGAAGACGGCATCAATCTCAACTTCAAGGCCTACCTGGTCAGCGACGTCAACGCGTTCGCCATGGCCAACGGCTGCGTGCGCGTGTTCGCCGGCCTTATGGACAAGATGAGCGACGACGAGATCCGCGCCGTGATCGGCCACGAGATCGGCCACGCCAAGCTCGGCCACACCAAGGCCAAGATGAAGACTGCGATCCTCACGCGCGCCGCGCGCCAGGGTGCGGCGGCTACGGGCGGCAAGGCCGGCACCGTCGCCGCCTCCGAACTCGGCGGCGTCGCCGAGTCCTTCGTCAATGCGCAGTTCTCGCAGAAAGAGGAAAGCGAGGCCGACGTCTACGGCTATCACTTCATGGTCAAACACAAGTACGACCCGAACGCGATGGTGTCGATGCTCGGCAAGCTGCAGGGCAAAGGCGGTCTGATGTCGAGCCATCCGTCCTCGCCCGATCGCGTCGCCAAGATTCAGGCCTTGATCAAGAAGGGCTAAGGACGGCTCCGGCTGTGCAAACGCGGCGATCCAGGGACGGATCGCCGCGTTTCTTCAGATCAGTCCACGCCAGCGAGTGCGGCTGTTCAAAAGCAGTCGCCTTAGGAGCGAACTTTTTCAGCCGCTCCGCAATGAGCTCATCATCAAGGGCGTGCTTGGTCTGCCCCGGTACGAACGCCCGTATGGCGAAAACGCCGAGGCCGTGGATCGCGGAAGCACCGACTTCAACGGAGTTCGTCATTTCGCCCTTGTCGCCTGGTCGGCGAGTTGCCGGATGTAGGGGTCGGTGAATTTCGATCCGCGCAGTATCTTCGCGTTCTCCGCGATCATTGCACGCGTTGCGGCGCCGTCGCCGCTACCGGTCTGTTTTCGGCATAGGCCGACGAACAGGGCCGCGGTCGCGGTCTTCACGCGATTGGGCGGTGCATCTTTGAGTTTCCCGTACTGCTCCCAGGCGGTTTCCAAGGCCGATCGCGAATCGGCGCAGCGACCCTGCAGGTAGTCGATCTGGGCCACGGCATAGTGCGCGAGCATGCGCAGGCGCGCGTCGGCCTCTTTTCCGAGTCGTTCGGTTTCGTCACGCACCGCCTCGGCGTTGCGCCGCGCGTCGTCGAGCTGGCCGAGGTTGCGCTGATCGAGCGCCAACGCCAGTTTCCCGGCCAGCGACGCCGTGCTGCTCGCGCCGGTCTGCTTCTGCAGCAGAGTCAGTGCTTCGGCGCGGTACTTGGTCGCCTGTTCTGCATCGCCGCGCATGCGCGCCGTGTAAGCCAGATTCGACAGCAGGCCGCCGATGTCGTCATTGCCGGTGGCGCGATATTTATCGAGCACTTTGCGCGACAGCGCTTCGGCGTCGGCAAAGTCACCGACGTTCAAATACGCATTGGACAGGTTGAAACTCATCGACAAGGTTTTCGGACTGTCGGCACCGTACAGCCGCGTCGACATCTCGACCGCCTCGCGCATGAAGACGAGACCGCCCTCGCCGTCGCGCTCTTCGTTGCGGATGCCGGCGAGGCCGTTGAGGCTGCGCCGCGACAACTCGTTGTCGCTGCCGAGCTGCTGCCGTGCGTCGGCATCAACGCCGCGCAGCAGGGTCTCCGCCTCGCCGAGCTCGCGCTGGCTGGTCAGCGTCTCTGCGAGCTGGACGCGCGCATACAAGGTGCGCGGATGCTTGTCGCCGAACGCGTCGCGATAGGCGGCAACCGCCTGGCGCAACATCGCCGCCGACTCGTCGAGGCGGTCGAACGCGCGCAGCACGTCGGCGAGTTCAATCTGGATATCGACGATCGGCGGACTGCCCGGCGCAGACAGGCGCTTGCGGATGTCGAGCGCCTCGCGCAGCAGGCCGATCGCCGCCGGGTAATCGCTCTGCATGGTCTTGGCCGCGGCCAGTGCTTTGAGAACTGTCGCGCGCTCTTCGTCGCCGTCGCGCCCCATTTCCTTGGCCTGCGCCAACGCCTGCTCGAAGCTGCCGATGGCGAGATTCAGATCGCCGCGCTTCGACTGCATTTCGCCGTACTCGTACAAGGCCGCGATGAGCAGGCGCGCGCTCTGCGGAGACTCGCCACGCAAGCGCGCGAGTGTGCGCTCGAGCAACACCTGCGCCTCGTCGTAGGGTCCGCGGTTGCTGTTGACCGCGGCGGCGAAATCGACCGCAAGGCGCAAGGCCAGCGGCGATGTCTCGCCGGCCGTCGCCACCGCGGCGGCATGCGCCTCTCGCAGCAGGGCGACCGACTGCGCATAGCGGCCGAGACCGGCATAGGTCTGGCCGAGCACGTCGAACAACTGCGCCTGCAATTCGGGGCGCTCGCGCAGATCGTCGCGCGCTTCGCGCACGGCGCCGTCGATCAGTTCCGCCGCGCTCGGCGTCTTGCCGTAGGTGAGTTCTGGGTTCGCCGACTTGAACACACCGACGAGAAAATCACGCACCGCGTTCGCCGTCGCCACTTCCGCGCCCGCGCGCCGTGCTTCGGCCTCGGCGCGATCGCGCTGCAACCTTGCTTCGCGCGCCTGCCAGAGCGTGCCGGCCATGCCGGCGATCAGCGACAACGCGACCGTCGTGGCGATTGCGAGCGCAAGACGATGCCGACGCAAGTAGCGAAGTGCGTGATCGAGCGTATTCGGCGCACGCGCGGCGAGCGGCCGGCTGGCGAGCGCGGCGTCGAGGTCGGCGAGCAAGGCCTCGACCGTGCCGTAGCGTGCGGCCGGCGCCTTCGCCAATGCCTTGAGCGCGATCGCATCGAGGTCGGCGAGCAGGCGCTTCGGCGCGCCCGTGATCGGCGCTGCGATCGCACTCGGCCGCACGGGCTGTTCGTCGCGCACTTTGGCGATCATCGCCGCGAGCGCGAGCCCGCGCAGTGCGAGCGGCGGTTTGCCGCAGAGCAGAAAATACAACAGGCCGCCGAGTGCGTAGACGTCCGAACGCATGCCCGCGCTGTTGTCGGCAATCAATTCCGGCGCGGCGAATTCGGGGGTCAGCGCGATCTGGGTCGCGTGCGCCGCGTCGCCTTCGTCGGCGAGCGCGCGCGCGATGCCGAAATCGAGCAGATGCGCATGCGCGTTCGCATCGACGAGGATATTCGCCGGCTTGATGTCGCTGTGGATGACGAGGCGTTCGTGCGCGTAGGCGACCGCCTCGGCGACCTCGCGGAACAGGCGCAGGCGCTGTGCCAGCGCAGGCCGGTCGCGTTCGATCCAGGCGTCGAGCGCGACGCCGTCGATGTACTCGGTGACGAGGAACGGATGGCCATCCGCCGTCGCGCCCGCGTCGAGCAGGCGCACGATGCCCGGATGCTGCAGCGCGGCCAGCACGCGGCGCTCGGATTCGAGACTGCGCTTCAATTGCGGCCGGTCGTCGCGGATGAACTTGATCGCGACGCGCTTCTCGAACAGGCCGTCGGCGCGCTCGCCGAGCCAGACCTCACCCATGCCGCCGCGCCCGATCAGGCGCAGTGCACGCCAGTTGCCGACCGCCGCGCCGTCGCGGCCGATCGGCACGGGCGTCGGCGCGGCGAGATAACCCTCGGAGCGCTCGATGCCGGCGAGCCACTCGCGCAGCGACGCCGCATCGCCGGCCGATGCACGTGCGACCTGTTCGATGAAACCGGCCTGCTCGCTCTCCGGAAGCTCGAGCAATTCGTCGAGCAAGTCCTCGCGGCGCTGCCAGTCTTCGCGCGTCGGCTCCTGCATCCGGCTTCAACCCGCCGCGTCGGGATGCAGCTTGTTGTACAGCCAGCCGCGCGCCTTGCGCCAGTCGCGTCGCACGGTGCTGCGGTCGAGGTCGAGCACTTCGCCGGTCTCTTCTTCGGACAGGCCGGCGAAATAGCGCAGTTGCACGACCTGGGCGAGACGCGGACGAATCTGTTCGAGACGGTCGAGTGCGTCGTTGAGTTCGAGCAGGCGGTTCGCTTCGGCGAGGTCGCCGCCGATCTCGTCGAACGCACCGAGCGTCTCGTGCTGCGCGCCGGCGCCGCGCTTCTGCGTGACGCGGTCGCGCGCGTGGTTGATGACGATGTGGCGCATCGCGCGCGCGGCGAGCGCGAGAAAATGTTTGCGGTCGATCTGCTCGAACAGCTCGGGCGAGGACGCGAACTTGAGATAAGCCTCGTTGACCAGGGCCGTGGTCGACAAGGTCTCGCCCGGCGTGGCGCGCCGCCGCTGGCGGTGCGCGATCTGGCGCAACTCGTTCTGCATGCCGGTCATCAGCGCTGCCAGATCGGCATGCTGGGCCGTGATGGCGCTTTCGATGCGAAAGCGGATTTCGTCCTCGGACAGACTCTTCATATCGAAACCGATTGCGGAACCCCGAACGCGAATCGGGCCGAACGGCCACAGCCTCCCTTGCTTCTGCGCCGATTGTTCGGCCTGACGGTGTAAATTCGCGTTAAGAACGCCGGCTCGAACTGTGCACGGCGACTTGCACGGTCAGGGATTTCTCGCGTAGTCGACGAAGGCGAACGCAAATTCGTGGCGTGCATCCGCGAGGTGCGCCTCGCGGAACGTCTCGTGCCATTGCGTCGGATCGAAACGCGGGAAATGCGCATCGGCATCGTGCGCCTCGGTGTCGATCCAGGTCAGATGCAGCGTGGATGCGAGCGGCAGCGCGAGCGCATAGACCTTGCCGCCTCCGATCACCATCAATTCGTCACCGCCGGCGATCGCCAGCGCCTCGTCGATCGAAGCGACGACGCGCTGCCCGGCGAACGGCGCCTGGCTGCCGCGCGTCAGCACGAGATTCGGCCGCCCCGGCAGCGCACGCCCGATTGCGAGCGCGGTCTTGCGCCCCATCAGCACGGGCTTGCCGAGCGTCAACGCCTTGAAGCGCTTGAGATCGTCGGGCAGATGCCACGGCATCGCGCCGTCGCGGCCGATGGCGTAGTGGCGGTCGAGTGCGGCGATCAGGGCCAGATTCATCCGAGCATTGTCGTCGTTCACGGCGCGCAAGTCAGCCGGTTGTGTCCGTTTCATTTATCGATTACGATCGTAATCGATTGTTCGTCCAACCACGGAGAGCACGATGATCGCCGCAAGCATTACGCTGTTTCACGCCGCGCTGAGCGCCGCCAATCCTGCGGGACAAGTCTTACCCGCATCGTTCGAAGCCGACCGCGTCTACGTCGTACCGCAGACTCAGGACGGTGCCAAACTGAAGTTCTTCACTGACAGCGGCGGCGCAACCATATTGCTCGAAAGCCTGGTTTCGCGCCTGAAACTTCCCGCGCACGCTCTGCCCAAGGAATACGGCGACGACGCAAAAGCAGCCAAGCTGCCCGCATTCAAACCGGGGCTCGGCATTCCTGTGCCTCTGGATTTGGACGGCCAGATACCCATCGCGCCGAATTCCGATACGCATTTCGACATCGGCGACGGCATGCTCGGCGAGGCTTGGCTCGGAGGCCGCATTTGGACTTGGGATTACCCGAAGCACGCGCTTACGCTCGAAGCGTCCGCGTGGAAACCGCCGCAACGGGCAAGCCGCGTCGCGCTCGGCTTTCCCGTCGACGAGAAAGGCGCGCGCGCCGCCAATTTTCCACGCATCACGATTCGCATCGACGGCAAGCCTATCGATCTGCTGCTCGACACCGGCGCGACCACGGTACTGACCACGCAGGCGCTGACTTCGATCGGCGACGGACAGCCGGCGACGCGCGCCGCGAGCTTCATCGCCGACAGTCAGTTCCAGGCATGGCATAAAGCGCATCCGGAGTGGCGCGTGATCGAAAACGCACAGGACGGCACGAAAACTCCCGTCTCCCTCATCGAGGTGCCGGAAGTCGAAATCGCGGGCACGCGCGTCGGACCGGTATGGTTCAACTGGCGCTCGGACCGCGCTTTTCACGACTACATGTCGAAGATGATGGACAAGCAAGTCGAAGGCGCGATCGGCGGCAATGCGCTGCGCCATTTCGTCATGACGATCGACTATCCGCGAGCGGCAGCCTATTTCCTCTGCGCGGCGGAATGCGCGCCTAGACCGCGATCGGCGCCTTGATCGGCGCATGCGATTTGTAGTCGACGATTTCGATATCTTCGTAGCGGAAATCGTCGATCGACTTGATCGCGGGATTGAGTTTCAGCTTCGGCAACGGCAACGGCGCGCGCGTCAATTGCTCGCGCGCCTGATCGAGATGGTTCTTATACAGATGCGCATCGCCGAGCGTATGCACGAAGTCGCCGGGCTGCAGCCCGCAGACCTGCGCGACCATATGCGTGAGCAGCGCATAGCTCGCGATGTTGAACGGCACGCCGAGAAAGATGTCGCCCGAACGCTGGTAAAGCTGGCACGACAGCCTGCCCTTGGCGACGTGGAACTGGAATAGCGCATGACACGGCTGCAGGGCCATCTTCGGCAGGTCGGCGACATTCCACGCGCTGACCACGAGGCGGCGCGAATCGGGATTGCGCTTGATCTGCTCGATCAGTTGAGCGACCTGATCGATGGCCTTTCCGTTTTCTCCGGTCCAGGCACGCCACTGCTTGCCGTAGACCGGACCCAGGTCGCCGTTCGCATCGGCCCATTCGTCCCAGATGCCGACGCCATGCTCTTTGAGATAAGCGATGTTCGTGTCGCCGCGCAAAAACCAGAGCAGTTCGCGCACGATCGATTTCGTATGCAGCTTCTTCGTCGTCACGAGCGGAAAACCCTCGGCCAGATCGAAGCGCATCTGCCAACCAAACACCGACAGTGTGCCGGTGCCGGTGCGGTCGGCTTTCTCGTCACCGCGTTCGAGCACGTGGCGCAGCAGGTCGAGGTACTGACGCATCAGGCGGATTCCTTGGCTGCCGCCGGCACATTGGCGGCGGCCGGATCGGGCTGCAAGGTCGGCGCGCGGCGCGACATGATCAACAGGATCAGACCGACGAGGATCAGCGGCAGCGACTGGATCTGCCCCATCGTCAGCCAGCCGAAGGCGAGATAGCCAAGCTGCGCATCGGGCATGCGCACGAACTCGACGGCGAAGCGGAACACCCCGTACATCAGCGCGAACAGGCCGGACACAGCATAGCGCGGGCGCGGCTTCATCGAATAGAGATACAGTACGGCGAACATCACCACGCCTTCGAGCGCGAATTCGTAGAGCTGCGAAGGATGCCGCGCCTGGTCGTTGAGCTGGCCGGCGAGATACATCTGCTGCAGCTCGGCATGCGTCTTGTTGAGATTCTCGAGCGCGCTCGGGAAGATCACGCCCCACGGCTCGGTGGTCAGCTTGCCCCACAGTTCGCCGTTGATGAAGTTGCCGAGGCGGCCGAGACCGAGACCGATCGGCACGAGCGGCGCGACGAAATCGATCGTGTCGAAAAAGTGGATACGGTTGCGCCGCGACCAGAGCCAGCCGGCGAACAGCACGCCGAGGAAACCGCCATGGAACGACATGCCGCCGTCCCAGACGCGGAAAATCTGCAGGGGATCCTCGACGATCCAACTCGGCGAGACGTAGGTCAGCATGTACCAGATGCGCCCGCCGAGGATGACGCCGAGCATCACGTAGAACGCGAGATCGGAGAACGCCTCGTAGCCGACCGGCAGCCTGCCCTGCGCGCGGCGGCGATTGCCGACGAACCACGCACCGGCGAAGCCGAGCAGATACATGATGCCGTACCAATGGACGGCGACGGGGCCGAGCGAGAACGCGATCGGATCGATATTGTGGAAATACGGCATGCGCGGCGACAGCGGATAAGCGGTCTGTATTGTCGCAGAAAGCGCCGTGACGATGGGTACGGGCGATCCGCGGGGGCGGCATGGCATAATCGGCGCTGTTTCCGGGGAGAACTTATCCATGATCAGACACGTTTGCCTAGCTGCGATGGTTGCCGTCGCGGCCGTTTCGCCTGCGGCCTTCGCCGATGACGCCAAGCCGACCGCCCAGTCCAAAGTCACCGTGATTCCGGAGGCCGACTTCGCCAAGCACCCGCCACTCGGCGCACCGGTACTGTCGCCTGACGGCCAGCACATCGCGGTGACGGTGAAAACCGAGGAAAAGGACGGCGACAACAAGTACCAGCTCGCGATCCTGCACCTGCCCGACCTCAAGTACGTCAGCCGTCTGGAGATGGTCGCGACCTTCCTGCCGATCGACGTGACTTGGGTCGACAATAAGCGCCTGGTCATGGGTACCGGCAAGGAAACCGCGTTCGCAGAACAACCGGCCGCAACCGGCGACATCATCGCGGTCGATTACGACGGCAAGAACAAGCGCATGCTCTACAGCGACCGTTCGCGCGGATCGAGCGCCGCGGCGATGAACATCCTCAAGATGCCGATCGGCTTCGGTTCGATCAGCGGCGCGCCGGACAAGGCCAACAGCCATTTCTACCTGACCGTCAACCCAGCCCCCGAGCGAGGCGGCAGCGATGCGCAGGCGAACAAGACCTTGATCTTCGACGTCGACGCGGTCAGCGGCAACGTCAAGGAAATCGGTTCGATCGGCTACGACGGCTACGACTTCCTCGTGCATGACGGCGTCGCGCGCTATGCCTGGGGCCAGGACAACAACCTCAAGGACCATGTCTACTATCGCGCCGGCGCCGACAAGGAATGGACCGAGCTGCCCGCCAATGTGGTCGGCAAGCAGTTCCAGCCCTATGCAATGTCGCCGGACGGCAGCAAGCTCTACTCGATCGGCAACCCCGACGGCGGCCCAGGCCAGTTCGTCATCAGCAACCTAGACGGCAGCGAGCGCAAAGTGCTTGCGTCGAATCCGCGCGTCAGCGTGGGTCGCGTGTTCTGGTCGCCGGCACCGCACGTGCCCTACGCCGTCGCGTTCGAAGATGGCCGCACGTCGATCACCTGGCTCGACGAAAGCAAGTACGCGAAGGCGCTCAAGGCGCTCAACACGAAGTTTGCCGATCATTACGTCGGCTTCTCCGATATCTCCGAAGACGGCTCGGTCGCTCTCGTCCGCGCGATGAGCGACCGCGACCCGGGCACCTATGCGATGTTCGACTTGAGCACGAACAGCATCCGCCCGCTCTATCAGAGCAAGCCGTGGTTCGACCCGTCGCAACTCGGCGAACGCCGTCCGTTCTGGTTCAAGGCGTCGAGCGGCAACGAGCTTGGCGGCTACGTGACTCTGCCTCCGGGACGTGGCGAGAAGAACCTGCCGACCGTGATGATCGCGCACGGCGGACCGATGGGTCCGAACGATCCCTGGTCGCTGTCGGGCTCGTGGGAAAACACGGAAGCGCAGTTCCTCGCTTCGCGCGGCTACGCCGTCGTCCAGGTCAACTACCGCGGCTCGGGCGGCCGCGGCGCGAACTTCTTCGACGCCGGCTACCGCCAGATGGGCACCGGCATGATGCAGGACATGCTCGACGGTCTGAACTGGGCGATCGACAAAGGCTATGTCGACAAGAGCCGCATCTGCGTCTACGGCGCGAGCTACGGCGGCTACACCGCGTTCTTCCAGCCCGTGTATGCGCCGCAGGGCACGTTCAAGTGCTCGGTCGCGATCGCCGGCGTTTCCGACATCCGCATCCAGGCCAACCGCAGCGACACGCGCCGCTCGCGCGGCGGCCGCAACTTCCTGCGCGAAGCCTGGGGCATGGGCGACGAAGCCTATATCAAGGCGAACTCCGCGATCGACCACGTCGACAAGTTCAACGTGCCGGTGCTCATCGTCCACGGCGAAGACGACAAACGCGTGCCCGTGCAGAACGCAAGCGAAATGCGCGACGCGCTGCAGAAGGCCGGCAAGCCGGTCGAGTACATGACCAAGCCGAAGGAAGGTCACGGCTTCTTCAAAGAAGAGAACAACACCGAGCGCTACAAGGTGACCGAAGCGTTCCTGCTCAAGTACCTCGGCCCGGGCGCGCCGAAGCAACAGTAAGGCTCACGCCATCACGCGACACATCCGACGCCCGGCCTTTGTGCCGGGCGTCGTCGTTTGCGGTGCCGCGTCTCGCTCAGCCGCCATCAGATTCGTTGCGCCCGTGGAAGTCGATCGCATCTTGCGAGCAGACCGCAAGGCAAAGGCCGCAGGCACGGCAGCGTTCGGGCGCGACCACGACGGCCTGAAGGCCGCCGCTCAGCGACAGCAGGAAGCGCGTGCTCTCCGGCAAATCGTCATGAGAGGCCGCATCCACGGGTTGCAGGGCGAGCACATCGTATGGACATACACTCACGCAACCGGCGTCGCCCAGGCAGCGTTCGCTGTCGACCAGTGGCCAGACCATGCCGGCATCGTCGCAATCAAAGGCGCGATTCATAAGGGCAACACCTCGCACGATGCATTCGAATCGATTCCGCTGATTTTCATACGCGTCCGCCCTAGAAACGATGGCTTGCAAACAGACCAAATACGTTCTGCGTCTTGTCCTGCGTGATCGGGCTGCCTCCCGCATCGCCCCGCAGGCGCGAACTGGAGATGAACGCTCCGGCGCCCCAATGCGCATCGAAGCGATAACGCGCATTGACGCCGAAGCCGACGCTGCTCACACCACTCCCGGCGTGATACTGCGCAAGGCCGGAACGCGCCGACTGCTGTGCGTCGATGCCGAAGAACGTCTGCATGTATTCGCCGTTCGCCCACGTCACCTCGGGACCGGCACTCAGCACGAGCCGGCGCGACAGCGGCCAGTTGGCATCGAGTCCGAACTTGACGATGGTGCCCTGGCGGTTGTCGCCGACGTCGCGCGACAACGAGAGATCCGCACTGAGCCATCCCAGCGTATAGCGCGCAAACGCACCGGCGCGCGTGGTGCCGTCGATGTCGCCGAGGCCGCGCAGGCGCCGGTCATCGGACTCCTTGCGCGCCTTGAACGCCCCGACCGATACCGTCGCACCGATGCGCAAGTGCTCATCCTCGTACACATACACACCGAGCCCGCCTCCGGGACCGCCGCCGCCGGCACCGTTGCCGCCACCAAGAAAGAAGCGGCCATAGCGGATGCTGACTACCGGCAATGCACGCGTCTTCTGTTCGTCGCTGCCGGGATACTTCGGCAGGCTCGCGGCGCCGGCGCCGATCGTGATGTCCCAACTATCCTTCGGCTTTCCGCTCGCGCCTTCGTCGGCATTTTCGTCGGCCGACGCAGACACGGCTTGATTCGGGGAAATGGCAAAGAGCAGAGGCAGGAGAGCTAATATCCGGCAATTCGAAAGCTGGCTGCGCATGGGAATTCCGCTTCGGGTGAGCGGAGGGATTCTGCGCAGCGAGTTTTAAAAACTCTTTAATCGCGCCGGACCACAATGCCTTCGCAGCGAACTTGTCGAGGCAGCTACCAAACTATGCAGATACTTCTGGTCGAAGACGATGCGATGCTCGCCGACGCGGTGAGCGCGGGCCTGCGTCAGGATAACTGGGAAGTCGACTGGGTCACCGATGCGGTGGGCGCACGCCTGGCCACGCTCGATCGGCAATATGCGGCGATCCTGCTCGATCTCGGCCTGCCCGGCAGCTCCGGCCTGGCCGTGCTCGCACATCTGCGCGAACGCTACGATGCTACGCCGGTACTGATTATCACCGCGCGCGACAAACTCAGCGACCGCATCAATGGACTCGACGCCGGCGCCGACGATTACCTGGTCAAACCGTTCCAGCTCGACGAACTCGGTGCGCGCCTGCGCGCGCTGGTCCGACGCAGCCAGGGCCGCGTTTCACCGATGCTGTGCTATCGCGACATCATCGTCGACCCGGGCCGCCGCCACGTCAGCAAGAACGGCGCGGCCGTCGCGCTCAGCATGCAGGAATACCGCACCTTGCTGGTACTGATGGAACGCCGCGGCCGCGTGGTCACGCGCAACGAACTCGAGGACGCGGTGTACGGCAGTTCCGGCACGATCGAAAGCAATACGATCGCCGTCTATATTCACCACCTTCGTGCGAAGCTCGGCGAGGACACGATCACCACCGTGCACGGCTTCGGCTATCGTTTCGGCGAGGCGCACTGACAAATATGACCGTACGGCCGAATCTCGACGCCGCGGCGTCGGCAAGCACGATAACGCCCCGCGCGCGCGTGCGGCGGATCAAGTCGTTGCGTATGCGCCTGTTGCTCGCGCTGTCGCTGACGATCGTCTTCTTCTGGGTCATTCTGCTCGTCGGCTGGCAGATCATCGCCACGCGCGACAAAACCGTGTGGGATGAATCGCTGCAGCAAATCGCCCTATTGACCTTGGCTTCCCTCCCGGCCGATGTCGAAGGGGTTTTCGCCCATCCCGGACAACTCGCCCAGGCGCCGCGGGTCATGCCGAACGCGGAGGCCGAGAAGGACATCAGTTTCCAGATCTGGCTCAACGGCCAGGCCATTGTGCGCTCGCCGGATGCACCGACCACTCCGCTCAAGCCCGACTTCGTCGACGGCTTCGCCAACGAGAACATCGGCGGCGACGTCTGGCGTACCTACAGCATCGGCGATGCGAGCAGGAAGGTTTTCGTACAGATCGGCAAGTCGCCCAAGCAGCGCGCCAGCCAGATGTTCTACGGCTTGCGTAAGGCCGGGTTCGTCAGTCTCCTGCTGCTCATACTTCCGGGCATCGCGATCTGGTGGGTCACGCGCTGGTCGTTTGCTCCGATCGACACGCTGCGCGAGCTGATCGGCCGGCGCAAACCGCTCGACCTCACCCCGCTGCCGGACGCCGAACTGCCGACCGAAGTGCAGCCTCTGGTCGAATCGTTCAATGCGCAGCTCAAGCAACTCGACGCCGCCGTGCAGAACGAGCGCCGCTTCATCGCCGACGCCGCGCACGAGCTGCGCACGCCGCTCGCGGTGCTCGCCGCGCACGCGCAGGTCGCGCTGCGCGCGGGCAGCGTCGAGGAGAAGAACGAAGCGCTACTGCGCTTGTCCGCCGGCGTCGAGCGCAGCGCGCGCCTGTCCGAACAACTGCTCGATCTCGCTCGTGTCGATGCGGCAAAGAGCGCGCTCGAACATACCCAGATCGACCTCTCCGAAATCGTCGTGCTGATCGTGCGCGACTTTGAGCCTGGCGCGCGCCAGCGGCGCCAGTCGATCGTGCTGGAAACCGACGCCGCGATCGTCAACGGCGACGTCGATGAACTCGGCATTCTGCTGCGCAATGTGCTCGACAATGCGCTGCGTTATAGCGGCGACGGCGGCCACGTCGCGGTGACGTGCAAGCACGCAATGCGCAACGGCGCGATCGGCGTGAATCTTTCGGTCGCCGACGACGGCCCCGGCGTACCGAGCGGCGAGTATGCGCGCATCTTTGATCGGTTCTACCGTGTCATGGGCAACGGCGCGCGCGGCAGCGGCATCGGCCTCTCCCTGGTCGCGCGCATCGCCGCTTCGCATGGGGCGACGATCGAAATCGGACCCGGACTCCGCGGGCGCGGCTTCGGTATCCGCATCTGGTTTCCGTAGACTTTCGCGATCGCCGGCGTCGAGAAGTTCTCGGTCCCGCGCACCGAGGCAGTACGACTTACGCCATCACGCGACACATCCGACGCCCGGCCTCTGTGCCGGGCGTTTTTTGCCTGCGCGATTGCGCGCAACATGATCAGAAATGGTAGGTCGAAAACGCGCCGAAGACGTTCTGCGCCTTGTCCTGCGTGATCGGGCTGTCCTTCGCATCGCCCTGCAGGCGCGACGCGGAAACGAAGGCGCCGATTCCCCAATGATCGTTGAGACGATAGTGGGCGCTGGCGCTGAGCCCGACGCTGCTGACGCCGCCGCCCGCGCGATACTGCGGCCGACCAGAGCGCAACGCTTGCTCCGCGTCGATGCCGAAGAACGTCTGCATGTATTCGCTGTTCGACCAGGTTACGCTCGGACCGGCATTCAAGGTCAGACGGTCGATCGGCTGCCAGCGCGCAGTCACACCGAGCGTGGCGACGGTGCCCTGACGATTGCCGCCAACGTCCGTGCTCACCGACGCGCTCGCGGTGAGCCAGTCGAGCGTGTAGCTGGCGAAGCCGCCGACGCGGGTGGTCGCGTCGATATTGCCCAAGCCGCGCAGACGCGGATCATCGCTCTCCTTGCGCTCTTTGAATCCGCCGCCCGGCGAAACGGCCGCGCCGATGCGCCAGTGTGCATCCTGATAAAGATAGGCACCGATGCCGCCGATGCCCGCGGTGGATTCGCCACCGAAAAAATATCTTCCGTAGCTGATGTTGACGTAGGGAAGCGCGCGCGTTCTTTGCTGATCGCTTCCTGGATATTTCGGCATGCTCGCCGCGCCGGCACCGATGGTGATGTCCCAACCCTTGTTGGATTGATCGCTGTTCTCATCGGCCTGCGCAGAGGCCGCGAAGATGAGAGATGCCGCTGCGGACGCGGCAAGTACGCTACGGAATATCGGTTTACGGTGCTGCATATTTTCCTTTTGCGAAGAATCGCTGGCGTTGGTGGAAGGCGCATGGATTCTGCGTAGGAGGTTTACAAAAACATATAGCTGCGATCGGCAAAATTAGGCGACGTACAGGCGTTACTCAGCTTGCAATCAGCCTTCGTTCACCCTGAACAACGAAGTGCGGAAAGCGCGCTAAATTCCCGTTTGCCGAACATTGCAGCAAACTGTCTTCGAGCAAAGCTGAATCGCTGCGATGAACAAAAACGAAAATCCACCTGTGCGTTTCGCGCGCAAAAAACTTGCATCGGCGATCAAATGCAAATGCGTCGGATTGAAGTCACGTTCGTCGAAATAATCGGTACGGGACCACGCAAGGCAGATGAACAGTGCGCTTGTCGCCGATCGGCGCTACTCTCGACGACGCCAAATCGATTGCGCCGACCATGCCGAACCGCCTAGCCACCGAAACCAGTCCTTATCTGCGCCAGCACGCCGACAATCCGGTCGATTGGCGGCCGTGGGATGCCGAGGCCCTCGCCGAAGCGCGCGCACAGGACAAGCCGATCCTGCTCTCGATCGGCTACAGCGCCTGCCATTGGTGTCACGTCATGGCGCACGAAAGCTTCGAAGACGCGGCGACTGCGCGGCTGATGAACGAAATGTTTATTTGTATAAAGGTGGATCGTGAGGAACGGCCCGATATCGACAAGATTTACCAGCTCGCCCATCAGGCGCTGACGCGTCGCGGCGGCGGCTGGCCGCTGACCGTATTCCTCGCGCCGGACGACCTCGCTCCGTTCTATGCAGGCACGTATTTCCCCAAGGAAGCGCGCTACGGCATGCCGCCGTTCGCCTATGTGCTCGAACAAGTTCGCGGCTTCTGGGACACGCGACGCAGCGAAGTGCGCGCACAGAACGCCGCGTTGCGCGAATTCCTCGACGAACACGGCACCGGCGCCGCGCATGCCGGCGCGCTCGATGACGCGCCGATTCGCGCCGCGCTCACGCAGATCGCGCAGTTGTTCGATCCCGAATACGGCGGCCATGCCGGCGCACCGAAGTTTCCGCATTGCCCTGAGTTGGAGCTGCTGCTCGATCTCAGCGCCACATCTCTTTTCCTTCTCCGCCAAGGAGAAGGAAAAAACAATGTGGAGCTAACCCTTACGCGTATGGCCAAAGGCGGCATCCACGACCAGATCGGCGGCGGCTTCTGCCGCTACAGCGTCGACGAGCGCTGGGAGATTCCGCATTTCGAGAAGATGCTCTACGACAACGCGCAACTGCTGCCGCTGTACGCAGAGGCAGCGCGAAGCAATGCGACCGATCAGCACAAACCGGCCGCGGCCGTCGTCGGAAAACTCGTGGACTGGCTGACGCGCGAAATGACTGCGCCGCACGGCGGTTTCTACGCCGCACTCGACGCCGATTCCGAAGGCGAGGAAGGCAAGTTCTACGTCTGGCAACGCGACGAAGTACATGCCGCGCTGAGCGAGGAAGAATTCAAAGTCGTCGAGCCGTATTACGGCTTCAACCGCCCGCCGAACTTCGAGCATGCAGCGTGGAATCCGATCGTCGCGCAACCACTCGATGCGATTGCGCAGACCATCGGAGTTTCGCAGCCGCACGCAGAAAACCTCCTCGCTCAAGCGAACGCAAAGCTGTTTGCCGCGCGCTCGCAGCGAGTTCGCCCGGGGCTCGACGACAAGATCCTGACTTCGTGGAACGCGCTGATGATCGCCGGTCTCGCGCGCGCGGCGCGCGTGACGCAGACGCCTTCCTTCGCCGCGCTCACCGCACGCGCCGTCGAATCGCTGCGCGGTAACGCCTGGCGCGATGGCCGTCTTTACGCCAGCTTCGACGGCCGCGCGGCCCGATTTCCGGCCTATCTCGACGACCATGCTTTCCTGATCGATGCCCTGATCGAATTGCTGCAGACGGATTGGCGCCGTGATCATCTCGACTGGGCGATCGAACTGGCCGACGCCCTGCTCGAACGTTTCGAAGATCGCGAACACGGCGGTTTCTACTTCACCGCGCACGATCACGAAACGCTGATCCAGCGGCCCAAGCCGTTTGCCGACGAAGCGCTGCCTTCGGGCAACGGCGTCGCGGCGAGGTCGCTGCTGCGCCTCGGTCATCTCCTCGGCGAAACCCGCTATCTCGATGCGGCCGAGCGCACGCTGCGCGCCGGTTTCACGGCGATGACGCAGATGCCCGCGGCCTGCGCGACGCTGCAGCGCGCGCTCAACGATTTTCTGCGCCCGCGCACGCTCGTCGTCGTCCGTTTCGATTTGCCTGCCGAAGAGGAAGCCTGGCGTACCGCGCTGCACGGCTGCGGCGATCTGCGTCGGATCGACGCTTATTTCATTGCGAACCGTGCGGCCGAACTACCCGGCACACTCGCTGCGCAAAAATACATCGCGGGCGGCGTGGCCTATGTTTGCCGCGGACCGCAATGCGATCCGCCGCTGACCGCGCCATCGCGGCTCGCCGATGCTCTGCGGGCGACCTAATGCGCGGAAACGGTCGTGCTAAAGCCGCACGGGCCGGTCAGGCAGTTCGTTCGCCGTCGGCCTGCCGTCGGCTGGGAAATGACGCGCGAGGATGGCGCTGACCTCCGCAACCGCGGCGATCGCGCCCGGCTCGAATTCGCCGGCCTGGAAGCGCTCGCGCAGGCGCGCGCAGACCGCAATCCATTCGGATTCGGCGACGCGTTCGCCAATGCCGCGGTCGGCGACGATCTCGATCGCGCGGTCGGCGACGAGGACATAGATCAATACGCCCGAGTTGTGCTCGGTGTCCCAGACGCGCAGATGCGCGAACACCTCGTGCGCGCGTTCGCGCGCACCACGCCCGCGCAGCAATTCACCGGGCGACAAGGCGCCTTCGATGGCGAAGCAGACTTGGCCGCGATGTGTCGCCTCGCCCGTCGCGATCGCTTTCTGGATCGCGTCGAGCGCGCTGTCCGGAAAGCGCCGCCGCGCCGCACCTTCTGCGGCAAGATGCCTGGCGATGCGTGCGATGCCCATCGTCACCAGCTCCCCGAGGCGCCGCCGCCTCCGAACGAACCGCCGCCGCCGCTGAAACCGCCGCCCCCGCCTCCACCGAAGCCGCCGCCGCCAAAACCGCCTCCGCCGCCGGGAAAGCCGCCCCAGCCGCCGCGATTGGCGAAGCCGCCGCCTCCGCCGCCGAGCAGGCCGAGAACGAGACCGACGACGCCGAGGCCGACAGCCAGCGGCACGACGCCGGAAAGCAGCCACGCCGCACCGGCGCCGACGATGCCGGTAAGGCCGGCGCGCGGCGGTGCGGACAGGCCGCCGAACAGCGAGCGCGCGAACAGGATCGCGAAGACGGCGAAGATGACCGCGTTGAACGGATCGCTACCGCCCGAGACGCGCTCATCGGTCAGCGGTGGCGGCAGAGGTTCGCCCTGGATCAGTTTGCCGAGCACGTCGGTCGCGTCGTGGATGCCGCCGTAATAGTCACCGGTGCGGAATTTTGGCGTGACGTATTCGCGGATGATGCGTGCCGCGGCCGCATCGGGAATCGCGCCTTCGAGGCCGCGGCCGACTTCGATGCGCACGCGGCGGTCGTTCTTCGCGACGATCAGGATGGCGCCGTCGTCGGTGCCCTTGCGCCCAAGCTTCCACGCGTCGCCGACGCGGATGCCGAACTGCGCGATGTCCTCGGGCTGGGTGGTCGGCACGATCAACACGCCGAGCTGCGAACCCTTGGATTTTTCCAGCGAGGTCAGGTCGCTTTCGAGCTGCTGTTGCTGCTGCGCATCGAGCGTGCCGGTCAGATCGGTGACGTGCGTCTTGAGCGGCGGAATCGGTTGTGGATCGCCCTCGGCGGCTAGTACCGGCACCGCGGGAGCGAGTATGAGCAGGAGAAGCGAAAAGCAAATTTTCAGCCACGCATCACACGGACGCACACGGATCGAGCACTGAAGCGAAAAGACACGAAAAAAATCCGTGTTCATCCGTGTAATCCGTGGCCGAATGCTTTTGCTTTGCGTCTACGTCAATGCGCGGGCTGGGCGGGCGGCTGCGCCGGCTGGGCGGCTGGCTTGCCGAAGTCCACCGTCGGCGCGGTCGAGATCGCCTTTTCGTTTTCGACGGTGAAGTTGGCCTTGGGCTTGTAGCCGAACATCATCGCGGTGATGTTCTGCGGGAAGCTGCGCGCGAAGGTGTTGTAGTCTTGAATCGTCGAAATATAGCGGTTGCGCGCGACAGCGATGCGATTCTCCGTGCCTTCGAGCTGCGCCTGCAGATTCTGAAACAGGCCGTCGGCCTTGAGCGTCGGATAGTTCTCCGACACCGCCATGAGGCGCGACAGCGCACTCGACAGCTCACCCTGCGCCTGCTGGAACGCCTTCACCTTGGCTTCGTCGGTCAGATCGTCGGCGTTGATCGTGATCTTGCCGACGCTGGCGCGCGCATTGGTCACGGCTTCGAGCGTCGATTGCTCGTGTTCGGCGTAGCCCTTCACCGTATTGACCAGGTTCGGCACCAGATCGGCGCGGCGCTGGTATTGGTTGATCACTTCGGACCAGGCGGCCTTGACCGCTTCGTCCTTGGACTGGAATCCGTTGTAGCCGCAGCCGCCGAGCAGGAACGCGGCGATCAGGATCAGCGCGATGCGTTGCAGATGCATGGTCTTACCCCTCCGATGGACGATGACCGGGGCATCATACCGAATGCGCGCATCCGCTGCGCGCGCAATGCCCGGCTAGGCGGCCGGCTTCTGCTTCTTCGCCGCCCAGAGATTGAGCACCTCGACGATCGCCGAGAACGCCATCGAGCCGTAGATGTAGCCGCGCGGGATGTGCAGGTCGAAGCATTCGCCGACGAGGACGACGCCGATCAGCACGATGAAGGCCAGCGCAAGCATTCGGATCGCCGGATTGTTGTCGATGAACTCGCCGACCGGATTCGAGGCGAACAGCATGACCGCGACCGCCAGGATGATCGCCGCGACCATGACCGGGATGCTGCGCACCATGCCGACCGCGGTGATCACCGAATCGATCGAGAACACGATGTCGATGACCGCGATCTGCGCGATGACCCAGGAGAAGCTCGCCGCTGCCGCCGCGCCGGCGGTGACCTCCGCGTGTTTGCCGCGGATCGAGTCGGCAATCTCCATGATGCCCTTGACGATCAGGAAGGCACCGCCGCCGCCGAGAATGAGGTCGCGCACCGAGATGACTTTGCCGAACAGGCTGAACAACGGCATGTGCTTGTCGTCGAGACGCGCAAAGTAGGCGAGCGTCACCAGTAGGCCGATACGTGTGAGGCAGGCGAAGGCGAGGCCGAGCTTGCGTGCCAGCGCACGCTGTTCGGCGGGCAGGCGACTTACTGCGATCGAAATGAAAACGAGGTTGTCGACGCCGAGCACGATTTCCAGCGTGCTGAGGGTGAGCAGAGCGATCCAGAGTTCAGCGTCCAATCTCTTCTAGCCTCGTCGAAAAACGGGGTGCACGGTCTTTACGTCGTAGCGTGCTGCCAAAGTATCAACCCCCAGCACAACACCACGTTGAGCATCAGCAGGAACACCGCCGCCGAACCCATGTCCTTGGCGCGGCCCGCCAACTCATGGAACTCGGGCGTCGTTTTGTCGACCACGGCCTCGATGGCGGAGTTCAATATCTCCGCGGCAAGGACGAGCATCAGGCAACCGACCAGCATCGCCTTCTCAACCGCGCCGCGCCCGAGCCAGAGTCCGAGCGGAATCAGCACCATGCTGAGATAGACCTCGAGGCGAAACGACGCCTCGAACGTCCAACTCGCGCGCAGACCCTTGAGCGACCAGATCAGCGCTTTGTAAATCTGCTTGGGGCCACGCGGCTCCGTGCTAGGCATCGTCCTCTCCCCTGTCGTAAATCGGCGCCGCTTCAAACTCCAGCCGACGCCGCGATACCGCCGGGAGCGGACGTTTCGGCCGCGATTTGCGCGGCTGCGATACGACCGGGCTGCGACAGCTCGAAGATCAGCATGGGGTGATGCGGAAGTGTTTAACCGATGTGACGTATGATGCCATAAGGTGATCGACGGCGCCTTTGCCGACAGCGACATTGCAGCATAAAACCCGCTCCGCGCGATCAATCTTCCACATCGTCACACCAAACTATTTCTACGCACCCGACCTGATTCTTATGCTCGAATTTCTCCGTATCGTCCTGCTCGGCATCATCGAAGGCATCACCGAATTCCTGCCGATCTCCTCGACCGGCCATCTGCTCGTCGCCGAACGCTGGCTCGGTGAGCGTTCGGAAACCTTCAACGTCGTCATCCAGGCCGGCGCAATCCTCGCCGTCGTGCTGATCTACCGCCAGCGCCTCTGGCAGCTCGCAACGAATTTTCATAAACCCGAGAATCGCGACTACGCCTCGAAGCTCATCGTCGCCTTCCTGATCACGGGCGCGCTCGGCTTTGCGATGACGAAACTCGGCTTCAAGCTCAAGGACGACGTCACTCCGATCGCCTGGGCCTTCATCATCGGCGGTTTCTGGATGCTCGCCGCCGAGCACTTCGCCGCAAAACTGCGCGACTCGGCAACGATCACCTGGAAAGTCGCCATCCTCGTCGGCCTGGCCCAAGTCGTCGCGGCGATCTTCCCCGGCACCTCGCGCTCGGCCGCGACGATCTTCATCGCCATGCTCGCCGGAACCAGCAACCGTCCTGCGGCGACCGAATTCGCCTTCCTCGTCGGTATCCCGACGATGTTCGCCGCGTCGGCCTATGAGCTGCTCAAGGCGACGAAAGCCGGCGGGGGCCATGAAGACTGGGGCGCGCTCACACTCGGTTTCGTCGTCTCGATGGTTGTGGCCTTCGCCGCGGTGAAGTGGCTGCTCGGCTTTATCCGCACGCACAAATTCACGCCGTTTGCGCTGTATCGCATCGTGCTTGGTGTGGCTTTGTTGTTGTTGATGCCTGCCGGGGGTTAGGGTGCGATTCGTCGCGTCTGACTTTTGCTTCTTCTTTAGCTCGTCATTCCCGCGCGCTCTTGGCGGGAATCCAGTGACTTTGCTTTTGTTTTTGTTGGGTTAAGAGCAAAGGCTTCCACTCGCCCTGCGGGCGAGCGGGTAACTTTCTTTGTTTGTGCAAAGAAAGTCCCCAAAGAAACACACCCCAGAACATTGCGCCCTACGCGCATCCTGCGCTCCGGGTCCGCGTCAGCGGCCGGGTTCCGCTAATTGCACATCCCTGTGCAATAGCGGAATCGGCGCGATCCATCGCGCCGACCCCGCGGGCCTTATCGTCCGCTGCCGCCGCAATGTAATGGGGACCCGGAGAAGCCGGAGCAGCGCGCTTCGTGCGCACCCAAGCAACGGCCATCTTCGTAGCCGGCGGCTTTTGATTTGTCTTTTGATCTTGGGTCCCCGTCAGCCGCGGCGAGGGCATGACGGATAAGCCTGAAAGGTCGCGCGCAGGATGCGCGCGAGTTCGCGAATGGACACGGATGTCCATCGAGCGAACCCCGGCATGACCTCGCGAACCCGGAGCGCGCAGCGCGAAGGGCGCGGCTCCCGGGGCGGCGTTTCTTTGGTTACTTTCTTGTCGCTGGAGACAAGAAAGTGACCCACTCGCCCGTAGGGCGAGTGGAAGCCTTGCTCTCAACCAATCACAAAAACAAAGTCGCTGGATCCCCGCCAAAAGCACGCGGGGATGACGAGCAAGGGCAAGAGCTGGATGACCAGCCCTGCGGCTGTTGAAAGCCCTGCTTCCGCAGGAATGACAAGCAAAAAACAGGGCGCGCGCAACGCAAACCTCCGACAGCCGCGACTAGCGGTAGATAACACAATCAGGAGGCGGGAAAGCCGCGCTTCCCTGCGCGGCCAAGCAGAACCCTCAAATCAACTGGCGTAACGCGCCTCGCGCACCACCTCGCGATGATGGTTCTGCAGTTTTTCCTTGTGCTTCTTCACCTGGCGATCGAGCTTGTCGGCAAGGCCGTCGATCGCGGCGTAGAGGTCGGCGCCGGTGGCGTCGGCGTGGATGGTTTTGGCGGCGGCGCAGTGGACGGTCGCCTCGGCCTTGTGGAAGAGCTTTTCGACGGAAAGGACTACGTTGGCGTCGTGCAGATGCTCAAAATGGCGGACGATGCGGCCGAGCTTGGTTTCGGCGTAATCGCGCAGGGCGGGGGTGACGATGATTTGATGCCCACTGACGGTAATCTGCATGACGAAGTCCTCTAGATGTTGGAATTCATAATGCCCGCCCGACTAAGGCGGACAGAATTTCTGACCTGTGCCTTTGTCGTTGGTTCCGCGTCCTCCTCAAACTCGTGCCGTTACGATTTCCATCATAGTGCAGAGGCAGCCAAACACAACCGTCCGCGTTCAGAAGAAGAAGGAATATTCATACCTTCGCGGTATTTGGCCACGGTACGCCGCGCGACCTCGATGCCGCGCTTGTTCAGCTCGGTGGCCAAAGCCTGGTCGGAAAGCGGCTTGCGCGGCGCTTCCTCGTCGATCAGCTTCTTGATCATTGCCTGAATCGCTGTCGAGGACGCCGCGCCACCGTCGACCGTGCCGACGCCGGAGGAAAAGAAGAACTTGAACTCGAACGTGCCGCGCGGCGTGTGCAAGTACTTGCGCGTGGTCATGCGCGAGACCGTGGATTCGTGCATGCCGATCTCGTCGGCGATGTCGCGCAGCACGAGCGGGCGCATCGCCTCGGGACCGAAGTCGAGGAACGCGCTCTGCGCCCGCACGATCGCGTTGGCCACCTTCAGCATCGTGTCCGCACGCGTGGCGAGGCTCTTGATCAGCCAGCGCGCTTCCTGCAGTTGTCCGCGCAGGTACTGCGCATCCTCGCGCTGCGCGCGCGCGATCAGGCCGGAGTAATGGCGGTTGATCGACAGGCGCGGCTGGCAGTGCGGACTCAGGCTGACGACCCAGCGCCCGTTCTGCCGGCGCGCATAGGCGTCGGGTGCGACGAATTCCGGCACGGTCGCGCTGTACTGCGCGCCGGGCTTCGGGTCAAGCGAGCGGATCAGGGCGATTGCCGCGTCGATTTCCGCGGCGTCCGCCTGCAGTTGCTTGGCCAGGCGCGCGCGATCGTTGCGTGCGAGCGTTTCCAGATGGCTGCCGACGATCGCGCGCGCGGCCTTCCAGCCCTGCAGTTGCGGATCGAACGTGTCGAGCTGCACGTGCAGGCATTCGCTCAGATTGCGGCTGGCGACACCGATCGGGTCGAAATGCTGGATGCGCCGGCGCATCGCCTCGACTTCCGCCACGGATACCGCATGGCCGTTGATCGCGGGCAGGCCGGTCAGCGAAGCGCACAGTGAGTCGGCGTCCTCGTGCAGATAGCCGTCCTCGTCGATCGCCTCGACGATCGCGGTGCCGATCGCGCGGTCGCGCAGCGAGAGCGAAGTAAGGTTGAGCTGCCAGAGCAGATGGTCGCGCAGGTCCTCGGGCTCGGGGTCCTGCTTCTCGAGGCCGTCCTCGTCGACCGGCTTGGGATTGCCGTAATCGCTGCCGTCGTCCTCGAAATCGCCGGCCAGCTCGAAGTCGTCGACCTCATGCGCTTCCTCTTCGGCGGCGGTCTCGGCGGTTTCGACGCGCTCGGCCTCGGCCTCGGGCGCTTCGTACTCGTCCGCGACGACGGCGTCATCGTCGTTGCCGGCCTCGCTGAGTTCGAGCAACGGGTTGGACTCGAGCACTTGACGAAGCTCGATTTCGAGTTCGACGCTCGACATTTGCAGCAGCTTGATCGCCTGCTGCAATTGTGGCGTCAGCGAAAGCTGCTGATGCAGGCGGAGTTGTAACGCGGGCTTCACGGCGACGACGAAACCATCCAGGGCAACGGTCAATTCAGCATAGCGCCAAATCGGGGGCTGGAGTCAATGCGCGATCACAGTTTCGCAACGAACTTGTACGCTGCATGAAGCCCGACATCGGCTGCGTGCGTGCAGTAGTTGCGAATCGGATCAGACCAGCGGCAGGACGATTTGCACTTCGAGACCGCCACCCGCCACGTTGCTGGCGCGGATGTGGCCGCCCTGGCGCTCGACCGCGCGCTTGGCGATCGCCAGGCCGAGGCCCGAACCGCCGCTCTTGCGCGCACGCGCATCGTCGGTGCGGTAGTACGGCTCGAAGATGTGCACGAGGTCGCCGTCGGGCACGCCCGCGCCGGCGTCGACGACGCGCAGCCGCGCCTCGCGCTCGAAGCGCTCCAGACGAATGCGTATGGTCGAATCGGCGCGCGTGTAGTTGACCGCGTTGCGCACGACGTTCTCGATCGCGCTCGCGAGCAGGTCGGCTTCGGCCTGCACCGTCATCGAGCCCGAGGATTCGTACTCGAGCGCGCAGTTACGTGCCTGCGCCTCGAAGGCCGCGTCGGCGGCGATGTCGGCGACGAGCACGTCGAGCGCAACCGCTTCGGTTCTCGCCTGTTTGGTCGTTTCCATGCGCGAGAGCTGGATCGACTGCGCGATCATCTCTTCGAGCCGTTCGGACTCGCGCTCGATGCGGTCGAGCTGCAGGCGCACATCGCCGGCCGGCACTTGGCCGCGCGCGAGTTCGAGGGCGACATGCTGGCGCGCGAGCGGCGAACGCATCTCGTGCGAGATGTCGCGGATCAGACGGCGCTGGCCCTCGACGAGTTCCTTGAGGCGCGCGGCCATGCCGTCGAACTCGCTCGCGAGCGCAAGCATCTCCGCGCTGCGGCCGAAGCGCAGCGGTCCGACGCGCGCGTCGAGGTCGCCGCTGGCGACCCGCGTGGCGCTGAGGCGGATGCGCGACAGCGGCGCGGCAATGTAAGCAGCAAGGATCAGGGCGAAGATCGCGCTGATCACGCTGGCGATAAGCACCTGGTCCCAGAAGTACGTCGGGCGCCGGTACAGCATGCGCAGCATCGGATGGGTCAGATAGGCGGCAACGGCGGTATAGCGCGCGCCGCCCGGCAGGACGATGGTGCGGATACGGCTGCGATTCGAATGCAGGCCCTGTTCGTCGGCGACCGCGTTGGCCGCCTCGGCGGCGATGTCCTCGCGGACTTCGTTGCCGAGCAGGTCCTTGTTGTCCGCGTCGAGCACGTAGAGGGTGATGCCGCGCTCGTTCGCTCCGCGCTGCACCTCGCGCAGCGCGTCGACGCCGCCCGCATGCAGGGCGCGACTCGCGCCGCGCAGTTGCTCGTTGAGCACCGACTCCATGCGCGTGATGTCGAGACCGGGAATCTTCTCGTTCTCGAACGTGTACGAGGTACTCCAGGCGATCGCGACGATAAGGAAGAGCGTGGCCGCCCAGAACAGGGCGAAGACACGCCAGAATAGACGCCGCACTCAGCGATCTCCCACAAAGAATTCGAAAGCACTTCGCCTGCGAACCCGGTGTCCGGTCCGCCCCCGATTCGGCCGATAGACCGCGCCGCCTGCTTCCCCAGGGAACGGCGTGCACGACCGTACTGACGCAACCGGTCCGCCGCCGCCCCTGACGCCGGTCACTACTCCTCCACGACGCGGAACAAATACCCGCCGCGCTGGATCGTGTGGATCAGCGAATCGCCGTCCGAGGCCGGACCGAGCTTACGACGCAGCTTGGAAATGTGCACGTCAATGCTGCGGTCGAACGGGCGCAGGGTGCGGCCGAGCACGGTCTGCGCGATCGCATCCTTGCCGACCACATGGCCTGCCTCGCGCATCAGCAGCGCAAGGATATTGAATTCCGTGCCGGTCAGCGCGACCGACTCGCCGCGCACGCTGACGGTGCGCGCCGCAGCGGCCAGTTTGACCGGGCCGAGAATGATGTCGCCGAGATGCGCCCCGTCGGCTTCGCCGCGCGTGCGGCGCAGGATCGCGCGCAGGCGTGCGGCGATTTCGCGCGGATTGCAGGGCTTGGGCACGTAGTCGTCGGCGCCGAGTTCGAGGCCGAGGATGCGGTCGATGTCTTCGCCGAGCGCGGTCAGCATCAGTACCGGTAACTGCGAGGTGCGGCGCAGCTCGCGCAAGACGTCGATGCCGGATTTCTGCGGCAGCATGACGTCAAGGATCATCGCATCGTAGCCTTCGTCGGCGAGCCGCTTCAGTGCGGTGTTGCCGTCCTCGGCAACGTCGACGGCAAAGCCCTCGCGCACGAGGAAATCGCTCAACAATTGGCTCAGTTCTTCGTCGTCGTCTGCAAGCAGAATTTTCGCATCGCTCATAGAGCCGCACTATACCGCGCCAACGCGCGCTGTCACGCGGAGCGTGACGAATTTTGCAAACACTTACATCTGTTTACCGGGCTCGTTGCGCGCCTCGTTTGCGTCGCGGCGCGGACGGCGCCGACCGCCCCGCGCGCAGGCGCGGGGCGAAACTGGCAAAATGGCGTTTCATCACGCCCGCCTGGACGCCATGGAACGCCTCACCGCCCGCGAATTGTTCGACAAGATTTCCGAGCGCCTCGCCCTGCGCTGGATCGCGGGCGAAGCCGGCGAAAAGCGCGCGCTCGCCCCGGCGGAAAAACAGGCGCGGCGCCCTTCGCTTGCCGGCTACCTGAACATCATCTACCCGAATAAGATCCAGATCATCGGCACCGAGGAACTGAACTGGCTCAACAGCCTCGACATGCGCGAGCGCTGGGAGGCGGTCGAGCGCATCATCGCCTTCCAGCCGACCGCCCTGATCGTGACCAAGGATCAGGACGTCCCCGGCGACGTGCTGACCGCGGCGAACGAGAGCAATACGCCGATCTGGCTGAGCCCCAAGCGCGGCCACGAGCTGCTGACCTACCTGCAATACCATCTCGCGCGGCTGCTCGCGCGCCGCGTGACCCTGCATGGCGTGCTGCTCGAGGTCTACTCGATCGGCGTGCTGATCACCGGCGAGTCGGGCTCGGGCAAAAGCGAACTCGCGCTCGAACTGATCACGCGGGGCCACCGCCTGGTCGCCGACGACGCGCCGGAATTCACCCAGATCGCGCCGGACGTGATCGACGGCTCCTGCCCGGAAATCCTCCAGGACCTGCTCGAAGTGCGCGGCCTCGGCATCCTCAACGTGCGCGAGATGTTCGGCCAGACCTCGGTCAAACCGTCGAAATATCTGCGCCTCATCATCCACCTTGCGACCTCGAAGCGCCTCGACAACGACGACAGCGGCCTCGAGCGCATCTACGGCGACAACAGCTATCGCGAGATTCTCGACACCAAGGTGCCGCAGACTACGATTCCCGTCGCCGCCGGCCGCAACCTTGCCGTGCTCGTCGAAGCCGCGGTGCGCAATCACATGCTCAAGACCAAGGGCATCGATCCGGCGCAGACCTTCCTCGACCGGCAGGCGCACCAGATGTTGCGACAGTCGCCTTGGTGATCGGCCTCTGCGGCCCCATTTTCAAAGCAAAGCGGATGGAACCGATGAGCGATGCCACAATGAAAATAGCGCGAATAGGCATCAGTCCGCGCCGATCCGATCCCGCCTCCGACATGAACCCGCTCTTCCGCCCTCGATACCCCGCACCTCTGTGATGAACAACGGCGAGAAAAACGAAAAACAGCACGGAAACGCGTCGCGTCTCGTCGTCATCAGCGGCATGTCGGGCGCGGGCAAGACCATCGCCCTGCGTGCGCTCGAAGACCTCGACTACTACTGCGTCGACAATCTGCCCGCGGCGCTGATGCCGGCCTTCGTCGCCGCGGCCACGGTTGGCGGCCCGGGGCTGCATCCGCGCCTCGCCGTCGGCATCGACGTGCGCAACCGCAGCGAAGACCTGCAGCGCGTGCCGGCGATTCTTTCCGAACTCGCGCGCCAGGGCATCGAGTGCGAGCTGATCTTCCTCGATGCGCGCGACGACGTGCTGTTCAAGCGCTATTCCGATACGCGCCGCCGCCACCCGCTGACCGGCGACGGCCTCTCGCTCAGCGACGCGATCGCGCTCGAACGCAAGCGCCTCAAGCCGGTCTCGGTGATCGCCAATCGCGTGATCGACACCAGCGATCTCAACGTGCACCAGTTGCGCCGCCTGATGGCGACCGAACTCGGCATGGTCGGCGGCGAGCTGTCCCTGCTGTTCGAGTCGTTCGCCTACAAGCGCGGCGTGCCGGCCGACGCGGACTTCGTCTTCGATGCGCGCTGCCTGCCGAACCCGCATTGGGACGCGCGCGTGCGCCCGCTCTCCGGCCGCGATGCGGCCGTGCGCGAATGGCTCGAAACCAAGCCGGAAGTCGGCGAATATCTGCGCGAGGTGTCGGGCTTCCTCGATACCTGGCTGCCGCGCTTCGAGGCCGACAACCGCTCCTACGTGACGATCTGCCTCGGCTGCACCGGCGGCCGCCACCGCTCGGTCTATCTCGCCGAAAAACTCGCCGAGCACTTCCGTGAGACGCGCGAGCAGGTGCTCACTTTCCATCGGGAATTGGAATGAAGAGCGGGGATTGGGGAGTGGGGATTCGGGATTCGGAGCAGCGTCGTAATCGACGCTCTTCTCCGTTCGCCCGAGGCCGTGCCTTCCCGCAAGTCCCCTTGTACCGATTCCCGAATCCCTACTCCCCTACCCCGGCCTCATCATGACTGTCGGCGTTCTTCTTCTCACCCACGAAAGCATGGGCGACGCGCTGATCGAAACTTCGCGCCACCTGCTCGGCCGCATCAGCCTCAAGGTCGATGCGCTCGCGATCCCGCCCGGCGCGGACATCGACTTCGCCATGGAGGCGACCGCTTCGCGCATCCGCGCGCTCGACGCGGGCGACGGCGTGCTCGTCCTGACCGACGTATTCGGCGCCACGCCGAGCAACGTGCTCGACCGCATCGCGCCGACCGGGGTGTCGACGAAACGCGTTTCCGGCCTCAATCTGCCGATGCTGTTGCGCGTGCTAAATTACCCCGAGCAGTCGCTTGCCGAACTGGCGCAGACCGCCGAACAGGGTGGCCGCGCGGGGATCAAGATCGATTGAAACCGGGGTTGGAGATTCGCGAAAGCGGCCCCATCCCGAATCCCGAATCCCGAATCCCGAATCCCGAATCCCGAATCCCGAATCGATGATCGAACGCGAAGTCACCATCAGCAACAAGCTCGGCCTGCATGCGCGCGCCTCGGCCAAGCTCGTGCAACTGCTGCAAGGCTACAAATCCAATGCGTTTCTGATTTTCAAAGGCCGCGAGGTGAACGCGAAAAGCATCATGGGCGTGATGATGCTCGCCGCCGGCGTCGGCAATCCGATCATCCTGCGCACCGACGGCGCGGACGAGGAAGCGGCGATGACCGCGATGGCCGACCTCTTCGCGCGTAAATTCGACGAGGGCGCGTGAGCGGGCGCCTCGTCCTCAACGGAACCACCGCCGCCAAGGGCGTGGCGCTCGGCCGCGCGCGCCTCGTCCAGCCCAGCCAGATCAGCGTCGACGAGCGCCCGCTGCCGGCCGAAGAAGTCGAAGCCGAAGTCGCCAAACTCGCCTCCGCGCTCGTTGCCGCGCGCTCCGAACTCGCCGCGCTGCGCGACAAACTGCACGGCGCGCTCTCGCACGAAGTCGGCGAGTTCATCGACGCGCACAGCATGATCCTCGACGATCCCGAACTCGTCGACGGCCTCTACGACCTGATTCGCACCGGCCGCCTGCGCGCGAGCGCGGCGCTCAAGGTACAGCGCGACCGCCTCGTCGCCGCGTTCGATGCCATCGACGATCCTTACCTGCGTAGCCGGCGCGAGGACGTCGATCACGTGATCGGCCGCGTGCAGGGCGAGCTGACGCGCGACAAGACACCGGCCGAACGCCAGATCGCCGCGCGCGTCGGCACGATCCTGGTCAGCGATACCGTTGCCCCGGCCGAACTCGCGCAGATGCGCGAGACCGGCGTGCTCGCCTTGGTCACGACCGGCGGCAGCCCGCTTTCACACAGCGCGATTCTCGCCCGCTCGATGCGCATGCCGATGCTGGTCGGCGTGCACGATGCGCTCAAGGAAATCTCCGACGACGACCTGATCCTCGTCGACGGCCGCAGCGGCCACGTCGTTGTCCATCCGACCGCGCAGGATCTCGCCGTCTACCGCAATTACCAGCGCGAGCAGGCACGCAGCCTCGACGAACTGTCGCGCCTGCGCGGCGCGCGCACGCAGACGCGCGACGAAGTCGAGATCCGCCTCCACGCCAATGCCGAACAGCCTGCCGACATCGCCCAGGCGCATGCGATGGGCGTCAGCGGCGTCGGCCTCTACCGCACCGAATTCCTGTTCCTGCAGCGCGGCGACGCACCGGGCGAGGAGGAGCAGTTCCACGCCTATCGCGAACTCGTGCTCGGCATGGGCGGCCTGCCGGTCACCATCCGCACGCTCGATCTCGGCGCGGACAAGGCCGACAGTTCCGGCATCGCCCTGACCGACGAAGACAATCCTGCGCTCGGCGTGCGCGGCGTGCGTCTGTCGATGCGGCGCCCGCATCTATTCGCGACGCAGCTGCGCGCGATCCTGCGCGCGAGCCGCTACGGGCCGGTACGCATCCTCGTGCCGATGGTGACCGCGGCTGAGGAAGTCGTCGCCGCGCGCGCGCTCGCCGCGCAATGCGCGCGCGAGCTGCGCACCGAAGGCCACGAGATCGCCGACCAGTACGAGTTCGGCGCGATGATCGAAGTGCCGGCCGCGGCGATCGCGCTGTCCTCGCTGATCCGCCACCTCGACTTCATCTCGATCGGCACCAACGATCTGACCCAGTACATTCTCGCCGCGGACCGCGGCAACGAGGCGCTCGGGGTGCTCCACGACCCGCTGCATCCGGCCGTGCTCAAACTGCTCGCGCAGATCATCGCCACCGCCCAGCGCGCGAAGAAGACGGCGACGCTTTGCGGCGAGATGGCCGGCGATACGCGCTATACGGCCTTGCTGCTGGCGCTCGGTCTTACCGATTTTTCCATGCATCCTTCGTCCCTGCTCGAAGTCCGCCACGCGATCGCCAACAGCGACCACAAGGCGCTGCGTACGGCGTCGAAAACGCTCTTGCGCGCGCAGTCGCGTGCCGGCATCGAGCGCGCGCTAGCCCAACTGCGCGGGGATTGAAATCGCCCGGCGGCCCTGTGTCATCATTGCCGGCCTCTCCTCCGCGTCCTCGTTCATGTCGAGCCCGATCAATCCGAATCTGTTGGCGAAGACGGATGTGCTCGCCGCACGCTTCGCCCCGCGCGAGCCGTTCCGCCACATCGTCATCGACGATTTCTTTTCGCCCGATTACGCCGCACAGTTGCTCGACCAATTTCCGCCGTTCGAGCGCGGCAACGCGCGCAACGAGGCGGGCGAGCTAGGCAACAAATCGACCGTGGAGCGCATTCGCGGGCTCGGCGCCGCCTACGCCGCGCTCGACGACCTCGTGCAATCGCGCGAATTTCTCGACCTGATCAGCCGTATCACCGGCATCGATAGCTTGCTCTACGATCCGTGGTACTTCGGCGGCGGCACCCACGAAAACCGCCAGGGTCAGGACCTCGACGCGCACGTCGACTTCAACCGCCATCCGGTGAACCGCTGGCACCGGCGCCTCAATCTGATCGTCTATCTCAACCATGAGTGGCAGGACGACTGGGGCGGATCGCTGCAGCTGCACAGCGATCCGCGCAGCGCCGACGATCGCGTCATCACCATCACGCCGCGCTTCAATCGCGCAGTGATCTTCGAAACCACCGAAACGAGCTGGCACGGTTTTCCGCGCATCGCCCTGCCTGAAGACAGGCAGACGCTCGCGCGCAAGTCGGTGGCGCTGTATTTCTACACGACGGACCGCCCGGTCGAAGAAACCGCGAGCACGCATTCGACGATCTACGTCGACGCACCGCTGCCCGCGCGCTTCGCCGCCGGGCGCACGCTCGATGCGGCCGACGTCGAAGAGCTGCGCGGCCTGCTCGCGCGGCGCGACCAACATAATCAGCGCCTCTATCGCGATCTGACTGCGATGACGGGGCAATTCGAGCAGGCCCAGGCCGCGCTGTACGGCGGTCGGCTCGGGCGTCTGCGCCACGTCGCCCAGGTCGCACTGCGGCGCTGGCGCGGCAGTTGAGCGGATCGAGTTCACCTCGCTCGCACAGTCCATGATCCGTTCCTTCCTGCGCCGCCATGTCGTTCCGCTCGCGCGGCGGCTGCCGCCCGCGGTGCAGGAGCCCTTGCGCGAAGTCTGGCGCGCGTTCGCCCCGCGCGCGATCGCGCACACGGGCCGCATCGACGATGCCGCGTACCGCGCACACGTCGACAACGAAACCGCGATCTTCGAGACGCAGACCGAAGTCCACGACCTGCCGCCGATCGCGCACTACTGGTCGAACAAATATCTGCGCCCACGCCTGGAGACGTTCGGCTTCTCCGATCCCGAGCAGTTCTTCATTGCGACTCTCGAACGCGCCTTCCGCGCAACGACGGCGCGGCCGGCGCGCTTCGTCAGCATCGGCGCCGGCAACTGCGACACCGAAGTGCGCATCGCTGTGGCCCTGCGCGAACGCGGGATCACCGATTTCACTATCGACTGCCTCGAACTCAACCGCGCGATGCGCGAGCGCGGCGCGGCGCTCGCCCACGAGGCCGGCGTCGGCGGGCAGGTGCTGCCGATCGAAGCCGACTTCAATCGCTGGCAGCCGCAGCGCCGCTATGACGCCGTCATCGCCAATCAGAGCCTGCACCACGTCGTCGATCTGGAAGGTTTGTTCGATGCGATCGTGCGCAGTCTTTCCGTGCACGGCGTCTTCGCCACATCGGACATGATCGGCCGCAACGGTCACCAGCGCTGGCCCGAGGCGCTCGCGATCGTGCGCGAACTTTGGCGCGAACTGCCACCAAGCTATCGCTACAACCTGCAACTCAAACGCCGCGAGAAGACCTTCCGCGACTGGGACTGCTCGCGCGAAGGCTTCGAGGGCGTGCGCGCGCAAGACGTGCTGCCTTTGCTGGTCGAGCGCTTCGGCTTCGACTTCTTCTACGCCTACTCGAATCTGATCGACCCTTTCATCGACCGCAGCTTCGGCCCGCACTTCGACGCCGCTTCGCCGGCCGATCTCGCCTTTATCGACCGCGTGCAGGAGCGCGACGACGCCGAGATTCTCGCCGGCAACATCACGCCGACGCATATGCTCGCGGTGCTGCGCGCCAAGTCGCCCGGACGCGGCGAACGCGCGGCCCCGGTCGTCTGGCGGCATCTGACGCCCGAATTCTGCCTGCGCAAGCAGCCTCTACCGCGCTGAAGGTGCCGCGGGCGCGGCGCAAATGCGGACGCGCCGCCGCGATTCGCCGCACAAATTCGCTATGATTCGACCAGGGGATATTTCGCGGCGCGGCGGATGCCGCACGATCGCGATCACGGGTTGCCTCGCCGCGATCCTCGCCGGCGCCGGGCCCGCAGCACCTCCGCTACACGACTCGCCCATCTCACGGAATCGCGGCAAATGATCAAACTCGCCCTGGTCGTGCCCTGCTACAACGAAGAAGCCGTGCTGCCGGCCGCGATCGCGCGCCTGACCGCGTTGCGCGACGAACTCGTCGGCGAGAATCTGATCGACGCCGATTCTTCGATCACCTTCGTCGACGACGGCTCGACCGACCGCACCTGGCCGCTGATCGAGAGCGCCGCGGCCAACGACGCCGGCATCCATGGCATCAAGTTGGCGAAGAATCGCGGCCATCAGAACGCGTTGATCGCGGGATTGCTCAGCGTATCCGGCGACGTGCTGATCAGCATCGACGCCGATCTGCAGGACGACCCCGGCGCGATCCGCGACATGCTCGCGCGATACTCGGAAGGCGCGCAAATCGTATACGGCATACGCGCTCTGCGCGAGACCGACACCTGGTTCAAGCGTTGGACCGCAGAGAGTTTTTATCGCCTGATGCGCCTGCTCGGCGCCGATGTCGTCTTCAATCATGCCGACTACCGGCTGATGAGCCGGACCGCGATCGACGCGCTCAAGCAGTTCGAAGAGGTCAACCTGTTCCTGCGCGGCATCGTTCCGCAGCTCGGCTTCAAGACCGCCAAGGTCTACTACGCGCGCGCCGGGCGTTTTGCGGGAGAATCGAAATATCCGATGCGCAAGATGCTCTCTCTCGCATGGAACGGGCTGACCTCGCTGACTTCCGCGCCGCTGCGCTGGATCACCCTGTTCGGCATCGTCGTATCGATCTTCAGCTTTGCGATCACCTGCTGGATTCTGGTGCGCAGCTTCTTGTTCAGCGTCAGCGTACCCGGCTGGGCGTCGACGGTCGTGCCGGTCTATTTCCTCGGCGGCATACAGCTGCTCGGCATCGGCATCATCGGCGAATACATCGCCAAGATCTATCTGGAAACAAAGCGCCGGCCCCGTTACATTGTCGAGAAAATCATCTAGGGCTCATGACGAACGATTTCCGTTGTCTGCTTTGCGAAGGACAAGACGCGGAGTTGGTCTTCCCTCGCTGCAAGGACTATTACCTCGGTACCCCACACGTCGTCGACTATGTTCGCTGCACGCGATGCGCCCTGCTGCAGCAGTTTCCACGCCCCCCGGATACAAGCGCACTGTACAGCGACTATCCGATACACGCTGCCAAGTCACCTTTGTTCAAGCTGCTGCGGCGTGTCGTTATGGCGGACATGTATTTTTCGCCTGCGCAGAAGGTACATGCGACCCTGCTTGACTATGGCTGCGGCGACGGCGGTTTCCTCGACACGTTGTCGACACGGCGCGATCTGCGCTTGATCGGCTACGAACGCGGCGCGGCCCAAGCGGCACATGTGCAGGCGGCGCTCAGCGTGCCGATCCATTCCACGCGCTCCGCGCTGTTGGCCAGCGAAGAAGGCAATGTCGATGTATTGACCTTGCATATGGTGCTCGAGCACGTGCTCGACCCCGGAGAGGTCTTCGCGGACGCGCAGCGGCTGCTGAAACCGCAGGGCACGATGTACGTGGTCGTACCCGACGCCGAATCTTTCGAAGCGCGCCTGTTCGGCAAAAAGTGGCATAGCCTCGATGCGCCGAGGCACATCTGTTTTCCCGGCAAGCCGCACATACAGGAATTGGCGCAGCAATACGGCTTCGACCTCGTGCGCGACCGACCGGCGGCATTCCCGAATGGATTCGCAGGAAGCCTCGCCGTCGTTCTTGCCGGCCGCTTCCACTTTGCGCTGTTCGCCGCACTCCTGCCGTTCGGCCTGTTGTTCTCGCGCCTCGTGCCGACAGGCGCTCATGCGTATTGGCTGACGAAGCGCTGATCCGGGTCGGACCCGCCGTTCGGCTCGTGCCGATGCGCCGGCTGTGCACCGCATGTCAGGCGCGGAAAACCAGCGACCTGTGCATGAAATTTGCCAGCAACAGCGTCGGCGGAGCCGAAAACAGACCGGCCAGCGGGGCGCCAACACCAAAGTGCATCAGCGCTCCGATAAAACCGAGATTGACCACATACAGCACCGGCCAGACGAAAAGATACGGCAGCAGCTTGCGCGGATCGCGGTTGGCGAAGACAAAGACACTGTGCGTGGTGAAATTGATCAAGATACCGATGACCAGCGAAATGAGGCTCGCCCATGGCACGGCAAGCCCCAGCCAGAGCATCGTCCAATAGACGACGAGGTTGAAGCCGGTATTCGCTGCACCGACCACGAGATAACGCACGAATTGCGGATGCATGAGCGCCCTGAAGCGGCGAACCCAAAATGGGCCCGGCCTCGGCATCTAAGCTTCCCGCCGGTAGCGCAGGTGCAGTTCGTGAAACACGAACCAGTCGCCTACTGCTTCCGCGTCGACAGGAAAGTAGCCGGCCCGATCGAGAACGTAACCTTCGCATCGCTCGAGTCCGTTGTCGCGCAACCAGTCGAGATTGACGAAGGTCTTGTGCACCGCGCTCGACGCGTAGCCCTTGGCACTCGGCACGACAGCAACGATAGTCGTCACACCGAGTCTTCGGCAGGCGCCCCAGAGTTTGTGCATCACCTGCGCCGTGTCGCTGAAGTGTTCGAGCACGTGCGAGATGACCAGGGAACGGTAGCGGTTCGGCTCCAGTGGCGACAGCGAGAAATCGTCGGCCGCGGCATCGTACAGGCGCACGTCCATCCCGTCCTGCTGTAGCGCTTCGACCAAATGCGGATTGACCTCGAGTCCGACCGAGCCCGCCGGCAGACGCGCAAGTATCTGGCCTGCGCCGCAGCCGAAGTCGATCGTCGGCCCCGATATCTCGCGCAATACGCGATCGAGATAGAGTTTCTTGACCAGTCGGCGCAGCGGATGGCGGCTGCGCCGCAGTTGTTCCGCGGCATAGGCGCGATCGAATTCCTGCGCGGTATCGCTCATGCTGCCGTCCGTCCGCGCCGCAGCAGCCACCAGTACACGGCCTGGCGCAGATGCGCATTGATCTTCGCCACACCGATGCCGAGCGCGAGATCCGTGCGACCGATGCGATAGCCCGGCGTACTTTGATAGGCGCGCGCAAATGCGGCGAACTCTTCGCTCTGGCGCCGGCCGATCGCCACGCTCCACGAGCCCGGCGAAATACGGAACGACGAAAGCGGTTCGGCAAGGTAGTGCGCGTCGCCCTCGCGCAGGGCGCGAAACCAGTAGTCGAGATCGATCATGTAACCGTAGCGGCCGTCGAACTTCCCGATGCGCGCGGCGAGTTCGCGGCGCATCAGCACATTGCCCGGCTCGCCGACCAAGTTGGTGCCTTTGCGAATACAGGAGGCGATCAAGTCGGCGGCGGCGATACGGCGATCGCGGCCACCGAAGGCCGCGCGCCGCAGAACCCGGCGTTCGGCCGCATCGATGAAGTCGCGTGTGCCGAAAACGAAGGCGAGACTGCGATCGCGATCCCGTTCCAGCACCGCGACTTGCCGCGCGAGACAATCCGCTGCGAGCAGATCGTCCTGCGGCAGCAGCTTGAAGTAAGTTCCGCGTGCCTCGTCGAGACAACGGTTCCAGTTGCCTTGTGCGCCGAGATTGCGCGCATTGCGCAGATAGCGGATGCGCGGATCGGCATAGCTTTCCGCGATCGCCTGCGTGCCGTCCGGCGAATCGTCGTCGATCACAACCAGTTCAAAATCCGCGAAAGTCTGCGCAAACACCGAGTCGATCGTCGCGCGCAGATGAGCAGCGCCGAGATAGACGGGAATGCAAACGGAAACGAGCGGGGGTGGATTCTGCATGGGCCGCGCGACGTGGATCGGTATGGGAACTGTGGGTGCGGGCGGGGCATGATACCCGATCGGCGCCGGGCGGATTCGCCTCCGCCGCGCGCCGGTCGTGAGCCGTGCGGATTGGGTTAAACTGGCTTGGCGCCTCGCGCCGGCGACGCCAATCGAAAACCGAACGAAACTAGAATATGCCAATATCAGGCACCGGCATTTTCCCGCCCAGGCCGCACTGACCGCGTCGCGATGATGGATCTATCGTTTTTAGGCAGAAAGAAGCGAACCGCGCGCAATTCGATTTGCTGGATTGTAGGCACTTCGGTTTCCATCGAAGCCGGCGGCTATGTATCGAAATTGGCCGAGCGGCTGGCGTCCGCGGGCACGCAACTGCGCAATCTGTCGGTTGGCGATCAGACGTCGATCATGGGCTGCATGCGCGTGCTCGATGCGGAAATGCAAATCGAGGCGACGGACACCGTCGTTTGGGAATACAGCCTGCTCGATACCCTGCTCGTCGAAGAGGCCTACGTCCCAGAGGAGGACGTGATCCGCGCCAGACGCGTGGCGTGGCAGCACATTCTTCTGCGCGGCGCGCGGTTGATCGTGCTGATGACGCCGCCGAAGAAACATCTCGCGCGCAGAAGCCCGCTCGAATCTCTCTGCGCAGCGGATGCCACGGAACTCGGATTGACCGTTATCGATTTGCGCGATCTGTTCAGGCAGCTCGGTATCGTCGAAACATCGGCCGAATATCGCGACGATCGTCATCCGCGGATCGATTCGCCCGTGGTCGAGCGCACGGTCGACTCCGTTTTGCAGGCAATCGACGCGCCTGCGGCCGTTCGCAGCAACGCCATTCCTGCATGGGCAGCTGCGCACGCGCTAGACGCATGGAAATGGCATTCGGCCGAGAGACTCGCCGAGAGCTGCGGCCTGCCCTTGGCGGGCTTCAGCAACTCGCTCGTGAGTCTGCGCGCGTTGTCGCTCGACATCGACCGGCCGCTGCACGTCGACGCAGCGTCGCGCATCGTCGCCGCCGGCATCGTCAGCACGCATGACACGGGTAGTCTCTGGTGCCGCCACCCGCGTTGCGCATCGGCCTCGACGCGCTTGCCAGCCGATCTCGACTACGCGTTCCTGTTGCGCACGACCGCACTGCCCTGTTTGTCGCCGCGCATATCCGAACTCGGCTCTGCGCCGGATTACGCCTATTTTCGCGGCAACTGGGCGGATTACGGGCAAAAGCTGATCGACCGGCCCGGCCCCGTGTTCCTCAGCGGCTTGCTCACCGCGGCATAATCTGCGCCCGTGCCGAACGCCGATTCCAGCGACGAATCCCTGCGGAATTTTTTACCAATGCCCATGCCTGCCGTAATTGCAAAAATCGTCCGAACATGTCCGCTCTCGCGCTAAGCCCTCTTCGCATCCGCCGGTTGGCCTATTGGGTGCTGTGCGGTTTTTTCCTGCTTGCAGCGCTTTTGTATGCGTGGGCGACACTGTGCGCCATCATCAATTTCGGCTGGCGCCAGCCGATGTTCGACCAATGGCGCGAGTACGAGATTTTTCTCGGCGATGTGTTTCCGCTCAACGTAATCCAGAACGCGAACGGCCATCGGCCGATTTTTCCGAATCTGCTGCGAGTCGCTGAGATTCAGTGGCTGGATGCCAATCAATATCTGCAATTGACCGTCGGCACTCTTTGCGCCTACGCAATCGCTGCCATCGTCGCGATGGTCGGATGGACGGAAAAGCGCCTGCCGCTGGTCGCTCGATGCGCCTGCGTCATGCTGGCTGTATTGGGTCTCCTCTGGCTAGGCAATGCGCGCCGCCTTATGCACGGCAGCGAAGCGTTGCACGGCTATCTGCCGACGCTGGCGGTCCTGCTGGCCTGTCTTTGGACCTACGCATCGGCTCAGCGACGCAGTATCGCCCTGTTGTTTGCCGCCTCGGCGGCCTGCGTGGTGGCGACTTTCAGTTTCGGCGTGGGCCTCGCCGGCTTCGTTTGCGTCCTCGCGCTCGGACTGATGTTGCGCCTGCCGCTGCGCTGGCTGCTCGTTCCGCTGACCACGCTCGGTATTTCCCTGGTGCTGTACATCTTCGTGCTGCCGGGCGGACAAAACGTGCGTGCTCAAGTCAGCACGAGCCTCGTCGAGGGCGCGGTCGTCACGGCACAATGGCTGTCATCGCCGTGGTGCCTGATCTGGCTGGGCCTTGCCGACTACGGGACCGGGCCTTGGCCAGGCCACCACACTGCACTCGAATGGCTCATGCAGCACTCGGCCACGGGCCTCATGGCAATTACTGGCCTGAGCTGGCAAACATGGGGGGGCATCGTCGGCGGCGCCGGAATCGTCGCGTTAGCCTGGTACGTCCTGTCGCGATTGATTCGGCCGAAGCCGCTCAACCGATTGGAGGCCGTGGCCACCGGACTGGCGATCTACGCAGCCGCCAGCGCCGTGCTCAGCGTGTTTCCGCGAATCGCATCGTTTCACGCCCACCCCGACCAGATATTCGCCGACCGCTATATGACGTGGCCTTGCCTTTTCTGGCTTGGCCTTAGCTTGCTCGCCGTTTCATGGATCGCCCAGAGCGCGCGTCCTTTGCCCAAGGCCGTCGGCATTTTCGGCTTGATTTTGCTGCCGATCGTCATGGCGGTTTCGCAGCGCGATCAAACCATATGGAGTTTGCTGGTGTATCGATCTTCCCAGCAGGCCGCCGCGTCGCTGCGCAGCGGAATATTCGACGATGCGCATTTTCCCGGCGAGGACATGGGGGTGGAAGCGCGCATGCGCCAAGCTGCACTGTTGCGCAGCAAGCACCTGGCCATGTTCACCGACCCGGAGTGGCAACAGATCGGCGCACCCTGGCAGGGAAGTCTGGAAAAAGACCCGAATGTCGCCGCACATGCCTGCTGGCTCCAACCGGTGCTCGATTATCCTACTCAGCGCAACGCGGGCCATCTCGAAGGCGCCGTAACCCAAGGCAAACGCAGGGTCTACACCGAGGGTATGCTTGCCATCCTCGATGAGGACCGTCGCATCGCCGGCCTGACCGAATTCAGCCACGCCGCACCCAACGAACCCGACCTGCTTTTTCGCGTTCGCAGCAAACGCGGCTTCGACGGTTATGTACGCGACTTCGACGAGAACAAGAAATACGTGCTCGCCCTGCTCAACACTCATACCAAGCAAGGCATCACGCTCGGCACTGTCGATCCTCATTGCGAATGAATCGGGTGCCGCATGCTGCCGCCGAATAAAACCCCTATGCGGGATACCGCTTCGCCATTCGCCCGCTCCGGCTGGCTGCATGTGCCGGCAATCGTCGTCCTGAGCGGATACGTACTGCGCCGCCTGCTCTGGCTGCATTCCGAACAACCGGGCTATCCGGGTTTCATCGCGGATGTCTTCGGTGCCGTCTGCGCAGCACTGATTTTGCTCGGCCTGGCAGTCGGCCCCTGGCGCAAACGGCAATCTTGGTTTGTTCCGGTCCTGGCCGGCGCCGCGGCCGGCGTACTGTTCTTCGTGGCGACTTTAGGTTTCGCCCTGGTCGACCCCGGCAGTATCGAATGGCTGCTGCGCGGCGATTGGGCGCAGCACTTCGTCGGCTGGCATGTCTATCGCAATGCGCAGTGGATGTGGCCGCCCGGCGCCTTCGACGCGATCATGCATCCCGTCGGAACATCGATCAGCTATACCGATTCGCTGCCGCTCCTCGCCATACCGCTGAAGTTGTTCTCCGCATGGCTGCCTTGGAGATTTCAGTACATCGGCTTATGGCAATTGATCAATTGCGCGCTGCAGGGCGTATTCGGCGCTTTGCTCGTGCGCTGCTTTTCGCCGAGCTATGCAGTGCAGGTCATCGGCGCCGGATTTCTGCTGCTGGCGCCGGTCTTTCTCGGCCGCCTCGATCACGACACGCTCACAACGCAGTGGATTCTGCTTGCCGGACTCTGGCTGTATTTCAATCGCCTCGGTGCCACGAAAACGTTCGCCGGCTGGCTGATATTGGCAGCTGTCTCCGCACTCGTCCATCCCTACTTGAATGCGATGCTCGTTGCGATCGCATGCGCCTACTATTTGCGTGAAACCTACGTGGACAGGCGCCTGGCGGTTCGTAGCGCCGCCATCCGCTTCGCAGCCCTGCTCTGCATTACCTTGCTGGGCTTCTGGCTGTCCGGCGGCCTGCTGGTCCGCCCTTCGGGTGCCGGCATTTCTTTGGGCATTTACAACGCCAACCTGCTCGCCTGGATCGACCCCCAGTACATGTCGCGCTGGCTGCCGACGCTGCCTTCTGGCGGCAACGGACAGTACGAAGGATGCGGCTATCTCGGCCTTGGAGCGATTTTCCTGATCGTCATCGGCGTGATCGCGCTCGCCGCCAGGCGGGATTCGCAGATTTCCCCACAAAGACTGTGGCCTCTGCTGCTCGTCGCTGCCTTGATGACCGTGTATGCCTTCGGCACGAAGTTCACCGTCGGCAGCTTGACGCTCCTCGACATAACCCCGAATCGACACACTTTCCTGGATACATTTCGCAGCTCGGGACGCTTCATATGGCTCAGCTGCTACCTGCTTACGATATTCGGCATCGCCGCAGTCGCCGCGCGCGGCGGCCGCTTCGCCGTGCCGCTGCTGACCATCGGATTGGCCGTCCAGGTGTTCGACCTGACTCCGCTGCATGCGCGAACGTTCCGTCTGCGCGAGGGTGCCTACGCCCGCGAGGCGGAACCCGTATTGCACGATCCCTGGTGGAACGAGGCCGCGCAGGGCCGCCGCCATATCGTCCTGGTCCCACCGCTCGCCTGCGGGCAGCAGGCTGTGCCGTATTTCCCGTTTTCCCTGCTCGCCGGCGATCACGGGCTGACCGTCAATGTCGGCTATGTCGCTCGCTGGGACGGGCGCGGTTATGCCGATTACTGCACCGCGCTCAAGCAGCAGATCCCGGCAGGCGTACGCAACGCCGACACGCTGTACGTGGTGCGCCCCGATCAAATCGATGACTTCAGGAAAAGCAGCCCGGCCGACATGCAATGCACCGATGCCGACGGCTATGTCGGATGCCTTATGCCTCGTTCCGGCTAGGCGGCCTCTCATTGGCGGCACTTCGACAGTCCCGCGTTTGCGGCCTCAGGTCATTGGAAACAGCTCGCCCGCAGCGAATGTGGCGGCCATCAAGACAAGCAGAGAAACACTCGCGAGCATCCAGGCAAAAAATCCACTCGGACGTCTGAGCCAGCAGGCCAAAGCAAAGAATATCGGGACACAAGTGGACGCATAGCGCGCCATCGCTATCAAACTGCCGCTGTTCCACGGCAATGCCATCGAGAACAAGGTGAAAGCCGCGAATCCGAAGTAACCGCGCCAGGCCAGCCACATGGCCGCGCCGAGGCCGAGCAGGAGGCTGAACAGATTCGGCCACTGCGCATTCCACGGCTCGGCGAAGACGAGCGGATCGCGGTACCAGTGTTGCAACGGTTCGAGGAAATGCCCGCTTTCGCGCCCCCAGGCGACCTGGATATGTGCAAAAGCGAGCGGGTCGCCGGTCTTTCTCCACAATATCCACATGAAGGCGAGCAGGCCGAACGTTGCGAACAAGGCCAGTCCCGTGCGCTTCGCGAACCCCACCTGCCCGCGCGCCTGCCACCATAGCAGGGGCGCGAGGAGCACACCGACCAGGCGCGTTCCCGAGCACAGGCCCGCAAACAGCGTCGCCGATAGCCAGCGCCCTCTCTGCATCGCGAGCAGGCTCGACGAAAGCAGCAACAGGAACAGCGATTCCGTGTGCGGCAGCGAGAAGAAATACGACGTCGGCCAGAACGCGATGCAGAGCACTGCGCGTGTTGCGGTTTCGTCGTCCTTGAGCCGCCGCACCCAGCGCCAGATTTGCGCCAGTGCGAGCAGAAAGAAGATATTGGCCAACAACATCCCGCCCAGCCACGGAGGAATGCCGATGTCGATAAGCAGACGCCAAAGTTTGGGATGCAGCGGGAAGAATGCCCAATTCGCCTGCACACGCGTATCGAACGGACGCTTGACGTAGCCATGCTCGGCGACGTTCAGATACCAGCCGGCATCGCCGAAATAAGCGATCTCGGGAATGCGCTGGAAAAATCCCGGCGAGAAAATACGCACGACGCCCGCGGATTTCTGCGGATCGGCGCGATATTCGGCATAACCGAGACTCAGCGCAAAGACCGCAAAGATCAGCAGGCGCGAAAGAAAAAACGCATACAACGCGACTTTCAGTGCGCCCGGCCAATCGGACTTGCCAGAATCAACCGCCGCGGCGGCCGACGTTGGTACTGTGGACGTTTCCGGTATAGGCACGAGAACAATCTCCCTGAGTTCGTGCGGCGAACAGCCCCAACAACGGTCGCGTTCCGACCGCGGCGCGCGCCGAATGTCCAGAATCGTCGGCAAATGTAACAAAACGGTGTCGCGCGATGCCGAAGAGCCGTCGATACAGGCCACCCGCGAACAACCCTAGTGGGAGCGCTCAGCGCCCGCGCTGTTCGTCCAGCGTCAGTGCGACTTTGTCGCGCAGGTACACCGGCAGCGCGGCTTCGGGCGCAAGGCCCGCCCCGCGAGCGAACTGCGCCGCAGCGAGGCGCAGTACCGCTCGCGCCTGCGGATAGCGCGCACCGTCGGCGAACACCGGCGGCGCAGGCAGGCGTGCGGCGAGCGCTTCGCGATAGGCGTCCCAACCGGTACCGACGACGACCCAGCTGCGGCTCGACCCTTGTGTACTTTGCGGCAAATTCCACTTTTCCGCCGCGCCGACGGTTTCGTCCGAGATCGCTTCGACGAGGCCGTCGTCCGTGCGGCGGAACGCACCCGCATAGATCTCGCCCATGCGCGCATCGACTACGGAGAGAATCGGTAAATCGCGATGTGCGTCGTCGTCCGGGGCATCCAAAGCGAGCGCGGCAAGCGAAGACACTGGCACGACCGGCAGATCGAGCCCGAGCGCGAGTCCCTGCGCGACCGAAATCGCGAGCCTTACGCCAGTGAAAGCGCCCGGGCCGCGCCCGACCGCAATGCCACCGAGATCGCGGCGGCCGAGCCGCGCTTCGGTCAACAGCGAATCGATCATCGGCAGGATCAACTCCGCATGCCGGCGCGGGGCGAGTTCGCTGCGCTCGATGATCTTTCCATCGACACTCAGTGCGGCGGAACAGGCTTCGGTTGCGGTATCGATGGCGAGAAAATTCATGGTCTGTGCTGTTGCTTCCCTTCCCCTGCCGGAGAAGGTGCCCGAAGGGCGGTGAAGGAAAATCTGCCGCTGAAATGCAACTCCGTCGATCCCGGCGAGGACTCAGCCTCGCCTGCTGCACAATATGCGCCGGCTTCTCCCCGTGGGTGACGTCGATCACGAAGTGGCATAAGTGTACCAATCCACGCGCCGCGTCAGATACATCAGCGCCGCGACGACGACCAGCAGCGCAATCGCCCCCATCAGCAGCGAATACTGCTCGCTGACGACGAGGCCGTAGAGCAGTGCGTAAATCAACGCCAGCGCCGCGCCGAGTACCGCGCCCGCCTTGCGCGCGCGCAGGACGGCCGCCGCGTAGCCGCCGACGAGCAAAACCACAGCCGTCGCCGCGGCGAGATAGGCAAGGGCGAATCCGATCTGCTCCGACAGGGCCAGTAACACGACGTAGAACGTGGTCAGCGCAAGGCCGACAAGCAGATACTGCACCGGATGCACACGCAGCTTCTTCAGCACCTCGAACAGGAAGAACGCGACGAAGGTCAGTGCGACGAACAGCACGCCGTATTTGCCCGCGCGTTCGTTCTGTTGATAGACGTCCGCGGGCTGGTACAAATTCACTCCGAATGCCGCAGCGGCGGGATCGATGCTGCCTTCGCCCTCCTGCCAGTGCTGCCCATAGCTGCGGTTGAGATCGAGCACCTGCCATTGCGCCGAAAATCCCTTTTCGTCGACCGCACGCTGCGCCGGCAGGAAGCCGCCGACGAAACTGGGGTTCGGCCACGGCGCGGAAAGGCTCGCCTCCGTCTGCCGCGCGAGCGGCAGCCATTGCAGGCTGCCCGTGCCCGCCAGCGTGAGTTGCAGCTCGAAGCGGTGCGCTTCGTCCTCCTGCGCCGCCTTCACCCAGGTCGAAAGATCGAGCGACAACGCGATCGCGCGCAGCGCACCGCTGCCGTTGGCCGGGCCGAACACATGTTCCTTACCGTCTAACTTGAGCGTCGAGATGCGGCGTATGCCGCGCACGTCGGCGATCGGCAAACGCAGCTCGGCCTGATCGAAAAGATAGGTCGTCTCGCGCGTCTCCTCGGCAGCGCCCTTGCGCCCTTCAAGCGCGCGCAGATCGCGCGCGAGAAACTGCCCGTCGATCTTCAGCCCTGCCTCGTACACCGGGGTCGAGTAGATGCCGTAGCTGCGCAGCTCGGGTTTCAGGCTGCCGTTGATCGCCAGGCGGTCGGCGAGCACGATTTCAGTGTAGTCGTGCGTGACCCAGCCGCTCGAACTCTGCACACGCACGCGCTTGGGTATCGCCAACACCGGACCGCCGACATTCTGTGCCGCACCCCAGCGCTGGGCGATATCGCCGAGCGCCTGTGCGCGCAGGCTGCTGCGCTCGTCGATAAGGCTCTGCACCTGCACAAGCGGGATCAGCATCAACAGCGCGAGAAACGCGATGCCGAGCACCTTGAACGTGATCGATTGCGGGAGGTTCACTGCCATCGTCCTTCTCCGTGGGATTCCGGCGTTAATCACAAACGCCTGCGCAGGCAATAAAATGGACCTCACCGGGCGAATTGCGGTCGCAGGCTGGCCGCGATCTGACCCCATGACCTTGAAGGACTCCCCTGCATGTCGTTGATTTCCCCCAGCGCGGCGAACGCCGGCGACGAGATCGCCCGCCGCTTCCGCACCGCGCAACCGTTCCGCCACGTCGTCATCGACGGGTTTTTCGATCCGGCGTTCTGCCAGCGCATACTCGACGACTTTCCGCGCTTCGAAGACCGTTACGCCGTCAACGAAATGGGCGAAGTCGGCGGCAAAGCCGTGCGCATGGGTGTGCGCGAGCTGTCGCCGGCCTACGGCGAACTCGACGCACTTCTACAGACGCGGGAATTCCTCGACTACGTCGCGAAAGTCACCGGCATCCCCGATCTGCTCTACGACGAGGACTACGTCGGCGGAGGCACGCACGAGAACCGCGACGGGCAAAGTCTCGCCACGCACGTCGACTTCAACTATCACCCGCGCACGAACACGCACCGCCGCCTCAACCTGATCGTCTATCTCAATCACGAGTGGGACGAGTCCTGGGGCGGCGCGCTCGAGCTGCACTCCGACCCGTGGAACGCCGCGGCTAATCGCAAGCTCTCTGTGCTGCCGCTGTTCAACCGCGCGGTGATTTTCGAGACCAACGAAGTGTCGTGGCACGGCTTCGAGGAAATCCGCCTCCCGGACGACAAAAAATCGGTCTCGCGCAAGTCGTTCGCGATCTACCTGTACACCAAGGAGCGGCCCGCCGCCGAGACCGCGCCCTCGCATGCCACCGTCTACGTGCCCGACGGCATGCCCGCCGGCTGGAGCGCCGGCCGAGCGCTCGACGAGAACGACCTCAATCTCCTGCGCGGCCGCTTCGCGCATCTGCGCGGACAGCTCAAATACCTGTACGAACGCGAGAAGCACGACAGCAACCAGCTTGCGGTTCTGAGACACGCGGTCGAGGAAGCACGCGGCGCGTGGCGCCTGCCCCTGCAGGGCTACGTCAAGCAAACCGAGGCGCCGCAGGGCATCTGGAACGACGGCTGGGTCAGCCTGCATCTGCGCCTGAGCTTCGTGCCCCAGCGCGCCATGCACGGCATCGAAATCCAGCTGTCGACGCCGGCCCAACTGCCTGCGGATCAGATCCTATCGATCGAAATTGACGGCCAGCGCTGGGACCATCACATTGCGCGCGGTGCGCGCTCGACTATCTCGTTGAAAGTGAAACGCGCCGCAGGCGAAAGAGTCGAACTGAAGATCCACGCAGCAACGCATTTCGTGCCCGCCACGCTCGGCGAATCGGGCGACGATCGCGGATTGGCATGGATGCTCTGCGAGGCGATGGTGCTACATTGAGCGCAATCGAAAAAGAAGAAAACAATTGATGCTCGCCCGCATTTCGGCGCTGCTGAAACTCGTCGCAGCGACGGCGCTGATTCTCATCTTGACCGATGCCGCCGTATTCCGCAGCGGCCTCTATGCGCCGTGGATCGAGCCCAATTCGACCGCCGGTGCAACCGTCAGCGACATCGAGCTCATACGCCACTACACCGACCCGAAACGCAGGAACATTCTGGTACTCGGCAATTCCCAGATCGGCGAGGGATTTTCCTGGCCGACCGCGGACGCCGCTCTCGGCGCAAGCAATCTGCACTTCGTCAACGGATCGGTCGCGGGCACATCGCCAAGGGTGTGGAATTACCTGCTCAGAGAAGTCGATCCGAACGCCGATCGTTACGCGGGGATTGCCCTGATGGTCGATTACGATCTGTCGCTCTGGGGCGGACTCTCTGCCGACTATCCCCTCGACACCGCGTATGCCGCACCGTTGCTGCGACTCTCGGACCTGTTCGACTACCCTGCTTCGTTCCTAGACCCCGAATTGCGTGAACGCGCGCGACGCGCGATCTTGCTGCCCCTGCAGGCGATGCGCCTGGATCTGCTCGACTTCATTGCCAACCCAGCCAAACGCAGGCACGAAGTCCTGGTCGGCAGACCCGGTTGGATCGGGGCCGGAGCCACCTATCCCGGGCACTCAGAAGCCTTACCCCAGCTGCCGCTTGATGCGGCGACCGCAATGCCAAGCGATTGGGGTGAAACCGATCCCGCTGCACTGAAGGCGAAACTCGAACCGTATTTCCACGGCCTACACAACAAGGCAGATGCCGCCGTCCGCAACGCGAACATGGCGTACTCGCGCGAATGGGTCGGCCGCATCGCCGCGCGTTACCACGCACGCGGAATTCCGGTCATCGTGTTCAGCGTGCCGCGTGGGCCTTGGCACGGATTGCTCGTGCCGCCACCGCAGCCCAATCCCGCCTTGCTGGAGCTAAGCAACGCCGGAAGCATTCATGTCCTGCCGGGCGACGCCTTCGTGCAGTTCGAAAAGCCGCAGTACTTTTTCGACACGCAGCATATGAACCACGCCGGCCGCGAAGCGTTCTCGGCTCTCCTCGCCGAAAAAATCGCGCCGTTGGTGCACTGAGCCCGCATGCTATTCGACACCCTTCAGTACTGGCTGTTCTTCGCCGTCGTTCTTCTGCTTCTCTCCGCGCTGCGTCCGACTGCCGGAAAATGGCTGCTGGTCGTCGCGAGCTACGTCTTCTACGCATGTTGGGACGTGCGCTTCGTCGCCCTGCTCGGCGCCTCGACACTGGCGAACTGGCTGTTCGGCCTGTGGATCGACGACAGTGAGGACAAGTCGCGAAAACGCGCGCTGATCTGCGCGATCGCGTTCAACTTGGTCACGCTCGGCTTCTTCAAGTATTTCAATTTCTTCGCCGACACGCTCGCCGCGCTGCTTCATCTCGACCCCCACGGCATGACTCTGCGCATCGTGCTTCCGGTCGGCATCAGCTTCTTCACCTTCGAAGGCATCGCCTATGCGGTCGATGTCTATCGACGCGACCTGCCTGCGCGGCGAAACGCACTCGACTTCGCCCTGTTCATTTCCTTCTTTCCGCATCTCATTGCCGGCCCGATCATTCGGCCGATGAATTTCTTCCCGCAGGTCGGTCTGCCACTCTCGCTGAGCGACGAGGATGCCCGCTGGGGACTGCGGGAAATTCTGAAAGGCCTGTTCAAGAAGATCGCTCTGTCGAATTTCTACGCGCCGATCGCGGATGCGTATTTCCACGGCGGCTTGTGGAACGGCGCTGCGGTGCCGGCCTGGATCGGCGTGCTCGCGTTCTCGATGCAGATCTATTTCGACTTCTCCGGCTATACCGACATCGCACGCGGCTGCGCGCGCCTGCTCGGCTATCGGTTCCCGTCGAATTTCGAGCGCCCCTACCTCTCCGCCGACATCAGCGATTTCTGGCGGCGCTGGCATATCTCGTTGTCGTCGTGGCTGCGCGACTATCTCTACGTCCCGCTCGGCGGCAACCGCAAAGGCGAGCTGCGCACGAGCACGAATTTGCTCATCGTCATGGGGCTCGGTGGACTTTGGCACGGCGCCAGTTGGAATTTCGCGGTCTGGGGCCTCTACCACGGCTCGCTGCTCGTCGGCCATCGCTACTGGCGCAAGGCTGTCGTCGGCAGCGGATGGGCCGGCACCGCCGATCATCCGGTTCTACGCCCATTCTGGATTGCGCTTACCTTTTTCCTCGTCACGCTCGGCTGGATACCGTTCCGCGCACCGGATTTCGCGACCACCTGGACGACGCTGCACGCGCTCGCCGTCATCCCGGACCTGCAGCTCGTCTATGCCTATCCCGCGATTGTGGCAATTCCTTTGCTGACTTTGCTCTTCTGCGGCTTCGATTACCAACGCCGTTTCCAGGACTGGCTCGCCACGCGCGCAAACTTCGCCACCGCGGTTGCCGCCGCAGTCGTCGCAGTGATCGCCCTGCAATTATTTGGCGAGATCGACGCGAAGATTCCGTTCGTCTACTTCCAGTTTTAATGGCCCGCCGACGAACGGGGCGTTCCTGCTAAAGAGAACTCGCCGGATTCGATCGATAGCACCGCAGCAGCATTTGCACCGCCTCGTCGTCGCCCGCGAACTCACAGGAGTCAATCGAAGCAATCGGTCGCACGGGCACGCTCGCATTGGTGAAGAACGCGGCGCGGAACGTGGCGAGCTCGGCGAGGCGCACGGTACGTGCGACGCTCGGCACCCCGGCGCCTGCCAGGCCGCTTTTCAGCGATTGCATGCTCACGCCGTCGAGCTGCGGCGCATCGGGCCAGACGATGCCGCCGTCGCGGTCGACGAAGCCGATGTTCCAGATCGAACCTTCGCTGACGATGCCGTTCTCGTCGACGAAGACGGCATCGTCGAAACCGGACTGCTGCGCGAGGCGCCGGTAGCGGAACAGCGGAAATGTGCCGACGTGCTTGATCGCCGCGTCGTCGCGCGCGTAACGGAATGATTTCAAGCGCAGCGGCGGCGCCGCATGCGGCGGCGATGCGGGTGCGACGATGATAAGCACGTCCGTTTCGACCGCTCGGTCGAGATGCTCGCGATCGAGCGCGCGCGAGAAAACATTGATGCGTACTGACAAATCGCGCGTGCTGTCGGCAACGGCATGGCGCAGGTAGCCGCGTACGCGTTCGCGATCGAGCTCGCTGCCGAACAGCTCGCGCGTCGCGTGCTGCAACCGGTCCAGATGCAGATTGAGGCCGCGCACACCGCCGTCTTCCACGCGCAGCGCGGTGAAATGTCCGTAGTTGGTCTGCACGAGATAGCGCAAATCGTCGACACCCGCAGGTGCGCCGTTGAGTTCGACACGCACCGCCGCGGTCTCCTTTTCCGCATGCGCGGACAAATCGGAGAGCGTGGGGGCAACCGATGGATCTTTTGTGGACATGACTCCCTCCGACCTCAGCCCTCTCCCACAAGCGGGGGTTCGGGCAAGAGCGCCTGTTCCGCCCGGCCTGCAACGGCGAAAAATTTCTCCACGTCCGCCGGCTCGCGCGTTATCGGCATCGGCGGCAGGCTCTTGAGAAACAGTTTGCCGTAGGCTTTACCTGTCAGTCGCGGGTCGCAAAGCATCAGCACGCCGCGATCGGCGACGTCGCGGATCAGACGGCCGACACCCTGTTTGAGCGCGATCACCGCAGCCGGCACCTGCCAGTCAAAGAACGGATTGCCGCCGCTTTCGCGCAGTGCATTGAGACGCGCGACCAAAACCGGATCATCAGGCGCGGCGAACGGCAGTTTGTCGATGATGACGCAGCTCAGGGCCTCGCCGGCCACGTCGACGCCTTCCCAGAAACTTGCCGCGCCGAGCAGGACGCCATTGCCCGATTCGCGGAACTGGGTGAGCAATTGGTGCCTCGGCGCGGTTCCCTGTATGAACAGCGGAAACGCCGAATCGGCGAGCAGGTCCGCCGCGCGACGCAGCGCGCGATGCGAGGTGAACAGCAGAAAGGTGCGGCCACGCGCCGCGTCGAGCACAGGCCTTGCGGCGGCGATCACGCGGTCGGTGTAGTCGGATGCGTTCGGGTCCGGCAGACCTTTCGGCAAATACATCAACGCCTGCCGCTGGTAGTCGAATGGGCTGAGCAGACTCAGGCTCACCGGATCATCAAGGCCGAGCTGGCGCGAGAAGTGCTGGAAATCGCCGGCCACCGACAAAGTCGCCGAAGTGAAAATCCAACTCGCGCGCGACTGCTCGCGCAGCGCGCGCATCGGTGGCGCCAGGTCGAGCGGCGTCGCATGAAACGAAAAGCCCTGCTGGAACAACTCGTACCAGTGCACCGCATCGTAGGCGCCGCCATCGAGCACCGAGTGCAGGCGCTGGCACATGCCCTCGGCGCGCTGATGCGCGCTGTCCATGCCCCGCGAGCGCTCCGAGTGCAGCCCAAGCGCTTCGGTCAAATTCTTCAATACGTCTTCGAGATCGCGCAGCTCGCTCTGCGCAATGCTGTCGTTTTCGATCAATGCGAACGCGCCCTTCGCGGGCAGCTTGTCGAGCGCAAGGCGCACACGGCGCAATGCCGGCGCCATCGCCTCGATCGGTGCTCTCAACGTGGCGAGCGCGCCGGTGACCTGCGCGCATTCCGCCAGCGCGTCCTGCGCAAGCTCGGTGAGCTGGCGCGACGTGATGCTCGTGGAAAAAAACACGCCGGCCAGCTCGGGAATCTGGTGCGCTTCGTCGAGAATGAACGCCTGAGCGCCCGGCAAGATTTCGCCGAAGCCTTCCTGCTTGATCGCCAGATCCGCGAACAGCAAATGATGATTGACGACGACGAGGTCGGCCTCCTGCGCCGCGCGCCGCGCCTTGACGACGAAGCAGTCGCCGAACATCGGGCAATCGGCGCCGAGGCAATTCTCTGCGGTCGACGTCACGCGCGGCCACAGCGGCGAGTCCTCCGGCACTTCGGCGAACTCGCCGCGATCGCCCGAAGCCGTGCGCTTCGACCACGCGCGGATCGCCTGCAAGTGCGCGACCTGTTCGCGCGAAGTCAGCCGTCCGTCGCGGCTGACCTGATCGGTGCGGTACAGGCACAAATAATTCGCCCGCCCCTTGAGCAGGCTCGTCTTCAGCCGCGCCCCGATCGTCGCGCGCACGCGCGGCAGATCGCGATGGAACAACTGGTCTTGCAGCGTCTTCGTCCCGGTCGATACGATCACGCGCTTGCCCGAGCGCAGCGCGGGCACGAGATAAGCAAAGGTCTTGCCCGTGCCGGTGCCCGCTTCCGCAATCAAGATTTCGCGATCGGCAATCGCTTCCTCGACCGCGTCGGCCATCACTTGCTGGGATTCGCGCGGAGCGAAGTTCGCCACCTCGTGGGCGAACGGGCCGTCGGGGCCGAGCAGCTCATGCGCGCTTTGGCTTTGGCCGATCACTTCGTTGCGCCTTTGTTTCCGTTGTTTTCGTCGTGGTTATTCGTTGTGGCTACGTATTTCGTTGTTGCCACGCATCTGGGGGCGCGATTCATGTCGCTCGGCTTTGCTCTCTGCTCGTCATTCCTGAGGCTCTCAACAGCCCAATGGCTGGTCAAGCAGGAATCCAGCTCTCGCGTATGCTCGTCATTCCCGCGTGCTCTTAGCGGGAATCCAGTGACTTTGCTTTTGTTTGCGTTGATTTCGGAGCAAAGGCTTCCACTCGCCCTACGGGCGAGCGGGTTACTTTCTTTGCTTGCCCAAAGAAAGTAACCAAAGAAATGCACCCCGGGAGCCGCGCTCGCAGCTTCGCTGCGAGTCCGCAAGGTCATGCCGGGGTTTGCTCGATGGACATCCATGTCCATTCGCGAACTCGCGCGCATCCTGCGCGCGACCCTATGGGCTGATCCGTCATGCCCTCGCCGCGGCTGACGGGGACCCAAGATCAAAAGCCACAGCCTACGAAGGTGGCCGTTGCTTTGGCACGCACGATGTGCGCTGCTTTCGCTTCTCCGGGCCCCCATTACATTGCGGCGGCAGCGGACGAAAAGGCCCGTCAGGGGCGGCGCGATGGATCGCGCCGATTCCGCTATTGCATACGGATGTGCAATTAGCGGAACCCGGCCGTTGACGAGAATCCTATGGGCAGGATGCCCATAGGGCGCAATGTTCTGGGGCGGCGTCTTTTGGTTACTTTTCTTCGCTGCTGAAGAAAAGTGACCCGCTCGCCCAAAGGGCGAGTGGAAGCCTTTGCTCTCAAACAAAAACAAAAAAAGCAAAGTCGCTGGATCCCCGCTAAGAACATGCGGGGATGACGAGCGAAAGCGGGCATGACGAGCAAAGGAGAGAGCCAAGCGCAGCGCCAACCGTCAATAGCGCGCAGGCGCCGCCTGCTTGCACGCGGCGACCTGCGCCTGGGCCTGCTCGGCGCCCGCGGCGTCGCCGAGCGCGTTGCGGACCTCGACGAGCGTCTGCTGGTTGCGCGCGCACAGCGCTCCGACCTTGGGACCGGCGTCGTAGGACTTCTGCGCAACTTCGCCGGCCTGGCGCCATTCGCGCAATTCGACGAGGAGTTCGGCTTCGAACTGCAAAATGTCGGGCCCGGGCCCGGCGATCTTCTCGGCCTTGCGTACCGCGTCGAGCGCCGGTGCGAACTGACCCTGCGCTTCGAGATCGCGCGCCTGCTTGAGCAGGCCGTCGACCGCCGGGTCGCGCAGCGGCTTCACTTCGACGGCGGACTCGACCTTGGAGCCGGCCGCGCGGATCGCAGTGACCGCAGCGCTCGGATCGCGGTCAGGTTTGGCCGCGACCTTGGCCGGCGGAGCGGGCTGGGTGCAGGCGGCGAGCAGCGCGCCGGATGCGACGGCGAGAACGGCAAACTTGGAAAAATTCATGTTTAGACCCGGAAGCGGAACGGCGTTCATTTGCTCGCCGCCGCGATCAAAATTTTCGCGACGGCGCTCCGCGCATAGTTTACGGGTTTCCGCTGAAAATCGACTTGATCTCTTGCAGAACGCAGCCGTCCGTCTCGGTCGGGGCGAAGCCGGACATGAACGGCAGTTGCCGCGCGCCCGCGCAATGCGCCTCGGTGCGCTGGCCCGACTGCGGATTGACCGTGACCATGTCGATACCGTCGAGAGGAATATCGAGCGGCGCGCTCGGCAATTTTTTGAACAGCGCTACCCAGGTGGCCACGCCGCCGCTCCAGCTCCACAGGCCGGTGACCTTGTTGTCGTCACGGCCGACCCAGATGACCGCGAGGTGCGAACCGGTGAAACCGGCGAACCAGGCGTCGCGCTGCGAATCGCTGGTGCCGGTCTTGCCGGCCGCGTGCAGGTTGCCGAGGCCTTGATCGGAGATCGCATGCGCGGTGCCGTGTTCGGTGACGTCCTGCATGGCGAACGTGACCAGCCGCGCGGGCTGGATGTAGTTGCCCGCGCCGGGCTTCACGCCGTAGCGTGCCAGCGCCTTGCCCTGCGCATCGACTACGCCGCGCAGCGCGCGCAGCGGCAGCGCGTGACCGTCGGCGGCGAAATATTGGTAGAGCTGGGCGACTTGGAACGGCGACAGATCGACCGCGCCGAGCAGCAGTGATGGATTCGGATTGATATCCGCATCGAGGCGGAACGATTCGAGCAGGCCGCGAATCTTCGGCAGGCCCAGGGCGAGGCCGAGATGAACCGTGGCGAGGTTGTACGAATGCGCAAGCACGTCGATCATCGGCACGTTGCCGTGACTGAGCCGATCGTCGTTCTGCGGCGTCCAGCGCGAACCGTTCGGCATCGCCATGTCGACCGGCGAATCGTCGAGCAGGGTCGCGAGCGAGTATTTGTCCGGCTGCGCGAGCGCGACGAGATTGACGAACGGCTTGACCAGCGAGCCGATCGGCCTCCGCGCGTCGAGCGCACGGTTGAAACCGGGATCGGCCGGATCGCGTGCGCCGATCAGCGCCTGCACTTCGCCGTCGCGCGCGCCGGTGACGACCATCGCGCCCTGGGTCTCGGCCTGCTTCTTGCCTAGGCCGTCGAGCGTCTTGACCAACGCCTGCTCGGCCAACGCCTGCGTCGACGGCGCCAGTGTCGTGTAGACAACGAGGCCCGCGCGCTGCAGCTGCGCATCGGGATAATCGTGCTGGAGCTGCTGGCGCACGAGATCGAGGAAAGCCGGGTAGCGGTTGCGCGGCAGGCCGGGCGTATCGGCCACGCCGAGCTTTTCGTCGCGCGCCGACTTGAACGTGTCCGCGTCGATCAGGCCAGTCTCATAGAACGAATTGAGCACGATATTGCGCCGGGTCAACGCACGCTCGGGACTGCGCCGCGGATCGTACAAACTCGGCCCCTGCACCATGCCGACGAGCAGGGCGATCTCGGCCGGCTTGAGGTCTTTGGCATCGCGGCCGAAATAGAACTCCGCGGCCGCGGCGAAGCCGTGCACCGCTTGACCGCCCTGCTGGCCGAGGAAGACCTCGTTCATGTAAGTCTCGAGGATGCGGTGCTTGTCGTAGCGCGCCTCGATCAGCAGCGAGATGATCGCCTCGTTGAACTTGCGTGCAAACTTGCGGCTGTTGTCGAGAAACAGATTCTTGACCAGCTGCTGGGTCAGCGTGCTGCCGCCCTGGACCATGCGTCCGGCGAACAGATTGGTGAGCATCGCGCGCACGATCGCGAAGGTGTTGATGCCGTGATGATGCTTGAACTCGCGGTCCTCGACCGCCTGCAGGCCGGCAACGAGCAACGGCGGCAACTGTTCAAGCTTGACCACGCGGCGCTCCTCCTGCTCGGAGCCGTAAAGCGTGGCAATGCGCGCCGGGTCGAGCCGCGCGTATTCGAGCGCCGCACCGGTGTCTGCATCGGCGACGCTCGCCACCGCGTTGCCCGACAGCGTCACCGCGACCCTGCGCTGCTTCTGCGCGCCTTCGGCATCGACGAAGGCGCGCCGCGCGATGACGAACTTCGCCCCGTTACGCACATAGGTGCCGGGCAGTTTCGCCGCCGCGTCGGCTTCGTAGCGTGACGCGTCGAGCTCCATCAGCAAGACCTCCGCCGACATCGGCGTGCCCGCGCGCAGTTCGAGCGGCCGCGCGTAGACGCGGCTCGGCAGATCCCAGGAAAAATCGTCGAATCGGCTGCGCAGTTGCGCGTCGAGATTCTGCACATACAGCGGCAGGAAACCGGCCGCGAATCCGAGGCCGAGCCAGAACGGCACGCGCGCGAAGCGCCAGACGAAGCGGAACGTTTCTAGCGAAGTAGACAGGAAAGACAAAAAAAGGGTACCTCACTCCATTGGAAAGGTTGGCCGGCAACGCCGCTTTCTGATCCGCGCCATGATGAACGACGGCTTGGGCAAACTCTACTCGATCAGCCTGAACAACAAGCCCCCGCGATGACTTTGCGCCGCGCATCCGCGATAATTTCCGCGTTTAGCCACAATTGGCCACGGATTTTGCAGATGCTCCAAGAGCAATATCGACCTGACCGCACGCCATCAGGGGGCTTACGCGCGCCGGACGCTTTCTCCATTCCGGAGCGAAAGGCCCGGCGTCCGCATTCGCCACGGATTCTGCTTTGATCGACTCCAACCTCCAAACCCGGCCGCGTCTGTGCGTATTCGGCGCGCAGGCCGCGGAAGCCGGCTGGCTCGCGCGCGTGCGCGCCGAAGCCACGAATTGCGACCTCGCCCTGTTCGGCGCGTCCGCGGATAGCGGCGACGCCTTCGCGCGAATCGAAGGCGACGATGCTGCGGCCGTACTGCACGCGGCCGCCGAGGCGTGGCCCGGCGACGAGGTGATCCTGCTGCGCGCGAACACTACGCTACCGCCGTACTGGTATTCGCGCCTGATGCGCGCGCTGGCGGCCGACGACACGCTCGTCGCCAGCCCGCTCGACAACACCGATCCGGCGCGTTCGCCGCTGATCACGGGCCTGCGCTGCGCCGCCGACGCGGCCGTCGTCGATGCGCTCTGCCATGCCTACGGCCGCGGCAGATCGATCGATACCTCGTCGTTCTCGCCGCTGCTGAGCGCATGGAGCGGCGCCGGCCTGCAGCGCATAGTCGCGGCGAACGTGCGCACGCTTGCTCTGCCGCAGACGCTGGCGCCGTTGCGCGGCGTCGTACTCGATCATCTCTACGTCGCCGATCCCGCGACCGCTCTACGCGGTCCCGCACCGGTGCCGCCCGGCGGCGACGCCATGCCGCCGTCGCCGCTCGGCGAGCTGCGCGAGCGCGTGTCCGCTGCGTTGACCGCAGAAGCCACGCCCGGCGAACGCAATACACCGCGCGCTTACTTCGGCCTCGACGACAAGCCCGTCGTCTTGCACGTGCTGCACGGCTGGGGCGGCGGCGCCGAGCGCTTCGTGCGCGACCTCGCCAGCGCCGATGCCGAGCGGCATCATCTGGTCCTCGTCGCGCGCGGCAATTTCCCGCGGCGCTGCTACGGAGAATCGCTCGAACTCGTCGACGGCGCGTTCTCGACGCCGGCACTGCGCAGCCTGACCTTGCCGAACCCGATCCGCAGCACGACGACCGGCGACACAGCGTACAAAGCCTTCCTCGACGAAGCGCTGCGCGATTACCACGTCGATGCGCTAATGATTTCGTCGCTGATCGGTCACAGCCTCGATGCGCTGCGCAGCGGCCTGCCGACCGTGCTGGTCACGCACGACTACTATCCGCTGTGGCCGATCCTGCATCGCGATTTCGGCGATGCGCAGCTCGCTTTCGACGACGCGCAGCTCGCCGCTGATCTTGCGCGCGCAGGCACGGACTTCGAGTTCGCCGAGCGCGAGCCGGAATACTGGCGCCGCCTGCGCGCGGCCTACGTGTCCGCGGCGCTCGCGGCGAAACCGCATATCGTCGCACCGAGCCGTTCGGCGCTGCAGAATCTGCTGCGCCTCGAACCGCGCCTCAAAGCGCTGGTCGCCTCGGTGATTCCGCACGGCCTCGCGCCGTGGCCGCCCGGCGCGCCGGTGCCGACACCCGCGCCGCCAGCGCGCCCGAGCCTGCGTCTCGTCGTGCCGGGCCGCGTGCGCCGCGGCAAGGGCGCCGAACTGCTGCGCGCGGCGTTGCCTGCGCTGCGCGAACATGCCGAGCTGTTCCTGCTCGGCGCCGGTGCGGAAGGCGAGCAGTTCTTCGGCGAAACCGGCGTGCACGTCGTGCTCAACTACCGCCGCGCCGACCTGCCCGCCCTGCTCGCGCAGATCCGCCCCGACGCTGCGCTGCTGCTACCGACCGTCGCCGAGACTTTCAGCTACACGCTGTCGGAACTGTCGAGCCTCGGCATACCCGCCATCGCGACGCGCGTCGGCGCGCTTGCCGAGCGCATCAAGGACGGCGTCGACGGCTGGCTCGTCGCCCCCGCGGCCGAATCCGTGGCGGCCGGCGTCGAACGGCTTGCACAAAATCCCGCGGCGATCGGCGCGGCGCGTGCCAGCCTCGTCGCTGCACCACCGCACGATCTCGCTCAGATGGCCGCCGATTACGCCGCGCTGCTGCCGCTGTCTTCGCGCCGTGTAATAACCGCGGACGCGACCGCATCGACATCCGACACTATCCTCGCGCAGACGCGGGCCGACCTGCTCGGCAACGCGCAGCGCCTCAACGCCGATCTGCGCGAGCAGATCGCACGGCAGCAGGGCGAAATCGCCCAGCGCAGCGATTGGGCGATCGGACTCGAACACGACGTTCGCCGTGCGCGCCGAGTCATCGAGAAGAACCAGGCCTATATCGCCGAGCAGGACAAGACGATCGACGAGCGCACGCAGTGGGCGCAACAGTCCGCCGCGCGCGAAACCGAGACGCGCAACGAACTCTCGCGCTTCGCACGCGTGCACAAGCGTCTGCAGATTCAATTCGACGAGCGCACGCGCTGGGCCACGGAACTCGACGGTGAGCTGCAGAATGTGCGCGGCGAATACACGAACCTGAGCCACGCACATACACAGCTGCAAAACGATTTCGACGAGCGCACACGCTGGGCGCTGCAACTCAACGAGAAGGTCCAGGAAATGCTCGGCAGCACCTCGTGGCGCATCACCGGCCCGCTGCGTTTCGCGATGCGCAAGCTGCGCGGCGCGCGCACGCGCATCGGCTTCCAGTTGAAACGCGTGCGCAGCGCCGCCGCGCGCACGCGCGGCAGCCTCGCGCGGCGCGGCCTGTTCGGCACATTCCGCCGCATCGGCGAGGAATTCGCGCGCAAGCGCGGCGCGCCCGTGCCGGCGCCGATCATCGCCGTGCCGCCGGTGCCGGCGAAACCCGATGCGCCGCTGGAAACCTTCGCCGTGCCGACGTCCGCGCAGGCGAAAGTCAGCATCGTCATTCCGGTCTACAACAAGATCGAATATACGGTCGCCTGCCTGCGCTCACTCGGCGAGCATGCCGGCGCGACGCCGTTCGAGGTCATCGTCGTCGACGACGGTTCGAGCGACGCGACGCCGGCGCAACTCGCACAGATCGACGGCATCCGCGCCGTGCGCAACGAGCGCAACCTCGGCTTCATCGGTTCGTGCAACGCCGGCGCGGCGCTCGCGCACGGCGAGTTCGTGCTGTTCCTCAACAACGACACCGTCGTCACGCGCGGCTGGCTCGATGCGCTCGTCGCCTGCTTCGCCGAAGAACCCGACGCGGGCCTGGTCGGCGCCAAGCTGGTCTATCCCGACGGCCGCCTGCAGGAAGCCGGCGGCATCGTCTTCCGCGACGGCTCGGGCTGGAACTACGGCCGCTTCGACAACCCGAACGATCCGCGCTACGAATACCGGCGCGAAGCCGACTACTGCTCCGGCGCGGCGATCATGCTGCCGCGCGCGCTGTTCGAGCGGCTCGGCGCCTTCGACACACGCTACACGCCGGCCTACTACGAGGACACCGACCTCGCCTTCGCCGTGCGCGCCGCGGGCAAGAAAGTGTTCTACGAACCGCGCTCGGTCGTCATTCACTTCGAGGGCATCACCTCGGGCACCGACACCGGCAGCGGGGTCAAGCAGTATCAGGTCGTCAACCGCGAAAAATTCCTCGACAAGTGGAAGGACGCGCTCACCCGCCAGCCCGCGCCGATCGATTCGGCGAAGCTGGCTCCGGCCGCGGCGAACTTCCGTAGTCCGCGCCGCGTGCTTGTCGTCGACGCCTACACGCCGACGCCCGACCAGGATTCGGGCTCGCTGCGCATGACCAACCTGATGCGCCTGCTGCGCGAGGCCGGCTGGCACGTCAGCTTCCTGCCGGACAATTGGGCGCATGCGGAAAAGTATACCGAAGGCCTGCAGGCGCTCGGCGTCGAGGCGCTCTACCATCCGTTCTTCGCCGATCCGGCCGCATGGCTGCGCGAGAACGGCGAGTCGCTAGACGCGGTGATCCTGTCGCGCCACTACGTCGCGAGCAATTATCTCGACCTCGTACGCCTGTACGCGCCGCGCGCGACGGTGATCTTCGACACCGTCGATCTGCACTACTTGCGCGAACAACGCAGCGCCGAACTCGAAGGCAAGCCCGAACTCGCACGTCAGGCCGCAGCGACGCGCGAGGCCGAGCTCGAACTGATGCGCGAATGCGACATCACCCTCGTCGTCAGCCCGGTCGAACAGGCGATCCTCGCGCGCGAAGTGCCACAGGCGCGCGTCGAGGTGTTGAGCAACGTCCATGAAATCTACGGGCTGCGCCGCGGCTACGCCGAGCGCGCCGACCTGGTCTTCGTCGGCGGCTTCCAGCATCCACCGAACATCGACGCGATGCAGTGGTTCGTGCGCGAAGTGTTCCCGCGCGTGGTCGCGCAGGCGCCGGCGGTCAAGCTGCACATCATCGGTAGCAAGGTCGTCGCCGAAGTGCTCGCGCTGGCGAGCGACAGCGTCGTCGTGCACGGTTACGTCGAAGACATCGCGCCCTACATGGACGGCTGCCGCATCTCGGTCGCGCCGCTGCGCGTCGGCGCCGGGGTCAAGGGCAAGGTCAATATGGCGATGAGCTACGGCCTGCCTGTGGTCGCCACCGCCACCGCGGTCGAAGGCATGCACGTGGACGCCGGACGCGAGGTGCTCGTCGCCGACAAGCCGGCCGATTTCGCCGATGCCGTCGTCCGCCTCTACGGCGACGAGGCGCTGTGGAATACCTTGTCCGCGAACGGGTTGGAAAACGTGCGCTCGCACTTCTCGTTCGAGGCCGCGCGCGCGGCGCTCAAAACCATCCTGCCCTGATCCGAAGACGTGCGCCGCGCTCGCGCGGCGCCGCTTATTGCGCCGCGCGGTAGCGCCGCTCGATGTCGTCGGCCATCTTCTGCAGATGCGCTTCGACGCCGGCGAGGTCGGCGGGCTTCGGGCTCCAGTCCGGATCGGGGAACTGCGAGAGCGCCGACTGCAGATTCGCCGCGTCGACGAAACCGGGATCGGGCGTCGCCGGCGCGAGTTGCCAGAACGGCGCAAGAAAGACGTAGCCGTCGAAGAATTCACCGAGGCTCAGCTTCTCGTCGCAGAGGCTGTAGTAGCCCGGCTCGCGCACGTCGCCGAGCGGCGTGCCGCGCAGATCGAAGCCGGCCGGCGCATTCGCATTGAGCCGCATCAAGCGTTCGATTTCGCCGCCGCCCGGCTGCGCGAACGCCGGCTGCGCGCCGGGTCGGTTCGGCAGACTCTGATGCAGCAGCACGTTGCCGACGCGCTCACCGTAAGCGCGCAACAGCCGATTGCCGAGCGCGTTCTCAGTGCGCAGGCAGAAGCCGTCGCTGTCGGCATGCGTTTCCGGCATGGCGAATCGGGTGAACGCGTGCAGCGTGCCGGTCAGCACGAGGGCCTTTTCGCCGCGGCCGAGGATGTCGCGCGCGATCAGATCGGCGCGGAACGCGTCGGGCGTACCGCGCGGAAAGATCTTCGCTAGACTCTGCGGCGTGCGTACGCCGTCGAAACCACTCCAGTCGTAGCGATAGCTCATGTTGACGATGCGGAACGGCGGCTGCCCACGCGTCAGCGTGCGGTTGAACGCCCAGGCCGCGCGATACAGCTCGCGGTATTCCTTCCAGCTCCACATGCTGTTGTAGCGAAACATCAGTTCCCTGGCGCGGGCTTCGTCGAAACTTGCCGCAGTCACCAAGGCGTCGAGCGCGTTCTGGTCTTCCTCGGTGCCGAACTCCATGACCAAATTGCGTACGCCAGCCGCGTACAGTTTCGGGATCAGTGCGGCGACGAAGTCGAGGTTCTGTTTGACCGCATGATCCTCGCCGAGCAGCAGCACATCGACGTGGCGGAACTTGCCGACGAGATAGTCGTCCGGTTTCTGCGCGCGCTTGAGGAAAGCCAAATGTTCCGCATCGGTATGCGGTCGCACCGTTGCGGTGGCCGACACGCGCGGCGAGAAAAGGAATTGCAGCGGTGTGGCGAGGCGTTTGTTCCATGCGCCTTCGCTGTGGTTCTCTCCGGCAAAGACGCGGCTCTCGAAATCGCTGCCGCGCGTCCATCCGCGCGCGGCGATCAAATCTTCGAACGCGAGACTGTAAGGCCGATAAAACGCATCGAGCGTCGCCGTGCCCTGGTCGATGTAGACGCGATGTCCGGCCGGATGCAGCACGCTGGCATCGAGATAGCCGGCAAAGGCCTGCGTCACTTGCGGCGCGTATACGGCCGGATCGGGCCGCGGCTCGCGCGAACTGCCGAGCAGCCAGTGCATCGACAGCGATGCCGACGCGCCGAACACCTGCGGATACTCGGCCTGCGCGTAGAACGATATCAGTCCGCCCATCGACGAACCGATGACATAGGTGTCGGCGCGACCCGGCCGGGTACGGTAGGTGCGATCGACGAAGGGCTTAAGCTCCTCCACGATGAAACGCAGATATGCGTCGGACAAAGGCTCGCCGCCCCAGCCCTTCGCGATCGCTGCGCGTGTCTCGGCGGGCAGGCGATCGTAGATTTTCTTCGGCAGGTATTCGCGACCGCGCAAGTCGGTGCTGGCGATGCCGACAACGATCACGCGCGGCATCCTGCCTTCGCTGATCAGGCGCGATGCCGTTGTATCGACGCCCCAGTTCGCACCGCTCAGCGAATGGCTCGAATCGTAGAGATTCTCTCCGTCGTGCATGTAGATCACGGGCAGGCGTTCGCCCTTGGCGTCGTAGCCTTCGGGCAGCCAAACGGTCACGTCGCGCGCCTTGACGAATTTCGACGCATAGGCCGGATAGCGCACCAGCGTGCCTTCGGCCGCGGCGAACTGCACCGGCAATAACAGCAACAGAGCAACCAGCCACCACGCTGCGCCATCTGATTTCCGCGTCGCGCGGTTGCCGCCCTGCCTCATCGATCGGTGCTCCGAATATGCGAATGCGCGCGTTTATAGCGCATTCGCCTGCGCCGCCGGCAGCGGCATCGCTTGAATACGTATTCAATGCGCAGCGTCGCAGGCGCAATCGCCGTTGCGGCGAAAGTGCGGACGCGCGAAATCAGAATTCGAGGCGCGATTCGCCCGACGCGCGCGCATCCGCACCGAAGCGCCGCTCGTGCAGAACGAAGCTGCCGTCGGCGCGCGCATAAGCCAGCGTGCTCGCGCGCGTGCCGTAGGCGTCGCCGTGCACCGCCATCGGCATGACGAAGATCGACGCCAGGCGGCGTTCGAATTCGATGCCGATTCCGGTCTCCGGCAGGTCTTTGTCTTCCGGCCGGGTATCGTCGTAGAGCAGGTCGAGCAAAGGTTCGTCTTCCATCTTGCCGGCTTGCAGCGAGGCGGAAAATTTCTCGTGCAGGCGGCGCATCTTCGGCCACTTGTCTTCGAGCGAGCCGTTGCTGAAAGCATGAATGCCCGTGCCGAGCTGTCGCACGGCGCCGTCGATGCTGCTGACGAAACAGGCACCGGCCGCGTCGCCGACGACGAGATTGAACGGACCGTATTCGGCGCGTTCGCGCCCCACCGTCTCCGCGTAGGCCGCCGGCGCCCGCGTCCCACCGACGAATTCGCCGATCAGCGCGCCGCGCGAGCGTGCGGCCGCGGGCGCACCGGGCTGGCGCACATTGGTGACGGCGGCGTAGCGGCCGTTGCGGTTGACCGCAAGCCAGGAACCGCCGGCCTGCAGATCGCGGCCGCCGAATACGCCGGGCGCGTCGCTCCATTCCTGCGCCGCGGCGGTCGGGCGCGCATGGAACTCGTCACGATTGCCGAGCAGCAGCCAGGGCCGGCCGGGAACGGCGTCGATCGCGAGCAGCAGCAGACACATGATCGCGCCGCCCTAGCTGCCCGCGGGCAGGTTTTCGATTCTCGCCTCGAGCGCGGCGCTGCGCGGATTGGCCGGGCTGAGTTGGCGCGCGGCGTTGAGCGCACGCGTCGCCTCGCCGCGCTGGCCGCGGCCGACGTAGCGGTCGGCCTGATCGAGATAAGCATTGGCGAGGCGTTCGCGCAGACCGATGATCGCAGGGTTGCCCGGATCGGTGTCGGCGATCGCGTCGAGATAACCGCGCGCCGCGTTCGGCCGGTTGGTGCCGAGCGACTGGTCGAACAGCGTGCGCGCACGCGGCGCGATGCGCTTCAGTCCTTCCATCGCGCGCGTGTTGTTGCCGTCGATGCCGAGCACCGCGCGGTATTTGTCGTAGGCACCGCCCGGGTCCATGAGCACGCCCGCGGCGAGCGCGCGGTCGGCTTCGGCGAGCATGTCCTCGATGCGCGCGCGATCGGCGAGGCTCGGTTCCTTGAGCTGCTCCTGCGCGATCGCGTCGGACTCGCGCTGGTCGCGCATGCGCGCGCGCACGCGGCGCACTTCCTCGGCGTTGCCGGCGAGCGCCTCGGCCTGGCGCAGCGCGGCTTCAGCCGCGGAGGAATTGTTCGCATCGAGTTGCACGCCGGCCTGCGCGGCATAAGCGAGGCCGACCTTGCGTAGACCCGCTTTCGCCAGCGCATTGTTCGCGTCGCTCTTGAGCACCGCGCCGAACAGCGCCTGCGCGCCTTCGGGACCGGCGAGTTTGCCTTCGCCGAGCGCGCGCTCGGCGCGCACGAGCTGCTGATCCTGGGCCTGCGTGTCGGCAGCGCGGCGCTGCGCGAGCGCGGTGCGCAGTTCCGGAATCGCCGCATGATTCGGCGCAAGCTCGGCGAGCTGGCCGACGCGTTGGTTGGCGAGATCGATGTCGCCCTGGGCGAGCGCGTCGCGCGCGAGCTGCGCCTGCGCCGCGGCGACCTTGTCGAGTCCGTGCTTGGCGACCGCGTTGCCCGCGTCGACTTCGAGAATCTGCCGGTACAGAGTCGCCGCGCCGTCGGCGCCGAACAGGCGGTTCGCGGTCAGCGCCGTGTCGGCGCGTGCGAGCAGGTTCTCGACCTTCGACCCTTGCGCCTGCGCGGCGTCGAGCGCCGATTTGAGTCCTTCGACCTCGGCGCCACCGCCAAGGATGTCGTTGGCCGCGTCGAGATCGCTGCGCGCCGTGGCGAGATCGTTCTTGCGCAAGGCCTCGCGCGCCTCGGCGAGCAGACGCTCGCCGACCTGGTTCAAGCCTTCGCGTGCCTGATCGTTGTCCGGGTCCTGGGCGCGCACGCTCTGGAACAACGCGCGCGCGCCACCGTCACCGAGCAGCTTGCCGTCAGCCAGCGCCTTCTGCGCGCGCGCGATGGTGTCGTTCAACTGCGTGTTCGGCACCAGCGAGCGCAGGCGGTCCTGCCAGTGCCATCCCGCCGCGCCGAGCACGACGAGCACCAGCGCAATCGCGGCCGGCGCGAACCAGCCGCGCGCACCCGTGGAACGCTTCGCCGCGCGCCGCGGCGTGCCGCGGCCGATCGCGCGATAGCTGCCGGTTTCGCCGAGATCGTCGAGCCGGCCGAGCGACGGATCGGCGCGGTGATGGAAAGCCACTGCGGGCGTGGTCGGCCGCGCCGAGCCGGGCACCGGCTTGTCGTCGCCGAGATCGATATTGCCGAAATGGAATTCGCCCGAGTCGGCCGCGGACCGCGCGAGTTCCGGATGTTCGCCCGCTTCGAGCGCGCGCTCGAAGCGCTCGATCGCGTCGGCGAGCTGCTGGCCGTTCTGGTAGCGGTCCTCGGGCTGCTTGGCGAGCATATGGTCGAGCAAGGGCTGCAGCGCGGCATAGCGCTCGGGCAGCACCGGCACGGGCTCGTTGATATGCATGATGCCGACGGCGAGCGAATCCTCCGCGGTGTACGGCACGCGCCCGAGCAGCAGCTCGTGCAGCACGATGCCGAGGCTGTACAGATCGGCGCGGCCGTCGACCGTCTTGCCGCGCGCCTGCTCGGGGCTCATGTAGTGCGGCGTGCCGATCACGGCGCCGGTGCGCGTCATGCGCGTAGCCGAATCGGCCGCGCGCGCGATGCCGAAATCGGTCAGCGCGGAGGAGCCGTCCTCACGCAGAAGAATGTTGTCGGGCTTGACGTCGCGGTGAACGAAGCCCTTGGCGTGCGCATAGTTCAGTGCCAGCGCGATTTCGCGCGTGATGCGCAGCGCGAACGCGAGCGGACGCGTCGAACCGTCGTTCGGCAGTACCGCGCCGCCGCCGAGGTATTCCATCGCGATGTAGTTGTGATCGCCGTGGCGGCCGACGTCGTGGATGCCGACGACGTGGCGGTGATGCAGCTTGGCCGCGATGCGCGCCTCGCGCAGGAAGCGCTCGGAAAAATCGGGGTCGGTCTGCAATGCCGGCGACATCACCTTGAGTGCGACGTCGCGCTGCACCGATTCCTGCGTGGCGAGATAGACCGTGGCCATGCCGCCGCGGCCGAGCTGGCGCAAGATGTGATATCCGGGTATTTCGATCAGGGGCATAACTTGCTGCCGTCGGACTTGTTCAGGAACCTGCCCAGGGGGCGGCATTTCAGGTCCGAGGCGTCGGTGGCGGACTCGGATCAAGCATAGCATGCGCACCCGTATAGCTCGCGAGGCTCACTCGATCGCGGCCTTCGAGATCCTGCGCGGTCGCCGCCTCGGCGTAGCCGTTTGCGGCGAAGATATCGCGCACCGCGGCACCCTGGTCGTAGCCGTGCTCGAACAGCAGCCAGCCGCCGGGTTCGAGGTGCCGGCGCGCATCGTGCGTAATCGTGCGGATTGCATCGAGACCGTCGGCGCCCGAAGAAAGCGCGAGCGCCGGCTCGAAACGCAGGTCGCCGCGACCGAGATGCGCATCGCCCGCGGCGATGTAAGGCGGGTTGCTGGCGATCAGGCCGAACCGCAGTTCGCCGAGCGCGGCGCACCACTCGCCGCGAGCAAACTCGACGTTGAGCAAACCAAGCCGCGTCGCGTTGCCGCGCGCCACGTCGAGCGCCGCGGCGCTCGCGTCGGTCGCGAGCACGCGCGAACGCGGGCGCTCGTGCGCGAGGGCGAGCGCGATCGCGCCGGAACCGGTGCCGAGATCGGCGATACGCATCGCGGCATCCGGCGGAATCTTTTCCAACGCGAGTTCGACCAGCAGTTCGGTCTCCACACGCGGGATCAGCACGTCGGACGTCACCGCGAGATCGAGCGAGAAGAACTCGCGCCGGCCGGTGATATAAGCCACCGGTTCGCCCTCGGCACGGCGCGACACGTAGCAGCGGAATTGTCCAGCCAACACGCGATCCGCTACGTCGTCAGCGTGCGCGAACAGCCAGGCGCGATCGACGCGCAGCGCATGCTGCAACAGCAGCTCCGCTTCGCGCCGCGCTTCGACCGTCGCGCGATCCGCCGACAACGACTGCACCGCCTGCGCGAGCAGATCGCGCACTGTCGATTCGCTCACTTTTGCTCCGTATCGGACGGCGCCGCGTCGGCCTTCGGCGCGAAGCTCTGCGTATTCCGCACTTCGGGCCGCGTGCGCCAGTAGCCGCCGCGCGTCCATGCGGCCCAGGCGTCGCGCAGCCAGCCGATCAGCGCGTTCGCAAGCCACAGCGCCCAGGCCAGCATCAACACTTTGTAGACCCAGATCGGCAGGGACACTGCGCTCGCCTGCGGCAGCACATCGACGACGCGGTCGGCGAACCAGCGCAGTTGCTCCGCGTTGGAGCCGTTGCCGACGACGTGCATATCGGGCGAACCGAGCAAGCCTTGCGGAATCGCGGAGACGAGCGCGACCAGCGCGATCAAGGTCAGCACGGCGAGCGCGACCTGGACCAGATCGAAGCGCCACCATGGCTCTTTGGTCGCGCAGCGTGCACGCCAGTCGAACGCGAACAGCCAGGCGACCACGACGATCAGCGCGATCCACGAGAACGTCGAGAAACCGAGCGCGAGCAGCAGCCAGTGATGGAACTTGAGCTTGGTGCGCCGCGTGCGCGCGAGCGCCCAGGCGACGGCGATCATCACGACGAGTTCGCCCCAGTAGAGCACGGCCGGACCGACGGCCGGACCGCTCGTGGCGAGCAGCCAGCGGTCCGCCGGCAGGCTTTCGTCGAGATCGATGTTCGCCGCGGGCAGGCCGAGCGCGACCGCCGGCGTGCGCGAGATGAACCCGATCGCGGCATCGTCACGGAAATTCACCATGAAACGTTGCGTGCCCGGTTTGACCGGCAGGGTCAGCTTGCCGTCCTGCGCGCGCAGGTTGAGAGTTTCGGCGTCGCGGCGCACCGACGTGACTTCGGCGCCCTTCGGCAACGAAATCGTCTGCTCGCCGCCCTGGCTCGCGCGCAGGGTGAAAGTCAGCGTATGCGCCGCGCTGCGCTGGCCGGCCTCGCTGCTCAGGTTCACCGAGTCGATCGCGCGCGTTGCGCCGGCGACCGGCGCGGGCTTGGTAATCTTCAACGTCAGCGTTTCGCCGGGCAGCGGATAGAACTCGAAATTGCGGTCGGCGCTCGCGTCGTCGCCCGCGTCGGGAGCGACGAACGGGATGCCGGCGAAATCCACGTGCCAGGTCGGGCTGACGACCACGCGCCAGACCTCGGCGCGGTCGGCGAGCGCCGGCGCGGTCAGGGTCAGCGTTTCCGCCTTGTCGAGCGTACCGTTCCAGATCGTCTCGACTTCACCGTCGGCAATCGCGACGGTCGCGGTGGAATTCTGTACTTTTATACCCGGCGTCGAAACATGCTCGCCACTGAGCACCGGCAACGCGACCGTGACGCCGCCCGTGGCCGGCGACAGACGCTGCACCTGAGTCTGCACGCTCCAGTCGAGACCGAGCGCAAGCGAGCGCACGACGCGCACGTACGGCGGGAACTGCTGCGCGCCGAGTTCGGGCTTGGCGCCCGCACCGGCGTCGTCGCGCGTGCGCGCCAGGCTCAGCGAGCCGCCGAGCAGGCGGTCGTCCTCGATGCCGCTCGCGGTCCAGCCGGTACCCGAGAACAGCGCGCGTGCCGGCACGAGAACGAAGTTCAGCGCGAGCCGGTCGGCATTCGCTGCATAGACCAGTTCGACGCGATGCACGCCGCGGTCGAGCGCGATCCAGTCGGTGCCGTCGGCGCTGCGCGCGACCGGTGCATCGGCAGCGAGATCCGCTTTCACGCTCTTCAGCGTCGCGTTCGCATCGACGCGCGGCAAGGGCACAGCGAGACGCTCGCCCGCATGGACGTCGAGCACGACGGCGATCGTGTCGCCGTTCGCCGACACCTGCACCTGCGCGATGCCGGCGCAGGCCGGCGCGCACTTCGGCGCTTCGGTCAGGCGCTCACGCAACTGGGTGAGCAATTCGTCGGAAGGAATACCTTGCGCCTGAGCGGCAGGTGCCGCAACGAAGCCGGCCGCGGCGAGGCCGATCACGGCGGCCAAGCCCGCGACGCTCGCCGCTCTCGTACGCGGTGCACGCGGCGACGCTGCACGGCCGCGCCAACTGCTCCACGCCAGCCATACCAGCAGCAACGCGAGCACGATACGCAGCGGCCGCACGAGCCAGGGCGGCGCGATCACGAGGCGCACGCTCTGCGCCGGCGTCACCGGTCCGCTCCAGCCGAGTTGCGCCGTGCCGCCGATACTCCAGCTCGGTTCACCGGCACCGGTCTGCATCACGGTGGACTGGCTGTAGTGGTCGATCTGTTGCTGCGGCGAAATAATGCTACCGGTCACCGTTACGGTACTGAGCGCCTTGTTGTTGACGTAGCCGCCGCTCTTCGGCGCCGCCGCCATACTGTGTGCTTTTCTTGCGGCACCGACCGCCTCCTTGCGTAATTCCCTCTCCTGGCTCACGTCGTCGATCATCGCAGCCGGTGGTGGTGGTGGCGGCGGAGCTGCAGGCGGCGGTGGCGATGCCATCTTATATTGAGTGGCGGCTATGCCCCACTCGTCGCCATCGAACCAGCTTCCGCGCGACCCACTGCTTTGCTCCAACTGCGGATACAACGCATAACGCACCTGGTCTGCTAGGAACGGCAGCGCGACGAGCACGAGCAACGCCGTCGCCGCGCGCCGCAGCCAGGTCGTCGCGACCTGCAACTTGCCCGCAGGCACCACGCGCGCGATCAACGCGAGCGCGAGTACGGCGACGAGCGTCCACAGCGGTGCGCCGGCTTCCTGGTAGCCGAGCGCGAGATAAGCCACGGCGGCCACGGCACCGACGACGCCGAGCAGGCGCCATGCAAGCAGGGCGAGAATCGCGCAGATGAATACGTCGAGCAGGCTCCAGCGCGACATCCAACTGCCGGCGACGCGGTCCGCGCCCGGTGCGGCGAGCAGTTTGTAGCCGTACGGAAAATGCAAGGTCGTGTCGATGCGGTCGAACGACTGCTGCCAACCCGTTGCGGGCAGCTCGGATACGGCGTCGATGCGTACCGCGCTCGCCAGATTCACTTGCGGCGTGCGCCACTCGACGCCGGACAGTGCCTCGGTCGCGCCGCGCGTGATCAGCAGCGCCTCCGGTTTCGCGCCACTGCGCGTGCCGGCATCGGCACGCTCGAGCTTGAACGGCGCGGCGACGTCGAGGCGCCAACCCTGCACCATCGAACCGCTGACCACGTCCTTCGCGTACCAGCCGGAGCCGGCGAAATCGAGCCAGGCTTCGCGGCGCAGATTCAGGCGATTGGCCTCGTTCGGCGCAAGCCCGCGCGAACGTTCTTCGACGGTGATCTTCTCGCCGTCGCCGAGCGCGAACGCCGGCAGGCTTTGCCATTCGGCCGGCACCTGCGCCTGCTGCGGATCGACCGAGACCGCGGCGACCGCATTGGTCACGCGCAGGCGCGGCGAGGCTTCGTAACTCCACACTTCCTGCTTCGGCCACGGTGCTGCGGGCAGACGCGCGGCGACCGCGGCAAGCGGCGCGACCGCGCGCGCACTGAGGTTGAGCACCGCGGAACCGGGCTGTACCTGCACATGCAGACGGCCGTCATTGTCGAGCCGCGCGGGCCAGTTGCCGTTCAACGCCGTCGCGACAAAGCCCTCGGGCAGTATGGGGCCGAAGGTTTCCTCGCGCGCCTGGCCCGCGGCGTTGAAGCGGATCTGCGTGGTCAGCATCGCCGGCACGCCGTCGGCGAGTTCGCGGAACACGTGCAGTTCGACGCTGTCGGCTTCGGGCGCCGCGGCCGCGCTGCGGCCTAGAGTGACTTCATCGCCGTCGCGCTGCACCGGCGTCACCGTCTTGCCGTCGACACTGAGCGCGACAAGACCGATACCGTCCGGCACATGCAGCGACTGCGGGCGCTCGCGCCACGGGATCGTGCCGCCGACTTCGTAGCTGCCCGGCGCAAGCCAGAGCGCGGGCGCGCCGCCGCGATCGAGCACCGGCTGCGCCTGACCGTTCACCTTGACCTGCTGCGGCCAATGCTGCGCGTCGCCGGGCAGCGCGATCCACGACGGCGCGTCGACGCGCCAGTGCAGGGAAAACGCGGCGCCGTTCGCGCCGGCATCGAGGCTCAGTCGGCCCGGCCATGCGCAGATGCGTCCGTTCGCATCGTCCGACATCTGCGTGGCGAGGAACGGGCAGGCGCGAAAATCGAGATCCTTGAGTACCCAGCCGCGCCAGTCGCGCAGCAACGAGGGGATCGCCGCATCGTCCGCGGCCGGCGCGGCGTGGGCGAGGCTGCAGAGCATCAACAACGCGAGGAAGCGCAACGGCGATCGGAACATGGAACTCTCCTGGGACGACGGTCGATGCGGGATGCAACGTGGGACGAATGCGCGCGGGGTTATCGTCGCGCCGAGGCGATGATATACAAACCGCGCCGCCGTTCATGCCGCCGCGCGCACCGTCGCGCCGGGCGTTCATGTGCGATAAGGGAAAGCCGGCGCGGCGACGCCACGCCGCTCTCTTCGCCATGACACCTTGGCCTTCGCGGCGAACGTACTGGAAATTTCCGCGGGGAAATCGGGCTGCTTTACCTCTCACGCCACGGTGCGAGGAGACACTGTGCCTTTGCCTTTCCGCGTCTTCGCCTGGAAATGCAAACTTGGAGTCGGTGAGAAATGCGTCAGCCGTCCGATTTTGCGCTTGCCAGCGCGAAGGCCGCGCGTTCCAGCCGGTGCGCGTGCTCGGCGCGACTGACCGTGGCCGATACGAAGCCGCCCTGCTCGACCAATGCCGCCGCACGCTCGAACGGCAAGCGCGAGGCCGGCACATCGATGCGGCCGAAGATACCCCACGCCGGCACACGCAATTTGTGTGCAAGCCGCGCCAACCGATACGGCGCTTTGCCGGCGAGCGAGGTGAGATCGAAGGCGCCTTCGCCGGTCACGACCAGATCGTGCGCGCGCACGAGCGCATCGAGGCCGGCCTCGCGGCGCAGGATATCGAAACCGGATTCGAGCTTCGCATCGAAGAACACGGTCAAACCATAGCCGCAGCCGCCGGCCGCACCGGCACCGGGCGCGTGTGCGAAGTCTTTGCCGAGATCGTTCTCGACGACGCGCGCGAGTCGGCGCAGGCCGCGGTCGAGTTCACGCACCGAGTCGGCGTCGGCGCCCTTCTGCGCGGCAAACCGATATGCGGCGCCGTTGCGTCCGTAGAGCGGATTGTCGACGTCGCAGGCGGCGACGATGCGCACGCGCGCACGCGGTTTCGGCGCGACGATGCGCGAGAGCCGCAGCAGGCCCGCACCGTTGGCGGGAATTTCGTCGCCGCGGCGGTCGAGGAATTGCCAACCGAGCGCCGCGGCGATGCCGATGCCGCCGTCGTTGGTCGCACTGCCGCCGAGGCCGATCAGGATTTTGCGCGCGCCCGCCTCGATCGCTTTGCGCAGCATAAGGCCGCTGCCGAAAGTCGAGGTCGTCGCCGGATCGCGCAGCGAAGGCGGCAGTTGCGCCAGCCCGCCCGCCGCGGCGAAATCGAACAGCGCGGTGCGGCCGCCGCCAAGTAGAACCCAGGCCGCGCGGCAGCGGCGGCCCGCCGCGTCGACGCTGACGCAATGCCGGCGTTTTCCACCGACGGCGTCGCTCAGGGCGAGAGCGAATCCTTCGCCGCCGTCGGCAAGCGTCTGCTGCGTGAACTGCGCCCGCGGCCACGCGCGCGCAAGCCCGCGCACGATCGCGCGCGCGGCCTGCCCCGAGGTCAGCGTGCCCTTGAATTTGTCGGGCATCACGAGCACGCGCTCGGGGGATTTCTTGTCGTCGATGCGGATCATCATTCAGTCAGCGGACCAACCGCCGCTCGATGCTCACTATTCCGTTCGTGGTGAGGTATCGAACCACGAACGGCAATCCTGTGGAGCGTTCGCCCTTCGATACCTCAGAGCGAACGGGGCTTAATCTAAAACTATTGATGCGGCACGAATAGGCATGAATCCGCTCAAGCTGAGCATCGTGCTGAAGGCGCGCAGGCAAAGCCTTATGTATCAATCCGTCCGGCTGAGCGTAGCGCAGAAGGCGCGCGGTCCAAGCCTTCGCAGCGGCACTTCGACTTCGCCGCTGCGCGGCTACGCTCAGTGCGAACGGTTGGAGCTTTTCGACTTTGGCGTTGTGCGGCGGTGCTTCGTGCAACCGGTCAAAACTCATCGTGCCGGATCAAATCGTGCCGGATCAATAAGACACCAGCGATCAGCGCGATCGGGCGAAGTCGTGCGCAAGTTCTAGCGCACCGATCACCCCGGCGCGTCCGCCGAGCTGCGCGGGCACCACGAGTTCGTCGAGATCGATGCCGTTCGCAGTGAAATCGATATAACCGTTGAGCAGCTCGCGCAGGCTGTCGCGCACGCGCGGGAACAGATGCGCCTGCATCATCACGCCGCCGCCAAGGATGATCCGCCGCGGCACCGTGGTGACGAGCAGGTTCACGCAGAGCGCGGCGAGATAGTGCGCCTGCAGTGCCCAGCCCGGGTGCTCGGGCGGCAGGTTTTCCGCGCCGATGCCCCAGCGCGCGCGCAGCGCCGGGCCGGACGCCAGGCCTTCGAGGCAGCGATCGCCATGGAAGGCGCAGATGCCCGCAAACGCTGCGTCCTCGGCGAGCTTGGGCACGTGCATGTGGCCGACTTCGGGATGGGCGAAGCCGTAGACAGTCCTACCGTTGGCGAGCAGGCCTGCGCCGATGCCCGTACCAACGGTCACGTAGACCACGTCGTCGAAACCGACGCCGGCACCGTGGCGCACTTCGCCGAGCAGAGCGATATTCACGTCGGTGTCGATCGCCGCGGGCGCGCCGGCACCGCGCGCGATCTCGCCAAGCATATCGGCGCCCTCCCAGCGCAGCTTCGGCGTGCGCGCGATGCGGCCGTACTGCGGCGATCCGGGCCGCACGTGCACCGGGCCGAACGAGCCGATCCCAACCGCGGCGACGGCGCCGTGGCGGGCGCGCGCGTCGGCGAAGAAATCGGCAACGCGCGCGAGCGTTTCCTCCGGCGTCGTGGTCGGAAACGCAGTCTCGGTGAGCAGCTCGTCTCCGCCGGCACCGACCGCGCAGACGAATTTAGTGCCGCCGGCCTCGACCGCGCCGTAAAGAGTATTCTGGAATTTCGACACGATCGGGTTCCGTCGGCGGCTCAGTTCGCGAAAACCAGCCGCCACCCCTGCGCGAGCAGGGCGAGCACGAAGCCGGCGAGAAAACTCAGGTAAGCGAAACGCAGGTAGCGGTATTTGTGCTCGGCGAGATAGGTGCCGAGGCTGTAGATGTCGTTCGCCATCGCGCAGTAGACCGAACCGTCGGTCTTGAGCGACCGCGCGATCTCGGCGAGAAAGCGTTCGCGCGACAACCCGGCGAAGTGGCCCATGAACAGGAGGTTGAATCCGGGCGGCAGCTCGGTCGTGGTCAGCTTGAACGGCCGGTACTTCGGCAACACGGCGAGCACCGCGAGCAACAGGGCAAGCAAGGTGAACAAGTCGAGGATCAGCACCGAATAGCGCAGGTCGGGATCGTGCAGCTTGCCGAGGCTCAGGGTCAGTACGATCGAGGAAACCGTGATGACGATGCTCGCCTTGGTGTCGGCCATGACACTGAGCGAGACGTGGTGCTGCTGCGTCGTGCGAAGCAGCGCATCGCCGGTATTGCGTTCGGGTATGTCGGCGAAGAGCTCTCTGCCGCGTTGCGATGGCGTGTCACTCATGAGCGTTTCCGACAATCCCCGATTCCTGCAACAATCAGCCGATGATAGGAACGAAGCCGCGCCTTGGCAATTTCGCCCGCCGCCTGCGCCATCTGCGTGCGCTGGCGACGGCGCTCGCGTCGCTGACGATCGCGTCCTGCGCGCAGATCTGGTACGCCACGGTCGGCAGCGCCGACAGCGCACACAATCTCGCGGTCAAGCACGGCATCGTCTTCGACGCCGAGCATGGGCTCAAGCTCGACGTCTATGCCCCGCACGACGCGGCGCAGGCGCCGGTCGTCGTGTTCTTCTACGGCGGCAGTTGGGAGGAAGGCCGCCGACGCTGGTACCGCTACGTCGGCGAGGCGCTCGCGAGCCAGGGGCTCGTCGCCGTGCTGCCGGACTACCGCAAGTTTCCCGACGTGCGCTTTCCGGCCTTTATGACCGATGCGGCAAATGCAACAAAGTGGACTTTTGTACACGCGACGGAATTCGGCGGCGATCCACGGCGCATCTTCGTCATGGGCCATTCGGCCGGCGGCCATATCGCCGCCCTGCTCGCCTGCGATAAACGCTATCTCGCCGAGGTCGAACTCAAGCCGCGCGACCTCGCCGGCATGGTCGGCCTCGCCGGCGCCTATGCTTTTTTACCGTACCAGGACGATGAGGCGGAGATTTTCGGCGACGACGCCGAAGGCCGCTACGATTCGCAGCCGATCAATTTCGTCGATGGCGACGAGCCGCCGATGCTGCTCCTGCAAGGCCTCGACGACGACGAAGTGCCGCCGAACAATGCCGAGGTCATGGCCGAGCGCGCGCAAGCGATGAACGGCACTGCCGTGCTCAAGCTCTATCCCGATATCGATCACAGCGACTTGCTGTTGGCGCTCGCGCGCGGACGCAGGGGCAAGCCGCCGGCGATGCGCGACATTCTCGATTTCGTTGCGAAGCCGCCGGTGCAGAAACAGCCGTAGGGAGTTTCTGCGCGACTCTTAGGTTTATCCAACTTCGTCGTTCCTGTGGCTCGCGACAGTCGAAGGACTAGTCAACCTGGAATCCAGTTTTTGTGCGGGCGCGGCAAGAGTTGGATCCCAGCTTGACCAGCCTCCGGCTGTTGAGAGCCGCTGGGATGACGAGCATCCTTTCTGGGATGACGAATAAATCGGAGCTTCCGTAAGCAAGGTTTTCAGCGCCCGCGCGAAAAATCCGCCGATGCCGCGCTGCGCTTTCGCCCTTCGCAACAATCAATCAGCAAGGTTCGATAAATCGAACCCTGCCGGACCTTCCTCCGTTTGAGCTTCAGCGCGCGGGATGCGCCTCGGCCCAGTTCTTCAGCGCCTTGTCGCCGACGTGCTCGCGCAGCGCGGCGCAGGTGTCGACTTTTTCCAGGGTTTGCGCGAGGTGGCGCTCACCGCCGATCACGTCCTTGATGCGCGGCGCGAACCATTCGCGAATCTCGTCGCCTTCGGCCTTGCCGCAGCGGCCGTCGCCAGCGAAGCTGATCGCCATCGGCTGGTACGAATCCGGCAGGCGCTTGACCAGGGTGTCGAAGTGCGGCTTGAGCCAGGCCCAGAAGCCGGCGCGGTTCTCTTCCTCGCCGACGTGGCCGCTGTAGAGGTAAGGAATTTCACCGACCGCAACCGCAGGCGTCAGGCCGTAGTTGCGCGCGTCCTCGCCGAGTTTGGCGTCATGGGTCGCGCCGAGCGCGGCGAGCAGTTCGTAGCGCTGCTTGGTCTGGCGGTTGGTCTTGAGTTCTTCCTGCACGGCCCGGTACGCGGGTTCGCCCGAATCCTGCACAGCGACCGTCAACGCAACGCCGCGGATATCCGGATCGAGCTTGCCGAGATCGGCTTTGGCGCCGCCGTCGAGACCGAGCGCCGTGCGCGCTTCGGCATTGAGCTGCGCGCGCAGGTTCTTGTCGCGCACGACGGTCGCGAGGAAATTCACGAGGCCGACGCGCAGGCGCGTGGTCGCGTCGCTGTCGTCCGCGCGCTTGTGCAGACCGAGCGCGGCGAGGCGCGGCGCGTACAGTTTCGCCGCATAGGCGTCGAGCGCGGGACGCGTGGTGTCGGTAGCGAGATGCTCGCGAATCCACTCGAACGAGCCGAACAGCGCCGTCGCGATCTGCGGGGAGTCCGAGTTGGCCAAGGCAGGCATCGCGTCGAGGACGACGTCGGGTCCGATCGTGCCCTGCTCGAACGCGCTCGACAGCGCGTCGGCGTAAACGAGCTGTTCGGCCGGAGCGAGCCCGGCGACCTGCTTCTGCAGCGCGGCGAACTCGGCTTTGTCGAGGGCGAAGCGGTAGTAGCCGGCCGCCTCGGCATTCGGCATCACCCATTGCGCGCAGCCGCCTTCGAGCGCGAATTCCTTTTTCGGCTGATCGAGCAGGAAACACTGCCGGCTCGACTTGCCGTTCTGACCGAGACGCGCGCAGACCGGCACCTGCCACTGCAGGTTGTCGTGGCTCAGGACGCCGTAAGGCAGGTAGCGCGACTGGCTCAGTTCGATCGAACCTTTGCCGCTGTCGCCGACCTTGTTGCACTTGGCTTCGACGCGCACGAGCGGCAGGCCCGGCTGGTCGAGAAAGCTGCGCATCGCCTTTGCCAGAGTTTCGCCCTTGCCGCTGACGCGCGCGATCGTCGCAATCAGATCGTCGGAATTGCCGCTGCCGAACTGGTGCTTGGCCAGATAGTCGCGCATCGCATCACGGTAGGTGTCTTCGCCGACCCACTCCTCGAACATGCGCAGCACCGCCGCGCCCTTCTGATAGGTGATGCCGTCGAAGGCGTTCTCGATGTCGCCCTGGTCCGTGATCGGCTGGCGGATCTTACGCGCCGAGAGCTGGCTGTCGCTCTGCATCGCATGCAGGGTGCTCTCAAGACGCGACAGGTCGCCGAGATATTCGGGCTTCAGCGCCACGGTCGCCTTGCCCTGCGCCCAGGTCGCGAACGCTTCGTTGAGCCAGATATCGTCCCACCACGGCACGGTGACGAGGTCGCCGAACCACTGGTGTGCGATCTCGTGTGCGTTGACGTTGAAGCTGGAACGATAGCTCGCCGCGGGCGACTTCGCATCGATGCGCAGCAACGCATCGCGATAGACGATAAGGCCCGCGTTCTCCATCGCGCCCGCGGAGAAATCCGGCGCGCCGAGCAGGTCGAGCTTGTCGAACGGGTACGCCTGGTGGGTGTAGTCCTCGTAGTACTTCACCGTCTGCGGCGTCTGTTCGAGAATCCACTTGAGCTGCGGGCCGGTGCCGCGCGGGCCGACGCCGCGCAGCGGAACCGCGGCGTTGCGCACCGAGTTCGGCGCGAGCGCCGGGCCATCGACTACGTCCCACGGCCCGACCGCGAGCGCGACGAGATAGGTCGGCAACGGTTTGGTGCGGGCAAAGCTGAGTGTCTTCCACTTTTTGTCCGCCGACTCCTTCGCGTCGGTCTGCAGCGTATTCGCGATCGCGACTTCGTCGGCCGGCACGGTCAGGGTGATGTCGAACGGCGTCTTGAAGCGCGGCTCGTCGAACGACGGAAACGCATAGCGCGCGCTGATCGCCTCCATCTGCGAAGTTACGTAGGCGTCGTCGCCGACCTTGACCTTGTAGATGCCCTGCAGCTTCGCGTTGAACGGCGCCGAATAATCGAAGGTCAGCTCGATGTCCTGCGCCGGCAGCTTGGTGCCGAACGCGACTTCGACGACGCCCGACGGATCGCGCACGCCGAGTTTCACTTCGCGCGATTTGCCTGCGGCGTCGATCAGGCTGACTTTGGCGACGTCCAGCTCGCGCGCGTACAGCCAGACATGTTCGGCCGGCTTGGCCAGCTTGATCTTGATCCGCACCTTGCCGTCGAAGCGCTCGGCGCGGGGATCGATCTTGAGGTCGAGCACGTAGGCCAGCGGCTTGGCGTCGTCGGGCAGTTTGCCGGTCGGCACCGCCTCGGCCGCCGCGGCCAGATGAACGATCGACAGGCACGCGAAAACGGCGCTGCAGATATTGCGCAAAACGGACATGGCAGACCCCCGCGAAAACGCCAATGTTAAACCAGAACGAGCGCGGCCCCGCGCGGACCGCCCGGCAAATACCGGGGCTTTGCGTTCGCGCCGTCCCTTCCGCAGCCGGGAGGGACGGCGCATTGCCGTCAATGGCCGTGCGTCTTCGCCCATTCCGCGAGCGCATTCGTCCCGGCGTGTTCGCGCAGCGCGGCGCATTGGCCGATGCCTTCGAGCGCCTGCGTCAGCGCACGCTCGCCGCCCATGAGGTTTTTGACACGCGTCGCAAAGAAGTGCGACAGCTCGTCGGCTTCCGATTTACTGCAGCGACCGACGGCTGGCAGGCTGATCACGGCTGACTTGGCCTCGTCGTAGAAGCGACCATTGAACGCGTCATAGTGTGCCTTGTACCAGGCCCACAGCGCCGGGCGGATTTCCGGCTCGGAATTTTGCGCCGAATAAATCGAGCCCATTTCGATGTCGCTCACCGCGGGGGTCAATCCGTAGTTGCGTGCTTTTTCGCCGAGCGCGGCGTCGCGCGTGCTGCCGAGGGCGTGCAACAAGTCGGCGCGCTGCTGCGGATCGTGGTTGCCGGCCAGTTCCTTGAGCACGGCCGCGAACGCGGCGGCTCCGGAGTCCTGCACGGCGACCGTCAGCGCGATACCGCGCAGATCCGCATCGACACGACTGAGGTCGACTTTGCCGCCACCATCGAGTCCGAGCACGGCCCTGCCCTGCTTGTTCAATTCCTCGCGCACGGCCTTGTCCTCCACGTCGAGGGCAAGAAAATCGATCACGCGCGAGCGCAGGTCGGTGGTCGCGTCCGCCTCGCCCGCTTTGCGCTGGTAGCCGAGCGCAGCGACGCTCGGTGCATAGAGGCGAGATGCCCACGCCTGCAGCGCGCTGCGCGTCTGCGTATCGGCGAGATGTTCGTCGATCCAGTTGAAGTCACTGACCAGCGCGGTCGCGACCTGAGGCTTGTCCGACGTGGCGAGCGCGGGCATCGCATCGAGCACGGCCGTCGGCGGCAGCTCGCCGCGGCGGAACGCGCTCGACACGGCATCGGCATAGACCAGTTGCTCGGGCGCCGACAGCGATCCGATATGTTCGCGCAATGTGGCGAGCGCGGATTCGCTGAGGCTGAAACGGTAGTAGCCGGCTGCATTCGCATTCGGCAGCACCCAGTCCGCACAGCCGCCGTCGAGGGCGAACTCACGCTGCGGCTGGTCGAGCAGAAAGCATTGCTGCGCCGACTGCGCGCCGCGGCCGAGGCGCGCGCAGACCGGCACGCTCCACTGTTGCGTCTCCTTCGCGGCGGCGCCGTAGGGCAGATAGCGCGACTGGCTCAGGACAAGCGCGCCTTTGCCCGCATCGCATTTCAGTTCCGCGCGCACGAGCGGAATACCGGGCTGGTCGAGAAAGCTGCGCATCGCGGCTTTCATCGGCTCGCCCTTGCCGGTCACGCGCGCGATGGTCTCGATCAAGTCCTCCGAATTGCCGTTGCCGAACGCGTGCGCGGCGAGGTATTGGCGCAGCGCGTCGCGGAATGCGTCTTCGCCGAGCCATTGCTCGAACATCAGCAGCACGGCCGCGCCCTTGAGGTAGGTGATGTCGTCGAAAGCCGTGCCGACGTCGCCCGGGTTGGCGATCGGCTGGCGCACCCGGCGCGCCGAGAGCAGGCTGTCCTTGCGCATCGCCTTGCGTGTGTCCTCGGCCCGGCTCAGGTCGGCCAGATAGCCGGGCTTCAAAGCGACCGTCACCTTGCTCGCCCACCAGGTGGCGAAGGATTCGTTGAGCCAGAGGTCGTCCCACCACGGTACGGTGACGAGGTCGCCGAACCATTGATGCGCGATCTCGTGCGCGATCGTGTCGTAGGCGCCGCGGTATTCGTTCGCCGGCGAATGCTCGTCGAAACGCAGCAGCGCTTCGTCGAAGATCAGCAGTCCGGCGTTTTCCATCGCGCCGGCGAAATTCGCGCTGCCGAGCAGATCGAGCTTGCCGAACGGATACGCCTGATTCGTATACTTTTCGTAGTATTCGACCAGCGCGGGCACTTGCTCGAGCGCCCATTTCAACTGCGGCGCCGAGCCGCGCGGACCGATCGCGCGCAGCGCCACGGGTGTCTTGCGCACATCGTTGGCACCGAGCGCCGGCGCCTCGGCGACGTCCCAGGGCCCAACCGCGAACGCGATCAAATAGGTCGGCAGCGGCTGCGTCGCCGCATAGGTGATGGTCTTCCACTTGCCGTCGGCCGAATCCGACTCGCGCGCCGGCAAGGTGTTGGCGAACGCGGTTTGCGCTTTCGGCACGATCAGGCTGACTTCGAACGGCGTCTTGAAACGCGGCTCGTCGAATCCGGGGAATACCTTGCGCCCGCTGAGCGCCTCCAATTGCGTGACCGCGTAGACGTCTTTGCCGATCTTCGCTTTGAACAGGCCGTCCGCGGTCTTGTTGAACGCGGCCGAATAGCTCAGCCGAAGTTCGAGCGTCTGCGCCGGCAGGCTCGCGCCGAAAGCGATCTCGGCGACGCCGTCCGCGTCGCGCTGCAGGTACTTGGCCGCGTGCGACTTGCCCTGCGCGTCGATCACTTCGACCTTGCTCACGGCCAGGTTATTGCCGTGCAGCCAGAGGTGATCCGCGGCCTTGGTCAGCTCGACCTTGATGCGCGCGTTGCCGCTGAAACGCTCGGCGTTCGGATCGATCTTCAGTTCGAGCGCGTAGGAAACCGGCGCCACGCCGTCCGGCAGCTTGCCGGTCGGCACCGCCTCGGCGGCATGGACGGACAGAGACAGTGCCGCCGCTGCGGCGGCGAACAACGCGGATATCGCACGCATGACTTCGCTCCTTGAGGGGTGACCGAAGCTGACCATGGGCGCGGCGCAACGACAAGCGCCTGCAACCGCGGTTTTTCCAGGAGCCAATACGGCGCTGAAACCGGGCCGACTCTTTAATTGATGAAAGCTATCACTATCTTTTCATCAATCGATTGTACAAATATGATGCGCCGCACTAAAGTACGTCGCATCCCTTCACCACCAACCCAAAAGGAAGCAAGCAATGTCCTTGATCAACACCCAGGTCAAACCCTTCAAGGCGACTGCCTACCACAACGGCAAGTTCGTCGACGTCAGCGACGCGACGCTCAAGGGCAAGTGGTCGGTCGTCGTGTTCTATCCGGCCGACTTCACCTTCGTCTGCCCGACGGAACTGGAAGACCTGGCCAACAACTACGCCGAATTCCAGAAGCTCGGCGTCGAGATCTACGGCGTGTCGACCGACACCCATTTCGCCCACAAGGCGTGGCACGACACCTCGGACGCGATCAAGAAGGTGCAGTACCCGCTCGTCGGCGACCCGACCGCGACGCTATCGCGCAACTTCGAAGTGCTGATCGAAGAAGAAGGCCTCGCCCTGCGCGGCACCTTCGTCATCAATCCGGAAGGCCAGATCAAGCTGTACGAAATCCACGACAACGGCATCGGTCGCGACGCCAGCGAACTGTTGCGCAAGGTCAAAGCCGCCCAGTACGTCGCTTCGCACCCGGGTGAAGTCTGCCCGGCGAAGTGGCAGGAAGGCGCCAAGACCCTCAAGCCGTCGCTCGACCTCGTCGGCAAGATCTAAAAGCAACACCTCCCCGGCAACGGGGCTCTTGATGAGCTTTGGCTTTGGCTTTGCCTTTAGCTCTTGATCTCGGGCCCCGTCTGCCGCGGCGAGGACATGGCGGAATCGCCCGCAAGGGTCGCGCGCAGGATGCGCGCGAGTTCGCGAATGGACACGGATGTCCATCGAGCGAACCCCGGCATGTCATCGCGTACCCGTAGCGCGAAGGGCGCGGCTCCCGGGGTGCATTTCTTTGGTTACTTTCTTTGGGCAAGCAAAGAAAGTAACCCGCTCGGCCGAAGGGCGAGTGGAAGCTCTGCTCCTTTAGCGCTAAAGAGCCAAAGCAAAGTCGCTGGATTCCCGCTAAGAGCACGCGGGAATGACGAGCAAAAAAGCCGGGCGCGATGAATCGCGCCCGACACCCCGGCAGCCCGGCCCCGCCGAAATAACGAAAGCCAACACCCACCGTCACACCATCTACAAAACGCGCCACCCGCAAGGAGTCATCGCCATGTTGGACAACGACATCAAATCCCAACTCCAGAGTCATTTCGCCAAGCTGTCGCGCCCGGTGGAAATCCGCGCCGCGTTCGATGCGGGCGAGAAATCTCAGGAACTGCGCGGGCTGCTGACCGACATCGCCTCGCTCTCGCCGCAGTTCTCGTTGATCGAAGAGAACGGCGCGGGGCTGCGCACGCCTTCGTTCGCGCTGACCACGCCGGGCCAGGACATTCACCTGCGTTTCTCCGGCATGCCGATGGGCCATGAATTCACTTCGCTCGTGCTCGCCCTGCTCCAGGTCGGCGGCCATCCGTTGAAACTGTCGGACGAGACGATCGAGCAGATCCGCGCGCTCGACGGCGAGTACAAGTTCGAGACCTTCGTCTCGCTGACCTGCCAGAACTGCCCCGACGTGGTCCAGGCGCTGAACCTGATGGCGACGATCAATCCGCGCATCGGCGTGGAGATGATCGAGGGCGGCACGTTCGAGCAGGAAGTGACCGAGAAGCAAATCCTCTCCGTGCCGGCGATCTTCCTCAATGGTCAGGAGTTCGGCCAAGGGCGCATGGGCGTCGAGGAAATCCTCGCCAAGCTCGACTCCGGCGCAGACGAACGCGACGCGGCCAAGCTCGACGCACGCGCACCGTACGACGTGCTCGTCGTCGGCGGCGGCCCTGCCGGCGCAGCGGCGGCAATCTATGCCGCGCGCAAGGGCATCCGCACCGGCGTCGTCGCCGAGCGCTTCGGCGGCCAGGTGCTCGATACGATGGAAATCGCCAACTACATCTCCGTCGTGCACACCGAAGGCCCGCAGTTCGCCGTCGCGCTCGAGGAGCACGTCAAGGATTACCAGGTCGACATCATGAACCGGCAGCGCGCTGCGGGACTCGCCGCTGACGGCAGCCTCGTCGAGGTCAAACTCGCCAATGGCGCGACGCTGAAATCAAAGACCGTCGTGCTCGCGACCGGCGCGCGCTGGCGCAATATGAACGTGCCGGGCGAAGCCGAATACCGCACCAAGGGCGTGACCTATTGCCCGCACTGCGACGGCCCGCTGTTCAAGGGCAAGCGCGTCGCCGTGATCGGCGGCGGCAACTCGGGCGTCGAAGCGGCGATCGATCTTGCCGGCGTCGTCGCCCACGTCACCCTGCTCGAATTCGACACCAAGCTGCGCGCCGACGAAGTGCTGCAGCGCAAGCTGCGCAGTCTCGCCAACGTCGACGTGATCGTGAACGCGCAGACTACCGAAGTGCTCGGCGACGGCGCCAAGGTCAACGGCCTCAAGTACAGCGACCGCACGAACGGCAGCTCGCACGAACTGGAACTCTCCGGCGTCTTCGTGCAGATCGGCCTGTTGCCGAATACGGACTGGCTCAAGGGCACGCTTACGCTGTCGGCGCGCGGCGAGATCGAAGTCGACGCGCACGGCCGCACTTCGATGCCCGGCGTGTTCGCCGCGGGCGACGCGACGACCACACCGTTCAAGCAGATCGTCATCGCCGCGGGCGAAGGCGCGAAGGCGGCGCTCGCGGCGTTCGATCATCTGATCCGCTCGCCGATTGCCGAATCCGCGGAGAAGCTGGCGGCGTAGAATTGCCGTCAGTTGAATCGAGCGGGAGCGAGTGTGGAACAGATCGATTGGGCCGACTTCGTCAAAGTCGAACTGCGCGTCGGCAAGATCGTCGACGCGCAGCCGTTTCCGCAGGCGCGCAAACCGGCGTACATCCTGCACGTCGACTTCGGCGCCGAGATCGGCGTAAGAAAATCGAGCGCGCAGATCACCCAGCTCTACGATCCGCAGCAACTGATCGGCAAGCTCGTCGTCGGCGTGGTCAATTTTCCGAAGAAGCAGATCGGTCCGCTGCAGTCGGAATGCCTGGTGACCGGATTCCACGACGAGAACGGCCACGTCGCGCTCTGCGTGCCCGATCGGCCCGTGCCGCTCGGCAGCAAACTTCTGTAGAAATCGCCGCGCGCCTCAACGCGCCGGCGCTGCGGAATACGCGTCGAGCCACGGTTTCAGCGGCACCGACCAGATGTTGTAGTTGCCGTTGTCCCAGGCCTGCAGACGCGCCAGATCGGCGCGCGCCTGCGCTGCGCTGCGCGGGTAGGCGATCGGCATGACGCGTTCGCTGCTGAAGTACAGCGTCTTCAGATCCGGACTCAATCGCGGTTCCGCATCGGAACCCGGACTGTTGACCACGTCGCCCATCCAGATCGGCTCGCCCCACGCGCCGTCGCGCTTGAACACGATGAACAGGTCCATGCTGCGCTTCGGCTTGCGCCCGGAACCGAACACGAGGAAGGATTCGTCGGGCGCGACCGCGGGATCGACGTCGCTCGTGCTGCCGTCGCTAAAAGGCAGCGGTTGCGGCGCGGAAAACGCGCCGTCGCGGAACGCGGCGCGATAGAGGCGGAAATGGTTGGCCTTCTCGTCCCAGGTCATAAAGTAGAGGCTGCCGTCGGCGGCCAGACTCGGCGCGAAGATCGTCGTATTGAAGTTGACGATCGCGGGTAGATGTTCGGGCTGCCGCCAGCCCGAAGCGGTACGCCGCACGCGCCAGAGATTGCCGCCGGTATGTTCCGCGCCCTGAAAGTGCGACTTGATCTGCTTGCCACCCGCCGCGACCGGCCGGTCGGAAACGAACACAAGCGACAGGCCGTCGGGCGCCATCGTCGGCTCCATGTCGTTCCATTCGCCGGAAAACGGCGCGATCTCGGGCTCGGACCAGCGGCCGTTCGCGCGATGCGAAACGAGCACGGTCGATTGCTCGGCGCTGCTGCGCTGGAAATAGACGGTGTTGCCGTCGGCGGTGAAAGCAGGCGCCGCTTCATGCGCGGACGCAGAGATCACGCCCGGCGCGAAAATTTCCGGCGCCGATGCGGCTACGCCGCGTTCGTCGGCCGCGGCCGCCAGCATCAAGGGGATGACCAACCCGATCAGCACCGCCATGCCGTCTTCCGCCTGCTTCTTGGGGCGGCCACGCTAATTCCGCTGCCGCCGGCGCCGCGCCTGCCGAAAGTCACGCCGGCGCCGCGCGAACGGCGTAAGATGCCAATCGAATTCCTGATTTCGATATAGCTCCTCAATATTCTCAAGAGCCTTCCGCATGAACCTGCGCGATCTCAGCTATCTCGTCTCGCTCGCCGAACACAAGCATTTCGGCCGCGCTGCGCAGGCCAGCTTCGTCAGCCAGCCGACACTGTCGACGCAGATCAAGAAACTCGAAGACGAACTCGGCGTCGCCCTCGTCGAGCGCACGCCGCGCAAGGTGCTGTTGACCGAAGCGGGCAAGGAAATCGTCTCGCGCGCACGCGGCGTACTGACCGAGATCGAACAGATCAAGGCGATCGCGCGACGCACGATCGATCCCGAGTCGGGCACGCTGCGCCTCGGCATCTTTCCCACCCTCGGCCCTTACCTGCTGCCGCACGTCGTGCCGCAGGCGCGTACGCGCTTCCCGCGCCTGGAAATGCTGCTCGTCGAAGAGAAGACCGAAACCCTGCTCAAGCAACTGCGCGAAGGCCGTCTCGACGCGGTGATCCTCGCCCTGCCGGTTCACGACGACCAGTTGCATGCCGAGTTCCTGTTCGAGGAACCGTTCCTGCTCGCCGTGCCCGAAAATCACGAACTGGCCAAGCGCAAATCGCTGCGTCTCGACGATCTCTCCGACCAGAGCCTGCTTCTGCTCGAAGACGGCCACTGCCTGCGCGATCAGGCGCTCGAAGTCTGCGAACTGTCCGGCGCCAGCGAGAAAGCCGGCTTCCGCGCGACCAGCCTGGAGACGCTGCGCCAGATGGTCGCCGCCAATGTCGGCGTCACCCTGCTGCCGACGCTCGCGGTGAAGCCGCCGGTCGCACGCTCGGAAAATATCCATCTCGTCCAATTCCGCGGCGACGCGCCGAGCCGGCGTATCGCCATGTTCTGGCGCAAGAGTTCGGCGCTTGCACCGTTTCTGAAAAAATTCGCCGAGGTGTTCCGCGAGCTGCCGCGCGCGCTGCTCGATCCGCACATGTTGCCGACGGCGACCCAGGCCGCGGCCGCACCGACGAGCCGTGCACGCACGCGCTCTGCCGCGAATCATTAGTTGCGAACGCGCGCCCCCGCCGCTCAGTTCCTCACGCACTCGCCTTTCACCGCGTCGTCGACGCTGGAATAGTCGAGCGCGCTCGCCTTCGGCAACTGCGCGAGATTGGCGCGAACCAGCGCGTCGCGCGCGAGGTCTTTGAGGCGCGCGATGCGCAGCACGACGTTCCGCGTATCCAGCCACGCGCAAAATTCCTGCAGCGATTCGATCGCCGTGCTGTCGAGATCGGGCGATTCTTCGAGGCTCAGCACGACGAGCTTGATGTCGGCGCGGCGCGCGACGATCAGGCGCGCCTGCGCGAACAGCGGGCCGGCGTTGGCGAAGAACAGTGGCTCTTCCGGGCGCAACACGAGCATGCCGGGCACGATCGCCGCCTTGGGAAAACGCTCGAGGCTGACGTAGTCGTGCTCGCCGACGCGGCCCAGTTCGGCAAGGCGCGGGCTGGCGAGCGTGCGCAGCAGCATGATCACGCTGAAGGCGATCGCGGCGAGCAGGCCGTCGAGCACGCCGAACACCATCACCGCGAGCACGGCGGCGACCGCGACGAGGCGGTCGCGCTGCCAGAGAAAATAATTGTGGAATACGCCGATGCGCAGCGAATGGCTGACCGCGTGGATGACGATCGCCGCGAGCACCGGCTCGGGGATGCGCTCGATGAACTGCAGGAACAACAGCACGAGGATCAACACGACCGCCGCCGCGGTCAGTCCGGCAAGCCGCGACTGCGCGCCCGCAGCCTCGTTGGCCGACGTCGCCGAATAGCCCGCACCGACCGGCGCGCCGTGGAACAGGCCGGACACCGCGTTGGCGATGCCGAGCGCGACGAGATCGCGGTTCGGCTGCACGTCCTCGTCGTGTTTGAGCGCGTAGGTGCGGATCGAGCTGTACGACTCGGCGTAGAGGATGAACATCAGCGCGAGCGAGAACTCGACCAGCGACAGCCACTGCGCATCGGCCGGCATCGCGAAGCTCGGCCATTCGAGCGCGAGGTGGATCGGCCCGGTCAACACCACGCCGAGCGACGCAAGCCACGCCGAAGCGGCAATGCTCGCGACGATCACGAACAGCGCGCCGGGCAGCTTCTTCGCGCGCTCCAGTGCGAACAGGGCGAGCAGCGCGATCAGTCCGCAGGCGAGACTCGGTGTTTTCCATTCGCCGATTCGCCGCAGCATTTCGAGCAGCAGCGGGAAGAAGCTCGACGCCTGCGCCTTCAGATCGACCAGATGCGGCCATTGCTTGACCGCGATCACCAGGGCGAGACCGAAGGCGTAGCCGCGCAGCACGGGCCGCGCGATCAGGTTCGACATCGCGCCGAGACGCAGCGAGCCGGCGAGCAGAAACGCCACGCCCGTGCCGACGACGAGCAGCGACGCCAGCGCAACGCGCGCCGCGGCGTCGGCGCCGACCAGCGCGAGCGACGAAGCCGCAAGCACCGCGGCCGAAGACGAAGTCGCGCTGACGATCGCGTAGCGGCTGCGCCCGATCAGGCCGTAGCAGACGAGTCCCACGATCAAGGCGATCACGCCGGCCTGCGGCGGCAAGTTGGCGACGCCCGAATACGCCACCGCTTCGGGCAGCAGCAGACCGGCGATCGACAGGCCGGCGATCAAGTCGGCCGAGCGGAAGTTTTCCGTGATCGTCATCGCGCCGCCCCTTCCTTCGTCCGCGCGCAACCGCGCCGCTGCGCAGCTTACGCCGAAAAGCGTGAGAAGTTTCTGCGCCGGTTCCGATAGTGGCGATCTATCGAATCCATCGTCACAATCAATTTCATCGGGCCATGATTGTGCGCTAGGCTCCGGGCATCCACGGCGTGAGCCGTGGCTATCTGCATCCTCCAGCCAAACCATAGCAAGAGGTGTGTCATGAGCAATCTGAAAGGGTCGAAGACCGAAGACAGCCTGAAAGCCGCATTCGCCGGCGAATCCCAAGCCAACCGCCGCTATCTCTACTTCGCCGCCAAGGCCGACGTCGAAGGCTACAACGACGTGGCCGCGGTGTTCCGCTCCACTGCCGAAGGCGAAACCGGGCACGCGCACGGGCATCTGGAATATCTCGAAACGGTCGGCGATCCCGCGACCGGCCTGCCGTTCGGCGGCACCAAGGACAATCTCAAGTCGGCGATCGCCGGCGAGACGCACGAATACACCGACATGTATCCGGGCATGGCCAAGACCGCGCGCGACGAAGGCTTCGGCGAAATCGCCGACTGGTTCGAGACGCTGGCCAAGGCCGAGCGCTCGCATGCGAACCGGTTCACCAAGGCGCTCGGCGAGTTGGGCTGAATTTCTCCTTCTCCCCACCGGGAGAAGGTGCCCGCAGGACGGATGAGGGAAATACCTCTCGACTCGTGCGTCGGTCGGACGTGGCAGCGCCTCCCTCATCCGCTGCTGCCGCGTCACCTTCTCCCGCTGGGAGAAGGCAAGCATGCGCTTACCCGGAGTTCCGATGAGCAGTGCCCCCACTTCTGCGCGCGAAGGCAGTCTCGAAGCGCCCACGCGCCATGCGCTCGACTGGAAGAATCCCGAGTTCTACGAGCAGGCCGCGATCGACAAGGAACTCGAACGCGTCTTCGATATTTGCCACGGCTGCCGCCGCTGCGTGAGCCTGTGCCAAGCCTTTCCCACTCTGTTCGATCTGGTCGACGCGTCGACGACGATGGAAGTCGACGGCGTCGCCAAGTCCGACTACGCCAAGGTCGTCGAGCAGTGCTATCTCTGCGACCTCTGCTACCAGACCAAATGCCCGTACGTGCCGCCGCACGCGTGGAACGTCGACTTCCCGCATCTGATGCTGCGTGCCAAGGCCGCGGCGCATCGGCGCGGCGAAACCGAACTCGCGGCGAAGATCCTGTCTTCGACCGACACGGTCGGCAAGCTGTCGACGATCCCGATCGTCGTGCAAGCGGTCAACGCGCTCAATCGCGCGCCGGCCGCGCGCAAGCTGCTGGAAAAATCGCTCGGCGTCGATCGCAATGCGCGCGTACCCGAATACACCGCAAACACGGCGCGCAAGCGCCTGCGTCATCTCGACGGCGCCGGCGCCGCGCAGCCTGGGGGCCGCACGCGCGGCAAGGTCGCGATCTTCGCCACCTGCTACTGCAATTACTCGGCGCCGCAACCGGTCGAGGATCTCGCCGCCGTGCTGCGCCACAACGGCGTTGCGGTCAAGCTGATCGAGCGCGAAGTCTGCTGCGGCATGCCCAAGCTCGAACTCGGCGATCTCGCCGCGGTGGAAAAGTACAAAAAGGCAAACATCCCGGTGCTCGCCGCGGCGATCCGCGATGGCTGGGACATCAGCGCGACGATTCCGTCATGCGTTCTGATGTTCAAGCAGGAACTGCCGCTGATGTTTCCCGACGACGAAGACGTGCTGCTCGTGAAGCGGCACATTTTCGATCCGTTCGAGTATCTCTGGCAGCGCCATCAGGCCGGCCTGCTCGACACGGCGTTCAAGCAGGGACTCGGCAAGGTCGCCTACCACGCACCGTGCCATCAGCGCGTGCAGAACATCGGGCCGAAGACGCGCGAAGTGCTGAGCCTCGTGCCCGACACCGAGATTCAATCGATCGAGCGCTGTTCGGGCCACGACGGCACTTATGGTGTGAAAGCAAAGACCTACGCGTTTGCGCGCAAGATCGCGAAGCCGGTCGAAACGCGTGTCGCGCAGATCGCGCCGGCGCATTTCGCCAGCGACTGCCCGATGGCAGGCAGCCATATCGCACATGGACTCGGCGACAAGCCCGCGGCCGAAAGCCCGATCGGCCTGCTGCGTTTGGCTTATGGAATTTGAATTGGAAAAATCTTGAATTTATTTGACACGATCAACACGAAAGGACACGGAAAAGAGCGAATCGAAAAATTCCGTTGATGCCTTCAATCCGTGTATTTCCGTGTTGATCCGTGCCCAATTTCCCTGCACCGACAAATCATGCAAAAGCTCACTCACACCGATCTCTATAGCCTCGAAGCCTACGCGCGCGAACGCCCGGCGTTCCGCGCGCGCGTGCTCGAACACAAGAAGGCGCGCATCGTCCATGTCGGCGACCACGTGACCCTGGTCTTTGAGGATCGCCTGACCGTGCAGTACCAGATTCAGGAGATGCTGCGCGTCGAGCGCATCTTCGAAGCGGCCGGCATCGCCGAGGAACTCGAGGCCTACAACCCGCTGATTCCCGACGGCGCCAATCTCAAGGCGACGATGCTGATCGAATATCCCGACGCGGACCTGCGCGCGCGCAAGCTGCTCGAGCTTCACGATATCGAGAACCGCGTCACATTGCAGGTCGGCGATCTTGCGCCGATCGCGGCGATCGCCGACGAGGATCTGGAGCGCAGCACCGACACCAAGACCGCCGCCGTGCACTTTCTGCGCTTCGAACTCGACGCGGCCCAGCTTGCCGCATTCAGCCATGCCGAGGTCGCCATTGCGATCGACCACCCGGCTTATCGCGTGCGCAGCGCGCTCGCGACCGCCACGCGCGAGGCGCTCGCGCGCGATTTCGCCTGATCCGCTCTCGCCGGAATCATCGGCCGCCGCTACACTTCGCGGCCTGCGGGCGCGGTCGTTGCGAAATCCTGCGCACGCGACGTGCGATCGTTTTGGACTTCCTTCGCACGCGGCATGCGACAGTCGCGTTCCCACGATTCACCAACACGGCGGATTCATGATTCTTCCGAAATACCACGTCGCCCCGTCGCTGATTCCCGGTGCCGGCAAGGGTCTGTTCCTCGACGAACCCGTCGCGCGCGGCCGTCTGGTCACCGCGCCCGACGATATCCGCAAAGTATACAAATGGGACGAAGTCGAAGCCCTGCCGAACGCTCAGGAGTTGCTCGCCGCGACGGTACGCTGGTTCGAGGACCGCTACACGGTGACGCCGGAATGGCCCGACGAGTGCTACATCAATCACTCGTTCGCGCCGAACGGGCTCTGGCACCTCGGCTTCGTGTTCGCCCTGCGCGATCTCGTTCCGGGCGAGGAGATCACGGTCGACTATCGCCACCTGCTCGCGCCGGGACAGAAAGAAGACTTCGTCGACGCAACGACCGGCGGCGAGATCATCGGCCACAGCTGGGCGGAAAGCCTCGCCCTGTCGAGCGCGCAACTGCACGAGATCGTCGTCATGCCGCGCTTCGCGCAAAGTTCGGCCGATTGCGGCTGATATCGGAACGGCGATGAAAATCACCCATCTCCTTGGAACCGACTATCGGCGCATGCGCTGGAAAAACGGCGGCGGCTGGACGACGGAACTGTACGTCCATCCGCTGCGCGGCGGCGGCGAAGGCTTCGAGTGGCGCGTCAGCATCGCCGAGATCGAAAGCGACGGCGCGTTTTCGCTGTTCCCGCAGTGCGACCGCTGGATCGCCCTGCTCGACGGCGCCGGCATGTTTCTCGACTTCGACGGCGCGCCCGCCGCGCCGCTCGATCAGCGCCTCGACTTCGTGCAGTTTTCCGGCGATGAGCCCACGCACGGCAGTCTGATCGACGGCCCGGTGCGCGACTTCAATCTGATCGCGCGGCGCGATCTGTGGCAGTGCGAAGTGCGCCATCGGCCGCTGGTCGGCTCGATGCTGTTCGCCGCGAGCACGGCCGATCTCTGGTTCGTCCATCTCGCCGCGGGATCGGCGCGTGTCGAACGCCGCGACGATCTACCCGTCATCGCCGCAGGCGAATCCCTGCTGATCGCAACCGACGGCGAAAGCGGCAGTGTGGTGATCGACGGCGGCGGCGAACTCGTCGTCGCCAAGCTCAGCGCCGCGCAAGGCATCTCGGTCTAAACACACACGCGGCGTTGCCGCGGCCTTACTTCGCCGCCGGGGCCGGCTGCGCGTGTTCTCTCTGCGCGAGATATTTGCCGAATTGATAGCCCGAACCGGCTATGGCGCAAATGGTCAAAAATCCGACCATGCCGATAAAGATTTTCCGGAACATAGAACCCCCGAATAAGCAGCGCTGCCCCACGCAGCCGTGAGGCTACTGTTCCACGGCGATGAGCGTGGGCCGAAGTGCCGAAGGTAACGGCAGATTGGCTCACCGCACACGGTATAACTGCCTCAGATCACCGCCGCGCCGCCGATCAGCAGCAGCACGACGGTCGCCACGCCGACCACGCTGAACACCATCTGCTTGACGCTGCGTCCACGCCCCCAGAGCAGCAGGCCGCTGATGCCGAGAGCGATCATCGAGAAAGCGAAGGTGTCGCCGAGCAAGGTCCAGGCGATGCCGCCGCCGACGCTCTTGTGCAGGCGCAAGAGGGTCGCGAGCGGACTCTGCTCGGTCTGGCGCACGATCATCGACGCATTGCCTTCGCTGTATTCGGCCTGCGTGGTCACGCGCGCGTTGCCGCCCGAGAACATCCAGCGCGCGGGCGGCTTGACCGTCTGGCCGTTGAATTCGATCGGCGCACTCGGCATCACGCGCAGGTTGTCGATGTCGAGTTTCTGCGTGTCGCGCAGCCAGGTGCGCATCGCCTCGGGCGTCGTGCGCACGCCGCCGGGCACCGGCAGCTCGATCTTCGACAGGTCGGTCGAGCCGCCCTGCGGAATCTTCAGCACGGCGCGGTGATTCATGACGAAACCGCTGATGCCGTAGAGGATGGCCGCGATCGCGCCCCAGGCGCCGATCCACAGGTGCAGCTGACGCACGATGCGGTGCGTGCGCGCACTGCGCTGGCGCGCGTTGATGCCGGCCGTTGCTGCCGCGGAATTCATTGCTTCACCTCGTTCCGGTTGATTCGTTCAATGTCGCCGAGATCATCGCCGCGGCGTGTGCGCGCATGCGCGTGCCGATCGCGCGCAGCGGCGCGTCCTGCGCGCATTCGAGTTCGTCGCCGAGTTTTTCGAGGAAACTCGGCGTGCCCGCTTCGAGCGCGCGTTCCAGCCATTGCACCGCTTCGTCGATCCTGCCCTGCTGGGCGAGCACGCCTGCGTAGCTGGCCTGGCCGCGGAAATCGCCGCCGTGCGCGGCGCGGCGGTACCAGTCCAGCGCCGCGGTCGGGTCGCGTTCGACTTCCCAGCCTTCCTCGTAATAGCGTCCGAGCAGGTTCATCGATTTCGCGTGCCCCGCCTCGGCCGCGCGCCGATACCAGGCGACCGCGCCGGCGCGGTCGGGCTTCACCCCGCGTCCCGTCGCGAGCATGTTGGCGTAGTTGTACATGCCCCAGTCGAGACCGCCGAGCGCCGCCTTGCGGTACCACACCGCGGCCAACTCCGCGTTCTGCGGCGTGCCGCGTCCGAGCTCATGGCAGCGCCCGAGCATGTTCATTGCTTCGACGTGGCCGCTGTTCGCGGCGAGCGCATACCAGTGGCAGCCCTCGGCGTCGTCGCGCGCGACGCCGCGGCCCTCGCAGCACATGCGCGCATAGATCGCCTGCGCCGCGATGTCGCCCCAGTGCGCCGCGGCGCGAATCTTCGCCACCGCGTCGGCGACCTCGCCGCGCTCGATCGGCGCGGCGTCTTCGTTGGCTTGTGTGTCAAACATCGGACCATTCCCGCAGCAGGTTGTGATACACGCCGGTCAGCCGCACGAGTTCCTCGGCGGCCGGCAGCTTCCGCGTCAATTGCTGGATCGCGACGTCGAGTTCGAACAAGGTGCGGCGCTGCGCCGCCGAACGCACGAAGCTCTGCACCCAGAAGAACGAAGCGACGCGCGCGCCGCGCGTGACCGGTTCGACGCGATGCAGGCTCGATCCGGGATAGATCACCAGATCGCCGGCCGGCAGCTTTACCCGGTGCTCGCCGTAGGTGTCTTCGATGACGAGTTCGCCGCCGTCGTAGTCATCGGGATCGGAGAGGAACAACGTCACCGAAAGATCGGTGCGCACCGGTTCCGCCGGCACGCTGCTCCGGTCGTAGCGGACGGCGTTGTCGACATGGAAGCCGAACGCCTGCCCGTCCGCGTAGCGATTGAACAGCGGCGGATAGATGCGCCGCGGTAAGGCCCCGGCGAAAAAGGTCGGATGCCGGCCGACCGCGTCGAGCACGAGCGCAGCCAGTTCCTGCGCGAGCGGATCGGACTCGGGTAGCTGGCCGTTGTTCTTCGCGCGCGCGGACTGATGCCCGGCCGTGATGCGGCCGTCGCTCCACGCGGCGCCGTCGAGACGGCGCCGGCAGTGCTCGATCTGCGCCGCGTCGAGAACGTTTTCGATGTGCAGCAACAAAGCCCGGTCTCCGTACTTCTTCCGCCTGCCCGATCAGAACTTGTAGGTCGCCGACAGCACCGCGCTGCGCCCCGGCGCCATCACGGCGAAGTGCGCCGGATAGGCCTTGGTGTAGTAGGTCTTGTCGGTCAGGTTCTGCAGGTTGAGGCGCAGGCCGAGCTTTTCGTTGACGGTCCAGTTGGCCATCGCATCGAAGCGCACGTAGGAAGGCACGCCGTACTCCGTGATCAAGCCGTCTTTGGCGTTGACGCGGTAGCTGCCGGCAACCTCATCGACATAGAACGCGCCGCCGCCGATGCTGAACTGCGGCAGCATTTGCCAGGTGGTCCACAGGCTGAAGCTGTTCTCCGGCGTGTTCGCCAGCGGGGTGCCGTTGAGCGGGTTCGGTTTGCCGTTGGTGTAGCCGCCGTCGACCAGCTTCGACTTCATGTAGGCATAACCGCCGAACACGTACCACGTGTCGGTGATGTTGCCCGACACCGACACTTCGGCGCCGCGCACGCGCGTCTTGCCGATGTTGGCGTACCAGCCGTTCGCGTCGAGCTGGCGCGCGTTGCGCTTCTCGGTATCGAACACGTCGGCGCTGACCGCGAGCCGCTTGTCGAACAGGTCCCATTTCACGCCGAGTTCGAGATTGCGGCTCTTCTCCGGCTGCAGATCGAGCACGCTGATCGGATTGCCGTCGCTGCCTTCGGCGAGGAAGCTGCCGGGCGGCGTCACCGACGTCGCGTAGGAGAAGTACACGCTGCCCTGCTCGACCGGCTTGTAGACCAGGCCGGCCTGACCGGTCCAGTCGTTGTTGTCGCTCTTGTGCTGCTCGGTCACGCGCGGCCCGGTATAGCCGGTCGGGCAGGCCTGATTGACCTGGCCCGGGCAATAGGTCAGTGGCACCTTGGTCGTGAAGCTGTCGTAGCGCACGCCGAGATTGGCGAGCCATTGGTCGTTGAAGTGGATCGTGTCGAACGCGTAGAACGCCTGGGTCGTGCCGGTCGTCCGCGTCGGCGCGTTGCGGCGCGTGATCGCGCCCGGCACGAAGACGTTGGCCGAGTTCAAGGTTCCCGGCAGCCACGGATCATAGGGATTCGGATTGGCCAGGCTCGTGCAGTTGTAGTACGACGCCGCGCCCGGACCGAGCTTGCCGCAAGCGGTCGCCGCGTTGAGGTTCGGCACGTTGTAGCCGTCCACCGTCGTCTTCTCGTCGGCGAGTTCGATGCCGACGTTGAAGTCGTTCTTCAGCGAGCCGAGGGCGAAATGCCCGGAGAGATCGGTCTGGTTGATCGCGGTCTTGGTGTTGCCCGCACGTGTGTTCGCACGGCGCCAGACCATGCCGTTGGCGACGTTGCCCTGGCTGTCGTCCGGCTGACTCAGGATGTAGTCCTGGCGCGAACGGCCGTAGCGCGTGGTGTTGCGCAGCACGAGCGCGTCGGAGAATTCGTGGCGCAACTGCAAGGTGCCGATGTTGGTGCTGGTCTTGCGGAAATCGCGATCGACCAGGCCGTAGAAATTGTTGCGATCGCCGCCGTCGTCGGGCCGCACCACGCGCACGCCGGCCGGGGTGTAGTTGAAACCGTAGTGATACGGAATGCCCGGATCGGGCATCTCGGTCGTGTTCAGATGATAGAGACTGATCGTCGCCGTCGTCGGCGATCCGAGTCCGAACGCGAGCGACGGCGCGAAGCCGAAGCGGCGGCTGAATACCTGGTCTCGGCCGGCGACGTCGGCGTCGTGCCCCATCAGGTTGACGCGCAGCGCGGCGCTGTCGCTGAGCATGACGTTGCTGTCGATCGTCGCGCGCTTGTAGCCGGCGCTGCCGACTTCGCCCGTGGCGCGGGTGAAGTCGCCGATCGTCGCGTTCTTGCTGACCAGGTTGATGCTGCCGCCGCCGTTCGAGCGGCCGCTGTACACCGAGTCCGGACCTTTGACCACTTCGATCTGCTGGATGTCGAAGGTCTCGCGCGTCTGTGCGCCGACGTCGCGCACGCCGTCGACGAAGATCGAATTCTGCGAATCGTAGCCGCGCAGATAAGGCCGGTCGCCCTGCGGATTGCCGCCTTCGCCGGCGCCGAAAGTGATGCCGGGCACCACGCGCAACGCGTCGATCAGATCCACCGCGCCCATGTCGTTGAGCAGGGTTTCCGGCACCACCGTCACCGACCGCGGCGTGTCGAGCAGCGGCGCGGTGAATTTCGGCGAGGACGCCTGCGGCAGTGCATTGCCCTGCACGGTCACACCTTCGAGCTGCTCGGGCTTGCGCGTGGCCGCGCTCGCATCGCCCGCGCCCGGCGCGTCGTCCGCTTCCGCGACCGTCGGCGCCGCCATCGACACGAAAGCCGTGCCGAGCGCGGTGGCGATCAGCCTTTTAGGCCGCTTCGCAGTGGCGGTGACGTAGGAACGGCGGGCGTGCTTCACAGACATCTTCATGGATCCTTCTAGTGCGCAAGTCGAAAGGCCGGGGAATACCCGGCCCAAATCAAAAACAATCTAAATGAGAATGATTTGCATTATGTCACAAGCGACAGACAAGTAAAAGGATGTAAGACGCCTTCGGCGCCTTATCTACTCAGCAGAATGGAGGCAAAAACCGCAGACGGCAGCCGCATGCAGCGGCGGCGCGCTCAGTCGTAGCGATCGTCGCGCACATACACCTGCGCGCTCTCGACCTTCACCGGGAATTTCGCGACCGGCTCATAGGCCGGCGGGCATAGCGCCGCGCCGGTACGCATATCGAAGCGTGCCCCGTGGCGCGGGCACTCGACCTCGAAACCGTGGATATCGCCGCCGGCCAGCTCGCCGCCGTCGTGCGTGCAGATGTCTTCGATCGCGTAAAGCTCGCCGTCGACATTGAACACCGCGATCGCGGTGTCGCCGTCCCAGGCGATCTTGAACTCGCCCGGCAGAAGTTCGGACTGCGCGCAGACGCGAATCCAATCACTCATCGCGGCTGCGCCCGCCGCCGGCGCGAAGGCTCGACTCGTCCACTGCTCACAGCGTCTTCACCAGCAATTCGAACTTCAAGTCGTCGCGCTTCGGTATGCCGAAGCGTTCGTCGCCGTATGGAAACGGCTTGTACTTGCCGGTGCGCCGGTAGCCGCGACGTTCGTACCAGGCGATCAGCTCGTCACGCACCGAGATCACGGTCATCTCCATGCGCGTGCAGCCGAAATCGTCCTTGGCCACGCGTTCGGCCTCGGCCATGACGAGCTTGCCGACGCCGCCGCCCTGCAAGGTCGGATCGACCGCGAACATGCCGAAATAGCAGGCATCGCCCTGCTTCTCGATATGGCAGCAGGCGAGCAGCAACACACCGCGGGCGGCGAGGATCACGAGGCTGCCGGATTTTTCGATGACCTCGCCGATGCCGACCGGATCGACGCGTTGGCCGTCGAGCAGGTCCGCTTCGGTAGTCCAGCCCGCGCGGCTCGCGTCGCCGCGATAGGCCGAGGTCACGAGTTTTTCGATCGCAGGAATATCGGCCAGGGTAGCGAGACGAAACTCGACGGCGGCTTCGTTCGGCAGGTCGGTCACAGCAGTCATTCGGGTTTTCCTTCGGTCGTGGTGTTCGGCGTGCCGGCGAGCGCCGCACGCACGGCGGCGAACGGCAACAGCGCGCATTTGCGCCGCGCCGGATAGTTTGCCAGCGCGGCGAGCGCATTCAAGCCGCCGAGCGCGTCGACGGAACCGCTTTCGCCGCGGATCAAGCGCGAGAAATGCGCCTCCAGGCGCGCAATGCCGTCCGCATCGAAGCGTAGCGCGTGTCCGCTCAGCAGCGATGCGGTCGCCTTGGCGATCGCACAGGCTTCGCCGCGGAACGCGATCGCCTCGATGCGTCCGTCGACGACCTGCAGTTCGACATGCAGCGCATCGCCGCAAAGCGGATTCGCCCCATCGGCTGTGTGCGTCGGCGCGGCCAGCGCGCCGAAATGGCGCGGCGCACGGCTGTGTTCGAGGACGAGGCGCTGATAAAGCTCGCTGGCGGACATGCCCTCATTGTACGTCGCCGCGCGGTGTGGTCAGCGTACCGCACGGCGCGCGAACAGCGCTGCGGCAAGCACGAGTACGGCGAACAGGCCGAACAACCACGCCGCTGCATTCTGCGCGCCCGGCACGCCGCCCGGCGAAGTCAAACCCGCGCCGTTGGCGATCAGGCCCGAGAGCGCCGCGCCGAGCGACATCGCATATAACTGCACCGTCGAAATCGCGGTCGAGGCATGCGAGCTGTCCGCGGCCGGCGCCACGATGAGGACGCGCGCGAGCAGATGCGGCCACGCCATGCCGACGCCGATGCCGACCGCGAGCAATGCCGCCAGAAGAACGACAAACCCCGCCCCGGCCTGGAAGCCCTGTACGTGCGGCAGTATCCACGCCAGGGCGAACAATCCCGCCGCCATCAGCAGCGGCCCGTTGCGGATCGCCTGCGCGGCGAACTTTGCGCGGCCGGCACTCGTCATCGAACCGAAACTCCAGCCCGCCGCCATCACTGCGGTCAGGTAGCCTGCGGCCAAAGGCTCGTGCCCGTGAATCACCTGAAGAAAGTACGGCAGGAAGATTTCCACGGTGAAGCTCATCGCGAGCAGGCCGATCGTCGCGTACAGCGCGATCAGCCGTGCATCGACAAAAGCACTGCGCGGAAGCAGGCGCACGACGGCGTCGCGGTCGATGCGCAGGATCCATGCGGCGAGCAGCAAGCCGGCAACGACGCCGGCGATCTGCAGACCGCGCTGCGCGGCGAGGCTCGCAAACGAAATCGCGAGCACCGACAAGGCGAGCAACGCGAGTTTGGCGAACGGCACGCGCGCCGACGCGCTGCCGCGTCCGCTCGCCGGCAGCCATACGGCGACGATAACGGCAAGAACCGCCGCCACCGGCAACAGCATCCAGAACGCGAGGCGCCAGTGGCCGCCCTGAGCGAAGATGCCGCCGATCGCCGGGCCGGCCAATGTCGCGATGCCCCACATCGCCGAAACCAGGCCCATCGCGCGCGTCCACAGGCGCTCGGCGAGCACGCGCGGAATCAGCACGTAGGCGAGCGAGACCAGCACGCCTCCGCCGAGACCCTGCACGCTGCGTCCGAGCAGCAGCCACGGCATCGCCGTGGCGAGCGCACACAGCGTCGCACCGACGGAAAACGTAGCAAGGCCGGCGAGATATGCACGTTTGCCGCCCCAGGCGTCCGCCAATGCCGCCGCGAGCGCCGCACCGACGATCGAGGCGACGACGAACAACGTGGTGTTCCACGAGTAGTAGTCGAGGCCGCCGATATCGGCGACGACCGACGGCATCACCGTCGTCACCATGTAGACATTGATCGCATGCAACGCCGTGCCGCCGGCGAGTGCGAGCACACGCATGCCGTTGCCGGTGCCGAGCAGATCGGCCCAGCTTGCGCTGCCTGCGGCAGGCGCAAGCTGGGCCGCTTCGGCAGCGGCGGTTTCGGGTTCGACTGCCGTGCAGTCGCTGTTCGTATTCATCATGTTGCGGGCAACCGCTTGAGCCTGGATAATAAACAAGTAATTTCTTGTATATTATCGACCGCAGATGAATAGTACAAGACAGAACTTTGATAATTCTCCGGGTGCGGCGGGCGAGCGCGTCCTCGTCCTGCTCAAGACTCACGGCCCGATGGGCACGGCTGCGCTTGCCGGCAGGCTCGGCATCTCGAGCGAAGCCGTGCGCCAGCTTGTGGCCAAGCTGCAGCAGGCCGAATTGCTCGAAGGCCGACTCGAACCGTCGACGCAGGCCGGACGGCCGCGCCAGCTCTGGACGCTGACCGCGCACGGCCATGCGCGCTTTCCCGACGCGCACGGGCAGTTGACCGCCGAGTTGCTCGACGGCGTGCGCGCGCTGTTTGGCGAAGAAGGCCTCGACCGCCTTATCGCCCGGCGCGAAGCGAACAGCCGCACGGCCTATGCGCGAGCATGCGCCGACGCGCGCACGCTCGGCGAGCGCGCGGTCGCGCTCGCTGCGGCGCGCGACGCGGAAGGCTACATGGCGCGCGTCGAGCGCGACGGCCGCGACTGGCTGCTGATCGAGGACCACTGCCCGATCTGCGTCGCCGCGCAGAACTGCCAGGGCTTCTGCCGCTCGGAATTGAAGCTGTTCCGCGAAACGCTCGGCGCCGAAGCCGAAGTGCAGCGCGAGCAGCATCTGCTTGCCGGCGCACGCCGCTGCGTGTATCGCATTGGCAAGCGCGCCGACCCCGCGGCGAAAGCGAAGCGCGCGCGCACGACCGCCGATCGTCAACGCTGAAGCCGCGTTCGCCGAAATGCCCGCCGCGTGCCACTGTTTTGCCATTCATCCGCGCGAGAGTCGGTCTCCCCCACGTCATCCCCACACGAGGTTTTCGGCATGAATCGTTTTCGCGCACGTCGCCTGCTGCTCGCCGCGGCGCTTATCTCATTGCCGCTGATGACCGCAGCCGCAACTCCCACCGCGAAAGCCACCGCGCCCGATCTGCAAGGCCGGCTCGAAGCGCTTGCCGAACGGGCGCGTCCCGGCGTGCTCGGCGTTGCCGTACTCGATCTGCAGAGCGGCCGCTCCTGGCGCGTCAACGCCGACCGCGGCTTTCCGATGATGAGCACGTTCAAGGCGGCGCTTGGCGCAACGGTGCTCGACCGCGTCGACCATGGCGCTCTCTCGCTCGATCGCAAAGTCACGCTGACCCGCGCCGACATGCGCAACGGCCCCGAAGCGATCCGCAAGGAATTCGATGCCGGGCGCACGCAATTCGACGTGCGTCGGCTGCTCGACGCGGCGGTCAGCGAAAGCGACAACGCCGCCGCCGACGCGCTGATCCGCCTCCTCGGCAGCCCGGCCGCGGTGACCGCGTTCCTGCGCGCGCACGGCGTCGACGGCATGCGCGTCGATCGCGACGAAGCCGGCCTCGCCCACGACATCGACGGCCTCGGCGCGAATGCCGGTGCGCCGCCCGGCGAATCGGCGGAAGCGAAACTCGCGCGCAAGCGACGCGGCTTCGCCGCCTACCTCGCCGATCCACGCGACACGAGCACGCCCGACGCCGCCGTGGTTTTCCTGCGCAAACTCTGGCGCGGCGAACTGCTCGCGCGCGAATCGACCGCGCTGATGCTCGAAATGATGACGCACTCGCCGACCGTGCCGAACCGCCTCAAGGGCGGCGTACCCGCGGGCGCGCGCCTCGCGCACAAGAGCGGCACCTCGGACACGTTCGAGGGCATCACCGCGGCGCACAACGACATCGGCATACTGAGCTGGCCCGACGGACGGACGGTCATCGTCGCCGGGTTCCTGACCGCATCGCCGGCAAGCGCGGACGAACGCGACGCGATTTTCGCCACGCTCACGCGCGAGGTCACGCAGACCCTGCATCCTTGATAGAGCGCACGGCGCGGCTACACTACCGCGCCTCAGGGGAACGATCGATCGATGGGACTGCTCAGCAGAATATTCCGCACAGGCGGCAACTCCGCCGACACCGATGCGGCGCCACGCCGCCGTCAGCCGATCGCCGGCGAATTGCCTTGGCGTGCCGACGCTTCCGTTCCCATCGTCGACTGGCCGGCCGCTCACCGGCAGATGCCGAGCGGCGCCGACGCCGACGACTATTGGTGGAGCGTCGCGCTCGGCTGGCTCGACGCGCTGCGCATCCGTCTCGGGCCTCAATACGCCATCGAGCAGTCGGATTCTTTCGCGATGCTGTCGAGCCTCCAAGGCAGGACGCTGCAGCTAGCGATGGCCTGCTGCGAGCGCTATCGCAGGCGCATCTTGCGCGACCTCGACGGCATCGCCACTGCCTGGGGACGCGGTCCGCACGTCGTGCTGATTTTCGATGCGCTCGACGAATACTACGACTACGTCGGCAACTACTACCCGCAGCAGGGCGAGTTCGCCATGTCCTCGGGTATGTTCATTCACCACGGCTACGGCCACTTCGTCTTCCAAGCTTCGGAGATGGCCGCGATGGAGCCGGTCATCGCCCACGAACTCACGCATTGCCTGCTCGCCATGCTGCCGATTCCGGCCTGGCTCAACGAAGGCACCGCGGTGAATATGGAGCAAGCGCTCGCGCCGAGAAGCGTGGACCCTCGCCGCGGCATTTTCAGCCACCGGGAAACCGCGCAAAAGCGCACCGCGTTCTGGAACGCGGAAACGATCCAGCAGTTCTGGTCGGGCAAATCGTTCAAGCGCCCCGACGAGGGCTGCTCGCTGTCCTACGAACTCGCGACCGAAATGACTCTGTTGATTGCCAAGGACCCGCAGCGATATCGCGCCTTCATGAATTCCGCGCATTGGAAAGACGCAGGCCAGGACGCGGCGACGCAGACGCTCGGCTACGCGCTCGAAGACGTCGCCGCGGCCGTGCTCGGCGACGGCCCGTGGCGGCCCGAGCCCGCGAAATGGATTGAAGGCACGGAACTCGGCCAGTTCTAAACAAAGCCCTCGCACGCCGCAAATCCAGCGCTCGAACGCGGTACAAATCGGCCGAATCGCCGCTACGGCCAAGCGCGAAAACCCGACCCTGGCGCGGCGCGAGTTACATGCGCACAATCGGGCGCATGACGACGACACACTACGACGCGATCGTGATCGGCAGCGGCATCAGCGGCGGCTGGGCGGCGAAGGAATTGTGCGAGCGCGGCCTGAAGACGCTCGTGCTCGAACGCGGCCGCGACGTGCAGCACATCAAGGACTACCCGACCATGTCGCTGCGCCGCTGGGACTTCGACCTGCGCGGCGAAAACCCGCGCGCGTGGAACGAGGTGAATCCACTGATCTCGCGCGCCGCCGGCTACGATGCGACGACCAAGCATTTCTTCGTCAAGGACGAAGACCATCCCTACGTGCAGGAAAAACCGTTTCTCTGGGTGCGCGGCTATCAGGTCGGCGGCAAGTCGCTGATCTGGGGCCGCGCCTGTGCGCGCTGGGCACCGATGGACTTCACCATGCCGCAGCGCCTCGGCTACGGCATCGCCTGGCCGATCGGCTACGACGACGTCGCACCGTGGTACGGCCACGTCGAAAACTTCATCGGCGTCTGCGGCAGCCAGGAAGGCATCGAGACCATGCCCGACGGCGATTACCTGCCGGCCTACGAACTCAACATGGTCGAGCAGCATCTGCGCCGCGTGCTTAAAGACAAATTCGGCCGCCACTACGTCTCCGGCCGCTGGGCCCACGTCACCGAAGCGCGCGACATCCATCTCAAGCAGGGCCGCGGCACCTGCCGCAACCGCAACCTGTGCATGCGCGGCTGTCCGTTCGGCGGCTATTTCAGCTCGAACGCCAGCACGCTGCCCTGGGCGGCGAAGACCGGCAACTTGACCGTGCGCCCGCACTCGGTCGTGCATTCGGTGCTCTACGACGAAACAACGAAGCAGGCGAGCGGCGTCAAGGTGATCGACGCGAACACGCACGAGGAACTCGTCTTCAATGCGAAGGTGATCTTCGTCAACGCGTCGGCGCTTAACTCAACCCTGATCCTGCTCAACTCCAAATCGCAGCGCTTCCCGAACGGCCTCGGCAACGACAACGGCCTGCTCGGCAAGTACGTCGGCTTCCACAACTACCGCGCCGGCATGGGCGCGGAAATCGAGGGCTTCAAGGATGCTTACTACGAAGTCTACAAGCCGGCCGAAAGCATCATCCCGAATTTCCGCAACGTGCATAAACAGGATGCCGATTTCGTCGGCGGCTACGTCATCTTCACCGGCGCGAGCCGGCGCCTGATCGACGACAACGACACGCACGGCGAGACGATCGGCGCGAAGTACAAAGAGGCGATCAGCAAGCCCGGCAAATGGACGGCCTACATGTACATGCAGGGCGAAACCGTGCCGAAGGCATCGAACCACGTGCGCCTGTCACCGGACAAAAAAGATCGCTGGGGCATTCCGCAGCTCGTCGTTTCGGTCGGCTACGACGACAACGACGACCGCATGGTCAACGACTTCCTCAACGAAGGACGCAAGATGTTCGAGGCCGCGGGCTTCAAGAACATCAAGACCAACGACAGCCACCAACCGCCGGGCCTCGACATCCACGAGATGGGCGGCGTGCGCATGGGCGCGGACGCGAAGACTTCGCTGCTCAATGCGCACAACCAGATGCACCTGTGCAAGAACGTCTTCGTCACCGACGGCGCCTGCATGACGAGCACCGGCAGTCAGAGCCCGTCGATCCTGTACATGGCGCTGACCGCGCGCGCGGCGAACTACGCGGCCGATCAACTCAAGCAGCACGGGGAGATCGTCTGATGGATCGGCGCGAACTCCTGCGCAGCATCGCCGCACTGACCGGTTGCGCTTTCATCGGCGCGGAGCGCGCATTCGCCGCCGCTGCCGATTCCGGCGCCTACACGCCGGCACAGATCGCGTTGCTCGACGAGATCGCCGAGACGATCCTGCCGCGCACCGACACGCCCGGTGCGAAAGACGCACAGGTCGGCGCCTATATCGCACGCTATTCGACCGCCTGCTACACGCCGGCGAATCTCAACGTTCTGCGCGCCGGTCTCGGCGATATCGATACACGCTCGCGCAAAGAGTACGGCGTCGATTTCGTCCGCTGCAGCGGCGAGCAGAAGCGCAAACTTCTGATCGATATCGACGCCGAGGCGAAACGCCGTGCGCAAATGCTCGGCGAAAACAGCGAGCAACCTCCGCACTGGTTCACCCTGTGCAAGCAACTTACCCTGCTCAGCTTCTTCACTTCCGAAGCGGGCACCACGCGTGTGTCGCGCTATAGCCCCGTGCCCGGTCCGTACAAAGGCGTCGTCGCGTACAAGGGCGAAACATTCTGGGCGTGGTAAACACGTTATCGTCGGCTTGTCATTCCTGCGAGGTTGTCCAATGAAATACGCCATCCTGTTTTGCGCAGCCGCGATGAGCTTCGCGGCGCACGCCGCGGAGAGCGCCGATGCGGCCCAACCGAACACGCTCAGCGCCGCGCAGCAGCGCGAGGGCTGGAAGCTGCTGTTCGACGGCAAGTCCACCACGGGCTGGCATCGCTACAATCGGAAGACGCTGAGCCCGGCTTGGTCGGCCGCCGACGGCAGTCTGCATCTCGATGCCGGCCGCAAGGATCAAGGATTCCAGTCCGAAGGCGGCGGCGACATCGTCTACGACGGCGTCTATGCGAATTTTCATCTCAAGATCGACTGGAAGATTGCGCCGGCCGGCAACAGCGGCGTGATGTTCTACGTGCAGGAAGGGCCGCAGCACGAGTTCCCGTGGCAGACCGGCATCGAATCGCAGGTACTCGACAACGTCGCCGCCTCGGACGCGCACAGCACCAAGCATATGGCCGGCGATCTCTACGACCTGATCGCCTGCAAAGTCGAAACCGTGCGCCCGGCCGGCGAATGGAACCACCTCGAAATCATCAGCGACCACGGCCGTTTCGTCGAAAAGCTCAACGGCACCGTCGTGATCGAAACGACGCTATGGGACGAGGCATGGAAGAAACTCATTGCCGGCAGCAAGTTCCGCGACATGGCCGGCTTCGGCATGTTCCGCTCAGGCAAGATCGCGCTGCAGGATCACGGCAGCGACGTGTGGTTCCGCAACATCATGATCCGCGAACTCAAATAAGCTCGGCGCGGAGAACTCCGCGCGTTTTCTCGACTTCTTGCTGAAAGCCGAGAACCGCGATCAGGAACGCCGGCACATAGACAAGCCGAAGCTATTTCGGCTTCTTCCGGGTTAGATCTGCGCTTTTGCCGCCTTCAGTGCAGGCGTGCCGAATACCCGGCGCCGTCACGCCAGCAGCTTGCGCACCTTGGCGATCGCCGCGACGAACGCGTCGATCTCTTCACGCGTGTTGTAGAACGACAGCGAAGCGCGCGCGGTTGCGGGCACGCCGTAGAACTGCATCAGCGGATGCGCGCAATGATGGCCGGAACGCACGGCGACGCCTTCGTGGTCGAGCAAGGTCGCGAGGTCGTGCGCGTGCACACCGTCGATCAGGAACGACAGCACCGCGGCCTTCTCCTTCGCTTCGCCGAACAGGCGCAGACCGGGCACACTCTTGAGCGCATCGGTCGCATAGGCGAGCAGCGCGCGCTCGCGTGCGCCGATTTCGTCGAGTCCGACCTGCGCGACGTAATCGAGCGCGGCGCCGAGGCCGACGAAACCGGCGATGTTCGGCGTGCCCGCCTCGAATTTGTGCGGCGCGTCGGCGAACGTCGTGCCGTCGAAGCTGACCGTGCGGATCATCTCGCCGCCGCCGAAGAACGGCGGCATCTCGGCGAGCAGTTCCTTGCGCGCCCAGAGCACGCCGGTGCCGGTCGGCGCGAACAGCTTGTGCCCGGTCAGCACGTAGAAATCGCAACCGAGCGTCTGCACGTCGATCGGCAGATGTGGCGCCGCCTGCGAGCCGTCGACGAGCAGCGGGATACCACGCGCGCGGCACGCCTTGGCGAGTTCGCGCACCGGATTGATCGTGCCGAGCACGTTGGATACGTGGGTGACGCCGGCCAGTTTCACCTTCGGCGTAAGCCGCGCGATGAACTCTTCGACGATCAGCTCGCCGCTCTGCGTGATCGGTGCCGCGACTACTTTCGCGCCGGTGCGCGCGGCGACGAGCTGCCAGGGCACGATGTTGGCGTGATGCTCCATCGTCGTGACGAGGATTTCGTCGCCGGGCTGTAGCCGCGGCAGCGCATAGCTGTAGGCGACGGTGTTGATCGCCTGGGTCGTGCCGCTGGTGAAGATCACTTCATCGCGCGTCGGCGCATTGATGAAGCGCGTCAGTTTGTCGCGCGCGCCCTCGTAGGCGGACGTCGCCGCTTCGCCGAGCGCATGCACGGCGCGCGCGACGTTCGCGTTGGTCTCGCGATAGAAGCGCTCGACCGCGTCGATCACGACCTGCGGCTTCTGCGAGGTGTTCGCGTTGTCGAGATAGATCAGCGGCTTGCCGTGAACCTGACGTGACAGGATCGGAAAGTCTTTGCGGTAGGGATTGGCTAGAAGATCGGTCATGGCTGTTTCTTGATTCCCTTCTCCCGCCGGGAGAAGGTGGCGCGAAGCACCGGATGAAAGAAAACCGTTGCAGTTCCGAAAGGCCGTCAGGGAGTGCAAGGTGTTTCCTCACGCGCCTGCCGACACCTTCTCCGTTCGAGGAAGGATTTTTTCGTCGCACTTCACTCCGCCGGCAACACCGCCTGCACGCGCTGCGCAAGCAGCTCGCGCAAGTCGGCGTCACCGATGCCAGCGAGCGCTTCGGCGCAGAACGCCGTCACCATCATGCGCCTCGCCACCGCAAGCGGGATTCCGCGCGAACGCAGATAGAACAGCGCGCGCTCGTCGATCTGGCCCACGGTCGCGCCGTGCGCGGCCTTCACTTCGTCGGCGTAGATTTCGAGCGCCGGCTGCGTGTCGATCTCGGCCGACGAAGACAACAACAGATTCTTGTTCGACAGTTTCGCGTCGCTGCCGTCGGCGCCTTGAGCGACCGTGATCGCGCCACGGAAGATGCCGCGCGCACGCGCATCCGCGACGCCACGCCAGACGACATCGCAGGCCGTATCGCGCGCCAGATGGCGCACGTCGAGCTGGGTATCGGCATGGTCGCGTCCGCGCAGCGCGAAAACGCCGCGCGATTCAAGCCTCGCCTCGCTGCCGGCGAGATCGACCTGGAAGTCGAGGCGCTGCAGGCGTCCGCCGAGCAGCACATGCGTCGTATGCAGGCGCGCCTTCGCGCCGACGCGCGCTTCGACGAGACGGTACATGGCGACCGATTCCGGCAGCTCGCACAGGCTGACCAGGTCGAGCTGCGTAGCGTCGGCGAGGTCGTAGCGCCGGCGCAGAGAACCGAGCACGCTTTCGCCTTGCGCACCGATAAACTGCTCGATCACGCGCGCGCGTCCGCTGACCACGGTCACTTCGACGTTCGCCTGCCAACGACTCGACTGCGCCGAAGGCACGTTTGCATAGACCACATGCATGGGTCGCTCGATATCGCCGTCGATGCGGATCGAATAGGCGTTGCCCGCGGATTCGCCGACGGTCACCGACGCGCCGACGCCGCTGATGTCGGAATGCGCTTCCGAGAAAACGCCGTTGACCACAACGACGCGGCGGCCGCGCGTGGCGGCCCAGTCGAACTGCTCCAGCAGTGTGTCGGGTAGAGCGGCCCGTGCGTCGGCCACGGCGTAGTCTTGCTGCGCCAGCGCGCGCAGCGCGGTCTTGCTGTAGCGCCACGACTCCTCGCGCTCGCGCGCGTCGCCGCGACCGAATTCTTCGAGCAGGGGTGCGCTCACTTCAGACGCCTCCGGCCACGGCCTCGGCGGGCGCCTGACGCCCGGCGACCCAGGCATAGCCATGCTCTTCGAGCTTGTGTGCAAGACCCGCATCACCCGACTCGACGATGCGTCCGTCGGCGAGCACATGCACGACGTCGGGCACGATGTAGTCGAGCAGGCGCTGGTAATGGGTGACGACGAGGAAGGCGCGCTCGGGCGAACGCATTGCATTGACACCGTCGGCGACCATTTTGAGCGCGTCGATGTCGAGGCCCGAATCGGTCTCGTCGAGAATCGCGAGCTTGGGTTCGAGCAGCGCCATCTGGAAAATCTCGTTGCGCTTCTTCTCGCCGCCGGAGAAGCCTTCGTTGACAGCGCGATGCAGCAGTTCGTCCTTCAGATGCAGCACAGCGAGTTTCTCGCGCACGCGCTTGAGGAACTGCATCGAGTCGAGTTCGGCTTCGCCGCGATGCTTGCGCTGCGCGTTCAACGCGGCACGCAGAAAATAAGTGTTGTTCACGCCCGGAATCTCGACCGGATACTGGAACGCGAGGAACACGCCTTCGGCCGCGCGCTCCTCGGGTTCGAGTTCGAGCAGGTTCTTGTCGCCATAGACGACCGAACCCTGCGTGACTTCGTAGCCCTCGCGTCCGGCGAGCACATTGCCGAGCGTGGATTTGCCCGCGCCATTCGGCCCCATGATCGCATGCACCTCGCCCGCTTTCACTTCGAGCGAGAGACCCTTGAGGATTTCCTTACCCGCGACGCGGACGTGGAGGTTTTCGATTTTCAGCATGTTCTCATTCTCTTTGCCTGTCATTCCCGCGCGCTTCCGGCGGGAATCCAGCGACTCTTCTTTTCATCCCATGCCTTGAAAGCAAAGACACTGGATTCCCGCCAGAAGCATGCGGGAATGACGAGCGCGCGTTACCCGCCCGCTAACTTTTTGATAGCCTCATCTTCCACACGACACCCCAACCACTCCGGCGTCATCTTCGCGCCGAGCGATTTGTAGAACTCGATCGACGGCGTGTTCCAGTCGAGCACCGACCACTGGAAGCGCGCCAGATCTTCGGCCACGCAGCGCTGCGCGAGGCTGATGATCAGTGCCTTGCCGATGCCGTGGCCACGGAAAGCCGGACGCTCGTAAAGATCTTCCAGATAGAGACCGTGCCGGCCGCGGAAGGTCGAATAGTTGTAGAACCACAGCGAAAATCCGGCGACCTCGCCTTTCCACTCCGCGACCTCGGCAAACACGCGCGGATTCGCGCCGAACAACGCGTCGGCGATATCCGTCTCGGTCGCATCGACTTCGTGGCGCAGCTTTTCGTAGTCGGCGAGTTCGCCGATCAGCGCGTAGATCGCTGCAGCGTCTTCGCGCCGTGCGGGGCGTATCTCCAGCGATTTGTTCGGACCGTCCATTCTCGTATGCCTATTCCTGAGTTATTCCAGTCATTGCGCACTGTCGACATCGCGCGACCTGATCACATAGACGAAGGGCGGATTGCCGCCGCGCAGCAATTCATTGCCCTCGCGATGCAGCTTCAGCGTTTCGGCAAGCCGCTCGGCTGCGGGCCGCGAACGCCAGTAACGAGCGGGCTTGGGTTTCGTCTCTCCCGGCGCAACGACGCGGATGGTGCGCTCGATGCGCATGCTCAGCCCACCGCGCCTTCGAGCGACACTTCGAGCAGTTTCTTTGCCTCGACGGCGAACTCCATCGGCAATTCCTTGAACACCTGCTTGCAGAAGCCGTCGACGATCATCGACACGGCGTCTTCCTCGCCGATGCCGCGCGAGCGGCAGTAGAACATCTGGTCGTCGGAAATCTTCGAGGTCGTCGCCTCGTGCTCGACGATCGCGCCGGGATTCTTCACTTCGATGTAGGGGAAGGTGTGCGCACCGCACTTCTTGCCGATCAGCAGGCTGTCGCACTGCGTGTAGTTGCGCGCGCCCTCGGCGCCTTTCTCGACCTTGACCAGACCGCGATAGGTGTTCTGCCCACGCCCGGCGCTGATGCCCTTGGAGACGATCTTCGACTTGGTGTTGCGGCCGATATGGATCATCTTCGTGCCGGTGTCGGCCTGCTGGCGATGATGAGTCAGCGCGACCGAATTGAACTCGCCGACCGAATCGTCGCCGCGCAGTACGCAACTCGGATATTTCCAGGTGATCGCCGAACCGGTTTCGACCTGTGTCCAGGAAATCTTCGAGCGCGCGCCGCGGCAGTCGCCGCGCTTGGTGACGAAGTTGTAGATGCCGCCGACACCGTTCTCGTCGCCGGGATACCAGTTCTGCACGGTCGAGTACTTGATGTTCGCATCGTCGAGCGCGACGAGTTCGACGACCGCGGCATGCAACTGGTTCTCGTCACGCATCGGCGCGGTGCAGCCTTCGAGATAGGACACGCTCGCGCGCTCCTCGGCGATCAGTAGGGTGCGCTCGAACTGGCCGGTATCGCGCGCGTTGATGCGGAAATAGGTGCTCAGTTCCATCGGGCAGCGCACGCCCTTCGGCACGAACACGAACGAGCCGTCGGAGAACACAGCCGAGTTCAGCGCCGCGAAATAGTTGTCGCCCGGCGGCACGACGCTGCCGAGGTACTTCTGCACCAGTTCGGGATGTTCGCGCACCGCCTCGCTGATCGAGCAGAAGATCACGCCGGCCTCTGCGAGTTCCTTGCGGAACGTCGTGCCGACCGATACCGAATCGAACACCGCGTCGACCGCGACGCCGGCGAGGCGCGCGCGCTCGTGCAGCGGCACGCCGAGCTTGTCGTAGGTTTCGAGCAGCTTGGGATCGACCTCGTCGAGCGACTTCGGCCGGTTCTTCGGCTGCGAGTAGTAGCTGATCGCCTGGAAGTCGATCGGCTCGATGTCGAGCTTGGCCCAATGCGGCGGCGTCATCGTCAGCCAATGACGATACGCCTTGAGCCGCCATTCGGTCAGCCATTCGGGTTCGTCCTTGCGCGCCGAAATCGCGCGCACGACGCCCTCGTTCAAGCCGGGCGGCAGGCTCTCGCTTTCGATGTCGGTGACGAAGCCCGCGCTGTAGCGCCGATTGAGCGCCTCGGTAACGACGTCGGTCGAGACCGATTCGTCGGGCACGTCGATTTCAATGGGTTGGGTGGCCATTTCAGGCTGCCTGCGTAGTCATTCGAGAACGGTTGTCAGGGTGTACATGTTGCTTCTCACGCGGTCGCCAGCTTCAGCGGAACCGCAATCCGCCGCGATGGCGGGCGGCGCATGTCGGCGAGGCTCATCTGCCGCAGCGTCGTTTCGATCACCTCGCTGACGCGCCGCCAATTGCCGCGCACGCCGCAGTGGGACTCGTGGCCGCAGGCGCCCTGATGGGCGCTGCACTCGGTCATGCCGAACGGCCCTTCCATCGCGACGAGGATATCGGCGAGGCTGATCCGCTCGGGCGCGCGCGCGAGGCGATAGCCGCCGTTGACGCCGCGGAACGACTCGACGAGTTCGGCCTGGGCGAGCTGCTTGAGCAGCTTCGATACGGTCGGCAATTCCAGATGCGCGCGCTCGGCCAGCGCCTGCGCGCTGAACACCTCGTCCGGCGCTTCGGCGAGCACGGTCATGACGACGGTGGCGTAATCAGTCAGCTTGCTGACACGGAGCATGGCGGAATGGGGCGGTCTCGGCCGCGCGGGCAAATACAGTACGGAAATGGTACTGTTTTAGCGAATCCGCGTCAAACCGGCGCTTGCCGGCGAAACAGGTTCGCGGTTGTTTCGACTGGGCCAGCTCGACGTTCGGCGCACGAGCGGTCGCGCGCGCGCGGGGAAATCAGGTGGCGATGCGTGGCTTGCCTTTGCAGGCGAACGCTTTGCCCAACGGCGGCATCCATCCACGCTTCCAGTGCTTCACGCAGATGGATTTCCGCACTCTCTCCGCTCAAGATTCGCTGCGTGCGGACAACGCGGAACGGCCCACGCGCGCCACGGCGATCAGCAGCAATACCATGATCGCCGGCGCGATATTGCCGATCGCCGGGGCCGCCACGGTCAAGGCGCTGCCGCCGGCCAGCTCGACTCCTTTGCGGATCGCGTTGACGTGCCCCGCGTCGAATCCGCTTTCGGGGAAGACGTCGAAAATCACGTCCGGGTGAATGCCGACCACTTCGTAGCTGTTGCCTCGTGCATCGCGCGTGATGTGATTGGCAATGCCCATATGCCAGCCGTTCGGCAAGCCGCGAACGAAACTGCCGGCAAGCGCGCCCTGCGTCGTCTGGCCGATCTGGGTGGCCTGCGGCAGCACACGCATGTAGAGAATGAGGTATTCCGCGGCGCTGACAGTCACATCGCTCGTCAATACGTAGACGGGTTGCGCGTAGCGCACCGTGCCGGCCGGCTCGATGTAGAACGGCTGCGGTGCGGCCGTCGGGTCCTTCGGCATTTCGCGCGTGTATACGAGACGGCGGCGGTCGGCGAAGCGTGCGGCGGCCGCGGCGATGATGTCGGTCGATCCGCCCGTGTTCATGCTGATGTCGAGCACGAGAGCACGCGTGCCCTGCATCTCGCCGAGCGCACGGTCGAGCGTCTGCGCAACCGCGGTGCGGTCGTCGACGCCGCCGCCGGAATCCAGTTTGTCGACGCGGTTGATCGCGAGGTAGCCGACATTGCCCGCAAGGGTTCCCCACATGAACGCGTCGCCATAGACGCGGCCGCGGCCTTGAGGCGACAGCAGCGCGTAGATCGCGTCGTTCTGCGTTTGATTCCAGACCTCGAACCAAGTGGAAAAATCGACGATCTCGCTCTGCTGCGCAAACGCTTCGCGCAACAGCCGATGTGTCCGCACCGTGGAGGTCGACAAATCCATCTCGATTTTCAGATTGTCTTTGGCGATGGATGTGTGCACATCCTGCAGGCCTTCGAGCAGTTCGGAAAAAACGCCGGCGAGTTCCACGTCGTTGCGTGCCGCCGCCGCGACCGGACGCAGATTGTTCCCACGCTCGGCCCAATCGACGTGGCGCGCCGCGCTGAACGAGTAATAGTCGTGCAGCGACGCCACCGCCGCGTCGAACGTGTCGAGCGGCGTGCTGCGATCGATCGCGTCGCCGCAGGCGGCCGGCAGCGCGGCGATCGTGCGTGCATGGAACTGCACGTCGCCCGGCACGTCGGTGAACACCGTGTCGGTTTTCTCGGGCGACTGCGCGTAGTACGCGAGCGGCGACTCATCGGGGTCGAGCGACGTCAGCGCCTGATCGAGCCAGCAGAGCTTGCCGCCGTCCGCGTAGGTGTAGAACCGCGGCCCGTCTGCACGCACGTCGACGAAGTAGCCGCCGCCCGGCAGGCTCCAAAGACCGCGCAGTCCCTGCTGGTATTGATCGTTCTGCCGCGAGGGCTGCAGGGCCTCCACGGGAAACGCGGGAAACAATTGCGGTGAACCGGGTTGTGCGGCCTGCGCCGGCATGCAAAGGGAGAGGAACGACGTGAGCAGAGCCGCAACCAAATAGCGCATAAACGCGAGGATTTCCCGGAAGGAGACGATGTCGTCCTCATAGTAGTCTTGGGCTCCGCAATGCCTTCCGAACTTTCCGGTCCACCACGCAGCTTTATGCGAAATTCACTGCATCCGACGCAACGACTCGACCACTTCGACATCGCCATACTCGAGACTCTGCAGAACGATGCAGCCGTTTCCTTCGCGCAGCTCGGCGAGCGCGTGAATCTGTCGCCCTCCGCCGTGCAGCGCCGCGTTCAGGCCCTGAAGGCCGACGGCGTCATCACCGGCACGCGCGCGATCCTCGATCCGCGCAAGATCGGACAGGCGCTGACGATCATTCTCGAAATCACGCTCGAAAGCGATCGCACCGACCTGCTCGCGCAGATCCGCCGGCGTCTGATCGCGGCGGCGGAAGTGCAGCACTGCTACTACGTTACCGGCGAATACGATCTCGTCGTCGTGCTGACTCTTGCGGACATTCAGGCCCTGAAACATTTCGTCGCACGCATGCTCGCCGTGGACGACAACGTGCGGCGCTACAAGACTTCCGTGGTGATGGAATCGATCAAGTCGACGACGGCCTATCCGCTCGACGTTGCCGTCTGACCAGCCGAGAGCGTCGCGCTAGGGCGCGCTCGCCGAAGGCGTCGAGCGCGCCGCGAAAACGGCGCCGGCGACAGCAATAACGATGGCGACCACGATCAGGACCGCGGCGACGGCGAAGGTGATGCGCATGCCCGTCGCAATGGCTTCGGGCGGCGCGGTCGTGATGTCATTCGTCATCGACGCGAACGCGAACACCGCCCCCATCGCCGACGCGCCGGTGATCAGTCCGAGATTGCGCGACAGACTGAGCAGACCGGACGTGACGCCGCGCTGGCTCGTGGGGACGTCCTTCATGACGGCCGTGTTGTTGGCAGCCTGGAACAACTGATATCCCGGCGTGAGTATGACGATGCCAGCGATATAGCCCGCAAGCCCGAATAGGCCCGGAAGCACGCACAGAGCCAGCGAACCGAGTGCCATTTCCGCGAGCCCGGCGATGACGGTCGGATTTGCACCGAGGCGATCGACGGCGCGGCCGGCCAGTATGCCGCTCAGTGCCGAGACTATCGGACCGATCGACATCACCATGCCGACCGCCGCACCGCTGAGGCCGAGCGAGCGCGAAAGATAGAACGGCCCGACGACGAAGGTCGTCATTATCACGCTGGAAACCAGCGCATTCATGCCGAGGCTGGCGCTCAACGCGGCATCGCGAAACGCGGCCAGCCGGATCAGCGGCGACGCCACTTTTCTTTCCGCGAATACGAAGGCGCCGGCGCCGATTATCGCCGCCGCCAATAGGATCAGGTTGAGCCGATCGAAGCGACCGTGCCCCGTCGTCATCGCCAGAGCGTAGGCGGCAAGCGTACCGGCGAGCAGCAACGTGCCAGGGATATCGAAGCGGGGGCGATCCGCGCTCCGTACCACGCGATCGAGCGGGAGGAAACGATAGACGAGAAAAACCGCAGCCAGACCGAGGGGTACGTTGATCAGGAAGATCGCGCGCCAGCCGAACCCGGCGATCAACACCCCACCGAGCGACGGGCCGAGCGCGGTGCCGAGCGCCGACATGGTTCCGAGCAGTCCCATCGCCCTGCCGATTTTCTCTTTGGCGACCGTTTCGCCGATCAGGGCCATGGTCAGCGCCATCATCACGGCGGCGCCGAGACCCTGCTCAAATCTGGCGACGATGAGCAACCACAGCGAGGACGCAGCCGCGCACAGCGCCGAGGCACTCGTGAACAAGACCAGTCCGGCCAGCAGCAACAGTCTGCGTCCGGCGATATCGCCGAGCCGCCCGACGCTGACGATCAGCGTCGTGACCGCGAGCAGATAGGCAAGCACAACCCATTGCACCTGCTGGAACGAAGCGCCGAACGCCTCGGCCAAGGTCGGCAAGGCGACGTTGGCGATACTGGTACCGAGCGAGGACAACAACATGGACAAGGCGAGGCCCGCGAGCGCGCCCGCGGACGCGGGCCTCGTTGCGGCGCGCTCGCCGTTTTCTGTATTCACACGATGGGACATGGTCGATTTCGATCCGGCTGATTGGGGTTCGAGCGTTGCGCTTGGTCGGCAGCAACGCCCGGCCGTGGAAAAGTAGCGGCCGACCGGCAGTGGCGGAAGACGCAGCATTTGCACTTATTACATGCACCCGACGCCATGTCTGGTCCGGGTGCTCGTGCTATGGTCGAGGCATGTCGCGGCCCGACCTCAATCTGCTCGTCACCCTCGACGTGCTGCTCGCCGAGGGCAACGTCGCGCGCGCCGCGCGCCGGCTGCACCTGAGCCCGTCGGCGATGAGCCGCGCACTCGCACGCCTGCGCGAAACCACCGGCGATCCCCTGCTCGTGCGCGCCGGACGCGGGCTCGTGCCGACGCCGCGCGCCGTCGAACTCGCCCAGCGCGTCGGCCAACTGGTGCAGGACGCCGAAGCCATGCTGCGCCCCGTCGCGGCACTCGACCTGACAAAGCTCGTGCGCACGTTCACCCTGCGCAATCGTGAAGGTTTCGTCGAGAATTTCGGCGCCGCCCTGATTGCGCGCGTCAGCGAACAGGCCCCGGGCGTGCAGCTTCGCTTCGCACCGAAGCCGGACAAGGAAAGTACCTCGCTGCGCGACGGCAGCGTCGATCTGGAAACCGGCGTCGTCGGCGGAACCGCCGGCCCCGAAGTGCGTACCCAAGGCTTGTTTCGCGACCGCTTTGTCGGCGTGGCGCGGATCGGCCATCCGATCGGCGAAGCCGCGATCACACCCGCGCGCTATGCCTCGGCACGACACATTCTCGTCGCGCGCCGCAACCACGCCGCGAGCCCGATCGACGACGCGCTTGAAGCGCTCGGGTTGAAGCGCGAAATCGCAACCATCGTCGCGAGCTTCTCCGAGGCTCTGGCGCTCGCACGCGCATCCGACTTGATCGCCTGCGTTCCCGAGCGCTCCACGGCCAACCTTCGCGACGGAATGTTTTCCTTCCCGCTGCCGGTCGCGCTCCCGGAAATCGTCGTCTCGCTGCTTTGGCACCCACGCATGGATGCCGACCCCGCGCATCGCTGGCTGCGGGCGTGCGTTCGCGAAGTCTGTGCCGAGCGGTTGCCCGCCTAGCACGCCGCACACAACGAAGAGTTGATGCCACCTCGAATCAGCCGGCGATATGCGCTGCGGCACGTCTCGTTACGCGCAACTCAGCCCAGAAGAACGAGCACGATGAATCGTCCCCCGACAACGTGAAGAGTCCGCTTCTTGCCCTGGCTTCGGCGCGCACGACGCGCGCTCCTTCTCCGGGTCCCCATTACATTGCGGCGGCAGCGGACGATCAGGCCCGCAGGGGGCGCGCGAGGATCGCGCGCATTCCGCTATTGCACATGGATGTGCAATTAGCGGAACCCGGCCGCTGACGCGGACCCTTCGGGCAGGAGCCCGAAGGGCGCAATGTTCTGGGGCGGCGTTTCTTTGGTTACTTTCTTGTCGCTGTAGACAAGAAAGTAACCCGCTCGCCCAAAGGGCGAGTGGAAGCGTTGCTCTTAAAGAAAACAAAAAAAGCAAAGTCGCTGGATCCCCGCTAAGAGCACGCGGGGATGACGAGCAAAAAAGCGGGAATGACGAGCGAAGGCATAAGCCCAATGACCACGCCTCCGATCGCGAAAATCACAGAAACAACAAGAAGAAAAACCCAGAACGCCCGCCCCATCAGCGATCCAGAAAAACTCATTGACGAAACACCCCTCGGGGAATATCTTGTGCCCATCAACGGCGCCCGACACAACATCTGGTTGGTTCGGGCTTAAACGGGAACCCGGTGCGAATCCGGGACTGCCCCGCAGCGGTGACCGGGAACGAACGCTACCAAGGCACTGGATCGCGAGATCTGGGAAGCGGTATCGAAGTAGGCGAGGTGCGGCTCAGGATTGTAGCCAGCCTCACGCCCGGGAGTCCGAATACCGGCCCGCGATCGTCGCGCGCAAGCGCGGCGTCTGGCTTGCAGACCTTCGCGGGAAGGGTGGCCGGGCAGTGCCGCGTCGAGGATTTTTCCTGCGATCGCGCCTTCCCTGACCTATTCCTACCCACCAGTTCTGCATTCGCTCGCGGGAGCGAAGGCCGGCGATCGCGGTTGTCCCCTGCATCCGCGCCGCCTGCCTCGCTTCCTTTCGTCATGCCAAGAAGGAGAGGCACGCATGTCCCATACCGAAACCCTCGCACCCGCCGCGCAGCAAGCGCCGGCGACCACACCCACCTCGACCGCAGCGCCCAGCCAGACCGGCTTCGCGCTGACCCCGCCGCACAACGCGCCCGCCGCGATGCGCGTGGCCAAGCGTTCCGGCGCGAGCGAGCCGGTCGACCTCAACAAGATCGTGCGCGCGGTGACGCGCAGCTGCGACGGCCTGCGCGACGTCGATCCGATGCGCGTCGCGGTGAAAACGATCACCGGGCTCTACGACGGCGCCTCGACGCGCGAACTCGACGAGCTGTCGATCCGCACGGCCGCGTCGCTGATCGCCGAGGAACCCGAATACTCCCTGCTCGCCGCACGCCTGCTCGCCGGCTATATCGACAAGGAAGTGCAGACGCTCGGCGTCTATTCGTTCTCGCAGTCGATCCGCCTCGGTTTCGATACCGGCCTGATCAACGAACGCGTGCTCGACTTCGTCGAAACGCATGCGCGCAAGCTCAACGACGCGATCGACGCGACTCACAATACGCGCTTCGAATACTTCGGCCTGCGCACCCTCTACGACCGCTACCTGCTCAAGCACCCGTCGAAGCGCCAGGTGATCGAGACGCCGCAGCATTTCTGGATGCGCATCGCCTGCGCGCTGACCCAGACCACCGGCGACGCAATCGAGCTGTACCGCCTGTTCGCCACGCTCGACTACGTGCCGAGCTCGCCGACCCTGTTCAACGCCGGCACGCGCCACGAGCAGTTGTCGAGCTGCTTCCTGCTCGACTCGCCGGCCGATTCGCTCGATGCCATCTACGAGAAGTACAAGGACATCGCCCAGCTGTCGAAATTCTCCGGCGGCATCGGCGTGGCCTGGCATCGCGTGCGCGCGGAAGGCTCGCTGATCCGCTCGACCAACGGCCTCAGCAACGGCATCGTGCCATGGCTGAAGACGCTCGACTCCTCGGTCGCCGCGGTCAACCAGGGCGGCAAGCGCAAGGGCGCGGCCTGCATCTATCTCGAACCCTGGCACGCCGACGTCGAGTCCTTCCTCGAACTGCGCGACAACACCGGCGACGAAGCGCGCCGCACGCATCATCTCAATCTCGCCAACTGGGTGCCAGACCTGTTCATGCGCCGCGTCGACGAAGACGCCACGTGGTCGCTGTTCGATCCGGCCGACGTGCCCGAATTCCCCGACCTCTGGGGCGCGGCGTTCGAGCAGGCCTACGTGCAGGCCGAGGCGCAGGGCCTGGCGAAGAAGACGCTCAAGGCGCGCGACCTCTACGCGAAGATGATGCGCACGCTCGCGCAGACCGGCAACGGCTGGATGACGTTCAAGGACGCCTGCAACCGCGCCTGCAACCAGACCGCGAGCAACGACAACCGCGTGCACCTGTCGAATCTCTGCACCGAGATCATCGAAGTCACCAACGGCGGCGAAACCGCTGTGTGCAATCTCGGTTCGATCAACCTCGCGCGCTGCGTCGTCGACGGCGGTGCCGGCAACAAGAGCTTTGATTTCGACAAGCTCGCGCACACCGTGCAGGTTGCCGTACGCCAGCTCGATCGCGTGATCGATCTGAACTTCTACCCGATCGCCACCGCGCGCGCATCGAACCTGCGCTGGCGCCCTGTCGGCCTCGGCCTGATGGGGCTGCAGGACGTCTGCTTCCAACTGCGCCTGCCGTTCGATTCGGCCAGCGCGCGCACGCTGTCGGCGCGCATCTCCGAAGAAATCTACTACCACGCCCTGCACACGTCGCTCGAACTCGCACGCGAGCACGGCGCGCATGCCGCGTTCGCCGATACGCGCGCGGCGCGCGGCGAGCTGCAGTTCGACGCCTGGGGCGTGACGCCGTCCGACCCGGCGCGCTGGAACGCGCTGCGCGACGAAATCAAAGCGCACGGCTTGCGCAACTCGCTACTGATCGCGATCGCGCCGACCGCGACAATCGCCTCGATCGCGGGCTGCTACGAGTGCATCGAACCGCAGCTGTCGAATCTGTTCAAGCGCGAAACCTTGTCCGGAGATTTCCTCCAGGTCAACCGCTATCTCGTCGAAGAACTCAAGCGCCTCGGCCTGTGGACCGCGGAGATCCGCGATGCGATCAAGCTCGCCGAAGGTTCGGTGCAGTCGGTCGCCGCGCTGCCCGAAGAACTCAAGGTCATCTACCGCACGGTGTGGGAACTGCCGATGCGCGCGCTGATCGACATGGCCGCCGAGCGCGGCGCGTACATCGACCAGAGCCAGTCGCTCAACCTGTTCATCGAGAACCCGAACATCGGCCAGCTTTCGAGCATGTACATGTACGCCTGGAAGAAGGGCCTGAAGACGACCTACTACCTGCGTTCGCGCCCGGCGACGAAGATCGCCAAGGCGACGGTCGCGGCGTCCGAGGCGGCACCGAAGACTTACACCGACGTCGAAGCCGTGGTCTGCTCGCTCGAAAATCCCGAGATGTGCGAGGCCTGTCAGTAATTTTTCTTCCCTTCTCCCGCCGGGAGAAGGTGCCCCGAAGGGGCGGATGAGGGAACAGCGCCGCTATCGCGCAATACATTGCGGACATGCGGGGCCTCTCCCTCATCCGCCTGCCGGCACCTTCTCCCGATGGGAGAAGGATTTCTTCGCTTCAACTCGATCGCCAATGCTGGCGATCAGGAAATCACCATGACTTCGTCAACCAACGCAACCAATCATCTGCTCGACCCCGGCTTCGCCCTCACCCTGCGGCCGATGCGCTACCCGCAGTTCTACGAAATGTACCGCGCGGCGATCAAAAACACCTGGACCGTCGAGGAGATCGATTTCCAGATCGACCTGACCCATCTCAACCAGCGCATGACCGCGGCCGAGCGCCACCTGATCGAGCGCCTCGTCGCGTTCTTCGCGACCGGCGATTCGATCGTCGCCAACAACCTCGTGCTCAATCTGTACAAGCACATCAACGCGCCCGAAGCGCGCATGTACTTGTCGCGCCAGCTCTACGAAGAAGCGCTGCACGTGCAGTTCTACCTGACCCTGCTCGACAACTACATCCCGCAGGCGGAACGCCGCGCGCAGGCGTTCGCCGCGATCGAGAACATTGCGTCGATCCGGCACAAGGCCGAGTTCTGCCAGCGCTGGATCGACTCGATCCAGCGCCTCGACCGCGTCGACAGCGACGCCGACAAGCGCCAGTTCCTGCTCAACCTCACCTGCTTCGCCGCGTGCATCGAAGGCCTGTTCTTCTTCGCCGCGTTCGCCTACGTCTACTTCCTGCGCTCGCGCGGCCTGCTGCCGGGCCTCGCCGCGGGCACCAACTGGGTGTTCCGCGACGAGTCGGCGCATATGGCCTTCGCCTTCGAGGTGATCCGCACCGTGCGCCGCGAACAGCCCGAACTGTTCGACGCGCAATGGGCCGACGACGTGCGCACGATGCTCGCCGATGCGGTCGCGTGCGAAACGCTGTTCGCCGACGACGTGCTCTCGGGCGGCGTGGTCGGCCTGTCCGCGGCCGAGATGCGCCAGTACCTCGAATACGTTGCCGACCAGCGCCTGTCGATGCTCGGCCTCGCCCCGCTCTACGGCGTGAAGAATCCGTTCCCGTTCATGGAACTGCAGGACGTGCAGGAACTGACCAACTTCTTCGAGCGCCGCGTGTCCGCATATCAGGTCGGCGTGCAGGGCGAAGTCAGCTTCGACCACGCGTTCTGAAGCAAGGGCGACCGGCGCGCGCGATAGGCGCGCGCCGGTCGCCGCAGCAACTTCATCGCACCGCTCGGCGAGGCGTATCGGCGATCACCGCCGATTTATCCATCCTCCTCGAGCCGTTATCGCCTGACCTGGCATCCGGAACGATTCCGCTTGCGTTGCCGATTGAACCGCCTCGGTGGAATCACGTCCGACGCGGCCCGCACAACCGGTCGCCTCTCTACCCGCACCGAATCACGCCCGATCGATTCGGGCACGACCGAACGCCTGCTCGGTTCTCTGAAGCTCCGTTTCCTCCTCGCCCGAACGTGAGCAAATCCCGGAACACGCGGCGCCGGCAGGCGCAAAACCGCGCCGCGCCTTGATTTCTGGGCCTCTGCTCCTCTCGCGAACGCGAGTACAAAAATCGAGCTTTTGCTCATAACTTATCCGCAACCGGAATCGCACTCGCGATTCCATCCGAAACCACTCATCAGCCCTCTCTGCGCGCCGCGCGGGCAGGCAACTTGCGGACCACGATATGAGCTTTTACTCGCTTTATGTTTTTCAGCGCCGCGCCGGCAACCCGCGCAGCCGGCTGCTCGTCGCGCTCGCGGCAACCGCCCTGCTCGCCGGCTGCGCCGCGGGCCGCGACGACATCCGTCCGTCCGTATCGCCGCTCGATGCGGAACGGCTCGATGCGGAACGGCTCGATGCGGGAACGGCAGTCGCTGCCGCAGCGACCGACGCAGGAGTTCCCGCACCGCACGAGTGGTGGAAGGATTACGCTGACGCCCAGCTCGACCGCCTCGTCGCGATCGCGCTGGAGCAAAGCCCCGACCTGCAGATCGCCGCAGCACGCATACGCCGCGCACAAGGCGACGTCGATATCGTGCATGCGGCCGATCTGCCGGCACTCGACGCTTCGGCAAGCATCGCCAGTGAACGCTTCTCGAACAACTACGGCTGGGGTCCTTACGGCGGCAGTTGGAACACCAACAACCAGATCCTCGCGGAAGCCAACTACCGTTTCGACTTCTGGGGCAAACGCCGCGCGCAGACTCTCGCCGCCGCAGCGCGCATGCTCGCCGGCCGTGCCGAGGCGCGCGACGCGGCGCTGCTCCTGCAGACCAGCCTCGTCGACGCTTACCTCAGACTCGATGCGGCCTATCGCTTGCGCGAACTCGCCGGCCGCGGGCTCGACAGCCGCGAACAGTGGCAGCGCCTGCTCGAAGCCAAGCGCGGCGCCGGCCTCAGCAACGATCTCGACGCCGCGCAACTGCGCATCGCCGTCAACGAGACGCGCGAGGCGATCGCGCAACTCGACGGCGAAATCGACCGCCTGCGCCGCGTCCTCGCCGCGCTCGCCGGCAAAGACCCCGCGTGGGCGCAATCGCTTGCGCCGCCGCAGCCCGCGCTCGCGCCGAATCCCGCGCCGGCCAGCCGCCTACCCGCACGGCTGCTCGGCGAACGGCCCGACGTCGCGGCGGCGCGGGCGCGCGTCGAAGCCGCCGCACGCGGCATCGACGCGGCGAAGGCCGCGTTCTATCCCGACGTCGACTTGTCCGTGTTCGCCGGTCTGCAGCGGCTCGGCCTGCGCGACTTCGCCAGCGCCGGCAGTTTCGCCGCCGGCATCGTGCCGGCGATCTCGCTGCCGATCTTCGACGGCGGCCGCCGGCGCGGCGAACTGACTACACGCACGGCCGAATACGAAGCCGCCGCCGGCGAATACAACGCCGTGCTGCTGCACGCCCTGCAGGACGTCGCCGACGCCGTCAGCGGACTCGCCGTCGCCGATCGCCAGCGCACGCTCGCGCAGGAACGCGCGGCCGAGGAGCGCCGTCGTCTCGCTCTGCAGGAAATGCGTGCCCGCGCCCAGCTCGCCAGCCGCATCGACCTGCTCGGCGCGCGCATCGCGACGCTGCTTGCCGAGCGCGATGCGACTACCGCCGAACTCCGCGTCGCCACGAGCCAAGTCGCGCTGATCCGCGCCCTCGGCGGCGCCCATTCATCCCATCCCCTTTGAGGAACCGATCATGAGTGAAAACAAAAGCCCGCCGCTTGCAGGCCCTTCTCCCGTGCGCCGATCCCGCCGCCTGCTGGCCGTCGCCGTCGCCTCGGCTATCGTCGGCGGCGCCTACGCCGTCTACGCCTGGACCACGGGCGACCTCGCGCGCAGCACCGACGACGCCTATGTCGGCGGACATAGCGTCGTGCTCACGCCGCAGGTCGCCGGCGTGGTCACCGCCGTGCGCGCCGACGATACCGACCGCGTCGCCGCTGGCGACGTTCTCGTCGAACTCGACGCCGGCGACGCGCGCATCGAATTCGATGCGGCCCAGGCGCATTTCGCCGACGCGGTGCGCCAGGTGCGCGGTCTGTCCGCGGCGGTCGATCATGCCGACGCCGAGGTGCAGGTCGCACGCACGGCGCTCGACCGCGCCCGCGCCGATCTGCGTGAACGCCTCGCCATCGCCGACAGCGGTGCGCTGACCGGCGAGGATGTACGCCATGCGCGCGACGGCGTAAAGCAGGGCGAAGCCCTACTCGCCGCGGCCGAACGCGCCAGGGCGCTCGCCGCGACGCGCACGCAGGGTGCGGCCGCCTTGACCGACCATCCCGAGGTGCGCGCGGCGATCCAGCGCCTGCGCGCGGCCGCGCTCGCGCTGGAACGCACGCGCATCGTCGCGCCGGCGGCCGGCATGGTGCATCAGCGCCGCGTACAGGTCGGGCGCCGCGTCGCGCCGGGCGAGGCGCTGCTGACCGTGGTGCCGCTCGATCGCCTCTGGGTCGACGCGAACTTCAAGGAAGTGCAGCTCGACCGCATCTGCGCGGGCCAGCCGGCGACCTTGACCGCGGATGTCTACGGCGCGTCGGTGCGCTATCGCGGCAAGGTCGAAGGCATCGAGGCCGGATCGGGCGCCGCGTTCGCGCTGCTGCCGGCGCAGAACGCGACCGGCAACTGGATCAAGGTCGTGCAGCGCGTGCCCGTGCGCATCGCGATCGAACGCGAGGACCTCGCCGCGCATCCGCTGCGCGTCGGCGTTTCGATGCGCGCCGACATCGACGTGCGCGACTGCCCGAAGGCCGCCGCGTCCTCCGCCGCATGGCGCGACGAAACCGACGTCTATGTCGCGCAGGTCAAGGCCGCCGAGGCGCGCGTGGCCGGTATCGTCGCCGCGCTCGACGGCGGCGCATCGGCGGCCGGAGGCGCACCGTGAGTCGCGCACCGGCGCGGCCGATCGAGACGATGCACGGCGGCCGCCTTGGGTTCGCCGCCGTCGCGATCGGACTCGCCTCGTTCATGGCGGTAGTCGACATCACGATCGCGAACGTGTCGATTCCGACGATCGCGGGCAACGTCGGCGTAAGCTCCGAAGAAGGCGAATGGATCATCACCCTGTTCGCGATCGCCAACGCGATCTTCATCCCGCTGACCGGCTGGCTCGCGCAGCGCTTCGGCCAAGTGCAGTTGTTCGTCGGCTCGGTCGCGCTGTTCACGCTCGCCTCGGTACTCTGCGGGCTGGCGTGGTCGTTCGAGTCCCTGCTCCTGTTCCGCGTTCTCCAGGGCGCCGTCGCCGGCCCGATCGTGCCGTTGTCGCAAGCCTTGCTCGTCGCGATCTTTCCACCGCAGAAACGCGCGCTCGCGGTTTCCGTCTGGGCGATGGTCAACATGGCCGGCCCGGTCGCCGGGCCGCTGCTCGGCGGCTGGATCACCGACCAGGCGAGCTGGCCGTGGATATTTCTCGTCAACGCGCCGGTCGGCGCCGTCGTGGTCTTCGCCGTGACGGCCCTGCTGCGCGGCCAGGACACGCCGACGCAGCGGCGGCCGGTGGACGTGGTCGGCCTCGCCCTGCTCGCGCTCTCGATGAGCGCGCTGCAGATCGCGCTCGACCGCGGGCGCATCCTCGACTGGTTCTCCTCGCCGGTGATCGTCGGCTGCACGATCGTGGCCGTGCTCGGCCTCGTCTGTCTGGTCGTCTGGGAACTCGACGAGGCGCATCCGGCGATCGACCTGAGACTGTTCGCGCATCGCAACTTCGCCGCCGGCACCGCCGCGGTGTCGATCGGCTTCGGCGTCTACTTCGGCGCGATCGTGCTGCTGCCGCTGTGGCTGCAGACGAACATGGGCTACACCGCGACCTGGGCCGGTCTCGTGACCGCGCCGATCGGACTCTTCGGCATCGTGCTCGCACCGCTCATGGGCCGCTGGGTGCAACGGCATGACGCACGCCGGCTCGCGAGCGTGGCCTTCGTGGTCTGGGCGCTGGTCGGGTTCTGGCGTTCGACGATGACGACCGACGTGGACGCGGGCACGATCGCGCTCGGCTGCCTCGTCCAGGGTCTCGGCATCGCCTTCTTTCTGAGCCCGCTGGTCAATCTCTCGCTGGCCGGCCTGCCTGCGGAGAAGCTCGCCGCGGCGAGCGGCTTGCAGACTGCGGTGCGCATGATGTCCGGCGCGCTGTTCAGCTCGATCGCGCAGACCCTTTGGGACCGGCGCGCGCGCCTCCACCAAAGCCACCTCGTCGACCGCCTAAGCGCGCTCGACGACACGACCGCGCAAACGCTCGCCGCGCTGCACGGCGCCGGGCTTTCACTGCAGCAGGCCTGGGCGGCGCTCGAACGCCAATTGGGCCTGCAGGCGAACCTGCTTTCGCTCAACGATTTCTTCCGCCTCTCGGCCGTGTTGTTCGCGCTCGCGCTCGGCCTGGTCTGGCTCGCGCGCACGCCGCAGGCGGCGAAGCGCTGAAACACCGACGAACTACAAGGACTCTCAAATGACGACGACCCATTCCGCTCAACGCCCTTCGGGCCAGCGCCGCAAGGCCAGCGTACTCGCCACCTGCGCAATCACGCCGCATATGCGCCGGATCACCCTGTGCGGCCCCGATGTCGACAGCTTTCTCGACGAAGACCGCGTCGATGCGCCGGCGGCGTGGATCAAGATCTTCGTGCCGGCCGCGGCCGGCGGCAGCATCGGCCGCGCCTACACGATCCGCCGCATCGACCGCACGGCGCGCAGCTTCGACGTCGACTTCGTCGTGCACGGCGACGGCCCCGCAGGGCGCTGGGCGGCGCACGCCGCGCCCGGTGCGCAGATCGAATTCGCCGGGCCGCGCGGCGGCGGCTTCGCCCTGTTGCCCTCGACGCGCTGGCTGCTCCTCGTCGGCGACGCCTCGGCGCTGCCGGCGATCCATTCGCTGCTCACCCGTGTGCCCGCCGCGCTGCGCGTCTTCGCGGTGATTGCAATCGACGATGTGCATGAACAACAGGTCCTGCATTCGGCAGCCGAGCTGTCGGCAACCTGGCTCGTGCGCGCGCAGCACGACCGGATACTGTCTGCGCTCGACACGATCGCAGCCGCGCAAGCGACCGAATCCGGCCAGGCATGGATCGCGGGCGAGGCGGCGATGGTGCGCGACGTGCGAAACTACTGTCTCGAGCACATCGGCATGGAGCGGGCGAAAGTGAGCGGCAAGGGCTATTGGAAACACGGCGAAAGCGACTACCGCTCGCCCGACGACTGAATGCCCGCGCGCGTTTGCCTACGCACCGCAGCGACGAACCATCATGACCAAGCCCAAGCCCGTCAGCCCGCGCAGACTACCGCGCCAAGCACGCTCGCAAGACACGCTCAAAGTCCTCCTCGAGGCGGCCGCGAGCGTGCTCGAGAAGGACGGCCTGGAAGGCTACAACACCAACGCCGTCGCCGCGCGTGCCGGTGTCAGCATCGGCTCGCTCTATCAGTATTTTCCGCACAAGGACGCATTGACCGCGGCGCTGATCGAGCGCGAGCGCACGTTGCTCGTCGACGAGATCGAGCACGCGCGCGCCACGCCCGACCGCAAGGCGGCACTGACCGGGATCATCGCCGCCTGCGTGGCGCACCAGATGCGCCGACCCGCGCTCGCGCGCCTGCTCGATCTCGAAGAAGCGCGCCTGCCGATCCACCAGGACAACCGGCGCGTGCACGACCGCGTGCGCCGTGCGATCGCGGCCTGCGTGCGCGGCCATGCGGCGACCGCCGCGCTCGGCACGGCCGCGGTCACCGACGACATCTTCGCCATCGTGCGCGGCATCGTCGACGCGGCCGGCGAGCGCGGCGAGGTGCGCGCCGCCGCGCTACGCTCGCGCGTCGAGCGGGCGATCTTCGGCTATCTCGATTTCGTCGCCGATCCCGCGGCGCGCAAGACGAATGGCCGGCGCGAACCCTGAGGCGCGCACGCTGGCCGTGCATCATGATCGTCAGCGCGGCGGCGCGGACGCACCCATCACGTAGTTCTCCGGCGCCTGCGTGCCGAGCAGATGCTCGACGAAATGGTCCCAGACGCGGCGCATGTAGTAGTCATCGTTGCGGAAGAATTCGTGAGTGCGGTTCGGCAGATAGACGAGATCGAAGCGCTTGTTCGCTTTGATCAGCGCATCGGCGAGCTGCAGAGTCACCGACGGCAGCGCGTTCTCGTCCATGTCGCCGTAAGCGAGCAGCAGATGCCCGCGCAGATTTTTCGCCAGCGTGGCGTTGTCCATCCTGGCGAAATTCTGCGGCACGCTCTGCGGCGTCGGCCGCACGCGCCGGCCGTCGCCGTAATCGGGCACGCCGAGCAGGTCGGCGAGTCCGTCGTAGAAGCCCTGGTAGTTGTGCGGGCCGGCCGATGACGCGGCGACCTTGTAGAACTCCGGATGCGACAGGATCGCGCGCGCCGAGGTGTAGCCGCCGAACGAATGTCCGTAGACGCCGACGCGGTCGAGATCGATGCCGCCGTAGCGCTCGGCCAGTTGGTGGATCACGGCGATGTGGTCTTCGATCTGCGGATCGGCGAAGTTGCCGTAGCCGACGTCGGCGAATCCCTTCGAGCGCCCGCGCGTGCCGCGCGCATCAATCGTGACGACGACGAAGCCGAGCTGGGCCAGACTCGCACGCGACACCGGATTGGATGTCTTCACCGCCTCGGCGTAGCTGCGCGGTGCGTTCATCATCTGCGGGCCGCCGTAGAACGCGTCGATCAGCGGAAACTTGCCGTCGCGGCGGAAACCGGGCGGCCGATAGATCACCGCAAAGAGGTCGGTCTTGCCGTCGGCCGATTTCGCGGCGACGCGTTCGGGTGGCTGCCAGCCCGTGGCGAGTACCTTGGAGACATCGGCGTCTTCGAGCTTCATTACGACGCGGCCGTCTTCGCTCGAACGCAGCACGGTCGTCGGCGCCGTTGCGACGGTCGAATAGGTGTCGATGAAATAGCGGCCGTCCGGCGAGAACGCCGCGCCTTCGGCCGCGCCGTCGAACGGCCCCGGCAACGACGATTCGATTTCGTGTTCTGCGTTTTCCGGTGTCAGCAGGATCGGCTTGCCGCCGTCGAGCGAGACGCAATAGAGATGGCGGTAGTACGGATCGCGCCCCGGTTCGCGCCCGCTCGCGGTGAACCAGAGCCGGCGCCGCTTCGCATCGACGTGGACGACGTCGCGGACGAGCCAGTCGCCCGCAGTCAGCGCGCGCTTGAGCCGGCCGCTGCGCAGGTCGTACAGGTACAAGTGGCCCCAGCCGGTCTTCTCGGAGAACCAGACCGCCTCGCCGGTCTCGGGCAACACGCGCACATTCGGCGCGCTGTAGAGCAGATTGTTCGGCCACACGTAGGTCGGGCCGGTTTCGTCGACGATGCGGCGCAGCTTGCCGCTGCCGAAATCGAGCGCGTCGAGGCTTAACCTGCGACCATCCTTGCCCTTGACCAAAACGTAAGCCTCATCGCCGCGCTCCGACCAGGCCAGCACGGCGGAAGGATCGAATGCGGCACCTTCGCCGAGATCGAAGACACGCTTGCTGCCGTCCGCCGTATCGATCGCGAACGCTTCGCTGCGCGGCTGCGCAGCGTCGCCGAGCAGGGCCATGCGCAGGCGATAAATCTTCGGACGGAAACTGCCGTCCTGCGGCACGGATTCGACATAGGGATATTCAGCAAGCGCGCGCTCGTCGAGACGTTCGCCGAACACGTACTTGCCGTTCTTCGACCAGGCGACGTTGAGCGGCGGCAGCGGCGCCTTGTTGCGCAATTGCGGCAGGCTTACGAGCGAGGAATCGGGCAGCTTGCCGTAGGCAAAGTACGCCTCGCCGTCTCGGCTCAACGCGCGTTCACCGGCCTTGCCGCGCAGCCATAGATTGTCGTCGCGCATAAATACCTGCGCGCTGCCATCGGGCGAAGACAGCGAATCGGCCGGCGCGCTCGCAGCGTTTTCGGCCACGCACGAATAGGTCGCCACGTCGCAATGCACGACGCGCCCGTCGATCGGTTTCAACGTCACGCGCAGACGGCCGTCCGCACGTTCGACGCGATCGATGTCGAGGCCGCCCTCGGGCAAGCCCGGCGCGTTCTTGGCGGATGCAATCGCCTTGTCCAGGCGTTCGCGGTCGAACAGCGGTGCGCGCGTGGCGCGCTCGGCGTCGACAAGAATGTATTCCGCGCCGTCCGCGCCGTCGCGTCGATACCAGAAGCGCGGCTCCTCGCCGATCCACTGCGCGGCGACGCGCGCATTGAGGATGGCGTTGCCGAGGCGCGCGTCGAGAACTTTCTCCGCGCGCGCGTAGTCGGCCGTCGTCAATGCAGGTGCCGCCGTTACCGCACCCGCGGCAGCGACGGCAGCGACGGCAGCGAAACCGAAGAAAACGCTGTGCCGGGCAATGCTTTGAAACATCGATGGAATCCTCAGGAACGGGAAATGCGCCGCCGCGCCGACGGCGTCTGCAACGGATGGCGGCGCATGACCTCGGCGCCGAGCAGGCCTTCGTAGTAGAGCGGTTTCAGCCGCCGCCGCTGCGCCGGCGTTTCGATGATGCGCATGGCGTAGTAGCCGACCTGATGGAAATACGTGATGCGCGCGCGCACGAAGGCCTGCGGCTTCGCGTAGCCAAAACCGCGGAAGATTCCGGCGAGCAGTTCGATACGCCGTGCATCGACCTCGCGCACCGCGGCCTCGACCTCGGGCGAGATGCGCGCCCAGTCGCGCACGGCCGAGTCGTAGGCCGGGCTGAAGGCGATCTCGTCGATCCACATTTCGACGACCGCCTCGAACTGCGCGAGCGGATCGTCAGCGGCGCGCGCGACGGCGGCGAACCACGGCGACGTGTTCGCCTCGCGCCAATGCTCGACTAGCGCACCGAGCAGCTCCGCGCGGTCGCGGAAATGCCAGTAGAAGCTGCCGCCGGTGACGCCGAGCTTCTTCGCCAGCGCATCGACCTTGACCCGCTCGACGCCGCCCTCGATCAACGCCGCGCGTGCCGCGTCGAGCCAGCCCTCGCGATCGAGACTGCCGCTGCTGGCCGCCTTCCGGCGCCCTCGTCGCACTTGCTTCGCTGCCATGACGTCCTCCTTGCCAACCTCCGTAGACTACTCTATGGTAATTCCATAGACCTGTCTATGGTGAAGTGCGATGCGCAGAATCGGATTACTGGGACTCGGTATGCTGGCCGCTCTGGGAACCGCCGCTGCGGCGGAAACGCCGCACGAAGCCGGCGCTTCCTCCGCGAAGCTGGCGCGCGTGGCGGACGCATTCTGGCGCCGCACGCAGGAAGAGAATCTCGACGTCGCGCGGCTCGTCGATCGCCCGCCCGCGCATCTGCCGACGGTCTCCGCCGCGCGCTGCGAAGCCGACGCGCGCAACGCCCGCCGCGGGCTCGCCGATCTCGCCGCCCTCGATGCGAAGACGCTGAGCGCCGCCGAGCGCATCAGCCTCGAAATGCTGCGTTGGGAATTCGGCGACCGCATCGAAGGCGCGCGTTACTACTGGCTGCAGCCGGTGCTGACGCCCTACTCGACTCCGTTGAATTCGGCGCAAGCCTTGTTCGCCGGTTACGCGCTCGCCAAGCCGGCCGATCTCGACGGCTATCGCAGGCTGCTCGGCGAATTGCCCAGCATGATCGGCGCGCTCGAAACCTTCACGCGCGGGCAGGCCGCGCGCGGGATCGTGTTGCCGCGCGACGAGCTGAGCGCGGTCGTCGCCCTGCTCGACTCGTATATCGCCGAGGCGCGCAAGAGCCCGTTCTTCGTCGCCGACGAACGCGTGCAGCGACTCGATTCGCAAACCGCGCACAGTTTCCAGGACGAGGTCACGCAAGTTATCGACAAGCGCGTAAATCCGGCGATCCGATCGCTGCGCGAATACCTCGCCGGCGCTTACCGGGACAAGGCACCGACCGCTGTCGGTCTCTTCCAGTATCCGCAAGGCAAGGAGTATTACCGCTACCTCGTGCGCCATCACACCACGCTCGATCTGAGCCCGGAACAGGTGCACGAGCGCGGGCTCAAGGCCGTCGCCGAACTCGAAGCGCAGATGGACCGCGTGCGCGGCGAAGCCGGCTTCGGCGGCAGCGCTACGGAGTTCCGCCGCTTTCTGCGCGAAGACCGCCGCTTCTACGCCGCGACGCCGGCCGAGGTGGAAACGCGGCTCGCACAGCCGGTCGCCGAGGCGCGCGCGGCGCTCGACCGCTTCTTTCCGGCGATTCCGAAAGCGCCTTACGGACTGCGCCGACTCGATCCCTCGCTCGAAGGCGCGCAGACATTCGGCTACTACGATCCGCCGTCGGCGAGCGATCCCAAGGGCTATTACAACTACAACGCCGCACACCCGGAACAGCGCTCGCTGCTCGAAGCGCGTTCGATCATCCTGCACGAACTGCTGCCTGGGCATCACCTGCAGATGTCGCTGCAGTTGGAGAACTCTGCGCTGCCGGAATTCCGCCGGCTCGGCTTTCCGACCGCTTATCTGGAAGGCTGGGGCACTTATGCCAGCCGCCTCGGCATCGAGATGGGTCTCTACGGCGATCCCTACGACCGCTACGGCCAGCTCACCGCCGAGCTGTTTATGGCCGTGCGTCTGGTCGTCGATACGGGCATGAACTACTACGCCTGGCCGCGCGAACGTGCGGCGGCCTATATGCGCGAACACCTGATCCTGTCGGATGCGCAGATCGCTTCGGAAACGCTGCGCTATGCGGTGGACATGCCGGGTCAAGCGCTCGCCTACCGCATCGGCGAAGAAGCACTGATCGCGATGCGCGAACGCGCCGCAAAGCAGGCAGGCACGACCTTCGATGTGCGCCGCTTTCACGGCTGCGTACTCGGTCAGGGAGCGATGCCGCTCAGCGTGCTCGAGCATCATCTTGCCGCCTGTCTCGCCGCGGACGAGCAGTAGGCGGAAAATCGCGTCGACCCAGCGCGCATCGGTCCCGCGCCGATTCCGGCGGAGCCATGTCCGCGGAAGCGAAGTCGCGTGCCGATTTTTCTATCCCGCTTTCGGCATCGTTCCAAGCACGGCGTGTGGTGAACGAGCCGGATCGGTCGCCTCTAGCAACCGGAACACGACCGCTCGCAGCGCTTCGCGATGGTTCGCCCCGCCGCTCCGCGCCACGTCATAGACCTGCAGTTGTTCGTGCGCACTCGTGCCGCGCACGAGGATCGTGCGCAGAGTGCGCATCGCGTCGTACGGATCGAGAATCCGCGCATCGGGCGCGGTCAGATCGAGCGCCCTGTCGACGAGTTCGGCGACCGCAATCGTTCGATCGCCGGCCTCGTCGATAAACTGCGCCTCGATGCCGTGGCGCTCGGCCCGCCAGCGATTCTCCTCGATCAACCGGCGCGTCGCGGAACTGCGGCTTGCGCCGAGCTGCGGCAGGCGCAGATGCGCGCTGACGAGGCAGCGGAACAGGATCGCCAGCGCGATCGTATCCTCCACGCGCGTGCAACTGTCGGCGATGCGCAGCTCGATCGTCGGATAGCGCGGCGACGGCCGCAGCGCCCACCACAACTCGCTGCCGTCTTCGATGCTGCCGGCGCGCTGCAGGATCGCGATGAAACGCTCGTAGTCGGCGTCGTCTTCAAAAAAATCCGGGATGCCCGCGCGCGGCCATTCGGCGTAGACCGATTGACGGTAGGCATAGAGCCCGGTGCGGCGCAGATTCCAGAACGGCGACGAGGTCGACAAGGCGAGAAACAGCGGCAGCCACGGCATCAGTCGGTTCATCAGCCGCACGCGGTCGCCCTCGGGCACCGCGACATGCACGTGCAAACCGCAGAGCAGATCGCGCGCGCCGACGATCTGGTACTCCTCGGCGATGCGCCGGTAGCGCGGCTTCTCGGTATGCGCCTGCTGATACCAATGCGCGAGCGGATGCGAACCGCAGGCGATGATGCCGAACTGCATCGCCTCGGCGATCTCGGCGAGCTGTGCACGCAATGAGGTCATCGTCTGCAACGCGGTCTGCGAATCGGTGAAGACCGGCGAGACCAGTTCGACTTGCGACTGCAGCATCTCGAACTTCACTGCCTCGCCGAGCCGCCGCTGGCAGGTTTTGACGAACGCCTTCGGCACGCGCGTCGGCGCACGGCCGGTGCGCAGGTCGACGAGAAAGAATTCTTCCTCGATGCCGAAAGTCAGCGCTTCGGCGGGAAGCAAATCCGCGACCGGGCGGACGGTCTGCACCGTCATCGGCTATGCACCTTGACCGCGAGATCGGGCCGCAGCGTCTGCGCGATGCGCGCCAGGGCTCCGTCCGTTCCGCACACCAGAATCAGGCCCTCGTCGAGAAATTCGAGACGCGTGGCAAGATGACCGTGGCCCTCGTCGAAAGCAGCCTGAAACGCGGCGTGCAGGGACGGATCGGATTCGATGCGCCGGCCAAGTTCGGGATGATCGTGGCTGTGCAGCCAGTCGATGAATTCGACGAGATCGACCTTCGTTTGACCGTCGCGCAGCACGAGAAAATCGGCGAGCAGGCCGATCGCCGTTGCCACGATACCGGCCGGAATGCGATTGTGCACGATGGCTTCAGGGCTTTCTTTCCCGGCGGATACGCGCATCACGATCTCCTGAGCCATTGGCCTACTCCCGACAATTGCGGTTGAAGAATCGAAGCTTAGAACCGAGCGGTTACTCACAGCTTCGAACTCAGTCATCGACGCACGATGCGGCGCAGTGGAATGCGACCGCATCGTCTTCGACGCGTGGACGCGTAAATCGCGGCGCCTACACGATCGACTGCCTTATTCCTTCGAACGCAATCCGGTCGAGTTCACTTCGTGAACGCCTCTGACCGACTTGGCCGCGGCGACCGCTTTGCGCACCTGATCCTTGTTGTCGAGCAGGCCGGTCAGGCTGACCGTGCCGTCCTGCGTGTTGACTTCGATCTGGTTCGACGGAATGCCCTCCGTCGAGGTGAGTTCGGCCTTCACCTTGCCGGTGATGATCGCGTCGGTGCCGGGCTGCTTGGACTCGACGTCGGCCGATGCCGCCGGTGGACTCGCAGTCTGCGCCACGGCCATGCCGCCGACGCACAGGGACAAGCCGAGCGCCGTGCACGCCAGCGCAGTATGGAATCGGTTTGTCGATGGCTTGTTCATAAAGTCCTCCTCGTTGGTCGTCGATGGGCGCTTCGATCAAGCGGCCCGCAGACATAGCCAAACAATTCCCGTGCCAAGAGGGCGCAGCGCGCCGTTTCTGCGGGTCACGGCGCGACGGCGCGACCGATCCGTGCGAATTGCACGTCGACATCGGTGTGACCGTGCAGATTGCGAGAGCGGCTATCGACAAAGCGCCGTTTATCGCTGCGTTCGCGCCGATCGCAAAACTGGCACGAATCTGGAATTGCTTTATCTGCCTGCCTGTCGCGACAGGTGTTATTGCAAATATTGACGAGGAGCGAACATGGACATCGTAACGTTGAATGAAATGATCGAAGCACTGGAAGACGGCCGCAAGTTCTACGCCGAGGCCGCCGACAAAGTGAGCCGTGCCGATCTCAAGGCGCTGTTCGGAGATTTGGCCAAGACGAAAGAAACCATAGCGAACGATCTCAAGACCGAAGCGGTTCACGAGCAGCAGAAACCTGCGCAGCACGGCAGCTTCTCCGGCAGGCTGCGCATTCTCTATGCCGAGACGCGCGCGGCGCTGAGTTCGGACAAGGACTACACCTTTATCGCCGCGCTCGAAGAAAGCGAAGACCGCATCCTGCATGTGTTCGGCAGCGCCATCGTCAATTCCGATGATGCGAAGGTACGCGCGATTGCGCAGAAGCATCTTGCCGCCGTGACCCGCGGCCATGCGCAGATGAGCAATCTGAAGCGCGCCAAGGCCGCATAACTCCGGCGCGAGCGCGATTTCCATCCCGCCGAAAATGCGGGATGCACGTCATCCAAGGCAACGCGCGCGAAGCCCTCGCACACCGAAGCGAAGGAGCGGAACTGCGCATCGCGGCGCACCGATCGCTCGTTGCCCTTCACGAGGAGACCGACATGATCATCGATCAAGCCAAGGAAAAGTGTTCCCACAAACCCTGCGCCTGCACGGTGGAACCCGGCAGGGCCTATTGCGGCGCATATTGCGAAGCCGCGGCCTCCATGCCGGCGCCCGTGGGAGAGGAAAGCTGCGGGTGCAGACATTCCTCCTGCGCGGACACGGCACAGCCGAAGCGACAGGAAGAGACGGCGCAGGCCGTTTAGATCGGCCATTCAATATCGAGGAGTACGCAGCATGAAATCCATCAGACCGATGCTCATCGTCTTTGCCGGCGCGCTGGCCCTGACGGCCTGCGCCAAACAGGGCGCGGACCCGGCCAAGGTCCAGGCCGACGTCACCAAGGCCCAGACCGAAGGGCAGGAAAAGATCGCCGTCGCGCAAGAGAAATTCGAACGCGCAAAAATGGAAGCGAATGCTACGCCGGTGAATGCGGATGCGGGCGGCACCGCGACGCCGGCGCCGCCGGTCAGCGTCGACGCACCGCCGAGCACGGCGCTGGTCACCACCGATCCCGCAGCACGCCTCGCCGACGCCCAGTTCGATTTGGACAAGGCCAAAGCCGAACAGGCCTACAACGTCGCGCTCGCGCGTTGCGAGGATCGCGTGGGCGATGCGAACAAGGCCTGCCGCGATCTGGCGAAGTCGACTTACGATTCTGCGGTCGATTCAGCCAAGGCGAAAACGCGGATGGTTCATCCGTAGACCAGCAAGGATTCTGAATAAGATCGAGCCGCTCGAACGCAAACGTCACGGCCGGGCAAGCGTCTCGGTTGTATCCGGATCGAGTTGGACGCGCCGACAGAGGGACCGAGTCGGCGCTCAGCTTTTCGCGAGGCGTGCGGAAGCACGTCCCGCATAGTCGACCAGCCTGTCGCGCTGTTTCTTGGTGAACACGCGCGGCACCGTGTCGAGCACGCACAGCGTGCCGATCGGCTGGCCGTCGGGTGCGTGCAGCGGCGCACCGGCGTAAAAACGCAGGCCGCCCTCGCGCAATAGCGGATTGCCGGCGAAGCGCCGGTCGCGCATCAAGTCCTCGACCACTTCGATGCCGTTCTTGGCGACGACGTGGCTGCAGATCGACTTGCCGCGCGCCACGCTCTTCGCTTTCGCCAGTTCGGGCGGCAGGCCGAAACCGGACTTGATCGTCTGCCGATCGCGATGGATCAGCGAGACGAAGGCGGTCGGCACGGCGAAGTACTTTGCGACCTCCGTGGTCAAGCCGTCGAGTTCGGACAGGGTGTCGCGATCGGCGATGCCGAACCGGTCGAGCGCGGCCAGGCGTTCGTCTTCCTGCTCCGGTATCGCGGCCTCGGCGACGAACGCTTCGTTGTTCATCATGTAGCCTTCGCACATCGCCACGGCTTCGCCGATGGTCGCGACGACCGCATCGACGCCGGCTATTTCCTCGCGCGCCGGCGTATCCTGCGCGTCGCCCGACTCTTCCCACAGGCCCAGGGCCATGCGCTGTTCGGGCGCGGCCAATTTCACCCGCCCGCACATCTTCGCCGCCTGATCAGGCGTCGTCGGCGGCGTCGCCGAGACGAAGACGATGTCCACGCGTTGCTCGCCGAGTTCTTCGAGCAGGCGGCGCACGTCGGCGCGGCTGGTCACGGCGTGCGCGTCGAAGCGCTCCAGGCGCAGCGCCTTGACCAGCATAAGCCCGGCGAGCAGGTCGCGTTCCGCACGCGCGGGCAGCACGATCACGCGACACGGCTGCGCGGGCAACTCGACCGCGCCGTCGTACTCGCTCTCGGACTCGACCTCGTCGATCATGTCGCGCACCGACTTCGCCACCGCGTCGCGCTGCTCCGCCTGCAGGCGCGCGTCGGCGTAGTCGCGCTCGTAGGTGCGCACGACCGGCAGCAACACTTGATCGTAAAACTGCACGAGCGAATTGGCGCCGACGAAATTCCCCGCGGCCTCGTATCCGCTCGATACGGCGCGCTGGCGCAACAGGCGCCGGTACATCTGTTCGGGCGGCGACAGCGCGTCGTCCTCACCGAGCATCACGCTGAGGAAGGCAAGGCTCGGTATATGCCGCCCAAGCACAACGAGACAGACCGTCAGCGGCGTCGACAGCAGCAGCCCGATCGGCCCCCACAGCGTGGTCCAGAACACCGCGGCGATGATCAGAGCGAACGACGACACGCCCGTGCTCGCTCCGTACAGCCACGGTTCGAGCACGTTGCTCGTCACCAATTCCAAGGCGAGGAACAGGCCGAGGGTCAGCAGCGGGCCCATCCACGACGGCGACACCGCGAGCGACAGCAGCAACGGCGGCACCGCGGCGATCCACGGACCGACATAGGGCACGAAGCGCAGCACCGTGGCGAGACCGCCCCAGAGCAGCGCGTTCGGCACGCCGATGAAATGCAGCCCCGCGGCAAGCGCCGCGCCGTAAAGCAGGTTCGTCACCAGCTGCATGCTCAGATAGCGGCGGATGCGCGACGAACCGTCGTCGATCGCGCGCGCGGTCACGCCGATGCGGCCGTGGCCGACAAGGCGGATAAAGCGTTCCTGCAGATCGTCGGCCTTGATCGCCATGAACACGACGAGAAGGATGACGAGAAAGCTCGTGCCGAGCGACCCCATAAGCGGTTCGGCATAGGCTTCTAGCGCGTCGAACGGGGTCTTCTTCACCGTGTCGACGACGCGCACGTCGAGCGGCCCGCGCGCAGCTGCGGCGCCCTTGTCGGGCGCCGCCTGTTCGGCGGTTTTCTGCAGGTCTTCGGAAAGATGGGTGAGCTTGGCGAGCACGCCGTTGTTCGTCGGCACGACATCGCGGATCTTCGCGGCGAGATTGCCGCGATAGGCCGGCAATTGATTCGCCAGATCCTGCAACTGCCGCGAGAGAACGACGCCGAGTTCGACCAGCGCAGCGAGCACGACGATCAGCACCAGCACCGCCGCGACCGTGCGCCCGATCCAGCGCGCAAGCCAAGCAATCAAAGGTTCGAGCATGAACGCGAACAGCGCCGACAGCGCGAGCGGCACGAACACTTCGCGGCCGAAATAGAGCATGGCGAAGATCGCCACGACGAGGGCGAGCGCCCAGATGCGCGTCAGCGCTTCGGCGACGGCCTGCGGATTGTCCGCAACGGCAGCGTCGCGCGCCCTGCGCACGTCCACTCGACTGGGTTCGGCGGGCGCCATGCCCTGCCCTCAGCCTCCCGACTCGTCGGCCGCGGCGGGCGGCGCAGCGTCGGCCACGTCGCGCGGCGCGGCAGGTGCGGCGACGAATTGTTCGTACAGCCTGATTGCCACCGAAGCGAGCATGGTCGCGCCGGCCGTGCGCCACCACAATCCGGCCGCGGAAAGAATCCAGCGCCGCCGCGCCGACACGACCCAGATCGCGACGGCGCCGCACAGCGCGGCGACGGTCACCGCGGTCCACGGCTGCCGCCGCACGGCGTCCTCGACCGCGGGCCGCGCAAGCTCCAATCCCGAATGCAGCGAACTGCGCTCCCAGCCGTTCTTCGCCGCCGCCGCGGCGTCGTCCCACAACATGCCGCCCCACAGACTGTCGGCCGCCGCACCGCGGCGCTTGCCCTTGCGCGAGCCGCTTGCCAGCGCGCCGGCCAGCGCCGCGCGGCTGTTTTCCAGCGAGCGCACCGCGGCGGCGACTTCATCGTTCATCGGCGGCCTCCGCAGGCTCGCGCGCCGGCGGACCGGCCTGGCGCAGCAGATCGAGATCGCGCTGCAGTTGTTCGGTCAGCGCCTCCGACATCGGCGGCGGCCGCAGGCGCAGCGCGGCGACGAGGCTGCCGGCGGCGACGAGCAGACATACCAGCGGCACGATCCACGCGCGCCAGCTCGCGACATCGATGCCGTTCGACCACATGGTCAGCACGACCGCGCTGCTCAGCAGTCCGGTCAGCACGAACAGCGCCGCAAGCGCGAAGGCGACGGCACGCCAGACCCAGGAGCGCAGCGATACGGACAGTTCGGCGCGGATCAGCTCCGCGTAGCCGAGCGCGTGCTCGCCGATCAGATCGACGTGCCGCGCCAGGGTGAGCAGGAAGCGGATCATGGCGCGCGGCTCCGCTTACGCCAACATGGCGCACGCTCGATGAGGAATCGTGGCGCGAGCATGCGCACTTCAGCGCCTGCCCGCTCCGAGCAGCAGGGCGACGAACGCCCCGGCCGCTGCGGCAACGAGCACCGCCTGCAGCGGTTTTTCCACGATGCGCTCGCGCGTCGCGGCGAGCACGTCGGCCGCATGTTCGCGGAAGCCTTCGCCCGCGTCGTCCTCGGGCGGCGGTTCGCTGCGCGCGCTGGTGCTCTTGTGCGCAGATTTCGCACGGGTCGGCTTGCGGCTGCGGCGAGTAGTCGTTTTGCGCACGGTTTCGTCCGCGTTGACGTCGTCGCCCGTCTGAGCGGTACGTTCTTCTAGAGTCTCGTCGGATGGGTCTGATGACATGAGCGGCACTCCTTTGGACGGCGGGCGCTCGACGTGCGAGCAAACCGGCCTGGTTCGCCTGGCTGCGGCGACGACTGGCGCGGGACGGACCCGCCTCGCCGCCGATTACCGAGCATTTGCTACAACCCTGCGCCGATAATGGCAAAAAGCGGTGCGCAAAGTACAGTTTTTGCCCGCCTGCGGACGGCGCCCATTCATGCGACCGGAGTGCGGTTTTTTCCGGCCGCCGCGCTCACGCCGGCGAGACAAGCACGTTGACGCTGGATATTTGGACGTCTAGACTTCCATACGTTAGAGGTGCCGGAGTAACGCCCCGGCTGAAAAGGGAATCCGGTGCGAATCCGGAGCTGCCCCGCAGCGGTATGTGGAAACGAAATCGCCATAGGCACTGGATCGATCGATCCGGGAAGCGGCGAAAGTAGGAGGGTCCGTCACCGGCCCCGCGTCCACGAGCCCGAAGACCTGCCTTTGCCGGAAGGATCAAACCTTTCGAACCGACTCGGAGCTTTCGCGGGAAAGTCACGGGCGAACGCGCACCCGCCCTTTGCGGCGGTCGCCGCATCGCCTTGACTCCTCGTTATCGGTCCGGTTCGCCCGCGGGGGCGAGGGTCGACGCTGCGCACCATTCTCCGTGAGGCTCCCGCCGCGCGGCGGTTTGCTCTGTCGCAACGCCTGCTTTCGTTCCTCAGTGTCCATTACGCACGAGGAATTTACATGTCACTTGTCACCAACCTAGGTTTTCCGCGCATCGGCCGCAAGCGCGAATTGAAGACCGCACTGGAAAACTACTGGAAAGGCGCGATCGACGCCGACGCGCTGCGCGAGACCGCACGCGAACTGCGCCAGCGCCACTGGCAGTTGCAGCGCGATGCCGGCGCCGACGTCGTTCCGGTCAACGACTTCACGCTCTACGATCACGTCCTCGACACTGCCTGGCTGTTCGGCGCGGTGCCGCAGGAATATCTCGAACTCGCGCAGAACGATCCGCTCGCGGGCTACTTCGCCACGGCGCGCGGCTACAAGGCCGGCGGCCGCGATCTGCGTGCGCTTGAAATGACCAAATGGTTCGACACCAACTATCACTATCTCGTGCCCGAGCTGACGCGCGACCAGGTTTTCACCCTGCGCGGCGACAAGCCGATCGCCGAATTCCTCGAAGCGCGCGCGCTCGGCCATACCGCGCGGCCGGTGCTGCTCGGTCCGGTTTCGTTCCTCCTGCTGTCGAAGACGGTCGACGGCAGCGACCGTCTCGCCCTGCTCGACAAGCTCGTGCCGGTCTACGCGGAACTGCTCGGCAAGCTCGCCGACGCGGGCGCCGACTGGGTGCAGCTCGACGAACCGCTGCTCGCGCTCGATTTGTGTGACGCCGCCCGGCATGCGTTCCGCTATGCCTATGCCACGCTCGCAGAGGCACGTACGCCGAAGCTACTCCTCGCGACGTATTTCTCCGGGCTCGACGAAAATCTCGACCTCGCCCTCTCGTTGCCCGCGCATGGATTGCATATTGATCTCGTGCGCGCGCCGCAGTTGCTCGACGCCGTGCTCGACCATCTGCCGGACGACCGCGTGCTTTCGCTTGGCGTCGTCGACGGGCGCAATATCTGGCGCACCGATCTGCACGCGGCGCTCGGTCTGATCAAGCGCGCGCGCGCCGCGATCAGCGCGCATCGCCTGCAGATCGCGCCGTCGTGCTCGCTGCTGCACGTGCCGATCGACGCGAGCCCGGAGGCCGCACTCGAAATCCATCCGTGGCTCGCGTTCGCACGCGAGAAAGTCGCCGAGCTGCGCACGCTCGCCGATGCCGCCGAAGGCAAGGAAGCGGCGCTCGCCGCCATCGCCGCCTCGCGCGAACTGCAGAAGTCGCGGCGCGCGTCCAAGCTCACCGTCAATGCGGCCGTGCGTGAGCGCGTCAAGCAGACCACGGCGCAGCTCGAACAGCGCCAGTCGGACTACGAAGCGCGCCGGCTCAAGCAAGCGCAGGCGCTTGGCCTGCCGGCCTACCCGACCACGACGATCGGCTCGTTCCCGCAGACCGCCGAAGTGCGCCACGCGCGCGCCTCGCACCGCGCGGGCAAGTTGAGCGACGCCGAGTATCGGACCTTCCTCGAAAACGAAACCGCGCAGACGGTGCGCATCCAGGAAGAACTCGATATCGACGTGCTCGTGCACGGCGAGTTCGAGCGCAACGACATGGTCGAATACTTCGGCGAGCAGCTCGACGGTTTCGCCTTCACCAAGCAGGGCTGGGTGCAGAGCTACGGCTCGCGCTGCGTCAAGCCGCCGATCATCTACGGCGATGTTTCGCGTCCGCAGCCGATGACGGTAGCGTGGTCGCGCTATGCGCAATCGCTGACCCAGCGCGTGATGAAGGGCATGCTCACCGGGCCGGTGACGATCCTGCAATGGTCGTTCGTGCGCGACGATCAGCCGCGCGCCGACACCTGCCGCCAGATCGCGCTGGCGCTGCGCGACGAAGTCGTCGACCTCGAAACCGCCGGCATCCGCGTGATCCAGATCGACGAGCCTGCGCTGCGCGAGGGCCTGCCGCTGCGCCGCCGCGACTGGGACGCCTACCTCGCCTGGGCGGTCGCCTGCTTCCGCGTCGCCGCGGCCGGCGTGCGCGACGAGACGCAGATCCACACGCACATGTGCTACGCCGAGTTCAACGACATCATCGATGCGGTCGCGGCGCTCGATGCCGACGTGATCTCGATCGAAACTTCGCGCTCGCGCATGGAACTGCTCGAAGCGTTCACGCGCTTCCGCTATCCGAGCGGCATCGGCCCCGGCGTGTACGACATCCACTCGCCGCGCGTGCCCGAGTACGACGACATGCTCGGCCTGCTGCGCAAGGCGCAGGCGCGGCTCAAGCCCGAACAGCTCTGGGTCAATCCGGACTGCGGCCTGAAGACGCGCGGCTGGCCCGAAGTGAAGGCCGCGCTCGGCGCAATGGTCGCCGCAGCGAAGGCGTTGCGTCAGGAAGCCTGAGGCAGCGAACCACGTGTTTTCGTAGGGGTTCGACTCATCGCACCCGGCTCTCGGTTCCATTGCCGAAAAGCCGGGTGCGACTCGAATGCATTTCCACTCGCATGAGGCGCGCGCACGAATCGACGTCTTTTCGTGCGCGAGGCGGGAAAGTGCGCCTCTACGACTGCCTGTTTCGCGGCAAAATCAAAACACCATATTTAGCGCCAGCGCCGGCGTCACCGTTGCGGCATCGTTGCGGGTGCGCGGAATCACGCGCATCCCGAGCAGCAGGCCGATGTTCGCGTTCCAGTTGTATTCGACCGCCGGCGCGATCGCGAACGACGTGCGCGGCCCGCTGTCGACATTCACGTCATCTGCCGGCGCGGCCGGCGACGAACGGCCGACCACGCGCGTGCTTTGCGCGTGACGATAGAGCAGATCCGCAGCGAGTACCCAGTTCTGCGTCAGGCTGTATTCGAAGGCGAGATCGGCGGTCTGCACGTCGCCCGGCTTCGCCGTGCCGCGAAAGCCCTGCGCCGTGCCGTACACACTGACGTCGGCGACGCTCGCATCCTGCGCATAGGCGTACGAAAAATTCAGCCGCGTGCGCAGAACGCGCCCGTTCGGCATCCAGAAATACGTCTGCATGTACAGGCCGAGCGTGGTCGAGCGCGAACCGCTGCCGAGACCGTCGGCGGGACGGTCGCCGAGGCGGTCGTACTTGCCGGTCGGTAGGGACTCCTGCAGGTTGATCGACATCGTCGGCAGCCAGCCGTCGGGATCGAACTGGGTTAGGCGCCACTGCGCCTGCACGCTGACGTCGCCGACGCCGATGTGCAAGGAGTCCGCGCCGCCGCCGACGCGGTTGTAGCCGAATGTGGGAATCATGCCGACGGTCAGACGGTCGGTCAGGCCGTAGTTGATATAAGTCAGCGAGCCGAAGCCGTCCGCATGCGGCGATCTCACGTCGTAGAGATACGGCTCGACGAGGAAATGTCCCTGCGGCAGCGTCCCGGCCGCGGCGGCGAGCATCGGCCCGGTCCACCACGCCTCGTCGAGCGACTGGCGCTGGACCGGCGCGGCGCCTTCCGCCGGACCGGCCGTCTCCTGAGCGACAGCGGGCACGCTCGCCAGGACGGCGGCAAGAACGATGGCTTGCAAAGCAATGGAAATCAGCGCCACGACGACGGCCCCATGCGATGAAGCCGATAAGCTAGACCCCGGCGTGGCGCAGAAACAGGCTCACTGCGCGCGATGTCCCTGGGGCCACTTCGGCTTGCGACGGGGCGCACCGACGATACCGCAGCGGCGACGGTGGAACGCGATGGCAGCCGTGCATCGGCGGCGCGCCGCCGCTACACTGCGCCGCCATGAATTCGCCCCGCCACACCGAACTGCAGCGCTTCGTCGCCGCGCAATTTCCGCATACCCGTTTCAGCCTCGCCCCGGCCTCCGCCGACGCGAGCTTCCGCAGCTATTGGCGCGTCGACGCGGACGATAAAACCTGGGTCGTCATGGACGCGCCGCCCGACAAGGAAAACATCGCGCCGTGGCTCGACATCGGCGCGCGGCTGCACGCCGCCGCGCTGCATACGCCCGAGGTGCACGCGGTCGATCCGGCGGCCGGTTTCATCCTGATGGAAGACCTCGGCACGCGCACCTACCTGCCCGAGTTGAACACGGTCACGGTCGATGCGCTCTACGCCGACGCGTTCGACGCCCTGCTGACGATGCAGACGCGCGTCTCCGCACAGGGCCTGTCCGCGTTCGACGACGCCTTCGTCACCATGGAACTCGAGCTGATGGCGCCGTGGTTCCTTATGCGCCATCTGGGCTACGCCCTCACGGGCGAAGAGCGCGGCGTCATCGATGCGGCAATCGCGCTCCTCACGCGCAACGTGCGCGCGCAGCCGCAGAGTTTCATGCACCGCGACTTCCACAGCCGCAACTTGATGATCGTCGGCAACGGCGAACCGGGCGCTGCCGATACGGCGCTCGCGAACCCCGGGATCATCGATTTTCAGGGTGCGCTGCTCGGGCCGATCACCTACGACCTCGCTTCGCTGCTGCGCGATTGCTACATCGCCTGGCCGGGCGAGCGGGTCGACGCCTGGGTCGAACGGCACCGTCTGCGCCTGATCGACGCCGGCGCGGTCGACGCGGGCGCCGAACAATTCCGCCGCTGGTTCGACCTGACCGGCCTGCAGCGGCACATCAAGGTGCTCGGCTTGTTCTGCCGGCTCAATTACCGCGACGGCAAGGCGGCGTACCTCAGCGACCTGCCGCTCGTCCTCGACTACGTGCTCGGCGTGTCGCGACGCTACCCGGAACTCGAAGCCTTCGCTGCGCTGATCGAGCGCGCTGTCGCCGACCGCGACATCACCGAACCGCTGCCCAAGGAAAAAGCAACGTGGCCTGTCGAGCGCTGATCTTCGCCGCCGGCCGCGGCGAACGCATGCGGCCGCTGACCGACACGACGCCGAAACCGTTGCTCGAAGTTGGCGGCAAGACGCTGATCGAGCACCACCTGGAAAAACTCGCGCTCGCGGGAATCAGCGACGTCGTCATCAACACCTCGCACCTCGCCGAACAGTTTCCGGCTGCACTCGGCGACGGCTCGCGCTGGAACCTGCGCATTCGCTATTCGTACGAAGGCCCGACTCCGCTCGAAACCGGAGGCGGCATGCGCCGCGCGCTGCATTGGCTCGGCGACGAGCCGTTCATCGCAGTCAGCGCCGATATCTGGTCCGACTACGACTACGCGCGCCTGACCGATCCACATACCCTGGCGCCCGACGCGTGGGCGCATCTCGTCATGGTGCCGAATCCCGATTTCCATCCACGCGGCGATTTCTGTCTCGATGGTGACCGCCTCAACCAAGACGACGCGGGCGAGCGATTGACCTTCGCCAATATCGGTCTCTATCGCGCCGCCCTGCTTTCGGATCAACCCGAGGGCGCATTCAAGCTGTTGCCGATGTATCAGCGTGCGATGCGCGCGCGGAAACTTACCGGTGAGCGTTACGACGGGCGTTGGTGGAATCTTGGTACGCCCGCGCAGTTGGCTGATTTGGGTTCGGTGTTTTCCGTCTGAATTCGGTTTTTTGGTGTTATTGGTGTTTCTTGCTGGAACCCCGCGCTTTCGTAGGGGGCGATTCGTCGCGCCCAGCTTTGCTTCTTTTGCTCGTCATTCCTGCGAAAGCAGGAATCCGGCTCTTCTTTTGCTCGTCATTCCCGCGTGCTCTTAGCGGGAATCCAGTGACTTTGCTCTGTGCTCTGTTGGTTTAAGAGCAAAGGCTTCCACTCGTCCCGCGGACGAGCGGGTCACTTTCTCTTGCTTGTGCAAGAGAAAGTAACCAAAGAGAACACACCCCGGGAGCCGCGCCGCCTACGGCGGTTCGCGAGGCCATGCCGGGGTTCGCTCGATGGACATCCCTGTCCATTCGCGAACTCGCGCGCATCCTGCGCGCGCCCCTTGCGGGCGGTTCCGTCATGCCTTCGCCGCGGCTGACGGGGACCCGAGATCAAAAGCAAAAAAGCAAAAGCAAAGCAGAGCAGAGCACGGAGAGCCTGCTTCTCGCTTTGCTCTGGCGCGCACGATGCGCGCTGCTCCGGCTCTTCCGGGTCCCCATTACATTGCGGCGGCAGCGGACGAAAAGGCCCGTAGGGTCGGCGCGATGGATCGCGCCGATTCCGTTGCCTGTACGGGGACGTGCAGTCAACGGAACCCGGCCGCTGACGCGGACCCTTCGGGCAGGAGGCCCGAAGGGCGCAATGTTCTGGGGCGGCGTCTTTTGGTTACTTTTCTTCGCTGTTGAAGAAAAGTGACCCGCTCGCCCGTAGGGCGAGTGGAAGCTTTGCTCTTAACCAACAAAAGCAAAAGCTAAAGTCACTGGATTCCCGCTAAGAGCACGCGGGAATGACGAGCAAAAGAAGAGCTGGATTCCTGCTTCCGCAGGAATGACGAGCAAGAAAAGCCCCCCGTCAGCTTGCCAACAATTTGCGCAAAAACGGCACCGTCACTCGCCGCTTCGCGGCAAGCGACTCTCGATCGAGCCGATCGAGCAACGCAGTCAGACTGCCAAGGTCGCGCTCGGTGCGCGCGAACAGCCAATCGAGCGCGGTGTCGTCGAGTTCAATGCCGCGCGCAGATGCGCGCTCGCGCAATACTTCGCGACGCGCTTCGTCGTCCAATGGCTTGAGCGGCGCCTGTGCGCAGGCCGACAGGCGCGAAATGAGATCGGGCAGGCCAATGCCGATTTGTGCGGGCGTGCGCGATGCAGCGAAAAGCAAAGTACACTTCTCCACTTTGCAGCGATTGTACAGATCGAACAACGCATGTTCGGCCTCGCGGTCGCCGGCGATCGCATCGAGATCGTCTAGGGCCAACAGGTCGCTGCCGCCGAGCGCGCGGATCGCATCGGGCGCGCGATCGCGCAGGCTGCGCAGCGATAGGTATTGTGCGCGTCTTTCGCCCGCGCTCGCCGCAGCGCAGGCAGCGATCAGCAGATGCGTCTTGCCTCCGGCCGCGGCGCCGCTGACGAAAACCCAGGATGCGTCCGCATCGGTCGCCGCACGGCGTACCAGGTCGAGCGCCGCGGCGTTGTCGCCGGCAAGGAAGGTTTCGAAGCGCTGCTGCGGCGGCCAGCGCATCGTCAGCGGCAACTGGTCAGGCTTCATTTCGTGCGCGGCCCGTTGTCGGCGTCTCCTTTCCGCACCACTACCGAAGAGGGGTCCGCGGCCTGCCGGGAAGAAGACACCACCACAATGGGTTCGCCTACCCCCGCAGGCGCATCCGCCGGCGCCTCGGGCGACTCGTGCGCATACAACTGGCTCGCGCGATAGCGTTCATTGGCATAGCGCAGCAGCACCATCAGCACGGAAGCGACCGGCAGCGCGAGCAGCACGCCGAGGAAGCCGAACATCTCGCCGCCGGCGAGCACGGCGAAGATCACTGCGACCGGGTGCAGGCCGATCTTTTCGCCGACCAGGCGCGGCACGAGCACGTAGCCTTCGATCAACTGGCCGATCACGAAGACGGTGACGACGAGCAAGACGTGGGTGACGTCGCCGTACTGCACGAGCGCAGCGATCACGCCCATCAGGATGCCGGTGATGCTGCCGAGGTACGGCACGAAGCTGATCAATCCGGCGATGAGGCCGATCAGCGGACCGACGTCGATGCCGACCGCCCACAGGCCGATCGCGTAGAGGATGCCGAGCACGATCATCACCGAGAGCTGGCCGCGCACGAAGGCCGACAGCGTCTCGTCCGCTTCGCGCGCGAGGCGCGAGACGGTCGGTTCGATCGAACGCGGCAGCAGGTCGTGGATCTTCTGGATCATCACGTCCCAATCGCGCAGCAGGTAGAAGAACGCGACCGGAATCACGACGAGGCGCGTGATCCAGGAAATCACGGCAAAGCCCGACTTCGAGATGCCGGCCACGACCGTCGTCGCGATACCACCGGCCTCTTTCCAATGGCTCTGCAGCACGGTGATGACCTTCTGCATGTCGGGCATTTCGAAGTCGAGCTCGAAGCGCTCGTGCAGCCACGGCAGCGCCACGTCCTGCATCCACGCGAGCCACTGCGGCAGATGGCCGATAAAGGCCGCGACCTGGCGCGAGAGGTAGGGAATCGCCAGCAGCAGAATCAGCGTCACCACGAGGCTGAGGGCGAGGAAGACGATGCTGACGGCCGTGGTGCGCGAGAGCTTCCAGCGCTCGAGCAGATCGGCGAGCGGATCAAACAGATAGGCGAACATCGCCGCGATCGCAAACGGCGTCAGCACCGGCGACAGGTAGTAAAACGCCGCGCAAAGCAGCACGAACAGCGCCAACATTTGCCAGCGCAGAGTGAAAGTCGAATTCATGCGTTCCCCCCTATCCTTGTATGCAGCGCCTTGCGCGACCAGACGACGACGTAATGCACGCCGCTCGCGGCCGTCGCCAGCGCAGTGAGCCAGATCAGCGTCTCATCGACCGAGTCCGGCAGCGGCAACGCGCCGCTCAGCTTCAGCAGGAGGGCAAGGACGCAGACGATCTGGATGAAAGTCGTGATCTTCGACAGCAGCGACGGCTCCGGCACGACGCGGCCGACGAGGAAATGATAGGCCGTCGCGCCCGCGGCGATCATCAGATCGCGGCCGACGACGAGCCACATGAGCCAGTCGGGAATCACCTCGGCGAGATCGAGCGAGACGAAACAGGCGATCAGCAACACCTTGTCGGCGAGCGGATCGAGCACGCCGCCGAGCCAACTGCGCCAGCCGAAGCGCCTGGCAAGCAGGCCGTCGAGCGCATCGCTTGCGCCAGCGATCGCAACGACGAGCAGCGCGCTTTTGAAGTAATGGTTGGCGATCAGCCAGACCAGCGGCGCGACGAGCGCAATGCGCGCCAGGGTCAGCGCGTTCGGCAGGTGTCGCCAGGGGGAAGAGCTGTTCGACGCAGGCGGCATGCGCGGTTCACGGTTCGAGATCGAGCACGGCGTCGACGCCTTCGACCGGCGGTTTCGTGTTCGTCGCGCGCGCGATGCGCGCGGCGTCGAGCGATTCGGTCAGTTCCTGCAGCGAGCCGCGCGCATCGATGCGCGCCTGCAGCACGTTGCCGTGCGCCTGCTCGACGCGCAGCGCGCGCACCTCGGGGCTGCCGTTGAGCGCGCCGACGAGTCGGGCATAGTCGTCGGCCGAACGCAGGCCGCTGAACCAGACGCGATACGAACCGGCGGCGGCCGGCGCGGGCGCCGCGTCAGCCTGCGGGGCTGCGGCTTCCACATTTGCACTCGCTGCAGCCGCGGGCGGCGCGGCGGGACTCGCCGCCGGCGGCGGATTCGGCGTATTCGTCCCGGCCGGCGATGCCGCAGCCGCGGGAGCGGCGGCGAGCCCCTGATCGCGCACGAGCGCGTCGATCTGCGCGCCGTCGAACTGAGCGACCAGGAGGAATTTCGCCGGCGGCTTGCCGGGCTCGACGGGCGTGCTGTTCGGCTGATAGCTGTATTGGCGCGTGTAGCGCTCCGCGCGGGTCAGCGCACGCGCGACCTCGGGGCGCTTGAGTACGGCCGCGTCGCCCTTGGCCGCTTGGGTCACGGCCTGGCTCAGGGCGACGCGCAGCGCGGCGGCACGGTCCTGGTCTGATTGCGTGGCGACGGGGGCGGTACCGGTGTAAATGCCCGCTGCGCAGGCAAAAATCGGGGCGAGACTCAGGCCGATCCCGAGGATCAGGGCCTTCAACGGTGATTTCGGCATACCTACATACTGCCCAATCGGGATGGCAACGTCTATCATGCGCGCCTGCCGGCCGTACTTCCGTTGCAAATTCGTTCCGCTCGCCGCCAAGCAGCGAACCGTGAACGGCAATCTTGGCGTGAGGTTCGGCCTTCGATATCCGAGGCGACGGGCTTCGCCCCGCATCGGGGCCCACCCGGCGATCTCCATAACTGGTTTCCCCATGTCGACCGAAAAAGAATCCCTGACCTACCGCGCCGCCGGCGTGGACATCGATGCCGGCGAAGAAGTCGTCGAACGCATCAAGCCGCTCGTCGCGCGCACGTTTCGCAAGGAAGTGATGGCCGGACTCGGCGGGTTCGGTGCGCTGTTCGAGCTCGCCGGGCGCTACAAGGACCCGGTCCTGGTCTCCGGCACCGATGGCGTCGGCACCAAGCTCAAGCTCGCCCAGATTCTCGGCCGCCACGACACGATCGGCATCGACCTCGTCGGCATGTGCGTCAACGACGTGCTCGTGCAGGGCGCCGAACCGTTGTTCTTCCTCGATTACTTCGCCACGGGCAAGCTCCACGTCGACACCACGGTCGCGGTCGTCGGCGGCATCGCGCGCGGCTGCGAACTCGCCGGCTGTGCCCTGATCGGTGGCGAGACCGCGGAAATGCCCGACATGTATCCGCCCGGCGAGTACGACCTCGCCGGCTTCTGCGTCGGCGCCGTGGAGAAGTCCGCGCTGATCGACGGCGCCAAGGTGCAAGCCGGCGACGCGATCATCGGCATCGCTTCGAGCGGGCCGCACTCGAACGGTTATTCGCTGATCCGCAAGATCGTCGCGCGCGCCGGCAATCCGTTCGATCTGGATTTGGGCGGCGTCAGTCTCGCCGATGCGCTGATGGCGCCGACGACGATTTACGTCAAGCCGATCCTCGATCTGCTCAAAGCGCAGCCGGTGCACGGCATGGCGCACATCACCGGCGGCGGCCTGACCGAAAACATCATCCGCGTCGTGCCCGACGGCCTTGGCATCGCGCTCGACAGCAAGGCTTGGACGCAGCCTGCGGTGTTCGACTGGCTGCGCCGCGAAGGCAACGTGCCGCAGACGGAAATGTGGCGCACGTTCAATTGCGGCATCGGCTACACCCTGATCGTCGCGCGCGACCAGGTCGCGATGACGCTGCAGCGCCTCACCGCGCTGAATCTCGCCGCGTGGACGATCGGCGAGATCGTGCCGGCGAACGGCGAAGATCGCGTGCACATCGCGTAAAGCCTCGCCGAGATTGCGCTTGCCAGACTCTCGTCCCTTGCGCGTCGTCGTCCTCGCCTCGGGCCGCGGCAGCAATTTCGCCGCGCTCGCCGACGCGCGGCGCCGCGGCGAACTGGCGATCGACATCGCCGCCCTGTTGTCCGACCGGCCCACAGCACCCGCGCTCGAACTGGCGCGCGAGGCCGGTGTCGAAGCGATCGCGCTCAAGCCGCGCGATTATGCGAGCCGCACCGAATTCGATCGCGCCATCTTCGATCGCGCCGCCGAGTTCGCGCCCGACCTGATCGCGCTTGCGGGCTATATGCGCATCATTGACCCGGCCGTCGTCGGCCACTGGCACGGCCGCATGATCAATATCCATCCGTCGCTGCTGCCGAAGTATCCCGGCCTGCACACGCATGCACGCGCGATCGAAGCCGGCGACGCCGAGCATGGATCGAGCGTGCATTACGTCACCGCCGAACTCGACGGCGGTCCGGTGATCGCGCGGGCCGTGCTGCCGATAGAAAAAGACGACACGCCGGAAACCCTCGCCGCGCGCCTGCTGCCGCTCGAACACCGCCTGCTCGTTGCGACGACGAAGCTGCTTGCGAGCGGGGCGATCGCGCTCGACGCCAATCGCGTGGTTCACAACGGCCGGCCTCTCGCCGCGCCGCTGCGCCTCGATGCGAGCGGCGCGCTGGCCTGAATCCCGGCGATACCGGTTTTATTCAGTCGCGGCGCGGCAGACTCGATCCACTCCCCTGTTTCCCCGGCCGGACCCCAGCCACCATGCGCAAATTCGCTATCGGTTTTCTGCTCGCTCTTTCCACCGTCGCCGCGCATGCGGCCGACCTCAAGGCGACCAGCGCGGTCTACACCGTCATCCGCGACGGCAAAGCCATAGGCGACGCGAGTTATACGCTCAGTGCGAACCCTGACGGCAGTTGGACCCTGCGCAGCGAAATGAAAGGCACCTCGGGCACGGCGCGCCTGGTCGGGCTGAACATCCACGAAGAGTCGACCTTCCGCTGGAACGGCGGCAAGGTCCAAAGCCTGCGCTACGATTTCAAGCAGGACGCGACGTTCAAGAGTTCGGTCAAGCACATCGATTTCGACCACACCGCGAAGCAAGCGCATTCGCGCGACGGCAAATCGAACTCCGACTACGCCATCCCGGCCGACGCCCTCGATCGCACCAACCTGACCCTCGTCCTCGGTGCCGCCGCCGCGAGCGGCAAGCGCGACCTGACCTTGCCCGTCGCCGGCCGCGACCACATCGAGTCGCAGCACTTCGCGGTCAAGGGTGAGGAGACCATCCAGGTCCCCGCCGGCAGCTTCAAAACCCTGCGCTACGAACGCGACGACATGCCCGGCAAAGCACGCTCCTGGTACTCGCCGGCCACCGGGGTCTTGCCGATTCGCTTTGAGAAGGCGCAGGGTGATGGGTCGGTGATTGCGCTCGAGTTGAAGGAACGCGGCTAAGCCCCAAGGGGTTTCTTCGCCTCTCGGCGGCGCGCGACTAAGGGTTCGGCGCTTGCTTTTGCTCGTCATTCCCGCGTGCTCTTAGCGGGAATCCAGTGACTTTGCTTTTTTTTGTTGGGTTAAGAGCAAAGGCTTCCACTCGCCCTGCGGGCGAGCGGGTAACTTTCTTTGCTTGTGCAAAGAAAGTCACCAAAGAAACACACCCCAGAACATTGCGCCCTTCGGGCTCCTGCCCGAAGGGTCCGCGTCAGCGGCCGGGTTCCGCTAATTGCACATCCGTGTGCAATAGCGGAATCGGCGCGATCCATCGCGCCGACCCTCACGGGCCTTTTCGTCCGCTGCCGCCGCAATGTAATGGGGACCCGGAAGAGCCGGAGCAGCGCGCATCATGCGCGCCAGAGCAAAGCGAGAAGCAGGCTCTCCGTGCTCTGCTCTGCTTTGCTTTTGCTTTTTTGCTTTTGATCTCGGGTCCCCGTCAGCCGCGGCGAGGGCATGACGGATTCGCCCATAGGGTCGCGCGCAGGATGCGCGCGAGTTCGCGAATGGACACGGATGTCCATCGAGCGAACCCCGGCATGACCTCGCGTACCCGGAGCGCGTAGCGCGGAGGGCGCGGCTCCCGGGGCGGCGTTTCTTTGGTTACTTTCTTGTCGCTGCTGACAAGAAAGTGACCCGCTCGTCCAAAGGACGAGTGGAAGCCTTGGCTCCTAACCCCCGATAAAAAAGCAAAGTCACTGGATTCCCGCTAAGAGCTCGCGGGAATGACGAGAAAAAGAAGAGCTGGATTCCTGCTTCCGCAGGAATGACGAGCAAAAGAAGCAAAGTCAGCCGAACAACCAACCAACAACCGTCAGGAGGGCAACCGCCGGATATGCGCCCCGAGGCTGCCGAGCTTCTCTTCGATGTTCTCGTAGCCGCGGTCGATGTGGTAGACGCGGTCCACCGTGGTGTCGCCTTTCGCGGCGAGTCCGGCGAGAACCAGGCACGCGGACGCACGCAGGTCGGTCGCCATGATCGGCGCGCCGGTCATCGTGTCGACGCCGTGGATCGTCGCCGTGTTGCCGTCGACGCGGATATCGGCGCCGAGTCGCTGCAGTTCCTGCACGTGCATGAAGCGGTTTTCGAACACGGTTTCGGTGATGACGCCGACGCCTTCGGCGACCGCGTTGAGCGCAGTGAACTGCGCCTGCATGTCGGTCGGGAATGCGGGATACGGCGCGGTGACGATGTCGACGGCCTTCGGCTTGCGGCCCTGCATGTCGAGCAGGATCCAGTCGTCGCCGGTCGTGATGTGCGCACCGGTTTCTTCGAGCTTCTGTAGCACGACTTCAAGCGTGTCCGGGCGCGCGCGCTTGGCCAGCACGCGGCCGCCGGAGATCGCTCCGGCGACGAGGAAGGTGCCGGTCTCGATGCGGTCAGGCAGCACGTCGTAGTTCGTTCCGTTCAGGCGCTCGACGCCTTCGATCACGATCGTCTCGGTGCCGGCACCGGAAATCTTCGCGCCCATCGTGTTGAGGCAGTTGGCAAGGTCGACGACTTCGGGTTCCTGCGCCGCGTTCTCGAGCACGGTCGTGCCCTGGGCGAGCGCGGCGGCCATCATGATGTTCTCAGTGCCGGTCACAGTGACGATGTCGAAGCGCACGCGTGCGCCCCTGAGCCGTTTCGCGCGCGCCTTGATGTAGCCGTTCTCGACGGAGACGTCGGCGCCGAGCGCCTGCAGGCCCTTGATGTGCAGATCGACCGGGCGCGAACCGATCGCGCAGCCGCCCGGCAGGGACACGTCGGCCTCGCCGAAGCGCGCGACGAGCGGCCCGAGCACGAGGATTGAGGCGCGCATGGTTTTCACCAATTCGTACGGCGCGAAATAGCGGTTCGTCGTGCGCGGATCGATGTTGATGCGCATGCGCTCGTCGATTTCCAGGCTTACGCCCATCTGGCCGAGCAGTTCCATCGTCGTCGTCACGTCGTGCAGATGCGGCACGTTGGTGATCGAGACGGGCCCGTCGGCGAGCAGGGTCGAGGCGAGGATCGGCAGGACGGCGTTTTTGGCGCCGGAAATCTGCACTTCGCCGTTAAGCGGCTCGCCGCCCGAAATCACGATTTTGGCCATTCAAGTTTCCAGTATTAGAGACGCCGCGAACGAATCCGCCCGGGATTCATTCGGAGCGCGACGCTTCTGCCGGCGTCAGCGTTTTCAGCGACAGGGCGTGGATCTCGCCGCCCATCAGATCGCCCAGGGTCGCATAGACCAGGCGGTGGCGCGCCAGCGGCAGCTTGCCGGCGAAGGCTTCGGCGATCACGACCGCCTCGAAATGCACGCCGTCGGCGCCTTCCACGTCGGCCTTGGCTCCGGGCATGCCTTGTTCGATGAGATTCTTGATCGTTTCGCTGTTCATGGGTATGGGACTTTAGCCGCGAAATGTGGCGCGGTGCGGGCAGACCGCCGATTTTCTGTCATCGGCGCGACGGATATTGCGTTATCTTCGTCCTGATGGGGGTTCGCGCCGCGGCATCGGCAGGCGGGAACCCGAGAAGCGTTTCGATGTCCCATCCGACGCGCTTCTGGCTGGCACAGGGGGTGACGGCTACAATAGGAAAACGACAATGGTAGCGAATTACCTCGGGCACAGAAACCCGGAACCTGCGCACCCTGCCCTTTCCCTGCTCCATCCCCAACTTATGAGCGCGTTGATGAACGCGAAGATCCAGCCATTCAACCCGGCCCAGACGCACGTGCGGCTCGATTCCGCCGCCTTGATGCGCAGCGCCGCCACCGTGATCGATACCGAAGCACGCGCGATCGACCTGCTCAAGTCGCGCATCGACGGCGAATTTCTGCGCGCCTGCGAGCTGATGCTCGACTGCGCCGGCCGCGTGGTCGTCTCGGGCATGGGCAAGTCCGGCCACGTCGCGCGCAAGATCGCAGCGACCCTGGCCTCGACCGGCACCCCGGCCTTCTTCGTCCATCCGGGTGAGGCGAGCCATGGCGACCTCGGCATGATCACGCAGAAGGACGTCGTCCTCGCCCTGTCGAACTCGGGCGAAACCGACGAACTGCTCGCCATCCTGCCGCTGATCAAGCGCCAGGGCGTGCCGCTGATCCTGATGACCGGCAACCCCGATTCCTCCCTCGCGGCGATGGCCGACGTGCATCTCGACGTCAGCGTGCCCGAGGAAGCCTGCCCGCTCGGCCTGGCGCCGACCGCGAGCACGACCGCCGCGCTCGTCATGGGCGACGCGCTGGCGATCGCCCTGCTCGAGGCACGCGGCTTCACCTCCGAGGATTTCGCCCGCTCGCATCCGGCCGGCGCACTCGGCCGGCGCCTGCTCGTGCACATCAGCGACGTGATGCACGCCGGCGAACGCATCCCGACCATCGGCGCCGACGCGACGCTGTCCGAAGCGATGGCCGAAATCACCCTCAAAGGCCTCGGCATGACCGCGGTGGTCGATACAGAGGGGCGCCTGATCGGCGTCTTCACCGACGGCGACCTGCGCCGCGCCTGGAGCAACGTCGACATCGACCTGCGCAAGACCCATGTCAGCCAATTGATGACGCGCACGCCGAAGACGATCACCGTCGACAAACTCGCGATCGAGGCGGCACGCGTGATGGAAGACCACAAAATCAACGCCTTGCTGGTAGTCGATGCCGACGATCGGCTGGTCGGGGCGCTCAATATTCACGACTTGTTTCTGGCGCGTGTGGTCTAACGGCGCGCGGTTTTGTTTATTCGGCCTTTGCGTTTATTTGGGTGGGTTAGGCGAAACCTTTGCTTGGGCATCGCGTTAGTATTGCTAACGCTCAAAGTCTTTTGAGCCAGAGCAAGGGCTTCCACTCGCCCTGCGGGCGAGCGGGTCACTTTTCTTCAGCAGCGAAGAAAAGTAACCAAAAGACGCCGCCCCAGAACATTGCGCCCTTCGGGCCTCCTGCCCGAAGGGTCCGCGTCAGCGGCCGGGTTCCGCTAATTGCACATCTGTGTGCAATAGCGGAATCGGCGCGATCCATCGCGCCGACCCTACGGGCCTTTTCGTCCGCTGCCGCCGCAATGTAATGGGGACCCGGAAGAGCCGGAGCAGCGCGCATCGTGCGCGCCAGAGCAAAGCGAGAAGCAGGCTCTCCGTGCTCTGCTCTGCTCTGCTTTTTTGCTTTTGATTTCGGGTCCCCGTCAGCCGCGGCGAGGGCATGACGGATTCGCCCAAAGGGTCGCGCGCAGGATGCGCGCGAGTTCGCGAATGGACAGGGATGTCCATCGAGCGAACCCCGGCATGACCTCGCGGACCGCCGTAGGCGGCGCGGCTCCCGGGGCGGCGTTTCTTTGGTTACTTTCTTGTCGCTGCTGACAAGAAAGTGACCCGCTCGTCCGTAGGACGAGTGGAAGCCTTTGCTCTGAAACACAAAAGAACAAAAGCAAAGTCACTGGATTCCCGCTAGAAGCACGCGGGAATGACGAACAAAGAGCAATGCGAGCAAAGAAGAGCTGGATGACCAGCCCTGCGGCTGTTGAAAGCCCTGCTTCCGCAGAAATAACGAGTAAAAAACCAGAATCAGACACCCCTGAAACAATCCCCAACCCACTCCTCAGCCCTCGTTAACAACCCATGGCTGTAGAATTGCCGCCTCCGAACCGCCCGAATTCTCATGCTTCCCACGGATCTCCCCGCTGACATCCTGCAGCGCGCCGCACGCATCAAGCTCGCGGTATTCGACGTCGATGGCGTCCTCACCGACGGCCGCCTCTGGTACGCCGCGGACGGCAGTGAGCTGAAGGCGTTCCACGCCCACGACGGCGCCGGCATGAAGCGCCTGCTGGCGGCGGGGGTCGAAATCGCCGTGATCACGGCGCGCACGAGTCATGTCGTCTCGGTGCGCATGGCCGAACTCGGCATCGTGCACGAGTATCAGGGACGCAGCGACAAGCTCGCCTGCTTCGAGCACCTGCTCGCCGCCCTCCAGCTCGCCCCCGAGCAAGCCTGCTACACCGGCGACGACATGGTCGACCTGCCGCCGATGCTGCGTGCCGGGCTTTCGATCGCGCCGGCCAATGCGCATCCATACGTGCGCGAACGCGCCTTGTGGCGCACGCGCCTGGCCGGCGGCCAGGGCGCCGCGCGCGAGGTCTGCGACCTGCTGCTCGCCGCGCAGGGCAAGCTCGAACTGCCATGATGGATCGTCGCAACTGGCTGGTCATCGCCATTCTCGCCGTGATCGCCTTCGCCGCCTGGATGGAGGTGTGGCTGATCCGTGCGCGCAACGCGAACGACGATTTCGTCGGCCCGCCGCGCTCCGACTACACGCTGAATAACTTCACCCTCGACGCGCTCGACCAGGAAGGCGCCTACGCGTTCAGCGTCAAAGGCCCGCGCATGGCCCGCCGCGGCGACGACGGTTCGAGCTACATCATCCAGCCTGACTACGAGATCATCGACAACGGCGGCAATACCTGGAAGGGCAAGTCCGAATCTGCCTGGATCGACAAGGACGGCAACGTGATGAAGCTCGAAGGCGCGGTCGCGATGCATCGCGTCGCGACCGAAACAGTGCAGCGCGTTGACGTGCTGTCGAGCGATATGACCATTACCACCGACCCGAAACTCAAGGACGCGCAGGGCCGCCCGATCGCCAATGCGCCGCATCGCGATCAGCGCATGGAAACCGCGGCGCCGACCACGATTTTCGAAGCGAACTCGGTTACGCACAGCATCGGCATGAAGGCCGATCTCGATCTGAAGACCACGGAAATGCTGTCCGACGTGCATATGATTTCACTACCGGGGAAACGTTGATGAAGACGGGGAAAATCCTCACTGCAGGCTGCATCGCTGCGCTGTTGCTCGCAAACGAGGCGTTCGCGCTGAAGTCCGACAAGGACCAGCCGGCGAACGTCGATGCGAACTACTCCAAATCGGTGCAGAGCAAGACCAGCGCGGTCAACGATCCGGACGTGACCGATCTCGACGGCAACGTCATCATCACGCGCGGTTCGATCAAGATGACCTCGTCGCATGGGACCATTTACCGGATTCCTGGCGGTGCAAACGATCCGAATGCCGGCAAGATGTCGCGCATCATTCTGACCGGCAAACAGGCGCACCTGCAGCAGGTGCACGACGGCGACTGTTCGCTGATGACAGCGAATGCCGACACGATCGACTACAACCCGTTGACCAACATCGCCGAGCTGACCGGCGGGGTGGTCGTGGTGCAGCAGGGGCGCAGCGAGTTCCACGGCGAGCACATGCTCTACAACACCGACACGGGCGACATGGAATCGGGCAACAAGGCCGACCCCGCTGCGCGCGTGCACATGGTCATGGAAGCAAAGACCGCGCCGCCGGCGCCGAGCCCCAACAATTGCGGCTTCCCGGTCGGCACGCCCAAACCCGCCGCGGCGAAACCCGCGGACAAGCCGGCCGCGACCAAGCCGGACGGCGACAAGAAGGATGCCGGCAAGGCCGCCGCCGACAAGAGCAAGGACGGCGCGCGCTGATGCTCAACGCAATCGGTTTGCAGAAGAGCTTCAAAGGGCGCACCGTCGTGCGCGACTTCGAGTTCACCCTCGAACAAGGCGAGATCGTCGGCCTGCTTGGCCCGAACGGCGCCGGCAAGACGACGACGTTCTACATGGTCGTCGGCCTGATCGGCGCAGACGCCGGCCGCATCACCCTCGACAAGCACGACATCACCGCGATGCCGATGCACGCACGCGCGCGCCTCGGCGTAGGCTATCTGCCGCAGGAGCCGTCGGTGTTCCGCCGCCTCACTGTCGAGGAAAACGTGCTCGCCATCCTCGAATTGCGCGAGGATCTCGACGCTGACGGCCGCCGTCGCGAACTCGAGTCCCTGCTCGATGAGCTGCAGATCGCGCACATCGCGAAATCCAAAGGCCAGGCACTGTCGGGCGGCGAACGCCGCCGCGTCGAGATCACGCGCGCGCTGGCCGCCAAACCGCGCTTCATGCTGCTTGACGAGCCGTTCGCCGGCATCGACCCGATTTCGGTGGTCGAGATCCAGCGCATCGTGCGCCAGCTCAAAGAGCGTGGCATCGGCATTCTCATCACCGATCACAACGTGCGCGAGACACTCGGCATCTGCGACCGCGCCTACATCATGAGCGACGGCGCCGTGCTCGCAAAAGGCTCGCCCGAAGACGTGCTCGCGAACAAGCAGGTACGCGAGGTGTATCTCGGCAAAGAATTCCGCATGTAGCGAGCGCGTCAGCCACTGGATCCGAACGTCAACACGTCGACGTAATTGGGATTTCCCTCGGCTTCGATATGCCAGTGCACGGACTTCTTCTGCCGCCAAGGTGAGCGAAAGATCACCGTCGTAATATCCTCGTAAGCCGGCGAGACGTCCCAGCCGTCGACACTGACGCTGATCAGTTTGTATTCCAGATAACGATGCGCCCGATGCGTAACGAGAACAGCCTGGTCTCCAGACGTGTCGCCATCGACGACGAATCTGCGCGACGTCCCGACGAGCCGATGCGGCCTGTTCAAGTAAAGCGGCAGATCCCAATGCAACGGCGTGGTGCTCTGCCAAACCGCCGTGGGCACTGCTAGGCCGAGCGTGTCCAGCCGTCTCGCCGGCTTCATAGCGAGTATCTCCCACGCTTGCGTGTGCAAGCCGAGCACCGCTTCACGGCCGACCTGAGGCATGCCGCCCATCTCGATGCCGTCGGCACCGCCACAGAGCTGCATGGCGCCGGCGCCATGGGTGATGTCGAAGAGATAGGCGTAATGCCCGTACAACGTGACTGGATGACACAGCTCGCGACCGAGGGCGAATACCTGGTAGAACGGGATGCGTGTGACCCGGTAACTACTTATCGGCTTTTCGTAGTCGCGAACGTCCATGAGGCCATTCTTCCCGGGCGATGCCTTGATCTCAGTCAAGTCCAACTGCGGGACGGCGAAATACGCCCAGACCGAAGCAGACCACACGGTTAACAAGGCCACGCCCGCGCCAACCGCTCTGCGCGACCATACGCGCGCAGCGCACGCCCACTCCCATCCGAGCGCGAACAAGGCAGCGAACAGCGGCCATTGGACATAGATCATCCAAGGCGGCATCGACTTGCGCAGTGAACAGACGAACATCGACTGCACGATGAGCAGGCCGAGCAACGCCGCGATCAGCCTTCGCTTGGCCGGTTCGCGCAGGCATCGCAACACCAAGCCGACCGCGGCGACCAGAAGCATCAGGACGTAGAGTGCAAACAGCCAGCGTTCGACTCTCGGTGGCTCCTCGAGCCAAAAACGGGTGATGTACTTCGGCCCGTTCATGAGAATCGCGCGATCCAGTTCAAGGGCTTTGAGAAACGAAGGCGAGCTCCATTCTCCTTTGGCATAGCTAGTCGCGGTGGCAACGTCGGGGAATCCATCGCGCCATTGCACATACAGCGCAGGCACGAACGGCAAAATAAATAGAACGGCGAAGAAAAGGCCGTGCAGAATGCGCGTCGCCCAATCAGGCGAGTTGCTCAAGCAGTACAAAGCCAGCAGGCCGACGAACAACAGCGTCGTCGGATGCGCCTGAAACAGCAAAGCGCAGGCGATGCCAGCCGCTACCGCACGCGGCACGTCCGGTCGTTCGCGATAAGCCAGCGCGGCGAGCACGCCGAATAGCAGGCAAGGCACCACCGCGATTACATGCGTGAGTGAAACGACGGAAACGTCCATGTAACCCGGCGTGGCGAGGGCGAGAGCAAACAACAGGCTCTCCCTAGCGCTGCCGAAACGCAACCCGAGCCGATACGCCAGCGGAAACTGCAAAGCACTGATCACGCCCATGCAAGCCATCGCCGCCGCCGCGTTGGGCACCAGCCATACGGCCATCGCAAGCACGTAGTACCACAACGGCCCCAGGTGCAGCATGCTGTTGATAACCGGGCCGACCAACGGAAAGTACTGCCCGGCAGCGATCTGCTGAGCAAAAAAGACGTCCCGATTGGTATCCGAGCTCCCCGTGGAAGCGAGAGTCACGCAGATCACCTGAATCAGCATCAGAGCGGCCAGCACGGCGATATGCCAAACCGGAATTCCGTACGCCGTCGGACTGCCCCCCCTCAAATCTGCTCCGCGCAATACGAACCCCTTTCTTGATGCGATAGTATCGCCGCGCAGCGGTATCTTCGTCACGCTCGCGAACCTCGCGTTACGACCTGCCGAAGTTGAAATTGTTCCTTTGAAGCCTAAGGAAGCGAACGATGGACCCTTTTCTCGATGCAGCAGTGAAAGAAGCCGAAGCCGGCCTCGCCGAAGGCGGCATTCCGATCGGCAGCGTGCTTGTCTACGAAGGCCGGATCATCGGCCGCGGCCACAACCGCCGCGTGCAGAAAGGCAGTCCGACCTTGCACGGGGAAATGGACGCGCTGGAAAATGCGGGCCGCCATTCAGCCAAGGTCTATCGCAACTCGACGATCTACACGACGCTGTCGCCGTGCTCGATGTGCTCGGGTGCGATCGCGCTCTACGGCATTCCGCGCGTGGTCGTCGGCGAAAACACGACGTTTATGGGCGAAGAAGACTGGCTGCGCAGCAAAGGCGTACGGCTCGAAGTCGTCAACGATCCGCGCTGTGTCGAACTGATGCGCCAGTTCATCGCGGCGCGGCCTGAGCTGTGGAACGAAGACATCGGGGAAACCTGAGTGCTCAGGCCTCGAGCGTCACAGCCCAGCGAATCACCTGTCTGCGGTCGACGATACTGGCGCAATATTCCTTCGCGCCAGTATCGAGAAAAGCCGGAGGCCGCAGCGGCCGACTGCGACTACTTCGCCGGGTATATCGTCGCACCGAGCCAGCGAATACCCGCGGCGCCGGATTCCCACGGAAACAATTCTTTCGGGATTTTCGCAACCGGCTCGCCATTGATCGAACATTCGAGTCCGCCGAGGCTCGGGGCGATGTGGATCTCCCCGGCCAAAGGAAGCCCGTCGACACAAATCGCGTCGTTCTTTGCCGACCACTCGTTGCCGTCGTGAACCCAGAGCTGCAGGCGAGCGCGATCTCGCGCATAAGCGGAAATCAACAACGCGTGCATATCGGTATCGGCACCATAGCCCCGATACGTCACGATCGACACATGAGAATGCGGTGCATCGGACTCTATGCGGTAGCCGATGCTCATACGCCAGCTCGCCCCTTGCGGCGAAGAAGGTTCAACCATCAGGCAAAGATCTTCGAGATCCGCAGTCAGCCCACCGTCTTCTCCCGCTGACGGGATGCCGCACACCGGCCGGAATCTCTGCCAAGCTTTGCGGCTTCTGCTCGCGCGATGCGCGGCGTTCAAACGGTCTGTACGAATCTTGGCGTGCGCATCGAGCGCCGGCAGATCTTCGATGCCGGCGAATACATGCCCATGGTGCGCCTCGTCCGGCACGCTGAGCAGACGCACCTCTTTGACTGCGCCGTACCAGCCGAGCGGCACGTAGTCGAGTGTCTGCCAGGTCTTGCGGTCGACGACCCATATGCCGCTCATCGAATTGCGGCGTATTTCGCGCGGCGCCTTGCGGCCTTCGCCCACGACGATATAGTCGGCGGACGCAGCCAGGCCGCGCAGGTAGCACAGACTGCCCGACTCCCAGAGTACGCGCCCCTCGCCGACATCGACCAGCGCGCCCGCGTCGCTGTGGCAACTGACCTGCCTGCCGTCGGCGGTGATCCAGATATTGTGCAACCCCGTGCGATTCTTGATCGGCGTGACGTCCACCAGTTCAAGCGACGGATAAGTGAATTTCGCGAGTTGCGAGCCCTTGTGGAATCCATGCGCGATGACGTAGAGGAACCCGTCCTTCTCGAACACCGAATTCAGATGATCGCCCGGATGCTCCGTCGTCGAGAGACGATCCCATCTCGATGCGGAAATCCTCGCCTCTTGAAAATGCCCCGGCCGCTTCAGATCGATGACCGAGATGGTATTTCTGCCGGTGTTCGCGCAGACGATGCGTCCGTCGGAGGCACAAAGAATCTGATGCGGCTGCGAAAGAAACGGTCCGGACTTCTCCTGTCCGTGCGAGATGTAGCCCAGCTCCGATTCCACATAGGACTTCAGATCGACAAGACGAGCGCTGTCGACCGCGGAGTGAGCGAGGACCAGATTGCGCCCCCCGGGAAACCAGGAAACGCCGTAGCCTTCAGAATTTTCCGTATCGAGCGGAATCACATTCCGCGTATCCAAATCCACCAGCAGCAAAGCCGATGCGGACACCAAGGCGAGATTTTTCGATTTCATCCGTCCTGCTGCGAAAGCGCCAGCAAGATCGGTACCTGGCTTAAAGCCATCACTCTCCGTATTTGGCAATGTCATACCCCATTAAAGCTAATCCGTAACCCCAACGTCATAATTTTCCGAACACTCCTTCAAAAACGGGCTCAGGTAGCTGCGGTTGACGGCACGAATCCAAGCTCGTGCCGTCAACGCAGATTCCACTTACCGATGCATGCGGCGCGACTTTTACTCGGGAAACTCCCCAGCCCCCGAAGCCGCGCTATGTCCGACTGCCGGCTCAGCGCCCGGACACAGGGCGGTGCAACTCAATGCACCGCACCCACCGCTGCCACAACAAAAGATTTCACAGAGGTGCGATTGTCTGCGTCGCCGCACCGTTCGTCGTGTTGCCGGCAACATAATTGTTGCCGAACGAAACCGTCTGACCGCCCACGGCCGTGATACCGCCGCCGTTGCCGGTGATCTGCAGATTGGACATATACACCGTCCCATTCGTGCCGGAATAAACGCCCCAGCTGATGTTGGACGCAATCGTGCTGCTTTCCAGACTCATGACCGCCGCGCGCGAGTCGGCCGAGCCCGCATTGAACGCCACGGCGGAGTTACCCGTCGCAACGCAGTTGCGCGCCGTCGCAGTCACACCGCCGCCAATGCGCAGGCCGCGCAGATTTCCTTCCATGGTCACATCGGTCAACGTGGCCGTCGCGGTTGCCGATGAGCCCGGCGCAACGAACACCGCTCCACCGGTGTTGCTCAGCAGCTTGGTATGGCTGACATAAAGCGCATTCGTCGTGCCTGTCGTAGGCGCGAAATTAATGCCTTGCTGAGTAAACCCGTAGATATTGCTGTTCTCGACGTGCAGCGCCGCTCCAGCGAGGAAGTTGACGCCGTTGAGGCCGGTGCCGAGGCCGTTGATGTCGAGATTGCGCAGGACCACCACGTCGTTCGCACCCGCGTTGACGACGATGCCGTTGGTGCCCGAAACGAGCACGCCGGCGATGCTGCCGCCGCTGCCGTCGATCGTGATCGCCTTGGTGATCGTGACCGCGCCGAAGCCGCCCGGATCGAGCACGTTGATCTCGCCGCTCGCCGCCGTCTTCGAAATCGCTCCGGCGAACGTCTTGCACGGCGCCGTTCTGCTGCATGGATTGGCATCGTCGCCGACGCCGGAAACCCAGGTCCTTGTCGCCTGCGCGTGAACCTGTGCGGCGGCGAACATACAAAAAAGAAGCAACGACAGTTTCTTGAACCAGTTCAGTCCGTTCATGGCAAATCCCCTGAAAAGTGAGTTGAGCGCCGAGACAGCGAGGCCGTACGACCTACGAGTAACGTACACAGAATGCCGGGCAGCCCCACAGCCCATCGGCGGCGCGGAGATATACCACTTTTCAGGGTTGGAATACCGAACTTCCGCCACGTTTCCGGAAGATTCCACAATCCCCTAACACGACTACCGTGCCTGCGGCAGCGGCGAGTCCACTCCGATGGCCTTCGCCTCGGGCAGTTCTTTGGCCTGCCATCCGCCGCCGAGCGCCTTGATCAGGGCGATGCTGTCGTTGTAGCGCGTGCCGAGCAGGGTAATCGCCGTGCGTTCGTTACTGTAGGCCGTGTTCTGCGCCGTGATGACGTTGAGGTAGCTGACGATGCCGGCGCGGTACTGGTTGATCGCGATCGCGAGCGCCTGCTCGGCGAGCTTGACCGCCTCGTCCTGCGCCTGCGCTTCCTGCTCGAGGATGCGCAGCGCCGCGATCTGGTCTTCGACGTTCTGAAACGCGGCCAGCGACACCTGGCGGTAGTTCGCCACCGCCGCGTCATAGCCCGCGCGCGCTTGCGCCGTCTGCGCGCGCCGCGCGCCGCCGTCGAACAGCGTTTCGGCGATCTTCGGGCCGATCGACCAGTAGCGGCTCGGCGCTTCGAGCAATTTCGACCAGGACGAATTGGAATAGCCGCCGGTCGCCGACAAGGTCAGCGACGGAAACCACGCGGCGGTCGCGACGCCGATCTGGGCGCTGGCCTGCGCCGCCTGGCGTTCGGCGACGGCGACGTCGGGGCGGCGTTCGAGCAGGACCGACGGCAGTTCGAGCGGAATCTTCGGCGGATCGGCCTTGAGCGATTTCGCTGCGAGGGAAAACTGCGCCGGCGCCTTGCCGACCAGCACGGCGATCGCGTGTTCGTACTGCGCGCGTGCGACGCCGAGATCGATCGCCTGCGCCTGCGCGCTTTTCAGCTGGGTCTGCGCCTGCACCACGTCCGAGCGCGCGGCGACGCCGACGTTGTATTGGTTCTGGGTCAGATCCAGGGCTTTCTGGTAAGCCGCTACCGTGTCGTCGAGCAGGCGCTTCTGCTCGTCGGCGATGCGCAACTGGAAATACGTCTGCGCGAGAGTCGCCTGCAGCGACAGGCGCGTGTTCGCGAGCGTCGCCGCGCTCGCCTGCGCGCTGGCGACGTCGCCCTCGACCGTGCGCCGCACGCTGCCCCAGAGGTCGGGCTCCCAAGTCGCCGAGATCGGCAACTGGTACGAATTGGTGTAGCCCTTGCCCGCCGCGACCGTGCCGCCGGTGACCGTACCGCCGCCGCTGGTGCTGTAGCGGCCGGTGCGTGTCGCGGAAAGGTTCGCCGTGACGGTCGGCAGGAAGCTCGCGCGCGCGCCCGACACGAGCGCGGAAGCCTGGCGGTACTGCGCCTCGGCCTGCTTGAGGCTCTGGTTCGACACGTCGACCTGCTTCATCAGGTCGTTGAGCTCCGCATCGGCGAAGACCTCCCACCAGGCGCCGCGCTCGACCGTGTCGCCGGGCTGCGCCGGCTTCCAGCCGGCCTGCTCTTTCCAGGCGTCGTCTTTGTATGCGTCCGTGCCCGGCACGTCGGGCTTCTTGTAGTCCGGCCCGACGGCGCAGCCCGACAGCACGACCGCGAGTGCGGACGTGCAGAGCATGCAAAGCGCTTTCGTAGACTTTGCGCGTTTTATCCAATTTGCGGCCATGACGCTCTTCGATGTTTCCTGATGGGTCATACGACGGGCTCCGGCGTGGAACCGGGCGGTGCGTGATAGACGCGCGCCCAGATGCGCTTGCACCACAAGCGGAACCGGTCGAGATAGAGGTACACCACGGGCGTGGTGTACAGAGTCAAAAGCTGGCTGACGATGAGGCCGCCGACGATGGAAATGCCGAGCGGCTTGCGCATCTCGCTGCCTTCGCCATAGCCGATCGCAAGCGGCAGCGCGCCGAGCATCGCCGCCATCGTCGTCATCATGATCGGGCGGAAGCGCAGCTTGCAGGCCTGGAACACCGCGTCGCGCGCCGACATGCCCTGATGGCGCTCGGCGTCGAGGGCGAAGTCGATCATCATGATCGCGTTCTTCTTGACGATGCCGATCAGCAGGATCACGCCGATGAAAGCGATCACGGTGAACTGAGTCTGGCAGACGAGCAGAGCGAAGATCGCGCCGACGCCGGCCGACGGCAGCGTCGACAGGATCGTCAGCGGGTGCACGTAGCTCTCGTAGAGCACGCCGAGCACGATGTAGATCGTGATCAGCGCGGCGAGGATCAGGAACGACTGATCGCCCTGCCCCTGCGCGAACGCGCGTGCATTGCCGGCAAAGCCACCGTGGATCGACGTCGGCACGCCGACGCGCGACATCGTGCGCTCGATCGCGTCCGAGGCCTGCGACAGGCTCACGCCGTCGGCGAGGTTGAACGAAATCGTCGTCGATACGAACTGGCCCTGGTGATTGACCGCAAGCGGCGTCGTGCCTAGGCCGTAGCTCGCGAACGACGACAGCGGCACCATCTTGCCCAAGGTGCTCTGTACGTAAATGTCCTTGAGCGAATCGGGATTCTGCAGAAACTGCGGCGCCAGCTGCATTACGACGAAATACTGATTGAGTTCCGTGTAGATGTTCGAGACGTTGCGCTGCGCGAACGCATCGTTGAGCGCGTTGTCGATCGCCTGCGTGGTGATGCCGAGCCGGGCCGCGGTCGCACGGTCGAAAGTCAACGCGGTTTCCAGACCCTTGGCGGCCTGATCGGAATTGACGTCGACCAGCTCGGGCATCTGCTGAAACGCCTGATTGATCTTCTCCGACCAGTTGCGCAGCTCGTCGAGGCTGTCGCTCTGCAATGTGTACTGATAGGTCGAATTGCTTTGCCGGCCGCCGGTGCGGATGTCCTGCGCCGGCTGCAGGAACAACTGCGCGCCGGCAACGTCGGAGAGCTTGCCGCGCAGCCGGCTGATCACCGCGTCGGCACCGATGCCGCGTTCGGACAACGGCTTCAGCGCCGCGTAGACGAAGCCGCCGTTGCGCTGACCACCGCCGGTGAAGCTGACCACGTTCTGCACCGCCGGATCGGCCTTCACGATCTTGGTGAAATCGGTCATCTTCTGCGACATGAGCTGGAACGAAATGCTCTGGTCGGCCTGCACGCCGCCGACGATAAAGCCCGTGTCTTCGGTCGGGAAGAAACCCTTCGGCACGATGACGTAGAGATAGACGTTGAGGCAGACCGTGGCGAGCAATACGAACATCATCAGCAAAGGCCGCGTGAGCGCCCAAGTCAGCGTGCGCTCGTACGTGCGCAGCATCGCGGCGAAGGCGTTCTCGCTGTAGCGGAAGAAGCGCCCGGGTTCCTTGTTCGGCTCGTGGCGCAGGAAGCGCGAGCACATCATCGGCGTCGTCGTCAGCGACACGGCGAGCGAAACCAGGATCGACACCGACAGCGTGATCGAGAACTCGCGGAAATAGCGGCCGACGAGCCCGCCCATCAGCAGGATCGGGATGAACACCGCGATCAGCGACAGCGACATCGACAACACGGTGAAGCCGACCTCGCGCGCGCCGAGCAGCACGGCCTGCATGCGCGACATGCCGGCTTCCATGTGACGCGAAATGTTCTCGAGCACGACCACCGCATCGTCGACGACGAAACCGGTCGCCACAGTCAACGCCATCAACGAGAGAATGTCGAGACTGAAGCCGAACAGATACATCGCGCTGAACGTGCCGATCAGCGATACCGGCACCGCGACCGCCGGAATCAGGGTCGCGCGCCAATTGCGCAGAAACACGAAGACAACGAGGATCACCAGGATCACCGCGATGATCAGCGTGGTCTCGACGTCGCGCAGCGAAGCGCGGATCGTGTTGGTACGATCGACCGCTACCTCGACATCGATGTCAGCCGGAATCGCCGCGCGCAGCTGCGGCAGCATGGCGCGGACGCGGTCGATGGTCTCGATGATGTTCGCGTTCGGCTGCTTGATCACCTGGATGATCACCGCCGGCACTCCGTTGAACAGGCCCTGGTTGCGGATGTCCTGCACGCCGTTGCTTACGTTCGCCACGTCCGACAAGCGCACCGGCGCGCCGTCTTTCCAGGTGACGATGAGGTTCCGGTACGGCGCCGCGTCGAGACCGAGCTGATCGTTGGTGTAGATCTGCCAGTGTTTCTCGCCTTCCTCGACGTAGCCCTTCGGCCGGTTCGCATTCGCGTTCTGCAACGCGATGCGGATCGTGTCGAGCGCGATGCCGTACTTGTTCAACGCGGCGGGATTGATGTCGACACGCACCGCCGGCGCAGTCGCGCCGTTGATCGACGCCTGGCCGACGCCCTCGATCTGCGAGATCTTCTGCGCGACGACATTCGAGGCTGCGTCGTAGATCTGGCCCGTCGTCAGCGTCTTCGACGTCATCGCGATGATCATGATCGGCGAGTCGGCCGGATTGATCTTGCGATAGGTCGGATTGGTCGGCACGCTCGGCAACTGCGCAAGCGCCGCATTGAGCGCCGCTTGCACGTCGCGCGCCGCGCCGTCGATGTCGCGCGACAGATCGAACACCAAGGTGATACGCGAATTGCCGAGCGAAGACGACGAAGTCATCTCAGTCACCCCGGCGATGCGGCCGAGCTGACGTTCGAGCGGCGTCGTCACCGAAGTCGACATCGTCTCCGGACTCGCGCCGGGCAGCGACGCCGACACCGACACCGCGGGAAAATCCACCTGCGGCAACGGCGACACCGGCAACAGCGAAAACGACACCATACCGGCCAGGGCGATGCCGATCGTCAGCAAAGTCGTCGCGACGGGGCGCTTGATGAACGGTTCGGAGAGGCTGGTGAGTCTCATGCGTCCGCCCTTCCTTCTCCCGCCGGGAGAAGGTGCCCGAAGGGCGGATGAGGGAAGAGCATCGCAATATCCGATGGCGCTTGGAGGTTGCGCTGTTCTGCTCTCAATTGCTCCGGCTTGTTTGCCGCTGAGGAATGAAAAGCGCCTGCGCGAGCCAGAGCTTCCACTCGTCCTGCGGACGAGCGGCTTACTTTCTCTGCTCGTGCAGAGAAAGTAAGCAAAGAGACACGCCCCAGAACATTGCGCCCTGCGCGCATCCTGCGCTCCGGGTCCGCGTCAGCGGCCGGGTTCCGTTGACTGCACGTCCGTGTGCAGGCAACGGAATCGGCGCGATCCATCGCGCCGACCCTGCGGGCCTTTTCGTCCGCTGCCACCGCAATGTAATGGGGACCCGGAGAAGCCAGAGCAGCGCGCTTCGTGCGCGCCAAAGCGACAGCCACCTTCGTAGGTACGGTTTTTGATCCGTCTTTTGATCTCGGGTCCCCGTCAGCCGCGGCGAGGGCATGACGGACTCGCCCGCTAGGGTCGCGCGCAGGATGCGCGCGAGTTCGCGAATGGACACGGATGTCCATCGAGCGAACCCCGGCATGACCTCGCGCACCCGTAGCGCGCAGCGCGGAGGGCGCGGCTCCCGGGGCGGCGTTTCTTTGGTTACTTTCTTGTCGCTGCTGACAAGAAAGTGACCCGCTCGTCCAAAGGACGAGTGGAAGCCTTGCTCTTAAAGAAAAACAAAAAAGCAAAGTCACTGGATGACCAGCCCTACGGCTGTTGAGAGCCCCGCTAAGAGCACGCGGGAATGACGGGCAGAGACAGAAGCTGGATTCCCGCTTTCGCGGGAATGACGAGCAAAAAAAGAGCGAAAGCCGGGCGCGATGAATCACGCCCCCACAAAGAGAGCCGCCCTCCCTCAACAAGAGAGAAGAAGACAAAGCAGCGCAGCCAGTCATGCGTGCGCCCCCTCAGCCGCCTCGTCGCCACCAAAGCGCTTCGACAACTTCTGCTGCAAGCGATCGAACGCCAGATAAATCACTGGCGTCGTGAACAAGGTCAGCATCTGCGACACGATCATGCCGCCGACGATCGTGATGCCGAGTGGATGGCGCAGTTCCGAGCCGACGCCGGTGCCGAGCATCAGCGGCAGCGCACCGAACAAAGCGGCCAGCGTGGTCATCAGAATCGGGCGGAAGCGCAGCAGACAGGCCTGATAGATCGCCTCGCGCGGCGCCATGCCCTGGTTGCGCTCGGCGTCGAGGGCGAAGTCCACCATCATGATCGCGTTTTTCTTGACGATGCCGATCAGCAGAATGATGCCGATGATGCCGACGATGCCGAGATCGCTGCGCGCGACCATCAGCGCGAGCAGCGCGCCGATACCGGCCGACGGCAATGTGGAAAGGATCGTGATCGGATGGATGAAGCTCTCGTAGAGCACGCCAAGAACGATGTACATCGTCACGATCGCGGCGAGGATCAGCAGCACCGTGTTGGTCAGCGACGCCTGGAAGGCAAGCGCCGCGCCTTGGAATTGGGTATCGATGCTCGCCGGCAGACCCAGTTCCTTCTCGGTCTGCTTGATCGCCTCGACCGCCGCGCCGAGCGAAGCACCGGGAGCGAGATTGAACGAAATCGTCGTCGCCGGGAACTGGCCGATGTGGCTGATCAACAGCGGCCCCGTGCGTTCGCTCAAGCGTGTAATCGTCGATAGCGGCAACTGCGCACTCTCGATCGCCGCCGCGGTCGTGCCGCTGGAAACGCCGGGTGTCGCGCCCTGCGGCGTGCCGACGTTCGATGTCGAACTCGAACTCGAGGTCACGCTGTTCGCATTGGCGAGACCGGGAATATAGATGTGTTCGAGCGCCTTCGGCCCCTGCTGCAATTCGGGGTGCACTTCGAGCACGACGCGATACTGGTTCGACTCGGTATAGATCGTCGAGATGAGGCGCTGGCCGAACGCGTCGTAGAGAATCTGATCGACCGCGGCCGGCGTGATGCCGAGGCGGCCCGCGGTGTCGCGGTCGATATCGAGGTAGGCCTGCAGGCCCTGCGACTGCAGGTCGCTGGCCACGTCGGCGAGTTCGGGCCGATGGTTGAGCGCGTCGACGAGCTTCGGCACCCAGGTATTGAGGTCGGCGAGGTTCGGCGAGCCGAGAGTGAACTGGTATTGCGTGCGGCTGACGCGGTCCTCGATCGTCAGGTCCTGTACCGGCTGCATGTACAGCGCGATGCCTGTGACCTTGCGCGTCGATGCGGCGAGGCGCGCGATCACCGTCTCCACGTCGTCGCGCGTGCCATGCTGCTTCAGATTGATGAGGAAGCGGCCGCTGTTGAGCGTCGTGTTGGTGCCGTCGACGCCGATGAACGAGGACAGTGATTCCACCGCCGGGTCTTTGAGGATCTCGGCGCCGAGCGCCTGCTGGCGCTCGCTCATCGCCGCGAACGAGATCGACTGCGAGGCTTCGGAAATGCCCTGGATCAGGCCGGTGTCCTGGATCGGGAAGAAGCCCTTCGGAATGACGATATAGAGAATCACCGTGAACACCAGCGTGGCGACCGCGACGATCAGCGTGGCGAACTGGCGGTCGAGCACCCAGGTCAGCCAGCGCCCGTAACTCGCGATGATGCGGTCGAACCATTCGCCGGTCTTGCGCGAGAAGCGGCTTTCTTCTTCGGGCTTGTGGTGCCTGAGAATCTTCGCGCAAAGCATCGGCACGAGGGTCAGCGAGACGACTGCCGAGATCACGATCGTCACCGCGAGCGTGATCGCGAACTGGCGGAACAGGCGCCCGACCACGTCGCCCATGAACAGCAGCGGGATCAGCACCGCGATCAGCGAGACGGTCAGGCTGATGATGGTGAAGCCGATCTGGCCCGAGCCTTTGAGCGCCGCTTCGAGCGGCGAATCGCCCTCTTCGAGATAGCGCGAGATGTTCTCGATCATGACGATCGCGTCGTCGACAACGAAGCCGGTCGAGATCGTCAGCGCCATCATGGTCAGGTTGTTGAGCGAGAACCCGGCGAGATACATCACGCCGAACGTGCCGACCAATGACAGCGGCACCGAGAAGCTCGGGATGATCGTCGCCGGCAGGTTGCGCAGGAAGACGAAGATCACCGCAACGACGAGGACGACGGCGAGCAGCAGCTCGAACTGTACGTCCTCGACTGAAGCGCGCACGGTGACGGTGCGGTCGGTCAGCAGGCTGACTTCGACCGACGCCGGCAGCGACGCGCGCAGCAGCGGCAGGCGCTGCTTGATCTGGTCCACGACCTGGATCACGTTCGCGCCCGGCTGGCGCTGGATGTTCATGATGATGCCGGGCAGCGTGTCCTTCCATGCGGCGAGCTTGTTGTTCTCGGCACCGTCGACGATCGTCGCGACGTCGGTCAGATGCACCGGCGCGCCGTTCTTGTAGGCGATGACGATGGCTTTGTAGGCGTCGGCCGACTTGAGCTGGTCGTTCGCGTCGATCGTGTACGAGCGCGTCGGCCCGTCGAAGCTGCCCTTGGAACTGTTGACGTTGGCGTTGACGATCGCGCTGCGCAGATCTTCCAGGCTCATGCCGTACGCGGCGAGCGCGGTCGGGTTGGCCTGCACGCGCACGGCCGGGCGCTGGCCGCCAGACAAGGTGACGAGGCCGACGCCGTCGATCTGCGAAATCTTCTGCGCGAGGCGCGTGTCGGCGATGTCTTCGAGCTGGGTCAGCGGCAGCGTCTTCGAGGTCAGCGCGAGGGTCAGGATCGGCGCGTCGGCCGGATTGACCTTGCTGTAGATCGGCGGCGACGGCAGATCGCTCGGCAGGAACGTGCCCGCGGCGTTGATCGCCGCCTGCACTTCCTGTTCGGCCACGTCGAGCGACAGATCAAGGCTGAACTGCAGGGTCAGTACCGACGCGCCCGCCGAGCTCGTCGACGACATCTGGTTCAGGCCGGGCATCTGGCCGAGCTGCTTCTCCAGCGGCGCGGTGACCATCTGGGTCATCACCTCGGGACTCGCGCCAGGATACAGCGTGGTGATCTGGATCGTCGGGTAGTCGACCTCGGGCAGCGCCGATAGCGGCAGATAGCGATAGGCGAGAATGCCGACGAGGAGGATCGCGACCATCAGCAGCGAGGTCGCGACCGGGCGCAGGATGAAGATGCGTGACGGATTCATTGTTTCGTTCTTGCGCTCGTCTTCGCGGAATCCCGACGCCAGCCGGATTCACAGGGGCGCGATTCGCCGCGCCCGACTTTTTCGTTCGTCACTTCCGCAAGAGCAGGCCGGGGCAAACCGGCGCCCGGCAGCAAAAACGAAAGCGGCCGCGCTGCGGAATTCACTGCTTTTTCTCGTCCGCCGGTTTGCCGCCGTCGGCCGGCTTTGCGCTGGCGTCATTCGCCGGCTGCGCAGACGCATTCGCCGGCGCGGCGGCATCGTTCGCAGGCGTGGCGTTCGGCGCGCTGCCGTCGCGGCGGTGATGCGCGCCTTGAGGCTGGCCCGGCTGGCCGCCGGCCTGATTCTGGCGACCCTGATTGTGCGCGGCGGATTTCTGCGCATCGCCCGGCGCAGCGGCAGGTTGCGGATTGTCGCCCGGCAGTTCGACCTTGCTGCCTTCGCGCAGGCGGTCCGCGCCGCTGGTGACGACGATTTCGCCGACCTGCAAGCCGTCGGTCACCGCGACGCGTTCGCCTTCGGTCGCACCGGTGATGATGTTGCGCACCGCCGCGGTCTTGTCCGCCTGGACGACGTAGACGAAGGTGCCGTTCGATCCGCGTTCGAGCGCCGAGGTCGGGATGACCGTCGCGCCCTGCAGCGTATCGACGAGCAGGCGCACATTGACGAACTGGTTCGGGAACAGGCCCTCGTCGTCGTTGACGAACTCGGCCTTGGCCTTGACCGTGCCGGTGCTCGTGTCGACCTGGTTGTCGAGGCTGGCCAGGCTGCCCGTGGCGAGCTTGGTCTTGCCGGCGCGGTCCCACGCCTCGGCCTGCATCGCCACGCCGGAGTGGAGCTTCTTGAGCACCGTGGGAAGATTGTCCTCGGGCACGGTGAACAACACGTCGATCGGCTTCAACTGGGTGACGATGACGATGGTCGTGCCGACGGCAACGTTGTTGCCGGGGTCGATCTGGCGCAGACCGACGCGGCCGGTCACCGGGGCGACGATCCGGGTGTAGTTGAGGTTGACCTTGGCCGTGTCGATCTGGCCCTGATCGGTCTTGGTCTGGCCTTCGTACTGGCGTACGAGCGAGGACTGCGAGTCGAGCTGCTGCTTGGCGATCGAATCCTGCTTGAACAGGGTCTGGTAGCGATCGAGGTCGATCTTCGCTTCGGCGAGCAGGGCCTGGTCCTTGGCCAACGTGCCCTGTGCCTGTTCAAGCGCGGCCTGATAGGTGCGCGGATCAATCTCGGCGAGCAAATCGCCCTGGTTGACGAGCTGACCTTCCTTGAACTTCACGCTGAGCAACTGCCCGGCCACTTGCGCGGTCACGGTTACGTTGCGCAGCGGCGTCACCGTGCCGAGCGCGTTGAGCACGATCTTGATGTCGCCCTTGGCTACCGTCGCCGTGCCGACCGGCATCGGCAGACCGCCGCCGCGGCCGCCAGCTCCGCCACCGGGCCCTCCGCCACCGCCGCCGAAGCGCCCGGTCGGTGCCGGCGCCGCGCTCTTGGACAGCCAGTACGCGCCGATGCCGAGCACGGCGACGACGGCGACGACGATCAGGTACGGCAGCCACCTGCGCTGCGGACTGCGGGCAGGGCCGGGGCGGGAGAAATCCGTGCTCATGGTTTTTTTTCTGGTCGATGGAATGGGTGGCAGTGCGCGGCGATCCGATATGCAATTCGCGCCCGATTCGCTGCCGGTGTGCGCCGCAGCACCGGCAGCGAATCGGGCCTTCCGCAAAGACCGCAAATCGCGCGCAACGTTACCGTGCGCAATCTGAATTCACAATTACAACCGGGTTAGCGGATGTAACGACGTACGAGCCCATATGCGGACTGGAAAGCGGCGGCGTGCGCGAGGCCCGTGCGGCGACGCCGATGGAACCATGCAAATGCGCAGGAAGTTTGAAGTTACTTCACAAAGCTGACAGCGGTTTGTTGCAGTGCCAGAAATACCGCCTCCGAATAGGGGTGCGGATCGACCCATTCGCTGTTCGTCATGATGACCACGCCGCGTTTTTCGCGCGGATAGATTTCCAGCCGCGTCCGCGTTTTCTCCTGCGAACCGTCGTGCGCAATACGCAAACGCTCGCCGTCGCCGACGACGCCCACGTTGAAACCGAGGCCGTAATTCGTCGGCGTGCCGTCGCGCAGAGTCTGCCGCGTCCACATCTGCACCGCGGTCTGCGCGCCGACCAGGCGGCCGTCGATCAGGCCTTTGGCGAAGGCGGCGAAATCGCCGATGTCGGAAATGTATCCGCCGCCACCGAGCTTCCAGCTTACGTCGGTGTCGGTCGAAGGCACGACCGCTTCGCCGTCCTTGCGGTAGCCGACCGCGCGGTTCGCGATCGCGAGCCACTGGTAGTCGGGCTGCATCGTGCTCAGATGCAGCGGTTCGATAATGCGCTCGCGCACCTGCTGCGCGAACGGCTCTGCGCCCGCGCGCTGCACCACGGCGCTGGCGAGAATATAACCGTGGGTCGAATACGCGTACTTCGCGCCCGGCGCATTGACCAGCGGCGAGTCCTTGAACGTGTCGAGCGCGGCGACGACATCGGCATAAGGATGCGGATCGGCGTACGTCTTCTCGGCGCGGATCACCGGCCCGTTGTCGTAGTGGACGATGCCGGCCTGATGGCGCAGCACGTCGCGCAGCGTGATCTTCACGCCCTTGTCGGGAAACTCCGGCACGTAGTGGCGCACGTCGGCGTCGAGATCGAGCTTGCCGCGCTCGGCCAGTTGCATCGCCGCGATCGCGGTGACCGGCTTCGACACCGAAGCCCAGCGGAACATCGTCCGCGTCGTCACCGCCATCTTCTTTTCGCGGTCCGCGTAGCCATAGCCTTTGAGGTAGACGATCTCGCCGTTCTCGATCACGCCGACCGCCATGCCGACTGCGCCGTCGCGGCGCATCCCGGCCTCGACCGCCGCATCGATCGCCGCGGCGCGTGACGGCGCCAGCGTCGCTACGCCGGGCCCGCGTTGCGCGGCGCAAGCCGCGAGAACCAGTGCCGAAAATACCCAGCCGAATCGCATCGCCCGCTTCATCGCCCTTCCCCTTGAAAACGTCCGCCCGCCGCGCTGCCGCGATTATGCGGCAAAATGCACGACCGCCCTGCCGATACGCCGATGACTGCCGCGCCCGCCCCCCGCTCGCACACGCCCTACAGCCCGCACGCGCTCGCCGTGACCCTGGCCTGGCTGCGGGTCTGCGCGGTGGTCGGCCAGCTCGTCACCGTGCTTGCTGTCGCTCACCTGCTGATGCTGCCGATCGCGGAAGGCGCCCTGCTCGCCGGCATCGCCGCGCTCGCCTTGTTCGATCTGTTCGTCTGGTGGCGGCTCGGGCAGCCGTGGCCGGTCGTCGAGACCGAAGTCGTCGCCCATCTCGCCGTCGATACCGGCGTGCTCTGCTATCTGCTGTACCTGACCGGCGGCGCGACCAATCCGTTCGTCTCGCTGTATATCGTGCCGATCGCGCTCGCGGCGATGGCGTTGTCGCCGCGCCATCTCGCCGCGTCGGTGTTGATCGCGTGCCTCGCCTATCTCGCCGTGCTGGTCTGGCATGAACCGCTGCCCGACGTCGCCAATCACGCTGCGCACGGCGCCGAAGCCGAGGCGGCGCGCGACTTCAACCTGCATGTGTTCGGCATGGCGGTGAATTTTGCGATCAGCGCGGTCCTGCTCGGCTTCTTTATCTGGCGCCTCGCGCGCGAGCTGCGCGAGCGCGAGACGGTCGCCCAGCGCGAGCGCGAGCGAGCGCTGCGCGACGAGGGCATCCTTGCCATCGCGACCCAGGCCGCCGGCGCGGCGCACGAACTCAATACGCCGCTGTCGACGATCCGCACTCTGGTCGGCGAACTGCGCCGCGAACATCCGGCCGACACGCCGCTCGGCGAAGATCTCGCTCTGCTTGCGGGCCAAGCCGAACGCTGCCGCGACATTCTGCGCGAGCTGGTCCACGTCGGCAGCGCGCAATTGACCGAGCAGGCGGCCGAGCAGACTCTCGGCGAATTCGTCGCCGACTGCGCCGAACGCTTCCGCCTGCTGCGCCCCACAGTCGAACTCGCGGTCACACTCGAGCCCGCAGCACAGGCGCCGGCGCTGCGCATCGTGCCGGCGCTGCGCCACGCGATCCTCAACCTGCTCAACAATGCGGCCGATGCTTCCGCCGCCGCGGCGAGCGCAAGCGTGGAATTCCGCGCCGCGCACGCCGGCACCGACGTCGTCATCGAAGTGCGCGACTACGGCACCGGCCTGCCACAGGCGGTGCGCGACGCGGCCGGCGCGCGCTTCGTCTCGGCCAAGCGCGACGGTCTCGGCCTCGGTCTCGCCCTGACCAATGCGACGATCGAACGCTTCCACGGCAGCCTGCATGCGGATGCCGTTGCGGGCGGCGGCACCGTGACGCGCCTGACTTTGCCTTTGTCCGAATTGAACAAAGCGGAGAGAATAGAGCGCAAGAATTCTTAGCCACGGATTACACGGATATCACGAATAAGATCACAGGATTTGCAAGAAGCAATGATCTGCTCCTGTTTGATCCGTGTTATCCGCGCAATCCGCAGCGAAAACGCCTTTCCCGGAAACTCACGATGACTACAACTTCCCCTCACCGCGTGCTGTTGATCGACGACGACGAAGTGTTCACGCGCGTGCTCGCGCGCGCGCTCAGTGCGCGCGGGTTTGCCGCCGCGGTCGCGCACGACGCCGCGCAGGCGCTCGCGCATGTACGCGCCGAGCCGGTGCAGTTCGCCGTGCTCGATCTCAAGCTCGGCGCCGACAACGGCCTCGCCCTGATCCCCGAGCTGAAAGCGCTGCGTCCCGGTCTGCGCATCCTGCTGCTGACCGGCTACGCGTCGATCGCGACCGCGGTCGAGGCGATCAAGCGCGGCGCCGACGATTACCTCGCCAAACCGGTCGATGCAGACGCGATCGTCAACGCCCTGCTCGCCACGCATCCGGCCGACAGGCAGCACGCCGCGGCGCACGACGAGGTCGCCCTGCCGCATGCGCCGCCGCCGCTCAAGCGGCTCGAATGGGAACACATCCACCGTGTGCTGACCGAATGCGACGGCAATATCTCGGAAACCGCACGCCGTCTCGGCCTGCACCGGCGCACCCTGCAGCGCAAGCTCGCCAAGCATCCGGTGCGCGAAGCCGAATAGGTCGCGCGAGGCGTGAATTCAGGCGCGGCGTGTGCGCTGCCCGTTCAACTGCGTATTGAGCAGATCGCGCATCGCCTGCGCACCGATCGTGTGCGAAAAGAACCAGCCCTGGGCGAGCTGGCAGCCGAGTTCGCGCAGCACCTTGACCGTGCGGCTGTCCTCGACCGCCTCGGCGACGAGGTCGATCTCGAGCGTGCGCCCGAGCGCGAGAATGCTCGCGACGATGCGCCGCGCCTTGTCGTCGGCGGCCAGATCGGAAACGAAGGCGCGATCGAGCTTGATGCGATCGACCGGTAGCTGACGCAGGTAGGCGATCGAGGAGTAACCCGTACCGAAATCATCGAGCGCGATGCGCACGCCGGCCTCGCGCAGCAGCGCAAGCTGATCGAGCACGACGCTGTCGGAACGGATCAGCACGCCTTCGGTGATCTCGAAGCACAGATTGCGGCCCGGAACGCGGTAGCGCGCGAGTTCCTGCAACACGTGCCCGGCCCATTGCGGATTCTGCATCTCGCTCGCCGACACGTTCACCGAGATCGCGAAATTCGGCAGGCGCGCGAGCGGCCAGCTCGCGACCGCGCGCAGCGTGGCCGACAGAATGCCGCGGTCGAGATCGCCGATCAGGTTCTTGCGTTCGGCCCATTCGATGATGTCGCCCGTGGTCAGCCCCTCGGGCGCGCCGGGCCAGCGCAGCAGGGCCTCGGCACCGCGGATCTCGCCGCTGCGGATGTCGACGATCGGCTCGAAGCGCGGCTCGAATGCGCGCTCGTTCCATGCGCCCTCGATCTCCGCGTCGAAAAGCGCCGCTTGCGTCTGCGGCACCGCGCTCTTGCGCAAGCCTTCAACGTAGCCGGCGTAGTAGCGTTCAAGCTGGAATATGCGGCGGTCGTTGTTCGCGATCAGGGCGAGGAACAGGCCGATGAGCACACAGAGCAACTGCGGCAGCGCCTGGCCGAGCCACCACAATGGCGCGCTCAGATACGGCAGGGCCATCTTCGACGTCGCCACGGTGAGATGCCAGACGTCGCTGCCGATCTTCAGCGTGAATTCCTGAGCGAGGTGCGGATCGGCATTGCGGATCCGCGTCGGCCCGGCCGGCATCTCGGCCAGGGTCTCGCCGCCCGCGTTGGTCAATTGCAGGTCGTGGCCGCCCGCAAGCAGCTCGCGGCTCATGCCGTGGCCGCCGAGCAGAGCCTGGATCTTCAGCGGCGCGACCACCGCACCGCGCGGATCGACGGTGGGCAGATACAGAAACACCGCCGGCACGTGCTCGCCGTCGGCGCGCAGTGAGATCGAGCGCGCCGACGCGGCGAGGCCGCCGCTCTGCGATTGCAGCAGCGCCGCACGCCGCTGCGCTTCGGAGGCAAGGTCGAATCCGAGCAGCGGCTTGCGCTCCTGCGGCGCGATGCGCAACAGCGGCCAGTATTCGTCGCGGCGCGGCGCGGCGGCGAGACTGCCGCTTTCGTCGACCTGGGTCAGCGGCGTCGCCACGCCGCGCTGCGCGGCGAGCCCCGCCTCGGTGCGCGCGCGCTCGGCATCGGGGATATGTTCGGCCCAGCCGAGTCCGAGCAACAGATGCGATCCTTCCAGCAGTTCCCCGGCGAACTGATCGAACTGCGTCGGCGACACGTCGCCGGTGACGCGATAGAACGCACGCAACAGCAGCAGTTTCTGTTCGGCCGCGTCGAGATCGGCCTGGATCTCGTTCTTGAAGGAAATACCGAGATTCTCGAAACGCTGCTGCTCGCGCTGCACCTGCTGTAAACCGAGATAGGCGGCCAAAGCGATCGCCGCCGACGTGACCAGAGCCAGCATGATGCGCGGATTGCGCAGCCGGTTCTGAGCGAGCCTCGGCATGTTCTTGCGCAATTCGCCGACCACGATCACTGGCACCGCCATCCAGACCGAGAGCGTCGTCGATACCCACATCGCACTCGCGAACAGTAGGTTCTCGGCAGCCAGCGGCACGTTGACCCAGCCGAAAACAAAGCCGAGGGCCAGTGTTCTCAACAGGCATACTGTGGGACCGACGAGCAGCATCAAGCCTATCCAGCCCGGCAGCGACAGCGAGCCGTCGCGTATATCGACGACATAGGCGCGCAAGATGCGGACGCCGAGCCAGGCCTGCACCGTGCCGACCGAACAGACCACGAGCAGCAGCGCGGTGTCGGCCGGCGCGGGCTGCGCCTTGCCCGTCCACGACAACAGGCTGAACCACTGCCAGTCGTTCGACCAGTTGTGGATCAGCGCGGCGAGAAACACGCCGACGAGCGCGGGCCGGCCCCAGTAGTACGCGAAGAGCAGGCTGGCTCCGGTCATCGGCCAGATCAGCGTGTAGCGGTAGAACGAACTGGAAAGCGCGAGCGTGGCGGTCATCACGCCGACGAGCGCCACGGTGGTGAGCAGCGTTTTGTATACGCTCGGCCACCAGCCGGTCGCGACGCTCATCGTCGCACCTTCGACTCGCGGAAAGGTTTCGCTACCGGAACGGACACGAAGGCTCTCCTGCTCGATCTGGATCGATCAATCTGCCGCATGCTAACAGACGTGCGCTCGATCGGGGGCGGGAAACCGGCGTTGCGCCGGAGCGGATGTCCGCGCAACGATGCTAAGCCACATCCGTGCTTTCACGTAAATAGCCCTTTCGTCCGTGGCCCCCGTTGCGCCGCCGGCGGTCACTTGACAAATCCGAAACTTAAACATACCGTCCAAATGGTATGTAGAATTTCAATCGCCGCCGCCGGAAGCGATCCGGCAGCGGTGCGATGTTCGGGGGCGAGGTCAGGATGCCGTTGTGCGCTCGCCGGCGTAGGCATTTCATCATCAGCGAGGTGGGCAATGGGGGCATCCAAGAATCGACTGCTGCGCACGATCATCCATGCGGGGCTCTGCGCAGCGCTGGCCGGGCCGTGGCCCGGCGCGCAGGCGCATGCCGCGGAAGCGGCGGACGACGCTCCGGCCGACGCCGCGCAGGACGGCGAACAGAGGAAGTCGCCGGACAAGAACGGTCAGCTCGAAACAATCACGGTCACCGCGACCAAGCGCGGCGAGTCGATCGAGAAAGTACCGATGGCGATCACCGCGATCAGCGGCAGCAAGCTCGAAGACCTCGGCGCGGTGAATTTCGAGGATTTCGCCCGCACCGTGCCGGGCCTCGACTTCGCCGCGCTCGGCGCCGGGCAGAACCGCGCGACGATCCGCGGCGTGTCGACGTTCTCGGGCGTATCGGTCATCGGCATCTATCTCGACGATTCGCCGGTCGCCTCGCCGATCAACTACACCCAGCCGAGCCTGGCGCTCTACGACATCGACCGCATCGAAGTGCTGCGCGGCCCGCAGGGCACTCTGTACGGCGAAGGCTCGCTCGGCGGCACGATCCGCTACATCACGCGGCCGGCCGAACTCGACGCGACCGAGGCGAGTTTCGCGACGTCCCTGTCGAGCACCGAGCACGGCGGTCTCAATTACAGCGTCGCCGGCATGTTCAATGCCCCGGTCGTGAACGACCGGCTCGCGGTGCGCGGTGAAGTGCAGCACATCCAGGACGCCGGCTTCATCAAGAACGTGCCGCTCAACGACGACGGTTACAACGACAGTCATACCGACGCGGCGCGGTTGAAGACCACGCTCAAGCTCTCCGACGATTTCAGCGTGCGCGCGAGCTTCATGTATCAGAACATCGTCCAGGGCGCGCCGAACGTCGAAAGCTACGACGCGCCGCGCGGCTCGCTGCTCAACTACGACACCGCGCAACAGTCGTACCGCGACCGCTTCTACCAGTCGAACGTCACCGCCGAGTACCGGTTCGACTGGGCCGACGTTCAGTCGTCGACGTCCTACTTCGACCGGCGCACCGACGCCGACCAGCAGTCACGCGGCTTGCAGTTGAACCTCGGCGCCTACCCGTACCCGCTCTATTCCGTCACCGAGAACAAGTACAACGTGTTCACCGAGGAACTGCGCGCGGCCTCGCGCGGCGACGGCCCGTTCAAGTGGGTTGGCGGCGTCTACTACAAGAACCAGAACGTGATCCAGCACGAGAACGACTTCAATACCGTGCCGAGCGGCCCGTTCGTCGGCAACCGCTATCAGAAGCAGAGCTTCGAACAGGTTGCCGTATTCGGCGAAGCGAGCTATGCGATCACGCCGGCACTGACCGCGACCTTGGGATTGCGCTGGTTCGACGAGAACCAGAAAGCGATCGACGAACTCGGCCGCAACTTTACCGTGTCGGCGAGCAAGGTCGTGCCGAAGGGCGTCCTCCAGTACAACTTCGCCGACGATCGCATGATCTACGCGAGCGTGACCGAAGGCTTCCGTTCGGGCGGGGTCAACTTCTACAAAGTGCCCGGCGTCGACACGACCTACAAGCCGGATACGACGCTCAATTACGAGGTCGGCACGAAACTCGCGTTCTTCGATCGCCACCTGACCGTCAATCTGGCCGCGTACTACATCGACTGGCGCGATCTGCAGACCTTCGTCTACCGCCCCGACATCGGCCCGTCGGCGTTCTTCGTCGAGAACGTCTCGGCCGCGCGCAGCAAGGGTTTCGAGTGGGAAATCGCCTGGGCGCCCGAAGCGGTCGCAGGGCTGACGCTTGGCTTCAACGGCAACGTCACCGACGCGCGCTTCACCAAGGACGCGCCGTTCGAGGGCAAGGCCGGCAACCGCCTGCCGCAGGTGCCGGCGAACAATTCGAGCGCGTTCGCCCAGTACGAATTCCCGATCGCGGACTCGAAAGCCGGCTTCGTGCGCGTCGACTACCAGCGCGTCGGCACGTTCTACAACAGCGGCAGCAACACGCTCAGTTCGGGCGGCTACGACCTGGTCAACCTGCGCGCGGGTGTCGACCTCAGCGAGCGCTGGCGCGTGAACGTGTTCGTCAACAACGCCGGCAATACGGTCGCCGATCTGTACAAGTACTACAGCACTTACTACGGCACCTTCCGCAACCCGCCGCGCACGATCGGCGTCGAGTCGCGCTGGACGCTCTGATCCATGCGCCACGTACCGGCGATCACTCTGACCACGGCGCAGCGCTGGGCCTTCGCCGGCGTCAACGTGCCGTTTGCGATCCTGCACGCGCCGGCGCTCGGCACCCTGCCGGCGCTGTACGCGAAGTACGCGCACCTCGATCTCGTCTTCATGGGCCTCGTGCTGACGCTCGCGCGCGTGCTCGACTGCGTGCTCGATCCGATCACCGGCTACGCCTCCGACCGCACCGTGTCGCGCTTCGGCCGGCGCAAGCCGTGGATCTTCGCCGGGGCGCTGCTCGCGAGCGTCTCGGCGTACTTCGTGTTCCGCCCGTCGCCGGCGACGGGTGCGGCCTACTTCGCGCTGTGGTATTTCCTCCTCTACGTCGGCTGGACCCTCGGCGAGATTCCGCACACCGCCTGGCTCAGCGAACTCTCGCACAACTACGACGAGCGTTCGCACCTGTCGACCCTGCGCAAAACCGCCGGCCTGATCGGCGGTCTCATGTTTCCGCTGATCGCCTTCCTGCCGATCTTCCCGACCACCGACATCACTCCCGACGTCACCGCGTTCGCCTCCTATCTGGTCATCGTACTGATGCCGATCACCGTGTTCTGGGCGCTGCGCAGTCTGCCGAACGACACCGCCGCCGCGCCGAACCGCACGCCGCTCATCGAAGTGTTGCGCGGCGTCGCGCGCAACCGCCCGTTCTGGATCTACATGGCGTCGAACGCCTGCTCGGGTCTTGGCTCGGGCATGGTCGCGGCGCTGTTCTTCTTCTATCTCGACAGCTATCTCGGCATCGGCAGCAAGCTCGCCCACATCACCATTATGGTCTTCGTCGCCTCGCTGCTCGGCACGAACTTCTGGCTGCGCGTGATGTACCGGATCGGCAAGCACCGCACTCTCGCGATCTGCTGCGCGACCTCGATGCTGACCCTCGTTGTGATGGCGATGATCCGTCCGGGCGACTACGCCTTCTGGGCCATCTTCGTCGTCTTCGCCACGTCGGCGTTCTGCGCGACAGGCTACGAAGCGGCCGGCATGGCGATGATGGCCGACATCGTCGACTACGACACGCTGAAGACCGGCGACCGGCGCGCCGGCAACTATTTCGCCGCGATGTCCTTCGTCAGCAAGCTCAATCTCGCCGCGGGCGGCGGCGTCGCGCTGATCCTCGTCGGCCTGTTCGGTTTCAGCCCGAGCAAGCCGAACGGCACCCTGGCGATGACCGGCTTCTTCACCGTCTTCATCGCGATCCCGATCGTGCTCAACGCGCTCGCCGCGTGGTTCGCCTGGCGCTTCCCGCTCGACCGCCGCCGCCAGGACATCGTCCGCCGCCGTATCGAGGACCGCGACCTGCGCGCCGCGCAGGCCTCCGCCACAGGAGTATCGCCATGATCTTTGAAGTACTGACCACGGCGAGCTGCCGCTGGTCGATCCGCAATATCGTCGCACTGCGCGAAAAGCAGGCGGCCTACACCCTCGTCGATGTCGCCACGGCCGCTGGCAAGGCACCGTGGTTTCTCGCGCTGACGCCGTTCGGCAAGACGCCGGGGCTGCGTCACGCCGGCGAAATCGTGGTCGAGAGCCGCGAGATCAACGAGTACGTCGATGCCGCCGCGCCGGGACGCGCCCTGCTTCCGTCCGATCCACTGCGGCGCAGTTGGGCACGCATCTGGAACGGCTACTGCGACGAGGTGCTGATGCGCTGCATCTATCGCCTCACCGCGCCGGTCGGCACACCGGAACGCGTCGACGCACTCGACCAGTTCGACCGCGCGCTCGCACGCGCCGACCGGCATGTCTTCGAGCACGCTGCCGCGGACGGCCTCTGGGGCGGAGAGCAGCCCGGCCTGACCGATATCTGCTACTGGACGGTGTTCGACGTGCTCGCGCGCGTCGAGTCGATGGCCGACGCGCGGCATTTGCTCGGCCATCACCCGACTCTGCAGCGCTGGAGCGAGCGGCTGCTCGCGCATCCTAGCTTCCGCGTCGCCGAGGCCGAGCTTGTGGCGATGTCGGCCCCTCCTTCTGCTTGCCTCCACTGACATGTCTTCGACGATTCCGCACTCCGGCGAGTCCGCCGCCGCGCACGCCTCCGTCATCACCGCCGAAGCGCATTGGCCGTTCTCCGACCTCGATGCCGCGCTTGCCGAGGCGCGCGCCCGCGACAAACCGGTGTTCGCCTACTGGAGCACCGAGTGGTGCCCGCCTTGCGGTGAAATGCGTGCGACCGTGTTCCGCACCGCGGAATTCCAGGCGCGCCTCGGCAGCGTCGTCGCACTCGCGATCGACGGCGATGCGCCGCTTGCACAGAGCGCGGGCGACCGGCTCGGCACCACGGTCTATCCGACCATGCTTCTGCTCGGCAACGACGGCGAGGAATGGCTGCGCTTTCCGGGCGGTCTGCGCGCCGCCACCTTTTGCAAGGTACTCGACCTCGCCGTGGAGAAGCGCACGCCGATTTCCGTGCTCGCCTCGCGCCTGCTCGGCGGCGAGGCGCTCGACGCCGGCGATTTTCGTCTGCTCGCGTTCCACTACTGGCCGCAGGACGGCCGCACCGCGGCAGGCGACCGGCGTCTGGGGCTGCTCGAACGGCTCGACGAACGCCTGCCGCCGCAGCTCGAAGTGGAGGCAGCGCGCGTCTTCCTCTGGCGCTTGCTCGAAACCGCTGCGCACCATGCGACCGACCCGGCTTCGGTCGCCGCACCGCTGCGCACACATCTGCACGAGCGTTTGCTCAGCCTACTGCGTTCGTCGCAGGCAAGCTACGCGACGCTCTACTACCTGATCGTCGGCACCGGTCCCGTGCTCGGCCTGCTCGCTCCCGATTCCGGCGCGGCTCGGCACAAGTTGCTCGACGCACTGATCGCCGCGCTCGAACGCGTGCTCGACGACACCGATCTCTCCGCGACCGAGCGCCTGATCGCCTTGTCCACGCATGCCGACCTGACACGCAAGCTCGTCGCGCCCGACGAACTCGACGCGCGGCTGCGCGAACGCGTACGCGCCACGGTCGAGCGAGCCGAAGCGCAGACGAGTTGGCCGCCAGAGCGGCAAAGCGTGATGAACATGGCTGGTCATCTGCTCAAGCAATGCGGTTTCCGCGGCGAAGCGGAAGCACTGTTCCGCAAGGCGACGCGTGAAGCGGTCGGCCCGACCTATTTCATGCCGTATCTGGCCGAAATCTGCATCGAAGATGGCCGCGCCGACGAGGCGCTGGATTGGTGGCTGCGCGCGTACGAAGAAACCCGCGGCAAAAACTCGCGCTTCGCTCTCGGCGTGCGCTACCTCGCCGCGCTGATCCGACATTTCCCCGAACGCACTGCGCAGATCGAGGCGCTGGCCACGCGCCTGCTCGGCGAACTCGGCGACGATCCCGACCTGACCCGCGGGCGCAACGGCAATTCGCTGCGCCAGCTCGCCCTTGCGTTAAAATCCCGGCGGCGATGAGCCCGCCTACCGCCAAACTGCGATCCGCCCGCCCCGATTCGGACGTCGCCGCCAAGAAGGCGCCGACAGCCCCCACACGCACACGCAAACCGCGCCAGCGGCCAACGCAGGAGGAGCGCAGCGCGGCGACCCAACTCGTCCTGCTCGACGCGACGCTCGACTGCATGAAAGAACTCGGCTACGCGAATACGACCCTGGCCGAAATCGAAAAGCGCTCGCGCATGACGCGCGGCGCCCTGCTGCACCACTACCCGAACAAGAACGCGATCATCGTCGCGGCCTTCGTCCACCTCTATCGCGAGCGCATCAAACGCTTCCAGACCCTCGTGCGCACGAAAAAAGCCGGCATGCACGGCGCCGTGTCGATGATCCGCGGCGAGATGGAAGAGTGGTTCCCGATGACGCTCGAATTCATGAGCGCGATGCGCACGGACCGCACCCTGCACAAGCTGTTCGACATCGAGATCGGCAAGTGGACGCAGTCGATTTCCACGACCTACGAATCGTTGATCCCCGAACTCGATTCGACGCCGTCGCCGCTGCTCGTGCAGTACGTGATCGGCTGCTTCCTGCGCGGCCTGTGCCTCGAAGCGATCGTCACCGAGAAGCCCCTGGTCGACAAGATTTTCGACCAGTTCGTCGAGATTCTCGAAGCCTATCTCGGCTCGCTCTGAACGACAGCGCGAGCCGAGCGCCCCAGCGTCACTCGCCCGAGTAGATGGCGACGTGCGTCTTGCCGTCGCTGTCGACCCAGCCGCGGAACATGCCGTCGGTGTTGAACGGCATCGCGATGTTGCCGTCCTTGTCGAGCGCGATCACGCCGCCGTCGCCGCCGAGCTTCGGAATCACGCCAAGCACGACTTCGTCTGCTGCCTTCTTCAGGCTGTCGCCGCGGAATTCCACACGTGCGCAAATGTCGCGCGCCGCGGTGGCGCGAATGTAAAACTCGCCCCAGCCCGTCGCCGACACCGCACAGCGTGCGTCCGCGTACGTGCCCGCGCCGATGATCGGCGAATCGCCGACGCGGCCCCAGCGCTTGTTGGTCATGCCGCCCGTCGAGGTGCCCGCGGCGAGGTTGCCCTTGGCGTCGAGCGCGACCGCGCCGACTGTACCGTGATGCGGCGTCTTGCCCGGCTCGGCGGTCTTGGCCTTTTCCTCTTCGAGCGCCTGCTGCAGCGCCTTCCAGCGCGCCTCGGTATAGAAGTACTTCGGATCGACGAGCTGCATGCCGATCGACTGGGCGAATGCCTCGGCGCCGTCGGCGAGCAGCATCACGTGCTCGGACTTCTCCATCACCGCGCGCGCGAGTTCGATCGGGTTCTTGATCCGATGCACATTGGCGACCGCGCCGGCGCGCAGGGTCGCACCGTCCATGATCGAGGCGTCGAGCTCGTTCTTGCCGTCGTGGTTGAACACAGCGCCTTTGCCGGCGTTGAAGTTCGGGTCGTCTTCGAGAACGACGATCGCCTTCTGCACCGCGTCGAGACTGCTGCCGCCGGACTTCAGCGCGCCATAGCCCGCCTGCAGCGCCTTTTCGAGCGCGGCACGCACGGCTTTCTCCTTCTCCGGCGTCATTTCCTTCTTCACCACGCCGGCACCGCCGTGGATGACCAGAACGGGAGTGGCGGCTTGACTCATCGAAACGGCTCCAAGGCTGAGCAGGGCGAAGGAAAGGCGGCGCAGAAGATGCGGCATGATGTACTCCAAAGGCGGACTCAAGTATACGTGACGAACTCGACCGGGATTTTTGAAATGACCAACTACCTTCTGCCGATCGCGCTGCTGCTCGCCTCGAACGTGTTCATGACGTTCGCCTGGTACGGCCATCTGAAATTCACCGACCGGCCATTGTGGATCGTGATCTTCGTGAGCTGGGCGATCGCGTTCTTCGAGTACTGCCTGCAAGTGCCGGGCAACCGCATCGGCTACCGCGTCTACAACCCGGCGCAACTGAAGACGATCCAGGAGATCATCACCCTGGTCGTCTTCGTCGCGTTCTCCACGACCTACCTCGGCGCGACGATCAAATGGAATCACCTCGTCGGCTTCGCCCTGATCGTCGTCGCGTCGTTCTTCATCTTCCTCGACTGAGGCCTGCGGCACACACGCAGCGCAGGCCGCTGCGATGGACGGCGCTTGGACGCCGCGTCAGAGCAGGCTGCGGATCGCGCCGATGATACCGAGCGCGGCGAGCACACCGACCGGTGCGATGCTGAGCACGTAGCCGAGCGTGCGCGTGCGCGGGTCGCGCACATAGCTGACCAGATAGAGCACGCGACCGATCAGATAGACGCAGCCGATCAGCGCCATCCAGGTCGCCGACCAGTAGTGCGCGGCGATCCACAGCGAGGGCAGGAACATGATCAGGGTTTCGAGCGTGTTCTGCTGCACGCGGAACCAGCGTTCGAACCCTTCGTCCCCGGTCGTCGCCGGCGCGCGCACCTTGTAGCGCGCGCGTGCCCTGCCGACGAGCCAGACCATCGCGAGAAACTGAAACACGGCGAGCAAGGTGACCAGATCGACCCAAGGCATGCGCTATCTTCCGTTCAATTCGGCGCCGACGCGCTCAGAAAGTGATTTTGCCGCGCAGCATCGCGGCGTACATGACCCAGTCGCCGGCCAGGCTGTAGAACGGATTCTTGAATGTCGCCGGCCTGTTCTTCTCGAAGAAGAAATGCCCGATCCAGGCGAAACCGTAACCGAACAGCGGCAGCAGCCACCAGAAGCCCCAGCGTCCGCTGACCAGCAGCCAGACCAGCGCAATCAGCACGAGCGTGCTGCCGATAAAGTGCATGCGCCGGCAGATGCGGTCGCTGTGCTCCGAGAGATAAAACGGATAGAACTCGCGAAAGCTGGCGTACATGGCGTGGCTCGCTGAGCGTCAAGTCCATTCTGCAGCGCGGGTTGCGGTGTGGCAAGACTTGCGGGCCCGGATAGCCCGGGCCCGCGTTTCGTCAGTGGTAAATGCAGAAGCGCATACCGGGTGCAACGAGTCGCACCCGCGTAGCCTCAGTCATCCTCGTGGCGCTTCGGCACGTCGACCTTGCCGCCGACGCCGCTATGGTGAACCGTGCCGCTGCCAGCCGAACGCACGGTCAGATTGCCGGTGATGGTTTTCACGGTGACGTCGCCCGAACCGATCGAGCCGACGTAGACGTCGCCGCCGATATTGTCGGCAACGAAATCGCCCGAGCCGATCGAGTCGGCGCGCACGCTGCCGCGCACGTTGGAGAACGTCAGATCACCCGAGCCGACATGGCCGATCGTCACGTCGCTCTGCACGTCCGAGATGCGCATGTCGCCCGACCCCGCATGGCCGAGTTTGAAGCCGCCCAGGTGGCTGGCGACGACATCGCCCGAACCGACCGTGACCGATACCGGACCCGGCACGCGATCGAGATTCAAATCGCCGGAACCGGAACGGTAGTCGAGGGACGCGATGTTCGCCGCGTGCGTATCGCCCGAACCCGAATTGACCTCGATCGCGAGATTCGCCGGCACGCGTATGACGTAGTCGATATAGGCGTAGCTCCTGCCGAAGCCGAAATGCGACGGCCGCTGCGCCGTCTTCACCACGGCCTTGTTGTCCTGGCGGCTCTGCTCGATCTGCAACTCGTCGAGCCAGGCCTGCTCGGAGGCGCAGGCTCTGCCGCGCACCTCAACCCGCATCGCGGCGGAATCGCCCTGCACGTTCAAGTCGCTGGAACCCAGCTCGATGCGCAGCCCCTGCAGACCGGCCGCATCGATATCGACATTGCGCTCGGCGCTGAATTTGCAGTCACCGGCCATCGCGAACGGGGAAGACAGAAGCAGGAGTGGGACGAGGATCAGGCGCATCGGGATTCTCCGTAAGGTTTGCGGGGATTTTGATACGTTCGCGGGGGAAATGGTTTAAGTCGGGGGTGGATTGTTTGTTTTTTGGTCATTCTGGCGGAGGAGGTGTGCCTTGTTGTGGCGGGTTTGTTTCTTTGCGCTCGTCATTTCCGCGGTTCTCAACAGCCGAAGGACTTGTCGAACTGGAATCCAGCTCTTGCCCTTGCTCGTCATTCCCGCGTGCTTCTAGCGGGAATCCAGCGACTTTGCTTTTATTAGTTTAAGAGCAAGGCTTCCACTCGTCCTGCGGACGAGCGGGTAACTTTCTTTGCTTGTGCAAAGAAAGTCACCAAAGAAACACACCCCAGAACATTGCGCCCTACGCGCATCCTGCGCTCCGGGTCCGCGACATCGGCCGGGTTCCGCTAATTGCACATCCCCGTGCAATAGCGGAATCGGCGCGATCCATCGCGCCGACCCTGCGGGCCTTTTCGTCCGCTGCCGCCGCAATGTAATGGGGATCCAGAAGAGCCGGAGCAGCGCGCATCGTGCGCGCCGGAGCCAGAGCAAAAAGCAGGCACTCCGTGCTCAGCTCTTGATCCGTCCTTTGATCCCGGGTCCCCGTCAGCCGCGGCGAGGGCATGACGGATTCGCCCAAAGGGTCGCGCGCAGGATGCGCGCGAGTTCGCGAATGGACACGGATGTCCATCGAGCGAACCCCGGCATGACCTCGCGTACCCGTAGCGCGCAGCGCGAAGGGCGCGGCTCCCGGGGCGGCGTTTCTTTGGTTACTTTCTTGTCGCTGTTGACAAGAAAGTGACCCGCTCGCCCAAAGGGCGAGTGGAAGCCCTTGCTTCGAAACCAAGAAAGCAAAGTCACTGGATTCCCGCTAAGAGCACGCGGGAATGACGAGAAAAAGAAGAGCTGGATTCCTGCTTCCGCAGGAATGACGAGCCAGAAAGCAAAGCCCGGCGCGATCAATCGCGCCCCCATCACACCGTTATAAAAGCCCCGCCTTGTCCTCGACCTTCGCCCTCTCCCAGTAGGCATCCTGCTCCGGGAGCGACTTGCCTTCGAGCGCCGAGCCTTCGGCTCGAGCGAGGGTTTCCATACGGCGGAAACGCCGCTCGAATTTCGCGTTCGCCGCGCGCAACGCCTGCGAGTAGTCGACTTTGGCCAGACGCGCCAGATTGACCGCGACGAACAGCACGTCGCCGATCTCATCGGCGAGGCGGGCGTGATTCGCCGCGCGCGCCTCGTCGTCGTCCTCGGCAATGACCGCCGCCGCGGCGAGTTCGCCGCGCACTTCGCCGATTTCTTCTTCCAATTTTTCCAGTACGGGCGCGGGATCGGCCCAGTCGAAACCGATCGTCGAGGCGCGCTTCTGCAGCTTGAAGGCGCGCTGCCATTCGGGCAGACCGCGCGAAATGCCGGCAAGCAGGCTCGTGTCCTCTTCCCCCTTGGCGGCGCGTTCGCGGCGCTTCAGTTCCTCCCATGCGGCGGTCTGTGCATCGGCGTCCTCGACGCTGAGCAGCTTGCCGTCCGTGTCGGGAAAGACATGCGGATGGCGGCGGACCATTTTTTCGCAGATCGAGTCGACGACGTCGGCGAACGCGAAGCGTCCTTCCTCTTCGGCCATGCGCGCATGAAACACAACCTGCAGCAGCAGGTCACCAAGCTCGTCGCGCAGGTCGGCGTAGTTCTTGCGGTCGATCGCGTCGGCCACTTCGTAGGCTTCTTCGATCGTGTAGGGCGCGATCGTGGCGAAATTCTGCTTCACGTCCCACGGGCAGCCGCGCACGGGATCGCGCAGGGTAGCCATGATGCGCAGCAGATCGTCGATGTTTTTCATCGCTTGGTTCTCGATACTTTTGTTCGTCGCTGCCACAGGCGCGGCAACGATTCTGCGGAAAACCTACGCGTCGCGCAGCAGACCAGCCCAATCGACCGACTTGTCGCCGAAGGCGAGGAAGTCCGGATTGAGCAGCGACTCTTTGCTGTTGTACGCGAGCCGCGAACCGTCGAGCCGGGTCACGCCGCCGCCGGCCTGTTCGAGCACGCATTGGCCCGCCGCGGTATCCCATTCGCTGGTCAAACCGTAGCGCACATAGAGGTCGGCCCGCCCTTGCGCCGTGCGGCAGAATTTGAGCGAGGAACCTAGTGAAATCAATTCGTGCTCGCCGATCTTTTCGAGCGCGGCCGACATGCGCGGATCGGCATGCGAGCGGCTGCCCGCGACGACGAGCGGCGTCGCGCGCGCGCGCGTGGAAATTGCCGCGGTTCCGCCTTGGCGAATCTCCGCGAAGGCGTGTCCGCCGCACCAGGCCGTGTACATCTCTTCGAGCGCCGGCGCGTAGACCACGCCGAGCGTCGGCGCTCCGTCTTCGATCAGGGCGATGTTGACGGTAAATTCGCCGTTGCGTTTGACGAACTCGCGCGTGCCGTCGAGCGGATCGACGAGCCAGTGGCGCGCCCAGGTGCGCCGCTCGACCCAGGCCACCTGCTCGGCTGACTCTTCGGACAACACCGGGATCGCCGGGGTCAGCACGTGCAGGCCGTCGAGAATCGCATGATGCGCGGCGAGGTCCGCGGCGGTCAGCGGCGAGGCGTCGTCCTTGCGTTCGACGGTGAAGTCGCTGGCGTAGATTTGCATGATCGCGCGACCGGCGACGCGCGCGATCGCCGCGCATCCGCGCGTCAGTTCGGAATAGTCGATGGTCATACGCGGGGCTGATAGCGGCCGGCAAGGTATTCGCGCGCCATGAACAGTGCGGCGATCGAGCGGCCTTCGCTGACTTCGGGATGGTTGAGCAAGGTATGCAGTTCGGACAGCTTCCACGGCACGACTTCGAGCTCCTCGGGTTCGTCGCCGACGAGGCGTTCCGGATACAGATCGCGCGCGAGTACGACATGGGTCATCGCGCTCATGTACGAGGGCGACAGCGACAGCGTGCCGAGAATGTGCATTTCGCGCGCGCCGTAGCCGACCTCTTCCTTGAGTTCGCGATTGGCGCCTTGCTCCACCGTCTCGTCGCGGTCGAGGCGGCCCTTGGTCAGGCCGAGTTCGTAGCGTTCGATGCCGGCGCCGTACTCGCGCACGAGCAGCACGGTGTCGTCGTCCTGCATCGGCACGACGATGACCGCACCGAGCCCTGAACTCTTGAGTTTCTCGTAGGTGCGGCGCTCGCCATTGGAGAATTCCAGATCGAGCTGCTCGACTTTGAGGAAACGGCTGCCGTCGACGCTGCGGCGGGCATGGATGATCGGAGGGTTGCGCATGCCGCGATTGTATCGCGTCGCGGCGCAGGCGTAGGGGCTCGATTCACCGGGACGGTCCTTTCTTGCGGGAAAAGCGTGAGTCTGCGCGAATCGGCCGGATGCCTTTCGCGAGCGGCATCCTCACGCCTTCGACTGCGATCGCGCCTAACGCGCGATCCGGCTCCGCTACAGATCGCCCGCCAGCGCCTGCAGCGCCGCCATCGCGGCGATGCCGGCGGTTTCCGTGCGCAGAATGCGCGGGCCGAGACGCAGGCCGTGGAAGCGCGCGTGTTTCAGCAGACCGACATCGTTCTCGGAGAAGCCGCCTTCGGGGCCGACGCAGAGCACGACGCCGTCGTCCATCTGCGCGAATTCGCGCAGTCCTGCGTCGCCTTCCGGCAGCAGGGCCAGCCGCAGCGCGGCATCGTCGCCGAGATCGCCGAGCCAGCGGTCGAGGCGCACGGGCATCTCGATCTCGGGTACGCGCGTGCGTCCACTCTGTTCGCACGCACCGGCAACAACGCTGCGCCAGTGCGCGACACGGCGCTCGGCACGCTCCTCGTCGAGTTTGACTTCGGTGCGCTCGGTGACGAGCGGCACGACGCGCGCGACGCCGAGTTCGGTGACCTTCTGCAGAATCCAGTCCATCTTCTCGCCGCGCGCGACACCCTGCGCGAGCGTGATGTGCAATTTAGATTCGCGATCGACCTCGCGCACGCGCTCGACTTCGGCGGTCACCGCGCGCTTGGCCAACGACGCCAGAGTCGCGTCGTACTCGTGCCCGTCACCGTTGAACAGGATCAGGGGGTGTCCGCGCTCCAGGCGAAGTACGCGCGCGACGTGCTCGCCGCCCTGCTCGGGCAGCAACACTACGATGCCGGCGCGCAGCGGCTCGTCGATGAATATCCGGGGAATGCGCATAATCGCAATTGTAATGTAGCGGCGTACGCCTCGCTCCCTTATGCCGCGGTCGCGGCGTCGATGCTCTGCGTCGCGACCTCGACCATGAAATCGATCTCTTCGGGCGCGATCACGTACGGCGGCATGAAATAAACCACGTCGCCGAGCGGCCGCAGCAGCACGCCGCGCGGCAGCGCATGCAGATAGGCGCGAAGGCCGCGGCGGTCGGCGCTCGCAAACGGCGTTCGCGTCGCCTTGTCGCGCACCAGTTCGACCGCGGCGATCATGCCGGTCTGGCGCACTTCGGCGACGTGCGGATGCGCAGCCAGCGGCGCCAGCCGCTCGCTGAGCCGCTGCGCGAGCGAGCGGTTGCGTGCGATTACCGGCTCGTCGCGGAAGATCGCCAGCGTTGCGAGCGCCGCACGACAGGCGAGCGCATTGCCGGTGTAGCTGTGCGAATGCAGAAACGCCTTGCCGGCCGCGTACTCCGCGTAGAACGCGTCGTAGACACGCGCCGTGGTCAGCACGGCCGACAACGGCAGGAACCCGCCGGTCAGGCCCTTCGACAGGCAGAGGAAATCGGGCGTGATCGCCGCCTGTTCGCAGGCGAACAAGGTTCCGGTGCGACCGAAGCCGACGGCGATCTCGTCGGCGATCAGGTGCACGTCGAACTCGTCGCAGAGTTTGCGCAGGCCGGCAAGATAGGCCGGGTGATACATGCGCATGCCGCCTGCGCACTGCACGAGCGGTTCGACGATCACCGCGCTGACCTCGTCCGCGTGGCGTTCGAGCGCCGCACGCATATCGTCGAGCTTGCGTAGCGAATGCGCCTGCCAGTCCTCGCCGGCCTCGCGCTCGTAGCAGTCGGGCGAGGCGACGAAGATCGGATCGAGCAGCAGCGGCGCGTAGGTCGCACGGTACAGCGGCACATCGGTGACCGACAGCGCGCCGAGCGTTTCGCCGTGATAGCCGCCGCTCAACGCGATAAAGCGCGTCTTGCCCGCGCGGCCGGTATTGCGCCAGTAGTGAAAGCTCATCTTCAGCGCGATCTCGACCGCACTCGAACCGTTGTCGCCGTAGAACACCTTGGCGAATCCCTTCGGCGCGATGTTGAGCAATTGTTCGGCGAGTTCGATGCCCGCCTCGTGGCTGAAGCCGGCAAAGATCACGTGTTCGAGCTTGTCGACCTGGTCCTTGAGCGCCGCGGCGATGCGCGGATTGGCGTGGCCGAACAAGTTGGTCCACCACGAGGAAACGGCGTCGAGATAGCGCTTGCCGTCGTGATCGACCAGCCACGCGCCCTCGCCGCGCGCGATCGGCGTCAGCGGCACACGCGCGCCGTCGACGTCGGCGTGATCGCGCATCTGCGTGCACGGATGCCAGAGCACGGCGAGGTCGCGCGCAGTCCAGTCGGCTTTGAGGGAACGGGGGGCGGAAGCGGACGAGGAGACAGTATTCATTTTGCTATGATCGGGGCCGGTTCGCCTTCGCACAATACTTGCAATGACGCAGCACTCCTGCTTCGGCCGCGACGACTGAGCGCTGAGGGCTGCAACCGCGGTCGCTCCGTTTGCAGCCCTCAGTCCTTCGTATTGCCCGCGCCCAATGCCGACTCCCGAATTCCTCGATACCGCCCTCGACGTCGCCAAGCGCGCGGCTCAGGCCGCCGCTACGGTCATTGCGCGCCACTATCGCGCCGGTACCGATGTCGAAATCAAGGCCGACCAGACGCCGGTGACGATTGCCGACCGCGAAGCCGAAGCGGCGATCAAGCGCGTGCTGCGCGAGACGTTTCCCGAGCACGCCTACTACGGCGAGGAAGAAGGCCGCGAAGGCGATGGCGATTTTCTCTGGCTGATCGACCCGATCGACGGCACGCGCAGCTTCGTCCGCGGCTATCCGATGTTCTCCACGCAGATCGCCCTGATGCACCGGGGCGAACTGGTGCTCGGCGTATCGAGCGCCGCGGAATTCGGTGAGGTCGCCTGGGCGCGCAAGGGCGGCGGCGCATTTCTCGCCGATGCGCGCGGCGAGCGTCCGCTCAAGGTTGCGGCGACGCAGGCCTTCGATGCGCAGACGGCGATTTCGTTCGGCAACGTCAAGACGCTGTCGCGCGGCGCGGGTTGGAACGCGCTCGCCGGCCTGATTCAGCGCTGCGGCCGCACGCGCGGCTACGGCGACTTTTATCACTACCATCTGCTCGCGCGCGGCAGCCTTGATCTGGTCGTCGAATCGGACGTCAATATTCTCGATATCGCCGCGTTGGCCGTGATCGTGCGCGAAGCCGGCGGCAGCTTCACCGACCTGGCCGGCCGCGAGTTGTCGCTCGACACGACGAGCGTACTGACCGGAACGCCGGCGCTGCATGCGCAGGCGCTGGAACTGGGCCTCGCCTGACCGCGCCGGACAGGTGCGATTTCGGCTCCGGACCCACTCGGAGCGCCTTTTGCATTGATTCCGCAACGCGCTTGCGTTAGCTTGCGCACATGCCGCAGATCACCCCCCAAGAAGACCAGGCCGGAGCGAACAAAATCGCCGAATTCGAGGCCTCGCTGGACGAACTCGAGAAGCTGGTTTCGCGCATGGAAGGCGGCGAGATGAGCCTCGACGAATCGTTGCAGTCCTTCGAACGCGGCATCTCGCTCTACCGCAACTGCCAGAGCGCGCTCGACGAAGCGCAGCTGCGCGTCAAACTGCTGCGCGATCCGGCCGAGCCCGACGCGGCGGAAGATTTCGATCCGCAGACACCGTAAGCACACGCCTTTGTCCACCGATACCGCCAGCGCCGCCGCCGCGGCCTTGAAGCGATGGCGCGCGCGTGCCGACGCGGCGCTGGAGCGCGCGTTGCCCGAGGCCGATCAGGCTCCACTCGAATTGCATAAGGCGATGCGTTACGCCGTGCTCGGCGGCGGCAAACGCCTGCGCCCGGTGCTGGTCTACGCGACGGGTACGGCGTTCGGCGCCGAACCCGACCTGCTCGACTCCTCCGCCTGCGCGGTCGAGATCATCCACGCCTATTCGCTCGTGCACGACGATTTGCCGGCGATGGACGACGACGATCTGCGCCGCGGCCGCCCGACCTGCCATATCGTCTTCGGCGAAGCGATGGCGATCCTCGCCGGCGACGCCCTGCAAGCGCTCGCGTTCGAGGTGCTCGCCGACGACGCGAATCTGCAGGCCGATGCGCGCAACCACGTCGAGATGCTGCGTACGCTGAGCCACGCCTGCGGTGCGCACGGCATGGCCGGCGGCCAGGCCTTCGACCTCGCCGCGGTCGGCCAGTGCCTCGCGCCGGCCGAACTCGAACGCATGCACGTGTACAAGACCGGCGCGCTGATCCGCGCATCGGTGCGTCTCGGCGCGCTCGCTGCGGGCTGCCGCGACGGAGCGACGCTCGCCGCGCTCGAACGCTACGGCCATGCGATCGGCCTCGCCTTCCAGATCCGCGACGACATCCTCGACATCGAAGGCGACAGCGCGACGATCGGCAAGACTGCCGGCAAGGACGCGGCCGCCGACAAGCCGACCTATCCGGCGATACTCGGCATGGCCGAAGCGCGCCGGCAGTTGCACGAGCTGACTCAGGCCGCGCTGCAGGCGCTGCAATCGTTCGATACGCGTTTCGACTCGCTGCGCGAACTCGCCGTGCACATCGCCGAGCGCAGCTCCTGATTCCTATAGCCCGCGCGGGAGCGCGGGCTCATCGACGAACTGGGCTCGCCGCGGAGAAAATCCGCAGCGAGCCGTCCGGATTTCAAACTCGAATATCGCCGTGCCGTGCCGTCACTTGATCAGGCGCAGCGAGATCGGATAGCGATATGCCTCGCCTTCGTTGGCCTTGATCGCCGCGATGATCGTGAACACGAGCCAGCCGATGCCGACGATGACGCCGATCGGAACTGCGAGCAGCAGGCCGAGACCGAACGTGATGATGGTGAGCACGAGCAGCGCCAGGCCGACGATCGCGAGCGTGATGTTGAAGTTGAGCGCTTCTTTGGCCTGATCGTTGACGAAGGGCAGCGTGTCCTTCTTGATCAGCCAGATCACCAGCGGGCCGATGAAACAGCCCCAGGCGAACATATGGCCGGTAACGATCGCGCCGAGCAGTGCGGACAGATGGGCGAACATCGCCCACTGACGCTCTTCGGCAGTCGGCGTGCCGGATGGCGCCGGCGGCGGCGTGAACACATCGTTCGGAGCAGGACCGTTGCCCGGCGGGACTTCGTTCGGCGGAACACTCATGCGACTCTCCGGCATGGTTGATGGCAGGGTCAGTGTCCCGCGAACGCCCGCGACGGACAAGCGCCGAAGGTCACGCTTGAATTCACTACGCAGCGCCGCATCTGCGCGCGCGGCGCGGCGTTCACTGTCCCGCGATCGTCATGCGCTCGATCAGGATCGATCCGGTCAACACGTGCGAGCGCGGATCGACGTCGGCACCGATCGCAACGATGCCGGCGAACATGTCGCGCAGATTCGAGGCGATCGTGATGCCTTCGACCGGATAGGCGATCGCACCGTTCTCCACCCAGAAGCCCGAAGCGCCGCGCGAGTAGTCGCCGGTAACGATCGAAATGCCCTGCCCCATCACTTCGGTCACGAGCAGGCCGGTGCCGAGTTTACGCAGCATGGCGGCGAAATCGTCGTCGCCGGTTTTTACGATCAGGTTGTGGATGCCGCCCGCATTGCCAGTCGAAACGAGACCGAGCTTGCGCGCCGAATAGCTGCCGAGCACATATCTTTCGAGCACGCCGCCGCGCACGAGTGCACTTTCCGCGGTCGCCACGCCCTCGCCGTCGAAACTGCCCGAGGCGTGGCCGCGCTGCAGGCGCGGCTTCTCGACGATGTCGACGAACTGCGGAAGAACGCTCTTGCCGACGTGATCGACGAGAAAACTCGACTTGCGATAGAGCGCGCCGCCCGATACTGCCGAGACGAGATGCCCGATCAGCCCGCGCGCGACCTCGGGCGAGTAAAGCACCGGGGACTCGCGCGTGGACAGCTCGCGTGCATCGAGGCGTGCCAACGTACGCTCGGCGGCCTTGCGGCCGAGCGCGGCCGGCTCGCCGAAATCGCCCGCTGCGCGCACCGATTCGTACCAGTAATCGCGCTGCATGCCGGCTTCGTCGCCCGCGATCAGCGCGCAAGACAGCATATGCCGCGTGCCGCGTTCGCGGCCGACGAAGCCGGCCGAGGTCGCGAGCACCGACAGCGATTCGCCGGCCTGCACGGAGGCACCTTCGGAATTGGTGATGCCGTCGTAGGCGCGGCCCGCGTCTTCGATCTCGATGCCGAGACGGATCGCCTCCGCCGCATCGATGCGCCACGGATGCCAGAGGTCGAGGTCGGGAAAATCGGTGGCGAGACGCGCCGGATCGGCGAGCCCGCAGTACGGGTCTTCTTCGGTGTACTTGGCGATCGCGCAGGCCTGCTCGATCGTCTTCGCGATCGAGTCGGCGGCGAGATCGGCCGTGCTCGCCGAACCTTTGCGCTTGCCGAAATACACGGTCACGCCGAACGCGCGGTCGCGCGAATGCTCGACAGTTTCGACCTCGCCGAGGCGCACGCCGACGTTGAGTCCCGAGTCGATGCTCGCGCCGACCTCGACCTCGCTCGCCCCGGCTGCGCGGCAGCGGCGGATTACGTCCTCGGCAAGTTCGGCAAGGCGGTCGAGCTGGGCTAGGCTGTCGTCGCCGCTTTTCGCGGCGCCGTTGTGTACGGCGATGGCATTCACGATAGGAGATTCCTGGAAAATGTGCGGCTGCGGATCCACCCGGACAGGCGCGGAGAAGAGTGGATTTTCGGCGAAATATACTTTTTCACCGAACCGCCTGTCCGTGTCCATCCACGGCGATCCGTGTCAAAATGGCTTGTATATATGCAGTCTAACGAATACGAACTCAACCCGCCGCAGGCCGAGGACGCCGACGATGCGCCGAGCCGCAGCCAATTGCGGCGCGAGGCGCTCGACGTGCTGCGCCTCGCCCTGGCCTTGATCGAGCTGACCGACACCCAGCTCGACCACGTGCCGCTCGGCGAGGATCTGCTCGACGAAGTGCGCCGCGCGCGCGCGGTGACGCAGCAGATTGCGCGCAAGCGGCAGGCCCAGTTCCTCGCCAAACAGATGCGCAAGCTCGACGATGAGGCGCTCGCCGCGATCCGCGCCGCGCTTGAGCGCGACAAGGACACGGTGCGCCGTGAAACCGCGGCCCTGCACCGCGTCGAACAGTGGCGCGACCGACTGATCGACGGCGACGACGAGACGCTCAACGAATTCATCGCCCAGCATGCGCAGGCCGACCGCCAGCATCTGCGCACGCTCGCCCGCCAGGCGCGCACCGAGCGCGAGCGCAACAAGCCGCCGCATGCGGCGCGCGAACTGTTCCGCACGCTGCGCGAGCTGCTCGACGCAACGTAAATTTGTATACCTGCGCGGCGCCCGCGGGCTGACCTAATCGGCCTCGCGCTCCGAAACCTTCGCCCCACCCCGCCGCAGAGCGGTCAGATTTCCTCGCCCGCACCACCCGGCGCAAGCACTTCGCGCACGCCGTTGCGGCCGAGAGCGGAGACGAGTCCCGCTGCTTCCATGCTCTCGACCAGCCGCGCCGCACGGTTGTAGCCGATGCGGAACTGGCGCTGCACTGAGGAAATCGACGCGCGCCGGCTGCGCACGACAAAGGCGACCGTCTCGTCGTAGAGTGGATCGGCTTCGGCGTCCTCCGCTTCGCCGAACAGATCGTCGGGAGCTGTATCGGACGGCGGTCCGGCGAGAATGTCGGCGCGATAGTCCGGCTCGCCGAACTGCTTGAGCCAGGCGACGACGCGATGCACTTCCTCGTCGCCGACGAAGGCGCCGTGCACGCGCTGCGGATAACCCGTGCCGGGCGGCAGAAACAGCATATCGCCCTGGCCGAGCAGCGATTCGGCGCCCATCTGGTCGAGGATCGTGCGCGAATCAATTTTCGACGACACCTGGAACGCGACGCGCGTCGGGATGTTCGCCTTGATCAAGCCCGTGATCACGTCCACCGACGGGCGCTGCGTCGCGAGGATCAAATGGATGCCCGCGGCGCGCGCTTTCTGCGCGAGGCGCGCAATCAATTCTTCGATCTTCTTGCCGGCGACCATCATCAGGTCGGCAAGCTCGTCGATGACGACGACGATCATCGGCAAGGTATCGAGCAGTTCGGGCTCGTCGAGATTCTTCGACACCGGATTGCGCAGCGCTGCGCCGGCCTCGCGCGCCGCGCGAATCTTGGCGTTATAGCCGGCAAGATTGCGCACGCGCAGCGCGGACAGGAGCCGATAGCGTTCCTCCATCTCGACCACGCACCAGTTGAGCGCGTTCGCGGCGAGCTTCATGTCGGTGACGACCGGCGCGAGCAGGTGCGGAATGCCTTCGTACACCGACAGTTCAAGCATCTTCGGATCGATCAGGATCAGGCGCACCTCGTCCGGCGTCGCCTTGTACAGCATCGACAGAATCATCGCGTTGACCGCGACCGATTTGCCCGAGCCGGTCGTACCGGCAACGAGCATATGCGGCGCACGCGCGAGATCGGTCACGACCGGCTCGCCGACAATGTCCTTGCCCATCGCGAGCGCGAGCGGCGAGTCGTGGCGCTTGTAGGCCGGCGTGCGCAGAATGTCGACGAGACCGATCATCTGGCGCTTCTCGTTCGGCAGCTCCAGGCCCATGCAGGTCTTGCCCGGAATGGTTTCGACCACGCGGATCGAAGTGCGGCCGAGACCGCGCGCGAGATCCTTCATCAGCGCGACGATCTGGTTGCCGCGAACGCCGACCGCGGGCTCGACTTCGAAGCGCGTGATCACCGGCCCCGCAGAGGCGCCGAGCACGCTGACCGGCACCTTGAACTCGCGCAAGCGCTGCTCGATCAGGCGCGAGGTGTCTTCGAGGATTTCCGGCGAGGCGACGTCGACGATTTCCGAAGAGGAAGACAGCAGATCTAGCGGCGGCAGGTCGACGCGGATCTTCGGTCGTGGTGAGCCGATTTCGGCGGCTGGAGCCGGATCGTTCGCTTTCAGCGATACGGGCACGGAGACCGGTGCAGTTGCGGCGACCGCCGCGGGCGGTGGAGCGGCTGTGGCATCGTCATTCGACGCACGCGGCAAAGCCGCCGAAACGAGCTTGGTGAACGACGTCGGCGCGTAGTGCGCATTGTCGTCCGCAGGTGCGGGCTCGCTCGTTGGCTCGTGCACGCCCAATGCAGAAGACGGCTCTGGCGCCATCGACGCCGCAGCCGATTCGGTGAGAGTTTCCACATCGTGGATTGCCGAAGGCGATGCCATCGACAAAGACGTTGGGGCGTTTGCTAGCGCAGTCTCGCTTGAAGACGTAAGCGACGTCACTTCCGGCGTCACGGATTCCACGCGATGTACAGGCTGTGCAGCGAATTGTGTACTGAGCGCGGCCGTCTGCGTTTCTACTGTCACGCTCGGCGGCAGCATTCCAGAGGGCGCATTCTCGACCTGCTGCGATTTGGCCGGCTGCGCAATAGCCTGCGTTGCCACGGGTGCAGCGGGTGCACCGGCCGACCTGCGCGCCGGGATCACTTGCGGCGTCGATTCGATGCGGACGGGTGCCGCAGGCTGTCTAGCAGGCGGCGGCGTGGTCGCAGCTACGCGCGGGCGAGACGCCTCACTCTCGCCGCGCAAGGTGCGCACAATCGCCGCTGCCGACGCCGACGACACGCGCGCGGAACGCGTCGCAATCGGCGCTGACGCAGGTGGTCGGTTAGCAGTTGTTGGATTGTGTGGATGCCGTGGAGCCGGCGCGGATTTTTCCGGCGTCGCTCGCGCCTGGGGCGATGCGGCCCGACCTTGTGCCGGCTTCGCCGACGGAGTACGCGGTGCTGGGGCTCGATCCGCACTGACACGCCGCGCCTGCTGCCGCGATCTCGGACTGCGTCGGCCACCGCCACGCGTGCGCCGGCGGGAGATCAACAAAATCCCGAGCGCCGCCACGGCCAAGACCACGAGAATCCACCCAAACATGTGCGGCAACGAACATCCCTTTCAAACAGACGCCAATGTTACCGCATGCCCTCTCTTCCGCTGAGAAAGTCGAGCGCGATGCGCAAATCGCAGTTAGCGAAAGTCCGAAGATCATAGAAGAGCAGTGACTGCCTCGCATTCAAACAGGCGGGATCAACACCGCAACGTCGGCAGGAGCACGGGACGCTCTTCGCAAGAATGCGACAAACCAGAAAGATCGTGACTGTTCGATGCGATTGGTGGGCCGTGCAGGAGTCGAACCTGCGACCAACGGATTAAAAGTCCGCTGCTCTACCGGCTGAGCTAACGGCCCTACTTCAATCGAACAACGCGTCGCGAACGAGCGCGTTCCCTTGCATCCTTCGGGGCCATGCCGCGAAGCGAAAGGCCTAAAGCGAGGGAGCCTCGCCCGACCGGGCCGCGCAGTTTAGTGGGCTCGGACGGAATCATCAAGAAAAACCCGCTGTCCGGCAAGCGTTTGCGCGAATCTCAGGAACTAGCGATAGCGCGTCGGATCGGCCACGCCGGCATCGGCGAAACCGAGCGCACGCAGGCGGCAGGCGTCGCAATGGCCGCAGGCGCGGCCTTCGTCGTCGGCCTGGTAACAGGAAACAGTCGTAGCGAAGTCGACGCCGAGCTCGATGCCGCGCCGCACGATGTCGGCCTTGCTTAGGCGGATCAGCGGTGCGCGCACGCTGAGCTTCGCGCCTTCGACGCCGGCCTTGGTGGCGAGGTTGGCGAGGCGCTCGAACGCGTCGATAAATTCGGGGCGGCAGTCGGGATAGCCGGAGTAGTCGACCGCGTTGACGCCGCAGAAGATGTCTTGCGCACCGAGCACTTCGGCCCAACCGAGTGCGATCGACAGCATGATGGTGTTGCGCGCCGGCACGTAGGTGACCGGGATGCCTTCGCCGCTCTCGCCTTGGTCGGTGTCCTGCGGCACGTCGATATCGTCGGTCAGCGCCGAGCCGCCGATGCTGCGCAGGTCGACGCGCACGGTCTTGTGCGCGACGGCGAGCTGCCCGGCAACGCGCTGTGCAGCAACGAGCTCGGAGGAGTGGCGCTGCCCGTACTCGACGCTGAGCGCATAGCAGGCGAATCCCTGTGCGCGCGCGATCGCGAGGGTGACGGCGGAGTCCATGCCGCCGGAGACGAGGACGACGGCGCGCTTGGGAGAGGTCGATGCGGTGGTCATGAAGCGGTTTCTTCGGCGATTCGGTTATTTGCCAGGCTCATTGCCCCAAAGCAGCTTGTGCAACTGCACCTGCATGCGGACCTGGCGGCCGTCGGCGATGATCCAGTCGGCGAGGTCGCGCGGCGCAAGTTTGCCGGCCACGGGCGAGAACAGCACTTCGCTGCGTGCGGACAGTTCGTGCCGGTCGAGCACGTCGAGCGCCCAGTCGTAGTCGGCCCGATCGGCGAGAACGAACTTGATCTGGTCGTGCTCGCCGAGCACGTCGAGGTTGCTCCACAAGTTGCGCGCGGACTCGCCCGAGCCTGGCGCCTTCACGTCGACGACGCGACTGACGCGCGGGTCGACCTGCGAGACGTCGAGTGCGCCCGAGGTTTCTAGCGAAACGTCCAGGCCCTCGTCGCAGAGGCGGCGCAGCAGGTCGAGACAGCGCTTCTGCGCGAGCGGCTCGCCGCCGGTGACGCAGACATGCCGCGTTTTATACTTTTTCACTTCCGCGACGATATCGCCGATCTCACGCCAATCGCCGCCGTGGAACGAATACTCGGTGTCGCACCAGACGCAACGCAGCGGGCAGCCGGTCAGGCGCACGAACACGGTCGGCCAGCCGACCGAACGCGCCTCGCCTTGCAGCGAGTGGAAGATTTCGGTGATGCGCAAGCGTTCGGATGGCGTTTCGGACATAGGATCGTAGGGGCGCAACTCTTCGCGCCCGCATTGCATACACAGAAAGACCGGGCGCGATAAATCGCGCCCTACTGGCTCAACGCCGCTCCATTTTCAGAGCGCGCAGGCGGCCCTGGGCGAGATTCGCTTCCTGCGTGCCCGGATATTTGGCGACGACCTGGTTGAGCGTCGTTTCGGCCTGATCCCACTGCTTGAGTTCGTACTGGCAGTAGCCGACCTTGAGCAGCGCCGCCGACGCCTTCTGGCTGTTCGGATACTGCGCGAGCAGTTTATTGAACGCGTCGAGCGAGATCGGATAGTTCTGCGTGACGTAATACGACTCGCCAAGCCAGTAGTAGGCGTTCGGCGTCAGGTCGCTGTTCGGATACTGGCCGATAAAGCCCTGGAACATGCGTGCGGACTCGGCGTAGCGGCCGTCTTTGAGCGCCGCGAAGGCCTGGTCGTAGGCTGCCTTCTCGTCGGCCGGATTGGCCGGTGCGGAAGGCGTCTGCGATGCGCCAGTCTGCAGCGGTGTCTGCGCTGCGCCGGCGGGAGGCTGCGAGCTATTCGCCGCCGCCGTGCCGCCGAGCGCAATGTCCTGCAGTTGGCCGTTGTTGGCCTGCGGATTTGCCGCAGGCGCGGCCGTACCGGGCGCCCTGCCTTCGAGACGGCCGATGCGCGAATCGACGTCGATGTATTGATCCTTGCTCTGCTGCTTCAGCTGGTCGAGCTGATGCCTGAGCTCTTCGTTCTGGCCCTGCAACTGCTGGACCTGCGACTGCAGCGCATTGATCTGGTTGACCAGCTCGACGCTGCCCTGGCCGCCCTGCCCTTGCTGCTGTTCGAGCCGGGTCACGCGCTCGGCGAGACTTTCACGCTGGGCGTAGGCCGGCTGTATCGGCAGGAGGACGGAAAACGCAACGGCGGCCGCGAGGGCCGCCGTGCAGGTGAAACGAGTCGAAATCATTGACATGGTTTCATCAAATCACAATGAGGGGAAGGCGCGTAGGTGGTTTGGACCCCCGCGCCCGCCCCAGGTTCCGCCATTACTGCTTCGAGGTGTAGACGATCTCGACGCGGCGGTTCTTCTGCCAGCAACCTTCGTTGTGCTCGCGGCAGACCGGCTTCTCTTCACCGTAGCTGACGACGTTGAGCTGGCTCGTCGACGCACCGGCGGCGGCAACGGCGCTCGACACCGCGTTGGCACGGCGCTCGCCGAGGCCTTGGTTGTAGTCGCGCGTACCGCGCTCGTCGGCGTTGCCTTCCAGCGTGACGCGCGCACCCGGGAACTGACGCAGGTAGGCGGCGTGGCAGGCGATCTGCGCCTGGAATTCCGAGTGGATCTCGGTCTTGTCCAGATCGAACAGGATCACGCGCTGACGCAGGCAGGAATCGCGGTCGAGATCTTCGGGGCCGCTGTACGGGCCGGACTTGGCCGGAGCGGTCGTCGTCGACGTCTGTTCCGGCGGCGGCGGCGGGGTCGGCTTGGGCTTGTTGCTCGAGCACGCGGCAAGCGCGGCTGTCGCAACGACGGTGGTCAGGAGAATACGGAACGGGAGCTTCATGTTGTTAGCCTCAGTGTTTTGCCAAAAAGGGGAAGTCACTCGGTTCGACATCCGGTCGAGATTTCTTATTGTCCACGCTGCCGATAGGGCGACCAGGCTGGCGAACGAACGTCCCCGTCGGCCAGAACCAGCCGTTGGCGGACGCGACCGTCCGCCGATACAGCATAGAGTACGTCGCGCGATCCATCGGTTGCGGCATACAAAAGCATGCTCGCGTTCGGAGCAAAACTCGGCGATTCGTCGAAATTCCCCGGCGAAATGACCGTGTTGCTACCCGAAGCACGATCCAAAACGGCAATATGATACATGTTTTTATTGCCCTGCGACATGGCGATTTTCTTGCCGTCGTAGCTCACTGTGGCCTTGGCATTGGCGTCGCCGTTGAAGGTGACGCGCGATTCGCCGCCGCCGCCGGCCGAGACCTGGTAGATCTGCGGCTTGCCGCCGCGATCAGAAGTGAAATAGAGAGTCTGCCCGTCCGGCGCCCAGACCGGCTCGGTGTCGATCGCGTAGTTGCGCGTGATCTGGGTCAGCGCGCGGCTGCCGAGATCCATCACATAGATGTCCGGATTGACCCCGTTCGACAAACTCAGCGCGAGCTTGCTGCCGTCGGGCGAGAACGCCGGCGCGCCATTGATGCCCTTGCGTGCGGAAACGACTTCGCGCGCACCGGTGCCGATGTCCTGGATATAGATCGCCGAGGAGCCGCGCTCGAACGATTCATAGGCGAGCTTGCGCCCGTCGGGCGACCAGGCCGGCGACAGCAGCGGCTGGCGCGATGAGACGACCTGCTGCGGACCATAGCCGTCGGAGTCGGCAATCATTAGCGCATAAGAAGCGTTGTTGCCGAGGCCCTTGGCCGTCACGTAGGCGATGCGGGTATCGAATGCGCCGCGCACGCCGGTGATCTTTTCGTAGACCACGTCGGCGACGCGATGCGCGATGCCGCGCATATCGCTGCGCTGGCCCGGAATCGTAAGGCTAGCTAGATTCTTCTGATCACCGACGGTGTACAACTCGAATTCGACCTTGACCTCACCCGCGCCGGCGTCGATGACACGGCCGACGACGATGTAGTCTTGCTTGAGCAGGCGCCAGGTCGGGAACTTGATGTCGGTGCCGCGCGCCGGCGACTCGACGATATCGGTCTTCGCCAGCGTGCGGAACTGGCCGCAGCGGTTGAGATCGTTACTGATTACATCCGAAACGCTGGTTTCAGGAGGTGCACCGCCGCCCTGCCACTGGAACGGCACCACGGCGACCGGGATCGCCGAAGCATTGCCGTTAGAGATTTCTAGGGTCAGTCCTTGCGCGAGCAGCGGCGTCGCACAGCATGCAAGCACGAGAGCGGCGAGCCAAGTCAGAAGTCGCTGGTGCATGTCTTAGGTTCCGTCGTATTTGAAAATAAAAGTGATGTTGCGCTGGAAGACGCTTTCATAACCCTTGTAAGGCAATGGCTGCGCCTTGGTGACGGCCTGCTTGATCGAATTCTGCGTCACCATGTCGGCATTGCACGGCGAGCCGATCGTCGTGTTGATCACCGTGCCGCCAGGAATCTGCGTGATCGTGATGGCACAGCGTACACCGGTCGGCGTCGTATCCGGGCGATTCCAATTATCAGTCACGACCTTGATGATCGCTGAACTGTACTCGGCGAGCAGGCTCGTATCGGTACCGTTCATGCCGGTTTTCGCCTCGCTCGCCTCAGGCACGTCGGCCGCCTGCGCCTTGACCGGCGGAGGCGCCGACTGCTGTTTCTGCAAGTCGTCGAGCTGCTGCATTTTCTGCTGCGCGAGCTTGAGTTTTTTGTCGTTCGCGGCGCGCTCCTTGCGGATGTCTTCGAGCTGTTTCTGGATCTGCTGCTGCTTCTCGCGCTGCTCCGCCTCCTTGCGCTCCTCTTCCTTCTGCAGCTCGATCTGCTTCTGCTTGACCTTTTCCTCTTCGGCCTTCTTTGCCTGCTGGGCCTTGAGCATCGCCATTTCGGCGATCTTTTCCTGATCGCGATTGTCGTTCTTCTGCACCGTCGGCGGCGGCGTCTTCTCGGGCTGCGGCGGCGGGGGCGGCGCGGGCTTCGGCTCGGGCGGCGGCGCTGCTTCTTCCTTCGGCGGCGCGGGCGGCGTCTTGCTCACGGGCCGCGGCTTGGGTGCGGCGACCTTGCCGACAAATTCGGCTTCGATGATCGGTCCCTCTAAGGTCGGCATCGCCTGCGGGGTCACCCAGATCAAACCGAGGAACAACGACGCGAACACGCCCAGATGCACGAGCAGTGCATACAAGTAAGCGCGCGCTTTGTCGCTGGAGGTTTCCATCGTCGTTTTGACGGGCATCGTGGGACGAGTTGTCGTCGCGGACCGTTACTGCTTCTTGTCTTGCACGGGCTGACTCATCAGCCCGACTTTCGTGACGCCGGCAGCCTGCAGGCCCGGCAGAATGTCGTAGACGGCGCCGTAGCTCGCGCGGGTGTCGCCACCGATCAGCACCGGAATCTGCGGATTCTGGCGTACGAAGGCACCGACTTTCTTGATCAGATCTTCCTGTCCGATCGCTTCACGTTGAGCGCTGCCGAGCGTGAGGAACAGCTTGCCGTCCTGATCGACGCTGATCAGCACAGGCTCCTTGTCGACCTGCACTGCTTTCGCGGTCGATTGCGGCAGTTGGATATCGACACCGAGATTGAGCAGCGGCGCCGTCACCATGAAGATGATCAGCAGCACGAGCATCACGTCGATGTACGGAACGACGTTGATCTCGGCTTTGAGTTTGCGTTTCTTACGCGTGCGCATGGTTATTCAATCGCTCGAAGAGCTTTTCTTTGCCACGGATTACACGGGTCAAATCTGATCAGGCAACTTGGACCAAATCTGTTCGATTTCGCTTTTATCCGTGCAATCCGCGTCATCCGTGGCCAAATGTTTCTCACACCCCGTCGTCGGAGTGAACCTGTCGCTGCAGGATCGAAGAGAACTCTTCGACGAAGGTGTCGAAACGCGTCGACAGACGCTCGATCTTGGTCTGGAAGCGGTTGTACGCCCACACCGCCGGGATCGCCGCGATCAGGCCCATCGCGGTCGCGATCAGCGCTTCGGCGATACCGGGCGCGACGGTGGCGATCGTCGCCTCCTTCATATTCGCAAGACCGACGAAGGCGACCATGATGCCCGCGACCGTGCCGAGCAGTCCGACATAAGGGCTGATCGAGCCGACGTTGGCGAGAAATTCGACATTCTGTTCGAGCCGGTCGAGCTCGCGCGACTCGGCCACGCGCATGCCGCGCTGGGCGCCTTCGAGGATAGTGCGCCCGTCGAGGCGACCGCGCTGGCGCAGGCGTGCGAATTCGCGAAAGCCCGCTTCGAAGATGCTTTCGATGCCGGTCGTCGCGCCGTTCGAAGTGACTTCGCGGAACAGGCCGGCGAGATCGGCGCCCGACCAGAAGCGCTCCTCGAATTCGTCCGCGCCTTCCATCGCCCGGTTGAGCATCGCGCGTTTGCGGAAGATGATCACCCAGGACATGAAAGAAAAGATCAACAGGATCATCATCACGATCTTGACGAACCAGCTCGCTTGGAGCACGAGGTCGAGGATGTTCAGGCCGCTGGCGGTGGGCATGTGGATTCTTATCGGTTCGAGGAAAACAGGGTTTCAGGGATGCGCTGAGGCTTGAAATCGGTGGCGGCGACGCAGGCCACACGCACGCGCGCCGTCACAAGCGCGGCGCCATTGCTGCGCAGAAGTATACGTTGCACAAAAGTCATCGAAGCTGAACGGCGCTCGACCGTTTCGATCGTCGCTTCGAGCTCGTCATCGAGCCGCGCGGGCGCCAGATACTCGGCCGTCACGTCGCGCACGACGAAGACGACGCCGAGCTCTTCGCGCACGCGCGACTGGTCGATGCCGAGGCTGCGCAACCACTCGGTGCGCACGCGTTCGAGGAAGCGCAGGTAGTTCGCGTAGTAGACGACGCCGCCGGCGTCGGTGTCTTCCCAGTAGATGCGGACGGGCCAGGAGAAGACGGGATGAGCGGTCAACGGTGAGCGGTCAGCGGGAACGGCAGCTCGTCGCGGCTCGCTGTGCATTTCGGCATCTGCATCGAAAACTCTCTCGAAGTGACCGGCCGCCTGCTCCTTCCGCCGACCGCTCACTGCTCACCGCTCCCCGTTCCGCCCTCACCGCTCCCCGGCTCAAAAAGATCCTCGGGCGCCGGCTCCCGCTTCGGTGCCTTCAATCCCAGGTGTCGATATGCCTTGTTCGTGACCATGCGCCCGCGCGCCGTGCGCATCAGATAGCCCTGCTGGATCAAATAAGGTTCGAGTACGTCTTCGATCGTGCCGCGCTCTTCGCTCAGCGCCGCGGCGAGCGATTCGACGCCGACGGGGCCGCCGTCGAAGTGGTCGATGATCGTGCCGAGCAGGCGCCGGTCGAGCGCGTCGAAGCCGGCGGCATCGACCTTAAGCATTTCCATCGCGGCGATCGCGACCTCGCGCGTGATGCGACCGCCCGCCTTCACTTCGGCGAAGTCGCGCACCCGGCGCAGCAGGCGGTTGGCGATGCGCGGCGTGCCGCGCGCGCGATTCGCGATTTCTGCGGCACCGTCGTCGGCGCATGGGATGTTCAAGATTTTCGACGAGCGGCGCACGATCGCAGCGAGTTCGTCGGGCGTGTAGAACTCGAGTCGCTGCACGATGCCGAAGCGGTCGCGCAGCGGATTGGTCAGCATGCCGGCGCGCGTCGTCGCGCCGATCAGGGTGAACGGCGGCAGGTCGAGCTTGATCGAGCGTGCGGCCGGGCCCTCGCCGATCATGATGTCGATCTGGTTGTCCTCCATCGCCGGGTAGAGGATTTCCTCGACCACGGGCGACAGGCGGTGGATTTCGTCGACGAAGAGCACGTCGCGCGGCTGCAGGTTGGTCAGCAGCGCGGCGAGATCGCCCGCGCGCTCGATCACCGGCCCCGACGTCGTACGCAGATTGACGCCGAGTTCGTTCGCGATCACATGCGACAGCGTGGTCTTGCCAAGCCCGGGCGGCCCGAAAATCAGGACATGGTCCAGTGCCTCGCCGCGCCGCTTCGCCGCTTCGATATAGATGCCTAGCTGCTCGCGCACCGCCTGCTGGCCGAGGTATTCGGACAGCTTCTGTGGGCGGATCGAGGCTTCGAGCAGGTCGTCCTCGCGCGTGGCCGACGAGGAGATAAGGCGGGAATCGTTCATGCCGGCATTATGGCAGCGGTCAGCGGTCAGCGGTCAGCGGTCAGCGGTCAGCGGTCAGCGGTCAGCGGGAAGAGCTATGTGCCAAAGCAACGATCCGTCTTCTTCCGCTCACCGCTCACCGTCCCGCCGCTCACGCTCTTCAGATTTCCACCTGCGTTCCAAGCTCGATCATGCGGTTGCCGGGAATGCGGAAGAACGCCGTCGCCGGGCTGCCGTTGCGGGTCAGGAAGGCGAACAATTTGTCGCGCCACATCGGCATGCCGCGCGCGCCGGCCGAAGCGATCACGTTCTCGCGGCTGAGGAAGAACGTCGTGTCCATCATGTCGAAGCCGAGGCCCTTGGCCTCGCAGTTCTGCATCGAAAACGGAATATCCGGGTCCTCGGCGAAGCCGTAACGCAGCACGACGCGATAGAACTCGTGGCCGAGCGCGGTGATCTCGGTGCGCTCGCCGTACTCCGCGACGGGCGTGTCGAGTGTCTCGATCGTCATCAGGATATTGCGCTCGTGCAGCACCTTGTTGTGCTTGAGATTGTGCAGCATCGCGTTCGGCACCGCGTGCACGTTCGCGGTGAGGAACACCGCCGTGCCGGGCACGCGCAGCGGCGGATGCGCGGTCACGCTTTCGATGAACGGTTCGAGCGCGAGACCGCCCTGGCGCAGCTCGCGCAGGACCAGTTCGCGGCCCTTGCGCCAGGTGCTCATGATGACGAACGAGCCGAGGCCGAGCACGAGCGGGAACCAGCCGCCGTGTTCGATCTTGATCGCGTTCGCGCTGAAGAAGGCGACGTCGATGATGAGGAAGGTCACGCCGGCGAGAATGACCGACAACCGACTCCAGCCCCAGATGCGGCGTGCGACGACCAGAGCAAGACAGGTCGTGATCGTCATCGTGCCGGTCACTGCGATGCCGTAGGCTGCGGCGAGATTCTCCGACGAACGGAAGCCGATCACGGCGCCGAGAATGAGGACCATCAGGGTGCCGTTGACCCATGGCAGGAAAATCTGCCCCTGCGTCTCCTTCGAGGTATGGACCACGGCCATGCGCGGCGCGAATCCGAGCTGGATCGCTTCGCGCGTCATCGAGAACGCGCCGGTGATCACCGACTGCGAGGCGATGATCGTCGCCACGGTCGCCAGCGCGATCATCGGATACAGCAAGCCACCGGGCACCATGAGATAAAACGGATTGCTCACCGCTTCGGGCTTGCCGATCAGCAGCGCGCCCTGGCCGAAGTAGTTGAGCACGAGCGCGGGCGAGACGTAGCTGAACCAGGCAATGCGGATCGGCTTCTTGCCGAAGTGGCCCATGTCGGCATACAGCGCCTCGGCGCCGGTCAGGCAGAGCACGACGCCGCCGAGCGCGAGAAAAGCGTGCGCGCCGTTGTCGCGAAAGAACGTCACCGCGTGCCACGGATTGACCGCGTACAGCACCTGTGGCTGCTGCAGAATCTGGTACACGCCGAGCGCGGCGATCGAAGCGAACCAGAGCAGCATGATCGGCCCGAACATCGCGCCCATCTTCGCGCTGCCGCGCTTCTGGATCGTGAACAGGCCGACCACGATGACCAATGTGATCGGCACGACCCAGCGGTCGAGCGCCGGTGCGGCGACCTTGACGCCTTCGACCGCGGACAGGATCGACACAGCCGGCGTGATCACGCCGTCGCCGTAGAACAGCGACGCGCCGAACAGGCCGAGCACGACGATGACGCGCTTGAGTGCGACGTTGTCGCGCGCGCCGCGCTGGGCCAGCGCCATGAGCGCCATGATGCCGCCCTCGCCCTTGTTGTCGGCGCGCATGATGAAGACCACATACTTGAGCGAGACGACCATGACCAGCGACCAGAACATCAGCGACATCACGCCGAGCACGTTCTCCGGATTCGCCGGTATACCCTGCTCGCCGAAAGTCACCTGCACCGAATACAGCGGCGAGGTACCGATGTCGCCGTAGACCACGCCGAGCGCACCGAGCGCGAGCGCGGCAAGCGCCTTGGTGCGCGCGGAGCCTGTAGCAGTTTGTGCGTTGGATTGCATGAGCGTCCCCTGAAACAGAACCGTGTATCCGCGCCGCTAGCGCAATGCCGCCTTGAGCGCCTTGCGGATGATCGCTTCGGCATCGTCGCCCGCGGCGAACGCATCCTTGACCAGCCGCGCCGCTTCGGCCGGCTTGTAGCCGAGCTGCTGCAACGCACTCGATGCTTCCGTCTGCGGGTCCTTCGCCAAGCCGACCGCGCCCGCAACCGGCGCAGTGAGGGCCATGCCGTCGACGCGGTCGCGCAGCTCGACGATGATGCGTTCGGCAGTCTTCTTGCCGATGCCGGGAATCCGCGTCAGCGCGGCGATGTCACCCGCCTGCACGAGGCGCGCGAACTCGTCGGTCGATACGCCCGACAGCACCGCGAGCGCCGTCTTCGCGCCGATGCCCGAAACTTTCTGGATCGTGCGAAACAACGTGCGCTCGGCTTCGCGCAGGAAGCCGTACAGCGACACCGTGTCTTCTTTCGCCGCGTAGTGCACGTGCAGCGCGACCTCGCGGCCGACTTCGGGCAGATCGAACACCGTCGACATCGGCGCCTCGACCTCGTAGCCGACACCGCCGACGTCGATCACCAGCCACGGCGGCTGCTTCGAGGCGAGGATTCCGCGCAGACGCCCGATCATCGCCAGCTCCTCCACGACGAGGCGCTGCCGCGCGTGCGCACCAGCGCGGCGAGCGGTGCGCTCGCGTGCAGGCGCTGCGCGCTTTCGCGCGCGTGCGCATGGGTCAGCGCGACGGCAAGCGCATCGGCCGCGTCGGCCTGGAGCTTGCGCTCGATATTCAAAAGTATACTGACCATGTGCTGCACCTGGCGTTTCTCCGCACCGCCGCCGCCAACCACCGATTGTTTGATTTCCTTGGCCGAGTATTCGGCGACCGGCAGACCGCGATTGACCACTGCGCAGATCGCGGCGCCGCGCGCGTGGCCAAGCTTCAGCGCAGAATCGGGATTGCGCGCCATGAACACGCGCTCGATCGCGACTTCGTCGGGCCGATGCTCGGCGACGATCGCGCAAAGCTCATCGAAGATCTGCTTGAGGCGCAGCGGGAAGCTGTCGTTGTCGAGCAGGTTCAGCGCAGTATGGAAGACGTGGGTCGTGCGGCCGCCGGTGTCAATGTCGACGATGCCGACGCCGGTGCGCTGCGAGCCGGGATCGATGCCGAGTATGCGCACCGAACCGGGATTCGGGATTGCGGATTCGGGATTCGAGACGGCGCGGCGCAAAGTCATGGCTTGTTCGTTGAAGTAGGCGCAACGGACATCGTGAAAAGAATCCCGCGCAGCGAGTGCGCGCTTTTCCCGAATCTCGAATCCCGAATCTCCAATCCCGGCTCCACCATTCTACGCCGCAGCGGCGTGATGAAAGCGTTTGTTACGCAAAAACGACACGGTCTGCGCCGCTGCCTCGTCGGAGAACAGCAGGCCCGTGTGTGTCGCCGGCACGACGATGTGATCGGTCAGTCCGGGCAACTGCGTCTCCTGCACGCTGACCGTGCCGTCGTGCGGCAGCGGCAGCCCACCCATCACGAGGCCGAGGCCGAACGGCAGCCGCCCCGCGATCGCGCCGACCGGACGTTTGCCGTTCCAGCGCTCGAAGCCTTCGAGCAGCACGTCGAGATTCTTGCCGATGAAGAACGATCCACCCGGAAGCTGGGCGATGCTGCGCGCGACGGCACTGCCGCGCAATGGCGAACCCAGGCAGACGACGCACCCCGGCTCGAGATCGGGCAGACGGCGCAGCGCACGCAAGGTCATCAGGCCGCCGAGGCTGTGACAGACGAAGTGAATCTTCTGCGGCGGCTTCGGCGCGGCCTCGATCGAATGCACGAGCTCGACGAGCTTCTCGACGCTGCGGTCGTGCTCGCTGAGCACGCTGGCATAGTCGAAGAAGTGCACCGTATAGCCTTCGCGTTCGAGCCGACGATGCAGCGCCGCCAGAGTGAAGGCGCGCATCCACAAGCCGTGTACGAGGATGACGTGTTCGCCCATTCGCTCTCAATTCACTTCATCAGACCCAAGCCCGTGTTCGGCTTGTGGCTGTTTGCGTAGTTGTTGCGTTTTGCCCTATGTGAGAGCACGTAGCCAGCTAGTCGTGCGAGCAAAGTAACGCTCAAAACGATCTCCAAAGGTCGAAAAGGGTTCGCATATCTCGCATCGGGAGTCAATGTTGTATAGACAAGCTCTGCATAGCAAAACGTCAAGACACACAACAGAAGTGCACGATCCTCTGTGCGCAAGCCTTTGCGCCAAATAGACAAAAGTACGAGCAGAGCCATGACAAAAGCGGCAACCGCCAAAGGGGTATTCAATCCATAACAAAAAGCAGCAATGAACCGGTAGAGCGGATTGTTTTCGAATGGTGATGCAAGCATAGGGTAGACGTAGATATCACCGGCCCCCTGCACTATGGACCACTGCCAAAGCAGCGCAGGTTTTTGCGCAAACCACATCGCATAGTACAGGGGGGCGTGGCGAATACGTGCGAACACCGCAGCATAGGCAGCACTTTTATCTTGCGCATACAACTCTCGCCCCTCCATCACACGCTTCGCCGCGATTCCAGCAGGAAGGTTGGGGGCGTGATGGTAATCAACAAAATCTGGCTCCAAGCCGATCATCACGTTCTCGAACAGCCGCTCGCCACCCGAATGTCCCTGAGGCGATTCGGTATGCGCATCTCGCACGGCCCATAGCGCGGGCAGCGACAGAGCGGCAACAAGAAAGATTGTGGTCTGCAGATACCGCTTCGCTGGCAGAATGGCAACCAGCAGTAGGAACGGAAGCAGAATAATCATCTGATTCACAAGCGCTGCAGCAGCAACGGTTGCTCCGGCTATCGCATAAATGAAAGGGCGGCCGGATTCCGATGCACGCACGAGTAGAAAAATGGCACCCACAACCAATCCACCGAACATGGTTTCGGTCAACACGTAACCACCCTGAGTGATCAAGTGTGGCCATACTGCTATCAGCAACCCTGCACCGAACGCATAGTTTCTACTCAGCCAACGCCGCGCGAGAGCAAACATCACCATCGCGATAGCAGCCCCGATCAACGCCTGCATCAACAGTACATACCAGTATGTCGTCCCGATATCGCTCCCCAATGCCAGAGGCAACGCGATAACTGCAGGAAACCCCGGAGCTCGAAAACTGTCCGGTAACGGTACGCCGCTCTGCGGATCCGCGATGGAAAAAACGCCGTATTGAACGACATTCATCGCGATCCGAAAGTACTGTCCTGCATCCGCGCGCAACGGGATGTCTACCTGCATGGTGAAGAGATAGAAGAGGCGCAGACTCAAAGCAACTACTCCGATCACGAGCATCGGCGCAACGCTACGCAGATGGGCAAAGCCTCGCATCAGGCTTTCTGGGGCTTCACCACACGCACGTGCAGTTCCTGCAGCTGCGCTTCAGCGACATTCGATGGCGCGCCGGTCAGCAGGTCCTGCGCGCTCGCCGTCTTCGGGAACGCGATCACGTCACGGATCGATTCGGTGCCGGCCATCAGCGCAGCGATGCGATCGATGCCGAAGGCGATGCCGCCGTGTGGCGGCGCGCCGTACTTGAGCGCTTCGAGCAGGAAGCCGAACTTGAGCTGTGCCTCTTCCGCACCGATGCCGAGCAGCTCGAACACGGTCGACTGCATTTCCGGGCGATGGATGCGGATCGAGCCACCACCGATCTCGTTGCCGTTGAGCACCATGTCGTAGCCGCGCGATACCGCGGTCGCCGCGTTGGCCTTGAGGTCGGCAACGTCGTCGACTTTCGGCGCGGTAAATGGATGATGCAGGGCGACGTAGCGCTTGGCTTCGGCGTCGTACTCGAACATCGGAAAATCGGTGACCCAGAGCGGCGCCCAGCCCGCAGCGACGAAACCGAGATCCTTGCCGACCTTGAGGCGCAACGCGCCCATGTAGTCGCTGACCGTCTTGTACGGACCGGCGCCGAAGAAGATCACGTCGCCGTTCTGCGCGCCGACCGCCTGGAAGATGCCTTCGATCGCCTTGTCGTCGAGGAACTTGGTGATCGGCGAGGTGAGACCGTCGCGGCCTTTGGCGATATCGTCGATGCGAATCCACGCCAGACCCTTCGCGCCGTAGCGCGTGACGTACTGGCCGAGGTCGTCGAGATATTTCCGCGGTTGCGCGGCACCGTCCGGCAGACGCAGCGCGGCGACGCGACCACCTGCATCGTTGGCGGGACCGGCGAACACCTTGAAATCGACGTGCTTGACCTGCTCGGCGATGTCGACGAGCTGCAGCGGAATGCGCAGGTCGGGCTTGTCCGAACCGTACAGACGCATCGCCTCGGCATAGGTCATGCGCGGGAACGGAGCGGCCAGCTCGACGCCGACGACTTCCTTGAACACCTCGCGGATCATCGCTTCGACCGTATCCTGCACGTCGGGCTCTTCGACGAAGGCGAACTCCATGTCGAGCTGAGTGAATTCAGGCTGGCGGTCGGCGCGCAGATCTTCGTCGCGGAAGCAGCGCGCAATCTGGTAGTAACGGTCCATGCCGGCCATCATCAGTAACTGCTTGAACAGCTGCGGCGACTGCGGCAGGGCGAAGAATTCGGTCGGATGCACGCGGCTCGGCACGAGATAGTCGCGCGCGCCTTCGGGCGTCGCCTTGGTCAGGATCGGCGTCTCGATGTCCTGAAAATTGCGCGCGTCGAGATAGCGGCGCAGTGCCGCGACCAGCTTGGTGCGCATGCGCAGCTTGCGCTGCATATCTGGGCGGCGGATGTCGAGATAGCGGTAGCGCAGGCGCGCGTCTTCGCCCGGCGTGTCGTCGAGCATGAACGGCAGCGGCGCCGCGGCGTTGAGCACTTCGACCGTGCCCGCGAGTACTTCGATCTTGCCGGTGCGCAGGCGATCGTTGATCTGCGCGCCCGGACGGGCGCGGACCGTGCCGACGATGCGCAGGCAGTATTCGTAGCGCACCTGTTCGGCCACACCGAACGCATTCGCATTCTCCGGTTCCACGACGACCTGGACCACGCCCTCGTGGTCGCGCAGATCGATGAAGATCACTCCGCCGTGATCGCGGCGCGTATCCGCCCAGCCGCAAAGGGTGACTTCGGAACCGACGAGGGTCTCGTCGACGAGACCGCTGTAATGCGTGCGCATGCCCAAAATTTCTCCAAAAAAATCCGGCCCTGGCGGCCGGTTGCGATTTATCGCATCGGCCTCCCCAGAGGCCGACACCGAATGCTACGAGGGTTTTTGCTGCACTGCAAATAAGAACCCCGGAAACACCGACACCCGCCGTAGCGGGTGTCGGTGTTTTTCCTGGACTTATGCCGCCGTCCGTGACGGCGAAGATCGGCAAACGGCCATCCCTGGCCGCACTTCTCAATGCAAAACGCTTAACTTACCAGCGCCGGTCGATCGAAAAGACGCCGCGGCAACCCTGAGTCACCCACACACCCGCGCGGTTCCAGCCCCAGCTCTGGCCTTCGTAGCACGGCGAGCGCGATTCCTGGCGCTCCAAATAGACGCGCCCGCGGCCGCCGACGTCGACCTGGCAGAAGTGATTCTGGCCGTCGTTGCTCTCGCAACGGATCGTGAAGCGCTGATCCCAACCCGGGCCCGGCTGCCAGGGCGGCGGCGTCGGACCGGGGCCCGGCGGCGGGTAATAGCCACCACCGCCACCGCCGGCTTCGGCGAAACGACCCGAGCAGCCGCGGTCGACCCAGATGAAACCGCGGCGATCGAAGCCCCAGTTGCGCCCGCGCATGCACTGCGTATCGGACAGCTGGCGCACCAGGCGCGCGTCGCGCCACGGCACATCGCAACGCTGATAGTTGTAGCCGCTGCTGCTGCAATCCGTCGTATTGCCGTAGTACTGCGCGTGCACTTCCCCGGTCGGCACCATACCGGCCGCCAGAACCATACCCGCTGCGAGAATTCGAACCAACATACTCATACTCCCTTTGATTGAGTCGCAGCCAGTGTAACGGAGCCGGCGCGCGCGGGAATATGCGAAAAGTCGTGCGGCGGACCGCCGTTTAATTCACAGTCGGGCGCGGATCAGGCTTTGTTCACCGGGGCACTATCGCTCTTCGGCTTTGCCGCCGGCGCGGCCTTGCCCGCATCGCCCGTGGACGCCGCCGGCTTCGCCGCGGAATCGGCCTTCGCCGTATCGGCACTCGGCTTCGCCGCTTCGCCCTTGTCGGTCAGATTGCGCTTCTTATCGCCGTCCTTCTTGAAGTCGGTTTCGTACCAACCGCTGCCGCTCAGGCGGAACGCGGGCGCAGTGAGCCGGCGCGAAACGCGCTCGGCACCGCAGTTCGGGCACACGGTCGGATCGGGGTCGCTGAGCTTCTGCAGGCGGTCGAAGCGGTTGCCGCAGGCGGCGCATTCAAATTCGTAGATCGGCATCGTCATTCCATTTTTCGGGTCGTCTGGCGCAGCGGGCGGACGGGCAAGCGCGCAGCTTGGGGTTGGCCGCCGGCAAATTCAAGCCAAATTTGGCACAGTGGTAGTTATTGCGGAGTTGTTGCAATATCGAAAACCAAGGGCGGCGGGGATATCCGCCCTGCTCCTGCGGGAGTGGAGCTTGCGCATGGCACACCGTCTAGGCGTCGTATGCTCGAATGCGGTAACGCGATCGACCCGAACATCGCTGCATTGCGCGCGGCCGCGGCACTCGCGCCGACGCAGCCGCAGGTGTGGCGGCGGCTCGGCGACCGCCTGCTCGCCGCGGGCGACGCGTCGGCCGCGGGCGACGCCTATCTCGAACACGTCCGCCACAGCGTCCACGATCCGGCGCTGATGCACGCCGCGGCCGCACTCGCCGCGAACCGCATCCCGGAAGCCGAAGCACGTCTGCGTGCGCAGCTGCGCGAGGCGCCGACCGACATCGTCGCGATCCGCATGCTCGCCGAACTCGCTGTGCGCATCGACCGCGTCGAGGACGCGGAGAATCTGCTCGCGCGCTGCCTCGAACTCGCTCCCGGATTCCGCGAGGCGCGGCACAACTACGCGATCGTCCTGCACCGCGCGAACAAGCCGGTCGAGGCGATCGCGGCACTCGAAGGCTTGCTGCGCGACGAGCCGCGCAATCCGCAATACCGCAACCTCAAGGCGGCCGTGCTCTGCCGCATCGGCGAATACGCACCGGCGATCGCGATCTACGCCGAGCTGCTGCGCGAGCACCCGCAACAGGTGCCCGCCTGGCTCAGTTACGGCCACGCACTGAAGACCGAGGGCGAGACCGAGCGCGCGATCACGGCCTATCGCGAGTGCATCGCGCTTGATCCGGGCTTCGGGGAAGCCTATTGGTCGCTCGCCAATCTCAAGACCTTCCGTTTCGGCGATGCCGAGATCGCTGCGATGCGCACCGCGCTCGCCGACCCGAAATCGGGCGACGACGAAGCCGATAAGGAGCGCCGCCTCCATCTCGACTTCGCCCTCGGCAAGGCGCTCGAAGACCGCGCCGACTACGCCGCGTCATTCGCGCACTATGCGAGCGGCAACGCGCTGCGCCTGCAACTCGCGCCGTATCACGCCGACGACACCAGCGCACGCCTCGCGCGCGCGAAGGCCACGTACACACCGGAATTCTTCGCGCGGCGTCAAGGCACGGGTTCGCCTTCGGTCGAACCGATCTTTATCGTCGGCCTGCCGCGCGCGGGCTCGACCCTGATCGAGCAGATTCTGTCGAGCCACTCGCAAGTCGAGGGCACGATGGAGCTGCCCGAACTGACCACGATCACGCGCGCATTGCGCCGCGCCTCGGCGAGCCGCGAACCGGGTGCCTACCACGACGCACTCGCACGCATGGACGCCGGCGAACTGCGCGCGCTCGGCGAGGAATATCTCGCGCGCTCGGCGAAGCACCGCAAGCTCGGCCGGCCGTATTTCATCGACAAGATGCCGAACAACTTCGCCCACGCCGGCCTGATCCATCTGATCCTGCCGAACGCGAAGATCATCGACGCGCGCCGCCATCCGCTCGCCTGCGGCTGGTCGTGTTTCCGCCAGCATTTCGCGCGCGGGCAGAATTTCGCCTACCGCCTCACGGACATCGGCCGCTACTACCGCGACTATGCGGACCTGATGCGCCACTTCGACACGGTGCTGCCGGGCCGCATGCACCGCGTCGTCTACGAGAACATGGTCGCCGACACCGAGTGCGAAGTGCGCGCGCTGCTCGACTACTGCGGCTTGCCGTTCGAAGACGGCACGCTGCGTTTCTTCGAAAACGATCGTCCCGTGCGCACGGCGAGTTCGGAACAGGTGCGCCAGCCGATCTACAAAGCCGGCGTCGATCATTGGCGGAACTACGAACCCTGGCTCAACCCATTGAAGGAGGCACTCGGCACCGACCTGACACCACCCGTTTGATCGATAAGAAATCGGCGCGGACGGCATGGGGATGCGTTCGCAAGAACAAGAAGTCGAATCGTTGCATTGCACTTGGGAGAACGTACGTGAAAAAAGTCCGCCCCGGAGCGCGATCGCGCCACCCCGGTCGCTCCGCCTGTATCCGCCTGCCGCTCGCCGCAGCCATCCATTTCGCCTGCCTCACCGCCGCTTATGCGACGGACGCGGACCAGAACGCGCCATCGGTACCGCCCGCCGATCAGACGGCGGCCAAGCCGACCGCCGCGCTCGGCGAAGTCACCGTGACCGCACAGAAGCGCGTCGAGAACGCGCAGGCCGTGCCGCTCAGCATCGAAGTGCTGTCCACCGACAAGCTCAGCGAGATGAACGTCAACGGCCTCACCGATTACGTGAAAATGCTGCCGTCGGTGTCGCTGCAGAGCGCCTCGCCGGGCTTCTCCCAGATTTATATGCGCGGCGTCGCCAGCGGCAGTACCGGCAACAGCGGCATCGCCAATCATTCCGGCCCGATGCCGAGCGTCGGCGTCTACCTCGATGAAGAGCCGATCACGACGATCCAGGGCGCACTCGACGTGCACATCTACGACATCGCGCGCGTCGAGGCACTGGCCGGTCCGCAGGGCACGCTGTACGGCGCTAGCTCGCAATCGGGCACGATCCGCATCATCACCAACAAGCCCGATCCGTCCGCGTTCTCCGCGAGCGTCAGCACCGAACTCAATTCGATTTCGCACGGCACCCTGGGCTATACCGTCGAAGGTTTCGTCAATGTGCCGCTGCGCGAAAACCTCGCGCTGCGCGTGGTCGGCTGGAACGAGCACGACGGCGGCTATATCGACAATGTGCTCGGCTCGCGCACCTACCCGACCTCGGGCATCACCGTGAACAACGCGAACCTCGTGCACGACGACTACAACGAATCGTGGCTCAAGGGCGCGCGCGCGGCGCTCAAGCTCGACCTCAACGACGACTGGTCGATCACGCCGACGATCATGGGCCAGAGCCAGCACAACGGCGGCATCTACGCGTTCGATCCGAAGCTCGGCGACCTCCAGGTCAGCCACAGCCTGCCGGAACATCAGGAGGACCGCTGGGTGCAAAGCGCCTTGACCGTGCAGGGCAAGATCGGCAACTTCGATCTGGTCTACGCGTATTCGCACCTCAACCGCAGCGACTGGCTGGATCAGGACTACGCCGATTATTCGTTCTGGTACGACACGTTGTCGGGCTATGGCAAGTACATCACCGACAAGAACGGCAACTACATCGATCCGCGCCAGCACATCCACGGCGAAGACCAGTACGCCAAGAGCAGCCATGAGCTGCGCATTTCCTCGCCCAAGGACGAACGCTTCCGCTTCGTCGCCGGCTTTTTCGCCGAGCGTCAATCGCATCGGATCTATCAGAACTACCAAATCAACGGCTTCGACCCTGCACTGTCGCCGACCGGCTGGCCGGGCACTTTGTGGCTGACCAAGCAGCACCGTGTCGACGAAGACTACGCCGTGTTCGGCGAAGCGAGCTACGACATCACCGACCGGCTCACCGCGACGGTTGGCGAGCGCTTCTTCCATACCGAGAACAGTCTGCGCGGCTTCTTCGGCTTCGGCCAGGGTTACGACCAACTCACCAGCAGCAGTCAGGGCGAGATCGCCTGCTTCAGCAACTACAAGTTCGACGGCGCGCCCTGTACCAACCTCGACAAGACCACCAAGCAGAACGATCACGTCGGCAAGGCGAACCTCACCTACAAGTTCGAGCCGGACAAGATGATCTACGCAACCTGGTCGGAAGGTTTCCGTCCGGGCGGCATCAACCGGCGCGGCACTCTGCCGCCGTATCAGGCCGACTTCCTGACCAACTACGAGTTCGGCTGGAAGACCGAATGGTTCGACCACCGCCTGCGCTGGAACGGCGCGGTCTACGAAGAAAAATGGAAGGACTTCCAGTTCGCCATCCTCGGCGCCAACGGCCTGACCGAAATCAAGAACGCGAACCAGGCGCGCATTCGCGGCATCGAATCGAACCTGACCTGGGCCGCCACTTACAACCTCACCCTGAGCGGCGGGTTCTCCTTCCTCAAGTCCGAATTGACCGCGAACTACTGCGGCGCCACCGACGCGAACGATCAGCCGATCACCAACTGCGCCGTCGGCTCCGTCGATTTTCCCAACGGGCCGCAGGCGCCGAAGGGAACGCGACTGCCGGTGTCGCCGAAACAGAAAGCCAACATCAGCGCACGCTACGTCTTCGATGCGTTCGGCGGCGAAGGCTATTTCCAGGTCGCGGGCTTCGTCGAAGGCCGGCGTCGCACCGATCTGCGTATCAAGGAGAACGGCCTGATCGGCGACATGCCGGGCTACGGTTCGGTCGATCTTTCCGCGGGCCTGAAGAAGGACGCCTGGGCGTACGACATCTACATGAAGAACGCGTTCGACAGCCGCGGCGAATTGAACCGCTACGCCGAATGCGCGATCGCCTCCTGCGTGCAGCCGGCCGGCAGCCAGTACGCGAATGCTTTCGGCCAGACCTACATCGTGCCGATCCAACCACGCACGATCGGTGTCCGCGTCACGCGCAATTTCGATTAGCGTTGCGCAAGCGCAAACGAGCGAACCGGGCGCAATGCCCGGTTCGCGTTACTGGGCTCGGCGCCAGTAGCTTCGCGTGGCGAACGCGATGATCAGGCCGAAGATCAGGTGCATGCCGATATCGCTCGCACGCGCCAACGACAGCGTCAGCTCGTAGGCATGCTTGGCGAGCGGCGAGTTCGACAACGGCACGACGAGGAAATTCATCGTGCAATAGATCGCGAATCCGTAGAGCAGCCCGCAGGCGACCGCCCGCTCGCGCAGCACGCGCAGATTGCGGCTGGCGAGAAAGAACCACCACGCCGCGACGACGAGAATGACGTAGTGCGCGACGAAGCCGACCGCGGCCGTCGCCAGGCCGCCGGTGTACGCTTCCTGCCCGTAGATGCCGCTCGCGATCGTATGCAGCACGCGATCCGGCATTGCCCCGCGCAGCAAATAATAGAGTCCGCAGGCATAGATCAGATCGAGCGTCGCCGCCGCCGCGCCGGCGCCGAGCACCGTGCGCCATGCGGACGGCCGCCGTCCGCCGTCGTCGTCCGCACCGAGGGAGATCGCGCGCAGGCTTGTCGTGTTCATCGTTTGCATTCCGTCAAAGGCAGGCGCAGGACCTGTTCGATGCTGTTGTCGTCCTCGTCCTGCACGTAGGCGACCACGGCGGCATTACTCAGCGCCGCGCCATCCGGAAGACGCAATTCGATCTGCGCTTCCGGCAACTTCAGCGGACCGGCGAAATCGCGCACGACTTGGTCGTGTTCGAGTTTGCGGCCCTGGTTCTCGCCGCCGCGGATCTGCTGGACCAGGCGGTTCTCGGTCAGCGCGACGTAGAAGCGCTTGTGCTCCGCATTCGCGGTAGCGTCGGCGCGCAGGCGCAGTTTCACCGCGTCCCCGACCTCGGCCGCGAGATGCAGCTTCACTGCCGCGTCCGACGACGCCGACTGCGCGGTGCCGGGCGCTGCGCCTTTCGGCCAACCGCTCCACAACTTGCCGTCGAGCCAGATCTGCGGCGTGTACACCTGCGCGTTCGCACGCCGCGTCTTCGCCTCCTGGCGCTGCGCGTACTTCGCTTTTGCGTAGGGATCGTGCCACGCGGGCGAATCCCAGTAGTCGACGTGGAATTCCAGGCCGACGAGTTGCGCGCTGTCGCGGATCGAACTCATCCACTGCTCGGCCGGCGGGCATGAGTTGCAGCCCTCGCTCGTGTACAGCTCGACCAGATGCGCGCGCGCCGTGCCGCTCTGTATTTCGCAGGCATCGGCCTGCGCCGCCGCCAGCAGCGTCGCCGTGAGCACGGCGGCGAATCCTCGTTTGCGTTGAAGCATGAATACTGGTCCGAAAGCTGCTTGGGCCGTGGCCCGATGTTCGGCGATCGCGCCGCATGGAAGGTTGCCGAAATTGCCGGTCTGCGCTGCCGCGCAAACAAATGTTGGCGATTCGTGCGAGCGCGCAATCGCGGCACAACCATTGACCACTCGTGGGCACATTTCCTTGCAATGAATTTGCAACGCTTGCGCGCATCGGCCAGCCCCGGCCGACACACCGCTTCCTCGAGGAGACAAACAATATGCCCCAACAACGACTCAGCGCAGCGATATACAGCGCCCTGCGTACATGGCCCCTGACCGGCGGCTCGCTCGCTTTGGCCCTGACCGCCATCCCCGCCGCAGCGCAGAACCCAGCGCCCGCGGACAATGCGAAATCGCAGAATCTCGAAACCATCGTCGTCACCGGCTCGAACATCCGCCGCGTCGATACGGAAACCGCCAACCCGGTGGTGACGATAGACAAGGCCTCGATCCAGAGTTCCGGCAAGCTCACGCTCGGCGACCTGCTCGATCGTCTGCCCGCTTCGGCCGGCGGCGGCTCGATGATGGCGTCGAATCCGCAGGCGAACAACGGCGGCGGCACCGGCGCCACGCGCATCACCCTGCGCGGACTCGGCTCGACGCGCAGCCTGTTGTTGATCAACGGCCACCGCGTGTCGACGCCGCTGCAGGATCTCAACATGATCCCGGCCAGCGCGGTCGAACGCATCGAAGTGCTCAGCGACGGCTCCTCCGCGGTGTACGGCTCGGACGCGATCGCCGGCGTGGTCAATGTGATCACGCGCAACAGCTACCAGGGCGCCGAGTTCGGCCTCGACTACGGCATCTCCGACCGTGACGACGCGGCGCGCCGCGGCGCGCACGGCATCTTCGGCCAGTCGACCGACAAGGGCAGCATCGTGGTCGGCTTCAACTACAACAAGAACGACCCGGTGCTCGCGGCGAATCGCGAGTTCTCGCACGACGCGCTGTACAAATACAGCAACGGCTTCGTCAATCACGCCGGTTCGAGCCGCACGCCGAACGGCAGCATCTCGCTGCCCGGCCTGCTCGACGACGGCACGTTCGCGCCCGGTTCGCTCGCCGCACACTACAACTGTCCGAACAGCGGCACGCGGGTGACGCGCATCGCCGGCCGCTCGGGCGCCTCGCTGGACGACTATCGCTGTTACAGCTCGGCCGACTCGTACAACTACCAGGCGATCGGCAACTACGATCTGACGCCCGCGGAACGTTCGGGCATATTCGCCCTCGGCAACTACAAGCTCAACGACAACGTCGAGGCTTTCATCGAACTGTTCCACAACAAGACGCGCGCGAACACGCACATCGCGCCGCTGCCGCTCGATGCGCTGACCGACACCTTCATTCCGTCGACCAACTACTACAACCCGTTCGGCATCGACTTCGGCACCCCCAAGGGCGGCGTGCCGACCAACCAGTTCCGCTCGCGCTACGTCGCGCTCGGCGATCGCATCAACGACTTCGCGACCACGCACGATCTCGTCACCGCAGGCTTCAAAGGCACGTTCGCCAGCGGCGCCTGGGCGTGGAACGTGGATTTCAGCTACGGCCACATGAGCCAGAACAGCAAGCAGTACGGCTATCTCAACTACTCCGCGCTGCGCGACGCGCTCGGGCCGTCGTTCAAGGATCCGAGCACAGGCAAGATCGTCTGCGGCACGCCCGACCATCCGATCGGCGGCTGCACGCCGGTTGATCTGTTCAATCTGCAGGATCCGTCGTCGATCGCCGCGCTCGATCTGTACCGCGCCAACCCGATGACCCAGGTGCTCTACCAGACGCGCACCGTCGAAGGCGGCATCAACGGCTCGCTGTTCGAGCTGCCGGCCGGTACGGTGTCGATGGCGGCCGGGTTGTCCTACCGCAAGGAATACCGTCACCAGGAAGTCGACTCGACCATACGCAGCACGGTCGACGATCAGTTCAACATCGGCTGTCCGGTCGGCTTCTCGATCTGCTCTGCGCCCGCGCAGGGCGGCTACAACATCAAGGAAGCCTACGGCGAGCTGCTCGTACCGATCCTCAAAGATGCGCCGTTCGCCCGCTCGCTCAACCTCAACATCGGCGACCGCTACTCGAAGTACAGCGAATTCGGCAGCACCAACAACTGGAAGATCGCGATCGAGTGGCGGCCGATCGACGACCTGTTGCTGCGCGGCACCGTGTCGAAAGTGTTTCGCGCGCCGTCGGTCACCGACCTCTATTCGAGCCTGTCGGGCGATTCGCCGACCGCGTCCGATCCGTGCGGCAGCGCCGCGGTCGCAAGCAACCCGCTGTGCCAGGGATACACTTTCGTCAACACCGCCACGAGCCAGCTCAACGGCGTCGTCGCGGGAGCGAAGTACGCACACGACAATCTCGGCTACCAGCCGCAGCTCAAGCCCGAAAACGGCAAGTCCTACGACTTCGGTTTCGTCTACGACGCGCCGTGGCTGCCGGGCCTGGCGATCAGCGCCGACTACTACAAGATCACGCTGAACAACCTGATCGTATCCGGTTCGGGCACCGCCTCGACCATCCTCAACCAGTGCTTCAACAGCCCGGCCGCCTCGCCGAGCCCGCTGTGTTCGCTGGTCAAGCGCTACAGCGCGGGCACCAACCGCGGGCAGATCTCGTCGATCTACGAAGCCACGTTCAATCTCGGCAACCTCGTCCATCGCGGTGCCGATTTCAGCGCGAGCTATCGTCTGCCGGAAACGAGCTGGGGCAACTTCCGCGCGAGCTTCCAGGCCACGTACATCGCCGAACACACGATCGACAACAACGGCGTCGTACAGGGCTATGCCGGCGTCTACGATCGCGGCCTCGGCAATTTCGCGCGCTGGCGCGCGCTGACGAGCCTGGACTGGAATCTCGGCGCGTTCAGCGCCGACTGGACCATGCGCTACGTCGGTCCGTTCCGCGTAGGCTACCCGGCCGGCGGCGGCCCCGGCAGTTATCCGGCCGGCCTCGGACCGTCGGCGAACGTCGACGGCAGCTACACCAATTCGCCGTACTTCTACGGCGCTTGGGTGTATCACAACGTCTCGTTCGCGTATCACATCGAGCCGATCGATACGACGCTGCAGGTCGGTATCGACAACGTCGGCAACAAGCAGCCGCCGATCCTGTATCAGCAGAACACGGTGAACGCGAATACCGACACCGCGTCCTACGACCTGATCGGCCGCTTCTACTACGCCAAGATCACGATGAAGTTCTGAGGAGTCTCCGCAACGCGGCCTCCCATACGGCCGCGCTCTCCCTTCCACCGCCGACGCTTCTGGTCGGCGGTTTTTTTCGTCCCGGTTTCGCGCGCAGCTCGTTGCCGCGCTCGCCTCAGTGGTGGCTCGCGCTGCGCAGCGGCGATTGCGCGGCCTGGCGGCGCAGCGCGCTCGCCGTCGTGCCAAAGCGCTGACGGAACAGGCGCGCGAACGCGCAGCGATTCTCGAAGCCACAGGCCAGCGCGATCTCGCCGATCGCGAGCGGGCTGCTGCGCAACAGGCGCTGCGCGCGCTGCAGGCGTTGGGCGACGAGAAAGGCATGCGGCGTTTCGCGATACGCGGCGTGGAAGGCACGGATGAAATGCCACGGCGAGTAACTCGCGATGCGCGCGAGCGCAGCGTTGTCGAGATCGAGGTGGCAGTTGCAGGCGAGGTGCTCGCGCACGCGCTGCAGACGCAGGAACACATGGCGGCGCTGTGCCCAGGTGCGTCCCGGGCAGCGCGCGATCATCTCATCGAAGCGGCTCTGCATCGCGCCGATCTCGTCGACCATGCCGGCGAGCGCGACATCGCGTTCGCCGTTGAGCACCGCGCGGGCGAGAACAAGCGCGCGGTGCAGCACAGCGTGATCGACCTCGTGCGCAGCCGGCAGCAGGCCCGAGTCGCGCATCGGCCCCGCGGCGAGCGCGTCGCGCCAGACCGTCGGCGCACCGGCCAGGGCGAGCCACAGCGCATGGCCGCGGCCGACCGCCTGGATGCCGGCGTCGGCGCAGACCACGCGCGCCTCACCGCGGTGGTGGACGCTCTCGCTGTCGCCGGCGGACAGTTGCAAGCGTCCGCGCAGCGGCAGCCAGACACCGGCCACCGGCCCGTCAATGCGCAGGGCGGCACCGCGGCCGCCACCGACCAGCATGACGAGTCCGTCCTCGGCGCGCACCGCGGGCAGCGCCACGCGGGTGCCATGGTTGAGTACTTGAACGTTCGCAGACATGAGACGCCCTCCGGCTGGGGAATGGACGTCTATTTACTTAGCCTGCCGCGCGGGTGTACGGAAATTGCGCTGAAATCGCGCTGAAATTTTGCGGTGTGTCTCGTGAAGTCCAGTGAAAACAGCGACTTGTCTTTAGCCGTCGCGACGCGCAAATAAAAACGGCCATCGGGGTCCCGGTCCCGATGGCCGCGTAACGCTTCCACTGCCCGTTGGAGGGGCAAGTAAATTCTGCGCCCACAGGCCGCGTCGCGGGTTGCTGAAACCCGCGCATCGCGTGTCGAAAATTGCCGGGTTTCGCCGGTGTCCGCGCGGCGGCTCAGTGCGCGGCGTCGCGCTCGAGATCGAATGCGCCGACGTCGGTGTCCTGGTTCGAGACCTGATCCAGATACAGGCGCCGGTGCGCCGCGTCGGCACTGAAACTCACCGCACCGACGGTGATCGGCAGCTCGGCGATCACACGATCGGCTTTGGTCAGCGGATCGAACTCGTGCACGATCGCCATGCGCACGTCGATCGGCACCAGATACCAGATTTTGCCGTCGACGACGTGCCAGCCGTCGAGCATCAGCGCGTTGATCTTGTCGCTGACCGCCTGCTCCGCGCCCGCGGGCAGGCTGCGCCGGAACAGGCCGGCCGTGCCGATGCGCGTGTAGTAGATCTGGCCGTGCGCCACGTCGGTCTCGGCGTGCTGCACGCCGATCGCGACCTCTTCGTCTTTCTGTCCGGGCCCGCCCGCGTTTTCGCGCTGAACAAGGCGCGCACCGTTACTGGTCGCACCGATCGCGAGCAGGAAACTGCCGGGCTTGGTCCCGTAGTCGCCGAACAGCACGTTCTCGTCCTTCGCCGAAATGTCGCGCGCACGGCGCGAGGCCAGATCGATTTCGACCAGACGCGAGGTCGACGGCTCCTGGCGCACGTTGATCAACACGGCCGCCGCATCGGCGCGCCAGACCGGATTGGACAGCACGGCGTCGCGATACTCGGTCAGCGCTTCGGCGCTGCCCGTGGCGCGGTCGTACAGCCAGAGTTGGCTGGAGCCGCTGCGGTCGGAAATGAAGGCGACGCGGCCGCCGTCGGCCGACACCGCGGGCGCCGAATCGCTGCCGGACGAGGCCGCGGCGAGTTTGCGCACCGCGCCGCCCGGCACGCTCAAGTCGACTTCGGCGAGCGCACTCGTCGTGCGCTGAATCTGATAGACCACGATCTTGCCGCCACGCGCTGCGTCGGGAAACACCGCGGGCTCGACACCGAGACGCTGCAGGACGCCGGTGCCTTCGATGCCGACCGCGAACAACTCGAACTTGCCGTGCAAATTGGACGAGAACACCAGCCCGAGCGAATCCGCGGTCCAGGTGAAACCGCGCAGATTGCCGGAGAGACGAGTCAGCCGGCGCACGCCGCCGCCGTCGGCGCGCATCAAGTAAAGATCGCTGTAGGGCGAGAGGCCGCGGCGGAATGCGATCCAGCGTCCGTCCGGCGAATAACGCGGTTCGAGATCCTGATCGCCGCGCGCACTCTCGTAGTTCAACGCCTGCTTGGCGCCGCTGGTGATGTTCAAACGCGTGATGCGCAGGTCGGACTGCGTGCCGCCGCCACGCAGACCGACAACGAGTTCCTGCCCGTCCGGGGCGAAGTCGAAATACGCGGTCCCGAAGTCTTCGCAATCGCCGACCTCGCGCTCGCTGCCGCCGAGGCCGGCGACGATGTACAGCGTGCACTTGTCGTGGGTGATGCGCTCGTAGGCGATGCGGCTGCCGTCGGGCGACCAGACCGGGCGGATGTCGTGCGAGTGTTCGGTATTCGGTGCGAGTGCGACGAGCTGCGAGGGTTCGACCGCACGGATGAACAGGCGATCCAATCCCGTCTCTTCGATCAGTTTGCCGTAGGCCACGCGCGTGCCGTCGGGCGAGACGTGCGGCAACAGCTCGGCGCCGGGATCGGAGGTGAGCGCACGCAGATTGGATATGCGCCACGGCGGCAACGATGACAATCCGGCGCGGACGAAATACAGGCCGGCAACGGCCGCGATCACCAGCAAAGCGGCAAGCGGCAGCGCCCAGGCTCGCCGCTTCGCAGGCGGCGCCATGGCCGGCACGGCCTGTGCGGGAATCGACGCGAGCCGTACGTCGGCGTCTTCGTCGGGCTGGGTATCGACCCAGGATTCGTTCTCCGCGCGCAGCGACATCGGCCCGAGCTGACCGATCGGAATCTCGTCCGCCTCGATCACCGACACCTCGGCGAGCAGGCGGTAGCCGACCTTCGGTATGGTTTCGATGTACGCCGAGGCCTTGTCGCCGTCGGCGAACGCGCGGCGTAGTTCCTTGATCGCCTGGGTGAGCACGTCGGGCGTGGTGACGCGGTCTTTCCACACCGTTTCGAGCAGATCTTCGCGGCTGACCGTGTTGCCGGCGTGGCGCACCAGTTCGAGCAGCACGGCGACCGCTTTGCCGGTCACGCGCGCGGTGCCGCCATCGCCGATCACGCGCAGCGCGCCGACGTCGACGGCATGCTCGCCGACGCGCAGGCGCAGATTCTGTAGCTTGAGCTGCTCGGCCGAAGGCGAGCGGCGCAGCATTTGCAAGTTTGCATTCATCGCTGGGAGTCGGAACGGAACCTTGCGAAAGCCAATCTTCCCGGGACGCGATGGGGGGCAGTTTGGTCGGAAACCTGAGCGATTTCAACCAAACGCAGAGCACTTGCAAAAAGCCCGGCGTGATGCCGGGCGGTTTTGTTGTGACGCGGTGCGCTTATTTCTTGGCGAAGACCAGGCGTCCGTGCTCCGCATCGACGGCGACGGTGTCACCCGGCTGGAACTTGCCTTCGAGGATTTCCCTGGCCAGCGGGTTCTCGAGCTGCTGCTGGATCGCACGCTTGAGCGGACGCGCGCCGAACACCGGATCGAAGCCAACGTTGCCGAGCAGGTCGAGCGCCTTATCGCTGATCGTCATATTGAGCTGGCGCTCGCCGAGACGCTTCGCCAGGTACGCCGTCTGGATGCGCGCGATCTGGCGGATCTGCGCCTTGTCGAGCGGACGGAACACGACGATCTCGTCGAGGCGGTTGATGAACTCCGGGCGAAAGTGCGCCTGCACGACGCCCATCACCGCCGCCTTCATCTTGACGTATTCCTCGTCGGTGTCGCCGGACAATTCCTGGATCAGCTGCGAGCCGAGATTGCTCGTCATCACGATCACCGTGTTGCGGAAATCGACCGTGCGGCCCTGGCCGTCGGTCAGGCGCCCGTCGTCGAGCACCTGCAGCAGGATGTTGAACACGTCGTGATGCGCCTTCTCGACCTCGTCGAGCAGGATCACGCTGTACGGCCGGCGCCGCACCGCTTCGGTCAGATAGCCGCCTTCCTCGTAGCCGACGTAGCCCGGAGGCGCACCGATCAGGCGCGCGACCGAATGCTTCTCCATGAACTCGCTCATGTCGACGCGCACAAGCGCATCGCCCGAGTCGAATAGGAATTCGGCGAGCGCCTTGCACAGCTCGGTCTTGCCGACGCCGGTCGGGCCGAGGAACAGGAACGAGCCGTTCGGCCGGTTCGGATCGGACAGGCCCGCGCGTGAACGCCGGATCGCATCGGCGACCGCATGCACCGCTTCGTCCTGGCCGACTACGCGCTGATGCAGCACGTCTTCCATGCGCAGCAGCTTCTCGCGCTCACCTTCGAGCATCTTCGACACCGGAATGCCGGTCCAGCGGCTGACGACCTCGGCGATCTCCTCGCCGGTCACCTTCTGCTGCAGCAGTTTGAAGCCCTTGTTCTCGGCTTCCTGCGCCGCGGCGAGCTGCTTTTCGAGCTGCGGAATCCTGCCGTACTGGATCTCGGCGACCTTGGCGAGATCCTGCTTGCGCTGCGCGGCTTCGAGTTCGGCACGCGCCGCTTCGATCTCTTCCTTGATCTTGGTCGTGCCCTGTACCGCGGCCTTCTCGGCCTTCCAGACTTCGTTCAAATCGGAGAACTCGCGTTCGAGCTTGGCGATGTCGGCTTCGAGATCGGCCAGGCGCTGCTTCGACTCCTTGTCCTTCTCCTTCTTCAGCGCCTCACGCTGAATCTTGAGCTGGATCAGGCGGCGTTCGAGACGATCGAGTTCTTCCGGCTTGGAGTCGATCTCCATGCGGATACGCGAGGCCGCCTCGTCCATCAGGTCGATCGCCTTGTCGGGCAGTTGGCGGTCCGGAATGTATCTATTCGAAAGCGTGGCCGCTGCCACGATGGCGGGATCGGTGATCTCGACGCCGTGATGCAGTGCGTACTTTTCCTTGAGGCCGCGCAGGATCGCGATCGTGTCCTCCACCGAAGGCTCGCCGACGAAGACCTTCTGAAAGCGGCGCTCCAGGGCAGCGTCCTTCTCGATGTACTTGCGGTACTCGTCGAGCGTGGTCGCGCCGATGCAGTGCAGCTCGCCGCGCGCAAGCGCCGGCTTGAGCATATTGCCCGCGTCCATCGCGCCTTCGGCCTTGCCCGCGCCGACCATGGTATGCAGCTCGTCGATGAAGAGGATGACGTTGCCTTCTTCTTTCGCCAGATCCTTGAGCACGGCTTTGAGGCGCTCCTCGAACTCGCCGCGGAACTTCGCGCCGGCGATCAGCGCGCCCATGTCGAGCGAGAGCACGCGCCGGTCGCGCAGGCCCTCGGGCACTTCACCGTTGATGATGCGCTGGGCAAGACCTTCGACGATCGCGGTCTTGCCGACGCCGGGCTCGCCGATCAGCACCGGATTGTTCTTCGTGCGCCGCTGCAGCACCTGGATCACGCGGCGGATTTCCTCGTCGCGGCCGATGACCGGATCGAGCTTGGATTTCTCCGCGCGCGCGGTCAGGTCGATCGTGTACTTCTCCAGCGCCTGGCGCTGCTCCTCGGCGTTCTCGTCGGCAACTTTTTCGCCGCCGCGCATCTTGTCGATTGCCGCTTCGAGCTTCGGCTTGGTCGCGCCGGCAGCCTTGAGCGCTTGGCCGATCTCGCCCTTGTCGTCGAGCGCGGCAAGCACGAACAGCTCGCTCGCGATGAAGGCGTCACCGCGCTGCTGGGCGAGTTTGTCGGTGAGATTGAGCAGGCGCGTCAGCTCGTTGGAGACGTTGATGTTGCCTTCCTGCCCTTTCACCTGCGGCAGGCGCTCGATCGCTTCGTTCACGCGCTGGCGCAGCAGCGCCACATTGACCCCGGCCTGGGCGAGCAAAGGCACGGTCGAGCCGCCCTGCTGGTCGAGCAGCGCCGCGGCCACGTGCGCGGGTTCGAGCATGTTGTTGTCGCGCCCGACCGCGAGGCTCTGCGCATCGGCGAGCGCCTGCTGGAAACGCGAAGTCAGTTTGTCCTGTCGCATGAAAGACACCTACGGAAACGGAGGATGGAGGGATACGGCCGCAAAGGCCGCCGTCCGGCTTGCGCGACCGACCCCGATCGCAAAGCCGACACCACGAGATGGCGAAGATATGCGGCAAACGGCGGCGGAATTCAACCGACATCTGCGCACTATTGCGCTGCAATACGGCCGACCTCAAGGCTGCGCTATGCTCGCTGCCGGCTGGCTCGCAAGGGGCACGGCCTGCTCGCGAACGGCCACACCTTCACTCAACGAGAGGGATGTCATATGTTCGACGCAATCATTCGGGAAATCTCGCAGCGCTTCGGCCTCGGCGACAAGGGACAGGCGCTGATCGCTTCGTTGCTCGCGCTCGTCTTCGATCCGAACTCCGGCGGCATCGCCGGCCTGCTCGAAAAATTCAAGCAGCAGGGTCTCGGCGATATCTTCTCTTCGTGGCTCGGCGGCGCCTCGGGCACGCCCGCAGCGATCAGCACGCAGCAGGTCGAGAACGTGTTCGGCTCCTCTGCCTTGAACGGCATCGCCAAGAAGCTCGGCATCGCGCCCGGCACGGTGCTCGCCGCCGCGTCGGCCGCACTGCCGAAGATCGTCGGCGCGGTCACGCCGAACGGCCAGCTACCGAGCGGTATTCCGGCTGGCGTCGGCGGTCTGCTCAGCAGCCTCGGCGGTGGTATCGGCGGCATCGGCGCTGCCGCAGCGGCCAGCGCCGCCGCAGCCACGACGCGCGTGACCAATGCCGCCGAAGGCGCGGCCGCGGGCGGGCTCGGCTGGCTCAAATGGCTGGTGCTCGCCGCGATCATCCTCGCCCTGGCCTACTGCGTGATGACGCGCACCGCGACCGCGCCTGCTCCGTCCTCGGCGACGACGAGCGCGCCGGTCAAACCGGCCGTACCGGCTGTCGTGCAGAACGCCGCCGCCGACGCCAAGGCCGCACTGCTCGCACTCGTGCCGGGCAAGTACACGGCCGCCGATCTGGTCAACGCGCTCAACCAGATGGCGATCCATTTCGACACGGGTGCGGCCAACGTCAGCGCCGACAGTCTCGACGTGCTGACCGCGGCGGCCGCTGCGATCAAGGCCGCGCCGGCCGGCACCAAGGTCGAGATCGGCGGACACACCGACAACACTGGCGATCCCGCGAGCAACCTGCAGCTCAGCGAAGCGCGCGCGAATGCCGTCCGCGCCAAGTTGATCGAGCTCGGCGTGGCGGCCGATTCGCTGACCGCGAAGGGCTACGGCGACACCAAGCCGGTCGCCGACAACGGCACCGAGGAAGGCAAGGCAAAGAACCGCCGCATGGAGTTCACCGTGCTGCCGTGATCGCCTGTACCGCGACGGCACTCGCGCAGCGAGTGCCGTCGTCAGGGCAGGAAACGCCCAGCGTCGCGCGGATCGGGCAGCCAGCAGACTTCGCGGCGGCCGAACCAGCGGTAGCGGTGCCGCGCGACGTAGCGGTAGGCGTGGTCGCGAATCGCCGTGGGAACGAGGTGCAGCGTGGCGGCCGCTATCCGCCAGCCGCCGCCGAAGCCGGCAAGCACGCGCACGACCGCGGCACTCTCGACATGAGCGCGACCGTCCTCGACCAATAGCACCGAAACCGGCGCGGCCGGGTCGAGACCGTGACGGATCATAAGCGCGCGTCCGCTCGCCGATTCGTTCGTGGCAAAACGGAATCGCCGCGCGCGGTCGTGGCGCAGCACGAACTGCACACTGCGGTTGCAGAGGACACAAACGCCGTCGAATACGAGAACCGGGTCGTCAGAGGACATCGAGCGATCCGCGGTAGTGCACGATCGTACCGACGCCCGGCAACGCGGCGCGCACGTCGAAGCGATAGCGATCGCCGTCCGCCGACTCCACCGCGCACACCCCGGCGAACCAGGACGCCGGCAGCGGCAGGCCGCAGACGCTTAAGCGTGCGACGCGCCAGTGAATCGCCGCATCGTCGGCCGCAAGCGCGAAAGTGAAACGTACCGGACCCAGGCGCTCGTACAAATAGCCGTCGTGGGCGCGCAGACGCGAACGCATCACGTGCGCGCCGAATCGGCGCGTCCATTGTTCCGCACCGTCGGCGGCAACGATTTCGACTTCGATCGGGCCACGATAAGCCGACGGCAGATCCGCGACACGCGCGCACAGACGCGCAAACAGGGCCGTAGCGCCACGCACTTCGACGTCGCCGCGGTACGTCGCCGTGCCCAAGCGCGCATGAATCGCACGCAGCGGCGCCGGCAAGCGCGCCAGGTCTTCGCCAAGCAGTTCGGCGTAGAGGGTCATGCCGCAACCGAAATGGGCGTACTGGTCGGCTTCACTGCGCGGGCCTTTTCGCATCGTGTTCGGCGCGCGCCAGCAGCACGCGGTCCATATGCGTCTCGGCCCACGACTTGATCTTCGCCACCACCGGCAGCAGCGAACGGCCGAGCGGCGTCAGCGCGTAGTCCACGCGCACCGGCACCGCGGCGGTCACCTTGCGCCGGACCAGGCCGTCGCGTTCGAGCACGCGCAGCGTCTGCGTCAGCATCTTCTGACTGACGCCGGCGATATGCCGGGCAAGGTCGGCGTAGCGCGCACCGCCGGAGCCGAGCGCAACGAGCACGAGAGCGACCCACTTGTCGCCGAGAGTCGCCAGCAACTGGCGGCTCGGACAGGCGGCGATGTAGGCGTTGTAGGCCTGCTTGGCGGCCGCGCGGCGCTGCGCCGCGGTCTGGGTCGGCATCGGACTCTCCTCGATATCGGTTACGCACTTTTAGGTGCCTTCTTACCAAAAGAGAGTACGGCAACTAGATTGTGGACTCCAACCTTTCTCTCGATGGAGTCTGTATGCGCAGCATCGTCGTATCCGAGCCCGGCGGCCCCGAGGCCTTGCAGCTCGTCCATGTTCCAGCGTCCGAACCCGCGCCCGGCGAGGTGCGCATCCGTATCGCCGCGGCCGGCGTCAATCCGGTCGACGTCGTTACGCGCCGCGGCGTGTTCCACGATCTCGGCTGGCTGCCGCGCGATCGCCCGGTCGGCATCGGCTGGGATCTCGCCGGACAGATCGACGCGGTCGGACCCGGCGTGGACGGATTCGCCGTCGGCACGCCCGTCGCGGCGCTGCGTGGCCGGCTCGACGCCGGCATCGGCGCTTATGCCGATCAGCTGACCCTGCCCGCGGCCGCGGTCGCCGCACTGCCGGCCTCGCTCGACACTCACGGCGCAGCGACTCTGCCGCTCAACGCGCTGACTGCGGATCAGGCGCTCGACATGCTCGGCCTGCCGGCGGGCGCCGAGTTGCTCGTCACCGGCGCGGCCGGCGGTGTCGGTGGATTTGCCGTACCCCTCGCCGTCCGCCGCGGCTGGCGCGTGACCGCGCTGGCACGCGCAAGCGACCGGGCCTTTCTCGATGCGGCCGGCGCGCATCGCGTCATACAGGATCTTTCCGGCAGCGCCGCGCGGTTCGACGGCGTATTCGACACGGCCACATTGGGCGCAGCCGCGCTCGCGGCCGTTCGCGACGGCGGCGTCTATATCGGCGTGACGCCTTACGACGTGCCGCCTGCGCAGCGCGGCGTCCGCAGCGAGGCGGTCAAGGTCCAGCCCGACGGCGAGCGCCTCGCGCGACTGCTGCGGCTCGCCGCGGACGGCGTCCTTGCCGTGCGCATCGCCGGCACCCTGCCGCTGGAGCAGGCAGCCGAAGCACACCGCCGTTTCGAACAGGGCAGCCATCGCGGACGCTGGCTGTTGACGATCTGAGGCAATGCGCGTCGGGGGCGCGGTGGATCGGCAATCCATGCGCCGCACCCGACGCTGCTTCGAGTCTGCGGCGGATTCGACATATCGATGAATCCGCCGCTTATCGATGCGCAGGTGCGGGGGGCTTTCGCGCGCGCCATAATCGCGCCATGCCGCTACCTCGCAAGATCGCTGTCGCGTTGATCGCCTTCGGGCTGGTTCTGCTTGCGATCAGTCACTACTACTACGGCCTCGCCGCGCAGTCGGGTTTGCTGCTCAGCGTGCTGCCGCTGCTGTTCGCCGGCCTGCTGCTCGGCCGCACCGGCTTGTGGCTGACCGCGGCTGCGTACTTCGCCATCCTCGTGCTCGGCAGTTGGATGGATGTGCGCCACGGCGTCGCCGGTGCGTCGACCGTGGGCGATGCCTTGTCGAGCCTGCTCCAGCCGGTCATGGGCTGCGCCATCGTTGCCCTGATCCTCGATCGATTGATTCTGAAATCCGATATCAACCGGCGGCGCAGCGACGATCTCGCCCTACTCTGCCGCCAGCTCGAAATCGAGATGCAGGAAAAGGAACGCTCGCAGGCGCAGCTGACCCATTCGCAGCGCATGGACTCGCTCGGCAAACTCGCCGGCAACGTCGCGCACGATTTCAACAACCTGCTCAACATCATTCTCGGCTATGCGACGCAACGCATGGCGCCCGCGCACGACGACGGCGCGCAGCAGCGCATGAGCAAAATCGTCGACGCCACGCGGCGCGGCAAGCAACTGACCGACCGCCTGCTGACCCTGGCGCGCGCCGACCCGCCGACGCGCGAGGTGTTCGATGCGAACAGCGCCTTGATCGATCTGCTGCCGATGATCCGTTCGATGCTCGGCGAGCGCATCCGCGTCGAATCGATGCTCTGCGAAGCGGCCGCCTGGATTCGCATGGACTATGCCGAATTCGAAGCCGGCGTCCTCAACATGGCGAAGAACGCCGGCGATGCGATGCCGCAGAACGGTACCTTCCGCGTGGAAAGCGCGATCATCGGCGACGAGGTCCGCCTGAGCTTCAGCGACGACGGCCACGGCATGAAGCCCGAGATCGCCGCGCGTGTGTTCGAGCCGTTCTTCACCACCAAGCCGCGCACGCAGGGCACCGGCATCGGCCTCGCCGTGGTCTACCGCACCGTGGTCGAGTCGAACGGGCACATCGAAGTGCGCACGGCGCCGGGCCGCGGCGCCTGCTTCATCCTGCGCCTGCCGCTGCGCGACGCGCCGGCCTACGCGGCGGACGCGCAAACGGCCTCAACGGTCTGATTCCGTTTCCGGCCGGCGCAGGCGCGCGAGCAACGCATCGTCGCGATCGGACACGCGACGCTCGCGCGTGATCCACAACAAGGTCAGCAAGCTCGCCAGACTGGCCGCGAGCCAGATCCAGTGATACTTGTACCAGGGCCGCGGACGGTTCAAATGCAAGGTCGCCGACGGCGACCAGGCGCCGCCGAGTTCGCGCGCCTGTACCTCGAAAACCAGCCGTCCCCACGGCACCACCGGCAACAGCACGCTGCGGTTGCTGCCCGCGTCGATCCAGTCGCTCTCGCCATGATCGACGCGATAGCGATAACGCACTTTGTCCGGATTGAGCAGATCGATCGCGCCGTAGCGGATTTCCAGATTCGACGCGTTGACGCCGAGATCGGCCGGCGCGTGCACGTCGAGACTCTGCTGCGACACCGCCGCATGATCGATGTAGACCGGCGGCGTGTAGCTCGCCGCCCAGCCGCGCAAGGCCATGGGATCGACGCGCGCGAAACCGACCATCATCGCGAACCACAGATGCCCCGCGCCGTCGTCTGCGCACGGCGGCGCGGTGCCGCCGTTGAACTCCGACGGATCAAGTCCGTCGCTCGCGGTCAGGGTGAGCACATCCGGCCCGTCTGCGCCGATATGCCGGTCGAGCAGCAGACTGATGCCGCGATTGCCCGCCATCCACAGACGGCCGTCGGCGTTCGGCAGGATGCACGACACGGTGTCGTCGAACAGTCCGTTTGCCTCGGTGTATTGGCGCACGACGCCGCGCTCGATGCGCACCAGGCCACTGCCGTAGGTGCCGATCCAGAGCACGCCGTCCGCGTCTTCGTAGAGGGCGCGGAAATAGCGTCCGCGGATGCCCTGCGCCGAGGTCCAGCGCTCCACGACCGCATCGCCGACAACGCGGAACGCGCCGCGGTCGCCGACCACCCACACGCCGCCCGCACGCGCGTCGACGATTTTCTTCACGTCCATGCCGGCGAGTTCGGCGATCGCCTCGACCTCGGCGAACGCGCCTTCGCCCGACAGGCGAAGGCGGCCGACGAAATGTCCGTTCGCCAGCCACAGGCGCCCGTCCTTCGCCTTCCACACGCCGACCTGACTCGACTGCGGCCAGCCGGCGACGCGCTCGGTGCGGCCGTCGACGATGCGCGCGAGCGAGCCGCCCGTGGTGCCGAGCCAGAGCGTGCCGGAAGCCTCGTCGCGCAGCAGACTGTGCACGCAGTCTTCGCCGATCGCCGCCGTCAGCGGCCATGCCGCGCGGCTGCCGTCGGCGTTTAGATGCCACAGGCGCGCGCAGCCGAGCACGAGCCATACGCCGCCCGCGCCGTCGGCGATGACGACACGCCCCGGCGAATCGGGCCCCGTGGTCGAGCGCAGCAGGCTGAGCCGCGAAGGCCGCAGGCGCCATAACCCCTTGCCGGTAGTGCCGAGCCAGAGCGCGCCGTCGTCGTCGACCCAGGCCGCGCCCGCGTGCAGCCGCGCCGCGCCTTCGATCGGGCTCTCGCCGCCGTCGCGCGCCAGATGGCGCACGCCCGAAGTTTCGTCGGAGATGTAGATGCCGCCGCTGCGATCGGACATCAGATGCGTTTCCGGCGGCAGGCGGTCGCGAACCGAGGTCCAGCGGTCGTTTGCTGCGTCGTAGCGATACAGGGCGCCGTCCTCGAAGACGGTCCAGACCACCGCGCCGTCAGCGGCCATCATGCGTATCTGCTTGTGCCCGTCGGGCAGCGGCATGATCTCGACGCCGGCCGCCGAAAGACGCGCGAATCCGGCCACGCCGCCAACGAACGCGCGCGCGCCGATCTGCGCATGGTAGGCGTAGCCGTTGTACGCCGTACCGTAGCCGGTCGCCTCCAAGGTGTCCGGGTCGAGATGGAATACTTTGTTTGCGGTCAGCACCCACAGATCGCCGCCTTGCATGGAGAACGTACTGTTGACCGTGCACGTACCGCCGCAGATCGGCAGATGGCGGAAGCGGCCGTTTTCGTAGACGTTGATGCCGGCGTCTTCGGTGCCGATCCACAGGCGGCGGCGCTCGTCTTCGAACAGGGACAGGACACGCCGGCTCGCCGGACCTTCGCCGTCGTTGGCCGAGCGGAACGTGCGGAATTCGCGACCGTCGAAACGCACCAGGCCGCCGAACGTGCCGAGCCAGAGAAACCCGTCGCGGGTGCGCAGGATCGTATTCACGCTCGCCTGCGGCAGGCCCTCTTCGTAGCCGTAGCGGCGCAGCGAGCCGGGCGTGCGCAGTTCGAGCGATTCGTTGACCGCGCGTACGCCATCGGCAGCCGCGGCGGACGACAGGGCAAACACGCAGGCGAGCAGCGCCGCGGCGCGCGCAAACCAACGCGCCGCAATCTTCGCCGCCGGAATCCCGCACGCCTGACTGCGCATCAGCCCTCCTTTTCCGATCCATGCGCTTCGACAGCACGCGCGCGTCGATCAACAAACTTCAGAGCAAGCGTCGCGGGCAAAGGCAACGTGCTGGTTCGGATCGGCGCGACGCCGGAGCGCAGGCAACGGAGTTTACCGGGTTGCGAACGCGGATTTCGCCCGGCGCCGGCGCATCAGCCGCCACGCTTCGCGGCTCGTTCAGCGCAACGCCGGGGCACCCGCAGCGACGCCATCGATCCAGATCAGGCTGGCGAAACGGCCTGTGCGCGCCTCGCGCCGATAGGAATAAAAGCGCGCGTCGGCGAGCGTATCGAAACCGCCGCCGTACACGCGCACGACGCCGAACGCGGCGAGACGCCGGCGCGCGAGCGCGTACAGATCGCAGTGCCAATGCCCGGGCCGCGTCGGCGTGAACGCCGCGGCGTTGTGCGCCGATTGCGCGACGAAGGTATCGCGCACCTCGGCGCCGACTTCGTACGAGTCCGCACCGATCGCGGGTCCGAGCCAGACCAGCAGCTTCTCGCGCGGTGCGTGCAAACTTTCGATGCCGCGCTCGATCACGCCCGCGGCGAGTCCGCGCCAGCCCGCGTGGATCGCGGCGATCTCGCTGCCGTCTTCGGCGCAGACCAGAAGCGGCAGGCAGTCGGCGGTCAGCACGGCAAGCACGGTGTCGGGTTCGTGCGCGACGGCAGCATCGGCCTCGGGCGGCTCTGCATTCGTCGCCGCTGCGCCGAACTGCGCCACGCCAGTGCCGTGCACCTGACGCAGCCAGCGCGGCGCGGCCGGCAGCGCGAGCAGCGACGACAACGCCGAGCGGTTCGCCGCGACCGCGGCGGCATCGTCGCCGCAATGCGCTCCGAGATTGAACGTATCGAACGGCGCCGCCGAGGCGCCGGCGATGCTTCGCGTGGTCACGGCCGCACGCACGCACGCAGGCGCAGGCCAGTCCGGAACGATCGGCAACGCCACGGAATCAGACATGCGCGAGCACGTTGACCAGCTTGCCGAACGGATCGCGCACGTAGAAACGGCGCACGCCCCAGGGCTCGGTCGCCGGGCCGTATTCGATCGCGAAGCCTCCCGCATGCAGACGCGCGAGCGCCGCATCAAGGTCGTCGACTTCGATCGACAGATCCGGCACCGGCGTGCCGGAGCCGCCTTCTGTGGCGACGCTGAGCTGGACCGACATCTTCGCATCGGAACCGTAGGTCGCGATCCAGCCGTGATCCATCAGCAGATCGAGGCCGAGCGCTTTGCCATAGAAACGTTCGGCCTGCGCCGGATCGGTCACCGCGAGATTGGCGACGATGCGCTTGACCTTCATCCGCAGCTCACCGTCATTTGCCGAGCTCGTACAGATAGTCGACGAAGGACATCACCGCGCCATCGAAGCCCTGCACCTTCGGATTGCTCGACTCGATGACGTAGTACTCGTCGGGCGCATGCGCGCCGCTGCCGTGACCGAGGCCGAAGTGACCCGAGGCGAGCTTCAAAGGCGCACCGGTGAACACGTATCCCGGATAAGAGCCGGCATTGCGCAGCCACATCACCGGGTCGATGCCGGCGCGCTTGAGCACCGCGATCTGCGCCTGGATCAACGGCGCATCGGCGGCGGTGCTGGTCGAATCGTAGCCGCCGGAAACGTTGACCTCGATGTCGCCGAAGCCGCGCTTGGCCAGATGCGCCTTGAGCGCGGTGACCGCATCTTTCAGGGTCATGTCGGGCACGAGGCGCATGTCGATCTTCGCCACGGCCTTGTGCGGCAGCACGGTCTTGCCGCCGGGGCCGGTGTATCCGGCGACCAGGCCTTCGATGTTCACGGTCGGCTGCGACACCAAGCGCTCGTTCGCCTGCAGCCACGGCAGATCGTCGATCCAGTGCTGGATACCGAAGCGCTGCTTGGTCTGCGCTTCGTCGCCGTGCTGCGCGGCCTTGGCGATCATCGCTTTCTCGTCCGCGGTCAGAGGCCGCGGCTTCGGGTAGTTGTCGATCGTGATCGTGTTGCCGTCGGCGGAGACGAGCGTGTCGAGCGCCTTGACCAGATGCCACGCCGGACTGTCAACCATGGCCTTGAGCGAAGAGTGCACGTCTTTCACCGGCCCGCGTCCCCACTTCTCGCCGCTGGAGACGAGTTCGAGTTCAACCACGCCCTTCGCGCCGAGGCTCACGGTAACGACGCCGTCGGGCTCCTGTTCCGCCGAAGGCATGAATACGCCCACGGTTTTCGCCAGCGCTTTCTGCACTTCGGGCTTGAGCGCGATCTGGCCGATGTGCGGCGAGCCGATCTCTTCTTCGCCTTCGGCAACGAGGACGAGATTGACCGGCAGCTTCTTGCCCGCGCCTTTGATCGCATGCAGGGCGGCGAGGAATGCGGCCTCGGGGCCTTTCTGATTGACCGCGCCGCGGCCGACGACGACTTTGCCGAAGCCCGGCTTGTCGACGAGCTTGGCTTCGAGCGGCGGCGAAGACCATTCGGCCGGATCGAACTGTTTGACGTCGTACATGAAGTAGAGGCCGACGGTCTTCTTCGCGCCCGCGTCGAGCGTGGCGAACACCCCGGGCTTGCCTTCGGTTTCGATCACCGTGGCCTTCTGGAAACCGGCGTCGCGCGCGAGCTTGGCCATGTACTCGGCGCCCTCTTTCGCGTTGCGGTTTTCCGCGGCGATCGAAGGCAGCGCGATCCAGTCCTGCAGGCGCTTGAGCGATTCGTCGTGGCGCTTGACGACTTCGGCGTCGATCGACTTGCGATCGGCCGCATCGAACGCCTGTGCGGCGCCCGCGGCGAGCAGCATCGCGCAGGCAGCGACCGCAGTGGTCAACGAACTTTTTTCGAACGCAGAAAATACACGGCGCATATTCCCTCCACCTTATTAGTGTTGACGAATGTCGCCGCGGATATTACGTCATCGTGCGACCTTCGTATCTTCGCGCAGCGCCTGTACCAGCGCGGCGAAGTCGGCGGGCGCGTCGACCGTGACGCTGACGAGTTTTTCCGTGACCGGATGCTCGAATTCGAGCTTCTCCGCATGCAGCGCCTGACGCCTGAAGCCGCGCAAGGCCTCGACCAGTTCCGTCGTTGCACCCTTCGGCAGCTTCAGGCCGCCGCCATACTGCGCATCGCCGACGAGCGGATGCTTGACGTGAGCCATGTGCACGCGGATCTGATGGGTGCGCCCGGTCTCCAGCCGGCATTCGATCAGCGTGTGTCCGCGGAAACGCTCGCGCACGCGGTAGTGCGTCAGCGCGGGCTTGCCCGCGGGCTCGTCGACGACGGCCTGCTTGAGCCGGTCGCGCGGATGCCGGCCGATCGGCGCATCGACGCTGCCGCCGGCGATCATCGCGCCGAGCGCGACGGCGAGGTACTGGCGGTGCACGTCGCGTTCCTGCAGCGCCTCGACCAGGCGCGTATGCGCGCGCAGCGAGCGCGCCACGACCATCACGCCCGACGTGTCCTTGTCGAGCCGGTGCACGATGCCCGCGCGCGGGATCTCGACGAGCTTCGCGTCGAAATACAGCAGCGCGTTCTGCAGGGTTCCGGCCGGCTGGCCCGCGCCCGGATGGACGACGAGGCCGGCCGGCTTGTTGATCACGAGCAGATCGGCGTCCTCGTAGCGGATGTCGAGCGCGATCTCCTCAGGCTGCAGCGGCACTTCCTGGCCCGGCCGCGCGTTCAGGGTCACGATCTCGCCGCCATGCACGAGCTGGCGCGGCGCCACCTGCGCGCCGTCGAGCAGCAGATCGCCGGCCTTGATCCACTGGGTCAGGCGCGAACGCGAGTAGTCGGGAAACATCTCGGCTGCCGCCTGGTCGAAACGCAGGCCCGCGGCGCTCGCGGGAATCGGCAGGGTGGTCGGGTTGGTTTGGTCGTTCATTCTGAATGCAATCTGGCCGGAAAGGCCCGCGAAAGTTACGGGCTCGCGAGGGTTTGGGCTATTATCGCCTCCTTTCCGGCCGTCCGTCGGCCGATTCATGCGGATCCATTCGATGCGACTTTCCCCGTTGGTCAAGCTCTTCGTGCTTCTGCTGCTCGCCGTCTTCGCCGTCGGCTGCCACCGCGACAAGAAGCAGGACGAAACCGAAACCCTGCCGGTCGAACAGTTGTACCAGGGCGCGAAAGACGCTTTGATGCAGGGTAACGAGACCAAGGCGATCCGCTACTACCAGCGCCTGATCGCGCGCTTCCCGTTCGGCCCGTACACCGAGCAGTCGCAGATGGAGCTTGCGTTCGCCCAGTACAAGGACGGCAAGAACGACGAGGCGCTGTCGACGATCAACCGCTTCATCAAGACCTACCCGACGCAGAAGAACGTGGCCTACGCCTACTATCTGCGCGGCATCATCAATTTCGACCGCGACCGCGGCTTCCTCGCCAACTGGGCGAACCAGGACCCGACCAAGCGCGAAATGGCCAGCACCCTGCAGTCGTTCGAGGATTTCAGCGAGCTCGTCACCAAGTATCCCGACAGCCGCTACACCCCCGATGCGCGCCTGCGCATGATCTACTTGCGCGACAACATGTCGCGCGCGCAGATCTACGTCGCCAAGTTCTATTACAAGCGCGGCGCCTACGTCGCCGCGATCAACCGCTGCAAGGACATCCTCGAACGCTTCGACCGCACGCCCGCCGCGGGCGACGCGCTCGCGGTCATGGTCCTGTCCTACAAGGCGCTCGGCCAGGACAAACTCGCCGGCGACAGCGAGCGCGTGCTCAAGCTCAACTACCCCGACCACCCGTACTTCGCCGGCAATTGGCCGAGTTACGGCCACTGGTGGGCGCGTCTGGTGCCGTTCCACGGCTGAGAAAGCCCGCAACGGCGGTCTGACGGCCAGAAAATTCTGCGATTTACCGACAGCCGGCGTTTTTCCGCCGGCATCGGACCGGAGCGCCGCAACGGCACTCCGAGCGGGCCAGGCCCGCGGCGACCGGCACTTGCGACCGTTTGCCGTTTCGGCGCATCTATAGCGTCGTGACCGGATCCTCTTTCGAGTTCGACATCCCCCAGTCGCTCATTCAGCGTGCGCGCAGCGGCGAGGCGGCGGCGTTCGAGCAAATTTATCGGCGCTTCGAGCGGCCGGTGTTCAATCTCGCCCAGCGCATGCTCGGCGACGCCGAAGCCGCGCGCGAAATCCTCCAGGACGCGATGCTCAAGGTCTTCCAGCGCATCGGCCAGTACCGCAGCGATGCGCCGTTCTGGGCCTGGCTGCGGCAGATCGCCACGAACGAGGCGCTGATGCGCCTGCGCCGCGACAAACACCTCGACGACCGCGCCGAAGTTCCCGACGTGATCGACGAAGCCGCGCCGCCGTGGGTGCGCGCCGACTCGGCTGCGCTCGAGCGTGCGCTCGACCGCCTCTCCGCGCTGACCCGCAGCGTGCTCTGGCTCTATCACGTCGAGGGCTACGCACACAGCGAAATCGCCGAGCAGCTCGGCAAGACGATCAGTTTTTCCAAGTCTCAGGTCGCGCGCGGCACCGCGCGCCTGCGCGAACTGCTCGACGGCGGTCCGACCGAGCCGATCCAGGCCACGGCGGAAGCACAAAGATCCACCGCAACACCGGGCACAGCCACGCCGCCACAGACGCTCGCGCGTTTGCTCCACGGAGAGCCTTCCATGCCCCCAACCACCTTTGTCGAAAATCCTTTGTAGGACGCAAGATCATGTCCGACCTGACGCAAACAGACCCCACCCGCGCCGTCGCGCCGGTTCCGCTCGGCGAGGCGCTGCGCGCGCTGCCGCAGTTGGCGCCGCCCGCGGACGCATGGGCGGAAATGGCCGCGCGGCTCGCGCGCGAACCGATGACCGCATCGCGCGCAGCGAACGCCCGCACTCGTCACCGCGCCTACTGGCCGATCGGCATCGCCGCAGCGCTCGTGCTCGCGGTCTCGGCGACAGCGTTCTTCCGCCTGCACCCGGCGCCGAATTCCATCGACACGACGAAGACGCAGATCGCCGCGACCGAAACGCCCGCCGACGCATCTTCTGTACACAATGTCGCAAATTCCACAAATTCACATGATGCCATCCCAACCAACCGCACCCAACTCGCCACGCTGCAGGCCCGCTCGCGCGCGCTCGAGCAGTGGCTGCGCGACACGCGCCGCGCGTCGACTCCGCAGTCGGCGCAGGATCTCGCCGCCAGCACGGAGATCGAAGACATGATCGGCTTCGTCGACGTGCAGCTCGGCGCCGCTGACCCTGCCGATGCGAATGCGACCTTGCCGCTTTGGCAACGCCGCGTCTCCCTGCTCGAGGATCTGTCCACTCTGCGCTACAGCGCAAACCTGATGAACTTCCGCGACGGCCTCGCCACCACCGGCAACGGGGCGGCTGCCGGCTGGAAGAACTAGAGAATCGCCATGAAATCGATTTTGTACACAATTCCACTTTTCTGCATCGCATTCGGCGGCGGCAACGCGCAGGCGGCCGATCCGCCTCCTGCGGCTGCGGCGGCGGCCACGCCGCGTCCCGATCCGCATCCGAACCCGCAACCCAATCCCCAGCCGAACCCGCAACCGAATCTCGCGCAAACGCGGCAGGAACTCGATCAGGTGCGCGATCAGATACGCGATCTGTCGAAACGAATGGGCGAACTCTCGCTGCGCCTCGGCGACTCGGGGCCACGCAGCTATGCCTATCGCTACATCGGCGATCCCGAGAAAGGCATGATCGGCATCGTTCTCGCCGACGACGAGAACTACACGCGCATCAACGCCATCACCCCGGGCGGCCCGGCCGACAAGGCCGGTCTGCGCAACGACGACATCGTCACAGGCGTGCACGGCAACGGAGTCGATGCGCGCACGAACGAGGCGGCGAAAGCCGCTCTGCGCAATCTCAAGGTTGACCAGGAAATCACGTTGAACGTCCGTCGCGACGGCAAAACCTTCGACGTGAAGCTCAAGGCCGAGCGGCGCGAACCGTTCAATTTGATCTATTCGACCGACAACGTCGACAGCGGTCAGATTCGGCTGAACGTCGAACGCGCCGTGAAAGACGGGTTCCTTACCCAGGGACAGGCCATGCAGATCGAGCAGGCCGACGAGGCCGGCAGAATTGCCGCCCAGCAGGCGAACGAGACCGCGGATCAAGCGCGGCAGCAAGCGCGCGAAGCCGAGATTCAAGCACGGCAGCAGGCACGCGAAGCCGAGATTCAAGCGAAGCAGCAAGCGCGTGAAGCGGCGAATCAGGCACGGCAGGTGACGCGCGAGGCGGAGAACCAGGCACGCCAGATAGCGCGCGAAGCGGCGAATCAGGCGCGGCAGGAAGCGCATGCCGCCGAGAATGAAGCGAGGAAGGAGGCACGCAAAGCGGAGATTGCGTCGGGGCAGATGCGCTATTCGACGCCGTGGTGGGGACTCAACTTGACCAACCTCAATCCCGATCTCGGCGCCTACTTCGGCACCAACCATGGCGCGCTCGTGCTCTCCGCCGATGCGGAGACCGCGAAGACGCTCAAGTCGGGCGACGTGGTTCTCGCGATCAACGGCAAGAAGGTCGAGCGGCCCGAGGATGCGATGCGGCTGTTGCGCGAAGCCGGCACGGACAAAGAGGTCAAGGTCGACGTGCTACGTCAGCGCAAAAACCAGACGCTGAGCATGAAGTCGCCGCAGTTCAAGGGGCTGTTCGCAATGCCGACGCCACCGACGCCTCCTACTCCGCCCACGCCGCTGACGCCACCTACTCCGCTGACGCCGCCCACGCCCCTGACTCCGCTGACACCTCCCACGCCGCCGACTCCTCCCACGCCGCCGACGCCTCCAACTCCTCCGAGCGCCGGCGCATAAAAGCCTGGCGGAGTTCCATTCCGCCAGGTTTGAAACCGGTTTGGATTTGACGCGGCTTTACCGGTCGGCGACGCGCACGTAGCGGGCCAACACCGCGTCGATCGTCGCCGCATCGATCTTCTCGCCTTTCCCGGCGCGCTCGGCAAGATTGAAAAATTCGTCGATGCGCGCTTCGCCGTCCGGCTCGGGGCTGGTGACGAAACGCGGCGATTTGGCTTCAAGGCGCTGCCACGCGGCGCGGACCTGACTCCAGTAGTCCTGCGTGCCCTTCCAATAGTCGCGGCCCGCGGAAAAATCGTAGTCGCCGATATGCGTATAGCTGTTCGTGCCGGTTTCACGCGCGAGCGCATGCACCGCGCCGTTCGCGTCGACGGCGAGCTTGGTGTTGTCCTGCTCGTGCACCCAGCCGCCCGGCGTCAGCGTATGCCGGTTCATCACTTCGAGCGCCTGATAGTCCTTGCGCTTGGTGTATTCGCGCCGCGGCAGCGGCCGCCAGGTGCGATCCGACTGCCACGCATCGACGCCGTTCGCGTGCGTCCAGCGGCCGATGCCGGCGTAGCGCGGCGCATCGTCCACTTCGTACACGGTCTGCGACCACGCGCCCGCGCGCGCATCGACGGCGAGCGTCTCCGTCTCGAACTTGCCGTTGCCGCGGAAGCGCAACACTGCGGCCGGCTGGTACTGCCAATCCTGGCGCCAATGCTTGACGACGGTATGCTTCTCACCGAGCACGAGGATGTGCTGCAGCGAAATGTGCTCGCCGCTGTCGGCGATCACGAGCACGAGTTCGGTGCCGCCGCTGCGCTGCGCGGCATGCGGTGCATACGCGGGCGCAAGCGCGGCGGTTTCATCGAAGGCAAAGCGCACGCGGTATTCGCCGGCCATCGCGAGAATGCTGCGCCGATCGCATTCGAACGCGGCCAGTCCGGGCTGCGCACACGGCGGCGCGTAGTTGGCCGGAGCCGGCGCGGCAAGCGGTGCCGGGGCGGCAGCCGGCTTCGTCTCTGCAACCGGCTTTTTCTGCGGCGTGGCACAGGCGCTCAACAGCAGCACGGCAATCACACTGCCGGACACGGCCGCGCGGCGGAATCGCGTACTCGGTGAATCTTTATACATTGCATCACTCCTCAAAACTATCGTTCGCAAAGCAGCGAGCGTCCTTGCTCGCCATCCCGCATAAACAAAGCTCTCAACAACCGAAACGCCGGCCGTTCGTTTTCCCAAGCTGTGCAAACAGCGAAACCGCGTGCGCGGCAGGTTCGCTCAAAAGGCGTTCAACGACGCGCGCTCGTCGTCGGCGATCGCCAGAGCAAGCTGGCGCCCGAGTTCCGACAACGCCGTCGGCGCGCGCATGCCGAGTACGTGCAGGCACGGCAGGCGCAGCAGCGGGAAGCGCACCGCACGTGCCTGCCAGGAACTGCGCAGACGCCGCAGCGCGCAGCGCATGAACGCCGCGTGCGCGCGCCAGCGCGACGGTGCCTGCGGTGCGGCGCGCGCAATGCCGCAGTCGCTCAACATCGCATCCCAGGCGAGATAGTCCGCATCGGGCAGCAGGTACAGGCGCGCGATGCAGACCGACTGCGAATCGAGAAACTCGAGCCATTCGCGCGGTCCGTGCGCGGTGATCGCGCTGTGCGCTTCGACTTGCACGCTGCCCGAAAACGCCGCGAGCGCCGGATGATCGAGCAGGAGCACGCCGCGCTGCAGAAGGCGCGCGCGCGGGAACACGCCGTCGCCGCTACCCACACGGAACAACCACAGCACTGTACCGAGACGCGACAACGAGTCGGCGAAACGACCCCAGTCGACCTGCATCGCCGCGGGCGCAGACGGCAACGCAGGCTGTCGATAATCGAATCCCGATCCGCCGCCCGGCTCGGAATAACCGTACCTGCCGTCGTCGTGGAAGCCGTCGCTCATCGTCGTACTCCTCTCGCAGTGGGCCGCGTGGGCGGCATTCGTACATTCCGAGCTATAGGCTGACCTTGACGCCGACGCTGACCGCGCGTCCCGCCGCGGAATAGCGATCGATCGTCGCCGGCGCATAAGCCGCGCCGCGCACGTCGCCCCAGCGCCAGTAGCGCTTGTCGGCGAGATTGGTCAGGCCCAGATAAAGCTGCGCTTGCTCGACGACCTGCCAGTGCGCGTAGGCGTCGAGCGTCGCCCAGCCCGGAGCGTGGAACAGCGCCGTGGTGCCTGAGTTGCCCTGCCCCGAGGACGATGTCGCGGCGGCCAAGCGGTCCTTCGCGGCAGTGAAGGTGCCGAACAGTTCGACGCCCCAATTGTCGCGGTCGTAGGCGAGGCCGAGCACGGCGCGCGCCGGATCGATGCTGGCCAATGGCTGATGCGCCGATTGATCATCGCCGCGCGCGTAGGCGAGGCTCGCTTTGAGCGTGAATCCTTCGAGCGCCGGCGTGAACGCGCCGAGCTTCAGGCCCGCGCGCGCCTCCGCACCGCGAATGCGCACGCGAGTGAGATTGCGCGACTGGAACAGCATCAGCCCACTGGTCGGATCGATGCCGACGAATTCCAGCTCGTCGATGAAGTCGCGGTAGCGATTGTCGTAGGCGGCGACGCTGAAGTAGCCGATCTCCGCGGAGCCGCGCAGGCCGACTTCGACACCGTTGCTGGTCTCCGGCTTGAGGTTCGGGTTCGGCAGCGCCGTGTAGCCGAACTGCAGATTGGTGAAGCCGACGTTGACGTCGTTGTACGGCGGCGCGCGGAAGCCGTGCGCGTACTGCAGGTAGGTACTGAGATTCTCGTTGAAGCGCCAGATCGCGCCGAACTTCGGCGACCAGCTCGTGCGCGTAAGGCTCACCGGCACCACGCCGGGATTGGCCTTGATAAACATCGCGTCGTCTTTGTCCGGATCGAGATCGTAGTAATCCACGCGCAGGCCGGGAATCAGGCTCAAGCGGCCGTCGGCGAGAGTGATCTCGTCCTGGGCGAACAGCGCGGCGGTCGTCGTGTTCGTGGTCGGAAAGTCGCGCGTCGGGAAAGTGTCGGGCGAGACGACGTTGGTTTTCACGCCCGTGGTCAGATTGATCTGATAGCCGTTGCGTTCCTCTTCGGTGCGCGTGCGCGACGCGTCGACACCCCAGGTCAGTTCGTGCTGCCAATCGCCGGTGGCGAATTTCTTGCGTATCGTCGCGTTGACGCCGGCGATGTTCTGCTCGAAGTCAAAACGGCGGAAACGCAGCAGCGGATTGACCAGATTGCCGGCGCTGACGGTCGCGCGGTTTTCCCAGCTGTCCTGCTGGGTGCGGCTGTTCTGCACGTAGGCGCGCCACTCGACGCTGTCGGCGAAATTCCAGCTTAGCGGGACGTCCTGTCCGACCGAAACGCGCAAACGCCGGCGCATATCGTCGCCGCGCAAATTGGTGGTCTGCGCACGCGTCAGCGCGTTGTAGCCGCGCCCGCTCAACACTTCGGTGCGGTCGACGCCCTGATCGCCGTCGAGGGTGATGCGGTCGATGCGCCCGCCCGGATTGTCGCGCACGTATTTCGCCAGCAGCGCGGTGCTCGAAGAATCCTGCGGATTGGGACGCGTGCGCGTGGCATCGGCGCTGTCCACCGTGCCCATATTGTCGAACTGCGAACCTTCGCGATGCGTGGCGACGAGGGCGATGCCGTTGGTGCCGTCGCCCGCCGCATAGGTGCCGGTCGCCGTCGTACCGCGGTTGACCGAGGCATACGCTGTGCGCAGCGATGCGTACTGACCTTTGCCGTCGGCGAGATAGTCGGACGGATCCTTGGTCACATAGCTGACCACGCCGCCGAGCGCGTCCGATCCGTACAGCGACGATGCCGCGCCGCGCACGATCTCGACACGCTTCAGGCTGTCGATGTCGACGCTGTCGCGGCCCGCGTTCGAGTAGCTGCCGATCGCGAACGCGTCGGGCACGGCGATGCCGTCGACGAGAATGCGCACGCGATTGCCGTCGAGTCCGCGGATCGTGAAGCCGTTGAAGCCGAAGCGCGTACCGTCACCGTTGACCGAAACGCCGGGCTCGTAGCGCACGAGGTCGCGAATGTCCTGCGCAAGCCGGCGCTCGATCTCGGCCGCATCGATCACGCTGGTTTCGCCGGCGATGTCCTTTTGCTGGCGCTCGTTCAGCGTCGCGCTGACCACCACCGTGTCGAGCACGTCGAACAGCGTGGGCTTGTCCCGCGCGGCATCGGTGTCGGGAGTCTCGGCCGCATCGGCCGCTCCCGCCGCACCGAGCGCGATCGCAATCGCCGCGCTCAGGCTGCGGGCGCAGATTTTTTTATAGAAAGAATGACGGCGGCGCATGTTTCCAGCAGATTCCTAAGAAGGAACGGCGTGCTGGCGTGCAACCCGATGCGGGCCGCGCGAGGCTGGCTACCGTGATTGATGACGCTGCCCGCGAACGCGGGCAGCGAGGCTTGCGGATCGGCGGCCTGACGGCCGCGCGAAGGCTATTTGGTCAGAATCAATTTGCCGTTGCGCGTCTGGCGCAGACGATATTCCTGGCCGAAATGTTCGATGCGCACTTCCTGCGCGCCGCCGAACAAGGTGCGGCTGTCGAACTGGCGCTGGACCTGCGCCGCATGCGGGCGCGGTGCCGGAGCAGCTGTGCGGAAAGAAACGTCGCCCGAATTCAGCGGCAGGGTTGCGGTGTGCATGACGCGACTCCGTTGTGGGGTTCGGTCAAATGATAATAATTCTCATTTGCGTGTCAAGCGATTTCTCGAACCCGCTTCTATCTATGCATATTCCTCCGTGCGGAAGTGCTGCAAAACATCGCGCAGGAAATGTGCAGGCGACTTTTCAATTCTTAACCCATCTTGCTTCGACAACGCGTCCACGGCTGAGCAAAAATGCGTGGTCTTGTTGCGAAGATGTGGAGTTCGTGTGTCGCGCTTTTCTTTTCCGATAGTTCTCGGTGTCATTGCCATCGCCGCGATCGCCTTCTACAGCGGCCGCCACAGCGCCCCCGTCGCGGCGGAAGGCGCGGAAACCGAAGCGAAGCAAAAAGTGGAAAATGCGGCAATTTCCACAAAGGGCAAAAGCGTCTCTCCCGCCACACAGCCCAAACATGCCCTCGTCCGCGCACCCGGCAGCCATATGCTCGACAGCGCCGTATCGAACGCGAGTCAGCGAGCGCCGCTGCCGCCGGCGAACACGCCGCTCAAGTCGATCCTCGCCGACCTCAAGGCGCGCGCCGATGCCGGCGACGCCGATGCTGCGTCACGCCTGTTCAAGGACATGCAGACATGTACTCAGGTGCAGCGCCTTAGCCAGACCATGCCCGGCCTCGCCAATCGCGTGCTCGGCGACGCCTCGGCGATGGATGCGCAGCGACAGAACCGCATGCTCGACTTCGTTCAGCGCAATCTGGACTACACCAAGAACAACGCGGCGATGTGCGCGGATCTCAGCGCCGACGACATGGCCTCGCTCGTGCCCGCCACCCTGCAGGCCGCGCAGCTAGGCGATCCGGAGGCGGCGAACTGCTACGTCGGCGCCAATCTGAACAACTGGCCCGGCCTGCTCGACAATCCGCAGTGGGTGCAGGACTACAAGAGCAATGCGCTCAATCTCGCCAACGGCGCCCTGCAGCAAGGCGACTGGGCGATGGCGACGCTGATGGCGCAGGCCTACGGCGGCAGTACGCGTCAGAGCAATATGCTCGGCCAATTGACCGGCGCCAATCCAGCCCAGGCCTATACCTACGCCAAGCTGATGAGCCTCGGCCAGCCCTCCGGCTCGCAACCTTCGACGCGCTCGACCAATGCGCTGACCAATCTCTCGAGCCAGCTCACTCCCGACCAGATCCAGGCGGCCGACGCACAAGCGCAGCAGATGTACCAGCAGTACTTCAACAGCACCCCGCGCCAGACCGGCGACGTCGCCAACGCGATGCGCTCGTGCCAGGGCGGCCCGTAAATCTCGCTCTGGACGCACCAAAACCGAGACGGCACACTTCGCCTCTGCTGGGCCGGAGGAAGAGTTCGTGCTGCGCAAATATGGATGGATCGCCTTGGTTTTGTGCGCAGCCCTCGCATGCGGCTGGCTCTACTGGCCCGATGCCTTATCCCACAATGATGTTTCGGCCTCAGCGGACCCGCACAAGGGCAACTCCGCCGCAGCCGCTTCAGTCGTTGCGCCGACGACGCTGTCGACTGCAGCGAAATCCGCCGCGCTCCCCGCACGCGTCAGTTCGGGTTCCGCACCGCCGCTGCCGCCGTCCGGCACCCCACTCAAGCAGATTTTCGACGAATTGAAGGCACGCGCGGATGCGGGCGATGTCACTGCGGCTTCACGCCTGTATCGCGACCTGAGCACCTGCTTTGCCGCAGAAGCGACGATGCGCAGCAATACGCTAAACGCGAGTGCGCTGCTCGAACACCCGGACAACTCGGCTCCGGCTGCGATCCAACAGCAACAACTGGACCGGGCGCAGGAATTGCTCAAGGGCACGGACCGGCTGAAAACATTGTGCGCCGGCGTCGATCAGGGCCTGCTCGGCTCGCTCGCCACGACAACCCTGCAGGCCGCGCAGCTCGGCGACGCCTCTGCGCGCGACTGCTACGTCCACCGCGGGCCCTTCGTCAATCCGCGCGGCATGGTCGACGATCCCGCATCGGTCGGCGCCTATCGGCAGCAGGCGCCAGCGTTGATCGACTCGTCGATCGCGTCGGGAGACTGGAAGATGGTCGATATGCTTCAGTACGCCTACGGCCCCTCCGGCACCAATCTGATTGCCGGCCTCGTCGGTCCCGATCCCGTTCAGCACTATCGCTATTTGAAACTGTATCGCCTTGGCGCCAGCGGCACTCGCATTCCGGCTTTGGACAGGCAGTTGGCTTACGCTGCCAATCAACTCGACGCCCAGCAACGCGCCGACGCGGACGCCTGGGCGGCGACGACCCAGCAATCCTATTTCCACGGCAGCTCGACCGATGCGACGCCGCAGAACTGGAACGCCTGCGCAGTACCCAACGAATAACGCACTGCACATACCGCAGGGCTCAACCCGAATTCCGCACGCGCAAATACGCGCAAGTGCGTATCGCACATCCGCTGCCTGTTGCGATCCGCGCGGCCCAGTCGTTACACTGCGCGCACTCCATCGGGGAGTAGTCGGCCGGATCGATCCATCGATTGGGCGTCGCGCGTCAACACACTCGGGCAGCAGCCTGTGGCGCGCAAAGCGGAATCTTCCGCTCGACGAGACCTTTGGTTCGCTCGTGTCGCACCCAAGCCGGGGCCGCGCGGGAGAATCATTGCGTCCATCGCCCCGGCTTCGGAGTTTTTCGTGGAAACACTTTTCATCTCGACGCTGACCGTCACCCTTGGCGAGATCGGCGACAAGACCCAGTTGCTGGCGCTGATCCTGGCGGCCAAGTACCGCCGGCCATGGCTGATCTGCCTCGGCATCCTTATCGCCACGCTGGTCAATCACGCGCTCGCCGGCGCGTTCGGCGCCCTCATCAGCCAATGGCTGTCGCCGCAGACGCTGCGCTGGATCGTGGCGATCAGCTTTCTCCTCATCGCGGTGTGGACGCTCAAACCGGACAAGGCCGACGAAAGCGAAGCCGCCCATGGCAGCGGCTACGGCGTGCTGATCGCGACGGTATTCAGTTTCTTTCTCGCCGAAATGGGTGACAAGACGCAGATCGCCACGGCCGTGCTCGCCGCGCAATATCACCCGCTCTGGCAGGTGGTCAGCGGCACCACGCTCGGCATGCTGATCGCCGACGTGCCCGTGGTCTGGCTCGGCGCGCGCTTCGCCCATCGCCTGCCGCTGCGCGCGGCGCGCATCGGTGCGGCGCTATTGTTCGCTGCGCTCGGGCTTTGGATTATTTTCGGCAGCTGATTCGCTCCGATTCCAACGAGCAAGCTCCCGCTTCGGCGGGAGCGGCAAGAAAGCGTCTAGCGCGAACGTCCGTCGAAGTGGTTGACGGACAACGCGGCGAGATCGACGTCGTCCAGACAGCGCGCATTGATCGCAGCCATCGCGTTGCCCGAAGCGTCGACGCCTTCGCCGAACGGATGGATGCCGCAAGTCGGACAGAACTTGTGCTGGATGACGTGCTTGTTGAAGGTGTAGCTCGACAGCGCGCGATCACCGCGCAGCATATGCAGGTTTGCGCGCGGGACGAACCACATCAGCGAGCCCTTGCGCTGGCACATCGAGCAATTGCAACTCATCACGCTGTTGAGATCACCCTCGACCTCGAACGCCACCTGTCCGCAATGACAACTACCCTGGTACTTCATCACGCCGCGCTCCTGCATGCCGGAAGACATGCAGGGTAACGCAGCAATCGGGCAAAGTCAGGCGACCTTCGCGACGAGTTTTCTCTGCAACTCGCCCCAGTATGGCGGCAGCGGCCATTCCGCGGGCTCCTCGCCGGCGAGCGCACGCTGCAGGTCGCGCTGGTCGATCTGCGGCGCAATCAGCTCGGCGAGCGTTGCTGCATAGGCGCGCAGCACGCGATCGCGGCGCAGGACCAGCCAGGTCGTGCATTCGGGAAACAATCCCGTCGCATCGATCTGGTGCAGGTCGCGTGCGTCCTCGGCGGTGAACGCCATGTCGGCGAAGATGCCGACGCCGAGGCCGGCGCGCACGTAGGTCTTGATCAGGTCGGCGTCGCGCGAGGTGCACGAGAAGCGCGGTGTGATTCCTGCCGCGGCGAACGCGCGGCGCAGCGACGATTCCGGGCGCAGCGAAGATTCGTAGCTGACCAGCGGCTCGCCGTCGAGATCGGAGAGCTTGAGCGGACGCTTGAGCTGGGCTAACGCATGTCCGTTCGGCACGACCACCGCGCGGCGCCAGCGGAACAGCGGCACGGCGAGGCCGTCGCTCGGCGACGCGCCCGTCGTCGAGATGATCGCGAGATCGGCTTGGCCGCGCTCGAACAGGCCCATAACCTGCGCATCGCCGAGCGGTTTCAGATGGACGTTGACCGCCGGATAGCGCAGCTTGAGCGTGGCGATCGCATGCGGCAGCACGAAACGCGCCTGCGTATGCGTGGTCGTGATGGTCAGCTCGCCCTTGTCGTCGCCGCGCAGATTCGCGGCAAGCGCACGGATGTTGCGCGCTTCGGCAAGGATAATGCGTGCACGGTCGATGACCTGCTGGCCGGCCGGCGTGATCGCGGAAAGACTTTTGCCCTTGCGGGCAAAGAGTTGGAAGCCGAGCTCGTCTTCGAGCTGCTTGAGCTGCTTGGACAGGCCCGGCTGGGTGGCGTGGACCTGATCGGCGGCCTGGGTGATGTTGAGGCCGGCGTCGGAAATGGCAACGAGATAGCGGAGCTGGGTCAGGGTCATAACGGTGTACTCAAAGGCGGTCGCAATCGGGATTCGACAAGACGGGAAACGGCGGATTGGCGACAACAACAGCGAGCCTTATGCAAAAACGTCATGGATTTCTCCCGATTGATGCCACGCAGCATAACCGTTCGTTATTTGGGGGTCCAGACGTCTAGACGGCCAAATGCGCCATTTTGGCCGCACTTTATGCTTAATAACCCGAAGTTATATATCAAGCCGGGTACGATCTGAACGAGAAAACGGTCGCCCTTTGACTTTTTCCCTTCGACCTTCGACCCTTTGCCACCCGCCTCCCACCTTCCGGTCATGGACATTCGCCAAGATTTCGCCGACGCGGTCGGCCGTACGCCGCTGATCCGCCTGCGCCGCGCCTCCGAACTGACCGGCTGCGACGTGTTCGCCAAATGCGAATTCGCCAATCCGGGCGGCTCGATCAAGGACCGCACCGCCCTGGGCCTGCTGCTCGACGCCGAGAAGGCCGGCGCGCTCCGCCCAGGCGGCACGATCGTCGAAGGCACCGCGGGCAATACCGGCATCGGTCTCGCCCTGCTCGGCGCGAGCCGCGGCTATCGCACGATCATCACCATGCCGAACACTCAGAGCCGCGAGAAGATCGACGCCCTGCGCGTCACCGGCGCCGAGGTGCATCTCGTTCCGGCCGTGCCCTACGCCAATCCTGGCCACTACGCTCACGTCGCGCGGCGCATGACCGAGGAACTCAACGAACGCACACCCGGCAGCGCCTGGTTCGCCAACCAATTCGACAACACCGCCAATCGCGACTTCCACGAAGCCACGACCGGGCCGGAAATCTTCGTGCAGACGGCCGGCCGCATCGACGGCTTCGTCTGTTCGACCGGCACGGGTGGAACGCTCGCCGGCGTCGGCCGCTATCTCAAGGCGAACAAGCCCGGCGTCTGCGTCGCCTTGGCCGATCCCGCGGGCTCCGCGCTCGCTAACTACGTCAATACCGGAGAACTGAAAGCCGAGGGCGGTTCGATCACCGAAGGCATCGGCTCGAGCCGCGTCACGGCGAATTTCAAGGATGCGCCGATCAATCTCGCCTGGTCGATTGCCGACGCGGAATCGCTGCCTCTGGTACACGCACTGCTCGCCGAGGAAGGCCTCAACGTCGGCGGATCGAGCGGCGTCAACGTTGCCGGCGCGATCCGGCTCGCGCGCGAACTCGGCAAGGGGCACACGATCGTCACCTTGCTCGCCGACGCGGGCACGCGCTATCAGGCAAAGCTCTTCAATCCGGAGTTCCTGCGGTCTAAGGATTTGCCGGTGCCGGAGTGGCTCGCGCGCGCATTCCCTCAATAACGATCCCCTTCTCCCCTCGAGAGAAGGGGATCGAATGACGGATCAAGGGGAAGAACCCGTCACATAACGGCACTGAAATCGTGAAGTGCCCGTTCACTCGGCGCTTCGCACAACTGCACGCAGCGGTAACCAAGGCTAGAACCGGGCGCGCAATCGCGGCCACAACGTAATCGTCATTAGGCCGAGCAGCACCAGCGCGCCGGCTTCGAGCTTCCACACCGGCAACGGTTCGCCGAACCAAACCGCCGCGCTCGCCATACCGACGACCGGCACGAGCAGCGACAACGGCGACACCGTCGCCGCCGGATAGCGTGCGAGCAGCCAGTTCCAGGCGCCATAGCCGAACAGCGTATTGGCGATGCCCTGCCATACCGACGCCACCCAGCCGAACCAGGTCGCGTGCGCGAGGCCGTCGGCGATGCGCTGTGGCCCCTCGAATATCAGGCTCGCGAGCAACAGAGGCGGCACGGCGAACAGGCTCGACCAGACCATGAAGCCGAGCATGCTGAATTCTCGCGGTCGGCTCTGACTGTGAGCATCGAGAGATGCTCCCACCTGGGTGTTCCCGACCGCGCCGTTCTGGCTGGCCTTCTTCGCCGCCAGATTCGCTATCGCCCATGATAGGCCGCAACCGAGCGTCAATATCAAACCGCGCGTCGTCGTCGTTGCGTCGACGTGCAAAAACAGCATCACGAGTCCGGCAATGCACAGCGCCAGGCCCCCAGCCTGAAACGCGCGCAGTCGTTCGCCGAGCAGCAGCATCGACAAACCGATCGTGAAGAACGCCTGGGTCTGCACCATGAGCGACGCGATGCCGGGCGCGATGTCGCTGCGCATCGCGATGAACAGCACTCCGAACAAGCCGAAGCCGAGAAAGAAGCCGTTCGCGATCAGCAGCCACCACGACACGGCCGGGCGCCGGATAAAGAACAGCCACGGCACGCAGGAGAAGAAAAAGCGCAGCGTCGCGAACAGCAGCGGTGGCAGTTCGCCGAGACCGAGCTTGATGATGACGAAGTTCGTGCCCCAAACAACGATGACCGCGAGGGCAAGCAAGAGATGGGAAAAAGACATGGACTGCAGAATGACGGCGTATGTGCCGCCATTTTAACCGCTCACCGCACCGATCTTGCTCAGCCGACTCGCGAGAAGCGCGCGACCTTCGAATGCACGGTATGGTGCGGCGGCGTGGGAACGAAGCTCTTGCCCGAATCCTGTTCGATGAATTCGGCGACGAAGCGCGTCGCCGGCCGGCGCAGGATCGCTTCCGGCGTGTCGACCTGTTCGATCGAACCCGCATTCATCACCACAACCCGATCGGCAAGTTCCAGCGCCTCTTCCTGGTCGTGAGTGACGAAGATCGTCGTATAGCCGGTTTCGTCGTGCAGCTGACGCAGCCAGACGCGCAGTTCCTTGCGCACCTTCGCATCGAGCGCGCCGAACGGCTCGTCGAGCAACAGCACACGTGGCTCGATCGCCAGCGCACGCGCGAGCGCGACGCGCTGACGCTGTCCACCGGAGAGCTGATTCGGATAACGTTCCTCAAGACCGCCGAGTTGAACTAGCTTGAGCAATTCCTCGCCACGACGGAGGATTTCTTCGCGCGTGGGGCGGTATTTGCGCTTGCGTACGCGCAGACCGAAGGTGATGTTGTCGAGCACGCTCATGTGCTTGAACAGCGCGTAGTGCTGGAAGACGAAACCAACGCGGCGCTCCTGCACGGACAACTCGGTCGCATCGATATCACCGAACTGGATGCGGCCGCCGTCGATCGGTTCGAGTCCGGCGATCGCGCGCAGCAGCGTAGTCTTGCCCGAACCCGACGGACCGAGCAGCGCGAGCAGCTCGCCCGAGGCGATGTCGAGATCGATCGCGTTCAGCGCGGCGACACTGCCGTAGCTCTTGTTCAATTTGCGTATCGAAATCTGCATGGATGCCTCATAAAAGAGCTGCTTTGACACGGATCAACACGGATGGACACAAAAGACACGGTGACACTTGAAATGAATCAACGGCGTGGAGATTTCGATTCATCGAATGCTGATTTCAACGCTCGGCGAATCAATTGCAGAGCCGCGGTTTTCGCCCTCTGCTCGCATCCATTTCGCAACGGCTCTCCGATCCGTGTTCATCCGTGCCAATCCGTGTCCAAAAATCCATTTAACGATGGCCTCGCAATGCGGCAAGCTCGTCGCCGTGCCGCCATTCGAGGAAAGTTTTCAAACCGAGCGTCAACAAGGCTAGCAGGGCGAGCAGCGAAGCTACCGCAAACGCCGCGACCATCTTGTTGTCCTGGTACAGCACTTCGACATGCAGCGGCATGGTATTGCTCGCGCCACGAATCTTGCCCGATATCACCGATACCGCGCCGAACTCGCCCATCGCGCGCGCGTTGCACAGCAGGATGCCGTAGAGCAGGCCCCAGCGTATGTTCGGCAGCGTGACGTTCCAGAACGTCTGCCAGCCACTCGCGCCGAGGCTCAACGCGGCGTATTCCTCGTCGGTGCCCTGCGCCTGCATCAGCGGAATCAGTTCGCGCGCGACGAATGGAAATGTGACGAATACCGTCGCGAGCACCAGGCCGGTCTGGGCGAAGATGATGCGGATATCGTGATCGATCAGCCACGCGCCGAGCCAAGTCTGTGCACCGAAGATCAAGATGAAGACCACACCGGAAATCACCGGCGACACCGAGAACGGCAGATCGATCAAGGTGATCAGGAAATTCTTTCCGCGGAACTCGAATTTCGCCACGGCCCAGGCCGCGGCGACGCCGAACAGCGTATTGAGCAGCACCGCAATCGCCGCGGTCTTCAGGGTCAGCACGATCGCGGACAACGAATCCGAATCGGACAGCGCCGCCAGATACGCCTTCACGCCGCCGGCGAATGCCTGCACGAACACGACGATCAGCGGCAGCAGGAGGAACGCAGCGAGGAATACGAAGGTAAAGCCGATCAGCAGCCAGCGCACGGAGCGCGGCTCGGCGGTGGCCGAACGGAAACGGCGACGTGGGGCGAGGGTCGCACTCATGCCGTTTGAACCTTCATTTCTTCGCCTCGGCGATCGCCTTATCGAACGTCCCGCCCGCGGCGAAGTGCTCCGGCTGCGCCTTGGCCCAACCACCGAATGCCTCATCGACGGTGAACGTCTTCAGCGCCGGGAAGTCCGCGTGTGCCTTGGTCACGTCGGCGTCGACCACGCGCAGGCCGTTCTTGGCGAAGATCTCTTGCGCCGGCTTGCCGTAGTGGAATTGCAAATAGGCTTCGGCGAGTTTGCTTGTGCCTTTCTTGTCCGCATTCCTCGCGACGACCGCAACCGGGTTGTCGGCGCGCACCGTCAACGAGGGATAGACGATCTCGAAACCGCCGTTCGCGAAGGTCGTACGCAGCGCGCGCGCTTCGCTCTCGAAGGTCAGCAGCACGTCGCCGATGCTGCGCTGGGCGAAGGTCACACTCGCGTCGCGGCCGCCGACGTCGAGTACGGGCACGTTGGCAAGCAGCTTTTTCTCGAATTCAAACGCGGCAAGTTCGCGCTGAACGCCGGCATCTGCACTGTTTTGCGTCCGCGCGAACTGCCACGCGGCAAGGTAGCTATAGCGGCCGTTGCCCGAGGTCTTCGGATTCGGCAGCACGACGGCGGTGTTGGGCTTGACCAGGTCCGGCCAATCCTTGATCGCTTTCGGGTTGCCGCGGCGCACGACGAAAACGATCGCCGACCACGACGGGCTCGCCGCATTCGGAAACTTCGCCGCCCAATCGGTCGGCAAAAGTCCCGCCTTCGCGATCACGTCGATGTCGAGCGGGCTGTTCATCGTCACCACGTCAGCCGGCAGGCCGTCGATCACCGCGCGCGCCTGTTTGCTCGAACCGGCATGCGACTGGTCGATCGTCAGCGTCTCGCCGGTCTTCGCCTTCCACTCGGCGGCGAAAACCGGGTTCAATTCTTCATACAGCGCGCGCGCAACGTCGTAGGAAACGTTGAGAAGCCCTGCCGCCGACGCATCGGCTGCGCCGGCGATCAGGGCGAGAACTGCGGCGATGTATTTCGCGATCGTTTTCATCTTTCTCTTGAGTGGATTCAACTGCCGCTTCGCCGTGCCCAGGCCTGCAGCAGATTGATGCAGAACAGGATCGCGAACGAGAGTACGAGCATCGCCGCCGCGATCGCAGTGGCGGCGCCGATTTCATGCTGATCGAGATTGATCGCGATCAGCAGCGGCGCGATCTGGGTCAGGTTCGGCAGGTTGCCGGCGATGAAAATAATCGAGCCGTACTCGCCGACTGCGCGCGCGAACGCCAGCGCCGTGCCGGTCAGCAGAGCCGGCGTCATCGCCGGGAAAACGATGCGCGAAACCGCTTGCCAGCGCGTCGCGCCGAGCGTCGCGGCGGCCTCCTCGTACTGTTTGTCGATCTGTTCCAGCACCGGTTCGAGCGTGCGCACGACGAAAGGCAGGCTGATGAAGGTCATCGCGACGATCACGCCGAGCCGGGTATAGGCGACCTCGATGCCGATCGCTTCGAGCGGCACGCCGAGCCAGCCGTTCGGCGTCGAATACAGAGCGGTCAGCGCGATGCCGGCGACCGCGGTCGGCAGCGCGAACGGCAGATCGATCATCGCCTGCAGCGCGCGCTTGCCCGGGAAGTCGTAGCGCACGAAGGTCCAGGCGATCAGACTGCCGAACACGGCATTGATTGCCGCGGCGATCAGCGCGCCGCCGAAACTGAGCCTCAGCGCACTGAGCACCTGCGAGGAATTGAGCACCTTCCAGATGCCCGCTACACCGAGGCCCGCGGCATTGACCATGAGCGCGGCAAGCGGAATCAGCACGATCAGCGAGAGATAGCTCAGAGTGAAGCCGAGCGTCAGGCCGAAGCCGGGCATCACGCGCCTGCGCGCGGGCGCGGGGGCCTGCTCGATCGCGATCGCACTCACGGCCGGCTACTTCTTGTCGTAGATCTGATCGAACACGCCGCCGTCGCCGAAGAATTTCGGCTGGGCGGTCTTCCAGCCGCCGAATTGGGCGATCGTGGTCAGATCGATCTTCGGAAAACTCGAAGCGTATTTGGCCGCGACGCCGGAATCGAGCGGACGATAGTGGTTCTTCGCGATGATTTCCTGCGCCTCGGGCGTGTAGAGAAACTTGAGGTAGGCCTCGGCGAGCTTCTCCGTACCATGCTTCTTCGCGTTCTTGTCGATCACCGCGACCGGCGGCTGGGCGAGGATCGACGTCGCCGGCACGACGATGTCGAACTTGCCTTCGCCGAATTCGCTGATCGCCAGATAAGCCTCGTTCTCCCAGGCGATCAGCACGTCGCCGAGGCCGCGCTGGGCGAAGGTGACGGTCGAACCGCGCGCACCGGTGTCGAGCACCGGCACATTCTTGTAAAGCGCGCCGATCCATTCGCGCGCCTTGGCCTCGTCGCCGCCGTTCTGCTTGAGCGCGTAGGCCCAGGCGGCGAGGAAATTCCAGCGCGCGCCGGCCGAGGTTTTCGGATTCGGCGTGATGACCTTGATGCCAGACTTGACCAGATCGCCCCAATCCTTGATGCCCTTGGGATTACCCTTGCGCACGAGCAAGACGATGGTCGAGTTATACGGTGTCGAGTCGCCCGGCAGACGCCCTTGCCAGTCGGCCGGCAGCAAGCCGGCTTTGTCGGCCAGAATATCGATATCGGAGGCGATGCCCAAGGTGGCGACGTCGGCTTCGAGACCGTCGATGATCTTGCGCGACTGCGCGCTGGAACCGCCGTGCGATTGCTTGATCGTTACGGTCTCGCCTGTCTTCGTCTTCCAGTCGGCGATGAACTTTTCGTTGAGCTGCGTGTACAGTTCGCGCGTCGGATCGTAGGAAACGTTGAGCAACTCGGCCGCCGACGCGCCAGTCGCAAGGGCGCTCAACACGGCAAAAGCCCAAATGTATCGTTTCATACTTCCCCCGATTATGAACATCCGGTAGACAGGTTAACGGAACTTGGTTGCACCGCAATATGCACGAACGCATATCCTTATCGCCATGGCGACTTTGCGCGTGTCGGCGTTGTCTTTTCGTTAGCGGGAAAACCGGCGGCGCCCGAGTGGGGAATTCATCGCTAAGCGCCCGATAAATCCTCCTTCGCGGCGGCCTCGCGAGGGCCAAACCGAAAGTCCTCATTCAGCTTGGTTGCGCTTAACTATATGCACGTAAAGTCACGCAATTCGACAGGGGCAGGCGCAGCGCCATCACCGCATTCGTCGCGCCGTTTCCGCATCGAGATTTCGGACCTTACCCCCACACTTCCGCGTAACGCAAAGGAGCGTTCGCCATGACCATGTTCAAACCTGTTGCCGTGCTGCTGGCCGGGCTGCTGTTCGCCGGTACGGGTTTCGCCCAGCCGCCGCCGGATTACTCTTCCGACGACCCCGGTTCCTATAACGACGCTTCCGGCACCGCCATCGATCCGCCGTCGCGCGTCGCACGCCTGTCGGTGATCCGCGGTGCGGTGAGTTTTGTACCGGCCGGCGAGAACAACTGGGTGCAGGCCGAGGTCAATCGCCCGCTGATTTCCGGCGACAAACTATGGACCGACCGCGGTGCGCGAGCCGAGCTGCAGATCGGCTCGTCGGCGATCCGCGTCGACGAGCAGTCGAACTTCCACTTTCTCAATCTCGACGACAACATGGCGCAGATCGAGCTGACGGAAGGCACGATCAACCTGCGCGTGCGCCGCATCTACGATGGCCAGACTTATGAGGTCGACACGCCGACACTCGCCTTCGTCATCAACCGCGTCGGCGAATACCGCATCGACGTGGCTCCGGACGGCCGCGGCACCATCGTCACCGCATTCCGCGGCGGCGGCGACGCCTACGGCGAGGCCGGCGCGCGCTTCCGCATCGAGGAAGGCCAGTCGATCCGCTTCAACGACGCGCAACTGCGCGATTACGTCAGCAACGGCGTGCCGAGCCCGGACGACTTCGATCGCTTCTGCTTCGATCGCGACGGACGCTGGGACAACTCGCGCTCGCGCCAGTACGTTTCCGAAGACATCATCGGCTACGACGATCTCGACAGCTATGGCTCCTGGGACTCGACGCCCGACTACGGCAACGTCTGGTATCCGAGCCAGGTGGCGGTCGGCTGGACACCGTACAGCTACGGCCGCTGGAGCTGGGTTGGCGCCTACGGCTGGACCTGGGTCGACTCTTCGCCTTGGGGCTTCGCGCCGTTCCACTACGGCCGCTGGGCCTGGGTCAACAACCGCTGGGGCTGGTGCCCGGGCCCGGCCAATGTGCGTCCGTACTACGCCCCTGCCCTCGTCGCCTTCGTCAGCGGCGGCGGCGCGCGCCTGGCCTTCAACGTCGGTGGACCGGTCGGCTGGTTCCCGCTCGGCCCGCGCGACGTCTACGTGCCGAGCTATCGCGTGAGCCGCAATTACTTCACCAGCATCAACATCCACAACACGACGATCAACAACGTCACGATCAATAATTTCTACGGCAACTACCAGCGCGGCAACTTCGACTACAGCCGCGTCAACTACGCCAACCGCAACGTCACCAATGCGATCACCGCGGTGCGCGGTGACGTTTTCACCGGCTCGCGCGAAGTGCGCGGTTCGGTGGTCGCGGTCAATCGCGAGACGTTCGCCAATGCACGCGTGTCCGGCTTCGCCGCGATCGCACCGACGCGCCAGAGCTTGGCTTTCGATGCCGGCGGTCGCAGCGCCGCGGCGCCCCCGCAGGCCGTGCAGTCGCGCAGCATCATCGCGGCGACGCGCCCACCCGCGCCGATGGCTTCGTTCGCGCAGCGTGAGAATGCCCTGCAGCGCGATCCCGGCCGTGCACTGCCGGTCGCGCAGCTGCGCGCGGCTCCGACCGTGATCGGCAACGGCGAAGCGGCGCAACGCGCCGCGATGACCTCGCGTCCGAACGTGAACGTGGTCACGCGCGACGGTGCGCCAGCGCGCTCGATCGCACCGTCGATCCAGCCGCGCGGTCCTGCTCAGGCGGACGGTCGTGCGGTCGATATGCGCCAGAGCAACGACAACGCCCGCGCCGGCGCCGACAACCGCAGCATCGATACGCGCCGAGCGATCGACAACAACAGTCGCGCGCCGAATGATCAGGCGCAGCGCGGCCAGCAGCCGCAGGGTAATCCAGTCCAAGGCCGCAGCATTACCGTACCGCCGGGCGGCCACCCGCAGCCGGAAGAGCAGCGCGGCCTGCCGTCGAGCCGCTACGTGAATCCGAACGCGCCGGACAACAGTGCCCAGCAGCGTTCGCTGCGCGGCAACGACAATGCCGGCCAGCGCGACAACACGCCGCAAAACCGCTCGGTACCGATCGAGCGCCAGCCGCAGCAGGACAACCGCTCCGCGGTGCAGATGCAGCAGCGGCAGACGCCGGAGTATCGCTCCGCGCCGGTCGAGCGTGCGCCCCAGGTCGATATGCAGCAACGCGCCCAGCAGCAACAGGAAATGCAGCAGCGCCGTCAGCAGGAAGTCGATCAGCAGCGTCAGCAGTCGCAGCAGCGCGAGATTCAGCAGCGCGCCCAGCAGCAACAGGAATTCCAGCAGCGCCAACAGCAGGAATCTCAGCAGCGCGCTCAGCAACAGCAGGAGATGCAGCAGAGAGCGCAGCAGCAGCGCGATATGCAGCAGCAACGTGCGCAGCAACAACAGGAAATGCAACAACGCGCCCAGCAGCAACAGGAGGTGCAACAGCGCGCGCAACAGCAGCGTGAAATGCAGCAACAGCAGATGCAGCAACGCGCCCAGCAACAACAGGAAATGCAACAGCGCGCGCAGCAGCAGCGTGAAGTGCAGCAACAGCAGTTCCAGCAGCGTGCTCAGCAGCAACAGGAAATGCAGCAGCGCGCGCAGCAACAGCAGCGCTCAGAACCGCAGCAGCGTTCGGAGCAACCACGCAGCCGCGGCGATAACAACAACGATCGCAACAATCACCGTTGATCCAAACGGCCTTAGATCCTCTCCGCGAACGCCCGGTACATGCCGGGCGTTTCGTTTTGCGCACACTGCGCCGGCACGTAGTGCAAAGCGCTACAATGCGCGCATGCTTACCATCCAACTCAACGGCGAAACGCGCGAGACCCCCAGCGGAACCAGCGTCGCCAATCTGCTCGAAGCCAGCGGCTACGCCGACCGAAAAGTCGCCGTGGAGATCAACCGCGAAATCGTGCCGAAAAGCCTGCACGGCGAACGCGTGCTGCGCGAAGGCGATCGCGTCGAAATCGTGCACGCGCTCGGCGGCGGCTGATCGACACAGACCTGCCCGGCGACCGGCCTGACTGCGGCCGGCACGGCGAGACCGAACTGCAGTGTTCCCCATTTTGATTCTGCATACGAACCGCACCGATGAACGCTCAAATCCGCTCCATCCCCGCCGCTGACAACGACACGCTCGTCATCGCCGGCAAGACCTATCGTTCGCGTCTGCTCACCGGCACCGGCAAGTTCAAGGATCTCGAAGAGACGCGTCGCGCGACCGAAGCAGCCGGTGCAGAAATCGTGACCGTCGCGATTCGCCGCACGAATATCGGCCAGGACAAGAACCAGCCCAACCTGCTCGACGTGCTGCCGCCCGATCGCTACACGATCCTGCCGAACACCGCCGGCTGCTATACGGCCGATGACGCCGTGCGCACCTGCAAGCTCGCGCGCGAGCTGCTCGACGGACACAATCTGGTCAAGCTCGAAGTGCTGGGCGACCAGAAAACGCTGTTCCCCGACGTCGTGCAGACCTTGAAGGCCGCCGAACAGCTCGTCGCCGACAAATTCGAAGTGATGGTCTATACCAGCGACGATCCGATCCTCGCGCGCCGGCTCGAAGAAATCGGCTGTGTGGCGGTGATGCCGCTGGCCGCGCCGATCGGTTCGGGCCTCGGCATCCAGAACCGCTGGAACCTGCTCGAAATCGTCGAAAACGCGAAGGTGCCCGTGCTCGTCGATGCCGGCGTCGGCACGGCGTCCGATGCCGCCATCGCGATGGAACTCGGTTGCGACGGCGTGCTGATGAACACCGCGATCGCTGGCGCGAAGAATCCCGTGCTCATGGCGAGCGCGATGAAGAAAGCCGTCGAAGCCGGCCGTGAAGCGTTCCTCGCCGGCCGCATTCCGCGCAAGCGCTTCGCATCGGCATCGAGTCCCATCGACGGAACGATCGGGTGAACGAAGCGCAGCACCGTCATATCCGCAGCTTCGTTCTGCGCCAAGGACGTTTCACCCCAGCACAGCAGCGCGCATTCGAGCAGCACTGGGCGCGGTTCGGCCTCGAGCCCTCGCCGAGCGTGCCCGACTATGCGCAGATTTTCGGGCGCAGCTCGCCGCTCGTGCTCGAGATCGGCTTCGGCAACGGCGAGCAGTTGCTTCACGCCGGCCTGCACGAGACCGAGAAGAGCTTCATCGGCATCGAAGTGCACCGCCCCGGTGTCGGCCGTCTGATGAACGCGCTTGCCGCTCAAGACGTCGCCAATGTGCGTCTCTACAACCACGATGCGGTCGAGATATTGCGCAACGCGATCGCGCCGGACTCACTGGCCGAAGTGCGCATCTATTTCCCCGATCCTTGGCCGAAAAAGCGCCAGCAGAAGCGCCGCCTGATCCAGCCCGATCTGCTGCATCTGCTCGCGACCCGCACCGAACGCGGCGGCCGCTTGCATTTGGCTACCGACTGGGCCGACTATGCCGAGCATATGCTCGCCGTGCTCGACGCGGCGCCGGATTGGCGCAACACGGCCGGCGAAGGCCAGAGCGTGCCGCGGCCCGACTGGCGCATCGAGACGCACTTCGAGAAACGTGGTTTACGCCTCGGTCACGGCGTATGGGATTTCATCTACGAACGGATTTGAAGACGCAAAGAGAACACGGCCTCAGAGCAAAATGTTTTTGATTTGTGCCGCACCACCGAACCCTGCTTGCCGCGACGAGAATAAGACATAAACGCTTCAAGGGCTGCGTGCGCGAGGCGGGCGAAAAACCGAATCGACGCACCGGCAATCGAGATCGAAAACGAAAGGCACTGGATAAGCAGCCCCGCGGCTGTTGAGAGCCCCGCCGAGAACATGCGGGAACGACGAGCGAAACAAGAAAGCACCGAGCCCCGACGGATGAGATGAACCAAGGCCTGATCCTCACCCACGACATGATGCTCGTGTTCGGCCTTCTCGCCTTCACCGTGCTCATGCTCGTACTCGAATGGATACGCGGGGATCTGATCGCCCTGCTCGTCATCGTCGTGATCGGCATCACGCGCCTCGTGCCGGTCGAGCAACTGTTCGAAGGCTTCGCCGGCAACGCAGTGATCTCCCTGCTCGGCGTAATGATCATGGGCGCCGGGCTTGACCGCACCGGCGTACTCGGCAAGGCCGCTTCGTTCCTTCTGCGCGTATCGCGCGGCGCCGAATCGCGGCTCAGCTTCGCGATCAATGCAATGGTCGGTAGCCTTTCATCGATCATCCAGAGCCAGGCCCTCGTCACGTTGTTCCTGCCCGTGGTCAGCCGGGTCAGTTCGCGCACCGGCGTGCCGCTGTCGCGCCTGCTGATGCCGATGGCGTTCTGCATCCTCGCCGGCACGAACATGACCATGATCTCGAACTCACCGCTGATCGTGCTCAACGACCTGATCGTCAGCGCAAACCGCAACCTGCCGCAGGGCGCGCGCACGATCGAGCCATTCTCGCTGTTCTCGATCGCCCCGGTCGGCATTCCGCTGCTGATCGCCGGCCTCGCCTACTTCGCCCTGTTCACGCGCCGGTTGCTGCCTTCGGATGCGGAAAGCCAGGGCGTCACGCCGGGCCGCACCGACACTTACTTTGCCGAGACCTACGGCATCTCGGGCGAAGTCTTCGAACTGACCGTGACCGCGGAAAGCCCGCTCGTCGGCATGAGCGTGCTCGAAGCCGAGGCGCTGCGCGGCGCGCCGCTGATCCTCGCGATCAAGAACGGCGACGAGGTGCGTCTGGCGCCCCCCGCCGACACGATGATCTGGGTCGGCACCGTGCTCGGCACGCTCGGCAAGCGCGCCGACATCGAGCATTTCGCCAACCTCAACCTGCTGCTCGCGCAGACGCGCCTGCGCTGGTTCCGCGACATGTTCAACCCGACGCGCGCCGGCATCGCCGAGGCGGTGATTCCGCCGAATTCGGAATTCGTCAAACAGAACGTCGGCGCCCTGCACCTGCGCAAGCGCTACGGCATCAGCGTGCTCGCGGTCAATCGCGGCGAGGAGATTTTCCGCGAGGACGTGCGCGGTATCGCCCTGCGCGCGGGTGACACCCTGGTCCTGCACGGGCTCTGGCGCGATCTCGCCGTCGCCGCCGAGGATCACGACTTCGTCGTCGTCACCGATTATCCGAAGGACGAAGGCCGCCCGGCCAAGATCTGGCACGCGGTCGGCTTCTTCGCCCTCGCCATGGGCCTCGGCCTGTTCACCGACCTCAAACTCTCGATCGCGATGCTGACCGGAGCGGTCGGCATGCTGCTCGCCGGCGTGCTCAAGATGGAAGAGGCCTACAGCGCGATCAACTGGAAGACGATCTTCACTCTCGCCTGCCTGATCCCGCTCGGCTGGGCGATGGACGCAACCGGCGCCGCAGCCTGGCTCGCACAAGAGGTGCTGCGTTATCTCGGCGCGTGGCCGCAATGGGCACTGCAGGCGGTGATCGCGGTGCTGACGCTGTTTTTCGCCCAGATCGTCTCCAACGTCGGCGCGACGGTCATGATGGTGCCGATGGCCATCAATACCGCGCTCGCCTCGAACGGCAACCCGGCGATCTACGCGCTGATCGTCGCGATCTCCACCTCGAACAGTTTCCTGATCGCAAGCGCGAACCCGGTGCTGACCCTCGTCGCTGGCCCCGGCGGCTATCGCGCGCGCGATTTCCTGCGTGTCGGCCTGCCGTTGACGGTGCTGATGCTCGTGGTGATGCTCGTCGCGGTGAACCTGGTTTTCCGCTGAGCGGGATTCTCCCCGATCCGCGGCAAACACACCGCGGTGTCTTTGCCGCGGCGCAGACGAAAAACTATCGACTCGGCTTATTCGCCGCTTTCGAGGACCACTTCATCCCCGCGCGATTCGACCGCCACCGACGCCAGATGCGCGCCGCGGCACGGTCCCGATACGCACTCGCCGGACTCAAGCCGGAACATCGCCCCGTGCGCCGTGCAGATCACGAACCCGTCCTCGATCAGGAACTGTCCCGGCGACCAGTCGAGCGGCCGCCCGGCGTGCGGACAAATGTTGCGATAAGCGCGCACCGCGACGCCGCTGCGCGTCAACATCAGCGAGTCGCGAATTGAGTCGCGCTCCGAAACGACGCCCACTTCGATCGCACCGCCATCGGGGATGTCATTGATTCTGCATAACGTTTTCGTAACGGCCATCGGTGTATTTAGTTGCCTTGCTCAACGGTATGCGGGGGTACCGTCCTGTCCATTTTGCCACGGAGCGTCGCCGACATGTTTTATTGGCGCTGGTTCAACCGCCCTCGTCACCCGCTAATGCGCATCCTCATCGGCGCCCTCGGTCTCATTCTACTTGGGGGCGTACTGGCCCTCGGCTTGGTGGCGCTCGTCGCATTTGCCGTGATCGGCACGATTATCGCGATCGTGCGTGCGGTCGGCCGCTCGAATGCACCGAAAAGTACCGCACCGCGCCATCCCGACGTGATCGAAGGCGAGTTCGTCGTACTGCCGAACCGCACCGCGCCGATCAAACACTGAACGCAAGCATCACCGGCACCTGACGGCGCTGCGCAAGCGGCGCTGTTGCATTGCCACACCGGCCAGTAAAATCTGCCGATGAACGATGCTGCGCGTGCCGAATCCGCCTCCCCTTCACGCCTGAATTCTCGCGCGCTGGTTCCGCTCGCGCTGATCGGCGTCTACCTGATCTGGGGTTCGACCTACTACGGTCTGCGCGTGGCGCTGACCGGCTTCCCGCCGTTCGCGCTTGCCGGGATTCGTTTCTTCATCGCCGGCGGCCTGTTGTTCGCGCTGCTGCTCTGGCGCGGCGGCAAGGCACCGACGGCGCGGCAGTGGTTCAACTGCCTGATCACCGGCACCTTGCTACTCGGCATCGGCAACGGCGGGGTCTGCTACGCCGAGCAGACCGTCGCCTCGGGCATCGCCGCCGTGGCCGTCGCGAGCGCCGCGCTGTTCATCGCGATCTTCGCCGGCCTCTACGGGCACTGGCCGAACCGCATAGAATGGATCGGCCTCGGCATCGGCTTCGTCGGCATCATCGTCCTCAATCTCGGCGGCGAACTGCGCGGTTCGCCGGCCGGCGCGATCGCGCTCGTCGCTTCGCCGATCGCCTGGGCATTCGGCTCGGTGTGGAGCAAGCACCACGATATGCCCGAGCCGATGATGAGCGCCGCAGCGCAGATGCTCGCCGGCAGCCTCCCGCTCGCCCTCGCTTCGTTCGTCAGCGGTGAACACTTTGCCGCGGCGCCAAGTCCGACCGCGCTGGCCGCAATGGGTTACCTGATCGTGTTCGGCTCCCTGCTCGGTTTCAGTTCGTACATCTATCTGCTGCACCATACGCGGCCGGTGCTGGCATCGAGCTATGCCTACGTCAATCCGCCGGTCGCCGTGTTGATCGGCGTGCTGCTTGGTGGCGAGGCGGTTTCGCGCCTCGATATCGTCGGCACGGTGATCATCGTTGCCGGTGTTGCCGCGATTACGCTGGCGAAGGCGAAGTCCTGAGGAAGCCGGGCGAACTGCCCGTTGTTTTTCTGAACGTTGTTTGCCGAACGACGCTCGCTAAAATCGACCCGAAGCCGCGGCTCTCGAATTCTTCGGCTGCGCGAACCGAACTCTTTTCACCGATTCACCAGCACGAGCCGTTCGCCGTCAGGCCCGCAGGCGCTTTGTTCAAGGCATTGTCTACGCTCAGGGTCGGACAAGCGGTGTCGCCCGTCTGCGCCCCTTGCGGTCTGGCCAGAATCGTATAGCCGGTCGCGCTCGCGACGACATCGGCAGGCAGCACGCGGTAATAGCCGCTCGAGGAAGTGCTGTTCATGGCTAGCCCCCCTGGCGCGGAGCCGGTAATGTCCGCGGTGTATTTGTTGAAATTCGTGTAGTAGCGCTCCTGCGCCGCCGCGATTCGCATGAGCAAATCCTGGCCGTCGGCGCGGCGCGCGCGGTAGACGTATCTCGTATAAGAGGGGTACGCGATCGCCGCCAGAATCGCGATCACCGCGACGACGATCATCAGCTCGATCAGAGTGAATCCTTTTTTTGCGCTGCTCCGCATCTTATCGCTCCGCACCCTTCGTTCTTATTGCATTTCGAGCAGCTGGCGCCACGCTCCGCGATGCGGAGTCTGCGCGCCGTCGATCGGGAAAACGCCGCCGCCGAACAAGACCCGATATTGGCCGCCGCCCGGCGGCACGAGCACTGAAATGCCGTCGCTCTTGGTCGGAATGGCGTTGTCGTTGCGCCGTACCTTTCCGGTCACCCGCGAGGTCGATGTATTCGCGCCGCCGAACGACCCGGTCAGGTCTTGGATCGGCGCTCCGCCGGTCGCACCGTTGAGCATCATCAAGGCGCCGCTCAAACCCGGCCGGCAGGGATCGCCACCCGGGATCAGCGTGGACGCAATGAAGTTGTTGCTGTCGAACAAGGGGCTGATCGTGGTGACGACACGCTCGCCCGCATCGATGCCGCCCAGATTGAGTCTGATTTGCCAGCCGCCATTCGCACTCGCGGAAACCGGCGTGTTGGTGACCGAGCGTACATCGGCAGCCTCGGACATTTTCTGCTGCACGAGCACGCCACCGCTGGCACGCGGGCCATTCTTGTTCACCGGATAATTGCCCGACTTCGTGCCGTAATCGAAGATGCCGTAGAACGACTGGATCGCCGCGCTCGAATCCGGGCCGCAGTTGCTCTGCCCCGACGTCGCCGTGCTCGTGGTCGTATCGCACTTGCCGAGATACTTGCCGGTGCCGAAGATCCACACGGGCATCATTCCCGTGGCATCGCGCAGCGCAATCGGCTCAGTCGATATCGGCTGCGTGCCGATCGTATTCGCGGTCGTCGGATCGTAGGTCTGGAACAGCAGGTCGACACTCCACTTGTTCGGATTCGCATCGGAAATATCGAAGCGCCAGACATTGCCGGCCAGATCGCCGGCGACGGCGACGTCGGTAGCCTGGTCGTTGCCGACGTCGTACGCGGCCGGCGTCGACAAACCGTAGCTCGTGACGGTCATGTTCTGGTTGTTCGTCGCGGTCGGAATCTCACGGATCAGTTTGCCGCTCGCGAGATCGATCACGAACAGCGAGGTCTGCGATGCTCCGGCTTCGGAACTCGCGGGATCGCCGCTGTCGGCATTCGGGAAATAGCCGCTCGAGGCAAGCACGGCCCAGGTGCCTCCCGTTCCGGAACAGGCTGCGTTCGTCGCGCTGTTGCAATTGATGCGCACGATGTTCTGCGACGCATAGGTGTAGCCGAGATTCTTGAACGGCGTCGTCGCGAGGCTCCCGCTGCCGACCGACGTCGTGTTGTCGATGTCCCAGAGCACCTTGGCTTGCAAGTCGCTCTCGCTCTTGATCGACGCGGGATCGGTGATGTCGAGCGCGAACAGGCCGCGGCCGCCGAGGCGCAGGCCGCCGACGAGAATCGTGCGCCAGCGGTTGTTGAAAAACACATCCGCGACGACCGGCGTATCGTCGACGCCCGGCGGCGGCGTGACTCCGTTGGTGATGCCCGCAATCGCCGAGTTTTTCACCAGCTTGCCGGTCGTATCGATCGCGCGGTTGTACTGCACCGCAGGCAGATAAGCGAAACGCTCCTTGCCGCTGACAGTGTCGAAGGCGTGCAGCATGCCGTCGGCCGCACCGACGTAGAGCGTGGCCGGACGCGAACGCTGATCGACCGCGAATTGTTGATAGGTATTGCCCGCGGCCGCCGCCGTGGCTTCGCCCGAACCGGACGGGAACGCGTCGGCCCAGCCGCTGGTCGCGGACGACACGTAGACCGGCGACGAATTCATGATCGCACCGAGCATCGAGGCGCGGACGCGGAACTTCGCCTGCGCGGCAGCGCCCTCCTGACCGTGATCGCCGCGCAGATAGTCGATGCGCGCATTGGCAAAGCCGTCGCAGCCCGCGGGCGCGGACTGCTGGCCGAGCAGCGAAGTGAGGATGCCGTTGACCAGCGGCGCAAGCAGGCCGCTCTGGCAGGCGACACCGCCGCTCGGCGCCTGATTGAGCGCGGAGAATTTCGTTACGCCAAGCACCTGCCCGAGCGTGCTCGTCAGGCCGTCGATCAAATTGCCGAGCAGGTTGGTCACTCCGCAGAGCAGGCCGCCGAGCAGCCCTCCCGATGAACACGATTTCGTCGGAATTCCGCGCAACGGCGATTGGCCGCTGACGATGATGCGCGCCGCCGCGCGCGTGGCGCTGTCGCTGCCGATCTGCGTGCACTTGGGCGAGGAACCGCTCTTGTCGAGCGTGCCGCCGTCGAGCACGCAGCCGGCTTCCCAAACCGATTGCGACAACGGCTTGGCCGCGCCGTAGTTCGGGTCCGTGGGATCGGAGATCAGCGGCACCTTGTACAGGGTGCCCGCCCAGGTCGTGCTGTTGTAGCCGGGGACGAAACCCTGCGAGGCCCCGGTGAGGATGTTCATCGTCGTCGATGCCGCCGCCGGCTGCGCGCCGCGGCCGACGACGTTGTTCAAGATGTTGTTGAGCTGGGTGGTCATCGCCTCGGGATCGGTCGCGAGGAAGAACGAACCGCGGCTGTTGATCGCCGCATGCCAGGTATCGTCGATGTTCTGCGGGATGCCGCCGCCGGTTCCGTTCGGCTGCGGCCAGCCGATGCTGCCGGTGGAATTCTTCTGTCCCTTGCGCAGCGCGCAGGCATCGTTGGCCGAGCCCGCGGTGCAGTCGAGATCGTTCGGCGAGCTGCTCAGCGCACCGCCCGCGCCGAGCGAGATGGCGAACTGCACCATGTGCGGCCAGGTGGCGGGGTCGTTGTTCGGATTGAAGTAGACCTCGGCCGGGAAATTGCTGTCGCTCGGATCGAGCCAGAGCCTCGAAGGATCGGTGACGGCCGCCCCGGTGACGCCGGTCATCGTGTCGGCGATGTAGGCCGGCACCTTGACGCCCGGAAACTTGGTCGCGAAGTCCGGGCGCAAATTCTTCGCCCAGTAGTGGAAGGCGATGTTCGACAAGGTCGCGTTGCCGGCGGTGTCCGTACCGAAGCCGTTGTAGATCAGCGAGGTCGCGTCCGCGGGGCTGTAGGTTTTTCCGTCGGGCAGCGCGGTCGAAGTCGACGTTTTCAGATACGACGCCGCACTCGGCGTATCGACGTTCCAGTAACCGTCGGTCACGAGCAGATTGAAGTTCTGCCGGCAGGCCAGTTCCTGGCCGCCGTTGGCGCTCGAGTCGGGCTGCCAGTACGGATTGGTCAAGCCGGTGCCGCTGCGCATGAAGAACTGGCCGGCCGCGTCGATCGCGGTGCGCGTCGGCGTGCCGTTGTAGCTGCCGATCTGATAGAGCCAGTTGAAGAACCGCGTGCGATAGCCGGTGATGCCGGCCACCGTCGCGTCGGTGAACGTAGTGATGATCGAACTGCTCTGCAGCAGACCCGGACTGTTCGCGCCGAGGTTCTGCCACGCCACGCGGATGTTCGCCGCGGTGAGGCTGCCGAAGGCGCGCGACAGTGAGGTGCGCGCCATCTGGCTGCGCGTGCGGTAGTAGGCGTACCAATTGGCGAAATTCTTGCGTTCGTTCGCGTCGGTGATCTGCACCGCCTCCCAGTTCGCCGCGTTGTAGAGCACGCTCGGATCGGGCACGCCGTTGACCGCGGTCAGAGTCACGCCGGACTTCAGGCGATAGTAGTAAGGGCCGCCGCCGCTGTTGGCGAAAGGATTCGCGTCGGTGAAATTTTCGGGAGTGCGATAACTGTCGTAGCCGTCGTTCAGGTTCGCCGTCACTCCGCACTTCCAGGCGCTCGTGCCGGTGCCGGTCAGGTTGGTACTGCCGGTGTCCATCGCCGCGAGATTGCCGTTCACCTTCAGATTGGCGGTCAAGTCGCGATTGTTGTTGAACCCGACCGGGCTGGCCGACACCGCGTTGACCGGTCGATACACCGCAATACCGTCGATCGGCGCATTGGCGATGCCGAAATCGCCGTTCTGCGCGTCGGGGAACGGCGTGCCGTCCGGCTTCAGTGGCGGCCGATAGGTCACGCGCGGGTTGTAGTAAACCGCATTCATCGGCAACTGGCGCAACGCGGCGTCGCTGGCGTTGGCCGGCGGGATCGCATCGATCACCGCGGCGCAGCGCCACGGGCCGTTCCAATGCTTGCCCGACGTGTAAGGCGGGTAATCGCCCATCCGCGCCCACGTCATCGATCCGGAATCGTCGAAGGTGATGACGAAATTCGGCAGCACCGACGAATTCACCTGCGGCGGAATCGCACTGAGGTCCACGGCCTGCGCGCCGGAAGCGCAGACCAGTCCGAGCACGAACGCGGCGAGCGCGGTGCGCAGGCGCGGTTTGTTGGCGGCTGACATCATCATGACTCTTCCCTTTCCCATTCCGATGCGATCGCGCGGAGATCCTTCCGCACGCTCACGAGTTGTACGCACAGGTGACGTAGGCACTGAACACGCTCTCGGCGACGCGCACGGTCGAAGCATTGCCTCCCGAGCTGCGCGCGGTGACGCGGAACAAACCCATCTTCGGCGTGCTGCCGTCGCAGACCTGCTGCGAGCCGCGCTGCGCCGTGCCGCTCATCACGCCGCGCTGCTGGGTCGCGTCGGACGAGTAACCGAGCCACTCGATCACATATGTCGGCTGGCTCAGCAGCGGACCGCCCGGCGCCGTCAGCGCGACCGAAGCGATCGGCGTGGCGATCGCGCAGACCGCCGGCTTCGCATCGCAGGAATCGGGCGAGACCTTGAACGTCGCCACGGCAGCGTCGATGACGCCGCCGTCGGCGCGATACACGCAAGGCCGCGGCGTACCCGCGCCGAGACAGAACGTCAGCGCCGCCGAACCGATCGAGCGCTCCGCCAGCGTGCGCGCGGAACGCTCGCCTTCGCGCAACGCCGTCTCCGCGCCCATCAGCGCGAGCTGGCCGTTGCGCAAGCCGCCGGTCATGCGCTCCTGCAGCACTGACGAACTCGACGCGGTGACCGCGAGGACCGTGATCAGCAGCAGGAACACGAGCGCGACGAACAGCACCGCGCCGTGCTGGCGTGTCCGCGCAGAATGGCCGCGGCAGCACATTGCGAAGCGTGGCGGAAAGTCAGCGATTGCCATTGCGCACCGCCACCATCGAAATGAACTCGCGGCGCATCAAGCGGCCGGCCTTCGATCCATTGGTTACCTTGGCGCCGCCGACGCAGTATGTCATGTTGTCGGCCGCCGAACTCGGCGGCGTGCACGACGTTCCGCCGTCGACGCTGTAGCTGTAGACGGTCTCGGCATCGCTCAGCGGCAGATTGCCGACCGAGTTGAGCAGCATATTGACCTGCACCGACCTCACCGAGCCCCATAGGCAACCAGTCGGGTCGGTCACACCAGCCGGTACGGCACAGTTGACCAGGTTGCTGTTCGCCGTGACTTCGGCCGCGGTGAGGTAATGGAACCCGCCGTCGCTCTTGTATTGCACGCCGTAGAGAAAATCGAGCCGCTCGACGCCCTGCACGACCTCGTCGCCCTGATTGGCAACGCCCTGATTGGCACCACCGTTGACCTTGCGCATCAGCGTCGGGACCACGCGCCCGGCCGTCGCCGGATCGGCCTGATAGCTCAGGTAGTAGGTGACGGTGACGAAGTTCTTGGTGAAATTGAACACGCGCGCATCGAAGGTCGTGGCGTGACCGACGCTCGGATCGTCGACTTTGAATGTGCTCGAGATCGGCACCGTCGGATCGGGCGACAGCGTCGGCGTCGTTCCTGTGCCGGCGACGCTGACCTGGAAAATCTGTCCTCCGGAACACTTCGTCACCAGGGCGCGATCGCCGGTGGTGAAGGAATAGCGCGGATCCGTCGGATCGTCGTCGAAGTAGCGGTTGGGTACGGCGGGCGGCGCGTACTGAGGATTCTGCTGGGGATTGAGAATGAACGTCGCGTTGTTTCCGCTGCCGACGCCGGTCAGCGTATACGCCCAGCCCGTGCCCGATTGATAGCGGATCGTCAGCACGTCGGCGCCCTGCACGCGATTGCCGACTGCGGTCCCGATCGGCGGCAGACCGTCCGCCGCATTGGCCGAGCCGCTGGGAACGGCCCCGCACGTGGCATCACTGAGGCCGCAGTCGTAGCCCTGCGCCGAAATGGCCGGACTCAGTGCATACGGCGCCATGGTGAGATCGGTTCCGCTCGGCACCGCGCCAGCGATGCCCCCGCCGTCCGGCAGCGCATTGGCCGTCGTACCCAACGAAGCCGCGCCCGCGCCGGGCGCCCAGGACAGAATCGCATTGTTCGGATACACCACCCCATTCACGGGTGTCGCGTTCGCATCGGCGGCCGACGCGGTCGAGCAATACTGGCCGCCGAGCATGCGCAGGTCGGCCGCCATTCGAATCGAAGCGTAGCGGCCGTTCTCCTGCAGACGCGCGAGCGCGTCCTCCACGCGATTGGTCGCGCCGACCGCGCTGAACACTGTGACGATGCCGAGACTCAGCAACAGGCCCAGCGCCATTGCGATCATCACTTCGAGCAGGCCGAAACCTCTCGCCCGGTTCCGCACGCCGCAACGTTCGGGTGATGTCGAGGTCGAGCGGCTCATGGGGTAAACACCCAGTTGAAAGTTTGCGGCGGCTGCGCAGAGGTGTCCGCCACTGCCGTACTGCCCTGTGTCGCGCGGTTGAGCGACAACTCGGTCCATCTCAGCGTGATCGCGCACGTGCCGCTATAGGGTGCGCCGTTCGCTATTTCCGCTGCCAACGGGGCATAGTTCGGGTCCGTCACCTGGGTGCATAGGATGACCGCGCTCGTTTGCGCCGGCATCAAGGTCTGCACTTGCGTCCGCCATTGATAGAGATCGCGGCTGGCGACCTGGGCGCGGCTGCAGCTCGTGCTGCCGCTCGCGCAGGGATCGCTGCCGGGCACCGGCGTCGCCGCGGAAACGTAGGAATCGTTGTAACTGCCCGCCCACACCATCGGCACGTTTGCGCGCATGCGGTCGGCCATGGACTGGGCGAGGAAATTCGCCTGGGTGCGGATGTAAGCGCCCTGCGTGGTGCGCACCGACATGACGAGACTGGCGGCCAGTCCCATGAGCCCGAGGCTGAAGACGAGCAGCGCAATCAGCACTTCGATCAGGGAAAAGCCGGCAACGCGGTCCGGCGGCAGCGACGTCATGACCCGCATCCCGTCGCCGAAGTTGCGGCGTTCTGCAGCGCGAATGCGAGAACGCCTCCCGACGAGCGCACGAGAATCTGCTGTCGCGCCGAGGAGCTGCTGCTTCGTTCGCAGGCCGTAAAGGTTTGTGTCGCCGCGCCCACGAGGTTGCCCATCGGCTGAAATACAACGGAACCGGCCGCCGCGGAGGGCGGCGTGCCGCTGCCGGCGAGATTGGCCGAGACGAGATAACGCGGATCCGGGGCATCGCGGTTCACGATCGCCCCCCCGCCGGACGGATCGGCCACGTACCAACCGCCGCTCCAGTCCGACGCGGTACCGCCGTTGGCGTAGACGCCGATCGGCTTGCCGCGGCGGATCGCCTCGGCCTGCGCGAGTTTCAGGTCGCGATACAGCATCGTCGCCAGGCTGTTGACCTGGGTCGAACTTATCGTCGAGCGGAAATTCGGCAGCGCGATCGCGGCGAGGATGGCGACGATGGCGATCGTCACGAGCAACTCGACCAGCGAAAATCCCCGCGCTACGGCGTAAACTTTGACCATCCAGGTCCTCCCCCATCCGCCGGCACGGCAGATCGCGCAAGAGATTAATGTGATCTCCGCCTCACTATAGAGCAAAACCGCTGAGCGGTATCAATTTACCGATAAAAGGTAGTTTTGAATCTGCCCCCACGCCGACGGCCAGACGAGCCGAAGGGATCGGGCTCCGGCTCGGGGAATTTTAAACGGCGCTATGAGGACTGCGACACAGAATCCGCCGCTCGGGAGCACGTCCACAGACGGACCTGCCGGCTCCGGTGCAGCACGAACCGGCTATTTTCGGCGCAATGTTTCGCCCGATGTCGATTTGGCGCTCGGCCCTTCGTCGTGGTGAATGAGCCCCTTCCTTACCGACCTGTGAGCCGCCCATGTCCAAACTCTGCGTGAAATGTTTCTCGTTGTCCCTCGACGGCTACGGCGCCGGGCCGGACCAAAGCCTCGACTATCCGCTCGGCAAGCGCGGCCCCGAACTGATGGAATGGTTTTTCGCCACGCGCGCCTGGTGCTCGACGCACGGCCTCGGAGACGGCGAAACCGGCATCGACAATGGCATCGCCGAGGCCGGCATGAAAAATAATGGCGCGTGGATACTCGGCCGCAACATGTTCGGCCCCGTGCGCGGGCCGTGGCCGGACGAAAACTGGAAAGGCTGGTGGGGCGAGGAACCGCCGTATCATGTGCCCGTGTTCGTGCTGACCCACCACGCGCGCAAGCCTCTCGAAATGAAGGGCGGCAACACGTTCTTCTTCGTCACCGACGGCATCGAGTCCGCGCTGAAGCAGGCGCGCGCCGCGGCGGGCGACAAAGACATTCGCCTCGGCGGCGGCGTGGCGACGGTGCGCGAATACTTGCACGCCGGCCTGATCGACGAACTGCACCTCGCTGTGCGCCCCATTCTGCTCGGTCGCGGCGAGAACCTGTTCGCCGGCATCGACATGGACGCGCTCGGCTACGAAGGCGTGAAATCCGTGGCCGGCGAGCGCGCGACGCATATGTATCTGCGCAAGCGCGCCGCTGCGTAAAGGAAGCCACTACGGCCGGCGAATCCAAAAGCAGGTTGCGCCTACGGCAGACGATTTGCCGGCAACGCAGTCGCCATCAGCAGCAAGCGGACGCGATCGCCGATCCTCGTCCGCCATGCTCCGGCAACTCGACCGACGTCAGGCGACCACCACCGGAATCTTGCCGATCTTCGCCTGCCATTCGCGCGGGCCGGTCTGGTGCACCGAGGTGCCTGCGGAATCGACCGCGACGGTGACCGGCATGTCCTTCACGTCGAATTCGTAGATCGCTTCCATGCCGAGGTCGGCGAAGCCGACGACGCGCGATGCGCGGATCGCCTTGGACACGAGATACGCGGCGCCGCCGACCGCCATCAGGTACACCGAGTTGTGCTTCTTGATCGCTTCGATCGCGGTCGGGCCGCGCTCAGCCTTGCCGACCATGCCGAGCAGGCCGGTCGAGGCGAGCACCTGCTCTGTGAACTTGTCCATGCGCGTCGCCGTGGTCGGGCCGGCCGGGCCGACGACTTCGTCGCGCACCGGATCGACCGGGCCGACGTAGTAGATAAAGCGTCCCTTGAAATCCACCGGTAGGGTTTCGCCCTTGTTGAGCATGTCGACGATGCGTTTGTGCGCGGCGTCGCGGCCGGTCAGCAGCTTGCCGTTGAGCAAGAGCACTTCGCCGGGCTTGAACGTGGCGACGAGTTCGGGCGTAACCGTATCGAGATCGACGCGGCGCGCACCGGTCGGGCTGTAGGTCAGTTTCGGCCAGTCTTCGAGCGAGGGCGGCTCAAGCGCAACCGGGCCCGAGCCGTCGAGGACGAAATGTGCGTGGCGCGTCGCCGCGCAGTTCGGGATCATCGCGATCGGCAGGTTCGCCGCATGGGTCGGATAATCGCGCACCTTGATGTCGAGCACCGTGGTCAGGCCGCCGAGCCCCTGCGCGCCGATGCCGAGCGCGTTGACCTTTTCGTATAGTTCCAGGCGCAGTTCCTCGGCGCGGTTCGACGGCCCGCGCGCCTGCAGGTCAGTAATGTCGATCGGCTCCATGAGCGATTCCTTCGCCAGCAGCATCGCCTTCTCCGCGGTGCCGCCGATGCCGATGCCGAGCATGCCGGGCGGGCACCAGCCGGCACCCATCGTGGGCACGGTCTTGAGCACCCAGTCGACGATCGAGTCCGACGGATTGAGCATGGCGAACTTCGATTTCGCTTCCGAGCCGCCGCCTTTTGCCGCAACGATCACGTCAACCTTATCGCCCGGCACAATGCGCACGTTGATCACCGCCGGCGTGTTGTCCTTGGTGTTCGTGCGCTTGCCGGCGGGATCGGCGAGGATCGAGGCGCGCAGCTTGTTGTCCGGATCGTTGTAAGCGCGGCGCACGCCTTCGTTGACCATGTCCTCGACGCTCAAGGTCGCGTCCCACTGCACGTTCATGCCGACCTTGAGAAAGACGGTGACGATGCCGGTGTCCTGGCAGATCGGCCGATGGCCCTCGGCGCACAGGCGCGAATTGATCAGGATCTGCGCGATCGCATCCTTGGCCGCGGGCGACTCCTCGCGCTCGTAGGCGCTCGCGAGATTCTTGATGTAGTCGACCGGATGGTAGTAGCTGATGTACTGCAGCGCGTCGGCGACGCTCTGGATAAAGTCGGCTTGCTTGATGGCTGGCATGGGAAGGATTGAAAACCTGGGGCTGAGGACTGCCCGCCTATTTTCGCACCGCTGGCGCTGCGGCGCACCATGCGTCCGGATTGCGCTCCCGTGCCGCGCGAATCGATCGCACGCCAATCCGCCCCGCTTTGCCTGGGGGCACGATTTATCGCGCCCGACTCTTTATTTTTCCGCGCCGTAAAGAGCCGCACGTGACAAATCGCGCCCCTAAACATCCCGTTTCCACAGGCCGGTCTCGCTGCCGCGGCAGCCCGTGCGCGGCCCTCGCGAGGCCGCTATGCTTGGCCCATGTTGAGCGCCGCTCTCGTCATCGCTTCGGGCATTGTCTGGCTCGGCGTACTGTTCGCCGTCGCGGTCTACGGCGAGCGCCACCCGCGCGTGCTCGAACGGCGCTGGGCGATCGTCTACGCGCTTTCGCTCGCCGTGCACTGCACGTCGTGGACCTTCCTCGGCAACACGACGCAGGCGAGCCGCTCGGGCTGGTGGGTACCGCCGAATTTCGTCGGCGCGATCGCGATGTATATTTTTGGCATTACGATACTTTTTCGCCTCGTGCGCCTCGCGCGCGAACACAACTCCAGCTCACTCGCCGACCTGATCTCGACGCGGCTCGGGCGCAGCCCGGCGCTCAGCGCGCTGATCACTGCGGTCATGCTGCTCGGCATCCTGCCCTACATCGCGCTGCAGCTCAAAGCCGTCGCGATGAGTTTCACCACCATTCTTGGCGACCCGCGCGGTCTGACCGCCTGGCGCGACGGCGCGCTCTGGGTCGCGCTGTCGATGGCACTGTTCGCGATCGCGTTCGGCACGCGGCGGTCGTCCGCCGTCGCGCACAACCGCGGCCTCGTTCTTGCGATCGCGTTCGAGTCGCTGTTCAAGCTCTTCGCGATGCTGGCGCTGACCAGCCTGCTGCTGACCGTGCCACTGCCGGACGCTGCCGCGGCGCCACCGCCGACGCACGATCTGACCGGATTCCCAAGCCTGATCGTGCTCGGCGCGCTCGCGATGTTCACCCTGCCGCACCAGTTCCATACCGGCGTGGTCGAATGCCGCGACGAGCGCCATCTGAATACCGCGCGCTGGCTGTTCCCGCTCTACATGGTGCTGATCTCGGTGCCGGCGCTGCCGCTCGCGCGGCTCGGCGACGCGCAGCTCGCCGCACGCGGAATACCGTCCGACCTCTACCTGCTCGCCCTGCCGCTCGCCCACGGCGAGCATGCGCTCGCCCTCACCGCCTTTCTCGGCGCACTGTCGGCCTCGACCTGCATGGTCGTCGTTGCCACGCTCGCGCTGAGCCTGATGGTCGCGAATCATTTCATCGCGCCGTTGCGCCTGCGCGCGGGCTGGGGCCAGAACGAAGAGAACGACCTGCGCGGCGAAGTACTCTGGCAGCGCCGCGTCGCCATCGTCGCGATCATCGCGCTTGCCTGGGCCTACAGCCGCATGATCTTCGACGACGCAGCGCTCGCCGACATCGGCGCGCTGTCGTTCTCCGCGCTCGCCGGCCTCGCGCCGGCGACCTGGGCGGCGCTGTACCGCCCACAGCTCGGCGCGCGCGCGGTGTTCGCCGGCCTAGCCGCCGGCACGCTCGTGTGGATGTATACCTTGCTGCCCAAGGTGCTCTTTCCACATCAGGCCTGGCTCGCACAGGGGCCGTTCGGCATCGAGCCGCTTGCGCCGAACGCGTTGCTCGGCCTCGGCGGCTTCGGCGCGCTGACGCGCGCGGTGATCCTCGGCACGGCGACCAATATCCTGGTCATGGCGTCCGTCGCCCTGTTCGGCCGGCGGCCCGCGGCGATGCCGGAAGCGCATCCACTCGAATACCGCGAACTGCGCGCACTGGCGACGCGCTTTCTTTCCGACGAACGCGCACAAGGACTGATCGGCAGCGCGCCCGCGGCCAAACCCGCCGACGCGGCAACGCTCGCCTCGGTCGAGCACGAACTCTCCGCCGTGATCGGCGCGTCGAGCGCACGCCTGCTGCTCGACGTCGCGCGCCGCGACCGGCGCCTGCAGCTCGATACCGTCGCAGCGATCGTCGACGAAGCGTCGGCCGATCTGCGCTTCAATCAACGCGTGCTGCTCGCCGCGCTCGAAAACATGAGCCAGGGCATTTGCGTGGTCGACGCCAAACTGCAGGTCGTCGCCTGGAACCGGCGCTACGCCGAACTGTTTCCCTATCCGCCCGGCCTGCTGCGCGTCGGCCGACCCGTCGAAGAATTGGCGCGCCACGCGATCGCCGCGGGCCTGAGCGGCGGCGTCGCGCTCGATCCCGTGCAGTTGGAGGCCGCGGTGCAACGCCGCCTCATGCACATGCGCCGCGGCACCGCGCATCTGTCCGAGCGCCGCTTTCCCGACGGCAGCGTGGTCGAGATCCGCGGCAATCCGATGCCGGGCGGCGGCTTCGTCGCCACCTTCACCGACGTCACCGAATTCCGCCGCGCCGCGCTCGCGCTCGAACGCGTCAATGAGACGCTCGAAGCGCGCGTCGCCGAGCGCACCGCCGAGCTCGAACGGGCCAGACATGCCGCAGAAGCCGCGAACGAAACCAAGACGCGCTTCCTCGCCGCGGTCAGCCACGATCTGATGCAACCGCTGCACGCCGCGCAGTTGTTCGCCCACAGCCTCGCCGCGCGCGCCGACGACGACGGCCGCGTCACCGCGCGGCATCTTCATTCGTCGCTTGCCGCGACCGAGTCCCTGCTCGGCGGCCTGCTCGACATGGCGCGGCTCGACGCCGGCAAACTCGTTGCGCGCCCGCGCGCGTTCGCGCTCAACGAACTGCTCGGCGCGCTCGCCGCCGAGTTCGGCGCACTCGCAAGCGAAAAGGGTCTCAAGCTGTGCCACGTGCCGACGCGCGCATGGGTGCGTTCGGACCCGCACCTGCTGCGCCGCGTGCTGCAGAACTTTCTTTCCAATGCGTTGCGCCACGTCGAATCGGGACGCATCCTGCTCGGCTGCCGGCGCGCGGGCTCGAAGCTGCGCATCGAAGTCTGGGACACCGGCCCCGGTATCGCCGAAACCGAGACGGCATCGATCTTCGAGGAATTCCGCCGTGGCAGCCGCGCAAGCAACCAGGGCCTCGGACTCGGCCTCGCGATCGCCCAGCGCATGGCACGCCTGCTCGAACATAACTTGACCCTGCGTTCGCGCCTCGGCCGCGGCAGCGTGTTCGCCGTCAGCGTGCCGCGCAGCGCAGCGGCCTACGCCGCGGTCGCAAGCGCCGTGCCCGCAGCGGAAGGCGCATCGCCCTCCGACATGCCGAAAGGCACCGCGCTGATCGTCGACAACGAACCGCAAGCGCTTACCGCGCTGCGTACTCTGCTCGAACAATGGGGCTGGCGCGTACTCGCCGCGCCCGACACGCCACGTGCACTCGAACTCGCGCGCGGCGAACGCGCCGACATCGCCATCCTCGATTACCACCTCGCCGGCGGCGACAACGGACTGGATTTGTACGCCAAGCTGCAAGACATGCTCGGGGACATTCCCGCCGCGATCCTCACCGCGGACCGCGATGCCGCACTGCGCCAGCGCGCGCTCGAACTCGGTCTGATGTTGCTCTACAAACCGTTGAAGCCGCTGGCGCTCAAGCAAGTGCTGAGACGGAGCGAAAGCGCGGGGGTGCGCTTTGTCGCGTCGGTGTTGACGCCGCAGGGGTAACTCGTACGCTTTTTTTCTCGTCATTCCCGCATGCTCTTAGCGGGAATCCAGCGACTTTGCTTTGGTTCTTTCTTGCCTTTAAGAGCAGAGCTTCCACTCGTCCTGCGGACGAGCGGGTCACTTTCTTGTCACCAGCGACAAGAAAGTAACCAAAGAAACGCCGCCCCGGGAGCCGCGCTCGCAGCTTCGCTGCGAGTTCGCAAGGTCATGCCGGGGTTCGCTCGATGGACATCCCTGTCCATTCGCGAACTCGCGCGCATCCTGCGCGCGACCCTAAAGGGCGATTCCGTCATGCCCCCGCCGCGGCTGACGGGGACCCGAGATCAAGAGCAAAAAGAGCAAGAGCCAAGCGCGGGATGCCTAGCTCTCGCTCTGTCTTCGGCGCGCACGATGCGCGCTGCTTCGGCTTCTCCGGGTCCCCATTACATTGCGGCGGCAGCGGACGAAAAGGCCCGCAGGGTCGGCGCGATGGATCGCGCCGATTCCGCTATTGCACACGGATGTGCAATTAGCGGAACCCGGCCGTTGGCGCGGACCCGGAGCGCAGGATGCGCGTAGGGCGCAATGTTCTGGGGCGGCGTCTTTTGGTTACTTTTCTTCGCTGCTGAAGAAAAGTGACCCGCTCGCCCAAAGGGCGAGTGGAAGCCTTTGCTCTTAAACCAAAAAAAGCAAAGTCGCTGGATTCCCGCTAAGAGCACGCGGGAATGACGCGCATAAGCATGAGCGGAATTTCCGCTTGACCGGCCCTCCGGCCGTAGAGAGTCACGGAAATAACCAGCTTAAAGAGCAAAAAAAGCGGCCGCAGGCCGCCCCACCCACCAGAGTTATTTCTGTTGCAACCTGAGCCGTTGCAACACGACGCTCGCCTGCGTGCGATTGCGTACGCCGAGTTTCTCGAAGATCGCACTGACGTGTGCCTTGACCGTGCGCTCCTGGATGCCGAGCGAGTCGGCGATCTGTTTGTTGAGGCGGCCTTCGCCGATCTGCGCTAGCACGCGGAATTGTTGGCCTGTGAGGCGCGCAAGGCGCGCGGCGAGTTGCGTGTCGGCCGGGTCGCTCACGGTTTCGTCGAGCGTGTCGGCGAGTGCGGGCGGCAGCCAGCGGCCGCCGTCGAGGACGGTGCGGATCGCGCCGACGATTTCCGCCGGCGGTGTGCTTTTCGGTACGAAGCCGACCGCGCCGTGATCGAGCGCGCGGCGCACGACGCCGCCTTCTTCGGAACCGGAGACGACGAGGGTCGCCGCGGCGGGAAACTGCACGCGCAGCGCGGCGAGTCCGGTCAGTCCGTGGCTGTCGCGCATATGCAGGTCGAGCAGGACGAGATCGGTCTCCGGTTCGGCGTCGAGCCGGGCGAAAACGCCGGCGAGATCGTCGGCTTCGGCGATCAGCGCATCGGGCTCTGCCTGCGCGACTGCGCTGCGCAGCGCGGCACGAAATAACGGATGGTCGTCGGCTATGAGGACACGCGTGCTCATCGCCCGCACTCTAGCAGTTCAGTGCAGGTCCGGGTTTAACGAAGCGCATGTTATCGTCGGCCGATGAACGTTTTTCCCCGCCTATTCTTGCCCGTCGTTGCCGCCGCGCTGGTTCTCGGCGCGTGCAGCCACAACCCGCCGCCCAAGGAGCGCCCGATGGAGATCAGTTTTCCGCTCGGCACGATTCGCGAAACCGCCCATCGCGGCAGCGACGATCTGCTCAGCGCCGGCCTCGGCCTCGCGGGGTTGCGTGCGACGCCCGCTGCGTTCGCCGATCCCGCGGCACCGAATCCGGTCGAACTGCGCCGGCGCGCGATCCAGACTGCGTGGCTCGGCATCGCCGACCTCGGCGCGCTCGGCGGGTTCGGCACGGTCTACGGCGCCGTGCCGAACGTGCCGGGCCGCGAATTCCAGGCGTTCGCGCATGCGCTCGGCGCGACTCAGCCACATCGCGTGCTCGCGCAGATTCCGGACTCGTTCGACACGAAGACACGCTGCCTGATCGTCACCGCTTCGTCGGGCTCGCGCGGCATCTACGGCAGCATCGCGTTTGCCGGCGCGTGGGGCCTGCCCAAAGGTTGCGCGGTCGCCTACACCGACAAGGGCGCCGGTTCGGGCTATTTCGACACCGCGTCGAACACCGGCGTCGCGCTCGACGGCACGCGCGCCGAGCGCGGCAAGACCGAACTCGAATTCGCCCCGAGCGGCTACGCCAGCGATGCGGGTGTAGCGGTCAAGCACGCGCATTCGACCGACAACCCCGAGGCGCATTGGGGCGCACATGTGATGCAGGCGGCGCAGTTCGGCCTCGCGATGCTCGACCGCGCGTTCCCCGACGCGGCGCCGTTCACACCGCACAACACCAAGATCATTGCGGTCGGACTGTCGAACGGCGGCGGCGCAGTGCTGCAAGCAGCGGGCATCGACGACGCGGGATGGCTGGCCGGCGTCGTCGCCGTCGAGCCGAACGTCTATGCGCCGCATGTCGACGCGAAGAAGAAAGATTATTCGGTGAAGACCGAGGTCAAGGGCAATAACGCGCGTGCGCTCTACGACTATGCAAGCGAGGCCGCCCTGCTCGCGCCGTGCGCGCTGCTCGACGCGCATTTCAGCGACGTCGTCGCAACCTTGGCCAAGCTGCCGGGGAATACGATTGCAAGCTGGTCGACGCGCTGCGCGACGCTGCACAGCGCCGGCGTGATCAAGGCCGGCGATGCCAAGGCGCAGTCCGCGGAAGCGCTTGCGCGCATGCGCGCCGATGGCTGGGAAGACGGCGCGCTCGCCACGGCGGCGAGCATCACCGCCTACGACATGTGGCGAGCGTTCGGCGTCACCTATGCGAGCACCTACACGCGCAGCGGCGTCGGCTCGATGCCGTGCGGCTTCCGCTTCGACGCGATTGGGGCCGACCGCAAGCCGCGCGCAGCGACGCCGGCCGAGCGCGCCGCATGGTGGAGCGACGCGAGCGGCATTCCGCCGGGCAACGGCGTCTTCGTCAGCGAATCCGCGCCGGGACAAGGCCCGGACCCGAGCTGGAAAGGCATTTCCTGCCTGCGCGAGCTGTGGACCGGGAAGAGCGACGCGGCAACGCGCCTGCATGAGTCGGTGCAGGCCACCCAGGTGCGGCTGCCGCGCAAGGATCTACCGATCTTCCTCGTCCACGGCGCCGAGGACGGTCTGATCCCGGCCATGTTCACCTCGGACGCTTATGTCGCCTGGCTGCGCGCGAACAAGCAGGACGCGAGTTACTGGCGCGTGCCGCATGCGCAACACTTCGATGCCTTCCTCGCCTGGCCCGGCTTCGGCGATCGCTACGTGCCGATGTTGCCCTACGCTTACGCGGCGCTCGACCGCGTGTATGCGCATGCGATCGAAGGCAAGCCGCTCGTCGCGGGCGAAGCGCCGGCAGCGGCACCGCGCGGACCCGGCGCGCTCGAAGCGAAGCACATCGCTTTGCCTTAGAGGACGTACGGCCTGGGTGATTTGGCTGGTCTGCCCCCCAAAGGCGACCTCAAACACCCATTTGAAAACTGTATTTGAAATCTGCGACACTGCCGCCGCTGTTTTGCAATGCCCGCATTTGCGGTTGATCGGCACGGAGAACCTTGCCACCAGGCAGAATTCCGGATCGCGCGGCAGTAAACGCCCAACACGAATGAAATTCGCTACACCGGATTGCTGCAGGCAAGTCGGAAGCGGTGCCACCCCAGTGATCGTCGAGACACGGGATGCGTCTTGGCGGTCTCTCATAAGTTATTGGAGGGATACCCGTGTTGCGAAATCTACATAAGCGTCTTTGCGCGGTCGCCTTGCTCGGCCTGCTCGCCCCCGCCGCGCATGCGGAACTCGGCGACTACAGTGTCTGGCAGACCGCCTGGAATCTCGTCTCGCCGCCGTCCCCGGACAATCGGGTGACCGCCGCACAAAGCGGCGCGGCGCAATATCCGCTGCTCGACAATCCGTCCGGATTCAACGACGGGTTTTCCGCAGGCAAGTACGGCGTCTGGCAGACCATCACCATGTCGCCCGACAGCGACTCGACCTGCAGCGACGGTTCGCCCTACAAGTTCTTCGTCAACCGCGCGCCGAACACCAGCAATATGCTGATCTATTTCGAGCCGGGCGGCGCCTGCTGGGACTACGAGTCGTGCACGAACCCGAGCGGGAGCATCCTCGGCGCGCGCAATCCGCACGGCATTCCCGACAACTACATGAGCCTGCTCAATCCGGGCGCCTCGCTGGTCACGCCGTTCGTGACCCGGGTCAGCCCGTTCGAGCAGATCAAGACGCAGAACTGGAACATCGTCTACGTTCCGTACTGCACGGGCGACGTGTTCGGCGGCGACAAGGTGGCCGTCTACACCGGCCCGAATGCCGGCGACCCGACCAACGTGTTCTATCACAACGGTGTGCGCAACACGCGCTCGGTCGTCGCCTGGCTGAAGAATCATCTGCAGCGTCCAGCGCAGTTGTTCATCACCGGCAGCAGCGCCGGCGGCGTCGGCAGTCTGGTCAACTACTATCCGTTCCGCCGCGACATGGCGCCGGACAAGGCGTTCCTGATCGACGACTCGGGTCCGCTCATGGACGCACCGGCCGGTGGCGATCCGACCGTGCATCCGTCGATCCCGCTGCATACGCAGATCCGCACGGCCTGGAACGTCGCCGCGCCGATCGCCTATCTCGCCGCGGAACTGACCGCGCTCGATCCGAATAATTTCGGCACGATCTACGCTGCGCTGTCGCAGAAGCTGCCGAACGACCGCATGGGCTTGACCCATTTCTGGCAGGACGCGATCTTCTCGGACTACTCCTACGGCCGCTTCTTCGCAGACATCATCAACGCCCCCGACGCGACGACGCGCAGTCAGCGCATCAATGCGCGCTGGACGGCCGACACCACGGATCTGCGCAACACGCTCGCCGGCCTGAGCAATTTCGGCGGCTACTTCCCGCAGTACCGCGCGCTCAACAAGAGCCACTGCACCGAGATCGTCGATTTCAAGAACGGCGACATCCAGGAGCGCAACCTGCAACTGCGCGACTTCATCAACAGCGTCCTCGATGGCAGCGGTCCGATCCTGCAGGCTTCGGAAGCCAGCCCGGCCGCGGACTATGCGAAACCGTTCAACCTGCTCTACTGGACGGTCGACCAGATTCTCGGCGACTGACCTGTATCGCGGCGGAGGAGACGTTCTGCTCCTTCGCCGCATTCTCTGCTTATGCCAAACCGCAACTCATCATTCCGCTGGCTGATCCCCGCCCTGCTCGTGCTCGGCGCGATCGGTGCTTATTGGTGGCTGCGTCAGCCGGCCCCGACCGCGCGGACCGCGGCCGCGGCAGGCGCGCCATCCGCCACCGCCGCTGTACCTGCGCGCCAGTCTCCTGCGGCGACTTCGTCGTCCGCAGCTTCCGCCGCATCGCCACCGCCGCTCGATATGAGCGACCCGAATATCCAAGCCTGGCAGGCGCAACAGGATTTCAAGAATCGCATCACCGCCTTTTTCAACGAAGCGAAAACCTTCCCCGCAGTCCGGCGACGCAGCGAAGCGGCCGAGTTGACCGAACAGGTCAAAACCTATGAAAGCGAAAAGCGCCTTACCGCGGCCGAAGCCATGATGCTGCGCGTCGAATTGATCCGCGCGAGTGTCGATGACGAGCAAGAACAGACGCGGCAGATCCAGGCTTTGAACGACCAGTATCGGCAGGCGTACGACCAGTCGCAGGCTCAGGCCATGTCCGATCCGCGCATGCAGGACTACAAGCAGCGTGAGCGCGAAATCGTGCAGCGGGTCATGGGCATGACCCAGTTCCCCGGCGGCATGGACCGCGACGCGTATCTGCGCCAGCAATTGCAGCAGGCGCGCATGCAGGTTTTCTCTCAGTCTTCACCCTGACACTTTCCTCTCGGCGCGCGCAGGACATCTGCGCGAAACCGCCGCTGCGCTACACTCGCGCGAGTTGCCGCAGCGGGAAAACCGATGAGCGTAGCCACGAACGACTCTTCCATCCTGTCGCGCGGCGCGCTGCGCCTGTCGGGCTGGGCCGAACGCTGGTTTCCCGACGCGTACATCTTCGCCGCGCTCGGCGTCGTCATCGTCGCGCTGGCCGCACTCGCGATCGGCGCGGAACCGCAGGCGACCGCGGTCGCGTTCGGCGACGGCTTCTGGAGCCTGATCCCATTCACCATGCAGATGACCTTCGTGGTCATCGGCGGCTACGTCGTCGCCACGGCGCCGCCGGTCGCGCGCCTGATCGACGCGCTCGCGCGCCTGCCGCGCACGGGCCGCGGCGCGGTCGCCTATGTTGCCGTCGTCAGCATGCTCGCCTCCCTGCTCAACTGGGGCTTCAGCCTGGTCTTCGGCAGCCTGCTCGTACGTGCGATCGCGCGGCGCGAAAGTCTTGCGATGGACTATCGCGCCGCGGGGGCGGCCGCTTATCTCGGCCTCGGCGCAACCTGGGCGATGGGCTTGTCGTCGTCCGCGGCACAGTTGCAGGCGACGCCGGCCAGCATCCCGAAGACGTTGCTCCCGGTGACCGGCGTAATCCCGTTCACCGAGACGATCTTCCTCTGGCAGTCGATCGCGCTGACCGCGATCCTGATCGTCGTCTCGGCACTGATCGCCTGGCTGTCGGCGCCGGGCGCCGGTGCGGCGCAAACCGCGGCGCAGTTCGTCGACCTAAAGGCGGACAACAGCGCGGAAAACGCTGATGCGAAGGGACACAAACCGGGCGAATGGCTCGAACGCACGCCGCTGCTGACCATCCTGCTCGTCCTGCTCGCGCTCGGCTGGGTCTGGCACGAGTTCGCCGGCAAAGGCGCGATGACCGCGGTGTCGAATCTCAACACCTACAACTTCCTCTTCATCATGGCCGGTCTGCTGCTGCACTGGCGGCCGCGCAGTTTTCTCGACGCGGTCAAGCGCGCCGTGCCGAGTACGACCGGCGTGCTGATCCAGTTTCCGCTCTACGGCGGCATCGCGACGATACTGACCCAGGCCAAGGGCGCGGACGGCCAGACCGTCGCCGAGAAACTTGCGCACGTATTCGTGCAGCTCGCTTCGCACGACACCTACGCAATCGTGATCGGCGCCTACTCGGCGATTCTCGGCTTCTTCGTGCCGTCGGGCGGCGGCAAGTGGGTGATCGAAGCGCCCTACGTGATGCAGGCCGCGAACGATCTGCAATATCACCTCGGCTGGGCCGTGCAGATCTACAACGCCGCTGAGGCATTGCCGAACCTGATCAATCCGTTCTGGATGCTGCCCCTGCTCGGCGTGCTCGGCCTGAAGGCGCGCGACATTGTCGGCTTCACCTTCCTTCAGTTGCTGATCCACGCCCCGCTCGTGCTGTTCCTGCTCTGGGCCTTCGGGCAGACGCTGGGCTACCACGCGCCGGTCATGCCCTGAGCCGCACGGCGGACCGGAAATCGTCACGCATACGAAAACGCTCCATCGGGCGAACCCCCGATGGAGCGTTGATCAAACCGCAAACGATTGCTGAGTCTTAGCGCGCGTTGGCGACCGCGCGCGGCTCGACGAATGCCGCAGCGCGGTCGAGCGCTTCGGCGATGTCCGCGCTCAGATCTTCGACCGCTTCGATGCCGACCGACAGGCGTAGCAGGCCGTCGCCGAGACCGGCGACGCGGCGCGCTTCGGCATCCATCGCCGCGTGCGTCATCGTCGCCGGGTGCGCGATCAGGCTCTCGACGCCGCCGAGCGATTCGGCCAGGGTGAACGACTGCAGGCCGTTGACGAAGGCCTCGACCGCGGGCACGCCGCCGACGAGGTCGAAACTCAGCATCGCGCCGAAACCGCGCTGCTGGCGCGCGGCGAGCGCGTGCTGCGGATGCGTGGCGAGACCTGGAAAGTAGACCCTCTCCACGGCAGGATGCGCATCGAGCTGCTCGACGATCGCCGCCGCGTTCTCCTGGTGCGCGCGCAGGCGCGGCTGCAGGGTGCGTAGGCCGCGCAGGGTCAGATAACTGTCGAACGCGCCGCCCGACACGCCGAGGCAGTTGCACCACCAGGCGAGCTGCTCGCCGACTGCGGCGTCCTTCCACACGACCGCGCCGCCGACCACGTCGGAGTGACCGTTGAGATACTTCGTCGTCGAATGCACGACGATGTCGGCACCGAGCGAGATCGGCTGCTGCAACGCCGGCGACAGGAACGTGTTGTCGACGACGACGAGCGCGCCGATCTCGTGGGCGAGGCGCGACACCGCGGCGATGTCGACGATGCGCAGCAGCGGATTGCTCGGCGTTTCGATCCAGACGATCTTCGGCTTGCAGGCGAGCGCCGCAGCGAGCGCGACGGTGTCGTTGAAATCGACGATCGAGCAGCGGTACAGGCCGCGCTTGGCCTGGTTGACGAACAAGCGATAGCTGCCGCCGTAGCAGTCGTGCGGTACGACGATCAAGTCGTCCGGGCCGAGCTGCGACGTGACCAGCGTGATCGCGGCCATGCCGGTCGCGGTGACGACCGCGCCCGCGCCGCCTTCGAGTTCGGCCAGGGCGCCGGCAAGCACGTCGCGGGTCGGGTTGCCCGAGCGCGAGTAGTCGTAGGCGCGCTTCTTGCCGAAGCCTTCAAAGCTGTAGTTCGTCGACAGATACAGCGGCGGCATCACCGCGCCATGCGCGATGTCCTGATCGACGCCGGCGCGGGCGGCGATCGTGGCGGCTTGGCGAGCGGTTTTCTGGGCGACGAAACTCACGGCATATTCTCCAGCTTGTTATGCGATCAAACAGGTTTCGAACAGGCGGCTGACGCTCGCTTCCTCCTTGAGAAAGGCGTCGTGGCCGTAGTTCGAGGAAATTTCAACGAGATTGCACGGGCCGCCTGCGCGCGAGCGGTACTCGTGCACGAGCGACAGCGGTACAGTCAGATCCTCGCGCACCGCGAACAGCGTGGTCGGCACGCGCACCGCGGCCGGATCGACGACGTGCGCATCGAGCGAGCGGCCGAGGCAGCGGTACGCGTCGGCGTCGAAGCGGCGCACGAACTTGCGGCCGTGATGCTCGACCCAACCGACCACGCCATCGGCGTGCGCATCGAGCGGCGCCTCACCGCCGAAGCGCTGTTCGACGCCCTCGGCCGTGCGGTAGCCGAGCACGGCGAGCGAACGCGCGAGCGCAAGCGCTTCGGCCGTATCGCTGCCGAGATCGAGGATGGCGCGCTGCACGTGGCGTAGAGCGAGGCCGAACTGCGCCGCCTTGTGCGCCGCGCTGAGCAGAACCAGATGGCGCAGGCGGTCGCCGAGCAGCGCCGCGAGTTGCTGGGCGACGTTGCCGCCGTACGAGGCGCCGACAACGAGATGTACGCGGCGCACGCCAAGCCGGTTGAGCAGCAGCAACAGGGCGCGTGCCTGGTCGCCCGTGGATATCGCGGGGAATTCGGCCGCGCCGCCGGCCTTCGGTCCGGTCGAGGCGTCGCAGCCGCCGAGCCAGTCGATGCCGAGCACACGATAGCGCTCGATATCGAGCGTCTTGCCGGCGCCGCACTGCGACTCCCACCAGCCGCGGCCATCCTGCGCCACGGCGCGGCGATGCGCGGAAATACCGCCGAGGACGACGATCAGCGGCGCATCGGCCGGGCCGACGCACTGCCAGGCGAGCTTGGCTTCGTTGAGGGATGCGCCCGATTCGAGGACGAAGGGCTGCGGCAGCGCGAGTTCACCGTCGAGCCACTGCACGGCCGGTACGGCGGCGATGGCCGCTGCCTGGGCGTGGGGATGACGTTGCGGTTCGGCGCTCATTTCGGTCTCGTCTTTCATTACCTGACCCAACGAGACGACACGCCGACTGCCAACGTTCGCCTCATCTTCACGGGGTTCACCGCAGCCGTTCGGGCTGCGGACCTCGCAGGAATTGGCACCAATGGCAGGATCGTTCCGCATGTCGCGGTCGGATTCTGCAACGGTTGCCCCGGCTTCGCTGGGCCTGTCCCTCAGCCGGTCTTGATGAGTACGGGGCGTATGCTACGGAGGCAATTTTTGGATGTCAAGACGTTTAGACGTTTGGACGTCTAAATTCGACATTTCGACGACTCAGTCCGCGGCCATCCTTCCGGCGGCCGGGAATTGAGCGAAAGAAGGCTATTTCCTGCGCTGGCTGGCGACGAAGATGCCGAGCAGCGACAGGCCGAGGCCGATCCAGTCGGTCGGCGCAGTCGGCCGCGCGAACAGGATCACATCGAGGATGAAGGAAAGCCCCGGCTGCAGCAGCAGAAGCAGGCCGACGAGTGACGCCGGCAGCACGGGCATCGCCTGCGAGATCAATACCCAGCCGAGCACTTGGCCGAAAAAGGCCAGCGCGAGCAGCGCCGTCCACGACCGCGCGTCGGGAATCGCAAAGCTCTGGCCTTCGGCCACGACGGCAACGGCAAGCATGACGGCGCAGATCACGGTCACGCCGCACAAGGCCAGTTGCGGCGTCAGCGCGGGCCGGCGCAGTTGCGCACGGCGCTGGGTCAACATGTAGACCGCGTAGGCGATCCCGGTCAACACGCCGAGGATGACGCCGGTGCGGTAGTCCGCGCTCAGATTGGCCCAGCCCTGCCCGACGATCAGCCACAGGCCGAGGATGGCCAAAGCCAGACCCAGCGCGAAACGCCAGCCGAGCTTCTCGCGATAGAAGACGACGCCGGCCAGCGCCATCACGAAGACCTGAAAATTGCCGATCAGGGTCGCAAGTCCGGGGCCGATGTAGTGGATGCTCCGGTGCCACATGATCAGATCGACCGCGAACGCCGCTGCGGGTACGGCCAACCACAGTGCGTCGCGCCAGCCGAAGCCGCGCCAGCCGCCGCGCACGGCGAGCAGCACGGCGAGCATCACGCCGCCGAACGCAAGCCGGTAGAACGCCGACACAGTCGGCGCGACGTGGGCGTAGCGCACGAAGATGCTCGTCGTCGAAATTAGCGCAGCGCCCGCAAGCATTTTCAGGAAGGCGCTGCGATAAGCCGCAGTACCTTCCGCGACGGCAGCGTTCACGGCGTGGTTTTCTCGTGCTCGACCGCGATTTCCTCGGTGGCCGCCTCGGCCAGCCACTCGCGCAGCGCCGGCAGCGCGAACAAGGTATCGATGTAGGCACGTTCGACCGCGCCGACATCGACCGAGTAGCTCAGGAAACGCAGCGCCACCGGGGCGTACATCGCATCGGCGATCGAAAACGCGCCGAACAGGAACGGTCCGTGCGCTGCATGCTTCTCGCGCGCTTCGCTCCACAGCTTGCAGATGCGCGCGATGTCCTTGGCCGTATCCGCGGCGATCGCCGGCGCCGGTCCCTGCCGGCGCGTGTTCATCGGCATATTCGTGCGCAGCGCGACGAAGCCCGAGTGCATTTCCGCGCTGATCGCGCGCGCCGAGCCGCGCGCGGCGCGAGCGGCCGGCCAGCCGCGGCCGTCGAGAAAATAGTCGTTCGCATACTCGCAGATCGCCAGCGAGTCCCAGACGTGCACGTCGCCGTCGATCAGCACCGGCACGCGGCCGGCCGGCGAGTAGTCGCCAATGCGCGCATAGAACTCCGGCGTGTCGAGCGGCAGCTTGACTTCATCGAAGGCGACGCCGAACTGGCGCAGCACCAGCCACGGCCGCAGCGACCACGACGAATAGTTCTTGTTGCCGATGACGAGGGTCGGTTGTGCGCTCATGTGAGGGTATCGGGCGAGGGGGCGAAGGATTCCATCACACCGACATGGCGCAATGAAGTGCCGCTTTCAAACAAAATCCGTCATCGAAGCGGCGCGAGACAAGAGAATTTGCGCGTCGCCCGAGCGCGGCAACTCAAGCGCATGTTCAAGTACTCGAGATTCCGGCCATTGCCTGCGCGCAAATTGTCGAGCGTCACCGCTGCGCGCACGGATTTTCAAACCGGATCGGCCGCCCAATCGTCGTTGTAGCTCGGATCCGCGCGCCGCTCGGCCAGCGCCGCGTCGATGCGTTCGGCGATCACGCGCGCCTGCGGCCATTCGGACTCGGCGACCATCACGTTGACCAGTCCCGACACCGGCAGCTCGCCCGCGGCCCCGGTCAGATAGTGTCCGCCGACGAAGGCGCCGATGCCCTCGTCGGCAAGCGCGTTCTTGACGAGGTTCGCGTCGATGATGTTTTCGGCCCGGTAGACGATTTTCATGACACCCGCACGCTAGCGCATTCGCGCGCCGCAGGCAAAGCCTGTCGAATTCCTGCGCCGGACCGGTATACTCCAGTGCCCTGCCCGAAGAACGGCCGCAGAGCCGCGTTCATCCAGCGAATCCATGAGCAGCAATCCCCCGATCGTCAATAATTTCATCCGCCAGATCATCAACGGCGACCAGGAAAGCGGCAAGCACGGCGGCCGCGTCGTCACGCGTTTCCCGCCCGAGCCGAACGGTTATCTGCATCTCGGCCACGCCAAGTCGATCTGCCTCAACTTCGGCGTCGCCGGCGACTACGCAGGCGTCTGCCATCTGCGCCTCGACGACACCAATCCGACGCGCGAAGACCCCGAATTCGTCGAGGCGATCAAGAACGACGTGCACTGGCTCGGTTTCGAGTGGGATGCGCTGCGCCACGCTTCGGATTATTTCGAGGTCATCTATCTCTGCGCGCTCAAGCTGATCCGCGACGGCAAAGCCTTCGTCTGCGATCTCTCGGCCGACCAGGTGCGCGAGTACCGCGGCACCCTGACCGAGCCGGGCCGCAACTCACCGTACCGCGAACGCAGCGTTGAAGAGAACCTCGACTTGTTCCAGCGCATGCGCGCGGGCGAGTTCCCCGACGGCGCCAAGACCCTGCGCGCGAAGATCGACATGGCCTCGGGCAACATCAACCTGCGCGACCCGGCGCTGTACCGCATCCGCAAGACCACGCATCAGAACACCGGCGACGCGTGGCCGATCTATCCCATGTACGACTACGCCCACTGCATCTCGGACGCGGTCGAAGGCATCACACATTCGCTGTGCACGCTCGAATTCGAGGACCATCGCCCGCTCTACGACTGGTGCCTCGCGCAGATCGATCTGCCGAATCATCCCGAACTCGTAAAGCCGCTCGTCGATGCGGGCCTGCATATGCCGGTCAGCACGCCGCAGCAGATCGAATTCGCGCGCGGCAATATCGACTACCTCGTCACGAGCAAGCGCAAGCTGGCCGCGATGGTCGAAGACGGCATTGTCGACGGCTGGGACGATCCGCGCCTGCCGACCCTGGCCGGCGCACGCCGCCGCGGCTATCCGGCAGCGGCGATCCGCGCGTTCTGGGAGCGCGCGGGTGTGTCGAAGCAGAATTCGACGATCGAATATTCCGTGCTCGAAGCCTGCGTGCGCGAAGAACTCGACGCTTCCGCGCCGCGCCGCCTCGCCGTGATCGATCCGCTCAAGCTCGTCATCACCAATCTGGCCGACGACCACACCGAGACGCTGACCTTCCCGAACCATCCGAAGAACGAGACGTTCGGCACGCGTGCCGTACCGTTCTCACGCGAGCTGTGGATCGAGCGCGAAGACTTCCTTGAAGAGCCGGTCAAAGGTTTCCACCGCCTTGTGCCGGGCGGCGAAGTGCGCCTGCGCGGCGTCGGCATCGTCAAGTGCGAGGAAGTGAAAAAGGATGCGAGTGGAAAAGTAGCCGAAGTGCACTGCACGCTCGACGCCACCTCGCGCACGGGCCAGAGCGGCGCCGAGCGCAAGGTCAAGGGCACGATCCATTGGGTCAGTGCGCGCCACGCCGTCGAAGCCGAAGTGCGCCTGTACGAGCGCCTGTTCACCGCGGCCGATCCGGACGACGACAGCGACGGCAAAACCTATCGCGACCATCTCAATCCGAATTCGCGCCGCTCCGTCGTCGGCTGGCTCGAAGCCTCGCTGGCCGATGCGAAGCCCGCGGACGCATTCCAGTTCGAGCGCCTCGGCTACTTCGTCGCCGACAGCCGCGACCACACGCCGCAAAAGCCGGTGCTCAACCGCATCGTGACCTTGCGCGACTCGTTCGCCAAGGCAAAGTGATCGACGCCGGCAAAGCCGGCGCCGATCAAAGCAATCCAAGTCGTCTGCTGTTGCCGGCAGACGCAGTCGCTAACAAGAGGGAATTCCCCGATGCTCCGGCTCAACCGGCCGATCTCATCGCGGCTTGTTCAACTGCGGCATCGGTCGCCCGCGACTCCGTGACGCTCGAACTCCCCTCGATGCCGTCGATCCACTCGCGCAGTTCTTCGCCGATTCGCGCCGCGTGGTCTTCCTGCAGATAGTGAAAGCCGGGGCCCAATTGCACCGTACGGATATTGCGCTGGGTCGCCGCGAACTGCTGTGCAAAAGCGGGCGACACCACGGCGCCGGGATCGCCGACGAATAACAGCTTCGGGAAGGTCGAAGTCTTCAGGGCCGCGTGCGCGTCGGTCAGCCAATGGTGCACGTCCGCCGGCTGCCCCTCGATCGGCAATTCGTTCGCCAGACGCCAGATCGGCTTGCGCGATTCTTCGGTAGGGAACGGCGCGCGGTAGGCGGCGATTTCCTCGTCGGACAAGGTCCGCTGGATCGAACCCGGCAGCACGCGATCGAGGAACAGGTTGTCGCGCTGGATCAGTTGTTCGCCGATGCCCGGCGTGCGGAATTTCTGGAAAGTCGCGCGCGCCTGCGGGTTCTGGTGAAAGTCGTCCCAGCGCTCGAACGGCCGGATGAATTCCATAAAGGCCAAGCCCTTCACGCGCTGCGGAAACCGCGCCGCGAAATGGAATGCGAGCGCCGTGCCCCAATCCTGCGCGATGAGGTAAAAGCGATCCAATCCGAGCGCGTCGATGAAACCGTCGAGGTAGCGCACATGATCGGCGAAGCGGTAATCGATATCCGGCTTGCCCGACTGCCCGTAGCCGATCAGATCGGGCGCAATGGCCCGGTGCGTGCCGGCGACCGCGGGCATGATGTTGCGCCAGATATAAGACGACGTCGGATTTCCATGCAGGAAGAGCACGGCCGGAGCGTTTTCCGGCCCGTCCTGGCAATAGCTCATGGTCGAACCGAGAACGGGCACGCGCGGCAGAGCAGACATTGCGTATTGAGACATGGCACGAGACTCCCTCTGGTGGATTCGGACTGACGAGTGCGAACCATCCTAATTACGAGTCATTAGGTTGATAATACCGCCATGAAGTGAAAGACAATTTCCCAAGAGTGAACAATCATGGACCGCATGACCGCTTTGCTCGTATTCCGCACGGTCGTTTCCCTCGGCAGCTTCACCGCGGCCGCAAAGCAACTTCGGCTGTCCCCTGCTGCGGTCAGCAAGAACATCGGCGAACTCGAAGCGCATCTGCGCGCAAGGCTGCTCAACCGGACGACGCGGCGACTGAGCCTGACCGAAGCCGGTACGCACTATTACGAACGCATCTCGCGCGTCCTCGACGATCTCGATGAGGCCGACGGTTCCGTCGGCGAATTGCAACAACGGCCGACCGGGCACCTGCGTGTCAGCGCACCGATCACGCTGACCCTGCTGACCATTTCCCAGTCGGTGCCGCGCTTCCTCGAACGCCACCCCGGCATCTCGCTCGATCTTCGACTGGACGACCGCCGCGTCGACCTGATCCGCGACGGTTACGACTGCGCCCTGCGCGGCAGCGACAAGTTGGAAGATTCACGGCTCGTCGCGCGCAAGCTGATGGTACTCAAACATGTGCTGTGCGCTTCGCCGGCGTATTTCCGGCGCTTCGGTACGCCCGAGAATCCGGCCGATCTTCTCCAACACACTTGTGTGCAGTTCACCCTGTCGGACCATTCCGCGGTCTGGGCGTTTCGCAAACACGGCGAAACCGTGTCGATACCGGTCGACGCCCGCTACAAGGTCTCTTCGAGCCTCGCCGTGCGCGACGCACTGCTCGCCGGATTCGGCTTGAGTCTGATTCCCGAACTCTATGTCCGTCGACAGTTGGCCGAAGGCGCACTCGTACCGGTACTCGCCGATTGGCAAGGCGACGAAACCGCCATCTATGCGGTCTATCCCTCGCGACACTTTTTGCCGGCAAAGATAAAAGTGTTCCTCAACTTCCTCGTGGCGGAACTCGGCGAGGGTGAACCGGAAGCGTCGCCGGCAACGGCGTTCGCCGCGTTGCCCGCCTGAAGGCGGCTGCGCTCCGCGGTCGAACCGTCGCGCTGTCTCGGCGCCGACAATAATCCGAGAAAAACACTCGCAGCGCCGAAGCGCTGCGGGCGCTTTCCCCTGAATCTACCGGATCGTCGCTGTCGCTCGCCGCCAAGCCGCCGCAAGCAGGACGAGCGCAAGCAAGACCAGCATCCAGACCGACACAGCCGGCGCCGGTACCACCGCCGCGGGCGCTGCGCCGACGGTCTGTGTCAACGTCGCGCTGGCCGCTGCCGTTCGCGCATCGCCCGAGTAGGCGGCGACGATCGTATGGCTGCCCACTACCAGTGCGGAGGTCGTGTAGCTCGTCGTGCCCATTGCGTCGAGCGTCAACGTGGCGAGAGTGCTGCCGTTGTCGCTTAGTACGACTGTGCCGGTTGGTGCGACATTCGCCGCGGCGAGAGTCGCGGCTGTCGCTCCAGAAGTGGATTGCGCCGCGACCGTTACGGTGAACGTGACGGCACCGCCCAGCGTGGCGGGATTGGCCGAACTCGTCAGCGTGACCGTGCTGCGCAGCGTGCCGACGCCGAGCGGTGCCGTCGCATTGCTGGTATCGAAGTTCACATCGCCGGCATACGTTGCACTCAGATGCAGGTTGCCGGATGCGACCGGCGTCAGCGAGCAGCCCGTCGCCGGCAACGCGATCGTGCACGTCGCGCCGGCACCGTCATCGATAGTGACCTCACCGCTTGGAGTACCGGCGCCCGGAGCGACGACGCCGAGGCTGATCGTCACGTTCGCCGATTGTCCCAACGTGATTGCCGCCGGCGCGGAGAGCGCCAGCGTTGTCGCGGCTTTGTTCACCGTCTGCGTCGTCGCCAGCGACTGCGAGGCGAGATTGTTGGCGTCGCCGCCATAGCTTGCCGTGATCGCGTGCGCGCCCGCGGCCAGCCCGTTCGCAGCACAGGTCGCCGCCGCGTTGCCGCTGCCGGCAACCAGCGCGACCTGGCTGCACAACACCGTCGCACCGTCGCGGAATGTGACGCTGCCGGTCGGCATTGCCCCGCCGGCCGCCGGTGTAACCGTCGCAGACAACGTGACGCTTTGTCCGAATACGCTCGGATTGACGGAACTCGTCAGCGTCGTTCCCGCGGTGGCGGCATTGACCGTCAAGCTGGCGGTTGCCGTGCTTGCGGCGAAATTCGTAGTAGCCGTATAGACGGCCGAAATCGAATGCACGCCGGTCGGCGCTTTCGGCGTCAGCGCGCAACTGCCGCTGCCGTTCGACAACGTCGCCGTACAAGTCACGCTACCGTCGCTGATCGCGACCGTGCCGCCCGGCGTACCGGCACCGGGCGCTTGCGCGGCCACCGTCACTTGCACGGCGACGCCGGCGCCGAGCGTGATCGGCGCGAGCGGCGAGATCGTCGTCGTCGTCGCGGCGGCATGCACGGTCTGGCCGCCGGCCAGGGTTGCCGTCGCCGGCTGGTTGTTGTCGTCGCCGGAATAACTCGCGCTGATCGCATGATTGCCGACGGCGAGAGCCGACACCGCGCAGGTCGTGATGCCACCGCCCACGGTCACGGCGACCTGGTTACACAGCACAGTCGTGCCGTCACGGAACGTAATGCTGCCGGTGGGCATCGCGCCGCCGACTACGGATTTCACCGCCGCAGACAGCGTGACGTTTTGTCCGAACGCGCTCGGGTTGGCGGAGCTGGTCAGAGTCATCGCTGCCGTTGCCGCATTGACGGTCAAGCTGGTCGTTCCGCTGCTCATGGCGAAATTCGCAGTAGCCGTATAGACGGCCGAAATCGAATGTACGCCGGCCGGCGCTTTCGGCGTCAGCGTGCAACTGCCGCTGCCGTTCGACAACGTGGCCGTGCAAGTCACGCCGCCGTCGCTGACCACGACCGTACCGCTCGGCGTGCCAGCACCGGGCGCCTGCGCGGCCACCGTCACCTGCACGGCAACGCCGGTGCCGAGCGTGATCGGCGCGAGCGGCGTGATCGTCGTCGTCGTCGCGGCGGCCTGCACGGTCTGGCCGCCGGCCAGGGTCGCCGTTGCCGGCTGGTTGTTGGCGTCGCCGGAATAACTCGCGCTGATCGGATGATTGCCGACGGCGAGAGCCGGCGCAGCGCAGGTCACGCTCGCGCTTGCCGCGCCCGGGAGCAGCGCCGTCGGCGGACACAGCGGCGCAGCGCCGTCGAGGAAGGTCACCGTGCCGCCTGGAGGCACTCCGCCGTTTGCCGGCGTGACCGTAGCGGTGAACACCACGTTCTCGCCGAACGCCGACGGATTCACCGAGGAAGCCAACGACATTCCACTCGGTGCAGCCGCCACCGTCAGGCTGCCGCTGGCGCTGCTGCCGGTGAAATTCGCACTCGCTACGGAATCGGGCGTGTACGTCGCGGTCAGGGCCTTGGCTCCCGCACTGCTTGGCGTTAGCGAGCACGCCATCGCTGGCAGCACGATCGTGCAAGTGTCGCCTGGACCGCTGCCGCCATCGCTGACCGCGATCGTTCCGCTCAGCGTACCCGCGCCGGGCGCGACGACGGCGACCGCAGCACTGACAATGACCGAGTTGCCGAGCGTGATCGGTGCGGGCGCGGTCAACGTCACTGCCGTCGCCGCCTGATCCACGGTTTGCGTCAACGGCGCGTTCGCGCTGCTCGCTCCGACGGTATTGGCATCGCCCGAATACGTTGCGACGAGCGAATGCGTGCCGACGGAAAGCGCGCTCGTCTGGCAGTTGGCGATACCAGTACTCAGCGCGACCGCGGCGCAGCCCGCGATCGGCGTGCCGTCCGCTTCGCTGAAGTCGACGCTGCCGGTCGGCGGCGGGCCCAGCGCGGACACCTTCGCTGTCAAGGTGATGGCCTGGCCGAAGACAGCCGGTTCGTCGCTCGACGCGAGGGAGATCGTGCTGGCAGCCTGGCTCACGATCAGGCTGCCGCTCGCGCTGCTACCGCTGAAGTTCGCAGCAGCAGCCGCATCGGGCGCAAAAGACGCGTTCAGCGTCAGCGTGCCGACGCTGCTCGGCGTCAGGCTGCATTGCGTCGCCGGCAGGACGATCGTACAAGTGTCGTGCGGCGCGCTGCCGCCGTCGCTGATCGTGATCGTTCCCGTAAGCGTGCCCGCACCGGGCGCAACGACCGCGACTGTCGCGCTGACGCTGATCGAATTGCCGAGCGCGGTCGCGCCCGGCGGCGTCAACGTCACCGCGGTCGACGCTTTGATCACGGCCTGCGACAGCGGCGACGCGGCGTTGCTCGATGCGGGCGTAGCGGCATCGCCCGAGTATGCCGCCACGAGCGCATGAGGGCCGGTGGACAGGCTCGCGGTCTGACATACCGCAATGCCGCCGCTCGCCATCGCGATGGCACCGCAGCCCGTCAGCGCCGTGCCGCCTTCACTGAAGCTCACGGTGCCGCCTGCGTTCGGATTGCTCGTGGTGACGACGGCAGTCAGCGTCACGCTCTGGCCGAACACGGCCGGATTCACGCTCGAACCGAGCACGACGCTGCTGGTTGCCGGATTGACGGTCAATGCGGCCGTCGCGCTGCTACCGCTGATATTCGCGCTCGATCCGCTGTCGGGTACATAGGTCGCCGTCAGCGTGGCGTTTGCCGGGGTGCCCGGAGTCAGGGTGCAATGGTCGGCCGGCAGCGCGATCGTGCAGGAATCCCCTGGGCTCGCACCGCCGTCGCTGATCGTGATGCTGCCCGTCGGCGTGCCCGCACCGGGCGCTTTGACGGCGACGGTCGCGGTGACATCGACCGATTGACCGAAAACGATCGGCGCCGGCGCGGTCAGCGTCGTCGTCGTCTGCGCCTTGGCGACGGATTGATTGAGCGCGGGAGTGCTCGATCCCGTCGTATTGATGTCTCCCGAATAGACGGCGGCAATCGTGTGTGTGCCGGCGATAAGGGCGGTCGTCGCGCAGTTTGCGCTGCCGCCGACAAGCGGCTGCACCGGGCAGAGCGGCGCCGGGGAGCCGTCCGCGGTGAAGGTGATCGTACCGGCAGCACCCGCGTTCGCCGAGATCACGACAGCGCTGAAGGTCACCGCCTGGCCGAACACCGAAGAAGCCAAGCTCGACGTCAGGCCGAGCGCGCTCGATGCCTGACCGACCGTCAGCGTCTGTGTGGCCGGCGGCGCGGACGAATAATCGGCGTTGCCAGCCTGGTTCGCGGTCACCACACAGGGACCGACGCTCAGGCCGCTCACCGCACCATTGGCAGCGACCGAGCAGGCCGTGCTCGTCGTGCTGAAGACGACGGGATTGCCCGACGCGCCTCCGCTCGCGCTGACCGTACCCGATCCGCCGACCGCGATGCCCGGCGCGGCGCCGAACACGATCGTTTGTGGCGCCTGATTTACCGTCAGCGTGGTGGCACCGCTCGTGGCGCTGTTCGCGAAGTGAATCGTATCTGTGCTGACGAACGCTGCCGATAGCGCCTTGGCACCGGCGCCGCTGATCGGGATCGCACAGGCGCTCGCGCCGGGCAGCGATATCGTGCAACTCGTGCCGTCGGTCGTGTTGCTGACGGTGACCGTACCGCCACTCGGTGCGGTTTGGTCGCTGCCGCGCACGACGCTGACGCTGACCGTCGCTGTCGCGCCGGGGGCGAAGGTCAGCGGATTCGGATTGATCGCGCTGATCGCCGTCGCCGTCGCATTGCTCAGTGTCATAAACGTGAATGGCCCGGCGAGCGCCGAGGAGTTGCCGAAAGTGTCGTTGGCGACAAAGTACACATCGTACGAGGTCGCCGGAACGAATCCGCTCAGAGGAAACGCGGTGGCGGCGCCTGCGCTCAAAAAATCGAAGGCGGAGGCAATCACGTTCACCGTGTTAGTCCCGCTCGTGTAGCTGCCGGCTCCGCCGGCCTTGGCGACGCTGATCACCTGCGCCGTGGTCGGTGCCGCGCTGCCCGTCGGTACCGCGATGACGAAACCGGCACCGGCCGCATTGCTGGTCGCGTTGAACGTGGCGTTGGTATAGCCGATCGGCGCGACGGAGGTCGCGCTCACGATCGGCGGCGGATGCAGCGTATCGAACGACTGGCCGCCGCGCACGAGCAGCGCATAGGCGTTGTTGCTGATCTGCAGCGGCGTGAAACTGCCGTCATAGGTGAAGATGACGAACGCGGAGATGACGCCGGCCTGCGCCGCGGGGTAAGTGGTGGAACTCCAGAAATACGTCGTCGGCGACGGTGCACCGATCAGGCCATTGGCAAAAACCGCCGGCGCAGTCGCTGACCGGGTGATGTCGACGAGCGATTCCAGCTCTTTGATGTTCGGCAGGCGCCAGTCGTTGTGGCCGCGGTAGTTGCAGCCGCTCGCCGTGCTGGCCGCCGTCAACGCGCTCTGCCAGTTGCGCGGCGCCGCGCCGGTGCCGCCGCAACTGGTGAAGGGAGCGTGGTCCCAGGTCAGGCCGGTGACGCCATCGCTGATCGTGCCGTCGCCGTTGTCGACGAAGGCGGCGCTTGCCGGCGCGCTAACGCACAACAACACGGCGAGAATGGCCGCTGTGCGCAAACAACGCGCGCCGCGGCTGAGAGTGTTCGACGCGATCGCTGCGATCGATGAGCGCATGACAAATCCTTCGATGTGAATTTCGCAGGGACGGCTCAGGGCGAGCCGTGCACGACGCGGACGCGCGAACCCGAGCGCACGTCGCCGAACGTGGCGTGTCCCAGGCCGAAGTCGACCATCCACGCGGACGGCCCGGCGTTGGGGATGAATTGCGGTGGTGGCAGGTAGGTGTCGGCGCTCCAGAAATAGAAACCGCCGGTGCCGGGGAAATAATTCGTGTCGATCAACGGGCCGGTGGCCGCGCCGTAGTTGACGATCGAGAGCAGTTCGCGCCGCGTCGGCAGGCGCCAGCCCGAGTTATAACCGCACAGCGAGTTGGCATTGGCGAGAGCGACGTCGTTTGTCGTACTCGTGCTGTCGGCGGCCCGCGACCATAATTCGTTGTTGTTGATGTAAAGCGCCCAGACCAGGCCGGTGATGTTGTCCTTGGTGCAGGTCCAATCGGTCGCGGCCAGTCCGGTATAGCCACTTGCGTTGGCATTGCCGGCGCAATTCTTCGTGCCGTTCTGACAGATCTTGGTGAGATCGAAACCGTTCGCGCCGCCGCCGGTCTTTGCAAGTGCGCCGGCAATAGCCGCCGCATCGCGGCCGAAGCGCGCGTCCTGGCGCGGATAGGTGCCGCTGTCGCCGAAGATCGCCGTCGTGCAGGCGACGAGCACCGGGTTCATCGCTGCGCCGCTGTCACACAGCGTTTGTCCTGTGTCGTTGAGTGCGATCGATGTGCCGGGTGCCTGCACGGTTACCATGATGGACGGTGAGTTGTTCGATCCGGTCGTGCTCGCGTCGCCCGAGTAGGTCGCCGTGATCGAATGCGAACCCAACGCAAGGTTGGCTGCGGTGCAGGTTGCCCGCAGGGTCGATGCCGTTACCGCGACCGCACCGCAGCCGGGCAGCGTCGTACCACCGTCGGTGAAGCTCAGCGTACCGCCGGCAGCGGCGTTCTGCGTCGTGATCGTCGCCGTCAACGTCGTACTCTGCCCTTGCAGAATCGAAGCCGGAGCAGCGACCAGCGCGACCGAACTCGTCGCCTGCTGCACCGTCAGCGTGAAGGTCTGGGTGGCATCTGGCGTGATGCCGTTGCGCGCGAGGATTTGCACGGTGTAGCTGCCCACACTGCCCGCGCCCGGTGCGCCGGACAGTGAGGCCGTACCGTTGTTGTTGTCGACGAGCCGCATGCCGTTCGGCAGCGTCCCGCTCGCGAGCGCGAAGCTCGGCGTCGGTGTGCCGCTCGCGCTGACGGAGAAGCTGCCGGACTGGCCGATCTTGAGCGTCGTTGCATTCGCGCTCGTGAACGCCGGCGCGTTGCCGATAAGTTCGGACAGCGTGCCGCTCGTCGCCGCGCCGTTGTTCGCATCGCCGGCGAAGTACGCGCTGATCGCGTGCGTGCCGGACGCGAGCGTACTCGTCGAACACACCGCCTGCGAGCCGCTGACCGGCACGGTGCACAGCAGGGTGCCCCCGCTGCAGGCCGCATTGGTGGTCGTCGCATCGGCGCAGAAGCTGACGTTGCCGCTCGGACTCACTGCATTGGCCAAGGTCACGGTGAAGGTCACACTCGCACCGGATGCGCTGGGGTTGCTCGAGGTCGCCAAGGTCAGCGCCGGCGCGGCAGGTTGCACCGTCAGCGTGAAGGCCTGCGTCGCGTCCGGCGTGACGCCATTGTGTGCGAGGATTTGTATGGTGTAAGTGCCCATGCTGCCAGCGGCCGGCGTGCCGGAGAGCGAGGCCGTGCCGTTGCCGTTGTCGACGAATTGGGTTCCGTTCGGCAGCGTGCCGCCCGAGAACGTGAAGGTCGGCGTCGGTGTGCCGCTCGCGCTGACAGAGAAGCTGCCGGACTGGCCGACCTTGAACGTCGCTGCATTCGCGCTCGTGAACGCCGGCGGGTTGCCGATGAACTCGGATAGCGTGCCGCTCGTCGCCGCGCTGTTGTTCGCATCGCCGGCGAAATACGCGCTGATCGTGTGCGTGCCGGCCGCGAGCGTGTTCGTCGAACACGCCGCCTGCGAGCCGCTGACCGGCACCGTGCACAGCAGGGTGCCGCCGCTGCAGGTCGCATTGGTGGTCGTCGCATCGGCGCAGAAGCTGACGTTACCGCTCGGACTTGCCGCGTTGGCCAAGGTCACGGTGAAGGTCACGCTCGCACCGACCGCGCTCGGGTTGTTCGACGTCGCCAAGGTCAGCGCCGGTGTGGCGGACGTTATCGGGATCAGGCGCAACTGCTGCGGCGCGTCGGCCCAACTCGTGCCCGTATCGATGAAGCCGTTTCGGGTTGCACGCACGCCGCACAGCCCGGGCTTGAGGCCGGTCACTCCGCCTCGGTATTGGTCGGTCACCGTACACGTGTCCGGGGTCCACGAATCGAGCGTGGCAACGCTGCCGTTGCTGACCGGGATCGACAGCGTCGTGCCCGCTGCGGCGGCAAGAGACGACGGCGCGGTAAGGCTCAGCGAAACACCCGCGAGCACCGTGTACGGCGCTTTTGCCCCGTTGAACCCAGTGCCCCAGCACTGCACACCGCCGACACTCGTCAGCGCGCATGTGGCGCTATCGCCGCCGACCGCTGCCACGACACCGCTGGCGAGATTCGTCACCGCCAACGGTGTGGAGGTGTCCTTGGTCGAGCCGAGGCCGAGCTGGCCGTTCAAGTTGCGGCCCCAGCACTGCATCGCTCCCGACGTCAGTACCGCGCAGGAGTGGTAGCCGCCCGACGCAATGGAGGCGACGCTGCCTGCGAGACTGATAACCCCCACAGCGGTGGAAACCGGCGTGGGGGTCGCCGAACCGCTGCCGAGTTCGCCGAAAGTGTTGGAACCCCAGCACTGCACTGCGCCCGAAGCCAGCAAGGCGCAGGTGTGATCGGAGCCTGCCGCGATCGCAACGGCAGGGCCGGAGAGAGTGGTCGTGACCGGCGTGTACGAGTCGGCATTCGCACCGTTGCCGAGCTGGCCGAGGAGGTTCCAGCCCCAACATTGCACACTGCCTGACGCAGTCAACGCGCATTCGTGCCGCGATCCCGCTGTGATCGCGACCACGCCGCTGCCGAGCCCCGCAACGCCGACCGGCGTCAACGAGTTCGTATTCGTGCCATTGCCGAGCTGGCCGAACACGCCCGAGCCCCAGCATTGCACGCCGCCGCCCGTCGTCAAGGCGCAGGTGTGCGCGTTGCCCGGCGTAATCGCCGCGACGCCGCTGCCGAGATTAGTGACCGCCACCGGCACCGGAGAATCCGCGGTGGCACCGTTGCCGAGCTGGCCCGAGTTGTTCAGGCCCCAGCACAGCGCGCCGCCTGTGTTCGTCAGCGCGCAGGTGTGAGAACTCTCACTGCCGGCCGCAATCGCGGCAACGCCGACGGCAAGGTTGGTCACCGGTGCCGGCCACAACGAGGCCGAAGTCGAGTTGTTGCCGAGCTGGCCGTGGTTGTTCTGCCCCCAGCAGCGCACGCCGCCGGCATTGGTCAGCCCGCAAGTGTGGACATAGCCCGTGACGATCGTGCTTGTGGGTTGGGTGTAGGTGCTGCCGTTGACAACGATGTTGCTTGTGGCGACGGCGACGGCGGTGGCAAGACCGGGAACCGCAACCGGCGTGAGTGAACTCGTTGTCGTCCCGTTGCCGAGTTGGCCGGAACTGTTGTATCCCCAGCACACCACACCGCCGAAGGTGTCCAACTGGCAGGAGTGTCCGGAACCCATCGTCACCGCCATGGCGCCCCCGGGCAGCGCCTTCGCGACGACCGGCGCCGGCGAGTTCGCGGTCGAGTTGTTGCCGAGCTGACCGTAGACGTTCCAGCCCCAGCACTGCATGACACCTAAGCCGAGCAGCGCACAGGTTTGATACTTGCCTGCCACGACCTTCACCACGCCGGTGGCAAGACGCGTCACCGCCCCCGGCGTGGACGAGCTTGTGGTCGTGCCGTTGCCGAGCTGACCGTAGACGTTGTAGCCCCAACACTGAATTCCACCCGCCGTCATCAGCGCGCAGGTATGGCGATAACCCATAGCAAGGTCGGCTACCCCGCTGGCGAGGTTCGTCACCGCCACCGGCGTCCTGGAATCTGTGGTCGACCCGTTGCCGAGTTGGCCGTTGCTGTTCGCACCCCAACACTGCACACCACCGGCGCTGGTCAGCACGCAGGTGTGGTAGCCACCCGTATAGATGCCGACCACGTCGCTCGGAAGATTCGTCACCGCCACCGGCGTCGACGAGTCGGTGGTAGAACCGTTGCCGAGCTGGCCGTTGCCGTTCGCGCCCCAGCATTGCACGCCGCCCGAGGTCATCAGCGCGCAACTGTGCGCCTCGCCCACCGCGATCGCGGCGACACCGCTGGCGAGATTCGTCACCGCGACCGGTGTCGACGCGTTCGCAGTCGTGCCGTTGCCGAGTTGACCGTTACCGTTCGCCCCCCAACATTGCACGCCGCCCGAAGTCATCAGCGCACAGTTGTAACTGTTGCCCGCGACGATCGCCAAGACGCCGCCGGCAAGATTCGTCGCCGTCACCGGCGCCGCGGAATCCGTGGTCGAGCTGTTGCCGAGCTGGCCGAAGGCATTGCTGCCCCAGCAAAGCACGCTGCCGCCCGTGGTCAGCGCACAGGTATGGTCGGTGCCTGCGGCGACCGTCGTCGCGCGCCAATCGAGCTGGCTCGGCGCGCCCTGGCTCCACGCGGCCGGCGCGACGAACACGGCCGACAGCAGACACAGCATTGCGGCGCATCGCACAGCAACGGAACGATTCCGCACGCTCATGGACTTTCCCCTGATTTATCGGCATGCACCGCCCCTTCCCGAGGAAGGACGATGCGGAGGGGAGATTGGCGGAGCGCGGCGCGCAGCCACATCCCCAGAATTGGGGATTTTTGTGTGGGCGAATTCTTCGGGCGAAATGCCTGGCGTTGCGAGAAGCCGGGCAAACGTTATCGCGAATATCGGTTATCTTCGCGCCGACTACCAAGGCGCAGGATCGGTATCAGGCTTCTGCAGAAGCCGAGATCCGAGCGAATCGTGGAGCTGAAAATGAGCGGCTAGTCGCCGATTGGAGCGGGTGATGGGAATCGAACCCACGTTAGCAGCTTGGGAAGCTGCAGTTCTACCATTGAACTACACCCGCGTTCCGAAGAATCTTCGGCAAGCCCGCAGATTATCGGGCTTGCCGTGACGAACGCAAGACGCGGCCGAGCGCTGGTGCTTCAGGCGACAGCCGAAGCGAGCGAGCTGATGCGTGGCCGATTCGCGCGCGCCGGCGCGGATGCCGCCGCCTGCCGCAGTTCGCCCGGCATGTCGCGCGCGATCGCCTTCGCGAGCGAACGGATTTCCGGCAGGCCGCTGCATTCCCAGATCGAGCCACGCAGCAGGGTGCCGAGGCAGCGCAGGCCGTGGGCCGGCGTGCCGTCGGCGCGCAGCAGGCGGCCTTCGGCATCGGTGGCGAGGCCGAGGTCGAGTTCGTCGGGATGGGCAATGCCTTCGCTCTCCATCTGACGGATCAGCGGATGATCGGTGGCCTTGACCGAGATGTTGAAACCGGTCGCCTGGATGACGAGATCGGCGGCGAAGCTGCGCACGCCCTCGGCGCCGCGCGGCTGCACGCGCACTTCGAGCTGACCGCGCTCGCTTGCATGGGTGTCGATCGAGCGGATGTGTGCGGCGAGAACCTTGAGCCGCCCCTGGGTGCGCAGGCGCGCGAGTTCGTTGGTCGTCTGCTGCGGCAGGCGGTGGCGCGCGGATTCCCAGAGCCAGCGCAGATGGCGCAGGAAGCGCGCGCGCTCGTGCGCGTCGAGCATGCGCCACAGATTCTGCGTTTCGGAGCGCAGGCCGTCGACGACGGAACGCCATTCGACGTCCTCGTCCTGTATTGCCGCGCGGATTTCGCGCAGCCAATGCGCGACATTCGGCTTCGCGCGCAGCGCTTCGATCAGGGAAGCCTGCTGTTCGTACGGCTGGCCCGGCGCGGCGTTGTGGCTGCGCGGCAGGCGCCCATGCCGCGAAATCGCGGTGAGCTGCGCGTTCGGCCACAGACGCGCCGCGCTCTGCAGCGCATCGACCGCGGTCAGGCCAGTGCCGAGCACGACGACGCGTTCGGGCGCCTTGCGCGGCAGCGGCCAGTGCCAAGGGTCGGCCGTGTAAGCGTGGCTGGCGCGCGCGGACTCGCTGACCTCGGCCAGCGCCACCGAAGGCAGCGCGCCGATCGCGAGCACGACGCCGTCGGCGACGAGTTCCTCGCCGTCGGCCGTGCGCACGCTGTAACCGTTTGCATCGTCGCCGCGCACGCTCGCGGCATCGACCGACAGCACGCGCATGGCGAGGCCGCGTTCGCGCGCACCGGTGATCTCGCGGGCGAGCACGGCTTCGAGGTAATCGCCGTACCAGGCACGCGGGACGAAATCGAGGCCTTTGACCGGCCAGCCCTGGGTCTGCGCATAGGCGATGAACGCGCCGGCGTCGTCGGCAAACAAGCCCATGTTCGCGGCGCGAACGTTGAGCAGGTGGTGTTCGGCCGTGGTCGAGTAGGCCACGCCGCGCCCGGGCGCCTGGCGGCCGACCAGCCAGGTAAGGTCGAAGTCGCCGGGTTGGCCGCGGCGCAGGAATTCGCCGACGACGGCGGAGCCAGCGGCTCCTCCGCCGATCACGATAAGTCGCTGCATGTTGTCTATTCGGGAGCCGCATCGATGCGGCGATAACTGAATGGAAGCACAACGTTCGTTAGGACTTCGCTAAATCGACATGCCCTCGGGTGATGTGGATATATGTCCCGCGGCGCTGCGACGCAGCATTGCAGGCCGCATCACGCTTCGCTTGCAGCGGCCGATTGTCAACCGTCCGCCGCACTTATCACCGCAAGCAATAACCGCAGCGCATGACCCTATAACTAAAGGTACGTTCTGGCCTCCTCCGGCGAGGACTAGGATCGGCCGATATCTCGTCTTCCATTAGACGTATAGCCGTCCAAACCAGCCAAGCGAGCGCCGACGTGTCAGCCCAACCGAACCGTATCCTGTCGCCGTTCTCCGAGGACAAGCTCGCCCTGCTGGCGCGCTTGACCGAAGGGCTCGACGCCGATTCGCTGTACTGGCTGTCCGGCTACGTCGCCGGAGTCGCCGCCTCGTCGCGGCATGTGCCGCTGACGGCTTCGGTCGCCAGCCACGTCGCCGTGCCGCTGCAGACCGCCGTAGCCCCAGCCGCCGAAGCCGCGCCGTCGACACGGCTGACCATCGTCTACGGCAGCCAGACCGGCAACGCCAAACGCGAGGCCGAAAAGCTCGCCCGCGAGGCCGAGGGCGCCGGGCTCAACGTGCGCCTGGTGCGCGCCGACGCCTATGCGACCAAGGAACTCGCCGCAGAGCGCCTGCTCTACGTCGTGATCTCGACCCAGGGCGACGGCGATCCGCCCGACGACGCGCGCGGCTTCGTCGAATTCCTCTCCGGCAAGCGCGCGCCGAAGCTGCCGCAGCTCAAGTTCGCCGTGCTCGGCCTCGGCGATTCGAGCTATCCGCAGTTCTGCTCGATCGGCGTCAAGATCGACACGCGTCTCGCCGAACTCGGAGCGACGCGGCTGTTCGAGCGCGGCGAAGCCGATCTCGATATCGCCAGCGTCGCCGCGCCGTGGTCGAAGCAGGCGCTCGAACAGGCGCGCGATCTGCTCAAGGCCGATGCGCCCACCGGCCCGCGCGCTGCGACCGTCACGCCGTTGCGCAGCACCGTGCAGGCACACGTCCCCGCGTGGACGCGCGAGAAGCCCTATGCCGCCGCGGTGCTCGCCAATCAGCGCATCAGCGCGCGCAACGGCAGCAAGGACATCCGCCACATCGAACTCTCGCTCGAAGGCTCGGGCCTCGCCTATCAGCCGGGCGATGCGCTCGGCGTGCACGCGACCAATCCACTCGCACTCGTCGACGCCGTACTCGCTGCGCTGCGCTTCGACGGCGACAAGGCCGTCGCGCTGCAAGGCGAATCGCATTCGCTGCGCGAGTGGCTCCTGCGCAAGCGCGAAATCACGACACTATCGCGACCGTTCCTCGTCGAGCATGCGAAGCGCGCGAAGAACGAAGCGCTCGACCGCGCCCTGTCGCCCGACGGCAAGGACGCACTGCGCGAACTGCTCGCGGACTATCAGCTCATCGACGTGCTGCGTACTTTCCCGGCCGCATGGTCGGCCGATGAGTTCGTGGCCGCGCTGCGTCCGCTTGCGCCACGCATGTATTCGATCGCATCGAGCCAGAAGGCCGTCGGCGAGGAAGTCCACCTCACCGTCGCGGTGCTCGACTATGAAAAGTTCGGGACCCGGCACGTCGGCGCCGCGTCACAATTCCTGGCTACCCTCCCGGAAGACGCCGGCGTGCCGGTCTTTATCGAAGAGAACGAACGCTTCCGCCTGCCCGCGGACGCGTCGCGCGATGTGATCATGATCGGCCCCGGTACGGGCATCGCGCCGTTCCGCGGCTTTATCCAGGAACGCGCCGAAACCGGCGCCGCGGGACGCAATTGGCTGTTCTTCGGCAATCCGCATTTCCGCACCGACTTTCTCTATCAAGTCGAATGGCAGAAGGCGCTCAAGGACGGCACCCTGCATAAACTCGATCTGGCGTTCTCGCGCGACCAGTCCGAGAAAGTCTACGTCCAACACAATCTGCGCCGCCGCGGCAAGGAGCTGTACGACTGGCTCGCCAACGGCGCCCACGTCTATGTCTGCGGCGACGCGACACGCATGGCCGCCGACGTCGACGCCGCGCTGCGCGACATCGTCATCGAGCATGGCGGCAAGTCCGACGAAGACGCGCGCGATTTCCTCAACCAGCTTGCCGCCGAGCGCCGCTACGCGCGCGACGTTTACTGATATGTCCACGACTGCACCCGCTCCCATTCTCTCCGCTGTCGAAGGCATCAAGACGCGCAGCCGGCGCCTGCGCGGCACGCTCGTCGAAAGCCTTGCCAACGACGTCACCGGCGCGATCGCCGACGACGATACCCAGCTCATCAAGTTCCACGGCAGCTATCAGCAGGACGACCGCGATCTGCGCGAAGAACGCCGCGCGGCCAAGCTCGAACCCGACTACAGCTTCATGATCCGCACGCGCCTGCCGGGCGGCGTGGTGACGCCGGAACAGTGGCTCAAGCTCGACGCGATCGCGGAGCGTTACGCCAACGGCACGCTGCGCCTCACCACGCGCCAGGCTTTCCAGTTCCACGGCGTGATCAAGCGCGAACTCAAGCCGACGCTGCAGGCGATCAACGCCGCGCTGATCGACACGGTCGCGGCCTGCGGCGACGTCAATCGCAACGTGATGGTCGCAGCGAATCCGCTCGAATCGGCGCTGCACGCGCGGGTCTACGACGACGCGGCCAAGCTGTCGGAATTTCTCAAGCCGAAGACGCGCGCCTACTACGAAATCTGGCTCGACGAAGAAAAGGTCGCGGGCTCGGGCGAGGAGTACGAGCCGATCTATGGACCGGTCTACCTGCCACGCAAATTCAAGATCGCCTTCGCCGTGCCGCCGGTCAACGACGTCGATGTGTTCGCCAACGACCTCGGCTTCATCGCCGTCGTCGAAAACAATCAACTGCTCGGTTACAACGTCACGGTCGGCGGCGGCCTCGGCGCGACGCACGGCGAGGCGGCGACCTACCCGCGCCTCGCCGACGTGCTCGGCTTTGTCGCCGCAGATCGCGTCAACGCGATCGCCGAAGCGGTGGTGACGGCGCAGCGCGACTTCGGCGGCCGCGCCGACCGCAAGCACGCGCGCCTCAAGTACACGATCGACGACCGCGGCCTCGACTGGTTCAAGGCCGAAGTCGAACGCCGCTTCGGCGCGCCGCTGCGCCCGGCGCGGCCGTTCCACTTCGAACACAACGGCGATCGTTTCGGCTGGGTCGAGTCCGCCGACGGCCGCGCCCATCTGACCCTGCGCATCGAAGCGGGCCGGGTCGCCGATCGCGGCGAACACACTCATCTGAGCGCGCTGCGCAAAATTGCGCAGATCCACGCGCAGAAAAATTCCGGCCTGAGCTTCCGCCTGACGCCGAACCAGAATCTGCTGATCGCCAACGTGCCCGCCGCGGACCGCGCCGAAATCGACGCGATCGTCGCCGAGCATCGTCTCGATCTCTACCGCACGGCGAGCAAGGTGCGCCTCAACGCGCTCGCTTGCGTCGCCCTGCCGACCTGCGCGCTCGCGATGGCCGAAGCCGAACGCTACCTGCCCGACTTCACCGGTCTGGTCGAAGCGCTGCTCGACAAGCACGGCCTCGGCGAGACGAATATCCACCTGCGCCTTTCCGGCTGCCCGAACGGCTGCTCGCGTCCCTACCTCGGCGAGATCGCCCTGGTCGGCAAAGCGCCGGGCCGCTACAACCTTATGCTCGGCGCCGACGCGCGCGGCCAACGCCTCAACCGCCTGCACCGCGAGAACGTCGACGAAGCGCAGATCCTCGCGACCTTGGACGAGTTGTTCGCGCGCTATGCCGCCGAACGTGCGGACGGCGAAGCGTTCGGCGATTTCCTCGTGCGCGCGGACGTGCTCGCAGAAGCGCCGTACAAGACCATCCCGGTCACCCTGCTTGCGGCGTCGTCGGTTGCGGCCTAGGTCGAAGCACCCGCTCATGCCGCCCCGTTCAATCCATGCCTGCGCCGTCGCTCACGACGCTTCGACTCGGCAAAGCGCACTCCCCGGCCGTAGTGCCGCGGCGCCGCGCCGGACCAAGCCGCGTCCGCAGAATCCAAGCAACAACACCAATAAACACAGCGCCGGAGAGCGCGTCATGCACCTTCCCGATATCCAAAGCGTCGCCAAAGACCAGACCGGACTGGCCGAACTCAACGCCTGGCTCGAAAGCTGCAACGCACACCAGCGGGTAAGCTGGGCGCTGGAAAACCTGCCCGGCGAGCATGTGCTTTCGTCGAGCTTCGGCGCACAGTCCGCGGTGTTATTGCATCTGATCACGCGCGAACGCGCCGACATTCCGGTCGTGCTGATCGACACCGGCTATCTGTTCCCGGAAACCTATCGCTTCGCCGACCAGCTCACCGAGAAACTGTCGCTCAACCTCAAGGTGTACCGGCCGAAGCTCGGCATCGCCTGGATGGAAGCGCGCCACGGCAAGCTCTGGGAGAACGGCGTCAACGGCATCTCCGAGTACAACGCGCTGCGCAAGGTCGAACCGATGCGCCGCGCGCTCAGCGAACTCGGCGCGAAGACCTGGATCGCCGGGCTGCGGCGCGCGCAGTCGACGACGCGGCGCAACTCGAACGTGCTCGAAGTGCGCGACGGCCGCTGGAAACTGCATCCGCTGATCGACTGGAGCGATCGCGACATCTGGCAGTACATGCAGCAGAACGCTCTGCCCTATCACCCGCTCTGGGAACAGGGTTACGTCTCGATCGGCGACGTGCACACCACGCAAGCGCTCGGCGACGGCATGCGCGAGGAAGACACGCGCTTCTTCGGGCTAAAGCGCGAGTGCGGGCTGCACTTCGACTGATCTTCCTAGGCATCCACAATCCAACGCGATCTGCGCCGCGGCACGGAGCGGAATGCGCCGCAGTGAGCTTTGCGCACAGTCAATAAAGCACTGCTTGCGCTATTGCCGCCAGACAAACGTCGCGACACTGTACGCCGGCATTTCATAAACGAATGATCGAGCGTCGGCACGCACGGCAATGTGCTGCGCGGAGGCCGATGAGTTTGCCGCGATCATGACGAGCGAACCGTCGTCCGCGTTACGGAACACGACGTTGTCGACCTCGTTGCCTGTCTCACTCGACTCGACGCGCTGCGCGCCGCGCCGCACGAAGCGGCTCGCGTGGGCGAGTGCGACGTAGTCGACCGTGCGCACGTAGGTGCCGGTCTTCGAGTCGATGGTGACGAGTCCACGGCAGTCGCTGCAGCCGCCCGCATGCGGACCGTGGTTTTCGTCGAGCGCCAGATTCCACAACAGCACGCCGCGCGACCATCCGCGCGTCGAACCGATGACGAGCCGGCGCACGATCGTCAGCAGCGCATCGTCCTTCATCGGCTTCCACTCGCCGCCCGAGCATTCGGTCAGATACTCATCTTTGTCCGGGTGCGCGTCGTGCACGGCGGTCTGCGCGCGCACCGCACCCGCGTAGCAATGCCAGGCGACGCCCGCGACATAGCGGCGCGCAACCGGATCAGCGAGCACGGCCAGCGGCTCCTCGGGCCGGTCCCAGTTGTGGTCCCAATCGAAAATCTTCGTCGCCGGCGCGCGCCGCGCGAGCAGCGGACCGAGATGTTCGCCGATCAGTTTCGCGCGCGCGGACGCATCGAGCTTCATGCCGGGATAGTCGTCCGGCGCAAAGCCCGGTTCGTTCTGCACGGTCAGCGCGAAGATCGGCACGCCTTCCGCCGCGTAGGCCTCGACGTAGCGCAGCAGATATTCGGCAAACGGCGCATAGGCATCGGCGCGCAGGGTTCCGCCGATCATGCTGCCGGTGGTTTTCATCCAGCCCGGCGCACTCCAAGGCGAAGCCATCACCTGCAGCTTTGGATTGACCGCCAGCGCCGCGCGCACGACCGGCAGCACGTCTTGCCGGTTCGGCTCGATGGAAAAATGCGCGAGCTGCGGATCGCGCTGACCCGGCGGCATGTCGTCGAAGCTGTAGTGATAGCGCGAAAAATCCGACGCGCCAATCGTCAGGCGGGTGAAGCTCAATCCGATGCCGTCGCCTGCGCGACCGAACAGATCCTGCAACAGGGCTTCGCGCTGTACGCGGCTCATGCGCTGCTCGATCAGCCAAGCCGAGGCATCGGTGATCGCCGCGCCGAAACCGACGATGTCCTGATAGCGCCGCGTCACGTCGATCTCGATATTCGCATCAACGCTCTTCTTGGCGGCGAAGGCAAGATCGCTTTCGCGCGTGAGCTGTTTGCTTGCGTCGGCGGTGCTGAGCCAGACCTGCACCGCTTTCGCAGGTGCACTTGCTGACCGCGCCGCCTTGTCGGAAACGCTTGCACAGCCGGCCAGCGCAAAAGTCGAAAGGGCAAGCAGGCAGCGCATGAATTTCATCGATCGATCTCGGATTGTGGAAGCGTTCCCATTCGTGCCGCCGAAATATAGCAAAAGTTCCACTCGTGCCGACTGCAGGCGCGAGCCCGAATGATCGGCCCTGAACACGATGAGTATGGGCGATTTGTTGCGCCGCACAGTGACGCAAGGAATTTACTCGGGCATATTTCGCGGCGAAATTGGTAACGTTTCCAATTTCATGCCGTTGCGGCATGGGAGAACGCAAGGGGTTGCGCCGCCGCGCAAAGCGGAGGGCAACGTGGGACTAGACACAACAAGAACTAGAGGGTGATTACGATGAATCATTCCAACACGTGCCGCGCCGCGTTGGCGCGCGCTGGCATTTTGCGTAGACATCCGCTCGCTTTGGCCTGCGCCACGGTGCTGATGTCGACGACGATTCATGCTGCGGACGGCGCGCCCGCGCTCGATCCTCAGACGGCACCAACGCAAGCGACGGCGAATGCAGCGGAGAAGAAGACCGGAACCGACGCCGATTCGACTCTCGGCACGATCACGGTGACCGGCATCAAAGCTAGTCTGCAGACTGCGATGAAGATCAAGCAGAACTCCGATGCTATCGTTGAAGCAATTTCGGCCGAAGACATCGGCAAGCTGCCCGACGTGAGCATCGCCGAGAGCCTGGCACGCCTGCCCGGCGTGACCACGCAACGTCTCGACGGGCATGCAAATCTGATCTCGATTCGTGGCCTCGCGCCCGACTTTGTCGGCACCACCCTCAACGGCCGCGAACAGGCCACAGTCGGCGAAAACCGAGGCGTCGAATTCGATCAATATCCTTCCGAACTGATCAGCGGCGCCGTCGTATACAAGACGCCGGAAGCCAGCTTGATCGGCCAGGGCCTTTCCGGAACGGTCGATCTGCATACGCTGCGTCCGCTGGATTTCAAGGATCGCAAGTTCGCATTCAATCTCCGCGGCGAGCACAACACCAACGGCGATTTGAATCCGGGCGCCGATGTCGGCAACAACGGACATCGCATCAGCGCCTCGTACATCGACCAGTTTTTCGACCATACCGTCGGCTTGGCGATCGGTTTTGCTCAGTTGGATTCGCCGATTCAGTCGAAGAACTACAAGGCGTGGTGGTTCGCCGCGCCCAACGGCGACTATCCCGGCAGTCTTGCCCATTGGGGCGCGGATCCGACTAAGGGCGTTCCGGACAATGTTCTTGTGCAGCAAGGCATGGAGTTGCGCGCCAAGTCGGAAAGTCAGCTGCGCAACGGCATCATGGGTGTGCTCGAATGGGCGCCGAGCGACAGCTACCACGGCATGCTCGATATCTACTACTCGAAATTCAAACAGGAGGCGCATACCAACGGTCTGCAGTGGTCGAGCAGCGCCTGGGACGGTATCGAATTCTCCAACATCAAGACCGGACCGGGCATCACTCCTTATCTAGGCAACTCGCTCGTCACCAGCGGCACGATGAATGGCCTCGCCCCGATCGACCAGAACGAGTACAACAAAGAGCGCGACTATCTGTTCTCGGTCGGCTGGAACAATCGTTTCCAATTTGCCGACCAATGGTCGGCGATGGTGGATCTTTCGTACTCGCGCGCGACCAACAAAATTCAGGACGCCTATCTCTTCTCCGGTGTGGCCAGCGGCCTGACCAGCGCACAGTTCAACATATTGAACGGGCCGGGCTTTCCGACTTTCACCCTTCCCGTCGACTTGACCAACCCGGCGAACTTCCGCCTGGTCGACGCCGCCGGATACAGCCGCGGCAGTTCGGGCGGATACACCTATGACGGCCGCGAAGAATTCGACAAGCAGAAGGATACGATCAAGGCGTTCCGAGCCGAGGTATCGCATCCGCTCGGCTGGATATTCTCGAGCATGGATCTGGGAGTCAATTACTCCGAGCGCCGCAAGGACAAACAGGCCGACGTCTATTACGCCTATTTGATGGGCAACGGCTGCAGCACGGCATACAGTAGTTCCGCACCCGACTTCAACGCATCGTGCAAGAACCTTCCGTATGTCCCGACCTTTGCCGTCCCCCTGGGCTCCGGCCTCGCCCGCGGAATAACCAACCTGAGCTTCGGCGGTATTCCGGGCATTCTCAACTACGATGTTCTGGGCGCCCTCGCCAGCCAGTACTACATTCTTCCGGTCAACGGCACCAACGACTTGAACCGCAACTATTCGGTTACGGAAAAAGTCCCGGTCGCCTACGCCAAGTTCAACATCAGTACCGAACTCGCGGGCATTCCGATACGCGGCAATGTCGGCGTGCAGTTCGTGCATACCGACCAATCGTCGTCGGCGCTTCAGATCAATGATCACGCGGTGGTCGGCACGATTTCAGGCTCGACGACCTACAACAACGTGTTGCCCAGTCTCAACCTCGCTGCCGACCTGGACGAAGGGCAGGTGCTGCGCTTCGCACTCGCCAAAGAAATGGCCCGCGGCCGCATCGACGACGAAAAGATCGCCAGCTCCGCGTATGTTGCGCCGGTGGGATCCGGCCCTTGCCCCGTCGCGATCAAGCCGGGCGAACCCTGCAACGTCTGGTCGGGCAGCGGCGGCAATATTTTCCTCAAGCCCTATGTCGCCGTAGGTACCGATCTGTCGTACGAGAAGTATTTCGGCGAGATAAGCTATTTCGCGGTCGGCGTATTCAACAAGAATCTGCTGAACTACATCTACCAGTCCGTCGATCCGAATTACGACTTCTCGAAGTACACCAACACCAGCAGCCTTACTCCGGTCTCGCAGTTCGGCACCTACACTACTTCGCGCAACGGCACCGGCGGAATGATGCAGGGTGTCGAGATCAGCGCGCAGCTCGAAGGCCAGTTGATTCATCCCGTCCTCGACGGATTTGGCATCAAAGCCGGCTTCGCCTACGTCAAAAGCAAACTTCCAACTACATCTTTCAGCAAGGTGTCCAATGCAGGCGGTTTCGATCCGCCGACGACACTGCCCGGCTTGTCGACGAAGAGCAGCGACGTCGGAGTTTTCTACGAGAAGAACGGCTGGTCGTTCCGGCTCGATCAAAACTATCGCTCGGATTACACCGGAGAGATCACCGCCGCGTTCGGTCAGCTCGGCTACACCAAAATCCGCGCGCATACGCAAACCGACTTCCAGGCGGGCTACGAATTCACGTCGGGTCCGGCCAATGGACTTTCCCTGCTATTGCAGGTGGTCAACTTGACCAACGCGCCGAGCTTGGTGGACTTGAAGGTTCAGAACAACCCGGACAACATCACCATGTTCGAACCTCAGCGCTACAACGTCACCGGCCGCACGATTCTGTTCGGCCTCAACTACAAGCTGTAGCGGAAAGCGGCACCGCCACCTGCGGTGCCGCTTTGCGTCTGCCCCGGTATATTTCCAAGGCACGGATGCGAAATCACGCGGATGAGACAATCTCGAACCAACAAGAAGATAAGCCGCGTGGTCGCGATAGCGCGAAATCCTCTCTGCTACGCTGCCGCAGCCCTAGCGCTGGCAGGTTGCCCGACGCAGACGACTAAACACGCTTCCACCACTTCGGCACCGGCAAACGCAGAGATTCGCGACGACGCCGGCCTCGCCGAATGGCCGCAAGTGACGAGTCCGATCAAGCCCGATGCGGCGGTGGAAGCGCGCATCCGCAAGATCGTCGCCGGCATGACGATCGAGCAGAAGATCGGCCAGATGACCCAGGCCGATATCCGCAAAATCACGCCCGACGAAGTGCGCCGGTTCTATATCGGCAGCGTGCTCAACGGCGGCAATACGCAGCCGGAAAACATCCGCGGCGCGAGCTTCGCGCAATGGCGCGAGGCGACGGCGCGCTATCACGCTGCCGCGCTTGCGACCGATATGCCGGTCAAGATTCCGCTCATCTGGGGCACCGACGCGGTGCACGGCCACGGCATCGTCGCCGGTGCGACGGTCTTTCCGCACAACATGGGCCTCGGTGCGACGCACGATGCCGCGCTCGTGCGCGAGATCGCCGCGGCGACCGCGCGCCAGGTGCGCGCGACCGGCATCGATTGGGTATTCGCACCGACGCTGGCCGTCGTGCAGAACTATCGCTGGGGACGCAGCTACGAAAGTTTTTCGTCGGACCCCGCCGTCGTGCGCGAACTCGGCGCGGCTTACGTGCGCGGATTGCAGGGCACGCTCGGTAGCGACTCCAGCGCGCTCGCCACGGCCAAGCATTTCATCGGTGACGGCGGCACCGATCGCGGCAAGGATCGCGGCATCAATCTGTCCAACCAAGCCGACATGATCGCGGTGCATGCGCAAGGCTACTTCGGTGCGCTCGCCGCCGGCGCGCAGACGGTGATGGCTTCGTACAACAGTTGGAACGATGCCGCGGGCGGACACGACTACGGCAAGATGCACGGCGCCCAGCACCTGCTGACCGACGTGCTCAAGCAGCGCATGGGCTTCGACGGCTTCGTCGTTTCCGACTGGAACGGCATCGCCGAAGTGAGCGGCTGCGAGCGCGACCATTGCGCGCAGGCAATCAACGCCGGCGTCGACATGGTCATGGTGCCGGAGAAGTGGGAGAAATTCATCAAGAAAACGGCGCGCCAGGTACGCATGGGCGATATTCCGTTGGCGCGCATCGACGATGCGGTGACGCGCATTCTGCGCGTGAAGATGCGCGCGGGTCTGTTCGAGCGCAAGCCCGGCGCAAGCGTCGGCAGCGAGCGCGATCTGCAGGCACGCGATCTCGCGCGGCGCGCGGTGCGCGAGTCGATCGTGCTGCTGAAGAACAACGACGACGTGCTGCCGCTGCGCCGCGGCGCGAAGATCCTCGTCGTCGGCAAGAGCGCCGACTCCCTGCGCAACCAGTCCGGCGGCTGGACGCTGAACTGGCAGGGCATGAAGAACCGCAACGCGGACTTTCCGGTCGGCGACACGATCCTTGCCGGCATCCGCGAGGCGGCAGGCGCAAAGAATGTCGTATTCGACGAGACCGGCGCGGCGTCGAACGTCGGCGCGTTCGACGCAGTCATTGCCGTGATCGGTGAAACGCCCTACGCCGAGATGAAGGGCGACATCCTGCCGCCGGACAATATCGCCGAGAGCCGGCGCTTTCCCGAAGACCTGGAGGTGCTGCGCCGCGTGGCCGGCCACGGCAAGCCGGTCGTCAGCGTGCTCGTGTCGGGACGGCCGCTGTACGCGAACGACCTGATCGATCTGTCCGCCGCATTCGTCGCCGCGTGGCTGCCCGGCACCGAAGGCAAAGGCGTCGCCGACGTGCTGTTTCGCGATGCGCGCGGCGCGGTCGCCTACGATTTCACCGGCACGCTGGCGTTCAAGTGGCCGCGATCGCCATGCCAGTCTTCGTTCGCCGCGGGCGACGGCGAGCCGTTGTTTGCTCTCGGCTACGGATTGAAGTATACAAACCCGCAACATCTCGGACCGCTGGCCGCGCCATCGGCGTCGAGCAGCTGCTCCCAGTAACGGACGCAAGGACGACGTGGCCACGATCAACGACGTCGCACGCCTTGCCGGAGTCGGACTCGGCACGGCATCGCGCGTAATCAGCGGCAAGGGTTCGGTCTCGGCGAAGACCGCCGAGCGCGTGCGCGCGGCGATCGAAGAACTCAAATACCGTCCCTCGCACGCGGCGCGCACGTTGCCGACCGGTGCCTCGCACATGATCGGCGTCTACATCCCGATGCTGAAGGGATCGTTCTATACACCGATCCTCAACATCATCCACACCGAGCTGCGCGCGAACGGACAGAACATGGTCGTCGCCTTCGGCAGCGGCAACGGCGACGCGCGCAAGCAGGCGACCGAAGGGCTCGAATTCCTTATCGAGCGCGGCTGCGACGGCTTCGTCCTGGTCAGCGATGCGCTCGACGAGGACGACGTCGCCGCGATCGACGCGCAGGCGTCGCGCCTGGTGCTGCTCAATCACTCGCTCAAGGCGATCCATCATCAGTGCTTCTCCGCCGACCATCGCAAAGGCGGCCAGCTCGCCGCGCAGGCCTTGCTTGAAATGCGCCACCGGCGCATCGCGGTGATCGCCGGCTTCGCCAACTCGCGCGACAACGTGGCGCGCATCGACGGCTTCATGGACGAACTCGCCGCCGCCGGTATCGAAGCCGGCACGGTGCCGGTGATCTACAGCGACTTCTCGCCCGAAGGCGGCTGGAATTCGGCCGCCGCGCTGATCGCGGCGAAGCACAAGTTCACCGCGCTGTTCTGCGCCAACGACGAAATGGGCATCGGCGCGCTGTCGTACTTCCAGCAGGCCGGCATCGCCGTGCCGGAAAAAATCTCGGTGCTCGGCTACGACGACACCGCCACCGCGGAGTACTCCGCGCCGCGCCTGACCTCGGTGCATATCCCGTGGTACGACGTGGCGCTCAACGGCGTGCGCTGGCTGCTCAATCAGTGCTACGACACGAACAAGCCGGTGCGGCGCAAATTCGCGGCCAGCGTGACTTGGCGAGCGTCGGTCGCGCGGCTGGCCAACGGCAAGTGATACAGAACGGACAATCGACTCATGCAGACACGTAGAGAATTTCTTCGCTTCGGCGCCGCGGGCGCACTCGGCCTCGCCCTGCCGCGCGCGTTCGCCAAAGGCGCCGCGGCGGGCAACTGGTCCCTGGTCGAAACCTCACGCGACGGCGCGCGGCTCACGTCGCGCACGCCCGCCGGCGCCGCGGCGGCGAACGCGCCGACGCTGAGCTGCGATCCGTCGCGGCGTCACCAGAAGATCACCGGCTTCGGCGGCGCGCTGACAGAATCGTCCGCCTACGTGCTCAAACAGTTGCCCGAAGCGGCGCGCCTTGAAGTATTTCGGCGCTACTACGATCCGCACGAAGGCATCGGCTACACGATGGCGCGCACGCACATCGGCTCGTGCGACTTCTCGCTGTCGACTTGGTCGCTCGCCGAATCGCCGGGCGACTACGAGCTGCTCGACTTCAGCCTCAAGCCGATGCGCCGCTGGCTGATGCCGCTGCTGCACGACGCGCACAAAATCGCCGGCACCGAGCGCTTCCGACTCGTCGCCTCGCCGTGGAGCCCGCCCGGCTGGATGAAGAGCAATAACCAGATGGACCGCGGCGGCACCTTGCGCGAAGAGTACGCGGCGACCTGGGCCAACCACTACGTCAAGTTCGTCAGGGCGATGCGCGACGAGGAAAAGATTCCGGTCTGGGGCCTGACCGTGCAGAACGAACCCGAAGCCAACCAGAGCTGGGAATCGTGCCTGTACACGCCCGAGCAGGAACGCGACTTCGTGCGCCGGCATCTCGGCCCGACGCTCGCGCGCGAAAATCTCGGCGGCCTCAAGCTGTACGGCTTCGACCACAATCGCGACACGCTGGAAAGGCGCGCCGACGCGATGCTCGGCGATGCGGAAACGGCCAAGTACATGAGCGGCATGGCCGTGCACTGGTACGTCAGCGACGACTACGGCGCCGAAGCGCGCGTGCTGAAAAAGTATCCCGACAAGGAAGTGCTGTTCACCGAAGGCTGCGTCGAGGGCGGCGCCAAGCCCGGCGACTGGGCGGTCGGCGAGCGCTATGCGCGCAATCTGTTCGGCGATCTCAACGCCGGAGTCAGCGGCTGGATCGACTGGAACATCGCACTCGACCTGCGCGGCGGCCCGAATCACGTCGGCAACTTCTGCGATGCGCCCGTGCTCGTCGACACCAAGGGCGGCAAGGTGCTCTATCAGCCGTCGTTCTATGCGATCGCGCATTTCTCGCGCTATGTGAAGCCGGGCGCCTACCGCATCGAAGCGGGCGGCGGCCCGCAGGGCTTGCAGTCGAGCGCCTACGTCAATCCCGACTCCAGCGTCGCGGTCGTCGCCTTCAATCCGGGCGACGCGGCCATCGACTTCAACCTCGATATCGCCGGGCAGCGGCGCGGCTGCCGCATTCCGGCGCACGCGATCCAGACCTATCTCGTCTGAGTCCGGCATCGGCCGCTCGACGGCCGGCGCATCGACTTCATCCGCTGCGCGCGCTAACCTGCGCGCGGAGTTTTTCATGCGAGCGTATCGATGGCTTGGCTTTCCCTGCTTTCCGTCCTGATCGGCGGCGCTATCGGCAGCGCGCTGCGCTGGATGGTCGGAGTCACGCTCAATCCGGTGCTGCCGAACCTGCCGCTCGGCACGCTCGCGGTCAACCTGATCGGCGGCTTCGTGATCGGCGCGGCGATCGCCTATTTCGACCATTTCCAGAGCCTGCCGCCGGAATGGCGGCTGTTCGTCATCACCGGCCTTTGCGGCGGCTTCACCACGTTTTCGGCGTTCTCGGGCGAAACGGTCGGGCTGATGCTGCGCCAGGAGTACGGCTGGTCGTTCGCGATCGTCGCCGCGCATGTACTCGGCTCGCTCGCGATGACGCTCGCGGGGCTCGCCGTCGTACGCGCGCTGATCAGAGCTTGAACGAAGCACACTCTTTCGACTAGCGCAACAAAGAGCAGAAAGAGCTCGAAGAAGGATTGAGACACGGAGAACACGGAAGGCACGGAGAAGAGCTTGGATACGTTTTTCTCCGCGTTGCGCGTGTTTCAGGCTTTTCGATCTCTATCGATTTTCCAGAAAAACGTCCTTGCACGCACGAGCGAAAGTCGAAGTCTGGATTCGCGGCTCTTCTTAATGATCTTCGTGGTTCAATCTTCGCGACATCCGCCGCACGATCACGCAAGCGCGCGGCGAGGCAAGTGAAATCTCTTTAATTCCGCATCGCTTGATAGGTTCGCCGCCGCGTCCCATCTTTTCGACGACGCAGACGAGGTTCCGCTCATGGCTCGAAACAGTGCACGCACTCGCATCGAATCCCTGCTCACCGTCGCCGGCTCGCGCATCGACGGCGACGCGCCTACCGATATCCGCGTGCACGACCCGCAGCTCTACGAACGCGTGATCGCACACGGCTCGCTCGGCTTCGGCGAGGCGTACATGGACGGCTGGTGGGACGCGACCGACCTCGACGGTTTTCTCTACCGCCTGCTCAACGCGCATATCGACGAGCGTGTCGGCGGCATCGACGACGCGGCTTTGTTCCTGCGCGCCAAGCTGGTCAACATGCAGCGCGGGCGGCGCGCGTACAAGGTCGGCGAACAGCATTACGACCTCGGCAACGATCTATTCCACGCGATGCTGGGCAAGCGCCTCGTCTACAGTTGCGGTTACTGGAAACAGGCGACCGATCTCGACACCGCGCAGGAAGCCAAACTCGATCTGGTCTGCCGCAAGCTCGGCCTGAAACCCGGCATGCGCGTACTCGACATCGGCTGCGGTTGGGGCGAAGCGCTCAAGTACGCCGCGCAGAAATTCGGCGTCAGCGGCGTCGGCATCACCGTCTCCGAGGAACAGGCGCAGTTCGCGCGCGAACTGTGCGCCGGCCTGCCGATCGAGATCCGCGTGCAGGACTACCGCGAGGTGAACGAGAAATTCGACCGCGTCTGGTCGATCGGCATGTTCGAGCATGTCGGCGTGAAGAACTATCGCGCGTACTTCGAGACCGTGCGCCGCTGCCTGCCCGATGACGGCCTGACCCTGCTGCACACGATCGGCGGCAACGAGTCGACCAACCACACCGACCCGTGGATCGCTAAGTATATTTTTCCCAATTCGATGATCCCGTCCACGGCGCAAATCGCCAAGGCCAGCGAAGGCGACTTCGTCATCGAAGACTGGCACAACTTCGGCCCCGACTACGACCGCACCTTGATGGCCTGGCGTGCGAACTTCGATGCCGCGTGGTCCTCGTTCGCGGAGAAGTACGGCGAACGCTTCCGCCGCATGTGGCATTTCTACCTCGCCGCGTCGGCGGCGAACTTTCGCGCGCGCCGGCTGCAGCTTTGGCAGTTCGTCCTGTCGCCACACGGCGTGCCGGGCGGCTACGCCGCGGTGCGCTGATACGCGCCGCACGCGCTTTATTGGCGTTCACGCCACGCGGGGAAATCGCCGCGTTCTATTTCGGCGCGAATTCCGCGCAAGCGCTCGTCGCGCGCAGCAGGCGCAGATGCTTCGTGCACAGGCCGTCGCCATCGCGCACCGAGGCGTAGCCGGAGCTGAGCGAACTCAGCCCGGGAAACTGGCTTTCGATCGTCGCCGCGCCCGAGTCGAAGAACGCACAGCGCGCGCAAGCCGCGTGCGGCTGCAGCGCGGGTTCGAGGCGCAGCAGCGACAGTAAGGTCACGGCTGGCCCAACTGTTGCCAGAAGCCGGCGAACACCTGGGTCGAGAGTATGTAGCCGAGCACGAGATTGACCACGACGCCCGCGCTGAACGCGTAGAACGGTTTCGCCCCGGCCGCGGAGAGGTCGCGCAGCCGCGTGGTCAGCGCGATGCTGAGGAAGCAGAAGGTGAAGGCCCAGGTGCGCAGGCCCTGCAGCGGCGCGACCACTTCGGGCACCAGGGTTTTCTTGTACGCGGCATAGTCGAGCCCGTGCGCGACCAGGGTCACGATGATCGACGCGGCGAAGAAGCCGAGCACGAATTTCGGAAAGCGCCGCCAGATTTCGCCCGAATCGGTGCGCGTGGCGATGCCGGTCGATTCCCAGCGCGACGCGGCGACGATCGACAGGACCAGCGCCCAGACGCCGATCCACAAATCGCGCCCAACCACTTTCATCAGGGTGAACGCCTGCACCGCCGCATCGCCCGTGCCGGCGATGCCCGGTTGGCCGGCGAACCCGGCGTACGTCTGCGCCGCGGCGAAGCCGGCCGCGTCGGCGAATTCGGACGTGCCGATCCACGCGCCGGCGACGCCGGTCGGTAATCCGAGTGCCTTGGCCAACAGCGGCAGCACGAAGATCATCACGATCGCCCAGAGGAACACGATCGTGATCGTCACCGAAACCTGTTCTTTCTTCGCTCCGACCGCGCCGCCGATGGCGATCGCCGCAGAGACGCCGCATACCGCGCCGCCCGTGCCGAGCACGGCGGCCAGGCGGCGGTCTAGGCCGAGCCGCTTGGCGACGAAGAAGATCGTGCCGAACGTCGCCAGCGAAATGATCGCCGCCTGTACGATCGCGACCGGGCCGGCCCAGACGATCAGGGCGAGCGGCACGCCGGCGCCGAGCAGGACAATGCCGGTCTTGATATAGAACTCGACGCGCAGGGCGCTCTTGAACCAGTCCGGCAGCTCGAACAGGTTCGACACGATCAGGCCGACGACGAGGGCGACGAGCGGCGGTTCGAGGCTGTAGTACGCCGCGCGCTCCCACAAGCCGACGAAATAAATGAGTGTCGCCACGACGAACAGCACGGCGAAGCCGGGCAGAAACTGCGCAAGGCGCAGGCCGAGGGCGCGTGCAACCGTGCCGAACAGCACCAGCCAGAGCACGAACAGCGCGAGGTAGCGCGGCAGGTCGCCGCCGAACTGCGCGAGCGCCTGGCCGACGCTGCTCCACTTTTGCGGAGTCACCGCGATCCACTTGATGCTGCCGCCCAGGGCGAACGCGACGACGGCGGCGATCACCAGAGCCAGGCCGATCCAGATCGCCCACCAATCCTCCTTGGCAAAAAACTCGCGCCAGCCCGATGCGGGCAGGGGCGCGGAGACGACAGCGGGATCGGCGGACATGAGGGCGATTCTCGGGGACGGAAACCAGCCGAATGCTACGCAAACCGCGCAGGCCCGCTATTCGCTCTCGTTATATCGACATACCCGACCCGCGAGGCCGCCGCTCCTCAGGTCAAATGATTGACAAATCAATATTACATTTATAAAATATCAACAAGCATAACAATACTGCCAATCATGTCCTATCCTCCGCACTCTTCGGAACCGCGCATCGCCGCGATTTCGCAACGCCATCCCTCCTTCCCGTCGAAGGCGGCGCTGCTGTCGCGTCTGCTCCGCGAGGCCTACCACGGCCTGCGCGACGAGATCGGCGCCGCGCTCGCCGAGTGGAACGTGAACTACGCCGAATACAGCGTGCTCATGATGATGTACGGCAGCGAGCAGCACACCGTACTGCCCTCCCAGCTTGCCGAGGCCAGCGGCGAAAAGGCCGCCAACGTCACGCGCCTGACCAACGGCCTTGTCGCGCGCGGCTGGATCGAGCGCGCCGCCGCGACCGAAGACCGGCGCCAGGTGCTGCTGACCCTGACGGCCAAGGGCCGCGCCGCGGTCAAAGCCTTCCTGCCGGCGGTCAGCGCGGCGCTACAACAGCAGACCGCCGACTTCAGCGCGAAGGAAGCCGAGCAATTCGAACTGCTGTTGCGCAAATTCCTCGCGCGCACCGATCCCCACTGACGCCATGTCTCTCGCCGCCGCCATCAAGAACGTGCCGCGCGAGTTCGTCGCCGACGAACTCGGCACCTGGAAGCACGTCGCGAAATTGCTGATCGCGCTGTATGCGGCGGCATGGCTGGCGATGCTGTTCGAGCTCGAACAGCCGTCCACCTCGATGATCACCGTCACCCTGCTCATGCATCCGCAAAGCGGCATGGTGCTGGCCAAGAGTTTCTATCGCACCATCGGCACGCTCTGCGGCTGCGTCATGGGCGTGCTGCTGATCGCGCTGTTCGGCCAGCAGCCGGAAATTTTCCTCGGCTGCCTCGCCGTATGGATCGGCTTCTGCGCGGCGGGCGCGGTGCTGTACCGCAACTTCATGTCGTACGCCTTCGTCCTCTCCGGCTATACGGCGGCGATCGTGACGATGCCGGTCATCAACGCGCCGACCGCGGTGTTCGATTCCGCGGTCATGCGCCTCAGCGAAGTGATGCTCGGCATCGTCGTCTCGGGCGTCGTTGCTGACACGCTCTGGCCCGACCGCCTGCGCGCGAGCCTGCGCGCCACCGCGCGCAATCAGTTCGACAAGCTCGTCGGCTTTCTGCGCGGCAGCACCCTCGGCGACGTGCCGCGCGCGCAGATGGAAAAGATCAATCTCGATTTCGTGCGCTCGTCGGTCGCGTTCGAGGACTTGCGCGCCTCGGCCATCTTCGAAGACCCCGAGGTGCGCGCGCGCAGCCTCGGCATCCGTACCTTGAACCAGCAGTTCATGGACGCGGCGACCACGTTCCAGTCCCTGCATCATTTCATCAACCGCGTGCTGCGCAGCGGCGACAGCGGCGTCGCCGCCGCGCTGATCTCGCTGTACCAGCCACTCGGCGCCGCGCTCGCGACCTATTCGGGCCCGGCGCAGGACGACATCGGCGAATTGCGCGCGAATCTGCTCGCCTGCCGCGGCGAGATCGACGAACTCGCCGCCGGCCTGCGCGCTCGTTTCGCCGGCGAGGCCGCAGTCGAATTCGACGTCGGCAGCGAACTGATCGGCCGCCTGACCGACGAACTCGCACGCTATGCCGGTACCGAGTCGTCGCTGCGTGAGACGCGCGTCAAGGGCGGCGGCGAGCGCGTGCGGTTCCTTCGCAGCAACGATTACGCCGTCGCCGCGGTCACGTTCCTGCGCACGGCTCTCGCTCTCGGCGCGGTCTCGTTGTTCTGGATCGAAAGCGCTTGGCCGTCGGGCGCCAATGCCCTGCTGATCGCAGTGATTTTCTGCGCGCTCTATGCCGCCGCGCCGACGCCGGTCAAACGCATCGCGCAACTCTGGTACGGCTTCGCCCTTGGCTCCGTGGTCGGCCTGGTCTGCCTGTTCGGGCCGCTGCCGCGCAGCGAAGGCTTTCCGATCCTTATCGCGGCGACTGTCACCCCGCTCCTGTTCGGCGCATGGCTGACCGCGCGTCCCGCGCTCGCCGGCGCCGGCCTCGGCTATTGCGTCGGCCTGCTCAATACGCTCGCGCTGAGCAACGACATGAGTTTCGATCTGGCCGCCTCGCTCAACGCCGCGCTCGCCGCGCTCATCGGCCTCGCCTTCACCGGCCTCGCCTTCGTCGTCGTGCCGAGCCTGACCGGCAGCGCCTGGCAGAGCAAACGCCAGTTGCAGCGCCTGCGCGAACACGTCGCGCTCGCCGCCAATGCGCCGCTGCGCGGCTTGTCCGAGCGCCTCGAAAGCGCACAGCACGATCTGCTGCATCAGGCGGCGCCGTATCTGGCCGTGCAGAGCGACGATTCGACGCGCTTCCTCGCCTGGGCGCTCGCGGTGCAGGAAAGCGCACGCATGCTCGTCGACCTGCGCCTTGAAACGACGGCCGACACTGCGATCGCTCTGCGCCGCGCGATCGACCGCGTGCTGCGCACGGTCGCGCAGTTGTATCGTCGGCCGAATCGCGCCGCGCTCGAGAACACGCAAGCCGCGCTGACCGATGCGATCGACCTCGCCGCGGGCGGCGACGATGCGCGTTCGGCCGCATTGCTGCGCCGCTTGCACGCATTGCGCTGGGCGCTGCGCGACGATCTTTCCGTCTTCGCCACTTATCGCGAAAGCGCGGGTCTAGCCGCGCCGGAGGCCAACCATGCCGCTTGAACTTTCCATCGCCGGCATTTTCGTGCCGGGCATCCTGCCGCTATTCCTGCTCAGCGCCGCGGCGATCTGGGCGCTCGACTGGATCGGCGGCCGTCTCGGCCTTTATCGCCTGGTCTGGAATCCACCCCTGTTCCGCCTCGCCCTGCTGACCTGCCTGTTCGGCGCGGCGGGCTCCCTGTTCCTCTACTGAAGAGCGTGTCATGAACCGCACTGCCCTGCTTCGCTTCCTCATCACCGCCGTCGTCGTGGTCGCCGCTTTCCTCGCCGGCCGCGCGCTGTGGAACCAATCGCAGTACGCGCCGTGGACGCGCGACGGCCGCGTGCGCGCCGACGTGGTGCGCATCGCGCCCGACGTCTCCGGTCTCGTCACCGACGTCGCCGTGCAGGACAACAAGCTCGTGCATCAGGGCGACGTATTGTTCCGCATCGATCGCGCACGTTTCGAACTCGCGCTCGCGCAGGCGCGCGCCAATCTCGACGCCGCGGTCGCCAACGCGCGCGCCGCGGGCGCCGGTGTCAGCTCGGCCCAGGCCGCCGCCGCCGCGCGCAACGCCGAGTACCGCATGCGCGCCGAAGAAGCAGAGCGCCGCCGCCGCATCGGCGACGTGATTTCGCAGGAGATCCGCAGCGACGCCGTCGCCACCGCCGCGTCGGCGCAGGCGACCCTGCATCAGGCGCAGGCCGCGACCGGCCAGGCCAGCGCCGCTCGCGAGCACGCGGATGCGGCGATCGAACAGGCGCGCGTCGCCGTCGACAGAGCGCAACTCGATCTCGATCGCACCGAAGTGCGCGCGCCGGTCGACGGCTACGTCACCAATCTCGAACTGCGCGTCGGCGACTATGCCAGCGCCGGCACCGCGCGCATGGCTCTCGTCGACAGCCACAGCTACTACGTCTACGGTTATTTCGAAGAAACCAAACTGCCGCAGTTGCGCATCGGCGATCCGGTCGACGTGCGCCTGATGGCCGGCAACGTCCTGCTTCCGGGACGCGTGGAAAGCGTCGCGCGCGGGATCACCGATCGCGACAACCCGACAGGCGCCGACCTGCTCGCCAACGTCAACCCGACCTTCAACTGGGTGCGCCTCGCCCAACGCGTGCCGGTGCGCATCGCGGTCGATCCCGAAAAAATGCCGGCCGGCACGGTGTTGTCCGCGGGCATGACCGTCACCGTCATCGTGCGGCCCGCGGCGCGGTCCTGAATCGCCGCTGCGCGCCGGACGCGCGCAGTCTCGCGCGAAGCGCGCATCCGGCCGCCGCTTCGCCTAAAATCGCGCTTCGATTCGCGCAATACGGTATTTCATGAATCTGCAAGCCAACTACGAACAACTGCCGCTCAAGGAATTCGCCGAGCGCTCCTATCTCGACTACTCGATGTACGTGGTCCTCGACCGCGCGCTGCCCTTCGTCGGCGACGGTCTCAAGCCCGTGCAGCGGCGCATCGTCTATGCAATGAGCGAACTCGGCCTCGACGCCGCGGCGAAACCGAAGAAGTCGGCGCGCACCGTCGGCGACGTGATCGGCAAATTCCATCCGCACGGCGATTCTGCGTGCTACGAAGCGATGGTGCTGATGGCGCAGCCATTCTCGTACCGCTATCCGCTGATCGACGGCCAGGGCAACTTCGGTTCGCCCGACGACCCGAAATCGTTCGCGGCGATGCGCTACACGGAATCGAAACTGACGCCGATCGCCGACCTGCTGCTCGACGAAATCGGCCAGGGCACGGTCGACTTCACGCCGAACTTCGACGGCACGCTGAAGGAGCCTTCGTGGCTGCCCTCGCGCGTGCCGCATGTGCTGCTCAACGGCTCGACCGGCATCGCTGTCGGCATGGCCACCGACATCCCGCCGCACAACCTGCGCGAAGTCGTCAATGCCTGCATCCAACTGCTCGACGATCCGGACGCGTCGATCGCCTCGCTGTGCAAGGACATCAAGGGGCCCGACTTCCCGACCACGGCCGAGATCATCACGCCGAAGAGCGAACTCAAGGCGCTCTACACCACCGGCAACGGCTCGGTGCGTGCGCGTGCGCGCTACGCCGTCGAAGACGGCAACGTCGTCGTCAATGCGCTGCCGTACCAGGTTTCCGGCGCGAAGATCATCGCCCAGATCGCCGACCAGATGCGCGCGAAGAAGCTGCCGATGCTCGAAGATCTGCGCGACGAGTCGGACCACGAGAATCCGGTGCGCCTCGTCCTCATTCCGCGCTCGAACCGCATCGACCTCGACGCGATGATGCAGCACCTGTTCGCGACGACGGACCTGGAGAAGAGCTACCGCGTCAACCTCAACATGATCGGCCTCGACGGCAAGCCGCAGGTCAAGGATCTGAAGAGAATCCTCAGCGAGTGGCTGGTGTTCCGCCAGAACACGGTGACGCGGCGCCTGCAGTATCGCCTGGAGAAAGTCGAGCGCCGCCTACACTTGCTCGAAGGCCTGCGCATCGCCTATCTCAACCTCGACGAAGTCATCCGCATCGTACGCACCGAGGACGAGCCGAAGCCGAAGCTGATCGCGCGCTTCAAGCTCAGCGAGGAACAGGCCGACTACATCCTCGAAACCCGGCTGCGCCAACTCGCCCGCCTCGAAGAGATGAAGCTCAACGCCGAACGCGACACGCTCGAAGAAGAGCGCGCGCGCATCTCGGTACTGCTCAAGTCGCCGGCGAAGCTGAAGACCCTGATCAAGGACGAACTGCAGGCCGACGCCGAGAAGTACGGCGACAAGCGCCGCTCGCCGATCGTCGAGCGCGAAGCCGCGCAGGCGCTCGACGAATCCGCGCTCGTCGCGAGCGAACCGATCACCGTGATCCTCTCGACCAAGGGCTGGGTGCGCGCGGCGAAAGGCCACGACATCGACGCCGCCGCGCTGAGCTACCGCGAAGGCGACGCCTTCCATCAGGCGACGAAGGGCAAGACCACGCAACAGGTCGCCTTCATCGACTCGAACGGGCGCAGCTATTCGACGCCGGCGCACACGCTGCCGTCCGCACGCGGCAACGGCGAGCCGCTGACTGGCCGCTTCACTCCAGCCGGCGGCGCACGCTTCGATGCGATCGCGATGGCCGACGCGGCAACCAAGCTCGTACTCGCCTCCGACTTCGGCTACGGCTTCGTCATCAAATTCGACGCCCTGCTCGCGAACAAGAAGGCCGGCAAGCAGATCATCAACATCGACGACGAAGCACGCGTGCTCGCGCCGGCCTACGTCGCCGACCCCGCGCGCGACCGCATCGCCGTAGCGACCAACATGGGCCACTTCCTCATGTTCTCCGTCGCCGAACTGCCCGAACTCGACAACGGCGGCAAGGGCAACAAGCTGATCGAAATCCCCAAGGCCAAACTCGCCGAGGGCGAACGCCTCGCCGGCATCGCCGTGGTCAGCGAAGGTTCCGGCGAAGTCACCGTCTACGCGGGCCAGCGCAAGCTGATCCTCAAGTGGGCCGACCTCGTCGAATACAACGGCAACCGCGCCCAACGCGGCGGCAGCCTGCCGCGCGGGTTTCAGCGCGTGGAGCGCGTGGAGACGACAGGCTGACGCGCGGTTTCGTTCTTTGAGTGTCGCTCCCGCGAATGCGGGAGTTTGGCTTTTTTGCTCGTCATCCCCGCGTGCTTTTGGCGGGGATCCAGCGACTTTGCTTTTGTTTTTGTTGGGTTCAGAGCAAGGGCTTCCACTCGCCCTGCGGGCGAGCGGGTCACTTTCTTGTCTCCAGCGACAAGAAAGTAACCAAAGAAACGCCGCCCCAGAACATTGCGCCCTACGCGCATCCTGCGCTCCGGGTCCGCGTCAGCGGCCGGGTTCCGCTAATTGCACATCCCTGTGCAATAGCGGAATCGGCGCGATCCATCGCGCCGACCCTCACGGGCCTTCTCGTCCGCTGCCGCCGCAATGTAATGGGGACCCGAGAGCCGGAGCAGCGCGCATCGTGCGCGCCCAAGCAACGGCCGTCTTCGTAGGTGGCGGCTTTTGATCTGTCTTTTGATCTCGGGTCCCCGTCAGCCGCGGCGAGGGCATGACGGATAAGCCTGAAAGGTCGCGCGCAGGATGCGCGCGAGTTCACGAATGGACAGGGATGTTCATCGAGCGAACCCCGGCATGACCTCGCGTACCGCCGCAGGCGGCGCGGCTCCCGGGGTGTGTTCTCTTTGGTTACTTTCTTGTCGCTGCTGACAAGAAAGTGACCCGCTCGCCCGTAGGGCGAGTGGAAGCTCTGCTCCTAAAGCACAAAAGAACCAAAGCAAAGTCACTGGATTCCCGCTAGGAGCACGCGGGAATGACAAGCATAGGCAAGAGCTGGATTCCTGCTTGACCAGCCCTTCGGCTGTTGAAAGCCGCAGGAATGACGAGCAAAAGAAACAAAGCCCGGCACGTGAATCGTGCCCGATAAGCGAGATAGCCCGCACGAAAACCCCGATCGAAAGAAACACTGCCTCTAGTCGCCCCCGGCGATAAACAAAAATAACGCTAGAATCGAGTGATGCATACCCTCCTCCGCGTCATCAAACGATTGCTCCTCCTCGTCGTCGTCGTGCTGATCGCCGCGGCGGCCGGGGCCTATTTCCTCGTCCGCGCCAGCCTGCCGCAGCTCGCCGGTACGGCGCCGACGAATCAGCTCAAACATCCGGTGTCGATAGAACGCGACGCCCTCGGTATGGCGACGATCAAGGGCGAGAGCCGCGTCGACGTGTCCTGGGGACTTGGCTACGTGCATGCGCAGGAGCGCTACTTCGCCATGGACCTGATGCGCCGTGTCGCCGCGGGCGAACTCGCCGAACTGGTCGGCGGCAAGGCGCTTCCGCTCGACCGGCAGCGCCGCGCGTTCCGCATGCGCGCGCGCGCCGAGGCGCTGCTCGCCGCGCTGCCGCCCGACCAGCACGCCGACATCGCCGCGTATCGCGACGGCGTCAACGCCGGGCTCGATGCGCTCGCGTCGCGGCCTTGGGAGTACTGGCTGCTCGGCTCGGCGCCGCGGCCGTGGAGCGAGGCCGATTGCATCCTCGTGCTCGATGCGATGTTCTTCGACCTCAATGATTCAGGCAACGCACGCGAGCTCGCCTATTCGCGCCTGAAGGCCGCGCTGCCCGAAAGCGTGTTCCGTTTTCTGCGCACGACCAGCGGACCGTGGGATGCGCCGCTGCTCGGTGCGGCGATGCCGCTGCCGGCGTTGCCGGCCGAAGGCGACATCGATCTGCGCAAGGTCGATGCGAAACTGCTGAAGCTGGCCGATGCCGACGTGCGCGCCATCGTCCCGGCTGCGTTCTCCGCAGCCGTGGAAGAAGAGCCCGAATACCAAGTGCTCGGCAGCAACAATTTCGCCGTCGGCGGCACGCTGACTGCGACTGGCGCGGCGATGGTCGCGAACGACATGCACCTCGGCCTGCGCGTGCCGAATATCTGGTTCCGCACGCGCCTGCAGTATCCGGATCCGCACCGCGCGGGAGAACGGCTCGACCTGATCGGCGTCACCCTGCCCGGTCTTCCGTCGCTCGTCGCCGGCAGCAACCGCCATGTGGCATGGGCGTTCACCAACAGCTACGGCGACTGGCTCGACTGGGTGCGCGTCAATCTCGACCCGGCCGACGACAGCCGCTACCGCACCACGGACGGCTCGCAGCCGATCGCGCGCAACACGGAAATCATCAAGGTGCACAACGCGCCCGACGAAAAGCTCGACGTGCGCGACACGCAGTGGGGACCGATCCTCGCCAAGGATGCCGACGGCACGCCGCTCGCGCTGGCCTGGACCGCGCTGCAGCCCGGCGGAGTCAATCTCGAACTGCTCGATCTCGGCGGCGCCGCGACGGTGGACGAGGCGATGGCCGTCGCCAACCGCGCCGGCATGCCGGCGCAGAATTTCGTCGTCGGCGACGCTGCCGGCGCGGTCGGCTGGACGATCGCCGGGCGCATCCCGCGCCGCGTCGGCGACTGCGATCCGCAGTTGCCGTGCGACTGGAGCCATGGCGGCGGCTGGGACGGCTGGCGCGATGCCGCCGAGTATCCGCATGTGGTCAATCCGCCTTCGGCGCGCATCGCGACGGCGAATTCGCGCACGCTGGACTTCGACGACGCCGCGTATGCACGCGTCGGCGATGGCGGCTTCGATCTCGGCGCGCGCCAACAGCAGATTCGCGACGGCCTCGCGGCGAAGGAGCGCTTCGCCCCGGCCGATTTCCTCGCGGTCCAACTCGACGACCGCGCCCTGTTTCTCGAAACCTGGCACCGGCGTTTGCACGACACGTTGGCCAAGGCGGATGCGGCCGATCTGACCGAGATGAAGAAATACGCCGACGACTGGAACGGCCGCGCCGATCCGCAATCGGTCGGCTATCGCCTCACGCGCGCGTTCCGTCTCGAAGTGATCGACACCGTGCTGAGCGGTTTCGCCGCGGCGGTGCGGACGAAGTATCCGGAGTTCAAGTTTCCGCCGCAGTTGCAGAGCGAGCACCAGGTCGAAGCGATTCTGCAGGGCCGTCCGCCGTACCTGCTGCCGCCCGGCTATGCCGATTGGGACGATCTGCTGCGCCAGTGCGCGCAGCGTGTCGCGGCCAAGCTCGGCGCGCTGCCCGGCGGCCTCGCCGCGCGCAATTGGGGCGAGGTGACGACAACGCATATCGCCCATCCGCTCAGCGCGGCGGTGCCGCTGCTCGACAAGTTGCTCGACATGCCTGCCGAAGCGCTGCCGGGCGACAGCAATATGCCGCGCGTGCAGGGCGCGACGTTCGGCGCGAGCGAGCGTTTCGGCGTGCAGCCGGGGCACGAGGAAAGCGGCTACTTCCATATGCCCGGCGGGCAGAGCGGCAATCCGCTGTCGCCGTTCTACGGCGCCGGCCACGAAGACTGGGCGCAGGGCAAGCCCGCGCCGTTCCTGCCCGGCGAGACAAAGTATACTTTGACACTTTCTCCACAGCATTGACCGGCAGCGGCTCGCCGCATCGAACCCGGTTTTCCCCCACAAAGCGGACGCGACGACGTACCCGCGCGAAAGCAGCCACAAGGACTCAGCAAAGATGACGACCGAAACGCTCACCCCGGCCAGCGTCGCGACCAAGGCCAACGTCTACTTCGACGGCAAGTGCGTCTCGCACACGCTGCATTTCGCCGACGGCAGCCGCAAGACCATTGGCGTGATCCTGCCGGCGTCGCTGACCTTCACCACGGGTGTGGCCGAAGTCATGGAATGCGTCGGCGGCTCCTGTGAGTACCGGCTGCCCGGCGACGACGCGTGGACGCACTCGGGCATCGGCGAAAAATTCAGCGTGCCGGCGAACACGGCGTTCGAGATCCGCACGAGCGAGGGTTATCACTACATCTGCCACTTCGGCTGAGCGTCCGCGTCACGACTCGAGGTATATACCGGGGCGAAGCGCAAACCGCGCCGTTTCCGCTTTCGCGGCGGACGGCGCGGCTTCATACACCCCCGTTACTTGAGTATCTGCTCCGCATCGACGATCTCGACGACCTGCATCTGACCGAGGAAATTGTCGAACCACGGCTTGTGCATCGCGCCGACGATCGCCAGCACGCGTGCACCGGGACGATCGCCGAACGCGGCGCGCACGTTGGACACCATGCGCAGATTGCGCGTCTCCCAGCCGGCGACGTACAACTGGCCGTAATGCTGCGGCGACGGATCGCGCAACGCTGCGGCGAAATCGCTCTGCGCCCGCAGGCTCAGGCTGTCCGGCTTGTTGACCAGGCGATACAGGGCCAGCATGTCGCCGCCCTTGCTCAAGGCGTCTTCTTTTTCGCCCAAGGTTTTGGTCAGCCCCGCTGCGCCGTTCCATGCCTGCTGGATCGCTTTGCCATAGGCCTGCTCGTCGTCGATCGGCAGGTTGTCGCCGGTGTGATCGTCGGCCGGATACACGCGCTGCAGGCCAAGTCGCGCCGCGACGCGCGCGGCGATCAGATAATCCTCGTTGTTCTTCGTTTCGAGCTTGCGCAGCGTCGCCGCGAGCGTCTCGTCCAAGCCGTCGCCGGCGATGCGCTCGGCCGCCGGCAACTGCAGCCACTGCACCACGGCGGAAGCATCATCGCCTGCAGCGAGAAACAGCGCAGCGAGATGCCGGCGCTGTGCGGCGGTCGGCTTGGCCGGCCACGCCTTGAGAGTCTTGTCTACTTCGCCGATCGCCGCGGGCATGTCGAGTCCGGTCGCGACTTTCGCCGCCGACGTGTCGCGGCAGTAATGCTTCACGTCGTCTGCCGAATACAGCGATGTATAGCGCTTCATCCTGTCGCAGCCTTCGCCCGAGATCGCTTCGATCGTGATGACGTCGGGCTTGTAGGCGACGAGCCGGTCGAGCAGCGGATTCAGCGACTCGGGCTTGAAACCCTTCGGCATCTGCGAAAGATGCACGCTGCCGAGCACGAGCACCTGCGTCTTCGGCCCGACAATATCCTTGCTCAAGCCCGACAGATCCACGCCTGCCTGAGCACTGCCGCCTGCGAACAGAGCCGCCGCCAATCCAAGTACCGAATACCGCTTGCGCATTGCTTCTCCCATGACATGAAGGCCCGGCCGTTCGCGCCGGTTCGACTTACGCTGCCGGCGACGCCGGCAGCAAACGAAGCTAGGATGCGCCGCTCGACGGAAAAGGTTTATTCCTGCCGATATGCGACTCAGGCCAGCAGCCGCCGCGCGATGTCCAGGTAGAGGTCGGGAAGTTTTTCGATTTCCGCGAGCGCCACGTGCTCGTCGATCTTGTGGATCGACGCGTTGACCGGACCGAGTTCGACGACCTCGGCGCCGAGCGGCGCGATGAAGCGCCCGTCGGAGGTGCCGCCCGCGGTATTCGTTTCGGCGACGACGCCGCAGACTTCGCGGATTGCGGCACCGGCCGCGGCGCGCAGTGCGCCGTTGCGGGTCAGAAACGGTTCGCCGGACAAATCCCAGGCGATCTCGAAATCGAGACCGTGTCGGCGCAGGATCGCCTCGCTGCGTTCACGCAGCGAATCTGCCGTGCTCTCGGTGCAGAAGCGGAAATTGAACGTCACCGCCAGCTCGCCCGGGACGACATTGAGCGCGCCGGTGCCGGCGTGCACGTTGGAGATCTGCATCGAGGTCGGCGGAAATTCGTCGTTGCCCTCGTCCCAGCGTGTCGCCGCGAGTTCGGCCAGCGCGGGCGCGGCGAGATGGATCGGATTGCGCACCTTATCCGGATAAGCGACGTGACCCTGCACGCCGCGCACCGTCAGGCGCGCGGACAGCGAGCCGCGGCGGCCGACGCGCATGACATCGCCGAGCTGCAGCGCCGACGACGGCTCGCCGACGACGCAGTAGTCGATGCGCTGAGCGCGGCGGCGGAACTCGTCGGCGACACGACGCACGCCGTCGAGATTGGTCGGCCCTTCCTCGTCGCTGGTCAGTAACAGCGCGATCGTGCCGCGATGCTGCGGATGCGCCTTGGCGAAGGCTTCGAGCGCGAGTGTCATCGCCGCGACCGACGATTTCATATCGGCCGCGCCGCGGCCGTACAAGCGCCCTTCGCGCACGGTCGGCTCGAACGGCGGGCTCGACCATTTTTCTACCGGACCGGTCGGCACCACGTCGGTATGGCCGAGGAACACGAGCACCGGCGCGCCGCTGCCGTGCGTTGCCCAGAGGTTGTCGACTTCTCCGTAGCGCAGCGACTCGATCGCGAAGCCCGCGCGCGCGAGACGCTCGCCGAGCAGTTTCTGGCAGCCCCGATCGTCGGGCGTGATCGAAGGACGCCGGATCAGGTCGATAGTCAGGTCGAGGATTTCGGACATGGGATTCCGGGATTCAAAAAGACTGTGCTGCCGTAGGCGCGAAAGTTATTTCTTCGCGCCGAACAGACTGGCGAACAACTTGTCGGTAAAGCCGAGGCTGACGCCGTCGGCACGCACCACGACCGGGCGGCGCACGAGGGCCGGATATTCCTTGATCAGCAGCAGCCATTCCGGATCGGACTCGGGCGATTTGCGGTTCGGCGGAAGATTGCGCCAGGTCATGCCGGTGCGGTTGACCAGCTTCTCCCAGCCGCCGACCTGCTTGGCCCAGTCCTTGAGCACGGCCGCGTCCACGCGATGCTCGCGATAGTCGACGAAGCGATAGTCGATCTTGTGTTTGTCCAGCCACTTGCGCGCCTTGACGCAGGTGCTGCATTTGTCCAATCCGTACAGCGTGGTCGTCATCCGTCTCTCCGATGGAAGCAGGCGGCGCGCACGCGCACGCCGCGAATCAGCTTCGCATTCTAAGGGAAGCGGAGGGGCTTAAAAGCGGCGCAGGAAATCGCGCATCGCGCCGCGCAGGTGCGCGCGGCGCATCCACAGAAACGCGAACGCCCCGCCGGTGCTCGACGCGGCATAGAGCGGCCAGGCGACGTGCGCGGCGCGCAGGCCGGCCGCGCCCGCATAGCGCATACCGACGATCAGCACGAACTGCACGAGCAGGAGTGCGCCGAAGCGGCCGAGAATGCGGTCGAGGCGCTGTGCCCAATGCGTGCTCTCGGTGAGTTCCGTCTGCAGGCCGAGAATGCGCGTGTCACGGCGCTGCACTTCCGCATCAAGTTCGCCGGCCCAGCGGTTGCGCTGTGCCACTTCGTCCTGCAGCGCGACGATGACGGCGGATTGCTGCGCGGCTTGCGCATCGAGCGACTGCGCCCAGGCGTTGCCTTGTTCGACCTCGTGCTGCAAGCCGAGGATCGCCGCATCGCGTTCCGCCACGGCGGCGTTGCGATCGCGCGCCCACGCATTGGAACGTTCGAGTTCGGCATGAAGGCCGGCGAGCTTGTCCTGCGCGACCGCGTATTCGCCGTCGAGCGCGGCGACGAAATCGACGCGCTCGTCGAATGCGCGGTCGAAGCCGGCCGCGACGGACTGCGACGGCTCGCATCCGGGCACGTTTTCCTGCAGCGATCGGCTCAGCTCGCGCGCCGCACGCAGCGCGTCCGCGTCGACCCGCGCGGTATCGACGGCGAAATCGGCCGGCACGTTCGAGCTGTTGATGCGCATGCGCAGCGGTTCGCGGCAGCAGGCTTCGTAGGGCTCGTCGAGAAATTCGCAGACCTCGCGCAAGGTCGCTTCGGGCCGCTCGACCAGATCGGCGTAGCGCAACCGATGCACGACCTCGCCGCCGAGCGCGCGTTCGGCAGCGACGCAGGCGCCGACGGTCGTGCTCCAGTAGGCATAGGCCTGCGCGGCGTCGGCGACCAGGCTCACGCCGCCGATGCGATGGAAGTTCAGCATCGACGCGGCCACGTCGTCGACGTCGCGCACGATATGCAGGAATTTCGCCGCCGGAAACAATTTGCGCAAGCCGCAGATATGCAGCGAGTACTCGGGCGTGCCGTCGATCCAGCGCGTCTTCGCGTCCGCTGCGTAGCCCGCCGGCGATCCGGGACGATGACGGAAGATCAGGTTGTCGATGGCGACGCCGAATTCGGCGATGAAGGCGTCGCGCTCGACGCCGATCGCGGCCAGTTGGGAGCGCTCACCGCGACGGCTGCCGGCCTTGTGCCGAGCGCCGACGTCGGCAGCGAAATCGCCCATCCAGCCGGACTCTTCGAGCGCCAGTAGGTTCGAGTGCTGGCCCAGGCACCAGGTCAGAATGCTCGTGCCCGAGCGCGGCGAACCGACGATAAAAATCGGTGCGGGAGCGAAGCGCAGCGGGTGGACGGCCGATCGGTTCATCGTGCGTGGCGGGAGACTCGAAGGTTCTACGGCGAACCCTCAACGCTCCAGCGGCGATTCCGCTGACAGGCAGGTTCGGCAGTTCGACCACTGTCGATCGCCAAAGCGCACGAAATGTGAAGGAATCTTGGATTTACATCGCGGTGAGACCTAGGCCGCAATGTGTCCGGGTCAGGCGATGAAGTTCAGCTCGACGCCGTTGCCGGCGGGATCGTCGAAGAAAATCTGACGCTGCCCGCTCGCCGGGACTTCGTCGACCTCGTGCACAATGCCCTGTGCGATCAAGGCCGCGCTCATCGCCGCAAAATTCTCGCAGGCGAACGCGACGTGGTCGAACGTCGCGACCGCATGGAGCGCACGTGTCTCGTCCGCGCGCGTCTCGGTCAGATGCAGCACATCCTTTTCGCCCGCGTAGAGCCAATAGCCGCGGCTGCGGAACGGCGGCCGCGGACCGACGCGCAGGCCAACCGTTGCGCAGTAGAAATCACGCAGCGCTTCGAGCAGCGGACTCGGCGCGCGCAGGTTGTAGTGATCGAGCCCGAGCGCAGCCACGAATCACTCGCCGCCGCGCAGCAGCTCGTTGATCGATGTCTTCGAGCGCGTCTTCTCGTCGACCTGCTTGACGATGACCGCGGCATAGAGGCTGTGGCTGCCGTCCTTGGCCGGCAACGAGCCGGCGACGACAACGCTGCCGGCCGGTACGCGGCCGTAGGAAATCTCGCCGGTCGCGCGGTTGTAGATGCGCGTCGATTGGCCGATGAAGACGCCCATGCCGATCACGCTGCCCTTCTCGACGACGCAGCCTTCGACGACTTCCGAGCGCGCGCCGATGAAGCAGTCGTCTTCGATGATCGTCGGCCCGGCCTGCAGCGGTTCGAGCACGCCGCCGATGCCGACGCCGCCGGACAGATGTACGTTCTTGCCGATCTGCGCGCAGGAGCCGACCGTGGCCCAGGTGTCGACCATCGTGCCCGCACCGACGTAAGCGCCGATGTTGACGAAGCTCGGCATCAGCACGACGTCCTTGGCGACGTGGGCGCCGCGGCGCACGATCGCGCCCGGCACGGCGCGCGCGCCGAGTGCGCGGAATTTTTCCTCGTCGTAGCCTTCGAAGCGCAGCGGCACTTTGTCGAAGTACGGCGCCGGTGCCGCATCCATCACTTTGTTGGCGTTGATGCGGAACGACAGCAGCACGGCTTTCTTCAGCCACTGATTGACCTTCCAGCCGCCCTGTCCATCGGGCTCGGCGACGCGCAGTTCGCCGGTTTCGAGCAGGTCGAGCGCGCGCTTGATCGCAGGGCGCAATGCGGACTCAACTTCGGCGGCCGGCAGATCGGCGCGGCGTTCCCAAGCCGAGTCGATGGTGTCTTCAAGGGATAGCATAGAAAACCTCTGGATGAGCATCGCGGGCGCAGGCGGCACGCGCATTTGAATCGGGCGCGGCGCCGGAACGCAGGAACCGGAGTTTACTGGGAGTGCAAAAAGATTCCGAGCGGCGCCGCGCGCAAGCCGCGACGCGCCATCGTTCAGACGGAGATGCTGTAGGCCTCCGCGGCCTTGGCCGCAGGCGCGATCTGCGCGGCGAGGCGTTCGGCGAGCGCGGCGCGCAGCGCTGCGCATTCCGTTGCGCCGAGCATGCGATTGTCGTCGTCGGTGAGTTGAAAGAAATCCTCGACGCGCTCGCCGAACGTGGCGATGCGCGCATCGTGCACGCGCAGCCGGCGCGCACGGAACACCTGCGCGACCGCGGCGAGCAGGCCCGGACGGTCCGAGCAGACCAGCGCAAGTTGGGTGCGCCCGCTCTGCGCGTCGTCGCGGAACTCGATGCGCGTCGGAATCTGGAAATGCTTGAGCCGGCTCAGCGGCCGCTGCGCACCGACCGACACCGGATACGGATTCTGCTTGAGGGTTTCCTCGAGCGTGCGGCGCAGGCGTTCGACCGTGCCCGCATCGAGCACGCGCGAGTTGGCGTCGAGCACAAGGAAATTGTCCATGCCCATGCCGCTCTTCGAGGTAACGATGCGCGCGTCGAGCACGGACAGGCGCATGCGCTCGAACACCGCGGTGACCGCGGCGAACAAGCCGTCGCCGTCGGGCGCATAGACGAACACTTCGCTGCCGCCGCGCGGGCCCTGCGGATCGACGAGGACGAGCGGCGCCTTCGCATGCGAAGCATTGGCGATGCCGGCGGTCTGCCAGGCGATCAGGCTCGGCTTGAAGCGCAGGAAGGTTTCCTCGGGGAAGTCCGACCAGATGCGCCCGACCGACTGCGCCGACAGGCCGAGTTCGGCGAGCGCCTGATAGGCCTGCATCTGCGCCTCGCGCACGCGCTCCGCCGCGTGCGGCGGCCGTTCGAGGCCGCCGCGCAGCACGTAGCGCGTGCTCGTGTAGAGGTCGGCGAGCAGCTTGTCCTTCCACGAATTCCACAACTTCGCGCTGGTGCCGGCGATATCGGCGCAGGTGAGCAGATACAGATAATCGAGGCGTTCGGAATCTTCGACCGTGCTGGCGAAGCGGTGCACGACGTCGGGATCGTTGATGTCCTGGCGCTGCGCGGTGACGCTCATATGCAAATGCCAGCGCACAAGCCAGGCAACGAGATCGACGTCGGCCGAGGACAGGCCGAGCACGGCGCAGAATTCGCGCGCGTCCTTCTCGCCGAGTTCGGAGTGATCGCCGCCGCGACCTTTGGCAATGTCGTGGAACAGCGCGGCGAGGATCAGCAGTTCCGGCTTCGCGAGGCGGCCGAACAGCTCGTGCGCAAGGGCGAACTCGCGGCTCGCCTCGACATCGGCGAACTTGGCCACGTTGCGCAGCACGCGCATCGTGTGTTCGTCGACGGTGTAGACGTGGAACAGGTCGTACTGCATGCGCCCGACCACGCGGCCGAACGCCGGCAGGTATTGCGCGAGCACGCCGTAGCGGTTCATGCGCACGAGCGCGTCGATCGCCGGCGCGCCCTTGCGCAGCAGGCGCGCGAAGGCGGCGTTGACCTCGTCGTCGAACGCGAGGTCGCGGCCGATCCGCGTCAGCGCCTCGTTGATGCGGCTGACCAGATCGGCGCGCAGTCCTTTCACTTCGGGATGCTCGATCCAGACACGGAACAGGTCGATCAGCGCGGCCGGACGGCGCAGGAATAAATCGGGCGGATCGCAGTCGAGGCGGCCGCCGAGATTGACGAAGTCGAGACTCAGCCGGCGCGGCTCCGCCGACGCAGAATCTTCGTCGAGCGCCTCCTCGCAGCGCTGCACGAACTGTTCGTTGAGCCGCGCGACGACGATCGCCGCACGAAAGAAACTCTGCATGAACTGTTCGACGCCGAGGTTTTGTGCATGCTCGTCGCTGTAGCCGAGGCGCCGCGCCAGCTCGCGCTGATAATCGAACAGCAGGCGCTCTTCGGGACGGCCCGCGGCGAGATGCAGCGCATAGCGGATGTGCTGCAGGCGCGCGCGTGCCTGGTCGGCCGCGGTCGCTTCGTCGGCCGACAACATGTCGCATTCGACCAGCGCGGCGAACGTCGGCGCGGCGAACAGGCGCTGGCCGAACCAGAGGATCAACTGCAGCGCGCGCAGGCCACCCGGACCGTCTTTGAGATTCGGTTCGAGGTTGTAGGCCGTGTCGTTGAACTTGGCGCGGCGCTGCTCTTCTTCCTTGCGCTTGGCAGCGAAATACTGCGCCGGCGGCCAGATCGTTTCGTCGCGCATCAACGCGGCGAACTCCACGGCAAGCACAGGCGCGCCGAGAATCTGCCGCGCATCGAGCAGGCTCGTGTAGATCACCGCGTCGCCCGCGGCGAGTTCGCGGCACTCGACCAGCGTGCGCACGGCGTGGCCCGGCTTGAGGCCGATGTCCCACAGGCAGGTGAAGAACGACTCGACGGCGCGCAACGCGGCCGGCTCGGGGCACGGCACGGTCAGCACGAGCAGGTCGACGTCGGAATACGGGAACATTTCTTCGCGGCCAAAGCCGCCGACGGCGAACAGGGCCAACGCCTCGCTTTCGCCGACGCAGGAAGTCCATACATGGGCGACGATGCGCTCGACGGCACGCGAACGCAACCGGATCAGTTCTCCCGTCGCCGCGTCGTAGCGCTCCCTGTCGATCGCGGCGAACGCCTCGGCGAAACGCCGGTCGGTGTCGCCGAGCAATTGCTTGAGCGACAGGCGCGCCTGCTCGGAGACGCCCGAACGCGGCACGCTCCTCGGCAGGCGCGGCAGCACGATGGCTAGTTCGGCGGAGTTGCTCGGCGCAGGCATCGAATCAACGGACCTTTATGGAGAAACCGTTCTCTCGGCGGGAGAAGGTGCCGGCAGGCGGATAAGGAAAAAACCTTCCGCGTGCACAATACCCTGAAAATTTGTAGCGCCTTTCCTTTATCCGCTCGTTCTGAGCTTCTTCTCGGCGCGGGAGAAGGAAAGCGGCATCACGCCGCCTTCGGCCAAGGCGTGAGTATCTCGAAACCGTCGTCGGTGACGGTGACCGTATGCTCCCACTGCGCCGACAGCGAATGGTCGCGCGTGACCACGGTCCAGCCGTCGGGCAGCAAGCGCGTCTGTGCCTTGCCGGCGTTGACCATCGGCTCGACGGTGAAGGTCATGCCCTTTTCCAGGCGCAGGCCCTGGCCGCGATGGCCGTAGTGCAGCACCTGCGGGTCCTCGTGGTAGATCTGGCCGATGCCGTGGCCGCAGTATTCGCGCACGACCGAGAACCCGGCCGCCTCGACGTGCTTCTGGATCGCATGGCCGATGTCGCCGAGCGTCGCGCCGGGGCGGACCTGGCCGATGCCGAGCATCATCGCCTCGAAGGTGACCGTGCACAGGCGTTGCGCGCGCACGTCGGGCTTGCCGACGTAGTACATGCGGCTGGTGTCGCCGTGCCAGCCGTCCTTGATCACGGTGACGTCGATATTGACGATGTCGCCGTCCTTCAAGATCTTGCCCGGGCTCGGAATTCCATGGCAGATCACGTGGTTGACCGAGGTGCAGATCGTCTTCGGGAAGCCCTTGTAGCCGACGTTGGCCGGAATCGCCTTCTGCACGTTGACGATATGGTCGTAGCAGATGGCGTCGAGCTCTTCGGTCGTCGCCCCTGGCTTCACGTGCGGCACGATCATTTCGAGCACCTCGGCGGCGAGCTTGCCGGCGACGCGCATTTTTTCGATCTGCTCGGGGGTTTTGATGGTAACGGGCATGGCTTTCTCGGTCCGATTCGCCGCCGCTTGTCCTGAAACGGCGGCACAGGCTATAATTTCAAAGTTTCGTGGCTCGCTGCAATACCGCAGCGCTGTTCCGAAATGCGGGCGCGGGGGCTTATTCCCAAGTCCGCCAGGGCACAGTGCCCAAATCCGCACACGTATCGTTACCGTTGTCGGGGTGCTTCGGTCCCTTCGGGATTCGAGGTCGCCAACGCTGGATACGTGGAGGTTCAACCCCGGACTTTCATCGCGCCGATGAGCGCGGTGCAGTCCATTGTCGAGAGAAGTATACAATGCCTCAAGTCACCATGCGCCAGATGCTCGAAGCCGGCGTGCATTTCGGTCATCAGACCCGCTACTGGAATCCCCGCATGGCGCCGTACATCTTCGGCGCGCGCGGCAAGATCCATATCATCAACCTCGAAAAGACCCTGCCGCTGTTCACCGACGCGATGAACTTCCTGTCGGCGATCGCGCAGAAGCGCGGCACCGTGCTGTTCGTCGGCACCAAGCGCTCGGCGCGCGACACGCTCAAGGAAGAAGCCGCGCGCTGCGGTATGCCCTACATCAGCCAGCGCTGGCTCGGCGGCATGCTGACCAACTTCCGCACGGTCAAGCAGTCGGTCGCGCGCCTCAAGGAAATCGAAGCGATGTCCACCGACGGCCGCTTCGAGAAGCTGGTCAAGCACGAAGTGCTCGGCCTGATCCGCGAGAAGGACAAGCTCGAGAAGTCGCTCGGCGGCATCAAGAACATGAACGCCCTGCCCGACGCGCTATTCGTGATCGACATCGGTCACGAGGACATCGCGATCAAGGAAGCGAAGAAGCTCGGCATTCCGGTCGTCGCCGTGGTCGATACCAACTATGACCCGTCCCTGGTCGATTACGCGATCCCGGGCAACGACGATGCGATCCGCGCCGTGCAGCTCTACGCGCGCGCCGCCGCCGACGCGGTGCTCGAAGGCAAGGCCGCCGCCCCGGCCTACGTCGCCGCAGCCAAGGACGAGTTCGTCGAACTCGACGCCGAAGGCAACCCGGTGACGAAGCGGGCCGACGCGCGCGAGCGCGACGATCGCCGCAAGCCGGGCCCGCGCAAGCCGGCGCCGAAGAAGGCCCCGGCCGGACGCCGCGGCCCGCCGCCGTCGGCGAAGAAGGCCGACGACGCCGCGCCGGAAACCGCGGAGTAATCGCCCCGTTCCTCTTCCCCTCGCCGGGAAGAGGACGCGAAACGCCGGACGAGGGTCGAAATCGACACGCTACGCGATGCCTTGAACGGCGCCGCGTGCGTCCACCGAGGGCAAGGCAGGGAGGCCGATTGGAAACAACACGGCAGGTTCCTTGCCGCGCCTTTTCCTCATCCGACCCTTAGGGGCGGCTTCTCCCGGCGGGAGAAGGAAAGAATCCTGTCACGCGCGGTCTTCAAGATCGCGCCCCACATTCAAGCAACCGAGGTACCCCATGGAAATCACCGCAAGCCTGGTCAAGGAACTGCGCGAGCGCACCGGCGCCGGCATGATGGAGTGCAAGAAGGCACTCACCGAAAACCAGGGCAACATCGACGCCGCGGCCGAGTGGCTGCGCAAGCAGGGTCTCGCCAAGGCCGACAAGAAGGCCAGCCGCGTCGCTGCCGAAGGCCGCATCGCGATGGCGCAGAACGGCGGCAAGGCCGTGCTCGTCGAGATCAACTCGGAGACCGATTTCGTCGCCAAGGACTCGAACTTCATCGCCTACACCGACGCCGTCGCCCAGGCCGCGCTCGCTTCGGGTGCCGCCGACGCCGAGGCGCTCAAGAGCGTCAAGCTCGCCTCGGGCGAGACGGTCGAGGAAGCCCGCGCCTTGCTGATCGCCAAGGTCGGCGAGAACGTGCAGGTGCGCCGCCTCGTGCGCATCGACAGCGCGAACAACGTCGGCGCCTACCTGCACGGCGGCCGCATCGGCGTGCTCGCCGAGGTCAAGGGCGGCGACGCGGAATTCGCGCGTGGCGTGGCGATGCACGTCGCCGCGATGAACCCGCCGTACAACAAGGCGGCCGACGTGCCGGCCGATTTCGTCGCCAAGGAAAAGGAAATCGAACTGGCCAAGATGACCGAGAAGGACAAGGCCAAGCCGGCCGAAATCCTCGAGAAGATCATCGGCGGCAAGATCGCCAAGATCGTCAACGAGAACACGCTGTACGGCCAGCCCTACGTGCTCGACACCGACAAGACCGTTGAAGCCGCGGCCAAGGCCGCCGGTGCGGACGTGATCGGCTTCCAGCGCCTCGCCGTCGGCGAAGGCATCGAGAAGGTCGTCGAGGACTACGCCGCCGAAGTGGCGAAGGCCATGAAGGTCTAAGCAGTTGGGCCGCACGGCCCGCACTGTTGAAAAAAGCCCGCGGACTCCGCGGGCTTTTTTATTGCGCGCATTTCTGTCACCTTTTTCCCCGACCGAGCCACCAGTGCGTACCATGCAAATGACCGCACGCCTGTTCGACTCCCGCAGCGACGACGCCAAGCTCGTCGCGCAAAGCCTCGCCGGCAGCCGCGACGCGTTCGCGCGTATCGTCGCGCGCTATCAGTCCCTGGTCTGCTCGATCGGCTACAGTGCGACCGGCAATCTGAGCCAGAGCGAAGACCTGGCCCAGGAAACCTTCATCAGCGCCTGGAAACAACTGCGCGACCTGCGCGACCCAGACAGCCTGCGCGCCTGGCTCTGCGGCATCGCGCGCAACGTGGCCCAGAACACACGCCGCCGCGACGGCCGCGAGCCGGCACATGCCGCAGACCCGATCGATGCGACCTTCGACGCGGCCGCTGCAGACGCGCCACCGCACGAGCAGGCGATCAGCGACGAGGAGCAGACGATCCTGTGGCGCTCGATCGCGCATATTCCGCCGCTCTATCGCGAACCGCTCGTGTTGTTTTACCGCGAGCAGCAGTCGATCGAGGCAGTCGCCGCCGCGTTGAATCTCAGCGAGGAAGCGGTCAAACAGCGTCTGTCGCGCGGACGCAAGCTGCTGCAGGAACAGATCGCGAGCTTCGTCGAAGGCGCACTCGCACGCAGCGCGCCGAACGCCGCATTCACCCTGGCCGTCGTGGCCGCGCTGCCCGGCACGACGACTTCGGCGGCTGCGGCCGCGGTCGGCGCGACCGCGGCGCAGGGCGGCACCCTGGCCAAGTGGGCCGGGTTCGCCGCGTTGTTCAACGCTTTGTCCGGCCTGCTGCTCGGCTTCGTCGGCACGTACATCGGCTATCGCCTCGGCGCCGAGGCCGCGCGCACTCCGCGCGAACACGCCCTCCTGCATCGGCAGATGCGCAACATCCTTCTCGGGCTCGCGTTTTTCCTGCCCGCCTTGTTTGCGTTCACGTTCGCTGGGCCGTTCTGGGCCGAACACCTGTGGCTGTTTCTCGCCGCGGCGGTGGCGCTGCCGCTGACATTCGCGGCGTGGATCGTGCTCACCGTGCTCGCTTCGGCGCGCGCCGTGACGGCCCTGCGCGAAGCCGAACGCCATGCGTATCCGCAATTGTTCGCCGATGACGACGCAGGCGCCCGGCGCGATTTCAGCGAGTACCGCAGCCGCGCCACACTGCTCGGTCTGCCTCTTTTGCATATCCAGTTCGGCGTGCCGCCGCGCGGCGCGGGATCGGCGCGCGGCTGGATCGCGATCGGCCCGGCGCACGCGTTCGGCGTCCTCTACGCGATGGGTGCGACGAGTTGCGGCGGCATCAGCGTCGGCGCGATCTCGTTCGGCATCGTCTCGATCGGTTCGGTCAGTTTCGGACTGGTCTCGCTCGCCACGATCGCGCTCGGACTGTTTGCGTTCGGCGGCATCGCGATCGGCGATTACGCGATCGGCGGTTTCGCCGCGGCGTGGACGGCGGCCGCCGGCGGCCTTGCCGTCGCCTACGACGTCGCCGGCGGCGGCTTCGCGATTGCTCAACAACATGCCAACGATCTGTTCGCCCGCGACTACTTTCAGCGCCACCAGTTCGATCTGCTCTTCCGCACCGCACTCGGCGCAATCGTGCTGCTGATGGGCGTGCCCGGAATCGCCTATCTCGTCGCCTTGCGACGACGTCGCCGCGCGGCCTAAACGCCAGCGCTGCCGGCCGCATCTTTACCGCGGCCTTCTCCCCACTCCCGCCAAAGAGCATTCGCTCTCGAACCCATGCAGCCGACCATCACCGCCCCATCGACACACGAACGCCACTTCGCCCTCGACTATCTGCGCGCATTCATCACCGTGCTCGTCGTCGCCCATCATGCCGTGCTCGCCTACCACCCCTACGCGCCGCCGCTCGGCAGTTTCGGTGCCGCCAATATGTTTTGGGCCGCGTTTCCGGTGGTCGACACGCAGCGCTGGGCCGGCATCGACGTCTTCGTCGGCTTCAACGACACGTTTTTCATGTCGCTGATGTTCCTGCTTTCGGGACTGTTCGTCTGGCCGAGCCTGCGGCGCAAGGGCGCGGGTTCGTTCCTGCGTGACCGCTGCCTGCGCCTAGGCCTGCCGTTCGTCGTTTCCGCGCTCGTGCTGGCGCCGCTCGCCTACTATCCCGCGTGGTTGCAGCGTGGCGGCGAGGCGGGCATCGGCGGATTCGCCCAAGCCTGGCTCGCACTCGGCGTCTGGCCGGCCGGACCGGCCTGGTTTCTCTGGGCCCTGCTCGCGTTCGACGTGCTTGCCGCGCTGTCTTCGCGCATCGCGCCGGGCTGGGCCGAAGCCGCGGGGCGCGCGTTGGCGTCCCGCTCCCCAGCGGTTTTCTTCGCGTGGCTTGCGGCGATTGCGCTGATCGCCTTCGTTCCGCTCGCGTCGCTTGTCGATCCGTCGGCATGGTGGAGCTTCGGCCCGTTCTTCTTCCAGACCTGTCGCGTTGGGCTGTACCTGAGCTTCTTCGCCGTCGGCATCGCCGTCGGCGCCTGGGGCATCGAACGTGGGGTGTTCGCCGCAGGCGGCAATCTCGGGCGACGTTGGATGCTCTGGCTCAACGTGGCGGTCGCGGCCTATTTTGCGCTCGTCGCACTGTTCATCACTCTTCTGGTTACCAATGGGAAGCAACAGCCGATCGCCGGACTCTCGACGGCGACCCTGGCCGCGTTCGCGCTATCCTGCACCGCCACATCGATCGCGTTGCTGGCGATTTTCCTGCGCTTCAAACAACGCCGCTCCGCCGTTCTCGACAGCCTGAGCCGCAACGCCTACGGCATTTACATCGTCCATTACGCCTTCGTCAGCTGGTTGCAGTTCTCTTTGCTTGGCGCGAGCTGGCCCGGAGCGGCGAAAGGCACGATCGTGTTTCTCGCCGCGCTCGCGCTGAGCTGGCTCACCGTCGCGACGTTACGTCGCAGCGGTTGGATCGCCCGCGTGATCTGACGACGCTCCGCTGCCGAGCGCTCTGGGCTAGAATGCGCGCGTTTGCCCGCCGCAAGGAACTGCTATGCCCGCCGAGATCAAGTACAAGCGCATCCTCTTGAAACTTTCCGGCGAGGCGCTGATGGGCGAAGCCAACTACGGCATCGACCCGAAAGTAATCTACCGCCTCGCGCGCGAGGCGCATGAAGTGCAGCGCGCCGGCGTGCAGATCGGCATGGTCATCGGCGGCGGCAACATCTTCCGTGGCGAAGGCCTCGCGGCCGCCGGCATGGACCGCGTGACCGGCGACCACATGGGCATGCTCGCCACCGTGATCAACGCGCTGGCGATGCAGGACGCGCTGGAAAAAGTCGGCGCCGAGGCACGCGTCATGAGCGCGATCAAGATCAACGAGGTCTGCGAGGATTTCATCCGCCGCCGCGCGATCCGCCATCTGGAAAAGGGCCGCATCGCGGTCTTTGCCGCCGGCACCGGCAATCCGTTCTTCACCACCGACTCGGCCGCGGCACTGCGCGCGATCGAGATCGGCGCCAACCTCGTGCTCAAGGCGACCAAGGTCGACGGCGTCTATACCGCCGACCCGAAGAAAGATCCGACCGCGACGCGCTACGACCGCCTCACCTACGATCAGGTCATCGAGCGCAAACTTGCGGTGATGGACACGGCGGCGATCGCCCTGTGCCGCGACAACAAACTGCCGCTGCGCATCTACGACATGAGCCGCGAAGGCGACCTTATGCGCATCGTGCGCGGCGAAGCGGTCGGCACCCTCGTCGACACCGGCAGGTAAACGCCCCGAGGCCGCGGCAAACACGCCGCGCCGAGCGACGCTGATATACTTTGCGGCCTTTCCAAAGGCCAGCGGAGCCCGTCATGCTCAACAACATCAAATCGGACGCGCAAACGCGCATGACCAAGAGCGTGGATGCGCTCAAGCACGAACTCGTCCGCCTGCGCACGGGCCGCGCGAGCACCGCGCTGGTCGACCATCTCAAGGTCAACTACTACGGTTCGGACGTGCCGATCGGCCAGGTCGCCAACATCGCCGTCGCCGACGCGCGCTCGCTGACAATCACACCGTGGGAAAAGCCCATGGTCGCCGCGGTCGAGAAGGCGATCATCGCCGCCAACCTCGGCTTCACCCCGACCACGGCCGGCACGGTGATCCGCATCAATATCCCACCCCTCACCCAGGAGCGCCGCAAGGAACTGTCCAAGCACGTTTCGCACGAAGGCGAGAACGCCAAGATCGCGATCCGCAACGTGCGCCGCGACGCCCTGCACCAGGTCAAGGAACTGCTCAAGGACAAGAAGATCACCGAGGACGAAGAGCGCAAGGCCGAAGAAGACATGCAAAAACTGACCGACAAGTTCGTCAAGGACGTCGACGGCGTGGTCAAGGCCAAAGAAGACGAATTGATGGCGATGTGAGAGCCGGGATTCGGGATTCGGGATTCGGGATTCGGGATTCGGAGAGAGCTTAGCTTCGCGCTTTTGATCTCCGCTCGGCTTTTTCGCTCTTCGGGTCCCCGTCAGCCGCGGCGAGGGCATGGCGGAACCGCCCGTAAGGGTCGCGCGCAGGATGCGCGCGAGTTCGCGAACGTACATGGATGTCCATCGAGCGAACCCCGGCATGACCTCGCGAACCGCCGCAGGCGGCGCGGCTCCCGGGGCGGCGTTTCTTTGGTTACTTTCTTGTCGCTGTAGACAAGAAAGTGACCCGCTCGTCCGTAGGACGAGTGGAAGCTTTTGCTCATCCTAACTAAAAAAACAAAGTCGCTGGATGACCAGCCCTGCGGCTGTTAAGAGCCCCGCCAAGAGCACGCGGGAATGACAAGCAAAAAAAAGAGCGCGGACGTGCTGGATACGTTCGCGCAAGGCGCGCGAAAGTCACCCCGCGGACCCGCATGGTCCGTCGCAGAAATACGAACGGAAGTGGAAAAATCCACAATGCAGCAACCCCGCCACATCGCCATCGTCATGGACGGCAACGGCCGCTGGGCGAAGCAGCGCCATCGTCCGCGTACGTTCGGCCACCATGCCGGCCAGAAAGCGGTGCGCGCGACGATCGAAGCCTGCCTGCACCGTGGCGTCGAAGCCCTGACCCTGTTCGCGTTCTCGTCGGAAAACTGGCAGCGACCCAAGGACGAAGTCGGTGCGCTGATGGAGTTGTTCCTCAAGGCGCTCGACCGCGAAGTCAACGAACTGCACGGCTACGGCGTGCGCATCCGCTTCATCGGCGAATTGTCCGCTTTCGCACCAGCGCTGCATGAGCGCATGCAGGCGGCGATGACGAAGACCCGGGAAAACACCAAGCTCGCGCTCAACATCGCGGTCAACTACGGCGGCCGCTGGGACATCGCCCAGGCCGCGCGCCGCGCGGCCGAGGCCGCGGTCGGCGGCGAAATCGACGCGGGCCAGATCGACGAGGCACGGCTGGCCGGCTATCTCGCGCTGGCCGATCTGCCGCCGCTCGATCTGTTCGTCCGCACGGGCGGCGAAAGGCGCGTGAGCAATTTCCTGCTCTGGCAGCTTGCCTACGCGGAACTCTACTTTTCGGACGCGTTGTGGCCGGACTTCGACGCCGCTCACCTCGACGCCGCGATCGCCGATTTTGCCGGACGCGAGCGGCGTTATGGTAAAACGAGCGCTCAGGTCACGGGCGAAGACTGATGCGGATTCACGAGTTGAACCTTGCCACCCCATTCGTGGTGAGGCACCGAACCACGAACGGCAATCTCGGCGTGGTATTCACCCTGCGCTACCTCAGGGCGGACGGCGTTGATTTCCGGCTTGGCCAATCGGGGGTTGCTTGAAACAACGGATTATCACCGCACTGCTGATCACGCCGTTCGCGATCGCCTTGATGCTGTTCGTGCCGACGCCGGCCTTCGTCGCCGTGATCGGCACGCTCTGCGGCATCGGCATGTGGGAATGGACGCGCCTGTCCGGCATGCGCTCGCGGCCGTGGCGCGCGGTGGCGGTCGCGCTCGGCGTCGGCGCGATGCTGGCGCTGTATTTCACCTCGAACATCGTGCTGTGGTGGGCCTTCATCATCCTCGGCTGCCTGGCTTGGATCGGCGCCGTGTTCTGGCTGCGCCAGTTCTCGTTCGCCGCCTCGACCACGCCGGAGCACACGGCGCTCAAGCTCGCCGCGGGCGCACTCGCCATCTTGCCGGCGTTCGCGGGCCTGATGCGCATTCACCAGACGCAGGCGATTCCGCACACCTGGGCGCTCTACGCGCTGCTTCTGGTCTGGTGCGCCGACACTTTCGCCTATCTTGCCGGCAGCCGCTGGGGCAAGACCAAACTCGCGCCGCAGATCAGTCCGGGCAAGACCCGCGAGGGACTCTACGGTGCGCTGATCGGCTCGGGCATCATCGCCGCAATTGGCGGCTGGCTCCTCGACGTGCGCGGCGCGAGCCTGGTTCTGCTCGTGCTCGTCGCCCTGATCAGCGTGGCGTTCTCGGTGGTCGGCGATCTGTTCGAGAGCATGATCAAGCGTCACGCCGGCGTGAAGGACTCGGGCAATCTGTTCCCCGGCCATGGTGGCGTCTGCGATCGTCTCGACGGCGTGTTCGCGGCCCTACCGTTCTTTGCCCTCGGCAAAGCCCTGCTGGGACTATGAGCCTGCTTCCAAATCTACTGCGCTCGACATTTCACGCGCGTAGCGTGCTCGGAATCCTCATTTACCCCTCTGTAAACTTCGGTTCTTGCGCTCCGTGCGCGCGCGAACTGTCTTCGCTCGCTACGATTTGGAAACAGGCTCAATGAGGAACGTCGCGGTACTCGGCGCCACCGGCTCGATCGGTGCGAGCACGCTCGACGTGATCGCGCGCCATCCCGGCCAGTTCCGCGCCAGCGTGCTCGCCGCGCATCGCAAGGTCGACGAACTCGCCGCCCTGTGCGTGCGCTTCCGCCCCGACCTTGCTGTCATAGCCGACCCAGCACTCGAAATCGCCCTGCGCGACCGGATCGTTGCGGCCGGGCTGCAAACCCGGGTCGCAGCAGGCACGCAAGCGCTCAACGAGGCCGCCTCGGGCGAACTCTGCGACACCGTGGTCGCCGCGATCGTCGGTGCCGCGGGCCTGGAATCGACGCTCGCCGCGGCGCGCGCGGGCAAGCGCCTGCTGCTCGCCAACAAAGAGTCGGTGGTGATGGCCGGCAAACTCCTGCTCGACGCCGTGCATGCGGGCGGCGGCGACCTGATTCCGGTTGATTCCGAGCACAACGCGATTTTCCAATGCCTGCCGGGCGGGCGGCCCGATCTCGCCGTCGCGGGTGTGCGCCGCATCCTGCTGACTGCCTCGGGCGGCCCGTTCCGCGGCCGCAAGCGCGCGGACCTCGCTGCGATCACGCCCGATCAGGCCTGCGCGCATCCGAAGTGGAGCATGGGCCGCAAGATTTCGGTCGATTCGGCCACGCTGATGAACAAGGGCCTCGAGGTCATCGAGGCGCATTGGCTGTTCGGCGCCGCGCCGGCCGAAATCGAAGTCGTCGTGCATCCGCAAAGCCTTGTGCATTCGCTGGTTGAGTACGCGGACGGGTCGGTGCTCGCCCAACTCGGCAATCCCGATATGCGCACCGCGCTCGCCCACGCCCTCGCTTGGCCGCAGCGCATCGATGCCGGCGTCGCGCCGCTCGACCTGATCCGCGCGGGCGCCCTGCAGTTCGAGGCGCCGGACCGCGACACGTTCCGCTGCCTCGACCTCGCCTACCGGGCGCTCGAAGCGGGCGGAACGGCGCCGACCGTGCTCAATGCGGCCAACGAGGTAGCCGTCGGTGCCTTCCTCGAAGGCAGCCTGCCCTTCCTTGCCATTCCGGAGTTGATCGAGGCCGCTCTCGACGCAATCTCCGCTGAACCGGTGGACGGAGTGGAGCATCTGCTTCACACTGATTTAACGGCACGCCGAATAGCGCAACGTAAGATGCAGCAAGGCTTTTGTTGAATTTTCGCCTTTCCCGGCCAGGGACAAGGCCGCAGATGGTGATACAGGGGAAGGTGTTTCCAGGAAGGAAAGCCGCCCGAACGCACAATATTTTCTCGTCCGGCATTGCCGCTGCCTCGTCCTCGATGGATCGAGCCGCGCAAGCGCCTTTCCGCCCCGATAGTTAGGATCTCCGATCTCGGTTCTCTCGCCCATGCAAGAAGTTTTCGGTTCCATCTTCTGGCTCGCGGTCACGCTCGGCGTGCTCGTGACCTTCCATGAATTCGGCCACTACTGGGTCGCACGGCGCTGCGGTGTGCGCGTGCTGCGCTTCTCGATCGGCTTCGGCAAACCGATCGCGTCGTTCTACCGCGACGGTACCGAATGGGCGATCGGCGCGATCCCACTCGGCGGCTACGTGAAATTCCTCGACGAGAACGAGGTCGACGGCGCGGTCGGATCGCAGTCGCTCGAAGGTGCGGTCAACCGCAAGCCGCCGTGGCAGCGCATCGCGATCGCCGCGGCCGGCCCGGCATTCAATATCCTGTTCACGATCGTCGCATTCTGGGCGATGTTCGTGATCGGCCGGCCGGACTACCAGCCGGTGATCGGCAAGCCGCAGGGCCTCGCCGCCGAAGCGGGACTGACGGCGGGCGACCGCATCCTTGCCGTCGGCGGCGAAAAGGTCGATTCGATGAGCTCGGCGATGCTCGCCGTGACCCAGGCCGCGGCCCTGCATCGCGACACGCCGGTCGAAGTCGCGGACAAAAACGGCCAGACCCGCTCGGTCACCCTGGCCCTGAGCAAGCTGCCCCCCGGTGCGCCCGACAATCTCGCGGTGTACGAGCGCATCGGCCTCGGCCCGGCGCCGCGGCCGGCCGTAATCGGCCTCGTCGAAGCGGATACGCCTGCGTCCCGCGGCGGCGTCAAGCTCGGCGACCGCATCCTCAGCCTCAACGGCCAGATCATCGCCGATTCAACCGACGTCTCGCGCCTGCTGGCCGAGGCGGCGCCGAAGAATCCGCAGATCTCGCTCGTGGTCGAACGCGACGGCGCCCAAGTCCCGCTGACCGTCACCTCCGAACAGCGCGTGCGCGACGGCGAGACGCGCTGGATGCTCGGCGTCGGCTGGAAGGAACGCACGCGCGACGCGCTCGAACGCTTCGGCCCGGTTGCCGCGGTCCCGGCCGCCTTCACCGAGACCTGGAAGCAGGCCGCCTCGATGCTCGGCATGATCAAGAGCATGATTGTCGGCGAGGCGTCGACGAAAAACCTGTCGAGCGTGATTTCCATCGCCCAGGTCGCCAATGCCTCGGCGAACGAGGGACTGCCGTGGTTCCTGACCTTCCTCGCGGTGATCAGCCTGAGCCTCGGCATCCTCAATCTGCTGCCGATTCCGATCCTCGACGGCGGGCATATCGTCATGTGCCTGGCCGAGTGGATTAAGGGCAGTCCGGTCAGCGAACGTACACTGATCGCCGGCCAATATGTCGGCCTCGCTCTGCTGGTATCCTTGATGAGCTTGGCGTTCTATAACGACATCGTGCGCCTAGTGACTTCATAAAACCGCAGCGAGGGCGGATAATTGCCGGCCCTCGTCCTGCCGGGGACGAAAATCTGCGTTTTCTGGTCTGTACCCCGGCTCGCCGGTCAATCTCTGTTTTGGAAGTGACGATGAAGCGTATCGCCGCCCTAGTTCTGTTCGCCTGCCTTACCGCCAAAGCCCACGCCATCGATCCTTTCGTCGCTTCCGACATCCGCATAGACGGATTGCAGCGCATCGCCCCGGGCACCGTGTTCACCTATCTGCCGGTGGAAAAGGGCGACAACGTCACCACTGAGCGCGCCCAACAGGCCGTGCGCGCCCTGTACAAGACCGGCTTCTTCACCGACGTGCAGATCGGCCGCCAGGGCAACATCCTCGTCATCACGGTGAAGGAGCGCCCGGCGATCTCGAAGATCCAGATCAAGGGCAACAAGGATCTCAAGGAAGAAGACCTGCTCAAGGGCCTGAAGGACATCGGCCTCGCCGAAGGCGAGCCGTTCGACCGCCTCTCGCTCGACCGCGTGACCCAGGAACTGACCCGCCAGTACTACAACCGCGGCAAGTACAACGTCACGATCAAGCCGACCGTGATCAACCTCGACCGCAACCGCATCGAGTTGGCGATCAACATCGCCGAGGGCAAGGTCGCCAAGATCAAGAGCATCGAGCTGGTCGGCAACAAGACCTATCCGACCGGCGAGATCCGCAGCGATTTCGAGTCGGATACGAGCAACTGGACCTCGTGGTATTCGCGCGACGACCAGTACTCCAAGGAAAAACTGACCGGCGACCTGGAGAAGTTGCAGTCGTTCTATCTCGACCGCGGCTATCTCGACTACAGCCTCGATTCGACCGAGGTTTCGATCAGCCCGGACAAGCGCGACATGTACCTGACCGCGTCGATGACCGAAGGCCAGGTCTACAAGATTTCCGACATACAGCTTTCCGGCACGCTCGTCGTCAGCGAAGACGAGATGCGCAAGTTCATCGACTTCAGGCCGGGCGAAGTGTTCTCGCGGCAGAAGGTGCAGAAGGCCTCCGAGCAGATGACCGCGGTGCTCGCGAACATCGGCTACGCCTTCGCCCAGGTGACGCCGATCCCGACGCCGGACAAGGAAAAGCTCACGGTCGGCATCAACTTCTTCGTCAATCCGGGCAAGCGCGTCTACGTGCGCCGCATCGAGTTCGCCGGCAACGGCCGCACCGAAGACGAGGTCATGCGCCGCGAAATGCGCCAGCTCGAAGGCGCCTGGTACTCGCAGGCCGCGATCGACCGTTCGAAGATCCGTCTGCAGCGCCTCGGCTACTTCAAGAAAGTCGATATCTCGACGCCGCGCGTACCCGGTACGGACGACCAGATCGACATCCGCGTCAAGGTCGAGGAGACCAACTCGGGAAGCTTCACCTTCGGCGTCGGCTACTCGCAGCTCGACAAGCTGATCCTCTCGGTCGCGGTGTCGGAAAACAACTTCCTCGGCTCGGGCGACCAGGCCGGCATCAGCGCGTCGAAGAGCTACTACCAGACATCTTACGGGCTCAACTACTATCAGCCCTACCTGACCGACAGCGGCATCGGCCTCGGCTACACCCTGCGCTACACCAAGAGCGATTTCGGCAACGCCAACATCGCCAACTTCACCAACGACACGGCCTCGTTCGCGGTGAACACGGGCATCCCGATCGGCGAGAACGACGCGATCAGCCTGTCGCTCGGTGCGAGCAAGACCAAGATCAAGACGTTCTACGACTCCTATTTGTGCGTCAAAGGCGCGAACGGCCAGTGCTTGGTCGATGCCAACGGCAATCAGATCCTGCAGACCGACCCGAATGGCAATAACTTGCTCTATCGCCAATACTGGTCGCCCGCTCCGATCGTCGATTACCTCAACGCAATCGGCCACTACACTTTCCACCAGTTCACGCTGTCGGCCGGCTGGACGCACGATACGCGCAACAAATACTTCAACCCGACCCACGGCTCGATCCAGTCGCTCGGTATTGAAGTCGCGCTGCCCGGTTCGACCGCCGAGTACTGGAAGATCAACTACCGCTACCAGCAGTACATTCCGGTCACCCACGGCTTCGTGCTCGAAGGCACGGTCAACGTCGGCTACGGCGACGCCTACGGCAAGAATTCGAAACTCGGCCTGCCGTTCTTCGAGAACTACTACGCCGGCGGCGTCTCCGACGTGCGCAACTTCCGCGACAACACGCTCGGCACGAACTATCAGCTCGACAAGAACGGCAACCCGATTCCCGGCACCGGCAACCGCTATTACCTGCCGAACTGCGGCAACTCGGACTACTGCCTGCAGCCGCTCGGCGGCGCGTTCAAGACGACCGGCTCGCTCGAGCTGATCATCCCGATGCCGTTCATCAAGGACGACTCGGCCACGCGCCTGTCCTGGTATGTCGACGTCGGTAACGTCTACCGCAATTTCAGCGATTTCTCCTGGACCGGCACGAACGGCATGCGTGCCTCGACCGGCCTCTCGCTGCACTGGCAGGCTCCGGTCGGTCCGATCGTGATCAACCTCGGCCGTCCGATCATCAAGAAGCCGGGCGATATCTCCGAGACGCTGCAGTTCAACTTCGGCGGCACGTTCTGATTCCACGGAGCGGATTCGCCCCGCCCCAAGCGGGTGGGGCGACGCAAGGCGCGCTCTCAGGTTAAGATTGGGCATCGACTCGTAGCCGATGCCTTGCGGCCTGTCCGCAACGCTCGGTTTTGCAAGCGGGAGCCCGACGCGTGATTCAATCTGGCGGTGCGAACGGATTTTGCGGCAAATATGCGCTGATCGCAGCGCTGACCCTGTCCGCATCCGCCGCCGCGCAGGCGCCATCCGCCGCACCGGCCACGGCGGCCGCGCCGCGCATCGGCTATATCGATGTCAGGCGCCTGATCGACACCGCGCCGCAGTTCCTCGAATCCAAGGCGAAGCTGGAACGCGAGTTCGCCAAGCAAAACAGCCAGATCAATGCCGATGAAACCAAGCTGGGCGCCCTCAAACAACGCTACGAGCGCGACAGCGCGATCATGACCAAGGACAACGCCGAAGCGCTCAAGCGCGAGATCGAAGCGACCGAGCGCGACAACAAGCGCCGCCGCGACGAAGCGCGCGCCGAATACAACGAGCGCGCCAAGGCCGAGGCCAACCGCAATCTCGCGATCATCAACGACACCGCGATCGAGTACGCGCGTGCGCAAGGCTACGACATGGTCGTCGGCAGCCAGGCCGTGCTTTACGCGAGCCCGCGCGCCGACATCACCGACGCGGTGCTGCAACGCCTGAAACAGCTCGGCGCGGACAGCGCGAAACCGTGAACGACCCCAAGGCAAACTACACGCTGGCGGACCTCGCCCGGCGTTTCGCGCTGGACCTGCGCGGCGACGGCGGCGTGTGCATCGACGGCGTGGCCAGCCTGGCGACGGCGCAGGAAACCCAACTCGGCTTCCTTGCCAACCCGCGCTACCGCGGCGAACTCAAGACGACCCAGGCCGCCGCGATCGTCTTGCGCGCTGAAGAAGCAGAGCATTTCCCGCGCGCGGCGCTGGTCGCCAAAGACCCTTACGTCGCGTTCGCAAAGATCGCCGCATTGTTCGAGCACAAGGCGGCGGACGTGCCCGGCGTGCACCCGAGCGCGGTGATCGCCGCCGACGCGCAGATCGCCGCGAGCGCGAGTATCGGGCCGTTCTGCGTCGTCGAAGCGGGCGCCAGCGTCGGCGACGGTGCCCAGCTCGGCCCGCACTGTCACGTCGGTACGGATTGCCACGTCGGCGCGCAGTCGCGCCTGGTCGCGCGCGTCACCCTGGTCACGCGCGTGCGCCTCGGCCAACGCGTGCTCGTGCACACGGGCGCAGTGCTCGGCGCCGACGGCTTCGGCCTCGCCGTCGACAAGGATCACTGGATCAAGGTGCCGCAGCTCGGCGGCGTGGTTATCGGCGACGACTGCGAAATCGGCGCGAACACCACGATCGACCGCGGCGCGCTCGAAGACACCGTGCTCGAAGAAGACGTGCGCCTCGACAACCAGATCCAGATCGCGCACAACGTGCGCATCGGCGCGCATACCGCGATGGCCGGCTGCTCGGCGGTCGCCGGCAGCGCCAAGATCGGCCGCTGGTGCCTGATCGGCGGCGGCGCCGGCGTGCTCGGCCATCTTGAGATCGCCGACAAGGTGACGATCACCTCGATGGCGCTCGTCACCCACTCGATCCACGAGCCCGGGGAGTATTCCTCAGGCACCCCGATCCAGGATAATCGCGCCTGGCGCCGCAATGCCGCGCGCTTCAAACACTTGGATGAATTGACCCGGCGCGTACAGGCGCTGGAGAAGGATGCACCCCGATGAACGATACGAAAGCCCTGCCCGCCCTGCCGATCGAAGCGCACGACATCGCCAAGATGCTGCCGCATCGCTATCCGTTCCTGCTCGTCGACCGCGTGCTCGCGTTCGAAGCAGGTAAAACGCTGACGGCACTCAAGAACGTGACCATCAACGAGCCGTTCTTCCAGGGCCACTTCCCCGGCTATCCGGTGATGCCCGGCGTGCTCATCATTGAAGCGCTCGCACAGGCTTCCGGCGTGCTCGTGCACCTCACCTCGACCTACGCGCCCGGCGCGCACCCGCTCTACTTCCTGGTCAAGGTCGACAAGGCCAAGTTCACCCAGATCGTCAAGCCGGGCGACCAGCTCGTGCTCGACATCGAACTGAAGCGCATGATCCGCAGCATGGCGATCTTCCACGGACGCGCGAGCGTCGGCGGCAAGGTCGTCGCCGAGGCCGAAATGATGTGCGCCGAAAAGGCCGACTGAAGAAGAGCAGTTCGACCGCGGATTGCACGGATCAACACGCACAGAGCAAAAAAATTCGCTTTGATCCGTGTAATCCGTGGTCCAAATCTTTTGCTTTTGTTCTGGAATGACTAACCGGATGATCCATCCCACAGCGCAAATCGATTCCTCGGCGAAACTCGGCGCGAATGTCGGGGTCGGCGCCTACAGCGTGATCGGTGCCGAGGTCGAAATCGGCGACGGCACCCAGATCGCGCCGCACGTCGTGATCCAGGGCCCGACGCGCATCGGCCGCAACAACCGCATCGCCTCGTTCGCCTCGGTCGGCGGCGACCCGCAGGACAAGAAATACCACGGCGAGCGCAGCGAACTCGTCATCGGCGACGACAACCTGATCCGCGAGTTCGTCACCATCAACCGCGGCACCGGCGACGGCGGCGGCGCCACACGCATCGGCGACGGCAACTGGATCATGGCTTACGTGCACATCGCGCACGACTGCCTGGTCGGCAACCACACGGTGTTCTCGAACAATGCCACCCTGGCCGGCCACGTCGAGATCGGCGATCACGTGATCCTGTCCGGCTTCGCCGGTGTACACCAATTTTGCCGCGTCGGCGCGCACGCTTTCGTCGGCATGAACTGCTTCGTCAACGGTGACGTGCCCCCATTCGTGATGATGGCGACCGAGTACGGCCGCCCGCGCGGCATCAACGCCGAAGGCCTCAAGCGCCGCGGCTTCTCTGCCGAGCGCATCGCCGCGATCAAGCGCGCCTACCGCGCGCTGTACGTGTCCAAGTCGCCGCTCGAAGAAGCCCGCGCCGCACTCGCCAGCGCAGCCGAATCGGAACCCGACGTGCGCACGATGCTCGACTTTATCGAGCGCGGACAAAGGCCGCTGGCGCGGTAGGGCCGGGATTCGGGATTCGGGATTCGGGATTCGGGATTCGGGATTCGGGATTCGGGATTCGGAGAGAGCTTAGCTTTGCGCTTTTGATCTCTGCTCGGCTTTTTTGCTCTTCGAGTCCCCGTCAGCTGCGGCGAGGGTATGACGGAATCGCCCGGAGGGGTGCGCGCAGGATGCGCGCGAGTTCGCGAATGGACACGGATGTCCATCAAGCGAACCCCGGCATGACCTCGCGGACTCGCAGCGAAGCTGCGAGCGCGGCTTCCGGGGTGTGTTCTCTTTGGTTACTTTCTCTTGCACAAGCAAGAGAAAGTAACCCGCGCGCCGGATGCGCGCGGAAAAGCGCATGGACGCGGTCGGAAAAACCGAAGGCAAGGAGCCGGATGACGAGCCTTTCGCCTGCCAAGAATCCCGCCTCCGCGGAAGCGACCCTGCTCTTATGCCTTCAGCCGAATCCCCAATCCCAAATCCCCAATCCCGGCTCTTCATCCTCGTCGCCGGCGAAGCCTCGGGCGACTTGCTCGGCGCCGATCTGATCGAAGGACTCAAGCGGCGATTCCCCGGCGCGCGCTTCGCCGGCATCGGCGGCCCACGCATGGGCGAGGCGGGCATGGAGATCTGGCATCCACTCGAACGCCTCTCGATCATGGGGCTTGTCGAAGTGCTGAAGCATCTGCCCGCGCTGCTCGCGCTGCGCCGCGACGTGTTCCGGCGCACGCTGCAGGAAAAGCCAGACGTCTTCATCGGCATCGACGCACCGGACTTCAACCTGGGCCTCGAACGCCGCCTGAAAAAAGCCGGCATCCGCACCGCGCACTACGTGAGCCCGTCGATCTGGGCCTGGCGCGAGAATCGTGCCGAAAAAATCGGCCGCTGCGCCGACCGCGTGCTCTGCCTGTTTCCGATGGAACCGCCCATCTACGCGCGCCACCGCGTCGACGCGCGCTTCGTCGGCCATCCGCTCGCCGACGCGTTCGCGCTGCATCCCGACAAGCTCGCAGCGCGACGCACTCTCGGCATCGCCGACGACGCGCTCGTGCTCGCCGTATTGCCCGGCAGCCGGCTCGGCGAAATCGCGCGGCTCGGCCGCGATTTTCTCGATGCCGCGACGCTGCTGCGCAAGGAATTTCCCGAACTGCAGGTCGTGATTCCGGCGGCGAATGCCGGCTGCGAGCAAGCGATCCGCGCGCTGGCCCAGGAAGCGGACTCCACGATTGCAGACACGCAAACGCCGCCGCACAACCCTGCACGATGGCTGCATATTCTGCCGCCTCGCAGCAGGACTGCTCCCGATTCCAGCGCACGGTCCGAAGCGCGAACCGCGAGTTACGAATCCCATCTCTGCATGCTTGCCGCCAACGCGATCCTTCTGGCCTCGGGCACCGCGGCACTCGAAGCGATGCTGGCCAAGCGGCCGATGGCCGTCGCCTATCGCATTGCGCCGATGACCTACCGCATCGTGAAGACCCTGGGCCTGCTGCGCACCGACGTCTATTCACTGCCGAACATCCTCGCCGGCCGCCGCGTCGTGCCCGAACTGATGCAGCACGACTGCACCCCGGCCGCGCTCGCCGCAACGCTCGCGCCGATGTTGCGCGCGCGCGCGCTGCCCGACGACACCCTGCGCGAATTTGTACGCATCCACGAGTCGCTGCGCGGCGACGCGGAGCACAATGCCGCCGCCGCGATCGCCGGGATGCTCGGCAATCCTTAGCGGGACGTTTTCGCGAAGGCGGCAAAGTGACCGCGACGAGCCGTCACGGCATTCGCAAAAATCTGAACCTTCACTCACCGCTATCGCGCCGCAGCAACGCCCGTCGTTGACGAGGCCACGCCCTGCCCGTAACGTTGCGCGGTGCCGACACCCGTCCTCATCGCGATGCCCGGATTTGCGTCGCTTCCGCGTCGAAGCAAACTGCTCTTTCTCGTCGTCCTCGCCGCATTCGCTGCTCTGATCGTTTTCGGTCCGCTGCTCGAAGCGACCTGGATCGAGCGCGCGTTTTCCTCGACCTTGATCATCGCTTTTGTCGTTCTGATCGCGTTCCTCACGCGGCGCTGGCTGTTCGCGTTCGCGCTGCCGACCGTGATCTTCGGCGGCCTGCTGATCGCCAGCGTGATGAAGTTCCGTTATCTGACGACGCCGCTGATGGCGCCCGATCTGGTCTACTTCGTCAACCGCGATCTTGCCGACGTCGCCCTGCACTATCCGCCGATCCTCATCGCGATCCTCATTGCGGCCGTCGCCATTCCTCTGCTGCTGATCCTCGCCTGGCGCTGGAGCCCGTCCGCCTTTCTCACCCGCTACGCGTCGCCGCGCCGCCACTACGCGCGCATCGGCGGCGCGTTCGCCGCACTCGGCGTGCTCGCCCTCGCCCTGTGGCCGCACGGCCCGTTCGCAGCGGTGTTCGAGAAAGGCATGTGGCAGGCGATGAACGACAAGAGCTACCTCACCGACTTTGTAACGTCGTTCTACCAGACCCAGGTCGTGATCCCGCCGTTCGCTACCGACGAGGAAAGCGGCCTGGTCTGGACTCAGGGCATCGCGGAAAACCCGCCCGCCTGCGCGTCGCCCGCGTGCCGGCCCGAGGCGACGAAGCTCAAGGACGGCCAGGAACATCCCGACGTCGTCGCCGTGCTCGAAGAAAGCACGTACGACCCGACCATGCTCAAGGTCTGCACGCGCGCCGACGTGTGCAAGCGCAAGATGTTCGTGCCCGACGGACGCACGCGCGCACACGGCCTGCTCACGGTCCACGTCTGGGGCGGCGGCACCTGGACCAGCGAGTTTTCGCTGATGACCGGGCTGAATCACCTCAGCTTCGGCGACGCGGGACTCTACGCGCCATACAACCTCGCGCCGCGCGTCAACTTCACCTTACCGCGCGTGCTGCACGAGGCCGGCTACCGCGTCATCGCGATCTATCCGATGTCGGGCGATTTCATCAACGCGCGCAACGCCTACAAGAACTACGGCTTCGACGCGTTCTACGACGGCAAGGACTACGGCCTGTCGTGGGAATCGTCCGACAACGATCTGTTCCAGGTGTTCAACCAGATCTACGACAAGGAAAAACAGGTCTACGGCAAACAGCCGCTGTTCGTGATGATGCTGACTCTGCGTCAGCACGGCCCGCACATGACGCCGCTGAAGAAACTGCCGCCGCCCTACGACAAGCCGCTATTCGCGGGCAAGTTCTCGCCGAAAGGGCTCGATGACTGGATGAACCTCAACCTCGGCAACTATCTGCAGCGCCTCGAAGGCTCCGACATCGCCATGGCCGCGCTCGAAAAGAAGCTGCTCGATGCCGACCGTCCCGTGTTGCTATTCCACTTCGGCGACCACCAGCCTTCGTTCGACGGCGCGATGCGCGGCCTCGACAAGAATCCGCCCGACGCGGCCGGCGACGCGAACTTCCTCACCTACTACATGCTCAAGACCAACTACAAACCGACACGCCAGTACGGCGAACGCGAGATGGACCTGAGCTTTGCGCCGTCGCTGATCCTCGACCTCGCCGGAGTGAAGAAGGACACCTTTTTCCAAGCCAACGCGCTGATGCGCGAGCGCTGCGACGGTTTTTATCTCAACTGCGTCAAAAAGCCCGTACTGGACTCGTACCAGAATTACATCTTCTACCAGTTGGGGGCGCTGCACGAATGAACGGGGAGATCTTGGTCGCAGGCGTCGACGAAGCCGGCCGCGGGCCGCTCGCCGGACCTGTCGTCGTCGCCGCGGTGATTCTCGATCCGGCGCGCCCGATCGTTGGCCTTGCCGATTCGAAAGTGCTCAGCCCGGCGCGTCGCGAAAAACTCGCGGCGGAGATACGCGTGCGCGCACTCGCCTTCAGCGTCATCGAAGTCGGCGTCGCCGAGATCGACGCATTGAACATCCTCCAGGCGAGCCTCGTCGGCATGTCGCGCGCCTTGCACGCGCTGACGCCGCAGGCAGTGCTCGCCCTGATCGACGGCAACAAACTGCCGCGCGACCTGCCCTGTGCGGCCAAGGCGATCGTCGACGGCGACGCGCTCGAACCGGCAATCGGCGCGGCCTCGATTCTTGCCAAGGTCGCCCGCGACGCGCGCATGCGCGAACTCGACGCGCTGCATCCGGGCTACGGCTTCGCCGTGCACAAAGGCTACCCGACCTCCGCCCATCGCGCCGCACTCGAACGCCTCGGCCCCTGCGCCGAGCACCGACGCAGCTTCGCGCCGGTCAAGCAGCAGTTGCTGTTCGCGGAAGCCTGATTCTCCATGCCGGCGGATTTTCGCGGTTTCGACGCGCGCGGACGGCGCGCGCTCGTCCTCGTTCTCGCTGTGCTCGGCTTCGCCGCGGCGCTCATGCGCGCCACAAGCGAAGAGACCGAGCCCGGTGAAATACTGTTCATCGCCTGCCTGGTACTCGCGTTTGCATCGGCGCTGATCTTCGCCACGCGACGCATCGTCTTCGGCCTTCTGCTCAGCGCCGGCTTTTTGCTCGCGCTGCGCACAATCAGCCTGGTCAAGATGCGCTATCTGCAAATGCCACTGTTCGCACCCGACCTGCTCTATTTCAGCAATGGCGACACGCTCGACGTCGTCGCTCACTATCCTGAAATCTGGCACGCCCTTGTCGTACGCGCGCTGCTCGCCTTCCTCGTGCTCGGCGCCTGCATCGTCTGGGAGAAGCCTCTTTGGAATACGCTGCGACGGCGTCCGCGCATCGCTCTGCAATGCAGCGGGACCCTGCTAGGCGCGATCCTGCTTTGGGGCCTGTCCGCGCCGGGCGGCCCGTTCAAGCACATCCACGCCAAAGACGGCTGGGTCGCGATCAATCCGAACAGTCCGCTGACCAACTTCGTGCTGTCGCTGCATCGCATGCGCGTGAGCGTACCGACGCCCGATCCGCAGTGGGCTGATCGCTACAACTGGGGCGAGGCGCCGACAGCCGACGGAACTGCGCTGCCGAACACGAAACGCCACTTGCCCGATATCGTCGTCGTGCTCGAGGAGAGCACATTCGATCCGGCTATCCTCGCCGACTGCACCATCCCGGAATGCCGCTCCGCCATGTTCGAGGCCGATACGCAGACCACCGCCCACGGCCCGCTGCGCGTGCATACCTTCGGCGGCGCAACCTGGACCAGCGAATTCACCTTTTTCTCCGGTCTGCCCAATACCCTGTTCGGACCGGGCGGCGCCTACGCGCCATTCAACCTCGCCCCGCGCGTACGTTATGCCTTGCCGCTCGTACTCAAACAGCACGGCTATCGCAATATCGCCGTGTATCCGATGCAGGCGAACTTCGTCAACGCCCGCCGTGCCTACGGCTACTACGGGTTCGACGCTTTTCACGACTCGAGCGAATTCAACCTGGTCTGGGAAAGCCCCGATCTGGCGATCGAGCAGGAACTGGAAAAAATATACCGCCGCGAACGCGCATTAACCGACGACCCGCTCTTCGTCATGCTGTTGACCATGCGCCAGCACGGTCCGCACAACGATCCGTACGCGAAGCTCGCCAAACCCTTCGATCACGCACTGTTTCCGCAGCTCGACGGCAAATCCAATCTGCATTTGTGCAACTACCTCGCACGCATGACCGGCTCGCAGGAAGCACTGATGCGCCTGCAGGCCATGCTGTTCGCGGGCGGCCGCCCGGCGATCCTCGCGCATTTCGGCGATCACCAGCCGTCTTTCGACGGTGCGATCCACGCCCTGCGCAGCAGCGAGATCGCGGAAAAACTCGGCGATGCGCGCGGGCTGACCTACTACATGATGCGCAGCAACGAAACGAATGCACGGAAGTTTTCCTATCCCGTACTCGACCTTGGCTTTCTCGCCGGCCTGATCCTCGACCAGGCGGACATTCCCAAAGGCCCGTTCTTCACCGCCAACGCCGCACTGCGCGAACGCTGCGGCGGCCGCTATCTCGATTGTCCCGACAGGGATCTGCTCGATTCCTATCTGAGTTTCGTCTTCAGCCGCCTGCATTCGATCTCGCGCTGAGCCGGCCGCAGCCGCGGCGCACGGGTTACAATTCGCACTCCGCTGGACGCAGATACGCGTTCCGGCGGTGCCGTCGTTTTCTCGCGCCGGCTCCCGATAGCGAAACCGCATTGCAATCGGGTGCAGGCGCCTCATCTACCAGCTTCCCATGACCGACTCGCTCCTGCTCCATCCGCCGCTTCCACGCGATCCCAAACAGCGCCGCTACTGGAACGCGCCGCACGGCAGTTCGCTCGCGCTTGCGATCGCTGCGGCCGCGCGCGCGCACGACAGCGTCGTCGTCGCGGTGACGCGCGACACGCACGCGGCACATACGCTGGAAACCGATCTGCGCACGCTCGCCGGCGATGCGGTCGACGTGCTGCATTTCCCGGATTGGGAAACCCTGCCCTACGATCTGTTCCCGCCGCATCCGGAGATCGTCTCGCAACGCATCTCGGCGCTGTACCGCCTGCCGACGACGAAGCGCGGCGTGCTCGTCGTGCCGGCCTCGACCCTGATGCAGCGCCTCGCGCCGCGCAGCTTCATCGGCGGATCGAGCCTCGTGCTCGCGCTGAAACAGACGCTCGACCTCGCGACCGAGCAGCGCCGCCTCGAAGCCGCCGGTTACCGCAACGTGCCGCAAGTGCTCGAACCGGGCGACTTCGCCGTGCGCGGTGCACTGCTCGACATTTTCCCGATGGGCACGAACGAGCCGTATCGCATCGAACTGTTCGACCGCGAGATCGAGTCGATCCGCACCTTCGATCCGGAAACGCAGCGTTCCGCGCACAAGGTCGACAAGGTCAGCCTGCTGCCGGCGCGCGAATTTCCGCTGACCGAAGAGTCGGTAAAGGCGTTCCGCAACACGCTGCGCGAGCGCTTCCCGATCGACCCGCGCCATTGCCCCATCTATCAGGACATCAAAGAAGGTACGACCCCGGCCGGCATCGAGTACTACCTGCCGCTGTTCTTCGCGCAGACGGAAACGTTGTTCGATTACCTCAGCGAATCCGCCGTATTCGTCCTCGCCGAAAACGCGCTCGATGCGGCGGAGACGTTCTGGCAGCAGGCGCTGACCCGCTACGACAGCCGCGCTCACGATATCGAGCGGCCGATCCTGCCGGTCGCCGAACTGTATCTGCCGCCGCAGGAGTTGCGCGAACGCTTGAATCGCAGCCTGCGCGTCGAGATCGTCGCCAAGGGCTCGAACGAGCACGCGGTCGATCTCGGCACGCAATCCGCGCCGAGCGTGCCGCTCAACCAGCGCGGCGAAGAGCCGGCGCAGGAACTGAAGCGCTTCCTCGACGCCTATCCGGGCCGCGTGCTGATCGCCGCCGATTCGGCTGGGCGGCGCGAGGCGCTCGTCGAGCAGCTTGCCGGCATGAATCTGCGGCCGAAAGTCGTTGCTTCGTGGAACGAATTCTTTTCTGCTCGTCATCCCGGCGACACGCGAAGCGTGAACGGCGAAGCCGGGCCGGAGGCCGAGCGACGCAGTCGCGAGTCAAGCCCGACAGACGAGCAAAGATTCTTCATCACCGCCGCCGCACTCGACGACGGCTTTGCCCTGACCGAACCCGCGCTCGCCGTCCTCACCGACCGCCAGCTCTACGGCGAACGCGCGCGCGCGACGCGGCGGCGCAAACACGCGGTGCGTGAGCCCGAGGCGATCCTGCGCGATCTGTCCGAGCTGACCATCGGCGCGCCGATCGTGCATGCCGATCACGGCGTCGGCCGCTACCAGGGCCTGATCAAGCTCGACGTCGGCGGCGCGGGCGGCGAGTTCCTCTGCATCGACTACGCCAAGGGCGACAAGCTCTACGTGCCGGTCGCCCAGCTGCACTTGGTCTCACGCTATTCGGGCGCGGCACCCGAACTCGCGCCGCTGCATTCGCTCGGCGGCGAAGCCTGGGAGAAAGCCAAGCGCAAGGCCGCGCAGAAGGTGCGCGACGTCGCCGCCGAATTGCTCGCGCTGTACGCGCAGCGCGAGGCGCGCGGCGGCACGGCATTCGTTTACGACCGCAATCTCTACGAACAATTTGCCGCCGCGTTCCCGTTCGAAGAAACGCCGGACCAACTGCGCGCGATCGAAGCGGTCATCGCCGATCTCGCCTCGGGCAAATCGATGGACCGCGTCGTCTGCGGTGACGTCGGCTTCGGCAAGACCGAGGTCGCCCTGCGCGCGGCCTTCGTCGCGGCAACCGCGGGCAAACAGGTCGCGATGCTTGCGCCGACCACTTTGCTCGCCCAGCAGCACTACCAGAACTTCCGCGACCGTTACGCCGACTGGCCGGTGCGCGTCGAGGTGATCTCGCGCTTCAAGTCGAAGAAAGAAGTCGAGGAAGCGCTGAAGAAACTCGAAGACGGCCAGATCGACGTGATGATCGGCACGCATCGCCTGCTCCAGCCCGACATCAAGTTCAAGGACCTCGGCCTAGTCATCGTCGACGAGGAGCAGCGTTTCGGCGTGCGCCAGAAGGAAGCGCTGAAGAAGCTGCGCGCCGAAGTCGATCTGCTCACGCTCACCGCGACGCCGATCCCACGCACGCTCAATATGTCGATGAGCGGCCTGCGCGATCTGTCGATCATCGCCACGCCGCCGTCGCATCGCCTCGCGGTCAAAACCTTCGTCGCCGCCTGGGACACGGCGCTCGTGCGCGAAGCGTTCCAGCGCGAACTCGCGCGCGGCGGCCAGGTGTACTTCCTGCACAACGAAGTCGAGACGATCGAGAAGACCGCGCGCGAACTCGGCGAACTCGTACCCGAAGCGCGCCTGCGCGTCGCCCACGGCCAGATGCCCGAGCGCGAACTCGAACAGGTGATGCTCGACTTCTACCGCCAGCGCTTCAACGTGCTAGTCTGCACGACGATCATCGAATCGGGCATCGACGTGCCGAGCGCGAACACGATCGTGATCAACCGCGCCGATCGCTTCGGCCTGTCGCAGCTGCATCAGTTGCGCGGCCGCGTCGGCCGTTCGCACCATCGCGCCTACGCCTATCTGGTCGTGCCGGACAAGCGCAGCATCACGGCCGACGCGGAGAAGCGCCTCGAAGCGATAGCGTCGCTCGAAGAACTCGGCGCGGGCTTCACGCTTGCCACGCACGATCTCGAAATCCGCGGCGCGGGCGAACTGCTCGGCGAAGAACAGTCGGGACAGATCGAAGCGGTTGGCTTCTCGCTCTACTCCGAACTGCTCGAACGCGCGGTGCGCGCGCTCAAGTCAGGCAAGGTGCCGGACTTCGATCTGGTCAATGAACACGATGCCGAGATCGAATTGCACGTGCCCGCCCTGATCCCCGACGACTACCTGCCCGATGTGCACGCGCGCCTGACCCTGTACAAACGCATCGCCAGTGCGCGCGACGCGCACGCCCTGCGCGAGCTGCAGATCGAGATGATCGATCGCTTCGGCCTGCTGCCCGATCCGGTCAAGCACCTGTTCGTCGCGGCGGCGCTGAAGCTCGCGGCGACGGCGATGGGCATCAAGAAACTCGAACTCGGCGAGCGCGGCGGCCGCGTGCTGTTCAAACCGACGCCGAACATCGATCCGATGCGCATCATCAAGCTGATCCAGGCGCAGCCAAAAGTCTATTCGCTCGACGGCCAGGACAAATTCAAGATCCGCATGGAGCTGCCCGGCGCGGCCGAGCGCATCGGTGCGGCGCAGAGTCTGCTGACCGCGCTCGGCGGCCGGCTGGAGCAATGACCGCCGCCGCTTCTTGAGCACGCCGCGCAGTCCGCATTCGCAACGCTGCCGCGCGGAACAATATGGGATACTCGCCGCCGGACAGGGACATCATGCACAGGAATACGCGATGAAAATTGTCGGCATCGAGAATCTCAGCACCGCGCAGATCCGCGACGAAGTCCAGCGCGGCGGCAAGTTCGTCTACTTTCAGTTCTGCATTTCCGTAATCATCATGACCTTTCGCCGGCCGAGTGAAATTCACTTCGTGCGCTCCGGCGAAAGCGCGGTCACGAAAGGCTTGAGTTACTCGCTGATTTCGTTCTTCGTCGGATGGTGGGGCATTCCCTGGGGACCGATCTACACTGTCGGCTCGCTGGTCAGCAACTTCCGCGGCGGCAAGGACGTCACCGAACACGTGCTGGCGAATCTTCAGCAGCACGCCGTCTGAAGGCGCGACGCGAAATCGAGTGGACGCCGCAAGCCAAAACCGTACACCGCACGTGCGTCCGATCGAATCCTGTTCACTTCCCGAAGGCGCGCTGCTGAGCGCGTATGCGCGCGCGGATGCCTATACCGACTGCTACACCACCGAAGTCGCCGGCACGATCGCGTGCGCGCGCTACATCGAAGCGTTCTACACGACGCCGCTGTTCAAGCTGGAACGGCTGATCCTCAGATTCGCCGTGTCCAAGCCTTCGACCAACGCGCAGGCGCGGCAGTTGGCCGACGCCCAGATCGACGCGTTCGCCGCATGGCGCGTCGAAGCGCGCACGCACGACCAATTGCTGATGTGCGATCTGTTCGGCAATACGCGCTCCTGGTTCATGGCCGCACCGATCCCCGGCGAACCGATGCGCACGTGCCTCTACTTCGGCTCCGCGGTGACCGCGACGGCGATGCGCAGACCGCTGTTCGGCAAGCTGCTCGGATTTCATATGGCGTATTCCAAAGCGCTGCTCTCCGGCGCTCGGCGCCGGATCGAATCGCGCAGCGGGTAAAATCGCGGGCGCTCGCGCTTTCTCAGATTCCTCTGCAATGAACATCGTCTATCGAAAAGCCGTAGCCGACGATACGGCTGCCTGCATTGCCCTGCGCGGCAAGACGCGCGAGAACGCGTTCTCGGCCGAAGAATTGAAAGCCGTCGGCGTGACCCACGCGAGCTGGCGCGCAGGCATCGACGACGGTTCGTTTCCCGGCTACGTCGCGACGCACGAAGGCGAGCTGGCCGGCTACTGTTTTGGCGACCGCGGGACAGGCGAGATCCTCGTCCTCGCCCTGCTGCCGGAATACGAGAGCCGCGGCATCGGCAAAACCCTGCTGCGCCTGATGATCGACGAGTTCAAGAGCGTCGGCTTTGCGCGGCTGTTTTTGAGCTGCTCGTCGAATCCGCGCGTGCGTTCGTACGGCTTCTACCGCCATCTCGGCTGGCAGCCGACCGGCGAGGTCGACGCGGCGAACGACGAAGTGCTGGAATATTTTCACATCCGCATCGGAGAATGAAATGAGCGAATCGGCCATTCACGGCGGCTGCCTCTGCGGAACGGTGACGTTCGAGATCGATCCGCCGTTCCAACGCATGGTTCATTGTCACTGCTCGCGCTGCCGCAAAGGCACGGGCACCGGGCATGCGACCAATCTGTTTGCGGCGCCCGGACAAATCCGCTGGCGCTCGGGCGAGGACGCGATCTCGCGCTACGAATTGCCGAGCGCCAAGCGCTTCGGCAAATGGTTCTGCGCCCGCTGCGGCAGTCCGCTGCCGCGTGTGACGCGCGACGGCCAAGCGCTGGTCATTCCGGCCGGCTCTCTCGACGACATTCCGCCGATGGCGCCGACCGACCGCATTTTCTGGGCGTCTCGCGCGCCGTGGAGCTGCGCCGACGGACTGCCGACCCACGGCGAATATCCCGGGTGACGCCGGTCAGCCCGGCGCGTGGTCCGCGTGGATTCACCTCGTTGCACGGCTCGTCGCCCTGTCCCGTTTCCGGCACAGCGGCCGAATTGCTGCAGCGCAGTTTGCGCCATTCCCGCAATAGCGGGAACCTAGCCGCCACGACGCCGCGCGCGCAGGGGCAACCCGATCCCGCGCGACCGGAGCAAGCGTACGCGGCGCCGTCTCCTCCCCGCACGGCCACCGCATCATGACCCAGTCCGTACTCGCATCGAGCCATGCCGCGCGCATCATTCACACGGTACGCAGCGGATTGAAGCCGGCCGGCATCGAGCCGCACGTCACGCGCTCGTGGTACCGCTGCATCAAGGAGTACGGCATTGAACCGCAGGGCCGGCGCCAGCCCGCCGTGCTCGATCCGCTTTCGGTTAAGGAGGTGCAGCAGCGCATGGGCGAATTGCTGCGCGTCGCGCGCGCGGAAATGGAAAATCTTTACGAACAGATTTCCGGCTCGGGCTTCGCCGTCATCCTCGCCGACGCGCGCGGCGCCCTGCTCAGCACGATCACCGACCCGACCCTGCAGCGCGAATTCCGCCAAGCGGGCCTCTGCCACGGCGCCCTCTGGGACGAACGCCACGAAGGCACCAACGGCATCGGCACCTGCATCGCCGAAGGCGGCTCGGTCACCGTGCATCGCGAGGAACATTTCCGCGGCTACAACATGCCGCTGTCGTGCTCGGGCGCGCCGATTCTCGATGCGCACGGCGAGCTGATCGCGGTGCTCGACGCGTCCACGGTCAATTCACTCGACAGCCGCCTGATCCAGCGCCACACCATGGCCCTCGTCAACATGTCGGCGAGCCTGATCTCGCGCTGGAATTTCCTGCGCGAGTTCGGCGACGCGTTCGTGTTGCGCTTCCATAGCCGTCCCGAATTCGTCGGCCTGCTGCACGAGGCCCTGCTCGCGATCGACGGCAACGGCAACGTTCTCGCCGCCAACGAATCGGCCCTGCTCCAGCTCGGCTGTGCGAACCGCAAGCAACTCGTCGGCAGGCCAGTGTCGGAGTTCTTCCAGTTCGACTTCGCCACGCTAGAAATGCGCGCACGCAGCGAGGCCGGCGCGATCTGGCCGGTGCGCGACGTCGCCCTCGGCAGGCGCTTCTTCGCGGTCGTGCGCGCGCCGTCCACGCAGCAAGCCGGCACGTCCACACGCACAGCCACCGCAGCGACCGTGACGCTTGCACAAGCCGATGGGCGCATCGAACCGTCACCGAGCTATGTCGGCGACGACGAAGTGCTGCGCAAGGCGCTCGCCGACGGGCACCGGCTGTTCGCAAAGCAGGTGCCGATCCTGCTGCAAGGCGCGACCGGCACGGGCAAGCAAGCCTTCGCGCGCGCCCTGCACCGCGAAAGCCGCCGGCGCGATAAACCTTTCGTCGTCGCCAACTGCGCGGCGATGGCACAGAACCTGATCGAAACCGATCTGTTCGGCGGTGCGGGCGACGCTAATACTGCAGAAAGACGCGTCGGCAAGATCGAACAGTCGAGCGGCGGCACACTGTTTCTCGACGATATCGGCGGCCTGCCGCTGCCGTTGCAAGCGCGCCTGCTGCGTGTGCTCGAGACGCGCGAGACGACGGCGCTCGGCGGCGATACGATTCCGCTCGATCTGCACGTCGTCGGCGCCAGCCATCGCGATCTGCGCGGCCTCGTCGCGAACGGCGAATTCCGCGAAGACCTCTACTACCGCCTCAACGGCGCGACCTTGGTGCTGCCCACTTTGCGCGACCGCAGCGACAAGGCCGAACTGATCCGCACCGTGCTGCGCGAGGAAGCACCCGATACCGCGATCGAAATTGCGCGCGACGCGTTCCAGCGCCTCGTCGATTATGCGTGGCCCGGCAACGTGCGCGAGCTGCGCAACGTGCTGCGCACGGCCGCGGTGCTGTGCAGCGAGCGCACGATTCGCTTGGCGAACCTGCCGCAGGAAATTCTCGACGATGACGGCACAAGTGTGCCGGCGCAGGCTGGCTGCGCTATGGACGCTACATGCTCCGCAATCGAAGCGCCTTCACCTTCCACTGCGCTGCGCGAAGCCGAACGCGCCGCGCTGCTGCGCGAACTCGAACGCATGCGCTGGAACGTCAGCCGCACTGCACTTGCGCTCAACATCAGCCGCAACACGCTATATCGCAAGATGCACAAGCACGGCATCGTGTTGTCGCACTGAAGTCGAGTCGTCGCCACAGCGGGCGGCAAAAACGGCGAAGCGAAAATTCGGCGCAAAAAAAGGCCGGCATCATGCCGGCCTTTGCTTCGTCCCGGTTCGGGCAGCTCAGGTCTTGAGTACACCGTTCTGCTTGGCGACGTGGGTCGCGATCGCGTCCATCAGCGGCGGGCTGAGGCAGTCGTAGGTCGGCAGGCCGAGTTCGTTGAGCCGTGCGCGCACCGCGCCCATGTTCGCCGGGTCAGCGCCCGATTCGATGATCGAGGACACGAACGCGGCGAAGCCCGGCGCCGACCAGCCGCTGTCGGGCGACAGTTCGGTATGCACGAAATCGAGACCGTAGAACGGATGCCGGGCGTTCTCGATGCGGCCGTACATGTGCACGCCGCAGCCTTTGCACGCGTGACGCTGGATCGCCGCTTTCTCGTCGACGACCGCGAGCTTGTCGCCATTGTCGACCACGCTGAGTTTGTCCTTCGACACGACGGCGACGACGGAGAACAGCGCGCCTTCGGGCTTCCAGCACTTGGTGCAGCCGCAGGCGTGATTGTGCGCGGTCTGCGCATCGATCTTCACCTTGACCGGCTTGTCCGCGCAGCGGCAGACCAGGGTGCCGCCGGCGAAATCCGGCACGGCGGCCTTGATGCCGTTGTCGACGGCGGGATGAATCGCGGTTGCCATGACTCTACCTCCCGATGTTGTGAGTGGCTGCTGCGGCATCCCGGCCGGTGCGGATCGCGGCGGCGTGCGCCGCCGCTCCGTTTCCAGAAAACGGACTCAGTATTTGATGACCGAGCGGATCACCTTGCCTTCGTGCATCAGGTCGAACGCGTGGTTGATCTGCTCGAGCGGCAAGGTCTCGGTGACGAACTCGTCGACCTTGAGTTCGCCGGCGAGATAGCGGTCGACATAGCCCGGCAACTGCGAGCGTCCCTTGACTCCACCGAAAGCGGTGCCGCGCCAGACGCGCCCGGTGACGAGCTGGAACGGACGCGTGGCGATCTCCTGGCCCGATCCCGCGACGCCGATGATGATCGATTCGCCCCAGCCCTTGTGGCAGCACTCGAGCGCAGAGCGCATGACGTTGACGTTGCCGATGCACTCGAACGAAAAATCGACGCCACCGTCGGTCAGGTCGACGATGACCTGCTGGATCGGCCGGTCGTAGTCTTTCGGATTGACGAAGTCGGTCGCGCCCATCGCCTTGGCCATGTCCCACTTCGATGGATTGAGATCGACCGCGATGATGCGCGAAGCCTTCGCCATCACCGCGCCCTGCACCACGGCGAGGCCGATGCCGCCGAGGCCGAACACGGCGACCGTCGCGCCGGGCCACACCTTCGCCGTGTTGAGCACCGCGCCGACGCCGGTCGTGATGCCGCAGCCGAGCAGGCAGACCTTGTCGAGCGGCGCCTTCGGATTGATCTTTGCCAGCGAGATCTCCGGCAACACGGTGTATTCCGAGAACGTACTCGTGCCCATGTAGTGCAATACCGGCTTGCCCTGGTAGGAGAAACGCGAAGTGCCGTCAGGCATCAGGCCCTTGCCCTGGGTCACGCGAATCTTCTGGCACAGATTGGTGCGCCCCGACTTGCAAAACTTGCACTCGCCGCACTCGGGTGTGTACAGCGGAATCACATGATCGCCCGGCTTGACGCTGGTCACGCCGGGGCCGACTTCTTCGACGATGCCGCCGCCTTCGTGGCCGAGAATCGCCGGAAACAGACCTTCCGGATCGGCGCCCGACAAGGTGAACGCATCGGTATGGCAGACGCCGGTCGCAACGATGCGCACGAGCACCTCGCCGGCCTTCGGGCCTTCGAGATCGAGATCGACGATTTCTAGGGGCTTGCCCGATTCGAATGCGACTGCCGCTCTGGTTTTCATTCCTGATATCTCCTTAAAAATTATCCGTGCAGCACTTTCTCGTGATGACGCATGTGGTCTTCGATGAAGGTGCTGACAAAGTAGTAACTATGGTCGTAGCCCGGCTGCATGCGCAGCGACAACGGCTGGCCGACTTTCTCGCACGCGGCGGCGAAAATCTCCGGCCGCAGCGTGTCGTTGAGAAATTGGTCCGCGTCGCCCTGGTCGATCAAGATCGTGCCGGGAAATTTTTTCCGCTGCACGAGTTCGGTCGCGTCGTACTGCTTCCAAGTCTCGCGGTCGGGACCGAGAAAGCGCGGGAACGCGGTTTCGCCCCATCGCACCTGGATCGGTGCGACGATCGGCGCGAACGCGGACACCGAGCGGAAGCGGTCGCTGTGCTTGAGCGCAATCGTCAGCGCACCGTGGCCGCCCATCGAGTGGCCGAAGATGCCCATGCGCTGCGGATCGATCGGAAAATGTTCCGCGATCAGCTCAGGCAGCTCGGCGCTGCAATAAGTATACATATTGAAATGCTGCGACCACGGCTCGACCGCGGCGTCGAGATAAAAGGCCGCGCCGGCACCGAACTGCCAGTCGTCCGCTTCGCCGGGAATCCCAGTATTGCGCGGACTCGTGTCGGGCGCGACCACGATCAAACCGAGTTCCGCGGCGATACGCTGCGCGCCGGCCTTGATCGTGAAATTCTCTTCGGTGCAGGTCAGTCCCGAAAGCCAGAACAAAACCGGCACGCGCCCGCGCTGCGCCTGCGGCGGCTGGTAGACAGTGAAGCGCATCGGCCCGGCACACGCCGTTGACGCATGCCGGTAGAAACCCTGCACGCCGCCGAAACTCTTTTGCTCGGAAATTTTTTCTATTGCCGCCACGGGCATGATCCTTCGTTGCTTGGATAATCTTGCGGACCGCAACGGCACGGCCGTTCCTCAAGTCAGGACGAGGATTCTAGGGCGGCTTTGCGGCACGGGGAATGGTGCGCGAAATCTCGGCGTATCGCCGGGCGAATTGTCACGGAAGCGGGACAGAGGTTACTCCCGTCGTTGGTTGGTGTTCCAGCTTGCGCTGGAGGTGTTGCGTTCGGCCTGTTGTTCCCGCGAAGGCGGGACTCTCGGTAACTGGAGAACTGGGTCATGCAGAGTTAGTCTTTGCTCGTCATTCCCGCGTGCTCTCAGCGGGAATCCAGTGACTTTGCCTTTGCTTTTCCGTGGGGTCTAGGAGCAGAGCTTCCACTCGTCCAGCATCTCAGGCTTGCCTTTGCTCGTCATTCCCGCGAAAGCGGGAATCCAGCTCTTGCTTTGGTGCTTTTAAGAGCCAAGGCTTCCACTCGTCCTACGGACGAGCGGGTTACTTTCTTTGCTTGCACAAAGAAAGTAACCAAAGAAATGCACCCCGGGAGCCGCGCCGCCTGCGGCGGTTCGCGAGGTCATGCCGGGGTTCGCTCGATGGACATCCGTGCCCATTCGCGAACTCGCGCGCATCCTGCGCGCGACCCTGTGGGCGAATCCGTCATGCCCTCGCCGCGGCTGACGGGGACCCGAGATCAAAAGACAGATCAAAAGCCGCCGTCTACGAAGGTCGTTCTTGCTTCGGCGCGCACGATGCGCGCTGCTCCGGCTTTTCCGGGTCCCCATTACATTGCGGCGGCAGCGGTCGATAAGGCCCGCAGGGTCGGCGCGATGGATCGCGCCGATTCCGCTATTGCACAGGGATGTGCAATTAGCGGAACCCGGCCGCTGACGCGGACCCGGAGCGCAGGATGCGCGTAGGGCGCAATGTTCTGGGGCGGCGTTTCTTTGGTTACTTTCTTGTCGCTGTAGACAAGAAAGTGACCCGCTCGCCCAAAGGGCGAGTGGAAGCCTCTGCTCTTAAACAAACCAAAGCAAAGCAAAAGCTGGATTCCGGCTTCCGCCGGAATGACAAGCCGAAGAAGCAAAGTCGCTGGATGACCAGCCCTACGGCTGTTGAGAGCCCCGCCAAGAGCATGCGGGGATGACGGACAGAGAGCCGAAGCAGGGTGAACGCCAACCCTCTCCCCATTGAAAATCCAGCCCTCAGAGATCGAAGAACAAAACCACTAAATAGTGACGTCAGGGCGCCGTCCACTTCTTCAACCAGGCATTGACCGTATCGTGCCAGAGCACACTGTTCTGCGGCTTCAGCACCCAATGGTTCTCGTCGGGAAACGTCAGCAGCTCGCTCGGAATGCCGCGACGTTGCAGTGCGGTGAAGGCGGCGAGGCCCTGTTCGACCGGAATGCGGAAATCCTTCTCGCTGTGGATCACGAGCATCGGCACGCGCCAGTCTTTGACGTAGTTGACCGGGTTGAATTTCTCGTAGTTCTCCGGCTTGTCCCACGGCGTACCCTTGTTCTCCCATTCGGAGAACCAGAGTTCCTCGGTCGAGTAGCCCATCATGCGGTTGTCGAACACGCCGTCGTGGTCGACCAGGCACTTCCACGGCTGGTTCCACTTGCCGGCGATCCAGTAAACCATGAAGCCGCCGTACGATGCGCCGAGCGCGCAGGCGCGGCCGCCGTCGAGAAAAGTATATTTTTCCTGCGCAGCAGCCCAGCCTTTCTGCAGGTCTTCGAGCGGCTTGCCGCCCCAGTCGCCCGAGATCGAATCGGTGAAGGCCTGGCCGTATCCGGTCGAGCCATGGAAGTTGATCATGACGACGGCAAAGCCCTGGCCCGCATAGGTCTGCGGATTCCAGCGGTAGCTCCAATCGTTGCCGAACGCGCCCTGCGGACCGCCGTGAATCAGGAACGCGACCGGGTACTTCTTGCTCTTGTCGAAACCAACCGGCTTGACCACGTAGCCCTGTACGCTGTCGCCGTTCGCGCCTTTGAAGGTGAACGGTTCGAATGCGCCGGTGTCGACGAAGGCCATCTTGGTCGAGTTCTGATTAGTCAGCTCGGCGACTTTGCCGCCGCGCGCGGCGACGCGGAACAGATCGGCAGGCGTCTTCAGCGTGGCGCGTGAGAACACGATCGTATCGCCCTGCACCGCATAGTCGTGCACCGCGCCTTCGCCGGCGATCTTGGTCGCCTTGCCCGACGCCACGTCGATCGCAAACAGCGGATGCTCGCCGTTTTCGTCGGCAGTCGCGAACAAGGTTTTGCCGTCGGCCGAGAGCTTCAAGCCGCCCGCGGAACGGTCCCATTGCGGAGCGATCTCACGCGTCGCGCCGCTCGTCAGGTCCATCGCCATGATGGCGAAGCGGTCAGCTTCGAAACCCGGACGCTTCATCGCGAGGTAGTACAGCGTCTTGCCGTCGGCGGACGCGACGGGCGCAGTATCCCAGGCGAGATTCGCCTGAGTCAGATTCTTCGGCGCCGCACTGCCGTCGCTCGGCACCGAGTAGATGTCGAAATTCGTCGACCACGGCTCGCTCGTGCCGGCAATGCGCACGCTGAAGTAGGTGGTCTTGCCGTCGGCCGAGAAGGCGAACTCGTCGTCGCCGCCGAACGGCTTGGAGGGAACGTCGCCGTCGATGCCCTGGCTCAGCAGCTTCGGTGCGCCGATTTTTCCGCTCGCATCGACCGGCGCGACGAACAACTGCGAACGGCTTCCGTCGGCCCAAGTGTCCCAGTGACGCACGAAGAGCTTGTCGTAGACGCGCCCGCTGGCCTTGCTCTTTTCTTTGTCGTCGGTGTGCTTTTTCGTGCACGCAATCGGGTCGGCATCCTTCGCGCATGCCTCTTGGATATCGAGCGCGAGCAGCACCTGTTTGCCGTCCGCCGAAAACTTGTAGGCGTTGACGTCGAGGGCGAGTTTGCTCGCCTGCACCGCGGGCTGGCGATGATCGAACTCCGCGTGGTAGGGAACGCCGAGGACTTTTCCGTCTTTGACGTGGGAGTCGAAAGCACCGGCGACTTCCTGGCGCCAGATCTGGCCTTTGTCCTGGTAGTACACCGCGCTGCCGTCCGCCGACCAGCGCGGCGTCATCGCATTGACGGAGGCATCGGTCAGCCGCAGGCTTTCCGCCTTCGGGTTGGTCAGGTCGAGCAACCAGATGCCGTTCTTGCCCTTGTTCTTCTCGTAATCGGTTTCGCGTACCTGGTACGCGACGCGCTTGCCGTCGGGCGAAATCTGCGGATCGCTGACGCGATCGAGCATGACCAGATCGTGGATGCCGAACGGATGCGGCACGGAGGCGGATGCCTGTGCACAGAGGAGCAGCGACACGGCCGCGGCCAACACTTTCATTTCTCTCTCCCGACGGTAGTTTTTGTTTTTGCGCGTCGCTCCCGCGTCCGCGGAAGCGACGGATTTCGAATTCGCGAACTTAGGAAGCCTTGGCCGGCACCGGCACGCGGCCGTAGCGATCTTCGAGACGCACGATATCGTCCTCGCCGAAATAATCGCCGCACTGCACCTCGATCAGGTGGATATCGGTGTCGGTCGGATTTTCCAGACGATGCAGGGTCTCGACCGGGATGTAGCAGGACTCGTTGCGGTTGAGCAGGAATTCTTTGTCGCCGACGCGCACCTTGGCCGTGCCCTGGACGACGGTCCAGTGCTCGCTGCGGCGGTGGTGCAGCTGCAGGCTCAGCACCTGGCCCGGCTTGACCGTAAGGCGCTTGACCTTGCAGTCGCTCTCGTCCTCGAGCACGGTGTAGCTGCCCCACGGGCGGTGCACGGTCTGGTGATGGCGTACGCTGTGATGGTCGTCGACGCGCAGTTGCTCGACGACCTGCTTGACCTGCTGCACGTGCTCGCGATCGGAGACGAGCACGGCGTCGCCCGTATCGACGATGACGAGATCCTTCACTCCGACGACGGCGACGATGCGCTTGTCGCTCTGGATGTAGCAATTCTCGCTGCCGACCACGACGGCCTTGCCGTGCACGCGGTTGCCGGCCGCGTCGGCCTGGGTCGATGACGGAATCTCGCTGACCGCCTTCCACGAACCGACGTCGCTCCAGTCGAAGCCCGCGGCGACGACCGCACGGCGTTGCGCACGCTCCATCACCGCGTAGTCGATCGAGATATCGGGCTGGGCGAGGAAGCTGTCCTTGTCGTACTCGACCGGGCTCTCGTGCGCGCGCGCGCTGGCATGGCAGGCCTGCGCAGCGGCCAGCACGTCGGGGCAGGTCTGCTGCGCCGCTTCGAGCAGGGCGTCGGCGCGGAAGCAGAACATGCCGGAATTCCACACATAGTCGCCACTGGCGAGATATTCCTTCGCCTTGTCCAGGCTCGGCTTCTCGACGAAGGCTTCGATCTGCCTCTCCACGCCGTTGCCGATCGCCGCGCCCTGCTTGATGTAGCCGAAACCCGTGTCGGGATGCTGCGGCGGAATGCCGAAGGTGACCAGCCAGCCGTCCTGCGCGAGCGTCCGCGCACGCGCGACGTCGGCGACGAAGGCATCGACATCGTTGATCAGATGATCGGCGGCGAGGATCAGCAGGCACGCGTCCGCACCGAAATGCTCGCGCACGTGCAGCGCGGCGAGCACGATCGCCGGTGCGGTGTTGCGCCCGGCCGGTTCGAGCAGGAAGCGCATGCGGTCGATGTTCGCGCCCGGATGGCGCGCGTATTCGTCGCGGTTGAGGAAGTAGAAGTCGCGCCCGGTCACGGTGAGCACGTTGCCTTCGCTGGCCACGCGCAGCGCACGCGTCAAGGTCTTGTAGAGCAGCGATTCGCCGTCGGCCATGCGCATGAACGGCTTCGGATACGCGCTGCGCGACACCGGCCAGAGGCGGGTTCCGGCGCCGCCGGAGAGGATTACGGGAATCAACATCGGTACGTCTCCATTTCGACGGCCGTCGCCGGCCGCACATCTTTTCTCGCGGCATCCCCTGACCGCACTCTTTTCACTGGGCGGCGTGGCCGCCGTTTTCGGCCAGTTCGCCGATCACCGCGTCGAGCCCGGACCGCCAATCCGGCAGAACCACGCCGAAGCGCTCGCGCAGCTTCGAGGTGTCCAGCACGGAATAGGCCGGGCGCCGCGCCTTGGTCGGAAAATCCGCGCTGCGGATCGCCGCCACCTCTACTTCGCGCGGGATCAGCCCCGCCGCGGCCGCCCGTGCCACGATCGCCCGGGCGAATCCGCACCACGTCGTCTCCCCGGCCGCAGCCAGGTGATACGCGCCATTGTACCCTGCGCGGCCCGCCGCATCGCCATCGGACCAGCGTTTGAGCACGGCGGCGGTGGTCGCCGCGATCAATCGGCTCGAGGTCGGCGCGCCGTGCTGGTCGTCGACCACGGTCAGGCGGTCGCGCTCGCGCGCCAGGCGCAGCATGGTGCGCAGGAAGTTGCCCCCACGCGCGCCGTAAACCCAGGCCGTGCGCAGGATCAGGTGCGCACAGCCCGCCTCGCGCAGCGCGGTCTCGCCGGCAAGCTTGCTGCGCCCGTAGACGCCGAGCGGCGCGGTCGCGTCATCCTCGCGATATGGCCGCGCGTCCTGTCCGTCGAACACGTAGTCGGTCGAATAGTGGACGACGAGCGCCCCGCTGCGCGCGGCCCAGGCGCCGATCTGGGCCAGCGCTTCGCCGTTGATCCGCGCGGCAAGCTCCGCCTCGTCCTCGGCGCGGTCGACCGCGGTGTACGCGGCCGCATTGACGACGATGTCCCAGGACTCCCCCTGCAGCGCTTGAGCGAGCGAATCCGCGTCGCCGAGGTCGGCACGCAGGCCATCGATGCCGCCCGGCAGCTTGCCGCCACGCGTCGCCGCGGCGAGCGCGCCGAGCGGCGCGAGTGCGCGCTGCAGTTCGAAACCGACCTGGCCGTTCGCGCCGAGCAGCAGGATCTTCATTTTTTCTCCACGGCCTTATTTCCGGAGCCGATATTCTTATCCAGAAAGGCAAGCATTTTCTCGTACAGATCAGCGACGTGCTTTTCGTCGTAGAAACCGTGGCCCTCGGTACGCTCGTAAATCCATTCCGGCGGATTGCCGGCCTTTTCGAGCGCGAGGCGCATGCTCTCGCCCTGCGCCTTCGGCACTCTCTCGTCGGCGCCGCCGACCACGAGCATCACCTTGGCCTTGATCCGGTCCGCATAGCCGACCGGCGAGCGCGCGGCGAGATCGGTCGCGTCCTTGCCGAGCACATTGTCCAGATATCCCTCGGACGAGGCCGAACCGATCAGGTCGCTGCGCCGCGACCACAGATTCAGGTCGTAGATGCCGACGTAACCGATCGCGCAGCGGTACAGGTCCGGCTCCTTGGAGACGCCGCGCAGCGCAGCGTAGCCGCCGTAGCTGGAGCCATAGATGCAGATGCGGCCGGCATCGGCGATGCCGCGGTCGATCGCCCAGCGCGTCGCGTCGGTCACGTCGTCCTGCATCTTGTTGCCCCACTCGCGATAGCCTGCTTTGATAAATTCGCCGTCGTAACCGCCCGAACCGCGGAAATTCACTTGCAGCACCGCATAACCGCGCGTGGCGAAAAGCTGCACGTCGGAGTCGTATCCCCACACGTCGAATACTCCGTACGGACCGCCGTGGACCATGACGACCGTGGGCAGATTCTTCGCCTGCTCCTTGCTCGGCGGAAGGGTCAGATAGCCATGCAGATCGAGGCCGTCGCGCGCCTTCAGGGCGATCGGCTCCATTTGCGCCATCCGGCCCGGCTTGATCCAGGATCTGCGTTCGAGCAGTGCGGTCAGCTTTTTCGTCTCGGTTTCGTAGAGATAGAACACGCCGGGATCGTCACCGCCGCTCGCGAGCAGGATCGCCTTCTTGCCGTCGCGTGTCGCGTTGATGATCTCCACGTCGACGCCCGGAAGCTGCTTCATCACCGAAATGAGCGCGGCCGCTTCGGGCGCGTTCTTGTCGAGCAGGGCCGTCGCCGGCCGGCCCGCATGCGTGCGTATCGCGAAAGCATCGAGGCCGTCGAACGTCGGCACCAGGTAGCCTTTGGCACCGTCGGCCGACGTCCACAAGGTATCGAGCTTGCGCGTCTTGCTGTTCCATTTGCAGATGCTGTTTCCGTTCTTGCAATACGCGTAGACCGATTCATTGCCGCGGTCGAACTGGATCGGCGCGAACGCCTCCGCGTTTCCACCGGCGACCTGCGTCCATTCGCCGTCGGCGGAATCGCGGTAGAACACCTTGCCGATGAAAATCGTGTCGTCGGTACTGCCATAGTACATCCTGATCACGCCCTTGTTGTCGGCGAGAAATTTCGCACCGCGCAGCGGCGAGCTGGACATGCGCACCTTCTTGCCGTCGCGCAGATCGATCTTGTAGGCGGTCGGATTCACATCGCTGCTGTTGCCCGTGCCGAGCCACGGATAGGAGGCGATCAGCGCATGCGTGGGATCGTCACGCAGCGGCGAAATCAATTCTCCCGTCGCGCGCTCGCTCGTCACGACCTGGATATTCGTTCCCGTGGATTGGCGCTCATTGCCTGCGCGCACGCCGAAGATCAGGGCGCTGCCCGTACCGTCCGCTTTCACCGTGTACAGCTCACCGGTGCCTGCCGGGTTGAGCGCGGTGCCGGAATGGACGGTGACCGAGTACATCACGCGATCGGGAGCGACCCACTCGAAACTGCCGACATCCTCGTTGGTGTTGCGCGGATTGACGTTCACACCGCTCTTGTCGGCGAGCCGGATCAGACTCAGCACGGTCTTTTCGCCGACGATGCCGGTAACCGCCACATAGTCCCCATCGGGCGAAATCTTCGCATCTTTGTAGGTAGGGTGCCGCGCCAAGTCCATGACCGGAACTTCCGCGACAACGACACCCGACACCGCGACGAGAAACATCGCCAACCATCCCCTGTTCATCACTTTCACCCCTTGCTCCTTTGATTGAAATACCGTTGACCCACTGGAAAACCCGTTTGGCAAAATTGGGCGACGTACCGGACTCCCGTCACGGCGCGTCCTTCGCTTTACCCACACGCGCGCCCGCACCGATATTGCGGTCGAGGAACGCGAGCATCCTCTCGTACATCTCGGTGCGGAATTTCTCGTTGTAGAAGCCGTGGCCTTCGGTGCGCCGATAGAACCATTCGTGCTCGATCTTGCGTTCGTCGAGCGCCTCGTGCAGGCGCCGTCCCTGATCGGGCGGCACACGCCGGTCCGCACCGCCCACGATCAGCATGACCTTCGCTTTGAGCTTGTCGAGATGCGTAATCGGCGAGCGTGCCGCAAGATCGTTCTTGTCCTCGCCGAGCACTTCGCTCAAATAAGCGCGCCCTTGCTTGCTCTCTTGCACGTCACTGCGCTCGGCGAACGCGTTGAGATCGTAGACACCGGCGCTGCCGATCGCGCAACGGTAGAGATCCGGCTCTTTCACCGCGCCCTCCAGCGCGGCATAGCCGCCATAGCTGATGCCGTAGATGCAGATGCGGTCGGCATCGGTGATGCCTTCCTTGATCGCCCAGCGCGTGGCGTCGGTAACGTCGTCCTGCATCTTGCCGCCCCATTCGCCGACGCCGGCATTGGCAAAGGCGGCGCCGTATCCTTCCGAACCGCGGAAATTCACCTGCAGTACGGCATAACCACGGCTTGCGAGCACCTGCACGTCGGGATCGAAGCCCCATTCGTCGCGGACGAAATACGGCCCGCCGTGAACCAGCACGACGAGCGGCAGGTGCTTCGCTTCGGATTTGCCGGGCGGCCGCGTCAGATAGCCGTGCAGCCGCAAACCGTCGCGCGCGGCGAGTTGGATCGGCTCCATCGGCGCCATCGCATCCGGGTTGATCCAAGGCATCGCCGAGAGCAGCCTCGAAAGTTGCTTGCTCTCGCTGTCATATAGATAGAATTCGCCCGGGTTGACGTCGCCGTCGACGAAGACGATGCGTTTGCGACCGTCGCGGGTCGACGCGCCGAGGCTGACGCGCTCTCCCTGGAAACTCCCGTAGAGGTCGATCAGCATTTTCGCTTCGGGTGCTTTCTTGTCGAGCACGTCGAGCGCAGCTCTTCCGGGCATCCACGTGACCGCGAATACGTCCTTGCGGTCGGTCGTCGGCACGAGTTGCATCGGACCGGACTCCCTGCCGCTCCAGAGCGTGTTCAACTGGTGCGTGGCCAAATCCCAACGGCAGATGCCGCCGACGCCGTTGGCACCATCGCATTCGACATAGACGTTCTTGCCGTCGCGGTCGAAACGCCGCGGCAGGACCGGCTGCTTGTCGCGATTGCGGTCGAAGACGAGCTTCCACTCGGCTGCCGCATCGGCGCGATAGTATACTTTTTGCTTCCAGTCGGTGCCGACACCCCAGGAGACGCGCACGTTGCCTTCATTGTCGGCAAGGAATTCGGCGTTGCGCAGAGGCGCTTTGGCAAGCAGTTCGGTATGGCCGTTGCCAAGGTCGATGCGATGCGCTTCGGCCTGGGTGTCGTAGGATTCACGGCTGCCGTAGCGCACGCGCGAAATCAGCGCGTGCTTGGGGTCGTCGGGCAAAACAGAAATCAGCTCGCCGACCACATAACCCATGCCGCGCTGACCGCCGTAAAGCAGTTTGTGGTGGTCGCCATCGGCGTCGACCACATAGAGTTCGCCCGTCGGATACGGTGCCTCGCGCCGCACGCTCTGCTCGCCCGTGGTGTACATCACCTGATGCGGTGCGACCCACCAGAAGTCGCTCACTTCACTGTCTTCGCTGGCGCTCAGGTTGACGCCCTTCAAATCGCTGACGCGCATCAGCGAGAGCACGGCCTTGCCCTTGATGACCGAATTCGCCGCCAGATAGTCGCCATCCGGCGATATCTTCACGCTGCGAAATTGCGCATGGCGCGCAAAGTCGGCCAGCGGCACTTCCGCTGCCGCGGCCGTGCCGGCGAAAAAGAAAACGAAAAGCCCCCTACCCCATTTCCCCACACGCATGCCGCTTCCCCTGGCGATGCCCCGAACGCCGCCGTCCGCTGGGCGTCAAACCGGCGGAGTATAGCCCGGCAACTTTTCCGCGGGCACGTCGCGCAGGAACGGCGCCTTCGCGTCCTTCTCCGAGAGCTGCGGCGCGCTGAGCGGCCAGTCGATCGCGATGTCGGCGTCGTTCCAGCGGATGCCCGCGTCGGCGGCGCCGTCGTAAAGCGCGGTGCATTGATAGGTGAAGGTGGCGTAGTCCGAAAGCACGGCGAAGCCGTGGGCGAAGCCTTCCGGTATCCAGAAATGGCGCTTGTTCTCGGCGGTCAGCACGGCCGCGGCCCAGCGACCGAAGGTGGGCGAGCCGCGGCGCACGTCGACGGCGACGTCGTAGACCTCGCCCTCGACCACGCTGACGAGCTTGCCCTGCGGATTCGGCCACTGATAGTGCAGCCCGCGCAGCACGCCGCGCGCGGAGCGCGACACGTTGCTCTGCACGAAGCGGCGATCGATGCCGGCATTTTTATACTTTTCCGCGTTGTAGCTTTCGTAGAAATAGCCGCGCGCGTCGCCGAATACCTGCGGCTCGATGATGAAGCAGCCCGGCAGGTCGGTCTCAATCCATTTCATTCTTGCGCCCTTGCTTGGCCAACTGCTGCAGATACTGTCCGTAGCCGTTCTTCGCGAGCGGCGCGGCGAGACGCAACACCTGCTCGGCGTCGATCCAGCCGCTCAGGTAGGCGATCTCCTCGGGGCAGCAGACCTTGAGGCCCTGGCGGTTCTCGATCGTCTCGATGTAGTTCGAGGCTTCGGTCAGCGACTCGTGCGTGCCCGTGTCGAGCCACGCATAACCTCGTCCGAGCTTCTCGAGCATCAGCGAGCGGTCGTCGAGATAGCAGCGGTTGAGGTCGGTGATCTCGAGTTCGCCGCGAGGCGACGGTTTCAGCGCGGCGGCGAAATCGCTCGCCCGACCGTCGTAGAAATACAGGCCGGTCACGGCGTAGTTCGACTTCGGCTGCTTCGGCTTTTCTTCGAGGCCGGAGACCTTGCCGTCGGCGGCGAACTCAGCCACGCCGTAGCGCTCCGGATCGCGCACCCAGTAACCGAATACGGTCGCACCGTGCTCACGCGCGGCGGCGCGCCGCAGTACTTCGGTGAGGCCGTGGCCGTAGAAGATGTTGTCACCGAGGATCAAGCAGCTCGGCTTCGCATCGACGAAGTCGCGCCCGATCAGATAAGCCTGAGCGAGTCCGTCCGGCGAAGGCTGCACCGCGTAGCGGATCGAGATGCCCCACTGCGAACCGTCGCCGAGCAGGCTGCGGAACAGCGCCTGCTCGTGCGGCGTGTTGATCACGAGCACGTCGCGGATGCCGGCGAGCATCAGGGTCGACAGCGGATAGTAGATCATCGGCTTGTCGTAGACCGGCAACAGCTGCTTGCTGACCACCTGGGTCAACGGATACAGGCGCGTGCCCGAGCCACCTGCGAGGATGATGCCTTTTTCCGTTTTTGCCATTTTATACAAATCCAGTAAAAGCGCTTTAGCCACGGATTACACGGATGAACTCGGATAGAGCAACTCAAAAACCTTCAAATTTTATCCGCACATATCCGTGTTCTTTGCTCTTCATCCGTGTAATCCGTGTCGAAATCTTTTGCGTTTCTTTCAACCCGCGCCGAGACGTTCCATGCGATAGCTGCCGTCGAGCACGCGCTGCGCCCAGGTTTCGTTGGCGAGATACCAGTCGACGGTCTTGGCGATGCCGGTCTCGAAACTCTCCGCGGGCTTCCAGCCGAGTTCGCGCTTGAGCTTGGACGCGTCGATCGCGTAGCGACGGTCGTGGCCGGGACGGTCCTTGACGAAGCCGATCAGCGACTCGCGTTTGGCGCCGCCTGCCAGCGGCCGGCGCTCATCGAGCAGGGCGCAGATCGTTCTGACCACGTGGATGTTCTCGCGCTCGGCGTCGCCGCCGACGTTGTAGACCTCGCCGGGCCTGCCCGCGTCGAGCACGCGGCGAATCGCGCTGCAGTGGTCGCCGACGAACAGCCAGTCGCGCACGTTCTTGCCGTCGCCGTAGACCGGCAGGGTCTCGCCGACGAGCGCCTTGTGGATCATCAGCGGGATCAGTTTTTCCGGAAACTGATACGGGCCGTAGTTGTTCGAACAGTTCGTCGTCAGCGTCGGCAGTCCGTAGGTGTGGTGGAACGCGCGCACGAGATGGTCCGACGACGCCTTCGACGCGGAGTACGGCGAGTTCGGCGCATACGCCGTCGTTTCGCTGAACTTGCCCTCGGCGCCTAGTGAACCGTAGACCTCGTCGGTCGAGACGTGCAGAAAGCGGAACGCCGACTTCTCCGCCTCGCCGAGCGCGCGCCAATGCTTGATCGTCGCTTCGAGCAGGCCGAGTGTGCCGACGACGTTGGTGTGGACGAAGGCCGCCGGGCCGTCGATCGAACGGTCGACGTGCGACTCGGCGGCGAAATTCACGATCGCGTCGGGCTTGTGCTCGGCGAGCAGCTTGCCGACGAAATCGCGATCGCCGATGTCGCCCTGGGCAAAGACGTGGCCCGGATTGCCGTCGAGCGGCGCGAGCGTGTCGAGATTGCCGGCATAGGTCAGCTTGTCGAGATTGATCACGCGATGGCCGTCGCGCACGGCGTCCAATACGAAATTGCCGCCGATGAAGCCGGCGCCGCCGGTGACCAGAATGGTTTTCATGCCGTGGAATCGTCTCGTTGCGCCGCGGAAGCAAGGCTGGGTCGGACATTTTAGCCCAGACCCGCGACCCAACGGCCATTCGCGAAGCCAAATACTTGATTTGGCTAAATTTGCAGCAGCGCAACGAAGCGCCGGGCACGGGCCTGCTACACTGCGATTCGATTCCCCATCCGCTGCGGAATGATTACCGAAGTCGTCCTGGTCGTTTTCCTGGCCCTGCTCAACGGTTTCTTCGCCTTGAGCGAAATGGCGTTGATGACCTCGCGCAAACTGCGCCTCAAACAACTCGCCCAGACCAGCCGGCGCGCCCAGGTTGCGCTCGAACTCGCGCAGCAGCCGGAAAAATTCCTGTCCACCGTGCAGGTCTTCATCACCCTGCTCGGCATCGGCACCGGTACCGCCCTCGGCGCCACGATCGGCGCGGAAATCGCGCGCTGGCTCAATGCGCTCGACCTGCCCGGCCTCGCCCAATATGCGTTGCCGCTCGGCGTCGCGCTGAGTATCTCGGGCATCACCTTCGTCAACATGCTGCTCGGTGAGCTGATTCCGAAACGCCTCGCCCTCGTCGCGCCGGAAAAGTTCGCCACGTCGGTCGCCATCCCGATGCGCGCGCTGACCTGGCTGGCCCTGCCGTTCGCGTTTTCGCTGAGTTGGATCACGCGCAAACTGCTGCAGTTGTTCCGCGTCGGCCAAGCCAGCGAAGCGCGCGTCAGCGAAGAGGAAATCCGCCTGCTCGTGTCCGAAGGCGCCGAACAGGGCGTGATCGACTCGGACGAACACAATATGGTCAACCGCGTGCTGCGCCTCGGCGACCGCAGTGTCGATTCACTGATGACGCCGCGCCCGCGCATCGCCTGGCTCGACGTGACCGCGCCGCTCGCCGAGAATCTCGCGGTGATGCGCGAGTCCTCGCACTCGCGCTACCCGGTCTATCGCGGCAGCGACCAGGACGTGCTCGGCATCCTCGAAGTGAAAAACCTTATCGAGGTGCTCGAGTTGCGCCAGGGCGGCGAGCCGAAGTTCGATCTGTTCCGCACCTTGGCCAAACCGGTCTACGTGCCCGGCGCCGCGCGCGCGCTCGACCTGCTCGAAGATCTGCGCGATGCGGCGACGCCGATGGCCTTTATCGTCGACGAATACGGCGACATCGAAGGTCTCGTCACCCTCAACGACCTGCTCGGCGCCGTCGTCGGCAAGGCCGCGCTGCCCGCGATCGAGGCGCGCCCCGGCGACGACGCACCGATCGTCACGCGCGATGACGGCAGCTGGCTGATCGACGGGGCGCTCGGCATCGACGATCTGCACGAACTGACCGGCATCGTCACTCTCCCGCACGAAAAAGACGACGACTACCGCACCGCGGCCGGCATGGTCATCGCGCAGTTCGGCCGCATTCCGGCCTGCGCGGAACACTTCGATTGGTCGGGTTTCCGCTTCGAAGTCGTCGACCTCGACGGCGCACGCATCGACAAGATCCTCATCAGCCGCCTCGGCGAGGCGACGGCGTCTGCGGACGAGACGGGTTGAAGGCAGGGATTAGAGATTCGGGATTGGGGATTCGGCAGAGCCAACGACGTCTTCGCGCTGGCGCAAGAAAAAAGTGCCGGGATGCGGATTTTCCGAATCCCGAATCCCCAATCTCGAATCCCGGCTCCTCCCTAATCCCGGCTTTTAACCATCCTCGCCATTCTCTGCGCATCGTCAAAAATGCCGCGCAGGATACGCACCTCGCGCTGGTCGAGGCTCGCGTGCTGAAATAGCTTGCGCAGGCGCTGCTCGATCGTCACGGGCGAGCGGCCTTTGTGGAAGTCGATGTCGTTGAGCGTCTGGAACAGATGGCCGAAGAAATACTCCATCTGCTCGGCCGTGGCCGGCGGATCGGATTTCGGAGCCGCTTTGTCGATCGGCCGCGCTTCCAACTGCGCCAGTCGAAGCTCGTAAGCCAGCACCTGCACGGCCTGAGCCAGGTTGAGCGAGGAATAGCTCGGGTCCGCGGGAATATGCACGGCGGCATGGCAGCGCATCAGTTCCTCGTTCTCCAGGCCGGTGCGCTCGTTGCCGAACACCACGGCCACCTCTCCCGCCGCCTCGCCCACGCGCGCCGCCGCGTCGCGCGGCGCGATCTCGGGCAGGGACACGCCGCGCCGGCGCGCGGTGCAGCCGAGCACGAAATTGCAGTCGGCGATCGCCTCGTCCAGGGTCGGCACGACGACGATGTTTTCGAGCACGTCGTCCGCGCCTGCGGCCATCGCCGTGGCGTCGGCGTGCGGATACTTGTGCGGCGCGACCAGCACTAGACGGGTGAAACCCATCGTGCGGATCGCGCGCGCCGCGGCGCCGATATTGCCGGGATGCGAGGTGCGGACGAGGACGAAACGGATATTTTGCGCGCCGGGCGACGCAGGCTGCGGGTTGGAAACGGGCACGGACATGAAACCTGATTTTGCTGTTTTTCGGATGCCGCCATTATGCGCGAAGCGGAATCGCGCGAAGCGCGCCGGCCTCCGGCGGCCGCCTCGGCGCTAGGCCGCAGGCCTCCGGCGTGATAATCTACGCGGTCGCGCAGGCCGCTGGCCTGACGTGTGTTCTTTACCAGCCATCGATCGGAGTTCCACCATGCCACGCCCCGCCGTCAATGTCGCGGTCAAGGCCGCGCGCGCCGCCGGCAATATCATTCTGCGCCATCTCAATCGCGTCGAGGGGCTCAACGTCGAGGAAAAATCGCGCCACGACTACGTCAGCGAAGTCGACAAGCTGGCCGAGGCCGAGATCATCAAAGAACTGCGCCGCGCCTATCCGGATCACGGTTTTCTCGCCGAGGAATCGGGTCAGAAAGGCAAGACCAACAAGGTCTGGATCATCGACCCGCTCGACGGCACGCACAATTACCTGCGCGGTTTTCCGCATTTCTGCGTGTCGATCGCTTTCCGCGATCACGGCGACCTCGTCTACGGCGTGGTCTACGATCCGCTGCGCGACGAAATGTTCACCGCAAGCAAGGGCGACGGCGCCTTCCTCAACGACCGCCGCATCCGCGTCACCCGCCGCGACAGCCTCAGCGGTGCGCTGCTCAGCACGGGCTTTCCGTATCGCCAGCGCCGTCACCTAGGCGCACAGCTCGACATGACCCGCGCGCTGCTCGGCGAGGCCGAGGACATCCGCCGCACCGGCTCGGCCGCGCTCGATCTCGCCTATGTCGCCGCCGGACGCCTCGACGGTTATTTCGAGACCGGCCTGTACCCGTGGGATATGGCCGCGGGCATCCTGCTCGTACGCGAAGCGGGCGGCCAGTGCAGCGATTTCGCCGGCAACGCCGGCATGCCCGAGAACGGCAACCTGATCGCCGGCAATCACTTCGTCGCCGCGGCGATGGCCAAAGTGATCTCCGCACACTCTCCGCCGACCCTGCTCTAACAACCGGCTTTCCACATTCCGCGTATGCGGATAAGAGACCCGGCGCCAGTCTTTCCGCCGCCGCACGCAAACGCGGCGGCGGCGAATCGATGCGGGATATTGCGCGAGTCTAAGACTCGCGCAACGCCGTGGTCACCGGCAGACGCGCGGCGCGCAGGGCCGGATAGAGGCCGCCGATAAAACCGATCGCGAGCGCCCACTTGATGCCGGTCCACAGCACCGACGGCGCAACCTGGAGCTCGAACATCAGCTGCCCCGTGGTGCCCGCGGTCATCGTCGAAGCCGTATAGCCGTTGAACACGAGCCACGCAATCAGGCCGCCGAGCGCGCCGCCGATCAGGGCGAGCAGCATGGTCTCAAGCATGATCGCAACCACCACAGGCACACCGCGGAAGCCGATCGCGCGCAGGGTGGCGATTTCGCGCGCGCGCGTCGCGACTGCGGCGAACATGGTGTTGAGTGCGCCGAAGATCGCACCGATCGCCATGATCGTGCCGACGACGTAGCCGATGGCGCTGATCATCTTGGTCGTACCTTCGCTCTGCTTGCCGAAGTAGTTCGCGGTCGTGTCGACGTCGACGGTGAGGCGCGGGTCGGAAGTCAGCGCGGCCTTGAACGGCTCGAACGCAGAAGCGGAGGTCAAACGCACGAACACCGAGCTGCGGCTGTTGCTGCCGTTCGGGCGATAGGTCGAACCGACCACGTCGCCGTCGCCCCACAGTTCGGATTCCATCGCGTCCTTCGACTCGAAGACGCCGACGACCTTCCAGGTCTGGTTGCCGAGCTTGATATCGTGATCGACGTCGAGCCCTGCGTACTGGCGCTGCGCACCCTTGCCGACGACGAGTTCGCGCAGACCCGGAGTGAACTTGCGCCCGGCGATGATCTTCGCGTTCGGACGCACCTTCCAGGCCATATCGCCGACGCCGCGCAGAGTCACGCTGCCGACGTCCTGCTCGGGATCGCCGCCTTTGATCGGCAGATTCGCCGCGACGACGAGTTCGGGCGAAGCGATCGGCTTGCCCGCTTCGTCCTTGGCGATGCCCGGGGCCTGCTCGATGACCACGGTCGCATCATGGCCGAGTACCGAGGACACCTCGGAGGCCGACGCGCCGCGCATCACGATTGCCGCATCTTCGCCGCCGCTGCGGCGCAGGGTTTCGCTGTAGCCGTTCGCCATTGCGAGCATGGCGACGAGCACCCCGACCACGCCGGCGATGCCGACCACGATGACCGCCGAGGAACCGAGACGCTGGCCGATCGTGCTGACGCCAATGCCGGTCACCTGCGCCGCTTGCTGGCCGCGCCGGGTCAACAGCATCCACGCGCCGAGCAGAATCACCAGCGCGATCAAGCCCTGCCACGGCAGGCTGAGGAAAACGAACACGCCGACAAGAACGACGACGAGGGTGAGAAGACCAATCAGGAATTTCATATGTTTCTCCTCAGCGTCCGGCCAGTGCGTCGACGATATTCAGGCGCATCGCGCGCAGTGCCGGCAGCGCACCGATGACGACGCCGATCGCCAGTGCGAGTGCCAGCCCGAGCAGCCAGCTCTTGGGACCTACGGCCGCGCCCGTGATCATGCCGCCGCTCATCTTCGGCAGCGCCGCTCCGATCGCGGTCACCAGCCCGATGCCGACGATGCCACCGAGCAGCAACAGCAATATCGACTCCGCGAGCACCATGCCGAGCACGCTGCCGTTCGAGAAGCCGATGGTCTTGAGCACGGCGAGTTCGGAGGTGCGTTCGCGCACCGCCTGCATCATCGTGTTACCGGTCAGCAGAATCAGGGTGAAGAACACCGCGCCCATGATCGAAGTGACGATCAGGCCGATGTCTGCGAGCTGCTTGATCCAGTTGCGCGTCGCCGCCTGTTCGGTCTGGGTCTTGGTCTCGTGATCGGAATTGGCCGACAGCGCATCGATCGCCTTGGCCACGCGGTCGGCGTCGTTGACGTCCTTGACCCGGCTGATGTACCAGCCGACCTGACCGCGGTTGTACGGCGTGGTCTCGTCGAAATTCTTCCAGTGCAGCAGGATCATCTGACTCTGGAAGGCCTTGTCGTTCTCCGACTTCATCACCCCGCGCAGGTTGAAGCTCCAGTTCTTCGAGCCTTCCTTGTTCGGGAATATCTGCGACTGCAGCGGAATCTTGTCGCCGATGTTCCAACCGTACTTTTTCACCAGCACCTCGCCGACGAGCACGCCGTTGAGATCTTCGTTGTAGGCTTTCATCTGCGCGGGATCGACACTGACCTCGGGATAGATGTCGAGATAGTTGTCGCTGACCGCGAAGGTGAATATCTGATTGTGCGGGTCTTGATAGGCGCCGCCGAACCAGTTCGCGTGAGCGACGTCCTTGACCCCGTCGATCGCGCCGATGCGCGCGAGCAGGGATTGCGGCAGCGGCTGGATGAAGGACAACTTCGCCCCGGTCTGCAAACGCTCGGCGCCGTTCGCCGACTGCCCCGCTTCCGCGAACGATACGCGCACCGCGTCGAGCAGGCCGAACAACAGAAACGCCGCGATGATCGACACCAGGGTCAGGATCGTGCGCGTCTTGCGGCGGAACAGCGCCGCCCAGATGAGATGTAGATATTTCATGACAGCTTCTCGATACGTTGAAGTCCAGTCGGACATGGGACGGCAAGCTCGTCATTCCCGCACGCTTCTGGCGGGAATCCAGCGCCTTCTCTTTACTCTCCGGCCACGATTTCCGAATACAAATCACGCCAATACGGATTGCTCTTCTCGATCAAGCGGATTTTCCAATTCCGCTCCCACTTCTTGATTTGCTTCTCGCGCAAAATTGCCTCTTTCATGCCGACGTGAAGCTCGAAGTAAACGAGCAGGTGCGCCTGATATTCCTTGCTGAATCCTGTGATCACATCATTTCGATGTTGCCAAACTCGCTGCACCAGATCGCTGGTGACGCCGACATACAAAGTGCCATTGCGCCGGCTCGCGAGGAGGTAGACAGCAGGCTGCTTTTCCTTCATCGCAAAGCAAAACCAAAGTCACTGGATTCCCGCCAGAAGCGCGCGGGAATGACGATCAAAAGCTAAGCGTGCTCGGCCTGCTCGACCAGGGTGCCCTTGTCGAGGTGCAGGGTATGGCTCGCGTACTCGGCTGCCTTCGGGTCATGGGTGACCATGACGATGGTCTTGCCGTGCTGGCGGTTGAGTGTCTGCAGCAAGCCGAGCACGTCCTCGGCGGACTGGCGGTCGAGGTCGCCGGTCGGTTCGTCGCAGACCAGCAAGGTCGGATCGGACACGATCGCGCGTGCGATCGCGACGCGCTGCTGCTGACCGCCGGACAGCTCGGTCGGCTTGTGCCCCGCGCGCTCGGCGAGGCCGACGAGCTGCAGCGCGATCGCCGCATTCTTCTTGCGCTGCGCCGCGCCGAGCTTGGTCAGCAGCAACGGCAGTTCGACGTTCTTCTGCGCCGACAGCATCGGCAGCAGGTTGTAGAACTGGAAGATGAAGCCAACGTTGGATGCGCGCCACTTCGCCAACGCGCCCTGGTTGAGATTGTCGATGCGCTGGCTGCCGACGCTGATCTGACCCTGGGTCGGCGAGTCGAGCCCGCCGATCAGATTCAGCAGGGTCGTCTTGCCCGAGCCGGATGGCCCCATCAGTGCAAGGAAATCGCCCTGCGCGATGTCCAGATCGATGTGATGCAGCACTTCGACTTTCTGCTTGCCGCGTTCGTAGGTCTTGCTGACATTGCGGATTTCGACCAGCGTGCTCATGCATTGCTCCTGTGCTTTTTGTCTTTACCTTCTCCCGCCGGGAGACAGGTGGCGCGAAGCGCCGGATGAGGGAAAAGCCTCTGCTCTCGCAACTTCGTTACAAACTGCGGCGCTCTTCCCCAGCGGTTTTTCAGGCACCTTCTCCAAGAAGAAGGGAAGAACGCTCTTTCGACGTTTCAGCGATGCCGGTTTCGACATCCGCAGACGATTATTTCGCCGCTTTGATTTCCACTTTCGCGCCGTCGGCCATGTCCGCGGGCGGCTGCTTGACCACGCGTGTGCCGGCGGCGATGCCTTCGACGAGGCGCAGGTCGTTGTAAGTCTGTCCCGGCGCCACCGGCTTGGCGCGCACGCGGTCGGCGTCGAGCGCGTACACCGTGTCCTTGCCCTCGCGCTTGACGATGGCCGAGCCCGGCACCAGCACGCCCTTCGGCGGCGGCGCATTCGCAGTCTTCGGCGCGTCTTCGAAGAACGACACGCGCGCGCCCATGTCGGGCAGCACGCGCGGGTCCTTCGCGTCGATGCCGATGCGCACTTTCACCGTGGCCTTGCCGCGGTCGGCGGTCGGGATGATCGCGACCACATGCGACGGAATCTTCCAGTCCGGATAGGCGTCGAGCACGGTCTGCGCCGGCTGCTTCGGCACGACGCGGGAAATGTACGACTCGTTGACGTCGACTTCGATCTCAAGCGATTCCATGTCGACGATCGTGCCGACGCCCGTGCGCGTGAAGCCGCCGCCGGCCGACAGCGGCGAGACGATTTCGCCGACCTGCGCGGCCTTGGCGGTGACCATGCCGGTGAACGGCGCGCGCACCGTGCAGTAATCGAGCTGGACCTGCGCGGCCTGCACGTTGGCCTGCGAAACCTCGACCTGGCGACGCTGCGCGGTGACCGCGGCGAACTGCGTGTCGACCTGGGTGCGCGCGAGTTCGAGCGACTGGGTCGAGGCGAGCTTGCGCGCAACGAGATCTTCCGCGCGCTTCAAATCGCGCTGGTTCTGCCCGAGCTGCGCCTGATACTGGGTCAGTTGCGCCTGCGCGGCGCGCAAACCGGCCTGCGCTTGATCGAGCCCGGCGCGCCATGCGGTGCTTTCCAGGCGCGCGAGCACCTGGCCTTTCTCGACGCGGTCGCCCTCCTCGATCAGCACCTCGGTCAAGGTGCCGGTGATCTGCGCCGACACGGTCGCCGAGCGGCGCGCGGTCACGTAGCCGGTCGCCTGCAGCACCGAGGTATCGGCACCGCCCGCGCTCGGCGCGACCGCCGTCGCGGCCTCGACCTCGAACGACTTGGCCCCGTTGAAGAAGAAATACCAGCCTGCGCCGACGGCAGCGATCAGCGCCGCGACGGCGACCGCGGCGATCCACGACCACGGCGAACGGCCGCCGACATGATCATCGCGATGCTCCTTGCCGATGCGCAATTCATTGAGCAGGTCCGATTTGTCCATGATCCCCATCGCGATTGCCTTCAACCTCAAAGTTTGCCATAGACTGCCGCGACGATGATTCGCGCGACAGGGAAAATCCTCACGTATGCGCAATGACAATTGTCAGATTCCCCCGCCCCCAGGCCAGGACTGAGGCGCAGCGCGCATCCGCCTTCATTGTTTACGACGAACGGACGACCCCGATTTCGACATGCCCAGACCCGCTGCCCCGACAACCCCGAGCGAGAACGCTTCGTCCGCATCGACCGCGGGCTATTCAGGCAAACCGCTGTCGCAAAAACTGGGACTGAAAGCCGGGCAGCGCGTGCGCCTCGTCCGCGCCCCGGCCGACTATTGGACTTTATGCGGATTCGATGCCGGCGAATTGACTCTGATTGCGCGCAACAACCAGGCTTTCGATTTCGGCCATATCTTCGCCACCGAGCGCGTCGAACTGGAGCGCGAGCTGCCCGCGCTGACCGCCGCGCTCGACCGCGGCGGCATGCTCTGGGTGTCGTGGCCGAAGAAGGCCTCGAAGGTGCCGACCGACATCGGCGAGGACACGCTGCGTGAGCTGATCCTGCCGCTCGGTCTGGTCGATGTGAAGGTCTGCGCGGTGACCGCGGTCTGGTCCGGGCTCAAATTTCTGCGGCGGCGTGAATAGGATCACATATCCGCCTTGGTGTAGATTACGTGCGCAGTAGCATCCTCATCCACCCTGCAAGGAGATAGCACCATGAGTCTGGCTACCGAGTTCAAAGCATTCATCCTGCGCGGCAACGTGGTCGATCTCGCCGTCGGCGTCGTGATCGGCGCGGCGTTCGGCAAGATCGTCACGTCGCTGGTCGACAACGTGATCATGCCGCCTATCGGGCTGCTGATCGGCGGCATCGACTTCTCCGCCTGGAAATGGATACTCAAGGCCGCCGGGCCGGACGGCAAGGGCGAGGTCGCCATGCAGGTCGGCGTCTTTCTCAATACGATCATCCAGTTCCTCATCGTCGCCGCGGCGATCTTCCTCGTCGTCAAGCTGGTCAACCGTATGACCAAGAAGGCCGAAGAGGCGCCCGCCGCGCCGCCCGAGCCGACGCCGACCGAGAAGCTGCTCACCGAAATCCGCGACGCCTTGAAGAAATAACCCGCATACAGTTTAATGAAGGGCGCAGCTTCACCGCTGCGCCCTTTTGTTTTTCCGGCAATGGAATCGCGCCCGACCCGCTGGCCACCCGGCCTCGCGGCGAAGTGGCACTACAAGACGTCCGGTGGACTTGCCATTCTCCGCGTCGCTGCTCAATTCCATTCACCCGGAACCCGTTTCAGAACGCAGCGCACCTTCGCACGCTGCCGGCCTGAGCCGGGTTCATGCCAGCCCGGAGTCGATCGTGAAACATTTGCTTGCCCTGAGCCTCGCTGCCGCCTGCTGCGCCGCCGCTGCGGCCGCCCCCGCTGAAACACGTATTCCCGACGCCGCCGTGCGCACGGCCGAACAGTTGCGCGACCGCGCGCTGAGCGACGATACCGCCTATAAATTCGTCGAGGGCCTGACCACCGAGATCGGCCCGCGCCTCGCCGCGGGCGACAACGACGCCAAGGCGCGCGACTGGGTCGCGGCGAAGTTCAAGGCGCTCGGCTTCGACAAGGTCTATACCGAACCGGTCACCTATCCAAAGTGGGTGCGCCGCCATGAGGCCGGCGCGATCGTCTCGCCGTTTCCGCAGCCGCTCGTGCTCGCCGCGCTCGGCCACAGCTTCCCGACGCCGCAGGGCGGCCTGACCGCCGAAGTGCTGCGCTTCGAAAGCTTCGACGCGCTCAAGGCCGCCGATCCGGCCAAGGTCAAGGGCAAGATCGTCTACATCGGCTTCCGCATGCAGCGCCACAAGGACGGCCACGACTACGGCATGGGCTCGACGGTCCGCGTCGGCGGCCCGCCGCTCGCCGCGTCGAAAGGCGCGGCCGGCTTCCTGCTGCGCTCGGCCGGCACCGATGCGACCGACCGCATGGCGCACACCGGCGTCACCGGCTTCGCCGACGCCAAGGCCAACGGCATCCCGGCCGCGGCGTTGTCGAATCCCGACGCCGACCAGCTCGAACGCATCCTCACATACGGCAAGCCGGTCACGGTCAAGCTCGATCTCGATGTCGGTTTCGAGGGCGACTACACCGGCGCCAACGTCATCGGCGAAGTCACCGGCAAGAAGTATCCCGACCAGGTCGTCGACATCGGCGGCCATCTCGACTCGTGGGATCCGGGTACCGGCGCGATCGACGACGCGGCCGGCGTCGCCATCGCCGCGGCCGCCGCGCATCTGATCAAGCAATTGCCGGAGCGCCCCGATCGCACGATCCGCGTGATCGCTTTCGCCAACGAGGAGTCCGGTCTCTACGGCGGCAAGGCCTACGCCGAAAAGCACGCCGCCGAAGTCGCCAAGCATGTGCTCGGCAGCGAATCGGATTTCGGCGCCGCACCGATCTGGCGCATGCGCGCGAGCGTCAAGCCCGAAGCACGCGCAGCGATCGCGCAGATCGCCGCAGTGCTCAAGCCGATCGGCGTCGAGTACGACGCGAACAGCCCCGGCAACGGCGGCTCCGATCTGTCCGTGCTGCACCAGAAAGGCATGGCCGCGCTTTCGCTCGGCCAGGACGGCACCCACTACTTCGACCTGCACCACACGGCCAACGACACGCTCGACAAAATCGAGCCGAAAGACATCGCGCAGAATGCCGCCGTCTACGCCGTCTACGCTTACCTGGCCGCGCAGGCCGAAGGCGATTTCGGCTCCAAGCCGGGCGCCTTTGCCAAGGACAAAGACGAGGATTGAGTCCCTGACGAACTGCTAGACTCGGACGAGGCGGCGATGTCTGCGCCGCCTCGTCCGCATAGGGGCATCCGATGAAAACGCTGATCCTCATCTTCGCCGGCCTGATCAGTTTTTCGTCTTCCGCTTTGCAGGCACAAACCGTCTACAAATCGACCGGGCCGGGCGGCGCGGTTGTCTTCAGCGATCGGCCGCCGGCAAACGGCAAGATCGAGCAGACGATCAACTTCGAGAATCTGCCGAGCAGCCCGCTGCCCAGCGCGGCCGCACAAAAGCTCGAGCGCATGGCTACCCAAGCACCGAAGCCGCTTCCGCGCACACAGTCCGCGGGCGTAACTCTGTACACGACGAGCTGGTGCGGCTACTGCAAACGCGCGCGCGCCTATCTTGCCCAGAGAGGCATCGCCTACCAGGACATCGACATCGAAACGCCCGGCGGTGCCGCGGCATTCGCCCAGGCCGGCGGCCGCGGCGGCGTTCCGCTGATCGTCGCCAACGGCCGCCGTGTGCGCGGATTCAGCACCGCCGCTTACGATGCCATCTTCGGCGACCGCTGACCCATTCCAACGACGCAGGAACGAGGAGCCGTTTCCGCCATGACGACCGCGACATCCACCTGGTTCTTCTGGGCGCTCGGCTCGGCGGTCTTCGCCGCACTGACCGCGATCTTCGCCAAGATCGGCATCGAGGGCGTGAACTCCGACCTCGCCACGCTGATCCGCACTGCGGTCATCCTCGTCGTGCTCGCGGCCTTCGTCGCCGCGACGGGCAAATGGGCCAACCCGCTCGAACTCTCGGCGCGCACCTGGACCTTCCTTGTGCTGTCGGCGCTGGCGACAGGTGCGTCGTGGGTCTGCTATTTCCGCGCGCTCAAACTCGGCGATGCGTCGCAGGTCGCGCCGGTCGACAAGCTGAGCCTCGTCCTTGTCGCGGTGTTCGCGTTCTCCTTTCTCGGCGAGCGGCCGTCGTTGCGCGAATGGTTCGGCATCGCGATGGTCGGCGCGGGCGTCGTGGTGCTCGCGCTGAAACGATAGGCGCCGAACATTCGGGCGCCGGGTTCCTCGTCGTCGAGTCTCATTTCTATGCGGAACGGCTTCGCATGCGCCGGCATCGGCATGCGATTCGAATGCTAAGATCGCAACGACTCTCGCGGTGTCGCCGGCATGCAAAGCCTCTGGCGAAACAGCCACACCGGCGACCCGGGCATTACTTCCGTCAGAAAGACGTATAGGACGCCACGATGTTCTGGAAATCTTCTCTCGTTCTCGGTGCCGTGCTCAGCATCGCCGCATTTTCTGCAAACGCGCAGCAAAGCGCGGAGTTCGATGCGTGCATGAAGCGCGCCGACGGAGTTTCCGACGCCATGCTCGGTTGCGGCAAAGCCGAAATCGGCAAGTGGGACCCGCGCCTCAATGCCGCTTATCAAACCCTGCTGCACAGACTCAAGGGCGCGGACCGCGCGCAATTGCAGCAAGAGCAGAGAGCCTGGCTCAAACATCATTTGAGCGAAACTCATCGTCTGGCCGCCAATCCCGACAATGGCTCCGTCGCCTTTCTCGAATCGCAATCGTTTGAATTGGACGACCTGATCGAGCGAACGCAGGTGCTCGAAAAGCGCGTCGACGCAAAGCCCTGAGCCTTCGTCCCGGTCCGTCTCGCGCCGGTGCGAACGATCCGATCGGCATCGAGAGAACTGCGTTCGAAAATTCTTTCGCCGAAGTTGTCGATCCACGGCATTCCCGTTCGACCAATTCACGGCAATCTCGCCAAGCTCGAGGAAACGAACATGCAATACCTTTTGCTGATCTACGAAAACGAAGCCCGCTACGACAAGATGAGCGAAGCCGACCTCGGCAAGGTGCTAGGCGACTACCGCGCCTTCACCGAATCAATCATCCAGGGCGGCCAGTTCAAGGCCGGCGACGCACTGCAACCGACGACCACGGCGACGACCGTGCGCGTGCGCGACGGCAAGATCGCGGTCACCGACGGTCCGTTCGCGGAAACGCGCGAGCAGCTCGGCGGCTATTACCTCGTCGAAGCAAAGGACCTCGACGAAGCCGTTGCGCTCGCCGCGCGCATTCCGAGCTCGTCGGTCGGCAGCATCGAAGTGCGGCCGATCCAGAAATTCGAATAGGCCGCGTGAGCGGACAAATCGAAGCGGTGCTGCAACGGGAAGCGGGTCGCGTGCTTGCCACGCTGATCCGTCTTCTCGGCGACTTCGATCTGGCCGAAGAGGCGCGCCAGGACGCGTTCGCCGCCGCGATCGAGCAGTGGCCGGCCGGTGGCGTGCCGGCCAATCCGTCGGCATGGCTGGTCCAGGTCGGACGCAACAAGACGATCGACGCGCTGCGCCGGCGCGCGCATTTCGACACGCGCATCGCGCCGGAATTCTCCGCGGCGACGGCCGCCAACGACGACGAGCGCCTCGACGCCGCGCACTTCGACGACGACCGCCTGCGCCTGATCTTCACCTGCTGCCATCCGGCGTTGAACATCGAAGCGCAGGTCGCGCTGACTCTGCGCACGGTCTGCGATCTCGATACGCAGGCGATCGCGCGCGCCTTCCTCGTCGGTGAAGAGACGATGGCGCAGCGCCTCGTGCGCGCGAAGAAGAAAATCCGCGATGCCGGGATCCCCTACGAGACGCCCGCACCGGCCCAACTCGAAGAACGCCTCGCCGGCGTGCTCGCTACGATCTATCTGATCTTCACCGAAGGCTATGCGGCGACCGCGGGCGATGCGCTGATCCGCCGCGACCTGTGCCGCGAGGCGATCCGCCTCGGCCGCCTGCTCGACGAGTTGTTGCCGCAGCGTTCCGAAGTGCTCGGCCTCAACGCGCTGATGCTGCTGCACGATGCGCGCGGCCGCGCACGCACCGATGCGGCCGGCGACATCGTGCTGCTCGAAGAGCAGGATCGCACGCTCTGGAACGGCGTGCAGATCGATGCCGGCGCCGCCCTGCTCGACCGCGCGCTGCGCACGAAAGACCGCATCGGGCCCTACACCGTACAGGGCGCGATCGCCGCGCTGCATGCACGCGCACCGCATCACGGCGACACCGACTGGGCGCAGATCGCCGGTCTCTACGAAGTGCTCGCGCGCCTGCAGCCGACGCCGATGGTCGAACTCAACCGCATCGCCGCGATCTCGATGGTCGATGGACCGGCGCGCGCGCTCGATCTGCTCGACGCGCTGATCGCGCGCAGCGGCGCCGAGCACAGCCACCTGTTCGCTTCGACGCGCGCGAATTTCCTGCAGCGGCTGGGCCGCAGTGACGAAGCGCTGCAGCAGTATCGCGATGCACTCGCTGCGGCGAAGCTCGAACCGGAACGGCGCTGGCTGGCGAAGCAAATCGTCGCGCTCGGCGGCTGAGCGCCGCGACGATCAATCCGACAGGCCGAGGGCCTTCGCCGTCTCGGCGGCGAGCGCATAGCTGTCGCCCTGCGGCCGCGTCGTGTAGCGCTGCTGGCCGCGATTCCACTCCTCGCCGAGCGCGAACCAGTCGATCGGCTTCGCCGTGATGCCGCTGCGCAGTTCTTCGTCGAGCGCGGCAAAGTATACTTTCCAGCGCTTCATGTAATAGTCGCGCGTCAGACCGGCCCAGTCTTTGTTGCCGTAGTCGTGCAGGTCGGCGCCTTCGCTCGCCTTGCGTTCGCCCCAGGTGGTCAGGATCGAGCGCGCGTCATAGTCGAGGCGACGCAGCTCTTCCGGCGTCGATGCCCAGGCGCGCACGCGGTCGAGCCAGACGCCGACGAGGAAATCGCGCTGCGTCGCGAGCAGACGGTCCTGCAAATCCATCAACGCGAGCCAGTGCTGGGTCAGCGCGGTGAATTGACCGCGGTCCTTCGCCTCAAATGTAGCCTTGATCCGCGGCAACAGGGCGCGGCTCTCGTTCGCCAGCGTCTGCCGCGCGACGTCGACGAGATCGTAGCGATAGGTATCGCTCGTGCGCAGTTCGGGCGCGACGCGCAGCAGCTCGGGCAGCGCGCCGGCGAATTTGCCGGCGTCATAGCGCATCGCGACCGGCGACCAGTGCGACGCCTGGAACGCAGTCAGGCTCGGCTGCGCGGCGAACAGCGACTCCTGTCCGGCTTCGCGCTCGCTGTTGAACTCGACCGTGTCGGGTGCGATGGCGTACGCGGTCTCGCGCAGGATCTTCCATGCGGCGAGCGCATGCGCATCGGCCGCGCCGTAGCGGCGCTGCACGTAGCCCGCGGTCCATTGCGCGCCGTCGACTTCGCCGTCGCGCCAGGCCATTTCGGTGAACAGGTCGAAGGCGAACGGATTGGTGTCCATGCCTTCGGCGAACACCGCGGTGCCGATCATGTTCGGATTCGCGTCGGCCATGCGCGGCAGGCGCTTCGCGTAGTTCTGCAGATCGGCCCCGAAGGTCGTGCGGCCGCCGAACGCCCAGATGCCGCCGAACAGGAACGGCGCGCCCTTGAAGTCGGTCTCGCGGTCGTCGCGCGGCACTTTGTCGTGGTCGATGTCGATGATGAAGAGCCGGCTACGGTCGACGCCGGCGAGCAGTTCCGCCTGCGGGTTGCCCTGCCAGGCGAGCATCATCCATTTCGCACCGGGATGCGCCGCATCGAGCGCGGCCTGCACGAGATGCGCGCCTTCGCGCACGGGCACGTTGCCCGAGCTGCCGCCCTCCTGGAAGATTTCCATATCGTAGATATCGGCAAGCGCAGGCGCTGCGCCGGCTTTCTGATCCTTGCGATCGGCGACAGCCGGAGGGTTGTTTTCGCCGAACAGCTCGCGCTGATGGCGATAGAAACTCGCCGCGATCTTGGCGAACAGCGGATCGCGCGGGTCGAGCCAGCCGGGCCGCGTGAAACCGGCCCAGTCGCCCTGCTCGATCACGTGCGCCTGCGGAAATTTCTTCGCGAAGTCGGCCGGCACGATGCCGTAAAAGCCGGGCAGCACGGGCGTGATGCCGAGTTCGCGCAGGCGCGCGAGGATCTGTTGCGCCGACCGCGCACGCTTGCCCATCAGCTCGCGGCTGATCGGACCGTCGAAGCAGCAGAGGTTGCCCATAAGCTGCCAGTTCTGGTGCGCCGGCTGAGTGATCCAGGAGCGCAGCTCGCGGTCGGAGTAGCCGAAGTCGCGGAAGGTCTCGTAGAGCACGCTGTCCATGCCGCGCTCGACGATCATCGCGTTGATCCCGCTCAGCGCATAGAGATCGATTTCGCGCTCCCAGCGCGGCCAGTCCCAGTACGGCATGGTGTAGCCGTCGGTGTTCTGATTGAGCGCATAGCGCCACGGCAGGCGCGCGCTGTGCTCGATCGTGTCGTCGGGCAGCGGCAGCGGTGCGTCGCCGAGACGATCGCCGTTCGTCGATACCTGGCGGTGCGCGACGTATTTCAGATACCAGTTGAGGCCGAACAACAGTGCGCTGGCCGTGCTGCCTTCGATCCTCACGCGCGCGCCGCTGCGCGCGATGCGAAAGCGTTCGCCGTCCTGCGCTGGCAGCGCCGCGAGCTCGATCTGTTTCGCGCGTGCACCGAGCACGCGCTGCACGACCGCCTGCGCCGGCCGCAGATCGAACGCCGGCGCCTCGGCCGGCGTGGCCGCGCGCGCGCAGATGCCTAGCCCGAGCAGCAGCAGTGCGGCGAGCAGGCGCATAAGCTCAGTGGTGCTGCCGCCAGTATTCGGCGAACAGCACGGCGGCGCTCGCCGACACGTTGAGGCTCTCGACCGCGCCGGTGCCCGGAATCGTCAGGCGCAGATCGGCGCGCCGGATCAGGTCCATCGACATGCCTTCGCCTTCGGCACCGAGGATCAAGGCGAGCCGCGGCGGAAGTTCACTTTTATACAATTCCTCGCCCGCACGCGGCACCGTCGCGGCGATCGCGAAACCGGCCTCGCGCAGCAAGGCGAATCCGTCCTCGCCGGCGCGCAGTTGCGCAAGCGGCACCGCTTCCGCCCCGCCCTCGGCCACGCGCATCGCCGCTCCCGACAAGGCCGGCGCTCCGGCCGGCAGGATCGCGCCGCGCGTGCCGAAATTAGCCGCGCTGCGCAACAACGCACCGACGTTGTGCGGATTGCCGACTCCGTCGAGCCAGATCAGCAGCGCCGGGCGGTCTTGCGCAATGCCCTGCAGCAAGGTCGAAAGCGACGGCGGCGCGTGCCGGCGCACTTCGAAGCAGACGCCCTCGTGATGCTGGCTTTCGGAGAGCCGGTCCAGATCTTCGTTCTCGACCACGCGATAGCCGACGCGGTGCTGCACGCACCAGGCGAGCACCGGCTTGAATCCGGCGATGCGCGCTTCGCTCAGATACACCTTGCGCACGTCCTCGGCACGCCGGGCGAACACGGCGAGGCAGGCGTTGCGGCCGTAGACGCGCACTTCCTCGCCGCGGCGCTGCGCCGGCGGCGGCTTCGCTTCGTCCTGGCGCGGATGCGCGGGCGCACGTTCGGGCGGCGCCGGGTCGCGCTGCGCGGGCGCCTTGATCCGCGCGTTCTGCCAGGGGTTGTTCGCATCGGGATTTTTTCTTTGCATGTGCCTATGCTACATGCAAGCCGCGCGGAGTATCCCGATATGACAAGCATCGACGTCGTCGCAGCCGACATCACCGGCCTGACGGTCGACGCGATCGTCAATGCGGCGAACGAAGCCCTCGCGGGCGGCGGCGGCGTCGACGGCGCGATCCACCGCGCGGCCGGCCCGCGTTTGTCCGTCGCCTGCCGCGCGATACCGCTAGTCCGCGCCTGCGTGCGCTGCCCGACCGGCGAAGCACGCATCACGCCGGGCTTCGATCTACCGGCGCGCTATATCGTGCATACGGTCGGCCCGGTCTGGCACGGAGGCCGCAGCGGCGAGCCCGAGTTGCTCGCTAGCTGTTATCGCGAATCGTTGCGCCTCGCCGCGGCGCACGGCATCCGCAGCATCGCGTTTCCGTCGATCAGTTGCGGCGTGTTCGGCTACCCGCTCGCGCAGGCCGCGCGCATCGCGGTGACGCAGGCGCAAGCCTGGGGCGAGAGCCTGCCCGAGCGTATCGTATTCTGCTGCTTCGACGGCAAGGCGGCGGCCGCTTACCGCAGTTTGCTCGATGCCTAGAAACGCGAACGGGCGCCACAGCGCCCGTCGCGAACATCATCTGAGCCGAGCGGCGATCAGGCCGCCTTGGCTGCCTTCGTCCACTGACCGAGCGCGGCGAGGCCGTTCTCTTTCGCACGCGAGACGACGATCTTCTGCGCATCGGCGAAGTTCTTGACCAGGTCTTTCGACCAGAACTTGAGCGCGGCCGACTGCATCGCGCGGCCATAGCTGAACGACAGCGGCCACGGATGCGGGCCCATCTGGTTCATCGCGTTGAGGTGCGCGGTCGACTGCTCGTCGGTCTGACCGCCCGAGAGGAAGACGATGCCCGGCAGCGACGCCGGCACGGTGGCCTTGAGGCAGCGCACGGTCGCTTCGGCGACTTCGTCGACACTGGCCTGATCGGCGCAGTCCTTGCCCGCGATGACCATGCTCGCCTTGAGGATGGTGCCTTCGAGCATGACGTTCTGCTCGTAAAGCGCGCCGAACAGCGAGCGCAGCGTCGCTTCGGTCACGTCGTAGCAAACGTCGAGATCGTGGTTGCCGTCCATCAGCACTTCGGGCTCGACCATCGGCACAATGCCGGCTTCCTGGCACAGCGCCGCGTAGCGCGCGAGCGCGTGGCAGTTCGCTTCGATGCAGGTGCCGCTCGGCGCGTCGTCGGCGATGTTGATCACCGCGCGCCACTTGGCGAACTTGGCGCCGAGCTTGGCGTATTCGGCAAGGCGCTCGCGCAGACCGTCGAGACCTTCGGTGACGACTTCGCCCGGAAATCCGGCGAGCGGATGCGGGCCCTTGTCGACCTTGATGCCCGGCAGGATGCCGTTGTCGAGCATGATCTTGGTGAACGGGACGCCGTCCCGGGTCGTCTGACGGATGGTTTCGTCATAGAGGATCGCGCCGGAGATGTGCTCGCCGAGCTTCGGTGCGGTCAACAGCATCTCGCGGTAGGCGCGGCGGTTCTCTTCGCTGTTCTCGATCTTGACCGAGTCGAAGCGCTTCTTGATCGTGCTCGTGGACTCGTCGATGGCGATGATCCCTTTGCCCGGTGCAACCATCGCCTGGGCGATGCTTTCCAGTTCTTCGATGCTCATGGGTGACTCCGTAACGTTTGAATTCGTGCGCGTGCGCGCTGCCGCGATTCGCAAATCGCGGGGGCCGGCATTATAGGCCGATTCGGATTTCGGTGCTGTAACGGCCGACGCAGAGGCGCGATTCATCGCGCCCGGCTTTCGCGGACGCGAAAAAATCAAAAGCGCGGTTCGAGGAATCGAGCCCTTATGCGGGCGGCAGCTTGAAATCGTCGATCTTGCACGGATCGAGCAGACGCTGTTTTTCCGCGGCGGCACCGGGGCCCTTGTTGACGTCGGGCGCGTTGAACGGCAGGACGACGTAGGTGTAGACCGGGTCCTTGCCGATGTTCTGCTGGGCCGCCGTGTAGCGCAGTCCTTTGACGATCTCGATCGCGACCGCACCGAGGTCGCCGTCGGGCACGACTTTCTCGAGTTTGATCTGGCTCGTCGCGCCGCCGCGTTCGATGCGGTAGGACACCGCGACGCAGGTCGGCGTCGTCAAACCTTTGCCGTACGACGGCATCTTCGGATCGCCCGTGCTCGACACCAGCCACCACTTGGACAGATCGGCCGGCTGCACGAGATGCGCGCGCTCGAGCGCGAACGCCGTACCGGCGGCACCCGTCAGCGCGACGGCCAGCGCCAGCCGGCACCATCCGCGAAACAGGCTCTTTGCAGGAATACGCATATCAGTTCTCCTCGCTCGACAGCTTGCCGCTGGCCACGGCGTTGACAAAATCGGGAATCCGGCACGGCTCCGCGGCACGATCGTTGGGGCGCTTCGACGACGCGCCTCCCGGTCCGGAAGATAACATGCGCTCGATCGTGAATATCGCGTAGGTGTAGACCGGTTTGCGCGCCGAGTTCGCTTCGGTCGGAGTGAAATGCGCGCCGGCGAAATAGCGCAGCGCTGCCTGCTTGAATTCTTCGCGCGTCTCGTCGCTGACCTTACCGAGGCTCATGCGCAGCACGCGCCGGTTCGCCGTCGTACCGTCGGCTTCGATCGACATCGCGGTCGCAACGCAGGCCGAACCCAAGCTCAGTTTGCGCACCGGGAACGGCACGCCTTCACTGCGTTTGTCGCCGGTCCACTGCGCCTTGCGTCCGTCTTCGTCGACGACGAGATAGTCGGCTGTGGCGGCTGCGGCAGAATGCAGCGGCACGACCGCCGCCAGGACGAAAGCGAACCACGACGACAACCCGATGCCTGAATTCGACATGCCGTTTCTCCGCGACGATTCCGCTCCGACGCAACCCGGCCGAGTAAAGCATACGCCCGTCGCGCCACGCAACGCCGGTCTGCGGCTGCGCGTTTCGCGCTCGCGTCCGTGCACAACGGCACATTGTCGGCGCGCGCAGGCGTGGCAGAATCGCCGGACTTTGTCGCGGGAGTATCTGATATGCGTGTGTTTGCACTCGGCGCCGTCCTCTTCCTCAATCTTGCCGCTGCCGCCGATGCGCCGCCGGACCCGCAGATCTTCGCCCCGCTCGACGTGTTCAAGCTCGAATGGGCCGACCACCCGCAGATTTCTCCCGACGGCAAGCACGTGGTCTACGAGCGCGTGCGCTTCGACATCATGAAAGACCGCAAGCGCTCGAACCTCTGGCTCGTCGACGCGGAGGGCCGCGGCCAGCGCGCGCTGACCTCGGACAGCGCCGATCAGCGCGGCGCGCGCTGGTCGCCCGACGGCAAGCGCGTCGCCTACGTCAGCGCGAGCGAAGGCAAGGCGCAGATTCACGTACTCTGGCTCGACTCGGGCGCCAGCTCGGCGATCACGCATCTGACCGAAGGCCCGGGCAATCTGTCCTGGTCGCCCGACGGCCGCTGGCTCGCATTCACTCAGCGCGTGCCCGCGCAGGACGCGCCGTTGGCGAAACTGCCCGGCGCGCCGAAGGGCGCCGAATGGGCGGAGCCGGCCAAGCTGATCGACCGGCTGACCTACCGCATCGACGGCGGCGGCTATGTCGATCCGGGCTACTCGCACGTCTTCGTCGTCTCCGCCGACGGCGGCCCCGCGCGCCAGGTGACGACCGGCAAGCACGATTTCGCCGGCCCGATCGCTTGGGCGCGCGACGGCAAGAGCGTCTTCGTCTCGGCCAACCTCAACGACGACTGGGAATACCAGCCGCTCGAAAGCGAGCTGTATCGCGTCGATGTCGATTCGGGCACGGCGGCCAAGCTGACCGACCGCCGCGGTCCCGACCGCAATCCGGTGATCTCGCCCGACGGCCGCTCCCTCGCCTACCTCGGCTTCGACGACAAGGGCCATCCCTATCAGGCCGCGCATCTGTACGTGCTCGATCTCGCCAGCGGCAAGTCGCGCGCGCTGACCGCGGACACCGACATCAGCGTCGACCAGCCGGTCTGGGACGGCAACGGCGGCCTGTACTTCAGCTACGACGAACGCGGCACGACCAAGATCGGCTACGTCGGCGCCGGCGGCGGTAAGGTCGAGACGGTCGCAAGCGACCTTGGCGGCACCGAGATCGGCCGGCCTTACACGAGCGGATCGATGTCGGGCGCAGGCGGCCGCATCGCCTATACGCGCGACTCGGTCACGCACTCGGCCGACGTCGGCATCGTCGCACGCGGCGCCAAGCCGAAGTCGCTGACCGATCTGTCTTCCAACCTGCTCGACCACAAGACACTCGGCCAGGTCGAGGAGATCAATGTGAAGTCCTCAGCCGATGGCCGCAGCGTGCAGGCCTGGGTCGTGCGCCCGCCGCGCTTCGATGCACAGAAATCCTATCCGCTGCTGCTCGAAATCCACGGCGGCCCGTTCGCCGCATACGGCCCGCACTTCGCGCCCGAAACCCAGCTCTACGCCGCGCAGGGCTATGTCGTCGTCTATGCCAACCCGCGCGGCAGCACGAGCTACGGCACCGAGTTTGCCAACCTGATCGAGAACGCTTATCCGAGCCAGGACTATGACGACTTGATGAGCGTGGTCGATGCGGTGATCGCGCGCGGCAGCATCGACACGAGCAATCTCTTCGTCACCGGCGGCAGCGGCGGCGGCGTGCTGACCGCGTGGATCGTCGGCCACACCGACCGCTTCCGCGCGGCGGTCGTCGCCAAGCCGGTCATCAACTGGTACAGCTTCGTACTGACCAGCGACTTCTATGCGCTGTTCACCAAGTACTGGTTCCCCGGCGTGCCGTGGGAAAACGCCGAGCATTACCTCAAGCGCTCGCCGATCGCCTACGTCGGCAACGTGAAGACGCCGACGATGCTGGTCACGGGCGATGCCGACCACCGCACGCCATCGAGCGAAGCCGAGCAGTTCTACCAGGCGCTCAAGCTGCGCCACGTCGATACGGCGATGCTGCGCATCCCGGGCGCCTCGCACGAGATCAATACGCGTCCGTCGAACATGCTCGACCAGGTGCTCTACACGATCGGCTGGTTCGAGAAGCACCGCGCAGGCAAGACCGACAAGCCGGCCGGCTGAGTTCAGCTGCTCAATGCAGAGGCGAGACGGATCGCGCCTCTGCTATTGCACGACGGATCGTTGCGTTTTATCGCAACGATCCCGGCAGCGAGAATCGCGCCGACGTTATTCGCGCAGTGCGCTGCAAGCAGACGGCTTATTTGCCTGTGCGAGTGAAGTTGATCGCGTACAGCGCGTAGCCGTCGCGAAATTCCGCGCTCATTCCGCCGATCTCGTAGCCCCAAGCGCTCCACCAGGGCTGGCGAGTCAACTCGCTCACTGTCCGCGTGATATCGATCGGCCCCTGCGGCAACGAGACATTGCCGCCCGCAGCGACGAGGACGATTCCGTTGGCCGCGAAAAGCGCCTGGCAGGCGTTGGCGCGGCACTCCACCGAACCGATCGCGACATGCTGCTGCACGTCGGCGTCGAGGCCGGAAAAATATTGCTGCAAGTTGGCCTTCGCCCCGTCGGTCAGCGCCGGATCGATCGGATTGCGCTCGAACTTCATGCGTTCGAGCACAGCTCGCGCATCGGCCTTCTCGTCCTGCTCTTTCATCACCTTGTCGGCGAGCAGATCGAGCGCACGATTGCGGTCGATAGGCGGCGCATCGCGCCAGGTTTTCCACTGCGGTGCGGTGGTATCGCGTTCCGTATCGGAGGCGTGCGGATTCAAGTTGTGCTGCGCGGAGTGCGATGCGGACTACGCGACGGCGGCCGCACGCACACTGTCCTTCACCGGCTCGGGCCGCCCTGAAAGCGGCGCAGCATCGCGTGCTGCAGAGACATCCACCACCCCGCCCGGCTTGGCGGAGACCGCATGCACGGCATCATTTCCGTGCGTCGTGAAAAAGACTGCCGAGCCGGCGGCAAGAACCAGGGCGATCGCGAGGACCAGATGTCGTCGCTGCACGATCGCCTCGTCTCTAGCCGGCCGCCGTCAGAGATCGCCGAGACCTTCGGCGATCCCGCCCGGCCCCACGCGCAGCAGCTTCATCGTGTTCGTGCCGCCGTGCTGACCAGTGTGGTCGCCCGTGGTCAGAATCACGCGATCGCCTTCACTGAGGTGGTTCAAATTGAACAAGGTCTGGATCGCCGCCTTGGCCGCATGCGCCGGATCGACGCCGTGCGCGTCGAACGCGATCGGCATCACGTCGCGGTAGATCATCATGCGCCGGCGCGCGCCGATGCGTCGCGACAGCGCGTAGATCGGCACGCGCGAACGATAGCGGCTCAGCCATTGCGCGGTGCCGCCCGACTCGGTCAGCGCGATGATCGCGCGCACGCCGATGTGACCGGCGGTGTACATCGTCGCCAGCGCGATTGCCTGATCGACGCGATCGAGGCGCAGCGTCGGACTGAACTTGTTCTTCGGCTCGAACTGATGCTCGGCACCGACGCAGACGCGCGCCATCGCCGCGACGGCCTTGTCCGGATGCTTGCCGGCCGCGGTTTCCTGCGACAGCATTACCGCGTCCGTGCCGTCGAGCACGGCGTTGGCGACGTCGAGCACTTCGGCGCGCGTCGGGATCGGCGACTCGACCATCGACTGCATCATCTGCGTCGCCGTGATCACGACTTTGTTGCGCGCAAGCGTTTCGCGAATGATCTTCTTCTGGATGCCGGGCAGTTCGGCGTCGCCGATCTCCACGCCGAGGTCGCCGCGCGCGACCATGACCACGTCGGACGCGTCGATGATGCCGGCGAGCGCCGGGCCGATCGCCTCGCTGCGCTCGATCTTCGCCACCATCGCCGCGCTGCCGCCGGCCGCACGCATCAACTTGCGCGACTCTTCGATGTCGGCCGCGGATTTAACGAAGGACACGGCGAGGAAATCCGCATTCAACTGCGCCGCAACCTTGATGTCGGCCTTGTCTTTCTCGGCGAGCGCCGCGAGCGAGAGGCCACCGCCTTGGCGGTTGATGCCCTTGCGGTCGGACAGCGCGCCGCCGATGACGACCGTGGTGTGGATGCTCGTGCCTTCGATCTTGTCGACCTTGAGCGCGATCAGGCCGTCGTCAAGCAACAGCATGTCGCCGGGCTTCACGTCGTTGTTGAGATTCAGATAGCTCACGCCGATGCGCGTCGCATCGCCCGGAGGCGCCTCGGCGCGGCAGTCGAGTTCGAACGGATCGCCTGGCGTGAGAATCACCGGACCGGCAAGGAACTTCTCGATGCGGATCTTCGGCCCCTGCAGATCGGCGAGCACGGCGACTTCGCGACCCAGTTCGGCGGCAACTTCGCGCGCTTCCTTGGCGCGGCGCTCATGGTCCTCGGCCTTGCCGTGCGAGAGGTTCAGCCGCACCACGTCGACGCCCTCGGCGAGAATTTTTTTCAACATACCCGGCGCGTCGGTGGCCGGGCCCAGCGTGGCGATGATCTTGGTGCGGCGGACTTGCGTTTCCATCTCTCCCTCTCGACTTTGTTTGGTTTTGGTATCGATGTCCCTACGCTAGCACACTGCCCGGACATCCGTGACATCGCGGCCACGCGATCCGGCAGCGCCGCGTTCGGACGTCCGTTTCAATCGCGCAAACGAAGCACGTCGGTGGCGACAGGTGTCGTCGGGAATACGCGTCGGGTTCTATTCGTGCTGCAACAAAGCGACGAAGTTGCCGCTCAAACCGAAGCCGCGCGCACGGTGCACGCAGCCACTGCGCTAGCTTTTGATTCTTCGGACTGGGAAGTTCTTTCCGCCGCGCCGGGGAAAAGTAACGTTGCGTTGCGCGCAGCCCGTCAGTCGCCCTTGCGCGAAGCGACCTGCACCGGCTTCTTGCTCTTGGCGTGGTGCGGCTTCTGCGCGAGCGCGGTTTTCGCCGCAGCACTCGAACGCGGCGCGGGTTTCGCGCGAGTGCGCGCGACCGCGTTCTGGCCCTTGCAGTTCTTGTTGACGGCGGCTTTGCGCGCACTGACCGCGCAATGCTTGCTGCTCGTCTTCTCCGGAATCGGCTCGGCCGCCTCGGCGCTCGATATCGGCGACAACGCGGCGAGTACCTTGCGCACGCCGCTGCCCTTGTTGTCGGCCGGCAACGGGCGCAGGGGTTCCTGCTCGAAACCCTTGTCGAGCAGGCGCGCCATCTCCTTGTCGCGCGAGGCCGCGGTCTGCCCGCCCATGACGATGGCGAACAGACGCTGGCCGCTGCGGATCGCGGTCGAGGCGAGATTGAATCCCGAGGCTTCGGTGTAGCCCGTCTTCAATCCGTCCATGCCGGCGTAGCGCTGCATCAGATTGTTGTGGCCGCGCACGAGGCGTCCGCGGAACTGAAATTCCTTGGTGGCGAACAGCGGCGCATGCTGCGGATAGTCGCGATATAGCGCCTGCGCGAGCTTGGCCATATCGCGCGCGGTGGTGCGGTTTGCCGGATCGGGCAGGCCGCTCGCGTTGCCGAAGCGCGTGCCGTTCATGCCGAGGCGCAGCGCCTCGGCGTTCATCAGTTTGGCAAAGTTCGCCTCGGAACCGCCGATGCGCTCGGCGACGACGGTCGCGGCATCGTTGGCCGACTTGACGATCATGCCGAGGATGCAGTCGCGCACGCTGATGCTCTGGCCGGCGCGCAGATCGAGCTTGGTCGGCGCCTTGCCCGCGGCAACGGCCGACACCGGCAGCGCCTGATTGAGCTTGAGCTTGCCGCTCTGCAAGGACTGAAACGTCAGGTACAGCGTCATCATCTTGGCGAGCGAGGCCGGAATGTTTTCCTCATCCGGATTGACCGCCTCGAGCACCTTGCCGCTCTTCGCGTCGACGACGATCGCCGCATAACCCGCATGCGCCGAACCGGCAAAACCGCTGCCGCAGACCAAGGCGAGCGCCGCCAATGCGGTAACGCCCCTGAACGGCAACCAGACCCCCGGCAACGGCTTCGCAATCACGGTATTCCCCGGGTCGCCCACGACAAAGTTTGAAGATGCGCAAAGATATCGCAAAGTTGCACGATTTTCCAGAGGTAGTTCTTTAGAGTATTTCATTAATTTTCTGTTTTCATTCAGAAAATTCCCGATGGCAATTTTCGCCCGGACCGGCGTTTTCGACCCCGCCCGGGCACCCGAAACACCATCCCGACGAAAACCGGCCGACTAAGCCGCCCGTCTTCGCGGATACAATGGCGGCATGCCCCTGATCCAACTCCAAAACGCCGACTACGGCGTCGGCGGTCCGCTGCTGCTCAAAAACGTCGACCTCGCCATCGAAGCCAACGAACGCGTCTGCGTCGTCGGCCGCAACGGCGAAGGCAAATCCACCCTGCTGCGCCTGATCGCCGGCGAAATCCGGCCCGACGACGGCGAAGTGCGCGTGCAGAACGGCGTGCGCGTGGCCAAGCTCGCCCAGGAAGTGCCGCAGGACACCGTCGGCAGCGTGTTCGACGTGGTCGCCTCGGGCCTCGGCGATCTCGGCGGCCTGCTCGCCCGCTATCACCATTTGATCGGCACCGACGATCTCTCTGCGCTCGGCGAGGTGCAGGCACAGATCGAGGCGCAGCACGGTTGGGATCTCGACCGCCGCGTGCAGCAGGTGCTGGTGCGCCTGGAACTGCCCGAAGACGTCGATTTCGCCGCGCTGTCGGGCGGTATGAAGCGCCGCGTTCTGCTCGCGCAGGCGCTTGTGCGCGCACCCGACGTATTGCTCCTCGACGAGCCGACCAACCATCTCGACATCGAGGCGATCGCCTGGCTCGAAGAGTTTCTGCGCAACGCCGAGTTCAGCGTGGTCTTCGTCACCCACGACCGCAGCTTCCTGCGCGCGCTGGCGACGCGCATCGTCGAGATCGACCGCGGTCAGGTCACGTCCTGGCCCGGCGATTACGCCAACTATCTGCGCCGGCGCGAAGAACGTCTGCACGCGGAGGCGCAGGCCAACGCGCAGTTCGACAAGAAACTCGCCCAGGAAGAAGTGTGGATCCGCCAGGGCATCAAGGCACGGCGCACGCGCAACGAAGGCCGCGTGCGCGCGCTCAAGGCGCTGCGCCGCGAACGTGCCGAACGCCGCGAACTCGGCGGCAACGCGAAGATGACCCTGGCCGCGGCGCAGACCTCGGGCAAGAAGGTGATCGAAGCGCGCGCGGTCGACTATGCCTGGAATGACAAAATCATCCTGCGCGATTTTTCGACGACGATTATGCGCGGCGACCGCATCGGCATCGTAGGCCCGAACGGTTCCGGCAAGAGCACCCTGCTCAAGCTGCTGCTCGGCGAACTGAAACCGCAGCGCGGCGAGATCGAACTCGGCACCAATCTGCAGATCGCCTATTTCGACCAACATCGCAGCGCGTTGCGCGAAGACTGGAACGCGCTCGACAACGTCGCCGAAGGCCGCGAGTACATCGAACTCGCCGGCCAGCGCAAACACGTACTCGGTTATCTGCAGGATTTCCTCTTTTCGCCCGAGCGCGCACGCGCGCCGATCACGCGCTTGTCCGGCGGCGAACGCAACCGCCTGCTGCTCGCCAAGCTGTTCGCGCAGCCGTCGAACCTGCTCGTCATGGACGAGCCGACCAACGACCTCGACGTGGAGACGCTGGAACTGCTCGAAGAGATGCTCGCTGCGTACCAGGGCACTCTGCTGCTCGTCTCACACGACCGCGAATTCATCGACAACGTGGTGACTTCGACGCTGGTGCTCGAAGGCGAAGGGCGCGTTGGCGAATACGTCGGCGGATTCAGCGATTGGCTGCGGCAGCGACCATCGGGCGCTTCGAAGATCTTTGCCCGTCAGTCGCGTGACGGCGGAACAAACGCGAAACGCGCGGAACGTCCGACGGACGACTCCGAAGGCATGGACGAAGCGCGCGATTCGGTACCTCTCGTTGCCGCCGACGCGAGAGGAGAAACCGCCGCAATCCCGCCCAAAGCAAGCGCGAATGACGAGCCGAAAGAAACACCTGCCCCGACGAAACGCAAGCTGAGCTACAAGGACGCACGCGAACTGGAGCTGCTGCCGGCGCGCATCGAAACGCTCGAGTCCGATATCGCGGCACGCACCGCGGCAATGAACGATCCGAGCTTCTTCAAACAGGACAGCGCGGCGATCCTCGCGGCGAACGGTGAACTCGCCAAGCTGCAGGCGGAACTCGATCATGCTTACCAACGCTGGCAGGCACTCGAAGGCTAAGGCCCGAGTGCCCGATTCGCCGACGCCCGCGTTATAGGGACTCGATTTTCGCGCGCCTCGCGCGAAAGTATCGGTACGATCGAGCCCCTCTCTTTTCGTGCGCCGATGGAGAATCAAAAGTCGGGCCTGATGAATCGCCCGCTACGACCGTTCGCTACGCCATGGAAACGCACCGTACGTTTCGTGAACGATGCACGCATCCCAGGCCGAAGTGCGCTATGGGCGCGCGCCCGAATCGGCTAGTCTTTTAGCCCGTTGCCGCCGCTGTGGATCGTTCCATGTTTCGCGCTCTTGCCTGCCTTCTGCTCGCCGTCACCTGCGGCATTGCGTTCGACGCGTTTGCGCAGCCGCCGACAGCGCATGCGAAAACCTGTCTCGTCCTCGGTGGCGGCGGCGCGCGCGGCGCGGCGCACATCGGCGTGCTCAAGGTGCTCGAACGCGAGCATGTGCCGGTCGAGTGCATCACCGGCACCTCGATGGGTGCGATCGTCGGCGGCCTCTACGCGGCCGGCTACAACGCGACCGAGATCGAGGTGGTGCTCAAGAGCATCGACTGGAAGGACATGTTCAACGACGATCCGCCGCGCGAAGAACTGCCGATGCGGCGCAAGGAAGACGAGCTTCGTTTTCTGGGCGGCATCGAACTCGGCCTGCGCGACGGCAAGATCGCGCTGCCGCGCGGCGTGATCCAGGGTCAGAAACTGCAGCTGCTGCTGCGCCGCCTGCTGCTGTCGACCTTGCAGACGCAGAACTTCGACGATCTGCCGATTCCGTTCCGCTCGGTCGCCACCGACATTGGCAACGGCGAAAAAGTCGTGTTCGCCAAGGGCGATCTGCCGATGGCGATCCGCGCGAGCATGTCGGTGCCCGCGGCGTTCGCGCCGATCCGCTATCAGGGCCATCTGCTCGTCGACGGCGGCATCGTCGACAACGTGCCGATCGAGGAAGCGCGCAAGCTCGGCGGCACGCGCCTGATCGTCGTCGACGTCGGCGCGCCGCTGCTCAAAGAAGAGAACCTCACGTCGCCGATCCAGATCGCGAACCAGATGCTTACCGCGATGATGAAGCGGCAGACCGACGCGCAGTTGCACACACTCGGCGCCGCCGACGTGCTGCTCGTGCCGCAGCTCGGCGATCTATCCAGCACCGCGTTCGACCGCGCCGCCGAAGCCGTGGTGTTCGGCGAACAGGCCGCCGATGCCAACCTCGTCGCGCTGCGCCGATTCTCCGCGAGCGAATCCGACTACGCGCAGTTCGCCGCAAACCACAAGCAGCGCCCGTTCGATCCGCCGCTGGTCGCCTTCCTCGACGTGCTCACCGGCCGCAGCCGCACCGCCGACTACGTGCAACAGCGCCTGTCAGACGTGGTCGGCAAGCCGTTCGACCCAGCCAAGCTCGAAGACCGCATCGGCCTCGCCTACGGCGAAGGCAGCTACGAGCGCATCACCTACGACATCGTGCAGAAGGACGGCCAGACCGGTCTCTCGGTGCAACCGGTCGACAAGAGTTGGGGACCAAACTTCCTGCGCCTCGGCCTGCGTCTCTCGGACAACTTCGCCGGGCGCAACAGCTACCAACTCTTCACCGAAGCGAATTTCACCGGCCTCAACTCGCTCGGCGGCGAGAGCCGCAACCGCGTCCAGCTCGGCCAGATCACCGAGCTGTACAGCGAATTCCTGCAGCCCTGGGGTACGACCGGCGAGTTCTACATCGCGCCGCAGCTGCAGTACAAGGCCTATAACTTTCCGATTCCGGGACAGAAGGACAGCGAACTCGCCGAGTACCGGCGCAGCCGCCGCCTCGCCGCGCTTGAATTCGGCTACACGCCCGATTCGAGCTGGCAGTTCTCGAGTTCGCTCGAATACGGCCGCGACCTGGCGCGCCTGCACATCGGCCAGCCGGCTTCCGCCAGCGCCGCTTCCGGCCTGCCGCCGAGCATTGCGACCAACTTCGGCGGCGTCGTGCTGCGCGCGGTCTACGACGATCTCGACTCTTCCGGCTTCCCAACGCGCGGCATGCGCGTGGACGCATCCGAAGAAGTGTTGCTGACCCAGCTCGGCTCAACCGATGCCGCGCGCATCACGCGCCTGCGCTGGGACCAGGCCCTCTCCTACGGCCCGAACCACTGGCTGCTCGGCGCCAGCATCAACACCGCGACCGGCGCGGGCGCCAATCTGCAGATCGCCGCGCAGAGCCAGCTCGGCGGACTCGCCAATTTCTCCGGTTTCGCCGACAACCAGCTCTTCGCTTCGCAGACCGCCCTGCTGCGCGCCGTCTACTATCGGCGCATGACCAACACCGACAGCCTGTTCAGCCTGCCGCTCTATCTCGGCGGCAGCCTCGAAGCTGGCGGCTATTGGAACTCGCGCAACCAGATCGGCAAGAACATGCTCGGCGCCGGCAGCGTCTTCGTCGGCATCGACACCTTCCTCGGGCCGATCTTCCTCGGCTACGGCTATGCGCAAGGCGGCCACAACGCCGCCTATCTGACCTTCGGATCGCTGCTGCGCACGAACGAGTAGAAGGCGATTCGAGGGCGCAGTGCGTAGCCCGTCACTTTGTTACCATTCCGTATCATGAATCCCGCCCCCAGCCTTTTCCTGATCGGCCCGATGGGCGCCGGCAAGACCACGGTCGGACGGCGCGTGGCCGCACATCTCGGCCTCGACTTCTTCGACCTCGACCACGAGATCGAGACGCGCAGCGGCGCGACGATCACGCTGATCTTCGAGCTCGAAGGCGAAGCCGGCTTCCGCAAGCGCGAGGCCGAACTGCTCGACGAGTTCAGCGCTAAATCCGACATCGTCCTCTCGACCGGCGGCGGCGCGGTGCTCGGCGCGGAGAACCGCCGCCATCTCGCCGCGCGCGGCTACGTCGTCTATCTGGAAACCACGGTCGACCAACAATTGAAACGTCTCGTCCACGATCGCAAACGTCCGCTGTTAGCCGCGCCCGACCGGCGCGAACGCCTGAGCAAGCTCGCCGCCGAACGCGAACCGCTCTACCGCGAAACCGCCGACCTTATCGTGCCGACCGGCCTCAACGGTTCGAGCGGCGCGGCGGCGCGGCGCCTCGTCGAAGAACTCGGCGTGCGCTGGCACCGCAGCGCGACATCCACTTCTTCCGGGCAAGCCGCATGAACTCCGTTTCCTCTTCACCCACGGCGAACGAACTCGCCGTCGAGCTCGGTGCGCGCAGCTATCCGATCGCGATCGGCGCAGGCCTGATCGACGATGCGCCACGCCTCGCCACGGCGATTCGCGGGCGCCATGCGCTGATCGTCAGCAACGATGTCGTCGCGCCGCTTTATTTCGAACGCGTCGCCGCAGCCATCCGCGCGGGCAACGACAAGGTGCAGATTTCCAGACTCATCCTGCCCGACGGCGAAGCGCACAAGACACTCGCCTCGGCCGCACGCGTGTTCGATGCGCTCGCCGCGATGAAGGCGAACCGCGACGCGACCATCGTCGCCCTCGGCGGCGGCGTGATCGGCGACCTCGCCGGCTTCGCCGCAGCGTGCTGGATGCGCGGCATCGCCTTCGTCCAACTGCCGACGACCCTGCTCGCGATGGTCGACTCCTCCGTCGGCGGCAAGACCGCGGTCGATCTGCCGCAAGGCAAGAACCTCGTCGGTGCGTTCCATCAACCGCGCGCGGTCATCGCCGACACCGACACACTCGCCACCCTGCCGCTGCGCGAACTGCGCGCCGGCTTCGCCGAGGTGATCAAGTACGGCGCGCTCGGCGACGCGGACTTCTTCGCCTGGCTCGAACGCCATGCCGATGCCCTGCTCGCGCGCGAAGCCGAACCGCTCGCGGCGACGATCGCACATTGCTGCCGGCAGAAAGCCGGCATTGTCGCGCGCGACGAAACCGAACAAGGCGAACGCGCCCTGCTCAACCTCGGCCACACCTTCGGCCACGCGATCGAAACCGCGATGGGCTACGGCGGCCTCCTGCACGGCGAAGCCGTCGCGGTCGGCATGGTTCTCGCCGCGCGCCTGTCGGCAAACCTGCAGCGCGCGCCGGCCGCGGACACCGAGCGCCTCGTCGCTCTGCTCGAACGCTTTGGCCTGCCGACCGCCATCCCGCGTGGCCTCGATGCCGATGAGCTTATTGGCCTGATGCAGCTCGACAAGAAAAACCTTTCTGGCAGCCTGCGGCTGATTCTCTGGCGCGGGATCGGGCATGCGGACATCGTGGCGGACGTCGATGCTCGGGATATTCGCGTCGTTCTTGCGTAAGGTTTTCTCTCGGTCTCTTCGTTTGTCATTTCTCGCGCCTCGCTCGTCATCCCCGCGCGCCCTTGGCGGGGCTCTCAACAGCCGGAAGGGCTGGTCATCCAATGACTTTGCTTCTTTCGCTCGTCATTCCGGCGGAAGCCGGAATCCAGCTTTTGTTTTGTTTAAGAGCAGAGCTTCCACTCGCCCTGCGGGCGAGCGTCTTACTTTCTCTGCTCGTGCAGAGAAAGTAAGCAAAGAGACACGCCCCAGAACATTGCGCCCTTCGGGCTCCTGCCCGAAGGGTCCGCCTCAGCGGCCGGGTTCCGCTAATTGCACATCCCTGTGCAATAGCGGAATCGGCGCGATCCATCGCGCCGACCCTAGCGGGCCTTGTCGTCCGCTGCCGCCGCAATGTAATGGGGACCCGGAAGAGCCGGAGCAGCGCGCATCCTGCGCGCCAGAGCCAGAGCAAGGAGCAGACGCTCTGCGCTCCGCTCTGCCTTTGCTTTTGCTTGTGATCTCGGGTCCCCGTCAGCCGCGGCGAGGGCATGACGGAATCGCCCTTCAGGGTCGCGCGCAGGATGCGCGCGAGTTCGCGAATGGACACGGATGTCCATCGAGCGAACCCCGGCATGACCTTGCGAACCGCCGCAGGCGGCGCGGCTCCCGGGGCGGCGTTTCTTTGGTTACTTTCTTGTCGCTGGAGACAAGAAAGTGACCCGCTCGTCCAAAGGACGAGTGGAAGCCTTTGCTCTGAAACACAAAAAGAACCAAAGCAAAGTCACTGGATGACCAGCCCTTCGGCTGTTAGGAGCCCCGCTAGGAGCACGCGGGAATGACGAGAAAGAGCAGGAGCTGGATTCCTGCTTTCGCAGGAATGACGAACAGAGACAAAAGCTAGATTCCTGCTTGACCAGCCCTTCGGCTGTTGAGAGTCGCAGGAACGACGAGCAAAAAAAAGCAGACCTGAATTCCGGCTTCGCCGGAATCCCCACGCTTCACCGCAGAAAGCAAACGCTTCGTCGCACACCGTGCAAACTTCCGCCGTGCCGCCCTATCCAATCTGCGAGCGCGCGCCGTCCGGTGTCGTGCGGATGCAGCCAGGGAACCGACGCATGAAGATCATCGAAGCCTCGCTCAAGAATCCGGTCGCTGCCGGGATGGCGGTTCTGCTGGTCTCCCTGCTTGGGTTGATGAGCCTGCGCGAGCTGCCGCTGCAGTTGTTCCCCGACATCGATCCGCCGCAGATTTCGATTCAGACGAACTGGCGCGCAGCATCGCCCGAGGAAGTCGAGGCCGAACTGCTCGAACCGCAGGAAGAGGTGCTGCAGGGTCTGCCGGGCCTCGAAGAACTCGACGGCAATGCCGCCTCGGGCGGCAGCAATATCAATCTGACTTTTGCGATCGGCAGCGATATGAAGAACGCGCTGGTCGAGGTGATCGGGCGGCTCAACCGCGTGCGCTCGATCCCGAAAGACGCCGACCGGCCGATCGTGCAGATGGGCGGCAACAACGGCAACGCGAACGACGTGCTCACCGTCTTCTTCGTGCAGTTGCTGCCCGGCGCTCAGGGACCGATTGACAAGTATCGCCGCTATCTGGAAACCACGGTGAAGCCGCGCATCGAAGCGGTGCCCGGCGTGGCCCAGGTCGTGGTCAACGCGGGGCCGCCCGACGAAGTGCGCATCACAGTTGACATGGACAAGGCGGCGGCGCTCGGCGTTTCGATTCCCGACATCGCCGCGCGCGCCGCGAGCGCGACGGACGTGTCCGGCGGTCAGATCGACGTCGGCCGCAATCAGTACGAACTACGCTACACGGGCCGCTATAAACCGGCCGAACTCGGCGGCCTCGTGCTGTCCACGCGCGCGGACAAGACCATCCATCTGAGCGACGTCGCGGTCATCGAAGTGCGTCCGCCGAAGAGTCAGTTCTTCGTCTATCAGAACGGCAATCCGGCGATGAGTCTGCAGATCCGCAAGGCGAACGGCGCGAACGTGCTGCAGACGCTGACCGATGTGAAGAAGGTCGTCGCCGAGTTGCGCGACGGCCCGCTCAAAGCAAAGGGTCTCGGCATCGAGCAGTCGTTCGACTCGGCGCTGTTCATCAACCGCGCGGTCAGCCTGCTCGGCGAGAATCTGATCGTCGGTGCGCTGCTGTCCCTGCTCTGCGTCTGGTGGTTCATGCGTGACGTGCGCGCGACCGTCCTTATCGCGGCGACGATCCCGATCTGCCTGCTCGCCACGTTCTGCGTGCTGCACCTCAGCGGACACAGTCTCAATGTGATCTCGCTCGCCGGCCTCGCCTTCGCGGTCGGCATGGTGGTCGAGGCCGCGATCGTCGTTTCCGGCAACATCCTGCGCCTGAAGGAGAGCGGCATCACACCGCACGAGGCCGCGCTGACCGGCACGCAGCAAGTCGTCGGCGCGCTGATCGCATCGACGATCACGACGATCGCGGTGTTCCTGCCGGTCGTGTTCCTGCGCGACGTCGAAGGTCAGATTTTCTCCGACCTCGCCCTGACCATCTCGATCGCGGTCGCGATCTCGGTCGTCGTCGCGATCACGGCGCTGCCGGCCGCCGCGGGCTGGCTCAAGGCGAAGAAGCTCAAATCCGGCTACGGCGACGGCTGGCCGTGGCTGACCGACCGGATCATGGCCTGGACCGACACGCGGCCGAAACAGATCGGCTGGGTGCTCGCCCTGCTCGTCGTGCCGCTCGTCGCCACGTTCGTGTTCATGCCGCGCCTCGACTATCTGCCGCCGGTGCGGCGCGCGGCGATCGACGCGAACTTCAGCCTGCCGCCCGGCATGCCGCCCGAAGTCGTCGACCGCGAAATGGTGCCGAAAATCCTCGAACGCATGAAGCCGTACATGGACGGCACCAAGCAGCCGCAGCTCAAGAACTGGTACGTGTGGATCACGCCCAGCTTCGGCACGCTCGGCGCGCGCGTAGTCGACGACAAACGCATCGGCGAACTCGAACGCATCGTGCGCGACGAGATCACGGTCGGTTTTCCCGACACGCGCGTGTTCACCGAAGAAGGCAATCTGTTCGGCGGCTTCGGCGGCTCGGCGCGCGCGGTGTCGATCCACTTGCAGGGCGAGGACACGGCCAAGCTCTACCAGACCGCCGAAGCGGGGCGCAAACTGCTCGAAGCGAAATTTCCCGGCGCCAACGTGCAGGCGTTCCCGCCGACCGACGCCGCCCAGCTTGAACTGCACGCGGTGCCCGACGACCGCCGCATCGCCGAAGCCGGCTGGGACCGCGTCGCACTCGGCGACATCGTGCGCACGCTCGGCGACGGCGCGTGGCTCGGCGAATACTTCGACGGCGACCAGCGCGTGCCGGTGATCCTGCGTGCGAGCGCCGGGCAGACGCCGGAAGAACTCGCGCAGACGCCCGTGGTCGCACCGAACGGCAAGGTGATGACGCTCGGCGACATGGTGCGCCTGGAGACCGCGCTCGGGCCGTCGCAGATTCGCCGGCTCGACCATCGCCGCACGGTGACGCTGACCGTCGATCCGCCCGCGTCGATGGCGCTGGAGACCGCGCTGGCGACGATCGAGCAGGACGTGTTGCCGAGCCTGCGCCAGCAACTGCCTGACGGCACGGTGCGCCTCGCCGGCAGCGCCGACCGCCTCGGCCGCATCGTCGGCACGATCGGCAAGAATTTCCTCCTCGCCCTATTCGTGCTCGGCCTGCTCATGGCGGCGATGTTCAAGTCGCTGCGCTACGCGCTGATCGTCGTGCTGACCGTGCCGCTCGCGCTGATCGGCGGCATGCTCGGCCTGCGCGTGCTCGACCTGTTCGCGTTCCAGCCGCTCGATCTGCTGTCGATGATCGGCTTCATCATGATGGTCGGCGTCGTCGTCAACCACGCGATCCTGCTCGTCGATCTGACCCGCCATGCGCAGGCACACGGCGCGAATCTCAGCGACGCGATCCGCATGTCGCTCAACCAGCGCCTGCGTGCCATCCTCGCCTCGACCCTCACCGGCGCGCTCGGCGCGCTGCCGATGGCGGTCAATCCGGGCCCCGGCAGCGTGATCTATCGCGGCCTCGCCGCAGTCAACGTCGGCGGCGTCGTGGTCAGTCTGATTTTCTCGCTGCTGTTGTTGCCGAGCCTGATGCGGTTGTTCTTCCCCGCCGAACGCAAGAGCGCTGCGCTTGCCCCGCCGCGCGGCGAGCGGCCGCGATTGATCGAAGCGGAGGCGGCGTGATTTTTATCGAACGCGCGGAATCGCATGCTTTCGCGATGTTTTGAAACTGCCGGATTCTGTTCGCACAACGGTTCAACGAAATGGAAAGGAAAAATATGTCGGCCAAATCGATCATGCGATCACTTGCCTGCGCTCAGCTCGGTTTATGGATCGCCGTGGCGAACGCCGCGCCGATGCAGAGCAATGCGGAAACGCTGCGGGCGATCGAAGCGACCGCCTACGACTATATGGACGGCCAATTGGAAGGCAACGCCGAGCGCGTGGCGCAGGCTCTGCATCCGGACCTGGCCAAGCGCAATCTCAAACCCGGCTCGCCCTACGAGACGCTGGCGCTCGGTCGGATGACGTCCGACGAGTTGATCGGCCTGACCCGCAAAGGTGCGCTGAAGACGCCGAAGGAACAGTGGCAGCGCTCGGTCAAGGTGCTCCAGGTCGACGAGGACATCGCCACCGTGCGTCTCGAAAGTCCGTGGTTCGTCGATCACCTGCAAATGGGCAAGTTCGGCGAGCGCTGGGTGATCGTCAATGCGCTGTGGCACAGGAAGACGCCTGCACGCCCCTGATCCGCGTTGACGCGGCGCGGACATATTTTTGCCTGCAAACTATCCCTATCGAATCCGACTCTGCGGACCCGCCCATGAAAATCCCTTTCGCCATCGCGTTCGCCTGCCTGCTCTGCGCAACGGCGCAGGCACAGACCACGAGCACGCCGCCCGCCATCGTCGAGGTCAGCCAGGCCACCGCGTCGAAACTCGCGCCGTCGCGCTGGGTGCCCGGCAGCGTGGTCAGCCGCGACGACGCCAAGATCGCCAGCGCCGAAGCCGGGCGGCTCGAGTTTGTCGCCGAAGTCGGCACGCGCGTGAAGGCCGGCGAACGCTTGGCCAAGCTCGACGATCAGGCGCTGCGCCTGCGCCGCGAAGAACTGCTCGCCGAGTTGCGCCGCACCGAAGCCAAGCGCGCGCTGTCGCAGACCCAGCTCGAACGCCTGCGCAAGCTCGAAGCGAGCAGCGCGATCGCGCGCGCGCAGCTCGACGAAGCGCACGCGACCTTGGAAACCGACGGCCAGACCGCCGCACGTGCGCGTGCGCAGTTGCGTCAGGTCGAGTACGACATCAGCCAGGCCGACGTGCGTGCGCCGTTTCCCGGCGTCGTCACCGAACGCTACGCGCAACGCGGCGAATATCTGCAGATCGGCGCGAACATCGTGCACTTCGTCGACACCGGGCGCATCGAAGCGCGCGTGCAGGCGCCGCTCGCACTCGCCGACAAGGTGCGTGCCGGCATGCAGGTGAACGTGCGCAGCGGCGGCGTCGAACGCGCCGCGAGCGTGCGTGCGATCGTGCCGGTCGGCGACGAACGCGCGCGCCAGTTCGAACTGCGCGTCGGCCTCGATCCCGAGTTCGCCCTCGTCGGCAGTGCGGTCGAAGTCGCCCTGCCGGAAACCGGCACGGCCGCGCAGGTGGCGCTCGCCGTGCCGCGCGACGCGCTCGTGCGGCGCGCGGACCGCACCTACGTCATGCGCGTGTCGGGCGACAACAAAGCCGAGCCGGTCACGGTGACGCCCGGCACGAGCAGCGGCGACTTCGTCGAAGTGCAAGGCGCGCTCAGCATCGGCGACCGCCTCGTCGTGCGCGGCGCCGAGCGTCTCAGCGCAGGCCAGGCCGTGTCGGTGCGCTCGGGAAGCTGAGCGCCGCTTTTCCCTATCGCTGGACAACCTTGCCGGCACGTTTGCCGATCCGCGTCGTCTAAACAAGCCGAAGGGTGACGATCGTCTGCGTGCAAAGCGCCAGCGCACAGGTTTGAACTTGCACCCACACTACCGAGATCGCGCCGCTGTGCATGTCGATGAAGTGGGTGGCGCATAACGTTCCCATAACAGCCTTCGAGTCCTCAGCCGGCTGCGTGCAAACGAACTGCTCAACGGCCGCTCTTGCATCTGCGCCGCTTGCCACGAGATTCTTGGTGTCGTGACGACCGCGAGATGACGCGGACCGCTCAGTCCCGCGTCGTCATCGGCTCGGCGACGGCGACAGCCCTAGTCGGAATCCACCGAGTGCAGACCACGGAGAAATCCCCATGACTTCCCCTTCCTCCTCCAGCGAACTCGCGCGCCTCGCGCTGCGCGACCCCGACCTGCTGCGCGAACGCTGCCCGATTGCGGGCGCCTGGCGCAGCGCCGACAGCGGCGCCGAATGCGCCGTGTCGAATCCGGCAACCGGCGCGCGCCTCGGTAGCGTGCCCGATATGGGTGCTGCGGAGACGCGCACGGCGATCGACGCCGCTGCGGCCGCATTTCCCGACTGGGCACGCCGCAGCGCCAAGGAACGCGCGAGTATACTTTTACGCCTGCATCGCCTGATGCTGGAAAATCGGGACGATCTCGCCCGCATCATGACCGCCGAGCAGGGCAAGCCGCTGGCCGAGTCGAAGGGCGAGATCGCCTATTCCGCGTCGTTCTTCGAATGGTTCGGCGAAGAAGCCAAGCGCATGTACGGCGACGTGATCCCCGGTCATGCCGCGGACAAGCGCATCGTCGTCCTGCGCCAACCGGTCGGCGTCGTCGCCGCGATCGCGCCGTGGAATTTCCCCTCGGCGATGCTCGGCCGCAAGATCGCTCCCGCGCTCGCCGCGGGCTGCACGATCGTCTGCAAGCCGGCGCTGCAGACGCCGTTCTCCGCGCTCGCGATCGGCGTGCTCGCCGAACGCGCAGGCGTGCCCGCGGGCGTGATCAACATCGTCACCGGCGAAGATGCGCAGGCGATCGGCGCCGAGATGACCTCGCACGCCGCGGTGCGTAAGCTGAGCTTCACCGGCTCGACCGCGGTCGGCAAGAAATTGATGGCGCAATGCGCCGATGGGGTGAAGCGCGTGTCGCTCGAACTCGGCGGCAACGCGCCGTTCATCGTCTTCGACGACGCCGATCTCGACGCCGCCGTCGAAGGCGCCATCGCAAGCAAGTTCCGCAACTCGGGACAGACCTGCGTCTGCGCGAACCGCATCTTCGTGCAGGCCGGCGTCTACGACGAATTCGCCAAACGCCTGGTCGCGGCGGTGTCGCGCCTGCGTGTAGGCGACGGCCTCGCCGGCGTCACCGACCAAGGCCCATTGATCGATGCGAAGGCGCTCGACAAGGTGCGCGCACACGTCGGCGACGCGCTGGCCAAGGGCGCGCATGTCGCCCTCGGCGGCAAGCCGCACGCGCTCGGCGGCACGTTCTTCGAGCCGACCGTGCTGCTCGACGTCGATGCGCACATGCGCATCGCACGCGAAGAAACTTTCGGCCCGGTTGCGCCGCTGTTCCGCTTCGAACGCGAAGAAGAGGCGATTGCCCTCGCCAACGCCACCGAGTTCGGCCTCGCGAGTTATTTCTACACGCGCGACCTCGCACGCAGCTGGCGCGTGGCCGAAGCGCTCGAATGCGGCATGGTCGGCATCAACACCGGCCTGATCTCGACCGAGGTCGCGCCGTTCGGCGGCGTCAAACAATCGGGCTTCGGCCGCGAGGGTTCGCACTACGGGCTCGACGACTACACCCAGCTCAAGTACACCTGCCTAGGCGGCATATAAACGTTCCGTGCCCGCTGGCGCTGTCGGCAGTCGGAGAAAATTGGGAATCCCCTATCGCGCAGCGGTCGCTGCGTGGCGGCCAGCATATGTCGCGCAAGGCAAAGCGCACCGGCGATGCAACGAACGCGCAAAATTCACGGTCCAGACTTTCCCGTGCAGACGCAAGGATCCTCAGACCGAGAGGAAACAAAGTGCCGTGCAACATGTCGAGCGCGCGCCAAGAAGAGATCGCGAGACGTTCGCCAACGGAATCTTTCATCGACCGCAGTATCCAATCGAAGAGCAAACGTCATATATCGCCACTATGGGAATCATCGGCAAGAACGATTTGATCTATGAAGGCCGAAGTTCCAGACTGGTTCGTACCGTCCACGCAGCAAGCCAGGAGTAGGTAGCCATGTCGACCGAATCGAAGTGCCCGTTCCACAACCCCGCCGCCGGCCCGTCCAACCGCGACTGGTGGCCGAACCAGTTGAGCCTGAAAAACCTGCATCAGCATGGACCCAAGTCGAATCCGATGGGCGAGGATTTCGACTACGCGAAAGAGTTCAAGAGTCTCGATCTCGCCGCGGTCAAAAAAGATCTGCTCGCCGTGATGACCGATTCGCAGGAATGGTGGCCCGCGGACTTCGGCCACTACGGCGGCCTGTTTATCCGCATGGCCTGGCACAGCGCGGGCACCTATCGCATCGCCGACGGCCGCGGCGGCGCCGGACAGGGCCAACAGCGCTTCGCGCCGCTCAACAGCTGGCCGGACAATGTCAGCCTCGACAAAGCACGCCGCTTGATCTGGCCGATCAAGCAGAAGTACGGCCGCAAGATTTCCTGGGCCGATCTGATTGTGCTCACCGGCAACGTCGCGCTGGAATCGATGGGCTTCAAGACTTTCGGCTTCGGCGGCGGCCGCGTGGACGCGTGGGAGCCGGACGACGTCTACTGGGGATCGGAAAAGGTCTGGCTGGAACTGAGCGGCGGCCCGAACAGCCGCTACTCCGGCGACCGGCAGCTCGAAAAGCCGCTCGCCGCGGTGCAGATGGGCTTGATCTACGTTAACCCGGAAGGCCCGGACGGCAAACCCGATCCGGTTGCCGCTGCCAAAGATATTCGTGAAACCTTCGCGCGCATGGCGATGGACGACGAAGAGACCGTCGCCTTGATCGCGGGCGGTCATAGTTTCGGCAAGACCCACGGTGCCGCGCCCGCCTCGCATGTCGGCGCCGAGCCCGAAGCGGCCGGACTCGAAGCGCAGGGATTCGGCTGGGCGAACAGCTTCGGCACGGGCAGAGGCCGCGATGCGATCACGAGTGGGCTCGAAGTGACCTGGACCAGCACGCCGACGCGCTGGAGTCACGACTTCTTCAAGAACCTGTTCGGCTACGAATGGGAACTGAGCAAGAGCCCGGCCGGCGCGCACCAGTGGGTGGCGAAAAACGGTGCGGGCGCGGATACGATTCCCGATGCCTACGATGCGTCGAAGCGCCATGCGCCGACGATGCTGACGACCGATCTTTCGCTGCGCTTCGATCCGGCCTACGAAAAAATTTCGCGCCGCTTCCTCGATCATCCCGAGCAGTTCGCCGACGCGTTCGCGCGCGCCTGGTTCAAGCTGACCCATCGCGACATGGGGCCGCGCGTGCGCTATCTCGGCCCCGAAGTGCCCGCCGAAGAGCTGATCTGGCAGGACCCGATCCCCGCGGTCGATCACAAGCTGGTCGACGAGCAGGACATTGCCGCGCTCAAGCAGAAGATTCTCGCCTCGGGCCTCTCCGTCTCCGAACTGGTCTCGACCGCATGGGCATCGGCCTCGACGTTCCGCGGTTCGGATAAGCGCGGCGGCGCGAACGGCGCGCGCATCCGCCTCGCTCCGCAGAAAGATTGGGCGGTAAACCAGCCTGAACGACTGGCGAAGGTATTGAAGGCGCTCGAAGGCATCCAGGGCGAATTCAACAAAGCCCAATCGGGCGGCAAGAAGATTTCTCTCGCCGACCTCATTGTGCTGGCCGGCGGCACCGCCGTCGAACAGGCGGCGAAGAACGCCGGTCAATCGGTGACGGTGCCGTTCGCGCCGGGACGCGCGGACGCGACGCAGGAGCAGACCGATGTGGAATCGTTCGCCGTGCTCGAACCGGTCGCCGACGGCTTCCGCAACTATCTCAAGAGCCAGTACTCGGTTCCGGCGGAAGCCCTGCTCGTGGACAAGGCGCACTTGCTGACCCTGTCCGCACCCGAAATGACTGTCCTCGTCGGCGGCCTGCGTGCCTTGAACGCCAACGTCGGCCAGACGCAGTATGGTGTCTTCACCAAGCGGCCCGAAGCGCTGACCAACGACTTCTTCATCAACCTGCTCGATATGGGCACGGAGTGGAAACCGACCTCTGACGCCAAGGACTTGTTCGAGGGACACGACCGCAAGACCGGCGAACTGAAATGGACCGGCACCCGCGCCGATCTCATTTTCGGCTCGCATGCCCAGCTTCGCGCCTTGTCGGAAGTCTATGCAGCGGTGGATGCGCAGCAGAAATTCGTCCGCGACTTCGTCGCGGCCTGGACCAAGGTGATGAACCTCGATCGTTTCGATCTTGCGTGATGTGAGAAGTCGGGTACGCCCGGAGGTCTGAAGCTTCCGGGCGCTTGCGCAGAATCCACCGCATACGAACTTGCTGCAGAAACGAAAGGCCGCAACGCCGGCGCTTCCGACGATTTGAGCCACTTCTCCAGCGGCTTGTTTACCGATGCGACGCAGGTGATCTACCGCGTCGCTCTCCCCACATTCAACAACGGCGACAGAGGTGGCGACTCTCTGTTATGTCGGGAATTACCGCGCCTCGGCGACATAAGCGTGATGCACGATCTTGCCTTCCAACTTCTGCGCATCCTTGACTAAGTTGTAGAGCGGGCAAGTCTCTTCCACCGCTTTGGCCAGACCGTCGATATCGGCAGCACTGTTCGGCGATTCCACTTTCACCTTGTAGGTGATGAAGCCGTAGCGCGCGGGCGTAGCGACATTTTTGCCGAAACGCGGGCTGAGGTCGGCGTCAGCGGTGAGTTCGAGCTTGTCCAGCAGCACGCCGCGCGCCGCCGCCTGGATTTCAAAGATGTGCGTCGGACAAGTGGTGACCACGCCGAGCAGATTTTCTTCCACGGTCGGGGCGAGGCCGCGGCCGAGCAGGCCCGGTGCACTGTCATGCAACGCCTGGAAGTAGTTATCTTGTCCCAACCAAGTCTGGCGCAGGCCGGTGTTCGGTTCGACGCGGGTATGCGCAATCAAGGTGCGCGGTTCCGTCGCTGCCGGTTTCGGCCCGCCCGGCTTCAACGTGCCCTTCGTCACCGGCACCTGCTCTTCGGTGATGAAATCGCGCAGACCCGGTTGCGAATTCGCGGCGCGTTGCGCCGGCGTTTGCACGTACTCGATGGCGAGCGGACTGACTTGATGCGGCTGCGTCACCAGGTCGATGACCGAAGAATTGGCATGCACAGCGGCTTTCAGTTCTTCCAATTTCGCATCCGACACCGGCGATTGGATATAAGCCTCGTAAGAAAGATTGTTCGGGTAGGCCAGCGTGGCGCTCTTGCGTTGCGGGATGCTGGTGAACACGATATCGAGCGAATCGAGCGGGATGTCCTTCAAAGCCGCCTGCACTACGTACTCGTCGGCTACCGCGCTCGACAGCATGGCGACCAGTGACTCCCACGAACCGGGCGCGAGATTGAAACCGGCGCCGTTGCGCGGACTGTCGCTGAGCCATTGAAATTGTTCCTTGTCGCCGATGCGCAAACGACGCACACCGGAACGGCCTTCTGCAATGACATGGGCATGCAAATGAGTTGGCACGGCGTCCTGCTTTTGTGCGGCGACGATGGCTTGCTTTTTCGCTTTCAAATGATCGCGCAATGCTGAAGCATCCGCAGAAGGAGCTTCCGCGGCATGCCCGATGTCGATACCGCCGAGCGCAACAATGGAAAGCGATGCGGCCAGCATGAGCCTAGCGGCGACTTTGAGCGAATGTTTGCGAAACGTGACGTGCATGGACAGGCGATTCCGTTGGTGGCGTTGAAGGAGTAGCACCATTCTGCGGCACCCTCGCCGCAGCGGCCACATGCCGCGTCGTCATGTGCAAATACCGTTTGCGTGCAAACGATGTGTGGCTGACGCGCGTGGCATAAGCACCTGGGCAAAAGGAATTTCCGCACGCAAACTTTCATCAATACCTTGCGAGGCCCACCATTGCCCACGCACGGATTTCTGCATCGATGCTCCAACCCATTTCTGCGCATGCCCGGCGCTTCGTTCCCATCCGCGCGCCGTTGGCTCTGGCGCTGTATACCATTCTGGTCAGCGGCGCTTTGCACGCGCAGCAAGCGCCCAATGGCTCCAATGCTGCACCGGCCGATCCGGCCAAAACGGCGGATGACGCAGAGGCGGACGGAAGGAGCGGCACGAAAACTTTGAGTACGGTTTCCGTGATCGGTTCGCAAATCGCCGGCGGCGGTGCCCAGGCCGCGTTGCCTGTGATCGGCGTGAGCAAGGAGCAGATCGATTCCACCGGTGCCGCCAACGGCGACCAACTCTTTCGCGACCTGCCGCAATTCGGCGATGTCGCTTTCACCCAGAAAGTAGTCAATCAAGGACGCAATCAAAACTACGCCCGCGGCGACGTGGCTTCGATCAACCTGCGCAATATCGGCTCCCAATACACCTTACTGTTGGTCGATGGCCGTCGCACCGTCGCCTATCCGCTGAGCGGCAATACACCGTCGTACAACGCGAACGCCATTCCGGCCTTCGGCCTCGATCGCATGGATGTGCTGCTTGACGGCGCAGCCGCAGTGTATGGCTCCGATGCGATCGCCGGTGTGGTCAACCTGGTTCTGCCGAGTAATCTCAACGGCGGCGGCATCGAAGCCGGATACGGGAAGGCAGAGGGCACGCAACGCTCCAACGAATCCATCAACGGCTATTGGGGCAGCGACTTTGCCGGCGGCCGCGGCAACATCAGCGTGTTGTATGGCTTTTCTCACCAAAGCGCGCAGTTGAACAGCGACCAGTGGTATACCGCGACCGATCGCCGCAGCATCTCTGCCAATGGCGATGCGATCCCCGATCCGAACGGCACGGCTGCCGGCTTGAGCTCGAATACGCCGTGGGGACAGTTTCAGCTGGTGAAGAAGAATGCAGACGGCGCGGTGTCCACCGTCGGTCAGCCGTACTACGTCGATATCACGGGCGCGCTCAAGCAAGGAGCGCTCCCCACTTCATTGAAATACGACATTGCGCGTACGCCGGGCGTCACCCAGGAACCGCAGATCAACAGAGGCAATTTTTTCGCCAACGCGCACTACGATCTGACCGACTCGTCGCAGTTGTTCGGCGAATTGAGTTATTACCGCGCCAAGTCCGAGACCTGGTTTGGCAGCGACCCAAACTCCGTCCTCAGCTCCACCGTACCCAACTACGTCTACATCAACCCCAATGCTTATTGGGTGCCGGCGGCGTTGAAAACAGCGGCCGCCAATTCAGGCGCCACTGCCATTCGCTTGTACAACTACAATCTTGCCGATCAACCGCTGCGCAAGTTGACCGACGACAATTCGGAACTGCGAGTCCTCGTCGGCTTGCGCGGCTGGACGGACAGCGGCTGGAATTGGGAAACGGCCTTGTTGTATTCGCGTTCCCGCACAGTCGACAGTCAACAGAGCGGCCTGTTCAACCAATTTGTCGCCGCGCTCAACGGCACGACAGCCAGCGCCTACAACCCTTTCAACGGCGGCGATCCGGCACACCCGAGCTATGGCGACGCCACGCCCTCCGACATTTCCGGCATCGTCGGCTGGACTACTCGCGTGGGCACCAACACGTTGGGGCTGTGGGATTTCAAGATCAACCGCCCGGATGCGGTGCATTGGTACGCCGGCGACATCGGCATAGCCGCCGGTGTCGAGCTGCGCCGCGAAACCACCGCGGACGACCGCGACCCGAACGTCGACGGCACCATTCAATACACCGACTGGTACACCGGCAACGTCAACTCAAGCAATGTCTTCTTGACCAGCTACTCGTCCGACATCCAGGCGAGCCGCAATGTGAAATCGGTCTTCGCCGAAGTGGCAGTGCCGCTGGTGTCGCCCGAAATGGACATCCCGCTGGTGAAATCGCTGGACCTGCAGATTGCCGGCCGCTACGAGAATTACAGCGACGCCGGTAGCGTGGCCAAGCCGAAATTCGCCGTGGCGTGGAACGTGGACGACAGCTTGCTGTTGCGCGGCTCGGTCAGCGGCGGCTTCCACGCGCCGGCGCTGGAACTGGCCAATTCCGGCACCATCTGGCGCGGCGGCAGCACCCTCGATCTGATTCGATGCAATGCCTTGGTGCGCAGCGGCGCTTATAGCCAATACAGCTCCTGCGTCACCGCCAACAGCGGCAATCCGGCGTTCTATCCGACGATCGACACCGGCACCACTTACGACAAAAGTCGCGTCAAGCCGGAAACCAGCAAACAGTATTCGTACGGCTTCGTGTTCGAACCGAAATTCCTGCCGGAAGCTGCAGGCAAGTTCAGCATGGGCATCGACGCATGGCAGATCAAAATTGAAAATCCGATCACCTCGCTCGGCACCACCAATGAGCTGCTGTACGACGCTTACCTGCGCGCCACGCACCAAGGCTCCAATCCGAATGTGATTCGCGTTGCCCCGACGGCCGCAGATGCCGCGCAGTTTGCCGGTTCCGGCATCGACCCGGTCGGCGCGCTGCAATACGTGGTGACGGACTACGTCAACGGTCAACCACTCACGGCCAAAGGCATCGACTACCACTTGAGTTGGCGCAAGCGTGACACCGCGTGGGGCAATTGGTCGTTCTTCGTCGACGTCAGTCAACTGCGCAGCTATTCGCAGACTCCGCTACCGGAATTGCAAGCGGTGGCCAAAGCGATCGCCAGCGGTCAGCTCGTCGGAATCGTCAACCCCGCTACCTTGGCTGCCTACAATCAGGTCGGCCTCAACGGCGCCAAACCGCAATGGCGCGGCAGCGCCGCATTGATCTGGAACTACGCCGATTGGACTGTACGTCTGCGCGACAACTACATCGGCAGCGTGACCAGCGCCGCGTACAGCTACGTTGCCGCCGCTGCGCCGCAAAAAGTCGACTCGACCCAGTTGTGGACCTTGTCCCTGCGCAAGGACTTCAGCCACGACTTCTTCAAGGGCGGTTATATCGAAATCGGTGCGCGCAATTTGTTCAACAAGCAGCCTCCGCTCGATGCTGGCGGCAACTATCTGCCCGCGTTGTACGAGGACTACGGCCGCTACCTCTACTTCAACATCGGCAGCAAATGGTAATCCGCCGGATTGTCCATGCCGCGACGACTCTCGTCGTCTCCGGCTTGTTTCCGCCCATCAGGAATCTCACCATGAAAACTTCGCTCCATTATCGCAAGCGTCTTTTCCTCCCCGTCTCCGTTGCGCTGGCATTGTCTGCGGGCGTCGGCACCATCAATGCGTCGTGGCCGTTCGCCGCAGCGCTGCTCGCATTGAGCGGCACGCCGATGTTTGTCGATGCTGCCGAAGGCGGCGAAGTGCAAACCGCCACCGACTTCCAGAACCAGCATGCGCAATGGGTGAAGAAGCGCGAAGCGGAACTGACCCAAGCCGACGGCTGGACGAGTCTGATCGGCTTGCATTGGGTGGACAGCAATCGTGAGAGCGTAGGCGGCGGCCAAGGCAATGACATCCGCCTGCTCATCGCTCCGGACAAACTGGGCAAGGTGGAGCAACGCGACGGCGCGTTGTTCTTCAGCGCGGCCGATGGCGCCAAGGTCAGCGTGGATGGCAAGCCGCTGCAAGGCGTCGTACAACTTAAACCGGAAGGAAAGGACGGCGGCACCAAACTCGGTTACGACGACGGCAAAGGCCAAATCACCGTCATAGATCGCCAGGGCCGCCTCGCTTTGCGCGTGCGTCACGCCGATTCGCCCGACCGCCTGCACTTCAAGGGACTGGATGTTTTTCCGCCGGATCAGCAATGGCAGGTGAAGGCGCGTTTCGTGGCGCATCCGCCGGGCAAGACCATCCAGATATCCAACATCATCGGCAACGTCAGCGAAACTCCCAATCCGGGTTATGTCGAGTTCGACAAGAACGGAAGGACGTGGCGGCTGGAAGCCACCGGCGATGCGGCCAAAGGCTTGAACTTCATTTTCAAGGATGCGACCAGCGGCAAGGAAACCTACGGCGTGGGCCGTTTCCTGCATACCGGCCCGGTGGCATCGGACGGCACGGTCGTGGTGGATTTCAACCGCGCCTACAACCCGCCGTGCGCGTTCACCCAATACGCGACCTGCCCGCTGCCGCCGCCCGAAAACCGTTTCGTGCAGAAGGATGCTAAGGGCGAGGTCGCGCGGCTTGCGGTGCAAGCCGGCGAAAAGAAGTACCGCGGGCACGAGGAAAAATCCGCCTCTGACGGATAGTCCGCACCACGGAACTCAGGGCGTGCGGATAGCCCAAGTTCATAGAGCGCGAACGGTTTGCCGGCGAGCGTCTCTTCAGTGTGCCGCTTGCTTTGCTTCGCCGATGTTTGATGTGCCGAGCCGGCAAATCAAGCTGAGATGTCGGCAGGCATATGCAACGGAGCCTTCGTTTCGAACGGCAGCGTGACGTCTGCCGTGGTCGCATCGAGTCGATGGAGGCGGGCTTGCCATTCGAGGACGCGAGGATGTTCGGAGCCAAGCGCTGTCCGCATACGTGCAACGGCGCGTTCGAGGTTGGCGCGCGCCAGCGGCCGTTCCTTGCCGTTTTGCCAATCGATGAATGCAGAAACAGCGTCGCAAATGTCCAATTGCCATCCCTCGGGGTCGGCGACGTTCACGAAGAACTCTCGCGCTTCCTTGATCTTTTTTCCAGCAAGATCGGTATCGCCCACATCGAGTGCGGCTTCGGCAGTACCGAGCATTGTTTTGACCAAAGTCGGTTTGGATTTACTGCTCAGCGCTCGTAGTTCATTCTCGGCGCGCATGAATCGGTCGAGTGCCTCCTGCGGATTCTTGGTCTTGACCAGAGTCGTGATGAATATTTCAGTCTCGCGCACAATAACGCGCAGGAGATTTTCTGGAGGCAGTTTTAGGTTGTCCGCGGCCTCGTGCGCTTCGGCGATCTTCGCGTCGCGCTGATTCTCATCCCCCAACAGCGCGGCGATACGGATGCCGGAGACCGCCCAATGGACGCCAAAGCGCGCCATTTGCTTCGGCGCGAAGTCGCGAACCATTGTTTTTGATCGATCGAGCAAAACAGTCGCTTCCTCAGGGCGCGCCAAATCTATGGCCACTTGCGTTTGAGCAACCAGCATCATCGCAATGTTTGCGGTGGGGCCGGTGGCTTTCAGGTGGAGATCTATGCTGTGCCCCATTTCGTCGAATGCAGAGAGCGGAAAGCCGATGCGAGCCGTGCAATTTGCCATCATCATCCGCGAAGCCAAAGCGTCTGCGCTGTTTTCACGCCCCAGGCGGGTATAGATATCAATCGATTTGCGAAACTGAGCGCACGCTTCGACGGGCTTGTCGGCCAGAGTGAGCAGGGTTCCATAGTTGCTGAACAACTGTGCGACGCTACGCGAGTCGTTCGGCACATTGCTCAATGCGTCGATGCCCTGACGATAGAATTCCATTGCTTGATCGAGCTTGCCCGATTGAACGGCTACTTCGGCCAAAATGCGCTGACAATTGGCGCGAATCTCACGGGTTTGTTCTGGCGCAAGTGCAGCAGCCTGTTGCAATCCGACCTCGGCCCAGTGTCGTGCTTCGTCCCGTTTGGCAAGGTTCCGTTCCAGGTCGGCAAGCGAACAAGACAGCTCGGCGCTTATAGAAAGCGGAAGGGTCTTCTGCGGATTGGTGAGTAGCGGCAGCAAGAGTTGTTCGAGCGGCTGCCTGTTGCCGCGTTGCTCGTACGCTTGTCTGAGCGTATCGAAAAGAAGCGGATAGAGTTCCGGACGGTTTTCCGCTTCCTTGGAGACACGTTGCGCTGCCAACGCGAGCAGATCGTCGATCTTGATGGCCTCGTTGTTCGGCGCGGCCGACCCGAGCACCGAGAGGAGAAAGTCGACGGTCATGTCCGAACGTACGGCTTGCGCTTGCGCGTTGGCCCGTTCGGTCTCGGCGTGGGCGCGCGCCGCTTGTGCTTGGTCGCGCTGTTCGGCAGCCACGCGCGCCTGCCACAAGGCCAGCACCAATCCCACGGCCAGGCTCGCGACGATGGCGGTGGCAACGCCGAGCGCCAGGCCGTTGCGCCGGACGAAGCGCCGCGCGCGATACCAACGGCCGTCGAGCTTGCGCGCTTCGATCGGGCGGTGGGCAAAAGCGTTGTCGAGATCGTGCAGCAGGCCGTCGACGTTGGCGTAACGGTCATCCGGCGATTTCGCCAGCGCTTTCAGCGCGATCGCATCGAGATCGTCGATCAGCTCGCGTGGCAGGTCCGCGATCGCGCCCGTCGCGCTCGGCCGTACCGGCATATCTTCGCCGATCAACTTCACGCATGCGGCGATCGAGATGTTGTGAAAGTCGAACGGCGGTTTTTTCGCGATAAGGAAATAGAACAACGCGCCGAGGCCGTAGATGTCGGTACGCACGCTCGCTTTTCCGTTGCGGATTTGCTCCGGCGCGGCGTATTCGAGCGTCAGCGGCTGCATGGTGTCGGCCCTGCGCTCCTCGTCGAGCAAACGAGCGACGCCGAAGTCGAGCAGGTAGGCGTGGCCGTCACGATCGACCAGGACGTTGTTCGGTTTGATGTCGCGATGCACGACCGAGTTGTCGTGCGCGTGTGCTACGGCGGCGGCGATCTGACGGAATATGCTGATGCGTGCGCCGAAATCCGCCGTTCCCTGGAGCAGGCTCCACTTGTCGAGCGGCATGCCCTCGACGAAGTCCGTGATGAGGTAGGGTTGTCCCCCCGCAGTCACGCCGCCGTCGATGAGTCGCGGGATATTCGGGTGTTGCAGTTGCGCGAGCAGATGGCGCTCCATTTCCAGGCGGATGCGCAATTGCGGCGTGTCGCCGTACAGGAACTTGATCGCGACGCGCTTTTCATACGTGCCGTCGTTGCGTTCGGCCATCCATACGTCGCCCATGCCGCCGCGGCCCAGCCGATGCAGGGCCCGCCAGGGACCGACGCGTTCGCCGTCGTGAGTCTGCGCCAGCGGATCTTGTTCGGCCCGATCGATATCCGCCAGCCATCGGCGCAACGCGTCGGCATGAACGGGTTCGCTTTGGTCGAGTTCGGCCAGGCGCAGCGCACGTTGCTTCGGCGGAAGATCCAGCAGCGAATCGAGCTGTTTTTCCAGCGATTGCCAGCCGAGGACGGAATTGGAGGTCGACATGATTGGATTCGGTGGCTCTCGAGATGGGTGGAGCAAAAATCGAAATTCGGTGCGAAAGACGGGCATTGCCCATCGGTGAAGCGCGTCCGGCCAACGGACGCGACTCTTCCTTGAAGGCTCCTGCCGTTCCCCATTCCAGCCGGCACGCGCTGCACACGGGCCGGCTTCGACGCTTTACCGCGGCGCGCCCTATTCCGCCGACACGATCGGCGGATTCCTCAAAGGCCCGGCGCGCGCAGCGTTGCCTTCCGGCATGCCGATTGGCGCGATTCGGCTTTCTCCCCTCACCCGCCAAGGTGTTTGCTTTGCCTTTACGACCGGCCAATCCCCCGGACTTAGCATTGACGCCGATGCCGCCATCCCCTATGCGCGGTGCGCATACGTCGCGTCAGTCAGACTCGCGCAACCGGCCGATCATCCAGCCCCTCGCCTTGATCCAATCCCGGCGCACCGTGCGCTCGTCGATGCCCAGCGCAGCGCCGATTTCCGCGTCGCCCAATCCGACGAAGAATCTCAACGAGACGATTTGCGCCATGCGCGGAAAAATCTGTCCGAGCTGATCGATGACTTCATTGATCTCCAATACTTGCTCGGCATGGCGGCCGTCGGTATCCGGAGCGACATGCTCTTCGAGCGTTTCCGTCGGGACTGCACTGCCGCGCTTTTGCGCCAACTTCCTGCGCGCATGATCGGTGAGCACGAAGCGCATGGCGCGCGTGGCCAGATAGTAGAAATGGTTGATGTCCGCGACCACCAGATCGGGCGAGTCCTGCAACTTGAGATAGACCTCGTGGACGAGCGCGGTCGTCGACAGCGTGGGACTTGCGCCGAAGGCGTTGCGCTGCACGTGTGCCACGCGCAGCAGACTCCGGTACGCCTCCGTCATCATTGAAGCCAGGCTGTTGGACGGATCGCGTATGGCACCGTCCAATGTCTCTTGCAATCGCATGAGGACAAGATCGTCGGCCGAGTCGGTGGCTTGGGTCATGCGGTGTGCCGATGCTTCAACTCGGAGCATTGTAGCGATTGGCCATACATCCCATCGTGCTTTTGCGAAGTACCTCACGCAATTTGCTGCGTCGTTGCGCCTCAGCCGACACCTGTCATTGACGAAAAATTTTTTGCCGGCCATGCCCGGATTCATCGCGCTTTTGCGAAATAGGGAAAGCTGCAAAGTGCGTGCGCCGGCTGTGCGAGTCACACAACCCGCTCACGAGGAAAAGGAAAAGGGGTTTCTGCGGGTGTTTCTGTCTGCGCAGAAGGGCCGATGGCTGTGAAAGCAGGCGCCTTTGGCGCGATTCAACCGGAGCAATCACGCCACGGCGTTTTTGAATCGCCGCAAGAGTCGATTGTTCCGCGGCATGTCGGTTCCGCTGCGAAAGCCTGAATTTCATTCTGCCCTGTAAGAAAGCCCTTCGTCACGGGGAACACAAGCAACACTGGGAGTAAGTCATGTCTTGTTTCAAGAATCTCGTCGAGCACGGTTTGGTATTGGGCACGATGCACAAGGTCAAATCCCGAATTGGCATCCTTCCGCGCGGAGTCGATCGTCACCAAGCAAATCTTCGCATGCCTGCGAAGCGAGACTTCGGTAGAACGTTGGCATGGCTATGCTTTTCATTGCAGGCAACAACGGTTTTGGCTCAGCAACAGGCGCCGACCACGATCTATTCGGAAGATTTTCAGAATGACCAAGCCGCGCATATTGCCGCCATCATCAAGGTCAACAGCTACACCGGGGCGGGAGGAGCGACCTATACCGCGTCGCCGGCCTGGTTGACGAACTGCAATGGCTTGTTGTCTGCCTGGAACCAGGCTGTGAACCCCGCCTCTGCAACGGCCAACGGCGAGTGCAACGACCAGGCTGCCTGGAACAGCGTGCAACAGTTGGCGGAAGCGCTCGGCATGTTGAACGGCGGAACCACGGGAGCCGGCGGCACGGCACGCAACAATCTGGCGGTCAGCGCCTATACGCAGGCCAATCCGCCTCCGGCTCCCAACAACATCGAAGTCCAGTCATCGCAGATTCCATTGAACGGTTCCGGCAGGTTTCTGGTCTTCGGCGCGGACGTCGCTGCGATCAATTGCAGCATTGCCGCGCATCCCGTGCTGCAGTTCTACGCCGTCGACGCCTCGAACACCGCGGTTGCCGCCGGTGGGCAGGTCGATGGCTGCGGCGGCAATTCCTTCACCACAGAAGCAATCGGCGCCGCCTCTGCGTTGAGCGTCAAGGCCGGGCACTACACCAGCGGAAGCGCCATCCTGGTTTCCGGCAACAGCACATCGATCCGGATCAACAACCTGACCTACACCGGAGGCGGCAACGACCACGCATTCGACAATCTGCTGATACAGGACGTCACGCCCACGCTGAGCAAGGCATTCGGCACTTCCACGGCGTCGCCCAATGCCGCCGTCACGCTCACATTCACCGTGACCAATACGACGGACAATCTGCGCAAACAGGGATGGGCGTTCACCGACACGCTGCCTTCCGGTTTGACGATCGCCGATACCACCGTCGCATCGACGTGCACCGGCACGACGGTGACTATCGCCTCCGGCGGCAACACGGTCGCGATCAGCAACGGCAACCTGCCCGCCGGTGCCTCATGCACTATCACTGTGGATGTGACGGCGGCGGCCCCGGGCAGCTACACCAACGATGCGTCGAACATCAGCGGGTCGAGCGGGCTCAATCCGCCGCCGTCGCCCACGACGCTGACCGTGGTGGCGCCCACGCCCTATGCGTGCAGCGTACCGACGATCTTCATCGCGCAAGGCGCGCCCACGCAACTCGAAGCCCTGATTTCCGCCTCGGGCAGTTCGAGCTTCGTCAACATCGGCCCTGCCGCTGCGATCCGCTACAACGCCGTCGGCTACAACACGCTGGACAATTTCCTTTACGGCGTGGCTTCGTCGAACAATCATCTGGTGCGCATCGATCCGGCCACCGGCAATTTGACCGATATGGGCGCGATCACCGGATTGGCCGCAACGTCGACGGGCATCAATGCCGGCGCGTTCGACGATTCCGGCAACTTCTATATCGGCTTGTCGACCGATACGACGCATGTGATCTATCGCGTCGATCTCGCGACACTGGCCGCCACCCAGATACCGATCTCGGCGGCACTCGGCGTCAGCGATTTCACGTATTCCGGCGGATTCTTCTGGGCCGTGCCGGACGGGGCCGGCAAGGCGATCCGGCGCATCGATCCCGCCACCGGCACGATCACCACGTTCCCCGTGGCCTTCCTGCCGGCAGCGAGCGCCTACGGGGCCGCGTGGACCTATGGCAACGGCAACATCGGCTTCAGCAACAACGATACCGGCAGCGTCTATCAGATCGCCGTCAACAATCCGGGCAATACGCCGACCTTCACCCTTGTCTCCACGGCGAGCGGACCGGCCAACAGCAACAACGACGGTGCGGCCTGCTCGCTGCCGGTCGATCTGGCGATCACGAAAGCGGGTCCGGCAACCGTGGCGGCGGGTGGTGCGATAAACTGGACGCTCACGGTGACGAACAAGAGTGCAAACCCGAGTTCGGGTTTCGTCGTCACCGACAGCGTGCCCGCGGGCGTGACGAACATTGCCTCGCCGACGGCGGGCTGCACGGTTTCGGGCAACACGGTGACCTGTGTCGGCGGTGCGCTCGCGGCCAGTGCGTCGGCAACGATCGCGATCACCGGCAACGCGCCAAGCCCGTTCACGACGTGCATCACCAACTCGGCGAGCGTGCTCGGCAACGAAGCCGATCCGTCTTCGGCGAACAATTCGGCGAGCTTGCAGACCTGCCCGCCAGCGTCGCCGGCTTCGATCACGACGATGAAGGCGCTGACCGCGATCAACGGCGCACAGCCGGCGGCAGGCCAGCTGGTCAACGCCGGCGACGTGCTGACCTATACGATCACCAGCACGAATGCCGGCCAGACCGCAGGGGCAACCACACTGACGGAGACGATGCCTGCGAGCACGACGTACAAAGGCCCGGACGGCGGCGCATGGACCGGATGTGCGCCGGGAGCGGCGAATCCGACCCAGTGCATCGCGGTCCAGAACGTGCCGGCGAACAGCAGCACGAGCAACACATTCACGGTCGCTGCCAGCAAACCGCTCGCGAGCGGTACGCGTTCCATCACCAACGTGGTCACGAGCAGTGCGGACCCGATATGCGCGATGTGCTCGGTGACCGTCCCAGCTGCAGCGCAGCCGCCGGCCGCAGCGGTCCCCGCGCCCGCCAATCCGATCTGGATGCTGGGGCTGCTGAGCCTGTGCCTCCTCGTGATCGGCGGGGGCACTGCATACAGGCAACTGCGCTGAGCGGCTCTTTCGGTAGACGAATGACATAAGTTGAATTACTGGCGCGCGGCATCCTACGGTCTTCTCGGATTCGTCTGACCCTAGGGTCGCCGAGCGCCAGCTTTCAACGGTTATGCGTGTGCGGGTTGGCGGCGCGGATTCCCACTTCGGCGCCGCGTTCGCGGGATTCGGTATGGTTCACGCGCCACGCCATCGGCTGGATACTTGCTTCGCGGCAGGACAGTTGACCCAACTACTTGATGCGTTCCCGCCATAGCCGAGTCTAGTTAACTATCGTCTGATCGCTCGCTCACAATCCGCGGCAGCACCGCTTCGCAAGCCCCTTTAGCAAAGCGCGTGCTGACGTGGGTTCGTTCTCTGCAACACCAGGGAACAGTAAAGGCACGGTAGCTTCGGTGGCCCCCAAGACCGAAGAAGAAGCAATCGATTGCGCCGACTTCACGCGTCATTACGGCGATCTCGCGCGGCGTTCAACGAGACGTCGGAGTACGCGCCGAGCTTGCAGGCGCCGCGATACTTGAATCGCTATCAGCGTGCGCCGCTGGCCTGCAGCAATGAGAACGAACCGCCGCCATCAAGGGGCCTGAGCGGACGATCGTTCGGCTTGGCATTGCGGATACCGGCCCCGGTCAGCAAGATCGAAGTTTCCCTCGCAACGATGAGAGATATCCCAGTACTTACCCCTGAAAAGCGTGGGAGGTCGCCGGACCGGGATGGATTGCCTGGGATGCCGAGGGCACGAAAAAGCCCGCTGTTATGCGGGCTTCGGGACATCCTGGGATGTCGATGGATTTGATTGTGGTGCCGGAGAAGGGAATCGAACCCCCGACCTACGCATTACGAATGCGCCGCTCTACCAACTGAGCTACTCCGGCACGGAGCCGCGCATTGTAGCGGCGGAATTCCAGCATCACAAGTCCGACCGATTTTCGGGAACCCCGCCAGGCAACCATCAGCGGCATTCCTCGGCTGCCGACCCTGAGGCGGCATACAAACCGGTCGAATCGAGGCTCAGGTCGCCGCAGGAATCGGTGGCCTGCGCACCTTGCGGGCTGACGGTGATCTTGAGCCGCTGCGCGTCGCCGCTCAGGTCGAGGCCGAACAATAGGTAGTAACCACCCGGCTGCGAGGACGCCGGCAGGTTCAATCCCTTCGGGCCCGTGTCCGCGGTGTAGCGGTTGAAACCGGCGTAGTACCGTTCCTGCGCCATCATCAGCGTATGCAGAAACGCTTTGCCTTCCACGCGCCGGGCCTTGCGTACGGATGCCTGGTACGACGGTATCGCGAATGCGGCGAGGATCGCGAGCAATGTAAGCACGACGACCATTTCGATCAGGCTGAATCCCAGACAATCGGCTTTCCCTGCGCGCATGACACTCCTCGCTTCAACTTGCGGGCAACGCTTCCTCCGCAACGGCATATACGCTTTCGACGACGCGGACGAAATCCTCGGTTGCGCCGATGCCTTTGGCGGTGATGCGGAACAGGCGGCGTTCCGCTCCGGACGAACCGGATGCCGAAGGCGCGGCGCCCAGATCCTCCACGACGTAGACCGGCGACGCAGCGAGTTGCGCGGTCGCATCGGCATTGCCCAACTTCGCGAGATCGATACGGAACGGATTTGCAGCGGCCAGCGCGGACGGCGTGCGCATATACGTCGCCGGATCAGTCGGCGCGGCCGCGTCACGTGTTATGCAGCGCAGCGAGGCGCAAACCACCTTCGCTCCGTTGCGCGCCGCGATCTGTTCGATCCGTGCACGCGCGCCGCTCATTGCGCTGTCTGCGGCAAGCTGTGCGAGCTGCGCATTGTGCGCCGAAGCGACCATCTTGTTTTCGATCACCGCGTTCTTTGCCATCGCCACGGCAAGTAACGAAAGTACGAGCAGGATGATCGTCGATACGAACAGCACGGCGCCGCGCTGCCGACGTTCGCAAGAAGATCGAGTCGCACGCGCAGTCATGTTGCCAACTCCCTGAGCGCGACGACGGTGCGGAATTCGCGGCGCAGCATGCGCCCTGGCGGGAGGCCGGTGACCGGCATCGCCGCACCGGGTCTCTGCACGCGCTCGCCGTCGATCGAATAGCGGTAATCCCAGGCATCCGCAGCCGCTTCGGCGGGAAGATCGTCGACCGTGTTCACGAGCATCGACACTTCGACCGCGGTGACGTCTTTCCACGCACAGGGTTCCACCGTACCTACCCGCTTACATTGCAGGGCTTCGCCGCTCGCTGCTGCATGACGGCTCAGCTCGTCCGCATTCAACCAGTGCGCATCGCCAACCGCGTCGATCAACGAATAGCGCAGATCGAAACGCTCGATACCTTGCATGACTTCGTTGGCGATGCCGTTGGCTCGCCGCATCAAGGTGGCGATCTTGCGGCCGCGCGCTTTGTCGTCTTCCGCCACCTGCAGGTAATAGGTCGAGGTCTGCAGTTGCGCATCGAAGTCGAACAGCCGTGCCTGCGCATCGGTCGTCGCACACGTCGGCGCGCCGGACTTTCCAACAACAGGCTTCACCGTGTTGCCTTCGACGCCGACCTGAAATATCTGCGCCTGCTTGCAGCCGGCGAGCAAAGCCAGGTGCGCGGACTTGAGCCCATCCAGCACCGTGTCGCCGGGCATGCGGCGCAGGCTGATCGCAACGATCCTGCCATCGACGGCGCAGACTTGGCTTGTCCCATCTGCCGGCAAGCCATCGCCCTGCAGATAGCGCACGCTCAGCACATCGGTGCCCGGCACTTTATCGCCGACGCCGAGACCGGCTCGCGGCAAGCCGGGAACCGCCGGGCTGCATGACTTTGCAGCACAAGCGCTACCGCCTAGAAAGAGGCTGCGATCGAGCGCATACGCAGCACCATCAGGCACGCCCGACGGCATGTGTGCCTCGCTGGGTTGGCCGCTGATGTGATTCAGCAACGCATCCGTGAAAACCTGCGGGCTCGCTTTCGAGCCGCAAGGCAGGCGTCCCGCCGAACGCAGGTCGTTGGCGATAATGTCCATTGCGATGCGGCCGTTTTCTTGCAGTCGCGACAGTGCTGTCTGCGTCGTGTTGACCTTGCCCGCGGCCGCAAACAGGATGTAGACGCCTTCGGCGACGAACAGGCCAAGTACAAGCGCGATCATCAATTCGACCAGCGAAAACCCGACCGCACGCCGACAAGCACCGAGATTGGTTCTAACGCAAGGCGCGATTTTGCCAATCACGGCTGAAAAACCCAGACGAGCGATTGCGGCGAAGGCACGCTGCCCTTCGCCAGCGTGCGCTCGGACCAGGTGACCTCGATCCGGCAAATGCCATCGTAGACATCGGCAGTCGCGACGGCGCCGGCCGAGTCGCATTTCAACGTGCTCTGCGCATCGGGCAATGCGTTCTCAAGAGCACGATCGAATTGAGCGAGATCGTAGTCCGCGCGCGATGCAACGCTGCACGCGTGCTTGCGGCAATCGGCACCGGCCAGCGCATTTTTCTTGCGAACGCCGTCGTAACGCCCCAGCGCAACCGCCGCCGGATTGACGTGCATTGACTCGACGAGCGCTTGCACCGCCAAACCGACTTGGGTGCGCTGATACGCGGCTTGATTCACTTTGGCCGTCGTCGCCATCAATCCCGCGAGGCCGAGCAAGCCGACGCTTGTCACGACAACGGAGACAAGTACCTCAATGAGGGCGACACCCGATTGGCGCAGATATATCTGATGCTTTCGCATTGCGAAATCGCCGGCATGGAGATGAACCATACCGGCGATTCTCGTCATCGCCCTAGGCTAGGGAAACTGGCAGATTTCCACGCTCAGTGTAAGAAAACGCATACACAATGCGTCGTCGCTGGAGAAGCGTACATTCACGGCGACGAAGCTCAAGGCACTAACATCGATCCCCGCATTGCAGGCCCGTCACCCGACCCACTGAATTGCTTTCCGCTGATTCTGATACTACCAGCAGCTTCCATTTGCCTGTTGACCCGGAGTCGGCGTCTTGGCAAGCGTGTTGTCAATTGTCAAGGTAGGACAAGATGTATCACCATCTTGCGGAGCAACCGGTTTGGCCGTTGCAATGAAGCTTGTCTTGATATCGCCGGTCAAACCGACGTCGACGGAAGCGTTGTAGTACAGACTGCCGTTGGAGGTCGACGGAAATCCCAATCCATTTGGCGAAGCCAGGGCGATATTTTTCGTGTAAGTATTGAAATTTGTGTAATACCTTTCTTCCGCTGCGGCAATCAGCATGAGCAGATTTTGCCCATCGGAGCGCCGTGCACGGTAGACGTATTTCGTGTACGACGGATAGGCGATTGCCGCGAGTATCGCGATGATCACCACGACGATCATCATCTCGATCAGAGTAAAGCCTTTGGCATTTCCCGTCTGCATCGAATGCTCCCGTCTCGTTTCTGTTTCAGAATTCGTCATTGGCCTTGGAGCAGCTCGCTCCACGAGCGGCGATGCCAGAAGCTGTCGAAAACGCTGAATCCCGGCAATCCCGGAATCAATATCTTGCCGCCGCCAAGCGGCATGACCGGCGAAATTCCGCTGCCCGAGGTCGGCGCATTAGGTAGGTTCGATACGCCGACGGCCGGCGCTCCATTGTTGGTCGACCCAGACGAACCGCTGATTGTCACCGCCTTAGTCGACGGCGCGCCACCTGTCGATGCACTCACCACCATTACGCTGCCGGTCAATCCGGGCTGGCAGGGATTGTTATTGGACGGAATCAACGAACTCAGGATGACCAATCCACTACTGTACAGTGGCGAACCCACTGCCACATCGCGCTCGCCGTTGGCGACCATATTGAAATACCAGCCAGGGGCGAGGCTGTTGCCTGACATCACGCCATTCTGAGTGAGGTAACGAGTGCCGCTGACGTCGCTCAGAGTCTGCGCCACCAGCTTGGTGGGGTCGATCGGATAGTTACTGCTGCTGGAGCCGTAGTCGCGGATGCCGTAATACGATTGCGTCGGCCCGACGCTCGTGTTGTCCACAGGAGCGAGATACTTGCCCGTGCCGAATATCCAGATCGGATTGCCGCCGTTGGCCGTATCGGAGAACACATTCGGCATCACCGTGATCGGCTGCTGCGCCGGCGAGGTGCGCGATGTACCCGAACCTGACGGAATCGGCGTTTGGAACATCTTCACAAACGTCCAATTGCTCGAACTGGCATCGCGAAGATCGAACCGCCACAGATTGCCCATCAAGTCGCCGGCTACCGCAATGTCGTCCACCTGTCCACCGAAAGACCACACCGCCGGCGTGGTCAGACCATAAGCATTGACGCCCGTCGAATCCGTAATGATTTCCTTGATCACGGTGCCCTTTTCCGCATCGAGCACGAACAACGACTCGGTCGTGGTGGCCGGATCGGAGCTCGGCGCGCTCGGTGGCATATAACCGTTCGGCACCAGCACCACCCATTTGCCCGCATTGGTTCCATCGCTGTAACGCAGGCGCGCGATGTTCGGCGTGGAGAAGGTGTAGCCGAGATTGGCTCCGCCGGTCGAGTTATTGCTGAACTCCCACAACACCTTCGGCGAAGTCGGGTTCGTAATGTCGACTGCGTAGATTCCGCGGCCGCCGTAGCGCAACGCACCGACCAGAATCGTGTGCCATTTGCCGTCGCTGAAGAAAACATCCTGCTCGGTCATGCCTCCGTCCACGGTGGGCACAAGATTTCCGGTAGACCCCGAATTGGTATAGGCATTCACCGCACCATTCTGGATCACGGTCTGCGGGACATACGCCCACTGTTCCACACCGCCGGTACCCGCAGCGGGTGGAGTCACCGCACCGGTAGAACTGATCGCCACCTGCCCTACGCTGAACGCATGCACCATGCCGTCGTTCGCCGCGGCGTAGATGATTGGAATGCGCCCGTTCTGCGCAGCGATGAACTGCGAATACGTCTGCGCCGTCGTCGCGGCCTCCGGCGAACCGGCAGGCCAACTGTCGGTAAACCCGCCGGTCGGCGAGCCCACGTACAAAGGCTGCGAATCGACGATCGCACCGAGCAACGACGTACGCGTACGAAACTGTGGCGTGGAGCCACTCGCCTCGTTTGTGCGATCACCGCGCAGCCAGTCGATGCGCTTCGGACCGTAGCCGTCCCCACCGGCACAAGTACTGCCATTCCACGTGCCTGCATTGAGCACGCACTGGCTCCAGGTGTTCAGGCTCGTGAATCCGGCCGACGTCAATGACTGCGTCGGCGTCGAGGTCGTCCCATACGTATAGATATTGCGATTGGCGGGCGTGGGGTTCTGTGTGTAGCTGGACTGGGTCGTCACTGTCGGGCATGGGGTGGTTGCCGTTCCGGTCAGTACGCAACCCGCATCGAGCACTGCTGGCGAAATAGTTTGCCCGGTACTGGGACTGATGGCGTATTCCAGCAAATTCCCGGACCAATCAATGTTGTATCCGCCGACAAAACTCGCCGTACTCGCTGTCGCCACGGGGTTGCTTGTAGTCAGCGCAACCGAGGAACCCGCACGCGCGGTGATGTTGGCGAGGAACGAAGTCAGCGCCGAAATCAATTGCTGCGGGTTGCCCGCGCTATAGAACTGGCCGCGGCCCGCGAGCGCGGCGTGCCACGTGTCGTCCACATTGGCGGCGATGCCTTGGCCGGAGCCGTTGGGCGTTGGCCAACCAATGATTCCGGCGGAATTGGTCGAACCTTTACGCAGTAAACAAGCATCCTGCTGCGCAGGGTCGCTGCTGGTGCAATTGGTATTCTGCGAAAGATTCAATTGTCCATTGACGCCCAGCCCCACCAGGAACTCGTCCATATGCGGCCAAGTTGCCGGATCGTTGTTCGGATTGAAATAGATTTCCGGATTGACCTTAGTCGAAGCCACGTTCGACGCCACGGTATTGGTCAGGTTGAATACGCTGGTGGTCTGGTCGGGCAAGTACGCCGGTACGATACCCATGCCTTGCGGCGGAGTGGTGGCGGTGCTGTACAAATCGGTGCGCAGATTCGTGGCCCAGTAGTGGAAAGCGATATCGGAAAGCGAGGCATAGCCGGAATTGCCGCCGTCATGCACCGGGTTGTAAATCGAGGTCACGCCGCTCGTGGTCGGATCGGGGAAAGTCACGCCATCCGGTAGCGTGATCTTTCCCGACGGCAATGTCAGGTTCGTGTACTGCGGACCATCGTTACCGCCATTCCATAAACCATCCGTTACCAACATGTGATAGTTCTGCCGGCAGTACAACTCGTTGCCTGGGTTGGTCGTCGCATTGAATGTGCCGGTCACCGGCGGTTGCCAATAAGGATCGTGCAGATCGCCGGTGATACCCGTCTTGCCATTTCCACGTGTGAAGAATGTCCCCGCACGGGTCACGGCACTTCGCGTCGGCGTTCCACCGCTGGCGGGAACCTGGAAAATCCAGTTGTAGAATGCGCTGCGATAGCATGCAGGCGGTGTCGTGGTCGAAGTACCGGATAGTTGCGCGGTAGTGGAGGGACTTGCACTGGCACCGCTCGTGCAGGCCGAGGTATCGATCAATTCGGAAATGATCGTCGAGCTGGGCAATTGGTAAGTACTGCTGTCCAGGTTCTGCCAAGCGACGCGTTGGTTGCCGCCGTAACCGTTGGTGACGGTCTTGGATAGCGAGGAATCGCCAAATACGCGCGAGAGCGCCGTGCGGGCCATCTGATTGCGAGTGCGGTAGTACGCGTACCAATTGGCGAAGTTCTGATATTGGCTACTGGGCACCGGCACGGCTTCCCAATTGGCGACGTTGTACAAAGTGCGCAAACCATCGCAGTTAGCCGTGCTGCAGGTAGGGTCGTAGGTCGGCTGGCCAAACTGGTTGAGAGGGACGGAGACAGTTTTTATCAAACGGTAGTAGTGCGGTCCGCCGTTCGGGTAGGTTACCGTTGTACCGTCGCTCAACGTATGCTTTTGCCCATCCATTGGGCTCGGCGCATTCCACAAGTTACCGCCGCCACCGCTGATGGCCGGGCCGCTACCGCATTGCCAGCGGTTGTCGTTGGTCGCGGCTGGGGCAGTCGTCGACCAAGTGATGTAAGTCGCCGTGGGACTGTTTCTGGTATTGGTCGGATCGCCGTATACCCTCGTGCCAAGATTGGTACTGTTCGATACTTGAAGATCCGTGGCGGAGTCGACCTCGTAGTTGCCGCTGTTGTCGGTATTGACGTTTGTTCCTGAGTAGGAATAGTAGTAGTAGCCCGACCGACTTCCGGAATTTCTCTGGGTGCACGAGACCGCGCCGGCGGGACAATTGGCAGTCGTCCCGAACGTGACATAGGTCGTTGTGACATTGGTGAAGGTGGCGGTTCCCATCAAATTGGTCAGCGCCCCCGCATTCGAAACGTTGTTGCCGTTCGCGTCGTATGCCCGGTCCAGATCGGGATTGTCGTTGTAGTACGCGGTACTGCTTACGGTAGCCGGATTCAAGGGGCGATTGACGGCAATACCGTCCACCCATACGGCTTTCAGCGTGGCATCGGCATTCGACTTGCTGCCATCCGTATCGCCTTTGATAAGCTTGCCGTTTGCGCCTAGCGGCGGGTTGTAGGTGATATTCGGGTTATAGTAAACGCCGTTCATCACTTTGGCGCGCAATCCCACGCTAGGCAAGAGATTGTCGGCGTCGATTACGTTGGCACAGCGCCACGGGCCGCCACTGACGCCGCTGGTGCTCGTGTTGTTGCCTCCGTTGCCCCAGTCGGGAACGCCCGACAATTGGTTGCCGCTGTTATCCGTAGTCCACGGAGGATTGTCATTGACTCGACTGGATTGCATCGACCCGGAATCGTCGAAGGTCAGCACGATATTGGGTGCTACTGCAACCGTGAGATTCGGCGGCGCTGCACCCAATTGGACTGTGCCCGCCCGAACCCAATCTCCCGAGCCTGAAAATAGAACGGCGCCGATCACCGCAGACAACACCCAAAGGCGGCGACCTATATCGTTGTTCTTACGCATCATGGCGAGCCCCCTTTAGTAACTCGGTTTGATGCTGGCGAATGTGGATTGCGCCACGCGCAAGGTATTGGCGTTGCCGCCGGGGCTGCGCGCGGTGATGCTGTAGATGTACTTGGTCTGATTGTTAGGACCGCCGTTCTGCTGCAGCAGCGAGCCGCCGGAACGGCCCGTACTGCCGGGCGGCAGGTCCGGCCCGAGCATCTTGATCAGATACTGCGGTTGCGCGGCGAGGTTGGCCGACAAGCTGTTGCCACCCTGCCCGGTCAGCGCCGGCGTGTACGTGGTGCCGCCGGTTACCAACGAAGGCGACCATGCGGTCGCCGTAGCGAAAGTAGAAGTGCCGGATGAAAAATTGTTGCTGCCATCGGGCATGTAGCAACCGCCGCCGCCGTCGAAGGAACAATACAAAGTCAGCTTGTTGCCTGCAGCGGAAGTCTGCGCGGCGATCCACAGATTGAATTCGGCACCGCGCAATGCGCTTTCCGCTCCCATCAATGCCATTTGGCCGTTGCGCATGCTGCCGGTCATGCTTTCCTGCAGAACGGCGCGACTGGAAGCAGTCATGCCGAGCAGGATTAGTAGAATGAGAAACATCAAGGAAACGAATAGCACGGCGCCGCGCTGCAGGCGATAAAAAGGAACTGGGCGGATAGACGGTTTCATGGTTGGATTTCCCGAAAAAGCTACTGCCCGCCGCGGCGTACGCCGACCAGCGAGACGAATTCGCGGCGCATCATGCGCGAAGGTTTACCTGCGGCGTCGGTCGCCGGCGGCGTTGTAAGACTGGCCATCTGGGTGCAATCGACGGTGGCGAGACTCGTCGTCGGATCGATGCTGTAGCAATACGGTATTTCGTCGCTGCCGAGCGTGTAGACGTTGTTGACCGTGTTCATCAACATGTGTACTTCGATCGACTTGATCGAGCGCCACAAACAGCCGTTCTGTTCCACCGAACCGGTGACGTTCTGGAACTGCACGGGCGCAGCCGAGCAGTTCGCGGCAGTGCTGCCGCTGTCCACCAGATCCGCGGTGAAGTAGGAGACATTGCCATTGATGTCGGAGACACCGTAGAGAAAATCGAGTTTCTCGACGCCCTGTACGAGAACGCTGTCGATGCCACTGGTGGCGCTGCTGCCGTTGAAGCGACGGTAGAGGCTGGAGATAAGGCGACCCGGTGCGTTCGGATCCGGGTCGTAACGCAGGTAGTAGGTGACAGTGACGTAGTCGCTGGTGTAGTTGTAGACGCGCACGATATTGGGCTGCCAGCCGGAGCAGCCCGCACTGTTACCGCCCGCGGCGCCCACACTGAGCGTAGCGCTCGCATTGGCGCCGGCGGTAACTGCTCCCGTAGTCGCCGCCACGATCGGATTACCGCAAACGCCGACGAAAAGATTGGCACCACCGGAACTGAAATTGAAAGCCGGATCGCCCGTATCTCCACCGAACGTGATCGTGCAGGTGCCTGCGCCCGCAGTGGAGCTTTTTAACCCCCACCCCGGACCTTGCAGATAGCGCACCGTGAGCACGTCAGCGCCCGCCACGCGCGAGCCTGCCGTCGTGCCGACAGCAGGCAGGCCCGTGGCCCCCGCGGGAGGCGCGCAGGTAGTCGTGCCCTTGTCGCACTCGTAACCCTTGATATCGATACTCGGACTAAGTGGATAGTTATAAGGGGCCGTCGTCTGCCAGTTGGTCGGCCAACCGGTCGGCGCGCCGGCGCTGACGCCGGAAGGCAGATCCGGCAAAGTCAAGCCGCCCGCGTAGATCAGCGTGGCGATAGAGGTATCCATCGCACCGTTGCCGGCAGTGATCGTGGCCGGTCCGGACGAACCGCTGCAGAACGGCGCGCCGGCCATGCGCAGGTCGGCATTCATCTGGTTGGTGGCGAAGCGGCCGTTTTCCTGCAGCTGCGCGAAGCCATTGACCATCTTGCTCGTGCCGCTGGTGGTCTGAAACAAATAAGTGATGCCTATGCTGAGCAGCAAGCCCAGCGTCAGCGCGATCATCAATTCGAGCAGGGTGAAGCCGTCGTGACGACGCAGGTGGCCGATGGAGATTCGAGATGAAGACGACGAACTCATGGCTGGAATGTCCAAGCAAAAGTTTGCAGCGTCGGATTGCCGCCTTGGCCCAACGGGGTTTCGCTCCAGTTGATTGTGACGGTGCACAGCCCGCTGAATGGCGGCAGCATTTGATAAGTGGCCGATGGAACGTTTGCACTCGCGCTGGCATTCGCAGCGCAAACGATGGATTCCGTCGCATTCGGCAAGAACCGGGCGATTTGTGCAGTCCACACGGCAATGTCGCGCGCGGCAATCGCACCGAATGCGCAACTCGCCGGGTTCGCACCCGGCTGGCAGGTCGCAGTTCCCGGTTGCGCCGCGCTCCATCCTCCGGACGGGCTGTTGTACAAATTGGTCCACAACGCCCAACTTGAATTCGCACGCATGCGATCGGCGATCGATTGCGCAAGAAACGCCGCCTGCGTGCGCAGGTAAGCACTCTGGTTGACGCGCACGGAGAGCACAAGGACACCCGCCATGGCGAGCATGCCGAAACTGAAAATCACGATCGCAATCAGCACCTCGAGTAAGGTGAAGCCTTTGGTAGACGAAGGACGCATCCGCGGGTTCCTCAACATGACGGTGCCGACGTACTTGCGGGCGTGGTGGAATTCACCACGCCCGATTGCAGGACGGTGATGCTGGTTTCCTTGGTGCCATCCTGATCTGGACGGCAAACGTTGAAGGTGACCGGTCCTGCGCTGAGAATCGCCCCCGTGGGGCCGAAAACGATTTGCCCCACGCTGGTACAAACGCCGGAACACGCCCACCCCGTACCGACGACGGCAGTGATGCCATAGCCTGTTGCGAATGGGCCATAGCTGCGCAACGCAGTTCCGCTCGGCCCGGCGAACACGACATTGTTGCTGCTGTTCAGAGTGCCCGCCTGTACGATCCAGCCGGAACTACTCCAGTTGGCGGCGCTGGTGCCAGCCTTGGCGATGACCGCCACCGGCAAACCGCGCTTCACTGCTTCAGAACGCGCAAGATTCAGCGCCCCGATCATACTGTTGGTGTTTGACGTCACGTTCATCTGCATCATGAACTGACTGAAACTGGGCAGCGCCAAGCCGGCCAAGATTGCAACGATCGCTATCGTCACAAGCAATTCAATCAACGATACGCCCCTGACCCATGTCGCCGCCGAACGCATGGCAATCCCCAAAATGCGGAACAGCGCGAACGCTACAACATCGTCTTAACGTTATGCGCCGCGCGCGGACGCCCGGCCTCAGGCGTCTGACGAGCGGCGAGGAAATTTTCTGATTTGAGAACCGCTTCGCGCTTTCGTCAGCTAGTTCACTAGGCTGATGCGCAGCTCTTTGGGTAGAGCGAAGGTGACGTTCTCGGGATCGCCGGCGAGTTCGACGGCGTGTATGCCGCCCCATTCGCGCAGGCGTGCGACGACGCCCTGGACCAGGCTTTCGGGCGCCGAAGCGCCGGCGGTGACGCCGATACGCGATTTGCCTGTGAGCCAGGCCTGATCGATATCGTCGGCACCGTCGATCAGGTAGGCCGGGACGCCCTGCTTCTGCGCAAGTTCGCGCAGCCGATTGGAGTTGGAACTGTTCGGCGAGCCGACGACGAGGACCAGATCGCATTGCTGACCGAGCTTGCGCACGGCGTCCTGGCGGTTCTGCGTGGCGTAGCAGATGTCGTCGTGCTTGGGCCCGACCATCGCTGGGAAATGCCTGCGCAGCGCGTCGATCACCGCCTTCGTGTCATCGACCGAGAGCGTGGTCTGGGTGACGTAGGCGATCTGCTCGGGATTCTTCGGTCGCAGCTTGGCGACGTCTTCCGGCGTTTCGACGAGATGGATTTCGCCGCTCGCGCCGGCCTTGTCCCATTGGCCGAGCGTGCCTTCGACTTCGGGATGCCCCGCATGGCCGATCAACACGACGTCGAATCCCGACTTCGCGTAACGCGCCACCTCGATGTGCACCTTGGTCACGAGCGGGCACGTCGCATCGAACACGCGCAGGTCGCGCGCCTCGGCTTCGGCGCGCACTTTCTGCGAGACGCCGTGCGCGCTGAAGATCACCGTCGCGCCGTCGGGCACTTCGGAGACTTCGTCGACGAAGATTGCGCCGCGTGCTCGCAAACCGTCGACGACGAATTTGTTGTGCACAACTTCGTGACGCACATAGATCGGCGCACCGAAGGATTCGAGCGCGCGCTCGACGATTTCGATTGCGCGGTCGACGCCGGCGCAGAATCCACGGGGGTTGGCGAGGAGGATTTGCATAAAGATATTATCGCGCGTTCCACGATGCGACGGGTATTCTTTGCTCGTCATTCCCGCCTTCGCGGGAATGACGAGCAAGTGCTAGGCACGATAAATCGTGCTTCTACGACTTCTTCGCTGCGAAGAATCCGAACCAGATCAACAACACCGCACCGACCGTGATCGCCGAGTCCGCGATATTGAATGCGGGGAAATGCGCATCACGCCAATAGACGTCGATGAAATCGGTGACCTGGCCGAAACGCACGCGGTCGATCAGGTTGCCGAGCGCGCCGCCGATCACCAGCGACAACGGCAACGCGTTGCGCCAATCGGATCGGGCGATCGAAGCGAGCCAGCGAACGAGGACCACACTGACGCCGATGGCAAGCAGCGAGAACAGCCAGCGCTGCCAGCCCGACTCGTCGTGCAGGAAACTGAAAGCCGCGCCCCTGTTGAACGCGAGCGTCCAGTTCAGCAGCCCCGCAATCGCTTCATGCGGTTCGTAGGGCCGCAGCACCGCGAGCACGATCGCCTTGACGATCTGATCGGCGACGATGACGACGGCGGAGAGCACGAGCCAAGGCAATCCGCTGGCCTTCCATGACACGGGTTTGTCCATTAGAAATACCGCCGCTGCTCGCCGGGGCCGTCAGGCAGGTTGTCCACGCAACGCCCGCAGATTTCCGGATGTTCGGCATGCGCACCAACGTCTTCGCGGCGATGCCAGCAGCGGATGCACTTCTGCCCTTCCGCAACTTTGGCGGAAATCCACACCGCGGCCGGCGCGGAACCATCGCCTGCCACTTCCAGCTTCTGCGCATTCGCCGGGACATTCTTGTCGTCGCCGAGATGCAATCCGGAAGTGATGAAGAAGAAACGCAGTTCCTCGGCCACCGGCGCGAGGCGCGCATGCAGCGACGCGTCGGCATACAGCGCGACGTCGGCTTCGAGCGCCGCGCCAATCTCACCGGCGTTGCGCATGCCTTCGAGCTGCTTCGCCACCGCCGCGCGGATCGTCAGCAGATCCGCCCACAGCGCACGCTGCTCGGGTTTGCTTTGCGTCGCAGCGAGACCGTCGTAGAAGGTCTCGAAGAGCACCGAGCCGTCGCGCTTGCCCGGGATCAGCGGCCAGATTTCCTCCGCAGTGAACGACAGGATCGGCGCGAGCCAGCGCGCCATTGCCTCGACGATGCGGTACATCGCGCTCTGCGCGCTGCGCCGGCCGTGGCTATTCGGCTGCATCGTGTACAGGCGGTCCTTGGTGATGTCGAGGTAAAGCGAGCCCATTTCGTTCGTGCAGAAGTTCTGCACGCGCTGGACGACCTCGGGAAAGTCGTAGCGCGCATATGCCGCGATCACCGCCTGCTGGGTGTCATAGGCCTGCTGCACCGCCCATTGGTCGAGCAGCAAACTGTCTTCGACCTTGACCAGATGCTGCGCCGGATCGAAGCCGTGCAGATTGCCGAGCAGGAAGCGCGCGGTGTTGCGGATGCGGCGATAGGCATCGGCGACGCGCTTCAGAATCTCGTCCGAGAGCGCCATCTCGTTGCGGTAGTCGGCCGACGCGATCCACAGGCGCAGGATGTCGGCGCCGTAGTTCTTCATCACGTCCTGCGGCTCGATGCCGTTGCCGAGCGACTTCGACATCTTGCGCCCCTGCGCATCGACGGTGAAGCCGTGCGTGAGCACTTCGTCGTACGGCGCGTTGCCGTGCATCGCCACCGAGGTCAGCAGCGAAGAATGGAACCAGCCGCGATGCTGATCCGAGCCTTCGAGATACATGACCTTGTCGCCCGGCTTGCGCGCGAGTTCCGCACGCTGGTCGAGCACGCAATAGTGCGTCGTGCCCGAATCGAACCAGACGTCGAGAATGTCGGTGACTTTCTCGTACTGTTCGGCTTCGTCGCCGAGCAGCTCGCGCGGATCGAGCGCGTACCACGCATCGGCGCCGGCCTGCTCGACGCGCTGCGCGACTTGCTCCATCAGCTCGACGCTGCGCGGATGTGGCTCGCCCGTGGACTTGTGAATAAACAGCGCGATCGGCACGCCCCACGTGCGCTGACGCGAAATGCACCAGTCCGGGCGGCCGGCGATCATGCCGTAGATGCGCTCCTCACCCCAGGCCGGATACCAGTCGACATCGTCACGGATCGCCTTGAGCGCACCGGCGCGCAAGCCCGCCGTCTCCATGCCGATGAACCACTGCGGGGTCGCGCGGAACACCACGGGCGTGCGATGGCGCCAGCAGTGCGGGTAACTGTGGGTGATCTTCTCCGCCGCGAGCAGGACGCCGCGTTCGCGCAGCAGCTCGACGATGGCGTCGTTCGCTTTCCAGATGAATTGGCCGGCGAACAATTCCGTCTCGGGCGTGTAGACGCCGTTCGGTCCGAGCGGATTGACGCCGGCGATACCGTACTCGCGCGCGACGACGAAGTCTTCCATGCCGTGGCTCGGTGCGGTATGCACGGCGCCCGTGCCGTCCTCGGTAGTGACGTGGTCGCCGTTGATCAGCAGAATCTCGCGCTGGTAGAACGGATGATGCAGTTTGACCAGATCGAGCCCGGCGCCTTTGACGTGGCCGAGCGCAACGGGATTTTCCAGGCCGTAGCGCTTCGCAACTTTTTCCAGGAGCGCCTCGGCGACGACGAGCAGCACGCGCTTGCCGTCGCGTGCGGGGCCATCGATCAGCACGTAGTCGATATCGGGACCGAGCGTGACCGCGACGCTGGCCGGCAGCGTCCACGGCGTCGTCGTCCAGATCGGCACGGCGACGATATCGCCGTCGTCGACCGTGACGCCGAACTTGGCTGCGAGCGCTTTTGCATCGAGCGCGTCGTAGGCGACGTCGATCGCACTCGACACCTTGTCCTGATATTCGATTTCGGCTTCGGCGAGCGCCGAGCCGCAGTCGAAGCACCAATAGACCGGTTTTTCGCCGCGCACAAGATGGCCGTTCGCGATCACTTTTGCCAGCGCGCGGATTTCGTCGGCCTCGAACTTGAAATCGAGCGTGCGGTACGGATTGCTCCAATCGCCGAGCACGCCGAGACGCTTGAAGTCGGTGCGCTGCAGATCGATCTGCTTGGTCGCGTATTCGCGGCAGAGTTTGCGAAATTCGGTCGCATCGACTTTCTGCCCGACTTTGCCGACTTTCTTCTCGACCGCGACTTCGATCGGCAGGCCGTGGCAGTCCCAGCCCGGCACGTACGGCGAGCGCAGCCCCGCGACGAGCTTCGACTTGACTACGATGTCCTTGAGAATCTTGTTGACCGCATGGCCGAGATGGATCGCGCCGTTCGCGTACGGCGGGCCGTCGTGCAGAATGAAGGCGTGCGCGCGATCCGCGGTCTTCTTCTGAATCTCGCCGTAGCGGTCGGATTTCTCCCACTCCGCCAGCATCGCCGGCTCGCGCTTGGCGAGATCGGCCTTCATCGCGAAATCGGTCTGCGGCAGGTTGATCGTGGATTTGTAGTCGATGCTCATTCTCGCTCCAGTCGCCGCCGTCGTGCGGCAACCCGTTGGTTGTTCACCGCCGAATTCCGCGCATCCTGCGCTGATATCGGCTCGCATGAGTCCGGCACCGGTCCGAACTCACGCCAGGACGTCCGGGCAAAGACCCGAACGCAACCGGCCCCCTCGTGGGCCGCAATCTTGTTTCAGGCTAGCGCAGCAGGATCACGCGCGCCTGTTCGGCGTCGCGATCGATCTGCTTCACCATCGCGTCGAGGTCGGCGAATTTCTCCTCGTCGCGCAATTTTTCCACAAATTCCACTTGTATACGACGACCGTAGAGGTCGCCGGCGAAATCGAACAAGTGCGCTTCGAGCAGCGGCTCCTTGCCGTTCACGGTCGGGCGCACGCCGAGGCTCGCCACGCCGGGATGCGGCGCATCGCCGACGCCATGCACGCGCACCGCGAAGATGCCCTCCACGGGCGAGGTGCGCGAGCCGAGACGCAAGTTCGCGGTCGGATAGCCGAGCTTGCGCCCAAGCTGTTGACCGCGCACCACGTGGCCACCGATCGCGAACGCCCGGCCGAGCCAGCGCGCGGCGAGTTCGAAGCTGCCTCCGGCCAGCGCTTCGCGGATCGCCGAACTGGAAATACGCTCGCCCTCGACAACGACCGGCTCGAGCGCCTGCGCAGTGAATCCGTGCTCACGGCCGAGACGCTGCAGCAGTTCGACATCGCCGCCGCGCGCATGGCCGAAGCGGAATCCCTCGCCGACCCAAACCTCGCGCGCGTTGAGGCGCTTGACCAGCACGCGTTCGACGAAGTCCTGCGCGCTCATCGCCGCCAGGGCCGCGTTGAAACGCAGCAGCAAAGCTAGATCGATGCCGGCAACGCGAAACTGCTCGATCTTTTCACGCGCGCTCGACAGCCGCGGCATCGGCCGGCCGCGTGCAAAGAATTCGCGCGGCAACGGTTCAAAGCTGGCGACGACCGAATCCAGATTCAACTCGCGCGCCCGTTCGCACACGCGCGCAAGCACGGCGCGATGGCCCAGATGCATGCCATCGAACGCACCGATGCAGATCACGCTGCCGCTAGGGGCCAGACTGGGGCCCGAAGCGTCCCGGAACAAACGATTCATTCTACCGAGTATACCGACTGCGCTGCGCCGCACAAAGAATCGCTTGCGTTTGGCATTGTACTGTCATCGATCCGGGTGATATTTTCAGCCGCCGCGCCGCTACAGCAGCGCCGGTTACGATTCGCCGTAACCATTGAAGAGGCCGTCTCATGAATCTGCGCATTCGGAGAATGCTGCGCTCAGCCGCGATCACCCTTGTCGCCTTCTGCCCCCTCGCGGCGACCGCGGCACCAGCTGCGTACATCGCCAATTTCGGCGACAACACCGTTTCGGTGGTCGATCTATCTTCGTTCGCCGTCACCAACACGATCGCGGTCGGCGCCGGGCCGCAGAGCGTTGCGATTCACCCGAGCCGGCCTCGCGTCTACGTAAGCAACTATAACGACGGCACGGTCTCGGTGATCGACACCCAGCTCAACACCGTCGTGGACACGATTTCGTTGACGGCTTTATCGATTCATCCCTGGTCCGTCGTCGTCGATCCTTCGGGTGGGCACCTTTACGTCGGTCTCGATGGCGGACCCAGCGCCAATCCGCAGCCTCTCGTAGCGACAATCGATACGACGACCAACCTGTCGAGCACGTTTCTCCCAAACCGCACCGCGGTTCGTGGCTTTGCCTTCAGCCAGGATGGTGCGCACCTGCTGCTGACTCGAAACGTCTTCAACATCGTCGAAAGCGCCACGGTCCCCTCGGGCAGCGGAGGCAATTGGACGAACCAGCAAGAACCCGGTGCGTTCGGCATCGCGGTGGACGCCAACAATCAGGCATTCTGGGTCGATCACAACTGCAACGGCATCGATACCTGCGGCAGTATCCGGACAAAAGCCGCCGGCGCCGGTCTCGGCGCCAGCACGCCGCTGCTCACGAATGAAACCCATCCCACCTCGATCGCGGCGGATGCGAGCAGCCTGTACTGGACGACGAACGACAACCCCGGTACGGTGCGCACGATGATCAAGACCGGCGGCGCGGCGACATCGCTCACGACCGGTCTCAACACCCCGCAAGCCATCGCCCTGGACTCGAACTACGTCTACGTCACCGAGTCGGGCAACAACAGGCTGGTGCGGATTGCCAAAACCGGAGGGACTCCAACCTACCTTACGGTAGGCACCACACCGAATTCCTTCGGCAATTTCATCGGCAACAACGCCGGATTCGCCGACTCCAGCAATATCACGATCGGCGCGAATCCCGCCGCGTCGAGCTACGGCCAACCTGTCGTGCTGACCGCAACGATAGCGCCCGGATTTTCCGGCGGCACGGTGAATTTCTGCGACGGCGGCCCTGCGAATGACGCGCGCTTCTGCAGCGGCGGTACGCCGCTATGCGGTGGACCGGTCAACGTCAGCGGCAACACGGCCACCTGCACCACGAGCACGCTCGCGCTCGGCACACATGCGATCACTGCGCGCTACAACGGTGCCGGCTTCACCTCCACCACCCCCTCCGCGGCGACCGAACAGGTCGCGGCGACGGCCACCACGACCGCGCTGACAAGCGATGCGAATCCCAGCGTCTTCGGTCAAACCGTAACGTTCACCGCGAGCGTAAGCGCGAATGCTCCCGGCACGGGCACGCCGTCCGGCACCGTGACCTTCCTCGACGGCACAACGACGCTGGCTTCGGTCACGCTCAATAGCGGCGGTCAGGCGGCGTTTTCGATCGGTTCCCTCGGCGTCGGATCCCATTCGATCAGCGCCAGCTATTCCGGCGACACGAATTTCAGCGCCGGCACCAGCGCCGCACTGAACCAGGTCGTAAACCAGGCTGGCACCACAACGACCCTCGCCAGCAGCGTCAATCCGAGCGCACCGGGGCAGACCGTGACGCTCACTGCAACCGTCAACGTCAATGCACCCGGCGCGGGTACGCCATCCGGCACGGTGACCTTCCTCGACGGCACGACGGTGCTTGCTTCGGTCACGCTCAATGCCGGCGGCCAGGCGACCTTTTCCACCGGCGCACTGAGCGCTGGGTCGCACGCCATCACCGCCAGCTACTCCGGCAGTACGAATTTTTCGGCCAGCAGCAGCTCTACGCTGACGCAGGTCGTGAACCATGCGGCCAGCACGATGACGCTGAGCAGCGGCAGCAACCCGAGCACATTCGGACAAGCCGTAACCTTCACCGCCACTGTCAGCGGCTCATCCGGGCCGAGTACGCCGACAGGCACGGTCACCTTCGTTGATGGCACAACGACGCTCGGTACAGGAGCACTGAACAGTAGCGGCCAGGCAGTCTTTTCCACCAGCACGTTGCATGCGGGATCGCACACGATCAGCGCCAGCTACCCGGGCGATGCGAATTTCGCGGCCAGCAGCGGCACGCTGACACAGTCCGTAAACCCGGCGACGACTTCGGTTGTTCTCAGCAGCAGCTCGAACCCCAGTACGTTCGGACAAGCCGTCACTTTCGGCGTGTCCGTGAACGCAGGGCAAGCGCCGACCTTCGCACGCACTGTCGGCGCACAAGCTATGCCGGCGGCAAAAATGGGGCTCGCGCTCGCGTCGGCAACCGGCATGCTGACCATCCTCGACGGAACGACGACGCTGACAACAGTGGCGCTCGACAGCAACGGTCAGGCTAGCTATTCAACCAGCGCGCTTGTTGTCGGCACTCACGCCATCACGGTCAACTACTCCGGCGACAGCAATAATGCACCAAGCAGTGCGAGCATCAACCAGGTCGTCAATTCCGCCGTCGTCGGTACACCAGCGGTAGCGGCGCCGGCAGCGAATTCCGCACTGCTCGGCCTGCTCGCTCTACTGCTCGCCGCGACGGCCATCGGCGCATTGCGCCGGCCTGGAAATTGATTCGTCTCTCAGGTTTTAGTGCGCGCGCAAATCGCGCAGACGCATGCCGCCGGCATAAAGGGCGGCGATATAGACGCCGCCAGCGACAGAAATGATGGCGCCCAACCGCCAGGCGCGCTGAACCACGCCGGCCGTCGTCCATTCGGGCCAGATCGCCAGACCGGCGAGGATCACGCCGACCATCAGCACGCAGGCCACCGTCAGGCGCAGCAGATGCCGCCCCCAACCTGGCTCGTGCCGATAGATGGCCTCGCGGCGCAGCGCGCGCCAGAGCAGCAGCAAGTTGAGATAACTCGCCAGGCTCGAGGCCAAGGCCACACCCATATGCAGGCCGCGCACGTTGGCGATGCGCGCGAGCAGCCCTTCTCCGGGCATCTCCGCACCGCGCCAGAGCAGGTACAGCGCACCGACCAGGAGGATGTTGAGCGCCATGTTCGCGACCATCGCGGCGATGCCCGCGCGCACCGGTGTTTTCGTGTCCTGGCGCGCGTAGAACGCCGGAACGAGCACTTTGACCAGAGCAAACGCCGGCAGGCCGAAGCTCAGCGCGGACAAGCTCAGCGCAACCATGTCCGCGTCGCCCGCGGTGAATTTGCCGTGCTGGAACAGCGTCGCGACGATCGGCTTGCCGAGCAGGACCAGACCGAGCATGGCCGGAACCGCGATCAGCAAGGTCGTGCGCAGACCCCAGTCGAGCGCGCGCGAGAACCCGGCATGGTCGGTGTTGACGTGATGACGCGACAGGCTCGGCAGGATCACAGTGCCGAGCGCGACGCCGAAGATACCGAGCGGCAGTTCGAGCAGGCGGTCGCCCGTCTGCAGCCAGGTCTGCGAGCCGGTGATCAACAGCGAGGCGATCACCGTGTCGAGCAAGAGGTTCACCTGCGCGACCGACGAACCGAACAGGGTCGGGATCATGAGCCGCATGATCCGTCGCACTTCCGAATGCGCCCAGCCCCAACTCGGCCAGGCAAGCAGGTCGAGCCGGCGCAGCGCGGGGAACTGAAACAGCAATTGCAGGATGCCGGCGATGAAGATCGACCAGGCCAGCGCCTTGATTGGCACCTGGAAATAGCGGCTCCACCACAGCGCGCCGACGATCATGCACAGGTTGAGGATGACCGGCGTCAACGCCGGCAGGGCAAAGCGGTGGAAGCTGTTGAGCACACCGCCCGCGAGCGCGGTCAGGGAAACGAACAGCAGAAACGGGAAGGTGATGCGCAGCAGGTCGGAAGTCAGCTGCGCTTTTTCCGGCGTGTCGAGCGCGCCGAACGAGAACAGCGCGGCGACCTGGTCCGAACCGAGCACGCCAAGCGCAGTGACGACCAGCAGTACGCCGCCGAGCGTCCCGGCGGTCTTCGCCACGAGCGCCTTCAGCTCCGCATGCGAGCGCTTTTCCTTGACCTCGGTGAACACCGGCACGAAGGCCGTGCTGAACGAGCCTTCGGCAAACAGCCGGCGCAGGAAGTTCGGGATGCGGAAGGCGACCCAGAAGGCATCGGTCATCCAGCTCACGCCGAATGTCGCGCTGATCGACTGATCACGCACAAGGCCGAGCACGCGCGATATCATCGTCATCGCGCTGAACGAGAACATCGAACGCAGCAGGCTAGGCGGCTTCATGCGACGGAAACGCCGGCCAAGTTGACCAGACTTGACATAACCATTACAATTCCGCCCCTTTTTCCACCCCCGATTTTCATTCTTTTTTCTGGAGTCATCCCTTGGCCAATATCAAATCTGCGAAGAAGCGTGCGCGTCAGGCCGTCAAGCGCAACGCCCGCAATTCCAGCGCGCGCTCGGCGCTGCGCACCTCGATCAAGAAAGTCGTCAACGCGATCGCCGCGAAAGACAAAGCCGGCGCCGAAGCCGCCTATAAGGCTGCTGAGCCGATCATGGACCGCTATTCGAGCCGCGGCCTGATCCACAAAAATAAGGCTGCCCGCCATAAGAGCCGCCTGAGCGCGCATATCAAAGCCCTGGCCTGATTCTAGGCACTTCGCTTTGCCGAGAAAGCCGGCTGATGCCGGCTTTTTTGTTGGCTTTGTCTTTTCCGTCGGTCTCGCGCAGAGGCACGATTCGTTGCGTCCGGTTTCGGCTCCGATGGGCGCTTTGGTGCGCGCCGGAACGAAGGACAAAGCGGGCACGATTAACCACGCTCCGGCGAACGATTCCGGGCCAGCCGGAACTGCGCTCAAGCGTCCTCGCTCGGCGATTCCTGCGCCGCCTCGGCCTTGAGCCGATCGAAGAAATCCTGGATTTTCAGCGCAACCGGCCAGATTCCCTCGCGCGCAATCGCGGAGACGACGAACCACGGCTGCTTCCACTTGAGCTTGCGCACGAGCGCCTTGGCGAGCTTCTCGCGCTCGTCCTCGGGCAGCAGATCGGCCTTGTTGAACACGAGCCAGCGCGGGCGACCGAGCAGATCTTCGTCGAACTTCTCGAGTTCCGCCTCGATCGCGCGCACCTGTTCGGCCGGATCGGTCTCGCCATCGAGCGGCGCGATGTCGACCAGATGCAGCAGCAGACGCGTGCGCGACACGTGCTTGAGGAACTGAATGCCGAGCCCGGCACCTTCCGCCGCGCCTTCGATCAGGCCCGGAATATCGGCGATGACGAAGCTCTGGTCTGTACCGATGCGCACGACGCCGAGATGCGGCTGCAAGGTCGTGAACGGGTAGTCGGCCACGCGCGGAGTCGCTGCCGAAACGGCACGGATGAAGGTCGACTTGCCCGCGTTCGGGAAACCGAGCAGGCCGACGTCGGCGAGCACTTTCAGCTCCAGGCGCAACTCGCGGGCTTCGCCTTCCGTACCCGGTGTCGCCTTGCGCGGCGCGCGGTTGGTCGAACTCTTGAAGTTGACGTTGCCGGCGCCGCCGTGACCGCCCTCGGCGACCTTGAGCAACTGGCCGTGATGAGTCAGGTCGCCGATCACTTCGTCGGTATCGACGTTGATCACTGCGGTGCCGACCGGCACGCGGATGATCCTGTCCTCGCCGGCCTTGCCGGCCATCTGCCGCCCCATGCCGTTCTCGCCGCGCTGCGCACGGAACGAGCGCTCGTGGCGGAAATCAATCAGGGTATTGAGGCCCTCGTCAGCGACGAGGAAGACGCTGCCGCCGTCGCCGCCGTTGCCGCCGTCCGGCCCGCCGAACGGAATGAATTTTTCACGCCGGAAACTCACGCAGCCGCTGCCGCCGTTGCCGGCGTGGACGGTGATCTCGGCTTCGTCGACGAATTTCATTTGAGTAAGGTAATAGCGTGAGCGGTGAGCGGTGAGCGGTGAGCGGTGAGCGGTGAGCGGTGAGCGGTGAGCGGTCAGAAGCGTAAACGCTTTTTGCTTTTTGCGCTCACTGCGGAGGGCTTACTTCACAGAAACGAAAAGCCCGGCACGAGGCCGGGCTCTGTCGATTCGCTGGCGCGCGGATCAGACCGCGGCAACCACGCTGACCGTGCGACGGTTCTTGATGCCCTTGGTGCGGAACTCGACGGTGCCGTCGACCAGCGCAAACAAGGTGTGATCGCGACCGAGGCCGACGCCGGCGCCCGGATGGAACTGGGTGCCGCGCTGGCGCACGATGATATTGCCGGCTTCGACGGCTTGGCCGCCGTAGATCTTCACGCCGAGGTACTTCGGGTTCGAGTCGCGGCCGTTACGGGTACTGCCGCCTGCCTTTTTATGTGCCATGACTGATTGCTCCTCTTAACCCGAAATGCCGGTGATTTCGATTTCGGTGTAATGCTGCCGATGACCTTGCTGCTTCATGTGGTGCTTGCGGCGGCGGAATTTGATGATACGGATCTTGTCGAGACGGCCGTGCTTGACGACCTTGGCCACGACCGAGGCACCGCTGACGGTCGGCGCGCCGACCTTGATGCCTTCGCCGGAGCCGAGCAGCAAAACCTGGTCGAAATTGACCGCGGCGCCGACGTCGGCCTCGATTTTTTCTACGCGCAGGGTTTCCCCCTGAGCGACGCGGTATTGCTTACCGCCGGTGACGATAACTGCGTACATTGGGCATTCCTCTGTAGTTATTTTGACAACTGCCGTTAAAAACAGCCGCTTACTATAACCTTTTCAGGGAATTAACGTCAACACGCGGCGCGTGGCGGTCTATTCGACCTCGATTTCGATGCCGCCGATCACGCCGGCGACGAGATTGTAGATGAATGCGCCGATCGCCCCACCGATGAATCCGAACACACCATAGAGAATCGGCAGGAAAATCACTGCGCCGATGCCACCGATCAAGCCGGCCGCCGCCCCAGTGTCGCCGCTCATCCTGCCGATCATCGAGCCGAACAGCAGGACGAAGATGCCTGCGATGAGACCGACGATCGCGGCCAAGACGGCCTGGAAAACCGCGAGCTTGATGACATTGACGCTCTTGATGACCATTTTTGTCCCCGGAGTGAGGCGGATGTCCGCCGGCGCGGCCACGGTAGCGCCTATCCCCTACCCTCGCAATCCGTTTCGAAGTCTGCTGACAAACTGCGTCAGCAGACTTGCCGTACCGCCTCCTTGAATCGTGCTCGGGCTGGCAATATTGATGAGGTACGCTGGCGCGTCTCGATCGCCGAGACAGCTTGGCGCTGAAATCCCCTCCGCCGCGACTTGACCGGCGCGTTATAGTACTCAGTCGGCCCGAACCCCTTGCAGCTATGGATACGATCCGCATCCGCGGTGCCCGCACGCACAATCTGAAAAACATCGACCTCGACCTGCCGCGCGACAGCCTGATCGTGATCACCGGCCTGTCGGGCTCGGGCAAGTCTTCGCTCGCCTTCGACACGATCTATGCCGAGGGCCAGCGCCGCTATGTCGAGTCGCTGTCCGCCTACGCGCGACAGTTTCTCTCGGTGATGGAGAAGCCCGACGTCGACCACATCGAGGGCCTTTCGCCCGCGATTTCGATCGAGCAGAAGTCGACCTCGCACAACCCGCGCTCGACGGTCGGCACGATCACCGAGATTTACGACTACCTGCGCTTGCTGTTCGCACGCGTCGGCACGCCGCGCTGCCCGGACCACGGCATTCCGCTCGAAGCGCAGACCGTCAGCCAGATGGTCGATGCGACCCTGGCGATGAATGCCGAGCGCCGCTACATGCTGCTCGCGCCGATCGTGCGCGAACGCAAGGGTGAGCACCTGCAGGTGTTCGAGCAGTTGCGCGCCCAGGGCTTCGTGCGTGCGCGCGTCGACGGCGTACTGCACGAACTCGACGCCGTGCCCGCGCTCGCCCTGCGCCAGAAACACACCATCGAAGCCGTCATCGACCGTTTCCGGCCGAACGACGAGATCAAGCAACGTCTCGCCGAATCGTTCGAGACCGCGCTGCGCCTCGGCGACGGCATCGTCCTCGTGGTCGATCTCGACGACGAGAAATCGAATCCGACGATCTTTTCTTCGCGCTATTCCTGCCCGGTCTGCGACTACTCGCTGCCCGAACTCGAACCGCGCCTGTTCTCGTTTAACTCGCCGGTCGGCGCCTGCCCATCCTGCGACGGCCTCGGCGTGACCCAGGTGTTCGACCCGACGCGCGTGGTCGTGCATCCGAACCTGTCGCTCGCCGCCGGCGCGGTGCGCGGCTGGGATCGGCGCAACATGTATTACTTCCAGATGATCATGTCGCTGGCCAAGCACTACGGCTTCGATATCGACGCACCGTGGGAGTCGCTGCCGGAATCGAGCCGCAAGGCCGTGCTGTTCGGTTCGGGCGACGAGCAAATCACCTTCCGCTATCTCACCGAAACCGGTGCCGCGGTGACGCGCAAGCACAAGTTCGAAGGCATCGTGCCGAACCTGGAGCGGCGCTACAAGGAAACCGAATCGCCCGCGGTGCGCGAGGAACTCTCCAAGTTCATCAGCGAACGGCCCTGCCCCGACTGCCACGGCCAGCGCCTCAATCGCAGCGCTCGCAACGTCTTCGTCGCCGACAGCAACCTGTCCGCGCTGACCGCGCTGCCGATCGACCGCTCGCAGGCGTTTTTCGACACACTCAAGCTCGCCGGCTGGCGCGGCGAGATCGCGGCGAAGATCGTCAAAGAGATCCGCGAACGGCTGAAATTCCTTGTCGACGTCGGCCTCGACTACCTGACCCTCGACCGCCAGGCCGATTCGCTTTCGGGCGGCGAAGCGCAGCGCATCCGCCTCGCCTCGCAGATCGGCGCCGGCCTGGTCGGCGTCATGTACGTACTCGACGAACCCTCGATCGGCCTGCATCAGCGCGATAACGAACGTCTGCTCGGCACACTGACGCGCCTGCGCGACCTCGGCAACACGGTGATCGTCGTCGAACACGACGAGGACGCGATCCGTATCGCCGACCACATCGTCGACATCGGCCCCGGCGCGGGCGTGCACGGCGGCGAAGTCGTCGCCGAGGGCAAGCTCAAGAACGTACTCGAATCGAAGCGCTCGCTGACCGGCCAGTACCTTTCCGGCAAGCGCGGCATCGAAGTGCCGCGCAAGCGCCATCCTTTCGATCCGCAACTCGCGCTGCGCATCAAGGGCGCTTCGGGCAACAATCTGAAGAACGTCGATCTGGAAATCCCCGCGGGTCTGTTCGTCTGCGTGACTGGCGTTTCCGGCTCGGGCAAGTCCACGCTGATCAACGACACGCTGTTCCGCTACACCGCGGCCGAACTCAACGGCGCGAACGAGAAGCCGGCACCGTTCGAGAAAGTCGAAGGATTGGAGTTGTTCGACAAGGTCGTCGACATCGACCAATCGCCGATCGGACGCACACCGCGATCGAATCCGGCGACGTATACCGGCCTGTTCACGCCGCTGCGCGAGCTTTACGCGCAGGTGCCCGAAGCGCGCGCGCGCGGCTACCAGCCGGGGCGCTTTTCGTTCAACGTCAAGGGCGGCCGCTGCGAAGCCTGCGAAGGCGACGGCATGATCAAGGTCGAGATGCACTTCCTGCCCGACGTCTACGTGCCGTGCGACGTCTGCCACGGCAAGCGCTACAACCGCGAGACGCTTGAGATCATGTACAAGGGCCACACGATTTCCGACGTGCTCGACATGACTGTCGAGGACGCGCTGAAACTGTTCGAGCCCGTGCCCGCACTCGCGCGCAAGCTGGAGACGCTGGTCGACGTGGGCCTTTCGTATATCAAGCTCGGCCAGAGCGCGACGACCTTGTCGGGCGGCGAGGCACAGCGCGTCAAGCTCTCGCGCGAACTGTCCAAGCGCGACACCGGACGCACGCTCTACATCCTCGATGAGCCGACTACCGGCCTGCATTTCCACGACATCGAGCAGTTGCTCAAGGTGCTGCACCGCCTGCGCAACGACGGCAACACCGTGGTCGTGATCGAACACAATCTCGACGTGATCAAGACCGCGGACTGGGTCATCGATCTCGGCCCCGAAGGCGGCCACCGCGGCGGCCAGATCATCGCGACCGGCACGCCCGAAGACATCGCCAAGAACGAGGCTTCGCACACCGGCCGCTTCCTTGCGCGCGTGCTCGGCACGAGCAACGGCAAGAAGAGGAAAGCAGCATGAGCGAGACCACGACTTCCTCGGCACCGATGAGCAAGCTGTTCGAGCTGCGCATGCCGCTGCGCTGGGGCGACCATGACGCGCTCAACCACGTCAACAACGCCGCCTACCTGGTCTATCTGCAGGAAGCGCGCGTGCAATGGCTGGCCGAGCACGTCGCCGACTGGGCAGCCCACGACAGCGCGCCGATCATGGCCGCGGTCCATGCCAACTATCGCCGCCCGATCACCTGGCCCGGCGAGATCGTCGTCCAGTTGTTCTGCGAACGACTCGGCACCAGCTCGATCACGATCGCGCACCGCATCGTCGATGCGAAAGACGAATCCGTGCTCTATATGGACGGCAACGTCGTGATGGTGTGGATCAACCCGGCAACGGGCAAGTCGGTGCCGCTGCCCGAGCAGGTTCGCGCGGCCTGCGTGTAGAGGCGCGTCCCGCGCACGTTCCGCGAGAAAAGTATTCAATACGTTCGAGTTCCGCTCTTGCACCCGTCTAGCGGATCGAGAGCGGACTCGATGAGTCGAATCCTTACGGCGCGGTGTCGCGCACGACGAAACCGGCCGTCGCGCCGTCGCCCGGCTTTGCTTCAATGTGGATTTTTATACTACCGCCGGGCTTGATCTCGCCCTTGGGCCGCATCAGCATCAAATGCTTGCCACCCGGCGCGAAAACGACGCTCGCGCCCGGAGCGATTTCCAGCGGGCCGAGCGCTTTCATACGCGCCACGCCATCGACCTCGACACTCTCGTGCAGCGAGGCATCGCCGAACGTTTCGCTGCTTGCTCCGACCACCGTCAGCGGTGCGTCGCCGGTGTTGCGCAGAGTCGCGTAGCCGGCCAACATCATCGCGCCCGGCGGCGCGGTGCGAATCCAGGCGCGATCGATTTCGAGACGCCCGGCGGCCAGTGCGGTCTGGCTCAGCGTGAACACCAGCAAAAGCAGCGCAGTCAATCGGCGCATCGAAACATTCCTCGCAAGGTTTCTGGCTATGATATCGCGCATGACCGACCCAGCACGGACCGCGACCATGCGCCGCACGATACTCGCCGCTTCCCTACTCGCCGGATTTTGCATGAGTACCAACGCCCAGACGCCGCCCTCGCGCTATGCGCTCTCGATCTACAGTGCACAGGCGAACAACGGCGACGGCCTGTTTGAAACGAGCGATGCCGACAATGCGAACGCGGTCGGCGGCTACGCGGTGGTGCGCGACCGGCGCCAGTTCAATCTGAATCCGGGCAGCAACTCGCTCGAAGTGCGCGACGTCGCGCGCTATCTCGATCCGTCCGCGCTCAGTGCGCGCGTGGTCGATGCGGGCGACGCGACCATCGTCAGCCAGCGCTTCGACGATCAGACGCTGTCGTTCGACGCACTCGTGCAGCGCCAGATCGGCCATTCGGTCGAGATCGCCGGCAGCAGCGCGAATCCGAACGCGACGCCGATCACCGGCATCCTGTTGTCGAATAACGGCGGCCTCACCGTGCAACTGCCAGACGGCCGCGTGACGACGGTGACGGACTACGGCCGCGTCACCTTCCCCGACCTGCCGCGCGGCATGTCGGCGACACCGGCCCTGCGCCTCGACGTCAACGCAAAGCAGGGCGGCACGCGCAATTTCGAGTTCGTCTATCCCACCCTGGGCCTGGCCTGGCGCGCGGAATATTCGGGCTGGATCGGTGCGGGCGGCGACTGCAAACTCAATCTCTCCGGTTGGGCGCTGATCGCCGACCGCAGCGGCACGAGCTATCGCGGCGCGCAGGTCAAGCTGATCGCTGGCGCGCCGAACCGCGTCGGCCGCACCCAGGCGCCACGGCCGATGATGATGGCGAAAGCGGCCAGTGCCGATGTCGTCTCCGCCGCCGAAACCGGCACAGTCGGCGACTATCACGAATACACGATCGACACGCCGCTCGATATCGTCGACAACAGTCTGCAGCGCGTCGCGCTGTTCCCCGACCAGGCGGTCGCCTGTCAGCGCCAATACCTGTTCGAGGCGACGCACTATCGCGCCAACCCGGGCATGGCGCCGATCACCGATCGCAGTTACGGCGCGGGTACGCCGCCAGCCGTGCGCTCGACGCTCGCGTTCCGCATCGACCGCGCCCTGCCGGCCGGACGCGTGCGCCTGCTGCAGAATTCCAACGACGGCGCGCCCGAATTCATCGGCGAAGACCAGATCGGCCACACGCCGAAGAACGAGCCGATTGCACTCCAGCTCGGCGACGCCTTCGACTTGCGCGGCGAGCGCCGCCAGACCGATTTCCAGATCGACAAGGGCCAGCACAGCCTCAGCGAATCGTTCGCGCTGCGCATCAGCAATGCAAGCGACGCACCGAAGAGCGTGGTCGTACGTGAGCACCTGTATCGCTGGACGCAATGGAACATCAGCCAGTCCTCGGCCAAGTACGAAAAGAAAAATTCCGATACGGTCGAATTCAAGCTCGACGTGCCGGCGAACGGCGAGGCGACGGTGACGTACACCGTGCAATATCAGTGGACCGAGTCGTACAAGTGACTTGCGCGAAGCGCTTGGCGCTCCGACGCGGATCGATTGCATCGACGCATTGAGCTTCGCGACAGCTACGAGAGAGGCCGGCCTTCGCACAGCGAATGTCCGGCCGAGCACGCGGCAGGAGCCGCATGCCATCCAGACCGCAGGGACGCTTCAGCAAAAACGGGATTCCCATGCTCGAACAGATTCGCCACGACGATATCCTTGAACTGCGCCTAGCGCGGCCGCCGGTAAATGCGCTGAATCCCGAGTTTGTCGCGACTTTGCGCGCCGCGGTCGAAGCCGCGCCCGCGCAAGGCGCGCGCGGTGTGATTCTGTCCGGCCAGCCGGGCATGTTCTCCGCCGGCCTCGATCTGCCCGCGCTGCTGCAGCTCGATGCACCGGCGATGAAATCGTTCTGGCACGATTTCTTCGCCCTCTGCGCCGCGCTCGCGCGCTCGCCGGTACCGGTCGTCTCGGCGATCACCGGCCACAGCCCGGCGGGCGGCGCCGTGCTGGCGCTGTTTTCCGACTATCGCGTGATGGCGAGCGGGCCGTACAAAATCGGCCTCAACGAAGTGCAGGTCGGCATCGCTGTGCCCGAGGCGATCCAGCTCGCTCTGCGCCGCGTCGTCGGCGCCTATCGCGCCGAGCGCCTGCTCGTCGCCGGTGCGATGATCGATGCGGACGAAGCGCTGCGCGTCGGCTTCGTCGACGAGCTGGCCGAGCCCACGCACGTCGTCACGCGCTCACGCGAATGGCTCGCCGCCCTGCTCAAGCTGCCGCCGACCGCGATGAACCAGACGCGGCTAATCGCGCGCGGCGATCTCGCCGCAGCCTTCGCGGATCTGAGCAAACTCGGTGTCGACGAATTCGTCGCCGGCTGGTTCTCCGCGGAAACGCAAACCACGATCAAGGCGCTCGTCGCCAAGCTCAGAGCGCCGAAAGCCGCGGCGTGAGAGCGGTCAGCCGCGCTCGACCGGGTTGTCCGGATCGGCGATCCAGCCACTCCACGACGGCGCATAGACGTGCGAACCGGCCAGCCCCGCCACCTCGAATGCCAACAGGTTCTGGCAGGCACTGACACCTGAGCCGCAACTGTGGATCACTTCGCCCGGCGCATGCGCGCCGATCGCGGCCTGAAGCTCAGCGCGCAGCTCGGCCGCCGGCTTGAAGCGTCCGTCCGCCTGCAGGTTCTCGGTGAACGGCCGATTGTGCGCACCGGGAATATGGCCCGCAACCGGATCGATCGGTTCGACCTCGCCGCGGAAACGCTGAGCGCCGCGCGCGTCGAGCACGAGCGCCGATGGCACCGATCGCAAAGCACGCAGTTCGTCGGTGTAGACGATTTCCTTTGTGGCAAATTCGAGCGAAACCTGCGTTGCAGTGCGCTTGGGTTGGCTCGCATCGACCGGCAACCCTGCGCGCTTCCACGCAGCCCAGCCGCCGTCGAGCACGGTGATATTTTCAGCACCGACCAGGCGCAACATCCACCATAGCCGCGCCGCCGCGAGCGCGCCACCCGCATCGTCGTAGGCGACGACACGCGTTTGCGGCGTCCAGCCCCAACCGCCGAGCACGGCGGAAAACGCCGCCGCATCGGGCAGCGGATGACGGCCGAGCTTGGGCTTCGACAAATCGGACAAATCCCGATTGAGATCGGCGTAAACCGCGCCGGCGATATGCGCCTCGGCATAGTCGCGCGCACCGCGCTGCGGATCGGCCAGATCGAAACGGCAGTCGACGACCAACAGGTTCTCGTCGCCGAGTCGCGCGGCGAGGTCGGCGGCCAAGATCAACGGCGAGGCATTCATGGCGAAGCAGTCTCCATCCGGTTCACGAAGTTCAGCAGCATGGCCGCGGTCGCGCCCCAGATGCGCTGGCCGCCATAGAAGAATTCATAGATCTCGCGCTCTTTGCCCAGATAATTCATGCGCAACGTGTGCTTGTTCGCCGGATCGACAAAATACGCAAGCGGCACTTCGAAAATCTCGGCGACTTCGCGCGGGTTCGGCACCGGGTGATAACCCGCATCGAGCCACGCGACGACGGGCGTGATGCGGTAACTCGAAATCGTCTCGAACGTGTCGAGATAGCCGATCGGCTCGATCAATCCGCTGTCCACGCCGATCTCTTCGTGCGTTTCGCGCAGCGCTGCGGCGATCGCATCGGCGTCGTCGGGCTCGATTCCTCCGCCCGGAAAGCTGACCTGCCCCGCGTGGTTGGCCAAGTCGTCGGTCCGGCGCGTCAGCAGCACGTTGAGATCATCGCCGCGGTCGACGAGGGCGAGCAGCACGGCCGCCGGGCGGCGCGGCCCTGTGCCGATCAGAAGACGCATATCGTCGTGGTTCCAGCCGGCGGCTGCCGGCTGCTCGCCGAGCGGACGTACGCTGCGCAGCACGCGTTCGCGCAAAACGGCCAGAGCGTCTCCTCCCGCGATCATGCCGCCGGACTCGGCTCGCGTTGCGGCAGGACTTCGCTCATCAGGCGCGCACGTTCGCCATCGCTCATCGATCCCCATCGGGCAATCTCGTCCACCGTGCGGTGGCAGCCCTTACACAGACCGGCCGCATCAAGTTCGCAGACGCCGATGCACGGCGTCAGGATCGGTTTCGGCGGCGGGCTTTTCCAGGAGAACATGCTTGACGGAGAAGTGCAGGCAGCAACGGCCGCTTTCGATTTCACAACCGCGGATGATCGCAAATATTGCGGCCGCATGCGGCGAGAAGCGGCGGCTTGTCGATTTGCATCAGCGTAAATGATGGCATTGAACCCGAAAACATCAACGCCGCGACGAGCGCGGCGTTGTGTGACTGCTTTACATCTGGACTTGCTTACGGCTTGACGTCCATGAGCTTCAGCTCGAACACCAGGGCCTCGTCCGGGCCGATGCGGCGGCCGTCGCCACGCTCGCCGTAGGCGAGATCGGACGGCACGTAGACGCGCCAGTAGTCGCCGATCTTCATCAGCGGCAGCACTTCCTGCCAGCCCTTGAGCACTTCGTTGACCTTGAACTTAAACGGCTCGCCGCGCGCGAACGAGGAATCGAGCTCCTGACCGTTAAGCAGCGACAGGCGGAAGTTCGCCGTCACTTCGCTCTGCAGGGTCGGGTGCTTGCTGCCCGAGCCTTCTTCGATCACGACGTACTGCACGCCGCTCGGCAGCGCCACGACGCCCTTCTTCGACTTGTTCTCGGCGAAGAAACGCTGCGCCTTCGACTTGTTCTCCGAAGAGACCTTGTCGTACTCGCTCTTGGCCTTGGTGTACTGCTCGTACTGGAAGCGGCCGAGCACGTCGCGCATCGTGTCGACGGTGACGGTCGGCTGGCGCTTGGCGTAGCCGTCCTGCAGCGCCTTGACGACCTGGTTGATGTCGATGTCGACCTTGCGACCGGCGAGATCGTCACCGATCTGGAAGCCGAGCGCGTAGGAGAGATTCGGCTTGTCCGCGGCGGTCAGCGGCGCGGGCGGCTTCTGCGCCTGTTGCTGCGCGGCGGCAGGAGCAGCGGCAGCCGACGACTTAGCGTCCTGAGCGGACACCGATCCGGCGGCGAGAACACCGGCCGCGATAAGACAAAAACGCAATTTCATGCATACCTCCAGAGGGAAAATCCGTCGCCGGTCGCCCGGAAAATCGCGCGCCCGAGCCGCAAACTGGGTGAAAACCCGCGCGAAAGCCGCGCATTCTACCCCAAGCCTTCTAACCCCGGCCAGCGATACTACCGGCGGCGCCTGAACGGCGGCTGTTCAGGCGGTCCATATTTATGCCAGCGTTGGCGGATGCGACAATCGCCGCGAGGCCGCAGGCGGCCGCTGAGTCTAGCGTGCGTTCGTCTCCCAAACGCGAAATTCGCAAAACGGCCACATCCGGCCACACTTTTTCACAGAGAGCACCCATGGCTTATCGCAATTTGCTCATCGAAGACCGCGGCACCGTGCGCCGCATCACGATCAACCGCCCCGACAAACTCAACGCGCTCAACCGTGAGACGATCAACGAACTCGCCATCGCCTTCGGCCAGGCCAAGGCCGACGATGCGGTGCGCGTCGTGATTCTCGGCGGCAGCGGCGAGAAAGCCTTCGTCGCCGGCGCCGACATTTCGGAACTGGCGACGTTGACCCCGATCCAGGCCCAGGAATTCGCGCGCCGCGGCCAGGCGATGATGCTCGGCGTCGAGCGCCTCGGCAAACCCGTGATTGCGCGCATCCAGGGCTTTGCCCTTGGCGGCGGCCTGGAACTGGCCATGTGCTGCCACCTGCGCATCGCGAGCGACAAGGCCAAGGTCGGCCAGCCGGAAATCAACCTCGGCCTGCTGCCGGGCTTCGGCGGGACGCAGCGCTTGTTACGCCTCGCCGGACGCAGCGCGGCGCTGGAACTCTGCCTGACCGGCGCGCCGATCGACGCGGCGCGCGCGCAGGCGCTCGGCGTGCTCACGCGCGTTATTGCGGCCGAACAGCTCGACGCGGAAATCGACAAGCTGGCCGATCAGCTCGCTGCCGGCGCGCCGCATGCGATCGCGGGCATCCTTGATGCTGTGCTGATCGGCGGCGAGTGCGGCATCGAGGCCGGATTGGACTACGAATCGCAGGCGTTCGGTCTCGCCTTCTCGACCGAAGACATGCGCGAAGGCACGCAGGCGTTCCTCGAACGGCGCAGGCCGAGTTTCAAAGGCGCGTAGGGGCTCGATTCGCCGAACCCGCGGCTCCGCGTTGCGGCGGAGAATGCAAAAACACATGCGGGAGTAATTTATTCCAGCCGCATATCGCGCATCAACCTAACGACAATTCTTGTAGCGGGAAGCACAGAAGCCGCCCGCAGCAAGCCACGGCGGCCTATTCGTGACCGCCGCGATACTTCTTCTCGCCCGCAGTCACGCGCACGTCGAGACGATTTTGCTGCGTCGGCAACGGGCAGGTCGCGTACGGCGTGAACGCACAAGGCGGGTTGTAAGCCTTGTTGAAATCGAGCAGCACCTTGCCGTCCTTCGGCGCAGCGGCGTACAGGAAACGCGCGGCACCGTAAGTTTCCTTGCCGCTGGTGCGGTCGGCGAAGACGAGGAACAGATCGGTGTCGCCGGGATTTTCGATGATGGGCTCGACGCGATACGTCTTGCCGTCGTGCTCGAACACGGCGGCGCCCGGCACCACGGCCTTTTCGATCTGGCCGAGAATGTTGCCCTGCTCGATCTCGTGCGGCGGATCGTAGGCCTCCCACTTCGCCTCGATGCGCCAGGAAGGATCGATGTCGAAATTGTCGATGCCGACGAAGTGCGTACGCGTCGGCGCCGCGGTGTCCTTGATGCGCAGGCCGAATTTGTCGTCGCGCTTGATCAAGTAGAAATTCGCGCTGCCGAAACTGACCGTCGTCGGCTTCTCCTGACTGTCGTCGACCAGTTCGGCGCCGGGCTTCGATTCGCCGTCGATCTTCGCATCGCGCGCGCGCGGGTCGAGCGATATCGTCGCGCGGCCGCGATCGAGAACCACCGTACCGAGGTGCGGCGGCGCCTTGGCGATCACGATCGCGTTGTCCTTGGCCGAGCCGATCGTGTTGGCACCTTCCTTCAGCCATTCCAGGCCGACCAGGCTGAGCCAGCCGTTCGGCGCCTTGAGCCGCTCGACGCGCTTGGCGCGCCAGTCGTCGATCTGTTTGCGATAGGCCGCGTCGTCTGCGGCTTTCGGCGTGGCGACTGCACCTGTTGCGAGCACGGCACCCAGTGCGGCGATGGCGAAATATTTCATACGAGTTCCCGTTGAGCTCAGCAATCAGTATCAGCGTCCGCGCAAAAACATGCGGTCCAGATCGGCAATCGAAAGCTGCACCCAGGTCGGGCGGCCGTGATTGCACTGGCCCGAACGCTCGGTCGCTTCCATGTCGCGCAACAATGCGTTCATTTCGGGCAGAGTCAAGCGTCGATGCGCGCGCACCGAGCCGTGGCAGGCCATCGTCGACAGCATATCGTTATGTACTTCCTGCATGCGCCGCGTGGTGCCGTGCGTCGATAGATCGCCGAGCACGTCGCGCACGAGTGCACCCACGTCCGCACCTTCGAGCAATCCCGGATAGCGCTTGATCGTCACGCTCTGCGGTCCCGAGCGCACGATCTCGAAGCCGAGCGCCACGAGTTCCTCGGCATGATCTTCGGCCACGGCGGCCTCGCGCGCGCTGACCGCGAGCGACAGCGGCACGAGCAATAGCTGCGCACGAATGCCGTCGGTCGCCTGCGCGGTTTTGAGCTTTTCGTAGGTGATGCGCTCATGCGCGGCGTGCATGTCGACGAGGATCAACCCTTGCGCATTTTCGGCGAGCACGTAAATACCGGCCAATTGCGCGAGCGCGTAACCGAGCGGCGGCACGTCGTCCTGCGCTGCAGGCAGCGCGACCGCGCTGGCCGTTATGACACCGTTCGCCGCTTCCGCGCCGTGAATCTTTTCTTCGCCGCCGCTGAGCAGCGCGAGGTAATCGACGCGCGATTCGCGCACGCCGAGATTGAGGCCCGCTTGGCCTCGCCAGACCGGCTGCGCGAGCGGCGCATAGTTCGCCGCAGTGGCGGCCTGCATCGCGCCGTCGAAATGCGAAGTTGCGGAATTCGACGCGGACAAGTTCTGTGCGTCCGGGATCGGCGACGTTCCCGCGATCACCGAAGTGACCGATCCGGCACGCGTCTGCGCAAGGGCTTCGTGCAAGGTGCGATAGAGAAAATCGTGGACGAGGCGGCTTTCGCGGAAACGCACTTCGGACTTGGCCGGATGCACGTTCACGTCGACGATCGCCGGATCGAGTTCGAGGAACAGCACAAAGGCCGGATGGCGCCCGTGATAAAGCACGTCGGCATAAGCCTGGCGCACCGCATGCGTCACCACCTTGTCGCGCACGAGGCGGCCGTTGACGTAGAAATACTGCTGATCGGCCTGGCTGCGCGAGGCAGTCGGCAGGCCGACCCAGCCCGACAGCCGCAGGCCTGCGGCTTCGTGTTCGACGCGCAGGCTCTGCGCCGGAAAGTCCTCGCCGAGAATCTCGGCCAGACGCAGCGTCAGCGCCGCGTCGCTGTCGGCTGGCCGCATCAAGCGTGCCGGCTTGCCGTTGTTGCTCAGGCGAAATTCGATCCGCGGCCGCGCCAGCGCGAGCGATTTGATCAGTTCGTCGATATGGCCGAACTCGGTGCGCTCCGCGCGCAGGAATTTGCGCCGCGCGGGCACGTTGTGAAACAGATCGCGCACTTCGATCGTCGTTCCGGCCGGGTGCTGCGCGGGCCGCGGCTTCGAGGTCTGTCCGGCTTCGATCTCAATGCGTGACGCCGCATCGGATTCGCGCGTACGTGAGGTCATTGCGAAACGCGAGACCGACGCGATCGACGGCAGCGCTTCGCCGCGGAAGCCGAGCGTGCGCACTTGTTCGAGATCGTCGAGCGAGGCGATCTTGCTCGTCGCATGCGGCGACACCGCAAGCAGCAATTCGTCGGCCATGATGCCGCCGCCGTCGTCGCGCACGCGGATCAGGCGCGAGCCGCCGTCCTCGATGTCGATCTCGACGCGCGTCGCGCCCGCGTCGAGGCTGTTCTCGACGAGTTCTTTGACGACCGAAGCGGGCCGCTCGATGACTTCGCCCGCGGCGATTTGATTGACGAGTTCCTGCGGAAGCTGACGTATGTGCGGCATGCGTCAATCATAACTCGGCGGTGCCGAGACTGCTCTTTCGTGGGAGTCAGACAAGGGTTCCAGGCCGTCCTCTGCCGATCAGGCAGGGCGACGGGAATCAGCTGCGCGGCACACGCGCGAGAGCGACACCACCGCTGTCTTCGTCGTCCTCGTTCGCCGTCTTGCGCGAGGCGAGGCGTTCGGGCTTGTTCTTCTCGGCACCGATCGCAAACAGCGTGCCGGGCGGCGGCACCGACTGGAAGTAATTGCGCATGCCGTTCAAGATCGCCGTCGCCAACTGCTCGCGCTGCTCGGGACTGTTCAAGCGGCGCTCTTCTTCAGGATTGGTGATGAACGCGGTCTCGACGAGAATCGACGGCACGTCGGGCGAACGCAGCACGACGAAGTTGGCCTTTTCCACGTAGCCGCGATGGGTCGGACCGAGCTTGCCGATCGCACGCAGCACCTGCAGTGCGACCGCGCCGCTCGCTTCGAGCGTCGAACTCTGGGAAAGATCGAGAAGGACGGCGGCGAGCGTGTTGTCTTTCTTGTCGAGCTTGACCCCGCCGACGAGGTCGGCGTTGTTCTCGCGGTCGGCGAGGAAGCGCGCCGCCTCGCTCGTCGCGCCGCGCGGCGAGAGCATCCACACCGACGAACCACGCGCGTCGCTCGACGTGAACGCATCGGCGTGGATCGAGACAAACAGGTCGGCTTTGACTTCGCGTGCTTTGTGATAGCGCTCTTCGAGGTCGACGTAGTAATCGCCGTCGCGCGTCAGCACCGCACGCATGCCCGAGGTTTTTTCGATCTGGCGCTTGAGCTCGCGCGCGACCATCATGGTGATGTGCTTCTCCAGCGTACCCGCGCTGCCTTTCGCGCCCGGATCGTTACCGCCGTGGCCCGGGTCGATCATGATGACGACGTCGCGCGTCTTCACCGGCGCGACGCGCGCACTCTTGACCACTTCCGCCTTGGCGCCCTTGCCTTTCGGGTACAGGTCGACGATCAGGCGATAGCCCTGGCCGCCTTCGGGCGGCATGAGAAAACTCTTTGGCCGCACGTCGGCGGCCAGATCAAGCACGACGCGCAGGTCGGTCTTGTTCTGCGCGCCGGTGCGCAACGACTTGAGCAACCCTTTGCCGGACGGCGTGGCGAAACCCGCGACGGCAGCGGAGTCGCGCATGTCGAGCACGATGCGATCGGGATTGGCGATCTCGAACAGCTTGTAGTCGACCGGGCCGGCGAGATCGAGGAAGACGCGCGTGCGGTCGGGTTCGACCGAAATCTTGGCGTTCTTGAGTTCGGCCGCAAAGGAAAACGACGCCGTCGCCAGCAGCAGGCCGCCGGCGATCAAGTGATGCAAAGCATGGCGCGGTTTTCCCCACATGCCGCGAATTGAAGCGCAGCGGACCGGGAAAATCAAGAGTTTTTCTTTATAAATCCGATATCTAGATCAGATACCTGAACAACCACTAGAGATTGTGTTTACGCTCTCATTTCACCACTAAGGATTCCGGCCCAGGCACCGCCGCGCGCCGTTCGGGAATCGAAGTGCAGTCGGCGCCGCTCCCCCGCATGGGCAAGATGCACGACCAGATCGGGCACCGGCAGCGCATCGCCGCCGCGCTCCGGCCATTCGGCGAGCAACAGGAATCGGCCGGCGGCGAGATCCGAAAGTCCGAGGAATTCCAACTCGTCGGGCGCGGCGATCCGGTACAGATCAAGATGGTGGATGAGCAGGCCGTTCGCTTCGTACGACTCGATCAGGCTGTACGTCGGACTCTTGATCCGTGCGCCGACGCCGAGCGCACCGAGCAGGGCGCGCGCAAACGTGGTCTTCCCGACACCGAGGTCGCCTTCGAGATAAATCACGCCGCCGTCGGCGACCCGGTCGGCGAGACGCCGCGCGAGCGCGACAAGCTCGGTCTCGTTCAATTCGAGTTCGTGTTGAGCTGTCATAGCGCCGCCAGTCCGTTGCGCAGACGGCGCAACGGCATGAACAGATCCCCGGCGACGAGGCCTGCCTCGCCGTCGCGCGCCGCCAAGTCGCCCGCGCGCGCGTGCAGAGCCACGCCGGCACGGGCCGCATGCCAGGCATCGAGTCCCTGGGCGAGCAACCCGGCAATCACGCCGGTCAGCACATCGCCCATGCCCCCCGTCGCCATGCCGGGATTGCCCCACGGGCAGACGGCAATTTCGCCGTGCGGATTCGCGACCAACGTTCCCGCGCCTTTGAGCACCACGACCGCATGATGCCGGCGCGCCAACTCGCGCACGGCCGCATAGCGATCGCGCGCAATCGAATCCGTGTCGGTCTCGAGCAGGCGCGCGGCTTCGCCGGGATGCGGCGTCAGCACGGTCTGCCCCGGTAACGCGAGCGTCGTGCGCGCGAGCAGGTTCAAGCCATCGGCATCGAGCACGAGCGGCTTGCCCGCGGCGATCGCGGTGTGCCAGAGCGAATGCCCCCAGGCGCGTTGGCCAAGTCCCGGTCCGAGCGCGACGACGCTGGCGCGATCGAGCAGGGATTGCAGTTCCTGAATTCCGCCGACGGCATGCGCCATTAGCTCCGGCCGCGCCGCATTCAAAGCCGTGATGTGCTCGGCTTGCGTGGCGACGCTGACGAGTCCTGCGCCGAGGCGCAATGCCGCTTCGCCGGCGAGACGGATCGCCCCGCCCATGCCGAGATCGCCGCCGATCGCGAGTACGTGGCCATAGCGTCCTTTGTGACCGTCGCGCGATCGCGGTGGCAACCAAGCCGGCAACTCGGCGGGAGCGATAAGATGCGCATCGACAGGTGCCTGCGTTTGGATTTCCGCGGGCAGTTCGAGCGGATCGACGAGAACCTCGCCTACATAGTCTGCCGCCGCTCCGGTGTGCAGTCCGCGTTTGTCGGCAAGAAACGTCAGTGTCGCCTCCGCCCGTACCGCGTGGCCGTACGCGAAGCCGGTATCGGCGTTCAAGCCCGAAGGAACGTCGAGCGCGAATACGGGCGTAGCCTGCGCATTCAATTTCTGCACCGAGGCCAGCGCAAGGCCTTCGAGCGGCCGCGCGAGGCCAATGCCGAACAAGGCGTCGACGTAGACGTCCGCCAAGGGCCATTCGGTGTCGGCGGCGCGCACCTCTCCTCCCGCCGCGTGCCAGTCCGCCAGCGCTTGCGCCGCCTCGCTGCCTTCGCGCGGCGCCTCGATCGCCAAAACGGCGACCTCGAAGCCCGCGGCGCGCGCAAGCCGCGCGAGCACATAGCCGTCGCCGCCGTTGTTGCCGCCGCCGCAGAGCACGGCGATGCGACGCGCGCCGGGCCAGCGCAGGCGCACCACATCAAATGCGGCCTTGCCCGCGCGGCACATCAGCTCATAGCCGCGAATTCCGAGCGATTCGGTCGCGATGCGCTCCATCTCGCGCACCTGCGCGACGGTGTACAGCCGATAGGGGTTCATGCAGAAAGTATAATTGTTGGGCTCGTTCGCATTCACCCTGAGCGCGAAACGAGCAAGCGACATTCCCGAGTCCCCGCATCCGATGAACTATCCGCCGCCCGATTACACCTGGCTCGCCGCGCAGATCAAGCGCTGGGGCGGCGAACTCGGTTTTCAGCAGGTCGGCATCAGTTCGACCGAACTCGGCGCGGACGAGACCCATCTCGTCAATTGGCTGGCGGACGGCAGGCATGGCGAGATGGACTATATGCAGCGCCACGGCGTCAAACGCAGCCGTCCTGCTGACCTGCACGCCGGTACGCTGCGCGTCGTCTCGGTACGCATGGACTACGATCCGCCGCAGGCGCGCGATGCCTGGGAAGTGCTTGGCGATTCGACGCTCGCCTATGTTTCGCGTTATACCCTTGGCCGCGACTATCACAAGTTGCTGCGGGCGCGTCTGCAGAAGCTCGCTGAACGCATCACCGCCGAGATCGGGCCGTTCGGTCATCGCGCCTTCGTCGATTCCGCGCCGGTGATGGAGAAGGCCCTCGCGCGCAACGCCGGCCTCGGCTGGATCGGCAAGCACACCAATCTGATCAATCGCAACGCCGGCTCGTGGTTTTTTCTCGGCGAACTCTACACCGACCTGCCCTTACCTGTGGACGCGCCGGCCAGCGAACACTGCGGCACCTGCACGCGCTGCATCGACGTCTGCCCGACGCAGGCAATCGTCGCGCCGAATCAGCTCGACGCGCGCCGCTGCATTTCTTATCTGACGATCGAATTGCGCGGCTCCATTCCGATCGAATTCCGTTCGCAGCTCGGCAACCGCATCTACGGCTGCGACGACTGCCAGCTCGTCTGCCCGTGGAACAAATTCGCCAGGAAAAGCGCCGAACCGGACTTCATCGCGCGTCACGGACTCGACAGCGCTTCGCTGATCGAACTGTTCGCGTGGAGCGAAGAAGAATTTCTCAAGCGCACCGAAGGCTCGGCGATCCGCCGCATCGGCTACGAATGCTGGCTGCGCAATATCGCGGTGGCGCTGGGCAATGCGCCGCATGGCGAGGAAGTGGTTGCCGCGCTGCGCGCGCGGGAAAATCATTCTTCCGCTCTGGTGCGCGAACATGTTGACTGGGCTTTGTCGGAACAACGCGACGGCGGTACGACAACCCGGTGATATCCGCAACCGTTATCGCGGCAAGCGCGGCCGATCAGGCCGACGCGGACTTCGCCACTCGATACTGCCAATAGACAAACAACGGCGCACCGACGATTTCCAGCGCGGTGAAACCGATGAACGGCAACGGCGGCAAGCCGGCAAACAGAATCGACAGCAGGCGGCCGATTCCGCCGAGAAACACAGCGCCCCAGATCACGCGGAAAAGAACTGTCTGCCGCTCTATCGACGGAATCATCCAAAACAGCGCGATTCCGAGCGCGCACCAGACACCACCGAAAAAGCGCAGATTGCTGTCCAGCAGCGGGGACTGCGGCAATTGCATCGATGCGTACAACGGATCGCTCAATCCGAACATCGTGATGATGCCCGTGGCGAGCGGGATAAGGCCGAGCAGCGCCGTGAGAATCTGCAGCAGGCGTCTGCTCACGGACAGTCCTCGCAGCGCGCTCGATACAGGCTCTTGCCGCTTGGCTACGCCGCCTGTTTCGGAATCGAATTCTTCGTGTGGCTGAGCTGGTTCTGCCGATCGACGTAGACCAGGGTCGGCTTGAAGCTGGCGACCTCGGCCTCGCTCAGCACGCCATAGGCGCAGATGATGATGATGTCGCCCGGCGCGGCGCGGTGCGCTGCGGCGCCGTTGATCGAGATAATGCCCGAGCCTTCGTCCGCACGGATCGCATAGGTCGAGAAGCGCTCGCCGTTGTTGACGTTGTAGATATGGATTTGCTCGTACTCGCGGATGCCGGAGATATCGAGCAGGCGGCCGTCGATCGCACAGGAACCCTCGTAGTGCAGTTCCGCATGGGTCACCGTCGCGCGGTGGATCTTCGCCTTGAGCATATTGAGCTGCATAACCATCACCGTTGCAAGAAAACAACAAAATGGCGATCAGATTTCGCCACCGCGACCGTCATCAGTCGGCCGTATTGCCACCGACCTTACGGACGGCAGCCAATGCCCGCGGCATAGCCATATGGCAGAGACGCATATTGTCTCGTGCTATTTGGCTGCATAGCAACATTCCGCGAGAGATTTCATAAATATCAATGAGTTACACATTACTCGCAGACAAAAAAAACCCTCGTCTGAATCCAGCGAGGGTTTGTAAGTCAGAGTGACGATTACCAAACATGCGCCCTGCGTGCACTGGGGCAACGAGCTCGCGTTGCGAAAATCCCAATGACGGTGGTGACTTTACCACAGGAAAAACTTTTTTGCTACAGGTTTGCAAGCAAAACTGCAAAGAAGCCGACTTTCGTCACAGGTTGCCGGTTCAGCAGAGCAAATTGTCGATCAATCGCGTCTTGCCGAGCCGTGCGGCAATCAGCGCGATCAGCCCATCGCGCTGATCGGGCAACGGTTCGAGCAGATCGTCGGCCCGGCGCAACGCCGCATAGTCCGGCACGAATCCTGCTTCGGCGAGCTGCTGTTGCGCGTGCTTCTCGATGTCCGCCGCGGCATCGCCCGCATGCAGGCGATCGCGCATGGCCTGCAGCGTGCGGTAGATCGTGCCAGCCTGCTCGCGCTCGTCCGCCGACAGGTACTGGTTGCGCGAGCTCATCGCGAGCCCGCTCGCCTCGCGCTTGGTCGGCGCAGGCAAGATGTCGATCGGCAAGCGCAGATCGCGCACGAGGCGCTCGATCACGAGCAATTGCTGATAGTCCTTGCGCCCGAACACGGCGAGGTCGGGCTGGACCAGATTGAACAGCTTGGTCACCACCGTCGCGACGCCGGCGAAGTGGCCCGGGCGCATCGCACCCTCAAGCGGCTCGCTGACCACGGGCACTTCGACACGCGCGGTCGCGCCGGCGCCGAACGGATAGATTTCCTCGACCGTCGGTGCGAACAGCAGGTCGCAGCCGTTTGCGGCGAGGCCGGCCTGGTCCTGAGCCAGCGTGCGCGGATAGCGCGCGAAATCTTCGTTCGGTCCGAACTGGGTCGGATTGACGAAAACGCTGGCAATGACTCGATCAGCCTCGGTACGGCAAAGCGTGATCAGGGAGAAATGACCCTCGTGCAAATTCCCCATCGTCGGCACAAATCCGACGCGTTTGCCTTCGCGGCGCCAGGCGGCGACGCGCGCACGCAACTCGACTGCGGTCGTGACGGTATCCATGGCGGTCAGAACGAGTGTTCCGCGGCGGGGAACACGCCGCCGCGCACGGCTTTCGCATAGGCCTTGATCGCGTCGAGGACCGAACCCGAGCCGGCGAGAAAATCCTTGGAAAATTTGGGCCGCTTGCCGGGCGTGACGCCGAGCATGTCGTAGAGCACGAGCACCTGTCCGTCGCAATCGACACCGGCGCCGATGCCGATCGTCGGGATGCGCAGTTCCTTGGTGATCGTCTTCGCGAGCCCCGCGGGCACGCACTCCAGTACGAGCAGGCTTGCGCCGGCCTCTTCGACGGCGTGGGCATCCGCGATCAAACGTTCTGCCGCCGACTTGGTCTTGCCCTGCACCCGATATCCGCCGAATTTGTGCACCGACTGCGGGGTCAACCCCAGATGCGCGCACACCGGCACTTGGCGACGGTCGAGCGCATTGATCACGTCGAGCACATAGTCGGCGCCTTCGAGCTTGACCATGGCCGCACCGCCCTCGGCGACCAAGCGCGCGGAAGAACGCAGCGCGGTATCGACGTCGCGGTAGGTCATAAACGGCAGATCGGCGATCAGCAGCGGCGTGGACAGGCCGCGCTTCACCGCGGCGGTGTGGTAGACCATGTCGTCGAGCGTCACCGGCAGCGTGCTTTCACGCCCCTGCACGACGTTGCCGAGCGAATCGCCGACGAGGACGACGTCCACGCCGGCCGCCTCGCACTGCGCGGCGAAGCCCGCGTCATAGCAGGTCAGCACGACGATCTTTTCGCCCGCCGCCTTCATGTCGATCAAGCGCGGCGCGGTGACGGGCGGCTTGGTCGCCGCGGACTTCAGATAGCCGGACATCGTTCGTTCGCGCGAAAGTGGGCACCGTAGTGTACTGAATCGCCGAGATGTATGTTGCTATGCCGCAATTCAAGGCGCGCGTCAGGCGCCGACGGCCCGCATTACGCTTTCGACGGCTTCGACGCGGGCCAGCAGGCTGCGCACCGCCCCCTGCCCCGGCACGGCCAGATCGGGCGCGATTTCGGCCAGCGGCACGAGTACGAAAGCTCTCTCGTGCAGGCGCGGGTGCGGCACCTGCAGGTCGGCATCGGCAATCTGCGCATCGCCATAAAGCAGCAGGTCGAGATCGAGGACGCGCGGACCGTTGCGCTCGCCGTTACGACGGCGTCCGGCGCGGTATTCGATGTCGAGCAGGGCGCGCATGAGATCGTGGGCATCGAGCCCGGTTGCCAATTCCGCGACCGCATTGATGAAATCGGGCTGCTCGACACCGCCCCAGGGTGCCGTGCGGTACAGCCGCGAACGCGCGACGAGCCGCGTCTGCGGCAACGCGTCCAGCTCGCGCAGTGCACGCTCTACCTGATCGCCCGGCGCAGCGAGATTGCTGCCGAGCCCCACGTAAGCGGAAACCATGCTCGCGAATCTACTCGACGGACGAATCCGGCGCTGCGCTCGCTGCAGCGGACGGACGTTTGCGGCGACGGCGTGGACGCTTCTTCGGCGCGGGGCTGTCGGAATCGCCGTCGTCCTTCTCGGCAACGGCAGGCGCCGGCGTCGCATTCAATTTCGCCGCCAGTTCGTCGTGCTGCAGGTTCTGCGCCTGCGTCCACCATTCGCCCAATTCGGCGATTTCGGGGCTTTCGCCCGCGCGCAGCAGAAGAAAATCGTAGGCGGCGCGAAAACGCGGATGGGTCATCAGGCGGAACACGCGCTTTTTCTGCCGCTGCTCGAAGCGCGGTTGCAGCGACCAGATTTCCTCGATCGCGATGCCGAAGCGGCGTGGGATCGCGACATGCTTAGCCTGCTCGTTCATGACCACATGACCGATACGCGTCCATGCCAGCGCCATGTCGGTGCCGCGCGCCAGCTCTTTCTCGACCTGCGCGCGCACCGGCCCCCAAAGCAGAATCGCGAACAGAAAGGCCGGCGTCACCGGCTTGCCCTCGGCGATGCGCGCATCGGTACTCGCCATACCCTGCTCGATCATCGCGCGAAATGCGCCGCCGCCGCGATGGGCGAGAGCGCGCGCGGTCAGCGGGTAAACGTCGGCCAGCAGGCCCGAAGCATCGAGCGCGCGAAAACTCCCGAGGCCGTTGCCGGCCATGAACATCTTGAGCGACTCGTCGAACAATCGCGCGGGCGGCGCCTGCAGCAGCAGCTCGCCGAGTTCGTCGAACGGCGCGCGCGCTTCGGGCGCAATCGCGAATTCGAGCTTGGCGGCCAAACGCACGGCACGCAGCATGCGCACCGGATCTTCGCGGTAGCGCAGCACCGGATCGCCGATCAGGCGCAATTCGCGCCGCAACAGATCTTCATAGCCGCCGACATAGTCGCGCACCGAGAAATCGGAGATGTCGTAGTAGAGCGCGTTGACGGTGAAGTCGCGGCGCACCGCGTCCTCTTCGATCGTGCCGTAGACGTTGTCACGCACGATGCGGCCGTCGACGACATGGCGGTCGCCGCTACCGTCGTCGCTCGATCCGCGAAACGTGGCGACTTCGACGATCTCGTTGCCGAACACGACATGGGCGAGACGGAATCGCCGCCCGATCAGGCGGCAATTGCGGAACAGGCGCTTGACGTCTTCGGGCGTCGCGTTCGTGGCGACGTCGAAATCCTTCGGCCTTCCGCCGAGCAACAGATCGCGTACGGCGCCGCCGACGAGGAAAGCGGTGAAGCCGGCTTCGTTGAGCCGGTAGAGCACACGCAATGCACCCGAGGAAATGTTCTTGCGCGAGATCGTGTGCTGTTCGCGCGGGATAACGCGCAAGGTCACCTGCATGGCGACATTGGAAGCGGGCTGGGCGGCATCGGTCATTCGTTGTCGTTTTTCATCCTGCGGACAGCAGCGGGCGGCCGGACATCTATGTTGCGGCCGATCAAAACGATATACTAACGCGCTTGCGCCACAGACCCAATGCGCTCCCTTCGTCTAGAGGCCTAGGACGGGGCCCTCTCAAGGCCTAAACAGGGGTTCGAATCCCCTAGGGAGCGCCAATTTCGGCCTTAGCTGCCGCGTTCGGATCGGCGGTGCAATGACCCCCAGCTCGCCGGCGTCGAAAGGCTGCCGGAAGCAGCGCCGCTCAACAAGAAAGCTTATGCCCTTCGTCGTCACCGAAAACTGCATCAAGTGCAAATACACCGACTGCGTGGAAGTCTGCCCGGTCGATTGTTTCCACGAGGGGCCGAACTTTTTGGTGATCGACCCCGAGGAGTGCATCGACTGCACGCTCTGCGAACCGGAATGTCCGGCGAACGCGATCTACCCGGAAGACGACGTGCCGGCAGGCCAGGAACACTTCGTCCAGCTCAACGCGGAACTGGCTAAGGATTGGCCGGTGCTGACCGTGCGCAAAGACGCGCCGGCCGATGCGAAGGAATGGGACGGCAAGCCGGATAAGCTCCCGCTGCTGGAGCGCTGAGGCTGCATCGGGCGGGCTGCTTGCCGCCTTAGAGAGAATCGCCTCAGAGATATGCCGCAACGCGGATTCGCCCTAGCGAACCCGGATTTCCCCAGATCAAAAAGAATCGGGCGCGACAAACCGCGCCCTCGATCCCTTACGACAGGCGCTCGCGCAATACGGCGAGCACGCGCTGAGCCGCCGCTTCGCCCGACTTGTCGCCCGGCGCCGGCACGACGCTGACACGCGAACCGCCCGCATCTTCGCTGACGTTGACGCGCAGCGAAGCCTTGACGTTCTGAGTTTCCGCCTTGTCGCCACCGCCGCCGAACGGATGCAGGATGCGCGAATACCAATGATGTTCCTGCGGCTGCGCGGGCTTCGTCGTGATCGCGCCGTCGAAATCGAAGGCGTAGCTGCGCGAAGCGTCATCCTTGCTGGCCACCTTGCCGAGCTGCGCGCGTTCGAGCGCAAGACCGACGCGCTGGTAGGCGTTGTCGACCGCGTCGACGACGTGCAGATCGGTCGCGCCGGAAGCCGCACCACCGGTCACGCTCGGCGGCACACTGCTAACGCTGGACGCGGCGGCACCGCCAGCCGAGGCGGCGCGCGGCGCTGAGCCGGGAACGACCAGTTCGCGCGTCGTCGCCGGGGCGTCGAGATCGGGCGGCACTTCGAGCGGGCGCGACTCCTGCGCACTCTTGTAGTAATCGACGCGATCACGATGGAACCAGCCGCAACCGCTCAAAAAAGCCGTAGCAACGATCAGCGTCGGGACAGACAGGCGAACAAAGGAATGGCGCGTCACGGTTGCATCCTGGGCAAAAGAAGAAACAAGTTTAAGCGGCGCTGCTGTGCCGCGGCTGAATCGAGACGGCCAGCCGGGTCGCGGCATCGAGTGCTCGAGCCACGCGTTCGTGGTAGGCGTCCGCAAGCGGCGTCAGCGGCAGGCGCAGCTCGCCCGCGCTGATGCCGAGGCGCGCAAGAGCCCATTTTAGCGGGATCGGATTCGACTCCGCGCCAAGCGCGTCGAACAGCGGCGTCAGTTCGTCGTGCAGGCTTTGCGCGTATGCGCGATCGCCCGTACGCGCCGCATCGCAAAGCGCACGAAACGGCCTCGGCGCGACATTGGCTGTTACCGAAATGACGCCTTCGGCACCAGCCAATATCGCTGCCATGCCGGTCGGATCGTCGCCGCTGAGAAAGGAAAATTCTGGACCTTTGAGTGCCGTCAGGGCGGCAACACGCTCGCCATCTCCGACCGCCTCCTTGATACCAACGATACGCTCGTGCAAGGCGAGCTTTGCCACCGTTTCAGGCTTGAGATCGCAGCCGGTGCGGCCCGGCACGTTGTAGAGCATGACCGGCAGGCCGCCGTGATCGGCGACTTCGGTGTAGTGACGCAACAGACCTTCCTGGGTCGGACGCACATAGTAAGGCGTCACCACCAGGGCAGCGTCGGCACCGAGTCCTTGTGCACGCCGGGTTTGTTCGATCGTCTTGCGCGTGCTCGCGGTGCCGGTGCCGGCGAGAATCGGCACACGGCCGCCGACGCGCTGCACTGCATGGCGCAGCAATTGATCGTATTCGGCTTGGTCGAGGGCGTGCGCCTCACCGGTCGAACCGGCCACGACGAGCGCCTGAGTACCGCCGTCGAGTTGAAAATCGATCAGCCTGGAGAATGCGTCGAGATCGAGCGCGCCTCCGCGAAACGGAGTGGCCAGGGCGCAAATGCTGCCGACGATTCTCTTCAAGGCAAACTCGTTTCGGACATAGGGAATTCTTGGGGAGCCGCGATGTTACTTGCGGGTACGGGGCGTGGCAAGTATTCTTCCGGACGGTAATACAGGCGCGGCAGCACGCCGCCGCTTCAGGTTTGCAGAGTGCGGCCACCGAAGGCCGTTTTTTCGCTTTTCGCGATCAAGGATGATTGCAAAATTATCGGACGGCCTTGCCTTGACCGACGCTGCGCAACGTCCCACCGCGAACGAAAATTATCTGCTGATCAGCGCGTTCGCCGAATACGCCAAATCACCTTTGATCGCCATCGCCAAACGCATCGCGGACTGCAGCTGCAGCCTCGCCGAGTCGCGCGTGGCGGTGCTCGGCCAGGACGTGACGGTGCTCGTTCTCGCCCAGGGCCCTTGGGACGCGATCGCAAAACTCGAATCCGCGCTGACCCGGCTCGAACGCGACGACAGGCTGCGCCTGACCTTCTCGCGCACCGGCGCGAAGGCCGTGCAGACGAATCTTCTGCCGTATATCGTCGAAGTCGTCGCGGCCGAGAAGCCAGGCATCCTTTATCAGCTCGCCGATTTCTTCCAGCGCCATCAGATCAGCATCGAGCAGCTGCAGTCGACGCGCTATCGCGCGATGCAGACCGGCGCGGACATGTTCTCGGCGCAGATCACGATCGGCATTCCGTCCGACACGCACATCGCCGGACTGCGCGACGACTTCCTTGAGTTCTGCGACGGGCTCAATCTCGACGCAATCATGGATCCAATGAAATTTTGAGTAACGGCCATTGCTCATGAAAATCGGCGATAAAGTTCCAGACCTGCGCGGCGCCGTCGGCGACGAAACCGAGATTCGCCTGCGCGACCTCAAGGGCCGATACGTCGTCGTCTACTTCTACCCGAAGGACGCCACACCGGGCTGTACCCTCGAAGCGCAGGACTTTCGCGATCGGCAGAAGGATTTCGCCAAACGCGATGCCCTCGTCCTCGGCGTGTCGCGCGATTCGCTTGCCTCGCATGGCAAATTCAAGCAGAAGCAGGCACTCAATTTCGAGCTCGTTTCCGACACCGACGAGACCTGGTGCAAGGCGTTCGACGTAATCCACGAAAAGGTGCTGTACGGCAAGCGCCACATGGGTGTCGTGCGCTCGACCTTCCTGGTCGGACCCGACGGCAAGCTCAAACACGAATGGCGCGGGGTCAAAGTCAAAGACCACGCCAAGGCCGTTCTCGACGCGTTGGACGCCGAGCGCAAGTGAGCCGAGCCCACATACGCTCTGCTGTCACATTCCTGCCGCATTCTGCGGCGCTGCCGTTCATTCCGAACGATCGACGAGGGTGACTACCGCATGACCCGAGGCAAGCGCATCTACGTACTCGACACCAATGTGCTGATGCACGATCCCACCGCCCTGTTCCGCTTCGAGGAACACGACGTGTTCCTGCCGATGACGGTGCTCGAGGAGCTCGATGCGGCGAAAAAAGGTGCCTCGGAAGTCTCGCGCAACGTCCGCCAAGTCAGCCGTTTCATCAACGAACTGATCGAACTGGGCAACAGCAAATCGATCGAGCAGGGCCTCGAACTGCGCCTGCCGAAGACGCTGCAATTGAAGCGCGGCGCGCAAGTCGGCCGCCTCTACTTCCAGACGCAGAACTTCACTCCGCTCAACGGCGCAGCGGCGAAGAAGAAAGGCATACCGGACAACCTGATTCTCGCCTCGATCGTCGATCTGCGCGAGCAGCGGCCTGATGTGCCCGTCGTGCTGGTGTCGAAAGACATCAATCTGCGCATCAAGGCTTCGATCTACGGCATCACCGCCGAGGATTACGAGAACGACCGCGCGCTCGACGATTTCAGCCTGCTCTACACCGGTCACAACGAGCTGCCGACGAACTTCTGGGAGAAGCATCCCGAGGTGCGCTCGTGGTCGGAGCGCGGCCACACATTCTACGAAATCAAGCTGAAGAAGGACGAAGCCTGGGTCGCCCAGGAGTTCGTCTACCTGCCCGGCGAAGACGAAATCGAAATGCGCGTGCTGCGCGTCGTTGACGGCAAGGCGACTCTGCAGATCATCGACGACTATCGCGGCTCGCACGCGGTCTGGGGCGTGCATGCACGCAATCGCGAGCAGAATTTCGCGCTCAACGCGCTGATGGACCCGGAAATCGATTTCGTCACCCTGCTCGGCACGGCCGGAACAGGCAAGACCTTGCTCGCCCTCGCTGCGGGCCTAGCGCAAACCATGGATCAGCAACGCTATCGCGAGATCATCATGACGCGCGCGACCGTATCGGTCGGCGAGGACATCGGCTTTCTGCCCGGCACCGAGGAAGAAAAGATGACGCCGTGGATGGGGGCGCTGACCGACAACCTCGAAGTGCTCGCGACGCCGCAGGAAGGCGGCGCCTGGGGCCGCGCGGCGACGAACGATCTGCTCGCCTCGCGCATCAAGATTCGCGCGATGAACTTCATGCGCGGCCGTACTTTCCTGAGCCGCTACTTGATCATCGACGAGGCGCAGAATCTCACTTCAAAGCAGATGAAGACGCTGATCACGCGCGCCGGCCCCGGCACGAAGATCGTCTGCCTCGGCAACGTCGAGCAAATCGATACGCCCTACCTTACCGAGACGACTTCGGGCCTGACCTACGCTGTTGATCGATTCAAGGGCTGGCAGCATTCCGCCCATGTCACCCTGCGTCGCGGCGAACGCTCGCGGCTCGCCGACTACGCGTCGGAAATGCTGTAAGTCTCGCGCCACAGCCTCACAAAAAAACGGCCGCTTCGAGCGGCCGTTTTTATTCGTTATTGACAACCTGTTGGTGGTTGCCCCAGCCGCACAAGATTCAAGGTACCACCGAGCCCCTTGTTGGCGCCGGCGGTAAAGCTATAGGTCAACGTCATCGTCGTGCAAGTGGGGAAAGTGACGGTCGCCGTGCCAACCTGGGTCGTCGTCACCGCCAGCGGATTCACGAAGATTCCGCCGCTACCCGCATTGATATTCACCGTGTAGGAATTGCCTACCGCAGGCTGCGTAGAAGGCGACTGCAACGAGAACCAGTTCTGGCTCGCGCCGCCGCCGGTCTGCTGTCCGTTTTGGGCGTACGTGAACCAGCCGCCGAACAAGAATGATCCCTGCGCGGTGGAATAGGTGTTCAACACCAGCCCCTGCCCGCTTGTATCGGGGTTGTACCAGCTGCCCGAATATTGATCGCCGGCGGCCGGCGATCCGCTATCCCCCGTAGGAGTACAAGTCGCGCCACCCGTCAAACGATTCAGAGTGGTAAAGCCTTGACGACCATCGTTGAACGTATAGCTAAGAATTCCATGCGTGCAGTCGACAAACCGCAGCTTGGCCTGGCCCACCGCAACGGGCGACACAACCGGGCCGGCATTGAAGTTGCCGCCGGTTCCGGCATAGATCGTCAGATTGGCGACGAGATCCGTGCTGGTCACGTCCCCTTGCAGCGAATACCAGCGCTGACCGCCGGCGGCCGTCACGTCGTAGGTGAACCAGCCGCCGAACAGCGTCCCGTTGCCGGCGCCTTTGACGTCGGGCATGGATTCCAAAAGGATGCCTTGGCCGCTCGCGCTCTGGTTGTACCAGGAGCCGGTCAGGCCGCGCTGGTCGAGATTCACCGTCATATTGGCCGAACTCGTCGTTACGCTGTAGAGCGGCGTCTGACCAACGCCGATCGGCCCGCGCGCGACATTGACCGACAGATCGACGATCGCGACCGACCCACCGCCAGCGATACTGACGTACGCATAGGTTCCGGTTGAGTCGAGCGATATGCCCGAAGGATTGATACCGATCCCCACCAAAGCAGTGACGGCTTTGGTCGCGGTGCTGATGAGGGAAAGGGTGCCGTCGTAGTAATTGGCTACGTATACAGTCACGCCGTCGGACGAGATCGCGATAGCGTTCGGCCCCGCGCCGACCGGAATGGCCGTTGTTTCGACCCCAGCAGCCAGGTCGATGACCGAAACCGCGCCTTTTTGTCCGTAATCGCCAAATGCATAGTCACTGACGTAAGCAAATTTGCCAGCCGGGTCGATGACGATCCCAATCGGATTGCTGTAGCTCAAGGCAATCGTACTGAGTGCCGCATTGTTCACTGCATCGATCACCGCAACGCGGCTTTTATCCGCGAGCGTCACATAGGCCTTGGTTCCGTCCGGAGTAAACGCGACACCGACCGGATAGCCGCCCACCTTGATCGTCGCGGTAACTGTATTCGTCGCCAAATTGATCGCCGAGAGGGTGTTGTCGACGGTATTGGTAACGTAAGCGGTCGTGCCCGCAGGATTGATTGCAATTATCTGCGGTCGGATGCCGACCGTTATCGTCGTGACTATCGCCGGGTTCGCCGCAGCGGGATTGGTGGAATCGATCACCGAAACCGTTCCCGGTGTTTTCGTATCCGTGCTGTCGCCGAAGTTGACTACGTAAACACGCGTCCCGGCAGGGTTGATCGCAATACCGACAGGATTCACACCAATGCCGGGCTTTGCCGGATCGGTCGTCGTCGCCGCAACCCGCGTCGGGACGGTCGTCACTACCTTGTTCGTCGACTGATCGATCACCGACACGGTACTGTCGGTGTAATTGACGACATAGCTGTAGGGGGCAGCGAACGCAGTTCCTACGCTGAACCAGATGCCCAGTGCCGCCATCAGGAAACGCTTCGCGCCCCAGATTTTCTCGAGAGTATGGGCGACACGGGACGGACCCAGCGCCTCCCTCAGCCAATGCGCGCCGGACGCGTTGCTCATGCTTGCACCTGATGTTCGTAACTACGAACGCGGAATGATACGTCAAAAACCACTGATCACGCGCACTGAAACGCATTGGCACAAAGGGCGTTCAGTTCGCATTGTTGTCGCGCGGGCTATGCGAGCCGCGAAAGCAGGCGCTCAGTGACTCCGCTGCCGCCTATACGCAATACCGGCACCGGCGAGCAAAGAAAGTACGAGGGTGCCGAGCCCAGCCAAAGACAACGACGGCGCTCCGACCGCAGGGGGCGGTGGATCGACGCCTCCCGAAGAGCACGAGGGCGACGAAATGGCCAGGCCGCTCATCGGCGTCGGAAATAAAGGCTTCGTCTGAGGTTCAGCAATCGTGCCGACCGTGTTCATCGCGCCGCTCTTGGGATTGATCTGCCCGAGAGAGTTGAGCTGGTTCGGCAGTCCGTTGTTGAGGTTTCCGTTGAAATTGCGCAGCAGACTCCAGAGCGTTCCGGAGCCGTCGAAAGAAGCATCGATCGGATTCGGCACGTTGACTCCGTAGCCCCCGCCGATGGCCGTCGCTTTCGCGGTGTCGGTGGCGATCGTGTAGAGATTTCCGTTGCCGGCGCCGCCTATTCCGTAAAGCACTTTGTCGCGAAAAGCCAATCCGGTGATCTTGACGCCGAGATTGCCCACCGAACGCGCATCCCCGCTCCCCGGCGTGATCTGCCAGAGATTGTTGCTGCTCGAAGAAGCCATCCAGAGATTGCCGTCGCAGTCGAAAGACATCGACAGGTTCGGCGCCGTGGCCGCATCGATGCCGCGAAGCTGGGAGACAAAGCTCGCTTTTCCGTTGAGGGTATTCAGCGTCAGAAGCGAAGCACCCCCCCCCGTCCCGGTAACCGCGTATAACGCCTTGTCGGTACCGATCGTCAGCCCGCTGACGGCCGTAATCGGAGTTCCGTTCAACGACCCGACAGAGCCGATCGGAGTGGCGGTCCGCGCAGACAAATTAAGCAGATAGATCGCTTGAGTGCCGTCCGCGGCAGGGCCGCCGGCCGTATAGGCAGATCCTTGCGCGCGGCACAAACCGGCGACAACAAGGAAACTCGCGGCGATGAAAGCACGCAAAGCCATCTGACTTTAGATTCTATTGTTATAGTAGTTTTGGTAATCGTCTGCCCGCGCAAACCTATTGCAGGCTACCGGAGCCTAGCACAATGATTGCGGAAAACAAGAGGTTAGCGCGGACGGTGTAGATGACCGCGGCGCGAGACGGCTCTAGAAAGTCGTAGTCAACAACGCCTCGTAGCGCATGCGATTGGCGCCGAAGTTGTTATCCGCAGTGTAGTTCGGAATACCGAACATTTGCAGCGGAGCATAAGCGGCCCTGAAACGAAACGTCGCACGATCGCCGAAAGCCCTGGCGTAGTCGAACTCCCAATCGTGGGACGAAAGACCATTCAAGAGAAGCAGTTGCTTCAAGGCAAGCATGGCAGGCAGCGGCTGCTCGCGCGTGCTGTAGCGAACGGCAAACTCACCCAGGATCGCATTGCGCCAAGCCGCCGAAACCGAATAAACGCTCAAATCTTCCCAAGCCGGGGCACGCGTGGACTGAACGATGAAATATCGCACCTCCGCAGGCAGTGAGTAACCGACAAACGGAGTGATCTGCGAATACATGACGCGCTCGGCTTCGGCGCTCACGCGCAAACTGCGCTCAGGCACCCAATCCAAGCCGAAATTGGCGCTCGCCGGTATGTCGAAACTGCCCGGCTGTCCGAACAGCCCGCGATAAGTGTAGAAATTATCCATCGCGACGCGCGTCTGGTATCCCGCACGCCAGTTCAGACCGAGTTTGGTAACGAGGCTGCCGCCCAGATCGAAACGCGTACCGAAGCCCGCGGAATTTTCCTTATAGCGCAAGGCCGACGGGTTCTCCATCCATGCCCAGCCATTCTGCCCGAAAGCGGACGACGAACTCTGCATGGGGGCGAACAAGCTGAAGCGCTGATAGGCCAGGATCAGCGAAAACCGCATATAGCCGAAATTTTCTAGCGGTTGCGTGAACGACGGCGCGACGATCGTGCGCCGCAGCCCGGGCGACTGATCGGCAAGAAGGTTGCCCGCATCGGTCACCGCCGCATGAATCGGCGAATCGGAAATGCGCGCCGACTGCATAGCCACATGAAACGGTTTCGCATCCTCGACCGAAGTGCCGGGAAAGCGTGACGCCGGCGTGCGCGCCCAGCTTGAACGTGAGCGCGTGAAAATCGTCGGCGGCTCGACTGTCTCGCCCGGCTCGCTGGCCCACGAGAAACCCGACTTCAGACTGTTGAGCGCGTAGTCGCCCCAGCTCTCGGCGAGATCGCCCGAAGCCGCCATCTCCTCCAGTGCGGAAGTTCGCACCGCATCGGCGACGTTTTTGAATTTGCCCGCGGGTTGAGCGGCGAACGACAATGCAGCAGGCAGCGTCAACGCTGCGCCGATCAGCGCAGCGAGAAAACGTTGCTTGATAGCTGTTGACAGCATAAGGTCCAGACGCACGTCCAGATCGCTCCCCGAATTGGCGCAGATATTGGCGAAAAAACCACATCACGTCAAGGTGTTTTAACAATTTCGGCCTTTGCCGATGCGGTTTCTTGCCACTTATTCCAATCCCACCATTGCTTTCGTGACCTTATCTGTTGCGCACACGCAACATATCGGATTTCATCGTGCTTCGATCCCAGCTTCCCCCCTGCGTTTTGACCATCGCCGGTTCGGACTCGGCCGCGGCGGCCGGCATTCAGGCCGATCTGAAAACGTTCTCCGCGTACGGGGTGCACGGATTGACCGCAATCGCCGCGGTGACGGCTCAAAACACCCATAGTACGAGTGCGATCCAAGTGTTGCCGCCGCGCATTCTGCTCGCCCAGCTCGAAGCACTGCGCAACGACTTCCGTATCGCCGCCGTGAAGATCGGCATGCTCGGCAGCGCGGCGAATATCCGCCTGACCGCGCAATGGCTACGCGAGCACCAGATGCCAAACGTGGTTCTCGACCCGGTATTGGTCGCCAGCAGCGGACGCAATCTGCTGCCGGCCAACGCACTATCGATTCTGCGCAGGCATCTGTTGCCGCTCGCGCAAGTGCTGACGCCGAACTTGCCGGAAGCTGCGGCGCTGCTTTCGCGACCGATCCGTACGCATGACGAAATGCAGAGCGCAGCGAGCGAGTTGCGCGATTTAGGCGCGGACACCGTGTTGATCAAAGGCGGACATCTCGATGCGCGCGGAGTGCGCGACTACTTCGTCGACAATCGCGGCGTAGTGGAATACGCCCACCAGCGGCGCAGCTATGCCGTGCGCGGCACTGGCTGCAGCTTGTCTTCGGCAATTGCCGCCGGTCTGGCCCTGGGTCTGTCGGCGCGCGCCGCGGTGGAACGCGCCGAGCGCTATCTACAGAACACATTCCGCAACGCACGCCGAATCGGTCGCGGCCCGTCGCGCATCCTGCAACACAACGCCCCTCACGGCGATTGACGAACCGAATTGCGCTCTCGCGCATTTGCGGCTAAAACGCAGACGCACCCACGCCGATGCCATCCTGGTATCGGCTCACACGGAGGTTGTCATGAGGACGATGTTGTTTCTGACTGCGGCGCTGGCCGCAAACGCATCCGCTGCCGAGACGACGGCGACGCCGCAAGCCCAGCCGCTTGCTGAACCGCTCGCAGCGACGCCGGGCATCGCAAGCATCAAGGCAAAAGCGGAAAGCCAGACCGCCACCAGCCCGAAAATTCACGAGATCGTCGCAACACGCAATGCCGACGGCACGCTCGAAATCGGCTGCGCCGAACGCCCGAATCCGACAGCGCACAAGCCGCCTCTCAACACGATCTCGCCGGAGCCGCAGCAATGAGCGCGCGCAAGCCCTGGGTCCGCGCCCTCCTCTTCGCAAGCACGGCCTTGTGTTCGTCGGCCGCATTCGCAGACGCGCCGCTCGCGGCCGCCGGCGCGACCAATCTGACGTTCAATCCCTATTCGCTCTATACGAACCTGTACATCGACATCGATGCTAGCGCGCAGCAGCTCAACGTCAACTTGACCGGCACCGGCGGCGACGTCGACCTGTATCTGCGCTACGGCTCGCCATTCCCCGACTGCAGCGCGACGCGCTGCAGCGACGACATGATCCTGCGCTACGCGCAGTATCACTCGATGAGTTCGTCATCGAACGAGTCGATCGTCGTCACCAACGCGAGCACGATTCCGCTCAAGGCCGGGCGCTGGTACATCGCCGCACTCAACGGCTCGAGCGCGAGCGCGACGGCGACGCTCTACGTGACCACCTCGGCCACCGTGCAAGCCGCGAATATCCAACTCGATTTCGGCAACCCGCGCAGCAGCTCGAGCGACCCAAAGAACAACTGCGACGTCGCCCCATGGTCCGATACGACGGCGGCTACGCCGGTCGGCGGCAATGCCGGCACAACGCTCGGCGACCAGCGTAAAAATGCGCTGCAATACGCCGTGCAACAGCTGGCGCAGCAGATCCAGTCGCCGGTGCCGATCAACGTCCATGCTTGCTGGGCCCACCTCGGCGGCGACAAGAACCGCGCCACGCTCGCACACGCATCGTCGACCAGTTTCGCCTTCAGCGACACGAGCTTCCCGATGCCGTGGCTGGTGAAAAAGTATACCTGGTACACGAACACGCAAATCGCGCGCATGGGCGGCGTGAGCAACTGCGGAGCCCTCGGCGGCGACTGCAGCGGCGTACGCAACGACGTCATCGAAATCACCTTCAATTCGGACATCGGCACGCCGAACGTCATCGGCGGCAGCCCGTTCTATCTCGGCTACACGGCGGGTGCGAACTCGAATTCGTCCGACTTCATCGCCGTCGCGATGCACGAGATCACGCACGGCCTCGGCTTCCTCGGCCTCGCCAACGTGGATCCAAGCTCGGGCCCGATCGGTGCGCGTGCCGGCATCACCACCGGCGCCTCATCGATCAGCTATCAGAACTACGATCAAGGCCCGTGGGACGACATCTTCGGCGACAATATCGTCAAGGTCGCAAGCGACAGGCAGAACTACACGCCGTTTTACGGCTATGAACTGACCAGCCAGCCGGGCAACGCGGCGCGCGCTGCGGCGATGACCTCGGGCAATACCGTCACCGCGACAGACCTCGGCGCGCTCTACACCCCGACTCTGCTGCGCTGGTCCGATCCGCTCGCTGTGAATTCTTCGGCGAATCAAGCCACCGGCAATCCACCGGACAACTTCCCCAGCCTCTACGCACCCTGCGATCTCACTCAGACCGCGACGTGCAGCACGTCGAGCGGCTCGACGCTTTCGCACACCGTGCAGCAAGGCGACCTGATGAACGCCTTCATCAATCGCGGGCAGGTACGCCAAATGGGCCTCGCCGCGCCGATGCTCGCCGCGATGGGCTGGTCGACCTCGCCCGCTGCGGCACCGGTCTACGCCAAGCCGTTCACCGGAATCTGGTACGACCGCACGCACAGCGGCCACGGCATCGATTTCCGTCTCGTTCGCCACGATGCGAACTACGGCGATGCCTATCTCCTGGCCTTCTACACCTACGACGCAACCGGCTCAGTGGAAATCTTTCAGGCCCAGGGCAACATCGTCGATGGTGTCTTCGTCCCCATCATCATCGGCCCTGACGACAGCACGCTGACACGCTTTCAGTACGACCCCGTTGCCAAGACGATCAAACCGGTCGCCAATACCGGCGGTCGTGTCGTCGTCGACTTCAATCAGGCCGCCAACTCTCCCGCGTGCCGGAACATCGACCGCAGCGCTGCGCCCTTGCTCGGCGTCATGAGCTGGTCGTTCGCTGACACGACCGGGAAAATCACCGAACAAAGCGACTGGTGCCTGGAGCCGCTGACCACACTCGCACAAAATGCGTCGCCCGATCACGGCGGCCTGTACTACGGTGGTTCGGGCGATACCGGCTGGGGAATCTCCGTGCTCGATATCAACCGCGGCGCTGCGGGCGAACAGCTGTGGATCGATTTCTATTATCCGGACGCCAACGGCAAACCAATCTGGGCGGTCGCCAACGCGCAGCCGTACGTCAACGGCCAGACGATTCCTCTGATCCAGAATGCCGCGGGTTACTGCCGCACCTGCAAGCCGGTGGCGCAGAACCAGGTGCAGGTCGGCACGATCACGCTGAACTTCGGCACGCCGACGACCGCAACGATCGTCGCGAATTATACCGGCGGTTCGTTCATGCGAACGAACGTACCGCTGGTCAATCTCGGGGTCGCGCAGTAAGCGCGGAAACGTGCAAAAAAAGCCCGGCTCAAGCCGGGCTTTTTTTATTCAGCGCAGACGTTCGATCAAGGCGTCCGCGAAGGTCTCGGTCGTGCCCGCACCGCCGAGGTCGGGCGTGACGCGGTCCTTCGCCGCGATCGTCGTACGGATCGCACCGCGCAGACGCGTCGCTTCGGCCTCGAAACCGAGATGGCCGAGCATCTGGCAGGCGCCGAGGAGCAGGGCGCACGGATTGGCAATGCCCTTGCCCGCAATGTCGGGCGCGGAACCGTGCACCGCCTCGAAGATCGCCACATCCGCGCCGATGTTCGCGCCCGGTGCGAGACCGAGTCCGCCGACAAGACCCGCACACAGATCGGAGAGAATGTCGCCGAACAAGTTCGTCGTCACGATCACGTCGAACTGCCACGGATTCATCACGAGCTGCATGCAAGTGTTGTCGACGATCATCTCGTTGTGCTCGATGTCGGGATACTGCGCCGACACTTCGCGCGCGACCTTGAGAAACAAGCCCGAGGTCGACTTGAGGATGTTCGCCTTGTGTACGATCGTCACCTTCTTGCGCCCGGCCTGGCGCGCCAACTCGAACGCGTAGCGCACGATGCGCTCGGAACCCTTGCGCGTGATCTTCTGGGTTAAGGTCGCCGTATCGCCGTCGGCAGAAACCTGCTGGCCTTCGCCGATGTACGCACCTTCGGTGTTCTCGCGCACAGTGAGGACATCGATGTTCTCGTAGCGCGACTTGGTGCCTGGAAACGAGATCGCCGGACGCACATTCGCGTACAGGTCGAACTTCTTACGCAGAGTGACGTTGATCGACGTGAAGCCTTCGCCGACCGGCGTGGTCAACGGGCTCTTCAGCGCGACCTTGTGCTTGGCGATCGCGTCGAGCGTCGCCTGCGGCAGCAGGTCGCCGAATTTGTTCTGCGCGGCGAGGCCGGCCTCGACGAAGTCGTATTTGAGATCGAGGCCGAGCGCGTCGATCACGCGCAGCGTCGCCTGCATGATCTCCGGGCCGATGCCGTCGCCGGGGATCACTGCAATGGTGGTGGTCATGGTTTTTCTCACAGCTTCTTTGATTTGAAGCCGCCTATTATCGCAAAGGCAGAGGTAAAAAGAATGTCAGCTATGCCGGCGCGGTTTCGATCTGATCGAGAAAATCCACCGCCCGGCGCAGATGCGGGATCACGATCGAGCCGCCGACCACGAGGCCGACACTGAACGCCTCGAAGAACTCGTCGCGGTTCACGCCGGCATCGCGGCACTGGGCGATGTGATAGCTGATGCAGTCGTCGCAGCGCAGAACCATCGAGGCGACGAGGCCAAGTAGTTCCTTCGTTTTCAGATCGAGTGCACCAGCTTTGTAAGTCTGTGTGTCGAGAGCGAAGAAACGCCGCACGACCTGATTGTCGTGCTCGAGGATGCGCTCGTTCATGCGCCGGCGGAATTCGCCGAATTCTTTGACCCGATCCGGCGCTTTAGCCGCAGGCTTGGCCGAAGCGCGTTTCGTCGCAACCTTCTTCGTCGCAGCCGCGCGCGCGGGACGCTTGCCCGCGCTCATGCGCCGGCACCGATCAGTTGCGCGAGCTTGCCGCTGCGGTCCGCCGCGGCGAGATCGTCGAACCCGCCGACATGCTCGCCGTTGATGAAAATCTGCGGCACCGTGCGGCGGTTCGCCGAGCGCGTGAGCATCTCGTCGCGACGCACGGGATCGAGGTCGATGCGGAACTCTTCATAATCGAGCCCCTTCGACTTGAGCAAATTCTTCGCCGCCACGCAGTAGGCGCAGTTGGCACCGGTGAAAATTTCGACTTTTGCACTCATTTTGAGATTTTCCTGACACGGTTTCAGGCACGCAAGCAGTTTGGGGGCTGTGAACCCGAATTTCCAGGGCTGTCTGCACGCCGTCCGGGCTTGAACATGGCCTGAGCGGATGCGTGATAGAAGCCCGCAACGGTAGATACGGAACCTGCGCAGGAGTAAGGTAGTCGAAGCGTCCGTCTAGCTTTCGTGTCACCTCCGCCATGTTCATCAAGCGCCTTCCACTCGCCTCCCTCGTCGCCACCATCGCCGTACTGACCAGCTACGGGTATGCGGCGGATACCCGCCTGCCCAACCTCGGCAGTTCGGCGGGCAAGATTGCCTCGCCCGAGGAGCAGCGCCAATACGGTTTCTATGTGCTGCACGAGCTGCGCAATCAGAACGGCGTTTTGGACGATGCGCTGCTGGCGGATTACCTGAATACCCTCGGCTACCGCCTCGTTTCCTATAGCCCGCAGCCGGACCAGCCGTTCACTTTTTTCATCGTGCGCGACAACGACATCAACGCCTTTGCCCTGCCGGGTGGTTTTGTCGGTGTCAATGCGGGCCTGTTCACCACCACCGAGAGCGAAGGCGAACTTGCTGCGGTGCTCGCGCATGAAGTCTCGCACGTCACTCAGAATCACCTGATTCGTGCCGTCGAAGCCGAGCAGAAAATGACTCCGTTCATGCTGCTCGCAATGCTCGGCGCGATCGCCGCCGCGTCGAAATCGAGCCCCTACAGCACGAGCAACGCCGATGTCGGCGCGATTGCCACTGTGCAGGGCCTGTTCGCCCAGATGCAGATCAACTTCACACGCGCCGACGAATCCGAAGCCGACCGCGTCGGCATCACGACCCTGGCCAAAGCCGGTTTCGATCCCGACGCGATGGCCGGATTCTTCGAGCGCATGCAGCGCGCGCTGCGTCCGGGCTTCGACGAGAACGACGTGCCCGCATTGCTGATGGACCACCCGGTCACGACGACGCGCATCAGCGAATCGAAGGCGCGTGCGGAGCAGATCAAGAAGGAATACCAGCCGGTCGTCACCGTGGGCAACGTCGAGGCGGCGCCGAAGGAACTTGCCGGCGTACCCAATGCCCAGCCGGCCGTCGGCACCGACGCCAAGAGCGACGCAAAGACCGCGGCCAAGCCAGCGACGCCGGGCAGTGCCTCCAGCCCAGCGACGCCTATTTCCATCCCGCCGTCTTCGTTGCTCGCCTCGATCAATCCGAGCGCACGCCCGAATCTGAGCAGTCTGCGTCCGATCCAGCCGACCGCCGAGCAGCGCGCCCGCTCGCAGGCGTACTACGAGTTGATGCGCGAGCGCGTGCGCGTGCTCAGCGGCAAGCGTCCGCAGGAAATGATCACCTACTACGCCGACAATCTGCGCGATCACAAGGAATTCGACACGCCGGCGAATCACTACGGCTATGCCCTCGCGCTGATCCAAGGCGGCAAGGCGAAGCAGGCGCTCGAACCGTTGCAGAAACTCGCCTCGAACGACCCGGAAAACCTCGTCTACCAGATCGCGCTCGGCGATGCAGAACTGCATTCCAGCCAGCGCGAGGCCGCACTGCAGCGCTACGTGCGCATGGAGAAATCGTTCCCGAACAATCGCGCGCTCGCACTTGCGCATGCCGACGCGCTGCTCGCCTTCGGCGACAAGAAAGCCGGCAAGGAAGCACAGGAACTGCTGCGCCCGCAGATCGCCAAGGACGACGAAGACCCGGCCCTGCAGACCATGTTCGGCCGTGCCTGCGAACTCGCCGGCGACTCCGTGCGCGCAGGCGAGGCCTATGCGACCGCGGCCTATCTCAACGGCCGCGCCGAAGACGCGCTCAACCAGTTGAAGGACATTTCCAAGCGCGGCGACCTCGACTACTACCAGCGCACACGCGTCGAAGCGCTGATCGCGGCAATGACCCCGCTCGTACTCGACCTGCGCCGGCACAAGATTCGCCCGGAGGATCAGGGCAAGCTCGCCGCGACGGGAAACTGTCTGAAGAAGTCCTCCGGCTTGAGTTTCAGCGTGCACAGCGACTCCGCTTCTGCGCAAAACAACCCGTTTGCGCGCACGGACGACACGACGAGCGGCCCCGGCGACCCGCGCTTCAGCTCGGCGTTCGGTGCCTCACGCATGCCGTCGCGCCTCAATGAGACGGCGCAAAACGACAAGGATTCCAGGCCCGACTGCACCGCGCCGTCATTCAACCGTAACAATTGACGTTTGAAATACAGCAATCTGTCATAAAGCGTCCGCCGGACGTTGCTACGGGTTGACCACGTGCAAAAAAACATTCTGATCGTCGAAGACGAACCCGCGATCCGCGACATGGTCGCCTTCGCCCTGCGCAAGGCCGGCATGGAGCCCGCCCACGCGGCGGACGCGCGGGCCGCCCAGACCATGATCGTCGAGCGCGTACCCGACCTGATCCTGCTCGACTGGATGCTTCCGGGCATGAGCGGCCTCGATCTCGCCCGCCGCCTGCGCAAGGAAGAGCTGACCCGCGACGTGCCGATCATCATGCTGACCGCGCGCGGCGAGGAGACCGATCGCGTCGGCGGCCTCGAAGCTGGCGTCGACGACTATGTCGTCAAACCTTTTTCGCCGCGCGAGCTGATCGCGCGCATCAACGCCGTCATGCGCCGCACCCACGGCGTCGATACCGACGGCGTGATCGAAATCGGCCCGCTCAAGATCGACAGCGCCGCGCACCGCGTCTATGCGGGCGAAGACAGCGTATCGATCGGTCCGACCGAATACCGTCTGCTGCATTTCTTCATGACCCATCCCGAGCGCGTCTACTCGCGCAGCCAGCTACTCGATTACGTTTGGGGCGGCAGTGTCTACGTGGAAGAACGCACGGTCGACGTGCATATCCGCCGCCTGCGCAAGACCCTGGAGCCGCACCGCTGCGACGAACTCGTGCAGACCGTGCGCGGCGCCGGCTATCGGTTTTCGACGACGCCGGTCGCTTGAATTTCTTCCCTTCCTCCCCTGGGAGAAGGTGGCCGGAAGGCAGATGAGGGAAAAGCCGAGCACTGCCGGTTTTTATTGATTCGTCGGTGCGTTTCTCCCTCATCCGGCGCTACCGCGCCATGCTTTCTTGAGAAATGTGGCCAGGATGGCTACTTCTTGACTCTCGCGATCAGGGACGAACGCAAAAGCAAGGCTACAATTGTGCATTACCGCACTTCTGCTTATTTAGCCGATGCAGCTGCAATTTCTGCAAAGCCACGCATGGCAAGTCTCGCTGGGACGCTTCGTCGTCCTGCTGGCGGTCGCGCTCGCGCTCGGCTGGTGCTTCGGCATCGCCGACTATGCGTTGCTCGCCGCCTTGTTCGGGTACTCCCTGTATTCGCTGTTCGAGCTCCATCAACTGCAATCCTGGCTGCGTTCGCGCCGGCGTCTGCCGCCGCCGGAAGATCGTGGCGTGTGGTCGGACATCTCCGTGTATATGCATACCAAACTGCACGCTGAGCGCTCGCGCAAGCGCCGCCTGATCACCCTGCTGCGCGCTTTCCGCGAAGGTGCCGCCGCGCTGCCGGACGGCGTCGTCGTGCTCGACCGCGGCCGCAGCGTGGTCTGGTTCAACGAGGCCGCGGAGCGCCTGCTCGGCATGGCCGCGCCGCGCGACCGAGGTGCGCACATCGACGACTTCCTGCCGCTGTCGGCGAAATCGTGGTTCGAGGAAGACCCGACGCGCGAGCCGCTGCGCGAGGTTGCCTCGAACATGGACGAAGCCACGCGCCTGTCGTTCCGTTTGATCCCCTATTCCTATGATCACAGCCTGCTCGTCGTGCGCGACATCACTCCGCTCGCGCGCCTGGAACAGGTTCGTCGCGATTTCGTCGCCAACGTGTCACACGAGCTGCGTACACCGTTGACCGTGCTGCACGGATATCTCGAGATGCTCGAACCCGAAGTCATGCCCCAGCTCGCCCCCGTGCTCGCCGATTTGCGCGGCCAGTCGCGGCGCATGACGCAGATCGTCGAGGACCTGCTGACGCTTTCGCGCCTCGAGGCACAGCAGCAGATCAACGACAACGAACGCGTATCGATGCGCGCCCTGCTGTCGACGCTGAAGCGCGAAGCGGACGGGCTCTCCCAAGGCCGCCACCGCGTCGATGTGGTGCTCGGCTGCGAGGCCGACCTGCGCGGATCGACCGACTATCTGCACAGCGCGTTCTCCAATCTCGTCTCCAACGCCGTGCGCTACACGCCCGAAGGCGGCCGCATCGAAATGTCGTGGCAGTCCACGGCCAACGGCGGCGCGCGCTTCGCCGTCGCCGACACCGGCTACGGCATCCCGGCCGAGCACCTGCCGCGCATCACCGAGCGTTTCTACCGGGTTTCCACGAGCCGTTCGCGCGAATCGGGCGGCACCGGCCTCGGCCTGTCGATCGTCAAGCACGTGCTGCAGTTGCATCAGGCGCGGCTCGAGATCGAGAGCGAGCTCGGCGTCGGCAGCACGTTCTCCTGCGTCTTCGCGCGCGAGCGCCTGCTGGCGTTCGAGCCATTGTCCGAGGAAGTCCAATGAGTGCCGAAGAATCCGCCGTCACCGCGCAGACCGTGCGCCGCGCCAACGGCAAGGCGCGCGCCGCCGCGCCCGCCGAGGTGCACTCGGAGATTCATGCCGAACCGCGCAACCTGCGCGATCCCGCGCTCTACCTCAACCGCGAACTCGCCCAACTCGAATTCAATTTCCGCGTGCTCGCGCAGGCGCAGGACGCATCGGTGCCGCTGCTCGAGCGCATGCGCTTCCTCTGCATCTCGAATTCCAACCTCGACGAATTCTTCGAAGTCCAGGTCGCCGTGCTGCGCCATCACGTCGCCTTCGGCGACGCCAAGGCCGGCCCGGACGGCACGTCGCCGGCCGAACTGCTCGCGCGCATCCGCGCGCGCGTGCTCGATCTGGTCAGCGCGCAATACACGTTCTGGAACGACACGCTGCTGCCCGAACTCGACCGCGAAGGCATCCGCTTCATCGCGCGCGACAAGTGGACGTCGAAGCAGACCCGCTGGCTGCAGGGTTACTTCCAGAACGAAGTGATGCCGGTGCTGTCGCCGCTCGGCCTCGATCCGGCGCACCCGTTTCCGCGCATCCTCAACAAGAGCCTCAACTTCGCGGTTTCGCTGGAAGGCCGCGACGCATTCGGGCGCGAAGGCCACATGGCCCTGCTGCGTGCGCCGCGCTCGCTGCCGCGCATCGTGCGCCTGCCCGACGAAGTCGCCGAGAAACCGTACGACTTCGTCTTCCTGTCGAGCATCCTGCACCAGTTCGTCGATGAGCTGTTCCCCGGCATGCGCGTGACCGGCGCCTATCAGTTCCGCGTCACCCGCAACAGCGAACTGTTCGTCGATGAGGAAGACGTCGAAAATCTCGCGCTCGCACTGCGTGACGAATTGCGCGGGCGCGGTTTCGCGCGCGCGGTGCGCATCGAAATCGCCGACACCTGCCCGAAGCCGGTCGCCGATTACCTGATGCACAATTTCGAGCTCAACGAATCGGACGTGTATCGCCTGCCCGGACCGGTCAACGTGCACCGGATCAACGCGATTTACGATCAGGTCGAGCGGCCCGATCTGAAGTTCCCGAAATTCAAGCAGCGCCCGATCCCGCCGCTCGTCGCCGAGCGCAGTCTGTTCGAAGCGATCGCCGAACGCGACATCCTGCTGCACCACCCTTACGAGTCGTTCAGCGCGGTCACCGAACTGGTGAAGGAAGCCGCGGCCGACCCCAACGTCCTCGCGATCAAGCAGACCCTGTACCGCACCGGCAACGATTCGCCGCTGGTCAATTCGCTGATCGATGCGGCGCGTGCGGGCAAGGACGTCACCGTCGTCGTCGAGCTGCGCGCGCGCTTCGACGAAGAAGCGAATATTTCACTCGCCAACCGCCTGCAGGAAGCCGGCGTGCAGGTCGTCTACGGCGTGGTCGGCTACAAGACGCACGCCAAGGTGCTGCTGATCGTGCGCCGCGAGAAAACCGGCTTGCGCCGCTACGTGCACTTGTCGACCGGCAACTATCACACGGTCACCTCGCGCATCTATACCGACTTCGGCCTGATGACCGCGGACCGGGACATCGGCGAGGACGCGCACAAATTGTTCCAGCAGCTTTCCGGCCTGGGCCCGGTGATCAAACTCAAGCGCTTGCTGCAGTCGCCGTTCACCCTGCACAAGGGCGTGATGGAGAGGATCGAGCGCGAGATCGCCCACGCCCAGGCGGGCAAGCCGGCGCGCATCATCGCCAAGATGAACGCGCTCAACGAACCGAGCGTGATCGAACTGCTCTACAAAGCCTCGATCGCCGGCGTCTCGATCGACCTGATCGTGCGTGGCGCATGCACGCTCAAGCCCGGTCTGCCGGGCGTCTCGGACAATATCCGCGTGCGCTCGATCGTCGGCCGCTTCCTTGAGCACAGCCGCGTCTACTGGTTCGCCAATGACGACGCGCCGGAAATCTACTGCTCCAGTGCAGACTGGATGGAGCGCAACCTTCTGCGCCGCATCGAAACCTGTTTCCCGATCCTCGACGCCGATCTCGCCAAGCGCGTATTCGACGAAGGCCTCGCCAACTACCTCGCCGACAACACCCAGGCCTGGGTGCTGCAGGAAAACGGCCACTATCATCGGCTGACGCCCGACGGCGACAAGCCGCATTCGGCGCAACAGGCGCTGCTCGCCAAGATTTGCTGACACGAAACGCCGGAGACTTCGCCGGCGTTTTCCGCTGAGCGGCGCAGCTAGACGGAGCACGTCTTCCGCCCCGGTTCGCAGCCCCCACGGGCGCGGCCTGCGCGCGGCGGCGCAGCTTGCGCTCTGTCACATTGCTGTTACGCTCCGCGCAACCCATGGGGAGTGACAGAATGAGTCTCAAGCTGCGCCTGATCGCGATGAATTTCCTCCAGTTCTTCATCTGGGGGGCTTGGCTGATCTCGATCGGCGCGTACTGGTTCCAGAACAAGCAATGGTCGGGTACGCAGTTCGGCGCGATCTTCTCGACGATGGGCATCGCCTCGCTGTTCATGCCGACGATCGCGGGCATTCTTGCCGATCGCTGGATCAATGCCGAGCGCCTTTACGGCATCCTCCATCTCGTCGGCGCGGCGATGCTGTTCGTGCTGCCGACGATCGACAATCCTGGCACCTTCTTCTGGGCCATCTTGCTGACCATGATGTGCTACATGCCGACGATCGCGCTCGCGATCGCGGTGTCGTACAACGCGCTCAAGCAGCGCGGCGAGGACATCGTGCAGGTGTATCCGCCGATCCGCGTCTGGGGCACCGTCGGCTTCGTCGTCGCGCTGTGGGTGATCGCGCTGCTCCACCTCGGCAAGTCGGCTGGCCAGTTCTATGTCGCCGCCGCGGCCGCCGCCGTGCTCGGCCTGTACGCATTCACCCTGCCGCCGTGCCCGCCGAAGCTCGGCCGCAAGCAGGAAGGCATCGTCGGCGATCCGGAGCAGCTCGACGCGAGCGCCCTCGACGCGCTCGGCAAGCAGCATCGCTACGCCCTGCTCGCCGACACGCTCGGCCTGCGTGCGTTCACCCTGTTCAAGAATCCGAAGCTCGCGGTGTTCTTCCTCTTCGCCATGCTGCTCGGCGCGGCACTGCAGCTGACCAACGCCTACGGCGACACCTTCCTCCACGACTTCGCCAAGCTCGACGTCTATAAAGACGACTTCGCCGTGCGCTACCCCGAGTTCATCATGTCGATCTCGCAGATCTCGGAAACCTTGTGCATCCTGCTGATCCCGTTCTTCCTCAAGCGCTTCGGCATCAAGACCGTGATGCTGCTAAGCATGATCGCCTGGGCGCTACGTTTCGGCCTGTTCGCCGTCGGCGATCCCGGATCGGGGCTGTGGATGATCCTGCTGTCGTGCCTGGTCTACGGGCTCGCCTTCGACTTCTTCAACATCTCCGGCTCGCTGTTCGTCGAAGGTCAGAGCGACGAAAAAATCCGCGCGAGCGCGCAGGGCCTGTTCATGCTGATGACCAACGGCATCGGCGCGGTGCTCGGCAGCACCATCTCAGGCTACGTCATCGACCGCTTCTTCACCGACCACGCCTGCAACGACGCGGTCGCCATTTGCAAGAACTGGCCCGGCATCTGGACCTCGTTCGCCCTGTACGCCCTGATCACGGGCATCGCCTTCGCCTTGCTGTTCAAGCACAAGCACGATCCGGCGACGGCGATCAAGGCGCGGGCGGCGCATTGAGCTGGGCCACGGTGAGCGGTGAGCGGAAAGAACTTCGGTCGAATTCGATTTTCCGCTCATTTCTCGCAGTTCGCCTTGCCGAAAAAAGAAGCAAGTACAATACGCGGATGCAGATCGGTCCTTACCGCATCGACCCTCCGCTCGGACTCGCGCCAATGGCGGGCGTCACCGACAAACCGTTTCGCCAGCTGTGCAAGCGGCTCGGTGCGGGCCTTGCCACGTCCGAAATGACCACGAGCGATCCGCGCCTATGGATGACGCGCAAATCGCTCAAGCGCATGGATCATGCCGGCGAACCCGATCCGGTCAGCGTGCAGATCGCCGGCTATGATCCGGCGATGCTCGCCGATGCCGCACGCTACAACGTCGACCATGGCGCCCAGATCATTGACATCAACATGGGCTGCCCGGCGAAAAAGGTGTGCAATGTATACGCGGGCTCCGCCCTGCTCCAGGACGAGGCGCTGGTCGCACGCATCTGCACGGCGACGGCGCGCGCGGTCGCCGTGCCGGTGACGCTGAAAATCCGCACCGGCTGGAATCGCGACAACCGCAACGGCATCCGCATCGCGCAGATCGCACAGGAATCGGGCATCGCCGCACTCGCCGTGCACGGCCGCACGCGCGCCGACCTCTACAACGGCGAGGCCGAATACGACACGATTGCCGCGATCAAAGCCTCGGTGTCGATCCCGGTGCTCGCCAACGGCGACATCGACACCCCACAGAAAGCGCGCGACATACTCGCCCATACGAAGTGTGACGGCCTGCTGATCGGCCGTGCCGCCCAGGGCCGGCCTTGGATCTTTCGCGAGATCGCGCATTTCCTCGCTACCGGCGAAACCCTGCCCGCGCCGTCGGCGCAGGAAGTTTGCGCAATCCTGATCGAGCATCTGGAAAATCTCTACGCCTTCTACGGCGAGCGCCAGGGCGTGCGCATCGCGCGCAAGCACCTCGGCTGGTACGCAAAGGATCGCGAAGAGAACGCCGCTTTTCGCCGCGTCGCCAATCAGGCCGAAACCGCCGCCGAGCAGTTGCTCCTTACCCGCGAGTATTTCGGCGGGAACGCGGCGTTCGCCCAGGCGGCTTGAGCGCCGCCATATCGCTGCGCGTGGCGCTGTCGAGAAACGCGCCGACCAGCGCGCCGTGATAGCGCGAGCGGCGCAGAATCCACGACAACCTGCGGCGCAGATCGAGAAACGGCGTAGGCAGCGCGACGAGACGCTGCGCCTTGACCGCGTCGCCGACCGCGATTGCCGGCAGCACCGCAATACCGAGCCCGGCGATCACCGCCTGCTTGATCGCCTCGCTCTGGCCTAACTCGAGCACGGTCTGGCCCGGCGGCAGCGAGGCGAGGATGCGCTCGGTCATCGCACGCGTGCCCGAGCCGTCTTCGCGCAGAATCCAGCGCGCGCCGGCGAAGTCGCGCGCAGCGAGGCGTTTGCGCCGGGCGAGCGCGTGATCGGGCCGTGCGCAGATCACCAGTTCGTCGTCGCGCCACGGCCGTACTTCGATGTCGGCGTGAACGACGGCGCCCTCGACGCAGCCGAGATCCAGCGCGTGGTCGAGCACCCCCTTCACGATCGCATCGGTATTGCCGACGGCCAGGCGAATCGAAACCTGCGGATGCGCGGCGGCGAAGGCGCCGAGCAGGTCGCCGACGAGATAGTTGCCGATGGTATTGCTCGCACCGAGGCGCAGCTCGCCGTCGAGCACGTCGCTGCGCCCCTGCGCGCTGCGCTTGAGTTCGACCGTGCGCTCGAGGATTTCCTGCGCCAGCGGCAGCGCCTCGCGTCCGCGCTCGCTCAGATACAGACGGCCGCGTTGCCGGTCGAACAAGGTCACGCCGAGCTGTGCTTCGAGTTCGGCCAGCGCCATGCTCAGCGCAGGCTGCGACAGATGCAGCTTGCCCGCGGCCGCGCGCACGCTGCCCTCGCCGGCGACGGCGGCGAACACTTCGAGCTGGCGCAGGGAAATGCCGATCATCAGAAAATCTTATTCCTCCGATAAAGAGTTTTCAATTTTCTTATTGAATCCGTGCGCGGAAAATATGCTCACTTCCTGCGGATTTCCGACCGTGAACACGCATATTCTCGCTGCCCCTTCTTCCAAGCCCGAAGGCAATATCGTCCGCCGCCATCTTCCGGGCCTCGCGCTCGCCGTCACGCTCGGCGTCGCCGGCCTGCTGCTCGCCGGCTGGGCACCGTTGCAGCGCGCGCAGATCAGTGCGCTGACGATCGCGATCGTTCTCGGCATGGTCGTCGGCAACGCCTTCGGCAAGCAGTTGCCCGTGGTGTTCGCGCCGGGCGTGCTGACCGCGCAGCAAAAGCTGCTGCGCCTCGGCGTCATACTCTACGGCCTGCGCCTGTCGTTCGGCCAGATCGCCGCGATCGGACCTGCGGGCCTCGCCATCGACGCGATCGTCGTCGTCGCCACGCTCGCGCTCGCGTCCGTGCTCGGCCGGCGCGTGTTCGGACTCGACCGCGACAGCGCCCTGCTGACCGGTGTCGGCAGCGCGATCTGCGGCGCGGCCGCGGTGCTCGCGCTCGAACGCGTGCTCAAGCCCGATCCGGCCAAGGTCGCGATCGCGGTCGCCACGGTCGTGCTGTTCGGCACGCTCGATATTTTTCTCTACCCCGTTCTCTATCCGCATCTCGGCATGGACGCAGCGCATTTCGGTTTGTATACCGGCGCGACCGTGCACGAAGTTGCACAGGTCATCGCGGTCGGCAGCGCCGTCGACCCGGCGACAGCGGACTCCGCCGTCGTGGTCAAACTGACGCGCGTGATGCTGCTCGTGCCCGTGCTGTTCTTCTTCGGCTGGCGCCAAGCGAAGTTCGCTCAGGCGAGCGGCGCGGCCAAGACGAAAGTGCCGCTGCCGTGGTTCGCGCTGGCCTTCGTCGCGGTCAGCGCGATCAATTCGCTGATCACGTTCCCGCACGAAATCAAAGGGCCGCTGCTGACCCTCGACACCTTGCTGCTTGCCGCCGCGATGGCCGCACTCGGCCTGGAAACGCGCATCGCCAAGCTGCGTGCGCTCGGTCCGAAGCCGCTGCTGCTTGCTGCGCTGCTCTGGCTCTGGCTGATCGGCGGCGGCGCGCTGCTCGTGCATTTTTTCGCCTGACGAGTTGAAAGCTGCGGCGCCCGGCGGCGTTCTTCTTCGCACGATCCTTAGGAAAACGTCATGAAGAATTTCACCGCCGCGCTGCTCGCTGTCGCCGTCGCATTGCCCGCGGCGAGCCACGCCTCCGATCCGAACGTCAACGTGCAGATCGTCGATGCACTGCAGAAGCGCTACGGCGCGCATCCCGGCTATCGCGCCAATCACGCCAAGGGCGTCGTCGTCGAAGGCAGCTTCACGCCGTCGGCCGAGGCCACGCCGCTCACGCGCTCACCGATCTATGCCGGCGCGACGTTGCCGGTGACCGCGCGCTTCTCCGACGCAGGCGGCCTGCCCGACCTGCACGATGCCGCGCCCGAGGCGAACCCGCACGGCATTGCAATCAAGTTCCATCTGCCGAACGGCGTGGACAGCGACATTGTCGCAAATTCGTTCAAGTTCTTTCCCGTCGCCACGCCCGAGGATTTCCGTGATCTGCAGCTCGCCGCCGCGTCGAGCGCGCCCGGCGCACCGAAATCGGCGCAGCTCGATGCGTTCCTCAAAGCGCACCCGAGCGTCGGCAAAGCGGTCGCCACACTCGGAACGCCGGCGAGCTTCGCCGACGAGGAGTACTACGGCATCGACGCGTTCGTGTTCGCGAACAAGGACGGCACGAAGCAGGCATTCCGCTACGTCATCGCGCCCGCCAAAGTGGTGCATCTGCCGAAAGCCGAGGCAGCGAAGAAGTCGGCGAACTACTTGTTCGACAATCTGCCGCAGCGTCTCGCGAAAGGACCGGTGACTTTCCACATCAAGGCTCAGCTCGCCACGCCGGGCGACCAGACCAAGGATCCGACGCAACCGTGGCCGGCCGACCGCAAAATCGTCGATCTCGGCGTACTGACGATCACCAAGGTCGTCGCCGACAGCGACGCCGCGCAAAAGAAGCTCCTGTTCATCCCGGGCCGATTGACCGACGGCATCGCACCCTCGGACGATCCGCTCATCCCGGCGCGCGACGGCTCGTACGCGGTCTCGTTCGGGCGGCGTAGCGCGGGCTCGTAAGCAGTCGTCCGCCGTGGCGGGACGCGCACCTCTCTAGCGGCACATCGGTGCAGGTGTGCGAATTCCGTTCGCACACCGCTCTCGCGGATCGGAAAACTGCGGCCTATTTGGTGCCGAACAAGCGGTCGCCCGCGTCGCCGAGACCCGGCACGATGTAGCCGTGGTCGTTGAGATGGCTGTCGATCGCCGCCGTGTAGATCGGCACTTCGGGATGCGCGTCCTGCAAGACCTTGATGCCCTCGGGCGCGGCGACGAGGCAGACGAATTTGATCGCCTGCGCACCGCGTTCTTTGATCCGGTCGAGCGCGGCGACGGCGGAATGTCCCGTTGCGAGCATCGGATCGAGCACGACGGCAAGGCGCTCGCCGATGTCGAGCGGCAGCTTGCAGTAGTACTCGACCGCTTCGAGCGTGTGCGGGTCGCGATACAGGCCGACATGGCCGACGCGCGCCGACGGAATGATGTCGAGCATGCCGTCGAGCAAGCCGTTGCCGGCACGCAGGATCGAGATCAGGCAGAGCTTCTTCGACGACAGAGTTGGCGCGTCGATGGTCGCCAACGGCGTTTCGATCTGCATCGTCTCGAGCAGCAGATCGCGCGTCACCTCGTAGGCCATCAACGTGCCGATTTCCGAAAGCAGTTGACGGAACTCCGCAGTCGACGCCTGCTTGCGCCGCATCAGGGTCAGTTTGTGTTGGACCAGCGGATGATCTATGACGACGACGTTGGACATATTCGCAACCTCACGGATTGATAAAGCGCCTGCCTCCCTTCTCCCCGCGGGAGAAGGTGGCGCGGCAGCGCCGGATGAGGGAAAAGCACCCCGGTTTCGCAATGCGTCGCAAATTGAGATGCTTTTCCCTCATCTGCCCCCGGGCGTTTTCTTCCGAAGGGCGAAGGGAAGATTAAAAAACGGTTCCGTCACTGACGATATTCAAAGGCGGCGCGCCGCCCGGCCGCTTCTCCGCGGCGATCTTGCGCCCGGCTGTCCAAGTGCCGCCTTCGAGCACGCGCACGAGCGGCAGGCTGTCGGCATCGAGGCCGAGCTTGACACGGATGCGCTCGGCGACGCGATCGAGGCCGATTACGGTCAGCGCACGCCACTCGACGATCGCCGGATGGTCCACGCTGAGCGCCTGAGTATACAAATTCGCATCGCGCGACCGGATCACGTCGAAATCGAGCAGAAGGCCGCCGTTGCGGTACTCAGGCAGGCCGGTCAGCCGGTCGAGGCCCGTGACTTCGAGGCCGCCGTCGGCGAGTGGCTCCAGCAGCGAATAAGCGAGCCACTGGGTCAGCTTGTGGAACGGTACGAGCCCGTCGGTCGGATCGTTCGCGTCGGCCGCCGCACTCGGATGCTTCCAGCAATCGCCGAGATCGACGCCGCCGATTTCGAGGCGCCCCGGCCAGACCGGGCCGAGCGCGTGCAACAGGGTTTCGAGCAACAGGCTCGCCGGAATCTTCCCATCGACGGCGCGCGCCGCCAGATAGTCGTAGAGATGACCAAGCCGTGCCGGCGCGCCGAACACCGCCGCGTTGGTGCGAGCCGCCGCACCGAGCCGGCGCAGCAGGTTCGTGCGCCCCGGCACGCCGACCAGCGGATTGTTGGCGTCGACCTGAAAGCCGCGCTCGATATCGTCATCGGCGAGCTGCATCAGCGCGGCCGCATCACTGCGCAGCGGCGTGGTCTTGTCGGCCGAGAACGCGCCGGCGACGAACATGTCGAAGCTCGCCACGCCGAGGCCTTCCGAGCGCGAAAAGCCTTTGTGATTCGCACCGTCGTAGTATTCCCACGACGCGCCCGCGCCGGCGTCGAGCAGGACGCTCGGAATGGTCAGATCGATGCCGATGCGCGCGCGTTCCGCCGCATGCTCCGGCCCGGACAATCCCTGCTGCTCGACCAGCCTACCCCAGCGGTCGATGCCGCCCGCCTCGAAATGGCGGCGGCGGCTGTGGATCGGCACCTTCAGATCGGGAAAGCGCTTGCGCATCACGCCGAGCACGTAGTCGGCGCAGGCGTCGAGCTTGTCCTCGTGCCAGGTGAAATGCGGCGTCTTGCCCGCTTCCGCGGCGGCCATAATGCGGCTGCAGCGCTCGCGCACCGCGTCGGCGCTCAGCAGCTTCAGCGCGGCCTGCTTTTCCTTGCTCTGCGCCTGCTCACTGCCCCCTGGGTTATTCATTCAGTCCTCGTCCTTTTGCCTGTGCGAGCACGTCCGCCGTCGGTGCGGCTTCGGTGCTGAAGTAGCCCGCCGCGACTTTCGCGTCCATTTCCACGCGCGCATCCTGCGGAATCAGTTCGTCGGGAATCGCCACGCGTTCGACCACGTCGATGCCCTGCTCGACGAGCGCGCCGTGCTTCATATTGCTCATCGAGGCCCAGCGGTCGATGCGCCTGATGCCGAGCCAGTGGAACACGTCGGGCATAAGTTCCTGGAAGCGCATGTCCTGCACGCCGGCGACGCATTCGGTGCGCGCAAAATACGTTTCGGCGCGGTCGCCGCCTTGCTGGCGCTTGCGCGCGTTGTAGACAAGGAACTTGGTCACCTCGCCGAGCGCGCGGCCTTCCTTGCGGTTGTAGACGACGAGACCGACACCGCCCTGCTGTGCCATTTCAATGCAGACCTCGATGCCGTGGGCGAGATACGGGCGGCAGGTACAGATGTCCGAACCGAACACGTCGGAGCCGTTGCATTCGTCGTGCACGCGGCAGGCGACCTTGGTTTCGTCTTTGCCGAGCTGGGTCGTATCGCCGAAGAAGTACAGGGTCATGCCGCCGATCGGCGGCAGGAAGACGTGCAGGTCGGAGCGCGTGACCAGTTCGGGGAACATGCCGCCGGTCTGCTCGAACAGGCCGCGGCGCAAGTCCGACTCCTTGATGCCGAAACGCTGCGCAATACCGGGCAGATACCAGACCGGATCGACCGCGGCCTTGGTCACTTTCACGTCGCCGTTCGCGTGAAGGATGTGCCCGTCGGCCTTGAGCCTGCCCGCTTCGATCGCGTCCTTGAGCTCGGGCATATTGATGTGCGCGCGCGTCACCGCGATCGTCGGCCGGATATCGGCACCGGCAGCAATGTCGTCGGCGAACGCCGTCGCGACCATATGGCCCCAGGGATCGAGCGAAACGATCTTGTCGTTGCCGGCCGCGTTCTTCTCCGACCACTGCGCATGCGGGCCTAACGGATCGGCCGGCGCGGTATTGGTCAGATCGGGCCGATGCCCGCGGTCGAGGCGGCCGGCGGCGATCGCCAGGGCGCGGTATACGGCGTAGGCACCCGAGTGCGTGCCGATGACGTTGCGTTTGGCGGAATCGGTCAGCGAAGCGATAATCGGCCCGCGTTCTTTCGGCGTGGGTGCGCCCCAGTGAATCGGTGCCGCCTGACTGCGGCTGTCGGGGTGTGACGTCAGGACGATGTGGCGTGAACTCATGTCTTTAGGCGGTCACAAAAATGCAGCATACCGAGTTTTAAGGACGTGTAAAGTAGATTGAAAAAGCGCGCTGTAACGTGATTCCGGCGCGCGCCGAGTGTTGAACGAACTCAGTACCTGCAGTCGAATTTTCGCCTCGGGGTGTTGTTGAACGGTTTTACGCGACGGAATAGGACAAAGGTGAAGATCGAGAAATGGAGTTGCGCTCGAACTGGAGTGACGAACGAATGAATCCGCCATCTTCGACCGAATGGATAAATAGCCGTCTAAACGTCCAAATAACCCGCCGCTGAACACCCTGCCTCTTTCCACGCCTGCAAGCTGCAAAGCCACCTCGATCCGTGTATGATGCGCGGTTTCCATCTTTCCATCCGAATTAAAGGATATATACCGAAATGAGCAACTATCTCTTCACCTCCGAATCGGTGTCCGAAGGCCATCCGGACAAGGTTGCCGACCAGATCTCCGACGCCGTGCTCGACGCCATCCTCGTGCAGGACAAGCGTGCGCGCGTCGCCTGCGAAACGCTGGTGAAGACAGGCGTTGCGATCGTCGCGGGCGAAGTCACGACGAGTGCGTGGATCGACCTCGAAGCGCTGACCCGCAAGGTGATCCTCGACATCGGCTACAACTCGTCCGACGTCGGCTTCGACGGCGCCACCTGCGGCGTGCTCAACCTGATCGGCAAGCAGTCGCCCGACATCAACCAGGGCGTCGACCGCAAGTCGCCGGAAGAACAGGGCGCGGGCGACCAGGGCCTGATGTTCGGCTACGCGACCAACGAAACGCGCGACTACATGCCGGCCGCGATCTACTACTCGCACCGTCTCGTCGAACAGCAGGCCAAGGTGCGCAAGAAGGGCAAGCTCAAGTGGCTGCGCCCCGATGCGAAGTCGCAGGTCACCCTGCGCTACGAGGACGGCAAGGCCGTCGCGATCGATGCCGTCGTGCTCTCTACCCAGCACGATCCGGGCATCAAGCAGAAGGATCTCGTCGCCGGCGTGCGCGAGGAAATCCTCAACCCGGTGCTGCCGGCCAAGTGGCTGCACAAGGGCACCAAGTTCCACATCAATCCGACCGGCAAGTTCGTCATCGGCGGCCCGGTCGGCGACTGCGGCCTGACCGGCCGCAAGATCATCGTCGACACCTACGGCGGCTGGGCCCGTCACGGCGGCGGCGCGTTCTCGGGCAAGGATCCGTCCAAGGTCGACCGCTCGGCCGCTTACGCGGCGCGCTACGTGGCGAAGAACATCGTTGCGGCCGGCATCGCCGACCGTTGCGAAATCCAGGTCAGCTACGCGATCGGCGTGGCCGAACCGACCTCGATCTCGGTGACCACGTTCGGCACCGGCAAGATTCCGGACGCGCAGATCGAAAAGCTGATCCGCAAGCACTTCGACCTGCGTCCGTACGGCATCATCAAGATGCTCGACCTGATCCACCCGATGTACCAGCAGACCGCCGCCTACGGCCATTTCGGCCGCACCCCGCAGCAGGTCAAGCTGGCCAACGGCGAAACCTACACCACGTTCTCGTGGGAGAAGACGGACAAGGCCGAGCAACTGCGCGCGGATGCGAAGCTGAAGTAAGCCACCCGCGTCATCGATTCGCAAAAAAGGCCGCGATTGCGGCCTTTTTTGTGCGCGGCGGATTTGCCCCGCGCGAACAACGGTGCGAGTCCCTGTCTGGACTCAGCCGAAGCGGCGCTCTAGGGATTCGGCTTGTTGCCCGTCTCGACCCAGCCGATCACGTCGTTGACCGCGGCGACGATCTGCTCCGAGGTGAATCCGCAGTGTGCGAGACCCGGCGTATCCGAGCCGAGCACGTGGGGGTCTTCCTTCTGCGGCACCTGGCGGTCGACGAAGTTCGCGCCGTTGCCGGCCTGCGCGATCGCCTCGCGCAACATCGGCTCATGGACGTCGGTCGGCACGAGCGGATCGACGGCGTTGTAGATCGAGATCAACTTGGCGTCGAAGCGGCCGGTCGGCTTGTACCACGCGTTAGCCTTCGCCACGGCCGCGGGATCGGCATGCACGCGTTCGATGTCGCGGTTCAAGGCCGCGTTCTCGGCTTCCGACAGATGCGGGCTCGAATAGGTCTTCGCCGAATTGTCGTAGATCGGGCCGCCGAAGGTCGCGTTGATGTCGTCCTGGCCCAGTGCGAGCGTCGCTAGCGGCACGGCAAACGCCGCCGGGTCCTTCACCGTGCCGGCGACGGCGACGATGTTGTCGATGATGCGGTCCTCGGCGCCGCCCGGATGCGCCTTGGCGACCGCAAACAGCGCGAGCATAGGCGCGCGCACGCGCAATATCTGCACGGCGAGCGTGGCCGGCGCGACGTAGTTGAGCGGCCCGGACGGGAAGCTCGCGAGCGCCGAACGCGCGATGCTCTTGTCGCCCGGTAGTTCGTAGGCCGTGCCGCGCGTAAAATAGTTGTAGGCCGCGCGGATATCGATCATCCAGCCAATCTGACGCGGCCAGTCGCCGACCACGCCGCAGGCGGCGATCGCGCCGGCAAATTCGTGCGGATATTTCTCGATGAGTCCCATCGTGATGTTGCCGCCCATCGAGCCGCCGAACATGTAGGCGCGCGTCGAACCGAGCCGGTCGGTGAACTGTTTTAGCCGATAGGTGTTTTCGATCGCGCTCTCGACCGCGACGCCCGACTTGTCGTAAGCGCTTTCGCCGACGGCGAAGCCGCGCGCATACGGCGTGCGCACGACGCCCAATGCATCGCGATCGAGCGGATTGGCTGCCACGCCGAGATTGTTCCAGGCTCCGGGCGGGCTGTAGCCGTTGGCCCAGAGCACGACTTGCTTGTTCCAGCGCCACGGCACGGCGAGATTGAACGGATGTCCTTCGAGATATCCCTTGAAGCGCAGGCCGCCGTCATCCGTGCGGGTGACGCCGAGCGAGGTCGCGCCGGCTTTCTCCGCAAGTTCGACGAGGGCTTTCTGCTCGTCGTCGAAGCTGCCCGCGCTGCGACTGATGAACCAACTGCCGCCGACGCCGAGCGCAACGACAAGCGCGAGCAGCACGACGACGAAAAGTATAATTTTTCTCATGATCTTCCCCTGCTTCGATTGCCGCCGTCGCGGCGCTGGCCCTGCAGCCGCTCAATAACTTCCGGACAACCGCAGCATCCAGGTGCGCGGCTGGATATAGGTGACTTCATGCCAAGGATATGCCGGGCCGCCGGAGTAGGCCGTGGTGATGCCACGCCGGTCGAATGCGTTGTTCAAGCTCAGCGAGATCTCCGGAGACGTCGGCAGTGTGGAGAATCCGACGCGCAACTGCGCATCGACTTCGCTGTAACCGAACACCGTATCGGGCTGGTTGATGCCGTAGGTCGCGCGGCCGATGTAAGCATCGGTAAGATAACCACCCCAGTACCACGAACCCATGCTGCGCTGATAGTCGAGTGTCGCCGCGCCCTGCCATTTCGGCGACAGCGGCCACGCCGTGCCCTTCGGCACCAGCGGCTGTGTCGATACGGCGGTGACGAAATCTGATGTCGTCTTCGCCAGATTGTAGGTCGCCGCGAAGCGAAATTTCAGTCCGGACACCTGTGGAAACAGATATTGCAGCGAGGTCTCGACACCCTTGCTCGTCACGCCGCCGACGTTGTCGATGTACGAGCCGAGCCCGCCCTCGGTGAACACGAGCACCTGCGGGTTGTTCCACTTTTCGTAGAACGCCGTGGCGTCGACCTGCAGGGTATTGTCGAGCCACCTCGAGCGCAGACCGATTTCGTAGTTCCAGATCGTGTCGGTCTTGAACGTCGGCGGCGCCTGCATCGTCGTGAACAAGCCGGACACGCCCCACTGCACGCCGCCGACGCGATAACCCTTGGAGACGGCGCCGTACAGCATTGCCGAGTCGGTCACGTGCCACTGCAGCGAGACCTTGGGATCGAAGCCCGAGTCCTTGACCGTTTGGTCGATGTAGCGCCCATTCGGACTTCCGGTCAGCGCGAGCAGCAGACCGGTATTGTCGGCCGTACCGCCCGAAGAGGTGCGATACAGGCGGCCGCCGATGCTCGCTTCCCAGCTGTCGCCGAACTTGCGCGTCACATCGAAAAACGCGGCAAGCTCTTTCACCTGCACGTCGAGATCGAGTTTCTCGTACGGCGGCTGGCCGAGTGCGAGCCATGCCGCTCCGGCGCCCGGCAGGAGGATCCGATCGAGCAGGCTAGCTGCGGTCAACGGCGACAGCGAAGGATCGCCGAGCGGATATGCATCGCGCTGGCTGATGCTTTGATGTGAGGCGAACACCCCGCCCACCCAGCGCCAGTTCGAATCGGCATCGTCCTTGGACACCAGGCGCAGTTCCTGGCTCCACGAGTTCGAGGTGTCGTGATACGTCGTCGCCACGAGCGGATAGCCTCCGCCCGGTATCTGCTGCCCGGTGCCTTCGATGAACGAGCGGTAGTCCTTCCACACATAGCCGGTGCTGGAGACGAAATCGAACGCGCCGAAGTCGTATTGGACCTTGAGCGAGGTGAGATCGTAGTTGCCGCTCCACGGACTCTGGCGCAGATGATCGTCGTTGGCGAGAACGCCGTCGCGGTTGTTCGCTTCGCCGATGTCGTGCTGGGTGGTGCGTTGCGTGGCATAGGTGAGCTGCACCTGCAGAGCCTCGTTCGGCTTCCACGCGAGGATCGCGCGCTGGCCGCTCTGGTGGCCACGGTTACCGTCCTTGTCGCCTCTGAGCACGTTGTCGATCCAGCCCGGCGTGCCCGAATCGTAGGCGACGACGCGCAGCGCCAGAGTGTCGCTCGTCAGCGGCACGTTGATCATCGCGCCGGCTCCCCACGGATTGTTGCCGTGGCTGACGCTGCCGCCCTGCACATAGTATTTGCCTTCGAGCGCGCCGAAGTCCGGCGCAACGGGCACGTAGCGGATCGCGCCGTTCAAGGCCGAGGCACCGAACAGCGTGCCCTGCGGGCCTTTCAACACTTCGACGTTCTCCATGTCGAACGGATTCGGATCGAGGGTCACGTGCGGCACGTAGGAATCCAGGAACGAGATATCGTCGAACAGGATGCCCGCGGTCGGATTCGTGTTGGCCTCGCCCGAGATGCCGCGGATCGTGATGCGCGCGGCGTTGCTTGCCGGCGACGTCAGGTTCACACCCGGCACGAGTTCGACGATGTTCGCGAGATTCTGCGCGCCGCGCTTTTCCAGTTCGCTGCCGGTGATCACCGCGATGCTGCCGGGAATCGATTCGACCGACTGCGCGCGCTTGGTCGCGGTGACGACGACCGATTCCAACGCCGCCGGCTTGTCGCCCGCAGGCGGATCGCTCTGCGCAGAAGCCGGCGCAACGGCCGCCGATGCGCTGGCGCTGCCGCCGCCGTTCGCCGCGGCCGCCTTGATCGCGATCGTGTTCGCGTCGGTAAATTCGTAGGTGAGGTGGGTGCCGTGCAGCAGCGCCTTGAGCGCCTCTTCGGTCGAAGCCGTAGCGGCGAACGCCGCGACGCGGATTCCCTTGACCAGCGCCGGCGCATACAAGACCTGCATGTGGCTCTGCGTCGCGAGCTGGCGCAGCGCCTCGTCGAGCGTACCGGCGGCGATGTGGAACGGCACAGCACCCGCGCTCGGCGGAGGATTCGCGGCGGCGTTGCCGTGCATGCCGATGGCGATTGCAACGGCCACGGCGAGCGCACCGGCGCGCCAGTTCGAACGCCTTGCGCGGCGCGGATCGTATCGAAACATTGTGCCTCCCTGAGTGTGGACGGACTTGAGCCGTCTTCACCTTATGCACAACGCAGCGGTTCCGCGATTCCCCTATCCGCGTGCAAACGCCGCTTCGATCATCGCCGGGCGTACAGCTTCGTCTCGCCGTCCGGCGAGGTTTCCGCGCGCACCGGAAACGCGCTCTGCAGCGCGCGCACGAGCGCATCGGTGTTGCCGATGCGGAAGTCGCCGCTCACTTCCATCGACGCCAACTGCGCATCGGCGATGACGAGACGGCCGGGCCCGTAGCGGTTGACCCGCGCGACGACGTCGGCGAGCGGTGTTGCGCGGAATATCAGATGGCCGCTGCTCCAGTCGGTGACGGCGGCCAGATTGGTCACGCTCAGTTTTCGCCACACGTTCGCGGCGGAAATCAGTTGATCGCCCGGCACGAGTTCGACCGCGCCCGCGCCGCCGTCGCGCGTCACTTCGGCGCGGCCGCTGATCAAGGTCACCTGAGTGTCTTCCGCGCTGCGGTGGATATTGAAACTGGTGCCGAGATCGGTGACGGTGATTGCGCCCATACGCACGTGAAACGGACGCTCGGCCTCGTGAGTCACGTCGAACAGCACCTCGCCGCGGACCAGTTCGACATCGCGCTTCTGCACATCGATGCGCACGCGGATGCTCGTGTCGGTGTTGAGTTTCAAGTGCGAGCCGTCGGCTAGGACCAGCTCGCGCTGTTCGCCGGCTTGGGTCGTGTATTCCGGCGTGTCCGGCGTCGCAGCGTTCCTCGGCGCCAGGCGTACGCCGAGGGCGAGACATGCAGCCGCGCCAGCAGCAAGGAGCGCGCCGCGCCGCCAGGTCATGGGAAAGCGGAAGTTTGTCGGCGCCGTGCTGCGCGCAGCCTCGGCGCGCCATTCGCTCATTTTCGGCTGCGGTGCGAGCGCATTCAGGTCGTTCCAGAAGCGCTGCACGCGCGCATACGCTTCGGCGTGCTCGGGCGCTGCGGCGATCCACGTATCGAAAGCGCGGCGCTCCTGCGCCGTGCAATCGTCGGCGCGCAGGCGCGCGAACCAGAACCGTGCCTGGTCGCGGGATGTGCCTGACGCTGACGATGTTGCCGGATTCATCATGGATGGAAACGCACTCGACCGATCAATCCCCTATCACATTCATGCACGCCGCCAGTGCGTGCGCAACCTGGTTCTCGACCGTCCGCGGCGACGTGCCGAGACGCTGGCCGATTTCTCGATAGCTCAAGCCCTCGAAGCGATGCAGCACGAACACCTCGCGGCAGCGCGGCGGCAGATGTCCGATCGCGTCCATGATCAGGGCCAGATTCTCGCGCCCCATTTCCACCTGCTCCGGCCCCGCCCCGGCCGGCGGCAGCTCGGCCTCGTCGAGCGCGCAATGATCGTGAGCGCGATGCGACTCGGCGCGGCGGTGGCGATCCGTTATCACGTTGGCGGCAATGCGGTAGAGCATCGCGCGCAAATCCTCACCGGCGATACTGCCGCGATAGCGCAGCGCGCGCAGGCAGCTTTCCTGAACCACGTCGTCGACCGCATCGGCCGCGGAAAGCTGACCGCGCAGATGCTGACGCAGCCCGGGAATGGTTCCGGCCAGGCTGCGTCCGAACGCATCGTCCGCGGCCAATGCAGCAGGGGCTGCGGGATTCAGCTCGGTGGAAAAAGGCAGATTCATTTCACTGCTTCGACCAGAGAGACAAGTGAATGGTATCGGTATCATAGCCGGCCGCCCAGCACTGTCAATTTGCGTTCGCAGCAAAGCGTGCCGGAACATCGGCGCATTCGCCCGGCAAGTCTCGCGGTGCGGGCCAGGGATGCTCCGCGCGCTTATACCCGCGCGGCAGCCGCTGTACTTCGAGTAGTGACCAAACGCTCTCGCAGCATCAGGCACGAGGTATACGGTTTCTTTAGTGGACGCCGAGTCGTTTCAGTCCGCCCCGCGAGCGTAGACGCGGCGGCCGCCGACCCAGGTTTCGAGCACGACGGTCGACCAGATCTGCGCGGGCTTGCCCGCAAAGATGTCGCGGTCGATCAGGAGGAAATCGGCGCATTTGCCGGGCTCGAGCGTACCGAGCGTCTTCTCCGCGTGGCCGGCGTAGGCGGCGTCGAGGGTGAACGCGCGCAGCGCCTCGGTCAGCGTCAGTGCCTGCTGCGGATACCAGCCGCCGGGCGGGCGGCCGTCATGGTCCTGGCGCGTCACTGCCGAATACAAACCGTAGAACGGATTCGGCGATTCGACCGGAAAATCCGAACCGCCCGCGACCACCGTGCCCTGGCGCAGGAAGGTACGCCAGGCGTACGCGCCCTGCATACGTTGCTTGCCGAGGCGGTCTTCGGCCATGTTCATGTCCGAGGTCGCGTGCGTCGGCTGCATCGAAGCGATCAGGTTCAATTCGCGGAAACGCGGAATGTCCTCGGGCGCGACAATCTGTGCATGTTCGATGCGATTGCGCAGATCCTTGCCGCCCTGCGTCTTGTAGACCGCGGCGAAGCTGTCGAGCACCTCGCGGTTGGCGGCGTCGCCGATTGCGTGCACGCCGACCTGATAGCCCTTGCCGATCGCCTTGGCGATCATCGCGGTCAGCTCGTCGGGTTTGTGGAACAGCAGGCCCTTGTTGTGTGCGTCATCCGAATACGGCGCGAGCAGCGCCGCGCCGCGACTGCCCAAGGCGCCGTCGGCATACAGTTTCACCGCGCGTACGTCGAGAAAGCCGCCGCCGTAGCCCGTGAGCGGGCCGTCCACCGCAAGGCGGTCGAAGTCCTTGCCGGTGCCGCCGATCAGCGCGTAGATGCGCGCGCTGAGCTTGTGCGCGTCGGCATAGCGTTTGAACAGAGCGACCGTATCCGCATCGATGCCAGCGTCGTGCGCGCCGGTCAGGCCGTTCTTCGCCATCTCGGCAAGCGCCGCGTCGAGCGCCTTTTCCGCCTCGGCCGCGGTCATCGCCGGAATCTTCGCGGTGATGAGTTCCATCGCGGCGTCGACGAACACGCCGCTCGGTTTTCCCGCGGCGTCGCGTTCGATGCGGCCGCCGGCCGGGTCCTTGGTATTCGCATCGATGCCCGCGAGCTTTATCGCCGCGCTGTTCGCCCAGCCGGCGTGGCCGTCGACGCGCTCCAGCCAGACGGGCCGATCGGCAACGACGCCGTCGAGCTCGCGCGCGGTCGGAAAGCGGCCGAGCTTCCAGATCGCCTGGTTCCAGCCGCGGCCTTCGACCCAGGCCATGTCCACATGCGCGGCCGCGTAGGTTTTCACCGCCGCGAGTGCATCGGCCAGTGACTTCGTTGCAGTGAGATCGGCCTGGCGCAGCGCGATGCCGAGCCCCATCACGTGACCGTGTGCGTCGATCAGGCCCGGGATCAGTGTGCGCCCCTTGCCGTCGAGCACCTGTGCGCCGCCGGACCGCTGCGCGAGATCGGCGTGCGAGCCGGTCGCGACGACGCGGCCCTGCTCGACCAGCATCGCCTCGAAGCGCTGGAGCTTGCCCGCGCTGTCGAGCGTATAGCCGTTGACGTGATCGACGAAGAGATCGGCTGCCACTGCGGGCACAGCCAGCAGAGCAGCGACGGCAAAAACGCACACGCGACGCAGGACGATCATGATGCAACGCTCTCCCGGTTGGCGGAACGAAGCGCGTGGTCGCCACACGGCGTCCGCGGCGCGCCGTGTGAGCATACCGATTCCGCGGCGCTTGTCAGCCTGCGAGCCGGGCGTTCATGACGCAGTTCACGCCGCGAGCAGGAACTCGCTCGTCGCACGCAGGAATTCGTCGCTGCGTTCGATGTTGGGCATATGCACGACGGGCAGAGTCAGCAACTTGGCTCCCACAATCGCGGCTGCGATCGCTTCACCGTGGCTAGCCAGCGTCACGGTATCGTCGCGCCCCGCGAGCACGAGCGTGGGACGCGTGACGAGCGCGACGCTTCTGCGCAGATCGGCGTCGCGCACGGCCGCATAGGCGCCGGCGAGGCCGTGCCGGTCGATCGTGAGCAGCATCGCGCGGAAGCGTTCGATCACCGGCGGGCTCGCTTCGAGCATAGGCGTCGGAAACCAGTTGCGAAGAAACATCTCCGCGATCCGGGTCATGTCAGTCGCCTGCAAAGTCTCGGAGATACGCGCGTCGAATTGATCGGCCGGGCCGAGATGGGAAGAAGTGTTCGCGAGGATCAGGCGATCGATACGTTCGGGCGCATGGATGCCGAGCCACTGGCCGATAAAGCCGCCCAGAGACAAGCCGAGGAAATGCACGCGCTCGATGCCGAGCGCGTCGAGCAGCTCGATCACGTCGCGGCCAAGGCGGTCGAGCGAATAGGCACCCGCCGGCACGCTCGACGCACCATGTCCGCGCAAATCGTAGCGTAGGACGTGGAACTGCTGCGACAGCGCCTCGATCTGTTCGTCCCACATGTGCAGCGTACTGGCGATCGAATTCGACAACATCAGGATCGGCTTGTCGGCATCGCCGTCGAACCGATAGGCGATGCGGTGTCCGTCGCCGGCCGTGAAATAAGAAAGATCGTTCATCGCACTTCGTTCCGTTGGCGGTGGATTCCGCGAAACGAATCCTAGTTGCGGTCCAACCGGATAGATATTACAAAGATCGAGCAATCTCTGTAGAGAAATCCGACATGACCGCATTCACTCTCCACGACCTGCAGTGTTTCGACGCGGTGGTCCGCGCGGGCGGCTTTCAGGCCGCAGCCGCGTTGCTGCACCGCTCGCATCCGTCAGTGTTCGCCGCCGTGGCGAAGCTGGAAAAGCAGCTCGACCTGCCCCTGCTCGACCGCAGCGGCTATCGCGTCGCGCCGACCGCGGCCGGGCGGTCATTCCACCGCCGTGCGCAAACATTGCTGCGCGAATTGGACGGCCTGCGCACGCACGCGGCCCAGTTGGCGATGGGCGAAGAGAGCGAGCTGCGCGTCGTGATCGGCGACCTCTGCCCGCTGCAGCAGACGCTGGGCTTGCTGACCCGTTTCTTCGCGACCTGCCCCGCCACGCGCCTGCATCTGCATTTCGAGGCCGTCTCCGGCCCGCGCGAACGTCTGCTCGACGGCGACGCCGACCTGGTCCTGCATCATGTCGACCGGGCCGATCCGCGTGTGGAGTGGTTCGATCTGTGCCGGCTGGCGATCGTGCCGGTGGTCGCGCCGGGTTTCCTGCCGTTCGCGGCGTCGCGCAACATCAGGCCCGAGTCGCTGCGCGATCTCACTCAGTGTGTGATTCGCGACACCGCCCGGCATTCGCCCGCGTCGAATTACTTCATCGTCGAGGGCGCGCCGCAGTGCACGGTCGCCGATCAGTCGATGAAGAAGGAAATGATCCTGCAGGGCATGGGCTGGGGCCACCTGCCGCGCTACCTGATCGAGCGCGAACTACGCGACGGGCGGCTCCTGTCGATCGCAGGCCGCCATTTGCGCGGCAAGACTGAAGAACTCGCGGTCGCCCGGCGCAGCGACAGGCCGCAGGGTCCGGTCGCGAACCGGCTGTGGCGCTATCTGCAGGAGCAGGCGCCGAAGCTGCGCTCCGCGCTGGACCCGGCAACGCCGAAACTACGCAAAGAACGGGCACGCCGCGGGTCCGCACGTCGCTAGACGCATGCAACGGAACTTGTCCTTTTCCCGTCGATCTATGATCGAACCGTTGCCGGAGCCGTTGCGCCATGTGCCGTTACCTGTTGCTCGCCCTCGTCCTCCTGTTCGCCAGTCCTCACGCCTTCGCCCTACGCTGCGGCAACATGCTGGTGACGAAGGAGATACAGGATTTCCAGGTGCGCGACCGCTGCGGCGATCCGTTCTGGACCGAGAGTTATACCAACTACGACCTGCTCGGCTCGCAGGATAACGGACAGATCGCGCGCGAGGTGCAGTACGACGTCTGGTACTACAACTTCGGTCCGAGCAATCTCATGCACCGGCTCGTGTTCCGCGATGGCATCCTCAAGCAGGACGACACTCTGGCCTACGGGGTGCGTGAACTCGGCACGAAATGCGATCCGTTGATGCGCTTCGTCGACCTGAGCGTCGGCGAACTCGTCGCCTTCTGCGGTGAACCGCTGACGCGCCGGCAGAACAACGACACCGTCGTCAACCGGCTCGCTCCGGGCTATCGCCGCATCCGCGAGCAGCGCAGGGAGTTGTGGACTTACGATATGGGCGAGAACCGCTTCCTGCGCCAATTGCAGTTGGTCGAAGGGCGTGTCGTTTCGATACGCGCCATCGAACGCTGACTTCCCACCCTCCGGGCATGAAAAAGGCCGCTTGCGCGGCCTTTTTCATTGCTGATTGGCGAGAACTCGCGCCGCTCAGTCGCCGTGCGCTTCGCCGACGAACTCGGTCACGCCGCCACGCAGCGTCTCGAAGTCGGCGTCGGACAGGGCGCCGGCCTTCTTGCGACGCTGGCTGTGATAGGCCAGGCCGGTACCCGCCGGGATCAAGCGGCCGACGATCACGTTCTCCTTAAGACCGCGCAGCGTATCGCGCGTACCGCGCACCGCCGCTTCGGTCAGCACGCGCGTGGTCTCCTGGAACGAGGCCGCCGAGATGAACGACTCCGTCGCCAGCGACGCCTTGGTGATACCCAAGAGCATCGGATCGAACTCGGCCGGACGCTCGTCGCGAGCCTTGGCGCGGGCGTTCTCTTCGCCGACGCGCTTGCGGTCGCTCTGTTCGCCTCTGAGATAACGCGTGTCGCCCGGAACGGTGATCTCGACCTTGCGCAGCATCTGGCGAATGATCGCTTCGATGTGCTTGTCGTTGATGCGCACGCCCTGAAGGCGGTACACGTCCTGGATTTCCTTGACCAGATAAGCGGCAAGCGGCTCGACGCCGAGCAGGCGCAGGATGTCGTGCGGATTCGGCTCGCCGTCGACGACGGTTTCGCCCTTCTCCACATGCTCGCCTTCGAAGACGATGACCTGACGCCACTTCGGAATCAGCTCCTCGTGATCGTTGCCGTCGGCGTCCTTGATGACCAGACGCTGCTTGCCCTTGGTGTCCTTGCCGAAACTGACGATGCCGGAGACTTCGGCGAGGATCGCCGGTTCCTTCGGCTTGCGCGCCTCGAACAGGTCGGCCACGCGCGGAAGACCACCGGTGATGTCGCGGGTCTTCGAGGTTTCCTGCGGGATACGCGCGACGACGTCGCCGACGCCCACTTCCGCGCCGTCCTGCAGCGAGATAATCGCACCGGCCGGCAGGAAGTACTGCGCCGAGATGTCGGTACCCGGCAGACGCAGTTCCTTGCCCTTCTTGTCTTCCAGACGCACGATCGGACGCAGATCCTTGGCCTGCGTACCGCGGCGCTTCGGATCGGTGACGACCGCCGACTCGAGGCCGGTCAGTTCGTCGGTCTGCGCCTGCACGGTGACACCGTCGATGAAGTCGATGAAGCGCACCCTACCGGCCACTTCGGTGACGATCGGGTGGGTGTGCGGATCCCAGTTGGCGATGGTCTGGCCAGCCTTGACCGGCGCGCCGTCCTTGACCGAAATCGTCGCACCGTACGGCACCTTGTAGCGCTCACGCTCGCGGCCATGCGCGTCCATGATCGACAACTCGCCCGAACGCGACACGGCGACGAGATGGCCCGCGCTGTGCTGCACGGTCTTCAAGTTGTTGAACTTGACCGCGCCGGTGGTGCGCACCGACACGTTGTCGACTGCGGCCGCACGCGACGCCGCACCACCGATGTGGAACGTACGCATGGTCAGCTGCGTGCCCGGCTCACCGATCGACTGTGCGGCGATGACGCCAACCGCTTCACCCATGTTGACGATGTGACCGCGCGCGAGGTCGCGTCCGTAGCAGTGCGCGCAGATGCCGAAGCTCGATTCGCAGGTGATCGGCGAACGCACGAGCAGGGTCTGCACGCCGGCGGCTTCGAGTTTCTCGACCCACTTTTCGTCGAGCAGCGTGTTGCGCGTGACGATCGGCTCGTCGTCGTTGCCCGGCGCGTAGGTGTCTGCCGCGACGACGCGACCGAGGACGCGGTCCTTCAACGGTTCGACGACATCGCCGCCTTCGACGATCGCGGTCAGAGTCAGGCCGTTGTGGGTGCCGCAATCCGGCTCGGTGACGACCACGTCCTGGGCGACGTCGACGAGACGACGCGTCAGATAACCCGAGTTCGCCGTCTTCAACGCCGTGTCGGCCAGACCCTTACGAGCGCCGTGCGTCGAGTTGAAGTACTGCAGCACGTCGAGGCCTTCGCGGAAGTTCGCCTTGATCGGCGTCTCGATGATCGAGCCGTCCGGCTTGGCCATCAGGCCGCGCATACCGGCGAGCTGACGGATCTGCGCCTGCGAACCGCGCGCGCCCGAGTCGGCCATGATGTACAGCGAGTTCATCGACTTCTGGTCGACGTCCTTGCCGTCGGCGGTCTTCACCTTGTCGAAGCCGATGCCCTTCATCATCGCCGCGGCGATCTTTTCGTTGGTGCGCGACCAGATGTCGACGACCTTGTTGTAGCGCTCGCCCGCGGTGACGAGACCCGAAGCGAACTGCTCCTGGATTTCGGTCACTTCGGTTTCGGCTTCCTCGAGGATGCCGGCCTTCTCGGCCGGAATCTTCATGTCGTCGATACCGATCGAAATGCCCGCACGCGTCGCGTAGTTGAAGCCCGTGTACATGAGCTTGTCGGCGAACACGACGGTGTCCTTGAGGCCGAGGCGGCGGTAGCAGGCGTTGATCAGGCGACCGATCGCTTTCTTGGTCAGCTCGATGTTGGCGATTTCGAACGGCAGGCCTTCCGGCAGGATTTCGGCCAGCAGCGCACGGCCGACCGTCGTGTCGACGATCGACGTCTTCTGCGTGCGCGTACCGTCTTCACCCACCTGCACTTCGGCGAGGCGCACCTTGATTTTGGCGTGCAGCTCGACCGCGCGGTTGTCGTAGGCGCGCTTCACTTCGGCCGTGTTGGCGAAGACCATGCCCTCGCCCTTCACGTTGGTCAGCTCGCGCGTCATGTAGTACAGACCGAGCACGACGTCCTGCGACGGCACGATGATCGGATCGCCGTTCGCTGGCGAGAGGATGTTGTTCGACGACATCATCAACGCGCGCGCTTCGAGCTGCGCTTCGAGCGACAGCGGCACGTGCACGGCCATCTGGTCGCCGTCGAAGTCGGCATTGAACGCGGTACAGACCAGCGGATGCAGCTGGATCGCCTTGCCTTCGACCAGCACCGGCTCGAACGCCTGGATGCCGAGACGATGCAGGGTCGGCGCACGGTTCAGCAGCACCGGATGCTCGCGGATCACCTCTTCAAGGATGTCCCACACTTCGGCTTCTTCGCGCTCGACCAGCTTCTTCGCCGCCTTGATCGTCGTGGCGAGGCCGCGACGCTGCAGCTTGGAGAAGATGAACGGCTTGAACAGTTCCAGCGCCATCTTCTTCGGCAGGCCGCACTCGTGCAGCTTGAGCGTCGGGCCGACCACGATGACCGAACGGCCCGAGTAGTCGACGCGCTTGCCGAGCAGGTTCTGGCGGAAACGGCCCTGCTTGCCCTTGATCATGTCGGCGAGCGACTTCAGCGCGCGCTTGTTCGTGCCGGTGATGGCGCGGCCGCGACGGCCGTTGTCCATCAGCGCGTCGACCGCTTCCTGCAGCATGCGCTTCTCGTTGCGCACGATGATGTCGGGCGCATTGAGTTCGAGCAGGCGCTTCAGGCGGTTGTTGCGGTTGATGACGCGGCGGTACAGATCGTTGAGGTCCGACGTGGCGAAACGGCCGCCGTCGAGCGGGACGAGCGGACGCAGGTCGGGCGGCAGCACCGGCAACACGGTCATGACCATGTATTCCGGACGGTTGCCCGACTCGATGAAGGCCTCGACCAGCTTGATGCGCTTGGACAGGCGCTTGAGCTTGGTCTCCGAGCTCGTGCCGGCGATTTCTTCGCGCAGCTTGATCAGCTCGGCGTTGAGGTCGATGGTCTTGAGCAGCTCGTAGACGGCCTCGGCGCCCATGCGCGCGTCGAACTCGTCGCCGTGCTCCTCGACCGCCTGCAGGTACTGCTCTTCGTTGAGCAGTTGGCCACGCGTCAGCGCGGTCAGGCCCGGATCGACGACGACGTAGGCTTCGAAGTAGAGGATGCGCTCGATGTCGCGCAGGGTCATGTCGAGCATCAGGCCAATGCGCGACGGCAGCGACTTGAGGAACCAGATGTGCGCGACCGGCGAAGCCAGCTCGATGTGGCCCATGCGCTCACGGCGCACCTTGGTCAGGGTCACTTCGGTGCCGCACTTCTCGCAGACGACGCCGCGGTGCTTCATGCGCTTGTACTTGCCGCACAGGCACTCGTAGTCCTTGATCGGGCCGAAGATGGCCGCGCAGAACAGACCGTCGCGCTCAGGCTTGAACGTACGGTAGTTGATCGTCTCGGGCTTCTTCACTTCGCCGAACGACCACGAGCGGATCAGTTCCGGCGAGGCCAGCGCGATCTTGATCGAATCGAAATCGAGCGACTGGCGGGTTTGGTTGAAGAGGTTCAGAAGGTCTTTCATGGTGTACTCCGGGGAGGAGGAATCTTTGTCGAGGGGGCTTGTGAGCGGTCAACAGTGAGCGGTAAGCGGTGAAGAGCGGGAGCGTTTTTTCCGCTCACCGCTCACCGCTATCCCGCTCACGCTTTCAATGCTCCTCAAGCTCCATGTTGATCGCCAGAGAACGAATCTCCTTGACCAGCACGTTGAACGACTCGGGCATGCCCGCAGCCATCTCGTGGTTGCCGTCGACGATGTTCTTGTACATCTGGTTGCGGCCCGGCACATCGTCGGACTTCACCGTCAGCATTTCCTGCAGCGTGTACGCCGCGCCGTAGGCCTCGAGCGCCCAGACTTCCATTTCGCCGAAGCGCTGGCCACCGAACTGCGCCTTGCCGCCGAGCGGCTGCTGGGTGACGAGCGAGTACGGACCGGTCGAACGCGCGTGCATCTTGTCGTCGACAAGGTGGTTGAGCTTGAGCATATGCATGTAGCCCACCGTCACCTTACGGTCGAACGCTTCGCCCGTGCGGCCGTCGAACAGCGTGGTCTGACCGGACTCCGGCAGGTCGGCGAGCTTGAGCATGTGCTTGATCTCGCTTTCCGCCGCACCGTCGAACACCGGCGTCGACATCGGCACGCCGACCTGCAGGTTCTTCGCCAGGGCGAAGATTTCCTCGTCGCTGAGCGACTTCAGATTGACGCGCTGGCCGAACGTATCCTTGTCGTGGTTGTAGATATCGTCGAGATACTTGCGCAGTTCGATGACCTTGGCCTGCGCTTCGAGCATGCGCTGGATCTTCTCGCCGATGCCCTTCGCGGCCCAACCGAGGTGCACTTCGAGAATCTGGCCGATGTTCATACGCGACGGCACGCCGAGCGGGTTCAGCACGATGTCGATCGACTGACCGTTCGCCATGTACGGCATGTCCTCGACCGGACGGATCATCGAGACCACACCCTTGTTGCCGTGACGGCCGGCCATCTTGTCGCCCGGCTGAATGCGGCGCTTAACGGCGAGGTAGACCTTGACCATCTTAAGCACGCCCGGAGCGAGATCGTCGCCAGCGGTGATCTTGGCCTGCTTGGCCTTGAAGCGCTTCTCGAACTCGGCGCGGTGCGCGTCGATCTGCGCCTTGGCCTTCTCGAGCAGGTCGGCGGCGTCCTCTTCCTTCATGCGCAGCGAGAACCACTCGTCGCGCTTAAGGCTGTCGAGGAACTCGCTGGTCAGCGCCGTGCCCTTCTTGACGCCGGCCGGGCCGCCGTTGGCGACCTGACCGATCAGCTGGCCGCGCAGACGCGAGTAGATCGCGCCTTCGAGGATGCGGAACTGGTCGTCGAAGTCCTTCTTGACGCGCTTGATTTCCATCTGCTCGATCTGCAGCGCGCGCTTGTCCTTCTCGATACCGTCGCGGGTGAACACGGTCACGTCGATGACCGTGCCGTCCATGCCCGGCGGCACGCGCAGCGACGAGTCTTTCACGTCGCTGGCTTTCTCGCCGAAGATCGCACGCAGCAGCTTCTCTTCCGGCGTGAGCTGCGACTCGCCCTTCGGCGTGACCTTGCCGACGAGGATGTCGCCCGCCTTCACTTCGGCGCCGATGTAGACGACGCCCGATTCGTCGAGACGCGACAGCGCCTGTTCACCGACGTTCGGGATGTCCGCGGTGATTTCTTCCGGTCCGAGCTTGGTGTCGCGCGCCTGGATCGTCAGTTCTTCGATGTGGATCGTCGTGTAACGGTCTTCCTCGACGACGCGCTCGGAGAGCAGGATCGAGTCTTCGAAGTTGTAGCCGTTCCACGGCATGAACGCGACCAGCATGTTCTGGCCGAGCGCGAGCTCGCCCAGGTCGGTCGACGAACCGTCGGCCAGCACGTCGCCCTTGGCGACGATGTCGCCGACGTTGACGAGCGGACGCTGATTGAGGTTCGTGTTCTGGTTCGAGCGCGTGTACTTGGTCAGCGTGTAGATGTCGACGCCGGCGTCGTTGTCGCCGATCTCGTCTTCATGCACGCGTACGACGATACGGCCCGCGTCGACCTGGTCGATCACGCCGCCGCGACGCGCGGTCGCAGTGACGCCCGAGTCGCGCGCGACCGGGCGCTCGATGCCCGTACCGACGAGCGGGGTCTGCGAACGCAGCGTCGGCACGGCCTGGCGCTGCATGTTCGCGCCCATCAGCGCGCGGTTCGCGTCGTCGTGCTCGAGGAACGGCACGAGCGCGGCCGCGACCGACACGGTCTGCATCGGCGAGACGTCCATCAACTGGATGTCCTGCGGATGACGCAGTTCCGATTCGCCCTTGTAACGGCAGGCGACGAAGTCTTCGGTGAACGCGCCGTTCTTGTCGAGCGGCGAGTTCGCCTGCGCAATCACGTAGTCGCCTTCTTCGATCGCGGAGAAATACTCGACCTTGTCGGTGACCTTGCCATTGACGATCTTGCGATACGGCGTCTCGAGGAAGCCGTACGAGTTGGTGCGCGCATAGACGGCGAGCGAGTTGATCAGGCCGATGTTCGGACCTTCCGGCGTCTCGATCGTGCAGACGCGGCCGTAGTGGGTCGGATGCACGTCGCGCACTTCGAAGCCGGCGCGCTCGCGCGTCAGGCCGCCCGGACCGAGCGCCGAAACGCGGCGCTTGTGGGTGACCTCGGACAGCGGGTTGTTCTGGTCCATGAACTGCGAGAGCTGCGACGAGCCGAAGAACTCCTTGATCGCCGCACCGACCGGCTTGGCATTGATCAGGTCCTGCGGGGTCAGGCCCTCGGCCTCGGCCAGCGACAGGCGCTCGCGCACCGCGCGCTCGACGCGGACGAGACCGATGCGGAACACGTTCTCGGCCATTTCACCGACCGAACGCACGCGACGGTTGCCGAGGTGGTCGATGTCGTCCACAGTGCCGCGGCCGTTGCGGATGTCGACCAGCACCTTGAGCACGTCGAGGATGTCCGACGTGTTGCCGTACTTCTCGACGAGCGACTTCGACTCGGCGTCGTTGCGCGCACCGAAGTACTTCGAGTCGTACAGCACGCCCGTGCCGGTCGTCTCCTTGCGGCCGACGCGGCGGTTGAACTTCATGCGGCCGACGGCCGAGAGGTCGTAGCGCTCGAAGGTGAAGAACAGGTTGAAGAACAGGTTCTGCGCGGCTTCCTTGGTCGGCGGCTCGCCCGGACGCATCATGCGGTAGATTTCGACCAGCGCTTCGAGCGGGGTCTTGGTCGCGTCGATGCGCAGCGTGTTCGAGATGTACGGACCACGGTCGAGATCGTTGACGTAGAGCGTGCCGATCTTGTCGATGCCGGCCTTGCGGAAGTTGGCCAGATGCACGGCGTCGATCTCGGCGTTGGCCGCGGCGAGCAGTTCGCCGGTCTTCGCGTCGACGATGTCGTGCGCGAGGATGCGGCCGAGCAGGTAATCGTCCGGCACTTCGAGCGACTTGATCTTGGCTTCCTGCAGCAGACGCACGTGGCGCGCGGTGATGCGCTTGCCGGTCTCGACGATGATCTTGTCGCTGGCCTTGACGTCGAAGTTCAGCGTTTCACCACGCAGACGCTCGGCGACGAGTTCGAGCTTGGCGCCTTCCTTCTTGTCGAGGTGGAAGACGTTCTTCTCGAAGAAGATGTCGAGGATTTCTTCGTTGTTGTAGCCGAGCGCGCGCAGCAGCTGCGTCACCGGCAGCTTGCGGCGGCGGTCGATACGCGTGAACAGCGCGTCCTTCGGGTCGAACTCGAAGTCGAGCCACGAACCGCGGTAAGGAATGATGCGCGCCGAGTACAGCAGCTTGCCCGAGCTGTGCGTCTTGCCGCGATCGTGATCGAAGAACACGCCCGGCGAACGGTGCAGCTGCGAGACGATGACGCGCTCGGTGCCGTTGATGATGAAGGTGCCGGTGTCGGTCATGAGCGGCAGTTCGCCCATGTAGACTTCCTGCTCCTTGACGTACTTGATCGCCTTGTTCGACGCCGGCGATTCCTTATCGTAGATGACCAAGCGCACGAGCACGCGCAGCGGCGCGCCGTAGCTCATGCCACGCGAACGGCACTCGCGCTCGTCGAACGCCGGCTCGCCGAGACGGTAGCTGACGTACTCGAGCGCGGCGTTGCCCGAATAACTGACGATCGGGAACACCGACTTGAGCGCCGCGTGCAAGCCATGCTCGGCACGCGCCTTGACGTCCACGCCCTCCTGCAGGAACTCGCGATAGGAGTCGGTCTGGATCGCGAGCAGCGGCGGCACGCCGAGCACGACCGGGCGTTTGCCGAAGTCCTTGCGGATGCGCTTCTTTTCGGTGAAGGAGTAGGTTGTCGACATGGCGGGCACCACCTTGATAGTCATGCGCCGGTTCAAGCAAACCGGCTGGGGAGGAAACTTCCGTGGAATCACCGACCGGGTCGCGACGCGCGGTTGCCCGCACGCTCGATCGGCAAATCCTTGAAGGCGTCAGACAGAAGACGTGAAGCGAAGCCGAAACACAGAACTTTCAATGAATCGTTTCGAACTTCGAGAACTTCACATCTTCTGTCTGCCGTCTAACAAATTGCGTCAACGAACAAAGCCCGGGGGCTTGCGCCCCCAGGCTAAATGCTCGTCATTCCCGCAACAGCGGGAATCCAGTTTTTGCTTTTTTTGTTTGCTTCCACTCATCAATAACTGGATCCCGGAACAACGCACGTCTATGTGCCGTCCGGGATGACGTCATCCTGACGTCACTTGATTTCGACAGTCGCGCCGGCAGCCTCGAGTTCCTTCTTGAACTTCGCGGAGTCGTCTTTGTTCACGCCGTCCTTGACGGTGGCGGGAGCGGACTCGACGAGGTCCTTGGCTTCCTTCAGACCCAGACCCGTGATCGTGCGCACAGCCTTGATCACTTCGACCTTCTTCTCGCCGGCGGCCTTCAGGACGACGGTGAACTCGGTCTTCTCTTCCACCGGAGCGGCGGCGGCGGCGGCACCGCCGACGGCGGCAACGGCCACCGGGGCAGCGGCGGACACGCCGAACTTGTCTTCCATCAGCTTGACCAGGTCGGTGACGTCGATCAGGCTCAGGTTGGCGATTGCTTCAACGATTTCTTCTTTCGTAACGGCCATTTTGATTTACCTCAAAGTAAAAATGTATAGTTTTTGCCTAGTGGCAAAAGTGGACTGACGTCAGCCGGCGGCCTTCTGATCGCGTACCGCAGCGACCACGCGCGCCACTTGGGCGGCGGGTTCGGCCAGGGTGCGGACCAGCTTGGTGATCGGCGCCTGAATCACGCCGAGCAGCATAGACAGGGCCTGTTCGCGGGTCGGCAGAGACGCGAGCTTCTCGATGTGAGAGCCCGGGAACATCTGTCCGCCGATCGCGACGACCTTGGGGACCAGCTTTTCGTTCGCCTTGGAGAACTCCTTGACCAACCGGCCTGCAGCACCCGGGTCTTCCTCGGAGAAGGCATACAGCATCGGGCCGACCAGCGCGTCCTTGACGACGGCGTAATCGGTACCTTCCACTGCGCGCCGCACCAGGGTGTTCTTCGCGACTTTCACGAAGACCTTGGATTGGCGAGCCTTCTTGCGCAGCTCGGTGAGCTGTCCTACGGTAAGACCTGCGTACTCGGCGGCGACCATCGAGTGAGCCTTGGCGGCCACATTCGCCAGTTCGGCAACGACGACTTTCTTTTGCTCTAGATTGAGCGCCATTGCTTTACCTTCCGAATTGGGAACGGGTTGCGCTGCATGCGCTTGCCGCTCCGCTATTCCATCGAGTCCGTTTCCCTGTGGACTCGCTGGCATCTTTCGATGCCGAACTGGTGGCCGTATGCGTTACGAATAACTCTTACGGGCTGCACCATCTACGCAGGCTGTTTTCCATCTCGATTAAGGTCCGGTATCGCTCGCGTTGGCTTGCGCTTCTTGCGCCTGCGAGCACTTCCTTGCGGCGACACTTCGACCACCTGCGGTCTTTGACGGCTCCCGCCTTGCAGCGGGCGCCCTCAAATAGGTTTATTACTGCGTTCGTCCTTGATCGCGAAGATCACAAACCGGCCGTCCTGGCCGGGCTTTTCAAAGAGACTTAAGCCGACAGCGAAGCCTGGTCGACCGGGATGCCGAGGCCCATCGTGCTCGACACGTAGACCTTCTGCAGGTACACGCCCTTGGCGGTCGACGGCTTCGACTTGTTCAGATCGGCGAGCAGCGCGTTGAGGTTGTCCTTGAGCGCGGCGACTTCGAAATTCACCTTGCCGATCGAGGCGTGGACGATGCCCGCCTTGTCATTGCGGTACTTGACCTGGCCGGCCTTCGCGTTTTTCACCGCGGTGACGACGTCGGCGGTGACCGAGCCGTCCTTCGGGTTCGGCATCAGGCCGCGCGGACCGAGCAGCTGACCCAACTTACCGACGACGCGCATGGCATCTGGGGTGGCGATGATGCGGCCGAAATTCAAGTCCCCGCCCTGCATTTTCTCGGCGAGATCGTCCATGCCGACCGCGTCGGCACCGGCGGCCTTGGCCGCTTCGGCCTTCTCGCCGGCCGGGCAGAACACCGCAACGCGCACGGTCTTGCCCGTGCCGTGCGGCAGCAGCGTCGAGCCGCGCACGCCCTGGTCGGACTTCTTCGCGTCGATGCCGAGGCGGATCGCCACGTCGACCGACTCGACGAACTTGGTCTTCGAGCTGTCCTTCAGAATCTTGAAGGCTTCGTCGATCGGGTAGAGCTTGCCTTCGGCGACCTTGCCCTGCATCGCCTTGAGGCGCTTGGTAATTTTCGTTGTCATGGTCAGATCTCCGTGTTCAGGCCCATGCTGCGCGCGCTACCCGCAATGGTGCGCACGGCGGCATCCAGATCGGCAGCGGTGAGGTCCGCCTGCTTGATCTTCACGATTTCTTCGAGCTGCTTGCGCGTCACCTTGCCCACCTTCTCGGTGTTGGGACGCTTACTGCCCGAAGTAATGCCTGCGGCCTTCTTCAACAGGATCGACGCCGGCGGCGACTTCATGATGAAGGTGAAGCTGCGGTCCGAGTACGCGGTGATGATCACCGGAATCGGCAGACCGGGCTCCATTTTCTGCGTTGCGGCGTTGAACGCCTTGCAGAATTCCATGATGTTCAGACCGCGCTGACCAAGCGCGGGACCGACCGGCGGCGAGGGGTTGGCCTGACCGGCCTTCACCTGCAGCTTGATGTAGCCAACTACTTTCTTTGCCATTGTTTTAGCTCCTGGAGTTCAAGCGTCTGCACGTCCGTTGGGGACTGCGGGACTCCTCCGTTGGTTGAATCTGTGAGCGGTGAGCAGTGAGCGGTGAGCGGAAAAAGCCGGAGTGCCCCGATGCTCTTTCCGCTCACCGCTCACCGCTGACCGCTCACGCCCTCAGGCCTTCTCCACCTGGCCGAATTCGAGTTCGACCGGCGTGGAACGCCCGAAAATCAGCACCGCCACACGCAGGCGGCTTTTTTCGTAATTCACTTCCTCGACGACGCCGTTGAAGTCGTTGAACGGGCCTTCGGTGACACGCACCATTTCGCCCGGTTCGAACAACACCTTCGGACGCGGCTTTTCGACGCCTTCCTGCACACGCTGCAGGATCGCATCGGCTTCGGAATCTTTGATCGGCAGCGGGCGATCGGCGGTGCCGCCGATGAAACCCATCACCTTCGGCGTTTCCTTGATCAGATGCCAGGATTCGTCATCGATCTTGATCGCCTTGTTTTCCGTGTTCGTCTCGATCTGTACGAGAACGTAACCAGGGAAGAACTTGCGCTCGCTGCGGCGCTTCTGGCCGCCGCGCATTTCGATCACTTCTTCGGTCGGCACGAGCACTTCGCCGAACTTGTCCTGCATGCCGGCGCGCGCGACGCGCTCTTTCAGCGTGCGCGCAACCTGATGCTCGAAGCCCGAATAGGCGTGAACCACATACCAACGTTTAGCCACGATAGTCACCTTTGCGCTCGTCCCTGATCGCCAAAATCAAGAGCCGGCCATCCCGATCGGACATCTAGTCTCTTTGCGCCCGTCCCTGACCGCAAAAATCAAAAACCGGCCATCCTGGCCGGACTTCTCAATCTCGTTTTTCAGCCGCCTTTCAACAAACCGTCGAGGATCGCCCATTTCAGCAATAGATCGATCAGGCCCAGAATCAGGCTGAGCACAATGACGACGACGAAAATCACCAGCGTCGTCTGGATCGTTTCCTGGCGCGTCGGCCATACGACCTTACGCAACTCGAACAGCGATTCGCTGAGGAAGTCGCGCGTCGCACGACCCGAGTGGGTGAAGTACGCGATCGCACCGGACGCGGCGAAACCACCGAGCAGAATCAACAGACGCTGCCAGGACTGGAACTCGTTGTACCAGTAATACGCAAAGATCGCCGCGCTAAGAATGAGCAGCGCAACGATCAGCTTCGCGATGTCGGCAGCGGAATTCCCGCCCACCTGTTCAACTTTCGTATTCATAGTTTCCGGCGAGGCAAAAGGCCGTCACACCATCTTTAAATTTGCATCCGCCGCCATCTTGCGCCGCGGAAACCAAAAAACCAGCCGTTTGGCTGGACTGTTCAGCGCTGGCACGCCAGGAGGGACTCGAACCCCCAACCTGCGGTTTTGGAGACCGCTGCTCTGCCAATTGAGCTACTGGCGTGTGGTAGTTCCGACCTTCCGCGGCGAATCGTTGCCGACCCGCCGTTTCCCTGCGCAGGGCGCGGTTTTCGCGCCCGGATTTGCTCTTCCGTGTCTTGCAAAGAGCGGGCGCGACGAGTCGCGCCCGGTTACATCACTTGACGATCTTGGCGACGACGCCCGCGCCGACCGTACGGCCGCCTTCGCGGATCGCGAAGCGCAGACCTTCGTCCATCGCGATCGGGTGGATCAGGCTCACCACCATCTTGATGTTGTCGCCCGGCATGACCATTTCCACGCCTTCCGGCAACTGCACCGAGCCCGTCACGTCCGTCGTGCGGAAGTAGAACTGCGGGCGGTAGCCCTTGAAGAACGGCGTATGACGACCGCCCTCTTCCTTGCTCAGCACGTAGACTTCGGCTTCGAAATCGGTGTGCGGGGTGATCGTGCCCGGCTTCGCCAGCACCTGACCACGCTCCACGTCGTCGCGCTTCAGACCGCGCAGCAGCAGGCCCGCGTTGTCGCCCGCACGACCTTCGTCGAGCAGCTTGCGGAACATTTCCACGCCCGTCACCGTCGTCTTCTGCGTCGGACGGATGCCGACCACTTCGATTTCGTCACCGACCTTGATGATGCCGCGCTCGATACGACCGGTCACCACGGTGCCGCGGCCCGAGATCGAGAACACGTCTTCCACCGGCATCAGGAACGGCTTGTCGATGTCGCGCTGCGGCTCCGGAATGTACGTGTCCAGCGCGTCCACCAGCTTGATGATCGCCGGCACGCCGATTTCGCTCTGGTCGCCTTCCAGCGCCTTCAGCGCCGAACCCTTGATGATCGGGGTATCGTCGCCCGGGAACTGGTACTTCGACAGCAGGTCGCGCACTTCCATTTCCACCAGCTCAAGCAGCTCGGCGTCGTCCACCATGTCGGCCTTGTTCAGGAACACGACGATGTACGGCACGCCGACCTGGCGCGACAGCAGGATGTGTTCGCGCGTCTGCGGCATCGGGCCGTCCGCGGCCGAGCACACCAGGATCGCGCCGTCCATCTGCGCCGCACCCGTGATCATGTTCTTCACGTAGTCCGCGTGGCCCGGGCAGTCGACGTGCGCGTAGTGGCGCGTCGGCGATTCGTATTCCACGTGCGCCGTCGAGATCGTGATGCCGCGCGCCTTTTCTTCCGGCGCCGCGTCGATCTGGTCGTACGCCTTGAACTCGCCGCCGAAGCGCTCCGCACCGACCTTCGTCAGCGCCGCCGTCAGCGTCGTCTTGCCGTGGTCCACGTGACCGATCGTGCCTACGTTCACGTGCGGCTTGGTCCGTTCGAATTTGCCTTTTGCCATGAGACTAAAACCTCGGGTAGTTCTTCAAGGTGGAAAAGTAAAAAAGTATAAACAGCGGATATTACGGCGGCGATGTTGCGACTATGTGGTGCTCACGATTGGAATCGAACCAACGACCTCCTCCTTACCAAGGAGGTGCTCTACCGACTGAGCTACGTGAGCATGGAGCAACGCTTGCCTCCATCCCTGAGAAACCGGATCGCAACCCGGTCGTCCTGACCGGCACTTTCCAAACCAGCGCCCGGTGTTTGCAGTCAATGGAGCGGGAGACGGGAATCGAACCCGCGCTAGTAGCTTGGAAGGCTACAGTTCTACCATTGAACTACTCCCGCCCGGGGGTACTTCGCTTTGTTCCACAACTTTCGAGAGGCTTCCCTTCCGAGCTTTCGCCAGGATGGTGGAGGGAGGTGGATTCGAACCACCGAAGGCATGAGCCAGCAGATTTACAGTCTGCCCCCGTTGGCCGCTTGGGTATCCCTCCGGCGCTCTCGAATTTTCAAAATCGCTTACAAATTCCGTTGGGGGCGTGACAACTGCAGGCATCCTGCCCTTAGCCTCATCCCGCTACGCGAGACGAGCAACCCTCCACGGAGCCGCCTATTTTCGGGCCCTGGGATACCCATTGTCAAGGACAGTTTTGCTTTTCAGGACGACTGACCGTGGACCCAGGCCAGATGCGCCGCATCCCGGTAGCGGGCGACCTCTTGTTCGATGTTCTTGTCGAGCTCCATGAGCTTCTGCGCATAGGCCGCCAAAGCCCTGTCGTCATCGCTTTCCGGCAGCCATTTCGGCACGGAAGTCGGCTTGCCGTCCTTGTCGGTCGCGACCATGACGATGACGCAGTGCGTGGCGAGCTTTTCCTCGCCCGTTTCGAGCCGCCGCGCAATCACGTCGACGCTGAAATGCATGCTCGTATTGCCGGTGTAGATCAGCTGGCAGTGCACGGTGACCATATCGCCGATCAGAATCGGATTGACGAAGCGGATGCCGCCGACCGCCACAGTCACGCAATACTGCCCGCTCCAGGCGACCGCGCAGGCATAGCCGGCCTGGTCGATCCACTTCATCACCATGCCGCCATGCACCTTGCCGCCGAAATTGACGTCGGTCGGCTGGGCCAGAAAACAAAAACGGACTTCGCGATCGACGCCGGGCATGCCGCTTCTCCACGAAAGGGATTCAGCACAACAACTTAGCAGATCGACCTGTCTGAGACACCTGCTCGATCAATCCCGGTCTGTCATCCGCAGTAATAATCGATGATTTCGGATTCCTGACGCCGTTGCAGATCGACCAACGTTTGCCGCGCCGCAGTGCCGATGCGCCTGCGCAGTCCGGGATCGGCGCGTAGGCACTCAATGACCTCGAACGCTTCGGCTTCGCTGGACACGAGAAATCCGTTTTCTGCATGTACGATAAGTTCCGCGCAACCGCAATGTTCAGGAAAAATAACAATCGGCAATTCCATCGCCATCGCCTCGAGAATGACCGCCCCGCCCGTTTCTACCCATTGCGGGTGCTTGCGATAGATGAAGACGTCGAGACCGGCGAGAAAGTCCTTAGCACCGAGCGTTCCAACCTCGATCAATTCAGGCTTCACTCCCTTGTCGTGGGCGAAAGTCCGTTCGATTACCGTGCCGCCGAGCAGGCGCACGCGATGCCCTCTTGCCAGCAGTCCGCGAAAGAATGCAGGGTCGTTCGGATGGAATTTGAGGCTGAATGCGCGTCCGTGCCGACCGATCGCAAGACCCGCAGCCGAATCGGTCGCTGGGGATATACGCCGGAAATGCGCAAGATCGACCGGGGAATACTCCACCAAACCGGGTAAATCGCACATATCGCGAAACATCTGCGACGGAAAGGTGAGCCGCACTCGCGGGCGTGCAGGATTTTTCTCTATCTGCCCCATGCGCGCGAGCAGATCCTTCGCGTTGTCGACCAGATTATGGCAGATGACCACTCTGTCGAAACGTCCGTCAACCAGCCAATCCCCGCACGGAAAGTAAGTACCGACCAGCACCAGCGTACCGCCCGATGGCGCTGCATCCGCAGTGATCAGACGTATCTCGCACCCATGCAAATACATGGAATGCACAGGATGCGTGGACCACAACGTAGCCTGAGTATGCCCGGACAGATGGCGATGGAGATTGAGCGCACGGCGCTCGGTTCCGCCGATCGCGTCGAGCCTGCAGACGACATGGACGTGAGATCGCCCGGTTCCGCGCGGTGGCGACACCAGAGAATTCAGACGATCAAGTATGGCGCGAATCGCTCGACCATCACCCCGCTGAATCATAGGCAAATCAAGTCGGTAACGGCACTCCGCACGCAATTCCGCAACTTCCGGGTCATCGCGATTCAGCACACCGGCACGCTCAACCGCAGCGAGCGCGGGCATAAGAAGGTGGACATCAAGCAGCATTTCAGCCGCGATCAGCGCTTCTCGCGCATTGCTTATCTGCTCCGGCTGCAATTCACCCAAGATCTGTTTCGCCTGATCTCCCTCGCCCGCCTCGAGCAGAACAGCGGCGCGCGTGAGAACGTCCCGCTGCTGCAAACCCAGGTCCAAAGCAGTGTGCGGATTCATGGCTTGCACAGTGCGCCGTCGCGTATGCAAACGATTCGCAGGCATGCACCCCGCGGCCGGCGAAAATGCCTAAAAGCCGCCGCCCCATTGCAATATGATCCCATACGCAGGATGGGCGACACCGAGCAACGCTCGGTCAATGCATACTCCGTCGCGCTGCCGCAGTACGGCACCGAACCAAACGAAATGATCAAGCTCCCCCCTGTAACGATTGCGGCCCTCCCTTGCCAAGCAAACGTACAGATGCGCCATTAGCCATTACGTACGCGACGGTGCATCCTCGTCGCTCAGCTTATATCACGCTATATTCGATGCACAGCGGGCGTCCGCAGAACCCTCTTTCCACGCATGCCTAGTACCCCGCCGGATGGATACTTCCGCGACAAAAAGCCCGACATTGCCGGACTTTGCAGATGATCCCGAGCGATCCTGCAGACTCGCCGCGTCTGTCTGAAACAGTTTTTCAGGTCAAACGTTGAAGCGGAAGTGCAGCACATCGCCTTCTTTGACGATGTAATCCTTGCCTTCGAGACGCAGGCGGCCGGCGTCGCGCGAGCCCGATTCGCCCTTGTACTTGATGTAGTCGTCGTAGGCGATCGTCTCGGCACGGATGAAACCGCGCTCGAAGTCGGTATGGATCACCCCGGCGGCCTGCGGCGCGGTGGCGCCCTTCTTTACCTGCCACGCACGTACTTCCTTTTCGCCTGCGGTGAAATAAGTCTGCAGGCCGAGCAGCTTATAGCCAGCACGAATGACGCGGTTCAGGCCCGGCTCTTCCAGGCCCATGTCGGCAAGGAAGGCGAGCTTGTCGGCGTCTTCGAGCTGGGAAAGCTCTTCCTCGATCGCCGCACAGACCGGCACGACTTCGGCACCTTCGATCTTGGCGCGCTCGACGACCTTGTCCAGGAACGGGTTGTTGCTGAACCCGTCTTCCTTGACGTTGGCGATGTACATCAACGGCTTGAGCGTGAGCAGGAACAAGTCACGCACGAGCGCCTTTTCGTCGTCGTCAAGGCCGGCCGCGCGCGCGGGCTTGCCTTCGTTGAGGATCGTGGCGAGTTTCTGCAGCACCGGGCGCTTGGCCAGCGCCTCCTTGTCGTTCGCCTTGGCCGCGCGCTCGACGCGCGCGAGCGCCTTGTCGACCGAATCGAGGTCGGCGAGCGCGAGTTCGGTGTCGATCGTGTCGATGTCGGAGATCGGATCGATTTTGCCGGCGACGTGGACGATGTCGGCATTCTCGAAGCAGCGCACGACGTGCGCGATCGCGTCGACCTCACGGATATGCGCGAGGAACTTATTGCCGAGCCCCTCGCCCTTCGACGCACCGGCGACGAGGCCGGCGATGTCGACGAACTCGATCGAGGTCGGAATGATCTTGAGCGGCTTGGCGATGCCGGCAAGCGCTTCGAGACGCGGATCGGGCACCGGCACGACACCGATGTTCGGATCGATCGTGCAGAACGGGAAGTTCGCCGCGGCGATGCCCGCCTTGGTCAGCGCGTTGAAAAGAGTCGACTTGCCGACGTTCGGCAGGCCAACGATGCCGCATTTGATTCCCATGAAAATCCCGTGAGCGGTAAGCAGTCAGCGGTGAGCGGTGAGAGCGATTTCCCGCTCACCGCTCACTGCTCACGGCTCACCTTTACTCGTATGCAACCGCTTCATCGCCTCGTTGACCTCGCCGCGCACCGCCAGCGGCAGCACGTCGAGCGAGCGGCCGACCGCATCGATGATGGCCCTTTCGTCGTCGACGCCGGGCCGGCCGAGCACCCAGGAGGTGACGCGATTCTTGTCGCCGGGATGGCCGATACCCAACCGGAGCCGGTAAAACTTGCCATGCCCGAGATGGGCGAAGGTGTCACGCAGCCCGTTTTGGCCGCCGTGGCCGCCGTCGAACTTGAGCCGCGCCGCGCCGGCCGGCAGGTCGAGATCGTCGTGGGCGACGAGCATTTCCTCCGGCTCGATCTTCCAGTAGCGCAAAGCGGATTGGATCGAGATGCCGCTCTTGTTCATGTAAGTCGTCGGCTTGAGCAGCCAAAGGGTCTGGCCTTCGAGAACGATTTTCGCCGTCTCGCCATGCAGCTTCGACTCCATGCCGAAACGCGCGCCGTGGGCTTGAGCCAAGGCGTCAATAAACCAGAACCCGGCGTTGTGCCGGGTTCGCAGGTGTTCGGCACCGGGATTGCCCAGGCCGACGAGTAGCCGCAGTTGCGCCATGACGAGCCGGGCGCCGGGCGCCCGCCGAACGCGGTTCCCGCTTCGCGAACGAAGCGGGAACCGGAACGGTTATTTCTTCTCGTCTTTCTTGGCCGCCGGCTTGGCCGCAGCCGGCTTGGCCGCAGCAGCGGCAGCGGCCGGAGCGGCAGCCGCCGTCGCGCCCGCCGCGGCGTCCGCGGCCGGAGCGGCTTCGACTTCTTCCTTGACTTCCTGCGCGGAAACCACGGCCACGTCGTGTTCCTTGCCCAGGCGCAGTTCGGGAATTTCCACGCCTTCCGGCAGCTTGACCTCGGACAGGTGGATGATGTCGCCGACTTCGAGGTTGGCGAGATCGATCTCGACGTACTCCGGCAGGTCCTTCGGCAGACACGAGACTTCGAGCTCGTTGAGCGCGTGCGAAATCAGCACGCCCGCCTTCTTGCCGGCCGGCGACTTCTCCTGGTTGAGGAAGTGCAGCGGCACGCGGATGCGGATCGCCTTGTTCGCGTCGACACGCTGGAAGTCCAGATGCAGCAGCTGCTGCTTGAACGGGTGACGCTGCAGATCACGCAGCAGCACCTTCTGCACTTCGCCGTTGAGCGACAGGTCGAGAATCGCCGAGTAGAACCACTCGTGCTGCGAAGCGAGCCAGACGTCGTTGTGCACGATCTGGATGCTGACCGGGGCGAGTTCGCCGCCGTAAACGATGGCCGGAACCTTGCCCGTGTTACGCAGGCGGCGGCTCGCACCCCTCCCGTCGTTCTCACGGCGTTCGACCTTGATTTCATGAGTAATTGCCATCTTGAAGCTACCTTTGGTGTTGCAGTTGAGCCGCCTCGCGGCGGCGGATCAACTCTCCCGCGACCAGGAGAGTTGGTGAAAACTTGGGATTAAGGATTGGAGATTCGGGACTCGACAGATGTAGCTCTGCCGAATCTCCAATCGCTAATCCCCAATCCCTGCAATTAATCCACGTACAACGAACTGACCGACTCGCCGATCGCGATACGGCGGATCGTTTCGGCCAACAACTCGGCCACGCCGAGCTGACGGATCTTGCTGCACGCTTTCGCGTCTTCCGACAAGGCGATCGTGTCGGTGACGACCAGCTCGTCGAGCTGCGACCCGTTGATGTTGCGGATCGCCGGTCCCGACAGCACCGGATGCGTGCAGTACGCGACCACGCGCTTGGCGCCGTTCTTTTTCAGCACCTCGGCACCGGCGCAGAGCGTGCCCGCGGTGTCGACGATATCGTCGATCAGCACGCAGACCTTGCCTTCGACGTCGCCGATGATGTTCATCACAGCCACCTCGTTGGCGCGCGGACGGCGCTTGTCGATGATCGCGAGATCAGCGTCGTCGAGGCGCTTGGCGATCGCGCGTGCGCGCGCCACGCCGCCTACGTCCGGACTGACCACGATCAACTCTTCGGGGCGGTTGTATCGCCAGATGTCGGCGAGGATGACCGGCGAAGAGTATACATTGTCCAGCGGAATATCGAAAAAGCCCTGGATCTGGTCCGCATGCAGATCCACAGTCAGCACGTGATCCGTGCCGACCGACGAAATCATCTTCGCCGCGACCTTGGCCGTGATCGGCACGCGTGCCGAGCGCAAACGGCGATCCTGCCTGGCGTAGCCGAAGTACGGGATCACCGCAGTCACGCTGGCCGCCGAGGCGCGCTTGAGCGCATCGATCATGACCAGCAGCTCCATGAAGTTTTCCGCGGTCGGCGCCGAGGTCGGCTGGATCACGAACACTTCCTGGCGGCGCACGTTCTCGTCGATCTCGACGCGCACTTCGCCGTCGGAGAAGGTCGACACCTGCGCCTTGCCCATCGGCACATTCAGCACGCGGCAGATGTCGAGCGCGAGCTGCCGATTCGCATTACCCGAAAAAATCTGCCAGCCGCTGCGTTCGCCGCGGCCGAGCGGATAGGCTCCGGAATAAACCGCCGCCGGATTGATCGTGTTCACTGGACAGAGCCTTTCAGGTATTCAAGCGTTGTAGGGTGGCTGGGGCGGCTGGATTCGAACCAACGTATGCCGGGATCAAAACCCGGTGCCTTACCGCTTGGCGACGCCCCACCATGGATGCCGCTCCCGTTTTGCGGGAGCTGCGCCAAAAATCAAAGGTGAAAAGTCAATCGGACATGCCCGACGACGCCGGGCTTTGACTTTTGATCTTTGACTTCTGACGCTCTCGAAACACCTGTACCGCATCGAGCAACGGCGACCCGGCCACACCATGCGCCCGGTACGCTGCGAACTCCGCCGGACACGCGTTCACGACCGCGTCCGCCTCGCGCGCATCGACCGCGGCGAAGACGCAACCGCCGCTGCCGCTCAAGCGCGCGTCGCCGAACCGGCTCAGCCAATCCAACGCCGCCGCGACTTTCGCGTAACGCGTCCGTACGACCGGAGCGAACACGTTGCCCGTCTCGATCCCTGAAAGGAAGCTCTCTATTGTCGCGGGCGGACAATTTCGTGTCAATTCCGCAGCTTGAAAAAGTACCGCGGTCGGCACCGTCTCATGCGGATCGAGAATGACATAGTCGCGCGGCGGCAATTCGATCGGCGTCAGCCGCTCGCCGACGCCCTCGGCCCAGGCCGAGCGGCCACGCACGAACACGGGCACGTCGGCGCCGAGGCGCAGGCCGAGTTCGGCCAGATCATCCACGGACAAGCCGGTTTCCCACAATTCGTTGAGTGCGACCAGAACGGTCGCCGCATCCGAGCTGCCGCCGCCGAGTCCGCCGCCCATCGGAATGCGCTTGTCGAGCGCGATGTCGACGCCGAACTCGGCCTCGGCGTATTCCGCCAATGCCCGCGCGGCGCGCACGCACAGATCGTTTTCGGGCGCGACGCCCGGCGCGCCGTTGATCCTCACGATTTCCGCATCGTCGCGCGGCCGCAGATGCAGCGTGTCGCCCCAATCGAGCAGTTGGAAAACCGTCTGCAACAAATGATAGCCGTCGGCACGACGGCCGACGATGTGCAGGAAAAGATTGAGCTTGGCCGGCGCCGGCCACGTGCTCCAGCCGACCGCGGTCGCTCCGGTCAATCGAAACTCCACGATTGGATAATCAGCTTGACCTTGTCCTTGCCGCGCGTGGCGAACACTTTCTTCGGCAGCGCCGGATTGCGGTCGGCGAACCAGTCGAGATATTCGACCGTCCAGCCGTTCTGGACGAGTTGGGCCGGCAACTGCCGATCGTCGAACTGGAGCTGTGCCGGCTCGCCGTCGACACGCAGGCCGAGCGCCCAGCGGCGCAGCGCCGCGAACGGCACATCGGTACCGAGGCGCTCGCGCAACAAGACTTGCGGATCGCTGCCGACCTCGGGCTGAGCGTCGACGCCTTCGAGAACCGCGCGGCCCGCGTCGCCGCTGAGGCGCAAGGTCTTGCCGTTCGCGCCGCGCACGCTGAACGAATAGGTATCGCCGTCCTGGCGCCAGACCAGATCGCCCGAACCGCCATTTTCGCCCGATACGGCGATGCGCGCCTCAAGCGTCCAACGCGATTTCCCGGCCAACGCGGCCTCGCGCGCATCCTGCGCAGCGAGTGCTTCGGACGTCGGCGCATTCTGCTTCACGCGCATCGGCGCACACGCGGCCAGCGCTGCGATCAGCGTCATCGAAAGCAGCAGTCGAAGCGTTCGCGCTGTGGGCTGGGTCAGGACACTCATCGGAAAAATTCGCATCAACGGCGCGATGCCGCGCTCTTGTCGCGCAATGCCTTGAACTCCGAACCCGCTTTCCATTCGGGCCAGCGCACGGAACCGGCGAGATCACGACCGATGGCGTACATCAACTCGATATCCTGCACGGCGCCGTCGAGCTTCCAATCCGGGCCGTAGGCGTCGCAGGGCTGGTGGTAGCAGCGCCCGGTGTAGTCGTCCACCCACTTCTGCCCGGCCGCGCGACCGCCGTCGACGAGATCCGACGCGCCGGCGATGCCCATCATCAATAGCACCGGCACGCCGCGCTTGGCGAACGAGAAATGATCGGCGCGATAGAACAGACCGCGTTCGGGCAGGCTTTCCGGCGTGACGACGCGGCCCTGCGCCTTGGCAAATCGGCCGAGATCGTCTTCGAGGTCGTCCTGTCCCGCGCCGACAAGGATCACGTCGCGCGCCTTGCCGGCCGTCTGCAACACGTCGATGGTCAGATTGGCGACGGTCTTTTCCAGCGGATAGACCGGCGCAAGCGCGTAGGCCTCCGAACCGAGCAAGCCGCGTTCCTCCGCGGTCCAGACGCCGAACACGACGCTGCGTTTCGGCGCCGGCTGCGACTTGAACGCATGCGCGATCTCGATAAGGCCGGCCACGCCGATGCCGTCGTCGTTGGCGCCGCGGCGGATCGTGTTGCCCTGCGCATCCGCCGGGCCTTTGCCATAGGCGTCCCAATGCGCGCCGTAGAAAACGATCTCGTCGGGCCGCGCGCTGCCCGGAATCTTCGCCAGCACATTGTGGCTCTCGACGACTTCATGCTCGACCGGAATATCGGCGGAGAAGGTCTCACCTTTCAGCACGACGGGACGAAAATTCTCGCCGCGCGCCGCCTTGCGCTGCGCAGCCAGATCCAGCCCTGCATCGGCGAACAACTTGGTCGCGGCCTCGCCCGAGATCCAACCCTGCAGGGCGAGGCTGGTCAGTTTGTCCTGCGCACGCACGATGTCGTAACTCTCGCCCTGTGGGCTGACCACGACGTTCCAACCGTAACCCGCGCCCGGCTTGTCGTGCACGATCAGCGCGCCGATCGCACCGCGACGCGCGGCCTCCTCGTACTTGTAGGTCCAGCGGCCGTAGTAGGTCATCGTCTTGCCGCCGAAGCGGCCGAAGACCTGCTCGCCCTTCGCCGCCTCGAAGTCCGGATCGTTGACCAGAAACACCGCGACCTTGCCTTTGAGATCGACGCCTTTGTAATCGTCCCAATGGCGCTCAGGCGCGGAGACGCCATAACCGACGAAGACCAGCGGCGCGCGGTCGATCACGGCGCGATCTTCCGGCCGGTTCGTCGACAGATACACCTCTTTGCCGCGTTGCCATGGCTGCAGTGCGGTAGCGACGTTCACGCCGAGCGTCTTCGGCTCGCCGAGCTTGGTATGCAGCAGCGAAGCCGTCTGCACCCAGCTTCCGTCCTTTCCGCCCGGCTGCAGGCCGAGCGCCTCGAACTGGCCGATCAGATAACCGACCGAACGTTCCTCGCCGCGCGTTCCGGGCGCACGGCCTTCGAAGAAATCCGAGGACAAGGTCTGCACCGTCGTGGCGATGCGGTCGGCGCTAAGCGATTGCGCAGCGGCGGGCGCCGCGAGAACGGAGAGCAGCAACGCGGAGGGCAGAAGTTTCATCACGACACCATCGGGGAGAAGCGCGTGATTCTAAGCGAAACTTTGCGCGACGACGCGCATCTGCGGCTAGGATGGAAACCGCTTGATCGTTTCCAGCAGAACCTTGTTCTCGCCGTCCTTCTTGCGCCCTTCTTCCCAGACCTGGCGCGCTTCGTCCTTCTTGCCCGAGACCCAGAGCACTTCGCCGAGATGCGCGGCAATCTCGGGGTCGGGCTGCTTGGCATAAGCGGCGCGCAGCGCCTCGGTCGCGGCACTGAGATTGCCGAGGCGGTACTGCACCCAGCCGAGGCTGTCGATGATCGCCGGCTCGTCGGGCTTGAGCTTGAGCGCCTGCTCGATCAGGGCGAGCGCCTCGGCTTTCTTGTCGGTGCGGTCGGCCAGGGTGTAGCCGAGCGCGTTCATCGCATCCGCGTCGTCGGGTTTCAGTTCGAGAACGCGGCGCAGATCGCGCACCGACTCGTCGACGCGGTCGAGTCCTTCGTAAGTCAGCGCGCGCGCATAGAGCAGGCGCGTGTCGTCAGGCAGCGCCTGCAGGCCGCGATCGTAAACCGCGACCGCATCGGCCGGGCGTTTGCCCTTGCCGACCAGCTCGGCTTCGAGCAGGAACACTTCGCCGAGCGTCTTCGCCTCGTCGGCGACGCGCGCTTCGAGCTCATGCAGCAGGTTCATCGCATCATTCACGCGCCCGGTGTCGTAGAGCAGGATCGCGATGCGCTGCTGCCCGTCGAACCACTGGTCGTCGTCCTCGTCGATCTGCCCGTACCACTTGAGCGCATCAGGCTTGCGTTCGGCGAGCTCGCTGAGCTGGCCGAGCAGGAGCAGGCGTACCGCCGAGCGCGGCTCGGGCGCGGCGAGCACCTGCTTATACAGCGCTTCGACCTGCGCCTTGTTGTCCTTGCCGCCGCTGCGCGCGAGATAGGCCGCACGCGCGGCGAAGACGCGATCGTTCTGCGGTCCCTGCGCAAGTACGGCGGCGGCCTGCGAATAATCGCCGAGATCGCCGAGCAGGGCCGCATAGGCGACGCGCAGACGCGCACTGTCCTCGCGGCCTTCCTTGCCGGGCGCGGTCCGCGCGCTGCGCAAGGCGTCGGCGAAAAGTTTGCGTGCACCGTCCTTGTCGCCGATTCCGATCCGCACCTGCGCCGCCCAGGCGTAGGTCTCGGGTGTATGAAAACGGTCGACGGCGCGCTGCGCCAGGGTCTGCGCGATATCGCCGCGGTCCAGACGCATGGCGATCTGCCCGACCGCGATCCAGACCTGCGGATCGTTGCCGAAATCAGCGGCCTTCACCGTGTTGCCCGGCGTCGCGCCGTCGCCGCGCAGCAGGCGCTCGAATACGAGGCCGGCAAGCCGTTTGTCCTCGGCGCTGAGCAGCGCCTGCGATACCGCGCGCCAACCGCCCGTCGGCTGGCGTGCCAGCCAGGCCAGGTCCATAAAAGCCGCATCGTCGGCGCCCGCATGCAGAGCCAGCATCGCGCGCGCCTGGCGCACGCCGATCTCGTCGCCGTTCAGCGCCTGCCAGCGCAGCAGCGCCGTGCGCGCGGGCTCCCACTGCTTGCTCGCTATCGCGATATGCGTGGCCTGCTCGGCGACCGCGGGATCGTTGCTCGCCTGCGCGGCATCGACGTAGCGCTGGGTCGCCGCGGCGGTATCGCCGTCGGTCAAGGCCAGCTCCGCGGCGAGCAGGTTCGCGATCAGTTCGCTTTCGCTCTTGTCCGGGGCGACGTCGAGACGCTGCAGCGGCTGCGGCGCCGAACCCGCGCGCGCGGCCGATTTTCCGGCCGGCACCGCCGCACAGGCGGAAAGCAGGGCCGCTGCCGCCACGAGAACCCATTCACGCCGTCCGAACGAATATGTCTTCACTGTTCCTTCCACATGCCCGCACCTGCGGCGATTCGTCGCTGCCCTGCTTATCTCAGGGCGCAAAACCCGGATTTCAAACCGCAACCGACCCGCCGTTTGCTTGATATCGCACCGTGCGGACCGCACAATTTCGCACCAATCCTGGCTGTTTCGGCGACCGCCGCCAGCTTAACCGATTACTTCTTACATGGCCCTTATCGCCCTCGGACTCAACCATCTCACCGCGCCGCTCGATCTGCGCGAGAAGGTGGCGTTCGCGCCCGATGCGACTTCCGGCGCGCTGTCCGATCTCGCCAGCCAGCCCGGCGTCAAGGAGGCGATGATCCTGTCGACCTGCAACCGCACCGAACTCTACGTCGAGGTCGATGCGGGCGCCGAGACCGCGGCCCAGCGCTGGCTGCTCGACCATCATGGACTGACCGAGCGCCGCCTCGACGAGTTCCTCTACCGCCACGAAGACAACGCCGCAGTGCGCCACCTGTTCCGCGTCGCCACGGGCCTCGACTCGATGGTGCTCGGCGAACCGCAGATCCTCGGCCAGGTGAAGGACGCCTACCAGACCGCGCGCAGCGCCGGCACCTTGCGCACCTCAATGGAGCGTCTGCTGCAGCAGACCTTCGCCGTGGCCAAGCGCGTGCGCACCGATACGCGCATCGGCGCGAATCCGGTTTCGGTCGCCTACACCGCGGTGCGCATGGCCGAACGCCTGTTCACCAACCTCGCCGACGCCTGCGTGATGCTGATCGGTGCCGGCGAAACCATCGAACTGGCCGCGCGGCATCTGTCCGAATCGAAAGTGCGCCGCTTGATCGTCGCCAACCGCACCCTGGAGAACGCGCAGGCCCTGGCCGGGCGCTTCGGCGCCTATGCGATCTCGCTCGGCGACCTGCCGCAACATCTGGCCGAGGCCGATATCGTCATCTCGTCCACGGCGAGCACGCTGCCGATCATCCGCCGCGATCTGGTCGAACGCGCGATCCGCGCGCGCAAGCACAAGCCGATGTTCCTCGTCGACATCGCCGTCCCGCGCGACATCGAGCCCGCGGTGGCCGAGGTCGACGACGTGTTTCTCTATACGGTGGACGATCTCAAGCAGGTCATCGACGACAACCTGCGCTCGCGCCAGGCCGCGGCCAACGAGGCCGAGGCGATCATCGAGCTGCAGGTCGAACACTATCTCGCCTGGCGCCGCGCGCTCGATGTGCGCAATCCGCTCGCCGCCCTGCGCTCGGACGCCGAGGCGCAGCGCGACGCGACGCTGGACAAGGCGCGCGCCCTGCTCGCGAGCGGCCGCTCGCCCGAACAGGCGCTCGAATTCCTCGCTCACACCCTGACCAACAAACTGCTGCACGCGCCGAGCGCAAACCTGCGCGCGGCCGCACTGCGCGGCGACGTCGAACTGCTGCGCGCCGCCGAGGCGCTGTTCGATCCCTCGGCACCGGCGAAAGAATGAATACAGGGCAGTTTGGCCGCGGATTACACGGATAGAGCAAGAATCGAATTTGCTTTGATCCGTGTTATCCGTCTGATCCGTGGTTAAAATTCGCTCTTTATGAATCCATCAATCCGACGCAAGCTCGACGAGCTTGCCGAGCGTCACCAGGAAGTCTCCCTGCTGCTCGCCCAACCCGAAGTCATCGACGACAGCGCGCGTTTCCGCGATCTGTCGCGCGAGTTCGCCCAGCTCGAACCGCTGACCGCGTCGCTGCGCGCCTACGACGACGCCGGAAAAAATCTTGCCGCGGCGCAGGCCATGCTCAAGGACCCCGAACTCAAGGAACTCGCCGAAGGCGAAGTCATTGAGCTGGAAGCGCGGCGCGAAACGCTCGACCGCGAACTGAACCTGCTCCTGCTGCCGAAGGATGCGCGCGACGAAGCCAACATCTTCCTCGAAGTGCGCGCCGGCACCGGCGGCGACGAAGCCGCGATCTTCGCCGGCGACCTGTTCCGCATGTACTCGCGCTATGCGGAATCGCAAGGCTGGCGCGTGGAGATTCTCTCGGCCAATTCGGGCGAGCACGGCGGCTTCAAGGAAGTCATTGCGCGCGTCGAAGGCAAAGGCGTGTTCTCCAAACTCAAGTTCGAGTCGGGCACGCATCGCGTGCAGCGTGTGCCGGAAACCGAGGCGCAGGGCCGCATCCACACCTCGGCCGCCACGGTCGCGATCCTGCCCGAGATGGACGAGATCGAAGACGTCGAACTCAATCCGGCCGATCTCAAGGTCGACACCTTCCGCGCTTCGGGTGCGGGCGGCCAGCACGTCAACAAGACCGACTCGGCGATCCGCATCACCCACCTGCCGACCGGCATCGTCGTCGAATGCCAGGACGAGCGCAGCCAGCACAAGAACCGCGCGCGCGCGATGTCCCTGCTCAAAGCGCGCCTGACCGACGACGAGCGCAGCAAGCAGGCCGCCGCGCAAGCCGAGTCGCGGCGCCTACAGGTCGGCTCGGGCGACCGCAGCCAGCGCATCCGCACCTACAATTTTCCGCAGGGGCGCATCACCGATCATCGCATCAACCTGACTCTGTACAGTCTGCCGGCGATCATCGGCGGCGATCTCGATCCGTTGATCGGCCCGCTGACCCAGGAATACCAGGCCGACCAAATGAAGTCGCTCACCGAGGGCGGCCTCGCCGGATGAATGCCGCGCTGCTGCCGGCGACGCTCGACGCGATCGCCAGCCTGATCGAACGCGGCGACTTCGCCGGTGCCGAACGCCGCGCCCAGAGCGCGCTGCAGACCCTGCCTCCGCACGCCGAAGTCTGGCGCCTGCTCGCGATCGCCCAGCTCAGGTCGGGCCGTCTCGACGCCGCCACGCGCTCGCTGCAACAGGCGGCGCGGCTCGATCCGAACTCGATCGAAGTGCTGTGCAACCTCGCCACGGTCGAGATCCACAGCGGCCACCCGGAAAACGCCAAGGGCACACTTGAGCGCGCCCTCGCGATCGCACCGAATCATCTCGGCGCGCTGAACAATCTCGGCCGCCTGCGCCATCAGCTCGGCGACTATGCCGGTTCCTCGCTGTGTTTCGAGCGCAGCCTGCGCATCGATCCCTCGCGCGCGGAGACCTGGTTCGATCTCGCCAACGCCAGCGCGTCGCTGTACCAGTGGAGCGCCGCCGAGTCGCACGTGCGCCAGGGCCTGAAACTCAATCCGCGTTCCGCCGACGGCTGGTATCTGCTCGGCTATCAGTACGAGCGCCAGGGCCGGCTGAGCGACGCGGTCGAGCCTTACCGCAACTCGATGGAACTGAGCCCACGCCCGCACACGGCGCACAACCTCGCCCTCGTGCTCGACCAGCTCGGCGACTGGCAGGGCGCGGCACGTACGATGGAGCGCGCCCTGCAGCTCGACCCAAACCTGCCCGAAGCGCTCGGACAGCTCGTGTTCGGCAAGCGCAAGTTGTGCGAATGGGACGGACTGCCGGCGCTGAGCGCCCGCCTCGTCGCCGCCGTCGATGCGGGCGTCGAGGGCTTCACGCCGTTCTCGTTCCTCGCCGAAAGCGCCACGCCCGCACAACAGCTGCGCTGCGCGCGTAGCTTCGCGCGGCAGTTTGCGCGCGAGGCCGCACGACACACCGATTCCGTCATGCCGGCGCCCGCGTCGAATTCCGCGGACCTGCGCGTCGGCTTCGTTTCTTCGGGCTTCAACGAGCACGCCACGGGTCTGCTCGTCGTCGAATTGATCGAATGCCTGCGTTCGACCGGTATCACCGCCATCGCCTTTGCCACGACCGCGGACGACCGCAGCGAGCTGCGCCGCCGCCTGACGCGCGCGTTCGCCGAGTTCCATGACGCGAGCGGGATATCGCCCGCCGCGATCGCGCAGAAAATCCGCGAAGCGCGCATCGACATCCTGATCGACGTCGACGGCTACTGCATGGCTTCGCTGCCGGGCATTTTCGCGCTGCGTCCCGCGCCGATCCAGGTCAACTGGCTCGCCTATCCGGGCTCGCTCGGCGCGCCGTGGTACGACTATCTGATCGCCGACGCGTACGTGATCCCTGCGCTGCAGCGTGCGCACTACGACGAGAAGATCGCCGTGCTGCCGCGCTCCTACCAGCCGACCGACACCACGCGCGTCGTGCGCGATGCACCTGCACGTGATGCGCTCGGACTGCCCGCGGACGCGTTCGTCTACTGTTGCTTCAATGCAAACTGGAAAATCACGCCGCAGAGCTTCGCTTTGTGGATGCGCATCCTGCGCGCCGTTCCGCGCAGCGTGCTCTGGCTGCTCGACGAACGTCCCGGCAATGGCGTGATCGAGCGCTTGCGCCTCGAAGCGCAAAAGGCCGGCATCGATCCGCAGCGCTTGGTTTTCGCGCCGAAGACTCGACACGCCGAATACCTCGCGCGTTATCGTCATGCCGATCTGTTCCTCGACACGAATCCGTACAACGCACATACGACGGCGTCCGATGCACTCTACGTCGGCTGCCCGGTGCTGACGCGTCCCGGCAACACCTTCGCATCGCGCGTGGCCGGCAGTCTCAATAGGCAGCTCGGTCTCGACGAACTGAGCGTCGTCGACGATGAAGCCTATGTCGCGCTCGCTGTCGAACTCGCACAACAGCCCGAGCGCCTCGCCGCGCTGCGCGCACGCCTGCGCGATCCGGCGACGCGCACGCAGTTGTTCGACATGCAGGCTTACGCCGACGATTTCGCCGCGCTGCTCCGGCAAATGGCCGCGCTCGCGCGCAACGGCGAAGCGCCGCGCGATATCGGATAAGGGCGCCGTCCTGGTCGGCCGCATGCGCGGCATCCAGCCGCTTCGCAGGTTTGTCGACGCTCGAAAAACCACGCGGCGAGAATGACGCCCCTACGATCATCGTGCGTGCGGATGTATGCTGTCCCGGGCTTGCGTTTCGCGAACTCGAATCTCCAAACCGGATTTCGGCCTTCGACCCATGACCGCCGCCAAGGATTTCATCGCGCTCAATCTCTGCGTGCTGACCGTGTCCGACACGCGCACGGCCGACAACGACACGTCGGGCGACTATCTCTGCGATGCGCTCGGCGAAGCCGGCCATCGCCTGCATGCGCGCGCGATCAGCGGCGACGACAAGTACCGTCTGCGCGCGCTCGTCTCCGCATGGATCGCCGAAAGCGAAGTGCACGGCATCCTCGTCACCGGCGGCACCGGCTTCACCGGCCGCGACTCGACGCCCGAAGCGCTGCGCCCGCTGCTCGACAAGGAAATGCCGGGTTTCGGCGAAATGTTCCGCGTGCTCTCGTTCGAGGAAATCGGCACTTCGACCCTGCAGTCGCGCGCGTTCGCCGGTCTCGCCAACGACAAATTCCTGTTCTGCCTGCCCGGTTCGACCTCGGCCTGCCGCACGGCCTGGGAAAAACTGCTGCGCGCCCAACTCGACTCGCGCACCGCGCCGTGCAATCTCGCCGGGCTGCGCCCGCGCCTGCGCGAATCCTGAGCGCGGTGCACCGAGCACGACGGCGCGCGCAGCCACCGCCATGATCGCCACGTCCGAAATCGTCCTGCGCCTGCTCACCGCCGCCCTGCTCGGTAGCTTGATCGGCATCGAGCGCGAACGCCGCGCATGGACCGCGGGCCTGCGCACGCATATGGTCGTCTGCGTCGCCGCGTGCCTGCTGATGATCGTCTCGGCATTCGGTTTCGCCGACGTGCTCGGCGACAGCCATGTCGTGCTCGACCCGTCGCGCATCGCCGCCCAGGTCGTCAGCGGCATCGGTTTTCTCGGCGCCGGCATCATCATCTTCCGCCGCGAAGCGGTGCGCGGCCTGACCACGGCGGCGAGCATCTGGGGCGTCGCCGCGATCGGGCTCGCAGTCGGCGGCGGCATGTACAGCGCCGCGCTCGCCGCAACCGGCGTCATCCTCGTCATTCTCGCCGGCATCAAGCCCATCGAGGAGCGTCTACTGCGGAAGAAGCGGCCGTCGCGCATGGAACTGACCATCGCGCGCGGCAGCGTCGGCATCGACGCGCTCATGCAGACCGTCGCGCGCGCGGGACTCGCCCTGCAGGACATCGAGATCGAACAGGCCGGCGACGGCGACGAAGAACGCGTCGGCCTCGTCGTGCTGCCGGCCGCCGCGGCGCAGTTGCACGCCGCCGCCGAAAGTCTGCGCGGCGTCGACGGCGTGCGCGCGATCAAACTCTCGCCGAACTGATCGCCAAGGAGAAAGACGCATGAAGAAGAAGAAATACCAGCACTATCTGAAGGAACTCGCGGTCGATCTCGTCGAGTTCCAGCGTTGGCTGATTCATACCGGCAAACGCGTCGTCGTCCTGTTCGAGGGCCGCGACGCCGCCGGCAAGGGCGGCACGATCAAGGCGATCAGCGAGCATCTCGACACGCGCCACTACCGCATCGTCGCCCTGTCCAAGCCCGACGAGCGCGAGCGCACGCAGTGGTACTACCAGCGCTATATCGAACACCTGCCCGCGGCCGGCGAGATCGTGCTGTTCGACCGCAGCTGGTACAACCGCGCCGGCGTGGAGAAGGTGATGGGCTTCTGCAGCGACGACGAGTACAAGCGCTTCCTCGCCGAATGCCCGGTGTTCGAGCAGGGTCTGGTCAACGACGGAATCCTGCTGTTCAAGTACTGGCTCGCCGTCGATCAGGCCGAGCAGGAAGAGCGTTTCGCCGAACGCGCGCAGAATCCGCTCAAGCGCTTCAAAATGTCGCCGGTCGACATCGCCGCGCGCAACAAATACCACGAGTACAGCGAGGCGCGCGACGCGATGATCGCCGCCACCCATACCGACTATGCGCCGTGGCACGTGGTCGATTTCAACGACCAGCCGCGCGGGCGCCTGAGCCTGATCCGCCACCTGCTCGACCACCTGCCCGACCGCAAAATCCCGGTCAAGCCGCTCAAGCTGCCCAAGCTGAAGGGCGATCTCGGCGTCGAGGAACTCGCCGACAAATCGCTCTGGGTGAAAAACGCCTACTGAGTCCGGCCATCGGCCGCATCGATCCGCTTCCCGTCACGCCGCCGCAAATAACGCGGCGGCTTATACGGGTAATTTTTTGCAATTCTTTTACATCTCCGGTAAATAAGCGCAGGGGAAATCCCGCAGGCGATACTCAAGCTGTCACATACGAGCACGCGGGTTGGCATCGACAAGCTCCGGCACGACCGGAGCGCGACGCCGGGGTAGGGACGAGATTCTGCAACCGCCTATTCCAACTGGAGATCTGACCATGTCTTCGCACCGCACCGCCCGCGCTCCGAGCGCGCCGCGTCGATACACCCTGAGTTTCGCCATTGCCTGCGCTCTCGCCGGCAGTGCCGTTCACGCCGCCGACGCGGCTCCGGCCGACGATGCCGAGGCGCCCAAGCAGCTTGCCGACATCACGGTCACCGCCGAGAAACGCAGCGAGAACATCCAGAAGGTTCCGATTTCGGTCACCGCGATCGACACGGAAAAACTCGACATCCTCAAGTCCGGCGCCGACGACGTGCGTTTCCTCTCCGCGCGCGTGCCGAGCCTGCTGGTCGAATCTTCGTTCGGGCGCACGTTCCCGCGCTTCTACATCCGCGGCCTCGGCAACACCGACTTCGATCTCAACGCTTCGCAACCGGTGTCGCTGGTCTACGACGACGTCGTGCTCGAAAACCCGATTCTCAAAGGTTTCCCGATCTTCGACATCGACCAGGTCGAAGTGCTGCGCGGTCCGCAGGGCACCCTGTTCGGCCGCAACACGCCGGCCGGCGTGGTCAAGCTGCAGTCCAAGCGCCCGACCCAGGATGCCGACGGCTATGTCGACGTGAGCTACGGCCGCTACGGCACGACCAACGTCGAAGCCGCGTTCGGCGCCGGCATCAATCCCGACTGGGCGTTCCGCGTCTCGTTCCTCGACCAGCACCGCGACGACTGGGTGAAGAACACCGCGCCCGGCAAGAGCAACGAACTCGGCGGCTACAACACGCAGGCGCTGCGCCTGCAGCTCGAATACAAGCCGTCGGACACCTTCGACGCCTTGCTCAACGTGCACGGCATGAACATCAACGGCTCGGCGATCCTGTTCCGCGCCAACATCATCCAGCCGGGCACCAACGACTTCGTACCCGGCTTCCAGCGCGACCAAATTTCGATCGACGGCAAGAATTTCCAGAACGTCACCTCGAGCGGCGTGAACCTGCACCTGACCTGGGACTTCGAGAACATGGAACTCGCCTCGATCACCAGCTTCGACAAGGTCAAGACGCTGAGTCACGGCGACATCGACGGCGGCTACGGCGCCGTGTTCGCGCCGCCGTCCGGCCCCGGCGTCATTCCGTTCCCGTCCGAATCCGCCGACGGCCTGCCGTTCCATCGCCAGATCACCCAGGAAGTGCGCCTGTCGTCGAAAAATTCGTCGCCGCTCGACTGGATCGTCGGCGCCTACTACTTCAACGAAAACATCAGCGTCGACAGCTTCGACTACGCCACGCTCGCCGGCGGCGTCGAGGACGGCTACGCGCAGCAGAAGCAGAAGGACACGAGCGCCGCCGTGTTCGGGTCGATCGGCTATCAGATCAACGACGCGTTCAAGATCAAGGGCGGCCTGCGCTATTCGCACGACGACAAGAACTGGACGGCGACGCGCTATCTGTCGCCGATCGGCGCCGGCCCGATCGGTCCGCTGTACGAAAACCCGACCTACTCGCGCACGACCGGCGACCTCTCGGCCACCTACAGCCTGAGCAAGGACACGACCCTGTATGCACGCGCCGCGACGGGCTATCGCGCGCCGAGCATCCAGGGCCGTCTGCTGTTCGGCGACACGCCGTCGGTGGCCAAGGCCGAGACGATCACGTCGGGCGAATTCGGCATCAAGTCCGACCTGTTCGATCATCGCGCGACGATCAGCGCCGACGTCTACACCTACGAAATCAAGAATCAGCAGCTCACCGCGGTCGGCGGCACGACCAACTTCGCACGCCTGGTCAACGCCAAGAAGACCGAGGGCCGCGGCTTCGAGTTCGACGGCCGCGCCTACGTCACCGACAACCTGATGGTCACCGCGGGCGGCAGCTACAACTACACCAAGATCAAGGACCCGAATCTTTACATCACGCCGTGCGCCGCATGCACGGTGCTCAGCCCCGAGATCGTCCAGGGCGGCGTGACGCTTGCCGCGATCAACGGCAACCCGCTGCCGCAGGCGCCGAAGTGGATCGCCAACGTGACCGCGCGCTATTCGATCCCGTTCAAGGAAGGCGAACTGTTCGCCTATACCGACTGGGCGTATCGCAGCAAGGTGTCGTACTTCCTGTACAAGTCGGTCGAATTCACCGGCAAGGCCTGGGTCGAAGGCGGCCTGCGCGCCGGCTACGCCTGGGACAACGGCAAGCGCGAAGTCGCCCTGTTCGGCCGCAACATCCTCGACAAGAAGGCGATCACCGGCGGCATCGACTTCAACAACCTGACCGGGTACGTCAACGAGCCGCGCATCTGGGGCGTGCAGTTCCGCGGCGAGCTTTGATCCACCGCGCGCGGCACCGTGCGATCATGCGGCCGACGACGATTCGGCGGCCGCCATGACCCTCCACGATCTCTCGATCCGACCACGCATCGACCTGCTCGAAGACATCTTCGGCGCCTGGCGCGAGCGCATCGGCGCCGACTACGAGGGTTACCGCAACCACGTCTACCGCATGGTGCATTGCTGCGGCGCGCTGCACGACTGCAGCGCGGAGGATCGCGACAAGATCGCCATCGCCGGCGCGTTCCACGACATCGGCATTTGGTCCGACCACACGGTCGATTATCTGCCGCCGTCGGTCGCTCAGGCGCGCGCCTATCTCGCGGGCGGGCCGCGTGAGGCGTGGAGCGCCGAGATCGAGCGCATGATCGACTTGCACCACAAGCTGCGCCGCGTGCGCGACGACGCGTCGCCGCTGGTCGAAGCATTCCGCAAGGCCGATCTCGTCGACTTCTCGCTCGGTGTCGTGCGCTTCGGTTTGCCCGGAAGTTACATCGGCGAGCTCAAGGCCGCGTTTCCGAATGCCGGCTTCCACAAGCGCCTCGTCCAGCTCGCCGGCGGCTGGTTTCGCCAGCATCCGCTCAGCGCGCCGCCGTTCCTCAAGTGGTAGCGCGGCAGCCGGCGCAATGTCGGCTGCCGCGCCTTACCTCTATGCGAACTAGATCTGGATTTCGGTGCGTTGCTGCTGGCGCACCGTCGTCACGATCAGGGTGCCGAACAGCAGCACCGAGGCAACGATGAAGATCGTGATGCCGAGACTTTCGCCGTGCAGACCCTGCGCGACTTCGTTGGCGCCTTGCGCGAGCGGAACGAAGCCCGCTGCGGCCATGGCCGTGTAATGCATGCCGCAGACCGCGACGCCCATGACCAGCGCGGCGCCGAGCAACTGCATCCAGCCGCGCATATTGAACGCGAGCCAGAGCGCCGCGATCGAGGCGACGATCGCGATCAGGATCGACACGCCGACGATGATCGGGTCGTAGACGATCTGCGCGGGCATCAGCATCGCCGCCATGCCGGTGTAGTGCATGCCGGCCACGCCGAGCCCCATGAGCACGCCGGCAAGTGTGAGCTTCACCCAGGAGAACGTGCCGCTGCTCGCGACGGCGAGGCCGAGGGTGCACGCGGCAATGCCGATCAGCGCCGAGAGGACGGTCAGCGGCAAATCGTAGGTCACCGCAATGTTCATCTGGCACGCGAGCATCGCGATAAAATGCATCGCCCAGATGCCGCCTCCGCCGACCGCCGCGCCCGATCCGAGCAGGGCGCGCCAGCGTTCGCCCGCGGTCTTCGCGGCCGGAATGCCGATCGCGAGCTGCAGCGCGGTGTACGAACCGAGCACCGACACCACATAGGACAGGATGACGAGAAACGTATTGTGATGACAGTGCACGGCTTCCATGATCTAGCCCCTAAGAAGGCCCGCACGACCCGGTCCCGGAGCCGGCAGTCCGCGCCGGATCCGCAGCGGACCCGGACTCGACAACGCCGAATCGAACATCGCCATGCCCGATTCGCGGCGAGCCGTCCCTGACTCGCGAAAGCCCTGCCCTACGCAGGGCTTTCTTAAAATACGAAGATTCAATCGGTGAAGGTAAATACGCAGTAACTCGCGCCCGAATTGCGGCAATGCGCTTCTTCGATGTTCGCCGGTTTGTCGGTACGCGAAGTATTGATGAGTCCTTCGAAGAATCCGCGGAAGAAATGACAGGTGCGTCCGTGCTGGCCGTTACCGCAGAACGGACTCGCCTTGATGCGCAGCCCCTCGTCTTCGACGTCGGCCGGCAGCAATTGGCGCACGGCGGGCAGAGCGATGTGGCGCACGGCATCGTGCAGACCGAGGCGCGCGCCGAGGGAGAAATCGCGCTTGTATACCCAGGCGCCGACGCGGTTGCCGACATAGCGCAGAATCGCGTCGTGCTCTTCGGGCGGCACTTCCTGCTCGAGCAGCGCGAGGCGCGGCAGAATCTGCGGATAGTCGGCGGCGAGCTTCGGCAGCAAAATTTCCAGGCGCGAGCGATCGTAGGTCGGCCGCGGCGCCGAAGCGGCCACGCGATGGCCGAACTCGGCCGTGCGCCCGTTGAGCAGCATGTCCGGCGGTGCCGAAGCGGAATGATAGGCGTGTGACGCATAGCCCGGCGGCGTGGCGCGCGGTGCCGGACCCGGCGCCTTCGGCGGCGCCGGCGCGGACACCTCGTGCATCATCGATTCGTAAGTGCGCACGCGGCGATGCGTGGCGAGGCGATCCTCGAGTTCGAGCGCGCCGCCCTCGGGGCCGCGCACCGCGAAATTCAGCGAGATGCCCTCGTTGCTCTCGGCCATGCGCTGACGCACCATGCTGAAGCCGCACGCCATGACGGCCTGACCGAGCTCGAACAGCAAGCCTTCCTTCTGGTCCGCGACGACGCGAATCTGCAATTCCACGTAACGCGAATATGGCTCGACCAAGCGAATCCCTCCCCTCACCTTGCTGCAGCGCGAACGACACCGCGCCGACGCAAAATCCGCGCCAGCCGTGTTCGCAAACATCCTACGAGCGTGAGTTGTAACAATTTTTCTGCGGGCAGAATGAGAATTGCCGCATGTTCCGCAGCGATTCTTAAAATATCGAAATGATTTTTCGAAATTGTGCGCAGCGGTTCGCAGTCCGCTTCATTGGCTGTCGATAAAGAACTCGTCGCGCGACGAATTGCCTGGCGAATTCGCCAGACAATCCGCGACGGAATCGTCGAGGTCGATGCGGCGCAACTCGTCGACGCGAGCCTGCGGCGGCCCGTGCTCAAGCCAGCGCTCGAGCTTGCGCAATGCGTCTGCCTCACCGCAGGCCAACACTTCGACGCGGCCGTCGGCGAGGTTGCGTGCGTAGCCGCGCAAACCGAGCGCCTGTGCCTCGGTGCGCGTCGACGCGCGAAAGAACACGCCCTGCACTCTGCCGCCGACGAAGAACTTCGCGCACGGCATCGGCGCGAACCTCAGGGCTTGATGATCGCGTCGAGATCCTTCATCTGGATCGGCCCGAGAAACGCCTTGGCAACGGCGCCGTCGGGGGCGATTAGATAAGTGTTCGGCAGGCCTTTGGGCGTATCGAAATCCTTCGGCGGATCGATCACGTCGACCTGGGCGACCGGATAGCTCAGCGGATGCGCCTTGAGGAATTTCTCGATGTCGGCCTTGTCGCTGTCTTCGTAGGCGAGGCCGATCGCAGCGACCTTGTCTTTGTGTTTGTCGACATACGCGGAGATGTCCGGCAGTTCCTTAATGCACGGCGAGCACCAGGTGGCCCAGAAGTTCACGATGACCCATTTGCCCTTCTGCGCGGCAAGGTCGAAGCTCTTGCCGTCGAGCGTCGTGACCTTGAGCGCGGGTTTCGCTGCGGTCGCGGCGACAGCGCTGCCGGCGGTCAGAAGAGTGGCGCAGAGCGCGACGAGAATACGTTGCATGTTTCGTCCTTCGGAATCGTCAATAACTCAGGGATTCGACCGCGCGAGCGGCGGAAAGATTTCAGCGAGCGGCATTTCGAGGTTCGCGCGCAGGCGGTCCGCAGCCGTGTCGAGCATGCGCGTCGCGACCTCGTCGGGCACTGCGTCGCCGACGGCAGGCAACGGCTCGTGCAGCGGAATGCGGTAACCGGTCGCCGCGTACAGATCGTAGAGGCTCATCGAAGCCAGGTCGCGCGCAAGCACGAAATCGCCGCGCTCACTGCGCCGGATCAGCCCGGCGCGACTCAGATCGCCGAGATATTGCTGGGTCAGCGCATCGCTGAGGAACGGTTCGCGCCGGCGCAGTTCATCCGCGGTCAGTCCTTCGCCCGTGCGCTGTGCCGCGGCGAAATGCGCAAGCACGCGCACGAGGCCGCGGAATTCGTCGCCCGCCGCGAGCTTCGGCGCGTCGGGACGGTAGTCGAACGCGGCCAGGGTCGCCGCTATCGACGCGCCGACCAGCACGATGATCCACGACAGATAAATCCAGACGATGAACATCGGCAGGATGGCCAGCGCGCCGTAAACGTCCTTGTAGCTCTTGCCGACGTAAAGCGCGAACCCGCGCTTCGCCGCTTCCGATGCGACCGCCGCGATCAGCGCGCCGATCACCGCATGGCGCACGCGCACGCGGCAGTTCGGCACCAGCACATAGATCGCGGTCAACATAAACCACGAAATCAGGAAGGGCAGCAGGCCGAGCAGGCGTGCCTTGATCTGGAACGACTCGCCGGCCTCGGCGAGCATCGGCAGCGCGAACACGTACGACGAGATCGCGAGCGCACCGACCATCAGGATCGGCCCCGCGGTGAGCACGGCCCAGTACATCAGCAGACGCGAGGTCAACGCGCGCCCGGTCGGCACGCGCCAGATGCGGTTGAATGCGTCTTCGATGCTCATCATCAACGACACCGCACTGAACAGCAGCACGAGGATGCCGACCGCCGTCGCCTTGCCTGCGTTCGCGGTGAACTGGGTGAAGTATTCCCTAATCGTGTCGCCGGCCGACGGCACGAAGTTGTCGAACATGTACTGAACGATCTTGTCCTGGTATTCGGCGAATGCCGGAAACGCGCTGAGAATGCCGAGCACCGCGGTGATCAGCGGCACCAGCGCGAACAGCGTGGTGTACGCGAGCGCACCGGCAGCCTGTGGACAGCGGTCTTCGAGGAAGCGCTGTAGCATGAAGCGGCCGAAGCTCGATGCGCGCGCGCGATCGAGAGGAACGCGTGAAAGAATCGCACTCATGGCAAACTAGCCGGCAGGTTCTCCAAGTTTCAGCCTAACCGATTCCGCAAGGCGAGTGAAATTCCGCGCGATGAGCGACATCCTGATTGTTTACTACAGCCGCACCGGCAACGTCGCCCAGCTCGCGCGCCTGGTCGCGCGCGGCGTCGAAGAAGTGCCGGGCATGCGCGCGCGTCTGCGCAGCGTGCCGCCCGTCGCGCCGATCACCGAGACCGCGGCACCGCCGGTGCCCGAAGAAGGCGCGCCGTACGCGACCCTCGCCGACTTGCGCGAATGCGCGGGCCTGATCCTCGGCAGCCCGACGCGCTTCGGCAACATGGCCGCGCCGCTCAAGCATTTCATCGACTCGACCGTCGCCGAATGGGCGTCGGGCGCGCTGGTCGGCAAACCTGCCGCCGCGTTCACTTCGACCGCAACGACGCACGGCGGCCAGGAATCGACCCTGCTCACCATGCTGCTGCCGCTGCTGCACCACGGCGCGCTGATCGTCGGCCTGCCCTACACCGAGGCGGCGCTCAATACGACGCGCGCCGGCGGCACGCCGTACGGCGCCAGCCACGTCGCCGGCGCGAACGCCGATCGCGCACTCGGCGAGGAAGCGAAAATCCTCGCGCGCGCACTCGGCCGCCGCGTCGCCGCGACCGCCGCGAAACTCGCCGCATGAACGCCGCGCTGCGTGTCGCCGTCGCGGCGTTGATCGCCCTGCTCGTACTGCAGCCGGTGTGGCATGCCTGGCTCGCGCCGCCGAAGCCGGGCTTGCTGATGCCGGCGCTTTTGCTTGCGACGGTGCCGCTGCTGTTCAGCCTCTGGGTCGCGGCGAAATCGCTGCGCCGCGGTGTGTTGCTCGGCGGCATGGTCTGCCTGTTCTACTTCTCGCACGGCATCAGCGAACTCTGGAGCGGTGCCCCGCCGCGCTGGCCCGCCGCGGTCGAAGTCGCGCTGGCCCTAATCGTCGTGCTTGCGCTAGGCTGGGACGTGCGCATGGCCAAGCGCACCTCGTAGGACTGCGAATCCCCGCGCCCGATTTCCGTCGCGTTTGAAACGAAAATCGGAGCCGCCGCGAACGAATCTCCTTCGCGCCGCGCGCGCGAAATTCGTCCCTGCGAAAAGAGACTTTGCACCGGCCGCACAACGCGTGAGGAGACCGCCATGTCTTTCGTCCAAACCGCTCCGTCGCTCGGCAACCAATACCGCGACGACGCCGTATTGCGTTCGTATCTGCGCCGCGCCGTCCCCGCAAACACGCTCGCCGCGATCGAGCCCGATCTCGATGCGCTCGGCCAATACGCGGCCGAGGCCTGGGCCGACGCGCGCGCGCGCGCGGACGAGGAGCCCGCGCTGACCCATTGGGACGTTTGGGGCAACCGCATCGACCGCGTTGACCTCACCCGCGCCTGGCGTGCCGCCGCGCCGCTCGCCGCGCAGTACGGCCTCGTCGCCGCGGGACACGAGGCTGCACATGGCGCCGCGGCACGCGTGCATCAATTTGCACTTTTATACTTGTACCATTGCCCGAGCGAATTTTTCTCCTGTCCGCTCGCGATGAGCGACGGCGCCGCGACGGCGATCAAGGCTTCGAACAACGCCGAACTCGCCGCACACGCCCTGCCGCACTTGCTGAGCCGCGATCCCGCGCAGCACTGGATCAGCGGCCAATGGATGACCGAAAACCCCGGCGGCTCCGACGTGTCGATGAGCGAGACCGTCGCGCGCCTTGTCGACGGCCAATGGCGCCTCTACGGACGCAAGTGGTTCACCTCGGCGATCAATGCACAGATGAGTCTGGCCCTCGCGCGTCCCGAAGGCGCACCGGCCGGCGCCGACGGCCTCGCCCTGTTCTACGTCGAACCGCGCGATGCGCAGGGCCGTTGGCAAAACGTTCGCCTCGACCGGCTCAAACACAAACTCGGCACGCGCGAACTGCCGACCGCGGAAATCCATCTCGACGGCGCGCCGGCACGGCTGGTCGGCGAGAGCAGCCACGGCGTGCGCGGCATCGCGCCGATGCTCAACGTGACCCGCACCTGGAACGCGATCTGCGCCACCGCCACCATGCGCCGCGCCCTCACGCTTGCCGAAGACTACGCCTTGCATCGGCACGCATTCGGCAAAGCGCTCGCCGAACAGCCGTTGCACCGCGCGACGCTCGCCAACCTGCGCGCGCAGTTCGAGGCCGCGTTCCACCTCAGCTTCCACGTCGCCGAACTGCTCGGCCTCGCCCAGACCGGCGGCGCGAGTCCGGCGCAACAAAATCTGCTGCGCCTGCTGACGCCGCTCGCAAAACTATGGACCGGCAAGCTCGCCGTGGCGATCGCATCGGAATGCTGCGAATGCTTCGGCGGCGCCGGCTACCTCGAAGACACCGGCATGCCGCGCCTGCTTCGCGACGCCCAAGTGTTCTCGATCTGGGAAGGCACGACCAACGTACTCGCGCTCGACTTCCTGCGCGCACTGCGCAGCGCCGGCGGCGCGCAGACCTTGGTCGAAGCACAGGCGCTTTGGCACGCCGAAATTTCCTCGCCCGAGCTGGCTTCCGCAGCCGGCACGGCCGCTCACCGCGCCGCGCAAGCGGCCGCAAAACTGCAGGCCCTGGGCGGCGATCGCGAAGCGCTTGAAGCACACGCTCGCGACCTCGCCCTCGCCTTCGCACAAAGCCTCGCACTGAGCCTGCAAACGCGGCACGCCGACTGGGCGCTGCGCACCGAACACGACTCCGCGCGTGCGGCGTCGGCGCAACGCTTCGCCGAGTTGCTTAGCTGACTGCGTTCAACCGCAAACACGACAACCGCCACCGCGCGCTCATCCAATTGGAGAAAAATCGTCTTTCTTGTTACGGGTTTTTCTTTCCGGCTTGTCTAGGCAGTGACCGGGATTGCGCGGGGGGCGCAAATGATCGACGACAAAGTGCTCAAAGACTGGTTCTTCCGGGAGATATTTCCGCTGGAGGCGGTGCTGACTCGATACCTGCGCCGCAACTGGCGGGATCAGGCCGAGGTAGGCGATCTACGTCAGGAAATTTATGCGCGTGTCTACGCTGCGGCACGCGAACGGCTGCCGCTGCAAGCCAAGCCGTTTCTCTTGACCGCGGCGCGCAATCATTTGATCAACAGTGCCAAGCGCGCGCAAGTTGTGTCGATCGACTATGTAACGGATTTGGAATCGTCGACTGTCGTAGCAGACGACGAGACGCCCGAACGGCAATTCGGCGTGCGCGAGGAACTGCGCCGCGTCCAGGCTGGCCTGGAGCGGCTGCCGCCGCGCTGCCGCCAAGTCGTCACCCTGCGCAAGATCGAGGGTCTGTCGACGCGCGAGGCCGCACAGAGGTTGCGCGTCAGCATCGACACGATCGAGCAGCAGATGGTGTACGGCATGCGTGCGCTGGTCGATTTCATGCTGGGCGGCACGGGCAAGATCCGGCGCAAAGCGCCGGCATCGCCGCACGACGCGAGGAAAGGTGAACCATGACAAACGCAATTCAGACCGAAGAAACTGCGGCACAGTGGCTGCTGCGACGCGAACAGCCGGAATGGACTGCCCAGAACCAGGCCGAGTTGGACGCCTGGCTCGACGCGGATGCAGAGAACAAGACGGCTTATTGGCGCCTCGAGTACGGCTGGCGCAAGGTTGACCGCATCGCTGCGCTACGCTCGCCGACCATAGGCTCGCATCGCGGAAGAAGACCGCTCCGGCACGGCTGGCGACGCTTCGCACTGATCGCGGCTTCAATCGCGGGCGCCGCGGCTTGTCTCGTCGTGTTCACAACGTCGACGGATTTCTGGAAGCACAAAACGTACGAAACCGATATCGGTGCTCGTGAAACCGTTTCTCTGAACGACGGCAGCACGATCGAGCTCAACACCGCCACCGTCCTGCGCGCGGCTGTCGATGCCAAGGTGCGCGATGTTTGGCTTGAGCGCGGCGAGGCGTATTTCGAAGTCGCGCACGACCCCTCGAGGCCGTTCATCGTGCATGCCGGTGACCGTACCATCACCGTTCTCGGCACCAAGTTCTCGGTCTGGCGCGAGGGCACTCGCGTCAACGTGTCCGTCGTCGAAGGCCGCGTCCGCGTGGACGATGCCCAATCGCGCAACGCGCCGAGCATCGTCACCAAGGGCGATGTCGTCCTCGCGCAGGGCGCATCGAATCTGATCGCGCACAAATCGGCCGGAGAGGTCGACACGACTCTGAGCTGGCGCCAGGGCCTGCTGCGTTTCGATCAATCGACCCTGGCCGACGCCGCCGCAGAATTCAACCGCTACAACCGCAAGCGGCTCGTCGTCACCGGGGCGAACGTCGCACAGATGCGCATCGGCGGCAGCTTCGAGCCGTCCAACGTCGATGCATTCGCGCGTCTGCTGCGCCAGGCTTACGGCCTCAAAATCGAAGAAAACGGCAACGAGATAAAAATTTCCGAGTGAGCGTGTTACGGCTTTTCATCGTTTTGCTGTCTTGACTTCACACGGCCGTCACGAGCCGAGGACAAGGGGAGGCAAAAATGATGCGGACGACATGGGGCAAGACGCTGGCGCTGTACGGTTTCGGCATGCTGATGCTTGGCGGGACCGCCGCGGCCCAGGTGACCAGCGGGGCGGCTGCGGCCCAGGTGCGCAGTTTCGATATCGCGAAAGGGGACTTGAAGCGCGCGCTCGACGACTACTCCCGGCAGGCCGGAGTGCAGGTCATCTACCGCATCGAAGACGTGCGCGGGGCGACCACTGCCGGAGCGAACGGCGCACTCGACGCGACGGCCGCGTTGAATGCCATCCTCGCCAAGACCGGCCTGAGCTTCAGCCGCGACAGCAGCGGGGCCATCGCCATTGTCAAGAATCCGCCTTCGGGGGCCGGTCCGGGCGGAAAGAGCACTCCATCATCGCCGGATCACGGCGGCGACGTCGGACAAACGCTCAACACGATCAATGTGACCGCAAAGGCGGAAGGTCTTGCGGCGATGCGCGTGCCGACCGAACTGCGTGAAATCCCCCAGTCCGTGTCGGTGATCTCGCAGGAACTCCTGCAACAGCAGAATGCGACCGATCTGACCAAGGCATTCGCCTGGGCCACAGGTGTTACAGCGTGGGAAACCGAAGCTGGCACAGGCTTCTCTGTGCGTGGCTTCGAAGTCAGCTCGCTGCATATCGACGGAGGTGCGTCGCTTTCGCAAAGGAGCGGCCTTCTATCTTCTTACCGCGAACTTTCCGAATTCGACCACATCGAGGTGCTGCGCGGTGCCGACGCGCTGTTCGGCGGCATCGGCGAACCCAGCGCTACGGTCAACCTGGTGCGCAAGCAACCGCTGGCGCAAACCGCAGCGAGTCTGACGGCGTCTGTGGGATCGTGGGAAAACTACCACGTCGCGGCCGATGCATCCGGCCCGCTCGGCTTCGACGGCGCACTGCGCGGCCGCGTCGTCGGCGTGGTCGACGATCAGAACTATTTCTACGACACGGCTTATCGGCGACTCATGAAGTTGTACGCGGTAGCCGACTACGATCTCGGGCAAAGCACGAAACTGACCCTCGGCGGATCGATCGAGCAATCCGATTATATTCCGGGCGGCAGCGGCTTGCCGCGCTACGCCAACGGCGCTGACGCAAAACTGCCGCGGTCCACTGCCTTAATATTTCCCTGGATGCAAAACACTTCCACCAAACCGGAAGTGTTCGCGCAACTGGAGCACCGTTTCAACGAGGACTGGAAACTCAACGCTAATCTAACGCAGATCAAGCAGAGCCAGGACGGCATCACTGCTTCGGTTAGGTCGGCGATCAATCCAGTGACGAACCTCATGAGCGGAACTCCCACGGTAAACCGCAATCATGCGTCCAGTACGCAACAGACGATCGAAGTCACCTTGACCGGCTCTTTCGAATGGCGGGACAGAAAGCAGGACTTCGCGGTTGGCCTGGATCACTCCGGCTCGAACAATTTGGGCCGGAGCCGGGGGCTCAATGTGACCGGCCCAGCGCTGAATCCATTCGCGTTCGATCCTAACGCCTACCCGGTTCCGACACCGAGTGCATTCGCGGTCAATGTAGATTCCGAGTCGGAAGGGGAGCGCTACGGCGCCTACACATCACTGCGCTTGCGCCCCTGGGATGGCCTTGCATTGATCGTCGGCGGTCGCGAAAACTACATCCGCTCCGAGTCAGGTTTTTCCCTGAGCGTAGGACCCATTCCTCTCTCGGCGAACAGCAGTAAATATACCGACACCGGCGTTATCACTCCGTACGCGGGATTTACCTACGACTTGAACCGGGAGTATTCGATCTATGCGAGTTATGCCGACGTCTTCAGTTCGAACATCGGATCTATTCGAGCTGACGGCTCAATCATCTCTCCGATGACCGGCTCCAATCTCGAAGCGGGAATCAAGGCCGCCTGGAACGAGGGGCGCTTGAACGGTTCGTTGGCGCTATTCAAAATCAAACAGGACAACTACATCACCCTGGACTTCGACCACACGAGCACGAATGCGCTTTGCTGCTATCTCACCGGGGTTAGAAGAAGCAAAGGCGTAGAAACCGAATTTAGCGGTCTGCTGACGAAAGGCTGGCTGCTCAGCGCCGGCTATACCTTCGATCTCAATCGAAACGAAGCCGGCATTGCGTTGTCCACGATAACGCCCAAACATTTGATCAAGCTCTGGACGAATTACCAGTTGCACGGCGACTGGGCGAACTGGAGCATCGGCGGGGGATTCACCGCGCAAAGCTCCAACTATCTCAGTGGCTTCGCCTGCAGTCCGTATGACCCCGTGAGTGGACAATGCGTCGGGTCAAGGCAACCGTACCGCAGCGTTCAGGGGTTTTACACCGTAGCCACGCTGCGCGCCGAGTATCGCATCAACCCACACTGGAGCGCGTCGCTCAATATCGAGAACCTGTTCGACCGCATCTACTATCAATCGATTGCAAGCCCGGTCGGAGGTAGCTGGTACGGCTCCCCGCGTAACGTGATGCTGAAAATCAACGGCTCGTTGTGAGCGGCGCAATAGGGCAGTTTCGCTGCGCGCCGCCACAAGCGCGCAGCGTCCGTATGGGAAATGCGCTTTGGTCAAGATCGAGAGGATTCGGCAGCTTGAGCTGTTCCGCCGCATCCCAGAGTTGCTTGCCTCTCGCATCGCATGTGCGAACGCACGTGAGCATCCCACGCTTCCTCGATGAATCCCGCTCGCCCCCGTCGATCCAGACATGAGCCGCAGACGCGTTGTTTTCAAGCTCGTCAGCACGCTGGTGCACTCGCCGTATCGCTGGCGCATGCTGGCAACCTTACTGCTCTCGCTCCTGATCCTCGGCATCGAACTGTGGATTGGGATACAGCTTGCATCGTTTCTCGGCCGCATCGTCGATACGCTGACGCAGCGCGATGCCGCAGGTTTTCGCACCGCGTTGCTGGGACTGTCGGGCAGTATCGCCTCCTTCTTCGTCTGCATCAGCGCCTATGTCTATTTCAGCTCGCACCTGCAGATGCAGGCGCGTACCGCGCTGACCTATCCGTGGCTGCGCGACTGGCTCGACGGCGAGGCGGTCTACCGCCTCGAGCGCGAACAGCAAATCGACAATCCCGACCAGCGCATAGCCGAGGACCTCAAACTGTTCGTGACGCACTCCCTCGGCCTGTTGATGGGCGCAGCCAATGCATTCGGCGGTGTCTTCGCCTATTCGACACAACTGTGGTCGCAGGGCGGCGAACTGGGCTTCGAGTTCGCCGGCCGTATTTGGACGATTTCGGGCTATCTGTTCTGGATCGCGCTGATCTACTCGATCGTCGATTTCGTCCTGACGCGACGCATCGCCCAGCCGCAGATCGGCCTCAATATGCAGCAGCAACACTTCGAGGCCGACTTCCGCTTCGGCATGGCGCAGGTGCGCGAGCATGCCGAGCAGGTCGCGCTGTATCGCGGTGCCGGCACTGAATTCCGCCGTCTCACTGCCTGTTTCGAAAAGGTACGTCAGAACTGGTGGCGGCTGATTGCGTACCAGCTCGGCCTGAATGTCTATAGATCGGCAATCAGCAATGTTTCCACGTTCCTGATCTTTCTCCTGCTCGGCCCACGCGTGCTGGCCGGCGTGCTCACGGTCGGCGCGATGACCACTTTGCAGAGCTTGTACGGGCAGACACTCAGCAAATTGAACTGGTTCGCCGTGTCGTGGACGGACATCGTCGCATGGTTGGCCGTAGTCAACCGTCTTGCCGAGTTCGATCGCGCCGTCAATGCGACACCACGCGGCGGCATCGAAGTCGATCCGCCGCGCGGTCCGGTACTCATGCTGCGCGGACTGTCCTTGACTTTGCCGAACGGGACTGCGCTGTCGACGATCGGAGACATCACGATCGAGACAGGACAGCGCTGGCTCGTACGCGGTCCGTCGGGCGTCGGCAAAAGTACCTTGCTGCGCGCGATCGCCGGCCTGTGGCCGCACGGCCGCGGCCGAATCCAGCCGCCACAAGCCCGCGTGCTGTTCCTGCCGCAGAAGAGTTATCTGCCATGGGATACGCTGAAAGTCGCCCTTGCCTACCCGCACTCCGCCGAATCGCTCGACGACGACGCCTGTCGGCTCGCGCTGGAAGACTGCCGTCTGCCGCGTCTGGTCTCACGACTGCATGAAAGCGATCGCTGGAGCATGCGCCTGTCGCTTGGCGAGCAGCAGCGCATGGCGTTCGCGCGCGCATTGCTGCACAAACCTGACTTCCTGTTTCTCGACGAAGCCACGAGCGCACTCGATCTCGACACCGAACGGCATCTGTACCAGTTGTTATGCGAACGGCTGCCGCAGACGGTGCTCGTCAGCGTCGCCCATCGCACCACACTGGATCCATTCCATACGCACGCGCTTGAGCTCGGGTCGGACCACCCTGCACGCACGCAGCCGGTGGAGGCGGCCTTATGAGCAGCAGCACCTGCCTACTCCGTTTCGCAACGAAGCTGCTTGCGACCCTGCTGCGCTCTTCGTATCGCCCCCGCATCCTCGCGATGCTGATCGCGGTCGGAATTCTCGCCGCAGCAAACACTTGGTTCATGCTGCAGATGGCCACGTACACCGGGCGCATCGTCGACGCACTGACCGCACGGGATGTCGACGGCTTCTATGCGTCGCTGTCGAACCTGTTCGTCGCTTCGGCCACCTTAGCCGCAAGTGCCGCCAGCTTTTCTTACTTGTCGAGCCGGGTGCTCATGGAAGCACGCACGGCGCTGACGCACCCATGGCTGAGGCTATGGCTGCACGATGAAGCACTTTACTGCATCGAGCGAGAACAGCGGCTCGACAATCCCGACCAGCGCATCGCCGAAGACCTGAAGCTCTTCCTCGAACTGTCGGTCAAGCTCGGCATCGGTGGCTACTCCGCCTTCGTCGGCCTGATCACTTTCTCGGCGACGCTGTGGCAACAAGGCGGAGCGCTGGATTTTTCCATCGCGGGTATCGCCATACATATTCCCGGCTATCTGTTCTGGTTTGCTCTGCTGTTTGCCGCCGGCAATACCTGGCTGACACAGCGGATCGCGCGGCCGCTGATCGGTCTGAACATGCAGCACCAACGCATGGAAGCGGATTTCCGCTTCGGCATGATCGCGGTGCGCGAACACGCCGAACAGATCGCGTTCTATCGCGGCACCGACGTCGAATACACGCGCCTCACTAGACGCTTCGAGCAAGTGCGACAGAACTGGTGGCGGCTGATCTTCTATGAGATGCGCCTAACTAGCTTCGCCTTAACCGTCAGTAGTTTCTCCACGTATATGCCGTATGTCTTGCTGGCGCCGAAGGTGTTGACCGGAACGATGACGATCGGCGCGATGACGGCCCTGCACACCGTATTCAGCCACGTTAAGAACGATCTGAACTGGATGGCGGGCGCGTGGGGCGACATCGTGCAGTGGCTGGCGAGTGTTCGTCGCCTGCAAGAACTGGAGATTGCGGCCGAGAGTCCGCCGAGGGCGGACGGTATCCATATCCGGCAGACCGGCGCGCCCGCACTCTCAACGCACGAATTGGAGTTGACTCTGCCGGACGGCAGCCCGCTCACCGCGATCGGCAACCTGCGCATCGATATGGGGCAACGCTGGCTGGTGCGCGGACCTTCAGGGGTCGGCAAGAGCACGCTGTTGCGCGCGATCGCCGGCCTATGGCCCTTCGGCAGCGGAACCATCGAAAAGCCCCGAGAAGGTCTGCTCTTTTTGCCGCAGAAGAGTTACCTGCCGTGGGCCGCTCTCAGGGCTACGCTTGCCTATCCCATGCCTGCCGAGAGCTTCAGCGACGACGTGTATCGACAGGTCCTATGCGATTGCCGCCTGCCGCACCTCGCCAGCCGTCTCGACGAGGTCGCACGCTGGAATCTGCAGCTCTCACCCGGCGAGCAGCAGCGCGTCGCTTTCGCTCGTGCGCTGCTGATCCGCCCGCACTTCCTGTTCCTCGACGAATCGACGAGTGCGCTGGACCCGGACACCGAGCGGCATCTCTACACGCTGCTGCACGCGCGCCTCACCGACACGGCGATCGTCAGCGTAGCGCATCGCCCTGCGCTAGCGGAATTCCATCCATATCGCCTCGACTTGGCTAGGGCTACCGCGCAGGCGCCCGCGCCGGCTGGCTGATTGCGATGACGCAGCAGAGTCCGAAATCGATGTCCGCATTGCATCCCGGCGAAGACGATGCAATGCAAGAGCGGCGCGATTTTGCGACTCCAGCGATCGGCGGCGGCTGGCCGCTGTCGCCATGGATGCCGCAATTGGCCGAACTGGCCGCCGCACACAACCTTGCCGACTACTGGAAGCGGCTCAGCGTTCTCCTCGGCAGGCTGATGCCATACCGTACCGCCATTGCGTGGAACGATTGGTCGACCGACGTCTTCGGCGAAACCCCAAGTCCGTTCGTCGCGGAAGCGGAACCTTCGATGCGCGACGCTTGGCGAAACTATCTGCTCGCGGCGGCGACATTGCATTTTTCCGGCGAGCGGCCGCCAGGCGAACCGTTCGCATTGAAGCTGATGCAGTCGGGCGCCGCCGAACAGGCCTATCGACAACTGTTCCGTCCTTCGGGTTGGGAGCACGCGCTGGTGATCCCGTTCCGTCGCGGCGGCATCGTGCGCGCGGGCATAACCTTGTTTCGCAATGCCGCGCAGGGGCCGTTCGATTCAAACGCGAGCGCGCGCCTGCGCGAGATGTACCCGCTGCTCGAAGCGCTGGCACGGCGCGTACTCGAACACGAGCAGCATCGCGCCGTGCAATCGAGCGTGCTGAATGTACTTGGCAATCTTCCCGTCGGGCTTTTGCTGCTCGACTGGGAACTCAAGCCGATCTTCGGCAACTCGGAAGGATATCGGCAGACGCAACGCTGGAACCGGCTCTCGGCGGCGACGACGGGCATCGAGAGCAAGTACGACTTCCATTTGCCCGATGCACTGCTCGCGGCCTGTGATAGCTTGCGCCAGCAGTGGGCGACGGAGGTTTTCAGCCTGCATGCTTACGAAGACGACCCGCGACGGGAAGTGGCGCACCCGCAGCAACCGGGTCTCAAGGCTGCGATCGAAATTCCGCCGTCGTACCGCGGCGGGACCGGCCTGCCCTCGTTCCTGATCCGCTATGCGGGGATGGCTGCGCGAAGCGCCGAGCCGCATGAACCCACGTCCGCACAGCTCGCCGTGCTCGCCCAGCTCACGCCGGGCGAACGCAACGTCGCCCTGCTCGTCATGCAGGGCAAGAGCAATCGCGAAATCGCGGCGCAACTGCATCGCGAAGTCAGCACGGTCAAGGATCACCTCAGCAACATCTATAGCAAGCTCGGCATCCAAAATCGTACGCAGCTTGCAGGACTGTTCGCGCCCTAGCGACCAAACCTCTGCATTTGAGGGCTTGCGCTTCGACAAGACCCGTCCGATGGCGGGTGTGTACCTGGAAAGGGTCACCTAGCATGTGCACCCATCTCCAAGACCGCGAGCACTTGGACGATTCGCGAACCGTCAATCGCGAAGTCGCCAGACACGATGCTTGCTCGCCTCGCATCACGAACGGGAAATCAAAGAGAACTAATGAACTCAAAAATCGGAACTTCGCTTAAGTCGACCCGCGATCTCATGTCAACGGCAGCCGACGAAATTATCCTGACGCCCGTACAGCAAGCGGCTTACGACAAGCTCGAGCTTCTGCTTGGAATTTCGCCCGTGATCGCACTAAGCGGCGTCGACGGTATCGGAAAGACCACAATCGCAGCGGCGTTTGCGAGAAAACACGGTGGCGTCGTTCTCGGCATGGGTGATGTCTTTGCCGCCGCCGAGCCTTTCGAAGGCGCGCAATGGCAGGAAGCGGTGGAGGCTATGGTCCTCGACGCGCTGCGTCGCGTCGATCTGGTTGTCGTCGACGACTATACCAAATTGGCCTTCGTCTCCAAAGGAATGTTGCGCATGAACTTCCTCGGCGAGGTTGTTGGCAAGCGTTTGTGTGACGCCGCAGCGCAGGCAGGCAAACACCTTGTGCTCGTGGGCTCGGCATTGCCATTGTGGGGATCGGTGACCGGGGAATTCAGCGACCAAGCCGTCCTCGTCGACGTGCCGATCTTCGGCGCGGACGACTATACGCGGATAGCCGTCAACGTTCTCGGCGACGATCGCGCTGCGAATATCGACTTCAAGGTCATCCATCGCTACTCCAGCATGCTGCAGGGCTATGAGTTGCGTCTTGCCTGCCAACTGCTGCGGCAAAGCAACGCAGCGCCGACGACCGAAGATTTCATCGATTGCCTCAACACCTACGTCGTCGCAAGCAACCTGCGCCTCGGCGAAGTCGAAGCGCTCAGCTTCGACTCGCTGCCGGGCGCAGAGCACATCGCCGAAGCACTGGAAACCAACATCGTGCTGCCGTTCGAGAATCGCGAACTCGCCGCCGAACTCGGGCTCAAACCGAAGCGCGGCGTGCTGCTTTACGGACCGCCGGGTACCGGTAAAACCAGCATCGGGCGGGCGTTGGCGCATCGCATTCAAGGCAAATTCTTCCTGATCGACGGCACCTTCATCACCGAACCACCGACCGTTTTCTTCCAGCGCATCCAGAAGGTGGTGCAGGAAGCAAAGGATAATTCCCCTTCGGTGCTGTTCATTGATGACGCCGACATCCTATTCAAAATTGATCACGTTGCGGGTCTTTCGCGCTACCTGCTTTCGCTGCTTGACGGGTTGGAAAGCGCTACGGCAGGCAACGTCTGCGTGATGATGACGGCGATGGATCCGAAGAAGATTCCCGAGGCGCTGTTGCGTTCCGGACGCGTTGAATTGTGGTTGGATACGAAGGCGCCCGATGAGACGACGCGCGCGCGCATCCTGCAGCGCTGGATAGGTGTCGAGATTCCGGGCCACGATGCGGTGGACTACGCCGCCCTAGCCCGAATCACCCACGGCTGCACCCCCGCGGACTTGCGCCGCATCGTTCGCGATGCCCGAACGATGTACGCCGCAGACGTCGTCGCGGGCCACTCGACGGTGAGCGCCAGCGACTATGTGCGTCGCTCGGTGGAGGAGATCGTCGCCTCGCGCAACAACATGGCCCAGTTGCTCGGAGACGACCGCCTGCGCATCGGTGCGCCGGCCTGACGATTCGTCTTTTCTAACCTTCGCGCACCTCGTATTCGCCACCTCATCAGGACACTTTTTATGAAAGCTACAATCGAATTCAATCATCGTGTGGCGTGTGCATCCGCTGTGCCGGCGCACGCCTTGACCCCGGCCCAACAAAGGGCTTGCGAAAAACTGGAAACGCTGCTCACCGCCTCTCCGATCGTGGCCTTGACCAGTGTGGACGGCCTCGGCCGCACCAGGATCCTCGACACTCTTGCGCGCAAGTACCAGGGCAAGTTGATCTCGCTGCGCGACGTCACCGAGGCGACCGCGAATCGTGGGCCGGACACTTCGGATGCTGCGATCGGGGCCTTGATTCTCAGCGCGCTGGAGCAAGCCGACACGGTGCTGGTCGACGATTTTCAGGCAATCTCGCTTTCGACGCTACCGACACGCATGGCCTACTTCCGTTTCGTCGCGCGGAAGCACATCTACGATACGGTAATGAAGTCGGGCAAGCGACTGATCATTGCGGGCCAGCCGCCCATGCGGATGGAGTCGGGCGGCGACTTTTACGGCAATGAGGTTGCGGTAGCGGACATGCCATTGTTCACCGCGGTCGACTATGCGGTCATTGCCGAAAATATCCTGGGCTCGTCCAGGGCGGCCGGGATCGACTTTCAGCAAGTGTACCGCTATGCCCCGATACTGAACGGGCATCAGCTACGCGCCGTATGCAAGCTCATCGAAGCCGATCCGGCACCTACGACGTCGGCGTTCATCGACCAGTTGGAGCGACATATCCTCACTTCGAACACGCGCCTGAGCGAAGTGGAATCTTTGCGCTTCGATTCGCTGCCCGGTGCCGAGCACATCGCGGCGCAGCTGGAAACCCATGTGGTGATGCCGCTGAAGAACCATGCGATCGCGCGACAGCTTGATCTGAAGCCGAAGCGTGGCGTGCTGCTCTATGGGCCGCCGGGCACCGGCAAGACGAGTATTGGACGGGCGCTGGCGCACCGGATCGAAGGCAAGTTCTTTCTCATCGACGGCTCTTTCGTGACCGAACCGCCGGCCCTGTTCTTCAAGAAACTCCAGGATGTGATCGCAGAGGCCAAGAAGAACTCTCCGTCGGTTCTGTTCATCGACGATGCCGACGTACTGTTCCGCATCGAGCATATCAGCGGCCTCGCGCGCTACCTGCTGTCGCTGCTCGACGGCCTGGAGAGCGAGACCGCGAACAATGTCTGCGTGGTGATGACGGCGATGGATGTGCGCAAGATCCCCGACGCTCTCCTGCGATCCGGGCGCGTTGAACTGTGGTTGGAAACGCGCGAGCCGGATGAATTCATCCGTGCGCAGATCCTCCAGCGTTGGATCAGCGCGGACCTGCCCGGTCATGCGTCGATCGATTACGTTCTGCTGGCGCGCGCCACCGAAGGCTTCACTCCTGCCGATCTGCGCCGCATCGCCGGCGATGCCAAATCGCTTTATGCCGCCGACCGAATCAAGCAGAGCGCGCCGGTGACGGGCACCGACTATGTCAAGCGCGCTATCGATGCGTTCGTGACCACGCGCAGCCGCATGGCCACGACTTTGGGAGACGAATCGCTGCGTGTCGGCGTGGATCGCCCGAAGAGCAAGTACGCCAAGGGCGTGGGCGGTTCCGCGCAAATCGGTACCTGTGAGGCTGACGGCTGGTAGTCATTCCTCCACGCCAAGAAAGGGCGGATGGGCCGCCGATTGTTCAAGGCGTCGCCCATCCGATCCTATATTCATCCCAAAGGAGCACAGATTGTGAGCAACAACGCTATCGAGGTCGACCAGGCCCAATTCGCCGGTGAGGTTGAACAATCCGAACTTCCCGTCTTCGTTGATTTCTGGGCGCCCTGGTGCGGTCCCTGCAAGGCGCTCGCGCCGTTGTTTGACGAATTGGCGCAGATCTATGCGGGTCGGATCAAGTTCGTGAAAATCAACTCTGACGACAACAAAGAAGTCGCGACGCGCTTCGACGTTCGCAGCCTGCCGACCATGCTGTTGCTAAATAAAGGTAAGGAGCTCGAACGTATCACCGGCGCGCAAACCAAATCGCGCCTTACGGCCATCCTCGATCGTCACGTCGCGGCCCCCATCGCCGCCGCACCGGTACAGCCGGCGAAACACTGGCGCGCGTTCTACGGCGACGAAGCGCTCAAGAAAAGCGTTATCGACCGCGTGCGCGAACACGCCGCTGCCGATCGGATTCGCGCCTTCGGCAACACTTCGCCTGTCTTCGATGCCGAAAGCGGCGCCTGCAGCCTGATCGGCGCAGCGCTTCACGGCATCGATCTGGACCGCTATGAAGGCACGTACGGCATTCCGGCACACGTCGCCCTGCTCGAAGAGTTCGTCCACACCTTCATTTCCGAGGAAGTGACGGCGGAAGACGGAAGCACTTACTACAGTTTGCGCGGAGCCACCGGCGAATATCCGCTGCAGTGGTTGGACGCGATTCCGCCGGGCGCCGATTTGCAAAGCGTCACGCCTAGGTTCCTGCATGGATTCCTGATCGATCTGATCGACGCCCCCCTGCCGTTCGGCGGCGCCGTTGCCGACGATATCAAGCCGGCGGTTCGCAGTCTCGCCGCGTTGCATGCGCGTGAAGCGGCCGGCGATATGCCCTCTGCTGCACTATGGAAGGCCGCGCGCGAGGCAGTGGCCGCCACCGCTCCCGATAACACGAAGGATTTCGTGTCGTGGGCTGTTGCGACAGGCGCCGACACCGTGGGTTGGCGGACGCCGGAACTCGGCCATGCCATCCAGAGTGCTCTGAGCCTCGTCTGGTTCGGTTTGCGTGAAACTGCGATTCGGCACGCCTGTTCGAACGAGGAATGGACGGCGCGTGAAGCAGCAATGGCTGCAGCACGGGAAAAATGGAATTCGGACCCGGAGGCGAGTCAGGAAACACGCGAGGCGTATGCGGAAGTGAAGGCACTGCGCGCGCTGCAGGCGCAATGGCAGCCCACCGACGACGCGCAGCAGCTAAAACTCAAGCGCGAATTCGGCGAACGCTGGCATCGCATATTGATGCAGGCGCTGGCGGCGGCGACACAACAAGGAGCGAAGTGATGGACATGCCGGTTATTTCATTTTCCAAATTCCACCTCGACAACGGGCTGACCGTGATCGTGCACGAAGACCACAAGGCGCCCGTCGTCGCCGTGTCGATTTGGTATCACGTCGGCTCGGCGTACGAGCCGAGCGGCAAGACTGGGTTCGCCCATCTGTTCGAGCACTTGATGTTCTCCGGCTCGGAACATCACAAAGACGTGTTCTTCAAGCCGTTCGAACTGGCCGGCGCGACCGACCAGAACGGCACGACCTGGTTCGACCGCACCAACTATTTCCAGACTGTGCCGACGACGGCGCTCGACATGGCGCTGTGGATGGAGTCCGACCGCATGGGCCATCTGCTCGGCGCAATCGGACAGGCCGAACTCGACACGCAGCGCGGCGTCGTGCAGAACGAAAAGCGTCAGAACGAGAACCAGCCGTACGGGCGCGTCTGGGAGCGCATCCAGCTCGATGCGTTTCCGGCGAATCATCCATACCAGCACACGACCATCGGCTCGATGAACGATCTCGACGCGGCGTCACTCGACGACGTGCACCAGTGGTTCCGCACCTATTACGGTGCGGCCAACACGACCCTGGTGCTGGCCGGCGACATCACGCCGGAAATCGCCAGGGAAAAAGCGCAAGCCTATTTCGGCGACATCCCTTCAGGTCCACCGATCGTGCGTCCCGCACCGTGGCCGGCGGCGCGCACGCAATCGACGCGCGGCGAGATCTACGACCACGTGGCGCAGATCCGCCTGATGCGCGAATGGAATGCACCGGGCGTGGCGAATGAAGACGTACCGCTACTGGAACTTGCCGCGACCGTGCTCGGCGGCGGTGCGACGTCGCGCCTCGTCCAGCGTCTCGTCTATCGCGACCGTCTCGCGGACACGGTCTCTGCCGGCCTGTTGGCACTGGAACTGGCGAGTATGTTCGTCCTCAGCGCGGACATCCGCAGCGGCGCTGATCCGACAGCAGTCGAACGCGCTGTTGCGGAGGAATGGGAGAGCTTTCTCATCACAGGGCCGACCGAGGACGAAGTGCTACGGGCGAAGACCTCACTGCAGGCCACGTTCGTACGCGGCCTGGAGAAAGTCGGCGGCCTCGGCGGCAAGGCCGCGGTGCTCGCCGAAGGCCAGGTCTATCGCGACGACCCCGCTGCCTACCGCACCGATCTCGAACGGCTGCAGGCGGCGACGCCCGCGAGTGTGCGCGCCGCGGCGCGGCGCTGGCTGGCGCACGGCGACCATACATTGCTGGTGCGGCCGCTCGAACCCGGTGTGGATGCCGCCATCGCCAATCGTGCGGCGCCGGGTCTGCCCGCCGCCGCCGACAAGCCGGTGCCGTCGCCGTCCGCTGCGCAGAAGAAGTACACTGTCACGGACAGCACGATCGATCGCCTCCGCGGCGTTCCCTCGGTCGACCAATTCCCACGCCTGAGTTTTCCTTGCGTACAACGCGCGCGACTGAAAAACGGCATCGAAGTCGTGATCGCCGAGCGCCACGCCATCCCGGCGACACAGGTATTGGTCCAGTTCGACACGACCGTATTTGCCGGCCGCGGCCGCCGTTCAGGCCTTACCGCGCTGGCGATGTCGATGCTCGAAGAAGGCACGCAGGACTGCGATTCCGTCGAAATCGCGAAACGGCTGCAACGCCTGGGCGCCTCGCTTTCCGTCTCATCCGGTCTCGACATCGGCACAGTCGGCATCAACGCATTGAATTCGGGACTGGCGGGAGCGTTGCAGTTGCTCGCCGACGTCGTCCGCAACCCGGCGTTTCGCGCCGACGATCTGGAACGTCTGCGCGCGCAAAAGCTCGCCGCGATCCGCCAGGAACGCAGCAGTCCGGCGGCTATGGTCAATCGCGTCCTGCCGCAGCTTCTGTACGGCGAAGAACATCCGTACGGCGCACCGTTTTCGGGGATCGGCACCGAGCAGTCGATAGGATCGTTGACCTCTGCCGATCTTTTTTATTTTCACCGCGAAGTCGTACGCCCCGACAATGCCACGATCTTCGTCGTCGGTGCGACGGCTCCGGAAACGATCGTCACCCTGCTCGACAACACATTCGGCGATTGGATGGCGACCAGCGCCGTCGCACATCCGGACGTCTTCGCTGCGGTCGCTCCGCCGTCGCGGCCTCGGGTATTCCTGATCCATCGCGCCGATGCGATCCAATCGCAGATTGCCGTCGGTGCGTTGGCGACACCAACCTCGTCGCCGGACTGTCTCGCCACACAGATCGCCCACGGCGTGTTCGCAGGGACGTTCACCTCGCGACTCAACATGAACCTGCGCGAAGACAAGCGCTGGACTTACGGTGTACGCGGCATGCTGGCGGACGCTCTTGGACAGAGACCCTTGGTGATCTCGGCCCCCGTACAGACCGACCGTACCGCGGAAGCCATACGCGAAATCTCGAACGAGCTGCACGCGGTCAGTAGCCACCGTCCGCCGACTCAGGAAGAAATCGACAAGCTGCGCCTGCAGCAAATACGCACCCTGCCGGGCAGCTATGAAACCTCCGGCGCCGTGCTCAGCACACTGTCGAGCAATCATCTCTATGGACGCACCGACGACCATGCAGTGCACTTGAAGGATCGCCTCGACGCCTTGACCGACGCGGAGGTAACCGCTGCAGCAAAAGCGCTGCTCGAGCCCGAGACCTGCACCTGGGTCGTGGTCGGTGATCTGTCCAAGATCGAGCAGCCGCTGCGCGCGCTCGGCATCGGCGAGGTCATCGTACTCGGCGAAGAAGAATTGGCCGGCATCTGATCAAAGGAGCTTGCATGCGCATTGTCTATGCCGGAGAAGCCGGCACACCCCACACCGATTCTTACCTGCGTTTTCTCGACGGCTTCGGCAGCGTCACCTTCATCGATGTCGATCTTCTGCCGAGGGCCGTTCTCGACGACGTGAATCTGCTCGTCGTCGATGCCGGCTGGCAACATGAAGCGCCGCCCGGCCTGTCGCTGGAACGCTTGGCTGCGCCGACTGTGCTGGTCGGCACTTTCGGCGCGAAAGTCGGCGACAGTCTGCATCTGAAGTTAGGCAGGAACTACGGCTGCATGTGTCTCGGCGGAGACGCCATCGTCTGGAATGCTGCGCATCCGGTCTTCAGTGGTCTGGCCGGCTGTCTGGCCGAGAAAGCACCGCCAGCGAATTTCCGCGCGTATTCCTCGATACTCGACGTCCCCGACGCGGTCTCGACCCTGCGCGTTCTGCGCGATCCGATCGGCAAACCAGGATACGTGACGGCGGGCTTCGGCTTTCTCGATTCGCCCGAGTGCGAAATCCTTGCCGGGGGATTCAACGAAAAGACCCAGGAACACTTCGCAATCGCGCGCCAAGGACGTTTCCTACAGTGGGGATTCGCCGGTTCGCCGGACGACTACACCGATGAGGGCAGGATGCTCCTTGCGAACTGCCTGCGCTACATTCGCAGATTCGGCGGCGATCCCGTGCGCGAATTCCGCACGACCTCACCGCGAGCGATCCTCATGATGCTGATCGCGATGGAAGGATGGCGCGGCATAGGCCTGCCACGCGAATTCAGCGACGCCATGCAGATGGAATTTCTGCAGAATCTGTTCGTCGGCGAGATTCCCGAAGCGATGTTCGGCGAGCGCGCGCAGCGCGTGGCCTGGTTCCGTGCAAACGAGCCCTTTCTACGCAACGAAGGCGATGGCTGGTTCGTCGACCGCGAAGCGCAGCAGTTGGGCCTCGGCAACCACACCATCGCCATGCTCGATGCCTGCTTGAGCCGACCGGACGGCGCAGCGTCCTCGTTATGGCTGCGCTACACCGGCCGTTCGCTCGACGATGTCGATCGGGAGCGGGTGTGGCTGGCCGAACATTACCGCTATCTGTATTTCACCGATTGGGGCGGATACCGCTGGGCGTCGACGCTCGATCCGCCACAGCCCTTGCTGCCGCGGGCAGCACCGCGGGTACCCGAACCCAAGGCAATACTGACCGCCGCACGCTACGAAAACCGGATCAACGCGATTCTGCTGCTCGATATTCCCACCGGTTTCCATGCCTATGCGCCGGGAGCCACGGATGGCCTGCCGCTTTCGCTCAAGATCGGCGAAGGCTTCGAGCTGATCGAAGATCTGCAGATATCGCAACCTTCCGAAGAACACATTCAAGGCGCGGCCGTAATCCGATTTTCCGCACGCGGCAATCTCGATGTCCTGCACGCATCCCTACGCGTGCAGCTATGCGACAGCCTGGCCTGCCTGCCGCCGCAGATATTAACACTGCGTTGCGCCCTCACTACCGCATGAAAGTAGACGATGAAACCGTAGCATAGCCGCCTGATCATCCTCGGCTCGGGCCCCGCCGGCTACACCGCCGCGATCTACGCGGCACCCGCGAACTTGAAGCCTGTCTTGATCACCGGGCTCGCCCAGGATGGCCAGCTCATGACCACGACCGAAGTCGACAATTGGCCCGGTGACGTCGAAGGGTTGCAAGGCCCCGGTCTCATGGAGCGCATGCAAAAGCATGCCGAGCGCTTCGATACCGAAATCGTGCTCGACCATATTCACACAGCCGGCCTGAAATCGAAGCCGTTCCGCCTGATCGGCGACAATGGCGAATACACCTGCGACGCCCTGATCATCGCCACCGGTGCGACGGCGAAGTATCTCGGCCTCGATCCCGAAGAGAAGTTCAAGGACCAGGGCGTCTCCGCCTGCGCGACCTGCGACGGTTTCTTCTACCGCGACCAGGACGTCGCTGTCATCGGCGGCGGCAACACCGTGGTCGAAGAAGCGCTGTATCTGTCGAACATCGCCAAGAAGGTCACCGTCGTGCATCGCCGCGACAAGTTCCGCGGCGAGAAGATTCTGCAGGACAAGCTGTTCGCCAAGCAGCAGACCGGCAAGGTCGTCGTCGTCTTCGCGCGAAGCCTCGCGCTAGCCTGCAAACGCGGCGCGCCGACTGGGCGCTGCGCACCGAACACGACTCCGCGCGTGCCGCGGCGGTGCAGCGCTTCGCCGAATTACTCTCGCAGAAACGTGGCTTTTTCGCGAAGTGTGAAAAAGCGATCAAAGCTGTCGCGCCCGCCCCGCTCTGCCTCTAGCTCTTGATCCGTCTTTTGATCCCGGGTCCCCGTCAGCCGCGGCGAGGGCATGACGGAATCGCCCATAGGGTCGCGCGCAGGATGCGCGCGAGTTCGCGAATGGACAGGGATGTCCATCGAGCGAACCCCGGCATGACCTTGCGCACCCGTAGCGCGCAGCGCGAAGGGCGCGGCTCCCGGGGCGGCGTTTCTTTGGTTACTTTCTTGTCGCTGTAGACAAGAAAGTGACCCGCTCGGCCGTAGGGCGAGTGGAAGCCTTTGCTCTTAACCAACCTTAAGAAAGCAAAGTGACTGGATCCCCGCTAAGAGCACGCGGGGATGACGAGCAGAGACAAGCCGCCCTTTCGACTCACGCAGCTACAAGCTACTCGCCGATTGATAGAGCGCATCCTGCTTGCGCGCATCGCAAACCGCATAACTGAATCCCTTCTGGATTGCGTAAGCGCCGATCTCGCCACTGCGGCTCAAAGCAAGAAATCCGACCTGCAAATCCTTCGCCGTCTTCATACGCTTGCGCACGATGCGCTGCACGGCGTAGCGGCAGGCCTCTTGCGGCGAATGGCCTTGGCGCATCAGCTCGACGACGAGAAAACTGCCGGCGGTGCGGATGACTTCTTCGCCGACGCCGGTCGAGGTCGCCGCGCCGACTTCGTTGTCGACGTAGAGGCCCGCGCCGATGATCGGGCTGTCGCCGACGCGGCCGTGCAGCTTCCAGGCCATGCCGCTGGTCGTGCAGGCGCCGGCAAGGCGGCCTTGCGCATCGACCGCGAGCAGGCCGAGCGTGTCGTGATTGTTCGCGCCGCCCGGTTTGCCGGCCGGCTGCGCTTGCGTGCCGTAAGTCTTGTTCTCGCTGTTAGCCGAGGGCTTGTATTCGCTTTTCTTCAGCCACTCGTGCCAGGCCTGTTCCGATTCCGGCGCAAGCAGTTCTTCTTTCGGAAACCCCTGCTCGACCGCGAACTGCAACGCGCCGTCGCCGACCAGCAATACATGCGGCGTCTTCTCCATCACCCGGCGCGCAACCGAGATCGGATGGGCGATGTGCTCCAGCGCGGCAACCGCGCCGCAATCGCCGTTGCCGTCCATGATGCTCGCGTCGAGGGTGAGCCGGCCGTCGCGGTCGGGATAGCCGGCGCGGCCGACACTGTGATTCTTCGGGTCGGCCTCGGGCACGCGCGCGCCGGCTTCGACCGCATCGAGCACGCTGCCGCCCTTGGCCAATATCTGCCATGCGGCCTGATTCGCGGCGACGCCGAAATCCCAGGTGGAAACGATGCGCGGGCGCTTCTTGCCCAACCCCGCAGCAGACGCCGCGCTTGCGTTGCCGCTCATTGCGCCGCTTGCGAGCGCGGCAACGGAGGCGGCGAGAAAGCGGCGGCGGTCGGTCATGGCGATTTGCTCTGGCTGGGGCGCTGCGGCGAGTTTAGCCGAAAGCGCCTCGGCGCCTGATAAACTTTCGCACGGGCCTACATCGCGGATCGCACCATGCTTCAACATCTGACCATCGTCACCACCGGCGGCACGATCGACAAAGTATACTTCGACGACAAGTCGACTTTTCAGATCGGCGCGCCGGCGATCGGCGACATCCTCAAGCAGCTCGGCGTCGCTTTCGACTTTAACGTGATCGCGCTGCTGCGCAAGGACAGCCTGCACATCACCCAGGAAGACCGCGACCTGGTGAAACGCACGATCGAAGCGCAATCGCATCGGCACATCCTCGTCACCCACGGCACCGATACGATGGTCGAGACCGCACGCGTGCTGCAATCGATTCCAAACAAAGTGATCGTGCTGACCGGCGCGCTCAATCCGGCGCGCTTCCAGGGTTCGGACGCGGTGTTCAACATCGGCTGCGCGGTCGGTGCGCTGCAGACCTTGCCCGACGGCGTCTACATCGCAATGAACGGACGCATCTGGGATCCACTGCGCGTGCGCAAGAACCGCGAAGCCAATCGCTTCGAAGCCGACTGAAGTGAAATCAGCGGCCGGGAGCGGCCACTTCGCCGATCCTCGCCATCGAAGGCGAGCGCAATAAAAAAGGGCCGCATTGCGCGGCCCTTTTGTTTTTTATCCGTTCGGAAAACGGCTTACTGCACCGTCAGCGTGACGTCGTCGAGGACGAAGTTCGTCGGTAGCGACGAGTCTGTCTTGCCGGTGAACTTGATCGTCACGGCTTGACCGATGTACGCGGACAGGTCGTTCGTATGCACCGCATAGCCGCTGGCCGCATTCAAGTTCGAATACGTCGCCAACGTCTTCAGCAGTGTGCCCGAGCTGTTGTAGACCGCCACGGTCAGCTTGTCGTATGCCGTCGACGTCGTCGTTTCCTGCGTGTCGACGTGCAGGTAATACTGCAGCGTCGCCTTGGTTTTGCCCGCAGTGATCGTCACGCTCTGCGACAACGTGTCGGTGGCGCTGTTGTAACCGTCGAGCCAAGCGAACCAGGACCCGGTGTGCGCGCTTTCGGAGCCGCAGCTGCTGTTGCAGACGAGCTCGTAGCCGCCGCTCGAAGTCTCGGCCCACGGCGATGCCGTGCCGGTTTCGAAGCCCGTGTTGCCAAGCAACTGGGTCGACGTGCCGCCGCCGGACGAATTCACCGTCAGGCTCAACGAGGTCGTGTGGCTCAGCGAGCCCGAGGTACCGGTGATCGTCAGCGTCGCCGTGCCGGTGGCCGCGGTGCTGCTCGCGGTTAGGGTCAGCGTGCTTGCGCTCGTCGTGCTGGTCGGGCTGAAGGCCGCGGTGACGCCGCTCGGCAGGCCCGAGGCAGACAGTGCAACGCTGCCGCTGAAGCCGTTTGTGCCGGATACCGTGACCGTCGCCGTGCCGCTCGCGCCCTGATTGAGCGTGAGGCTGCCCGGCGAGTCGGACAGGCTGAAGTCGGCCGTGCCGCCGCTGCTCGTGCCGGCCAGCGTGTTGACCAGCGCCGCCTTCGGACTGCCCCAGCCGGTGACGAGATCGTAGCCGGCAACGGCATTGAACGACGGACCACCGGAAATCACCTGCTGATTCGAGTTGATCGCCGGATTGCTGCCGCTGGTGATGTCGTGCATGTTGCTCGCGTAGTTCGAGCTGACGCCGAGGTTGTACAAGGTCGCGTTGAAGAAACCGACCGGACCGTTGCCGTTGGCGACGGACTGCTGGTTGATCAGCGCGACGAAACCGGCCCAGCGTGGCGCGGCGAAGCTGGTGCCGCCGTAGCCGGTGAGGAACTGGCCGTTACTCACGGTCGGGTTGTCGAAGTTCGCTTCCATGGCGACGTCGGGCGAGTTGCGATAGCTCGTCGAACCCTTGTTCGAAGAGTTGATCACGCCCGAGATCAACTGCCAGCTCGGCGCCGGCGCACCCTGCGTCGAAACGTAACCGCCGCCGCTGTCCGCCCACGCCGTTTCCGACGACCAGGCACCGCCCGCGCTCGCCGTGGTCAGGTCGGTACCGCCGACCTGGAGGATGTACTGCGACTGCGAGGGATACTCGGCCGCGATCGTCTGGCTCGTGCCCTTGCCCCACGCACCGGAGTCGCCCGTGGCGTTGAGGAAGGTCTGGCCCTGCGTGGCCATCTGCTGGAAGATCGAATCGTCCGTCGCTTGGTTCGCGCCCCAGCCCCACGAGCAACTCAGCACTTTCGCGCTGTTGTCCGTGGCCATCTGGTTGAGGATCTTCGTGTCGGCCGAGGAGTCGGACGGGTCGCCCTCGTAGAACAGAATCTGCGAGATGCCCGGCGCCATGCCGATCGCGTTGACGATGTCGAGAATCTGCTCGCCGTCGTCGCAGACGCTGGTGTTGATCGTGCCGTTCGAGTTGAACGAGACGCAGGCGCCGCTATAGCCGTTCACGAGCACGTTGTTGATCGGCACGCTCGACGACATGCCGGTGCTCGAGTAGTAGAGCGACACGTCACTGGTCTGGTAACCATCGAACGACAGAATGCCGATCGACTGGCCGGCGCCGGTCAGCGAACCCGAACCGTAGTAGGCCGCGCGCATGTCGCTCGGCAGGAACTCGCCCGACGGGCCCGAACCGCCCGCATGGGCCACGGGCGCACTGCCCTTGTGCAGATGCGGATGCGGAGTGATGAAGCTGTTGAGGCCGGTGATCTGCAGCAGCGGAATGTCGAGGCCGCTCGTCGTCGGCTCGCGGTCGGCCGAGAAGAAGGTGCGGTCCTCGCTCGGATGCTGATACTCGGTCATCGTCACGTTGAGCGCGCGATTGATCGTGTCGGCATCGCCTTCGATGCTGATCAGGCGGCGATTCGGCGTGGTGCCGGTGATCGAGAAGCCGTTGGCCTGCGCCCAGGCGGCGACCGCGTCGTAGTCGGCCTGAGTCGGGCCGAAACGCTCGGTGAACTGCTCGGGGGACAGATACTTGTGAAATTGCGGACTCTGCGGATCGTACAAATCGTGCACGAGCAGATCGAGTTCCGCTTGGTTGCGCGTCGGCAGCGAGATGCCGAGCTTGAACCGCTGCGAGCCTGCGAGCGGCCCCATGCGCGGGGCCTGGCCGTTGGCTACCGCCGCGGGAAGATGTTGTGCTTGGATCGACGGCGCCCTGGCGATCAGACCGATGCCGTTGGCGCTGGCGGTGCCTCCGCAGCCGACGGTCAGCGCCGCGGCGAGCAGGGAGAGGGCGATACCCGACTTGAGCGAACGCGGCGTGGTACGACGCCCGTTCGCGAATTGGAATTGCTTCATCTAGGGGTCTCCAGAAAGTTGAGAAAAGAACAGTGCTTCCATTGACGTGTCTTTCGCTTTTCTGTTTGCTCCTTGAGAGCCCGGCGCGTGCTTCCTACCGAACGCAAAATCCCCCGTCCGTGCGTACCCCTACGCTCGGTGTCGCTGCGGTCGAAATGCACTGGGACGAAACGACTACCTGATCCCCGGCCCGTTTTTGCGGCGCCGTTCCGTCTGCCGAATTCACGTTTTCACCCATATGAAAAACGTGGGCGTAGAGAACATCGGCCACGTTAAGTCTTTCTAAAACCGCAGGCCGTTTTAGATTATTCCGGGCAATGTAATAGCGCGCTATCGCATTAAAATAGCCGCGTGAGAGCGGGATTCGCGCGCGCGCCGCGCGACTGGAAGCGTTTCGATAACGACTTATTTGCCGCGGCGCAAAAATCGGACGGATTGGCGAGAGATTCGCCGCCGATGCGCGAAGCGAGCGCAGAAGCGCGGGCGGACGTGTCCGCTGAAAACCTTTTCATCGAAAAAACAAATGTGCCGTAGGGCACATTTGCGTACCGTAGCGGTTTCTCCCGAGCGTCGCGCGAAGCGTTCCGCCCAAGCGGCGGCTACATCATCCCGGTTTCGAGCTTGGCCACATCGGACATCATCGAGTGATTCCAGGGTGGGTCGAAAGTCAGCTCGACGTCCGCTTCGGCAACGGTCGGAATCGCCTCGACCTTGCTGCGCACGTCATCGACGAGAATATCGCCCATGCCGCAGCCAGGCGCGGTCAGAGTCATCGCGACTTTGACCTTGCGCTCGCCGTTTTCCATCTTCTCGATCACGCATTCGTATACGAGGCCGAGGTCGACGATATTGACCGGAATCTCCGGATCGAAGCAGGTGCGCAACTGCTGCCAGACCAGCTTCTCGACTTCCTCGTCGCCCGCATCGGCTGCGAGTTCGATCGGTGACGGCGGCTCCTTGCCGATCGCGTCGGCGTCCTTGCCGTCGATACGGAACAGATTGCCGTCGACGAACACGGTGAAACTGCCGCCGAGCGCCTGCGTGATGTAGCCGTTCTGCCCGGCCGGCAGACTCACGGTCTGCCCCTGCGGCACCATGACCGCATTGCAGTCGCGCTCGAAGACGATCGGTTCGGAAGTGTTGCTGTAGCCGCCCATGGCGTGGTTGCTGTCTCGTGGAATTGCGAATTATCGCAGGTTCTTTGGGTTCGGTTGAGATGTGTGTGCTTGATGGGGGAATGCAAGTCGCCCGATGGCTGGTCCGGGCGCAGTGCGCCCTGCTTTTGCTCGTCATTCCCGCGTGCTCCTGGCGGGAATCCAGCGACTTTGCTTTTGTTGTGTTGGTTTAAGAGCAGAGCTTCCACTCGTCCTACGGCCGAGCGGGTCACTTTCTTGTCTACAGCGACAAGAAAGTAACCAAAGAAATGCCCCCCGGGAGCCGCGCCCTTCGCGCTACGCGCTACGGGTTCGCGATGGCATGCCGGGGTTCGCTCGATGGACGTCCGTGTCCATTCGCGAACTCGCGCGCATCCTGCGCGCGACCCTGAAGGGCTTATCCGTCATGCCCTCGCCGCGGCTGACGGGGACCCGAGATCAAAAGACAGAGCAAAAGCCACTGCCTACGAAGGTGGTTGTTGCTTGGGCGCGCACGATGCGCGCTGCCCTGCTTCTCAGGGTCCCCATTACATTGCGGCGGCAGCGGTCGATAAGGCCCGCAGGGTCGGCGCGATGGATCGCGCCGATTCCGCTATTGCACACGGATGTGCAATTAGCGGAACCCGGCCGCTGACGCGAACCCGGAGCGCAGGATGCGCGTAGGGCGCAATGTTCTGGGGGGTGTTTCTTTGGTGACTTTCTTTGCACAAGCAAAGAAAGTTACCCGCTCGCCCGCAGGGCGAGTGGAAGCTCTGCTCCTAAAACACAAAAGAACCAAAGAAAAGTCGCTGGATTCCCGCCAAGAGCACGCGGGAATGACGAGCGAAGAGCAAGAGCAGCCAACCTTCCAAACATTGAAAGAAAGCCAACAACGCAATGGCTCAAAGCCAAGCGAAAAACACCCGTCACATCTCCCTAAGACATTCCCCCAATATGCGCATCGCCGCCTGCAAATCCGCCGCCGGCAGATCGGCGAAGCCGAGCAGCAGGCCGGGCCGCGCCGACGACTTCAAGAAATACGGCGCAATCAGATAGAGCCCGAGCCCGCGTTCGCTCGCGCGCGAAACGAGTTGGCGCGCCTGCGTGGGTTTCAGGCGCGTGAGCCAGGCGAGGACGTGCATGCCGGCGCTCGAATCGGCGACTTCGACTTCGTCGCCCGCGTATTTGCGCAGCGCCGCGAGCAGGGTTGCGCGCCGCGCCTTGAGCGATTTCGCCGCGGCGCGCAGATGGCGTTCAAATGCACCGTCGGCCATGAGCCGCGCGAGTGCGGCCTGTTCGATCGCCGGGCAGCCGCGATCGGTCAGCCACTTGGCGCCGATGAAGGAGTCGCGCAGGCTCGGCGGCAGCACGATGTAGCCCAGGCGCAGCGAAGGGAACAGCACCTTGGAAAACGTGCCGAAGTAGAGCACACGGCTGTCGCGGTCGAGTGACTTGAGCGCGGCGAGCGGGCGCGCGTCGTAGCGGAATTCGCCGTCGTAGTCGTCCTCGATGATCCAGCAGCCGGTCTTCGCCGCCCAGGCGAGCAGTTCCATGCGCCGCGAAAGGCTCAGCACCGCGCCGCTCGGAAATTGATGCGAAGGGGTGACGAGGGCGAGCTTCGTGCGTCCCTGGGTCGGCAGGTCGGCGGTGACGATGCCGTTCTCGTCGACGCGGCAGCCGACGATCTCGGCGCCCGAGGCCTGCATGATCTGGCGCTCACCCTGATAGTGCGGATCTTCGAGCAGGACGCGGTCGCCTTCGTCGAGCAACAATTCCGCTGCGAGCGTGAACGCCTGCTGCGCACCGCTGACGATCAACACGTCGTCGGGAGCGGCGAGAATGCCGCGGCGGCGCGCGAGGTAGTCGCAAATCTGTTCGCGCAGCGCGAGCAGGCCCTGCGGCTCGGGGTAGTCGGTCTGCGCGTGAGCCGCCGCATGCGCCAGCTCACGCCGCCACGCGCTGGCAAGCTGCGGATTGGTCATCGGCATGCCGTACTGCAGGTTGTAGCGCAGACCGATGTGTTCGCGGCCGGGAATGCGCCGGTCCCAGAGTTCACGGATGCGCTCGCCGCGCCGCGACAGCGGTACGCGCGCGGCGCCGCTGCGTGGGAGCGTCTTCGCCGCCTGTGGCGCCTGCATCGCACCGATCGCCGCGACGTAGCAGCCCGAGCCGACGCGGCCTTCGATAAAGCCTTCGGCGGCAAGCTGTTCATAGGCCGCGAGTACGGTATTGCGCGACAGGTCGAGATCGCGTGCGAGCACGCGCGTCGCCGGCAGGCGCGAATGCGCGGCGACGCGGCCGCTCAGGATCGCCTGCTTCAGACCGCGCGTCAGTTGAGCGTAGCGCGGACCCTGCCCATCGAGTTCCAGGTACATCATTGGCTCCACAATTGTTGTAAATTGTGGCACTGGATAGGGCCATTGTCCAATCCCACACTGAGTCGGATCGGATGCCGGAATGCCCGGCCCAGAAATCATCCAGCCCAGAGAAGTCCCATGCTTATCCCGGCCTCCTTTGCCGAGTCCCGCATCGACGAGATGCACCGGCTGATGCGCGCGAGCCCGCTCGCAACCGTGGTGATCGCCGGCAGCGGTGGACTCGAAGCACATCACTTGCCGACTCATCTCGACACGACGCAGGGCTCTTACGGCGCCCTGCAATGCCATGTCGCGCGTGCGAACTCGCTTTGGCGCGAAGGCGGTGACGGCATCGATGCACTGGCGATCTTTCACGGACCCGATGCCTACATCACACCGTCCTGGTACGCGACCAAGCGCGACGGCGGCAAAGTCGTTCCGACCTGGAACTACGTGACCGTGCATGCGCACGGACGCTTGCGCGCGATCGACGAGCCGCAATGGTTGCGTGCGCATCTCGAACAACTCGTCACCGACAATGAATCGCGCGAGGCGTTGCCGTGGAAGATCGCCGATGCACCGCCCGAATATATCGAGACGATGCTGCGCGGCATCGTCGGTATCGAGTTCGAGATCGTGAAGCTCGAAGGAAAATGGAAGGTCAGCCAGAACCATCCCGAAGCGAACCGCAGCGGCGTCGTCGACGGCCTGCGCCGACGCGGCGGTGACGGCGCGACGGCAATTGCCGACTTGGTCGAAGCGCGAGGCCCGCGTGATTCCCAGCGTTGAATCAAAATCACGAGCCGCGAGGAAAGAGTCTTGAACACGACAACTCTGCATGCGCTGCAAGCGTTCCCCGAGCGTCTGCAAGCGTTCTACGAAGCCATTCCCGCCGGCTACGAAAACTGGGCGCCCCCGTCGTGGGACGGCGTGCCGAGCGAGAAATTCACGCCGATCGAGCAGATCTGTCACGTACGCGACGTCGAGATCGACGGCTATCACGAGCGCTTTCGGCGCGCGCTCGACGAAACCAATCCGTTCCTTGCCAACCTCGACGGCTATCGTCTTGCACGCGAGCGCGGCTACGTGCAGGCCGATGCGACGGACGTGTTCGCCGCGTTTCACGCCGCGCGCGCCAAGACGCTCGATCTGCTCTCGACGTTCGGCGTGAGCGAGTACTTACGACCCACAGTGTTCGAGGATCTCGGCGCCGTCAACGTGCGCGGCCTCGTGCATCTCTTGTGCAGCCACGACCAGCAACATCTCGCCGGCCTGCAATGGCTGCTCGCACGGATCGAGACGGAGCGCACGCACGGATGAATACCATGACCTACCGTGTCCATCAGGCCGGCGTGCACGATCTCGATGCGATCGTGCCGCTGTTCGACGCCTACCGCCAGTTCTACAAGCAGGCCAGCGACCCCGATCGTGCACGGCGCTTTCTGCACGAGCGTTTCGCCCACGCGGAGTCGGTGATTTTCCTCGCCGTGGATCAAGATGGCGCGGCACTCGGCTTCACCCAACTCTATCCGCTGTTCAGCTCGGTGCGCTGCGTGCGCACCTATCTGCTAAACGACCTCTACGTGATGCCGGCGACACGCGCGTGCGGCGTCGGCGCGAGCCTGCTGACCGCGGCAGCGGAGTTTGCGCGCTCTATCGGCGCGGCAAACCTGTCGCTCAGCACGGCCGTCAACAACATCGTCGCGCAGAAGCTCTACGAATCGCTCGGCTGGAAGCGCGAGACCGACTACTACGAATATCATCTGCCGCTTTAAGGGAAATCCGCATGCCGACCTCTGCCGGGAAACGTTTGATCGAAGTTCGCTCCTACAAACTCAAGCCCGGCGCGGCGGCCGAGTTCGACCGCCTTATCGTCGGCACCGCGCTGCCGATGCTGCGCACAGCCGGCATGGACGTGGTCGCCTGCGGCGCCTCCGCGCACGAAGCGGACACTTATTATTTGATTCGCGCCTACGCCGATCTGGCCGATCTCAATGCCCAGCAGGATGCGTTCTACGGTTCCGATGCCTGGCGCAAAGGCCCGCGCGAAGCGGTGCTGGCCTGCATCGATCATTTCCTCAACACCGTGCTTTGGTTGTCACCGGAAGGCGTCGATGACCTGCGCCGATCCAATCCGACCGGCACCGCGGGAGCCGCACGATGAGCTGGCCCGCAGCCGTCACCCTTCAAGGCGAACGCGCCATCGTCGCACCACTGTCGATGGAACATCACGACGCGCTCGTCGATGTCGTCCGCGACGGCGAGCTGTGGAAACTCTGGTACACCAGGGTACCGTCGCCCGAAACGATGCGTGCCGACATCGAACGCCGCCTCGGCCTGCGCGAGCGCGGCAGCATGCTGCCCTTCGTCATCATCGACAACGCGCACAACAAGATCGTCGGCGCGACGAGCTACATGAACATCGACGCCGACAACAAGCGCGTCGAGATCGGCAGCACCTGGTATGCGCAGAGCGCACAGCGCACCGGCGTCAACACCGAGTGCAAATACCTCATGCTGCGGCATGCGTTCGAGACCCTCGATTGCATCGCCGTCGAATTCCGTACGCACCACATCAACCGCCAGAGCCGCACCGCGATCGAACGCCTCGGCGCCAAACTCGACGGCATTCTGCGCAGCCACTGGCGCCTTGCCGACGGTGCTTTGCGCGACACTTGCGTCTACAGCATCATCGCGGCGGAGTGGCCTACCGTGCGTGCGCATCTGAAGTGGCAGATGACGAAGCCTAGGTCTTGATGGCTCGGCTCCCTGCTGTTTTTTTGTAGAGCGGAGCTTCCACTCGTCCTACGGACGAGCGGCTTACTTTCTCTGCTCGTGCAGAGAAAGTAAGCAAAGAGACACGCCCCAGAACATTGCGCCCTATGGGCATCCTGCCCATAGGGTCCGCGACAACGGCCGGGTTCCGCTAATTGCACATCCGTGTGCAATAGCGAAATCGGCGCGATCCATCGCGCCGACCCTAGCGGGCCTTATCGTCCGCTGCCGCCGCAATGTAATGGGGACCCGGTGAAGCAGAGCAGCGCGCATCGTGCGCGCCAAAGCAAAGCGAGAAGCAGACTCTCCGCGCTCGGCTCTGTCTTTTTTCTCTTGATTTGTCTTTTGATCTCGGGTCCCCGTCAGCCGCGGCGAGGGCAGGACGGATTCGCCCGTTAGGGTCGCGCGCAGGATGCGCGCGAGTTCGCGAATGGACATGGATGTCCATCGAGCGAACCCCGGCATGACCTCGCGCACCCGTAGCGCGTAGCGCGAAGGGCGCGGCTCCCGGGGCGGCGTTTCTTTGGTTACTTTCTTGTCGCTGCTGACAAGAAAGTGACCCGCTCGTCCAAAGGACGAGTGGAAGCCTTGCTCTTAAATCAACACAATCAAAAGCAAAGGCGCTGGATTCCCGCTAGAAGCACGCGGGAATGACAAGCAAGAGCACGAGCTGGATTCCTGCTTCCGCAGGAATGACGAGCAGAGGCGAGAGCTGGATGACCAGCCCTACGGCTGTTGAAAGCCCTGCTTTCGCAGGAATGACGACCAAAAGAGCGAAAAACTGGGCGCGACGAATCGCGCCCCGCCAAGTCATTTAACTTCGACGAGCGCCAAACCCTGCGGAGGCAAGGTGATCGTCAACGTCCCATCCTTGATCGCCACCGACTCGGGCGCCGGCAACATCGCGGCTTCGCGCAGCGCTTTGATTTGCGCCTGGGTCGGATTGCGCGGCGAACCCATCTTCTCGTAGGCCGGCCTGAGGTCGCCGTGATCGCGGTCGACTCGCGAAACCTGCGCGGTCTGCGCTTTTGAGTTCTTGAGCTTGAGGGTCAACGTGATCGGTTCGCTCTTCGCTTTGTCGGCTTTATCAGCGTCCTGATCGAGCCCGCTCGGTGCGTAGTTCCACGCGGCGACGATGAGTGTGCCGTCCTTGCTGCGCGTCGCGAGTACCTGCTCGGACTGCAGCGGAATGCGCTCGTCCCCGAGCTTGTGCAGCAGCTTGAACGCGTTGAATGCGGGCTTGGGCAGGTTGTGTGCAGCAATCAGGCCGAAGCCGCCGTAGAGCGGCGTCTTCACCACGCCCTGCTCTTCGAACACGTCCGAGAACGACCAGTACGACATGATGTCGACGAGGCCGTCGCACTGCGCGATCGTCGACGCCATCCACGGGCCCATGTAGGTCGAGTCGGTCACCGGCGGCGTATTGTCGTAGGCTGCGTTGAACTCGCTCCAGATCAGCGGCGTATTCGGCGCCGCCGATTTCTTGATCTCGTCGTGCACCTTCTTCACCGCCCGGCAGACCATCTTACTGCGCGGAATCGCTTCGTTCGTGCCGAACACGTTGTCCGCGGTGTCGTTGCCGTAGACATGGGTCGAGGCGAAATCGAACGGGATATTCTTTTCCTTGCAATGCTTGATGAACTCGGCGACCCACGCCGCCTGCGCGGTCGACGGACCGCCGACGCGCAGGCGCTTGTCGACCGACTTGAGTGCGAGCGCGGTGTGGTCGTATAGATTCCAGTAAGTCTTCTGCGGCGGGAACCCGGCCCAGAAGCCGATATTCGGCTCGTTCCAGACTTCGAAGTACCAGCTCGCGACCTCGTCGATGCCGTAGCGCTCGATCAGATGCTTGGCGAACGCGACCATGAACGCATCCCACTTCGCGTAGTCCTTCGGCTCGGAGATGTTCGGCCGGTACCAGAACGGATGCCAGAACTCGGCGCTGGCGAGCTTCTTCGGCATAAACGAAAGTTCGACGAAGGGCTTCACGCCGCGCGCGAGCAGGCCGTCGTAGATTTCGTCGACGTAAGACCAGTTGTAAACCGCGTTGCCCTGCGCGTCTTCGTCGTAGACGCCGTTCTCGTCGTGGAAGATGCCGTGGAAGCGCACGTACTTCGTGTCAGTGATCGCCTTCACTTCCTCGAGATCGCGGCGATAGGCGTCGCGCAGGGCGAGGTTCGCGCGGCCCGAACCGAAGCTCGCCTCCCAGAAATGCGGGAACGGCCGCGCCTTTGCCGCGGCGTCGATCTCAACAGTCTGCGCGAACAAGGCCGGCGACACAGCGGCCAGCGCGAGGAACAACAGACGCGACTTCAACTTGGAACGGTGCATGGATACCTCCCCGGAATTCTGATTATGGATGTGCTCGCCAGCCGGCACTCGGCGACCGCGATGGCGGCTAGGTTAACAGCTAATCCCAACCATGAAAACGTTTACATTCGCGTCACAGCAATGCTTTGCAAATAGCGTGACCGGACGCCGGTTTCGCCGCGCACCCGCGCCGCGGTGTTCGCTGAGATAATGCGCGCGACCTCAGAACGAAGCCCGTCATGCCGGAAATCCAACCCACTGTCCGCCCGAACCCCACCGCCTCGCCAAGCGCATTCGCCATCCTTGTCTCGGCCCTGCTCGGTGGCCTCGCTGGCGGCGTTGCATGGTGCTTCGTTTCATTGCCGCTGCCGTGGTTCGCGACGTACGGGATCGTGGCGATCGGCGTCGCCCTCGCCGCGTTCTCGCGCTGGCAGGGTTATCGCGGCGTCGCCGCGATTGTCTGCACCGTATTCGCGATCCTGATCGCCTTCGTTTACGCGCAATACCTGTTCGGCGCCGTGCGCATCGCCGATTCGCTCGGCATGCCGTTGCGCGAAGCCTTGTTCAAGGCTGGCTTTGATCTCACCAGCAGCGTCGCCTGGGCGAATTTGCGCATCGACGACTGGGCGGCGCTTGCGGTCGCGATTGTGACCGGATCTGTGGTGGCTGCGATTGGTTCGCGCCGGCCGCACTGAAAAAAATAGGCACGGCTATATGCTTCTCGCCGCGCCCATTTTTATCGGGCTTGCACCCGCTCACCCCAATCTTGGCAAGGCAATGCGCCCCTCAAAATCTCTCGCTATTCTGCGAGACAGCGTAGCATCTTGTCGTCGCTGACCAGCTTGTTGACGGAATCTGCAACTGCCTGCGAGACATACTTGTCGTTCGCTTCGCCCGTCGGCACCACCTGAAGACTGGTTTCAAATACGCCGTTATACATTTCCTCGTAGTCGGTCCCCTTGCTTGATTTGCAAGCTCCCTTCAAGGAAAACTCGTCACGCAAGGTACCCGACCAGAATCCCATGATGTTCTTCGAACTCAGATTACGGATTTCCACTCGAAGTTGGGCTGCCCCGTCGCCTGTATTGGACGCAGAAAAATTGCGCTGACTCAAACCCGACAGGACGGCTCCCGAGACGATGTTAACTAGGTCGCCTTCCACTGTCATATCGGCACCTGCACCTCCGACGCCGCGCTGACCGATTACTTTGGAAGGCCTCTCATCGCGAACCGATAGTTGAACCCCCTTGCCACCACCATTGATCGTGGCCGAAGACTTCACGTCCGGATGTATCTTCACCGCCTGAGACTGAAACGCGCACCCCGAACAAATCGAAACAACTGCCGACAAAGCGGCAACCTTTCCTAGCCTCACTTTCTTCCCCTGTTGGTTGTTGAAAATCCTTAGTGCCCACCGCCCCCATCGACCGCCTTGAGCCCCGCGATCAACTTGTTCGCAGCGTCCTGGCCGTCCGCGTAGAGCATGCGCGTGTTGTCCTGGTAGAACAGCGCGTTCTCGATGCCGGCGAAGCCGGTGCCCTTGCCGCGCTTGATCACGATGACCTGCTTGGCGTTGGCGACGTCGAGAATCGGCATGCCGTAGATCGGCGATGATTTGTCGGTTTTCGCGACCGGATTGACCACGTCGTTCGCGCCGATCACGATCGCGACGTCGCAGTTCGGGAATTCCGGATTGATGTCGTCCATGTCGGCGATCAGGTCGTAAGGCACGCCGGCTTCGGCGAGCAGCACGTTCATGTGGCCGGGCATGCGGCCCGCGACGGGGTGGATCGCGAACTTCACGCTCTTGCCGCGATCGATCAGGTTCTTCGATAGCTCCCAGATCTTGTGCTGGGCCTGCGCCACGGCCATGCCGTAACCCGGCACGATGATGACGTTGTCGGCCATGTAGAGCAGCGATGCCGCATCGTCGGCTTCGATCGGCTTGAGCGAACCCTTGATGTCCTGTGCGCTGCCACCGCCGCCGCCGAAGTTGGAGAACAGCACGTTGCTGATCGAGCGGTTCATTGCCTTGGCCATCAGCCGCGTCAGCAAGGTGCCCGCGGCACCGACCACGGTACCGGCAATGATCAGCGCGATATTGCCCTGCACGTAGCCCTCGAAGCCGACCGCCAGGCCGGTGAACGCGTTGTAGAGTGAGATCACGACCGGCATGTCGGCGCCGCCGATCGGCAGGGTCATCAGCACACCGAAGGTCAAGGCGAGCGCGAAGAACAGCACGACCCACTGGGTTTCGAGATGCCACACGGCGTACAGGCCGATCAGCGCCGCGGCGAGGAAGCAGGCGCCGTTGACGACCTGCTGACCGCTGAAGCGGAAAGTCTTGTCCATACGCCCGTCGAGCTTGGCCCAGGCGATGACCGAGCCGGTCAGCGAGATCGAGCCGATCAAGGCGCCGATCACCGCAAGCAAAGCCTGCGTCATCGTCAGGGCGTGCTCGGGATTGTTCGACATCGCCGCGTCGAGCAGCACGCTCGCACCGATCGCCGCCGCCGAGCCGCCGCCCATGCCGTTGTACAGCGCGACCATCTGCGGCATGTCGGTCATCGCGACCTTCTTGCCCCAGACCCAGGCGATCGCGGTCGACAATGCGATCGCAACGAAGATCAGCGCCGCGTTCTCGATCAGAACATGGCCCGGCTTGCCGCTATGGAAAAAGGTGGCGACGACCGCGACGAGCACGCCGATGCCGGCCCACTGGATGCCGCTGCGCGCGGTCACCGGCGAGGACATGCGCTTGATGCCGAGGATCAGCAGCACCGCGGCGACGAAGTAGCTCGCCTGGATCAGGAACGAAACGATCTGCGCGGTTTGCATCACTTGTTCTCCCCGCCCGCCGCCGGCTTCTTCGACGACTTGAACATTTCGAGCATGCGCTCGGTGACCACGTAGCCGCCGGCCGCGTTGCCCGCGCCGAGGAACACGCCGATGAAGCCGATGATCTGCTGCAGCGGCGTCGTCGCTTCGCCGAGCGCGATCATCGCGCCGACGAGCACGATGCCATGAACGAAGTTCGAGCCCGACATCAGCGGCGTATGCAGGATCACCGGCACGCGCGAGATGATCTCGTGGCCGGTGAACGCGGCAAGCATGAACAGGTACAGGGCGAGAAATCCGTCGATCATGACTGCACTCCTTCTACCAGTTGCTTGGTCGGCTCGTGTTTGATTTCGCCTGCATGGGTGACGCAGGTTTTGGCGATCAACTCGTCGGTCCAGTCGAGGTTGAGGTCGCCGTCCTTGCCGATCGACAGTTCGAGGAAGTTGTAGAGGTTCTTCGCGTACAGCTCGCTCGCGTGGATCGGCGCGGTCGCGGCGAGATTGACCGGGCCGATGATGGTCACGCCGTTGTCGGTCACGATGGTCTTGCCGGCTTCGGTCAGTTCGCAGTTGCCGCCGGTCTCCGCGGCGATGTCGACGATGACCGAACCGGGTTTCATGCCCTTGACCATGTCCGCGGTGATGATGCGCGGCGCCTTGCGCCCCGGCACCGCCGCAGTGGTGACGATCACGTCGACGCCCTTGATGTGCTCGGCCAGCGCGGCCTGCTGCTGGGCGCGTTCCTCCGCACTGAGCTCGCGCGCATAGCCGCCGGCTCCGGCGGCGCTGACACCGAGTTCGACGTATTTGGCGCCGAGCGACTGGATCTGCTCCTTGGTCTCGGGGCGCACGTCGAAGCCTTCGACCTGGGCGCCGAGGCGGCGCGCGGTCGCGATCGCCTGCAGGCCGGCCACGCCGGCGCCGACGATCAGCGCCTTCGACGGCCGCACCGTGCCGGCCGCGGTCGTCAGCATCGGGAAAAATTTCGGGCTCGCCTCGGCCGCAATCAGCACGGCCTTGTAGCCGGCGATGTTGGCCTGCGAGGACAGCACGTCCATCGCCTGCGCACGCGTGGTGCGCGGCAGGAGTTCCATCGCGAAACTGGTGATCTTCGCGTCGCGCAGCGCTTTGATTCGCTCCGGCGCGAGATGCGGCTGCAGATAGCCGATCGTCACCGTGCCGGGCTTGAGCGCGGCGATTTCTTCGAGCGTCGGCGGCTGTACGGTCAGCAGCACATCGGCCTTGGCCAGCGCGGCGTGCGCATCGGCAGCGATTTCGACGTCCTTGTAGGTCGCATCGGGAAAGCTCGCCAGCGTACCGGCACCGTGCTCGATCACGAGATTGACCTGCTTGGCCTTCAGCTTCTTCGCCACGTCCGGCGTCAACGCGACGCGGCGCTCGCCCGGCACGGTCTCGCGTACCGTGCTGATCGTGATGCTCATGCGCAAATCCCCGATGGGTACTGAAACCCAATCCTAGCCGAGCTTCGCCGCGCGCGCCAATGGGCGCCGCGAAGATCGCGGCGCCAACGACAGAGAGAAATGCCGCCCGCAATCGAGCGGCCTAGCGCCTGGGCGCAGAGCAGACTCCCTATTGATCTCGGACTCCGCAATTCGCCGACGGGCGGTCCGCGCGGTTCCCGAGCCTCTGCGCAGGCACGCCTTTGGCGAAACCGTTTCCGCCGTAATCGCGGCGCGATGCTATTCTGCGACGCCCAGTTGGTTTTCCTATCCGTATGTCCGCACTCGATTTTCTGAATAGCCGTCTATCCGTCCCTTCACGCCAGCTCGGCGAGCCGGCGCCGTCTGCCGAGCAACTCGAACAACTGCTGACCGCGGCACTGCGCGCACCCGATCACGGCAAACTGATGCCAACGCGCCTGCTGCTGATTCGCGGCGAAACGCGCGCGAAACTCGGCGAGGCCCTCGCCGCGATCCATCGCCGCATCGAACCCGACGCACCCGAAGCCGCTTTCGACAAAGACCGCGAACGCTACAACTTCGCGCCGCTGATCGTCTGCGTGATCGCACGCGTGGACGAGGCGCACAAGAAAGTCCCGGCGCAGGAACAAATCCTGTCCACGGGCAGCGTCGCCTACAACCTGCTACTCGGCGCACAGGCGCTCGGCTACGGCGCGCAATGGCTGACCGGCTGGGCGGCGTACGACCGCGACGCCGCGTCGCTGCTCGGCTTGGCTGCCGACGAACACGTGATCGGTTTCGTTCACATCGGCACCGCGCAGAGGCCTGCGGTCGACGGGCCGCGGCCGGTGCTTGCGGATGTCGTCAGTGAATTGAAGTTATAGAGGAAGCGGTAAGCGGTAAGCGGTAAGCGGTAAAGAGCATAATGCACGCGATGGCAGAAGGCTCTTGGCTCTTCCCGCTCACCACTCACCGCTCACTTCTCACCGCTCATGCTCCAAACCATGCAAACCGTCCACCTGATCGATTCGAGCCTCTACGTCTTCCGCGCCTGGCATTCGCTGCCCGACGAATTCCATGACGTCGACGGTGCGCCGGTCAATGCGGTGCAAGGCTACACGCGCTTTCTCTGCGACTTCCTCGAGCGCGTGCGGCCGACGCACGTGCTCGCCGCGTTCGACGAATCGCTGGTCTCATCGTTTCGCAACGGCATCTATCCGGAGTACAAGGCCAACCGCGAGCTGCCGCCGCCGGAGCTGAAAGTGCAGTTCGCCTACTGCAAACAGGTCGCCGCCGCGCTCGGATTGACCGTGCTGGCCGACGAGCAGTACGAAGCCGACGATTTGATCGGCAGCGCGGTCGAGATGTCGCGCAAGGAAAATTTCCGCAGCGTGATCGTTTCCGCCGACAAGGATTTCGGCCAGCTAGTCGGCCTGCACGACGAACAGTGGGACTTCTCGAAGAACGAGCGCTGGGATGCCCAGGGCGTCAAACAGCGCCTCGGCGTGCGGCCGGATCAGGTCGTCGACTATCTCGCCCTGACCGGCGACGCGGTCGACAATATTCCGGGCGTGCCGGGCGTAGGCCCAAAGACCGCCGCGACCCTGCTCGCGCATTTCGGTACGCTCGACGCCCTGCTGACGCGCATCGAGGAAGTGCCCTATCTGCGCCTGCGCGGTGCTGCCCAGGTCTACGCGAAGATCAAGGCCCATCGCGACCAGGCGCTGCTCTCGCAGCGCCTGTCAGCGATCGTACTGGATGCGCCGATTCCCGACCGCGTCGAGGCACTGCGCTGGCGCATCCCCGACCACACCGCGCTCGACGCGCTGTTCGACCGGCTGCGCTTCGGCCCGCTCACGCGGTCGCGTTGCCGGCAGCTCGTGCCAGCGGCCGCGGCCGCTTAAGCGGCGCGCGGCAACAGGCTCCCGTTAGGGATTTCCCTGCGCGGGCGGAGCCGGCTGCTGCGTCTTGGTCGCGTCGTCGTCGGACTGCGGCACGACGCCTTTGGGCGGAGTCGTGCGCATTTTCTGCAGCTCCTCCGGGGTGATTTTGCGCGGCGGCGCCATCTGCGGCAGCTTCTTGTCCCAGGCATAGCGCATGTTGGTGCGGAAGATATGCACCGGCTCGAGCTTGGCCGCATCGGTCAGCACGCCGAGGTCGTTGTAGAGCGCCTTCTGGCTATTGGCGATGAAGTACAGATCGTTGCCCGACACGGCACCGACCGTCGGCAGCCCGAACGCCTCTTGTGCCGCATCGAGCGGCTGCGCATCGACAATGCTGCGGCCGTCGTCGGACAGTTTGAAGCGCATCACGCGCTTCGGCGTAATGTCGTTCTGGATCGCGACGAGGGTGCCGTCGTACCAGACCAGGCCGTCGATACCGCCTAGCGTCATGCGGTCCTGATTGTAGTTGAGCGAGAACGGCTTGCCCTGAGCCAGATCGATACCGAACAGGCCGAGCGCAACGTCGGCGAAATACAGCGTACGACCATCGCCCGACACGGCGATGCCGCGGATGCCGCTCAGCGCGGGATTGCCGGCGACCAGCTTCAACTCTCCGCCATCGTACTTGTAGATCTGCTCAACAACGCCGTCGGCGACGTAAACCTTGCCCTTCGCGTCAACCGTGATGCTCGACAGGATGTGCCTGCCGTCCTCTACGGGCAGCAGTGCCTTACGCACAAACTTTCCGCTCGACAGCGCGAATTCGTACACGCCCGCCTTGCCGGCAAGGTCCGCACTGAAGTGGTCGAAATGAGCCACGCCGTTGCTGATCGCATACACGCGATCATGCTCGGCATCGACTGCGAGACCGAACACGGCCATCAAACCATTCGCCTCATCGGCCTTGATGAATTCCTTCACGCCGCCCTTGCCGTCGGCAAGGTAGATTCCACCGTCGCGTACGCTGCCCACGAGAAATTGCTTGCGCTTCGGATCCCACGCGATCGACTCGAACAGACTGTCACCCTTGGGCAGATCGAAAGCCACCTTGCCTTCGCCGAACGGCTTGTTGTTGTTCTCGAAGGTCTGCACGATGTAGTCCCATACCTTCGTGCCGTGCGCACCGTCGAAGCGCGGATCCTTCGCGATGTCGTAGTAGTAGCCCTGATTAATCAGGCGCAGCAGCGTGTCATAGGTCGGCGTCTTCTCGTCCGATCCGGCGTAAGCCATCGCAAGCTGCAGACGCAAATTGCCGGAATTGGGAAACAGTTGAGTCAGACGTTCGAGCGTCCAGATGAACCGCTCCGGCTCGCCCGCTTCGGCATAAATCTGGCCGAGCTTGCCCAACGAATTCGGATCACGCGACTGCATGATCTCTTCTTTCGTCAGCGCCTTCGCCTTGTTGATTATTTCGGCCTTCGCCGCTTCCTCCGGCGTCTGCGGCTTGGCCGGCTGTTCGGCCGCAGCCTGCTGCGCAGGCGCGGCGGCGGCCGGGGCCGGCGCGGCTTCCTTGGCCGGATCCGAGCCGGGCTGGTTCGAACAGGCGCCGAGGGCAAACGCAATAATCAGGGAATAGTATTTTGTTTTCATAAGTATCTTGATAAAAGCGATCGGAGGCTGGGCGGCGAGCGCACGGCGGCGAAGCCGGAACCGCGCTGAGACCGTACGGCGGCGGCGAAGTTCGTCGCAGAACCGCTAAAAATGTCCGGAGAACTGCACAAGATGACGCAAACCGAAGTCCTTTGCAACGGCCGCTGGCTGCGCCTGCTCAAGCGCGGGCGCTGGGAATACGCCGAGCGCACCAACCCCGGCGGCGCCGTCATCATCGTGGCGGTCACAGATCGGGACTGCATTCTCTTCGTCGAGCAGTGGCGCGAAGCGATCCGCAGCAAGACCATCGAGATGCCCGCCGGCCTGGTCGGCGACGTCGCCGGCGGCCACGATGAATCCGCCGCGATCGCCGCCGAACGCGAGCTGCTCGAGGAAACCGGCTATCGCGCAGCGCGCATCGAATATCTGATGGAAGGACCGTCGTCCTCGGGCATGAGCAACGAGATCATCGCCTTCGTGCGCGCCTACGGGCTCGTGCGCGAGCACGCGGGCGGCGGCGACCACACCGAGGACATCGTCGTGCACGAAGTCCCGCGCAGCGAGGCGCCGCGCTGGCTGCTGAAGAAAATGCGCGAAGGCTACTCGATCGATCCGAAGCTGTTCGCCGGCCTGTATTTCCTCGAGCACGGCGAAGCCCTGTTCCGCGAATAGCGGACTACTTCAGTTCGAGCTTGTTGCCGCGGCGTACGCCGGAAAGCTCGACCTCGCCCGCGGGCACGACGCGGTAGCGCACGCGCACCGTGCCGACCTGCGGATGCGCGGCGTCGCCGCCCGCATAGAGGGCCCCGTTGACGACGCTGAACGTCGCTTCGAGATTGGGCGGCAGCGCACTCGCCTTGACCGGAAAGTCGACCGCGACCTGCCCGTCGAGCAGCTTCGGATCGACGATCAGATCGCCGAGACGGATTTCGCCCGCGACGAAGCGCGCATCGGCGAACGGCGTCGGCGGATTCTGATGTCCGGCTTGCACGCGGAATTTGCTCGAATCGACATGGCCCGACGACCAGGACGCCTCGTACGCGCACGAACCGCCGGTCAGTTCGCAGCGCTCGTGCCATTGATACATCTCGACCACGCGCAACAGGATCGGCGCGTCGGCGGCAACGCCGAGCTGGGCATCGCGCGCCGGCCGGCGGACCGACAGCTTGCCATTCACCTTGGCCGGCGTCGGCACTGCGTCGGGATTCGCCTGTGGCGTGCCGGTATTCTGCGGCGGCAGCGGCAGTTCCTTGCTGACGGACGATACGACCGACTGCATGCGCGCGCGGTGCTGCCATGCCCAGACCGCGGCGATGATCAGCAGGATCAATACGACGATCGCCGCGATCCTGCCTGGTGAAACCGTTTGTTTGCGTTTGCGCGGCATATCGATGGCCCGTCGAAGTTTCCGAACGGCGCTACTTTACTTCCGCGCCGCCCGAGGTCTGGCGCGGATCGGTGCCGGCGTGCAGATTGCCGGTCTTGCGGTCCCAGCTCACCGCGTTCATGAAGCCCCAGGTGCGCTCGGATTCGCTGACCTTGTGCCCCATCGCCTCAAGCGCCTTCACCTCGTCGGCGGTGAAAGCGTTCTTCTCGGCCGAGATCACATCGGGCATGTACTGATGGTGATAACGCCGGTTGCCGACGAATTTCTCCGGCGTCTCGCCGTCGATAAAAGCAAGGATGCCTTCGAGCACCATCGTGATGATGCGGCTGCCGCCCGGCGTGCCGATCACGCCGACGCGCTCATCGCCGACAACGAAGCTCGGCGACATCGACGACAGCGGCCGGCGGCCCGCGGCCGGCGCGTTCGCATCGGTGCCGACCACGCCATAGACGTTCGGCTTGCCGGCGACGAGGGCGAAGTCGTCCATCTCGTCGTTGAGCAGGAAGCCCGTGCCCGGAACGACCATGCCGGAACCGAATACGAAGTTCACCGTCTGCGTCGCCGAAACGCGGTTGCCGTCCTTGTCGATGATCGAGAAATGCGTCGTGTGCGGCCCCTGCGGCGGCGTCATGTACGGCGGCAGCAGATCGCTCGGCGTCGCCTTCTCGGGATGAATCGTCGCGCGCAAGCCGGCGGCATAGAGCGGACTCGACAGTTCGTTGAGCGGCATCTTGACGAAATCGGGATCGCCGAGATATTGCGCGCGGTCGCGATAAGCGCGGCGCATCGCTTCGACGGTCAGATGCACGCGATGCGCGCGATCGAGCTTGCCGAGATCGTAGCCCGAGAGAATATTGAGCATTTCCTGGATCGCGATGCCGCCCGACGACGGCGGCGGCGCGGTGACGATGCGCCAAGTCTGGGCGGTGCCCGCGGGGCGGTAGTCGAACGAAATCGGCTCGCGCTCCTTGACCTTGTAGCTGGCAAGATCTTCAAGCGACCAGCGGCCACCGTTCTTCTTCACGTCGTCGACCAGCCGCTGCGCAAACTCGCCGCGATAGAAGCCGTCGAAGCCTTTGTTCGCGATCAGTTCCAGCGTGACGGCGACGTCGGGATTCTTGAAAACCCAGCCGGCCTTCGGCACGTCGCCGTTCGGCAGGAACAGCGCCTTCGACGCGGCATAGCGCTCGAAGATTTCCTTGCGATAGCCGGCCTCGTCGGCAAAACGCTTGTCGATCGCGAAGCCCTCTCGTGCAATGCGGATCGCCGGAGCCATCGACTTCGCCAGCGGCAATTTGCCGTAGTGCTCGGCCAGCCAGATCAGCCCTGCGGGCTCGCCCGGAATCGCGGCCGACAACGGTCCGTTGAGCGAATGGTCTTTGTCGAGATCGCCGTTGGCGGCGAGATAGTCTTTCGGATCGACCGCGGCCGGCGCGGTCTCGCGCGCATCGATGAAGAAGTCCTTGCCGTCGCTTGCCCGATGCAGCAGGAACATGCCGCCGCCGCCGATGCCGGAGCTTTGCGGCTCGACGACCGAGAGCGCAGCCGCGACCGCGACGGCCGCGTCGAAAGCGTTGCCGCCCTGCGCGAGCGCCTCGAAGCCGGCCGCGGTCGCAAGCTTGTGCGCACTGGCGATCGCCGCGTGGCCCGGCTTCGCTGGCGAAGCGGGCTCAACAGCCGACGCGCCCGAGACGGCGACGAGCAGCGCAAGAGCAAAAACACACAGGTGTCGGTTACGCATCGTTCGCCTCCAGCTTGTTCGTTTGATCTGCGGTCAGCGCACGGTATTTTTCAAGCAGGATTTCCTGCGATTCCGCATGCTCGGGATCGACGATGATGCATTCGACCGGGCACACGTCGACGCACTGCGGCGTGTCGTAGTGGCCGACGCATTCGGTGCAGCGCGAGGGCGCGATCTCGTAGATGAGCTCGCCCAGCGAGATCGCCTGGTTCGGACAGACCGGCTCGCAGACGTCGCAGTTGACGCAGGTATCGAGAATTTTCAGTGACAAGAAAAACTTCACGCGCGGCCGTGCCGCGCGTCCTCACTTCGGCCGTCATCGCTGACAGCAAGAGCATAAGGCGGCCGTCCGTGGCCGCGATATCGGCGGGATCGAATTACTTCAGTTCGACAAAGTAATAAGTCGCACCGGTGCGTTCGATCGCCGGCTTGACGCGCTCGGAGTCGGCAGTCGAGCCGATGAACAGGATGAACACGCCCTTGAACGAACCGTCCTTCGCGTCTTTGAACGCGTCGACCGTCGTGTCGGCCGTGTAGGTCGAGTTCGGACCGCCGAAGGCCATGAACGCACCCGGCAGCACGCCGCGCTGCACCGTCGTCTGGATGTTGTCGAGACCGTTCTGACGATCGGCCTTGGCCGCATCGTCGTCGCCGGCCGGGATGTAGTAGACGTACGGATGGTTGGTCTTCACCGTCGACGAGTTTTCGCGCAGGAACTTGGTGACGACCGCCTTGAAGTACGGCGCCCAGGCTGCCTTGTCGATCGTGTCCTTCGGAATCACCAGCGCTGCGGTTTCCTTGGCCAGCGCTGCAGCCTTGGCGGCGTCCTCGGCAGCCTTGGCCTTCTCCTCCTCGCTCGGCCCGCAGGCGGCGAGCAGCAGCACGGCGGCGAGCGCTGCGATCATGCGAAAAGTGTACTTTTTCATTTTATCTCCCGTTGCTTTGCTTACGATGAAAATTCTCAGGCGTGGCCCCAGCGCTTGCGCAGCGCGTGCTGCACCGCTGGGTGGACGAAGCCGGATACGTCGCCGCCGAGGCGCGCGATTTCGCGCACCAGCGAGGACGAGATGAAACTGTACTGCTCCGCGGGCGTGAGGAACAAGGTTTCCGCGCGCGGAATCAGATGCCGGTTCATGCTCGCGAGCTGGAATTCGTACTCGAAGTCCGACACCGCGCGCAGGCCGCGCAGGATCACGCCGGCGCCGGCTTCCTCGACGAAATGCGCGAGCAGCGACGAGAAGCCGCGCACCTCGACGTTGGCGATCCCGGCGAGCGCCTCGCGCGCGAGCGCGATGCGCTCGTCGAGGCTGAAACCGGGGCCTTTGTTCGGACTCTCGGCGACGGCGACGATGATGCGCTCGAACACCGGCGACGCACGCAGAGCCAGATCGACATGCCCGTTGGTAATCGGGTCGAACGTGCCCGGATAGATCGCGATGCGCGCGCGCTCCGCGGGGATGCTGTGGTTCGACATGAATCGCGTCCGGCGTTGGAAAGCGTCAACTGCGCGTTAGCTTAGCCGATCGGCGATACAGCGCATAGCGCACCGCGCCGGCGCGGTTCTCGCGATGCAACTGCCAGCTCGGCGGCGGCTCGGGCGGCCGCTCGAACGGCGATTCGACGTAGATCAGGGCGTGCGCCGACAGCCACGCATTTGCTTCGAGCCGTCGCGCCGATTCGTCCCATAGATCGAGCGCGAACGGCGGGTCGAGGAAGACGAGATCGTAGGCGCGCGACGGCGATTCGGCCAGCACGGACAGCGCGTCGGCATTGCGCACGCTGGCGGTTTCCTGCTTGAGCCGCGCCAGATTCTCGCGCAGCGTCTGCGCCAGGCGCACATCGCGCTCGACGAAATCGACCTCGGCCGCGCCGCGCGACAGCGCCTCGATGCCGAGCGCACCGGTGCCGGCATAAAGATCGAGGCAACGCGCACCATCGATGAAAGGCATCAGCCAGTTGAACAGGGTCTCGCGCACGCGGTCGGGCGTCGGCCGCAGACCTTCAACATCGGCCACGGCGAGCTTCGATCCGCGCAGACTGCCGCCGACGATGCGCAGCTTGCCGGCCGTCGCAAGCGGGCCGCGGGCACTTGATGCGCGCTTCATCGACCCAAAATCCCTGGCGGCGCGAGTGGTAGCATGGCGTCATTGTCTTTCAATTCGTGGCGAAGATGTTCAAGTTCTGGAAGAAAAAACCTACCGAAGGAGATCGGGACCCGGCCCTCGAAACTCGCAATCCGGACACCGGCAAAGAGGCCGAAGAAACGAAAATCGGTTCGGATGGCGAGGACAGCGGATCGTCAGACGTGGATGCGATCGAAATTCCAGCGCCGATTGAGCCCGCCGGTTCCGAGCTTGTCGTTGCGAATGCCGATTCCCTACCCTCGAATCCCGTCAAGAAGACTTGGCGCGAGCGTCTCGCCGGCAGCATATTCAACCGCAGCATCGGCAGCCTGTTCGCGCGCAAGCCGAAGCTCGACGATGCGCTGCTCGACGAACTCGAAACCGCGCTGCTCGGCGCCGACGTCGGCGTGACCGCGACGACGGCACTCGTCGAAGGCCTGCGCAAGCGCATGGCGAAGCGCGAATTCGCCGATGCCGATGCCATGCTCGCGGCGCTGCGCGGCGAACTCGTCGAGTTGCTCGTGCCGGTCGCGCAGCCGCTGCGCATCGATGCAACGAAACAGCCTTTCGTGATCCTGATGGTCGGCGTCAACGGCGTCGGCAAGACTACGACGATCGGCAAACTCGCGCGCCGCTTCCAGACCCAGGGCCACGGCGTCGTGCTCGCCGCGGGCGACACCTTCCGCGCCGCCGCGGTCGAGCAGTTGAAGACCTGGGGCGAGCGCAACGGAGTCGCCGTGATCGCACAGGGTTCGGGCGCCGATTCGGCCAGCGTGATCTTCGACGCGCTGCAATCCGCGCGCTCGAAACAGCTCGATATCCTGATCGCCGACACGGCCGGGCGCCTGCATACGCAGTCCGGACTGATGGACGAACTCGCCAAGATCCGCCGCGTGCTCGGCAAACTCGACACCGAGGCGCCACACGAAGTGCTGCTCGTGATCGACGGCACGACGGGCCAGAACGCGGTCAATCAGACGCGTCAGTTCCGCGCCGCGATCGGCGTCACCGGCCTCGTCGTCACCAAGCTCGACGGCAGCGCCAAGGGTGGCGTGGTGTTCGCGCTGGCCAAAGAATTCGGCCTGCCGATCCGCTACGTCGGCCTCGGCGAAACCGCCGAGGATCTGCGCGAATTCGAGCCCGCCGCATTCGTCGACGCGCTGCTGCCGGCGAGTCTCGGCAGCGGCGACGCCGCGATGCCGTGAGCGACGACTTCGCCCCGCGCCTGCTGCGCTGGTTCGATGCGCACGGCCGTCACGACCTGCCCTGGCAGCATCCGCGTACGCCGTACCGCGTCTGGTTGTCGGAAATCATGCTGCAGCAGACCCAGGTCGCGACCGTCGTTCCGTACTTTCTGCGCTTTGTGGAAAAGTTGCAAAGTATAAAAGAGCTGGCCGCGGCATCCGAGGACGAGGTATTCTCGCTCTGGTCGGGACTGGGCTACTACAGCCGCGCACGCAATCTGCATCGCGCAGCGCGGATCTGCAACGACATTCACGGCGGCGACTTGCCGGACGATTTCGACGCGTTGATCGCGCTGCCCGGCATCGGCCGCTCGACCGCGGGTGCGATCCTCGCCCAGGCTTACGGTCGCCGTCGCGCCATTCTCGACGGCAACGTCAAGCGCGTGCTCGCGCGCTTTCACGGCGTCGCGGGCTGGCCCGGCGAAAAGGCCACAGAGAATCGTCTCTGGCAATTCGCCGAGGCACACACACCAAGTGAACGCGTCGCCGATTACACACAGGCGATCATGGATCTCGGCGCCGGCGTATGCGCGCGCGCGAAACCGCGCTGCGGGAATTGTCCGCTGCACCCCGACTGCGCGGCGTATCGCGACGGCCTCACCGCCGCGTTGCCCGCACGCAAGCCGGCGAAAGCGCGACCCACACGCAGCACTGTCATGCTCGTACTGCGCGATACGCAAGGCCGCCTGCTGCTCGAGCGTCGCGGGCCTAGCGGCGTCTGGGCCGGCCTATGGAGTCTGCCCGAAGCGGCGAGCGAAACCGCAGCACGTGATGCCGTGGCGCATATTCGCCGGCTCGATGCGGACGCGATCGTCTTCAGCGCGTTACCGCCGTTCGTACACGGTTTCAGCCACTACCAGCTCGACGTGACGCCGCTCGCGTTCGACGTCGAATTCGCGCACGCGGTCGGCGACGGCGACGACCGGCGCTGGCTGCATCCGCACGAGGCCGCCGCACTCGGCCTGCCCGCGCCCGTGCGCAAGCTGATCGAATCGCTGCCGCGACATCGCTCCGAAGGCGCGCCTTCGGACAGCCGATAAACGGCTGTCGCGATCTTCTGCAAGAATATTGAAAGAACATCCGATCCCCGCCTGCGCGGGAACAAGAAAAATCCAGGAACCGCCATGTCCCGCACCGTTTTCTGCAGCAAACTGCAACGCGAAGCCGAAGGGCTCACTTATGCGCCTTATCCCGGCGAACTCGGCAAGCGCATCTTCGAGCACGTGTCGAAGGAAGCCTGGTCGCAATGGCTCGGCCACCAGACCATGCTGATCAACGAGAACCGCCTCTCGCCGCTCGATCCGAAGGCGCGCAAGTTTCTCGAAGGCGAAATGGAAAAGTTCTTCTTCGGCGAGGGCTCGGTCGCTCCGCAGGGCTACGTGCCGCCCGACGCCACGTAGAAGCACGCCTTTCTAGCGCTTCGCGCGAAAGGCTTAGATGTTTCCGCGGGCTTCGCGCAAAAATGGGCGCCTCCGCACGCGGCGCCGCGAAGAATGGATGCCATCGCATATTTCGTGGAAAAAGCTCGTGCATTCGCGCCTTGCTTTTCGAGCCGTCACGCCGATTGACGAACGGCCGCGCGCAATAAATCGCGCCCTACGAGGGCGAGCGCACGCTCTCTTCCGCCAACGCTGCCGCCGGCCGCAAACGCCCGAACGCACCGCATTTCACCCCGGCCAGCACCTTGAGCATTTCGCCGCGTAGGATCGGCGCCCGGCCGAACGGACCGAAGAACGCATCGCGCAGGCGCGCAACAAAGTCGTGATCGGATTGGAACAAGGGCGTCAGCCAGCGACTGATGAATTGATAGATCGGCACATGCCTGCGCCGCTCGCGCGTGTAGGCGGCCAAGCCGCCTTCGACCGTCTTCTCCCCGGCGAGCGCCGCCGCGAGCGCCTGCGCGTCGAGCAGGGCCATGTTCGCTCCCTGACCGAGCTGCGGACTCATCGCGTGCGCGGCATCGCCAAGGAACACCACACGCCCGCGATAAGGGCGGCGCATCACGACGTCGCGATAGTTCGCACGCGCAAACTCGACATGGCTGCGTTTGTCGGCGAGCAGATCGGCAGCCTCGGGCCAGTAGGCGCGCACGTCGGCCTTCCACGCATCGAAGCCGGCCGCGGGCCAGTTCGCCAGAACATCGCCGCGCAAGCTCCAGAAAAAACTTACCCGATGCGCGGCTTCGTCCTCGCCCGGTAGGCGGCCTACGGGCAACACGCCGCACATGCGCCGCGCTAGTTCGTAGCGTTGGTGCAGTTGCCCGTCGAAGCGGCGCTCCGGATCGGCGCATAGGCACCAGACCGCGCCCCAGGGATAGAGGCGGTCGCGCGCTTGCGGCATGCCTTCTTTGCGCAGCGCCGAGGCGGCGCCGTCGGCCGCGACGATCAGATCGAATGGACCGTGTTCGTCTCCGCGCGTGTCGCGCAGGCTGCGTCCGTCGGTACTCGTCCCGACGATCTCGATGTCCGCCGATATTTCCCCCCTATGCACGAATGCGCTTTTCAACAATTCGAACAGAGCGCCGCGCTGCATGCCGAGACCGAACCAGTCCGCGTCGAGATCGCGATAGCGCATGTCCATCACGCTGCGCCCGTTTGCGTTGGTGCCGACGAGACGGTGCACCGGCGCACCGCAGGTCAATGCCCGATCAAGCAGGCCGAGGTCGGCGAGCACCGACAAGCCGGTCGGCTGCAGCAGGATGCCCGCTCCGGCCGGGCCGGGCGCGGGGCTGCGCTCGAATACGCGCACGCGATGACCCGATCTCGCCAGATAGATCGCCGCGGCCTGCCCCGCCGTACCGTAGCCGACGATGGCGATATTCAGTTCTTGCACGCTCATGCGCGCAAGAATGACATAGGCTCGCAGTCTTTCGCGCGGCGCTTCGATCCACGCCGCCGGTCTGCGATCACAAACGATCCGATCGGCAGGCTCGGTGGAACTGCAACTGCAGCCCGATCAGGACTTCGTCTTGTCCTCGCCGCGCCCTTGCTTGAGCATCGCCGCATAATCGATCGGCCGGATCTGCTCGATCTTGCAGCTCTCTCCCGATGCGGTGACGAAATCGAAAGCACGGCTGACGACATGGCGCTGGTTGGACGTCACTCCGATCGCCTTGGCCCACTGCAGCTTCGTGCACGGCTGCGCGACGCTCAACAGATAGGCGTTCTTGACCGTCGACCAGACCACGACCTTGTCCGACCCGACCAGCTCCCATTGATACAGCGACCAGAACGGAAATTCATCGACCGGCGCGCCGGCGAACTGCAGATAGCGATCGAGATTGCGCTGCTGCGTCTCGCGCGTCTGCGCCTGCACGTGCGTCGTGGCGAGCGCTGCGAGAGCGAGTGCGAAGAGGAAAAGTCCGCGTCTCATGGCATGTCTCCTGCGATTGCCGTCGGAAATTCAGACGTTCCGAGGCGCGACGGCGTCGCGCTCCGCGTCGTCGCTATAATCGCGCAGAAAAGCCGACCTTGCTGGGAAATCGTGGCCGGTCCGCCTCACCGGCTTGACGCGGCGCCATTCACCGGGTCTAATACGCGACCTTCCGCGCCGCCCCTCCGGGCCGCGCACGCAGATTCTGCACTCCGGCCAGGTAGCTCAGTTGGTAGAGCAGGGGACTGAAAATCCCCGTGTCGGCGGTTCGATTCCGTCCCTGGCCACCATTCCTAGATTCATTCCCGCCCGCATCAATCGCTTCGACGCATGAAGCGGGCTGCCGAACGGTTGTGATTCAGTTCTTCGCATCAGCCGCCAGCTCAAACACCCTGCTCTTCCACCACCGCGGATCTTCGTCCTTGTAGCGAAAGACGACCAGGTTTACGTCGGCCTTTTTCTCGACGTGATCGAATTCGACGCGCACGGAGTGCGTGCCCGCGCGCAGCGGCACGATGAACGCCTGTTGGCGATGGCCGTGGGTGCCGTCGTGGTCGATCAGTGTCTTGCCCGAGACGGTGACGCGCATTTTCCCGGGCGAGACGGCGTCGAAAACGTAGTAGCCGTCGGCAGCGACTTCGAAATTGCGCTCGGCGGAACCTGCGAAGCGGTCGCGGCCTGCTTCGATGAAATCGAGCTTCTGCTTGGCCTCGCCATTCTTGAACAGCTTGGCTCGTTTGAGATTCGGCCATGCGTCGTCCGCATAATAGGCGTAACGCCAGAGATCCTCCTTTGCGTCCGCTGCCCGCTGCACCGGCGATAAAGCATTGCCGAATTTCAAATTGTGCGGGATATCCTGATCGAACACGCCGCGGTTCGAGACGAGCCGAATTTTCGTCCGGTCCGGATCGGCGATCGAGAGCGTGCCGTCGATTTTCGGCGACGACGCATTCGGTGCCGAACCGTCGGTCGTGTAGCGCACGTCGGAACGCTCGCCATTGACGACGAGGGACACCGGTTTGCCCTTGAGCACGATGCCGGCCATCGGCGCCATTTCAATCTTGTCGGGCGAGTAGCCCTGATAGGCGAACTTGAGCGCATCGTAGGTGCCCTTGAGCTTGAGCGAATCGTGCGTCTCGTCGGGATACGTGGTGACCTCCCAAGACAGACCGTGCGGTGCTTTGCTCTTGAAGATCGGCTCAACCGTCGACATGCCCATGTCCTCGAACGCGCGCCCGCTACGCGCAGCCACATAGATCGCCTTGCCCTCTACCGGCAGCTCGGGCAGCTTCACCTCGATCAGCTTGTCGAGCGCATGCTCGCCCCACCACATCGCCGGATCGAGGATCAGATAACCGTCGAACAGCGCGGGTTCGTGGGTCAGCGCATAGAACGCGAATACGCCGCCGTAAGAATGGCCGTGCAGCAGGTTCGTTCCATTTGCCGGATAGTGCGCGCCGACATAGGGGATCAGCTCGGTCTTGAGGAAGGCCAGAAAATCCCGCGCGCTGCCCGGCTTGGGTTTGCCGTCCTGCATATGCGGCAAGAAATTGTTATCGCGGCTGCTGCGGCCCTTGGCATCGATGAAGTTCGGCACGCTGACCACGATTACCGGCGGCATGCGTCCGACCTGGCGCATAAAGGTGATCGTGTTGACGACCATCTGTGTATTCCAATCGCCGTCGAGCACGTAAATCGTCTCGAAGCGCGCCTTCGCGTCCTTCTCTGCCTCCTGCGGCAGATAGATCTCGATCGCGCGCTTCTGCGCGAGGACGACCGAGTCGACCGCATCGGCCTTCGGTGCCAGGAATTGCGCCTGTATCGGCGCGCAAACCGAGACCAGCAAGCACAGTGCGAGCATTCGCAGCAATGGATTGCGCAAGAACATGGCCATCCTTCCCCGGCAGAGTCAGCGACGGAATGCGATTTAAGCAGATTCCTTTCGCCTGGGCGCGTGCCGGAAGTCGGCGGTTATCATGGGGCGGTGAACGGGACCTCGCATTGAAACGCTACGAAGCGCTCGCCGACGAAATCGCCGCGGCCATCCTGGCCGGCACGCTGCGCGCGGGCGACCGCCTGCCGTCGGTGCGCGCAACGGCGGCCGGCCACGGCGTCAACGCCTCGACCGTATTCCAGGCCTACTATCTGCTCGAAGCGCGCGGCCTGATTCGCGCGCGGCCGCGCTCGGGCTATTTCGTTGCTGACGCGGCAACGGAGACACCGCGTGCACTCGACGCCGCATCGGCGCCGGACAGCGAATCAATCGCGGTCGACCTGCCCGAGCGCGTCTACGCGATCCTCGAAGCGACGACCAAGCGCGAAGTCGTGCCGTTCGGCTCGGCGTTCCCTTCACCGGAATTGTTCCCGCTGCAGCGCCTGGCGAAGACGCTCGCCGCGACGGTGCAGAAGCTCGATCCGCGCGTCAGTGTCGAGACCCTGATCCAGGGCAGCGCGCAGTTGCGCCGCCAGATCGCGCGGCGCTACGTCGCCGACGGTATCGCGATGCAGGCCGACGACCTCGTCGTCACCAACGGCGCGATGGAAGCGCTCAATCTCTGCCTGACCGCAGTGACCGAGCCGGGCGACGCGGTCGTGATCGAATCGCCGACGTTCTACGCCGCGCTGCAGGCGCTCGAACGCCACCGCCTGCGCGCAATCGAAGTGCCGACTCATCCGAACGAAGGCATCGAACTCGATGCGCTTGCCGACCTGCTCAAGCGCCGGCGTCCGCGCGCGCTGTGGCTGATGACGAATTTCCAGAACCCACTCGGCGGCACGATGAGCGAGGCGAAGAAGCGCGACCTCGTCGCCCTGCTCGCACGCCATGGCACGCCGCTGATCGAAGACGACGTCTACGGCGAACTCTATTTCGACGCGCAGCGGCCGAAGCCGGCGAAGGCGTTCGATAGCGAAGGCTGGGTACTGCATTGTTCTTCGTTCTCGAAATGCCTGGCGCCCGGCTACCGCGTCGGCTGGGCCGCGCCGGGGCGTTACGTGCGCGAGATCGCGCGGCTCAAGCTGTCTACGAGCCTGACCGCCTCGGTGCCCGCCGAAGCGGCACTTGCCGCATTTCTCGAACGCGGCGGCTACGACCGGCATCTGCGCGGCCTGCGTCGCGCGCTGGCGCGCCAGCAGCAGACGATGATCGCGGCGATCGCGCGGCACTTTCCCGCAGCGACGCGTATCACGCGTCCGCGCGGCGGCTATTTCCTCTGGGCCGAACTGCCGCGCGGCGTCGATGCGGTCGAGCTGCACCGGCGCGCACTCGCACGCAACATCTCGACCGCACCAGGACCGATCTTCTCCTCGCGTGGCGAGTACACGAATTTCCTGCGCCTCAACTACGGCTCACCGTGGGACGCACGGGCCGAAGAAGCGATGGCGATACTCGGCAAGCTGGTACGCAGCCTGCTCTGAACTGCGCGGGTGTTCGTCGTCGCTGCTGCAACGACCGGGATGCGGCTTCCGCTTCGATGCCATAGATATTGCAGCCCACGAGTCGCATTCGCGCCCCCACCGGAACGATGCGCGCATGGCACCTGCCTCGCGCCGCTGCGACAAAACGCCTCGCCGACGCCGCACTGATACGGTCTTTTCCGCCGCAACTGATCGGCCTGCACCAGCGTGGCGAGGGGTAAAATGCGGGGCGTCGAAAAGGCTTACAGGAAACGATCCATGTTCGGGAAAATCATCGTCATCGCAACGCTCGCCGCCATCCTCTACAACCTTGGCGCCGGCCTGTACTACATGATGATCGAGGACGGCGGCACCGGCCGCACGGTCGGCGCACTGACGCGGCGCATCGGTCTGTCGGTCGCACTGATCCTGTTCGTAATGCTGTGTATTGCGATGGGCTGGATCCAGCCGCACGGCGTGGGCCGCTGAGCAGTAGAGAGAAAGCGGAATCGACGATGCTGCATCGACTCGCCATTCTGGTCTTCGCCCTCGCCTTCGCGCCGTTCGCGCACGCCGACGACGGCGATTTCGGCGACCGCCTCGCCGCCTGCGCCGCTTGCCACGGCAAGCACGGCGAAGGCGTGCGCGGCTCGGAGTATTACCCGCATCTCGCCGGCAAACCCGCGGGCTATCTGTTCGAGCAGTTGAAAGGTTTTCGCGACGGCCGCCGCGTCAGCACGCAGATGGCTTGGTACGTGCGTTTTGCCGACGACGCGTTCCTGCAGCGCATCGCCGACTACTATGCGGCGCTGCCGCCGCGCACGCGCGGCGCCGATACCGGTGCGGCGCAGCTCACCGACGAGCGCCGCCGCGTTGCCCAGGGTCTCGTCGAACACGGCGATCCCGCGCACAAGGTGCCGGCCTGCAGCGCCTGCCACGGCGCCAATCTGGCCGGCCTCGAACCGGGCGTGCCGGCCCTGCTCGGCCTGCCGGTCGACTATGTCATCGCCCAATTCGGCGCATGGCGCGAGGGCATCCGCAACGGCGCGCCGCCCGACTGCATGCACGACGTCGCCGGCAAGATTGCGGCGGACGACATCCGCGCGATCGCGGTCTACCTTTCGCAGCAATCGAACGTCGACGGCCTGCGCCCCGCGCCGGCCGGCAGCTTCGTGCCGCCGCAGGCCTGCGGGTCGCTGCCGCATGCGGAGGCAGCGCAATGAAGATGCTGCGCATCGGCTTCTTGATCGCGATTCCGTTTCTGCTCGCCGCATTCGCGATCGGATTCTTTCTGTTCGAGCGCCAGGGCGGCCTCGCTCCGTACCGCATTCCAAAGGACAGCGGCCGCGTCGTGGCCGCCGATGCCGACACGCTCGCACGCGGCGAATACCTCGCGCGCATCGGCGACTGCATGGCCTGCCACACCGCGCCGGGCGGCGCGGCCTACGCGGGCGGCCGCGGCTTCGCGACCGGCTACGGCATGATCTATTCGTCGAACCTGACCAGCGACCGCGACCACGGTATCGGCGCGTGGTCGATCGACGAATTCGCGCACGCCCTGCGTCACGGAGTCAGCCGCAGCGGCCCGCTCTATCCGGTGTTTCCCTACGAGCATTTCGCGACGCTGAGCGACGCCGATATCGACGCGCTCTACGCCTATCTGCACAGTCTGCCGGCGAATGCGAACGTGCCGCCGGCGAACCGCCTCGATTTTCCGGCGAACCGGCGCGGCGCGCTCGTGCTCTGGCGCATGCTGCACTATCGCCCCGCGCCGCCTGCACCGGCCGGCGCGGATCGCGGCCGCTATCTCGTCGACGGCCTCGGTCATTGCGCGATGTGCCACAGCACACGCGAATCGAACGGCGCGCTCGCCGCCGACGGCTATCTCGCCGGCGGACGCATTCCGGGCAGCGGCTGGTATGCGCCGCCGCTCGACGCCAAGCAGTTGCAGCGCTACTCGGTCGAGCAGCTCGCCGGCTATTTGCGCTCGGGCGCGAGCGATCACGGCGCGGCATACGGGCCGATGGCCGAGGTCGCCTATCGCAGCCTGCAGTTCCTGCGCGAGGACGATGCACTGGCGATGGCGCGCTATCTCAAGGACGTGCCAGCGCACGCGCGCCGCGACGGCGAATTCACCCTGCTGCCCGAACCGCCGCGCCAGGCCGTGCTCGGCAACGGCGCCGATATCTACAAGCACGCCTGCGCCGACTGTCACGGCCGCGATGGCGAAGGCAAGAACGGGCAGTATCCGGCTCTGCGCGATGCGGTCGCGGCGACCGCACCGGACCCGATCAACGCCGTGCGCATGATCCTCTACGGCGGCTTCCCGGCGACGACGGCCGGCAATCCGCTGCCGCACTCGATGCCGCCGTTCGTGCAGCAGCTCAGCTCCGCCGAGATCGCCGCGGTGACGAACTATGTGCGCGAAACCTTCGGCAGCCAGCGCTCGCAATTGACCGCGGCCGACGTGGAGGCGATGCACGGCATCGTGCTCGATTGAGAATCCGTGCGTTCTCGAAGCGACTGCGCTCGACGTTTCGCATCCGTACCGAGCCCGGCCCGCGAAGGCAAGATGCTCGCGCGAACCATCGCGCGGCGATTGGCTCGAAGAGTGAGCCGCAGAAGCAGCGGATGGTCGTCGCATGCTCGTTTGCATGCACCGCCTCGCGCGCTCCGCGCACACGCGAACTGTCTTCGCTCGCTGCGTATTGAGGACAGGTTTTAGAGGAGCCGCCTATGCCCGCGACCATCCAGATCGATCTTGCCTTCATCCTGTTTTTGCCGGCGTTCTGTATCGTCGGCGCGCTTTACTGCCTGTATCCGCGCGCGCCGCGCGGCGCCCTGCGCTGGTTGGCCGACCTTGGCGTGCTCGCCATCGCCGCGCTCGCGAGCATCGTCGCGATGCGCTGGGGTTTCCGCGCGGCAACCGGCGTCGGCGGCGCGCTGTGGAAACAGGTGCTCGCCACCCTGCTCGCTTTCGGATTCTTCTTCGCCGTGGTCGGCGTGGCCGCACTGTTGCGATCGCGATGGTTTCGTCGCCTAAAGCAACGGACTGCTTAGTTCGCGGAAATATTCTTTACGCAGGGGTCGATTTATCGAGCCCTGCCTTAGCGGTCCCGGGCATCGAGACTCGGTCGCAGCGAATCGCATCCCTACGGCCTCTGCCGATAGAAAGCCGAGTCGTGCTAACTGCGATCGAATCCGAGCACTCTAAACGCGGAACGAGAATCCGCCGCGCTTTGCCTCGTCCTCGACCAGCTCGACATCGCCAAGCTCCTGCGCGAGCGTCGTCGCGTCGCCGCCTTGGGCGAGCTTGATCTTCAGGCGCACTTCGTTGGCCGAGTCGGCGTAGCGCAAAGCATCTTCGTAAGAAATTTCGCCGGCGTGGAACAGGGCGACGAGGCTCTGGTCGAACGTGCACATGCCGAGATTGGTCGAATCGCGCATCACGTCCTTGAGCTTGTGCACCTCGCCCTTGCGGATGTAGTCCGAGATCAACGGCGTACCGAGCATGACTTCGATCGCGACGCGGCGGCCCTTACCGTCTGGTGTCGGGATGAGCTGCTGCGCGACCACGCCCTTGAGGTTGAGCGAGAGGTCCATGAACAACTGCGCGCGGCGGTCGTCGGGGAAGAAGTTGATGATGCGGTCCATCGCCTGGTTCGCGTTGTTCGCGTGCAGGGTGCACAGACACAAATGGCCGGTTTCGGCGAAGGCAATCGCGTGTTCCATCGTCTCGCGCGTGCGCACCTCGCCGATCATGATCACGTCGGGCGCCTGGCGCAGCGTGTTCTTGAGTGCGTTCTCCCACGAATCCGTGTCGATACCGATTTCGCGCTGGGTGACGATGCAGCCGGCGTGATTGTGCATGTACTCGATCGGGTCTTCGATCGTGATGATGTGGCCGGTCGAATTTTGGTTGCGATAGCCGATCATCGCCGCAAGCGAGGTCGATTTGCCGGTGCCGGTCGCGCCGACGAAGATGACGATGCCGCGCTTGGTCATCGCGAGCTGCTTGATGACCGGCGGCAGGTTCAGCTCGTCCGTGGTCGGAATCTTGCCTTCGATCCGGCGCAGTACCATGCCGACGTTGCTGCGCTGATAGAAAGCGCTGACGCGGAAGCGGCCGACGCCGGCGAGCGATATGGCGAACTGGCACTCGTGGGTCTTCTCGAATTCCTCGCGCTGCGACGGCGTCATCACGCTGAGTACCAGATCGCGCGCCTGCTGCGGGGTCAGCGCTTCTTTGGTCACTGGCGCGATGCGCCCGGCGATCTTGATCGACGGCGGCAGGCTGGCCGTGATGAACAGGTCCGAAGCCCGCTTATGCACCATCAGCTTGAGGTAGGAATTGAAATCGGCTGGATTCATGACTGCGATCCGGAAATCGGGAATCGGGAAGAACTCACATCGCCGTTATTCCCGCGAACGCGGGAATCCAGCTTTGCCTGTCTTACTCTGAAAAAGCGTTGAAAGAAAGAACCTGATTACCGCCGAAACGATGCGCGAAAAGCTCGCCCACCGATCTCCTCTCCATCGACTCTCGGCTTAGCGGAATACTTCCTTGCTCTTCGCATAAATCGACGCTTCCTGACGCGAAACCTGGCCGCGCTTGACCATGTCGAGCAGGCATTGGTCGAGCGTCTGCATGCCGAACTGGCTGCCGGTCTGGATCGTCGAGTACATCTGCGCGACTTTGTCTTCGCGGATCAGGTTGCGGATCGCCGGGATGCCGACCATGATCTCGTGCGCGGCGACGCGGCCGCCGCCGACCTTCTTCAGCAACGACTGCGAGATGACCGCGCGCAGCGACTCCGACAACATCGAGCGCACCATCGGCTTCTCGCCGGCCGGGAACACGTCGATGATACGGTCGATCGTTTTCGCCGCGCTCGAAGTATGCAGGGTGCCGAACACGAGATGGCCGGTTTCCGCCGCGGTCAATGCGAGGCGGATCGTTTCCAGGTCGCGCAACTCGCCGACGAGAATGTAGTCGGGGTCTTCGCGCAACGCCGAGCGCAGCGCCTCGTTGAAGCCGTGCGTGTCGCGGTGCACTTCGCGCTGGTTGATCAGACACTTCTGCGCAGTGTGGACGAATTCGATCGGGTCCTCGACGGTGAGGATATGGCCGTATTCGTTTTTGTTGATGTGGTCGACCATCGCCGCGAGCGTCGTCGACTTGCCCGAACCGGTCGGGCCGGTGACGAGGATCAGGCCCTGCGGCTGGTTGATCAGTTCTTTGAAGATCTTCGGCGCGGCGAGATCGTCGAGAGTGAGCACTTCGGACGGAATCGTACGGAACACCGCGCCCGCGCCGCGATTCTGGTTGAACGCGTTGACGCGGAAGCGCGCCATGCCGGCGATCTCGAACGAGAAGTCGATTTCGAGGAATTCTTCATAGTCGCGGCGCTGCTTGTCCGACATGATGTCGTAGACGAGCGCATGGACCTGCTTGTGTTCGAGCGCCGGCATATTGATCCGGCGCACGTCGCCGTCGACGCGGATCATCGGCGGCAGCCCTGCGGACAGATGCAGGTCGGACGCTTTGTTTTTGATCGAGAACGCCAACAGTTCCGCTATATCCACGCCATGCCCCTCGTCGCTTGCCGGATTGCCGCGGCGAAGTATAACGTGGGGAACAGACTACCGATGTGTATGGGATTCATGGATTCAAAGGCCAATTACCACGCTCTCTGCGAGCGCATTGCCGCCGCCGCGCAGCGCGCCGGCCGCGAGGTGAAGCTGCTCGCGGTCAGCAAGACCCAACCTGCCGCCGCATTGCGCGGCCTCGCCGCGCTCGGCCAGCGCGCTTTCGGCGAAAACTATGTGCAGGAGGCGCTCGCCAAGCAGAGCGACCTCGCCGATCTCGATCTCGAATGGCATGCGATCGGTCCGCTGCAGTCGAACAAGGCGCGCGAAGTCGCGGCGCATTTCGATTGGCTGCAGAGTCTCGACCGGATCAAGCTCGTCGCCGCACTCGACCGGTCGCGTCCGGCCGCACTGCCGCCGCTGCAGGTACTGATCCAGGTCAACGTCGACGACGAGGCGAGCAAGTCAGGCTGTGCGCCCGACGAGATCGGCGCACTCGCCGAGGCAGTGGACGCTGCGCCGCGCCTCACCCTGCGGGGCCTGATGGCGATCCCGGCGCCCGATCCCGATCTACGCCGACGCGAGGCCGCGTTCGCGCGCATGCGCGCCTTGTTCGAAGATCTGCGCCGGACGCAGCCGCAGGCCGATACCCTGTCGATGGGCATGTCCGATGACTTCGAGGCCGCAATCGCCCACGGCGCGACTCTGGTCCGCGTCGGTTCGGCCTTGTTCGGCCCGCGCGGGTAAACTCATTTGGTATACTGCATCACAGTTTCATGGGGCAAAAAGCACAACCGGCCGCCTTGCCGGCAGAGTTGCCGCAGGCAGACACCGGGCGTACCTTGTATTTCACGATGAAACGCGTGCTTTCACTTCGCGCAAGCCTCATCCGGGCCGCGTCATGGATCGTGGCCGCTTGGTCGTGCCTGGCATTCGCCGCGCCCGCGCAAGAACCCGCTCAGATAGACGGCTTGAGCAGTTCGGCGGAATACATCGCCGGTTTCGTCCGCTACATACACTGGCAGGACGAAGAGCGCCTTCAGGCCTGGAATGTCTGCATCGTCGGCAGCCTGCCGGCCGAGCAGGACCGCGCCTATGCCGACCGCCTCGTCCGCGGCAAGCCGTTCAAGGTGCATCGCCTCGATGCGGAAGATCCCCTCGGCGAATGTCAGGTGCTCGACCTGACCGCAGTCGACGCCGGCACGGCGCGCAAACTGCTCGCACGCGCGCGCCACCTGCCTATTCTCGCGGTCGGCTCGGGCGGCGCGTTCTGCTCGGCGGGCGGGCAGATTTGCCTGCACCTCGCCGACAGTCCGACCAACGATCGGCAGAAGTTCGAGGTCAATATTTCGGCGATGCGCGAAGCCGCTCTCGGCGTCAGCGCGCGCCTGCTCACGCTCGGCACTTCGCGCACCGCGAGCAAGGACACGCCATGACCCGGGCGAGGCGCGCGCGCAAGCACCCCCCGGCGAAGGCATCGGCCGCGCACATCGCGCGCGCGCTGCTGTCGATCTCGGCGCTCGCGATCATGATCGTCGGCACCGGCGCGTTCCTGCTCAGTTATTACTTTCTGCACGAACAAACCGCGCGCCACCTGCACACGCTGATCAGCTTCGCCGCGAGCGAGAGCCGCAGCGCGATCGAATTCCGCGACACGAAGACCGCCTCGGAAATCCTGCAGTCGATCCCGCAGGCCGAAGGCATCACCTTCGCCCAGATCCGCGACGCCTCCGACATCGTGCTCGCGAGCATCGACGCGCGCGCCGACAGCGGCATCGGCCGCCTCGCCGACTGGATCGGCAACGAGCGCGTGAGCCAGGACGTCGTCGTCGAAGGCCGGCGCATCGGCAGCGTCGTGCTCGAAGGCGGCAGCGAACCGATGCTGCGCACCCTGACGGGGCTGCTCGTCTGGTTCGTCTTCGGCATGCTGCTCGTCGCCGTCTGTGCGCTGGCGCTCGCACGTTCCTACACGCAGCGCTTCACCCAGCCGATCTGGCAGCTGCGCAACGTCATCAAGCAGCTTATCGAGAACCGCAACTTCAACCAGCGCGCGCCGGCGTCGTCGCTCGCCGAAGTCGAAGACCTGCGCCGCGAGTTCAATGTGCTGCTCGACGAAATCCGCATGCGCGACCATCTGCTCACGCAGAGCAACGCCGCTTTGCGCCGCGTCGCCTATGTCGACGCGCTGACCGGCCTGCCGAACCGCGCGATGTTCGAGCCGGCCCTGCAGAAGACCATCGACGCCTGCAAGCGCAGCCGCACGCGCGCCGCGTTGTTCTATCTCGACATCGATGCGTTCAAATCGATCAACGACAACCTCGGCCACACTGTCGGCGACGAACTGCTCAGCCAGATCGCCGCACGCCTGCGCACGTGGAGACCGCACGAGACGACGGCGACGCGCATCGGCGGCGACGAGTTCGTCGTCCTGCTGTCGCCGCTGGCCGAGAAGGCCGATCTGCAGGACATTCTGAGCCAGTTGCACGCGCAACTCGAAACACCGATCGAGCACGGTAAAATCGTGATCCACCCGAGCACGAGCATCGGCGCCGCGGTCTATCCCGATGTGGCGCGCGACACGGAAGAACTCGTACGTTTCGCCGATCATGCGATGTATGCGGCGAAAAGCCAGCGCTACCGCGAAGGACTGGTGACGCACTGGCAGACCTCGCCGACGATCGGCGAAGAACCGGCGAATTCCGACTGGATCGATGCGAATCCGGCCGCGATGTAACCCTTACCCGAATACCCCCATGCGATTTAAGGAAGCAGTCATGCAAGCAAGTCCCGTCCGCGTGTCGTTGCGCCGACAACCCCGTTTCCTCACCCTGCTCGCAGCCCTGATTGCTGCGTTCGTGCTGCTCGCCGGCTGTGCCTCGGCGCCGCCGAAGCCGACGCTGGCGCAGCGCCAGGCCGAAACGCTCGGCAAACTCGGCTTCAAGAAAGTCGAGGACGGCTGGCTGCTGATCTTGCCCGAGCGCATTTCGTTCGAGTTCGACAAGGACAATCTCAAACCCGAGTTCCGTAAGACGATCACCGATTTCGCCCAGCAGTTGCTCGCCGTCGACATCCGCCAACTGCGCGTCGAGGGCCACACCGACAACATGGGGGCCCGCGATTACAACCTCGCCCTGTCGCAGCGCCGCGCCGACATCGTCGCCGACGCCTTCGTCGCTGACGGCTTCGCGGCGAAGGACGTCGAGCGCAAGGGCCTCGGCTTCGACCGCCCGGCCGCCGACAACAAGACGCCGGAAGGCCGCGCGCAGAACCGACGCGTGGAGATCATCATCACGTCCAGCTCGTTGGCCGCGCCATGACGCCCGCCACCGAACCGCGCGTCGCCTTCGTCGGCGGCGGCAACATGGCGCGCAGCCTGATCGGCGGCCTCGTACGCGCCGGTGCTGCCGCATCGCATATCACCGTGGCCGAGCCGAATGCGGATCTGCGCGATGCGCTCGCACGCGACTTCGGCGTCGCCGTATACGACAACGCGGCCGACGCGGCACGCGGCGCCGATGCGGTCGTACTTGCAGTCAAGCCACAGGTCATGAAAACGGTTTGCACGTCGCTGAGCACGGTCGCGCAGGAGCGCAAGCCGTTGATCGTGTCGATCGCGGCCGGCATCCGCATCGAGCAGATCGACGCGTGGCTCGGCGGCGGTTTCGCCGTCGTGCGCACTATGCCGAATACGCCGGCGCTGATCGGTGCGGGCGCGAGCGGCTTGGTCGCCAATGCGCACGTCGACGAAAACAAGCGCAAGCTCGCGCAAAACATTCTCGACGCCGCCGGCCTCGCCGTGTGGATCGCCGACGAATCGCTCATGGACACGGTCACCGCGCTGTCGGGCTCGGGGCCGGCCTACTTTTTCCTTCTCGTGGAAGCGCTCGAAGACGCCGCCGTCGCCCAGGGCCTGCCGCGCGACACCGCACGCGCGCTCGCGACCCAGACCTGCCTCGGCGCCGGGCGCATGCTGCGCGAGGACGGCGAAGCGCCCGCGCTGCTGCGCCAGCGCGTCACCTCACCGAACGGCACGACACAGGCGGCGGTCGAGAGTTTCGAGGCCAGCGGCTTGCGCGAAATCGTGACGCGCGCCGTACACGCGGCGACGCGACGCGGCGAGGAGTTGTCCGCCCAACTCGGCGGGTAAAAAGGCAAAGCCGGCGCACCCGATCTTGCCTGGATCGGACGCGCCGTGCGCCATCGACACGCAGATCGGTTTCGCCGCCGGCGTGTAAACTCTATTGCCCGCGTACCGGCCCGCAATCGCAGAGGCACGGCGCCGCAAACTCCAGAAAGATTCCGAACCCATGCCTTACCTAGCCAACGCCGCGGTCTTCCTGATCCAGACCTTTTTCGATTTGCTGATCGGCATATTCCTGATCCGCACGATGCTGATTGCGGTCAACGCGTCGTTCTACGATCCGATCTGCCAGTTCGTCTACAAGGTGACCAACCCGGTCATCACGCCGATCCGGCGCTTTTTTCCGCGTGCAGGGAAAATCGACACCGCCTCGGTCGCCGTCGCCTTCGTGTTGGCTTTAGTCGAACTGGCCCTGCTCGCCGGCGTCGTCGGCTCGGGCTTCAGCCTGTCCGGCTGGCTGGTCGGCGCGGTGGTCACCGTGCTCAGCATCGCCGTCTGGATCGCGTTCTGGGCGCTGCTGATCCGCGCCGTGCTGAGCTTCTTCACGAATGAGCGGCATAACCCGAACGCGCAGGTGCTGGTGCAGATCACCGAGCCCGTCGTGCGGCCGTTCCGCCGCTTTGTGCCGCCGGTCGGCGGCATGGATTTTTCGTTCCTGATTGCGTCGGTCGCGCTCATTCTCGTGCGCCTGCTCGTGATCGCACCGCTGGCCGATCTCGCGGCGCGGCTGTAACAGACCCCGGGCGGCGTTAGGCCGCCGTCGCCTGCGCCGCAGTTTGCGCTGCCGTTAGCCGACCTGGGTGCCGACCCACCAGGTCGTGCCGCCGGCGTCGCGGAAACCGCCGCGCTTGTCGGCATCGCCCTTCTGCATCGGTTCCTGCACCGAAGTCGCGCCGGCCGCGATCGCCTTGGCGAACGTGCGATCGACGTCGGCGACGTAGACGTGCACGTTCGCCGGAATCGCCGGCCAGCCTTCAACCGCGTCGCAGAGCATCAGCACCGTGTCGTCGATGCGCACTTCGCCGTGCGCGATCTTGCCATCGTCGCTGCGAAGCATGCGCAGCGGTTCGGCGGCGAAGACTTCGACGAGAAAATCGATCGTGCCCTGCGCGCCGTTCACGATCAGATACGGCGCGAGCGAAGTGTAGTTGTCGGGTTTGAACGCCATGAAATCCTCCGGAAAGCGAACTGGGTGCCGCTGCGGCTCAGCGCGCCGGTGCGGCGAACCCGCCGATGTAACCGCGCAGCCGCTCGATCTGATGCCCAAGCACCGCATCGACGTCGCCGCGCACCGCTTCGAGGCCGCCCGGAAAGTAGCCGTCGGCGAGATAGCTCATGGCGACTTCGCTGCCGTTACCGTCGCGCTTGATCGTCCAGGTCATCACCGCGTTCACCGCGCCCGACTGCAGCGGGCCGAGGCCGCCGGAAAGACGCAGCATGCGCCCCGGCATCGCCGCCAGCACGGTCATATGCTGCACGCTACCGCCGTCGGCGAGCTGCTCGCACCAACAGCCGCCGGCGCGTGCGTCGAGGCTCAGGTTCGACGCGTTGCCCGAATAGGTGTGGCTCGAATCCCACCAGCGCGCCGGGCCGGTGATCGCCGCATAGACTTTGTCCGGCGTGGCGGGCGTCTTGAACGCGTAGCGCAGTTCGATGTGATGATCCGCTGCTTTGCCTGCGGCGGCAGCCGCGCTCGTCGCGGGAGCGGCAGCCGTCATCGCTGGCGGCGCGGGTTCCGGCTTCGGCGGTGCACTTGGCGGCGGCGTAGGCTTTCCCGCGGGCGCGGCCGGCTGGGCGGCGTCCGCCTCCTTGTCGCCGCGGCCGATCAGCGGAATATGCGAGCAGGCCGCGGACGCAAGCGTCAGCACGAGGAGCAACGAGGCATTCGTATACTTTTTCATTTTTATTCCCGAGGCGTGGACGACTACAGACGAGACTTCTCGGCCCAACGGACGACGATGCGATGCAAGGCATCGAGTCCGTCGAACAGCGCAGCCGGACCGGGCTGCAGAATGATCGGGGATTTTACCTCGTGCAACTCGCCGTCGCGCACGGCGGGAATGCGATCCCAGCCCGGGCGCGCGGCGACTTTTTCCGGGCGGAAACGTTTACCGCACCAGGAGCCCATGATGATGTCGGGCGCACGCCGGACCACTTCGGCCGGGTCGGCAAGAATGCGGTCACGCGCGAGCGATTTCTCCGCGAGCTCCGGAAAAACATCGTCGCCGCCCGCGATGCGCACGAGCTCGGCGACCCAGCGAATGCCGGAAATCAGCGGCTCGTCCCATTCCTCGAAGTAGACGCGCGGGCGCTGCGGCAGACGCGAGGCCGCGTCCTGCACCGCGGCGATTTTGCGCTCCGCCTCGCACGCCAGCGCATCGGCCTTGGCCGCCGCACCGACCAGGGCGCCGAGCCGACGCACGTAGTCGAGAATGCCGGCGACCGAACGGTGGTTGCTGATCCAGACCTCGACGCCGGCCGCAATAAGCTCACGCGCGATGTCGGCCTGGATGTCGGAAAAACCGATCACGAGATCGGGTTCAAGCTTGAGGATCTCGCCGGTCTTCGCGCTCGTGAATGCGGAAACCTTGGGCTTTTCCTTGCGCGCGCGCGCCGGGCGCACGGTGAAACCCGAGATGCCGACGATGCGGTCCTGCTCGCCGATGGCGTAGAGGACCTCGGTCGGCTCCTCGGTCAAACAGACGATACGTTGCGGACCCATGCGTCGCAAACCGATGAATGACGATCGGGAATCGGAACGACGATGCGGCGGCGATGTTCCGTTGAGCCCGGATCGGCCGCCGCCATCGTCACGGATAGAGCAGTTGCTTGGTCCAGCCGTCGGCACCGGCTTCGTAGCGCACGCGATCGTGCAGGCGCGCGCGCTGACCGAACCACAGCTCGATCACGTCGGGCTTAAGCCGGTAACCGCCCCAGAACGGTGGCCGCGGTACTTCCACACCTGCGTAACGCTGCTCGGTCTCGGCAACGCGCGCATCGAGCTCGGCGCGGTCGGCCAGCGTCTGCGACTGCTTCGACGCCCAGGCGCCGATGCGGCTCGCGCGCGGGCGCGAGGCGAAGTAGGCATCGGCCTCGCCTGCATCGGCCTTCTCGACCGTACCTTCGACGCGCACCTGGACGACGTGGCGCAGGTTTTTCCACAGGAAACACAGCGCCGCGTTCGCATGCGCGGCGAGCTGCTGCGCCTTCGCGCTTTCGTAATTGGTGTAAAACACGAAACCGCGCTCGTCCACCGCTTTGAGCAGGACAATGCGCGCCGAAATGCGTCCGCTGGCGTCGGACGTGGCCAATGTCATCGCGGTCGGTTCGGGTTCGCCGGCGGTGTTTGCCTCGTCGAGCAGATCGCGGAACTGGGCGACCGCTTCGAGATAGATCGGATCGGAATCGTTGTGCGTTGCGCTCATGCGCGGATGCTAGCACGCCGCGCGATCGGCTCGCCGCTTGCGCGGCGAGCCGTGCCGACGCAGATCAATCCAACACGAAATTGACGCGCATGTTCACGCGCCACTCGCTGACCTTGCCGGCATCGTCGGTCACCACCTTGATGTCGTTGATCCAGGCGCCGCGGATATTGTTGATCGTCTTCGCCGCGCGTTTCAGGCCGTCCTTCACCGCATCCTCGATGCCTTTCGACGAGGACGAACTGATCTCGATCACCTTCGCTACCGTCATGATCCCAGCCTCCATAGTGGATGCGCGCGGCAACGCGCCGTGCGTCGACCGAGTCTAGTGCGCGAGGCGGGTGAAGGCTTATGCGGTTGCAGCAACCGGCGGCGTGGGCGGCGGGGCGCGCGGCGGGGCCGGATTGCGCGGCAGCCAGCGCAGCCAGACCAGCCAGAACACGAGCGCATCGAGAATGATCAGCGCCTGCCACAGGTACAGATGGAACCAGTCGAACCAGACCCGGTTCCACAGCAGCAGGTAGTACAGGCTGATGATGCGCACCAGATTGAGCGCCTGGATCGCGAGGAAGCCGATGCCGATGCCGGCGAGCTTGTGCTTCCACGGCGCCGGAAACGCGAGCACGGCCGAGACCAGGATCAACACCGCCTCGACGCCGTTGCAGCCCGCGACGATCTCGATGCCCGGCCCATCGATCCCTTTGCGGATGCTGTTGAGCTGCGCGACGACACTGCCGTCGAAGATCTGCATGATCCACACCGCGACATGGGCCAGCGAACCCGTGAACGGAATGATCACGTGCTGCTGCACGGGCTGGAGCAGCTCGATCGTAAACAGCGCGATCAAGGTGCCGAGGAAGATGAGGATGAAGCGGACCATGGGGCTATTTTACGCGATTTGGCGAGCAGGGCGCATTCATAGAAAAACTTCGAGCCTTTGTCAGTGCACAGCACTTGCGACCAACCGCACTGAATGCACAACTGTTCGACCATGCGCACCAGCCGCAATGAGATGATCTAGTTGCCAATTTCGATGTTTAGGGGGCTTCCTGTTTGAAGTCGTCGATCGCGCTGAGCATGCACAGATTCCTCGTGTAGATAGACGCGGCCGCCATAAAGTCGCCCGATCACACTACACCCAGCAGTTGCAGTATGCGCAACGTGACACGCTCACATTGGACAAAGCCCCGGCGTCTCGAAGCCGCGGATTAAATTGCACGACATTCCAGTAGCCGCCCTCAAATTTAGCACCGGCAACTCGCTGACCAGACAACCTTGCGAGACCCATCTCGCAATGACAATGGACCCCACATTAATAATTCCCCAATTACTACGCGGAAGCCATCCAGACGCCCCACCAGACTCATCAATTTAATAGCCAAACCAAAACGCCAACCTCAATTTTCAAACCAGAATTTATCAATATCCGAGCCGGCTCTGCTCCGCCCATCGACGCAGACTGTCAAACCCAATAAAGAGAACATTCACGCTTATTTTTCTGCCCCCAGAAAACATCAACTCCATTGAGAACGGCCTTGCGTTGTTTGGAGCATATCTAATTCCAACCAATTCGCCCCTGTAGAAATAATTATTCCCCAGCAATCCAAAAAAATATCTTTTCTCCAAAACATCATTCCTCAACCTATAACTCGAACTAAATCCCCACGCAGAAATAATAGAAAAAGTCAAAATTATTACATCGATAACTATACGCTTCACTTCTATCAACTGGCAGCAGAAAAAAAAATTTTTCCACAGTAAAAATCCACCCAACGAAAATCCCACTACGGAAAGCATAAACCCGTAAATTGAACGAATATTCTTCATATACGCAGTCATATTTCTACTGACAACGGCAAGGCGGGCTATCCCCATTCATTGTGCTCGACGTATTAAAAGCATTATTAATCCCGGTTCCAGCACTCGCCCCCGCGACATTACCAATAAAATCGCCAAGCTCTTGGCTACCCGCCGCATATATCCCCCAGTCACTCGTTAGAATGCTGCCAACGTTACCCCCGACCCAAGAGCCAATTCCGCCAGCAGTGGCACCGATGCCGATATCCACGTAGGGGTTGGGCGAAACCATCACGCCATCTTGGCGATTTAGGTATGTCGTGACCGCACCGCCAGCCGCACCACCAAGAATCGGCTGACCGGCCACGGTCGCAATGCCAGTTACGGCTCCGCCTGCGAAACCATTCTCAAACCCTTTCCAAAAGCTGCATCCCAATGAGAAGTAGTTCAATCCATTGACTACTCCACCGAACAGGCCTCCTACGACAGCAGCTCCTGCGTATTGCCATACTCGACCCGATGGATCGGAGTACGACATTGGATTTCCGTTCACATAAGCGTACGCATTCAGCCCTCCCACAAGCCCAATCGGATCTTCCGAAAAGAACCGCTGCCAACCGTGAGAATAATATCTTGCGCGATAGTAATAGAGCCCATTGCCATCATTCTCACGCCCGGCGTATTGATACGGATTGGCGCTTGATCCAGATGCAGCTACTTTGCCGTAAGGCTCGTATGCATACGTTTGCACAACGTTGGCGCTGGCATCGGTCAGCGCAACGGTGCTTCCCAGCGCATCAGTTAGGAAATAGCGCCGGCCCGCCGCCTCGCTGCGCGCGTAGCGCTCATCAATGCCCAAACCATTTAGGATGCTACTGATAGCGCCGCCCTGGGTTTCCTGTACCGGATTGGCGCCGTCGTACAAAAATGTCGTCGTCGTTCCAAAGATTGTCTTGCTCGTACGGCGCCCAAACACGTCGTAGCTGAAAGAATGAACGACCGAACCGTTCTGGCTCACGGCGGACAGACGATGTCTAGCATCGAATATGTACGTAACCGGGATGGAGACCTGAGTCATGTCACCGTTGGCGTCATAACTGAAACTGTAGCCGCTGCCTTGCGTCAGACGGTTATTGGCGTCGAACTGACTGTTGCTGGCTGTCGTGCCGGTCAACGGATCGGACGCGAATCCGCCAGTTTTTCTGATGCGTTGCCCTGCGGCATCGTAGGCATAGGCGATAGACGATAGTACGGCATTACCGGAGGTGCGATACACGATATTGGTGAGCTGATTCGCATTGTCGTAGGTGTAGTTCGTTACAACACCATTCGGCAGCGTCACGCTCGTGCGTCGATTGGCAGCGTCGTAACCTATCGACACGGTTTCACTGCCTTGGCTGACTTGGGTCAATCTGTTCGCTGCGTCGTAGGAGTAGCTAACCTGCGCCTGGCTCGCCGCAGTCATCGTTGACCTACGGCCTGCGGCATCATAGGTATAACTAACCGTACCTTGCGGCGTCTGCTCTTGCGTGAGGCGATCGAACTGATCGTAGCTACGTGTGATCGTGCCGGACACCGAGTCGACGGCTTGAGTAAGGCGATTTCCGTTGTCGTAATACAGTGAGGTGGTATTGCCGTCGGCATAAGTCACTTTACTGACGCGATCTAGGGCATCGTACGAATAGGTGGTCTTCTGGCTTTTGCGATCCGTATACGTCGAAAGGTTGCTGCTACCGTCGTACGTCCAGGACTCGGACTGGTTTAGGGCATCGCGCCGTTGCGTCGTGCGATCACGGTTGTCGTAGGAGAAATTCTGCGTGCTGACTGCCCCACTGATATTCGTGAAATTGCCGTTGTTGTCATAACCGTAGCTATAGGACAAGTTCTTGGGATCCTGCGCACCTGTGATCCGATCATTGCTATCCGGTTGAATAGTGGACGTCCGTCCCAGCGGGTCTTGAACCGCCGTGAGCCGGCCCAGTGCATCGGTGGTATAGGTGATCAGCTGATTGAGGGGACTGTTCACAGCACTGAGATCTTTGCCTGAATACGCCAGCGTGGTGGTATGGCCCAACGGGTCGGTGACAGCGGTAGGCTGTCCGGACCCATTGCAAACGAACCTCGTGATGTTGTTCAACGCATTCGTAACTGATGTAAGGCAACCTGCCGTATAACCGAATTGGGTGACGTGCCCCAGAGGATCAGTGATCGAGGCGATTTGGTTATAGTCCGAGGTGTAGGTATAGGTAACGATCGCTGCATTCGCCGTGCCTGCTAGCGCCGTAATGCTGGCCACGTTGCCGAGCGTATCGTACGCATATGTCGTCACACGTCCGAGCGGGTCAGTTTGCGATGAGACCAAACCCGAAGCGGCCCGACTATAACTGGTGGTTTGCGCGAGAGACGTCCCATAACCTCGGGTAACAGCCAAGGGATAGCCACTCACGGAGTCGAACGTGTAGTAGTCGCTGTTGCCGTTCGGCTTGGTCACCTGCGTGGCCGTGACGTTGTTGCCCGAGGTCGTATACGAGAAACCGTATGAGGTTCCGTCCGCCAGCGTCTGTCGCGAGACTCGCCGCCAACTTATGCCATTGCAAGGACCAAACGCCGGGCAGTTCTGGCTGTAATAGTCGTTGGTCAGGTACGTATTCCCCTTTCGATCCTGCATGGTTGTCCTGAGCGTGCAGCTGAACCCGCTGCAATTTCTATAAGTATACTTTTCCGTCGTATTGTCAGGATATGTCACCGTACCCAGAGCCGTGGTTCCGGTAGACGTGCCGTCGAACATCGTTGCGTTGTAGGTGTATTTGACCACTCGCCCGGTGTTGTCTGTGGCAGTCGCAATGCGATTGCTGGTGTCGTAGGAAAAGGCCAACGTGCGGCCGCTCGGAGAAGTGATTTGGTTGATCAGCCCCGCGTTGTAGCTGTACTGGGTTTGATTGCCGAAGCGATCTTTGGTCCATTGGAGCCTGTTGGGTGCGTGTGCCTCGAATGCATACTGAAATCCGCTGCGTAGCGTCACCAGCCAATATCCGAGGAACTGCAATTTGGCTCCGTAGTAGCCAGTGGCGCTCTTCGTATGAGTCCAAACCGTACCACTGAACGGATACGTCGCTGTCCCTGCAGTCAAGTCGAAGGCGATGCCCTGGCCGCAATCCAAAACGAGTTGAGGCTGGGTGTAACTGCCATCGCTGCTGTAGAGATGCATGCCGAAGTTTGAACTGCTACCGACACCAAAGGCGTGCGAAACGGTATCTGCGGAATTGAAGGACCGCTTCAGCACCAGCGGCACGACGTCGTTTATGACCAAGTCGGCCCATTCGTGATAGAAAATGCCGGTTTGCAGATCAATCGGATCCGCCGCGCAGGCGCCACCTGGGCGATTCGCAGTAGGTGGCTCACTGTTGCCCAGAGACGCGCCCGCTCCTACAGTCCACACCAACGATACGCCCGGATCAGGGGCAAGATGTTTGGCATCGTCGGTGACGTGACCTCCACCGTACATTTTCCATCCGGCCTGAACGTCGTAAACCCAGAAATTGCCCTGCGTGCGCGGCGCCGCCTTGCCGTAGTTCGGATACACGACACGAATGCCTTGCCCCGCCTGCGCAGTCAGCCCCTGAATGACTGCATCGCTTGGCTGGACCGTGAAGTACATCGGAAAATTATCAGGCAGCGGGAACGGAGCCCGATCCACCGGCGTCGGCACGATCGCGATCTTGGTCAGCACCTTGCCTTCTCGATCGCGCAATACCGTGCCGGGCGGAATATGAACCTCCAGTCCCGGCATATCGGGATGCGTTACGACTACTTCCTGTGTAGTCGGTGCCGGCAGAGTCACTTCGTCTCGCGGAAGTACCCGCGGTAAATACATCACGAACGGCATATGGTTGATCGCCTTCGCGCCGACATCCGCCCCGACCACGAAACGTCCGTACTGCTTTTGATCTTTTCCGGCACTGCGGCCATCGACGAACACTTCCTGCCGGCCTGCAGGCACGTCCTTGAGGACAAAGACGCCGTTGATGTCGGTTCGTACTTTGCGAGCGCCGATGCTGACCTCGACATTCGCAACCGGTTTTTCGTCGATCTGGCGGATTTGCCCTATCAGCGCTGTCGTGCCTGCTGGCAAAGCGCTTTCCATCGCCGAGGTATCCGGCAAGGTCGAACGCGCCTGGTAAAGACGCCAGTGCCCTCCCGTTGCATCGGGTATGTTGTCGTTGCCAGGATACCAGGCACCGTCGCGAATAAAGCTGTGTTCGCGACAGAGTTCGTCCGTCGCTCCCGGACAACCCTTGCCATCACCTGTCATCACGACGAGCGGCGGCTGGCCGGAGGATGCCCGCTGATCTGGAACCGTGCGACGGTTGCCGTCGCCGGCCAGCATCACGCTCGTGGCGGGACTGGCCTGGGTTGCAAAACCGGCAATCGTATCCGACAAAGGCGTTCCGTCCGCCGCGTGCAGACCTTTGACGAACAGCGTGTAACGCGAGCCCGGGTAGAGATCATCGGGCACTTGCACGAATGCCAGGCGCCCTTCGTTCGTCGCCATCACTTTCGCAGTTACAGGGCCCGTTGGCCCAATCAAAGTAACGGCATCGGTGTTCAGTTCGCGCACGTTAACCGGCTTGGCGAAGCGCAGCACTAGGGGGCCGTGCAAGGAGGCAGCAAGACTGCGGTCAGCCGGAAAGGTCGCAATCGCCTGCGCCGCATATTCGGCCGCGAGCTGCGGTTTCATACCCATTTTCGAAACGCGTGGGTCAAAATACGTGGCAGCGGCAAGTACTTTGCCCGACGCATTCACGCCGCCCTCGATGCGCACCGTTCCATCCGCCTGCAAAATCGCGCTACCGGCCAAACGAATGTCGGACCCGCCCTTCACTGCAGCGGCTTTATGTCATGCAGGCTGCCACAACGCCGACGTACCGATCGGCGCGCCATCAGCGCCCCATCCTCCAGACAGGAGAATCTGACCGTCAGTCAGCACGGTCAGAGTATGACCTGCGCGAGCCTGCATGCCGAGTTCACCTGTCGGAGTAAACAGTTGGCTGGCCGGATCGAACCATTCGCCCGTAGGAATGACCTTGCCACGAGTATCGACGCCGCCCCAGAGCAGCACCTGCCCACCGGGCATGGCCGTTGCCGATGCATAGCGCCGCGGCTCGGGGAGCGAGAGATTTTGTCGCTTAATCCCGTCGATCAAATAGGCCAGACCCTGCGCGCCGTGAATCTCCAGCGTGCGTCCATCCGCCAATAAGACGCGCTGAACTTCCGCCGAAGGAGGCAAGGAGAAAGCCATGCGCTCGGCGCGATTTTGAGCCGGTATGGCGACCGGTTTTTTCTGTGCAGATGGCAATCCGACATTGCTCGCCGTCGCCGAATTCTTGCCAGGAATCGTTTTCGCCCCAACGGCCGCATTACCGCCACTTTTCTTTCCGGGCACCGTCGCAGCGATTAGACGCTCGGCGGTAGAGAACAGGCTGCGTACAGGTCGCGCCAGACTCGAGGTAAAAACACCCGTGACGGTCACGGCATAAAGATTGCCGTGATTGTCGTAACTGTATTGGCGCGCGTCCGTCGCATTGCTGGCCGCAATGAGTTGGCCGTTGTTGTCGTACATGTAATTCATGACATTGGACGACGTCGGCGGAGCGCTGGGCAACCACCCGACCACGTCGGCAATCAGGTGCGTCGAGCCGTTGCTGTTGTACAAGGAAACCTGTCCGTTGGCCCCGACTTGCGCAATCACCAGACTCGGAATGACATTTCCCGCGTTGAAATTGATGTCCATCGCTTGCGGTGGACCGGAAGTCGTCCCCGTTCCCCAGGCGACCACATAACCGGCTGCAGTGGGAACCACGGCCGTTACGTTGAGTGCTACCGCTCCGACACCCGAACCGGGCACGCCGCCTCGACCTGCAACCGTCAGATTAAGCGTGCCGCCACTACCGACCGCTCCCTGGCCGACAAATTGGCCGTCAATCGTGGCCGTGCCCGGACGCGTATCCAATAACCTCGCCGGAACCAGTGGAACCAAGGTCGACGAGGACGAGAAAAATCCAACGACATCGACGATTAGATCGGTCGAACCCACGTTGTTATAGAGCGAAATCGCGCCCCCGGATCCGGGCGCCACGACCACAAGATTGGGAATCGTCTGACCGGCGATCAAATTGAGATTGGACGCATTGGGACGAGCGTTGCCGGAGGGCCATGCGGTAATGAACGTCGAACCAGTCGGGCCGGTCCCCGTGACGTTCACCACGACCGCGCGGACCCCACTTCCGGGGACTCCGCCACGCCCCAGAACCGGCAGATTCAAGGTGCCGCCGGCGGCCACCGCGCCGCCGCCGGCGTACTGGCCATCCACCGTCGCCATTCCGGCTCGAGTATCGAGCAGGCGCGCCGGAGTCAACGGTGTCAGATCGGAATTCGACGGAAAATATCCCGCAACATCGGCGACCACATTCGCCGAACCACCGCCGGCATAGACATAAATCGACACTTGGCCATTGGTTCCGACCTTGGCTATCACCTGGTTGGAAATGCTAAGTCCGGCGACGAAATTGAGATTGGAAGCATTAGGCAGGGGCGAGCCCGCGGGCCATGCTGTGAGAAAGCCCGCACCGGCCGGATTCGTCACCGTGATGTTCAATGCGACGGCGCTAACCCCGCTGGACGGAATTCCGGCACGCCCAAGCACCGTGAGATTTGTGGTCGACCAACTGGCAACCGGACCGGAACCCGCAAATTGACCGTCTACCGTCGTGTTGCCGGGGCGTGTGTCCAGAAGGCGTACGGGCACCATCGGAGCGTAAGTCTGTGCTGAAACCAGACTCGCAAACAGCAACCCAACAAAAAACACCACACACCTGATCAGCTTGCCCATCTTTGCCTCCGGCGAAGATACTGCGGTTGACGTGCGATTGATTTTTATTTCAAGGCTGGACCCGACGAAGCCCGAATGAAATTTGAACTGTATTGATAGCTCGCTGTATGCGAATGTAAAAGAATGTACTTCATAAATGCAGAAACGGTCTACTCACCAATGCCAACTGGTTCTCCAGCAATAAATCAGTCACATTTTTCGTGGGCTCGGATGGTTCTGATCGCACTACTAATGTGTGCGCCTGAGGTTAAAGCGGCTTCGTCGGAACAAGTGGAATTAGGCCGTGCATTATTCGGCTCGGCCGGATTGAGCCGGGACGGCAGCGTCAGCTGTCAGAGCTGCCATCATCCCGATCACGCTTATGCCGATATCCAGGCGCGCTCAATCGGACTGAGCAACAAACAAGGCACGCGCAACGCACCGAGCCTTGTCGATGTGGCGCAGCGGCCGCTGTTGTTTTGGGATGGCCGACGAACGCGCTTGAGCGAAGCAGTGCTGGATCCGCTCGTCAATCCCGTAGAGATGGGTTGGCCTTCACTGAATGAGCTTGAGGCCAAGCTGCAGGCCGATCCGCAATGGCCTGCGCGCTTCAGAAAGGCGTTTCCTGAAGCCCAGGCAAAACCCACTTCAAATCAGATTGCCTCGGCTCTGGTCGCATTCCTGGCAACGCTAAAGAGCGAGGACAATCCGTTCGATCGGGCTCGGCAACAACAGACACCGCTGCCCGCACTCGCCGAGCAAGGAAAGGCACTCTTTCAAGGCAGCGCCCAGTGCGGTCAATGCCACTCGCTCGACGGGAAGGCGTCCTTCACCGATGAGGCCTTTCATCATTCGGGAATCAACGATCCGTCGCAGCAAGCCGGGCTTCCTCAGCTCGCGAAGACAGTCATGGACGTTGCGCTCACTGGCAACGCCTTGGCTGCCCGGCTGCTCAGTGATCCGCAGTGGTCGGCGCTCGGACGCTTCGCGGTCTCGCACCGTCCCGCCGATATCGGCGCTTTCCGCACGCCTTCGCTACGCAATGTGGCCGTCACTGCGCCGTATATGCACGACGGCAGTATCGCCACACTCGAAGAAGCAGTCGACCACGAAATCTACTATCGCGGGCTGAACACTGGGCGGCCCATCAACCTGACCGTGCAGGAACGCCGCGCGCTTATAGCATTTTTACGCAGTCTGACTGATATGCAGTACGCCACCGCATCTTCAGGCACGAAACCCTAGCAAGGCTGCGCGAATGCAACCGAATAAAATATTCGTCGCCAACGGCTTGATTGCGCGAGCGCCTCTCTTCGCGCTTCTCATCGACATCGATCCGGCACTCAACACAATAAATGCCGGATTTATGTCGATGACATTGGCGCTTCTCTCAGCCCTGCAAATTTCAATCGATAGGGCAACCTTGGCTTGGCGTTTTCGACTACGGCAGCCCAAACGAAATTCGTCGCGAGTTAATCGTCGAATCGATATTTCACTTTGCGAGGTAGTCGTGCACGACCTCGCCGTAAGGCAGCAGCAGATCGGCCTTGAGATGCACCGCGGAGAGCACTTCGCGCACCGGCAGGTCGGCGACCGGTGCCAGCGCGTGGGCGAACAGTTCGAGCGCACCGGGGCCGGTCCACGCGCCTTTGAATTCCTTGCACTGCATCGAGTAGCGCACAAGTTCGCAGATGCGCGGGGTGCCGTCGACATGCGGCACGATCTTAAGCAGATAGGACGGCGCCTCCATGCTCGCGATCGCCTTGTTCTTATCCATCGGCGCGTACTTGTAGCCCATGGTGCCGCGCGCGACGGGCATGTCCGAATAGCGCAGCTCGCCGACCAGGGTATCGCGATGCACTTTGAGGGTCGGCTCGCCGATCTTCTTCGGGAAGCCCCAGATCTCTCGCCCGCCCGCGGTCGGCGGATGGTCGTCGAGGAACATCATGCGCACATATCCGCCCGCTTCGCCCTTGTACTTCACCGGAATTACCTGGCCCGATTCGGTGTAGTCGCCGAAGCCGGTCGAGTCGGGCATGCGGATGAATTCGTACTTCACCACCGGATCGGTCATCTCGAGCGGTGCCGGAATGATCTTCGCGAGCGCGTCCGGATCGGTGCGATAGGTGATGATCAAGTATTCGCGATTGACGAACAGATACGGCCCCGGCGGATACGCCGGATTGTCGATCGGCATGGCGAACGCGTTCTTGCGGATTTCGTCTTCGGTCATGATGGGGGCTCGATGGGGAGGAGATCGAGAAACACGGCTCGGCACGGCCGCGTCATCGGTTTCGCGCTCGAGGGCGAACGCGAAAACTCGCCGCACTATCCCACAAGCCGCGTTAAAACCGTCACCGCCGCCGCGGCATAAATACCGGCGAGCACGTCGTCGAGCATCACACCGAGACCGCCTTTCACCTGTCGGTCCGCCCAAGACACCGGCCAGGGCTTGGCGATATCGAATACGCGGAACAAAGCAAAGGCCACCACAGGCCACCACCACGCGAACGCTATCCACGCGAGCGGCGCCAGCGCGATCCATTGACCGACGAATTCGTCCCAGACTACGAAGCCTGGATCGTCGTCGCGCAGCGTGCTCACGACCCAGGCGCAGGCCCAGATACCGAGCACGAAGGCGCAAGCGATGACGGCGACATACACAGGCCAGGGCAGCTCGCGCAGCGCAAACCATAGCAGTACGGCGGCGAGCGATCCCGCTGTGCCCGGCGCGACGGGACTGAGGCCCGAGCCGAAACCCGCCGCGATCCACCCAGCCGGGTGCGCAAGCAGAGCGCGCCGCTGTGCGCCGCTCAGGCTCATGCGCCGAAATGTTCCCAGCCGGCGCGACCGATGCGTACTTCGCCGCCTGCGCCGTTGCGCACGCGTATGCCGGGGTCCGCAACGATGCGGCCGATGCGCGTGGCGCCGCAGCCGCTACGTGCGAGATCGCTGAGCAACTCCGATGCGAGCGCTTCGGACGCGGTGAAGCACAATTCGTAATCGTCCCCGCCGCCAAGCTGCAATGCGATGCGCGCTTCGTCGTCGAACAAGCCGAGCAAGGCCGGCGACGCCGGCAGCAGCTCGGCTTCGATCTCCGCACCGACGCCGCTGGCCGCGCAGATATGGCCGAGATCGGCGAGCAGGCCGTCCGACACGTCGATGCAGGCATGCGCACGCCCGCGCAGCAGCAACCCTTGGGCAACGCGTGGCGTCGGCCGGTCGAGACGATCGACGAGCGCCGTGCGCTGGCGCCCGTCATGCGCGGCATCGTGCAGCAGGCGCAAGCCTGCCGCCGCGTCGCCGAGCGTGCCGGTGACGAGCACCGCGTCGCCGGCCTGCGCGCCGTCGCGGCGCAAAGCCAGATGTTCGGGAACGAAGCCGTGCACGGTGACCGTGATCGCGAGCGGGCCCTGCGTCGTGTCGCCGCCGACGAGGGCCAGCTTGAATTCTCCTGCAAGTGCCGCGAAGCCGTCGGCGAACGCGGAAACCCATTCGCGGTCGGCCTGCGGCAGGGTCAAGGCCAGTGTCGCCCAAGCCGGCGTCGCACCCATCGCAGCGAGATCGGAAAGGTTGACCGCGAGTGCTTTCCAGCCGATGTCGCGCGGCGGCGTGTCCTTGGGAAAGTGCACGCCCGAAACCAGCGTATCGGTGCTGACCGCAAGCGCCTGCCCCGCCGGCACCGCAAGCAAGGCCGCGTCGTCGCCGATGCCGAGCCGTACGTCCTCGCGCGCGATCTCGCAGCGCGCGCGGATCAGGTCGATCAGGGCGAACTCGGCCACGTCAGGCGCGGGCGCTCGCCGCGTACTCGACGGGTCTGGCTTTGGCGGCGAGCTTGTCGAGGACGCCGTTGATGTAAGTGTGTCCGTGTTCGGCGCCGAAACGCTTGGTCACTTCGATCGCTTCGTTGATGACGACGCGATACGGCACGTCGATACGGTGCTGCAGCTCGTAGGCGGCAAGGCGCAGCGCGGCGCGCTCGATCGGATCGACCTGGGCCACTTCGCGGTCGAGATACGGCGCGAGGCTCGCGTCGAGCTCGGCGCAATGCACGTTGACGCCGCGCAGCAGGTCCTCAAAATAACCGAGGTCGGCGACTTCCATGTCCTGCTCGTGACGGAACTCTTCCATCACCTTGGCCATCGAATTGCCGCTCAGCTGCCAGGCATAGATCGCCTGCAGAGCGCGACGGCGCGCGCGCGAACGCGCGGCAAGGTCGATGCCGTCGGGGCGCGGCTTATTCATTGCGCCCGTCCTTGGCCGCGGCCGCCACAGAACGGCTGTCGAGGCCCGCGCTTTTCAATTTTTCGCATAAATCCACCATTTCCATTGCAGCGAGTGCGACTTCCTCGCCCTTGTTGCCGTGCGCGCCACCGGCACGCGCCTGCGCATCGGCATGGCGCTCGACCGCAAGCACGCCGTTGAGCACGGGCACGCCATGGTCGAGTGCAACGCGCATCAGACCCTGCGCGCAATTGTCGGCGACGTGCTCGTAGTGGCGCGTGTCGCCGCGCACGACGCAGCCGAACGCGAGGATCGCCGCATGCCTGCCCGCCCGGCCCAGTTCCGCCGCGACGGCAGGAATTTCCCAAGCGCCCGGCACGCGCACCAGATCGACGGCGTCATCGGCAACGCCGTGTTCGTGCAGCGCGCGGCGCGCGCCGTCGATGAGCACATCGACGATGCCCGGGTTCCAGCGGCTGGCGATGATCGCGAACCGCGCCGCCGCGACGGGGCGCAGTTCACCGGAATAATTTTGCATCGAGGAGAAATGAAGACGGCGCGGAGGATTCCGCGCCGTCTAGTTTACCGGAAGGCTGCCGTCGCCGGCTCAGCGGTGACGTCCATTCGGCGCGGCGCGGCCGCCGCCACCGCCCGAAGGTGCGCTGCGCGGGGCGGAATAGTGCGGTGCCTGCGCGCGCGGCGCATTGGCGAACGAGCGGCTCGCCATCGGCGCCGGGCCGCGCATCGACGCCGGTGGCGCGTAGCTGCGCGAAGGAGCCGAATAGCTGCGCGAAGGACCGCTATAGCTGCGCGCCATCGACTGCGGCGCGGAGAAGCTGCGCTGCATGGACGGACCCTGCGCCATGCCGCGCGGCGCGCTCTGCGTGCGATAACCGCCGTCGTAGGCCTGGCGTTGCGGCGCTGAGGCAAAGCTGCGAGCCTGGCCACCGCCGACCGGGCCACGCGACGAGCCGTCATAGCCGCCGCGCATCGATGCCGGCACATAACGGCTCGACGGCAGCGCGCCGGGGCGATCGAAGGTCTGCGCGGAGCGCGATACCGGCGACGAAACAAAGCTCGACGACGCCAGACCGCCCGGCCGCGTTTCGGCCATCGAAGACCTGCCCGGCGCAAAGCCGGCGCGTGTGGCAGCAACTGCACTGCGCTGCGCCATCGCCGCGGTGAACTGCGGCCGGCTGAGGCGGTTGAAATCGGTCGGCGCCGTGTGCGGCGCGAAGCCGGCGTTGCCCGTCATGCCGGGACGCAGCGCCGCGGTGCGCGCAGCCGGATCGAAGTTCGCGCGGCCGCCGGCAAAGCCGCCACCGGCATCGAAACGATTGATCACCGTCGTCGAGCGGCTAACGTACGGCCGGTTGTTGAACACGACCGAGGCGTTGCGCCAGCCGCGGTCGCCCCAGTGGCGATCGAAGCCGCGGCCCCAGCCCACGTCCCAGTGATGCCAGCCCCAGCCCCAATGGTGGTAGCTGCCGATCCAGATGCCGAGACCGAACGCGAAGCTCGGACCCCAATACACCGGCGCGGGCCAGGCGTAGTAGTAGCCCGGCCAGACATCGATCGGCGCACCGTAATAGCTCACCGGATTGAAATACGGCACGTAGACGTAGTCGGGCTGCGCGGGTTCGATTTCGATGACGTCGTCGGGCGGCGGAATGACCGGCGGGCCCGAATAGCTCGGCGCCTCGTCGACGTATTGCTCGGTCGGCGTTGTCGTATTCTTCGCCGTCTTGGTCACGGTGATGTACTTATTCGACTTCAGGTTGTTGCAGGCAAGCGCCTGCGCGCGCAGCGCCTGGATCGCGTTCATCACGTCGTTCGGGTCGTTGACGTAGGCCTCGCCGAGCGCGGTCGTCCACGGCACATTGTTCGCCATCTGATGCAGCACGTCAGGGAAGACGACGATGGCCTTCACGCTCGGATCCCAATCCTGCTTGTCGATCGCTTGCTGCAGAGCATCGCCTTTGAGCGATGAATTCTGCGCGAGCCAGCCGTTCGCCTGGGTGATCTCATCGGGATAGCTCGACGCAGCCAGCACCTGCGCGACGAGTTTGTCGGGAAAAACGGCGATCGGCGCCAGCAGTGAAATCAGCTGCGCCGCAGTCGGCGGTGTGTACGCTGGCGCTGCGTGCGGCGGTGGCGGATCGGCCGGCTTATTGGCGTCGGCGGCCGGAGCCGCATCGCCAACAAGCTGTGCGACGGAGGCGCCCTGTTGCTGCGCCGTCGGTTTGTTCTGATCGCAGCCCGCGAGCAGCACGAAGCTGCTGCAAACGAGTGCGGCAAAGGTAAAACGGATCGTGGTGTTCATGGCTTGCCCCGGCAAGTAGGACGAGGGGAACAACGCCACTATAGACCTCGCGTTGACCGCGAAACTGAGCTGGCTGTAAATGACTGAATTTTAATGATTGTATGCAAAAGCTCCTGCGAGTTTTTGCATACGCGCCGAGACCGCCAGGCGCTTCGATCTGGCTACGCCGGATCAAGCAAAACGCGCTGGATTCGCGAGACGCGCCGGCTCACAGAAACGCTGAATCAACTCAACGTTTCTTTAATCTTTCTGATGAACCGAAGACTCTTCGTAGCCGGCAATCTCGAGGCCGAATCCGCCGAGGCCGAGGAACCGCCGCGGCGTGCCGAGCACGGTCAGACGGCGCACGCCGAGGTCGGCGAGAATCTGCGCGCCGAGGCCGTGCTGGCGGCCGTCGTGGGCAGCGTCGCCTTCGCGCTTGGCGTCGGTGTCGAGCCGTTCGAGCGCGCTCGCTGCCTCCTTCGCATCGGCAAGCACGACAACGACGCCGCGCCCTTCCGCAGCGACGCGGCGGAGTGCCGCACTGATCGTCATGCCGCAGGGCGTGCCAGTCAGATGCAGCACGTCGGTCAAGGTGTCGCGCACGTGCACACGCGTGAGCACCGGCGCACCGTCATCGACCTTGCCGCGCACCAGGGCGAAATGCGCCTGACTGGACAAGGCGTCGCGATACCCGATCAGACGGAACGGACCGAATTCGGTTTCGACTTCGCGTTCGAAGACGCGCGCCACGGTCTTTTCGGTCTGCAGGCGATGGCGGATCAGGTCCGCGATCGTACCGACCTTGAGCCCGTGCTCGCGTGCGAACGCGATCAACTGTGCGCCGCGCTTCATCGTGCCGTCGTCGTTGACGATCTCGACGAGGATGCCAGAGAGCATCGGCAGACCGGCCAGGCGTACAAGATCGATCGTCGCTTCGGTGTGCCCGGCGCGCGTCAGCACGCCACCTTCGCTATAGCGCAGCGGGAAAATGTGTCCGGGCCGCGCGAAATCGCCGGACTGCGAGGTCGGATCGGCGAGCGCGCGGATCGTGCGCGCGCGATCGGCCGCGGAGATGCCCGTCGTCGTGCCGTGGCGATAATCGACCGAGATCGTGAACGCGGTGCGGTGGCTCTCGCTGTTCTCCGTCACCATCTGCGGCAGCTGCAGCTCTTCGAGGCGCGCACGCAACATCGGCTGGCAGATGATGCCGCTGGAATGGCGCACGATGAAGGCGATCGATTCTTCCGTGACCGCCTGCGCCGCCATGATGAGGTCGCCTTCGTTCTCGCGATCTTCGTCGTCGGCGACGATGACCATGCGCCCGGCGCGGATGTCGGCAACGAGGTCTTCGATGGTGTCAAATTGCATGTACGGCCTTTGCTCTTTATGGGCCGCCGCTGCCGGTTCACGGCAACGGCGAGTGATCAGATGGAATGGCTCGGCTTCCAGAACGGCGCGACGAATCGCCCGCGCCGCCAAGCGTGAATCAGAAATCCGGCCGCCACGATAGCGCAAAGCGCGACGCTCAAGGCAGACGCTTCGATGCCGAACGCACCGCCGGTCAGCCAGGCCGGGCCGCTCAGCTCGGTGTGCAGCAGGCCACGCCCCGGATGGCCGGAGTCGGCGATGCCGAATAATCCGGTCTGGGTGAAATTCCACGCCGCATGCACGCCGAAAACCCACCACAGCGAGCGCGTCGCGACATAGACCGCGCCGAGCATCAGGCCGCCCTCGACGCCGATCGCGGCGATCGACAGCGGCGTCCAGTTCGGGTTGCCGATATGCAGCACGGCGAACAGCGCCGCCGACAGCACCAGCGCCACAGCACTGCCGAACACGTTCTCGAGATTGCGCAGCACGACTCCGCGCGCGACCAGTTCCTCGAATGCGGCGGCGAGAATCGCCACGCCCGGCAGCCCGGCAAGCGCAAACGCGCCGCCTTCGCCGACTTTCGCCGTGCCGGTCAGCGCCAGCGCCGCGACGACAAGCCCGATCAGCAGCGCACCGAGTCCCGCTCCATACAATGCACCGCGCGCGCGCCGCGGCGCCAACTCGTCGGCGCTGCGCTTGGCGAAGAATCGCGCGCAGAGGTTGTAGGCGTTGCACGCGACCACCGCGGCGATCAACGCGAACAACGTTCCCCACAACGCGTCGAGCCGATAGACGATCTGCATCGCGAAGCGATACGCCAGATTGAGCGGTATCGCAAGGATCGCGATTTCCACGACCAAGCGGGCGGCCGGATGGCGCAGCCAGTGCATATCAGCCGCGCAGCAGCCTTTCGACGTAGCGCGCGACCAGATCGACTTCGATGTTCACCGCGTCGCCGACGCACTTGTGTTTGAACGTCGTCACGTCGATCGTATGCGGAATCAGGTTGACGCCGAAGCGCGCACCGTCGGTTTCATTGACGGTCAGACTCGTGCCGTCGACCGAGACCGAGCCCTTGCCGGCGATGTACTTCGCCAGCTCGGCGGGAACCTCGAAGGTCCAGCGCTGCGAACGCGCGTCGGGCTCGATTGCGACCACGCGGCCGACGCCGTCGACATGTCCGGACACGAGATGCCCGTCGAGCCGATCGGAAAGACGCAGCGATTTTTCGAGATTCACCGTGCCGCCCTGACCGAGCGCACCGAGCGCGGTACGCGACAAGGTTTCGTTCGAGACATCGAAAGCGAGCTGCGTGCCGGCGATCTCGACCGCGGTGAGGCAGACGCCCGACACGGCAATGCTGTCGCCGAGGGCGACGCCCGCCACATCGAGACTGCCGGCATCGACCACGAGGCGCACATCGCCGCCGCGCGGCTGCAGCTCGACGACTTTGCCGACTGCCTGGATGATTCCACTGAACATCGTCTATTCCCGTAACAACAAACGTAAATCCGCGCCGACCTGGCGGCTGTCGATCGTGCGCAAGCGCCTCGTTCGAGTCATTTCCGCCATGTCGGGCAAGGCAAGCAGCGGCCGCGCCTTGTCGCCGAGCAGCACCGGTGCGACGTACACAAGCAGTTCGTCCACCCAGCCGTCCTGCAGCAAGGCGCCGCAGAGTGTCGGCCCGGCTTCGACCTGCAATTCGTTGATGCCCCGCCGGCCGAGTGCAGGCAATACCTGCGACAGATCGAGGCGGCCATCGCGGGTTTCAACCGCAAGCAATTCCACGCGCCCGAAGCCGTCGTGCGCCGCTTTCGCGCCGGCGGCATGAATCACCAGCGTCGGCGCGCTGCCATCGAGCACGTTGGCAGCGCGCGGCGTGCGCAGTTCGCGGTCGAGTACGACGCGCAACGGCGCGATGCTCTTGTTCTCTTCGCCGTCCGCAGCCAGAGCGGCTAGGCGCAGTGTCAGCCGCGGATCGTCGGCGAGCACGGTGCCGCTGCCGGTCAGAATCGCCGACGAGCGCGCACGCCAATACTGCACGTCTTCGCGCGCGGCCTTACCGGTGATCCATTTCGATTCGCCGTTCGACAGCGCCGTGCGCCCATCGAGACTCATCGCGAGCTTCACGCGCAGCCACGGCCGTCCGCGCTCGACGCGCGAAAAAAAACCGCGGTTGAGCTCGCGTGCCGCGCTGCGCATCAAGCCCGATTCGACGGCAATGCCTGCCGCGCGCATGCGCGCGATGGCGCCGCCCTCGTGCTGAAACGCGTCCTCGCTCGCGATGACCACGCGCACCACGCCCGCGGCGATCAGCGCATCTGCGCAGGGCGGCGTGCGCCCATGCAAGCCGCACGGTTCGAGGGTGACGTAGGCGGTCGCGCCGCGCGCACGTTCGCCCGCGGCGCGCAGGGCAAACACTTCCGCATGCGGCTCGCCGGCGCGCACGTGCCAGCCTTCGCCGACAACGGTGTCGCCGCGCGCGAGCACGCAACCGACGCGCGGATTCGGCTGGGTTGTGTAGAGGCCGCGCTTGGCCAAGCGCAGCGCGCGGGCCATATGACTGTGATCGACGGCCGAGAAGCCGAAATCCGCGGCGGCGGGATCGCGACTCGAAGCGGACATCAGCGCTTCTTGTTCTTCTCGATCTGCACGACGACTTCGCCGAGCAGCGGAAGCTGCAAGCCTTCGATCGCCGGCAGGTCGCGCTCGAGTTTTTCGATTTCTTCGCGGAACGCCTGCACGTCCTCGAAGCGGCGATATACCGAGGCGAAGCGCACGTAGGCGACCTGGTCGATGCGCTTGAGTTCGTTCATCACCCATTCGCCGATCAGGCGCGAGACGACCTCGCGTTCGTTGACCTGGCGCAACTGGCGGATGACGTTGCGCACCACGTCGTCGAGCGCGTCGCTCGCAACCGGCCGATGATGCAGGGCGCGCTCGATACCGAAGCGCAGCTTGCGCTCGTCGAAGGCTTCGCGGCGACCGTTGCTCTTGACCACGGCAGGCAACTTGATTTCGGCGGTCTCGAAGGTATTGAAGCGTTCGCCGCACTGCGGACACTCGCGCCGGCGACGGATCGTTGCGCCGTCGTCGGCTTCGCGCGAATCGATCACGCGCGTGTCGCTGTGCTGGCAGAAGGGACAGTGCATCAGAAAACCGGGATTGGAGATTCCTGATTCGTGATTCGCGAGCAGCGGAAAGCGGCGGCGCGCAATCGCTCTTGCGAATCACGAGTCACAAAAATCGAATTCCCGCTCTTAGCCATATACCGGAAATGCCCTGCACTGCTTCTCGACGTTCTCGCGCACGCCGGCGATCACGCGCTCGTCGCTCGGCGCGTCGAGCACGTCGCAGATCCAGTTCGCGAGCGCCACGCATTCGGGCTCCTTGTAGCCACGCGTCGTCACCGCCGGCGTGCCGATGCGCAAGCCCGAGGTCACGAAGGGCTTTTGCGGATCGTTCGGCACGGCGTTCTTGTTGACCGTGATATGCGCCTTGCCGAGTGCAGCCTCGGCGTCTTTGCCGGTGACGCTGCGGCCGATCAGGTCGACGAGCATCAGATGGTTCTCGGTGCCGCCGGAGACGATCTTGTAGCCGCGTGAGACAAAGGTTTTTGCCATCGCCTGTGCGTTCTTCACGACCTGCTGCTGATAGGTTTTGAACTCGGGCTCGAGCGCTTCCTTGAACGCGACCGCCTTGGCCGCGATCACGTGCATAAGCGGGCCGCCCTGGATGCCCGGGAAAACGATCGACTGCAATTTCTTCTCGATCTCCTCGCCCGCGCCCTTGGCGACGATGATGCCCCCACGCGGCCCGCGCAGGGTCTTGTGCGTGGTCGAGGTGACCACGTGCGCGTGCGGCAGCGGACTCGGATACACGCCCGCGGCGACGAGGCCGGCGATATGCGCCATATCGACGAACAGATACGCGCCGATCTTGTCGGCAATGGCGCGGAAGCGCGCCCAGTCCATCACCTGCGAGTAGGCCGAGAAACCGGCGACGACCATCTTCGGCTTGTGTTCGAGAGCGAGCTTTTCGACTTCGTCGTAATCGACCAAACCCTTGTCGTTGACGCCGTACTGCACGGCATTGAGCACCTTGCCGGACAAGTTCACCTTGGCGCCGTGGGTGAGATGGCCGCCGTGCGCGAGCGACATGCCGAGGATCGTGTCGCCCGGATTGAGCAAGGCGAAATACACGGCCTGGTTCGCCTGCGAGCCCGAATGCGGCTGCACGTTGGCGTAGTCGGCGCCGAACAATTGCTTGACGCGCTCGATCGCGAGTTTTTCGGCAATGTCGACGTATTCGCAGCCGCCGTAGTAGCGCTTGCCCGGATAGCCTTCGGCGTACTTGTTGGTCAGCACCGAACCCTGCGCCTCGAGCACGCGCGGACTGGCGTAATTTTCCGACGCGATCAGCTCGACGTGATCTTCCTGGCGCTGAGCCTCATCGCCGATGGCTTTGGCGAGTTCATCGTCGTAACCGGCGATCGTGCACGTTTTTGCGAACATTCGATTCTCGTGGGGCAGCGGCAGCGGGACTGGAAAGTGTAGCGCCACGCCCCCGTTCCAGCCACTAGCAGTACCGTTCGTGGAGTCTGCGCCGATGCAGGGCCGCCACGAGTACGTAGCTGATGATCATCAGCAGCAGCCAGGCACCGAGCTTGCCGATCGGCACCGGCTGCCAGGCGCCGCGCTGGCTCGGGTACTGCCAGGCGTGAGCGAACGTACCGACGTTTTCCGCCAGCCAGATGAACAAGGCGACGAGGAAAAACCCCAACAGCAGCGGCATGCGCCGATAAACGCGACGAATCCGATAGTGAATCCAGGTGCGTCCGAACAGAACGGCGATGCCGACGAACAACGGCAGACGCAGATCCGGCAGATAATGATGGCTGAAGAAATTCAGGTAGATCGACAGCGCCAGCACTGCGCATGCGGCGAACGGCGGATGTCGGGAAAAGCGGAAATCGAACAGCCTCCAGGCACGCGCGATATAACTGCCGACCGCGGCGTACATGAAGCCGGTGAAGAGCGGCACGCCGCCGAGGCGCAACAGCGAGGGCTCGGGATAGATCCAGGAACCGACCGCGGTCTTGAACAGCTCCATGAGCGTGCCGACCAGGTGGAACACGAAGATCGCGGCGGCCTCTTCCCGCGTTTCGAGCCGCGCCAGAATTAGGCACGACTGCACGGCCAGCGCGGCGAGAGTGAGGAAGTCGTAGCGCGCCAGCAGCATGTCGCGTGGATACCAGCGCCAGGTGACGACGAGCAGCGCGAGCATGATGCCGCCGAAAAGACAGGCCCAGGCCTGCTTGATTCCGAACCAGAAGAACTCGTGCACGGCGATGGCATAAGCGCCTCGCCTTCGGCACCAGACTGCCAATCTCCAGTCTTGCGCGCGCAGGAACGCGCGCCACGATGTCGCCGTTACCTGCCCCATTCGCCCGCTCTCTCCGTCGCCTCGATCCGGCTTGAGGATGGTCGTGCGCCAACGCGTTGCGTTTGCGACGGAACGGGCAAAAAACATGGCAAGAAAGGGGGCTATCGGCGATAATTCGCGGCCTTTGCGAGCGGCCTTCTCTCGCCGTCGCCACCCACGGAGTCAGCAATGCAGTACATCTACACCATGATCGGTGTGTCCAAGGTCGTGCCGCCGAAGCGCGAGATCATCAAGGACATTTCGCTTTCGTTTTTCCCCGGCGCCAAGATCGGCCTGCTCGGCCTGAACGGCGCGGGCAAATCGACCGTGCTGCGCATCATGGCGGGCGTCGACACCGAGTACAACGGCGAGGCGCGGCCGCAGCCGGGCATCAAGATCGGCTATCTGGCGCAGGAACCGCAGCTCGACCCCGAGAAGACGGTGCGCGAATCGGTCGAGGAAGGCCTGTCCGAAGTGACGGATGCGCAAAAGCGCCTCGATGAGGTCTATGCCGCGTATGCCGAGGAAGGCGCCGACTTCGACAAGCTCGCAGCGGAGCAGCAGCGCCTCGAAGCGATTCTCGCCGCGGCCGACGGCCATACGCTTGAACGCACGCTCGAAGTCGCCGCCGACGCGCTGCGTCTGCCGCAGTGGGACACGAAGATCAAGACGCTGTCGGGCGGCGAGAAGCGCCGCGTCGCGCTGTGCCGCCTGCTGCTGTCGAAGCCCGACATGCTGCTGCTCGACGAACCAACCAACCATCTAGACGCCGAATCGGTTGAGTGGCTGGAGCAGTTCCTGCAGAAATTCCCGGGCACGGTCGTCGCGGTCACCCACGATCGCTACTTCCTCGACAACGCCGCCGAGTGGATTCTCGAACTCGACCGCGGCCGCGGCATTCCGTGGAAGGGCAACTATTCCTCGTGGCTGGAACAGAAGGATGAGCGCCTGAAGCAGGAAGCCTCCAGCGAAAAAGCTCGGCAAAAGGCGATCCAGCGCGAACTCGAATGGGCACGCCAGAACGCCAAAGGCGGCCGCAGCAAGGGCAAGGCGCGTTTGTCGCGCATCGACGAGCTGCAATCGGTCGACTACCAGAAGCGCAACGAAACCAACGAGATCTTCATCCCGCCCGGCGAGCGGCTCGGCGACAACGTCATCGAGTTCAAGGGCGTCTCCAAGTCCTTCGGCGATCGCCTGTTGATCGATGATTTGAGCTTCAAGGTGCCGCCCGGCGCGATCGTCGGCATCATCGGCCCCAACGGCGCCGGCAAATCGACACTGTTCAAAATGATCACCGGCCAGGAAAAGCCCGACAAGGGCGAGATCGTCGAAGGTCAGACGGTGAAGATCGCCTACGTCGACCAGAGCCGTGACAAGCTCGACGGCAAGCACAACGTCTTTCAGGAAGTCTCGGGCGGCTCGGACATCCTCAACATCAACGGCATCGAAATCCAGTCGCGCGCCTATATCGGCCGCTTCAACTTCAAGGGCCCCGACCAGCAGAAGATTGTCGGCCAGCTCTCCGGCGGCGAACGCGGCCGTCTGCATCTGGCGAAAACGCTGCTACAGGGCGGCAACGTGCTGTTGCTCGACGAGCCGTCCAACGACCTCGACATCGAAACCCTGCGTGCGCTCGAAGACGCGCTGCTGGAATTTCCCGGCAACGCCTTCGTGATCTCGCACGACCGCTGGTTTCTCGACCGCATCGCCACGCACATCCTCGCGTTCGAGGGCGACTCGCACGTCGAGTTCTTCTCCGGCAACTACCGCGAGTACGAGGCGGACAAAAAGGCGCGCCTCGGCGAGGAAGCGGCGAAGCCTCACCGCATCAAGTACCGCAAGCTGGTCTGAGGCGCGATCCGGCATGAGCTTCATCGCGGCATTGACGCAGGCGGCGCGGGCGAACGATTCGCTCGTCTGCGTCGGCCTCGATCCGGAGCCGGCCAAGTTTCCGGCGCACCTGCACGGCGCGCCGGACGCGATCTTCGCGTTTTGCCGCGAGATCGTCGACGCAACCGCCGATCTCGTCTGCACATTCAAACCGCAGATCGCTCACTTCGCCGCGCGTCGCGCAGAAGATGCGCTCGAACGGCTGATCGCACATATCCACGCGCAGCATCCCGGCGTTCCGGTGATTCTCGACGCCAAGCGCGGCGACATTGGCTCGACCGCGCAGCATTATGCAACCGAGGCGTTCGAGCGCTATCGCGCCGACGCAGTCACGCTCAATCCCTATCTTGGACGCGATTCGGTACAGCCGTTTCTCGAGCGTGCGGACAAAGGCGTGATCCTGCTCTGCCATACCTCGAACCCGGGCTCGACGGACCTGCAGGAACTGACCGTACGCGGCGCCGCGGGCGCGGAACTTCCGCTGTATCAGCACGTCGCCGCCACGATCGCGAATGAGTGGAATGCGAACGGCAATTGCGCTCTCGTCGTCGGCGCAACCTGGCCGGAGCAGCTCGCTCAGGTGCGCGCCCTCGTCGGCGACATGCCTCTGCTCGTCCCCGGCGTCGGCGCCCAGGGCGGCGACGTCGAAGCCGTCGTGCGCAATGGCGCAACGCGCAGCGGCGAAGGTTTGATCATCAGTTCGTCACGCGCGATTCTCTATGCCGGCAATGACGAGAACTTCGCCGGAGCGGCACGCGAAGCCGCGCTCGCGTTGCGCGCGGAGATCAACGGACACCGGCATGCCCTCGCCCGCGAACGCGGCATTCGATAAGCGACCGTCAGTCGCTGCGGTTTCCCAATGAGCGATTCCGCTTCAGCAAGACCGCTCGTCTCGATCCTGATCCGCAGTATGGATCGCCCTACATTTGCGCGCGCCCTCGACTCGGCAGCGGCGCAGACCTGGTCCAATATTGAAATCGTCGTCGTCGCGGCCTGCGGCAGTGTGCACCGCTCGTTACCCACGAGTTGGAAGGGCCGCCCCTTGCGTCTGGTTTATCCGCAGCCCGACCGCAGACTACCGCGCCCCGAGGCGGCCAACTTGGCTCTCGACGAGGCTCGCGGCGAATGGCTCAATTTTCTCGATGACGACGACGAGTTGCTGCCGCAACATGTGGCGACGCTGCTCGGCACATCGCGTTCGCGCGGTGAACTTGTGGTCTATGCGCGCACGCGCGTGCTCGATGCGCAAGGCCGCCTGCTCGGCCATATCAGCCATGCCGGCAATCACGTGCAGTTGTATTTCCACAGCCGCGCGACGACCTGCGCGACCTTGTTTCACCGCAGTCTCGTCGACGACGGCGTGCGTTTCGATCCGGATTTCGCCGTGCACGAAGACCACGACTTTCAAGTCGCCTGCGCGACGCGGACCGAATTCCGCTATGTCGACGAGGCGACCAGCGTCTGGCATGCGCAGGCCGGCGATTCGGGCTGCGGATTCGGTGTCAACGACGACGCCTCGCTGCGATCGAAGAGCATAGAGAAGATTCGCAGCAAGTGGGCCGAGCCCTTCCTGCGCTGGCTGACGGACGCCGATGCCGTGTTCTTCACCGCACGCCAATATCTGGAAGGCGGCGATCACGTCGCCGCGTCCATGTGCTTCGACCAGGTCCTGTACCTGCGCCCCAGCGACATCAACGCGCTCAATCTCGGCGGCATGGCGAATCTGCGTGCGGGAAGACTCGATCGCGCGGAACAGCTACTGACGCAGGCCGCGAACAAATTGCCCGGCCATGCCGGACTGCAACAGAATCTGGACCTGCTACGTCGAGCGCGCGCGGCGCAACAGCAGTAGCGGCACGCTGGCTGCGAACGCCATCCATATTCCGCACCAGACCAGGACGCGCAGCAAAGGATTGTGTGCCGCGGGATCGAACTTGGTGAACCAGCGCCACATGCCGCGACGCTTGTGCCAAGCAACGAAGACGGGACGGCGCCGGCTCGAACCGCCCTTGCCGTGCACGACGCGCAAGTCGTTCACACAGGCAACACGATAGCCTGCGTCGCGTACACGTCGGCAAAGATCCAGATCCTCGCAGTGGAGGAAGTAACCTTCGTCGAACCCGCCGACGCGGTCGAACACGATGCGCGGCAACAGCATCAAGGCGCCGGATACGGCGTCAATTTGTTCGACAACGGCATCGTTACGATCCGCCGGCATTTCCACGCCGGCGAACGCCGGCCAGCGCGCGGCGAAACGCGTCAACCCGGATGCCGTCGCGAAGGCGCGTCGAAGCAAGGGATCATGTCGGCGCGAAGCGGGATCGACACGCCCCTCGGCATCGATCTGCAAGACGCCGAGCAACCCAATATCAGGATCGGAAGCGAGCACGGCACGCAGCCGTGCAATCGTGTCCACGTCGATCGCACAGTCCGGATTGAGCAGCAGGATAGTGTCGCCTTTCGCCGCGGCCGCGCCGCGATTGCAGGCCGTGCCGAAACCGAGATTCCGCTCGTTGCGAAGAATGCGCAGCGCAGGAGTCTGCGCAAAACGCGCGGCAAGGTGCTCGACGCTGCCATCCTGTGAGGCGTTGTCGACGACGAGAACCTCAACCGGCACCGCACTCGCAAGAACCCGGGCGATGCACTCGCCGATGCCATCGCCGCTGTTCGCCGTCACGACGACGACGCTGGTCAAGCCTGGCATCGCGGGCAATCGCTCGGCGGTATCGCTCACGAGAGAAGACTCAGAGTGCGCCGAGCAACTTCTCGCCCTGCTCGGCCGCGTGGTGCCACAGCGCCGGCCAGTGCTCGAGGGCGTCGGCCATGCCGTTCAGCTCGGTGACTAAGGCTTTCGCACAACCCGAGTCGTCGATGTCTTCAGGCCAGTCGCCGAGGCGCGGCGGCGCTTTCGCGAGGAGTGCCTTGGCGTTGCTTTCGACGATTGCGCGCGCGTCGGCCTGCCAATAGATCGGCGCTTCGGTCGCGGCTTCGATCTGATGTTGAAGGCGATCGATAAGGTCGGCACGCGCAAAGCTCAAGTATTCGCGGAGGTGTGCCACGCGCTCGGCCGGAGTCGCTCCAGCCAGATCACGCAACACTTCGGCGAAGAACGAGAGACGCTGGCCGCCATCAGCGGCCTTGTACAAACCGAACTGACGCTGGATGTAGTCGCGCAGGAATAGATTCACCCGCGGGACGAAGGCCTTGCGTGTGATGTCCGAGCGGATGCGCTGGCTCTCCTGGACATGCGCGATGGCGTCGGGTAGTTCGAGCACGACCGCATCGGGGTGCGCATAGCGCGTCAACGCGCTCCACAGACTGTCCTCACCGCGGCCGATCGGATTCGTACACGGCAACAGCAAGCTATTGTCGAGCGTGAACGGCGTGAAGCCGGTGACTTCCTTCGGCTGCGCCTGGGCGACGCCGAACCAGATGTGCTGTGCTTCGGCGTTGCGCAAATAGCTCGCGCGCTCATGCCAGAATTCGTCGCGGCTGCGGCCTTCGAGTCGATACAGCCAAAGCCCGTTTTCGGTGCGCGCGCTGCCGTAGGTGCCGACTTGAGTCGCAACGACGCGCGAAGGGGCGGACAGGAGTTCGAGCCGCGATAGATTCAGCCCGCGCAGAGCTTGGCGCGACAGCGGATACAAGGTTCGTGTCAGTGCGCCGAGCGTCTGCCCGCACGCGTCGAGATGCATGGCGAACGGATCCTCATCCACATCTTCGCCGTAGCCGAGCGCTTCCTCCATGTTCGCCAGGAACGCGGCTTCCATCGGCGCCGACGGGTTCGGATCGAGGCCCGGCTGCGCAAACGGCGGCCGCTTGAGATTCAAACGCAGGTCGTCGTCAAGCAACGCCAATCGCGATCCGGCCGAAAGCAGCAAGGCCATGTTCCAGCCGCGACCTCCGCCGAAACGTTGCGTGCCGGCGTTCTTGTCGCGCATGAACAGACTTTGGACCGTCGCTTTCGCCTGAGGAAATTCGCGCACGAGCTTGTCGACGATCTTGGTGCGCTCGGCATTGCCGATGTAGTGCACCTTGCATCCGGTGGTGCGCGCGAACTCGCGCAGCAGATCGCGTTGCTCGTTGATGCTTGCCTGAAGTACCGAATCGTCGAGCAGGACATAGCGCCGACCGGCACGAAACCGCCGCTCGTAATCGGCGAGCGAAGTCAGCAGATGGGCGAGTTGCTGCGGCCGGTCGCAGGCGCGGATGAAGACGGCGCGCATCGGTGCCTGCGCGATGGCGGCGGACGAACCGAGCCGCTCGACGAAGCCCGCGTCCGATATCAGCAACTGGCGCTGCACCAGGCTTTCGAGCACACGCCTCACGTCTTCGCGCTTGTTCGCGAGCGCCGGCTGGGTCGACTGGATGCGCGCCACATGCTCATCGAGCGTGCGGAACTCGCGGCATTGATCCATCGCCTGCAGCACCTGGAACGTCATCACGTGAGGCTCGCCGGTGCGGCGGATCTGGAAGATGCATTCCTGGCTCGACAGCGACGCAACCATGCCGTCTTCCGAGGCATAGGTCGGCGCGTTCGGGTCGGCCTTGGGCGCCGCGGCATTCAGCGGCGGCAGGGTGTAGTTGAATTGATAGCTCAAGAGATTGCTCGAAGGATGAAGATGCCGCCGCGGCACAACCGCGCGTTCGGACCTGGGCTTACGGCGCTGCTCCGCCGCGCAGTCGTTCGACCTCGGCGCGCAGTTCCTCGACCTGCGTTTCGAGTTCGACGATGCGCCCGCCGGCGGCGATGTTCTTGCGCACTTCGTGGTTGTAGTGCTGGTACACCGACTCCTCTCGATCGCCGAACAGCGCAAGCTGGGGCAGATCGTCGAGCGGCCGGCGCGAACAGACAGCGATGAAATACAGCGGGTCGTAGCGCAAGCCGGATTTTATCAAAGTCGAGCCGTCCGCGGCCTGCTCGGTCGTCGCGGCAGCGGCGGCCGCCGCAGAGGGACCTTCGTCCAAGGACCAGATCGCCGACTGAAACAGCAGCTTCTGTCCGAACAAGCGCACCTCGGGGAAATGCGCCTTCAGCAAAGCCAGCAATTCCTCGCGATACAGCTCGCGCACGTGGAATTCGTTACGGAAACCGGTGATGTCGCTGTAGGTGCGCTTGTCCGGAGAGGAGACGATAAAGACGCCGTCGTCCGCAAGCACGCGGGCGAATCCGGCAACCATGTCCTCCTGCGCCGCGACATGTTCGAGCGTTTCGATCGAAATGGCGAGATCGAAGCTCGCCGGCGGCAGGTCGAGACGGGTGCAGTCACCCTGCACATAGCGCAAGTTGGCCACGTCGCCGTAGCGGGCCTGCGCATGCGCGACCGCCTGGGCGGAAATATCCAGCCCCGTCACCTGACGGGCCACGCGAGCCAACGCCGCACTGCCGAACCCCTCGCCACAGGCGGCGTCAAGCACGCGCTTGCCCTTGGCGAGATCGAGCGCAAAGGCATAGCGCGCCCAATGCTCGTACCAGATCTCTCGCACGCATTCGGGCGTGAAGCGCTCGCCGGTGAAATCCAAGGTCGGAACGGGTTGCGGAGTGGTCATGGGGAATCGGAGGACGCGGAAGCCGCCATATTTTGCCGCAGTAGCCGTTCGCTCGCCTCGCCCCAACGGTGATGCAAACGCACCAGGCCAAATTCACGTGTGCTGCCGCGCACGACAATGCCACGCTCAAGTGTGTCGAACAGACGCACGCCTTCGGTATCCATCGGGTGCGCTTTGATGGTGTAGGCGCCGGGCAACAGAGCGAGATCGTCGAACACGATCTCGCCGACGAAGGTATCCGCGCTGTCGAGATACGGCGCTACACCGTCCATTTCGCTGCTGACGCCGTACACGGCGGTGCCGTCCGCACGCGTGATGCCGAAGGCCACCGTCGGTACGCGCCCGTCGCGCGAGCGCACGCGCGCTCTGAGACGCAGCGTATCGCCTTGATTGAGGAAGACCGGGGTTTCCTGATCGACGCCGTTGACATCGAATCCAACGAGATGGAACTCGATACCTTGTGCGGCAATCGCACCGCGATCGGGCGTTCCGGCGAGCTTGCGCTCATGATAGGCGAGGTAGGCCTGAGTCACGTCGAACACATCGCCCGCCGCCGCCACTTCGCCCTGCCGCAGCCATAGCGCGTGCCGGCAAAGCTTCTGGATGTGATACATGCTGTGCGAAACGAGGATCAGTGTACCGCCGTCGGCGAGGTAATCCTCCATCCAGCGCACGCACTTCTTCTGGAACGATTCGTCGCCGACCGCAAGCACTTCGTCGGTAATCAACAAATCGGGCCGGAGCGCGGCGACGATCGCGAAACCGAGGCGCACGACCATGCCGGAGGAATAATGTTTGACGGGTTCGTCGATATATCGACCGATGTCGGCGAAGGCGATGATCTCCGGCAGCTTTTCGCGCAACTCATCGGCGCCAAGGCCGTATAACGCAGCGGACATCGAGATATTGTCACGCCCCGTATATTCCGGGTGGAAGCCTGCACCGAGCTCGAGCAGCGCGCCGACGCGTCCGCGCACTTCAACGCTCCCCTTGGTCGGCGTCAACACCCCGGTCAGCAGCTTCAGCAAGGTCGACTTGCCCGCACCGTTCTCGCCGATCAGACCTAGCGATTCGCCGCGCACGACTTCCAGGTTCACTCCGCTCAGCACCGGCACCGAATCGATATTGTCGATGCCGACGAGCAGCTTGCCCAGAGCGCGCAGACGATCGCGAGGGCGGAATACCTTGGGATAGGACTTGCCAAGATCGCGCGCGACAGCGAGCAGACTGCCGTCGACCGCCGACACTGCAGAGGTGTTCGCTGCGCTCACAGGAAGTCCTCGAAACGAGGGTTGAGGCGCCGAAATACCGCATAGCCAACCGCGCACATCACGATGGCAAGCGCGAGTGCCATCAATTGAGCACCGATACCGACCGTGCCGATACCGAGCAATTCGGCACGCAGGTACTCCGGGTAGAACGTGAACGGGTTCCAGTCGAGCAACGAGCGGAATCTCTCGGGCAGAAATTCGCGCGCATACAGCACCGGCGCCGTGAACATCATCAACGGCAACACTTGGCCGAGCACCTGGGAAAGATCACGCACGAACACCTGCACTGCGGCGAAGAGATAGCCGAATCCCAAAGCAAGCATGAACAACATGGCAAACACCGCGAGCGCCAACGGCAGCATCGCGAGCCGCACGGGAATGCCGAGCAACTCGATGACGATTATCACGACGACGAAACCGAAGGCATGCAGCAAGAAACTTGCGCTGCTCGCGGCGAACACGAGGACCCCGCGCGGAAACGCCACCTTGCCAATCAATCCGGCGTTGTCCTGGATCGACGTGGCCGAACGCATGACCGCCTCGCTGAACGCATTCCACGGCCATACTCCGAGCGCGAGGAATGGCACGATTGCCGCGGGCGAACTTCCTTCGTCGCCCGGCAGGCGCATCTTGAACACATAAGTCCAGACGAAACTGTAGATCGCCAGTTGGATCAGGGGCTGTAGCAACGCCCACAGGCCGCCGCTGATGCTGCCGAGGTAGCGGTTACGCAGTTCGCGGCGGATGAAATGGGCGGTGAGAGCAAGCATGGCCGTCAGCGCCCCGCGCCGGCCGCGTGCTTTCGGCGCATTCCACGAACTACCGTGTTCGACATTCCGGCCGTCCGCCAATTCGGATACTGCCAAAGTCAGTTGCTCGGCTTGCCCTTGACAGCGTCTTCGATCGACGGCATTCCGTTTGGCGCATAGCGGTTATGCAGGAGCTCCATGACTTGCGGATCCACTTTCGGAGCGCCGCTATCGAATTTCGCCATCCAGTTCTTGCGCTGCTCGTTGACGTAATTTTCCTTGAGTTTGGCTTCGAGTTTACCCTTCACTTCGTCATAGGGAATCGGCTTTCCAGGAACGCTGGTAACCAGCCTGAGCACATGTAGGCCGTATTTGGTCTGTACGATCGGCGAGATTTCGCCCGGCTTCTTGAGCTTGCCCGCGGCTTCGGCAAAGGCAGCCACCATCTTGTCGGAAGCCGCTTCTGGAATATGTCCCTTGTTGGATGTTTTCGAAGGATCGTCGGAGTACTTCTCAACGAGATCGTCAAACGCTTTCGGATTGGCAAGCGCTTCGCTACGTACCTTTTCGGCCAAGGCTTTTGCGTCGGCCTCGCTGCGACCGTTGAAAGAAATCAGCACGTGCTGGACTTCTACGTCGGGAGGTATGACGTACTCGCTCTTGTGCGCCGCGTATTCCTCTTTGGCCGCGGCAGCCATTGACGGCACATTCAGCGAATCGTCGAACGACCGCACACGCGCACGAGCAAGTACGTCATCCGTCAAGAAATTGACCTCGGCTTTAACCTCGGGGGCCTGGTCAAGCTTCATGTCGGCGGCCTCGCGGGCTAGCTGCTTGTTGCGCAGGATGCTGATCAGCATTTGGTTGACTCGCGTCGGATTGGCAAAAAAGCCGGCCCTGCGCTCCTCCGGGATGCGCTGCATAAAGGCATCGACATCGCCCATTGTCACTGACGCGCCGCCCTGCGTGACTATGGATTTGTCCAGATCACCTGCCCAAGCCGTCCCTGCCGAAACACAGAGCATGAGGCCACCGATCACTACGCTCTTCAACATGTCTTCACTCTCTATTGAAACTCATAAAAAAGAAGCGCCGGAAAACTCCGGCGCTCCTGATTCTATCTTGCGCCCCACCGAACCTAGAGTCAGGTTCTGCGTGACTTGTTGACCATCGAAAAGCAGCCCAGTTCAATTTCTTACAAAGAACTTGTTCCGGGCTATCGGCGATTCCGGTCGATTTGCCGCAAGATCAAGGATTTCTGCTCACGTATTCCGTGTAGGAAATCTTTGACGTGGTGCAGGTACCCGGGGTCGAGTTGTAACAGTACTGCACGCCCGTGTAGTCCGCATCGGCGAAATTGATGTAGTACGTAGTACCAACATTGATCTGGCACTGCGAGCCCGGATCGGTGCTGATATAGATACCGTTGCTACCGCCCGCGCCCTGGCTACAGATGACGCCCGGCTGGCCCAAAACGAGACCACCCGGCCGCGTGCTGACCGAGATGATACCGCCGTCGCCGTAGCTCGGGTTGGCCGCAAAGTTCAGAGCACCCGACTGGGTCGGCGTGATCGCCAACGCAACGTACGAGCCCGAGTTCACCGTCATGATCATCGGCGCGCCCGAAAGCAGGCTCATGAAGTTGCGACTGCTACCACCACTGAGGATGTTCGTGAGATCCCACAGATTACCCGTATAGTCCGCCTTAGGGCTATACGAACTCTGCGGACCATGGAACTGAACCTGACCAGTACACTGGCGACTTAACTGAATCGAACCCAGGTAATCGCTCTTCTGCGTAGGATCACACGGCCCTTGCGGGGTACCTCCGACCTGCATGCTAGACGAGTTACCGGGCGACCAGGTGATCGACGTATAAGTAGCCGGCAAAGCGCACGAGATCGAGAAATTGTACGTTCCATTCACGGTCGGCGCAGCGAAGGTCACCGTCGTGCCGGAAGTTTGCTGCGAAAGCGTAGCGGGGCCGGTCTGGGTTACGGTACAGGTCGTCGCTGGGGTGCTGCTCCAGCTTACCGTCGGACTTCCGCTCGTGTAAGTCGCAGCAGGGAAGGTCACGGAAACAGCAAGCGGATTCGGCTGCGGACCGATGCCGCAACCAGAATTACCAGTAACGCCCTGAAGCGTAATCGTAGAACCACTTACTTGAATGCCAGTGGCACCTTGATGGATACAGGCTCCGGCGGAGTCATAGACGGTCGCACCGCCAGAGAACGTCATGCTGGTTGTAGTTTGCGCCAGCGCGCAGGCGGGTGCCGCGCATACTGCGAGCGCGACTAAAATTAGCTTTTTCATTACGGGTACTCCAATTTGCAGGTACAGGCATGTTTGGTTGGCAAACCAGCTGACCTTACCACTTGATGAATAAAGTGGACGTTAAATGCCTAGCGGATTTGTCCGAGCTTTTCTACCACTTATCATTTTATTAAATCTGCGACATATGCCGCGATTACAAAAAAACAGAGGGAAGCAGTGCTTCCCTCTGTTTGTAACACTACTCAGCAACTCGACTCTATTAGGAGCACGACGAGCCGCTGCTGCTGCAGATGCGATGCAGCTTGTGGCGATACAGACCGCTGTAGTTCGACAGCACGCCACCAACGTTGCCGTTGACGAGCTGGCCGACCCAGAAGCCCGTGACCGGGAGACCACGGTACTGGTTGCCCGAACCCGTGCTCGACAGGATGTGCGAAGCGTTGCCGTTATACAGGTCGATCTGCGCCCAACCGTTCGGGTAGCCCGTCGAGATGTTCGCCGTCAGACGCGAGCCGAGGATGGTGCTGCCCGCGCTGCCCTGGTTGAACGTCACGACCTGAGCCTCATAGCACAGCGAGTTGCCGTACACCGGCGCCGGCGAGAAGCCGACGTCGCCGCCCGGCTGACCTTCTTCGCGATCGTAGTAAGCGATACCGATCGAGGCGCACGAAGTACCACCGTTAGCGCTGCTGAACGCCACTTCAAACGGCGGCAGCGGAGCGGTCGGGGTGGTGTAACGGTCGACGTAGAAGCGCTTGGTCGGGAAGGTGATAACCCACTCGGAAGAAGCGTTGGTGCCCGCACCGGTCCAATACTCGTTGTAGATCGCATCGGCCATGAACAGCGACGAGACCGCGTCAACCGAACGCGAGTAGGTCGTGGTCACGAGCGACGGAACCGCACTGGTCGGGCTCGGAGCAAACACGTAGCTCGTCGTCGACGTACCGTCGTTCAAGCTCGGAGCCAGAGACTCCGGCGCCGTGTGCTTCGGAATGCCGTTCGCCAGATAGAACTGGTCGATCGCATCGGCATTGTAGCCTTCGATCGTGCCCATCGGAACGTTGATGATGCTGGCCGAGCCGAACAGGCCGCCCGTCGGGCTACCCGTATCGTTGGCACCAGCAGACTGGGTCCAGTAGCCACCCGACCACGCCTTGACGACCTGCGGGCAGTTAGCCGGAACGCCCGAGCTGTGCGTGATCGCCGACAGCGAGTTGTTCTCGTCGTTGGTGACCGTAGCCATTTCGATCAGCTCGATATAGCCTTCCAGCGTACGCGACAGATCACGCGGACCACCGTCGACCGGCGCAACACGGCCGTCGAACGCAGCCGTCGAGAACTGACCCTTGCCAGCGGCAATCGCACCAGCGGACTTCTGCAGGGCCGGAACCGTGCAGCTGTTGTCGGTGCTGAACACGCCAGCGCCCGTGCCCGACGGAACGACAGCAGCCGTCCACACGTCATGCGGCGACAGGTAGAGGTTGAAGTCGAGTACTTCACGGCTGTTGTACGCTTCGAGGAAGCGAACCTTGACAGCCTTGCCGGCGTTCGTCGTATTGACGACCGACAGGAGCGTCTGGTTGTTGCTGTTGACGGTGTAGTACGGGTAGATGAGAACTTGGCCCAAGCCGTCGCTGTTCAGATAAACGGCGCTCGCCATGTTGGAAATGCCAGCCACGCCAGCGATACCGGCGATGACGGCAGTCGTAAGACTGGTTCTTTTCATTACTAAACTCCTTTCGGTCACAGGGCTTAATGTTATTTGCCGGCCCGCCCATTCGTACTCTAGCCATGACAGCTAAAGTTTCGACGAGTCCAAGCAACAGCAACCTTAGCTTACGACAATCGAAAAGGCAACGCAACAGCCGTTGTCAAATTTTGACGCGGGTTATCACACCTTCAATTGCTGTAATTCCAAGGGGCGGAGCAATTGAACAAATCAGAGGGAATTAATTGTTTTGCTTGGCTTTTTCCGGATTGGTCTCGGGCCCAGGTTGCGTCGACGCGGGCGCTTCCGCCGCCGGCACCGAAGGTTGCCCGACCTCCGCCTTCACTTGCTCACTGAGACTTTCGGCCTTGATCTGCGAATCGGGCAGGAAATACCACTGCCCGTCGCTGCGCACCCATCTCTCGGTGACGGGACCAGAGTGCTCGATGTCCTTGGGTACCCTTAGTAGAGATCCGGGAATTGCCGATGTCACGATCAGATGTGCCGTGCAAGCATCTTCATCGCATTGCACCGATTCGATCTTCGCCGATTTCCATTGCAGCCGCGCTGTCGCGATGAAAGCTACATACTGCTCTAGGGTATGGGTGGTGCGATACCCCGGGCTCAGATAGTCGTAGGCCTTGATCGCATGCCTTCCCGCGAGCAAATCCCAGCGCTCAAGTGCTCGTTCACGAACGAGATCCGCCGGATCTTTTTTGCTGCAGCCGGCAATGGCGAACAGCGACAGGCCGATGCCACAGGCGAGGAGGATGTTACGGACATTCTTCATAGCGATCATCACAGATTCGGTTTTTGAGTGGGCGTCGGTGTTGCAGCCGGCGCGTCCTGCGGAAGCGGTGTGGTGACCGCCCCCTGCCCATCATTGGGGACAGCTCCCTCCGATTGCGCTTTCTTAGCCTTCATTTTGGCGCGGATAGGGGCAAGGGATTCGAATTTGTCCTGGTACTCCTGAGTAATTGTCTGCGCATCCTCGGTGTTATAAATGACCCGCGGAGTAATCAGTACGATGATCTCAGTGCGAGTCCGGGAATTCTGCGAGCTCTTGAACAAATTCCCCAGGACAGGAACGCTACTGAGAAACGGGACACCGGTATTCGAGACGACATTGTCTTCGCGGATCAAACCACCGAGCAGAACGGTTTGCCCACTCTGCACCGCAACCTGAGTGTTCAGATTGCGCTGACTGATTGGCGGATTCGGATTCGCTGCAGTGCTGGAACCTGGAGTAGTGATCTCTTGGGCTACGTCCATGTAAACCAAACCACCGGGGTTCACTCGCGGAGTGATCTGCAGCGTAGTACCTGTGCTGATGTACGACGTGGAGCCGATGCCGGTATTGCTTCCGAGGTTGTTCGTTCCATTTGAGACCGTCCCAGTACCGTAGCCGACGATGGATGTGGTCACAATCGGAATCTGGTCGCCAACCGTAATGCTCGCTTGTTGGTTATTCAACACGACCATGGATGGAGCGGAGAGCGTCTTGGCCGTTCCGTCCGTCTGCAGCGCATTGATCGCCACCTCAAAATTCTTGTTCAGAAAGGAATAGAACAACCCACCCGTATTCGGATTGGGGGGCTGCGCGCTGCCACCTCCGCCCATCATGGCACGATGGCGATCGTTAGGATTGCCCGAGAAATTCAGAACGCGCCCAGTAGTAGGATCGACCGTAGTGCTCGTACCGTACCGTACTCCGGTGTCTCCCGAACCGCCCGGTTGATTGATGAGGCCGGTGAACCACCACTGCACCCCAAAATTGAGCGCGCCCGTCAATTTTACTTCCAGGACTTTTGCTTCGATCTGCACCTGCAAGGGCGATACGTCGAGGCGGTGAATCGCGGCCAATATCGAGTCGTACTCCCCCGGCGTCGCCATGATTAGCAACTGATTATTCTCTTCAATTGCGGTAATGCGGATATCGGTATCCTTGTTGCCGCCGCCGGCAAGCGCTCCGCCAGTGCCTGTCGTGGTCAGATTCGGCGTTGCGGGGCGCTGCTGATTGTTGATACTCATCGCACCGCTGCCGATACCGCTACCGAGCGAACCACCGATCGAACTACCACGAAGGCCGGGAGCCGTATTGCCCGAATTGCTCTTCGAGGATCCGCTGCTCTTGCCGGTGAAAATTGCATTCAAGTGATCAGACAAATCCACTGCCTTGACGTTCTTCACGTCGTAGACGTAAAGCTGCGTACCGTTCTCGCCGACGCCAAGGTCGAGGCGATATATCCACTCCTGCGCGCGCCGGAGGTAGTCCGGCTGCGGCGTGATGACGACCACGGAATTAGTGGCCTCCATCGGGATGAAGCGGAACATCCCTGCCAACGGGGTATCCGCCTTCTCACCGAACATCTTATCGAGCTCAGGCATCAGCTTGCCGACTTCCATATTGCGCAAGCCGACCACACCGACCGACATGCCTTTGAGCCAGTCGACGTCGAAGATGTTGATCGTGTGCTCATAGTTCTGCAGTTCGAAGGCGGTACCGGCCATCACGATCATCGCGCGCGCGTTGTCGGCCGAAACGATCGCATCTGGCTTCGCGTAAGGCTTGAGCAGCTTCTCCATCTCCTTCGGTGAGATGTATTTCAGCGGGAACACGCGCACCTGATAGCCAGGCACCGATTTCACCGAATACAGGCGCGGACTCAGGCTGCCGGCGATAGCATCCTTGACCGGCACGACTTCGTAGCGACCCTGCTTGCGCACAAGCGCATTGTTCGTCCAAGCCAGCAGCATCTCGAGGATAGGCATCGCCTGATCGATCGCAACCGGCTTCGAGCTGGAGAACGTGACGTTGCCGGTGACGGCCGGAGAAACCGTGTAGTTCTCGTTCAGCAGTCCACCGAGTATGTTCTGCACCACCGCCTGGATCGGTAGATTCTCGAAGTTAAACGTGATTTCGCCCGAACCTGCCGACGCGGCCTTGGGCGGCGGAGCATCCGCCGCCCCGTAGTTGATCAACTGCCCAGTGCCCGGGGTCAACTTGGAATCGGTGCGCGGCTTGCTGCCCGCCCCGTTCTTGATCGTGATTGGCTTCGATTCGTCCGGCGCATGATAAGGCGGAGGCAAAGGCGGGGGCTTGTCGGTGCTCAACTCTGCAGTGACGGCATCCTGCTTCATGCCAGGCAGGTTCGCACAGCCGGCAAGCAGCACTTGAGCGAGAAACAGGACGACAACAACTGGACGTAGGGTCACGTGCACACTCCAAATAGCCGGCGCTTCCGCGGCGGCATCAATTCGACTGCGATTTGGCGGCCCCGTTCTGAGCCTGCTCTGCTTTGGCTTTGCTTTCGCGCTTCTTTTTTAACTCCAGCCAATATGCCTCGCGCTCCGCTTCGGTCATCGTCGACTGGTTTGCATCCTGGTTCGGACCGGGCCCGAAGGACGCTTCGTCCTTTGCTGGAATATGAGGCGTTGCCGAATCTTGCGGAGAAGCCGTCGCAGCCGGCGTCAAATTGGATTGCGCCTGCGGCGAAGACGCTTGCTGTGAAGCATCGGGCGGAGTGGAGTTCGCCGCGTCGTCGGCAGCGAGCGCATCGACCGCAGTCGACTTGGAAGACTCCGGCTTGGACCGACCGCAACCCGCCAATAGGGCAAGCGCGACGCACAGACTTAAAAATAGGGCTTTCATAGACATTGCTTCATACCTCTTCAAACTCAATCTCGAATTATTGTTGCTGCGGCAACGGCTGCGGCATCGGTGATGGCGCTTCCTGCGGCGGCACCTGCTGCTGTAATTGCTGCTGCTGTTGCTGTTGTTCGCGAATCTGCTGACGGCGGGCATCGATACGCTGTTGCAAATCGGCGGCCGCAGCGGCATCCGGAGGCAACGGTTGTGCCGGTGCTGGCAGAATCTGCGGCTGCGGCGCTTGCCCCGGTGCGGGTGGCGGGGGGGGCGCCACACGCGGCGGCGGCGGCGGTGTGGGCTTCTGACTGTTGGCGACGGCGATGAGTTCCACGGTAGCACTCTCTCCGATCGAATTCTTGAACACCGCACTGCGCGGCTTGACCTCGGCCAAGCTCCATGCGCCGAGCTCGCCCGGCATCGCACCGCCCTCCTTGACCGTCGTCGACTTCTCCTTGCCCTTTTCCTTGATCATCGCAAGGCGCACCTTTGAAGTGATGATGACGCCGGCAAGGACCACGTCGAGCTTCGGAATCGGTTTTACGTCAGCCTGCTGTTCAGGCGGCATCGGCGGAGTCGGCCTGCGGTCCTCGTTAAACAGAGGCCGCGCGTTGACCTCAGCGAAATTGTCCCAGGACCCGAGTTTGTACTGCGCATTGACCAGTTTCTTCTTGCCTGCGGCATCGTCAGTCGGATCGAGTGTCCACCAACTGTAGCCCCGCCCCACACCGAACCAGAACAGCACGACCAGCAGAAGGAATAGCGCACAAATACCGGCCAGAACCAGAGTCAGGCCGCGGGAGACTCGCAGATTCATTTGACCCCCTTCGCGTTGCCGGGCTGCTGACCGCCGGGCTGACGCAGAAAGCCGGACAAATTGAACTGGGCATTGACCAAAGTCGCCCCTGGCGGAGCTTTACCCCCGGGGGTGAACATGGCTTGCTGGCGATACATCACGAGCCGATCCACGAACAAATAAGGATTGCTCGTCTCGAGCGAATAGAGCACTTTGGCAAACGTTTCCGCCTGGCAGCTCAAGTTGACGTTGGCCGAGACACGCAGATATACCTCAGGCGCGGGGTTGCCTGCAGGCGAAATGCCGTTGACGATACAACGCGCGTTCGGGTCGTGATTTTCCTCCACCGCACGCTTCAATCGCTCGGACAAATCCGAGAATGCGCTCGCCGCATCCGCGTCGTTGAGAAATGCCTGATTCTGCTGCTCGAGGCCGGCGACCTCCTTGAGCTGCTTTTCGATCTGCGGCTTGCTCTGGATCAGCTCGGCGAAGTGATACTGTTGGTCTCGCAGATCGTAATACTGGTCGCGCATCTCCAAATACGGCGATACCAGCCACCAGTGGACTAGCAACAAATAAGCGAGCAGCAACGCGATCAGCAACAGCCCAATCGCGAAAACTCGCTGACTGCGGGCAGACTCAGGCAGCAGGCGCATCGGCGGCCTCCGCAGGTTGCTTGCCGGCCTTGCCGTTCGGTTTCTTGTCTTTGTCCGTGGCCTGCGCGTCAGCTCGCTTATGCAGCTGGAAGTTCATGGTGAAACGATCCTTCTTCGTACGCGCATCCGGCTGCACCGTACCGATGAAAGCCGCGTTTTCGAGCACTTCAGATTTCTGCAGGTCTTCAATCAGCTTGTTCGCATTGCCACTCTGGCCTTGCACTTCCACCTTGCCCTTTTCATCAACCGTCAGACGTTCGAGGAACGTATTGTCGGGCAGGCGCTTGGTCAGGTCGGCGAGCATCGCCGTCATGGGCGTCGTATCGCGCTTGACTCGATACAGATAACTGGCAGAGGTCGTATTGTCTTTGAGCTTTTTTGCCAAAACCGCAGTCTGCTTCGCGTCGGCCTTGGCTTTTTCGACTTCGGCGCTCATCGCATCGAGTGCCGTCTGCCGATTGCTCAGGAACAGCATTCCGGCCACCACGAACAGCACTGCAGCTCCCGCGCCAAGCGCCAGATTGAGACGCAAACGCTGGTTCACGCGCTTGACACGGCGTTCCTGGGGCAACAGGTTCAGACCTGCGCGGCCGCTGCCGGGCGCATCGCGCCAGCAATCGACACCGTCGAGGGCAATGCCCAACCCCGACAACGCAGCCAACTCCTGATCGAGCTGGCCGCGCGGCACGACGTACAAATCGATCTTGAGACTCTTAGCGGCAACATCCCGCTGTACGACACGGCAATCGAAGTACACCTGATCGGCTTTGAACGGCGTCTGCCGATCCATTTCGAACGCGAGCACTTGACGCAATTTATCTTCGGCTGCGGCCGGCAGATTTAGCTCTCGGCGCAAAGCGCGTCGCGCCGGTATGCAGTAGAACACACGCAAGTTGGGATCATCGATGCGATCGCGCAACCGGGAAAACTCATTGCGCTGATCTTCCGGAGCCTGATCGCGGAGGATACGACCGTATTCGGCGGAGCGCCCACCCGACTGTCGCCATACGCCGATCTCGCCCGCGCTCGCATCGACGAGTAGCTCTTGCGCGCCGTCGGCAAAGAGCCCACGCCAGCGCTGTGGCAACAGCTCTTTCAGCTCGCGCGCCCACCACGCCAAGAACTTCGGAACACCGCTGTTCGCGTAGCGCACGCGCAAGCGTGCAAGCTGAATATTGATGGCGGAGATTGCACTCATTGATAAAACATCGGCACGTCAAAAAGTTGTATTGGTTTCTTCTTGTTCGCAACGCAACACGCGGCTTAAAGACTGCGCCGGAAAGGATAAGTTCTCAAAACATAATGAAAAACAACGAAGCCGGGCGCGATGGCCGCAGCGCAAAACCGCCCCTTTGCCGACACGACCTGCGCTACGAGGCTTCCCCGTCGCGCCAACGCAATATCGTGTACGGCCTCCCCGACGAACTTACCCCGCCTATGCGAATGGTGGTGTCGAACATGATGTTGACACCGTTCTGGAGGGTGGCCTTGGACTTGATACTATACGTGAGACCTCCACCCGAGGCCATGACCCCACCGCCGCCGGGCAGTGTCAAGCCTTGGATCGCGCCTGTCGTTCCAGGCGGAGCCGCCTGTCTCGCGGCAATGATTTGCTGAGCGAGCTGCGGAGTCATACCTGGAATTGCCATCAGCGCCTCGTACGGCGCGAAAGCGGGATTGGGTGTGCGCGTACCGGAATACACCGTGATTGCCGGCTCGATCTTCTTGAACAGATCGTAGGTCATGCCGAGTACCTGCTGGACCTCGGACACGGTCTGAAACGGCAGGTTGGTCGGACCGTAGTCGAGCCCTGCGGCGGCATATTGCGGCGCCTCTGCGCCGTGCGGGCGCACCTGGCTGTCCGCGTCGCGCCAATCCTGGATTGCATCGGACAAGGCTTCGGCCGCACCAAGATCCACTCCGACGGATTGGAACAGAGCCATCAAGGTAGGGCTGTCAGCAACATTGAGGTCGATCTTGCCCGACTCGTTCGTGACTTCCACATGCACGATCGCTCCCTCGTACGGAAACTCGTAGGGCCGGCCGTCGGCGACCCAGCGTTGCAGAGGGTCGGGATTTCGCAACTGGAACAAGGCAAGTTCTACGCCGGCGATCGCGTCGTAGCGCGCCGCCGTCGTATCGAACATATGCCGCGACTCGAGATTTTCGGTGCGCGCAATCAGCGCGAAACTGCCGAGCAGCACCGCCATCAGTGCGACGACCCACATGACGAGAATCAGTGCAACGCCGCCCTGGCGGCGCATCGGGCGCAGGCGCTTCATCGGCTCAACCCTACCGGACCGGAGCGGCGTGCGCCGACATCCATCATCAGCGGGATCGTCATTTCCGGCCATTGCACCTGCGCACCGTTCATCAGGCGCAAATCCAAACTGACCAGCAAGGGTGTCGTGCTCGGATCCTTCCAGCTCTCGCCCCAATTCATCAGGTCACCCTGCTGGTTCAGGCCGCGATAGCGAAATGTGCCTTCCTCGATGCGGTCGAGCAGAACCACCGTCGACTCCTCGCTGGCTTTGCCTTTGTCCTTGCTGAAACCGTTCAGCAGTGTGCTCGTGAACACAAGCTGCATTCCATCATTGCCGGAGGTCAACTCCAGGGTTTGTACATAAGCGCCGCCACGCGAAAGATAGCCGGGCATCGGTGCGACGAAGCGCATAAACTTGCCGTTGCCCTGGAATATCTCGACCTTCGTGCCTTCCTGCGCATACGGGAAAGGTAGGATGCGCGAAACCTGACGGCGCAGGAATTCCTGCACGGTGCGCACTTTGTCGACACGCTCGATCAAAGCCTCACCCGACTTCATGCTGTGTCGGGCCGCGGTAATGCCGCTGTACGCGCCAGCAATCAAAAGACCGAGCAGCAGGATCGCCAGCATCACCTCAAGCAGGCTGAATCCGCATTGGCGCAAAGACGCGCGCATACTCAGCCGAACCCTGCCGGCAGCCCGGGCTGCGCCTGACCGCCCGGTCGCGCCGGCGCCATCGAACGCAAGGTGACGAAACGCGCGTGATGCTGCAGATATTGATTGCCCCAGCTCACCACCAACTCGATTTGGTAAAGCTCAGGCTGCCCGGGCGTCGCCATGGCCGGCGCCAACGTCGAACCGGCAGTGGTCTGCGGCTGGTATCGCACCACGGCGAGCTGCCAGTGATAGGTATCGTCGAAATCGCCGCTACTGCCGCCTTCCTTGAGCGGTTGGCCGATGCCCTGCACGTCGAGCAGAGATTGCGCGTAGAGCGCTGCCTGCGTCGCCTCCTTTGCCTGCTTCGCGGTGCGCACGGAGTCGCCCAGTATCTGCAGCAGCACACCGAAGCCTAGGGCGAAGATGACGAAGGCGGCAATCAGCTCAACCAGGGTAAAGCCACCCTGATGCCGCGCTGCCGCGGTGGGAAATCCAGCTCTCATCGGTTCAGCTCCTCGCGCGTTATCGCGCCGGTCAGCCAGTCGACGTTGATGCGCCACTCCACGCGCTCCATGAGCACGGAAATGTGGCCACCAGTCGAAGCGCCATCGGCGAAGAAGCGAATGCGCCCTGAGGTCTCGCTGGTGATTTCCTGGTCGGCCGTATACAACGTCAGGCGCATGTTCTTGGGCAACTGCACCGTGGGCTTGCCCGGCGCCTGGTAACTGTTGCCGCCAAGATCAAGATTGAACGTGGTTTCCTTGCCTTTGACGATCGCTTGCCCGCGCGTGTAGCGCAGTGCGGCAACGAGATCGCGCGTCGCCGCCTGCACCTTCGCGCCGCTCATGCTCTTCGAGAACGAAATCGACACGGCGCCGATCGCCAAGGCGATCAGGAACACCACCGTGATGATTTCGATCAGGCTGAAGCCACGCGATTTGCGCACGCAGGTTGTCATCGGAGTAGCGCGGCACGGCCCGACCGGCGCAGGTTACTGCCAGCTACCCACGTCGCGGTCCAGTCCGTCGCCGCCGGCCTTGCCGTCCTTGCCGAGGAAGACCAGGTCGAAATCGCGCCCGTCATTGCCCGGCATCCGGTAATCGAACGGATGACCGAACGGATCCTTGAGCGCGGACTCGGTGGCGTATGGGCCATTCCAATTCGCCGCGCTGCTCGGCCGCGAAATCAGGTCGTTGAGGCTGGCCGGGGGGCCGCCGTTGTCGAGCGCGTAGTTTTCGATCTTCGTCGACAGCGAACGCATCTGCGCAATGCCCGCATTCACCTTGCCGCGATTGATGCTGTCACCGACGCGGTTCGCGACCACGCCCATGACGATGCCGATCAGGACGAGCACGGCGATCATTTCGATCAGGGTGAAGCCCGCGCTGCGCAGCATGTTCGCGGGCATATTGCGACGCATGCCGGCCGTACCGGACTGCGAAAAATTATACTTATTCATGGCCATTTCTCATTGAATGGAACTGCTCAAACTCAAGATCGGCAGCAGGATCGCCATCATAATGATCGCCACCATGCCGGTCATCACCACCGTCAACAGGGGAACCAGCGCGGCGAGCATGCGATCGACCGTATTCTTCGCGTCGATGTCGAACGTATCCGCGATCTTCATCATCATTCCGTCGAGCTCACCGGATTCCTCGCCGACCGAAATCATCTGCGTCGCAAGTTTCGGGAAGCGCTTGCTCTGTGCCAGGGCATGAGCCAAGCCACCGCCGGTCTTCACGTCCTCGGTCGCCTTGTCGATCGACTCGGCGAGTGCCGAATTGCCGAGCACGTTGCGCGCGATCGACAAGGCCGTGAGCAATGGAACACCATTCTTGAGCAAAGTTCCCAGCGTGCGCGACAAGCGCGCCGTTTCGAGCTTGCCGACCAGTGGCCCGACCACGCGCAGGCCGAGCACGCGCGTATCCCAGGCGAGCTTCTTTTCCGGATCGGCGAGGCGATTGCGCATCCACACGATGCCGGAGACAGCCGCAATGATCATCAGCCACCACCAGTTCTGTAGCAGCGTACCAACGAACAGCGTGCCCTTCGTGATCAGCGGCAGCTCGACGTTCATGTCGCGGAACATCGGCAGGAACTGCGGCACCACGACAGTAAGCAGAACGAACAGCGCAGCGAACACCATCACGACGAGGATCGCCGGATAGATCAACGCGTTGACCACGCTTTCCTTCAGCGACTTCGCGCGCTCGAGGTAATCAGCAAGGCGCGTCAGCGTCGAATCGAGCGAACCACCGACCTCGCCCGCGCGCACCATGTTCACATACAGGCGCGTGAACACACCGGGCTCGGCTTCGAGCGCCTCCGACAGCGGCGCACCGCTGCGCACGTGATCGCGGATACGCTCGACGACGCGTCTGGCCTTCTCGCTTTCCGGCAGCTCAAGCAGAATCTGCAGCGCACGGTCGAGCGGTTGGCCAGCACCGAGCAGGGTCGCGAGCTGCTGAGTGAACTGCAGCACCTGGGTCTGGTTCATCGCCTCGCGCTTGAACAGCCCGGCGAGGCCACCTCCGCCCGCTGCGCCGTCCGCAGCGAACACTTCGAGCGGAATATTGCCCGCGTCCTGAATCTTCGCGATCGCCTCGTCGTTCGAAGCGACGTCGTACTGGCCTTCGACGATCTCTCCGGCCGGCGTGACGGCTTTGTAGCGGTAAAGTGCCATCAGCTTTCCGAAGTGACGCGCAGCACTTCCTCGATCGTGGTCTGTCCTTGCAGCGATTTGACCAATCCGTCTTCGTACATGGTGCGCATGCCTTCGGTGCGCGCGAGCTCTTCGAGCTTGCCCATGTCGGCGTGTTGCATGACGAGGCGACGCAGCGGCTCGCTCATGACGAGAAATTCCATGATCGTCGTACGGCCGTGATAGCCCGTCGAAGACACCGGAGAGGGCATCGGCTTGTACAACTCGATCTTGCCTTCGGGTTGGAAGCGGCGCAGGCCAAACTCCTCAACCACTTCGGGCATCGCTTCGTACTTGTGCGCATGCTCGGTGTCAAGCCGGCGCACGAGGCGCTGCGCAAGCACACCGTTCACGGTCGAAGTGAGCAGATAGTCCTCAACACCCATATCGAGCATACGCGTCACCGCGCCGGCGGCGTTGTTCGTGTGCAAGGTCGACAATACCAAGTGACCCGTTAAGGCGGACTGGATCGCGATCTTCGCGGTTTCCAGATCGCGCATTTCGCCGATCATGATGATGTCCGGATCCTGACGCACGATCGAGCGCAGCGCATGGCTGAAGTCGAGACCGATCTGCGGCTTGGCCTGAATCTGGTTGATGCCCTCGATCTGATATTCGACCGGGTCTTCGACCGTGATGATCTTCACGTCGGGCGTGTTGAGCTTGGACAGCGCGGTGTACAGCGTCGTCGTCTTACCCGAACCGGTCGGACCGGTGACGAGCAGGATGCCGTGCGGCAGCTCGAGCACCTTGAGGAACTTGGACAGGAACTGGTCGGTGAAGCCGAGCTTGTGGAAATCGAACACGACCGATTCACGGTCGAGAATACGCATGACCACCGATTCGCCGAAGCTCGTCGGCACGGTCGACACGCGCAGGTCGAGCTCCTTGCCCTGCACGCGCAGCGGAATGCGGCCGTCCTGCGGCAGGCGGCGTTCGGCGATGTTGAGCTTCGCCATGATCTTGATACGCGAGATCACCGCCGCGGTCGACGCCGCCGGCGGCGATTCGGCTTCGAGCAACACGCCGTCGATGCGGTAGCGCACTTTCAAGCGGCTCTCGAACGGCTCGATGTGCACGTCGGACGCGCGCTGTTCGACCGCACGCTGGATGATCAGGTTGACGAGGCGGATGACCGGCGCTTCGGAAGCGAGATCGCGCAGATGCTCGATGTCGTCTTCGCTGCGCGTCGCATCGTCGGACAGACTCTCGACGATCGAACCCATCGCCGAACGGCCCTGGCCGTAATAGCGCTCGATCAGATCGTCGATCTCGGAACGGAAGCCGACCTTGATCTCGGCCGCCTTGCCGGTCGCGAGCTGCACCGCTTCGATCGGATACTCTTCGGCCGGATCGGCGACGAGCCAGATGACTTTGTCCTCGGTTTCGCCGATCGGGACGATGTGATGCTGCTTGAGGAAGCGGATCGACATCGACACGTTCTGCGGTGGAGTCTCCGGAAATTCCTTCGCGGTGACGAGCGGCAGGCCCATCACTTCGCTCAGCGCATCGCCCATCTCGCGCTCGGAGACGAGGCCGAGGCGCGTCAGCAGCGGGACGAGATTGCCCTCGCCGTTTTCCTCAAGCAGGCGCCGCGCACGCGCGAGGTCGTTTTCCTTCAGGCGACCGCGGCCGACGAGGTAAACACAGATGCGCTCGTCGAGCGATTCGTTCTGATCCTGCATGGATGGCGGTTGCGGCAATGGTTGTACGGCGGACATAGTCGGTTCATTCCCCCTGGTGCCGCGTTTCGACCGCGGTCTCGCGATTAGGTTCCGCGGATACGCCGTCCGCCGGGCGTGTCAGCTCTTCGATGAACGGACGATTTAACAGAATCCACAGCACAGCGGGCACGAGCGGAGGCAGGATCAGATAACCGAACTGATAGCACAGTGCGATCACCTCCAGCGAATAGCCCAGTTCGTGCATCTTGGCCGTGCCTTCAGGCAATTGCAAACCGAGCACCTTGAACGCCTCGGCGACCACGCCGAACGTCTGGACCAGAAAAAGGACGACGAGGCCTAGGCCGATCTGCGCGAGCCGCTGCCATTTTTCCAGAGGCGTGGCCATGACCAAACCGCCGAACAACGGCAGGCTGTAACCGTAGATCATCGGATTGATGATGTAGTCGAAGAACGCATACTTCGGCGGCCCGTTGGCGACAGCGTTGTAAAGAACATTGCTGTTGACCTGCAGCCAGTCGGAATGATGCGCGACGAGCTGCCCGGTCGCCTGGTTGATCTCGTCCGCACCGACGAGGACGTCGACGAACAGCCCAGGCCATATATGCAACAGCACCGCCTTGGCGATCTGTACCACCGGCCAGGCGAACTGCGCGCGGAACGCGAACCAGAGAAAGAACGCGAACGGCAGCCAGAGGACGGCGGCCAGCATGAAGCGCCGGAGCGGGGAGATCGTCATCGGCCTGTCAACAAGCCCAGACGCGCGCGTTGCGGAACATGCGCATCCACGGCGAATCCTCACCCCACTCCCGCGGCGCCCACGACATCTGCACGCTGCGGAACACGCGCTCGGGATGCGGCATCAGCGCCGTCACGCGGCCATCGGCAGCGGTGATGCCGGCCAAGCCGCCCGACGAACCGTTCGGATTGAGCGGATAGGCTTCGCTCGCGCGACCGTAGTTGTCGACGTAACGCAAGGCCACCGTCGTACGTCGCGCATCGCCGGCCTTGGCGAATTCGGCACGGCCTTCGCCGTGCGCAACCGCGACCGGAATGCGCGATCCGGCCATGCCCTTGAAGAACAGCGAAGGCGAATCGGCCACTTCGAGCGTGACCAGGCGCGCTTCGTACTGCTCCGAGGCATTGCGCTCGAAACTCGGCCAGCCTTCGGCGCCCGGGATGATTTCTTTCAACGCGGCGAGCATCTGACAACCGTTGCACACGCCGAGCGCAAACCGGGTCTGGTCGGCGAAGAACGCGGCGAACTGGTCGCGCAATTGCGCATTGAACAGAATCGACGTCGCCCAACCACGGCCCGCGCCGAGCACGTCGCCGTACGAGAAACCGCCGCAGGCGGCGAAGCCGCGGAAGTCGTCGAGCTTGCGTCGGCCGCTCTGCAGATCGCTCATGTGCACGTCATAGGCATCGAAGCCCGCGCGCGTGAACGCCGCGGCCATCTCGACCTGACCGTTGACGCCCTGGTCGCGCAGAATCGCGATCTTCGGCCGTGCATCGGTGTGGATGTACGGCGCGGCAATATCCTCGGCCGGATTGAACGTGAGCTTCGGCGTGATGCCCGGATCGCCGTCGTCGCTGCGCCAGCCGTCTTCGTCGCGCGCGCTCTGCGGGTTGTCGCGCAACTTGGCCATCTGGTAGCTCGTTTCCGACCAGCCACGCATCAAGTCTTCCCAGGTCCAGCGCGCGAGCGACTCGCCGCCGAGCCAGAGTTTCACGCGCTTGCGCTTGTGCGGGTTACCGCAGAAATTCGCGAGCTTGTCGAGCCCGTACTCGGCGAGCAGGGCGAGAAATGCACTGCGGTCGCTCGCGCGGATCTGCACGACCGCACCGAGCTCTTCAGCAAACAGCGAAGACAGGATCGACTCGCCCCAGCCGTTCATTTCCACGTCGATGCCACAGTGGCCGGCGAGCGCCATTTCGATCAGGGTGATCAGCACCCCGCCGTCGGCGCGATCGTGATAAGCAAGCAGCAGGCCCTGCGCGTTCGCCTTCTGGATCGCGGCAAAGAAATTCTTCAAGCGCTGCGGATCGTCGACGTCGGGCGGCAGGCCCGCGGAGCGGTTGTAGACCTGGGCCAGCATCGAGCCGCCAAGGCGATTCTTGCGCGCGCCGAGATCAATCAGCCACAACTCGCTTTCGCCCGCGTCGGTGCGCAACTGCGGCGTCAACGCCTGGCGCACGTCGGTCGTGCGCGCGAATGCGGTGATGTTGAGCGACACCGGCGAGACGGTTTTCTGTTTGCGTCCGTCGAGTTGCCACACCGTCGCCATCGACAGCGAATCCTTGCCAACCGGAATCGAAATGCCGAGCGCCGGGCACAGCTCCATGCCGACCGCCTGCACCGCATCGAACAGCGCGGCGTCTTCGCCGGGTGCGGCGACCGCGGCCATCCAGTTCGCCGACAATCTGATTTCACCGATATCGGCGATCGGCACCGCAGCGATATTCGTGATCGCTTCACCGACCGCAAGCCGCGCCGAAGCGGGCGCCGACAGCAGCGCGACCGGCGTGCGCTCGCCCATCGCCATCGCCTCGCCGGCATAGCCGTCGAAGTCGGTCAGGGTCACCGCGCAATCGGCGACCGGCACCTGCCATGGGCCGACCATCTGATCGCGCGCGCAGAGACCGCCGACCGTACGATCGCCGATCGTGATGAGGAATGATTTCGATCCCACCGTCGGCGAACGCAGTACGCGCTGCAGGGCATCGTCAAGCGCGATGCCGTCGAGATCGGGCACGATGTCGAGGCGTGCCGCCTTGCGCTTGCTGTCGCGCTGCATCTTCGGCGGCTTGCCGAAGAGCACGTCCATCGGCAGGTCGATCGGAGAGCGCTGGGATTCGGGACTCGGGATTCGGGATTCGGCAGCGGCCGCGTCGCTGAGAACAAGTTGCCGCTCCGCGGTGACTTCGCCGACGACGGCGAACGGACAACGCTCGCGCTCGCACAACGCGGCGAAATGTGCGACGTCCACGGCGCGCAGGCCGATCACGTAGCGTTCCTGCGACTCGTTGCACCAGATTTGCATCGGCGACAGCGACGGATCGGCGGAAGGAATCTTGCGCAGCTCGATGCGTCCGCCGACGTTCGAGTCGTTGAGGATTTCCGGGATCGCGTTCGACAAGCCGCCCGCGCCGACGTCGTGCACGCTGACGATCGGATTGGCGTCGCCGAGCGCCCAGCAGCGGTCGATCACTTCCTGGCAGCGCCGCTCCATCTCGGCGTTGTCGCGCTGCACCGAAGCGAAGTCGAGCGCCTCGGACGAATCGCCGCCGGCAAGCGACGACGCCGCGCCGCCGCCGAGACCGATCAGCATCGCCGGGCCGCCGAGCACGATGATCGCATCGCCGGCGCGCAGCATGCCTTTCTCCACATGCGCAAGACGCATATTGGCGAGACCGCCGGCGATCATGATCGGCTTGTCGTAGCCGCGGCGGTAGCTCGGATCGGCGCCTTCCTGCTCGAACGCGCGGAAATAGCCGCCGAGGCACGGGCGGCCGAACTCGTTGTTGAACGCGGCGGCACCGAGCGGTGCGTCGCGCATGATCTCGAATGCGGTCGCCATGCGCGGTGGCAGCGGACGTTCTTTTTCCCAAGGCCGCGGCCATTCGGGAATGCGCAGATACGACGTGGCGTAGCCGACCAGGCCGGCCTTCGGCTTGGCGCCGCGGCCGGTCGCGCCTTCGTCGCGGATCTCGCCGCCCGCACCGGTCGCCGCGCCCGGATACGGCGCGATCGCGGTCGGATGGTTGTGCGTCTCGACCTTGATCGCGTACGGCACCGCTTCGTTGCTCGCGACGAAGCGGCCGTCTTCGCGCGGGAAGAATCGCGCGGCGGCATTGCCTTCGATCACCGCCGCATTGTCCTTGTACGCCGACAGCGTATGCGCCGGCGCAACCTGATGCGTGTTCTTGATCATCGCGAATAAGGACTTGTCCTGCTCTTTGCCGTCGATCGTCCAACTCGCGTTGAACACCTTGTGCCGGCAATGCTCGGAGTTCGCCTGCGCGAACATCATCAGCTCGACGTCGGTCGGATCGCGGCCGAGTTCGGCATAGCGCGCGATCAGGTATTCGATCTCGTCGGGCGCGAGGGCAAGGCCGAGACGTGCATTCGCTTCGTTCAGAGCCAGGGCCGGATCGGCACCGAGCACGATGCATTCGAGCGGCGCCGGCGCGCCGGCGCGGAACAACTGCGCCGCCTCGTCCAGCGTCGCGATCACCGACTGGGTCATCGGATCGTGCAGCGCACCGGCCAATTTCTGCCACGGCGTCGAGCCCGGCTTCGGCGGCTGTTCGATCGTGAAAGCAATGCCGCGCTCGACGCGCTTCACCGCGAAGCCGCAGCCGACGAGAATCTCGGTCGCCTTCGTCGACCACGGCGACAACGTGCCGAGACGCGGCGCGACCCAAAGCGTCGCGGGCTTCGCCGGCGCGTTCGTTGCGCGCAGTACGCGGCACAGTGCGTCCCGATCGACCGTGGCAGCCGGATCGACGTCGACGAAGTAGACGTAGCGTGCCGCGCCGACGCGAAAGTCGGGCGATACGCGGTTCAAATCACGATTGAGACGCTCGAGGCGGAACGCCGAGAGGGCGGGTTGCCCGTCGAAAACCAACATGGCGCGCGTCGGCAGGAAGCGGAAGGGGCGCGCATTTTAACGGATGCGGCCAAGCACCGCGAGAACTACCTCATTCGGACCCGATTTTCGCCCATCTTGCGCGAAAACACCGGCTTGTTGCGAGCCGGCCGCAGGTTTTCCTGCGCCCGCACAAGGCGAGCGCGGGATATTTCGTCAATTCGCCGCCGCGACCGGGCCTTTCGCCGCCTGTGCGGCCAACCGGTCGAGCTCGGCCAGGAACTGCTTCGGATCCTGCGCCGCGTTGCCGTTCACCTGCACTCCGTACTCGTTGAGGATAGTCGGTGTGCCGCCGATGCCGATCTTCGTCGCCAGCGCGGTGGTTTCCGCGACCGGATTGGCGCAGGTCTTCTTGCCGGGATCCTGACCGTTCATCGCCGCGGTGTAGGCGGCATTGCGGTCCTGCGAGCACCACACGGCCTCGGCTTTCTTGTCCGCGCCCGGATGGATCGACAGCGGGAACAATACGTATTCCACCGCGATGCCGACCTGGTTGTAGGCCGCGATCTGCTTATGGAACTGACGGCAGTACGGGCAATCCACGTCGGTGAACACGGTCACGGTGTGCTTGGCGTTCGCCGGCGCGAAGACGAGGCGCTTGCTCTGCGGCAGCGTCTTCAGCGCGGCGAGGCGGATTGCCGCCTGCGCGCGGCCGGTCAGACTGGCCTTCTGGGTCACGTCATAGACGTCGCCCTGGATCAAATACTTGCCGTCCGCGCTGATGTAGACCACTTGGCCGTTGCTGACGACCAATTCGTAGAAGCCCGGCAGGTCGGACTTCGCCACCGCCTCCACTTTCGCGGTCGGCGCCAGCTTGGCGAACGCGTCGCGGACGATCTTTTCTTCACCGCCGGCCGCAGCAGGCGCCGCACTCGCCGTCGCCGCGGGCGCGCCGCTGCTGGTGACGTCGGCAAACGAATTTCCGGTCTGCGCGAGGGCGGCCGACGCAAGAATCGCGAGACTGGCGGCGGTCAGGAACTGTTTGAACATGGCGGTACTCGTCAGGTTGGGCGGGCGAAGCGAACGATGTCCGACCCGCGCGGAAAGCGAAAGTTCGGTCTCGACTCAAGCTCGACTCAAGACCGGGAATGTCCGCAGATTCTTGCGATTATCGCATGCCCAATGCAATCGGGCCGATTTCGCCCGGACATGGACGTTCGCCCCGGATAACTGCGGCCGCGCCGCGCGATGTCAACCGCGCGGGTGATGCTCGGCATGCAAACGCTTGAGGCCTTCGCGCGCGACCAGGGTGTAGATCTGCGTCGTCGACAGCGAACTGTGGCCGAGCAGCATCTGCAAGGCGCGCAAATCAGCGCCGTGATTGAGCAGATGAGTAGCGAAACAATGCCGCAGCACATGCGGCGAGATGCGTTTGCCGTCGATGCCGGCCTTGGCCGCATGCTGCTTCACCATCGTCCAGAACATCTGCCGCGTCATCGCGCCCTTGCGCGTGGTGACGAAAACCGCATCGACCACCTTGCCGGCCAGCAGCACCGGCCGCGCGTCGCGGTAGTAGCGTTCGAGCCAGTCCTGCGCTTCCTCGCCGATCGGCACGAGACGGTCCTTGCCGCCCTTGCCGGTGACGCGCAGCACACCCTGGCGCAGATTGACCTGGTCGCTGGCGAGATTGACCAGTTCGGACACGCGCAGCCCGGTCGCATACAACACCTCGAACATCGCGCGGTCGCGTAGGCCGAGCGGCGCATCGACGTCGGGCGCGCGGATCAGCGCCTCGACCTGCGTTTCGGTCAGCGCTTTCGGCAACGGCCTCGGCAGCTTCGGCGTGTCGAGCAGCAAGGTCGGATCGACCGTGATCGCACCGAGCCGCTGCTGCATGCGGTAGAAATGGCGCAGGCTCGACAGCAGCCGCGCGTTGCTGCGCGAGGAATAGCCGCCCTCGCTGCGTTCGGCCAGATAGCGGTGCAACTGTTCGCGCGTGCAGGCCAGCAGACTCGCGCCCGCACTCGCGCACCAGCGTGCGAGACCTTCGAGATCGCGGCGGTAGCTCGCCAGCGAGTTTTCGGCGAGCCCCGACTCCGACCACGCGCGCTCGAGAAAGCTCTCGATCAGCATGCGTTCGTCGTCGCCGAGCCGGTCGCTGACCCGCAGCGCGGCGTTCGCAGACTGTTTTGCGGATTTCTTCATGTTCGCGTCGAAGATAGACTTTGCGGCGGCATATCCGCCCAGACCCCGATGGTCGCCGTTCCCGCGAAGTCGCGAACGACGGCCGAAAAGCATACCCGATGAACTCGATTCCCGAACGCAAAGCCGCCTCCCCCGCCCACCTCGGATGGCGCCTGACCGCTGCCGTCTACGATTTCCTGCCGCTGCTCGCGCTGTGGTTCCTCGCGTCCGGCATCGCCCTCGCGATCACCGGCGGTGCGCTCGACGTGCACCGCTTGGGCTACAAGCTGCTCGTGCAGATTTTCGTGCTCGGCGCGAGTGCGGCGTACTTCATCGTGTCGTGGATGCGCGGCGGCCAGACCGTCGGCATGAAACCGTGGCGCCTGCGCGTCGTCGGCGAGGACGGCGAATCGATCGGATTCCGCCGCGCACTGCTGCGCTTCGTCGTCGCCGTCGCGTCGCTGGCCGTACTCGGCCTCGGCTTTCTCTGGTGCCTGGTCGACCGCGAGAAGCGCAGCTGGCACGACATCGCCGCGGGCACTCTTCTTGTGCGCCTGGACAAGAATCCCTAAGACCCGCGGCTTGCGCGCGGATGCTCAACGGCGCGGGCTCGACGAATCGAGCCGCGACGCCGATCACGCATTTCTGCGGAAATAGACGAATGCCGCCACGGCAAGGAACAGCGACGGCAAGGCATTCACCACGGCGAGGTTGAAATTGTAGACCGCACCCATGCTGACCACCGACTTCTGGAAGAAGTAGTAGCTGATCGCCAGCGCCATGCCCATAAACAAGCGCTTGCCGAGACCGCCCGTGCGCAACGAGCCGAACGCGAAGGGCACCGCACAGAACGCCAGCACGAGCACATTGAGCGGATAGAAGATGCGGCCCCAGTAGGCGAGCTTGTAGCTGGTCGCGTCCTGGCGGTTGCGGTTCATGTAATCGATATTGCGTGCCAGGTCGGCCATCGACAGGTATTCGGGATGAATCATCGACACGGCGAGCACGCTCGGATCGAGCGCCGACTTCCACTGCGCGGTCTGTTCCAGCTTGCTCGTCGCCGAGCGGCCCGCAAACTCGGTGCGGCGCACGTCGTGCAGAGTCCATTCGCCGTCCACGTGGGTCGCCGTCTTCGCGATCGACAGGGCCGAGAGCTGGCCGATCGGAGTGAACTCGAACACGCGCACGTCGGACAGTTCGATCGACGGCTGGCCGTTCTTGTTCGGCAGCTTGCGTCCGCGTTTGGCGTTGATCACCGCTTCGCCGTCGCGCGCCCACAGGGTACCGCCCTTGCCGATCGTCACGTCGCGATTCTTCGCGGTCAGCGCCAGCGCCTCGGCCTTCTGCTGCGCGCGCGGCGCAATCAGTTCGCCCATCAGCGCGACGAACACGGTCAACACGGTCAGTGCGAGCACCACCGAGGCGCAAATGCGCAGCTTCGACAGGCCGGCCGCGCGCAGCGCGGTCAACTCGCCGCTCGCCGCGAGCGCGCCCATGCCCATCAGGCCGCCGATCAGGCCGCCGTAGGCGAAGAACTGATACATGCGCCGCGGGATCGTCAGCAGGATATAGGTCACCGCCTTCGCCAGCGTGTAGTCGCCCGTGCCGACGTCGTTGATTTCGTTGACGAAGGCCATCATCGCGTCGAGCGCGACGACGACGAACCAGGCGAGCATCACCGCACCGATCACCGAAAGCGCGACGACCTTGTCGACCTTCTTGAAGCGCAGCCGGTCGAGGCCGCTGCGCGCCGCCAGCGCGAGGCTTGTCATGCGGCCCCCTTCGCGAGAGCGGCTTTCGGCGGTTTCGGCCGCGGCAACTGCTGGCTGCGCCAGAGCAGGAACAATGCAACCAGCAGCACCGGAATATGCACCCACCACATGCCGAGCGCGAAGCTCAGCTTGCCGACGCTGAGCTGGTTGCGCGCGATATTCATCAACGCGTAGTAGATCGACCAGGTCAGGAACGCGATGATCAAACCCGCATAGCGCGGCTGGCGCGGACTCGATTTCGACAGCGGCAGCGCGAGCATGATCAACACCAGGGTCGAGAGCGGCGCGGCGAGCCGCCAGTGCAGTTCGGTGCGCTGGACCAGGTCCGTACTGCGCAGGAGTTCCGAAGTCGGCGCCGCGCGCTTGACCGCGTCGGCGGTGGCATCGGGCTCAGACTCGGTCAGTTTGACGTCGTTGCGCTCGTAGCGCAGCAGGCGGTAATTGTCCTGGCCGACGATGCCTTCGACGCGGAAGCCGTCGTTGAGGCCGAGGTAGCGTTCGGCGCCGTTGACGTCATGGTACAGCTCACCGTCGGTCGCCGTGACCACGTTGATGCGCACGCGCGGCGGTGCGCCCTTGTCGTCGGCATTCTGCGCGACCGCCTCTTTTTCGCCCGCCTCTTTCGCGCTTGCGTCCTTTGCCTCCTTATCTTTCTTGCTCACGTCTTTCGCGCTCACATCCTTCGCATTCTTGTCCTTCGTGCCCGCATCCTTGGCACTGCTGTCTTTCGGATCTTTTGCGTCGGTGCCCGGCGCGGGGGCGTGCTTGTCGGCAAGCTCGGTGCGCTCGCTCGCGACAAACATTTTCTTGAACTTGGTGCCGTCCTCGTTCATCGCCTCCACGTACATCACACCGTCATTGTTCGGCAGCTCGACGAAACGCCCCGGCTCGAGGCCGGCGATGATCAGCGAACGATTGGCCTGCAGCACCAGGCTCTGCGACAGGCGCACCGCGGCTGGCGCGAGCCAGAACGAGATCAGCCCCATGACCGCGACCAGCGGAACCGCGAGCAGCATCAACGGCCGCAGCAGGCCGGTCATCGGCAAGCCGGACGCGGCGAACACGGCCATTTCGCTCTCGCGGTACAAGCGGCCATAGGCGAGCTGCACGCCGATGAACACCGCGAGCGGCGCGAGCAGGGTCAGCGCGTCGACCGTGCGCAGGCCGATCAGGGTGAACAGCAAATCGGCCGGAATGCGTCCGCGCGCGATCTTGCTGAGCAAATCGGCCACCGTGCCGCCGATGCTGACGAGCAACAGGATCGCGGTCGCGGCGATGAAGCTGATCAACAACTCGCGGGCGAGGTAGCGATCGATGATGCGCAGGGTGGGGAGTCGCATGATGCGGTAAACTTCGTCTCTTGTGTGTGCGCCGCGGGCGTCGCGCGTCGCGATTGCACACGCAAGCACGTTTACGCAGGCTTAATTGTAGCCGAGTCGGGCGACGCCCTCGCCCGCTCGACGCGCGCCGGCAGATCGTAGCGCCCGCGGATCGGGAAGCCTGCAGCCTCCGGGCGCGGCGCACGTTTCGCCCGGTTTTCCTTGCGCCGTTTGCCGCGCGCACTCGTTTTTCGCTTTTCATTCCATCGACACGGTAACGAAATGACTCTTCAATTCAGCTTCGATCCGCACACTCCCGAAACCGCGGAAGCCCCCTGCCTCGTCGTCGGCCTGTATGACGAGCGCGTGTTTTCCGCGGCGGCCCAGCGCGTCGACGCGGCCGCGGGCGGTGCGCTCTCGCGCCTGGTCGAATCGGGCGATTTGTCCGGCAAACCCGGTACCGCGCAGGTTCTGTTCGGCCTCGCCGGCATCAAGGCCGCGCGCGTGCTCGTCGTCGGCCTCGGCGAAGTGAAGAAATTCGATGCCGCGCGCTACGCACGTGCGAACGCCGACGCCGCGCGCGTGCTGAAAGGCCTGCCGATCGACGCCGCGCTGTCGTATCTCGCCGAACTCGACGTGCCGGGCAAGGATTTGACCTGGAAACTGCGCACCGCCGCGCTCGCCAGCGATGCCCAAGCGTACAAGTACACCGCCACGTTCAAGCCGCGCGATCGTTCTGCGTCGGAGCGTACCAAGGCAACGGAACTGCGCGCGCTCGCATTCGCCGCGACCGAAGCCGATGCGGGCGTTCTCGCCCAAGCCACCGCGATCGCCAAGGGTGTGCGTTTTGCGCGCGAACTCGGCAACCTGCCGCCGAACATCTGCACGCCCGCCTACCTCGGAGAGCAGGCGCAGAAGCTCGCTGCCGAACACGCCGGCGTCACCTGCGAAGTGCTCGAAGAAGCCGAGATGAAGAAACTCGGCATGGGCGCCCTGCTCGGCGTCGCCCAGGGTTCGGCGAACAAGCCGCGCCTGATCGTGCTGCAGTGGAACGGCGCCGCTGCGGGCGACAAGCCCTATGCGCTGGTCGGCAAAGGCGTCACCTTCGACACCGGCGGCATCTCGATCAAGCCGAGCGCCGGCATGGAAGAAATGAAATTCGACATGTGCGGCGCGGCCGGCGTGCTCGGCGCGTTCCTCACCGCGGTCGAGTTGAAGCTCAAGCTCAACCTCGTTTGCGTGGTGCCGGCCGTCGAGAACATGCCCGGCAGCAACGCACAGCGGCCGAGCGACGTGGTCACGACCATGTCGGGCCAGACTGTCGAAGTGCTCAACACCGACGCCGAAGGCCGCCTGATCCTGTGCGACGCGCTGACCTACGTGCAGAAATATCAGCCGCAGGTCATCATCGATGCAGCGACCCTGACCGGCGCCTGCGTCGTCGCGCTCGGCAAGCATGCGAGCGGCCTGATGACCACGGACGACGAACTCGCCGACCAACTGCTCGCCGCCGGCAATGCCACCCTCGACCGCGCCTGGCGCCTGCCGCTCTGGGACGACTACCAGAGCCAACTCGAAACCGGCTACGCCGACATCGCCAACATCGGCGGCAAGTACGCCGGCGCGATCACCGCGGGCTGCTTCCTCGCGCGCTTCACCGAAGGCTACCGCTGGGCGCACCTCGACATCGCCGGCAGCGCATGGGACGAAGGCCGCAAGGGTTCGGCGACCGGACGCCCGGTGCCGCTGCTCGTGCAATATCTGCTCGACAGAGCCGAGAGTCGGGAATAGAGATTGGAGATTCGGAAGAGCGCGCCTGATGCGCTCTTCCGCCTTACTCAATCCCGAATCTCAAATCTCGAATCCCCGCTCTCGACCATGCCTCGCGCCGACTTTTATCTCATCGCCAAGCCGCGCTTCCGTGACGATCCGTTGCTGCTCGTCTGCGAACTTGCCAAGCGCGCGTTCGAGTCGGGCCAGCCGACCCTGATCCTCGCACGCTCGGCCGACCAGGCCGACGCGCTCGACGAGAAACTCTGGGAATTCGACGAACAGGCTTTCGTCCCGCACCAGATCGCCGGCGACGATGACGACGCCATCACGCCCGTGCTGATCGCAGCACCCGGCATCGCCACCGCCGACCGCAGCCTCGTCATCAACCTGCGCGACGAATGCGCACCGGGCCTGTTCGAACGCGTCCTCGAAGTCGTGCCCGCCGACGAAGCAGAACGCCTCGGATCGCGCGAGCGCTGGAAAACCTACAAGGCGGCGGGGTTTGAGGTGAACAAGCACGACATGTGACGGGGGCTGCGCTTTGCTTTCGTGTAGGTTCAAGAGCTAGAGCTTCCACTCGCCCTGCGGGCGAGCGGCTTACTTTCTCTGCTCGTGCAGAGAAAGTAAGCAAAGAGACACGCCCCAGAACATTGCGCCCTTCGGGCTCCTGCCCGAAGGGTCCGCGTCAGCGGCCGGGTTCCGCTAATTGCACATCCCTGTGCAATAGCGGAATCGGCGCGATCCATCGCGCCGACCCTAGCGGGCCTTTTCGTCCGCTGCCGCCGCAATGTAATGGGGACCCGGAAGAGCCGGAGCAGCGCGCATCCTGCGCGCCCAAGCAACAGCCGCCTTCGTAGGTACGGCCCTTGATCTGTCTTTTGATCTCGGGTCCCCGTCAGCCGCGGCGAGGGCATGACGGATTCGCCCGCTAGGGTCGCGCGCAGGATGCGCGCGAGTTCGCGAATGGACACGGATGTCCATCGAGCGAACCCCGGCATGACCTCGCGAACTCGCAGCGAAGCTGCGAGCGCGGCTCCCGGGGTGTGTTCTCTTTGGTTACTTTCTCTTGCACAAGCAAGAGAAAGTGACCCGCTCGTCCGCAGGACGAGTGGAAGCTCTGCTCCTAAAGCACAAAAGAACCAAAGCTGATGCGGCGCGCGATAACTGCGGCCGGAATTGCTTGATAACTGCATCGTCCAAAGTTTTCGCCATGCAAAACAAAATGCCGCATGGCGAAAATCCTACCTGATCAGCGCTACCAAGTGCGATAGATCAGTTCGCCGAACGCCTTACTCTTCACTTCACGGTTCATCGAGTACTTCAGCTCGACCCTTTGCCGGCGAAACGCACCGAACACGCGCCGCATATCAGGATGATCGTTGATCGTCAACACGGCGCGACCTTCCAAAGCTGCCAGCTTTGCCGCGAGCTGCTCGTACTGCTCGATGCCGAACTCGACGCCATAACCCTGCGTCTGCCAGTACGGCGGATCGACGAAGAACAGCGTATGCGGCCGATCGTAGCGCCCGATGCAGTCTGCCCACGGCAGATGCTCAATCGTGACGCGCGAAAGCCGAAGATGCGCCGCGGAGAGCGTCTCTTCCAGCCTGCAGAGGTTCAGCGCGGCCGGCCCGGTTGTCGAGGTGCCGAACGTCCGGCCCGCGACCTTGCCGCCGAACGTCAATTGCTGGAGGTAAAAGAACCTTGCAGCGCGCTGGACGTCGGTCAATCCGTCCACGTGGGCCTTCTGCGCCCATTGGAACATCTCCCGGCTCGTTAGTGCCCACTGGTACTGGCGGACAAACTCGACCAGATGATGCTGGACGACGCGATACAGGTTGACCAGGTCGTGATTGATATCGTTCAAGACTTCCGAGCGCGCCGGCTCCGGCCGGGCGAAGAGCATGGCGGCGGCGCCAGCGAAGGGCTCGACGTAGCAGGTATGAGGGATTTCAAAGAGCGGCAAGAGGTGTTTCGCGAGCCGGCGCTTTCCGCCAGGCCAAGGAATGATCGGTTGAGCCACGTTTTCTACTCCGAGTTTTTGTTAGGCTCGGCTCGTCCCTGGCCAGGGATGGGGAGCCTTGCCTGTGCTCACGGGTCTGTAGCCCGCGTGTTTCGGGGGCCGGCCCGTGTTGACGCACGTTCCGGCCGCTCCTCTTTGCTTGTTAAACCGGGATCGGAATCTCGTCGACCAAGATCTCCGAAGGGTCGTACCACTTTCCCGACAGATGCGCGGTTCCGGGCGGCTGCTTAGCGATGCCGAAGATCGCGTTCGCCGCGATCAGGCCGGGCGAGAGCAGGCCGGCATCGTCAAGCCAGCGCGTGATATAGATCGCTCGCTGGCGGCGATTGATTCGCGCCCAGAGCGCCTTGAAACCCATCGACATGACATTGCCGGCGCCGTACACATCCGCCTCTTTGATCTGTGTGACGGCGAAAGTGCGCTGACGGCGTACTTGGCCGCGCCGATCTGACTGCTGCGAGAACTCGGACATATCGCCTTCGGACTTATCGACCTCTTGATCGCGCCAGCCCTTCTTGATCGGTACGTCGCTCATCGGCGCATGCCAGGCTTCTCCGATATCGACCAACGTACCCGCGCCCAGCCCTGACTCGATCGAGAGCGTCACGGCCGACGAGGCGGCCAGACCGAAGTGCATGACCAAGAAAAGCCGCTCGCCTTGCGGCAGCGCGACGACGGTTCCGGTGGTCGAGTACGCACCAATGGTCACCGTCACAGGACTGCCGACCGGCAGCGTCGTATTGAGGAAGCCAGTTAGGCCAGGCACGATCGACGCAGTGAGCGATCCGGTCAGGGTTAAAGGGCCGGCAACGGGCGTTGCGATACGGGCGGTCTCAGCCGGATTGCCCGACGATAGAACCGCCAGATCATCGACCGCGGTCCCATTCGTCGTCCAGACAATCTGAGGCCGGCTATGACTGATCTTCATTGTTCAACCCCACCCAACAGAAATTTCGTAGCGGCATGGCAGCGGGTAGTGACGACGCTGCTTGATGTAGAGATTTTTCCCAGCCGTGAAGGCGCCCGAGTCGCAGATCACACGCAAAGCCAATCCGGGCCGCAAGATCGGCGCGGGGGGCCACGCATAAGTGAACGTCACGGGGTAGTCGAAGCGGGCGTCGGCAAATAGCCCGCACACGCTGTCGTGTTGCGTTTGGACATGCGCCGGGATATCGAGCAGTGTCCAGAGTTCCTTTGCGTTCTCGGCAAACGAATAGAGGTCTGGCAGATTCGCTGACGACTTCACGAGGAACTGACATTGCCTCTTGAATTTGGCGCGCGTAGCGGCGTCGATGCCGGTGGCCGGATTGAAGTCGAGAACGAAGTCACTGTCGCCGTGGACCTTCCAGTTGTAGCGACCGCCCGCGTTGAGCGTCAGGCCCTTTGCTTCGTCCGGGTCGCCCAGCGGCGCGTCAGCTGCGCGCGCAAACGTGACCGTCATCGCCGGCGTCATCGCGTCCGGGTCTTGCAGGGTGACGATGCGCATGCGGCCGTACTCGTCCGTCGTGACCGCCGCGCAGAATGAATCGAGCGGCGCGCGGATCGCGGCCATCGTCGTTACGACATCACGGATATACACACCGAACGGATACGGCTTCGCGGCGTCAATCGCCTCGGCGTCCGCGCGTACCCATTCTGTCGACTTGGCACCGAATCGGTTTTCCAAGATCTCCTGCATGTAGTTCGCAAGGGAGATGCCTTCGAGCGCCACGTTCGCGCCGGGCGCGCTGGGCAGTTGGAACAACGTTACGTTGTCGAAGTCGATGATGAACGTGTCGCTGACGGTGCTGGGTTGAACCTCGATGTAGGCGCTCACGCCGAGCGCGACGGCATCGATCGGAGCGGTGAAGTCCGCAGTGTAATGGCCGATATCGAACGAACCCCACTGTGCACCGGGAAGCGTGCGATAAACGCCACCGGAGTCCACCAGCTTGACGGAGAGAATCGCCCGCGCCAACGCGGTCGTCTTCGTGAATCTCGCGACGTCCAGCGCAATCCGGTAGCGTTTGCCCGACACAATTGCAACCGGAGTGCTCGCATTTGAGGCATTCGCCATGTTGAAGGCTTGGCCCTGCCAAGCGGACATGGTCAAGCGAAGCCGGCCGCCGCCGTCGCCGGTCCATGCCTGCGTCACCGTACACAAACTGCCGGCCGGTGCCCGATCCGTCCAGCTCGCCGGCATGGCGCCGCTCGCCGTCGTCATTGCGCCGACACCACCCAGCAATTCAGTTGGGTTCGTGGGCGTGAGATTGCTCGATCCTGTTGACGATACGTCAACGACGAATGGACCGAGCGGCTGTCTCTCGAGGACCGTTCCGCGTAAATCGTTCGTGGGCGTGTAATCGGGCGGATCGGCAGCGGGGTTGTAGGGGTCACCGCGATCGCGCTCGATGCCAATCATCGTCAGTGCGGCGTCATGTATCGCATAGATCGGACGGCCGCCGTTGGGATCGAGCAGCACTGGTTCGGCGTTGCGCACGGCACCGAGCGCGATCGGCCAAGGCTGATTGGCCGATCCCGAGTCAGCCCAAGGCGGAATTGTCTTCCGCATCCAAGGGTCGTCGTAGATCGCGAGCGGGCTACGCTGCTTGATGCGAATGACACCGCGCTTCGGAATCGTGACCAGATCGACGCGCGTCGTCTCTACGCGCGTTGGCGGATCGTCAGGATTATCGAGATCGAGCGTCTCCCAGATCACCAACGCATTGCGCGGCTGTTCTAGAAACAGCGGAGTGAGCTTGCCGTTTTCGTTGTCCAGGTCCACATCGGATGCGCTCCAGCTACTGCCGCTTGTTCCATCCGTCCAGACCTGAATTCCGCCGTCGAAATACACCTTCTCGGCTTCCAAAATGCAACCTGCAAATCGTTGATTCGGCGGCGAGCCGGTCGGCGCATTGCGATGCGCCTGGCTGGCAAAAAACCAAGCGCCGCTGCTCTGCGAATTGATGAATACGCCGGGTTTATAGTTCGTCGGGGGCACGTACTCGCACGCGCGCTTGCCGAAGTTGACGAGTGCGTTCAGGCCGTAGGCGGTTGCGCCGCCGATCGACGCTGCCGGACGCCAGCTTTGCCCGGCAGGCAGATTGAACGTGTAGAGCATCAAATTGCCGACGCGGATCTGCAGCGTCGGCGTGGCCGCAACGAGATCAAGCGCGAACTGGATGTAGGTCTGCTTGCCGATCGTCGGGATCGTGTCGATCTTCGAGCCATCGACCCATATGCCGCCATCGCCGGGCGTGAATCCGACGCTGCCTACCGCATTGCCGACACGCACGTTGCTCGCCACGTTCGATTTCACGAGGCCGAAGGCCACGTTCGTCGCTGTCAACGCCTCGGTGCCCCATGCTGCGCACTCCCACGTCCAGCGGGAGCCGCTCAGCGATTGCGTCGCGCGCGCGTTGCGGTCGCTGCTCGTGCCGTCCGTGTCGTACGTGAGCACGAGACCACCTTGCTGCAGCTCCAACTGCGCAGGGAGCGTCGTCACATCGAGAATGGCGTATCGACGGCTCATGAGTAGTGGTCCGCAGAGATGTCCGTTCTTTCCGACGCCGTAACGACGCGCGAAAGAAGGATGGCGCTATACATCCGGCCCTTGAAGTCCACCCCCGCCAAGCTGGGGTAGTAGCCGACATTCAGCGCGTTGTTTGTGATGCTGGCGGGACCGGCAACCGTGCCGCTGTAGCCGGACGTGCTGTCCGTATAGATCGCGAGATTGTTGCCGCTCTTGGTGGCGATGATCGCGTAGGAGCCCGCCGCTATTGAGGCGCCCCCGATGCCGTGTCCCGAACCTTGCTCGAATACCGCGAAGCCTCCCATGACGCTGTCGCCATTGCCAATCGCAAAGCAGCCGGCAAACGCGTTCGCGCCGTACAGCAATGGTGTTTCGTTGACAGTAGGACCGCCGAGCGTGCACACCGCGACGATCGACTTGCTCGCATTTCCGGCGAGAGTGATCGGTACGGCCACCGTGCCATGAGCCGCGCCTCCACTCGGGAACTGCGCGTAGTACACCGCGCGGGTCGAATCGTATTGCAGAGTCGGAGCCGCTCCGGTGAAGACGCAGAGACTTCCAGAGACGCGATCTCTGATCGAATAGATCGACTGTCCGACGGTGGTAACCGGCATTGTTCCCGCGCCGTTCTGAAACATCGTCGCGAGGTCTTGGAAGTCGAGCACGACTCCGGTTTCATTTGAGGCAAACAAGGGCGCGTAGTACGGAACGCGGATCGACATAGGCACGTCGACGTGCTGACCGTCGTTGGACGTATAGCGAAGCGTGAAGCTGTAGGTGCCAATGACCAGGCAAATGCCGCTCGCAACGCAAGACGAGCCCGATATGACGAACGCAATGCCCGGCGGTAATGTGCCGGACAAAACGGAGACGCTATAGGGCGATGCACCGCCGGAAAGAACTTGCGAGCCGACGACCGAGCTTGTCGTGATGCCATAGGCAAAGGAGCCGGAGACAGCGAGCGGGGCGTAGGCAATCGCGATCGTTTCGGTGCGCGTGGCAACCGTTCCTGCGCTGTCCGTCGCGGCGACGACATAGGAATACGCGCCTCCCGTTGTCGGCGCACCAGTGAGTAACCCGCCGCTGGAAAGCGACAGCCCAGGCGGCAGCGCGCCGGACTGGATGGAGAAGGTCACCGCACCGGCACCGCCGCTCGTCGCGTAGCTAAACGAGTACGGTGTAGCGACGGTGCCATTCGGGGCTGAGTTGGTAACGATGAGCGGCAGCGCAACGACGGAAATGACGAAGGTCTGCTCCAGCTCGTAGTCCCATTCCGAGTCGCGCACATAGAGGGCAAGCGTCACGACGTCGGTGACCAGCGGCGACGCCGCAGTAACCGTGCCCGTGGCCTCGTCGAATGCCCAGCCCGCGGGCAGAACGGAACGTAGCTCGAACGCATAGGGCGGGGTTCCGCCGTAGATGTTGAATCGGTGCGAATACGCGGTGCCGACATACGCCTGCGGCGGCGGATTGAGGACCGTAATCCCGCGCACGATCGTCATGCGCAACACGAGGCGCGGCGGAATGATGACCGTCATCGCTGGACCACCACGTTAGGCGAGGTGCGGTCGCTGGGCTGGCTGCGCGATTTATCCACCGCGCCGCGCAGGGTGCGCTCCATGTCTTTGAACGCGTCGAGCAATTTGGCTTGGCCGTCGTCGTTGCTGCTCGCGCCGCTCGCTACCACTTTGATCAGGTCGATCATTGCGTTGACGAGCGTCTGCGTCTGTTGCGCCTGGCCGTCGATCAACTTCTGCTGCAGCTCTTCCATGCGCGGCAAAGCTACCGGCAACGGCACCGGCAGCTCGCGCGACGTGCGCGAGTCGTTGATCTGGCCGATCGAGTCGCGCAGAGCGTCCTGGTTCGCCGTTGCGATGCGCGCAAGCTCCAGCGTCACGGTGCTGGCAATGGTGCTCGGCATCGCCTCGTAGGTCGCGCCCAGGCGCTTCGCGCCCGCGTCGGCCGAGCTGTCGAGCGACGGGCCTTTCACCTCGATCGGCGTCGGCTTGTTCTTGTCGACCGCGACCGGCTCGTTGTTCATGTTGTAGCTGCGCTGGATCGCCGCGACGATGCGATCGACTTCCTTGGAGAGCACAGACGAGAGGTCGGCGAGCGAGTACGTCTGCGACTGCAACGACTTCAAGAAATCCTCGACCGACTTGCCCTGCAAGCCCAGATCGCGGCTGAGATCGGTGAGCGAGAAGCCCAGGCGCTTAGCGACGTCGGTGAAGTTCTCGCCGCTGAAACCGGCGAGGTCGGCGACGTTCTGCGCGAGCTGCTGGGCGAGCTGGCTGCGCTGCAGATCCGTCAGCTGCGTACCGCCGACCGACGAGCCGGCGCCGGCATCGGCCGAGTTGTCGGCCTTCGGGCGCACCATGCCCGTGATCTGATTGAACGCGTCCGTATAGTCCGCGCCCGTCGCCATGAGCTTGCGCGCGAGCTCCAGCGCCGTGCGCGCGGTGCCTTCGTCGCCGGTCTGCGCGAGCTGCTTGAGTGCCTCGTCGTACTGCTGCTGCGTATTGAGCGGGCTCAACGACGAATCGAGCAGCATCGAGTTTCGGAAGGCGTCGACGGCTTGCTGAATCGACTGCAGGCCCTGCGCGACCGACTGCAAGCCCGCGCCGGCCGCGCTCGCCGTGCGGCCGAGATCGCCGCTGCCGTAGAGCTGGCTGACGAGGTCTTTGGCACCGAGCTCCAGCGTGTGCGCGGCGACGGCGGCCTTCGCGGCGGCGAGCTGGTGCGCGAGCGCGAGATCCTGCTCGCGCGCCGCTTGCATGCCCGCGGCGCGCGCGGCGGCGTTGAGCTTGTCGATGTTGTCGTTTAGCTGCGATGCAATGTCGCGCAGCTGCTGCTGGAACGCGCTGGCAGGATGCAGCGTGTCCAACAGCTCGGCGCCGAGACCGGCCGCAACGCTCGCATAGTCCTGATACGCCTTCTTCTGCGCTTCCGCCGCGGCCTTGCGCGCCGCGTCGGCCTGCATCGCCGCATACAAGTGCGCGGCGGCCAGGTCCGCCTCGGACGCGCTCTGCATGTTCGCTGCGCGCGCCGCGGCATTGAGCTGGTCGATCGTGTCCTTCTCGGCCTGCGCGATGCCGTCGAGCGCCTTCTGCAGATCCGTCGCCGGCGTGTTGAGCTCGTCGATGCCCTTGCGGATCTGGCTGACCAGGTTCGCGTAGTTGTCCTGCGCGGCCTTCTGGGCTTTGGCAATTGCCTCGGGTCGATATGCTTCGGCGAGCGCGAGCTGGTCGACCGTCGCGCCGGCTGCTTTGAGCTTCTCGATCGCCTGGTCGAACGTCGCATTGATGTTCGCGAGCGTCTGCGTCCAAGTGCCCGCAAGCGGATCGCCCGCGGGATTGAGCGAAACGAGCACGCTGCGAATCGTCTCGGCGTTCTGCTTGAGCTGGTCGCTGTAGGCTTTCTCGGCGCTCGTCGCCTGGGCAAGAAAGTTCGCCGCGTTGAGCCAGGTTGCGAGCTGCTCGGGCGTCAGCTTCGGCAGCGCCGCCTCAAACTTCGCGCGGAAGTCCGATAGGGAAATCGACGGGTCGAGACCGAGCCCCGTCAGCGCACCGTCCGACTGCTTGCGGTATGCCGCAGCCTGCGCCTTGGCGAGCTCGCTTGCCGAATAGAACGCCGACTGGAAACCGTCGAGCAACGTCTTGAACTTGTCCACGCCGCCAGCGGCCGTGGCCGCGGCATCGGCGAAGCGGACGAAGTCAGCGCCGGTCTTGTCGATCGACACGCCGATGATGTCGAGCGCCGAGCGGAACGTCTGCGTTTCCGACTGCAGGCGCGTGTACGCATCGATCAGCGTCTCGCCGGATGCGGCGAGCTGTGAGACGACGGCATTGATCTGCGTCAGCGACGTCGATTCGCCGAGCAGGCTCATGCCGTGCTTCACATCGACCTGCGCCTGCAGCAGCATCTTTGCCGCCTCGGACAGCTGGTCCGCATTCTTGCGGTACTGCTCGGCGATGCCCGAGGCTTCCTTCGTGCCGAGCGCGGCGTCGATCTGCGCGAACACGTTCTCGGCCTGCATGCGCTTGGCGAACGCGTCGATCGATTCCTTGTAGGTCTTGCCGAGGACGGTCGAGATCTGCTCGGTGACCTTGCCGTCCTTATCGAACTTCTGGCTGAACGCGCCGGTGACCGTGTCGGCGATCGTGTTGCCGAGCACAGCCGAGGCCGACTCGCGGACCTGCTTCATCGCCGCAGTGAACTGGTCGAGCCACTGCTTCTGCTCGTCCGTCGTGTCGGTGCCGACCCATTTGTACGTGTTGCCGCCGAAGAGGGCTTTCTTCTTTTTCTCTTCGTACTCGTTCTGGAAACTCGCGCCGGCCGCGGTGACCGAGAGATTCGAGCGCGAGTTGCCGGTCGGGTTCCAACCCGTGCCGAACAGGTTGCCGCCCGAAATCTTGTCGAGCACCATCGCGCCGAGCGCGACCCAGCCTGCGACCGGAATGGCCGAGAACGCGCCCGACACACCGGCAGCGAAGCCGGTGCCCGCAGCGAGCGACGACAGACCCGCGCCCAGCGCGTACGTGCCCAGCCCATAACTCAGGCCGCCGCCGATCTTGCCGAACGCACCGTCCGCGTTCTGCGCGCGATTGATGCCGGCATACGCACCGCCGAGCGCGCCGAGGATCTGCTGGAACGCGCTCGAATAGCCGCCGAACTGCGGGCCGAACGTCTGCCCGGCGACGGGCGGCCCGACGAAGTTGGCCGACGCCGGGTTGAACGCGCTGCCGCCCCAGAGCGACGAGAAGCCGCTGAACAGGCTCTTGCCGAGGCCGAACCATTGCGTCGGCGAGAAGAGGTCACCGAGCCCCTGCAGGCCGTTGCCGCCGACGTTGCCGAGCGTGTACGCGCCACCGCCCGGAATCGCGCCGCTCGCGGCCAACGCCGAGCCTGTTTGCACCAGTGCCGGCGTACTGCCGAGCAGCGATGCGCCGCCGCCGAGATAGCCGTAGTTCGCGCCGTTGAAGCCGAACGACTGCATGATCGGGCCGAGCATGCGCATCTGCAGCGACGATGCGATGATCTGCGCGAACATGTTCTTGAAGCCGCTGACCACGCTGCCCCAAAAATCCTTGAAGCTGCGGATCTGGCCCGTGAGCAGCTGGCCTACGGCGGAGAACGCGTTGCTGAAACCGCCTGCGATGGTATGTTCGACTTCCTGCGCGCCCTGGCGCATGTAGTCCATCGCGCGCGTGTAGTCGTATGCCGCCGCGGCTGCGTCACGAACCTTGCGCGCGCCTTCCTCGGTGTGTGGGTTGAGACCTTCGAGGGTGAGCTTTGCCTTGATCTGGGCGTCAGCAACGCGGTCCCATTTGTCGATCTGCTCGTTAAGAGCTTTGTTGACCGCGTATTCCCGATCGGTCAACGAAGCGAGCGCTTTATCGTCCTCCACCTTTTGGAGAAAGCTGCCGACGACGTCCGCCTGCTTCTCGATATGAGCCGTCGTCTCCTGCAACTGCTGGCCCGCGTCCGCCGCCGCATCGGAAATCTTCTTGAACAGCGCTGCGTACTTCTCGTTGCTGATCAGCCCGAGCGCCTTCTTTGCTTCGAGCGAGTCCATCGCAAGACCGAGTTTGTCGATCTGCGCGTCGTACGCATTGAGAGCCTGGCCGAGCTGGCCTTTGTAGCCGTTTGCCAATTTGTCGGCGACGGCGACGCCGTCGTCGATCGTCTGATTCAGCGTGCCGAGCGCTTCTTCCGCGCGGCGTTCGTCTGCAGCAACGCCTTTGAACGCCCCGCTGGCTTCGAGAATCTTGGTTTTGAGCTTGTCCCAGCCCGGCCCGACCGGAACGTCAGCGACGGGGCCATCGAAGCGAACGCCCTCCGGCAGCTTGCCGCCGCCGATGTAGATCTTGTACAGATCGGCCGCGGCCTTGTTGATCTTCTCCTGCGCCGCTGCCGTTTTGTCGAACGTCGCATTGAGCTTGTCGAAGTCGGCGCGCGCCTTGATCGCCGCGTCCTGCTCTTGCTGGTGGATGCCGGCGAGCGCAGCGGATTGGTCTTCTGCAGCCTGGCCCGTCTTGTGTAACGAGGCATAGAGTTTCGCCTCGGCGTCGATTGCCGACTGCAGGTCCGCCTTGCGGGCATTGATAAAGCTGTCAGGCGCGTAGCCAATTTTCCCCGCCAAAATTTCTTCGAGGAAATTGCTCGCTTCGTTGACCTTGGACCGAGCAGCTTTGAGTTGCTCGTCGGGACTCTTGGTACGGCCGATGTCGAGGATCGCGTCCCACGCGCCTTTCGCCGCGGAGGTAACCCCTTTCCAGGCGCGCTCGACGGTGCCGAGGTTGTCCTCCATCGTCTTTGCGCGCCGACCGAACTCTTCGGCGAGCGCCTTCTCGGCAATCGCCGCGGCCTGCTGGGTGTCGCCGTTCTTCTCGGCCGCGGCGATCTGGTCGTAGATCGACAGCGTCAGGAAGTGGTACTGATCATTGAGCGCGATCGACGCTTTGACCGGATCGTCCGCGAGCTTCTTGAACGTGTCGACGGCCTTCTCGACGCTCGTGCCGGTGACCGTCGCAAAATCCACGACGCCCTTGCCGACGAGCGCGAGCTGCGAGCCGGTGAACTTGCCCGATGCGACGAGCAGATCGAGCGCCTGGCGCGTCTCGCTGATCTTGCCCGTCTGCGCGCCGACCGTCGTGCCGAGTTGCTGCACCTGGGCAACGGTGACGCCGGCATAGTTGCCGGTCGAGATGATGGCCTTGTTGAGTCGCGACTGCTCGACTTCGAGCGATACGAACGCGGCAATCGCGATGGCCGCGATCCCTGCGATCAGCCCGATCGGACCGAGTAGCAACTGGAAGCCGGTCGTGAGTAGGCCCGTCTGCCGCGCGAGCGTGATCAGCGATTTCTCGAACGCGGCAAAGTTGCCGCGCGCAAGCTCGCCGATGAGAACGCCGATCTCGCGCTGCGCGCCGGCCGACTGGATGCCGAGATGGCTGACCGCGCCGGCCGCGCCGTTGGCACCCTTCGCCGTCTTGCCGAGCTGCTTTTCCAGTGCGGCCTGCTGCGAATTCAGCGCCTTCGACCCGGTCGTGAACTCGGCCTGGCTGATCAATCCATTCTTCAGCGCCGAGGCATATGCCTCCCGGCGCGCGGCGACGTCGGCAAGTGATTTGGCCTCGCTACCCAGCATCGACTGCACGTTGCGCGTCTGCGACATAAAGGCCGCGGCGCTTGCGCCCATCTTGTCGAAGCCCGCCGCGGTCTGCTCGCCCGCGGCCTTGCCGGCCGCTCCGACCGAGTCAATTCCCGACTTGAAGGTGCGTAGCTCGTCGGTGCCGGAGCGCAGCGTCGCCGACAAGCCGCTGCCATCGCCACTGATCCTTAGCCGCAGTTCTTGATCGATGCCGGCCATCAGCCGCAGTCCTCGTTGAGAATCGGCGCGGCGGCGTTCGCCATGAGGCGAACGCTATCGAGCACGAACGCGCGGTCGGCAACGGGGATGCGCATCAAGCGGCACACGGATTCGATCTCGCGCGAGCTGATGTCTTGGAAGTACGGTTTACTCATCCCGATGTGCACGGTCCACTCGCAGCGCTCAAAGACCTGCGCGGCAGGCCAGTTCTCGGGCCAGACCAGGCCCGGCTCAGCGAGCTGGGCGGCCTCTTCGATTTCGAGGGCAATGGCTTCTTCGGAATAACCCTTCTCGCGCAGATCGGACACGACGTCGTCGATGTCCGATCCGGGGCCGCCGCGTGCCCACCATTTCGCGGCGTCGATCAGTTTTTTGCGTAGGCTTCCAGGCCGATCGATTTCAGCCAGGCTCTGACGATGGCGCCTTGCACGCCGAGCTCTTCGAGCAGCTTTAGGCGATTGTCTTCGTTGACTTCGAGCGTTTCGCCATCGACGTCCAAGACGTCCTTCCAACCGATGAACACGGCGTCGCAAATTGCCCTATCCCTCACAACTTCGGGGCTGCCGACCCTCAGCAGGTCCTCGGCAGCGCTTTGCGAGACGACGTTGAACTCGGCGCTGAAAGTGAACTTGCGCACCCGGCCTTCGTCGTTTTGCAAATCGACGGTGACGGGGAAAAAACGGGTCTTCTTGTTGCTGAGCTTTAACATGGATCAAGTCCTCTATTGGGAGCGTGGGAAACCTCTCCCTGCGGGGGCGCGGGACTTGCCGTTGACGCGGTGGATCAGGTGAAGACGAGCGTCATCTCGTCGTCTTTCGACGTGTACTTGATGTCCAGGCCGCACTCGATCGTGGCGCGGCCTTTGTCGTCGCCGTAGTTCGGCTTGAGGATCTGCGCGTGCGGCGCGTTGAGCGTGATGATGCCGCCCGCGGTCTTGCCGTGAACGAACGACATCAAGTCATCGGCATCCAGCCGAGCCGCCATGAAGTAGTTTTTCTCCGTCAGGGTCGGCGCCTTCAAGCTGACGTTGCCCTTGCAGGAGCGGCCCATGATTTCGACGGACTGCTCGCCGGGATTGTCGAAGAACTGCACATCGCCGCCGTAGTCGAAGCCGAAGCTCTTGTAGACCGAATCGAGACCGTGCAGCCTGATCTTCGGCGTGTACGCGTAGGCGATCGGCCGCGGCGTCGTGAAGCCAGTGAAGTCGGGAATCAGACTGGCCGCAGTCACCGGATCGACCCAGCAGCCCGTCCACTTGAAATTGAAGTACGGAATGCCTTGGCTGTCGGCCTTGATCGACCACGTACCGCGCACGCCGCGCGCCGGATGGCGCTGCCCGTCGAGCTCGATGTAGGTGGTGAGCGAGTCGGTGCTGTCGCTTGCCGGCGCGTAGGTCACGCTCGTACCGGCGACAATCGTCTCGGACATGCCGCACGCCTTGAAGAGCCGGCCATATGCCGGAGGCGTGCCCGCGACTCCCGAGCCTGCCATCTCAACGTCGATCTCGACGGTCACATGTTCGCCGACGTGAATCGTGCCCGCATTGCCGAATCCGGTGCCGTCGAGATCACGCTGAACCTCGGTAGCCTCGAACGGCGTCAGCTTGGCGCCTTTCGTGCGAATTGCATCGGTCGCCGCCAGGGCGACAGCCGTGCCGTAGACGCTCTCCAGCGCGGCGAAGAAAGCAATTTTCTTGGTACGCAAAGTCATAGTCGTTTACTCCTAACGCTTGCGCGTTTTCGTGGTCTTGGCGTCGTCGGATTGCTCGTCGACAGGTGAGTCGGTCGACGACGCCGGTGCCGGCTCGTCGCTTGCGCCGTTGCTGTCTTCCGCGATCGACGGCGGCTCGATCGGTGCGGTAGGCGGATCGTGGCGGACGAAAGTGCCGTCTTTCTCGTAGACGAACGTGCCGCCGAGGCTGCGGTCAGGGATCTTGGGTGAGGTCATGGGCTGCGGTCCAAAAAACGTACGGTGAGAAGTTCAAGGCGCGCCGAATGACACAGCACGCCGCCGAACATGACGGGGCCGGCGTCAATGAGCTGGATGCCCGAGACGCCGTCGATGTTTGTGGGGTCACTGCACTGGTCGACGAGACCGCCGAGCGATTCGTCGGGCACGAACGCATCGCGCACCCCTTCGATCAGGTCGTCGAATACGAGCTCGGTTTCAGCGGCATCGGATAGCGACATGTATCCGCGAATGCGCCACGTGCACACCTCGACCGAACTGGCCTGGCGATTGCCGCTCTCGCTCGTCGCAAGGCGACGCACGTACCAGCCCCGCAGATTGCCGTGCGCAGGCGAGTAGTAGAACTTCTTGAGCGTCGCCTCGTCTTTCGCGTAGCGCTCAAACTTCTGAACGACGCCAATGTCGGGAATCGCGCTCATGCGCGCGACGATGGCCTCGCGGATCTCGCGGATACTCACAAAGCACCCCCGGCAAGATCGCGTGCAATCGCCACCATCGCCGCATCGAAGACCTGCTGCCGATAGGCGGCACGCGCCGCGAACGTCGTCTGCCAGACGGGCTGCGCTTTGGTGCCACGCTTCGCAATCGCCCCGCGGATCGCAAAGGCGACGCTGCGCGCGCTTTCGTCGAGCAAGCCCATCTTGCCCTTCACCCAATCGATCAGCGGTTGGATCGGCGCGAAATGCGGCTTGGTGCCAAGCTCGACGTAAACCGCGTAGTCAACCTGCGAGTAGGTGATACCGATGACGGCGTCGTCGAGCGCTTGCTCTTCGCTCGTCACGCTGCCGGCAAGGCCAGCCGCACCAGCTGCGCCGCGCGGCAGGTTCTGTTTCAGATGCGCGACCTGGTCCGCGTCGACGGCGGTCATTGCCTGCATGAGGCGCGTGCGCGTGATGTCCGGCGCGCGCTCCCAGAAATCGGCCAGCTGCGCGAAATCGCCCGCGTCGAGATTGATGTTGACGCCGCTCATTGCGCGGGCCAATTGCGAACAGGATGGAACAGCCGCGGGAAGCCCAGCGCGGTCGTGCGCGTCGGGTTCGCATCGACGCTGGCCGGTTTCGTGCGCGGCGACGGCGCGACGCCAACGAGGCGCACATACTCGGCGAGCAGGTCCTTGGCACGATTGCGGAAGCGTTCGGTCTTGCCGATGTGGTCGACGGCGTCGGCGCTGATGGACGTCTCTGCCTCGGTCGCGTAGTGCGCGCTGAGCTGACCGCACAGATCCGACGCAGCGAGACACGCGACCGCACGCCGGAACTTCGGCGGAATCGTGTCCTGGGTGTCGTCGAGGATGTGCGGCGCCGTATGCGTCAGACGCAGGGGCTCGCCGATCGTCGGTTGAAAGCCGAGCTGCAGCTTCAAGCCGCTCGGCGTCTGATAGAGCTGCGCGGCATCGCTGTCGAGCATGGCCGGAGGGAACTGGTCGACCGGATACTCGATGCTCTGCAGCTCGCTCTCGCCTTCGACCCACGTCGTCGGCAGATCCACGCGCGTCGTGCCCGCACCGGGCACGTCCACGACGATCGTCCGCGGCGCATCGACGGAGTAACGCCGCACGGCGTCGTCGATGGCATTGGCGCGCGTCGGAGAAGCGATGACCTGGTCCTTGTCGCGGACCAGGTCATCGACCAACGCTTGGATGCTGACGAGGGTCATCGGCGCAGGTTCGTTAAGCGACCTTCGCGCCGTAGAAGCCGCGGTAGTCGATCACGGCGCCACTGTAGATGTGGCGAATCTTGTACTTGATCTGATCGTTCGAGAACAGCGAGCCCTGCGTCGGCAGATCCTGGACGAAGAGCTCGGGTTCTTGGCGACCGCCGTAGAAGCCGAGCTCCAAGAGCGGCAGCGCGCTCTTGTCCGCCGTCGCAAACCAGTCATTCGTGTCCGTCCAGTAGTCGACGACGTGTACCTTGGGCTTACGGCTCTGTACGAACGTTTCGTCCAGGTTCGTGCCGCGCACGAACATGTTGAACGCGGTTTCTTCGAGCTCGGCCGGGACAGCCAGGTGACGCAACGTCAGCCCGAGCTTCTTGTTGCTCGACAGCTCGCCCTGCTTCTTGATCGCGAGGCGTGCCGCGGCGAAGCTCGTGTTGTCGAGCGCGGCGGTGCCGAGGTTGCCGTGCGTGGCATGCACCAGCGAGACACCGTCGTAGATCGTTCCGTTCTGCGCGAGGAAGTCGAAGACGAACTCGTACAGCGTGCGGGCCGCGGCGACGCCAAGCTTCTGCGGAATGCGCCGAATGACGCCGACGTCGTCGTTCGCGATCGTTTCGAGCGTGATCGTCTCGGTGCCACCGCGCTTGGTGACGGCGTAGACCGCTTTCTCGTCGCCCGGCGAAGTCAGAGGGTTGTACGGGCCGCTTTCAGCGACGGCCGGCAGATTGCCGTAGCCGCCGAGGCGCACGCGCTGCTGCTGCCGAAAGTCGTTGACCGGCACGACGTCAGCGAGCCAATCCCAGTCCTGCCAATCCTCGGCGCCGTTGTACTCGCGCACCATCGCACGCGTGATCGAATCGCCCAGCGCACTGCTGAAGGTGGACGCATTGATCGCTTCGCGGAAATTCTGCTCGCCCACGGCCTCGCGCATGCGCCGCTGATCGCAGTTGTCGAGCAAGCCGGTGACGCGCAGGTCGCCGGTGAAATCGATGTATGCCTCGCGGAAGCTGGTCGCCGGCTTGTCGCGGTCGAAGAAGTCGTTGAAGCGCTGTTGCACCTTGTCGGCATAGTCCTCGCCGGCTTCGATGCGCGCGGCGCCCAGGCCTCGCACTTGCGCGCCTTCAACCAAACGCCCGAGCAACGTGCGTTCGCCCTCGATGGCGGCGGTCACATCGGCGTCGGTGAAACTGGCCGCTTCGGCGAAGCGCGCGGTGAGACGCTCCTGCAGCGGAACCGGCAGGCGCGAGCCCGCGATCGAAACACGTGCGTTCGCGCGCGCCTCGACCATGCGGATACGCGCCTCGACGTCGGCCGCCGTGACCGGCGCGGCGGATTCCGCGCCGGTCGGGCTGGTCGTCGTCGAGGTATCGGTGTGAGTGCCGGCGCCGACCGCTTCGCGATAGGCAGTCAGTACTTCGTTGTCGGTGGCGTTGGCGAGGGAGTCGGCGCGCTTGGCGTCGCGCTGACGGATCTGATCAAGCATCTGCTGACGCAGCATGTCGTTCTCCTGATGGACGGATTCGGTGAAACGGATGATTTGCCCGCCCGCGCCGGGCTCGATGATCAGGTCGACGCTATCGACCCTCTTGAGCGCGACGGCTTCGCGGAGCTTGCCGCGGCGCTTCTCGGTGCCGGCCGCGTCGATCGACAGGCCGAAAAGATCGGTCATGCCGCGAGTGACGGCCTCGCGCAGCTGGGCGGCGACGTCGCTGGATTCGAGGACGTCGAGCACCGCCTGGATCTCGCCGCCGTTCGCTTCGACGAAGCGCGGCTCGCTGAGCTTGCCAACGAGATTGCGGAAGTCCTTCGCGTTCGGATCGCCTTTCACGTGCGCGTTGTCGTTCTTGGCGAACACGCGCACGCCGTTGAACAGCGGCACGGCTTCGCGCAGTACCGCGGCGGGGTAGTCCACGCCGTTCAACGAAGTGCCCGAACGGATCACGCGGACGAGATAACGAGGCGGAGCGGAAGCATCCGCGGCGGCGATAGCTTCGATGAAAACACCGGAACTTCTCGCCGCCGCTTCTGCCACCCGCGCCCCCGCAGGTACGAGCGTCTCGACGACTTCAACGGCAGCGCCGAGCGCCACCTGGTTGTCGTCGGAGATCGTGTAGGTGAACTGGTACAGGCGTCCGTTGCGCTGTACGACGACGCGGTCGGGATAGACCGCCTCGACGCACACCCAGTCGTTTTCGCTTAGGCCGTAGTTGCGCTGCAAAGCCGCACGGAGCAGGTCGGTTATCTGACCAAATTCCGTTGCCGCCGCTTCACGCAGCGCAGCCTCGCCAACGATGCCAGCAGCGGGGACGCGCTTCATCACGCGCCCTTCTTCTTCGGCTTGGTGTCTTTCCAGACTCGCTTGCTGTCCTGCAGAACCTGGATGATGTTGTCGCCATCCTCGCGCTCGGAGAGCACGACGACTTTGCCGACCGGCTTGTACGGCTTGTCGGCGGTTTCGGTTTCGGGGGTTTCGTTCGGCACGGGGTTCGCTCCTCAATCGGGATATCGATTGGTCGGAGCGCATCATCCGCATCGCGCGGGCGAAGGTCTTTTAGCCGAGGCTAAAAACAAAACCCCGCGCGCGGCGGGGTTGCTTGAAGACTAACACGAGTGCCGCTCGCACAGCTGAGTCCGCGTTCTGGCTCGCGGCAAGCTCGGTTGGCTCGCGAGCGACACGCTGCAAGAATGCAACAGCAACGCATCGCCGGCTTCCGCAATTCGCTGCGCCGTCCTGTAAGAAATCTTCTACTTCCCGGCGAAGCCTCCGCTGACAATCTCGCCGCCGCGCACGACAGTGCCGGCTTTGATCAAGTGCGTCAGCGGCTGCGAAAAGAGCTCGTCGGGCGGCGGCGGAACCGCGATCATCATGCAGCCGCAATTGACCGAGTTGTACGCGCTCGCATTCGGGTCGCGCGGATAGCGCAGCTGCTCCACCTCGCCGGTGCGCAGATCCACGATCGAGAACGGCTGATCGACGGGGATCGGTTCTTTCGCAGTCTGCTGAGCGCAGAGGACATGGCCGGGCCGCGGATGTTTCTTGCCGCTATGTATCCACGACTTCTTTAGCCCTGGTACCAGGCGCAGCTGCTGCAGCATCGTTTCGTACTGCGCGACAGAGTAAACGCGGCCGATCTCGGTGTAGGCGATCGTCATCGCGCGCCCGCGCGGTACGCCGCCGAGCAGGCGCTGGATCTCGGTAATCGTGCTGCTCTTATCGTGCACACCGAGCAGGTGCTGCGTCAGCGCAGTATTGATGCGCCTGACGGTCTCTCGCGAGACGTCGCCGATCTTGCGCGTCATGAAGTGCTCGGTCGCGAGCAGCGTCTGCGGATTGATGCGACCGGCGAAAACGATGCCGCTCTGCTTACCGACGCTCTCGATGCCGCCTTTCCAGACGGCGTCGGCACTCGTCACCATCGCCTTCAATACCGCCGTGCGATAGATCTCCATGACGCGCGCCACTTCAGCCTGCTGCGCGGCCAAACGCCGCGCCGCGTCCTTGCTGGTCGCATTGCGCAGCGCGACCGTGATCGCGGCTCGCGCAATGGCGAGCTGCCGCAGGATTTCTTCGAGCAGCGCACGGCGGATCGCCGGCAGCGGCTGGACGGCCACGGTTTACTCCGCGGCGGCGACGTCAGGCGCCGGAATCGGCGGCGCCGCGGGCGCCGGGTTCAGATCGAGCTCGTCGAGGTCATTGCCACCGCGCTCAGCGAGCTCTGCCTGCGCCTTCTCCAGCTCGTCCTCGACGTCGATCTCGACGCCGAGGCGCTGCGTCATTGCAGCGAGAATGCGCAAAGCCGTTTCGCGAGACAAAAGCCCTTCGGCGATGGCCTGCGCCGCAGCGGCAGTCAGCTGCTGAATGGCAGCCGCATACTTGGTCGTGTCCTTCGCCGTCAGCTCAGGCCAATCGATCTTGAGTGTGTCGAGGATCGCCTGCTCGTTTTCACTCAGCTCGCGATCGAGCGCGTGCCATTTCGCGCGCAGGGCATACTTTCCAATTTCCTCCAACATGTAGCCGACCATCGTGCGCCGCATGAGCAGCACCTTCTCGGTCGGCTCGGTCATGCTGTCGCCGGTCGCGCGATTGACGGTCTCCGCGCCGCCGTACCAATGCTCCGGCACGGTGGCGCCGCCGAGCATGTGGTTGCGCACTAGGCGCGCGGCGCGCTCCGCATCGTACGCTTGCAGCGAGGGAGACTCGGCCTTCCATGTTTCGTTTTCGTTGTGGACGCGCACGGCGCCCGCACGCGGTGCGGATATTTCCTTCGCTCGCTTCGCCACTTCTTCTGGCGAAGAGCCTGTCAAAGTGACGTCCCACATGTACGCGCGCATGCCGGTCGCGCGTTCCACTTCGCCAAAAAGGAACTGGTCGTATGCGTCGAGCCAGTCCATCTGCGCAAGCAGGTCGCTACGGCCGCGCGTCGTGCTGCAGAGGTCATTGACGCGGAAGTAAAAGCAATCGCCGTCGGTCATCGTTTCGCGTATCGCTTGAGCCTTTTCAGCGAATGCCTTCTCAGGCACGTTGACGATGATGCGATAGCGGCGCGCGACGCCCTTGTCGTTCTTACGCGTCACGACGCCGATCGGTTGCTCGCGATTGTCGGGGTCGGTCACGACGGTCGCGATCTCGACCGGATCGAGGTAGCCCAGGCGCACAAAGCCCGTCACCTCGTTGACGAAGACGGGGTAGCACTGCTCTCCGAATAGGCCGAGCTCGCGCACGCGTTTCGGCAGTTTCATCTTGTACGCATTGATGCCATCGTTCCAATGACGATTGAGCGCCTTCTGTGCCTCTTCGTCATCGACGCGCCACGCCACGCCGCCTGCGAGCAGATACGCGACCGGCAGCTCGACGAGCCGGTTAGCTAGGAGGTTCGATTCCCACAGGAAATGCGCGAGGCGCAGCATGCGCTGCTGCGTCAGTGGAGCGAGGTCGCGGCGACCGTCGCCGGATAGGCGGCGCCATTCGTCCTCGTCGGCGTCGATGTTGACCCCCGCCGATTCGCGGAAAGCGGCTTGGTCTGACTGCGGAGCAACGGGTTGGGCCGGCTCCGGCTCAACCGGGCCGCTCCACCAGTTTTTAATGCGATCGAGCAGCTTCATGCGGGTCCACTCCAAAATCCATGCCCAAAACGCGGCAGGAACCGCGTAGGACTTTTCGCAAAATGAGACGGAAAGAATTCGCGGGCCATTACGGCGGTCCTGGGCGCGATCGGCGCAAATCGCGGCTGTGGCGGTCGTCGCCTCGACCGAACATCACGGCGCGACGACGGCCGATCATCGCCTCGGGTAGCGCGTCGTTCGGATTGGCCTCGACGGTCTCGCCAGCAGCCGGTTGAACCTCTTCTCGCGCTGCCGCCCACATCAGCACCCCGCCAACGGCAGTATCGCCGTGGCGGTCTCCGCCATCGCTGCCTTTAGTGCGCGCGTCACTCATGCGCGGCAGGCCACCAACGAGCACGACACTGCGGTGGTCGGCGATCCAGTCCTCATCGCCGAAAGTGAGGATGTCGCCGTCCTCGAAGGCTTGGTGGTACTTCGCAAACCATTCGTCGTACCACTTGCCCGACAGCATCACGCATTCAACGCGGCCGGGGCCGCGCCGCTGCAGGGCTGCTTCGGCATGACTCTGACCGTTACCGCGCGCGTCGAACTTCTCGTGATGCAAGAGAGGCAAGTTCTGTTCGAGCCAGATGACGATCAGCGTCTGGCAATCGAACGGGATATTGCGCAGTTCGATGCGCACTGGCGTTCGCCACTTACTTCCGACCGGTTCGATCTGACCAACCACGATGGCGGACAAATCGCCGGTGCGGCCGAAGTCCTGACCAAATACGGTGCGGCGGCCGGGCAACGCGCGCACGATCGGCGCGAGCGTCTCGTCGATCCAGCGCTGCGTCTCCGCAAGGCGGAACTGATCGGTGACGAATTCGGCCTTCTTCGTGAGCGTCACCACGATCACATCGGGCACGGCGCACTTCTCAAGTAGCAGGCGCGAGAAATAGACACCAGTACCGCGGCGCGGAATGCACTCCAGCTCTTCGTCAGCAACGTCCGCGCTGCGATAGTCGCCACGCGTGGCGGCAACGAAGTCGCGTTCGCCGTCCTTCGACCATTCCTTCCGCGTGACGAGACAAATGCGCTTGTAGAGCCCTTCGTGGATCGCGTCGCTGAATTTGACCTGGTGCAGTGAGTACTTGAGCCGGCCCGCGCGGATCTGCTTCAGTAGTTCGTTCCAGGGCGAGTCCTCACCGTTGTGAGTGCCACCCATCGAGATCCGGCCGCCCCAGATTCGGAACGCGAGCGCACCGTCCAACACTTCATTGAGGTGGGGCTGATGGCCGGTCTCGTCGATACGTGCGTGCCCTTGCCGCCCGCGCCAGTTGTGCGGCATCGCGGAGAGTGCCTCGATCTTGTTGCCGCTGGCGAACTGAATCTTGTACCGAACGATGTCGCGTTTTTCGTTCGCAATGACCACCGGCTCCAACGCGACGTCGATCTTGCTGCAGATGAGGTTGTAGAAGCTCGCGAACGTGGCACAGTCACCGATGAACTCGGCGGCCATGCTCTGGTTGTAGCCCATGTAAAACTGATCCATCCCGCCATTCGCGCGGGCCGCTTCCAACGAGGCTTCCGCGGCCCACGCTCCCCACGTGAAACCGACGCGGCGCCCCTTGTCGCAAGCCCGCACAATCGAAGTGTCCTTGTGCCAGCGAACCTGGTACGGCAGCAGGATGTACGGGATTTCCTTCTGCAATCCGGCCTGCTCAATGCGGCGGCCCGAGCGCGGCCGTTGCAGATCGTCGACCAGCTCCAGAGCTTCCTGCTTTTCTTCGGGGGTCATGCAGCGACGCCTTCGTCGTCGTCGCGAATGCCGAGGAACTTCTTGCGGATCGCTTCCCACTGATCGTCCGAGAGACCGTTTGCGCGCGCGGTCTTCTCGGCGGCCTTTGCTTGCCGCTCCAACGCCAGACGCTCGATCTTCTCGCGCCGCTCCATGCTGCGCTTGCTGCTGGCCTCGATCGATTCGAGTGCCTTGGCGAGCAACATCAGATCCATCGCCTTGAGCGGCTTCGCAGGCGTGCTATCGTCGCCGGCCTCCTGCAGCTGCGCGGTGGCAACCTGGTCGAGCGTCTGGAACGCGATGCCGGTCAGCATCTGTTGGCAGAGCGTGGCGACGTCGCCGCGTCCGTTCTCGCCGAGCTGCTCGACCCACTGGCTCGCGACCTGCTGAGCGTCTCGGTAGCGCTGCATTTGCTCGCGCGCGCTCTTCACGTAGCGGCCGACCGCCGACTTCGACACATCAGCATCGAGCTCGTTGAGCTTGTCGGTAATCTCGTAGATCGTCTTGCCCTCGCGCATGAGGCGATTGCAGAGATCCACGAGCTCCTGCGGCAGACGCGCAACGGATGAGCGTGCGGCCATCAGCGCAGCCTCAATGTCGGCGGCGCCGGCCGCGTCAGCCCGCGACCGCTGAAGTGCGTGCACGCGGGCATAAGGCTATGCCGCTGGTTTTCAGACGACACGAGCCGGAACGGATTCGAGCAGTTACCGGCGTGGCAGGGATAGCCGGTTCGCGACTTGCCCTTGAGCTTCGTGCTCGTCCAGAACTTGCAGTGTTCGCAACGCGCCGTCATCGATCAATCCTCGATCAGCTTCACGCCGGGGATTTCGAGGTTGCCGGTGACGACGTCGCGCCCGCGCTGTGTGAGCGTCGTCATCTCGATGCCGCCGACGTCGCGTGAGCGCAGCAGGCCGTGACGCGAGAGCCAGTCAATGTCGATCGCGAACGTATCCGCGTCGCACTTGTAGCCGAAGCCTTGCAGCGTCGTGCGAAGCAGCGGCCCGGACATGCCGTTCTCGTTGCTCACTTTGAGCAACGCGAGGATGCGGCCACGACGGTACGGCATCGTTTGCTCGTTGAAGTTCATGTCAGATCACTCTTTGTGGTTGATGTGCAGAACACGGTTCTCGAAGAGGCGCTGGAGCAACTTGAGCTGCTCAGTGATGCCCCGGTAGTCCGAGCGCATGCCGGCGACATCGAGCGCGACCGCGTTGATCTTGTCGTGCACGCGCCCCAGGTCGCGCGGGCGAAGCACATGCTCCGCCTCGGTTTCCTGCCGCTGTTCGATGCGCGCGATCGAATCGCGGATGTCGGCCAGCTCTTCCTCTGCATAGGCGCGCACGCTGCTGTCGCCCGCGGTAATCTGCTTGTCGAAATTCGTTGCGCCGAACTTGCGCCAGATGCCGATGCAAATTACGGCGCAGACGACGCAGCACACCGCGGCGACGATCGCGGCGATCGATACGGCATCCCAATCGAAGCTAGTCCCCATACTTTTCCTTGCGCTCCTGGCATTCGATGCACCGCACGGCGTTCGGTTGAGCCTGCAAGCGTGCAGTGGGAATCGGTTCGTCGCAGACGACACAAAGCCCCGGTGTGCCGCGCCGTTCCTCTGCGGCCTCTGCGGCGACGCGCGCGAGCTGTGCCCGCAACGCCGCCGCGCAATTCGCCTGATCCAATTCCTGCCCACGCTCTACGTCATCCACGCCGCACCTTTCCCGCTTCGTCTCTGAGCTCCTGCGCGCAGACGCGTATCGTCCGCGCGCGCATGTCCATCAGCCGCCGCTCGATCACAGTCCAGTCCGCATGCTTCGCTTCGGCCTGGCGCTCCAGCGCGTACGCCTCGCGCACCCACTTGTCGGCCAGTTCCTGCAGCGGCATGCGACGCTCATTGCTCACCCGCGGCCGGCCCTGCGGCGCGCAGCGCCGCCTTGTCGTCGTTGCAGCTCGACAATGCTTGCCGATAGCCCAGGCGCATCTGCAGCAGCTGCTCGTTGCAGAACTCGCGGTGGCCGTCACGCCAGCACGCCGGATCGGGCTCGACGTAGATGTACGCCTGCAGCAGTGCCGGAGGCAGCGGTTCGCGCTGATACTTCGTGACTTCCACGGTTTCCGGCTTCACGACTGTGCGCGGCGTGAACCAGGTGCAGCCGGAAACAGAAGCCGCGCTGAGCGCGGCAAGTGCAGCGACGAATGTCCGAGCGACACGCATCAGGGCACGCTCCCGCAGGCGGCCTGCTTTGCCCACTCTTTGCACTGGCCGCTCATTAGCCGGCTGAGCTGCTCTCGCGCCGTGTCGTACACCTTCTCCGCGCGCTCCAGCTGCGCCTTGCGATCCGCGAGTGCGCGGTCCTGGGCGGCCTGATCGACGATGCGGTTGCGCTCGCACGTCGTCACGCTCAAGCGCAGCCCAGCAATCGCGAGCTGCGATGCGTCGTTCGCGTTCTTCGCTTCGGTGAGCGCGAGGTTGCTGTCGGCCACGCCGGCCTGATAGCCGGCTGAATGCAGCGCCCAACCGCCGAGCCCAAGGCCCGCGGCGAATACCGCGAGCGACACGAAGACCGATGCCGGGCTGATCATCACGGGCATGCCTGCTGCCCCGGCCAGCCGGCCGCGAGATACACCGGCTCGAATTGACGCAGGATGCGCTCGACGTAGCCTCGGTTTTCGTCGAAGGCCCAATCGACACGCGCACTCGCGCGCTCGACGTTGTTCCACCAGCGCTGCGGATCGAAGCCGCGCTGCGCGGCGAGTGTGCGGTCGCGCTGCACCCAGACGAGGCCGCCGTTGTAGGCACTAAACACGAACGCCCAGCGGTCGCAGGCGGTTGCCGCGTCGATGCGGGCGAACAGCCAGTGGTCGTAGCACACGGCCGCGCGAACGCTCCAATTCGGGTCCCACGGATCGGCAGCGCCGATCTCCGGGCAGACGGAAACGATCCATTGCGCGGTCGCGGGCGTGAACTGATACAGGCCCTGCGCATACGCGCTGCGCGCATTCGAGCGCCAGGCGCTCTCCGCATGGCCCTGGCCTGCGATGCGGGCGACGGCGTCGGTCGTGCCGAAGCGCGAGGCCACCTCGCGCTCCAGCTTGAATCGGTACAGATAGGACGCGCTCGGCACCTGTATCGTCAAATGCGCCCCTGGGGGCGCATTTGACGCACCAAACGCGGACGGCGAAGTCGCCGCGCTAATGAGCAGCATCAGGAGCACCAAGGCGATGCCGAGCACAATGCCGATGGCGATCTGTGCGAGCCAGCGCTTCACTGGAACAAGCCGCCCGCGAGCATCGCCGCGCAGATGATGAAGGCTCGACGCTTCTCGGCCGCCATGCGGGCCACGTTGAATGCCTCGAACCGCAGGCGGACGAGGATGGCCGCTTCGCTCTCGGGCGGCGTGTTCTCGACGGTCGTCAGCTCGCTGGTGGCGGCATCGCCGAACTGTCCGGGCCGGGATCGCGGATGCAGCAGCCGGTCGATCCAATACCCCAGATAAGCGAGCACCGATTCTTTGCAGACGAGCCAGGCGATCAAGCCGACCTTGATCGTGTTGGTGTTTTCGACGAGGGGGTTGGGTACAGCGATCAGCCACAGTGTGGCGATGCCAACCAGGAGAAGCGTCAGGCCGCGCAGCTTGTCGCGCACGACACGGACGGCGGGCGCCAGCGCCGCGGCAATGGCGGCGAGGCGAGTACGAATCGAGGAGAGAGGCGTCGGGTTCATGCCGCACAGGGTGCGGCATGAAGGTCAGCGAATACTTTTAGCCGAGGCTAAAGAAGCAATGCGCTAGCGTGCGAGTCATTGTGACATCGTTCGCGACGAGTGTCAGTGCCACACGCCTGCCGCTTTCCCTTCCATTTCGAGCACGCTTTCGGCTTCGCGCTCGTCCTTCTCGACCAACCGATCTTTCGGGCTTCGCATCAGCGTCATCGCCTTTGCGTGCCAGGATTTCACCGCGGCCTTGAGATCCGCATTGCTGGCTGCTTCGGCTATTGCTGCGGGTAGCTTTTCTTCGAGACACTTCTGGGCATCTTGATACACCGCAGGACCGTTGCCTTGCCCGGCTGCGCGTCGGATCGGTTCGGCGCGCGCCTCCGACAAGCAGTAGTAGTGATCCATGACCGCAGAGTGCGCTGGTTCAGCAGCATTAATGCCAGAAGAGAAAAGTATACAAATAGGCAATGCGAGTTTGAGCATCCTCATTGCAGAGCCCTCTCTCTTGCGCGCCTTTCATCGAAGCGATGTGCCCACCTAAACAAGGTGTGCATACCCGCAGCGACTGCGAATCCCGACGCAGCGCAGTAGGTCATTAGGCTGGTGCCGGTAAACTCGAAAAATCCACCGGAAGGCAAGCCCAAGAAAAGAAACCCAATCACGAAGCCGCCCGCAGTGAGCTTGTATATCTCCATCTGCTTAGCGCGCGCGCGTTCCAATTGCGCCGCGTATTTAGCTTGCTCGACCGCAGGATCGTAGTAGCAGTGTCCGCAAAACGGTGCGTCAATCCAAATCGGTCGCTGGCATTTTCGACACGGCCCGATTTCACGGCCTTCAACAGGAAAATCCGCATCGATAAACGTGCAGCCCTCGTAGTAGTCGCGCACCGCATGGCGGGCGCCTGAATCGTCGTAACTCATAGGTACCCCTGAGCATGCCGCACATCGCAAAGAGCGCAGGATCACTGCGGCGATGATCCTGCGGAGTACTCCTTCACGGCCCGTCCTTTCCGCCTCGGACTCCCGGACTTCGGCGGAAGTTTCATCATGCAAGAAAATGCAGCGTTAACGCGTCGGATTTCTGCCGAAAAATGTGTAGGAATTCTCCTACACCGGACTTAGCTCACGTTTTAATCGCTAGCCCCGGCCTTTCCGAATAATCGTGCTGCCCTGAATTAAATCCCCACCTGCGCCACGGTTCCCCGTACCACTGACACTGACGTTGACGCCTCCACTCTTAGGCGTCGGAGCAGTGGGCTGCAGCAATACGCGATCCAATTGTTCAGGATCAGATGGATCGTTTGCCCACTCAATCAGCGACTCGGCGGCCAACTTCGCCGCCGCAACTACATTGTCGTCGGGCTTCAACTTACTAACGACCGAGTTATAGAGCTTGCAAAGCTGATTGCTGCGGAAGCTCCGACCAGGATCTGCTCCGCTGCGGACCGTCTCATACGCCTGACGCAACGCAACCTCGCAAACTCCGAATAGCGTCAGGTCAATGTCGCGCCCCCGAACACCCATCACGATGTAGAGAACATCGGCTCCGATGCGTCCGATCTTCTGTAGATACAGGGAATCCGGAGAGCGCTTGTCGAGCTCGTAGTTCCCTTGCGCATTCGCAGCCACGCCGCCTAACGCGCCGAAGTCCGCTTGCGAAAGACCTAGTCGGGTTCGCTCTTCTCTCAACCGCTCGCCAATATTCATAGCAATCCAAAACGCTTGACTATCCACTCAAATGGGTGGATCATCCATTCATTCGCTAATTTGTTCGCCTCGTTTGAAGCGAATTTCTTATGCGCCACCGGGGGCGCTTTCCCCCGGAAAGGTCACATCACATGAATCCCGTAATGATCCAAGCCGCCTTGAAATTGCGCGGCATTCGGCAGACGGACATCGCCAAAACGTGCGGGGTCAGCGCCTCTGTGATCCACGACGTGATCTTCGGCAATCGTCGCAGCCGAAGAGTCGAAATGCAGATTGCTGCCGAAACGGGGTTCCAGCTCGCTGAGCTTTGGCCGGAATGGCATGGCCCTAAAGCGACTCGCAAGCGGCGCGCAGCGATGACTCGCGCGCAGGTTGCCGACGCGTTTCGCACGCTCGTGGGCTAGCTCAACCATGAGCACTTCGCCGTTCATGATGTATCCGTTTTTTAGGCACCAGTGCCCATTTCAGCGTGCGCAACTCAATTGCGCAATAGCAAAACACGCTGATGTTTGGGGACCGTCGTTTTCGGGGGTTTCCAATGGCTAAGCGCAATTGGAAGACCTATCGCCCCACGTCGCTGCAGGACGCGATCGAGGCATGCGTCGAGTATGCGCGCGAGCGGCATCAGATGACGGTCGATCGCATCGCGGATGAAATGGGCCTTGCGTCCAAGTGGACGCTCTACAAGTACATCGAGTCGGCCAGCATCCCGGCGCGACTGATCCGGCCATTCGAGTGCGCGTGCCGCTGCACGTTTATCACTCAGCACCTGGCCGTCAGCACACGCAAGCTGCTGATCGACATGCCGACCGGCCGCAAGGCCAATCCCGCAGATATTCATGCCGTGCAGGACGCCTGCACGCGCGCCGTCGGCGCGCTCCTGAATTTCGCTGCCGGCAAGGCTCAAGCAGCCGACACCCTCGCTTTCGTCAACGACGCTATCGAGCGCCTCGCGCGTGAGCGCGCGGAGGTCGAACGTCACACCCAACCGGAGCTCAATCTGTCATGACCTACGCCCCCAACTTGCCTCTCCGCAGACGGAATATCCGTCGCCTCATTGTTCTGCTCGCTGAGCGCTGTGAGCGAGAGCTCCGCACCGCCGATCTAAGCAAACGCGCCGGCTTTGACAACCTGTATTCGCGGGATCGCGCTGCCGAAGCCGCCGAAACAGCGGCCTTTTGGGCGCAGAAGTTGGCGACGGTCCAGCACCAGCTTGACGCGGTGACCGCATGAGCGAGCGCTACATCAACGAGGCGCAGCAGCGGGCGCTGAAGCTCATCTTCCGCCTGGCTGGTCACGAAATCGAAGGCATCGCGCCGTCAGAGCTCGCAGCGGCGATGCGGACCAGCCCTTCCAACATGACACGCGACCTCGCGAATCTCAAAGAGGCCGGCTGGGCCGAGCCGCTCGATACCGGCCGCTGGCGACTCGCCCCTAAAGCGGTGCAGATCAGTCTCGCAGCCGGCACGGCTTTTTCCCGCGCGCAGGACCGTCTCGACGAGACGCGTCAGCGCTACTCCACCCATCCACGCTAACCAATAGGGGACAAGATGGCACGCCCACGCACCAAGCGCTCGCCCGAGCAGACCGACGGCATCGAAGCGGCTCAAGTTGACCATGCCGCGCTCGAAGCGGCCGGGGCCGAATCCGCGCAGTTGAGCCAGCAGCTCGCCTTGATCGACCGCGACTACGGCATCGGCGTCGAATACAACCGCGCCGCGCTCTTGATCCACGCGAAACACCTGGTCGCCAACATCGGCCTGCAATCGCTGGAGCTCGGGCTGATCTTCCTGCAGGTCCGCGCCCGCGAACCGCACGGTGAGTTTCTTTCGGCCCTGCAGGAAGTCGGCGTTAGCCCGCGCTTCGCGCAGAAGGCGATGCAGGTCGCGCGCAAGTTTGGCGGCGATGCGCACCGCAAGCAGCTCGCCGAACGCCTTGGCATGTCCAAGGTGCTTGCCCTGATCGCCGAAGACGACGCCGACATCGGCGACCTAGCCGAAGGCGGCGAACTGGCGGGATTCACCGCAGACGAGTTCGCGACCATGACGAAGGACGAAGTCGTCGCGGCGCTGCGCGCGGAACGCGATGAGCGCGCAGACGAGAAGGCCGCGGACGAAGAGATCATCCGCAAGAAAGACGAGCGCATCAACAAGCTCAGCCGCCGTGCAACGCGCTCGGGTACACGCGAGCAGATCAAAGAGCTGCTGAAAGACGTCTCCGAGTACAGCACGGAGGCCGGTTCGTTCCTCAACAAAATGCGGCAGACGATCGGCACGATCAACGAGCTGTACACCGAAGCCGGCGAGCAGCCCGACGAGGACGTGACGCAGGCGCTGGAGAAGGCGACCGAGTTTGCCCATCACTGGGCGAACGAGCTGGCCAAGGACCTTGGGGACTGAGGCCCGTGATGAGTACATCTTCGACGGTCGGCATTCGACTCAAAGCAGAGCGCATTCTGCTCAATATGTCGCAGCAAGAAATGGCAGTTCGCGGCGGAGTCAGCAAGCGGACTCAGATCAGCTTCGAGACCGGACGCACATCCCCCAATGCCGAGTACCTCGGTCGTGTTGCTCAACACGGTGTGGATGTTTTGTTCGTCGTCACCGGCATTCGGTCGAAGGGAGTTTGACCAAGCCATGCACGCCGGGGAGCTCGCCGAAATGCACCTACTCGAATCGCTCGCTGCGCGCTTGCGCGCCGCCGCGCACCGCAGCCGCGGCGCGATCGTCGCCGATGGCGCGCGCATGCTCGGAATCAGCGTACAGACGCTGTACGCGCGCCTGCGCAAAGTCGGCTGGTCGAGCGGCAAGAAGCTGCGCTCGGACAAGGGCGACTCGCGTGTGTCGGTGGAGGAAGTGAAAGCCGTCGCCGCGATTGCCCAAGCATCGCGGCGCACGACGGGCAAGCGCCTGCTGCCGCTCGGTGACGCGATCGACGTGGCCGAGGCGAACGGTCTTCTTTCCACGCGCGTCAGCGCGACGACGCTCTCGCGCATCATGCGCCGCGAGGGTTGTCACCCCGATCAGCTCTCGCAGCCGACACCGCATGCGTCGATGCGCAGCCTGCATGTGAATCACGTGTGGCAGCTCGACGCGTCGATCTGCGTCCTCTACTACCTGCGCAATGGGCAGGCGGCGGTCATGGACGAGCGCAAGTTCAACGCGCGCAAGCCGAAGGACCTGGCGCGCGTCTCGAACCTGCGCGTGATCCGCTACGCCGCCACCGATCACTTTACCGGCGACGTAATCGCACGCTACTACCACGCCGCCGGCGAAGATCAGCGCAGCGTCTTCGAGTTCCTCATGCACTGCATGCAGCGCAGCGAAGGCCGCGTCATGCACGGCGTGCCCTGGATGCTTGTATGGGACGCGGGCAGTGCGAACCAATCGCACGGCATCCGCAATCTGCTCGACCAGCTCGCCGTTCGACATTGGGCGCACGTGCCGGGCAATGCGCGGGCGAAGGGCCAGGTCGAGGTTACGCACAACATCATCGAGACGAAGTTCGAGGGGCGCCTGACATTCACGCGCGTCGAGAGCGTCGACGAGCTGAATGCGCACCTCGACACTTGGCTGAAGTCTTTCAACGGCGTACACGTGCATCGCCGCCACGGCCATACGCGCGATGCGCTCTGGCAAACCGTGCGCACCGACCAGCTGCGCCTATGCCCGCCGCTCGAAACCTGCGCGGTGCTGATGCACACGAAGCCTGTGCTGCGCACGGTTGTCGGCAACCTCACGATCAGCTTCAAGGTCCGCGGCGGCGAGAGTCTGCCGTACAGCGTGGGCCATATCCCGAACGTGCGCGTCGGCGACACGCTACAGGTCGTGGTCAATCCCTACCGCTCGCCCGCGATCTACATCATCGGCGAGAACGAGGACGGCAGCACGCGCTATCACGAGTGCGAGCCGATCGCCGAAGCGGCTGGCGGTTTCTTCGCCGACGCCCCGGTCTTCGGCGAGCGTTACGCCGCGAAGGCCGATACCGACGTCGACACCGCGCGCAAGGAAGCCAACGAGGCGGCCTATGGCGAGCGCGACACGCTCGACGCCACCGCGGCGAAGGTCAAGGGCGCCGTCGCATTCGACGGCCGCATCGACCCATTCAAGGACCTGCGCGAGAAGGCCGCGGCGACGCCGGACTTCATCCAGCGCCGCGGCACCGAGCTGCACGTGCCGAATCCGGCGCACGTCGAGCTCAAGCCGCTGACGTTCGTGGAAATGCTCTTCGAGCTGCGCGCGCGCCTCAACCGCGCGCTCGCGACGCACGAAGCCGAAGCAGTGCGCGTGTGGTTCCCCGAAGGCATCGAGCCCAATCAGATCGACGGCCTGGTCGAGCGTATCGAACAGCTGTCCGCAGCCGGCGCGCCGCCGGCATTCCAGCAAGCGCCGCGCTTGGTCGCGGTGTAGTCCCACGTCCCCAACCCAAAAGGAGTCAACAAATGTTCGGCAACGTCCCCAATCTTCATCGTGTTCCCACGCCGGTCTATCCGCATGCGCGCGACATGACCCCTGGCGTGCTGTTCCGCCCGGTCAACGACAGCGATCGCATACTCACGCTGTTGTCCAACAACAAAGCGAGCGTGACCGATACGGCGCGTTTGTGGTGTGTCGTCATCCTCGCGAGTCCGCGGAGCAACGAGCTACCTGGCGCACTGTTCCCGCTCGAATTCGACGAGCTCGTCCAGCCGCTGCGCGTCGAGCAGCCGATGCATCTGTCGCCGGTGGTGTGACATGCCACGCATGGGACGCCCCGTCACGAGCAGTAGGAGTGCGGCGCCGTACAAGCTCCGCGCCATCTTGCTGCGTCACAAGCTGGAGCACGGTTTGCTCCGCGCCCGGCTCCGTTTCAGTTCGGGCAAGCGCAGCGGCCAGGAGATAGCGCCGGCCACGTTGTCGACGCTGCTCACGCGCCGCGTCTGGCCGGTGACGATCGAGGCCGACGAAATCAAGCGCGTGACGGCGGAGTTTCTCCGCGCGCACGGCGTGCCCGAAGAAGAAATCGAACAGGCCTGGATCATCGACGGTGTAGTCGATGACCAGGCCCGCCCCAGCAGTCCGCGACGCGCTCGGCCGAACGCCAATTCAGAACCGAGCGAGCCGCCTTTCCTACTACCGGAGAGTGAAATGTTATCACCAGCTACCCGCGAACACTTCGGCCTCGCGCGCCATCCGTTTATGGATGACGTGCAAGGGCCACAGGACGTCTACCTGTCCAAAGACCAGCGCTACATCCGCGAGTCGATGCACTACGCGGCCAAAAACTCGGGCCTGATCGCCGTCATCGGCGAGTCGGGTAGCGGCAAATCCACGCTGCGCCGCGACCTGGTCGAGCGCATCCGCCGCGACAACGAGAAGATCACGATGATCCAGCCGCAGACCGTCGACAAGACGCAGCTGACGGCGGCTCACATCTGCGACGCGATCATCAACGATCTGTCGAAAGAGGCGCCGAAGGTCTCGCTCGAACTGAAGGCGCGTCAGATCCAGCGCATCCTCACCGAGAGCGCACGCGTGGGCAACAACCATGTGCTGATCATCGAAGAGGCGCACGACCTGACCAACGCGACGCTCAAGTACCTCAAGCGCTTCTGGGAAATGGAGGACGGATACAAGAAGCTCATCGGCATCGTCATCGTCGGCCAGCCGGAGCTCAGCGATCGGCTGAACGAGCAGCGCAACCCGGATCTGCGCGAGTTCATCCGGCGTTGCGAGGTGGCAACGCTCAAGTCGCTCAACGGCAATCTCGAAGAGTACCTGACGCTCAAATTCAAGCGCGTCGGCAAGCGCCTCGACGAGATCTTCGAGAAGGACGCATTCGACGCGATCCGCGCGCGCCTGACGCGTGTACGGCCGAATACCCAGCACGTCGAGTCGCACCTCTATCCGCTCGTCGTGCAGAACCTCATCGTGAAGGCGATGAACCAGGCGGTCGAGCTCGGCCTCGCCAAGATCAGCGGCGAGCTGGTCGGGAGGGTGTGATGGCAGCCGAAATCACGCTACTCCAAAAGCACGAAGAGTTCATTTCCCGCTTGCGCGCAAATGGCGTTCGCATCCTTCGGTACCAGGTGCCGTGCTGCGGCAAGGAATTGGAGGATCGCGCTGCGAACAAGGGCGAGGTCTGGGACACGCTGGCGACTTGCCCTCACTGTAAAGCGCTGTATCTGAAGATCAGCAAGAGCAGCGAGATCGTCGCCATGTTGGCGGAGGTGAGCTGATGCGCACCCAATCCAAAGCCCGGAAACTCGCTGGTCAGAATGGTGCGGCACCAAAGGCCGCCCAGGCATCTCGCCCCAAACAGGTTCGCTGCACCTGCACGCTCACGATCGAGGACGTCAACATCGCGAAGGGGGAGCTCCGCATCAATCTCTCTTTCAATCCAGCGTTGCAGCCGAACTACTTGACCACGCCAGCGATAAACGCCGCGCTGCACGCGCTCGAATCGCTCAAGGCGAAGTCCGCCGTGCTGGAGGAGCGTCAAGGATGAGCGCCCACAGCCAACCTACAAAAGCCTACGCGCTGAAGCAGGTTCGCGGGGTGCGCGCTTGGCTCAAAGCGGCGGTGCAGGACATCGAGACGAACAAACAGCTCGATGCACTCCACGCGCTCAAGTACGCAAACAACTGCCTGAGCAATGCTCGTCGTGCAATTCGGCAAACGCTGCCGAAGGCGGTGCGGCCATGATCGAACGCACCTTGTTGCAGAGCGAGATACTTGCGCGCCTGGACGGCAGGGAGGCAATGACGGCGGGAGAGCTGTCTTTCCTGCTCAACGAACAAACGCCGGACGTGCAGGCCGAGCTGAAGGTCCTCGTCAAGGAGGGGCTGGTGCATCGGCACCACCTTTCCGATGGCTCGCTGCGCTACAGCTTGCGCCCTCCCGTGATTGCTCCGCAGTCCCCGTCACCAGCTCCCGCGCCGGTCACCTCGGGCTCGGCTCGGCTCACGTTCGGCCCTTCGCTGGACATCCTTGTCGATTCGGCCGTCCGCGAAATCGATGCCATCGCCTCTTGTAGCGATGTCGCAGCACGCGCCGCAGCTCTCTATGGCGTGCACCGCGTGCTCAATGCACATATGGAGCGCGCCGCGCTCGCCATCGTCGTCAGCGAATCCACGCCTAGGAGCATGCCATGACCAAACTAGATGCCGTTCAGTTCTCCGCGCCGGCCGACGCGCAGCCGTTCCACCGTGTGCGCACGATATTGCTTGAGCTCACGCTGATCGCCTTTGCGCTGTTCACCGCGTACTCGATCGGCGTGCTACAGGAGCGCAAGGCCGTCATCGCGGGCGTGCTCGGCGAAGCGCAGAGGCAGCTCGACGCCGCGCGCCAGGCGCACGCGCGCGCGGCGCAGCACGAGGCCGAGGCCGAAGCGCTGCGCAAGCGCCTCGGCGTGCCGACGTCCCATCACGTAGGCGAGATCCATGTTGCTCAAGTGTCCAGCCTGTAACGCGGGCTTCTCGCTCGAAGTCGCGCTTGGTGTCGATGAGGCGCGGTCGGCGCTCGTCGCCGCGCTGAATTTACAGCCGCGGCCGTTCGGGCATTTGCTCGCGCAGTACCTTGCGATGTTCCGTTCGCATGGCCGCATGCTGGCGTTTCATCGCATGGAGAACCTTCTCGCCGAGCTCGATCTTGGCAAGCAGACGGTTACGCGAAACGGCCGCACGCTGGCGTGTCCATTGCCGCTCTGGCAGCAAGCGCTGGAGCGCATGATCGAACAGCGCGACGCCGGCAAGCTCCAACTGCCGTTGAAGACCCACGGCTACCTTCTCGAAATCGCCTTCGGCCTGGCCGATGCCGCAGGTGCCAAGGTCGAGAAGGCGCGAGAGACGGCAGTGCGCACCGGCGCCGCACGCGTCGATGCCGACGAGCGCATGACGCGGCAATTACTGATTTCGGCGGCGCGCGGCGACTTGGAGCTCGGCCTCGCCACGCTCGAAGAGGCGAAGCAGCGCCTGCGCGATGCGGGCATCAACCCGGAGGTACTCAATGGCTGACACACGAAAATCAAAGGCCGCGGTCAAGCGAAAAGTACGGCTGCACGAATGGCTGAACATTCAAACACTCAAAGTCGAATACGGCCTACAGATACTTGTCGGAAAGAAGTGGCATCACGTTGCTGAGAATGGGGTGGGCTGCATCTTCAGGAATCGGGCCAGAGCCGAACGAAAAATGCGTGCACTTCAAAATGGATAACTCCATCACCCGCGACACACTGCTCGCCGCGCTGCGGAATCACATAGGGCGCAGGCAAGGCGTTACGGTGACGGCTCTCGCCCGCGAATGCCTCGGTTACGAGCCCACGCGCGGCGATGAGCGCAGGGTGCGCGAGCTCGTCGTCGAGCTCCGGCTCGAAGGCCATCACGTCTGCGCCACGACCGAGGCGGGCTATTTCCTCGCTCTCACGCCGGACGATCTGGCCGACACCATCGCCTTCCTGCGCAAGCGCGCCATGAGCTCGCTGCAGCAGATCGCGGCTATGAAGCACGTATCCGTTCCCGATCTGTTCGGCCAGATGCACCTGCCGACTTGACGACGGACCTTCGCGCCCCCGCAGGCCCGCCACGAATAGGACCCATCATGAGCACCACCATCGAAGAAATCGAATCCGCTGCCAAGGTCTATGCCGGCGCTCGCGACGAGCTGGCCGAGCGCGTCAACATTCTGCGCGAGGAACACGAGGCCGCAAAGCGGCGCCGACTCCAGGGGATCAAAAATTCCCTCGAACGCACACGCGAGGCGTACGAAGTACTGAAGGCCGCCGTCATCGATGGCCGTGGGCTTTTCGACAAGCCGAAGACGCGCATCCTGCACGGCATCAAGGTCGGCTGGCAGAAGCAGAAAGGCGAGCTGCAGATCGCCGACGAGAAGGTGACGATCGCTGCGCTGCGAAAGCTCTTCGGAGAGGAGCAGGCCGCCGCGTACATCAAAACCACTGACAAACCGATCAAGTCGGCCCTGCAGACGCTCTCGGCGGCAGAGCTGAAGAAGTGCAGCATCGCCGTGACCAACGATGGCGAAGCCGTGCTGATCAAAGCGCAGGATTCGGAGATCGACAAGATGGTCGACGCACTGCTCGGTAACGCCGAGGAAGGGGAGAGCGACTCGTGAAGCTCCAGATCCGCAAGAAAGAGGCTTGGCACACGATGCTCGATTTCGACGCTGCGCAGCGCTTCGAGGTCGAGGACGCAGCTGCATCGCTCTCGCGCGCAGCGGGCGGGCTGCCGCTGCGCATGCTCGACGACGATGGCACCGTGCGCCATCTCAACGCCAGCGGCGCATTCCGCAATGAAACCTACTCGTGGGACGCGTGGCGGCCCGCGGGCGGGGAAACGATCGCCCAAGGAGCTGGCTGATGGACCGCAAAACCGCGCTCCGTAAAGTTCTTAGTTGCCTTCGCCTCGCCGCGAGCTCCAACCCGAACGAAGCCGCCGCCGCACTGCGCCAGGCGCGCGCCCTGATGGACGAGCACGGCCTGACCGAGGCCGACGCCTACGCGAGCGAAATTCACCACGCCGATGCGCCAACGCGCTGCCGCGGCTCGGTTCCCGCTAGGTCGCTGATGTTCTTGATCGACATCGTCGCCACGGGCTTCCGCTGCGACGTAGTCATCCATCGAGTCTCCCGGACCGTCATGAGGAACGGATGGCCCGCGTCCGAATCGACGACGACGGTGCGATTTTTCGGTGCCGGGTCCGACGCGGAAATCGCGGCCTACGCGTTCTCAGTGCTCCGGCGCCAGCTCGAAGTGGATAAGGGCAAACACACGGCGCGCGTGCGCAAGCGCGCAAACAAAGAGCGACGTGGCGAGGAATTCGCCATCGGCTGGATCTCGGCTGTTCGTCATCAGTTTCCCGGCGCCGAGCTTGCCGACGATCGCAAAGCGGCTATAGCTCGCGCAATCGAGAGCAAGCACACGAACATCGTGCAGACCGCCGGCCGCGAAGTCGGCAAGCATGGCCGCGCTTCCTACGGCGACCGCGATGCCGGCTATATCAAAGGCAGCGCCGCACGCGTCCATCCCGGCGTCGGCGATAACGGGCCACGCAAGCTGGAGCATGCCCGGTGAATATCGATCAGATGAGCGCACTCGTACAGCAATGCGCCTTCGACGGCTATACGTTTACCGTCTCTGAAGGACACGGCGGCATTTACCTGCAGGGCGTCTACCTCGATGCCGACATCGTCACGAAGCGGCCGGAAGCGCAGTACACACGCAAATGGCTGCTGTCGCCGTCCATGACACGCAGCGAGATCGTGCAGACGTGTTTCAAGCTGGTCATGACCAGCATGGAGCACCGCGCGCGCGAGGGCTTCACGTATCGCGGCAAGCGCGTCTTCGGTCCGCACTTTGACGTAGAGGCGCTCTGGCAGATCTGCGCAGATAAGCGCTTCGACGTTCGGCCAACAGCGGGGACGGCGTGACTACTCGCACGAAGCGCAAGCAGGGGAAATCCCCCAAACCTACTCGCACGATCGAGCTGGCGAAGATTCACATCGGCGCGCAGAAGCTTGGCTTGCGCACGAAGTTCGACGACTCGGGTTATCGCGACATGCTTTGGGCTATCGGTCGCGTGCGTTCTGCGAAGGACCTGGATGCTGCTGGCCGCGCTGACGTTCTCGAACATCTGAAGGGGTGCGGCTTCAAGCCTGCACCGAAGGCCGGCGAGACTCGCTACAAAAAAGGCACGCCGGAGGCGCTGATTCGCTGGCTGTGGACCTGTCTCGCGAATGCTGGCGTGGTCCGTGACGGTTCCGATGGAGCGCTGCGCCGCTACATCGCACAGCACGCGCGAAAATCCCCGCATCCGTCTGTAACGGAGATCGCGCCGCAGCACTTGGTCGGGCTTGATGCTAATGACGTCATCGAGCAGCTCAAAGCCTGGTATCGTTCTCGCGACGTCGACTACGAATGAGCGCGAATTTCGACCGCACGGCAGCTTTCACTCGCGATCTTGCTGAGGTCGTGAGTCGTAAGCTGCAGGCCGAACTAAGCCTACCGCCAGAGCAGGCCGGCGAGATCGGTATGGCGTGCGCGCAGGAGATGTGCGACGAGTTCGGCGGGGAGCTGATCTACGTCGGTAAAGGCTGGGTGCTCCAAATTTCAGAACGCGACCGCGAGCTACATGCCTACTACGTCAAATCCGGCCGCAACATCGTTGCGACCGCGAAGCAGTTCGATCTCGGCGTCCAAGCCGCCTACAAACGCGTCCGTCTGTTTGAAGCCGCAGAGTTCAATTCTCGCCAGGGTGCTCTGTTTGGCGATGACGCTTGCGGTAGTTGAACCGCACAGCTTGCAGAACTGAAAGATTTCGGTCGCTTAAATTGGCGAATGCGTCGCCGATTTTTGGTCATTCCGTTAGCCCGCTTGACACTCTTTATTTTTACTCACAGACTCGCGCCGCTCGCTCGGCGGGCAATCAGGCTTGTTCCGTTTTATTAACATTGGAGGTTTGTAAAATGAGAAAGTTAGCTACACTCGCGTTCGCTCTTTCGGCATCGTTCGTCAGCGGTTTGGCCCTTGCGGACAATCCGCCTGGGCCGGGTTCGTCTGGTCAGACGACGACGGTGTGCAATGCCAGCGGCTGCTGGACATGCACAACGACCGCAACGGGCGCAGTCTGCGTCAAGAAGAAACAGAGCGGCCCGATCGGGGGATAACCCGAATGGTTCGCGATGGCCGCGTTTAACCACGCGGCCATCTTTCCGCCACAGCCCTCGGTATCTACACGGATGATCAGATCGTGCTTGTATTTGGCTATCAGCTTGTTATTGGGCTGCGCAGCTACGAAATCCCGGCCGAATTCTTCCTATGAGCTAATGCTCCCTGCCGGCGCTGAAACGTATACGGAGAGCGATCGAGAAGTCTTTCGGCTTGGCGACCGAATCGGGGAACCAGCGCTCCCAATTTATCCGAGCGAACTGGTGTCAAAGAATCTGCCCGAACAGCAGGTCTGCCTGGAGATCGATATAGATACAGCCGGCCGCGTATTCGATAGCCGACCGCTGTACGACACCGGGAATTGCCCGAGCAAGGCGAATCACCCAGACGACTCGTTCCTCGCTGCGACAAAACAAGCCGTGCAACAGTGGCGATTCGAGCCCGCGCGCATGTGTACTTTTCCTGACGGCGTACCGAAGAACGACGAATGCCAGGGAACGGCCGTCAAGGTCGAACTCATGCCGATTCGCTTGGCGTTTGTATTTTCATTCGTCATCGGGCACGGCGGACCGGCTGTAAAGAACGCGCTGATCCAACCGTAAGAGCCGTACACACTTTGTCGCGCTGCGACGTCGAAATCTCTTGCTTCGGGTTCCAACCAGAGCGTGAATGGTGACCAGACAAATCACCGGACGCGCCGCATGAACCTCTCTACCAAGATCGCTAAACAGCTGGGCCTGAAGATTGACGAAGTCCTCATTCTCCAAGGCGCTGATACCTTGTTACTTTCAGCGGTCGCTCGCGGCAAAGTTGATCTGAACGCCTTGGCGCGCGAAGAGCTGGCAGCCCGCGGGCTCGACGCCTACGGGAATTGGGTTGGCTTCATGGCCGCAGAGCGCGCCCTTAAAACCGCGTAAGAGCCCGTAGATGCCGCCACAAGCGATAGAAAACTCTTGACGCCGTAGAAACTACGGTGTAATTTACCTTCCGTAAGGTCACATCGCCATCACTGCCGCGTAGGCAGCTCAGAAAATCTAGGCGTATCGTGCCGCTCGTTTTTATCTGCCGCGCAGGCAGTCCAATCAATTCGCTGCCGCTTAGGCAGCATAGAAGAGGATCAACAAATGAAAAATCCATCCGCTTTCTTGCTCGACTCCCTGGGTAACGTTGTCGGCATTGCTGAGACGTGCGAAGCGTCTATCTCGATCTCGAACAGTCTCACGGATGACGGCGTGCCGGCCAACGGGTTCAAGGTTCGCGTGTCTCGATCAAAGGCCGCGAACGCGAAGGCGCGCCGGAGCGAGTTCATACCGGAATACTCGCCGACGGAGTACGGCGTTTTCGTTCGTAGCGACATGCTCCGGCATCACAAGAGCAACGCCGACCGACTCGCGCTTGAGCTTCAACGGCGTGCCGCGGCGAAGGAGGCCGGCTGGCATTTTTCGGTCTCCGAGACGATGCGGCTCAATAGGGAGTTTCAGGAAGAAATGAAAGCAAAGCTCGGTGATTGAATGACCTACATCGTCCGGCATGATGGAAGGACGGTCACGGAGACCGATTGGTCTCCGATGGCGCAGGCCGCGTGGCATCGTGCAACCCGCGATCAGTCCGCGGGCGGCGTTGTCGAGCTATTCAAAGATGGTCGACTTATCGCGTCACATCGAATCACGGGCGGCCGCGGCGCGATCTGGCCGGAAGGAGAAGCGTGCAGCCTGCAGGATGTCGTCAAGGCAATCCTGCAGTTGCTTCGGGACGACGATTGGGATGCGAAACAAATCGCGCAAGCCATGACTGACTACGGGCTTCCGACGTCGCGAGCGCGGGTCGACGGAATGCGCGGCAGCTCCGGGCGTTCGCTTGAGCTATCGCATGCCGAGATCGTGACGATGCTCAACGCGATTTTGAGCGAATATAAGCGCGGCTCGCAATGAAGGCACCAGCAAACTATGACTACACAGCAAAGCAACGCGCGGAGCGTCAGCGCGAACGTACAGCGCTAACTGTGACTCTGCGGCTCGATGATGCTGACTCTATGCTTTTGCGTGCGTTGCTGCGCGACGGTGAGTCTTACAACGATGCGCTCCGTCGCTTGATCCGCGAGCGATCGTGAAGTGTTCCCGTAAAACCGCACAAAAGCCCGTACGACGCGCGCCGGTGCAATGCCGGGGCGCCGCTCAGATTTTGCGACGCGCCGGCCTATACTGGCCTCTATGCGCGGCGACAAAACAGCCCTGGAACAGCTCCACATCGGCCCTACGGGAACCAGCAATACCTGGGGCGCGTGGCTCGACGGAAAACTCTTCGCTCAATTCAACGGATGCCCTAGCGGCGTCGCTGTGCGATGGCTCTTCCTCGACTATCCCAAGCCGCACTGGAATACCATCCACGCAGATCACGACGCCGCGATCGAGTACATCCGGTTATGGGTCAGCGGGCTGGATATAATTCCCTGGGATGAGCTGGGCAGCGGGGAAGCGGCTGCAGACAGCGCGTAAGTACCAAATGCGCCCCAGGGGCGCATTTGCGTTGCACGCAACGAGTTTTCATTTCGCGTCCCATTTTTTCCCGCTGGTTGCCATGATTTCCCAGTTATCAAGATGTCTCCCTCTGAGTTATCAAGCTCCCCCTCACAAAGCAAAGTCACTGGATTCCCGCTAAGAGCACGCGGGAATGACGAGCAGAGGCAAGAGCTGGATTCCTGCTTCCGCAGGAATGACGAAGAAAAAGCAAAAGTGCGATGACCGACATTTCGCGCCGAGAAAACTCACCTCGCGAAAACAATCCACCTCGACAACGACGAGCGAAAAACAACAACCGAGCAAGCGACCAAACCCCGCGACAGCGACGATAACTAATCGTCCGCCGGCAACAGTTCCATCGCCATCACGATCGCATCCTCGCGCCCGTTCTTCGCCGGGTAATAGTTCGGCCGCAGCGCGATTTCGTTGAAGCCGAGGGTCGGATACAGCGCGACGGCAACGCGATTGGAAGGGCGTACTTCGAGGAAGATGCGCTGCACGCGATGCCAGCGTGCGAGTTCGATCATGCGCTTGACGAGGTGGCGACCGTGGCCGTGACCTTGATACTTCGGCGCGACGCAGGCATTGAGCAGATGCGCTTCGCCCGCGGCGACAGAAAGGATGCCGTAGCCGATGATCTGCTCGGCCTGGCAAAGCACCCAACATTCGTAGCCGGCGCGCAGGCAGTCGCGGAAGATGCCGAGTGTCCACGGGAACTCGTAGGCGGAGGCTTCGATCACGGCGACGTCGTCGAGATCGTCGACGTGCATCGCGCGCATCTGCGGCCTGGGTTCGGAAAGGATGGCGACCATGCGCCTTAGCCCACCGCCCCGCGCAGCCTGCGTGCGATCGGCTTGAGCGCCTGCCACAGCGCGCGCTTGTCCGCCGCGCCGCCGGGCAGCTGCGCCGGCTCGGCGGTGACCGCAATCGTCGCGGTACTTTGCTGCATTGTGGACAATTGCGCACCGAGCGCGCGCGCCATCGTGGCGCCGAAGACGAGGTAGGCCTGCGCTTCCGCCGCGGCGGCAAGTTCGCCGTCGGCACCGGCATCGAGCCAGACGAGCGTCTCCGCATGCGTACCGAAGATCTGCGGCAGATGTTTGAACAAACGTGCCAGCCGCGCATCGGCGCGCACGCCCTTCGCGCAGACGACGGCGACGCGCAGCGCCTGCACGCCGTCGCTGTCGTCGCGGCTTTGTTGCGTTTGTCCCGCCGGCTGCGGCTCTTCGCGTGCGCGCAGAGCGTAGACGTCGACGCCCATCGCTTCGAGCAGACGCAGCCGCGATGCGTCGATCATGGCTTGCCGCCTTCGAGCGCAATGAAGTCGGTCTGGAACTTCGCGAATACGGCGTCGACGGCCGTGGCGAAAGCCTGCGCAGTCGCAGACATCGTATCGTTCGCCGCGGCCTGTTCGGCGCTGTAGCTCTGCTCGAGCAGCGGCTCGCCGGAATCCTGTTCGACGCGCATCTCGAATTCGACCTGGGCGATCACGCCCTGCGCCTGCTGCACGCGCTCGTAGCGGCGGATGCGGCCCTTGACGTGCAGCGCCTGCACGCTCGCCGGCAGGCGATCGGTTACGAGCGGCGCGATGCCGGTTTCGCGCAGGCGCAAGGTCAGGCGCTCCTGCAGCGTGCGCGAAGGCGGATCGCTCCAGAGCTGGTAGTGATAGGCGCGCAGCGCGCCCGCATCGGGCGTGGTCGCATAGAGCACAGCCTGCTCGGCGTAGACGCCTTCGGCGCGAAAAGTCTCGACTTCGATCGGCAGCACCGAAAGCGGCTTCGGCAGCCGCTCCACTTTCGCCGCGGGCGGTAGCCGAAAGTAGGTGACGTCGGGCACGGTCGGTGGCGAGCAGGCCGCCAGCATCAGCGTGCACAGCGTGGTCGCCGTCCAACGCGCGGCGGCATATCCGTGCGCCTTGGTTTTCGCGCGAACCGGCGAGGAAATCGGCGCAATGCGAGGCACGCGTTTCATCGCGGCTCCTCTTCGATCTGGTCGCGTTTCGGCGCGATCAGCAGGCGGTTCGGGCTCATGCGAATCTCGCGCGAGAATTCATTGAAGTTGCGCGCGGCGACGGCGAGGTTCTGGGTGATCGAGTCGATGCGCTCGGACAGCGACGACAGGATGCTGCGCAGGTCGTCGACCGAGTCGCGCACGCCGGGACGGTTTTCGCGAATCACGCCGTTGAGCTGACTGACCGCGTCGTCGAGCTTGGTCTGGGTCGCGCGCAGGTCCTGCGACAGCTTCTGCACGTTGCCAAGGATTGCGCCGACCGCCGCGCGATTCTGTGGCTTGAGCAGGTCGTCGACCGAGGCCGACGCGGAATTGAGCCGCTGCAGCAGCGCGCGCGTCTGCGCGACCAGTTCCGGCGTGTTCTCGTCGAGTGTGCTCGCGATCGAGTCGACGTGCTTGGAAAGATTCTTCACGAGCGGGCCGATCTGATCGCGGGTCAGATCGCTCAGTTGCACGGCGAGCGTATTCATCGAGGTAAACAGGTCGGCGCTCTCGACGCCGGCAAGTTCGCTGCCCGGTTTGGCCACGTCCGTACTCGCGCCCTCGCTGATGCCGATCGCGACGTCGGCGAGCAGCCCGGTCGAAGTCAGGCGTGCAACCGAATCTTTCGGAATCGGCCAGTCGTGGCGCACGGCAAGGGTGACCTTGTAGCGCGTTTCCAGCTTGCCGTCCTTCGCGCTGCGTTCGGGATCGATCGCCGCGACCTGACCGATGCGGAAGCCTTCGTAGAACACCGGCGCGCCGTAGTGCAGGCCGGTGACGTTGCGGTAGTGCGTCATGTAGTCCGTGCTGGCCGCGCCGCGCCCGGTGATCGCCGCGAGTGCGACGAGCAGCAGGGCCACGGCCGCCGCGACGACGGCACCGACCAGAACGTAGTTGATGTTGTCGCGTTTCACCCGCGCCTTGCTCCATAGCCGCAGCGCCGCCCGCGCCGCGTGCGGGAATCATACACGGGCGCCGCGCGCGACGGGCACGCTCAGAACTGTGCGTCGTGTTCCGCGGCGGCGAAGCCGAGCGTCACCGCGCCGACGCCCACGTTGACCATGCCGGTCACGCTCATCGGGCTTTCGAGCAGTTCGACGCCGTGCTCGGCGCAGGTCATCCGCAGCGAGTCGTAGCCGTGCAGCGCGGCGAGTTCGGCAAGGTCGCCGCCGTAGCTCACGCACAGCGCCGGCACGATCAGGCCCGCGCGCACGCGCGCGCAGGCGTAGGCGAACAGCGCCTTCGCCCCGGCCTCGAAGCCACGCACCTTGCCGACCGGGCCGGTCTCGCCGCGGTATCCGCGCAGGATCGGTTTGATGTCGAGCGCACTGCCGAGCGTCGCGCTGAACCAGCCGACGCTGCGGTCGCCCTTCTTCTGCGCGCGGGCGCGCAGGTAGTAGAGGTCGCGCGGCAGCATGTAGCCGTAGGTATTTTGCGCGACGTATTCGAGACGCTCGCGCAGCGCGCCGACGCCGGTCCCCGCAGCGATCAGGCGCGTCGCCTCGACGACACCGATGCCCTGCCCGGCAAATAGAGTCTGGCTGTCGATCACGCGCATGAGGAACGGCCCGTCGATGCCGGCCTCCTTGCGCACGGACTGGTAGCTGTTGAGGATGGCGAAGCTCGCCTTGCGCGCATGCTCGAAGATCGGGCTGCGCGTCGAGGTGATGGTCAGGCAGAACACGCAGTCGTAGTCGAGCACGAGACGTTCGAGGAACACGTCGCGGATCTGTTCGACCGTGTACGGCTCGGTCTCCGCGGCATGGCTGCGCGCGCCGAGGTTGTCGGAAAGGAAACGCGCGATCAGTGCGGGATCGCGGTCGTCGATGAAGGCTTCTTCATCGATGCGGATGCTGATGGGCAGGATGCCGATGCTGTGACTGGCGAAGAACTCCGCCGGCAGATCGCAAGCGGAATCGACGACGATACCGAAACGCACGCAGCCCCTCCCCCAAGGCGTGACGCCTTTTCTTGTTGCTTATTACGCGCAGCTTCACACATTGTTCGCCGGCGTTTCGTTGCACCGTTCACAGAACGCGCCTCAGGCCGGAGGCGCGTGCTCTTCGGTAAGGCGGCGCAGATAAGCGTCGGCATCGACCGGCGTTTCGCGCGGGCGGCGGTTGAGCAGATCCTGGATGCGCTCATTGTCGGCGCGGCGCACCTTGTCGACGCTGTCGGTCATCAGGATCTCACCCTGATCGAGCACGGTGATCGTGTCGGCAATCTTGAACGCACTTTCCAGCTCGTGGGTGACGACGACGATGGTCATGCGCAGCGCGTCGCGCAGGCGCAGGATCAGCTCGTCTAGCTCGGCCGAAACCACCGGATCGAGGCCGGCCGAAGGTTCGTCGAAGAACAGCAGCTTCGGGTCCATGACGATCGCGCGCGCGAGCGCCGCGCGCTTGATCATGCCGCCGGAAAGCTGCGCCGGCATCAAGTCCTGGAAGCCGCCGAGGTTGACCACTTCGAGCTTGAGCCGACTCATGATGCGGATCGTGTTTTCGTCGAGCGAGGTCAGCTCGCGCAGCGGCAGGGCCACGTTGTCGCCGACGCTCATCGAAGTCAGCAGCGCGCCGCCCTGGAACGACACGCCGATCTGTTTGCGCACCGCGAGCATCTCCGCCTCGCTCGCATGGCCGATATCGGCGCCGAGCAGCCTGATCGTGCCGCTACGCGGGCGGTGCAGGCCGAGCAGATGGCGCAGCAGGGTGCTCTTGCCCGAACCCGAGCCGCCCATGATCACGCGGATCTCGCCGGCATGCACGTTGAAATCGACGCCGTGCAGGATGCGGCGGCGCCCGTACCAGGCTTCCAGTTGCGAAACTTCGATCAGTGGCCGATCCAGATTCATGCGCCTGCCGAGCCTGGCCCGTCCCGCCTAGTCGGCGAGCTTGGGCAAAAAGGAGACGTCGACATAGTACTTCTTCGGATTGTTCGGATCGATGTACACGGTCAGCGTTTTGCGCTCGATGTACTTCTGCGGATCGAACCAGAGGTTCTCGCTGTGGAATAGATGAATCCGCGACGTCATCGGGTCCTGCCACTGGGCGAGGACGCGAAACGGGTTGCGACCGCCGACCGTCAGCGAGGTATTCAGTTCGACGCCCTCGTAGTCGGCGTCGATCCTGCGGCCGCTGGCCTGCAGCAGGCGCCGCGCGTCGCCCTGCCTGCGCTGGAACAGCAGGATGCCGAGGCCGATGCCGCCGAAGATCACGCCGAGGCCGGCGAAAATCGAAGGGCCGAGCCAGAGTTCGGAGAAACTTTTCAGCCGCGCATTGTTGATATTGCGCGGGTCGTAGAGAACCTCGACCGCGTCGCCGCGCGAATACGACGGCGGGTCGCTGCCGACCGAGGAAATCAGCATGCCGCGGCTTCCATCGGGCGCGGCAAACTCGACGCGTGGCGCGTAGACCAGGCCCCGCCGCGACGTGCGCGGAACGAGTTCGACGACGATGCCCTTCGCCGTCGCCGCGCCGGCGAGGAAACTGCTCGTATGGAAATACCAGAACACGGCCGCGGCCAGGGCGACGAGGCCGACCGCGAGAAAAGCGAAACAGAGAATTCGAATCGACTTGACCGGACTCATGCAGCCCTCTTGCGCGATGAAGCTGGCCCTGTTTTCCGCGCGCATCATAGCGAACATGGCGGCGAAAAAAAGGAGGCGATGCCTCGGCGCAAGGCCGCGGTCGATCGAAGATTCAGCGATTGAGGAAGAAGCTGAAGACCATGTCGGCGACGATGATGTAGCAGATTGACAGCACCACCGAACGCGTGGTCGCACGGCCGACGCCTTCCGCGCCGCCGCTGACCGAGAAGCCGGTGCTGATGCCGATCAGCGCGATCAGGATCGCGAACACGACCGACTTCGCCAAGCCCTGGCCGATGTCGCCCGGCGTGATCAGCGCCAAGGTCTGCGCGATGTACGCGGCCGGCGTGACATTGAGCGCCGGTGCCGAGTACATCGCCGCGCCGAGGATCGCGATCGCATTGGCGAAGATGGTCAGCATCGGCAGCATGATCAGCATCGCGAACAGCGCCGGCGCGGCGAGGTAGCGCACCGGATCGACGCCGATCACGGCGAGCGCGTCGACCTCCTGCGAGACGTTCATCGAACCGATGCGCGCGGCCAGCGCCGAACCCGAGCGTCCGGCGACGAGAATCGCCGTGATCAGCGCGCCGAATTCGCGCGTCACCGACTTGGCCACCGCAATGATGACCTGCGACTGCGCGCCGAACTCCGACAGCGCGGCGACGAACTGGATGCCGAGCATGATGCCGATGACCAGTGCGAGCATCGCCGTGATCGGCAGCGCATCGACGCCGATCTGGCGCATCTGCTCGAATACCGAGGCGAGGCGCACCGGCTGGCCGCGGCGCCAGCCGGTGACGGCGAAGCCGATGCTTTCGCCGAGCAGCATCGCCGCATGGCCGATGCCGGCGAGCGACTGCAGCGTCGCCCGGCCTAGGGATTCGAGAGCGGAGAGAACGGCGGCCATGATGTCGCGGACGCGCCGCTCAGGCCGACCTTGCCGCGTCGAGATCGGCGAAGATCGGAAACACGCGGTCGAGGCGCGCGAGCTGCAGCACCGCCATCACCGCCGCACTCACGCCGACGAGGCCGAATTTCTGATTGCGGCTGCGCGCGTTCTGGAAGCCTTCGACCAGCGCAGCGATGCCGGACGAGTCGATGTAGCTGACTTCGGACAGCTCGACGCCGACCTTGCCGGTGTCGCCTAGCGCATCGAGGATCGCGCGCCGCACCTGCTGCGACCAGGACAGGTCGACCTCGCCTTTCAGGCGCACGAGCACGTAGTCGCCCAAGGTCTCGCTGACGCATTCGTTGCCGTTCACTCGTTCTCCGATTTCGGCGCAAGCCGTTTCTGCATGATCAATCTGTTGCCCCTGCCGCCGGCCAACGCTTCGACACGCCAGACATCCATGGTCGCATCGATGAAGGCGACGCCGAGGCCACCGGGCCGGCACTCGGACAAGTCGCGCGGCTTGATCCGGGCGGGATCGACCGCAGGCGCCTCGTCGCGCAGTTCGAAGCTGAGCATATCGTGCTCGCGCGTCGCGCGCAGCGCGATGCTTCCACATTCGCAGTCGGGCGCGACTTCGCCCGATTCGTGACAATAAGCGTGACGGATGATGTTCGTGCACGCCTCGTCGACGACGAGAACGAGGCGGTCGCGCAGTTCAGGGGACACCTCTTCTGCGTCGAGCGCCGCGCGCAATGCCGCGCGCACCGCGCGCATCTCGATCGGCCGCGCCGGAAAACGCAGCGCCAGCAGCTCGCGCACTTCGCTGCCGCGCGGTTCCTGCAGCAGCAACAGCGTCGTGTCGTCGACGAGGCGGCGGCGCTTCAGCTCGCCGAGCAGGGCGCGCAGGCGCGGTTCGGGAGCGAGCGCGGCATAGCGCCGGATCAGTCCGCGCAGACCGTCGGCGCCGAGACGCGAACGCGCGTCTTCGCGCACGTCGGTGGCGCCGTCGGAGAACAGGTACAGCGCCGACGCGCCGAGGTCGATCGCGCGCTCGCCGTACTGCGCCTCCTTGACGATGCCGAGCGGCGGTCCGTCGGCCGGCAGTTCAACGAAATCTTTGCCGTCGTCGAGCAAGGCCGGCGGAAAGCCGGCGTTGGCGACAATGGCCGCGCGCTTGTTGCGGTCGTAGATGCCGACGACGGCGCAGACGAAGCGGCCGTTCTGCAGCGTCCGGCAAAGCTCGGCGTTGACTTCGGTAAGCCACGCCGCCGGCGCCGGCGCGTCGCCGCCGCTCCAGCGCAGCAGGCTCGCGACGCGCACCATCAGGAACGCCGCGTCGAGGCCCTTGCCGGAAATATCGCCGATGAAGAACGCGAGCCGCCCGTCGGGCAGATCGAAGTAGTCGTAGAAATCGCCCGAGATTTCGTGCGCGGGCAGGTTGACGCCGATCAGCGGAAAACGGCCGCGGCGGCGCTTCGGCAGCAGCGATTTCTGGATCGTGCGCGCGAGCAGCATTTCGCGCCGGATGCGCTGCTGCTCGGCGACTTCGAGGGCGAGGCGCGCATTGTTGATCGCCAGCGCCATCGGCGCGGCGATCAGGCGCAGCACTTCGGCGTCGTCCTCGTCGAACGCACCGCCGTCGCGGCGGTTGATGATTTCGAGCGCGCCGATCGGGCCCTGTGCGGTGGCGAGCGGCACGCACAGGATCGCGCGTGTGACGAAGCCGGTCTCGGCATCGACGCGCGCATTGACGCGGGCGTCGCGGCGCGCGTCGTCGACGCGCTGCGGCGCGTTCTCGGCAACGCTGCGGCCGACCACGCCCTGGCCGACTTCGAGCTTGAGTCCGACGATGTCGACCGGGCCCGCGCAGATTTTGCATTCGAGCAGGTTCGTCGCCGGATCGAGCAGGAACAGCGAGGCGCCCTCGGCCTGCATGAAGTCCATGATCCGTGCGAGCGCCGGTTTGAGCGTGGTCTTGAGGTCGAGCGAAACCGCCAGCGACTGCGAGAGATCGGCGAGGAAACTCAAAGCGCGCCGTCCGCCTGCGCGCGCCGGATCGCGCGCGCTCGGAGCGGAGGGCCGCAGCGCGTTCACGGCGGCGGCGGCTCCGCGCCGGGTTTGGTTTCGTCGCCGCGCTCCTCGCGGCGGCCGCGCACTTCGCGCATGCCCCAGAGCGTCATCACCGGACCCGAGATCACGTACAGCGCGGCGATCAGGAACAGCACCGGCGCGGTATCGACATACAGCGCGACGAGGACCAGCACCGCGAGCGGAATGATCGCGAACGGCACCTTGTCCGACTTCGGTCCGGCCTTGAAGCTCCAGTAGCGCACGCGGCTGACCATGAGGCCGCCGGCGAGTACGGTCAGAAACGGTGCAACGAACTGCGCCATGACGCCGTCGATGCCGTATTCGGTCGCGGCCCAGAGGAACGACATCAGAAGTCCCGCCGCGGCCGGACTCGCGAGCCCCTGGAAGTAGCGCTTGTCGACGACGCCGACCTGGGTGTTGAAGCGCGCAAGACGCAGCGCCGCGCAGGCCGTGTAGATAAACGCCGCGCTGAAACCGACCTTGCCCCAGAGCGGGCCGTAAACCTTCAGCGTCGACAACGACCAGGTGTACATCACCACCGCAGGCGCGATGCCGAAGCTGCACATGTCGGAAAGCGAGTCATACTGCACGCCGAACTCGCTCTGCGTATTGGTCAGGCGCGCGATGCGTCCGTCGAGCGAGTCGAGAATGCCGGCAACGAAGACCGCGATCGCCGCACCGGCGTAGTTCCCCGCGAACGCCGCGAGCACGGCGTAGAAGCCGGCGAACAGCGCGCCCGTGGTGAACAGGTTCGGCAGCAGATAAATGCCGCGGCGCGGTTTCGGCGATGGGTTGGCTACGGGATCCACACTGCCCCTGCAAGGTTGATGCAACAGCGGAAGTGTACCGCAAGCCCTCGCAGCGCTAGAATCGCGCCCCGGTTTCCAGGCCTCGGAGCCTTCCATGCCTAGCGTCCGCGCCGCTCTCCCCCGCCTTGCCGTCATGCTCGCTCTCGCCACCGTGCTTGCAAGCGGCGTCGCCGCTGCGGCCGAGCTGTACAAGTGGACCGACAGCAAGGGCGTCGTGCATTACTCCGACACGCCGCCGCCGAAAGGCGGCGAAGCGCCGCAGCGCCTGCGCCTCAACGGCACGGAAAGCCCGACCAAGCCCGATCCGACCGCAGAGCAGAAAGCCGCGGCCGAAACCGAGGCCGGCAAGGCCGCCGAGGCGACGCCGACGACCCTGCCCGACACGCCGGAGAACCGCAAACGCTTTTGCGAACAGGCGCAGGCGCAGCTCGATCTGCTGCAGAGCAAGTTCCAGGTAGCCGACTCGAACGGCAAACCGCTCGACGACAAGACGCGCGCCGAGCGCACCGCGCAGGCGAAGCAGGCCGCGACCACCTACTGCCAGAACCCGAGCTGACGGACGCTTCCGAGCGTCGTTTCGCGGCGGGTTTGGCCGCATTGTGCACTGCAGCTACAATCGCGGACCCTCCCGTGTCCCGCGAGTCACCATGCGCCTGTCCCAGTTCCATCTCGCCACCGTCAAGGAAGTACCCGCCGACGCGGAAATCGCCAGCCATCGGCTGATGCTGCGCGCGGGCATGTTGCGCAAGCACGCCGCCGGCCTGTACACCTGGTCGCCGCTCGGCCTCAAGGTGCTGAAGAAGGTCGAGACGGTCGTGCGCGAGGAAATGAACCGCGCCGGCGCCCTCGAAGTGATCATGCCAACCGTGCAGCCGCGCGAGCTGTGGGACGAAACCGGCCGCTGGCAGAAGTTCGGCGCCCAGTTGCTCAAGATCAAGGACCGCAAGGAAAGCGAGTACTGCTACGCGCCGACCGCCGAGGAAGTCGTCACCGACTTCGCGCGCAGCGAGCTGAAGAGCTACAAGCAGTTGCCGGTCAATTTCTACCAGATCAACACCAAGTTCCGCGACGAAATCCGTCCGCGTTTCGGCGTGATGCGTGCGCGCGAGTTCCTCATGAAGGACGCGTATTCGTTCCATCTCGACGAAGACGGTCTCGGCCGCGAATACGAAAACATGTACGCGACCTATGCGCGCATCTTCACCCGCCTCGGCCTCGCCTTCCGCGCGGTCAACGCCGACACCGGCGCGATCGGCGGCAGCCGCAGCCACGAGTTCCAGGTGCTCGCCGATTCGGGCGAAGACGCGCTCGCGTTCTCCGACAGCTCCGACTACGCGGCCAACGTCGAGCTGGCCTCGTACCTCGCTCCGGGCGCTCGCGCCGCGGCCGCCGAGCAGATGCGCGACGTGCCGACGCCGGGCAAGACGACCTGCGCCGACGTCGCCGCGCTGCTCGGCATCGACATCACGCGCACGGTGAAATCGGTCTGCGTGATCGGCGAGCAAGGTTTCGTTCTCGCCCTCGTGCGCGGCGATCACGAAGTCAACGAGGTCAAGCTGCAGAAGATCGCCGGGCTCGCCGAATACCGCCTTGCGACCGAACAGGAAATTCTCGATGCGCTCGGCGCCAAGCCCGGCTATCTCGGCCCGGTCGGCGCGGATCGGAAAAGGGTTCATATCGTCGCCGACCGCACGGTCGCGGCAATGGCCGATTTCGTCGTCGGCGCGAACAAGGTCGATTTCCATATCGCCGGCGTCAATTGGCAGCGCGATCTGGCCGAAGCCGACGTCGTCGCCGATATCCGCAAGGTCGTCGAAGGCGATTTGTCGCCGGACGGCAAAGGCACGATCAAGCTCGCGCGCGGCATCGAAGTCGGCCACATCTTCGCGCTCGGCACGAAGTATTCCGAAGCGATGAATGCGAGCGTGCTCGACGCCGACGGAAAAAACCGTCCGATGCAGATGGGCTGCTACGGCATCGGCGTTTCGCGCATCGTCGCCGCGGCGATCGAGCAGAATCACGACGAAGCCGGCATCGTCTGGCCCGAACCGATGGCGCCGTGGCGCGTGGCCGTCTGCATGATCAATCCGAAGAACGACGCGAAGGTCGCCGAAGCCGCTCAGGCGCTTTACGACGAACTGAATGCGGACGGCATCGACACCGTGCTCGACGATCGCGGCCTGCGTCCGGGCGCGATGTTCGCCGACATCGAATTGATCGGCATTCCGCATCGCATCGTCGTCTCCGAACGCGGCCTCGCCGCAGGCACGTTCGAGTACCGCGCGCGCCGCGAAAGCGAAAGCCGCCAGCTAAAACGCGAAGAAATCATCGCCCTTTTGCGCGGCTGAAATACGCCGCGTTAAAAGCAACGAATTGCGCGGCGCATTCGGCCGAACATACTCCGGCGTATTTTTATTTGCGCATCGCGGTTTATTTTTGAGGGTTTCAATGGCATCCTAGCGGTTCGCCATGAGGTTCGTCCGTGCTCGTGGCGTAAGTCGACGTCATCCAAATTAGAGGCAAACAATGGCAATTGATCTGAAAAGTCTCAGTCAGCATCAGCTGAATGAGCTCATCAACCGCGCCGAATCGCGCAAGCACGAATTGGCCAAGGAAAAGGTTTCCAAGGCGCGCGAAAAAGTGGTCGCTATCCTCAAGGCCGAAGGCATCTCTCTCGAAGAGCTGTTCGGCGGTCGCAGCCCGGGCCGTAAAACCCGTCGTCCGGCAACGCCGAAGTTCCGCAACCCGGCCGATCATGCCCAGACCTGGTCCGGCCGCGGCAAGCGTCCGCGCTGGTTCAATGCCGCCCTCGCGGCGGGCAAGAAGGAAAAAGATCTGCTTATTTAAGGCAAATCAAAGTTGGAGATTTGAAGAAAAGCGGCCAGTCTTGGCCGCTTTTTCGTTGCGCGTTGCGCAAGCGCGCACATTTACAACGAGCGTCGCGGCGCAACGATCAAATCGCCGAACAGCAGCCCGGCGACGAGCGATACGAGGATCACCAGCAGCGACGCGGCGGTATTGATGCCGAGAAACACGTCGCGACCGACGATCAGCGACACGGTCAGAAATCCGAGACTGCCCGGCACGAGCAGGATGATGCCCGGCTCGCGCACGAGCGCGCCGGGGCGGTCGGTTGCACGCGCGTAGATGTTGCTCAGCGCACCCATCGTCGCGCCGGCGAGAAACACGCCGAACTCCGGGCTGAACTGGCGGCCGCCGAAATAGGTGATCGCATAACCCAGCGCCGCCGCGGCCATGACCAGCGGAAAGTCGCGCTGCGCCGCGCGGAACAACACGGCAAATCCGTAGGCACCGAAAATCAGCGCGACCCAGATGCTCCAGACCGGGATCGGCGGCAGTGCGTCGGACGAAGGCACTAGGCCGAGCGATTTGCACAATTCGTTGGCGACGAGCGTGCCGAAGGCGAGCTTGATCAAGGTCGCGACCGCATCGGCGAAGCGCGCGACGCCGGAAACGAGATGGCGCGTGGACAGTTCGCGTACCGCGGTCGTCAACACCATGCCGGGGAACAGCACGATCAGGCTCGCGAGCACCGTCGTCTTCAAGGTCAGCGGGGTCAGATAGAGGCTGATCAGGGTCGCGAGCACCGTCGCGATCAAGGCGCTCAGTGCTTCGAGCGTGAGACGCATACGCTGGCTGCGCGCGCTGATCTCCGCGACGAGGCCGACGATGAGACCGATGCTGCCCGCCGCAACCACGTCGGCCCAACCGCCGCGCATCAGCACGGCGAGAGTCGCCGAAACGAGCCCGAAGCAAAGCACCTCGTGCGCCTGCGCGCGGCGGCCGATGCGGTCGCTCAGCGTATGCAGCAGATGCGAACCGCGGTCGATGTCGAGTTCGCCCGCAATCACTTTGTCGGCGATCTCGTTGACCTCGACCAGATGGCGCAGGTCGATGTCGCCCGGCGACAGGCGGATCACCTGGGTATTCGCGGCGATATGGTCGCGATCGCCGCTCTCGGCAAATGAAATGATGATCGCGGTCGGGCTCGACCACACCTGCGTGGACAAGCCGAGGCGCGCGGCGAGTTTGTCGACCGCGCCTTCGAGGCGCGGCGCCGCGGTGCCGTACTGATGCAGGCGCCGCGCCGTCTCGACGACGAAGGCGATGCGCGCGTGCAGCGGCGCACGCGCGCTGAGCACGACCGCGTCGCGCGCAAAGGCAGGCTCGTTGGAGATCGGGGCGGACGACATACGCCGCGCATTGTATCCATGTCCGCACGCGATACTGCGTCGGTTCGCGCCGCTAGCCGGTAGTTTTTACGAGAAGCGCGGCCAAGCGCGTCCGCGCTCGATTTCCGTGCTCAACGGCGCGCGCTGATATGCCGGAACGTCAGATTGATGCGCGCGCCGACCGGACGCGCCGTCTTCGGCAGATCGTGGCGATAGTAGCGCTGCGTTGTCCCGGCCATGCGCAGCAAGCTGCCGGAAGGCAACGCGAGTTCGAGGTGCAGGTGCGGATCGCGACGATGACGCAGACGGAAGCGGCGCACGCCGCCGAAGCTGAAGGACAGGATCGACGGTTCGGGGCCGAGTTCGGGTTCGTCATCGCTGTGCCAGCCCATCGAATCGCGCCCATCGCGGTAAAGATTCGCGAGCACGCTGTTGCAGTGCTTCTCGCCGTGCACGCGCAGTGCGGCATTCAGCTCGGCCAGCGCCGGAGTCCAGGCATGCGGCACGAAGCGCGTGCCCGAATAGACGTAGACCGCATCAGGGTCGCCGACCCAGCACGACAATCGCGGCGAATCGACCTCGCGGCCGAAGATGCGCAGGCGATGGCGTTCCCACGGAATTTCCGCATGCAGCCGCGCGAACCAGCGTGCGGCCTCGTCTTCGCTACAGAACTGCGCCAGATGGACGTCGGCGTCGGGCAGGTCGAAGGTTTGCCATTCCATAGGATTAAGAGCGGGTTTCGACACGGATCAACACGGAAGGACACGGATAAGAGCGGATCGAAGGAGTCGTCACCGAACGCTCCTTCCGCTTGGCAATGTTTCGGCCTGGACGCGGGCCGTTCGCCCTTCGATACCTCAGAGCGAACGGGTTCTGCTCATAGCGGATTCTGCTCGTAAAGACACAGCATCACTCATAAAGGCGCGGCATCAATCGGACAGCGCATTCCACGAATTCTCCCATCAATCCGTTCCGCTCCATCCGCTTTTATCCGTGTCCTTCCGTGTTGATCCGTGTCCAAATGCTCTTCCGCTCAACCACCAACCGGATAAGCAGGCGCCGCATCGAGCGCTGCGGCACAGACTTCGGCGAGTTCGAGCAGGCGCAGATCCGATCCGGGCGGCCCTACGAATTGCATGCCGACCGGCAGGCCGTCCAGCGTCAGGCCCATCGGGATCGTGACTGCGGGCAGGCCGGCGAGGTTGGCGATGCAAGTGAAGTCGCCCGCATTGTCGGGCAGCGGCGCTTCGAGCGGGAACGCGGTCTGCGGCGTGGTCGGCGTGACGAGTACGTCGACCTCCTCGAACAGCTTGCGCGCGGCGACCACGGCCGCGTCGAGCAGCCGGTCGGCCGCGGCATAGTCGGCGGCCGATTTGCCTCGCGCGTAATCGAGCCAGGCGCGCAGCTCGGCCGAGACCGGATGCGCCGTGTCGGCGAGCGCGCGCGCATGCGTCACCAGCATCTCGGCTTCGATCATGAAGAACGCCGCGCGCCGCGCGCGCATCAACGGGAAATCGCCGAAGCTGACTTCGCGCCGGTTTTCGAGTTCGTGCGCAAGCGCCATCAGCGCGCGCTCGAAGGTGAATTTGACCCCGGGCTCGACCGCGTAGGCGTCGAGATCGCCGAGCAGGCCGACGCGCAATTTGCCGGGCTCCCAGTCGGGCAACGCGAGTTCGACGCGGCGCCGCCGCGAGCGCGGGTCGGCCGGATCGTGACCGCCGAGCACATGCAGCATCACGCCGAGATCGTGCACGCTGCGCGCGATCAGGCCAACCGAGTCGAGACGGCGCGCCGCAGGCAGCATGCCGCGCGTGGAAATTTCTCCGTGGGTCGGCTTCAGCGCATACAGCCCGCAGTAGCTCGCCGGAATGCGGATCGAACCGAGGCTGTCGGAACCGATCGCGACCGCCGCGAGCCCCGCCGCCACCGCGGCCGCGCAGCCGCCCGAGGAGCCGCCGGCCTGATAGCCGTGGCGGAACGGATTGTGCGCCGCGCCGGTATGCGGGTTGTTGCTGGTCGCCGCGAGGCTCGCCTCGGGCACCTGGGCTTTGCCGAGGATCACCGCGCCGGCGCCGCGCAGGCGCGCGACCACGTGCGCATCGGCTTCCGCCGGCGCGTGCGCGCCCGGCATGCCGCAGCCGGTCGGCAGACCGGCGACGTCGAAATTGTCTTTGACTGCGACCGGCACGCCGTCGAAACGGCCGAATTTCCCGCTGCCGCGGCGCGCCTCGCTCGCCTGTGCCTCGGCGAGCGCATGCGGATTGAGCGCCACGTAGGCGTTGAGCTTCGTATTGTCGGCCGCGATCGCGTCGAGATAGGTCTGAGTGAGCGCCGTTGCGCTCACACGCGAACTCGCCAGCCAGGTCAGCGTCTGGCAGAGGTTCGCCCCGCGCAGCCGCTTCGCATCGAGCGGCGGCAGTGGTTCGAGGGCAACGGCTGGGTCCAACTCCACGTTCATGCGCTCCTCCCCTGATGTCGCCTGCATTATTACCGAATTCTTGTTAGCGAAACGTGCACGCGCGAACTCGAAATCGAAGCGCGGCCAACTGCCGATTTGCCGCGCGCGCAGCAAATCCGCACAATTCCACTTCTATACGAATCCCCGCCCGCGAGAAAGCCAGCATGAGCGAATCCACCCCACGCGATGTGATGGAATACGACGTCGTCACCGTCGGCGCCGGCCCGTCGGGCCTCGCGTTCGCTATCCGGCTCAAGCAGCTCAAGCCCGACATCCGCGTCTGCGTGATCGAAAAAGCGTCGACGATCGGGGCGCAGATTCTTTCCGGCGCGGTGATCGAACCGCAGCCGCTCAACGAACTGCTGCCGGAATGGGGCAAGAACCCGCCGCCGATCTGCGTGCCGGTGACCGAGGACGAATTCTGGTATCTGCCGAGCGCGGAGCGCGCGATCAAGTCGCCGATCGTGCCGCCGCAGTTGCACAATCACGGCAATTTCATCGTCTCGCTCGGCGCCCTGTGTGCGTGGCTCGCGCCGCAGGCCGAGGCGCTCGGCGTTGAAATTTATCCAGGCTTCGCCGCGAGCGAACCGCTGTACGACGACAACGGCGCGGTCAGAGGCGTGCGCATCGGCGACATGGGCGTGGCCAAGGACGGATCGCACAAGCCGAGCTACACCCAGGGCATCGACATCGTCGCACCGATCACCGTGCTCGCCGAAGGCTGCCGCGGCAGCCTGTCGAAACAGCTGATCGCGAAGTACCAGCTCGACGCGGATTCCGATCCGCAGTGTTACGGCATCGGCATCAAGGAACTGTGGCAACTGCCTGCGGGCCGCACCACGCCGGGCAAGGTCATGCACACGGCCGGCTGGCCGATGGATACGGCGACCTACGGCGGCAGTTTCTGCTACCACCTCGACAAGGATCGCGTCGCGCTTGGTTTCGTCACCGGCCTCGACTACAAGGACGCGCTGCTGTCGCCGTTCGAGGCGTTCCAGCAGTGGAAGAATCACGCCCACATCAAGCCGCTGCTCGAAGGCGGCAGCATCGTCTCGGCCGGCGCGCGCGCGATCGCCGCAGGCGGCTGGCAGTCGCTGCCGCGCTGCGAAATGCCGGGTGCGATCCTGATCGGCGACGCCGCGGGCCTGTTGAACATGCCCAAGATCAAGGGCACGCATCAGGCGCTGCGTTCGGGCATGCTCGCTGCCGAGCATGTCGTCGCGACGAACAAGCCCGACGGCTGGGACGCGAAACTGCGCGCTTCCGCCGTCGGCAAAGAACTGTACAAGGTGCGCAACATCAAGCCCGGCTTCCACAAGGGCATGTGGCTCGCGATGGCGAACTGGGGCTGGGAAACGGTCACGATGGGCCATTCGCCGTGGACCCTGAAGAACCACGCCGACTGGTCCTCGCTGGACAAGGTCAAACCCGGCGAGACGCCGGCCGAGCAGCAGGCCAAATACGGCTACGTCGAACGCACCCTGCCGCCACGCGACCGCCTCGCCGAAGTCTATTTCGCCGCGACCGAGCACGACGAAGACCAGCCCGTGCATCTGCACGTCGCCGACACCGACGTCTGCGTGACCAAGTGCGCGAGCGAATACCAGAACCCGTGCACACGCTTCTGCCCCGCCGGCGTTTACGAAATCGTCGCCGACGAAACCGCGAAGGCCGGCAAGCGCCTGCAGATCAATTCGGCGAACTGTGTACATTGCAAGACCTGCGATATCAAGGATCCGTATCAGATCATCAACTGGGTGACGCCGGAGGGTGGATCGGGGCCGAATTACCAGAATCTTTAAGCAGGTTGTGCCACGGGTTTCGAATCGATTGACCCGCGACACAGAGCAAACAGGGGGATCGATGGCGCGATTCACAGCGCGAAGCCGGAAGGCCTTGATAATTATCAGCCTACTGCTGGCAAATCTCGCCTATGGCATGGCGTATGGCTATCGCAGTCCGGAGCGGCTCTCGGCCTCCATCGAAGGCACTTATCTTCTTTCGATAACTCTGCTGATTTTCTTGTGGTATCACGTCGATTCCACGGCGAAAAACTATCCTCGGTCTTCGATGCTCAACGTCTCCATCGTGGGATTGAGTCTGGTCGCGTTACCGTATTATTTTTTTCGATCGCGCGGCTTCGCGAAGGGCGCGGGAGCGACGGTTCTATCGTCGCTGATGCTGCTCGGCTTTGCGGTTTCGTACACAGTAGGCATCTGCATCGCCAATCCCGGCGCGATTGCCGAACCGGCTTATCGCGCACCGCCTGCACCGCCCACAACGCCAGGGCAGCCGAGCATCAAGACTGCGAGCCTCCCTGTCTATCCGCGCAGTTTGGTAGAGCAGGGAGTGGGTGGCAGAAACATAGTACGAGTCCTGGTGGGAGCAGACGGAAGCGTGCGCGAAGCCACTATTGAAACGAGTTCCGGGGAAAGTCTCCTCGACTCAGCGGCGCTCGAAGCCGCTCGAAACACAAAATTCAATCCCGCGATCGTGGACGACAAGGCAGTGTCAGCTTACGCGTTGCTTCCTTTTGACTTCTCGCTGTCCTATCAATAGCGCTCAGCGCCGTCCGCTTCGTTTGAGCTCACATAACAGCACGCCAAACCTGCCATATCAGCCGTTCAAGACCGAAGTCTCGACATTGTCAGGCTTGGCAGGGCAAGGCATGCTGCGCAATCGAACTTACTTGCCAAATTCCCGCGTATGACTGCACCTAAAATCGCCCTCGTCACCGCCGCCGCCGCTCGCGACCTCGACGAAGATCTGCCGCCGCTGGCCGACGCGCTGCGCGCGCAGGGCACGGATTTCGAGATCGTGAATTGGGACGATGTGCAAACGGATTGGTCGCAATACCGGTTGGCGGTGCTGCGTTCGACCTGGGACTACACGGCGCGGCTCGGCGAATTCCTCGATTGGACGGCGCGAGCGAGCGCTGCGACGAATCTGGTCAACCCGCTCGACGTAGTTCGCTGGAACACCGACAAGCATTACCTCGGCGATCTCGCGCGCGCCGGCGTGCCGGCAGTGGCGAGCCACTTCATCGAACCCGGCGAAGACGCGGACACACTGCTCGATCGCTTTCTGCACAAACACGCGTCGGCCGAGTTCGTGGTCAAGCCGAGCGTCGGCGCCGGTTCGCGCGACGCGCAGCGTCATGGGCGCGAGGAACGCGCCGCTGCGCTCGCGCATGCGCAGCGCCTGCTCGATGCGGGCCGCAGCGTGCTGCTGCAGCCCTATCTCGATCGTGTCGACGAACACGGCGAAACCGCGCTGATCCTTTTCGACGGCGAATTCAGCCATGCGATCCGCAAGGGGCCGCTGCTGCGCCGCGGTGAAGGCTCCACGCGTGCCCTGTTCGCCGCCGAACATATCACCCCGCGCGCGCCGACTGCGGACGAGTTGCGCGTGGCGCAGGAAGCGCTCGCGGCGATTCCGTTTGCCAAGCCGCTGCTCTACGCGCGCGTCGACCTGATCCGCGACGGTGCCGACAAGCCCTGCGTGCTCGAACTCGAACTGACCGAGCCTTCGCTGTTCTTCACTTATGCCGAAGGTGCAGCGCAACGCTTCGCGCAGGCACTCGCGCGACGACTGCCGCAGTAGCGAACACGTTTCGATTCAAACTGCGCGTGAGTATTCGCGGGGACGCAATTCAATGCGCCCCGCCTTCCATCCAGCGAGCATGGCCAAGCAGGCGCGATAGACCGCAGCGCGGCGGCTCCCTCCAAGGAAGCGCGCCGGCGGCGGGACTGCGGCACTGCACCGCATTTTCTTCGGCAAAAGGCGCGGTAGACTTGGCGCATGCTTCGCTCCTCGCCAGCGATCAGCCCCCGCCCGGACCCCGCGTCGTCGTGGTTTCGTTCGGTCGAGGGACGCCGCTACGGCCGCCATTTTCTCGGCCTGATCGTGCTCAAGATCGTCCTACTCACGGCGCTCTATTTCGTCTTCATCGCGCAGCAGCCGCGCGCCGACACGTCGCCCGACCGCGTCTTCGACGCGATCCGCGGTACACCGGCCGCCGCCGCGCCCGCCAGCCCACCCGACAGCCAGCCCCAAAGCGAGTCCAAGCCATGATCGACAACGAAGTCGTCACCCTGTCGCGCCTGCAATTCGCCCTGACCGCTCTGTATCACTTCCTGTTCGTGCCACTGACCTTGGGCCTGTCGTGGATGCTCGCGATCATGGAAGCGGTTTACGTGATGACCGGGCGCGAGATCTGGAAGCGCATGACCCAGTTCTGGGGCGTGCTGTTCGGCATCAACTTCGCCATGGGCGTGGCGACCGGCGTGACGATGGAGTTCCAGTTCGGCACCAACTGGGCCTACTACTCGCACTACGTCGGCGACGTGTTCGGCACGCCGCTCGCGATCGAAGGCCTGATGGCGTTCTTCCTCGAAGCGACGTTGATCGGCCTGTTCTTCTTCGGCTGGGACCGCCTGTCCAGGGTCAAGCATCTGCTCGTCACCACGTTTCTCGCGCTCGGCACGAATCTGTCCGCACTGTGGATCCTGATCGCCAACGCATGGATGCAGAATCCGGTCGGCGCCGAATTCAATCTCGACACGATGCGCATGGAGGTCACTTCCTTCGCGACCGTGGCCTTCAATCCCGTCGCGCAGTCGAAGTTCGTGCACACGGTCAGCGCGGGCTATGTGCTTGGCGCGATGTTCGTGCTCTCGATCAGTGCATGGTACTTGCTCAAGGGACGCAATATCGAGTTCGCCAAGCGTTCGATGACGGTAGCGGCGAGTTTCGGCCTCGCCTCTGCGCTCAGCGTGGTCGTGCTCGGCGACGAGTCGGGCTACACCGTTTCGGAGAACCAGAAGATGAAGCTCGCCGCGATCGAGGCGATGTGGGACACGGAGAAGCCGCCGGCCGCGTTCACCGCATTCGGTTTCCCCGACGTGGCCGAGCGCAAGACGCATTTCGCCATCCATATCCCGTGGGTGATGGGCATCATCGGCACGCGCTCGCTCGACGGCGTGCTGCCCGGCATCAACCAGCTCGTCGAGGAAGCCGCGCAGCGCATCGAGAACGGGCGCATCGCCTACGCCGCGATGCAGCGCCTGCGCGCCGACCGCAACGACACCCAGGCACGCGCCGACTTCGACGCGCACAAGAAGGATCTCGGCTATGCGCTGCTGCTGCGCAAGGTCGTCGCCGACCCCGCACACGCGACGCCGGCCGACGTGCAGACCGCGGCGAACAGCACGATCCCGAACGTGCCCGTGCTGTTCTGGGCGTTCCGCATCATGGTCGGCTGCGGCTTCTACTTCATCGCGCTGTTCGGCTATTCGTTCTGGCTCGCCTCGAAACGGCAGCTCGATCGGCATCGCTGGTATCTGAAACTCGCTCTCTACAGTCTGCCGTTGCCGTGGGTTGCGATCGAGCTCGGCTGGATCGTCGCCGAATACGGACGCCAGCCATGGGCGATCGAAGGCGTGTTGCCGACCGCGCTCGGCGTGTCCTCGGTGTCCGCCGGCCAGGTGCTCTTCTCTCTGTGCGGATTCGTGATCTTCTACACCGCGCTCGCGGTCGTCGATGGCGTCCTGATGGCCAAGTACGCGCGGCGCGGGCCTGACGGCCTGGGCATTTCGCCCGAGGTGAAACCTTCCCTGGGAGCCGCGTCATGATCGATTACGAAACCCTGCGTCTGCTCTGGTGGCTGATCCTCGGCGTGCTGCTGATCGGTTTTGCGATCATGGACGGCTTCGATTTCGGCGTCGCCGCGCTGTTGCGCGTGCTCGGCCACAACGACGAAGAGCGGCGCGTGCTGCTCGAAACGGTGGAACCGGTGTGGGAAGGCAACCAGGTCTGGTTCATCCTTGGCGGCGGCGCGGTGTTCGCCGCGTGGCCGTTCGTCTATGCGGTCGCGTTCTCCGGTCTGTACGTGGCGATGTTCCTGCTGCTCGTCGCCTTCATCCTGCGCCCGGTCGGTTTCAGCTATCGCAACAAGCTCAACGATCCGCGCTGGCGTAACGCCTGGGACTGGGTGCTGACCGTGTCCGGCCTGGTGCCGATGCTGATCTTCGGCGTCGCCTTCGGAAATTTATTTCTTGGCCTGCCGTTCCGCCTCGACGCGGAAATGCGTATGACCTACGAAGGCGGTTTCTTCGGTCTGCTCAGCCCGTTCGCCGTGCTGAGCGGCCTGGTCAGCATCGCGATGCTACTTGCGCATGGCGCGAGCTACGCCGCGTTCAAGGCCGACGAGTCGCTCGCCGAGCGCTCGGGCCGCGTCGCGCGCATCGCCGCGCTCGCCTACATCGTGTTTTATCTACTTGCCGGCGCGTGGCTCGCGTTCGGATTGCCGGGTTATGCGATCGTCTCTGCGGTGAACGGCAATGCGCCGTCGAATCCGCTGCTCAAGCAGGTCGCCATACAGGGACACTGGTTCGCGGGCTATGCCGCGCATCCGGCGTTCTGGCTCGCGCCGCTGGCCGCACTCGTCGGCGCGGTCGGCAGCATCGTCTTGATCTCGGCGCGGAAATATTTCGCCGGTTTTCTCGCCAGTTCGCTGGTCTGCGCCGGCACGATTCTCTCGGCAGGCTTCGCACTGTTCCCGTTCCTGATGCCGTCCAGTCTCGATCCGAACAGCAGCCTGACCGTGTTCGACGCTTCGTCGAGCCAGACCACGCTCGGCATCATGCTCGTCGTCGTGATCATCTTCCTGCCGATCGTGCTCGCCTACACGAGTTGGGTGTACCGCGTCCTGCGCGGACGCGTCACTCTAGAGCACATTAAGCATCACCTGGGATATTGAGGAGCCGCCATGTGGTATTTCAGCTGGATACTCGGCATCGGACTTGCCTGCAGCTTCGCCATCCTCAACGCGATGTGGTTCGAGGTGCACGCGGACTCGCAGGCCAGGTCTCCGCGCGACGAAGCCTGAGGCCTCGCGCTCCACGCGCAGCGGCCGACGGCCATGTGGCGCACTGCGAGTGCGCCACATGGCATCGCGATGGACTCAGCCGTGCGAAGAAGAGGTCGGCAGCGGCACCTTGATGTCTCCCGCGTCTTTCGACACCACGACGGCCGTCGCGAGATCACCGGTAACGTTGAGCGAGGTGCGGCACATATCGAGGAAACGATCGACGCCGAGGATCATGCCGATCGCCTCGGGCGGCAGATGCAGGTAGCCGAGAATCACCGCGATCACCGGTAGCGAGCCCGCCGGCACGCCCGCGGTGCCGATCGAGCCGACAATGCACAGGCCGACGACCGTCAATTGTTGAGCGATGCTGAGGTCGAGGCCGAAGCACTGCGCGATGAACAGCACAGTCAGACCCTCGAACAGCGCCGTGCCGTGATGGTTCGCCGAAGCGCCGATCGTCAGCACGAAGCGCGCGATCTGCGGGGGCAGCTTGAGATTCTGTTCGGCGACTTTCAGCGTGGTCGGCAAGGTGCCGGTCGACGAAGCGGTGGAGAACGCGAGCAGGATCGCCTCCTCGCTACCCTTGAAGAATTTGACCGGACTCATGCCGCCGAAGATGCGCACCCATAGCGGCAGCACGATGAACATATGGATGGCGATCGCGAGAACGACACACCCCGCATACTTAAACAGCTTTCCTAGAACATCGGTGCCAAAGCTCGCCACCAATGCAAACATCAGTGCCGCAACAGCATAAGGCGTGAGCTTGATGATGAGCTCCATCAGCTTCATCACCAGATCCAGCAACCCCTGAATGGTGGCCTTAAACGCCGCAGTCGCAGGCGTGGGTTTGAGCACGAGGGCGATACCGAGCATGACGGCGAAGAACATGACTGCGAGGAAATCGCCGTCAGCCGCCGCCTTGATCGGATTGTCAGGCACGAGACCCAGAATGATCTTCACGCCGGACAGTGTCGGCTTGGATGCGGTGATTGCTTGCGCGTCGGCCGAATGCGCTGCGAGCAAACCATCGCGGATAGCCGGATCGAAACCAACACCGGGCTGCAGCAGGTTGATCACAAGGAGACCCACCACGATCGCAATGCTCGTAACCACTACGATGTATATCAACATGCGTAAGCCAACGCGACCGAGACTCGCGATGTCGCCGATCTCGGTAATACCAACGATCAGCGCCGAGAACATCAACGGCAGCACGAGCATCTTGAGGAACTTCAGGAACAGTAAGCCAGCGGGTTGCGCGATCGTGTCGACAAACCAGTTCACCCAACTTGGGTCGCCGCCATGCCGCGCCCACCAAAATGCGAGCGCACCAGCCGCGGTGCCGACGACAAAACCGATCAATACGCGCGTGTGCAACGCCAATTTCATGCAACAACCCCGACAATTTACTAACCCTGGCGGGATGGTACACGAGTCGGAAGGCCGGCTGGACCTTGCCGCCGGAGGTATCGCCTCGTCGCCGAGATCAACCGCTACGGCCGCGCGGCGAGCAGCAGGCTCTGGCCGACTTGCACAGTGGCGAGCCGGCAGATATCGAAGTCATGGCGTACGACGCTGCGTCCGTCGGCAAGACCGATGCGCAGATCGCGCAGGCAGTCGTGATCGCCATTGCGGATCGCGACGGTGACAGTCTCGTCCGGGTTCTGCGGCGAAAACTTGATCGGCACGGGATGAAAACGCCCGCTGCCGCGCGCCGCGATCTCGAACGAGACGATGCGGCTGCCCGCTTCGGTGCGCAGATCGAAATAGTAGACGGCTTCGGCCGAAGCCAGATTGGACAGGCCGGTGAGCAAAACGGCGAAGCAGATGCGCTGCATGACGTTCTCCGCTGAGTGATCGTGGAAGAAACTGCGGCAAGCCGACCCCGGCGGCATCGGGCGATGCCGCTGTTTTCCTATCTCAATGGACTGCCGCCGGGTCGCAGCGGCGATACGCGATTCAGCCGTTGCGCGTGAACTTCGTCGACAAAGCGAAGAAAGCGAGCTGGCCGATGCCGACCGAACCGGCGAGGACGGCGACGACGCCCGGAGTGATTTCGGTCCAGCCGTAGGACTGGATCAGGCCGAAGCCGACGCTGACCGCGACCAGGGCCAGGCCCCAGCGCAGCGAGGACAGGCGCCGCTGCTGCTGCTCGCCGGTCAGGATCGAGCGCAGGAGATCCTCGGATACGGCGTCCTTCGCGAGCAGGCTGCGCATGCGCGCCTCGACGATCGTCTTGACCGCGAACGTGAACGCGTAGGTCAGGCAGACGAAGAGGACGATCGGTACCCAGTCGATTTCCATTGCAGACTCCTTCAATCGGTAACGCAGCACATGGATACGCCATCGGCCGGGGCGGTTGCAAGTTCTGCGTCGGCCCGACGGTGCAACCGCCGCGCGGCTTTGCGTATCTGCTCGGCTTATGGAAGATTCGCGCTGATGAACACCGATCGCGAACTAGTCGATGCCGTGCTGGCGAACCGCGCCGGCGCGTTCGAACAGCTCGTGCGCGATTATCAGGGTTTGGTCTGGCATATCGTCCAGCGCATGACGCGGCACGCCGAGGATACACGCGAGCTGTGCCAGGAAACCTTCCTGCGCGTGCACCGCACTCTGCACCAGTACCGCCACGACGCGCCGCTGAAGGCCTGGATCGGGCGCGTGGCCTACACGATCGCCCTGCGCCACCTGGAAAAAAAACGCGTCGAAATCGCCGAGACGGCCGGCAATCTCGATGAAGAACCGGAGCTGCTCGATCGCATCGACGACGGCTTCGACCTCGAAGCCGCGAGCGCCGACGCCGATCTCGCGCGCCATCTGCATGCGGCGATCGAGACGCTGCCGCCGCTGCAGCGCACGGTGATCACCCTGTATCACCTCGACGAGCTGTCGCTGGCGGAAATCGGTGCGGTCACCGGACTTGCCATCGGCACGATTAAGAGCCATCTTTTCCGCACGCGGCTGCAATTGCGCCATGTGCTCGAGTCACGCTTGGGCAGCTTCGCGTAAGGCGCAGCCGCCCGCGGGTCGAGGACGACCCGCCAGGAATCCGGCGCGAATGCGCTGGATTCGATATAGCCGGGGCCGGACTTGTTTCGGACTCGGCGCAGGCTGCCGGCCTTGGGATGAGGACGCGCGGACCTTTGTTTCGGAGCTAGCGTATGAACGACCAGACAAAGCCATTCGATGATCCCGCCCGCGAAAGCGAATGGCTCGCACAGGAGCGCGCACGCCAGGCCGAGCGCTCTCGCAACGCGACGCGCGAGGACGACGCCCGCGTGCGCCAGTACCGCCTGATTGCACGCGCGCTCGGCGCCGCGCCGGCCAATCCACTGCCGGCCGATTTCGCCGCGTCCGTGGCGCGGCGCGCGCTCGGACAACGCCGCAGCGCGTCAGGGCTCGCCGCCGATCCGCTCGCGTCACCGTTCGAAAGGCACCTGCTGCAAATTCTCGTCGCCGTGTTCGGGCTGGCGATCGGCATTGCCGCGGCATTGTTCGGCGGCGATGACGCGGTGCGCGCCGTGGGCCGCGGCGCGCTGCACATGAGCGCCTACGCGAAAAATTCCTGGCTGCTCGCCCTGGCCGGCTGCCTGGCGTTCTCGGCAATCATGCAGTTCTGGCGCCCGCACCGGCACTAGGCCGGGCCCAGCGGACTCAGTGCAGCGTCCGCGACGATCGCTCGGACTGGATCGAGAATGGATACAGCGGCGGTACCGCAGCCGGCGCCGCGGCCTGGGTCTTCGCAGCGAACTCGAAACCATTGCGGAACGCCGCGGCGACGCGCTCGCCGCTCGACGTACCCGCTCCGGCTGCGTAGAGGCTGCGTTCCAGATCGTTCAACGCCGCGCGCTGCGCTTCGGACGCGAGCGTCGGCGTCAGCTCGCCCAAGGTACGCGCCGCACTGCCGTCGCTGCGCGCCCAGGCGAGCAGCGCACGCGCGACCGCCGACGCATCGTCGCGCTTGCAGGCATCGAGAAACGCCTTGCGCGCGGCGGCTGTGTCGGCATTCACCGGACCCGCCGCCGCGGCGACGGCGCCACCCGCCGCGGCCCTGCGTCGCGCGAGCAGCCAACCTGCCCAGGCGAGTGCGGTCAACAACCATAGGGCCAGCGCTGCAAAGGCGATCGCGCGCCACGGCTGCGCGGTGCCGCCGTCGAGCACCAGTTCTGGCAACGGCGAAGATGCCGTCGGCGCGGCGCTCTGCGTGCTTGCGGGATTGATCGCACCTGGCGCGGCGCCTGCGGTCGCATTGGCCGCGCCCGCGGCGACGTGGAGGCTCAGAGCGGGCAGATCGGCATTCGCGGCACGGTCGTTTGCGGTGTCCCACCAGGCCAGACTCAGCGGCGGTATCGTCAGCTTGCCGGTGCGGTTCGGCACGATCGCGAATTTGCGCGTGCGCTCGCCGTACTGCCAGGTGCCGTCTTCGCGATTGACCGTGGTTTCTTTGTCCGGGTAGATGTCGGCGCCGTCGATCTTCGGCAGCTTGAGTTCGGGCAGTTGCTCGAACGCGAGCCCCTGCGCTTTCATGCGCAGGGTCAGGGTCAGCGGCTCGCCGACGTGCGCGGGCGTATTCGCATCGACGCCGTCGGCGCTCAGGCTTAGCGACTGCGCGGGCAGCCAGGCGTCGGTGCCCGAATTCGCCGGGCGCGGACGCACCTCGAGCGTCTGGCCCTCGACGCGCGCGGTGACCGCGCGGCCGCGGGCGAAGAAGCTGTTCATGTCGTTGCGGTTGACCGCGTGGCCGCGGAACACGATCGGCGCCATCGTCGCGGTGCCGCTCTTCTCCGCGGTCAGCGCATAGTGCCGTTCGAGCACACGGTAGCGGCGGCCTTCAACGTCGGCCTGATAGCCCGCGTCCTGGCCGAGCTTGCGCGAGTTGAGACCCTCGCCGTGCGGATCTTCAAGATTGCCGTCGCTGAGGTCGAGCGCGTAGTAGAGCTTGACCGTCACCCGCACCTGCTGCTGCACATAGGGCGATTTCGGCTCGACCGCGACATCGAGAAACAGATCGTCGCCGGCCTTGCCCGTCGCCGCGCTCGCCGGCGTCACCGTGAGAGTCAGCGCCTGCGTCTGCGCGCCGGCGACGCTGAGCGCCGGAATCGTCAACGCACCGGCATGCTTGGGTTCGAGACCGACGGCCCAGAGGAGCTTCGACGTCGCCGTGCCGTTGACGATATTCATCGAGGTCGAACTCTGCGTGCCGAGCAGATTGAAGTCCGGCTGCAGCACGCTGAAATCGGGCTGGCTTGCGCTCGTGTTGTCGCTGACCTCGACGTTCAAGGTCACCGTCTCGCCGAGCTGCATACTGCTGCGGTCAAGCCAGGCACGGACTTGAGCAGCGTGCGCATCAACACACACGAACAGGACGGCCAGCATGGCGATAACGCGAAGCGCCGAACGCGCGCGGTCCGTCATTCGTGCCAAAACGGGCCATGCAGACGGGACCTGTCCGATGTTTGATTCGGCGATGCGACGAACAGATACGCGCGAATATCGCGCGGACGACGAAAACGGCTTCATGGCGGGTTCTCCTGCGCCGCGCCTTGCTGGCGGCGTTGATGCTCGAGCTGGAACTTGCGGCGCAACAGGCCGCCCGGGTCGTCGGGCACGCGCTGCAGCCATTGCTCGACGGCCTGATCCTTCTCGCTGTGCTGCTCGCCTTCGCGCGCGCCAAGGCGCACGGGCTGCGGCTCCTTGCCTTCCTTGCCGTTTTTGGTCAGCGCCTGATCCATGCTTTGCTGAAATTTCTCCTGCGACTCCTTGCCCGCCTCGCTGCCCTGCTTGGGCTGCTGCGCGGCGGCGTTCTTCTCGTCGCCCGGCTTGTTCTGCCCGTCGGCGGACGAATTCTGCTGCTGCGAGTCCTGCTGCTTGCCGTCCTGCGCGCTCTGTCCTTGCTCGTTCTTGCCCTGTTCCTTCGATTCCTTCTTTTCGCTGTTGTCGTCGCCTTGCTGATCGCCCTTGCCGTCCTTCGAATCTTTCGAATCCTGCGGCTGGTCATTGCCGGGCTGCTGTTGCTTGTTGCCCTGATGATCCTGCGAATCCTTCTGCTGCTGATCCTGCTTTTGCTGCTGCTGTTTTTTGAGGAATTCTTCGACGGTTTTCTTGTTCGTCACCGCATCTTCCATGTCCGGCGCGCGCTTGAGCGCCGCATCGTAAGCCGCGATCGCTTCCTCGAACTTGCCTTGCTTGGCAAGCGCGTTGCCGCGGTTGTACTGCGTATCGGCGGTCGCGTTCTTCGCATCGCCCGCGGCGGCGAAATCGCCCGTGGCCGCGGCATAGTCGCCGGCGCGATAGGCCGCGGTGCCGCGCAGTTCGGGATCCTTCGCCAGCGCTTGCGCTTCCTTGGGCTTGCCCGCATCGAGCTGTGCCTGTGCCTGCTGATCGGAGCGCTGCCAAAGATCCGTCCATACACTCGCTTCGGCGTGCTGTGCCGGCATGGCGAGAACCAGCGGCAGCAACATCAGCCAGCCGCGACGAAAGCCGAGTGCGACCAGCGGCAGCAAAGCGAGCAGCAGCCACGGGCCGCGGTCGAGGAAGCGTTCGCTCTGCACCTGCGCGCCGGCCGCGTCCTTCGCCGCCTCGCCGCCCTGCCTGAGCGGGCCGAGCACCGTATCGAGATCGCCCGCGTCGCCGCGGTACTCGGCATAGCGCCCACCTCCCGCGCGCGCGAGTTCGGCCAGCGCCGCGCCGTCGAGTTTGGGCAGCACGATATTGCCACCTTTGTCCTTGAGAAAACCGCCGTCGCCGAGCGCGATCGGCGCGCCCTGCGCGCTGCCGAGGCCGAGTACCGATACGTCGACGCCCGCGCTGCGCGCGCGCCCCGCAGCAGCCGCCGCATCGGCGCTTGCGCCGTCGGCGAGCAGGACGATTTCGCCGTCGCGCAGGCCGGCCTGGCGGATCAGCTTGACGCCGAGATCGATCGCCTTGCCGGTGTCGTTGCCCGGCGCGGGCATGATCGAAGGGTCGAGCGAGTCGACGAGATTGGCGACGGTGTTCGCATCGTCGGTCAACGGCGCGACGACGAAGGCATCGCCCGCATAGGCGATCAGCGCGACTTGCGCATCGCCGGAGCGTTTGAGGATATCGGCGATCTTATAGCGCGCACGCTCGTAGCGGCTCGGCTTCACGTCCTGGGCCAGCATCGTCGCCGACAGCTCCAGCGCGATCACGCGCGCAGCCTGGTTCTTGTAGAGCGGCTGCGGCAGGCGCTCCCACGCTGGGCCGGCCAAAGCGAGGCTGGCGAGCGTCAGCGCGGCGAGCGCGAGCCATGCGGGGCCGCGCGTGGGTTTGGCCGCTTCGTTGCGCACGATCAAATGTTCGAGCAGATGCGCGTCGACCGCCCCGCGCCAGGCCTGCGCGTCGCTGCCCGCCGACTTCAGCGCGCGCCAGGCGAACGGCAGCGCGAGCAGCAGCAACAGCCACGCGGGACGCAGGAAATGGAAATCGTGCAGCAAATCGTTCATGCCGCCGCCCTGCCCACTCGATCCGCCCGCATTGCGAACCGCCCGGCGACGAGTGGCACTATCGCACCAAACAGCGCGAGTAGCAGCGCGGCCGACAGCGGCCAGAAGAACAGCTCGTCTATCGGGCGGAACTGCTGGCCTTTGTCTGCGCTCGGTTCGAGCCGGTCGATATCCTCGTAGATCTTTGCGAGTTCGGCCGTGTCGCGCGCGCGGAAGTAGCGACCACCGGTTTTCTGCGCCATGTCGGCGAGCATCTTCTCGTCGATTTCGGCGGACGGATTGACCACGCGGCTGCCGAAGAATCCGTCGTTGATGCGCATCGCCTCGGCACCGATGCCGATGGTATAGACCTTCACTTTTTCCGCGACGGCGAGATCGATCGCCTTGAGCGGATCGAGCTCGCCCGCATCGTTGACGCCGTCAGTGAGCAGGATCGCAACGCGCTGGTCCGCGGGCCGCTCGCGCAAGCGCTTGACCGCAAGGCCGACCGCGTCGCCGATCGCGGTTTCGCGGCCCGGCAGGCCGACCACGGATTCGCCGAGCTGCTTGCCGACCGTGTCGCGATCGAACGTCAGCGGCGTCAGCAGATAAGCCTGACTGCCGAACACGATCAGGCCGAGGCGGTCACCGACACGGCGGCGGACGAAATCGCCCGCGATCGCCTTGACCGCGCCGTAGCGCGTGACGTCCTGGCCGCCGATGCGCATGTCGGGTGTGTCCATACTGCCCGACGCATCGACGATCAGCATCAAATCGCGGCCGCTGCGCGCGAGATCGATCGGCTCGCCGATCCACTGCGGCCGCGCCGCAGCGGCGATGAGCAACGCCCAGGCGATGAGCGCGAGCCAGCGTTTCCAGCGCGCCACCGGATTCGCGCCGCCGGCGAGATCGAAACCCGCGAGCACGATCGGCAGGCGCAGCGCGGCGCTCGCGTCCGTCGTCGCCGGCGCCAGCATGCGCGCAGCGAGCCACGGCAGCGGCAGGAGGACGAACAGCCAGGGCCACGCGAACTCAAACATGCGCGGCCCTCTTTACGCAGAGAAGCAATTTTTGCGCAACGCATGCGGGAGAAAGTTCGTCCACGCGAGCGCGCTGTGTGTAACAGAGTACGCTCGCGGCGCGACCGATTTTTCCCGCGCGGAGACCGTCGGTGACGGCCTCGATAAATCGAGCCCTTGCAGCCGACGCGAATGCGGCATCGAAGCGACTCACCGCGAGACCTCGTTAGCGGAGAATTTTTCTGCGGCACGACGCGCCAGCGCGATCAGCGCAGGCTCATCGAAGCTAGCTTGCGCGCGATACGGCGCCTCGATCAGGGCGCGGCCGACGCCATGGGAAAATTCCTCACCCGCCATTTCTGCGTCGAGATGGCCGAGCCACGCCTCACCCTTGAGCGCCGCCGCACCGGGCGACGCGCGCATTGCCAAGCGGCGCAGAAACGCCGAAAGGCTCGCCGCAAGCGCGGGCGCATCTCCACGCGATGCCGCAACCGTGCGCTCGAACTCGGCCATCACCGCGAGTCTGCGCTGACGACGACGGTAATTTCTATATAAGTGCAGAAAGAGAAAAATGCACAGCGCGACGACGAGCACTGTGAGCAGCCACCAGCCCGGCGCGGGCGGCCACCAGGACGGCGGTGCCGGCACGTGAATGTCGCGCAGTTCGGGCCCTTGCATGGCGGTCGCCTGCAGCATCTCAGCCCGCCTTCTTCTTGCGCGCATCGAAGCCGAGCAAGGTCCGCAATGCAGCCTCGGGTTCGGACGAGGTGTCGAGAACGATCGAATTCAGCGCGCGGCGCTTGAGCATCGCAACGAAAGCCGCGCGCTGCTCGTCGAACCAGGCCGGCCAGCGCGCACGCGTGTTCGTCGCGGCGAAATCGAGCAGAACGGGAGCGCCCTCTTCGCCCTGCAGCGCGTAGCGCGCCGGCGGCGGAGCGTGGTGCTCGAGCGGATCGCTCAGAATCACGGCAGCGACGTCGCAATGGCCTGCGAGCAGCGACAGTGCAGGTTCGGCCGCTTCGTCGCAGTCGAATCCATCGGTCAGCAGAATCACTTGGGTGCCCGGCCGGGCAAGACGCTGCGCGCGCTGCAGTGCCTGCGACAACGGCACCGATTCCTTCGAGCCGCGCGTGATCGCATCCCATTCGACGAAGGCGCGCAGGCAGCGCAATGCGCCGCGCATACCGCCGCCGGGCTTCACTTCGGCATTGAGGCCGGGGCCGTAGCCGATCGCGCCGATGCGGTCGCCCGACAGCGCCGTGGCCCAGGCGATCAGCGCTGCCGTACGCGCGGCCTGCACCGACTTGAAGCGCACGCGCGTACCAAAGCGTAACGACGGATTGCAGCTCAGCACGACAAGCACACCGCGTTCGCGTTCTTCGGTGAACAGCTTCGTATGCGGGCGTCCGGTGCGCGCGGTGACGCGCCAGTCCATCTGGCGGATATCGTCGCCGGGCTGATACGCGCGCGACTCCGCGTAGTCGACGCCGCGTCCGCGAAAACGCGAAGCGTGCACCGACGCATGACTGCCCGCGACGCGCTGCGCAAGCTGGGCCAGGCGCGCGGCGCGCAGGCGCATCGAGAGCAACTCGTCGAGCGTCACGGCTACGCCATTATGCGAAGCCGAAGATTGGGCGTTGGCGGCGGAAGAGTTCGAACGCAGCATGATGGGTTTGTGAGAACGCGGCGGATGCGGATTGATCCCCGCAGGCTGGCGGTTTTTCAGACCTCAGCTCGCTGCCTACGGCAGCGGAACCCGATCCAGCAACGCCGATACCACACGCTCCGGCGTCACGCCTTCGGCTTCGGCCTCGTAGCTCAGGAGCACGCGATGGCGCAGCACATCGGTCGCCACCGCATGCACGTCTTCGGGCGAGACGAAGTCACGGCCGGCGAGCCACGCATGTGCGCGGGCGCAACGATCGAGCGCGATCGTGCCGCGCGGGCTTGCGCCGTATGAGATCCAGCGCGCGAGGTCGCTACCATAGGCTTTCGGCGTACGTGTGCCGAGCACAAGCTGGACGACGTACTCCTCAAGCGCCGGCGCAAGATGCAGCGACAATACCTCCGCGCGTGCGCCGAATATTTGCTCCTGGGTCAGCAGACGCTGCGGCACCGAAGTTTTCACCAGGGTCTCGCGGGCACGATCACGCGCCAGTTTCAGGATCGCCGCTTCGGAAGCGCCGTCGGGATAGTCGATGCGCACATGCATCAGGAAGCGGTCGAGCTGCGCCTCGGGCAACGGATAAGTGCCCTCCTGCTCGATCGGATTCTGTGTCGCCATCACGAGGAACAGCGGCGGCAGCGGATAAGTCGTGCGCCCGACCGTGACCTGGCGTTCACCCATCGCTTCGAGCAGGGCCGACTGCACTTTGGCTGGCGCGCGGTTGACCTCGTCGGCGAGCAGCAGATTGTGGAAAATCGGCCCTTTCTGGAACTCGAAACTCGCCGTCTGCGGACGATAGATTTCCGTACCGGTCAGATCGGCCGGCAGCAGGTCGGGCGTGAACTGGATACGGTGGAAATCGCCTTCGATGCGCGCCGCGAGCTCCTTCACCGCGAGCGTCTTGGCCAGTCCCGGCGCGCCCTCGACAAGCAGATGCCCGTCGGCGAGCAACGCGATCAGCAGGCGATCGACGAGCGCGCTCTGGCCGATGATGCAGGCGGACAGTTCGTCGCGCAGTTTGTGAAAGGCGTCGATGACGGCCGGCGCCGAAGCCGGCGCGGACCGAAGGTCGGGATCGATCATATCCATGGTTTGAGAAATTCAGAGAGTATTAGATTAACCGCATCGATGAAACCGCGCGCGAGACGAAAGTCATGCGCGCTCTGCGGTTGACCTACCACCGCAGCACGGCCGGCTGCTAGGACTGCGAACAGGGGAAAAGGTTTCCATCGTGGCTACTGTTCTCGCCCTGGCCCCTCCCGTGATTCAGCTTGAACCGGTGGCAGCAAGGCAGATGAGCATAAAAAAGGGCCGCATTGCTGCGGCCCTTTAGCTAACAATCTAAGCGCCTTGGACTCAAGGACCGTTCACATGGAGTATGCAACTCAATGGGGAAGCGACCGTGGTCGGCACCGACAATGTGGCACTAGAGCCCGATCCTACGCAGTCGCCAGTCCAGTTCACGATCGTCCCAGAAGAGGGCAGCGCAGTCAGCGTATAAACTGAATTCGGCTGCAACAGTACCGGGCAGGTCTGCGTTTTTGCTGCAGCCAACGAACAGGAAGCGCCGTTCGGCGAACTGTTGATCGAAACCGACGCATTGTTGCCATTGTCGGACTGAATCGTGAAGTTCGCCGGAATCGGCGCCGGCCCGGTCACGGTCAGGGTACAAGCGAACGAAGCACGTGTCGACGACATATTAAGCGTCGCCGTCTTATTGGGATTGCCAGGCACGGGTATGCAATCGCCACTCCAGCCAATGATTGTAGTTCCCGTACCCGCAATCGGGTTCGGCGTGAGCGTATAGGTCTGGCCGCTCTGCAATAGCACGCTGCACGAACTTGATGTGCCGGACAGGCTGCAGTTGCCCTGGTTGATTCCCGACAAATCGCTCGTTACATAGGCGTTCGCTACAGCGTTATTGATAGATACCAGGTTGATGGTCACTGGCAGCAGACCCGGCTGCGTGCCGCTGATGATCAGCGTACAACTGAGCGACGACGCATTCGCAGGTACGGCCAATGTCGCTGTAACCGTGGTCGGATAAACGTTGGGCGCCGGTGGCGGCGTCGTATTCTGACAGTCCCCAGACCAGCCAACGAACCTACCCGCAGTGATGACGCCGGTCAGCGTAACCGGTGAAGACGCAGGGTCGACCTGAGGTGTGCAGGACTGCGATGTGCCCGCGATATTGCAGGATACGCCGTTGGCAAAGCCAGTGACCGAAGCAATCACGGATTGCGCGTTGTCCGACTTGATCGTCATTGCTACCGGCACGGTCGCAACCGTGCCTGGGCCGTTGACGACGAGCGTACAACTCACCTGCGTCACCCCGGTCGCGGGCACAGCGAGGTTCGCCGTGTTCCCAGTGCCCGAACAATCACCGGCCCAGCCAACCACCGTCGTGCCGCTGGATACCGATGCCGTCAGTCCATAGCTCGTGCCGGCCGCCAACTGACTGGTGCAGTTCTGGGTCAGGCCCGTCAAACTGCAAGCTACCCCGCCGGGCGCACTGCTGATACTTGCCGTCGCGGTCTTGCCGTTATTCGACTGGATCGTGATGTTGCCCTTGACCGGTGAAGTCAGCGCTCCACCGCTTACCTGCAGATTGCAAGTCAGAGTCTGCGCCGTAGCAGTGGCGGCAGGCACGGAAAGTGTTGCCGTATTGCCTCCGCTCGACTGACAGTCGCCAGTGAAACCAACGATCACTGACGGACTCACTGGGGTCGCAGTCAGCGTGTAATTGCCCGCTGCAGGTGTCGCACTGCAGGATTGCGTCGTCCCGTTGGACAGATTGCACGACAGCCCGCCAGGCTGGCTCGACAGCGAAGCAGTCGCACTGGATCCGTTGACCGAACTAATTGTCATGTTGACCGTGACCGGTTTCGGCGCAACGTAGCCGGGGCAGCGCGGATCAGTGGTAACGCCAGCGCATAGATCAGTCCCTTTGAGATTGACCGTTACCGTCGGCGAACCCGAAGGCGTTGTAAAGGTGCAACTGCCCGATTTGGGACTGCCGTAACCGTCGAGATTAGCGATGATAGCCGCACTCGTCACGCCACTCACATTCGTCACTCCAGGCGGCGACGACAAGCCAATCGTATCGCCAGTACAACTGCCGCTAAGCTGAGTATTCGCCACCGGCACGCCATTTGCGGAGAGCAAAGTCAGCGTGACGCTGCCTCCTGAGCCGCCAAGGACCGACGGGGTAGCGAGCAGAATGAGATTACCGCCGGCAGTGATCGGCACAGCAACAGCTGCGCTCGGCGCGGTGCTAAAGGGGACGTTGAAGGTCAGTGTTGGTGCTGCAGTAGAACCACCAGTCGTGGCACTGGCGATGCCTGCCGTTTTGACCTGAACGACTAGACAACCGGAGGCATCGGTCAAGTCATCCGTCCATCCGGAATTGGTATGCCCATCGACCGAACCGGAACCTGCGCCGAGATTACTGAAATTGAAATTAAAGCGGACTCCAGGGATCGGAATGCGCAGAGCATCAACAACGCATACCGTCATCGGAATGGGCAGATTACCGGGAACCGGGTTCGGGCTGGCTGTAATGCTCGGTTCGGCTAGCGAAGGGTAAACCGTCACCATCGCGTCGGTTACGATACGCGTGCCCCCGATCGGCAACGGATTCGTGGAAAGACCCTGCGCCCATATCACCACGCCACGATTGAGCTGAGATACCGGGTAGTTCAGCGTCGTCGAGGCGGTACCGGTAACTGTCGCGCGACCCAAGCTGTCAGTCATCGCCGGCGAATTGATATTACCGATCGTTGCACGGCCGACTACGTAGGGCAGCGGATCCGTCAGTGTTGAAGAGCTAGTGGTCGCGCTGAGGTTAAACGGAAAACCGGTTATCAATTGAGTTTCGCTTTGCACTCCGATGATGCCGACTGCGCTCTCGAAATCATCGTTGCCCGCCGGTGCGCCATGCTTTTGCTTGCCGAGCACAATGAGCTTGTCGCCCGGACTGGTACCGCCGCCCGCGGTACGGAAGCCACCTTCGGGCGCGCTGAAATAGACCGATCCGGGCTGTAACGTGCCGTCCCAGCCGCAAATCTGGAACGCGCCAAAGCCGTTGCAGGACGAAAGGAAATTAGGGTCCTGCGGGGTATCTATCACGCCGAAGAGGATCGGCGTGCCCGCAGGCACCGGATTGCCCTGACGATCTGTCGCAATTGCACTGACGGTGAGGCTGTATGTCGCATCAGGCTGTGTCGGAACCGTGCCACCTGGTGGAGACGACGCTGTGACGCCGTTAACCGCGACTGCATTGACCTTCGGCGATGTGATGGTGAGGCTATAGAGCTGGCCATCCGAGACGATTACCGTCGTCGTTGCCGAGATCGGTGCGGTAATTCCGTTGTCTATGTTGCCGTCGAAACCATCAACCGTTGCCTTGATTTGCACGGGGCCTTGCACCGATCCGGCTAGCAGACTGATGTACGCTGCTCCACCTCTCGTCGCCGTCTTGACCGAACTCCCACTTTGGATGGTGCCGCTCGCATCCATGGAGTACAGAGTAGCGTCGGTGCCCATCGGACCGATGATCTGAAACTGCACGTTGTTCGTGCCGAAATCCGGATCGTCGACTGCCGAACCACCGCCGTCTACCACCGTGGCCTTTATCGTCTTGCTCTGCGGGCCGTTGCCACCGTTGATGTAAACGCCACCGGTACTTTGCGACAGAGTCACCGCACCCGGCATTCCACCGCGCACTCGGTTGACGGTGATGGTCACCGGCTGCGCACTCAAAGTGCGATTAGTTTCCGGATCAAGCGCGCTGACCGTCAATGTGGCAGTGCCTGGTACGTCGCCCGCGCTGACAAAAATCGTGCCGACTCCCGCGACAACATTAACCGTACCGCTGCCGAGCAACGTAAGAAACTCGTTGCCTTCCGCCGTTGGCGGATTTTTCGTTTGCCCCACCCAAGGCGTGCTCGGATCATCCAACGTGGAGAATGCGGCCACTCCCACCGGTGATATGGCAACATTGACCTTACCGTTGAGCGGCTGCCCCGAGATCAATCCGGTCCACTGCACTTTCAGCTCGGCCATATAGGGTGAACCCAAATACGGGCCTATGTTGTCTCTGTTCTGCGGCAGTGTTGCTGTGTTCGGGGTGACCTGCAGACTTGAGTTGCTGCTACCTCCGGAAGTTACTTTGATCGTCGTACGATTGACGACCGTGTTCGGATACCCATTGGATGGCGGCAGAGAAACCGTGATCGTCGCCGTCGCAGGGTCGACGCCCTTGTAATTGCCGGCGATGAAGACAAAAGAAGCTACGCCGCCAATCAAGGAGCTAGTGCTGCCGCTCGCAGCGCCGCCTGAACCCACCCCCGCGATCGTACCAAGTGACGAAGGCGACACCGTCGCACTGATGACCGTTCCGTCGGCTTCGGGAGTGCCGTTGCGCCGAGTAACGGTCACCGTCACAGTCGCCGTCGAGTTGGAGCTAACTGATGGTGAAGACAAGTCGACCCTCACAGTGTCGGCCGGCGGGGGGCCGAATCCAGACGCGTACGCCTGCCCGTCGCCTACGACGAGAAGCAATGGGCCGAACAACATCGCGAGGAAACGAATCGGCGTTTTCATAGTTGACTCCGGTATTGCTACGGCTGTTCTTGCGAGTGGGAAAAATGAGTTTGTGGAACAGTTGGAACCCGACGTGACTATTTCAGGTTCTCGTCGAGAATCTTGGGAGTGACGAAAATCAACAATTCCGCCTTATTGTTCGACTTCTGGACATTACGGAAAAACGCCCCAAGCCCTGGCAAATCGCCGAAGAAAGGTACCTTGGTAACGGCGTTCTGCTTATCGAATTCATAGACGCCACCGAGGACGACGGTCTGGCCGTTATCGACCAGTACCGCTGTGCTCATCTCGCGCTTGTCGATGATCGGATAGGAGCCCGACTGGTTCGTGTAATAGCCGGCGAGCGCGTCTTTCTTCACTTCGAGATTGAGGAAAACTCGGCCGTCTGCGGTGATAGTCGGTGTCACCTTTAGACCGAGCACCGCATCCTTGAAAGACACGGTCGGCAGCGCGGCACCGCCGCCGGTCGAGGTAATGGTCGAATACGGAATTTCCTGCCCCTGGGTAATGTTAGCTTCCTGCTGATTCGCGGTGACGACACGCGGACTGGAAATCAACTCACTGCGGCCTTCGGTTTGGCCTGCCGAAATTTCAAGATCGAGCAGATAGTTGGCGCCAAGCACCGACAGGCCGATGCTGCCTGCCTGTGTGGTAGTTGTCGGCAGATTAACGTTGAGACGGTCGCCGAGACTGGTCGCCCCGGTCGTAGTGGACGTGCGCCCTCCGGCCACTCCTGGCGGGTTCACAGGGAGCGCATCGCCGAGAGTTTGGCGATTGGCGAACGCTTGATTGATCATGTACTGAGAGCCGTTCAAATTGCCGCTTGTCGTTACAACCTGGCTACCTACCTTGCCCGCACCCGTGATGCCGAACTTGGCCCCAAGCTCACGCGCAAAATTGTCGGTCGCAACAACAATACGTGCTTCAATCAGCACCTGCTGCACGGGCTTGTCGAGTTTGGCAACGAGTTCGCGGATCGAACGCACCTTTTCGGGCGTGTCTATCACAAGCAAGGTATTGGTACGGTCATCGGCAGATACGCGCCCGCGGTCGGAAAGGAACCCACTGCCAGCCGCCGGCGCTGCACCTCCACTTCCACCACCCGCGCTGCCTCCCTGGTTGCTCTGCTTGGATTTTTGTGTCAGCAAGTCGGCGATATCTTTGGCCTTGCCATAGCTGATCGGAATGTACTCGGTCACCGTTTCGCTGACCTGCTGAAGCTTGAGCTTGGCATCGGCGATCGCCTGCTCGCGGTCCGCAATTTCTTTCTGCGGCGCCACCCAGATCACATTGCCGTTCTGACGTTTGTCGAGGCCTTTGGCCTGCAGCACGATGTCGAGCGCTTGATCCCAGGGCACGTTGTTCAAGCGCAGCGTGACATTACCGGTAACGCTGTCCGCGACGACGATATTGAGTTCCGACATCTGTGCAATCAACTGGAGAACCGCGCGCGCCGGAATGTCCTGGAAATCGAACGTGACGCGGCTGCCCGAATAGACCGGCGGCGCATTCGGATCTTTTTTCTCTTTTTCCTTCGCCTGAGATATCTCGACGATGTATTGATTGCCGGTCTGATAAGCGAGCTGCTCGAACGGCGCCTTGGCGGTGATTTCCATATGCGCGCCGCCGGCTTTGCTGCGCGTCTCTACGAACTGCACCGGCGTGGCGAAATCGAGCACATCGAGGCGTTGCGCGAGCTGGGTCGGCAGACGTGCGTTGTAGATCTCAAGCAGAATCTTGTCGCCTTGGCGCTTCAGATCGGCGCTCGAACCTTCACCCGAGAAGGTGATGATGATGCGGCCTTCGCCATTCTTGCCGCGGCGAAAGTCGATGTTCGAGACTTCCTGGGCCACCGCACCGACGCTCTTGGTCTGATCACCGGCAGCGATTGCCGCCGTGACGTTGGCCGCGTTGCCGTTGTTGACGACAAGGACGAAGTTGTTGCCGTCGGCGCGCGTTTCGTAGCTCGATGCGCGATACAGGTCGACGACGGCGCGCGTGCGGCCAGCGGCCTCAGCGATGTTGATCGCGCTCGTCGCGCCGCTGCCGACTTCGATATGGCGCTGGCTCACAGCAGAACGTGTGCCTGGGATATCCAGCGCGATGCGCGGCGGGTTTTCCGTCGTGAATACACGCGTGCCTTCTGCGGGCCCGCTGAGTTTGAACGTGATCTGCACACGGCCGCCGGAAAGCGGCGCGAAGCCGACGTCCTGCAGCACGTTTTCCGCGCGCGCAGGCGGCGCCGCGAGTACGGCCAGGAGAAGTCCGAGCATCGCGCCGAATCGCTGTGCGCCGGGCCGTCCAATCAAGCCCGCGTTGGTCCACTTCATGGTATTCCCCAATTCAATGTTCATTGCGCAGGTTCAACCCGCCGATTCCAATTCGCCGCTATTTCGCATTCGCACCGATTTCGATCGCCGCCGGCCGTTCCATCCAGCCACCGTTGCCGTTGCTGATCAGCTCGACCAGATCGATGCTGTTCGCGCTGACCGCCTTGATCTTGCCGTTGTTCTGGCCGACGTAATTGCCCGGCCGCACCGTCGATACCGTCCCCTCCGGATCGCGGATCAATCCGAGCATGCTCGCTCCGGCACCGATCGTGCCGACCATCTTCAAGCTGTCGAGCGCAAAGTCTTCGAGTTTTTCCTTCGGATGCGGATCGGGCATGGCGACCTTTTCCGCTTCTTCGGCCTTCTGCTCGGCGAGGCTCGGTGCAAACGGGTCACGCTGGGCCTGCGCCTTGTACTCGAAGGTTTCGAAGGTTTTGAGCACGGGCAGCGGCGGCAGAGGTCCGCCGGGCAAATTCTTTTCGTCGGCAACCCACTTGCGCAGATCGGCGTCGCCTTTCATGCAGCCGGCGAGCGCCAACAGCAACGGCACGATCAGGCCCCAACGCGCGGACTTGGCGCGGCGCATCGATAATCCGCTCATTGGGCCGCCTTCGCCGGCGCACCCGGCTTCTTCGGCGCGGCCGCCTCGGCTTCGTCTTCGTCGACATAGCGATAAGTCTTCACGATGCCTTCGAGCGTCAACATGCCCGGAGCGGGACTGCCCTTACCGCCGGCCGCTTGAGTCGGCTTCAAGGCCACATCGTGCATGGTCAGGATCACGACGCGCGGCAGGCGCGCGACTTCGCTGATGAAAGTCCCGAACTGATGATAAGTGCCGAGCATGCGTAAGGTGATCGGCTTTTCCGCGTAGAACCCTTCTTGGATCGTTTCCGCGCCGGGCTCGAACAACTGCGTTTCCAGACCCGCGGACAGCGCCGCGCGCGACACATCGTCGAGCAGCTCGGGCATCTCCGTCTTGCCGGGCAGCTGGCGCAACAACTGGCGCAGGATTTCTCGCATGTCGTCGAGCTGCGTCTTCAACTTTTCCAGATTGACGACCTTGAGCTGTTTGTCGTGGAAATCCTTCTTGAGATCGATTTCCTGCTTCTGTTTTTGCGCGAGCGTGTCGGACTGACCACTGATCGACCACCACCAACCGAGAAACAGCAGCAGAACGAAGAGCAAGCCGCACGCGGCATACTTGACGCTGTCCGGCCAGCTACCAATGTTATTGCGATCGAGATTGCGCAGGTCGGAGAGCTTCACGATGCACTCCCCGCCGACGAGATGGCAGCCTGCGCGGTCGGCTTGCCCGCAGGCGCCGCGGGTTTTGCAGGCGTACCGGGCGCTGCGACATCGGGTTGCTCGGGTGAACGCAACTTGACCGTTAGGCCGAATTCGTAACGATTGCGCTTGTCGTCGCCTTTGATCTCGGTCTTCTGCAGATCCGAGCCTTGCATCCACTGCGACGAATTCAGATTCCGCATATAACTTGACACGTCACCATTGGCCTGCGCCACGCCTTGCACTGCAAGTGCGTTGCCGCTCTGCTTGATCGAGGTCAGACGCACGCCTTCGGGGATAGTCCTGACCAACTCGTCGAACAGATGCACCATCTGCGAACGGCTGGCCTGCAGTTGTTCGATGATCTGTTTGCGCGCGAGCAGCTTGGCCTTGGTCGTCTCGAGATCCTTGATCTCGGTGAGCTTGCCTTCGAGCTGTTTGATTTCCCCACTCAAATAAGCATTGCGCGCGCCCTGATCTTCGATGCGCATATCCATCCAATAGCCCCACGCGAACCAGGCGAGAACGGCCGCCGCGGCCGCCGCGCCGAGCATCGTGTAGAAGTCGCGTTCGCGCTGGCGGCGCCGCTCTGCGCGCCAGGGTAGTAGGTTGATTGTGGCCATCAGTCGAAGCTCCGCATGGCCAGACCCGCGGCAATCATCAGCGTCGGTGCATCCAGACGCAGCGCCGATGCCTGACTTTGTACGCGCTGCGACAGCGACATGCTCGCCAGCGGATTGGCGATGATGCACGGCACGCCGAGCTGCTGAAGAATCTTCGCGCCAATGTCGGGCACGAGCGCGCAGCCGCCCGCGAGCACGATCTGGTCGACACGGCTATAGTCACTGCCCGCATAGAAGAACTGCAGCAATCGGCTGATCTGCTGCACGATCGCTTCCTTGAACGGCTCGAGTACCTCGACTTCGTAGGACTCGGGCAGGCCGCCCTGACGCTTGGCGAGGCCGGCCTCCTCCTGCGACAGGCCATAACGGCGCATCACCTCGTCGGTGAGCTGTTTGCCGCCGAATACCTGTTCGCGCGAATAGATGGTGCGCTGACTCTTCAGCACGATCAGCGTGGTCATCGTCGCGCCGATGTCGACGACGGCGACGATCGCGTCTGCCGGCACGGTGAGCTGATCGGCGATCAGCCGGCATGCGTTTTCCATCGCGAACGCTTCGACGTCCATGACTTTCGCAGTCAGGCCGGCGAGTTCGAGTGCGGAGACGCGCAGTTCGACGTTTTCCGTACGTGACGCGGCGATCAGCACATTGACCGATTCAGGCGCATCCTTGACCGGACCGAGCACCTCGAAGTCGAGACTGACTTCCTCGATCGGATAGGGAATGTACTGGTTGGCCTCGACCTGGATCTGCTCTTCGAGCGCATCTTCGCCGAGATCCGCCGGCATCGTGATGACCTTGGTGATCACCGCCGATCCGGCTACTGCGGCAGCGGCGGTCTTCGCCTTCGTGCCCGAGCGCGCGAGCGCGCGCCGCAACGCCTCGCCGACCGGTTCGACGGCGACGATGTTCTTTTCCACGACCGAATTGGCCGGCAGTGGCTCGACGGCGTAGTGTTCGATGCGATAACGCCCGCCGGAACGGCTCAGCTGCAGCAATTTCACCGCAGACGAACTGATATCCACGCCGATCAGCGATGTCGACTTGGCCTGAAAGATATTCAACCCAGCTCCCCGAGATCACTAAAGCGTTTGTAAACAAAGAGAACGCGTCGCCCATTAAACCGGATTGTTAAATTTTTGGCAATGGGGAAAACTGCTGGACGAACAAACACTTCCCGAAAATATTTAGAGAACTGCATCGCGTTTTACCCGAAATGAATGACAGATGATCGCTTGCGCACCGCCCGCGTTTCGCCAGAATCCTCCCTACCGACCCCACCGGTACCCGCATATAATTCCATGATCTCGCCCGTCTCGGGCCCGCCGACACTACTGCATGCGTTTTTTCCGTCGTTTGCTTCGCTACGCCTTGATTTTCGGGCTGGTTTGCATCGTGCTTGGCGCGGTCGGGATCGGTGTCGTCTACTGGTTGATCGTGCCGCGTCTGCCGTCGGTCGACTCGCTACGCGACGTCACTCTGCAGGTGCCTCTGCGCATCTACAGTTCCGACAACAAGCTCATCGCGACCTACGGCGAGACGCGCCGCATCCCGGTCAGGATCGACGAAGTGCCGGCGCAGGTGAAGAACGCCTTCCTCGCCGCTGAAGACGCCAATTTCTATGCCCACCCCGGCGTCGACTACCAGGGCATCCTGCGCGCCTTCGGACTGATGATTTCCAAGCGCACTCTGCACGTGCCAGGCGGCAGCACGATTACTCAGCAGGTCGCGCGCGACTTCTTCTTGAGTTCCGAGGTCAGTCTGTCGCGCAAGGCGACCGAAATCCTGCTTTCGTTCAAGATCGAGAACACGCTGAGCAAGGATCAGATTCTTGAGCTTTACTTGAACAAGATCTTCCTCGGCAACCGTGCCTACGGTGTCGCTGCTGCGGCAGAGTTCTACTATGGCAAGACGCTTGATCAACTCGATCTCGCCGAATCCGCAATGCTCGCCTCGCTGCCGAAGTTTCCCTCGACCGGCAATCCGCTCAACAACCGTACGCGTGCGCTCGAACGCCGCCGCTACGTGCTCCAACGCATGGTCGAGAACGGCTATATCGACGAAGCCCAGTTCAAGTTGGCCGACGCTGAGCCGGAGCGCGCCTTCGCGCATGAGCCGCCGATCGAAGTCGAAGCGCCCTACATCGCCGAACTCGTGCGCCAGGAAGCCATCCAGCGCCTCGGCAACAACGCACTCACCGACGCCTACACGATCCGCACCACGATCGACTCGCGCAGCCAGACCGCGGCGAACGAAGCGGTGCGCAACGGCCTGATGTCCTACGATCGGCGCCACGGCTGGCGCGGCCCCGAAGCGCACGTCGATCTCCCTTCCGACGCCTCGCCCGCCGATCTCGACAAGAAACTCGACGCGTTCCGCACCACGTTCGGCCTCGTGCCCGGCATCGTCACGCAAACCGCGGAAAAGGAAGCTCACGTTCACCTCAACGACGGCCAGACCGTCGTGCTGAGCCTCGACGATATCGCCTGGGCGCGCCGCTATCAGGACGAAACCAGCCGCGGTCCGGCACCGAAGCGCGTCGACGCTGCACTCAAGGTCGGCGATATCGTGCGCGTCGCACGCAGCACCGACCCGAAGAAGGACGGCCGCTGGCAGCTCGCGCAGATTCCCGCCGTGCAGGGCGCGCTCGTCGCGCTCGATCCCGAGGACGGTGCGGTGCGCGCCGAAGTCGGCGGCTTTTCGTTCGCGCGCAGCAAGTTCAACCGCGCCGTGCAGTCGTCGCGCAATCCGGGTTCCAGCTTCAAGCCGTTCTTTTACGCCGCCGCGTTCGAGCACGGTTTCACTCCCGCTTCGATCGTCAACGATGCGCCGGTGGTCTTTCCCGACCCGTCCAAACCGAGCGGACAATGGACGCCGAAGAACGACGACGATTCATTTGCCGGCCCAATGCGCCTGCGCGAGGCGATGGTGCAGTCGAAGAACCTCGTGTCGGTCCGCCTGCTCGACGCGATCGGTATCCGCTACGCGCGCGAATTCGCCACACGCTTCGGCCTGACTCTCGAACAAGTGCCGCCGAATCTGTCGATGGCGCTCGGTACCGCGTCGGTGTCGCCAATGAACATGGCACGCGCGTTCGCCGTCATCGCCAATGGCGGCTATCTTGTCGATCCGTATTTCGTCGACGCGATCTATGACCGCGACGGCAAGGAAGTCTACAAAGCGCAGCCTGCCCAGGCCTGCGCTCAATGCCCGGAGCGCGCCAACGATGACGGTCGCGTCGCCGCCACACCCGGCGCGCCCGCCACGCGAACGACGGTGGACAACAACGGCGTGACCACCACTCAGAGCGGTATCTCGCCGATCGGCAGCGCGCAGGCCACGACCACCGCGCCGACGACGCCCGCGTCCGCGGTCAAACTCGCGCCGCGCACTCTCGACGCGCGCACTGCCTACCTGATCGGCTCGCTCCTGCGCGACGTGGTACGCCGCGGTACGGGCAGTGGTGCGATGGTGCTCAAGCGCAACGATCTGTTCGGCAAGACCGGTTCGACCAACGATCATCGCGACGGCTGGTTCGTCGGCTACAACCTGGATCTCGTCACCGCGGCCTGGATGGGCTTCGACGATTTCAGTTCGATGGGGCGTATCGAATTCGGCGCGCAGACCGCACTGCCGATCTGGATCGATTTCATGCGCGCCGCGCTCGAAGGCGTGCCCGAAAAACCGTTCGACATGCCGCCCGGCATCAGTACCGCACAGATCGACGCCGAAACCGGCCTGCTCGCTTCGCCGGGCGCCGAGCGCACGATTTCCGAAGTGTTCCGCACCGAAGATCTGACCCGCATCGCGAACAGCCCGAACCAGCCGACCGAGGCCGAGAAGAAGGTGCAGCAGGAAGCCTACGGAATTTTCTGATGCGCCAGCGCCGTGCCGATACCGGCGCGCGCCGCGGGCACGACCTCGGCGCGCTGCATCACGACCCGATCCGCGCGCGCATCGCCGCAGAAGCCGCGCGCCTGATCAGCGAAACCGGTCTGCGCGACTATGCGCTGGCCAAACGCAAAGCCGCCGCACGCCTCGGTGTCAACGACGAATCCGCGCTGCCGAAGAATGTCGAGATCGATGCCGCGCTGCGCGAATATCAGCGCCTGTTTCACGCCGACGATCAACCGCAACGGTTGCGCATGTTGCGCGAAACTGCGATCGAAGCGATGCGATTTTTCTCGGCGTTCGAGCCGCGCCTCGTCGGCGCCGTCCTCGACGGGACAGCCGATGAGCATTCCGCCGTGTGTCTGCATCTCTTCAGCGACGATCCGGACGCGCCGGCGCGTCATCTCGACGAGCACGGTATCGACTATGAGACCGAGACGCGCCGCCTGCGTTTCGACAGAGAAGACGAAACGGATTTCCCCGTGCTGCAGTTCGTCGCCGACGATGCGGCCATCGACGTGACGATCTTCGCCTACGACGGCCTGCGCCAAGCGCCGCTCGACCGCATCGACGGCAGGCCAATGCAACGAGCGGCAGCAGCGTCGGTGCAAAGACTTCTGAACGAAGAAACCGCCCGCTAGGGCGCCGTTGATTCCAGCCGCTCTTGCGGCTGCATCAGGCGAGAACTTGCTGGCGAAGCGGGGCGCGATGCATTCGCGCCCCTTCGACTCAACGCTTGTCGAGCGGCACGTAGTCGCGATTCGTTGCGCCAGTGTAGATCTGGCGCGGACGGCCGATCTTGGTGTCCTTGTCGTTGTGCTGCTCGAGCCAATGCGCGACCCAGCCCGCGGTGCGCGCGATCGCGAACATCACGGTGAACATTTCGGTCGGAATCTTCAACGCCTTGTAGATGATGCCCGAGTAGAAATCGACGTTCGGATAGAGCTTGCGCTCGACGAAATACGGATCCTTGAGCGCGACCTCTTCGAGTTTCATCGCCACGTCGAGCAGCGGATCGTTGACGCCGAGGTCGGCGAGCACCTTGTGGCACATCTCGCGAATGATCGTCGCGCGCGGATCGAAATTCTTGTAGACGCGATGGCCGAAGCCCATCAGGCGGAAGCCGGAGTTCTTGTCTTTCGCCTTCTCGACTGCCTTCGACACGTTGTCCGCCGTGCCAATCTCGCCGAGCATCTTGAGCACCGCTTCGTTCGCCCCGCCGTGCGCCGGGCCCCACAGTGCGGCGATGCCGGCAGCGACGCAGGCGTAGGGATTCGCGCCGGTCGAACCGACCAGGCGCACGGTCGACGTCGAGGCATTCTGCTCGTGGTCGGCGTGCAGGATGAACAGCAGGTCGAGCGCCTTCGCCGCGACCGGCGAGAGCTGCAGCGGCTCGCTCGGCACCTCGAACATCATGTGCAGGAAACGAGTGACGTATTCCAGGTTATTGCGCGGGTAGCGCACCGGCCAGTCGATCGAGAAACGGTAGGCCGCGGCGGCCAGCGTCGGCATCTTCGCGATCAGGCGGAGCGCGGCAAGGCGGCGCTGCTCGGGATCGGCGATGTCGAGCGTATCGTGATAGAACGCCGACAGTGTCGCGACCGAACCGCACAGCATCGCCATCGGATGCGCGTCGTAGCGGAAGCCGTTCAAGAAATGGCGCAGCGACTCATGCATCATCGTGTGATGCGTCACCTCGTCGTCGAACGCGCCGAACTGCGCTGCGGTCGGCAACTCGCCGTTGATCAGCAGGTAGGCGACCTCGAGAAAGCTCGACTGCTTGGCGAGCTGTTCGATCGGATAGCCGCGATAGAGCAGCACGCCCTTGTCGCCGTCGATGAAGGTGATCGCGCTGCGCGTGGACGCGGTTGAAACGAAGCCCGGATCGAAGGTGAAGTAGCCCGTTTCTTTGTTGAGTTTGGCGATATCGAGCGCCGGATCGCCGAGGCTGCCGGTGACGACCGGCAAAGCCGTGGATTTGTTCGCTGCGGAATCGGTCAACTGCACAGTCTGATCGGCCACGTTAGGCTCCTTCTCTTCAGAAATAAGAAGCAGTGCGCGGGGTTGCCGAGGGGGCGCATCGTTCGATGGCGAGCTCGTTTGGGCTCGCGACGCTGCACTGCACAACCCACGCAGAATATCACACGGATGTTTGATTCCGCGTTACGAAATCATCATACGCAGGCGGGTTGAAAGGCACGGGATCGATGCAAGATGCAAACGACGAAAGCCGGCACTGGGCCGGCTTCGATATCGATCAAAAACACTGTCCGCGCCGGCGCAGGTTGCGCACGACACGGAACAAGGCTTTCCGGGCTTACTTGCCCGCGGTGGCGCCGTAGCGCTTGCGGAACTTGTCGACGCGACCGCCGGAATCGACGATCTTGTGCTTGCCGGTGTAGAACGGGTGCGAGGCGCTGGAAATTTCGATCTTGATGACCGGATATTCCTGGCCGTCTTCCCACTTGATCGTTTCCTTGCTCGTCATCGTCGAACGCGTGAGGATCGCGAAGTTGGACGAGACATCCTGGAAGACCACAGGCTTGTATACGGGATGGATGTCGGCTTTCATGGTTTAAGGCTCCGCGAAGCGGTGTTGCGCTGAGAAAAGAGGGCGATTTTAGCCCGAAAATCGCCAACAGCGCAAGATTCCGGCATCTCGACCGGATTCTGCCCTGTGCGGGCCGATTCTTAGGCGGTATTGCGACCGTACCGAAGTTCGAAGGGCTCGCGCCAAGCGCGAGTTCGTTCTTCTACGGTCCGATTCGAGTGGTGGCGATGGGTGGGCTCGAACCACCGACCCCAGCATTATGAGTGCTGTGCTCTAACCAGCTGAGCTACATCGCCAACGTTGCCGAATTGTACTGCATGACTGGGTATTACGAGTGCCGCGCTCCAACCGTCTGAGCTGTCCAGCCGGAGTTTCGTGCTTTCGCGCGCCCGGGCTTTTGTGACGCCGGCCATCGGAAAGCCACGGAAATCCGCCCCGGCTTGCGCCGAAGGGGGCGTGATTGTTCGGATTCGCGCCGCGCATGTCAAGTAAATCCTCGCGGGTGCGGCGTTTTCCGCCGATTGCATTGCTCGCGCGGGCCGTCGAAAATGACTGCATGCTTTCCCGTGCACTCTCCCTCCCCGACCGCATCCTGATCGAAGCCGAGCGCGCCCTCGGCACTGTTTTCGGCGCAGTTCCCGAAGCTTCGCGCCCGTCGCCGGCCATCGGTATGGCCGAGGCCGAACTGAACGAAGACGAGCGCCGTCACGCCGCCGGCCTGATGCGCGTGAACCACACCGGCGAAGTGTGCGCACAGGCGCTCTACTCCGGCCAGGCAGCGGTCGCACGCAATGCGGATACGCGCACGCAACTGCTCGAAGCCGCCGCCGAAGAAACCGACCACCTTGCCTGGTGCGCGGATCGTCTCGATGCCTTGCACGATCGCCCGAGCCTACTCAATCCGCTTTGGTACGTGGGAAGTTTCGCGCTTGGCGCGATCGCCGCGCTGGTCAGCGACAAAGTGAGCCTCGGCTTCGTCGTCGAGACCGAGCGTCAGGTCGAAGCGCATCTCGGCGAGCACTTGGAAACACTGCCTGCCGCCGATACCGCGAGCCGCGCGGTCGTCGTTCAAATGAAGGAAGACGAGGCGCGGCACGGCCGCCATGCCCGCGAAGCCGGCGGCGTCGATCTGCCGCCGCCGATTCCCGCCCTGATGCGCCTCGCCAGCAACGCAATGAAGGCGGTGGCGTATCGCTTCTGAGTCCGATCCGGGACCGCTTCCGACGCCGTCCCGGCCTGCGCATTGGGCCGAGCCGCTGCCCGGATTCGGCGTGGAAAATCTGCATCGTTTGAGTGACACGCTATATCGCAGTGCGCAGCCGCGCAGCCGCAACGTGCAGGCATTGGCCGAACTCGGCATTCGCACCGTCGTTTCGTTGCGCGCGTTCAACGGCGACGAACGCCGCTTCGCCGACAGCGGCATTGCGCTTGTGCGTTTCCGCATCAACACCTGGAACATCGACGACGCCGAGGTCGCACGCGCGCTCGCGACGATCGAGAAATCACAGAAACACGGACCAGTCCTGATCCATTGCTGGCATGGCGCCGACCGCACCGGCGTCGTCTGCGCCGCCTACCGCATGGTCGTGCAGGACTGGAACAAGGACCAAGCGCGCGCCGAGATGTTCGACGGCGGCTTCGGCTACCACGCTGTGTGGCGCAATATTCCCACCTACATCGACCGCTTCGACATCGGGGCGATGCGGCAGCGACTGAAAGAGCGCTGATTACTTCGGCGCGCCGTCGCGCAACCAGGCGAGTACCGCTTCGCGTTCCGCATCGGTCATCTGGGTGATGTTGCCGACCGGCATCGTGCGCGTCGCAAGCTGGGTCTGCATGGCGACGGTGTGGGCAAAGATATGCTCGGGCGTGTCGAGTAGCACGCCTTTGGGTGCGGCAGGGAATCCGGCGAAGCTCGGTTTCGCCGCATGACAAGGCACGCAGCGCTGATTGACGATGGATTGCACGTCGGCGAAACGCTGCGCGGCCGCGGCCGGATCGGCGACGACGCCTTGCGTATGCGCCACCGTACGCGGCGCAAGCGCGGCGATGGTGGCCACCAGCACAACCAGGCCGATAACGAGCGGCCATGGCGAGGTCTTGCCGCCGCGCTCGTGCGCTTTGTGGCGCATCACGAACCAGGTGCGGATCGCCGCGCCGGCCACGCTCATCGCGATCAGCACGAGCCAGTTCCACTTCGCCCCGTAAGTCAGCGCATAGTGATTGCTGATCATCACAAACAGCACGGGCAGGGTGAAATAGGTGTTGTGCACCGAACGCTGCTTGCCGCGCAGGCCATAGACTGCATCGAGCGCCCGCCCCTCGGCCTTGGCGCGCACCATCTCACGCTGGCCCGGAATAATGACGAAGAACACGTTCGCGACCATGATCGTGCCGATCATCGCGCCGTACAAAATGTAGGCGCCGCGGCCGCTGTAGAGCTGGCACAACGCCCAGGCCGCGATGCCGAGCATCAGCGCGACGAGCAGGCCGAGGGCACGTTCGTTGCGCTGGAAGAAGAATCGGCACAGCACGTCGTAGATCAGCCAGCCGGCGACGAGAAACGCCAGTGCGATGCCGATCGCGATGGGCTTGGACAAGGCCATCACCGACGAATCGATCAGATAAATCTCGGCCTGGCCGAAGTAGAGAAGGCAGAGCAGGAAGAAACCCGACAGCCAGGTCGTATACGCTTCCCAGTAGAACCAATGCAGCGGCTCGGGCAACTCCGCAGGCGCGGTTTTATACTTTTGTGCATTGTAGAAACCGCCGCCGTGTACAGCCCAGACTTCACCACCGACACCAGCGTCGATCAGTTCCTTGCGCTTCGGCGGCAACAGGGAATTGTCGAGCCAGACGAAATAGAACGAGGCGCCGATCCAGGCGATGCCGGTGATCAAATGAAGCCAGCGGCCCAGCAGATTGGCCCAATCGTAGAGGTAATCGATCATTGCCTTGGCTAATCGGAGAAGTAATTTTCAGCCACGGATTGACATGGACATGTACGGACAAAAGCTGCGGGCATGGCGCATCCACGCTTATCTGTGTTCATCCGCGTTTATCCGTGTCCAATACATTAATCTTATCGATCGCGCGCAATACCGACTCCGGCGTAGCCGGCGCAGCGAGATCGGGCAACGCATCGCCATCCCCACAGGCCGCCACGGCATCGCGAATCGCATGCAAGGTCGAGATCGCGAGCATCAATGGAGGCTCGCCGACGGCCTTGGAGCGGTGGATCGTGTCCTCGGGATTCGGCGCGTGTTCGAGGATGCGCACGTCGGCATGCAGCGGCCAGTCGCGCACCGAAGGAATCTTATAGGTCGACGGCGCATGCGTTTTCAGCTCGCCCTTCGCGTTCCACCAAAGCTCTTCGCTCGTCAGCCAACCAACACCCTGCAGAAAACCGCCTTCGATCTGGCCGCGATCGATCGCCGGATTCAGCGAAGTGCCGACATCGTGCAGGATATCGACGCGGGTCAACTGCGTTTCGCCGGTCAACGTATCCACCGCGACTTCGGAGACCGCGGCACCGTAGGCGAAGTAGAAGAACGGCCGGCCGTTGAGGCGGCTGCGATCCCAATGAATCTTCGGCGTCGCATAAAAGCCTGTGGCCGACAGCGAAATCCGCGCCTGATACGCCGACTGGACGAGCTGCGCGAACGTTTTCCGCTCGTTGCCGATATGCACAAAGCCGCCGGCGAAACGCACCTCGTCCGCCTCGACACCGTGCGTCGCGCAGGCATGCTCGACCAGCCGCGCGCGCAGGGTTTGGCACGCCGCCTGCGCGGCCTTGCCATTGAGATCGGCGCCGCTCGACGCGGCCGTCGCCGAAGTATTCGGCACCTTGCTCGTATCGGTCGCCGAGCTGCGCACGGCCGACAGCGGCAGGCCGAACTCGTGTGCGACGACCTGCGCGACCTTGGTATATAGCCCCTGCCCCATCTCGGTACCGCCGTGATTGAGCAACACGCTGCCGTCGGTATAAATGTGCACCAGCGCACCGCCCTGATTGAACACGGTCGCGTTGAACGAAATACCGAACTTGACCGGCGTGATCGCAATGCCGCGCTTGATCGTGCCGTTGACCGCGTTCCACTGCGCAATCTCGGCGCGGCGCGCGCGATAGCGGCTTGTCGCTTCGATCTCGTCGGTCAGACGGTCGAGGATATTGTCTTCGACGTACTGTCCGTACGGCGTCACGTCGCGCGGTGCGGCGCCGTAATAATTGCGCCGACGCACGTCGAGCGGATCGAGTTTCAAGCTGCGCGCAATGTCGTCGATCGCCTGCTCGATCGCGAGCATGCCTTGCGGGCCACCGAAGCCACGGAACGCGGTATTCGACACCGTGTGCGTCTTGCAGCGATGCGAAAGGATCTCGATGTTCTCGATGTAGTAGGCATTGTCGACGTGACAGATCGCGCGATCGTTGACCGGCCCGGACAGATCGGCCGAATAGCCGCAGTTCGAGGCGAGCATGACCGCGAGCGCGGTGATGCATCCGTCGTCGTCGAAGCCGATGTCGTAATCGGCGATGAATCCGTGGCGCTTACCGGTGATCAGCATGTCGGCATCGCGCTCGAGACGCAGCTTGACCGGACGCTGCGTCTTGCGCGCGAGCACGCAAGCCGCGGCGGCGATCAGCGCGGGCTGCGATTCCTTTCCGCCGAAGCCGCCACCCATGCGCCGGCATTGCACGACGACTTTGTGCGCGGGTAGCGCCAACGCATGCGCGACCACGTTCTGCACCTCAGTCGGATGCTGGGTCGAAGAGTGCACGTGCAGCGTGCCGTCTTCGCCTGGCAGGGCAATCGCGATCTGGCCTTCGAGGTAGAAATGATCCTGGCCGCCGACGGTCATCGTTCCCTGCAGCCGATGCTGCGCGGCTGCAAGTTCCTCGCGTGCGCGACCGCGCGCAAGCACCTGGCTCGGGATCACATAGCTGTGCGCGGCGAGCGCGCTGCGAATATCGAGTATCGCCGGCAGTTCTTCGTATTCGACCTTGGCCTTGAGCGCGGCCTTGCGCGCCAGCGTCATCGACGATGCAGCGACGGCGAACAGCGGCTGGCCGGCGTACTGCACGAGATCGTCGGCGAAAATCGGATCGTCGTGGACGATGCCGCCGTAATTGTTTTCGCCTGGCACATCCTGCGCCGTCGCTACGGCGATCACACCGGGCGCCGCCAGCACTGCCGACAGATCGATCGACTTGATCCGCCCATGTGCAATGGCGCTGATGCCGAATACCGCATGCAGCGTCGACGCGGGCAATTCGAGATCATCGGCATAGACCGCGCGGCCCGACACATGCAGGTGTGCGCTTTCATGGCGCACGGATTCACCGATCAGTACACCGGGCATTTCCTGCTTGGCCGAGGAAAGGTCATTCATACCTTTCCCCTCTCAATAATGGCCGGCATTCCCGCATCCGCGCGCGGGCAAACGTGCGACCGAGAAAACGGCGCGCAACGAACGCTCATACCGAAACCTCGACGAGGTGCGTGCGCAATGCCTGCGGTGCCGCATGCGCGAGATAGAAGCGTCGCAGAAGGTTTTGTGCACCCTGCAATCGATACCCCGCACTCGCGCGCATGTCGCTCAGCGGCTTGAAATCGGCGGCGAGCGCTGCGGCGGCCTCAGCGAAAATCGCTTCGGCGAACAGTCTGCCGACCAAGGCTGCTTCGGCATGTTTGGCGCGCGCGGGAATCGCCGCCATGCCGCCGTAGGCGATACGTGCGGCGACGATGCGGCCGTCCGCAACTTCGACGGCGAATGCCGAACAAACTGCCGAGATATCCTGATCGATGCGCTTGGACAGTTTGTAGCTCGCCACGCGCGTCGCCGCATTCGGTACGGGCACGCTTACCGCGACGACGAATTCGCCGCGCGCGAGATCCTTTTTCATGTAGTCGACATACAGCGCTTCGAGCGGCAGCGTGCGCGCCACCACGCCGCGGCGCAGCTCGATCGTCGCGCCAAGCGCGATCAGCGCCGGCATTGCGTCGCCGATCGGCGAACCGTTGGCGATATTGCCGACCAGGGTGCCGGAATTGCGCACCGGCGGCGAAGCGAAGCGCTGCGCCAGCTCGGCAAGTGTAGGCACACGCGCGACGATCGCAGCCCAAGCATCCGCGAGCGAGACCGCGGCGCCGATGCGCAGGGCACCGCCGCGATCTTCGATCTGCCGCAACTCGGCGACCTCGCCGAGGTAGATGAGCGGCGGCAATTCGCGCAGATGCTTGGTCACCCACAAGCCGACATCGGTGCCGCCGGCGAGAAGCAAGGCATCGGGATTCTTTTCACGCAGGGTGGCGAGCTCATCGAGCGTGCGCGGCGCCGAAAACCCGGGCAGCGCAAGCGGCACTTCGCGGCCGAGACTGCGCAGAGTCTCGACATGCTGCTTCGACTGCGCGGCCGCACGCGACCAGCACTGCGGAGCATCGTAGGTGTGCATGGCGCAACCCGCATCGATGATCGGCCGATACCCCGTGCAGCGGCATAAGTTGCCGGCCAGTGCTTCGATGACTTCCTCGCGATTCGCCGCTTCGTTTTGCTGATACAAAGCGAACAGGCTCATAACGAAGCCCGGCGTGCAGAAGCCGCACTGCGAGGCGTGATGGTCGACCATTGCCTGCTGCACCGGATGCAGCTTGTCGCCGTCGGCAAGACTTTCCACGGTGACGAGTTCTTTGCCGTCGATTGTCGGCAGGAAACGGATACACGAATTGATCGCGCGATAGCGCACATGCTCCGCAGCGCCCTCACCTCCGCTACCGGCGTCCAGCTCGCCGAGCACGACCGTGCACGCACCGCAATCACCCTCCGCGCAGCCTTCCTTGGTGCCGCTGCGATGCCGATGTTCGCGCAGCCATTCGAGCACGGTCGTGGTCGGCGCAAGGCCCGCCACTTCGACGACTTCGCCGTCGAGCACGAAACGGATAACTTCGCCCGCGCGCGCGCTCATCGCTCAGCTGCCGCGATACGTCGAATAACTCCACGGCGAAACCAGCAGCGGCACGTGATAGTGCTGGCCGGCGTCGGCGATGCCGAACGCGATCGTCACCTCGTCGAGAAACGGCGGATCGGGCAACGCGACGCCGCGGGCGCGGAAGTAGTCGGCGACGAAGAACGTCAACGTGTAACGGCCGGACTGCAACGCGGAGCCTTCGAGCAGAGGCCCGTTTCCACGGCCGTCGTCGTTCGTGGAGAAGTTCGCAAGCCGTTCACCGGAGAGCGTCGAGCGCAGTTCCACCCGCATTCCGCGTGCCGGAATGCCATGCGCGGTGTCGAGCACATGTGTCGTGAGTCTGCCCATGCTTTCCTCGCCGGCGGCCGTCCGCCGGATTGCGATCGCTGTTGCGTTGTACTCATGTGTACAAAACTATTACAGTCGTTGCAAGCACTTCCTGGGGAGCGAACGACCATGACCGACGCCGCGATGGAGGACTTTATCCGCGCCTTGCCCAAGGCCGAGCTGCATCTGCATATCGAAGGCACGCTCGAACCGGAGCTTACGTTCGAGCTGGCGAAGAAGCACGGAGTCGTGCCGAAATACGCCGACGTCGAGGCGCTGCGCGCCGCCTACGACTTCAGCGACCTGCAATCCTTCCTCGATCTCTACTACGCCGGCGCCGATGTGTTGCGCGACGAGGACGATTTTCACGCTCTCACCATCGCTTATCTGCGCCGCGCGCAGGCCGACGGTGTCGTCCACGTGGAGATCTTCTTCGATCCGCAGACGCACACTTCGCGCGGGATCGCGCTCGACACGGTGCTCGCCGGCATTCGCCGCGCCCTGGCCGACGGCGAGCGCGAGTTCGGCATAAGCCACCGGCTGGTTCCATGCTTCCTGCGCCATCTCGACGAAGACGATGCGATGCGCACGCTCGACGCCCTGCTGCCGCACAAGCAGCACTTCGCTGCGGTCGGCCTGGACTCGTCCGAGCGCGGTCATCCGCCGTCGAAATTCACGCGCGTGTTCGAGCGCGCACGCCGGGAAGGACTAGCGGCTGTCGCCCATGCAGGCGAGGAAGGGCCGCCCGAATACATCTTCCAGGCGCTCGATTTGCTCAAGGTATCGCGCATCGACCACGGCGTGCGCTGCGAGGAAGACGCGGCTCTCGTCGAGCGGCTGGTGCGCGAGCAGATTCCACTGACCGTCTGCCCGCTGTCGAACGTGAAGCTCTGCGTGTATGCGCGTATCGAGGACCACAATCTCAAGCGTCTGCTCGATCGCGGCCTCAACGTGATGATCAACTCGGACGATCCCGCCTACTTCGGCGGCTACGTGCTGCGGAACTATCTGGCCGTCTGGCGTGGCCTCGATCTGTCCAAAGCCGATATCGTCCGGCTTGCGCGCAATTCGATCGAAGCGTCGTTTCTACCAGCGTCGGCCAAGGCGCACTGGGTTGGCCGAATCGAGTCGCTCGCAGCGGCAAGCTGACCCATTGGATGCGGTCGCGCCAGTTGCGCGACCACATCGAAGTGACAGGGAAGCTTACTGGCAGGCGAGGCTGTTGATGCTGCCGAGGCGCTTCCAGATCTTGCCGGTGCCGGTGCCGCCCGGACCGCCGGTCACGGTCGGGGTCGCACCGCTATAGTCGAACTTGATCGTATTGCAGTCGGTGAACTGCACGTTCATCGTGCCCCAGTTGTTGCGCGTGGTTTTGGTGAAGTTGCCCGCGAACCCGCCGCCGGTCGCGTAATAAACCGGAACGTTCAGCAACTGCGTGGTGCCGATCGGGAAATCGGTCTGTATAGCGAGCCAGAACGGAATGCCATTCTGGTCGTACGTGTACCACGAGGCAAAGAAGGTGCGCGTCGTTGCGGTACTATCGAACACTTGAGTCAACAGGCCCTCGCCACCGTGCGTCGGGTCGTACCATGAACCGGTCAGATAGCCGTTGATCGGCATCGGCAGGAACGCAGCCGGATAGGTCTGCTGATTCGGCGCGTAGGCACCGATGTTGAAGATCTTGCGGCCGTTCTGATAGCCGTTGTCGAAGCGGATCTGGAAGCTCTGATTGAAATCGAAGAAACCGAAACTCGGATTCGCATAGTTCTCGAGCACATAGGTGGTGCTGTTGATGATCGGCGCACCGACCAGCATGTCGGACAGCACCGTATTCGGCTCGACCGCCGTACGCACGAAATCGGTTAGGTTCTTGTTGTCGAACTGAATGCCGTTCTGCGAGATGCGAATGTCTGGATACTGCGGGTAGAGCTGGTTGTCGCCTTCATACGCAGCCTGGCGCTGGATGCGCACCAGCGTGGCGCTGGCCGGGAATCCGTCCGTGTTGTAAGGCAGCTTGTCGCCGCTGCTGCTGCAAGCGACGCGGAAGACCGTGATCGTCACGTCTTCGGCACTGTCCGTGTTGTTCGGACCGCGCTCATACAGCGTCACCGTGCCGCTATAGAGCACGCCGCTCGGCGAAACCGGCAGCGGCTGGATCGCGTTCGACGGATTCGGCAGGAAGTCGGAGAAGCAGCTCGCCGGATAAGCGCGATAGCTGTTCGCCACGAGTTCATTCGGACTCACGGTGGCGGCCGCGGAAGCGGCAGACGCAGCAGAACTGTTGCTCGTGGCCACCGGCGCCTTGCGCGATCCCGCAAGCAGCGCGGCGCGCTGGGCCTGCACGGCGCCAGTATCGCTGCGTCCGCCCGCTGGAACCGCTCCACGATCTGCGGCGAAAGCCTGTGAGGTGAGTGCACACGCGAGTATCGCGGCGCCGGCAAAGACGCGGTTCGATAAAGAAGACATGATTGGAACTCCTGCGGGGAACGGGTGGTCCGGATTGTAGGCACAACCTTGACGCGTCGCGGTTAACGCGCGGTGAATGTCATGCCGCTCTGCGATAATGTCGACGAACTCACTGATTACGAAGTCTTAACGCATCCGCATGCAATTGGTCGACATCGGCGCAAACCTTACCCACGAATCCTTCCGCCATGATTTCGATGCCGTGCTCGCGCGCGCACAGGCGCACGGCGTCGCCCAGTTCGTCGTCACCGGCGCAAGTGCGCAGGGCACGCGCGACGCGTATGCGCTCGCGCTGACGCGTCCCGGCGCGCTCTACGCGACCGCCGGCGTGCATCCGCACCATGCCAGCGATTTCGACGCGGAGACGGAAGACCTCCTGCGCGAGTACCACGCCAAACCCGAAGTCGTCGCCGTCGGCGAAACCGGACTCGACTATCACCGCAACTTCTCGCCGCGCGATGCGCAACTGTTCGCCTTCGAGAAGCAGCTCGAACTCGCGGCGGCCTGCGGCAAGCCGCTGTTCCTGCATCAGCGCGATGCGCATGCGGACTTCCTCGCCTGCATGGACAACGTGCGCGGCCGCATCGGCGCCGCCGTCGTGCACTGCTTCACCGGCGAAAAAAACGAACTGTTCGATTATCTCGACCGCGATTTCCATATCGGCATCACCGGCTGGATCTGCGACGAGCGCCGCGGCGCGCATCTGCGCGAATTCGTCAAGGACATACCTGCCGATCGCCTTATGCTCGAAACCGACGCGCCGTATCTGTTGCCGCGCACGGTGCGGCCGATGCCTTCGCACCGGCGCAACGAGCCGATGTATCTCGCGCACATTTGCGAGGAAGTCGCGCGCGACCGCAGCGAGGACGTGGCCGTTACTGCCGCCAACGCGACGGCGACCGCGCGGCAGTTCTTCGGTTTGGATTGAATGCCCGGATCGGGCGGCCCGCCGCTCGTGCTGTACCGCAAGAAACGCCCGCCGGACCTGTTCATCGGCGTCATTTCCTTATCCCGACGGCGAGCCTGCGATAATGCGCGCCGCGCCCGCACATTTCGACCATGACCGAAACCGCCGACACCCCGCACCACACCCAGCCGCCGAGCCTCGTCGCACGCCTGCGCTGGCTCGTGCCCGTGGTGTTTCTCGCGGTGACCGGCTGGCTGCTCTGGCGCGAACTCGGCCATCAGTTCGACCTGCCCGAAATCCAGCGCACCCTGCTCGACGTGCCGACCGTGCCCGCACTCGGCATGGCCCTGCTCGCCCTGTTTGCCGTCGCTTTCACCGGACTCGTCGACAGCCTGATCGGACATTGGCTCGGGCTCGGCCTGCATTGGCGCGACTATCTGCGCCTGTCCTTCGTCGCCAATGCGTTGGCCAATACCTTGAACCTGTCCGGCGCGATGGGCGCAGGCATCCGCCTGATGGGGCTGACTTCGCATAAGGTCCATCTGCCGCGCGCGGCCGCGCTGATCGGCATGCAGGCGCTGTCGTTGCCGCTCGGCCTGTCCCTGCTCGTTGTGCTGACCCTGGCGACGCGTTCGCTGCCGCTGACCGAGGGCACGACCGAGCGCACGATCGCCTACCTCGTGCTCGCTGCGGCCGCGCTGTATCTGCCGTTGTATTTTTTCCTGACCACAAAGCGGCGCCTGATGCGCTGGCTGCCGCACGATCTCGGCCTGCCGCCGCTGCGCCTGAAAATCGAACTTACCGTCGTCTCGCTGATCGACTGGGTGCTCGCCGCCGCGGTCCTCTGGGCCTGCCTGTACATCTCGGGCGCACACGTGAAGCCCGGCCTGCTGCTCGGCGCGTTCGCCGGAGCTTCGGTGCTCGGCCTCGCGAGCCAGGTGCCCGGCGGCATCGGCGTATTCGACGGCCTGATCCTGATCGCGCTCAAGGAGGCCGGCTACGACCCGCCGGTGATCGTCTCGGGCCTGCTTCTGTTCCGTATCGCGTACTACTTGCTGCCCTTGCTCGCCGGGCTCTACGTCGGCTCGGAGATGTTCACCCAGAATTCGCAGTTGATCGCGCGCCTGCGCACTCGGCTCGGCAGCCATCCGCTGTTCGGCCTGCTCGGCCTGCCGGCCGTGCTGCTCGCCGATCTCGGTACGCGCCTCGTCGCCGTGCTGACCTTCCTCGCCGGTGCCCTGCTGCTCGCCTCGGCGGCGATGCCGTCGGTGATCGAGCATATCAACGATGTGCGCGCGCATCTGCCGATCCTGTTCGTCGAAACATCGAGCTGGTTTTCGGTATTGACCGGCGTGCTGCTGCTCGGCCTCGCGCGCGGAATCGACGGGCGCCTGCGCGTCGCCTACCGCGTGACGATGTGGCTGCTCCTGATCAGCGCGGGCCTTGCGGTGGCGAAGGGCCTGCATTTCGGCGAAGCCCTGTTTCTGCTTGCGGTCGCTTTATTGCTGCGCGTGCGCAAGCGCGCTTTCACCCGGCGCGCGATGACCTTGAGCGCGATGACGTCGGCGGGCTGGTACGCCGGACTTGCGGTCTGCGTCCTCGTCTTCTTCGCGATCGGCGCGGCGCAGGTGCTCGGCGACGATTCGTTCGACTTGTTCTACTTCGGCTTCGGCGAACACACCTCACGCATCGGTCGCGGCCTCGCCGCGGCCGCGCTCGGTCTCGTCGTTTACCTGATCTGGCAGTTTTTCGCCGTGCGCCGGCCGGAACTGTCGCTGCCGAACCGCGGTGATCTCGAACACGCGCGCACGATCTACAACGAACACGGCGGCGGCGAGTTCGCCCACCTGACCTTCATGCGCGACAAGCACCTGTTCTGGGCCGCCGACCGCCATGCCGTGGTCGCCTACGGCAGCGTGCGCAACCGTCTCGTCGCGCTGGGTTCGCCGTGCGGGCCGGAAGCGGTGATCGACCAGGCCATCCTCGAATTCCGCCGCCATGCCGACGCGCAGGATCGCGTACCAATCTTCTACGAAGTGCTCGAACCCGATCTCTCGCATTACCACGACGCCGGCTTCGATCTGTTCAAGCTCGGCGAACTGGCGATCGTGAAGCTCGACGAATTCTCGCTCGCCGGCAAACGCTGGGAAGACCTGCGCCAGGCGGTCAACCGTTCGACCAAGGAGCAGCTCACGTTCGAGATCGTCGATGCACCGCACGACTCGGCTCTGATCGCCGAAGTGCGCGAAGTCTCGGACATCTGGCTCGCCGACAAGGGCTCGGTCGAAAAAGGTTATTCGCTCGGCCGCTTCGACGGCGATTATCTCGACTGGAGCCCGCTCGCCCTCGTGCGCCGCTCTGGCAAACTGATCGCATTCGCCAACATCCTGCCGCCGTACGGCCCGAACGGCACCGCGAGCGTCGATCTGATGCGCCACGTCAGCGATGCTCCGCGCAGCACGATGGATTTCCTCTTCGCCAAAGTCATGCTCTGGGCGCAGGCGCAGGGGCACAAGCAGTTCAGTCTCGGCATGGCGCCGCTCTCGCGCGTCGGCGACAACCCGTATGCGCGCATCAACGAACGCCTCGCTTCGCTTGCCTTCCGCTACGGCAACAACCTATACAACTACCAGGGCGTGCGCCGTTACAAGGACAAGTTCAAGCCGGAATGGACCGGCTCGTATCTCGCCTATCCGCGCGGCATCTGGGTTCCGGGCTTGCTGATCGACATCGCCGCGCTCGTCGCCGGCGGCTACGGCCGCTTCCTGCTCGGCCGTTAGCCGGCGACCACCCAGGTTAGTGCCAGGCGTTGACCAAGTTGGCGACGTTGACCGTGCCGATGCCCGTGGCGAAGTCCCAGCCGGTCTGCGCCTTGAACGCGGGCGAGTTGGTCACACTCGATGTCGACAGTACGCCGTAGTAGAAGCTCGACGTCGTGCCAGTGTAGCCGTAGCAGTCGAAGCCGAAGCAATTGACCGTGATGTCGCCCTGGGTCACGTCGTAGAAGATGCAGCCGCTGCCGACCGTATTGCCGTTGCTCGAATTGCAACTCGCGCTGCCACCGCTGCCGTATTCGCTCGCGGCAAGTCGGTAATAGGTGTAGTTCGGATTGCCCTGCGCCGTGCCGGTCTTCTGATTGATCAGCGCCTGCACGCCGGCGAGGATCGGCGCGGAAATCGACGTGCCACCGAGCAGCGTCCAGTTGTCGGGCGTGCCGGTGCACGGATTGCCGCCGTTGGCGACGTCGCTGTAGCACTCGACATAGGCGTGGCCCCAGAACCCATTCGAGGCGAACATCGATACGTCGGGAAGGTCGCGCACGCCGTCGCTCGGCAGGCCGAACACACCGGCCTGCCAAGCCGGTTTCGCCACGCCCTGGCAGCTTCCGAGCCCTGAGATCAGGCCGTTGCTGCCAGTGGTCGGAGCGCCCGACGCGCAGTTGCTCGGGCCGCCGCTGCCGGCGCCTGTCGTGTTCATCGCGTACTGCAAGGCAAGGATGGTGCTGCAGAAGCCGGTCGAACCGTAGGCGATGCTCTCGCTCAGAAAGCCCAGGATCATCGAGCCCGCACAGGAATCGTTCCACGGAATTTCCGGGATGTAGGAAAGCGCCGCGCCGTTGCTGCCCCAATACGTCGACGTGGTCTTCGCGTACTCATCGGAGAAATCCGTGCCGCCGACCGCGACGTTGTACGCCGTCGAGGCGAAGCCGTTGACGGCGATGCCGTTGTAGGCGCCGTTCTGGCCGCCGTCGCAACTCGCCGCGCCGTCGTCGCCCGATGACACGAACACGGACACGCCTTCGGCCACGGCTTGCTGATACGCCGCCGCATACGCCGCATTGCCGGCCGTGCCGAGCGCGGCCTCGCACTCGCCGTAGCTCATGCTGATGATCGGCGGCGGTACGCTCGCCTCGATCAGGTTCTGCACGGCGATAAGGCCGCCGAACAGGGTGCTCGTGTCGGCGCACGCAGCGACCACGATCTTCGCGCCCGGCGCGGCGGCGCTGGCCCATTCCGCATCGACTTCGGCTTCGATCGCGGTGCCGCTGATGCCGGGATCGGCACAGTTGTTCGCCCCGTTTTTCGGCGCCGGGTGGACTTGCACGAGGCTCGCCGTGGTGTAGCCGGCAAGACCGAGCTTGCTGCGGAACGTAGTCCAGTCCTGCGCGCTGTAGACGTCGGTGTCCTCGACCACAACGATCGTCTGACCCTGCCCGGTATTGCCCGCGGCGAAGACCGGATTGAAGTTGTAGATCGTCGCCAGGTCAGCCGGCGCGAGATTGGTGCCGCCGCCGGACGCAGCGTCCTGCGGCAGGAACTTCGCCTTCTGCGCACGCTTCGCCATTGCATGCGGGCGGAAATCGTTGAGCGACACAACGCCTTTGACCACGGACGCGAGCGCGGCCGGAATCTGCGGATCGCTCATGTTGGCGAAATGCCGCGCGCCCTTGACCGCGAGCCGGTGGATCTCGGTGCGGAACGCGTCGTGCACCGCGCCGGCGCTGCCGGAGAAGTCGATCGTCAGCGCATTGGCGTAGACGCGATTGACCGTGAAGCCGTGCGCGGTCAGCCAGCCGGTGACCGCCGCGACGTCGGCCTGGGCGACGCCGTACTGTGCACCGAACTGTTCCGCGCTGAGCCAATGATGGAACGTCGGCGACGCCGGATCGTGCAGCGCGTCGATCGCGCTCGCGAGCGCGCGCTCCTGTTCGGGCGAGCGGCGCAGCAGCAGCTGCATGTGATCGAGCGGCATCGTATCGGCGACGGCGCCGAGATCGTTCGCCGCCGTGGCCTCGGGCCGTACGTTGCCGGCCAGAGTCACGCGCGCGGCGTCGTCGACTTTCGCGGCGACGCGCGCGACCGGCTGGACCGCTGCGGCCTGCGCCGCGCAGGCGAATCCGAGCAGGCCCAGCATCGTCCATCCGGTTCGCTTGATCATGGTCTGCGCCTTGCGATGAGAGTCTGCGCACCGATGCGATGCGGCGAGGAATAGGGTTTTCATAGAGTGCACCCCGCCGGTTGCGGGCCGAGCCGGACGAGCTGGATCGTGCCGCTGGCCGACTGCGAATTGAGCGAGTTCGGCGAGATCGTGTAAGTCAACGTGGCCGCGATGCAGCTTTGGAAGGTGAGACTGACCGACCCGACCGTTGCCCGGTTTACACCGCCGCCGACGGCGAAGCTGCCGCCATTGGCCTGGAGCAGCGGCATATTGCTCATCGAGGTCGCATTCGGCGCGAAGCTGTTGCTCTGGAACGAGAACCACTGCTGCCGCGGCGACGGCGCGGAATAGCCCGTGGGGAAGAACGTGTACCAAGCGCCAAAGAGGGTCGTGATGCCGGGGCTGACGTCGAAGTAGAAACCCTGCCCGCTCTGGTTCTGGTCGTACCAGGCCCCGGAAAGAAGATAGTTCGCCGGCGCGTTACCGTTGTCGCCGCTGGCGCCGCAGGTCGTGTTTGCAGTCAGACGCGTCAGCGGGATCGAACCGGCGCGGCCGTCGTTGAATGCGTAGACCAGGGTGGCGGTCGAGCAGTCGCTGAAGCTCAGCGTCGCCGTGCCCACCTGGCTGCGATTCGGGCTCGGGCCGGCCTGCAGATTGCCATCCGTCGCCGTGAAAATACCGAGCGAGGCCGACGAACTGTTGCTGTAGACGTCGCCTTGCAGCGCATACCAGCGCTGTGCGCCGCTGCCGGCGGAGTCGAACGTGTACCAGCCCGCAGCGAGCGTGCCGTGTCCGGCGCCAACGTTGTCGGCGTAGAGATTGATCAGGAAACCCTGACCGCTCATTTGCGAATTCCACCAGGTGCCGCTCAGGCCATGCTGGTCGAGATTGATCGTGGTTGCGCTGAGGCCGCAGGCGCTGTACCACGGAGTGACGCCGGTCGCCGCGTCCCAGTTGGCGTCGGGCGTTGCGCTGAATGCGTTGCCGCAGAGCACCGACGCACCGGCCTGTAGATTGTTCGGGTTCGGCACCACCGCCACATTGCCGCTCAGTTGATTGCCGCCGACGTCGATGCCGGTCAGCGCGGCGAGGCCGTTCAACGACGGCATCGTGCCGTTGATCTGGTTCGCATGCACGTTGAACGTGGCGAGATTGGCTAGCCCAGTCAGTGCGGGAATCGAGCCGCTCAGCCGGTTGTTGCTCGCATTGAAGAATTGCAGAGCGCTGAGACCGCCCAGGGAGGGAATCGCGCCGCTGAGCTGGTTGGAGAACACATAGAACGCCTGTAGGCTGCTCAAACCGGTCAAGGCCGGGATCGAACCGCTCAGCGCGTTGTTGTCGACGTCGAAAACGACCAGATTGGTCAATCCGCTCAGCGACGGCAAGTTGCCCGAGAGGCCGTTCTTTGCCGCGTTGAAACTCTGCAGGCTGATCAGGCCGGCGAGGCTCGGTATCGAACCGGACAGCCGGTTGCCGCCGACGTCGAAGCCCTGCAGTTGATTCAGGCCGCTCAGCGAGGGAATCGCACCGGTGAACTGATCGCCTTCGATGCTGAAACCGCGCAAGGCCGCGAGGCCGCCCAGCGGTGGGATCGCGCCACCGAGACCGCAGTTGGTGTCGCTGCTGCTCGAACAATAGTTGTTGTCGGAGACGATGAAGGTCTGCAGATACGTCAGCGCGGACAGATCCGGCAGAGTGCCGATGAGGCCGTTCTGCGCCAAATTGATGCTGACGACGTGATTGCCGCCGGCGTCGCAGTCCACGCCGAACCATGCCGGCGTGGTGCTGCTGCCGCACTCGCTGCCGGCCGCGCCGTTGCCGCCGTTGCCGTTGCTCCAGCCGCCATTGTGGACCCAGCCCGAGCCGCCGGTGCTGGTGTAGAAATTCAGCAGCGCCTGGCGCTCGGACGCCGGAATCGCCGCCTGCGCGGAAGCGATCCACAACGCCGCGCACGGTAGCGCGCAAAGCCATTTCGAGTGGAGCCTCATCAGATTTCCTCGGCGCGGCGGATATACGCGCAAAGGTATCCTTCGGCGGTTAAGGCGATCCAAATTCCGCGCGCAAAAAGCATGGAGACGCCGGCACCAGGCGTCGAACATGAACCGAAACGCTACTGCCGGCCGCAGAAGACCGCCCGCGGATGCGGCAGTGCATCATTTCGCGTATGCTGCGCTCCCTTTTTTCGGCGGCACGGGCCGCCCCCGCGCGCCGCGGGCAGCTACACGCACAGGAGCAAATTCATGGGCCTCGACCTCGTATCCAGCGGCAACGACGTGCCGAACGAAATCAATGTCGTCATCGAGATTCCGAAAGACGCGGAACCGGTGAAGTACGAAGTGGACAAGGCCTCGGGCGCGATCTTCGTCGATCGCGTGCTGTCCACACCGATGCGCTATCCGTGCAACTACGGCTACGTGCCGCGCACGCTCGGCGGCGACGGCGATCCGCTCGACGCACTCGTGATCCTGCCGCTGCCGCTGGTGCCGGGTTCGGTGATCCGCTGCCGTCCGGTCGGCATGCTCAAGATGACCGACGAAGCCGGTGCCGACGAGAAGCTCGTCGTCGTGCCGGTCGCCAAAGTCTTCGCCGGCTACGGCCATATCGAGGACATCGGCCAGGTTTCCGGCCACTGGCTCGAGCGCATCGGCCACTTCTTCGAGCACTACAAGGATCTCGAGAAGGGCAAGTGGGTCAAGATCGACGGCTGGCAGGGCGCCGATGCGGCGAAGAAAGAAATCGTCGACGGCGCGAAGCGTTACGAGTCGTCGCCCGAGAAGCCGAAATTCTGATTGTCCGCGGGGCGGCCTGACCGGCTGCCCCGCGACGTTTCTTCCGGTCGGCTGCCGAACGTCAATCGTCCGGCGTATCGTCGGTGTCGGGCTTGCCCTGCTGCTCGATGTGCGGACCGTTGCATAAATCGGCTGCGCGCCAGATCAGAATCCGGCCGAGCCGGTACGGCACCTCCGCCTCGGGCTTCACCGGCACGCCGTACTTGCTGTAGATCGTGATCACCTCGCCGTCCGGATGCGCGGTGCACCAGGTGTACAGGTTGCCCAATTCCACTCTCTCGAACGGCTGGGTCAGACGACCGGGGAAGCCGAACAGGCCGTGGTGATTGCCGATATGCGCGATCGGCTTGCCGGCCTCCTGGGCCGCACGGACACGCAGGGCGACTTCGGTCACATCGACAGTCGGCCCGACCGCCTGGGCGATCGTCAGCATGCCGATCGATGCGGCGCCCGCACTCGCGAGCGCCAGCACAGGCAGGCGCGTATGCGCGCGCGGATGCGCGAGCAGGAATACGCCGATCAGGGCGATAAGCCCGCCCCATAGCGGCCAGATGCCGCCGATCACACGCTGCTCGGTCGGCGAGAAACTGCCGCTGTGCACGAGTCCCGAGAAGTAAGGCAACTGTGCGGAATGCCCGACCAGCCACGGCGCCGCCGCGAGCGCGATGCCGATCACGAGCAGAAGCAGGCCGAACAGGCGGCCACGCACGCGCGCGTTGCCGTCGCCGAGTACGCGCGCGGCGTAGATCGCCAGTCCCGGCAGCAGCGGCAGCAGGTAATGCGGCTGCTTCCCGCTGATCAAGAAACAGAAAATCAGAAACGCCGGCACGAACCAAACGAGGCCGAAACGCGCGGCCTTGTCGGCCGTGACGCTTTCGCGCCACGCGCGCCACGGTGCGCGCAGACTCACGATCCACGGCAAGATCATCACCGGCAGCACCATGAAGTACCACCAGAACGGTCGCGCGTGCGCGAACGAATTGGCGATGCGGCCGGCGGTCTGCTTGAGCACGATCGCTTTCCAGAAGCCGACAGGACCGAACGAAGCGATCGCCCAGACCAGGGCGACGAGCACGCCGCCGAGGATGCCGGCCAGCAGCGCACCGTACCAGCGTCCCGCCTGCGCGCGCGCGGTGTCGCTCCACCACGGCGCGAGCACGGCGACGAAGACGACGTCGAGCAGCACGACCGGACCTTTCGTCAGCAGGCCGAGGCCGAGGCCGAGCGAGAGCACGCCGATACCACGGCCCCAGCGCCGTTCGTCGAAATCGACGAGACCGTGCAGCGCGACCAGTACGAACAGCGCCAGCACGACATCGAACATGATTGCGCTGGCGAACACGGCGAAGAACAGCACGCCGGAAAAAATCACTGCCGCGCGCCGCGCCAGCGCCGCGTCCGCGCTGAGGCGCAGCACGAGGCGCTCGAACACGAGCAGCGAGACGAGCGAAGCGACGAGCACGCCGAGGCGCACGATCCAGACGTGCATACCGCCGACGAGCCAGGACAGGTTGATCAGCCAGAACAGCAGCGGCCCCTTGTCCGCGTAAGGACCGCCGTTCAGATGCAATTGCAGCCAGTCGCCGGACGAGCGCATCTCCCACGCGACGGTGAGATAGCGCGTCTCGTCGATCGGCATCGCCGGCAGAAACAGCGCGACCGGCAGCAGAATCAGAAACCAGTAGAAGCGCCAGTCGGAAAGAATGGATTTCATGTTGCCCCAGGTACCAACGAATATTCGTGCGCCGCCCCACCCGATCGCGGGGACAGCGTAGTGCTTCTGCGCGAAACTTCTAGCCGCGGTTGAGCAGATTTTTCAGATCGATGATCGCCGCGTTCGCGCGCGATACGTAGTTCGCCATCACGAGCGAATGGTTCGCGAAGAAGCCGAACGGGCTGCCGTTGAGGATCACCGGACTCCATACCGGCTTCTGCGATTCTTCCAGCTCGCGGATCACCTGCTTCAGGCTGACCATCGCGCCCTTGCGCTCCAGCACCGGGCCGAAATCGACCTCGATCGCCTTCAACTGTTCGAGCAGCGCCCAACTGTAGCCGCGCGACTCGTAGAAGATATCGTCGATCTTCGTCCACGGCGTGCGCACGATCTGCTGGCCTTGCGCATTCTGTGTCGTAGCGCCGCCGGTCGGCGCATCGCCTTGCAGCTGCAATTGCCCGACGCTCGCCGACAGCCGCTGCGAAAGCGAACCGAGGCGCGTGGAGACGATATCGAGATAATCGGCGAGGCTGTCCGCGCGCGCGTAGAACTGCGCGCCGTTCGGATCGTTCTTGCCGAGGCGGGCGAAGTAGCCTTCGACGCGGCTGATCGCCTTGCGGTACTGGCCTTCCGAGCTTGGCAGCAGCCAGCGGTCGTTCGGAGAAGAGAACAGCGGATCCGCCTCTTTCAATTCGGCGTCTTCTTCCGACTGCGACTGCGAGCGCGAAAATTTGTTGCGCATTTCACGCGCCAGGTCGCGCGTCGCGGTGAGCACGCCGAATTCCCAATTCGGCACGTTGTCCATCAGCACGCCGGGCGGAAATTTGTCGTTGGAAATGTAGCCGCCGCGCTTGTCGAGCAGAGTCTCCGCGCTGCCGATCAGGGCTGCGGTGACGACGCTACCGGTGACGACCGGCTGGTTGTGCTGGGCCGAGCGCTCCTGGGCGAATTTGACCACGTCGAACTGCGCCGGCTCGTAACTCCACCACCACATCAGCGCGAGCACAACGACAACGTACAGCGCGAAAACGATCGCGATGCCGCGCAGCCAGGGGCGGCGGTTCGCCGTGCGCGATTTCGGAATGGCGTTCATCGGAATCTCCTGCCGGCGCCCGGCGCCGATATGGCCGCCATTGTGCCGCATGCGGACGGCACTTACACGCGCGCGCCGCGGACTTCAGCGTGCGGCGAACGCGTCGGCGCGTGTGCGCGTCTCGCGCAGCTCCGCCAGCACGGTTTCGATCTCGGGCTCGAAATGGCGCCATTTTTCCGCATCGGGCGCGGATACCGTGTAGCGCGCAAGCGGCAGCGCGGATTCGAGCGGACGATCCCAGGCAAAGTCGACCGCAGTACACAGGCGCGCGATTTCCGCGGCCGGATCGGCGGTCAGCGCGTCGTATCGCGCGACGTGCACGCGCTCGCGCGGCAGCGCCGCAAGATCGTCGAGCAGGATTTGCGTCACCGCACGCCATTGCGCGGCGACGATCTCGTGCAGCGGTTTGCCGTCGAGTTCGCGCCAGCCCGGCGTCAGCAGGAGAGACCAAGGCGGCCCGCTCCATTCCGGCAGTTGCGGATACGTGCGGAAGCCGCCCGAGTTCCACGCTTCGATCATGCTCGCAAGAACCTGGCGCACGTCGCGATGCAGATAGATGAACTGCGCCTCGGGGAATGCTTTCGCCAGGAACGGAATGCGCAGCGAATTCTTCGGCGTCTTTTCCAGCAGACGCAGCGGCCATGCAGTCGGCGGCAGGTCGTCGCGGTCGCGCAGCGCGTCGCGAAAACGCGCACGCAGTTCCTTGACCACGTCGCTGCCCGCCGCCGCCGCGTCGAGGCGATTCGACGCGAAACCACGCGCCGAAGGATGCAAAACACCGATGCCTTCGATCAGGCCGTGGCTTTCGTCGCCGATCGTGTAGACGCCGGCTGCCTGAGAAAGCGTCTCGAACAACAGCGTCGAGCCCGAACGCGGCGGCGACACGATGAAAACGGGGCGATCGAATTCCGCATCGCGTCCGCTGCGAACTCTGGTCGGCGCGTCGCGCGGCTCGCCGGTCACCACCGGCGTGGCCTCGTCAATCAGCATCGAGCCGAGCAGCATCACGCTCAACACCCTGTGAAAATCGAGATCGTTGCGCAGTGTGAGCCTGCCGCGGAAGCGCTGCATCTCGGCCGCATAGCCGTCCAGCAGCCTGCGGAACGCTGCGCGACCGTCCGCCGCTTCGCCGTAGCGCGACCACAGCGCCTGCCAGCGCCGCATGAAGCGCATCGAGAACTGCTGCGCCTCGGCAGCCGCCGCCTGCTGCGGAGTCAGTTCGCCGAACAGGAAGGTCAGATGCGAATGCAGTTCCCACGGCGACATCACCGCCGGCGAGTTGACCGACTCGAACTGCAGTTCGCGCGATGCCTCGGCCAACGGCGCAACGAGTCCGGCGTTCCATCCGGGCATGTTCATGCGATACGGCCGCGAGCGCGTCATGTGCTCCCAGAAGCCTTCGCCGCCGACCGTATCGGCGACGAGATGAATGCGCACTTCATCGCCCTGGTTGAGCACCCGATGCAGGCGCCAAGTGTCGAAGATCCAGCACTCGCCCGCGGCCATGTTGATTTCGTCGTCGCCGCAATGGAAACGCACGCCGGGCTGCGTCACGATCGGCACATGCACGCGCATACGCTCGGCCCAGTAGTAGGCCTGATCGATATGCGGCGTGACTTCGGCATGGCCGGACAGGCGCATCAGGCGCGTGCGTCCGAGCACGGCGCCGAGCGTGGAAAGCACCTGGCGCAGATAACTGAAACGTTCGAGCAGCGGCGTCGGCCGCATCGGCCCGATCAGGCCGTCGTTGTCGGGATCGCCATCGACCGCAACGAGCGGCAGCGCCGAGTTGCCCGGGAAACCCTGCGGATGCGGGCGCCATTCGGATTCGTCGATCGCGGCCACTTCTGCAGCCAGCGCCGCCGCGTCGAAACGCAGCGGCAGTTGGATAAACGGAAATTGCAGTCTCATGCGACCGGCGTCGAAAAGCGGCGCTCTAGTCTACTTGAGCACGGGGGACTTACGAATGCTCAGGGCACCGGGCGCCGACGCAGCTCTTCGAGTATCGCTTCGAGCGTCGCGGTATTGCGTCGCGCAAGTTCCAGCGATTCCTGCATCCTCGCCTGCTGCGCTTCCTGCAGTGCGGCGGCACGTTCGAGGTTCTCGCGGCTGCGCCGCGTGATGTCGTCGGACGCGCTCAATTGCCGGTTCGCGCGCCGCTGCACGCGTGCTACGGTCCACAACACGGCGGCGAGGAGGGCCACGAGCCCGATCGGCAGGGCATAGTCGAGCAGCCACCAACCGAGGCCCGCTCTTCGCCCGCTGCGATAGTAGGATTTCGCCCAGTCAGCCATCGGCAACCACGTCTGCTTCGCATCGTCGTACACGAAGTTTTGCCGTTCCGCCTTCCAGCTCAGCAGGCCCACCGACCCAGGCAATTGAGTCGATGCAGGCAGGTCGGAAAGATCGAAATCTACGCTGCCGCGAGCTCCCATACCTTCGGCCAGACTAGCCCCGGCGCCGTCCTTGTTGACGATCGCGGTGAGCAATTTCACGCCACCGTCGTAGCCGATCGCTTCGTTGCGATAGTGGTAGCTGCCGTCGGCTTGCAAGTCGAGCGCGCCGTCGCTGCGCAGCGACGCCTCCCAAGCATGGATCAATCCGGCGCGGTCGGGCGCAGCACCGGCGAGTGCGGGCCACAGCAGAAGCCAAAAAATACAGCTACGCATGCCAGCTCCCTTTGCGTTTTATTCGGGGCGATAAATCTCACTGCCTTGCTCGCGGAACTCGCGCGCCTTGTCTTCCAAGCCCTTGGCGAGCGCCTCGGCTTCGTTGGCGACGCCCTGGTCCTTGGCGTAGTCGCGCACGTCCTGGGTGATCTTCATCGAACAGAAATGCGGGCCGCACATCGAGCAGAAATGCGCGTGCTTGGCTGCTTCTTTCGGCAAGGTCTCGTCGTGGAACTCCTGCGCCTTTTCCGGATCGAGGCCGAGGTTGAACTGATCCTGCCAGCGGAACTCGAAGCGCGCCTTCGACAAGGCGTTGTCGCGCGCCTGCGCGCCCGGATGGCCTTTGGCGAGATCGGCCGCGTGCGCAGCGATCTTGTAGGTGACGATGCCGTCGCGCACATCCTGCTTGTTCGGCAGGCCGAGATGTTCCTTCGGCGTGACGTAGCAAAGCATCGCCGTGCCGTACCAACCGATCATCGCTGCGCCGATCGCGCTGGTGATGTGGTCGTAGCCCGGCGCGATGTCGGTGGTCAGCGGCCCGAGCGTGTAGAACGGCGCTTCGTGGCACTTCTCCAGCTGGCGCTCCATGTTTTCCTTGATCAGATGCATCGGCACGTGGCCGGGCCCTTCGATCATGGTCTGCACGTCGTGCTTCCAGGCGATCTGGGTCAGCTCGCCGAGCGTGTCGAGTTCGGCGAACTGCGCCGCGTCGTTCGCATCGGCGATCGAGCCCGGACGCAGGCCATCGCCGAGCGAGAACGACACGTCGTAGGCCTTCATGATCTCGCAGATGTCTTCGAAGTGTTCGTAGAGGAACGACTCCTTGTGATGCGCGAGACACCACTTCGCCATGATCGAGCCGCCGCGGCTGACGATGCCGGTGACCCGCTTCGCCGTCAGCGGAATGAACGGCAGACGCACGCCGGCGTGGATGGTGAAGTAATCAACGCCCTGCTCGGCCTGTTCGATCAACGTGTCGCGGAAAATCTCCCAGGTCAGTTCCTCGGCCTTGCCGTCGACTTTTTCCAGAGCCTGGTAGATCGGCACCGTGCCGATCGGCACCGGCGAGTTGCGCATGATCCACTCACGCGTCTCGTGGATGTGCTTGCCGGTCGACAGATCCATGACCGTGTCGCCGCCCCAGCGGATCGCCCAGACCATCTTCTCGACTTCTTCGGAAATGGAACTGGTCACCGCGGAGTTGCCGATGTTCGCGTTGATCTTGGTCAGGAAGTTGCGGCCGATGATCATCGGCTCGGTTTCCGGATGGTTGATGTTGCACGGAATGATCGCGCGGCCGCGCGCGACTTCGCTGCGCACGAATTCCGGAGTGATCAGTTTCGGAATCGACGCGCCGAAGCTCTCGCCCGGATGTTGCCGCAGCAGCTCGGCATCGCGCAGTGCATCGAGGCGCTGGCTCTCGCGGATTGCGATGTATTCCATTTCCGGCGTGACGATGCCGCGGCGCGCGTAGTGCATCTGCGAAACGTTGGCGCCGGCCTTCGCGCGCAGCGGCGCGCGCGTATGTGGAAAGCGCACGCCGGCGAGCTTGGGATCGACGGCGCGGCGGCGGCCGAACTCGCTCGACAGGCCTTTCAGCGTTTCCGTGTCGCCGCGTTCGGCGATCCAGGCCGTACGCAGCGGCGCGAGGCCGGCGATCAGATCGATGCGCGCAGACGGATCGGTGTACGGCCCCGAGGTGTCGTAGACGGCAAGCGGCGCGTTCTTCTCCGCGCCGAACACGAGCGGCGTGTCGCTCAGCGCGACTTCGCGCATCGGCACTTTCAGGTCGGCGCGCGAACCGGACACATGGATCTTGCGCGAGCCCGGAATCGGGCGGGTGACGGCTTCCGACAGCGCGGTGGTGTCGCGGATCAGATCGGCGGCGAGTGCATTCATGGCATCAACTCCTCAGGCTTGCGGCGAGGCCATGACGGTGGAAGCTGTTGTTGAAAGTCCGCACCGAGCATGCGGTGCTTTTTCTTTCGCACGCCAGCAGACGTGCAGGAACAGACCAACTCCAAGCTCCCTACGCCGGCACGACCCGGATCAGGTACGAAGGGTGTTTCTCAGCCCGCCGGAACGACGAGCACCCCCGCTTCTCTAGCCGTATTGAAGCACGAAGATCGAGGGATGGCGAGCCGTGCGCCCGATCCAGCCGCAGCGAGCCTCAGGCCGGGCGGCCGCCGGATGAACGTCGGACAAACCGCGACGCGGTCAGCATTGCAACGAAAACGCCGTTTCGCCCGTCTTGTATGGCGACCCGGCCGCCCTTACCGTAGTTGGACGGGTTCCATTTGATGAGGCTCGCCATGAAAACACCACTTCAATCCTTGTTCCGCCCCTTCGTCGTCGCGGTCGTCGCCTGCCTGGCACTCGCCGCCTGCGCCGCTCCCGGACCGAAGCAGCCGCTGCCCGAACGCGTCCAGGTCACCTGGGCACCCGACGACCAGCTCAGCGAAGTCAGGGACAACCAGATCCAGCGCGGCTGGCTGCGCACGGAAGACTGGAAGAAATCGCTGAGCGAATACCTGCGCCAGCGCGCGAACCTGGTGCTGCCGAACGGTCAGAGGCTCGACGTGAAGTTCGACGACATCAAGCTCGCCGGCAGCTTCGAGCCGTGGCGCGGGCCGAATGCCCAGGACATCCGCTTCATGACCGATCTGTATCCGCCGCGCGCAACCCTGCAGTACAAGCTGATCGGCGCGAACGGCCAGACCATCCGCGAAGGCCAGAGCAAGCTGATCGATATGAGCTATCTGCAGCGCACGGTGACCACGTCGACCGATCCGCTGCGCTACGACAAGCGCATGCTCGACGACTGGATCAACAAGGAATTCGTGCGCAAGGACGTTTGACGCACTCCGCCGCCCCGGAGATTCCGCAACGGGATTTCCGGATCGGTTGCAGCAGTTAGTGATTCACCCCGGGCGCGCCAATGCGGCGCGCCCGTTTCGTCAGCGCGTCGCGTAGGCGCGCAGGAAGAAATCGACCGTCGCGTCGAGATGCTCGTCGATCTCACGGGCAGTCGGCGGATCGCCGCAGCCGAACTCGAGCCGCGCGTGGCATTCGCCCTTGAGCAGGCAGAAGAACTGCGAAGCGGCGCGGTGCAGATCGGCGATATCGAGTTTGCCGACTTCGACTTCGGCGCGCAGGAACGATTCCAGACCTTCCTGCACCTTCAGTGGTCCGGCTTCCCAGAACAGCGTCGCCAGCTTCGGCGAACTCGCCGCATTGGCGACGATCGTGCGATGGATCGCGATAGCGTCCTCGCTCGTGATCAGATTGAAGAAAGCCCGCGCGATCGCGAGCAGTTGTTTGCGCAGCGGGCCTTTGAGGTCGGCATGGAACAGCTCCTCCGGCATCAGCGTTTCGCATTTGCTGCTTACCGCTTCGGCGAACAGCGTCTCTTTGTCGCGATAGTGACTGTAGACGGTGAGCTTGGACACGCCGGCCTTGTTGGCGATGGCGTCCATGCTGGTGCCTTCGAAACCTTGTTTGACGAAAAGCGCCTTGGCCGCTTCGAGAATCGCGGCGCGCTTTTCCATGTCCTTGGGACGGCCGGGGCCGACGGATTTGGTGACGGCTAACAGAGACATGACATCAACATCGCTAGGTACTCACTGAAGAATGTTTTGGATATTAGGGACGTAATTGGCATTCAAAATACTAGACAGTTCAGTTTAGTATTTGTACGATACCACGAAACGCAGCTCTAGGGCGAAAAAGTTCTCTCATTTCTGCCCCTACTTTTGCGCGATTCGCCAGCGTACGCAATCTGCCCCGCAGCAACGCCACCGTTCGACCTTTAGGGATTCGAGGCCATGTCCGACGTTCTCCTGTTTCGTGCATCCACCCGCGCGGCGACCCGCTGCGCCGCGACGGCGCTCGCCGCGATCGGCGCGCTCGCGCTCGCCGGCTGCGGCAGCCACGCCGCTGCGCCGGCGCCGCCGCGTAGCGCGATCGTCGCCCACCCGCAGACCGCCGATGCGATCAACGCTGAGGTCTATTCTGGCGACGTGCGCGCGCGCTTCGAGAGCCAGCTCGGCTTCCGCGTCAACGGCAAGATCAAGACGCGCAAGCTCGACGTCGGCAATCACGTCGACGCGGGACAGGTGATCGCCGAACTCGACCCGATCGACCTGCAATTGCAGGTCGGCAGCGCGGGCGCGAACCTCGCCGCGGCCAAGGCCGCGCGCGATCTGGCCCAGGCCGATTACAACCGCTATCAGAGTCTGCTCGCCAAACATTACGTCAGCCAGACTCAGGTCGACGCGCAAGCGAACACGCTCAAGGCCGCGCAGGCCCAGGTACAGCAGGCGCAAGCCGCGCTCGCGGTCGCGCAGAACCAGGCCGAATACACCAGCCTGCGCGCCGACCACGCCGGCGTGATCACCGCCCTCAACGCCGAAGCCGGTCAAGTCGTGACTGCCGGCCAGACCGTCGCCACGCTCGCCTGGGACGGTGCCGTCGAGGTCGAGATCGCCGTGCCCGAAAACCGCATCTCGGCCTACAAGGTCGACACGCCGTTCGCAATCGAATCATGGGCCGATGCAGGCAAGCAGCTCGGCGGCCATCTGCGCGAAATCTCACCCGAAGCCGATCGCGTCACACGCACCTACCGCGTGCGCATCCGCTTCGACGACGTCGCCCATGCTCCGCGCCTCGGCCAGACTGCGCGCGTCTATTTCGCCGACGGCGCAAGCGCCGGACAGACTCTGATTCCACTCTCGGCGCTGCACGAACTCGGCGGCAAGCCTGCCGTGTGGCTGGTCGATGCGAAGTCCCGCCAGGTGAACCTCGCGCCGGTCACCGTCGCCACTTATCGCGAACAGGGCGTGACTCTGACCGGCGGCGTCGGCGTGCAGGACTGGATCGTCACGGCCGGCGTGCACAAGCTGCGCGAAGGCGAAACGATCGCCCCGGTCGACGCGCTCAACCGCCCGCTTTCGCTTTGAAGGAGCGCGCGCCATGCTTGCTTCGGCCCTCGCCGCCTTCGCCCACCATCTGGCCGCGTTCGCAATCGCCGCGGCGCTCGTCGTCGAACTCGTCAGCCTACGTGGCGAGCTGACCGTCGCGAGTGCGCGGCGGTTGCTCAACGCGGACCGCATCTACGGCATCGCTGCCGTCGCGATCATCCTGATCGGTGTTGCACGCGTGGTCTGGTTCGAGAAAAGCCCCGGCTACTATCTGCACAGCGTGCCGTTCATCGCCAAGATGGTGCTTTTCGCCGCGATCGGCCTGCTCTCGATCCGGCCGACGCTGACTTTCCTGTCCTGGCGCAGCGCGCTCGCCGACAACCGCATACCGACGTTCGACACAGCCGCCCAGAACAAGCTGCGTTCGATCGTGCATCTCGAACTCGCCCTGCTCGCCGTCCTGATTCTCTGCGCGGCCTTGATGGCCAAGGGCGTCGGCTTCCTCGGAGCATAAAATGATTCCGCATCGGACTTCTTCCTCTTCCGCCGATCCCGGCGTTGCCGGCGGCGTACGCCTCGTACTGCGGCTGGAAGGCCTCGCCGCGTTCTTCGTCGCCACAGCGCTGTACTGGCAGACCGGCTATGGCTGGGGCGTGTTCGCGCTCGGCTTCTTCGTTCCCGATCTCGCCATCGCCGCCTATCTGGCCGGTAGTCGCGTCGGCGCGATTGCCTACAACTGCACCCACTCCTTCCTCGGCGCCGTCCTTGCCCTGCTCGCGAGCGTCTACTTCACCTCGCCCGAGCTGTTCGCCGCCGGCCTGATCTGGTGTGCGCACATCGGCTTCGACCGCACGCTCGGCTACGGACTCAAGTACACCACCGGTTTCGCCCACACCCATCTCGGCGGAATCGGACGCAGCGACGACAGCGCTCCGGCCACCGCTTCCACGCGCCCCACGGACCTGCACGCATGACCGGCTTCAATCTTTCCGAATGGTCGCTGCGCAACCAGCCGCTGCTGCGCTACTTCATCGTCTTGTTCGCCGCGCTCGGCGTCTGGTCGTACATGGGCCTCGGCCAGTCCGAGGATCCGCCGTTCACCTTCAAGGTCATGGTCGTGCAGACGCAGTGGCCCGGTGCGACCGCGGCTGAAGTCACCGAGCAGGTGACCGAGAAGATCGAGAAGAAGCTGCAGGAACTGCCGCAGGTCGACTATCTGCGCAGTTATTCGCGGCCCGGCGAATCGATGGTCTTCGTCGTCATCAAGGATTCGCTGCCGGCCGGCGACGTGCCCGACTTTTTCTATCAGGTGCGCAAGAAGATCGGCGACATCCGCTACACCTTGCCGCAAGGCATTCTCGGCCCGTTCTACAACGACGAATTCGGCGACACCTTCGGCAACATCTATGCATTGACCGGCGAAGGCTATTCCGACGCGCAACTGCGCGACTACGCCGAACGCCTCAAGCTCGAACTGCTGCGCGTACCCGACGTGGCCAAGGTGCAGTTCCTCGGCCTGCAGGACGAGAAGGTCACGATCGAATTGTCGAACGCCAAGCTCGCCACGCTCGGCGTCAGCTTCAATCAGCTGCAGCAGACGCTCGCCGCGCAGAACGCGATCACACCGGCCGGCAGCTTCGAAACCGGCGCCGACCGCATCTACCTGCGTCCGACCGGCGCGTTCGATTCGGTCGAGGCGATCCGCAACATTTCGATCCGCGCCAACGGCAACCTGTTCCGCCTCGGCGACATCGCCAATGTCACGCGCGGCTATGCCGATCCGCCGAATCCGCGCATGCGCTTCATGGGCAAAAACTCGCTCGGCATTGCCGTGTCGATGCGCGCGGGCGGCGACATCATCCATCTCGGCAAGAACCTCGACGAAACAACCGCACGCCTGCAGCAGAATCTGCCGGTCGGTCTCGAACTCGAACGCGTCACTGACCAGCCGCGGGCGGTCGCGCGCTCGGTCGACGAATTCGTGCACACGCTGGCCGAAGCGGTGATCATCGTCCTGCTCGTCAGCTTCTTCTCCCTCGGCCTGCGCACCGGCCTCGTCGTCGCGCTGTCGATTCCGCTTGTGCTCGCGATGACTTTCGCGGCGATGAAGTATTTCGGCATCGACCTGCACAAGATTTCGCTCGGCGCACTCGTACTCGCGCTCGGCCTGCTCGTCGACGACGCGATCATCGCGGTCGAGATGATGGCGATCAAGATCGAACAAGGCTACGACCGTATTCGCGCGGCCGCGTTTGCCTACACCTCGACCGCGTTCCCGATGCTCAGCGGCACCCTGGTCACGGCCGCCGGCTTCCTGCCGATCGCGACGGCGAAGTCGGGCACCGGCGAATACACCCGCTCGATCTTCGAAGTGGTCACAATCGCGTTGCTGATCTCCTGGGTCGCCGCGGTGATGCTGATCCCGTATCTCGGCTACAAGCTGCTGCCCGAACGCGATCAGGCGCCGCCGCCGGCCGGTTCATGGCTGATGCGCCTGCCGCCGCGCCTGCGCCGCATCGTCACCGGCGAACATGCGCCGCACGCCGACCACGATCCGTATGCGACGCCGTTCTATAAAACGTTTCGCAGCCTGGTCGATTGGTGCGTCGGCCATCGCTGGCTCGTGATCGGAGCGACCGTCGGCGCGTTCGTGCTCTCGATCGCCGGTTTCGGCCTCGTCCAGCAGCAGTTCTTCCCCGACTCCACGCGGCCCGAGCTGATCGTCGATCTCAAGTTGACCGAGGGCGCGTCGCTCAACGCGACCGAAGCTCAGGTGAAGAAGCTCGAAGCCTGGCTCGCCAAGCGCCCGGAGCTGGAAAATTACGTGAGCTTTGTCGGCAGCGGTGCGCCGCGCTTCTACCTGCCGCTCGATCAGCAATTGCCGCAGGCCAGCTTCGCCGAATTCGTACTGTTGACGCGTTCGCTCGCCGACCGCGAGAAACTCCGCGCCGATCTGATCGAACTGTTCGACAAAGATTTCTCCGAACTGCGCGCGCGCGTCGTGCGCCTCGAAAACGGGCCACCGGTCGGCTATCCGGTGCAGTTCCGCATTTCCGGCGCGGACGTGGCAACGGTGCGTGAGCTGTCGCGCAAGGTCGCCGGCGTAATGCGCAAGAATCCGATCCTGCGCAACGTGAATCTCGACTGGGAAGAACCGTCCAAGGTGGTCAAACTCGACATCGACCAGGAGCGCGCGCGCGTGCTCGGCGTGTCCTCGCAGGATCTCGCCAACTTCCTGCAAAGCTCGCTGTCCGGCGTGCCGATCACTTATTACCGCGAACGCGACCAACTCATCGAAGTCGACTTGCGCGGACCGGGCGACGAGCGCGCGCGCCTGTCCCTGCTCGAAAGCCTCGCCGTGCCGACGCCGTCGGGCAAGGCCGTGCCGCTCAAGCAGATCGCCAACGTGTCCTACGGCTTCGAGGAAGGCATCATCTGGCGGCGCAACCGCCTGCCGACGGTGACCGTCCGCGGCGACATCTACGGCACGACGACGGCACCAACCGTAACCGCGCAGGTGCTGCCACAGCTCGACGAGATCAAAGCCTCGATGCCGCAGGGCTACCTGCTCCAGGTCGGCGGCGCGGTCGAGGAGTCGGCCAAGGGCCAGACCTCGGTCAACGCCGGCATGCCGCTGTTCCTGATCGTCGTCCTCACCGTGCTGATGATCCAGTTGCGCAGCTTCAGCCGCGTGCTGCTCGTGTTCCTGACCGCCCCGCTCGGCCTGATCGGCGTAACCTTGTTCCTGCTCGTGTTCCACGTGCCGTTCGGTTTCGTCGCGATGCTCGGCACGATCGCGCTGATGGGCATGATCATGCGCAACTCGGTCATCCTCGTCGACCAGATCGAGCAGGACATCGCCGCCGGCCACGAGCGCTGGACCGCAGTCGTCGACGCGACCGTGCGCCGCTTCCGTCCGATCGTGCTGACCGCGCTCGCCGCGATCCTGGCGATGATCCCGCTGTCGCGCAGTGCGTTCTACGGGCCGATGGCCGTCGCGATCATGGGCGGCCTGCTCGTCGCGACCGCGCTGACCCTGCTTTTCCTGCCCGCGCTGTACGCCGCGTGGTTCCGCGTGCAACGCGACGAGCCCGAGACGCATCGTAGTACCGAGGCGGATGTGCCGGGAACGGCCGCCGTCGCCGGCAGTCATTGAATTCCGGTCGTCGCGCCCAACCGTATTGACGCGGCCGTTACCGATCAGTAACATCTCGCCCGTTACTGATCGGTAACATCGCAACGGGTGGGCGGCGTCAACTCGACGTCAGCGGCGATGCGCGATGATCCAGGAAGGTTTGAATGACTTCCGGCACTTCGGCCGCCGGAGGACGATACGGCATCGTACGATTGCCGGCGTAAACCCCACACTTTATGCTTTGATTCTTTTCAAGAAAGCCGGAAACCAGCCATGTCGCTCAACGTCGAACTCGCCCGCAACAACATGATCGAACAACAAGTGCGTCCGTGGGACGTGCTCGATGAGCGCGTGCTCGAGGCGCTCAGCGCGATCCCGCGCGAGGATTTCGTGCCCGAAGCGACGAAAAATCTGGCTTTCGCCGATCTCGAGCTGCCGCTTGGCCACGGCGAAATCATGCTCAAACCCGTCGTCGAGGGCCGGCTGCTGCAAACCGCGCTGCCCTTGAAAAGCGAGAGCGTGCTCGAAATCGGCACCGGATCGGGCTTTCTCACCGCCTGCCTTGCGCGCCTCAGCGCCGAGGTCGTCAGCATCGAGCAGCACGCCGATTTCGTCGAAGCGGCGCGCAGCCGCCTCGCCGCTGCCGGCGTGCGCAACGCCAAGATCGAATGCGCCGAGGCGGTCAACCAATACCAGCCCGGACGCCAGTTCGACGTGATGATTGTCACTGGCGCGGTCGCCGTCCTTCCGCCACGCTGGCGCGAATGGGTCAAGCCGGGTGGGCGTCTGCTCGTTATCGTCGGCGAATCGCCGGTGCAGCGCGCGACGCTGTACGCGGGCGGCAGCGGCGAAGGCACACCTTTGTTCGAAACCGATCTGCCCTATCTCGCCCACGCGGCGCCGGCCGCACGCTTCGCGCTCTGAGCGCGGACGGCGGCCCACAACGAAAAATTCCCAAGGAAATGCACAATGCGCAAAAGTAAAGAAGTCAAAAATGCCGCATCCGGCCGGATCAAGCTCGGTGCGCTTACCGCCGCCGTCGCGATCGCCACGCTGACCTCGCCGCTGCGCGCGGAAGACCTGAGCCAGATATACATGGACGCGCGCCAAGCCGATCCGACGCTCGCCGGCGCCGATGCGAACCGCCTCGCGACCAAGGAAGGCTCGCCGATCGCGCGTGCGCCGTTGCTGCCGCAGATCAACGGCAGCTACGGCTACAACCGCAACAACAGCAACGTCAGCCCGATCACCGACAACAACGGACAGACGACGCCCGGTGAGCAGATCACCCGCGCTCGCTCGCGTCCCGCGTCGGTGACCCTGACCCAGTCGATCTTCAACTGGGGCAACATCGAGCGCTTCCGCAGTGCGAACGCCCTGTCCGAAGGCGCGGATTTCACTTACGATGCCGCTTCGCAGGACCTGCTCGTACGTACAGCGACCGCCTACTTCGCCGTGCTCACCGCCGAAGATCAGCTCACCTTCTCGCAGCTCAACGAAAAGTCGCTGCAGAAACAGCTCGACCAGGCCGACGAACGCTTCAAGGTCGGTTTGTCCGCGATCACCGACGTGCACGTGGCGCGCGCGCAGCATGACGCCGCCGTAGCCCAGGTGATCACCGCGCAGAACTCGGTCGAGACCGCACGCGAAGGCGTCGTGCAGATCATCGGTAAGAATTTCGGCGAGCTGAAGAAGCTGCGCGACCCGATTCCGCTCGAGAAGCCGGCGCCTTCCGACATGCAGGCCTGGGTCGACCTGGCCGGCAAGCAGAACCCGACCCTCGCCTCGGCGCAGAAAACGGTCGACTCCTCGGAGCACCTCATTTCGGCGAACCGCGCGGGCCACTATCCGACGCTCGGTGCGACGGTGACGCGCTCCGACACGCCTTCGTGGGGTAGCCAGGGCTATGACATTCCGGGCCAGCCCGGCAGCTCGCTTCGCAGCAACGGACTGACCGGCAACACGACGATCGGCGTCACGCTGAACATTCCGATCTTCAGCGGCGGCCTCGTCACCTCGCAAACGCGCCAGGCCATCTATCAGCGCGACGCGGCGCAGGATCAGCTCGAACTGACCCGGCGCACGGTCAACGCCAACACACGCAATGCCTACCGTGCCGTTATCGCGGGCATCAGCGAAGTCGAAGCGGCCAAGGCTGCGGTCGTCTCGGCGCAGAGCGCGGTCGATGCGACCCAGGCCGGTTTCGAAGTCGGCACCAAGACCATCCTCGACGTGCTGACTAGCCAGAGCACCCTGCTGCAGGCACAAAGCTCGTACTCGCAAGCGCGCCACCAGTTCGTGCTCAGTGGTCTGCAGCTCAAGCAAGCCGCCGGCGTGATGGCGTCCAAGGATCTCGACTCGGTCAACGCGCTGTTGCAATAAGAAGGCTGTGGGCACGATTTAGTGCGCCAATCTTTCGCTATTTGAATGTAGGGGCGCGAGAAATCGCGCCCCTATTTCGTTTTTAGCTCGACATAACGCTCGTCGCACGCCTTCTTTTTAGCTCCGAAAGGAACGGCCGCGCGGCCACAAGATGCCGCTGCAATATCAGCACGGCCGCTACTGCAGACTGCAACTTGCCGCGACGGGGCCGGTCGGCTGCAGCGTCATGCTTCCGCGCCGGCCATCGTCGAATGCGTAATTTATCGTCATCAAAAAGCAGTTCTGGAATGTGACCTGAGCCGTACCGAGCACCTGAGACGCTACCGGGTGCGCCATGTTGAATGCACCGCCCGTCGCCGTGAGAATTTGCACCGTAGCCGTCTTCTGCCCCGGCGTAAGCGGTCCCTGCAAACTGTACCAGCGCTGGCCGCCCGTGCCGTCGGCAGCATACGTATACCAGCCCGCGAAAAACTGCTGATTGATCGGATTGACGTCGACCATCAGACCTTGTCCGCTCGTCTCGCGGTTGTACCAAAATCCGGAAAGCAGATTGTTCGATGCCGCGGAGCCGTCATCACCGACTGCAGCGCAGGTCACGTTCGCTGTCAGCCGCGTCAATGGCACTGTGCCGATACGACCGTCGTCCAAGGCATAGCTCAATACACCGTGTTCGCAATCGCGTAGCGCAAGCGTGCCGTGGCCGACTTGCACTGCGGGCACCTTGGGCGGGGAATCAAAGCGACCACCCGTGCCGGCATAGATTTTCACATCGGCGGAGGGGCTGACCGGATCGACTTCGCCGTCGAGGTAGTACCAGCGCTGCCCGCTCGCATCGCCCACCGTATTGCCGGATGTATCGGCCGGCGCAAACGTATACCAAGAGCCGGCAAGCAGGCCGTTGCCGGCGCTATTCATATCCGGATAAACCTGGAAAGAGAAGCCCTGTCCGCTGGTTTGCGGGTTGTACCAGGTGCCGGTGATGCCGCGCTGATCGAGATTCACCGGCGTATACCCGTTGTTGAGGTAGGCGTAACCCAGATTGTCTCCGGCGGATTGTCCGGTGTAGCCCTGGCTCTGCATATCCGCGAGCAGCGAGTCGGGGAAAATCGCATAGTCGCCGCGCGTCGCGTTGTATCTGCGCAGCAGCTTAACCGTACCCACGGGCTGCACATCGGCCGCAGAGTACAGATAGCCCTCAATACCATCGAGCAGATAACCCGCTGCAATCAAAGCCTGCATGCTCTGCACGTCGGTCGCATAAGCCACGTCCATGTGCTGAGGGGTGCTTTTGCAAACGTCCGGCATCGGCGACGCCGATTGCCCGCAGCGCCAGGACAAGCGATACAGCGGCACCAACGGATCGGCAGGGTTCTTCGGATTGTCCGGTGTGGTGAACACCCACACCTGCGCGGCGGGTTGCGCGCCGGCGACGCCGGGTATTGCGTAGTCGTCCGGAAGGCCTGTCCCGACCGGGACGTACTTGATGCTGTCATAGCTGCTTACGTTGTCTTCGCACGCGCTTACCTCGCTCTGGATGTCCGCACCAGGCGGTGGATTGCACGCGTTGTTGGGCTGCAGGGTCCCCCTGAGCGCAGCCCCGCCCATCTGCGGCACGATCGTATAGAAATGATCGAGACGCCCGTTGCTGTAGTACGAATAAAGTGGGGTCAAGCGATGGCCGGCTATCTTCATGATTGCCCCTGCGGCACGCGCCGCGTCCACCAAGCCACAACCTACCTCATCAGTGCAATTCGGAAAGTTACTACCGCTGGCGCGGATCACATCGCGCACCTTCGCTTCGGCGTAGGTGGGATGAATCGAACGCAGAATGCCGCCCAAGGCGGCGATAAACGGTGTGGACATCGAGGTTCCGGTGCAACTGGCATAGCCGTCGCCGGGCACGCCCGATTCGTCGCCGAGATAGGTTATGCCGTCCAAGCCCACGGTCGGCCCCGAGTCCGTGCAACTGCCTACGGCTCCCGGCGTGGCCGGGGGCGAGTAATAATTCACACCCGGCGGAAATGTGGACACGATGTGCTGCGCGGGCGCCATGACGCCGTTAACCCCAGGATGGTTGGTTCCGGGCTGATACAGATTCACGAGGTGCTGGTCCCACGGCTGCCAGCCCGCCGCTGGATCGTCTGCTTGCCGTATCTGCGCCCCACCTACGGCAAGCACCCGCGTGTCGGCGGCCGGGTATTCGGCTGCGGGTTTCATGTAGTTGCCGGCGGCGGCAACCAGGAGCACGCCTCGAGCGTTGGCCATGGCAACAGCATCAGCCATGCTTGAATATTGGGCCGGGTCATCAAAAGCAGTGCCGAAACTCATGCTCACGACCTGTACGCCTCGATTCACGAGACCTCGGAGCGCTGCGGCGAAATAACTATCCGAATTGCCCGCCTGGATCATGGCAAGACCGCAATTCGGGCATGCTCCGGCCACGCCGATCCGGTTGTTCACCGTCGCAGCGATGATGCCCGCCGTGTGCGTGTCATGCGCTTGGATCACCGAAGGACGACAACCGGATAAGCAACGCGAGAACTGTTTGCGATAGTTCGCCGCCAAGTCGGCAGGCGGCGCGGGCGTAGTCAGAACCACGGGATTCCCCGAATCATCGACATCGCTGTAGTCCACCGACCACGACACCGATCCGACAATGCCGACGTAGGCCGAACCGGGATAGATGCCCCAAGCAGCAGGAAAATTCATCGCCTGCAGCCCCCATTGGTAAGTGGCCTCTTTGCCAGGCTGATAATGGGGATTGGCGGCGATGTTGTTCGCAAAGTATTCGTCGTTCGGAGTCGAGGAAAATTTCAGCACGTGATTCATGCTGACCGCGTCTCTGCCCAAGATCACCTGCAACTGTTGTTGCGCAGCCCGCGCGTGGGCGATATCCGGATATTGCAGCACGACGCGACGCAACAGGCGCTCTTCGGGATCGTCTTTGCGCAGGCGCGCGCGCGAATGGTGATCCAAACGCTCGCTACCGATCAGGTAGCGTGCGCTGTCGGGAAACGAAAAACGGCTGAGCGCATAGGCATCGCGTGCTCCAATCGCGTCTACGATCGCGTCTTCTCCACGCACAGCGGCAGAGAGGGCGCTGGCATTTCCTTTCGGCAGCAACGTGCGCAACGCCTCGCTTTCACCGTCCACTAATACGATCAATTCGTTGCTGTCGCCCGCAGCATCAGAAAGAAAGCCCAACTCCTCGGGAACACGCAGTGGAGGATGCCAGGCGGATCGCAGCGAATCTGCGCGCTGGACTGAAGATGCACCGACCGACGACGGCGCGTACGTGAACCCCATTGTTGCGATTACCGTGACGCCGACCCAGAACAAATGTCGGATCCATGTTGCCGGCCCAACCGGAGCTGCGGAGGAAACGTGCTTTGCGACTAGCGCAGGAAGAATCCGTGACGTCATTTGCTTTCCCCCTCTCGGTCCAATGGACGATCGCGACGGACGATAGCAACGGCAACGCATCCCGCGCCAGACCTCCCAACTCACTTCGTTCCATTGCACCCGATGTGGTCTACGCGAGCGCCGGCGCGCGAACCCTTAGCGATTGATTGCTTTCTCCACGATTGCCAGCGTGCGCAGCACGCTGCCCTGCTCGCGCTCGAAGGCCTGTTGCGCGGCGGCGCCGACGCGGCGGCGCAGGTCGGTGCCGGAGAACAAGCGCGTGATCGCGGCGCCGAGTTCGTCGCCGTCGAGCACCTGCAGTGCGGCGCCAGCCTCGGTCAGGCTCGCGTTGATCTCGGCGAAGTTGAACATGTACGGCCCGACCACGACCGGCACGCCGAGCGCGGCCGGTTCGAGCACGTTGTGTCCGCCGATCGGCACGAGGCTGCCGCCGACGAAGGCGACGTCGGCCGCGGCGTAGAAATTGAGCAGCTCGCCAAGCGTGTCGACGACGAAACACTGCGTGTCCGCGGCGGCCATGCCGTCCTCGCTGCGCGTGCGCGTGACGAAGCCGAAGCTGCGGCAGGCGAGCGCGACCGGCTTGAAGCGCTCGGGATGGCGCGGCACGAGCAGCATCAGCGCGTCGGGGAAGCGGCGCAGCACTTCGGCGTGAGCCTTGAGCACGGGCAGTTCCTCGCCGTCGTGCGTCGACGCAGCGATCCAGACCGGTCGGCGCGCGCCCCAGGCGTCGCGCATTGCCGCGGCTTCTTCGAGCAGGTGTTTCGGCACGGTCATGTCGTACTTGAGATTGCCGATGACACCAAGCCGCTCGCCCGGCGCGCCGAGTTCGGCGAAGCGCGCCGCATCGGTCGCCGACTGGGCGGCGATGTAGCTCACGCCGTCGAGCGCACGCTGCACGAGCGGGCGGATCGGCGAGTAACCACGCAGGCTTTTTTCCGACAGGCGCGCATTGGCGATGATCAGCGGAATGCCGCGCTCCTCGCATTCGAAGAACAGGTTCGGCCAGATCTCCGTCTCCATGATCAGCGCCACGCGCGGCCGCACGCGATCGAGAAAGCGCGAAGTCGCGGTCGGCAGATCGTAGGGCAGATACAGGTTGATCACGCGGTCGCCATAGACGCGGCGCACGCGCTCCGAGCCGGTCGGCGTAACCGTGGTGATGACGAACGGCGTGTCGGCATAGCGCCCCATCAGGGCGTCGATCAGCGGCAATGCGGCGTTGACTTCGCCCATCGACACGGCGTGGATCCAGATGCTTTCCTTGAGCTGGACCGTGGAGTAGCCGAAGCGCTCACGCCAGCGGTCGAAGTATTCACGGTAGCGCAGACCGCGTACGGCAAGCCGGTAGAGGATCGCCGGCGTCAGCAGGTACATGGTCAGGGTGTAGAGAAGGCGGCGTAGCGGCACGTGCGGGAGCGCGAAGAAGGATGACGAAGTATAAGGGCTGAGGGCCGGCTCCCGAGGGCACTCGACCGGGAACACGCCGGCTTTCGACCTCTCGGCCGATCGGCCGCGCCCTCTATAATCGCGGCGATGACGTCGCCCTCTCCGCAGCAGCCCGACCTGCACGCCCCGCGCTACTGGCCGTCCTGGCTCGGCGTCGGCGTGATGCGGCTGATCGCCTGCCTGCCCTACCGCGCCCTTTACCTGCTCGGCCGCGTGCTCGGCAAGCTGACCGCATTGCTGCCCGGCGAACGCCGCCACGTCGCACGGCGCAACCTCGAACTCTGCTTTCCCGAACTCGACGACGATGCGCGCGAACGCCTGCTGCGCGCCACCCTCGCCGACCTCGGCCTGATGCTGGTCGAGTTCGCTTTCGCCTGGATGGGCAGCGACCGCGCCCTCGGGCGCGTGCCATGCACCGTCGAGGGGCTCGAACATCTCGACGCCTGTCGCAAGAGCGGCCGCGGCGTGCTCCTCGTCGGTGCGCATTTCTCCCATCTCGAACTCTGCGCACGCCTGGTTTCGCAGCGCATCCGCATCGCCGGCATGTACCGGGTGATGGACAACCCGGTATTCGAAGCGACCGTGCTGCGCGCGCGCCTGCGCTATGCGGAGACGATGTTCACCAAAGACGAGTTGCTCGCGACAGTAAAGTACCTGCGGCGCGGCGGCGCGCTCTGGTACGCGCCGGACCAGGATATGCGCGGCAAAGACTCTGTGTTCGTGCCGTTCTTCGGCATCGACGCCGCGACGATCACCGCGACCCATCACCTCGCCCGCCTGTCCGGCGCCGCGGTGATCCCGTTCTTCCACCGCCGCCTGCCCGACGGGCACGGCTATGCGCTGCGCCTCGAAGCGCCGCTGGAGGACTTCCCGACCGGCGACGCCGTCGCCGACACTGCACGCGTCAACGCGCAGATCGAGCGCATGGTGCGCGAAGCGCCCGAGCAGTACCTCTGGGTGCACAAGCGCTTCAAATCGCGACCGCCCGCCGCGCCCGCCCTCTACTGACCTGCTAGCATCGGAGCGGGGGTTTGTCCGCGCGAACCGCGCGGGAAGAGAGGGACGATGACGTTTCTGTGGATGTTGATCGGTGCGATTGCCGGCGGCTGGTTGAGTTGGGTCGTGCTCGACGGGTCGGTCGGCCTGTTCGGCATGGTCTGCGGCATTGTTTTCGGCTGGCTGTTCGGGCGCACGCTCAAGCTCGGCCGGCGCATCGACCAGCTCGAAGCGCAATTGAAGGCGCTCGCCAGCAAAGAGCCGACTTTTCAAACCACGCCGTCTGCGCAAACCCAGCACGCTGCGGCTGCACCGACGCCGGCACCGCAGGCAAAGACCGCCGCGGTTCCTGCGACTGCCGTACCCACTGCCGCAATCGCAACGGCGCCGGATACCGCACCGACCATCGATCTGCGCGATCTCTCCTCACGCACCGAACCCGCGAGCGCAGATACCGATCCCGCGGCTGCGCATGCAGCGCCGACTTTGCGCATCCCGCGCCCGCAGCCGGAACCGTTGCGCGACAACGCCGCCATAGTCTGGATAAAACGCTGGCTCACCGAAGGCAATCCGCTCGTCAAGGCCGGCGTCGTTGTCGTGTTCTTCGGCGTCGCCTACCTGTTCAAGTACGCCGCCGACCAGGGCTGGCTTACCGTGCCGATCGAATTCCGCTTCCTCGGCGTCGCGATCGCCGCGCTCGGCGCGCTCGTGTTCGCGTGGCGCAAGCGCGAATCGCATCGCTCGTTTGCGCTGAGCCTGCAGGGCGGCGCGATCGGTGTGCTGATCCTGACGATTTTTTCCGCCTATCGTCTCTATGCCTTGCTGCCGCCGACGCTGGCGTTCGCGCTTCTCGTCGTCGTCGTTGCCGGAGCGGGCATGCTCGCCGTACTGCAGGACGCGCTCGCGCTCGCCGTGCTCGCGATCGTCGGCGGTTTTCTCGCACCGATCCTCGTTTCGAGCGGCAGCGGCAATCACGTCGCGTTGTTCTCATACTACGCCGTGCTCAACGCCGCGATCTTCGCCATCGCCTGGATCAAGCCGTGGCGCGCGCTGAACTTGCTCGGTTTCGCCTTCACCTTCGGCGTCGGCACGCTCTGGGGTGCACTCCAATACCGGCCCGAACTCTTCGCTTCGACCGAACCGTTCCTGCTGTTGTTCTTCGCCTTTTACCTACTGCTGCCCGTACTGCACGCGCACCGCCAGGCGCAGGACAGACGCGATTTGATCGACGGCAGTCTCGTCTTCGGCACGCCGCTCGTCGCATTCGGCCTGCAGACCGTTCTGCTCGACTACGCGCGCATGCCGCTCGCATTCAGCGCACTCGGCGCTGCGGCGATCTATGCCGCGCTCGCTGCGCTCGAATTGCGCCGCTGGCGCCTGCTTCTGCTCGGCGAGTCGCACGCACTACTGGCGCTTGGCTTCGCCACACTCGCTGTGCCACTCGCGCTGTCGGCGCAGGCGACGACCTGCACCTTCGCGCTCGAAGGCGCGGCCCTGGTCTGGCTCGGCCTGCGCCAGCAGCGCCGCATTCCGCGCTGGATCGGCTATGCGCTGCAGGCCGTTGCCGGCGGCATCTTCGCCGAACGCTACGCGAACGTCGAAAGCACCATGCCGATATTGAACGGCGAATTCTTTGCCGCGGCGATCCTCGCCCTCGCCGGTCTCGTCAGTGCGCGCCTGCTCTATCGTCGCGATGCGCGTGCGCCGCTCGCCGTGCTGTTTCTCGTCTGGGGTGGCCTCTGGTGGTACGCGGCCGGCGGCAACGAAATCGAACGCTTCGTCGCGCACGAGCGGCGCTGGGATGTCTGGCTCGGATTCCTCAGCGCCACCGCGCTCGTCGCCGTCGAAGCCGCGCGCCGTATGGCCTGGCGCGAACTGTTGGTTCCGGCCGCCGCGGTCGTTCCGCTCGGCCTGCCGTTCATCGCGCTGACCGTGCTCGACGGTCACGGCCCGCTCGAAGGCTGGCATCTGCTCGCCTGGGCGGCCTGGTTGGCCGCCGCGTGGCGCACGCTGCCGGCCGTGGTCGCCGAGCACGCCCTCGGCGCGCGCATCCTGCACTTCGCGCACCTATGGATTTGCGCACTGCTGCTCAGCGTCGAACTTGGCCATCTCGGCCGCGATCACCTGCATCTCGGCGACATCTGGCTCGCGCTGACCATGCTCGCCCCGCTCGCCGCGCTGTTCCTGCTCGCCCTGCATCGCGCCGCGATCGCGCGCTGGCCGCTGGCCGACGAGGCCGATGCGCTGCGCACGCCGTTGCTCGGCAGCCTCGCCGGGGTGATGGGCATCGCCTGGCTCGTCGGCCTCGTCCAAGAAGGCCGGCCGGCACCATTGCCCTACCTGCCGCTGCTCAATCCGCTCGAACTCGCCCAGATCGGCTGGCTCGTTCTGCTTGCGCTTTGGTACCGCCAGGCCCAGGCCGAAGGCAAGGTCTACTTCGATGCCGAACTGCGCGCACGCGTGCTCGCCGCCGCCGCACTGGTGCTGCTGACGACAATCACTCTGCGCGGCGTGCATTTCTTCGGCGGCGTGCCGTGGAATGCAGGCATGGCCACGTCGCCGCTTGCCCAATCGGCGCTGTCGATCGTGTGGACGCTCGCCGGTATCGTCGCGATGCTCGCCGGCAAACAGCGCGGCTCGCGCGCAGTCTGGTTCGGCGGCGCGGCGCTTATGGCGCTCGTCCTCGTGAAGCTGATGCTAATCGACCGCAATTTCCTCAACGACCTCTCGGCGATCGTCGGCGTGCTCGTCGTCGGCGTGCTGCTCGTCGCCGTCGGCTATTTCGCACCGGTGCCGCCGAAGCCGGCCGCGGGAGAAAACGCATGAGGCGCCTCCGCATTGCCGCCCTCGCGGCTTGCGCGCTGTTCGCCACGGGACTGCACGCGAACGAATCGCAGCGCTATGCCTATGCGTGGCCGCTGAGTCTCGATGGCGACGGCTCGGCCTGGCAGGTCGAGCTGCCGATCGAGGTCTACGCCGTGCTGACGGATAGAGAGTTGCGCGACCTCGTCGTCGTCGATGCGCAAGGCAATCCGGTGCCGACCGCGTTGCGCGCGACCGAATCGGCGCCAGCGACATCCGCCCTCAGCGCTTTGCCGCTGTTCGCGCTGCCGCCGAGTGCGCAGGCCGCAGACGAGAGCCCGCTCAATTTGCGTATCGAGCGCGATGCCGATGGACGCCTGCGCAGTCTGGACGCCGATCTCGGCAGCACGAAGACGAATGCCGCGACGAACGACTGGCTCATTGACGCGAGCCGGCTCGCCGCCGGCATCGACAGCCTGCGCCTCGACTGGGACGACGCCAACGGCACCGCGCAATTCGCGATCAGCGTGAGCAACGATCTGCAGAACTGGCGTACCGTCGTGAGCACGGCGAGCGTGCTCAGCCTCGCGCAGAACGGTAACCGGCTCGACCGTCACGATATCGATCTCAGTGGCGTGCACGCGAAATATCTGCGCCTGCGCCGTCTCGACCACGGCCCCATGCTGCCCGGCCTGCGCGTCAGCGCCGCCACCTCGGCGCGGGCCGATCCGGTGCGCGCGGCGCGGCAATGGATCGTCGCGACGGCACAAGACGCAGCGGCTGCACCGGCCGCCAGCGACGCGAAGGAATACCGCTACACGCTGCCTGGCGCGCTGCCGGCCGAGGCGCTCAAGTTCGATCTCGCCGACGACAACTCGGTCGCGCGTGTGGACGTCAGCGGTCGCCGCAGCGAAGGCGCCACCTGGTATGCGCGTGCGGATTTCACCGCGTTTCGCCTGCATTCCGAAGGCACGACGATCGGCAACGACGAAGTCGCGCTCGCCGGCATCGCGCGCGATACGCAGTGGCGTGCGCGCGCGGCGACGCCGCTCAATCTGGCACCGCGCCTGAGTCTCGCCTGGCGCCCCGACCGTTTCATTTTTCTCGGCGAGGGCAAAGGCCAGTACCGGCTCGCCGCCGGCAGCGCAACCGCGCGGCGCGCCGACTATCCGGTCGACGTGGCACTGGCGCAATTGCGCGGCAAACTCGGCACCGACTGGCAGCCACCACTCGCCCGGCTCGGCGCGCGCGAAACGCTGGCCGGAGACACCGCGCTGCAGCTTCCCGCACCCACGGCGAAACACGACTGGAAAACCTTTCTGCTTTGGGCCGTGCTGGTGGTTGCCGCCGCGCTGATCGGCTATCTCGCGCTGAGCCTGCTGCGCGCGCAGAAACCGCCCGAATAGCATCCAGATCACGCCGCGCCATCAAGCAGACCAAACGCGCGACAGTCGCGTCCTAGCGCTGGGGATGATTCTCGATCCAGTGCCGCGCGATGTCGACGCGCCGGCAGATCCACACCTTATCGTGAGCAAGCGCGTAGTCGAGAAAGCGTTCGAGCGAGGCGATGCGTGCCGGCCGGCCGATCAGGCGCGCATGCAGTCCGATCGACAGCATCTTCGGCGCATCGAGGCCGTTCGGGTCGCCTTCGCGGTAGAGCACGTCGAACGCGTCCTTCAGATAATCGAAGAACTGCGTGCCCGAATTGAACCCCTGTGCGGCAGCGAAGCGCATATCGTTGCTGTCGAGCGTGTACGGCACGATCAACTGCGACACGCGCGCCTGCACACCCGCGCGCGCGATGTCGACCTGCGTCCAATACGGCAGGTCGTCGGCATAGGAATCGGCGTTGTAGAGATAGCCGCCGTGCTCGGCGACCAGGCGACGCGTGTTCGGGCTGTCGCGTCCGGTGTACCAGCCGAGAGGCGGCTGGCCGACGAGTTCGCCGAGCAGCGCGGTCGCTTCCGCGATATGCACGCGCTCGGTCGCCTCGTCGATAGACTGATAACTGATCCAGCGCAATCCATGACAAGCGATCTCGTGGCCAAGTTCCCTATAAGCGGCAAGTGCTTCCGGATGCCTACGCAACGCCTCGGCGACGGCGAAAATCGTTAACGGTAATTTACGATTTTCGAACGCACGCAGCACACGCCAGAGCCCCGCGCGCGAACCGTACTCGTACAGCGACTCCATGCTCATATGCCGCGCGGCAAACGCCTGCGCGCCGATAATTTCGGAGAGGAACGTTTCCGATGCGGCGTCGCCGTGCAGCACGCAGTTCTCCGCGCCTTCCTCGTGATTGAGCACGAACTGCAGGGCGATGCGCGCGCCGCCCGGCCAACGCGGATGCGGGGCATTGCGACCGTAGCCGATCAGGTCGCGCGGATAAGTCGAATCGGAAGTCGGCTGCATGGCGAACTTGCGCAATGAACGATGCCGTCATCATAGCGATTCGGCACAATGGCGCCATGCCATCGGCGACAATCTCACTCCGCACCCGCGTCCGCATCGTTTGCATCGCAATGATCAGCCTGCTCGCCGCCGCCTGTTCGACCCTGCGCTACTACGCACACGTCGCCCACGGCCAGGCACAGATCGTCGCGCAGCGCGAGCCGCTCGACCGCGTCATTGCCGATCCGGCGACCGATGCGAAACTCGCCGCACGCCTGCGCCTCGCGCTCGAAGCGCGCCGTTTCGCCTCGGCGCGTCTCGGCCTGCCCGACAATCGAAGCTATACAAGCTATGCCGACCTCAATCGGCCCTACGTGGTCTGGGACGTCTTCGCCGCGCCGAAATATTCCGTCGATGCGATCCTGCACTGCTTCCCGATCGCCGGTTGCGTGCCGTATCGAGGCTATTTCGACGAGGCAATGGCCAAGGCCGAAGCGGCGCGCCTCGAGTCGCGCGGCGACGATATCTACATCGGCGGTGTCGCTGCGTATTCGACGCTGGGCTGGTTCGCCGACCCAATCCTGTCGACCATGCTGCGCTGGGACGACGACGAACTGATCGGCACGATCTTCCACGAACTCGCGCACCAGTTGATCTACGTGAAGGACGACACCGCGTTCAACGAATCGTTCGCGAGCTTCGTGCAGGACGAAGGCCTGCGCGAATGGCGCGCGGCGCGCGGCGAAGCAGCACATGAGGCACGCAATCGCACAGCCGGCGACGATTTCGTGCGCCTCGTGCTCGACCTGCGCGAACGCCTGCGCAAACTGTACGCGAGCGGGCTCGATGCGACCGTGATGGAAACGGCCAAGCAGAACGAGATCGCCGATTTCCGCGCGCGCTACGCACAGTGGCGCGATGCGCATTGGCCCGACGATCATCGTTACGACGCCTTCGTCGCCAAGCCGATCAACAATGCAAGCCTGCTGCCGTTCGGTCTCTACGACGGCTGGACGCCGGCCTTCGCCGCGCTGTTCGCGCAGAGCGGACGCGACTGGCCGGCGTTCTATGCACGCGTGCGTGAACTGGCGCACATCAGCAAGCCCGCGCGCGAGGAAAAGCTGCAAACTCTGACGGCGAAGCCGGCCCAGTAGGTTTTGCCGTCTAGACGTCCAAACGCGCAGATACTTGCCTCGTGGCGGCGTTCGTCTGTTAGAATCGGCGCATGCGCACTCTGCCGCTCTCGCCGCTCCTTCTTGGACTCGACCTTACCCTCGGCCGGGATCCGCAGCGCGCACTCGCAAACTGACCTCTCCCTGATCCCGGCCATCGACCAGACCCGCAAGGTCTGACGGGAGAGACGCGCGCTTCGGCAACGACGCCCTCCCACTCCGCTCCATGGCCTTATCATGATCTCCAATCCGCAATCCAAATACCGCCCTTATCCCGTCGTAGACCTGCCCGACCGGCAGTGGCCGTCGCGCCGCATCAGCGCGCCGCCGATCTGGCTCTCGACCGACCTGCGCGACGGCAACCAGGCCTTGTTCGACCCGATGAACAAGGCAAAGAAGCTGCGCCTGTTCGACGAACTCGTGCGCATCGGCCTCAAGGAAATCGAACTCGGCTTTCCGGCCGCGTCGCAGATCGACTTCGACGTGATCCGCCACCTGATCGAGAACGATCTGATCCCGCACGACGTCACGCCGATGGTGCTGACCCAGGCGCGGCCCGACCTGATCGAACGCACGATCGCTTCGGTGCGCGGCGCGCGCCGCGTCATCGTCCACGTCTACAACGCGACCGCGCCGGTCTGGCGCCGCGTCGTGTTCAACATGCGCGTCGACGAAATGCTCAAGCTCGTCGACAGCCAGGTGTCGCTGATCAAGCGTCTCACCGACGCGCAACCGGAAACCGAATGGCGCCTGCAGTATTCGCCCGAGACGTTCTGCATGACCGAGCTCGACGTGTCGCTGGCCGCCTGCAACGCGGCGACGCGCGCGTGGAACCCGGGACCGGGCCGGCCGATCATCCATAACCTGCCGACCACGGTCGAAGTGTCGACGCCGAACGTCTTCGCCGACCAGATCGAGTGGATGGACCGCCACCTGGAGCGGCGCGAACACGTCGTGCTCTCGGTGCATCCGCACAACGACCGCGGCACCGGCATCGCCTGCGGCGAACTCGCTCTGCTCGCCGGCGCGCAGCGCATCGAAGGCTGCCTGTTCGGCAACGGCGAGCGCAGCGGCAACGCCGATCTGGTCACGCTCGCGCTGAATTTGTACACGCAGGGCATTCATCCCGGCCTGGATTTTTCCGACATCAACGCGACCGCGCGCGTTGCCGAGGAATGCACGCAGTTGCCGATCCATCCACGTCATCCGTACGTCGGCGATCTGGTCTTCACCTCGTTCTCGGGCTCGCACCAGGACGCGATCAAGAAGGGCTTTGCCGCGCGCCGTGACGGCGATTTCTGGGAAATGCCCTATCTGCCGATCGATCCGGCCGACGTCGGCCGCAGCTACGAGAGCATCGTGCGCGTCAACAGCCAGTCGGGCAAGGGCGGCATCGCCTACCTGCTCGAACGCGACCACGGCATCGTCATGCCGCGGCGCATGCAGATCGAATTCTCGTCGGTCGTGCAGCGACACACCGATTCGAGCGAAGCCGAGATCACCAGCCGCGATCTGTGGGATCTGTTCGAGCGCACCTATCTGACCTGCGCGAACGATACGAGCGGCCTCGTTTATCTCTCGCACAACGCGCGCGCGCTCGACGACGGCCATGCGATCGATCTCGACGTCAGCGTCGCGGGGCGGCCGCATACCTTGCAGGGCCAAGGGTCGAGCGTGCTCGACGCGACAGTGCAGGCGCTGCCGATCGCGCTGCGCATCGACAGCCATGAGCTGCTCGGCGCGGCCAACGGCGACGCGGTCGTGATCATCGAAGCCGCCCACGCCGATGCGCCCGGTGCGCGTTTCGGCGTCGGCCGCCATGCCGACCGCGACACCGCGGCGATTCTCGCCGTGCTCAATGCGGCGGCACGACTGGCGGCCAAGCCGGCGGCCTGAACGGCATAGCTTCACGTTGGAATCAGGGTTCCCCGTTCGTGGCGAGGTATCGAACCACGAACGGCGGCATCGGCGTAAGGTTCGCATCTCCGCGCCTCGAACTCTATCTGGCAACGGACGAAGCCTGATTTCAAACTCGTCCGCTGCCGCTATCATCCCCGCTTCGCGCAGAGCAAGGATGACCCCGTGACCCGACTTTTGATTCTCAGCGTCAGCGCCGGCAACGGCCATGTGCGCGCCGCGCAGGCGCTCGAAGCGACCGCGCGCGCGCTGCCCGACGCGCCTGAAGTCGCGCATCTGGACGCGATGGATTTTGTCGCGCCGGGTTTCCGCAAGATGTATACCGACTGGTACATCAAGCTGATCAACGAGCATCCGGGCATCTGGGAGCAGTTGCATCATCTCTCCGACACCACGCCGCACAGCGCCGCCTCGCAGCGCCTGCGGCGCGGGATCGAGCGCCTGTCGAGCGGCGCACTGCGGCGTGAGGTGCGCAAGCGCCAACCCGACGCGGTGATCTGCACGCACTTCCTGCCGGCGGAATTGCTCAAGCGCGAAATCGATCACGGCCACCTGCACTGCCCGGTCTGGCTGCAGGTGACCGACTACGATCTGCACAATATGTGGCTCGTACCCGAACTGGCCGGGTATTTCGCCGCGACCGGCGAAGTCGAGTTCCGTATGCGCGCGCGCGGCCTGCGTGAAGACCGCCTGCACGTCACCGGCATTCCGGTGATGCCGGCGTTCTCGCGGCCCAATGCCGAGGAACTCGATCGCACGCTGTGCGCGCGCGAACTCGGCCTCGATCCGGCACGCCGCGTGATCCTGATCGTCGCCGGTGGCGCCGGAGTCGGCGACCTGCCGACGCTCGTCCGGCGCGTGCTGACCCTGCCGGGCGATTTCCAGATCGTCGCCGTCACCGGCCGCAACGCGCAGGCGAAAGAAACGCTCGATGCACTCGCGAACGAACATCCGCAGCGCCTGCTTGCGCTCGGCTTCACCGACAAGATGCACAAACTGATGGCGGCAAGCGATCTCGTCGTCACCAAGCCGGGCGGCCTGACCGTGTCGGAGTGCCTCGCGATCGGCCGGCCGATGCTGCTGATCTCACCGATACCAGGGCAGGAAGAACACAACGCCGGTTTCCTCATGGAAGAAGGCGCGGCGTGGCTGGCGTACGACGGCATCGGCCTCGAATACAAAGTACAGCGCCTGATGGCGGAGCCGGCGACGCTCGCGGCAATGGCGGCGCGCAGCCGTGCGCTCGGCAAGCCGCACGCGGCGCAGGCGGTGCTCGATTTCGTCCTCGGCGCAACGCGATGAACGGAACGACAAATACCTCGGCAGCGCCGGGTTGGCCGCGTACGCTGACTTATATCGTCTGGGTGCTGCTGATGGCCTGCTTCTTCGCCGAAGTCGAAATCCAGATCGAAGGCGCGTCGGGCTGGGCGTCGAAGCTGCCGACCTGGCGTATCGAATCGCACTGGCTGCTCGACATCTTCTGGGGCGGCCGGCCGATGACCGGCTATCACGCCTGGGTTTTCAGCTTTATGGCGCTGGCGTTTTTCGCGCCGCTGGTCTTTTTTGCTCAGTACACCTGGCGCGCCGCCGGACAGGCGCTCGCCGGCGTGATGCTGTTCTGGATGGTCGAAGACGCGGCCTGGTTCGTGTTCAACCCGGCTTTCGGTTGGAGCCGCTTCGCACCCGAGTACGTGCCGTGGCACAAACATTGGGTGCTCGGTGTACCGGCCGACTATTGGGTCGGTCTCGGCGGCGCCGCGCTGATTTTCTGTCTGATCAATCGTAAGCCCAGGTAAATTCTTGCAAAGAAACCGACTTCAATAATGGAATCTCCGGTCTAATCCTGGAATTTTCCTACCCGATGGCGAAAGGTCCGCGCCGGTACGCGAAATTCGCGGCGCGCACAGAAGGCTGGTACCGCCGCATCGGATTCGATTTTCCCAATCTAGTGTGAACCAGTCTTGTCATCCGTTTGCCTGCCTCCGCGTTTTTCGCTGCTGGTTGCACTGACCGGATAGAAAACGGGTGACTGAACTGACGACTTTGCAAGCTGCACCGATTTTCGTCGGTGGCGCTGGCCGCTCTGGTACGACCTTGTTGAGGGTCATACTCGATGCGCATCCGAGTATCGCTTGCGGCCCGGAATTGAAAGTGACACCACTGGTCTGCCGCATGTGGCAGGACTTCCAGTACGGTTATTTCCCAACGCTGCAGCACCATCACCTGACCCAGGACGATCTCGCCGAAGCGTTCCGCAATCTCCTGATATCACTGCTCGAGAAGGATCGCCTGTTCACCGGCAAACCGCGAATCGCGGAAAAATCCCCGAACAATATTTTCTTCTTCCCGCATCTGCACCGCCTGTTTGCAGACAGCCCCCTGGTCCACGTCATCCGCGACGGACGCGACGTCGTATGTTCGTTGCTGACCATGAACTGGCGGGACTCGTCGACCGGACAGCCGATCGACTGCACGCGCGACGCACGCGGCGCCGCCACCTATTGGGTCCAGGCGGTAAAGGCCGGGCGTGCCGCCGCTCAGCAACAACCGTCACTCGCGCAGCGCTACTTCGAGCTGCGTTATGAAGACTTGATCTCCATTCCGGAAACCGCGCTGCGCTCTCTGTTCGCGTTCCTCGGCGAGACATGGGAGCCACAGGTATTGAGCTACTACAAGCAGCGGCGCGATCTGGCCGGTGAGTCGAGCGCAGATCAAGTGTCGCGCCCGATCAATAGCGAAGCGCTCGCGCGCTGGAGGACCGATCTGAAAGAAGCGGACAAAGACGTCGTCAAGGAAATTGCCGGCCCGCTGCTGCAGGAACTCGGTTACGTCAGCGACCAGAATTGGTAGGCGGTGCTGCCTGCGCGGCCTACGCATGCAGCGGATTGCGTGACGCAAAAATCGCGTCGGGGCGGACGTAGTGAAATTCGCTTCCACTTCGTCCGCCCCGCGCAGGTTTCTCACTTTCATTCGTACCGCAGCGCTTTTGCCGCGGCACTGAGTATTACCAGATCGTCACCCGCTTCTCCGGCGGGTTCCACATCTTGTCGCCTTCCTTGACGCCGAAGGCTTCGAAGAACGGCGGCTGGTTGGCGAGCGTGCCGAGCACGCGGTCGACCGGCGGCGAGTGCGGGTCGGACTTGATCAGCTCGATCGCGAACTTCTCGCGCACCTTCGCCTGCCAGGCCTGCGCCCAGCCGAGATAGACGCGCTGCTCACCGCTGAAACCGTCGAGCGAAGGCGCAGGTTTGCCGTCGAGCGAGATCTTGTAGGCCTTGTAGGCGATCGCGAGGCCCGAGTTGTCGGCGATGTTCTCGCCAAGCGTAAGCTCGCCGTTGAGGTGATAGCCCGGCACCGGCTCGAACGCGCCGTACTGGGCGACAAGCGCCTTGGTCTTCGCCGCGAACTTCTCGTGGTCTTCCTTCGTCCACCAGTCGCGCAGATTGCCGTCGCCGTCGTACTGCGCGCCCTGGTCGTCGAAACCGTGGCTGATCTCGTGGCCGATCACCCCGCCGATGCCGCCGTAGTTGACCGCGTCGTCCGCCTTCGCATCGAAGAACGGCGGCTGCAGGATCGCGGCCGGGAAGACGATCTCGTTGAGTTCCGGGTTGTAGTAAGCGTTGACCGTCTGCGGCGTCATGCCCCACTCGCTGCGATCGACCGGCTTGCCGAGCTTGTCGATGTTGCGCTGGTACTCGAACGCATTGCCGCGCATGACGTTGCCGACCAGATCGTCCTTCTTGATCTCGAGCGCGGAATAATCACGCCACTTGTCCGGGTAGCCGATCTTCGGCATGAACTTCACCAGCTTTTCCTGCGCGGCCTTCTTGGTGTCCGGGCTCATCCAGTCGAGCGTGTCGATGCTCTGCTTGTAGGCCGCGAGCAGGTTCTTGACGAGCTGGTCCATGCGCGCCTTCGACTCGGGCGGGAAGAACTTGGCCACGTAGAGTTTGCCGACCGCTTCGCCGATCAGATCTTCGGTCAGCGAAACGCCGCGCTTCCAACGCGGTTGATCGGCCGGCACGCCGCGCAGCTCGGTGCCGTAGAAGGCAAAGCGGGTTTCAACGAAATCCTTGCTCAGATACTTCGCATAGCTGCGCAGCAACTGCCAGCGGAAGTAGGTCTTCAGCGTGGCCAGCGGCGTCTTCGCGAGGATCTTGTCCATGCCGGTGAAGTAGCTCGGCTGGCCGACGATGATGTAGTCGGTCTTGCCCTCGATGCCGGCGGCGACGAGGAAGCTCTTCCAGTCGTAGCCTGGCGCGAGTTTGGCGAGATCGTCGAACGACTTCTTGTTGTAGCCCTTGATCGGATCACGCAGTTGCACCTTGGTCCACTGCGCGCGCGCCAGCTCGGTCTCAAAATTGAGGACCGCCTTCGCGTTCGCCGCGGCGGTCTTGTCGCCCGACAGGCTCAGCATCTTCTCGATGAACTTCGCATAGGCTTCGCGAATCTGCTTGAGCTTGGCGTCGTTCTCCAGATAGTAGTCGCGATCGGGCAGACCGAGACCGTCCTGCTGCAGGTCGACGACGTACTTGGTCGAATCCTTGTTGTCCTGATGGACGAAGCCGCCGAACGGCGCGGTCGCACCGATCTGGGCGAAATGCGCGGTCAGCGCGGCGAATTCCTTCTTGTCCTTGATCGAGTCGATGCGTGCGAACTCGGTCTCGAGCGGCTTCAGGCCCGCAGTCTCGAGGGCCGCTTCGTCCATAAAGCTCGCGTAGAGGTCGGCGATCTTCTGTTTGTCCTTGTTCGCCGGATCGGGCGTCTTCGCCGCGTCCTCGACGATCGTGCGGATGTTTTCCTTGGCCTCGTCGTCGAGCTTGACGAAGGCGCCGGCCATCGGTTTGTCGTCCGGGATTTGCGCAGTGTCGAGCCAGTGCCCGTTGACGTAGCGATAGAAGTCGTCCTGGGCGCGCACAGCCGTATCCATGTTCGCCTTGGTCACGCCGGAAGTCAGCGGCGGAGGCGGCGGCGGCGAGGGCGGAGCAGGCTTCGAGCAGGCGGCGATGAAGCCGGCGCAAGCCAGCCAGACGAGGGTACGTTTCATCGGAATATCTCCAGGAAAAATGCGACCGGGTAGTCTAATCGTGGTCGCAAGGCAGCCGCATAGGCCAAAGGTAATCGTGCGCGGCGGAGAGCGCGGCCGATCCCTCATGGCGGCGCTTTTCTGCTTTGCTTGCCGCGCAATCGGCGGGCTCGAAGCAGCGCGCGATCACCCGACGGGCCGCGCCTGCGCGCCGCCCGCATTCAACGCGGCGCAGTAAAGCGCAAGCAGCCACCAGAACACGAGCCCCCACCACGCCGAATAAAACGCCAGATGGGTATTGAACGGAAAGGTCATCGCAACGAGTGCGAGTGCGGGCGCGAACGCGCGCGCGCGCGCATCGGCATCGGCACGCCGCCATGCGCGCCAGGCGAATACGAAACCGGCGATCCAGAGCAGCAGACCGATTGCGCCGGTCTCGCTGAGCACCTCGAGCACGATCTGGTGTGCGTGCAGCGCGCCCTCGTCGGGATCGGCATTGGCGAACTGATCGTTCGTCCCTGCGTACTGCGCATAGGCATAGCGGAACGCGCGCACGCCGACGCCGTTGAACGGATGCGCCTCGACCATGCGCAACGCAGTCGGCCAGATATGCATGCTGCGCCCCGAACTCGCGTAGTCCACCGCGGCTTCGGTGCCCTGCAGCGCATGCAGGGTGCGATCGACACGTGCGTCGAACGCCGGCGAAGCGTGCAGCGCGAACAGCACGGGCACGGCCGCAACCATTGCGGTCGCCGAACTCCAGCCGACGAAACGCAGCGGCGTGCCGGCCTCGCGCCAGACGAAGGCGAGCGCGACCAGCGCATACATGAGCCAGCCCGAGCGCTCGCCGGCCAGCAGAATCGGCACCAACGCGAACACGAAGGCGACAATGAGACCGATGCGGCCGAAGCGTTCGCGCGCGGCCGCAAGCACGAACGGCGACAACACCGCGAGCGCGGGACCGAGCTTGAGATTGCCCGCGCCGAAAATGCCGGACAGGCGCTCCGGATCGGAAGCACCGGCGATGCCGTAACCGGTCAGCGCCTGTATCCAGGCATCGAGCAACCACAGCGCAACGACCGCACCGATCGCCTGCACCATGCGCGGCCATGCCTGCGCCTTGCCGTGGGCGAGGCAGGCGAAGACCGCGAAAGGCAGAAAGCGCAGCGCGCCGGCGACCGTGCCCCAGGACTTGCCCGGCGCAACCGAATCGAATGCCGAGATCAATGCGGCGAGCCAGTAGCAGGCGAACAACGCAGCGGCCAGACGGACACCGGCATCGCTGCGCAGCCCATGCCGTTCGCGCCAAGCTAAGACGAGGCCGGCGATCGCGCAGAGTGCGATCGGCACGGTCGCCGCGCCGATACCGAGCGGCAGCAGCACGAGCACGCCGAGCACGAGCAGTGCCGGCCACAGATCGCGCAACGGATTCGAGGGTGCGGCCGATGACATCAGTGGAATCTTCCTTGCCGGCCCCGCGCCGGCGCCGCGATTGTAGCCTGCGCGCGCATCAGCCTCGCGCGGCGATGTCGGCGTACAACCGCAAGGTCGACGCTTGCATATCGGCCAGGCGATATTTTTCCAGCGGCGCCACCGGCGGCGGCGCCTGCAGCAATTCGACCGCGCGTTCCCACAGCTCAGCGGCATCACCGAGCGCCACGCCGCCGCGCGGATACAGCTCGGCAAGCAGTTCGCCGACACCGCCATGCGCGTAGCCGAGCACGGGCCGGCCCAGCGACAGCGCCTCGACCACGGTGCGGCCGAACGATTCCGGCTGGGTCGAACACTGCAGGATCAGATCGGATATCGCATAGACCTCGCGCACATCGCTGCGCGGCGGCGTGATCGCGAGACGATCGAAGACGCCGCGTTCGCGCGCGAGCGCCTCGACTTCCTCGATGTAGGCTTCGCGCCCCGCTTCGCGCGCGCCGAGCAGGAGCAGGCGCGCATCGATCGCGCGCGCGCGCAGATTCGCGAGCAGTTCCACCGCGTCGCGATGGCCTTTGAGCCGCGTGCCGCGGCCCGGCAGGGTCAACAGCTTGCCGCCGCCGAGCTGCGGAAATTCGTCGAGGAAATGCGCGCGCCACGCTTCGCTCGCGCAATAGTCGCGCGGAAACTCGGCCGGATCGATTCCGCGCGGAATCACCGCGATACGCCCCGGATCGAGCTGCGGATAATGGCGCAGCACATAATCGCGCAAGGTGTTCGATACGCAGATCACGCGTTCGCCGCGAGTCAGGATCGCGCTGTAGCGCCCAGGCGAATTGAGGCCGTGCACGGTGGTCACGAAATGCGGCCGTGCATCGCGCAGTCCGCCGAGCGCGCGCCAGCCGATCCATGCCGGCAGGCGCGAGCGTGCGTGCACGATGTCCGGATTGATCTCGGTGAATAGACGTCTAAGCGTCCAAATATGGCGAAGGGTCGCAAGCGATTTACGGCCGATGTCGACGGCGATATGTTCGCTGCCCTGCCCGACGAATTTCTCGACGAGGCGCCCGCCGGCAGAAATCGCGATCGAACGATGCCCGGCCGCAGCCAGCGCCGCGCCAATTTCAAGCGTGGAACGTTCGACCCCGCCCGCGTTGAGCGCAGGCAGCAATTGCACGACTGTCAGGGAACGCGCGGGCATCGCGACGCGCGGCGGCGCAGGTCAGCTCTTGAGCGTGTAGACCGCGCCGCAATACGGGCACTTCGCGCTGCCGGTCGCCTCGATCGGCAGATAGACCTTCGGGTGTGAATTCCACAGCGACATGCCCGGCATCGGGCAGGACAGCGGCAGGTCGGCCACGGTGACCTCGTAGCGATTCTCCGCATTGGCGGGAATCGTCTTGGCCGCGGCGGGATTGTTCGGGGCAACGGCGGCGGCGGTCATGGCGCGATTTTCCTTGGAAACTGAGCTGTGGAGCGGCTGGAGAAGCGAATTCTAGCAAGGTTCGCCGCGCCCGCGCAGAAATGTGACGCAATCGGCTGTCGGCCATTGTGCAGGGCCGCATTTCGGCGACACAAAGAATGAGTATGATGCATCGGACGCCACTTCCGACGGGGAAATCGCAATGGACTTCAATAAACTGATCGCGCGCGCCAAAAATATCCTGCTCACGCCGAAAACCGAATGGCCGGTAATCGCCGCCGAACAGGATACGGTGCAGGGCATCTTCACCAACTACGTCATGATTCTCGCCGCGATACCGGCGGTCATACAGTTCCTCAAGCTCAGCATTATCGGCACGGCGATTCCGTTCCTCGGCAACTTCCGCCTCGGCATCGGCGCCGGCATCACGCAGATGGTGGTGACCTATGTGCTCGCGCTCGGCGTCTGCTATCTGATGATGCTGATCATCGACGCACTCGCGCCGACGTTCGGCGGCGAGAAAAATCAGGTGCAGGCGCTCAAGTCGATCGCCTATGCGAACACGGCGGGATGGATCGCGAGCGTGCTCGGCCTGGTCGGAATCCTCGGTTCGCTCGCAGTGCTCGCCGCGGCCATTTACGGCATCTACCTGCTCTACATCGGCCTGCCGAGCACAATGAAGTGTCCGCAGGAAAAGGCAGGCGGCTACGCAGCCGTAACAATCATCGTCGCCTTCGTCCTCTCGCTCGTTCTCGGCGTCGTGCTCGCGAGCGTGACCGGCCTGAGCGCCGCCATGTCGGGCGCGATGACCGGCGGCCTGCACAGCTCGTCGACCTACACGCCGGACAAGGACAGCGCGCTCGGCGCGCTCGCCGCAATGGGCCAGCGCGCCGACGCGGCGAGCAAGAAGCTCGAAGCCGCACAGAAGTCCGGCGACGCGAACGCGCAGGCCCAGGCCGCCGGGCAGATGCTCGGCGCCGTGCTCGGCGGCGGCGCACAGGTGGAGGCGCTCGCCCCCGATGCGCTGAAGCCTTTCGTGCCGGACACGCTCGGCGGCCTGCCGCGCACGGGCTTCTCGGTGCAGAAGCAGTCGCCGATGGGCGTGCAGGTGTCGGTGGCGGAAGCGCGCTATGGCTCGGGCGATGGCCCGAGCTACGAACTCACCGTTTCCGACATGGGCGGCGCCAAGGGCTTGATGGCGCTCGCCGGTTTCGCCGGCGTCGAGAGCGAACAGCAGAACGACCAGGGTTACGAGAAGACCTACCGCCAAGGCGGCCGCCTCACCCACGAGAAATGGAACAACTCGGGCAGCGGCGAATACACCATCGTGCTCGGCGATCGCTTCGTCGTCGCGGTGAAAGGCTCGCGCGTGCCGAACGTCGACGCGCTCAAGGCCGCGACCGGCGCCCTCAATCTCGCCGGACTCGAAGCGCTCAAGACGCAGGGCGTCAAGAACGGCTGAGTATCGCCGGCAACAAGATCGCTGCGTACTTCGCAGCGGGTGAGAAGGATTCCTCACCCACCGCTTTCAGGGCCGAAACGCCCTTTCCTCACCGCCTCGCAGACTTTTCCGCCGCACTCGCGCGCTGCGACTCTTTCGGGTGAGAAGAAACTGCAATCGAAACTTACTTCGCCTGCGCCTGTTTGGCGTCGAGCGTGATGCGCACAGGAATGTCGTCGCTCACCGCAGGCGCGTACTTGCCGACGCCGAAATCCGAGCGCTTGATGACGGTTTCGGCGTCGAAGCCGGCCGCCTGGGCCTTGTACGGGCCCATCTCGAACAGGCCGATCTTGTTGACCTTGGCGTTGAGCGTCACCGCCTTGGTCACGCCGTGCACGGTCAGATCGCCGGTGATCTTGAGGCCGTTGTCGCCGGCCTTCTCGACCTTGGTGCTTTTGAACGTAATGGTCGGATACTTGGCTGCGTCGAGGAAGTCCGGGCTCTTCAGGTGTTCGTCGAGTTTGGCCACGCCGGTGTCGAGGCCGTCGAGCGGCAGGGTGACGGACACCGACGACTTGCTCAGGTCGGCCTTGTCGAGCTGCAGGCTGCCTTCGATCTTGTCGAAGCGCGCGGTCGGGTTGGAGAAGCCGAAGTGATTCCAGCCGAAGGTCACGCCGCTGTGCGACGCATCGATGTCGTACTTCTCGGTGGCGGGCGCCTTCGCGCCATCGGCGGCGAAAACGGGCAGGCTGGCGAACAGCAGTACGGCCAAGGTCAAACGTTTCATGGGGAAATCCTCTCGGGTTGGTGTCGGAACTACAGCAAACAATCGGTAAACGGAACGTTAGGCGAAAGCAGCGCAGCGAAGAGAACCGCTGCCGGTCCGGCAAAGATGGGCGCAGTATATCGACCCGCAATCCCCGTGATTGTGTCCGCGGATAGAACGGTGAGGCATATCAAACGTACAATCGTCGCGTGAAGCAGGAATCACCCCATCGCCGAGGACGCGCCGCGGGAGTCGTGGCCATTACCGACGGCGCGGCCGGCAACGAGCGCCAAGCGCTGTCGCTCGCGCTCGCGATGCGGGTTTCGCCGCGCGTGCTGCGCATCGCACTACGCGCACCGTGGCGCTGGATCGGGCCGGGGTTCACGCGCGGTGCGCGTCTATCGATCCTGCGCTGGCAATGGCAAACGCTGTCGGCACCGTGGCCCGCGCTCGCGATCGGTTGCGGGCGCCATGCCGCCGTGATCACGCGCGCCCTGCGCGAGGCGAGCGGCGGCGCCACTTACGCCGTGCAGATTCTCGACCCGCGCGTCGACCCCGCGCATTTCGATCTCGTCGTCGCCCCGCGCCACGACGGCCTTGAAGGCGACAACGTGATCCAGACGATCGGTTCGCTCAATCCGGTCGACGACACCTGGCTCGCCGACGCAAAAGTGGAATTTTCCACATTGCAACAATTGCCGCAGCCGCGCACGGCCCTGCTCGTCGGCGGCCGCCGCCACGGCCTGAACGTGGACGACGCCTGGTTCGGCGCCCTGCTCGCCCGGCTCGAACAGTGGCGCGAGCGCGACGGCGGCTCGATGCTGGTCACCACGTCGCGACGCACGCCGCCCGAATGGCGCGAGCGCCTGCGCTCCGCGTTGAAGAACGGCACCACCTGTTTTTGGGGCGGCGACGCCGACGGTGCGAATCCGTATCCGGGCTATCTCGCCGTCGCCGACCGCATCGTCGTCACGCCCGACTCGGTCAATATGCTCAGCGAAGCCTGCGCGACCGGCGCGCCGGTGTTCACGTCGCTGCCGGCCAATCCGCCGGCCAAACTCGCCGCCCTCCACGCCGAACTCATCGATCAGGGTTGGCTGCACGATATCCACGCGGAATTTTCGCCCGCGCATCAGCCGCCGCCGCTGCGCGAGATGGCCGCGGTCGCGAGCAAGGTCTGGCATCGCATCGAAGCGACGCGGCCCGACGTCACTGTCGCTCTCGAAGCGACCTAAGCCGCAACGAATCGACGGCTACAGGCCGAAACGCGCCGCGGCGTCGATCACCGTGCGCGTGTGGCGCAACAGTTCCGCATCGCGCTCGACGAGGCGCGGACGCGCGTCGAGCGTGCAGGTCAGCGAACGCGCGAGCAGCGCCGCATGCGCATCGGCAAGCGCGCGCGCCTGGGCGCTGTCGAACAGCCCCGCCTGCCGCGCGAGCGCGATCAGGGTCGCCGTATTGCCACTGCGCAGCAAGGCCGGATGCGCGCGCGAGTGGATCAGCACCATCGCCTGCAGCAGGAATTCGATGTCGAGCAGGGCACCCTGGCCCTGCTTCAGATCGAACAGTTCTGCACTCGAACGGTCGCGCTCCACGCGCCAGCGCTCGCGCATCCCGGCAACCTGCTCGATCACGTCCTGCGCCCGGCGCGGCTGCGCGAGCGCGGCCGCGCGCACCCCGGCAAAGCGCGCGAGCGTCGCCGCATCGCCGGCAATCGGCCGCGCACGCACGAGCGCCTGCTGTTCCCAGACCCAGGCGCGCTCGCGCTGATACTCCGCGAACGACTTCATGCTCGTCACCAGCAGGCCCTTGCCGCCGTCGGGGCGCAGGCGTACGTCGACTTCGTAGAGCTTGCCCGCATGGGTCTGCACGCCGAGCCAGTTGACGATGCGCTGGGCGATGCGCGCGTAGTAGCGCATGCCGTCGAGCGGACGCTGGCCGTCGCTCTCGGCGTGTACGTACGCGTCGTTGTAGACGAAGACCAGATCGAGGTCCGAGCCGAAACCGAGTTCGGCGCCGCCGAGGCTGCCGTAGCCGATCACGGCGAGGCCGGCGTCATCGGCTCCCGCGCCGAGGCGTCCGTGCTGGCGCTCGATTTCGCGCGTCGCCATCGCAAGCAGTTCGGCGACGACGAAATCGGCGGTGTTGGACAAGCCGCGCGCGGTCGCCGCCGCACCGAGATGCCTGCTACGGTAGGCGAGGCCGACGCGGAACGAAGCGCTGTTCTTCTCCTCCTGCAGCACGACCAGGCGCGCCTCGGTGTCTTCCAAGGGCACGTTGGCGAGATGGCGGCGGGACGACGCGATCAGCTCGTCGTGGCTCGGCGCCTGGGTTTCCAGGCGCGCGTCGAGCAGGTCGTCGAGCAGGAGTGGATGCGCGATGACACGCTCGGCGAGCAATGCGCTGTCGGCGAACAGCGCGACGAGGCGGCGGCGCGCGCCGGCCTGTTCTTCGAGCAGCGCCAGATAGGCGGAGCGGCGGATCACGCCGTGCAGCAGGCGCAGCAGGCGTTCGAGGCAGACATCGGGAGCCACACCACGCGCCGCCTCGTCGATCAGGATCGGCAGCAGCGCATCGAGGCGCGCGTGCCCGCGCGCCGACATGGTGCGTGCCGTGTGCACGAGCGCGACGGTTTTGGCATGCAGCGCCTCCGCGTCTTTGTAGCCGAGCACCTGCAGCATCATCGCGTCCGCGCTGCCTTCGGCGACGCGACGCACATAACTCGTCGCCGCCGCGGCGAGCGGGCGCTCGTCGGCCTGCAGCGGTGCCATCACTTCGGCGAAGATCGCGGCGACGTCGGCGCGCACGCGCGCCAGTTCGACTTCGAGCGCCTCGACGTTCGCATAGCCCAAGGTCTGCGCGACGCGCGCGCGCGCGTCGCGGTCGTCGGGCAACTCGTGCGTCTGTTCGTCGCGGAACATCTGCACGCGGTTTTCGGCGCGGCGCAGCAGCAGATACGCCGAGCGCAGGCGCTTGGCGCGGTCGGCGGCGATCACACCGAGCCGCTCGCAGGCGGCAAGCGCGGGCAGCAGCCCGCGTTCGCGCAGCGCGGGCTCGCGGCCGGCGCGGATCAATTGCAGCAACTGCACGATGAATTCGATCTCGCGGATGCCGCCCGCGCCGAGTTTGAGATTGCCTTCGAGATCCTTGCGCGCGACTTCGGCGTCGATCAGCGCCTTCATCTCGCGCAGCCCGGCGAACGCGGTGTAGTCGAGATAGCGGCGGTAGACGAACGGCCGCAGCGTTTCGATCAGATGCTTGCCGGACTTGGCGTCGCCGGCGACCGGGCGCGCCTTGATCCAGGCGTAGCGCTCCCAGTCGCGGCCCTCGCGCTGGTAGTACTGCTCCATGGCGGCGAACGACAGCGCGACGCGGCCCGCGCTGCCGAACGGACGCAGGCGCAGATCCACGCGATAAACGTAACCGTCGACCGTGATCTCGGCGAGCAGCTTGACCAGCGCCTGGCCGAGCCGGGCGAAAAAGGTTTCGTTGGCGAGCGGCCGCGCGCCGTCAGTTTCGCCGTTTTCGTCGAAGGCAAGGACCAAGTCGATGTCGGAAGAGAAATTCAAATCGGCGCCGCCGAGCTTGCCCATTCCGATGACGACGAGCCGTTGCGCGACACCGTCGGCCGAGCGCGGCGTGCCGTGGCGGCGGATCAACGCGCGCTCGCCGAAATCGTGCGCGGCGGCGAGGCAGGACTCGGCGAGCGCGGTCGAACCGGCCAGGGTTTGTTCGACCGTGTCGAGGCCGTTGACGTCGCGCCAGATCAGGCGCACCGCCTCGCGGCGGCGGTAGCGGCGCAGCGCGCGCATCGCTTCGGCCTCGTCGAGCGCCGGGTCGAGCGCGAGCGGACGCGTGTCGGCGTGGTGCGGGTTCGCCATCAGCATCAGGCCGTTCGCCGAGAGCAGTTCCGGCTCGCGCTGGAAACTCTCCGCGGCGAAATCGCTCGCGAGCAACACACGGCGCACGCGCTCGTCGACGCCCGCGTCGTCGTGCAGAACCACGCCGGCCTCGCGACAGCGGGCGAGCAAACCGGAATAGCGTTGGGCGACGAAGCTGGCGAGATCGAAGGCGGCAGTCATGCGCCGATTCTAGGCGATGTTTTCGCGCGGCCGATCCGCGCGCACCGCGGAAAATGCCGCATCTACGCGCCCCGAAACGAAAAAGCCCGCCGCGATTGCTCGCGACGGGCTACCCTCCCCCACAAGCCCTAGGGCTGTGTGGGACGCATTGAATTACAAATCTTTCACGTAAGCACGTCGCGTCGCATCAATTCGCCGGCGTATGTACTTCAGCGTGATCTCACGCCGACGCGGGCGCACCGCTACACTGCGCGTTCTCGACGCAGACGCAAAACGCACGGTGATGCCATGAATGCCGCCATACAGGTGCCGGAAGAATGGCGCGACTGGATCGCGCACAACATCGCACGCGGTTGCGATCTGGAAGTGATGATCGCCGACATGATGCGCGCCGGTTTCGCCGCCGATGCGGCGCGCAGTGCGGTGTTCGGCCTGAGTGGTCGCGATGCGGCCACCGCATCGGCGGCGAACGGCGTCTACGTTTACGAAACGCCGCGCCTGCCCGCAGGCAATCTGATCCGCACGCCGAACCGCGACGTGCGCATCACGCTGCGTATCGAACGGCCGACGGTCGCCTTCGTCGACAACCTCTTCGACGCGCAGGAATGCGACGAACTCGTGCGCCTGTCCGCGCACAAGCTCGTGCGTTCGACCATCGTCGACCGCGAGCGTGGCAGCGCCGAGGTGATCGCCGGGCGCACGAGCGAAGGCACGTATTTTCCGCTCAACGCCGACGCCTTCATCGCGCGCCTGGACCGGCGCATCGCCGCGCTGATGAACATGCCGATCGAAAACGGCGAGGGCCTGCAGATCCTGCACTACCGCACCGGCGGCGAATACACACCGCACTACGATTATTTCCCGCCCGAAGACGCCGGCAGCCACGCGCATCTCGCCCAGGGCGGCCAGCGTGTGGCCAGCCTGGTGATCTATCTCAACGATGTCGAGGACGGCGGCGCGACGGTGTTTCCGAAACTCGGCCTGACCGTCGGCCCGAAGAAGGGCGCGGCGGTTTACTTCGAGTACTGCAACAGCCTCGGCCAAGTCGATCCGCAGACGCTGCACGGCGGCCTGCCCGTGCTGCGCGGCGAGAAGTGGATCGCGACGAAATGGATGCGCCAGCGCCGCTATGGCGGCTGAGGCGGCAGCCGCGGAGCGCATCGAAACGACGCGCTCCGCAGCAACGCGCTACAGGCAGGAGAAACTCGTGTAGCCCGTGTAGAACGTCCCCGACGGCGGCAGGTTTCCGCTGACGACGATGGCCAGCGGCGTATTCGGCGGAACCGCGATGCCGCTGGCCGAGCAAACCTGCGGTACCGAGGTCGACGTCGCCGCGTTGGCTATCGTGCACGAGCCGAGCGTCGCACCGCCCGTACCGTTTTGGCTGGTGAGGCTCGGCACGACCGCCGTCAGCGCATAGTTCAGACCGGCGATCGGTATGAACGAGAACACCTTGAAGGACGCGGTGCAGGCCGTCGGCGCGATCGTGAGCTGGGAGGAATTGAAGACCGCTCCGCCGCCGTTGCCCGCCGGATTCCACTGAAAGCTGGCCGAACCAAGCACGTGTCCGGTCACGCTGTACGGTATGCCGGCCGGGCTCGATCCCGTGCCCGCATTGCCGGGGCCGGTCGGCCCGGTCGCTCCGGTGGCGCCGACAGACCCGACCAGGCCTTGCGGTCCCGTCGGCCCCGCTGCGCCGGTCGGGCCCGTGGGTCCAAACGGCCCTTGGCTGCCCACGCTGCCGGTCGGACCCGTAGCACCCACGCTGCCCGCAGGGCCGGTCGGACCGGTGATCCCCGCTGCGCCGGTCGGACCGGTTGCGCCGTTCAACCCCGTCGGACCGGTCGGGCCAGTACTGCCCGCGCCGGTGGCGCCCGTCGCGCCGGTCGTGCCCACACTGCCGATTGGGCCGGTCGGACCCGGAATGCCTTGCGCTCCCGTTGCGCCGGTAGGACCGACTACGCCGATTGGACCCGTGACGCCGGTCGGACCGGTCACACCCTGTGCCCCGATCGGACCCGTGGCGCCGATTGCGCCGGTCGGGCCCGTAGGGCCGACACTGCCTGTACCACCCGGACCGGTCGCACCCGGGATGCCTTGTGCTCCCGTTGCGCCAGTAGGACCGGCTGCGCCCGTGACGCCGATCGGACCGGTCACACCCTGTGCACCGATCGGACCCGTGGCGCCGATGGCACCGGTCGGGCCGGTAGGACCGACACTGCCTGTGCCGCCCGGACCGGTCGCACCCGTGGGGCCGGCGACACCGGTCGGGCCTGTCACGCCGGCTCCGGTCGCCCCGGTCGGGCCCGTCGGACCGGTTGCGCCCGCGGCGCCGGTCGGACCGGTAGGGCCTTGTGGGCCGACCAAGCCGCCGCCAGAACCCGGCGCACACGGGCCGAAGGTGCCGGTTGCCGTACTGAAACAGACGAGGGTGTTTTGCTGGCCGGCCGCGGCGAGTCCCGGAACGATGACGTTGCCGTTCGCATCGACCTTGAAGCGCACGGCATTGCCGCTGCTGTCCTTGACCACGAAACCGCCGCCGGGCGGCGGAGTCACGCTGACATCCTGAGCATAGACAGTGACGGAAAGCGCGCAGGCAACCGCCAGCGCAAGCCTAGAACAAGGCAAAGCAGACATGAGTATCCCCTAATGAAAGATTAAGCCGCACGGGCGCCCGCAAGCGAAACTCCTGCGAAAAACGTCGATCCCGATGCACGGCGTACGCAACTACGAACCGTGCCACGACGGTGAACCGCGCTCCCCGCAAAGCGCATTCACATAGGCAACGTTTATGCTACGTAGCGGGCGCGCAAAATTTGTTGACCGAAATCACATTACGCTGCGACCTTTGCAAGCGCGATCGGCCCATGCCGGTCTCTCCTGTTCCCGGTTTCGAACTCTGAGACAATCCCCGGATGAAATTTCTGCGCCTCGGCCTCCTCCTGACCGCTCTCGCCTGCCTGTCCGTTGCGCCCGGCGCCCGTGCCGCGGAAGCGGACGAACTGCTGCTGGTCGAGCAAGCCTACCGGCTCGAAGCCAAGGCGCTCGATCGCGAGACGATCCGCCTCGACTGGAAAATCGCAAAGGACTATTACCTCTATCGCGAGCGTATCAAGGCGACGACGAGCGATGCGAACGTCACTCTCGGCGCGCACGACTTGCCGGCCGGCGAAAAGAAGCACGACGAATTTCTCGGCGACGTGGAGGTGTATCACCAGGATTTTTCCTCGACGCAGAAACTGACCGCGCCGGCCGATGCCGCGCAGGTCACGCTTGCGGTGCGCTACCAGGGCTGTCACGAAGTCACGCCGAAGATTTGCTATCCGCCGCACACGGTAAAGCTCACCGTCTCGCTGCCCGCGGCGAGCGGCGGCGGCGCATCGGTGCTGCCGGTCAGCGGCAATGGCGCGAATCTGATCACGGGAGCGAGTTCCGGCAACGCACTCGATCCCGGCGAACCGCTGCCGGTCGACAAGGCCTACGTGTTCGAGGCGATCGCGACCAGCCCCAACGAAGTGCTTGTGCGCTTCACCATGCCGAAGGGCTATTACCTCTATCGCGACAAGACCTCGTTCCGTGCGAGCAATGCAACGCTCGGTGCACCGCGCTGGCCGGAAGGCAAACAGCATGAGGACGCCAGCTTCGGCAAGACCACGGTGTACTTCGATCAAGTCGAGGTGCCGGTCGCCGTGTCGGGGCTCGCTGCCGGTCAAGCGCTCAAACTGACCTCGACTTTCCAGGGCTGCCTCGAAGGCAGCGTCTGCTATCCGCCGACGACGCGCAGCCTCGACGTCACGATGACCAGCGGCGGCGGCACGGCCGGCAACGCAGCCGCGCCGGCGGCCATGGACAGCGCGCAGCAGCAGGCGCGGCCGGAAGCGCCGGGCACCGGTTCGCTGTTCGCCGCGTTGTTCGCCGCGCTGCTCGGCGGCCTGATCCTCAATCTAATGCCGTGCGTGCTGCCGGTGCTTTCACTCAAGGCGATCTCGATCCTAGAAGGCGGCGAGTCGCCGGAGAAAGCGCGCACCCACGTGCTCTGGTACACCGCCGGCGTGATGATTTCGTTTGCCGCCGTCGGCCTCGCCGTGATCGCTCTGCGCCAGGCCGGGCTCGCCTATGGCTGGGGCTATCAACTGCAGCAGCCGCTGATCGTCGCGATCCTGGTCTACGTGATCGTCGCGATCGGCCTGTCTCTGTCGGGCGTGGTCCAGTTCGGCGTCGGCCTGACCAATGCCGGCCAAGGCCTCGCCTCACGCTCGGGACCGGCCGGCGACTTCTTCACCGGCGTCCTCGCCGTTGTCGTCGCGAGTCCGTGCACCGCGCCGTTCATGGGTTCGGCGCTGGCGTTCGCGTTCGCCAGTTCGACCGTGGTCGCCTTCCTCGTCTTTATCGCGCTCGGTTTGGGTCTTGCCCTGCCGTTCCTGCTGATCGGCTTCGTGCCTGCGCTCGGGCGTCTGCTGCCGCGGCCCGGCGCGTGGATGGAGACACTCAAGCAACTGCTCGCTTTTCCGATGTATCTCACCGCCGCGTGGCTGATCTGGGTGCTCGGCAACCAGCGCGGCGTCGATGCGATCGGCCTCGTCCTCGTCGGTGTGATCGTGCTCGGACTCGCCTTGTGGTGGTTCGAACGCAGCCGCTACGGCAACGGTGCATGGCGAGCGCTCGCGCTGGTCGCCCTGCTGCTCGCGCTGCCGCCGCTGTACGCGATCTCACGACTCGAAAGACAGGCTGCCGCGCAGACCAACAACGCAGATCAGGTTGCTTTCAATCCCGCCAAGCTCGACGAACTGCGCAAATCGGGCAAGGCAGTCTTCATCGACGTCGGCGCGGACTGGTGCACGACCTGCAAGGTCAACGAACGCGCGGTGCTGCATACCGACGCGTTCCGCGATTTGCTCAAGCGCACCGACACCGTGTTCATGGTCGCCGACTGGACCAATCCCGATCCCGATATCGAAGCCTTCCTTGCGAAGTTCCGCGCGGTCGGCGTGCCGCTCTACGTGGTGTTCCGCAAGGGCGAGGAAGGCCGCGCCTTGCCGACTGTATTGACCCACGGCATAGTTCGGGAGGCGCTCGAAGGCAAAACGGCCCCCTAGGGACGGACCTTCGCGCAGCACGCCCGAAAAGCATTCAATCGCAATCCACTGCGGCGGACCTCGGCTTCGTCGGCGTGCGGCAAGACACAGGGCGCGAGGAATCGCGCCCTTACGACATTCCACGGACTCGTCATGTTCAATCGCTCCAATCTCATCATCGTCGCCGTCGCCATTTTCGGCGCCGCGCTCGGCCTGTTCGCGTCAAGCCGCATGGGCGGCTACGCCGACAAGCCGGTACCGCCCGGCGTCACCGTGCTCAAGATCGGCGATACGCGCGCCGATCTCGAACTGACCGATCTCGAAGGCAAGCCGCGCCGTCTGTCCGAATTCGACGGCAAGTTCGTGCTGCTCAATTTCTGGGCGACCTGGTGCGGCCCGTGTCGCGAGGAAATGCCGCTGCTCGACGCGACCCACGAAAAACTCGCGGACAAAAACGTCCGCGTAGTCGGCATCGCGATCGACGACGGCGAAGCGGTGCGCGACTTCCTCAAGCAATATCCGGTGCGCTATCCGATTCTGCTCGGCAGCGACGAGGACGATCCGTCGCTGCGTTTCGGCGACACCAAGAGCGTGCTGCCGTACAGCGTGCTGATCGCGCCCGACGGCAAACTACTCGCCCAGCGCGCCGGCTACTTCAGCGAAGAAACCTTGGCGCACTGGCTGGCGCCGCACCTGCCTCCGAGCTGAGGCAAACTACTCAATCGACGCACGGCGCGACGTGCAGACCACTCGCATCGTCCGTCGCCACTTCCTCCGCCGCAGACTCTTCGTGCGCCGCGGCCGTGCCGAGCAGGGCCAGCACGAGCACAGCCGTGACCGCGGTCGCGACGGCCAATCCATAGATCAGCGTACTCGACGCATCGCAATAGAGCCGTGAAAGCGCGCCTACGTCGGCAGCCGCGCCAAGCGTCTGCGCAGCGCCGGCCGGATCGGCGATAGACAGGCGCTGCAGCGCCGATGCCGAGGCATCGCCCTGCAACAACGGCAATGACGCAAGCAGGCGTTTGCCGAGCAGGGTCGCCAGCGCCGCGGCCGCGAGCGCAAGCACGATGCCTTCGCCGGCAACGCGGCTCGCGCCGAAAATGCCGGCGGCCATGCCGGCGCGTTCCTTCGGCACCACGCTGATCGCGAGGCCGTCCATCAGCCCCCACGGCACCGCCGCGCCTATACCGATAACGATAAGCGGCGCGATCCAATCGCTGCCGGCCACGCCCGCGGCAAGATGCCCGAGCCATACCAGGCCGGCCGTCGCGAGCAGCAGGGACGCGCTGCACAGCACGCCCGGCGCGATGCGATGACTCAGCAGCGCGCCGAGAAACGGCACCACGAGCATCGGCGCAGACAAGGCGGCCATCAACAGACCGGCGTCGAGCGCGCTGTAGCCGTCGACGCCGATCAGGCGCACCGGCAGCACGACGATCAGAACGAGATAGCAGAAACCCGTGCCGATCGGCAGCAACTGCGCGCCGACGAAGCGCGGATAACGGAACAAGGACAAGTCGAGCATCGGCCGCGCCATGCGCTGCTCGATGCGCACGAACAGCGCGAGCAGCAGCGCCGATGCGATGAGCGCGGCGAGCACGAGCGGATGACTCCAACCGTACTCGGGCGCTTCGAGCACGCCGGCGGTGAACAGGGCCAGCATCGCGGTGAAGGCCAGACTGCCGGGCAGATCGATGCCGGCCGCATCCGGGTCACGCGATTCGCGCATGCGCGGCACGCCGAACACGGCGGCGGCGACCGCGACGACGAGGCTGGAGACGAAGATCGTGCGCCAGCCCCACTGCTGCACGAGCGCGCCGGCCAGGCTCGGACCGAAGGCGAGACCGACACCGAACGTGGTGCCGAGCAGGCTGAACGCGCGCAGCCGCGCCGGACCGTGGAATTCCTGCGCGAGTGCCGCGTTGCCGCCGGCCAACGCCGCGGCCGCGGCGACACCCTGCGCGGCGCGCAGTAGGTTGAGCACGAGCAGATTCGGCGTGAACACGAGCGCCAGCGACGCGGCGGCGAAGCCGACGATGCCGAGCGCGAACACGCGCTTGCGGCCGATCGCGTCGGCGAGCCCGCCCGCAGCCATAAGGCAGCTGCCGAAGCCGAGCATGAAGGCGTTGGTCATCCAGTTGAGCGCGGCCGGACTGCCGCCGAGCTCGTGGGCGATCGCCGGAATGGCGATCGGCGGCCCGGTGAAATTCAACGGCAGCACGAGGCCGGCCAGACACACCGCGGCCAGGATCAGATAGCGATCCAGACGCGCCTGCGCGGGCTCTGCAGAAGAGGTCGATGCGGGGAGAGACATAAGAAAATCGGGATCGGAAAGAGGGCGTACAAAGGCTATCTGCGCTTCAATTTCCGAAAAATAGGCCGACTTTCCTTTCTTTGTGGAAAAATACGCTTCAATTTCCGCGCTCGATCCCCGCCCATGGACAAATTCGGCAGCCTCCTCGCCTTCGTGCGTACTGCGGAAACGCGCAGCTTCGTCGCCAGCGCACGCCTGCTCGGCATGTCTGCGTCGGCGGTCGGCAAGAGCGTGGCCAAGCTCGAAGCCGAACTCGGCGTACGCCTGTTCGAGCGCAATACGCGCAACGTCAGCCTGACCGAGCAGGGCCGGCTCTACTACGAGCGCTGCCGGCCGCTGCTCGACGAACTGGCCGAGACCGAGGCGATCCTGACTCATTCGATGCAGGCGCCGCGCGGGCGGCTGCGCGTCAGTCTGCCGACCAACGGCTATCGTTTCCTCGTGCCCGTGCTGCCCGAGTTCCGCGCGCGCTATCCCGACATCGAACTCGATCTCGACTTCAACGACCAACTTGTCGACGTGGTCGCCGATGGTTTCGACCTGGCGATCCGCAGCGGCGCCATGCCTGATTCGCGCCTGCAGGCACGGCGGATGATGCCGTTCTGCTTCCGCCTCTGCGCGTCGCCCGACTATCTCGCCGACCGTGGCGTGCCGAAGCGGCCGGCCGACCTGGAAAAACACGCCTGCATCCATTTCCGCTTCGCCCACAGCGGCAAGCTGCAGGAGTGGGCGCTGAAACTCGAGCCTGACGAACGCCCGCCGGCGCTGCCGGTCAGCCTGATCTGCAACAACAGCGAGGCGGCGATCACCGCGGCGATCCATGGCCTCGGCATCATCTACAGCGTCAACTTCCTCGTCGATGCGGCGCTCGCCGAAGGACGCCTGGTGCGCGTGCTCGCCGACTACGAGGCGCAATCGGGCCAGTTCTGGCTGCTCTGGCCGAGCCAGAAGCAGATGCCGCCCAAGTTGCGCGTGTTCATCGATTTTCTCAGCGCGTGTTTGTGCCGCGGTCCCCAATTGCCCATGGCATAGCCAGGGAGGAGATCGATTTCGTCAAACAGCGTCCAACTCCGGCGATTTTGCGAACATCGTGCTGGACAACCTCGGACCGTCGGCGCAAACTTGCGCGCCTTGGCCGGACCCTCGGCCGGCATCCAGCGAACTCGTGGCGAAAATTCTCGTCCTGCACGGCCCCAATCTGAATCTGCTCGGCACACGCGAGCCGGAGATCTACGGCCGCGCCACGCTCGACGATATCAACGCCGACCTGGCCGAACGCGCGAAAGCGGCAGGCCACGCGCTCGAACACTTGCAGTCGAACGCCGAGCACGAGCTGGTCGGCCGCGTGCAACAGGCGCGCAGCGACGGCACGGCGTTCATTCTGATCAATCCCGGCGCGTTCACCCACACCAGCATCGCCCTGCGCGACGCGTTCGCGGCCGTGGCGATCCCGTTCATCGAAGTGCACCTGTCGAACGTCCATGCGCGCGAGGCGTTCCGCCGCCACAGCTACCTATCCGACCTCGCGGTCGGCGTGATCTGCGGTCTCGGACCGATCGGCTACGGCCTCGCGCTCGCAGCCGCCGTGCAGCGGCTCGATGCGGCGTCGGCGTAACGGGCCGCGCCCGCCGAAATCCTAAAAGCAAAAGATAATCGGAACCAAAAGAAAGGTTTATATATGGACCTGCGCAAAATAAAAAAACTGATCGATATCCTCGAGGAATCCAACCTCGCCGAACTTGAAATCAAGGAAGGCGAGGAATCCGTGCGTCTGTCGCGCGTGCCGAAGGGCCTCGTGGGAACGGCGGCCGTCGCGCCGGCGACGCACGTCCAGGTTGCGGCGCCCGCGCACGCGCCGGCACCCGCCCCCGCGGCCAGCGCACCGGCGCCGGCGGCTGGCGGCAAGGAATTGCCGCCGGGCCACGTGCTGCGCTCGCCGATGGTCGGCACTTTCTATGCCTCGCCGAATCCCGAGGCGCCGCCGTTCGTCAAGGTCGGCCAAACCGTCAAGATCGGCGACACGCTCGGCATCATCGAGGCGATGAAGATGTTTAACCAGATCGAAGCCGACGCGGCGGGAACCGTGCTCGCGGTGCTCGCGACGAGCGGCCAGCCGGTCGAATTCGATGAGCCGCTGTTTGTTATCGGGTGAGCGGCTGAACGGTGAGCGGTGAGCGGAAAACGCTCTTGCCGCTGACCGCTCACCGCTGACCGCTCACACGGATCAGTCCAGCCCATGACAAACAGCGAAAGCGTCTCATGCTAGATAAAGTTGTTATCGCTAACCGCGGCGAAATCGCGCTGCGCATCCTGCGCGCCTGCCATACGCTCGGTATCAAGACGGTGGCCGTGCACTCCACGGTAGACCGCAACCTCAAGCACGTCGGCATGGCCGACGAATCGGTCTGCATCGGACCCGCGCCCGCGGCGGAAAGCTATCTGTCGACGCCGGCGATCATTGCCGCGGCGGAAGTCACCGACGCGCAGGCGATTCATCCGGGTTACGGATTCTTGTCGGAGAACGCCGACTTCGCCGAACGCGTCGAGCAGTCCGGCTTCATCTTCATCGGCCCGACCGCGCCGGTGATCCGCCTGATGGGCGACAAGGTCGAAGCGATCAAGGCGATGAAGGCCGCCGGCGTGCCCTGCGTGCCCGGCTCGGGCGGACCGCTCGGCGACGATGCGGCGACCAACGCGAAGATCGCGCGCGAAATCGGCTACCCGGTCATCATCAAGGCTGCGGGCGGCGGCGGCGGACGCGGCATGCGCGTGGTGCACACCGAAGCGCATCTCAACAACGCGATCCTGACCACCAAGTCCGAGGCCAAGGCCGCGTTCAACAACGATCAGGTCTACATGGAGAAGTTCCTGGAGAATCCGCGCCACGTGGAGATCCAGGTGCTCGCCGACGGCCAGGGCAACGCGATCCACCTCGGCGAGCGCGACTGCTCGATGCAGCGCCGCCACCAGAAAGTCGTCGAAGAAGCGCCCGCGCCGGGCATCACGCCGGAACAGCGCGCCGAGATCGGCCGCGTCTGCGTCGATGCCTGCATCCGCATCGGCTACCGCGGCGCCGGCACGTTCGAGTTCCTTTACGAAAACGGCCGTTTCTACTTCATCGAGATGAATACGCGCATCCAGGTCGAGCATCCGGTGACCGAGATGATCACCGGCGTCGATCTGGTGCGCGAGCAACTGTTGATCGCGAGCGGCGAGAAGCTGTCGATCAGGCAGGAAGACATCCAGATCACCGGCCATGCGATCGAGTGCCGCATCAACGCCGAAGATCCCGACACATTCATGCCTTCGCCGGGCACGATCAAGCGCTTCCTCGCCGCCGGCGGTCCCGGCGTGCGCGTCGACACGCACATCTACGACGGCTACCGGATTCCGCCGAACTACGACTCGATGATCGGCAAGCTGATCGTGCACGGCCGCGACCGCGAGACCGCAATCGCACGCATGCGCATCGCGCTCGCCGAAATGGTGGTCGACGGCGTGAAGACGAATATCCCGCTGCAGCAGCGCATCATGGCCGACGGCGGATTCCAGGCCGGCGGACAGAACATCCACTATCTCGAAAAGCGCATTGCTGAGCAGCGCGAGAAAGGCAAAGGGCTGAGGGTCGAGGGCTGAAATTGCCGAAGGCTATGGCGACGAGGAGCGACGCCCTCGTTCGTCATTCCCGCGAAGGCGGGAATCCAGCGACTTCGCTCTTGCAAACATATGCAGCGCAAGAGCGGAAGAGATGACCCACCCTGCGGCTGTTGAAAACGCCCCGCCTTTGCGGGAACGACGGCAAAAATATGTCATGGCTTGAACTCTCCCTGACCCTGCACGCAAAACAGCAGGAACAAATCGAACTCGCGCTCGAAGATCTCGGCGCGCTGTCGATCACGCTGCGCGACGCGGACGCCGACACCCCCGACGAGCGCGCGATCTTCGAACCCGGCGTCGGCGAGCTGCCGCTGTGGAACGAGATCGTGCTGCAGGCGCTTTTCGACGGCGGCACCGACCGCAGCGGCCTCGTCCATGCGCTGCACGAACTCGTGCCCGAACTCGCGCCGGAGCGCATCGCGTTCCGCGAGGTCGAGGACCAGGATTGGACGCGCGCGTGGATGGACACGTACCAACCGATGCAGTTCGGCGCACGCCTGTGGATTTATCCGAGCACGGTCGCGCCGACCGCGGACGATGGCGGCAAGGTCATCGTCCATCTCGATCCCGGTCTCGCCTTCGGCACGGGCACGCATCCGACCACGGCGCTGTGCCTGGAATGGCTCGACGCGACCGCCGTCGCAGACAAGACCTTGATCGACTTCGGCTGCGGATCGGGCGTGCTCGCCGTGGCCGCACTCAAGCTCGGCGCCGCGCGCGCGATCGGCGTCGACAATGATCCACAAGCGATCGAGGCGAGCCGCGTCAACGCCGAACGCAACGGCGTGGCAGAAAAAGTCGAGTTGTATCTGCCGCAGGATTTCCCCGAAATGCGCGCCGACATCCTGATCGCGAACATTCTCGCCGGGCCACTCGGCGATCTCGCCGCACAGTTCGCCGCCTGCGTCGAGCCGGGCGGCCTGCTCGCGCTGTCGGGCATTCTGCAGGGTCAGGAAAGCGAATTGCTCACGCGTTATGCGCAATGGTTCGACGATCTCGCCGTGGCGACGCGCGAAGACTGGGTGCGTATCACGGCAAGAAGGCGTGAGCGGTGAGCCGTAAGCGGTAAGCGGTGAAGAGCCAACTGCGCCGCTCTATTTCTTTTCCCGCTCACCGCTCACCGCTTACGGCTCCCCGGCCCAGTACAATCCCTCCATGTACACGCAGTGCCCCGAATGCCTGACGATCTACCTGATCGCGCCCGAGGCGCTCGCGCAGGCGCGCGGCAGCGTGTCCTGCAGTCATTGCACGGCCGTGTTCGACGCCCTGCGCACGCTGACCGACAATCTGCCGATCGGCGCACAGCGCCTCGCTTCGCACGAATCGGATGCGTCGGTGCCCGACCTTGTCCAGCCGGTCATGCGCCCGATCGCCGCCGCGAACATCGCCACGCATGCGGGGCCGGCCGCCGCGCCGACGCCGGAGTTCGCGCGCACGCATCCGGCGCCTTCGGCGAGGTCGAATCGGATCTGGAAAGGCGGCATCGCGATTCTCGCGCCGCTGCTGCTCGCCCAGATTGCCTGGGCCGAGCGCACCGAACTGTTGCAGAACCCGACTTCGCGCGCCTGGCTCGAACGCGGCTGCTCTCTTTTGCACTGCACGCTGCCGGTGGCGCACGACGCAGAAAACTTCGTCCTGCTCTCGCGCGACGTGCGTCCGCATCCTTCCGTACCGAACGCGCTGATCATCTCGGCCACGCTGCGCAACGACGCCGACGTGGCCCAGGCGTTTCCGATCGTCGAGATCACCCTGACCGATCTCGACGAACAGCGCATTGCGATGCGGCGCTTCAAACCGTCCGAGTATCTCGGCGACGTGCGCACGCTCAGCGCCGGTCTCGCCGCGCACGCATCGACCGCGCTCGTGTTCGAAGTCGCCGATCCGGGCAAGAACGCGGTCGCCTACGAATTCAAATTTCTCTGAGCAATGCACGCCAAATAGGAACGGCGCTTGCATATATGCCTTCGTCTTCGAAGACAAGACAAAAAAATACTTAACTAGTGAGCGCCGCAGCGATAAACTATCCGACCCGCGCTGCAAAATCTTCAGCTTCGATCGCGCACGCAGGGTGCGGGTTTGCCGTACACAGGGAAGACTGGAAACAAAGGGGACACCCAGACCATGAACGCCGCTCCGAACCTTCGCCTCGCCGAGGCGACCGAATCCGCACTGCAGCCCGCATTGCGCGAGTGCGTCGCACGCGCCGTGCGCCGCTACCTGCTCGACATGGACGGAGAAGCGAGCGGTCTCTACGAACTCGTGCTCGACGAGGTGGAAACACCGCTGCTGCGCGAAGTGATGAGCTGGGCCGGCGGCAACCAGAGCAAGGCGGCGACGGCGCTCGGCATCAACCGCGCGACTTTACGCAAGAAGCTCGCCGCGCACGGGCTCTGAGCCTGCGTTTTCGCGATCCGCCGCGATCGCGCGAGTCGAAAAATCTTCTTCCGCGGCCGCATTCAAAGCTTTCTCGGCGATTATCCCGGTCGCCGAAATCGAAAACCGCCCGTCGCGGGCCGCACCTCCCGGCAAGACCGTTATAATTTCCGCCTGTTTGCCTTTGCGGCCACGCGTGGCCGCGTAGTCGACGAGCGGCCGCGAGCGGCCGCGCTTCTTCAACGAACTGCGGAAATCCCATGTCCGACACTCTCGTACCGATCCGGCGCGCGCTGCTCAGCGTCTCCGACAAGACCGGCCTGATCGAACTCGCGCGCGCGCTGGCCGCGCGCAAAGTCGAACTGCTCTCCACCGGCGGCACGGCGAAAGCGCTGCGCGACGCCGGCATCGCGGTACGCGACGTGAGCGAGGTGACCGGCTTTCCGGAAATCATGGACGGCCGCGTCAAGACCCTGCATCCGAAGATCCACGGCGCCCTGCTCGGCCGCGCGGGCATCGACGAAGCGGTGATGGCGCAGCACGACATCGGCCCGATCGATCTGCTCGTGCTCAATCTGTATCCGTTCGAGGCCGTCACGGCGCGCGCCGGTCATACGCTGGCCGAAGCGGTCGAGAATATCGATATCGGCGGCCCGGCGATGCTGCGCGCCGCGGCGAAGAATTATCCACGCGTCGCCGTGCTGACCGATTCGGGGCAGTACGCCGCCGCCCTCGCCGAACTCGAAGCGAACGACGGCGCGCTCTCGGCGGCGACGCGTTTCGCCCTGTCGGTCGCCGCGTTCAATCGCGTCGCGCAGTACGACGCCTTCATCAGCAATTATCTGTCGGCTATCCAGGCCGACGGTTCGCGCGCGCTGTTCCCGGCGCAGAACAACGGCAACTTCATCAAAGTTATGGATCTACGCTACGGCGAGAATCCGCACCAGCAAGGCGTGTTCTACCGCGACCTGTGGCCGGTAGCGGGCACGCTGGCGACGTTCACCCAACTGCAGGGCAAGGAACTGTCGTACAACAACCTCGCCGATGCCGACGCCGCCTGGGAATGCGTGCGCCAGTTCGGCGACGTGCCCGCCTGCGTGATCGTCAAGCATGCGAACCCGTGCGGCGTGGCCGAAGCGGCGGGCATTCTCGACGCCTACGAAGCCGCCTATGCGACCGATCCGACGTCGGCGTTCGGCGGCATCATCGCGTTCAATCAAAAGCTCGACGCCGCGACTGCGAAAACGATTCTCGACCGCCAGTTCGTCGAAGTGCTGATCGCGCCCGACTACGACGAAGCGGCGCTCACGGTCTGCGCGAAGAAGGCCAACGTGCGCGTGCTCAAGATTCCGCACGGAGCCGGCCGCAACAATGTCGACGTCAAGCGCGTCGGCTCCGGCCTGCTGATGCAGACCGCCGACGTGCACGAAGTGCAGCGCGCCGACCTCAAGGTGGTCAGCAAGCGTGCGCCGAGCGTGGCCGAACTCGAAGACCTGCTGTTCGCCTGGCGCGTGGCGAAGTTCGTCAAATCCAATGCGATCGTCTATGCCAAGGACCGCCGCACCGTCGGCATCGGCGCCGGCCAGATGAGCCGCGTGGTCAGCGCGAAGATCGCCGCGCTCAAGGCCGAGGAAGCGGGCCTGATCGTGCCCGGCAGCGCGATGGCGAGCGATGCGTTCTTCCCGTTCCGCGACGGCATCGACGCGGCGGCCAAGGCCGGCATCCGCAGCGTGATCCAGCCGGGCGGCTCGATGCGCGACGGCGAGGTGATCGCCGCGGCTGACGAACACGATATCGCCATGGTGTTCACCGGCATCCGCCACTTCCGCCATTGACGCTTCCCTTCGCCCACCGGAAAAGGTGGCGTGAAGCGCCGGATAAGGGAGGGGTTTCACACGATCCCCTCTACTCGAAAACGGCAAGGCTTATCCCTTATTCGCCTCTAATGAGGCACCTTCTTCCAAGCGGAGAAGCAAAGCAGGAGTCGCTATGAAAGTTTTGGTCATCGGTTCCGGCGGACGCGAACACGCTCTGGCCTGGAAGCTGAAGCAATCGCCGCGCGTGAGCGAAGTGATTGTCGCGCCCGGCAATGCGGGCACGGCAAGCGAGCCGGGGCTGCGCAATGTGCCGATCGCTGCGACCGACATCGATGCCCTGCTGCATTTCGCCCGGACGGAAAACATCGCATTGACCGTGGTCGGCCCCGAAGCGCCGCTCGTCGCCGGCCTCGTCGACCGCTTTGCCGCGGCGGGACTGCGCTGCTTCGGCCCGAGTGCCAAGGCCGCACAGCTCGAAGGCTCCAAGGCGTTCGCCAAAGATTTTCTCGCGCGTCACAACATTCCGACTGCGCACTACGCCGTGTTCACCGAACTCGCGCCCGCGCTCGCCCACGTACGCGCGCACGGTGCGCCGATCGTGATCAAGGCCGACGGCCTTGCGGCCGGCAAGGGCGTGGTCGTCGCGATGTCGCTCGCCGAGGCCGAACACGCGCTCGAAGACATGCTCGGCGCGCAGACCTTAGGCAGCGCCGGCGCGCGCGTCGTGATCGAAGAATTCCTCGAAGGCGAAGAGGCGAGCTATATCGTCATCGCCGACGGCAAACACGCGTTGCCGATGGCGACGAGCCAGGACCACAAGCGCGTCGGCGACGGCGACACCGGCCCGAACACGGGCGGCATGGGCGCGTATTCGCCCGCGCCCGTGGTCACGCCGGCGGTCGAAGCGCGCGTTCTGCTCGAAGTGATCGAACCGACCCTCGCCGGCATGGCCGCGGACGGTGCGCCGTTCACCGGCTTTCTCTACGCTGGGCTGATGATCGACAAACACGGCGCGCCGAAGGTAATCGAGTTCAATGTGCGCTTCGGCGATCCGGAAACCCAGCCGATCATGCTGCGCCTGCAATCGGATCTCGTCGAACTGATCGAGGCCGCGCTCGACGGCCGGCTCGGCACCCAGCGCACGCAATGGGACGCGCGCCCCGCGATCGGCGTCGTGCTCGCCGCACACGGTTATCCGGGCACGGTGCGCACGGGCGATGCGATCTCAGGCCACGACCTCGATTTCGGCACGGACGTGAAGGTGTTCCACGCCGGCAGCAAATTCGACGACGGCCATGCCGTCAGCTCGGGCGGGCGCGTGCTGACTGTCTGCGCACTCGGCGATGACCTGCGCGCGGCGCGGACGAATGCCTATGCCGCCGCCGAACGCATCCATTTCGACGGCGCGTTCTACCGTCGCGACATCGGCCATCGCGCGCTGCAGCGTCGGAGCTGAGCGCGCCGCGAGCGATCCGCCGGACTATTTTTTCGCCGGCGCCGCCGCCGGCGCAGCGGGTTGCGCCGCGACGGCGCGCGTGGCGGTCAGCAGCGGCGCCTTGAAGTAAGGATGCTCGGCCGGCCACGGCCGATCGGGCATCTGCTGTTTGACGAACTGCTGCATCGTGGTGCGGAACAACGCGGCCGCCTCGGCGTCGCGCGCACGCGTCGCCTCGAAGATCGCCTGCGCCTGATATTCCTGTGCCTCTTTGAATTTGCCGTGCGCGGCGAGCGCGAGCGCGAGTGCGGTCGAGTTGTTTGCATCGGGCCGCTCCTTGTAGAGCAGCTTGCCGTAGTCGAGGGCGACGTCGCGCGTCTTCGCGTCGGCATCGGGGCAGGTACTCGCGGTGCGCACGAAGACCTGGAGCAAGTCGCCGTCGTTCTTGTTCTTCGCGACCGCATCGTTGATCGCCGACAGCGCATCCGCGCACTTGCCCTGGGCGAACAGCGCGGCGACGAGGTGCGCGTAGGCGACGGCGTTGGCCGGCTGCAATGCGACCAAGCCGCGATACTGCTCGACCGCCTGCGCGTAGCGTGCGCGGCGCATCTCGGCATTGCCGAGCAGCAGCCACGAATCGGGCTGCTTGCGATCGATCTTCTGCGCCTTGCGGTACTCGTCATAGGCTTTCGCATCGTCCGCACCGTATTCGGCGACGATACCGGCCGATACGTGCGTGACCGCGTTCTCGGATTTCGCCTGGAGCGCCCGGTCGATATAGGTCTGCGCGATCGCCTGGTTGCCGAGCGTCGCCTCGATGCGTGCGGCGAGCGCGAGCGCTTCGACGTCGTCCGGGTTCTTCTTCAGCAGCCCGGCCAACGTGTCGCGCGCGGCCTGGATATTGCCCTCGCGCGCCAGAGCCTGTGCATCGGCGACCGTCGTGCCGACCCGCGGCGGCGGCGAGAGCATGCCGGCGACGAGCGGATCGTTGATCTGCACCGCGACCGACCCGGCCTTGGCGCGCGCCTCTTCGGCGGCCTTGGTATTGCCCTGCCCCGCGTAGGCGTCGGCGAGATAGGTATACAGCCCGTTCGCCTGCGGTTCGAGCTTCAGCGCCTTGTTCAATCCGTCGACCGCATCCGCGTAGCGCTTCTGCTTGAGCGCGAGCTGACCGAGCATCGCAAACGGCACGGCCTGGTCGGCGTGTTCGCGCGCCGCGTCTTCGAGCAGCTTGCGCGCGCCGGCCGCATCGCCGGTTTCGAGCAGGACGTCGGCAAGGCGGAAGCTGATCGGCAAATACACCTTGTCGCGCTCGAACGCGGCCTGGAAGTTCGCACGCGCATCGTCGTTGCGCTTGAGCCTGCGCGCGATCACGCCGCGCAGGTAGTACCAGCGGCCGTCGTTCGGGCTGATCTGTGAGGCGTCGTAAAAGGCGACCGCCGCAGCCTCGTCGAAATCGTTGCGCGCATAGAGCGCGCCGAGGTCGGCGTAGGCCTCGGCCAGCGGCGGACCGACCAGGCTGGCCCTGGCCTTGTCGATCACGGCGCGTTCGTCGGCGATTTTCTTCGCCGCTTCCGGCGCGAGCTTGGAGGTGTCGGGCACCGGCACGGGCTGGATCAGCGAGTCCGCGTGCGCAGCGCCGGCGGCGGACAACGCAATCAACGTGGCGGCAACGAGCGTGGAAATTCGAGGCATGGGATCGGTCTGCGCGCAAGCCGCGCCATAGAAGGAGTGGCGCGTAGTTTATCAGCCATCCGATTTGCTACTCTCAACCCGGGGTGAATGCGCCCGCAGGCCCAGGCGCAAATTGCTATACCGAACCGTGCACATTGCGATACCGCGGCACGAGAAGAATACGAATCCGGCCGATGCGATGATCATGCGCGCATCGGCCACCAAGGAGCGTTCGATGTCGGCACAAAACCAGTTCGACCTGCTGCGCCAGCGACGCTTCCTGCCGTTCTTCCTGACCCAGGGGCTCGGTGCGTTCAACGACAACGTGTTCAAGCAGGCGCTGGTCATCCTGATCGCGTTCCTGACCCCGGGGCTCACCGCCGCCGATGTGAACATGTATACCAATCTCGCGGCCGGCTTGTTCATCCTGCCGTTCCTGCTGTTCTCGGCGACGAGCGGCCAGCTCTCGGACAAGTTCGACAAGTCGCGGCTGGCGCAACTGGTCAAGCTGCTCGAGATCGCGATCATGGCGATCGCCTGCATCGGCTTTCTCGGCCGCAATATCCCGCTGCTGCTTGCGATGCTGTTCCTGATGGGCCTGCATTCGACTCTGTTCGGCCCGCTCAAGTACGGCCTGCTGCCGCAGGTGCTCAACGAGCGGGAGCTGGTCGGCGGCAACGGCCTGATCGAGATGGCAACCTTTCTCGCAATCCTGATCGGTACGATTCTCGGCACCTCGCTGATCCGCATCGACGGGCTCGGCGCGTGGCTGGTCGGCAGCACCACGATCGCGATCGCCGTGATCGGCCTGCTCTGCGCGCTGGCGATGCCGCGCACGCCGGCCGCCGATCCCGCGCTCAAGCTCAACTGGAACCCGTTCACCGAAACCTGGCGCAACATCGGCTACATCCGCGGCAACCGCACGGTGTTCCTGTCCTGCCTCGGCATCTCGTGGTTCTGGTTCTACGGCTCGATCTATTTCACCCAGTTGCCGGTCTACGCGAAGGACGTGCTCGGCGGCGACGCCGGCGTCTACACCCTGCTGCTGACCGTGTTCTCGATCGGCATCGGCGCCGGCTCGATGCTTTGCGAGCGCCTGTCCGGACACAAGGTCGAGATCGGCCTCGTGCCGTTCGGCTCGCTCGGCATGACCGTGTTCGGCATCGATCTCTACTTCGCCCATCCGGTCGCCGTCGGCGAACTCGGCCTGACCGCGACGGCGATGCTGCGCCAGCCCGGCATCTGGCGAGTGCTCATCGATCTCGTGCTGATGGCGATCTTCTCCGGCTTCTTCATCGTGCCGCTGTTCGCCCTGATCCAGACGCGCAGCGACCCGGAGCGCCGCTCGCGCGTGATCGCGGCGAACAACATCATGAATGCGCTCTTCATGGTCGTCGCCGCGGCGCTGTCGGCGATCCTGCTCAACAAGGCCGGCCTGAGCATTCCGCAACTGCTGCTCGCGACCGCGGTGATGAACGCGATCGTCGCGATCTATATCTACACGCTGGTGCCGGAATTCCTGATGCGTTTCCTTACCTGGATTCTCATCAACACGCTGTACCGGATCCGTCTGCAAGGACTGGAGAACATTCCCGACGAAGGCCCGGCGCTATTGGTGTGCAATCACGTCAGTTTCGTCGACCCGCTGATCCTCGGCGGCAGCGTGCGCCGGCCGGTGCGCTTCGTCATGTACTACAAGATCTACGACATCCCCGGCTTGAACTTCATCTTCCGCACGGCGAAGGCGATACCGATCGCGGGCGCGAAGGAAGATCCTGCGCTGCTGCAACGTGCGTTCGAGGAAGTCGACAAGGAACTCGCCGAAGGCAACGTCGTCTGCATCTTTCCCGAAGGCGGAATCACGCGCGACGGTGAGATCGCGCCGTTCCGACCCGGTGTCGAACGGATTCTCGCCGCGCGCCCGGTGCCGGTCGTGCCGCTGGCGCTGCGCGGCCTCTGGGGCAGCATCTTCAGCCGCAAGGATTCGTGGCTCAACCGCGCGCGCCTACCACGGCGCTTCCGTTCGCGGATCGAACTCGTTGCCGGGCCGGCGGTACCGCCGGGCGAAGCGAGTGCAGAGGTGTTAGAAGCGAAGGTGCGCGAGTTGCGCGGCGAGATGGCTTAGTGGGAGTGAGCGGTGAGCGGGAAGCGGTGAGCGGGAAGAGCGAGGCAGCCGATCATTTGCTTTTCCCGCTGACCGCTTCCCGCTCACAAATCTCTCTACCCAAACACACCCGCAATCACGACCACGGCCAGAACGGCCAGCCACACAATCAACACGCGGCGAATCAAGGTCATCGCATCGTCGAGTTCGACGAGCGGATCACTGACGTCGACCGCATGGCCGTCGCCCGCTTCCACGTCGGCATCGACGCTCGCGCGCGCGATCGCGCCGAGAAAACCCGAGTCGAGGCTCCAATATCCTTTGCCGTGCGCGGCGTGATAGTCGCGCCAGGTCTTGAGCACCGCATCGAAATCCGAGGCGATCGCCAGCGCGAGCGCGATCAGATGCGCGGGCAGCCAGTCGAGCAGGCGCGCGAATTTGTCGGCGAGCGATTGTTGCGCGGCAGGCAGTGCCTGCGCATGCGTCGGGGTGTAGGCGAGCAGAACGACGAGACGGTAGAGCAACGCGCCGACCGGCCCGAGCACGGCGAACCAGAAGACCACGCCGAATACGCGCCGCAATCCCGCGGTGAACGTCGCTTCGACGAGCGGCTCGGCCTGGAACGGCAGTGGCGCACTCGACTCTTCGGGCCGCAGCGCCTGTACCGCATCGATGCGGCGGCTGCTGTCGGGCGCCTTGTCGACCGCTTCGACGTCGCGTTCGAGGTCGCGCGGGCCGAGGCAGTAGAACAGCACGACCACGGCAAAGACCAAGGTCGGCAAGCCGAATACGTTGCCGCGCAGAGCGAGTTGCACGATCAGGCAGACCAGCACCGGCAGACCGATCGTGATCGCGAGTCCGAGCTCCGCGCTCGACTGCGCGGCACCTTGGTCCTGCCAGCCGCGCAGCCAGGAAAAATTGCGCAGGCGCTGCGAATCCGGAACGAAGTGCGTGAACAGGAGGACGAGTACGATCGCGACGAACACGATGGCCATGCAGGATTTCCTTCCGCGCACGATGCGCGGGCGCGAAGATTGTAGCAGCGCCGCCGCGGGCCGTTTATGCCTGGGTTTCCAGCTCCGCCTCGGCTTCGGCGGCGACGAAGCCGCCGGTCTGGCGCGCCCACAGGCGCGCGTACAAGCCCTCGCGCGCGATCAGTTCGGCGTGAGTGCCGGACTCGACGATACGGCCGCGGTCCATCACCACCAGACGATCCATGCGCGCGATCGTCGACAGGCGATGCGCAATCGCAATCACGGTCTTGCCTTGCATCAGCTCGTCAAGGCTGTCCTGGATCGCCGCCTCGGCTTCGGAATCGAGCGCCGAGGTCGCCTCGTCAAGCACGAGGATCGGCGCGTCCTTGAGCAGCACGCGTGCAATCGCGATGCGCTGGCGCTGGCCGCCGCTCAGTTTGACGCCGCGTTCGCCGACGTGCGCCTCGAAGCCGCGGCGGCCGTCGCCGTCGACGAGCTGCGGGATGAATTCTTCGGCGCGCGCGCGGCGCACCGCGTCGGCGAGCGCGGTCTCGTCCGCATCCGGGCGGCCGTAGAGCAGGTTGTCGCGGATCGAGCGATGCAGCAGCGAAGTGTCCTGCGTGACCATGCCGACCCGGCTGCGCAGGCTTTCCTGTGTCACCGCGGCGATGTTCTGGCCGTCTATGGTGATGCGGCCGCCTTCGAGGTCGTGCAATCGCAGGAGCAGGTTGACCAGGGTCGACTTGCCCGCGCCGGACGGGCCGACCAGACCGATTTTCTCGCCGGGCCGGATCGCAAGGTCGAGCCCCGAAATCACCCCGCCCTTCTGGCCGTAATGGAAATGGATGTCGTGGAATTCGACCGCGCCAGCGCGCACCGCGAGTTCCGGTGCTCCGGCCGCATCGACGATGTCGCGTGGCTGCGAGATCGTCTCGATGCTGTCCTGCACCGTGCCGATGTTCTCGAAGATGCCGTTGACCACCCACATGATCCAGCCGGACATGTTGTGGATGCGGATGGTCAGGCCCGTGCTCAGCGCGATCGCGCCGGCGCTGACCGCGCCGCGGCTCCACAGCCAGGTCGCGAGCGCCGCCGTGCCGACGATCATGAAACCGTTGACGATCGAGATCGAGGCATCCATACCGGTGACCTGCCGAGTCATTTGCCGGCTCGCGGCGACCTGTTCGCGCAGTGCCTCGGCGACGTAGGCGTCCTCGCGGTCGCTGTGCGCGAACAGCTTCAGCGTGAGGATGTTGCCGTAACCGTCGACCAGACGGCCCATCAGCTTCGAACGCGCCTCGGACGCGCGCCAGGAACGCGCCTTCGTGCGCGGCACGAAATAACAAAGGATGCCGACGTAGACGAACAGCCAGATCACCAGCGGCACGATCAGCCAGAGGTCGGCTTCGGCGAACAGCACCAGGGCGCTCGCGGTGTAGATCAGCACGTACCAGATCGCGTCGACGATCTGCACCGACGATTCGCGCAGCGAGTCGCCGGCATGCATGACGCGGTTGGCGATGCGGCCGGCGAAATCGTTTTGGAAAAAGCCGAGGCTCTGGCGCACGACGTGGCGATGGCTGAGCCAGCGCACGCGGTTGTCGAGGCTCGGCGCGACCGCCTGGTTGATGAACAGGCAATGCAGCCAGAGCAGAAACGGCCGCGCGATCAGCACGACGAAGGCCATCCAGGCCAAGGCGGCGGCGTGTTCGCTGAAGAAGTCCGCCGGCTTGCTCGCGTTGACCAGATCGATCAGCTGGCCGAGATAACCGAACATCATGACTTCGGCCAGCGCCAGCAACAGTCCGGCCACGCAGGCGCCGGCGAACACACGCCAGACCGGACGCAGGTGGAACAGATAAAAGCGCAGTACGCCGCGCGGCGGGGTTTCCGGCGGGGCAGCGACGAATACTTCGATCAGCGATTCAAACCAGCGCAACATGACGAGCGGACAACGAAAAAATAGTTGCGCAGTCTAACAACGCGCGCATGAACGGCATGCGCTCGCGTTCAACGCGATCTCGGCTTGCGCATCGGGTCATCGAGAGTCAGTGTGTCGAGTTCGACGCCGGCCGCTTCGCGCAGCCAGTGCTCGACCAGCCGATAGGACACCGACAGCGGCGACGGCATCAGCAACTCGCCCGAAGCGAGACCATCGATGATTTGTTGCGCGGTGAACCAGCGCGCGTCTTCGAGTTCGGGCCCGAGCTTGATCGTCGGATCGTCCGCGCGCGCGAGAAAGCCGAGCATGATCGATGCGGGAAACGGCCACGGTTGCGAGGAGTGATAATCGCAGTCGACCACGCGCACGCCGGCCTCTTCGTGGACCTCGCGCTGCACGGCGGCTTCGAGCGTCTCGCCCGGCTCGATGAAACCCGCGAGCGCCGAATAGCGGCCTTTCGGCCAACTCGCCTGGCGGCCGAGCAGGCAGGCGTCGCCGCAGGAAACGACCACGATCATCGCCGGATCGGTGCGCGGGAAATGCTCGCTGCCGCAGTGCGGGTTCGTACATTTGGCGCGATGCCCGGCGCTTTCCAGCCGCAGCGGCGAAGCGCAGACGCTGCAATAGCGCGTGCGTTCCTGCCAATGCGCCAGCGCGCGCGCATAGGCGAACAGGCCCGCGTCGAACGCCTGCAGTAACATGCCGACCGCGCGCAGATCGAGGAACTCGCCGCCCGCTTGCGCGGCGATATCGGCGCAAACCGCGTCTTCCGCGCGCCAGACGAACCAATCTTGGTCCCGCGCCTGCCCAAGATAGGAAACGGCGTTTTCCGTGCCGCCGAAGCGCACGAAGTCGTCGTGCTGCAAGCCGCGCAGGCTATGTCCGTCGGTACCGATCAGGGCGCGGCCGTCGCTGCGCAACAGAAGGAAGCGCACCGCGTCGCCGTGCAGACGCCGGTTGATCACCGCCGTGTCGCTGCGCCAATCCGCGTCGCGTTCGATTTCTAGGGAGGAAAAGGTGTTGTTGCGGCTGCGCGAGAGTGAGCTCATGCCGCTATTTTAGCGCCCCTGCATGACTGCAAGAATCGAAAGGCGCTCATTTCCAACGCGCCCTTCTTAGATTCGAATCGATGTCAGACGCTGAAAGAGGAACCGCAGCCGCAGGTCGTCTTCGCGTTCGGATTGCGGATCACGAACTGCGCGCCCTGCAGGCTTTCGCTGTAGTCGATCTCGGCGCCCATCAGATACTGCAGGCTCAGCGGATCGACGACGAGTGTCACGCCTTCCTTCTCCAGCGCGAGATCGTCCTCGGCACGGGCTTCGTCGAAAGTGAAACCGTACTGGAATCCCGAGCAGCCGCCGCCCGAAATGTAGACGCGCAGCTTGAGGTCGGGATTGTTCTCCTCGGCGATCAGCTCGCGCACTTTGTGCGCGGCCGCGTCGGTGAAGATCAGCGGCTGATCGAGGGCGGTCTGATAACTTGGCGTGGCGTCCATGGGGGCTGACATCGTGCCTTTGCGCACGATTTCAAGGGCGAATCATGTCGACGCGGCGCCCGACAGGGCGAATTCGTCGGCGCCTTCGCCTGCACCGCCCGGCGCGGCGAGCTGCCGCGGCGGCTCGGCGCGATGCACGATCTTGCCGTTGATCTGCGCGCCGGCGGACATTTCCATGACCTTGTAGTAGACGTTGCCTTCGACGCGTGCGCCCGCAGCGAGTTCGAGCCGCTGCGTCGCGGTGACGTCGCCGTTGACCTCACCATTGATGACCACGTGCGGCGCGGTGATCTCGCCCTTGATGCGCGCGCTGTTCGACAAGGTCAGCACCGCATTGTCGCCTTCACCGAGCAAGGCGCCTTCGACGCTGCCGTCGACATGCAGGCGGCCGTTGAACGTGACGTCGCCGCGAATCTGCGTGCCGCCCGCGATCAGCGAGGTCGTCTCGGCCGGCGTCGCGACCGGATTGGTCTTACTTCGATTCCCCAGCATTCGTCCCTCCCGACGTGGCCAATACTTCCGCCCATGCGAAATCGCGCGAACTCTTGCCGAATTCGGATCCGGCATCGGCCTCCACGCGAATACCGTTCGGCACAAAGCCTTCCGGCAGCAAGAGAGTACCTTTTATTTGTTGAAAATACTTGAAGGCAAATCCCATTCCTTTGGCGTCGGCATTCCCGGCGAGATCGGTCCAGTCGACCGTCGCGAGCTTGTCGGCACGCATGCCGCTGACGCTGAGCCTGACCTGCCCGCTCGCGACCTGGCCCGGCTTGAGATTCTGGGTCAGGGTAACAGCGAAGTTGAACAGGCGCGGATTGTCGTGCGCGGCGGTGAGCCTGAGCGCTTGCACGCTGAGACCTTCGCGCTTGGCGTCCGCGCGTGTCAGGCTGCTGTAGAAAGCGAGATCGGTGCGCAAGCCGGCGAGTTCTTCCTGGCGCTCGCCAATCTGCCGCTGCAGGTCGGCATTCGCTGCACTCGCCACCTGTTGCGCGCGTTCGAGCACGGCGACGCGCTGTTGCAAGGCCGTGTTCTGATCGAGCGCACGCTTGAGCTGCCCCGTGCCGTCCGCCGGAACGTTTTCGCGCAGCACCCAGGTGACCGCGACGGCGACGAGAATCGAGGCGAACCAGAACAGTCCGATCGTCGCCCATTCGCGCCAGCGCGAGCGTTCCTCGTGCGGGCGGATGACCAGGGCGGGAGGTGGCGGGACGTGGGCCATGCGTACGATCAGCAGCGGACCGGCAGAGCTTAACCAAAAACGCCGGCGTCCATCCATTCGCCGCGGCTATACTGCGCGGACGTTCTCATTCGCCGACATTGCGCCATGCTCTGGATCAAGGCTCTGCATATCGTCTTCGTCGTGACTTGGTTCGCCGGGCTGTTCTATCTGCCACGGCTGTTCATCTACCACGTCGAGTCGGACAACACCGCCGTGCAAGCGCAGTTGCAGATCATGCAGCGCCGCCTGCTCGGGATCACGCATATCGGCGGCGCGCTGGCGCTGACCTTCGGTATCTGGACCCTGATCCTCGTGCCCGGCTATCTGCAGCAAGGCTGGCTACACGCCAAGCTGACCCTCGTGCTCGGGCTCATCGCCTACCACGCCTACATCGCGTACCTGGTGAAGCAGTTCGCGCAGGGGCGCAATACCCGCTCTTCGCGCTGGCTGCGTATTTTCAACGAAGTGCCAGCGCTGTTCCTGATCGCAATCGTGCTGCTCGTCGTGGTCAAGCCGTTCTGAGCGACGGCTTGCCCGCGGGGACCCGGCTACGCGGGTCCCCGATATGAAACTCAGCTGCCGCCGAGCTTCTGCTGCAGATAACCGGTCTCGCTGAGCTGCTTGACCAGGCCGAGCTGGGTTTCGAGCCAGTCGATGTGCTCTTCCTCGGATTCGAGAATCTCCTCGAACAACTCGCGGCTGACGTAATCGCCGATCTTTTCGCAGTGCGCGATCGCCGCCTTGAGGTCGGGATGCGCGATCATCTCGAGCTTCAGATCGCACTTGATCGCTTCGATCGGCGACTCGCCGATCAACAGCTTGCCGAGCGTCTGCAGGTTCGGCAGGCCTTCGAGGAACAGAATGCGCTCGATCAGCTTGTCCGCATGCTTCATCTCGTCGATCGATTCCTTGTACTCGTGCTCGGCGAGCTCCTTGTAGCCCCAGTTGCGGTACATGCGCGCATGCAGGAAATACTGGTTGATCGCGGTCAACTCGTTGAACAGCACCTTGTTGAGATGGCCGATGACTTGCTTGTCGCCTTTCATGTTTGCAGCTCCCGATCGTTCGTGACGGGCGCGACTATAGCGTGCGCGCGCGACGCGTGACGAAACGCGAATCGGGAGCATTTGCAGTGGTTCGCCGAGCGCAAAAAGCACCGGCGGCGAGAAGCGTTTGCGCCGTTACGCCGCCTGCGCGACCAAAGGCAGATTGAATCGTACCTGCCTGCGCGAGTGTGCAGCGCGCAGCACTTCCTCGGCGAGATCCGCGCAACTGCCGCAATCGCCCGAGCAGCCCGTGCGGCGCGTAAGTTCGCTCAGGCTGCGCACGCCCTCGGCGGCGGCCTGATGGATCATCTTCTCGGTGACGGCGTTGCAGATACAGACGTACATGGACGTGTACATGGTGGTGTGACAGCTATATTCAATTGCAAATGAGAATGATTGTCAAATACTTTCATTCCCTGCCATCCGAGAGTTCACAATGTCGCGGTATCCCACGCTTGCAGCCAGCCCCAGTCCGCCACCGCGGGACCTGCATATTTCCGATTTTGCAGGATCACCGTCGACCTCCGCGCAATTCGGCGTAGGCCGTCGCGACAGTCGAAAAACCCATTGCTAGACTCCCGGCCGAGGATTCGATGAACGCAGAAGAACCCAGCCACATCGCCGCGAATTCCGATCTGACCCGCCTGCTGCGCGAATGGCGCGACGGCGACGGGCAGGTCTTTTCTGCCTTGATCGAACAGGCGTATCCGGCCCTGAAGCGCATCGCTGTGCGTCGTGTCGGCAATCAGAACGGCTCGGCCACGCTGTCGCCGACCGAACTGGTGCACGAGTCCGCGCTCGGGATCATGCAGTCGCCGATGGACTTCGCCAATCGCGCGCATTTCTTCGCCACGATGTCGTTGGCGATGCGCTCGATCCTGGTCGATCACGCCCGCGCGCGTGCCGCCGACAAGCGCGGCGGCGGCGACCTGCAGATCAGCCTGTCGCGCGTCGACGCCGGCGACGAGGGCGGCCTGGCGGTCGATCTGCTTGCGCTGGAACAGGCGCTCGAGCGGCTCGAAATGCTCGATCCGCGCTGCGGCCAGGTCATGCACCTGGCTTATTTTGGCGGCCTGCAGCAAGAAGAGATCGCCGCCGTGCTCGGTATTTCTGTGCCGACGGTGAAACGCGACCTGCGTTTCGCGCGCGCATGGTTGCTGAAGGCCATGAACGATGGAGGCTGACCGTTATGCGCTTCTGCGCAGCCTCTACGACGCTGTAGTCGACATCGAACCTTCCTCGCGCGCCGAGACGCTGCGGCGGCACGGCGCCGATGCCGAACTCGCGAGCGAGGTGCTCGCTCTTTGCGCGGCCGACGACCGCGATCGCACCGGCGCACTGACCACCGCGCGCGACCTCGCATTGGAGGACGCCACCGCACCACCGCCCGCCGTCGGCGACGTCTTTGGTGCGTGGCGCATCGTCGAAGAAATCGGCCACGGCGGCATGGGCCGGGTCTATCGCGTCGAACGCAGCGACGGCAGCTACGAGCAGACCGCTGCGCTGAAATTCATCAAGGGCTTGGCCGGCGAAGTCGCCGTCGCAAACTTCGTACGCGAGCGGCAGTTGCTGGCCAATCTCAATCACCCCAACATCTCGCGCCTGCTCGACGGCAGTGCCAGCGCGCTCGGGCAGCCGTTCCTGGTCATGGAATTCATCTCCGGCCAGCCCATCGACGCCTATTGCCGCGCAAACCAGCTCGGCTTGAATGCAATCCTCGACTTGTTCGTCGCCGCCTGTTCGGCGGTGAGCCATGCGCACCGGCAACTGATCGTGCATTGCGATCTCAAGCCGTCGAACATCCTCGTCAACGCACAGGGCCAGCCGATCCTGCTCGACTTCGGCATCGCGCAGCTCGCCGATCGCTATGCCGCCGATGCCGACGCGGCATCCGACCGCGCTTCGTCCGGCTACACGCCGGGCTATGCCAGCCCCGAGCAGCGCCGCGGCGAGCGCCTCGGCGTCGCCAGCGATGTCTACAGCCTCGGCGTGGTGTTACGCGACATGCTCAAGGCCGCGCACGTCGAGGCCGAAGCAGAACTCGCCGCCATCCTCTCGATGGCGACGCGCGAAGATCCCGCAGCACGCTACCCTTCGGTCGATGCGCTCTGCGACGATCTCGCACGCCTGCGCGCGCATCGCCCGGTGCGCGCCCTGCCCGCAACGACGACGTATCGGTTCTCGCGCTTCATGCGGCGCCATTGGGTGGCGACGTCGATCGCGACCGGCATCGTGCTGCTGTCGGCGCTGTTCACCTGGCGCGTGATCGCCGAAAGCCGCCGCGCGCAGGCCGCGGAGCAAGTCGCGCTGACCGAACGCGACCGCGCGCGGCAGGCCGAAGTGGAAGCGCGCGCCTCCGAAACCGCCGCGCACGAAACCAGTCTCTTTCTGACCTCGGTATTCGAAGGCGCCAACCCGGACGCCGGCAGCGGGAATGTCTCGATCGCCGCCCTGCTCGATCAGGCGCTGTCACGCCTCGAACGCGATCTGGCAAATCAGCCGGCGACGCGCGCGCTGATGTCGGCCGCGCTGGCCAAGGTGCTCTTCGTGATTGGGCAGCACGAACGCGCACGAACGCTGTACGACTCGGCCATCGCGCTGGAGCGCACGCAGAAGCGGCCGCTCGTGCTCGCGCAAATGTTGATCGACGACGCGGACATGTCCTTCCGCTACACGGAACGCATCGCTTTGTTCGACTACGTGCACGAAGCCCTGCGTCTGCTCGAACAAAACGCCGCGCCCGATTCGCCAGCCCGGATCAAACTGTCCCTCGCCGCAGCCCATGTGCTCGGAGTCGCCGAACACGACGAAGCCGCAAAGTTGTTCGAGCAAAATCTTTCGCTGATGCGCAAACTCGATCCCGACAGCTTGGACTTGTCGGCCAGCCTCGGCGAATACGGCTGGCTCGAACGCAATCGCGGCAACTACGAGCACGGCATCGCCCTGCTCAAGGAGTCCGCCGAACTGCGCGAGCGCATCGACGGCGACCGTCACGAAGACTATGCGGGAACCCTGGAGTCCCTCGCCAACACCCTCACACTCGCACGCCGCTTCCGCGAAGCCGAACCGATATTCCTACGCGCGCAGGCACTCCACCGCCGCGAGGGCCGCATGGACGGCCGGCGCGGTGCGTGGTCCCTCGACCAGTACGCGACCATGCTCTACGAATCCGGGCGCTCGCGCGAAGCGCTGCCTCTCTACGACGAGATCTTCGCCATCGCCGCACGCAAGGTGCCCAAGGAAGACGATTCTCTGCTGGTGTGGCGCTACAACTTTGCCAAGAACGCGGCGATGGCCGGCGACTTCGTGCGCGGCAAGAAAGTGATCGACGAAGCCGTTGCGGATGCGCGACGGCTCGGAATTCCGGACTATCTGCAGGCGCGCGGCATGCGCACGCAAGCCTACATCCATAGCATGCCCGGCTGCGCAGCCGAATCCGCCGACGCCTTGAGCGCGGCCGAGTCGATTTATGCCACACGCCACAAGCCCGACGATGCCGATCTGAACGCGACGAAGGTCGAACATGCACTCTGGCTCGCCTCGTGCGGGCATGCCGAACAAGCACGAAGTGTGCTCGACGAAGTCACCCCGCACCGCGCCTCACTCAAACCCGCGCCGTCCTGGCAACTGACGCAAGCGCAGGCACTCGTGCGCCTGCAGCGCGACGGCGACGCGGCCGCGCTGGCCAATATGCAGGACACCGAAGCACTCGCCACCAAGGTCTACGAGCCGGCCGATCCGCGTATCGTCCTGGCCAAACTCCCGCGCGCGGAGTGGCTGCATGCCCACGATCGCAAGGACGAAGCGACGAAATTGGCCGGAGATATTCTCGCCGGCGTCGAAGGCAAACTCGTGCCAGACTCGGTTCTGTTCACGCGCATCCGCGCCTTGCGCTGATTTCCCTCGCGGTGCGCGCTATCGATGCGCTCGCAAATGCCACGCGGCGTACGTTGTTGAGTCGGCAGCGAATGGCGAGCGAATGCCTGCAACTAATTCGCGCAAGATCGCCGAGAGTCTTTCGGCTGCAGAAATTCGATCCACATTCCGTGCGCGAATGCCGGCGCGGCATAGACACTCTTACCTTCCACTGACTCACCTTCGACCAGAGCGGAAAGACCGCCGGCCCGAAGCACATCTTTGGTCTTGGCGAGATCGCAGACGCGAAGCGTGACGCCAACGATCGGATGTCCCGGTGCGGCTTCGTACGCGGCCGGTAACAGGCGCACCTCGCCCGCGCCGAAACGAAACGTCGTCGCTCGCGCCTTTATCGGCTTGTCGATCGAGCGGACGCCCTGCACGCCGCCGAGCCGCTGCAGGAGTTGCCGCTCGGCCGAAAGATCCTTGCCGGCAAGCCACACCGCCAGTAGACCATCGGCCCCGTTGGCATGCGCGAAGTGTTGCGGCAGATCGGTCGGAGAGTGATTGAGGCCGCCGAAGAAAATTTCCGCGGCCGGCGCGTCGTCAGGAAAAGAAACGAAGCCTTCGCCACGCTCGCTGGCGACGCCCCAGGTATCCATCGACTGCGCCAGTCTCGCCAGGTCGCGCACATACAGAGACAGAAAGGCGGGACCGTCTCCGCGCGACAGAAAGCGCAGGTATGACGCGGTGATCGAGTCGACGCTGCGCGACGCGGCAATCAGTTCGAGTTCGGTTCCGTCGCGAAATTTGATGTGGTTGTTGCGAATGCCATTGGCGTGCGGCCTTCCCGGCTTGAGGACAAAGCCGAGCCGGGCAAAGTCCTCCGATGCCCGCTGCAGATCGTTGACGGCGGTCGGCACATGGCTCAGCCCATCGACCGAAGGAGGTCCGGCGGCAGCCGCAGCCCGGCACCCGGCGATGGAGGCAGCAAGCAAAACCAGGACGAGAGAGAACAATGTCGAACGCACGAATCGGTCGCGAAGCTGCACGGAGAGCGCAGCCTGCGTTCGGCATGTGGCTAAACGAGGGCGGCGGTATGTCGATGTGCGACGGCGTGCGCGCGACGCAGGCGAATCGGCGGCGATAAATGCATCGTCCGCCGGCAAAGCCAACGGCATTCGTGAGCGCGAAGATGCGCCAGAGTGTGTCGGATTCTTAGCCGGTCTTCGCCAGCGCCGCGTCGGCGAGCCTATCGGCGAGATCCGCCATCGTTTCCGCCATCACGCGCGCATTCTCGGCCATCGACTCGGCCGCGGCGAAGGCGGACTCGGTCATCTGCCCGGCCACCGCGAGCGCTTCGTCCAACGCGTCATGGCTGAAGGTCGTCGCGAGCGGGGCGAGATGGCGCAGCGCGCGCTGATAGACATCGCGCTTGAACGAGACGACATGCGCGGCCGGATACCAGAAATCGACCCAACGCCACTGATCGAACTCGGGCTCGTCGGTGACGTCGAGACGCAGCGCGGATTCTTCGGCGACGAAACGCAACAGGAACCAGACCTGCTTCTGGCCGATGCACATCGGCTTCTGGTTGCGCCGGACCATGCGCGACGGCAGGCGGTAGCGCAGCCAGCCCGGCGTCGCGCCGAGCACCTGCACGTGATGCGGACGCAGGCCGGTTTCCTCGTGCAGCTCGCGGTACATCGCCTCGATCGGCGTCTCGTCGCTGCGCATGCCGCCCTGCGGAAACTGCCAGCCGTCCCTGAACGCACGGCGCGCCCAGAACACCCTGCCGTCGTCGCGCAACAGGATGATTCCTACATTCGGACGGTAGCCATCCGGATCGATCACGCGTTCTGCTCCAATATCCCGGCGCTCCGCGAAGAAACCGATACCAGCCGCGGAACAGCGCCACTTTCGGCCGATTCTTCCATAGCCTGCCGCCCCGGGCAAGGGAACGCGGTACAACGACGGCCGTGCGGCGGAGACCCTCCGCGCGCCTAGATCGGCGCTTAGAGCTCTTCGACCGCCGTGCGCTTGGAGCGGCGGATCAGCCAGGCCACGCCGCGCAGGTCGGAGATGCCGACCAGGGCGCGGTTGAGATTGTTGTACTTCGACACGCCGGCGCCGCGCGCGCGGTGGTTCACCGGCACGCTTTTCACCTGCCAGCCGGCGCGCTGCACGAGTGCGGGCAGATAGCGGTGCATATGGTCGAAATACGGCAGATCGAGGAACACCGAACGCTCGAACAGCTTGATGCCGCAGCCGGTGTCGGGTGTTTCGTCCTTGAGCAGGTTCGAGCGGATGCGGTTGGCCCAGCGCGAAGCCCAGCGTTTGCTGCCCGAATCCTGGCGGTTGACGCGCCAGCCCGCGTAGAGCTTGATCGCGGCCGGCGATTCGTCGCGCATCGCCAGCAGCTTGGGAATGTCGGCGGGATCGTTCTGGCCATCGCCGTCGAGCGTCGCGATCCACGTGCCGCGCGCGGCCTTGATGCCGGTGCGCAGTGCCGTGCTCTGTCCGCTCTGCGCGACATGCCGCAGCACGCGCAGTTCGGGAAACTGCGCTTTCGCCGCGGTCAGCACGGCCAGCGTGTCGTCGCGGCTCAGGTCGTCGACGTAGACGATCTCGAAATCACTCTTGCCGCGCAGCGCGGCGGCGATTTCGCTGAGCAGCGGGACGATATTGTCGCGCTCGTTGTGCACGGGCACGACGACGGATAAGTCGGGCATCGCTACGGTCCAGGGTACGTTGGCTGCGGATTATCGCCTGCCGCACCGGCGCTTGTCGCCCGCCGGCGTCAGCCCGCGATCGCCGCGCGCCAGAGATTGCCGATGCGCGCGAACTCGGCGCTGCTCTTCGCCAGCAGGATCAGGGTGCCGTTGCCGACCGGCATGCTGCGCCCGCGCAGACCGTCGCGCTCGAAATCCTCGGCCGCGGCGAGCTTCTGGTCGGCGACATAGATCACCGTGACCGGACCGTCCGCGGTCGGCATGACGACGTGCACCGAACGATGCTCGCCGACCGGGCACGGGGCGACGAAACTGATGTCGTCGGGCACCTGCTTCAACACCACGCCGCGCTTGGCGAACACCTCGCTGACCTCGTCCGCGGCGATCGGCTTGGTCAGCACGAGCACGTCCTCTTCCTTGCGCAGATGCTCGACCGCCTGCAGCGACAAGGGCTTGGCCTCCGCGCGCATGCCGACCACGCCGATCGCGAGGACCAGCGCCGCGGCCACGGCGAACATCGAGATGCGGCGCAGGCCCGTGCGCCGGCGCCGCTCGGCGGTGGTCTGCGCGAACAGGATCGCCTCGGCGAGCTGCGCCGGCACGGCGACGTTGAGCGCGCGCGCCAAGCCATTCTCGAACGTGAGCGCCCGCGCATGCGCCTCGGCGCAGCGCGGACACTCCGCGCGATGCTGCACGAAGTCCGCCGCGGACGCGTGCGGATCGATCGCCAGTTGTCGCCGGAACTCAACGCAATTCATAAACCTGTGCCTCAATCGGCTCGCCGCCGAGTATCGCCTTCAACTTCTGTCGCGCGCGGAACAACTGGGTCATCACCGCCGCACTGGAAATGTTCAATTCGCGCGCGATCTCCTCGCAGGAGAATCCGCCAAGCACCTGCATCAGCAGCGGCTCGCGATATTTCACGTCGAGCTTCAGCATCGCCGCGCGGATCAGCGCGTCCTCGCCCGCGCCTTCCGGCGTCAGCGCCTCGCGATCGTCGGCGACCTCGACATCGTCCACGTCGACGAGCTGCGGCGTCTTGCGCTCGTACAGGCGCGCATGCTCGCGGCGCAGGATCGTGATCAGCCAGGCTTTCGCCGCGCCCGTTTCGCGCAGCGAATCGAGCGACCGCCACGCGCGCAGGAACGACTCCTGCACCAGATCCTGCGCAAGCGCTTCCTCGCCGCAAAGCCAGTACGCGTAACGAAACAAATCGCCCGAATATCCGCGTACGAGCGCGTCGAACTGTCGCTGCTTGCTGCTCACGGGAGACATGACCGGGCGAATGCTAACGAACTTTCAACGAAGAGTTGGGATTTTGGCGCGGCGCGCTCATCGGCGGATTTTTTCCAGGATGCCCTCGAGCTCGTCGAGGCTGTGGTAGCCGATCACGAGCTTGCCGCGACCGCCGCTGCCGTGCTGGATCGCGACGCGCGCGGCGAGCCGCTCGGACAGCTCGCGTTCGAGCGAGACGATGTCCGCGTCGCGCGCGGCGGTCTTCTTCGCCTTACCCTGCGGCGCTGTCTGCGCCTTGCGCGCCGCGGCTTCGAGCTCGCGCACCGACCAGCCGTGCGCGGCGGTCTGCCGAGCGAGGCCGAGCGCGAGCGCCGGATCGAGGGTGAGCAGCGCCTTGGCGTGACCGGTTTCGATCTGGCCTTCCTTGAGCAGGCGGCGAATCTCTTCGGGCAGGTCGAGCAGGCGCAACAGGTTCGACACCGCGGAGCGCGAGCGGCCGATCGCCTCGGCGACCTTTTCGTGCGTATGCCCGAATTCGTCGATCAAGCGGCGCAGCGCGTGCGCTTCTTCGAGCGGAGAAAGATCCTCGCGCTGAATGTTCTCGATCAAGGTCATCGCCGCGACCGCCGGGTCGGCGACTTCGCGCACGACGGCCGGAATCTCGGTCATGCCGGCGAGCTGCGAAGCGCGCCAGCGGCGCTCGCCGGCGATGATCTCGTAGCGACCCACGCCTGCCGGGCGCACGACGATCGGCTGGATCAGGCCCTGCGCCTTGATCGAGGCGGCAAGCTCGGCGAGCTTTTCCTCATCGAACACGCGCCGCGGCTGGTACTTGCCCGGCGCGAGGCGATCGACCGGCAGCATGCGCAGATCGTCGCCGGACGCAGCCGCTTCGTCGGCGGCATCGCCACCGCCCAACAGTACGTCGAGATCGCGCGAGCCCAAGCCGCGCCGCTTTGCAGCTGCCATGTTTCGTCAATCCGGATTTGAGGCGCGTCAGTTTAGCGCACGAGCAGCGAAGCGATGGACGGCGGCGGCATTTCCGCGGCCGGCGCGGCCTCGGCGGCGTCTTCTTCAGGCGGTTCGGAATGGGTGACGGCCGGCGCAACGGGCGCCGCTGCCGCCGCCGGCTGTACCGGTACGGAACCGGCCGCCGCGGCGCGGTCGCGCCGCAGCAACTCGCCGGCGAGGCCGAAATACGCGATCGCGCCGCGCGACTCGCGGTCGTACAGGTTGATCGGCTGGCCGTGGCTCGGCGCTTCGGCGAGGCGGATATTGCGCGGAATGACCGAGCGCAGCAGCTTGTCGCCGAAATGCTTGGCGAGCTGCGCGGAAACGTCGTTGCCGAGGTTGTTGCGCACGTCATACATGGTGCGCAGCAGGCCGTCGATTTCGAGGTGCGGATTGAGCCGCGCGCGCACCGCCTTGACCGTGTCGAGCAGGCTGGTCAGGCCTTCGAGGGCGAAATATTCGCATTGCACCGGGATCAGCACGCCATCCGCCGCAGTCAGCGCATTGACCGTCAGCAGGTGCAGCGACGGCGGGCAGTCGACCAGGATCGTGTGGTAATGGTCGCCGAGCTTGGCCAATTGCTCCTTCAGCCGGGACTCGCGCGCGAGCATGTCCATCAGCTTGATCTCGGCCGCGGTCAGATCGCGGCTGCCGGGCAGCAGGTCGAAGCCCGCCGGCGTCGGCAGGATCGCCGTTTCGATCGGCGCCTCGTCGAGCAGCACCTCGCAGCCGGTCGGCTTGGCCGTGCGCTTGTCGATGCCCGAGGCCATCGTCGCATTGCCCTGCGGATCGAGATCCACGAGCAGCACGCGGCGCTTCGCCTCGGCCAGCGCCGCCGCGAGGTTGACCGCGGTCGTGGTCTTGCCCACGCCGCCCTTCTGGTTCACTACCGCGATGATCCGCGTCATGGCGCTCTATTCGAAAACTGAAAAGCTAGGAAGATTTTGAGACTGGGCCACAAAGAGTACAGAGCGAGCAAAGACAAGCCCGCTTTCTTTTCTACGAGTTCTTTGTGCTCTCCGTGTTTCAGGCTTTTGCTCCTGCCTCGACTTTTGCCGAGATTTCGCCCTCGCTGCGGCGAATTATGACGGCATGCCGCGCCGCGCCCAAGCCCGGCACGCTCAGCGGCACGATTTCCTCGATGCGGAAGCCCGGCGGCAGGCCAGCCGTTTCGTCCCGGTCGATCACGCCTTTCATCGCGATGCAGACGCCGCCCGCTGCGAGCAACTGCCCGCCGAGTTTCAAAATATCGCCGAGCGCGGCGAAGGCGCGCGCGACCAGGCAATCGTACTGGCCCGACAATTCCTCGGTGCGCGCCTGCTCGACGCGCGCGTTGGCGAGGCCGAGCACGCGCACGGCCTCGCGCAGGAAGCGCGTCTTCTTGCCGTTGCTGTCGACCAGGGTGACGCTGCGCTCCGGCGCGAGAATCGCCAGCGGGATGCCCGGCAGGCCCGGGCCGGTGCCGAGGTCGATCAGACTCGCGCCGCGCACCAGAGGTGCGATCGCGAGCGAGTCGAGCAGATGGCGCGTGACCATCTCCATCGGGTCGCGCACCGCGGTCAGGTTGTAGACCGCGTTCCAGCGCACGAGCAGGTCGAGATAATCGAGCAGGCTGTTGCTCTGCGCCGCGGTCAGGCCGAGCCCGAGCACCTCCGCACCTTTGTGCAGGCGGGCGCGAAGCGCGGCGCGGTCTACGGCGGCGGAAGGCGAGGACATCGTGCGCTCGGACCCGAAAAATCAAACAGGGCCGGAAAGTATCGCGGCTGCGGCCGGCAAATTCCACTGCGCGGCCTTCGAGCGACCGCGCGGGACGTGGTTAAGCCAGCGGCGGAATCGTCAGCGCTTCGCGCAGAAAACGCTCGTCGCAGTTCGCGCCCGGCCCGGCCCGATCGACAACGAGGAAGTCGCTGACTTCGCCGAGCGCGAGCAAAGGATGGTGCCAGACGCCCGCCGCGTAGTTGACGCCCTGATCGCCGCGCGCAAGGAACACGCGCACGTCGTCGGCCTCGAACGTTTCCGCGCGCGCCGCCACGGCGACGAGGTATGGCCGCCCGTTCAGCGGCATAAATGCCTGACTGCCGCGCGGGTGACGTTCGAGCATCGTCAGCGTGAACGGGAGGCTACGCGGCTGCGCACGGAAGATGCTGACGATCGCACGGCCTTCTTCATCGAGATCGATCTTGACCAGATCGTGATATCGCTCGGTCGTGCCGCCGTTGATTGGGAAATGGCGCGCGGCATCGCTCGCCTCGATCACGTCGCCGAACGCGGCGAAGGCGGCGCGCGTCAGCGGTTCGATGCGGGCGAAGCGCGTGCTCACTGCGCCGGCCGCCCCCACAGGCGCAGGCGCGACACGCCGCCGTCGGGGAAGATGTTGAAGCGGATATGAGTGATCGGCCCGAGCGCGGCGATTTCCTTTTCGTAGCGGTGCTCGGCGTCCATCGACAGCTTCTGCTCGGGCAGCATCACCGGCCAGAACATGCTCTGCGTGATCAGTGACTGCTCGGTGCCGCCGTCGATGCGTGCGGCCTGGATCGAACAGCCATCGGGATAGTTGCCTTTGAAGTGCGCGGTATCGACGTCGATGCGTTCGATGGCACCCGGCGCGGCGAGCGCGATTAGGCACCAGTCGTTGCCGGGCTCGCGCCGCCGCCGCGTCTCCCAGCCGTCACCCATGTCGACGCCGCGGCCTGGTAGCAGCAGATTCGCTGCCGCGCCGAAATGCGCGTCGTTCCACGCCACGGCGCGGCCGCCGTTTTCGAGCGCGGCGAGATCGTGCAACGCATTCGCATCGGCCGCGGCGAACGCGCCGTCGATGGCGCCGTAGACACGCAGACGTGCGACGCCGCCGTCGGGATAAATATGCACGCGCAGATGCGAATACGCACCGCCGCCGATCGCTTCGAGCAAGTGATGACTATTGCCCTTGAGCGATGTCGCGGCGAGCACGGGCGTCCACGTCGCCTGCTGCAGATCCTCGAACCGATCGCTCGCCGACAGCGTGCCTTCGATTGCGATCGCCGGCGCGTAGTTGCCGGTGAAATGGCTCGTGTCGACATCGAAACCGACGATGCGCCCGCGGCGAATTTTGACCACGGCCCAGTCGTGCCCGCTCACGCGCTTGCGCCGCGTTTCCCAGCCGTCCATCCACTTGCCGTTGGCGTCGTACTTGCCCGGCACGAACACCGCGGGTGCCGGATCGAGCATGCGCGCGAGCGGTGCGAAGAACTCGTCGCTCGCATGGACCGCCGCGGCGCCGATGCGCGGATCGGCCAGATTGACCGCGCGCCGCGCCCAGTCGGGCAGATCGGCCGCCGCGGCCAGGATCGGTGCGCCCGTCGCATTGGATGAAGCCATGTCGTCTTTTCCTTTTCCAGTCGAATCCGATTGTAGAAAAACCGCAGCGCCAACAAAATGCTCGAATCTCCGCAAGCGCCAAAATACGCCGCAATGGACCTGGACGCACTCAATCGGCTTTCCGCAGCCGAATTCACCCGGACGCTCGCCGGCATCTACGAACATTCGCCGTGGATCGCGGCCAATGCCCATGCACAGGCGCCATTTGCCGACGTGGATGCGCTGCTCGGCGCACTGCGCTCCGCCGTTGCTGGCGCGCCGCACGCGCGCCAGCTCGACCTGCTGCGTGCACATCCCGAACTGGCCGGCAAGGAAGCGGCCAGCGGCACGCTGACCGCACATTCGAGCGAAGAACAGAAAGGCGCCGGCCTGATCAATTTGAGCGAGGCGGAAAAAGCCGAGCTGACCGAACTCAACCTGCGCTACCGCGACAAGTTCGGCTTTCCGTTCATTATCGCGGTGCGACACCACACCAAGTCGGGCATTCTCGCGGAGTTGCGCCGTCGCGCGGGCGGCGACGATGTCGCGCGGGAATTCGCGGTTTGTCTTGAACAGGTCCATGAGATAGCGCGGTTGCGCTTGGCTCATTTGTTGTCTCCGTAGGGGCGCGATTCTTCGCGCCCGGCTTTGCTTCTTTCGCTCGTCATTCCTGCGAAAGCAGGAATCCAGCTCCTGCCTCTGCTCGTCATCCCCGCGTGCTCTTGGCGGGGATCCAGCGACTTTGCTTTGGTTTGTGCTGGTTTAAAAGCAAAGGCTTCCACTCGCCCTACGGGCGAGCGGGTCACTTTCTTGTCTACAGCGACAAGAAAGTAACCAAAGAAACGCCGCCCCGGGAGCCGCGCCGCCTACGGCGGTACGCGAGGTCATGCCGGGGTTCGCTCGATGGACATCCCTGTCCATTCGCGAACTCGCGCGCATCCTGCGCGCGACCCTGAAGGGCGAATCCGTCATGCCCTCGCCGCGGCTGACGGGGACCCGAGAATCAAAAGACGTAGCAGGAGCAGAGCAGAAGCAGAAGCAAAAGCCGAGGCTCTCGCGCACTGCTTTGATCGCTTTTGCGCAAAGCGCCGACGTCATGCCTCTATGAATGCGTCGATCCGCGTTTAGAATTTGCTATGCACAATACGAAATTCCCGATCGCCGAAATCTTGCCTGAGCTACTTGCTCGGCTCGAAGCCGGTTCGCGCCTGGTGCTCGAAGCGCCGCCCGGCGCGGGCAAGACTACCCAGGTGCCGCTCGCGCTGTTGTCGGCGCCGTGGCTGCAGGGGCGCAAGATTGTCATGCTCGAACCGCGCCGGATCGCCGCGCGTGCGGCGGCGGAATTCATGGCCGCGCAGCTCGGCGAGAGTGTCGGCGACACCGTCGGCTATCGCATCCGCTTCGAGGCGAAGGTGTCGGCGCGCACGCGCGTCGAGGTGGTCACCGAAGGCATTCTGACGCGGATGATCCAGAGCGATCCCGAACTCGGCGAGGTCGGTGCGATCCTGTTCGACGAATTCCACGAGCGCCATCTCAACGGCGATTTCGGCGCGGCGCTCGCCCTCGAAATCCAGAACTCGCTGCGCCCCGATCTGCGCCTCGCCATCATGTCGGCGACGCTCGACGGCGAGCGCATCGCGCGCTGGTTCGACGCGCCGCGCCTGACCAGCGCGGGTCGCAGCTTTCCGGTGCGTGTCGGCTATCCGCCGGCGAAGCAGAACGAGGACTGGCCGTTCCATCTGCGCCGCGCCGTCGAGCAGGCGCTGGCCGAGACCGAAGGCGACCTGCTCGTCTTCCTGCCGGGACGGCGCGAGATCGACCGCGCCCAGCAGACCCTCGCCACCCTGGACGCGGCGAACGGCAGCGAGATCGCCCTGGTGCCGCTGCACGGCGAACTCTCGCTTGCCGATCAGCACGCCGCGCTTGCGCCGGCACACGCGGGCACACGGCGCATCGTGCTGGCGACCAACGTCGCCGAGTCGAGCGTCACCCTGCCGGGCATCCGCGCGGTGATCGACACGGGGCTGGCGCGCGAGCCGTACTACGATCCGAACTCCGGCTTTACCCGGCTCGAAACCGTCAACATCTCCCAGGCTTCGGCCGATCAGCGCGCGGGCCGCGCGGGCCGCGTCGCCGCAGGCGTCGCCTACCGGCTCTGGCCGCAGAGCCGGCGCCTGGAACCGTCACGCCGCGCCGAAATCGCGCAGGTCGAATTGTCCGGCCTCGCCCTCGAACTCGGCGCCTGGGGCGCGAGCGATCTGCGCTGGCTCGACGCGCCGCCGCCGGGCGCGCTCGCCAGCGCGCGCGGGCTGCTGCACCTGCTCGGCGCGGCGACCTCGCCGAACGCGGACGCCGGCCTGACCGAGCTGGGCCGCGCAATGCTTGCGGGCGGCGCTTCTCCGCGCCTCGCCACCGCCGTGTTGCGTGCCGCGCCCGCGCAACGCGCATTGGCTTGCGACGCGCTCGCCCTGATCGAGGCGCGCAATCCGCTGCGCGGCGACGGGGCGCGCAACGACGATTTCCGCCTGCGCCATGCCGCGCTCGTCGCGTTTCGCGGCGCGGGCGGGCGCGGCGCGCGCGAATCGGGCGCCGATCGCGGCCTGCTCGCGACGATCGCACAGGCCGCCGACGCATGGCGGCGGCGCTTCGGCGTGCGCGACGCCGCACCTGCGCAAGCACCTGGCCTGACCGCGATCGGCGACGTGCTCGCGCACGCATTCCCCGACCGCATCGCGCGCCAGGACCCGAACAATCCGCGCCGCTACGCGCTGAGCAACGGTCGCGGCGCAAGCCTGCACCAGAACTCCGCGTTGTACGGCGAGCCGTGGCTCGTCGTCGTCGATCTGCGCATGGACGAGCGCGACAGTCTTGTCCTCGCCGCCGCACCGTTCGATGCGGATCTGCTCGAACGCGATTTCGCCGACCGCCTCGAACGCAAACGGACCGTGCGCTGGAATCGCGAGACACGTGGCGTCGAGGCATTCGAGGAATATCGCTTCGCCGAACTCGTGCTCGAACGCCGCAGCGTGCCGGCCAAGGCGGAAGACGCGCTGCCCGCCTTGCTCGCCGCGGTGCGTGAGCTCGGTCTCGACGCGCTCCCGTGGAGCGACCATGCGCGTGCCCTGCGCGCGCGTGCCGCCTTCCTGCGCGAAGCCTGCCCCGAACTCGAACTTCCTGATCTGTCCGACACGGCTCTGATCGCCACGCTCGAGGACTGGCTCGCGCCCGCGCTTGCCGGCAAGAGCAAGCTCGACTCGCTCGGTGCGGCGCAGCTCGGCGACGCGCTCGCGGCCAGGTTCGACTATACCCAGCGCCGCGCGCTCGACGAGCACGCGCCCGAAGCGCTGCGCGTGCCGAGCGGCAACGAACGCGCGCTGCACTACGAAGCGGGCAAACCGCCCGTTCTCGCGGTCAAGCTGCAGGAATTGTTCGGCCTCGCCGACACGCCGCGCATCGGCAAAGGCCGCATCGGCGTGACGCTACATCTGCTCTCGCCGGCGCAGCGGCCGATCCAGGTCACCCAGGATCTCAAGGGATTCTGGGAACGCACGTACCCGGAAGTGAAGAAGGAACTGAAGGGCCGCTATCCCAAACACCCGTGGCCCGACGACCCGTGGACTGCCGTGCCGACCGCACGCGCGAAGCCGCGGCCGCGCTAGATTCGAAATCGCTGTACGACTTGCCCTAGAGCATACTCACGGGTTTCTAAAGAAGCTCCAATCTACTCGTCATCCCAGCGCAAGCTGGGATCCAGCTCTTCGCCCAGCCCGCATAAAAGCGGGACTCCTGCGTGGCCAGCCTTTCGGCTGTTGAGAACCGCCGGAATCAGAGCTTTACCGAAATCAAAGCTATGCAGCAGTTCGCCAAACGAGAATTCTTTTTCCATCGCAGGCGTTGCGCGCGCCCCGCTCGCACAAGACCGCGTGCCTTCAGCGCGTGAGGAACTTGAGCACGAAGTCCGCCAGACCACCATACGGCGGGCGCAGCAGCTTCATGCTGCTAAAGCGTGCCTGATAGAGCACGGGCTTCTGCTTGCTGAAGGTGAGGAAGCCCTCGCGGCCGTGGTAGTGGCCCATGCCGGACGGACCGACGCCGCCAAACGGCAGTTCGTTCTGCAGAATCTGCAGCAGGGTTTCGTTGACCGCAACGCCGCCCGAGGTCGTGCGTTCGAGCACGCGTTGGGTGCGTGCTGAGTCGTTGTCGAAATGATAGAGCGCGAGCGGCCGCGGCCGCGAGTTGATGAAGTCGATCGCGGCATCGACCGACTCGACCGGCACGATCGGCAGAATCGGGCCGAAGATTTCGTCCTGCATCAGCGCCAGGTTCTTCGGCGGATCGACCACGAGCGTCGGCGCAAGGATGCGGTTCGCCGCGTCGCCCTGGCCGAGTTCGACCACTTCGGCGCCGGCCGCACGCGCTTCGTCGAGATAGCTGCTCAGGCGTTTGTACTGACCGTCGTTGACGATGCTCGTGTAGTCCGGGTTCGTCGCCGGATTCGGATAACGCTGCGCGACGATGCGCTGCATCTCGGCGACGAACGGCGCGACGCTTTCCTTCTGCATCAGCACGTAGTCGGGCGCGATGCAGGTCTGCCCGGCGTTGAGCAGCTTGCCCGCGGCGATGCGGTCGACCGCGGTCGCGATCGAATAGCCCGGCGCGAGGATCACCGGCGACTTGCCGCCGAGTTCGAGCGTCACCGGGGTCAGGTTCTGCGCAGCGGCCTGCATCACTCTGCGCCCGACCGTGGTCGAGCCGGTGAAGAACAGATGATCGAACGGCAGCGCGGAGAACGCGGCGGCGACATCGGGGCCGCCGAGCACCGTGGCAACGCGGTCGGCCGGGAATACTTCGTCGAGCAGCGCCTTCAATTCTTCCGAGGTGCGCGGCGTGTGCTCGGACGGCTTCAGCATCACGTGATTGCCTGCGGCAATCGCGGCCGATAAGGGCAGCAGGGCGAGGTTGACCGGATAATTCCACGGCGAGATCACGCCGACGACGCCGAGCGGCTGGTAGCGCACTTCGATGCGCGCGGGCCAGAACAGCCAGTCGGCGAGGTCGCGCTTGCTGCGCATCCAGCCGTGCAGGTGGCTGCGGATATGATCGATGTCCTGGATCACGGTGACTGCGTCGCCGAGCGCGCATTCGTGCTTCGAGCGGCGGCCGAAGTCGGCGTTCATCGCGCCCGCGAGCGCATCGAAGCGCGCCTTGAACGCGCTGCGCAGGCGCTTCAAATCGTCCATGCGCTGCGTGTAGCTCGGCGTCTGCGCCTGCTGCGCGGCGCGCAAGCGCGCGAGGGTGGCGGCGAGATCGGGCTGGGTGACGGGCATGTCCATCGGCTTGCATCCGCAAAGGAGCCAGGCGGACAGTTTACATGCGTATGCGTATGGCGGAGCGGCGGCGGCGACCGTGCGGCGGGGGCAAAGCGGCCACAGTGTTACGATGCGCGCCCGGTTTCTTCCAGTGCGGAATCGAACTCATGCCTCTGCGTTCCTATCGCGGCCAGTCGCCGCGCCTCGGCAAAAATGTCTACGTCGATGCGGCCGCCGTCGTCGTCGGCGACGTCGAACTCGGCGACGACGCCTCGATCTGGCCGTTCGTTGCCGCGCGCGGCGACGTCAACCGCATCCGCATCGGCGCGCGCAGCAATATCCAGGACAACTGCGTGCTGCACGTCACCCACGACGGTCCGTACACGCCGGGCGGCGCGCCGCTGATTGTCGGCGCCGACGTCACCGTCGGCCACGGCGCGGTACTGCACGCCTGCACGATCGAAGACGCCTGCCTGATCGGCATGCACGCGACCGTGCTCGACAAGGCGCACGTGCACAAGCACGCGATGATCGGCGCGGGCGCGGTCGTTTCGCCGGGCAAGATCGTCGGCGAAGGCGAACTGTGGCTCGGCAACCCGGCGCGCTGCGTGCGCAAGCTCAGCGACGCGCAGATCGAGCAGCTCTACTACTCGGCCAAACACTACGTGCGGCTGAAGGACGAATACCTCGCGATGGGCTGAAGACCGGCGGCGCGAAGCCTACGGTTTCGTGTAGACCACCTTGCCGTCGAAGATTGTGTAGTCGATCCTCGTCTTGAGCAGCTTCTCCGGCGGCCCGGCAAGAATGTCGTCGGAGAGCACGACGAGATCGGCCAGCTTGCCCGCGGCGATGCTGCCCTTGATGTCTTCCTCGTGCGAGGACCATGCCGGATTGATCGTGTAGGCGGCGATCGCCTCCTCGATCGTGATCGCCTGCTCGGGATGGAACACCTTCGTCGCGTCCGAGTGCGACGCCTCTTTTCGCGTCACCGCCATGTAGATGTTGCGCAGCGGATCGTAGGTCGCGAGGCTGGCCTTGTTGAACGGGCCCGGCAGGTCGGAAACGATGTTGAGGCGCAAACCGTCGTCGATCATCGTGCGCCAGGCGAACGCGGACTTCGCGCGCTGCGCGCCGAGAATCGCTTCGAGCGTGTCGGGATCGCGCATCATATGATCCGGCGTGATGTCGGCGACGAGGTGCATCGCACCCGCGCGCTTGAGGTCGGCCGGCGCCGGATACCAGACGTGGATCAGGCGATCGCGGCGATCGCGCGGCCGGCGCGGTTCGCCGTTCGCCTTGACCGCATCGGCATACCAGCCGACCAGTTCGTGGATGCCCTTGTCGCCAATGATGTGGGTGCCGATGTCGTAACCGGCGCGGTCGGCTTCGACGATCTTTTTCGCCACCGCCGCCTCGCCCATGAAGCGGTAGGCCCAGTCGCCCGGCAGGCCCATCGTGTCCTTGAGCGGCTCGAACATCAGGCCGGCGTCGCCGAACACCTTGAGCGCGCCGTAGCGCACGAGCGCATCGCCCGAGCCCGGCGTGATCCCGATCGAGGCGAGCTCGCTCCAACTGTCGAGCGGCAGGAACGCGTAGACGCGCAGGCTGAGTTGGCCGCGCTTTTTCAGTTCCTCGAAAATGCGCCGGTCGGAATAGCTGCGCTCGACGTAGGTCGGATAGATCTGCCGCTGCGAAATTTCGTCGTCGCGGGTGATGTCGGCGATCGAGGTGATACCGACCGCGTTGAGCTGCGCCTCGACGCCGCGCGCGCCGATCAGCTTCTGTTCGCGCGTCGCCGGCGGCATGATTTTTTCCATCGCCTCGCCGGCGCTGCCGTAGAGCAAGCCGTTGAGCGCGCCGGTCTTGGCGTCGCGGCCGTAGCGGCCGTTGCGCGGGTCGGGCGTCTTCGCCGTGAGGCGGGCGAGTTGCAGAGCTTTGCTGTTGGCGAACCAGACCCGATCGTAGCGGCGCAGCAGCACGGGATGGTTCGGCGTCAGCTTGTCGACCGCGGCGAGATCGGGCTCGAACGCGACGAACGCACTGGCGCCGCCCTGCCTCGCATGTGTGCCCGCGGCAAAGTCGCTCCAGTCGCCGCCGGTGATCCAGATGCCGGCCGGCACGCGCGTGACGACTTCGGCGAGACGCTGCAGCATCAGCTCGGGCGTGTTCACGTCGATCAGGCGCACCTGGAAGTACCAGTCGGTCGCGTTCTCGAAATGCGTATGTGCATCGTTGAATCCGGGCAGGACGAGGCGGCTCTTGAGATCGATCGTGCGCGTATCCGCGCCGCGCAGTGCGAGCACTTCGGCGTCGCTGCCGACCTTGACGATCTTGCCGCCGGCGACAGCGACCGCCTGCGCGACGGGCTGCTTCGCCTCGACCGTCCATACCTTGCCGTTGTGCAGGATCAGCTCGGCCGGCGCCGCGGCAAACGCGGCCGCGCAAGTCAGACTGGCCGCCGCGGCGGCGAAACGAATCAGCGTGCGTAGCTTCATCTCGACTTCTCCACGACTTTCGATTGCGCGAGGATGGCCTCCCTGCGGACCGCGCGCGGCGGATCGAACGGACCCGATCGCTGTGCCTGTTCCCAATTCGTCTAGATTGTATTATTGTCAATAATAATGCAATTATTTGTCGTGTGCTGGGAGTCTGCGCACGACGCATCGGCGGCCAAGGCCTGCCAGGGATGGGCATACGGTCCCGCCGCCAGATCGGCCAGAGGAGAGTTTGCGTGCGCTACGTCCGGATGCCCATCGAAGTCGAGTCGCCCGAGGAATACGGCTATGCGCGTATCCGCTACAACCTCTCGGAAAGTTCGGTCGCCGACCGCAAGCTGTCCGACCTCGGCTTGGCCGTCCCCGATCTGACCTTACTCTACGGCGAACATCGCGGCCGCGAACGCCTGCGCGCGCTGATCGCGGCGCAAGGCTGCGGCCTTGCGCAGGACGACGTGCTGATCACCACGGGTGCGGCCGGCGCGCTGTTCATCATCGCCACCGCGCTGCTCGGCACCCACGACCATCTCGTCGTCGTGCGCCCCAACTACGCGACCAATATCGAGACGCCGCGCGCGATCGGCTGTGCGACGACCTACGTCGAACTGAATTTCGACGACGGCTTCCACATCGACCTCGACAAGGTCGCGGCCGCCTTCACTCCGGCAACAAAGATCCTCAGCGTAACCTGCCCGCACAACCCGGCCGGGGTCATGTGCAGCGAGACGGAACTGCGCGCGCTGGCCGAACTGGCACAGCGCAATGGTGCTTACCTGCTCGTCGATGAGACTTACCGCGACCTGTCGCTCGACGGCGCGCTGCCGCCGGCCGCTTCGCTCGGCGCGAACGTCATCGGCGTGGCCTCGCTGTCGAAGGCCTACGGCGTGCCGGGCATCCGCCTCGGCTGGATCGCCACGACCGACAAGAAACTGCAGGAAATCTTCCTCGCCGCGAAGGAGCAGATCAGCATCTGCGGCAGCGTCATCGACGAGTGGGTCGGCGAACAGATCATGGAGAACCGCACCGCGATCCTCGAACCCGTGCTCGCGGAAATGCGTCGCCGCCGACAACTCGTCGCCGGCTGGATCGCCGGCGAGGAACTGCTCGAATGGGTACCTCCGGCCGGCGGCGTGGTCTGCTTTCCGCGTATGCGCGCCGCACCCGCAGGCGGCACCGACGCGTTCTACCGGCGCCTGCTCGACGTACACGGCGCCTACGTCGGCCCTGGCCACTGGTTCGAGATGCCGGACAATTATTTCCGCCTCGGTTACGGCTGGCCGACGGCCGCCGAACTCGAAGCGGGCCTCGGCGCGATCTCGGCTGCATTGCGCGGCTGAGAAGTGCAGCGACGCGCGGTTTCGCGGCCAAAACACGATTGCATTTTATTTTCTCTAAATGCAATTTTTCACAAATAACCCGACATTGATAAAGACGAGACGAGTAGCGACATGAACAAACGCCCCTCCACCGCGATCCTGCTCGGCCCTCTGCTGGCTTCCCTGCTGCAGCCGCATGCGCTGTACGCGCGCGACGGATCGACGCCGCCAGCGCGCGGTGAAATCTTGCGGCCTGCAGATCCTGTGGTGCCGCCGTTCGAGTGCGAAGCGCGCGTCGGCTACGACCGCGACCTCGTGCTGCCGGGTTACCTGCTGCCGACCTCGGCCGGCGCACGCACCTGCATCCCGTTCACGAGCACCGCGGCGCACGCGCCGGCCGGCTACAAGGGCGATTACTACGTCGACGAATTCAGCGACGCCAAACTGCGCGAGCGCTGGCAGGCGTGCAAGGCGGACAAGGCCTGCTACGACCGCGTCTATAAACAGGTCATGGCGCGCCATCCGCCGAACAAGGAATACAACGACGCCGATCCGCGCCACCGCTTTCTGCTCGGCAAGGTCGAGGAGAAAGGCGGCGACACCGACCTCAAGACCGTGCGGCGTCCGGCGTTCTTCGCCGCCGCGCCGTACAACGAGCCGATCGCCGCGGCCGACGCGTCGACCTACATCGTCGAATTCACCGCGCCCGCGGAGCCGTACGAGCGGCTGCACAAGAACCTCAGCGACGATATCAGGCTGCGCGGCTGGTACATCCGCGGCGCCGGCGTCGACGACGGCAAGGGCGGCAAGCGGCGCGCGCTGATCGTCATGAGCGGCGGCGGCGGCGATCGCGTCACCGCCGTAGACGATCCGGCCGACACGCTCTACTCGATCGACGCGAAGACCGGCGAAAGCGTGCTCAACAATTACCCGAGCAAGACCACGGGCGCGAAAGGCCAGGCGGCGTGGCGGCGCGTGCAACATAGTCTGCTTCAAGCCGGCTTCGACGTGCTCGCCTTCGATCGCCGCGGCATCGGCGTATCGGGCGGCTTCAGCGATACGAATACTTTGCAGCAAGGCCGCGACCTGCTCGCCATTCTCGCCAGCCTGCGCACCGGCAAGGGTATGCGCGCGCTGACGCCGAGCGGCGATCTGCAGCAGGGCCGCGCCGCAGCGAGCGCGCTGCGCGGCGGCGCACCCGACGCCGGCCTGCCCGTGCTGCTGCTCGGCAATTCGCGCGGCACGATGGCGACGTCGTGGGCGATGACGATGAACTTCGACAAGGACTGCAGCTACGACCTGCCCACCATCGCCTGCAAACCGGCTGCCGGCGACCGCACGATCAAGGGCGCGATCCTCGTCGCCGAATTCTCCGCGGGCGCCGGGCATGTGCCCGCGCAGACCAGCGCGGTCGACGACGGCCGCGGCCCGGGCAAAGACCGCGGCCTGTTCATCGGCGGCATCGAGGTCGAGCACAACATCGTCTTCTTCCCGAGCTCAGCAACGCTCGCCGGCATAAGCAAATGGCCGAGCGCATTCTTCGCGCGCGGCCTCTGGTGCTATGCGAGCGGACTCGAAGGCACGATCGATTCGTACCACCGCGTGAAGGGACTCAAGGATCTCGTCGTCGTGCGCGCACCGCATCCCTACGAAACCTGGCCCGAGGAAGAACAGAAGCGCATGCAGGAACGCATGATCGCCTACGCGCAGGCCGTGGTGCTCCGCCGCAGCGAAATCCCGGGACGGCGCACTTGGTCGAACATGAAGGAACTCGTGGCGACTTCGGGCGATGTCTGGGAGCCGTCGACGCACCCGACGCTCAAGCCGTAGTTTTTAATCTACAGATTAAAGAAGACCTGGTCCGCTTCGAGGTCGGCCGGGATTCTCCCTTCTCCCCCTGGGAGAAGGCGGCGCGAAGCGCCGGATGAGGGAAGAGCGTCACGACTATTCCAGCCCCTCACGCATGCGAGGCTTTTCCCTCATCCGCCTCCCGGTACCTTCTCCCGATGGGAGAAGGGTTTCTCCATAAATTCTTAGCGCAACTCGACTTGGACCGCTGCCTTGATCGGTCGACCAAGATCTTTCCTTCTCCCTCTGGGAGAAGGTGGCGCGAAGCGCCGGATGAGGGAAGAGCGTCCCGACTATTCCAGCCCCTCACGCATGCGAGGCTTTCCCCTCATCCGCCTGCCGGCACCTTCTCCCGGTGGGAGAAGGGTTTCTCCATGAATTCCTAGCGCAATTCGACTTGCACCGTCGCCTTGATCGGTCGAGCGGGATCTTCCCTTCTACCTCTGGGAGAAGGTGGCGCGAAGCGCCGGATGAGGGGAGTGCGTCGCAACTATTCCAGCCACTCAGCTCATGCGAGGCTTTTCCCTCATCCGCCTGCCGGCACCTTCTCCCGATGGGAGAAGGGTTTGTCCGTGGATTCCTAGCGCAATTTTGACTTACACCGTCGCCTTGAGCGAATGATCGCTCAAGCCGCCTTGCCGATCGCCGACGTCAGCTCGCGCAAACCGTTCTCGATGATGCCAAGGCCTTGATCGACGAGTTCGTTTGCCGCGGTCAGCGGCACGAGGATGCGGATGACGTTGCCGTAGATGCCGCAGGCGAGCAGGATCAGGCCGTGCTGCAGCGCGTACTTGACCAGGTTCAGCGCAAGCGCGGCATCGGGCTTGCCGTCCACGGTGAACAGCTCGAACGCGACCATGGCGCCTAAGCCGCGCACGTCGACGATCGCGGGGAATTCTTTCTGCAGGGCGTGCAAGCGCGTGGTCAGATGCTCGCCGAGCACGTGCGCGCGTTCGAGCAGGTTTTCTTCCTCGAACGTGCGGATCACCGCCAGCGCCGCGGCGCAGGCGAGCGGGCTGCCCGCGTAGGTGCCGCCGAGTCCGCCCGGCAGCGGCGCGTCCATCACCTCGGCGCGACCGACCACGGCCGACAGCGGAATGCCGCCGGCCAGCGACTTCGCCGTGGTGATGAGATCGGGCACGACGCCGGAATGTTCGATCGCGAACCACTTGCCGGTGCGGCCCGCGCCGGTCTGGATTTCGTCGTCGATCAGCAGGATGCCGTGTTTATCGCACAGCTCGCGCAGCCAGCGCAGGAACTCGAACGGCGCGACATAGAATCCGCCCTCGCCCTGCACGGGCTCGATCACGATCGCGGCGACGCGCGCAGGCTCGACGTCGTTCTGGAAGATCGTTTCGAGCGAGGCTTTCGCGTCGTCGATCGACACGCCATGCAGCGCGTTGGGAAAGCGCGCGTGGAACACTTCGCCCGGAAACGGCCCGAAGTTGAGCTTGAACGGATTGACCTTGCCGGTCATCGCGAGCGTCATCAGGGTGCGGCCGTGGTAGCCACCGGTGAACGTGATCACCGCCGAGCGCTTGGTCGCGGCGCGCGCGATCTTGACCGCGTTCTCGACCGCTTCGGCGCCGGTCGTCAACAGCACCGACTTCTTGGCGAAGTCGCCCGGCGCGAGTGCATTGAGTTTCTCGGCGACCTCGACGTAGTTGTCGTGGGCGACGATCTGGAAACAGGTGTGGGTGAAGCGCGCGAGCTGCTCTTGCACCGCTTCGACGAGCTTCTCGTGGCGGTGGCCGGTGTTGAGCACGGCGATGCCGCCGGCGAAGTCGATGTAGCGGCGGCCTTCGATGTCCCACAGCTCGGCGTTGTCGGCACGCGCAGCGAAAATCTCGTGGGTCTGCTTGACGCCGTTGGCGACCGCGGCGCGGCGGCGCTGCATCCAGCCGCGGTTGTTGGAAGTGGTTTGGTCCATAAGGGTCTCTACGAGAAAACGGTTCGATCAGCGCGCGATCAGCTCGTCGGCGACGACGGGCTGCAGTTCCTTGCGCACGCCCTGCTTGTTGTCGGCGATGGCCTTCCATTCCGAATTCTGCTTGAGGCGCTCGCGCACCTTGGCCACGGTCACGTCGCGCGCGCCGAGGCCGTCCTCGCTCGCGTACTCGTAGACGAACATCGCGCTCCACGGCCGCCCGGCCGCATAGCGCGAGAGATAGAAGCCGTAGCCCGACAGCACGCCCTCTTCGATCCAGCCGTCGGTCTGCGCGAGCACATAGGCGTCGACGTATTTGATGTACTCGTTGACCGAGACGAGATAGTCGTAGGGAATCATCAGATAGACCGGCGGCTTGCCGTTCTTCGCCGGCTTCGACTTGTTGCGCATCAGGTCGGCGACTGTGGTGTGGATCGCCGTGGTCAAGGCGAGCGCCGCCGCATTGAGGCCGGACGGATGCGCGGATTCGATCTGCGCCCAGCGCGCGGTGCCGTTTTCGGCGGCGAGGGTGACGACGGCGAGCATGTCCCAGTTGTCGGAATCGATGTAGCGGTTGAAGTAGACGTGGTAGTCGGCGATCGCGCCCTCGCGCTTCCACTGGGCGAAATCCTTGAGGCCGGCGCCGAGCATGTAGCTGCGCAGTTTTTCGCGGTTTGCCGGCGCCGTGTGGTAAGCGACGATCAGGCTGCGCGGTCCGCTCATGCGCGGATCGGGCTCGGCGGCTCGCGCGGGCATCTGCGCGAGCAGCAGGAACAGGGCAAAAAACAAGGACAAATATACTTTTGCAAATTTGCAATTCACGGCGAATCTCCGGAGATTGGGTGGTATCCCGTCCTGCCCGCATGCTCCCGGCGGGCAGGACGAGCGTCTTTATCGGTTACGGCTTCAGATACTTGCCGAGGAACTCGAAGCAGCGCTGCATGGCATCGCGCTGCTCGGGCGTGTCGCCGTCCATGAAGATGTGGCCGCCCGGTGCGTTGTCGTAAATCTTCGACTCGAACACCTTGCCTTTGGCCTTGAGCACGTCGAGCAGACGACCGGTGTGCAAGTCATACGGCGCGATCTTGTCGCCCTTGGTCGCGATCACGAGCAGCGGCGCCTGGATCTGGTCGACGTGATTGATCGGCGACACATCCATGTACGCGGGCAGGTTCTCGTCCGGCAGCTTGCCCTTGAAGTGGGCGCTTTCCTTCGCCACTTCCCGGCGCCGGTATTCGGGCTTGTAAGCCATGTAGGCAACGAAGTCGGCGAGGCCGACGATGTCGATTCCCACGGCGAAGCGCTTCGGCTCTTTCTCGAGCGCAAGCAAGGTGACCATGCCGCCGCGGCTCTGGCCGAGAATGCCGAGGCGCGCCGGATCGACATAATCGAGACCGGCAAAATACTCGGCCGCGGCGAGCACGTCGGCAGTGTCTGTCACGCCGTACTCGTTGACGTAGTGGTTCGCGCCGTAGCCGCGGCTGCCGCGGTATTCAGGGAAGATCACCACGTAGCCTTTTGCTACTGCCGCATCGATAAGCTGAAACCAGCGCCAGTCGAAGCGCTCGTGGAAGCCGCCGTGGACCATGACGATGCCCGGATACTTCTTGCCCGCTTCGGGTTTGACCGGAGTGAAAATATAGCCCGGGATCAAGCTGCGGTCGGCGCTCGCGAAGGCGACACGCTTGAGGCGCACGCGCTCGCCGTACTCCTGCATAAAGGTCAGCGTCACGATGCGCTGTTCCTGCTCGTAGAGCGTATGCGTGATCACGTCGATCTTCGTGTTCAGATCGTCGGAGTCGGGGTTGATGAACTTGTCGAGGTCGCCTTCCTTGCCGCCCTTTTTCTCGACTGCTTCCTTCTTCGGCGCCTTGGCGTCGTCGTTGTCCTTGGCCGCAACGGAGCCCGCGGCGACGAGCGCACCGAGCGCGAATGCCCAACACGCGATGATGGGTTTGGCTATTTTCATTTTGTCTTCCTCCCCGAAACGGATCTTGCGCGGAAATCCGGCGTCGAGCCTGCCACCGGATCCTGTCGGAAACCTGAAAACGGCACCGCGGCCGCAGCGGTCGCCGGTCTGTCGATGCGGCGCACGTTCCACAACCGCTCATGGGCGACGCCCCACGGCCGGAAGCCGTCGAGATCGCGCTTGATCGCAACGACGTCGGCCGGGCAATAGAGAACGACGAGCGGCGTGTCTTCGAGCATCAGCGCATGCAGTTTGTCGAACAGCGTCTGGCGCTCGCCGCGGTCGGCGGTCGCGCCCGCGGCGGCGAGCAACTCGATCGCCTGCGGATCGTCCCAGACCTTGCGCTTGCTCTTGTTCTTGTCGCCAAGCATCGCGTCGTAGCTCAGGTACGGATCCGAGCGCGAGGTGTAGCTGAACGATATGAGCTGGTAATTGCCGCTCTGGTAACGTTCGAGCGCGGTCGCCCACTCGGTGACTTCGAGTTCGATGCGGATGCCCGCTTCGCGCGCCATCGACTGGATCATGATCGACTGGTCGTACATGTCCGGATAACGGCGGTTGGTGACGAGCTTGATCTTCTCGCCCCGGTAGTTCGACTCGGCGAGCAACTGCTTTGCGCGTGCGAGGCTGAACTCGTAGCTCTTCTTCTGCGCCGCGGAAAAGTACGGACTCGACACCGGCACGATCGATGCGCTGGCGACACCGGTGCCGCCCGAAGCGATCTCGGCGATCGCATGCGTGTCGAGCGCGGTCGCCAGGGCGAGACGAAACTTCGCATCGGCAAGGATCGGATCGCGCGTCTGCATCAGCAGCGCGTTGACGCCGAGCAGCGGCGCACTCTTCAGCACGACCTGCGGCAACTTCTTGATCTGCGCGAATTCCGACACCTGCACGATCGGCAGCACGTCGATCTGGCCCTTGATCAGGGCGACGCGGCGCGCGGCGTCGTCGCGGATGAACAACCAGCGCAGCTTCTGCGCGTAGGCGATCTTGCCGCCGGCGTAGCCGTCGGGCGGCCCGCCGCGCGACGCGTAATCCGCAAACGCGGCCAGCTCGATGTATTCGCCGCGCCTCCAGGTATCGAGCCGGTACGGGCCGGTGCCGATCGGCGATTTCCACGAGCCGTCGGCGTTCACCGAATCGCGATGGACGATCGCACTCGCACCGCAGTGCAGCGCGGCCATCTGGGTCAGCAGCAGCGGCGCGGCGCGGTTGAGGCGGAACACCACCGTGCGCGGATCGGGCGCGTCGATCGATTCGATCTTGAGTCCGCGGCTGCCGTCGAAGTCGGCGAGGCAGGTCCACATCGTCTTCGGATCGAGATAGCGGCGCCAGCTCCAGATCACGTCGTCGGCTGTCAGCGCAGCGCCGTTGTGGAACTTGATGCCCTCGCGCAGATGGAAGGTGTAGGTCTTGCCGTCGTCGGCGACGTCAATGCTTTGCGCGAGCAGCGGTGCCGGCGCGCCGTCCTCGCGGTAGGCGACGAGCCCTTCGACGATATGCATCATCACCGAGTCGGTATTGCCGTCGCGGTTCACGCCGGGATTGGTCGTGCGGATATCCGAATTCATCGCGACGACGATCGTGCCCTCCGGCGTCACGTCCTGCGCCTGCGTGCGCACGGCGGCGAGCAGGAAAAAAGCGAGCAGGAAAGGAAGACGGGATCGCATGGCGGAGTCGGTGAATGGAGCCTGCAGAGAGCGTCGCCGGATACGAACGACGCATCGATATTGTATTAGATGATAGTAAAATGCAATACACTTATGCCGCGCCATCGCTGCGCATGGTGCTGCGGCAGGCATGCCGCGCACGGGCCGGCCGGGGCGCACGCTATACTCGCGCGCAGCCAGGTTCACTACTAGCAAAGGAAGCCGGATGCAGGACGAGCACGCTCCCCAACCCAGCTCGCTGCAAATCGAGATCGCCAACCAGATTATGGAAATGATCCGCAGCGGCAGCGTCGCGCCGGGCGAACATTTGACCGAGGCGGCACTGGCCAAGCGCTATGGCGTGTCGCGCTCGCCGGTGCGCGCCGCGCTGAAGATGCTGCAGGACCGCGGCTACCTCGAAGCGCGTGCGAACGCCGGCGTGTTCGTGTCCAAGCGCGCGCCGCGCATGCGCATGACCGCGCTCGAAAATCCGAACCCGACCGCCGAAGACCTGTACCGCTCGATCATCGCCGACCGCGCCAGCGGCAAGCTGCCGAAGGCCTCGTCGGAAACCGAATTGATGGCGCGCTACGGCGCGCCGAAAAGCGTGCTGATGCACGCCCTGCTGCGGCTCACGCGCGAAGGCCTGATCCGCCGCCGGCGCGGCCACGGCTGGCAGTTTCTGCCCGGCCTCGATTCCGAAGAAGCGCTATACGAAGCTTATCGCTTCCGCATGATCATCGAATGCGCCGCGCTGCGCGAGCCGAGCTTCAAGGCCGTGCCCGAAGAACTCGCCGCGGCGCGCCGCCGCTACGAGGATTTCCTTGCGCGCAGCCCGCGCGCGCAGACTTCGTCGGCGTTCTTCGAGATGAACGCGGCATTCCACGAAATGTTGATGCGCTTCTCCGGCAACCGCTACATCCTGCAGGCGATGCAGCAGCAGAACCAGTTGCGCCGCTTCGAGGAGTTCTCGAGCTATTCCGGGCCGAACCGCAACGTGATCGAGTCGTGCAAGCGCCTGCTGCAGATCATCGCGGCGATCGAAGCGGGCGACACCGCCTTCGCCGAAGCGCTGATGCTGCACCACCTCAAGATCGCCAGCTCGTTGTCGATCGGCCGCCGCCACGCGCGGCCGCCGGCTGCCGGCGATGCGGACGATCATCTTTCGCCCTGATTTCCTTCGAACGCTAGGCGGCTTGCCGGTGCGCGCGGATCGAGCGCGCGCGTAGCGTCGCGCTGCATCGCGACCCGGCTTGCTCGATCGCTAGACCAAGCAGACCGAAGAGCTTCAACCTTGGAGAACGCAGAAAGCACAGCGAAGATCTGCAATGTTCATCGTTGTTTTCTTTCTCCGCGTTCTGCGCGCATCGATCTTTTGCTCGTTTCGACTTCACCGCACGCAGGATCGGCAAAGCGGGGCGCGCAATCCGGCGCTCGCCGTTTCCCGTGAAATCCACAACACGCCCCCCGCCCTCGCGCGGATGACGGACAGCAATCGCTTTCGGCAGCGCTCTTCACCGGGTTCCCCGGAGCTGCCGACGCGAGCGGACTGATCTCGCACAGGAATCCCGTTTGCGCTCGCCGCAGCTGCCGGGCGTGGCCTGCGCTTTCGATCAAATTGTATTTTTCGTTTTAAAATGCAATCATCTCGACCGTACCCGATTCCAAACCGAGATGGCCGCGATGAATTCTCCGACCCACGACGATCAACCTGCGGCTGCAGGCACCCGCGCCTACTGGATGCCGTTCACCGCCAACCGCCGCTTCAAGCGCGATCCGATCCTGTTCGACCGCGCCGAGGGCATGTACTACTACACGCCGTCCGGCGAGAAGGTGCTCGATGCGATGGCCGGCCTCTGGTGCGTCAACGCCGGCCACGGCCATCCGCATATCACGCAGGCAATCGCGAAACAGGCCGCCGAGCTCGACTACGCGCCGTCCTTCCAATACGGCCATCCGCGTGCGTTCGAGCTTGCCGAGCGCGTCGCCGCGCTCGCGCCGCCGGGCATCGACCAAGTGTTCTTCACCAATTCGGGCTCGGAAGCGGTCGACACCGCGCTCAAGATCGCCCTCGCCTATCACCATGCCAAAGGTCAGGCCGGACGCACACGGCTGATCGGGCGCGAGCGCGGCTACCACGGCGTCGGCTTCGGCGGCGTCTCGGTCGGCGGCCACGCCGGCCACCGCAAGCCGTTCGGCAACCTGCTCGCGAGCGTCGATCATCTGCCGCACACCTACAACCGCGCCGAGACCGCGTTCACCACGGGCGAGCCGGCCTGGGGCGCGCATCTCGCCGACGACCTCGTGCGCCTCGTGCAACTGCACGACGCTTCGACCATCGCCGCGGTCATCGTCGAGCCGGTCGCCGGTTCAACCGGCGTGCTGATTCCGCCGGCCGGCTATCTGCGCCGGCTGCGCGAAATCTGCGACCAGTACGGCATCCTGTTGATCTTCGACGAAGTGATCACGGCGTTCGGCCGTCTCGGCCGCGCGTTCGGCGCAGATTATTTCGGCGTCGTCCCCGACATGATCACCTGCGCCAAGGGCCTGACCAACGGCTGCGTGCCGATGGGCGCCGTGCTCGTGCGCGGCGGCGTGCACGACGCGCTGATGCAGGGGCCGCCGGCGGCGATCGAACTGCCGCACGGCTACACCTACTCGGGCCACCCGCTCGCCTGCGCGGCCGGCCTCGCGGCGCTCGACGTCTACGCGCAAGAAGGCCTGTTCGCGCGCGCCGCGGCGATCGCGCCGGCATTTGCCGATGCGGTGCATTCGCTAAAGGGACTGCCGCACGTGGTCGATATCCGCTGCATCGGCCTGATGGCCGCGATCGACTTCGAGCCGATACCGAGCCAGCCCGGCGCGCGCTCCTACGCCTGCCATCGCGCCTGTCTCGACGCGGGCGTGGCGATCCGCATGGCCGGCGACGGCATCGTGCTGTCACCGCCGCTGATCATCGAACAGGAGCAGATCGAACGGCTCGCCGCGGTGCTGCGCGAAGCGATCGCGAAGCTCGATTGAACCCGCTTGGTGTCCCGATGGGAAATCTGGCCCGTTCGTCCTGAGGTATCGAAGGACGAACTCACGCGAGGATTGCCGTTCGCCCTTCGATACCTCAGGGCGAACGGATTGGGATCTGAAGCCAAGACGCAATTGAGCGCATCTCGCGCTTCTCAAAACTTTCTTTGGGTTTGTCTTCGTGTTCTTCGTGGCTCGATCTTCATCTACTTCATCAGCCGCATCCGACGCGAAACTTTGTCGAATTTCATGCGCTTTTAATATGCCTTTCAGGTTTGCCACGCAGACTCGCGCGAAAAACGAGGGAGGCTACGCATGAAAGTTCTGGCCGTATTTCTGCTCGCTCTGCTCTGCGCTTCGGTGCAGGCGGCGCCGCGCGAACGCATCGTCCTTCTCGTCGACGAGATCAAGCAGATTCGCTCGTTCCCGGTCGTACTCGCCGAGCGCCTCGGCTACTTCAACGACGAAGGCGTTGACGTCACCGTGATGAACATCCGCGACGACATGCCCTATATGGACATGCTGATGGACGGCCGTGTCGACGCGGTCATGGCCTACTACCACCACAACGTCGTGCAGCGCGCCGAGGGCAAGCACATCGAGGCCGTGGTCGCGCTCGGCCTGACGCCGGGCGTGAAAGTGCTCGTCGCCAACCCGGCGCGCGATAAGTACAAAACGCCGGCCGATCTCAAAGGTAGCCGCTTTATCACGGGCGGTGCGGGCTCGGCGAAGACGACCGTGGCGAATGCTCTCGTTCTCGCCGGCGGCCATAAGCTCGACGAGTACACGCGCCTGCCAACCGACGGCAAGGACGCCAACCTCAAGGCCCTGCGCGACGGTTCCGCCGATCTTGTCGTCGCGCCGACGCCCGACGGTGCGTTCTACGAGCGCGAAGGCGTCGCCAGCGTGTTCGCCGACCTGACCACGGTCGCCGGCACGCGCAAGGCCTTCGGCACGACGTTCCCGTCGAACACCATCTTTATGACCAGTGCGCGCGTGCAGGCGCAGCCGCAGATCGCCCAGCATCTCGTCAACGCCTTCGTGCGCACGCTCAAGTACATCAACACGCACACGCCCGAAGAAATCGCCGAGAAGATGCCGCCCGAGGTGCGCAAGCAATACGGCGATGCCTATCTGCAAGTGCTCAAGGAACAGATTCCGATGTTCGCCGGCGACGGCCGTATGCCCGAGGACGGCGCTGCCGCGGAGTGGCGCGTGCTTGCCGAAGCGAATCCGAAGTACAAGTCGGTCGACGTGAAGCGCACTTACACCAACGTCTTCGTCGAGCGCGCGCTCAAGGCGCCGCGTTGATGCGAGGCAGACGATGATCCGGCTGCGCCGCATTCTGCGTCCCGTCCACCGCTGGACCGGCCTCAGCGTCGGCCTCGTCATCGTGCTGATGGCACTGACCGGCGCAGCGCTCGTGCTGCGCAAGCAACTGGAACTGCCGCTCGACCGCGATCTGCTCAGCGCGCCCGCCTGCGCCTCGCGCCTGCCGCTCGATACGCTGACCGCGAATGCGCAGAAGGCGTATCCGAGCGGCAAGCTCGACTACATTCGCCTGATCGCCGCCGAAGCGGACGACGCGCGCACGCCGACGGCGATGGTGCGCTTCACCGACCAGATGTTCGTCTATCTCGATCCGTGCACGGGCGCCGTGCTCGGCCTGCGCAACCGCTATCGCGGCGCGTTCGGCGTGCTCGAACAACTGCATCGCTTCCGCTTTATGCCGAACGGCAATCTCGTCGTCGGCACGAGCGCGATCGTCTTTGCCCTCGTCCTCGTCGGCGGCGGCCTCGTGCTCTGGTGGCCCGGCACCTGGCGCGGCGCGCGCCGCGCGCTGGCCCTGCGTGCACCGCGTGCCGGCGGCGCCGCGCGACACATCGGCCTGCACAAATCGGTCGGTCCCTACGCGGCGCTGATCGTGCTGATCAGCGCGCTGACCGGCCTGCCGCAATCGTTCGACTGGTATCGCAATGGCGTCTACACGCTGACCGGCTCCGCGCCGCCCGCGCATGCGCCGGCTTCGCTCGCTCACGCACCCGATGCGGCGCGCCTGCCGATGGAAGCGATCTGGCAGAAGGTCCAGGCGCTCGTGCCGCAGCCGCGCGAAGCCCTGCTGCACTATCCGTCGCGCGCCGACGACGCGGTCGACATTTACACCATCGACCGCGATGCGCCGCATCCGAATGCGCGCAGCCTGATCGCGCTCGACGCCTACACCGGCGACACGCTGAAATTCACGCCTTATGCCGCGAGCAGCGCGGGACACAAACTGTATTTCTGGACGCTGTCGATCCACACCGGCCTGGTCGGCGGCTGGATCGGCCAGGCGCTGCTGCTGTTCGGCGCGCTCTGCGTTCCGCTGCTCGCCTGGACCGGCCTGCGCAGCTGGCTGCGCCGCGCCGAACGCGATCCTGCACGGCTGCCGCGGCAAGTGCGCGTAGTGCGCAAAGCGACCGAGGCGGCCAACGTCTGCACGTTCGAGCTGGCCGATCCCGACGGCACTGCGTTGCCCGCGTTCGCCGCGGGCGCGCATATCGACGTGCAGGCGCGCGACGGCCTCGTGCGCCAGTACTCGCTGTGCAACGATCCGCGCGAAACGCACCGCTATCTGATCGGCGTGCTGCGCACGGCCGATTCGCGCGGCGGCTCGCGCGCGCTGCATGACGAGGTCGGCGAAGGCGACCTGTTGCGCATCGGCGAACCGCGCAATCATTTTCCGCTCGCGCACGCCGCCGAGCATTCGCTGCTGCTCGCCGCGGGCATCGGCATCACGCCGATTCTGTGCATGGCCGAGCGCCTGGCGAACACCGGCGCGGAATTCCGTCTGCACTATTGGGCGCGTTCGCGCACGCACGCCGCCTTCGTCGAGCGCATCGAACGCGCGGCGTTCGCGGACCGTGCACAATTTCATTTCAGCGAAGGGCCGGCCGAACAGCGCGGCGATCTCGAATCGCTGCTCGCACATCCCGCTGCCGGCACGCACCTCTACGTCTGCGGGCCGACGCGCTTCATGGACGCAGCGCTCGCCGCGGCGCAGCGCGCCGGCTGGCGCGAAGAGAACGTGCATCGCGAATATTTTTCCGCCGATCTGCGCCACGCGGCTGACGACGCCGAGTTCGTCGTCAAACTCGCGAGTTCGGGCAAGAGCTACACTGTCGGCAAGAACACCAGCGCGCTCGACGTGCTCGCCGCGCATGGCATCGTTCTACCGCGTTCGTGCGAGCAGGGTGTCTGTGGCAGTTGCCTGACCGGCGTGCTCGACGGCTCACCCGATCATCGCGACCGCGTGCTCAGCGCGGAAGAACGCGCGCGCAATGACCGCTTCACGCCGTGCTGTTCGCGCGCGAAGAGCCCGCTGCTGGTGCTGGATCTGTGAGCGGGAATCAAGTTCGGGAGAAACCATGTCGCTGCGCAATCGTTGTTCCGTTTTCTTGCGAGGCGCGTGCGCCGTCACGTTGGCAGTCGCCGCCACGGCCGCGCACGCCGATCTGACCGACGAGATCCAGATCTACGACGACAGCATTAACAAGAAAGGCCAGATCGGCCTCGAACTGCATCTCAACACCACGCTCGACGGGCGCAGGACGCCGGACTGGCCCGGCGAGATTCCGCCGAATCACGGCATGCGCGCGACGATGGAATGGTCCTACGGCCTGACCGACTCGCTCGAAGCCGGGCTGTACCTGCCGTTCCTGCGCGACGCGTCGGGCACGACATATTTTGCCGGGCCGCGCTTCCGCATCAAATGGATGGCGTTCAAGCCGGCCGAGGGCGCAGCGGGCATGTTCGCCGGCCTCAACCTCGAAGTCGGCGACGTCAACGAGCGTCTCGAACAGGGCCGGCCGGCCATGGAACTGCGGCCGATCATCGGCTATCGCAACGAGGACTGGCTGGTCTCGTTCAATCCGGTGGTCGGCAAGACCTTCCGTTCGCGCTACGTCAGCTCGAAGCCGGATTTCAGTCCCGGCATCAAGATCGCGCGCAACATCGGCGGCGACAATTTCGTCGGCATCGAGTACTACGACGAGATGGGCGCGTTCGGCGATTTCAAACCGGCGCGCGAGCAGAATCAGCAGCTGTTCCTCGCCTTCGACATCGGCAGCGTCGCGGTGCCGTTCAATCTCGGCATCGGCCGCGGCCTCAACGGCGCCAGCGACAAGTGGACAGTCAAGGCGATCTTCGAAGTGCCGCTTTAAGCGAACTCCCTGTCAAATCGCCGAGATCTCTCTTGTCTCGTCATCCCCGCGAAGGCGGGAATGACAGCGCGTGAATTTCCTGCGCGCCGTCGAATTCAAGCCGACCTCTAGCCCCGCTGAGCCGGCGACTCCGCCGCCTGCGCAAAGCGCACGCCGATGCGCAAGCCCGGCGCGTTGTCGCCGAGCTTGAGTTCGGCCTCGTGCAGCATGGCGACCGCGTGCGCGAGAGCAAGACCGAGGCCGTTGCCCGGCGTGGTGCGGCTGGCGTCGATGCGGACGAAACGCTGCAGCACTTTCTCGCGCATATCGGCCGGAATGCCGCGGCCGTCGTCGGCGACGACGACCTCGACCGCGTTGCCGGTTTGCCGTGCGCGCAGCTCAATGCGCGCGCCGGCATCGCAATGACGCGAGGCGTTTTCCATCAGATTGGCGAACAACTGGGTCAGCAGTTCGCGGTCGCCGTTCACGCTGAGCCCCGCGGCGATGTCTTCGCGCAGCGTCTGCGATTTTTCCTCGATCGCCGGCTGATAGATTTCGCCGACCGTGTGCAGCAGTTCGGACAGATCGACCGTGCGGAAGCTCGCTTTACGCGCACCGCTCTCGATCTGCGCGATGCGCAGCAGCGCGCCGAAGGTCGACAGGATCGCGTCGATGTCGGTCAGCGTCGCGCCGAGCGTCGCGTGCAGCGCCTGTGCATCGGGCGGCCGCTGCCGGGCGAGTTCGAGGCGCTGGCGCAGGCGCGTCAGCGGCGTGCGCAAATCGTGGGCGATGTCGGTCGAGACTTGGCGCAGCCCTTCCATAAGCACGCCGATGCGGTCGAGCATCGCATTGAGGCTGACGGCGAGATGGTCGAATTCGTCGCCGCTGCCGTTGAGCGGGATGCGCCGCTGCAGGTCGCCGGCGACGATGTCGCGGCTGGTCTGGCTGACCGCTTCGATGCGGCGCAGGACCGAGGCGCTCATCAGCGCGCCGCCGACGAGCACGAGCAGCATCGCCGCGCCGAGACCCCAGAGGAACGACTGCGCAACCGACTCGCGCAACTCGTGGACTTCGTGCGCGCCCGTACCGACGAACAGATAGCCGCCGCCGTCGACCGCTTCGCCGCGGCCGCGGATATCGACCTTCGGAAACCGCGGCAGACGCCTTGGCTCGACCCATTCGCGCACGCCGGGCACGGCGTCGAGCGGCGGCAGGTCGCCGGCGAGCACGCTGCCGTCGCTCGCCTGCAGCAGATAATAGAAACCGCCGGCCTGCTTGGTCGACGATTCAATCGCGCGGCGCAGGTTGTCGATGCTGCCGTCGCCGGCCGCCGTGCGCACTTCCTTGATCTCGGCTTCGACGGTGATGTCGATCTGGTGCTGCATGAAGCGCGTCGTCGACCAGAAGATCACGGCGAACAGCACGAGAAAACTCGCGCCGGTGAACACCGCGTAGAGCAGGGTCAGGCGAAAACTCGACGTGCGGACCAGCCGGCGCAGGTTCACGGCGCCGCTTCGCGCAGGGAATAGCCGGCGCCGCGCAGGGTCTGGATCAGGCTCACGGCATGGCCTTTGTCGACCTTGCCGCGCAGGCGGCTGATGTGGCTTTCGACAACATTGGTATGCGGATCGAAATGCAGATCCCAGACCTGTTCGAGCAGCATCGTGCGGGTGACGACTTCACCCGCGTGGCGCAGGAGGAACTCGAGCAGGCGGAATTCGCGCGGCTGCAGTTCGATCGCCTGCCCGGCGCGCTGCACGCTGCGCGCAAGCAAGTCCATTTCCAGGTCGGCCACGCGCAGCACGGTTTCCGCCGCGGTGCGCCGCGGCCGCCGGCCGAGCGCAGCGACGCGCGCGGCGAGTTCGGAAAACGCGAACGGCTTGACCAGATAGTCGTCGGCACCGGCATTGAGGCCGTTGACGCGATCGTCGATGCCGCCGAGCGTGGTCAGGAACAGCACCGGCGTCTCGATGCCGCCCGCGCGCAGCGTGCGCACGAGGGTCATGCCGTCGAGCCCCGGCAGCATGCGGTCGACGAGCAGCAGATCCCAGTCCTGGCCGGTGGCCTGAAACAGGCCGTCACGGCCGTCGCGCGCGACGGCGATGTTGTGGCCGGACTCGCGCAGACCGGCCATTACGTAGTCGGCGGTCTCGGCGTCGTCTTCGATCAGTAGAATTCTCAAGGCACGTGGGCCCGTTGTGGATAGTTGCTTGCGACTCGGGCCGCAACCGCCGACTCAATGCGGCGGATGTTTCCTGTCCGCCGCGGCTTCCTTGGCTTGGGCTTGCGCATTCTCTATTTCCTTGGACACGATCACGCCCGAGACGGCGCCGACCTGAATCTCGGTGATGTCCTTCGACCCGGCGCGTTTGATATCGAACGACCACACCAGCTTGCCATGCTCGCGCTCCAATTCCGAGCTGGCGACGACGCCACCCGGAACCGCGTCCAACGCGGTTTTTTGCGCGGCATCTTTCGAGACCTTGGCCTCTTTGCTCAGATCTTGCGCGGTTGCCGCATCGTGCGCCCAGGCACTCGCGTGGGTGGCGGCCGCGCAGACCAACGCGGAAAACAGAATGCGGCGAAGCGTCATGGCCGGCTCCGGCAGAGATACGGTGAGCATCAGATCGAACACGGCGGCCAAGTTCAAGTTGTGAATCGGTAATGTTGCCGACATCGGGCCACAAGGCGCGCCCACGTATGGTGCTGAGCGATGTCGAACTTCGCAAGCCTTCGAAGCATGTCCTCTTTCCAGCGTTGCCTGCCGCCGTTGTTGTTTTGCGCGCTGTTCGCGTTGGCCGGATGCGCAACCTATTCCGCGCGCCCGCTCGATCTCGCCGCGAGCGGAAAGACCTCGCTCGCCGAACTGCGCCACGACGGCACCCTGCCCGCGCGCCTCGCGCCGGACGACGTCGTGCGCCTCGCGCTCGACAACAATCCCGATCTCGTCGCCGTGCGCGCGCAGCACGGCATCGCCGAGGCGCAGGTGCGCACCGCGGGCATCCTGCCGAATCCGGTCTTCAGCGGCAGCTATGCCAATGTACTCAGCGGACCGGGCACGGTCGCCGCGCTCGCCGCGAGCCTGACCCAGGACCTGAAATCGATCGTCACGCTCTCGTCCAAACGCCACGCCGCGCAGGCCGCCGCGCAGTCGGTCGATGCGACGGTGCTCTGGCAGGAGTGGCAGACGATCAGCAAGGCGCGCCTCGCCGCGATCGACCTGATCGAAGGCGACAAGCAGCTCGCCCTGCTGCGCGACAACGCCGCGCTCTGGCAGGAGCGCGTGCGCCGCAACCGCCGCGCGCTCGAACAAGGCGACGCGACCCTCGCCACGCTCGCGCCCGATCTCGCCGCCGGCTCCGACGCGCAGAAGCAGCACGACGATTTCGAGCGCGCACAGCAAACGCGGCGGCGCGATCTGAACCTACTGCTCGGCCTCGACCCGAAGGTGAAGCTCGACCTCGCCGACGATCTGCAGCTGCCGCCGCTCGACGTCGCCGCGATCCGCGCGCAGTTGCCCGATCTCGCCAACCGCCGCCCCGACCTGATCGCGCTGCAACTCGGCTATCGCGCGCAGGAAGAAAAAGTGCGCGGCGCGGTGCTCGCCCAATTCCCGCTGTTTTCGCTCGGCGCGACCTACGGCCGCGACACGAGCAACGTGAAGACGCTCGGCCCGCAGGTCACCATGGACCTGCCGGTGTTCGACCGCAATCAGGGCAACATCGCCCAGGAGCGCGCCACGCGCGAACAGCTGCACGCCGAATTCCGCGCGCGCCTGATCGCGGCGAAGAGCGAAGTCGAGGCGATGCTCGCCGATCAGGTATTGCTGCAGAAGCAGCTCGAAGCCAAGCACGCCCTGCTCGCGCAGATGGAGCCGATGGCGACGCACGTGCAGAGCGCGTTCCACCAGGGCGATATCGACGAGCGCAGCTACGTCGACCTGGTCGCCTCACGCAATGCCAAACAACAGGAAATCCTCGCGTTGCAGCTCGTCCTGCACGAGCAGCAGATCGCCATCGCGACGCTCGTCGGCGCCGGCATGCCGCATGCCGAGATGCCCGACGCGCAAACCATTACGAAGCAAGGTCAACCATGAAAGTCAAACTCCTCGCCGCGCTCGTCGCGGGCATGCTGATCGCCGGCACCGCCGGCCTGCTCGTCACCTATACGGCCGGCGCCGCCGAAGAAGAAGTAAAGGGCAGCGTGCTTGTCGAAACGCAATCGACCAAGCAAGGCACGATCGCCGACACCCTGACCGCCTACGGCACGGCCGTGCCCGCGATCAACGGCGGCATGAGCATGAGCGTGCAGGCGGAAGGCCGCGTCATGCGCATCGCGGTGACGCCCGGCGAAGCCGTGCACAAGGGCCAGACCTTGATGGAGTTCCATCTGTCCGCGGCCGCGTCGAGCACCTATGCGCAGGCAGTGACCGCGCTGAAAACGGCGAAGGAAGAACAGACGCGCATCAACCGCCTGCTCGGCGAGCAACTTGCCACGCGCGACCAGAAGGCGCTCGCCGACAAAGCCGCGGCCGACGCGCAGGCCGCGCTCGACGCACTCGAACACGAGACCGGCGGTAAGCCGCAGCAGACTCTCGTCGCGCCGTTCGACGGCGTCATCGCCACGGTGCCGGTCAACCAGGGCGACCGCGTCGCCGCCGGCGCGGCGCTGCTGACGATCACGCGCAGCAACGGCCTCGTCGTCACCTGCGGCATCGAGCCGTCCGAACTGAAGCGGCTCAAGCTCGGCCAGACCGTGCGCATCAAGCCGCTGTCGGGCGATGCGGAAGCCGTCGAAGGCAAGCTCGCGCGCATCGACAAGAGCCTCAATCCGAAGACCCGCCTGGTCGACGCCGACGTCGCCGTCGACGACGAGCTGATCCAGGGTCAGGCGTTCCGCGCGCAGATCGAAGTCGGTGAATTGAAAGGCTGGCTGGTGCCGCGCGACGCCGTGCTCGACGACGACGAAGGCACGTACCTGTTCCAGGTCGCCGGCGACAAGGCCAAGCGCGTCAAGGTCAAGCGTCTCGGCATGGACGACGACACCGCAGCGGTCGAAGGGCCGCTCGATCCGAAGCTCGAGGTCGTCGCGGTCGGCAATTACCAACTCGAAGACGGCGGCGCAGTGCGCAAGGAAGAAGCCGATGCTAAGGACGACAAGGCCGATGCGAAGCAGGAAAAGGCCGCGCCGAAAGACGCAAAAAGCAATCCGCTTTGAGGTTTTTAGCCCTCCCCGTCAAGGGGAGGGTTGGGTGGGGATGGTGTTGCTCGTGAATCCCGTATCGACACCATCCCCTCCCGGCCTCCCCCTTGAAGGGGGAGGAGAAGTGCGGCACAGATGCGCCAGTCGCCATATCCATCGGAACCCGGCATGAATTTCATCGGCCTGATCGAACACCACGCCCGCTCGCTGCTCTGCATCGCCTTCGCCCTCGCGCTTGCGGGACTCGTCGCCGCCTTCGTGCTGCCGGTCGGATTGTTTCCGCAGGTGTCGTTCCCGCGCGTCGTCGTCGATCTGTCCTCGGGCGACCGCCCGGCCGACCAGACCGTGCTCGCGGTGACGCGTCCGGTCGAAGAGGCGATCCGCTCGGTGCCCGGCGTGCGCGAAGTGCGCTCGGCGTCGTCGCGCGGCTCGGCGCAGATCTCGGTCGACTTCGGCTGGGGCCGCGACATGATCGCGACGACCCTGCTCGTCGATTCGGCGATCGCGCAGGCGCTGCCGAAGCTGCCGCCCGGTACGACCTACGGCGTGCGCCGCATGGACCCTACCGTGTTTCCGATCATCTCCTATGCGCTGACCTCGGAGACTCTCACCCCGAATCAATTGCACGACCTCGCCCAGTTCGAGATCGTGCCGCTGCTCGCGCCGGTCACCGGGCTGGCGCGCGTCGACGTGCAGGGCGGCGCGATCGACGAAGTCCACGTCGAGGCCGACGTGCATCGCCTCGCCGAGTACGGCATCGGCATGAACGAACTCGTCGCCTCCATCACGGCGGGCAACGCACTGCAGGCGGTCGGCCGCGTGCAGGACCGCAACAAACTCTTCCTCGTCGTTTCCAACAGCAATCTGCGCAGCGTCGATGAATTGAAGAACATCGTCGTGCGCGGCGACGCGGCCGGCGTGGTGCGCCTGTCCGACGTCGCCGAGGTCGGCGCCGGTGCGGCGCCGTTCTGGCTGCGCGTGGTCGAGGACGGCAAGCCCGCCGTGTTGTTCAACGTCTACGAGCAGCCCGACGGCAACGCCGTGCAGATCGCCAGGGACGTGCGCGCGCGCCTCGCTGCGTTCAAATTTCCGGCCGGCGTGAAGCTGGTGAACTGGTACGACCAGAGCGCGCTCGTGCTCGAATCGGGCGCGAGCGTGCGCGACGCGGTCATCATCGGCCTGATCCTCGCCGGCATCGTGCTGTTCGTGTTCCTGCGCAACCTGCGCGTGATGCTGATCGCCGTGCTCGTCGTGCCGGCAACGCTGACGATTACCGTGCTCGTGCTCAGCGTCGCCGGCATGAGCTTCAACATCATGACTCTCGGCGGCATCGCCGCGGCCGTGGGCCTCGTCATCGACGACATGATCGTCATCGTCGAGCACATCGCACGGCGCGCCGGCGCGCCCGGCGTGACCGACGGACGCGCGGCCGTGCTGCCGGCGACGCGCGAATTCCTGCGCCCGCTGACCGGGTCGAGCCTGGCGACACTGATCGTGTTCCTGCCGCTGAGCTTTATGAGCGGCGTCACCGGATCGTTCTCCAAGGCGCTCGCGGTGACGATGGCCTCGGCGCTGATCGTGTCCTATCTGTTTGCCGCGTTCGTCGTGCCAGTGCTCGCGCGCACCTTCATCGACTTCAAGCGCTGGCACGATCCGGCCGCCGACCGCGAGGACTGGCTGTCGCGCACGCATTCGCGCGCGCTCGACCGCGTGTTCGCCAAGCCCGTCATCCTGCTCGGCGCGATCGTGCCGCTGCTGCTGCTCGGCGCGCTCGCCTATCACAAGGTGCCGAGCGGGTTTATGCCGAAGGTCGACGAAGGCGGCTTCGTCATGGACTTCTACACCAAACCCGGCACCTCGCTCGACGAGACCGAGCGCGAGTTGCATCAGATCGAAGCGATCCTGCGCGAACAGCCCGAAGTCGACACCTTCTCGCGGCGCACCGGCACCGGCCTCGGCGGCGATCTCGGCGAGCCGCACCACGGCGATTTTTTCGTGCACCTGAAGCCCGACCATGCGCGCGCGACCGAGGAAGTCATGTCCGCCGTGCTCGAGGACGTGCAGAAGAACGTACCCGGCGTCGACATCGAACTCGCCCAGTTGATGGAAGACCTGATCGGCGACCTCACTGCGGTGCCGCAGCCGATCGAGATCCAGCTCTACGCCGAAGACCCGGCCAAGCTGATCCCGCAGGCGAAGAAAGTCGCCGCGGCGATCGCGAAGATCCCCGGCGTGGTCGAGATCAAGGACGGCGTAATGCTCGCCGGCGACGGCATCGACATGAAGGTCGATTCGGTCAAGGCCGCGTTCGAGTCGGTCACGCCCGACGAAGTGACCAAGGCGGTCGATGTCGCGATCAACGGCGCGATCGCCACGCAGCTGCCACAGGCGAACAAACTGATCGACGTGCGCGTGCGCACGCCGAAGGCGATGAACCTGCATCTCGAAGACCTCGCCGACCTGCCGATCCGCGCGAGCGACGGCCATGTGTTCCCGCTCAAGCGCGTGGCGACACTGACGCCCGTGTCGGGCGAGCCCGAGATCAAGCGCGACAATCTGCAGCCGATGGTTGCGGTCACCGCGCGCATCGAAGGCCGCGGCATGGGCGCCGCGGTCGCCGATGTCGAGAAGGTGCTCGCGCAGAAAGGCATGCTCGCCGCAGGCGTGCGCTACGAGATGGGCGGCCTGTACCGCCAGCAGCAGATCGCCTTCGCCGGCCTCGCCGTGGTCTTCCTCGCCGCGCTGATCGCCGAACTCGTCCTGCTGCTGATCCTCTACGAAGATTTCTGGCTGCCGCTGATCATCGTCGGCACCTCGCTGCTGTCGACGACCGCGGTGTTCACCGCGCTATGGATCACCGGCGTCGAACTCAACATCACCGCATTGATGGGCATGACGATGGTGATCGGCATCGCGACCGAGATGGCGATCTTCTACGTCAGCGAGTACACCGAACTCGCGCACACCATACCGCTGCGCCAGGCGCTGATCGAAGCGAGCCGTAACCGCCTGCGCCCGATCACCATGACCACGCTCGCGGCGATCCTGACTCTGCTGCCGCTCGCGTTCGCGATCGGCCAGGGCTCGGGCATCCAGCAGCCGCTCGCGATCGCAATCATCGCCGGCCTTATCGTGCAGTACCCGCTCGTGCTGCTCGCGGTGCCGGTGCTGATCGCGCTGACGCGGCGCAATGGCAACAGCGTGCATCCGTCCGGCGCAGCGGTTCGCGCGCACTGAGCGTCGCGACGGGAGCCGCCGCGTCTTCAGGCCGCTCCGTCGACGAGACGGCGAGCCAGATCGAATGCGGCCTGCCGTGTGGCGACGGCTTCGTGCGGAATGCCGAAGGCCTTGACCGCGATCGCGCCGGCGGCTTCGATCTCGGCGCGGCGTTCCGCGTCGGGTTCGATGCTGATGAGCGCCTTGCAGAGGCGGCCGAGTGCCTGCTTGTTGTGTTTGAGCCAGATGCCGCGATGGCGGCGGTCCTCGTGGCTCTCGTCGGAGCGCACGCGGTCGTAGACCACGACGAACGGCAGGCCGTTTTCGACGAGGGCGATCATTTCCTTTTCCCAGCGGCCCGCATAGCCGGGCCACGCCGCGGCCTGGTTGAAAACGACGAACGGAAATTCGCCGATATCGTGGACGACGAAGGTTTGCGGATCGAGGTTCATGCCGGCTCGCTGCTTGTGAAAGGAAATCGGATCGTCATGGAGCGGCAACCGCCGTGGCGGCATCCGCCTGTGCGCGAGCGCCGGTGTCGCTTTCGTCGCTTGCGGCGCCGTCTTCGGACCAGCCCGCGCCGAGCGCCTTGTACAACGCAATCGCGTTACGCACTTCGCCGCCGCGCCCAAGCGCGAGCACGTCGCGCGCCGCGTTCGCCGCGCGCTGCGCCACGAGCACCGGCAGGTACGCGCTCAGGCCGCCGCGATATAGGCGCGTCACGCGCTCCAACGCGAGTTCGCTGTCGCGTACCGCAGCGTCGAGCGCGGCGCGGCGGCGGCGTTCGCCGTTGAGGCTCGACACGGCATCTTCGACGTCGCGCAGGGCCAAGCGCACGTCGCGCTCGTAGACCAGCCGCGCCGCATCGGTCGCGGCTTGCGCTGCAGCGACGCCGGCCTGTGCACGGCCAGCGTCGTAAAGCGTGTGCTCAACTTGCAGCCCCGCCGTCCAGGCCACGCTCGCGCCCTTGAACAGATCGTGCAGCATGCTCGCCGTGGTGCCGAGGCTCAGCGGAATGCTGAAACGTGGGAAGCGCGCGGCTTCGGTAACGCCGATCCGTGCGGTAGCCGCGGCGAGGCGGCGTTCGTCCGCGCGCAGGTCGGGCCGCTGCAGGATCACGTCCGACGGCAGCGTCAGCGGCAATTTCGGCGGCGTGGGCGGCATCGGCGCGGGTGCGGCGAGTGCAGCGCTCCAGTCGCCCGCGAAGCCTCCGGCAAGTACACCGATGGCGTGACTCCATCGCCCGATCTCGGCCTCGAACAGCGGCGGCTGTGCCTCCGCGGCTTCGCGCTCGGCGCGCGCCTGCGCCCATTCGGCCGACGTGCCGAGGCCCTGCCGCAGCGCGTGCTCGGCGAGACGTTCGCCTTCGCGCAGATTGCCGATGTTGTCGCGCGCGATCTGCAGCCGCGCCTGTGCGGTGCGCAGCTCGGCGTAGTCGAGCGCGAGTTCGGCGAGCAAGCTGACCTGCAGCGCGCGGCGATCGCTCGCGAGCGCTTCGACCTGCGCGTCGGCCGCTTCGATCGCGCGCCGTGTGCCGCCGAACACGTCGATTTCCCAACTCGCGTCGAAGCCGGCGCGCCAGGTACGCGAGCCGCCGATGCCGGGCGGCCAGTCCAAGTTTTGGCTCGAACGCAGAGCTTGTGCGGTTCCCGCGGCGGATACCGTCGGCCCCGCGTCCGCGGCGATCTGCGCGCGTTCGGCGCGCGCCTGGCGCAGCCGCGCAAGTGCGATGTGCAAATCCTGGTTGTCGGCCAGTGCACGTTCGACGAGCCGCTCGAGCAGCGGGTCGTCGAATGCGCGCCACCAGGCGCGCAGCGCAGACGGGTCGGCCGCGGCGAAATCGCCGTGCGCTTCGCTCCATGCGGCCGGAGCGTCGAGCTGCGGCGCACGATAGTTCGGGCCGACTGCGGCGCAGGCGGAAAGCAGCGCGGCGACGATGGCGGCCGCGGGTCGCAAGTGTACAAAAACGTGAGCAAGGGAATTCATGGCTCGGGTTACAGCCAACGATGCAGCCAAGCGGCGAGACGGCCTTGCGGCACGGAATGCTCGCCCGCTTCGGCGACTTCGACACTGCCGGTCATGCCGGCGGCGAGCAGCACGCCGTCCGGCAAGGCGTCGATCTCGATGCGCACCGGAATACGCTGGGCCAGACGCACCCAACTGAAACTCGGTTCGACGCTCGGCAAGCCCTGCGCATCGGCCTGCTCATTCGCGTTGGTGATGCCGCGGCCGATGCTGGCGACGTGGCCGTCGATCGTCGCGTCGAAGCCCATCAACTTGATCTGCGCCGGCGCACCGGGATGCACGCTGCGCAGCTTGGTCTCCTCGAAGTACGCGGTGATCCAGAAACTGTGCGCGTCGAGCAGGGCGATATTGACCTGGCCGGCGACGGCGTAGTCGCCGCGGCGCAGGCGCAGGTGGGTGACGTAGCCGTCCACCGGCGCGTACACGGCCGTGCGTTCGAGATCGAGACGCGCGACATCGAGCGTAGCCTGCGCACGCCGCTGTTCCGCCTGGGCAATGGCGACGGCGTGCGTCGCGCGCTGGATTTCCTCGCTCGGCACGAGTTCGTCCATGCCGCGGCGGCGGCGCGCGTCGTCGGACTTCTGCCGCAGCGCGGCGCTCGCCGCAGCCCATTGTGCCTCGGCCTGCTCGGCCGCGAGCCGATAGCGCTGCGCGTCGATGCGATAGAGCAGGTCGCCGCGGCGGACATAGGCGTTGTCTCTCACGGCAAGCTCGACGACGGTGCCGGCGACCTCGGGCGCGATGCGCACGACTTCGGCGCTGACACGGCCGTCGCGAGTCCATGGCGCAAGTACATAAGCGCGCCACAGAGCACTCACGAGCACGGCGGCGGCGCCGACCGCGAGCAAGGTGACGACCGCGCGGGCGATCGCTTTGATCAATGACGGAACGCTAGACATAAAGGATCAACGCGGAAACGAGACAAAGCGAAACGGCGAACTCCAGCAGCGCCGGATGCCACACCCAGCGCAGCACGCCGCAGCGCGCGAGCACGAAGCGCACGGCGAGAAACAGCGGCACGGCAACGCAGGCGTAGACGAAAAATGGCGGCAGACAGATGCCGGCGACGGCGAATTCACTGAGCACGGGCGCGACTCCGTGCGGGGGCGAAATAGTCGGCGTGGCGTTCGAGTAGAACGGCCAGATCGAGCAGGATGGCGGCGAGGCGCTGCCGTTCCGCTGAGGAGGGTGTTCGCGCCGCGCACAGCGAGCGCACCGCCCGCCGTGCATGGCGCGCCGCGCGCACGGGATCGTCTGCGCGCGCCGCCATGCGGCGCAACGCCGTCTCCATCAACGGCGTGAGGAATGCGTCGCGCGGCGCCCGGCGCAGCCACTGCCGAAGGCGCAGCACTTCGCGCCCAAGATGCAGGCTCGCAAGCGCATCGGTGATCGCGCGTTCCATCGCGTCGGGCCGCGACTTCAGCAGCGCGCTGAGTTGGGCGAGGCGATGCTGCTGGCGCAGCCGCCACGCGAGCGGGTTCGCGTGCGCGCCGCGCAGCACGGCCAGCGCTTCGTCGCGGATGCGTCGGCGCAGGCGCTCGGTGTCGCGCACGGCATCGCGCGGCCACAACAGGCGAAAGCCGAGCAGAACGAAAAACGTCGCCAAGATCCATGCGACCGACCAGTTCAGGAACAGGCCGGGGTCGTAGTGCATGGGATTGCCGGCGCCGGTCAGCGTGTTGAAGCCGACCAGATAGGCAAGCCCGGCGAGGCTATGCCGCGGCAGCCACGTCGCATAGATGCCCGGCAGCCAGAACAGGCCGAGCGTTGCGAGCAGCAGCGGCAGGCCATCGATGTGCGGCAGCACGCCGAACGCGCAGAGCCATGCCATCGGCACGGCGGGCAGCGTGCCTTTGACGAACTCGATCGCACCGGCGACCGGATTCGCTGCCGTCGCGAGCAAGGCGCAGTACGGCGCGAGCACGAGCAACATCATGTCGCCGTGCGGCCAGCCGGTGACGATCCAGAACGCGCCCGCGAGCACGAGTGTCGCCATCGCGCGCAGACCGTTGCGCAGCGCCATGCCGGGATCGCGATGAAAGTGCACCGGCGCGCCGGCGCCGCGCCGTGGCGTGAGCAGATGCGGCGCATGCAGGGCCGCAATGCCGCGTAGTGCAAGCGCGTAGTCGTCGATCTGTTCGATCGCGCGGTCGATGACGATCGACAATGCGCCCTGCCCTGCATCGGCTTGCGACGATGCGACAACGAGTCGTTCACGCGCACGACGCAACACATCGAGCGCAGCACCGAGGTCACGCGCTGAGGAACCGATCGCCGCGCCAACCTCGCGCCACGACTGTTCGAGTTCGACGCGCAGCCACGCCGGCGCTTGCCGGTCGGCCGCGGCCGAAGCGCCGCCGACGAGCGCGGCGAACAGCGCGGCCATCGCCTCGCGCACGGCGGCCGCGCGCTGCGCGAGGTCCGCCGACTCGGCCTTACCGAGCGCGAGCAGATCGTCCGCGGCGTAGATCTCCGTGATAAGGCTGCGCCGCGCCGAGTCCGTGCGCGCCTGCGCGTCTTCGTTGTCGACGCGTCCGTAGCGCAGCACCAGCGCCTCCGCCACGCCTGCGCCGAGGCGCGCGAGCAGGGCTTCGAGCCGGCCGCGTAGTGCGCGCGCGCTGAACAGCGCGGACACGAGGCCGAGGCAGACGACGCCGACGACCACGGTCGAGCCGCGGCCGACCACGTGCTCGAACGTCGACAGCGGATGCTGCATGGCACCGAAGGTGGCAAGGCCGACGGTGTAGCCGGCGACCACCGTGCCGGAAGCGCGGAAATGCCGCAGCAAAGTCATGCCGGCAACGCACAGGCCGAGCCACGCGCCGAAGCCGAGGACGAACAGCCACGGCATCTGCGCGAACGCACTCATCAGCACCACCGCGGCGAGCATGCCAACCAAGGTCCCGAGCACGCGCCAAGCGCCCTTGCCGATCACCGCGCCCTGCACCGGGTTGATCACGAGCAGCACGGTCGATGCCGCGGAGTACGGCGTCTCCAGTTGCAGCAGATAGGCGACGGTCAGTGCGAGCCAGGCGGCGAGGATCGAACGCAGAACGTAGCGCGCGCCGGGCGCGGCCAGATCGACGCGTGCGAGCCACGCCACGAAGCGTGCCCGCCGTGCGCTCGCGGCGACGCGCAAATCAGATGGCGCCGGCAGCGACGCGGAACGCACGATGGTTTCCTTTCGAAGTGGTCACCCGAAACATTCTGGGTTGCGGCGACCATGTCGAAAAGTGACTTTATCGGAATCGACGTTTGCGTCCGACGCACTATTTGCCGGCGGATTTTTTCCCGCGTGCGCTTGGGCGATTCGCACTCGTGCACAGTTCGCGGATCGTGCGGCGCAGCCATTGATGACCGGGATCGCCCTGCAGGCGCGGATGCCAGGCCTGAGTGATCGGCACCGCGGCGACGGTCACCGGAAGCTCGAACAGTTTGATCCGCAGCCCAGCGGACTGCGCGCCACGCGCGAGGTGTTCCGGCAGCGGCAGCAGCAGATCCGATTCCTGCAAGGCGAACACCGCCGCATACGGCGTCGGCACAACGAGCACGACGCGGCGGCGCAGTCCGAGCGCCTGCAGGGCGTCGTCGATCGGCCCCGCGGACTTGCCGCGCCGCGATACGCCGATATGACCCCATCGCGTCAGCCGCTCCGGCGTGATCTCGGCGCGAAAAATCGGATGGCCCTGGCGCGCCACGCCGACGAAGGACGTGGTGAACAACGGCTGCACGCGCATTTCCGGGCCGAGCTTGCGCGCCGCGCTGATGAACAGGTCGATGCGCCCGCTGCGCAACGCTTCGTCGTCGACATCGTCCTGCTCGGGCGCGAAGCGCAGCATCGCGCGCGGCATCGCCGCGGCCATCGCCTCGAGCAGGCGTCCCGAATAGGTGCCGACGAAGATATCGTTGGCGCGCACATTGAAGCGCCGGTCGAGCGTACGCAGGTCGACTTCTTCGCCCGGCGCGAGCGCCTGCGCGGCCTGTTCGACTGCCGCCCGAACCTGCTCGCGCAAGGCGAGCGCGCGCGGCGTCGGCACGAGTTTCCTGCCGGCGAGGACGAAGACCGGATCGCCGAGGGTCTCGCGGATGCGGCTCAGCGTGCGGCTCATCGCCGGCGCGCTCAGGTTCATGCGCCGCGCGGCGCCGACCACGCTGCCCTCTTCGAGGAGGACGTCGAGGGCGAACAGCAGGTTGAGGTCGGGGCGCTCCATCTCGGCTTCCGCATCGTTGCTCTTGGCCCAATGCTAATCCGACGGCCGCGTCCGCGGCGATGGGCCGCCTAGTTTTCGCCGTCGCCGTAGTACTGCACGCCGATATAGATACGCTCGCGGCCCTGCGCGCGGCGATGGCGGTTGGTATCGCGCAGCGAGTAGACGCAGCCGCAGTATTCCTGCTGGTAGAAGCGTTCGCGCTTGCTGATCTCGATCATGCGCTGGCTGCCGCCGCCCTTGCGCCAGTTGTGCTCCCAATAGCTGAGGCCGGCATACGGCGCGACCGCGCGGCGGCCGCTGTCGTTGATCTGATCCATGTTCTTCCAGCGCGAGATACCGAGCGAACTCGTCATCGCCGCGAAGCCGTGTTCATGCGCATAGAGCGCCGTGCGCTCGAAGCGCATATCGAAACACATGCTGCAGCGGATGCCGCGCTCGGGCTCGTTCTCCATGCCCTTGGCGCGCGCGAACCAATTGTCGGTGTCGTAGTCCGCATCGACGAACGCCACGCCGTGTTTATCGGCAAAGCGGATGTTCTCCTGCTTGCGCAGTTCGTATTCCTTCGCCGGATGAATGTTCGGGTTGTAGAAGAAGATCGTGTAGTCGATGCCCGACTCGACGAAGGCTTCCATCAGTTCGCCCGAGCACGGCGCACAGCACGAGTGCAGCAGCAGTTTGTCGGCGCCGCCGGGCAAGGTCAGTTTTTCCCGCACGCCGCTCACGGTGCTTTCGCCACGAGTTTCACCACGCTGGAAAAATCGAGGTGGCCGTTGCCAGCGCGGCGGTTCATCGCGTAGAGGTTGCGCGCGAGTTCGCCGAGCGGAATCGACGCGCCGACGCCCATCGCCGCTTCGGCGGCGAGGCCGAGATCCTTGAGCATCAGATCGTTGCCGAAGCCGCCCGAGTAGCCGCGCGACGCCGGCACATTGTCGAGCACGCCGGGCCACGGATTGCAGACCTCGGTCGCCCAACTGCGGCTCGTGCTGACCGCCATCATCTGCGACAGCGTCTTCGCATCGAGTCCGTGCGCGACGCCGAGCGCGATCGCCTCGCCGGTCACCGCCATGATCACGCCGAGCGCCATGTTGTTGCACAGCTTGGCGACCTGGCCCGCGCCCGCGGCGCCCATGTGGAAGACGTTCTTGCCCATCGCCGCTAGCAAGGGCCGCGCGCGTTCGAGCGCCGCCGCTTCGCCGCCGACGATAAAGGTCAGCGTGCCGGCCGCCGCGCCCGCGGTGCCGCCGGACACCGGCGCATCGAGCATTGCTAGACCGTGCGCGGCGGCGGCTTCGGCGACTTTGCGCGCGGACGCGGGCGCGATCGTGCTGCAGTCGACGACGAGCGCGCCGGCCGGAATTTTTGCGAGCAGCCCGTCGGCGCCGAGATAGAGACTCTCGACATGCGGACTCGCCGGCAGCATCGAGATCACCGCCTCGGCATCGGCGACCGCTTCGGCGGCGCTGCCCGCGGCCCTGGCACCGGCCGCAACCGCGGCTTCGACCGCGGCCGGAACGAGATCGAATACGCGCAAGGCATGCCCGGCCTTGAGCAAGTTGGCGGCCATCGGGCCACCCATGTGGCCGAGGCCGATGAAAGCGATGCGACTCATGCGGAAGTCTCCGTCGGGGCGCCGAGGTCGGCCAGCGGATGCGCAGGATCCGGCCACGGTGCGGTGAAGAAAGGCGCGGCCCACGCGCTCGTGGCGGCAGCCAGCATCGCGGGGTTCCAGCGCGGGCTGCGGTCTTTGTCGATCAGCAGCGCGCGGATGCCTTCGGCGAAATCGCCGTGCGCGGCGCAGTGCAGCGAGGCGATGTATTCGAGACGGAACGTGTCGGCAAGCGACAAGGTTGCGGCGCGGCGCTGCAATTCATAGCCGAGCCGCGCCGAACCGGGCGAGCCGGCTGCCAGCGTCGTCTTCGCCTGCTGCAGCCACGCGTCGTCCGACGCAAGCTCGGCAATCGCGGCGGCAATCGTCTGCAAATCGTCGTGCGCGCAGATCGCGGCGATCGTCGGTGCGTTGCGTTGCAGCGGGCCCGGTGCTAACGGCGATTCGAAGTCGCGCAGCAATGCGGTCAGTCGCTGGCGATTCTGTGTGGCGTCTCCGTTCCAATCCTGCGTGAGCAAAGCGTCGATAACCGCAGCGCGTTTGGCTTCTTCGATATAGCAGTCGGCAAGACCGGCATGGATGGCATCGCCGGCATTGAGCAGCGCACCGGTCAGCGCGAGGAACACGCCGCCGCGATCGGGTACGCGGTTCAATAGCCAACTGCCGCCGACGTCCGGATACAGACCGACGGTAATCTCCGGAAACGCGAGCTTGGAGCGTTCGCTGACCACGCGATGACTCGCGCCCGACATCAGGCCGATGCCGCCGCCCATGACGATGCCGTGGCCCCAGCACAGCAGGGGTTTCGAATAGGTGTGAATGCGGTAGTCGAGACGGTACTCGGTGGCGAAGAAGTCCGCCGCGTAGGCATTGCCGCGGATGTCTCCGCTGCCGCTGTCGCGGAACGCGAGCATGCTGCGATACAACCCATGCAGGTCGCCGCCCGCGCAGAACGCTTTTTCGCCGGCGCCTTGCAGCACGACAAGAACGATGGATTCGTCGTGCGCCCATTGAGCGAGGCGCGCATCGAGCAGCCGCGCCATGTCGAGCGAAAGGCCGTTGAGCGTCTTCGCCGCGTTGAGCGTGGCGACGCCGACGCGCCTGCCGCGGCCGGCCGCACGTTCCTCGAACAACACCGGTGCTTCGATCGGCGCGACCGTGTCGTTCATGCATTCTTCCATTGCGCCGCACGCTTTTCGAGGAAAGCGTTGACGCCCTCGGCCTGGTCGGCACGGTCGAACAGATCGACGAAGGCTTCGCGCTCGCGCACGAGTGCAGTCGCGTGCGACTGGCTGCGCGTGGCCTGCACGAGCGCCTTGCAGGCGGCGACGCTGGTCGGGCTCTGCTTCTCGGCCTGTTTGGCCCAGGCCAGCGCCTTCTCTTTCGCTTCGCCCTTCCCTACCACTTCCTCGACCAGACCGATGCGCTGCGCGGTCGCGGCATCGAGGCGCTCGCCGAGCAGGATCATGCGCTTGGCCCAGCCCTCGCCGATCAGGCGCGGCAGGTTCTGCGTGCCGCCCGCACATGGCAGCAGGCCGACGGTCGCTTCGGGCAGGGCCATCTGCGCCTGCTCTTCGGCAATGCGCAGATCGCAGGCCAGCGCGCATTCGAGGCCGCCGCCCATGGCGAAGCCATTGATCGCCGCGATGCTGACGCCGCGGAACGCACTCAAGGCCTCGAACGCCTCGCCGAAACGTCGCGCCGCTTCGCGCGCGAGCGCCTTGTCGCCCGTGGCGAACTGCTTGAGATCGGCGCCGGCCGAGAAGAATTTTTCGCCCGCACCGGTGATCACGAGCGAGTAAATGTCGCGGTCGGCATCTAGCTCGGCGACGAGATCGCGCAGCGCGGCGAGACTGTGCACCGTCCAAGTGTTCGCCGGCGGATTGCTCAAGGTGACGATCGCGACGTGGCCGTCGATTTCGAGCTGGAGGCCGGTCCAGTCACGGCTGCGATAATCATTGATAGCGGCGACACTCATCGCAATTCCTCTTCGCTGTTGAGCAGGTGGCGCGCGACGATCACGCGCATGATTTCGTTGGTGCCTTCGAGGATCTGGTGCACGCGGCAATCACGCAGCAGGCGCTCGATCGGATACTCGCGGATGTAGCCGTAGCCGCCGTGCAACTGCAGCGCGTCGTTGCAGATCGCGAAGCCGGCGTCGGTGGCGAAGCGCTTGGCCATCGCGCACCAGACCGTGGCATCGCCGCTGCGCGCATCGAGCTTGCGCGCGGCGGTGTGCACCATCTGCCGCGCGGCGACGAGTTCGGTCGCCATGTCGGCGAGCTTGAACTGCAGGGCCTGGAACTCGGCGAGCTTCCTGCCGAACTGGCGGCGCTCGCCCATGTAGCGGCGCGCAGCGTCGAGCGCGCCCTGCGCAGCGCCGAGCGAACAAGCGGCGATGTTGAGGCGGCCGCCGTCGAGTCCCTTCATCGCGATGCGGAAGCCATCGCCCTCGCTGCCGAGCAGATTCGCCTCCGCCACGCGTACGTTCTCGAAGGTGACGCCGCGCGTCGGCTGGCTGTTCCAGCCGAGCTTGTCTTCCTTGCGCCCGTAGCCGACGCCCGGCGCATCGGCCGGCACGGCGAACGCGCTGATGCCGCGCGCACCTTCGCCGCCGCTGCGCGCCATGACGACGAGCACGTCGGTCGCGCCGGCGCCCGAGATAAACGCTTTGCTGCCGTTGAGCACGTAGCCGTCGCCGTCGCGCACCGCGCGTGTCTTCAGCGAAGCGGCATCGGAGCCCGCGCCCGGTTCGGTCAGGCAGTACGACGCCAGCTTGGCGCCGCTCGCGAGCGCCGGCCCCCAGGCATCGCGCAGCGCCGGCCGCGCATGCGCGGTCAGCATCCACGTCGCCATGTTGTGGATGCTGATGAACGCGGCAGTGGACGGATCGACCGCGGCGAGTTCCTCGAACACGATCGCAGCATCGAGACGGCTCAATCCACTGCCGCCGGCGATCTCGTCAGTGTAGAGGCCGCAGAAGCCAAGTTCGCCGGCCTTGGCAATGGCGTCGCGCGGGAAGATGCTCTCGGCGTCCCAGCGCGCCGCGTGCGGCGCCAGCTCGGCCTGGGCGAAATCGCGCGCGGCCTCGCGGAAGGCGAGCTGCTCTTCGCTGAAACCCAACGGTGCCGCGGTCGCCATGTCCATGACCGCGGCCGTCACTTCAGGCTGATCGTGGTGTTGACGCCGTGGCCGAGCGTGTCGTCGTCGAACCAGCGCGCGGTCACGGTCTTGGTCTGGGTGTAGAACGTGACGACTTGTTTGCCGTACGGACCGAGGTCGCCGAGCTTCGACGCACGCGAGCCGGTGAACGAGAACAGCGGCACCGGCACCGGAATCGGCACGTTGATGCCGACCTGGCCGACGTCAATGTCTTCCTGGAATCTGCGCGCGGCGGCACCGGATTGGGTGAAGATCGCGGTGCCGTTGCCGTTCGGGTTGGCGTTGACCAGCGCAATCGCCTCGTCGAGCGTTTCCGCTTCGAGGATCACGAGCACCGGCCCGAAGATTTCCTCGTCGTAGATGCGCATGCCGGGCTTCACGCCCGAGAAAATGGTCGGACCGACGAAGTTGCCGCGCTCGAAGCCGGAGACAGTCGGATGACGCCCGTCCAGTTCGAGCGTGGCGCCCTGCTCGACGCCGGCGGCGATGAATCCTTCGACACGCTCGCGCGCGGCGCACGAGATCAGCGGACCGACATCGGTGCCGGCCACGCTGCCGGCGTTGACTTTGAGCGTCTTCGCCTTGGCGACGAGTTCGGGAATCCAACGGCGCGTCTCGCCGACGAGCACCGCGGTGCTCGCCGCCATACAGCGTTGGCCCGCGGCGCCGAACGCCGCACCGGCGAGGGCATTGAGGGTCTGCTCCTTGTTCGCGTCGGGCAGCACGACGGCGTGATTTTTCGCGCCCATCATGCACTGCACGCGTTTGCCGGCGAGCAACGCGCGCCGGTAGACATGCGTGCCGACGCGCGTCGAACCGACGAACGAGACGGCCTTGATGTCCTTGTGATCGCAGATCGCGTTGACCACGTCCTCGCCGCCGTGGACGACATTGAGCACGCCGTTCGGCACGCCGGCTTCGAGCGCGAGTTCGACGAGGCGCATCGTCACCATCGGATCCTGTTCGGACGGTTTCAGCACGAAGGTGTTGCCGGTGGCGATTGCCATCGGGAACATCCATAGCGGAATCATCGCCGGGAAATTGAACGGCGTGATGCCGGCGCAGACGCCGAGCGGCTGCAGGATCGTGTACGTGTCGACGCCGCCGGCGACGTTGTTGGCGAGTTCGCCAAGCTGAAGATTGCCGATCGCCGCGGCATGCTCGACTACTTCGAGGCCGCGGAACACGTCACCCTCGGCGTCGGCGAGGGTCTTGCCCTGCTCGGCGGTCAGGATCGCCGCGAGTTCCCGCATGTGCTCGCGGATCAACTGTTGGTATTTGAGGAAAATGCGCGCGCGCGTGCCGATCGGCGTCTTGCGCCAGGTCTTGAACGCGCGCTGCGCCGCGGCCACGGCGGCATCGACTTCGACCGCGGTGGTGAACGGCACGCGTGCGAGCACGGTCTGCGTCGCCGGATTGACGACGTCGCGCCATTGGGAAGTCTTCGATTCGACGAACTGCCCGTCGATAAGCAGCTTGACCGTGGCAACCTCGGTCACCGTTCGGTGCATCTCGTTCATGGTCCTGCCTCCGTATCGCTCACCCGCGTGACGGGGATGCGAGAGCAGGACGGTCGAATCGAGGCAACGGGACGCCGCTCCGAGTCAGCTCGTCCGGTTGCCCGCCGCAACACCCGAGAACAGCGTCGCCGAGGACGCTCGCCACAGGCCGGTCTCCGGGCTTGCGAGCAATGCCTGAAGCATCCCCCCGACACCTTCCCGCGCAAGCGCAGTGGTCGTACGTCGGGTTTTCTCGCCTACCGTTGCGGGGGCAGCGCCGGAATTGAGGACTGCGGCCATTGCTGACCGCTTTCGATCTTCGCGATCGCGGACGATCGCAAAAACCCTCGCACCGACTTCCCGTTTCACCCTGCGCGCCGCGACGGCGGCAGGGCACCTGAGGTGCGTGCAGTGTAGGCGCCCTCCTCCCTCGGAGACAAGCCGAGCGCCCGATGCCGGGTCTGCACGATGTCGAATCGGCCCGCGTAACGACGACGGCGACGCTGTCGTTCAGCCGCGCGACTAAACGCGGGGGCGCGTTTGCTAGTACGATGCGACGTAGGCGCCGGGCACGGCCCGGTCGCAGCGCCGCTCCATCGAACCCCTTGAGGTCGGAAACCGGCGATGCCCGATCGGCATCCAGCCCCGGCGCTGAAAATTTACTTAGCCAAATCAGAATATAGTGCCGCCATGCTGCTGATGATCGACAACTACGACAGTTTCACCTACAACCTCGTGCAGTATCTCGGCGAGTTGGGCGAGGACGTGCGCGTGGTGCGCAACGACGAATTGAGCGTCGCCGAAATCAAGAAGCTCGCGCCGACGAAAATCGTGATCTCGCCGGGCCCGTGCACGCCGAACGAGGCGGGCGTGTCGCTCGAAGTGATCGAAAAGCTCGGCGGCCAAGTGCCGATCCTCGGCGTCTGCCTCGGCCATCAGGCGATCGGACAGGCATTCGGCGGCAAAGTGGTGCGTGCACGCGAGATCATGCACGGCAAAACCTCGCCGATTCATCACAAGAACGTCGGCGTGTTCGCCGGCCTGCCGAATCCGTTCGAGGCGACGCGGTATCATTCTCTCATTGTGGAGAAAGATACTTTGCCGGCCTGCCTCGAAGTCACTGCGTGGACCGAACATGCCGACGGCAGCCTCGACGAGATCATGGGCCTGCGCCACAAGACCCTGCCGATCGAAGGCGTGCAGTTCCATCCCGAATCGATCATGACCCAGCACGGCCACGATCAGCTGCGCAATTTCCTGCGCGCGCCGAAGCTCGCAGCGTAAGGTTCTGAGTTCCATGGCGATCACTCCGCAACAGGCGCTGCAGCGCACGATCGAGCACCGCGAGATTTTCCACGACGAGATGATCGACCTGATGGGTCAGATCATGCGCGGGGAAGTGTCGCCGACCATGACCGCCGCGATCCTGGCCGGCCTGCGCGTGAAGAAGGAAACCGTCGGCGAGATCGCCGCGGCCGCACGCGTGATGCGCGAGATGGCGGCGAAGGTGCCGTTGACCGAAGGCAACGGCACGAACCGCCATCTGGTCGACATCGTCGGCACCGGCGGCGACGGCTCGAATACGTTCAACATCTCGACCGCGTCGATGTTCGTCGTCGCGGCGGCCGGCGCGCGCGTCGCCAAGCACGGCAACCGCAGCGCCTCGTCGAAGTCGGGCAGCGCGGACGTGCTCGAAGCGTTCGGCGCGGCGATCGACCTCGGCCCGGCCCAGGTCGCTGCCTGCCTCGACGAGACCGGCATCGGCTTCATGTACGCGCCGAACCACCACCCGGCGATGAAGAACGTGGGCGCAGTGCGCAAGGAAATGGGCGTGCGCACGCTGTTCAACATTCTTGGGCCGCTGACCAACCCGGCCGGCGCGTCGCATATTCTCATGGGCGTGTTCCATCCCGATCTTGTCGGCATTCAGGTGCGCGTGCTGCAGCGCCTCGGCGCGGGCAACGCGCTCGTCGTCTGGGGCCGCGACGGCATGGACGAGATTTCGCTCGCGGGCCCGACCCTGGTCGGCGAGCTGCGCGACGGCAGGGTCGACGAGTACGAAATCGAGCCGGCGCAGTTCGGTTTCGCCGCGGTCGACAGCGCGGTGCTGCGCGTCGAGAATCCCGAACAGTCCAAGGCGCGCGTGCTCGAAGCGTTGGAAAATCGCGCCGGCGCCGCACACGACATCGTCGCGCTCAATGCCGGCGCGGCCTTGTATGCGTCGGGCCGCGTCGATTCGATCGCAGCCGGCGTCGAAGCGGCGAAAGCGGCCCTGGAAAACGGCACCGCGCGCGCTAAGCTCGATCAATTCGTCGCGACGACGCGACGCTTGAAAGAGGAGTCCGCATGAGCGGGACGGGATTTGCGAAGACGCCGCCACCGCCGTACTACGCGGTGATTTTCACCTCGCAGCGCAACGGCAGCGGCGAGGCCGACTATGCGGCGGCAGCCGATGCGATGTTCGAACTCGTGCAGCAGCAGCCGGGGTTTCTCGGTGCCGAGTCGGCGCGCGGCGCCGACGGCCTCGGCATCACCGTCGCCTATTTCGACAGCGAAGAGAACATCCGCCGCTGGCGCAATCACACCGAACACGCGGCCACGCGCGAACGCGGCAAGCGCGAGTGGTACGAGCATTTCGAGGTGCGCGTAGCGAAGGTCGAACGCGCGTACTCAGGTCCATAAATAGCCGTTTTTTTGTCAATCTCGCGAGAAGCGAGGAACCCGTTTTTTCTTTCGCCGAAGAGCATGAAAAGACGAAGCTGGATTCCCGCTTTCGCGGGAATGACGGCGCTTTTATGCTTTCACCGCTTACCGCTTACGCTCCGACTCCGAATGTCCGATATCCTGAAAAAAATTCTCGCGCGCAAAGCCGAGGAAATCCGCGAGCGCAGTTCGCGCCAGTCCTTGCGCGAGCTGTCGGCGCGCGCCGCCGATGCGCCGCCCGTGCGCGGCTTTGTCGCCGCGCTCGAAGCGAAGATCGCCGCCGGGCAGGCCGGCGTGATTGCCGAGGTGAAGAAGGCGAGCCCGTCGAAAGGCGTGATGCGCGCGGACTTCCGTCCCGCTGACATTGCGCGCAGCTACGAAGCCGGCGGCGCCACGTGCCTGTCGGTGCTGACCGACGTCGATTTCTTTCAGGGCGCCGACGCGTATCTGCAGGAAGCGCGCGCCGCCTGCGCGCTGCCGGTGCTGCGCAAGGATTTCACGATTGATCCTTACCAGGTCTACGAAGCGCGCGCGCTCGGCGCAGACTGCATCCTGCTGATCGTCGCCGCGCTCGGCGACGCCGCGCTGCTCGAACTCGCCGCACTGGCCGACGAACTCGGTATGGACGTACTCGTCGAAGTGCACGATGGCGAAGAGCTCGATCGTGCACTGGCGACCGACGCGCGCCTGATCGGCGTCAACAACCGCAACCTGCGCACGTTCGAGACGCGCCTCGGCACAACGCTCGATCTGCGCGCGCGCGTGCCGGCCGAACGCCTGCTCGTCACCGAGAGCGGCATCGTCACGCGCGACGACGTCGCGGCGATGCGCGCCGCCGACGTGCACGCGTTTCTCGTCGGCGAAACCTTTATGCGTGCGGAAGATCCCGGCGCCGAACTGCGGCGCCTGTTTTCGTGAGTGCCGCAACAGGCGGCCGCAAACGACCGCACTGCGATCCTCGCACCCATGGATGAAGGCGCCAATCGCGTCGTCCTCTTCGATTTCGACGGCGTTCTGTTCAAAGGCGATGCGTTCACGAGCTTCCTGCGTGCGCACTGCCGACGCCAGTGGTGGCGCGTGGCGCTCGCCTCGCCGCTGCTGCTCGTCGCATCGCCGTTCGTCGCGGCGCAGCGGACGCGACGGCGCGCGCTGAACTTCCTCGTGCGGCTCGCCCTGCTCGGCGTGTCGCTGCCGCGTTATCGCAGCCTCGCCGAGAAATTCGGCAGCACGCTTGCGCGCGATGCGCGACACTTTTCCCGACCTGCGCTCGACGCGCTCAACGCGCATCGCCATCGCGGCGCGCGCGTCATCGTCGTCACCGGCTGCGAGGAAACCTTGGCGCGCGCGCTGCTCGACGGACTCGGCCTCGGCGAAATCGAACTCATTGCATCCGTACTCGCCGCTGGCCGCCTCGGTCCGCGCGTCGGCGTGCACAACATCGGCTTTCAGAAAGTGCACCAGTTGCGCCTGCGCGGCGTGCGCGCGCCGTGGGACGTGGCTTACGGCGACTCGTTCGCCGATCTCGACATGCTCGCCGCGGCGCGCTCGGCCGTACTCGTCAATCCCGACCGCGCCCTGCTCGCCAAGCTGTCGCCGCGCCTCAAGCAGAGACTGTCGATCGTCGAGTGGTAGCGCGCGGCGCCGGTCGTCGCACCCCGTTTCGTGAAGCCGCGCACGCTTTCGCCCGCGTTCGATCGCCGGAGCGGCCTTGCGGTCATGGCGCTGTCACGCCGTGTGCATATTGATCTGAGAACGTATGCACACACAGGGGGCGGGTTCGCGCACGGTTGCGCGCCGCCCGTCCGGCATTCCAGTCGAGCCGATGAACTCCGCAGTACAACCCGTCGCGGCGCTTGCGCCCGCTTCCGCTTCCCCCGCCCGTCCATCCACGGCGAGCGTGGAATTGCGTGTCGACTCACTCTGCCAATGGCTCGAACCCGCCGCACCGACCGCCTCGGTGCTAGCGGTCGGCGAGCGCTTTCTCGATGCGGCCAGCGCGCCGTGGCTGTCGCTGCCGGTCGTCGATGATGGCCGTCCGGTCGGCAGCGTCAGCCGCTACGAACTCATGCAGCGCGTCTACATCAAGCCGTTCGGCCGCGAGCTGTACGGCCGCCGCGCGATCGCCAGCGTGATGCACATGCAGCCGCTCGTCATCGCCGCCGACGCCACGATCGAAGAAGCCAGCCGCACGATCGCCGCGCGCATCCGCCAGCCGATCATGGAGGACTTCCTCATCGTCGATGCGGACGGCCTCTACGTCGGCATGGGCAAGGTGCTCGACGTGCTCGGCGCGATGGAGCAGCGCATGGCCGCGCATTCGCACGAACTGGAGCGCGCGTATCACCAGCTCAAGTCCTCGCAGGCGCAGCTCGTACAGTCGGAGAAGATGGCCTCGCTCGGCCAGATGGTCGCCGGCGTCGCGCACGAGATCAATACGCCGCTCGGCTACGTGCGCAATAACGTCGAGATGACCAAGGAGTCGCTCGGCGAACTGCGCGGCCTGCTCGGCGCCTACGAACAAGTCGTGGATTTCTTTGCCGACGGCGGCGACGAAGCCCGGCTCGCCGCACATCTGCAGGAACTCGACCTGCGCCGCGAAAAGTTCGATCCGGCTTCGCTCGACGATCTCGCCGGCCTGCTCGACGACACGGTATTCGGCGTCGGCCAGATTTCCGAACTGGTCGGCAACCTCAAGGACTTCAGCCGCCTCGACCAGGCGCATGTCTCCCGCGTCGACGTGCATCAGCTCATCGAAAGCGCACTGAAGATCGGCGGTAATCTGCTGCGCAAGAAGAACGTCGAAGTCGTGCGTCGTTTCGGTACGGTGCCCGAGATCGTCTGTTCGCCCGCGCAGATCAACCAGGTGCTGCTCAACCTCGTCACCAACGCGACGCAGGCGATCGACCACGAGCAAGGGCGCATCACGATTCGCACGCACGCGGTCGGCCAGTACCTGATGATCGCGGTCGAGGACAACGGCGCCGGCATTCCGGCCGAACACCTCGCGCGCATCTTCGATCCGTTCTTCACGACCAAGCCGATCGGCCAGGGCACCGGCCTCGGCCTGTCGATCTGCTACCAGATCATCGAACAGCACCAGGGGCGCATCCGCGCCGTGTCCACGCCGGGCGTCGGCACGCGCTTCTTCATCGCCCTGCCGATACGCGGCAAGGCGGAGGCAACGCCATGAACGACGAACGCGCGACCGTCCTGTTCGTCGACGACGAGGAGCGCATCCTGCGCTCGCTGCGCATGCAGTTCCGCGGACGCTACGACGTGCTGACCGCCGGTTCCGGCGCGGAAGCGATCGAAGTCGTGCGCGGCCGCCTCGTCCACGCAGTGGTCAGCGACCAGCGCATGCCGGGCATGCTCGGCGCCGAGCTGCTGAGCCGGGTGCGCGACATATCGCCGGCGACGATGCGCCTGCTGCTGACCGGCTATTCCGACATGCAGGCGATCGTCGCCTCAGTCAACGAGGGCGAGATCTTCCGCTTCATCGAGAAGCCGTGGCAGCCGCAGCGGCTGCTCGAAGCGGTCGAACAGGCCGTGCAGATTGCGCGGCGCGAACTGGCCGTGCCGGCGCCCGTCGTCGTCGCGGCGGCGCCCGAAGGGCCTGGCATCAAGCTGCTGACCATCGACGAGGATCCGGCGACCTACGCGCTCGTGCGCGAACTCGCCGGCGTGCGCCACGATGTGCAGTACGCGACGACGCTCGAAAGCGCGCTCGCCGTGCTCAGCGAACAGGAGATCGCCATCGTCATTGCCGGCCTCAAGCATCGCAGCGACGACGTGATCGGCGCGCTGAAGACGCTCAAGCGCTATAGCCCGGGCACGTTGACGATCGCGGTGTCGCCGCTAGGCGACAGCTACGGCCTGATCGAGCTTATCAACCAGGGTCAGATCTATCGCTTCCTGCCGAAGCCGCTGTCGCGCGAACTGCTGCGCCGCAGCCTGCAGTCGGCGATCGATCACTACCGCCGCATCAAGGTCGCGCCGGCGCTCGCCGCACGCCACGCGGTCGAAGAACCGGCCGCCTCCGCGGCTGAGCCGCCCGCAACGTTGTCCGCGCGCCTACTCGGCTACTGGCGGCGCATCCGCGACAACGGCCGCATCCAGCAAAGCGCCTGAACCCGCGTCATGCGCCGCGATTGAGGCGCTTGCGTCGCTGCGCCTGAAGATATACGTTAGCGCTAACGTAATCACTGACGGATATTCCGATGTTCTTGCAATCACAGGCCGAACTCGCGCTCGGCAGTCGCTTCAAGGCGCTGAGCGAACACTGCTACCGCCTCGCCAACGCGGCCTATCGCGCGACCGGCGTCGAACTCGACGCACACTGGTTCCCGGTGCTGCGCTATGTGCAGGTCAAAGGCCCCGGCACGGTCACCCAGATCGCGCAGGCGATCGGGCAGACACATTCGGCGGTGAGCCAGCTCGCCACGCGCCTCGTGCGCGAAGGCTGGCTCGTACGCAAGTCGGACCGCGCCGACGCGCGGCGCAGCGTGCTCGATCTGTCGCCGACCGGCGAACAACGGCTCGCTGAGATGGGGCCGATCTGGACCGCGATCCGCCGCGCGACCGCCGCGCTGCTCGTGCGCCATGCGGGCAATCTCGGTTCGGCGATGACTGCGCTCGAAGCCGAGCTGTCCGGCGAACGCGTGCTCGAAGACATCCTCGCCCAGCATGCACGGCTCGTCGCGGCCAAGGTCGAGGTGCGACCGTTCCGCCCGGAGCTGCGCGAGCATTTCTATCGCATCAACGCGCAGTGGCTGGAACGCTACTGGTCACTGGAGCCGATCGATCGCCAAGTGCTCAGCGAACCGGAAAAGCACGTGATCAGGCCCGGCGGCGCGATCTTCTACGCCGCGGTCGACGACGAAGTGATCGGCACGGTGGCGCTGCTCAAGGATGCCGCGCCCGGCGAGTACGAGCTGTCGAAGATGGGCGTGGAAACCGGCTGGCGCGGCCGCGGTACCGGCCGGCGGCTGCTCGATGCCGCGATCGCCGAATTCAAGCGCCGCAAGGGCGGACTATTGTTTCTCGAATCGAACTCGAAGCTCGGGCCGGCGCTGCAGTTGTACGAAAGCGCCGGCTTCGTGCACCAGCCGGCACTGCGCCCCGGCTCGCACTACGCGCGCTCGGACGTGTACATGATCTATCAGCCCGGTAAACGAACGGCAAAAGGCGGTGAGCGGAAGAAACGCGGGTCCGCCGCGCCTGCCGCTCGCCGCTAGACGGCTCGCTTCAGCGCGAGTCGAACACCACCATGTTCTTTCCGGACACCGATATCATGCCCTGGCTTTCAAGTTGCTTGAGGACGCGCCCGACCATCTCGCGCGAGCAGCCGACGATGCGGCTGATTTCCTGACGCGAAATGCGGATCTGCATGCCCTTCGGATGCGAGAGCGCGTCGGGCTCGCTGGTCAGATCGATGAGGGTCTTGGCGACGCGGTTGGTCACGTCCATGAAGGCGAGGCGGCTGACCTTGCGCGAGGTATTGAGCACGCGGTTGGTGAGCTGGGTGCCGATCGCGAACAGGATCTTCGGCAGATCCTCGCGCAGCGGACCCTCGGCGAGCTGGAACAGACGCTCGTAGCTGATCTCGGCGAGGTCGCAGGGCGTGCGCGTGCGCACGGTGACTTCACGCTGCGGCGTCTCGACGAACAGGCCCATCTCGCCGATGAACTCGCCCGCGTTGATGTAGGCGAGGATCAGTTCGCGGCCTTCCTCGTCCTCCGAGGAAACGGTGACCGAGCCGTCGATGATGAAGTACAAAATATTCGCCGAATCGCCCGGTCGGATGATCACCGTCTTGCGCGGGTAGTGACGCAGGTGACAGTCCTCGAGGAACCGATTGAGGGCTGCCTGGTCCAGAACCAGTGCGGGTGGAGTTTGCACACGCGCTACGGTTTTCTGCAGGGTGTAACGCAAGGGCTGGGGCACGCTCGACCTCATTCTTTAAAGGGTTGCTCACGAATCGCCGATCGTCCCTTGAATCGCAAGGCGATTTCAACAAGGCTCCCGGATCGACCGTTTGCATCTTAGACGAAAAAAAGCGGCGAAAGTTATCTGTGTAGAAAAATGTTATGGGTGAAACCATCGGCAATGCCCCAGGGTGCCGCACAGTTCACGGAATCGCGGTGCGGAGCGGCCTGCGCAGGTGTTCCAGCCCCCGCCGGGACGCCCGTTTCGTGCTCGATTTGGCACACGGTTTCGCCCGTCACGATCTTGGCCCATAATGCGCCCCCTTCACCGCCCCCAAGGTGCCCTGCGAGGAAACGAACCATGGTCAAGCCCCTTCCGCGTCTGAAGCTGCAAGGCTTCAACAATCTGACCAAGGCGCTGAGCTTCAATATCTACGACATCTGCTATGCGGTGACGAAGGAGCAGCGCGACCGCTACATCGAGTACATCGATGAAGCGTACGACTCCGACCGCCTGACCAAGATCCTGACCGACGTGGCCGAGATCATCGGCGCGAACATCCTCAACATCGCACGCCAGGATTACGATCCGCAGGGTGCGTCGGTGACGATCCTGATTTCCGAGGAGCCGGTGATCGACAAGCGCGATGCCGGGCGCGAAATCATTGCCGATGCCATGGTCGAGCACAACGAGGCGAGCGTCGTCGCGCACCTCGACAAAAGCCACATCACGGTGCACACGTATCCGGAGACGCATCCGCACAACGGCATCGCGACGTTCCGCGCCGACATCGACGTCGCCACCTGCGGCGTGATTTCGCCGCTGAAGGCCCTGAACTACCTGATCGACAGCTTCGAGTCGGACATCGTGACGATGGACTATCGCGTGCGCGGCTTCACCCGCGACGTGCGCGGCAAGAAGCACTACATCGACCACCGCATCAACTCGATCCAGGAATACCTGGCCAAGCACATCCGCAACAAGTACGAGATGTTCGACGTCAACGTGTACCAGGAAAACATCTTCCACACGAAGATGCACGTGAAGGAATTCGACCTCGAAACCTACCTGTTCGAGGCGCACGCGAAGGATCTGTCGTTCAAAGAGCGGCTGCGCATCGAATCTCTGCTCAAGCGCGAGATCGAAGAGCTGTTCCACGGCCGCAATCTCTCGTAAGAGCCGCGCACAAAGCAAAGGGCGCGCAATCAGCGCGCCCTTTGGCGAAAGAAACGAATAGCCCGACGGGCCGCGAAGGCCCCGAGCTGCGGTTAGGCGAGCTGAACGCGCGTGACGAGCAGGCCGCGCTCGCGCAGAGAGCGGTTCAATTCGGTCTTGAGGTGTTGATTGCGCGCCGCGGTGTCTTCCGCGGGTGCGTTCGCGATCAGCTGCGGCAGACGCTCGCGCACCCGCGAACCGACTTCATCGATGATCGCGTCGGCGCGCGTGGCGTCGAGCACTTGGTAGTAAATCTTGCCACGCAGCTCGCGCTGACCCGGGGCGGCGACTTGACCGATCTCGACGACGTTGCCGAACAAGCGAATCTTGTGCGCGACGCGTTCGAGCAGCGGCAGGACGAGATGCGTGCCGGCACCGAGCGTGCGCATATGGCCGTCGACGCGGCGCAAGGTATAGGCCTGGCCTTCGGGGATGCGTTTGACCGAGGCAAGGAAGAGCAGAACGGTGGCGCCGAGCAGCGCCAATACTACGACCGGGGTCAGCATTTTTATTACCTCTTCCAAGAGGTTATATGGAACTTGTAATTCGTACTCTGGAAAAGACCGGCATAATCATGAAATACCGGACTTTTGTGAAGTATGCCGCGACGTGTCGGAATCCGTGCTGAATAATTTCGGGAATTTTCCGGGCAGCTGCGACCGCTTGCCCGATTCCGCCGCCGCGCCGCTTGGATTATCGTGTGCGTTCTTGTACGAGGTAACGTCAAACCATGTCCTACCCTGCCACCCGCCCGCGCCGCATGCGCCGCGACGCGTTTTCGCGCGCGCTCATGCGCGAAACGACCCTGCTGGCCAGCGATCTGATCATGGTCGCCTTCGTCATCGAGGGCGAAGGCCAGCGCGAGCCGATTGCGCCGATGCCCGGCGTCGCGCGGCTGTCGATCGACGAGCTGGAGAAACTGGCCGGCGAATGCGTCGAGGCCGGCATTCCCGCCCTGGCGCTGTTTCCTTCGCCCGGTAACGCGGTCAAGAGCGAGGACGCGCGCGAGGCCTGGAATCCGGACGGCCTGTTCCAGCGCGCCGCACGCGCACTAAAGAAGCGCTATCCCGACCTCGGTCTGATCGGCGACGTCGCCCTTGATCCGTACACCACGCATGGCCAGGACGGCCTGATCGACGAGACCGGCTATGTGATGAACGAGCCGACGATCGAAGCGCTCGTGAAAATGTCGCTCGCCCAGGCCGAGGCCGGCTTCGATTTCGTCGCGCCGTCGGACATGATGGACGGCCGCGTCGGCGCGATCCGCACCGCTCTCGAACTGGCGGGGCACATCCACACGCGCATCCTCGCCTATTCGGCCAAGTACGCGTCGGGCTTCTACGGCCCGTTCCGCGACGCGGTCGGATCGAGCGGCAGCCTCGGCAAGGGCAACAAGCACACCTATCAGATGGACGTCGGCAACAGCGACGAGGCTCTGCGCGAGATCGAGCTTGACCTCGCCGAGGGCGCCGACGCAGTGATGGTCAAGCCGGGCATGCCCTATCTGGACGTGGTGCGCCGCGTGAAGGACCGCTTCGGCGCGCCGACCTTCGTCTATCAGGTCTCCGGCGAATACGCGATGCTCAAGGCCGCGGCGCAGAACGGCTGGCTCAATGAAAAAACCGTCGTGCTCGAATCGCTGACGGCGATCAAGCGCGCGGGCGCCGACGCGATCCTGACCTACTTCGCTCTCGATGCGGTGCGGTATTTGAAAGAGTGAGCCGGTGCCTGGCCCGGCTTGAACTGCACAAAACCTCGGACCCGGCGCGCCAGCGCGGAAGGCATTGGGAATGTGGCGACAGGAGTGGAAATGGAGTCCGATCACCGCCATGAATCCACAGCGGCGTGATTTGTACGACGGCTTGATCGGATAGCGGCAAGAGCAGAAACGGGATGCCCGCCTGTGCGGGCATGATGAATAAAAGAAGCAGCACCGAGGACGCAACACCATGCCCCCGCCCAACTACGCCGTCTTCGGCCAGCCGATTTCCCACTCGCTGTCGCCGCGCATCCATGCCGCGTTCGGCAGGCAAACCGGCACGGCGCTGCGCTACGTCGCGATCGAAACGCCGGCGGAGTCGTTCGCGGCGACGCTCGCCCGCTTCGCCGACGAAGGCGGGCGCGGCGCCAACATCACCCTGCCGCTGAAGCAGGATGCGTTCCGTGCGAGCGCGCAGACCTCCGATTTCGCTCGGCGCGCCGGTGCGGTGAATACGCTGTCGCGCGTCGACGACGCCTGGCACGGCGACAACACCGACGGCCCCGGCCTGATCCGCGATCTGACCGAGCGCCACAGCCTCGATCTGCGTGCGCGCCGCACCCTTCTGCTCGGCGCCGGCGGCGCCGCGCGCGCGGCCGCGCATGCGCTGCTCGACGCCGGCATCGGCGAGCTGGTCATCGTCAACCGCAACGCCGAGCGCGCCGATGCGCTCGCCGATTCGGTGCGCGATCCCGAACGCGTGCACACGCGCTACTGGCACGATCTGGGCGACCTCGGCAGCTTCGATCTGATCGTCAACGCCACCTCGGCCGGCGTCGGCGGCAGCCGTCTCGAGTTGCCGTTCGGCCTGGTCGCGCCACGCGCGCTCTGCTATGACCTGTCTTACGGCGCCGCCGCGTTCGGCTTCGTCGCCTGGGCGCGCGCCGCAGGCGCGGGCCAAGCGCTCGACGGCCTCGGCATGCTGATCGAACAGGCCGCCGAATCGTTCTCGATCTGGCACGGCACGCGGCCGGAGACCGATCCGGTCTACGCCGAGCTGCGCGGCGAACTGCCGCTGCGCGCGACGGACTGAAACCGATGCACTGCCGGGCCGGCTGCGGCGCGTGCTGTATCGCGCCGTCGATCTCGTCGCCGATCCCGGGCATGCCGAACGGCAAACCGGCCGGCGCGCGCTGCGTGCAACTCGACGAGGGCAACCGCTGCCTGCTGTTCGGCAAGCCAGAACGGCCCGCCGTGTGTTGCAGCCTGAAGCCTGAGCCGGCAATGTGCGGCGGCAGCGCCGCCGATGCGCTGCGCACGCTTGCCGCATGGGAAGCGGCGAGCACGCCTTAGCCACCGCCCTGGCGAATCAGTACGCCAGGCTCACCGACTTCGTCACGAGGAAAGCGTCGAGCCCTTCGATCGCCCCTTCCGAACCGTAGCCCGACGCCTTGACCCCGCCGAACGGCGTTTCCGGATACGAAATCTTGCAGGTATTGATGCCGATCATGCCCGCTTCGAGGCCCTCGGCAAGCGCGTGTGCATTACGCAGCGAGCGCGTGAACGCATACGCGGCAAGACCGTAGGGCACGCGGTTCGCGCGCGCGACCGCTTCGTCAAGCGTCTTGAACGGCGTCACGCCGATCACCGGGCCGAACGGCTCGTCGCGCATCAGCTTGGCCTCGTCGTCGAGATCGGCGACGACGCTCGGCGCGAGGAAGGCGCCGTTCGCGTCGGCCGCCGGCCGGCCGCGCAAGATGCGCGCGCCACGCGCCTTGGCGTCGTCGAGAAAAGCCTGCACGTCGGCGACGCGGCGCGTGCGCACGAGCGGGCCCATCGCCGTGTCCGCGGCGAGGCCGTCGCCGAGTTTGAGCGCGAACGCAGCCTTGGCGAAGGCATCGATGAAGGCTTCGTAGAGATTTTCCTGGACGAAGAAACGCGTCGGCGAGATGCAGGTCTGGCCCGCATTGCGGAACTTCGACGCGATCAGCAGCGGAATCGCCGCATCGAGATCGGCATCGTCGAAAACAAGCACGGGCGCCTGGCCGCCGAGTTCAAGCGTGAGCTTCTTTATGCCCTCGGCGGCAAGGTGAGCGAGGACGCGACCGACGCGCGTCGAGCCGGTCAGCGAGACCTTGCGCACGACATCGCTCGCGATCAGATGTTCGGAAATCGCCGGCGCATCGCCGTAGACGACGTTGACGACACCGGGCGGCATGCCTGCGTCGATCAGCGCCTGGGCGAGCAGTAGACAGGTTAGCGGCGTCTCTTCGGCCGGTTTGACGATCAGCGGGCAGCCCGCGGCGAGCGCGGCGGCGATCTTGTAGCCGGGATTGCGCGCCGGGAAATTCCACGCGGCGAACGCGGCGCTGACCCCGACCGGTTCGTGCAGCACTTGCTGCTGCAGATTCGGCGCGCGCGGCGGAATGATGCGGCCGTAAGCACGCACGCCTTCCTCCGCGAACCAGTCGTACATGTCGGCGGTGATCTGCACCTCGCTGCGGGCTTCGGCGAGCGGCTTGCCCTCTTCCTGGGTGAGCACGCGCGCGATCGTCTCGATGCGCTCGCGCATCAGCGCCGCCGCGCGGCGCAGTATCTGGCCGCGGTTGAACGCCGGCGTCGCGCGCCAGAGCGGGAACGCCTTCTGCGCCGAGACGAGCGCATCGTCGAGATCGGCCGCCGACGCACCGGTATAGCGCGCGAGCGTGGCGCCGTTGGCCGGATTGACGAGTTCGACAAGCGCCTCGCCGGTGCCGCCGCGCCAGACGTTGTCGATCAGTTGTTTCGGTTGCCGGCAGAGTTCGGGGAGTTCGTTCATGTGGAGGTCTCTTGCGTTTGCGCCGCGCCCACGGCGCAGGCGACATAGTGATTCGGGCCGACGGCGAGCATCTGCGGTTCGCCCGCGCTGAGCGGTTGTCCCGGCAGGCTGCCGTGATTGAAGTAGACGTAGCCCTCAGGCGGCGGCTGCGCGCGGCTTTCGTGCTGTTCGAGCCGGTAGCCCGCGCCGCCCTCGATACGGCGGATGCGCGGCGTCGCCTGCAACAGGCGCAACGTGTACGGATGGCGCGCATCGGCGAAGATCGCGTCGCGCGGGCCGGTTTCGAGAATGCGCCCGCGATAGATCACCGCGACGCGGTCGGCGATCTGCTCGACCACGCCGAGGTCGTGGGTGATGAACAGATAAGCGAAGCCGAATTTTCTTTGCAGGTCTTCGAGCAGCGCGAGCACCTGCTTCTGCACGGTGACGTCGAGCGCCGACACCGCCTCGTCGGCGACGAGGAAGCGCGGCCCGGCGACGATCGCGCGCGCGATGCAGACGCGCTGGCGCTGGCCGCCCGACAGTTCGTGCGGAAAGCGCTCGGCAAAATCGCCCGGCAGGCCGACTTCGGCGAGCATCGCCGCGGCGCGCGCGCGGCGCTCCTGTTTCGACAGCGCGGGCACGCAGCGCAACCCTTCGGCGACGATCTCGACCAAGCGCATGCGCGGATCGAGCGAGGAATACGGGTCCTGGAACACCATCTGCGACTTGAGCCGATAGGCGTCGAGCTCGCGCCGGCCGCAGGCGGTGATGTCACGGCCTTCGAAACGGATGCGGCCGCCGCTCTCGCGGACCAAGCGCACGAGCGCGCGCCCGATCGTGGTCTTGCCCGAGCCCGATTCGCCGACGACGGCGAGCGTTTCGCCCGCATGCAGGTCGAGATTCGCGCCGCGCACCGCGCGGAAGGTTTCGCGCTTGCGCCAGAACGCGAACGGCGATGACGGCTTGCCGAAATCGACGTCGAGGTCGCGGATCTCGACCAGCGCTTCGCCCGGCGTCGGCGTGCGGCAGCGTTCCGCGCGCGCCGGCAGCGAGGCAAGCAGCTTGCGCGTGTACTCGTGCTGCGGATCGGCGATCACGCGCCCGGTCTCGCCCATCTCCATTGTCTCGCCGCGGCAGAGCACGACGACGCGCTGCGCATAGCGCGCGACCATGCCGAGATCGTGGCTGACGAGCAGCACAGCCGTGCCCATCTCGCGCGTGAGCTGAGCCATGATGTCCATGACCTCTTTCTGCACGATGGCATCGAGCGCCGTGGTCGGCTCGTCGGCGATCAGCAGGCGCGGCTCCATCGCCAGAGTCGAAGCGAGCATGATGCGCTGGCGCATGCCGCCGGAGAACTGGTGCGGATAGGCGTCGAGGCAGGCGAGCGGATCGGCGATGCGCACGCGTTCGAGCAGTTCGAGGCAGCGCTTGCGTGCAGCGTCGTAGCGCAGGCCGCGATGCAGGCGCAGGCCCTCGGTCATCTGCACGCCGATGCGCAGCGCCGGATTGAGCGACACCATCGGCTCCTGGAACACCATGCCGATCGCGTTGCCGCGCAGCGCGCGCAGCCGTGCGGCATCGAGCCGGGCGAGGTCTTCGCCGGCGTAGCGGATCGTGCCGCCCAACGGCACGACGCCGGGCGGCAGCAGACGCAACACCGCACGCGCGATCATGGTCTTGCCGCTGCCCGATTCGCCGACCAGGGCGAGCATTTCGCCCGGCGCGATCGAGAAGTTCGCGTCCATGACGATGCGCCGGGTGTCGCCGCCGGGTTTACGCAGACCGATATCGAGATGCTCGATGGCGAGGACCGGGCCCTTGGAGCCGTCAGTCGCAGGCGCGGAGATGGGCGTCGCTGCGTTCATCGCGGGCTAGACCAGATTCTTCATATGCGGATCGAACTCGTCGCGCAGCGCGTCGCCGAACAGGTTGACGCCGAGCAGCGACAGCGAGATCGCCAGACCCGGCGCGATTGCCAACCACGGCGCCTCGCCGACGTAGTTGCGGCTGTCGGCGAGCATGCCGCCCCAGCTCGACGCCGGCGGCGGCACGCCGAGACCGAGGAAGGACAAGGCGCTTTCCGCGAGCAGGGCCCAACCGAACAGCGCGGTCGCGAGCACGATGATCGGCGCGACCGCGTTCGGCAGCGCGTGGCGCAGCATCGTGTAGATTTCCGCGTTGCCCATGACGCGCGAGGCTTCGACGTATTCCTTCTCGCGCAGGCTCAGCACGTTGGCGCGCACGACGCGCGCGACGGCCGGGATATAGGTGAGGCTCAGCGCGACGATCACGCCGATGCTCGACGCGCCGAACACCGCGATCACGCCGAGCGCCATGATCAGCGACGGAAACGCGAGCAACGCGTCGATCACCAACATGACCAGACGCGAGGCCCAGCCGCCGAAGTAGCCGGTCAATGCGCCGATCAAAGCGCCGATGCCGACCGAGAAAAGCACGGTGGCAAAGCTGACGAACACGCTCACGCTCGCGCCGTTGAGCAGGCGGCTGAACACATCGCGGCCCCATTCGTCGGTGCCGAACCAGTGCTGCGCCGACGGTGCGACGAGGCGCGCGTGCAGGTTGTTGATGATCGGATCGTAGGGCGTGTAGATCACGCCGAACGCCGCGGCGACCAGCATGACGGCGATCAGCGCGATGCCGATTTTCGCGTTCGGCCGGCGCAGCAGTCTGCTCATGACGACGTCCTCATGAGAGCCGCACGCGCGGATCGAACAGCGGATACGACAGGTCGATCAGCAGATTCACGCCGACGTAGATCGCGGTGATGAACAGCAGCGCGCCCTGCACCACCGGATAGTCGCGCGCGAAGATGCTGTCGACGAGCAGGCGGCCGATGCCGGGGATCGTGAACACGGTTTCGGTGACGACCGCGCCGCCGAGCAGCGAACCGAGGGTCAGGCCGATCACAGTCCAGGTCGGCGCGAGCGTGTTCTTCAGCGCATGGCGCAGGGCGACCGTCGTTTCAGCGAGGCCCTTGGCGCGCGCGTGGGTGATGTACTCCAGGCGCAGCACCTCGATCGTACTCGCGCGCGCCATGCGCACGATCACGCCGGTTTCGATCAGCGCGAGCGACATCACCGGCATGATCAGATAGCTGATGCCTTCGCGGAAATTCTCCAGCGGCGAGACGTAGCCGACCACCGGAAACAGGTCGAGCTTGAGGCCGAAGAACATCAGGAACAGCAGGCCGAGCCAGAAACTCGGGATCGACAGGAACACGATCGCCAGCGTCATCAACGCCGCATCGACCTTGGTGTTCTGCTTCCACGCCGCGAGCATGCCGAGCGGGATCGCGAGCAGAGCCGCGATGACGACCGCCGGCACGACGATCGACGCCGTCACCGCGAACGAGCCGAGCAACATGTCGAGCACCGGCCGCTGCTGCACGATCGACACGCCTAGGTCGCCGTGCAGCACGCGCGCGATCCACATCGCGAACTGCACCGTCAGCGGCCGATCGAGGCCGAGTTCGGCGTGCAGCCGCGCGAGCGCCTCCGGGCTTTCCATGTCGCCGAGCATGAGCTGGGCCGGGTCGCCCGGAAGCAAATGCAGCATCGCGAACACCGCGACCGCGACGATCGCCAGCGTCGGGATCGCGAGCAAGAGGCGCTTGGCGGCGTAGATCAGCACGGCGCCGAGCTTACAGCTTGTATTCGGCGAAGACGCGGCTCACATAGGGCTGGCGCGCGATCCACATCGTGCGCGCCGCCGTGTCCATGATCGTCGTCGCGACGGTCGCGGAGATGCTGTCGAAGCTGACCGGCTTCGGCGAGCGCAGCACGCTGTCCGGCTTGCCGAATTCGTCGAACAACGCCGTCTTGATGTCATCGACGGTGACATCGCCGCGCTTCGCGCGCAGCGCAGCGGCGACGCGGCGCTGGCGGTAGATCGACTCGGGATTGTTGCGCAGGCCGAGATCGCGCAGCTTGACCTGGGCGATCGGGCTGACCCAGTGGTTCGCGTGCACGAGCACGCCGTCCTCGGGCACGATCCAGAACACTTCGTCGGGCGCGCATTCGAGATCGACCGCCTCGCCGTCGGCGTGGCTCAGCATCAGGTTGTTCGAGCACAGCCGCGACTTGTTGAACACCTGGCCCATCGCCGTGGCGAGGTTGTGCGATTCGAGCAGCTTGCGCCGCAGCAGCGCGAGCGGCGCCTGGCCTGGCTGCGCGTAGTCGCGTTCGCACATGAGGAAGTTGCCGGTGATGGCGACGCCGGCGCCGTTGAAGCCGTGGCGCGCCAGCGCGCCGGCCTCGGCGAAGACGAGGATGTCGGGCGCGTCGTCGTTGCGGATGCGCAGGACCACGCCGGTATCCACGCACTCCTCACGCCAATCCCAGTTGTGCGCGTGGATCAGGCGGCCTTCGCGCGTCGCTTCGGGCAGGACGACCAGGCCGGTGCAGCCGTCGTCGGGCTCGCGCGACGGTTTCAGCTTGGCCTTGCCGAGCGTCTCGTAGCCAAACATCATCTCGGTGCGGCAGTTGATGATGACGATGTCCTCGAGCGCGACGCCGGCGCCCTCGGCGATGCCGCGCATTTCCTCCAGATAGGCCGGATCGTAGGCTTCGATCGTCGGCACGAACCCGCGCGCGAGCCGGTGCTGCTCGGCCTCGTCGACCCCGCGGCGCTGCATCTGGCCGCGATAGAGGGCGACGCTGCGCGCGATGCGCTCGGGCACCGCGGCGCCGTAGGCGCGGCCGCGCGCGTGCGGCGCGCCGGCCAGGTCGATCAGGGGAAACGAAGCTGCGGTCATGGGCATCCTAGGAACGGTCGATGTTGTATAAATAAGTAGATCAATACAATGACTCGTCAGTCTACATATTGACTTCGTTCGATTGTACGTGAATCCATCTCAAAATAATTGTTTTTTTTCATTTCAAAATACAATAGTATCGAAACCCGAGTGTGACGTACAGATGACGGGACAACCCGCGCACTCAAGGATCAGGCCGCAAGATTCGGGCGATCGGACTGCCTTCCTTTACTTTCACGACCGGGGAACTTGAGATGAATTCGACAGGCTACAGACTGACCGCGCTGCCGCTGTGCGTCGCCCTTGCCCTCGTCTGCGCGCAGGCGCGCGCCGACGACGCAGCGGCCGCGGCGGACGCGCAGGCACAAAGCGGCGAGGCGAAAACGTCCGCCGACGCAAACGAACACCGGCTCGAGACGATCAGCGTCACCGCCGACGTCGGCAAGGGCTTCCAGACCAAGACGTCTCAGGTCGGCGCGTTCCGCGACCAGAGCATTCTCGATGTGCCGCTGTCGATCAACGTGTTGCCGCGCGCGGTCATGGACGCGCAGGCGGTCAGCAATCTGTTCGACGTACTGAAGAACACCGCCGGCGTCAGCCAGGCGCAGGTCAACGACACCGTGTCGCAGAACCTCGCGATCCGCGGCATCCCGATCGACAACCGCACGAGTTACCGCCTCAACGGCGCGCTGCCGGTCAACAACCTCATCGAGATGCCGATGGAAGACAAAGAGCGCGTCGAAGCGCTCAAGGGCTCTTCCGCGCTCTACTACGGTTTCACCAGTCCGGCCGGCATCATCAACATGGTGACCAAGCGCGCGCGCGACAAACCGATCGATCAGTTCACCCTGTCGACCGACTCGAACGGCCAAGTCGTCGGCGCGCTCGATGTCGGCCGCCGCTTCGGCGAAGACAATCGCTACGGCCTGCGCGTCAATGTCGCCAGCGGCAAGCTGCAGGCCGCGGCCGACGATCAGTCCGGCAGCCGCAGTCTCGTCGCCGCGGCGTTCGACTGGCGCCTCAGCGACCGCCTGAGCCTCAAGCTCGACTACGAGAATTTTTCCAAGCGCCTGGTCGAGAACGCCTCGATCGCACTGCTGCCGGCGGTCAACAATCAGATTCCGCTGCCGCGCATTCCCGATTCGAGCAAGCTGATCTCGGGCACCTGGGCGAAGAGCAAGGCCAGTTCGGAGAACATGCTCGGCCGCCTTGACTGGACGCTCTCCGACACCTGGGCGGCGGTGTTCGAGTGGGGCCGCGCCGAAACCGACCGCGACGCACGCTCGTTCACTTCGATGCAGAAGTACAACATCGCCACCGGCGCGGGCACGCTCAACGAATCGATCGCGCGCGGGCAGAAGTACATCAACAACAATGCGCGCGCCGAGATCGACGGGCGCGTGCAGACCGGCTTCCTCGACCATGAACTCTCGTTCGGCGCGATGCAGAACCTGCGCAACCAGAACAATCCGACCCAGCAGACCTACAGCATCGCGCAGAACATGTACAACCCGGTCGTGCTGCCGCCGGCGTACTACACGATCACCCCGACCTACCGCCCGCAGGACATCAGCGACCGCGGCGTCTACGTGTTCGACCGCATCCGCATCGGCGAGGACTGGCAGATTCTCGCCGGTGCGCGCCGCACCAAGTATCGCAACGCGTCGACCGGCTCACCGCTGTACGAAGTCGAGAAGACCTCGCCCTCGGTCGGCGTGATCTACAAGTTCCGCGAGGACACGAGCATCTATGCGAACTACATCGAAGGCCTCGAAGAAACCGGCACCGCGCCGATCACCGCGGTGAACAGTGGCGTCGTGCTGTCGCCCGCGGTGAGCAAGCAGAAGGAACTCGGCGTGCGCAGCGAAGTGATCTCGGGGATCACGGTGTCCGCGTCGCTGTTCGAGATCGAGCGCGGCTCGGCCTATCTCAATACCTCGAATGTCTACGTGCTCGACGGCCGCACGCATTATCAGGGCATCGACTTCTCGGCCAACGGCGAACTGACGCCGGAGTGGTCGATCTACGCCTCGGCGCTGTTCCTCGACGCCGAGCTGCGCAAGGCGCAGAACACGGCCCTGATCGGCAAGAAGCCCGAGAACACGCCCGACACCACCGCGAGCCTGTTCGCCGACTATCATCCCGAGGCGCTCGCCGGCTGGAGCTTCAACGCTGGCGTGTACTACATGGCCAAGCGTGCGATAAACAACCTCAACCAGGGCTACATTCCCGACTACGCGCTGTTCAACGCCGGCGCGCGTTACACGACGGAATGGTTCGAGAAGAAAGTCACCCTGCAGCTCAATGTCGAGAACCTTACCGACAAGAGCTACTGGAGCGCGGTCGGCTCGGGTTATCTCGGCTACGGCAAGCCGCGCACGGTGAAGTTCACCGGCCGCGTCGACTTCTGACCGGCGCGGGCGAAGGAGGCACGGTGAATCGCCGGCATCGTGCCTCGTCTCTACTTCATCTGTTTGCCGGCGCCTTGACCGCGGCGGCGTGCATGCCGGCCGCCGCGATCGATCCGACGTCGCAGCCGCCCGCCGAGCGGCTGCGCCTATACGAAGAGCGCCTCGCCGACTGGCCGCAGCTCGCGCGCTACCGCGAGGGCAATGCGCAAATCGGCGCGCCGAAGCCCGGCGAGGCGCGCGTCGTGTTCCTCGGCGACTCGATCACCGAAGGCTGGCCGCGACGCGCCGGCAGCTTCTTTCCCGGCATGCCCTACGTCAACCGCGGCATCTTCGGCCAGACCACGCCGCAGATGCTGCTGCGCTTCCGCGCCGACGTGATCGCGCTGAAGCCGCGCGCCGTGGTCATCCTCGCCGGCAGCAACGACCTTGCCGGAAAGACCGGGCCGAGTTCGCTCGCGATGATCGAAGACAATCTGGCTTCGATGACCGAACTTGCGCAAGCCAACGGGATCAAGGTCGTGCTCGCCTCGCTGCTGCCGGTGAACGACTATGTCGAGCCGAGAACGTTTCGGCGCAGTCCGCAGAAAATCGTCGAACTGAACGCCTGGATCAAAGCCTATGCGCAGCGCAAGAACTCGGTCTATCTCGACTACTACGCCGCGCTGGTCGATGCGCGCGGCGCACTGAAGAAGGAACTGTCCGACGACGGCCTGCATCCGAACGCGGCCGGATATGCGCTGATGACGCCGCTGGCACAGCGCGCGATCGAATCGGCATTGGCGCGCTGAATTTACTCAGGAAGCTCACGCCATCCGGCGCCGAGGTCGTAGGCGCTCGCAGGCTCGTCGACCACGTCCCCTGTTTGAACATATCCATGCGCGCGCGGCGCGGACGGACGGAAACCTCAAGGACGATATTCAGGGAATATCTTCAAGCCTTTCTCGTCGCGCGGCACCGCGACACCAAAGAACCGGACGTCGAGCATCATGCCGGCAAGGACTTGCCTGTCTTTGTCGCACATGCGCTTCGCCATCGGCTTTCCGCGTTGCTCTACCAGCACGCCACCGTTTTCTTCGGCGCCTTCGCCACGGTAGTCCGGAGCAATGCTTTGCGTGAAGACCGAATAAGTCGTATCGCCATTCTTCAAGCTCAGATAGACGAGCGTGCCTCTGTGCCCGTCGCCGAGAGAATTGCCGGCAGCGTAGGACGCAACCGGCATGCTCGTCCCGGGGACTTCCAAATCGAGGTGCTCGCCCGTTCCGAATCGATAGCGCAGGCCGGCGAAAGCGGAGTGGCTGTCCGCGCGGGCGCAAACGGCGATCTTCTTCGATCGCGAGTCGCAGGCAAACATGATCGTTTCGCCGGCGCGGCACAGCGTGCCGTCGCGATACTCGCCGAAGAACGACTGCGCATGCAGCGGCAACGCCGCGACCGAAAGGCACAGACAGGTCGCGGCGCCGAGGGAACGATACACATTCCGACGTTGGGGCATGGCCGGCGGAGTTTTCTTCAACGCAAAAGTGCGGGCGGGCATTGTGGCGGGCTGCCATCCGGGAACGAAACGTTTGCAGTATTGCGGACCATCGAACGGCGGCCCGCATGGCTGCCGCATGTCCATTTCAGGATGGCGCGTAAGCAACCCAGCCCTTGAACGTGAAGCCCGCGTAGAACAACTCGACCGCGTCGAAACCGGCTTCCCGTAGCAGCGCGACGTCTTGCTCTGGGGAAAGCAAAGGCAGCCGGGCGCCGATCGCGTCGATCGCATTGCGCATGTTCGACGCGGGAATTCCGGACGACACCGCGAACGCGGCATATCGCTCCAGCCAGCGCGCCTTCTCGCGCTCGCCTTGAGGAAAGCTGTGGTGGGCGACGACCAGCGGCGCGCCGGGCTTCAGCCGGCGGCGCAGTTCTTTGAGCGTGTGCAGGCGCTCATCGGCCGTGAGGAAATGCAGGGTCAGCAGACAAGCGGCTCCGTCGAAGGGACCGGCCGCCGCCGCATCGACATAGCCTTCGACGAAATCGACACGCGACGCGAGCGGCCCCAGTGTTGCGACAGCGAGTTTCAGCATCTCGGCCGACGGATCGACACCGACGAAGCGCCATCCGGGCTGCGCCTCGGCGAATACCTTCAACTCCAAACCGCCGCCGGCACCGACGACGAGAACATTGCCGTCGGCCGGAACGGACTCGGCCAGAAGCAAGGCGGCCATCCGCTGCAAGGCAAGAAAGCCCGGGACTTGCCTGATGGGCCCTTCGGCATAACGAGCGACCGCTTCGGGATCGGAGAAAGAGGACATGGAAGAGTTCATCGTCAAGGGAATGGTCAAGTTACCGCACGAGGCACGCTGCCGACCGCATTCGCTCGTCTGCGTGCGGCGCGAACGCCGAGAACAATCGCCGCGCGATGCTGTTGCAGCGGCCTGTTGTATGCTGATGCTCATCGCGGCAGCGGCTACTTTCACGAGCATCGAGCGGCATGAAACAACTCCTGCGACTGAGACTGACGGTGGTGGCGCCGCCGAGCGGCGTTGCGTTTGCGGTGCAGCGGGGACATTCCGGGCTTCTCGCGCCGGCCATCCAAGCAGATGGTTCGCTGGTCTTCGATTTCCAAGCCCTCGTCGCCGATCTCGACAGCGTGCCGCCCCGGCTTACCGGCGAGTTCACGCAAGGGCCGCCGGCCGTGCGCTTCGTTTACGTCAACTCGGGCACCTGCGCGGGACAGGCGGATTCCCCTTGGACGCGCCGCGCGAAAGTACCGCTCTTCGGCATCGCCGCAACGCAGATCGAAAGCGCGCTCGCCCAATCGGCGCTGTTGCAGGCGAGCATTCGCGGCACGGGAAAAGATGGCGGCCCCGCCTGCGCCAGCGTGCCGTTGTCGTCGAATTGGTCGATCGCCATTGCCGGTCGATAATTCCTTTATGCCGACCTGCCTTGAACTGCAACTCGTCTCGGCAATCGAAGATCCGCGCGTGGTCTTCAAGATCGGCGCAATCATTCGATCGTCCACTCCAGAACCGTGATCACCGCTCTTCCCCATTCGAATTCTCTCGCGCGCCGGCTCGGCAGAGCCAGAGAACTGCTGTGCCACACGCTCGATCAGAAACTGACGCTCGAACAGGCGGCGCGCGAAGCAGCGCTGACGCCGAGCCACTTCATCCGCGCATTCAAGTCCGTGTTCGGGCAGACGCCGCAACAGATGCGCATCGATGCACGCATCGATCTGGCGAAGAGACTGCTTATTCTCGATTCCATGTCGGTCACCGACGTCTGCGCGGCGGCGGGATTCGCCAGCCTCGGCACATTCAGCCATGTATTTGCGCACCGCATCGGCTCATCGCCGTCGGTGTTCCGGCGCGATGCGCGCACACTGGCGCAAGTGCCGGGAACGCTGCCGCCGAAGCTCTATCCGGGCTGCTTCACGCTTATGGCGTATTGGCCGGCGGGCGCAATTTTTGAGAAGCGCGACCGCGCCGACTCTGCCAAGCTGCGACCTCCCTCGCAACGCCAACTCTAGAAGGTAAGCAACGCCATGAGCCTGAAGATCAAGTTGAACAGCGTCATCGTCGACAACCAGGACAAGGCGCTGAAGTTCTACACCGACGTGCTCGGCTTCGCGAAATGCCGCGACATCGACGTGGGCGGCGGCTTCCGCTGGATCACGGTATTCGCGCCGGACGGACATCACGACGTCGAACTGGCACTGGAGCCGAACGTGAATCCGGCCGGCAAGACCTACCAGGCGGCGCTGTTCGAGCAGAACATCCCGGCGACCGCATTCGAAGTGGAGGATATCGACGCGGAGCATCAGCGCCTGAAGGCTCGCGGCGTCGTCTTCACGACGACGCCTACGCAGATGGGGCCGGTCAGCATCGCCGTGTTCGCCGACACCTGCGGCAATCTGATCCAGATTTACCAAGCGCTGAACTGACGCGACAGCGCGCCATCGCCGACTTCACCTCGGCGCAAAAAACGGCAGCGCGGCAGTCCTCGATACGTCTCGCTGCCCGGAAGCCGGAACGGCCGAAGTTCTCCGGCCGACGGCCCATCCCGCAATCGCTGCGCCCCTTCCACGCGGGAGCCCTCCAGCGACTGCCGGCGTCGACTGCGTTCCGCCTCTGAACGGCTGGACAGACCGCTAACGGAACCTGCCGGCTGACGCTCGGCGCCGAATCCGCATAACCCGCTCCCTTCGCGAGCGAACTTTCTCAACCTTGTGCATTTTACGATTTTTTAATATAACATTGCCTAAGAATCATTCTCATTCGTTTTAAACCTATGTCGCATCGACTGGTGGGCGCATGATCGCTGGGTGGTCGTTGTGTGCGGGCAAGTCCCGCAATGTTTCGCATGGCTTACGCGCGGCGCTTTGCGCCCTGCTGCTCGCCGCGGCTCCGGGCTTCGTTTCCGGCGGCGGCAATACGGTTCCCGCGCAGGCGGCGCTGTCCGCCTTGGGCCAGAAAATCTTCGCCGACGAATCGCTTTCGGCCTCGGGCAAGATGGCCTGCGCGACCTGCCACGATCCGAAGTTCGCCCACGCGCAGAACAACGCGCTCGCCGTGCAGTCGGGCGGCGCGAATCTCGACGTGCCGGGATTCCGCTCGGTGCCGAGCCTGCGCTATCTCAACCTCAACATCCCGTTCTTCTTCGCCAACGACGGCACGCCGACCGGCGGTTTCAACCGCGACGGCCGCGCCAACGATCTCGTCGCCCAGGCCGAGCGCCCGTTCCTCGCCGCGCACGAAATGGCCAACGGCGATGCGGCCGCGGTGGTCGACAAGCTGAGCCGCGCGAGCTACGCCGACGAATTCCGCGGCCTGTTCGGCGCCGACGTGTTCACCAAGGCCGACACGGCGTTTCTCGCCGCGCGCTACGCGCTGTCGGTATACGAAACCACCGAGCCGCAATTCCGCCCGTTCTCGTCCAAGTTCGATCTGTTCCTCAAGGGCAAGCTCAGGCTCAGCGAGCAGGAACTGCGCGGCTATGCGCTGTTCAACAATCCGAACAAGGGACGCTGCGCCGCCTGCCATTTGTCGACCCGGCAGGCGAACGGCGATCCGCCCGTGTTCACCGACTACACCTACGACAACCTCGGCGTGCCGCGCAATGCGGAGATTCCGGCCAACGACGACCCGGCCTATTTCGACATGGGCCTGTGCGGCCCCGAGCGCACCGATCTCGCCAACCGCAGCGATCTGTGCGGCCAGTTCAAGGTGCCGACCCTGCGCAACATCGTCACGCGCAAGGTGATCTTCCACAACGGCTACTTCAAGTCGCTGCGCGAGGCGGTGCAGTTCTACGTGCAGCGCGACACCAACGCCGACAAGTGGTATCCAGCCGACGGCGACGGCGCGGTGCACAAGTTCAACGACGTGCCGCCGCTGCTGACACGCAACGTCAACACCACCGAAGGCCCGTACGACCGCCATCCGGGCGATGCGCCGGCGCTGAGCGAGCCCGAGATCGACGACGTGATGGTCTTCCTCGCCACGCTGACCGACGGCTACGACCCGGCGACCGGCACAGCCGATCCCGCTCGCGACCTGCCGAAGCAATGACGCCTGCGCGCGCTTTCCCGCGCGCGGCGATGTCCTTCCGGGAAAAGTATCTTTTTATCTTTTTGGAGAAACGACATGCAGCGTAAACAGCTGGCGCTGGCTATCCTGATGTCCTGCGCGGGACTCGCGCCGAACGCCTACGCCGACGATGCGAAACTGAAGGCGGAAGTCGAAGCGCTGCGCGCCGAAGTCGCCGAGTTGCGCGGCCTCGTGCACGAGATGCAGGCGCAGCGCACGCAGCCGCCCACGCCGGCAGCGCCCGTCTCTGGGCAAAGCATCGCTGCGACCGCGGCCCCTGCGGCCCCGGTTGCGGCAAACGCGCCGACCGCGCCCGCGCCCACGCAGCCCGTCGCGACGACGACCGCCGGCGAGCCGATTCCGGGCACCGGCGGCAGCGGCGTCGCGCTCGGCGCGAACACCTCGTTCTGGGGCTACGGACAGCTCGACTACAACCGCCCGACGGCGCGCGCAGGCGATACCGTGGCCGACCTGACCCGTGCGGTGATCGGCTTCAACCACGTCTTCGACGAGAACACGCGTGTCTACGGCGAGATCGAGTGGGAACACGCGGTCGCGTCGAGTTCGGACAAAGGCGAAACCGAAATCGAGCAGCTCTACGTCGAGCATGCGCTCGCGCCGAACTACGGCGTGCGCGTCGGCCTCATGCTGGTTCCGCTCGGCCTGCTCAACGAGCACCACGAGCCGAGCAACTACTACGGCGTCGAGCGCAACTTCGTCGAGCAGGCGATCATCCCGAGCACGTGGCGCGAAGGCGGCGTAGCGATGTACGGCAGCACCGAATGGGGACTCAACTGGAACGTCGGCGTCGGTACCGGACCCAACCTCGGCGCCTGGGACCCGACCGCGGACGAAGGCCGCATTTCGCCGCTCGGCAGCATCCATCAGGAATTGCAGCTCGCCAAGGCGCGCGATCCGTCGATCTATGCAGCCGGAAACTGGCAAGGCATTCCGGGCCTGCTCGTCGGCGGCGGCATCTTCACCGGCAAGATCGGACAGGGCAATGCGACCCTGCCGGTCAACGACTCGCGCCTCGTCCTCAGCGAAGCGCACGTGCGCTGGCAGCCGGGCCCGTTCGACCTTTCCGCGCTGTACACGCGCGGCACGATCAGCAACACGCAGGATCTGAACCTGCAGTTCCTCGGCCAGCCGACGCCGGTGCCGAAATCGTTCTGGGGCGGCTACGTGCAGGGCGCGTGGCACGCGCTCGCCTGGGGCAACGATTCGAGCCTGTCGCCGTTTCTGCGCTACGAGATGTTCAACACCGCGGCGTCGTATGCGACGCAGCCGTTCGGTCTCGGCACGGCGCCGCTACCGACTCAGCGCGTGTGGACGGTCGGCGCGAACTACTATCTGAACCCGAACGTGGTGTTCAAGATCGACTATCAGAAATTCCACTACGAAGATGTGGCGCTCAGTTACGGCAATCGCTTCGATCTCGGCCTGGGCTACCAGTTCTGATCCGGGTCGCCTAGCATGCGGCTTCCCGCCGTCCCGGCGGGGCGGGAAGCAGTGAGGTGCTTATGCACGTGCGTTGGTTGATTCCATTCGGTGCCGCGGCAGTGAGCCAGGCGGCGTTCGCCACGCAGTACATGAGCGTGCAGCAGGCGCAACAGGAAGCATTCGCCGGTGCGAGCGAATTTCGCCCGACGGCGGCGCCCGACGCAGCGGCACTCGCGGCGGTCGGTGCGCCTGGCGGCTGGTCGCCGCAGATCTTCACGGCGCAGGCGGGCGACAAGAAACTCGGCTGGCTGATCGTCGATCAGGTGATCGGCAAGAGCGAGGCGATCACCTATTCGCTCGCGCTCGACACGGCCGGCACCGTGATCGCACTCGAAGTGCTCGAATACCGCGAGTCGCACGGCGGCGAAGTGCGCATGCCGGCCTGGCGCAAGCAGTTCGTCGGCAAGACCGCTGCCGACGCGGCCGCGCTCAACCGCGACATCAAAATCATCTCGGGCGCGACCCTGTCCTGCCGCCATCTCACCGAAGGCGTGCAGCGATTGCTCAAGCTCTATCAGGCTGCGTTGAAGACGCCGGCATGAGCGTGCGCCTGCAACGCGCGCGACCGTGGCTCGGCACCCTGGTCGAGATGCGCGTCGATGCAGCCGATACGGCCTGCGCGCGCGCTGCGATCGAGGCGGCCTTCGCCGAAGTCGAAGCGGCGCACCGCCGTATGAGTTTCCACGAACCCGACAGCGATCTGTCGCGACTGCACGCCGCACTGCCCGGAACGGCGGTCGACATCGATCCGCGCACTCTCGACGTCCTGCGCTGCGCGCTCGAACTGGCCGAACGCAGCGACGGGCATTTCGATCCGAGCATCGCCGGCGAACTTGTTGCGCAGGGATTTCTGCCCGCGCCGCGCTCGCCGTTCGTTCCCGATCGCGGCGCGAACTGGCGCGACGTCGAACTGATCGAAGCCGGCCGGGTACGTTTGCATCGGCCGCTCTGGCTCGATCTCGGCGGTATCGCCAAGGGCTATGCGGTCGATCGCGCAATCGAGCAGTTGCTTGCGCACGGCGCCGACATCGCGCTCGTCAATGCCGGCGGCGATCTGCGTGCGGCCGGCGCATTCGAGGAAATCGTGCACCTGCGCGGTGCGGACAATTCGGCCGTCAGCGGCGCCGTCGCGATCCGCGACGCAGCGCTGGCGACGAGTATCGGCGCAGCGACGCGACGGCGCAGCGGCAACGCCTGGATCGGCACGCATTTCGACGCGCGCGACAGGCGAGCCGTCGGCCTCTCCGCCGCGGCCAGCGTGATCGCGCCGACCTGCATGCTCGCCGATGCGCTGACCAAGGTCGTGTTCGCGGCGCCGGCCGCGCTGACCCGGCGCGTGCTCGATCACTATCGAGCGCAAGCCGTCGTCGACGAAGCGGGCACCGCCCGGCATTACTCGAACGCGGCATGAGCGGCCCCGCATCGCGCCCGCATTCCGCGCATCGCCATGCACACGGCACACACGGCCTGCGCCTGTCGCCGCGTCATCGGCGCCTCGCCTACGCCACGTTCGCGGCGATCTGGCTCACCGGTATACTTTGGCTGATTTTCCACTATTTCCTGCAGCGCCACGGAGAATTCGGCGCCGAGCCGCATCCGCTCGAAGCCTGGTGGCTGCGCCTGCACGGCGCCGCGGCGTTCCTTGCGCTCTGGCTCGGCGGCGTGATCTGGATCGTGCATGTGCGCCACGGCCTGGCGCGGCCGAAGCGGCGCCGCAGCGGTCTCGTGCTGATCGCCATGTTCGCCGTGCTCGCCGCGACCGGCTATCTGCTCTACTACGCGAGCGACGACGGCGTGCGCGACGCCGTGCGGCTTCTGCACTGGCTGGTCGGACTCGGCCTCGCCGCGCCGTTCCTGATCCACAGCCTGCACGCGCGCCGTGCACGCCGGACAAACGAAGCGAACACGCGTTGAGCGTTTCCGACACTCGCCAAGTTAGCTGGCACGCTTAAACCTGACAGTGCGGACTCGCATCTTTATCGCTGTCGTCATCGAGGCGGAAATACTTATGCGATTTGCTGTACTCATTTGTTCGACGCACCGCCGGTCTTTATTGTTTTTCGGTTTTTGGGCCGCTTGCTTGACTGCGCCTGCCGTGGCTCGGCCTGCGGATTCCGCGCCTTCCACCGACTGTTCCTCGCAACGGCCGTTCTGCGCAGCCATTGCGCGCTACGCGAAGCAGCTGCGCCTGCCCGGCTACGCGCTGGCCGTCGCGCGCGATGGGCGCATCGTCTACACACAAACGGAAGGTTTCGCCGACAGCGAACGCCGCACGCCGATTCGCACCGACTCGATCTTTCCGATTGCCTCGATCACGAAAACGTTCACCGCGGCGCTGATGATGCGCTACGCCGAAGCGGGACGCATCGGCCTCGACGATTACCTGACCGGCTATCCGCAGTTCGCCAATGCCGCGGCTTGGCTTTACAACAGCCCGGACATCCGCATCCGCCATGTGATTTCGCAGACGTCGGAGGGAGCGAAACCGGGCGCAGTCTTCAGCTACAACGGCAACCGTTTCAACGCCGTCTACGGCGTCTTCGCCAAGCTGAGCGGAGACACGGATTACGCACGCGCATTCGCAGGCGAAGTCCATGCGCAGATCCTCGCCCCGCTCGGCATGCACGACACATTGACTGCGTTTCCCGGCGCGGCGGCTGATGCACACGCCGCACGCATCGTCACTCCGTACCGCTACGACACGCAACAACACGCATTCGTCGCAGATAACGACCTGAAGACCGGCCACCGCCTCGCCTATCCGAACAGCGGAATGCTCTCCACGCTCGCCGATCTCGTGCGCTATATCGCCGCGCTCGACCGCGGCGAACTGATGCGCGCGGCGAGTGTGGAGGAAATGACCACACCTTTCCGGCTCAACCGCGGCGCGTCATCGCCCTACGGGCTAGGTTGGTTCAGCGAGGAGTGGAACGGAACTAAGATTTATTGGGTTTATGGCCTCGGCCCCTCCTACTGTTCGTTCCTGCTCCACGTTCCGAGTGAAAAACTCAGTTTCGTCTTCTTCGCCAACAACGACGCGCCGACCGCTGCTTTGCGTCTCAACTACGGCAACGCATTGCAGTTTCCGCCGGCGGCGGCGTTTCTGCGCCAGTTCGCCGCGCTCGGCCGGACGATTCCCGCCATCGATCCGATGGCGGATGCGCGCACGCTCGAATCCACAATCGCCCGTCTTCCGGCCGCCGCGCGGCAGGCGGCTTTCGCCCAGCTCACCGGTGTTGCGCTGACCCAGCGTTATACAGAAAAAACCTATGAGGAACGCCCCGGTGGCGCACTCGCGCTCGCCGCGATGCTGCGCCGGATCGACCCGGGATACTTCCGTGCGCTGCGGCCGGAACTGATCGCGCTTGCGCTCGAACTCGCCGATCCGAGCCTGACCGATGCAATGGACGATCTCGGCAGTGCGTACGCCGCGGCCGGCGCCATCGATCCACGCATCAGCCAGTATCTCGCCAACTTCTATGCCCAGGTCGGCGCCGAAACCCGCGCGATCGACTATCGCGCTGCGCTCATCGCAGCGCCAGGCTACGAGACCAACGAAGCGACCATCGCCAGCGCTTTCGCGCTCGGTGATCAGTATTTCCACCGTGGCGACATTGCCGCGGGAAGAAACGCCTACTGGATCGGCATACGCGACGCCACGGCCGCAGGCTGGAGCGCGGAATTCGCCAATACCAAGCGACAGCGGATGAACGAGCTGAGCGGCGCGAAGGGCGTGCGCGCGGATTCTCCGCCCGGACAGCCGCGATAGAGCCGGCGCCGGCAGCGTGTAGTGCGGCGGCTGGCACTTCAGTCGGACCAAACCGTCGAGCGGAGTTGGCAGAACATCCAGTCAATCCGAGTCGGACACCGTGATACCGGAGAACTCGGCCATCGCCGGCATCGGCGTCAGCGCATGTCACACACCGCCGCGCTGTTCCGTCTACGCGAAGTGTGTGGTGCACTTCCCAGCCCGTGAAAAATCCGATCGATATGACGACTCTTGCCGAACGCGCGCTGCGCTACGACCGCGAACACGGGCGCAACCTGCGCGCGCTCGCCTATCGCATGCTCGGCTCGCGCAGCGAGGCCGAGGATATCGTGCAGGAGGTCTGGCTGCGCTGGGCCGAGGTGGACGAGAGCAGCGTGCAGCATGCGGGCGCCTACCTTTCGCGCCTGGCGACCAATCTGTGCCTGGACAAACTCGGCTCGGCCGCCGAAAGGCGCGAACACTATGTCGGCATCTGGCTGCCCGAACCGCTGGTCGACGAAGAGGCGGCCTGGTCGTCGGGCCCGGAGGCACACACCGAATTCGCCCAGGACGTGTCGGTCGCCTTCATGCTCGCGCTCGAACGCCTGTCGCCGCTGGAGCGCGCAGCGTTCCTGCTGCATGACGTATTCGATCTCGACTTCGACGAAATCGGCCGGCGCCTCGACCGCAGCGCGGCGGCCTGCCGCCAGCTCGCGAGCCGCGCGCGCAATCACGTGAAGGCCGACTACGCGCGTCGCGAAGTCGAAGAAGAAGAACGCGAGCGCTTGTTCAACGCGTTCAGCGACGCGGTGCGCGAGTTCGACGTGGACGCTCTCGCCAAGATACTCGCGGAAGACGCGGTGATGTTGTCCGACGGCGGCGGCAAGGTCAGCGCGTTGATGCGCCCGCTGCATGGCAGCGCGATGATCGCCAAGACCTTTATCGGCTTCGCCGTGCTGCCGACCAGCGCCGGCTGGCGCTTGCAGCCGGCGCGCATCAACGGCCTGCCCGGCTGCCTGATCTTCGACGACGCGACCGGGCAGTTGATACAGACCGTCGCGCTGGCTCTGTCGGCCAGCGAACCGGGCCGCATCGGTGCGCTCTACATCCAGCGCAATCCCGACAAACTGCGCGGCATTCCGGCCGCGCTCGCGCACACCAACGCGGCCGGCTGAAGCCGGCGCGTCAACACGATCGATGTTTTTCCGCGGCGATGTCACATCGCGCCGTGCCGGATCGTCTTGAGGTTGTGATCGGCAACGACACGCCGATCCGACACCCGAAAACCTCACAGGAAACAGAACGATCATGAGCACCACGCACACCCAGCCGCGTCTGAACTACGCCGCGCAATCGCCCGAACTGGTCAAGAAACTGTTCGATCTCGGCGCGGCCATCGCCGACAGCGGCATCGAACCGCAGCTCGCTTTGCTCGTCGATATCCGCGCCTCGCAGATGAACGGCTGCGCTTTTTGCCTCGACATGCACGCGAAGGAAGCCAAGCTGCACGGCGAACGCGAGCTGCGCCTGCACCACATAGCGATCTGGCGCGAGTCGCCGCTGCTCAGTGCCAAGGAGCGCGCCGCGCTGGCGTGGACCGAAGCGCTGACGCAGATCGCGCCAGGCGGCATCTCCGACCCGCTCTATGCCGAGATGCGCGAGCAGTTCGCCGAGAAGGAACTCTCGACGCTCACCTTCCACGTGATGTCGATCAATGCCTGGAACCGCGCCAACGTGGCGTTCCGCACCGTGCCCGGTTCGCTCGACAAAATGTTCGGTCTCGACAAGGCCGGGTTGGCTTGAGCGACAGGCAGGCGAGCCGCTCGATACGGTCGGCCGCCTTGCAGCGCGATTGAATTGCGCCCGCGCGATCAGCGCTGGATCGTGGCGACCTCGGGCCAGGTCAGCGCAACGCGCAATCCGCCGAGTTCCCGTGAGCGCCCGAGTTCGATCTCGCCGGCCGTCGCCTCGACCAGGTCGCGCACGATCGACAAGCCGAGGCCATGGTGTGCGGTGCCCGATTCGTCGAGGCGACCGCCGCGCATCAACGCGGTTTCGGCACTGACGTCGAGGCCCTGGCCGTCGTCTTCTACGCTCAGCGCGAGGCCGCCTTCGCGCGCGCCCGCGATGCGCACGCGGCGGCGCGCGAAGCGCACGGCGTTTTCGACGAGCGCGCCGAGAATCTCGGTGAGATCGTCCTCGGCGAGCGGCGCGCGCAGGTTTTCGTCGATGTCGACTTCGAAGACGATGCGCGCACCCGCGTCGGTGCGCTCGACCACGCCGATCACGCGCTCGGCGATGCGCTGCGGCGACGACTCCGGCGTATTCGTCGCGTCGCGGATCGCTGCCGCGCGCGAACGCGCGAGTTCGGTTTCGACCGCGGCCGAGGCTGCGGCAATCGCACGATCGAGGCCATCGGCCGCTTCGATCGCGCCCGCTGAGCGCGCGCGCCGGCTCTGCGCGCTGAGCGCGGCGAGCGGCGTCTTCAGCGAATGGGCAAGATCGGATGCACGGCGGCGCGCGCGCGTGAGGTCGCGTTCGCGCGCCTGGGCGAGATCGTTGATCGCCTCGGTCAGCGGCGCGATCTCGTGCGGATGCGTCGCTGAAAGGCGCGCGGCCGGATCGCGGCGCAGCGCGGCGAGTTCTTCGCGGATGCGCTGGAGCGGACGCAGGCCGAGCTGTACCTGCACCCAGGCGGCACCGCACAGCGCGGCCCAGAGCAGGGCGAGAAACAGGGCGAGTTCGCGGCCAAATTCGCGGCGCACGTGGCTCAACTGCGCTTCGTCGATCGCGACCTGCACGAGCACGTTGTCGCCGCTGCGGTCGGGACGCACACTGCGTTCGAGCAGGAACACACGCCGGCCGAACGGCCCCGGCGCAAAGCGCGTGGCCCACTCGGCGGACTCGGTCGCGCGCGCCGCGTCGAGATCGACCGCCGGCAGCGATTCGTCCCAGAGCGAATGCGAACGCAGCGCCCCCTGCTTGGTCGTGAGCTGCCAGTAGTAGCCGCTGTCGGGCTTCTCGAAGCGCGCGTCGTGCGGCGGATCGTCGACCGCCGGCACGCCGCCGTCGAGGCGCAGCCTGGCGACGAGTTCGACTGCGTCGTAGGTCAGCTCCTTCGCCGCGCGCCGCTCGATGTGATGCGCGAACAGCACGGTCATGATGACCCAGGCGAGCAGCATCGCCACGAACACGGCGGCGGCCGCGCCGATCAGCAGGCGCAGGCGCAGCGAGCGCGCCATCAGGCCGGACCCGCGAGCACGTAGCCGAAGCCGCGCCGCGTCTGCACGACGTCGGCGCCGAGCTTGCGCCGCAAGCGCGTCACCAGTGCTTCGATCGCATTCGTGTCGCCCGACTCGGCCGCGCCGTAGAGATGCTCGGCGAGTTCACCCGCGGACACGGCGCGGTCGCCCTGGTGAGCGAGGTAATCGAAGAAGCGGTATTCGAGCGGCGACAGCGCCACCGGCTTGCCGTCGAGCGTGGCCGACATGCGCCGCGTATCGAGCGTGAGCCGGCCGCAGACGAGCACCGCCGAGGCGCGCCCGGCCGCGCGGCGCACGAGCGCGCGCACGCGCACGATCAGCTCGCCCATCTCGAACGGCTTGGCCAGATAGTCGTCGGCGCCGGTTTCGATGCCCTGCACTTTCTCGGTCCAGTCGCCACGCGCGGACAGAATCAGCACGGGGAAATCGCGGCCGCCCGTGCGCCAGCGGCGCAGCACGGACAAGCCGTCGAGACGCGGCAGGCCGAGGTCGAGCACGGCGATCTCATAGTCCTCGACGTCGCCCTTGAACCAGGCGTCCTCGCCGTTCGTGCACAGATCGACGACGAACCCGGCCGCGCGCAACGCGTCGGCGACGTCGGCGCCGACGTCGGGATCGTCCTCGACCAGCAGCGCGCGCAATTACTCGTCCTCGACCTTGATCACGTCGCCGCTGCGCGCATTGAGCACGACCTCGCGCACGCGTCCGCTCGCGGTCAGCACTTTGATCTCGTAGACCGGGCCGCCCTTGAATTCGACCTCGACCACGTCGCCGGGCACCTTGGCCTGGGCGATCGCGAGGATCTTGGTCAGCGGCAGGATTTCGCCGCGCTGCATCGCCGCGAAGGCTTCCTGCTGCGCCTGTTTCTTGCGCGCTTTCTCGGCGTCCTTGTCCCTGCCGTCGCCGGCATGGGCGAGAGTCGCACCGAGCGCGAGCGCCGGAATCAGCGCAATGAGTTTTCTGCGTGTCGTCATGGAAGCGCACCCTGCCAGCGCGCCGCTGACATTTGCCTGACGCGATCCGCCGGATTCGCGTCAGCGTCGCTGATCTAGTTTGGCCCGGCCGCCATCCGGCGACCTCATTCGATACGGAGTTTAGCCATGCCCACCACGAACGCCAAATCCTTGCTCGCCGCCGCGCTGCCCACGCTGACCCTCGCTCTCGCCGCCGTCGTCCACACGCCGGCACAAGCGGCGCCCGCCGCCGCTGCGGCCGCGCCCGTACTGAGCCTCGACGAGATCGAACGCCGCGCCACCGCGCAGGGAGTGCAGGTCAAGGAAATCAAGCTGCGCGACCGCCTCGTCGAAGTCGAAGGCCGCGACGCCGACGCGCAGAAAGTCGAGCTGCTGATCGACCGCCGCTCCGGCGAAGTGCTCTCGCGCGAGACCAAGCCGTCCAAGGGCGAGAAGTCGAACCACAAGCGCGATTGATCGACATCCTCATCCGTCATCCTCTGCGCCGCGCCGGCAATCGCCCGGCGCGGCACCGTCCGAATTAGCAACCGCAAGGCCATTGGCAATGAAGAAATCCGTCCGCATCGCGCTCGGCGCCGCGGTGTTCGCCCTCGTCCTCGCCGGCACCCTCGGCCGGCAGATGTTCGCGCCGGACGGCGCGACAAAGTCGGCCGCGCGCAAGTCCGCGCCGCTGGTCGGCGTGACCACTTCGCAGACGCTCGACCTGCCCGTGCGCTTCGCCGCACAGGGCCATATCGTGCCGCTCAACCAGGTCGACGTGCGCCCGCAGGTGACCGGGGTGATCCGCAGCGTGCACTTCCGCGAAGGCGACGAAGTGCAGGCCGGCCAGCTCCTGTTCGAGCTCGACGCAAGCGACGTCGTCGCCCAACTGCGCCGCGCCGAAGCGCAGGCCGCGCAGATCCGCGCCCAGCTCGACGACGCGACGCGCGATCTCAACCGCACCCTGCAACTGGTCAAGTCCGGTTTCATGTCGGCCGCGGTGGTCGACACGGCGCGCAGCAAGGCCGATTCGCTGCAGGCCCAGCTCAAGGCCGCGCACGCCGACGTCGAAAGTTCGCGCGTGCGCGTCGGCTACACGCGCATCGTCGCGCCGATCGCCGGCAAGGCCGGCGCGCTCGCCGTGCATCCGGGCAGCCTCGCCCAGGTCGGCGACGCAGCGCCGCTGGTCAACCTCGTGCAGTTCGATCCGATCGCGGTCGAGTTCACCCTGCCCGAGCGCGACCTCGCCGCGGTGCGCGCCGCGCAGGACGCGACGGCAACCAAGGTCGGCCTCGATCTCGGCGACGGCGGCATGCACACGGGCGAACTGAGCTTTATCGACAACCGCGTCAACGCCGCGACCGGCACGATCGGCCTCAAGGCCAGTTTCGCCAACGCCGACCGCCGCCTCTGGCCCGGCGCCTATGTGCGCGTCGCCCTCGACGCCGGCACGAGCAAGGGCGCGGTCGTGCTGCCGCCGCAGGCCGTGCTCGAAGGGCCCGACGGCCATTTCGTCTTCCAGATCGGTGCCGACGACCACGTCACCGCGCGGCCGGTCACCCTGCTGCGCATCCAGGACCGCCACGCGGTCGTCGGCGGCCTCGGCAGCGGCGAAATCGTCGTCGTCGAAGGTGCGCGCAATCTGCGCAGCGGCATGACGGTCACGGTCGACCACACCGCCACAAACGAAGCGAATCTCGCCCACGGAGCCGCACGATGAATCTCGCCGGCCTCTCGCTGCAGCGTCCGGTCGCGACGATGATGCTGTGGCTCGCGGTGATCGTCGCCGGCGTCGTCTGCTGGACGCGCCTGCCGATCTCGGCGCTGCCGCAGGTGGAATCGCCGACCATCGAAGTCACCGCCAAGCTGCCGGGCGCGAGCCCGGAGAACATGTCGACCTCGGTCGCGACGCCGCTGGAAAAAGAGTTCTCCTCGATTCCCGGTCTGGTCGGCTCTACCTCGCAGAACATCCAGGGCGAAACCAAGATTCAGCTCGAATTCGATCTCGGTCGCGACATCGACGCCGCCGCGGTCGACGTGCAGGCCGCGCTGTTCCGCATGGGCCGCTCGCTGCCCGCAGAAATGCCGACGCCGCCGACCTACGCCAAGGTCAATCCGGGCGACGCGCCGATCCTGCAGATCGGCCTCAGCTCGCCGACCATGCCGCTCAGCGAGCTCAATGCCTACGTCGACGATCTCGTCGTGCCGACCTTGTCGACGATCAACGGCGTCGCCCAGGTCATCGTCAAGGGCGGCAAGCGCTACGCGGTGCGTGCGGCGATCGATCCCGAACGCCTCGCCGCACTCGACCTGTCGCTGATCGACGTCAACAACGCGCTGAAGACGGCGAACTCGATCACTCCGCTCGGTCAGCTCGACAATCCCCGTCAGACTCTCGCGCTGCAGATGCCGCGCGGGCTCATGAAGGCGGCCGATTTCGCCGACGTCGCCGTCGCCGTGCGCGAAGGCCGCACCATCCGCCTGTCCGACCTCGGCCGCGTCTACGACAGTATCGAGAACACGCAGAACACGAGCGAGGTCAACGGCAGCAATTCGGTGCTGCTGCAGATCAAGCGCCAGCCCGGCGCGAACACGGTGGCGACGATCGACGCGGTGCGCGCGATCCTGCCGCGCCTGCGCGGGCAGTTGCCCGATTCGGTCGAGATCCAGACGCTCGGCGACCGCTCGCAGTCGATCCGCGATGCGATCCACGACGTCAACATGACCTTGCTGCTGACGATCGCGCTGGTGATCCTCGTCATCCTGCTGTTCCTGCGCCGGCTCAGCGCCGCACTGATTCCGTCGATCAGTCTGCCGCTGTCGCTGTTCGCGACTTTCGGCCTCATGTACTGGGCCGATCTGAGCCTCGACAATATTTCGCTGATGGGCCTGACCATCGCGGTCGGCCTCGTCGTCGACGACGCGATCGTCGTGCTCGAAAACATCATGCGCTACATCGAGCAGGGGCTGGCGCCGCGCGAAGCCGCGCTGCGCGGCGCACGCGAAGTCGGCTTCACCGTGCTGTCCATCTCGATCTCGCTGGTTGCGGTGTTCATCCCGATCTTCCTCATGCGCGACTTGAGCGGCGCGCTGTTCCACGAATTCGCCATCGTCGTCTCGCTCGCCATACTCGTCTCCGCGGCGGTCTCGCTGACCCTGATCCCGGTGCTCGTGCCGATGCTGATCAAAGAAGCGCCCGCGCACGACGAGGCGCGTGGCTGGAACCGCGCGTTCGAGGCCGGCTTCGCGCGCGTGCTCGATGCGTATCGGCGCACGCTCGAACTCGCACTCGCCCACCGCAATGTCGTCCTCTTCGTCGGCGCGACGACCGTCGCGCTGACCGCCGCGCTCTACGTCGCCGCGCCGAAGGGCCTGTTCCCGCAGGAAGACACCGGCCAGATCGCGGTCAAGATCAAGACCGCCGAAGACATGTCCTACGAGGGCCGTCTCGTCGTGCTGCGCAAGGTGCAGACCGGCCTGCTCGCCGATCCGGCGATCGCCGCGGTCGCCTCCAAGGTCGACCACGACACCACTGCGCTGACCATCGACCTCAAGCCGCGCGACGCGCGCCCGGCCATGCCGCAGGTGCTCGAACGCCTGCGCGCGAACGCCGCGCGCCTGCCCGGCATCACGGTGAACTTCAGCCCGGTGCAGAACCTCAAGGTTGGCGCGAGCACGTCCGACAGTGCGTTCGAATACACCCTGCAGTCGGTCGGAGCGGACGAACTCGATCCGTGGTCGCGCAAGCTGCTCGCCGAACTGTCCAAGTCCGGCGTGTTCGCCGAGATCGACCGCGACTACGAAACCAACGGTCTCGAAGCACAGGTCGAGATCGACCGCGACAAGGCCGCCCAGCTAGGCATCGACATGGCCAGCCTGCGCACGACCCTGCACGCCGCATTCGGCACGCGCCAGGTGTCGACGATCTACGCGCAGCAGGCGAGCTATCAGGTGATCATGGAACTCGCCGACGAAAGCCGCCGCGACGAGACCGATCTGAGCCGCGTGTTCCTGCGCGGCGGCAACGGCGCGCTGATTCCGCTCGATGCGATCGCCAAGGTCAAGCGCGGCAACGGCACGACGATGGTCGCGCACAAGGCGCAGCTGCCCGCGATCACGTTCTCGTTCGAGCTTGCGCGCGGCAAATCCCTGTCCGACGCAGCCGACGCGATTGCGAGCGCGCGCGAGGCGATCGCCATGCCGCAGACCCTCTTCGGCAGCTTCGGCGGCCAGGCCGGCCTGTTCGAGAAATCGCGCACGAGCCAGCTCTGGCTTATCGCGATCGCGGTCGCCGCGATCTATCTCGTCCTCGGCGTGCTCTACGAAAGCTGGATCCACCCGCTGACCATCCTGCTCGGCCTGCCCTCGGCCGCGGTCGGCGCCCTGCTCGCCCTGCGCCTGCTCGGCATGGAGCTGACCTTCATCGCGATGATCGGCATGCTGCTGCTGATCGGCGTAGTCAAAAAGAACGCGATCATGATGATCGACTTCGCCCTCGACGCCCAACGCAGCCAGGGTCTGCCGCCCGAACAGGCGATCCGCCAGGCCTGCCTGCTGCGCTTCCGCCCGATCACGATGACGACTCTCTGCGCCCTCGCCGGCGCGCTGCCGATCGCTCTCGGCCTCGGCGCGGGCGCCGAACTGCGTCAGCCGCTCGGTGTCGTTATTGTCGGCGGTATGTTGTTTTCGCAGTTCATCACGTTGTATATCACGCCGGTGTTGTATCTGTGGTTTGATTCGATTGGGGCGCGGCGGCATCGCCGCGCGGATGCATCAGCGATGGTGGCGCCTGTCGCGCATTAACGGCGGCGAGGATTGCTTCTTTTCTTGTCATCCCCGCGTGCTCTTGGCGGGGATCCAGTGACTTTGCTTTGATTCTTTTGTGTTTGTAAGAGCAAAGCTTCCACTCGTCCTGCGGACGAGCGGGTCACTTTCTTGTCTACAGCGACAAGAAAGTAACCAAAGAAACGCCGCCCCGGAAGCCGCGCCCTTCGCGCTGCGCGCTACGGGTACGCGAGGTCATGCCGGGGTTCGCTCGATGGACATCCCTGTCCATTCGCGAACTCGCGCGCATCCTGCGCGCGACCCTATGGGCTTATCCGTCATGCCCTCGCCGCGGCTGACGGGGACCCGAGATCAATAGCAAAAAAAAGAGCCTCCATGAAGGCCGCTTTTGCTTGGGCGCGCAGGATGCGCGCTGCTCTGGCTTCTCCGGGTCCCCATTACATTGCGGCGGCAGCGGACGAAAAGGCCCCGCAGGGGTGCGCGCGAGGACCGCGCGCATTCCGCTATTGCACATGGACGTGCAATTAGCGGAACCCGGCCGCTGACGCGGACCCTTCGGGCAGGATGCCCGAAGGGCGCAATGTTCTGGGGCGGCGTTTCTTTGGTTACTTTCTTGTCGCTGTAGACAAGAAAGTGACCCGCTCGCCCGTAGGGCGAGTGGAAGCTCTGCTCTTAAACCAACAGAGCAAAGAGCAACGTCACTGGATTCCCGCTAGAAGCACGCGGGAATGACAAGCAAGAGAAGAGCTGGATTCCCGCTTTCGCGGGAATGACGAGCAAGAGTAAAAAGCCGAACCTCCACCACGCGGGGATGACGCGCAAGAAAAACACCAACGTCAAAACGTCACCAACAGTGCCAACCGAACCCGATCAAGCCAATCGCCCGCATCAAACGCCGGCGTATCGATCCCGTTGTACGGTTTGTAGCGCGCCCAGGTCGCATTGATGAACGTGCCGGGGGCGAGTACGTAGTCGGCGCTCAGCATGTGCTGGCGGTAGTTGGTTGCGAGGCTGGTGTTGTCGTGCGAGAACGCGGCGAAGACTGAGTCGGTCTGCGCGACCGAATAACCGTAGCCGACGCGCCAGTCGCCTTTCTTGCTCGCGCGGCCGAGCAGCAGGTCGACGCCGTAGCCGGTGTCAGCCGAGGTCGCGGCGCCGAAGTTGTGCACGAAGTCGCCGACGATGCGCAGCGGCCAGCGCTCGCCGAAGCCGCTGTAGGTTGCGCCGACGATCAGGTCGCCGAGATGGAAGTCGGACAGGTAGGTGCCGTCGGGCTTGCGCAAGTTGGTGCGGAAGTCCGTCGCGGTCGCGCCCGCGATGCTGCCAAGCGTGTAGTGGTAATAGGCCGCGGCCGCGTCGTACTTCCAGTTGCCGAGCGCGGGCGATTCGTAAGCGAGCTGGCCGCCGAGCATCGTGCTGTCCTTGCCGGCCGCCCATTCGTCGACGACGAAGAACAAACCGTTTGCTTTGATCGCGCCTCCGCCGGCGAGCAGCAGCTTGTAGTTCGCGCTGACGCCTTGCGGCATCACGTCGCCGTCCCAGACCAGTTCGGTGCGCACGAACGGCTGCGGCACGCGGCCGGCGTAGACCTGGGCGCCGCCGAAATCGAGGCGCGTGTAGGCGAGGTCGAGATTGACGCGGAACTTGTTGTCGAAGTTGGACACCGGCACGTCGGTGCTCTTGGGATTGTCGTAATCGCCGGTGACTAGGCGCGCGCCGACGGTGACGAAGTCGGACACGGCATACGTCGCGCCGAAGCGGCCGCGCACCTGCGCGCTGTTGCGCTCGTCGCTCTTGCCGGCGTTGTAGTCGGCTTGTGCGCGTACGCGCAGATCGCCGGCGACGTTGAGCCGCGACGCGAGTTCCGCCAGCGGCGCCGGCGTATTGGCCGGCGCGGGTGCGGCAGCCGCGGACAGCGCGATCGGATTGGTTTCCGTCGCCGGGTCGGGGCCGACGCCGCGCGCGGGCGGACTGGCGACGCCGAGCGAGGCTTCGAGCGCGCGGATGCTCGCCTCGGTGCGCGCCTGCATCTCGGCGATGTGCGCCTGTTCGGCGCGCAGCGCTTCGATCTGCTTGAGCACCTCGGCGACGTCGACCGCCGGCGCGGACTGCGCGCCGACGACGCCGCTTGCGGCGAGCGCAAGCGCGGAGGCGATGAAACGCAATAGCGACGGCGCGCCGTTGCGCCGCCGCTGCGGCAATGGCGGCACGGCGCCGCCGTCTTGTTTTTTTGTATACATATTTATTTTTCCCTTTGTGTATTCAACCCCGGATAACGAAGCGGACCGAGCGGCGAACGAAACCCCGGCCGTGGCCCGCAAGCGACGATGCCGCCGTCGCGCTGACATAAAGCTGACACGGTGCGCGTGCGTCGGACGCGACTCATTCGCGGGGCCGACACCGGCGGCGCGCATCCTTAACGCTTTTTCAGAAACGCTTAAGGCTTGCGTCAGTTTGGGCGCCTACATTGCCCGGCGAACGGACGCGAACGCTCCACGGGGAAGGAATTGCACGCCTACGAATAGAACGACGAGACTCCGCAGCAGACAGGGGCTCGCCCGGGAGGAAACATGTTCGTCAGATCGAGTTTGGCGTCGGCCATCGCGGCCGGCCTTTCGTTGGTTTTAGCGCAAGCCGTACCGGCCTACGGCACGGAGGTGGATGCCACGTCGCCCGCCGCGGCCGCCGCGCCGGCCAATGCGGCCAAGGACGGCGGCAAAGACGAGAAGAAAGAACAGCAGGAACTCGAAGCCGTGCAGGTGACCGGGCGTTTCATCGCCAGCGGCGCGCGCAGCGCGATGAAGCAGGACCTCGACGTGCGCGACACGCCCTATTCCGTCGCCGACTATTCGAGTTCGTTCATGAAGGCGATCGAGACGGCGAATCTGACCGATCTCTACAGCTATATGACCGGCGTGTCGCGCGGCGGCGTCACCGGCTACGACATCTCGATCCGCGGCTTCAAGACGACCCAGTCCGACGAGAACGCGATCCTCATCGATGGTCTGCCGGGTCTGGCCGGCCGCTTCGGCTCGCCGCCGACGGTGATGGCCGAGCGCATCGAAGTGGTCAAGGGGCCTGCCTCGGTGCTCTACGGCGAGGCGCAGCCGGGCGGCTTCGTCAACATCGTCACGAAGAAGCCGCAGGACAAAGCGGCGGGCGTCATCGACGTGCTCGCGACGAGCTACGCGGGCTCCGGCCTCTCGCTCGGCGACACCGCGAGCTTCACCGGCGATCTCGACCTCACCGGGCCGATCGACAACGAGCGCCGCCTGCTCTACCGCGTCGTCGCCGAAAGCAGCGACCGCGACACCTTTCGCGGCGGCTGGGAGCGCAGCTTCTATTTCGCGCCGAGCGTGACCTGGCGCGTCAGCGACGCGACCTCGCTGCGCCTGTCCGCCGAATACCGCAAGCGCACCAACGCCTACGACAACCTGCTCGTCGCGCCGAACAAGGACGCGCGGCTGATCGCGCCGATCACCACGCGCTACCAGGAGCCCGGCGACGTGCAGCAGGAGACCGGCCGCTCGGTCACCGCGGCGCTCGAACACGAGTTCGACAACGAGGGCGTGTGGAATCTCGCCGCACGCAGCGTGCGCGGCTCGGACACCGCGGTCGGTTACGACAACGTCGCCGTGCTCGCCGATCTCGTCACCCTGCAGCGGCGGGCGCGCAGTCAGCAAAATCATCGTCAGTACGACTACGTCGATACGAACTACAGCATGCCGTTCAAGACCGGCTTCATCGAACACAAGTTGCTCGTCGGCGGCGGCGGCGGCACCAATCGCACCGACTTCAACCGCATCCAGTTCTACAACGGCGCGACCACGGGCGCACTCGCCAAGCCGGGGCCGAAGTCGCTCAACATCAACATCTACAACCCGATCTTCGGCATCTCGCCGCCGCTGTCCTCGTTCCCGGCCGGCACGGTCAACGACCGCATCACCACGGAGACCAACGTCGGCGCCTATCTTTCCGACGTGATGACCCTGTCGGAACATTGGAAAGCGAGCTTCGGCCTGCGCTACACGCGCGACGAGCAGAACGGCAAGGAAGTGAAGACGCCGCCGCTGACGAGCAGCAGCAAGGCCGACTCCGACCTGCTGCCGACCGCCGGCATCCTCTACCAGCCGAATGCTCATTGGACTTTCTACTACAGCTACGCGACCTCGTTCATCGCCGCGGCGCCGACCGCGCAGGACATCTACGGCAACAATCCGTTCAAGCCGACCACAGCCAAGCAGAACGAGGCCGGGATCAAAGCCGACCTGTTCGACGGCCGCATCAACACCACGTTCGCCGTGTTCGACATCCAGAAGTCGAACACCCTCGCGGTCGCGACCTGCAATGTCGGCGTGCCGGGCACCTGCTCGCAGCAGGTCGGCGGCGAGGAATCGAAGGGCTTCGAGTGGGAAGTCGACGCGCATCTGAGCGAAAACTGGCAGGTGCTGTTCGGCTATGCACATGCTGATGCGACGGTGACCAAGTCGAACGGCGCGAAGACCTCGCCGCTGGTCGGCTCGCGCCTGACCAATGCGCCGCTCGACAGCGCACACATCTGGTCGCGCTACGACTTCAGCGAAGGCACGCTGCGCAACTTCGGCATCGGCGCCGGCGTCACCTACGTCAGCGAGATCGCCGGCAGCCAGCCGAGTCTCGGCGATTCGCGCGTGCTCGTGCTGCCGGGCCACGTCGTCGCCGATCTGGTCCTGTATTACCAACTGCTCGACAAATACACGGTCACCCTCAAGGTCGGCAACGTGTTCGGCAAGACTTACTTCGAGGGAGTCAATTCGACCACCAACGAAGTCGGCGTCGTGCCGGGCGCGCCGCGCACTATCCAGTTGGCCGTGCGGGTGCCTTTCCTATGAACGCCGCGAACATCCGATCGCTCGGCCGTTTCGCGCGCATCGCGCTCGTCCTCGCCTGCGCCGCCGGCATCGGCTCGGCCTGCGCGGCGGCGCCGCCGCAAACCGCAACCGCCGCCGCGACGCCGGCGCAGTTCAGCGAATGGGTCGACGCGCCGCGCGCGGCGGCGAAGCCGCAGACCGAAGCGGAGGCCGAGGCCGGCAAGCAGAACGGCCGCGCGCTGCCCGAAGCCGAACTGCTGCAGCCGCGGCTCGATCCGGCGCTGCCGGCCTACGTTCCGACCAAGGGCCTAAAACTGTCGGGCACGTTCAAGGGCGCCGCGTCCGACGTGCTGCCGGGCCTTGCGAATGCCTGGTTCGCCGTGTTCGCGAAGTTCCATCCGAACGTGCACCTGAGCGTCGCGCCGCCGTACGCGGGCAGCCTCGGTGCGAAGGAACTGGTCAAGCAGAACATCGACTTCGTCTTCGTCTCGCGCGAACTCAAGCCCGACGACATCGCCGAGTTCAAGACCAAGTTCGGTTACGCGCCGCTGAGCGTGCCGATCAGCGGCGGCAGCTACCGCCACTTCGGTTTTCTCGACACGGTCGGCTTCTTCGTCAGCCGCGACAATCCGCTCGACAAGATCAGCTACGCCCAGCTCGACGCGATTTTTTCGAGCACGCATCACCGCGGCGGTACGCCGATCACCACCTGGGGCCAGCTCGGCCTCGGCGGCGAATGGGCGGACAAGCCGATCCACGCCTACGCGATCAAACCGTGGAACGGTTTCGAGGAATTCGTGCGCCAGCGCGTGCTCAGCCGCGACGGCAAACGCGGCGAATGGCGCGAGGACCTGCACTACGACAAGCTCGTGTTCCCGATGGCCAAGCATGCGGCCGAAGACCGCTACGCAATCGGCTACACCGGCATCGCCTATGTCGACGCGCCGGTGAAGATGCTCGCGCTCGGCGAAGACGCCGCCGGGCCGTTCCTCGCGCCGAGTTACGAGAACGTCGCGCGCGCGAGCTATCCGTTGTCGCGGCTGATCTATTTCAACGTCAACAAGGCGCCGGGCAAGCCGCTCGATCCGGCGCTCGCCGAATTCCTGCGCTTCGTGCTGAGCCGCGAAGGCCAGCAGATCGTGCGCGACCAGGCCGTGTACCTGCCGCTGCGCGCCGGCCAGACCGAGCGGGCGCGCGCCCTGCTCGAACCCTAATGTTTTCGCTTTACCCAACGCCCAGAGGAAACGCCATGAATACGCTGTCGAAACTTTTCTCCGCAAGCCTGTTCGCTGCGGCTGCCCTGCTCGCCGCGCCGGCATCGTCGTTCGCGCAGGCGCCGGCTGCCGCCGCCGAAAAGAAAAAGAACTGGACGCCGCCCGCGCACAAGATCTACGCGCAGACGCTGAGCGAGCAAGTCATGGCCGCGCATCCGGAGCTGCTCAGCCTGACCTTCCACGGCGTGCCGCCCGGCCAGAAAGAGGTCTACACCATGTTCGCCGGCTCGTTCCCCGACCGCCTCGGCAATGCCGACGATCCGGACGATGTCGACGTCATCGTCAAGGGCATCACCATCGTCGATCCGCGCTGGCACCGCGCCAACGACCCGGTGAAGAAGTTCGTCATGATGATGCCGCTGCGCGACGCGTCGAACGAGAACGTCGGCCTGCTCGTCGCTGCGTACAAGCTCGACGCGAACCCGGGCAAGGGCGAGAAGGAATTCTTCCTCGCCGGCACCGAGCTGCGCGACAGTCTGCGCAAGCAGATTCCGAGCTACGCCAAGCTGTTCGAAGCGGCGAAATAAGCACGCCCCGAACGCCGCGGCGGCCATCGCGCCGCCGCGGCCGGCCCGAACCTCTCGCCGTCCAACTCATCTCCGAGGCCTTATGAAACAGCCAACCCCATCACGCCGCAGCAAGGCGCTCGCCCTCGCCGGCGCAGTCTGCGCCGCCGCGCTCTTCGCCGCCGTCGCGCCGCCCGCGTTCGCGCTCAAGTTCGCCGCGGTCGAGCATCACCTCAAGGTCGATCCGGCCACGCCGGTATGGAAGCCCGCCGCGGTGCAGACCGAACCCGAGGAAGAACTCGGGCTCGTCGGCGCCGACGTCATGGACGAAATCTGCCTCGGCTGGGCGAAGATTTTCCGCGAGGCCTATCCACACCTTTCCGTCACCCTCGACCTGCGCGCGTCGGGCGCCGGCGCGCCTGGCCTGATCGCCGGCGCGAAGGCGCCGAACTCGGTGATTGCGCCGATCGGCCGCGAGATGCTGCCGGCCGAAGAGAAGGCCTTCGTCGACAAGTTCGGCTACGAGCCGTTCCGCGTGCGCGTCGCAACCGGCAGCGTCGGTTCGCTCGGCAAGACCGCGACCTCGATCGTCATGGTCGACAAAGACAATCCGATCAAGGGTCTCTCGCTCGCCCAGCTCGACGCGATCTACTCGACCACGCGCAAGCGCGGCCACGCCGACGTGAAGACCTGGGGCGATCTCGGCCTCGGCGGCGACTGGGCCGCGCGGCCGGTGCATAAGTACGGCCTCAAGGCGCCGAACGGCATCGAGTGGTTCTTCAAGATCAACGTGATGGAGATGGGCGATTACAAGGACGACATCGAGTTCGTCAAAGGCAAGGGCTTCACTCACGCCTTCAACGTCGCCGCGCAGGACATGGCCAAGCATCCGGGCGGCATCACCTACGCCCTGCTCGCCAACGTCGAGCCGAACGTCAAGGTCGTGCCGCTCTCAGTCAACGACGGCGGCCCCTACCTCGCGCCGACGCTCGAAAACGTCTACGCACACAAATATCCGCTAAGCCGCTACGTCTACATCTACGTGAACCGCAAGCCCGGCACGCCGCTGGAACCGAAGGTCAAGGAATTCCTCAAGATGGTGCTGAGCCGGCAAGGTCAGGACGTGGTCGCGAAGGAAGGCGTCTACATCCCGCTGATGCCCGAGGTCGTGAAAGAAGAACTCGCCAAGCTCGAATGATTGACCGGCGGCGACGGGATACTATGCAAAGCCTCTCCTGCGTCCCGCGCCGCGTTTTTCTTCTCGCCTGCGCCGGCGCGCTCGGCGCACTGCGCGTCGGCGCGGTCGCCGCGGCGCTGCCCGCCTATGCGCCGAAGACGAAGGTCAGCGGCAGGCTGCGCTGCAGCGGCGCCGAGACGATGCGCGATCTGGTCGCGGCGTGGGCGCACGGATTCGCCGCGCTGCAGCCGCGCGTCGTCGTCGACAGCGCGGCGACGACACTGTCCGCGGAGGGCTTCGACGCCCTGCTCGACGGTCGCGCCGATGTCGTCACCTTCGTGCGCGAACCGTTTGCCGCCGAGATCGCCGCGTTCGTGCGCAAGTTCGGCTATGCGCCGACCTTGATCAACGTCGCCGGCGGCAGCTATGCGACCAAGGGCGGCACGCATGCGTTGGCGATCTACGTCAACGCGGCCAATCCGCTCGCGCGCACCGACCTCGACGCGCTCGACGCGATCTACTCGAAAGAGCGGCGGCGCGGCGGCAAACCGATCTCAACCTGGGGCCAGCTCGGCCTCGGCGGCGAGTGGGAATCGCAGCCGGTGCACGCCTACGGCATGCTGCACCGGCGCGCGAGCGGCAACCCGCCGGGCATCGCCAATTTCCTGCAGCAGCGCGTGCTGCGCGGCGGCGAGTTCCGCGACGACGTGCGCGAACAGGTCGATCGCCCCGGCGAAACGGCGCTCGATGCGATCGTGCGCAGCGTCGCCGAAGACCCGTTCGGCATCGGCTACAGCGGCTTCGCCTATGCCGCACCCGGCACGAAGACACTCGCGCTCGCCGAAACGCAGCGCGGCCCCTGGTATGCCGGCGCGCCGGACGAGGTCGCGCGCCGCCTCTATCCGCTATCGCGGCAGATCTATCTCGGCATCCACCATGCGCCCGGCACGCGCCTCGCACCGGCGCTGGCCGAATTTCTGTCGTTCGTATTGAGCCGCGAGGGACAGCAGGCCGTCGCCGCCGACCGCATGCGCTTTATTCCGCTCAACGATGAACAGGCCGCCTCGGCGCGCCGCGTGATAACGGCGGACGGCTAAGCGGCAGGGCACACTTCGACCAACGCCGCGCATCGAGCTGCTTGAAACTCGCGGCTGTCTTTCGCTCGCGCCGCAGGCTGCAGATGCGCGAAGACTTTCACCGCTCCAGATGCGGGCGCATCAGCATCGCGAACCATTCGGTAAACGCAGTCAACCGGCGCGAGCGCTGGCCGCGATGTGGATACAGCATCGACACGTCCATCGAGGCCGCGCGCAGCGCCGGCATCACTTCGACCAGTTCGCCGCGCGCGAGCAGATGCTGCACGTCGTAGCGCGGCACCTGGATCAGGCCGAGGCCCGCTCGGCAGCAGGCGATGTAGCTTTCCGCATTGTTGACCACGACGCGGCTCGGCATGGCGATAAGCTCTTCGCCGCCGTCGGCGGTTGCCACCTCCCACGGCAGCTCGCGCCCCGTCGTCGGCGAGGCGTAGCCGACCATCCAATGTCCCGAGGCGAGATCGGCGAGCTTCTGCGGCGTGCCGAACTCACGCAGGTAGCCTGGACTTGCGCAGTTGACCAGGGCCAGACGCCCGAGCGGACGCGCGACGAGGCTGCTGTCGTGCAGGCTGCCGATGCGCACGACGCAATCCACGCCTTCGTGGACGAGATCGACCTGGCGGTCGCCCGAACCGAGAGAGAGCTGCAGGCGCGGATGGCGCTGCAGGAATTCCGGCAGCGCCGGCGCGACGAGGCGGCGCGCGATGCGGCTCGGCACGTCGATGTTGAGGCGGCCGGAAACTTGGCGCTGGCCGGCGTGGAAAAGTTGGCCGACTTCGTCCGCATCGGCGAGCAGCGGGCGCACGCGTTCGAGCAATTGCATGCCGTCGCTGGTCAGGCGCACTTCGCGCGTGGTGCGATGGAACAGGCGCGCGCCCATCGCGGTTTCGAGCTGCTGGATCGCCGCCGACACCGACGCGCGCGGCAGGTCGAGCGCATTCGCCGCCTTGATGAAGCTGCCCATCTCGGCGATGCGGACGAACAAGCGGTATTGATCGAGGGTATCCATTCGTGAGCAGCTCCGTTCAAGGCGGTCGTCCGCACAAGATATCAGCCGGCGAAACCTCCGCCGTCGAGAAAGGCTTGTTCCTGCGGCGTCGTTTCGCGGCCGAGCATGGCGTTGCGATGCGGAAAGCGGCCGAAGCGGCGGATGATCTCGCGATGATCGCGCGCATGCGACAGCCACGGCTCGCCGAGTTCGAGATGCAGTTCGAGCGAGCGGTCCTGGTCGGCCATCGCTTCCGAGTGCGCGAACGGCAGGCAGAAGAACACGCGCAGTTCGGGCTCGACCTGGCGCATCTGCGCGGCCTCGTGCGCGCGCCGGGCGAAGTGGCGCGCAAGCGGGTCGGTCGCGTACATGTGCGCGCTGCCGCGGAAGGCGTTGCGAGGAAACTGGTCGACGAGGATCAGCAGGGCGAGGCTGCCGTCCGCGCTCGATTGCCAGTGGTCGAGTTCGCGCCGCGCCGCGGCCAGGTGCGAGGACAAGAAGGCGTCGCGAAAGCGCCGGTCGAAATCGGCGTCCTTGTCGAACCAGCGCGCCGGTCCGGCGCTCTTCCAGAAGCGCGCGATTTCTTCGGCAGCCGCATGATCCATGGCATCAGTCTAGCGGGTCGCGCCGGCGCGGTTGTTCAGGATCGGGCGGCCGGCGCCCGCGCGCGACCTGCGTGGCTTTACCCAGGATGGAAGGTTCGTCATCGGCATCTCGTGCAGCGGTCGGAATGCGGATTCTAGGCAGGACGCGGGCGCGCATTGGACGGCGCGGCCTGGATTGATCGTTCAGAATATCCGACCAATCCGCGGTGCCGCGACCGCGGCGGCTGAAACCTCGATGCAACAAACGTTCGACTGCATCGATGCCGCACCTCGACACCGTTGCATCGAAGCAGGCAGTTTGGTTTTAATGGAACCCGGCCATATCTCTGCAGTCTTCTTTCCTCCTCGTTGTCGCAAAAGGTCCGCGATGATGAACACCGCTACTCTTGCTTTTCCCAATTCGAACTTCCTCAGCCTGCTCGCCGACTCGGTGACACGGGCGCGCACGCTCGAAGAACTGGTGCGCCCGCTGCTCGAACTGCTGCAGTCGGTCACCGATCTCGAATCCACCTATCTGACCACGATCGACTCCGGCGCGGGCTTTCAGTACATCCTGTTTTCGCGCAATACGAGCCGCATGCAGATCCCCGAGGGCCTCTCCGTGCCATGGGAAGGCACGCTGTGCAAACGTGCGCTCGAAGAAGGCAAGCCTTACACCGACGACGTCGCCAATTGCTGGGCCGATTCGGGGCCGGCGCGCGAACTCGGCATCGCCACCTACGTCAGTACGCCGGTACGCACCGAGGACGGCACCCTCTACGGCACTCTGTGCGGCGCGAGCAGCGAACGCAAACCGCTCGCCGACGGCGCCGAGCGCGTGCTCAGCATGTTTTCGCGCCTGATCGGCCAGCAGATCGACCGCGAGCGCATGGTGCAGGCGCTGCGCCATGCCAACGATTCACTCGCCCTGAGCGCGTTGACCGATGCCACCACGGGCCTGCCCAACCGGCGCGCACTGATGGAAGAGATGAAGCGTCGCCGCGAGACGCTGGCGCAGCGCGGCGACGAGCTGGTCGCGGCCTTTATCGACCTCGACCGTTTCAAGGCGATCAACGACCGCTACGGCCACGAGATCGGCGACCGCTTCCTCGCCGCGATCGGCGAGCGCCTGCGCGGCGCCTTGCGCAGCGACGACTTCGTCGCCCGCCTCGGCGGCGACGAGTTCGTCGCCCTGTCGAGCGGCACGCGCGGCGACCGCGCGGCGATCGCGGCGGCGATGCATTCGCGTCTGTTCGCCGCGACGAGCGGGCGCTACGCGTTCGACGGCGTGGTCATCGACTACGCCGGGCCGAGCATCGGCGTCGCCATCGCCGGAACCGAGGAAGAGCCGGATGCCCTGCTCGCCCGCGCCGACACCGCGATGTACGCCGACAAGCAGGAGCGCAAATTGACCGCGACGACGCACTGAGCCCGTGCGTCGCCGCGATTCGCGTCAGCCCGGCATCCCCGGCCGACCGACGAACGCCACCGTTCGATACGTCACGCCGACCTTGCCGTCGCGCGCATGTTCGTCGAACAGCTTGGAAAGAAACTCCACCGCGCGCGCGCCGTCGGGGGTGCCGCGGCCCGGCATCGCCGAGCGCGACAGCGCGAGGCTGATCAGCCCCTCGCGGTCGAGTTCCTGCGCATGCGCCAGCTCGAAGCGTTCGAGCGATTCCGCGGCGAAGAACGCCGGCACCTTGGACAGATCCTGGCGGCGGTCGAGTTCGGCCTGGCGGTCGCCGCCGAATTCGTGGCGCAGATCGGCGAGCGCCTTCTGCAGCGGGTCGCTGAGCGGGCGCGTGTTCCAGACGAGGACGACGCGGCCCTGCGGCTTGAGCACGCGCAGCCATTCGCGCCGCACCGCCTCGACGTCGAACCAATGGAACGCCTGCGCGGCAGTGATCAGATCGAGCGAGGCGTCGGCGAGCGTGGTCGCCTCGGCGCTCGCCTCGATACTGCGGTATTTGCGGTACTGGCCGAGCGTGGCGTCGGCGACGGCGCGCATCTGCGCATTCGGCTCGATCGCGGTGACCGCGTAGCCGCGGTAGAGCAACTGGCCGGTGAACAGGCCCGTGCCCGCGGCGATGTCGGCGATCTGCGCCTCGGCGAACAAGGCGCGGCTCGCGCGCAGGTGTTCGAACAGCGCGGCCGGATAGCGCGGCCGCGCGGCGGCGTAGTCGGCGGCCTTGCTGGAAAACGCGCCGGTCGCGCCGCCGGTGTGGGCAAACAGTGCGGCGAGCGAAGCCACCGCGGACGAAGAAGATGCATTCATGCCGGGAATTGCGCTCTTGCCTCTCTGGCCGTCAATGATACTGCGCCATCGCGATCAGGCTCAGGGTCACCGTGATCGCGCCGCCGATGCGCGTGGCGATCTGCGCAAACGGCATCAGGATCATGCGGTTCGCCGCGGTCAGGATGGCGACGTCGCCGGTGCCGCCCTGGCCGCTGTGGCAGGCGTTCACGATCGCCGTCTCGATCGGATACATGTTCAAGCGCCGGCCGACGTAGAAGCCGGTCGCCATGAGCGAGGCCACCGTCGCCACGATCGTGATCAGATTCGCCAGAGTGAACGCGGCGATCAGTTTGTCCCACGGCGTCATCGACACGCCGATCGCGAACAGCAGCGGATAAGTGACGCCGACCGAGAAGAACTTGTAGACGACGAATGCGCCCTGCTGCAGTTGCGGCGAGACCATATGCGCGAGCTTGGCCGCGACGGCGACGAACAGCATCGTCACCGGTGCCGGAAAGCCGAACAGCTTGTGGCCCATAAGGCCAATCATATACAGCGAGATCGCGGTGAGGCCGGCCGCGGCGATGTGACTGATATCGACGTGCGCGCCGATCTCTTCCTGCGCGGGCTGCATCTCGTCGTTTTCGCCGGGCTGCAGGCGGCCTTCGCCGGTAAGGTGCGGGTAGCGCTTGCCGAGCGAGTTGAGAACGCCCGAAAGCAGGATCGCGGTCAGGCTGCCGAGCATGACCATCGGCAGCACTTCGGCGAACAGGTCGCCCTGCTTCTGGCCGAGGATGCCGGAATAGCCGATCGATAGCGGAATTGCACCTTCGCCGACGCCGCCGGCCATGATCGGCACGACGATGAAGAAGAACGTGTGCCAGGCGCCGAGTCCGAGCAGGGTGCCGACCAGGGTGCCGACGATCGCGGCGACGACCGAACCCGCGGCCAGCGGCACGAAGATCTTGAGGAAGCCTTTGACGAGGACGTTGCGGTCCATGCTCAGCAGGCTGCCGACGATGATGCCGGCGATGAACAAGTAGAGGAAATTCGTCGACTTGGTGAAGTCGGTGACGTTCTTGACCACGACCTCGGGCAGCGCTTTGTAGTATTCCAGCGCCGAAGGAATGAAGGTCGCGAAGATCGCGCCCGCGCCGACGTGGCGGACCAGCGGCAGGCGCTTGCCGAGTTCGGCGCAGGTGAAGCCGCCGATCGCGAGCACGGCGATAGTCACGTTGATCTCGGCCGGCAGGGCGCCGAGATAGACGAAGCCGGCGATCAACAGGACGAGCAGGACATAGATCGGCAGCGGAATCACGCCGATGCGCAGTTCCATGAGCTTCCACCAGCCGTTCGGCCAGAACGGCTCCGCCGCGGCGGCCGGCGATCGGGGAAGGGGCGATACGTTCGTCGTCGGCATGTCGTGATCCTGCGTTGAGAGGTGCCGCGCGTCAGCGCGAGTAAGTGAGCACGGTGAAGCTGTCGTCGTAGTAGGTGTTCGGATAGAACGTCGCCACCGCACTGTTGATCTTCTTCGCCGGGTCGGCGGCGCCTTCGGCGGTCACCGTGTAGACCTTCTTGCTCTTCGCGTCGAGCGCCATCGTGCGCGCGTACGGGCGCGTGGTCACCGCCTCGACGAGCTTGTAGTTGTCGGCGTCGGCCTGAGCATAGACGACGAGATTGGCGTCGACCCCGTTCGACGTGTAGATCTGCCGGGTCGACGCGTCGAAGACGACGCCGTCGTTGCCGCGCCCGATCGGCAGCGTGGTCACGACCTTGCCGCTGTCCGCATCGAGCACGGCAAGCACGGGCTTGTCGCCGCGGCAGCCGACGAAGACACGCTTGCTCGCCGGGTCGTAGTCGAGGCCGGTCGGCTGGCTGCAACCCTCGGTCGGCCATTCGGCGACGAGTTTGCGCTGGGCGACGTCGATCTTGGCGACGCGGTTCTTGTCGCGCTCGGCGACGAACATGTGGCCCTGCCCATCCGCGGCCGAGCCGTCGAGCTTGTGGCTGTCCATCTTGAGCGTGCCGGCGACGTTGCCGGTCTTCGCGTCGACGAAGGCGAGCGCTTCGCTGTCGCCCATGGTGAACACAAGCTGCTTCGATTTCGGATCGTAGAACACCGAGTCGCAGTCCTTGCCGAACGCGATTCGCTTGAGCGTCTTCAGCGTCGACAACTTGAACATTGTCGTCGAGCCGTCTTCGTTCGCCGTGTAGCCGAGGTCGAATTCGGGCACGAGACGGATCGCGCCGGCTTCGTCGGATTGTTCGATGATCTTGACGACCTGTTTCTTGCCGAGGTCGAACACGGTCGCGCCGTCGCCGCGGCGGCCGATGAACAGGTACGGGCGCGTCGCGTCGAGCGCGACGTAGTCCCAGTCGGGCGACTTGCCCTTGATCGTCGTCGCCGACTCGAGCCGGTAGAACGGCTGCGCCGCGGCGGGAGCGGCGAGCGCGAGGCTCGCGGCGAGCGCAGCGCCGGCGCAGAGCAGCGGACGGAGACGGCTGAACCGGGATGCGGGTACGGACGGACGCTTCATTTCGTTTCCCTTGCGCAATGGAATGTAATTGTATTTATCATGCAAATAGTACAATCAAGATGCAACTGAATTCTTTCTCTATTCAGTTTTTTCCGAAGAAACCGTACGCAAAATTTAACTTTCTCTGAGAAAAATCCACCGATTGCGCGGCGGCTTCCTGGCTCTCAAGACCTATTTGAGAACGTTGTAGCTCAACACCGCGGCGGTCGCCTGGGTATCGCCGGGCGAGGCGGCGACAAAGAGCTTGCCGAGTTCCGGCACGAGGATGCCGGTCTTCGCGCCGGGTGCCGACGCGATGCGCGGCAGCTCTTCGTAGTGGTCGGCGTCCTTCTCGGCGAACACGCCAATATAGCCTTCGCCGCCGAGCGCGTAGATGCGGCGGTTGATCTTGTCGAACAGCACCTGGTCGCAGCGTTCGGGCGCCTTGAAGTTGGCGATGGTTTTGCCCGTGTCGGCGTTGAGCACGAGCAGGCGCCCCGGCGCGCGCGTGATGACGAACAGGCGTCGCGTGGCCTCGTCGAAAGCGAGCGGCGCGTTCTTCTGCGCTTCGCGGATCGGCCAGCTCGCGATGATACTGCGCGTCTTCTTGTCGACCACGGCCATCTCGTTCTTGCCGGTGACGTTGATGTAGAGCTTGTTGCCGCGCTCCTCGATCGCCATCGCCTCGACCTTGTCGGTGGCGAACTTGAGTTCGCCGTAGTTGCGGCCGGTGTAGGGATCGATCTCGACGAGCCAGGAATCGGTCTGCTTCATGTCACGGCCGCCGGCGACGACGTACAGGCGCTTGCGCGTCTTGTCGTAGCCCATCGAGTCGGCGCCCTTGGTGTGCTTGAACGAGCCGACGATGCGGTAGCTCGTGCCGTCGATGACCTTGGTCGCGCCGTCCGAGCCGGTCTGGGTGACGACGAGCCTGTTCGCATCGGGCAGATAGAGCAGGCCGTGCGGCGTGCCGACACCCTCGATCGTCTTCAGATGGCGGCCGGTGGCGAGATCGAACACTTCGAGCGTGTCGTGGTCTTCCGCGGCGAGGAACAGGCGGTTGCCTTTCAGATCGACCTCGAAATGATCGAAGTCGCCCGTGTAGCCTGGCAGTTCGACGCGCCCCGCCGCTTCGAGCGACGGCGCCGCGGCGCCGTCCTGCGCGGTCGCGTGGGAAGGCTGCCACGCCGCCACGGCGGCAAAGGCGAACAGCATGAGCAGGGACGGAGTGCGCATCGTCATGTATTTCTCCTTGAGTATTCGTCGGCGGCGCGTTGGCTCAGCCGGCCGGCTGCAGCAGCCGGTCCACGCCGGTAATGCGCGCGGCCATCGAGCCGCGCAGGGTTTCGGCGCGGCGGTGCAGCGCCTGCTGGTCGTCGCCCTTCTTGTACGGAAAGACGATGCCGACCGCGCCGATCACCTTGCCGCCCGCATCGCGCAGCACGCCTTCGGATTCGAAGCGGTCGCCGCTGTCGTTGACTTCGAGGCGCGGCTCGCCGGTGGTGATCACGCTCATGTCGTCTTCGTCGGCCGCCTTGCCGATGCGGCCGATGTTCGAGGCGATGATCGGGTACTTGGCGTTGCTCGGCGCCGGCGCGTGCACGGCGACGATGACGAGATCCTTGTTCGCGTCGAGCATGTCGTCGACGAGCTTCTGCGCGAAGCTGCTTGTCGGAATCGACGCGTCGACCGGCGTGTCCTCCATCAGGTTCGCGAGGTGCGAAATGCGCCGCGCGATGCGGTCGCGGATTTCTTCGGCCTGCTTGCGCAGCGCGGCCTGATCGTCGCCGCGGTGGTAGGCGAACGCGATGCCGAGCGAACCGACCGTGCGCCGCGACGCGTCGAGCAGGCGCTGGTTGACCTCGTAGCGATCGCCGGCCTTGTTCAGCGCCGCGCTGACCTTGCCGCTGGCGATCACGTCGAGGTCTTCCTGGTCGGCCTTCTCGCCGAGATGGCCGTTGCGCGCGGCGATCACGATGTTCGCGGCCGACTTCGGCGGAGTCACGTGCATCTCGATCGCGATGACTTGCGGATGCGCCGCCGCGGCGCGGTCGACGAGTTCCTGCGCGTAGATTTTCTTCTGCGCTTCGCCCGCGTGCGCGGTGGCGAAGACGGCGAGCGTCGCGAGCAGACTGGCAATGCGGAACATCTGTCCTCCCGGTTCTTGATCGGCCCGGCTGCATGGCCGGCGCGTTGTTCGGACCCGCGCGGCGCCGCCTTCAAAGCCGATGCGGCGGCGCTTCTGCGCGATTGCGGCGCACCTTATCCGCGCAACCTTTCGCCGCCCTGAAGCCATTCTTAAAGGGAATTCAGATTGGTGTTGCAGCGCGTATCGCATCTGCGCGGGCAGTCTGATTTATTGGCGCTCCGGCATCGCCAGCGAGTCGCCCCGCCCATGAAGATCATGATCGTCGAAGATCAGCCGCGCCTCGGCCAGTTCCTCAAGCAGGGACTCGCCGAACGTGCCTATACGGTGGAATGGGTGCATAACTGCAGGCAGGCGCGCGACGCGCTGTGCGAAACCAATTACGACGTCATCGTCCTCGATCTCGGCCTGCCCGACGGCGACGGCCTCGCCCTGTTGCGCGAGTGGCGGCAAAGCGGTTTCGTCGAGCCGGTGCTGATCCTTTCTGCGCGCGATACGGTCGACGATCGCATCGCCGGCCTCGACCAGGGCGCCGACGATTATCTGCAGAAGCCTTTCAGCTTCGAAGAACTGCTCGCGCGCGTGCGCGCACTGATCCGCCGCCAGGGCGCGGTCAAACAGACCATGCTCGAATACCGCGGCATCCAGCTCGACCTGCTCAGTCATACCGTGCGCATCAACGCCGATCCGATCGACCTGACCAGCCGCGAGTTCGCCCTGCTCGAAATCTTCATGCACAACCCGGGGCGCACGCTCACGCGCACGCTGATCTCGGAGAAGATCTGGGCCTCGCACTACGACATCGACACGAATCTGCTCGACGTCTACATGAGCCGCCTGCGCGCCAAACTCGAACCCGGTTTCGACAAGCCGCTGTTCAAGACCGTGCGCGGCGTCGGTTACCAGCTCGTCTGAACGCGGACCGGACGGCGCGCGCACCATGATCCATTCGATCGGCATGCGTCTCGCGGTGTGGTACGCGTTCGCCGCGACGATCACCCTTGCCTGCCTGTTCGTCGTCGGCTACGAGCTGCTGCGCAGCCGCCTCGTCCACGGCCTCGACCTGCTCAATGAGGCCGAGGCGCGCCAGATCCGTTCGCATCTCGGCCCCGACTACGCCTCGCTCGACATCGAAGCGATCGACCAGCGCATCCGCGAGACCACCGAATCAGCCTCGGTGCTGTTCTACATCAACGTGCACAACACTTCGAGCAACATCCTGTTCTACTCGCACAACCTCAACGGCGTGGCGATTCCCGATGTGCGCGGCGAACGCATCTTCGACACGGTGATCGACGGCGTCGGCCCGGTGCGCGTCGGCGAGGTCGTGCTCGACGGGCTCGATATCGTCATCGCCACGCCGTCGACTCAGGTCAACGCGACGATGCGCGACTACGTCGAAGTCTGCGCCGCGCTGCTTCTCGCCATGCTGCTGGTGAGCATGGCGATCGGCTACGGCCTGAGCCGGCTCGCCCTGCGTCCGGTGCGTACGATCGCCGAGACCGCACGCCGCATCGGCTCAGACAATCTCGGCGAGCGCATGCCGGTCGGCGAGGTGCGCGACGAAATCTCCGATCTCGCGCGCCTGCTCAACGAGATGTTCGATCGCCTCGAAACCTCGTTCAACCAGATCCGCCGCTTCACCGCCGAAGCCTCGCACGAGCTGAAGACGCCGCTCGCGCTCGCGCGCCTGCACGCGGAAAAGCTCATTGTCGACGGCCGTTTCGCGCCCGCACAGGAAGAAGGCTTGCAGATTCTGCTCGAAGAGATCGGCCATCTCGATCACATCATCGATCAGTTGCTGTTTCTTTCGCGCGTCGAAGCGAAGGTGACGCGCCTCGATCTCGTCGCGCAGGACCCCAGTGCGTTCCTGCGCGGCTTCGCGCCCGACGCAAGCGTGCTCGTCGAACACCGCGGCCTGCGTTTCCGCTGCGACCACGAAGGCGCCGGCACGGTGCGCTTCGCCGCGAAGTGGATACGCCAGGTGCTGCTCAACCTGATCAGCAACGCGATCAAGGCCTCGCCCGCGCACGGCCTGATCGAACTGCAGTCGACGCTCGCCGACGGCGTCTGGCGCGTCGCCGTCATCGACCAGGGCCGCGGCTTGCCGCCGACCGAACTCGAACGCATCTTCGAGCGCTTCGTGCGCGTGCAAGGCGCCGGCTACGACGACGGCAAGAGCAGCGGCCTCGGCCTCAGCATCTGCCGCAGCATCGTCGGCCTGCATGGCGGCCATATCCGCGCGGAGAACGGCGCGGCCGGCAGCGGCCTCAGAGTGATCTTCGAGATTCCCGAATAGATGCCGCAGCGCGCGGCGGCGCAGCTACAGGCCGCCGACCGCCTCTGCGACCGCGCGGAACAGCGCGCGGCACTTGTTCATCGTTTCTTTCCATTCGAGCTCGGGCACCGAATCGGCGACGACGCCGCCGGCCGCCTGCACGTGCAGTTGGCCGTTCTGCACGATCGCCGTGCGGATCGCGATCGCGAGATCGGCCTCGTCGTGCCAGTTCCAGTAGCCGATCGCGCCGCCGTAGACGCCGCGCTTGACCGTTTCGAGTTCGGCGATCACTTCCATTGCGCGCACCTTCGGCGCGCCGGTCAGCGTGCCCGCGGGGAACGTCGCGCGGAACACATCCATGAACGACAAGCTAGGCTTGAGCTTGCCGACCACTTCGGAAACGATGTGCATCACGTGCGAGTAGCGTTCGACCTCCATGTTCGCGGTCAGTTCGACCGTGCCCGTTTCGGCGATGCGGCCGATGTCGTTGCGGCCGAGGTCGATCAGCATCAGATGCTCGGCGCGCTCTTTCGGATCGGCGAGCAACTCGGCTTCCATCGCCACGTCTTCCTCGGGCGTGTGCCCGCGCCGGCGCGTCCCGGCGATCGGGCGCAGCACGGCCTGGCCGGCCTGCGCGCGCACGAGGATTTCGGGCGAAGAGCCGATGATCTGCTCGCCGCCGAGATCGATGTAGTACATGTACGGCGACGGATTCAGCGCGCGCAGCGCGCGGTACACGTCGAGCGGACGCGAGCGGAACGGCACCGACAGGCGCTGGCTGATCTGCACCTGGAACACGTCGCCCGCGTAGACATATTCCTTCGCGCGCTCGACCGCCTTGAGGTAATCCTCTTTCGGGAAACTCGAGACAAAATGCGATTCGTCGATCGCCTTCGGATCGACGCTGTCGGGATAGGCCGCGCTGGTCGAGCGCAGGCGATGCACGAGCGAATCGAGCCGGCGCTGCGCACGCGCGTAAGCGCGCGGCTCGGCGGGATCGGCGTTGACGATCAGATAGAGCTTGCCCTTGAGGTTGTCGAACACGGCCAGCTCTTCGGCGAGCATTAGGCAGATGTCGGGCATGCCGAGCCGGTCGGGCTTGGCGTCCGCCTTGATGCGGCGTTCGATGTAGCTCGCGCACTCGTAGCCGAAGTAGCCGACCAGACCGCCGGCGAATTTCGGCAGGCCCTCCATGCGCGGCACCTTGTACTGCGCCTTGATCGCGGCGATCTCGGCGAGCGGGTCGGCGACCTCGCGGTCGTCGACGGTTTCGCCTTCCTCGGTGATGGTCAGGCGATGCCCAGCGACGCGGATCACGCGCCGCGCCGGCAGGCCGATGATCGAATAGCGTCCCCAGCGCGCGCCGCCCTCGACCGATTCGAAAAGATAGGCGTACGGCCCATCGGCGAGTTTGAGGTACACCGACAGCGGCGTGTCGAGGTCGGACAGCACCTCGCGCACGAGCGGAATGCGGTTGTAGCCTTGCGCGGCGAGCGCGGCGAATTCAGCGGGGGAGATCACGGCGGGTCGGCGAGAGCGAAAAGGCTGCTGAAGATAGCAAGCGACGGGGCCGCATCACAATGGATACGCTCTTCGCGGCGGCAAATCGGCGCACGCGGTGCACAAGGTGGCAGCGATGAGATGCGTTGCCGAAACGCAGCGATTCCGCGGCCGGATGCGACGCTCAGAGGAACAAATACCAGAACAGAGCGACCTCGTTCGGCCGATCGCCAAGCGCCGAGTAAAGCTGCTTGTCGTAGCCGCCGAGGACGAAACCGTAGCGCTTGTAGAAGCGGCATGCGGGAACGTTGTTCGACTGCGTCTCCAGCCTCAGTCCGGGCAGCCCGCGCTGGCGAGCCCATTCGACTGCGCGATCCATCAGACGGATGCCGACACCGGTGCCGCGCGCGCCGCGATCGACGGCGAAGTCGTCGATCAACGCATAGCGGTTCCAGCTTTCGGAGACGAGGATGTAGCCGCCCACGCGACCGGCGCTGCGCGCAACCGCAAGCATGCTGTCGGGGCCGACGTCGGCGAAATCCTCCTCGGCGAATCCGTAGGTTTTGCGATAGGCAGCGACCGGCACGATCTGCTTGAACGGGTTGTCGTACGGCGGCACCAGCTCACGCGTCACGTCGAAAGAGAAATCGCATTGCGCCACGTCCGCGGGCAGGAGCCGGTCCAGATTTTCGACGATCATTCTTCTACTTCCATGCTTTCGTAATGCGGCGGATTGGGCCAACGCGCGCCGGTCGTTGCGGCCGGTCAGGCGCAGCGTCTGTGAACGCAGCGAGGACCTTGTGCGGCTTGCCCATCAGGAAGAAGGCGACGCGGCACGAGGACGGCGAAACGGCAACGCAGGCGCCGGTGCAGCGCACGGCGCGGAGATCGACTCCACCGGCCGCGCGCTGCCGGCGCAGCGCTAGTTCTGCTTCGGCTGCGGGAACGCCTCTTTGGCCGCGCCTTCGGGCACTTTCAGCGTCTCCACGTCGCCGACGGTCACGCGCCCGGTGATGCGTTCGATCATCGCGTTGCGCGAAGAGGTTTGACGGCGCAAATATTCCGCGCCGTTCTCGCCCGCAGCCCCCTGCCCCGTCTCGTACACGAGAACGTTGCCGCTGAAGCCGACGCGCGAACCGGTCACGGCCTTCGCCTGCTGACTGAACACGCCCAGCGCGCGCGGTATGGCCACGTCGTCGCCGTACTTCGCTTCGAGATCGGCGAAGATGTCGCCGGCATCGCGCTTTTCCTTTTCGCTCAGGCTCGCGTAGGCAGCCTGCAACGAGGTCATTGCCAGATCGCCCGACGCCTCGGCCGCGATGCCGAGCCAGGCTGTGCCGCGCGCGCGATCGACCGGCACACCGATGCCCTTGTAGTACATCAGCCCGGCGTTGTACTGCGCCACTTTGTTGGCCCAGAAGCCGGCCAGCTCGAACAGGCGCAGGGCCTCGCGGTAGTCCTTCTTTTTCAGATAGAACTGCGCCTTGTATTCGAAATATTTGCCGGGAAGGAAATTGCCCGGCGGATCGGTGTTGCCGCCGCCCATGGCGAAGATGTTGTTCGGCTGTGCCTGCGCACCGAGGCTCAGGCCGAGCAGCAGAAGCACGAAGACGTTGCGGATGATGCTGAGCTTGCGCATGCGAACCTCCCGGCAGAAGTTGTCCCTAACCCGAGACGAGGAACAACGGCAGATCGTCGCGGACCAGTATGCCTGCCGTCATCCTACCAGCGAACGCCGCGGCATGCCGCGCAGTTCCAGGGCGAATTCCACCCCGGAACCGTCGGCGAGATTGCTCGCCTGCGCCTTGCCGTGATGCAGCTCGGCGATCAGGCGCACGATCGACAGACCCAGACCCAGGTGCGGCGGTTCGGCCGGCGCGCCGGTGACCACCGTGACTTTCTGCGCGCTCGACGGGCGCACGCTGACCAGCGAGTCGAACAGGCGGTCGGCCATGCTGCTCGGCAGCGGCGGGCCCTGGTTGGCGACGCTGACGATCGCACCGTCACCGTGCACGTGCAGCGCAATGCGGATCCAGCCGTCCTCGGGGGTGAAACTCTTTGCGTTGTCGATCAGCTTGTCGAGCGCCTGCGCGATCAGCTCGGGCGCACCGTGCATGACGAGCCGCGCCGCCGGCAGGTCGGCTTCGACGCGGCGCGGCGCAAGCAGCGGCCGGTACGCATCGACGCAGCCGCGCACGACCGCGGCGAGATCGAATTCTTCCGCATCGACGCCGGCGATCGCGCGCTCCATGCGGCTCGCCTCGCTCATCGCGCGCACGATCGCGCCGAGACGCTCGGCGCCGCTGCGCGCGCGCACGAGGTAGGTACGCGCATCGGTGGACACCGCCTGCTGGTCGAGGTTGTCGAGCGAGGATTTGACGATCGCGAGCGGCGTCTGCAGTTCGTGCGACAGCTTCGACGCCAGGGTGCGCAAATAATCCGTGTAAGCGGCGACTTCGTCGAGCAAGTGCGAGAAGCTGCGCGCAAGGTCGCCGAGTTCGTCCTTGGCGCCGATCAGCGGCAGCGGCGCATTGTCGAGTTTGCCGCGCGCGTGCTGGGCGCGCTCGACCGCGTCGCGCAGGCGGCGGATGCGCAGGCCGAGCACGCCGGCGAACGCGAACAGAATCGCGCCGGCGAAAACCAGCGCGCCGAGGCTCGCGCCGATCAGAATCAGCAGCGCGCGGTTGGTCAGCAGCGGCAGCGCGTCGCCCGACTGTTCGAGCAGCAGCGCGCCGCGCACCTCGTTGTTCTCCTTCAACGGCACCGCCGCGGCGAGCACGACCGAACTCTGGCCCGCCGCCGCGAGGCTCGGCGCGGGATGCCAGGCCGTCGCAGCAACGCCCGACAGCGCCTGCCAGATCTCGGGCGAGGACAGGCGCGGCAGGTTGGTCGCGAAATCCTGCGCGCGGGTCATGTCGGGCGCGATCAGGCTGCGGTAGATCAGGTTCTCGAACCAGCGCCGCAGCGCCGGTGCCGTGGCCTTCGATGCCGGCGCTTCGAGCTGGCCGGACTCGGCGATCACCCAGCCTTCCGCGCTGAGCACGCGCACGCGCATACCGTCGGGCGCGAACTGGGCGAGGTCTTCGGACAGGCTCGGCGAGCGCAGCAGCAGCGGCCGCAGTTCGATGTGCGCGTTGTTCGGCGAATCGGCGTCGAACTCGTTGAGAGTCAGCGAGTCGGGCATCTGCGTGCGCGGCAGGCGCAGCTCGACGCGATAACCGTTCGCGTCTTCCTGCCAGACCGCGCTGAGCACTTGCGGCAGCGACTCGCCTTCGCCGTCGAGCACGCGCGCATCGAACCGGCCCGGCGCGGCGCTGGCAAGCAGGTAGCGGCGCAGATCGTTGTCGTGGGCAAGACTCAGGGTCAGATGATCGCGCAACAACGCATTCGAGTCGTTCGCGTCCGCACGCGTGCGCGTGGTGTCGCGCACGACCGCGAGCAGGTACAGATAATCGCCGTCCACGCACAGCAGCAGCTTGGCTTTCTGCGCATCGTCGGCCGGACCGATGTTCTGCGCGAACGGCATCAGCGCGGCCCAGTCGTCGGCATAGCCGTCGACGCGCATATCCTGCGCGCACGGATGCACGTAGAACGCCTGCCCCGCCGGCGGCAGTACGGTCTTGAGCGCGGCCAGGCTGCGCGCAAGCGCCTTGGCCGAGGCGGTCAGGGTCTGTTCCTGGCCCTGGCGCAGCAACTCCTCCATCTGGCGCACGATCAGCCAGCCCGCGAGCGGCAGGGCCAGCGTGGAGAGGGCGAGTAGCAACAATTTGAAACGCAGCGACATCAAACGAGCCGGCTAGTGCCAAAACGCGCGACGCAAGGGCGCCGCGAGTGCGTCATCGAACACGATGCCGGACATCGTCTTTGCGAATGTCGCACAGGCCAACGGCGAACCTGACTTACCATGCATCTCCGCAAGCAGGCCAGCAACACCCACAGAAGCGCCTCGCGTCTTGTCGATGAACGTGTTGGTCAGAACCTTGAATTCGTAGTGTTTTCCGGAGCGTCCGTCGAGTTTTATCGGCTCGAACTTCTCACCCAATTCGGCGAGCTCTTCACTTGACTTCGAACGGTATGGTCCGAACTGGCTGCTTAGAAGAAATTCCACATCTTTCATGTCCATCGACGCGTGCATGCTCCAGAATTTATTGAGCTGACGCACGCCGATGCCGCTGCCAAAGACGAGAAATGCCCAGTAGACCATCAACACCATCACTGGGACGATCGACCAGCGCTTGAATGGCGACATCTGTGGATCGAGAGTCAAAGCGACCAGGATGCCGAGCACCAAAGCAAGCGCAGCCAGTACATGCACGAATCGCGGAACCCAATAGCCATTCTTCCGCCAGTTCAGAAACCCAACGATTACAAAAGCTATCGCAACGAGCCATCCAAACGAATCGCGCAAAGAAATTTCTCCTTAACGAAGAATTCTACGGCCGCCAACGATACCCGGCGCCATGCACCGTCTCGATCGCATCGAAAGACTCATCGATGGCGAGGAATTTTTTGCGGATGCGCTTGATGTGCGAGGTGATCGTCGCATCGTCGACGACGACCTGCGCTTCGCGCATCAACTGGTCGCGGTTCTTTACGTGACCGGGGAAGCGGACCAGGGTGTGGATCATCCAGAACTCGGTCACCGTCAACGGCACTTCGACGTTGTTCCAGGTCACGCGCATGCGCTCGGCTTCGAGTTTGAGCGGTCCGTGCTCGACTACGGTTTCCTTTGACGCTGGCTTGTTCAGCGAATCGACGCGGCGGAACAGGGCGCTGATGCGCGCGGCGAGATGGTGCAGGCTGACGTCCTTGGTCAGGTAATCGTCGGCGCCGAGACGCAGGCCGGAAATCACGTCGAAATCCGAATCGCGCGCGGTCAGGAACAGAATCGGCAGGGTCGGCGACTGCGCACGCAGCTCGCGGCACAGCTCGAAGCCGCCCTCGGGCTCGTCGCCGAGGCCGACGTCGATGATGACGAGCTCGGGCAGGCGCTGCGCGAAAGCGCGGCTCGCGTCCGGGCGCGTGGCGAAGCCCTGCGTCGTATAGCCGAAGCGGTTGAGCGCTTCGACATAGTTCGCGCGGATCGCGGGTTCGTCTTCGACGATGGCGATGTGGCGGCCCATGGTGGAAAGTCCTGCATGATGAGGTGTGCGCAGCTTACGCAACGCGCCCCGCGCCCGGCAATGCCGCCGGCGCATTTGCCACGGCTTCGCCAGATTTGATCGCAGACGCGCCGCAATCGGGCACATTGCGTTCATGCGCGAACGCGAAGATCACCGCACGGCCATCCCCGGCCGCATCCTTCGACGAAAAAGCCGCCCGCCATGAACACCAGCCGCCCCGAACCGAATCTCGAATTGCACCAGACCGAACCGTTCCGCGTCGTCTTCGCCCTACTCGCGCTCGTGCTCGGCGCGGTCGCTGCGCTACAGTTCTGATACTCAAAACAGGGGGTTTGCATGCGTGCGTCTTTCTGGCTCGGGATGACGTTGTTCTGCGCACATGCATTTGCCGGAACAGAGCCGGTCGCCCCATCCTGGCAGGGCGAATGGGGACAATGGAGGCAGTCGCCGCCCGGAACAAACCCCGCGCTGACCGGCAGCAGCATTTCCATCTCCGCCTGCTCGCCGGCGGACGGAACCTGCCGGCTCCGGCTGGAAGCCGCATCCGATAGGGGCCGCTGCAGTTTCGTCGGCAAAAACGCAGGACAAGAAATGCGACTAACGTCACCCGTGACCGCAACTGTCGCCGTCCGCGGATTCGATGGAAGCGCGCACGACTGCCGAATCGATCTCGCCCTGGATGCGACGGACAGCTTGCGGCAGATTCGCGCGTCCTTGAGCGGAGACGAATGCGGCTACTTCTGTGCCCACGATGTGATCGTGCCGGAAACCCATCCATTTCGTACCAATGCCTCCTATCCGCAGCAGGCGGTCGCGGACTGCTTCGCGGATCAGCGTGCATCACGCCGATCCTGGTGTCTCAACACAGATTTGCAGGCGCAAGAAAAACGCTTGAACGAACTGAGCAACACTTACGCCGAACTCAGCCACGATGCCTCGAACCATTCGCTGTCACGCAGGTTGCCGACCGACCGCGAAACGCTTCTGGACACGTGCAACCGCTCGCAGCAGATCGAATCCTGCCTGAAATCGGGATTCGAGCGACTGGTGGTTAATTATTCGCACGAAACGGATGCGGCCCGGAGCGCTCACGATGCACTGGAAGTGCAACTGGCCGCGAAAGGCGACGCCGGGCGAGCCGAAGCGCTTATCGACGCTTACGCGGGAGTGTACAAACGACGCTTCCCGAACGGCTTGGTCGACGGTTCGACATTCACCTCGGAAAACATCCTGGAAGTCGTAAAGGTCTCGCCCGATACGGTCTACTTCCGCACGCATCTCGAGTTCTACAACGGGCATACCTGCGCCTTGTACGGGCTCGCAAGCTACATGCAGACAGGCACGTTCGTGTTCAACGATCCCAGCGGCGTCAAGGATGGGCTGCAGAATCGCACCTGCCGCATGCAGCTTCGTCTCGATGCCGAAGGCGCCGCACTTATCGACCCCGACCACGGCTGCAATGTCTATTGCGGGGCTCGCGGCGGCATCGACGGCACCGCCTTCGCCGCCAAAGAGCGGGGCACGATTCGCTATATGAGCCTGCTCAAGAATTCGCGCCAGTACCAGGAATCGATCAAGCTGCTGCCCGCGCCGGCTGCGCCATAGCGTGCGCATGGGATTGCGCGGCGCGTCTGAGCGATGGCGCCGCGAGGATGTCTACGTCCCGCTCCCGCTCACCGCATCGAAGCGCACGCGGCCGGATAAGGTTTCAGTCTGAGATCCGTTCGCCTTGAGCGTAGGCCCGAAGGGCCGGAGTCGAAAGGCGCTGGAAGTGGCGCTTCGACTTCGCTCGCTACGCGAGCTACGCTCAGCGCGAACGGAGATCGGAAATCTCAAACCGAGACGCCACCCGCTGCCGGGACCGCTCGCTGCCATCCACCGCGACGCACTAGAATGCCCAATCCTTCCGCGCCGCGCCTACCCATGCGCCACGACTACATCCTCACCTTGTCCTGCCCGGATCGCACCGGCATCGTCTATCGCGTCAGCGGACTGCTGTTCGAGTCGGCGTGCAATATTCTCGACGCGCAACAGTTCGGCGACGAAGAAACGCGGCGCTTCTTCCTGCGCATTCATTTCGACGTGGCCGCCGCGTCGGACATGGCCGCGCTCGAAGCCCGCTTCGGCGAACTTGCGCGCGAGTTCGGCATGGACTGGCAGATCCGCGACGCGCGCAAGCGCGCGCGCCTGCTGATCCTGGTCAGCAAGCAGGGCCATTGCCTCAACGACCTGCTGTTTCGCGTGCGCAGCGGCCAGTTGCCGGTGGACATCGCCGCGGTCGCGTCCAATCACGACGACTTCGCCGAACTCGCCGCGTCGTATCGCGTACCGTTTCATCATCTGCCGGTCAACGGTGCGACGCGCGAGGCGCAGGAAACCGCGATCGCCGGACTCGTCGCGAGCGAGCGCATCGATCTGGTCGTCCTTGCGCGCTACATGCAGATTCTTTCGCCGCAGCTCTGCGACGCGTTCGCCGGGCGCGCGATCAATATCCACCACAGCTTTCTGCCGAGCTTCAAGGGCGCCAAGCCGTATCATCAGGCGCACCAGCGCGGGGTGAAGGTGATCGGCGCGACGGCGCACTACGTCACGCGCGATCTCGACGAAGGCCCGATCATCGAGCAGGACGTCGCCCGCGTCGATCATGGCGCGACGCCGCGCGACCTCGTACGCATGGGCAGCGACATCGAGTCGCTCGTGCTCGCGCGCGCCGTGCGTTGGCACGTCGAGCACCGCATCCTGCTCAACGGCCATCGCACGGTCGTGTTTCGGTAAGCGGCTTCGCGAACGGGCGACCTGCCTGGCGGGTCGGGCAGTGTCTCAGTTTGAAATTTCAAAAATTCCGTTCGCGCTGAGCGTAGCTCGCGCAGCGAACGAAGTCGAAGCGCCACCCCAGGCGCCTTTCGACTCCGGCCCTTTGGGCCTACGCTCAAGGCGAACGGGTTTTGAACTGCTGCGCTTCTGAAGATCAAGAGCGTTTGCCACGGATTTGCACGGAAAGACACGGATAGAGCAGATCATTCAAATGCTCTATCCGCAGTTTTGGCTTTTTATCCGTGTTAATCCGTGGCAAACGCTCTTCCGCTCGCGCAGATCAAGCCACCGCGTGCAGCATCTTCGCAACGATGTCGCGGTAGTCCTTGTGGCCGAAGATTGCCGAGCCGGCGACGAAGGTATCAGCGCCGGCGCGCGCGATGTCGCCGATGTTGTCCGCTTTGACGCCGCCGTCGATCTCGAGACGGATCGCGCGGCCGCTGCGGTCGATGCGCTCGCGCACTTCGCGCAGCTTGCCGAGCGCGGACGGAATGAAGCTCTGGCCGCCGAAGCCCGGATTGACGCTCATCAGCAGGATCAAGTCGATCTTGTCCATCACGTAGTCGAGATAAGACAGCGGCGTGGCCGGATTGAATACGAGACCGGCGGTGCAGCCCGAATCGTGGATCAGGCCGATCGTGCGGTCGATATGCTCGCTCGCTTCGGGATGAAAACTGATGTGGCTCGCGCCGGCCTTGGCGAAGTCGGGCACGATGCGATCGACCGGCTTGACCATCAGATGCACGTCGATCGGCGCGGTCACACCGTGCTTGCGCAGCGCCTCGCAGACCAGCGGGCCGATCGTCAGGTTCGGCACATAGTGGTTGTCCATCACGTCGAAGTGCACCCACTGCGCGCCTGCGGCGAGCACAGCGTCGACTTCCTCGCCGAGCTTGGCGAAGTTCGCGGAAAGAATCGAAGGGGCGATGACGGGAGATTGTTTCATGAGCCGGGATTCGGGATTCGGGATTCGGGATTCGGGATTCGGGATTCGGCAAAGGATAGCGCGATGGCCGTCGCGAATCTGCAGCGCTCAGTCGCGCATCGCGGTCATTTCATGCCGCGTTCGCTGCGGATCTGCTCGTAGGCCGCATTGATGTCGCGCGCGCGCTCTTCGGCGCGGCGCTTGAGTTCGTCGGGCACGTTGCCGAGTTTGTCCGGGTGATGCTGGCTCATGAGTTTGCGATAGGCGCGCTTGATCTCGGCATCACTCGCCGCGCTGCCGACGCCGAGCACGGTGTAGGGATCCTTGCCACCCCTGTCGCCCGACGCCGTGCCGCGCGTGCGCTCGCCGCGCTGCGCGCGCACGTATTCTTCCCAGTTGTCGGGCGCGACATAGGCATAGCCCTTCATCACCGCGATGCCGATAAGCTGGCGCTCGTCGACGCCGAGCGCCGCGCAGAGCTTGCGCACCAGGGCGAGCTTGGCCGGCGCAAGCGGACCGTCGGCGCAGACGATGTCGAGCAGCAGGTCGATCAGGATGAAGGAGCGGTCGCGGCGCCCACGCGACCACGCGCGCAGTTGCACGATCGCGCTGGTCGTCGAATAGTTCGGTTGCTTGCCCGCGTTGAACTGGCCGATCGCCGCGTTGCGCAGATCGGCGGAAAGCTGCAGGCGCAGCATCAGGTTCTCGGTCGCGGCGATTTCGGCCTCGGAAACGCGCCCGTCCGATTTCGCGATCGCGCCGGCCAGGCCGAACAGCGGCGCGACGAAGGACAGCGGCGCCGAATCGATCGGCGCGCCGAAGCTGCCGACGCTGCGGTCGAAGATGTGCCCGAGCGCGATGCAGACGAGGATCGCGACCGGGTTGTGGAATACGCCGATGCCGATCGCGAGGCCGATCAGCTTGCCCCAGATATTCATGCGCGCATCCACATGCCGTCGCTGGCGCGCGCCGGCTCAGGAACGAAAAAAGGGAGTGTCATCGATCGTTGCCGCACTTTCGGAGCGCGAATTCTAGCCGAACGCGGCGCGCGCGGCTGAACCGCGCCTATCGGCCGCGGCCTACTCGGGACGGGACCACAGGCCCTACAATGCGCGCCTTCGCTCCGCATATCGAGGTCGCCGTGCCCACTACGCTTTCGCAATCCCACCTGCCCGGCCTCGATCTGATCCATCGCGGCAAGGTGCGCGACGTCTACGCCCTGCCAGCGCAGGAACTGCTGATCGTGGCGAGCGACCGGCTCTCCGCGTTCGATGTGATCCTGCCCGACCCGATTCCGGGCAAGGGCGAGATGCTCTGCCAGATTTCCAATTTCTGGTTCGCGAAAACCGCGCACCTCGTGCCGAATCACCTGACCGGCAAGAGCGTCGCCGCGGTGCTGCCGCCCGGCACCGATGCGAGTCTCTATGCAAAGCGCAGCGTGGTGACCAAGCGCCTCAAGCCGGTGCCGGTCGAGGCGATCGCGCGCGGCTACCTGATCGGCTCCGGCTGGAAGGACTACCACGCGAGCGGCTCGCTATGCGGCATCAAGTTGCCGGCCGGACTGCGCCAGGCCGAGAAACTTGCCGCGCCGATCTTCACTCCGTCGACCAAAGCCGCGATCGGCGACCACGACGAGAACATCGGCTTCGACCAAGTCGTGGCGACGATCGGCGCCGACCTCGCCGAGCAGGTGCGCGACGCGACCTTGAAAATTTATACTTTTGCCGCCGAGTTCGCCGCGTCGCGCGGCATCCTGATCGCCGACACCAAGTTCGAGTTCGGCACCGACGCGGACGGCAAGCTCTATGTCATGGACGAGATGCTGACGCCCGATTCCTCGCGCTTCTGGCCGGCCGACGAATACCGCGTCGGCATCAGTCCGCCAAGCTACGACAAGCAGTTCGTGCGCGACTACCTGGAAACGCTGGACTGGAACAAGACCGCGCCCGGTCCGGCGCTGCCGCGCGCGGTGATCGACGGCACCTCGGCGAAGTACGCCGAAGCGCTCAAGCGCCTCGCCGGCATCGAACTCGACTGAGCGCGACGCGCTCGCACGGAATCGCTGCGTGCCCACTTACGCCGCCCTGCTGCGCGCCGTGAACGTCGGCGGTACCGGCAAGCTGCCGATGGCCGACCTGCGCGCGATGTGCGAGTCGATCGGCTTTGCCGATGCGCGCACCTATATCGCCAGCGGCAACGTCGTATTCAAGAGCCGGCTCGGCGAATCAGCAGTCAAGGCCAAGCTGGAGCGTTGCCTGGAAGCCTACGCCGGCAAACCGGTCGGCGTGCTGGTACGCACCGGCGCAGAACTGGCCGCGGTGCTCGCGGCCAATCCGTTCAAAACCACGGCAGCAAACCGCACGCTCGCCATCTTCCTCGACGCGGCACCGCCGGCGAATACGCTGGCGACCGTGAGCGGCCGGCAAACCGAAGCCGTCGCGCTCGGCGCACGCGAAATCTACGTACACTACCCCGCCGGCATGGCGCAGTCGAAGCTGAAAATCGGCGCCGCCAAGGCAGGCACGGCACGCAATATGAACACCGTGGAGAAGCTGGCCGAGTGGACGGCGGAGTGAATCGCCGGCGCCGGAGCGCGGCCCGGCGTCCGCGCAATATTTGCGCTGGACGGGCGCCCGCTGCAGAAACCTGCGGTCAACGGCCGCTTGTCGCGCGCGGATCGATGTGATATCTGTATGCCCATGACCTCCATCCGTCGCGGCTACTTTTTTTGGTATTACGACATTCCCAAGCCGTCGGCGGAGGAAGGGGCGCGATCGATCTGAAGATTTCGCAAAACGAATACCCTCAAAAAACCGCCGGCCCGCCCGGCGGTTTTTTTATGCGTTGTTTTTACCCTGATTCCCCTACCAGCCAGAGGTTTTCATCATGACCAGCCACCACACCGACGATCTGCGCATCGCCGAACTCAAGGAACTGTCGACGCCCGCGCAGGTGATCGGCGAATTCCCGCTCGACGCGCGCAGCGAGGAAACCGTCGCCTCCGCGCGCGCGGCCGTGCATGCCTCCCTCGACGGCAGCAGCGACCGCCTCGTCGTCGTCGTCGGGCCGTGTTCGATTCACGACACCGCGGCGGCGATCGAGTATGCGCAGCGCCTGCGCAAGGAGCGCGAACGCCACGCCGGCGAGCTCGAAATCGTCATGCGCGTCTATTTTGAGAAACCGCGCACCACGGTCGGCTGGAAGGGCCTGATCAACGATCCCGATCTCGACGGCAGCTTCCGCATCGACAAGGGCCTGCGCCTCGCGCGCGGCCTGCTGCGCGACATCAATGCGCTCGGCCTGCCGGCCGGCTGCGAATTCCTCGACATGATCACGCCGCAGTACATCGCCGACCTCGTCGCCTGGGGCGCGATCGGCGCGCGCACGACCGAGAGCCAGGTGCACCGCGAACTCGCTTCCGGCCTGTCCTGCCCGGTCGGATTCAAGAACGGCACCGACGGCAATGTGAAGATCGCGGTCGACGCGGTGCTGTCCGCGGCGAGCCCGCATCATTTCATGGCGGTGACCAAGGAAGGCCGCACCGCGATCGCGGCGACGCGCGGCAACCGCGACTGCCACGTGATCCTGCGCGGCGGCAAGACGCCGAACTACGACGCGGCGAGCGTCGACGCGGCATGCAGCGCAATTGCCAAATCCGGTCTCGGCGCGCGCGTGATGATCGACGCGAGCCACGCGAATTCGTCGAAGAATCCGGACAACCAGCCGAAGGTCGTCGACGATATCGCGCTACAGATCGAAGCGGGCGAACGGCGCATCATCGGTGTGATGATCGAAAGCCATCTGGTCGGCGGACGCCAGGATCTCGTCGACGGCCGCGCGCTGCGCTACGGCCAGAGCATCACCGACGGCTGCATCGACTGGGACGCGACGGTGCGCACGCTCGACCGGCTTGCACAGGCTGTGCGCACGCGACGTGCTACTGGGCGATCGAATTCCGATCTGGCGGCTTGAAGAGCATTTTTTTGCCACGGATAAGAGCGAAAGAACACGGGTAAGGACGGATGGAGCGGGGGCAGAAATTCGATTCGTTCACTCTGCCGTTCTTGTCCGTGTCCATCCGTGTAATCCGTGTCTTATTGCTTGCTTCTCGGCGATCAGATTCCTAGCCGGCTGCCGTGTACATCGGCCGATCCGTGTCTTAATCTTCTTTCGCCGCCTGCCCGGATTTACAATCGCCGCCATGTCGACGGTGTACTACGACTATATGCAGACTCCGATCGGCCGCCTGATGCTCGCGGTCGATGGTCGCGGCCTGCGTCATGTCGATTTCGAGAACGGCAAATATCCGGCGACGATCGGCGAAGACTGGGAACGCGGCGCCGGCGCCCTGCATGAAGCGCGCGCGCAGCTCAAGGCGTATTTCGCCGGTAAGCTGACCTCATTCGACCTGCCCCTTTCGCCGCAAGGCACCGACTTTCAGCAGCAAGTGTGGCTGGCCTTGCTGAGTATTCCCTACGGCGCGACAACGACCTACGGCGAGATCGCGCGCGAACTCGGCGACGCCAATGCGACGCGCGCGGTCGGCGCGGCGAACGGACGCAATCCGCTGCCGATCATCGTGCCCTGCCATCGCGTGATCGGTGCGAACGGCAGTCTGACCGGCTTCGGCGGTGGCCTGCCGACCAAGCGTTGGCTGCTCGACCATGAACAACAGTACAGCGCTTTTCGGCTGACCTAGGCCGAACCCGTCGATCCGAAGGGCATTGAAGTTTTCGTCCACTTTCAGAAAAAAGACGAGGCGCACCATGGCACTGGTCCACGATCTGCGCGACATCATCAATCTGGCGCATGCACGAGCTTGGGATGCGGCCATCAAGCACGGGAAGTCCTCTCCCGATGAACCCGGCATTGTTTCGCAATTGGTGCGATCCACCACCTGTCAGGACATGACCGCTGCCGTCGCGAAGTGGCCGGCCGCGCTCGGCAACACTTACGCCACGCTTTCGGGGAGCTTTATCCACCAGTCTCCGAAAGTGGAATTCAATTTCAACGGAATGCGGAGAACGACGGAGATAGGAGATTTGCTCCTGATCGCGATCGATCACGCCAATCAAAGCGGCACAGCAACCTTGCTTCAGGCGAAAAAGTCGGCGCAGAGAAGCACCGGCGCACTGGCGGGCGGAAACGCCGACGCCCAATTCCATCTCTACGAACAATGGCCGCAGTTCATCAGCGCCAATAGCACTTTCCCGCAGCATAGTCCCAGAACAAAAAGCGACTGGGATCTGTTGGTACAGCCGGATACCGGAAGTTATCTGACGGTCTACGACGATCATGCCTACCAAGTTCCACCCTTGGCAGGCAGTTGGGCACCGCAACGGGGCCCTCGGCACGCAGCGTTCCAAACCACCTTCGATTGCAGTGTTCAACGAGACGACGCGAGCATGACATTCGGCAGTCCGCTGGCAGCGGGAGCCAGTATCACTACCGGCGTCGATTGCCCCAGTCTTCTCGGCGACTTCATGCAAGCGCTGCTGCTTGGACGGCAGGGGCGACCGTTCCAGTTGCTCACCTTACCCAATGCGATCTTCACCGACTGGGATCATTTCATCGACGAAATGCTCAGACTCGGCGCCAAGGCGAGCTATACGTTCAATCACGCGGCCAGCGGTGCGAAAAACCAACCCCGACATCGCGTCCTCGCTCTCTGCAATGACTTTCCGGCCCAGGCATTGGCTGCGACAACGCTTTTTGATCCGCGGAGCGCCGAAGCCATCCGCACCATTGCAAAAGCGATCTGGGGTAAGACTGACTTTCACTCCTACATGAAGTGGCGTGATTGGTTACACGAATGGCCTGTCTTCGACGCGCCCATGCCGACACCCGGCGTTCCCGATTTCATCCCGCCGCCCGGCGAAGCCGATAGAGGCCCCGAAGGAGGCGGTCTCGGCATGCTCGTATTCCACCTCTTCGGAATGGATGGAGAACAAGCCCGCCCACGTCCCGAATGGGACGGCGGCATTCGCCGTTAGTCCGACGTCGCGTAGGCGACGTACTGCTGCTCAGCGAGCCAAGCAGCATTCGCTGCGACCGCGTAACGCGTTTCTTCGTCTTGGTGGAGTAACCTGACGCTGCGAATCTGCTTCGCGCTCGAAGCACAATCAAACGACCTCGTTCCACTCCCGACCAAAACGCCGATGAGCAAGTACGCCGCCATCCTTGGTTCCTGTCTGCTGGCCGCCACGCTGTCGGCGTGTTCGACGTATCAGGCCTACCGCAAATGCGGATTCGGCGGCTGTCCCGGCGACGAGCAGATCGCGGCGCAGGTGAACGAGGCTCTGCTCAATACGCCCGGTATCAGCTACTGGACCATCGACGTGCAGTCGCTCGACCACGTCGTCTACCTGCACGGCCTCGTCGATACCAATCCCGAGCGCGCGAAGGTCGAGGAAATCGCTTTTCAGGCTTCGGGCGGCAAGAAAATCGTCGACTCGATCGAGCTGCGCAACGCAACGCGCTACTGAAATCGGCGACGCCGGTTTCTCAAGGCCACGCCGCGCAATCCGTCGGCATAACCTTCGTTCATCACGCCGGGACCGTCACTTCGCCGGCTTGCCGTCCGCATCGAGTATCTGCACGTCGGCGATCTTCAGATCAGCGATCGATTTTTCGATCTGCTTGCGGTCACCGACCATGACCCAGGTCAACGCGCCGGGGCGAACGACCTCTTTCGCCGCGGCCTGCACGGCCGCATCCGTCTGCGTTTCGATGCGCTGCTTCGCCGTTTGCACCCAGTCGTCCGCGCGGCGATACACGACCACGCCCTGCAGCGCGAGAAGCACATCTTGCGTGGTTTCGTAGTTGGCCGGCAGCGCGCGCGCGTCGTTGGCCTTGACCTTGGCGATCTCGGCCGCCGTCAGCGGCTTCGTGCCGACGAGAGCCTGCGCTTCGCTCAGCATCTCCTTCATCGAATCGGCGGTCTTGTCCGCCTGCACCGGTGCATAGAGCAGGAACGGACGCTGCCCGAGCGCATTCTGCGAAAAGCTGAAGGCGCCGTAGGCCCAGTGTTTTTCCTCGCGCAGATTCATGTTGAGGCGCGAAGTGAACAAGCCGCCGAAGGCGTTGTTCACGGTGTCGATCTCAGTGGTGTTCGGTGCCAGCGTCGACGGCGAGACGATGCCGGCGATGATCACCGACTGCTGCGAACCCGGCCGGTCCATCAGATACATGCGCGGCCGCGCCGGCACGCTCGCGGACGGCAGACTCTTCTTCGGCAGCGGCGATTTCGGCGCGGCCCAATCGCCGATCGCCGCATCGAGCTTGGCGATGATTTCATCGAGCGTGATGTCGCCGGCAACGACGATCCTGGCGTTGTCGGGACGGAACCAATCGCGCGCGAACGCACGCAGATCCACATCGTTCAACGCGGCGACCGAGGCTTCGGTGCCGCTGCCGGTCAGCGGTGCGGCATAGGCATGACCCTTGCCGTAGATCAGCGGCGGCAGCACGCGCAAGGCGAGCCGCGTCGCGTCGTTCTTCTCCTGCGCGATGTTCGCGAGGCGCTGGCCGCGCACGCGGCTCATGTCTTCGCTGCGAAACGCCGGATTGCGCACCATGTCGCCCCAGAGCGCGAGCGACGCATCGAGCCGCGACTTCAGCGCGTCGAGCCCGATCGCACAGGTGTCGAGATCGCAGCCTGCGGCGAGGTTCGCGCCGAGTTCCTGACGGCGGCGCGCGAGCGCAAGCGCGTCGAGGCTTTTCGTGCCCTCGGCGTACATCGCCGCGGTGAACCCCGCCGTGCCGAGCTTGTGCCCCTGGTCGGCGGCGTAGCCCGAATCGAACAGAATATTGAGCTTGACCAGCGGCACGGCGTGGCGTTCGGCGAGCACTACCTCGATGCCGTTCTTGAGCTTGCCACGCTGCAGCTTGGGGAAATTCAACTCGGGGAACGTGTCGACGGCCGGCACGCCCTGACTGCGATCGACATCGCTCTTCACCGTTTTGTATTCGCGCGCCGGCGGCAACACCGGCTTCGGCGCGCCGTCGAGCGCGGCACGGCCCGGCTGCGCGGCGGCGTCTTCGCTCGCATCGGGCGTGCCGGGCTTCACGGTTAGCGTATAGCTGCCTTTCTTCAGCCACTTGTTCGCCGCGGCGGTCACGCCGGCCGGCGTCGCCGTGTTGAGGCGCGCGAAATTCGTCTTGTAGAACACTGGATCGCCGCGGTAGAGCTGACCCTGGGCGAGCACGGCGCCGACGCCGCTGAAGCCGCCGACTTTTTCCATCGCGCGCGCGAACTGCGCATGGCGCTGCACGCGCGCGCGGTCGAGTTCGTCTTCGCCCGGTCCGTCCTTGAGAAATTTCGCGAATTCGTCAGCGATGGCCGCTTCGACCTTGGCCGCGTCCGCGCCCTGTTTGACGTCGGCCTGGATATTGAACTGGCTGCCGAGCGGCGAATTCGCATCGACCCAGACCGAGACGTTGTCGGCGCTCTTGTCCTTGAGCACGAGACGTTCGTAGAGACGCGAAGCTTTGCCGCCGCCGAGCGCCAACGCGGCGAGATCGAGCAGGGGCAATTCGGCGTCGCCGTACTGCGGCACGTTCCACACGCGGATAAGGCTGGTCTGCGCAACGCGGTCGATCATCTCGCCGCGCACGTCGCGTTCGAGCGGCACGATCCACGGCTGCTGGCGCGCGACCGCCGGGCCGGCCGGAATGTCGCCGAAGTATTTCGTCGCCTTCTGCTTCGCCTGCGCGGGCGTGATGTCGCCGGCAAGCACGAGCGTGGTATTGGCCGCGCCATAGTGATCGTCGAACCAGCGCTTCACGTCGTCGAGCGATGCGGCATCGAGGTCCTTCATCGAACCGATCACCGTGTGGTGATACGGATGATTCGCCGGAAAGGTATTCGCTGCAATGTTTTCCCAGGTGCGGCCGAAAGGCTGGTTCTCGCCCTGGCGTTTTTCGTTTTGCACGACGCCGCGCTGGGTGTCGAGTTCCTTCTGCCCGATCGCGCCGAGCAGGTGGCCCATGCGGTCGGACTCCATCCACAAGGCCATATCGACCGCGGTCGACGGCACCGTTTCGAGATAGAGGGTGCGGTCGGTTCCGGTGTTGCCGTTGCGGTCCGTCGTGCCGACCTGCTCGAACGGTTTGGCGTGCACGTCGCGGTGGTTCTCCGAACCCGCGAACATCAAATGCTCGAACAGATGGGCGAAGCCGGTGCGCCCGGGCGGCTCGTCGGCCGAGCCGATGTGATACCAGACCGACACGGTGACGATCGGCGCCTTGTGATCTTCGTGGACGATCACGGTGAGGCCGTTGTCGAGCTGGAACTTTTCGTAGTTGAGATCGATTGTGTCGAACTTCGCCGACGCGCCCGCCGCCGTATCCGCGAATGCCGTCGCCGCAGCCAATGCCAGCGCGCACGCTGCCGCGGCGCGGCCGAGAAAAAGTGAGTTCAAACGCATCAGTCGCCCTTGGTTGTATTGCCCCGATTCGCCGCAGGAATCGGGACTGCCGTCCAAGCTCTTCCTTTGCGTCGAATAACCCGCCTCACCCACCACCCCGATATCCCCGCGCGCGACGCATCGGCGCGACGACGAGGAACGATCCGGCTTTCTAGACCGGCACATGCGAGAAGTTCTTTCGACGCAGCCGTTCGCCGATTGGGTAGTTCTACCGATTACAGCGACCGGCGCACACGGTTCGATTGTCGGCTCCGACGATCACGGCAGCCGCGCACATGATTCGCACTCTTTGTTGTCTGTTCACCGCAGCATTTCTTGCCGGCTTCGCATCGACGCCGGCGAGAGCGCAACAACCCGAAGCGACACTCGCGGCCGACACACCGAAAGAATTCAAGCCCATTCGCGACGAGTTCGACTACGAGCGCCGCGAAGCGATGATCGCGATGCGCGACGGCGCCAAACTGTTCACCGTGATCCTGATTCCCAAGGGCGCGCAGCGCGCGCCGATGTTGCTCACGCGCACGCCGTACGACGCGGACAAGATGACCCGCCACGCGCAGAGCAACCGCCTCGCCGCAACCCTGCACGGTTACGACAACTTCGAAGACCTGCACACGCGCGACGGCTACATCCGCGTCATCCAGGACATCCGCGGCAAGTACAAATCCGAAGGCGACTACGTGGTCACGCGGCCGCCGCACGGCGCGCTCAACCCGACCGCGATCGACCACGCGACGGACACCTGGGACACGATCGACTGGCTGGTCAAGAACGTGCCCGAAAGCAACGGCAAGGTCGGCATCCTCGGCATTTCCTACGACGGCTTCACCGCGCTGACCGCGCTGTTCAATCCGCATCCGGCGCTCAAGGTCTCGGTGCCGATGAACCCGATGGTCGACGGCTGGATGGGCGACGACTGGTTCCACAACGGCGCGTTCCGCCAGATCAACCTCGCGTACATCTACAACCAGGTCAACACGCGCGACAACAGCGCCGAGTGGTGGGACTCGCATTACGACCAGTACGATTTTTATCTCAAGGCCGGCTCGGCCGGCGCGCTCGGCAAGGCGCGCGGACTGGAGCAGAACGGCTTCTTCCGCAAGCTGCTCGCGCATCCGGCCTACGATGCGTTCTGGCAGGAGCAGGCGCTCGACAAACTGCTTACGCGCGAACCGCTCAAGGTGCCGGTGATGCTCGTGCACGGCCTCTGGGACCAGGAAGACATCTACGGCGACATGGCCGTCTACGCCGCGCTCGAACCGAAAGACACGCGCAACGACAAAGTGTTTCTCGTCATGGGCCCGTGGAACCACGGCGGCCAGCAGGAAGAAGGCAGCTCGCTTGGCGCGCTGCATTTCGGCAGCGACACGTCGCTGTACTTCCGCGAACGCGTGCTGCGTCCGTTCCTCGATCAGTATCTCAAGGACGGCGCGGCCAAGGCCGACATCGCGCCGGTCACTGTGTTCCGCACCGGCGAGAATCACTGGGACCGCCTGCAGCGCTGGCCCGACGGCTGCGCCGCGGGCTGCACGATCGAACCGCGTGCGCTGTACCTGCTGTCGGAGCGCAAGCTGGATTTCCGCGCGCAGACACAGGCCGATGCGGCCGAGTACGTTTCCGATCCGGCGACGCCGGTGCCGTTCGTGCCGCGGCCGGTCAAGTCGGCGGGTTACGAAGACAATATCTGGCCGCAATGGCTGGTCAGCGATCAGCGCACGGCATCGAGCCGCCCCGACGTCGCCACCTTCGTCAGCGATGTGCTGAGCGAACCGCTGCGCATCAGCGGCCAGGCGAAAGTGACATTGAGCGCGTCGACCAGCGGCGGCGACGGCGATTTCGTCGTCAAGCTGATCGACGTCTATCCCGACCTCGTGCCGGCGCAGCCGGCGATGGGCGGTTACGAACTGATGGTCGCCGCCGACATCCTGCGCGGCCGCTACCGCAACAGCTACTCGCAGCCCGAGCCGATGCCGGCGAACACGCCGGTACCGCTACGCTTCGCCCTGCCGCCTGCGCATCACACCTTCCTGCCGGGGCATCGCATCATGGTGCAGGTGCAGTCAAGCTGGTTTCCGCTCTACGACCGCAATCCGCAGACCTGGGTCGACAACATCTTCCTCGCGCGGCCGCAGGACTATCGCCGCGCGACGATCCGCATCCGCCTTGGCGGCGCGGACGGCAGTGCGCTCGTATTGCCGGTCGTGCGCGGCGGCGAACCGAGGCACTGAGAGCTTGTCCACGATGACCCGTTCGCACTGAGCGCTTATCCGCAAATAGCCCGTTCGCACTGAGCGTAGCGCCGAAAGCGCGAAGTCGAAGTGCTGCAGGCCGTGGAATTCCGGGTATTTCGACTCCGCGGAGTTGCGCTTCGCTACGCTCAACACGAACGGTCTCTTAGTTTCTCGAACGATTTCCTATTTCACGAACGGTTTCTTATTTACGGACAAGCTCCAAGCCGCAGAGCTTGCCCGCAAACAACCCCTTCGCACTGAGCGTAGCGCCGAAGGCGCGAAGTCGAAGTGCTGTAAACCGCGACGAGGCTTCGAGTCAGTCGAGATCGACGTCGAGCGCGAGGCCCGCCTCGCGCGCGCGGCGCAGGACGAGCGCGGCGATCGCGAGGTCCTGCAGGGCGATGCCGGAGCTGTCGAACACGGTGATCTCGTCGGGACTCGTGCGTCCACGAATGCGCCCGGCGATAACGCCGCCGAGCGCGCGCACGTCGTCGGTGCCGAGCGCACCGGCCGCGTGGCCGTGCTGGAACTCGCCCATCGTCAGCGACTGCTGCGGACTGTCCGCCCACAGCGACGCGCCAGCCGGCAACTGTGTGGGCAGCTCCTGCTTGCCGGGGCCGTCGGCGCCCATCGCCGAAACATGGCAGCCTGGCCGCAGATCGGCCGCTTGCAGCACGGGCGCGGTCGCCGCGGTCACGGTGCTGACGATATCGGCTTCGGCCAGCGCCTGCGGCAGCTCGCCCGCGCGTGCCGGCAGCCCAGCGTCGCGTAGACGCGCAGCGAGATCGGCTGCGGCTTCGCTGCGCCGCGCGCAGACAATGACCGCGCGCAGCGATCGCACGCGTGCGATGGCGAGGGCATCGTAGTAGGCCTGATGACCGCTGCCGATCAAAACAAGCGTCACCGCATCGGCGCGCGCGAGATGTTTGACCGCGACCGCGTCCATCGCCGCGGTGCGCAGCGCGGTCAGCCAGGTCGCGGCGACGATCGCCGTCGGCAAGCCGGTCGCGTCGTCGAGAAGAAGCGTGGTCGAACCGTGATTGCCGAGTCCGCGCGCGCGGTTGCCGGGCCAGTAGCTGCCGACCTTGAGCCCGGGCACCTGGTTTGCGCCGTCGTATCCGGCCTTGACGCCGAAGCGTGTGGCCTTGTCCGAGCCGTGTCCGCGCACGGCCGGAAATAACAGCGACTCGCCGCGGTCGAGTGCGGCCAGCAGGGCTTCGGTTTCCGCGATGGCGTCATCGATGTCGACGACGCGGCGCGCGGCCGCCTCCGAAACGAGAGTGAGCATGCAATCGATCCGCTGCGCCGCCGTCACCAGCCGCCGATGCGCGGCCACTCGGCTTCCACCGTGCTGTCGCCGGCGACGACATGATAACGATCGTACGCGGCCGAGGTCAGGCAGGCGTGATTCGGCAGGATACGCAGGCGCCGGCCCGGCGCGAAGCGCGTGTAGTCGATCGGCGCGCCGCGGCTGCGCACGATGCCGTGTTCCTGGTAGGCGACGTGCACATAGAGGCCGTCGATCACGTCGCCGCTGTCGGCGTCGGCGACAAGGCCGTAACCCGCATCGCCGCGCACGCCGAGTGCGCGCGTGCTGAGATCCTTGCTCAAGGCCAGCGAACCGGCATCGATCACGAGCTGCTCGCGGCGAGGATGACTGCCGATCACCGTGGCGAGCACGCTGACCGCGATGTCGTCCTGCGCGCAGCCGCCGATCCCGGCCTGGAACAGATCGCCGAGCATGTACACACCCGCACGCACCTCGCTGACACCGGGCAGCGCGCGCGCGTGGATCGCCGACGGCGTCGAGCCGATGCTGACGATCTCGCAGGCGTGGTCCGCGCCGCGCAGACGTTCGGCGGCGCGAACGACGGCCGAGCGTTCCTGCTCGGCCACCGCCGCGTGTTCGTCCGTTGAACGTCCCGAATAGGAATGGCCGCCGTGGGTGAATACGCCGGCGACGCGCGCGCCGGGCGCGAGCGCGGCAGCGATCTGCAGCAGCGCGTCGTCGTCGGCCTCGATGCCCGAGCGCCCTTCGCCGCTGTCGATCTCGATCAGCGCTTCGAAGCTCACGCCGAGTTCGCCGCCGCGGCGCGCGAGCAGGCTGGCGATGGCGACGTCGTCGACCGCGAGCAGCAGGCGCACGCCGCCGCGCATCAATGCCGCGGCGCGTTCGAGTTTCTGCGGCGCGATCGCCACGGCGTAGAAAATGTCGGTATGACCGTGCGCGGCGAAGTACTCGGCTTCGCGCAAGGTCGAGACAGTGATGCCGGCGCCGGCAACGCGGCGCGCGATGTCCGCGCTCTTGGTCGTCTTCATATGCGGGCGCAGGGCCACGCCGAGTGCGGCCGTGCGTTCGCGCATGCGTGCGATGTTGCGCTCCAGCCGCGTGCGGTCGAGCACTAAGGCCGGGGTGTCGATCTGCGCCAAGGTTCTCGCCATCGCCGGAGTCATCTGTTTACGTCACCGTTCGCCGTGCAGGGAAGGCCATGCTAGAAACGCCGGCGAACGGCAGCATCCGCAAAAGTACTGAAGGCCGCGCTGCGCGCACGCAGCGCCGCGGCCGCTGCGGATTCACGGCACGACGTGGCTGTCCGCCGGCGCGAGCACGCGCCCCGGCAGGGCCAGTGTGCGCTTGCCTCCATCGACCACGAAGCGGCCGTTGACGAGCACATAGTCGACGCCGTCGGGATAGACGCTCGGTTCGAGATAGGTCGTGTTGTCGCGCAAGCGCGCGAGGTCGAACACGGCGATGTCGGCCTTCATGCCCGGCGCGATGCGGCCGCGGTCGTTGATGCGCAGCACCTGCGCGGGCAGCGCGGTCATCTTGCGCACCGCTTCTTCGAGCGTGTCGACGCCCTGCTGCTGCGAGTAGTAGGCGATGCGCCGCGGATAGCTGCCGAACACGCGGCGGTTGGTATCGACGTACTTGCGCGCGCCAACGGCCTCCTCGGGCAGAACCACCCAGCCGTCGGTCGAGGTCATCGTCCACGGCTGCCGGTAGAAGGTCTTGATGTCTTCGTCGTCCATGCTGAAAGAGCGCATATGCGCGCCGCCGGCCCGATGCGCATCGCCTTCGAGCTGCAGCGCCTGGATCATCTGCGCTTCGTCGAGCTTGCGCTGCGCCATCAGCTCGGACAGGCGCTTGCCGACATAGCTGCGATCGGGATAGTCGAGCACGACGATGTTCTGCGCGCCGCCCTTGAGCGCGACGAAATGGCGGATGTCCGTAGCCAGTCCGTCTTTCTGTCGCGCATCGGCGCCGGCGAGGAAACGCTTGAACGCGGCCTTGTAGTCGAAGTTTTTGATGCCGTCGGGGTTCTTCACGCCGTAGATGTCGGCGGCGATAGGTATCGCGACGAAGTCGCCGTCGGAGCCGCTGCTGTCGTACGGATACACATCCATGTACACGGCGAGGCCGCGGTCGCGCGCAGCTTGCAGGCGCGCGACGAGGCGCGCGGCCTGGCCGCGATAGCCCGGTCCCCAGGCTTTCATGTGAGTGAACACGACAGTGGCGCCGGCCTGTTCGGCGACGGCGAGCGTCTCGTCGATCGAGCCGTCGAGCGTGTCCGGTTTGCCGCCGAGGCTCGGGCGGAAGAACATGGTCGAGTCGCCCTGGCTGCGCAGATGCGGAATGTAGATACCGTTCCATGCCGGCAGCACGCGCGCGAGTTCGACGAGTTCGTGCAGGTTCGAGGAATCGCCGGTCTTGTACTCGAGGCCGAGCGACAGACCGAACGAACCATCGTGCTCCATTTCGTCGGCGAGGATGCGGCGCATGCCGGCGATTTCCTCGTCGCTGGCTGGGCGCTCGGCGTTTTTACCGAGCACGCGGTCGCGCAGGCCGTTGTGGCCGCTGGTCAGGGCGAGGTTCACGCCGATGCCTAGCGCTTCGAGGCGCTTGCGCTGCTCCTTCATCGGTATCGACTGCGCACCGTCGGGATTGCCGAGCACCGTGGTCACGCCCTGGGCGACGTAGTTCTGCACCGCGCGGTGCTTCGGATCGGGTGAGAACATACCGGCCGCGCCGGCCTGGTCGTCGGCGACGTGGGCGTGCATGTCGAGAAAGCCCGGCGCGACGATATGTCCACGCGCCGAGACGACGCGGTCGGCCTTCGATCCGCCGAGCCGGCCGACCGCGACGATGCGGTCGCCGACGATGCCGATGTCGAGGCGCGTGCGCGGTGCGCCGCTGCCGTCGACCACCTCGCCGTCGACGATCAGCACATCGAAATGCCGCTGCGGCACGGCGCTGTCGGCCGCAGCCGCATGCGTGCCGTGCACGCCGAGCAACAGAAGAGCTCCGGCGAATATCGCCCGACCGCACGCGCTCATTTCGTCTTGTCCTTCGCCTCGCCGGCCGGGAGCTGCGACAGCACGAGCTGGGCGAGCGCCTCGCTGATCTCGGCGCCCTTCTCGGTCTTGCCGGCCCAGGCGTTGACGTGCACGGCGACGACCAGGTCGCTCTCCGTGTAGTTGACCAGATCGGACGAGGTGCCTTTCACGCTGCCGCTGTGGCCGACGTGGCGATGGCCCCACGGATCGGTTTCGAGAAACCAGATCAGGCCCTGATTCGGATACAGCGCGGGAACCTGCGGACGGTACATTTCACGCAAGGTCGCCGGCTTAAGCAGAAGGCCGCGGTTGATCGCGTGGCCGAAACGCACGAGGTCTTCGTCGGTCGAGATTACGCCGCCGCCGGCGTATTTGTAGCTGACATTTTCCTGCGCGGCGTTCTTCAGATCGCCGGTCTTGGCGTCGCGCTCGTAGCCGCGGCCGCGCCGCGGCACGATGCGCGCGGGCACGTCGAACTGCGTGTCGAGCATGCCGGCCGGCTGCCAGACGTGGACGCGCAGATATTCTTCGTAGCCCTGGCCGCTGACTTTCTCGATCAGCGCCTGCAAGAGATTCGTCGCATACGACGAATAACTGCGCTTGCTGCCCGGGGTGAATTCGAGCGGCTCGTTGATCCAGCGCTTCGATGCTTCTTCGATACTGTCGAACTGACGGAACGCGAGCACCTCGCCTTCACCGAACTCGCCGTCCTTGTAATGGCGGATGCCCGAGGTGTGGGTCATGATCTGGCGCACGGTGATCGGCGCCTGCTTGCGCGGAAACCACGGCACGTAGGTCTGAATTTCCGCGTCGAGATTGACCTTGCCCTGTTCGACGAGCTGCATGACCGCGATCGCCGCCTGGGTCTTCGAAATCGAGCCGATGTTGTGCACGACGGTGCCATCCTGCGCCATGCCGGTTTCGACGTCGGCGAGACCGACGCCGCCCGAATAGACCAGCTCACCCTTGACCATGATCGCCGCCGACACGCCCGGCGCGCCGCTCTGCACGCGCAGCTTTTCCAGATAGCGCTCGACCTGCGCGCGATCGACTTCGACCGCGGATGCGACGCCGGCGTGCACGGCCAGCAGCAGACAGAAAACCAACGACAGAGAGTTCCAGCAAGCCTTGCGCAGTTTCATGGGTATTACCTCGATGGTGATGTTTGCCGGCGATCCGCGCGCCGATGCCGCAAGGGTATCGGTGCGAACGGCACGCTGCCCACTCAGAATTTTTTCGACACTTGCAGACTGACGAATTGGCCCACGTAGTCGGCATACGAGTAATTGCTCGCGATGCTGCGCAGGTCGTACGACAGATAGACCGGAATACTCTCGTCGAACAGATTGCTCACGCGCAGACTGATCGTGGTGCCGCCGAATCCCTGCGGCTTGCTCTCGGCGCGATCGAAATCGTAGGTCACGGCGAGATCGCTCGTGCGATAGAAGCCGACGCTGGCGTTGTTGTAGAAGCTGTTCTTGATATTGCCGTAGTAACTCGTGGTCAGACTCGTCGTCCACGGCCCCCAGGTATTGCTGACGTCAAACTTGCCGCGGTATTTCGGAATCGACGCCCAGAGCAGATTGCCGAGCGCGTCGATATCGCCGTTGCCGTCCTGCTGGTTGAACGCGAACTTGGTCATGAAGGTGTTGTACAGACCGAAATTCCAGCGTCCGAAGCGGTCGGTGTCGCGCGAGTACAGCAGGTTCAGATCGATGCCGCGCACATAGCGTGTGCCGCCGTTGACGATCGTGTTGATCACGCGCGTGACGCGGCCGACCGGCTCGCCGGCATAGTGGTCGCCCGGCGTCAGCGTGCCGGAGCGCTCGACCGTGCCCGCAGCCCAGCCGTTGAGCACCGACTGCACGGTCGGCGTGATAAAGGCATTGGTCTGGTCGAGGCGCCACCAGTCGATCTGCGTGGTGAAGCCTTCGAGCCAGTCCGGGCTGTAGACCGCACCGATGTCGTAGTACTTGCCCTTGGCCGGCTGCAGATGCGGATTGCCGCCGCCTTCGATGGTCATCTCGTAGACCAGCGGCTTGCCGTGGGCGTCGAGGATGCGCGGGTCGGTGAAGTAATCCGTGTTGACGTCGCCCGACGGCACGAGGTCGGCAACGTTCGGCGCGTAGAAGCTCTCACTGTAGGAGCCGCGCAGCATCAGCGAACTGTTGTCGAACGGTTCCCAGCGCAGACTCATGCGCGGCACCGTGGCCGAGCCGAAGTCGCTGAACTTCTCGCGGCGCACGGCGAGGCCGAGGTCGAGCGCGTGCACGCCGGTGATTGCATTCGCCGCGCCGAACAGCGGCACGTTGGTTTCGGCATAGACCGAATCCACCGTGCGCGAACCCGCGCCGGGCCCATCGTTGAGGAAGGTCAGCGAGGCGACGTCGCCGGCCTGCATGCCCGAGTCGGGCGTCGAACGCACGCCGAGCCAGCGCTTCTCGAAACCGACCGCCGACGACACCGTTCCGCCCGGCAGGCTCAGCGGCTCAAAGCGCACCACGCCGCTCAGCGAGCGCACCCAGTATTTCCACGAGCGCGAGAACGTGCGCCGCGCCGCGGCGAGTTCGTCGGACGTCACCGCCTGGTTGCCGAACAGGTTCAGCGCGGAAGGATCGCTGCGCGCGAGCGACGCTTCGATCAACTCGCGGCTCAGGCCGTCGTGAGTCTGCTCGGTCTTGCTCTCGGAATCGCTGTAGGCGAGTTCGTAGCTGAAACTGTCGAGATTGCCGCGCAGACCGACGGTGACCAGGGTGTTCGTCTCTTCCGAGGTCATCGATTCGGGCCGGCGCTCCCTGCCGTAGTCGAGCAGGTAGCGTACGTGCACGTTCTGGTGGAACGGATTCCAGTAATTCGCCGCCGGCACGTCGTAGTCGAGATAAGTGCCGCGATGATCGACGATGTCGAGATCGCTTTTCTTGTACATCGCGTCGTAGAAAAACACGAGGCGCTTGTCGAGAAGATCGTAGTGGCCGCCGCTGTACAAGGTCGCGACGTGCTTGCCGTTCTGCAGATTGTTGAACTGGCGCTTGTCGATCAGGTTCTGGTACGGGCTGACGTAGTCATTGGGCGAATGGCCGGTCTGACCGACGCCGAAGCTCGGATTGAGCATGAGCCGCGTGCCGTCGGCGAGGGTGACGAGGCCGGGGTTGTAGCGGTCCGAGCGCAGATCGGCGCCGCCGAGGCTGCGCTGGTCGTCGGTCCGGCAGCGCGAGTCTTCGAGGCAGAGAATGCTGTTCTGTTTTTCGAACTGCGCCGAGACCAGCATGCTGCCACGATCGGAATGCATGCCGGTCACGAACGAAACATAGCTGCGCATGCCGTCGTTGAAATGCGTCGTTTTGCCGTAGCCGGCGTTGACGAGGAAACCGTCGTAGTCCTGCTTGAGGATGATGTTGACCACGCCCGCGACCGCATCGGCGCCGTACACCGCGGAGGCGCCGTCGCGCAGGATCTCGATGCGGTCGACCGCGGCGAACGGCACCTGGTTGAGATCGGCATTGGCCATGCGCCGGCCGTTGAGCAGGACGAGGGTGTATTGCTCGCCGAGGCCGCGCAGGTTGACGCCGCTGTGGCCCGACGCGCCGGCACGCGTGTCGTTGTCGGCGTCGCCGACGAAGAACGGCTGGCTCTGCAGCGCCTGGAACACCGTGGTCACGCCGGTGATCTTGAGTTCCTTCGCGTCGATCACGGTGACCGGCACCGGCCCTTCCATCGCCGCCGAGGTGGTGGCGAGATTGGAACCGGTGACCACGATTTTCTCCAGCGTCTTGCCGTCTTTCTTCGCTTCGTCGTGCACGTCGGCGGGGCTCGCCTGCTGCGCCGCGGCCACGGAGGCAAGCGCGCACGACACGGCGACGGCGAGGACCGCGAGCGCGGGTTTGACTGCGCATCTCGCGGATTTCTTGTTGTTCGATCTGGGGAGCATGGGGAAACGGAACTCCGAGCTGGCTGTTATCGGGTGCGAGCGCCCGCACAAGCGGGCCGGCATCGCAGCGACTGGCTGGATCGCCCGGCAAGTGTCCAAGCCGCCCGTCCGCGCGGCATCGTGGAAAACACGCAAACTGGCATCGCCGCCGCACGGCGGTCGAACATGCGCACGCACGGCGGCGCGGCCGCCAACGCAACGCGCGGCAGATCGATTTGCGGCGAAACGGAATAACCGCGCACCACGCGGGCGCGATGCCCGCGGCCCCTGCCCGACTCCATGCTCAGGCGTGCAGGTCGGCGGTCGGACGCAGCGCTTGCGCGAGTTGCACGCGGCTGTTGATGTCGAACTTCGCGTAGATGGAATTGAGCTGCGACTCGATCGTGCGCCGCGAGCGGAACAGGCGTTCGGCGATCTCGTAGTTGCGCAGTCCTTCGGCGACGAGCAGCGCGACCTTGCGCTCGCTCGGCGACAGTTTTTCCAGCAGCCCCGCGGAGCGCGACGGCGCGGCGTGAGCGCCGATGAAATCGACGAGAAAATGTCCGTTGCCCGCGAACAGGCCGTCGCGCGGCGCGACGCGACGCAGGCGGATGCGCAGTTCGGGAATACGCGGATGCGCGACTTCGTATGGCGCGATGCCCATGCCGAAGCGCCGCCACGGCAAGGCGCTGCCGTCGGGCAACGCCCAGGCCGACCACGGCGGCGACGGCGGCAGGCCGTTGTTCCAGGTCGCGACGAGCTGGCGCGCGGCGGCGTTGACGAAGGCCGGATCGCCGCTTTCGTCGAGCAGCAGATACGGCGCAGCCGCGGCATCGAGCGCCTGTTCGATCAGCGAACGATTGAGGCGCTCGCGCTCGAGCGCGTGCAGGCGATGCACGCCGGCGTCGATCAGCGGGTAGACGTGGCGCAGGAACTGGATTTCGTCATGCGTGAACACCGGCTGGCGATCCGCGCGGCGAATGCTGAATACCGCGAGCAGCCGGTCCGCTTCCCAGAACGCGAGATGGACGAACTCGGCCCACTCTTCCATCGGCTCGCCCTGATCGAGCCGGCGCTGCTGCGCCTGGCGGTCCTGGGCGAGAATCTGCGAATAGGTGTACAGGCGCACACGCGGATGGTTGGCGAGGAACGGCCCGCTGACCGTGAGGCTGGTCGCCGGCCGGTAGTCGCGGCCGCAGGCGACGGCGACGTGATGGCAGGCGGTGCGCGGCTGGGTGTACTGCGCGTCGATGCCGAGCATCAGGCTGCATGAGTGATGCGGTAGGTTTTCGCGCAGCAGGCGCAGGCTGGCCTGCCAGAACGATTCCAGATCGACGGCGCGCAGCAGATCGCGCGCGCCGACGTCGACCGCATCGAACCAGAATTCCGAAGCGGCCCCGTTGGCCGCGGCAAGGCCGTCGCCGTGCGCGAGCATCGTTTGCGTGCTCGTCCCTCCCGGACAGATCATCGTCCTCGCTCCTCCCCAGTCGTCGGTGCGGTCGTAGCGCCGCTTATAAGCCCCCTCCGTGGTGATATGCGGACCCACGGTACGGCAGGCGATGCGGCGCGGCTTCGGTAGAAATACCTAATCCCGACTCGCCGCGGCCACGAAACCGCAACCGGAGTGCAACATGCGCGGCGAACCTTCCGTGCGCCGTGCCGCGCCGGTCGATCCTATCACCGTGCGCGCGGCGGCGAGTAGGCCGTTTGGCCTACTCCGGTACCGCCGCGGCGGCGTCTTCCTGCGCCTGCTGCGGTTCGTTGCGCGCCACGAGCAGGGCGAGGCAGGCGTCGCCCCAGACATTGACGCCGGTGCGCGCCATGTCGAGCAGACGATCGACACCGAGCAGCAGGGCCAGCCCGTCGGCCGGCAGGCCGGCCGCGGCGAGCACTGTGGTCAAACCGATCACGCCCGCGCCGGGCATGCCCGACAGGCCGAGCGTGGTCAGCAGGGCGACGAGGACGACGAGCAATTGCCCCGACAGGCCGAGCGGCACGCCGTAGAGCTGGGCGACGAACAACGCCGCGACGCACTCGTACAGCGCCGAGCCGTTCATATTGACCGTCGCCGACAGCGGCAGGACGAAGCGCGCGATGCGCGGACTCAGCAGGGCGCGGCCTTCCATCGCCTCCATCGTGATCGGCAGCGCGGCCTTCGACGAGGCCGTGGAGAACGCGGTCAGCACCGCCGGCGCGACCGCACGCCACAGGCGCAACGGCGAACGGCGCGCGACAAAGACCAGCAGCAGCGGCAGCACGACGAGCGCATGCGCGGCGAGCCCGGCGAACACGGTCAACATGTACCAGGCCAGTTGCCGCAGCGTGCCGAGGCCGTGCACCGAGAACGCATCGAGCGCGAGCAGGAACACGCCGAGCGGAGCGAAGCCGAGCACCCAGCGCGCCATGCCGATCATCGCCGCGAACACCGCGCGCGCGAGGCCGGCGATCGCCTGGGCCTGCGCTTCGGGCAGGCGCGCGGCGAACACGCCGAAGACGATCGAGAAGAACACCACGCCGAGCAGATGATCGCCGGCCGCGGCGGCGAGCGGATTCGCCGGCACGATGCCGAGCAGCACGTCGAACAGCCCGGCCGGCGCGCTCTGCCGCGCAGCACCCGCAGCCGCAGCCGCGGCCGCGCCGCCACGCCCCGGTCCGATCAGATCGACCAGGGCGAGCCCGAGCAGCGCGGCGGCGAGGCTCGTCGTCAACACCCAGAAACACAGACGGCCGAACAAGCGGCCGAAATCGCCGCCGCTGCCGAGCCCCATCACCGCGGCGACGAGCGAGGACGCGACGAGCGGCATCACCAACATCTTCAGCGCATTGATGAACAGGCCGCCGCCGAGTTTGCACAGCATCGACACGCCGTCGGCGAACGGTCCGTCGGCCGCGCCGAGCAGCGGGCTCAGCGCCATCGCCGCGACGAGCGCGGCGAGGATGCGCCAATGCGCCGCTATGCGCGACCAGCGCATGCCCGCTCCCGCATCGCGCGCGGTTGCTGCGCGCTCTGTGCAAATCTCATCGACTCCCGCCTCCGTAAACGAGGTTGCCCGATCGATACACGCTGCGGGCAAACGCGCGACGATATCGGCATTGCGGCATGCACGCTATGCAATGCGGCGGCGTATTTGTTTTCAGCCTTCACACCGGCGCCGCGACGACGGGCCCACGTTGCAGCGCGAAGCGGCGCATCCATTCGGCCAGCGCGACCTGGCCGAGCAGATCGAGCCCCTGCACGATGTCGGCGAAGACGTCGTCGCGTTCGTCCTGACCGAGTTTGAATTTGCTGCGCACCGATTTGATCTGCGCATGAAAGCCGACCACGCCGGCCGAGAGGCGCGCGTAGCGTTCGCCCATGTCGGCGATGTGCCACGCCGCGGGGCGCTGCGCTTCCATCTGTGCGACGAGGCCGTCGAGCAGGGCTTCAGCGTCGGCCGGCGTATCGCGCAGTTCGATCTCGACATCGAACACGGCCCAGGCGTAATTCCACGTCGGCGCCTGCGTGCGGTCGCGGAACCACGACGGCGAAATGTAACCGTGCGGACCGAGCAGCAGCACCGTCGCCTGTGGCGCTTGCGCGAGCGCGCGCAGTTGCGGATTGCCGCGACCGAAATGGCCGAGCAGACGTTCGGGGCGGCCCTCTTCGTCGCATACCAATTGCACTGGCAGCACGCTCGCGTCGAGCTGCGCCGCCGCGCCGGAGACGATCCAGGCGAGCGGCTGCGCGCGCACCAGATCGATCAGATCGGCGGGAGACTGTGCGGAGAAAATCGAAGTCACGGCAGCGTTCATCGGGAAAATTTCTTTATGCGCCGGACAGCCGCGCGGCGTTGACGACCGAAAGCGCCGGCCAGCGCGCATGCCACGGCGCGGCCTGTTCGAGTTCGTAGGCGAGCGCGAGCAGCAGGTCTTCCTGGCCGCGGTCGACGGCGAACATGCTGCCGATCGGCAGGCCTTGCGCGTCGGTGAACAGCGGCAGCGAGATCGCCGGCGTGCCGGCAAAATTCTGCAGCGGCGTGTAGGCCGCCCACTCGAACAGTGCAGGCAACAATTCGTCGGCCGGCACGCACGGACCGAAGGTGCCGAGCAGCGGCGGCGGCGTGTGCGCGACCGGCGAGAGCAGCACTTCGTATGCGGCGTGGAAACGCGCGAGCTGCGTCGGCAGTTCGGCCAGTTGCGCGTAGATGCGCTCGAGCGAACGCGGCGTCAGGCTCTGCGCGCGTTCGCCGAGCGCGAGCGTCCACGGTTCCAGTGCGCACTGCGCGCGCTCCGCGCCAAGCGCGGCGTACGTCGCGTCGACGCAATCCGCGCCGAGGTGGGTCCAGACGTCGCGAAAGACATCGAGGAACGCCGCGCCGTCGAGCGGCCAGTCGACGCGCTCGACCGCATGTCCAAGCCGCGCGCACAGATCGGCGCTGCGGCGCACTGCAGCGGCGACGTCGTCGTGCGGCGCGCGGCCGTAGAGGTTGCTTTCGACCACACCGATGCGCAGGCGCCGACTTGCCGGCGCCGTGACCGCGACGCGGCGCGCATCGAGATGCGTGGCGGCAAATCCCCACGCAGTGTCGCGCACGCTGCGCGACATCAGGCTGTCGCCGACCAGCAGGTCTTCGAGCAGATGGCGCGAGCGCACGCGCACGGTCGCGTCTCGGCCCGGCTTGAGTCCGACGATGCCGCAGCACGACGCGGGCAGACGGATCGAGCCCGCACCGTCGCTGCCATGCGCAAGCGGCACGAGGCCCGCGGCGACCGCGGCCGCGGCGCCGCCGCTGGAACCGGCCGGCGAACGCTCTGGCGACCACGGGTTGAGCGTGACCGGGCCGAGCAGCGGTTCGGTCGAGGCGAGCAGACCGAACTCGGGCATCGCCGATTTGCCGACCGCGACGAGACCGGCTGCGTCGAGGCGCTGCACGAACGCGTACCCGCTGCGCGCGGGCACGCCGCTGCGGCTGCGCGATCCGGCCAGGCTCGGCATGCCCGGATAGTCGAGCGAATCCTTCACCAGCCACGGCACGCCGGCCATCGGCAGGGCCGGCAGAACGCCGGCCGCACGCGCAAGCGCCAGTGCGTCGGCACGATGGCTCAGCGCGCCGAGCGCGGGATCGAGCGCGTCGATGCGCAGCAGCGCCGCCTCGGTCAATTCCGCCGCCGAGACTTCGCCGCGCTCGCGCAGTGCGGCCTGATCGTGCGCATCGAGCTTGCCGATGTCGAGAGCGTCGGCGAGAGAGAGCGGGGAATTGCGCATCAAGACCGGGCTCCTGAAGATTCGGAAAGAAGAGACGCCGCCCGCATCGCGCGCGGGCGGCCGTAGTAGCGGTAGATCAACCATCCCGCGACGCTGTAGACCGACAGCAGCACGGCCGGCAGAACATCGCCGCGCCGCGCCTGGCCGAGGATGTCGAGGGCGACCGGCAGGGTCATCGCGATGCTGACGACGATCGCCGTCACCGGCACCGTGCCGAGCCAGACGCCGCGCACGTAGACGCCGCCGAACGGCACGCGGAAGCGGCGCTCCAGCTCCAGCTGCGTGCTGCGCAGACGGATCAGGCTGACCGCGACCGCGGTGAACATGAAGGCGACGCCGAAGCAGATGATGTCGGCCATCACCGCAATCGGCAGCAGCGCGGCATTGATCGCCGCGATCGTCGCAAGCAGCAGATTCGCCTGCCACAAACTGCCGCGCCTTGGGTGCACGCGCGTGAACAGCGCCGGCAGCAAACCGTCGCAGGCCATCGCGTAGCAAATGCGCGAATGGCCGAAGGCATTGGCGAGCAGCACCGAGGCGAGACCGGCGAGCGCGCCAAGCTTGATCACGATCGCAAAGCCCGCCCAACCGATGCGGTCCACCGCGACGGCGATCGGATCGGCCACGCCGAGTTCGCGGAAGGGCACCAGCCCGGTCAGCACCGTCGAGGTCAGCACATAGAGCAGCGAGCAGACGGCGAGCGAGCCGAGGATGCCGATCGGCACGTCGCGCTGCGGATCGCGCGTCTCCGCGGCCGCGGTCGAGACCGTCTCGAAACCGAGAAAGGCGAAGAACAACAGCGACGAGGCGCGCAGCACGCCTTCCCAGCCGTAGGCGAAACCGCCTTCGTTGGCGGGAACGAACGGCGCCCAGTTCGCCGGATCGATCGCGCCCGCGCCGATCGTGATAAAGCCGGCGAGCACGGCCACCTTGATCACGACGAGGACGGTGTTGACCAGGGTCGAACGCGACAGGCCCCAGGCCTGGATGCTGCCCGCGGCGAAGGCGGCGAGGCCGGCAATCAGATTGACGCCCGAGCCCCAGGTCAACGCTGTGCGGCCGCCTTCGATGCGCGCCAGCACGAGCGGCGAGCTGATCGCCGCGGGCGCATGCACGCCGAGATCGCCGAGCAGACTGCCGAGGTAGCCGGAAAACCCGACCGCGAGCAGCGACGCGGCCACGCTGTATTCGAGAAAGGCGAGCCAGCCGAGCGCCCAGGCCGGGCCCAGACCGAGCGCCTGCCGACAATAGGTATAGGCCGAACCCGATGCGGGCATGCAGGCCGCGAGTTCCGCATAGCACAGGCCGACCAGCACGCAGGCACTCGCGGCGACGACGAAGGACAGGGAAACCGCGGGGCCGGCGAACTGCGCCGCGGCCGTGCCGGTCATCACGTAGACGCCGGCGCCGAGGATATTGGCGATGCCGAGCACGAGCAGCGAGCGCCAGTTGAGCCGGCGCTGCAGCAGGCCCGAAGTCTCGTCGTTGCCGGCCACGGCGCGCATCAGCGATTTCCGCCGGCGCGGCAAACGCGATGCCTGACGGAAGGATCGACCGCGGCGTGGCGGCGAAAGTCTCTGTGCGAAGAAGTCTGGCGGCTCATCGGCGCCATTGCAGCGACATCGCGCGCACATGGCATCGGTAAAAACTCGGTTCCTTGCACGGCTCGTCAGTCGGAAGGCCGATCTCGCACCGGCGCGGCGTGGCGCTCACCTCGGCTAGCGGCGCACAGTGCCGCCGACTTCTGGCTCCGGCTGCCGCGCCGGAGTAAGGTTCGCGAAGTCGTCCGCATGGCAGCGCAAGCAGATGAAGACTTCACTTCCGCGTTTTCTGTTGCTGATCGCCGCACTGATGTTCGCCGCTGCCGCCCAGGGCCGCGACGAGGTGAAGAAACTCGCCGCACAGACCCTGACCGTCACCACCGACAGCGGGTCCGCGCAATTGCCGATCGAACTGTCGCAAAAACTCGGCGAGGCGCAGCCGAACGCGACGCGCGCCGTCATCGTCATCCACGGCAAGGGACGCAATGCCGACGGCTATTTCGACGCGATCAAAAAGGCCGCGCACGCAGCCGATGCGGGCAAGACGACCTTTATCCTCGCGCCGCAGTTCCTCAACGATGCCGACATTCCTGCGCATAGGCTGCCCTCTTCGTATCTGCACTGGAAGCGCGGCGAATGGACCGGCGGCGAGGACGCGGACGGCCCGGCGCCGATCAGCTCGTTCGCGATCGTCGATCAATTGCTGCTGCAGTTGATCGACAAGACGCGCTACCCGGCACTCAAGGAAGTGGTGCTCGCGGGCCACTCGGCCGGCGGTCAGTTCGTGCAGCGCTACGCCATCGTCGGTCATGCGATCGACAAACTCGCCCAGGCCGGTCTCTCGCTGCGCTTCGTCGTCGCCAATCCGTCGTCGTACTTCTATTTCGACGACGTGCGTCCCGACGACAAGGGCATGCTCGCTCCTTTTGCCGGCGCGGCGGCGTGTCCGGGCTACAACCATTGGCGCTACGGCCCGCTGCACCCGCCCGCGTACGTCGGCGGCGTGGCGCTCGACACCCTGCGCGGCGCGTACTTCGGCCGGCGCGTGTTCTATCTGCTCGGCACCGCCGACACCGACCCCAACCACCCGGACCTCGACAAGTCCTGTGCCGGCGAGGCGCAGGGCCCGTACCGGCTCGCGCGCGGCAAGGGCTTCTTCGCCTATGCCCAGGCGCAACACGCCGATCCGAGTCGGCAGCAGTTCTGGCTCGTGCCGGGTGCGGGGCACGACGACCGCGCGATGTTCGAGTCGAAATGCGGCGTCGCCGCGCTGTTCGACGCAGGTGCGTGCACGACGCGCCTGCCCTGACCGGGCCGCCATTGCATGCGGGGAGCCGCCGCACCGAAGGCCGCGGGCGCGGTAGGCACGCACGCGGGGCCAATTCGATTGACAAGGCCGGTCGCCTCCTCTATATCTGCGCCGCGCGTTGAGAGAGAGCGTGCGGCCGCGACAGCGGCCGGCAGCGCCGCCGAAGGGGTAATCCCACAAACTCTCAGGCAAAAAGATCAATTGCGCCGGAAAAGCACGTGCCGAGTTTTGCGCAGGTGCCGATCCGCACTCTGGAGAGCGATAGGAGTCGAACGCGGATTTCGTCCGCCGCCGATGAACTATCCACCGAAGGGGCAACCACGACGGCTTACGCCCGCCGTGCAATCTCTCAGGTAACGAGGACAGAGGGGTTCTGTTGGCTGTCCGCGTGGCGCGTTCGCGCCTTATGCGGCCTGCTGCAATCCCATTTGTCCGCGCCGCATGCGGCGCTGCCCGAGGTTTTGATGACCGCTCTCAAACACACACCGCTCCACGCCGCGCACCGCGCGCTGCAAGCCCGCATGGTCGATTTCGGCGGCTGGGACATGCCCGTCAATTACGGCTCGCAGATCGACGAACATCAGGCCGTGCGCAGCGACGCAGGCATGTTCGACGTTTCCCACATGCGCGTGGTCGATTTCACCGGGCCGCGCGTGCGCGCCTTCTTCGAGCACGCCGTCGCCAACAACGTCGGCAAGCTGAAGACGCCCGGCAAGGCGCTCTATTCGTGCCTGCTCAATCCGCAGGGCGGCGTCATCGACGACCTGATCGTCTACTACTTCGGCGAAGAATTCTTCCGCGTCGTCGTCAACGCCGGCACCGCCGACAAGGACATCGCCTGGTTCGAGCGACTCAACGCCGACGGCGGTTTCGGCCTCGCCATCACCCCGCGCTGCGAACTCGCGATCGTCGCGGTGCAGGGCCCGAATGCGCGCGAGAAAGTCTGGGCGACGGTGCCGTCCGCGCGCGAGGCGACGAGCGCGCTGAAGCCGTTCAATGCGGCCGCGATCGCCGCCACGCCGTTCGGCGATCTGACCGTCGCGCGCACCGGCTACACCGGTGAAGACGGTTTCGAAGTGATCGTCCCGGCCGCGCACGTCGAGGCGCTGTGGGACGCACTGCGCGAGCACGGCGTGCGTCCCTGCGGCCTCGGCGCGCGCGACACGCTGCGCCTCGAAGCCGGCATGAATCTCTACGGCCAAGACATGGACGAAACCGTTTCCCCGCTCGACGCCGGCCTCGCCTGGACCGTCGACCTGACCGCACCGCGCGCGTTCGTCGGCCGCGACGCACTCGAACGCGACGGCTCGCGCGCCGCCTTCGTCGGCCTGATTCTGCAGAAGGAAAACGGCAAGGCCGGCGGCGTGCTGCGCGCTCACCAGAAGGTCGTCACCGCGCACGGCGACGGCGAGATCACCAGCGGCACGTTCTCGCCGACGATGCAGGAATCGATTGCGTTCGCGCGCGTGCCCGCGGGCGTGGCGCCCGGCGACACGGTGGCCGTGCAGATTCGCGACAAGCAGTTGCCGGCGCGCGTGGTGAAACTGCCGTTCGTGCGCAACGGCAAGGTACTGGTCTGATCCGCGCGCAACGCACCGTACTTCCAGCCAAACCTACGAATTCGACTTCAAGGAACATCCGATGAGCCAGATTCCGAACGATTTGAAATACACCGCAGAGCACGAGTGGATCCGCGTCGAAAGCGACGGCACGCTGAGCATCGGCATCACCGACCACGCGCAGCAGACCCTCGGCGACATCGTCTTTCTCGAACTTCCGCAGGTCGGCAAGACGGTCGACGCGGGCGAAGCCGTCGGCGTGATCGAATCGGTGAAGGCGGCGTCGAGCATCTATTCGCCGGTCTCCGGCGAGGTCGTCGCGGTCAATGCCGCGATCGTCGACGCGCCCGATGCGGTCAACAACGATGCCTACGCGAGCTGGCTGTTCAAGTTGAAGCTCGCCGCCGGCGCCGATACGAGCGGTCTGCTCGACGCCGCTGCGTACGCAAAGCAGATCGACTGAGCCGTCACCCACCCCATTCGATGCCGCGTATCGACTTGTCCTCCGCACGCGCGGCATCTCGTTTCAGCTACGAACCCGAACCCAGGATCGCCCGATGAACCGCACGCCCCTCACCCTCGCCTCGCTTGAAACGCACGACGCGTTCGCCGAACGCCATATCGGCCCCGACGCCGCCAGCCAGAACGCGATGCTCGCCGCTCTCGGCTTCGCTTCGCGCGCCGCGCTGATCGACGCGGTGATCCCCGCCTCGATCCGCCGCGCCGACACGCTGCCGCTCGGCGCGTTCGCCCAGCCGAAGAGCGAAGCCGAAGCGCTCGCCGCGCTGCGCGAACTCGCCGACAAGAACGAGGTGTTCCGCACCTACATCGGCCAGGGCTACTACGACACGCACACGCCGGCGGTGATCCTGCGCAACGTGCTCGAGAATCCCGCCTGGTACACCGCGTACACGCCGTACCAGCCGGAGATCTCGCAAGGCCGCCTCGAAGCGCTGCTAAACTTCCAGCAGATGATCACCGACCTGACCGGCCTGGCGATCTCGAACGCGTCCCTGCTCGACGAAGCAACCGCGGCCGCCGAGGCGATGACCCTGCTGCAGCGCGTCGGCAAGTCGAAGTCGAACGTGTTCTACGTCGCCGACGACGTGCTGCCGCAGACCATTGAGGTGGTGCGCACGCGCGCGCAGCCGCTCGACATCGAAGTGAAGGTCGGCCCTGCCGCCGACGCCGCGGGCGCGAATGCGTTCGGCGTGCTGCTGCAATATCCGGGCGTGAACGGCGACGTGCGCGACTATCGCGCGCTTGCCGAGGCGATCCACGCTGCGGGCGGCCACGTCGTCGCCGCGGCCGATCTGCTTGCGCTGACCCTGCTGACTCCGCCCGGCGAATGGGGCGCCGACGTTGCCGTCGGCAACTCGCAGCGCTTCGGCGTGCCGATGGGCTTCGGCGGCCCGCATGCCGCCTACATGGCGGTGCGCGACGAATTCAAGCGCCAGATGCCGGGCCGCCTCGTCGGCGTGACCGTCGACGCGCAGGGCAAGCCCGCGCTGCGCCTCGCCCTGCAGACGCGCGAACAACACATCCGCCGCGAGAAGGCGACCTCGAACGTCTGCACCGCGCAGGCGCTGCTCGCGATCATGGCAAGCATGTACGCGGTCTATCACGGCCCGCACGGCCTGAAGACGATCGCACTGCGCGTCAACCGCATCGCCGCGCTGCTCGCCGCTGGCGTAAAGCAGCTCGGCTACGCGACGGTCAACGAAAGCTTCTTCGACACGATCACGGTCGAGACCGGCGCGCGCACCGCGCAGGTCCACGAACTGGCGAAAGCCAAGCGCCTCAACCTGCGCCATGCCGGCGACACGCGCGTCGGCATTTCGATCGACGAAACGACGACGCGCACTGACCTCGCCGGCCTGCTCGCGCTGTTCGCCACAGCGGCCGGCGCCGCGGCACCGGCCGTCGATGCACTCGACGCCGCGTTCGGCGGCGAGGCCGCGCTCCCGGCCGGTCTCGTGCGCACGAGCGCGTACCTGACCCACCACGTGTTCAACCGCCATCACTCGGAAACGGAAATGCTGCGCTACCTGCGCAGCCTCGCCGACAAGGATCTCGCCCTCGACCGTTCGATGATCCCGCTCGGCTCGTGCACGATGAAGCTCAACGCGACCTCGGAAATGCTTCCGGTCACCTGGCCCGAATTCGGCCGCATGCACCCGTTCGCGCCGGCCACGCAGACCGCCGGCTACCGCGAGATGATCGATCAGCTCGAAGCGATGCTCGTCGCCGCGACCGGCTACGCCGCCGTGTCGCTGCAGCCGAATGCGGGCTCGCAGGGCGAGTACGCGGGCCTGCTGATCATCCACGCCTACCACCAGTCGCGCGGCGAGGGCCACCGCGACGTGTGCCTGATCCCGGCGTCCGCGCACGGTACGAATCCCGCTTCTGCGCATATGGCCGGCATGAAGGTCGTCGTCGTCGACAGCGATGCGCACGGCAACGTCGACATCGCCGACCTGAAGAAAAAGGCCGAGCTGCACGCGAACAACCTCGCGGCGATCATGATCACCTATCCGTCGACGCACGGCGTGTTCGAGCACAACGTGCGCGAGATCTGCGAAATCGTGCACGCGCACGGCGGCCAGGTCTACGTCGACGGTGCCAACATGAACGCGATGGTCGGCCTCTGCGCGCCGGGCCAGTTCGGCGGCGACGTGTCGCATCTGAACCTGCACAAGACCTTCTGCATTCCGCATGGCGGCGGCGGCCCGGGCATCGGCCCGGTCGCGGTCGGCGCGCATCTCGCCAAGTTCCTGCCGAACCAGCGCTCGACCGGCTACACGCGCAGCGACGACGGCATCGGCGCGGTGTCGGCGGCCCCGTACGGCTCGGCGTCGATCCTGCCGATCTCGTGGATGTACATCGCGATGATGGGTGCGAAGAACCTGACCGCGGCGACCGAGACCGCGATCCTCAACGCGAACTACATCGCCAAGCTGCTCGCGCCGCACTACCCGGTGCTGTACTCCGGCCCGGGCGGCCTCGTCGCGCACGAGTGCATTCTCGACCTGCGTCCGATCAAGGAGTCGAGCGGCATCAGCGTCGACGACGTCGCCAAGCGTTTGATGGACTACGGCTTCCACGCGCCGACGATGAGCTTCCCGGTGCCGGGCACGCTGATGGTCGAGCCGACCGAATCGGAATCGCAGGAAGAACTCGACCGCTTCATCGCCGCGATGATCGCGATCCGCGAAGAGATCCGTGCGGTCGAAGAAGGCCGCGCCGACCGCGAGGACAACCCGCTGCGCCACGCGCCGCACACCGCCGCCGTGGTCACCGCGAACGAATGGCCGCACGCGTACTCGCGCGAACTCGCCGCTTATCCGGTGGCCTCGCTGACGGCGAACAAGTACTGGCCGCCGGTCGGCCGCGCCGACAACGCGCACGGCGACCGCAATCTGTTCTGCTCCTGCGTGCCGATGTCGGACTACAAATAACCGTCGCCGGGGCGCAGCCTGCGCAAAGGCCCGCCCCATTCACTTCATTCCGGGGAAAGAACACATGTTCAACAAATCGATGCAGATCGCCGACTACGATCCGCAGTTGTGGAGCGCGATACAGGCCGAGGATCGCCGCCAGGAATCGCACATCGAATTGATCGCTTCCGAAAACTATGCGAGCCCGCGCGTGATGCAGGCTCAGGGCACGACGCTGACGAACAAGTACGCCGAAGGTTATCCGCGCAAGCGCTACTACGGCGGCTGCGAAAACGTCGACGTGGTCGAGCAGCTCGCGATTGACCGCGCCAAGCAGCTCTTCGGCGCGGACTGGGCCAACGTGCAACCGCATTCGGGCTCGCAGGCCAATGCCGCCGTCTATCTCGCGCTGCTCGTTCCGGGCGACACGATTCTCGGCATGAGCCTCGCGCACGGCGGACACCTGACCCACGGCGCCAAGGTCAATTTCTCCGGCAAGATCTTCAACGCCTTCCAATACGGCGTGACCGACGACGGCGTGATCGACTACGACCAGCTCGAAGCGCAGGCGCTGGAATGCAAGCCGAAGATGATCGTCGCGGGATTCTCCGCGTACGCGCGCCATCTCGACTTCGCGCGTTTCCGCGCGATCGCCGACAAGGTCGGCGCGCTGTTGTTCGTCGACATGGCTCACGTCGCCGGCCTCGTCGCCGCCGGGTTGTATCCCAACCCGGTGCCGTACGCCGACATCGTCACCAGCACGACGCACAAGACGCTCAGAGGTCCGCGCGGCGGCATCATCCTCGGCCGCGCCAACACCGACATCGAGAAGAAGATCAATTCGATGGTGTTCCCCGGGACGCAGGGCGGGCCGCTTATGCACGTGATCGCGGCCAAGGCGGTCGCGTTCAAGGAAGCGCTCGAGCCGGCGTTCGCCGTCTACCAGAAGCAGGTCATCGACAACGCACGCGCGATGGCCGCGGTGTTTATCGAGCGCGGGTATCGCATCGTTTCCGGCGGCACCGACGATCATCTGTTTCTCGTTGACCTGACCACGCGCGGCATCACCGGCAAGGCGGCCGACGCCGCGCTCGGCGCGGCGCACATCACGGTCAACAAGAACGCCGTGCCGAACGATCCGCAGTCGCCGTTCGTCACCAGCGGCATCCGCATCGGCTCGCCGGCGATCACCACGCGCGGCTTCGGCGAAGCCGAGTCGCGCCAGCTCGCCGGCTGGATCTGCGATGTGCTCGACAACATCGAAGATGCCTCGCAAATCGAAAAAGTGCGCGGTCAGGTGACCGAGTTGTGCTCGCGGTTTCCGGTGTACGCGTCCTGACAGACGGCAATCGCGGCCTCGGTAGCGCGGGCCGTGCGCGTCGACACGTAGCCGCCGGGCGATGTTGTTGCCCGACGGCTCATTCGGACTCGTCGGCCGCCTGCGCTTGCGGGTGACACACGTGCAAGGACGCACCCCGGTGTGCGCCTTTGCGTGTCGCGCGAGTGAGTCCAACCATCGCGATCAAAAAAGCTCGATGACGACGCGTCGATTCCCGCGTCCTATCGAATCACCTCGAATGCAAGCGGCCCGGTAGCTCCACCGCCATTGCACCCCGAGGCAGGACAAGCCGACAGCGCAATCGCGAGATCCATCTCGGCGCGCAGGATCATCGAGTCGCCGGCACGCGACTTCGGCGGCGCAATGATCAGACGGCCATCTGCCGCAATCTCGACGTTCATGAAAAAATTGAATGCCGTCGGCAACGGCGCCGGCTCAAGCCCCAGCTCGCGCATGGCCGAGCAGAGATTGTCGTAGCAGTTCGCGTAGTATTCCGTCACGCCGTACTGCATGCGATACATCTCGATGCTGCACGAAGAGTAGAGAAAATCGTGCCGCCCGACCGCATCGGCAACGATGGTCAGCATCGGGTTGCTGCGGTCGGACCACAGAACATCGCCCGTCGACAAATAGATTTTTCCGCCGTAGTCGAACGTGCACCCGTTCGACAGACGCTCGGCGCCGTCGTGGGAGAAGGCGAGCAGATCGCCGCTCTGTCCGCCATGCGGATCGATGAGGCGGATCTGCTCTCCACGCCGCAGCCGCAGGCCGACGCCGTGACCGGCCGGAATCACTTCGGGATTAACCATATATGCCTCCATCCTTGCACTGGCGGAAACGTCTTGTCGGCGCGACAGCGCAAGGCCAATGCGAGAGATGCGTGACTGCTGCGCGAAGAAGATCAGGATAACGCAAGCCGTTCGCAACGGTCCGTGCGGGAATAACCTTGAACTTCAATCGGGCAATTCGAGCAAAGCCGCGGCGCACGATCTTTTGCGTTCCCAAAATTTTCTGTGTGACTCGCTTCGGTCGATAAGCGCATGACGATGCGTGGGGCCGAGCTACGCGAAGCGCATCGCGACATGCGTATCCCCAAGCGCGCTCGTCCGCGCAAAGACCTTCCGCGCCTTCGGCCCTTTAGCGTTTAAACCAATTCCCGCTCCGCGCCAATCCTATCGGGCAAGTTTGTGGGACGAAGCGGGCATTGCGCCCGCACTTCATGGCAGCGAATCCATCCGGCCGACGATGCCGTGCTGACGAACAGCGCGGCATCGCGCCGATTTATGCGCGTCGATCCGCAAGGGGAAGGGGGCCGGATGCCGCGACGCGGTTCAAACACTCATTCACCCTGAGGTCCATCACATGATGCGAGCGGCTCTGTTTGTCCCGATTTTCTTTCTGCTCATGGCGACGGCGAACGCCGCACCCATCCGCAAAACGGTGGAACCTGCCGACCTGGTAAATCTGAAAGGCGTAAGCGGTGCGCAAATCTCGCCGGACGGTGCGTCGGTCGTCTACGTGGTCGATGCCGGAGACAGTTCGTCTCTGTGGGTCGTCACCACCGATCGCAAGAGTCCCGCAAGAACCATAGCGGCGGGCGACGGCTCCGAGACGTCGCCTCGTTGGTCACCCGATGGCCAGACGATCGCGTTTCTCTCAAGCCGCGCCAATCCGCATGCCGCGGACGCAAGGTTTCGATTCAGCGTCGCCAACGCAGACGACCGGATCGACTTTCATGCGAAGAGCGGCGGCGATAAGGACAGCATGGAGTCGGACGCGAAGCCGGGCCGGCAGATCTGGATCGTCGCAGCCACAGGCGGCGAAGCGACGCCTCTCACGAATATCTCGGGCAATGTCAGAAACTTCAAATGGTCCAGAGACGGCAGATTCCTGGCCTTCACCCGCAAAGACCAGGAGACCCGCGCCGAGGTGCGATCGCGGGAGCAGAAACAGGACCAGGTCGTCGTCGATCGGGTTCTGAAATATAGCCGCTTGTGGATCTACGATCTTTCCACGCGTGAGGCGCGCTTGCTGACCAAGGGCGATACCAATGTCGTCGACTACGACTGGTCGCCGGATGGAACACATATTGCCGCCACCGTTTCGGCGACGCCGCGTACCGACGACGTAGAAAACCGTCTGTCGGTTATGACCTTCTCGACCGAGTCGGGCAAGGTCGACCGCACCCTGCCCGGCTACGCCAGTGAACGCATGATCCGCTGGTCGCCGGACGGACGCGCACTGGCGTTCATACAACTGGCGCCGACGACGGACACAGGGATTCCCGTGCTGTTCGACCTGAAATCCGGAAGCAAAATCGTCGTCGGCGCCGGGATTCCCATGGGTGTCGGCGATATGGTTTGGAATGAGGACGGAAAAACTTTGACGTCCTTGGTGCTGCGCGGTGCAACCTATTCGCTAGCCCGAATCGATGCGGCGTCCGGCGCGGTGACGGATCTCGGAATTCTCGAAGGCGCCGCCGACAAGGTCACGGTCAGCCGCGATAGCCGTAAGGCGGCTTTCGTCGAAGAGACGCCGCAGCATCCTGGTGAAGTCCATGTTTTCTCGGGCTCCGTGGCGCGACCGCTTACCGACACGAATCCCCAGGTCGCCTCCTGGAATCTCGGTACTCAGCAAGCCCTGTCGTGGAAGAGTTCGAAGGACGGCCGCAGCATTCACGGCGTGCTTCTGCTTCCGCCGAACTACGACCGCACGAAGCGCTACAAAACGATCGTGCATCTTCACGGCGGCCCGGTTGGCGCGTGGACGTTGGGCTTTCATGCGTCCTGGTACAACTGGGGTCTCGTCGCAGCGTCGCACGGCTACGTCGTCCTGCTGCCCAATCCAAGGGGATCGAGCGGCCAGGGTCCGGATTTCAGCGCGGCCAACGATCGCGACTGGGGCAATGCCGAATTCCAGGACATCCTCGACGGAGTCGATCTCTTGATAACTCGCAATATCGCGGACCCGGATCGTTTGGCCATCGGCGGCTGGAGCTACGGCGGCTTCCTGACCGCCTGGGTCGTGACGCACACCGATCGGTTCAAGGCCGCCGTGGCCGGGGCAGCCATGACCGATCTGTTCGGCATGGCCACCACGACCGATATCGCACCGAGTTTCCTCGACCGGTATTTCGGACCGCTCGTCTCCAACCGGGCGTTGTACGACGCTCATTCCCCGGCGCGCTTCCTCGAAAATTGCCGCACGCCTACCCTGGTTTTGGATGGCGAGGAAGATGCCCGGGTGCCGATCAGCCAAGGCGAAGCTCTGTTCAACGGGCTGCGCTTTATCGGCCGGGAGACGCAAATGGTCCGCTATCCCCGCGAGGGGCATTTCTTCGACGAAAAGCCGCATCAGCAAGACTCGTTGGAGCGCATGCTTGCTTGGTACGACCGGCATTTGGGCGAGTAAATCGATGCGGCGCGGTCGAGCGCACACTCATCCGGATTCCGGCCGGCCGACATGCACGATCCAGAACACCTGCTGCGGAAAGGCTGCCGGCCGCCTATCCCATGTCGTTCGGGCTTGCATTTAGGGTGGCGCGCGATCAGTCTGTCCCATAAGATCGCCATTGCTCGTCTCTATCAACATCAACACCGCTACAGGAAAAAAACATGGCTGCCAAAAAAGCTACCAAGAAAGCTGCACCGAAATCTGCCTCCAAGCCGGCTGCAAACAAGCCGATCAAGCAAGCCCTCAACAAAACCGGTCTGGTCGAATACATCACCGGCGCATCCGACGTCGTCGCTAAGGACGTTCGCGCTGTGCTCGCCGCGCTGGAAGGCGCCGTAATCGGTTCGGTCAACAAGAACGGCGCGCGCACGTTCACCCTGCCGGGCCTGTTCAAAGTCACGGTGGCCGCGATTCCGGCCAAGCCCAAGCGCAAGGGCATCAACCCGTTCACCAAGCAGGAACAATGGTTCGCGGCGAAGCCGGCTTCGGTCAAGGTCAAAGTGCGTCCGTTGAAGAAGCTCAAAGACGCTGCCGCTTAATCAGGAGCTAAAGACCAACGATGGCCAATATCGGCTCACTGCTGAAAGACGAAATTTCGCGGCTCAGCAGACGTGAAATTCGCAAGGCCATCGCGGCCATACAAAGAGCGTCGGCGTCATACCGTCGTGACATTGCTGCGCTGAAACGCCAGGTGGCAGCGCTGCAGAAGAAGTCCGCCTCGTTTGAAAAACGGGCGGACTTCGCGGCCAAGGGCAAATCCACGGAGTTGCCCGATCGCCCGGTTCGATTCGTGGCGAAGGGATTGCGTTCACTGCGCTCACGGCTCGGCTTGTCCGCGCCACAACTGGCGCTGTTGCTCGGCGTCAGCGAGCAATCCGTTTACAACTGGGAAACCAAGAAGGCGACGCCGCGCAAGGAGCAGCTGGCGGGAATCATTGCGCTACGCGGTGTCGGCAAGCGCGAAGCCCACGAGCGTTTGGCCGCCGTCAAATCGACGCCCGCTGCGCGAAAAAAGAAAAAGGTCTCGGCTTAATAAGATCGGAAGTCGAACCTGGCGGTTAAGCCGCTTGGCTGCCCGTTCCTTCTGCCTTAAAGAGAAGCACTTGGGCTGGAGGGAGTTCGCGATGTTGCAGACTGTCCTGGTCGATCTTTTCTAGTCACGAAGCGCCCTCTCGCACATTCCCAACAGTGCGCTATAGGAATTCCGCTCAATTGACGGCGCACGTGGGAATGCGCAACGGAAGAATTCCGATAGCGGTGTTCTTCATATCTTGCATCGTCAATTCCCGCGCTTTGGTCCAAGTTCCGATCAAGCGATGAGTCAACCTTAGTCTTGCACGACACTCAGTTTCGCCGAGACTTCGCTTCAACCTCGCCGCAGGCCCAGCGCGAGTCCGTCGCTGGCATTCCGCGCTTAATCCGTCATCGCAAACATTGCGATGACGACGATCGGATCGCTGCGGTCACCAGATCGGCCATCAGGCAGTCCGCTTGAGCAAATAACGGGGCGTGCTCCGTCTGCGCTGCAGTGGGCAACTTTTGAGAACTTCAGCGCAGCGCGCGCGCAGTCGCCCGATTCAGTGCTCTGACGCTCGATGAGGCGATTGAGTATTCGTCAGGAATCTGACAGGAAGAATCAATAATAATAATGATTCGCATCTGCGATTTCTCAATCCGCCCGATCGATCCGTCCGCCGCATGAATTCACCTCAAATGTCTACGACAAGGTTTTTGACGAAGCTCTTCACCCCGGCCGCAGCTTGGATAGCCAGCATTGTCTATTCGAGCGCGGCGACCGCGGCTCCTCCACCTATCTCCATTCCTGCATCGGGTGACGAGAGCCAAGTCACGCCGTCCGGCCTCTTCGGCTTCGTCGAAGGGATCAACCGCAGCCCCGCTCTGCTCGGCGATATGTGGGGTTTGCGCACGTTCCTGAGCCAGTACGGCATCTCCCTCGCCTTGCAGGAAACCAGCGAGGTGCTCGGCAACGCGTCGGGCGGTACCCATCAGAGCTTTAAGTACGACGGCCTGACCCAAATGGTGCTGCAGCTCGACACTCAGCGTGCCTTTGGACACTACGGCGGCCTGGTCAATCTCAGCGTTCTGAATATCCACGGCGACAATCTGAGCGCGCACAACCTGCAGACGCTGCAGACCGCAAGCGGCATCGAAGCCGATCGCGCCACACGCCTGTGGGAATTTTGGTACGACCAGAAATTTTTGGAGGAAGACCGGCTCGATATCAGAATCGGCCAGCAAAGCCTCGACCAGGAATTCATGGTGAGCACCAACGCCCAGGTTTTCGTCAACACCATGTTTGGCTGGCCCATGCTGCCTTCGGCCGACATGCCCGCAGGCGGCCCCGCGTATCCGTTGTCGGCACTCGGAATCCGATTCAAGGCAACTCCGGTCAACGGCTTCAACATTCTGGCCGGTGTATTCAACGGCGATCCGGTGAAGAACGACAACGGCACCGATCCGCAATTGCAGAATCGACACGGGACCAATTTCCCGCTGGGAGACGGTTATCTCGCCATCGCGGAATTGCAGTATTCCTATCCGGCGCTCGGCAGCATGGTCGAGCCCGATGCGCAGGAACCGTTGGGCTGGACGTATCGGCTGGGCGCTTGGTACGACAGCAAGCGCTTCGCCGACCAGCGCTTCGGCACGGATGGATTGTCGTTGGCCGATCCGGCGAGCAACGGCCTCCCGCTGCAGCACAAGGGCGATTGGGCCTGGTACGCCGTCGCCGACCGCCTCGTTTGGCGGGACACCAAGGATCCCAATCACACCATTGCGGTTTTTGGGCGCGTCATGAGCACTCCGCAGAAGGACCGCAATCTGATCGACCGCAGCATCAACGCCGGCGTGGTAGTGCATAGCCCTTTCCCTTATCGCACCGACGACACCTTCGACGTTGGCGTCGGCTACGCCCACGTCAGTCGCCAGGCCGGGCTGTTCGATGCCGACAATATCGACTACGGCACGCGCCCCGGAGGCCCGATCCGCAACGACGAGACGTATGTCGAAGTTACCTACCAGTATCAGCTCAAGCCATGGATCGTGTTGCAGCCCGACCTTCAATACGTGTGGCGCCCCGGAGCAGGCGTACCGCTGCCTAATAACCCGCTGGGCCGAATCAAGAACGAGCTGGTGCTCGGCTTGCGCGCCAACATCGCTCTTTAGCCAAGAGGTATATCCGCATGTACACCGCCCGTAATCCGCTGCGTCCTGCGGCAACGAAAAAACTGCGCCGATGGCGCACGACGGCCGTCTCGATATCACTGGCCGGGATGGCTGCGATGACGTTGTCCGCCCATGCCGAAATCAAGGGCATGCTGGAGACCATCCACAAGCACAAGTTCCTCAGTTCCACCGTTGCTCCGAACGGCGACCTCAATCCCTACGCCGTCGTCGTCGCGCCCGTATCCGCGGGCCAGATCGAGCAGGGCGACGTCTTGGTCGACAATTTCAATAGCATCGCCAATCTCCAAGGCACCGGCACCACCATCATGCGTTACCGGCCAAGCACGAAGGAAATGAAGCTGTTCGCGCAGTTGCCGCAGAAATTGAAGGACTGCCCTGGCGGCGTGGGATTGTCGACCGCAATGACCATGCTCAAGAGCGGTTGGATCATCGTCGGCAGCACGCCGAGCACGGACGGCACCACGGCGACCAAAGGCGACGGGTGCCTGCTGGTGCTCGACGCCGACGGCAAGCACGTCGCGACCTGGGCCGGTCCGACGATCAACGGTCCTTGGGGCAATATGGCGGTCGTCGACAAAGGCGACCATGCGACTCTGTTCATCAGCATGGCCGGCTTCGGTCTGCAGGGACCGAACGTCATCGATCCCGACACGAAGTTTCCGGTCAAGCAGTACAAAGCCACCGTGCTGCGGCTGGAAATCAGTACCCCGGCGGGCAAGCCGCCGGTGCTTGAGAGCCAAACAGAAATCGGCAGCGGATTCGCGCAGCGCGCCGACAAAGACAATTTTCTGTTTGGACCCACGGGTCTCTTCCTCGGCACCGACGATACGCTCTACGTCACCGATGGTTTGGACAACGAAATCACTGCGATAGCCGACGCCAGCACACGCACGGACAGTGCCGGCAAGGGTCGCCTGATCACCAAGGAAGGGTTGCTCGCGTGGCCCCTGGCCATGCTGGTCACGCCGCAGGGACACCTGGTCGTCGCCAACGGCAAAAACGGGCAGGCCGTCGAAGTCGATCCGCAGAGCGGCAAGCAGATCTACGCGCATTGGCTCAACACCGATCAGGCGCAATCGCCGCCCGGCAACGGCAATCTCTTTGGCGTGGCCCTGGCGCCCGACGGCAAGAGTTTTTACTACGTGGAAGACGACATCAATTCCTTGCGGGTCGCCACGCCGTGAGTCGCCACATCGACTGCGACAGCAAGGGGCGTCGACTCTTCCTGGCGCGCTCGGCCGCCGCCACGGCAACGCTCTCGCTCGGAGCGGCAACGCTCGGCGACGCTCGCGCCGGGACGATCAGCGATGCAGCCGCCGCCAGGACCGAACCGTTCTGGGGCGCACACCAGGGCGGCATCCTCACTCGCATCCAGCGGCACACCTATTTCATTGCCTTCGACCTCGTCACCGACCAGCGCAACGACGTCATCAAGCTGCTGCGCGCGTGGACTCAGGCTGCTGCCGAGATGACGGCGGGTTCTGCCCGCATCGCCGCAGGAGCCGACAAGGATCAACCCGGCGCAGAATCGGGCGCCGCGACCGGCATACCCCCTTCGCGCCTGACTGTCACTTTTGGCTTTGGTCCGACGCTGTTCGACAAAGACGGCAAGGATCGCTATGGACTCGCCGCAAAGCGCCCGGAAGCGCTCGTCGACATGCCCAAATTTCCGGGGGATCAGTTGATCCCCGAGCGCACCGGCGGAGATTTGTCCGTGCAGGCAAGCGCCGACGATCCGATGGTGGTGGAAACCGCAGCGCGTCATTTCGCCAAGCTGGCTTCCGGCATCGCCGTGATGCGTTGGGCGCAAATGGGATTCACCGGCGGCTACGCAGCGGGTGAAACGGGGCGCAATCAAATGGGTTTCAAAGACGGAACGATGAACCCCAAGACGTCCGCAGAGATGAATCAGTTCGTCTGGGTCGGCAAAGAAGGACCCGCCTGGCTTCAAGGCGGAAGCTACATGGTCATTCGGCCTATCCGCATCGCGCTCGAACACTGGGACGAGATGAAGATCGCCTTCCAGGAGCGAAGCGTAGGCCGCGAGAAAACCAACGGAGCCCCGCTCGGCAAGAAGCATGAAAACGATCCCCTGGATCTTGCGCGTGAAGACAAGGAAGGCAACTCCGTCATCCCCGAGGAGTCGCACGTCGCGCTGTCTGCACCCGAGAACAACGGCGGCGCCCAGATCCTTCGGCACGCATTCAACTACGACAACGGTATCGCAAAGATCGCCGAGCGCTGGCCGCCATGGCGGCAAATCGTCACTTTCGATGCGGGACTGTTGTTCCAGTGCTATCAGAAAGATCCGCGCACCGGATTCATCAGGCTATTTGCGAAAATGGCCGTGGTCGACATGCTCAACCAGTTCACCACGCATACCGGCAGCGCCCTATTCGCCTGCCCGCCAGGGGCAAAACCAGGCGAATTTATCGGCCAGGATTTGTTCGCCTGATCCAAGGGCTGCCTCGGCGGCCCACTCTTCATCAACGGCCGGAGCACAGGAGCGTCCTCCATCCCGGGTCGATTGCGTGCGCCCCGAAAGCCCGACGTTGAACGCTCCACTTCCGCTTCCGCTTCCGCTTCCGCCCCAATGCTGTCATTCGCAAGCGAGAGCTTTGGCTGACTATTCAAGTCCTACGGACCGGCGCCGGACTTACAAGAGGTCTTTGAGCACCAGCGAGACATCGCGTTTGCGCCCGTCCTTGCCGACGACGTCGAATGCGATCGACGTACCGGGCGCGCCGCCGAGCAGATCGCGAAAGGCCGACTGCGTCCACGTCGATGCCTCGCGGCCGTCGATCGCCACGATCGAATCGCCGACGATGAGCCCCGCGCCGGCCGCAGGTGTGGCTGCGACCACGTCGATGACCTTGAAGCTGTCGGCTTCGCGCTGCGCAACGAGTCCGCTGCGCGTCGCCGCGAATGGCTGTGCGAAGAGCGTATTCGGACGCAGGTACAAGCGGCGCGAAGGCAGGTCGATGGTCATCGAGAAGCGCCGCCACAACTCGCCGCCGAGATTGCCCTGCGTATCCGGCAACGGATGAGCGAAGTAGCCTTGATCGGCGAGCGAGAGTTCCACGATCACGCGCTCGAAGCGATGCGGACCGATGCGCACTTCCGGCACGCGCACCAGTTCGCCGCGCGTGTACCCACCCGGGCTGATTCCGGTCACCATGCTCAAGGCCGCGCCGAACGAGCCGCGCAAATGCGCGCGCTCTACCGTCGGCGTGAACATCGTCACCGCGTTGCCCGCGCCGGTGTCGAGCGAATACCAGCCGTCGACGCCGGCGGCGCTGGCCTTCACGAAAATCTTGCCGGCCTCTAGATGCAGCGGCAGCGCTTCGAGCCGCGCCGCAGGGCGAAAGCGTTTCGGCGCCTCCAGTTCCAACTTGCCGGCGGCGTAATCGAGTGTGACGACGAAGTCCTTGAACAACGGTATGCCAAGCACGCCGTCGGCGTTCGCCTCTTCGGGCAGCGGCACGATGAAGGCGATTTGCTCGCGCAGTTGCACGTCGCCGATCGCAACGGTATCGAGGTGCACCCAAGGCACCGCGCTGAACGCACCGGCCGCGCCGCGACCGGGCAGCGTCTGCGAACTCGGAACGAGTCCGAGCTTCGCTGCCGCCTTCGCCGAGATGACGTTCTGATCGGCGCCCGTATCGACCACCATGCGCAGGGTCTCGTCCTTGACCCGAACTTCGACCACGGGATGCACTCCCTGCAAAACCATCGGCACGCGCCCCTGCGATGGTATGGACTGGCTGTGCGCTGTCTGCATCTGGGCGCAGGCTGTGACGAGCAGCCAGACTAGGCACCTCACGGTACGGCCCGATGCCACGGCAATCTCCTGCGAAGTCGAACGTTTTGTCCGCCGGCTACTGTAGACGGACGACGAAGTCCGATTCTGAAGCGCACCTAAGCAGTTGAATTTCTCTGCTAGCGGAACGTCCAGCTTTGAGCCTTCCTATGAAAGCGAATCGGATCGATCCCAACGACCAATGTCTCCCTGTGCAGGCGTTATCGCCGATATACATTCCGAAAGAAGCGCTCCGGATAAACGAATCTTCGGCCTGAAATACCGAGTAGCTCACACTCGATCGCAGGTGCAAGACTGCCGCCTTTGATAACGCTCCCTTTTTTTTCGCCAAGCGCGTAATCTCGCAATTCCGCTGCGGCGACTCGAGCAATTTCTGCAAATTCACACGTCGCCGTACGGCATCCGGCTTATCCATCCACACGTTTTTCTACAGGGGGAAAAACATGGCTTTCACTCCAGTACCTGGTGCCAGTTACTATCTCGTTGCCGCGCACAGCGGCAAGGTTCTCGAAATCAAGGACAAGGCCACGCAGAACGGCGCGATCGTCCAGCAGGGCGACGCCAAGCCGTATCTCGACTCGTCTCATCAACAGTGGGAGTTCCTGCTCAATAGCGAGCGCATCTATGTGATTCGCTCGAAACTTGTGGATCGAGTTCTCGATATCGAAGCGGCGTCGAAAGACGACGCCGCCAAAGTGCATATGTGGGGATGGCACGGAGTCGATCACGAACGGTTTCGCATCGTCGATGCCGGCGACGGCACGTTCTATCTTGAAGCCGTGCACAGCGGCAAGGTGATCGAGATTTACGGCGAAGAGAAAGGCGCCGGCCATCCGGCCAAACAGTATCGCAATCACCTCAGCGGCAAGAACCTGCATCAACGTTTTCGGCCGGTGCTGGCCGAGGAAGGTTTCGATCCGAAGGCGCTGCCCGGTTTCACCAATCCGAGCCAGATGGTGCGTGATGCGACGCTCGGCATCGCCGGACTGATTCCCGAAGTCGGCGGCGCGATCAAGGGCGTGGTCAGCCTGCTCTGGCGCGATGGCAACTCGGCGATGATCTGGAACCAGGTCATGCGCTACATCGAGGCTTACGTCGAGAGCAAGCTGCAACAGGAACGCATCAAATACTTGCGTCAAACGATCGACGGCTCGCGCAAGAATCTCAACGATTTCGTCGGTTACACAGCCGGCAGCGAGAAGGCCGGTAAGCTCAACGCGACAATCACCACGCTCAATCTTGCCGACCGTCCGTTCTTCGACGCCAGCGCGCCGGAGCGTACGCTGAGCTACTTCGTCACGATCGGCACGATCAAACTCACGCTGCTGCAGGAACAGGCTCGCAACTACGCAGAGATCGCCGGCGAGAAAACCGACGTAAACAAGAGACAGCACGTCGCGGCGATGAAGGAAGGCATTGCCGAGTACACGCACGCAGCCCAGTATTTCCGCGAACAGGTGCTCAAAGCACGCGTCGACCAGATCGGAAACGACTTTCGCGTGCTCGACCGCACGCCGTCGTACCATCAATTCACTTACGACATCATCCTGCGCGACGGCGGCGACGGCGGCGAGGTCGTCATCCGCATCGGACCAAACGGCGGCGCGCAAACGGTGCAGGGGAGAGAAGAGGCAAAGGTGCGTCTCAAGAAAGCGCGCGAGCAAACCGTGCGCGCCCTGCTCGGCGCGCGGCTCGACGCGATTCTCGCGCCGGCGCTGCTGTGGCGTTCGTTCGATCCCGAGGAAACGCGTCCGTCGACCAAGATCGTGAGCACCTCCGTCGGTCCCTACGGCAACGTGCACGACCCCGTCAAACTGAGCCAGGGCAAGGAAATCGCCAAGATCGAAGTGTGGTCGGACGATCGCGTGCGCGGCCTCCGCGTCACCAACCGCAGCGGCGCACAGAAGATGGTCGGCGGCACGCTCGGTACACGGCAGGAGCTGCTACTGGCCAAAGACGAATTCATCGCCGGCGTATGGGGCAGCGCTTATCACTACCTGCACTCGGTGTTCTTCGAGACAACCTTCGGCAAGCGCCTCGGTGCGGGCCGACTGGACGTCGCCTATCGCTTCCATGCCGACCTGCCGCCGGAATTGTCCGCGCACCTCGTCGACATCACCGCGTCGAGCGGCAACAATCACGTCGACAGTATTCAGTTTGATTGGCAGTACGAACTGAAGGGCGAATATCCGCAACCCAAAGTACTGCGTTCGGAATCGACGCTATGGTCGCCGCTGCCGGCGCAGAGCGAGGAAGCAGAAGTAACCGCTAAACCAAAGCGCAGGTTGGCGGCGAAGAAGAAGGCGACGAAACGCGCCACATCGGAGAAGCGGGCACCCGCCAAGCGGTCGGGCAAGACTCCTCGTCCGAGCAAGGCAGCCACGAAGGCGGCCAAGACGACGCGGCGCAGTCCCGCCAAGAAGGCGAAATCATCTCGGAATAAAGGTAGGGCCTGAGCATCCGCTCGGAGCGCCGGCGTTTCGCACGAGGCCATACATCGCGAAACGCCGGCGCCTGCCTCGATGATTGAGGATACGAATAGGTTATGGCGATGGCGGCAGAACACTCTGCTTGAAAGCCACGCCTTTCTTGATCTTGAACGCGACGATGAATTTGAGCGGCTGCGTGTTGCTCGGATTCCTGAACACTTCGTGGGTGACCTGCGCAAGATCGATGTAACTGTCCCCAGCGTTGTAGTGCTGCAGCGGATAGCCCGCGTACTGCGACTCCACAGCACCTTCGACGATGTAGTTCATTCCCTGCACCGGATGGACATGTGGCTCGCTCTGCGCGCCGGGCGGTACGGTGATAAGCATCATCTGCAGCTCTTCGTCGGCACCTTCGACAGGGATCCTTTGGATTATTTTTCGCTCGATATTTGGGCTCGTTTCACCTGTCGCTTGGGAAATTTGAATTCCGCACGTCCCGAGTATCAACACACACAGAATCGCCAAGTTTCTCTTCACGGCTGCTCCTATTGAAGGCATTGGGTCGATCGGTTTTCGACGGCGGGAAGGAAGTCCCTTTCCTCGAACCGGAGACTCCGGCTGCACACTCCCGCGCAAATGTCCCGAAATCGAAATTTTCCGGGGGTTCGGCTGGACGAAACGCGTTTCAGCCTTTCGCTACCGTTTCACCGAGTTGCTGATTGGTGAGCGCATTTCCGGCAATGCCCCAGGCACCGTCGACCGCGTGCATCACGTTTACCCAGATGCGTTCGACAGGCTGTTTACCGTGGCTCGCATCCGACGCGATCTGGGTGGCTTCTTCGACGTATCCCTGCTGAATCTCGCGAGTGGCGAATGCGAACGAAGGCACCTTCCATTCGATGAACACGACCGTGCTTTCCTGAAGGCCGGCATAGGTCAGCTCTTTGGGCAGGATGTTGATCGAACCGACGACGTTCGGAGTCATCGCGCGGTTGCCGGTCAGGCCATGCCACTTCAGCATGGATTCGCAAAGTTTCTGAAAGACCTGCTTTTCGGTGCCTTGAGGAAAGACACCTGCGGTGGCGGTGAGAGTGAGAGGCATATCGAGTTCCTTTTTCGGTTGGGAGCGGTGACGCGAGCAAAATGATACAGACCTGTCTCTCACGTTACAAGCAAAAAAGATACAGACCTGTATCATTCAGTGCTATCCTTGCGCCATGCAAGCATTTCCGAAAGCAAGTAAAAAGAACGTCGCCTCTGCCAATCTCGCGCAGAGCCCGCTCACAGCCGGCGAGTTGCTGCAGGCGGACATCTCGCAGCTCGCACCGCGCGATCGCATCCTGCGCACCGCTTTGATCCTGTTCAACCAGAAAGGCGTGCACCGGACCGGTACGGACCTCATCATCGAGCAGGCCGGCGTTGCCAAGATGACGTTCTACCGGCTCTTCGAATCCAAAGCGCGGCTCATCGCAGAATGCCTGCGGCTTCGCGACGGCGAGTGGTTTTCCCTCCTGCGCAAGCACATCGAACGGCACAAGAATCCGGAACTCCGCGTCCTCGCCCTGTTCGACGCGTTCGAGGAATGGTTTCGACAACCCGACTATGCAGGCTGCCCCTTCATCCGCGGGCTGTACGATTTCAACATCGAAGAAGACGACAGCGAAATCGTCGGCGTAATTCAAACGCACTTCGCCGCGATCCAGGATCTCCTCACCGAGTTGCTCAAAGCTGCCCGCCCGAAAGACTACGCAGCGATCGCCCCGCTATTCATGTCTTTGCTCAGCGGCTCGATCGTCGTCGCGCAGGTTACCGGCAAGTCCGACATCGCCAGGATCAATCGCGAGCAGGCCGAAGCCCTGCTGAAAGCGAAGCCGAAGCGGTCGAAGGCGTAATTTGCGCTGCGGCCGCGCTCGGAAAATTTTCCGTTCGATGCAAGGGGAAATAGAGCTGTACCGTCGACCAGCGCGCTGAGAACTTGAAATGCCCCGACTTTTCCAAATTCCCGGCGTTGGGAAGGCACAAGCCCAACGGCGCAGGAATCTTGAAACGATTCTTCTCGTTCCGCCCATCATCGGCCGCTTTGTTGCAGCTGCGCCAATGGCGTCGGCACCCGTTAAGGACGGCGCACCGGGTGCCGAAGTCAGCCTATCTCCAAATCGTTCAAATTTTTAGTCTGGGTCAATTATGTCGGGAGAGATCGGCCGCACGGCGGCGCAGAGCCCGCGCGGTGAACAGGGGGAGCAAAGCAGCGAGCAGCCACGGGGCTAGGGGGCCCAGTGGCGCCGGCACGACCGCGGCGGCGACAGCAACCCACGAGACCGCGGCGGAGTCGGTGACACGGAAGGTGCTCGGCGCGACGATCATCAGAGTCTGAGCATGGCTAGCGGCGGTGGCGGTACCGCCCACGGTGTCCGGAACGGAGAGGATATTTCCGGAGACGCTCGAGCCCGCAGCGCTGACAGTGACCGTTGCAGACCCCGCCGCGGTTACCCCGGTGAGATCGATGTAGATATTCTCCCCGTCGGTGACCGCAGAGGTGTTGATCGCCGTCCCGCTGGCATCTGTCAGCGTGTAGCCACCCGTCACCGAAACACTGGCAATCGACTGGTTGGTGTTGACCGTGAACGGGCCGACCAATGTGCCTGCGGTATGCGCGCCGCCCGGAGCAACGATCGTGGCCGTACTCTGAACTTGTGCAGTGGTCATGCCACTGCTGGCGTTCGCCCCATTGACGAGATACCAGTAGGCCGTCTCCGAATTCGTCGTCGACCAATTCCAGGCAGCGTCGAAGTTCAGATCGGTGTAACGCCAGATCGCGTACTGAGCCGCCTCAATGGCGTCACTCGCCGAGATCCCTGGAGCACCGGCGGCGGTACCGAGGTCGGATAGACTCAGGTAGGGATAGCTGTGCGCCATCACCCAGAGCACCTTGGCCTGGATCGCGGCACTCGTGAAGTAGTTGCTGCCCAAGTACGACGGCGGCGCCGCGACCGCCGCGGTCCGAAAGGTCCCTGCAGGGACGTCGTGCTCGACACAGTAGCCCCAATAGTCCGGAGTGCCGAGATTGTTGATGTCAGCCGGCGTGCTGGCGAAGATACCTTCTAAAGCTGTCCCGCCATAGCCCTGCATCTTGTGTGCAACATAGACCGAGCCACCCACGCCGGGCTCAGCCGCAGGAGCCGTGCTCAACGGCAATAATGATGCGATGGCCATCGTCACTACGACCCAAGCGGCGGTAGCCCAGGCCGACTTCTTACGCCAACGCAACACAGCGGTGTTCATAGCGATCACTCCCCCTTGATGCTGATCATCGTCATACAAAAGAAATGGCAAGCAGAAAGACAGAAACGGGATCGGAGTGCCTTATTCGACCCATTACTCCCCATCGCACAACTTGCAGCGACGGATAAACACGGAGCGATTGCTGTGCCCGTACTGCAGACGCGTAAACAGCGGAACTGCATGCGTTTTCATTGATCATGCAAAGGCCCGGCGAAAAACAAGTCACGATGCCATCGCCAACGCCATTGCCGCCCATGCGGCGGACGTTGGTGAACGACGCATCGATCGAAAGGACTACCGTGTTGCCTCAAGGCGATGCTGCTCGAGCCGGCTCCTCGCTTGCTTCTCTATTTCGCAGATGAGCAATGAATCCGGACATGGCCCCTGATGAAAATGCCTTTCGCTCCCGTGGCGCATCAGAGTTGCGCCAGTCCGCCGTCAACGGCGACTTCGCCGGCTGTCATGAAGCTGCTGTCCGAGGACGCGAGAAAGGCAGCCCCACCCCAATCTCCGCAGGATCGGCCATGCGTTGGAGCGGAGTCATGGAAGCGAAGATCCTTGATGCGAAGCTGCAGGCACTCAAGCTTGCGCATGCCAGTCCTGCACAGGAGTCGAAAGACGAGCTGGTGCAACCCAATTGCGAAACGCAGTCGTCGGCATATCGCATCTTGACTCAGAACGACTGGCAAGGAGGCCCCTGGGCGATTGAACCCGGGCTAGTAGTACTGCCTCAAAATTCCTTGCGTGCTTGGTGGTGAGTACGGCAGCTCAAATATCGTAACTGTTCCTCTGCCTTTAGCGGAGTATCCGTATCAGTGTGCCGAAGTTCTATATCAGACTTCGGACTTGCATATCAGCGTGTGCCGCTGCTGGCGACGTCTGAAGGCAGGCGCAAGTCACAGTGCATCTGTGCTCGCTCGGTTCGGTTGCGATGAAGAGTAAAGCCTTCTCTACGCAGCTCTGCTTGCACCGCATACAAAATTGGAGCGAACTTCTTTCGCCGTCGGCGCTGAAGCCATAGGGGCGTAAATACACCCAACGGAAGCAGGCGAATCCGGCACCCTTCCAATTGAATGGATACATCGATATGCATTCCGTCGATATCGTGCCCGTTGGTTCCGAAGATATCCGCAATCTCCTTGCGCCGATGGCAGTAAAGCACCGAGAAAACAAAGACACCTAACTTACGGAATACTGTGCGGGCGGCGCCCAGCGCGGCTGTGGCGGGCTCGTAGCCGCGGGTCACGATCAAGCAGATGCGGTCCGGCAGGGCTACCTGCACCCGAAGCAGTTTCTGCAACGTCAGACTGTCGATGCAGACTTGGCGAGCCGGCCAGCGAGGGCGGATGCATAGAGGCCCGATCGTGCCGTACCGTAGCTGGACTAAGGTCATGAACGCGACCAAGAAAAAGGAAGAGTGATGGTATTTCAGAACAAAGCAACTCGCCATTGAGGAGCGCTACTTACTCTCCAGTCTGAAATACCCGCGGCACTTGGAGGTTTGAAGGACGAGCGCGCCAAGCGGGTTGGGCGGAGATGTGCGACGGCTGAGTGCGGGCGCGATCGAAAATTCGTCGCGCACTCGGCGCACCGACGGATTTTTACGTTCGTGGTACGGGTCGCCGGCAGTTGATACGCGCGACCGGCATTTGTGATCAAGTCGGCCGGCACCGGCATCCCTCTGCGTGATCTGGTCGCTGCATCGGGTGTTGCACTGAATCGGCTGTCGGGAAGATTTCTGATTCCAGTCATGCCTGCGTAGCAAAGCATCGATAGCTTTGCGCGTCGCATCCGCGCCAGACCTAGCCGACATTACTCAATATGTTTAGACGTCTATTTCAGAATGGGCGGTTCCGTCGCTCGCGCTTCACCGCTGCGCTTGTTGCAGCACTATGCACAACCTTGCAGTTCAATCCGATCGACGCAAAAGCCACCTCGAATTTGAGTTCCGCCGCGTCGAACGTAGGAGTCTCTTTCGCCGGTTGGCCGTATGTCACAGGACTGACGGTGCTCGTGAACGGCGCCCAAATTGCTCCGGTGAACGGCGTGTATACAGTACCTTCCGGTAGCAGTCTGACCGTCCTGGTCGAGGGAGTGCAGATCGCCGTTCTCGCTGCGAAGCCGAACATCAATCTATTCAGTCTCGTGTCCGCGCAAACCTGCGGGAGCTCTCCTGAACTCGCCAAATTGCTGAGCCTCCTACTCAGCTTCAATCCCAATCCAAGTTCGACAAACGGCATTTCGATTCCAGCCGTACCCGTGCCGGCGCAACCGGTGCGGCTCAGCGACCTTTCCGAGGCTGCCCTGCTTTCGCTGGAGACAACAATGACGGGACGCAGCGTGGCGCTTACCACAGCATTGCGTACCGCGAACGATGCACTCGACCAGGAAACGTGGACCGAGTCCGCGTCACGAACGCCCCTCGTCAACGACATGAGCGTGCTGCAGAGCTACCTGGATCGCGTGCTCGGATCGTTTGCGTTCGATCCGGCTTCCCTGGAGGGCTTTTCGCGTCTCGCACCGTCCGAAGTCGCGAAGATTCCGGCCACGCTGAGGAGCCAGGGTCTGTCGTTCGACGGCAGTACACCGGTGTTCTCTTGGCGCTATGGTTTGCAGCGCGCCGATCCTGCGACCTGGGAAGCGACGCTCGCCTATCCCTTGGATTTTCCGCAGGACATTCAGGCGATCTTCGCGACCTTCGGCAACAAGCCGGACCTTGGACATATTGGCGACATCGATATCGCCAACGGCAAGCTGTACGCCGCGATAGAAGACGAAGACAACACCAATTTCCAGAGCTACGTTGCTGTGTTCAACGCCAAGACGCTGCAATACACGGGCGAGAAGCATCCCCTCCCACTCGCAACGCATACGGACGGAGTGCCCTGGATCGCAGTCGATGCGCTGCGAAAAGAGGCGTACACGGTTACCTGGAGCGGCGCCGCGGCAGGCAGCTTAAATGTCTTCGATCTGACGACATTCAACTCGGTGAGAATCGTGCCGCTGCAGACGTCGTTCGACGGTATGCGAGTTCAGGGAGCGAAGATTTACGATGGAATGCTTTATGCGGCGAGCGATTCGCATCAGTCCGGCTCTTTTTCCGGCTCTGCTCGAAAGTACATTCTCAAAGTCGATCCGGTCAGCGGCAGTGTGATTACGCTCTTCTCCTACGACGAGCCGCACCGGACCGAGGTAGAAGGGCTGGGTTTCGATCCCAACGGGGCGATGCACGTCATCGTCATTTCGCCCTACACCACTCCGCTCTACGCGACCGGGACCAACAATCCGAAGCCGTTCGATGGGAGCTACAGCATCGATGGCGATGACTGGAATCCTTCGGGTACGTTGCGCCATTTCACTCGCACGGCAATGCCGTTGCGCGACCAACTTTGCAGCTCGCGCTGACACGTGGGCACATGACTCAACACTTCGGGTAACACGCGCACCATGTTGAAGACGATTTCGGTTGCAGTCGCACTCCTTGCTTTATCTTCTCTCACCCAAGCCAAGGCGCTCGACTCCTTCGGCCACTTGCCTTTGGCATTCGAGCTCAACCATGGGCAGACTCATACACCGGCCGACTTCATCGCGCGCGGACCCGGCTATCACCTGTACCTGACGTCCGGAAACGCGATATTGAGCCTGCGTGACTCGACTCATACCGACTCGATAGTGCGCATGTCCCTCAAGGGGGCAAACCCTCACCCGCAGGCCGTCGGTGCAGATATGTTGCCCGGTGTAACCAACTATTTCGTAGGCAATGATACTTCCGCTTGGCGCTCTGGCATTCAACAGTACGCACGCGTCAAGTACGAGGCGGTCTATCCAGGCGTCGATCTGGTCTACTACGGGCATCAGCAGCAGCTTGAATACGACTTCATCGTCGCACCAGGAGCCGACCCTTCGACGATAGCCCTTACGTTCGAGGGCGCAAAAACGCTTGCAGTCGACAAGGAGGGCAATCTCATTTTGGACTCCGGGATTGCCAGGCTGGTACAGCACAAGCCGGTAATCTATCAGGAAGTAAACGGGCGCCGGCGTGTCGTTTCGGGTGGCTATGCTGTAAACGGCCCCAATGCACGCTTCAACATCGGCGCCTACGATCATACTCGTCCACTGGTCATCGATCCGGTTCTCTCTTACTCCACATATCTTGGCAGCAAAAATTTCGACGATGGTTACGGGATCGCAGTCGATGCGATCGGCGATGCTTATGTGGTGGGTTCCATCTATTCGGATGTCTGCTCCATGCCGCCCTGCGGCAGCGGAGACGTGTTCGTCGCAAAATTGTCTCGCGACGGTACACAGTCGATGTACACCACCATTCTTGGTGGCAGCGGGCAGGACTTCGGGCATGCCATCGCTGTGGATTCCCAGGGCAGAGCCTATGTGACGGGATATACGCGATCGGCAGACTTCCCGACTAAATCCGCGATTCAAAACCAATACGCCATCGGCACTACGCAAAATGCCTTCGTCACACGTCTCGACGTTCATGGAGCGCTTTCCTACTCAACTTATCTTGGCGGCGAGAGCAGCGATACCGGAGAAGGAATTGCCGTAGACGCGAATGGCAATGCCTATGTGACCGGCTACACGAGTTCCAGCCGTTTCCCGACCACGCAGGGCGCATTGCAAACGAATCTAAATGGTTTACAGAACGCCTTCGTCGCCAAAATCGCGCCCTCCGGATCAACGCTGGTGTACTCGACATTGCTCGGTGGAAACGACTACGACTTCGGCTCCGGCATTGCCATAGACACCGCCGGTAACGCCTACGTGACCGGCACGACCAGCTTCATCCAGTCGAGCACGTTTCCGGTAACGGCGCATGCCTACCAGGCCAAGCAAGGTGGCGGCAGTTCCGATGCGTTCGTCAGCAAGCTCAGCGCCGATGGTTCGACGCTGTTGTACTCGACGTTCCTCGGCGGGAACGGCTATGACGCCGGTCGCAGCATCGCGGTGGATACCGGTGGAAATGCCTATGTCGCAGGATTCACCCAGTCGAAGGCTTTTCCGACCACAGCGGGTGTCGTACAACCGACACTGAAGGGCACTACAGATGCTTTCGTCGCCAAACTCAGCAGCGATGGATCGACTCTCGTCTATTCCACCTACCTCGGAGGGAGCGGAAGTGACTCGGCCTATTCCATTGCGGTGGGTGCAAATGGCAATGCCTACGTCACAGGCTTCACCCAGTCGACCGACTTTCCCACGAGCAGCGACGCCATCAAGACGGGCAGCGGAATTACTCGTGCCGCGTTCGTCGCAGTATTGAATTCCAACGGCGGCCAACTAAATTATTCCACTTATCTTGGCGGCAGCAATTCCGATGGAGGCCGAGGACTGGCCGTAGATTTGGACAACAACGTCTATGTGACTGGATTCACCAGTTCGTCGGACTTTCCGACCATGGCCGGAGCCTATCGTACGACCCTCGATCCTAGCGCAAGCCAAGACGCCTTCGTCACCAAGATCCAATTTGGAAGCGCAGCCGGGAAGGCCAATGCCGTGGTGTCGTTGACATCGTCGGCGAATCCGTCGGTGTACGGTCAATCGGTGACGTTGACTGCCAACGTGTCCGCATTGAGTACTGGTACGGTCACCTTTTTGGATGGCGCCAATGCGATCGGCACCGGCACCCTCGATGATTCCGGTAAGGTCACGCTCACCACCTCGACGTTGGCTGCCGGCAATCATACGATCACCGCGAGCTATGGCGGGGACATCAACTTCAATGCCGCGACGGGCGCATTGAACGGTACTCCGCAAGTCGTCAACCAGATCGGTCAGACGTTGACGTTTCCGCTGCAAACGCCAGCAAACGAGGCGTTTGCGCCGAATGGCACATTCGCGATCAATCCTCCGGCAAGCAGCGGCGCGCCAAATTCCGGCAATGCGATCACGTATTCGTCGCTGACACCTAGTGTGTGTGCTGTGTCGAGTACGACGGTGACGATGGTTGCCGCGGGCACCTGCACAATCGCTGCGAATCAGGCGGGCAACGCCAACTATGCAGCAGCGGCCCAAGTGACGCAGACCATCGCGATTGGCAAAGCGAATCAGGCGATCACGTTCACATCGACGGCGCCGGCGAGTCCGACCGTTGGCGGCACGTACGCCATCATCGCGACAGGCGGCGCGTCGGCCAATCCGGTGACGTTCTCAGTGGACGGCGGAGCAACGGCCGGCGCCTGCTCCCTCGCAGGGAGCAGTGTGTCGTTCACCGGCGTGGGCACCTGCATCATTGATGCGAATCAGGCCGGCAATGCGAACTATGCCGCCGCCGCGCAGGTACAACAGGTTGTGACGATCAATAAGGCGTCGGGTGCTTTGACCATGAAGAGCTCAGCCAATCCCTCGTTGTTCAGTCACGACATAACGTTCACCGCCACGGTAACGCCGGCCAGCGGGAGCACTCCACCAACCGGTACGATCGCTTTCACCGACGGTGCCGCAACCTTGTGTGCGAACGCGAACCTGTCGGGCGGCAGCGCGTCGTGCAGCACGAGAGCGCTAGCTGTCGGAACGCACACCATCCAGGCCAGCTATTCAGGAGATGCCATCAACCTGGCCTCAAGCGCAACGCTGATGCAAATAGTGGACAAGGACGCGACCACGATAACATTGACGGCAAGCCCGAATCCTGCCGGCGCAGGTCAGACAGTGACGCTGATGGCGACGGTATACGGTGATCCACCTGCCGGCACGGTAGTGTTCTATGACGGTACGGTGCAAATCGGTACGGGCGTCCTTGCAGCAGCAAGCGCGACATCGAGTGTGGCGACTTTCTCGATCAATACCCTGACCCCAGGCATGCACAATCTCAGTGCGAACTACATCGGCGACGGCAATAACCAAGCAAGCGCGAGTGCAGCGGTCGCAGTGGCCGTGAGCGTACCGCCAGTAGCGGCGCCGATGCTGTCCGCATGGATGTTGTGCCTGCTCGGCTGCGGACTGGCGCTCGGGGTCGCGATGAATGCGTCGGCTCGGGAAGCCAGGCGCACTTAACAAGGAATATCGCCATCTACGCTGGGCGGCTTGCAAAACAGCCGCCTTTTCCTGGCGCAGACTCATGCGGAAGGAAGTGCCGCGAAAAATTGTCGCTTACCCGTACCGGCGCACCACGCTGCGCCACCAGACGATTGCAAACATCGACTATATGATCTGCGCGCAAGCTCTGGCCTATCGTGACGGCAAGCTCTTCCCTCGTGAACACATCAACCACGATTGACGGGCTTCGCTGGCTCGCCGTGATGCTGAAGGAACGCGAGCCTTCCAGTGGCCGGTACCGAGAGGGCACGAGCGACGCGTTGGCGGGCTTGGTGGCGGCTGCATTGAGCTCCGATGCGCAGGCTCTGCGCAACATGCTGAAGCGCGGCAGGCGCTTGTCGAAATAGCTGCGGCGCTTGCAGCTATGAACATCCCAACCGCCCTGGCTCTCCAAGAGCGCATTAAGCGGCTGCGATAGCGGTCGAGGGCAGGCTTAGACTCAAAGCCGGCATGGCCAGTCGGCTGGCCAGCGCATTCATTTCCATGACGCCTCCCACCTGAAGCGCGTGCTTGATTTTCATGTGCGGAAAAATATCTTAACTGAGCGCCAATTTCACAGCCAATACCGTTCTTCCCGGCCGTGAAGTAATGTCGAGCTTACCGCCGACGCGTGCAACGCGCGCCCTCATGCTGCGTATGCCAACGCCGGTGCCACCGTGAATGACCGAGTCGACGTCGAGCCCGACGCCATCGTCTTCGATGTTCAGGCAAAACGAATCGGGTTCGGGCTGTTGGCCTGCGATTACGATACGGCGGGCTGCGCTGTGCTTGATCACGTTGGAGAGGGCTTCTTCGACGACGCGCGTCAACGTCAGACATTGGCGCGCGCTTGGCGCGCATTGCCATTGCGGCGGAAACGACCATTCCGACGCCATGCCGATTTCATCGAACACGCGGGTAAAGCGATAGCGAAGCGGAGCTATCCATAGGGTCGGCCCAGCAGGTACGACGTCGTCGATGTTGGAATCCTGATCGACCAACTGGCGCAAGTCGTCGCGCAAGAGTTTGAGGAGAGACAGCATGCGCTCGTTGGGCAAAGGCTCGGGTGCGCGTTCGACCATCGCCATGGCGCGCACGAGGCTGCTGCCCAGGCCATCGTGCAAATCATGGGCAATCTGCATGCGCTCCTCCAGTTTGGCAAGGTTCACTGCGCTGGCTTGCTCGTTGCGAAGAACCAGCGACAACTCCTCGCGCGCGCTCGCGATACCCGCGACGAGTTCTGCATTGAATCCTTCGACCTGACGCATGCTGGATGCTACGTGGCCACCGAGCACGGCCGCCAGGAAGCCGGTTGAAATCAGACCCGCATAAGGGGCGAAAATATTCTGATCAAGGAGGACCCCGAACACGACCAACATATCGTGTACGCCGGCAAAGACAAAGGTCAGATAAGCCACAGCCAGAAGCAGATGCAACGGATTGCGTGTGCGCCAGGCGTACCAAGGAAACTGCAAGCAATTCGCAAAAAAAATCAGTGGAAAGCACGAGAACACGAAGAAAAGCGTCGTGCCGGCCACCGCCGAAGGGCTGAACCAAAGTGCAGCCAGCGCCAGCGCCGTTGCAGCCCACAGCAGTTTTTCGATGCGCGGCAACGATTGGCCGCCGAATCGCCAGGTGAACAAACAGAAGCAACTGATGTACAGCACGAAGGCGGAGAGGACCCAGCGAGCATACGTCATGCTGTCGGAAAAGGGCCAAGTGCTGGTCGCTATCGTGTCATAGATGTACAACAGCCAGAACAGCGACATCAGTGCATACCAACCGAATGCACTCTCCCGGCGCCGTAGAAACCAAATCGCCAAGGCGATCGCCCCCAGCGCTGCGGTCAAACCGATGTTGACAATGAAGACCGTGCGTTGCTCCCACACTGTCACGAAGTGGTTTTTCTGCAAGGCCGCCACGTCGCCCAACTCGACCGCGCGCAAACCGGGGCTCACGAAAGCGGGGCCGACAACGCGAATCCAGATTGTGTTGAGGCCCGCATGCAGCGACGCCTTGGGCAACACCCAAAGGTGCGGCAAGTTCCAACTACGCGAAAGGGGCTCGATCAACGATGCGTCACGCCAAAGCAGATCGTCGTTGACACGAACTTCACCGGCCAGGGCCATTCCCCTCATGCGAAATGCCACGGGTGACGGTGGCAGTACCGCAGCCTGACAAGACCCACCCCAGAGGATGCGATACCACACCGTGCCGTTGTGTTCGGGCCAGCGGCGGTTCCAACGATCGGGAAGCTCAACGTTCACCCAACCTACGGCCGGGGGGATTGCCTCGTCGCCCACGGGGGCGATTGCTGCGGCTACTGAAACGATACGAGGCTGGCATGGCGATTCGTCCGCCCGCGCGATGCTCGAACTGAGCATCGCAAACAGCGACAGCACGAGCCAGGCTCTCACACGAGCAGACCGCGATTGCGTGCCTCGTTTATTGCCCGCGTGCGCGAGCTTACCGCGAGCTTGCGATAAATATGCTTGATATGGCATTCGATGGTGTAGCGGGACAGCGACAGTTTGGCTGCGATTTCGAGATTGCTCATACCCGTCGAAATCATACGCAATATCTGGTCCTCCCTACCGCTCAAGGCGTTTTGGTTCGCAACAGCTGTTGTGCCTTCCGACGCACCGTCCGGCAGCAGTTCGAGGATGCGCTGCGCGATGAAAGGGTCGATGGGGGCGCCGCCGCGCAGCACGCTGCGAATCGACAGCAGCATCTCGATTTCGTCGCGCTCTTTGAGCACATACCCGGTTGCGCCGGCCTTCAGCGCGCTGAGTACGGCTTCGCGCGAACTCCAGGCAGACACCACGAGAATCGGCAGGCTGGGATCCGCGTTGCGCATTTCCTCGATCAGCGTCAAACCGTTGCCGTCCGGCAGACCCAGATCTACGAGTGCCAACGCAATCGGTTGAACCTCGAGCAATGCGCGCGCTTCCGCCAGCGACGCGGCAAAAAGAACCGCTTCGGTTTCGTACCCGGTCTGCTGCAGCAAATCGCCCAGACGCAACCGCAACAGCGGCTCGTCTTCGACAACGAGCACCGGTGCAGGCAATACGGGTGCTTCGGCAAGCATGAGAGGGGGCGATATGCGTAGAGGCAATGTAGTCCGTCCGGCCAAGGAATCGCTGCAGGTGTACCGGATCGTAGACGAACGAGCCTTTCCTGCCCATCCCCAGGATCAGTGATTGTCGCGATGGAGGCAACGAGTCCAAAGCCTCGCATTTCACGTCAACTTACCAAGTTTCAGTGATACCGCCGCGATCGCTTTGCTCCTAAGCTCCTAAGCCAACAGCTCGGAAGCTGTTATCGGGGGGCCTGGATCTCGGCATGCTTGGGGGAATGACAGGGCGGCCGCGATTCAATGCGAATCATGCGGGTCTCCGAATGTCCACCACATGGATGATTTCGCTTCTATGCTCAAAATTTACATGTAAGTTTTTCAAAAACAACCTATCTGCTTTTATTGCTCAGGAGCAAAAAATGATTTCGCGTATTGCTTTCGCCGTCGGCTTGATTGCCTGTGTTATTGCTGTGCCCGCCATTGCCGCGGACCGCAATGTGGATCTCATCAACAAAGCATCAAAGTCCATCAAAGGGCTTTATGCGTCGCGCGTAAGCGTAAATAGTTGGCAAGAAAATATCGTGAAAGGCGACCCGATCAAGCCGGGCGAAACGCAAACAGTTGACGTTGACGATGGAAGCGGCGCTTGCAAGTTCGATTTCAAGGCCGTGTTCACCGATGGCAGCGAGGCTGTGAATGAAAATGTCGACGTTTGCCAAGTCAGCTCGATCACCTACCACTAGCAACGTCTCGTAGCACCTATCAAATTTCAAAGTTACGGCCCGCCCAGCGGGCCGTAATTGTGTTTCTGATTGGGGTCGAGTCTCGGTTGCCCAGTAACGCTGCCAGCCCAAGCGGGCTTCCAGACCTGCCATCGAAGCCTGCCCGCAGCCACCAGCCAGTTGATCTGGTCAATGAATCCGGCGGAACTACGTGACCTGACTTGGAACCCCTGGTCCAGATCGAAAGTTCTTACACTGAGAACTGAGCCGCTACGACTTCCCTGGCCAGAGGCAGAGTTAGGTCGCTACGCAAAATCATCTGAGCGAACGCGAATCACAGGGGGGCCGGCTGCTGAATCCCATTGGAGGCAGAGCAATGCTCTCTCCTTGGTACTTTCCTCGGCATCGTGGCGCTATCCGTACCAGAGATGTGGCTCGGCGGGACGCTCGCTGCCGCACAGGTTAGGCCGTTGCAGCCTAACCATCTTGCTCGGGTCTAGATGAGAAATTGGGCCAAAAGTAGTGGGATGCGACGATCGGCTTTCAGGCGCCGAGGAGAGCAACCTCGTTTTCGCATCATTGACCGGTTTTCGATCTCACTTTACGCGCGTCAATTCTCGGTCATGCGGAACGCGACACTTGCGCGTTGCATCAGCGGCTGCTCGAGGGCCGCCCAGCGTGCGTTCGGTTTGCCGTCGGTCGTCACGTCATTGAAAGTGAGACCGCTGGGCGCGAGGTCCTCGCCGTAGACTAGCATCAGCTCGCGCCGACCAAACCCGGTATCGCCCGGATCATCGAGGAGGCGCACGAGGCGAGCCGTCATCATTCCGTCTGGCATCGAATATCCTGCTTTTCGGATGATCTCGCGAAAATGCTCGGTGTCCGTTCCTGGACGCGGCGTTCGGGTCATCAGCGCCGGTTCTGAACTCGTCCAAACCGTGAGATTCCAGATCTTGGACCGCTGATCAGTGTCAGAGTAATGCATAATATCCTTCGGTCTGCTCGGCAGGTTGGATTCAAAGTGCACCCAATAGAAGCGGCGAACCCTGCGATTGGCATCCGCCTCGACAAATATATGCATTTCGCAATCGCTAAGTTCTTTTAGCACGAAGCGGTCAGCACCGACATACTTTGCTGCCGCGGGCACCGTGACGCGAATATGCGGCGAGCCAGGGCGATCAACAGCGTTGCGCTGAATGCGCGCCGCTAGATCGGAGTTTGGAGCTTGAGCATTCGCCATAGTAAGGGCCATGACCAACGCGACAAGAAGAGACCAACGCATACTGTTTCCTTTCCGAGTTTGTTTGAAGAGCAATCTCGCCGGACGAGCCAGTCAGGCCGTCGGCTTCACTTAGAACATAGCCGGCCCTCTCCCTAAAGCTCAATCCGATGGCAGGCTGCGTACGAGATATGTTGCCTACAAGTCGTACCGTATCTCATTGGGCTGTGGTTGCCTTAAGGACAGTTCGCGGCGGTCAGTCAGCAGCAGACTGACTGGCCTGATTGGATTGGTCCAGAGCGAGAATTAGTTTAAACGCGCGGATTCACATACTAAGTGCAACACCCGATCAGCAAGGAGGGTGAGCGGTGATACTGGCCGCACCTTTCCGGCAAGAAGGGGTTGCAGCCATGACGTATCACCAACTCCCCCAAGAAGAACGATATCTCATTTCCGGTGGAGTGCGATTGAAGCGCAGCCAGCGTGAACTGGCCAAGCTGCTGGGCCGTTCGCCCAGCGCTATTAGCCGGGAGTTGCGGCGCAATGCCACCGCACACGATGGACTGTATCGAGCAGCCAAGGCACACAGCTACGCCTTGGGCCGACGACGACGATCACGTCGTGGCCCGCAATTCAGCCATCAGATTTTCAATCAGGTTGATGCAGCGGTTCGACAGCGCTGGAGTCCCGAACAGATCGTCGGATTGTTCCGAGCCCAAGGCCAACTCGTTCCCGGCCACGAAACCATCTACCGCCGTTTGCGACGCGACAAACGCAATGGCGGAAGCTTGTGGCGATTCACTCGAATCCTGTCGAAGATGGGCCGCAAACGTTACCGCAGCCGTCCGGCTCGCGGCGTACTGCTGGGCAAACGTCACATCAGCGAACGTCCGGAAGTTGTCCAATCGCGAGGCCATATTGGCGATTGGGAAGCCGATACGGTCATCGGCACCGGCTCTTCGCACTGCTTGCTGACTATGGTCGAGCGCCGCAGCGGCTTCACCCTGATTCGCAAGCTCGAAGCCAGGACGATGACCGAAGCAACCAAGGCTGCCGGCCAAATCATGGCTCGCATGCGCGGCAAGTTCCGGACGATCACCTTCGACAACGGCACCGAATTTCACGACTACGAAGCACTCGAGCGGCAATTTGGTGTGACCTGCTACTTTGCTACGCCCTACCACTCGTGGGAACGCGGGACGAATGAGAACCTCAACGGACTGGTGCGCCAGTATCTGCCCAAGGGCCTTTGCCTGCGACGGATCAGCCAAACCCAATGCGGCCAGATTGCAAAGCAACTCAACGACTGGCCGCGCAAGCGGCACAACTCCAGAACGCCGAGAGCCGTGTTCGCTCGGTCCTGCTAGGTGTTGCACTTAGAAGTTGAATCTAGGCGCACTACTGCACGATATTGATGCTTTTCAGTTCACCGTTGCGCTCGTAAAGTGCTTTTGCACCGAGAGAATTTGCAAGCTGGCCAATTTCGATGAGATTCTGCAGAGAGGATGGATTGGGGCCATTGAGCAAGCGAACTTCAGTCACGTGTGGCGCCAATGGTGATTTGAGAGTGCTTGTAAGCTCGTCAATCTGCCAAAAGCGTCCGTGCCAAGCATATGTGCCGTTTTGACCAACGGTTAATTCGAGCACAGAAGATGGGCCGCTCTGTGGCGAGCTACGGCTAGAATCTTTGGCAGAATGCGCGCATGCGGCTAGAAGACCACACAAAGCAGTAGCGAACACAAGATTTATCAAACGCATGTTGTGAGCCTAACGCTTGAGTTAAGCGGCTGGCGCCGCAATGCCAAACAGTCTAGCGCAACCGGCCAGCGCCAGTCCGCTTGAACGAATAGTTAGGCCTCGCGCTGCTTAAGAACTCTCGGCACGATTGCCAACGCGGGCCAGAGGTCAATGCGATAAGAGTCGTTACCCTCCAAGCCATCTTTTGAGACAGACTTTAGCCCCGAAAAATATGCGCGAACCCGATAGACGGGTGCCGGCGCTTCGATGCGCAACGCGTTAGGAAAGTAGTCAGTGCAACCCGCCACGACGATTCGACCCGTGTGAACCTCTAGCGAGCACTCTACGACTTGGCCGTATGGTGTAAAGGACTTTTGAGGCTCTTGGTCAAGCACATTGATAAGCACCGGGACTTCGGCGTTTCGGAGCGTGCCGATTCCAACAGAACGCGGTGAAGTTGCAAGCATGCGTGAAGTTGCCTCTTCGCTCCACGCCTCAGACAGGTCACCACACGATATCTCATCGTCTTGAAGGTAGAACTGAAAGTAGTCAGCGAGCAACTCGACTTGATATGACGCCATTGGCGAGGCCTAGCGCTTAAGCTAAGCGCGCGGTGAGTGTCAGGATGCCGCAACCCGTCGCAGCGGTCCGCTTGAGCGATTAATTAGGTGCTACCACCACGAAGCGGCCTGACCAACTAGCAAGACAATGCTACCAAGCACTGGAATGTATGAAATTGCCGCTAGAAGATGCCAACGGCGCAAATAGAGCACACCCACCGCTACGACGAAAGCCCCGATGAAAAGAGCGATTGCAGAGAACAGCGGATCTACCATGCAGCAGGTAGGCTTATTGAAAATACACCAGTAAGCGCTTGCATCGAACAGTGCGCCCACGAGTAGTAGGCAGCTGCCTAGAAACAGCACACCAAAGACTGTAACTCGATACATGTTATAGCACCTAACGTTTAAGGCAAGTGGCCGCCGCCACAGTGCGTGTCAAATTACCGTGGCACGTCGCAGCGGTCCGCTTGAGCGAATAGTTAGCTACCCATCTGCGGGTGCTGAGTTGCAGGTATGCCAACCATTGGGCTGTGACCACTTGGAAATGTTGAACTTGGTTTGGAAGCAAAGGTGCCAGCAGCCGCCCCCTACTTTGTTGTTCATTCCTTTCGCGATGCATTGAGCTAGACAATCGTCTGCTTCGGAGCAGCGTGAAGCGAGTTTTGAGATGAAGCAGTGCTCTTTGGCAGATAGCAAGTGTTTTGATGGGCCCACCCTGCACTTCGAGTAAGGCATGCCTAAAAAGCTCAAATCCAAGGAATTTCGCCACTGCAGATAGGCCGCTTCCTCTTGATAGGCAGACGACCATGCAGCCCATGCCCAAGAGCTGCTGTAAGGACTACAAGCTACTTGCGGGGGGAAAAAGAAGTACAGGAGAGAAGAGACGAGGCAAAGGCTCACATGAGTAGCTAACGCTTGAGCTAAGCGGCCGCTGCCGCAGGGAGTATCAGAATACCGCAACCCGTCACAGCGGTCCGCTTGGGCGAATAGTTAGGTTGCACCTACGAATTGCCTAGGACCAGGACAACGACGACAGCTTTAAGCCAGAAGTGAGCCAACATTGCAGCGCTTCGGCTGCCTGCGCGCGCCCGACGACCTGCGACGGCAGCACCTCGAATAGCTCATTGTCCTCGTCTTGAAATTGAATGGATGGCCCAACGAATGATGCTCTCAGAGGATCTGATGCGTAGTGTTCTCGATGTTCGTCGAGACGGACGAAGGCGAGGTCTTCGTTATACCAAACATAAAAATTTCCGTAGTCCACGTGGTGGACGATGTGCACTATGAAGATTGCGCAACGGCGGGCGGCAAGACTTGAACCAAAGCGAGTTGCCGCATCGCGAGTAGGAAATGTGTGTCGCTGCTCAGCGGGCACGGCGGAAAAATCTGTGACTACAAATTCGTACATTGGTCCGATGTGCAACCTAACGCTTCGGTTCAGCGACGGGCCGCGCAGCGGACCTTCCGCTGCAACCGGTTGTTATGTGATAGGTCCTCATTTCTGTACTTGGGATAACCTGTATTTCACCATCTTGACGACCAGCGCCTTTGGAATCGGTTTGCTCAATGGGAATTGAATGGATCCCTTGGCGAGCTTGTACCCCGTAAGCTGATCTGCGAATGCGTCGATCACGTCCGGGTTGGGATAGAAGCCGACATGCTGGGCATACCCCGCGATCATGATCTGCTTGTCGCGCTTGCCGCCAACGACCAAGGCAAACGCTGGGATGTTGTAGTTCATCAGTTCGGAAACGCCGGGCGCGGCCTTCCAAATGCATGAGCGCAGTTCTTCAAGCGCACGCTGCGTATCCGGAGGTCGAGTAGCGATGTACGCATCCACTTCCTTTGACTTATTCACTGCTTTACCCATCGCTGCCCCCTGTGATGAATCACATAACGCTTGAACGAATAGGAAGTTGAATCTAGGTGGCCTTTCTCAGTTCTGAACCCCACCCATCATAGTCGAGGCCGAAGATTTCGCTAATGCAAGCCATAAGCCCAGAGATGGAGCAGATGATGTTCTGCTGTATCGGGGTATGAATGACTACAAGAACATCTGTGTCCTGGACTTTGGCGAAACCGTACTGATTGTCGTTGATGAAGCTACAGACCAAGTTGGCTTTCTCAACATTGGAAGCACGCAGCAAGAAATCGACATCTCTTGGCACGTGAAGTTGGTCACCAAGCGAATCGTTTTTGAGCAAAAGCTGCGTATCTTCGTAGGCATTTCGGAGCAGGACGTCGACGATTGCCATACTTGGACACCTAACGCTTGAGCTAAGCGGCAGCTGCCGCGAGGAGTGTCAGCATACCGCAAGCTGTCGCAGCGGTCCGCTTGAGCAAATAGTTAGCCCTCGGCACGCTGTCTGGTGCCACAGGCATACGTGGAGATTTCGATGCCAAGTTTGGCCACTGCGGCGAGCTGGATAAGGCTCGGAGGTAAACAAGAGAACGTGGTGAAGCTGCCCTCAAACAAGGCAACACCGAAGTCGAGAGTTGCTCGACGCCAGCGAAGCTTGCCAAAGCTGTAACAGCCGCTGAGTTTGACGAGAGAAATGTTATGGCGTCTGCGATTTGTTGATCAAAGGCGTCGAACTCTGCGTCACTAGCGATGAAACTCGCGCCGGAGTCAGCGTGTGTACGCGCAACGGCTTTGCTCCGCAGTTCGCCTTTGCGCCATGTCCGATTTGGTGCAAGCGCAACGCTCGACAACAAGGCATCGATATCGAGTGCCGTTCCAGAAATTCGTAAGACACAGGACATGAAGTCGTGAAATTCCGAGGGCTAACGCCTGAGTTAAGCGGCTGCCACAGCGATGTGCTGCAGCCTAACGCAGACCGACACCGGCAGTCCGCTTGAGCGAATGGTTAAGCGCCACTGGGATGATAGTTGTCCATGAACTTCCCCACGAAATTTCCTTCCTCGGACCCGTCGGGCTTGGTGATTAACCAGTCAAGCATTTCGTTTTCGGAAACTGTAATGGGATCACCTGGCTTATAGCCATGAATTAGCTGTATTTGACTCGAAATTCTTCCGGTGATCTTTTGATCGACAATTCTGCTGACAGCGATGAAGACTTGCTCTCTCCTCCCGTTTGAGTCGCGTAGCCGAACTGTGACGAAGAAAGATCCGCCTCGCGGAAGACCATCGTAAAAGCGCTGCTTCGCTGCTGGATAAGTGGCCTTTGCTTGCCTAACCGACGGCTCAATCGCTTTGTCGAGAGCGTCCATCTGGGCGGACGTAGCTCGCTGCGGCATATCAACCGGCGCATTTGGAGAGATTTGCTCGCCATGCGCGATACCTGCAATAAATAACACCGCCGCAGTAAAAGTACCGAGATATGTTGACATTCGTTATGGCGCTCAACGCTTGAGCTAAGCGGCTGCCGCCGCGGACGCTGAGATCTTAGCGCAGACCGACATCGGCAGTCCGCTTGAGCGAATAGCTAGGCCTCAATGACCTCAGGCAACATGAGCGTGACCAATGAAAGAGAACCTTGGGGGTTCGGAGCCCATTGGACGACCTGATTTCGTGAACCACTGCGCATGAAGCGATCAACCTCTTGCGAGAGTCTTCGCGAGGCTGCTGCCGAAGAACGGCCATTCGCGACTGACGGCTTCGGGTCGAAAGTTGTCATTCGGCGTCAGGTACAAACCTTGATCGAGCTATCGGCAGCCTGATCATCTAGGGTCGGCCTACTGATGCATTTCTCGTGACGCACGCACATGTGCGACGATCGCCCATCTGCAGCGCACGATTGGACCAACTCTTTACTCTGATCATAGATAGCGCCAAACAATACAGACTTTAATATTAGTTACAGACTTTATTCTTCGGGATCAAGCCGCAAACTTGGATCGACCGTTACTCGACGGTAACCGATTTCGCCAAGTTACGCGGCTGGTCTACGTCGGTGCCGCGCAGAACGGCGACGTGGTAGGCGAGCAATTGCAGCGGCACGGTGAACACCGCCGGCGCGATGAAATTGCCGCCGGAGTCGAGCTTGATCACGGCGCCGTGACCGTCCTTTGTCGAGACATAGGTTTCGCCGATCTCGGCACGCTCGTCGGCGAAGACGAATAGCTCGCCGCCGCGCGCGCGGACTTCGGCGAGATTCGATTTGAGTTTCTCGAGCAGATGATCGTTCGGCGCGACGGCGACGACGGGCATCTGCGTGTCGACCAGGGCGAGCGGGCCGTGCTTGAGTTCGCCGGCCGCGTAGCCTTCGGCGTGGATGTAGGAAATTTCTTTGAGCTTGAGCGCGCCTTCGAGCGCAACCGGCCAATGCGTGCCGCGGCCGAGGAACAAGGTGTGCTGCTTCGGCACGAAGCGTTCGGCGAGCGCACGCACTTGGTCTTCGGTCTTGAGCGCTTCGGCGACCCGGCGCGGCAGGCTCTCGAGTTCCGTCACGAGTTCGCGCAAGCGCTCGGCGGGCAGGCCGTTGATGCGCGCGAGTTCGAGCATAAGCAGCGCCAGCGCCGCAAGCTGGGTCGTGTTGGCCTTGGTCGAAGCGACGCCGACTTCGGGACCAGCTCGCGTCATCAACACGAGGTCCGACTCGCGCACGAGGCTCGACTCGGGCACGTTGCAGACGACGAAGGTGCCCAGATAGCCGCGCTTCTTCGCCTCGCGCAGCGCGGCCAGCGTGTCGGCGGTTTCACCCGACTGCGAGATGGTCACGAACAGGCTGTCCTCCGGCACGACGAAATCGCGGTAGCGAAATTCGCTGGCGATCTCGACGTTGCACGGGATGCCAGCAAGCGCCTCGCACCAGTAGCGCGCGACGAGGCCGCCGTGATAGCTGGTGCCGCAGGCGACGATCTGCACATGACGCACGCGCTGCAGCAGCGCGTCGGCATCGACGCCGAAGATGTTCGGCAGGATGCGATCGTTGGCGATGCGGCCTTCGAGCGTGTCGGCGATCGCCTGCGGCTGCTCGTGGATTTCCTTGAGCATGTAGTGCGCGTAGTCGCCGCGCTCGACCGCGTCGGCGGACAAGGAAGATTCATGCAGCTTGCGCTGCACGACATGGCCGTCGGCGTCGAATACGGTTACCGCGTCGCGGCGCACGTCGGCGACATCGCCTTCTTCGAGGAAGACGAACTTGCGCGTCACCGGCAGCAGCGCCTGCACGTCGGAGGCGACGAAATTTTCGCCGTCGCCGAAGCCGATCACGAGCGGGCTGGCGATGCGCGCGACGACGATGCGGTCCGGCTGCTGCGCGTCGAACACGAGAATCGCATAAGCGCCGGTAAGCCGCTTGACCGCGAGCTTGACCGCGTCGGTGAGATCGTGGCCCTGTTTGACGAAGTCGTGGATCAGATGAGTGATGACTTCGGTGTCGGTCTCGGAAGTGAAAGCGTAGCCTTTGCCGAGCAGCGCTTCACGAATCTCGAGATAGTTCTCGATGATGCCGTTGTGAATCAGCGCGATGCGGTTCTGCGAAACGTGCGGGTGTGCATTCGCCTCAGTGACGCCGCCGTGCGTGGCCCAGCGCGAATGGGCGATGCCGAGCACGCCGGCGCGCGGCGCCGCGGCGACTTTGTCGGCAAGCCGGGCAACCTTGCCGACCGTGCGCCACAAGGCAAGGCTCCCATCGGGCTGGGCGAGCGCGATGCCGGTGGAATCGTAGCCGCGGTATTCGAGCCGGCGCAGGCCTTCGATCAGGATGGAGGTGACATCGCGCTGCGCGATCGCGCCGACAATTCCACACATGGTACGTTCCTCGAATCAATAGCCGCGCATTTTATGATGTTCCGGACCCGCAATGCTGCGGGCGCGGCTACTTCGGGGCTTTTTGCGGGCGCTTCCAGCCGCGGACGGTCGTCTGCCGCGCGCGTGCGACGGTCAGTTCCCCGGGCGGCGCATTGGTGCCGATGGTCGAGCCGGCGCCGATGGTGGCGTCCTTGCCGATCGTTACGGGCGCGACCAGGGCGCTGTTCGAGCCGATAAAAGCGCCGTCCTCAATGACGGTACGATGTTTGTTCGCGCCGTCGTAGTTGCAGGTGATCGTGCCGGCGCCGATGTTGACTGCCGCACCGATGGTCGCATCGCCGATATAGCTCAGGTGATTCGCCTTCGAATCGTTGCCGATTATCGCGTTCTTCACCTCGACGAAGTTGCCAACGTGCGCGCCGGCATGGATTTCCGCACCGGCACGCAGGCGCGCGTACGGGCCGATGACGCAGGCGCCGTGAGTGACGACGCCGTCGAGATCGCTGTGCGCCTGCACGACGGTGCCGGCGGCGAGCGTGGAATTGCGGATGCGGCAGAACGCGCCGATGCGCACCTCGTCGCCGAGCGCGACGGTGCCTTCGAGCACCACGTCGACATCGATCTCGACGTCGCGCCCCGCGCTGACGCTGCCGCGCAGGTCGAAGCGCGCGGGATCGGACAGGCGCACGCCCTGCGCGCAGAGGTTGCGCGCGGCGCGCAGCTGGTAGCGGCGTTCGAGCTGGGCGAGCTGCCACGCGTCGTTCGCGCCGGCAATCGCATTCGGATCGGTCGACAGCACGGCGAGCGCCGGCTCGCCATCGGCCGCGGCGAGCGCGAACACGTCGGTCAGATAAAACTCGCCTTGGACGTTGTGGTTGTCGAGCCGCGCGAGCCAGCCGCGCAGGCGCTGGGCGTCGGCCGCGATCACGCCGGTGTTGATCGTGCGCACCGCGCGCTGCGCGGGCGTCGCGTCCTTTTCCTCGACGATGCCGGTGACGCGCTGCGCGGCGTCGAGCAGGACGCGGCCGTAGCCTTGCGGATCGGGCAGGTCCGCGGCGAGCACGGCGAGCGGCGCCGACGCCTCGACGAGCGGCTGCAGGGTGACGGTACGGATCAGCGGCACGTCGCCGTAAAGCACGAGCACGCGCGCGGCATCGGGAATGCCGGGGATCGCGAGCTGCATGGCGTGGCCGGTGCCTTTCTGCTCGGCCTGATGCACCCAAGCGAGATCGGTCTGGTTGGCGAACGCGGCCTGCACCTGCTCGCCGCGATGGCCGTAAACGACGTGGATTTTCGCCGGGTGCAGCGCGCGTGCGGTGTCGAGCACGTGGGCGAGCATCGGCCTGCCGGCGAGCGGCAGCAACACCTTGGCGTGCGCCGATTTCATGCGTTTGCCCTCGCCCGCGGCGAGGATGACGATATGTAGGGGAATCATATTCATGCGTTCAGCCTAGCAGAAGACGCCGGGCGAGTTCGGGCGCCGCCGAGGCCGGATTCGGGCTAACCGTTTACGCCGAACAGATGCCCGATCGCCGCGGTCGCGAGCATCGCCAGCGAGCTCCAAACGAGGACGCGCAGCGCACCCGGCAGCATCCGCGCACCGCCCGTTCGCGCGGCGATCGCGCCGAGCACGGCGAGCGAGGTCAGCGAGGCAATCGCCACGGTCAGCGCGAGCTGGCCCGGCGCGGCGAGCAGCACGGCGAGCAACGGCAGCGCCGCGCCGAGCGAGAAGCACAACGCCGAGGTCAATGCCGCCTGTAGCGGACGCGGGCGCTGTTCTTCGGTCAGACCAAGTTCGTCGCGCAGATGCGCACCGAGCGCGTCGTGCGCGGTGAGCTGGTCGGCGACCTGTTCGGCCAGCGACCTTTCCAGGCCGCGACCGACGTAGATGCCAACCAGTTCCTCGCGTTCGCCGTGTGCATCGGTAGCGAGCTCGTGCTTCTCCAGATCGCGCTCGGCATTTTCCGCGTCGGTCTGCGAAGACACCGACACGTACTCTCCGGCCGCCATCGACAGGGCACCGGCGACGAGCCCGGCGACGCCGGCAATCACGACGTTGCTGCGTGCGGCTTCGGCGCTGGCGACGCCAATGACCAGACCCGCCGTCGACAAGATACCGTCGTTGGCGCCGAGCACGGCCGCACGCAGCCAGCCGACGCGCTCGCCGACGTGGCGTTCGTGATGACGGCGGGCAACGCTATTCAGATGTTTCGGTCGCATCTATGGTGTGGATTTAAAGAAAGAAGAAATTCAGCCACGGATTACACGGATAACCACGGATCAGAAAGAGCGGTTGCAAATTTTGCGCAACCCCCACGAGACGGAATTTAGTTTGTTTCATCCGTGTTTATCCGCGTAATCCGTGGCAAAAAGCTCTCGATCGATAACGAGCGAACTTACCAACGGCGGACAAGGCTATCCGGATGTTTCGGTCGCATCTATGGTGTGGATTCAATGAAAAAGAAATTTGGCCACGGATTACACGGATAAACACGGATCAGAGAGAGAGAGCGGTAGCAAATTTGCACAACTCCTACGAGACGGAATTTAGTTTGTTTCATCCGTATTTATCCGTGTAATCCGTGGCAAAAAGCTCTCGATCAATAACCAGCGAACTTACAACTCGTGTTGCCCGCCGAGATCGTCGTGGTACTCCTCGTCCGCTTCGAAGCGCAGGTGTTTGACGCTGCGGCCGTGGCGGCGCACGAGTTTGAGCGCCTCGATGCCGACCTTGATGTGTTTCTCGACGTAGTTCGCCGTGATCGACTTGTCGCTCGCCTCGGTCTTCACGCCTTCAGGGATCATCGGTTGATCGGAGACGAGCAACAGCGCGCCGGTCGGGATGTGGTTCGCGAAGCCGGCGGCGAAGATCGTTGCGGTTTCCATATCGACCGCCATGCTGCGCGTGCGCCGCAGCAGATTCTTGAACTCCTCGTCGTGCTCCCAGACGCGGCGGTTGGTCGTGTAGACGGTGCCGGTCCAGTAGTCGTGGCCGAGGTCGCGGATCATCGTCGATACGGCACGCTGCAGTTGGAACGCGGGCAGCGCCGGCACGATCGGCGGCAGGTAGTCGTTCGACGTGCCTTCGCCGCGGATCGCCGCGATCGGCAGGATCAGATCGCCGAGTTGGTTCTTGCGCTTCAGGCCCCCGCACTTGCCGAGGAACAGCGCGGCCTTAGGCGCGATCGCGCTGAGCAGGTCCATCATCGTGGCCGCGTTCGGCGAGCCCATGCCGAAATTGATCAAGGTGATGCCGTCGGCCGTGGCGTTCGGCATCGGCCGGTCGGCGCCCTGGACGGGCACGTCGTGCCACTTGGCGAACAGCTCGACGTAGTTGCCGAAATTGGTCAGCAGGATGTGCTCGCCGAAGTCCCTGAGCGCCGTGCCGGTGTAGCGCGGCAGCCAGTTTTCCACGATCTCTTTCTTGTCTTTCATATCGGTGTTCCGCTTGGGGTTGCCGATGACGACACATCGGCGGGATGGCAGGTCATGGGTATCGCCGACCAGTGTAGTGAATGCCCGCGGCAATGTGCAGTGTGGCGAACGGGCGCGGCGGGCAGTATCTTTCGCGTTCGCTCACTGCCGGTTGGAACATGCCTTTGTCGTCCGATGCGCTGCAACGAACGCTAGGCGTTTCTCCGGAATCTGCCGATGCGGCGCTAGATCTCGCGCGTGCCAACCTGAATTCGATGCACTACGGGCGCAGCGTCGCGGCGGCACTGGCAGCGATCAAATTTCGCCCCGAAAGCGCCGAAGCGTGGCTCCTGCTCGGCGTCGCCAGCCGCTATCTGAAAGCCTACGACAAAGCCGAAGCCGCGCTGCTTCATGCCATCGAATTGGCACCGGCGTCGGCCGAGGCGGTCAAGGAGCTGGCGATGGCGCGCTACGAGCGCGGCGATCACGAGCTCGCAGCCGTCGGTTTCCACCGCGCAAAAATCTTGGCGCCTCTGGATCTCGGCATCGCCTGGCTCGATGCGCTCGCCCACCCCAAATTCCTCGCCGACTCGGCGCAGGCCGACGCCGCCGTTTCCCGTTTCGAGCACGGGCTCGAACAGGCCATCGCCCTGGCCGAGGCGAATCCGCACTGGGACAAGGCGCTGCAGGCCGCGGTCTGGATCAAGCCCTTCCACCTGCACTACTACGCCCGCGATACCGAACGGCTGAGCTTCCGCTTCGGCGATCTGCTCGAAACGATCGTCGATTCGCACACCGCGCAGTTTTCCGCGCCCATAGCCACGCGACAGGCAGCCGGCCGCCGCCGCATCGGCTTCGTCTGCAGCGCACTGCGCACGCACACGGTGGCGCGCTACTTCGCCGAATGGCTGCTGCGTCTCGACCAGTCCCGCTTCGAGCCGCAGGTGTGGAATCTGAGTGCGACGCTCGATGCAGTCAGCGCGGAAATCCGCGCGGCGATCACCGCGACGCACGAAGTCGGCAATCTCGACGTGGTCGATATCGCACAATCGATACGCGATGCGCAGCTCGACGCGCTCGTCCATCTCGACGTCGGCATGGACGGCCGCACCGGCCTGCTCGCGGCGATGCGCCTCGCCCCGGTGCAGTGCGTCGCCTACGGGCATCCGGTCACGACCGGCTCGACGCGCATCGACTATTTCCTCAGCGGCGACGCGATGGAGCCCGCCGACGCCGACGCGCATTACCGCGAGCGGCTCGTGCGCCTGCCCGGCCTCGGCGCGCTGCCGCGCCGGCCGCCGGCAGCGGGCGACGGCAGCTGGCTCGCTCGCGACGGCGATCGTCCGCTGATGCTCTGCGTGCAGAACCTGATCAAGATCGTGCCCGAGTTCGATGCGCTCGCTGCACGCATCGCCGCGCGCAGCAACGCGACGATCGTGTTCTTCGAGAATCAGCCGGCGATGGCCGCACGCTTCCGCGCACGCCTGGAGAAATCGTGCGCCGCGCAAGGCATCGACTTCGACCGGCACTTCCGCATCGTTCCACGCCGTGCCTACGCCGAGTATCTCGGCGCCGTCGCCGCGGCCGATCTCGTGCTCGACTCAATCCACTTCAGCGGCGGCTCGACCAGCCTCGACGTGCTGAGCCTCGGCACGCCGCTCGTGACCCTCGAAGGCAAGCGCATGCGCGGCCGGCAAACCGCAGGCATGTTGCGCATGCTCGGCGTCGAAGAGCTGATCGCCGCGGACGCGGATGCCTATGTCGAACTCGCGGTCGGTCTCGCCGCCGACCGCGCGCGCCGCGACGATCTGCGCCGGCGTCTGCTCGCCAAACAGGACCTGCTTTTCTCCGATGCGCGCGTGATGCCCGCGCTCGAAGCCTTCCTCGCCGACGTGGCTGCGCCGCAACGAAACGCCTAGCATTCCGCGCCATGCTTTGCTTTTTTTCGCGCGGCGCAGGACGATGGAGCAAACGCCATCGGAGTTCATGATGCTGATCACACTCCTGCTCGCCCTCATCGCGCTCAGCGTCCTCGCCTTCATCGGCCGCGGCTTTCTCGCCTGGGTCGTCGCCGCCGGCATCTGGCTGGTCGGCTGGCGCCTGACCGGCATCGCCTCGCCGCTCCTGTTCGAGGCCACGGTCATCGTGCTGACCGTGCTCGCTGTGATCTTCGGTGTGGCGCCGATCCGCCGCGCGCTGATCACGAGCCGGGTCATGCCGATCTTCGCCAAGGTACTGCCGCGGCTCGGCGAGACTGAGCGCATCGCGCTCGACGCCGGCACCGTGTGGTGGGACGCCGAGCTGTTCTCGGGCAAGCCCGACTGGAAAAAGCTGCTTGACTTTCAGCCGCAGAAGCTGACCGCAGACGAGCAGGCGTTCATGGACGGCCCGGTCGAACAGCTCTGCGCGATGCTCGACGACTGGCAGATCAATCAACTGCGCGACCTGCCACCCGAAGTCTGGGACTTCATCAAGAAGCAGGGCTTCTTCGGCATGATCATCCCGAAGGAATACGGCGGCCACGGCTTCTCAGCGATTGCGCATTCGCGCGTGGTGACGCGGATTTCCTCGCGCTCGGTCGCAGCAGCGGTCACGGTGATGGTGCCGAATTCGCTCGGCCCGGGCGAACTGCTCTTGCATTACGGCACCGACGAGCAGAAGCAGTATTACCTGCCGCGGCTCGCGCGCGGCGAAGAGGTTCCGTGCTTCGGCCTGACCGGCCCGGAGGCCGGCTCCGATGCGGCGGCCACGCAATCGACCGGCATCGTCGAAAAGCACGTCGTCGACGGCAAGGAAATCCTCGGCCTGCGCCTGGAATGGAAGAAGCGCTACATCACGCTGGCGCCGGTCGCCACCCTGATCGGCCTCGCCTTCCGCATCAAGGATCCCGACCATCTGCTCGGCGACCAGGACGATCTCGGCATCACCTGCGCGCTGATTCCGCACGACCTGCCGGGCATCGAGATCGGCCTGCGCCACGATCCGATGGGCGTGCCGTTTATGAACGGGCCCATCGTCGGCAAAGACGTGTTCGTGCCGCTGGACCAGGTGATCGGCGGCCGCGCGGGCATCGGCCAGGGCTGGCGCATGCTCATGGAAAGCCTCGCCGCGGGCCGTTCGATCTCGCTGCCCGCGCTCAGCGTCGGCGCCGCGCAGATGATGACGCGCATCTGCGGTGCCTATGCGACGGTACGCGAACAGTTCGATACGCCGATCGGCCGCTTCGAAGGCATCGAGGAACCGCTCGCGCGCATCGCCGCAAAGACCTACATGATGACCGCCACGCGCACCCTGACCTGCGGCGCGCTCGACGCGGGCGAGAAGCCGGCCGTGCTCTCGGCGATCGCCAAGGCGTATCTCACCGACAGCATGCGCGAGGTCGTCACCGACGCAATGGACATCCGCGCCGGCTCGGCGATCCAGCGCGGGCCGCGCAACTCGCTCGCGCGCGCCTGGGACGCGGTGCCGATCGGCATCACCGTCGAAGGCGCGAACATCCTCACGCGCTCGATGATCATTTACGGCCAGGGTGCGATCCGCTGCCATCCGTTCGTGCAGAAGGAAATCGCCGCGGTCGCCGCGAACGATCTCGCCGCGTTCGATGCGGCGCTATTCGGCCACATCAATCTGGTGCTGCGCAATGTCACGCGCGCGAAGCTGCTCGCGCTGACCGGCAGCCGTCTTGCCGCCGCGCCCGACGTGCAGGACACGCAGCGCTATTACCAGCATCTCTCGCGCTTCTCGGCCGCGTTCGAGTTTGCCTCGGACGTCGCCATGGGCACGCTCGGCGGCTCACTCAAGCGTCGCGAGAAAATCTCCGGACGGCTTGCCGATGCGCTCGCCTATCTCTACCTCGCATCGAGCGCACTCAAACGCTATCACGACGAAGCGAAGACCACGGCGAACCTCAACCTCGTTTCCTGGTGCGCGGAATATTCACTATACAAAGTGCAGGAAGCGCTGCTCGGCGTGATCGAGAACCTGCCGACGCGCGGCGCGGCATGGGTGCTCCGACTCGCCACATTCCCGCTCGGCGCGCATTTCCGCCCGCCGTCGGACAAGCTCGGCGCACGCGTGGCGCGCGACATCCTCGAAAACCGCGAGGCGCGCGCGACCCTGACCGGCGACATCTTCATCCCGCCGCCGACCGAACAGGGCCTCGGCACGCTCGAAGCCGCACTCGACAAGGCGGTGCGCGCAATCCCAGTCGAAACCAAGCTGCGCGACGCGGTGCGCGCCGGCACGCTCGACCGCGCGCCGGGCTACATGCTCGACGAGATGGGCTTGAAAGCCGGCGTGATCACCCAGGCCGAGTACGACCTGCTGCAGGACGCCGAAGCCGCGCGCAACGAAGTCGTTGCGGTCGATGCGTTCGACCCGGCGATTTTCAAGACCTTGCATTGATTCGTCGCTGTCGCGAAAGCGGAAACGGAAACGGCGACGGCGACGGCGAAAAGCCACTCGATCGTGCGTCGGAGATTCGCGCTACGCGTCCGCTAGACTTAACCCCTGCTTTCGGAGAGCGTCGTCATGCAGAAATTTTTCGTCCTCGCTTTTCTGCTGCTGTCGGCATTCGTCACGACAGAGAACGCCTCGGCCGACACACGGCTCGGCGATAGTTGCGATCTTTCCGTGCTCGGCGCCAAGGACAAGGACGGCTTCCTGCGCTTCGACGGCGCGCTGCGTTCGGCGCTCGCAAAGCAGGACGCCGCTGCGCTCGCCCTGCTCGTCGATTTTCCGCTGACCCTGAACTACGGCGACGGCGCCCATGTTTCGCTGAACGATGCGGCCACGCTGCAGATACGTTTCCCCGAGGCCTTTCCGCCGGCGCTGCGCAGCGCGGTGCTCGCGCAGAAACCCGAATCGCTGTTCTGCAAGTACGACGGCCTGATGTACGGCAACGGCGAGCTCTGGGCGAATCTGGTCGGCGAGGGCAACGCGCCGCAATTCCGCATCACCGCGGTCAACCTGCCCGATGTCACCGCGCGCAGCGCCAAGCCGGCCGAAACGAAGGTCCAGCTCGCCTGCAGCACCGACAAGTTCCATATCGTCATCGACGGCAAGGATGACGCTCCGCGCTATCGCTCGTGGAACAGCCCGCATGCGCCGCCCGACGCGCCGGCGCTCGAACTCGTCGGCCAGGGCGACGGCGAGGGCACCGGCGTATGCTTCCACCGCATCTGGCGTTTTCGCAACAGCAATGTCGGCTACGTGCTGAGCCAGCCGGGCTGCAGCGAGGGCAGCGTGCCCGAGAAGGCCAAGGCGCAGCTCGAAGTACGCATAGGCAACCGCCCGCCCCTGACTTCCTGGTGCTACTGATATGGACAAGGCCGCCTGGTACTTCGATTTCGTCTCGCCGTTTTCCTATCTGCAGCTAAACAAGGTGCTGAGCTGGCGCGCGCGGCTCGACATCACGCCGATACCGATCGCCTTCGGCGCGGTGCTCAAGCATCACGGTCAGCTCGGCCCGGCGGAGATCGCGGGCAAGCGCGAATTCACTTATCGCTTCGTGCAATGGCAGGCCGATCACGCGGGCGCCGCGCTGCGTTTTCCACCGCAGCATCCGTTCAACCCGCTCGCCGCGCTGCGGCTTTGCATCGCCGCGGGGACGACCTGGGATGCGATCGAGACGATCTTCCATCATCTCTGGCGCGACGGCAAAGCGGGAGCGACGGCGGGCGAACTCGCCGACGCGGGCCGCGCACTCGGCATCGCCGACGTCGAAGCCGCGATCAACGATGCTGCGGTGAAGAATGCTTTGCGTGCGAATACCGACGGCGCGATCGCGGCCGGCGTGTTCGGCGTGCCGACATTGATGGTCGGCAAGGACGTCTTCTGGGGCAACGACGCGACGCCGATGATCGAAGACTGGCTCGCACATCCGCAGCGCTTCGCCACCGACGAGTACCGGCGCATCGCCGACCTGCCGTTCGGCGTCGAACGCAGACGCTGACGCCACGATCGTCCGCGCGGTCTGCAAGGAGCGATGAGCGGTTACTATGCGCTCCCCCTCCTTCATTCTGCCTCGATCGTGACGCACGCCGATTCCGCCTCCCCGCCCCTGCTCGAACTCCATGACGCGCGCCTCGTGCGCGGCGGCAACGAAATCCTCCATGGCCTCAGCCTGCGCATCGAGCCGGGCCAACACACGGCGATCGTCGGGCCGAACGGCGCGGGCAAATCCTCGCTCGTGCGCATGATCCATCGCGACGACTATCCGCTTGCCCACGACGACGGCACGCCGCCGATGCGCATCCTCGGCCGCACGCGCTGGGACGTGTTCGAGCTGCGCAAGCACCTCGGCATCGTCTCCGGCGATCTGCAGCAGCGCCTGACCGGCGAGGATCTCGTCGACGGCCTCGATGCGGTGATCTCGGGTTTCTTCGCCAGCCACGTGCTCTCGTTCAATCACGAGGTGACCGATGCGATGCGCGAAGCCGCGAACACCGCGCTCGAACGGCTAGGCGCCACGCGCCTGGCGCATCGGCGCTTCTCGACCTTGTCGACCGGTGAGGCGCGCCGCGTGCTGATCGCGCGCGCGCTCGTGCACGATCCCGGCGCGGTTCTGCTCGACGAGCCGACCGCCGGCCTCGATTTCGTCGCCCAGCGCACCTTGCTCGAGAGCCTGCGCGGACTCGCGCACGGCGGCACCACACTGGTTCTCGTCACCCATCATCTGGAAGAGATCCTGCCCGAGATCGATCACGTGATCCTGCTGCGCGAAGGCCAGGTTTTCGCCCAGGGATCGAAAGCCGAGGTTCTGCGCTCGGAGGTATTGAGTGCACAATACGGGGTGCCGATCCGGGTGCGCAGCAACGGCAGTTATTTCCACGCGGAGTTCGACGAGACAGACTCGGGCGGCTGACCTGCGCCGCCTGGGAGGCGCATTCCGCCCAAGGAGTTGAGCGATGCCGACGGCCTCTTCCCGCAATCCCCCGATCCTCGCCTGGATCTTCCTCGTCGCGGCCATCGTCACCGAAGTCATCGGCACGTCGTTCATGGCGGAAGCCGCGCGCGACGGCGGTTATCTCGGCTATCTCGTCATGGCCGTCGCACTGGCGGTTTCCTACTATTTTCTCGCCCTCTCGATCCGCAGCATCGCCGTCGGCATCGCCTACGCGATCTGGGAAGGGCTCGGCCTTACCCTGCTGACCCTGGTCGGCGTGTTCGTGTTCAACGAAGGGCTGTCGATGCGCGAATTCGTCGGCCTGGCCATCGCCGTCGCCGGCATCGTCTGCGTCGCGCTCGGCGAGGAGCACGCAGCATGACCCTCGTACCGATCCTGTTCGTGACGACTTCCGCGCTCATCGATATCGCGGCCAATATGATGATCGCGAAGTCGCAAGGCTTCCGCAAAGTCGGTTGGGGAGCCGGCGCGATCGCGCTGGTATGGATCGCCTTCGCCCTGCTCGGGCAGGCGGTGAAGAGCATGGATCTTGCCGTCGCCTACGCCATGTGGGGCGCGATCGGCGTGTTCGGAACGGCGATCGTCGGGCGCATTCTGTTCGGCCATCGCCTGCGCCCGATCGGATGGATCGGCATCGCGCTGGTCACGACGGCGGTCGTGATTCTCTCGACGGCCTGACGCGGCCTAGGCGCGCTTTCGCCTTTGCCGGGCCCGCTGCGCAATCGATCGGACTAGGCGCGATCGACAGCGATCCGTTTCAGTTCAGATGCGCTTCGATCAGCGCGCGTGTCGCTTTCGCGAGCGAGCTGACCGGGCCGGAATTGTTCGCAAAGGTCAGACGCGTGTAATAGCCGCCTTCGAGCAGCAGCATCAGCGCATCGCCGAGTGAATCCGGCTCGCGCGCACCCATCTCGCGCGCGTACTTGCGCAGGCGGCGGCGGATTTCAGTCTTGTAGTTGTGCACGATCGCGTTAAGGCGCTCGTTGTCCTCGGGAATCTCGACCGCCGCATTGCCGAGCGCGCAGCCGCGGCTCGAACGGCAGCCGCAATCGACCTTCGGCTTCTGCTTGGTCAAGTCGATCATCGCCTGCATCAGCGCTTCGACCTGGCGGCGCGGATCGCCCGCGTGCGGCGCGACGGTTTCGTCCCACCATTGCCAGTAGCTGCGCTCCTGGTCCATCAGGTATTCGGCGACCAGATCGTCCTTCGACGGAAAGTTGCGGTAGAAGCTCATCTTGTTCGTACCCGCGTCCTCGACGATCGCGTCGACGCAGACGCCGCGGATGCCGTGGCGGTAGAACAAGTCGGAAGCCGAGTCGCGGATGCGGTCGCGTACGCGCGGCTTGTCGCTGCGCGAAGGCGCTTCACTCACTAGCGAAACGGCGGCCGCCATTGATTTTGCGGACATGACACACACTCCTCTTGACAGGTTAGTGACTGGTCAGTAACATCCCGTCACGTTACTGACCGGTAACACACATTGTGACAGCTTCGCGCAGGCCGGGATCCAAGTCAAGGCATTACGCAACACAGATCACAAACGGTTCAGTCCAAAGGATACGAGGAGACCGCCATGCAGTACCCGAAATTCGTCAAAGCCGGCATTGTCCTGACCGCAATCGCCGCCGCCGTGCTCGCCGGTTGCTCGCGCTCACAGGCGAGCAATGCCCCGGCCGCGGCGCCCGCGCCGGCGGTCAGCGTTGCCGAGGTGGTCGCCAAGCCTCTGCGTGATTTCGAGGAGTTCACCGGACGCCTCGAGTCGGTCACCACCGTGCAGATCCAGCCGCGCGTGAGCGGCTTCATCGAATCGGCGCAGTTCGCCGAAGGCGCACACGTCAAGAAGGGCCAGATTCTGTTCCGCATCGATCCGCGTCCGTACCAGGCCGAGGTCGACCGCCTCGCCGCGCAGCTCAAGCGGGCGCGTTCGCAGGCCTCGCTCGCCGCGCAGAACCACGAACGCGGCAAGCAGCTGATCGCCAAGCACGTCATCGCCCAGCAGGATTTCGACCAGCTCGAAACCGCGGCGACCAGCAGCAGCGACGACATCGGCTCGGCGCAGGCGGCGATGGAATCGGCGCGGCTCAACCTGGAGTTCACCGAGGTGCGCTCGCCGATCGAAGGGCGCGTCTCGCGCATGCTGATCACGCCGGGCAATCTCGTCGCGACGACGAGCGTGCTGACCACCGTGGTCTCCGACAATCCGGTCTACACCTACTTCGACGTGGATGAGGCGACTTATCTGCGCTTCGCCCACGGCGTCGCTGGCGGCGAAAGCCCGGTGTACATGGGCCTGGTCGACGAGCAGGGTTATCCGCACGAAGGCCGTCTCGACTTCGTCGACAATCAGGTCGACCCGAAGAGCGGCACCATCCGCGCACGCGGCGTGTTCGACAACAAGGACGGTCACTTCACGCCGGGCCTGTTCGCCCGCATCAAGCTCGTCGGCGGCAACGCGCGCGACACCGTCCTGATCGACGAACGCGCGGTCGGCACCGACCTCGGCAAGAAGTTCGTGCTTGCGCTGAAGAAGGACAACTCGCTCGAGTACCGCCCGGTGACCCTGGGCGCCGCGATCGAGGGCCTGCGGGTGGTGCGCGAGGGCCTCGCCGCCGGCGACGTGATCGTTGTCAACGGCCTGCAGCACGTGCGCCCCGGTGCGACGGTGAATCCGACACGCGTGCCGATGACGACCGACAGCAAGGCCGTCGCTCAGCTCACGCCGGCCGCGCCGAAGACCGTTTCGACCGCAACCGGCAATGGCGGACGCGCCGCGTTGAACTGATCTGTATTTCCCTTCTCCGCGTGGAGAAGGTGCCCCGAAGGGGCGGATGAGGGAAAAGCCTTTCGCCACACGATGGCGTTGAAGTAGCGCGGCGCCTTCCCTCATCCGGCGCTGCGCGCCACCTTCTCCCGCGGGGAGAAGGAAAGATTAAAGGCACACTATGAATCTCTCGCAATTTTTTATTACACGTCCGGTCTTCGCCGGCGTGCTGTCGGCGCTCATTTTGATCGCCGGCTTGGTCTCGATTCCGCAATTGCCGATTTCCGAGTACCCGGAAGTGGTGCCGCCGACCGTGGTCGTGCGCACGACCTATCCGGGCGCGAATCCGAAAGTGATCGCCGACACCGTCGCCGGTCCTCTCGAACAGGCGATTACCGGCGTCGAGGACATGCTCTATCAGTTCTCGCAGGCGACCAGCGACGGCGTGATGACACTGACGGTCACGTTCAAGCTCGGCACCGACGTCGACAAGGCGCAGCAGCTCGTACAGAACCGCGTCGCCCAGGCGACGCCGAAGCTGCCGTCCGACGTGCAGCGCATCGGCGTGACGGTGAACAAGTCCACGCCGGACATCACCATGGGCGTGTTCCTTACTTCGCCCGACGGTCGCTACGACCTCAACTACCTCGCCAACTACATGGTCCTGCACGTCAAGGACGAGCTGGCCAAGATCGACGGCGTCGGCGACGTGCAGCAGTTCGGCGGCGGCAACTATTCGATGCGCGTGTGGCTCGATCCGGAGAAGGTCGCTGCGCGCGGCCTTACCGCGGGCGACATCGCCAACGCGATCCGCGAGCAGAACGTGCAGGTCGCCGCGGGCCAGCTCGGCTCGCCGGCGACGCCGAGCGTTTCCGACGGATCGAGCAAGCCGACCTTCCAGATCGCGGTCAGCACCAAGGGCCGCCTCGTCGACGAAGAAGACTTCGCCAACATCATCGTGCGCACCGGCGAGAACGGCCAGATCACGCGCCTCAAGGACGTTGCGCGCGTCGAACTCGGCTCGGACAACTACGCGCTGCGCGCGATGCTCAACAACAAGACCGCGGTCGGCGTCGGCATCTTCCAGCGTCCGGGCAGCAACGCGATCGCGATCTCCGACGCGGTGCGCGCGAAGATGGCCGAGCTGAAGAAGTCGTTCCCCGACGGCATCGACTACGACCCGGCCTACGATCCGACCGTGTTCGTGCGCGGCTCGATCGAAGCCGTGCTGCACACCCTGCTCGAAGCGATCCTGCTCGTCGTCATCGTCGTCATCGTGTTCCTGCAGACCTGGCGCGCGTCGATCATTCCGCTGCTCGCGGTACCGGTGTCGCTGATCGGCACGCTCGGCGTCATGCACCTGCTCGGCTTCGGCCTCAACACGCTGTCGCTGTTCGGCCTCGTGCTCGCGATCGGTATCGTCGTCGACGACGCCATCGTCGTGGTCGAGAACGTCGAGCGCAATATCAGCGAAGGCCTGTCGCCGTACGAAGCGACCGTGCAGGCGATGAAAGAAGTGACCGGCCCGATCATCGCGACCGCGCTCGTGCTCTGTGCGGTGTTCCTGCCGACCGCGTTCATCAGCGGTCTGTCGGGCGAGTTCTACAAGCAGTTCGCGATCACGATTGCGATCTCGACGATCATCTCGGCATTCAACTCGCTGACCCTGTCGCCCGCGTTGTCGGCCCTGCTGCTCAAGGCGCACGACGCGCCGCCCGACCGCGCCACGCGCATCCTTAACGCCGCGCTCGGCTGGTTCTTCCGTCCGTTCAACCGCTTCTTCACGCGCGCGTCGAACGGCTACGTCGGCACGGTCAGCCGCATCCTCGGCCGCAGCTCGGTCGCGGTGTTCATCTACGCCGCGCTGATCGCGGTCACGGCTTACGGCTTCATGCGCACGCCGACCGGCTTCGTGCCGCCGCAGGACAAGCAGTACTTGGTCGGCTTCGCCCAGCTGCCCGACGCGGCCACGCTCGACCGCACGACCGAAGTGATCAAGCGCATGGGCGCGATCGCGCTGAAGACGCCGGGCGTCGAATCGGTGCCGGCGTTCCCGGGCCTGTCGATCAACGGCTTCACCAACGCGCCGAACATGGGCATCGCGTTCACCCCGCTGAAGCCGTTCGACGAGCGCCGTGACGCCTCGAAGTCGGCCGGCGCGATCGCCATGGCGATGAACATGCAGTTCGCGCAGATCCAGGACGCCTTCATCGCGATCTTCCCGCCGCCGCCCGTGCAGGGCCTCGGCGTGGTCGGCGGCTTCAAGCTGCAGCTCGAGGATCGCGCCAACCTCGGCGCCGACGAGTTGTACAAGCAGTTGCAGAACGTGATCGCCAAGGCGTCGAAGCGGCCTGAACTGGCCGGCCTGTTCTCCGGCTTTCTGGTCAACGTGCCGCAGATCGAAGTCGATGTCGACCGCGAAAAGGCGAAGTCCGCCGGCGTGCCGCTGCAGAACATCTACGACACGATGCAGATGTACCTCGGCTCGCTCTACGTCAACGACTTCAACCGCTTCGGCCGCACCTACCAGGTCAACGCGCAGGCCGAGCCCGGCTTCCGCCTGACCGCGGACGACATCGGCCGCCTGAAGACGCGCAACGCACGCGGCGACATGATCCCGCTGGCGAGCTTCGTCACCGCGCGCGAAACCTCGGGCCCGGACCGCGTGCCGCACTACAACGGTTTCCTCGCTGCCGAGCTCAACGGCGCCGCCGCGCCGGGCTACAGCTCGGGCCAGGCGCAGAAGGCGATCGAAGAAGTGCTCGCGCAGGAACTGCCGAACGGCTTCGGCTACGAATGGACCGACCTGACCTACCAGCAGATCCTCGCCGGCGACACGATGATGATCATCTTTCCGCTGGTCGTGCTGCTCGTCTTCCTCGTGCTCGCCGCGCAGTACGAGAGCGTGACCCTGCCGCTGGTGGTGATCCTGATCGTGCCGATGACCCTGCTCTGCGCGATCCTCGGCGTGCAGGTCACGCGCGGCGACAACAACATCTTCACCCAGATCGGACTCATCGTGCTGATCGGCCTCGCCTGCAAGAACGCGATCCTGATCGTCGAGTTCGCCAAGGACCGCGAAGCGCAGGGCGAATCGGTCTGGCAGGCCGTGCTCGACGCCTGCCGCCTGCGTCTGCGCCCGATTCTGATGACCTCGCTCGCGTTCGTCATGGGCGTCGTGCCGCTCGCGCTCGCCACAGGCGCCGGCGCCGAGATGCGCCGCGCGATGGGCGTCACCGTGTTCTCGGGCATGCTCGGCGTGACCTTCTTCGGTCTGCTGCTGACGCCGGTGTTCTACCTGCTCGTGCGCCGCCGCAAACAGCGTGCGGCGCAGCCGAAGCAGGACGATACGGCACCGCCTGCGTTGCCGGCGATCAGTCACTGATCGCCGCGCAGACCTGCACACAGCATCCGCTCATGTCCAATCCGATCTCGATTCCCGCGGGCGACGAATGCCCGCCCAACGTACGCCCGGAAAGTCGCACGAGCCAATGGACGGCGGTGATTGCCATGAGCATCACCGCGTTCATTCTGGTCACCAGCGAATTCCTTCCGGTCGGCATTCTCAATATCCTCTCCGCCGATTTGAACATCAGCGCCGGCACCGCCGGCGCCACTATCGTGCTGCCCGGGTTGTCCGCCGCGATCGCGGCGCTCGCCGTGCCGTACTTCGGCCGCAACAGCGATCGCCGCAACGTCGTGCTGGCCACGGTTCTCGCCAGCGTCGCCGGCAATCTCATCTCGGCCTGCGCTTCGTCCTACGCCATGCTGCTCGTCGGCAGGCTGTTGCAGGGAGTCGCCGTCGGCGGCTTCTGGTCGGTCGCGCTCGGCATCGTTCCGCGAATCGGGCCGCAGGGAATGCACATCGCCAAGGTCATGTCGGTCTATATGCTCGGCGTGACCGCGGCGACCGTGCTCGGCGTGCCGCTCGCCACCTGGCTGACCGGCGCGATCGGCTGGCGTCCGACCTTTGCATTCATCGCCGGCGTCTGCATCGTGGCGATGGTCGGCCTCTGGCGCTTCGTGCCGCGCGTGCCAGCGATCGGCAACTATCGCCTGCGCGATCTGGGGCTGTTGCTGACGGCAATGCCTTCGCGCATCGGCTTCATCGCGATCCTGCTCGTCGGCACAGGACACTTCATGTCGTATGCGTACCTCGCGCCGTTTCTGCAACAGGCCGCACACTTCGACGTGGACTTGATCGCCATCACTCTGCTGATCTACGGCGCCGCCGGCATCGTCGGCACCTGGGCGGGCGGCCACCTCGGCAGCAAGGACGTCCGCTACGGCTTCCTCGCCACCGCGGTCGTCCTCATGCTCAGCATCGGACTACTGCCCGTCCTGGCGAGTTCGACCATCGCGATGATCCTGCTCGTGAGTCTCTGGGGCGTCGCCTGGGGCTGCTTTCCGATGATGGCCAACACCTGGATGTACGTCACCGCGCCGCAAGAGGCGGAACGCGGAATTTCGGCGCTGGTGGTCGCGTTTCAAATCATGATCGGCGGCAGCGCTCTCGCCGGCGGTTGGCTGGTCGATCATGCCGGCGTCAATCCGGTCTTGCTGTTCGGTGCCTTCGCGGCGCTGATCGGCGGCCTTGTCGTGCTCGCCTATGCGCACAAGATCACCCTGCATTCCGGTACCACTGCGCCCTAGCGCAGCCGGCAGTATTTTTTGTATCCCTCTCAACTCACGGAGCATCCCATGACCCAGAAAATCGCCCTCGTCACCGGCGCCACGCGCGGCATCGGTCTCGAAACCGTGCGCCAACTCGCCCAGAACAACGTGCACGTGCTGCTTGCCGGGCGCGACCGCGCCAAGGCCACCGAAGCCGCGCTGAAGCTGCAGTCCGAAGGCCTGCCCGTCTCTGCGATCGCACTCGACGTCAACGACGCGGGCAGCATCGCCGCCGCGGCGAAAGACGTCGAAGCCAAGCACGGCCATCTCGACATCCTCATCAACAACGCCGGCGTCCTTCTCGACGACACGGCGAAGAAATCGTCGGAGCAGTCGCTCGATGCGTGGCGCCAGACCTTCGACACCAACGTCTTCGCCGTCGTCGAAGTGACCCAGGCCTTCCTGCCGCTGCTGCGCAAATCCGACGCGGGCCGCATCGTCAACGTGTCGAGCATCCTCGGCTCGATCACCCTGCACAGCGATCCGAACTCGGGCATCTACAACTTCAAGGTGCCGGCCTACGATGCGTCCAAGTCGGCGGTCAACGCCTGGACCGTGCATCTCGCCCACGAGCTGCGCGACACCGCGATCAAGGTCAATGCGATCCATCCGGGTTCGGTCAAGACCGATATGAACAGCCACGGCGAACTCGAAGTCGCCGACGGCGCGAAATCGAGCGTCGAACTCGCCCTGATCGGTGCCGACGGCCCGACCGGCAGCTTCTCCCACCTCGGCCAGACCCTGCCCTGGTAAACGCCGAAGTTTTTACTGAAATCAGCGGCATGCCGGCGACGCTGGCATGCTGCACTGCACATTGCTTGAGTGTGCGTCGCACGACAGACTTGTCAATCGAAAACCGAGAGGCTTGTCACAGAGCCATATGGCCGATCTGGTATCACCGGACCAGCTGCAGAAATATGTCCCCGGCGAGGTGCTGCTGAGCAGCGACGCCCTCGGCTGGGGCGAAGTGAGCATGCGCGCGTATCGCTACGGCGCCTCCGACGTCAACGTTCCCGCCCTGCGCGATTTCGTCATCGTCACCTACCGCGACGGCGTCACCCATATGCACCGCCGCGTCGACGGCCCCTGGCAGGCCAAGCGCGCGGTGCCCGGCAGCGTCTCGATCCTGACCCGCGCCGAAGAATGCCAGTGGGTATGGGACGCGCCGATCGACGTCATCCACGTCTACCTGACCCGGCAACTGCTCGCAAAAGTCTCGGCCGACGCCTTCGACAAAGACATCGCCGACGTGCAACTGCAGGACGTGCTCAGCACCGAGGACGATCTGGTCAAGCGCAGCCTCAACGCGATCGCCGACGAAGTACAAGCGAACAACCTCGGCGGCAGGCTCTACGTCGACGCGATCAGCACTCAGCTCTGCGTACACCTGCTGCGCAACTACGCCAACGTGCAACTGCGCGAGCCGCGCGAAGTCCACGGCCTGTCGCACATGCAGGCGCGCGTACTCAACCACTACATCGAATCGAATCTCGACCGCCAACTGTCGCTCGAAGAACTCGCCGCCGTCACCCGCACCAGCACCTCGCACTTCCTGCGCCAGTTCAAGGCGCGCTTCGGCGTCCCGCCGCACGCCTACGTGCTGAGGATGCGCCTAGAGCGCGCGCAACACCTGCTCAAGCGCACCCACTTGCCGATCAAAGACATCTCGGCACAGTCGGGCTTCTCCGACCAGTCGCATATGACTCGGGTTTTTCAGCGCTTCTTGAAGACGACGCCGCATTCATATCGGCAGGCGGCTGCTTCCTAATTTCGCGTTCGCGCGATTCGCGAGGGCGCGCCCCTTTTTTGCTTCTTTTCGCTCGTCATTCCCGCGTGCTCTTAGCGGGAATCCAGTGACTTTGCTTTTTTTGGTTTGAGAACCAGGGCTTCCACTCGTCCTGCAGACGAGCGGGTCACTTTCTCTTGCTTGTGCAAGAGAAAGTAACCAAAGAGAACACACCCCGGGAGCCACGCCCTTCGCGCTACGGGTTCGCGAGGTCATGCCGGGGTTCGCTCGATGGACATCCATGTCCATTCGCGAACTCGCGCGCATCCTGCGCGCGACCCTGCGGGCGAATTCGTCATGCCCTCGCCGCGGCTGACGGGGACTCGAGGTCAAAACCCAAATAAAAAGCTGAATCCATCACTGCCGAACGGTACTCTTCGTCCTCTGTCTTCACAGCAGCGCCGGATCAGCATGAAGGGCGGCCAATGGCCAATCGATGTTCAACGCATTCTGCGCGTGAATCATTCAGGCGAATTCGGCGCGATCGGCATTTATCAATCGCAGCTTTTCCTCGCGCGCATGATTTGGCCTTCGGGTCGTGATTTGTTGGCGGAAATGCTCGTCGATGAGCGAAGACACTTGAACGTCTTTGCCGGAATGCTGGCTCAACGGAATATTCGTCCCTGCCACGCCCTACTGCTCTGGCGCATTGGCGGCTACGCCTTGGGTATAACCAGCGCGCTGTTTGGAAGAACCGGAATACTGGCATGCACCGCCGGCGTGGAATCTATTGTTCTTGGCCATCTTCGCGAACAGCGAGCCATTCTTCGCAACAGAGATGCCGAACTCATCGCCGCCATCGACGGCATCGAAGCCGACGAGCAGTCACACCATGATCACGGTCAGGATGGACTGCGTCAACAAAGTAGAGTTGGTGCAGGCGTATTTACTTTGTCTGCCAATCTTACTCGATTCGCGATCTGGCTTTCATCAAGACTCTGATTCGAAGAAGAGGCGTTTCGCTTGGGCGCGCACGATGCGCGCTGCTCCGGCTCTTCCGGGTCCCCATTACATTGCGGCGGCAGCGGACGACAAGGCCCGCAGGGTCGGCGCGATGGATCGCGCCGATTCCGCTATTGCACACGGAGGTGCAATTAGCGGAACCCGGCCGATGTCGCGGACCCTTTGGGCAGGATGCCCATAGGGCGCAATGTTCTGGGGCGTGTCTCTTTGCTTACTTTCTCTGCACGAGCAGAGAAAGTAAGCCGCTCGTCCGCAGGACGAGTGGAAGCCTTTGCTCTTAAACAAAACAAAAAGCAAAGTCGCTGGATTCCCGCTAAGAGCATGCGGGAATGACGAGCGAAGGCAAGAGCTGGATGACCAGCCCTGCGGCTGTTGAAAGCCCCGCTTTCGCGGGAATGACGAGAAAAAAGCGAGCCCCGTGTCAGGTAATCACCGGCGCAGACACCAACCCAAAACTCTGCAGCACCCCAAGCAATTCGCGATGACCAAGCGCCTGACAGCCCGAGGCGAAGCCATAGCGCTTCGGCGGCGCCTGCAGCAAGTGATGCGCGAAATGCGCCTGCAGCAGGCCGGTCTGTTTGTAATTCTGGTTGCCGCGGATGACGACGTGCTTGAATCCGAGCGGGCCGCTCGCCATCACCGAGTCGATTGAAATATTGACGAGCGGATTCTCGCGCGGCGGCATGCCTGCCTGCACGCTGGCTGCCATTTCCGACAGCGCCTTCTGCTGCTCCTTGGGCGGCAGCGGGCGGATATCGGCATCGATCTTCGCGTTCATGGCGACGACGTTGTCCATGACCGCGCGCGCGAACACGCCGCCCATGACCTTGCAGTTGTGCACGCGCGGATCGTTCTTGAACCAGACCGGATGCGCAGTGCCGCCCCACGGCAGCACGAGCGCAGTTTCGTGCTGGCCCGGAACGATCGCGTCCGCTTTCGCACCCTGCTGCCACTTCACGTATTTGTTGCCTTCGAGATAATAGAAGTCGGACGTGAGGATCGCGAAAATCGTCTGCACCGACGCGTAGGTCGGAAAGCCCTTCCACAGCACGAGCATGTCGAGCGTGTGCAATCCCGGCGTTTCGAGCGCGATCTGCGCCGCAATCTCGCCGGTGGTATACATTTGCGCGATACCGGGAGCGAGGCACAGATTCTTGTCGCCAAATTTCTGTCCCCACTTCTCATCGCACTCGATCATCCAGTTCTGTTCGCCGTTCGTGTCGGTGTAGTGCACGCCGGCGGCAAGCGCGGCTTCGACCGCCTCGGGGCCGTACTTGGCGAACGGCCCGACCATGTTGCACAGCACCTTGCTGCCCTTGAGCAGCTTGGTCAGCGCCGGGACGGTGTGCTCGACCTCGGCGATTTCGTAATCGGCCGTTTCGATGCCCGGGATCTTGTCGATCACTTCCTTGATGCGCTTGCCGTCGCGTCCCGCGGCGATGAAGGGGATGTTGTACTCGCGGCAATACTCGGCGACGAGGCGGCCGGTGTAGCCGTTGACGCCGTAGATGACGACAGGCTTTTTGCTGCTCATGGTGTGCTCCTTGGTGAATTCGATTGGGATTTCTGGACGTCTAAACGGCTAGAACATGAACCCGCCCGAGCAGACGACGACCTGCCCGCTGATGTAGTCGGATTCGGGTATGCAGAAGAGATAAACCGCGCCGGCCGCTTCGGCCGGCGTGCCGCCGCGGCCGAGCGGGATGCCGGCCTCCATCGTCTTCATCACCTCGGGGTTGACGCCGACCTTGATCTCGCGACCCTCGACCCGGATCGCGCCGGTGCCCGCCGCGCTCTCGGTCAGGCGCGTCTTGATCAGCCCGAACGCCACGGAGTTGACGTTGACCTTGAAGCGCCCCCACTCCTTCGCCATCACGCGCGTCATGCCGTTGACTCCGGCCTTGGCCGCGCCGTAGCCGAGCTGGCCCGCGTTGCCGCCGACCCCGGCGAGCGAGGAGATGTTGACGATCTTGCGGAACACTTCGCGCCCGGCCTCGGCCTCTTCCTTCGCTTTCGCGCGGATGAAATCCGACGCGGCGCGCAGGATGCGGAACGGCGCGGTCATGTGCACGTCGAGCATCGCGTACCACTGCTCGTCGGTCATTTTTTGGATCACGCCGTCCCAGGTGTAGCCGGCGTTGTTGACGATGATGTCGAGGCCGCCGAACGTATCAACGGCGGTCTGCACGAAGCGTTCGCCGAAGTCCTTGTCGGTCACGCTGCCGACGCAGGCCGTGGCGTCCGTGCCGGCGGCGCGCACCGCAGCGACGGTTTCCCCGGCGAGCGCGGCGTCGAGGTCGTTGACGACCACGCGCGCGCCGTCCGCGGCGAGCTTGAGCGCGATCTCACGGCCGATGCCGCGGCCCGAGCCCGATACCAGAGCGACTTTGCCTTCGAGTTTCTTCATCCGCATTTCCTTCATATCGATGCGTAGCCCTCCCGCGCACGCGCGCGGGAGGGATCAGGTTTTGGGCGCGCTTTCTCGCGCTCGCCGAGAAATGTGCGCACCACGCGCCCGGCTTCGGCCGCGTCGGAAATCAAGAACAGGTGGCCGTCGTGGAACACATGCAGACGTGCGTTGCGAATCAGCCGCGCCATCAGCCGCGCGTTGACCAGTGGGATCACCGGGTCATCGTCGCCGGCCAGGATCAGGGTCGGCTGGCGCAGCAGCGGCAGCCACGGCAGGCTGGTCCAGCCGGCGATCGCGAGCTGCTGCAGCAAATAGCCGACGCGACCGGTCTTGTGGAACTCGCGCAGCAGTCCCGGCTGGGTGCGCGCCTTGCCGCCATAGATGTCGCCGGCGATCGCGCGGCGGAACACCGGATCGTTGAAGCGCCGCGGGGTGAGGAATTTCGCCAGCACCGACGGCTTCGGCGGCACCATCAGCACACCCTGCGACGTCGCGGCGAGGATCAGGCGCTGGCAGCGGCGCGGATTCTGCAGCGCGAACTGCTGCGCCATCGCGCCGCCCCAGGACACGCCGAGCGCGTCGACGCGCGCATAGCCGAACGCGTCGAGCACGCGCGAGCTGAGCAGCGACAGCATCCACAACCGATACGGAATCGGCGGCAGCGAGGACTCGCCTACACCTGGCGCGTCGAACACGATCGTCTCGATGTCGCCGAGCGCATCGACGAACGGCGCGAGCAGTTCGAGACTCGCACCGATGCCGTTGAACAGCAGCAGCGGCGTTTTCTTCTTGTCGCCGGGCCATACCGCGACGCGCAGGCTGGTGCCGAGCACGTCGATCTGGCGCAGCTCGATCCTGCGCTTCGAGCCCGGCTTAAGCGGCGTCGCGACGGCGACCGTCATACGTCCATCTCCATCTGCTCGTCATTCCCGCACGCTCCTGGCGGGAATCCAGCGCCTTTGCTCCAATCCGCGCGCATAAAACTAAAGCTCACCCAACAACCGGCGATTCGCCTGCCGCGACCCGCGCCTTCGCGGGAATGACCAACAGCTATGTACGCTGTCGTGGGATTCACTGGATCACCGTCCTCACACCCGCTCATGCACATACACACCCGGCGCAGCGCACAGCGGCGGATATTTCTTGTTGCCGGCCATCTTCGGCGCCGCGACAAGCGCACCCGCATGCGCGCGCGTCCAGGCAACGCAGTGATCCCACCAACTGCCCTGATGGCGCTCGGCCGAGGCAAGCCATTCTTCGGCCGTGGCCGACAGCGACGTGTTGGTGCAATAGCTCGACTTCGGATTGCCCGGCGGATTGACGATGGTCTGGATATGGCCGCTGTTGCCGAGCACGAACTGGCTGCGTTTGCCGAGCAACTGCGCGCTGCAGTAAACGCCCTGCCAGATACACAGATGGTCATTGGCCGCGCCGACCACGTAACTGTCGATGCCGAGCGCGTCGAGCGCCGGCATCGCCTTGCCGCGCACCTTGAACGCGCCCGGCGTGACGAACGGATTGGTTTCGACGAACTCGGCGAAATCGTAGTTGAACTGCGCGGTCATGCCGGTGCCGTCGCCGTTCCAGTAGAGCACGTCGAACGCGGCCGGCGTGTTGCCGAGCAGATAGTTGCTGACCCAGTAGTGCCAGATCAGATCGTTCGCGCGCAGCATCGCGAACAACACGGTGAATTCCTTAGCGCTCATGCGCCGCTTGCGCAGCGCCTTCTTCGCCGGCTGCGCCACCGCATCCGCCGACGCCGTATCGACGAAGGCGCCGACGCCAGGCGCCTTCGACATCGCGCTCGTGTCGAGCGGCGAGACGAACAGCATCATCGAGTGGATCTTCTTTTTCTTCACCGCGGCGAACCAACCGGCGAGCGACACCGCGACCGGCCCCGCGCCGCAGACGGCCCAGAGGTTCACGTCCTTGCTTTTGCGGATCGCGCAGGCCGCATCGATCGCGGCTTCGATCGCGTCCTGGTATTCGGCCATGCCCCAGCGGTCGTGGCGCGGCTGCGGATTGCGCCAAGCGACGACGAACACGGTCATCGACTGCTTGATGAAGTATTCGATCAGACTGCGCCCCGGCGCGAGATCGAGCACGTAATACTTGTTCACTATCGACGGCACGACCACGATCGGCCGCGCATGCACGCGCTCGGTCTGCGGCGCGTACTGAATCAGCTCGAACATCTCGGTGCGCAGCACGACCTCGCCCGGCGTCGCCGCGAGATTGCCGCCGATCTTGAACGCCTTCTCGTCGACCTGGGACGGAATCGGCCGGCGCTTCCACAAGTCGCCGAGCAGATTCTTCGCGCCGCGCACGAGCGACAGCCCCCAGGTTTCTTTCGCCCGGCGCAATGCGGCCGGATTGCCGAAGAGGAAATTGCTCGGCGCGAGCGCGTCGCCGATCTGGGCGAGGAGGAAATCCACGCGCTCGACCTGGCGCGGGTCTAGGCTCGAATTCTTCGCATAGCGCGACATCGATTCGCGCAGCGCGAGATAACTTTGCAGCAGGCCCGAGTAGATCGTGCTCTCCTGCCAGGCCGGATCGCTGAAGCGGCGGTCGCCGGCGTCGGGCGCGTGCTGCGATTCGCCCGCCGCGACCTTGCCGAGTTCGCCGAAGAAGCCGAGCGAGGCGCGCGCGAGCGCGAGCGGCTGACGCGCGCTCTGGCGCAGCAGGGTGCCGGCGGTGTCCCACAGATCGCTCGGACGGAAATCGCCGAGCGCGTTCTGGCCGAGCACGTTGTCGACGCCGCGCGCGACGAAATCCGCCGCGCCGCGCGGCTTCGCCTTGCGTGACGGCCGGCCTTGGCCCGCGGCGCGCGCGCTCATCACGCGTTCTCCGTCCGCGCGGCTGGTGCGCGCCAGGTGTAGTCGGCCGATTCGTCGGCGAAGCGCACGAAGTAATCGATCGCCTCGGGATTCTGCATCGCGTCGCGGCTAGCGGCCTTCTCCAGCGGCCAGCCCATGAGGATCTTGCGCACCGGCACTTCCATCTTCTTGCCGGTCAGCGTGTACGGCACCGCGGCGACCGCGTAAATCTTGTCGGGCACGTGGCGCGGGCTGCAGTCTTCGCGCAGGCGCTTGTTGATGCGCGCCTTCACCTCGTCGCTCAAATCGAAGCCGGGCTTGAGCTTGACGAACAGCGGCATGAAGAAATTGCCGCCCGGCAGTTCGCAGCAGACGATCAGGCTGTCGGCGACTTCGGGCTCCTGCTCGACCGCGCGGTAGATTTCCGCGGTGCCGATGCGCACGCCGTAGCGGTTCAGCGTCGAATCCGAACGGCCGTAGATATAGCAGCCGCCGCGCGCGTTGATCTTGATGAAGTCGCCGTGGCGCCAGACGCCGGGAAACGTGTCGAAGTACGATTCGTGATAGCGCTTGCCGCCTTCGTCGTTCCAGAATTTGATCGGCATCGACGGAAACGGTTTGAGCACGACAAGCTCGCCGACTTCGTCGACCAGTTCCTTGCCGTCGTCGCTCCACGAATGCACGTCCATGCCGAGCATGCGCGTCTGGATTTCGCCCGCGTGCACAGCCAAGGTCGGCGAGGCGCCGACGAAGCCCGAGCAGATTTCCGTGCCGCCCGACTGCGAGGTGACCCACAAGTCCGGCTTGACGTTGCGGTAGCACCAGGCGAACGTCTCCGGCGTCGATGGCGCGCCGGCAACGAGCATCGATTCCAGGCGCGAAAGATCGAACTGCTCGCCGGGTTTCAGTCCCGCCTTCTCCATCATCTGCACGAAGGTCGGGCTCGCGCCGAACGAGGTCGCGCCGGTGTCGGCGGCAAGCCGCCAGAGAAAATCGAGGTTCGGCCAGGTCGGATTGCCGTCGTAGAGCACCACCGACGAACCGGTCAGCAGCGCCGCGATCAGCAGGTTCCACATCATCCAGCCGGTCGTCGAATAGAAAAACATCGTGGAACCGGGCTTGAGGCCGAGATGAAAGTGCATCAACTTGAGATGCTCGATCAGCACGCCGACATGGCTGTGCACGATCGCTTTCGGCAGGCCGGTCGTGCCCGAGGAGAACACGACCCAGATCGGATGGTCGTACTCGACGCGCTCGAAGCGGAAATCGGCCGCGCTAATGTCGGGCGCATCGATCAACGCTTTCCAGCTCAGCACGCCGCGCAGATCGACCGGCATCTTCGATTCCGCCTTGATGCCGCCGTCTTCGAGATACGGCAGCCAGACGATGTGTTCGAGCGTCGGCAGTTCACCGGCGATCTTGCGCACTTCGGCTTCGCGCGCGAAGGTCTTGCCGCCGAACTGATAGCCGTCGGCCGCGAACAGCAGCTTCGGCGCGATCTGCGAGAAACGCTCGATCACCGTCTTGACGCCGAACTCGGGCGCAGCCGACGACCAGACCGCGCCGACGGCGATACTCGCCATCATCGCGATCGCCGTCTCCGGCACGTTCGGCATGTACGACACGACGCGGTCGCCCGGCTTGAGGCCGAGCTTGCGCAACTGCGTCGCGACCTTGCGCACCGCGGCCGCGACGTCGCCCCAGGTCATGTTCGCGAGCGGGCGGAACTCGGTCAGATGGCGGAATGCGACTTCATCGGCGCGCGCCTGCCCGGCATAGCGCAGCAGATGCTCGGCATAGTTGACGCGCGAACCCTCGAACCACTTCGCGCCGGGCATCACGCGGCGGTCGAGCACCTGCTTGTACGGCGTCGACGAGGTGACGTTGAAATAGTCCCAGACCGAACGCCAGAACTTCTCGATCTCGGTCACCGACCAGCGCCGCAGCGATTCGTAGTCCGACACTTCGGCGCGCCCGCTTTCGCGCAGCCAGTCGATGTAGTGCGCGACGTTCGAGTCGGCTGCGAACTTCGCGTCGGGCTTCCACAGCAGTTGGCCTTCGCTCACCATCTCACTTCCTCCCTTTTCGCTAGCCCCGTCATTCCTACGAAGACGGGATTGCGCTTCTTCTCGCGCCGGCCGGCTATCGGAAACATCCAATCCGAGAACCGGACTGCGGGCTTCGTCTGCAACGACGGCGAATGATTCATCGCACCGCGTACACGTCGTAGCTCGCGCTCAGCGTCGCCAGATCGAACTCGCCGATCGAGATCGCGAACGCGCGATGCAGCCATTGGTATTGCGGATGCGCGGTGCGTGCTAACACGCGGTTCTTCAACGGCAGCTTCGCCGGCAGTTCGCCGCGCGCCATTTTTTCGTAGCCGTCTTCGCCCATGTCGGCAAAGCCCGCATATTCGACATAGATCAGCGCGCCGTCGTCGGCCTCGATCGTGGTGCGCACGTCGGGGCCGCCGATGCCGTCCCGGCGCAGATGGAACCAGTCGCAGCCTACCGGCCGGACCTTGCCGTTGAGCCGCGGCCCCTTCACTTCACCGCCGGTGATATAGAAGTTGCCGCGTATGCCTTCGGGCACTGGCCCGATCAGTTCGGGCGGCGCAAGGCTGCCGGTAAAAGAAAACAGATGCTCCATTTCGTACTTGAACATGGTCACTCCATTCAGAGCGGAATCAAAAGACGTCGACACGGAAAATACGGAGAAGAGCGGAAGATTTTTGCTCTGACTTCCTCTCGTTCTTTTCTCTATGCTTTCCGCGTTCCCCGTGATTCAAGCTGTTCTTTGACATGGCACTCACTGCGCGATGTAACCCGCATCGACGACGAGTTCGATGCCGGTCTGGTTGCGCGTTTCGTCGCTCGCGAGATACACGCAGGCGTGGGCGACGTCGGCCGGTTCGCACAAGCGGCCGAGCGGATGGCGCTCGATCAACGCGGTGAGAAAGGCCTGTGGGTCGGCGAGTTTGCCGGCCGCGCCGGTGACCATGTCGGTCAAGATGAAACTCGGATGCACCGAGTTGATGCGTATCTCGTAGCCCGATTTCGCGCAGTGCAATGCGGCCGACTTGGTGAAGTTGCGCACGCCGCCCTTCGAGGCGTTGTAGGCCGCGGTCAACTCGCTGCCGACGATGCCGTAGACCGACGAGATATTGATGATCGAGCCGCCGCCGCGCGACTTCATCGCGCGGATGCCGGCGCGCGTGCCGAGAAAGACGCCGTCGAGGTTGACCGCGAGCACCGCACGCCATTGCTCGAACGTGCAGTCCTCGACCGAGGCGAGGTGGCCGATGCCGGCGTTGTTGACCAGCGTGGTCAGCCCGCCGAAATCGGCGACCACCTGCGCGACGACGCGGTCCCAAGCCCCTTCGTCGGTCACGTCGAGCGCGTACGCTTTCGCGCTCGCGCCGATCTCGCCGGCCAGCTTCTGCGCCGCGGCGAGATCGATGTCGGCGATCGCGACCCTGGCGCCCTCGCGCACGAAGGCGTGGCAGGTCGCCGCGCCGAGGCCGCGTGCGCCGCCGCTGACGAGGGCGATCTTGTTGTCGAGACGTGCCATTTCCTTTCCCCTTCTTTCAACGCAGCGTCGCGAGCCGCGCGAGCACGGTTTCCGGTTTCGCCGCCGCCGGGATCGTTGCGTAACGAAACTTCGTCGGCGGCGCGGCGGTGTCCGTGTTCCAAAATGCCGCGTCGAGCACGGCGCCGCAGCGCGGCGAGGCCGGCGGCTTTGCGGCCACCGCGTAGCCGGCCGCGCAGGCCGTCGCCTCGTCGATGGCGCCGCCGACCTTGAGGCCCGTATCCCAGCGATAGTTGTCGGCGACGTTGAGCACGGCCTGGTACAGCGCCACGCTCTGCGCATTCGGCGGCACGTAGCCCGGCGCTTCTTCGAGCAGCAGCGCGTCGATGCCGGCCGCGGCGAAGCCGCGCAGAAAATCGGCGAGATAGACCGCTGCGGAATCGGCTTCTTCGTCGCCCGATTCGACCGCCTCGCCGTGTGCCTGCGCATACGCCATCGCGATCCACGCGCGCGGCGACGGCAGAACGAGGGCAAAGATCGCGCCGGCCATACTCGCGCGCAGGCCGTTCGCGAGTTCGAGTAGGTGCGCGCGCAATGCTTCGTCGGCGAGCAGGGTTTTCAATGCGAATACGGCGCGCGACTTGGCGCCCATCGCGGTGCGCAAGTCCGCGTGCACGTCTAGCCACGCGGTGCACGCCGGTGCGAGATGCAGGCCAACGATGTCGGACTTGAGCAGACCCTGCGCGCGCCGCTGCAAGGACACGAACTCGCCGACGTCGAGCCACGGCACGACGCCCTTGTTGAGCAGGGCCGCCGCGTAGTCCGTGCTGTCGAGCCACACGGTGGCGGTGCCTGCGTCGAGGCGGTCGGTCAGCGCGCCCATCGTTCAGATCGCCGTCAAGCCGCCGTCGATCACGAGTTCCGAGCCCGTGACCCACTTGCCCGCGTCGGAGGCGAGATAGACCACGCCGTTGGCCACGTCGGCCGGCTCGCCGAAATGGCCGATCGGGTGCATCGCCTTGACCGCGGCTTCGGCCGACGCATAGTCGGGAGCGAGACCGAGGTCGACCAGATGCTGCATGAAATTCGCACCCATCTCGGTCTGCACGATTGCCGGATGCACCGAGTTCACGCGCACACCAGTCTGCAACTGCGCGCATTCGATCGCCGCGGCCTTGGTCAGCAGGCGCACCGCGCCCTTCGAAGCGTGATAGGCGACGTGGCCCGTGGTGCCGATCAAGCCAGCGACCGAGGACATGTTGACGATCACACCGCCGTTGCCGTTCGGCTTCGCCATCGCGCGGATCGCGTGCTTGACGCCGAGAAAGACGCCGTTGACGTTGATGTTCATCACGTTGCTGAAGTCTTCGAGCGTGCAGTTGGCGATCAGCGCCGCGGTCTCGATGCCGGCGTTGTTGACGACGATGTCGAGACTGCCGAATTCGCGCTTGGCCGCAGCGACCGCGGCTTCCCATTCGGCTTCGACGGTGACGTTGTGTTTGAGAGCGGCCGCCTTGCCGCCCGCGGCCTTGATCTTGGCGACGGTGTCGCCGGCGTCGGCCAGGTCGGTGACGAGCACCGCCGCGCCGGCGTTAGCGAGCGCAAGCGCGATTTCCGCGCCGATGCCGCGCGCCGCGCCGGTGACCAGGGCGACCTTGCCGTCGACGCGAAACACATTGTTTGCTGCTGCCATATCGGACTCCCTCTCTTATCTGGATTTTTTCTTGACGCCGGCCTTGGCGGCGGGCGTCTTCGTCGTTTTCGCAGGGCGAGGCGGCTTTTTCAACCGTGAAATCTCGGCTTCGAGTTCGGCGATGCGCAGGTCTTTCGGGTTCAGCATGAAAGCGCCCTGGATCGCGTCCGCGGGCATCGCAACGCGGCGGCCGTAGCTCGTCGCGTAGATCGTCGTGCGATCGTTCCACGAGCCGTAGTACGGGATGTGCGCGGGCGGTTCTTTCGTCACCCATTTCTTGCAGAACGCGTCGAACGGCTTGCCGCGCTTGATACGCTCGCGGCGCGTCCGGTCGCGCAAGGCTTTCGTCGCCGCCTCGTCGACGACCAGGGTCGTCGCGTCGTAGACGACCTTGTAGATATCGCGCGCGTTCTCGTGCGACATCAGGTCTTCGGCCAGATCTTTCATCACCAGCTTCGGATCGCGTTCGAGCACGTCGCCGTAGCCGCCGCCCGAGCCCTGGCAGATCATGTAGATCTCGCCTTCGTTGCAGATCTCGAAGGTCATGCCCATGTCGTTGCTGCTGTACTGGGCGCCCTGGATCGGCTGCTTGTTCATCAGCTCGACGATGTCGAATACCTCGACCACCTTCGGGTTCTTTTCCAGTTCCGCGAAAATGTTGATGCCCTTGATCTTCATAAGCTGATACGACGGGCACGAGTAGCCGCCGAACAGGCCCTGCGCCGACGGAAATTTCGAGCCTTCGCAGCCGGTCATGAAGCCCCACAGGCCGGTGCCGCGCACAGTCGCGATCTGCTCATAGCCCATGCCGGCGCGGTACTTGCCCCAGCCGATGCGGTCCTTGGCCAGGCGCTGCGCGCCGAGGCGGATGATCGGCGTGTCTTCCTCGTTGATTTCGTGCTCGCCCGAGTCGGCCATGAAACCGAACACCGGCGACACGCTGTGCTCGCCGTCCGCATGCGAACGCGCGCCCTGGCCCATGCCGTTGATGTCCGAACAGAAATTGCCGGTCACGTCGCCGTGCTGGGTGAGGCCGCCGTAGACGAAGGTCGCGGCTTGGTCGTACTGCGAAGCGATCACCGCCGAGTAGCGATGCGGCACCGAGTAGTTGAGCTTGTTCATCGGGATCGTCCAGACCACGCAGGCCTTGAACATCGGCATCAGGCTCATCGACTGCGGCATCTCGCCTTCCGCGTCCATGATCGAATTGCGGTCGGTGAGGATTTCGATCGGCGACAGCACCGCCATCGTGTGCGGCAGGTCGGGCCAGATGTTCTGCAGCAGGCCCGTGCACAGCGCGGCCTTGAAGCTGGCGACGTTGGTGTTGACGCAGCGGTTGAGGAATTGCGGTGCGCTGCCGCGGAAATCGAGCGTCATGCGCTCGCCCTTGACCGTAATCGCGCAGGCCACCTTCTGCATCGCGCTCTCGCGCAGCGACGAGTCCATGAACTGCAGCACGCGCGTGGTGCCGTCGGGTAGCTCGGCGATGCGCCGGCGCATTTCTACTTCGACGTCTTCGAGATGACTGCGCAGCGTGCCGATCAGCGCATCACGTCCGTATTGTTCGAGGATCGCGAGGATGCGCTCGCGCAGGCGCATCACCGCGTGTAGCTTCACCTTCATGTCTTCGAGCTGCAGCTTGGGATCGCGCACCGAGTTCTGCAGGAAGGTGACGAGATCGCGCTTGAGCTGGAAGTTCTCGACGACCTTGAACGGCGACATCTTGATGCCTTCGTCGTACTTGCTCTCGGCCGCAGCCGGCATGCCGCCGGGCTCGCAGGCGCCGTTCTCGCCCTCGTGGATCGTCGACGACAGCCAGCAGATCAGCTCGCCTTTCCAGAACAGCGGCATCATCATCGACTGGTCGGTGTTGTGCACGCCGCCGTAGCGCGCGTCGTTGTGGATGAATCCGTCGCCGTCGCGGACTCCGACCGACGCGTCGTTCACCCAATACTTGATGATGAACTTGATCGGATAGAAGCAGCACGCGGCGAACGCGATGATGCCGTGCGGCGCGATCATCGCCAGATCGCCCGAGTTCGTGTAGATGCCGGTGACTAGGTCGCCCCACTTCGCGCCGGGCGCCGCGCCCATCTGGTTGACCATGGTGAACGCTTCGGACAACGCCGCGTTGATCAGGCCGCGGATATGGTGAGTCTGGTGCTTGTCGACGCCACGGCCGAGGATGTCGTCTTCGGCCGCAGTGCGCGGCGCCAGCGAATGATTGCGCATGATCTCCGGATCGGGGCCGAGGAACAGCATGTTGTCGGCGAGGAATTTCTCGCGCAGCGCGCGATCTTCGTCTTTCGTCAGCACATTCATGCCGCCACCTCGTTCTTGATGAACCAGACGCCGCCCTGGGCGACGGCGTGGTAGGTCCAGCCCGGCTCGACCAAGTAAGTCGTCGCGCGCGTAACGACGATCGCGGGCCCCTCGATGCGCGTGCCGTCGGCGCGCGCCGCGTCGTCGTAGACCGGCGTATCCAGCGCCTTGTCGTGGCCGACGAAATGCACGCTGCGCCGGCTCGCCGGTGCGGGCGCCGGTTTCACAACGCCGTTGAGCTTGAGCTTGGCGAACTTCACCGTCGGCTGTTCGACGTAGGCGCAGACGCGCAGCGTGTTGATGCGCACGCCGGTCTCGGGCGACTGGCTGCCTTCGCCGAAGCGCGCGCCGTAGCTGCGGTGGAACTGGTCCATCAGCGCAAGCACGTCGCTTTGCGAGTCGAGCCGCGTGCGGTCGGTGACGACCGCGGTCTGCACGCGCTGATTGCCGTAGCGCATATCGAGTTCGAGCCGGTAGCGGATCGCATCGGCCTGCATGCCCTGGCGCAGCAGGTCTTCGCGGCCGCGACGTTCCAGCTCCTCGACGCCGCGGTTGAAACTCGCATAGTCGGCGAAGAACGACTTGGTCGCCGGATTGAACAGCACGGTCCAGGTGCTCATCTCGTGGATGTGCATCTGGTTGACGTTGCCCGCGCCGCAGGCCGAGAACGTCGACGCATACGGCGGCGCGAGGATGCGGCCGACGCCGAGCGCGTTGGCGATGCCGCAGGCATGCAGCGGGCCGTTGCCGCCGTAGGCAAGAATGGTGAAATCCTTCGGCTCGTAGCCGCGCGTGCGCAGTTCGGTCGCGATGCCGTTGGCCATATGCGCATCGACATTGCGTTTGATCAGCTTCGCCGTTGCGATCAGGTCGAGATCGAGTTCGTCGCAGAGATGATCCTCGATCGCCTGGCGTGCGCGCTTCGGGTTGAGCGGAATGCGTCCGTTGGCGTAGTGCGCCGGATCGAGATAGCCGAGCACCAGGTCGGCGTCGGTGACCGTCGGCTGGGTGCCGCCGCGGTCGTAGCAGGCCGGCCCTGGATCGGAACCGGCCGACTGCGGGCCGATCTCGACCGCGTCGAACATGCGGTCGTAGCGCGCGATCGAACCGCCGCCCGCGCCGAGCGTGACCAGGTGCACCATCGGGATCGACACGAGCCAGCGGTCGATGACCGGATTGAAGTCGTAGTGCTTGACGCCGCCCTGATCGACGATGCCGATATCGAAACTGGTGCCGCCCATATCGGTCGCGACGACGTTGCCGAGTTCGGCGGCCGCGGCGAGATGTTCGCTCGCCGCGACGCCCGCGACCGGACCCGAGTGCACGGTCTGCAGTGCGTCGGTCGAATTGAGCTGGGCCATGCCGCCCGAGTTGTGGCTGACCAGCATCGGCTTCTTGTAGCCCTGCACGCGCAGATTGAGTTCGAGCGTGCCGAGGCCGTGATACATGGTCTGGTGCAGGAACGCGTCCATGATCGTCGAAGTGCCGCGCGCGTACTCGCCCTTGCGCCCCGCCACTTGATGCGACAACAGAATCGGAATCGCGCCGAGCAGGTGCGCCGGATACTCGTCGCGGAAGATTTCGCGCACGCGCAGTTCGTGCGCCGGGTTGACCACGCTGTTGGTGAACATGACCACGAGCGCTTCCGCACCCGCGTCGACGAGTTCGCGGATGCGCAGGCGCACGTCGTCCTCGTCGAGCTTCCAGAACACCGCGCCGAGATAGTCGACGCGCTCGCGCACCTCGCGGATCATCGGAATCGGCACGATCGGCTGCGGCCGCCGCGCATTCGGGATGTCCATCTGCTCGCTTTCCGGCAGGCCTTCGCCGTAGCCGCGCGCGCGCGACAGCGGGATCGTGCTCTTGAAACCGGTGGTGACGAGTACGCCGATGCGCGGCCCCTTGCGCTCGATCAGCGCATTCGTGCCGAGCGTGGTCGCATAGCGCACCGAATCGACCTGCGAAAGCAGGGCCGGCGTATCGACGCCGAGCTGGGTGCAGGCGTCGCCGAGCGACTCGTTGAAACCGAGGGCGAGATTGTGATGCGTGGTCAGGGCCTTGCCTTCGACGTAGCGGTCGCCCCAGACGACGAAGGTATCGGTGAAGGTGCCGCCGATGTCTACGGAGACGCGTTTCATGGGTGCTCCGGTGTCGCGCGCGGCGCGGCGCGGATGAGCGGGGAAGCGGTGAGCGGTGAGCGGGAAAAACAAAGCAGCGGGCCGACGGCTTTTTGCCTTTGCCGCTCACCGCTCACCGCTGACCGCTCCCGCATCGACGACTCTTGCCGCGACAACAATCCATCAGTGCGCATGCCCATGCTCCTTATGCAGCGCACGCCTATGCAGCGCTTTTTCCAAAGCCAGATCGGGCCCGATCGTCGGTTCCACGACCTCCTTGCGATCTTTCCACTGCGCCTTGAGCGCATCGATGTCGAGTTCGATGTCGTGCAGCGGCGGATGCCCCGGCGGCAGGTATTCGGCCTCGACCATCGTGCCGCACGACGCGCAGTAGTATTCGAGGATGCGGCACCAGGTCGGGTCGGGCGAATAGGTGCGCTCGTACTTGGCCGGATCGAGCAGCGGCTTGTGGATCTCGCGCGGATCGCGGTCGTAGACGAGCAGGCCGCGCTTGTAGTTCTCGCGCGCGCTGCCGTGCGCGTGGCCGCAGCGCCGGCATTCCCACTGCTCGCTGTCGAGATTGATGCGCAGGTATTCGGTGATAAGGACGTTCATTGCGTTGCGGGCCTTGGATTACGTGTTTCGCCGTACTTTCCGCGAGAGCGGTCAGCGGTGAGCAGTGAGCGGGAAAACATTTGCGGTACCTTTGCGGCGTGCTGCTTGTCGCTCATCGCCGATCCTCTCTGCGCAGCAGGATGTCGCCGGCTTCGTTGATCTCGAAGTGCCAGCCGGGATCGATACGGCAGGTGAAGAACGCTTCTTCGAGTACGGCCGGGCCGATCGCACCGGCGCCGGGCTTCTGCTCTTCGACGCGGTAGAGCGGCACCTCGATCGTCTTGCCACCGGCGTGCAGCGCACGCGTCGCATTCGACTTTGCCGCGATCGCCTTCGCGCCGAACTTGCCCGACATCGCCGCATGGCGGATCGGTTTCACCGCATGCAGGATCAGCGAGGCGTCCTTGGTGAAACCTTTCGGCAGCTTCGCGTCCTTCGCCGCGAGCGCGACTTCGTCACCCTGCGCGTTCTGCACGAGCCAATGCAGCTTGCAGTCTTTCAGTTCGACACCTTCGGCGAACATGCCGTGGCGCGCGCGTTCGCTGAGGCGCTTGCGCGTCGCGTCGAGCGCCTTCGCGTCGGCCAGCGGCGCGGCATATTCGTGCGCGATGTCGGAGAAGCCGATGCCGAACGCGGAGAACACCGCGGCCAGGCCGGGAATCAGCACGCGCGTCGCGCCGACCGCGTCGGCGATCTTGCACGCGGCGAACGGACCCGCGCCGCCGAACGCGGCAAGCGTCGTCTTCGGCGTGATCGTCGTATAGCGCTGCAGTGCCGCTGCGATCTTGGCGATCCAGGCGTCCTCCATCGCCGCGGCGGCCGCTTCGACGGAAAGGCCGAGCGGTTTGGCGACGTGCGCATCGATCGCCGCGCGCGCGCGCGCCGCGTCGATATTCAATTCACCGCCGAAGAACGACGCCGGATCGAGCAGCCCGGCGACGAGAAACGCGTCGGTGATCGTCGCTTCGGTGCCGCCGAAACCGAAGCAGGCCGGGCCCGGTGCGCTGCCGACGCTTTCCGGACCGACCAGAATCTTCTTACGGCCTTTGCCGTCCGCATCGACGCGGATGATCGACGAGCCGCCGACGCCGTGGCTTTCCACGTCGCAGAGCGCGAACGACGTCGCCACGCTTTCGACCTTGCCGCGGCGGTTCGCGCGCACGACGCCGTCGCGCACTTCGCCGATGTCGGTGGTCGTGCCGCCGACGTCGAACGAAACCAGATGCGAGAATTGGTAATGTTTCGCGAGCGCCTTCGCGCCTTCGGCGCCGCCACGCGGGCCCGACGAATAGGTCTTGACCGCGATCGTCTTCGCCACGCGCGCCGAATGGCCGTCGTTGCGGAAGATCAGCAGCGGGTTCTTCGTCTTGAACTCGCGCAGGCGGTGTTCGGCGTTGTAGAGAAAGCGCTCCATCGCCGGATGCAGAAAGGCGTTGAACAACGCGGTCCAGGTGCGGCGCACGTCGTCGGCGTCCTCGACGACTTCGTGCGAGTAGAGCAGCGGCACTGCGCCGAGCAGATGCTGCGGAAATTTCTGCAGCAGGATCGCGCGCAGGCGGCGCTCAACCGCCTCGCGCTGCGCGCCGCCGACCGCGATAACGATGCGGCTTGCACCCTGCGAGGCAAGCTGGGTCACGGCTCGCGTCGCGGCGAGATCGAGTTCGCTTTCGCCGAGCGCGATATCGAGTACCGCGCAACGTTCGCCAACCAGGGCGGCGAACAAGGCTTTCGCCTGTTTGTCGTTCTTCAGCGCGGCGGCGCTCAGTGCGCCGCCGACGATCAGGCCGAGCTGCGGCCCCTTGCGTTCGACGAGTGCATTGGTGCCCTGGGTCGTCGAGTAGCGGATGTAGTCGGTCGCGAGCAGCAGGCGCTGGATGTCGTCGGCGCCGTAGATCGCGCGCGATGCTTTCTTCAATCCCTCGAACAGGCACTTCGACAAGTCGTACGGTGTGGTCACCGTTTTCGTGCGATGCACGCGCGCGCCGTCGATCACGCAAATGTCGGTCAGGGTGCCGCCGTTGTCGATATTGATCAGCATCGCCTCGTTGCCTTCACTGCCATCGGGTATGCCGATCCTCGTCCTTGGGCGCGGCGTCGATCTTGTATTTCCGCATCGTTCTTTTGCACATTCTTCGCCGGCATGAAAAAAGTCGGCGTGCGACTGCGACCGAGGTCACGCCGAGCCGAGCCGCATCAGCGCCGCGTTGGTCAGATATTTGTCGTAGATCGCTGCATCGTTTGCACTGCTGCGATAGCCGCCCGGCAGCTCACGCACCTGTTCGAGCCGGGTCATGCGCCCGGTTTGCAGGTCGAACGCATGCACGTGCGCCCACGACCAATACGCATGCGCGCCGTCCATGAAGCGCCGGTCGCCGTTCTCGTAGAGCGCATAGGCGCCGTCGAACGAGCGGTAAGCTTCGCCGCGGCGGTCGTACGAGACCATGCCGATCGGCAGACCGGTGCGCGCGTCGAACCAGACGCGCTTCTTCGACACCGGCGCACGCGGGAATTTGACCGGCTCGGCTTCGACGACGATCGCCTCGGGCACGAGTTCGACCTTGGTGTCCCAGAACGTCTTGCCTTTCGGGCCGCCGTGCGTGGCGTGTTCCCAGTTCGCGTGCGCGCCGTTCCAGTTTTCCGATACGGCGGCGAGAAACGGACCGCGCCCGACGATGCGGTAGTTGCCCCAGGTGTAGAGCGGATCGCCCGCGGCCCACGCGTCGGACAGATACAGATTCGATCCGGGCATCAGCCCTTCGAAGCGCTGATTGGTCGGATAGGTGCGGATGCGCTTGAACTCGGGCAGATAGCCGCACAGATACGGCATCTCGCGCTGGTCGTACGCCCAGATGTTGAGGAACGAAGTGCCGCGCGCGTTCTGCGGCGCGGTGAAGAACACCGACTGGTAGCGCAGCTTGTCTTCGTGGCCCGGCCAGTACGGCTTCGGTTCGAGCACGGTGCGCGCGACCGGCGACAGTTCGGCCCAGCCCGACTGGTATTCGTAGGCGGGATTGCCGTCTTCGAGCAGGTCGGTTTCCTTGACCGCGTAGAACGACGCGTCGTGGCGGCCCCAGCTCATGGTCAGGCCGGCGAACAGTTCGATCGCGCTGTTCGCGTCGGGAAACGGATTGCCGCCGATCCACGGCTTGCCGTCGCGCGTGACGACGTTGCCGTCCTTGTCGAACTGCGCCTGGCCGCGGTTGCGCGCGGTCGCTTCGAGATATTCCCAGGGACCGAGCCGCATCAGTTCGGTCGTGGTCTTGACGATCTGCAGGCGCCGGCCGAGCTTGGCGATCTGCTCGTATTTCACCGGTTCGAGCAGATCCTTGACCTTGTCGACGTTGGCCGCGCTGATCTCGTCGCCGGTCTTGATCGCGCCGCGCGTGTAGTCCTCGATCGACAGCAGTTCATGCGGATAGGCGCGATCGATCTCGCCGTGCGCCTCGATCGCCTGCCACAGCGGCATCAGCACCCCCGCGCCGGCCACGCCGCGCGCGAGCTTGTCGAGAAACACGCGGCGGCTGTGCGAGCGCGGATAGCGGATGGGGTGCATGCGTTTGTTGCCGATCGGGATAAGCGCGAGCCGGAAGCGGGCCGTCGAAGCGGCGGTGCCGGTGCAAAAAGCACGGGGAGAAACGCGTCCTGCATTCCCTCCCCGTGTCGTCCGCACTCGTCGCTTCCGCCACCGGCCGGTCATGAATGGGCGATCAGAACTGGTAGCCCACGCGCACGCTCAGCTCGTTCGCGAATTCGAGTGCGCCGAACATGTTCTTGTTCGGGTTGCCGCCGATCTTCGCGTTGATGTAGTTGTAGAAGATCTCCGCGGTCCATTGCGTGTTCGGCTTCCAGCGCACGGCCGGCTGCACGAGCACGCCTCCCTGCAGGTCGTAGAGCACCGACAGGTCGAAGCGCCAGACCAGGTTCGGAAAAGGCTGCTGCACGGCGAAAGCGACGGCCTTGAAGCCGCCGCCGTGGCCGCTCGCGTTGGTGAACTCGCTGCCGTTATAGCCGCCGCCGTCCTGGCTGCCGGTGTAGCGGCCGAACAGGTCGCTCTTCGATTTGTACATGAACTCGGCGACGAGATAAGTCGCCGGCAGGTTGTCGAAGAAGCGCTGGTATTTTTCCAGCGAGATGTTCGACACCCACTCGTTGGTCTTGAGGAAGTTGATGTTGAGATCGGGCGCGGTGAAGGTGCGGTTCGGCGTGTACAGCACTTCCCAGTTCAGAATTAACTGGTCGGTGATCGAACCGGGCGCGCCGGAGAAGGTGTAGGTGATGCCGCCGCCGAAGTTGTCTTCCTGCTTGTACTCGCGCGCGAGATGGCCGCGCAGGCCGCCGAAACCGAGACCGCCCGAGTTGAGGCCGCCGACCTGGAAGAACGTATTGAGGATCGCGCTCGCCGTGCCTTGGCCGATCTGCGGCAGCGGCCCGCCGGTCAGCGCCTGGCTGCACGGAAAATCGTTGGCCGCGGCGCGCAGCGCCTGGATCGCGTTCAAGCGCGACTCGGCCGCGCCCTTGAACCATTCGTTCGCCGACCAGACGCCGGTCGGATCGGCCTCGAACGGCGTGCACGCGAGCAGAGAGCCCGGCACGCCCGCCGCGGGAATGCCGCGATCGACGCCCGACTGAGTCCAGCGGAACACGCCGTCCGGGTTGTAGCGGTGCGCATAGATCGCCTGCACGCCGAACGCGCCGATCTCGCCCTTGGCGCGCAAGCCGAAATCCATCTTGTCGTTGTAGTTCGCGTACATGTCGTGCACGGTGAACTGCGAGAAGATGATGTTGTACGGCGTGTTCGGATTGCCGAGCACCGACGGCTGGAACTTCTGCACGTAGCCGTCGAGCAGCCAGCCGTTGTTGAACTGGTAGTTGGCGCGCAGGCCGAGCGCCGGCACGCGCTTGTCCGAATATTCTTCGGGCGCATAGTCGAAGATCGAATGGCGGCGCAGGTCGAGGCCGTCGGGTACGTCGAGCACGCGGAAGAACAGCGACTGGCCCCAGGCGATCTGCTGGTTGCCGAGGCGCACGTTGAGCGGGCCGTTGTTGTATTCGAGGAAGAACGCCGGCAGGTCGACCATGTAACTCGATCCCGCCCATTCGAGCGGATTCGGCCGCGCGAGGCCCTCGGTGTAATACTTGAAGTAGTTCGGGTCCTGATACACCTTGCCAACCGCATGGCTGCCGAACGCGGCCGGGCTGTATTCGTCGTACCAGCCCGGATCGTAGAGGATGCGCATCTTGACCACGCCGGTCAGGGCGTCGTTGAAGTGCATCTTCGCGTCGAACTGGGCGCGGAACATCTGCATGTTCAAGCTCGCGTCGTCCTTGCCGCCGATGCGCGTGGCGACGTCGGGCACGCCGGTCCCGCTCGGCGGCGGCAGGATCACCGGCCGCGCGATCGGCACGCCGTTGAAACTGTTGCCGAGCTGGTTGTGCACGTTCGCCTTGTTCGTGTTGATCGCGGTTTCGGAGCGGATGAAGCCGCCGAACTCGACGCCGGAACTGCCGCCCGAATTCGACGATTCCGACGTCCCGCCCGAGGCCGCGGCCGCGGCGAGAGGGTCCGCATCGGCCGGCGCCGCGGCGAGCGATTGCGCGATCGCGAGACTCAAGCTGCCGACGCCCAGGATGATCTTGTTCTGCGACTTCATACTTCTCCTCCTCAAGTATTCCGTGGTAGCGATGTCGATGCTTGCGGCCGCGCGCACGCGCGCGCCGGCCCGCGTCCCGGCGTCTATTTCCCCAATCTCAGAATCTGCGCGGTCTGGCCGACCGCGATCGCGGCGTTGCCGCCCGGCACGGCGGCGAGGCCGGTGTTCCACAATCCCTGCGTGCCCTTGCCGCTCAGTTGCTGCCACGGCTTGCCGTCGTCGCGGCCGGCGAACATCTCGTGCATGCCGGTCGCGTAGATCGCGCCGTCCGCGGCGACCGCAACGCCGAGCAGGTTGGTCTTGATGCCGGTGTCGAGGTCGTTCCAGGTCGCGCCGCCGTCCGCGGTCTTGATCACCGCACCGTCCTGGCCGACCGCGTAGCCCGTGCCGTTCGCGGCCATATCGAGGCCGAACAGCGTCGCCGCGCCCTTGTGTTTGCTTTCCCAGGTCGCGCCGTTGTCGGTCGAGCGCGCGACGATGCCGAATTCGCCGGCAACGACGACCGTGCCGTCGGCGCCGACGTGCACGGCGTAGAGATTCGGATCGGCACCGTCGGCCGAATAGTCCTGCCATTTCGGCGCGGCCGATTCCCAGTGCGCACCGCCGTCGGTGGAACGCAGCAGCGCGCCGAACGAGCCGACCGCGACCGCGGTGCCTGCGTGCATGCCGACCGCAAGCAGGCGTTCCTGGCTGCCCGAGGTCGCCGCACTCCATGCGCCCTTGTCGTCGCGCACGAAGATCGCGCCCTTCTGTCCGACCGCGATCGCGCGATTGCCGTCGACCGCGACGCCGAACAACGAGGCCGGCACGGGTGCTTTCACTTCTTTCCAGGTCTTGCCGCCGTCGCTGCTCTCGCGGATGTCGCCGGCCGTGCCGACCGCGACGCCGCCGGCACCGGCGAACGCGATCGCGAACAGCGCCTGATGCACCGTGCCCGAGGCGACCAGAGTCGTCTCCACCGCCGCCGGTTCCGCGGCGGCGGCGAGGTGCGCGGCGCCGCCGAGCACGGTGGCGCAGACGAGAGCGAGCAGGCGGATGCGCGGCATGGCGATCAGGCCGCGCCCAGGCGCTGGATCGCCTGCACGGTGAGGTACTTGTTGTAGACGTCGACGTTGCCGGCCGAGAGCAGCGACTTGTAGCCGCCCGCGCAGGACTGCGTGTGGCAGCCGCGGCTCATGCGGTTGGTCTGCGAGTCGTGGCTCAGATAGTAGGCCCACGACCAGTCGACGTTGCCCTTGGCGTCCTTCTCGACCGCGCCGCCGTCCTGCAGACGACCGTAGGCGCCCTCGAAGGATTTCCACACTTCGCCGCGGCGGTCGAAGGTGATGTAGGAATTGGCGAGCTGGTTGCGCACGTCGATCCAGACGCGCTTCTTGCCGACCGGCGCGCGCGGATAACCGACCGGCTCGGCTTCGAGCACGATGCACTCGGGCACGAGCGAGAAATACGAGTCGAAGAAGGTCTTGCCTTTCGGTCCGCCGTGCGCGGGGATTTCCCAGTTCGGCTTCGAGCCGCGCCAGTTGCCCGACACCGGCGCGAGCCACGGCCGGCGCTCGACGATTTTGTAATTGCCCCAAGTCAGCATCGGATCGCCCGCGGCCCAGGCGTCGGAGAGGAACCAGGTCACGCCGGGCAGCAGCGGCTCGAAGCGCTGGTTGGTCGGGAAGTCGCGCACGCGCTTGAACGCGGGCAGGTAGCCCTTGAGTTCGGGGAACTTGCGCTGGTCGTAATACCAGGTGTTGAGGAACGACGTGCCCGACACGTCTTGCGGCCCGGTGAACCACACCGACTGCAGGCGCAACAGGTCCTTGCGGTTCTGGAACACGCTGCCGTCGGTGCGCGCCTGCGCTTGCAGTTCGGCCCAGACGAAGTCGTACTGATAAGCCTGGTCGCCGCCTGGGTCCATGTCCCACTGGCGGATCGCGTACTGGCTGTAGTCGTGGCGGCCCCACGACAGAGTCAGGTTGGCGATCGCTTCCTCGCCGGTCTTCGCGTCGGGGAACGGCAGGCCGCCGATCCACGGATTGCCGGCTTCGTCGACGACGTTGCCGTTGGCGTCGAACTTGGCCTTGCCCTTGTTCTTCAGCGTGACTTCGAGATAGTCGGCGGGGAACAGCTCGGCCACGCTCTTCGGCGGCTCGATGATGTTGATCTTGCGCCCCATCGTCTTGATCTGTTTGTAGGTGATCGGATCGAACAGATCCTTGACCACATCGACGTTGTCGGCCGAGATCACATCGCCGACCTTGATCTTGCCCTTGGTGAAGGCTTCGATGTGCAGCAGCTCGTCCGGATACGCCTTGCTCGCGTCGGCGGCGTTGGCGATATGCGACCACAGCGGCGCCAGCACGCCCGCACCGGCGCCGATGGCGGCCTTCTGCAGCAGCATTCTGCGGCCGTAGTCGAAATCGAATTTCTTGATGTGCATAGTGCCTCCTCGTTGCGGATCCGGCTTGCGCCGTGGACGCGCGCGGCGGCGCGCAGTGAAAAATCGTTCAACTCATTCGCGAATAAAGCTTCATGCTTTCGCCGTTCCCGACTTGCCGACGCCGTCGACCTCCTCGTCGTCGGCCGTGTACGCGGACAGATCGACACCTTCGCCGACGAGCAGGTCGGTGCGGCTGACGAATTTCGGCTTGACCAGATAGACGAGCAGCGGCAGCAGGACGAGGGCGAGCACCATGTTGATCACCATCGTCAGCACGAGCAGCAGGCCCATGTTCGCCATGAACTTGAGGCTGGACAGGAAGTACCAGGGCAGGATGCCGATCACCATGATCGTTGCGGTGAACATGATCGCTTTGCCGGTCGTGGTCAGCGCCGCGGTGATCGTGCGGCCCCAGTCGCCTTCGTGGGCGTGGTACTCCTCGCACAGGCGCGAGAGCAGATAGATGCCGTAGTCGATGCCGACGCCGACGCCGACGCAGGCGACGAGCAGCGAATTGATGTCGAGGCCGATGCCGATCAGATGCATGCCGGCGCCGAGAATGAAGTTGGCGCAGTTGACCGGGATCAGCAGGATGATGCCGGCGACGAACGAGCGATAGGCGAAGCTGCAGCCGAGGAAGATGGCGAGATTGAGCAGGCCGAGAATGATCCAGTGGTATTTCTCGACGACGTTGTTCATCGCCTGCTGCAGGGCAATCGTGCCCGAGCCGAGCAGCACCTTGAAGGTCGGATGATCGACACCGACAGTCTCGACTGCCTTGCGCGCCGCTTCGAGCGCCGCATCGACCGTGCCCTGCCGGTTGTCCTTGTACCAAAGCGAGACCGTGCCGTTCTGCTGGTCGAAGTCGATCACGTTCGAGTACGCCTTCGAACTCGTGCCGACCAGCACCGCGTTCGCCGCGGCGTTGACCGCCGCATCGGTGTCGTCGAGCGGCAGCCATTTCGGATTGCCGCCGGCGAACAGGCGGTTGCCTTCCATGAGGTAGTCGCCGAACGACAGCGTCGCGCGCGGCGGATTCGGCCCCTGCTCCATCAGACTTTGCAGGCGCAGCATGGTCAGGATCGCATCGGCCTGGTGCATCAGGCGGTTGCCCTGCTTTTGGTCTTTCGACTCGAGAACGATCTCGAGCGTGTTCACGCCGGGAAAGTTTTCGTTGATCGTCGATACGCCGCGGTTGTATTCGGCGATCGGCCAGAGCAGATCGCTGCCTTCGACCGGATTGCCGATCTTGATCTGCAGAAACGTATAGGTCGCACCGACCGCGAGAATCGCCGCGAGCACGGCCGAGACCGGCGCGACGCGGCCGTAAGACAGCTTCGCCGTGCCGCGCAGCAGCGCCTGGAAACCGTGGTCGAGACCGCCGGGCTTGCCCTTGCCAATCAGGCGGTCGACGTTCTTCGGCGCCGGCAGCGACGCGAGCAGCAGCGAGATCAGGAACACGCCGGTCGGGATCAGCCAGATCGCCCAGAAGCCGCAGAACAGGGCGAAGCGTTCCATCGCCGGGATCGGCGCGACCGCGATGAGGAAGATGCCGACGATGTCGGTGAAGATGCCGAGCACCGACGGCGCCATCATCACGCTCATCGTGATCTCGGCCGCCTTCACCCGGTCTTTCACGTGCGCGTAGATTTCGTAATAGCGCTCGGTGAACTGCACGCAGTGCGAGAACGAGCGCGCGACGAGCAGCAGCGGCACGACCATGAGCAGCGGCTCGATCGGCGACTTGAGCCAGCCGACGAAGCCGAAGCCCCAGATCGCCGCGACCGCGCTGGTCACGATCGGCGTGACCACGCCGACGACGTTGCGCATGTAGAGCACGAGACAGAGGATCAGCAGTCCGATCGTGATGCCGGCGATCCACAGCATCTGGCCTTCGTACTGGTAGATCCATCCGGTCAGCGCCGGCTGCCCGGCCATGAACACTTCGTGGTCGGCGTCGCGTGCCTTTTCGACGATGCCCTGCACGTACTTGAACACCGCGCCGTAGTCGAGGCGCTGTTCGATGAAGGTGGCGTTGATCAGCGTCGCCGAGGCGTCGCGCGAGATCAGGAAGGTGCGCGCACTGGCCGAGCGGTCGACGCGCGAACGGAACTCGTCGATCTCTTCCTTGGTCGCCGGCACGTGGTCTTCCATGAGCGGGCGGATGTCGATGCCGGTCGGCGTCGCCTCGGCGTAGCGCGCCTTCTCCGTCGCGATCGAGAGAATCTGGTCGTGATCGACGCCGGGCGCGAGGTCGGCATCGCGCGTCAACTGCCAGACTTTGGCGAGCGTCGACGCGTTGTAGATGTCGCCATCCTTGCGCTTGACCATGATCGTCACGGTCAACGGATTGCCGAAATTGCCGTGGTTCTTGAACACCTGGACGTAGGGATCGTCCTTCGGCAGCAGGTCGGAGAACACCGTGCGAATCTCCACGCGCAGCATGCCGACCGCGAAGAAGATCGTCGTGACGATGAAGAACGCCGCGGTCAGACCGCGATGCGCCATGACCCAGCGTGCGATGCGGGCGCGCAGGTTCAACACGTTCCTGCCCGCCCGTTCGGGAAAATCGCCGCGTCGTCCCGCATGCCCGTCCTCCCGATGCGCTGTGCGGACTTGCGTGTCCGTCTTGGTCGTCAGCGTGGCGAAAAACTAACAGCGGGTACGTGAGGGGTATTGAACGAACGCGGACTGGCCTTTGTAAAAAATTGCCGATGCCGCGATGACAACGGGAACAGCGCGCGACGCCATCGATTCGCACGCGGACGGCTGCGCGGCTGTGCGACCTGTCATCAATTTGTATACAACTTTACATTTGACTGAAACGCGGCTGCCCCGCCGCTGACTTTTTCCGCCACTAGCCTTGCGCCCGTTGAACGTGCGCCTGGGGAGTCCCGCGCGTTCCGGTTTCGTCCCCACCCGACCGGAAGGCTAACGATGACAACTCTGGACCGCCGCAATTTTCTGCGCCTGACCGGCGCCGGCGCGCTTGCCGCCGCATTGCCGAACAGCATCCGCCGCGCGCTCGCGATCAACGCGAACAACCGCACCGGCACCCTCGAAGACGTCGAACACATCGTCATCCTGATGCAGGAGAACCGTTCGTTCGACCACTACTTCGGCACGCTGCGCGGCGTGCGCGGCTACGGCGATCCTCGTGCGGTGTTCCAGCGCGACGGCCGCGCGATCTGGCGGCAGAGCAACGGTGCGAGCGAAGTGCTGCCGTACCGACCCGACGTTCCCGATCTCGGCGCCACCTTCCTCGACGGCACGCCGCACGACTGGAACACCGCGCATCAGGCGTGGAACGGCGGCCAGAACGACAACTGGGTGCCGGCCAAAGGCACGACGACGATGGCGCATATGGTTCGCTCGGACCTGCCGTTCCACTACGCGCTCGCCGACGCATTCACCATCTGCGACGCCTATCACTGCTCGGTGATGAGCTTCACCGATCCGAACCGCTACTACATGTGGACCGGCTACGTCGGCAACGACGGCACCGGCGGCGGCCCGATCATCGACAACTCCGAAGCCGGCTACGGCTGGTCGACGTATCCCGAGCGGCTCGAACGCAACGGCATCTCGTGGAAGGTCTATCAGGACGCCGGCGACGGCCTCACCGCGGGCGGCTATTGGGGCTGGACCGGCGACGCCTACATCGGCAACTACGGCGACAACTCGCTGCTGTATTTCCATCAGTACCAGAACGCCCAGCCCGGCAGCGCGCTCTACGAGAAGGCGCGCACCGGCACCAATATCAAGACCGGCGGCAGCCTGTTCGACGTGTTCCGCGCCGACGTCGCCGCGGGCAAACTTCCGCAAGTGTCGTGGATCGCCGCGCCCGAGGCGTACAGCGAACATCCGAACTGGCCGCCGAACTACGGCGCCTGGTACGTCGCGCAGATCCTCGATGCGCTGACCGCGAATCCGGAAGTGTGGAGCAAGACCGCGCTGCTGCTCACCTTCGACGAGAACGACGGCTTCTTCGACCACGTGCCCGCGCCGGTCGCGCCGGGCAACGGCGTCGGCGGCAAATCGACGGTCGATACGCGCAACGAATATTTCGCCGGCGACTCCAAATACATTCCGGGTCCGTACGGCCTCGGCGCGCGCGTGCCGATGCTGGTGATCTCGCCGTGGACGCGCGGCGGCTACGTCAACTCGCAGGTGTTCGACCACACCTCGATCATCCGCTTCATCGAGCAGCGCTTCGGCAACGGCAATGCGGATATGGTCGAAGCGAACATCTCGCCGTGGCGCCGCGCGGTCTGCGGCGATCTCACTTCGTGCTTCAACTTCTCCACGCCGAACTCGGCGACGCCGCACCTGCCCGACGTCAGCGCGTTCCAGCCGGCCGACAATCTGCGCCACAACAGCTACGTGCCGACGCCGCCCGTGCAAGGCGCCGTGCCGACGCAGGAAGCCGGCGTGCGCCTCACGCGCGCGCTGCCTTACGCGTTCGAGGTCGACGCCAAGCTCGACGGCAAGACCTTCACCTTCGACTTCGTCAACACCGGCGCCGCGGGCGTGTTCTTCCAGGTGCGCGACGGCGCCGGCAGCGCCGGACCGTGGGGCTACACCGTGGAAGCGGGCAAGTCGCTCAGCGACACGCTGCCGATCGCCGCCGCGAACGGACAGTACGATTTCTCGGTCTACGGCCCGAACGGTTTCATGCGCCGCTACAAGGGCAACGCGGGCGGCGCGAATGTCGACGTGACCCTGCATCATCCGGGCACGAGTTCGCATCTCAAGCTCGATCTGCGCAACGACGGCAGCGCCGACGTGCACCTCAGCGTGCTCGACGGCTATCTCGGCATGCGCCACTCGGTGACGCTCAAGGCCGGACAGCACAAGCCGTTCTATCTCGATGCACGCCTGTCTCTGCGCTGGTACGACTTGATCGTCAGCGACGGCACCGACGGCGGTTTCCGCCGCGAGTTCGCCGGCTATATCGAGAACGGCCGCGACGGCATCAGCGACCCGGCGATCGCGGCCGGTCCGGCGACGTTGCAGGACGATCTCTGACCCGAAAAATTCATCATTCCTTCGGGTGATAAGGCGCAACGGCAACCGCACGGCGCAACGCTGTGCGGTGCAAACACGAAGAGAACGGCGAACCGCTTGACCGCGCGGGGTTTTCTGCTGCGTACGCAGCATGTTTGCGCATGCGTTTTCGGCCTATGAATATGCGCTCGTGCAATGGAATTTGTACATGGAATTAGCACCGCGCTAACGTTGGGCATGGTCGAATGGCGGCTCTCGAAACTCTGTGGACTTGCACTTTATGTCCCAACCGCAAATCACCCTTGCCGCCAACTGGAGCCGCGCCCTGCGCGGCATCACCGAAGGTCTGTACGGCGAGATCACACCGAAAGAAGTCGGCGAACTGCGCGACTCGCTGACTCAGCTCGCCTGGGCCGAAGGCTGCCCGCGCGCCAGCTCGTTCTTCAACCCGACGCAGACGCCGCGCTATCGGCGCCAGCTGATCGCTGCGGCGAACGATGGCGCCTACACGATGCTGCTGATCGCGTGGCCGCCGGGCTACGTCACGCCGCTGCACGACCACGCCGAACTCTGGGGCATCGAACTCGTACTCGACGGCGCGCTGCAAGTCGAGGAGTTCTACTCCGACGGCGATCCGCAGCAGCCTGCGCTGCAGCCGCATCGCTCGCTGATGCTCGGCTCCGGCGACGCCGCCGTGTTCATCGATCCGGCCTATGTGCATCGCTGCCGCAATCTGTCGGCGCAGCAGCCCGCGCTGTCACTGCACGTCTACGGCGGCGTGCTCGATCACTATCAGAGTTTTGTCGAAGTCAGCGACAACCTGTATCGCATCGCGCAGCAGAAAGCCGTACTCGACTCGGTGTCGATCTGACAAAGAAACGGCCGCGCACCCGGCGCGGCCGCAAAACGTGGCGTCACTCGATCTCGCAAAGGCCCCGGCGGAATTTCCGTCGGGCCTTGTCGTTGCGTGACGCCACGCGCTCCGATTCTTTTCTCCGCCATCACAGCGGCAGTGTGAACACGATCGGCACGAGCGCCCAGCCCGAATAAGCGGTGCCTCCGCGCATGCCGGGCTTGAACTTCCACTTCATCACCGCCTCGCGTGCGGCGCGGTCGAGATCGCGTGAGCCGCTCGTGTGCTCGATCTCGATCTGTTCGACGCTGCCGTCGGTGCCGACCAGCACGCGCAGGACCACTTTGCCTTCGGCGCGATTGCGCAGCGCGATTGGCGGATAAGGGATTCTCGTCTGCGTGCCGTAGCTGAGCGCCGATGGCGCCGTATCCACAGCGCCGCTGTCGACAGGCGTCTGCAGTGCGGGTGAGTCCGAAGGCGGCGCGATCGTATTCGTCGGTGCGGCGGGCTCGAACGGCACGGGATTGGGCACCGGTGTATTGAGTACAGGCTGCGGCTTCGAGGGCGCCGGCTCGACCTTCTTGGGCTTGGCCGGCGGTTGCGGCAGCTTCGGTTCGGGCTTCTCGATAGGCGGCGGCTCTATAAGCGTGACGTCGGTCCGATCTTCCGCCACGAAACGTTGCATTTGCATGGCCAACGGCGGCACCAACAGCATCAGAGCAATGATGACGTGCACGGAAAAAGCGCCCGAGTACGCTGCGACGCGCGACCAGTTCAATGCGAGCGCGCGGCGCAGCGATGGGAGCGAGGGAACGTGACTCAAAGCGAGCGCAGTCATGGCGGACTCCTTCAGCAGGTCGGGATGCCCGGCGCATCGCGCCGGAGCGTTTATCAGCGTGGACTACGCTAACAAGCTCGGCCGCGAGGAAACATCACGATTTTCTTGAATCGCTGCAGCGCCATTCCACGCCGCGGATTTCAAGCGCGCTCGGATTCCGCCGCACGCGGATGTTTCGCGTCAGCGAGATAACCGCTCGGCGACACGCCAAGTTCGCGGCGGAACATCGCGCTGAACGCACTCGGACTTGCGTAACCGTGTTCGAGCGCGACTTCGAGCACCGACGCGCCCGCGGCGAGCCGCTGCAGACTCAATAGCAGGCGTAGGCGCCGCAGCCACGCCGCGTAGCTCATGCCGACTTCGCGCTGGAACGCGCGCGCCAAGGTGCGCCCGCTCATATGCAAACTGCGTGCGAGCGCGTCGAGTGCGGGCGTGCGCGCCGGCGCGGCGATGATGCGTTCGCAGGCACGGCGCAGGCGCGCGTCCAGCGGCAGCGGCACATGTAGGGCGAGACGTGGCGCGCTGTCGAGTTCGTCGAGAATCAGTTCCATCACGCGCTCGTCGCGGCTGCGCGCGGCATAATCGAGCGCGATCGTCGTCGCCGCGACGATCGCTTCGCGCAGCAATGGCGACACCTCGATCACCTCACAACGATCCGGCATGCCGGGCCGCGCCCGCGCATCGACGAACACGGTGCGCATCGCCACGTCGCCGGCGATGCGGATCTGATGCTCGGCCTGCGCCGGCATCCACACTGCGCGCCCGGTCGGCACCACCCAACTGCCGCTCGCACCGACCACGGTCATCACGCCGGTGACCGCATGAATCAGCTGCGCGCGCACGTGGCGGTGCGGCGCGATGTGCTCGCCGTCGGCGTGTTCGGTGGCAAGCGCGGCGATCGGCCGCGGGGCCGTCTGGCAATCTTCAACGCTGCGCGGTTTGTCCATAATGCGACGAATGCTGTCCGAAACGCGGCAGAAAGACAAACCCCGTTCTGGCCCAATGAACGCCGTTCCCGTTCAAGTCCGATTTGGTCATGTCGATCTTTTCCTGTCTGCGTCTGCGCGCATCGAGCCTGCCCTGCGCGCTTCTGCTCGGCGCCTGCGCCGCCGGCCCGAGCCGCCCGCCACAGGCGACCGTCGCGCTGCCGGACTCGTTCGCTGCACACAACGACGCGATTGAGAACGCACCGGCCGCTACGCATTGGTGGCATCTCTACGACGATGCGGCGCTCGATGCACTCGTCGCCGACGCACTCGCGAACAACCGCGATCTGCGCGTCGCCGCCGCGCATCTCGCCGAGGCGCGCGCCGCGCTGCGCGGGCGCGAGAACGCGCGCCTGCCGCAGACCCGCTTGAACGCCGGCGCTGGCTACGGCAGCACGATGACCGACCAGCTCGCCGCGGCGCTCGGCAATCAGCCGGTGCGCACCGGTCAACGTTTCGACGCCGGCTTCGACCTGGACTGGGAAATCGATCTGTTCGGCCGCCTCGGCCGCACCGTGCAGGCCGCGGGCGCCGACGCCGAGGCGCAGCGCGCCGTCGAAGACGGCGTGCGCGTCGAAGTCGCCGCACGCACCACGCAGGCGTATCTCGATGCCTGCGGCTACGCGTTCCGCATGGCGACGGCGAAGCGTTCGCTCGAACTGGTCACGCGCAGTTGGCAGACCAAGACGAAACTGCGCGCGGCCGGCGCGGCGCCGGCGCTCGACGTCGCGCGTGCGGCCGCGCTTGTCGAACAGGCACGTGCAGCGGTGCCGCCGCTGGCCGCGGCGCACACGTCGGCGCTTTACGAACTTGCCGTGCTGACCGGCAAGCCGCCGCGCGAAGTGCCTGCAGCGGCCGCCGCATGCAGCGCGATTCCGTCGCTGCGCGCGCCGCTGCCGATCGGCGACGTCGCCGCGCTGTTGCGCCGCCGTCCCGATGTGCGCGCAGCCGAGCGCCGGCTCGCCGCAAGCACGGCGCGTATCGGCGTTGCCGTCGCCGATCTGTATCCGTCGGTGTCGATCGGCGCGATGGGCGCTTCGTCGGCGAGCACGGTCGCCGCGCTCGATCGACACGAGTCGACGATCTGGCGCCTCGGTCCGCTTCTGTCCTGGAATTTCCCCAACTTCGGCGCGGCGCGCGCACGCATAGCCGGTGCGCACGCGCAGGAAGCCGCGGCACTCGCGCGCCTCGACGCGGCCTTACTCACCGCGCTCAAGGAAGTCGAACAATCGCTCGCCGCGTATGCCGCGGCGATGGAAAAGCGCAACGCCCTCGACGCAGCGGCGCGGCAGTCGAACACCACCGTGCGCCTCGCGCGGTTAGGCCGCGAAGCGGGTGCCGCAACCGCACTCGACCTGCTCGATGCCGAGCGCGGCGACGTCGAAGCGCAGGCCGCGCTCGCCGCCGCCGATGCCGAGGTCGCCACCGCGCAAGTGACCTTGTTCAAAGCACTAGGCGGCGGCTGGGAAGACGCGCCTGCCGTGGCCGCGGCCATGCTCGTGCGCGACGCCGACGCGAAACGCTGACCGAATTCCTACTCCGAGACCGACATGAAAGATGCTTCCACAAACCTCGCTGCCGACACCGAAGCGCGGCGACCGCCGCCGTCGCGCTGGCGCACGCTCGCTTTCGCCGGTGCGGCCGTCGCGACCGTCGCCGTCGGCGTTGCCGGCGTACGCTGGTGGAGCGTCGGCCGCTATCTGCAAAGTACCGACGACGCCTATGTGCGCGCCGACATCGTCAGCGTCAGTCCGCGCGTCGCCGGCATGCTCGTCGACGTGAACGTGCGCGACAACCAGCACGTCGACGCCGGCGCCGTGCTCGCGCGCATCGACGACAGCGACTACCGCGCGCACGCTGAGCAGGCCGAAGCGGCGATCGCCGCTGCGCGCGCCGACATCACCGCGCAGGAAGCCGCCGCGGCGAACCTCGACGCGCAGACGGCGCAGCAGCACAGCGCGATCGCGGCCGCGGTCGCCGCGCTGTCGGCACGTGCGGCCGATGCGCAGCGCGCGGCTCTCGAACATCGGCGCCAACAGGACCTGATCAAACAGGAAGTCGCCAGCGTGCAGCAACTCGAAGCTGCCGACGCAGAGGCCAAGCGCAGCCGCGCGGCACAACTCGCCGCCGGCGCCGACGCCGATGCAGCGAGGCAGCGCCTCGACGTGCTCGCGAGCGAACGCCGCCGCATCGCCGCCGCGCTCGACAAGGCGCGTGCGGCGCTGGCGCAGGCAACCGCGGCGCACGAACTCGCGCGCCTCGATCTCGAACGCTGCGTCATCGTCGCGCCCGTCGCCGGCCGCGTCGGCCAGCGCAGCCTGCGCGTCGGCCAGCATGTCGACGTCGGCGCCGCCCTGCTCGCACTCGTCCCCGAAGACGCTTACGTCGTCGCCAACTACAAGGAAACGCAACTCGACCGCATCTCGCCGGGCCAACCGGTGAGCATCGCCGTCGACGCGTTCGGCGGCGCCGTGCTCAGTGGGAGCGTCGATAGCCTCGCTCCTGCCTCGGGCGCGCAGTTCGCCTTGCTGCCGCCCGACAATGCGACCGGCAACTTCACCAAGATCGTGCAGCGCATTCCGCTGCGCATCCGCGTCGACGCCGATGCGGCGCGGCGCGCCGACCTGCGCCCCGGCATGTCGGTGGTGACCACTGTGGACACGCGGCAGCATTCGCATGACGGCGGTTGAGGCACGCGCGCAAGCCGACGACGCGGTTTCGCTGCGCGCCTGGGTCGCGGTGATCGGCGGCGCGGTCGGCTGCTTCATGGCCGGCATGAACGTGCACGTCACCAATGCCTCGCTGCCCGACGTGCGCGGCTCGCTCGGCGCGACGTTCGACGAAGGCTCATGGATCACCACTGCCTATCTCGTCGCCGAGATCATCATCATTCCGCTGACCGCGTGGCTCGCTTCGGTGTTCTCGATCCGGCGCGTGCTCATGGTCGGCACCGCGGGCTTCGTCATGTTCTCGCTGGTCTGTTCGATCGCACCCGACATCGGCACGATGATCGTGGCGCGCGCGCTGCAGGGTGCGTTCGGCGGCGTGCTGATCCCGCTCTCGTTCCAGTTGATCGTCACTGAACTGCCGCCGTCGAAGCATCCGCTCGGCATGGCCCTGTTCGCGATCTCGAACAACGTCGCCCAGGCCGCCGGTCCGTCGCTCGGCGGCTGGCTGACCGACATGTACTCGTGGCGCTGGATCTTCTATCTGCAGATTCCGCCGGGGCTGATCCTGCTCGCTGCGATCGCCTGGGCGATCCGCGCGCAGCCTGCTCAGCCCGGCAAACTGCGCCAAGGCGATTGGGGTGGCATCGCGGCAATGGCGATCGGCTTGTCTGCGCTGCAGATCCTGCTCGAAGAAGGCGGACGCAAGGACTGGTTCGCCGCGTCCTTCATCATCAACGCGGCGATCGTCGCCGTACTCGGCATCGTCGCGTTCGTCGCGATCGAACTGCGCCGCGCCGATCCGTTCATCAATCTGCGCCTGCTCGGCCGCTACAACTTCGGCCTTGCGAGCCTGATGCAATTCACCTTCGGCGCGGTCGTGTTCGGCGTCGTCTTCCTCGTGCCGAACTACTTCGCCGACGCGCAGGGCTACAACGCGCGCCAGATCGGCATGACCATGATTCCGTACGGGCTCGTGCAATTGGTGATGTCATTCGCGACGCCGCCGTTGATGCGCTGGACCAGCGTGCGCACGGCGATCATCGCCGGCTTCGCCATCATGGCCCTGGGCTGCCTGATGAACACCCATCTCAATCTCGACGCGGCGGCGAACGTCATCGTGCCGTCGCTCGTCGTGCGCGGCATCGGCCAAGCATTGATCGTGGTCGCGCTCGGCACGATGGCCGTGCAGGGTCTGGAGAAATCCGAAATGGGTTCGGCGTCGGGCGTGTTCTCGATGGTACGCAACGTCGGCGGCGCGATCGGCATCGCGATCGCCGGCCAGTTCGTCGTCGAGCGCGAGAAGCTGCACGCGATGCGCATCGGCGAAGCGGTGACGACGTACTCGCAGGCCGCGCAGGATCGCATCGTCGAACTCGTGCGCCTGTTCGCGCATGCCCACGTCGAACGCGCGGCGGCCTTGCATGATGCCGCGTTCGCGCCGCTGCGCCAGCGCGCGCTCGCGCTGATCGACCACGGCGTGCATCGCGACGCGCTGATCCTCGCCTACAGCGACGCGTTCCTGTTCGCCGGCATCGCCATGCTCGCCTGCGCCGCCGCAAGTTTTCTGCTGCGCGGAAAGAAACCCGAAGGCAATGCTGCGGCACCTGCGCCGCGAAACAGCGCCGCGCAGAGCATGCCGATCAGCGCGCCGAAAACATGAGCCTGCCAGGCGACGCGCACGCCGTCGCCGAGGCCGGAAAAATCGGCCGGGCTGCCGATCGCCTCAAAACCGGTCTTGAACACGAACAGTACGGCGACGAGCAATACACACACACGCATTCGCCGCGACCCATTCCATAGCATCAGGGCAAGCGCGCTGCCGCAGGCGACGCACAGGCCCGATGCGCCGCGATAGACGGCCAGCTCGGGCACGCAGAAGAACAACGCCAGCGACAACAACGGCGGCGCGCAGAGCAACAGGCTGGCCGTCACGCGGTACTCGCAACGCATTTCGACGGCCCAGGCGAGCACGGCCAACGTAGCGAGATCGACCACGGCATGACGTACGGAAAAATGGACGAGATGGCCGGTCCAGATGCGCCACATCTCACCGGCCGCAAGCGCATGCCGATCGTATTCGAGTGTGCTGCGCCAGGATTCGGGCGCGGCGGCAAGGATCGCGCCGAGCCCGAGCACCGCGAGCGCCGTCCACGGCAATCTAGGCAACGCGGCGCGAGGCATGCACGAGAACGACAAGCACCACGCCAATCAGCAAGCCCGACCAGCCGACGTCGCCGCCACCGCGGTAGCCGGCCTTGTTTTCCACCTTGACGTAGGCGTCGTGCTTGGAGCGTTCACGGAAATCGTCCATCGCGGTCTTGAGCTGCGGAATCAGATCGTCGACCGCTTTCACGTAGCCCGTGTCGCGCGCCTGGCGCGAACGCTCGCTGAAACTCGCCAGCGTGCCGCTGCCCTTCTCGCGGCTCGACCCCGGCGCGCGGAACAGCAGCTTGCGGCTGGCCACGTCGAACACCGTGGCGTCGACCAAGGTCTGCACGTCGTACTTGTCGCCGCGAATCACGTAGGCGCCGACGAGTGTCCAGTACAGCACCGCGGCAGCGCGCGTGTCGTTGAACTGCACCTGGTCGTAGGACAGCAGCGCGACGATCTCGACGTTGAACAAACGCGCGACCTGATCGAGATTGTCGAAACCGCCGCGCGCGCGCAGATAGTTCGACGGAATCACTTCGATGCTGCCGATATACGGATACTGCGCGAACGCCGCCTTGACGCGCTCGAGCAGCAGCCGCTTCGATTCGTCGGACGCGCCCGAATCCCACTGCCCGCCCGGCACAAAGGCGATGCCGACGCGCACCGGCGGCCGCAGGGTCGTCGTCGCCGGCTGCAGTTGCGGCGCTTCGCTCGCGTTCGGATAGAGATAGTCGACGACGCTCGCGGCGCGATGCTCCTGCTGCGCGCGGAACAGCGTGGCGCAGCCGGACAGCATCAAGACCAACAAGCAGGTCGCAACCATTTTCAGCATCGACGAATTACTGACTCGCGGAAGCATCGCTTTTCTCCCTGATGGATGTGGACCGATCTAGCAGTCCCTTGGCGGCAAGCCACGCAGGGAGACGATCGGCAAACAAGCTGTCGTCGAACTCGCAGTCTCCGTGACCGCAATCGAGTGGCACAAAGTCCGCGCGCGGCGAGGCGGCGACGAGGCGCAGCCCCATCTCGTACGGAATCACTTCGTCGCGACGCCCATGCTCGACGAACAAAGGACCGGGAAATTCCCGTACTCGCGCCAGAGTGTCGTACTGATAGCGCAGCAGAAAACCGGGCAGCCAGTATCGATGCGCCATATCCTCAAGCGACGTGAACGTCGACAACAGGATCAGCGCCGCCGCGTGGCGCCTGCCGACGAGATCCGCCCCGATGCCGCCTCCTATCGAATACCCCATGACGACGATACGCTGCGCATCGACCGCCGGCTGTTGTGCCAGCCAGTCGTAAGCCCGGTCTGCGGCCTCATTGATTTCGCCGAACGTCGGTTCGCCGTCCGCGCCGCCGAATCCCGGGTATTCGAGCTGCATTACCGAGACTCCCGCACGTACCAGCGGTTGAACGAGCGCGAACGAGTCTTCGATCCGTTCGTAGTTCCCGTGCAGATAGAGTACGGAAGGCCCTCGTCCGGATGAGGTCTGCGCCGACCAGAAAACGGCGCGCACTTTGCCGAAACTTCCCGGCAGCTCGATCTGCTGAGCGCCTTTCGGCAGCTTTTCGGCAAGAGGATGCCGATCGTCTGAAGCCGCCGGGAACAGAATCGTGCGCTGTTTGGCGAACATCACGCCGCACCACATGGGATAAATTAGCAGCAGAAGCACGACGGCGCGGAAGTTCATGGCGGCTTGGGCGGACGGAATGGCAGGAGCATTTCGAGAACCCGAACGGCTCGCAAGTTCCTTTGCTTATGCGCTACCTTTTAATCTAGCGAGTATCAATTCCTGATACTCAGTGGAGAAACCGCCGTGAGCACCAGCGCGACCCTGCTGCAATCGATCCGCGCCACCTTGCGCGCGCGCAACATGACCTACCGGCAATTGGCCGCGGCGCTCGGGGTCAGCGAGCCGACGGTGAAGCGCGATCTGTCGCGCGGCGATTTCTCGCTGAGCCGACTCGACGCGATCTGCGCCGCGCTCGATCTGTCCCTGGCCGATCTGCTGCAATCGCCGGCACCGACCCTGCTCACGGCCTTGAGCCAGACCCAGGAGCGCGCGCTCGTGCGCGATCCGCGCCTGCTCGTCGTCAGCTATCTGCTCGTCAACGATTGGAAGTGGCAGGAGATCACCTCGACCTTCGCCCTCGACGACAACCAGCTCACGTCGATCGTCCTGCGTCTCGACGCGCTCGGCATCGTCAACTATCGGCCGCCGCGGCGCATCCGCAAACTGACTGCGCGCAATTTCGCCTGGCGCAAGGACGGACCGGTACACGAGTTCTTCGTCGCGCGTGTCGCGCCCGAATTCCTGCGCGCGCGCTTCAACGCGCCGACGGAAGAGTTGCGCTTCATCGGCGGCGTGTTGTCGGCCGCATCGCAGAAGCAGATCAAGGCGGCGATCGAACGTCTCGCGCGCGAATTCGACGAACTTGCCCACCGCGATGCGCGTCTGCCGCTCGAATCCAAGGACGGCTGCTCGGCGCTGCTCGCGTTCCGTCAGTGGGAATTTTCCGAGTTCACGCGCCTGCGCCGGCCTTAGCAGTGCGCCGGCGCGATGGCGCCGCGCTTGTCAGGTGCGCAGGCCGACGCCGCGATGCAGCAGGCTGAGGCAATAGGCCGCGAGCACGACGACAAAGGCGAGCATGACCACGTAGGCCCAGGTCAGGTCGATGTCGGACACGCCGAGAAGGCCGTAGCGGAACGTGTTGACCATGTACAGAATCGGATTGAGATGCGAGATCTCTTTCCACGGCGACGGCAGTTGGGCGACGTTGTAGAACACGCCGCCGAGATAAGTCAGCGGGGTCAGCACGAAGGTCGGGATGATCGCGATGTCGTCGAATTTGCGCGCGTAGATCGAGTTGACGAAGCCGAGCAGGGCGAAGATCACCGCGGCGAGCAGGAAGGTGCTCAGGGTGACGAGTGGGTGATAGAGATGGATCTTGGTGAAGAACAGGCTGATCAGCAGCACGATCACGCCGACCATGAAACCGCGCAGCACGGCGCCGGTCACATAGCCGGCGAGGATGGTCCAGCTCGGCATCGGCGAGACCAGCATCTCTTCGATGAAGCGCTGGAACTTGGCGCCGAAGAACGAACTGGTGATGTTGCCGTAGGCGTTCTGGATCACCGCCATCATGATCAGGCCCGGCGCGATGTATTCGATGTACGAGATACCCGGCGCCATCTCGCCGATGCGGCTGCCGATCAGACTGCCGAAGATGATGAAGTACAGGGTCATCGTGATCGCCGGCGGCAGCAGGGTCTGCGACCAGATGCGCAGGATGCGCATGACTTCGCGGCGCGCGATCGTGCCGAGCGCGATGAGGTTGGCTTGGGCGTTCATGCGGCCTCTTTGTTCGTGTTGCCGTTGTCGCTCATGCGGCCTTCGACGAGGCGCACGAACAATTCTTCGAGGCGATTGGCCTTGTTGCGCATCGAATTGACCGTGATGCTGTGCGCGCTGAGCGCGGCGAACACGGAATTGAGATCGTGCGCGCGCGACATTTCGGCTTCGATCGTGTGCGAATCGATGCGCGTGAGCTTGACCTCGTCGACCGTCGGCAGGCCGTCGATCGGATGGGCGAGATCGAAGACGAAAGTTTCGACGTCGAGCTTCGACAGCAGGTTCTTCATCGAGGTGTTCTCGATGACGCGGCCGTGGTCGATGATGGTGATGTTGCGGCACAGCTGCTCGGCTTCTTCGAGATAGTGCGTGGTCAGGATCACCGTGGTGCCGGCCGCGTTGATGCCTTCGATGAATTTCCACATCGAACGGCGGATCTCGATGTCGACGCCTGCGGTCGGCTCGTCGAGGATCAGCAGCTTCGGCTCGTTCATCATCGCGCGCGCGATCATCAGGCGCCGCTTCATGCCGCCCGAAAGCGTGCGCGTCACCGCGTGCGCCTTGTCCCAGAGCGCAAGCTCCTTGAGGTATTTCTCGGCGCGCACGAGCGCGGTCTTGCGCTCGATGCCGTAGAAGCCGGCTTGGTTGACGCAGATGTCGAGCGGCGTTTCAAACAGGTTGAAATTGATTTCCTGCGGGACGAGGCCGATCTGTTGCATGGCCAGGCCGCGCTCGGTGCGCACCGAGTGGCCGAACACGCGCACATCGCCTTCGCTCGGGTTGACCAGCGAGGAAATGATGCCGATCAGGGTCGATTTGCCGGCACCGTTAGGGCCGAGCAAGGCATAGAAATCGCCGGCCTGAACGGTGAGGGAAATGCCTTTGAGAGCTTCGACGCCGGTGGCGTAGGTCTTGCGCAGGTCGGCGACTTGGAGAGCCGGGACGGGTGACAAAGTGTTGCTCATGGCTGCTTTGACGGTGCTGAACGCGTAGTATAGCGGCCTTTGGAAACTCCGATCCGCTCGGAGGCTTCCCGCAGGCCAGGAAGACCTGCTGCGAACCGGGCGCGCCGCGCCCGGTTCGACGTAGCCGAGTCCGGACCTGTGCCGGGCTTTAGCCAGTCCGGAAGATTCGCGGACGGAATTTCCGGATTCACCCCCTTCCCTCTTGCCGATTTGGTTTTCACGTGGCCGAACATTTCACCCTGCGCCTAGCCGACAGCCGTATGCTCGCCCCGAGCGTGCGCCACCTTTCCTTCGAACGCGCCGACGGTGCGCCGTTCGCCTTTATCCCCGGACAGTTCCTGCAGGTGCATTTCCACTACGCCGACGGCAAGCCGACCAAGCGCAGTTATTCGGTCGCAACGATCGGCGCGGGCGATGCGTCGCCGGTGCAGCGCATCGAAGTCGCCGTGTCCTATGTCGACGGCGGCGCGGCCACCGCGCTGTTCCGCGATCTCGAACACGGCGGCACGATCGAGGCGAGCGGACCGTACGGCCGCTTCTGCCTGATGGACCCGGACGCGAACGGACGCTATGTCTTCGTCGCCACCGGCACCGGTGTGACCCCGTACCGCGCGATGCTGCCGCAATTGAAAATGCTGTTCGCCAAGCGCGACGTCGAAGTCGCCCTGATCTACGGCGCGCGCAACGAGTCCGAGCTGCTCTACGGCGACGAGTTCGAGGCGTTCGCGCGCGAGAATCCGCAGTTCCGCTTCTACGCCTGCTTCTCGCGTACGCCGCGCGCAGTGCCGCGCGCGCACGACCGCAACGGCCGCGTACAGGTCGCGCTCGACGAGATCAAGCCGGATGCGGCGCGCGACATCGCTTATCTCTGCGGCAATCCCGACATGGTCGACCAGGCCTTCAACGCGCTCAAGGAAGCTGGCCTGCCGGTGCCGCACATCCGCCGCGAGAAATACGTCTCCTCGCGCTGACGCCGCCGCGCGACGCGGCGTCAGTAGTTGACGTTGACCTGGACGATGTCGCTGTAGGTATCCGGCGTCACGTCGGTGCTTCCGGTGACCTTGGCGTAGACGGTCATGCTTTGCGCCGCACCGCTGCCGGTACCGGCCATGCCGTTGCCGACCGTCGTCGTCGTCGCCGTGTTGCCCCAAACCGTGGTCAGCGCGGAATTGGAATAGAGCTGATAGGCGATCGTGTCGGTATTCGTCCCGCTGCCTTTCATCTGGCCGACGCCGGTCGTGCTCGCCGTGTTCAACGACGCCAGGCCGACGTAGTACTTCGTCCCGCTCGAACAGGTCATGCTGATCCCGGTATTGCCCGCGGGCGGAACCGTGCCCGACGGCACGCTGGTGAAGATGAGGTCGTTGGCGCTCACCGTGCAATTCTTGATCACGTTCGCAGTGACGCGGAAAGTGAAGGGGCCATTCACCGTGGTGCCGCCGCAATTCGCCGGCGCGGTCGTACCGGTCTGCTCGTTGATCGTCATCAGCGTGTCGCCGGCGCCGTAGGCGTCCACATAGCTGCCCGGCGCGACGCCGGTCTGCCCGCCGATCACGCGGCCGTACATGGTCACTGCGCCGGTGCGGGTCTGATTGGCGGGAATGGTCAGGGTGAACGCGTTCGACGACCAGCCCATTGCCGGATTTCCGCCCCAGACGTCGCTGCCCCAGACTTGGGTGTGTGCGACGTCTTCGTAGAGCTGAAACTGCAGCGTCCCGGTGCCGGACATCTGGCGCGGATTGGTCGGACCGCCGCCCGCTTCGCCGATGCTCAGGCAGATCCGCGCCGAACGCTGCGTGCCAGTGGTGTTCCTGCAACTGTAGGAAACGCTGCCGTTGACGTCGGTCTGGCTCGACAGCGGATCGACCGAAGAGAACAGCACGTCGGTCGCGCTCAGCGTGCAGGTGATGTTCTGCGCGCGCACGGCCGGCGCGGCGAACAACAGCAGGCCGAGGAGGGCGAACGCGTAGAACGGCAATTTCCTCATGGCTTTTCCTTGCGGCACGGCAGTGGCCCGATCTGCGGCACGCCGTCGCCTTCTTTGCGGTAGTCGAACTCGGCGCGGCAGGCGCCGCCCGGGCCCTGCACGTCGAGCACGTTGTGCGTTTCAAGCGTGTCGAGATAGACGATGCCATCGTAGCCGACCAGGGCCGCGTCGCCGGTCTGCCCGGCGAGGCGCACTTCGCTGCCGAGCGCGAGCGGCTTGCCCGCCGCGTCGACGAGCACGATCGTCGCCGCGCGTATCGGCGTGATGCCGAAGCGCACCAGCGTGCCGCTGCGGTCGCCCGGCGTGGCGAAGGTCTTCACCCGGTCGATGCGCACGTCGGCCGGCAGGTTCATCGGATCGATCGCAAGCTGATTGTTCTGATACGCATTGAGCGGCGTGATCAGCATGAGGCCGTTCGTGTCGGTCTTGCCGAGCACGCGGTTCTCGAGCTTGACCGGCACATCGGCGATGCCGTCGGTCGAGACCACGGCGAAGGCGTCGTCGATATGGCGCGCGGCGAACAGATGTCCGTCCATGAAGACCAGCGAGCCGGTCACGTCGGCGTAGGCATAGCGGCTGTCGCCGAGCGCGCTGACGCCAACGGAGTAGCGCCCGGCGCCGCCGAGATAATCGAGTTCGGCCTGGCCGCCGTTGCGGCCTTCGCCCGCGCTGAGGCTCGCGCGCCAGCCGATGCCGCCTTCCATCGGCGTCGACCGGCTCGCGCTGACCACGGCGGCATCGCGGCCGTTGTCGCGGCTCAGGCCCGTGCTCACCGAAGTGTTTCCGCCGAGAGCGAAGCTGAAGCTGAAGAACACGCTGCGGTCTTTGCTCGTGTCGAGGTTCTGATTCAGCGACAGGCCGAGCGAGGCGTTGCTGCCGACCGCCTTGAACCAGCTCGCGTTCGCGTAGCGCGACGCAGGCTTGCCGATTTCGCGCAGATGCAGATAGCCGACGCTGAAGCTGCCGAAGTCCGCAGTGTTGAGACCACCCTGCGCATGCGCGCTGATGCGCGGCGGCGGCGAACCGGACAGCGAGGCGACGTCGCGGTAGTTGCCCGAGGTGCGCGTGCCGCCGAGGTTGAGATAGTAGATGTCGCTGCGCCAGTCGTAATTCAGGCTGACCAGCGATCCCGCGCTGCCGTGATAGTCGCTGCGCGCGTACGCGGCGGAGACGACGCCGAAGCTGCCGATCGCGACGCTGCCGCCGGCGCCGGCGTTGCTCAGTCCGTCGCTCGTTTCGGCATGCGCCTCGGCGGTGAAGCTGTTGCTGAAGCCGTAGCGCCAGGTGCCGCTCGCCATCGGCTTGCCGGCATAGTCGAACGAACTGAGACCGTAGTTCTCGCGCACCGCGCCGAGTTCCACTGACCAGTCCGACAGCCCCTGCGCGAGCAGTTGCTGGGTGTTGTACATGGAAAAGTTCAGCGTCGTCGCGCGGCCGAGCGCGTCGGTCACGACGATCTGCGCGTTGCCGACGCCGTTGACGTTCGGCACCGCGTTGAGCTGGAACGGGCCGGCCGGCACCTGGCCGCTGTATTGCTTGACCCCGTTGATGTAGAGCTGCACGTCCGACGGCAGCGCGGCCGAGCCGAAGAACGCCGGCAGCGGCGCGGTGATGCGGTACGGCTGCAGGGCGAAGTCTGTGCCGAACTGGATGCCGCCGATGCGCGTGGCGCGCGACCACGACAGCGCGTCGGTGATCGTGTCGCCGATGCGCAGCGAGAGCATCTGCTCGGGGAACGAGGTCGTCCACGTCGTGTCGAGGCGGCGGTAGTTGTTGGTCCAGCCGCCGACGTCGTCGTGCGTCGCCTGGGCGAGCGAAGTGAAGCTCAGCACGCCGAAACGATCGAACGCGCGCAATTCGGTGAAGGCATTGACGCCCGCGGCGCCGTGTTCGCCGATGGTGCCGTAGAGATCGTAGTTGAGCAGCGCGCCGGGCGACGTGGTGACGCGCGGAACGCTGTTCTGCTGCGCATTCAGCACCGTCGAAGGCAGGTCGAGCAGGCCGAGCGGCGCGTCGATCGACAGCGCCTGGCGTCCAGCGTCGTACTTCGTCTTCACCCCGGCGAGACTGTCCACGCGCAGCGGATCGCCCGCGCCGCTCGGCAGGGTGAAGCCGAGACTGCGCAGCGCGGCCGCGCTCGCATAGATCGCGCCGTCGTGTTCGCTGAAGCGCCCGAGACCTTTGTCCGCGCCGTTGACCGTCACTTCCAGGTACAGACTCCCGCCGTCCGTATCGGCCGCCGCGTCGCCTGCGGCGTCGTAGCCCGCTATCGCCGCGGGGGCAGCCGCATCCGCCGCGCCCGTCGATACTTCGAGGGCGAAACCAAGCGAACTGAGGGAGCTGTAGAGAAGAGTGGCTTCAACGAGGCGGATCGGCCAGCGAAGCGGCTTGCGTCGCTTTTTCACCATTGACCATCGCCTCGATGTGGCCGCCTGCACTAAACGCGGCTTGTGAGATTTTCAGATTCCAGTGCACGCTGGCGCCGGGCAGCGCGTAGCCGACCAGTCCTCCCGCGAGCGTGGTGCGTTGATCGCCGGCACCGACGAGGGTCAGATCGGCGATCTGTGCATGACCGTTGCCCTGGTTGCCGAGATCGAGAGTGACGCCCTCGCCGTTGCGGCGGAATGCCCAGACCAGCTTCGGCGCGACCGCGGCCGCACCGACCGGCTCGACGAACACCGGCACTGAGTAGTGCAGGACGAAGCGCAGACCTTTCTTGACCTTGGTTTCCACCGGCAGCTCGTCGATCGCGATGCGGTAGGCATCCTCGACCGCGCCCGCACCCGACGGCGGAGCGCCGGTGCGGATCACGCGGATCAGCTGCTTCTCGCCCGGCGCGAGCTTGAGCATCGGCGGGCTGACGACGAGGCCGCGGGAGGGCGTGAGTTTTTCCTCGCCGCCCTCCTGCGTCCAGTGGAACACGCGCACCTGCGCCTGCACGTCGTTGTCGCCGCTGTTCGAGAGCCACAGACCGTCCGCGTTCTGCGTGGGCGTGAGGCTCAGCGACACCGGCGAGACTTGCAGGCCGCTCGCATGCGCACCGGCCGCCGCGGCGAAGCCGGCGAACAGCGCGATGCAGGAAAGAAAGGTACGCGTCGACATGGCTTCAGACTCAGTAGGTCACGGTGACCGCGACGACGTCGAGGTAGTCCGTCGACGGGGTGACGTCGAGCGCCGCCACTTTGCCGAACACGGTGTGCACCTGGTTGGCCGTGGCCGCGGCGAGACGGTTGCCGCTCTTCACGTTGCCGCCGGTGCCGGTGGTGTTGCCCCACACGGTGTTCGCGGCGTCCTGGAACAGCGAGTAGGCGACCAGTTCACCGGTCGTCGCGCTCTTCATGCTGCCGGTGCCGTTGGCGGTGCCGCCGTTCGCCGCCGAAGGCAGCAGGCCGATGGTGTACGGCGTGTTCTTCGAGCAGGCCACGGTGACCGAACCGTTGTTGGCGGTGATGTTGGTCGCGGTCGACGCCTGCGAGCCGAAGTCGAGGTCGGTCGTCGTCACCACCGAGCACGTCTTGGTGACGGTCAGCTTGACGTTGAACTGGCCGGTGGCCGTCGCGGCGGAAACCGACGCCGCGGCGCCGGCGAGGCCGAAGCCGGCGATAAGAGTCGCAAGAGCGAGTTTGGTCTTCATTTCGTTACTCCCGATTAGGTCGATTGAGTTGTCGTTGGTGGATCCCGCTGCGGGCGGGAGACGCTTGAACTTGCGTCTCCTCGGGGCAGGTCGCAGGCCCATCTGCAATCGCCGTGCCAATGAAATACGAATGTAAAGAAACGAAAATCGGTGTAGGTCGTCACAAATTTTCATGAGAGCTGGAACACGTTTCGCGTCGTTATGTGACGCAGTACGGCAAGTCGGCTGCACCGCAGGCAGTTTGCGAACGCGGTTTCGCCTGTGCACAGCGATGTAAAGCGTGCTTGACACCCGGAACGTCCGTCGCTACATTGCCCATGTCAAGCATGCTTTACATGTCGAATCGCCGACCGACACCCCAGCCGAGCAGACCCGCGCACGTGAACCGCAACGCCAACAGGACTTACCAGCGCCAAGTCATGATCACGATGGCGGCCTACACGCTCATCCTGATTCTGGTCTGGCCGCTCGCGCGCAGCGCGACCGAACTGCCGCAGAAAGTGCTGCTCGCGCTGACTCCGGTGCTGCCGCTGATCTACGTGATCTGGCTGATGGGCCGGCGCATCTGGACCAGCGACGAACTCGAACAACGCACCCATCTGATCGGACTCGGCGCCGCGACCGCGGTCGTGTCGCTGTACAGCCTCATCGGCGGATTCCTCGCCGCAGCCAAGGTGCTGTCGCCGTCGACGAGCGCGGCACTGCTGCTGTTCGTGTTCCCGATCCTGATGATCTGCTACGGCGGCACGCGCGTCTGGGTCGCGCGCCAGTACGGCGGCGACGCGTTCTGCGAGGACGACGAAGGCATGCCGCTCTACCTGCGCCTGCTGCTCTGCGCCGCGGTCTTCGCCGCCATCGCAGTCTGGGCGCTGCTGCAAGCCAAGGACGACATGGCGATCGGCGTCGCCAGCGGCGCCGCGGCGACGCTCGGGGTTGCCGCCGTCTTGCTCTACCTGCGCCGCCGGCGCAAGCAGCGGCGCGACGCGGCGGCCGAATGAACAACAAGGTGCGTGAACTGCGCGCCGAGCGCGGCTGGTCGCAGGGCGATCTTGCGGAAAAGCTCGATGTCTCGCGGCAGACCGTCAACGCGATCGAAACCGGCAAGTACGATCCGAGCCTGCCGCTGGCGTTCCGCATCGCCAAACTTTTTCGTCAACCGATCGAATCGATTTTCCAACCGGGGAAGGATTGAAGCATGAGCAAACGAAATCTCCTGCGCATCGCCTTGCTGCTCGCCGTTGTCGGCGTGTTTGCATGGAAGCGCTTCACTGCGGCGCCTGCGGACGGCGGCGGCGCGCGCGCGCCGGCCGCGGCGGCGATTCCGACCAACGCACGCGAGTTCAAACTCGGCGCGCTCACGTTCAAGGCCTGCGATCTGCCGCAAAAAGATTCCGGCGCAACGACCGCCGCGTACTGCGCGCCGTTCTCGGTCGCGGAGAACCGCGACGCGCCGGGCGGCCGCAAGATCGACCTCAATCTGGCTTTGATCAAGGCCGAGACCGAGCGCGCGGACAGCGACATCGTCGTCTTCCTCGCCGGCGGACCGGGCCAGGCCGCGGTCGAGACGTATCCGATCGTCGCCGGCGCGATGGCACCGCTGCGCAAGCATCATCACATCCTGCTGCTCGACCAGCGCGGCACCGGCAAATCGCATCCGCTCGACTGCGCCGCGGTGGAAGAAGCCGAAAAGCATCCCGACCACAGCGACGAGGCCGGCAGCGGCATCGATCCGCAGAAGACGCGCGAACTGATGACCCAGTGCCTCGCCGAAGTCGAAAAGAAGGCCGACCCGCGCTACTACACGACGACGGTCGCGACGCGCGATCTCGAAGACCTGCGCCAGGCGCTCGGCGCGCCGCAGTTCGATCTGGTCGGCGTTTCCTACGGCACGCGCATGGCCCAGCAGTATTTGCTGCGCTACCCGGACGGCGTGCGCAGCGTCGTGCTCGACAGCGTCGCGCCGAACGAACTCGTCTTCGGCCAGGAATTCGCGCGCAATCTCGAAGACTCGCTCAAGGCGCAGTTTGCCGGTTGCGGCAAGAACGCGGCATGCGCGAAAGCCTTCGGCGACTCGTATGCGAGCTTGAAGCAACTGCGCGACAAGCTGCGCACGCAGCCGGAAAAATACGCTTTGCGCGATCCGACCACGTTCCAGTTCAACGACATCCGCATGAGCGCGAATCGCCTGATCGGCCTCGTGCGCATGTTCGCCTACAAACCGGAAACCGCCGCGCTGCTGCCGCTGTCGATCGCCGAAGGACTCAAGGGCAACTACGCGCCGCTGGCCGGGCAGAGTCAGCTGCTGCTCAACGACATGTCCGGCACGATGAACGGCGGCATGTCGGCGTCGGTGATCTGCGCCGAGGACGCCGCCCTGATCAAGCCCGATCCGAACGACGCCGACACCTTGCTCGGCACCACGCTCACCGACGGCATCGCCGCGCAATGCGCGGTCTGGCCGCACGGTGCGATGCCGGCCGATTTCCACGCGCCGCTCAAGTCCGACAAGCCGATCCTCGTCCTCGGCGGCGAGTTCGATCCGGTCACGCCGCCGCGCTACGGCGAGCAGGTGATGAAAGGATTCACCAACGCCAAGCTGATCGTCGCGCGCGGCCAGGGCCACGGCGTCATGGGCCTCGGCTGCATTCCGAAGCTGGTCGGCGAGTTCGTCGAAAAGCTCGATCCGAACACGCTCGACGCGAAATGCGTCGACGCGCTCGGCCCCACCCCCGCCCTGATCAACTTCAACGGAGCCGCGCCATGATCGAACTGAAGAATCTGCGCAAGACCTTCGGCAGCGGCGAGAAGAAAGTCGTCGCCGTCGACGGCGTCAGCTTCCTCGCACGCGACGGCGAGATCACCGGCCTGCTCGGTCCGAACGGCGCCGGTAAGACGACGACGCTGCGCTGCCTCTACACACTGATGCAGCCGGAGTCGGGCCAAGTGCTCGTCGACGGTGTCGACGCGGCGAGCGATCCGCTCAGCGTGCGCCGCAACCTCGGCGTGCTGCCCGACGCGCGCGGCCTGTACAAGCGCCTGACCTGCCGCGAGAACATCGCCTACTTCGGCCAGCTCCACGGCCTCGACGCGGCGACGATCCGCACGCGTACCGACGCCGCGGTGCGCGCGCTCGAAATGGAAGACATCGCCGACCGCCGCACCGAGGGTTTCTCGCAGGGCCAGCGCGTCAAGACCGCGATTGCGCGCGCGCTGATCCACGATCCGAAGAACGTGATCCTCGACGAGCCGACCAACGGCCTCGACGTGATGGCGACGCGCGCGATGCGCGTCTTCCTCAAGCAACTGAAAAACGAAGGCCGCTGCGTGCTGTTCTCCAGCCACATCATGCAGGAGGTCGCCGCGCTGTGCGACCGCATCGTCGTCATCGCCAAGGGCCGCGTCGTCGCCGACGAATCGCCCGACGCACTGCGCGCGCAAACCGGCGAAGCGAATCTCGAAGACGCGTTCGTCAAACTGATCGGCACCGACGAGGGACTCGCCGCATGAGCGTGAGCCTTCGCACGTCCGCCCCGTCGCCGCAAACCCCATCGCCCTTCCCTCATCCGGCGCTACGCGCCACCTTCTCCCGCGCGGAGAAGGAAGGAGCAAACGCATGAAATCCGCTCTGATCGTTTTTCTCAAAGAAGTCCGCGAGAACCTGCGCGACCGCCGCACCCTGATCAACACCCTGCTCACCGGTCCGCTGCTCGGGCCGCTGGTGTTCGTGCTGCTGATCAACACCCTGGTGACGCGCGAACTCAACAAGGCCGACGCGCCGCTCAAGCTGCCAGTGATCGGCGCCGAACATGCGCCGAATCTGATCGAAGCGCTCAAGCAGCAGCGCATCGAAATCCTGCCGGGCCCGGCCGATGCCGAGCGTGCGGTGCGCGAGCAGGACGCCGACGTCGTGCTGCGCATCCCGCCGCAGTACGCCGAGAACTGGGACAAGGGCCAGCCCGCGCAGGTCGAGATGATCCTCGATGAATCGCAACGCGATTCGAGCGCCGCGGTGCGCCGCGTGCAGGCCACGCTCGAAGCCTACGGTCAGCGCACCGGCGCACTGCGCCTACTCGCGCGCGGCCTGTCGCCGAGCGTGATGAAGCCGGTCGTGGTTGCCGAGCGCGATCAGTCCACGCCGCAGAGCCGCTCGGGCACGCTGTTCAGCATGCTGCCGTACTTCTTCATTCTCGGCACCTTCCTCGGCGGCATGGCGCTCGCGATCGACACGACCGCGGGCGAACGCGAACGCCAGTCGCTCGAACCGCTGCTTGCCAATCCGGTTTCGCGCGGGCAAGTTCTGATCGGCAAACTCGCGGCGACGACCGCGTTCGCGATGACCACGACCCTGCTCAGCATCCTCGCTTTCTCGGTCGCCGGGCATTTCCTGCCGACCGACCGCATCGGCATGGAACTCGACATCGGCGCCGGCTTCGCCGCACGCGTGCTGTTCGTCATGCTGCCGCTCGCCGTGCTTCTCGCCAGCCTGCAGACCATGGTCGCCGCGTTCGCCAAGAGCTACCGCGAAGCGCAGACCTATCTGTCGCTGCTGATGTTCGTGCCGGTGATCCCGACGATGATGCTGAGCATCCTGCCGTTCAAGCCGCAGATGTGGATGTACGCGGTGCCGCTGATGGGCCAGCAGGTTGCGATCACGCGCCTGCTGCGCGGCGAGATGGTCGCGCCGCAAGCGCTACTGCTGTGCTTTGCCTGCACCGCGCTCGCCGCGCTCGTCGTCTACTTCGTCACCGCGCACATCTACCGCAACGAGCGCCTGGCGATCTCGGCCTGAGCGCGCGATGCACGCGCGTCTCCGCCTGCCTTGAGCGGCAGGCGGAGACGCGCCGCCGCGACGCTCGCCGCCGATACGCCGCACCAGGTCGAAAAGTTTTCGCGTTCGCGGCATATCCGCCGGGCATAATCCACGCCGCGATCCGGCACAGCGCGATGCTTCGGCGCGCGCCGCGCAGCGATTGCAACGTTCGGGATTATTCCAGGAGAAGTACATGGCAACGGCCATTCGCGGCGCCTTCCTCAGCTACACCGGCAATCCGTTCAAGGACGACGCCGAATCGACCTATCGCCACGAAACCGATGGGCTGATCGTCATCGATGCGGGCAAGATCGTCTATGCCGGCGCCTGGGACGCGAGCCGCGTTCCGGCCGGAGTGACACCCGAGCATCATCGCGACGGCCTGATCGTGCCGGGCTTCGTCGATGCGCACGTGCACTATCCGCAGACTCCGATGGTCGGCGCCTACGGCAAGCAGTTGCTCGACTGGCTCAACAAGTACACTTTCGTCACCGAGCAGCGTTACCACGACAAGGATTTCGCGCGCCGCATCGCGAAGATCTTCCTGCGTGAGCAGTTGCGCGCGGGCGTGACCACGCCGGTCACCTACGCGACCGTGCATAGCGAATCGGTCGATGCCTACTTCGAAGAAGCCGAAGCGCTCGGCCTGCGCACCGGCACGGGCAAGGTGCTGATGGACCGCAACGCGCCGCAGGCGTTGCTCGACACGGCGCAGACCGGCTACGACGAGTCGAAAGCGCTCGCCGCGCGCTGGCATGGCCGCGGCCGCCTGTTCTACGTGGTCACGCCGCGCTTCGCGCCGACGAGCACGCCGCAACAGCTCGAAGCGGCCGGCGCGCTGTACAAAGAAATCCCCGGCGTCTACATGCAGACGCATCTTTCGGAAAACCAGAACGAAGTGCAGTGGGTCACCGAGCTGTTCCCCGATGGCAAAAACTATCTCGACGTCTACGACCGCTACGGCCTCGTCGGCCCGCGCGCGCTGTTCGGCCACGCCGTGCATCTGGTCGAAGCGGAATGGAAACGCCTCGCTGAATCGGGCGCCGCCGTCGTGCATTGCCCGACCTCGAACCTGTTCCTCGGCTCGGGCCTGTTCAATCTCGAACGTGCGCTGGTGTCGAGCAACCCGGTGCGCACCGCGCTCGGCTCCGACGTCGGCGGCGGCACCAGCCTGTCGCCGCTGATCACCCTCAACGAGGCCTACAAGATAGCGCAACTGCGTGGCTTTCCGCTCTCCGCGCATCAGGCTTTCTATCTCGCCACGCTCGGCTCGGCGCGCGCGATCTACCAGGATGCCCACATCGGCAGCATCGAAGCCGGCAAGGACGCCGACCTCGCCGTGCTCGACTTCGCCGCGACGCCGCTGCTCGCCGAACGCCAGTCCTACGCGCAGACGCTCGAAGAACAACTCTTCGTGCTGATGACGCTCGGCGATGACCGCGCGATCAAGGCAACCTACGTCGCTGGGCGCAAGGTCCACGCGCGCGACGCCTGATCCGGCGCGCGACAGCGCGCCCGCGTAATACGTTTGTCACAGCGCCCCCGTTATCGTGCCGCCACTTCCACGGCGCCGCGGCACGGGTGCGCATCGATGCATATCGCCGACATCACCTTGTTCTTCGCACCGCACTCCGGCGGCGTGAAGCGCTATCTGTTGGCCAAGCATCGGCACTTGGCCGGACGCACCGGCGTGCGCCACAGCCTGCTCGTGCCGGGCACGACGACGGCCGAGATCGAGCCCGGCGTGTACGCGCGCGCCGAGTGGAGCATCCCGTGCGCGGGCGGCTATCGCGTGCCGCTGCGGCGCTCGCTCTGGCGCCGCGCGCTCGTCGAGCTCAAAGCCGACGTGATCGAAGTCGGCGATCCCTATCATCTCGCCTGGACCGCGCTCGACGCGGCGCGCGAATGCGGCGCGATGACCGTCGCGTTCGCCCACTCCGACCTGCCGCGCATGATCGCGAGCCGCTTCGGCCGCTTCGCCGGACGCGCCGCCGATGCCTACCTGCGCCGGCTCTATTCGCGCTTCGATCTGGTCCAGGCGCCGAGCCGCCTGATCGCGCAGCGCCTGCGCGACAGCGGTATCGCGCGCATCGTCGTGCAGCCGCTCGGCGTCGATGCGGACCTGTTTCATCCGTCGCGGCGCGACGCGGCATTGCGCACGGAACTCGGCCTCGGCGACGACGTGCACCTCTCGATCTTCGCCGGACGTATGGCGCGCGAGAAGGACGTGCCGCTGCTGCTGCGCACCTTCGCCCGGCTTGGGCCGCGGCATCACCTGATCCTCGTCGGCGGCGAGAAGCGCAGCGCGCTGTCGGCCAACGCGACGATGCTCGCCTACGAGCAGGATCCCGCGCGCCTCGCGCGCCTGCTCGCGAGCGCCGACGCGCTCGTGCATGCGGGCGCACTGGAAACTTTCGGCCTCATCGTCGTCGAAGCGATGGCCTGCGGCCTGCCGGTGATCGGCGTGCGCGCGGGCGCGCTGCCCGAGCTGATCGACGACCAGGTCGGCGCACTCGCCGAAGCCGGCGACGTCGATTCGCTCTGCGCGGCGATCGAAAAAGTCTACGCGGGCGACGTCGCGCGGCTCGGCCGCCAGGCACGCCTGCGCGTCGAGCGCCGCTACGCCTGGACCAGCGTGTTCGACCTGCAGCTCGAACGCTACGCACGCCTGCTGCGCACGCGCACGCATCCGTCGCTCGGCGTCGAGCACGCGTCCGAACCGGCCGACGCGCCGAGCCCGCCGTGAGCGCACAACTCTGCATTGCCCTGCACGACGTGGCGCCGGCAACGTGGCCGCAATGCGCGCGCCTGCTCGAACTCGTCGATGGACTCGGCGCACCGCCGTTGACCTTGCTCGTCGTGCCCGACTGGCACGACCGCGGCCGCATCGATGCGGCGCCCGACTTTCTGCGCGCTATCGATGCGCGCATCGCGCGCGGCGACGAGGTCGCTCTGCACGGTTATCGCCATCGCGACGACGCGCCCGCGCCGCGCTCGCCGGCCGCGTGGCTGCGCCGCCGTGTACTGACCGCGGGCGAAGGCGAATTCGCCGAACTCGGCGAAGAAGATGCGCATGCGCGTCTCTGCGCCGGGCTCGACCTGCTGCGCGGCCGCGGCTGGACCGTCGACGGCTTCGTGCCGCCGGCGTGGCTCGCCGGCGCGGGCACGCGGCGCGCACTGCGCCGCACGAACCTGCGCTGGACATCGACGCATACCACGCTTGTCGCGCTCGACGGCGGCAGCGAAACGCGCATCGCCGCACCCTGCCTGACCGCATCGCCGCGCTCGGCGTGGCGACGCGCAGCGAGCCGCGCGTTCCTGCGCACCGGCCTGCGCTGGACCGCGCGTGCGCCGTTGCTGCGCGTCGGCCTGCATCCGGCCGATGCCGAACATGCCGACCTCGTCGCCTGCTGGCGCGACGTATTCGGCGCACTGTTGCGCGATCGCACGGCGTTGACCAAGTCGCGGGTCGTTGCCGCCGTGGTCCGCGATCGCGCCAATCCGGAGGCCGCCGTCTCCGGCGGCGCAGCAGGTTAAGCCCATGCGCCGCGCCGGCACTTTCCTGATCTTCGTCGCCCTCGTCGTCGCGCTGATCGTGCCGATCTGGCTCGGCGGACGTCATGCGCTGTTCACCAGTTTCGATCTGCCGACTCACGCGTATCTGTACATGCTCGTACTCGTGCTGTTCGGCTGGGCGATGCGCGCGCTCAAGCAGTGGCTGCTGATCCAACGGCTCGGATTGCGCGTCGGCATCTGGCGCAACTTCGCCATCTCGCTCGCCACCGACTTCGCGTTTCTCGCCACGCCGGGCGGTGTCGGCGGCTATGCGGCCGGCATCTACTACATGCGCGGCATCGGCGCCTCGTATGCGCAGGCGACCGCGATCTCGGCCGCCGACCAAGTGCTCGACCTGATGTTCTTCGCGATCGCGATGCCGGTCGCCGCGCTGTGCCTGTCGCAGACTGCCGAGCTATCGCCGCTGCTCGCCCACGGCGCCGCGTTCGGCGGCATCGGCGCGCTCGCCCTGCTCGTCGTCCTCGTGCTCGCGCGACGGCCGCTCGGCGCGTGGTTCTTCGGCCCGCGCGGACCGATCGAGCGCATCGGCTTTCTGCGTCGGCGCCGCGAAACCCTGCGCGGTTTCGTCAACAACGTGCTCGCGCAGACCCAGGTGCTGATGCGCGGCTCGCCTGCCTACTTCGCCCTCGCGTTCGCCTCGACCGCAGTGCAGTGGCTCGCGCGCTACGGCGTGCTCTGGCTGATCCTCGCCGAACTCGATGCCTACGTGCCGTTCTCGCTCGTGCTGCTGTTGCAGGGCGTCGTCCTGCACGTCGCGCAATGGACCGGCATGCCGGCCGGCGGCGGCGGTGCCGACCTCGGCCTCGCCGCGACGCTCGCGCCGTTCGTCTCGACCACGGCGATCGCGAGCGCCTTGCTGCTCTGGCGCATCGCGACCTTGTACCTGAGCCTTCTCGCCGGCGTGATCTCGATCGCGATGCTGCGCCTGCGCAGCAAGCGACGCGGACTGACGCAGATCGGCCCCGATCAGGCCTGAGCACCGCGACGACGCCAGGCCCTCGCCGACCCGACTCCGCTTAGACCGCGCGATGAGCGCCTTGGAAACCCTGCGTGACCGCCCCCCAAAAAAAGAACCGGCGGCTAGGGGGGTGCCGCCGGGTCAGCTTCCTTGCTGAACTCTTCGTGCTTATGCGAAACGCGCTCAGCGCCGACGCCGGGCCTGCTCGGCTCGGCGCCGCACCGACAGCAGCATTACCAGCGCCATGAGGATCAAGGTCCAGGTCGTCGTCGCCGGCACCTTGGCGATATCGGCAGGAGGACCGGGATCATCGACCGTACCCGTTACCGCCGCCGTGCACGGCGGCGTCTGCCCGTTCGCGCAGGTGCCCTCTGCGGGCGGCGTGACGCTGGCGATATTCGTAACGCTTTGCGGCGGCGTCGCTTCGACCTGCGCGCTGATCGCATAGATCAGGCTCGATCCGGCCGGGAAGGTCGCGATCGTCGCGTTGATCGCGCCGCTGCCGCTCGCACTCGGGCATTGTGCGCCGCCGCTTGCGCTGCAGGTCCAGCTCGCACTGGCGATGCCGAGCGGCAACGGATCGCTGACGCTGCTGCCCGACGCATCGACCGTGCCGCTGTTGCGCACGGTGACGACGTAGCCGACGTTGCCGCTCGGTTCGAGCACGGTGCTGCTTGCGCTCTTGGCGATATCGACCTGGGCCTTCGCCGCCGGCGTGGTCACCGTCGACGTGCATGGCGGCGTCTGCCCGCCCGCGCATGTGCCGCCGCCCGGCGGAGTGACCGACGCGACGTTGACGATATTCGCCGGCGGATTCGCCGCGACCGTCGCGGTCACCGTGTAGACCAGGCTCGATCCGGCCGGGAACACGGCCAGCGTCGCATTGATCGCACCGCTGCCGCTCGCCGCGGGACATTGCGCACCGCCGTTCGCCGTGCAAGTCCAGGTCGCGCTCGCGATGCCTGCGGGCAGCGGATCGGCGAGCGTCGCTCCTGCGGCGTCGGCACTCCCGACATTACTCGCCGTGACCGTGTAGGTGATCGTACCGCCGGCCGTCGCGCTCGTCGCCGTCGTGGTCTTGCTGATCGCGACGGTCGGCGCAACCGGGGTCGTCACCTTGGACGTGCACGGCGGCGTCTGGCCACTCGCGCAGGTGCCGCCGCCGGGCGGAGTGACCGACGCGACGTTGACGATATTTGCCGGCGGATTCGCCGCGGCGGTTGCGGTCACCGTGTAGACCAGGCCCGATCCGGCCGGGAACACGGCCAGCGTCGCGCTGATCGCACCGCTGCCGCTCGCCGCGGGACATTGCGCACCGCCGTTCGCCGCGCAGGTCCAGGTTGCGCTCGCGATGCCCGCAGGCAGCGGATCGGCGAGCGTCGTGCCGGCGCCGTCGACGGCGCCGAGGTTGGTCGCCGCCACCGTGTACACGATCGTGCCGTTGGCCGCGACGCGCGTCGCCGAGGTCGTCTTCGACACGCCGACGACCGGCCCGGGCGGCGTGATCGCTGTTGACGTGCACGGCGGCGCCTGGCCGTTGGCGCAGCCGCCGCCGTTCGGCGGTGTCGTCGTCGCAACGTTGACGATGCTCGCCGGCGGCGTGGCGCTGACCGTCGCGGTGATCGTGTAAGTCAGGCTCGCTGCGGAAGCGAACGGCGCGGCGACGGTTTCGTCGAGCGCGCCGCTGCCGCTCGCGTGCGGGCACTGCACGCCGCCCGAGGCGGCGCAGGTCCAGCTCGCCGCGGTGATACCGGCCGGCAACGGATCGCTGATGCGCGTGCCGCCTGCGTCAACCGTGCCGGCGTTGCTCACGACCACGCTGTAGGTCAGCGTGCCGCCCGCGGGCACGACGGTCTGCGTCGTGCTCTTGCGGATGTCGATCAGCGGCGTCACCGGCGTGGTGACGGTGGCGTTGCACGGCGGCGCGCTTCCGTCCGCGCAGGCGCCGCCGCCGGGCGGGGTCACCGTCGCGACGTTGACGATGTTCGCCGGCGGATTCGCCGCGACCGTCGCGGTGACCGTGTAGACCAGGTTCGATCCGACCGGGAACGCCGCGATCGTCGCATTGATCGCACCGCTGCCGCTCGCGCTCGGACATTGCGCGCCGCCGTTCGCCACGCAGGTCCAGGTCGCACTCGCGACACCTGCCGGCAGCGGGTCGGCCAGCGTCGCGCCCGCCGCATCGACGACGCCGGTATTGCTCGCCGTCACCGTGTAGACGATCGTGCCGTTCGGCGCGACGCCGGTCGCCGTCGTGATCTTGGCGATGCCGACCTGCGGCTTGGGCACATAGGCGTTGCTCGCGGTCAGCGCCAGGCTCGCCGCCGAAGCGACACTGAGATTCTGCAGCGCGCCCGGATTGGACAGGACGAAGTTCGGATCGCCGCCCGACTCGACGATGTCGTAGTGGCACGCGGTGCTGCCGTCGCCCTGCACGGGCGGCACGTTGGCGAAGCTGCCGGTCGCACCGGCCGCGAGCACGAGTGGATTCGGCGTCACGCCGGCGACGGAACAGCCGTCGGTCGGCGTCAGGGTGAAGCTCCACTGCGCGCCCGCTGCGGGCGTGCCGCCACTGGTCTGCTTGGTCAGCGCGATACTGCCCGGCGCAACGACGGTGAGATCGCCATAGGTAAAGCACGGATTCTGATTGTTCGCGCAGGCCACCGGACCGCCGCCGACGTCGGCCTGCAGGATCGCGTTGCGGTACTGCCCCGTCGCGCTCGCGACGAGCTGATAGGTGACGTCGCAGTAGGCGTTGGCCGGCACGCTGATCGCGCTCAACTGGGTCTGGTCGTTTGCCGTGCCCGCGATCGTCGTGTTCGAGCCAAGCGCGCAGCCCGCCGCGGAATTCGCCGCGAGCGCCACGCTGCCGGGCACGATCTGCCAGGTGGCGTTCGGCGGCGCGAGATAGCCTTGCGGCACCACGCCGTTCGGATAACCGCCGCTCGGATTGATGCGGTCGAGCACGTCGATATTGCCGATCGCGCCGGCCGTCGTGTTGAGCACGCGCACCGTCGCCGTGACCGGCTGGCCGATCGTCGCGGTCGCCGGCGCGATCGACTTCACCACGGCCGAGGCCGGCACACCGACGATCGTCGCACTCGCGTCGCCGACGTTGGTCGCGCCTTCGCTCGTGGTCACCGTGCCGCCCGCGATGACGTTGGTCACCGGCGCGTTCGCCGTGGTCAACTGCACGTCGACGCTGATCGTGCACGAGCCGCTCGGCGCCAGCACGATGCCGGCGACCGACAGCACCGGCGGCGTCGCGCTCGACAGGCTCGCGTTCGCCGGTGCACCCGTGCTGCCTGCGCTACAAACCACTTGGACGTTCGGATTCGCCGCGGCGATCAGCCCGGCCGGGAACGCGTCCTGGAACGACACGTTGTTGAGCGTCGCGCCGTTGGCGGTCTGCGGATTGGCGACGACGATGCTCATGCTCGTGGTTTCGCCCGCGGTGACGGTCGCCTGTGCGAACGACTTCGACACGGCGATGCTCAGGTCGCCGACCGAAAGTGTGGCCGTGTTCGAGGACTGTGTGTTCGAGATGCCCTGATCACTGCTCATGCTGCCCGCAACGATCTGGTTCGGATAATTCGCCGACTGCGGCTGCCCGGCCGCTTGCTGCACGTACACGTCGAGCACGCAGGTGCCCGGGTTGACCGGCGATCCGGTCGCGGCAGGCACGCCCGCGTTGGCGATGGTCAGCACGGTCTGGCCGTTGACTACGTCCGAACTCAGGCTCGCCGCGCCGCAGTCGGCCGAGAACGCCGGGCTGCCGTTGCCGGCGAGGACCAGGCCCGCGGGCAGCGGGTCCTGGTAGCTGACGCCGGTCAGCGGCATCGCGTTGACGTTGGTCAGGGTGATCTTGAGATCGGCGACGCCGTTCGGCGCGACCGTGGTCGGATAGAACGACTTGCGGATCGTCACGCCGTCATTGACCACCAGGGTGACGCCGTCGGACGGCCCGGCGGAAAAGCCGACGTTGTTCGCGGCGAGGACGCCGGTCACGCTGTCGGCGCCGAGCGCGTCGTGATAGGTGCCGAGCGAGTCGGTGATCGGCGCGGTCGCATCGATGTAGACCGGAAAGCTGATCACGCAGGTGCCCGGATTGATGCTGCCGTCGGACTGCGCCGCGGCCGCCGGCACGCTCGTGTTGGCGAACTGCAGATTGAGCGTCGTCGCCGTCGATCCCGTCGCGGTCACCGTGCCGAGGCTGCAGGTCTGCGCCGTCGTGTTCGCATATGCGCCGTAGGTGACGTTCTGTGCGACCGTGGCCGGATCGATGCGCAGCGAACGCCCGGCGATGTTGGTGAAGCCGGCCGAGTCGAGCACGTCGCTCAAGGTCGCCAGATTCAGCGCGCTCGTGGTCAGCGTGTTCTCGACCGCGACGAAGACATAGGCTACTTCCTGCGTCGCCGGAGCGGCCGGCCGGGTCACGCGCAAATAAGTGTTGAACGGCGGATTGCCCGGCATCCACGGCGCGGTCGACAGGCGCTTGTACAGGTTCGGCTTGTAGTTGCCCGGGCCGCCGCCGTTCGAGATCGTGTTGACCGAAAGCGTGGCCGACGCGGCATTGCCGTTGCTCGTCGGCGTGGTGCCGTTGGCGCCGCCGGTGCCGGTCACCGTGTTGACGCCGAGCTGGTTGACGTAGGCGCCGGCCGTGCTGCCGCGCACCCAGACGACGATCTGGCAGCTGCCGTTCGCCGCGATGCTGCCGCTCGCGACATCGAGCGCGCCGGCGCCGTCGGTCACGTTGGCGTGATTGAAGTTGCACGAGTCGGACACCACCGGTGCGCTGCCGCCCGCGGAGGCGTCGAGGACGAAACCGGGGCCGCCCGGAAAGGCGTCGTTGAACGCGAGATTGCTGACCGGATACTGGGTCGGGTTGCTGATCTGGATCGTCATCGTCGTCGGCGAACCGTCGACGAAGACGTTGCCCGCGGCGAAGCTCTTCGTCACCGACAACTGATTCTGCACGCTCAGCGTCGCGTTGATCGGCGACGTGTTCGCTGCCGCGGCGCCGCGCTGGCTGCTGGTTACCGCGCCGACCGGAATCGTATTGACCGCATTGCCGGTCGACGCCGGCGCCTGCACGCCGACGACAACGGTGCAGGTCGCGCCGGCCGCGAGCGTCGCGCCGGTGATGCCGACACTGGACGCGCCTGAGGCGGCGGAGAGCGTCGCACCGCCGCAGCCGGTCGCGCTCGGCGCGGGTGTGGACAGCAGGGTCATGCCGTTCGGCAGCGCATCGGTATAGGCGACGCCATCCATGGCGAAATTGTTCGGGTTGGCGATATTGATCGTCAGCGTGACCGGGCCGCCGGTCGCGCTCGTCGACGGCGAGAAGTTCTTGTTGCCGTTGAGTGGCGCCATGTTCTGCACGGTCAGGCTGTTGCTCGCGCTCGTCGCCGCGTTGACCTGATTGCCGCCGACCGACGCCGAGACCGCGGTCGGTGCGAGCGTCGTCGGATAGGTCTGTCCCGCCGAGGCATAGCTCGTGACGAGATACTTGACCACGCAGACGCCGGCCTGGCCGGCGTTGATGCCGGGCACGCTGCCGCCGCCGAGACCGTAGCTGCCGCCTGACGGGCCGCCGTTGCCGGACGGCGTGCCGCCGCAATTCGGTTCGCCGGAAGGCCCGGTGCCGCTGCCGTAACCGACGATCTGTAAACCGGCCGGCAAGGTCGAGTCGATCGCGAGAGCGCTGGCGGCCGCCGAATTGTTGTTGACCACGTAAATCGTCATCACCGCCGCGTCGCCCGGCGCGATGACATTGGGATCGAAAGCCAGATTCGTGATCAGGGGGTTCTGCGCCTGCGCGGCGAACGAAGCGGAAAGACCGGAAATGCTGAAAAGAAGCGCGCAAAGGCCACGCGCCAAGCCGCGATCGACAGAAAACATCGAGCCACCTCGGCAAGATCAAAGGAAATTAATGTGATTTCTATCACAAAAATAATGTGAATCAAATCACATTTTCTCGATCCACAGAAAAAGCCAGGGCAAGGCGCGGCCGGAGCGGCGGCCGGAAATCGTGGCGGATTTTTGCGCTGGCGCGGGGCCGGGCGGCGGTTTCAGGGGAGTTCGCGCCGTGCCTCTGCCCCGATTTGCAGTGGAGCCGCAGCAGGTCGGCGGTTTCCGCGCGCGCTTAGGGGGAGTCCGGCACGCGTCGCGCCGGGTAACGCAAGCCTTGGCCGCAGTCCAGCGCCACCCTTATGCGCCCGCAGCAGCTTCTCGCACACATGCGAGGGACAGCGTCGAATTCTTCCGCGCTACCGGCAAACGCCCACGACGAAACGGCTCGTGCACGGCCGCAGCCGGGACGACCGTACTGATCCCAACTTCAGGAAGCCGGCTGGTCGACGACGACCGGCGGCACCGTGCGCGAGCGCCGCAGATTGCCGAGCATAAGGCCGCCGCGCAGCAGGCGGCCGGCGATCATGCGCGTGATGCGGGTGACATCGCGGAACGGCTTGAAGTGGCTCGCGCGCCGCTCTTCTTCGTAGCTGGCCTTGATCGGCACCGATACCGCATGGATGCCGCGCGCGGCACATTCGATGAGGATTTCGCTCTCGAACACGAAGCCGTCGTGCGGCAGCGCGAGCGCCGTCTCGATCGCGCTGCGCGGGTAGTAGCGCTGGCCGCTCTGCGAATCGACGATGCGCTGGCCGCAGGCCCACGACACCCAAAAGTCGGCCTGTTCGTTGCCGAAGCGGTTCTTGTCCGGCTGCGCGTCCTTGCCGAGCAGGCGCGCGCCGATGACGATGTGGTTCGGATACTGTGCCGCGGCCGCGAGCAGGCGCGGCAGGTCGGCGGCGTCGTGCTGGCCGTCGCCGTCCATGGTCAATACGCCGTCGGCGCCGAGCTTGCGCGCCAGCTCGAAGCCGTCGCGCAGGGCCATCGCCTTGCCCTGCGGCGACGCATGGCGGATGCGCTCGATCGGCAGGTCGGCGACCGCCGCGCTGGTGCCGTCGCTCGATCCGTCGTCGACGATGATCACGCGCGCGCAGTAGCGCAACGCGGACTCGACCACGCCGCGAATCGCGCGCTCCTCGTTCAACGCCGGAATCACGACGACGCCGGCCGGCGCCGTATTCCGCGCAGCCTGTGCTTGCTCCCCGGTCAAAACGAAATCTCCAAATGCAGTGCTGATGGCGGTAAATCTTTGTCGCCGTGCAGGGCGAAGTCAAACCCCGCTGCCGCACCGCTTGCAAGAGCGTTCAGCAAAGGCAGGGCCGCGGCCGCGGGATTGCGCCCGCGCAAGGCCTCCAGCGCGGCCGGCAGCGGCACCGATTCGGCCACGGCGCGGTCGTGCACGGACAGGCGCAGGCGCGCCACGCCGGCCGTCGAGGGCGGCGCCAGAACGAAGCCGGCGCCGAACGGCTGGTCGCAGGCGACCACGTCGGCGAGCGGCCCGGCCGCGGCAACGTCGAACGCGGCGAACAGCACCGGCACGCCCTCGGCCGCGGCAAGCGTCGCCGCTTCGAGCATGCCGTTTGCGAACGTCGCCGGCCCCGCGCTCAGCGCGGTCGACGAGGCCATGCAGCCGCTCGCGATCGTCCAGTAGCCGGCCGGCGCATTGTGTACCGAGTTGTGGAACTTGGTCGGCGACAGCTCGAACGGCGCGCGCGCGAGCACGGCGCAAAGATAATCGTTGATCGCAAGATCGCCGTAGCTCGACGCGAACACGTTCGGCAGGTCGCGCGGCGCGCGGCGCGCCATCGCGCAGGCCTCTTCGGCGACGGCGAGCGCGAGCAGGACCGACTCGGGTGCGCGGCGGCGCTCGTTGGCCGCGAGCAGCGCGGGCGCAGGCCGCACGAGCGGCTCGGCAGAAAGCGCGCGCGCGCCGTTGAACACCTCGCGCGCCGAGGCCCAGTCGGGCATGCCGGGCGCACGCACGCCGACGCCTTCGATCGCCAGTTCGAGCGTCGCGCTCACAGCGCGTCCGCCCGGGCGAAGGCGAGGCAGCAGTTGTTGCCGCCGAAACCGAACGAATTGGACAGGGCGATGCGCAGATCCGCTTCGGCGTTGTCGATGCGGATCTGCGGCCCGCAGACCGGATCGAGGTCGCGCGTGGTCAGCAGGCCCGGCGCAAGCCCGCGTTCGAGCGCGATCAGGGAGATCGCGGCTTCGAGGATGCCGGCCGCGCCGAGCGTGTGCCCAGTCCAACCCTTGGTCGAACTGGCGCGCGTCGCTGCGGGGAAACGGCGCGCAATCAATGCCGCCTCGACCTCGTCGTTCTGCCGACTCGCGGTGCCGTGCAGGTTGATGTAATCGACCTGATCGGCGCGAATGCCGGCGCGCGCTAGCGCATCGTCGAGCGCGCGCTCCGCGCCGGCGCCCTGCGGGTGCGGAGCGGACATGTGATGCGCGTCACTCGATTCGCCGCAACCGATCAGCAGTTTTGCCGCTTTTTCCACTTTTCCACTTTGCGGCATGCGTTCGAGGATGGCGAAACCCGCGGCCTCGCCGAGCGAGAGGCCGCTGCGGTTCGCGTCGAACGGCCGGCATGCCTGGCGCGAGACGAGTTCGAGCGAATTGAAGCCGAACAGCACGCTGTCACAGAGGGTGTCGACGCCGCCGACGACGACCGCATCGGCGAGGCCGGTGCGCAGCAGGCGCTCGGCGCTGGCAAATACTTTTGCGCTCGACGAGCAGGCCGTGGCGATGGTCAGGCACGGGCCGGACAGACCGAGCGCATGCTGCACGAACAAGCCGAGCGCGTGCGGCTGGTGCACCTCGCTGCGGCGCTGGTCAGCGCGGAAGCGGCCCTGCGCGTCGAGTTCGCGGTAGGCGCGTTCGGTCTCGCCGATGCTCGACGTCGAGGTGCCGAGCACGAGCGCGATGCGCGCCGCACCGACGCGTTCGCGCAGTGCATGCGCGCGATCGAGGAAACCGTCTTGATTGAGGCCGAGCCAGGCGAGGCGATGATTGCGCGAATCGAAACGCGCGAGCGCATCCGGCAGGACAATCTGCTCCAGGCTTTCGATGCGGCCGATCTTGCATTCGAGCGGCTGGGTCGAGAAGGTGTTGTCGGTCAGGCCGCCGCGGCGCGTTTCGAGCGCGCGCGCAATCGCCTCCGACCCATGCCCGGCGGCGCAGGTAGCGGTATAGGCGGTGACGGCAAGCGGCGCAATGCGGGCTGGCAAGTAAAGCGTGCGGAAGCGAAAATACGGTGATGAAGTATAGGTTTGCGCGGCGAGAAGCCGCAACGTGGCGATGAACATCGTGCCGGATTGCCTGCGGCGCGGGCCGTGGCGGCATCTGTCCGATCTCGACGTGCTGCACTCGCTCGCCATCGCCGTGCTCGCCTGCGTCGCCAGCGGCGGCCTGTTGTTCGTCTGGTATTTCGTGCGCAGTTTGGCGATTGCGCGGCACGCACCGACGACGATGCAGCGCGCGCGCACCTTGCTCGTGTTCGGCAAGCGCCTGGTCGGCGGCCATGCCGATGCGGACTATCTCGCACGCATCAGCCGCGCGCACGAGCAGATCGCCGCGCGGCGCTGCGAACGCGTGTTCCTGCTCGGCGGCGCCGACACGGGTCCCACTGAGGCCGCGGTCGCAGACGCGGAGCTGCGCCGGCTCGGCCTGCCCGCGGGGATCGAGGTGATCCTCGAACAGAGTTCGGTCGACACGCTGGAAAACCTGCGCAACGCGCGCGATCTGCTCGCGGCATATGGCCGCACGCCGGTTGCGCTGCTGTCGAGCCGCTACCATCTCGCGCGCTGTGCCTTGCTCGCGCGCCAGCTCCGCTTCGATTTCGAGCTGGTCGCGGCCGAGGATCGTTTCGTGCCGAGCTGCGCGCGGCTGCGGCGTCTCGCGCTCGAAGCGGGTTACATTCTCTGGGCCGACATCGGCACGCGCTGGGCGCGCCTGATCGGCAACCGGCGCATGCTCGAACGCGTGACGTGATGTTGACGCTCATCCGCGAGCGCGGGAACCAAGCAGCGGCTTTGCACCGCCGCGCCGCTCGATAAAAGTTATTCTCTGCCTGCCTGGAATACTGCATGTCTACCGACTCTCTCGCCGCCATCGAAACGTTTCTGCACGGCCTGCAGGACCGCATCTGCACGGAACTGCAACGCGCCGACGGCGCCGCCGCGTTCGCCGAGGACGCATGGACGCGCAAAGAAGGCGGCGGCGGCCGCTCGCGTGTGATCAAGCGCGGCGCCGTCTTCGAGCAGGGCGGGGTGAATTTTTCGCGCGTGGAAGGCAAGACCCTGCCCGCGTCGGCGACCGCGCACCGGCCCGAACTCGCCGGACGCGCGTGGTCGGCGCTCGGCGTGTCCCTGGTCATGCATCCGCAGAACCCCTACGTGCCGACGACGCACATGAACGTGCGCTACTTCGAAGCGCGCGCGGAGAACGGCGACGCGGTCTGGTGGTTCGGCGGCGGCTTCGATCTGACCCCGTACTATCCGTTCGACGAGGACGTCGTGCACTGGCATCGCGTCGCGCGCGATCTTTGCGCGCCGTTCGGCGCCGACGTGTACGCGAAATACAAAAAATGGTGCGACGACTATTTCTTCCTCAAGCATCGCAACGAGACGCGCGGCGTCGGCGGCCTGTTCTTCGACGATCTCAATGGCGGTGGATTCGAGCAGAGCTTCGCCTTCATGCAGGCGGTCGGCAATGGCTTCCTCGACGCCTATCTGCCGATCGTCGCCAAGCGCGCCGACACGCCGTTCGGCGAGCGCGAGCGCGAGTTCCAGCTCTACCGCCGCGGACGCTACGTCGAGTTCAACCTGGTCTACGACCGCGGCACGCTGTTCGGCCTGCAGTCGGGCGGGCGCACCGAATCGATCCTCATGAGCCTGCCGCCGCGCGTGCGCTACGAGTACGCATACGCGCCGCCGCCCGATTCGGCCGAAGCGCGGCTGGCCGAGTATCTTGTGCCGCGCGACTGGGTCTGAGCCTCGGCAGCGCAACGAAGCACGTGCGCTGCAATGTCGGCGCGTCCCTAGCCGCGCCGCGCCGTCGCGGCCGCTGCCGGCGCCGCTGGCAACAGTGACAGCAGAAACAGGATGGCCGCGAGCACCACATACGCCGCGGTGAATTGCCAGACCAAGGCGCGCGCGCCGGCCTGCAGGGTCCACGGCAGATAGATCGTGCCGATCGGATCGACCGAATGGATGATGCCGAACGCGGTCAGCGCGGCACCGGCGAGCAGGATCGCCGCGGCCTTGCGCGGACGATGGTCGATCAGGGCGACGACGAAGCTGGCCCAGACCATCGAGGTGATGATGAAGCCGTTGCCGAGAATGAAGGTGACCGCCATGACCGGCAGGCCGCCGTCGCCGTTCACGTATAACTGCGCGAATTGTTCCGGCGCCACGACGGTCGGGTCGCCGAGCTTGATCGCGACCATGCGCGCAATCGCCGGGAAGAACGCCATCACCACGGCGGCGAAATATTTCTGCGGCGTCGCCTCGAACGCCTGCATGGTGATCAGGATCGCGATGTAGATCAGGATCGGCGCGAGCACGCAAAGCGGAATCAGCTCGACCAGGTTGGACAGATAACCGAACACACCGCCGAGGCCCACGAAAAGACCGGCAAGCAAGGTGTAGGCATGGCGCGCGCCCATCGCGCGGAACGCCGGCTGGCCGATGTACGGCGTGGTCTGGGCGACGCCGCCGCAGATGCCGGCAACCAGGGTCGCGATCGCCTCGGTCAGCAGAATGTCGCGCACGCGATAGTCGTCGCCGGCCGCGCGTGCGCTTTCGGTGACGTTGATGCCGCCGACGACCATGAGCAGGCCGAACGGCAGGATCACGGCGAGATACGGCAAGGTGTACTTGAGCCCTTCGACGAAACCGAGATTCGGCCACGGCAGGTTGAAGCGCAGCGTCGGCGTACTCGGCGCGTGAAAGCCCGAGCCGAGCAGATCGAACGGGCCGAGCACGTAGTACAGCGCGACGCCGACGACGACCGAGAACAGCACGCCCGGAATGCGCCACGGCAGCGGCGCATGTGCGACCAGCGCATAGAGCACGATGCCGAGACAGGCGAGGCCGACGATCGGCACGCGCAGAATGTCGACGAGCGGGAAGAAACCCATCAGCACGAGGGCGATGCCGGCGATCGAGCCGAGCAGTCCCGCGCGCGGCACGTTGCGCATCACCCAGTCGCCGAAGAACGAGAGGATCGTCTTGAGCACGCCCATGACCACGAGCGCGGCCATGCCGAGCTTCCAGGTCGCATCGGCCGCGGTCATCTCGTCCATGCCTTGCTGCTTGAACGCGAGGAAGGCCGGGCCGAGCACGAGCAGGCCAAGGCCGATCGTCGTCGGCGTGTCGATGCCGAGCGGCATCGCGCAGGCGTCGGGCCGGCCACTGCGCAGGGCCATGCGTGTATAGACGAAGTTGCCGACCAGGGCACCGAGCGCGGTGCCCGGAAACATCTTGGTGAAGATGATCTCGGCCGGAAAATGAAAGATGCCGATCAGCGCGCCCGAGAGAAAGGCGAGCACGGCGACGTTGTCGACGACAAGGCCGATGAAGCCGTTGACGTCGCCCGGGGCGATGCGCAATTTCATTGCAGTCATGTCAGAACGAGACATCCGCAGGCTGGGTCACGCGCAGCACGGACAGATCACCCGTCTCCTTCTTCCACGCCGCGCGGATCGCTTCGAGATCGGCGCGCTGCTTCGGCGCGTCGGCGTGCAGCAGCATGATCACTTTCGAGTGCAGACGTTCGATTTTGTTCTGGCCCTGTGTCCGCCATTGGCCGTAAACGTCGTATACGCTCAGACCGTCGGGAAAGCGCGGCGTCACTTCGCGGTCGAGAAAGTCGCGCCAGCGCTTCTCGTTTGCGGCGGTGTTGGCCTCGTCGCCCTGCTCGGAAATCACGCCGACGCCGAAATACAGTTCGGTGCGCACCCAGTTTTTCGTCGCATCGGGATGCGCGGCGTCGCCGACCAGCGTGCTCGCCGCGGAATGCGATTGCGGCGTCGTGGTCGCGCACGCGGAGAGCAACGCGCCGAACAGCATAAGCGCAATAAGTTTTTTCATATGGACGTCTATTTCACAGCGTGACCGAGTTGCCTAGTATTGGTCGTTTATGCGCCGCGGCGCAACCGCGCCCCTTTATCCTTGTGGAAATAACGATGAAAGAAAACGTCACTTCGGCATCGCGCCGCCCGCTGTTCAGCGCGATCGCCGCCCTGCTCGCCGCCGTTCCCGCGGCCCACGCCCAGCAAGCGCCCGATGCGCAGACTGCCAGTCTCGACACCGTCGTGGTCACCGGCACGCGTGCGCGCAACCGCACCGTGCTCGATTCGACTTCGCCCATTGACGTCGTCACCGCCGACGACCTGAAAGCGGCCGGCGCGATCAACGGCGAACTCGGCCAGGCGCTGCAAACCCTGCTGCCTTCGCTGAATTTCCCGCGCCAGTCGAACGCGGGCGGCGCCGACATGGTGCGCTCGGCGCAGCTGCGCGGCCTTTCGCCCGACCAGGTGCTCGTACTGATCAACGGCAAACGCGTGCACACCTCGGCGCTCGTGCAGACCGAATCGACCACCGGGCTCGGCACCACGCCGGTCGATCTCAACGCGATTCCGATCTCGGCGGTCAAGCGCATCGAAGTGCTGCGCGACGGCGCTGGCGCGCAGTACGGTTCCGACGCCATCGCCGGTGTGATCAATATCATTCTCGACGACGCGCCGCACGGCGGCGAAGTGACGACGAGCTACGGCGCATACCACACCGATTTCGAGCCGACCCACCGCACCATCACCGACGGCCAGAGCCGCTATCTGAGCGCGAAGTTCGGCACGACGCTCGGCGCGGAGACCGGCGGTTTTCTACGCGGCGGCGTCGAACTCAACAATCACAACGCGACCAATCGCGCGGGCTTCGACAATTTCGCCGGCTCTTCGACGCCGGACAATCTCGCGCTGCAGGGCAAGGTCAACTACGCCGCGGGCGATCCCAAACTCGAAAACTATTCCGGCTGGCTCAACGCCGCGCTGCCGCTGTCCGACGCGGCGACGCTGTACGCGTTCGGCACTTACGCGCACCGGCATTCGACCGGCGACGCGTTCTTCCGCTACCCCGACGACGCGGCCAACGTGAAGTCGATCTATCCGTACGGCTATCGTCCGGTCGGCCTCGGCAGCAGCGACGACTTCCAGGGTTCGGCCGGCGTGCGCGGCCGCCTCGGCGAATGGGACTACGACGCCAGCCTGACCTACGGCGACAACGATTTCGACTACGGCCTGCGCAACTCGCTCAACGCCTCACTCGGCACCGCGAGCCCGACTTCGTTCAAAACCGGCAAGTACGAGTTCGCGCAGACCGTCGCCAACTTCGATGCAACGCGTGGAGTGAACTTCGGCGGCCGCGACTACACCTTCGCCGTCGGCGCCGAACTGCGCCACGAGTGCTTCCAGACGCGCCCGGGCGATCCCGCGTCGTATGCGATCGGCCCGGTCAAGGGTGTGCCGGTCGGCGCCCAAGCCGGCGCGAACCTCACTCCGGCCGATGCCGCCGACGTCTCGCGCAACGTGCAGGGCGTCTACGCGGAACTGTCCGGCAACGCCACCGACGCCCTGTTCATCGACGCAGCCGTGCGCTACGAGCACTACAACGACTTCGGCAGCACGACCAACGGCAAACTCAGCGCGCGCTACGAGATCACGCCGGAATTCGCCCTGCGCGGCGCGGTGTCGACCAACTTCCGCGCACCGTCACTCTCGCAGATCGGCTTCGAGTCGACTTCGACCGGCTACGACAGCGCCGGCAACCTGATCAATTCGCGCATCCTGTCGGTCGACAACCCGATCGCGCGCGCACTCGGCGCCAAGTCGCTGACGCCGGAGAAGTCGCACAACTACAGCATCGGCTTCACCGCGACGCCGGCCGAGAAGTTCGACGTGTCGCTCGACATCTACAAGACCGACATCGACAACCGCGTCGTGCTCTCCGAGCAGATCGGCGGCGACGCGCTGACCCAGTTCATCGACACGCATTTCGGTATCCCCGGCGTGCAGGCGGTGAACTTCTTCACCAACGCCGTCGATACGAGCACCAAGGGCGCCGACCTCGTCGCCAACTACCGCCTGCCGCTCTACGACGGCACCCTGACCCTGACCGGCTCGTACAGCTACGCCGACACCAAGATCGAACGCGTCGCCGCGACGCCGTCCGAACTCGTCGCGCTCGGCAACGACAACGTCCTGTTCGGCCTGCAGGCGCGCAACATCCTCACCAACGCTGCGCCACACAACCGCGGCATCCTCTCCGCGCGTTGGGCCGACTCGAAATGGTCCCTGCTCGGCCGCGCCACGCGCCAGGGCGCAACGACGCGCGTGTTCGACTTCGGCGGCGGCTTCACGCCGACGCAGACCTACTCGGCGAAGTGGCAGTTCGATGCCGAGGTCGAATACAAATTCACTCCGGACTTCTCCGTCGCGTTCGGCGCAATCAACCTGACCGACAACTACCCGACGCGCTCGAACAGCAACATCAACTACTTCGGCAATCTGCCGTACGACATTATTTCGCCGATTGGATTTAATGGGGCGTATTACTACGCGCGGGCGCGGTTTACATTCTGACGGTCGAGGGTTGTTTTTTGTTTTCGATGGCAATTCGTTATATCTCGTCGATTGCTCTGCTCGTCATTCCCGCGTGCTTCTAGCGGGGCTCTCAACAGCCGCAGGGCTGGTCATCCAGCGACTTTGCTTTGGCTCTTTGGCGTTTAAAGAGCAGAGCTTCCACTCGTCCTGCGGACGAGCGGGTTACTTTTCTTCTACAGCGAAGAAAAGTAACCAAAAGACGCCGCCCCAGAACATTGCGCCCTTCGGGCTCCTGCCCGAAGGGTCCGCGTCAGCGGCCGGGTTCCGCTAATTGCACATCCCTGTGCAATAGCGGAATCGGCGCGATCCATCGCGCCGACCCTGCGGGCCTTTTCGTCCGCTGCCGCCGCAATGTAATGGGGACCCGGAGAAGCCACAGCAGCGCGCATCGTGCGCGCCAGAGCAAGAAGCAGGCACTCCGCGGATGGCTCTTGATCCGTCTTTTGATTCTGGGTCCCCGTCAGCCGCGGCGAGGGCATGACGGATTCGCCCATAGGGTCGCGCGCAGGATGCGCGCGAGTTCGCGAATGGACACGGATGTCCATCGAGCGAACCCCGGCATGACTTCGCGAACCGCCGTAGGCGGCGCGGCTCCCGGGGCGGCGTTTCTTTGGTTACTTTCTTGTCGCTGTAGACAAGAAAGTAACCCGCTCGTCCGCAGGACGAGTGGAAGCCCTTGCTTTTAGACCAACAAAAAACCAAAGCAAAGTCGCTGGATTCCCGCTAAGAGCACGCGGGAATGACGAGCAGAGGCAAGAGCTGGATTCCTGCTTTCGCAGGAATGACGAGCGAAAGAAGCAACACGGGGGCGCGAGGAATCGCGTTCTACGACGCCCCGTCGGCAACTGCGGCTACCGCCGCCATCGCGGCGACAGCCGTGCGCCAATCGCCCAATCGACATTAGCGAAACTAATATTCACCAGAAACAGGCAACGGCAGCGCCAAGTCAGCGCCTAACTCAACGCAGAACGCGAAGAATCAGAAGGCGTTACAGAGGAGAGAAGAGCCCCCCGCGCCGCGCGCGGAAGACACCGCAAGGAAAACGTCAGACCGTGACGTGAACGCGGCGCGCGCCGGCCCAGCGCTTGGCCCAGTACGGGCTGGCGAGTTCGTCGACGCGGACGCGCTTGCCCGGCGACGGCGAATGGATGAAGCGGCCTTCACCCATGTAGATGCCGACGTGGGTGATGCGATTGCGCACGCCGAAGAAGACGAGGTCGCCGACCTTGAGTTCGTCGCGGCCGATCTTGTCGCCGCTGTGGAACTGGCTCGGTGCGTCGTACGGAAGTTCGAGGCCGTAGGTCTTGCTGTAGACGTAGTGGGTGAAGCCCGAGCAGTCGAAGCCGGTGTCTGGATCGCGGCCGGCGCGGCGATAGCGGATGTCGCGCAGGGTCATGGCGAAATCGGCGACGCGCTTGCGCGGGGTCTTGTAGATCGCGCGCTCGATGACCTGTTCCATCGTCGCGGCGAAGCCCGCGTCGGTATCGAGCCCCGGTTTGGCGGCAAGCGGCACGCGTACGGCGACCGGCGCCGCTACGAACGGGCGGTACTGCGGAACGACTTGATCGAGCGAGAACGCGGCGGAGCGCGCTGCGGGAGACGGGGAAACCTGGACCTGGGCAAACGACGAAATCGGCGCGACTACGGCAAAAGCGAGCACGACAAAACGGACGATTCGAGTTTGCAACATGGTCGGTGTTCCCCCTGAAGCGGACGGTGGAGCGACAAACGAAGGGGCGACCCTAGCAAACGACTTGTTCGGATTCTGTTAATAAACCGTTCAGTTCAAGAACGCTGGTGGTAAAACAACCACTCGATCACAGAAGAGTGATGGAAATCGCAGTCACACCCGGTAGTAGTTCCGATACCAGGCGACGAATTGCGCAATTCCGGTTTCGATCGGCGTCGATGGCGTGTAGCCGGTGTCGCGCGTCAGCTCCTCGACGTCGGCATAGGTGTCGGGAACGTCGCCCGGCTGCAGCGGCAGCAGGATCTTCTCGGCCTTGCGCCCGGTGCACTCCTCGATGACTTCGATGTAGCGCGCCAGTTTCACCGGCTGGTTGTTGCCGATGTTGTAGACGCGATACGGCGCGCTCGACGTGCCCGGATTCGGCGCGAGCGGATCGAACGCGGGATCGGGCGACGGCACCTTGTCCAAGGTCCGCACGACGCCCTCGACGATGTCGTCGATGTAGGTGAAGTCGCGCGAGTGGTCGCCGTGGTTGAACACTTCGATCGGCTCGCCTTTGAGAATGCGGCTGACGAACAGGAACGGCGACATGTCCGGCCGGCCCCACGGCCCGTACACGGTGAAGAAGCGCAGGCCGACGGTCGGCAGGCCGTAGAGATGGCTATAAGTGTGCGCCATCAGTTCGTTGGCCTTCTTCGTCGCCGCGTAGAGGCTGACCGGATGATCGACCGCATCGCGCACCGAGAACGGCAGCTTGCGGTTGGCGCCGTACACCGAACTCGACGAGGCGTAGACGAGGTTCTCGACGCCACCGTACCGGCAGGCTTCGAGAATGTTGATGAAACCGACTAGGTTGGAATCGACATAGGCGCGCGGGTTCTCGCGCGAATAGCGCACGCCGGCCTGCGCGCCGAGATTGACCACGCGTTGCGGCACGAACTCGGCGAAAACGCGATCGACCGCATCGCGGTCTTCGAGTGCGCCCTTGACGAAGCGGAAATTCGCCTGCGGCGTCAGCCGCGCGAGCCGTGCTTGTTTCAGCGCCGGATCGTAGTAGTCGTTGAGGTTGTCGTAGCCGAACACCTCGTCGCCGCGCGCGAGCAGGCGCTCGCTCAGGGCCGCGCCGATAAAGCCGGCCGCGCCGGTGACCAGTACACGCATGGGATTTCTCGATAGGAGCGCGATTCATCGCGCCGCGTACTTTATCTCAACCGCGCAAAACCCGGCGCGACGAATCGCGCCCTACGCGCAACGCGTGCTCACAAGCGGTCGTCCACTGCCTCGCGCGGCAGCACCTGCTTGACGTCGAACACGACGCCGCCCGGCTTGACCAAGGCGCGAATGCCGTCGGCACCGAGTTCGAGGAACAGCGTGTGCGCGACGGCGAGGATCACCGCGTCGTATTTCTCGCCGTCGAGCCGCGACAACATTTCGATGCCGTATTCGCGGCGCGCCTCGTCGTCGTCGGCAAACGGATCGTAGACATCGACCTGCGCGTCGTAGCCGGCCAGCTCGGCGATCATGTCGGCGACGCGCGTGTTGCGCAGGTCGGGACAGTTCTCCTTGAAGGCGAGACCGAGCACGAGCATGCGCGCACCGGCGATGTGGATGCGCCGGCGCGCGAGCAGCTTGACCACGCGCTGCGCCACGTGCGCGGCCATGCCGTCGTTGATGCGCCGCCCGGACAGGATCACCTCGGGGTGATAGCCGACTTCCTGCGCCTTGTGCGTCAGGTAGTACGGATCGACGCCGATGCAGTGGCCGCCGACCAGGCCGGGCCGGAACGGCAGGAAGTTCCATTTCGTCCCCGCCGCGGCGAGCACGTCGGCCGTATCGAGGTTGAGACGATGGCAGATCAGGGCGATCTCGTTGATCAGCGAAATGTTGAGATCGCGCTGGGTGTTCTCGATCACCTTGGCCATCTCAGCGACGCGGATGTTCGGCGCGCGGTAAGTGCCGGCGTGCACGATCTCGCGGTAGAGCGCGTCGACGAATTCGGCCGCGGCCGGTGTCGAGCCCGAGGTGATCTTGAGAATATTTTCGAGCCGCCGCTGCTTGTCGCCCGGATTGATGCGCTCGGGGCTGTAGCCGGTGTAGAAGTCGACGTTGTGCTTGAGGCCCGATTCGCGCTCGATCAGCGGCACGCAGACTTCCTCGGTTGCGCCGGGGTAGACGGTGGACTCGAAGATCGCCACGCCGCCGCGGCGGATCGCCCGGCCGATCGCGCGGCTCGCGGCCTGCAGCGGGCCGAGATCGGGTCGCTTGGCCGCATCGATCGGTGTCGGCACGGTGACGATGAAGACGTCGCTGCCGGCAAGGTCGGCCGGATCGATGCTCAGTCTCAACTTGGCTGCGGCGCGCAGTTCATCGGGCGAAGTTTCGCCGGTGCGGTCGTGGCCGCGGCGCAGTTCGTCCACGCGCACAGCGTCGATATCGAAACCGAGTGTCGGCCGGCTGCGGCCGAAGGCCACGGCGAGCGGCAGGCCGACGTAGCCGAGACCGATCACGGCGAGTTTGGCTTCTGCGAGTTGGGGCACGGCGGCGTCGGACATCGAAACTTTTCCAGAATTGGCTAGAACCATGCTTGTTCCCTTTATAGCTGAGCCGGGAAAAGCGTTTGCAGAATGAACCACGAAGTACACAGAACGCAGAGAAAGAAAACCAAGAGGGAGATTGAAACCGCTCTCTATGTTCTCTGCGTTCTCCGTCGTTGAAGCTGTTCGATCCGTTCCATCAACCGATCGAACGCGCACGAATAAACGAACCACCTTCGGTCGCGCGCAGCATACGCGTAGAATGCGCCGCCTCGAAAGATCGGAAACCTCCATGCGCATCTGCGTCTACGCCGCCTCCAGCCGCTACTGCGACCGCGTTTATATCGACGCGGCGCGTGAACTCGGCGCCACGCTCGCGCGCGAACAGTGCCAGATCGTCTACGGCGGCGGCGCGGTCGGGCTCATGGGCGCCCTCGCCGACGGCGCGCTCGACGCGGGCGGCGAGGTGATCGGCATTATTCCGCGCTTCATGACCGAAGTGGAGTGGCAACATCCGGGCGTCGCCAATCTCGAAGTCGTCGAGGACATGCGCGAGCGCAAGCACAAGCTGCTGACCGGCTCCGACGCGGTGATCGCCCTGCCCGGCGGCAGCGGCACGCTCGAAGAGCTGTTCGAGGCGATCACGCTCAAGCGCCTCGGCATCTACTTCAATCCGATCGTGCTGCTCAATATCCGCGACTTCTACACGCCGCTGCAGGCGTTCATGCGCCAGATGATCGAACAGCGCTTCATGAATACCGAACATCTGGACATGTGGTCGCTGGTCGATACCGTCGCCGAAGCGCTGCCGCGCGCCCGTGCCACGCCGCGCTGGCGCGAGGATGCGCGCGCGCATGCGGCGGTGAAGGCTTAACTCGATTTCCTCCCTTCTCCGCGGGAGAAGGGAACGCATTCAGTCGAAGCGGTTGTTGGCGCCGTCGCCACCGGAGTGCGACGCGCCATCGGCGTCGTCGAGAAACCCCGACGAATGCGCCTCGCCTTCCTCGCTCGACGTGTTCGCTCCCTGCGATTCGCCTGCGCTGCGGTCGGCCTGCTTCTGCCAGCGCGTCTTGATCGGATTGGCCGCTTCGGCCGCTTCCGCGCCGGCAAGCAAGGCCGCCTTGCGTTCGTCCGGCAGGTCGGCCCAATGGCAATCGACCAGCGCGCCTTCGAGTGCGTAGAGCAGGTTCAGGCTCGGGCGGAAGCCGGCGCGCTTGACCTTCATGAACGCTTCCACGGCGCCGAGGCGGACGAGGTCCTCCTGCGTGCGCACGCCGACCTGGCGCAGCCACGCGGCCGATTTCGGCCCGACGTTGCGGATTTTTCCTGCGGTGTCTTTCGCTGCCATCGCCGTTCCTGTTGTTTCAATCGCCGAGCAGCGACTGCAGATAAATGTTCGCCAACGTCTCCATGCCGGCCCGGTCGTCGTCGTCGAAGCGCGCGAGTTCGGGGCTGTCGACGTCGAACACGCCGATCAGTTTGCCGTCGGCAACGAGCGGCACGACGATTTCCGAGCGCGAAGCCGCATCGCAGGCGATATGCCCCGGAAACGCATGCACGTCGCGCACGACCTGGGTCGTTCGCGTCGTGGCCGCCGCGCCGCAGACGCCCTTGTCGAGCGCGATGCGCACGCAGGCCGGCTTGCCCTGGAACGGGCCGACCACGAGTTCGCTGCCGTCGAAGAAATAGAACCCGGCCCAGTTGAGGTCGGGCAAGGCGCCGTAAACGAGCGCGGCGAAGTTCGCCGCGTTGGCGATGCGGTCGCGCTCGCCGTGCAGCAGACCGTGCGCCTGCTCGGCGAGTTCGGCGTACTGCTCGGATTTGCTTGCGGATTGAAGTGCGGCAGCGGTGAACATGGGCGGGCTCGTCAAAGTCGATCCATTCTACTCCAGCGCCCCACTCCGGCGCCGACTTTGCTTTGCGCCTGTCAGCGCCTATGCTGCCGCCTCGTCCGCGCCGAGCCGCCCCATGCCGACTTCGCCCGCTCTGAAAAATGCGATGCGCATCCGCCGCCACCAACCATCGCGGCTGGAAAGTTTCGTCGACGCCTCGTTCGCTTTTGCGATCACCCTGGTCGTGATCGCGGTCGGGCATATTCCGAGTTCCGTGCCCGAAATGCTGCGCGCGCTGCACGGCCTGCCGACGTTCGCGGTCTGCTTCCTCCTGCTCGCGCGCATCTGGCTCGCGCACCGCAACTGGAGCCGCTACTACGACCTGGAAGACACGCCGACGGTCACACTGAGCCTGGCCCTCGTCTTCGTCGTGCTGGTCTTCGTCTATCCGATGCGCGTGCTGTTCGCCCAGGCATTGCTCGGCTGGAGCGGCAACTGGCTGTCGGACGGCAGCGTCGCCCCGCTCGACACCATCGACGAACTGCGCGCGGCCTACACCGTTTTCGGCTGCGGCTTTGCCGCGGTCGCGGCGATTTTCGTCCTGCTGCACGCGCACGCGCTGCGCTGCGCGGAGCGCATCGGCCTCGACGCGGGCGAACGCATCTATACGCGCATGGGCATGTACGATTGGATCGGACACGTCGCCGTCTGCCTGCTTTCGATCGCGCTCGCGCGCTGGCTGCCGATGCGCAACGTCTTCGAGTTCTCGCTGCCCGGTTTCGTCTACGTGCTGACCGCTCTTACCGCGTGGATATCGGGCAGCCGCTCGCGCATCGCGTTCGCACGCCTGTCCCCCTCCGACCTATGAAACATTCCAGCGTCTACATCACCGGCACCGATACCGGCGTCGGCAAAAGTCTCGTCTCCGCGAGCCTGCTCGCCGCGCTCAACGCGCGCGGCGCGCGCGCCGTCGGCATGAAGCCGATCGCCAGCGGCAGCGAGTCCACACCGGCCGGCCTGCGCAATGCCGACGCGGAACTGCTGCTCGCGCACGGTGCGGGCAAGCCGGCCTACGCCGAGGTCAATCCCTACACCTTCGCCGATCCGATCGCGCCGCACCTTGCCGCGGCCGATCAGGGCGTGGAGATCGAGGTCGCGCGCATCCGCAGCGCGTTCACCACGTTGTCCGCGAATGCCGACATCGCCGTCGTCGAAGGCGTCGGTGGCTGGATGGCGCCGCTCGGTCCGCGCCTGATGCAGGCAGACTTGGCGCGCGCGCTCGGATTGCCGGCGATCCTCGTCGTCGGCCTGCGCCTCGGCTGCATCAACCATGCGCTGCTCAGCGCACGCGCGATCGAAGCCGACGGCATCGAGCTGGTCGGTTGGATCGGCAGCGGCATCGATGCGCAGATGGCACGGCGCGAGGACAATCTCGCCACGCTCGGCGAACGCCTGCGCGCACCGTGCCTCGGCGTGCTGCCACACGACACCGCGCCCGATCCCGCCGCGCTCGCTGCGTATCTCGGCGCGGCCTGCGACCGGCTGCTGCGCTGAATGAGCGCGATGTCCTCGGCATCACGACCGTGGTGGCCGCTGGCCTGGGTCGCGCTCGCCGGCATCGTCTTCGTCGCCGCGTGCTACTACCCCGGCGCGATGTCCTACGACAGCGCGGTGATCTGGTCGCAGGCGCGCGGCGCGCCGAGCACGAACATCTACGGTGCCGGCTTGCGCTGGCTGTGGCAGTTGACCGACAGGATCTGGAGCGGACCAGCGCCGCCGTTCCTGATCCAGCTCACGCTGTTGTGGAGCGGTCTGACGCTGATTGCGCGCGCACTCGAATGCTCGCTCGCTGCGCGCATCGCATTTATGCTCGTCGCCGCGTTCGCACCGGTGGTTTTCGTGTTGCTCGCGCATGTGTGGAGCGACGTGTTGCTGCTCGCCACGCTGGCCTTCGCGGTCGGCGCGTTGCTGCGTTGGCGCGACGACAAACAGGCGGGCTGGCTGATCGCGTTCTGGATCGCGCTCGCCATCGCCGCGACCCTGCGCCACAACGCCCTGCCGGCGCTGCTGCCGCTGGTCGCCTACGCCGTCTGGCTGCATCTCGAACCGCGCGCGATCGAACCGCGGCGCAAACGCGGCGTGCTCGTCGGCGCCGTGGTCGCGCTGTGCCTCGGCTTGAACGCGATCGGCGGACTCAGCGTGCTGTCCGCGCAACTACGCGTGCCGATCTGGCCGGCGACCGCGATCTGGGATCTCGCCGGCATGTCGCTCGAAGCGGACGAAGTGCTGCTGCCCGCGCCGGTGCGCAGGCCGGAACTGACGCTCGACGATCTGCGTGCGGCCTACGCGCCCTACACCAACGTGCCGATTTTCTCCACGACGCACGGCCGCGTGATCGGGCCGTACTTCCTTCCGCCCGATCCGGCTCCGGCGGTGCTGCTCCGAGCGTGGCCCGAAGCGATCACCGCGCATCCGCGCGCTTACCTTGCCCATCGCCTGCGTCTGACCGCGGCCTTGTTCGGCAGCAAGCCGCGTGCGTGGCCGCACGAACTCGTCTACGTCGACGAGGAAATCCACTTCGGCGACAACCCGCCGGTGGCTCGCAATGACTCGCCGCTGCACGCCGCATGTATCCGCGTTGCCGAAGCGCTGCGCGATACGGTCGCGCTCGCGGCGTGGCCGTACCTTGTAATAAGCCTCTTCGCTTTCGCCGTCGCCTGGCGCCGGCGCACTCAAGCGAATGCGCAGGCAGCGCTCGCCGTGCTCGCGAGCGGTCTCGCCTACGCCGCGCCGCTGCCGCTGATCGCACCGTCGGCCGAACTGCGCTACTTGGGCTGGACCTGCCTCGCCGCAATGATCGGCGCCGCGCTTGCGCTCGCTAGCACGGCACAGGCGCGCAGAAGCCGGGAACAGGCGAACTGGTAGACTTGGGGCTTCGCCGGAAATAAGGAGTTGCCCATGTCCAAGCAGGCGTTCTTCATCGTCGTCCCCGATCTTGCCAAAGCGCGCGGGCAGGTTCCCACGCTGTCGTACACCGGCGGTTCGGCCGAAGGCTTCGCCACCGAATTGCAGGCCGCCTTGCGCGAGCCGGGATTGTGGGAGCGCTGGCGCTCGATGCAGCCCGATCCGGACGCAGTCGATCCGCTGCTTGGCGCGAGCGATGCGCAGGCCGTGGTCGAGGCGCATCAATCCGATCTGCATTGCGACGTGAAGATCGTCACCTCGCTGCCGCACGCGGTGATAAAGCATCGCCTCGGCCTGCTGATCGGCGCGCACTGGACTCTGCGCGACGTCAGCGCGGCCTGAGATCGCGCTCACAGAATCGAAGCGCGGTCGGGCCCGGCCGCGCGCTTCGCCGAGCAGATAGGAAAAACGGCACATGCCCGCCGCACCGCAACATCGCTACGCTGCGCGTTCGCCTCGCGCCCGCACGAGCGCCTTCCTTTTCACCGCCATCCTGTACGGGGAAATTCTTCCATGCTTCGACTTCGACCGATCGTCCTCGCCATGAGCATCGCCTTCAGCGCGCACGCGCAGCCACCGCAGAAACCCGCCGAGCCGGCCAAGAGCGCCGATGCCGCCAAGGCGGTCAATCCGTTCTTCGCCGCGAGCACGCTGCAGTACCAGGCGCCGCCGTTCGACAAGATCAAGGACAGCGACTACGCGCCGGCCTTCGACGAAGGCATGAAGCTGCAGATCGCCGAAGTCGAGACGATCGCGAACCAGAGCGCAGCGCCGACCTTCGACAACACCATCGTCGCGCTCGAACGCACCGGCCAGACGCTGACGCGCGTGTCCAAGGTGTTCTTCGCCCTCGCCCAGGCGAACACCAACGACGACATCCAGAAGATTCAGGAAGACTACGCGCCGAAACTCGCCGCGCACCAGGACGCGATCTTCCTCAACGGCAAGCTCTATGCGCGCGTGAAGAAGCTCTATGAAGGCCGCGCCGCACTCGGCCTCGACGCGGAATCGTCGCGCCTGCTCGACCGCTATCACCTCGCCTTCGTCCGCGCCGGCGCCGAGTTGTCCGCGGCCGACCAGACCAAGCTCAAGGACCTCAACAAGGAAGAGTCTTCACTGCAGACCGCGTTTCAGCAGAAGCTGCTCGCCGCGACCAAGGCCGGCGCGCTCGTCGTCGACGACAAGGCGCAGCTCAAGGGCTACAACGACGGCGATCTCGCCGCCGCGCTCGAAGCGGGCAAGAACCGCAAGCTAGACGGCAAGTACGTCGTCGCGCTGCAGAACACGACCCAGCAGCCGGCGCAGGAATCGCTCGCCGACCGCGCCACGCGCGAGAAGCTGTTCAAGGCCTCGATCGACCGCGCCGAACACGGCGACGGCAACGACACGCGCGCGACGATCCAGCGCCTCGCCGAACTGCGCGTGCAGAAAGCCAACCTGCTCGGCTTCAAGACCTGGGCCGACTACGGTCTCGCCGACCAGATGGCGAAGAAGCCCGAGAACGCGATCAAGCTGATGACCGACATCGTGCCGATGGCCGTCGCCAAGGCCAAGGACGAAGCCGCAGGCATGCAGAAACTGGTCGACGAGCAGAAGGGCGGCTTCAAGCTCGCACCGTGGGACTGGCAGTACTACTCCGAGCAGGTGCGCAAGAAAAACTACGATCTCGACCAGAACGAGATCAAGCAGTACTTCGAACTCGACAGCGTGCTGCAGAACGGCGTGTTCTTCGCCGCGAACAAGCTCTACGGCGTGACCTTCAAGGAGCGCCACGACCTGCCGGTCTACCAGCCCGACGTGCGCGTGTTCGAGATGTTCGACACCGACGGCAAGTCGATGGCGTTGTTCTATGCCGACTACTTCAAGCGCGACAACAAGTCCGGCGGCGCGTGGATGGACAGCTTCGTCGATCAGAACAATTTGCTCGGCACGCGTCCGGTCGTGTTCAACGTCTGCAACTTCACCAAGCCGGCGCCCGGTCAGCCCGCGCTGATCAGCCACGACGACGCGATCACCATGTTCCACGAGTTCGGCCATGCGTTGCACGGCCTGTTCTCGAACGTGAAGTATCCGTATCTCGCCGGCACCAACGTGCCGCGCGACTTCGTCGAGTTCCCCTCGCAGTTCAACGAGCACTGGGCCGACGAGCCGAGCGTGTTCGCCAATTACGCCAAACACTACAAGACCGGCGCGCCGATGCCGGCCGAACTGGTCGCCAAGATCAAGAAGGCCGGCACTTACGGCCAGGGCTTCGCCACGACCGAATACCTCGGCGCCGCCTTGCTCGACCAGGCCTGGCACAGCCTGCCGAAGGACAGCACGAAGCAGGACGTCGACAAGTTCGAGACTGCAGCGCTTACGCGCTATCACGTCGACTACGCGCTCGTGCCGCCGCGCTATCGCACCAGCTACTTCGCCCACATCTGGGGCGGCGGCTACTCGGCCGGCTACTACGCCTACCTGTGGACCGCCGTGCTGCGCGACGACGCCTACTACTGGTTCAAGGAACACGGCGGCATGACCCGCGAGAACGGCCAGCGCTTCCGCGACATGGTTCTCTCGCGCGGCGGCACCGAGGAGACCGACGCGCTCTACCGCGCCTGGCGCGGCCGCGATCCAAGCGTCGAGCCGCTGCTCGAAGTGCGCGGCCTGAAGCCGGCAAAAGCGGACAAGTCGAAGTAAACTTCCGCCACCACGCAACACACCGTCGCGCCGCTCTGCGGCGCGACGTTTTTCAGCCGAGGCAATCCATGTTCCGCATCCGTCCGATCCTTGCCGCTTTGACCGTCGTCCTCGTCGCGTCCTGCTCGACCGTGGCCGACAAGCCCGCCGCCGATACCGCCGATAAAGCCGCCGGAAAGAAAGACAAAGACAGCGCCATCGCTAGCGATATCACCGACCCGCTGCCGGGCAATCCGTTCGCCGAAAAGAGCGCCCTGCCGTTCGAGGCGCCGCAGTTCGACCGCATCCGCGACGGCGATTTCCAGCCCGCGATCGAAGAAGGCATGCGCCGTCAGATCGCCGAAATCGAGCGCATCGCCAACAACAAAGAACCGGCGACGTTCGACAACACTCTCGTCGCGATGGAAAAGTCCGGCGCGCTGCTGACACGCGTGAGCCGCGTGTTCTCCGCGCTCGCGCAGGCGAACACCAACGACGTCCTCCAGCGCGTGCAAAAAGAAGAAGCGCCGAAACTCGCCGCGCACCAGGACGCGATTTATCTCAACGCCAAGCTGTTCACGCGCGTGAAGACCCTCTACGCCAAGCGCGATACGCTCGGCCTCGACGCCGAATCGTCGCGTCTGCTCGAGCGCTACTATCGCCTGTTCGTGCGCGCCGGCGCAGAGCTGTCGTCCGACGACCAGGGCAAACTGCGCGACTACAACAAGGAACTGTCGTCGCTGTCGACCGAGTTCCGCAGCAAGCTGCTCGCCGCGACCAAGGCCGGCGCTCTCGTCGCCGACGACAAGACCGACCTGGCCGGCCTGTCGGAAAGCGATCTCGCCGCCGCGCTTGAAGCCGGCCGCACGCGCATGACGCCCGGCAAATACGTGATCCCGCTGCAGAACACCACGCAGCAGCCCGCACTCGCCTCGCTGCAGAAGCGCGACACGCGCGAGAAGCTGTTCAACTCGTCGATCCTGCGCGCCGAGCGCTACGACGACAACGACACGCGCAAGACCATCACGCGCACCGCCGAACTGCGCGCGGAGAAAGCCAAGCTGCTCGGCTACGACACCTGGGCGGCCTATGTGCTCGACGACCAGATGGCGAAGAAGCCCGAGAAGGCGATCAAGCTGATGACCGACATGGTCCCGGCCGCGGTCGACAAGGCGAAGAACCAGGCACGCGAGATGGAAAAGATCGCGAAGAAGGACGGCATCCAGTTCAAGCCCTGGGATCTGAAGTTCTACTCGCCCAGTGCGAAGAAGGAAGGCGGCGCGCTGCGCCCGTGGGACTGGGACTACTACGCCGAGCAGGTGCGCAAGAGCCGCTTCCAGCTCGACGCCGAGGAGATCAAGCAGTACTTCGAACTCGACAGCGTGCTGCAGAACGGCGTGTTCTTCGCCGCGAACAAGCTCTACGGTGTGACCTTCAAGGAACGCAAGGACATTCCGGTCTACCAGCGCGACGTGCGCGTGTTCGAAGTGTTCGATGAAGACGGCACCTCGATCGCCTTGTTCTACGCCGACTACTTCAAGCGCGACAACAAAGCCGGTGGCGCCTGGGCGACCGCGTTTGTCGGCCAGTCGACCCTGCTCGAGCAGAAGCCGGTCATCACCAACACCTGCAACTTCACCAAGCCCGCGCCGGGCCAGCCCGCGCTGCTGAGCCGCGACGACGTGATCACGATGTTCCACGAATTCGGCCATGCGCTGCACGGCATGTTCTCGAACGTGAAGTACCCGCTGCTCGGCGGTACCAGCGTGCCGCGCGACTTCGTCGAGTTCCCCTCGCAGTTCAACGAGCACTGGGCCGACGAGCCGAGCGTGTTCGCCAACTACGCCAAGCACTACAAGACCGGCGAAGCGATGCCGGCGGCGCTCGCCGCGCGCATCCGCGAGGCGGGCATGTACGACCAGGGTTTCGCCACCACCGAATATCTCGGCGCCGCCCTGCTCGACATGGCCTGGCATACCCTGCCGCGCTCGCTGACCATCGTCGACAACACCGACGCCTTCGAGCGCACCGCGCTGAAGAAGTACGACGTCGACTACGCGCTCGTGCCGCCGCGCTATCGCACCAGCTACTTCGCCCACATCTGGGGCGGCGGCTACTCGGCCGGCTACTACGCCTACCTGTGGACCGCCGTGCTGCGCGACGACGCCTATTACTGGTTCAAGGAACACGGCGGTATGACCCGCGAGAACGGCCAGCGCTTCCGCGACATGGTTCTTTCGCGCGGCGGCACTCAGGAAACCGACGCGCTGTACCGCGCCTGGCGCGGCCGCGACCCAAGCGTCGAGCCACTGCTCGAAGTGCGGGGCCTGAAGCCGGCGGCAAAGACCCGCTAACTCAAGGCGCTCTTAATTTTTGAATTTCCCACACTTAACTAGCGAATAACGGGGTTTAATTTTAGAATCCAGGAATGGCCAGACCGAGCCGTTCCAAGGAAATCGAAACCGCCCTGTTGCAGGCGGTCGCCAGCCATCCGCGCGATTTGGTGGGCATGGTGGCCGCGCAACTGGGCTTATCGAGCGCAAGAATTACCAACGAAGTGCGCTCGCTGGTCGCGCAAGGCTATCTGGCAAAGGCGGGATCGACACGTCCTACCTATAGCCTCGGACACAATCGACGCTTCGAGCACACCTATCGACGCGAAGGACTGGCCGAACATCTCGTGTGGCAGGAAAATCTCCTTCCACTGTTGCGTGATGTGCCGCGAAACGTGCTCGACATCGCGCAGCACGGCGTGACCGAGATGGTCAACAACGCGATCGACCATTCCGATGCCACGTCGATCATCGTCGGCATGGACCTTCGCGACGGTCACTTGTCCCTCACGGTCGCCGACGACGGTATCGGCATCTTCCGCAAGATTTCACGCGCGCTGCAACTGCCCGATGAACGCCTCGCGCTACTGGAATTGTCCAAGGGCAAGTTCACCACCGATCCGCAGCGGCATTCCGGCGAGGGCGTGTTCTTCACCTCGCGGATGTTCGACGATTTCCAGATCATCTCGGGCGGATTGGCATTCGATCACGCGGAAAAGCGCACAGACATGCTGATCGACATCGACTCGGCGCCCAAAGCAGGCACTCTGGTTCGCATGGCGATCAGTACCACCTCGACGCGCACCGCGAGCGAAGTGTTCAAAGAGTATTCCAGCGGCCCCGATGACTATGCTTTCGCCAAGACCATCGTTCCCGTGCGTCTGGTGCAAATCGGCGACGAAAATCTGGTGTCGCGCTCACAAGCCAAGCGCGTCCTGCAACGGGTGGAAAAATTTCGTCACGTCGTCTTCGACTTCGAGGGCATTCTCACCATCGGTCAGGCATTTGCCGACGAAATATTCCGCGTGTTCGCCTTGGCGCACCCGGAAGTGGAACTGATCGCAACGCACGCCGTTCCCGAAGTGCAGCAAATGATTCGACGCGCCGAAGTCGCGCGAGACGAAACGGCGGCCAACTCTCTCTGATTTGCAGCGGCTCAGTAAGCGAACTCGCCGAACAGCGGATCGACGCTGCCCTGCCACGGCCCGTGGAACAGTTCGAGCTTGCGCTCCGCCGGCGTCTGGTTCGCTTCGACATATTCGATCAGCGGCTCGATGAAGACGGCTTCGGTCGCGCCGGTCGCGTTGAGGCGGTTGCGCCGCGCGAGGCCCTGGCCGGAAATCTTCAGCGCTTCGCGCGCGAGTTCGCGCACCGTGGCGCCGCGGAACGGCAGCTTGAGCGCGTGCTTCGGCACGCCGTCGCGCAGGGCGTGGCGTTCGGCGAGGCTGAAATCCTTGACCAAGTCCCAGGCCGCGTCGAGCGAGGTCTGGTCGTAGAGCAGGCCGACCCAGAACGCCGGCAGCGCGCAGAGCCGGCCCCAGCGGCCGCCATCGGCGCCGCGCATTTCCAGATACTTTTTCAATCGCACTTCGGGGAAGGCCGTGGTCATGTGATCGGCCCAGTCCTTCATCGTCGGCTTGGTGCCCGGCAGCTCGGCGAGGTCGCCGGCGAGGAATTTGCGGAACGATTTGCCGGCGAGGTCGAGGTACTTGCCGTCGCGATAGCTGAAGTACATCGGCACGTCGAGCAGGTAGTCGACGTAGCGCTCGTAGCCGAAGCCGTCGTCGAAGACGAAATCGAGCATGCCGGTGCGGTCGGGATCGGTGTCGGTCCAGATGTGCGAGCGGTAGGAGAGATAGCCGTTCGGCTTGCCTTCGGTGAACGGCGAGTCGGCGAACAACGCGGTCGCGATCGGCTGCAGCGCGAGCGAAACGCGGAATTTCTTCACCATGTCGGCTTCGTCGGCGAAGTCGAGGTTGACCTGCACCGTGCAGGTGCGCGTCATCATGTCGAGGCCGAGCTTGCCGACCTTGGGCATGTAGTCGCGCATGATGCGGTAGCGGCCCTTTGGCATCCACGGCATGTCGGCGCGCGTCCACTTCGGCTGGAAGCCCATGCCGAAAAATCCGAGCCGCAACTCGTCGGCGACGGTCTTGACCTCGTGCAGATGGCCGGTCACTTCCTCGCAGGTTTCGTGGATCGTGCGCAGTTGGCCGCCGGAAAGCTCGAGCTGGCCGGCCGGCTCGAGCGTGATCGAGCCATCGCCGCGCGAGAGCGCGATGACATTGGTCGCACCGTCCACGGTCTCGCTGATCGGCGCCCAGCCGAAGCGCGTCAGGCCCTGCAGCATCGCGCCGATGCCTTGCGGGCCCTCGTATGTCGGCGGACGCAGGTCGTCGAGGCGGAAACCGAATTTCTCGTGCTCGGTGCCGATGCGCCACGCCTCGGGCGTGCGCGCGCCGGACGCGACGTACTCCACGAGCTGGTCGCGGCTTTCGATCGGGGTTTCTTTTACCGCGCTGGGTCCGGACATGAGTTCGCGTGCGTGGGATGGAGGGAGGCCGAACGCGGCCGCTATTCGATTCTAGCGACCGGAGACGACCGCAAAGGCAGATAGGGGCGAAGCCCCGGAACAAAAGACCCCCGCAACCGCGACAAACTTACGCCGCAGCGTATCAGTTCCGTGACAGCAACGCGGTCAAGGCCGTGCGCGCTTCGTCGAGGCCGACCTTGTTCTGCGCGGAGAACAGCTGCGCGGTCGCGTCCGATCCGGAGGCGACGATCTCCTTGTGCACCAGGGCGAGCGTGCGCGCCGCCTCGCTGCGCGCGAGCTTGTCGGCCTTGGTCAGCAGCACGTGGCAGGCGAGGCCGATGTCCTGGCAGTAGGCGAGCATCTGGCGGTCGAATTCTTTGAGCGGATGGCGGCTGTCGACGATCAGAACCACGCCGTGCAGCGATTCGCGCTCGCGCAGATAGCGGTCGATCACCGCGCGCCAGCGCTCGCGCATCGCCTCGGGCACCTTGGCGTAGCCGTAGCCCGGCAGGTCGACGAGGCGGCGCCCGTCGTCGATCGCGAAGACGTTGAGCAACTGCGTGCGCCCGGGCGTCTTCGAGGTGCGCGCGAGGCCCGACTGGTCGCAGATCGCGTTGAGCGCGCTCGACTTGCCCGCGTTGGACCGCCCGGCAAAGGCGATCTCGGCCCCCGAATCCGCCGGCATCTGGCGCAATTCGGCGGCACTGGTGAGAAAAGCGGCGGCGCGGAAAGGATTGTGCTTCATGGTCTGATGTTCACGGGTTTGACCGCCGCCAAGCGCGGCTGAGATAATTCGTCGGTTACGCCTGCCGGCTGGGGTTCGCCGCTGCGCCGGCATCGTTGCGCTTTCTTCGGAGTGAAGTGTATGAGCTTTCGGTACGTGATTGGCATGGCTGTCCTGCTCGGTGCGGGCGTGGCGCAGGCCGCGGACAAGCCCATCGTCGGCGACGCCACGGCCGGCGCGGCCAAGGCAGCCACCTGCGGCGCCTGCCACGGCGCCGACGGCAATCCGGCCATGGCGCAGTATCCGAAACTCGCCGGCCAGGGCGAAAACTACATCGCGCGCCAGACCGATCTGATCAAAACCGGCAAGCGCCAGAACCCGGTCATGGTCGGCTTCGTCGCCAACCTGAGCCTGCAGGATATGCACGACATCGGCGCATTCTACGCGACCAAGACCTCGCTGCCCGGCGTCGCCGACCAGACCCTGGTCGCGCGCGGACAGGCGCTGTACCGCGGCGGCAACGCCGACAGCCGCACCCCGGCCTGCATGGCCTGCCACGGGCCGGACGGCCGCGGCAATCCGGGCGCGATGTATCCGCAGCTCGGCGGTCAGTTCGCCGACTACACCACGGCCAAGCTCAAGGCGTTCCGCGACGGCCAGCCGTTCACCGACGACGAGCACGGCAAGATCATGACCAGCGTGGCCAAGCCGCTCAGCGACGCCGACATCGCCGCGCTCGCGAGCTACATCGAAGGCCTGCACGCGGCGACGCCGAAGACGGCCGAAGTCGCGAAGTAGTCCATTCCGGTTCTCGCCGGAGCAGGACGCCGGCGGAAACTTTCCGCGCCGGCCAGCGTCAGTATCCCGTGGCACCGCCGGTCGTATCGGCGGTGCCATTTCGTTATTGCTGCAAAGGAATCTTCATGTTCGCCCGTCTGCTGACCGCGCTTTTCGCTTCCGCCGTTATCGCCCCGCTCGCCCAGGCGCAGGCACCCGCCGCCGCTCCGGCCTGGAAAGAAGGCACTCATTATTTCGTCGTCGAGCCGACCGTGCCGAGTGAATCGGGTGACGGCAAGATCGAAGTCACCGAAGTGTTTTCCTACGGCTGCCCGGCCTGCAACTTCTTCTACCCGACGATCAACAAGCTCAAGAAGGCGCTGCCGCCGAACGCGGTGATGAACTTCGTGCCGGCCTCGTTCAATCCGAGCGAAGACTGGCCGATGTTCCAGCGCGCCTATCTGACCGCGGTGACGCTCGGCATCGCGGAAAAATCGCACGACGCGATGTTCGATGCGGTGTGGAAGCCGAATGCCCCGCTCGCGATCATGAACCCCGACGGACGCACGCTGAAGAAGCCGCTGCCGTCGATCGAAGACGCGGCGAAGTTCTATGCGCAGTACGGCGTCAAGGCCGAAGATTTCGTCGCGACGGCGAATTCGTTTGCGATCAATGCGAAGATGAAACGCGCCGACGCCTTCCTCAAGGCGACGATGACCGACTCGACGCCGACCATCGTCGTCGGCGGCAAGTATCGTTTCAACCCCGGCTCGGCCGGCGGCGAAGACAAAGTCGTGCCGTTGACGCTGTATCTGATCCAGCAGGCCGCAAGCGCCAAGTAAGCCCTCACGCCCACGTCGTATCCGGAGCCGCCATGTTCAAACGCCTTGCCTTCCTGTTCCTCGCCATGCTCGCAGTGTCCGCCTGCAACGGCGACAAGAGCGCGACCGCCGCTCCGGCCGCGAAGAATGCCGCGAGCACGCCGGCTGCGCCTGCTGCGGCGACGGCCGCTTCGGCTGCTACGCCGGCGCGCGAATGGCAGCTCGGCTCCGACTACTATTTGATCGATCCGCGCGTGCCGACCTCGACCGGCGACAAGGTCGAAGTCGCCGAAGTGTTCTCCTACGCCTGCCCGCACTGCGCGCACTTCCAGCCGACGATGGACGAACTCAAGGCCAAGCTGCCGGCGAACGCGCAGATCGTTCTGATCCCGGCCGTGTTCAATCCGCAGTGGGAGCCGTTCGCGCGGGCGTTCTACACGGCGCGTGCGCTCGGCCTGCTCGACAAGACTCACGTCGCCCTGTTCGAAGCGCTGCACACCGAGCACCAGCCGCTGTATTCGATCGACTCGCTCGCGAACTTCTACAGCAAGTACGGCGCGGATCCGAAGTCGTTCCTCGCCACGGCCAACTCCTTCGTCATCGACAGCCAGATCGCGAACGGCAACCGCCTCGTCACTTCCTACGGCGTCGGCTCGACGCCGACGCTGGTGATCAACGGCAAGTACCGCGTCGAGATGAGCGCCGAGAAAAATATCGGACCGAAGGAAGCGCTCGACATCGCCCTGATGCTGGTCAAGCAGGAAAGCGCCAAGTAAGCGTTCGATTTATCGAACCCGTTTCCTCGCATCGAGCAAAGGCCGGGCGCCGTGAATCGCGCCCGCGTGCACAGCGCCTCGTGATCGCCTTCTTGCGATCGTCACGCCCGCGCCGTAGGCTCGCGGTGTGTCCGCCGTCGTAAAAACCCCCGCCGACAAATCCGCATCCGCAGACTCGCGCCTGCGGATCATGAGCTGCAACATCCTCGCGGGCGGCAGCGTGCGCAAGTACCGGCACTATGTCACCGAGGGCTGGAAGCAGGTGCTGCCGATGCGCAGCAAGCGCGAGAATCTCGACCGCTTCGCCGCTCTGCTCGCCGGTTTCGACATTGTCGGTTTGCAGGAAGCCGATGCCGGCTCGCTGCGCTCGGGCTTTCTCAATCAGACCGAATACCTCGCCGAAGGCGCAGGATTCCCGTACTGGAGCCACCAGCCGAACCGCAAGATCGCGCAGTTCGCCGCATCGAGCAACGGCCTGCTGACGCGGCTCAAGCCCGCCGAAGTGCGCGACTATGCACTGCCGAGCCGCATTCCGGGACGCGGCGCGATGTGGGTACGCTTCGACCTCGACGGCGCCGACTTGATCGTGGTCGTCGTGCACCTGTCGCTCGGCCCGCAGTCGCGCGCGCGCCAGCTCAATTTCATCGCCGACCTGATCTGGGCGAGCCCGCACGCCGTGTTGATGGGCGACTTCAATTGCGCGCTCGACAGTCCGGAAATGACCCAGTTGCTGCGCCGCACGGGACTGACCCCGGCGCATGGCACGCCGCCGCCGACTTTTCCGAGCTGGCGGCCGCGGCGCGCGATCGACCATATCCTCGTCTCGGAAAAAATGCAGATCGAGTCCGTGTACACCGTGCCGCATGCGGTTTCCGATCATTTGCCGATCGCCGCCGAGGTGCGCTTGCCGGCGCCGCTGCGCCTGCCGCCGGGGCGTTGAACGCATTCGCGGATGACTGCTGCGCGCATACCCGGCATCGCTCATCGTCGATCGATCGCAGTCATGCAGACGACGACAACGCCCCGAGAATTACAATAGGATCAGCGCAATACACAGGCCAGTATCTACATCAGCCGCAAAAGCTGCGCCGGCCGCGCCGTCCGGAACTTCGGCGTTTGCTTGAAGTTCATTGAGCTGTCCCGAAACACATCGAACTCATCTCCTGATTCCTCTGCACATGATTCGCCGAACGTCCCTCGCCATCCGTCTTCTCTCCCTGCCCTGCCTGGTCGCGGTTTCCACGGCCGCCGTCGCCGACAGCGCCGAACTCGTGCGCCAGCGCGAACAGTTCCCAGCCGTGTGGGAGCTGGCCAAGCGCGATCCGACCGGCAGCTGGGCCAAGCTCGCCTCTGGCCTGGAGACGTATCCGCTCTATCCGTATCTCGGCCTCGCCTCGATGCAGCGCCGCGTCAAGGACGTCAAACCCGACGAAGCCGCGGCCTTTCTCAAGGCGTGGCCCGATTCGCTGCCGGCGACGATCCTGCGCGAAACCTATCTGCCCGAACTGGCGAAGCGCCAGGACTGGAAAAACTATCTCGCGCTCTACGACGAAGACACGCGCAATCGCGAACTGCGCTGCAACGCGCTGCAGGCGAAGCTCGCGCTCGGCCAGAAAATCGATTTCGCCAAGGACTATCAATCGCTCTGGCTCAGCGCCAACACGCTGCCCGACGCCTGCGACGCAGCGACGAGCTGGGCGCGCGCGCAGGGCAAGCTGACCCCGGCGCTGGTCTGGCAGCGCATCGAACTCGCTTCGGGCAAGGCCGCGAATGCCGGCGTGGTCGCCTCGCTCGCGCCACTGCTCGACGGCGCCGACAAGACCGCGGCCGAACATATCGCCCTCGCCCTGCGCGATCCGGGCGCCGCACTCAAGCAGGCGAACGGTTGGCCCGATACGCCGCGCTCGCGCGATGCGATCGCCATCGCCGTCGAACGCCTCGCCAAGCGCGATGCGGACACTGCCGATGCGAAATGGTCGGCGCTGAGTACCCAATTCCACTTCGATAAAAATCAGCAGGGTCGCGCGCTGCGTACGATCGCGCTGTATCGCGCGTCGAGCTATTCGCCCGATGCGTTCGCGCGCCTGACCGCGCTGCCTGCCGACCTTGCCGACGACGCGACGCGTGAATGGCGCGTGCGTTCGGCGCTCGCGGCGGGCGATTTCAAGGCGACGCTCGCTGCGCTCGACATCATGCCCACGAGTCAGCGCGAGGATTCGCGCTGGCGCTATCTGCGCGGCCGCGTGCTCGCGAAGCTCAATCGCAAGGACGAAGCGAACGCGCTGTTCCGCTCGCTTTCGGGCGAAGCGAATTTCTTCGGCTTTCTCGCCGCCGACCAGATCGACGCGGGCTACACGATCTGCAGCAACGAGTTGCCGAGCGACAAGAACGCCGAAGCCGCGCTGCGCAAAGACCGCAACCTCGCACGCGCATTCGAGTTCTTCGCCATCGACCGGCTCAGCGAAGCGCGCCGCGAATGGGATTTCGCCCAGAGCGGGCTCGACACCGAACAGCGCCGCCAGGCAATCGCACTCGCCTCGAAGCAGGGCTGGCTCGACCGCGCCGTCTACGCCTTCACCCAGGGCGACGACATGCGTTTGTATACTTTGCGCTTCCCGCTTGCGCGCAAGGACCAGATTCTGCGCGACGCGAAGAACGGCGGCGTTGAACCGGCGTGGGCCTATGCGATCATCCGCGCCGAAAGCGCATGGACCAGCGACGCGCGCTCCGGCGCGAACGCCTACGGCCTTATGCAGCTTCTGCCCGGCACGGCCAAACAGCTCGCCGCCGCCGAAGGCGTGTCGTACAGCGGCGCGAGCGACCTGTTCGATCCCGACACCAACATCCGCCTCGGCACCGTCTATCTCGGCAAAGTCGCCGCGCGCTTCGACGGAAGCCCCTGGCTCGGCAGCGCCGCGTACAACGCCGGACCGGTGCCGGTCGATAAATGGGTCAACGCACGTGACAACCTCGATCCCGATTTCTTCATCGAGACGATCCCGTACAAGGAAACGCGCGAATACGTTTCGCGCGTGCTCGCGTTCAGCGTGATCTACGATTGGCGCTTGAACGGCTCGACCCTGCCGCTGTCCTCGCGCCTGCCGCGCATCGGCCAGACCTACGAGCCGCCCGGCGAGAAAGCTGTGCGCAAGGCGGTGACCTGTCCCGCCGCGAAAGACGCCCACGCACCGTAGGGGCGCGATTTACGACTTCGCCCGCTGTCTCATCGCCTGCATGATGCGGTTCCGTGGGCGTGGATGCTGTGCCGCCGCACCACGTGTGCCTCGATCCGTCGTGGCCCGGCCCGCGCAACTGCAACCACACCGTTCGGCACTGCGCTGCTCGGCGAACTGGTGCCGCCGATCAGCTCCGGCGTCGGCACGGCGCGGCCAACGAGTCCTTGTCGGAATCGACCAGACGTCGCGCATAATGCGCGCATGAACGTCTATCTCGTCGGCGGCGCGGTGCGCGACCGCCTGCTCGGCATCCCCGTCAAGGATCGCGACTACGTCGTCGTCGGCGCGACGCCGGACGACATGCTGCGCGCCGGCTACAAGCCGGTCGGCAAGGACTTCCCCGTGTTTCTGCATCCGCAGACGCACGAGGAGTACGCGCTCGCACGCACCGAACGCAAGACCGGGCGCGGCTATCACGCGTTCGCGTTCGACACCGCGGCCAGCGTGACGCTCGAAGACGACCTGCGCCGCCGCGATCTCACCATCAACGCGATCGCAGAAGACGAACACGGCGGCCTGATCGATCCGTTCGGCGGCGTGCGCGACCTCGAAGCGAAAATCCTGCGTCACGTCTCGCCCGCATTCGCCGAAGACCCCGTGCGCGTGCTGCGCGTGGCGCGCTTCGCCGCGCGCTACGCCGATCGCGGTTTCCGCATCGCCGATGAAACAATCGCGCTGATGCGCGGCATGGTCGCCGACGGCGAAGTCGATCATCTCGTGCCCGAACGGGTCTGGGCCGAGACGCAGAAGGCGTTGAGCGAGAAGACGCCGAGCGCGTTCGTGCGCGCTTTGCGCGATACCGGCGCGCTGCGCGTGCTTTTTGCCGAGGTCGATGCACTTTACGGCGTGCCGCAGCGCGCCGAATTCCACCCCGAAATCGACACCGGCGTGCATATCGAACTCGTCGTCGACATGGCCGCGCACCTCGCTCCGGGCAATGCCCTGATCGGTTACTGCGCGCTCGTGCACGACCTCGGCAAAGCGCTGACGCCACAGGACGTTCTGCCCAAACACATCGGCCACGAACATCGCGGGCTCGCGCCGATCGAGGCGATGAATGCGCGGCTCAAGGTGCCGACCGAATACGCGGCGCTCGCTCTGCTCGTCTGCAAACTGCACCTGCTCGCGCACACGGCGCTCGAATTGAAACCCGCCACCGTACTCGGCGTGTTCGAACAACTCGACGCATTCCGCAAACCCGAGCGCGTCGAGCAATTCCTTACCACTTGCGAGGCAGACAAGCGCGGGCGCAAGGGCCTTAGCGAATCCGCCTATCCGCAGGGTGACTATCTGCGCCGCGCCTTCGCTGCCGCAGCCAAGGTCAACGCGAAAACGTTCGTTGACCTTGGCCTGCAGGGCCCAGCGGTCGGCGATGCGATACGCCGGGCGCGCGTTGATGCGATCTCGAACTTGAAAAGCGAGAGCGGTTGACCACGGATTTACACTGAAGAACGACAAAGAACACGGATCGACACGAATGGTGCATTTTCCGCACAGAGCTTTCTTGATCCGTGCCAATCGGCTCTTATCCGTGGTGATCCGTGGTCAACGCTTTTCCGAGAGCAATTGACCACGGATTTACACGGAAGGACCGCAAAGAACACGGATCGACACGGATAGTGCATTTTCCACACGCGCATTTCCTGATCCGTGTCGATCGGCTCTTATCCGTGCTGATCCGCGGTCAACGCTTCTTCAAGAGAAGTTGACCACGGATTTACACGGAAGGACGGCAAAGAACACGGATCGACGCGAATGGTGCATTTTCCGCACAGAGCATTTCTTGATCTGTGCCGATCGGCTCTTATCCGTGGTGATCCGTGGTCAACGCTTCTCCAAGCGCATCACACGAAACTTCTCGCCCATCTCGCTCGGCAAGGTCAAACGCTTTACCTGCTGCGCGAGCGCATAGCGAGAGGCTTCGTCGGCCGCATTCTCGTACGCCTGTGCGAATACCTCGTCGAGGCCGTTGGCGATCAGGAACTGAGCCTGCGTGGCGTGTTCCGCCACGCGCAGTCCTGCCTTTGCAGACGCGCGCGCGAGCGCATCGAAATCGACCCACGCCGTGATGTCCTGCAAACCCGGCAGAATCAGCGGATCATTGTGCGCGCGGTGGCGATAGTGGCAGCGCAATGTGCCCGCGTGGCGCGACGGATCGTAGTAGTCGCCATGCGCATAGCCGTAGTCGATAAACCACGCGCTGCCGTTTTCGAGCGTGCGCGTCACCTCGTCTAGCCAGGGATCGAGCAGGACGCAGATTTCGGAGAGATACGGTCGCGGCAAATCCGCGAGCCGTTCGCCGAGCGCGCGCTCAACCGCGGCTTGCAGTGCCGCATCCGCAGCCGCTTCGCGCCAGACGAAACGTCCATCTTCATCGAAAGCCACCGCACGCGCGGACAAACCTTCGTCGCGCAGGGCAAACGCACGCACCGGCAGCGCGTCGATCACTTCGTTCGCGATCAAGGCTCCGCGCCACGGCGTGTCGGGCGGCGCATCGAGCCAGTCGACGCGATCGGCGAGATGCGCACAGCGCGCAGCGAGCGTATCGCGCTGCCGCGCACGCAGGTCAGCGCTGCGTTCGAGCAAGCGGTAGCGGGCCGGCAGCGCATCGAGACGCTCCAGCTCGAGCAGCAGTTCCGCGGCAAGCGCCGCGGTGCCGGGGCCAAGTTCCACAAGGTCGCGTCCAGAGTCGGCGTTGCCATTGCGCAACTCGGGCGCCAGCGCGCGTGCGAGACAGCGCGCGAACACCGAACCCAGCTCGGGCGCGGTAACGAAGTCGCCCGCGGCACCGAATTTCGTCGTGCCCGCGCTGTAGTATCCGAGTCCCGGCGCGTACAAGGCGAGTTCCATGTAGCGCGCGAAATCGAGTGCGCCGCCGGCGCGGTCGATCTCGGTACGGATGCGTTCGGCGACGCGTTCGCTGTGCGCGCGTTCGTCGGGAGTAGGTTCTGGCAATTCGACGTGCATGCTCGGCTATGAAAAAATCGTCATGAAAGGATGAGCCTTGCGCAGTGACGCGATTTGTCGCACCGCCGCGCAAGCAAAAGCATACCGGTATCCTGAGGGAACGAGGCAATGAACGCAGTCAAAAACGAACGCCCCGTCGTTCTGATCACTGGCGCCGCCAAGCGCGTCGGCGCAGTGATCGCACGCACGCTGCACGATGCCGGCTACGATCTTGCGCTGCATTACCGCCGTTCGCGCGAAGAGATGGATGCGCTGAGCGCCGAACTCGAAGCGCAGCGCGCGAACAGCACGCTGGCGCTGCAGGCTGAGCTGGCCGAGATCGAAAACCTGCCGAAGCTGATCGACTCCGTCGTTGCCCGCTACGGCCGCCTCGATGGCATCGTCAACAACGCGTCCACGTTCTATCCGACCCCGATCGGCAGCGTTGCCGTCCAACAATGGAATGAGTTGTTTGCGAGCAATGCGCAGGCACCGTTCTTTCTCGCTCAGGCCGCGGCGCCGCATTTGCGCAGCGCGCGCGGCAGCATCGTCAGCATCGTCGATATCTACGCGCAGCACCCGCTCGCGCAGCATCCGGTCTATTCGATGGCCAAGGCGGCGCTGGCTGCGATGACGCGTGCGCTCGCGCGCGAACTCGCGCCCGACGTGCGCGTGAACGCGATCGCGCCCGGCGCGATCCTCTGGCCCGCATCGGGCAAGGCCGCCGCCGATCAGTCCGATCTGCTGGCGCGCACGCCGCTCGGCCGCATCGGCACGCCCGCCGACGTCGCCACCGCCGCGCTGTTCCTGCTGCGTGAGGCGAAGTTCACGACCGGGCAGATTCTCAGCGTCGACGGCGGCCGCGAACTCGTCGTCTAACCGCGCCGCGTCAGCGGTTGCGGAAAATGCCGTCCTGCTGCTTCGGCTGGAACGCGTTCGCGATCAGGGCCTGGTCGAATCCCGGGCTGGTGGCACCTTCCTCGGCATAGCGATAGATCGCCGCGGCATAGATGCCTTGCAGTGCGGACTGCACGAGCGCGATCAGGATCACCGCGAGCACGATCAGGGCACATACCGCGCCGATCGCGACGGCGGACTGCGAACCGATCGCCGGGATCACGAGCAGCACACCGACCAGGACCACAACGACACTGAGCAGACCGAAGACGACGCCGATGCCGACGTTGCCGAGCAGGTTCTCACCCCAAGTGCGCTTGAGCAATTCGGCGCTGTGCTTGATCGCATCGACCGGGCCGACGTCGCTATTGACCAGGATCGGCACGACGAGAAACGTCGCCAGCGACCAGGCCATGCCGATCAGGCCGATGACCCAGCGGCCGATGAATCCCGCGCGTTCCTGCAGTGAGCGCAGGATCATGCCGACCGTCGCCGCGATCGCCGCGTAGCCGAGGATCGCCGGCAGGCGCGCCTTCGCCGCGTTGAAGCCATCGGCCAGCGTCGGCTCGCCGCCGCGCAGGCGGATCAACGCCGCTGCGACCAGGGCCGAATTGAAGAAAATGATGACCGAGTACTGCACGAGATAGAACGCGAACAGCAGCAGTGCGCGGCCCGGTGTCAGATGGTCGCCCATATTGCGCGTGAACACGCCTGCAAACGCGGCAGGCACGAAGAAGCTCGCCGCCACGATCACCGTGCACACCGCCGACAAAGCCGGATAGACGAGCAGTTTCTTGTCTTCTTTGAGTACCGCGGCGCTGGCCTTGACCAGGATCCAGCTGCGCGAAAGTTTCTCGAACATCACCTCACTCCCCAGGTTGGTCGCCAGCGGTTTTGTAGCATCGCCGCGCGCTGCGGTAAAGCGGGGCAAGTCACGTTTCGCGGCTACAGGCTTACCGGCCGTATCGACTCGTCGGCCGGCGCATGCTCGGCCCAGAGCGTCGCCAGAGTTTTGCCGGAAATCGGATGCACCGCGTCGGGCGCGATATCGACGAGCGGTTTGAGCACGAAGGCGTGCTTCAATTCGGACCGCGGCAGTTCGAGATGGCCTTCGCCCTGCATCACGAGATCGTCGTAGAGCACGATGTCGACGTCGAGCGTGCGCGAAGAGAAGCGCGGCACGTCGCGGCGGCGGCCTTGACGGTCTTCGAGCGCATGCAGCCAGTCGTTCAGCGCGACGGGTTCGAGATCGGTGTCGATCGCGACGGCGAGATTGAAGAAATCCGGCCCGTCGAAGCCGACCGCCTTGCAGCGATACGCCGGCGAAACAACGATGGCGCCGAAGCGCGCACGCAGTTCGGCGAGTGCCGCTCGCAGGTTCTTTTCCGGTTCGAGATTCGAGCCGAGGCTCAGGTAAGCACGGCTCATGCGGCGGGCTTGCTGCCGCGCTCGATGACGACGCCGACCGATTTCGCACCACGCACTGCGCCGGGCTTGGCCAGCTTCAGGCGCAGCCAGGGCACCTTGAACTCGCTCAGCACGATTTCCGCGCAGCGTTCGGCCAGGGTTTCGACGAGCTCGAAATGGGCGCCTTCGACGAAGGCGATAAGGCGCTTCGACACAGCCTTGTAGTCGAGCGTGTCGTCGATGCGGTCGGTCGCGGCCGGCTTGCGGTTGTCGAAGGCCATTTCCAGATCGAGAGCGACGACTTGGCGGATTTTGCGCTCCCAGTCGTAGATGCCGATGACGGTTTCGATGCGCAGGTCTTCGATGAAAACTGTATCCATTGGGTCGTGAGCGGTGAGCGGTGAGCGGTGAGCGGTGAGCGGTGAGCGGTGAGCGGTGAGCGGTGAGCGGTGAACGGTGAACGGTGAACGGTGAACGGTGAACGGTGAACGGTGAACGGTGAACGGTGAACGGTGAACGGTGAAAGTATAAAGCTCGTCATTCCAGCGCAAGCAGGGCTTTCAACAGCCGCAGGGCTGGTCATCCAGCTCTTTTTGCATCAGGTGAACGGCAAAGGCTGGATTCCAGCTTGCGCTGGAATGACCTGGAATGACATCGAAAGATCAGCCGATCGCGGCGAGGCTTTCCAGATCCCAGCGCGGCGCGACTTTGATCTGCGGCCCTTCGCGCAAGCCCGCTTCGAGGCGCAACGCGCCGGCCAACGCGATCATCGCGCCGTTGTCGGTGCAGAACTCGGGGCGCGGGAAGTAGACGCGGAAACCTTCGCGTTCGGCGGCTTCGGCCAGCTGCGCGCGCAGGCGCTTGTTCGCACCAACGCCGCCGGCGATGACCAGCCGGCGCGCGCCGGTCTGCGCGAGCGCGCGGCGGCACTTGATCGCCAGCGTATCGACGATCGCCTCCTCGAAGCCGCGCGCGATATCGGCCTTGGCGCCCGGCGCCTGCGCATTCGCCTGATAGGCGAGCAGCACCTGGGTTTTCAGCCCGGAGAAACTGAAGTCGAGGCCCGGCCGGTCGGTCATCGGCCGCGAGAATTTGAACCGCCCCGGCTCGCCCGATTCGGCCAGTTTGGCCAGCGCCGGGCCGCCCGGATACGGCAGGCCCATCAGTTTGGCGGTCTTGTCGAAGGCTTCGCCGGCGGCGTCGTCGAGGGTGTCGCCGAGCAGACGGTAGGCGCCGATGCCGCTGACCTCGATCAGCATCGAATGGCCGCCCGAGACGAGCAGGGCCACATACGGCGGCTCTGGCGGATCGGCTTCGAGCATCGGCGCAAGCAAGTGTCCTTCCATGTGGTGGACGCCGATCGCGGGTACGTCGAGCGCCCAGGCCAGCGAGCGAGCGCAGGCCGCGCCGACCAGCAGGGCACCGACGAGGCCGGGGCCGGAAGTGTAGGCCACGCCGCCGAGGTCACGCAGGCTCATGCCGGCCTTGCGCAGGGTTTCGCGGATCAGCGGCAGCAGCTTGCGCACGTGGTCGCGGCTGGCCAGCTCGGGCACGACGCCGCCATAATCCGCGTGCATCTTGATCTGGCTGTAGAGCGTATGCGCCAGCAGACCGCCGCGTACGTCATAGACGGCCACGCCGGTTTCGTCGCACGAGGTTTCGACCCCGAGAACGGGGCGCAAGACAGGGATTGCGTTTGATTCGGTATTCACGTTAAAATGCGCGGCTCTTCGCCCAGTATGGGCAATCATTCGACTCGGAGTTTACATGCCCAGCGTCAAAGTTCGCGAGAACGAGCCTTTTGAGTTCGCTCTGCGCCGCTTCAAGCGCACTTGCGAAAAGGCCGGCGTCCTGGCCGAGACCCGCAAGCGCGAGTTCTACGAAAAGCCGACCCAGGAACGCAAGCGTAAGGCCGCCGCGGCGGTGAAGCGCCATCTGCGCCGTGTGTCGCGCGACGTGACCAAGCGCCAGCGTCTGTACTGATCTGCTGACGTAACAAGCGTCTTTCAAGACGGCCGGTCGCGTACCCACGTGACCGGCCGTTTTTGTTTTTCTTCTCCCCCGGCGGGAGAAGGTGCCCGGAAGGGGGCACAAGGGAAAGCCTCGCGCGATTCGGCGACGCTACTGCCCTGAGAGCCCCTTCCCTCATCCGGCGCTTCGCGCCACCTTCTTCCGCGGGGAGAAGGGGAGACAAGGATTTGCCATGACCCTCAAAGCCCAGCTTACCGACGACATGAAAACCGCGATGAAGTCCGGCGACCGCCCGCGCCTGGAAGTCATCCGCCTGATCAACGCCGCGATCAAGCAGCGCGAAGTCGACGAGCGCATCGTCCTCGACGACGCGACCGTGCTCGGCGTGCTCGAAAAAATGCTCAAGCAGCGCCGCGACTCGATCACCCAGTTCGAGGCCGCCGGCCGCACCGATCTCGCCGACAAGGAGAAATTCGAAGTCGGCGTGATCCAGCATTACCTGCCGGCCCAGCTCAGCGCCGAGGAAGTCGATGCGGCCATCGCCGCCGCGATCGCCGAATCGGGCGCGACCGGCGCCAAGGACATGGGCAAGGTCATGGGCCTGGTCAAGCCCAAGGTCGCCGGGCGCACCGACATGGGCAAGCTGTCGGAGCTGGTCAAAGCCAAGCTCGCGACGCTCGGCTGATCGATTTCGCTCCGCGAGGAGCACTGCAAGGAGACGTGCCATGAAACACTACGCCAAGCTCCACGACCGCGATTGCTTTCGAGGTCATCAGTAAGCGTCGCAAAGGCTATCCCTCGGAAACCCGGGTCAAACGAGGCTATCGCGTCGTACACGGGGACAAAGAGCTGCTGGAAAAGCTCGGCCGCAACGATCCGTGCCCTTGCGGTTCGATGCGGAGGTTTAAGGAATTGCTGCCTGCGTCTCGGCCGTTTCGACGGCGCCGAACGCGACGACTACTTTTAGAGATTGAAAACGAAGCCGGGCTTGCCCGGCTTTTTCATTTGCGCCCGCGGCGCAATAGGTCGCGCAACTCTCTTTCACCGTCGGCGGTAAACAGCACCGCACGCGACTGCCGGGCGCGGCGCGCCCAGCCGAGGGCGAAGAATCGATCGAGCAGGGCCGCGCCGAGCGATCCGGCGAGGTGATGGCGCCGCGCGCTCCAGTCCAGGCAGGTGCGGCACAGCGCGCGTTTCTGCGCCGCGAGCGCTTCGACGTCGATGCCGAAATCGCCGAAGAAGCGCACGCCGCGCGCATTCGGCCGCAAGCCGTGCTGCGGCTCGACGAAGTAACGCGGGACGAGCTGCTCGAACATCTCCACGCCGAGATCGCCGGCGAGATGGTCGTAACAGACGCGCGCATGGCGCAACGCAGGATCGCTCGGACCGCAGCGTTGCTGCGACGGCGCTCCCAGGCGCGTCGACAGGCTCGATAATTGTTCGAGCAACTGCGCGACGACACGATCGCCGAGGCGGAAATAACGATGCCGCCCCTGTGCTTCGACAGCGAGCAGGCGTGCCTCGCAAAGGCGGCGCAGATGCGAACTCGCAGTCTGCTTGGTCACGCCGCCGACACGCGCGAGTTCGGTCGCGGTCAGCGCACGCCCGTCCATCAGAGCCATCAGCAATTGCGCGCGCACCGGATCGCCGATCAAGGCGGCGATGACGACGATATTGGGCTCTTCGCGCATGCGCCGATACTGCCACGATCGCGCCCGGCATGGTTCGATCCGCGTCGAACCATGCACCGTCGCGGCCGCGCTATCGTCGCTGCGCAACCGTCACGGAGACCCGCATGAGCATCACCTGCTTCATCCGCTATCAGATCGATCCGTTCCAGCGCGCGCAGTTTGCCGAATACGCCGAGAAATGGGCCACCATCATCCCGCGCTGCGGCGGCGACCTGGTCGGCTACTTCATTCCGTACGAGGGCACGAACGACGTGGCCTGGGGCCTGATTTCGTGCGAAACCCTGGCCGCCTACGAAGCCTATCGGGCACGCCTCAGAAGCGACCCGGATGCGCGCGCGAACTTTCTGTTCTCGCAGGAGAAGCGCTTCATCGTGCGCGAGGAACGCACGTTTCTGCAGAACATCGACAGCACGCTGCACCGGCCGGCGTCGAACAAGCCGGCGCCGCCGCGCTAAGCGCGACTTCTGCGGCAACGCCCGCGGCCTGCGATCGGCCGCCGCGACAACTACGCTTACGCCGCCGCGCGCGCGTCGGTCATGGGGCTCATGCGATACTGCCCCTATCCGCAAATACCAGGGGAACGCGCATGATCATCGCCACCACCGAGAACGTCGCCGGGCATCGCGTCAAAGAGACCAAGGGCCAGGTATTCGGCGTGGTCGTGCGCAGCCGCGGCATCGGCGGCAACTTCATGGCGAGCCTGCGCTCGATCGTCGGCGGGGAAATTCCTGAGTACACGCAGATGCTCGAGGAAGCGCGGCGCCACGCGATCGATCGCATGACCGCGAATGCCGCCGCGATGGGCGCGAACGGCGTCGTCATGATGCGCTTCGATTCGGGCGAACTCGCCGAGACGATGAGCGAAATCGTCGCCTACGGCACCGCCGTCGTGCTCGAACGAAGCGCCTGAGCGACGTGCTCTCGACGCTCGCCATGTTGCTCGGCGGTCTGCTCGTCGTGGCCGGCACGGTCATCGCCTTGTTCGGCGGCCTGTTCGTCATCTTCGTGCCGCAGTTGATCATCGGCGGACTGTTTTTGATGATCGGCCTGGCGATCGAACGCTGGCGCTACAAGAGCATTGCGCACGCCGCCCCGGACCCGCGCTGGAAGGACACCGGCGAGCGCTTCGTCGATCCGGAAACCGGCGTGCTGACCGCGGTCTATTTCGATGCCGCCAGCGGCGAGCGGCATTACCTCGCAGCGAATCCGAAGTAGCGCGACACGTCGTCTGCGGTATTTCCTTCGCTCGCGGTCAAGCCGGATAAACTAGCGGTCCATGTCCGGCCGCATCCCCGCCCAATTCATCGACGAGCTGCTCGCTCGCGTCGACATCGTCGACCTGATCGAGCAGCGCGTGCCGCTGCGCAAGGCTGGGCGCGATTGGACCGCGCGCTGCCCGTTCCACGACGAGCGCTCGCCGTCGTTCACGGTCAGCCCGGCCAAGCAGTTCTATCACTGCTTCGGCTGCGGTGCGCACGGCAGCGCGATCGGCTTCCTCATGAACTACGATCGCATGGAGTTTCCGGATGCGGTCGAAGAGCTGGCTTCCCGCGTCGGCCTCAAGGTGCCGTACGAAGGCGGCGGCAAGCGCCCGGTCGAGGATTCGACCGACCTGTACACCGTGCTCGATGCGGCAGCGAAGTTCTATCAACGCGAACTCGGCAAGAGCGCGAAGGCGCGCGCCTATTTCGATTCACGCGGACTCGACACGGCGACGGTCGAACGCTTCGGTCTCGGCTATGCGCCCGACCAGTGGGACGCGCTCAAAACCGCGCTCGGCACGTCGAAGCAGCGCATGGACTTGCTGGAAAAAAGCGGCCTGGTCAAAAGCGGCGAGCGCGGCAAGTACGAGTATTTCCGCAACCGCGTGATGTTCCCGATCGCTGACCGGCGCGGACGCACGATCGCGTTCGGCGGCAGAATCCTGGAGAAGACCGAGGACTCGGGCCCGAAATATCTGAACTCGCCCGAGACCGCGCTGTTCCACAAAGGCCAGCAGTTGTTCGCGCTCTGGCAGGTGCGCCAGGCGCACGCGAAGATTCCGCGCCTGATCGTCGTCGAAGGCTATATGGACGTCATCGCCCTGTTCCAGAACGGCGTGACCCAGGCCGTCGCCACGCTCGGCACGGCGACGACGCGCGATCACGCCGAACTGTTGTTCCGCAACTGCGCCGACGTCTATTTCTGCTTCGACGGCGACCGCGCCGGCCGTGGCGCGGCGTGGAAAGCGGTCGAGTCGGTGCTGCCGCGCATGCGCGACGGGCGCCAGGCGTTCTTCCTGTTCCTGCCCGAAGGCGAAGATCCGGATTCGCTCGTGCGCAGCGAAGGTCAGAGCGGTTTCGAGGAACGTCTGAAAACGGCCACGCCGCTGTCGGAATTCTTCTTCGCCAATCTGAGCGGCGACGTCAACCTCGCCAGCCTCGACGGCAAGGCACGCCTCGCCGAACGCGCGCGGCCGCTGCTGACCCAGATTCCCGACGGCGCGTTCCGCGACCTCATGCTTGCCGAACTCGACCGGCGCGCCAACGTGACCTTGCGCATCGAGGCGCCTCCAGCCGATGCGCCGCGCAAACCGGCACGCCCGCAGGAGCGCTCGCTCGTGCGCACCGTCGTCGCCCTGCTGCTGCAGAACCCCGGCTTCGCCGCGGCGATCGAACCGCCACACACGTTCTCGGCGCTGCGCCTGCCCGGCGTCGTCCTGCTCGTCGAATTGATCGCGCTGTGCCGCGAACGCCCGGAAATCTCCACCGCTGCGATCGTCGAACTTTACGCCGAGCGCGAGGAAGGCCGCGCCCTGCAGAAGCTCGCGGTGATGGAATTCCCCGGCGGCGAGGACGCCTGGCGCGCGGAGTTCTTCGACGCGCTCAGGCAGCTCGACCGGCAGACGCAGATTCAGCGCCGCGACGATCTCGACGCGCGCATCCGCGCCGACGGCCTCGCCAGCCTCAGCCCCGAAGAGAAAGACGAGCTGCGCCGGCTCAAGCTCGCGATCGCCACGCCGATCAATCGTGAATCTGGCTCGGCCTGATCGCGACCACGGCCAATAGAGTCAGCAGCGCCGACACCGATAGATACCAGCCGACCGAGGCGATGCCATAGTCCTTGGCCAGCGAGGTCGCGAAGTACGGCGCAAGCGACGCACCGAGAATGCCGGCCAGATTGAACGCGAGCGACGCGCCGGTATAGCGCACCGCAGTCGGGAACAACTCGGCCATCGCCGTACCGAGCGGCCCGTAGGTCAGGCCCATCAGGAACAGGCCGAGCGCAAGAAAGGCGAGCACGAGGATCGGCTGATCCTTGACGAACATCGGCGCGAACAGAAAACCGAACAGAAGGATCGCGACCGTGGCGACGATCAGCATCGCGCGCCGCCCGCGCTTGTCGGCGATCACGGCGGACAACGGAATGCCCGCGGCGAACACGAGCATCGCGACGATCTGCAGAATCAGGAACTCCCCGCGCGGATAGGCCAGCGCGCCCGTGCCCCAGCTCAGCGAAAACACCGTCATCAGATAGAACAGAACGAAAGTCGCGAGGCAGGTGAACGTCGCGATCACGAGGATCAGCGGATGCTGCGTCAACACCGCGCCGAACGGCACGGCGACGCGCTCGTTCTTCTCGATCGCGCGCAGGAACGCCGGCGTCTCCGACAACTTCAAGCGCACATAGAGGCCAACGATCACCAGCAGCGCGCTGAGCAGGAACGGCACGCGCCAGCCCCAGGCGAGGAACTGCGCATCGCTGAGGAAATCGCTCAGGACGAGGAAAATTCCGGCCGAGCAGATGAAGCCGATCGGCGCGCCGAGCTGCGGGAACATGCCGTACCAGGCGCGCTTGCCCGGCGGCGCGTTCTCGGTCGCGAGCAAAACCGCGCCGCCCCATTCACCGCCGAGGCCGAGGCCCTGGCCGAAGCGGCACAGCACGAGCAGCAGCGGCGCCGCGATGCCGATCGATGCGTAGGTCGGCAGCACGCCGATGACGACGGTCGACAGGCCCATCGTCAGCAGCGCCGCGACGAGCGTCGCCTTGCGTCCGACGCGATCGCCGAAGTGGCCGAACACCGCCGAGCCGATCGGCCGTGCGAAGAACGCGACGGCAAAGGTGGCGAATGACTGCAGCTGCGCCGAAGTCGGATCGCTCGCCGGGAAAAACAATTTGGGAAACACGAGCACCGAGGCGGTCGCGAAAATATAGAAATCGAAGAACTCGATCGCCGTGCCGATCAGGCTCGCGAACAGCACACGCCACTTGGAATTCACGGGCCCTTCGCCGGCCTCGATCGCCGCCACACTACTTGCCATCGCCGCACACCTCGCTGCCTTTGTCGAATACCACGCGCCATACACCCGGCGCTTCGCGGCGCCAGATCGAATTGAAAGTCGCAATGATTTTGCCGTCGCCCGCACGCACCGGGCCGGTGCTCAGCGCCAGCGTACCCGAGTCGAGCACCTCGACTTGCGCGGGCTCCCAGGAGAACGGCGCCGCCGGTTTGTCGAAATACTTCTTCCAGCCGGCCGCGACCTGGGCCTTGCCGCGCAGCGGCTCTTTGCCGCCGAAGAAGATCGCGTCGTCGGCGATGAAACCCGCGAAAGCGGCGTGGTCGCGGTCGGCCATGGTCTTGGCGAAGGCGCGCTCGGCGGCCTCGACTTCGCGCTGCGCCTCGGCACGCGCGACCTTCGGCGGAGCCACCGCACAGCCGGCCAGGACGAGGCTCGCAACCAGGGCGATACTCGCGAATCCGGGCAATTTCATGGGTTCCCCTTGCACAAATAGGGCGATTCTGACAGGTCGCGCACAGATTAAGCAGCGTCTGGTGATGGCTTTTCGCCGAGTTTATCTGTATCGTGCGCGCACTGCGTTTGCTCTAGGTCACTGTGCATCGTGGCCGTTGGTCGATCCAACGAACCGCTTCACGTTCCGCCCGTGTTCTCCTTCCGCATTCCCAGTCTCGATCTTGCGGGCCTCCCGAAGGTCGCGATTTTTTCCGTTTCAATATTCAGGAGTTAAACATGGCTGACCGTCAAACCGGCACCGTGAAATGGTTCAACGACGCCAAGGGCTTCGGCTTCATCACCCCGGAAAGCGGCGCGGACCTGTTCGTGCATTTCCGTTCCATCCAGGGTTCGGGCTTCAAGACCCTGCAGGAAGGCCAGAAGGTCACCTTCGTGACCGTGCAGGGCCCGAAGGGCCTGCAGGCCGACCAGGTGCAAGTCGCCTAAGTTCGGTTCGCTTCGGCGAACGAAAAATCCCCGCTCTCGAGCGGGGATTTTTTTTGCCCGTCGTTTCATCTGCGCACGATCTCCCGGCTCTTCTCCAGGGGCATTGCGCCGCGCCGCGCCGCGGCGATCTTCGCCGCTTTTTGCGAAACCTGGGACTGCATCGCATTTTTGAATTTGCCTAACGCTTGGCATTTCCGCAATCCGGTCGAAAAAATCCACATTTTTCGTTACCCGGCTGCAGAACGGGTCACACAATTTTCCTTGCGAGCTTCCTAATATCGGCTCATGCCATTGCAAGAGCGAAAAATAATTCTCGGCTTGCAACTGACGGATTGAAATCAGGGGGAAAAGGATATGGGCATTCGCTACCCGCGAGCGAGGATTGGGTTTTTGCGGCCATCACGAAACCGCAGCCGCTATGGCTGGGAGCCGCCGGACCTGGCGCCGCACGCGCCGGATCGACTTCTGCGCACGCATTTTATGCCGCGACGAACTTTCGTTATGCGCCGACGCAATGTGCGCAAATTTGCGATTTTTACGTCATTCACTCGTTAGCCCTTCCGCCCATGCTTTCGAGAGCGCGGAAATTGACCACGGTCGGATTGCCTTTGCGCGACGAGCTGCTTATTCGCTCGCTGGTCCAGGTGATCGGCACTAAAACCGTCGACGAGTGGACTTTCCAGGAAAGTTTCGACGCCGACGTCGCCCTGTGCAATCCGAATTCGAGCCTGTCCGGCGTCGCGCTGCGCCGCGCCGAGCAGTCCGCCGCGCTGACCTGCGTTTCCGTCGTCCACGACGGCGACGCTCCGCTGCCGGGCACGCGCGTGCTGCACGCGCCGATCAAGAGCACCGAATTCATCACCCTGCTCAACGACATCTCGCACTCGGTCGGCCAGGTTCGCCACGCCGATTCCGACCAGGCCGCCGAGACGGGCGACGGCCACAGCTTCGCCGAGGCGCTGCATGAACTGATGCGCGCCAAGTCCACCGACATCCATGCGGTCGAACGTACCGGCGCGGCGATCTTCGTCGTCCCGGCAGCCCGCGCGTTTTATGCGCTCGCGCTGCCGACCGAGGCACAGATGGAAGAATGGCTCGGCGCGCGCGACGTGCGCGTACGCCGCGTGGACGAACTGACCGCGCGGCGCATCGCCGGCAACGGCGAAGACCGCCACGATGTCGACGGCCTGCTCTGGCGGGTCGGGCTCGAAGGCACGGCCGGCGCACCGCTGCACGGCCTGCCCGCGGGCGCCAAGTTCAAGCTCAAGCGCTGGCCGGACTTCGGCCGGCTCAAGCATCAGGCGTTTCATTTCCGCATGGCCGCCCTGCTTTCGCGCGGCGCGTACACATTCGAAGCGCTGGCGACCGCCTCGGGCCACGATCGCGGCGAAACCTGCGCCTTCGTCAACGCCTGCGCGATGTGCGATCTGCTTCTGGTCGATGCACCGGTCGCCGTCGAGCCGCCGCGGCCGGCGCCGCGCGTGCAGCGACGCTATTCGGCGATCCTCAGTTCGATCCGTTCCGCCCTCGGCCTGCGCACCTGACCGCCATGCCGCGCGAGTACAAACTGATCTTCACCGGCAGCATGGGCGCCGGCAAGACCACCGCCATCGCCGCGGTCAGCGAGATCGAGCCCTGCCGCACCGACGTGGCGAACAACGATCACGCCGGCCACGCGAAGGCAACGACGACGGCCGCACTCGACTACGGCGAGGTGACCCTCGCCGGCGGCGACAAGCTGCGCCTGTACGGAACGCCGGGCCAGTCGCGCTTCGATTTCATGTGGAAGATTCTCGGCCAGGGCTCGCTCGGCGTGGTCATCCTCGTCGACAACAGCCGGCCCGATCCGCTCGCCGACCTGCGCGACTACGCGCACGCCTTCGGCGACGCGCTCGCTGAATCGCGCGCCGTGATCGGCGTCGGGCGCTGGCAGAAGCATCCTGCACCGACCATCGACGACTACCACCGCGCGGTCGTTGGCCTCGGTTACGAAGCGCCGATCCTGTCGGTCGACGCGCGCCGGCGCGGCGACGTGCTGATGCTGCTCGACGTTTTGTTCCACCAGATCGAGGCCGCCGAACAGCGTCTGGGCGCGTCAACCACCGCGATGGAAACGCCATGACCGTAGACACCCATATCGTCAGCCGCATCGAGACGGCGATCTACTACTCGCACATCGACGCGCTGATGACGCTGCAGCCGGAAATCACCGGCGCGCTCGTGTCGACGGTCGACGGCTTCGAGATCGCCTCGCGCCTCGCAAGCGGCGTATCGGCGGCGAAGCTGTCGGCGATGACCAGTTCGCTGCTCGCCCTGGCCGAGGCGATGTGCGCGGAAGCCGCGAGCGGCGCCTGCCGCGATCTGGTCATCGACGCCGAGGCCGGCCGCCTGCTGCTGATGGAACTGCCGCGGCGCACGCAGAACCTCGTGCTCGCCGTGCAGTGCACGAACAAGGTCACGCTCGGCCAGGTGCTGTGGGCCGTGCGCAGCTGTCGCGAAGAGCTGTCGCGCCGGCTCGAAGTGTTGTGAAGCGCGGGGCCGGGTGCGCATCGGCCCTCCCGCGTCGTTGCATCGATGCCAACTATCAAACAGAGGAGATCGAAGATGTCGAACTTGAATGAATCGGTGACCGAACTGATGACGATCGACGGCGCGCTCGCCGTGGCGCTCGTCGACGGCGGCAGCGGCATGCTGCTCGCCCAGGCCGGCGGCGGCGTCGATCTCGAAGTCGCCGCGGCCGGCAACACCGAAGTCGTGCGCGCGAAGATGAAGACGATGAAAGCGCTCAACCTCAAGGACGAGATCGAGGACATCCTCATCACCCTCGGCAAGCAGTACCACATCATCCGCCCAGTCTCGAGCAAGGGCGGCCTGTTCTTCTACGTCGTGCTCGACCGCGGTCGCTCCAACCTCGCCCTCGCCCGGCGCAAGGTGCTCGACGTGGAAAACAACCTGAAGATGTGAACCCCGAGTCCGCGCCCGCCGCGAGTAACCGGGCGGCGCGCGGACGACGATTCGCGCGCTGCGCGATCGCTCAGCGCAGATCCTTGACGATCACCTTTGCCGCATTGTGCCCCGGCGCGCCGGTCACGCCGCCGCCGGGGTGCGTGCCGGCACCGCACAGATACAAGCCCGGCAGGGCGCCGCGGTAGCCGGCCTGGCCGAGCATCGGCCGCGCGCTGAACAACTGGTTGAGCGACAGCACGCCGTGCATGATGTCGCCGCCGATCAGGCCGAAGTCGCGCTCGAGATCGAGTGGCGATTTGAGCTGCCGGCCGACGACGAGATCCTTGAAGCCCGGCGCGAACTTGTCCACCGTGGCGATCATCAGGTCGGCGACTTCCTCGCGGCAGTCGTCCCAGGATTTGCCGCCCGGCAGGGTCGGCGCGACCTGCTGGCAGAACAGACTGGCGACATGCTGGCCTTTCGGCGCGAGCGAGTCGTCCAGGGTCGACGGAATCAGCATCTCGACGATCGGCTCGCGCGACCAGCCGTAGGCGCGCGCGTCGAGATAAGCGCGGTCCATATAGTCGAGGCTCGGCGCCATGATGATGCCGGCGGTGAGGTGATCGCCGTCGCCGGGCAGGCAGGAGAAATTCGGCAGGCCCGACAAGGCCACGTTCATGCGAAACGTGCCCGAACCGCACTTCCAATTCTTCATGCGCTCGCGCGTCGGCGCGGGTACGACGGCCTGGGCCATCAGGCGTTCGTAGAGCAGCTTCGGATTGACGTTGGCGACGACCGCGCGCGCCTGCAGCACATCGCCCTTGTCGGTGACGACGCCGGTCACGCGCGGCTTGCCGCCCGCGGTATCGACGAGGACTTCGCGAACGCCGGTGCCGACGCGGATGTCGGCGCCCGCGGCCGCTGCCGACTTGGCCATCGACTGGGTGATCGCGCCCATGCCGCCCATCGCGTGGCCCCAGGCGCCTTTGACGCCGTTGACCTCGCCGAACACGTGGTGCAGCAGCACGTAGGCACTCCCCGGCGTGTACGGGCTCGCGTAGTTGCCGACGATGCCGTCGAAGCCGAGCACGGCCTTGATCGGTTCGCTCTCGAAGAAGCGGTCGAGATACTCGCCCGCGGAAATCGCGAACAGATCGAGCAGCTCGGTGCGCATCTGTTCGTCGAGCGCGGAAAGACGCTTGCCGAGCTTGCCCGCGCGGATCAGCTCCGGCAGCGCGGCGAGCCAGCCGCCCGACATCGCGTTCGGCGGCGCTTCGAGCGCCAGCTCGCGCAATACGTCGGCGATCAGGTCGAGGCGACGCTCGTATTCGGGCAGCGCTTCGGCGTCCTTCTTCGAGAACTTGGCGACTTCGTCTCGCGTCCGCCCCGCACCGGTGAGCAGATAGCTGCCATCCGGCCGCGGCAGGAAATTGTTCGCCTTGCGCAGCACGACTTTGAGTCCGTGCTTTTCCAGTTCGAGATCGCGGATCACTTTCGGCTGCAGCAGCGAGACGGTGTAGGCGGCGACCGAGTTGCGGAAGCCGGGATGGAATTCCTCGGTCACCGCGGCGCCGCCGACGACGCCGCGCTTTTCCAGCACGCAGACTTTGAGTCCGGCCTTGGCCAGGTAGGCGGCGCAGACGAGGCCGTTGTGGCCGCCGCCGATCAGGATCGCATCGAGGTTGGATGAGCTCATGCGGCCGATTATGGCGAGCGCCCCGGCACCACGCCAGCGCAGCGGAATCTGCGCGAAAACCGGTACACCCGAGGGCACCTCGAAAAGCCTACCGCGCTCGATGTTGCGCACCGGCGGTGCTCGGAATCCTCACATACTCGTTTGTATGCTCCGGTTGCTCCGCTCCCCGCCACGCAAATTCTCGTCGTTCGCTACGGCTTTTCGAGGTGCCCGTGGACGAAAGCGGCCGCGATCGCCGATCATTGCACGATGAAACTGCGTACCGTCAGCGCCACCCGCTATGTCACCCCGCTGCGCGAAGGCGGCTCGCTGCCGGCCATCGTCGAAGGCAGCGACGAAGGTTTGTACGTACTCAAGTTCCGCGGCGCCGGGCAAGGCCCGCGCGCGCTGATCGCCGAACTTGTCGCCGGGGAGATCGCGCGTGCCGCGGGCCTCGTCGTGCCCGAGATCGTCTTCGTCGAGCTCGATCCCGAACTCGCGCGCACCGAGCCCGATGCGGAGATCCAGCATCTGATCCGCGCCAGCGCCGGCCTCAATCTCGCCCTCGACTATCTGCCCGGCTCGGTCACCTTCGACCCGCTCGTCGAGCGGCCAGACGCCGACCTGGCCTCGCGCATCGTCTGGTTCGACGCCTACGTCAGCAACGTCGACCGCACCGCGCGCAACGCCAACATGCTGGTCTGGCACCGCAAGCTGCGCCTGATCGACCACGGCGCGGCACTCTACTTCCATCACGACTGGAGCGACTGGCAGGCACGCAGCGTGCTGCCGTTCGCGCAGATCAAGAACCACGTGCTGCTGCCGTTCGCGAGCCGCATAGCCGAGGTCGACGAAAGCATGCAGGCGGCGATCACGCCGCAGGCGATCGCCGCGATCGTCGCGCAGATTCCCGATGCGTGGCTCGACGACGGCGCGCCGTTCGCCGATGCGAAGGAGCATCGCGCAGCCTATGTCGAATACCTGACGCGGCGCCGCGAAGCGCCGCGCGCATTCGTCGCGGAGGCGATCCGTGTCCACGCCGGCTGAGCGCGCACCTTCCACCTACGACTACGCGGTGATTCGCGTGGTGCCGCGCGTGGAGCGCGGGGAGTTCGTCAATGCCGGCGTGATCCTCGCCTGCCAGGACGCGAGCTTTCTCGACGCGCGCATCGAGCTCGACGCGACGCGCGTGCTCGCGCTCGATCCGGCCGCGGACCTCGCGACGATCGCCGAGCATCTCGCCGCGATTCCGGCGATCTGCGCCGGCGGCAAGCGCGCGGGTGCGCTTGGCGCGCTGTCGCGGCGCGAACGTTTCGACTGGCTGACCGCGCCGCGCAGCGCCTTGATCCAGACCTCGCCCGTGCACACGGGCCGCTGCAGCGATGCCGTCGCCGCGCTCGACGCGCTTATGCGGAAGATGGTGCGTACGAACGCTGCCGCGCGGTAAGCAGCACGACCGCGATGCCGAGCAGGCACAGCGCGGCGACGTAATGCGCCGGCGCGAGCCGATCGAAGCGCAGCACCCAGCCGATGAAGATCGGCGTCAGTCCGCCGAACACTGCGTAGGCCACGTTGTACGAGAACGCGACGCCGGTGAAGCGCACCGGCGCGGGGAATGCGCGCACGAGCAAGGTCGGGATCACGCTGACCACGCCGACGCTGAGGCCGGCGACGAAGGAAAGCGGATACAAGTACTGCGGCGCCGCGGCGACGCCGAGATAGAACGCGTAGACGACGCCGATCAGCACGGCGCAGCCGAGTGCGGACACGCGCGTCGTGCCGTAGCGGTCCGCGGCGAGGCCGAAACCGATGTTGCCGATGGCCAGACCCACGGTCGCGATGGTGTCGGCGATGAAGGCGACCGCCGGCGTGATGCCGTCGAGTTTCTGGATCAGCTTCGGCGTCATCAGGATCACGACCACGATCGCCGCGGTCAGCACCCAGGTCAGCGCGATGCAGGCGAGCACGGCAACGCCGTGACCGCGCAGCGCCGCCTTGAGCGGCAGCTCGCGCGCGAGTTCGCGACGGCGGCGGATTGCCTCGAACACCGGCGTTTCCGCAAGCATGCCGCGCAACAGCACGGCGAAGAAGCCGAACACGCCGCCGATCAGGAACGGAATGCGCCAGCCGTAGTCGAGCATCTGCGCCGGCGTCAGCGCCGAGTTGAGCGCGGCGGCGAGCAGCGAGCCGGTGAGGATGCCGAGGGTCAGGCCCGAGGTCAGCGTGCCGCAGGCGAATGCCGTGCGCGTCGCCGGCACGTGCTCGGCGACAAAGGTCCACGCGCCGGGCACTTCGCCGCCGACCGCCGCGCCCTGCACGATGCGCAGCAGCAGCAGCGCAAGCGGCGCGAAGTAGCCGACCTGCGCGTAGGTCGGCAGCAGGCCGATCAGCAGGGTCGGCACGGCCATGAGGAACACGCTCAGAGTGAACATGCGCTTGCGCCCGCTGCGGTCGCCGAAGTGCGCCATGATCACGCCGCCGAGCGGCCGCGCGAAATAGCCGGCAGCGAATACGCCCCAGGTCTGCAGTTCGCGCAGCCACGGCGCCGTCGACGCCGGGAAGAACAGCGTACCGATCTGCTCGGCGAGGTAGATGAAGAGGATGAAATCGTAGAACTCGAGCGCGCCACCGAGCGCGGCGAGCGAGAGGGTTTTCAAGTCTTGACGGGTGAGGGACGCGTGATTGATTGCGGACATCGATGAATTTGAAACGCTGTTGCCGTCATTCCAGCGTAAGCTGGAATCCAGCTTTGAGGGTGGTTGGGAGAGCTGGATCCCAGCTTGCGCTGGGATGACGAGCTAAAGCACGGCGTCCAGTTCTTTGCCGATGCTTTCCGGCGTATCGGTCGGCGCGTAGCGCTTGACCACCTTGCCGTTCTTGTCGACGAGGAACTTGGTGAAGTTCCACTTGATCGACTCGCTGCCGAGCAGACCCTTCGCTTCGTGCTTGAGGTACTTGTAGATCGGGTCCGCGTTCGCGCCGTTGACGTCGATCTTCGAGAACAGCGGAAATTTCACGTCGTAGGTCAGCGAGCAGAAGTTCTTGATCTCGGCCTCGTCGCCGGGCTCCTGATGGCCGAACTGGTCGCACGGAAAGCCGAGCACGACGAGGCCTTTGTCCTTGAACTTTTCGTAGAGCGCTTCGAGGCCGGTGTACTGCGGCGTGAATCCGCATTTGCTGGCGACGTTGACGATGAGCATCGCCTTGCCCTTGTAGGCGCCGAGCGGCTGCTCCTTGCCGTCGATGTCTTTCGCGCTGAAGTCGTAGATGCTACTCATGCCCGCCTCCGCCCGTTTGTGCAGTCCGCGTAATGTGCGCACGCGACGGGCGAAAGTCCAGCACCGCCTTTTCTACCGGTCATTCCCGCAGGCTTCTGGCGGGAATCCAATGCCTTTGATCCTCGCACGAGGAAACGCAAAGTCACTGGATAACCCGCCCTGCGGCTGTCGAAAATCTCGTCTTCGCAGAAATGACGAGCACGAGCAAAAACGATCAAAGCAGCGATTTCGCGTGGTCGAGCACGCTCGCGCAAGCCTTCTTCGTGACCGACTTCTTCATTTCGCCGAGTTTGCCGATGTCGACCGATTTGCCGTCGCTGGTCTTGACCAGGCCCTTGGCGCCGTCGGCGTAGTCGGCCTTGTCGTTGTCGCTGCCGCCGGTGACCTTGCCCATCAGCTTGTCCTTGACCGAACTCGCCGCGTCGCCGCCGAGATAGTTGTTCTTCACGCAGTATTCGACCACGCCGGCCGCATTGCCCGCACTGCCCGAAGCCAGCGAGGACATATCGCCGCCGCCGGCGAGACCTTTGAGGTCGCCGAGCTGCGCGCCCGCGCCGCCGCACAATCCGAATGCCGCAACGACGCCCGCTATCGCCAAACCGATCTTGTTCGACTTCATGGTGCTGACCTCCATTGGTGGCCGCAGCGACCGCTCGCCGCGGTGAGGCGGAATCTACCTCCCGCGGGAGGAAGAATCCGTTAATCCACGCAGCGCCGACGCGATCGGCCGACGCCGTTCAGTAGCGCCAGCTTTTCAGATCGGCCCCGGCCGGCGCGGTCTTCTCGATGCGCTCGACGATCTTGGGCAGGTACATGGTGTTGTAGCGCAGGCGCGAATAGGCGTTCGGCGTGTTCGCATCGCCGTTCCAGCAATGCTCATCGCGCATGCCGTATTTCACTTCGCCTTCGTAGGCCGGCTCGCGGAAACTTTCCAGCGCGGCCTGCATGAGGTACACGGCGTCGTTGAGGAAATAGTTGTCGGACAGGCCGACATAGACGTGCAGTTTGCCGCGCAGCTTCTCGCCGATCTTCGGCCAGTTGCGCTTGAGGTAGTCGGTCAGGTCCCAATGCTCACGCCAGTATTCGGCAACGCTGCGGTCGATCACACCCGTGCGCTTGTCGAAGATCGGCTTCGGATAACCGTCCGGCCCGACCGGCGAGTACACCGCCTGCCAGATGTCCCATTGCTCGGTCGAGCGGCCGTTACTGCCGAGCATCAATTCGTAGTTCATCGCGTCGGGCAACGACCAGATCGTGCGGCCGAGATAGTCGCGCATCGCCGGCTGCGCGATGCGCTTGAACGGCCCGTCGGTCCAGATCGCGTTCTTGTCTTCGTACAGGTTGATGTGGGTGTAGGCGTGGAAGTCGACCGGATCGGGACAGGCGCCGAACGCGCCGTTGTAGTAGTCCGGATTGAAGATCTGCACGGCGAGCGCTTCCCAGCCGCCGGTCGAGCCGCCGTAGACGAAGCGCGACCAGCCGGTGCCGAGGCCGCGGAACTGCCTTTCGATCGCCGGGATCAGCTCCTGCTCGATTGCGCTGCCGTAAGGCCCGACGTTGGCCGAATCGACCGCGTAGGAATCGTCGTAGTACGGGTTCGCATGCTGCAGCTTGACGATCAGCACGCGCGGGAAATCCTTCGACGTCCATTGCTGGTAGAACTTGTACGCCTCCTCCTGCTGGATGCGGTTGTAGCCGGCGAGATGGAAGCGCTCGCTGTAGTCGGGCTTGAGGTTCGGATCGGGCGGCTCGGTGCGGAAGCCGTCGAAGTCCGGCACGAAATGATCGTGGAAGATGACCAGCGGGAAATGCGACTGCGGATGCGCGTCGAAACCTTCCGGCACGAGCACCGCGGCGGAGAGGAACATCGGCCGGCCCCAGAACTTCGACAGCAGCTTGCTCTGGATGCGGATGTGGCGGATGTATTTCGTGTCCTTCGGCGGCACGATCGGCGCGATGGTCTGATCGAGCGCGATCGTCAGCGGCGCCGCGCCTTCGAGCTTGCCGCCGGCGGTCAGAGTGATCTTCTGCGGCTTCGAGTAGAAATTGCCGGGCTTGATGTTCCAATGCTGGCCTTCGCCCTGGTCGGGCGGCAGATCGAGCACGCGGCCGTCGGCGAGATGGAAGGTCTCGTAGCGGTTGAGCAGGGCCTGCACGTTGTAGGTGCCCGGCGGCAGGTCCTTGAGGCGCACGACCGGATAGCCGTCGGCCGCCGCGTCGATCGCGACCGCCGTGCCGGGTTTCCAGTCCTTCACGTTCTGGCCGAACGCCGCCTGGGTCTGGATCATGTGATCGACCTGGTTGCGCGGCTCGTCGGAGAAATCGCTCGAGAACAGCAGCATCAGGCGGCCCTGCTGTGGCGCTTTCGCGGCTGTCGCCGGCAATGCAACGCTAAAGCTCGAGGCTGTCTCATCAGCCTGCAATGCGATCGAAAAAGCGGCAGAGCACAGTATCGCTAGCTTCCAAAAAACTCGTGGCGCGTAGGTTCGCATTGCGGTCGCTCCTATAAGAGACGCTCGATCCTATCCGAATTGGCGTTTTTTCCGAACGCCCCCTGGCACGCTGCCTATAAATCGGCAGCCGATTGCCATTGCGTCAAGTCTTCCACCGGCTGTGGCAGGCGGCCTTCGAGCCAATCTGCAACCGTTCCGGGCTTGAATGTCCGGTCTCGCGATTCGATTACCCACGAAAGGAAATCGGCCGGGCCGCCATTGAGATAAGGCGGGGGAGAAACCGGCATGAATATTGTGGGCAATCGTTCGTTGAGCGAGAGGTAGTTCAGCACGCAACTCAACTCTTGCACTACGTTCCATGCCAAAGGGTTGCTGATATCGATCGAGAACTTCACCCACCAGTTGCCGTCTGGATACTTCCCAGAACCTATGGATCCAGCAATCGAAGGCACGCGCCGCAGATAAGCTAGCAGCTTGGCGAAATCGCGATCGTCCCCCATATGAATCGCTTTCCTACCCGATGCGCTCGAGCGGTACCACCGTGCGATGCAGCACCGGCGTATCGATGTAGTGATCGATCAGCAGGAACGCGAAGAGCGCCATCAGATAGATGATGGAATAGTTGAACACCTTCATCGCGAAGCGTTCCGACGGCGGTTTGAGCAGAACGATCGCATAGTAGAGAAAGCCCGCGCCGAGCACGAGCGCGCCGCCGAGATAGAACATGCCGCTCATGCCGGTGAGATACGGCAGCACGGTGACGATGATCAGCAGGATCGTGTAGTAGAGCACGTGCCAGCGCGTGTACTCGACGCCGTGGGTGACCGGCAGCATCGGCACCATCGCGCGCGCGTAGTCGTCGCGGCGGAAGATCGCGAGCGCCCAGAAATGCGGCGGCGTCCAGACGAAGATGATCAGTACGAGCAGCCAGGCGTGCGGATGGATATGCCCGGTCACCGCGGTCCAGCCGAGCAGCGGCGGCGCCGCGCCGGCGACGCCGCCGATCACGATGTTTTGCGGAGTGGCGCGCTTGAGCCACGCGGTGTAGACGATCGCGTAACCGATCAGCGATGCGAAGGTCAGCGCCGCGGTCAGCGGATTGACCAGGGCGATCAGGATCGTCATCGACAAAGCGCCGAGGAAGACCGCGAACGCGAGCACCTTGGCCGGGGTCAGCGCGCCGGTCGCGAGCGGCCGGTGCGCGGTGCGCGCCATCAGCTTGTCGATGCGCTGATCGATCAGATGATTGATCGCCGCGGCCGATGCGGCGGCGAGCCAGATGCCCAGGAAGCCCGCGACCGATTCGCGCAGCGGCGGCCAGCCCGGCACTGCGAGGAACATGCCGATGATCGCGGTGAACACGATCAGCGCCACTACGCGCGGTTTGGTCAGTTCGAGGTATTGGCGAAGCATTCGGCGTGAGCGGTGAGCGGTGAGCGGTGAGCGGTGAGCGGTGAGCGGTGAGCGGTGAGCGGTGAGCGGTGAGCGGGAAGAGCTTACATAGAATCGTCATTCCCGCGAAAGCGGGAATCCAGCTTCTCTACCCTCGAAGATCAAGAGCAAGGTCGCTGGACGAGCGGTCATTCGGTCATTGAAACGTCACTTTCATTGGCCGATTCCAAAACGGACACTCGCGTGGCGGATCGATCGCACGCAAAGACTACTGCGGTCGGCGAACCCTCACTAGCAACGCCAGCAGCGACAGCAGCAGCATCGCGGCGACGCCGTTGTGCGCGGTCGCGATCGGCAGCGGCAGGCCGAGATGCACGTTGGCGATACCGAGCGAGATCTGCAGCAACAGCGCGATCGCGATCGCGACGGCGAAGGGCCGCGTTTCGGCGTAGCGCGCCGCGCGCAGCACGACGGCAAAGGCAACGTGGCCGAACACGAGCAGCGCGCCGATGCGGTGGGTGATCTGAATGGCAATGCGCGCCGAACCGTCGAGCACACCGCCCTCGTAGTTGACGCCGATGCCGCGCCAGAGGACGAACGCTTCGCGGAAATCCATATTGCCCGGCCACCATTGGCCGAGGCAGGTCGGAAAATCGAGGCCGCAGGCAAGCGCGGCATAGTTCGAGCTGGTCCAGCCGCCAAGCGCGATCTGCACCGCGACCAGGCCGAGGCCGATCGCAGTCAGCCGCCAGAGCTTGTCTTTCTGCGCGGCGGAAAACCGCGGATTGGGAATTTGCGGAATGGTCAGGCGCAACGCCGTATAGGCGAGCAGGACGAAGATCGTCATGCCGCCGAGCAGATGGGCCATGACCACGACCGGCTTCAGCTTCCAGGTCACTGTCCACATACCGAGCAAGGCCTGGAACAGGATGAAGATCGCCGCGGCAAATGGCACGGCGGCGAGGCCGTGCAGATCGCGGCGGCGGCGCCAGGCCCAGATCGCGAGCGCGAACGTGGTCAGGATCAGGCCGCCGGCGAGGAAGCGGTGCACCTGCTCGCGCCAGGCCTTGTCGGATTCGACCGGCCGATCGGGAAACGCCGCATTCGCCGCGTCGACTTCGTGTCCGTGCACGGGCCAGGTGATCTTGCCGTAGCAGGTCGGCCAGTCCGGGCACGACAGGCCGGCATTCGACAGGCGCACGAACGCGCCGAACACGATCACGACGAGCGCGAACGCGGCGGCGATCCAGGCGAGGCGGGCAATTCCGGTTGTACTCATTTCTTCACTTCACCAAAAATAGATTGGCCACGGATTGCACGGATCAACACGGATAGAGCAACGAGATTTCGCAGACGTCGTGGCCGACCTGTTCGCCTTTGTCTTTATACGTGTTCATCCGTGCAATCCGTGGCGGAAAAGCTCTTGCGTTTGCGTCGGTCACTTCACGACCTTGGGCAAATCGCGACGCACGCCGCCGAGGTCGTAGCCCTCGGCATAACGCATCATCAGAAAACCGCCCGGATCGACCAGGGCGAGCGCGAGCGCGTCGTCGCCCTTCGCGCGCAGATCGGCGAACGCGCTCGTGTCGTCGCTGCCCGCCTGCAACGGCGCGAGCGCGGCGAATGTATCGGCCGGCAGCGCCGGGCCGAGATAGACCAGACGCACACGAGTCGCATTGCGGCCGAGTGTTGCGCGCATGCGCACGAGCTCGCCGAGCGCGGCCTGACATTGCTGCGCGCAGTTCGCGCCGGGAAGCGCGAGCAGGGTCCACTGCCATTGCGGATTGCGCCAGACGAGCTTCTCGCCGCCGGCCAGGCTCACCGGCACCGCTTCGACCTGGCGCGGCGGATCGATCAGGGTGCCGTAGGCTTTCGTGCCTTCCGGCCGGTAGCCGCTCAGATTGAGCGCGAACGCGATCAGCATCGGCACGACGAAGACGGCGACCACGCCGATCAGCATCCAGCGATTGCGGTTGCGTACGGCATTGGCGTCGTTGCGGGATTCGGACATATTCAGCGTATTTTCTTGTAGTGCAGCAGGACGAAAATCGCGATCGCGGCAATCACGAAAGCGAACCATTGGACCGCGTAGCCGCGATGGCGCTCGGGCGGCATCACGCTCGGCGTCCATGCGCGCACGAAACCCGAGGCCGCGTCCGCGTCGAGCAACAGCACGCGGGGCAGCAGCGGCCGGTCCAGATCGGCGGCAATCTCCTGCGCGTCGATCGCCAGCGTCAGCTTCGGCCACGTCGTCTGCCGGACCAGCGCGTTGCCGCCGACGCGGATGCCGTTGCCTGGGAACGGCGCGTAGACACCGGCCAGCGTCGCTTCGCCTGACGGCAGCGGCGGCAACGCGGGCTGCGTACCGCGCTCGTGCGACCAGGCGATCCAACCGCGATCGACGAGCAGCACGTCGCCGCCGCCGCTCGGCACGAATGCCGCGTAGGCCTCGACGCCGCGCTTGCCGTCGCGTATCTGCTCGTCGCGCAGCCAGCCGCGGTCGGCGAGAAACTGTCCGCTGACGCGCACGTGCGGGAAGCGGTCGGCCGGCGGCGCGGAGTGCACCGCGGCGAAATCCTCGAACGCGGCTTTCGGCGCCGAATCGAACGCCGACAGCAGGCGCTGCGCCTCAGCAGCGCGATCGAGCTGCCACACGCCGAGCCGCGCAAACAGCGCGATGCCGGCCAAGGTCAACGCGATCGCGAACCACGACGGTCGCTGCCAGCGCCTCGCGGTCATGGAACCAGGCCGATTGCGGCGGCGCTATACTCTTTCATCTTCGTTACAACGCGGCCGGACTTATCGCCATGTGGACCAAGATCATCATCGTCGCGTTCCTCGCCGTCATCGTCTACAACCTTGGCGCCGGGCTGTACTACATGATGACCGACAAGAGCGGCAGCGATCGCGTGGTCAAGGCGCTGACGCGGCGCATCGGCCTCTCCGTACTGCTGATCCTGCTCGTGATCCTCGGCATCTGGCTCGGGATCATCAAGCCGCACGATTTGGGGCAGTAGAGCCGGGATTGGAGATTCGCGATTGGGGATTCGGAAAAGCGCGTTCGCGATTCCTGTCTCCGATCCCGGTAAGCAACGTGGATTCGGAAGCGCCACCGGCTCTTCCGAATCTCGAATCTCCAATCTCGAATCCCGGCCTTTACAGCACGTAGACGAACAGGAACAGCCCGAGCCAGACCACGTCGACGAAGTGCCAGTACCAGGCGACGGCTTCGAAGCCGAAGTGGTGGTCGCGGTCGAAGTGGCCCTTGGCGCAGCGCAGCCAGATCACGATCAGCATGACCGTGCCGAGGGTGACGTGCAGGCCGTGGAAGCCGGTCAGCATGAAGAAGGTCGAGCCGTAGACTCCGCTGCCGAGCGTGAGGTTGAGCTGCCCGTAGGCTTCCATGTACTCGTGTGCCTGGAAGTACAGGAAGGTACAGCCGAGCAGAATCGTCAGGCCGAGGAAGATCATGAGCTGGGTGCGCTTGCCCGCGCGCAGCGCATGGTGAGCGATCGTGATCGTCACGCCCGAGGTCAGCAGGATCAGGGTGTTGAGCAGCGGCACGCCCCACGCCGGAATCGTCTCGAACGCACCGCCGATGCTGCCGGGGCCGTTGGTCGGCCATGCCGGGGCGTAGCCCTTCCAGAGGAAGAAGTTGGTCAGCGCACCGTCGCCCTCGCCGCCGATCCACGGCACCGACAGCGCACGCGCGTAGAACAGCGCGCCGAAGAAGGCGGCGAAGAACATCACCTCGGAGAAGATGAACCACATCATGCCCATGCGGAACGAGGTGTCGACCTGCTTGTTGTAGGCGCCGGCGACCGATTCGCGGATCACGGTGCCGAACCAGCCGAACACCATGAACAGGATGATCGCGATGCCGAGCAGCATCGACACTTCGCCGGCCGGATGCTCGTTGAGCCAGAGCGCCGCGCCGCCGAGCGTGAACAGCAGGCCGAACGAGCCGACGATCGGCCACTTCGTGCCGTGCGGGACGTAGTAGACGTCGGGGTTTGCGTGGGTCGTGTCGGACATGGCCGTTTCCTTAACTCTTGGGTTGCGTGCTCGCTTCCTGCGCGGCGAGGCGCTTGGTCGCTAGCTCGTTGTTGTAAAAAGTATACGACAGGGTCAGCTGCTTGATGTCGGCGGGCAGCTTCGGATCGACGACGAAACGCACCGGCATGCGCCGCGACTCGCCCGCCTTGAGCATCTGCTCGGTGAAGCAGAAGCACTCGGTCTTGTTGAAGTAGAGCGAAGCGCGGTTCGGCGCGATGCTCGGCACGGCATTGCCGACGATCGCCTCGGGCGCGAGATTGCTCGCGTCGAACCAGGCTTCGGTCAGCACGCCGGGATGCACCTTGACGCTGAACACCTCAGGCGCGAACTTCCAGCTCAGCGCGCTGTTGACGTTGCCGACGAACTGCACTTCGACCGTGCGCTCCATGTCCGGCGCGAAGCCCGCGACCTTGGCGCCGTCGGCGACCTTGTTCTCGAACTTGATGCCGAAGATGTGCTCGCAGGCGATGCGGTAGATCGGCGGCATCACGCGGAAGCCGAACAGGAACGAAGCGACGCAGACGATCAAGCCGATCTTGATCACCCGCCAGTTCTTCTTTTGGCTTTCGCTCTGACTCTCGTTCGTATTGCTCATCGATGCGTGCTCACGGTCTGCACGAAGAACAGCACGAAGATCGTGAACGCCACGCCCGCGACGATCCATGCCGTACGCCGCGCGGCAGCGCGGCGGCGGTCGATGTCGTTAGCGGGGGCGTGCTGCATTGATCCAACTCAAAACTTTCAAAATTTGCGGATTTTGTTGAAAAGTGCGGCCACGGACGGCCGCTTCTTGATTCTCGCGATCAAGGACGGTCGCAAAAATCAATGACTCACGTCACCGTGCGCGAGCATGCCCGGCTTGATCACCGGCGGCGTCGTGAAGGTGTGGTGCGGCGCCGGCGAAGGCACTTCCCACTCGAGGCCGTGCGCGCCTTCCCACGGACGCTGCGTCGCCTTGACGCCCGACTTCTTCGACACGGCGAAGATCGCGATCATCATGAACGGCGTCAGGAACATGCCGAACGCACCGATCGAGGAAATGAAGTTCCAATCGGCGAAGGCGACGTTGTAGTCCGGAATACGGCGCGGCATGCCGGCGAGGCCGAGGAAGTGCTGCGGGAAGAAGGTCAGGTTGACGAACACCATCGTCCACCAGAAATGGAACTTGCCCCAGGTCTCGTTGACCATGCGGCCGGTCCACTTCGGCCACCAGTAGTAGATCGCGGCGATGATCGAGAAGATCGCACCGGTCACGAGCACGTAGTGGAAGTGGGCGACGACGAAGTAAGTGTCGTGGTACTGGAAGTCGGCCGGCACGATCGCGAGCATGAGGCCGGAGAAACCGCCGATGGTGAACAGGATGACGAAGCCGATCGCCCAGAGCATCGGCGTCTCGAAGGTCATCGAGCCCTTCCACATCGTCGAGACCCAGTTGAACACCTTCACGCCGGTCGGGATCGCGATCAGCATCGTCGAGTACATGAAGAACAGCTCGCCGCCGAGCGGCATGCCGACGGTGAACATGTGGTGCGCCCAGACGATGAACGACAGGAACGCGATCGAGGCCACGGCGTACACCATCGCCTGATAGCCGAACAGCGGCTTGCGGCTGAAGGTCGGGATGATTTCCGACACGATGCCGAACGCCGGCAGAATCATGATGTAGACCTCGGGGTGACCGAAGAACCAGAAGATGTGCTGGAACATCACCGGGTCGCCGCCGCCGGCGGCGTTGAAGAAGCTCGTGCCGAAGAACTTGTCGGTCAGCAGCATCGTCACCGCGCCCGCGAGCACCGGCATGACCGCGATCAGCAGGAACGCCGTGATCAGCCAGGTCCAGGTGAACAGCGGCATCTTGAGCAGGTCGACGCCCGGCGCACGCATGTTGAGGATCGTCGCGATGATATTGATCGCGCCCATAATCGAAGAGATACCCATCATGTGCACCGCGAACACCATGAAGGCGACCGAGGCGCCGCCCTGCAGGGCGAGCGGCGGGTACATGGTCCAGCCGCCGGCCGGGCCGCCGCCGGGCATGAACAGCGTGCCGAGCAGCATGAGGAAGGCGAACGGCATGATCCAGAACGACCAGTTGTTCATGCGCGGCAGGGCCATGTCGGGCGCGCCGATCTGCAGCGGAATCATCCAGTTGGCGAGGCCGACGAAGGCCGGCATGACCGCGCCGAAGATCATCACCAGCGCGTGCAGCGTGGTCATCTGATTGAAGAAGTACGGCTGCACGTGCTGCAGGCCGGGCGACATCAGCTCGGTGCGGATCACCACCGACATCGCCGCGCCGATCACCGCCATCGTGAACGCGAAGATCAGGTACAGCGTACCGATGTCCTTGTGGTTGGTCGTGAACAGCCAGCGATCAAGAAAGCCTTCCGGCTTGTGATCGTGGTCGTCGTGGGCGTGGTCGTCTGCGTGCGCGGCGGTGTTGGCCATGATTGGAACCCTTATTTTTGCGATCATCCCTGATCGCGAGAATCACAAAGCGGTCGTCCTGACCGCACTTTTCAATTGAGCGCCACTTAGCCGTGCGACGGCGCAGCGGGGGGATTCTGTTGCGCGACCGGCGCAGCGGCGGCCGCAGCGGCAGGCGGGTTTTGCGCCGCTTCCTGCTGGTCGAGCCAAGCCTTGAACTCTTCGGGCGGCACGGCCTTGACCACGATCGGCATAAAGCCGTGGTCCTGGCCGCACAGCTCGGCGCACTGGCCGCGGTAGATGCCCGGCTCGCGGATGTTGGTCCACGTGTCGTTGATGATTCCGGGGATCGCGTCGGACTTCCAGCCGAGCGCCGGCACCCACCAGGAGTGGATGACGTCGTCGCCGGTGATGACGAAACGCACCTTGGTGTTGGTCGGCAGCACGAGCGGCTTGTCGACGTCGAGCAGGTAGGTGTTCTCGCCCTGCGCGTTCTTCACGTCGGCCGGGTTGAGGCCGGAGTGCAGCTGGCGCGTGCGGTCGCTCACGCCGTCAAGCTTGGAGATGAAACGCACGTGGTAGGCCTTGTCGCCCCAGTTGACGTAGTCGTAGCCCCACTTCCACTGATAGCCGGTGATCTTCACCGTCATCTGCGATTCGTTGGTGTAGGCCTCGCTGATCAGCACCTTGGTCGCCGGGTAGGCCATGCCGACCAGGATCAGGATCGGCGTCACCGTCCACAGAATCTCGGCCTTGGTGTTATGCGACCACGTCGCCGCGACCGCGCCTTTGGATTTGCGGAACTTGAACATGGCGATGAACATCGCGCCGAACACGATCGCGCCGATGACGACGCAGATCCACAGCGTCAGCATGTGCAGGTCGTAGGCTTCCTGTGACGTCTGCGTCACGCCCGGGTGCATGTTGAGCTGCCACGGTGCACGCTCGGCCGCCGCGAGAGCCACCGACCAGCCCGCCGCCAGCACGGCCCCCAATCCCAACTTGCCCACAACTCGATTCATTCCATCACCTAGATGTTTGATATCCATCCGCTCGCGCAGAGGCCGCTTTTGCGTTCTGCCCGGACCGCGGAAATTCACCGCCGGCCATCCTGACCGCAGTACGTTTCACGCGATCGTCCGTGACCGCCAAATCGCAACGAGGCCGTCCCGGCCCCTCTTCAATCCACTTCTTCGCCGCTTCGCCTGGCATGCGCGAGCAGCTCGTTCAACTGTCGCGCCAGCGCGGCACGCTCGGCTTCGTTCAAAAACCGGCCGATCTCGGTCTCGCGCCCGTGCGAACGCAGCACGAGCCGGCTCGGCCAGCCGAACCTGCGGCCCGGCTTCAGCTCCAGACGCGCCCAGTACGGGTGAAACCGCGGCGGTTCCGCGCTCGCGTCCGTACGCGCGACCTCCACTGCCGATGCGCTCAGCGTAATCACCTCGCCCGCGGCGCTTTTGCGCCAGACGCGGCTCAGGGCATACGCCACCACACCCAACTCCAGCACGGCGAAGAACGGTGCGAACACGTTGCCGCGCCACGCCGCCAAGCCCGCAAAACTTCCCGCGGCCATGCTCTGCATGGCGAGGAACAGCCAAAGACCCGCGCGCGTCAGCGATCGATGCGGCAGGATCATCAGCCTTGCCGGCAGCGTCGAAGCCGCTTTCAGCGTCTCGTTCATCGCGCGCCAAGCCATTAAAGCCCATAAATGATAGTGAGCGCGCCGAAACCGGGCAAGAGACGATGTTGTTCCGACGCGGATTTCCGCACAACGCCGCGGCCCCGGCGGCGCATCGCCTGCGACATTTTGCCTCGCCCGCGACCGCTTCCGCGCACCTCGCGGCGATGTTCGGCTCGCCGAGCCTCGACTCGCCGCCGCGTCGCCGGAGCGCACCAAAGGCGCCGATTCTTCACGTCGATGCGTGGCGAAATGCCCGCGAGCGCACCGAATACGTATGCAGCTTTCTTCGCACGCGCACAGCGCGCGCTAAGCTCACCGCCCAAGAAATCAAGGCGACGCGCGCACCGCGCGCAACCGCCACGGGGAGCCGATTTTTCATGTCCGATCCAGCCTGGTGGCGCGGCGCCGTCATCTATCAAATTTATCCGCGCAGCTTCTTCGACACCGGCGGCGACGGCGTCGGCGACCTGCCCGGCATCATCGAAAAGCTCGACTACGTGGCGAGCCTCGGCGTCGACGCGATCTGGATCTCGCCGTTCTTCAAGTCGCCGATGGCCGATTTCGGCTACGACATTGCCGACTACCGCGAAGTCGATCCGCTGTTCGGCAGCATGGCCGATTTCGACCGCCTGCTCGCCAAGGCGCATGCGCTCGGCCTCAAGGTCATGATCGACCAGGTATTGAGCCACACCTCGAACGCGCACGCCTGGTTCCGCGAGAGCCGCGAGGACCGCACCAATCCGAAGGCCGACTGGTACGTCTGGGCCGATGCGCGCGCCGACGGTACCCCGCCGAACAACTGGATGAGCTTGTTCGGCGGCATCGCCTGGCGCTGGGAGCCGCGGCGCGGCCAGTATTACCTGCATAATTTCCTCGCCGCGCAGCCCGATCTGAACTTCCACAACCCCGACGTGCGCGCGGCGACGCTGGCGAACCTGCGCTTCTGGCTCGACAAGGGCGTAGACGCGTTCCGCCTCGACGCGATCAACTTCTGCTTCCACGACGCGCAACTGCGCGACAACCCGCCGAAGCCGGTCGAGCAGCGCGTCGGCCGCGGCTTTTCGCCGGACAATCCCTACGCGTTCCAGTACCACTGGTACAACAACACGCAGCCGGAAAACCTCGGCTTCCTCGAAGACGTGCGCCGCCTGACCGACGAATATCCGGGCACGGCGACGCTCGGCGAGATTTCCTCCGAAGACTCACTCGCGACCACGGCCGAATACACGCGCGCCGGCCGCCTGCACATGGGCTACAGCTTCGAGTTGCTCGTCGACGATTTCTCCGCGGGCTACATTCGCCGCACCATCGAAACGCTCGAGACCAAGGTCGTCGACGGCTGGCCGTGCTGGGCCGTGTCCAACCACGACGTCGAACGCGCAGCGAGCCGCTGGGGCGGCGCCGAGCCGGCGCCCGATTTCGTCAAGCTGCTTGCCGCCCTGCTCGGCTCATTGCGCGGCTCGGTCTGTCTCTATCAGGGCGAAGAACTCGGCCTGCCCGAAGCGAACGTGCCGTTCGAGGCACTGCAGGACCCCTACGGCGTCGCCTTCTGGCCGAACTTCAAAGGTCGCGACGGCTGTCGCACGCCGATGCCGTGGACCGATGGCGACGACGCCGGCTTCAGCGCCGGCAAACCCTGGCTGCCCGTGCCGGCGGCGCATCGCGCACGCGCCGTGGCGCGGCAGGAAGCCGACGCAGACTCGCCGCTCAACGCGTTCCGGCATTTCCTGCGCTGGCGCAAGACCCAGGCCGCGCTCGTGCTCGGCGATATTCGTTTTCTCGACGCCGACGAACCCGTGCTGATGTTCACGCGCACGCACGATGGCGAAACCGTACTCGCCGCGTTCAATCTCGGCGGCGATCCGATAAGCGTGCCCGCGCCGCAAACACTGCATTTGACCCAGACCGACTGCCCCGGCCCGCGCAACGGCCGCATCGAGGCGGGACGGATGGTGTTGCCGGCATATGCGCTGATCTATGCTCGCGTCTCCGCATAAGCCGAAGACCCGCACATGATTCTCAAAGCCGTCGCCGCCACCGCTTTGTTGACCTCGATATCCGCCGCGGCCGCCGTCGCCGACACCGACGGATTCGTCATTTGGCAGAACTTCATCGCTTTCGAGAACCGGCACGCAGGCGCCGCTGTGGAAAAAGCCGGCTATCGCCTCGACTCGAACGGCACGGCGCGGACGATTCCGATGCAGGCGATGCGCAGCGAAACCGCGAGCCCGATCGTCGATGCGCTGTTCGCGCTCGCCCAAGTCGAAGCCGACGGCGCCAAGACCAAGGCCCTGACCGACGGCGCCTACAACCACGGCAAGCCGATTGCGTGCGACTGCTTCGTCACCGGCGTGAAGTGGCCTTTCGTCTGGACGCGCGATTCGGCCTATTCGATCGACCTCGGCCTTGCCTGGCTCGACCCGGCGCGCTCGCGGCGCACGCTCGACTTCAAACTCTCCGACGTGCGCGAAGCCTCTGCGCAGCAGGGACTTTACGTCGTGCAGGACACGGGCTCGGGCGGAAGCTGGCCGATTTCGACCGACCGCGTCGCCTGGTTCCTCGGCGCGCGCCGCTTGCTCGACGACAAGGCGTTCGCCGACAAGACGTACAAGGCGCTCAAGGACACGCTCGCGCAGGACAAGCAATATGTCTTCGACGCGCAGTTCGGCCTCTACCGCGGTGAAACCTCGTTCCTCGACTGGCGTGAACAGACCTATCCGGTCTGGACGGAAAAGAACGTGCGCTTCATCGCCGAGTCGTTCGCGCTGTCGACCAACGTGTTGCACTACGAGGCGCTGCGCCTCGCCGCAACGATGGCGCAGGCGCGCAACGACGCAGCCGCAGCGCAATACCGCAACGAAGCCGATGCCCTGCGCGCGGCGATCGACCACCGTTTCTGGCGCGAAGACCGCGGCCTCTACATGAGCTATATCGGCCCCGCGGATGGGCCGCAGACGATCGAAGCCTACGACCTGCTCGGCACCTCGCTCGCGATTCTCGCCGACATACCCGCGCCCGACCGCGCGCGCAAGGCGCTCGCGAACTACCCGACCTGGCCGGCCGGCAGCCCGGTGATCTGGCCCGAGCACCGCGACGCCGCGATCTACCACAACCGCGCGATCTGGCCGTTCGTTTCCGCTTATGCGCTGCGCGCGGCGCGCAAGCTCGACGACGGCAAACGCATCGCGCACGAGCTGCTCTCGATCCTGCGCGGCGCGGCGCTGTCGGGCTCCAACTACGAGAACTACGAACTCGTCAGCGGCGCCGTCCACGTCGAAGACGGCAAATGGAGCGGCCCAGTCGTCAACTCTCCGCGCCAGCTCTGGTCGATCGCGGCGATGCTCGACGCGGTCGTGCAGGGCGTGTTCGGGGTCGACGGCGACAAGATCGAACCAAAGATTCCTGCCGAACTCGTGCCGATGCTGTTCGGCACGCGCAACGAAATCCGTCTGCATCTGGCCGACCGCGACATCGTCCTGGTCAAGCCTGCGCATTTCGACCAGGATAATCTGCTCGTCGCCGGCGAAACCGAGCGCAAAGGCAAGAACGTACGCGTGCAGCTGCGCAGCGCGGAGGCGACGCCGATGGCGTTGCGGTTCAACAGCGTGCAATTCGCGCCCGACACGCCCGAGATCATTCCGACCGCGCCGAAGATCGCCGACGGCAGCCATGCGCCCGTGCGCTTCTGGCTCGACGGCAAACCCGTGCAGACCTGGAAGCCCGGCAGCGACCAGGCGCTCAAGAGCGTCGAGATCGCCGACACCGGCGCCTTGCAAAGCCTGTGGACGACGCGCGTCGATCCGACCAGCCAGCTCGAATCGCTGCCCGGCCCGATCGTGCGCCTCGGCCAGTTCGACGACGTCGGCGGCGCGTGGCCGCGAACCTGGACGCCCACGCGCGATGGCCGCTACCAGCTGCGCCTCGGCTACGAAAATCCGCACGGCCCGATCAACACCGGCGTCACCGCCGCAGTGAAGACGCTCGCGATCGACTGCGGCGGCGAGGCGAAGCAGAGCGCGCCGCTGGTGATGCCGCACACCGTCGCCAAAGATCTCTCGACCGCGGCCGCGTTCACCGCGAAGGCCGGCAAGAAGTGCACGTTCACCCTTGAACAAGGCTTCAACATGAGCTTTTTGTCACGCAACCGGCTCTACACCGGCGAACAGGGCGGCGAGAAAGGCCCGGTCAACGACGCGGACTACGGCACGCTGCGCATCGTGCCGTTGCCGTAGCTTTTCCTTCTCCCGCCGGGAGAAGGTGCCCGAAGGGCGGATGAGGGACGCACGTTTCGATCTATTCAATCGCTTCATCCATTGCCAGGCTTTCCCCTCATCCGGCGCTTCGCGCCACCTTCTCCCGCAGGGAGAAGGGAAGAAATACTTTTTCGCGAGTTCTTGATGACGAACAAACCCAACCTGAGTTTCTGGCAAATCTGGAACATGTGTTTCGGATTTCTCGGCATCCAGTTCGGCTTCGCCCTGCAGAACTCGAACGTGAGCCGCATCTTCCAGACGCTCGGCGCGAGCGTGGACGATATCCCGGTACTGTGGATCGCGGCGCCGCTGACCGGCCTCGTCGTGCAGCCGATCGTCGGCTATCTGTCCGACCGCACCTGGACGCGGCTCGGCCGGCGGCGGCCGTATTTTCTCGTCGGCGCGATCGCCGCGACGCTCGCGTTGATCGCGATGCCGAACTCGTCCGCGCTGTGGATCGCGGCCGGCCTGCTGTGGATTCTCGACGCCTCGATCAATATCTCGATGGAGCCGTTCCGCGCTTTCGTCGGCGACCAGCTGCCGACCGCGCAGCGGCCGAGCGGCTATGCGATGCAGAGCTTCTTCATCGGCACGGGCTCGATCATCGCGAGCCTGCTGCCTTGGCTGCTCGCTCAGTTCGGCGTCGCCAACGTCGCCGCAGCCGGCGCGGTGCCGGACACGGTCAAATATTCGTTCTATCTCGGCGCGGTCGTGTTGTTCGGCGCAATCCTGTGGACCGTGCTGTCGACGCGCGAGTATCCGCCTGAAGTGCTGCGCGATTCGTCCGATACGCCCGCAGCCGATGCAGCAGCGTCGCGCGATACGTCACGCGCGACGACCGCCGATCTGCTGTGGCTGATTGTGGGCATCGCGATCGCCGCCGCGGTCTGGCACTTCAAGATCGACAAGCAGCTTTATCTGCTAGCCGGCATGATCGCGGCCTACGGCCTGCTGCAACTCATCGCCGGCGCGATGCGCACGCACAACATCCTCACCGACATCGTCGGCGATCTGCGCGCAATGCCGCAGACGATGCGCCAGCTCGCCGTTGTCCAGTTTTTTTCCTGGTTCGCCTTGTTCGCGATGTGGATCTACACGACGAGCGCAGTAACCGAAGTTCACTTCGCGACAAAGGACGCCGCCAGCGCCGCGTACAACGAAGGCGCGAACTGGGTCGGAGTGCTGTTCGCCGCCTACAACGGCTTCGCCGCGGGCGCGGCGATCCTGATCGCACCGATGACGCGGCGGCTCGGCCTGCGCCTGACCCATCTCGTCAACCTCGCGCTCGGCGGCCTCGGCCTGCTGTCGTTCCTCTTTATTCGCGACCCGCACTGGCTGATCGCCTCGACGGTCGGCATCGGCTTCGCCTGGGCGTCGATCCTGTCGATTCCCTATGCCCTGCTCTCCGACAGCGTGCCGGCGCAGAAGATGGGCGTATACATGGGCATCTTCAATTTCTTCATCGTGATTCCGCAGTTGCTCGCGGCGAGCGTGCTCGGTTTTCTGCTCAAGACTTTTTTCGGTGGTGCGCCGATGGCGGCGTTGGCGATCGGTGGGGTTAGTCTCATCTTGGCGGGGGTTTGCACGCTGCGCGTGCGGGAGACGGCGTAGGACGCGCTTTGCGTGTTCGTTTTCTCTCTTGGTCCGAGAGTTTTCGTAGGGGTGCGATTTATCGCGCGCGGCTTTGCTTCTTTCGCTCGTCATTCCTGCGGAAGCAGGGCTTTCAATAGCCGCAAGGCTGGTCATCCAGCTCCTGCTCTCGCTCGTCATTCCCGCGTGCTTCTAGCGGGAATCCAGCGACTTTGCTTTGGTTTTTTGTTGGTCTAAAAGCAAAGGCTTCCACTCGTCCTGCGGACGAGCGGGTCACTTTCTTGTCTCCAGCGACAAGAAAGTAACCAAAGAAACGCCGCCCCGGGAGCCGCGCCCTCCGCGCTACGCGCTACGGGTGTGCGAGGCCATGCCGGGGTTCGCTCGATGGACATCCCTGTCCATTCGCGAACTCGCGCGCATCCTGCGCGCGACCCTGAAGGGCGAATCCGTCATGCCCTCGCCGCGGCTGACGGGGACCCGAGATCAAAAGACAGATCAAGAGCCTGCACGAAGGTCGCTGTGGCTTTGGCGCGCACGAAGCGCGCTGCTCCGGCTCCCGGGTCCCCATTACATTGCGGCGGCAGCGGACGACCAGGCCCCGCCGGGGTGCGCGCGAGGATCGCGCGCATTCCGCTATTGCACACGGATGTGCAATTAGCGGAACCCGGCCGTTGGCGCGGACCCTATGGGCAGGATGCCCATAGGGCGCAATGTTCTGGGGCGGCGTTTCTTTGGTTACTTTCTTGTCGCTGCTGACAAGAAAGTGACCCACTCGCCCGCAGGGCGAGTGGAAGCTCTGCTCTTAGACCAAAAAAAGCAAAGTCACTGGATCCCCGCCAGAAGCGCGCGGGGATGACGAGCAAGAGAAGAGCTGGATTCCCGCTTCCGCGGGAACGACGAGCAAAAAAGTAACCACGAACGGCAGAGAGAAAACCCGTCAGCAATGAATTTCGCATTGCCGAGAAAAACGACCTCGCTCTTCATCGAACAAACACGACTTCCTTAATACCTTCGCTCGACAACGAAACACGCAAACGCTTCATCGCAGGATCGTACGAGGCATCCGTCGCCGATTTGCCATCGATCGTAACCGCCGACGGCGCCGCCTCGACGCCGAGGAACTCGACGGCGCCGACGCGCTGGTAGGCATTCGACTTCGGAATATCGAGCGTCACCTTGCCTTCGGCAACGGCGACCTTGATCGTGCGCGAGGCACCTTTGCGATAGGCGTAGCCGTCGCCGGCATCTTGATAGATTTCGCTCGTTCCGGCGGCGCCGGTTGCGACGGCGATCGTCAGCGGCGCGTTTTTCATTTCGCCGGTGCGCTGGATCACGGGCTGGGTCGGCACGCTTGCGCCGGCGCGCACGAGCAGCGGCAGGCCGTCGAGTGGGGCGTCGACGACGATCCATTTGCCGCCGTCGTGGCGTGCACCGCTCCACCAGTCGATCCAGGCGTCGCCTTTCGGCAGGTATACCTTGCGCGAGCGCCGGTTCTGCTCGACGACCGGGGCGACGAGCAAGTCGCCGCCGACCAGGTATTCGTCGGCGATGAGCGCGGCGGCGGTGTCGTGCGGATAGTCGAACCAGAGCGGGCGCAGCGGCGGCGCGGCGCCGGCTTCGCTCTGCGCGAACAGCGTGTAGATGTACGGCAACAGGCGGTAGCGCAGTTCGATCGAGGCACGGTTGATGCGCTCCCAATCGGCGCCGTGGCTCCATGGCTCGCGCTGCTCGGTATCGGCGGCCGAATGCGTGCGGAAGAACGGCGTCAGCGCCGCGGCCTGCAGCCAGCGTGCATAGAGTTCGGGCGTCGTCGTCGCGGCGAAGCCGCCGACGTCGGCGCCGACGAACGGCACGCCCGAGATCGACAGGTTGGTCAGCAGCGGAATGGTCAGCGCGAGATGATCCCAGCTCGCGTCGTTGTCGCCGCTCCACACCGCGGCGTAGCGCTGCACGCCCGCATAGCCCGCGCGCGTGATGACGAACGGGCGGCGTTCGGGCGCGAGCTTGGCCAAGCCCTCGAAACTCGCGCGCGCCATCTGCATGCCGTAGACGTTGTGATAGCGCGCGTGCGCGCCCGGATCGCCGTCGCCGTCGTGTTTCACGTCGAGAGCGAAGGTCTTCTGCGGGCCCTGCGCGATCGGCGGTTCCTTGAAACCGTCGGGCGAAAAGACCGCCGGCTCGTTCATGTCGTTCCAGAAACCGGCGACGCCTTCATCGAGCGATTTCTTGTACAGCGCGCCCCACCACGCGCGCGCCTTCGCATCGGTGAAGTCGGGAAACGCGCAGATGCCGGGCCAGACTTTCTCGTGCAATTCCTTGCCGGCCGCGTCGCGCACATAGATGCCCGCGTCGCGCCCGCTGCGGTAGACGGCATAGTCAGGATCGAACTTGACCCCCGGGTCGACGATCGTCACCGCGTGGAAGCCGTCGCGGCGCAGGTCGGCGAGCATCTTTTTCGGTTCGGCGAAGGTCTTCGGGTTCCAGGTGAAGACGCGGTAGCCGTCCATATAGTCGATGTCGAGATGGATCACGTCGGCCGGGATCTTCTTTTCGCGGAACGTGTGCGCGATCTCGGCGACTTTGTCTTGCGACATGTACGAGTAGCGCGACTGCTGATAGCCGAGCGCCCACAGGGGCGGCAGCGCGCTGCGGCCGGTCAGCGCGGTGTAGTCGCGCAACACGTTCGCCGGAGTGCGTTCCGCGCCGCCCGTGAACACGTAGTAGTTCAGCTCGCCGCCGTCGGCGCCGAAGGTGTAGCGGCGCGGGTCGGTCTTGCCCATGTCGAAAACGCTGCGCCAGGTGTTGTCGAAGAACACGCCGTAGCTCTTGCCGTCGCGCAGCGCGATGAAGAACGGAATGGTCTGGTAGAGCGGGTTCGTGCCGAGCGCGTATCGGTACGAATCGGTATTCCAGTTGACCAGGTACTGCGCGTCGCGCGAAATCGGCAGGGCCTGCTCGCCGAAGCCGTAGTAAAGCTCGTAGACGCCGCGCTGCTTGGATGTTTCGACCGCGCCGGTTTCGGCATCAAACGCCATTGGCCGCGCCGGATCGTCCGCGGCGACGAGGTTGCCGCCCGCATCGTAGACCGCGACGGAAAGCACGGGAGTTTTCTTCACCACCACGCGCGCACCACCGGCGCCCTGTGCGCGCAGTTCGCTGCGCTCGGCATTGTCGTCGAACGCGAGCTTCACCGACGGCGGCGCGTTGCCTTCGAGCGCATAGGAGAAATCGCGGCCGAATTTTCCGTTCGGACTCATGCGCACGCGCACGACGCCCGGCGCGACGAAGCCGATGACGACGTGGGCGCCGCTGCTCGTGGCGAACTCGACGCGGTCGCCGACGCGTGTCGCCGCGGTCACCGCGCCGACGCTCTGCCAGGCGGCCTGCGCCGGAAGACTTGCCGCCCATGCCAGCAGCGCGACGAGCGCGCGCTTCGCTTTCCACGTCATTGCCGACTCTCCCCGATCGTTGTGTGCGCCGATGATGGCCGATCGGCCGCGCCGAATCTTCCGCATACGAATGCGCCGCCGCAATGAATACGTATGCAAGAAATTGTAAGGGCGCAACCGCACGACTAGGCTAGCCTCAGTTTGAAACGGCATACAGCGTGGCTGGGAGACCCGGCCGTTTCTCGCAAGAATTCCATCAAAAAAAGAGTGACGGCGCGGGCCGAAGAACGGGCGCCGACACCACTCAATCACCTGGGGAGGACAAATGACACTCAAGCGTAATTTGCTCGCGCTCGCGATCGCGTCGATTTTCGTCGGCGCCGCACACGCGGCACCGGCGGCCGAAGTTGCCGCCCCAGAGCAGGCGACCACGACACCCGACACGGCCGATGCGGCGAAGAAGAAGGACGACAACACGGCCGAACTCGGCGAGATCCAGGTCACCGGCACGTTCCAGAAGAGCCTGATGAAGGCGATGGACGCCAAGCGCGAGTCGCAGACCATCGTCGAGGTGATCTCGGCCGAGGATATCGGCAAGCTGCCCGATTCGAGCATCGCCGAAGCGATCAGCCGCCTGCCCGGCGTCGCCGGCCAGCGTCTCGACGGCCGCCAGAACTCGATCAGCGTGCGCGGCTTCGGCGAGGACTTCAGCGCCACCACGTTCAACGGCCGCGAGCAGGTCAGCATCGGCGACAACCGCGGCGTGTCGTTCGATCTGTATCCGGCCGAGATCATGTCCGGGGTCAAGGTGTACAAAACTTCGGAGGCGAGCCTCGTCGCCCAGGGCATCGCCGGCACCATCGACCTGATGACGGTGAAGCCGCTCGAAGTGCCGCGCACGTTGCACTTCGGCGTCGACGCGGAGAAAAACAGTTTCGGCAAGCTCAACGCCGACGGCAAGGACCGCGGTTGGCGCGGCGATTTCGCCTACGTCGACAAGTTCGCCGAAGGCAAGGTCGGCGTCGCCGTCGCCGCCGCGATACTCGACTCGCCCAACCAGGAGAAGCGCTGGCAGGCCTGGGGTTATCCGACCGACCCGGCCGGCGATTTTCTGCTCGGCGGCGCCAAGCCGTTCGTGCGCTCCTCGGAACTCAAGCGCGACACCGTCATGGCGGTGGTCGAGATGAAACCGTCCGACAACCTGCACGTCAACCTCGACGCGCTGTACATCAAGTACAAGGACAAGAAGATCCTGCGCGGCATCGAAATCCCGGGCGCGATCTGGGGCGGCGACTATTCGGTCATCAGCGCAAGCAACGGCTTCGTCACCAAGGCGCTGTGGCCGAACCGCGCGGCGCAGGTGCGCAACGATTTCCAGCGCCAGGACGCCAAGCTGCGCGCGTTCGGCGCCAACGCGATGCTCTATCTCAACGGCAACTGGTCGCTCAGCGCCGACGCCACTTACAGCGAGGTGAATCGCGACACATTCAGTCTGGAAAGCTACTCCGGCGTCGGCCGGCCGAACTGCTCGGGCGGACTCGACACGCGCACGCGCGACAACATCATCGTCGACATGCTCTCGGGCAACGACGGCGCAAGATTCACCCCGTCGTTGAACTACAGCGATCCGAACCTGATCCACCTCGGCGGCGCGCAGTGCTGGGGCAACGGCGTCTCGGTGCCGGCGAACGGCCAGGACGGCTTCATCAACATGCCGCACGTCGACGACAAGCTCAGCGCATTTCGTCTCTCGGGTCTCGGCGAGTTCGACGGCGCTTTTTGGAAGAGCCTCACCTTCGGCGTCAACTATGCCGACCGCAAGAAGACCAAGGTCGACGACGGCATCTACCTGACCTCACCCGACTACCCGGGCGTCGGCGCGGTGCCGAAGCAGTTTCTGCTGCCGAGCACGGACCTCGGCTTCATCGGCATGGGCCCGATGCTCAGCTACGACTCCTACGCGCTGTGGAAGAGCGGCTACTACAAGCAGACGCCGGGCAGCCTGACCGATCCGAATCGCCTGCTGAATTCGTGGCGCGTCGACGAGAAGGTCACCACGTACTACGTGCAGAGCAATTTCGACACCGCGCTCGGCGACACGCGCCTGAACGGCAATTTCGGCGTGCAGGCGGTACATACCGACCAGAGCTCGAGCGGCTATGCCGCGACGATCGACACGAACGGCAGCACGCTGGGCGCGCCGGTCTCGGGCGGAACGAGTTACTGGAACGTGCTGCCGAGCATGAACCTGATCTGGCACCCGACCGAGACGCAGCAGGTGCGCTTTGCCGCGGCGCGCGCGATGTCGCGCTCGCGCATGGACCGCATGAACGCGAGCGAGGGCTATACCTTCGACACCACGCTGAAGGTGTTCGGCGGCCAGTATTCGAACACCGCGCTGAAGCCGGTGAAGTCGGATCAGGTCGATCTGGCCTGGGCGTCCTATTTCAGCCGCGACTCCTTCGTCTCGATCGGCACCTTCTACAAGAACCTGACCGACTGGCAGGTGCTCGTGCCGACCCTGACGGATTTCACCGGCGTGAAGCCGCCGAGCGGACAGACGCCGATCAGTTGGAAAGGCTACGTCTCGCAGTGGCAGAACACCGCATCGGGCCACGTCAGCGGCATCGAGGCGCAGTTCGTCCTCGCCGGCGGCGTTATCCATCCGCTGCTCGAGGGCTTCGGCGTCACCGGCAGCGCGACCTTCCTCGACGGCTCGATTCCGTTCAAGGGCCAGCAGATCACCGTGCCCGGTTTGTCCAAGCGCATCTACAACCAGACCTTCTTCTACGAGAAGAACGGTTTCAGCGCGCGCATCAGCGGCACCTATCGCAGCGACTTCCTCGGCGAAGTGCAGGACATCGCCTTCCAGCCGACCCTGGTGCAGGTGAAAGCCGCGCACCTGTGGGACGCGCAAGTCAGTTACACCTTCGAGAAAGCGGACAACCCGGCGCTGCACGGGCTGACCCTGACCTTTCAGGTGCAGAACCTGTCCAACACGCCGTTCGTCACCTACAACAACGGCGACCCTCGCCAGATTCGCGACTATCAGAACTACGGTCGGGATTACATGATCGGTCTTCGCTACAAGTTCTGAGGTTCGTTTGAATAGGCGGCGATGAATGGGAGTTTCGCCCGGACACCACGGAAGCCGCTGCGCATCGCCGTCTCCTCGTCCATACACGTTTCGACTCAAGCACGACACCGATTCTCAAGCGACGCACTTTCATACTGGAGCATAGCGATGCGAACTCAATTTCTCCGCGGGCCCACGGCTCTCCGCCCGCTCGCACTGGCCGCCGCGCTGTTCGCGGCGACCCCGCTTTACGCGCAGACTTGCACCTCGATCGGCCCGGTCACTTCGAAAGACACGATCTACCAGTTGCTGACCGACCGCTTCTTCAACGGCAGCACCAGCAACGACAAGCCGACCGGCTTCGATCCTTCGCTGTTCGACGGCACCGGCAGCGACTTGAAGCTCTACCAGGGCGGCGACTGGGCCGGCCTCTCGCAACATATTTCCTATCTGAAGAACATGGGCGTCACCGCGGTGTGGATTTCCGCGCCCTACTTCAACCGCGACACCGAGATCGACGACTACCAAAGCGGCGGCGGCATCAACCGCTGGACCAGCTTCCACGGCTACCACGCGCACAACTACTTCGTCACCAACCGCCACTTCGGCTCGATGGCCGACTTCAATTCGCTGTGCAACACGCTGCACCAGAACGGCATCAAGCTGATCATCGACTTCGTCACCAATCACACCAGCCGCTGGCAGAACCCGACGCAGAACTTCTCTCCCGAGGACGGCAAGTTGTGGGAGCCGAACAAGGACGCCAACGGCAACTATCTGTTCGATTCGTCGGGTGAACCGATCGTCGTCGGCAGCGCCTTCGAGACCCTGCTCGCCGATCCGAACAACAACACCAACGGCTGGTTCCACGATCTCGGCGACCGCGGCACCGACTCGTCGCGCTTCGGCTACCGCCACAAGGATCTCGGCTCGCTCGCCGACTTCTCCCAGGAGAACGGCAACGTCGTCGCCCACCTGGAAAAAGCCGCGCTGTTCTGGAAAGCCAAGGGCGTGGACGGTTTCCGCCACGACGCCACGCTGCACATGAATCCGGCCTTCGTCAAAGGCCTGCGCGACGCGATCGATTCTTCGGCCGGCGGCCCGGTCACCCACTTCGGCGAATTCTTTATCGGCCGCCCCGATCCGAAGTACGACGAATACCGCACCTACCCGAACCGCACCGGCGTCAACGATCTGGACTTCGAATATTTCCGCGCGGCGACCAACGCGTTCGGCAGTTTCTCCGAGACGATGGCCGACTTCGGCAACATGCTCGTGCAGACTCAGACCGACTATAGTTACTCCAACCAGGCGGTGCCGTTTCTCGACAACCACGACGTCACCCGCTTCCGCAACATCCAGCCGAACGACAAGCCGTATCACGCGGCACTCGCGACCCTGCTGACCTCGCGCGGCATCCCCGCGATCTACTACGGCACCGAGCAGTACGTCACCGGCGTGGACACCAGCGACACCGGCGGCCGCCGTTATTTCCAGACCACGACGACGGCGAACGAGACGACCACCGCGTTCAAAATCGTGACCGCGCTCTCGGCCCTGCGCCAGGCCAACGATGCGATTCCGTTCGGCACCACGAGCGTGCTCTACAGCAACAACGACGTGCTCGTGTTCCAGCGGCAGTTCTACGACAAGCAGGTGATCGTCGCGACCAACCGGCAGCCGTCGGTCTCGTACACGGTGCCTGCGATCAACACGTCATTGCCGACGGGAACCTACGCGGACTCGCTCAACGGCCTGCTCTCCTGCGGCTCGGGCACGGTCACGACGGTGAGCGGGCAGAACAAGATCTCCAGCTTCACCCTCGCCGGCGGACAGACCTGCGTGTGGTCCTACAACCCGTCGCTCGGCACCACGGTGCCGCGCATCGGCGACATGATGCCGACCACGGGCCGGGCCGGAAACACCGCGTACATCTTCGGCCGCGGCCTCAGCGGAACGGTCACCGTCAAGTTCGGCACGACCGCGGCGACTGTCGTCTCCAACTCCGATACGCAGATCAAGCTGACGGTGCCGTCGGGGGTGACCGGCCTGACCAGCGTGACGGTGACGAAGGGCACGAGCACGAGCAACGGCTTCACCTACAACGCGCTCTCGGGCGACCAGAATCAGGTGATCTTCCACGCCAATGTGACCACCAATTCGGGTGAGAACATCTACGTCGTCGGCGACATCGCCGAACTCGGTGGCTGGGACGCGAACAAGAGCACCGAAGCGATGCTCAACCCGAACTACCCGGGCTGGTTCCTGCCGGTCAGCGTCCCGGTGAACACGAGCTTCCAGTTCAAGTTCATCAAGAAGGACGCGAGCGGCAACGTTACCTGGGAGACGGGCAGCAATCGCAGCTACACCTCGGCTTCGGGTTCCACGGCGACGGTGGACACACCGACCTACTCGCCGGCGTTCTGACCCTTGCGCTACCGGAGCGCCGCCGCGCGCTCCGGTAGCGATTTGCCTACAATCGCTAGCGCGGGCTGCGCCACGCAGTCCGCGCCTATCCGGATTCGCTCGAACCGGATGCGTATCGATGCCTCGACGGGGAGAGCGCATTGGCGGAAAAAATCAGCCATGTGGTGATCGTCGGCGGCGGCACGGCCGGCTGGATCGCCGCGGCCCTGCTCGTGAAGATTCTCGGCAACGCGCTGAAGATCAGCGTGGTCGAGTCCGAACAGATCGGCACGATCGGCGTCGGCGAAGCGACCATCCCGCCGATCCTGACGCTCAATCGCGCACTCGGCTTCGACGAAGCGGATTTTATCCGCGCCACGCGCGCGACGATCAAGCTCGGCATCGAATTCGAAAACTGGAGCGGCATCGGCAGCCGCTACATGCACGCCTTCGGCGGCATCGGCAAGGATTTCCCGTTCTGCACCTTCCACCACTTCTGGACGCGCTCGCTGCGCGAAGGCCGGCGCGAAACTCTGTGGGACTATTCGCTCAACTACCAGGCCGCGAAGCGCAACCGGTATGCGCCGCTCGATCAGATCGAGAGCGGCAAACTGCCGGGCCTGGTCCACGCCTACCATTTCGACGCGGGACTCTATGCGACCTACTTGCGCGCGTTCAGCGAGCGCCTTGGCGTACAGCGCGTCGAGGGCCTGATCACCGATGTCGATCTCGATGCCGCGAACGGGCATGTGAGGTCGGTCCGCCTGCAAGGCGGCGGCGAAGTCGCCGGCGATCTGTTCATCGACTGCTCGGGCTTTCGCGGCCTGCTGATCGAGCAGGCACTCAATACCGGCTACGAAGACTGGGGCCACTGGCTGCCGTGCGATCGTGCGCTCGCTGTTGCCAGCGAGTCGGCCGAACCGCTGACTCCTTACACGCGCGCGATCGCGCACCGAGCCGGCTGGCAGTGGCGCATCCCCTTGCAGCACCGCACCGGCAACGGCCTGGTCTACTGCAGCCGCTATCTCGGCGACGACGAGGCCAAGGCGCTGCTGCTCGCCAACCTCGATGCGGCGCCGCTCGGCGAGCCGCGGCCGATCGCGTTTCGCACCGGCCGGCGCAAGCGCCAATGGAATCGCAACGTGGTTTCGATCGGGCTGGCCAGCGGCTTTCTCGAACCGCTCGAATCGACCAGCATCCATCTGATCCAGTCGGGCATCATCCGTCTGATCAAGCATTTCCCGCATGCCGGCATCGCCGGCGCCGAGGTCGACGAGTACAACCGGCAATCGCAGATCGAATTCGAGCACGTACGCGACTTTCTCATCCTGCACTACTGGCAGAACGCGCGCGACGATTCGGAGTTCTGGCGCGAATGCCGGCGCATGCCGTTGCCGCCGTCGCTGCAGCACCGCATCGACTTGTTCGCGGCGACCGGCAAGCTGTTCCGCGCCCAGGACGAACTGTTCGGCGAACTGGCCTGGCAGCAGGTGATGATCGGCCAGGGCATTCTGCCGCGCGACTATCATCCGCTCGCCGACGCGCTGAGCAGGCCGCAGCTCGACGAACTGCTCGACGGCGTGCGCGCGATGATCGGCCGCGCGGTCGACGGCCTCGACTCGCATCGCGAGTTCATCGAGCGCTGCGACCGCCGCGCCGGTGCAGCCGAGGCCTGAGCGCCGACACCGACGCCTGGCGATTTTTCGACGGTTGAAAGTGGCGATTGTGCGCAAGCGCCGAGTTGAACGACACTTCGCGTTTGGGGCGAGCGCACTTCATCCGTAGGGGACACGATGCACGCGACGATCAGCACGACCGAAATTTTTCTTATCGCGATGGGGATCATCCTCACCGTGCCGTACCTGATCTGGCGCATCGGCCGCACCGACTACTTTGCCCCGCTCGTCGTCGTGCAGATCATCGCCGGCATCCTGCTCGGCCCGGGCATCCTCGGCAAAGTTTTTCCCGACTACTACGCTTTCGTCTTCAGCCCGGCCGTGATTGCGCCGCTCAACGGCATCGCCTGGTGGGCGGTGATGCTGTTCGTCTGCATCGCCGGCGTCGAACTCGATCTGAAGAAAGTCTGGGAATACCGCGCCGAATCGGGCGTCACCGCCGGTCTCGCGCTCGGCACACCGCTCGCGTTCGGCAGCATCGTGGCGGTCGGCCTGCTCGCGTTTCCGGGCTGGATCGGGCCGAAGGCGCTGGACTGGCAATTCGTTCTCGGCGTCGGCATGGCCTGCGCGGTGACCGCGCTGCCGATCCTGATCCTGCTGATGGAGAAACTCGAAATCCTGCGCCAGCCGATCGGCCAGCGCATCCTGCGCTATGCCAGCCTCGACGACGTCGCCATCTGGGGCGTGCTCGCCGTGATCCTTATGGACTGGGCGCGCGTCGGCAAGCAGGCCGGGTTTCTCGTCGCATTCGCTCTCGTCACCCTCGTGTTCCGCCGGCTCATGCGCGCGCTCGCCGAGCGCGATCGCTGGTACATCGCCCTGATCTGGCTCGTCGCCTGCGCCTGGGGCGCGGACTGGTCCGGCCTGCACTACATGGTTGGCGCCTTCCTCGCCGGCGCGGTCATGGACGCGGACTGGTTCGATCAGGAGAGCATGGACCAGTTCCGCCGCTTCGTGCTGCTCGCCTTTATGCCGGTGTTCTTTCTCTCGACCGGACTGCGCACGAACTGGGACGTCGGCGGCGCCGCGGTGTTTCTTGCCGCGGGCGTGCTGCTCGTCGCCTCGGTCAGCGGCAAGCTGATCGGCATCCACGCCGCCGGGCGCATTCTCGGCTGGCCGCGCGGCGAAGCCTCGATCATCGGCTGGCTGCTGCAGACCAAGGCGCTGATCATGATCATCTTCGTCAACATCCTGCTCGACAAACAACTGATCACCAACGAGACCTTCACCGCCCTGCTGCTGATGGCAATCGCGAGCACGATGCTGACCGTGCCGATCGTCGCGCCGCGCCTGCGCCGTGCGCATGAGCTGATCTTCAAATCGGCCTGAGCGGCGCACGCGAATCACGTTCCGATTCGCAAAAGTCCGTTCGCCCTGAGGTATCGAAGGGCGAACCGGACGCACGCCGCTACCGGCAGCTCACCGAGTTGACGCCGAACCGCGCCTGCGCTGCGTCGCTTTCATCCGACTCGAATCTCGATGTTGTGCCGATCGGGATCGTAAAAGTACAAGGCCTCGGCCATGCCCGCGGCGCCGAGCGCCGAACCGCTGCGCCCATCGCGCTCGAACGGGCCGCCGCCGAAAGGGATGCCGAGATCGAGCAGGCGTTGCCGCGTCGCATCGAATTCGTCGCGGCCGAGGCGGAAGGCGAGGTGCATCGTGTCGCGCACTTCGCCTTCGAGCAGATCGAGCACGAGGCCGGCGTTGACGCGCAGAGCCTCGAACGGCCCGCGGCGGCCTTCGTGGACAAAGCCGAGCGTGCGCGTGTAGAACTCGGCCGATTCCGCACTGCGCCGCACGCGCAGAATCAGGTGATCGAGCGCGATCATGGCCGACACGCTCAGGCCAGCGCCGACGCGTAGCGGAACACGGCCATCGCGATCACCGCGAGGCCGAGCAGCCCGGCGGCGGCACGCACGCCGATCAACTGGCGGCGGCGCAGCACGGCGATTCGCTGCAGCGTGTCCGCCGGCGGCGGCGCCGCGTCGGCAAGCGCCTGCTGCAGGCGGCCGAGCTGCATTCCGGCCGGCCGCGCAATGGCGATGCCGACCGCGATCGACAATAGCGCCGCAGCCGCGCCGGTCTTGAGCACGAAGCCGCCGGCCGACGCGTCCTGCGCGTGCAGCACGGCGAACAAATAAATGCCCGACAGCACGGTCAGCAGCGCGGCGATCATCGACGACATCCCCGCGCGGCGCGCGGCGAGGCCCATCCAGCGCCCCGCGCCCTCGGCGCCGTGACGCAGCGCGATCGGCACAATCACCGAAGCGAGCATGAAAGTCGCGCCGGCCCAGGCCACACCGGCGATGACATGGATCGCGCGAGCCAGCACAATGAGATCAATCTGCAGCATGACGGTCTCCGTTTCGCAATTTCGATATACATACTGTACATCTAATTCATGAATGTCAAGCGCCGCAAGGCGACCACGCCGCCTGTCGCGTCCACACCGGACGGCCGCCGTCCGTACCACAGCGCCGTCCGCGCCGAAGCGGCCGACGCGACACGTGCGCGCATCATCGAAGCCGCGCGCGCCCTGCTGAGCGGCGGCTCCGGCAAGCCCGCGTTCTCCATCGACGGCGTTGCGCGCGAGGCCGGGGTGACGCGCCTGACCGTATACAACCGCTTCGAGTCGCGCCTCGGCCTGCTCGAAGCGGTGTTCGACGACGTCGCCGAGCGCGGCGGTCTGCTCACCGACTTGCCCGCGGCTTTCGCCGAAAGCGATCCGCATGCCGCGCTGCACCGCCTCGTCGCGGTGTTCTGCCGCTTCTGGGCGCGCCACGACGCGCTGATGCCGACCTTTCATGCGGTGACGAAGATCGACGAGGAGATCGCCGCGAGCCTGAGTCAACGTTCGGAGCGGCGCCGGCACGGCCTCGGCGTTCTCGTCGCCCGGCTCGTGCCGAACGCGGGCAAGGCCAGGCAGGCCGACCTCGTCGATGTGCTGTTCGCCCTGACCGGTTTCGAAATGTTCGAAGCGCTGTCAGTGCGCAACCGCGGCGCGAAGGCGGTCGAAGCGCTGATCCAGACGCTCGTCGCCGAAGCCGTGCGCGCGCTCGCGGAAAACTAGACGGCGTTACGCCGGCTGGTGAAAAAGCCGTTCAACGTGAGGCGGCCGCGCAGCGGATCGGCGCTGAGCCGGTCCGGCGCGAAGATGTCGCCGGAGTGCAGCATGCTGCCGTCGTAGAAGACGATGCGGTTCCATTTCGCCGCGACGCGGCCGATATGCACGAACCAGTCATTCGACTCGTGGATGTAGCTCTGGGCGATGCCGTACTTGCGCGTAAACGCCTCGGCCGACAGCGCAAGCGCGTCGCGGAACAATGCGGCGGTTTCCGCCGGCGAACGTGCCGGCTCGTAGAAACTGGTGCCGCCGAGAGTTTCGTCCTTGAACAGATAGAGCACCGAGGCCTGGATGCTGTGGCGTGCGTCGATGTCCTGGCCGTCGGCGTGGCAGATCGACTGGTACGGCCGCAACGCCTGCGGCGGCAGCGTGACCAGCGACAGCCGGCACTGCATGTGCAGGATGCGCCGCGCATCGAACGCGCGGCGCAGATGCTCGGAGAAAAAATCGCCGAGCCGCGCGGCGACCGGTGCCGGCATTTCCAGATAATTGCCCGGATACGCGCTGAAGTTGACCGGATTGAAGCGGCCGCGATGCGCCGCGGCGAATTGCACGAGCGCATCGGGATCGGTCAGTGCATCGTCGATCACATAACAGGCGTTGCCGTTCGGCAAGCGCAGCCGTTCGATCTGCGGCCGCGGATTGAACGCGGCGATATGTTCCAACCCTTGCATGCGGCGCGGCTCGCTTCGGTTCGCTTCGGCGGACGCGCAACGATAGCACCGCCTCTGCAAACCGTGCGCGCCACACGATTTCGCCGCGGCGGCTTTAGCGATCGCAGCGCGGCCTCTTCACTTTCCCGCTGCGCGTTTACTCGCGGGCGCGCTGCTGTGCGAGAGCAGCACGCTGCCGTACATCGCCGGCACGGTCAATTCGAGCGTGCCGGCGGCCGCGGCGAGTCTCGCGCCGGTCAACGCGTCGCGAAAATGCGCGGTCGCGATCGCCGCGGGCAGCCTCACTTTCAGCGTGCGCGGCGCCGCGTCGTTGTTCATCGCGACGAGCGCCCACTGCGCACCGTCGCGTCGCGCGAGCACGATCACGCGGTCGTCGATATAGATCGGCGCATCGAGCGAGCCGCGGCGCAGCACGGATTCGGCGTGGCGCAACCGGGTCAGCTTCTTGTACTCGGCGAGCAGGGCCTCGTCGGGCTTGCCGCCGAGATCGGGCCACGGATAAGTGCCGCGGTCGAACGGGTCGTCGCCGCCGGTCACGCCGACCTCGTCGCCGTAGTAGATCGCTGGCGCACCGGGCGAGGTCATCTGGAAGAACGCGGCGAGGCGCAGGCGCCGCTTGGCGAGTGCGACGGTTTCCGCTGAGTCCTTGGCTTCGTCACGCCAACCGAAATCGTGTAGCGCGCGCGCGGAGTCGTGCGAGTCGATCAGGTTCATCAGTGCGTAGAACGCCTGCGGCGGATAGTTCTCGCGCATCAGTTCGATGTTGCGGTAGATGTCGCCGGCCTTGGCGCCGTTCGCGTAGGCGACGACGCTGCTGCGGAAAATGTAGTTCATGGTCGAGTCGAACTCGTCGCCGAGAAAATACTTCGACGCGTCGAAGAATGTTTCCGCAACGGCCACCGCGTCGGGCTTGGCCTGCTTCACCGCTGTGCGCCATTCGCGCCAGAAGTCATCGGGAATCCACGGCGTGACATCCATGCGCCAGCCGGACAGGCCGTGGCCGAGCCACAGCTGCATGACGCCGTCCTTGCCGTAAAAGAAATCGCGCAGCGAACGTTGCGACTTGTCCAGTTCGGGCAGATCGGCGACGCCGGCCCAGCCTTTGTATTGGCGGTCGGGATCGGTCTCATCCGCATAGAACAGGTACCACTTCGCATACTTCGAGTCGGGGTTGATCTTGCCGTGGTCGAACGCGCCGCCGGCGGGGAAGTTCCCGTAGCGGTTGAAGTAGAGCGAGTCGCGCCCGGTGTGATTGAGCGAGGTGTCGAGAATCACGCGCATGCCGCGCTTGGCCGCTTCGCGATTGAGTTTCTCGAACTCGGCCGTCGTGCCGAAATGCGGATCGATCTCGCGATAATCGGCGGTGTCGTACTTGTGATTGCTCGACGCGGTGAAGATCGGATTGATGTAGAGCGCGTTCGCGCCGAGCGCGCGGATGTAGTCGAGCTTCTCGATGATGCCGGCGAGGTCGCCGCCGAAGAAGTCGTTGCTGTATTCGCCGTCGGAGCCGTCGCCCGAACGCGGCAGCCACGGCTTGTCGAGCCAGTTCTTGTGGAACTCGACCGTGCCGGCGTGAAACTTGTCCACGCCCGGCTTCGGATCGTTGCCACGGTCGCCGTTGCGGAAGCGGTCGGGGAAAATGTAGTAGTACACCGCATCGCGCGCCCAGTCGGGCACGCGATAGTCGGCGCGATACACGGTCTGGCGATAGCGGCGGATGCGCGCGGCGTCCGTCGGCGCGTTGATCACCGCACCGCGGCCGTTCGAGCCGACCTCACGTGTGAACGGCACCGGATCGGCGTTGTTGGTGTAGAGATAGCGGCGCCCGCCGCTCTCGATCTCAAAGTAGTAGCCGTAGATGCCGATCTCGTCGAATTTGTACTTGCCCTCCCAGCGTTCGTCCGCGCCGTTCGCAACGCGCGTCAGCGGCACACGCGCCAGCTCGCGGTATTCGAGCACTTCCTGCCAGCCTTCGAGGCGGCGCGTTTCGATCACGAGGGTCGCGCGCGCAATGCCGGGCTTGGCCGACAGCGCGACTTCGATTTCCTTGCCCGCGACGATCGCGCCGAACGGTTGCTTGTGCGCGGAATCGCGCGAGTCGTAACGCAGACTCAACGCGGCCGCATCGTCGATCGGTTTCTCGTCGACGTCCACAAAACTCTTCGCGCCGATCGTGACGGTCGGCTTGCCGCCCGTGCCGCCGAAGTCGAGCCTGACCGTCGCCGGGCCGGCGAAAACGTATTTCAGTTCTCCCGCATCGGCGCGCAGGCCGCCGGTCAAAACGAATGCGGTATTCAGCTGCAACGCGGTCGTCGCGCCGGGCGGTCCGCCGAACAAAACGCCGCCGCCGAGCCGCGCATCCTGGATGCGGAAAGTCTGCTCGCCGCTCAGATCGACATTGATCAGATAGGCATTGCAGCGCCACTGCAGCGCGTAATCCTCACGCGCCACGCCTTCGGTGAATCTGCCGCGCAGGAACAAGGTTTCCTGGTACGGCGCAGGCAGGCAGTGGGTTGCGGCCGGCTTGGCCGCGGCGGTTTGCGCACGCGGCGCCGTGCAGCCGGCGAGCAAGGCGGCGCCGCTCAGAACGGCGACCGCGGCGACGGCGATGACTTTCGTGTTACGCATAAAAATTCTCTCTCCCCGAGAACCTTTAAGCGTAGTGATGCACCGACGCACAAGCCAGCCGCTGCATACGAATTCATTGCATTCGACACAGAAGGACTCTTTGCTTGTCGTTCCCGCTTGCGCCCGAGCGGCGCACGCGAGCGCGGGACTTCAGCGCTGCGTCGATCTGCGCAACACCAGCGACGCAGGAATCACCTGGTTCTCTACCGGCTCTTCGCGGATCAGCTTGAGCAAGGTGTCGACGAGGACGATGCCAGCCTGCTTGGTGTCCTGCTGCGCCGTGGTCAGGCTTGGATCGACGAAACCGGCAAGCGGGATATCGTCGAAGCCGGCGACGAGCACGTCGTCGGGCACGCGCAGGCCGCGCTCGCGCAGCGCCTTCACCGCGCCGATCGCGATCAGGTCGCTCGCGGCGAAGATCGCATCGAACTTCGCCTTGTGCGCGAGCAGGGACGTCGCCGCCTCGTAGCCGGACTGCTCCGACGAAAACGCCGCCGCCTGCAGTTTCGCGTCGGCCTTGCCGCCGTTCTCTTCGATCGCCGCGCGGTAGCCGCGGTGGCGTTCGAGAAATTCGGGCGAGGAAGCGGTGGCGTCGCCGAGAAACGCGATGCGCGTCGCGCCGCGTTCGATCAAATGCCGGGTGATGTCGCGCCCGCCCTGGAAATTGTCGCAGCCGACCGAGACTTCGGGCTGGTCGGGCGCGATCGCGCCCCAGCGCACGAAATGCGTGCCGCGCTCGACCATGAATTTGAGCCGCTCGCGGTAGTCGAGATAGTCGCCGTAGCCGAGCAGGATGATGCCGTCGGCTTTCTTCGATTCCTCGAAGCTCGCCTGCCAGTCGTGGTTTTTCGGCTGCTGGAACGAGATCAGCAGATCGTAGCCGCGCTGCGCGCAGGCGCGCGTGATCGAGGCGAGCATCGAGACGAAGAACGGATTGATCAGCGAGTCGTCCGGCGCCGGGTCCTCGAAGATCAGCAGCGCGAGCGTGCCGCTCTGCTGGCTGCGCAGACTCGACGCGTGCTTGTCGACCTTGTAGTTCAGTTCGGCCGCGATCTTCTGGATGCGCTTGCGCGTCGTCTCGTTGACCATCGGGCTGCCGCGCAGCGCGCGCGACACCGTCGGCTGCGAGACGCCGGCCAGATGCGCGATGACGAGCGACGTCGCTTTTTGTTTGCTGCGAATGATGGTCTCCTCCCTCGCTCGGAGGATAGGCAGGCCCGCTCGCACCCGGCAAGGTCGGACGCACAACGGGATCACCGGGCAAGCAAATACGCCGCTGCTGTCGCAGCGCATCGCCCTCGCTCAGCCGCGATCGGCGAGACCCTCGTAGACCAGCTCGGCCGCGGCCAGATCTTCGAGCGCGGTGCCGACGGCCTTGAACAAAGTGATCTCGTCGTCGCTGCGGCGGCCCGCGCAGCGACCCGCGCAGAGATCGGCCAGCGTGCCCTGCAGCGCCGCTGCGGCGAACGTGTTCGCGGCGATCGCGTCGAGCAGGTCGCCGGACTTGGTCAGCGCCTCCGGGATGTCCACGAAAACCTTCGCACGCGCGAAGCAGTGCGCGTCGGCCTCGTGCATCGCCGGAGTGAAACTGCCGATCAGATCGAGATGCGTGCCCTGCCGCAGCCACCTGCCTTCGATCAGCGGCGTGTTCGACAGGGTTGCGCAACTGACGATGTCGGCGGCAGCGACCTCGACCGCGAGATCGTCGCCCGCCCGCGCCGGCATTCCCGCCAGGCGCAGCGAAGCGGCGAGACGTTCGGCACAGGCGCGCCGGTGATTCCACACGACCACCTCGGAGATCGGCCGCACTGCGCGCATCGCCGCAGGAATCTGCGCCGCGACGCGGCCCGCGCCGACGACGAGCAAACGGCGCGCATCGCGCCGGGCGAGATAGTCCGCGGCGAGCGCCGCGGCGGCCGCGGTGCGGCGCGTGGTGATCTCGTCGCCGTCGAGCTGCGCCAGCGGCTGCCCAGTCGCCGCGTCGTAGAGCAGATAAGTCGAATGCAGGCCCGGCAGGCCGCGCGTCCCGTTGCCGGGAAAGATCATCACCGTCTTCAATCCGAAATAGCGGCCCGCGCGCCATGCCGGCATGATCAGCACGGTGCCGCGCGCCGCGTTCGCGTCGGCGCCGGCGATGGTGTGCACATGACGTTGCGGCACTTCGCAGCCGGCGACGAACATCGCACGCAGAGCTTCGATCAGTTCGGCGTAGCCGAGATGGCGGCGGGTGGCGTCTGCGTCGGCGATGCGCATCGGGCGCAGTGTACGCGAGCGTTTACGCCGGACCTCGACGGTTACGGTTTGCCCGCATCGGCCGCGACGCGCGAGGAAGCGGCAAATGCCGCGAGCGAGCGCAGCACCACGGTTGCGGCGAGTGCGCCGACGATCGAGTCGAGCGTGGCGATGCCGGTGACCGAGATCCCGGCGTGCGCACTGGCAAGACCGAGCGCGGTGCCGGCGATCCACGCGACGATCGCCGGCCAGCGGAACGCGGGATTTCCCACCGTGTTCTGGGTCGGCCGGATCGCCTCGCTGCATTGCACCGCGGCGACCGGCGGCAGGGCGATGCTGAGCAGTTCGAGGAACGGCATGAAATGTTCTTCGACGTGGAGCAGCGCGAGTACCGCGCCGAATACGCCGACACCGATGACGATGCGCTGCAGCGGCCAGCGCGGAAACAGATTCGCCAGCGACAGGCTGCCCGAATAAAGACACGCCGACGAATCCATCCACGCGCCCATGAGCAGCAGGCCGAGCGCGGGCAGGCCGATGCCGAGCGCGACGAGCGCGGCGACGAGATCCGGCTGGCCGAGCGCGGTACTCGGAATCGCCGACATGAACAGGACCAGCGGATAGGCGACGCCGAGCGCGAGGAAGCAGGCCATGCCCGCACCGAGCGGACGCCGCACGAAGCGACCGTAGTCGGGCTGGATGGTGATGCCGACGATGTACGAGCCGACGACCGCCGATACGGCCGCACCGAAACCGAGCGCGCCGCTGCCGTGGCCGAGCGCGGCCGTATCGAGTTTGCCCGCGGTCATGAACACGGCGATCGCGAGCAGCACGGCGGTCAGCGGCACGATCACCTGGCCGAGCCGCTCCAGGCCGGTGACGCCCTTGAGCACGACGTAGGTGATCAGCGCACTGAGCGGAATCGAGATCGCCGCCGATGGCACCGCGATGCCGAAGATGCGCTGCATCGTCGTTCCGGCGGTCGCGCCGAGCACGCTGACGATGACGCCGAACCAGCCGATCAACGACAGCGCGATCGCGAGTTTGACGACCTGCGCGCCCCAATGCCCGAACGTGCGCTGGGCGAGCAGCGGCAGCGACATGCGCGTGCGCGCGCCGGCATAGGCGGAGAGACCGCCGAGCACGCCGCTGATGATCGAGCCGACGACGAAGGCCGCCAGCGCGGGACGAAAGCCGAGCCCCGAAGTCACGTTGGAAGCGAGGATGAAGACCGGCAGGCCGCAGCAACTGCCGGCGACGATGAAGAAGACCGTGCGCGCGGGCCCGGTGGCCTCGTCGGGAACGGTGCTGTGGGCGAAACCCTGGGCCGATTCGTCGCGCGCGTTGCTGGTCATTCGTCCGAATCTAGTCGGGCATGACGGCGGTGCCAAGTCTGCGCATGGGTAGGTCATGCACGAAGCCGTCGCGGCGCACCTACCCGATCGAGCTAGCAAACCGACGAGACTTCCCTGATTGCTCCGGCGCATGCAAGATGGAGTGTCACGCCCAGACTGTCCATCGGTTTTTTCCAGGTGTCGTCCGACTCCGCCAAAACGCTCGCATCGAGCATTCTTCTCGTCGGCAAGCTCGAGCCGCCGAGCCAACGCGTCGCCCTGGCCACGCGCGAGGCCCTGCTCGCGCGGCTGAAGGGCTGGCGCGATCACGCGCTGACCTTGCTGGTTTCGCCGCCGGGCTTCGGCAAGACCACCTTGCTCGCGCAGTGGTGGCTCGATCTGCAGTCCGAATCCGGCGTCGTCGCGGCCTGGCTGACGCTCGACGAGGACGATGCCGAGCCGGCGCGGCTGATCGCCAACATCATCCTTTCGCTGCACCGCGCCGGCCTCGACGTCGGCGCGCTCGAGACGATCGCCGAGAACGGGCTGCTCGAATCATCGACCAAGGCCACCCTGCTCGGCCTGATCAGCCGCATCGCCGCGCACCGCGCGGCGGTCGTGCTGATTCTCGACGACTACCAGCTCGCCCATTCGCCGGCCGCGGCCGAAGTCGTGGAAACCCTGCTGCGCCGCGGCGGGCGCAACCTGCATCTGGCGATCAGCTCGCGCGATCGCCCGTCGATCCACCTTTCCGCGCTGATTGCGCGCGGCCTCGTGCAGACCATCGGCGCAGCCGACCTCATGTTCACTCAACAGGAATCGGCAGCGCTGTTCTCTGGCATGCTCGCGCCCGAAGAGCACGCCCTGCTCTACGCGCGCAGCGAAGGCTGGGCCGTGGTCTCGCAGCTCGCGCGCATCTGGATGCGGCGCGGGCGCGAGCACACCCTGCCCGAATTCGCCGGACGCAGCGGCGAGATCGCCGACTATTTGAGCGAACAGGTGTTGCGCGACCTGCCGCTGGATCTGCAGGAGTTCCTCATGGACGCCGCGGTCTTCGACCGCTTCTGCGCGCCGATGATGGACGAGGCGCGCGCGCGCAACGACAGCGCGGCGCTGCTCGAACGCCTCGCCCATCTCGACGCCCTGCTGATTCCGCTCGGCCGTGAGCGCGACTGGTTCCGCTTCCATCCGCTGTTCGGCGACTTCCTGCGCTGCCGCCTCGGCCTCGCCCATCCCGAACGCACTGCGGCACTGCAGATGCGCGCGTCGAACTGGCTGCGCCGGCACGGCGACCTGCTCGACGCCGTGCGCCAGGCCCTGCGCGCGGGCGAGACCGCGCATGCGCTCGCCCTCGTCGAAAAGGCGCGCAGTTGGCAGCTGATCATGACCCACGGTCTCGGTTTCGTCAGCAACCTGCTCAAGCTGTTTCCGCGCGACACGCTCGAAAACGATCCGCTGCTGCTGGTGCTGCAGGCGTATCTCGACATCAAGCGCGGCGAATGGTCGAACGTGCGCCGCTGCCTGGAAAGCGTCGGCCCGCGCATCGCCGTGCTGAATGCCGAACAGCGCAACAGCTACACCGTCATCCACGCCTTGTGGATCGGCTACCTCGACGAAACCGGCAAACCCGAGCGGCGCGCGGAAATCGACGATTTCATCGCCTCGCTCGCTGCCGACGACCACGTCACGCGCGCCACCGCCGAGGCTGTCAACGCGATCGATTCGATCGCACTCGCCGAGTTCGACCGCGCCGAACGCTATAGCCGCGACGGCGTCGCCAACATGCAGGCCGGCAACTGCGTCGTCGGCACGACCTATTGCCTGTTCCATCTCGGCGAAAGTCTCTACTGCCGCGGCGAATGGGCCGCGGCCGAAACCATATACCGCCAGTCGCTCGACCTGGCCGAAGCGAATTTCGGCAAGGACAGCATGCTCAAGGCCGTCGCCTGCAGCCTGCTCGCGCCGCTGCTCTATCAGCGCAACCGGCTCGCCGAAGCGAGCGCGCTGGTCGACGCCTCGCTCGCCACGATCGAGCGCCAGGACGGCTGGTTCGACATCTACGCACTCGCCTACGAAACCGCGGTGCGCATGGCCTACTCGCAGAGCGGCGCCGAAGCCGGGCGCGCCATGCTGCAGCGTGCCCGCACCAATGCGCGCCTGCGCGGACTGCGCGAACTCGAACGCCTCGTCGACGCCTGGCAGGTCGAACTCGACAGCGGCAAAGCCGCGCCGGCCGCCGCGCTCGAACCGGCCGGCGCCGCACTCGAAGAGCCACGCCTGCGCACCGACGCGCGCGTCAACTGGCGCGAGCGCTACGCGTGGACGGTGACTGCGGTGAAGCTGGCCCTCGCCTGCGGGCAACACGCGCGCGCACTGCAATGGAGCGAACGCGAGATCGCCGTCTGCGCCGCGCAAGGGCGGCGCGCGGACGCGGCGAATCTCGACGTGCTCGCCGCACTCGCACTCAAGGCGCAAGGCGACGCACAAGGTGCGGTCGCGCGCCTCGCCCGCGCGCTCGACTTCGCCGGCGGCGTCGACGCCGTGCGCCTGTTCTTCAACCTGCCGCCGTCGGCCGACGCACTGATCCGCGAAGCGCTCAACGACGCGCGCGCCCTGCCGCCGCTCGGCGCGCAGCGCGCCTTCCTGCTGCGCGTGCAGCGCGAACTGCGCACGCAGCAGGCCGACGACGCCGGCGTACTCAGCAGCCGCGAACTCGACGTGCTGCGCGAACTCCATCGTGGCCGCTCGAACAAGGCCATCGGGCGCCTGCTCGGGCTGTCCGAGAACACGGTGAAATTTCACTTGAAGCAGATTTATCGCAAGCTCGGCGTCGATTCGCGCGTTGCGGCGCTGGCGGCGGCGCAGCGGCTGGCGTTGCCGCTCGATACCGCCTAGGTCGTTCTTGCTTTTTTTGCTCGTCATTCCTGCGGTTCTCAACAGCCGAAGGGCTGGTCAAGCAGGAATCCAGCTCTTGGCTCTGCTCGTTATCCCCGCATGCTCTTGGCGGGGATCCAGTGACTTCGCTTTTTTTGTTGGTTTCAGAGCAAAAGCTTCCACTCGCCCTGCGGGCGAGCGGGTCACTTTCTTGTCTACAGCGACAAGAAAGTAACCAAAGAAACGCCGCCCCGGGAGCCGCGCCCTTCGCGCTACGCGCTACCGGTTCGCGATGGCATGCCGGGGTTCGCTCGATGGACATCCGTGTCCATTCGCGAACTCGCGCATCCTGCGCGCGACCCTATGGGCGAATCCGTCATGCCCTCGCCGCGGCTGACGGGGACCCGAGATCAAAAGACAGATCAAAAGCCGCGGCCTACGAAGGTAGCTCTTGCTTCGGCGCGCACGATGCGCGCTGCTCCGGCTCCCGGGTCCCAATTACATTGCGGCGCCAGCGGACGATAAGGCCCGCAGGGTGCGCGCGATGGATCGCGCGCATTCCGCTATTGCACACGGATGTGCAATTAGCGGAACCCGGCCGCTGACGCGGACCCTATGGGCAGGATGCCCATAGGGCGCAATGTTCTGGGGCGGCGTCTTTTGGTTACTTTTCTTCGCTGTAGAAGAAAAGTAACCCGCTCGCCCGTAGGGCGAGTGGAAGCCTTTGCTCTTAAACCAACACAACCAAAAGCAAAGTCACTGCATTCCCGCCAGAAGCACGCGGGAATGACGAGCAAAGTAAAAGCTGGATTCCGGCTTCCGCCGGAATGACGAGCAACAGCGAGTCCTGCCGCGCGACCGCGCGATAACAACGAACGACGACAAAACCCGCAATTTCCACCCAATCGGGTTAACCCCGCACGCGCTTTCCACCGCGCCCACCCGCGCCACCGATGGACAGCGCAACACCCCTGTCATCATTCTGCTCAGCGACGGAATCGTCCGTTTTCCGCCTACGAGTCTTTCATGAGCGCTAGCCCCCGTTTGACGCCCGCGCGGTTGAGCATGTCGGTTGCCCTTGCCCTCGCGGCGGGCGGTGCCTTCGCCCAGCAGACCGCATCCGACGCCGGAACGAATGCCGCGGCCTCCGCCGCCGCGGCGAACGAGACCAAGGACAAATCCACTCTCGAACAGATCACCGTGACCGCGCGCCAGCGCAGCGAGTCGCTGCAGGACGTGCCGATCGCGATCACCGCGTTCACCGCCAAGGAGATCGAACGCGCGAGCATCGACACGCCGGCCGATTTCGTCCAGCTCACTTCGAACGTGAGCATGGTGCAGGCGCAGAACTCGGGCACGAGCTTCCTCACCATCCGCGGCATCACTCAGGTGCGCAACGGCGAGCCGCCGGTCGCGACTGTGATCGACGGCGTGCAGCAAATCAGCCCGAACCAGTTCAACCAGCAGCTTTACGACCTCGATTCGATCGAAGTGCTCAAGGGGCCGCAGGGCGCGCTCTACGGACGCAACGCCGAGGGCGGCGCGATCCTGATCACGACCAAGCCGCCGGGCGACACGTTCGCGGCGTCGTTCAAGGCCGGCGTCGGCAACGGCGGCCTGATCGATTCGATGTTCAGCGTCAGCGGCCCGATCGGCGACGGCAAGGTGCGCTATCTCTTCGCCGGCTCGGCGAGCAACTTCGACGGCCTGATCAACAACGTCTATCTCGACAAGAAGGTCGACTACGAGCGCGACCGCAACTTCCGCGCGCGCGTCATCGCCGACCTCAGCGACGAGCTCAGCATCGACACGCAACTGAGCAGTTCGCGCACCACGGGCGGCGCACTCAACTACGTGTTCCAGCCACTATACGGCGTCGACGATCCGAACAACACCTCGATTCCGATCAATGCGAACAACCGCGGCTACGACAAGCGCGTGCTCGATCATTTCTCGGTCAAGGCCGACTACAAGCTGCCGTTCGCGACACTGACCGGCATCGTCGGCTACGACCACATCAACGAGTTTTATTCGGGCGACCAGTTTCCGTATTCGCCGGCGATCTCGTCGAACTCGCCGTTCGGCCCCGGCACCGACGGCACGCAGACGCAGTATCTGTCGACCAATGCGACGCAGTTCGAGCTGCGCCTGACCTCGCCGTCCGACCAGCGCCTGCGCTGGATTGCCGGCGCCTACTATCTCTACGGTCGCCGCTATCTGTCGTCGACGACCGGCATCGATCTCGGTCTCGGCATTCTGCCGGTCAAGGAGGAACCGTTCGGGCCGAACACGATCAATCCGACCAGTTATTTCGCCGCCGACCACAACCAGCAGAAGGCCAGCGCCGTGTTCGGCCAGGCCGATTACGATTTGACCGAACGCCTCGAACTGGCCTTCGCGCTGCGTTACGACCGCGAAGAGCACACGCAGAAGAATGCGGCACCGCCGTCGTTCGATCCGTATTCGGGCCAGGTGCGCAGCGCGACGTTCGACAAGTGGCAGCCGAAGCTGACCCTGACCTGGAAGGCGAACGACGATCTGCGTCTCTATGCCAGCTACGGCGAAGGTTTTCGCAGCGGCGGCTTCAACCAGAGCGGCACGGGCGCCGCCGCGGCCTCGGTCGGACTGGTCGGCGTCACCGACCTGTATCAGCCCGAATCGGCGAAGAGTCTCGAAGCCGGTTTCAAGAGCCGCTTCGACGACGGCCGCCTGCAGATCGACGGCAGCGTGTTCCACACCGAAGTGAACAACATGCTGTATTTCGTCTTCGTCGGCCAGCTCGGCGCGCAAGTGCTGACCAATATCGACAAGGCCAAGCTCGACGGCTACGAGATCAACGCGAAGTATCGTTTGCGCGAAGACCTCACCGTCTACGGCGGCTACGGCTACACGCTCAGCGAGGTGAAGCGCTTCACCCTCGCCCCGGCCGACGCCGGCAACAGCGCGCCGTACGTGCCGCGCTACACGTCGAACGTCGGCATGCAGTACACGCCGCGGCTCAGCGCAGCGCTCAACGGCCTCGTACGCGTCGATTACCAACGCATCGGCCAGCAGTACTGGGACCCTGGCAATACGCGTTCGCGCGACGCGTTCGGCCTGCTCAATCTGCGCGTCGGCGTGGAGTCGCACGACGGCACCTGGAGCGCCGGCCTGTGGGCGAAGAACGCGACCAACACCAAGTACAACGCCGAATACGTGCTCGGCGGATTCGCCCAGATCGGCATTCCGCGCACGTTCGGCGTCGACTTCCGCTACAACTACTTTTAATGCGCGCCCGGCGTCCCGCGCGCAGCGCGGGACGTCACGCCTCCCGAACGGAATCCCCATGTCCGCAATCAATACGATCCGTGTCGCCACCGATGTCGGCGGCACGTTCACCGACCTCGTCTATTTCCGCACCGACCCCGTCAGCGGCCACCAGCAGGTGGTTACGGCCAAGGCCGACACCACGCCGCCGAACTTCGAACGCGGCGTGCTCGACGTTATCGCTCGCGCCAAGGTGCCGGTGCGCGAGGTCGCCTTCCTCGCCCACGGCACCACGGTCGTCATCAACGCGCTGACCGAACGCAAGGGCGTCAAGGTCGCCTTGATCACGACCGAGGGATTCCGCGACACGCTCGAAATCGCGCGCGGCAATCGTCCCGACTTCTTCAATCTCGGCTATCGCAAGCCGGAGACGTTCGTGCCGCGCCACCTGCGCCGCGAAGTGCCGGGGCGCATCGGCCCGAACGGCGAGGAACGTGCCGCGCTCGACCTGTCGGTGCTGCCCGCGATCGTCGCCGACTTCCGCCGCGAAGGCGTCGCCGCGGTCGCAATCTGCCTGCTCCACGCTTACGCCAATCCCGCGCACGAAGCGCGCGTGCTCGACGAAGTGCAACGCCTCTGGCCCGAAGTCAGCGTGGTCGCCTCGCACCAGATCACGCGCGAATGGCGCGAGTACGAACGCAGCAACACCGCGGTGCTCTCGGCTTTCGTGCAGCCGATTGCCGAGCGTTATCTCGCCGGCTTGAAGCGCGGTCTGAGCGAGGAAGGCCTTGCCGGCCAGCTTTACGTGATGCAGTCCAACTGCGGCGTCGACTCGATCGAGCGCGCCAGCCGCATTCCGATCACGATGGTCGAATCGGGGCCGGCGAGCGGCTTCTGGGGCGCCGCCGAACTTGGCCGCCTGATCGGCGAGCCGAACATCCTCGCTCTCGACATCGGCGGCACCACGGCCAAGTGCAGCCTGATCGAGAACGGGCAGGTGCGCATCATGACCGACTACTGGATCGAGCGCAGCGCGACGAGCGCGGGCTATCCGATCATGGTGCCGGTCGTCGATCTGGTCGAGATCGGCAACGGCGGCGGCAGCATCGCCTGGATCGACGAGTTCGGCAAACTGCACGTCGGCCCGAAGTCGGCCGGCTCGACGCCCGGCCCGGCGGCGTACGGCCGCGGCGGCACGCAGGCGACGACGACCGACGCCAACCTCGCTCTGCGCCGGATCAATCCCGAGTATTTCTGCGGCGGCGCGATCGAGGCCGACCTCGGCGCGGTCGAGCGTGCGCTCGCCCCGCTCGCGCAAGGGCTCGGCATGAGCCCGGTCGAAGTCGCGCGCGGTATCGTGCGCATCGCCAACCACAACATGGTCAACGCGCTCAAGCTCGTGTCGATGAACCGCGGCCACGATCCGCGCGATTTCACGCTCGTCGCCTTCGGCGGCGGCGGCCCGATGCACGCGGTCGCGCTCGCCACCGAGCTGAACATGCGCCGCGTCGTCATCCCGCGCGCGGCGGACGTGTTCAGCGCCTGGGGCATGCTCATGAGCGAACTGCGCCGCGACTATTTCCTCAGCCGCCTCACCACGCTCGACGCAAGTCATGCCGGCACGATCGACGGCCTGCTCGGCGAGACCGCGGCGAACGCACTCGAACAGTTCGGCGCCGAAGGCATCGCGCCCGAGCGCGTGAAGTTCCTGCGCTATGCCAAGCTGCGCTACGAAAATCAGGAGCACCACGTCGAAGTTGCGCTGCCCGACGGCGCGCTCGACGCGCAGACGATCGCGGCGATCGCGAGCGCCTTCCACGAAGCCTACGAACGCGAGTACACCTACCGTCTCGACGCCGCGATCGAGTTCGTCGGCCTGCATCTCGTCGCCCTCGCCGACGTCGGCAAGCTGCAGCCGGCCAAACTGCCGACAAGCGGACGCACGCTCGAAGCAACGCTCAAGGGACGCCGCGAGGTCGACTACGCGACGCAGGGCGTCCACGCCGCCGACATCTATGACGGCGCTTTGCTCGAAGCCGGCATGCGCTTCGCCGGCCCCGCGGTGATCGAGACCTCGGGCACCACGATCCTGATCCATCCGGGCAACCGGGTACGCATCGACGACTACGGCAACGTCATCATCGACCTCGGCACCGACGGCGCCGCCACGCAAGGAGTCCAGCCATGAACGACGCGACCACGACGCTGAGCGCCGCCGATTCGATCACGCTCGAAATCATCCAGAGTTCGCTGCAGGCGATCTCCGACGAAATGTTCGCCGCGCTGCGCAAGACCGCGATGAGCGCGATCATCTACGAAGTGCTCGACATGGGCACCGGCATCACCGACGGCGCCGGCAATCTCGCTTCGAGCGGCGCCGGCATCCCCGGTTTCGTCGGCGTGCTCGACAAGGCGGTCAAGCGCATTCTGCAGTTGCACGCGAAGCCCGGCGACATCGAACCGGGCGACGTGTTCATCACCAACGATCCTTACTACGGCGGCGTCACTCATCTCAACGACAACATCCTGTTGATGCCGGTGTTCGCCGACGGCGACATCGTCGCCTGGACCGCGAACATCGCGCATTGGAACGACGTCGGCGGCGCCTTCCCGGGCTCGTTCTCGCCGGACGCGAAGGAGATCTTTCAGGAAGGCCTGCGCCTGCCCGCGGTCAAGCTGATCGCGCGCGGCCAGCCGCTCCGCCCGGTGCTCGACATCATCCGCATCAACAGCCGCCTGCCCGACTTCCTCGAAGGCGACCTCTGGGCCGGCGTCGCCGCCGCGCGCATCGGCGCCAAGCGCATCGAGGAACTCGTCGCCAAATACGGCAAGCCGATCTTCGTCGCCGCGATGAAGCATTTCATGGACTACGGCGAACAGGTCGCGCGCGCCGGTCTGCGTGCGCTGCCGAAGGGCCGCTTCACCATCGAAGAAGAGCAGGATTCCGGCGTCGTCTACAAAGCAACGATCGAGATCAGCGACGACGCCTTCGTCGTCGACCTGCGCGACAACCCCGACCAGGACGCGGGGCCGAACAACTGTAGCGGCGACGACAGCCTGGTTTCCGTGCAGATGATCTTCAAGAACATCACCGACCCGCGCGGCGTCAGCAACGGCGGTTCATTCCGCCCGATCCGCATGCTCACGCGGCCCGGCAGCGTGTTCGATGCGCAGGCACCGGCCGCCGTCGGCATCTACTACGAAGTCGGCATGCGTCTGTACGACCTGCTCTGGCGCTGCCTCGCCGCGCATCTCGGCGAGCGCCTGCCGAGCGGACACTTCTCCAGCATCTGCGGCACGGTGATCGGCGGCGTGCACCCGGACACGGGCCGCCATTTCACCATCGTCGAGCCCGAAGTCGGCGGCTGGGGCGCATCGGCGCACGGCGACGGCAACAGCGCCGTATTCAGCGCGATGCACGGCGAAACCTTCAACTGCCCCGCCGAGATCGCCGAGACGCGCTACGGCCTCTACGTCGATCGCATCGCCCTCAACGACGAGCCCGGCGGCGAGGGCGAGCATCGCGGTGGCAAAGGCATCGTGCTCGAATACCGCGTGCGCAGCGACAACTGTTTCCTCACCGCCGCGTATTCGCGCAACAAGCACCGCCCGTGGGCGATGCACGGCGGCAGCGAGGGTTCGGCGAACTACATCCGCGTGATCCGCGCCAACGGCGAAACACGCGATCTCGCCGTGGTCACCGCGCTGACGGTCAACCGCGACGACGTGATCCGCGTCGTCACCGCGAACGGCGGCGGCTACGGCGATCCGAAGAAACGTCCGCGCGCCGCGGTCGAGGACGACATCAAGAACGGCTACGTCAGCCGCGAACGCGCAGCGGAAATCTATGGCTAGCATCGATGCGGCACCGATCACCGAAGCGCTCTGGCGCAACGAATACGATTCGTTGATGCGCCTGTGCGCAGAGACCGACGGTAACTTGCAAGGCATTTACCGTTCGGTCCATCGCGAGCGCGCCGGCCTGCTGGCCGGCGACCCGAGCGCAAGCCACCTGCGCGGCGTTTACCGTTCGCATACCGGCGCCAGCGGCGAATATCGCGTGCGCGGGTGTATCGCCGCCGCGGCCGACGAAGCGAAGGGGCGCGGCATCGCCCTGTCCATCAGTTGGCGCGCGCTCGGCAGCCATGACGACGACGGCCGACACTGGGTGTCCGGCATGGGCGGGCAGATTCTGCAAACGCCGCAGGGCCTGCGCCTGCTCGTGCTGCACAATCTGGTCGTGAGCACCGAGGGCGATCGCGGTCCGGCCGCGGGGTTTCACGTCGACAAGCTGCACTTCGAAGTTGCCACCGAAGGCGCGCTCGACATCGCCGCTGCCGCCGTCGATCGCGCCGCAGCGGATGCCTCCAACCCCTTGAACGGCGCCTGGGCCTGCACCGCGCCAGGGGGCCTGCGCCTGCAATTGAGCATCGACGCGCAAGGCGACATCGACGGTACTTTCAGCGCGCATGACGGCGCGACCGACCATCTGGTCGGCCTGACCGACAACGAAGCACCCGCCGCCGGCTTGCCACGGCAGGCGGTCACGCTCGGCATCGCCACCGGAACGCGCGCGATCAGTCTCTCCGGCTGGCTCGACCGCGAGCGCGATGAACTGGTCCTGCTCGAATTGAACAGCGCCGGCACCACGTACGCCGAACGCTGGCTGCAGACACGCGCCGAAGGCCTGCGCTTCAACCGGGTTTGACCGGGCCGCCGTGCGCTGCGGGAATCCGGATCCGACACCGGTTCTTGCAGCGCGCGGCGCTCTTTTTCACGCGCGAAGCTGCGCCATCCGGTTGCCGCAAAGTGGCACCGAGCGCGGCCTTCCCGCATTGCCGCGCGCTGCTAGAATGCGCAACCCTGTCTCTGTCTTCGTGATCCGCCTGTGAGCGAAATCCTGAGTCCCGAACTGCCGCCCGCGCCCGATGCGGCGCACGCGCTGATGACCGCGGCTTACTGCCGCGACGAAACCGAAGCGATGAACGAACTGCTCGGCCAGGCCGCGCTGCCGGCCGCCGAGCGCGATCTCGTGCTCGCGCGCGCGACCGAACTCGTCGCACGCGTGCGCGCCAAGGCGCAGGACGCCACGGCGGTCGAAGCGTTCATGCGCCAGTACGATCTTTCCTCCGAGGAAGGCGTGCTGCTGATGTGCGTCGCCGAAGCGCTGCTGCGCATTCCGGACAAGGACACCGCCGACAAGCTCATCTCCGACAAGCTCGGCGAAGCGAACTGGGAAGCGCATCTCGGCAAGAGCGACTCGCTGTTCGTCAACGCCGGCACCTGGGGCCTGATGCTGACCGGCAAGTTCATCTCGCTGGCCGAAGAAACCCAGCACAATTTCACCGGCGCGCTCAAACGCCTCGTCGGCCGCGCCGGCGAGCCGGTGATCCGCCTCGCCGTGCGCCAGGCGATGCGCATCATGGGCCACCAGTTCGTCATGGGCCGCACGATTAAGGAAGGCCTCGACCGCGCCCAGGAAAAGGAAAACCGCGCCTACCGCTATTCCTACGACATGCTCGGCGAAGGCGCGCTGACCACGCCCGACGGCGAGCGCTACTACCGCGCCTATGTCGACGCGATCAAGGCGCTCGGCGCGCGCGGTCCGTTCAAGGACATCCTCGACGCGCCGTCGATCTCGATCAAGCTCTCGGCGCTGCATCCGCGCTACGAAGTCGCCAAGCGCGCGCGCGTGCATGCCGAACTCGCGCCGAAGCTGCTCGCGCTCGCCCAGCTCGCCAAGGCACAGGGCATCTGCCTGACCGTCGACGCCGAGGAAGCCGACCGCCTCGAACTTTCGCTCGACCTGATCGCCGCGGTGCACGCCGATCCCTCGCTCGACGGCTATCAGGGCTTCGGCCTCGCCGTGCAGGCCTACCAGAAACGCGCGCCGTTCGTGATCGACTGGCTCGCCGAGCAGGCGAAAAAATCCGGCAAGCGTTTTTGCGTGCGTCTGGTCAAGGGCGCCTACTGGGATTCGGAAATCAAGCGCGCACAGGAAGGCGGCCACGCCGGCTATCCGGTGTACACGCGCAAGCCCAACACCGACGTCTCCTACCTCGCCTGCGCCAAGCGCCTGTTCGAGCACGGCCAGGCCGCGTTCTATCCGGCCTTCGCCACGCACAACGCGCACACGATCGCGGCGATCCACCATATCGCGCAGGGCCGCCCGTTCGAGTTCCAGCGCCTGCACGGCATGGGCGCCGACCTCTACAACGAGGTGATCGGCGAGAACAACCTCAATGTGCCGTGCCGCGTCTACGCGCCGGTCGGCTCGCACGAAGACCTGCTGCCTTATCTCGTGCGCCGCCTGCTCGAAAACGGCGCGAACACCTCGTTCGTGAACCGCATCGTCGACGAGTCGACGCCGATCAAAGACCTGGTCGCCGACCCGGTCGACGTCGTGCGTGGCTTCGCCAGCAAACCGCATCCTCGCATCCCTCAGCCGATCGGTCTTTTCGGCGAACAACGGAAAAATTCCATGGGCGTGAACTTCGGCAACGACAACGAATTGAAGGCATTGGCCGACGCGGTCGGCACGGCGAGAGCAGACTGGAACGCGACCCCGCTCGTGCCCGGCGCGAAATCCGCCGAGCCGCTGCAGGACGTGACCAACCCGGCCGACCGGCGCCAGAAGATCGGCACGATGCAGCACGCCGACGCGGCCACGATCGACCGCTCGCTGGTCAACGCCGTCGCCGCGCAGCCCGCGTGGGACGCGCTGCCGGCCGCCTCGCGTGCGAAGATCCTCGAACACGCCGCCGACCTGCTCGAGCAGCGCCGCGCCAGCTTCGTCGCCCTGCTCGTGCGCGAAGCCGGCAAGACCCTGCCCGCAGCGATCTCCGAAGTGCGCGAAGCCGCCGACATGTGCCGCTACTACGCGGCGATCGCGCGCAAGCTGTTCCAGCCCGAGAATCTGCCGGGACCGACCGGCGAATCGAACCAGCTTTCGCTGCACGGCCGCGGCGTGTTCGTCTGCATCAGCCCGTGGAACTTCCCGCTGGCGATCTTCACCGGCCAGGTCGCCGCGGCGCTCGCCACGGGCAACGCCGTGATCGCGAAACCCGCCGACCAGACCGTGCTGATCGGCCATGCCGCCGTGAAGCTGCTGCACGAAGCCGGCGTGCCCGAAGGCGTGCTGCAGTTCCTGCCCGGCCGCGGCTCGATGATCGGCAACGCGCTGCTGACAAAACCCGATATCGCCGGCGTATGCATGACCGGCTCGACCGAAACCGCGTGGACGATCAACCGTACGCTCGCCGCGCGCAACGCACAGATCGCCGCGCTGATCGCCGAGACCGGCGGCCAGAACGCGCTGATCGCCGACTCCTCGGCGCTGCCGGAACAATTGGTCAAGGACGTCGTCGCCTCCGCGTTCGACTCCGCCGGCCAGCGCTGCTCGGCCGCACGCGTGCTGTTCGTGCAGGAAGACATCGCCGACAAGGTGATCCACATGCTCGCCGGCGCGATGGACGAACTCAAGGTCGGCGATCCCGGCCTGCTTTCGACCGACGTCGGCCCGGTGATCGACGAGCCCTCGCGCAAGAACCTCGCCGACCATGCCGCGCGCATGGACCAAGAGGCGAAACTCATCAAGCAGGTCGCGCTGCCCGCCGAGGCGCAGAACGGCACCTTCCTCGCGCCGCGCGCCTACGAACTCAAGTCGCTGTCGCAGCTGACCAAGGAAGTGTTCGGCCCGATCCTGCACGTCATCCGCTGGAAGTCCGACCAGCTCGACCAGGTCATCGACGCGATCAACGCGACCGGCTTCGGCCTCACCCTCGGCATCCACAGCCGCATCGATTCGACGATCGCCCACATCGCCCAGCGCGCCAAGGTCGGCAACTGCTACGTCAACCGCAACCAGATCGGCGCGGTCGTCGGCGTGCAGCCGTTCGGCGGCGAAGGCCTCTCGGGCACCGGCCCGAAAGCCGGCGGCCCGCACTATCTGACGCGCTTCGTCACCGAGCGCACGCTGACGATCAACACGACCGCGGCGGGCGGAAACGCGTCGCTGCTCACGCTCGGCGAGTAACTGGCGACGTCACTTCATTGCGATAAATAGTGATTGATAATAGAAAGGTCTTCTCGTAGATTCGCAGCAAATAGTTCTGACTGGGCCATTCCAGACCGCCCCGAGAGAATCGCGTCATAATTCAAGCCACAGGAGCAGGATTGTTATGAAAATGAAATTCTTAGCAAAGCTCAGCGGAATTCTTATGTTTGCATCCAGCTTGCCTATGCTTGCGCATGCATCCTCATTTACCGGCACCGGCAATCAGATCTCTGTTCTTTATGTGAGTCCAGACTCCGATGGGACACTCCGCGTAACCATCACCATTCCTACGGCGACAACTGCATCCTGCGCGACGACTTATCAACATCTTTATGTAACGTCGATCACGCAGAGCGAAGCCACTCGAGCAGCTCTCTATTCGACGTTGAAGAGCATAAGGAACGGAAACAAGAGTTTCACCATCGCCGGGACAGGATTCTGCGACAGCGCCGGAATGGAGCAAATTTCAACAATTAACTATTGATTTCATTCGACGGAATGAATCTTTGAGAAGCAGCCTAGCCTCTCATTCCGCCAATATTTCAAAGAGATACTGCTGCACGGTATACGGTCCGTAGACCGTGCAACTTTTCCGCGGGGCGTGTATTACGCGTGTACGACTTGTACAGGCATTTTGTGCAGGCCCTGGCGATCCCCCTTCAGAAATCGTGATGATGTACTGCCAGCAACGCAGTCGACGAGTTCGGCGGTTGCACTGGGTGCTATCGAAGTCGATTGGGTGCTCGGCGATCCAACCAAACCGTGAGTTAGATCTACGCCCCCTCGTCGCTCCACGATACTTGATCCGTCCAATCCGATTTCAGACACACATGAGCGGCGTGGCTCACGCTCGGCGAGTAATTCGCCGCAGCAGCTCGTTCCGGCAGGCGATGCGCCGTTCGCGCAGGCGCTCCTGCCGGGACTCGGCGAGTTCCTCTGCGCCCTGGCGCTCAACCAGCAGATAGATCATGTTACGGGCGCCGTCGAACGCCAGGTCGGCGTCGGCGACCTGTTCACGCGGTATGCCGTCGATGAGCGTGCGCATTTCGCGCTCGTCGCGATAGATTCGCTGCCAGGCCATGTAACTTTCGAGATAGCCAGCATCGGCAATGTCCGGCACGAAGTTGGCGACGAGCATGCGGCCGCCTGGATTGAGCATCGCAAACATCTGCTCGCAGAGCGTCGCGGCTGACGGCTGCGCAAGATGATTGAACATCGTCGCGGCGTAGACCAGATCGAACCCGCTCAAGCCGTGATTGCCTGCCAGCAGCCGCCCGGTCGGAACATAGAGCTTGCGCACGCCGCGTGCAGCATAGGCGTACTCGATGACGGCAAGGGCATCCTCGTCCTGCTCTACCGCGACGATCTCCCCGACGAACGCGGTGCCGAGCGTCCGCATCAGTTCGATCTCGCGCAGATGGCCTGCGCCGAGTGCAAGCACGCGCGCATCGCTGCGCTCGCGTACCGTCTCGTCGATCAACGCGGCGAGGCGTCGCCGACAATTTCGAATCGATCGCGCCGAAGGACTGTCGACGTTGTAGCGGAACGCGGCATCGCCGATCGTGTCGACAACACCGGCCGCGTATTTCATCGTATAGATCATGTCGATCGACGTGGCATCGCCGGCGTAGCCCTGCGGCTTGGCAAACGCGCGAGACGTGAGCGGGTCCCGATGTAGCAATTCCCGGATCGGATGCCGTAGCAAGACGTCGGCAACGTAGCCGCGCCATGCGTCGGCTTCCATCGCCGCGCGCCGTGCGTAGAGGAATGCAACCAGCGAGTCCATCGACTCATGGACGAGGCCATTGCGCATCTGGTCGCGCAGGAAATCGATTCGCCCCGCCCCATCCTTGAGGCGGGGCGAATCGCCTACCCTCCACGCTCCAACGTCAAATGCAGTCAGTCGCACTCGCTTCCGGCCTTTCCATGTCCATCGTGCAACCCACCCATCCAATGCTCGAAAAGGAAGTCACGCAACAAATAGACGCATCGAATCGGTCATCTGCCCACACCGGGGCGGATAAGAAAAATCGTCCCACGGCACCGCGAGCTTGCTCTTACCTTTCGTCACGCTGGCGCCTCTTCACCGGTGGATTTTCTTTCGGTATGCAGTCTCGGCGCGTGTAGTCCGGCGCCCGAGCAAGACCAAGTAGTCGGCCTCAGACAAGATGGAGTCTGCTCAGCGAGCCGCACCTCATCCAGAAAGGATCTGCGCTCGGTAGGCGAAATCACCGCGGTGACGTTCGCGCCGCGGACGACGACGAGCTTCGAGGTGTCGGTCACCCAGACGCGCGTCTTTCCATAATCGGGCTGGTGGAACCAGCCGCTGATCGAAAACAGTCCGGCATTGCCCCAGGTGCGCGTCGCGCCGGCCATCGCTTTGTCGTCACTGACGGCACTTTCGATACGGTCAGTGACGAGCAGCCTGCCGATCGGGCGTACGACATAGAGCGCGCCATTCCTGATTTCATAGCCCTGGACCGCGAAAAGCGCGCAGAGCCCGAGTGTGCAAAGCGGAAACACCACCATGCCGATGAAGAAAGGCAGGCCGTTTCGATACTTCGCCACGCCGTAGATCATCATTCCGAGCAGGAGCACGCCGACGATGAGCGTGGTCAATCGGACTGTCGTTCCGTAGTTCACCGAAAACATAAATGCTCCTCCGCATTCATCATCCAGTTCCTCCGACGTCGAGCGGTTATCCCGCTCCGCGTTTGTTTGCTGTCGCTAGCCGACGCCACCCCCAAACAAGCAATGCCTTGCTTGCCCGCATCTGACGATTTTTCCCAGGCGCTCGGCCGCGTACACGTCCCTTCAGCGACCGAGCCGCTCCTCGCCGCGTGATGCAATCGCCGCTTTTGCTCCTTGTCGCAATATCGCGAGGTAGGCGATATTGCATGGGCCGTCGAGCGCCCATTCGGCGGTCGCGAGCGCCCCTCGTTTGCCTCGATCCGGTCGATACGAATCCATGCAGTTTTTCAACTTGCCGGCATCGGACAGGTATGGCTGTGCGCTTTCGCCGGCAAAGCTCCGATCGAGACTGCCGATGTTGTTGCGGATACCGGAGACGCATGTCGTCTCAACGCGAAGCGCACGCTGTGCTGAAGCAGCACGATCCAAACGGATCGCGATTGACGGATTCGCCTCAACGGCCTCGGCGTCGCACTGCAGCAGCCCTTTCGTGTCGGCGCCGGATAGATGCGCACGGCGAGCAGAAAACGCCACGCTCCGTCTCGTTTTCGCGGCGGCGGACTCCGGCCAGGAAATTTCCCCTACTCGGTCCGCGCCGTATGTCGAACTCTGCGACATTCCCGGCCCCCTTCGTTGCGAGTGCATAGATAGTATCACTAACAATTGTTGTGATGCAAGTCACACGAACAACGACTGCGGAACAAAGCGTCTATATAGCCTTCGCATGAAGGTGCGAAGGGAATGAGCAAGCTCTATCAGCGCGTGCGGGAAGCCAGGAAGCTGGTCGACCTTTCGCAGGAAGAGCTTGCCGGCGAACTCGAAGTCAGCCGCAGCGCGGTCGCGCAATGGGAGATGACGCGCGGCACTGCGCCGAGCGTGGAAAACCTTATCGCCCTGGCCCGCCGCAGCGGGATGGCGTTCGAATATCTGACGACGGGACGCGGGCCGAAGGTGCAGGGCGCGCCCATCCTCGCCGTCGCCGAGGAACCGGCGGACTATCCTGGCCTGTCGCGGCAGCAGCAGCGCCTGCTCAGCCTGTTCGATTCGCTCTCGACGAAACAGCGCAGCGGCCTGCTCGATTTTCTCGAGGCCCTGGCGTCAGGCGCCGTACGTCAGCCGAAGATCTGAGCGGCAAAAAAAGACCGGGAGATCCCGGTCTTTTTCAGTTCTCAAGCGTACTTCACATTGCCTCGCCATGCGGACCGGTTGCCTCGACGGCGAGCCGGGCGCGTGGCGTAGCGCGAATCAGTTGACCGCATCTTTGCTCGGCGCCGTCGCACCGCGCGGCAATACTTGCGCGGCGAGCTTGGTGTCGGCGCGCAGCAAGTCGACTTCGTCGGCGACGATATGCGCGGCCTCGTTGAGGACGACGTCCTTCAGTGCCTTGCGCCGCTTTTCCTCGGCGAGGTCGGACTTGAGGCTGCGTTCGTCGGCCTGCAGGCCGTCGTCCTGATTCGAGTTGTCGCCACCGCGCCTGACCGTTTTCGCGGCATTCGTCGAGCCGATCTTCGCCGACTGATTGACGCCGTCCGGATCGTCCGCCGCCTTGCGGTCATCGGCATTGGCGACCGGCTTTGCGCCCGCGGCAGCGGGCTTGCCGGCCGGTGTCGCCGCATCGGCGAATTGATCGGGATGGCGCTCACGGCGCTTGGCTTCCTGCTCGTCGCGCTCCTTGCGCCGCGCTGCTTCGTTGAGCGAGATGGTCTTGTCCTCGCGCAGCTTGCGCACGTCGCTCACGTCGGCCTGATAGGCGAGCCACTCTTTGTCGCTCTCGGCGCGCTTGTCATGGCGCGCGGCGAGCAGCGGCGCGAGCGACTTGAGGTCACCGGCCGGCGCGTAGTCGGCCGCCGGGATCGACGTCCACGGCAGCGCATTGTCGAAGGACTGTTCGCCGTTCTGGGCGAAGTCGCCCGTGACCGGGAACTTGATGTCGGGGGTAACGCCGCGCAGCTGGGTCGATCCGCCGTTGATGCGGAAGAACTGCTGGATAGTCATCTTGAGCTCGCCGTAGATCGGCTTCTCGTTGCCGTAGAGCTGGTCGAGATCGTAGAGACTCTGCACCGTGCCCTTGCCGAACGTCGGCTCGCCGAGAATCATGCCGCGGCCGTAGTCCTGGATCGCGGCGGCGAAGATTTCCGACGCCGACGCCGAGTTGCGATTGACCAGCACTGCGAGCGGGCCCGACCAGACCATGCCGCCGCGACGGTCTTCGTGCTCGTCGATGCGGCCGTTTGCGCTGCGCACCTGCACGACCGGGCCCTTGTCGATGAACAGGCCGGTCAGGCCGGTCGCTTCGTCGAGCGAACCGCCGCCGTTGTTGCGCAGGTCGATCAGCACGCCTTCGACGTTCTGCTTCTTCAGATCGGCGATCAGGTTGGCAACGTCGCGCGTGGCGCTCTTGTAGTTCGAGTCGCCGCGGCGGCGCGCTTCGAAGTCCTGGTAGAAGGTCGGCAGGGTGATCACGCCGATCTTGTGCGAGACCTCGCCGTCCTTGGTCTCGATGACCGAACTCTTCGCCGCCTGTTCCTCGACCGCTACCTTCTTGCGCACGAGCGCGATCGTGACGTGCTTGCCGTCGGGGCCCGTGTCGGCGGGCAGAATTTCCAGGCGCACCGTGGTGTCCTTGGCGCCGCGGATCTTCTCGACGACGTCGTCCAGACGCCAGCCAATCACGTCGGTGACCGGACCGTGATCGCCCTGGCCGACGCCGACGATGCGGTCGCCGACCTTGACCTTGCCCGACAACGCGGCCGGGCCGCCCGGCACGACTTCGCGGATCGCGGTGTAGTCGTCGTCGCGCTGCAGCACCGCGCCGATGCCTTCGAGCGAGAGCTTCATCTGGATTTCGAAGTTCTCGGCCTGGCGCGGGCTCAGATAATTGGTGTGCGGCTCGATCGTCATCGCATACGCGTTGAGGAACAGCGAGAACGCATCCTCGCCCGTCAGCTGGCGCATGCGCTCGGTATAGTTCGCGTAGCGCTTATCGAGCATCTCGCGGATCTTCATCTCGTCTTTGCCAGCGAGTTTCAGGCGCAACCAGTCGTTCTTCGCGCGCTTGCGCCAGAGGTCGTTGACCTCAGCTTCGGTCGCGACCCACGGCGCCTTCTCGCGCTGGTACTGGTAGCTTTCTTCCTTGGTGAAGTCGAAGCCCTTCTTCAGCTCGGCGCGCACGAACGCGGTGCGCTCGGCGAGGCGCTGGACGTAGAGGTTGAAGATCGCGAACGGGGCCGAGAGATCCTTGTCGCGGATCGCATCACCGAGCTTGTCGCGCATCGGCATGAAGCGGTCGATGTCGGCCTGCGTGAACAGCATGCGATCGGGATCGAGCTGGTCGAGATAGCGGTCGAACACCTGCTGCGACATCTTCGTGTCGAAGGCTTCAGGCTTGTAGTGCATGCGCGAAAGAATGCGCATCGCCATCTGCGCGGCATCGGCCTGGTCGGCCGTCGGTTTGAGCGCGATCGACGTCGCGACGTCGCCGGCGGGCTTGGCGAAAACCGTCGCCGCAGCGAGCGCCGCGGCCAGAATGGTCGGCGCGATCCAAAGGGCCTTGCGATTACGCACTAACATTTCTACCGATCTCCGAAAGCGTTGCGTTTGCGTCCATCCGTGCGCGCGGGATCACGAAGCGGTCATCCATGGCCGCACTTTGGTTTGTTGCTGCGTTCGTCCTCGAACGCGAAGATCACGAAGCGGCCGTCCCTCGCCGCCATTTTCAATTCTTTCGCTTCAAGCCACTTCTTCGACGAATCCTGCCGCATGTGCCATCTGGTCGGCGTGGTACGACGAGCGTACTAGCGGACCCGAAGCGACATGCTCGAAGCCGAGCTTGTGGCCGTATTCGGCCAGGGCGTCGAACTCCGCCGGCGTCCAGTAGCGCAGCACGGGATGATGATGCGGGGTCGGCTGCAGGTACTGGCCGATCGTCACCATATCGACATCGTGCGCGCGCAGATCGTTCAACGCGCCGTGCACCTGCGCTTCCGTTTCGCCGAGGCCGAGCATGATGCCCGACTTCGTCGGCACATCCGGATGCTGCGCCTTAAAGCGTTTAAGCAGGCTTAACGACCAGTCGTAGTCGGCGCCGGGGCGCACGTTCGGATACAGCTCGCGCACCGTTTCGAGGTTGTGGTTGAACACGTCGGGCGGCATGTCCTTGAACACTTCGAGCGCGCGCTCCATGCGGCCCTTGCCGCGGAAATCGGGGGTGAGGATTTCGAGCTTGATGGTCGGATTGAGCGCGCGCACCTCGCGGATGCAGTCGGCGAAATGCTGGGCGCCGCCGTCGCGCAGATCGTCGCGATCGACCGAGGTGACGACGACATAGCGCAGGCCCATATCGCGGATCGTCTCGGCGAGATGGCGCGGCTCTTCGGCATCGGGCGGCTTCGGCCGGCCGTGGGCGACGTCGCAGAACGAGCAGCGGCGCGTGCAGACTTCGCCGAGGATCATGAAGGTCGCGGTGCCCTTGCCGAAACATTCATGGATGTTCGGGCACGAGGCTTCTTCGCAGACCGTGACGAGGCGGTTCGCGCGCAATTTCGACTTGAGCTTGGCCACGGCGTTGCCGGGCGGGATGCGTACGCGGATCCAGTCGGGCTTGCGCAGCACCGGCGCACCCGAGTCGAAACCGGCGCGATTGCGCGCAATCTTGTTTTCGCCGAGCAGTTTCTCGCCGGTGCGGATCGGTGCGGCGTTCGCGACGACCGCGTCGTTCACCAGGGCAATCGGAATGGTCTTATCGAGGGAATTCATGCGTGCACGCTAACATCCACGGAGGGGGCCGCGCCAGCACCGGAGGTCACGGGCGGCGGCGCAATCTGAACGGTCAGGCCGAGCTGCAGGGCCAATTGGGCGACGAGTTCGGCTTCCACGTCGGCCAGCGCGGACGGGCCGCCGAGGTCCATGAGCTGGGTCACGGCGAGTCCTTCGTAACCGCAGGGATTGATGCGATGGAACGGTTCCAGGTCCATGTTCACGTTGAACGCGAGGCCGTGGAAGGTACAGCCGCGGCGCACGCGCAAGCCGAGCGCGGCGACCTTGGCGCCGGCGACGTAGACGCCCGGGGCGCCGAGTTTTCGTGCGGCCTCGATATTCCAGGTCGCCAGCGTGTCGATGATCGCCTGCTCGATGCGGTTGACCAGCTCGCGGATGCCGAGCTTGAGCCGGCGCAGGTCGATCAGCGGGTAGGCGACGATCTGGCCGGGGCCGTGGTAGGTCACCTGGCCGCCGCGGTCGACCGGCACGACCGGAATCTCCCCCGGCATGAGCACGTGTTCCCATTTGCCGGCCTGGCCGAGCGTGAACACGGGCGGATGCTCGACCAGCCAGAGTTCGTCGGTCGTTTCCGCGCTGCGCGTGTCGGTGAACGCCTGCATCGCGCGCCAGACCGGTTCGTACGGCGAAAGGCCGGGGAAGCGACGCACCAGAAGCCGGGATTCGGGATTGGAGATTCGGGATTCGGGAAGAGCGGACACAGCCGGGCCTGCAATCGGTTCGGAATTTCTAGATGCCGGTGATAGCGCGAATATCAAGCGCGCGGGCAGGCGCGCCTTGCTTTCGACGTATCCCGAATCTCCAATCCCGAATCCCGGCTCTCAAAGCGTCCACTTCACCGCCGCATCCTCGCGCAGGGCCGCATGCGCCGCCTCGTACATCTCACGCGAAGGACAGGTGAAGGTGACGCTGACCGAGACGAAGTTGCCGTTGCTCGACGGCCGCACGCGCTCGGAGCCGTCGAGCACGGCCAGGCCGAGGCCGGCGATCAGCGCGGGCACGCGCTGCTCGAGACCCGCATTGGCGTGGCCGACCGCGGTGATCTCGAACGCGCCGGGGAACTGGAAGCCCTGGCCGGGATTCTCCGCGTGGATTTTCTCGAGTTCGTGCGGGTCGAATTTCTTCATCACTTGATCGGGGCAGGTTGGGGATTACCGACCGTCGCCGTGCCGACCGGCGCGGTTTCCGTGGTCGGCGCGCTCTTGAAGAACAGCACGATGCCGTCGATGAAACGGCGCCAGAAGCCACCTTCGGGCTGCTCTTCTAGCACGACGAGCGGGCGTTCGACGAGGACCTTGTCGTCGAGCTTCACGCGCACCGTGCCGACCTGCTGGCCCTTGGTGTACGGCGCGATCAGGCGGCTCGGCATGTCCATCGTCGGCTTAAGATCCTTGTAGCGTCCGCGCGGCAGGGTGATCAGCATGTCCTCGGCGAGACCGAGCGCCGCGCTGTCGTTGGCCCCGCGCCATAGCGCCGGCGACGCCAAAGCCTTGTTTCCGTCGAACAGCTTGTGCGTCTCGAAGAAGCGGAAGCCGTAGTTGAGCACGGTCTGGTTGGCGTCGGCGCGCTCTTTCTCGCTGCCCGTGCCCATGACCACCGCGATCAGGCGCTGGTCGCCGCGCTTGGCCGAGGTGGCGAGGCAGAAGCCCGCGTCCTTAGTGTGGCCGGTCTTGATTCCGTCGACCGTCGAATCGCGCCACAGCAGCGAATTGCGGTTGTGCTGGGTGATCCCGTTCCACTCGAATTCCTTGATCGAGTAGATCTTGTATTCCTCGGGATAGTTGTGGATCAGCGCGCGCGAAAGTAGCGCAATGTCGCGCGCCGTCGTGTACTCGTCGGGCGACGGCAGGCCGGTCGGATTGACGTAGTGCGTACCGGTCATGCCGAGCTGCTGCGCGTACTGGTTCATCAGCGCGGCGAAGGTCTGCTCGGAGCCGGCGACGTGCTCGGCCAGCGCGATCGCCGCATCGTTGCCCGACTGGATGATCATGCCGTAGAGCAGGTCCTTGAGCGGCACCTTGGAATTGAGCTTGAGGAAGCTGGTCGAGCCGTCCGTGCTCGCACCGCCGCCGCGCCAAGCGTTCTCGCTGATGTAGACCTCGTCGTCCATCTTCACCTTGCCCGCGGCGAGCTGGGCGGAAACGACATAGGACGTCATCACCTTGGTGATCGAGGCCGGCTCGACGCGCGTGTCGATATTGTCGCCGGCAAGAACCTGGCCGCTGGTGAAGTCCATCAGCACCCAGCTCTTCGCATTGAGCTGCGGCTGCGGCGGCACCGGCACGTTGAGCGCATTCGCGCCCGGCATCGGCGTGGCGGGCTGCACGGGCAGCGCTTCGGCGGCAGCTGCGTCTTCGGACTTCTGCTGCTCGGCGCTTTTCTGCTCCTGCTTCTGCTGCGCCTGCTGGCGCCGGTGCTTGACCGCACCCGCCTCCGGCGCCGCAACGATCAGGGCGGCGGCGGTAAAAATACACAATGCAGCTTTTTGTACGAATTGCAGATTCTTCATTTCTCGAAATATTCCATTCTGGCTGGCCCCGCGCGCGGTTGCGGGGGCGAGGCACGAGCAAAACCCGCTCCGGACCAGCGAATTTTACACGTCAAGGCTGAACACGACGACTTTCGCGCTTCAGTCGTCGATCGCCACGCGCGGCTCGCCGAGGCCGAGCGCACGCACTTTCGGGGTCAGCGCGTCGGCCTCGTCGACATCGCGCAGCGGCCCGATACGCACGCGCCGCACCGCGCGACCGTTCGAGGTGCCCTCGACCACGCGCACCGCGCCGAGTTGCGCATTGCGCACGGTCGTCGCGGCGCGCTCAGCGTTGGTCTGGTCCGAATACGCGCCGACCTGGAGATATAGCGCGGGTTTGTGGATTTTTTCGGGCGGCGCGGCGGAGGCGACGCGCGGCTCGGGCCGCCCCGGCGGCGCGCTGGCCGCAGGCGGGACCGGCGCAGGCGCCGCGGCGCGTGCAGGCGCACGCGCGATCGGATCGCGATCGGGATGATCCGGATCGATCGCACGCACTTCGACGAGACCCGTGCCCTTCTGCCAGATGCCGAGCTTGAGCGCGGCGACGTAGGACAGGTCGATGACGCGGTTCTCGGCGAACGGTCCGCGGTCGTTGACGCGCACGATCACGCTCGCGCCGTTGTCGAGATTGGTCACGCGCGCGTAGCTCGGCAGCGGCAGAGTCTTGTGCGCGGCACTGAACGCGTACATGTCGTACTTCTCGAAGTTCGACGTGGTGTAGCCGTGGAACTTGTTGCCGTACCACGAGGCGATGCCGCGCTCGACGTAGCCCGACGCACTCGGCAGCACGGAATAGGTCTTGCCGAGCACTTCGTAGGGCGATTTGTTGCCGTAGACCGAGCGCGCCTCGGCCTTCGGTACGGGCTCGGGAATCTTGCTGAGATCGGGCGGCGGACCGCCGGGACCGGAATCGCTGTCCTGAGCGTAGCGCTTCGATTGTGGACGCGACACGTCGTCCGAGCTAGATGATGCCGATCCGCGCTTCACCGGCTTGTGCCCGCCGCAACCCGCCAACAGCAGCAACGCGGCCGCGGCTCCCGCGCGCAGCAGCATGGCGGCCTCGCCTCGCTTCATTTGGCCGCGGGCTTGCCGCCGACCTGGGCGGCGATTTCCTGGCTGAGCTGATAGACCGCAAGGCTGTACAGCGGGCTGCGGTTGTAGCGCGAGATCGCGTAGAAGTTCTGGAACGTGATCCAGACTTCAGGGCCGTCTTCGCCTTCGAGCTTGATCAGCGTCGCCGGCGTGTCCTTGCCCGCGTCGGTCTTCCCGGCAGGCGTATAGCCCCACTCGGCGAGTTGCTGCACGGTGTAGACCGGCTTGAGATTCTCCGGCGTCACCGCGCGCGCGTTGGCGCTGACCTTGGCACGCACCGCAACCGGGCCGCCGGTCTGCCAGCCGTTGCCGACGAAATAGTTGGCGATGCTCGCGACAATGTCGGGCAGCGAATTCCACAGATCGATCTTGCCGTCGCCGTCCTCGTCGCGCGCGAACTTGGCGATCGACGAGGGCATGAACTGGCCCCAGCCCATCGCGCCAGCGTACGAACCCATCAGGCTTTCGATCGGATACGGAAAAGTCGTCCCGTGCAGCAGGAACAGTTGGCGCAGCTCACCGCGGAAAAAATCGGCGCGCGGCGGATAGTAGAAACCGAGCGTGGTCAGCGCATCGAGCACGCGATAGCGCGTCGGCGTGCGTCCGTAGTTCGTCTCCACGCCGATAATCGCGACGAGAATCGGCGCGGGAACGCCGAATTCCTTCTCGACGCGATCGAACAGGCTGCGGTTGGCGCGGTAGAACGCCACGCCGCCGTCGATGCGCGCATCGGTCAAAAAGATCGGCCGGTACTCGCGCCATGATTTCGACTCGGCCGGACGCGAGATCGCATCGATGATCGACTGCTGATAGCGCGCCTTCGCGAGCGTGGCGAGGATGTCGGCTTCGGACAGATCGGTATCGCGCGCGAGATCGGCTGCGAACTGCTTCTGCGCTGCGGTGACCTGTGCAGGCGTAGGCGGATCGTAGGCACGCGCATGCGCGGCCAACGAAGCGAACGCGAGGCAGGCGCACCAGAAAACTACGCGAAAAGTCATCGATCGAACCGGCGGGAAGAAGTGCGGCGAGGTTAACATGCCGTGCCGCCGGCGTGGCGCGAAAGCCGAACGGCCGTTAAGCAAACACGCGCTGGCGCAGCCACTTGGTCGCAATCCATTTTTCGCCCATGGAGACTGGCGCACCGCCGTGCAGAGTCTGCGTCGACGGATGCGGCTGCGCGTAGCTGAAGAACACCGCATTGCCCTGCTGCGGCAGCACCGACAGGCCGACGTCCGGGAATGTCGTCGCGCCGCCGTTCTGCGGTGTGTTGAGGTAGATGATCAGGCTCGCCACGCGCTGGCCACCGCGGCGCGTCAGTGCCGGCGTACCGGGATCGGCCGGATCGAAGTAGTCGTAGTGTGGTTCGTACTCGGCGCCGGGCTGATAATGCAGCACCTGCAGGCCCTCGCCGTTTTCCGCGGGCCAGTTGAGCAGTTTCGCGATGCGGTTTTCGATGCGCATATGCAGCTCGCTCTCACCGCGCTGGAAGAACATGCCGCGGCTCGTGCGCGCGGCATCGACCTGATACTCGCCGGTCTGCCGGTTCACCGTCTCCGAGCGCGCCATGCGCGGCTGCGCGGCGGCGATCAAGGCGGCGCATTCCTCTGCGCTCAACAGATCGCCGAATACGACCACGCGCGGTGCCTTCAACTCGACCAGCACCTTCACCTGGCGGTCGCCGGCATCGAGCGACAGCGGCATTTTTTCGGTATCGGGCTCGGGCACACCTTCGGTCAGCTTGCCGTTCGACGCCGCCGCGACGCGCGCTTTCGCATTCTCGGCGACGACGACCGCGAGCGCGTCGCTCGCCGCCTTGCGCTGCCAGCCCGCGGCGGCGAGTTCGGCGATCACCTGGTCGCCGCTCGCGCCCGCGAGCATGCGGTTGACGATCCATTGCTTGGCTTCGGCGCTGACGTTGATCTTGCTCATGCGGCGAACTTAAAACACCTCGAACCTGTTTTCAATTTGCGCTGCACTCTCAAGCAAAAGTATTGAAGGCGCGTTCAGGGATCAATGCGGCGAACGCCGGTTGTTGTGAATCGACATAAGCATGCCGAAGCCCGCAAGCAGCGCGACGACCGACGTACCGCCATAGCTGATCAACGGCATCGGCACACCGACCACGGGCAGAATCCCGGCGACCATGCCACCGTTGACCATGACGTAGACGAAGAACGACATGCTGATCGAGCCGGCGAGCAGGCGCGAGTAGGTGTCACGCGCGTTCGCCGCGATCATCAGCCCGCGGCCGACGATGAAGATGTAAAGCAGGATCACCGCGGCGACGCCGACCAGTCCCCATTCCTCGGAAAACACCGCGAAAGCGAAGTCGGTGGTGTGTTCGGGCAGGAATTCGAGCGCAGACTGCGTGCCCTGGTGCCAGCCCTTGCCCCAGATGCCGCCCGAGCCGACCGCGATTTCGCTCTGCATGATGTGCCAGCCGTCGCCGAGCCGGTCGGCAGCCGGATCGAGGAAAGTGAACAGGCGCTTCTTCTGGTAGTCGTGCATGAAATGCCAGGCCACCGGCGCGGCTGCAGCGGCAGCCGCGGCGACCAAGCCGATGCGCCACCAGGCCATGCCGGCGAGGAAGATCACGAACATGCCGCTGGCGACGACGAGCAGCGCCGTGCCGAGATCGGGCTGCTTGGCGATCAGCCCGGCCGGAATCGCGATCAGCAGGCCGACCAGCGCGAGCGAGGCGAAACGCGGCGGCAGTTCGCCGCGGCTCAACACCCAGGCCGCCATCATCGGCATGGTCAGCTTGGACAGCTCCGACGGCTGGAAACGAAATATCTTGAGATCGAGCCAACGATGCGCGCCGCGGCCTTCGCCCATGACCGCGACGACGAGCAGGAGCAGCACGCTGCCGGCATAGAGCCACGGCGTCCACTTGCGCAGGCTCTGCGGCGAGATGCGCGAGATCAGCACCATCAGCGTTGCGCCAATTAGAAAGCGCGCGCCCTGGTTGAACGCCACTTTCGTGTCCGGCGCGCCCGCGCTGTAGAGATTGACGAGACCGACGCCGGCGAGCAGCAGCAGCGCGCAGGCGAGCGGCCAGTCGAGCGCAGGCGGGCGCAGCCAGCGCCGCGCGAACATACGCAGATGCAGGCCGAAGCCTTCGAGCGCGAGGATCACGGCGCCGCCTCCGCGACGCGGCGCACCGGTACGTCGTCGGCGTACTTGAGCCAGGCGTCGAGGATCTTGCGCGCGATCGGCGCGGCATCGGAAGCGCCGCTCTTGCCCGCTTCGAGCGCGACGACGACGGCAATGCGCGGATCCTCGGCCGGCGTGAAGCACTCGAACAGAACTTGATGGCGGTCCGCGGACGAGGTCGCGATATAGGTCCAGCTTTCGTCGAAACGCGAGAAGCGCTCGGCCGTGCCGGTCTTGCCCGCGATCGCGTAGGGAAATTCCTTGCCGAGCCCGCTCACCGTACTCGGCGGCGGCCCGTTCACCGCGAGCCACATGCCCTCTTCGATCGCTTTCCAGGTGCTCGCGCGCGTGCCCACGTTCGGGCCCGGCAGAGGCAGCGGCGCCAATTGCACCGGCGCACCGATGCCAGTCTGGGTCGCGTGCAGCACGTGCGGCGGACGGTTCGCGCCCTTCGCCGCGACCACGGTCAGCGCATGCGCGAGCTGGATCGGCGTGACCACCCAGAAACCCTGGCCGAAGCCGGCGTTGACCGTGTAGCCGGCGAACCACGGCTGGTTGCGCGTCTGCCGCAGCCATTCGGCCGAGGGCAACACGCCGACGCCTTCGCCGGCGACGTCGATGCCGGTCTTCGCGCCGAAGCCGAACTTGGCGAGAAAGCCGCTCAAACGATCGATGCCGAGTTCGTAGGCGAGCGAATAAAAATACGTGTTGACCGACCAGGCCAGCGCGAGCTTGAGGTCGACGCGGCCCGCTGCGAAGTCGTCGCGATAGCCGCGCTTCTGTCCGGGAATGTGGTACTCGCCGGTGGAGACCACGGTATCGGACGGCGTGCGCACACCGAGTTCGAGACCGGCGGCGGCGACGTAGGGCTTTACCGTCGAGCCGGGAATGAAGCCGCCCGCGATCGCGCGGTTGAGCAGGGGCTTGCGCGGGTCTTCGGTCAGCAGAGCGTAGTCGGCGCGGCTGATGCCGTTGACGAACAAATTCGGATCGAACTCGGGTTCGCTGACCAGGGCGAGCACCTCGCCGTTGCGCGGATCGATCGCGACGACTGCACCGAGGCGCGGGCCAAGCGCTTCCTCGGCCGCGCGCTGCAGGCGCGCATCGATCGACAGGTACAGGTTCTTGCCCGGCGTGGGCGCGATGGTGTCGAGCTTTCTGCGCACCTGGCCGTTGACGTCGACCTCGACCGTTTCACTGCCCGGTGCGCCGTGCAGGTCATCCTCGTACCAGCGTTCGACGCCGGTCTTGCCAATGTGCGTGGTGCCGGCGTAGTCGTTCGGGTCGAGCCGCGTGAGTTCATTGATGTCGATGCGGCCGACGTAACCGACGGCGTGGGCGAAATTCGGCCCGAGAGGATAGGCGCGCGTCAGGTAGGGCGCGATTTCCACGCCCGGAAAGCGCCAGCGGTTGACCGAGAAGCGCGCGATCTCGTCCTCGCTGAGCTTGAGCCGCAGCGGCACGTTCTCGAACGCTTTTTTCTTCGCACGCGCGGCGCGGAAGCGCTCGATGTCGTCGGCGCTGATCGCGATGACGTCGCCGAGCTCGGCAAGCAGCTTGTCGAGACCCTTGCGCCCGCCTTCGACCGTCTCGGGCACGATTTCCAGCCTGAACGCGGCGATGTTGTCGGCGAGCAGCACGCCGTTGCGGTCGTAGATCAAACCGCGAACCGGCGGCACGCTGCGCACCGAGATGCGCTGCTTGTCCGAGGTCTGGCCGAATTCCGCGCCGCGATAGACCTGCAGGAACACATAGCGCGAGACCAGCGCGCCGAGACAGAGCACGATGACGAGAAAGCCGACGATGGCGCGCGCACGGAACGTTTCCGCGTCGGCGCGGGCATTCCTGAGGCGCATGCGCATGCTCGGCAGATTCATCTCAGGTATCGCCCGCGCGCAGGCGCGCGCGCAAGTCGTCCAGCAACAGGAACAGCCAGGGCCACGCGAGCATGCCGGCCACCGGCGCGAACCAGAAATCGAGATCGGGCGGCGGATCGCCGGCGATCGCGTGCACCATCAGGTAGACGATGCGGTCGTTGAGCAAGAGCGCGAACACCGCCAGCGTCTGCTGCCACATCGGGAAAAACCGCAGGCGCGAGCGAAAGCGCAGCACGATGAAGCAGAGAATGCACAAGCGCATCGCCTGCTCGCCAAGCACTTCGCCGCCGACCAGGTCGGCGACGATGCCGAGTGCGAAGCAGAGGCCGAGCGGCACTTTCTCGGGCAGTTCGATCATCCAGTAGATCAATACGAGCGCGAGCCAGTAAGGCTTGAACGGCAGCAGCACTGCCGGCAGCGGCATGAGCTGAAGCACGAAGCTCGCGACAATGCCGCCCAAGAACAGCCAGTTGAGACCGCGTACGCGCATCAGGGCTCTCCCTGCTTGGCCGGGTCTTCGACCGGTGCCGGCGGCGTGGTGGCCGGCGGCGCGGGCTCATCGCTGCCCGCGAGCGCGGCCGGCGGTCCGAACTCCTCGGCCTGCGCGGGCGGTCCTACCGGGTTGGCGAGCTCATGCAGGACGAGCACCTCGGCGCTGCGGTCCAGCGTGGCATCGGGCGTGGCCTTGGCCGCGGCGAACATGCCGGTCGAGTCGTTGCCGACCGAGCGGACGACACCGACCGGAAAGTCCGCGGGGAAGCGCCCGCCGAGGCCCGAGGTGACGAGCTTGTCGCCGGGCTTTATGTCGGCGCTGATCGGAATGTTCGGCAGATCCAGCGTATCCAGCGTGCCGTTGCCGCGCACGATCGTGCGCAGGCCGGTGCGTTCGATGCGCACCGGCACCGCATGCGATTTGTCCGAGATCAGCAGCACCGTGCAACTGCGCGGACGCACTTCGACGATCTGGCCGAGCAGCCCGCGCGCATCGATCACCGGCTGGCCGATCTTGATGCCGTTGTCGCTGCCGAGATCGAGCATGATCGTATTGCGCCGATAAGGGCCGAAATCGACGTCGATCACCTTGGCGAGCTGCACAGACAAGCCGAGAGTCTTCTGCACCGAGAGCAGTTCCTGCAGGCGCTGATTCTGCTCCTGCACGGCCTCGACGCGGCGCAGCCGCGTCTGCGCGAGCAGCAGTTGGCGGCTCAATTCGGCGTTCTGCTCGGTCAGCACGCGCCGGTCGGCGAGGGCGACGCGCGCGTCGCGCGCCAACTCGGACGGCGCCGCGGCAAGCCGGTAGATCGGTTCGATGAAGGTGCCGGCCGCGGCGCGGAAGCGTTCGAGCCAGTCCCCGCGCCGGTCCGCGATCATCAGTGCGACCGCGATGACCAGGTAGACCACGAGACGCAATGTGCTCGATGCGCCTTCGCCGAACAGCGGTGCCGTGTTGTTGGCGGGGATGGCCATTCAAGAGCCGGAGTCAGGGATGCGGAATGGGAGAGTCGGAAAAGCCCGCCGAGTCGTCGTTCCGATAGTCTCTCACGCGCTTTCCGAATCCCGAGTCTCCATCCCGAATCGCGGCGCTATTCCGCTGCGAAGAAATCGCCGCCGTGCTGGTCGACGAGTTCCAGCGCGCGGCCGCCGCCGCGCGCGACGCAGGTCAGCGGATCGTCGGCGACGTGCACGTGCAGGCCGGTTTCCTCGGAGATCAGGCGGTCGAGGTCCTTGAGCAGGGCGCCGCCGCCGGTCAGCACGATGCCGCGCTCGTAGACGTCGGCGCAGAGTTCGGGCGGGGTCTGTTCGAGCGCGACGCGCACCGCGGCGACGATGCCGCCGAGCGGTTCGTGCAGCGCTTCGAGCACTTCGTTCGAGTTGATCTTGATCATGCGCGGCACGCCTTCGGCAAGGTTGCGGCCGGAGATCTCGATCTCTTTCGCCTCGTCCTGCTTGAACGCGCAGCCGATCTCGACCTTGATGCGTTCCGCGGTCGATTCGCCGACCAGGGTGCCGTGGTTGCGGCGCACGTAGTTGATGATCGCTTCGTCGAAGCGGTCGCCGCCGATACGCACCGACTGCGAGTAGACGATGCCGTTGAGCGAGATGACCGCGACTTCCGACGTGCCGCCGCCGATGTCGAGCACCATCGAGCCGCGCGCCTCGTGCACCGGGATGCCGGCGCCGATCGCGGCGGCCATGGGTTCTTCGATCAGATAGACGTCGCGCGCGCCGGCCGACTCGGCCGACTCCTTGATCGCGCGGCGCTCGACCTGGGTCGAGCCGCAGGGCACGCAGACGAGCACGCGCGGACTCGGCCGGAACATGCGCGCCTTGTGCACCTTCTTGATGAACTGCTTGAGCATCTCCTCGGTCATCGTGAAGTCGGCGATGACGCCGTCCTTCATCGGCCGGATCGTGGTGATCGCCGCCGGCGTGCGGCCGAGCATGCGCTTGGCGTCGGCACCCACCGCGGCGACCGAGCGCGGACCGCCCGGACCGCGGTCCTGGCGGATCGCGACGACCGAGGGCTCATTCAGCACGATGCCTTGGCCGCGCACATAAATGAGAGTGTTCGCCGTGCCCAGATCGATCGACAGATCGTTGGAGAAAAGCCCGCGTAAACCTTTGAACATTAGGAAATTCCGTACCGCTCGAAACGGTGAAGCCGCGTCTTGGAAGAAAAGCGCGACAGTGTAGTAAGCGCCTTGGGGCGAAGCAAGGAAAAATGCTGTTAAATTGCGGGCAATTTCGGGGATCAGGGCGAGATTCGGGATCGGCGATTCGCGATCGGCAACAGGCTTGCGCAGCGCCGTCGCCGAGCCGTGCGCGCCTTGCCCGCACAAGGCAAATCAGCGATGCTTCCAAATCCCGTATCGCCGCGCCCCGCTCCGCCATGTCCATCGACGCCGCCACCGTGCGCCACATCGCCCGCCTTGCGCGGCTCGCCGTCTCCGACGACGAGCTGGCGCCGATCGCCGGCGAACTCAACGGCGTGCTCGGCCTCGCCGACCAGCTCGCTGCGGCGCAGATCGACGGCGTCGCGCCGATGGCACATCCGCACGAGGAGATGCTCGCGTTCCGCACCGACGCGGTGACCGAGCCCGATCGCGCCGATGCGTTCCTCGCGCTCGCGCCCGATGCGCGCGGCGGTCTCTATCTCGTTCCCAAAGTTCTCGAATAAACGGCAATGAGCTCTTCGATAGCGCAACTCGCGCAGACCTTGCGCGAGCGCAACACTTCGGCGGTTCAATTGACCCGCGACGCCTTCGCCGCGGCGAAGGCGAGTCATGCCGACCTGAATGCCCTCGTCACGATCGACGAAGCCGGCGCGCTCGCCGCGGCCGAACGCGCCGATGCAGCCCTCGCCAACGGCTCGCCGTCTGCGCTGGCCGGCATTCCATTTGTACACAAAGACATTTTTTGCACGAACGGCCTGCGCACGACCTGCGCCTCGCGCATGCTCGAACATTTCGTGCCGCCATACGATGCAACCGTGGTCGAGAAGCTCGCGGCTGTCGCGGCCGTGTCGATCGGCAAGGCCAATATGGACGAGTTCGCGATGGGCTCGTCGACCGAGAATTCGTTCTTCGGCGCAACCAAGAATCCCTGGGACGCGGCGCGTGTGCCGGGGGGCTCTTCGGGCGGCTCGGCCGCCGCGGTCGCTGCCGGCATCGTGCCGTATGCGACCGGTACCGATACGGGCGGTTCGATCCGTCAGCCCGCGGCGTTCTGCGGCATCACCGGCCTGAAGCCGACCTACGGCCGCGTTTCGCGCTTCGGCATGATCGCCTACGCGTCGAGTCTCGACTGCGGCGGCGTACTCGCGCGCTCGGCCGCCGACTGCGCCCACGTGCTCGCCGCAATCGCCGGCCATGACGGCCGCGACGCAACCAGCGCAGACCGCGTGGTCGACGACTATGCCGGCACGCTGGCGAAGCCGCTGCAAGGCCTGCGCATCGGCGTTGCGCGCGAATATTTCGGCGCCGGCGTGGCCGCAGGCGTCGGTGCGGCCGTGCACGCCGCGCTCAAGGAATACGAAAAACTCGGCGCCGCGCTCGTCGAGATTTCGCTGCCGAGCGCGGCGCTCGCGATTCCGGCTTACTACGTGATCGCGCCGGCCGAGGCGTCGAGCAATCTTGCGCGCTACGACGGCGTGCGCTACGGCTATGCGGCGAAAGAGCCGAAGTCGCTCGAAGACTTGTACACGCGCACGCGCGCCGAGGGCTTCGGTGCGGAAGTGAAGCGCCGCATTCTCGTGGGTACCTATGCGTTGTCGGCCGGCTATTACGATGCCTATTACTTGCGCGCCCAGCGCGTGCGCCGTCTGATCGCGAACGATTTCAGCGCGGCGTTCAAGTCGGTCGATCTGATCGCGGGACCGACCACGCCGACGGTCGCCTTCAAGATCGGCGAGAAGACCTCCGATCCGCTCGCGATGTACGCCGAGGACGTCAACACGGTCGCAGTCAACCTGGCCGGCCTGCCCGCGATCTCGCTGCCAGCCGGATTCAGCGAAGGCCTGCCGGTCGGCCTGCAACTGATCGCGCCGGCGTTCGCGGAAAGCGCGTTGCTCAATGCCGCGCATCAATTTCAGCTCGCGACGGATTGGCATTTGCGCACACCGGGAGGCGTGCAATGAGCACAGCATCGCGCATCCCGCCTCCCGAATCCCAGCTCTCAGGCTGGCAGCCGGTGATCGGCCTGGAAATCCACGCCCAGCTCTCGACGCAGTCGAAATTGTTTTCGGGCGCTTCGACCGCTTACGGCGCGGAACCCAACACGCATACGGGCCTCGTCGATATCGCCCTGCCGGGCACCCTGCCCGTGCCGAACCGCGCCGCGCTCGACAAGGCGATCCGCTTCGGCCTCGCGATCGGCGCGCGCATCGCGCCGCACAGCGTGTTCGCACGCAAGAACTATTTCTATCCCGATCTGCCGAAGGGCTACCAGATCAGCCAATACGAGCTGCCCGTGGTTGCCGATGGCACGCTCGCCGTGCGTCTCGACGACGGCCGCGTCATCGAGGTAGCGATCGAGCGCGCGCACCTCGAAGAAGACGCCGGCAAGTCGCTGCACGAGGAATTTCACGGCGCGACCGGCATCGACCTGAATCGCGCCGGCACCCCGCTGCTCGAAATCGTCTCCAAGCCCGTGCTGTACTCGGCCGCGGAAGCGGTCGCGTATATGCGCGCGGTGCACACTCTGGTGCGCTGGCTCGGCGTCTGCGACGGCAATATGCAGGAAGGTTCGTTCCGCTGCGACGCCAACGTGTCTGTGCGCCCGGCCGCCAGCGACAAGCTCGGCACGCGCACCGAGATCAAGAACGTCAACAGTTTCCGCTTCGTCGAGAAGGCGATCGAGTACGAGATCGAGCGGCAGATCCGCGCGCTCGAAAACGGCGAGAAGATCGTGCAGGAAACGCGGCTCTACGACCCCACGCGCCATCAGACGCGGCCGATGCGCGGCAAGGAAAACGCCAACGACTACCGCTACTTCCCCGACCCCGACCTGCCGCCGCTCGCAGTGACGGCCGACGACATCGCCGCAGTCAAAGCGGCCATGCCCGAGCTGCCCGAAGCGCGGCGCGTCCGCTACATCGACGCACTCGGCCTGCCCGAAATCGACGCGACCCAGCTCTGCGCCGACCGCGCGACGGCGGACTACTTCGAAGCGGTGCTCGCCGCGCTGCCCGGTGAAGCGAAGCTCGCGGCGAACTGGACCCTCGGCGAAGTCTCCGCCGCGCTCAACGACGCGGCGCTGACCATCGACGCCTCGCGCGTGCCCGCCTCCGCGCTCGCGCAGTTGCTGACGCGCGTACGCGAAGGTGTCATCTCCGGCAAGATCGCCAAGGACGTGTTCGCCGCGATGTGGACCGGCGAAGGCAGCGCGGACGAGGTGATCGAGAAACGCGGCCTCAAGCAGATCTCCGACTCGGGCGCACTCGCCGCGGCGATCGACGCCGTGCTCGCCGAGTATCCCACGCAGCTCGCGGACTTCCGCGGCGGCAACGAAAAGCTGCTGCAATTCTTCGTCGGTCAGGTGATGAAGCGCACGCGCGGCCAAGCCAATCCGCAGCAGCTCAATGCGTTACTGCGTGAAAAACTGAAAGGCGAATGAAGCCGGTATTCGAGAGCCGCTCTCCCGCTGGCGGGAGAGGGGTTGGGGTGAGGGTGGCGCATGGAGCTGCGACGCGATATCGACAAGGCAAGAGGCTTGCGCGAACGATCGACCGATTGCGAGCGCGAGCTCTGGCGACATCTGCGCCATCGCCGACTGGACGGATATAAATTCCGCCGCCAATTCCCGATCGTCGGCTATGTGGTCGATTTTGTATGCCTGGAAAAGAAACTGATCGTCGAACTCGACGGCAGCCAGCATGCCGAGCAAAAGGTCTACGACGGTCGGCGCACCGAGATTTTGAAGAAAAACGGTTACCGCGTGACCCGATTCTGGAACAATGCGCTACTTGAACGACGCGACGACGTGCCGGGCCGGATACTCGAATGCCTGGAAGAAGTTGTCGCGCCACCCTCACCCCAACCCCTTTCCCGCCGGCGGGAGAGGGGCTGAAAGCGATTGCTTAGGAGCACGAAAGTCAAATGTCAGCACTGATCTGCGGTTCGCTCGCCTACGACACCATCATGGTGTTCCAGGACCAGTTCCGGAATCACATCCTGCCCGACAAGGTGCATATCCTGAACGTGTCCTTCCTCGTGCCGCGCATGCGCCGCGAGTTCGGCGGCTGCGCCGGCAATATCGCCTACAACCTCAAGTTGCTCGGCGACGATCCGATCCCGTTCGCCACGGTCGGCCAGGATTTCGAGCCCTACCGCGAGCACCTGCAGCGCTGCGGCATCCGCCTCGACCATGTGCGCGTGTATGACGAGCTGTTCACGCCGCAGTGCTTCATCACCACCGACATGGACAACAATCAGATCACCGCCTTCCACCCGGGCGCGATGCTGAATTCGCACGAGCACCATGTGAAAGACGTCGAAGGCGTGACCTTCGGCATCGTCGCACCGGACAGCCGCGACGGCATGCTGCAGCATTCGCGCGAGTTCGCCGAGAAGGGCGTGCCTTTCATCTTCGATCCGGGCCAGGCCCTGCCGCTGTTCTCGGGCGAAGAGTTCCGCACGATGATCGAGCAGGCCGACTACGCCATCGTCAACGACTACGAGTCACAGCTGCTGCAGACGCGCACCGGCTGGAGCACCGAGGACATCGCCTCGCGCGTGAAGGCCTACATCGTCACCCAGGGCCCGAAGGGCTCGACCGTGCACGAGGGCAAGAAGACCCACGTGATCCCGCCCGGCCAGGAGCGCCGCATCGTCGATCCGACCGGCTGCGGCGACGCCTACCGTGCCGGCTTGATCTACGGCCTCATGCGCAACATGGACTGGCCGACCACGGGCCGCATCGCCTCGCTGATGGGCACGCTCAAGATCGAGCACCCCGGCACGCAGAACCAGCGCTTCACCTACCGCGAGTTTGCCGACCAGTTCAGGCAACAGTTCGGCTATGCGCTGGATTGATTGGGGCCGGGATTCGGGATTCGGGATTCGGGATTCGGGATTCGGGATTCGGGATTCGGGAAAAGCTTACATTACCGTCATTCCCGCGAAAGCGGGGCTCTCAACAGCCGCAGGGCTGGTCATCCAGCGACTTTAGCTTTTCATTGCGGCCAGTGCCCGCCTGAGTCCGAAGGCACCCACTGAGCAGCCCTTCGGTCCTGCTCAAGCGGCAACCACTCCTCATCCGCCCGACGCAAACCGCGATACCAAAACGGCGCGCGCTAGCTCAGCGCCGCCGTCCTGGATCCTGCAGCGCCTTTTCGACCGCCGCACGCGTCATCGGGTGATAGCCCGGTTTCGCCTCGGCATAGATCTTCTCGGCCAGCGCCTTGCCCTGCGCGGTCTTGGCGAGGCTCGCATATAGCGGCACGACGAGGATGCGGCGGCCGATGCGCAGCATGTGCTCGCGCATCGCCGGATACGCCGCCTGGTAATCGCTGCCGATCGCGAGGCGATACCAGCGGAACGCGATCTCGGCATTGCGTGTACCGGTCAGGTGATACGCATCGTCCAAGCCCTTCATCTGCGCCGCGCTGAGCTGCGGCGGCAGTTGATCGAGGAAATACTGCCATTCCTGCGTGCGCCACGACTTCGCGCCGAGGCCGTTCGCGTCGATCTTGCCGGCGACGAACTGTTCGCGCAGCTTGTCTTGCGCAGCAAACGCACTCGACGCGGGCAGCGGCGCATTGGCCGGAATGCCCGGCTGGTGCAGCCACGCGTCGACTTCAGCCATGCTCACCTTGCCCGGATACTTGTCGAGCAGATTCGCTTTCAAGTAGCCGACGAACTGGTCGGTGGTGATGCTCTGGAAGGCGAAGTGGTCGAAGTAGCCGCGCAGGAAGGCATCGAAGTTCTCGCGGCCGAATTTTTCTTCGAGATACTGCAGAAACCACGATCCCTTGATGTACGGCACGTCGCTCAGCGAATCGTCTGCGTCCTTGCCGGTCAGGTCGGGCACGAGCAGTTGCTCGCCGGGCTTGGCTGTCTTGAATTCTTTTCTCAGCTCGTTCGCGGCGACGAGGAATTCCTCGTCCTTCTGCTGCTTGCCGTAGACCGCCCCGACGATACGCCCCTGCACGTACGTGGTGAAACCTTCATTGAGCCAGACGTGCTTCCACGCCGCATTCGTCACCAGATTGCCCGACCACGAATGCGCCAGTTCGTGCGCGATCACGCTGACCAGCGACTTGTCACCGGCGATGATCGTCGGCGTGGCAAAGGTCAGGCGCGGATTCTCCATGCCGCCGAACGGGAACGACGGCGGCAGCACGAGGATGTCGTAGCGATCCCAGCGGTACGGACCGTAAAGCTTTTCCGTCGTGACGATCATCTTCTCGATGTCGTCGAATTCCTTCGCCGCGGCGGCGACCGTTTCTGGCTCCGCGTAGACCGCACTGCGCGGGCCGATCTCCTTGACCGCGATGTCGCCGATCGCGAGCGCGAGCAGGTACGACGGAATCTTCTGCGGCATCGCGAAACGGAAATCACCGTCGAGCGTATGCTTAGCGTCGTTGTTTGCACTCATCACCGCGCGCAGGTCCTTCGGCGTCGTGATATGCGCCGTGTAGGAGAAGCGCACCTGCGGCGTGTCCTGCAGCGGAATCCAGCTGCGCCCGGCGATCGACTCGGACTGCGAATAGACGAACGGATATTTCTTGCCCGCGGTCTGGCTCGGATCGAGCCATTGCAGGCCGGCCGCGTCGGGGCTCGTCGAATAGGCGATGCGCACCTTCGCGCTTTGCGCGGGCAGGGCGATGCGCAGCGCCGAACCGAGCAACGGATCGACCTTGTCGAGCGAGAATTTCGCCGCGTCCCATTTGCCCGCGCCGCCTTCGGCCTCGATCTTGTCGATCTTCAGGCCGCTGGTGTCGAGCACGAGTTCGTGCGCGCCTTTGTCGACCCATTCGAGACTCAGGATCGCGTTGCCGGACAGCACGTGCTTCTCAAACGATACGGCCAAATCCAGATCGAGCGCCGTGACCCGCACCTTGTCCGGCTGCGCATAGGAATGCGGATCGGTTTCTGCGTGGACGGAACTCATAGCGGAGACGGACATTGCGGCGGCAAGGAGAAGACGAGGAAGAAAATTCATGGCGATTCCGATTCTGCGCACAACGCTCTGAAACACTATCGCCGATCCGCCTGCGCGAAACGGCGTCATTGGCGATACGTCAGCGCGTCGCCGCGCTGTCGTAGAACTTCACGAGGTCGGCCTTCATCTGCTTCAACGCATCGAGATTGAGGTAGACCATGTGTCCCGACGGATAATAGGCGAAGCTCAGGTTCTTGCGCAGGCCCGGATCGATGTCGAGGTGGGCGAGATCGTATTCGGTGGCGAAGAACGGCGTGGCGAGGTCGTACCAGCCGTTCGCCGAAAGCACCTTGAGATGCGGATTGGTGCGCATCGCTTCGGACAGGTCGCCGACCATCGCCGGCAACTGCACCTTGCGCGACGAACCCGGAATCGCGTGCCGCCAGTCCCACTCGCCGATCGCCGCGCCGGCGTTCATGCGATACGGCACGTCGCTCGTGTATTTCAGATCCCGCGCCAGATAGTCGTTGATCGCCGAGAAGAACGCGCCGCTGATCGCCGTGCTCGACGGATCGAACTCGGGCGACTCGCCGGCCGCGTCGGCGTCGATACCCTCGAAACGGCCGTCGTAGCGGCCGAGCGTGCGGCGCTGGTCGCGCAGCAGTTCCTTGCGGAATCGCGGCTGACTGACGCGCAGGTTGGCGTCCTTCAGATAGGCGACCGACAGACCCGTGTAGCGGCTCAGTTTCTGCGCGATGGCGTCGCGCTCGGCCGCGCCGAGATCTTGGCCCTTGGCCAGAGCCACCGAATATTCACCGCGTGCAAAGTTGCGCGCTTCGTCGAGGAACGGCTCCATCGCCGCGGGCCGGTTGACGATCTTATTGTGATACCAGGCGATCGCCGCGTAGGTTGGCAGCAGATTGACGTAATCGTTGTCGAGCCCCGGAATACGCGAGCCGTAGTTGAGGATCGACGACAACAGCACGACACCGTTGAGCGACACGCCGCGGTTTTCGAGATAGCGCGCGAGGCCCGCCGAACGCGGCGTGCCGTAGGATTCGCCGAACAGAAATTTCGGCGAGTTCCAGCGCTGGTTGACCGTCAGGTAGCGAATGATGAAACGGCCGAACGCTTCGATATCCTGGTCCGTGCCCCAGAAGCGCTTGCTCGGATTTTCGTCCTTGTCCGCGCCGGGTTTGCCGTCTTTCTCTTTGAGCAGACCCTTTGAATAGCCGGTGCCGATCGCATCGATAAAAACCAGGTCACTCTTGTCGAGCAGACTGTCTGCGTTCGCCACGAGTTGATACGGCGCCGGCGGCGTCGCATCGGGGCTCGTCGTCGCCACGCGCACCGGACCGAACGATCCCATGTGCAGCCACAGGCTCGCCGAACCGGGACCGCCGTTGTAGAAGAACGTGACCGGCCGCTTGGCCGCGTCTTTGCCGTCGCCGCTCGTGTAGGCGACGTAGAACACGCTCGCGTCCGGAGCATCCTTGTCGTCGCGAATCGTCAGCGTGCCTGCGGTCGCCTTGTACGCGTAACTGCGTCCGCCGATGCTGACGCTGTGGCTCGTGACGATCGCTTTCTCGGCAGCCGCATCGGCCTTCTCCTTGGCCGGCTTCGCCTCCGACTTGGCCGATTCTTCGTGCTCGGCTGCAAAGGTGTTTGCGCCGACGACGACAAAAGCGAGCAGAGAAACGAGAGCGAATTTGCGCATAGTGCCTCCCCGGACGAGTCGGCGATTATGCCGCGACGCGGCGCGCCGGGCCTATGCCGAAAGCCCTGCCGGCAGCGCTCGCGAGGTTAAATCTTGTAACCGCGATGAAGGCGCGGGCGGAATTTCCGCCCGCGCAGAATGGTATGGACGGCGAAGCTACAACCCCTGCGCTATCTGCTGACGTCGTGCGAAGGTTTCTCGCTCCAACTCGATGCGCAAACGCTGTTCCTCGAAATAATCAGCGATCTTTCCGAGCATCCATCCGACCAATGCGAAGGCCGCCACGGCCGGCGCCGCATATGGCAGCAACGGCGTGATGGCAGGTTGTTGGGAATTGGCCGGCCCCAAAGAAACGAAGAGTACGAAACCGAGTGCGCCGAGCACGATGATCCAAGCTGCCGCACCGATCAGATTGGCAGCCAACTCGAGGACTTTCAGCGGCAACAGGAACCAATTCGCATGGCGCACGCTGAAAGGCGGATTCGGCGCGTGCAGCGTGATCATTGCATCGATGATCGGCGCAGTTGGAAGCCCGTGCTGTCTCTGCATGACCATTACTTCGGCTTTTATCTTCACCACCTCCCATTCGTCCCTGCGCCAACGCGAGGGACGGAAATCAATGAACGTTCGCAGCAAAGCCCCAACGAGAACAACCAGCGATACGCTGATCGCCAGCCACCTCGGACCGGACTGCGAGAACAGCGTCTCCAATGTGCGTGCAATGGTAGCGGCGTCTTGCATGGGATGGCTCCGTCAAAACAGCGAACGCGAAACGATGAGGAACACACTTTTTCCGGACGCCGTCTTGTAGCGAATCTGCGATTCGCCCGACGGAAGAGGCTGGTTCGCCTGCAGTCCGTCGCCCAGGCGCTTGCTCTGACTTTCGAGCATGATCCCGATTCCGAGATTCCAGCCCATGAGGCTGTGTTGCTGTTCGCCGTCCGCGGTGAAGCTCTTCGTGCCAGCTCCTACCGGGTCGCTCCAACCGAACATCCAGCCTATGCCGAAGGAAGCCAGCGACGACGAATCCGATCCCGTCTGCACCGACACGAACGGCCCGTTCGCGAAAGTGCGCGTGTCGTTCGCTGTAGAACCCGAATACAGATAGCGATGCGCTTCGAAGGCGATCAACGGTCGCGTCGTACGCGAGTCGTCCACGCGCACGATTCCGTTCACGACCGAGGCGGAATCGATTGGATGTGTGCCCAAGGCCTTGGAGACACCGATAGCAACGCCGAAATTGCTGCCCAAGAAGCTCTGCACGTCCTTCATGCGGCTTCCGGTGCTGTCCATGTTATTTCCATCGGGGGCAGCTGTCTCCAACTCAACGAGATCGAATCGTTTGTCTTGTATTTTCTTTTTCGCTTCACGCGACGCTTTTTCACACGCATTGATGTATTGCTGAATATTGCTCGGGCTCAATGCGGCATTCGGATCGCAACTCTGCGCTCGGACGGGGACCGATACCGCAACAAACGACCAAACCAGGACATGGAAAAAGATTGTGTTGAATACGCGCATAGAGACCTCCAGGCGGACCGCGGAATGTCGTGTTCAAGGACCGGATGCGGAAAGCCGGTCCCGAACTGCCGGAGTCTCTGGAGCGAAATTTGTCTCAGCGGGGAATCGGCGTCGGCCTGTTTTGCACACGACGTCGTCAGGGCACGCGGCGCACTGCAGGCGGTTTCGCTGGCAATTCCTCGGTGACGACATCGAGGCGTTCGATCGCCTGCATGCCAGCCCAGAAGAACGGATGCGCAAAGGCGCGGCTGTGGGCCAGGTGCAGTTGCGCGCGGCGGAGTGCCGCGGCCGCGTCGCCCGGATTGTCGCGCAGCGCCGAGTAGAACGCAGGCACCCAAAGCACCGTGGCCGAGTCGCTGACCGGCCACAACGAAGCGACCACGCGGCGTGCACCTGCGCGCGCGACCGCTGAAGCGAAACTCAAGTTGCCGTTGACCGCCGTACCGGAGTCGCCGAGCTGGCAGGCATTGAGCACAACCAGATCGGCACGCACGCCGGCATCGAGGATATCGAGCCAACTCAGGAACGACGGCATCGTCTCGCCCGCACTCGGCTCGAGCCAGACGCCTGCGTAGCCGATGCGCGGCGGTTGTGCCATGCCGTGCGCGGCGATATGCACGAATGCGTCGCGGTCGTGCAGGGAATCGAACACCGCGTCGCGGGTGGCGCTCATATTCGCGTCGATATGCATGCCGGCAGGAACGAGTGCATCCCGTATCTGCTGCGCTTCGACGGCGGCATTCGTGAGATTCGGCAGTGAGATCTCGCCGGCCTTCAGTTGCGCGGCAGCGAGCACATGCACGCTCACGGACGAGCGCTTCGCGGCGACACTTTCGCGGGCGCCGAGGACACGCGCGAGAACCGTTGTCGTCGATTCGATCAGCGGCGCATCGCGGCCGGGCCAGCGCAACATCGCCCATGGAATGCCGTCGGAAAGCTCGTCGGCCACTATCCAGAGCCGCCGTGGCGGCGCGCCGGGAACTTCGTGCAACAACGCATCGGACAATCCGCCCGCTGCTGCCTCGGCAGCAGTCAGCGAGCTGGTGGGCACGCGAAGCAATTCGCGCAATGTGGCCGTCTTTGCGCGTACCTCGTCGGCGTCGGCCGCTGGAATCAGCGCAGCCGAGCTGCGCGTCACCCAAAGCAACGCGCCGCGCGTGCCGCCGTCGAGATACGCCGCAAGCACATCGCCGTCGGACAGCGCGGCCTGCAGATGCGTCAACGTCAAAGCGGGCGATTGCCGAACGGCGACTGCCATGCCGTTCGTGGAATTGTTTTCGCTCGTCAGCAGCGCGAGCATACTTCGATGCGTTGCCGATTCCGCGGCCGCCCTCGCTCCCGGCTCCGTTGCGAGCAGTTCGGCGGCGACCGCACGGTCGAAAACCGAGCCGTCGCCTCGCGGCGTGCCGGCATCGCGATCGACCGCGATATCGCCCTGACCCAGCACCAGCCACGGCGCGATCGCTTCGACCGATGCTGTGGGCAATGGCGTAATCGGGCTCCCGATCAAATAACCCAGCGCCTTTCTCCGCAGCGGCACGGCGAGACGCTCGATGGTTTGGCCGAGCACGCCGTTGCCGGCGCGGCCGGCGAGAAGGCGTATTTGCTCTTTTGCGCCGGTCAGCGCCATCAAGCCTGCTTCGACGTCGCCGCTGCGCAGCCTGATCTCTGCGTCGACGTCGGCCAGCGCAACCTGATCGGCGAGCGGAAGCGGTCTGCTCCACGCTCGCTCCGCGGCGGATCGAGCCTCGACGAGATCGCCTCTTTTCAGCGCAAGCATCGCCGTCAAGATTTGCCGCTGCCCTTCGTACAACGGCGGCAACTCACGAATTTCCTGCACCGTAGCAGCCGCCGCGCTATGGCTTTGCCGCTGCGCCGCAAGGCGCAAACGCGCGAGGCGCGTCCAATCCCGAGCGGGCGATGCGCCTTCGCTCGCGTAGCGGTCTTCCGCGAGACCGTACCAGAACAGCGCCGAATCGAAGTGCTGCGTTTGTGCTTCCAGATCGGCAAACACGCGTGCGCGCAACGCAAGCGAGTGTTGCGACGGCAAAAATGCATTGACTTCGGAAAGCGCGCCGTAGGCTTCGTACCAGGCGCCTATCTGCCCGAACAATATTGCTTCGTTTAAGCGCGAAGACGCACGCCAGAACAACGCCCCCGATCCCGCCTGCTCGAATTCGCGGTTGGCCAGATCGATGTGCCGTATCGACGCGACGACGTCGCCCGCCTGCTGGTCGAGCACTGCCAACAGAAGATGCAGCCGTCCGCGCGTCATCACGGCATTCGGACCCGCGGTAAGTGCGAGTGCGGACGATGCCAGCGCGCGCGCCGACGCGAGCTTGCCCTGTACGCGCTGCAGCGTCGCCAGGTTCCGCATCACGCTGGCCGATTCGTTGCGTTCGTCGAGCGTCGCAAGTGCGGCGAGCGCGCGGTTGTAGCATCGTTCGGCATCGGCATATTTTCCCGAACGATGCAAAACGAGACATCGAGCGTTGAGCAGGCGCGCGTCGAAATAAGTCGATGGAGCCGCGGCGCCGGCAAAGCGTTCGGTGTCGCGCAACACCGCGGCGTCGTCACCTCCCTCGTAGAATGCCTCGACCCGGCCGACGCGCGCCGCCGCAGCATAGTTCGGCTCTGCGGCAAGAATCCAGCCACGTTCGCTTTCGGCGAATGCTTCGGCGGCGCGTCTGCCTTGATTCGCGGCCAAGAAGGTCATGGCCCGATAGTGGTCGATCAGCGCGTTCGCGTGCGGATCCGTAGCAGAGCGCTGCAGTTCATCGAGCGCGGGCAGCAAGCGCAGAACGCCAGCGGCATCTTCGGGAGAATCGATCTGCGCATCGATTCCCGCCAGTTTCGTCAACCAGTCCAATTGAGCTCGATTACGGGCGGCGAGATCGCAGTGCGCGGTCAACGCAACCGCGCCGGCCGCCTCGTTCGGCTCTCCGCGGCGCAACGCGATCTTCTGCCCGGGATGCGTATCGAGCCAATAGCGTCCGTAGCGGCGAGGCTGCGAAATGCGGATTGCCGACGACTCCGCACCGGGCAGAACGAGCAATTGACCGATTTCTTCGATTTCCAGCCATCCGCCGGCACTCTCGAAAACGCGCTCACCATCCTTGGACGGCAGTGCAAACACCTCCCGCTGCGCGACGCAATCGATTCGCACCATATCGGCAATCGCGGGAAAGCACGGTAAGCTTGCCAAGAGCAGAGCCCATGATGACAGCGCCGCGAACCGCCGCACGACGCGCACACTGAACTCAGGTATGAAATGTAGGTAACCCGTCTACGCTGCCCAGATATTCCCATGGCAGCGTATAAATCGGGTTTGCCACAGTGAAACCTCCTTCCCGGGCCAACACCAGTCCCACAGCGCAATGTGACTGCTGGCCCACGATGACCGCGCCCGAGTCTCCCTGGTGAGCCTGACACTCCTTGAAAAACAGTTGCTCGTAGAACATCGTCCACCCCCCGTCATTCCACCTTACTTTTCTCGAACCAACGCCGCCGAACGTCATTGCCGGCGTCACACATCCTGACCCGGCTCCGATAAAGCGAAACGGCTGGTTCACCTGAAAATCATCGGCACTCCCCAATTTGCTCGGTGGAGACCATTCCAATACTTGATCCAAACCCGTCCCGCCCACTGGATCTGTCATTTCGATCAAAGCACAATCGAAACGACGCGGGGCATTCACAGAGTCCGGCTCAAATTTAAGCAGCTCACCAATTTTTACATCTTGGGCTCCGCCATACCGCAAGTACACCTCGGTTCCAGCATAATTTTGGGCTTGGTCACTCGGATAGAGTCCATGGCGGCTACCAATGCCGACGACGCGGTCATCCAACTTAAAAATCCACCCCAGAGTGCTGTAAGCCTCCCTGTCTTCGTTTACAGGGTAGATCCCATCGCCCGCCGAACCGGCGAGGAGTTGCAGGTGGAGAGAGTAATCGCTTCCCGGCATCCTTATAACACCATGAACTTCCATGGCATGTCGAAACCTCTCGCTGCCATCGAACAGCCTCTTATCGATTGGCATGGCTATCGCTGAATTCGCAGGCAGCAGTTCAGGTATTGCAATGGCACACTGATAACCCTCCGGATCCAAGCGCAGACCTGCAAAACCAGGGTCGTTTCGAATTTCGCTCGGTACGGCATTCTCGAGCGCACGGAGCTTGAGCAACAGTTGATCCATAGGCATAGGCATGTCTGCTTGTCTCCATTGATTCAAGGATAGTCGTGGCCACCGCTGCCGGTGCCGTTTTCAGTTTTGCCGCCTATCACATCGCATGTATCGTCGTTGGGCTTGGTCGGCCACTGCCGAAATTGCACGCCATGGTCCGGGCGATCCCCCGCACATGTAGAGTCTTTAGTAAAAGCTTCGACGTAATAGTAGCGTTCGATACGAGGCACGTTCGGCGTATCTGCCAAGTTCATTTGCCCTTTTCGATCATCCGCCAGCATGACAAAGTAAGTGACGCCATCACGCTCACCATACCAATAGAATTCACCCTCGTTTCCTCCGGCCTTCAGATCCAGATCGAACAGTGAGGGCGTTGTCTCCCATGCGTCGGTATCCACTATGTCGCGCGGGTACAAGGATGAGTTGAATAGACGTAAAGTCAGTTCTTTGTCTTTGGAGTTTTTCTTTTTCACGATCACGAACCAGTCGTTTTCCTTGATGCCCACGTTCGCGAAAGTGAACGACTGGCTCTTGCAAGAGCCTTCGGACGGGGCGTTCAAATGGATGATCTTCGCCGATCCCAACTTGCCTTCGGGCGTCATTGTCAACAAAGCTTCCGGCTTCATCATTTTTCGTACATGCATCGGGTCGTGCTGGGATTCGCGTAGGCAATACGATTGAGGTCCCACCAAGTCTTGTCCAATGCAATAGAAACCGGATTTGCCGTCTCCGGATTTCCTCGGGTTCGATGGGTCGTTGCAGGTCACGTTTTTTTGCGGTGCCGCCAGGGCCGAAGAAGATTTGGCGCCATACGCGGAGCAAAAGACCCCCATCAAGGCTATGCAGAAAATGCACAGCCTCGTGATTTTGAATGCGTTCATTGTCAGCTCCCGTTTTGCGGCGCGGTGCGTACCGGTTGCACGATGCGTTGCGCGCCGAGCGAATAGGTCAATTCGATTGGTTGATCCAAACGGTCGGACGAAAGTAAGAAAGTGACGAAACCTTCGTCCGAACGCTGCACCGCTACACTCTTCAAACCTACGATTCTCAGTTGCAGATCCTGTGCGCCTTGCGGAACGGCGACCTCCACGAGAACGTAACCGGATCTGTTTTTGCCGCTGTTTGTCACGATTGCGGAGCCGCCCCCTCGCATCGTGCCGTAGTCTCTGATCAGCACCGGGTCGACGATGAGTGCCGGCCCTCCGCCGTCCGGGGTCGCGATGCGCTGCGCGAGCCATCCTCCGCCCACGCCGAGCAGGAGGCACGCCGCCATCACTAACCCCTGCCAGCCATGCCGACGCCGCTGCGTTCGGCCGGCATCGACGGGACGAAACATCTCGACGTTGTCACCCGTTGCACTCCAAGCCGCCATGCCCGCTCCCGCGTCCGCCAGACCGTCGCGCAAATCCGAATCCGCATCGATCTTCTGCAGCAGTTCGGGTTTGTCTATCACGTACGCTTCGAACCAAGCCTCCTCCTCGGCGTCCAGTTGCCGATCGAGGTAACGCTCGAGCCAAGCGGCTTCCAGCCACGTGGCCAAACGGCTTGGGCGATTCGCTTCCGTCACGGGGTGATTCCTGTTGCATGCCCCTGACATTTCATCAGGAGTTGCCATGGCGAGATTTGTCTCATCGAATATCTCCAACGCTGCTTTCGATCAGTTCGCGCAGGCGTTCGCGGGCCCGGAAAATCAGGCGGCGAAAATGGCTCGGATCGATACCGAGATCGGCACAGATTTCGTCTTTATCATGTTCTTCCAGGTAGAAACGCGCCAATAGCGCGCGATCGCGCGCGACCGGCATTTCGGCGAGCACCGTGCGTACATGCGCAGCAAGCTGCTGGGTACGCAGTCGTTCGGCTGGATCGCCGTGTTCCGCGGGTAGCTGTTCCAGCACTTCCGCAGCCACGGGCTCGCCGCGACCTGCGCGGCGGCGGTATTCCGCCGTGGTGGAGTGGACGATGGCCTGACGCAGATAACCCGGCAGCGCCGCGGGGTCGCGAAGTTCGCGCGCGCGCAGCTTCTCCAGCACATGATGCAAAACGTCTTGGACGAAGTCGTCGAGCATCGGCTCGTTCGGCCGCGTATGCCGTCGCACCAATACGCGCACTACGTTCTGATATTCGCGCACAAACAGGGTTTCTGCGCTTTTGTCGCCCGCGCCGATGCGCGCGACGAGATCGCGCGCCGTATCGCCCGTTTGCGGTAGTACGGCCGACACCCAATCCCCCTGCCGGGGCTTCTATGCACCGGCCGCTCTTTTATAGCAGTTTTGCACGCAAGCCGGGTAGTGACTGCCCCCGAGGGCACAGAATTGTGGCTCCGGTCACACGGGAGCGACGAGCATCAGACTTTGTAACCGCGATGAATCGCCACGATGCCGCCGGTGAGATTGCGCACGTCGACGCGGGCGAAGCCGGCCGCTTCCATCATCGCCTTGAGCGTGGCTTGGTCGGGGTGCTTGCGGATCGACTCGGCGAGGTACTGGTAGCTCTCGGCGTCGCCCGCGATCAGCGCGCCCATGCGCGGCAGCACCTGGAAGGAATGGAAGTCGTAAAGTTTCTTGAGCAGCGGGTCGCGCACTGCGGAGAATTCGAGAATCAGCGCACGGCCGCCGACGCGCAGCACGCGGAGCATTTCGCGCAGCGCCTGGTCTTTGTCGGTGACGTTGCGCAGGCCGAACGCGATCGTCACCGCGTCGAAACTCGCATCGGGAAACGGCAGCGCCTGCGCGTTCATCTGCGCATAGTGCAGACCGCGCACGCGTCCTTCGTTGAGCAGGCGGTCGCGGCCTTCGCGCAGCATCGCCGCATTGATGTCGCCGAGCACCACGCTGCCAGTCTCGCCGACATAGGGCAGCAGTAGCGCAGCGATGTCGCCCGTGCCGCCGGCGAGATCGAGCACGTGGTCACCCGTGCGCACGCCGCTTGTCGCCGCGAACCAGCGCTTCCACAGGCGATGGACGCCGAACGACATGGCGTCGTTCATCACGTCGTACTTCGACGCAACCGACGTGAACACCTTGCCGACGAGTTTTTCTTTCTCGCCGACCGGCACGTCGCGGTAGCCGAAATGGGTGGTCGGAGTGGGGTTGGAGTTGGCGTCGCTCATACCGCTATCTTATTCGAGATCGCATCGCCGCGTTCAGCGCAGCGCCTTGGCCAGCGCCTTCTGCACTTCGCCGGCGATGTCGTCCTGGATCATCAGCAGGTCGGCGGCGGGCCGGTCGTAGGTTTCGGACCAGAGCACGTAGCCGTCGTCGGCGCGCATCAGCCGCGCGGCGACGCGCAGGGTCGAGCCGGATTTGCGCACGCTGCCGTCGAGCACGTAGACCACGCCGAGCTGCCTGCCGACTTCGGCGACCGCGAGCTGCTTGCCTTTGAGATGGAACGACGCGGTCGGCGCGGGTACGCGCGCGCCCGGAATCTTGCTGAGCTTGCCGATCAGTTCCTCGGTCATGCCGTCGGCGAACTCTTCCTGGACCATGCCTTCGGTGAGGTCGAGAAACGGCAGCACGCCGATCGACGGCGACGCGGGATGCGCGGCACTCGCGGCGCCGATGCCGCCTGCCGGCGGACGGCTCAACAACAAACCGACCGCGGCGAGGACGAGGATCAGCGCGAACGCGGCGGCGACCAGCGGAACGACGCGCCGCGCACGCACGGGCGGCTGCGCCGCATGCGGCGCGTCCGTCGAGGGCGCAGCCTCCGGCAGTGGTGGCGCGGCGGCCGGCACCGGCTCGTCATCGTCGGACCAGGGGCCGACTGCGGCGATCATGCGATAACCGAGCCGCGGCACGGTGGCGATATAGGCCGGTCGCTTCGGGTCGTCGCCGAGCTGGCGGCGCAGCGAGGTGATCGCCTGGTAGACCGAATCCGGCGTCACGATCACGCCGGCCCATACGCGGTCGAGCAGTTCGTCGATGCTGACGACCTCACCCGCACGCCCGGCGAGGTGAAGCAGCAGACGCATGGTGCGCGCCTCGACGCGCACGATTTCTCCGCTGGCGCGCGACATCTCGCCCGCGAGGGGGTCCACGCGCCACGCGCCGATGCGCAATGGAAATTTCGCCGATTCGTTCACGTTGCCAGGTGCGGACTCAGAAACATTCGCGCGAAGTATAGCGAGACCGCCGCCGCCGCTACGCGATAACGGTGCGGTATCGCCCGCGTCCTACCGCGGTTTTCAGACGGCTTCAGAGTTTTTCAGACCGCGCTCAGGACTTCCGTGTGGCGGCGCAGGCAGAGTCGGCGCGCATTTTCCCATCCACCGCCGCCGGCTCCGTGCCGGCCGCACGAAGGAGCCGCCATGCTGCATCACCATGTCCTCGCCGTCATGCTCGCCCTTGCCTCGCTTCCGTTGCAAGCGGCCAGCTACACGATCGATCCGCGCCATACCCAGGGCGTGCTCAGTTGGAACCACCTCGGTTTCTCCAATCCGACCGCGCAATTCAGCCTGGTCCAGGGTGCGCTGCAGTTCGACCCGGCCAATCCGGCGGCGTCGACCGTACGTGCCACGATCGCTTTGACTCATCTGCACACCGGCGTGCCTGAGTTGGACGACTATCTGCGCGACCCGGTGTTTTTTGACGTCGCCCAATTCCCGACCGTCACGTTCAAGAGTTCCAAGGTCGAAACCGCCGGCGCGCCGAACCGGCTCAAAGTCGGCGGCGACTTGACCGTGCGCGGCGTGACCAAACCCGTCATGCTCGAGGTTACCGTCAACAAGATCGGCTCCGATCCCCGCTACAGCGAACTGACGATGGCCGGATTCGAAGCGACCGCGGTTCTCAAGCGTTCCGACTTCGGCATGGGCAAATACGTCGACCTCGTGAGCGACGAGATCCGCATCCGCATCACCTGCCAGGCCATTGAAAGCAACGCCTACGCGAAACATCTGCAAGCCGACGCCGCGCGCGCGGTCAAAGACGCCGCAGAGAAGGCCCTCCTCGCCAAAAATGCCGCGGCGGACGCCGAAGACGCGGAGAAGGATGCGGCACAGCAAGCGGCTTTCGCCAAATACGCAGCCGAGAACACGGGCATGGCCGGACAGGCCGCAGAAAACACTTCGGCGACCATGGACGGTATGGAGAAGAAACAGTGAGATCGTCCCGCGCACGCGCAGGCCGCTTGTTTGCGCTTCTACTCGCAGCGATGCCGCTCGCCGGCACAACTGCACACGATGCGGCGGCAGCCGACATGTCCGATCCGAACTGGGTCGGCACCTGGAGCGCCGCGGCGCAGCCGTATATGCCCGGCCAGCTCGCTGCGTGGCGCAACCAAAGCCTGCGCCTGATCGTGCATACGAGCGTCGCCGGCAACAAGGTCCGCGTGCTCGTATCGAATCGTTACGGCGAGCGTCCGCTGAATATCGGCGCGGCGCATGTTGCGCGCCGCACACACGACGCCGAGATCGATCCGGCTTCGGACCGGACACTGCACTTCGACGGCCAAGCCGCGACGACGATTCCTGCACACGCGGAAGCGCTTAGCGACGTGGTCGATCTCGACGTGCCCGCGCTGTCCGACCTGGCGATCAGCCTGTTCCTCCCCGATGCAACCGAGGCGACCACCTCGCACCTGCTTGCGCAGCAGACGAGTTACGTCTCCACCGCAGGCGACGCCACCACGACCGCGAAATTTCCAGTCGCCGCGACGATCGATTCATGGCCGTTTCTGACCCGCATCGACGTCGCCGCAACGGCGCGTGCCGCCAGCGTCGTCGCCTTCGGCGATTCGATCGTCGATGGCGACGGATCGAGCGAGGATGCCAACCAGCGCTGGCCGGACCTGCTCGCCGCGCGCCTGCATCGCGCCGGCCGTGATATCGGCGTGCTCAACCAGGGGATCATCGGCAATCGCCTGCTGCGCGACAGCCCCGGCGATGCGCGCTTCGGCGCCGCGCTCGGCGAAGCGGGGCTGGTGCGCTTCGCACGCGATGCGCTCGACGCGCCTGGCGCCGCATGGGTGATCGTGCGCAACGGCGGCAATGATCTGCGCTTTCCGGGCGCACTCACACCGGCGAGCGAGACCGCCACGGCACAGGACCTGATCAAGGGTTATCGCACACTGATCGCGCAGGCGAAGCGCAAAGGCATCCGCATCATCGGCACGACAACCACACCTGCCGAAAACGCGACTTTGTTTCCAGGCGCCTCGACGCCGCAAAAGGAAGCAGCGCGTCAGGCGGTCAATGCGTGGATGCGCAGCAGCGGCGAGTTCGACGCCGTCGTCGATTTCGACGCGGTCGTGCGCGATCCGCAGCGGCCCGCGCGGCTGCTGGCGAGATACGACAGCGGCGATCATCTGCATCCGAACGATTCAGGCTATGCGGCGCTGGCCGAAGCGATTCCGCTGTCGCTCTTCGACACTGCCAGCGGAGCGAAGTGAGCCGCCATGACCTCGTCTGAATTGTTGGAATCCCGGCTGCTCGATGCGCCAGTGTCGAAGCGTACGAAAGCGCGCGGCGATGTCTTTTATCTGGTCATGGCAATCGTCGTTGCCGCCGTCGTCACGATCGGCTTCGCCCCCAACCTCGATGCGCGCTTGCTGCATCCGTCGTCGCCGCGCCCGACCATCCTCTATCTGCACGTCGCCGTTTCGATAAGCTGGGTGTTGCTGTTCATCGCACAGGCCGCGCTGGTGCGGACGCGCAAAGTAGCCTGGCATCGCCGGCTCGGACTCGGCGGTCTCGCAGTCGGCACCTTGCTGCCGCCGCTCGGCCTCGCCACGGCGATCGTCACCACGCGCATGGGCATCGCCGAAGACCCGGCCGGCAGTATCGGCGGCATGGCGTTCTTCGCCGTGTCCTGCCTCGACATGCTCGCCTTTAGTCTCGCGTTCGGACTCGCGATCGCCTGGCGCCGCCGGCCGGACGACCACAAACGCTTGATGCTGATCGCGACCTGTTGTCTGCTCAGCGCGGCCTTCGCGCGCTTTCCGCATTGGCTGGTGCCGAGCCGCATGTGGTACGTCGCCGTCGATCTGCTGATCCTCGCCGGCGTCGCGCACGACATCGTCGTCGCGCGCAGCGTCCATCGCGTCTATCGGTACGCGCTGCCGATCCTGATCCTCGGCCAGGCAGCGGCAATGTGGATTTCTCTCACGCGCGCGCCGGCATGGATCGCCGCGGTGCGGCCTCTGTTCGCTTAGCGAGCGAGGCACGTTTCGGCGGCCGAAACCGCCGAAGCGTCAATGCAAAAGCAACGCCCAGACAAAGATGCCGGCGCCGATCAAGCCGAGCGCGGTCGAACCGAGCCACGCGAGGCGCTTGCGCGTCAGCGCCGCGACGGCACCGAGCGCGATCGCCACCTGCAGCATCGCGACCGAATAGGCGAAGTAGTGATGCTGATGGATCAGCTCGTCGGCCTCTTTGCCTTTTTCGTCACGTGCGTGCTCGAGTTCTTCGGCCTTCTTCTTCGCTTCCTGCTGCTCGTCCTTGTAGCGCGCAACGTTCTTTTCGGTCTCGGGCGGCACCGGCTTGTCCGCACTCGCGAGCACGCCTTTCTGCGCCTCGAACACGACGGCCTTGATGCCTTTGGCCTGATAGTAGGCCCACTGGTCGGATGCCTGCGCCTGCAACTGCGTGGCCTCGGTTTTCAGCGCGAGCGCTTCGTTGACCGTGCCGCCGGCGAGCAGCGACGCCACCGCGGCGAATGCGGCGAACAGCGCCGTCGTCAGCGCGATCGTGCGCAGCAGTTCCCCGCCTTCCTTTTCGACTTCTTCGTGGATCGCTTCGTGCAGTTTATCGGTGTCGATTTCGATTTCTTCAGGCATGGCAATTTCCCCTATCGAACGATGGCAATCAGTCTGCCGAGAGCGATGTTAAGGAATGTAGAAGTCGCCCGATCGGCCGCGCACCGCGAGTCTTCGTGCCGATCGTCGCTAGCGCGAAGACGGCGCGTCAATCGAGAAACAAATCCGGCAGCAGCGGTTTCGTCGGATCGACGGCATAAGCGGAGAAATCGCCGACGCCGGCCGCGCGTAGCACCTCATCGTCGATGTAGAACCGGCCGGTCGCCGCACGCGCAGGCTGGGTGAGGACCGCGTGCGCGGCATCGGCCATGATTTCGGGCTTGCGTCCGTTGCCCGAGTCGACGCCCGGAATCATGTTGAGCGCATCGGTCGCGATCAGCGTACGCGGCCACAGCGCATTGATCGCAACGCCCTGATCGGCGAACTCGGCTGCGAGGCCGAGGGTGACGAAGCTCATGCCCATTTTCGCCAGCGTGTAGCCCGTGTGCGGCGCCCACCACTTCGGGTCGAGCGAAGGCGGCGGCGCGAGGGTCAGGATATGCGGATTCTGCGCCTTGAGCAGATGCGGCAGGCACGCCTGCGCGCACAGGAACGAGCCGCGCGAATTGACCTGCGCCATCAGATCGAAACGCTTCATCGGCGTGTCGAGCGCGCCGCGCAACCAGATCGCGCTGGCGTTGTTGACGAGGATGTCGATGCCGCCGAAGCGCGCGGCGGTCATGTCGACGGCGGCGCGCACTTCGGCCTCTTCGCGGATGTCGCACTTGATCGCGAGCCCCTTGCCGCCGGCCGCGTCGACCGCCGCCGCGGCCGTATGGATCGTGCCGGGCAGCTTGGGATTCGGCACGTCGGATTTCGCCGCGATGACCACGTTGGCGCCGTCGCGCGCGGCGCGCAGCGCGATCGCCAGGCCGATGCCGCGCGATGCGCCGGTGATGAAGAGGGTCTTGCCTTGCAGCGTGGCCATCGTTGTCGTCCTCTGATTGTGCAACTGAAAAATCCGTCTCGCGCGAAGCGGCGATGAAACGGCGCGAACTCGACTGTCCCGCGCCTTGGAGCGAATCCGCTCGCGCGTCACGGCGGGATTGAATCAACCTTGCTGGAATCTCGGCAGAGTGTGCATCAACTGTGTGAGCCTTTCGAGCGGGTCGGTGGTCTGCAGCAGCATCTGCCGCTCGCGGTTCTCCAGCGGCAGCAGTTCCGCGAGGCGGAAGCCGACCCAGCCGGCGTCGTCGAACTGGGCGCGCGGCGCCTTCGCGTGCGCGCCGCCGGTTTTTTCGAGCAGGCGTTCGAGGATCGTCGCGAGCAGGTGGAATTCGACCGGCACTTCGGCCCGGTCCTCGTCCGGCCAAACCTCGACTTCGCCGTGGGCGAGGCCGTTGTCGCGCACGCGCGAACGCGCAAGGCGGAAACGCCGCTCGCCGCGGGCGCGAATGCCGAGCAGGCCGTCGGGCGTGGTCGAAAAATCGACGATGTGCGCGAGCGTGCCGACCGCGGCGGGCGTCGCCGGCTCGCCGACTTCGGCGCCGTCGAGGATCAGGCAGATGCCGAACGGCGAACTGCCGCGCGCGCAGTCGCGCACCATGTCGAGATAGCGCGGCTCGAAAATGCGCAGCGCGACCTCGCCGCCCGGAAACAGCACGGCGTTGAGCGGGAACAGCGGGATATCGATGCGCGTCGCGGAAGCAGTCACGCGACCACTTTAACATTCCCGCGCCAACCTTCTGCCGCGAGTCAATGCGCGCCGAGGGTTGCCGACGCGGACATCCACTACAAATCGAAGCCGACGCCGACGAGCACGGCGGTCTCGCCCCAGTTCGGCTTGCGCGCGCCGCCGTCGGAGATGTGACGGAGCTGCAGACTCAAGTGATGCCAGGTATAGCCGAACGTGCTGACGAACTCGAAGCCGTCGCTCAGCGCGCGCGTGCGCCCGTCCTGCGCGGCGACCTGGAAACTGAAGAACAGATTGCGATACCAATCGTCCGCGCCGCCGTAGCGAAAACGCGCACCGCCGGCGAGCAGGAGCACGTCGTCGTCGGTGCGGTAGCGGCGCGATTCGCGGCGGCGTTCGTCGCCGCGCCCCTCGATCCAGCCGAGGCTGACGTCGGGCGCCCAGGTGAAGCGACTGTCACCGAAGCGATGTTCGTCGAACACGGCTTCGACGAAGACGGTGTTGGTGCCGTCGCGCGAGGACATGAAACTGCGTCCGGCCTCTAAATTCCATTCCGCCGCGGCGGCGGGCAAAGCAAGAAAAGCAAGCGATGCGGCGGCCAGCGCGCGCAGTCGGTGGAGAAGTACGTGCATGTGTCGATCCGGTTGCTGCGAAAGAACGTAGCCGAAATCGATTCACCTTGCTGAATTTTCAACTGGCGAGTACAGAAATTCTCTGTTCCGTATGGCGAACGATCGCCGACGGTGCGTCACGTCACATTTCTATTTCGCGGCGACGGCGGCGACGAAGCGCCGCGGCGCATTCTCGAAGCCGCCGTTCGACATGAAGACGACGTGGTCGCCGGGCTTCGCTTGTTCGCGCAGTGCGGCGATGAGGGCATCCACCGTGGGCGCTGTGTGGCCGCGCCCGTGCAGGGCGTCGGTCACCTTGGCCGCGTCCCACGGCAGCTCCGCGCGGCGCAGGAAGACGACGGCATCGGCGTCGGCGAGGCTCGGCGCGAGTTCGTCGGCGTGTGCGCCGAGGCGCATCGAGTTCGAGCGCGGCTCCATGCCGACAAGGATGCGCGCCTTGCCGACTTTCGCGCGCAAGCCGGCGAGTGTCGTCGCGATCGCGGTCGGATGATGGGCGAAGTCGTCGTAGACCTTGATGCCCTGCGCTTCGCCGACGAGTTCCATGCGCCGCTTCGCGCTGCGGAAATCGGCGAGGCTCGCGATCGCCGTGCCGATGTCGGCGCCGCCCGCGTGCGCCGCGGCCAGGGCCGCGAGCGCGTTGGCGACGTTATGCCGGCCGATCAGCGGCCAACGCACGATGCCGACTTCTTCGCCTGCGCGGATCACGGCGAATTCGCTGCCGTCGGCAACGATCAGGCGCGCGCGCCAGTCGCCCCGGTCGAGCCCGAACGTCGTCACCGGCGACCACGCGCCGAGCGCGAGCACTTCGGCGAGATGCCGGTCCTCGGCGTTGACGATCAGGTGGCCGTTGCCCGGTACGGTGCGCACGAGATGATGGAACTGGCGCTGGATCGCGGCCACGTCGGGGAAGATGTCGGCGTGGTCGAACTCAAGATTGTTGAGGATCGCGATCTGCGCGTGGTAGTGGACGAACTTCGAGCGCTTGTCGAAGAACGCGGTGTCGTATTCGTCGGCTTCGATGACGAAGTCGGGACTCGCACCGAGCCGCGCCGACACGCCGAAATTTTCCGGCACGCCGCCGACGAGAAATCCGGGTTCGCGACCGCAGGCTTCGAGAATCCAGGCGAGCATCGCCGTGGTCGTGGTCTTGCCGTGGGTGCCGGCGACGGCGAACACGCGGCGCTCGCGCAGCAGCGCATCGCCGATCCACTGCGGGCCGGAGACATAGGACAAGCGCGCGTTCAACAAGTATTCGACCGCCGGATTGCCCCGCGACAGCGCGTTGCCGACGACGACGAGATCGGGCGCCGGTGAATCCGCGTCCGCCTGCAGATGCTCGGCGCGATAACCCTGCTTGAGCGCGATGCCGAGCGCGGCGAGCTGGTCGCTCATCGGCGGATAGATGTTCTGGTCCGAACCTTCGACTTCGTGGCCGAGCTCGCGCGCAAGTGCGGCGACGCCGCCCATAAAGGTGCCGGCGATTCCGAGAATATGCAGTTTCATGCTTGGGCCGATCGCTCTCGATCTAGGCGTTCAACGGCGAACGCAGGCGTGCCGGCTCACGCGGGTGCTCCGGAAAGCGAGGCCAGAGCGACTGCCGCGAGTATCCACATCAAGGCCACGCTGATGCCGCCGCCAAAGGAAATATCCAAGCTGTGGCGGAACACGTGCGCATCGACCATCACCTTCCAGATCAGCAAAGGCAGCGCAATCAGGCCGGCCAGCATCTGCGCGCCGGTCATCTGCTCGGCAGTCTGCGGCGGGGTACCGAAGAGCAGCGCGACCGGAATGCCCATCACTTTGAACGCCACGTCGCAGCCGACAAACGCCGTCGCGGTCTGCACGAAGCGGCTGCCCTTGTCACGCAGCGTCAGCAACAGGCGCAGCAGGCCAAGCGAGAATGCCAAGGCCAACGCCGACCCAACCAGCACCATTCCCACACTGATCTCGCGTATCCACGCGACCGGCAACTGCGCGGCAATGGACAACGCCGCGACGGTGACGAGCAATTGCGTCGAATACGGCAAATCCTGCGGGCCGCGGCGCAGCAGCAGGATATCGCGGAAGGTTTCTACAACGGAGGACATGGAAGCAGGCGCGGACAAAGTTCACACATGGTCCACGAGTGTACCAGTTTGCTCTCAATCCTCTGCAGCCGAAGGCCAAACGCCGCTTTGGTGTTCGAGAACACAGGCATCACCGTTGACGAAAGATTTGCCTGGTCAACGCTCGGTGCGCGAAGTGAGGGTTGCAATGCCTGGGCATCGTCACGCACCGCTCATATCGTTCCGATCAGCCGGCCAACTTCTTCCGTCGTGCCGCCGCTTTGCGACGATATATCCGCCCTGCGAGACGATAAGGATCGTTGCCGTTGCTATAGGCAAGGCCCTTCTTCGCCGCCCAATAGGTACCTGAGCCGATCCCTACGCCGAAGGCGGAAAACAGCAAGGAAAACAAGAAACCGTTCACCTCACTAACGACGTTGCTCTGTCGATCGCGGACTGGCACCACGCCCCATCCGTACTGATGGAATATATATACCGGAAAGAGCAACGCCAAGACGACTATAACGATCGAGAAAAATTTCTGGATCCGACAAAATATTCTGATTTCGGCGCGCGTGCGAACCAGCATGCGAGCCCGAGCGATGTTCGGCTTCTGCGGCCGAGTCGGCCTCAAAACCCCCCACTATTTATCTCGGCAAGACCGCCAAAATCCGCTTGAACACTTCCTGCACCTCGCCGACGCCGTCGACATGGCGCAGCTTGCCGATCGCCTCGAAATGGTCGGCGACCGGCGCGGTCTGCGCACGGTAGACGTCGAGGCGCTTGCGCACGACGATCGGGTCGTCATCGGGACGGTGTTCGGCGGCGAAGCGGATTTCGCAGCGCGCGAGGATGGCCGCATCGGGCACGTCGAGCTTGATCGCCACGTCGAGCGGCTGGCCGATGCGCGCGAGCAGGTCTTCGAGCGCGGCGCACTGGGCCAGGTTGCGCGGATAGCCGTCGAGGATGAAGCCGCCCTTGGCATCCGGCTCGGTGATGCGCTCTTCGAGCATGCCGAGAACGATGTCGTCGGAAACGAGCTGGCCGGCGTCCATCACCGCCTTGGCCTTGACGCCGAGCGGCGTGCCGGCCTTGACCGCGGCGCGCAGCAGGTCGCCGGTGGAGATATGCGGGATGCCGAGTTCGCTCTTGAGCAATGTCGCCTGGGTACCCTTGCCCGATCCGTTCGGGCCGAAGAAAACGATGCGCATATCTGATCCGGTGAAAGCGAGGTGATGGGTGCAATGCGAGCTGCGTCCGGCTAACCTAGCGGCAGTGCGGCAGCGAGTCAATGAAACCCTGGAAACTCCGCGCCTCGCGCAGTTTTCCTATCCCAATTCCATTGAGGATTCCATGAGCAAAAAGCAGGGCAAGTCGGGCAAGGGCGCGCTGTTCTACGCGCAGTCGGGCGGCGTGACCGCGGTGATCAACGCCAGCGCCTGCGGCGTGATCGAAACCTGCCGCAAGCGCGGCATTCCGGTCTATGCGGGACGCAACGGCATTCTCGGCGCGCTGCGCGAGGAACTGATCGACTTGTCGAAGGAAGACCGCACGGCGGTTGCGGCATTACGCCACACCCCGGGCGGCGCCTTCGGCTCCTGCCGCTTCAAGCTCAAGTCGATCGAAGCGGACCGCGCGCGCTACGAGCGCCTGATCGACGTCTGCCGCGCGCACGACATCCGCTACTTCCTATACAACGGCGGCAACGATTCGGCCGATACCTCGCTGAAGATCTCCAAGCTCAGCGCCGAGTTGGGCTACGACTTGAAGGTGGTCGGCGTGCCGAAGACGGTCGATAACGACTTGCCGGTCACCGACTCCTGCCCCGGCTTCGGCTCGGTGGCGAAGTACACAGCCGTGTCGATCACCGAGGCCAGCCTCGACGTCGAGTCGATGAGCGAGTCGTCGACCAAGGTCTTCGTCATGGAAGTGATGGGCCGGCATGCCGGCTGGATCGCGGCCGCGGCCGGTCTCGCGAGCCACGGCAAGGACGCACCGCCGCATGTAATCCTGTTCCCCGAAGTGCCGTTCGAGCAGGACAAGTTCCTCGCTCGCGTGAAACAAGTCGTGGCCAAGGTCGGCTACTGTTCGGTGATCGTCTCCGAAGGCGTGAAGACGGCGGACGGCAAGTTCCTCACCGACTCCGGCGTGGTCGATGCGTTCGGCCATACCCAGCTCGGCGGCGGTGCGGCGCCGATCATCGCGGGACTGGTCAAGGACAGGCTCGGCTTCAAGATTCACTGGGCCGTGCCGGACTATCTGCAGCGCTCGGCGCGGCATTTGGCCTCGAAGTCGGACCTGGAACAGGCCTACGCGGTCGGCCAGGCCGCGGTCGAATACGCGCTCGCCGGCAAAAATGCGGTCATGCCGGTGATCAAGCGCACGTCCTCGAATCCGTTCAAGTGGAAGGTCGAGCCTGCACCGATCACCAAGATCGCCAATATCGAAAAGAAACTGCCGGCGAACTTCATCAGCAAGGACGGCTTCCACATCACCACGGCCGCGCGCAACTATTTCGAACCGCTGATCCGCGGTGAGGCTTATCCGCCGTACGACGCGAAAACGGGCCTGCCGAAATACGTGCGCCTGAAACGCGTGCTGCTGAAGAAGAAGCTGCCGAAGTACGAGATCGCGGACAAATAATTTTCCGGAGAGCTGCCCATGCGAAATGGATTTTTCTGGATAGCCGGGACAATGCTGGTCTTGGCCGGGTGTGCAACGTCGGCGGACAAGCGCAGTACAAGCCCGGAGCTGTCCGGCACCGTGCAACAGGCGCCGCCGAACGAACAAACGGCCGCGGTTTCCCGTTTCGAGAAAGCCGTGGAATTGCTGCATTCGGGCAAGGTAGCCGAAGGCAGGGCGATGTTGCGCGAGATCGTTTCGGCGATGCCTCCAGACTGGCGGGCGATCAACGAGGGTGCCGACAGCGTCGCCATCGCATATTGGGATCAACAAGAGTTCATCGAGTGCTCTCCGGGTGATGCCAAGCGATACAAGAAAAAGATCCTATGGACATTGCCTTCCTATACGCAGGCTTGGTATTTGCTGGCGTTCTTCGCGATTGAGAACAAAGATGCGGCCGAAGCAGATGCCGATATCGACCGTGCGCTCGCACTGGAACCGGATCGCCCCATGCTGCTGAACGAGAAAGCCACGATCGTCCAACAATCTCCGCAGCGCCTTGCGGATGCCGTGGCGATAAACCGCAAGGCAGTCGATTCGCAACATTGCACCAGCACCGCAAACCGCAAGAGAGATCTTTCACGCGCATGGCGGTCGATGGGCGTTGCATTGATCGATCTGCGCAAGTGGGACGAGGCGGACGCGGCGCTGGAAGAGTCGCTCAAGGTCGATCCCGGCAATCCCAACACGATCAGAGAGTTGATGTATCTGGAACAGGCGCGCGGCAAGAAACCGCCGTCGAACACCTCGACTGTGATCAAGCGTGTCACTCAGTAGCGATGCGATCCGATTCTTCTGCTTCAACGGCTTCCAACGCGATCTCGTCCATCCCCGAAAACGAGCTGATCGAGACCTTCGTGCGCGCCTCCGGGCCGGGCGGGCAGAACGTCAACAAGGTCGCCTCGGCGGTCGAGTTGCGCTTCGACGTGCTGCATTCGCCATCGCTGTCCGAGGCGCTGCGTGCGCGCGTGCTCGCGCGGCGCGACCGGCGCCTGACGGCCGAGGGCGTGCTCGTAATCCAGGCGAACCGCTTCCGCGATCAGGCGAAGAACCGCGAGGACGCACGCGCGCGCCTCGCCGAGATTCTGCAGGCGGCCGCTTACGTGCCGAAGAAGCGCGTCGCGACCAAGCCGACGCGTGCCTCGAAGGAACGGCGTCTCGACGCCAAGCGACTGCGCAGCACGCACAAACAGCAGCGATCGAAACGCAATTGGGGTGATGATTGAAGAGCGCTTTTTGATCATGGATTACAGGGATGTACTCGGATCAGAAGTAAAGCGGAGGAAGCAAAATCCTCTTGCTCTCTCCGGTTCTGCTTTATCCGTGCCGATCCGTGCAATCCGCGGCCAAAACGCTTTTTAGGGGAATCCGGCTAAGTGACGACTTCGATATTTCCGCAAGTGCCGCCGCAGGCGCCGCAGTTTCCGCCGTCGTTGGTCAGCCGGTTGTGCCGCGCGCTGCTGCGCTGGTCCGGCTGGCGCGTGACCGGCACGTTGCCCGACGTGCCGAAGCTCGTCCTGATCGGCGCACCGCACTCTTCCAACTGGGACGGCGTCTGGGCACTCGCCTTCAAGGTCGCGCTGCGCGTCGACGTCCGCTTCATCATCAAGAACGACTACACCAAGGGCGTGCTCGGCCCGCTCGTGCGCGGCCTCGGCGGCATCGGCATCGACCGCGCGGCGGCGCACGACGTGGTGACTCAGATGCGCCTGCAGTTCGCCGGGCAGGACAAGCTCTGGCTCGGCATCACGCCCGAAGGCACGCGCAAAAAAGTGAAGAAGTGGAAAAGCGGTTTTTGGCACATCGCGCGCGCCGCCGGCGTGCCGGTGCAGCTGCTGTATTTTCACTACCCCGACAAGACGATCGGCCTCGGCCCACTGATCGAGCTGACCGACGATCTCGACGCCGACATGGCGCGCATCCGCGAATACTACGTGCCGTTCCAAGGCAAGAACCGCGGCACCGTATGAGCACGCCGGTGCTGCTCGCCTGGAGCGGCGGCAAGGACTCGACGCTGGCACTGGAGCGTCTGCGAGCGGATCCCAGTTATCGTGTCGTCGGGCTTCTCACCACGGTCACTGCCGTATACGAGCGTATCGCGATCCATGGCGTGCGTCGGTCGATACTTCAGCGCCAGTCCGAAGCATTGGGCCTTCCGCTGATCGAAGCGACGATTCCGCCGCAAGCATCCAACGACGTCTACGAAGCAGCATTCGCCGACGCGTTGGCGCGGGCGCAGGTGACGGAACCCAAGCTCGACGCGATCGCGTTCGGCGATCTCTATCTCGCCGACGTGCGCGCGTATCGCGAGGCGCTGCTGCAGCGGCTAGGTTGGCGCGGCGTCTATCCGATCTGGGGCGAAGACACCGCCGAAGTCGCGCGCCGTTTCATTGCGCGCGGCTATCGCGCGATTTTGAGCTGCGTGGATACGCAACAGATCGACGCGGATTTCTGCGGGTGCGATTTCGACGCCACCCTGCTCGCCGATCTGCCCGCCTCGTGCGATCCCTGCGGTGAGAACGGCGAGTTCCACACCTGCGTTTATGCCGGGCCGATGTTCGCCCAGCCGATCGCGCTCGCGCGCGGCGAGCGCGTTCTGCGCGACGGCCGCTTCGAGTATGTCGATCTGATCGAAGTCTGAGGCAACACGCTACGGCGCCGCGAACAGATCGGCGAGATCGGCCTCGTCGAAGCGCAGGCTCTGCGCATCGCCGCCTTCGAGTACGGCGCGCGCGAGTTCGGCCTTGCGCTCTTGCAGAGCCTGGATCTTTTCTTCGACGGTGCCCGAACAAATCAATTTGTAGACGAAGACCGGCTTGTCCTGACCGATGCGGTGGGCGCGGTCGGTGGCCTGATTTTCCACGGCCGGGTTCCACCAGGGATCGTAGTGGATGACCGTATCGGCCGCGGTCAGGTTGAGGCCGACGCCGCCGGCCTTGAGGCTGATCAGGAACAACGGCACGCGCCCGGATTGGAAGCGCTTGACCAAGGCGGCACGCTGCGTTCCGGGCGTCTGCCCGGTCAGGGTCAGGTAGGCAATCGAGCGTTCCGCCAACGCCGCTTCAATCAAGGCGAGCATCTCGGTGAACTGACTGAACAAAAGAACGCGGCGCCCTTCGTCGACGAGGCTGTCGATGAGTTCGAGCAGCAGATCGAGTTTGGCCGAGGTCTTGACCCCGCGTGCGGCGTCGAGCTTGACCAGGCGCGGATCGCAACAAGCCTGGCGCAGCTTGAGCAGGGCATCGAGCACGACGATGCCGCTTTGGGCGAGACCGCGTTTCTTCACTTCGTCGAGCACGCGCTCGTGCTGCGCGAGGCGCAGGGTTTCGTAAAGCTCGCGCTGGTCGCCTTCGATCTCGACGGCGCGCGTGATCTCGGTTTTCGGCGGCAGGTCGGCGAGCACGTCCTGCTTGCGCCGGCGCAGCAGCAAGGGCGCGATGCGGCGCTGCAGGCGTTCGCGGCGCTCGACGTCGCCGCGCTTTTCGATCGGCGCGCGGAAGAAACGCGTGAAATTCTTCTCGTTGCCGAGCAGGCCGGGCTCGACGGCGTCGAACTGCGCCCACAGTTCGCCGAGATGATTCTCGAGCGGCGTGCCGGTCATCGCCAGGCGTCGGCGCGCAGGCAGCTCGCGCACGATCTTCGCCCATTGCGTCTTCGCGTTCTTGATCGCCTGCGCTTCGTCGAGCACGAGCAGGGAATATTCGTGCGCGCGCAGCTCCTTGCGATCGCGCAAAAGCAAAGGATAAGTAGTGATGACGAGATCGTGGCGCGTGATCGCCTCGTGCAGGCCGGCGCGTGCCGGACCGTGCAGCACGAGCACGGACAGGTCCGGCGCGAAGCGCAGGGCTTCGTCGCGCCAATTGGCGACGAGACTGGTCGGCGCGAGGACGAGCACGGGCGCACCGAGGCGACCGCGCTGTTTTTCCGCGAGCACGTGGGCGAGCACCTGCACAGTCTTGCCGAGACCCATATCGTCGGCGAGCACGCCGCCGAGACCCGCATCGGCGAGCAGGCCGAGCCAGGCGAGACCGTCGCGCTGATACGCGCGCAGAGTCGCATTGAATCCGCGCGGTTCGGTCGCCGGTTCGCGCGCGGCGGAGAGGCGATCGATGAGGCCGCGCAGCGCACCGCCGCCGCGCCACGGCACGGCAAGCTCGTCGAGTACGCCCGCCTGCGCGCGGCGCAGGCGCAGGGTTCCGTCTTCGCCGGCCGATCCTTGCAACCATTCGATGAGCGGCGCGATCAGTTTGCGCAACCGCGCCAGCGGCAAAGCCGCACGCCGGCGTTCGTCCAGCGGCACGAGCCAGCTGGCATCGTCGGCTTCGCCCTTGCGCGCCACGAGCGGAAAGGCCGGATCGGCAAGCAGGCGGCGCAGGATCGGCAGCAGATCGACGCGTTCGCCGTCGACGTCGATGCCGAGGCGCAGATCGAACCAGGGATTACCGGCGTCTTCGTCTTCGCTGCCGTCGACTTGCAGGTACCACTCGCCGGTTTCGCTGACGAGGGCGAACGGAAAACCCGCAGCCGATTCGAGCTTGAAGCCGAATTCGCGCAAGCTCGGCGCAAGCGCGAATACCTGCTCGACGGTGGCCAGTTGATTGCGCCGCGATTCGATGACGAAGTCGCCGTCGACGAGTTCGCCTTCGGCAGCGCCGATCAGATGGCGCAGCAATTCGGCATCGACGAAGCCGAGGCTCTCCAGTTGTTCGCAGGCTGCGAGTTCCGCTCCGCGGTCGCGCACGATGTCGAGCACACGGCCGTTGAACAGGCGCCGCTCGCGTACGGACGCGGGTGCGAACAGCAATCTGGGCCCTGCATAGTCGAAGCACAGACGAACAAGACCGGCGTCATAGCGGCCGGCAGAGTCGCCGATCGCGACGCTGCGCAGGATGGCGATCGGCGTCGGTACGACGCGATGCTCTTCGGCTGCCATTGTCGAGCCGGCTTGCACGGCTGATGCTCCGGGTCGCGGCGTCCGCATGCGCGGATTCGGCGGCGCCGAATCGGCTTTCGCCGGCTCGTCGCCGCTTATATCGGCCAGGCCGTATGCAGCGGTGAATTTCAACGCGATCGCGGCGACATGTTCACATGCGGCCCCGAGTACGCAAGTGCACTGCGTGACGACATCGGGTTCGCCTTCGCCGCCGTCGATCCGAATCTGGGCTGCGCACGCAAACAAATCGCCGCCGTCCACTTCACCGGACAGGATGCCGGATTCGGGCGCGGCCGAGGCGTAGCGCAAACCGTGCACGCGGCCATGGCGCAGAAAGTCTGCGCCTTGATCGAGCATGTGGCGGTCGAGCGTACGGCCGATCAGGCCAGATAGCAGCCGGCGGAATCGCGCTTCATCCATTTATGCGGACTGCTGCGAGCAATCAAATAGGTGAGTCTGACCAGATGGGTCGTCGGCGTCCAGTCGCAAGCTCAGGCGCGAGCGGCGGTTGCCTTCAGTTTCGCCGACGCGTCGCGCGCGATCGAGCGGAATCCGGCTGAAATGCGCGTCTCGTCTGCAACGTCGCGCCAAAATGCCAGGGCCGCCTCGGCGGCGATTCGCCAGTCTTCGCGATGCTCCGGCAAAGGCTGAACGACGACATATTCGCGCTCGACAACTTCGCCGCTCGGCAGCGGGCGGAATGTCATCGGCAACATGTCGTAAGCGGGTGCAAGCGGCAGCGGCCGAGCATCAACGAGCTGCAACGCGGCATTGCCGAGATGCATGTCGCTGTTCGCGATCAACTCGCCGAACCAGCTGAGCCTGCGCAGCAACATCGCGTCGTCGGCATTCAGCCAACCGTCGCGCGCGAGCTCGGATGCAAAGCGCCACCAATCGATGCGGCCATGGCCGTAGTAGCCCGCGTCGAGTGCGGCGAACGAGACGAAGCCACGGCGGCCGAGTTCCGGCGTGCGGTCGAAGCGCGTCGATTCGAGAAACACGCGCCCGTCGGCCTCGACGATATCGCTGATCGCCGCAGGCAGGCCATGCTCACGCAGGGTTTCGCCGGCCAAATGCTCGCAGATCAGAAGATCGGCCCAACGCCGCCCCGCTCTCGTCGTCACACGATCGCTGAATTTGACGATGACGGGCTTGTATCCGTCGTCGGAACGCAAGGTCGCGGTGAATTTGGGCTGCTCGCCGCCCGCGGAAGAACCGATGCTCTCGCCTCTGAGCGCAATGTCCGCCAGTTGCGGATACGCCTTGGCGCGTTGCCGTGCGGGGAACACGGCACGCGGCTCTTGGATATCGCGCAGGGCTCGCTGCAGTGTGGCTTCGCCGAGGACGAGGTCACCGGCCTGATCCTCGCCGTGGCGCAGCAGGCCGAGCACGATATCGTCGCTATGCCAGAGTACGATGTCGTCGCGCGCGCCGATGTCCGCGGCGATGCGTCGGCCGAAGGCGCGGCCGAGAAATCCCTGCGGGCGTTGATCGTCGAGAAACCATGGCAGGCCCGGAAACAGGCCGCTGCCGAAGTCGCCCTCGAGAAAGGCGGGCAGCGGGCGCGCCGGCTCGAACAAGAAGGCGTCGTTGTGCAGCGCCTGCAGCTCGCCGAGTTTCTCCGGACGGGCGCGCGCCTCGATGCGATAGAGCGGCCAGCGGCTGCCTGCGCGGGCGATGGGGTGAGCTAATGCGTAACGCGAAGCGCGCGCCTTGCCGATGCGTACGATGCGCTCGCCCGCCGCGGCGACGAGCCGCGAAACACCGGCCTGACTGACATCCAGTTCGCGCGCGATTTCTGCCGCCGTGACGATGCCGCGGCGGCGCAGAAGGGTCTCGAGCTGCTCGAATCTCGACTCGTCCATGAGTCTTAGTGAATAGATTTATGAATAGATAGTCAAGTGCGAATTTTCAAAAGACCCAGTCTTTATGCTGATGTTCTGGCCGAGACCACCGAAAATCACACAGATTCCGAATAGATTTATGCAGCGATAGCCGACGGCTTGCTGTTCCGCCATGCCGCCAACAACTGCTCGCGCTGCTTCGCCGCCTTGGCGAAATTCGCTTCCTTGATGTGACCATAGCCACGAATCTGCTCGGGGATCGAGGCGATGTCGACCGCGAGCTTGAGACTGTCGCGATCGAGCTTGGACAGCAGTTCGTCGATTGTGGCGAAGTACTCGACGATGAGCTGGCGCTCCATCTTGCGCTCCTCGGTCTTGCCGAAGATATCGAGCGCGCCGCCGCGCAGGCCCTTGAACTTGGCCAGCAGCTTGAACGCGCGGAGCATCCACGGGCCGAACTCGCGCTTGATCAAATGACCGTCCGCGTCCTTCTTGGAGAAGGTCGGCGGAGCGAGGTTGAAGTGAATCTTGTAGTCGCCGTCGAAGGTGCTCTTGATCTGCTTTTCGAACTCGCCGCTCGTGTACAGGCGGGCGACTTCGTATTCGTCCTTGTAGGCCATCAGCTTGAACGCATAGCGAGCGACCGCTTGGGTAAGCGCGGTCTGCCCTGGCGCCTTTGCCTGCTCGGCGCTGCGCACCTTGTCGACCAGAGCCTTGTACTTCGCCGCGTAGGCTGCGTCCTGGTAGTCGGTCAGGAAGGCCACGCGACGAGCGATCTGATCGTCGAGATTCGCACTGAGCACCGCGTCATTCAGCGGTGTGGCGACCGGCAGCGCCGGAACGGACGCGGCCGTGCCGCTCGCGACTTCCTTCACTTTCTTCATGTCGACTGCGGCAAGACGGCCCCAATTGAACGCCGACTTGTTCATCTCGATCGCGGCACCGTTGAGTTCGATCGCGCGCATCAAGGCAGCCTCGGAGATCGGCACCCAGCCCTTCTGCCAAGCATACCCAAGTATGAACAGATTGCTCGCGATCGAATCGCCGAGCAGCTTGGTGGCGAGGTCGGTCGCATCGACCAGCTCGGGCTGATCGCCGTCGAGCGCAGTGCCGACGGCCTTGACGATCTGCAGTGCCGGGAACTGCATGTCCGGCTTGGTCGTGAACGTACCGGGCATCGCCTCATAGGTGTTGAGCACAACGTGCGAGCGCTTGGCGCGGATCTTCGACAGCGCCCAGTAATCGTTGACCACGACCATGTCGCAGCCGAGCACGAGGTCGGCTTCGCCCGCGGCGATGCGCACAGCGTGGATGTCGGCCGGCGTCTTCGCGATGCGCAGATGACAGGTCACCGCGCCGCCCTTCTGCGCGAGACCGGTCTGGTCGAGCACGGTCGCGCCCTTCGACTCCAGATGCGCGGCCATGCCGATCAGCGCACCGATCGTGACCACGCCAGTGCCGCCGATACCGGTGACGAGAATGTTCCACGGCTGCGCCAGGTCGCTGGCGAAGTTCGGTTGCGGCAACGTGGAGAAATCCACTTTTCCTCCGCCCGGCTTGCGCTTCTTCAAACCGCCGCCGTGAATCGTGACGAAACTCGGGCAGAAGCCTTTGACGCAGGAAAAATCCTTGTTGCAGTTCGACTGATCGATTTCGCGCTTGCGGCCGTATTCGGTTTCCTTCGGCAGCACCGAGACGCAGAACGACTTCTCGCCGCAGTCGCCGCAGCCTTCGCAAACGAGCGAGTTGATGAAAACGCGCTTCTTCGGATCTTCGAGCTTGCCGCGCTTGCGCCGGCGGCGCTTCTCGGTCGCGCAGGTCTGATCGTAGATCAGCACCGACACGCCGGGCACTTCGCGCAGGCGCTTGGAGACCGCATCTAGCTCGGCGCGGTCGACGAATTCGACATCGCGCGGGAACAGCTCGCGCCGCGACCATTTGCCGACATCGTCGCTGACGACGATGATCGTCTGCACGCCTTCGGCACGCATCTGGTTGGCGATGTCGGGCACGGACAACTTGCCGTCCACCGGCTGGCCGCCGGTCATCGCGACCGCGTCGTTGTAGAGAATCTTGTAGGTGATGTTGACCTTGGCCGCGATCGCCTGACGCACGGCGAGCGAACCGGAATGGAAATACGTGCCGTCGCCGAGGTTCTGGAAAACGTGCTGAGTTTCGGTGAACGGCGCCTGGCCGCACCAGGTCGCGCCTTCGCCGCCCATCTGGGTGAACGTGTCGGTGCGGCGGTCCATCCAGGTGACCATGTAGTGGCAGCCGATGCCGCCGAGCGCGCGGGAGCCTTCGGGCACGGCGGTCGACGTGTTGTGCGGGCAGCCGGAGCAGTAGTGCGCGGCGCGCGGAAAGCTCGCACGCGGAAGGGTCAGCTCTTTCTCTTTCGCCTCGATCCAGGCAACGCGTGCCTTGATCGTGTCGTTGGAGAAGAAGCGCGACAGGCGCTTGGCGATAACGAGCGCGATCATCGCCGGCGTCAGCTCCGCCGTCGACGGCAGGATCCAATTGCCTTCTTCGTCGTACTTGCCGACCACGCTCGCGCGCGTCGGCCAGTTGTACATATATTCTTTCATCTGCGATTCGATGAAGGAGCGCTTCTCTTCGGCGACGATGATGTCTTCGAGGCCGTCGGCGAAGCGGCGGATGCCGACCGGTTCGAGCGGCCAAGTCATGCCGATCTTGTACACGCGGATGCCGATATCGGCAGCCATCTTGTCGTCGATGCCGAGATATTCGAGCGCCTGCAGCACGTCGAGATAGCTCTTGCCCGTGGTCACGATGCCGAGACGCGCCTTCGGCGAGTCGATGACGATGCGGTCGATGTTGTTGGCGCGCGCAAAGGCCTGCGACGCTTGCACGGCGTATTGGTGCAGGCGCATTTCCTGATTGAGCGGCGGATCGGGCCAGCGGATATTGAGACCGTCGGCCGGCATGACGAAGTCCGTCGGCAATACGATATCGAGCTGATGCGGATTGACGTTGACGCTGGCCGACGATTCGACCGTCTCAGCGATTGTCTTGAAGCCGACCCAGCGGCCGGTATAGCGCGACATCGCCCAGCCGAGCATGCCCATGTCGAGGATGTCCTGCACGCCGGCCGGATTGAGGATCGGCATCATCGCGCTGACGAATTCGAGTTCCGAACCGTGCGGCAGGGTCGACGAGCGGCAGGCGTGGTCGTCGGCCGCAAGCGCAAGCACGCCGCCATTCTTCGAAGTACCCGCGGCGTTGCCGTGCTTGAACACGTCGCCCGAGCGGTCAACGCCAGGACCCTTGCCGTACCACATCGCGAACACGCCGTCGTACTTCGCGCCCGGGAACAAATTCGCCTGCTGGGTGCCCCAGACCATCGTCGCACCGAGGTCCTCGTTGAGGCCGGGCTGGAATTCGATGTTCGAGGATTTGAGATGTTTCTTGGCCTTCCACAGCTCCAGGTCGAAACCACCGAGCGGCGAGCCGCGATAGCCGGAAATAAAGCCGGCGGTGGAAAGCCCCGCCGCGCGATCGCGCATTTGTTGCATCAACGGCAACCGCACCAGCGCTTGCACGCCGGAGAGATAAATGCGGCCTTGGGTACGCGTGTACTTGTCCTCGAGCGTGTAGCCGAGGTCGAGCTGGGTTGCGGGAACAGACATGATGGCCTTGCTCGCAGCGGGGTTTTGAACGCGCAAGTTTAGCATTCGGCGCAAGTCCGCTGGGGCAAACGCTCGTTCGAGTCTGTGGGGACTACTGAGTTTGCGCGATCAGCGCGTCGAGCGTATAGGGCGCCGGAGGCTCGTTGTCCGCCTGCGCGGGATAGTCGGTGCCCGCGTCGAACTGCACCGACGCGACGAGCGAACTCAGTTCGTCGACGCAGGATTTCGCCGCCTTCGCATCCATGCCGGCGATGCTGAATTCGAGCACGCCTTTGCGTGCGAGACGTACGGCGTGGCAATCGAACACGCTCGCTTTCGCGCCGTCAAGCTGACGCTCCTCGCTCCAGACGACCGTCGCGCCGTCGCGTGCCGGCGGCGAGTCGTAACGCAGCAGCGAACCGCCGCTGCCGAAAAGTCGCGACGCATAAGCGCGCGTATGCGCTGCTTCGAGCAGGGCGTCGGCATCGGGCATCGCGGATTCGGCGGCGACGAGACCGTCGTGACGCCAGCGCACACGCACGATGCGCAAATTGGCGTCGGTCAGCGTCTTGTTCGCGGCGACCATCCAACCGACCAGATACGCGTCGTGCTCGCCGCGTAGGGCCGTGTCGGCATGGCGCGCGTCGGCGCCTGCGAGCAGATGCTGATTGCGCGGAATTTCCAGACGCATGCCGATCGCTTCGCGCGCGAAACGGCCGCGCAGGAAATCGACTTTTTCGGCGAGCCTTTGCAATTCCGCAGGCGTCGCACGACGTGGAGGTTCGGCCTCGGTCGCCGGCTCAGGGGACGGCGGCGTTCGCATCGCAGGTGAAGCGGGCGCCGCCTTGTCCGGCGCCGAGGTCGAACAGTTGGAAGAGGAGCGCCGCACTGTGGCGCCCTCGTCAGAGTCGATAGTGTCTTCGCTCGCCGCACGCGCATTGCTCTGCGCTACGGCAGGACGATTCTCGCCGGCTGTCGCGGACGCAACGTGGAATGCGCTGCAGGCAAGCAGCGCCGCCGCGGCACACGGGCCAAGCAGTAGCCGAGGCTTATCGCGATCGACGTCGTCCGAATATTTGCACAGAGCATAGAAGACGTAGCCCGGAACGAAGAGGCTCAACACGCCGTCGAGCGTGCGCCTGCGCCAAACGCGCGCAGCGATGTGAATTCCCAAGACAAAGGAAACCACGTAGAGAACCACCAGCCCCTGTAGCATCGCTCCAACTTCCCCGAGCGGACGAATGCGCCGAAGTGTAGACGAGCGCGTCGGACAAAACCGGGCAGCTTGCCGCGGTTTCGTCGCGAATTTTCAATTTTCGGCTAGGTCTCGGGCTTGATCATCGCCTTGAACGGGAACAACTGCTGGTTGACGAAGCCGTCGGGCATGTAGTCGCCGACCACGCCGTAGCGTTCGGGGAATTTCCTTTCCGACTTCACCGCAGTGCCGAACAGGTAATCGAGAAACGAGTAATGCGCGGCATAATTCTTGTCGATCGCTTCGTCGTCTTGCGAGTGATGCCAGTGGTGAAAATCCGGCGTCACGATCAGATACTTGAGCGGCCCCCACGGCAGATGCACGTTGGCGTGATTGAACACGGCCTGGAAGCCGACGATGATGATGTAAGCATTGATCACAGCCTCGGAAAATCCGATCACGAACAGTGGCGCGAGCACGAACACACGCGTGGCAATGATTTCGAGCATGTGCTGACGCGAGCCCGCGAGCCAGTCCATCGTCTTCGTCGAGTGATGCACCGAGTGGAATTTCCACAGGAACGGCACCTCGTGATAAGCGCGATGAGTGAAGTACTGCGCAAGATCGGCGACGAGGATGCAGAGCAGAAGCTGCGGCACGAACCAGATGCGCTGCACGGCGAGCTGGAAATCGTGATTGACCAGCCAGCCAAACACGTTGTGGATGAGAAAGTTGACGGTCAGCAGGATCAGGCCGACAAGAAAGTGGTTGACCGCGAAATGCTTGAGGTCGGTCTGCCATTCGCGGCGAAAGATCGGCTGTCCTTTGTATAGCGGAAACAATTTTTCGAGCACGACGAAGATCGTCGTCGAACCGAGCAGGTCGAGGATGAACCAGTCGAGGCCGATGTACGGCGTGTTGTCCGGAAAATCCCCGACCGGCACGCGCGAGCCGCCCAACGCCACGGCAACGACGACGCAAATGAACGCGACGAGATTGAGGTTGCGTCGGCGATTGAAGACCAGATTAGTCAGCGACAGTGCGCCGGCGACGAGCAGCCCGGCGAACAGCAGTTGGCGCAGCACGTCGACCGAATACTTGTGGCGCAGCTCCGGCATGGTCAGGTACTGCGGAAAATGGAACGCGATCACTGCGAGCAGACTGAGGATGCCGAGCAGCAGCGCGATCACGGTGGTGATCAACGCCTTGCCGGTACGCAGGTCTCCGCTGCGATGAAGCAGGTCGTCGGTGTCGTCGACGACTTCGTTCACGCGCCGCGCCGTGGCCGCAAACGGCGCAATGAGAATACGACGCGAAATCGCGCGCTTGGAACCGGGCGGCAGGGACGATCCGAACATGACGTTACTGTGACCAATTGGACGTTGCGCGCACTATAGCTTCGGATTCAGGCACTTGCACGAGCGCGCCGCGCATCTTGAAAAGGCCTGCCTCATCCCTACTTCATGGCGAAGGAAAGCAGTCATGCTTACCGTATCCGCCAGGGGTTTGATCCAACCGCCGCTCGTCGCGATCGACGCGACCGAATTCCGGCCAGGCGAACCTTTGCCTTCGCATCCCACGCCCGCCATCCCGCGCACGGCCGCCCCTGCACGCATCCGTTTTTCCCAGTACTTGGAGTGGTCCATGCCGCCCATGTAGCTCGTCGTTGTGCGTGTCCGTTTGTATACCTTTTCACTTTGTCCCAACCTGTCGAAGGATAGAACGTCATGTCGTGGCTTAATACGGAATTGAGTCTTGGCAATATCGTCATCATCGTCGGCGTGATCGTCGCGCTGATGCTGCTGTATTCGTCGGTCGTCTACGTGCCGAATAATCGTGTCGGCGTACTCGAACGACTATGGGCCGGCAAGGGCTCGGTCAAACGCGGCCTGGTCGCCCTCAGCGGCGAAGCGGGCTATGTGCCCGACTTGCTGCGCGGCGGCTTTCATTTGTTGTTTCCGTTCCAATATCGCGTGCACAAGGTCGACCTGGTGACCGTGCCGCAGGGTGAGATCGGCTATGTGTTCGCGCGCGACGGCCGGCCGCTCGAAGCGGGACAGACGTTGGGAGCGAACAGCACGCATCCCACGCGCGAAGATCGGGAAGCCGGCGCTGCTCAAACGAGTGCAGGTGACTTTGAGGACGTTCGCAGCTTCCTTGCCGGCGGCGGCCAGAAAGGTCCCCAGCGCAAGGTGCTGCGCGAAGGCGTCTACGCGATCAATATCGCGCAGTTCATCGTGCTCACGCGCGCCAATACCTACGCCGTCGCGCTCGCGAAGTCCGACGCGGATACGATCGAAGCGATGCGCGCGCAGATCGAAGCGCGCGGCGGCTTTCACCCAGTCGTCATCGGCGAGCAGTCGGGGCAAAGTGTCCGCGTCGCCGATCCCGGCACGAAGGAAGCGCGCATCATCAGCGACGTCATCGGCATCGTCACCGTGCACGACGGCCCCGGCCTGCCCGCCGGCGAACTGATCGCGCCCGCAGTCGGCGCCGACCGCAGCGCGGCCGCGACGTATCACAATAACTTCCAGGACGCCGACCGCTTCCTCGCCGCCGGCGGTTTCCGCGGCCGCCAGTATCAGGTGCTGGTCGACGGCACTTACTACGTCAATCGCCTGTTCGCGAGCGTCGAGTTCATCGAGAAGACCCTCGTGCCGATGGGCATGGTCGGCGTCATCGTCTCGTTCACCGGCCGGCGCGGTGCCGACCGCTCGGGCGCTGAGTACCAACACGGCGAACTCGTCGGTGAAGGCGAACGCGGCGTCTGGGAGGCTCCGATGCTGCCGGGCAAGTATCCGTTCAACCGCTTCGCCGGTTCGATCGTGAAAGTGCCGACGACCAACTTCATCCTCAAATGGGAATCGGGCCAATCGGGTTCCGACTTCGATCGCAACCTCAAGGAAATCTCGCTGATCACCAAGGATGCGTTCGAACCCACCCTGCCGCTGTCCGTGGTCGTGCATATCGACTACAAAAAGGCGGCGAAGGTGATCCAGCGTTTCGGCGATGTGCAGAAGCTGGTCGAGCAGACGCTCGATCCGATGGTCTCCGCGTATTTCAAGAACACCGCGCAGACCAAGACGCTGATCGAGCTACTGCAGCAGCGCGCCGACATCCAGGGCCAGGCGCTCGCGGACATGAAAGGCAAGTTCGCCGCCTATAACCTCGAACTGCAGGAAGTGTTGATCGGCACGCCGAAATCGCCGGCCGGCAACAGCCAGATCGAAAACATCCTCGCCCAGTTGCGCGATCGTCAGGTCGCACGTGAACAGATCGAGACCTACGAGCAGCAGGAGGCCGCCGCGGTCAAGGAACGCACGCTGCGTGAGGCGGCGGCGGTTGCGGCCCAGCAAAAGGGCCTGACCGAATCGCGCATTGCGATCGAGATTGCCGAGAACAAGGGTCTGGCCGAAGTGAAGACGCAGACACGTCAAGGCGAAGCCGACGCGGCGAAGATCCGCAACGTCGCGCTGGCCGATGCCGAACGCATCAAGGCGATCGGCGCGGCGAACGCGAACCGCATCGAACTCGAAGGCGAGGCGACCGCGCGCGCGGCGCACAAGCAGGTCGAGGCTTACGGCGGTCCCGAGATCCGTCTTGCGCAGGAAATCTCCGCGCAGATCACCAAGGCCATTGCCGACGGCAAGCTGCCGGTCGTGCCGCAGATTCTCGTCGGCGGCGACGGCAAGAGCAGCAATGCGATCGAGGCGATCACGGCGATGATCCTCGCCGCGGGTCAGCAGTTCCGTCAGCCGAAGACGACGACGGTGCAGTGATGCAAATACCGCAGCCGGCGCATACCGCCGGCTGCTTTTTGCGCCTTCGCTCAGGCGTGGCGGCGGTGCAGGTCCGGCAGGAACGCCGTCAGCAGACCGATCGCCGGCAGATAGGCGCAGAGCTGATATACATACTCGATGCCCTTGTGGTCGGCCAGCTCACCAAGCACCGCGGCAGCGATGCCGCCCATGCCGAAGGCGAAGCCGAAGAACATGCCGGCGACCATGCCAACATTGCCGGGCAGCAGCTCGGTCGCATAGACCAGGATCGCCGAGAACGCGCTCGACAAGATCAGGCCGATGATCACGGTAAGCACGGCGGTCCAGAACAGGTCCACGTGCGGCAGCAGCAGCGAGAACGGCAGCACGCCGAGGATCGACACCCAGATCACCCACTTGCGTCCGATGCGGTCGCCGATCGGGCCGCCGACGAGAGTGCCGAGCGCGACCGCGCCGAGGAAGTAGAACAGATGAACCTGCGCGCTCTGCGTGGAGACGTGGAACTTCTCGATCAGGTAGAACGTGTAGTAGTTCGACAAGCTGATCAGATAGAAATACTTGGAAAAGATCAGCGCAAGCAGCACGCCGATGGCGAGGATGACGCGGCTTCTCGGCAGATCCGTCGTCGCTTCGACGACCCTGGCGACTTTCGGCTTCGCGCGCGGTGCATACCAGAGGCCGACGCGGGTCAGCAGCACGATGCCGGCGAGAGCAAGTACCGACACCCAGGCCAGCGCACCCTGCCCGTGCGGCAGAATCACGAAAGCCGCGAGCAGCGGCCCGAGCGCCGAGCCGGCATTGCCGCCAACCTGGAATACGGATTGCGCCAGTCCGTGCCGGCCGCCCGAGGCGAGCCGCGCAATGCGCGAGGATTCCGGATGGAAGATCGATGAACCGGTGCCGACCAGCGCCGCTGCGAGCAGCAGCATCGGGAACGATCCGGCCTGCGAGAGCAGGAGCAGACCGCACAGGGTGAAGCCCATGCCGAACGGCAGTGAGTACGGCAGCGGCTTGCGGTCGGTGTAGGCGCCAACGACCGGCTGCAGCAGCGAGGCGGTGATCTGATAGGTGAAGGTCAGCAGGCCGATCTGGCCGAAATCGAGCGCGTAATTGCTCTTGAGGATCGGGTAGATTGACGGAAGCAGCGATTGAATCAGGTCGTTGAGGAAATGCGAAGAACTGACTGCCGCGAGGACGCCCAGCACCGCGCCCGAAGCGGGCGGTGCGGCGGACAAGGATTCTTCGGAGACAACGGCGGGATTGGCGCTCACGGCTGCTACTCGGTACTACGAATTCGAGGCGTGCAGGTTAGAATCGTTCGCATTAGCCCACCGCCGCAGGCAGGTCAACGATCTACGAGACTGGGCCACTGATAAAAACGTCGCGCGCAAGCGCGACTCGGATTAGCTCCGCTGGGCTTCTCCCAGCCTGTGTGCACTCATGCGCAACGCCAACGTCGACGACTACGAATCCGTGCCGCGGCCGATCATTTCGGTCGGCAACGACTACGCGCCCGGCATCGCGCGCGGCTCGCATCAGCACCGGCGCAATCAGTTACTGTACGGCGCGAGCGGGCTGATGATCGTCACCACGCCGCAGGGCCGCTGGGTGGTGCCGCCGCAGCGCGCGCTGTGGATACCGGCCGGCATCTATCATGACGTCTACGCAGTCGGCCCGGTGACCACGCGCAGCATTTTCCTCGAACCGGCGGTCAGCAAGAAGTTGCCCGAGGAGTGCCGCGTCCTCGGTATCACTCCGCTCGCGCGCGCCCTGCTGCTCGAAGCGGTCGACCTGCCGGCGAAATACGATGTGCACGCGCGCGCCGGCCTGATCATGCGCCTGCTGATCGCCGAGATCGAAACCCTACCAACGTTGCCGCTCAACATCGGCCTGCCGACCTCGCCGAAGCTCGCCGCGCGCTGCCGCGCTTTTCTCGACAAGCCGACCCCGCACGAGACCATCGACGACTGGTGCGAGTCGCTGGCGATGTCGCGCCGCTCGTTCACGCGCCTGTTCCGCGAACAGACCGGGACGAGCTTCGCCGCCTGGTGCCGCCAGGCCTGCGTGGTCGCCGCGCTACCGCGCCTTGCCGCGGGCGATTCGATCACCACGATCGCACTCGATTTCGGCTACGCCAATCCGTCCGCGTTCACCCAGATGTTCCGCAGCCAGACCGGGGTCGCACCGAGTGCATACGCGGGTGCGTCCGCGCCGGAATGAACCGAACGATTTGAACCCACGGCAGACGATGCTCGCTTCTGCGAAAATCGCACACGGCGAAGCCCAGCTGCGACCCGGCGGCGCTGCTTCGCATCCCGGAACTATGCCGCTCGGCACCGTGTCTTTAGACACTGGCCGAGGCGGTGCGGTCTGCGGAAACTGATTCTGCGATACCGGCGCCCGGCGGCCCGGTGACGCAACCCCAAGGAGAGAACGATGCGTGCAAGTTTCGGAAAACGGATGCTTTGTGCCGCGCTCGCGGCGGCGATGCTGGCACCGGTGGCCCATGCCGACGGCGATCCGCTCGACGATCCCGGCGTTCAGAAGACCCTGCGCGCAATGGCCAACGCCTCGACCTGGTACCACCCCGACATTTTCGGCATGACCGTCGGCATGCGCCGCTACGCGCACAAGGACTATGCCGGCGCGCTCAAATATTTCGAGATCGGCTCGTACTACGCCGACAAGCTTTCCCAGCTCAGCACCGGCCTGATGTACATGAACGGCGAAGGCGTGAAGAAAGACCCGGTCACCGCCTATGCGTGGCTCGATCTTGCCGCCGAGCGTGACTATCCCGAATTCGTTTCCACACGTGACAACCTCAAGGCCGAATTGTCGCCCGAACAGCTCGCTCAAGCGACAGAGATGCGCAAGAAACTCAGCGAACGCTACGGCGACGCCGTCGCCAAGCCGCGCATGGCCCAACAACTACGCCAAGGCCAGACGGAAATAACCGGATCGCGCACCGGCTTCGACTCGGGCGCCAACCATATCGCCACGAATACCCACTGCGGCCCCGCCCTCGTCATCGGCGGCCGCACCATCCCTCAGGTCGGCTGCGGCAGCGTCGACATGTACGCGCGCGACAACTGGGATCCCGACAAATACTTTGCCGGCCGCGACCGCGAGTGGAAAGCAACCGTCACCGTCGGCTCGCTCGAAGAACAGGGCAAGCCGGCCGGCCAATCCACGGCATCGCCTCCCGCTACAACCAAGCCCGTTGACGCGCCGGCCGCCGGCGGCGTACAAAAGCAGTAGCGCTCGCCTGGAAGCGCCCTCGTTCCTAACGGAGGCAAGGGTGATGAGGAGAAGGCTGAATAATCCGCTTCTCGTGGCGGTCGTTGCGCTTTGCGTGACGGCCACCGTTGCATACGCCGGCGAAGATCGCTCCAACGATCCTGAAATGTCGAAGACCCTGCTTCTGATGAAGCGGACTGCGACATGGTCCCACCCGGACAAGTACGGCATGACCACCGGCATGCGCCACTACATTCATGGCGACTATCCCGGCGCACTGCATTATTTCGAGATGGGTGCCTATTACGCGGACAAGTTTTCGCAGCTCAGTCTGGGCCTGATGCACATGAACGGCGAAGGCACCGACAAGGATCCGATAACCGGCTATGCCTGGCTCGATCTCGCCGCGGAACGCGGCTATCCCGAATTTCTTGCGACGCGCGACCGCTTCAGGTCCGAATTGAGCCCACAACAGATCGAACAGGCCATGGCTGTGCGCGCCGAATTGGCGTCGCGCTATGGCGATGCCGTGGCCAAGTGGCGGCTCACCATGGAGCTGCGTCAGGGGCAAATGAAACTCACCGGCTCGCACACCGGCTTCGGCTGGGATTTGAGCGAATGGGATCCGGCCCAGTACTTCGCCAAGCGCGACCGCGAATGGCAGGGCATCGTCACTGTCGGCCCGGTCAAACAGGAGGAAGAGCCGACTCCGGACGATAATGCCACCAACCCACCGACGGGCAACGACAGCCGCAAGCAATAGCCAAGGCGTTTGTTCGCCGCCTGGGTGAAGACATCGGCAGCGGCACGCACGGTGTTCGCTCGAAAATATGCCCTGGGTGGTTAACTCGGCAGCTTCATGAAGCCGTGACGGCACGCGGTTATACTGCCTTCACTCCGCCACCGGTTGCTGCCCTCATGTCGCACGCGCTTCGCTCGATTCTGCTTGTCTCCGCCATTGCCTTTGCCCTCACCGCCTGCGGCAACAAGGGCCCGCTGGTGTTGCCCGACAAGACCGCCGAGCAGCAACAACAGGACAAGGACAAGAAGAAGGACCAGCCGGCGAACGCGGCGCAACCCGTGGCCAAGTCCGGGGACGTGGCCAACCAGCACTGAGCTTAGCGGCGCGCACGATGAGTCTGCACTTCACCAAGATGCACGGCATCGGCAACGATTTCGTCGTACTCGACTGCCGCACCCAGCCGTTCGCGCTCAGCGCCGCCGAGATCGCGCGCATCGGCGACCGCCATCGCGGCGTCGGTTTCGACCAGTTGCTGACGATCGAACCGGCGCGCGATCCGTCCTGTCTGTTCTACTACGGCATCTACAACGCCGACGGCTCGGGCTCGGGACAATGCGGCAACGGCGTGCGCTGCGTCGCCGCATGGCTCAAGCGCGCGGGCGCGCTGCAGGCCGGCACGGCACGACTGGAAAGTCCGTCGGGACCGGTCAGTGTCGAACTGCTCGCCGACGGCCGCGTACGTGTCGATATGGGTGAGCCGCGCTTTGCGCCGGAGCAGATTCCTTTCGCCCTCGCCGCGGCCGACCCTTATTCGCTGACCATCGACGGACAGTGCATCGAATTCGGCGCCGTGTCGATGGGCAATCCGCATGCGGTGGTCGAAGTGGCCGACACGGCGGCCGCGCCGCTCCACGCGTTCGGTGCAGCATTGTCCACAAATGAACATTTTCCACAAAGCTGCAATGTCGGCGCGGTGCAATTCGTCGACCGCTCGCATCTGAAGCTGCGCGTGCGCGAGCGCGGCGTCGGCGAAACGCTGGCCTGCGGCACCGGCGCCTGCGCCGCGGCAGCGGTGCTGCGCAAGCGCGCCAAGGTCGACGCGATTGTTACGGTCGATCTGCCGGGCGGCCGCCTCGACATCGAATGGCAAGGTCCCGGGCACACACTGTGGATGACCGGACCCGCCGCATTCGTCTACGAAGGAGATTGGAATGAATGACACCGTGATCAAGGACGGCGTCACGCCGGCGGAAATCGCGAGCTACCTGCGCCGCCATCCGGCGTTTCTGCACGACTATCCCGACCTCGCCCTGACCCTGCTGCCGCCACGCGAGGAAGGCAAGACGACTTCGCTCGCGAGCTACCAACTCGACGTGCTGCGCGACAAGAACCGCGAACTCGGCCGGCGCCTGACAGAACTGGTCAATATCGCCGGCGAGAACGAGCAGCTCGTGCAGCGCGTGCACGCGCTCAACGTATCGCTGATGCGCGAACCGACGCTAGCCGGCAGCGTGCGCCGCATCGTTGCCGGGCTGCGCGAAGACTTCAGCACGGACTTCGTTCGCCTCGTCCTGCTGCGCGCCGACGCCGACCTGCCGGCGGCCGACTGGCTGATCGTGCAGCCGCAGGGCGTCGCAGCGTTGCCGGAGTTCGCCGAGTTCTTCAACAGCGGCGAGGCGCTGTGCGGCCGCCTGCAATCGGAAAAACTCGACTTTCTGTTCGGCGCGCAAGCCGATGACGTGCGTTCCTCGGCGCTGCTGCCGCTGAACGACGGTGCGGCGCCGCTCGGCATGCTCGCGATCGGCAGCGGCGACACGAACCGTTTTCATCCGGGTATGGGCACGCTGTTTCTCAAGCTCATCGCCGAAACCGTGTCCGCCGGGATAGCGAGATTTCCGGCGCGCGGATGAGCGCGCTCGCCGCGACGGTGGAGCGGTTTCTCGACCATCTGAAAGTCGAGAAAAATTATTCGCCGCAGACCCTGATCCGTTATCGGCACGATCTGACCCGGCTGATCGACTACGCGGGCGCGCGCAACGTCGACGATTTTTCCGCACTGCGCAGCGACGCGGTGCGCAACTTCATCGCCGGCGAACATCGCGCCGGCATCGCACCGAAGACCTTGCAGGCGCGCCTGTCCGCCTGCCGCAGCCTGTTCAAGTTCTTGCTGCGCGCGGGCGAACTCAAACACGATCCGGCCGCCGGCGTGCGCGCGCCGAAGGCACCGCGCAAACTGCCGCAGGTGCTCGACGTCGACGAAATGAGCCGGCTCGTCGAGATTCCGACCGACGGCGCGGACGCCGTGCGCGACCGCGCGATCCTCGAACTGCTGTATTCGAGCGGCCTGCGCATCTCCGAGCTGACCGGCCTGAAATGGCGCGATCTCGATCTTCCCGACGCAAGCGTGCGCGTGACCGGCAAGGGGCGCAAGACGCGCATCGTGCCGGTCGGTTCGAAAGCTCTCGCCGCGCTGCGCGACCTGCGCGAACTCGAACAGGTCACGAGCGAAGACGAGCCCGTGTTCCGCGGCCGCAACGGCGCGCCGATCGCCGCGGCGACCGTGCGCACACGCATGAAGGCCTGGGCCAAGGCACAGGGCATCGAGCGCCGCGTCTATCCGCACCTGCTGCGGCATTCGTTCGCAAGCCACATGCTCGAATCTTCGGGCGACCTGCGCGCCGTGCAGGAGCTGCTCGGCCATGCCGATATCGCGACGACGCAGATTTACACGCACCTCGATTTCCAACATCTGGCGCGCGTCTACGATGCGGCGCATCCACGTGCACGCAGAAAGAAATAACGTTGCACCGCCCTTTCTTGCTCGTCATTCCAGCGGAAGCTGGAATCCAGCTTTTGCTCGAACAGCATGAAAAAAGAGCTGAATTTCAGCTTCCGCTGGAATGACGGGAATTATTAGAATGACGCCGAAAACTCGCAGGTACGCCCAATGAAATTCGATGGCACCGAACGCTACGTCGCCACCAATGAACTGAAGCTCGCGGTCAATGCGGCCATCGCGCTGCAGCGCCCGTTGCTCATCAAGGGCGAGCCGGGCACGGGCAAGACCCTGCTCGCCGAGGAAATCGCGCTCGCGCTCGATGCACCGCTGCATACCTGGCACATCAAGTCGACGACCAAGGCGCATCAGGGCCTGTACGAGTACGACGCGGTCAGCCGCCTGCGCGACTCGCAACTCGGCGATCCACGCGTGGCCGACGTGCGCCACTACATCAAGCGCGGCAAGCTGTGGCAGGCGTTCGACGAAGACCGGCGCGCGGTGCTGCTGATCGACGAGATCGACAAGGCCGACCTCGAATTTCCGAACGATCTGCTGCACGAACTCGACCGCATGGAGTTCCACGTCTACGAGACCGGCGAAACCGTGCGCGCGAAGCAGCGCCCGATCATCGTCATCACCTCGAACAACGAAAAGGAACTGCCCGACGCGTTCCTGCGCCGCTGCTTCTTCCACTACATCGCCTTCCCCGACCGCCCGACTCTGCAGCGCATCGTCGACGTGCACTATCCGGGCATCGCCCAGGATCTCGCCGCGCGCGCGCTCGATATGTTTTTCGAGCTGCGCGAAGTGCCGGCGCTGAAAAAGAAGCCGTCGACCTCCGAACTGATCGACTGGCTGAAGCTGCTGCTCGCCGACCATATCCCGGCCTCCGCACTCGCCGAGCGCGATCCGGCCAAGGCGATCCCGCCGTTGTATGGCGCGCTGATCAAGCACGAGCAGGATGTGCAGTTGCTCGAACGACTCGCCTTCATGCATCGCCGCGCAGGTCGCGGGTAAAGCACTTCGCCACGGATCAACGCGGATGGACACGGATAGAGCAACTGCCTTTGCTCGTCATTCCAGCGCAAGCTGGAATCCAGCCTTTGCTCTTCTACCGTGCGGTCAAACAGCGAGGAGCTGGATTCCAGCTTGCGCTGGAATGACAAGTGGGCTTTCGTCATGCTGATCGGCCTGTTCGAAACCCTGCGCACCCACCGCGTACCGGTCAGCCTGCGCGAATGGCTCGACCTGATGGCCGCGCTCGACCGTGATTTCGCCTTCGCCGATCCGCAGGAATTTTTCCACCTCGCGCGCACGACGCTGGTGAAGGACGAGCGTCACTTTGATCGCTTCGAACGTGCCTTCGCCGCGTATTTCGACGGCGTCGCCAAGATCGATCCGACGCTGCTCGCGCAGATTCCCGAAGACTGGCTGCGGCAGAGTTTCCAGCGCCTGCTCAGCGAGGAAGAGAAAGCCAAGCTGCAAGCACTCGGCGGACTCGACAAACTGCTCGAAGAATTCCGCAAACGGCTCGAAGAACAGAAAGAGCGCCACGCCGGCGGCAGCCGCTGGATCGGCACCGGCGGCACGAGTCCGTTCGGCGCGGGCGGGACCAACCCGATGGGTATGCGCGTCGGCCCGAACGGCGGCGGTCGCAGCGCAGTGAAGGTCTGGGATCAGCGCAACTATCGCGCGCTCGATGGCGATGCCGACTTATCGCCACGCAATTTCAAGCTCGCCCTGCGCCGCTTGCGCCGCTTCGCGCGCGAAGGCGCGGCCGAAGAATTCGACCTCGACGCGACGATCGACGCGACCGCACGTGAAGCCATGCTCGACGTGAAGTTCCGCCCCGAGCGGCACAATGCGATCAAGGTACTGCTCCTGCTCGACATCGGCGGCTCGATGGACGATCACATCAAAGTCTGTGAAGCGTTGTTCGGCGCGGCCAAGGCCGAGTTCAAGCGTCTCGAACATTTCTACTTCCACAACTTCATTTATTCGAGCGTCTGGCGCAACGACTCGCTGCGCATGAGCGAGCGCATCGCCACGAGCGATCTGCTGCGTCGCTACAACGCGGACTACAAAGTGATCTTCGTCGGCGATGCGGCGATGGCGCCCTATGAGATCACCCACGTCGGCGGCGGCATCGACGATTTCGGCGGCAGCGAAGAGCCCGGCGAGGCGTGGTTCCGCCGCATCATGGCGCATTTCCGCAAGGTCGTCTGGCTCAATCCGACACCGCGCAATCAGTGGGGCTACACGATGTCGAACCAGATGATCCGCGAACTCGTCGACGAGCATATGTATCCGCTGACGCCCGACGGGCTGACTGAAGCCACGCGCTGGCTCGCAAAGTAGCCGAGGAAATCCCATGAGCGAGCTTCGCGGCAACGGCGACGGCGACGGCAATGCGGCACCCGAACGGCGCAAGCGCATACCGCTGCTTTCGGCGCTGCCGCGGCTGCCGCAGATCGCCTGGCGCGATCTCGCCGTCACCTTGGGTCCGGTGCTGCTGCTGAGCGCGCTCGCGGTCGCGCTGACCCTGCATTTCGTCCAGCCCTCGCCGCCGCGCCGGCTCGCGATAGCGGCAGGCCCGGCCGGCAGCTATTTTCAGCTCGCGGCGCAGGGCTACCGCAAGGTGCTCGCGCGCAGCGGCGTGGAGCTGCAGATCGTCACCACCGAAGGCTCGCAGGACAATCTGCACCGCATGCTCGCACCGAATCCGAAGGTCGACGTCGCCTTCGTCCAGGGCGGCGTCGAGCCGAACGAGGGCGACGCGAGCGAACTAGTTTCGCTCGGCAGCGTGTTCTATCAGCCGTTGACCGTGTTCTACCGCGCCGACCAGCCGATCCGGCAATTGTCCGAACTCGCCGGCAAGCACATCGGCATCGGCGCGGTCGGCAGCGGTACGCACTTTCTCGCGCTGGCAATGCTCAAGGCCAACGGCATCGAGTACCAGAAGGGATCGAGCACCCTGCTGCCGATTGAGAACGACGCGGCGACCCAGGCCTTTCTCGAACACAAACTCGACGCGGTGTTTCTTTCCGGCGAATCGGTCGCGCTGAGCAATATCCGCAAGCTCATGCATGCCGAAGGCGACGGCGTGCGCCTGTACGATTTTCCGCAGGCCGACGCCTACGTGCAGCGCTTCGCCTACCTGAGCAAGCTGCAATTGCCGGCCGGCGCGTTTGACCTCGGCAACAATATTCCGCCGCAGCCGCTGACCCTGCTCGCGCCGACGGTGGAGCTGATCGCACGCAGCGATCTGCATCCGGCGCTGGTCGATCTGCTGATCGAAGCGTCGAGCCAGGCGCCGCGCAACGCGATGTTCCAGAAGCCCGGCGAATTTCCCGCGCCCTCGCAGCACGGCTACCCGCTCAGCGACGAGGCGGATCGTTACTACAAATCCGGCAAGGGCCTGGTCTACCGATATCTGCCGTTCTGGCTCGCGAGTCTGGTCAACCGCCTGCTCGTGATCCTTGTGCCCGCCCTCGTCGTGCTGCTGCCGGGCCTGCAACTCGTGCCGAGACTCTACGCCTGGCGCGTGAAGCGGCGCATCTACCGCCGCTACGGCGAGCTGATGGCACTGGAACGCCTGAGCACGCAATCGCCGTCGCCGGAACAGCGCGACGCGATGCTCGAGCGCCTGGCCGAAATCGAACGTTCGACGATCGCGGCGAAAATGCCGGGCACGTTCGCCAGCGACGTCTACATCCTGCGCCAGCACATCGACTTCGTGCGCACGCAGTTGACCAAGACGTTGAGCTAGGTGCGCGAACGCTCGCGCCGCGCGCGCAACAGGCCCTCGCCGGCGTAGATCGCCAGCGCCAGCCAGATCAGGGCGAAGCCGAACGCGCGCGCAGTGCCGAACGGCTCGTGGAATAGCACCACGCCGATCAGCAGTTGCAAGGTCGGGCCGATGTACTGGCACACGCCGACGGTCGAGTAGGCGATGCGCCGTGCGCCGTAGGCGAACAGGGCGAGCGGCAACGCCGTCACCACGCCGCTGACGACGAGCCAGAGGTCGATCAAACCGCCGGCGTGGCCGAACGCGCCGCTGCCGTCGAACTGCGTCCAGATCAGATAGGCGGCGCCGATCGGCGCGATCAGCAGGGTTTCCGCCGCCAGCCCGTCGACCGCCTCGACCGCCACGGTCTTGCGGATCAGGCCGTAGGCGCCGAACGAGAGCGCCAGCGCGAGCGAAATCCACGGCGGCGCGCCCGCATGCCAGGTCAGCCAGGCGACGCCGACGGTGGCCAGGCCGACCGCGCCCCACTGCACGCGGCTGAGCCGCTCCGAGAGCAACAGCACGCCGAACAGTACGTTGACCAGCGGATTGATGAAATAGCCGAGGCTCGCTTCGACGATATGGCCGTTGTTCACCGACCAGACGTAGACCAGCCAGTTGACACTGATCATCGTCGCCGACGCGGCGAGCCGCCAGCGCGTCGCCGGCGTAGCCAAGGCCGCACGTACGCCGCCGAGGCGGCCGCACGCAGCGAGCCACAAGCTGACGAACAGGCAGCACCAGACCAGGCGGTGCGACATGATCTGCAGCACCGGCACGGACTGCAGCAGGCGCAGATACAGCGGCAGCACGCCCCAGATCAGGAAGGCGCCGATCACCGCGGCAAGGCCGCTGCGGCTGTCGGCTGAGGAAGGAGACGTGTTCATAGGAATTGCGGCGCAGGGCCGTGCAGTCTGCACGCGTTCGCCGATCAGGGAAAGGACCGAATGCTTGGAATTCACGCATGCGTCCACATAATGAAAAACCAATCCCGAATCCGGATTTTTCCCATGCAGGACAGTTTCCACGCCACGACCATCGTCTGTGTGCGCCGCGACGGCAAGGTCGTGATCGGCGGCGACGGCCAGGTCACGCTCGGCGCGACCGTGGTCAAGGCCAATGCGCGCAAGATCCGCCGGCTCGGCGCCAAGGGCGAAGTCGTCGCCGGTTTCGCCGGCGCGACGGCCGACGCGTTCACCCTATTCGAGCTGTTCGAGCAGAAGTTGGACAAGTACGGCAACAATCTGACCCGCGCCGCGGTCGAACTGGCCAAGGAATGGCGCACCGATCGCCGTCTCGGCCGGCTCGAAGCGATGCTTGCGGTCGCCGACAAGGAAGCCTCGCTGCTGATTTCGGGCAACGGCGACGTGCTCGAACCGGAACACGGTCTGATCGCGATCGGCTCGGGCGGCCCGTATGCGCAGGCCGCGGCACGCGCGCTGCTGCAACACAGCGACCTGCCGGCCCGCGAAATCGTCGAGAAGGCGCTCGGCATCGCGGGCGATATCTGCATCTATACCAATCACAACGTTACGATCGAAGAGCTGTAAGCGGTGAACAGTAAGCGGTGAGCGGAAAGAGCCAATCCGCCAGCCGCGTTGCTTTTCCCGCTCACCGCTCACTGCTGACCGCTCACCAATCACTAGCCATGTCCGAACTCACCCCCCGCGAAATCGTCAACGAACTCGACCGCTACATCATCGGCCAGAACGCGGCCAAGCGCGCCGTCGCGATCGCGCTGCGCAACCGCTGGCGGCGCATGCAGCTCGATCCGTCCCTGCGCAACGAAGTCACGCCGAAGAATATTCTGATGATCGGCCCGACCGGCGTCGGCAAGACCGAAATCGCGCGCCGGCTCGCCGCGCTCGCCAATGCGCCGTTCATCAAGGTCGAAGCGACCAAGTTCACCGAAGTCGGCTACGTCGGCAAGGACGTCGAGCAGATCGTGCGCGATCTCGCCGACGCGGCGGTGAAAATGGCCCGAGAGGCGGCGAAGAACCAGGTCAAGTCGCAGGCCGAGGAGCGCGCCGAAGAGCGCATCCTCGACGCGCTGATCCCGCGCCGCGCGTCGAGCTGGGACCAGCCGCCGCCCGAAGCGCTCGATACCGACACGCGGCAGAAACTGCGCAAGCAGCTGCGCGAAGGCACGCTCGAAGACCGCGAGATCGAAATCGAAACCCAGGTCAACGTCGGCGTAGAGATCATGGCGCCGCCGGGCATGGAGGAAATGACCAGCCAGCTGCGCGGCATGTTCTCGCAGATGGCCGGCAACAAGACGCAGAAGCGCAAGCTCGCGATCCGCGCGGCGCGCCCGCTGCTGATCGAAGAAGAGGCGGCCACGCTGGTCAACGACGAAGAGATCAAGCAAAGGGCGATCGAAGCGGCCGAGCAGAACGGCATCGTCTTCATCGACGAAATCGACAAGGTCGCGCAGCGCGGCGAGTGGGGCGGCGCAGGCGTCAGCCGCGAGGGCGTGCAGCGCGACCTGCTGCCGCTGGTCGAAGGCTCGACCGTGTCGACCAAGCACGGCCTGGTCAAGACCGACCATATCCTGTTCATCGCCTCGGGCGCGTTTTCTCTGGCGAAGCCGTCGGACCTGATTCCCGAGCTGCAGGGCCGTTTCCCGATCCGCGTCGAGCTGTCGGCGCTGTCGGCCGGCGATTTCGAGCGCATCCTGCGCGAGCCGCACAGCGCGCTGACCAAGCAGTACAGCGCCCTGCTCGCGACCGAGAACGTCAAGCTCGAATTCACCGACGACGGCGTGCGCCGCCTCGCCGAAATCGCCTTCCAGGTCAACGAGCGCACCGAGAACATCGGCGCACGCCGCCTGCATACCGTTTTGGAGCGCCTGCTCGATACGATATCCTATGAGGCTCCCGACCGCGGCGGACAGACGTTCAACGTCGACGCCAAGTACGTCGACGACCATCTGGCGATGCTGGTCCAGGACCAGGATTTGAGCCGCTACATTCTTTGACGCGTCCGTTGACGCAGATTTCTATACAATTATAAAAATGGTAACCATCAATCATCACCGTGAAGGCGGCAGCAACGTCGTCCAGTTCCGCGCCCGCGGAGCGCGCGCGCAATTGCGCGAGGCGCTGGAGACGAGCGTGCCCGTGCGCGTGATGCGCGAGAAAATTTCCGCCGGCTGGACGCACGGCTACGTGATCGGCATGTCGGCCGAGTTCTGCCTGATCGCCGAGGTCTCCGACGCGATGCGCTTCGACGGCTTCCTCGTGATCGCGGTGTCCGACGTCAGCCACGTCGAGGAAGATCCGGGCCGCGAGTTCGTCGAGCGCGCGCTCAAGCTCAACGAGGAGACGATTCCTGCGTTGACCGAGATCGACCTGACCGATTGGCAGACCATCGCGCAGTCGGCTGCCGCGGTGACGCCGCTGATCTCGCTCAATATGCTCGACGACGAGTCGGGCGAGGTCAGCTACGTCGGCCGCCTGACCGGTGCCGAGCCCGATGCGCTGCTGCTGCAGGAAGTCGACCCGAACGCGCATTGGTATCCGGACACGGGCGCTTACGAGTTCCCCGCGATCGGTTCGATCGCATTTGCCACGGCCTATATGCTGCTGCTCGCGCGCATCGCCGGCGTGCCGCCGATTCCGCTGCCGCCCGAAGCGTTGCCGGCTTCCTGACGAAGCCAAAGCTTTTTGCCACGGATTACGCGGATGACACGGATAAAGCAAGAGCGTATCTGTGCGAGAAAGAGCAGCTGCGCTTCATCTCAGACGCTCTATCCGTGTAATCCGTGGCCAACAGCTCTTTTTCTTGCATGAACAGCCCGCAGCCGACCGACATCACCCTGCATCGCGCTTCGCGCATGCTTGAAGTCGCCTTCGACAGCGGCGAAGTCTTCCGCCTGCCGTGCGAATACCTGCGCGTGCATTCGCCGAGCGCCGAGGTGCAGGGCCACGGGCCGAGCCAGCGCGTGCTCCAGTACGGCAAGCAGAACGTCAACATCGCCGCGATCAGCCCGGTCGGCCAATACGGCGTGCTGCTGCGTTTCGACGACGGCCACGACACGGGCATCTACTCCTGGTCGGTACTGCACGAACTCGGCACGCATCAGGCGCGCAAATGGCAGGCCTATCTCGACGAACTTGCGGCCGCCGGAAAATCGCGCCTGCCTTAGCGCGTGAATCCACCTTGGCGATAATCCGGCTCCTCGAACCCGTTTCTTTCTCCCGGAGAACTGCGCCATGCGCTACCTGCACACGATGATCCGCGTCCGCGATCTCGACGCTTCGATGAAATTCTTCTGCGAGGGCCTCGGCCTCGTCGAAACCCGGCGCATGGAGAACGAGAAAGGACGCTATACCCTGGTCTATCTCGCCGCCAAAGCCACGCCCGATGCCGAGGTCGAGCTGACCTACAACTGGCCCGGCGCCGACGGCGTCAGCGAAGACTACGGCTCGGCGCGCAACTTCGGCCATCTCGCCTTCCGCGTCGAGGACATCTACGCCACCTGCGCGCATCTGCAGGCGATGGGCGTGACCATCAACCGGCCGCCGCGCGACGGCCACATGGCCTTCGTGCGCTCGCCCGACCTGATTTCGATCGAACTGCTGCAGAACGGCCACTTGCCGCCGCAGGAGCCGTGGGCGTCGATGCCGAACGTCGGTACGTGGTAGCCTCGCGCGCGTTTTCGCTTTAGCCCGTCCTTCCCGCTCGCGTGGGAAGGACGGAACCCCGCCACAACATCCGAGTTTCTTCATGTCCACGACCGCCGACCTGCTCGCCGCAGGCAAACGCTACTACGTCCCCGTCTACAAACCGCGCGAAACCATCCTCGAACGCGGGCTCGGCGCGCGCGTCTGGGACCGCGAAGGCAAGGAGTACGTGGATTTCGGCGCGGGCATCGCGGTCTGCGGGCTCGGCCACTGCGATCCCGATCTGGTCAAAGCGCTGACCGAGCAGGCCGGCAAACTCTGGCATACAAGCAACGTGTTCTACTCCGAGCCGCCGCTGCTCCTCGCCGAAGAACTCGTCAACGCTTCGCGCTTCGCCGAGCGCGTGTTCCTGTGCAATTCCGGCGCCGAGGCGAACGAGGCCGCGATCAAGCTCACGCGCAAATGGGCCGCCGCGCAGGGCCGCCCGCCCGAGCGTCGCGTCATCGTCACTTTCCGCGGCAGCTTCCACGGACGCACCCTCGCCGCGGTCACCGCGACGGCGCAGCCGAAGTACCAGGAAGGCTACGAGCCGCTGCCGGGCGGTTTCCGCTATCTCGATTTCAACGATCTCGCCCAGGCCGAAGCCGCGTTCGCGGCCGGCGACGTCGCCGCCGTGCTGGTCGAGCCGATCCAGGGCGAAGGCGGCGTGATGCCCGCCGCACCGGGCTTCCTGCGCGGCCTGCGTGCGCTCTGCGACAAACACGACGCGCTGCTGCTGCTCGACGAAATCCAGTGCGGCATGGGCCGCACCGGCACGCTGTTCGCGCACTGGCACGACGAGATCAAACCCGACATCGTCACTTTGGCGAAAGCGCTCGGCGGCGGTTTCCCGATCGGCGCGATGCTCGCCGGCCCCAAGGTCGCCGAAGTAATGCAGTTCGGCGCGCACGGCACGACCTTCGGCGGCAACCCGCTCGCCGCAGCCGTCGCGCGCGTCGCGCTGCGCAAGCTCTCGTCGGCACCGATTTCCGCGAACGTCGAGCGCCAGTCCGCCGCGCTGACCGCGGGCCTGCATTCGATCAACGACGAGCTGAACGTGTTCGCCGAAGTGCGCGGACGCGGCCTGATGCTCGGCGCGGTGCTTGCCGATGCGCACAAGGGCAAGGCCGGTGCGATCCTCGATCACTGCGCCGCGCAGGGCTTGCTGCTGCTGCAGGCCGGCCCCGACGTGCTGCGCTTCGTGCCTGCGCTCAATATCGGCGACCGCGACGTTGCGGAAGGATTGACGCGGCTCGCGCTCGCGTTGCGCGCCTCTCTCGCCTAGCTTTCCTTCTCCCACCGGGAGAAGGTGGCGCGGCAGCGCCGGATGAGGGAAAAGCACTACATCACTTGTAGCCGCATGCAAAAATTGCGGCGTTCTTGCCTAATCCGCCCCTGCGGGGCACCTTCTCCCGAGGGGAGAAAGGGAGCGATTACTTCTTGCGCTTGAGGCGGATCAGCGCCGACACGTCTTCATCGCCGTGTCCCTGCGCCATCAATTCGGCATAGTCGGCGAGGCATTTTTCGATCACGCTGCGGTCGGTGCCCGCGGCTTCGGCGACTTCACGCACGATGCCGAGATCCTTGTGCAGCAGGGCGAGCTTGAAGCCGACGTTGAATTCGTCGCGCATCGCCGAAGCGCCACGCTTTTCCAGGTACCACGAATTCGCCGCACCGCCCATCAGGGTCGGCAACAGCACTTCGGGCTTGAGGCCGACTGCTTCGGCGAGCGCCAGCCCTTCGCAAATGCCCTGCACCGCGCCCGCGACGAGAACCTGGTTGACCGCCTTCGTGTTCTGTCCGGCGCCGATATCGCCCATATGGCTCACGCGTGCGCCGTAGGCGTCGAGCACCGGCTTGACGCGAGCCAACGCCGCCTCGTCGCCGCCGACCATGATCGAGAGCTTGCCGTTCTTCGCGCCTTCGACGCCGCCCGAAACCGGTGCATCGAGAAAATCACCGCCGACCGCACGCATCAGCTTCTGCGCGTCGACGGCGGTCTTCGACGACACGGTGGAATGATCGACGACGATCGTGCCGGGCTGCGCATGCGCGGCGATCGCACGCGTCACTTCGAGCACGTCGGCATCGGCCGAAACGCACAGCGCGATCACGTTGCAGTGCGGCGCCAGCTCAGCGGGCGCCGCCGCGCCGAGCACGCTATATTCCTGCGCGAACGCCTGCGCCTTCGCCGCGCTGCGGTTGGCGACGCCGGCAAGCAGGCCGACGCGCTGCAGATGCCCGGCCATCGCCCAGCCCATTGCGCCGAGGCCGACAAATCCCGCTTTGATTTCTGTCATCTTCGTCTCGCTCAGTGTTCGGCAAGGTAGGTGTAGCCGGTCAATCCCGCTTCGAGCGCGGCGTTGAGCCGCTCGGCCTCGTCGCCGGCGATGCCCGCGCGTTCGATCTTGGCGCGATATTCCGCGCGCAGCGCAGCGAGGTCGTAGCCGACGTAGTCGAGCATCAGGTCGGTGGTATCGCCGCGGCGCAGATGCGAGAACTCGTAGCCGCCGTCGGCACCGATGCGCACGTTGACCGCGTCGGTATCGCCGAACAGATTGTGGATGTCGCCGAGCGCTTCCTGGTAGGCGCCGACGAGGAAGATGCCGAGGCGGTAAGTTTCGCCTTCGCGCGGCGCATGCACCGGCAGGCTGACGTCGACGCCGTCGGCATCGACGTAGTCGTCGATGCGGCCGTCGGAGTCGCAGGTCAGGTCGGCGATCACGGCGCGGCGGTCGGGCGCACGGTCGAGCCCGGCGATCGGCACGATCGGGAAGATCTGGTCGATCGCCCACGAATCGGGAATCGATTCGAAAATCGAGAAATTGACGAAGTACTTGTCGACGAGCTTTTCGTCGAGTTCGTCGAGCGCCTGGCGATGCGCGCGTTCTTCCGGCTTCAGGCGCAGGCGCAGCGCGTTGACGATCGCGTAGTAGAGATCGTCGGCGCGCGCGCGCTGGCGCAGGGTGAGCTGGCCGAGCGCGAACAGGCTGTGGCCTTCGCTCCAATGATGCTGCGCCTCGTGATACAGCTCGATCACCGAACGCTCGCCGATTTCGCCGTGGATCTCGCGCAGGCGGCGCAGCGCGACCGGCTCGTCCGCGTCGGCCGGCGGAATGCGGCCCTCGGGCGCGCGCTCGATGTCGCTGACGTTGGTGACGAGCACGGCATGGTGCGCGGTCATCGCGCGGCCGGTCTCGCTGATCACGTGCGGCGGCACGAAACCGTGCTCGGCGCAGGCCTCGGCGAGCGGCTCGACGATGGTCGAGGCGTACTGGTCGAGGCCGTAGTTGATCGAACACGCCGAACGCGAGCGCGTGCCTTCGTAGTCGACGCCGAGACCGCCGCCGACGTCGACGTAGCGGATCGGCATGCCGAGCTTGCACAGTTCGACGAAGTAGCGCGTCGCCTCGCGCATGCCGCTGGCGATGTCGCGCACGTTGGAAATCTGCGAGCCCATGAAGACGTGCAGCAACTGCAGCGAATTGGTCAGGCCGGTCGCCTTGAGTTCGTCGATCAGGGTCAGCAGTTGGCGCGGCGTCAGGCCGAACTTGGATTTCTCGCCGCCCGTGTTCTGCCACTTCCCCGCGCCGAGGCTGGTCAGGCGCATGCGCACGCCGAACAGCGGCTCGACGCCGAGGGCCTTCGCTTCTTCGAGCGCCGGCTTCAGTTCGGACGGCTTCTCGATGACGATGAACACGCGCAGGCCGAGCTTGCGCCCGATCAGGGCGAGGCGCAGGTATTCGCGGTCCTTGTAGCCGTTGCAGATGACGATGCTGCCCGGATGGGCGAGCGCGAGCACGGCCATCAGTTCCGGCTTCGATCCCGCTTCGAGGCCGAAGCCCTCGCCGCCGGCCTGGGCGAGTTCGCCGGCGACGCCTTTCTGCTGATTGACCTTGATCGGGTAGACCGCGCTGTAGCCGCCGGCGTAATCCCACTCCTTCATCGCCTTGGCGAACGCGCCCTGCAGGCGCGACAGACGATGGCGCAGGATGTCGGCAAAACGGACGAGCAGCGGCAGGCGCGAGCCGCGCTCGCGCGCCGTGTCGACGATCGCCGGCAGGCTGAATGCGGGGCCGTCGGCGCCGCGCGGGCGCACGCTCAGGTCGCCGTGTGCGTCGACGTCGAAATAACCTTCGCCCCAGTGTGCGATCGCGTACTGCGCACGCGCGTCGTCGGTCGTCCAGCGCTTGTTGCTCACTTCAAAACTCCACCGGGGGAAAATGGACGCGTATTGTAGGATGCGAAGAGAGCTTTTTGGCCACGGATTACACGGATCAACACGGATTAAGAGCCAGGAAAATCTCTATTTGTCATCTCGACGTAATCGAAACCCGGTTCCGCCTGCGACCGACCTTCCGTGCACGCAGGCAAAATGCAATTCAAAGCTCGATCCGTGTTTATCCGTGTAATCCGTGGCCAACTGCTCTGCAATCTTTTCCGGCTACAATCGTGCCCCTCCCTTTTTGCCGACGGAACGACCATGTCGAACGAACACGCCACTTGGTTCAACGAAGAACACGACTACTCGGGTTCGTCGATCGGTTTCCGCATCACGGCGAAACTGCACGGCGAGAAGACGCCGTTCCAGACGATCGACATCTACGACACGACCGACTGGGGCAAGCTGATGACCATCGACGGCTGCATGATGGTCACCACGCGCGACAATTTCTTCTATCACGAGATGATGTCGCACCCGGCGCTGTACACGCATGCGAATCCGAAGAACGTCGTCATCATCGGCGGCGGCGACTGCGGCACCTTGCGCGAGGTGCTCAGACACAAGAACGTCGAAAGCGCGATCCAGGTCGAGATCGACGAGCGCGTGACGCGCCTCGCCGAGCAGTATTTCCCCGAGCTGTGCGAATCGAACCACGACCCGCGCGCGCAGTTGCTGTTCATCGACGGCATCAAGTGGATGGCCGAGGCCGAGCCCGAATCGCTCGACGTCATCATCATCGATTCGACCGACCCGATCGGCCCGGCCGAAGGTCTGTTCAATGCGGCGTTTTACGCGACCTGCCTCAAAGCGCTGCGCCCGGACGGCATCATCGTGCAGCAGAGCGAGTCGCCGCTCGCGCACCTGCCGCTGCTGACCGACATCCGCAGCGCGCTGACGACGGCCGGCTTCGAATCGCTGCACACGATCTGCTTCCCGCAGCCGTGCTATCCGTCGGGCTGGTGGAGCGGCACGATGGCGCGCAAGCGCGGCAAGCTCGATTCATTCCGCGAGGCCGACGTGGCGGCGAAGCCGTTCGCGACGCAGTACTACAACCTCGACATCCACAAGGCCGCGCTGGCGCAGCCGGAATTCCTCAAGCGCGCGTTCGCCTGAGCATCCGCGGCGCGTCGGCAACGGCGCGCCGTTATCGGCGCTGATTGGCGAGAAACAGCAGGATCAGCAACGCGAGCGGGCCGAGAAACAGGGCGACGACGAACCACAGCAGGCCGCTGTGTCCCTTGCCTTGCGCCACGCCGGCGATCAGCAGAGCAAGCGTGCCCCAGCCGACGAAGAATTCACGGTTGAGGGAATACACGGGCATGTCGGTCTCCGTCGGTTGTGCGCGGTCTCAGCGCGCCGAGTCGCGACGCTGCCGCCAACGCCGATAGTGTACGCCGGCGCAGAAATCAATGCGGTCCAGCAGGCGCGCGACGAACATCGATTCGCCGGCGATCAGCGCCGCGCCGACCGCGATGACGAGCAGGCCGGGCCCGGGCGTGACCAGCATGATCAGGCCGAGCAACAGCAGCAGCACGCCGCCAACCACCGAGAGAATGGTGCGCACGAGATGCGGCTGCGCCTGCCGCCGCCGGTGCTGGCGGCGGAAGCGCGTGCCGCTTCTCGATTCGAGAAACGTGCGGAAGTGCGCGCGCAGCCAATTGAACATGCCTTATCCCATTCCGCAGTCCGGCTAGTCATGACGACGCCGCGCAGAAAGTTCAAGCGTGGCCGCTCAACTCGTTCAGCGCTGCCTCAAGTGCCGGCCGATTTTCCCTGCGGCGCGGATAACGGCGCATGAAGCCCGCAGCGGTTACACTGACGCCCGTTTTGTTTCGAATAAGGACGGCCATGTCTCGGATCTCGACCCTCATTCTCGCCGCCTGCGCCGTGGCCGGCGCCGCGCTCGCACTGCCCGCCGCCGCGCAGACCGCCGCGCCCGCCAAGTCGGCCGCACCGGCGAAGAAAGCCGCCACTCCCGCGGCTAAGGACCCAGCACCTAAGAGCGACACGGGCGCACCGCCCGAAGACCCGGCGTTCAAGCTGTTCCGCCACGACCTGATCAATCTGCTCGCCCTCTCCGGCGACCCGCGCAAGCAGATCGCCGCCGCGCAGATCGCCGCGCCCGACGAAGGCGACGCTTCGCGATCGGCGATCAAGAAGACATCGGCTCTGGTCAAGCGCGCGCTCGAACTCGGCCCGCAGGACCCGCTCGTGCTCTGGATCGCGTCCTCGAACGCCTGCCTGACCCAGCCGGGCTGCGCCAACCCCGCCGCGCTGAAGACGCTGCAGACCGTCGATCCGGACAACACCGCGGTGTGGCTGCTCGCCTACCCGACCGACAGCGATGCCGACAAGCAGCGCGCCGCCGTCGCGCGCATGGCGCAGACCCAGCGCTACAACGATTTCTGGGGCGCCGACGTGGTCGCGCTCTACCACGCGCTCGAAGTGCTGCCGGTGCCGAAAGCGATCACCTCGCTCGGCCTGAGTTCGGAAAGCGCGCGGATCAATTTCGCTACGTCGATCGCTAGCGCCTTCCTGCCCGTGCCGCTGCAGCGCCTGCACCAGTTCTGCACCAAGCTCGATGCGGCCAACGACGCCACGGCGATATCGGACTGTATCGCGGTCGCGCGCAAGCTCGAAGCCGGCGGCACCTTCGTCGCCCAGGGCATCGGCTTTGCGATCGAAGAAGCCCTGCTCAGCCCGGGCGTCGACAAGGACGTGATGGCGACGCGCCGGCGCTCGGCCGCCTGGCAGAAGGAACGATTCATGGAACTGTCGGGCCGCTTCGCCCACGAGCCGGCGCTGGCCCAGGCCTATATCGAAGCGCTGGAGAAGGAACCGGACGAGCCGTCGGCCGTCGTCGCCTTCCTGCGCGCGCAGAAAGAGCGCACCGACCCGCCGGGCGATTGGCAGCCCGCGCCGCCGCTGAAGACGCCCGATGCGCTGCAGTCTCCCGCGCCGCAACAGTGATCCCGCGGCGGCTTCGTGTACTCTTGGGCGACGCGGCAAGGCGGATTGAACGAATGCGGCCGAAACCCATTCGAATTCTGCCCGCTCGCTTCGATCGCTCCTTGATCCGCGCCGATCCGGGTTAAAGTCTTCTCCCGTTCACTGGAGCAGTCTCGATGCTGAAGATTCTGGTGGCCAATTCGAAAGGCGGTTGCGGCAAGTCCACGATCGCGACCAATCTCGCCGCGTACTATGCGCAGGACGGCAAGAACACCGTGCTCGTCGACGCCGACCGGCAAGGTTCGAGCCGCAGTTGGTGCGAGAAGCGCGCCGGCTACACCACGCCGGTGCTGCCGCTTGCCGGCACGCGCGCGGACTGGCGCTCGCACATCCCGTCGGGCGCGCAGCGCATCATCGTCGACGCGCCCGCGGCGATCCGCCCGCAGGACGTCGACGCGTTCATCGACGACATCGACGCGGTGCTGATTCCGGTGCTGCCCTCGCGCATCGACCTCGAAGCGAGCCAGCACTTCATCGACGGCGTCGCCGGCCTGGCGCGGGTCAAGCGGGGCAAGGTCGCGGTCGGCATCGTCGCCAACCGGCTGCGGCCGTGGACCACCGCCTCGCAGCTCGCGATCGAGGAAATGAAGGCCCTGCCGTTCCCGCTCGTCGCGCAGATCCGCGATTCGCAGGCCTACGTGCTCATGGCCGGCCTCGGCAAAAGCATCTTCGACTATTCTTCCGAGACCGTGCGTTCGCACCAGGAAGACTGGAACAAGCTGCTGCGTTGGCTGAAAAAGATGTGAGAGGCGCGGATCGGGAATCGCCGAGGCGACAAGATGCCCGCTCCGCCATTCCGATTTCCCGTTCCCGACTCCCGACCCCGGTGCCCATGAAACGCGAACTGATCCTGCTCCGCCATGCACATGCCGAAAGCCTCAAAGCCGGCGAGGACGACGCGCAGCGCACCCTCAGCACGCGCGGGATCGTCGAGGCCGAAGACGCCGGTCACTGGCTCGTCGAACATAAGGTGCTGCCCGCGCGCGTGCTCTGCTCGCCCGCGCGGCGCACGAAACAGACCCTCGACTACGCGCTCGGCGCCGTCGCGCCGACCATGGAGCCGCGCATCTACGAGGCCACCGCGGGCGAGCTGATCGCGCTGATCGACGAACACATCGACAGCGAACGCCTGCTCATGGTCGGGCACAATCCGGGCTTCGAAACGCTCGCAGCCCTGCTCACAACAGGGCAATCCGGCGATTTCCGCGGCATGCCGCCGGCCGGCATTGCCTGGATCGAACTCGATGGCGCCGTCGAACCCGGGGCAGGCCGGCTGAAAGCGTTCTGGGCGCCGTAACGACGCTGCGTTATCTTCGCGCAGCGATGACGACGAAAGGAAAAATCTGGCGCCCACGGGCCGCTTTCCTCTTCGGCTTCGCTGTCCTCGTTGCGCTGCAGCCCGTGGCCGTCCGCGCCGAGCAGCGCGTCGACTATCTCGCCCTCGACGGCGAAAAATCCTGGGTCGATTTCGAGGTCAAGGTGCTTTGGCTGGTCGGCGTGCGCGGCCGCTTCGGCAGCGTGCACGGCATGATCAAGGTCGATCACTTCCGCAGTGCGGCGACGGTCGAGGCGCAGATCGACGCGAACGTCGTCTCGATGCGCAGCAAGAGCCACGAGGAATGGGTCAAGTCGCCGGAATTCTTCGACGCCGAGCACTATCCGCAAATTCTTTTCGTATCCGACCCGATCCCGCTCAAGCGCCTGCAAAACGGCGGCGAGATCGAAGGCACGCTGACCTTGCGCGGGATCAGCAAACCAGTGCGCCTCAACCTGATCAAGCCCGATTGCCCGGGCGAGAGCGCCGACAATTGCCCGGTCGAGGCTGAAGGCAGCATCCGCCGCAGCGATTTCGGCATGAGTTCGCGCCGCGGCACGCTGTCGGACAAGGTCGAACTGAGCTTCTCGATCGCGACGAAGCCGATGAACGGTTCGAGCGCAATTCCGTGACATCACGAGCAAGAGCAGAATCGGCCACGGATTTCACGGATGAACACCGATAGAGCCATCAAGAGAGGGTTTGCGAGGACTTTCTTTATCCGTGTCCATCCGTGAAATCCGTGGCTAAAAGCCGTTTCTTGCTCTTCGCCGCCGTGCTCGCCGCAGTATCGGGCTGCGCGCTCGATCCGATCCATGCGCGTCGCGCCGCGGCGACCGCGAGCGCCGCGCAGGACCAGACTCTCGACTGCCCGCCCGAACGCACCGACGCCTGCGCGCCCGATTCGCCGTACCGTGCGCTCGCGGCCGCGGCGCTGAAGCAGTCGACGCCGGCCGTGCCGGTGCACTACGTCAATCTGATCGAGCGCGGCGAGGATTCGCTGCTGCTGCGCCTGCATCTGATCCGCAGCGCGCAGCGCAGCATCGAGATCCAGACTTTCATCTTCAGCGAGGACGACGCCGGCTATCTGGTCCTCGACGAGCTGGTCAAAGCCGCGCGCCGCGGCGTCAAGGTGCGCGTGATCGCCGACCAGTTGTTCTCGCTCGACGACGCGTCGCTCTACGCGGCGCTCGCGCGCGCGCACGAAAACTTCGAGTTCCGCGTCTACAACCCGACCTTCCACAAGGCATCGACGCCGCCGCTCGAATTCGCCGCGGGCGTGCTCTGCTGCTTCTGGCGTTTCAACCAGCGCATGCACGACAAGATGCTCCTGGTCGACGGCACGATCGGCATCGTCGGCGGCCGCAACTACGAGAACCGCTACTACGACTGGGACGGAGAATTCGACTACCGCGACCGCGATCTCGTCGCCGCAGGCCCGGTCGGCACGGCGATGCGCGCGTCGTTCGACACGTTCTGGAACTCCCCGCATACCGTGTCGCTGAGCCGTCTGCGCGACGTCGCCGGCGACATTCTCGACGCCGGCATCTCTGCCCTGCCCTACGCGACGCACACCTATCGCAACGCCGAGCGCGTCGCCGAGCTGCTGCGACGGGCCGACGATGCGGAGTACATGCGCGCGCATTTCGCGAGCGAGGTTCTGCGCGTCGGCCGCGTCGACTATTTCGCCGACGCGCCCGGCAAGCCCGAGCCGTCCTCGACACGGCGCGAAGCCACGCGTCCGCTCGCCGCGCTGTTGCGCGCGGCGAAATCGGAGATCGTGCTGCAAACGCCGTACCTCGTACTCAGTTCGACCGCGCGGCGCCTGTTCCGCGACCTGCACAAGCGGCCGCAGCCGCCGCGCGTCATCGTCTCGACCAACTCGCTCGCGGCGACCGACGCGTTCTACGTCTATGCGCTGTCGTACAAGTACAAGAAGCGTTATCTCAAGCTCGGCTTCGAGATCCACGAGTTCAAGCCATTCGCCGCGGAGGCCGCAGAGCTGATCGCCGACTATGCCAACCTCGGCGCCGCCCCGGCGCAGGCGCCCAACGCGGTGCGCGAACGCGCGCAGAACAGATACCGCCACGCACCGCTGAAGAGTCCCGGCGTGCGCGTCGGCCTGCATGCCAAGTCGATGGTGATCGACGGCGAGATCGCGGTGATCGGCTCGCACAATTTCGATCCGCGCTCGGAAATCTACAACACCGAATCGGGCTTCATCGTGCGCGACGCCGAACTCGCCTCGCGCCTGCGCGCCTCGATCCTGCTCGATGCGGCGCCGGAGAACGCCTGGACCATCGCCAAGCGCCAGCGCACGCCGCTGTTCGGCGGCATCAGCAATGCGATCGCCAACTTTTCCGAAGCGCTGCCAATCTTCGACCTGTGGCCGTTCCGCTATGCGTCGAGCTTCGAGTTCGATCCCGCCGGCAAGCACGGCGAATGCAAGCCGATGCGCCCCGGCGCGGCGGATTTCTATGCCTGCTACACCGATGTCGGCGATTTTCCCGAGGTGAACCTGCCGCTGAAGACGATCTACACGCGCATCGTCACCGCGTTCGGCGCCGGGCTGGTGTCGATCATGTAGGGCGCGCGGACCGCAAAACGGAGCGTTTTCCGCCCTCGATTTGCGGTCCGTGGGCCGCCGCCCCCGGTGCCCAAAAACGATTGACGCGCAGGCACGCGCTGGCTACGCTCACCAGCCTTTACGGGGATAAACGGACCACGCCATGTCACTGCAGATCACGATCGACCTCAAGGATTCCGACCTTCAGTACTTCATCGACGCCGCCAAGCGCGCGCAGGCGAAGGCCGGCAACCTCACCCCGAAGCAGATCACCGATGCGGCCAGCAAGCTGCTGGTCGAATCCAAGAGCGTGAACGTGCCCGAGTTCATCGCCGCGCGCCTGTCCAAACTCGACGCCATGATCGGCATGGTCAACGACGCCGGCTGGGCCCTGTCCGAGGAAGACAAGAAGCGCGTGCTGTCGGCGCTGACCTATTTCGCCGAACCCGAAGACGTGATTCCGGACAGCGTGCCGGTGCTCGGCTTCCTTGACGACGCGATCATGATCGAGCTGTGCCAGCGCGAGCTCAAGCACGAGATCGACGCCTACGAGGAATTCGTCGCCCACCGCGCCGCCGAAGCCGCGCACCGCAAGGTCAATGTCGATACGGTAAAGATGGAGCGCGTGGACTGGCTCGAAGACCGCCGCGCCGAACTGCAGGCGCGCATGGCGTCGCGTCGCCGCGACTCGTACGTGCCGACGAGCTTCTCGCAGGCGCTGTTCCGCTTCACCTGATCTTTGCCGTCCGCGTTGACGGCCCAAAGCAGACTGCCAACGTTCCCAGCTTCGATGCCGGGGCGTTGGCTGGTGCTTGTCCGATCCGTGGGCAAAACGGATTGAAGCGCGTCAATCGCGGAAAATACTGAGAGCACGGAGAAAAACCTCGGCATCCGCCGTTCTCCGTCTCCGTGTTTTCCGTGATTCAATCTTTCACTCTCCCGACTCGAAAGAAGCGATCAGCGGCGTTCGACCGCAGACCGCGGTCACTCCTGCGCTTCGGCCGGCCGCCCACCGAGAATTTCGCGCAGGCCCGCGGCCGAGAACGGCTGCGCGAGCTGGCGCAGGAATCCGCGTGCGATCGTGCCGCTGATGCCGATGTCGACCGACGAAGGCCGCGGCGGATTGAAGTAAGTGCCGAAGACCTGGTCCCAGAGGATCACGTTCTCGCAGTAATTGGTATTGCCCTCGCTGAGCTTGCGCGAATGGTGCCAGCGATGCAGGCGCGGCGTGCTGAACACGTAGTCCAGCCAGCCCGTGCGCACGTCGATGTTGCAGTGGGTCAACAGGCCAGTGAACGCCGTCACCGCACCGATCCAGAGAAATACCGGCAACGGCGCACCGAGCAGATACAGCGGCACCTGGCTCAGGATCGCCTTGAACAGCGAATCGACGATGTGGAACCGGCCAGTGTTGACGACCCACAGGCGCACCACGCTGTGATGCAGCGCATGGAAGCGCCAGAACGTCAGCCGCTCGTGCGCCAGGCGATGCGCCCAGTACAAGCCGAATTCGGCAAGGAAGAGGCCGAGCACGACCTGCGCGAACAAAGGCCACTGCGTCGGCCATAGACCGTTGTGCGTGGCCAGCACCGGCTGAGCAAAGGTCGCCACGAGCAGCGGAAACGACGCGCCGACCGCGGCCACAACCTGCACCAGCCCTTTCGACATCAAGGTGTGGGCGACGTCGTTGAACGCTTCTCCGTCCGAATGGTGCCAGCGGCGCGCGTAAGGCATCAGGCGCTCGAACACGCCGATCGCCAGCACCACGGACAAGTAGACGACGTTGAACCACAACACCGGCCGCTCACTGCGAAACGCGAAATACGCGCCGAGCAGGCCGCCGCCGTAGAGCAGCGGCCAGAGGCTGACGGACAGGATCGAATAGGCCCTCGTCGTCGGCCCGATCGCGGGTATCGGCATGCGTTCTCCTCATATTTCGCTTGCGTGAAAGCGCATTGATACCGGACGAAGATTGCCGTGATCTTGCCGAGTTGCGGTCCGTCGCCAGAATCCCGCAATGTTTTTCGGCCGAAATGCGCGGGTCCTCGTACCCGGTGAGCCGAAATGTCGTCGTCCGATAAGCTGCGATTCTTCCATGCCTGGCTCAAAGCGCCCCTGCGCGTGGCCTCGATCACGCCCTCGGGAACCGGGCTTTCAGCGCTGATCACCTGCGAAATCGGCCCGGCCACGGGGCCGATTCTGGAACTCGGCCCGGGCACCGGCGTGTTCACCCGCGCGCTGCTCGCGCGCGGCGTCGCCGAACGCGACATCAGCATGATCGAACTCGGCGGCGAATTCGTCCCGCTGCTCAGGCGGCGTTTTCCTGCCGCCCGCATACTGCGCACGGACGCCCGCGAGATCGGCCGCGACGACCTCCTTCACGGCACCTTGTTCGGCGCGGTGATCAGCGGACTTCCTTTGATTTCGATGAAACCCGAAGCGGTCATCGACATCGTCGGCGGCAGCTTCTCGCGCCTGAAACCGGACGGCGCGTTCTATCAGTTCACTTACGGTCCCGTATGCCCGATCCGAAATTCGATCCTGAAACGCCTGCATCTGCGCGCGGAATGGATCGGCCACACGTTTCGCAACTTCCCTCCGGCCAGCGTCTACCGCATCGCCCGTGAGACCATTCGCGCACAGCAGGCCCTGCCGCCGCAGCCGGCGTAAGGCGCAACCCAAGGCAAGAGACTGAGCATGCGGATACTGCTGATCGAAGACGAGCCGCAGATGGTGGTCGCGCTCAAAGCGGCGTTTTCCCGTCACCACATTCTTCTCGACGACGTCGCCACCCTCGCGCAGGCGCAGTCGGTCATGCACGACGACGTTTACGATGCGATGCTGCTCGACCGCACTTTGCCCGACGGCGACGGCATGAAGCTGCTGCGCCAGTTGCGTGAATCCGGCAGTTCGCTGCCGGTCATCGTGCTGACCGCGAAGGGGCAAGTCCCCGACCGTATCGACGGACTCGAAACCGGCGCCGACGACTACATCAGCAAGCCGTTCGTGTTCGACGAGTTGCTCGCACGCCTGCGCGCCGTATTGCGGCGCCCGACCGTGCTGCGCGATTCCGTCATCGCGGTCGGCAATCTTTGCTTCGACCTCGCCGTCGCCGATGCGCGCGTCGGCGACTGTTCGCTCGAACTGCCGCGCCGCGAAATGCTCGTGCTCGAATGCCTGGTGCGCCGCGCCGGACGCATGGTGCCGCGCCGCGTCCTCATGGAGGCCGTGTTCGGTTTCGACGACGATGTGCAATCGAATGCGCTCGACTCGCATATCTCGCGCCTGCGGCGCAAGCTCGGCGATCTGCAAGCCGGCGTCGTCATCAATGTCGTGCGCGGAGTGGGATATCTCCTGCGCGAACAGGCATGAGCACGGAGCGCACGCCGCCGCTGAAGAAGCGGCTGTTCTGGCGGCTACTCGGCGTGCAGTCCGCCGTGCTCATTGCGGTGATCGCGATCCTGTTCGTCTCCGGTTTCGTGGTCAATTTCTCCAACACCGACAGCACGATTGAAACCCTGCGCAAAGCCGTTTCGCGCGATGCACGCGGCAGGCTGACGCTCGCGCAAACGCCGGCGCTGCGCGATCTGCGCCGCAGCGAGCCCGACTTCTGGTTCGTCATCCGCGACCGCGAGGGGCACCGTCTGTCCGAGGGCGAGATTCCATTCGAATATGCGGATATCGGCGACGCGCTCGACCGGATCGGCCAGGCCCGACTCGGCTGGAACATCGGCGATCCCGATCGGCCGACCGCACGCATGCGCTGGGCCGATTCCGCGGCCGGCAAACTGCAGTTCACAACCGGAACGGATTCGCCGCTGTCGCCGCTGCTGATCTTCTACGCAGCCTCGCTGTTTCTGCTCAAAGAGGCGCTGCCGATTCTGATCGTGATCGCCCTCGGTGCGTTCGTGGCGACGCCGCTGGTTGTGCGGCGCTCGCTCGCCGGCGTGGAACGGGCCGCGCGCCAGGCCGATTCGATCGACGTCGGCAAACGCGGCGGCAGGCTGACCGCAGACGATATCCCGCAGGAAATCACCCCGCTCGTGCGCGCGGTGAACGGCGCGCTGCACCGGCTCGACGAAGGCTACGAACGCCAGGAAAGATTCCTTGCCGACGGCGCGCACGAATTGCGCACGCCGCTGGCGATTCTCAATGCGCGCATTGCCTCGCTGCCCGCGTCCTCTTACAAGTCCGAATTGTCGGGCGATGCGGCGCGGATGGGCGTCATCGTCGAACAGATGCTCGACCTGCAACGCCTGCGCTCAGGCGGCGAGTGCTTCGCCGAAGTCGATCTGGAAGCACTCGCGCGCCGGGTCGTGCTCGACATCGGGCCGCTGGTTTTTGCGGCGGGCTATCAGTTGGAGTTCGCGGCCGAGGGCGGCGCGGCGCCGGTGCGCGGCGACCGCAGGTCGATCGAACGCGCGCTGACCAATCTGCTGCAGAACGCCATCGACCACGGCGGCGGCAAGGGCAGCCTGCACGTGTCCGTCGGCCCGGCGTGGGTTGACGTGAGCGACGAAGGACCGGGCATTCCCGCCGCGCTGCGCGAACGCATCTTCGAGCCGTTCTACAAGGAACACAAAGAAAGCCGTGGCGCAGGCCTCGGCCTCAGTCTGGTTCACGAGGTCATGCAATTGCACGGCGGCCGCGTGTCGATCCTCGACCGCGCGACCGGCGCCGGCTTTCGCCTGAGTTTTGCCGACGCGGCCGCCCGCGACTGAGATCCGCGTGCCGAGCGAGGCGCACGCAAAGCGGAATCTACGGCCGTTCGAGGATCGCCGTGACGCCCATGCCGCCCGCCGTGCAGATCGAGATCAGGCCGCGGCCCGAGCCTTTCTCTTCGAGCAGCTTCGCCAGGGTCGCGACGATGCGCGTGCCGGTCGCGGCGAACGGATGGCCGAGCGCCAGGCTCGAACCGTTGACGTTGAGCTTGGCCGGATCGATCTTGCCGAGCGGCTTGTCGCGGCCGAGGCGGTTCTTGCAGTAATCGGCGTCTTCCCAAGCCCGCAGGGTGCACAACACCTGCGCGGCGAAGGCTTCGTGAATCTCGTAGAAGTCGAAGTCCTGCAGGCTGATGCCGGCCATGTCGAGCATGCGCGGCACGGCCACGGTCGGCGCCATCAGCAGGCCCTCGCCGTGGACGAAATCGACCGCGGCGACCTGCGAATAGGTGATGAAGGCCTGCGGCTTGAGGCCACGCGTCGCCGCCCATTCCTCGCTCGAAATCAGCACGGCGGAGGCGCCGTCGGAGAGACCGGTCGAATTGCCCGCGGTCAGCGTGCCCTGACCCGAGGTCTTGTCGAACGCGGGCTTGAGCGCGGCGAGTTTTTCCAGCGTCGAATCGGGGCGCAGGAAGCCGTCGCGTTCGAGGCCGCGGAACGGCACGACGAGGTCCTTGAAGAAACCGCGCTCATAAGCGGCGGCGGCTTTGAGGTGACTCGCGAGCGCCAGTTCGTCCTGTTCCTGGCGCGTGATCTTCCACTCGCGTGCCATCAGCTCGCAGTGATCGCCCATCGACATGCCGGTACGCGGCTCGGCGACGCCCGGAAAGCTCGGCTTGAGTTCGCCGAGCGAGAAACCGCTGACCGCGGCCTTGAGCTTGTCGCCGGTGTCCTTGGCGCGGTTGACCGCAAGCAGGCGCTGCTGCATCGCGCGGCTGTAGACGATCGGCACGTCACTCGTCGTGTCGGAACCGCCGGCGATGCCGACTTCGATCTGCCCAGTCGCGATCTTGCCGGCGATCAGCGAAACATTGTCGAGCGAGGTGCCGCAGGCGCGCGCCGTGGTAATGCCCGGCGTCAGCGGCGACAGACCCGAGGACAACACCGCTTCGCGCGCGAGGTTCCAATCTGCAGCGAGCTTGATCACCGCGCCGAAAGCGACTTCGCCGAGTTCGACGCCGTGCAGGTCGTAGCGCTCGACGAGCGAGCCGAGCGTTTTCACCGCCATGCCGAAATTACCGACGTCGGCGTAAGCGGTGTTGTTGCGGCAGAACGGAATGCGGACTCCGCCGAGGATGGCTGCGCGTTTGCTCATACGGATTTCACGGTCAGTGTAGGCCGGCTGGTATTATGCGCCGAGTTCACGAAGATCGACCATCCATGTACGTGTTCGACACCGACCGGCTCATGCGTATCGCCGAGGCGCAGGCGGAAGAATTCCGCAATGCGCAGCCGTACCCGCACATCGTCATCGACGATTTCCTGCCGAAGGACGTCGCCCATCGGCTCGCCGGCGTGTTCCCGGGGCCGAACGATAACGTGGCCTGGGACCACTACGCCGCACCCGGGCTCGAAGTGAAGCTCGGCTGCGGCGACGAGACCAAGTTCCCGCCGGCGATCCGCACCGCGGTGCGCGACATGAACTCGTCGATCTTCGTACGCTGGCTGGAGAAGATGACCGGCATCCCGTACCTGCTCGTCGACCATCACCTGCTCGGCGGCGGCATGCACCTGACGCGCCAGGGCGGCCTGCTCGGCATCCATTCGGACTTCAACTGGCATATGCAGATTCACGCGCACCGGCGCCTGAATCTGCTCGTCTATCTGACCCCGGACTGGCGTCCCGAGTACGGCGGCGAACTCGAACTGTGGAATACCGAGGGCACCGAACTCGTGCGCCGCGTCGAACCGATCTTCAATCGCGCCGTGCTGTTCACGACGCGCTCGGATACCTTTCACGGCCATCCGAAGCCGTGGGACGCGCCCGCCGGCATCAACCGCCAGAGTATAGCTTTATACTATTACACCAGCGAACGACCCGAAGGCGAGAAGCGGCCGGCGCACAATACGCTGTACAAGGGCTACAACGCCTGAGCAGGGCTTAAAGGCGGCACCCCTCCGCCTCGTCGAATTTCACCCCGCCTTCACAGAAGGCGCACGAAGGCTCCATCGGGAACTGCCTTCAAGTCATACGTAAAGCCTTGCCAGCCTGCGCGACGAGCATTTGGAGAGAGCGGCTTTCGGGCCGAAAACAATGCCGGGCTCTGAAAATCCGTAGGCAGATAATAGATCGCCGGCTCAGAGGGAGCTTTCAATACAAGAAACAGCGGGAAATAAATCGCTGCGTCCATGCGCACCTTTTGCGGGCCCCAAGCTGCGCCAAGAATTCGCTTTGGCAAAGGCGAAACGGCTACCGCCGTCATCGCCTTAACTTGGGCCAAAAACCCACAAAAGTCGCAGATGAGGTCAGCGCACTTGAAGTTTGGGGGCAGACGTTTGAGCGTTCTCGGTTTCTTGCATCTCGGGCAACTGCAGTTTCCAGCTACAAGTTGCTCACCCCAGATACCCAACTGCTGCTTTGCAGTCGCCATAAAGTTGAGACCTCATCGGCGCCCAGCAATTCTCAGGGGCGCGCCAGATGCGCCGGAATCGGCCCCCAAGAGGCCTCGTTGTGGCGCCAGACTTCGATGAACGCCGAACGGAACAGCGGCACTTCCTCGCCGCGCGAATCGTCCTGCATGGTTTCGAGCGCGGCGGTCAACGACATCGAGCCTTCGATCTGAGAGCGGATCAGGTTGTCGAACAGTTCGGTCCACAGCGGCGAGTAGGCGATACGGCTCTTTGCGGCCTGTACGCGCCGGCGCTCGGCTTCAATGTCGCCGCCGCCGCGGCGCATCGCAATCGCCTGCACCCACGGCGAATCGCTGAACATCTCGACCACGTCGAAGCCGGCATGGTCGAGGAAGCTGCGTACTTCCTCGGGGTTGCTGAACTGGTTGCGCGCCACGTCCTTGCGCTCGGTCGGCACGACGTCGCGGAACGGATTGAGCTCGACGGCGAAACGGCGCCAGCCGCTCGGATGCGAGGTATTCCAAGTATCGAAGAACAGCAGGCCACCCGGCTTGACCACGCGCGCCCAGTCTTCGAGGTAGAGATAGAAATCTTCCTTGTCCATGTGAATGAACACGGCGATGCTGTAGGCCTTGTCGAAGCTCGCATCGGGCAACGGCTTGAAATTGCTGCGGGTCAACTCGGTCAAGCCGGTATTGTTGAATCCGCTGAGGCGCTCGCGCGCGATCTTGAGCATGTTGCCGGAGATGTCCGAGCCTTCCCAATGCGCCAAGTGCGGGGCGAGTTCGCGGCCGATGCGGCCGACGCCGCAGCCGAGTTCGAGCACGCGGTCGGTCGGCTTGAGATCGAGCGCCGCCGTCACCTGGCGCGCCGTGTAGGCGCCCGTCGCGCGAATCCGCTCCTCGCTGGCGCTGCCGTCGACCGACAGCATGGCGTGCACCGGCGTGGTGGACTTGGCGTCCCAGGTGGTCTTGTAGTTCGGCAGATGCAGCATTCGTGATCCAGCGCAGGAGGGGGCGCAGGATCATACCCGCGCAGGCCACCGCGTTCAACGCGAGCGGCTGTCTATCCCTTTGTTTGCGCAGATCATTTCCCGCGGCGACTGCGTGAAGCGCCGACCTTGCGCGTGAGCGTGTTGCGGCCGAGGCCGAGCTGTTCGGCGGCGCGCACGCGGCGCCCGGCGTTTTCCGCGAGCGCGGCATCGATCAGCGCGGCGTCGAATTCGCGGCGCAGCCCCTCGTAGATACCCTGCTCGCCGTCGGCGAGGCGCGCGCGTGCCAGGCGCTTGAGGTCTTCGCGCCAGCCCTCGCCGGCCGGCGCGGACGCGGCGGCGGCGCCCGGCGGCAGATCCTGCGGGCGGATTTCGCGGCCCGGCGTCATCACGGCGAGGCGGCGGCAAAGATTTTCGAGCTGGCGCACGTTGCCGGGCCAGGACCGCTTGCCGAGTTCGGCCAGGGTCGCCGGAGTGAAGCGCTTCGCTTCGAGCTTCATTTCCTGCGCGGCGCGCGCGAGGAAATGCGTCGCCAGCAGCGGAATGTCGGCAGCGCGGTCGTCGAGCGGCGGCAAACGCAGGCGTACCACGTCGAGACGATGCAAAAGGTCGGCGCGGAACTCGCCGCGCTCGACCTTGCCTTCGAGATCCTGGTGCGTCGCCGCGACCACGCGCACGTCGGCGCGGATCAGCTCGCGCCCGCCGACGCGGTAGAACTCGTTCTCGGCAAGCACGCGCAGCAGGCGCGTCTGCAGGCTCAGCGGCATGTCGCCGATTTCGTCGAGGAACAGCGTGCCGCCCTCGGCCTGCTCGAAGCGGCCCGCGTTGCGCTTGACCGCGCCGGTGAAGGCGCCGGCCTCGTGGCCGAACAGCTCGGATTCGAGCAGCTCGGCGGGAATGGCCGCGGTATTCAGGGCGACGAACGGCCGCACGGCGCGCGAGCTGTGCCGGTGCAGGGCGCGCGCGACCAGCTCCTTGCCGGTCCCGGTCGGCCCGGTGATCAGCACGTTGAGATCGCTTGCGGCGACGCGGCCGATCGCGCGGAAGACATCGCGCATCGCCGGCGACACGCCGATCAGTTCGGTTACGCCGGCCTCGTCGGTCTTTGCCGGCGCGGCGGCAACGGTCTGGCGCGTTTCGCCGAGCGCGCGCTGCACGGCGGCGACCGCCTCGTCGAGATCGAACGGTTTCGGCAGGTAGTCGAACGCGCCGTTGCGGTAGGCCGCCGCGGTCGAGGCGACGTCGGTGAACGCGCTCATCACGATCACCGGCACGGCATTGCCGGCCGCGCGCAGGCCGGCAAGAAACTCCAGCCCGCTCATGCCCGGCATGCGGATGTCGCTGACGATGACGTCGGGCTGCGCTTCGGCGAGTGCCGCGCGCAGGCTCTCCGCGTCGGCGAAAGCGCGCACGGCGACGCCGGCTTCGCGCAGAGCCTCAGCGAGGACGAAGCGGATCGCTTCGTCGTCGTCGGCGATCCATACCTGCGCAGGTCGCGGATCAATGGCCATGGGTCTCTCCGCGGTACATCTGCGCGATCGGCAGCAGCAGGGTGAACGCGGTCTGCCCGGGCCGGCTGCGGTAGTTCAGCGCGCCGGCGTGCTCGGCGGCGATCTCCTGCGCGAGCGCGAGGCCGAGGCCGGTGCCCTTGCTGCGTCCGGAGACGAAGGGCAGGAACAGCGTGTCGCGCATCTCGTCCGCGACGCCACGGCCGTCGTCGATCACGTCGAGGCGCGCGGCGAGTTTCGACACTTTTTCGCCGATCAGCACGTTGTGCTCGACACGCGTGCGCAGGCCGATGCGCGTCGCGCCGGCCTGCAAGGCGTTGCGCATCAGGTTGAGCACGAGTTGGAGCAGGCGGTCGCCGTGCCCGCGCAGCAGCGGCAGGCTCGGGTCGTAGTCGCGGTCGAGATGCAGCTGCGGTTCGGCCTCGGCGGCGATCAGCGCTCGCGCGCGCTCCGCGACCTCGTGCAGATTGAGCGTGGACAGGTGCGGCTTGCCGCCCGGTTCGAGCAGGCGGTTGGTCAGCGCAGCGAGGCGATCGGCCTCGGTCACGATGAGATCGGCGAGGCGCGCCAGCTCCGGGTCGGCGACGCGCCGCGCGAGCAATTGCGCCGCGCCGCGCACGCCGGCAAGCGGATTCTTCACCTCGTGAGCGAGGCCGCGCAGGCTTTCCGACAGGCTCGACGGCAGCGCCGCGTCGAGCTCGCCGCCGAGCGGATGCACTTCGATCAGCAGCGCCGCGTCCTGCGCCGGGCCGATGGTGATGTCGGCATGCAGGCTGCGCCCGGAGCGAGTCTCGATGCGCTGGTCGCGCCGATGCAGGGTGGCGCCCTCCTGACGCACGCGGTCGATCAGCGGCGCGAGCGCCTGCGCCGCTGCACCGAGCGCGCCGAGCGGCAGGCTGCGCAAGCGCGATGGGCTGACCGCGAACAGCTCGCAGAACGCCGGATTGGCGTAGACCAGCGTGTCGTCCGTACCAAGCAGGGCTACGCCCGTTTCGAGCTGGTCGGCGACCTCGGTGGCTCGTATCGGGGCGGATTGTTGGCGCGTTGCGGCGTTCATAGCACCAGTTTAGTGCGAATCATTCTGGGACATGGACAACTTCGCTCAATTTCGACACGCCATTCTCGTCGAACGCCTCGACAGCGACGTCATAGGCGACGCCCGCGTTCAACGCTCGCAGGTCGAGCGTCGTGCCGCGGTCGGCGAAGACCTGGTAGCACAGATTCAGCCGATCGGGCTGGACGCCCCAGCGCACGTTGTAGCCGACCGCGCCGCGCACGGGCTGCCAATCGACGCGCATCGCGCGCGCATCGCTGCGCCGCGCGCGCACTTGCGCCGGGGCGGGCGGCGCGGGGCCGTCGGCAAGGCCGAAGACGCGCAGATCGCTGATCGCGAGATGGCGTGCGCCGACGTGGCCGTGCACGTAGCGCACGTAGCGCGCACGCACCGGCGCGGGCAACTGAAAATACGCATTCGGCCGATCACGGCGCGGCGGCTCGGTCTGTGCGAGCGGCATCCAGGTTTTCCCGTCGAGCGACGCTTCGAGTTTGAATTCTGTGTAGATGTCGGGCGCGTCGGCGTAGCGTCCCGATTCGTAGTCGGCGAAATTCACCTGCACCGCGCGCAGTGTTTTCGTCGCGCCGAGATCGACGGTCAAAGTCTGTCCGGGCTCGTTTTTCGCCGCGACCCAGAACGTGCGCGGATTTTCGTCGGTGACGTTGCCTGCGCCGAATTTTTCCAGGGTCGACGAAGCCGTCGCGGGCTTGCGGTAGGACAGCAACATCCAGCCGGTGAACAGACGATCGGGATCGTCGATCTTTGCATCCGGCATGTAGTGCGGAAAATCGCCGAAACGCGTATCGACGCGCATCTGCCCGTCGGCAGCGAATGCCGCCGGCCACAGGCCGATGCGCCGCTCGAACGGCCAGTTCACACCGATCCACGGCGTGCCGGTGTTCCACCAGTTGCCGAACTCGTCCTGGAAGGTGTTGCCGTGCCCGGCGCCCTCGACGAAGCCGCCGGGCTTGTAGCCGACCGGGTTGTAGGGCACGTACTCGAAAGGGCCTAGCGGATGGTCCGACACCCAGGTTCCTGTCGCATAGGCGTTGTACTCGGTGCCCGGCGCGCCGTACTGCAGGTAGTAGCGGCCGCTGTGCTTCGTCATCCATGAGCCTTCGATGTACGAAGGATGGTTTTCTTCGCGATGGTCGCGGCCGAAGCGTTCCCAGCCGTGTCGTTGCGGATCGAGCGTGAACAGCGCGCGCGGCTTGCCGACGTAGGTGAAGCCTTGCGACAGATCGACTTCGATGCCGAACAACGGAAAGCGCTCGAACGAACCCCAGTACAGATACCAGCGGCCGTCGTCGTCGCGGAACAGATCGGGGTCCCAAGGCCCCGGCGCGATCCTGTCGAGCTGGGCGTCGCCGTTGTGCCACGCGGGCAGATCGCGATCCCAGCCCGGCGGCACGGCATTCGGCAGTTCGGGCGCACGCCGCGTGAGGAAATCGAGCTGACCATGCGCGGGATCGGTCGTGACGAGCACCGGCGCCGGCGCCATCGTCGAACGCATCAGCAGCAGGCGCTTGCCGTCCGACGTCGCGGCCGGCGCGACCATGCTGTCGAACGGCCACCGCGACGGCGTAATAAAACTCCAGTCGAGCAAGTTGGTCGAGCGCCAGTAGCCGTCGGCGAGGGTCATGAACAGGTAATAGGCGTCGCCGTGGCGCACGATGACCGGATCGGCGCCGGTGCGGTAGGAAATTTTTTCGTTGAGCTGCTCGAAGTTGTAGCGGTAGTCGACATCGACCGGATTCGCGTAGGTGCGTGCGCCCGCAGGCGTCTGCGCCGCTGCCGATGCGACGCCGGCAAGGCCGAGGAACAACGCGCCGATCCACGCAACCATTTCGTTCGTCTGCATGATTCAACTTATCGCCAAAACCGCATCATCGCAGACTGCATTCGGATCTGCCGGAACGTTTCCAACGAGAACCGGCGGCATTGCGCCGCCGGCTCCGTCCCCACACATTACATGTCGTAGGCCGACTCGCCGTGCGAGGTGATGTCGAGGCCTTCGCGCTCTTCTTCTTCAGTGACGCGCAGGCCGACGATCAGGTCGGCGATCTTGAACGCGATGAACGCGACGACCGCGGTCAGCACGATCGTGATGCCGACCGCCTTGGCCTGGATCAGCAACTGCGCACCGATACCCGGATAGCCGATCGTGCCTTTGACCCAGTCCTGCACCGAGCCGGGCCCGCCGAGCGCGGGCGAATTGAAGATGCCGGTCAGCAGCGCGCCGCTGATGCCGCCGAGCGCGTGCACACCGAACACGTCGAGCGAGTCGTCAGCCTTGATCAGCCGCTTCAAACCGGTTACGCCCCACAGGCAGATCACGCCGGCGAGCAGGCCGATCGCAAATGCGCCCGGAATACCGACGTTGCCCGCCGCGGGAGTGATCGCAACGAGGCCGGCGACCGCGCCCGAAGCGGCGCCGAGCATCGACGGCTTGCCCTTGTGGATCCACTCGGCGAAAGTCCACGACAGCACCGCGCAGGCCGTCGCCAGATAGGTGTTGATGAAGGCCAACGCCGCCGAACCGTTCGCTTCGAGCGCGCTGCCCGCGTTGAAGCCGAACCAGCCGAACCAGAGCAGCGAGGCACCGATCATCGTCATCGTCAGGCTGTGCGGCTTGATCGCTTCGCGCCCGTAGCCGACGCGCTTGCCGAGCAGGAACGCGCCGACCAGGCCGGCGACGCCGGCATTGATGTGCACGACCGTGCCGCCGGCGAAGTCGAGCGCGCCCATCTGCCAGATATAGCCCGCGCTCGCGTTGAGCGCATCGACCTTCGACGCGTCGGTATACGCGTCCGGCCCCTGCCAGAACCAGACCATGTGCGCGACCGGAAGGTAGCTGAAGGTGAACCAGATCACCGCGAAGATGAGCACGGCCGAGAACTTGATACGCTCGACGATCGAGCCGAGGATCAGGCACACTGTGATCGCGGCGAAGGTCGCCTGGAATGCGGCATAGAGCAGTTCGTACAACGGCGTGTTCTTCGAGAATGTCGCCGCCATCGAGAACGAACCGTCGGCCGGATTGAAGGTGCCGTTCAAGAACAGGCGCGAGAAGCCGCCGAAGAACGCATTGCCCTCGGTGAAGGCGATGCTGTAGCCGTAGACGCACCAGAGCACGGTGATCAACGAGAACACGACGAACACCTGCATCAGCACCGAGAGCATGTTCTTCGTGCGCACGAGACCGCCGTAGAACAGGGCCAGCGCGGGCACGCTCATCAGCAGCACGAGCGCAGTCGAGGTCAGCATCCAGGCGACGTCGCCCTTGTTCGGCACCGGTGCGGGCGCGGGCGTAGCCGCGGCGGCCGGCGCCGCAGCCTGCGCGGCTTCCTGCGCGTAACCGTGCTGAGCGAGCAGCAGCGCAAGAGCGCCGCCGGCGAGCGCGACGAGGATCGGCAGATATCGGCGGAAGTCCACTGACGTGTGCATGGCGAGAGTTCCTCGGCAATTTGAAGATGCGGCGATCGACGGCCGCGTCGCGATCGCGGACGAGCGCATGAGTTTGAAAGTGCGGCTATCGATGGCCGCTGTTTGATCCTCGCGATCAGGGATGAGCGCACTCATAGCGCGTCCTTTCCGGCTTCGCCGGTGCGGATGCGCAAGGCCTGTTCGATCGGGCTGACGAAGATTTTGCCGTCGCCGATCTTGTCGGTGCGCGCGCCGGCGATGACGGCGTCGAGCGCGCGTTCGAGCAGTTCCTCGGGCACGACCGCTTCGATCTTGATCTTCGGCAACAAGTCCACGACGTACTCGGCGCCGCGGTAGAGCTCGGTGTGGCCTTTCTGCCGGCCGTAGCCTTTGACTTCGGTCACGGTGAGGCCCGATACGCCGGCTTGAGTCAGTGCCTCGCGCACCTCCTCCAATTTGAAGGGCCGGATAATGGCGGTAATCAGTTTCATCGCGTTCTCCTCGATGGGGAAAGTTCGTTTCGCATGATCGTCTCCGCGCTCAGAACAGCACGCCGGCTTCGACGAGCGCGCGCGCCTGGCTCGTGCGCGTGCCGCTGTCGCCGAACACATAGCCCGGGACAGCGCTGCTCGCCTTGATGTAGGAAAGCTCGACGCGGGTGAAGAAACGTTGCCACTGCCAGGTCGGTGTGATCGTCGCCGACCAGGCGCTGCTGCCCGGCCCATAGAGCAGGTTCGGCGTGCCGTCGGCCGGATTGCCGTTGGTCCCGAGATACTCGATGCGGCCGGCAAGATTGAAGGTCGAGCTGACCTGGTAGTTGGCGAGCACCGCGCCGCCCCAGGTCGAGGCTTCGCGCACCGTGCCGATCTTGGTCGAGGCCGGCACGCGGCTGTATTGCAGATAGCCCTGCCACGTCCACGGCCCGGCGAGGTGCGTATAGAAGACGTTGTAGATCTGCTCGTTGTTGAGCAGCAGCGGCGTGGCGCTCGACGAGTACGCCGTGCGCTTGGTGTTGCCGCCGGCGATAAAGCTGAGAATGTTCGACGGATCGAAGGTGTAGGCGAGCGATGCGGACACCCAGCTATAGCGATTCGAGTAGAAGCCGTCGGTGACGGCGACGGAGAGCGCGACAGGTCCGTTCGTGTAGTTGGCCTGCGCGCCGCGCGTGACGACGTTCTCCTGATTCCAGAGCAGGCCGCGTTCGATGTTGAGGTTCTGGAAGCCGAAGCTGTATTCCGCGCCGATCAGGGTCGGCAGCTTGCCGAGCTGCAGCGAGAAGTTCGCGTTCGGCACGAGCTTCAGATAGGCGACCGGCGCGTAACCGTAGAGCGCAGTCGCCGTGTCGGTCGCCTTCATGTACGGCGTGCCGACCGTCGGGAACGAGTAGCCGCCGAGCTGCACGTAGTACTGCAGCACGCCGTCGGTCTTCTGCAGGAAGACCTGGGCGTTGGAAGCGTCGATGCGCCCGTCCTTGTCGGGCGAAGGCAGCGAATGGTTCTGCTCGAAACCGAGCAGCGAAATCGCACCGCCGACATAGGTCTTGCCGAGCGGGCCGAGATCGATCGAGATCGGGTTCGGGTTGGCGCTCAGCGAAGCGCTCATCGACGGTGTCGGCAGCGCCGTCGGCGCGGCGGGCGTATCGGCGGAAGCCGCGGGCTGATCGTCGGCCCAGACCGCGGCCGGCATCGACAGGGCAAAGAGAATCGCAAACGAAAGGCGTTTTTTCATCGCGTATGACTCCGTAGGATCGGGGAAGAAAAAGCGCATGCGCCGCGGACGACGCACGTTTGATCCCGCCCCTCAGCCCTGCGCTTGAACATCGCGCCTCGACTGCCTTTCTTCAGGCAACACTCGGCCCTGAGCGTCAGTACTCAAACCTCCAAAAGATACTTTTATACTTTTCCCGCTCCGGAGCGATTCGCCGATCCGGAACCCTCGCCCCTCCCGACGGGAGGGGATTCAACGATCGAACCGGGCGGTTGGTCCGCACCCAGTTCGGCTCAGGCCGGACGGCACCTGCCTCCGGCCTGCTCCCGCTTCGGATCGAGCGATATCCGCACCGATCCTTTCACTACTCAGATCGAACCGTGCACCTGCACTCGATCTGCTTCAGATCGAGTAATACATTTGATATTCGATCGGATGCGTCGCCGCACGGAAGCGCGACACCTCGCCCATCTTCAGCTCGATGTAGGCGTCGATGAAGTCGTCGGAGAACACGCCGCCGGCCTTGAGGAACGCGCGATCCTTGTCGAGCGCTTCGAGCGCCTGGTCGAGCGAATGGCACACGGTCGGGATCAGCTTCTCTTCTTCCGGCGGCAGGTCGTACAGGTCCTTGTCGGCCGGCGCACCCGGATCGATCTTGTTCAAGATGCCGTCGAGGCCGGCCATCATCAGCGCGGTGAACGTGAGGTAGCCGGTGTTCATCGGATCGGGGAAGCGCAGCTCGATGCGGCGAGCCTTCGGCGAGTGCACGAACGGAATGCGGCACGAAGCCGAGCGGTTGCGCGCCGAGTAGGCGAGCATCACCGGCGCTTCGAAGCCCGGCACGAGGCGCTTGTAGCTGTTCGTCGTCGAGTTGGTGAACGCATTGATCGCGCGTGCATGCTTGAAGATGCCGCCGATGTAGTACAGCGCGGTCTGCGACAGGCCGCCGTAAAGGTCGCCGGCGAACAGGTTCGTGCCGCCCTTCGACAGCGACTGGTGCACGTGCATGCCCGAGCCGTTGTCGCCGACGATCGGCTTCGGCAGGAAGGTCGCGGTCTTGCCGTTCTGGTGGGCGACGTTCTTGATGACGTACTTCATCGTCAACAGTTCGTCGGCCTTCTTCGTCAGCGTGTTGAACCGGGTGCCGATTTCGCACTGACCCGCGGTCGCCACTTCGTGGTGGTGCACTTCGACGACGAGGCCGCAGGCTTCGAGCACCTTGCACATTTCGCTGCGCAGATCCTGCAGCGAATCGACCGGCGGCACGGGGAAGTAGCCGCCCTTCACGCCCGGACGGTGGCCCGAATTGCCGCCGTCGAACTTGTCGTTGGTGCTCCACGCGGCTTCTTCGGAATTGATCTCGAAGCTCGCACCCTGCATTTCGTTCTTGTAGCGCACCGAATCGAAGATGAAGAATTCCGGCTCCGGTCCGAAGAACGCCGTGTCGGCGATGCCCGAAGACTTCAGAAAGGACTCGGCGCGCTTGGCGACCGAACGCGGGCAGCGCGTGTAGGCCTGCATCGTCGACGGTTCGAGCACGTCGCAGGTGAGGATCACGGTCGGATCGGCCGCGAACGGATCGAGGATCGCGCTGTCCGGATCGGGCATCAGCACCATGTCGGAATCGTTGATGCCCTTCCAGCCGGCGATCGAGGAACCGTCGAACATCTTGCCGTCTTCGAACAAGCTTTCGTCAATGCCCTTGGCCGGGAAGGTGACGTGATGCTGTTTGCCGAGCATGTCGGCGAAACGCAGGTCGACGAATTCGACGTTATTGTCTTTGACGAACTGGGCGAAGCTGGCGGACATACGATTCCTTGGGTTGAATTATTTGGACGGAGGTATTTCAGCAAGTGGCGTGCCAAGTGCTGGAATTCGTTTTATTTCATATGCTTATTACTTCACTCGGTTGCAGCGCAGCAGCAAGCCGCACAAATTTAGTGCTTTTCTGTTTCACGCTGCACCAAGATGGCAATCTACCGCGTCCGCGGCCGCCCTGTCAGGCATCGGCGACGTGCACCACGAGTTTGCCGAAATTGCGCCCTTCGAGCAGACCGATGAACGCGGCCGGTGCGTTTTCGAGTCCCGCGACCACGTCCTCGCGCAGCTTCACCTTGCCGCTCGCGACCCATTCGCCCATGTCACGGCGGAACGCGTCGAAGCGATCGGCGTAGTGGTCGAGGATGATCAGACCCTGCATGCGGATGCGTCTCTGCAGCACCGTCGACATGGTCAGCGGCAACCGGTTCGGGCCGGACGGCAGAGTTTTGTCGTTGTAGTGCGCGATCACCCCGCAGACCGGCACGCGAGCGTGATTGTTGAGCAGCGGCAGCACCGCGTCGAACACGGCGCCGCCGACGTTCTCGAAATAGACGTCGATGCCGTTCGGGCAGGCCGCGGCCAGATGCTCGGCGAGGCGCGGATCGCGATGATCAAGACAAACGTCGAAACCGAGTTCCTCGACCGCGTAGCGGCACTTGTCGGCACCACCGGCAATGCCGACCACGCGCGCACCCTTGAGCTTGGCGATCTGCCCGACCGCCGCGCCGACCGCGCCGGTCGCCGCGGCGACGACCACGGTCTCGCCGGGCTTGGGCTGGCCGATGTCGAGCAGGCCCACGTAGGCGGTGAAGCCCGGCATGCCGAGTCCGCCGAGAGCGAGGGAAGGCTGCGCCATCTCGCCGAGCGCGCGCAGGTCGCTGCCGTCGGACAAGGCGTAGTCCTGCCAGCCGGCATTGCCGAGCACGAGGTCGCCGACGCGGAACTGCGCATGCCGTGAGGCAACGACGCGATTGATCGTGCCGCCGACCATGGGCTCGTTGAGCGGCACCGGCGCGGCGTAGACCGGGCCGACCTTGTCCATCAGATTGCGCATGTACGGATCGAGCGACAGATACAGCGTGCGCAACAGCACCTGGCCCTCGGCCGGCACCGGCACGGCGGTTTGTTCGAAACGAAATTCCTGCGGAGTCGGCGCCCCGTGTGGATGTGCGGCAAGGACGAAGCGGCGATTGACGGTATCGGTTTGCGACATGGTTTGCTCTCGGAGACTCGAAGGGATCGAGCGGTCGTCCGAGAGTTGCGTCGAAACTTGTGCGCGCAAGGCGGCCTTGCGGAAAATCCGTCCGCACAGACCGTCGCGCCGGGCGGTTATGCCGAATTGACTCCGCCGACGTGATTGAAATCACCGATCGCGCCGACGAGCAAAGTCACCGCGTCGCGCTCAATCTCGGTCAGATACGGATTCCAGCAATCGATCAGCATGACCACGCGCGTGGACGCGCCGCGGTTCCATGCCTCGTGCTCGAAGGTGTCGTCGAAGGTGAAACATTCGCCCTCGCGCCATTCGCGCTTCTCGCCGCCGACGACGATGGCGCAGTTCTCCGGCACGATCAGCGGCAGATGAGTGACGAGACGCGTATTGGTCACGCCGCGATGCGGCAAGATATGCGTGCCCGGCGTGAGTACCGAAAAGCACACCTCGGGCGCATGCTCGCGGATGCGCACCAGCGGCAGGCTGTCGAGAATTGCCGCGGTGCGCGGACAGCGCGCGCCGTTTTCCTCGTTGCGTTCGCCGTAGCGATAGAAGAAGAACGCGTCCCAGGCCGGTGGCGCCTCGGCGCCGGCGAGTTGGTGACCGACGCGATCGAGCGCATTGGTGCCGAGAAACGGCGCGATGCCCTCCTCGCCGCTCAGCACCGCACGCAATTCTTCGCGAATGACGGCGACGTTGTCCTCGAGCGCCGCGTACCACGGGAACAACGCGCGATCGAAATATGCCGTCGTCGGCAGCCCGGGGAAATAGAGAAACTTCGGCCGCTGGCGCGGATCGGGGAAATTCGCCGGCGCCGCGCCGAGATAGATGTCCAGACAGTGCGTCGCACGCGCGAGCGCGGCGTCACCGTACTTCGCGCGCAGCGGTTCGAGCACTTCGGCGAGCATCGGCCGGCGAAAACGATCGATGACGTCCATCGCGTGCAGCACGCGTTCGCGCATCGCCGGTGGCGTGGTCGTGTCGTCGAGCCAGAGGCCCTGCGCCTGGGCAGCGACGATTGCGCCGAAATAGTGCATCGTCGCTTCGCGCACGCGGCCGGCGCTTTCATGGATCTCGGCGAGGAAAAGACGCGCGCGGAAAGCCTTCGGATCGAGTTCGACCGCGCGGCCGAGCGCGATCGCGGCCGACTCCGGCTCGCTCGCGCCGATGCGCGCAAAGCCGAGGTTCTTCCACAGCTCGGCGCTGCCGGCCTCGCGCGCGGTCGCGTGTTCGAGCATCGCGATCGCCTGCGCCGCCCGCCCGCTCGTCAGCGCGCGCTGGGCGAGAAAGTTCAGCGCTTCGAGATGATCGGGATCGCGCGCGAGCACTGCCTCGAACGCCACGTCGGCCTCGTCGAAGCGCCCTGCTTCCGCGGCCGTGCGCGCCTGCTGCAGATGCGCCGAGAGTTCCGCGTCGTTCGCCGCCATCGTCACGCCTGCCGGCCGAGGCTCGCGCGCACCTGCGCGGCTTCGTCGCCGCGACCGAGGCGGTCGAGCAGTTCGGCCAGCGGCGGCCGCAGTGCTTCGGGGTCGGCCGAACGCTCTACGCCGTCGCTGAGATAGCGCACCGCGCCTTCGAGGTCGCCGAGTTTTTCCATACACCAGGCGCAGGCATTGGCGACGCCGGCATGGGTCGGATCGAGTTCGAGCGCGCGCCGGTAGAACTTCAGCGCCTTGACCGTCTGCCCGCTCTTGCGTGCGATGTCGCCGAGCCCGGCGTTCGCGCCGAAGGCCTGCTTGTTTTCGGCGAGCAGTTCGCTGAAATCTTCGCGCGCTTCTTCGTCCTTGTTCTGGCGCATGCGCGAGCGGGCGAGAAAAAGTTTGGCCAAGCCCGAATCCGGCTGCAGGCGCAGCGCATTCGAGAACGCCTGCTCGGCGAAGGCAAAGCTGCCCTGCGCGAACAGGCTCTGGCCGAGCGTGGTCTGGATCGCCGCGTCGTCCGGCTTCAGTTCGGCCGCGCGGGCGAGGAACTTCGACGCGTTCACCGCGTCGCCGCGGGCGAGGTGGACGTTGCCGAGGCCGAGCAGGATCAGCGGATTCTCGTTCTCGAAAATGTCGGTCGCGCGGCGGCCGATCTTGAAGCGGCTCTCGGCGTCGTCGATGTCACCTTCGCGCAGTTGCAGATGGCCGAGCATGCTGTGCGCCTCGACCAGATTCGGATCGAGTTCGAGCGCGCGCAGGAAGGCGCCGCGCGCGGCCTCTTCCTGATCGGTCTGCAGCAGCACGCCGCCAAGCGAAAGATGCAGGCGCGCGACGTCGGGCGCGATCTGCACGGCGCGCAGCAGCGGCTCCATCGCCGCCGCGCTGTCGCCGCGCTGATGCAGGAGCACGCCGAGCAGATGCCAGGCGTCGGCGTCTTCCGGTTCGGCGGCGAGATGGGCGCGGTAGCCGTGTTCGGCGGCGGCGAGATCGCCGCCACGATGCAGTTCGAGGATTTCTTCCAGGGTCATTGCGGGCAAACGTGTGCGATGCAGGCCGACATCATAATGGAACGGCGCCGCGGCGCGCGCCTGCGGCGCGCCGGCTCAGGCTTTGGGACCGAGCCTTGCGGCGAGCTTCTCGGCGAGAAAATCCTCGGCCCAGCTATGCAGACTCGCGTCGCGGATGAAGCCGCAGTGGCCGCCGTGCGGCACGATCACGAGTTCCGTCTGCGCGGCGAGCGTCAGCGCGCGGAAATCGGCTACGGGAATGATCGGATCGTCCTCAGCGGTGAGGATCGTCGCCGGCACGTCGAGCGCGGCAAGCGCTGCGCCGGTCAGCGCGTAGCCGTCGAGGTAGTTCTCGAGCGTGCCGAAATCCGTATGGCGCACGACCATGCTGCGCGTCAGTTCGCGCATGCTGCTGCGCAGTTCTTCGCGGGTGAACCAGTCCACCTGCGGAAACAGCGAGCGCTTGCGCTGCAGCGACGAGCGCCATTTCTTCAGGAAGTAATATTCGTAGATCGCCGGCGCCGCTTCGATCGCGTGCATTGCCGCAGTCGGGCTGACCGGCGGGCACACGGCGAACACCCAGTCGAGATCGACGCCGACCTTGCGCGCGCGCAGACCGACGCGCAGGGCGAAATTGCCGCCGAGCGAATAACCGCCGACGATCAGCGGCCGCTCGGGAAACTTCGCCGCGATCGCTTTGACCGCACCGACCACTTCGTCGATGCGGCAGGAATGGAACAGCTCGCGGTTCAGATGGTGCGTATCGCCGTGATCGCGGAAATTCAGGCGGAATACGTCGCAGCCCTCGGCAAGCAGGCGCGCGCTCGTGTTGAGCACATAGGTCGACTGCACGCTGCCTTCCCAGCCGTGCAGCAGGATCGCCAGCGCGCGCGGCTGCGGCAGCGCGGTCTGGCGTGTATGGAAGCCTTGCAGGCGCACGCCGTCGCCGCAGTCGAGCAAATGTTCGCTCGCGCCGTTTTCGACCAGCGCGCCACGGTGGCGGAAGAAATAGCGGCGCACGCCGCTCGAAGCGAGCACCGACTGCACATGCGGATTGCGCAGCCAGCGATGCGGACGAAATATCGCGGGCTGCGCGCTCATCTCACTCGTAACCGAGCGCGGCGGCGATGCGCGCACGCGCGGCTTCCGCGATCTCGCGGCGGCCCTCGTCGGCGATCGTGACCGGTTCGAGAAAGTGCACCTCAGCGTCCAGGCGCGGGCCGCCGAGCAGGCGGACGACGTTGCCGAAGAAACTTTCCTTGGCGCCGAACGGGACGCTCAAGTCCATTTTCCCGTTCTTGCCGTAACACAGCGCGACCGGCTGGATCGGCACATTCGCATCGGCCGCGACCTGGAAGATGCGCGCGTGGAACGTGCGCACGCGATCGCCCGGCCCGGTGCCGCCTTCAGGAAACACGCCGGCCGAGCCGCCTTCGCCGAGCCGCGCGACGACCGCCTCCATCACCGACGCGAGCGAATGAGTCGAGCCGCGCTGGTGATAGATCGTGCCGGCGCGCGTCGCCAGCCAGCCGACGAACGGCCAGCGCGCAATCTCGCTCTTGGCGACAAAGCTCATCATGCGCTGGCTGTGCATCAGCTCGATGTCCATCCACGACACGTGGTTGGCGACAAACAGGGTCGCCCCCGGCAGCGGCTCGCCGACGCGGCGGATGCGGAAACCGAAGCATCGGATCAACGCGCCCGACCACCAGCGCGTCGCGCGGTGGTCGAGGCGTTCGCCGTTGATCGAGAGCTTCGCGCCGAGCGGCGAGAACACGAAGATCGCCATCGGCGGCGCGATCACGACCAGCAGGATCAGCAGCGGTATGCGCACGAGGTAGCGCAGGGGCCGCAGCCAGTCGCGGCGCGGCGCATCGGTGTTTTCGATCGCGGCATTCATCGCCCGCGATGGTAGCCAAGCGCGTCGCGCGCCGCCAGCGCTGCAGCGCAACAACGATAGAACCGATTCAGCCGATCAGCTCGGAATCGCCTGCTGCGGCACCACGGCCATGGTCAGTCGCGAAATGCAGACCAGCTTGCCGACCTCGTCTTCGATGCGGATTTCCCATACCTGGGTGGAGCGGCCGACGTGCAGCGGCCGCGCGGTGCCGGTCACCGTGCCCTTGCTCACCGCGCGCACATGGTTGGCGTTGATGTCGAGGCCGACGCAGTAGGTGCCCGGCTCGGCGCAGAGCATCGCCGCATAGCTGCCGAGCGTTTCGGCCAGCGCGACCGAGGCGCCGCCGTGCAGAATGCCGTAGGGCTGGTGCGTGCGCGCATCGACCGGCATGGTCCCGCGCACGTAGTCCTCGCCGATCTCGGTGATCTCGATGCCGATCGTGTTCATCAGGGTCTTCTGATTGGCCTGCTTGATCTGGGCGAGGTCGGGCTGGGTTTTCCACAGGGGCATAGTCGGTCCTTGGAGATAGCGCGCGTGGCGCGCGGCGTGGGTTACTGGCGCGGAAGAACGAGCTGCGGCACGCCGTGCTCGCTACGCTGTTCGAGCACGCTCGCGCGCGTGTCGAGCGCGCCGCGCAGGGTGTCGGGCAGCGATTCGGTTTTCTCGCCGCGCTCGGCGCGCAGAGCGTTGTGGTAGGCGCGCTGGGCGACGTCGGCGTCGCCGAGTCCGGCACAGGCATCGCCGAGCGCTTCCCAAAGCGGCGCATCGGCCGCGATGGCGAGGCCGCGGCCGAGATATTCGCGCGCCTTGCCCCAAAGCTCGCTCTGGTTGCACAGCCGGCCGAGGGTCAGCATAAGGCCCGCGCTGTTCGGCTGCGTGGCGATCCAGCTCTCGGCCTGGCGCAGACGCGCGGCGAGATCCGACGGGCCGAGTTCGGCATAGGCGCGAACGAGATTTTCCGACCAGTCGCGGCGCAGCGCGGATTCGATTTCACCCATCGCCGCGAGCGGCTGGCCGAGCGCGGCGGTGCGCTTCGCGTAGGCGATCACCAGGCTTTCGCGCTGGCGCTGGGCGCGGCTCGCGCCGGCCCAGATCGCATTGAGCGCGTCGGCGCCCGGCGCATGCGTAAGCGCGCCGGCCAAAGTTTTCGTTTCGAGTTCGGTAAATGCCTCGTCCGACAGCGAATGGCTCTTCGCGAACGCCGCCAGGGCCGACAGCGCTGCGGCCGAATCGCCGCAGCGCGACGCCGCTTCGATCAGACTACGCAGCGCGGCGGGCGGCAGCGGCGCCGCTGCCATTTCGGTCTTGAGCAGGTCGAGCGCCTCGATGTTGCGATTTTGATCGAGCAGAAAGCGCGCACGCAGCGCGAGCGCCGCGGCGGGTGCCGTCTCGGCCGCGGCGTCGAGCGCGGCACTCGCCTCCGCGGCATCGCCCTGCGCCTGCGCCGAACGCGCGCGCGCGAGCAGCGCCGGCGCCTGCAGCGTTTGCACATGCGCAGCGCGCTCGAGCGACTTCGCCGCCTGCGCGTGGCGGCCTTCAATCGCGGCGACGAGTCCGTCGGCAATGCGCTCGTGGCCGCGCCGCAGCGCACGTCGGCGCAGGGCCCGTCCGGGCCAGAACAGGCCGCGCACGACCAAGCTCAGGATCGCCCAGAGCAGCAGCGCCGCGATCACGCAGAAGACGAAACTGGTTTCGATGCGCCAGCCGGCGAAGCGCAAATGCACCTCGCCCGGATCGAGCGCGAGCGCATGCCAGCCCCACGCCGCTGCGACGGCGACGATAAGCAGGAGCAGAACGGCGGTCCACGATCTCACGGCTGGCCTTCCGGTTGCGCGGGCTCGACCGGCTTGGCCGCAGCGGGCAGCGTCTGCAGGTTGTGCGTCGCACGCAGATTGTGCAATTCCTTGAGCGCGGAGCCGAGCACGGCCGGTGCCGGTGCCGCGATCGCGGTCTTGGCGAGCGAATCGAGCGTGGCCTGAGCTTTTACGACATCGGGCGCTGCGCCGTCGAAATCGTGCGCGAGCTGGGCGCGTGCCGTGCTCAACGCCTGTTGCCAGCGCGATGCATCGCGGATCAACAACGCCGCCTGCGCGTCGCGCAGGCTCGCATCGACGAGGGCACGCGCGAGCATCGGATCATTGTGGCCGAGGCGGCCGCCCGTATCGTCATCGCGGCGGATGCGGATGAACTGGCCGAAGATGCGCGCAAAGCGCGAGGACCGGTCCGCGTCGGCGACGTTCTCATCGTGCTGCGCGGTCGGCAGTTGCGCGAGCGACGCGCGTAACTGGGCGAGCGACTGCTGCAGGGCCGAAGGGTTGCCGGTTTCAAGTGCGCCGAGCGCAGCGATTTCCGCGCCGATGCTTTGCCGCACCGAGGCGAACGCCGCGTCGTTGGCCTGCGCGAGCGCCGCGTCGGCGAGCCGGTATGCGACAAGCGACGGCGCCGGGTCGGCGAACAGCGCGTAGCGCTCCTGTGCGAGCACGAGCAGCAGCTCGGCTTCGTTGAGCAGCACAGCGTCATGCCCGGACAGGCGCTTGTCGGCGAGATTCGCGATCGCGTCCTCGGACAGGCGCGCGCGTTCGGACAGGCCGAGCACCTGGCCGCGCAGCGAGTCGTTGACCTTGGCCGTGTCGTCGAGGCGCGTGCGCAGCGTCTCCGCCTCGCGCTTGGACGCATCGGCGCTGCGCCGCAACGCGTCGACTTCGTCGCGCAATTTCTGCGCCGCGGAGGCTTCGTTCTGTACGGTCGCCTCGTGGCCCTGTTCGATGCCCTGCAGGCGCCAGTAGCCGTAGCCAGCCGCCGCAAGGACGAGAATCAGCAGCAGCCAGCCGAAGCCGCCAGCGCTACGCCGGGGCGGCGGCGGTACCGGCGAAGACTCGACCGGCGGCGGCAATGCGGTGCGGATATCGTCGGCATCGTTTTCGCTCATATCCGAATGCTATCCAAACGAGACACTTCGTGCACGAATCGACGTTGGAACCTGTGCAAAAACCGTGGCGGGCGACGGCGGTTTGCGTGCCGCCGGAGCGCAGGAACCGGAGTGCGCATAGAAGCACATGAGGTTTCCGAGCACCGCCGGTGCACACGCTGCCGAGCGCAATAGGTTTTGGGCGGATTTTTACAGGCGATGGTGCGCCAGGGCATTCTCGGCGGCAATCAGCATATCGGCCGTGCCGGCCGATGCGGCAATGTGGACGCGGCCAAATCCCGCGGCGCGCGCGGCCTCGGCAAGACGCAGGCTGCTGACGATGCACTCGCCGGCCGCGAGCTTGGCGAACAGCGGCGACGCGAGGCCCCGAATCAAATTGGCGAGCACCTCGGAACTCGACAGCAAAGTCAGCAGCGGCGGCGCGGCGTTTTCGAGCGCGGCGGCGTGGCGGCGATTCCAGCGCGGCGGCGCACGCCGGTAGACATGAATCGGCTGCAGCGACGCACCGCGCGCGCGCAGGGTCTGCGGCAGCAGTTCGCGCCCACCCGGTGCGCCGATCAGGGCCACGCGGCGGCGGCGCAGACGCGCAAGTTGCGGCAGGGCGAGCAGGCCTTCACTGTCCTGCCGATCCGCCGGCCGGATCACACCGTGTACGTCGCGCCGCGCAAGAGCCTGCGCCGTCGCGCGGCCGACCGCGCAAACGAGCGTGGCGCGCGCGAAGCGCAGCCGCGGCAGCAACGCGAACGCATAGCGCACCGCGTTGGGACTGATGAAGATCGCGACGTCCGCTGCGCGCGCGTCACCCAACGCGACGCGCACGGCCGCAGCGTCTTCGCTCGCACGCACCGCTACTCCGGGCAGAGCAAGCACAGTCCCACCGAGCGCCGCGACTCGCCGCTTGAGCCCCGCAGCCGACGCCGCGGGACGCGTGACAATCACCGTCGCGCCCGCGAGCGGCGGCATGGCGGCTGGCCGATTCGGCGGTTTCTTCATGTTCATAACTTACTCTACCAAGCCGGCTTGATCGCGGCAGCGTGCCTGCGCACACTACGCGCCCCTTCGCTCCGCTCCACCACGATGAAACCGGTACTCGATCTTGCGTTCGCGCACGCGCATCTCGATTCTTTGCTCGGCGCGATTCCGCTGACGCGGACGATGCAGATCGCACTGCGCGACTACGACGGCGACAACCTCGCGCTGGCCGCGCCGCTCGAACCCAACGTCAACGACAAAGGCTGCGCGTTCGGCGGCAGCCTTGCGAGTCTGACGACACTGGCCGGCTGGGGGCTCGTCGCGCTGAAGCTCAGGTCGCTCGGCCTCGACTGCGAAATCTACGTGCAGGATTCGACCATCCGCTATCTCGCGCCGGTCTGGGGCGAACTCGTCGCGAATGCCCGCCTCGCCGACGGCGAATCGTGGGACGCCTTTCTCACCGCGTTGAATGCACGCGGCCGCGGCCGTCTGCGCATCGCATGCCGTGTGCCGCTCGACGACGGCAAGGACGCGTGCACGCTCGACGCGCGTTTCGTAGCGATCCGCGACAAACGCTGACCGCACGCAGCGGCCACGTATACAATGGCGGCGGTCTTTTGCCGGATACCGCCATGCCGCGCCTCGCCGCCCTGTTGATTTCGTTGTACCTGCTCGCCGGATGTGCGACGCCGAGTTCGAAAAGCGACCAGCTCAACTCGACACTGGAAAGCTACGAGGCCACGATACGCTGGGGCAACTTTGAGAACGCAACCGCCTTCGTCGATCCCGACACGCTCAAGGACCATCCGCTGACCGGCATCGATCTGCAGCGCTACCAGCAGGTGCGCGTCACCGGCTACACCGCGCAGCCGCCACATCCGGCCGGCAACAACGAGATCAGCCAGATGGTCGAGATCTCGCTCGTCAACAACAACACGCAGGCCGCGCGCTCGGTGCTCGACCGCCAGCGCTGGCGCTACGACGAGCAACGTAAGCGCTGGTTGCTGGTCACGGGCTTGCCGGACATTACTCAGCACTAAAAAGTTGCGGGCAGCATCGATGCACGCTATTCCACCCCGGACGTTCGCGCGCACGGCCTGCTTGGGACTGTTGTTCGCTTTCGCCTCCCAAACTGTGCCGGCTTCTGCGCCCTCGCCCGTTGCCGTACCGAGCATGCGATATGCCTTGGCCGAACCAGCGACGACCTACACCCTGCGCGCGCAGGCAGTGGACCGCGACGCAGAACTCGCCGCCGATCTCAAGCGCCCGCGCTCTCTGGCACCGCGCTACGCAGTCACGCGCGCGATCCAGGCACGTCATGTCCACAATCAGACGCTAGGCGGTGAGTGGCGCGAACTCGGTGACGGAATGGCGCTGTGGCGTGTTCCAGTCGCAGCCGACAACGCGACAAGCCTCGCCTTCAGCTTCAGCCGTTTCTTTCTGCCGCCCGGCGCACAGATGTATCTGCGCAACAATTCGCAGACGCTGGGGCCGTACACCGATGCCGACAACCCACGCTCGCTCCAATTCGCCACGCCGCTGATCCGCGGCGACCACGCGGTGATCGAGGTACTGGTACCAAGATCGATGAAATCCGCGCTCGACCTCGAGCTGGCTGCGGTGCACGCAGGCTACCGCGATATCCTGACTCCGGATTCGCTGCGCAATCCGGAGTTCGCCAGCGGCGCGTGCAACGTCGATACGATTTGCCCACAGGGCGATCCCTGGCGCCGTGAAATCAATGCCGTCGCCGTGCTGATTTCCGCTTCTACATACTGCAGCGGACAACTCGTCAACAACACGCTCAACGACCGCGCCCCGCTGCTTGCCACTGCCGCGCATTGCTTCGACACGCAATGGGCGGCGTCGAATCTCGTGGTCTATTGGAAGTACGAAAGCCCCGTCTGCCGCGAACCGGGCAGCGATGCGAGCGGCCAGCCCGTGCCCACAGACAATGCCATCGCGCAGACCGGGGGAGCCCAACTGCTCGGTACGCATGTGGAGTCCGACTTCACCCTGCTGAAATTGAATACTCAGCCGCCCGCGAATGCAAATGTCTATTTCAACGGCTGGGACCGAACCGAGTCGACCTTCGGCGGCGCCGTGGTGATCCATCATCCACGTTCCGACGCAAAGCGCATCAGCATTGCCGCTGGGCTCGTCACGCTGAACAACGATACGCATACCGGGCAGGGCATCTACCACTGGCGTGTGGATCACTACAGCCAGGGCACGACCGAACCCGGCTCGTCCGGATCGGGGCTGCTTGACGGCAACCACCGCCTGCGCGGGGTGCTTTCCAACGGCGCGACTGCTTGCAACGTCCCTCAGGGCGACGCGAATTTCGGCCGCCTGAGTACCGCTTGGCAAGGCGGCGGCACGGCAGCGACGCGCGTTGCCGAATGGCTCGATCCCGCAGGCAGCGGCGCGACGCAGATCGACGGCCTCGCCGGCTGCACCCTGCCGGGCACGACTCTGGACTTGAGCGCCAATTCGATCGGTGCCGGCGACAAAATCACGTTGACGGCAGGGACGAGCGGCGGCGCTGCTCCTTACACTTATGCTTTCGACGTCGACGGAGACGGCCTGCCGGACAGTACCGATCCCAGCCAGGCAAGCATTTCGGCGGTCTATCCCACAGGCTGGTCCGGCAACGTCAGCGTGAAGGTGGTCGATAGCGCCGGCTGTGTCGGCACGGCGTCGCGCGCTTTGATCGTGCAGGCTCCGCATGTTGCGCTCGCGGCCGCGCCTCCGGCTCCACAGGCCCTCTGCGGTACATCACCAGGGACGATCAATCCGGGACAACGTTGGCGCACGCAAGTGAATTTGGTCAATAACAGCACCGTCGCCTCGCAAGCCGGCTACGCCGTGTTTGCGCAAGATGCTGCGACGTTGAATCAGAGCAAGCTCACTGTGGAAACTCCGGCCGTCGCCGTGCCCGCACTCGCATCGGGACAAACGGTCACGATCGATCTCGACTACGCAGTCGACGCGCAAAATGTCTGTGGCGCTCCGATCAAGATCAACTTGGTCGGCACTACGGACGGCCGCAGCTTCACGCCCTCTTCGGCCTCCGTCGTCGATACGAAGGTAAGCGTCAACTGCCAGGCCATCACCACTTGCCCGGCACAAACGACGCCATTGAAGCTCGACTCGGGCAGTTACTACGACACGCTGCGCGGTGGCAACGGCATCAGCGTGACGAACATCCTGCAAAGTGGTGCCGATCCCGTAGTTTTCGGAGTCTGGTTCACTGGCGATGCGGCTCGCCAGCCGACCTGGTACACCACGCAGGCCGCGCTGCATGCCAATCAGGTCAACTCGCCCGTGTACCGCGGACGACTCACCGCGCCGAGCAACTGGCCGATCACCACGAGCATCGTCGGCGGTGCGCAGCTCACCCTCATCGATTCCAACAAATTCATCTACAGCTGGAGCTTGGACGGCAAGGCGGGCGGTGGATTGTTCACGCCGCTCACGCTGCAGCCGTCGAAGGTCCGTCTCTGGTACAACTCGAAAGAAAGCGGCTGGGGATCTTACGACCAGCTCGCGCAGATCAACGGACCCGCGGCGCAGCCGCTGATGTTCAACGCTGTCTATTTGTACGATGCATCGGGCGCACCACGCTGGCTCGTCGGAGTGAATCCGGCCTACGCGGACGGTGCGCCGATCAACGCGATCGCCTCGCGGCCGACCTGTCCGGGCTGCGTCTGGCTCGATCCGAATGCGGGCAAACAGGATGCCGGCAGCCTGTTCTATACGATCGACGGCAGCAACGCGCAGATTTCCACGAATCTGTCCCTGCCAAGCGCAGTCGGAGGCACCTGGATACGCAGTCAACTGCCGCTGAGTCCGCTCTATCTTTCGCCTTGACTTGGCTTGACGGCGCGCTCTGACGGATAATCCGCGCCCGCCTGCTCTTCTTCGGCGCGCGCCGCGCCAGATACCCATGTCCGATATCCTTCACCGCTTGCCGGAATTCATCGGCAATCATCTCGTCCTCGTGACCTTGTTTCTGGTCGTGCTCGTCAGTCTGATCGGCAACGAGATCTCGCGCTTCTTCCGCGGCTACCGCGAGCTGACACCCGCCGCGCTGACCCAGCTCATCAATCGCGAGAGCCCGCTGGTCGTGGACCTGTCCGCGCCGGGCGATTTCGAGAAAGCGCACATCCCGGGCGCGCGCAACGTGCAATTGAGCCAGTTCGATCCCGAGAACAAGGACCTGGCGCCAGTGAAAGACCGGCCGGTCGCGGTCTACTGCCGCGCGGGCACGACCTCGGCGCAGGCAGCGGCAAAGCTGGTCAAGGCCGGTTTCAAGCAGGTGTTCTGGCTCGGCGGCGGTCTGGCCGCGTGGCGCGAGGCCAATCTGCCGGTCGCCAAGGGACGCTGATCGCAGTCTGCGTGGATGCGCGCGGGCCGCGTGCATGGGATAATCTTCGGCCTTTTAGCCGACCGTCGCGGCCCTCGCCGGCTGCAGCGATCGAAAAACAGCCGTCGCCGGCTACGCCTTAATTAAATATTTCGTTGCGATCATTCTTGATTGCAAAGATCAAAAACCGGCCTTCGCTGGCCGTACTTTTCAATTCTTAGTTCCTGGAGCGATCGAAATGACTGACAACATCCCCGCCAACGGTGCCGCCGAAAACTCCGCGCAGCTGCAGCTGCAGAAGGTCTACGTCAAGGACGCCTCGTTCGAAGTGCCGTCCGCACCGCAGATTTTCCAGGAGCAGGGCCAGCCGCAGGTGCAGCTCAATCTTGAGCACAAGGTGGGCACGCTGGGCCAGGACGTCTACGAAGTCGTGCTTACGGTCACCGTGACCTGCAAGCTCGAAGAGAAGACCGCCTATCTCGCCGAAGTCCAGCAGGCCGGCGTGTTCGGCATCATCGGCTTCGATCAGCCGTCGCGCGACGCCGTGCTGGCGACTTACTGCCCGAACGTGCTGTTCCCCTACGCGCGCCAGGTGATTTCCGACCTGGTCCAGAACGGCGGCTTCCCCCCGTTCCTGCTGCAGCCGATCAATTTCGATGCGCTCTACGCCGAGCAGCAGCGCCGCCAGGCCGAAAGCCAGGGCCTTTCCGGCAACGCGTAAGCTCGCCTTGCGCCGGTCGCTGTGCGTGACAATCCAGGAGCGGCCATTTGTGGCCGCCTCGCGAGTCGTCGTTGCGCTCATCCATGATCGCGATCGCCGTTCTCAATGAGCGATAACAAACCCAGCGTCGCGGTGCTCGGAGCGGGCTCGTGGGGTACGGCGCTCGCCGCCGTGCTCGCGCGCAACGGAATCGCGACGACCTTGTGGGGCCGCGACGCGCAGGCGCTCGCCGAGATGCGTGAGACTCGGCGCAACGCGCGCTATCTGCCGGAAATGGATCTACCGGCGACGTTGAACTACGAAGCCGATCTCGCCGCCGCCGTGCGCGGTGCGAAGGTCCTGCTGATCGTCACGCCGAGCCACGCCTTTGCCGATCTGATTGAGCACATCGCCGCCGACGTCGCGCCCGATGCCGGCGTGGCGTGGGCGACCAAGGGCTTCGATCCGGCCTCGGGCCGCTTCCTGCACGAGATCGTCGCCGAACGCCTGCCCGGCGTGCCCGCGGCGATTGTCACCGGCCCGTCGTTCGCACGCGAAGTCGCGCTAGGGCTGCCTACCGCGGTGACTGTGCATTCGGCCGACGAAGCCTTCGCCCAGACCGTCGCGCAGCTTCTGCACTCGACGCATTTCCGCGCCTACACCGGCGCCGACGTGATCGGCGCCGAGCTTGGCGGTGCGATGAAAAACGTGCTCGCCGTGGCGACCGGCGTCGCCGACGGCATGCAGCTCGGCCTCAATGCGCGCGCCGGCATGATCACGCGCGGCCTCAACGAAATGCTGCGTCTCGGCGCGGCGATCGGCGCACGCGCGGAAACGCTGATGGGCCTCGCCGGTCTCGGCGATCTCGTACTGACCTGCACCGGCGATCTGTCGCGCAACCGCCGCCTCGGCCTCGCGCTCGGGCGCGGCACGAGCCTGAAGGACGCCGTTGCGCAGATCGGCCAGGTCGTCGAAAGCATCGAGACCGTCGACACGGTGATGCGCCTCGCCGATCAACATGACGTCGAATTGCCGATCTCGCGCGGCGTGCAGCGCGTGCTGCACGAGGAAATCACGCCGGCCGAGGGTTTGCGTGAGTTGCTCGCGCGCGAGCGTAAGCCTGAATATCCGTCGTAGGAAAAGCAGAGCGTTTGCCACGGATTTACGCGGATAACACGGATAGAGCGAAAAGCAAAAATTCGGCTTTATCCGCTTTGATCCGTGCTCCTTGCTTCTTATCCGTGTAAATCCGCGGCAAACGCTTTACCCGACGACCAAGCGCATTCTCACGCGCCACCAGCAAAACCTTGCTGGCGCCAGGCTTCGTAGACCACCACGGCAACCGCATTCGACAGATTAAGGCTGCGATTGTCCGGGCGCATCGGCAGGCGCAAGGTCTGCTGCTCCGGCAGCGAATCGAGCAGCGGCTGCGGCAGGCCGCGCGTTTCCGGGCCGAACACGACCGCATCGTTGCCGTCGAATTTCACATTCGTATACAGCGTGCGTCCGCGCGTGGACAGCGCGAACAGGCGACCCGGACGGATCTTCGCGACGAACGCGTCGAGATCGTCGTGCACGGCGACCGCGGCGAATTCGTGATAATCGAGGCCGGCGCGGCGCAGCTTGGCATCGTCGAGCTCGAAACCGAGCGGGCGGATCAGATGCAGGCGCGCGCCGGAGTTCGCGCAGAGGCGGATCACATTGCCGGTGTTCGGCGGAATCTCGGGCTGGTACAGAACGACATGCAGCATGCCGCGATTATTTCCTGCCGCCGCGGTCGGCGACAAGCACAACACCTCGTGCCCGGCAGATGAAGGCCTGTCGTCGAGACCGGCGGCCGTGCGACGAGTCGCACGGTCAGCGCATCGCGAACTGCGGCGACACTTCCTTCGGGCCGAGCGTGATCGGCTCGCCGACGGTGACGCGCGCCTTGCCCTGCGCCTGCGAGTAGACGACGCTGTCGTCGACGTCGCCCGGCGAAGCGGTGACCGTGATCGTACCGAGCACCTGGATTTCCTGCGGCGCGCCGACGGCGACGGTCGGACGCGAGGCGGCATATGCACTGACGGCCGCGCAGAACGCGACGGCTATAAGACCGCGACTGATGTGGGTGGAAAGATTCATGACTTGCTCCTTCGTATACTTTGAGAAAAGTGGCATTTGTGCAAAAAGCAAAGCCTGTGCCAACGAGAGTGGATTTGCGTTTTGTTCGAAGGATTCGATGCACAACCAAGGCTTTGGGTTGCATGAATTTCGTCGATCGTGACTTCCGGCCTAGGTGGACGCGCTCTGAGCGGCCGTCACGCGTGACTTGTGGCACGGGTACGCGACTGTCCGCGGACAGTTTGTGTCCGCACGCACCTCAGCGCATGACAAAACGATGACGTAAAAAAACTCGGCGAGCGCTAGGCTCGCCGAGTTTCCATAACCGATCCGTCGTGCCGGAGTGCCGGCAGGCGGACAATCAGCGCGAAGCGCGCGCGATGTCTTCGGCGGTCGGGTTCGCGTCGACCATGACCGGGTTTCCGACGTGCACGCGCGCGGTCTTCACCGATTCGGCGTCGAACGCAGCCGGGGCGGCGATCTCGATGCGCGTTTGCACGACGTCCGCGCCTGCCGACTTGTTGACCGTCTCGGCCTTGGTCAGGGCGGTGAAGCCGATCGCGGCGAACAGCGCCAGCGCGGCAACGGTACATTTGATTTGAGTAGCAAAGTTCATGTCTTTCTCCTTTCTCTTTCTTCGTTCGTAGGCAGTGATGCACGGCTTGCCTGCAGCGCGGCGAATAACCGGCCCATGGCGTCGCTAAGCGCCGTCCGGTTCCGGGGTGGTCAGGTCAACCGCCGTCGGCGGATTCGCGATCGCGCTTGGATTTATCCGGCTGCGGAGGCACTGCGGCGTCCGCGGTGAGGTATGCAAGGCGATCAGCGCAGGCAAGCTCGTTTGTTGCAGTGCATCATACGCACCGATCCCTGAACAAATACCTAACTTATCGGTATAGTATTAATTCAGGGAATATTCGATTGAAAATCAATCATTTAAATTAAATCTCCATCGATGCCGGGCGACGAATTGCTTCTTGCAGGGAACCCTGACTTTCGGCCATTGCTCCGGTCGCGTGAGCTCAGCTAGGCTCAGCCGCTTTGGCCGAACTGGAGGAAATGATGCCCGCCGCGACACTGCCCACGAACCCTGCTCCGACCTTGTCCCGCCAATTCCGATCCAGTCTGTTCAGATCGGTCGCCCTGGCCCTGGCCGTCGCTGCGAGCGGTTACGCCAGCGCGTCGCAGGCCGAAGAGGCAAAACCCGTGAAAACCACGCCGGCGGCGAGCCCCATGATCGACATTCCGTTCACCAAGTTTCAGCTCGAAAACGGCCTGACCGTCGTCGTGCACGAAGACCACAAGGCACCCGTCGTCGCCGTGTCGGTCTGGTATCACGTCGGCTCGGCCGACGAACCGGCCGGCAAGACCGGCTTCGCCCATCTGTTCGAGCACCTGATGTTCTCCGGCTCGGAGAACCACAAGGGCACGTACTTCGCCCCATTCGAGAAAGCCGGCGCGACCGGCATGAACGGCACCACCTGGTTCGACCGCACGAACTATTTCGAGACCGTGCCGACCACCGCGCTCGACATGGCGCTGTGGATGGAATCCGACCGCATGGGCCATCTGCTCGCGGCGATCGGCAAGCCCGAGCTCGACACGCAGCGCGGCGTCGTCCAGAACGAAAAGCGCCAGGGCGAAAACCGTCCCTATGGCCGCGTCGACGAAAACATCCTGCTCAACGCGTTCCCGGCGAATCATCCGTATCAGCACGACACGATCGGCTCGATGGCCGATCTCGACGCCGCCTCGATCGATGACGTGAAGAAGTGGTTCCGCGACTACTACGGCGCGGCCAACACGACCATCGTGCTCGCCGGTGACATCACCCCGGCGGTGGCGAAAGAAAAGGTACAGAAATACTTCGGCGACATCCCCGCCGGCCCGCCGGTCGCGCGCCAGCAGCCGTGGGTGGCGGAGCGCAGCGGCGCCACGCGCGGCACGCAGTCCGATCATGTCGCGCAGACGCGCATCTACCGCGAATGGAACGTGCCGCAGCTCGGCGCGCCCGACAATCCTCTGCTCGATCTCGCCGCTTATGTGCTCGGCGGTGGCAAGACCTCGCGCCTGTATCAGCGCCTCGTCTACAAGGACAAGCTCGTCGACGACGTTTCCGTCGAGGTGCAGACTTTCGCCCTGGTCAGCCAGTTCGTGCTCCAGGCTGACGTGAAGAAGGGTGTCGATCCGGCCCAGGTCGAAGCGGCGATCGCCGACGAATGGGCGAAGTTCCTCAAGGACGGCCCGACCGCCGACGAACTCGCACGCGCGCAGACCTCGGTGAGCGCGGGCTTCATCCGCGGCCTCGAGGAAGTGGGCGGTTTCCGCGGCAAGGCGGTGATCCTGGCGCAAAGCCAGGTCTATCTCGGCGATCCGGCCGCGTACAAGAAAGATCTCGAACGCAGCGCCGCGGCCACGCCGGCATCGGTTCTCGAAGCCGCGCGCAAATGGATCGCGAAAGGTGATTACACCCTGACCGTCGTGCCGGCCAAGGCAGGCGCCGACCTCGCCGCCGAGGACAAGCAGGTGAAGGGCCTGCCCGCGCGCGACGGCAAGCCGGCGTCGAAGATGCCGGCCGAGAAGAAATACACCACAGCGAAGAGCGACGTCGACCGCGCCAAGGGCGTGCCCGAAGTCAGCCAGTTCCCGGAACTGAGCTTCCCGAACGTGCAACGCGGCAAGCTCAAGAACGGCATCGAAGTCGTGCTCGCCGAGCGCCACACGATTCCGGTCACGCAAATCCAGATGCAGTTCAATGCCGGCTACGCCGCCGACCACGGCAACAAACTCGGCACCGCGAGCTTCGTCAGCGCGATGCTCGATGAAGGCACCAAGACGCTCGATTCGGTCGAGATCGCCAAGCGCCGCGACGGCCTCGGCGCGATCATCCGCTCGGGCACCGGCCTCGACACCTCGAACGTCAGCCTCAACGCGCTCAACGCGAACCTCGCGCCGTCGATCGATCTGTTCGCCGATGTCGTGCGCAATCCCGCGTTCCGCGACGCCGACATCGAGCGCATCCGCGCGCAGTGGCTCGCCGGCATCGAGCAGGAGAAGACGCAGCCGCAAGGCATGGCCCTGCGCACGCTGCCGCCGCTGCTGTACGGCGCGAACCACGCCTACGGCATTCCGTTCACCGGCTCGGGCACGGAGAGTGCAATCAAGTCGCTCGCCGCGACCGACCTCGCCGCGTTCCATCAGGCTTGGTACCGTCCGGACAACGTCAAAATCCTGATCGCCGGCGACACCACGCTTGCGGCGATCGTGCCGCTGCTCGACAAGGCGTTCGGCGACTGGAGTGCGCCGGCAAAGCCGGTTCCGACCAAGAACATCGCCCACGTCGATGCGCAAAAGAAGCCGCGCGTATTCCTGATCGACCGCAAGGATTCGCCGCAATCGCTGATCCTGGCCGGCTCGCTCGCCGACCCGACCACCGCGCCGGACTATCTGCCGATGCAGACGGCGAACTCGGTGTTCGGCGGCACCTTCACCTCGCGCTTCAATATGAATCTGCGTGAGGACAAGCGCTGGTCCTACGGCGCGCGCAGCCAGTTGCAGGACGCGCTCGGCCAGCGCCCCCTCGTGCTGCAAGCGCCGGTGCAGACCGACAAGACCGCCGAGTCGGTCACCGAGACGCTCAAGGAAGTGCGCAGCATCGCCGACAAGAACCCGCCGACCCAGGCCGAGATCGACAAGATCAAGGCACAGCGCGTGCGCGCACTGCCGGGCAGCTACGAAACGACCGGCGCCGTGCTCGGCGCGCTCGCCTCGAACCAGCTCTACGGCCGTCCGGACGACTACGTGTCGACGTTGAAACAGAAGATCGAGGCGCAGACGCAGGCGCAGGTCGACACGGCGGCGAAGCAGTTGTTCGTGCCCGACGTGCTGACCTGGGTCATCGTCGGCGATCTGTCCAAGATCGAGAAGCCGGTGCGCGATCTCGCCATCGGCGACACCAAGGTGATCGACGCCGACGGTAAAGTCGTACGCTGATCGAAACGCTCCTCCACATCGCCCCGCTCAGCGGGGCGATGTTTTATCCGCCACAGATAAATCAAGGAAATCGCCGTGCGCTCGATGAAGCTCTGGTTCAAGCCCGTTGCCCTCGCCTGCGCACTGGCCGCGGCGCCTGCGCTCGCCGATACGCCCGCGAGCGCGCCGGCGAGGACCGATACGGTCGACATCAAGTATGAGAAATTCCAGCTCGACAACGGCCTCACCGTCGTCGTGCATGAGGATCACAAAGCGCCGATCGTCGCGGTGTCGGTCTGGTATCACATCGGCTCGGCGGACGAACCACGCGGCAAGACGGGCTTCGCCCATCTGTTCGAGCATTTGATGTTTTCCTATATCGGCGGATCGCAGGAAGGATTCTTCAAACCGTTCGAGCTGGTCGGCACGACCGACCAGAACGGCACGACCGATTTCGACCGCACCAACTATTTCGAGACCGTGCCGACCACCGCGCTCGACATGGCGCTGTGGATGGAATCCGACCGCATGGGCCGTCTGCTCGACACGCTCGGGCAGAAACAGATCGACACGCAGCGCGGCGTGGTCCAGAACGAGAAGCGCCAGGACGAGAACCAGCCCTACGGCCGCGTCTGGGAGAACCTCGGTGCGAACGCGTTCCCGGCCAATCACCCCTATCACCACTCGGTGATCGGCTCGATGAAGGATCTCGACGCCGCATCGTTGCCCGACGTGAAGCAATGGTTCCACGATCACTACGGCGCGGCGAACACCACCCTCGTGCTCGCCGGCGACATCACGCCCGCCCAGGCCAGAGACAAGGTCGCGAAATACTTCGGCGACATTCCGGCCGGCCCGCCGGTCGCGCGGGAACAAACGTGGATCGCACCCGCCGACGTTTCCCGGCGCGAGGTCATGCTCGACCAAGTGGCGCAAGACCGCATCTACCGTATCTGGAACATTCCCCAGCGCGGCGACGCCGAAGCGCCGTTGCTCGACCTCGCCGCCGGCGTATTGGGCGGCGGCAAGACCTCGCGCCTGTACGAACGCCTGGTCTACAAAGACAAGCTCGCTGACGCTGCCAGCGCATTCACCTACAACCTCTCGCTCGCCGGCGTGTTCGGCCTGCAGGTCGATGTGAAGAAAGGCGTCGATCCGGCCAAGGTCGAAGCCGCCATCGCCGACGAATGGGCGAAGTTTCTCAAAGACGGACCGACCCAGGACGAGATCGACCGTGCGCGCGTGCAAACCCATGCGCGCTTCGTGCGCGCGATCGAGAAAGTCGGCGGCTTCGAGGGCAAGGCCGTGGTGCTTGCCGAAGGTCAGGTCTATCGCAACGATCCGGGCGCGTACAAGACCGATTTCGCCCACCTCGATGCGGCCACCCCGGCCAGCGTCCTCGCCACGGCGAAAAAGTGGCTCGGCAAGGGCGACTACACCCTGACCGTCAAGCCGGGCACGCCCGACCCGAACAAGGACGAAGCGGAAATCGCCGGCCGCGCCGCACTCGACGGCAAACCGGCGCCCGTGCTGCCCGCGCCGCGCGAGTACAAGACCGCGAAGAGCGACGTCGACCGCAGCAAGGGCGCGCCCGCGGTGACGAACTTCCCCGATCTCAACTTCCCTAAGCTGCAGCGCGGCAAGCTCAAAAACGGCATCGAAGTCGTGCTCGCCGAGCGTCACGCGATTCCGACCGTACAGGTCAAAGTGTTGTTCGACTCCGGATACGCCGCTGACCAGGGACGCAAGCTCGGCACCGCGAGTTTCACCACGGCGATGCTCGACGAAGGCACGAAGACGCTCGACTCGCTCGCGATCGCACGCAAGCGCGAAGCGCTCGGCGCCGACCTCGGCGGCGCATGCGATCTCGATACCTGCGTGATCGGCCTCGACGCGCTCAAGTCGCAGCTCGATCCTTCGCTCGCGCTGTGGAGCGACGTGCTGCGCAATCCGGCGTTCCGCGCCGACGACATGGCGCGCGTGCGTGGCCAGTGGCTCGCCAATATCGCCCAGGAGAAATCCGATCCGACCAGCCTCGCCCTGCGCACCTTGCCGCCGCTGATCTACGGCAAAGGCCATGCCTACGCCGTACCGCTGACCGGCAGCGGCACGGAAGCCTCGATCAAATCGCTGACCGACAAAGACCTGCACGCCTTCGTCGCCGACTGGTTCCGGCCGGACAACGCCAGAATCGTCGTCGCCGGCGACACGACTCTCGATGAGGTCATTACCAAGCTCAATGCCGCGATCGGCGACTGGACCGTACCGAAGTCTGCGCTGCCGAAGAAGAATCTGCCGATCTCGCTCGCGCAGACGAAACCGCGCGTATACCTGATGGACCGCCCCGGCTCGCAGCAGTCGACGATCATCGCCGGCCTCGTCGCGCCGTCGACGATGGCGCAGAACGATACCGAGATAGCGACCATGACCGACGCCTTCGGCGGCGTGTTCACCTCGCGCCTCAATCTGAATCTGCGCGAGGACAAACACTGGAGCTACGGCGCTTTCGCTTTCTCGCGCAATGCGGTCGGCCAGCGTCCGTTCGCGCTCTACGCGCCGGTGCAGACCGACAAGACTGCCGAGTCGATGCAGGAAATGCTGACCGAGGCGCAGGGCCTGGTCGGCGACAAGCCGCTGACCTCCGCCGAAATCGCCAAGGTGAAGGTGAGCAGCGCGCGCGCGTTGCCGGGCGACTACGAGAGCACGCAGAACGTGCTGCGCGCCATGCAGCGCATCGTCGTCTATCACCGCCCCGACGACTACGTGCAGAACACCAAGCAGCGCATCGAAAGCCAAAAGGACGCCGACGTGCAGGCCGCGGCGAAGCAAGTCGTACAGCCGAACGCCCTGACCTGGGTCGTGGTCGGCGATCGCAAGCTGATCGAGAAATCGATCCGCGAGCTGAAGATCGCCGATGTGCAGATACTCGATGCGGACGGCAACGTAGTAAAGTAGCGAAAACTCGTCGCAACGCCACGCAGACGATGGCCGGCCGGTGCCGGCCATCGCCGTTTCTGCGGCGGCGAATCCGGAGCATCATGAAAAACGCCGCATTCTCTATTTCTATACTTTCCCTCGCCCTGCTGCCCGCCGCCTGCACCTGGGTCGAGCCGACCGTGAGCGGCAACGCGGTGCGCGTCGCCTACGACGGCAAGGTCGCCGGTTGCCGCGACGCGGGCACGGTCGCGGTCACCGTCGCCGACAAGATCGCCTTCTACCATCGCAACGAATACAAGGTCGCCGACGAACTCGAAACGATGGCGCGCAATGAAGCGGCCAGCCTTCCCGCCGACACGATCGTGCCGCGCACCGAGGCGAAGGACGGCTCGCAGCGCTTCCAGGCCTATGTCTGCGGCAGAACCCAACTGCACCAGCGCAGCGATACGCAGCCGGCCGCGCAACCCGGCACGGCGCAGGACGGCGTGCAGACTTTTCCGGTCAAGGAACACTGAGGCTTATCGGTCGCGGCTCACGTTATCTGTGCCTTGTCCGTGAAGAAAAGCGTTTACCACGGATCAACACGGATAAGAGCCGATAGACGCGGATAGAGCAAATCATTCGATGGCTCTGTCCGCGTCCATGCTGTGGAACGCTCTTGAGTAAGGAGCACTGAGGCTCGCCACCCTGCTTCGACTTATCACCAAGTCCGCGAAGAAAAGCGTTTACCACGGATCAACACGGATAAAGAGCCGATGGACACGGATAGAGCAAAGCATTCGATGGCTCTGTTCGCGCCCATGCTGTGGAACGCTCTTGAGTAAGGAGCACCGGGCTCGCCACCCTGCTTCAACTTATCACCAAGTCCGCGAAGAAAAGCGTTTGCCACGGATCAACACGGATAAAGAGCCGATAGACACGGATAGAGCAGTCCAATAATTTGCTCTATCCGCGCCCATCCGCTCTTATCCGTGGCCAAGGCTTTTGATTTTCAACCCAGCACAAAGCCGCGATTGACGCCGCTGCGCATTCCCGCAATGATGCAGTGCAGCGAGCGCCGTCCGCTCGCCCGTGAGGAATCGCACTGCGATGCTGCCGGCCGAGCCCGCGCCAGTCCCCGTCGCCGCGCATCAGCGCGTGGACGGCGCGACGCGGATCGAGTTTCGCGCCGACGGCGCGGCAACGCGCTTGACCGATCTCTACCAGCGCGCGCCCTGCCGCGCCCTGTTTCCCGACACCGATAGCGGCGAACCCGCCCAGGCCGTGTTGCTGACCACGAGCGGCGGCCTGACCGGCGGCGATCGTCTGCGAACGAACTTCAGCGTCGGCGCGCAGGCCCGGGCGACGCTGACTTCGCAGGCCGCGGAAAAAATCTACCGTGCACTGCCCGGCGCCGGGCCCGCACACATCGATGCGCAGGTCGCGGTTGCGGCCGGCGGCTATGCCGAATATCTCGCCCAGGAGACGATCCTGTTCGATGGCGCGCGCTTGCGCCGCTGCTTCGACGCCGACCTCGCGCCCGGCGCGCAACTGCTCGCGGTGGAAAGCCTCGTGTTCGGCCGCGCCGCGATGGGCGAGCGCTACGTGCGGGGCCTTGTCCACGACGCCTGGCGCATTCGTCGCGATGGGCGTCTGATTTTCGCCGACGCACTGCATCTGGACGGCGACGTCGCGGCGCTACGCACAGCGCCATTCGGCTTCGGCAACGCGACCGCCTGCGCCACGCTGATCTATTCCGCCGACGACGCGCCCGCATTGCTCGAACCGGTGCGCGCGCAGATCGCCGCCGGCGACGACCTGCCGATCGCCCAGGCAACGACGCGCGAACACGTGCTGATCGTGCGCGTGCTCGCCGTCGATGCCGCGGCGGTGAGGCGCGCCGTGGTCCGCACCGCCGGCGCGATTCGCCGCCTCGCAGCGGGCCTGCCCGAACGATTGCCGAAAGTCTGGCATTGCTGAAAAACGGAACGACTATGACCCACCGCACCGCACCCGACTCCATCAATCTCGCCGAAAAGCTCGCCCGGTTTTCCGAACACTGGTCGCCGCGCGTCGTCGCCGAAATGAACGATTACCAGTTCAAGCTCGTCAAGTTGCGCGGCGAGTTCGTCTGGCATGAGCACAAGGACACCGACGAAGTGTTTTTCGTGATCAAAGGCCAGATGCAGGTCGGCTTCCGCGACCGCGACGTGACGATCGGCGAGGGCGAATTGTTCGTCGTGCCGCGCGGCGTCGAGCACATCACGCGCGCATCGGACGAATGTCACGCCTTGATCATCGAACCGCGTGGTGTCGTCAACACGGGCGAGGCCGGCGGGGATCTCACAGCGCAGAACGACCGCTGGATCTGAAATCTTGTCTGAAAGCGCGGGCACGACGCCCGCTTTTTGATTTTCGCGAGCAAGGAGGCGAACAAAGGAAACCGATGAACCTGACTCCGCGCGAAAAAGACAAACTGCTGGTGGCGATGGCCGCGATCGTCGCGCGCAAACGGCTCGAGCGCGGAGTGAAACTGAACCACCCGGAGGCGATCGCGCTGATCACCGACGCGGTCGTCGAAGGCGCGCGCGACGGACGCAGCGTTGCCGAGCTGATGCAGGCCGGTGCGAATGTGCTGACGCGCTCTCAGGTGATGGAGGGCATCGCCGAAATGATCCACGAAATTCAAGTCGAGGCGACGTTTCCCGACGGCAGCAAACTCGTAACCGTGCACCGGCCGATACGTTGAGGCAGAGACCGATGATCCCCGGCGAAATCCTGGCACTCGAAGGCGACATCGAACTCAACGCGGGACGCGACAGCGTGACCTTGACCGTGGCCAACGGCGGCGACCGGCCGATCCAGGTCGGCAGCCACTATCATTTTTTCGAGACCAATCCAGCGCTGCAGTTCGATCGCGACCGCGCGCGTGGTATGCGCCTCGATATCCCGGCCGGCACGGCGATCCGCTTCGAACCGGGGCAAAGCCGCGAAGTGCGGCTCGTCGCTTACGCAGGCGCGCGCATCGTCACCGGCTTTCGCGGCGAGATCATGGGCGAATTGGAGACGCCGACGAAATGAGCACCACTCTCTCGCGCCGCGCCTACGCCGGCATGTACGGCCCGACCACGGGCGACCGCATCCGGCTCGCCGACACCGAGCTGTTCATCCGCATCGAGAAAGATTTCACCGTCTACGGCGAAGAAGTGAAGTTCGGCGGCGGCAAAGTGATCCGCGACGGCATGGGCCAGGCGCAGGTGTCGCGCGCCGACGGCGCGATGGACACCGTCATCACCAATGCGGTGATCCTCGATCATAGCGGCATCTACAAAGCCGATATCGGCCTGCGCGACGGGCGCATCGCGAAAATCGGCAAGGCCGGCAATCCGGACGTGCAGCCCGGCGTCGACATCGTCATCGGCCCGGGAACCGAGATCATCGCCGGCGAAGGCAAGATCGTCACCGCGGGCGGCGTCGACGCGCACATCCACTTCATCTGCCCGCAGCAGATCGAAGAAGCTCTCTATGCCGGGATCACCACCATGCTCGGCGGCGGCACCGGTCCGGCGCATGGCACGCTCGCAACGACCTGCACGCCGGGCCCGTGGCATCTCGCGCGCATGCTGCAGGCCGCGGAAAGTTTTCCGATGAACCTCGGCTTCTTCGGAAAAGGCAACGCGAGCCGGCCGGCGGCGCTCGAAGAAATGGTCCTCGCCGGTGCCTGCGGCCTGAAACTGCACGAAGACTGGGGCACGACGCCCGCGGCGATCGATTGCTGCCTTGCGGTTTGCGATGCGCTCGACGTGCAGGCGACGCTGCACACCGACACGCTCAACGAGTCCGGCTTCGTCGAATCGACGATCGCCGCGTTCAAGGGCCGCACGATCCACGCGTTTCATACCGAAGGCGCCGGCGGCGGCCACGCGCCCGACATCATCAAGGTCGCGGGCCTGGCGAACGTGCTGCCGTCGAGCACGAACCCGACGCGGCCCTACACGGTCAACACGCTCGACGAGCATCTCGACATGCTCATGGTCTGCCATCATCTCGACCCGAAGATCGCCGAAGACGTGGCCTTCGCCGAGAGCCGCATCCGCAAGGAGACGATCGCGGCCGAGGACATCCTGCACGATCTCGGCGCGTTCTCGATGATGAGTTCGGACTCGCAGGCGATGGGCCGCGTCGGCGAGACGATCATCCGCTGCTGGCAGACCGCGGACAAGATGAAGCGCCAGCGCGGCGCACTCGGCAGCGACGATGCGCAAGCCGACAACTTCCGCGTGCGCCGCTACGTCGCCAAGTACACGATCAATCCGGCGATCGCCCACGGCATCGCCGATCACGTCGGCTCGGTCGAGGTCGGCAAGCTCGCCGACCTGGTGATCTGGTCGCCCGCGTTCTTCGGCGTGAAGCCCGACTGTATATTGAAGGGCGGCACCATCGCCGCCGCACCGATGGGCGATCCAAACGCGAGCATTCCGACGCCGCAGCCGGTGCACTACCGGCCGATGTTCGGTGCGTTCGGCCGCGCGCGCATCGAGTCCTCGCTGCTGTTCGTCAGCGGCGCATTCGCCGCGAGCGACCACGCGCGCAAGCTCGGCATCACGCGCCCGCTCGCCGCGGTGAAGAACACGCGCGGCGGCATCGGTAAGCGCAGCATGATCCTCAACGATGCAACGCCTAAGATCGACGTCGATGCCGAGACTTACGAAGTGCGCGCCGACGGCGAGCTGTTGACCTGCGAGCCGGCCACGGTATTGCCGATGGCGCAGCGGTATTTCCTGTTTTGAACACGAATCGCCTAGAACGAACATGACCGATTTGTTTGCCCGCGATGTTCTTGCAGCCGGCGCCTGGGACGCGGCGCACGCGCACGACCGCATCACACTCGATTACGAGGGCCGCCACCGCCGCCGCTATCGCTACGTTGCCGACGGTGGCCTCGATTTCATCCTCGACCTCAAGCAGACCACGCTGCTGCATAACGACGACGGTCTGCGCCTCGAAGACGGTCGCATCGTGCTCGTGCAGGCCGCACCCGAGGCCCTTGTCGCGGTGACCGCCGACAGCGTCGATGCGCTGATCAAGCTCGCCTGGCATATCGGCAATCGCCATCTGCCCGCGCAGCTTTCGGCCGATCGCATCTTGATTCGTGACGATGCGGTGATCGTCGATATGCTGCTCGGCCTCGGCGCGAGCGTCGAAAAGATCATTGCGCCGTTCACGCCGGAACGCGGCGCCTACGCGCACGCGCATGGCGACCATCAGGCGGCGTCGCATCCATTTGTGTTTGCTCCGGGGCAAGCGCATGGGCACTGAAAAACTCTTGACGTCATTCCCGCGAAAGCGTGAATCCAGTGCCTTGGCTTCTACAAAAGAAGAGTCGCTGGATTCCCGCTTTCGCGGGAATGACGAGCAGAAAGCGCTCTATCGCCTGCTCGTGTGGACCTCGCCGAGCTACCCCACCGGCGCCTTCAGCTACAGCCATGGTCTCGAATGGGCGGTCGAGGCGGGCGACATGAACGATGTTGCCAGCTTGATCGACTACATCGAGGCCGTGCTCGCTCGCGGCGGAGGTTGGATCGATGCGGTGCTGTTCGCGCACGCCTACGAATGCGCGCACGACGCGGCGGCCTTCGACGAAATCGCCGATCTTGCGGCCGCGTTTCGCGGCAGCGCCGAGACCGCGCTGGAAAGTCATCAGCAAGGCGCGGCGTTTCTTTCCGTCACGCGCAAGGCATGGCCGCATACACTGCTCGACGCTTTCGCCGAACGGCGCGGCGACCTCCCCGTGGCGCACAGCGTCGCGATGGCGCTTGCCTGTGCTGCGCACGACATTCCGCGCGCAGCCGCGCTCTCCGCTTGGCTGCATTCGACCGCTGCAAACCTCGTCTCCGCCGGCGTGCGCTTGATTCCACTCGGCCAAACCGACGGTCAGATCGCGACTGCGCGCCTCGCGCCACGCATTGCCGCGATCAGCGCCAACGCCTTCCAAACACCGCTCGACGAACTCGGCACTGCAGCGCCATTGCTCGAACTTTACTCGATCCGCCATGAGACCCAGTACACGAGATTGTTTAGGAGTTGATTGCTCTTAGGAAAATGACAATGACCCACGAGGAAATCGAATATTGGGCTCACGCCTACATCCAAGCCCAAATAGATCCCAAGCGTCTGCAGGCGGGGTACCCCTTGTGGTGGGCAATTGAGCGATTCATGCCAGTGGTCAGCAAAGTAGACACAGAAGATTGTTGGTTGTGCATCCTCGAAATCCTTAGGCTGAGTCCATCGGAAGAAGTTTTGGCTGTTTTGGCTGCAGGCCCCCTAGAAGATCTCATTGACGATCATGGCCCAGTCTTCATCGATCGGGTCGAAACCGAGTCCCGAAGAAGTCCAGCCTTTCGTCACTTGTTGGGCGGGGTCTGGAAAAGTAGCACCCCCGAGATTTGGGCGCGCGTAGAAAAAGCGCAGGGAGCGTTGTGGTAAGAGAATGGCTAAACCTTCAATTTTTTCCAAAAGAAATTTAAATGATCGAGAATTTATCTACTCAATCTGGCCCACTGCGCGTCGGCATCGGCGGCCCCGTCGGCTCGGGCAAGACTGCGCTGACCGAGCGCTTGTGCAAGTTGCTGCGCGACGCTTACAACGTCGCCGCGATTACCAACGACATCTACACGAAAGAGGACGCCGAATTCCTCACACGCGCCGGCGCGCTTGCGCCCGAGCGCATCGCCGGCGTCGAGACCGGCGGCTGCCCGCATACGGCGATCCGCGAGGACGCGAGCATCAACCTCGCTGCGGTGGCCGCGATGAACAAGAAATTTCCCGGCCTCGAAATCGTCTTTATCGAATCGGGCGGCGACAATCTCGCGGCGACGTTCTCGCCCGAACTCGCCGACCTGACGATCTACGTGATCGATGTCTCGGCAGGCGACAAGATTCCGCGCAAGGGCGGCCCCGGCATCACGCGCTCGGACTTGCTCGTCATCAACAAGATCGACCTCGCGCCGCTCGTCGGCGCCTCGCTCGAGGTGATGGACCGCGACGCGCGCAAGATGCGCGGCGCGCGCCCGTTCGTATTCAGCAATCTCAAAGTCCACCACGGCCTCGACGCGATCGCGCGCTTTATCGTCGAGACCGGCGGCCTGCCTTCCCGCCCTCTGCCGGAGCTCGCGCAATGAAAAAAGCCATGTCTTGTGTACTTGCCATCGCCCTTGCCGGCCTCACCGCGAACGTCTACGCGCATCCCGGTCACGGCGTTTCCGGCGGCTTGCTCGCCGGCTTCGTGCATCCGCTGTCGGGCGCCGATCACCTGCTTGCGATGGTCGCGGTCGGCATCTGGGCCGCGCAGCTCGGCGGCCGCGCCTTGTGGGCCGTTCCGCTCGCCTTCGTTTCGGTCATGGGACTCGGCGCGGCGGCGGCGATGACGGGGCACGTCGGCATTGCCGCCGGTGCGATCGAATCGGGCGTCGCCGCCTCGCTGTTCGCGCTCGGTCTGCTGGTGTTCCGCGCGCAGCGCCTGCCCTTACCCGTGGCGATGGCCCTGGTCGGCGCGTTCGCCTGGTTTCACGGCGCGGCACATGGCGGCGAACTGCCGCTGGCTGCCGATCCGCTGCGCTATGCGCTCGGCTTTCTCAGCGCGACCGCGCTGCTGCACGGCGCAGGCGTCGCGTTCGGCACATGGGCACAACGGCATGAGCCGTCGCTCGGCCGCGCCGGCGGGGCGATGACGGCGATCGTCGGCGGCAGCCTGTTGATCGTTTCGATCTAGCGTTCAAGACGGACAGGCCGCGATGCCCGCAGGCACGGTCAGACGGCGCAGCGCAAACGTCTGCACGCCGCCGCCGTTGCGCGCGGTGAGCGTCGCGGTGCCGCTCGCGCAGCCGAGCTGCATGGTCACGTCGTAGTTGACCGGCTTGGCGATCTTGGTCGCGTCGAAACCGCTGCCGAACTGCGTGCCGCTCGGCTCGGACAGCGCCGCGCTGTAGCCGCCCTGACCGTCGGTCGTCGCGCTGCCGACCAGCCACGACTGCGTGCCGTCGGTGTTCTGCTGGAAGTACATCACCTGCAGAGTGTTGGCGTTCGTGCGTTCGAGCAGAAACCCGTTGCCGGTCGTCGCCGGGTCGTACCAGGCGCCGCTGACCTGGGAGAACGTCGTCGCCGACGAGCCGCAGCCGAGGCCGTCGAGTTCAGCAAGCTTCACGAGTGGCACTTCCATCGAACCCCAGTTGGCCGGGCCGTCCCAACGCATACCGCCGCTGCCGCAATTGTCGAAGCTCAGCGCGATGCGGCCCCAGTGCTGCGAATTCACCTTGCCCTGCGCGTCGCGCGTCGGCAGCAGCACATCGGCGAATTCGATGCCGTTGCCGACGACGTCGCCGACGCCGAGCAGCCATGCCTGCCTGCCCGTGCCGCCGGCCGGCGGATAAGTGAAGTAAGTGACCATCGCCTTGGCGCCCGGCAGGATTTCCAGTTCGATGCCTTCGCCGCTGCGCGCCGGGTCGTACCACATGCCGCTCCAGCGTGCGTCGACGTTCGGCGCGGTCGACGCGGGGCGCGGCGCGACCTGGCTGTCGAAGCTCGGCGGCACGATGCTCGCATCGACGCGGCACGGCCCGGCGCTGCCGCCCGACACGGCGTTCTGGCAGGCGCCCTGGATGCCGGCAATCGTCGGCTGCGCGCCGCCGGCGATCCATGCACGCAACGCTTCCCACGCGCCAACGCCTTCGGCCGTGGTGAAACCGCAATGAGTCGGCGTCGCCTCGTTGACGATCGCGCTGGTGAGCTGCACCGCGGGCAGGTTGGCGCGCAATACCGACTGGTTCGCCGGGATCACGAGCTGGTCCTGGCTGGTCTGCAGCGAGATCACCTTGGTCGACGGATCGACGCGGCCGCGGAAATCCGAAGCCCAGCGCAGGTACAACTGGGCGAAGCGATCGGCATCGATGCGCGCGATGCCGGCATTGATCGCCGGATCGGAATAAACCACGCCGGTCGTCGTGAACGGATTGAGGCCGCCGAGTTTGTCCGGCGCGCGCACCAGATCGGACAGACCGTAGGTCGCGTAGCCCATATCGGTAAGGAAGAACTTGTCGCTGGTGATGTGAGCGAAGTCCTTCATCTGGTTCAAGCGGCGCACCATCGCGTCGTTCTGCAGCACGGGCGGCAGGTTCACGCCGGTGCAGACGTTGACCGGCAGCAGGGTTCGCACGAGTTCGGCCTGGTCTTCGAGATCGGAAAGATCGCTCGGAATGTCGCTAAGGTTGTACGCCCAGGTCAGCGGCGCTTTGCCCTTGGGCAATTGTCCGGCGCTGTTGACGTCCTTGCAGACGACGTCATAGGCGAGGCGCGCGTCGATGCCGAAATCCCAGACCCGCGAGCCGGCCGCGGGCGGACACAGCGAGAGCACGCCGGGCACGGGCGCGAAGCGCACATCCTCCGCGAGCTTGAGCGAGATCAGGCCACCGAGCGAGCCGCCCCACGGAATGATCGTGCCGGGCGCGCCGACCTGCTGTTTGAACGCGTCGAGCAACTGCGCGTTGTCGTCGGGCGCATTGAACAGCGCCCACGAGCGCTGGCTGTAGCTCGTTGCGGCGACGGCATAGCCTTCGCTGAGCTGCAGCGCGGCCAACGGGCCGAGGTCCGGGTTCGGCGCCGGCGGATCGAATGACAGACCATGCTGGAACAGCACCAGCGGTCCGCCGGGCTGCCAGCCGTCGGGCACTTGGATCTGGTAGTACGCGCCCGAGGCGGTTTGCCCGCTCAGGGTCTGCACGGCCGTCGCCGCGTCGACACAAATGAAGAGACCGGCGATCGTTGCGAGTCCCGCTGCGAAATAATGGCGCATAACTTCCGCCCCTCTACCCTGTAGTCCGTCGCAGAATGATCTGCCTCGCAGTCTGAAACGCGGGTTAATCTTTCGCGTTTACCCGTTCATCGTTGTTAGCATCCGTTTCCGGCACAGCAAACGCGACAGATTCCGCTGCGCCAGGTCCGCAAGATCGTCGCGCACAACTGCATCCGATTCGAGGAGGCGAGATGAAGGTATTGGTGACCGGCGGCGGAGGCTTCCTCGGCGGCGCGATCTGCACGCAACTCGCCTCGGCGGGCCATGCGGTCCGCGCGTTCAACCGCTCGCCGAGTATCACAGCCAACAATATTGAATGGTTCAAGGGCGACATCGTCGATCGCGATGCGCTGCTCGCGGCCGCCGAAGACGTCGATGCGATCGTGCACAGCGCCGGCAAGGTCGGTGCCTGGGGCGCGCCTGCCGAATACCACGCGATCAACGTGCACGGCACCGAGAACGTGCTCGCCGCCTGCGTGCGCCACGGCATCCGCAAGCTCGTGTTCACGTCGAGTCCGAGCGTCGTCCAGCGCGGCCGCGACATCGAAGGCGCCGACGAGTCGCTGCCCTACCCCACGCATTTCGCTTCGGTCTATGCGCAGACCAAGGCGCTCGCCGAACAGCGCGTGCTCGCCGCGAACGGCGCGCAGCTCGCGACCGTCGCGCTGCGGCCGCATTTCATCTGGGGACCGGGCGATCCGAATCTACTGCCGCGCGTGCTCGCACGCGCCCGCGCGGGACGCCTGCGCCTGATCGGCCAGGTCAACAAGCGCGTCGATATCGTTTATGTCGACGACGCGGCGCGCGCGCACGTCCTTGCACTCGACAAACTCGATGTCGGCTCGCCGGTCGCCGGCAAGTGCTACTTCATCAGCCAGGACGATCCGATCACCCACGTTCGTCTGTTCAATGCGTGGCTCGAAGCGGCCGGACTGCCGAGCGAAACGCGGCGCATTCCGGTATGGCTTGCGCAGTTTCTCGCCGCGACCCTCGAAGACGCGTACCGCGCGGCCGGCGCAAGCAGCGAGCCGCCGCTGACCCGCTTCATCGTCGAGGAATTCTCCACCGCGCACTGGTTTGATATCGGCGCGGCCAAGCGCGACCTCGGCTACGCACCGCAGGTCGACTTCGCAGAAGGCATGCGCCGGCTGCGGCGGCACTTGGCCGCGAACCCCGGCTGAGCGCCGCGAAAAGCCTCGCGGCGCCGGGCTACAATAGCGCTCCGTCCTTCGATCCGCTTCGCGATGTCCGATCCGCGCACGCCCAATCCGATCCTGCAGCGCCTGGGCGCCGCGCTCGAATTCGCCCTCAATCGCGCACTCGCGCTCGACGCCGAGACAGCGCAGCGCATGAGTGCGCTCGAAGGCAAACGCATCGGCGTCGATCTGCGCTGCAGCGGTCTTGCACTGGCGATCTCAGTCACCGACGGCAAGCTCAAGGTCGGCCCGCACTGGGACAAGGCGAGCGATCTCAGCCTGCGCGCGGCGCCGGCGAGCCTGCTCGCCTTCGCCCTGCGCCGCGGCGACGACGACGCGGCACCGCCCGGCAAGGTCGAGATTTCCGGCGACGCCGATCTTGCCCGGCGCATGGAGAAACTGGTCCGCGGTTTTCGCCCCGACATCGAAGAGGCGTTCGCGCGGACGTTCGGCGACGTTCTCGGCGTACCGCTCGCGCGCACCATGTTGCGCGCCTTCGCCTATACGCGCGAGTCCGCGCAGGCGGCGGCGCAGGACACGGCCGAATTCCTGCGCGAAGAAAGCCGTGATCTCATCGCCCCCGCGGAGATGGAAACGTTCCTCGACGGCGTCGATGCGCTGCGCGAGCGCGCCGACCGCCTCGAAGCGCGGGTGAAGCGCCTCGCCGCACAGCGCGGCAAGGACGCCGCATGACAACGCTCGGCCAACTGCCGCGCCTCGCCGGCATCCTCGCCACGATCGCCCGCTACCGTCTCGACGAAATCGTCGACGGCTTCCAGCCGCCACGCGCGCTGCGCCTGCTGCGCGTCGTGCTGCCGAAACCGCCGGCCGAGATCGCCGGTCTGCCGCGCGGAGCGCGGTTGCGCGCCGCGCTCGTCGATGCGGGCCCGATCTTCGTCAAGTTCGGCCAGATCCTGTCGACGCGCCGCGACCTGCTGCCAGCCGACGTCGCCGACGAGCTGAGCGTGCTACAGGACAAGGTACCGCCGTTCCCAGGCGAACAGGCGCGCGCCGCGGTCGAGACTGCGCTCGGCGCACCGGTGGCTTCGGTCTATGCGAACTTTGATACGACGCCGCTCGCCTCGGCGTCGATCGCGCAGGTGCACGCGGCGCGCCTGCTCACTGGCGAAGAAGTCGTGGTCAAGGTGCTGCGCCCCGGCATCCATGCGCGCATCCGCGCCGACATCGCCCTGTTGCGCGCGCTCGGTGAACTCGCCCAGCGCTGGCATCCGGCGGCGGACAAAATCCGCCCGCGCGACATCGTCGCCGAGATCGAGAACACGCTGGAAAACGAACTCGACCTGCAACGCGAGGCGGCGAACGGCTCGCTGCTGCGGCGCAATTTTTCCGCGGGCGACGACGTCTACGTGCCGAAGGTGTACTGGGATCAGACCAAGGAATCGATGCTGACGCTGGAGCGCGTGCACGGCATCGCCGTCGACGACCTCGCCGCGCTCGACCACGCCGGCATCGATCGCATCGCACTCGCCGAAAAGGGCGTGCGCCTGTTCTACACCCAGGTGTTCCGCGACAATTTTTTCCATGCCGACGCGCACCCGGGCAATATCTGGGTCGATCCGGCGCGACGCGAGAATCCGCGCTTCATCGCGCTCGACTTCGGCATCGTCGGCTCGCTGCCCGATGAAGATCAGTTCTGGCTCGCCGAGAACTTCATGGCGCTGTTCGACCGCGACTACCGGCGCATAGCCGAGCTGCACATCGCCGCCGGCTGGATTCCGAAGACCGCGCGCATCGACGAACTCGAAGCCGCGGTGCGCACGGTGTGCGAGCCGTACTTCACCCGGCCGCTCTCGCAGATCTCGCTCGGCGACGTCGTGGCGAAGTTGTTTTCCGTCGCGCGCCGCTACCAGCTCACCGTGCAGCCGCAGCTGATCCTGCTGCAGAAGACCTTGCTCAATATCGAAGGCGTCGGTCGCCTGCTGCATCCGCAGATCGACATCTGGGCGGTCGCGCGGCCCGTGCTCGCCGAAATCCTGCGCAAGCGCTACGGCGTGCGCCACGCGCTCAAGCAGGTGCGCAAGCGCCTGCCCGAATGGCTGGCGGTCGCGCCGCAACTGCCCGAACTCGTTCACGCCAGCCTGCAGCGCGCCGCGAACGGCGAACTCGACCGCGACAGCCAGCTCGCCCTACGCGAGCAGACCGAGCGTCTTGCGCGCGCGCAGCGGCACCAGCTCGCCGTGCTACCGCTCGCCGCGGCCTCGCTGATCTGCGCCGCCCTGCTCTACGCCTTCGATGCGCACGGTGCGCAATGGGCGCACGTGCCCGTCTCGGCGTGGCTTGCGCTCGCAGTCAGTGCCGCCGCGTTCTTCGTCGCCTGGCGGCGCGCGCGTTGACCGCACCGATCGAAATCATTTTCGAGGATGCCGACCTGCTCGCCGCGAACAAACCGGCGGGCCTGCTCGTTCATCGCAGCAAAATCGCGATCGACGAGAACGATTTCCTCCTCGAACGCCTGAAGGCGCAGGCCGGCACGAATCTGTTCCTCGCTCATCGGCTCGACCGCGCGACGTCCGGCGTGCTCTTGCTGGCCAAGTCGCGCGAAGTCGCCGGCGAGCTCGGTCGCCTGTTCATGGCGCGCGAGGTGACTAAAAAATATCTCGCCGTCGTGCGCGGCTGGCCGGCGGCCGAAGGCGTGATCGACTATCCACTGCCCGGCGTGCGCGAACGCGGCCCGCGCAAACCCGCGATGACGCGCTGGCGCACGCTCGCGACCACGACCGTGCCGATCGAGATGGGACGATATCCCGAGCAGCGTTACGCGCTCGTCGAAGCCGCGCCCGAAACCGGGCGCTACCGGCAAATCCGCAAGCACTTCCACCACGTCTCGCATCACATCGTCGGCGACACCAGCCACGGCCGCGGCGATCACAACCGCCTCTGGCGCATCCACTTCAGCATGCACCGCATGCTGCTGCATGCGTGGCGCTTGGAGTTTGCACATCCGCTGTCGGGAATATCGCTGACGCTCACCGCTGCGCCCGACGAAATCTGGCAGCGCGTGCTCGAACGCTTCGCATGGCTCGGCGCCGTCGAAACTTGAAGCGCATTGCGCGAACGTAGCGATTTCCGCGGTTCTCACGAGCCGCGGAAATAATGAGCGGCGCTTCAGCGCGGCAGCGCGAACCGCAGCTTGTTGCGCTCTCGGGCGCGCTCCGCTTCGGTCTCGCGATTGCGCGGATCGGCCGTGGTCACGAGCGAATCGACCAGAGCGCGCGCGATCGCGGTGACGTCCTCGACCGCACGATCGAAGACGGCCTGGTTGGCCTTGGACGGCGCGTTGAAGCCGCTGAGCTTGCGCACGAACTGCAGCGCTGCGTCGTGCACTTCGGCGTCGGTCGCCGGCGGGTCGAAATTGAACAGCGTCTTGATGTTCCGGCACATGGCACACCTTTTTCGCGGACGTTTCGTGCTTGCTAGAATGCCAGAAACCCCGGACCGCACAGAACCATGCCTTCGTTCGATATCGTTTCCAAACTCGACCTGCACGAATTGACCAACGCGGTCGACCAGGCCAATCGCGAACTCGCCAACCGCTTCGACTTCAAGGGCAGCGGTGCGGTCTACGAGCGCGAGGACACGGTCGTCACGATGAAGGCGCAGGCCGAATTCCAGTTGAAGCAGATGCTCGACATTCTCAAGCAGCGCCTCACGAGCCGGCAGATCGATATCCGCTGCATGGAGATCGACGATCCGGAGACGAATCTCGCAAGCTCCAAGCAGAAGGTGACGCTCAAGCAAGGCATCGATCAGCCGCTGGCGAAGGAGATCATCAAAAAGATCAAAGACGCCAAGGTCAAAGTCGAAGCGCAGATCCAGGGCGACAAATTGCGCGTCAGCGGCAAGAAGCGCGACGATCTGCAGATGGCGATCGCACTCGTGCGCGCGGCCGATCTGAAGATGCCGCTGCAGTACGAGAACTTCCGCGATTAAGAGCTAAGAGAAGTTGGCCACGGATTAACGCGGAAGGACATGGATAAAAGCTGCTGGACCGAGGGGATTCGTGACGCGGCATGCGCAGGAGCTCAGTTGCGCCAACCCCGGCGTTGTCTTTCGCTCTTATCCGTGTCCTTCCGTGTTGATCCGTGTCGAAAAACGCCCTAGCGCTGCGCAGCCGGCTGACCCGGCAGCGGCATCGCACCCGGCAAACGCACGGTCAATTCGGCAGCGACGTCGATAAAGCCGAGCAGATCCGCGACTTCACGCGGCGTGCGCCCCATCGAATCGGCCGCTTCCGGATCGGCGCGCGCGGCGAGCAGTGCGCGTGCGGGCAGGATCAAGCCATGCATCGCGCAGGCATGCAGCGGCGAGACACCGCGATCGTCCTGCAGGTTGACGTCGGCACGGCCGACGAGGAACAGCGAGAGCAGCGACTGCAGATGCTGCTGATCGCCGACGCTGCGCGGTTCGGCGCGCGCGCCGAGCAGGATGTGCAGGGCGCTGTCGCCGCGATCGTCGCAGGCGTCGAGTTCGGCGCCCTTGCCGACCAGTAGTTCCAGCGTCTGCCGTGCGCGTGCGGTGTCGCGGTGGGCGAAGGCGAACTGGGCCGCGGCATGCAGCGGCCGCGTGCCGTGCTCGTCCTGCGCATTGGCGTCAGCGCCACGCGCAAGCAGGGCCGCGACGATGTCGGGATAGCCCAGGGCTGCGGCGATCATTAGCACGGTACCGCCGCCCGGCATGCGCTGATCGACAGTCACGCCGCGCTCGAGCAAGGCTTCGACCACGTTCTGACGGCGCGCGCTGACCGCCGCGGACAACGGCGTCGCGCCGCTCACAGTGGTCTGCGCGACATCGGCGCCGCGTTCCAGCAGCAGCTTGACGATATCGGCGCGACCCGCGCCGGCGGCGCGCATCAGGGCGCTGGCGCCCTTTGCATCGTGCGCATCGACGGGGAAACCGAGATCGATGAGCTTCGCCACCGCGGCCGCGTCGCCGAGCTGCGCGGCCGCAGGCAGGTCGGCCGCACGCAGCGCGCGCTTGGGCAACTTCCACTCGGCCCAATCGAACCAGGCGCGCAGACTGGACTGCGGCGAACCGAGTGCGAGGCCAAGCGGTGTTTCGCCGTTGGCCGCGGCGAGTTCCGGATCGGCGCCGGCGCGGATCAGCGCGCGTGTCGTGGCATCGGCAAGCGAGGCGGGCAAGGCGAAGGCGGCGAACAGCGGCGAACGCCCGTGGCGATCGCGCAGGTTCGGGTCGACGCCGCGCGCGAGCAGGGCCTGCGCCACGCTCGCGCTGCCACCGGCGACGGCGCGCGCGAGCGGCGTTTGCCGGTTCGCGTCCGCGGCGAAGATGTCCGCGCCGCGCTCGATCATGGTGAGGGCGAGTGCTTCGAGTTCTTCGCGTCGTTCGGGATAGCGCGCAATCGCGTCGAACAGGGGGTCGAGCATGCCGACGCCGGTGACCTGCGCGCCCGCATCGACGAGCTCGCGCAGCGCGGCCAAACTGGTCGGCAACTGCACCAGCAGCGCGCCAGCCAAGGACAGGCCGCCGGGCAGACATGCGTTCGGATCGAGACCGTGGTCGATCAGCCACGCTCGCGCAGCGGGATCGCCATGCGCGGCAAGATCGAAGAACAACTGCGCGCGCTGCGCCATCGGCCAACCGCGCTGTGCCTCGGCGAAGCTGTCGGCAATCTGCCAGTGGCCGAAGCGCAGCGCATCGAGCAGGTGCGCGGGCGAATCCTCGCGCGCCGACGCCGCAGGCGCCGAAGAAGTGTCGACGTTGGCGGGCAAGACGTAGCCGGGATCGAGCAGGGCGACGATGCTCCAGCGGCCCGCCGCGGCGGCGAAATCGACCGCGCGCCTGCCGTCTGCCGTCGCCGTGTCGCGTGATGCGCCGAGCGCGAGCAGGCGATCGACGAAGGCGTCGTCGGCATTGATCGACTCGGCCGCGAACATCAGCGCGGTGCGCCCGGTATGGTCCGCCTGTTCGAGCACCGGCGCGTTCGCGCCGAGCACGTCGAGCGCCTCGTCGGCACCGGCAATCGCGGCTTCCATCAAGGCGGTGACGCCGAGCGCGTCGGTCGCGCCGATCGCCGCACCGGCCTTGAGCAGGACCGTGGCGATATGCGCATTGTCGTGCTGCGCGGCGACCGCGAGAGCGGCGCGGCCGTGGCCGTCGGTGGCATCGACGCGCGCGCCGCGCTTGAGCAACAGCTTGACCGTGTCCGTGTTGTCGTCCGGCGCAGCGGCGGCGGCGATAAGGGCAGGCAAAGCCGCTTCGATTTCGACGTCGGCGCGGCGTTCAAGCAGGAAACGCGCGAGATCGCCGCGGCCCAACGCGCAGGCGATCGCGAGCGGCGTATAGCCCTCGCGATTGACCGCATCGATCGGCGCCGACGCATCGCAAAGCAGCGCGGCGACGGTCGGTTCGGCCGCGCGCACGGCGAAGTGCAGCGGCGTGTTGCCGTCGGCATCGACACAATGCGGATCGGCACCGTTGGTCAGCAGGGTGATCACGACATCGGGCCGGCCCTGGTAGCTGTCGCGCGTCGCCGCGATCAGCGGCGCCAGGCCCGCGTGCATGCGGTTGATGTCGGCGCCCTTGGCGATCAATGCGCGCAATAGAGCGAGATCCTGAGCGACGCAGGCGAGGACGATGACCGAACGCTGGTCGCGATCGCCGGGCGCCGGCACGAAGTTCGGATCGGCGCCTTGAGCGAGCGCGCCGAGCGCGGCCTTGCCCTGGCAGCCGCGCGCATGCCGCAGCAAGGCGGCGTCGAGCTCGGCCTGATCTATTGGCGCGGGCGGCGGAGCCGACGCCTCGGCGGGAGCAGAAACGGCCTCAGGCTCCGCCCAGGTCGGCTCGCGCTTCTGCACCGCGTCGCGGCGTCCACGGGTGCGGCGCATCAGATCGCGCTGGGCGAGCAAAGCACCGAAGCTCGCGCGGACAATGAGCCAGTGCGCGAGCGGCGCGCACACCAACGCATAGACGGCGAGCGCGATCAGACGCGTAGTTTCGTCCAGCTCGATGCCGATTTCGGCGATCGCGAATGCGCCGAAGGTCAGCACGAACAAGGACAGCGAGACGACCAGCCCTTGCGGGAAGAACAGGTCTTCGCGCCCGGTGAGGCGGTGGGCCAGATCGACGCTGCGCTCGATCGTTGCGGGCATGCCGCCCGGTTTGCGCGCCGGGAACAAGTCATCGAACAGCGGCGCGAGCCCGAACGCCGGCCACGCGCGCCACGGCGCGAGCAGTAGCACGAACACGGCGGCCGACAGCAGCAATGCCGCGGCCAGAGAGGCGCTGCCGAGGATCAGGCGCGAAGGAAAGAACGCGACGAGGGCGAAGACCGCCGCATACGCCGCCAGCAGAACGAAGTACGCGACGGCGCCCGGTGCGAGTTTCGATGCGAACGACGTCTTGCGTCCCCGATGCAGCGCATGCGTGACCGCCGCCATGGTCAGCGCATTGCCGACGATCAGGGCCAGCGCGATCGCGGGATGACGAACGAAAGCGGCGAGCGAAAAGACGGCCAGCGCCGGCAGGAAACAGGCAAGATCGAAAAAGAAGTTTTGCGGGCGCCCTGGCCGGGGTTTCGACATTACCGTTGCGGTCTGCGATTGAGGAAAACGGCGCGAGTATACCGGCAAACCCGGCACCGTCTGTTAGCCGCGCGTGAGATTCGTCGCGCCGACACTTTGGCCGCAGATCGTTGCAGAATACCGGCTCAATCCCGGATCGAACCCGATCGCTCCCGCCAGGACTCCCGATGATCCTCCGCCACCTCGCCTTGATCCTCGCCGCCTCGTTCGCAGGCGCCGTTCCGCTCGCCGCGCAGGAAGCCGCAAAAACCAAATTCGACGCGCCCGCGCCGACGCCGCCGTTCACCGATTTTCGCTACGAGGCGCCGGGCACCACACGCAAGATCACCCCGGCCGATCTGCCGGTGCCGTACGCGACGCAATCGGTCGGCAACGGCCCGCGCATGGTGCCGCGACCCGCGAATGCGTGGCCGAAGGCACCGCCGGGATTCAAGGTCGAGCTGTTCGCGAACGACCTGAAGAATCCGCGCCAGATTCGCCGCGCACCGAACGGCGATATTTTCGTTGCCGAGACTGCCGCGGGACGCGTCCGCGTGCTGCGCGGGATCGGCGCGGACGGCAAGCCAAAGCAGACGGAAATCTTCGCGACCGATCTGAATGCGCCTTTCGGCATCGCCTTCTATCCGCCGGGCACCGATCCGCAATGGATCTACATCGGCAACACCGATGCCGTCGTGCGTCTGCCTTATCGCAACGGCGACCTCAAGGCGCGCGGCAAGCCCGAGAAGCTCGCCGACCTGCCGACCGGCGGCCATTCGACGCGCGACGTCGTGTTCTCGGCGGACGGCAAGCGCATGTTCGTCGCGGTCGGTTCGCGCTCCAACGTCGACGATCCGGACACCACGCCAGAGGAAAAGCTGCGCGCGAATATATTGGTATACAAGCCCGACGGCAGCGAGCGAAAAGTATTCGCCTGGGGCATCCGCAATCCGGTCGGTCTGGCCATAGACCCACAATCGGGCGACTTGTGGACCTCGGTCAACGAGCGAGACATGCTCGGCGACAACCTCGTGCCCGACTACATCACCCGCGTGCAGGAGGGCGGTTTCTACGGCTGGCCGTGGTGGTACATCGGCGCAAACCAGGACCCGCGCCTCGCCGGCAAGCGCGCCGACCTCAAGGACAAGGTCATCGTGCCCGACGTGCTTCTGCAGCCACACAATGCCTCGCTCGGCCTGGCCTTCTACGACGGCAAGCAGTTTCCATCCGAATACGCAGGCGACGTCTTCGCCGCCGAGCACGGCTCGTGGAACAAGGCCGCACGCGCCGGCTACGAAGTGATCCGCGTACCGCGCCACGGCACTGCGAAGGCAAGCGGCGAGTATCAGGATTTCCTCACCGGCTTCGTCCTCGACGACGGCACGGTCTGGGGCCGCCCGGTCGGCGTCGCCGTCGCCACCGACGGCTCGCTGCTCGTCACCGACGACGGTTCGGGCTCGATCTGGCGCGTGAGCTACGCCAAGGCGAAAGACTAGGCGGCGCGGACAAGGAATTTCGCGATCGGGATTTTGAGACCCGCCTTGAAGTCGCAAGACTAGGCACGCACGAGCACTTCGCCTAACATGCTCGCCGTCCGGGCCTATAGCTCAACGGTTAGAGCAGAGGACTCATCGAAAGGTGCCGCCGCGCGGAAACGCGCGGACGGGAACGGGATGAATTCAGGGAAACCGCAGCGGTTCGGCCGGCGGCAATCCTGAGCCAAGCCGGCGGTGCACCGCCGGAAGGTGCAGAGACTACCTGAGGGCTGCAAGTGCCCTTCATAACAGGCTTAGAGCGTCCCGCACCCCACCAGCTTCGAGTCGCCTCGAAGCTGCGGGTGAAGAGATAGTCCGCGCCGAACGGAAACGTTCGGAACACGCGAATCCTTTGGTTCTAGGTTCGAATCCTAGTGGGCCCACCAAATAAGCTTCACCCAAGACTTTTGTGGGTGAAAGCATAGTTTGGCCGTTTTGGCCAAACTATCCTTGCAATGCAAGCATAGTTTGGCCACGGATCGATCCAGAAAGGTTAGGCTCCAATCCACCGCCCGCTTCAGCGCGGCATAGGCAACAAAGCCGTCAGGTCACCTCCTCAAGGCGCGCCGCAGCCTCGCGCTTGCCCATCTTCCGCAGCGCGGCGATGGCAGGCAACTGGGAGCGCCGTGGCGTAGATCGTTTCGTCTCCCACGCATAGACCGATTGCCCACTGACCCCGAGCAACTTCGCGGTCTGCTCCGCCGAAAGGCCGAGCTTCTTTCTCAGAGTCTTGAACCCATCCGCGCGGAAGCGCAGCGCGGTATCGGGTTCGGCGGCGACCGTAGCGGTCTTCTTCAGCTGCTTATTCTGGGCTTTGGTTGTGCGCTCCAGGGCAACAACTTGGCGCTTGAGCGTCGCAATGTCACGGCGGTAGCTCGCGGCCGCCTTGTGTAGGGCGGTGGTGTGCTGCTTAATTTCACGTCGCGCCAGACGACTGATTTCCTGTTTAAGAATGTAGCCAATATTGGGCATAAGCGCTCACGATCAGGAATGTCACTATCAGTATAAAAGAACCCGCCAATCGACAGAGTGCTTAAATTCCTAGCATCTATGCGACACCCGATCGAATGCATCGCACGATCGATCCGTGACGACCAGTTCGCCACCCAGCATGATCAGCCGCGACTCTGCGTCGACTGGCGGAAACCGACCGATTCTGTTGAAAAACTCGGCCACCAAATTTTTCAGCGAAAAAGTTGGGCCTTGAGAAGCGCTCTTGAACGAAATTTACGCGCTCAACCTGACGTAGAAGCCTTCTCATGGCCCCCACTTTTCGTTACGAATCTGCCTTTCCGGAAGACCACCGAGTTTTTCAACAGAATCGACCCAAAGCGGACATTCGGTGTCTCAGAAACTATGGCCGTCCATTCCGTCTAAAACCTCCGCGCCCATCCGAGTCAATCAGTAAGAGTAACCCCCGCTTCCGATTGTGCGAGCGCGTGGGCAACGTAGTTGAATCCAAGATCTAAAGTGGACCGCTGCTGGCTAGTGAGCCGAAGTTTGAATAGTGTGACCACAAAGGGCCACGATAAGTGGTGCCATCCGGCTGGCTTTGGAACGATAGTCTCATCCTGTGAGCCTCGATCGACTAGGATCCTTGCAATGCGCTTCGATTACGCCACCATAGAAATGCTGCGCCAGCACCATCCGGCGTGGCGGCTATTGCGCGCCGACCACGCGGCGCTTCTGGCCAGTTTTCTGCACCGAATTTTCGTGGCACCAAACATGCGTAATATCGCCCAGGCCGATCTGGTGGAAGCCCTCGAGGATGAGCTGTTCGATCTACGTGAGCAGCTAGGCAACGACGCGTTCCCGAAGACGGCCCTGCAGTATCTCGACGATTGGGCGGCCAATGACAAGGGCTGGTTGCGCAAGTTCTACGGACCCGGTTCGGATGAACCGCAGTTCGATCTGACTCCCCCCGCCGAAAAGGCGATCCTCTGGCTCGGCACGTTGGGCGAACGCGGCTTCGTCGGTACCGAATCGCGCCTACTGACCCTGTTCGAACTGCTGCGACAGATCAGCGAGGGCACCCAGACCGATCCGGCGGCGCGGGTAGCGGAACTGCAGCGGCGTCGCGCCGAGATCGACACTGAGATCAGTCAAGTACTGGGTGGATCTCCACCGCTGCTGGACGATACGGCGGTGCGCGATCGCTTCCAGCAGTTCCTGCAGCTGGCACGTGAGCTGCTGGGCGATTTTCGCGAAGTCGAGCACAACTTCCGCGAGCTCGACCGGCGGGTCCGCGAGCGCATCGCGCTCTGGGAAGGTGGCAAGGGCGCGCTTCTGGAAGATGTCATGGGCGAACGTGATGCCATCGCCGAGTCCGATCAGGGACGCAGCTTCCGTGCGTTCTGGGACTTCCTCATGTCCAGCCGCCGACAGGAAGAGCTGTCCGAGTTGCTGGAACGAGTCCTGACCCTGCCGGCGGTGAACGAACAGCAGCCGGACACGCGGTTGCGGCGCGTGCACTACGACTGGCTGGAAGCCGGCGAACACACACAACGCACCGTCGCCGAACTCAGTCGTCAGTTGCGCCGCTTTCTCGATGACCAAGCCTGGCTGGAGAACCGCCGCATCATGGACCTGCTGCATTCAATCGAGGCCCATGCCCTGGCACTGCGTGATGGGCCGCCTGCCGACGTGACCATGCACATCGACGGCACCGCTGCCTCGATTGAACTGCCGATGGAGCGGCCGCTGTACACGGCCGCCCTGCAACCCAAGATCGTGGACGTGGTGCTGAAAGCCGACGGCGCGGACGTGGACGATGCCGCGCTGTATGCGCAGGTCTTCGTGGACAAGGCCCGGCTGGTCCGCCACATCCGCCATGCGTTGCACGGGCGCAGCCAGATCACGCTGGCCGAACTGGTCCGGATGCAGCCTATGCAGCAAGGCCTAGCCGAGCTGGTCGCCTATCTGCAACTGGCCGACGATGGCTTTCGGAGCACAGTCGACGAGCACGTGCACGACCCGGTGGCCTGGGAAGGCCTGGATGCCGGGGGCCGCCCCTATCATCGCCAGGCCCGCCTGCTGCGGGTGATCTTTCTGGGGGCCGCATGATGATGGACAACTCGTCCGCCTCGCTTGCCGGCGATGACTTGCCCGTGCTGGCGGTGAAGCTGCTCAAGGGTGTGCTCTACCAGGAATCCGATCCGCAGCTATGGGGTAGCCTGCTCGGATTGCAGTCGCAGGTACGCGACTACCTCTCAGTGCTGGGGCTGGAGCTAATTCTGGACGAAGCCGAAGGCTACGCCTTCTTGCGGTCACGACGTGCCCCCGAGGCCGACAATGGCATTGCCGACCCGATTCCAAGACTGGTGGCACGCCGGCAGCTGTCGTTTCCCGTCAGCCTGCTGCTCGCCTTGCTGCGCCGCAAGCTGGCCGAAGCCGATGCTAGTGGCGGCGATACCCGGCTCGTGCTCACACTTGAGGAAATCGTTGAGATGGTGCGGGTATTTCTGCCCCCCTCGAGCAACGAAGCGCGGGTACTCGACCAGCTCGAAATCCATCTGGGCAAAATCGCGGACCTTGGCTTCTTGCGCCGCATGAAGCCAGCTGCGGGACAGGGCGGGTCGCAACCTGCGTTGTATGAGGTACGCCGCATCCTCAAGGCATTCGTGGATGCGCAGTGGTTGGCGGACTTCGATGCGCGCCTGGCGGCGTATCGGGCGCAAATAGGGGGGGGCGAGGATGAACCGGGTTGAAGAGCTAGCGTACGACGACGTTGCGCATCTCGCGCCAAGCGAGGCCGAGCACACCGAGGGCTCCCTAGCCGGTTTCCGACTTCAGCGTCTGGAAGTATTCAATTGGGGCACCTTCGACCAACGCGTATGGACACTGACGCTGGATGGGCGCAACACGCTGCTGACCGGCGACATCGGCTCCGGCAAGTCCACGCTGGTCGACGCGGTGACCACCCTGCTGGTACCAGCCCAGCGCATCGCCTACAACAAGGCCGCGGGTGCCGACAGCAAGGAGCGCTCGCTGCGCTCCTACGTGTTGGGCCACTACAAGTCCGAGCGTAGCGAGATCACTGGCACCGCCAAGCCGGTGGCACTGCGCGACCACAACAGCTATTCGGTCATCCTCGGCGTGTTCCACAACACCGGCTACAACCAGACGGTCACCCTGGCACAAGTCTTCTGGATGAAGGACGGAGTGGGGCAGCCGGCACGGTTCTTTGTCGGCGCCGAGCGGGACTTGTCGATCGCCCACGACTTCTCGGGCTTCGGCAGCGAGATCGCCAAGCTGCGGCGTAAACTGCGCGGCCTGGGCGCCGAGGTCGAGGACAACTTTCCACCCTACGGCGCGTGGTTCAAGCGCCGCTTCGGCATCGACAACGAACAGGCATTGGAACTGTTCCACCAGACCGTGTCGATGAAGTCGGTCGGCAACCTGACCGACTTCGTACGCGGGCACATGCTCGAGCCCTCGGACGTCGGAGCACGCATCCAGGCGCTAATCGGACATTTCGACGACCTCAACCGTGCGCATGAGGCGGTGCTCAAGGCCAAGCGGCAGGTAGAGCTACTGACCCCGCTGGTGAGTGACGGCGAGCGCCTGAACGGCCTGCTGGCCGAAACCGAAGATCTGCGCGCCAATCGCGATGCGCTTCACGCGTACTTCGCCGGGCTCAAACACGACCTGCTCGAACGCCGCCTGGCCCTGCTGGCCCAAGACCATGCAAGGCACAGCGCCCAATTGCAACGGCTGGAAGAAAGCCTCAGCCTCCGCCGCACGGACGAAATCGAACTCCGACGGGCGATCCATGACAACGGTGGTGACCGGCTCGAACATCTGGATGCGCAGATCCGGAAAACCGGCGACGACCTCACCCGCCGTCGCCAGCGCGCAGAGCAATACACCGCCCTCCTGCGCGAGATCGAACAGCCGCCCGCCACCGATGCCGGTGAGTTCCAGGCACAGCGCCAGCAGTTGGGCGGGTGGATCGAGGCAGCTCGCAACCAGGAAGCGGATCTGGACAACGACCGTACCGAACTGGCAGTACAGGTACGCGACGGCCGTGAAGCACACGCACGCCTGACCGAAGAGATCGAAAGTCTCAGGCAGCGCCGCTCCAAGGTGCCGGACGACCAGATCAAGCTTCGGCGCATCCTGTGCGCCGCGTTGGATCTGGATGAGGAAACGCTGCCCTTCGCCGGCGAGCTAATCCGGGTGCGGGAGGATGAGCAGGCATGGGAAGGCGCGGCCGAGCGCCTACTGCGTGGCTTCGGCCTGTCGCTGCTCGTACCCGATGCGTACTACGCGCGCGTGGCCGACTGGGTCGATCGCACCCATCTGCGCGGTCGCCTGGTGTACTACCGGGTACGAGAGCGCAAACAGGGCGATCTGCCGTCGCCACATCCGCATGCGCTGGTCCGCAAGCTGGAGATCCATCAGGAGACGCGCTTCTACGACTGGCTGGAGCAGGAGTTGTACCGCCGGTTCGACATCGCCTGCTGCGAGACGCCCGAGCAATTCCGGCGGGAAGTCCGCGCCGTCACTCGCACCGGACAGGTCAAGATGCCAGGCGAACGGCACGAGAAGGACGACCGGCATCGGCTGGACGATCGTGGTCGCTATGTATTGGGCTGGAGCAACGCCGACAAGATCCGAACTCTCGAGGAGGAGCGCGGGGAGCTAGAGCGTACGGTGGCAGAGGTCGCCAGCAGGCTCACCATCCTGCAGAAAAAGCAAGAAGATCTGAAAGCGCGCCAGACGACGCTGGGCAAACTGGAGGTGTACGACGACTGGCGTGAACTCGACTGGCGCGGCCTGGCCGTGGAGCTGGCCCGGCTTGAAGACGAAAAGCAGGCGCTGGCGCAGTCCTCAGACCAGTTACAACGACTCAGCGAGCAACTGAAGGCGCTGCAAGCACAGATCGCAAGCGACGAACGCGAACGGAGCGAGCACGAAGGCAAGTTGGGCGGTGTTGTGCAGAAGCAGGATGATGCGCATGCCCTGCAGCAGCAAACCAGGCAGATCCTGGACGCTCCCGATGGCGCTGTACACGCCGCACGATTCCAGGTGTTAGCCGAACTGCGGGAAGCCGCGCTAGGCGAACACCAGCTCAGCGTGGAATCGTGCGACAACCGCGAGAGCGACTTCCGCCGGTGGCTGCAGGACAAGCTCGACGCTGAGGACAAGCGGATCGTCCGGCTGCGCGAGAAGATCGTCAACGCGATGGGCGACTTCCGGCGCGAGTACCCGTTAGATACCGCCGAGTTCGACGCCAGCATCGAAGCCCTCGATGAATACGGCAAGATGCTGCAGGCCTTGCAGGCCGACGACCTGCCCCGGTTCGAGGCGCGATTCAAGGAACTGCTCAACGAGAACACCATTCGCGAGATCGCCAACTTCCAGTCGCAACTGTCCCGCGAGCGAGAGACCATCAAGGACCGCATCGACCGCATCAATGGCTCGCTAGTGCAGATCGACTACAACCCAGGGCGCTACATCCTGCTGGAGCCGCAAGCCAGTCAGGATGCGGACATCCGCGACTTCCAGTCCGACCTGCGAAGCTGCACCGACGACGTGGTGGGCGCCAACCAGGATGCCCAGTACTCGGAGGCCAAGTTCCTGCAGGTCAAGGCCATCATTGATCGCTTTCGCGGACGCGAGGGCCTTTCGGAGCAGGACCGGCGCTGGACCGCCAAAGTCACCGACGTGCGCAACTGGTTCCTGTTCGGCGCCAGCGAGCGCTGGCACGAGGACGACACCGAGCACGAGCACTACTCCGATTCCGGCGGCAAATCCGGCGGCCAGAAGGAGAAGCTGGCCTACACCATCCTCGCCGCCAGCCTGGCCTATCAGTTCGGGCTGGAATGGGGCGAGGCGCGTTCGCGCACCTTTCGGTTCGTGGTGATCGACGAGGCTTTCGGGCGCGGCTCCGACGAGTCGGCACAGTACGGTTTGACCCTGTTCGCCAAGCTCAACCTCCAACTGCTGATCGTCACTCCATTGCAGAAGATCCACGTGATCGAGCCGTTCGTGTCCAGTGTCGGCTTCGTCCACAATGAAGCCGGGCGCGCTTCGAAGCTGCGCAATCTTTCCATAGCTGAGTACCGTGCCGAGAAGGCGCGGGTCGCTGGATGAGCTGGACACGGCCGGCGGACCTGGTGGCACAGGTTGGCAAGGCTTGGGACAGCGGCGCGCTGCTGGCACCCTTGGCCGGCGGCGAATCGCCGTTCCCGATGCGGTTAAGGCTGCGCGGCCCCACCTCGGCCGACCTGATCGATCGTTTCGACGAGGTGCGGGTCTGGGTGACCGAGCTGCAGGCACTGCGGCACATCCGCATGCAGACGCGCCAGTTCCGGCACCGCGTGCGCGGCAACACCATCCTGCCCGACGAAGCTTGGGTCGATACGCTGGACAATGCGCTCTCGCTGATCGACCGCAAAGATAAGGCCGCCGCCTTCGAGGCCCAGGTTCAGCAGACCCGCGACCGTCAGCCCAGTTTGCTCGGCTGGCTGCACAAATGGCCGTTGCGGGCGTTGGCCCTGGACGCGGACTGGTGCCGCTTGCTGGACGTCGTCGCCTGGATGCAGGCGCACCCACGTCCCGGCATCTACCTGCGCCAGGTCGACATTCCCGGTGTGCACAGCAAATTCATCGAACGCCATCGCGGCGTGCTGATTGAGCTGTTCGATACCGCCCTTCCGGAGAGCGTCATCGATACCGTGGCAGGCGGCGTCAGTGGCTTCCAGCGCCGCTACGGTTTTGCTGCCAAGCCCGAGCGCGTGCGCTTTCGGGTGCTCGACTCGGCGCTTTCACTGCTGCCTGGCGTAACCGGGGGCGATGTCACGCTGGACGTGAACAGCTTCCGCGCGCTGCGCTGCAACGCCACGCGCGTGTTCATCACCGAGAACGAAACCAACTTCCTCGCCTTTCCTTCAGTGACTGGCAGCCTGGTGCTGTTCGGCGCCGGCTATGGTTTCGATGCGCTAGACGGAACCGACTGGCTCCGGCAATGCCAGCTGTACTACTGGGGCGACATCGATACCCACGGCTTCGCCATCCTTGATCAGCTACGCGCCCGCTTTCCCCAAGTGCAGGGTTTCCTGATGGATCGGGCTACGCTGATGGCATTCGAGCCGTTCTGGGGTCGAGAGGAACATCAACTGACACGCGACTTGCCGCGGCTGCGCGACGAGGAGTACAGCCTGTACGACGATCTGCGCGATCAACGCATTCGTGACAATTTGCGGCTGGAGCAGGAGTTCATCGGTTTCGACCGCGTGCATGGCGCACTGGTGGCATTATGTTGAAACGACTCCGGGCCAAAATTGCTTGTTTTGAGATTGGCTTGGCTGTCGTCCGGAAGATGCTTGGGGCATTAATCGTCTTCGATTCAGACGCTGTTAGTACGAGATGAGAGCACCGGACTTGCGTGTCGCAGCTACCACCGTCCGATAGTATTTTCCAATCCGTCCGTAATCAGATCCAGTGTGAAGTCAAATTTGAACTGGCTGTCGCAGTAATCAAAATGTTCTACGGAATGGACAAACTAACTAGAAGCGGCACTGTACAAGCGTCAATGAGCGTCTGCTCTTGATCAGAAGCGACTCGTACGGACAGTCAGTCGTCGCAGAAATAAAGACCGAAAACATTTCACTTAGCACCCTCGCGTCTCCTTGCGGGAATAAAGGTTAATCCCCCTCCGGTGTAGGAGCGGGTTCAACTGCGCCGTCGAACCAATTGTTCAGCATTGTCAACGAGGCGTCGGAAAGCTCTTGGGTAAGAGCAGAGCCAAGCGCGTTGTCGGACGTGAACAGCACACATAGAACAGATTGCGGTACCTCTCAAACGCCTCCCTCTTATCAGCCGGAACTCCCTCAGCTGACCAAAGTTATATCTGTTTGCATACCTGTAAATACTTGAGAAAGACAGCCTCTGCCCAAAAGAGATCTAGGATGAATCCGGGAGCTTAGGTCATGCAAACAAGCATTGCGCGGGTTGAGAAGAACGGTGAGCTAGTTCTCCTTATTAATGGAACGAAATGGGCCATCAGCTCATTCGATGCGTTTTACACCAGGATGTGGCTCGTGGGAGACAAGATCGAAACCTCGATGTCGTCACTCACGAACGTCAGCCGCCAGAACAAGAAAGTATCTGCTAGGCAGGTTTGAAAAACCTTGGTGGTACGGAAGCCGGCCAGTCATCGTCTTCCTAGGTGGTCCGGCATGGCCAAATTATGCTTTCAAAATTGATTTTCTCGCTTTCGCAACGAGTTAGCTCTTATCGAGCGGTTGGACGTCACGAGCGTACAAAAAGCCGAAGTTCTGGGTCGTTGATTTTCGAAGGATATGGCGTGCCTGCTTGGCGGAAGCCAGCACGAAAGAGAGAAGCGTGCATGCGCGTATTGTCGACGCGACACGTTGCGTATATCGCCGTCCCTTTTAGACGCGACAGTAGCTCTTGCACAAGGCTGCTGGCCAATCGATGGCCCCGAGCGGATGGATGTACATAGACCCACCCGAGTTCAAACTCAAAATTGCTTGCGTTTAGCTCAGGGCGCGCCTTGGCAAGACCTTGCCTCGATGCGAAGCGTATGGGCGCTTGATAGCCCCAACGCCCACCAGCAAGCTATCCGACTTCACGAAGGCTAGGAACCGCGCGGCTTCAACGAGAGCCGGAAGGGTGCGGTGATCGACCTCACCGCCTTTGCGCACGAGCGCCTGGAATGCAGCAAGCTCTGCTGCACTGCAGATGCTTGGTTCCGATATTTGGATGGTGAAGGCGTCGCTATGTTCGTTCATGACGCCGAACCCTTGCCGCCTGACCTCAGGACGCTTTCGGACGACTTCATTCAAGAATAGCTATTCGTCCTTAGGCTTCCAAACCTTCTCGCCCTTTGGCAGAACCAATAGCGACATGACGGCGTCGTATTCATTCGACGTAATTTTCATCTCCCGCAAGGAAAAGTCAGCGGGAGCGTGGGGAAACCACTTGCGGGCAGCAATCTCCACACCGGTACGCTCGTGCGACACACCCATGTCGGCGGCCAATGTGTCGTTTGGAATAGCGATAGTCTGGTTGCGGGTTTTGAAAAATGCTCCGCTCTTAAGCGCAGGCCCGCTGGAGAAAGCCCAATTCATATAGCCGTCTCTGTGCACAACGAGGATGGCATGATGTTCTGTGTGCTTCAACCAACGAAGGGTTGTGGCTGTCAGCGAAACCCCATATCGGGCCGCGCATGCACCGAGGCAATCGAAATCGGCCGATCCATTCATCTGACCACGAAAGTCATCGAGAGGCATGAGTAGCGTCGAGGCGAACGAATCCGCTTGAGCCTCTATCGTTGCGTCGTCGGTTTCCAAGTTGATCAGATCCCCCTCTGTGCAACTGAAAGAGTCTCTTTGGTGACGATGCAGTAGGTAGTGCCCAAGTTCATGGGCCTGCGTGAAGCGAATTCGCCCTTCTGATTTCAGGTTGCTGTTATAGAGCAGCAGCCAATCTCGCCTTCCCTCACTAGGGATCAGTGCTCCCTCAAAATTCTTGATGCTCTCTGCCTGAACTTTCGTTATTGGATCGCTCCAATGAAACTGATTCGCGGCGTCTTTGGCGAGCGCGACAATATCGATGGGGAAGCGTGGTGTCCCGTGATACTCGGCAAACAGATTAAGGATACGAGTGAATCGATAGGCGGCTTTTGATGCCGTCAACTCGTCGGCCATTACGGCAACTTCCTGAAGGACTCCACGATCTTACGAATGCGTTCTCGATCATCGCGATCGAGATTCTTGAAGTTCCGAAAGAAGGCTTCGTTTAGATGCTCTTCTTCTGGAGGCGTCGAGTCTTCTTCCAAGAAATAGGACACAGGCGCACCAAGGATTCTCGCTAGTGCATCGAGTTTCTCCGCAGATGGGCGAGGAGATTCTCTGTTTTCAAGTTCCCATAGATAGCTCTTGCTCATGCCGGCGGCAGCCGCCAGCGCATCTAGGGTCAACCGCTTTTCCTTTCGTAGCGTCCTTATCTTATCGCCGAGTTTGGTGCTCATGGGAGGGGGCGGTTGGTTCTGAGCATAAGTATGGGAATACTACTACACCGAACCTGAAGTTTGACAAGTCCGAACAAGGCTGGGAGAATCTCTGCGTTCGGTACGCCGAACGAAATTTGCTAACAAGATGTGAAAAAACTAGCACTCGATGCAAAAGAGTGCTAATCTATCCAGCAAAGCAAAAGGGCCCAGCCTGTGGCTGAGCCCTAGATGTAGTGATTCACGCTCTTTTACAACCTAAATCTTGTGGTCGATCTGGTAAATCGACCGTAGAACAGAAAATCACACTTGCATGATACCTAGCATCGTGTGGTCTTCCGGTGAGAGCGGCTGCCCGCTAAGACAGGTTGGAGAGTATAGATTTGCTCGCCGAAACTGTCAATAAGTCGCCTTCCCGAAGTTCTTGGTTGGGTATCACCAACACGAGGAACCTCGGCCATGTCTACGACAACGCCGGCAATTCCCCCTCGTCCAGGCTACAGGCTGGTTTTCAGTCCTGTGATTACCCTGCGGAACGGCAAGAAGCTCCTTGCCGCTTCCTACGGTAAGAAAGCATGGGCGTTCTGGGTGCCTGAAAACTTCCAAAAGAAGTGATCGGGCTGGCGGCTGGACAGCAGTGATGCTGTCCAGCCGTTGGAAGAACCACATTGGCTGCGGTTCCATTACAACCCACTCATCAAAAGGAGGAAGCTACAAATGGCAACAAATCCACCGAAAGGGGATGGGCACCGAAACGGTGCCGTCCGCGAAAGGTCTCAGACACAAACTCCGTCTGGACATTATGTGAAACGCGACACCAGCACCGGACGCTTTATGGATGTCAAACACGACACCAAGCCCTTCAAGGGCGTACGTAAAGAAAAGTAGCTGCAATATGTAACGAGGGGGCCGTAAGGCCCCCTCTTTTTTTTGCTGCCAACGCCCTTACAGCTAAGCGTTTGCACTGCCGGAGCGGCGACTCGATCTCAACTGGATTGCCAGGACGTTATCGATTGACAACGCTCACAATGTTGAAGCCGGCACAGGCACTGCAGCGAAAAGCTCTCGTAGAGCAACACTGGAAAGCCATTCTCTACACTCATTCGACACCTCACATGGCGATGTTGGTCGTCGAACTTTCTGTCTGGCGCTTAATTTCCTCCCTTAACAAGTTCTTCGGCAATCCAGTTCTAGCTCTCACAGAGGAGAGAAGTGCCTTTTTGCTGAAGGGGCGATCTTCGACCTGGCTCCAACGAGCGATGGTCTTACGGACATTCGAACGGCACTGCGTCGAAGTAGATGCCCGTCTCCGTCGCCTGCTCAGCTGATAGGTCTGGATTATCTCGCTCGACTGCTTGGGTAGGTGATATCGCAGCGCCCCCGCAGAGACACCGAGCTTCCTAGCTACCTCGGTCAGGGAAAGCGCTTCACTGGCCGTCTCGATAATGCGGGTGGCCTCGTTAGCTAGTACCTGAATACTCCTGATTCGACGGCGTCTTTGAGGCGCGATGACATCCGGAAGCGCCTCTTTCATCCCCCTGAGGATAGATTTGTTCGTCCCTTGCAATCGCCCAAGAAGAAGGTCGACCAGCGGAACGTTCAGCCAAAAGGCAATTCGCAAAGCGGAAATCAGTGTCAACGGTTCGGTTGGATCCGCGAACCGAACGCACGCGTCACGCGGCAATATGTAGAGCACTTCTTCGCTGCAGTCTTCCCATGGCTCATCGAGAAGGCGCCGCAGCACGTCGCTCACGCCGTGCTGTGGAAAGCGAATGCCTGGATGAGTGGCTATGTACCCAACTACAGACCGAATATTCTCTGCGTAGAAGTCCCGACTGATATCGCTCAAGGTTGTTTTGTCTAAACGCGCTTTGCAATGAATGCACTCCGCTAGGCTCCTGCGAGCCAAATATCCGTCCTGGATTCTTCCGCAGGAACCACAGTGATCGTGAAGACAGACCCCGTGGACCTCGCAAGTCTCGACAGTGAGAACTTGCCAGGCCAGCTCAAAGTACGGCTCGCCGCAATTCCTCATCTGTTCGGATAGGCAAGCAGGGCACCAACGAAGGCATGAGGAAAATGCTTTCATTGGACGACAGAGAGCACTGCCCAGTGCAAGAAATGTCGTCTGTTCTATATCGGGAACAGGAACAGAGAGGCCGGAGGCCAGCGACTCCAAGATCAACTGCGTCGTGTCGTTGGGTCGGATCAGTGTCGAGATGCGGGACTGAAGAATTCCAGCTCGTCGTGGAGCATCGGGCCAACAGTAACGTTCGACGATGGATGAAAGGAATTTGCCGGACGTGATTGCGTGCACGCGGGCAAGCCGAAGCAAGTAGGAGCTCAGTGCTTCGACGTGAGAAGTACCTGCACCGCGAATGGGGAGAGGCAACAGCCAGCTCATAGTCAGCCCCTCCCTTTGAGCCTAAATCGCTGCGTTGCCCGCTGGAAGGGTTTTCGCTTGCGCGGTTTTGTGTTGACTTGGGAGACGTGAGTGGCTCTGCTGCTTGCTTCCTTATGTTGTTCGCCGACTTGAATCGAGTGTTCACCACGGAGAATCTCAGCGGCGATCTCTTGTTCTTGGCATGCTGGAAGGCATGTAGCTCGGAGCGCGTCTTCGTTGAGAACCTCTAGTCTCCGCGAACGGGCGAAGCCGAGCGCTGCCCTCAACCACATCGACAAATGGCCAGCGCAGCCAAAGGTATGCTCGAAGAGATACCGATTCCATGTTCGAAGCGATTGTCCCTCCTCAAATCGGAGTAGCCCGCTCCACACCTTAAGAATCTGTTCGAAGGCGATGATGTCTTCTCGGTTTTCTATTCGGTAGCGAGGGAATTCGACAGGTCGTTGCCGACCAAGCAGGTGAGGTGCCTGTGCGATCATGTCCAGAAGCTGATACGAACCAACCAGGCACAAGACCACACCCGTTTTATTCGCCAGGCATTTCCAAGAGTCAAGGACGGCAATCGCGTTTCCCTTGTTCCGAGCCACATAGGCGACATGATGTGCCTCATCGATGACGACAAAACGTGTTTTCAGCAAACGAAGAGCGTGCTCAAAGGCATCTCGTAACATCCCTTCTGAGGTTCGGCTGATCTTGGCATCGAGACGTTCCCGCCAGGGGTCACTTTCGTGGGCAACACCGTAGAAAGGGTGCTGAATCGCCTCACACGCCGCGCGCATGAATGATTTCGTCGAGAACGTTCCTTGTGTGCTTGCGTTCTCGGCCTCGATCAACACGTAAGGGCGCCTATTGCTGAATTCTGATGGACGTCCAACAGCGGCATTTACTGCTTCCACGATTGCCCTGCTTTTTCCGACGCGGCTTGGACCGACCACCACAACGAGCTCGCCGTTCTGAGCGACAGCCAAAGCGTTGAACACATCTCCTACAGTTTGCTCATAACTTCGATGGGAAATGCGTTCAGCCTTGATTCGTTTCACCGCTTCGCGAATCCAATCGCCACTCATAGGACCTCCCAAGAAGTCGCGTTCGGAGACTCCACGTCCAAGTCGCGAAGGGACGCGAATGGGTCTATTGCGACCTCGTCTTTCTTGTCCGGCACGCTTATCATCGCTTCTTTCGCTTTAAGACGTTCGTCTGCTTTACGCACCTCACCCACCAAAGCGATGTCGGCCTTGTCTTTCGCTTCCTTGCGCGCTTCGCTGCACGTGAGACTGACAATCGAATCGCAAAACGCAATGATCGGATCCTTCGCTTGCGCGAGGTCATGACCTGAAGAAAAGCACGGATGCCACTGATCACCAATACGCGCATAAACAGTGGTTTGATCTTCTGGATCTCTCCTAACCTCAAGCTTCTTTCTTGCCGAAGATCGAGCAAGTACCGGTGACCAATACCACTTCTTCGGATCGCCGATAAGCAATCCTCGAGCGGGATCGAAGCTAACCTTCGCTTCCTCAATGGCAGATGCGATTCGAAAGGTGTCGTCGAACGGAATTTCGTGCCCGGAAAAGGGGAATCGACCCAATCCTTCCTTGAAAAGCACCCTCGGGGCACAAGGCCCGGAATTTGGAATGATGTCTTCTCTCCAATCGGAGAACTGCCCGATTTCCTGATAGAGGTCAGAAAGCCACATCTCTGCGTGGGCAGATGCCTTGTGACTACTGGATACCGATCTAGATTCTTGGTGAACCGCCGTATTGCCAGGCCTGAGATTGAGCCACTGGGTTTTGAAGTCTCCGAACAATCGCTCGGCTTCCGATCCATATCTCGGATGAGATGACGGTCGCAGGATGAGAGCAACCGCACAGTGTGCGAGCAACGCAGCAAAATAGACCGAACGGAATTCCGACCCGCGATCGACGACGATGCCTTCGGGAAGGCGGCCATGCCGGCGCAAGCACGAGCGCAGAACCATGGCGCATGCAGTTCGGCTCGGCGATCGAAAGCTCAGCCAATACCCTAGCAAAACACCCGTCGCACAGTCTCTGAGAATCGTCAGCCACGGCTTGGCCGTGTAGACCTTCTTTTCTTCAACGAGCACTGCACAGTAGACATCGCAAAGATAATGATCGCAGGATGCACGTTCAAAGGGACGCGTGGCGGGAAGTACGCGATCCTCAACATTCGTTGGACTTTCGACGGCATTTCCAGCTCTGATACCGCCTCGCGATTGAGCACCCTCATGAGTATGGCGCGAGATAATCGCTTTCAGCGTCGGACGTGATACCGGGGCTTGCCCAGGATGTTGCTTAGCCGCGTGCGTTTTATACAGACGCAGACAACTCGCGCGAGTTCGACGGCAAACATCTCCCCATTGTTCGCGAATAAATCGCTCCGCCTCCTCCAAAATGTCCGGCGGGCGTTTCCCGTTACGGTTACCGGACAGATAAGTTTTTGGCGTGACCGCCGCAAGGGCAGATTTGCCGCTTGCCGTCGCTTCCTCGATCGCCTTTCGATATCGCCGAATGCTTCTGCCTTTTTCGTTGGCTTCGAGGCGAGAAAGTATGTCAACGCCACGCCGCACTTGGAGAAAAGGTGGAACATGTTCTACGTTGGCAGAGCCTATATTTCCTTTGGTCGGAGCGACGGCTGCGAGAACGCGGGGCGAACGAGACACCCAACAAGAATCGGGCTGGGACAACAACATCGTGTCGAGCAAAGTGTGAATTTGTCCGTCATCGACCATCAGAATGATCGGAGTGAGGTCCGTCATTTTGAGTTGCTGTGCTAACTCGGACACGCGGAGCACCGCATTCCGATCGAGCACTCGCAAAATTTCTGACCGAAGCGCGACGTCGTGTAAGTCTGCCTTTGCTTTCGCTTGCAGAAGAAGCTGCAGGTTTGCTACCCGAATCTTCGGAAGATCGTGGGAGCCGACGACTTCGTGGACCAGACCCAGTTTGGCAAAAGCGCTTTCGGCGGCCAGATCTCGAAATCGATCGCCCTCCCGACACCAATCGGTGGGATACGACTCCGTCTTTTCCACCAGCGCGTCATAGGGCTTGACCTGGGCAACCGTAGGAGTCGTGCATCTGAGGACGAGAAAGTCAGGGTAGTACGCTCGAACACCTCGACGGCCCTTGCGATCAGTACGCACGCAATCGACCATGGGCGGCTGCTCATAGTAGGCAAGCACATCGGGGTCGTACTCGAGCAAGCTTGCATATGCAAATTCGCCCGTTCGGCTTTCCGTGGCAATGGAGGTACCCATCTTTCGCGATGGGTACTCGCATACCACCGAACGATACGTTGTCGTTCCGACATCGCGTGATGGCCCTTGGGAGGCAGCGCGGATATAGTCGCGAGCACGTTCGGATAGATCGTGCTTTTTCAAATAGTCGTCGAGGTCTTTCGTTGAAAAAGACATAAGTCTGCTCCTCGCGTCGGCTTTGCCGACGCGTTCGATGAGATTTGCGGGGCAAGCCGTCACCCTCCCTGGGAAGGGCTTGCAATCGAAGGATTAGGGGAGCAGAATCGAATGAACTAGCAACTTATCAAAGCTAGCGATCCAACAAATCCCGGCTGCCAGGCCGGGATTTGCGTTTCTGCGCCCGACGAAGGCGCTAAGTCATATTCGTACCTCCTGTTGCGCGAGCGTTCGGCATAGCCGGATCACATAACAAGCGATCTGATTTGATTTCGGTCAGGTCGTTGATCGTTCATGTACGCGACATCGAGCAACGAATCCACTGGGCAAGATCCACCGTTCGCACATACCTGCCGCGTCGGTGCGGCAACGTAAGCGGTTCGATCGGCATAGTCCCGCGTGCAGCGGCTTTACGCGCAGCGTCGAGACTGCTGAAAGACAAGCGTCGCCAAACCGCTGAGATGGGCGCAAATGGCCCGTACTCATCAAAAAGTTCACGTTCCAAATCCAAGTCGGTCATGTGAAGTCCGCGCGCTCACGTTTCCGCGAGTGTGCGCGCGTGTCCAGACATGCGCAAGCCAAAATTAATCGCAAGTCATTGTTTTTATTTCATATAATGGCATTGAAGTGGTGTTTACAATGAAACTACACTGCAATAACAATGAAATTCACTTCCTGATGTTCCGATGTCATCTCCCGCACAAGCGGATCGCGCATGCGCTCAGCGTGTCCAAGGGTGTCTCGGTCAGGAAATACGCGATGCACGCGCACCTCGGCGGCTTGAGCGGCAGCTCGCCAAGGAATGGCGCGCTTAGGAAGAGCGTCGACGCAAGCAACAGGACGTCCATAGGGCGCCCACTTGGACGTCCGCTTCCTGCCAGAAGTAGACTCTTATTGAAAGTAGGAAGCGGCCTCATCGGGTGATGAGAGGATTCGGTTCGGACTCGGTTCCAACTTCATTACTCAGACTTTCAATGAACGATTCACACGTAGGCGACGCTCTTCCGCTTCTTTCTCTATTCTGAGTTTTTCCAGGCGTTCGCGGCGCTTATTGTCTGCCTCTCGCTCCAACCTAGCCCTATAAACTTCCGTCGCTCGTGGTAGCCATTGCTTGAAATGGTCAATCACAGGTTGCGCGGCGTGCTCCTGGCATCGTACAGAAGCTTTCGCACCTGAAAACGAAAACCGCTGGGGGTCAACACCCAAAACCGAAGAGTAATTTCCCATGTTATGAAGCGCGAGCACCCAGCCCTGAGAAACCGATCTATCTAGAGTCAGTGTAAGCTGATCGTTGTCCCATTCGGCACCAACGAGTTTCGGAGGTTCAAACGCCAAAGGGTCATCGATTGCGCCTTCTGGAATGACTGTGTTGGTGATTCTGTCAATCTTTTGGATAGTTATGGCTTCAGCCTTGAATTTTTCGATCGAGGCTTTCAGCACGGCAATGCTTTCTGGGCGATCCGCCGGGTTCTGCCGCATCATTGAGCTGACGATATCGTCCAGAAATGCGTAATCTGCTGCGACGCTCCCTATTTGCTTGAACCCCGTGCCGTGAGGCACATCGCCGGTGAAGAGTTCATTCAACATGAGGCCAAGGGCGTAGATGTCGGCCGGTGGACCAACGATTTTTCCTCTGCTGCGTTGCTCAGGAGCAGCATATTGAAAGTTGGCCAAGCGCTGGTTGGCCTGAGTTTCAACGAGTGTTATGAGCAACTCGTCGGTGAAGGCAGCAACCCCAAAATCAGCAATAGCGACTAAGTTTTTCTGCCTGTCAACCAGAATGTTCTCGGGTTTCAAATCGCGATGAACGACACCACTTAGGTGAGCAGCTTCCACGCCATTCAAGAGTTGACTGAAGAGCCTAAAGACGGCATCTGGCGCGAGGCCCGCTCCAATGCAAGCACGGAGGTTTTCCGTGTATCGAGGCATGACGTAGAAAGGTTGAGACGTATTGCTGCCGTTGGGGACATGGAGACCATGATCTAGCACCCTAACGATGTTGCTGTGCTTCGCTTGCGACAAAAAAGCAATTTCGTTCTGGAACCGCTTTCTCTTGTCTCGTGAGATTCGTTCTCCCGACAGCAGCTTTACCGCAATCGGACTGTCGTCGGGGTCAGTCCCACCGTATACCGTTCCCGCGCCGCCTTGACCCAATATCTCCGTGGCGGTGTATGTCCCAAAGCTGGTTTCAAAAGAAATAGGCTTCTTGAGCACAACAAAATCCTCGAAATCGGCGTAGTGACGGTGTTTTCCTGGACTACTTAAGGAAGAGCGTGCGCTCGTAGCTCGTCCAGGATGACGACGTGTTCAAAGGGCGCCGAGCTGCGGTGATTGATTGCGATACGCCTGATCAAAAGGACACGAAGATAGATGCCTCTAAGCGGATCTGGGGCGCCGGACCCCAATGCACTAGCCACGTCCTACCCCTCCCGGAAACGCATGCCGGGAGTGACAAAACTCCACTTAGGCAAACGATACGCGTGCTCTTCAATGGGGCCCTAGCTTCCCCTCTATGTCATCAAGCAGTGGTTGTACAGCAGCTTGAGCTAGGCAATGTTGCGCCCACACGGAGCATGCCGCTCTCCACAAGTCATCGCCACCCATAACGACTGCTTCGGCTGCATGGTTCACCCAGTCGTGATGATCAGGCAATGTAGCCGCCTGTGTCATGGCATCTACTAGCGACGCATGCGTTCGGTTGGTTCTTGCCGCCAGCCCAACATACTGCACGACCGCGAGCGCGGCAAAAACGACGCGCTCCGGTGCATCTTGCCCTGGCAGCAAATGCACACCTGCGGTTTGTGCTTGATCGCCGTCGAGAACAACTATAGTAGGCCTAGGGAATCGATTCCCTGCCACCATCTGCCCGAGAGCCTGGCCAACGTTTGCCGCGCCGAATGCTGTTATCTGAACTCGCCTTGAGTGTTCTGGGGAGAATCTGAATAACAATTCCTCTACCAAAATTGCTGCACGTCGATCTTCGACGTATATGTCCAGTTCCGGGTGCTGAAAATCATCCATGAAAGTCATCGCATATTCGGCGCTCACACCCACCATCGGCGTTCGCGGGGCACCGGCCGTACCCCCAATGTACAAACGTGCTTCTGGAGGTAGTTCTTCCAAGACGTACGGTGAATGCGTCGTAAGCAGTATTTGCAAATGTCGTTGCCGAGCGATAGTTGCAAAGTCGCGAATTATTCGTCGTTGAGCCCTCGGGTGCAAAGACGTTTCGAGTTCGTCTACTAGCACCAATCCATTGTCAAGAAAGTCTTGGGCGAGCAAGTCTGCAATAGCATTTTCGCCGGCTCCTTGGTGAAAACCGGAATATTGCACCCCCGAGGCGGATAGCACGGGAACACGTCGCGAGGGATCAAGGTTTGTAGTCGCATGCCGTGCCGCATCGTACTGCTTTCCCAAGATCGTTGATGCGCGAGCCCGTTGGGCATCGTCAAATTGCACTGCATTCGTCTCGAGCGCATTTGGTTTTGCAATCGCCTTGTATCCGACCCTTGCGTATATTGGCTGGGTTCGTCGCAAGTCTAGATATGTGATTGGACGTATCCGACGTTGCGGATTGCCAAGCCAGCGCGTGGTAGGTTTCCGAACAGACCTTTCAAAAGTCTCAGTACCTTGGCGACAAAAACCCCGAATGGTTACTCCGTCTATGGATTCCCACGTCGTCGACGGAAAAAAATCCGATGCGAAAAAACCCGTGCGCCCTTGCGGAGGTCGGTAGTAGCTAGCAGCGGCCTGAAGAACGGTACTCTTTCCAGTCCCGTTTTCTCCAACGATCGCTACAATTGGAAACTGAAAGTCGAGTCTTTGACCGGTCCAGCCGCGAACGCCGGTAATTTCCATCCAATCAAGGAATTGGGGCCAATTATTGCGATTTTGAATCCATCGATTGCTTAGCAAGCGAAGTTCTTGGCTTAGCATCTTGGCGCCGCTCGATATGGTGTGCGTGATGGAATAGCTCTGAACGTCATGGGTGTGGCAGTCAGGCAAAAAAAGGTAGCAGTCCGTTCGCATTCCGTTTGGGTACTGGCAAATTTTTGCTCTGTAGCCAACTGAGCAAAAATTCTTCCCTATGTGGTGCCCATCCTTCCGGACTGGCGTTGATGTGAACAGTGCATATGGTCATCTGATAAGTCGGCAACCAACGCCCTTCCCAAACACCATGCCCCATGTTCAATCGCTTCTTGCAATCTGGCAAATCGCAAATCGCCTCGCTCATTATCGCTTCCTTTTGATCAGGCGTACGTAACGCATTTGCTTCGCCTATTCGCCGGGAGAATACTCTGCCGCCCCGGTAACACGATTGACGCTCACCCAAAAAAAGCAGCCCGGCGGAACGGGGCCTGGGGCACATTCAAAGTAGAACGTCCATTCCTTGCCGTCTTCACTGAGTTCCCGTGGAAACGAGCCGAGCTTGTAGTGCTTAAGGTCAATTCCATTGGCTTTGGCGGCCTTCTCAGCGATAGTCAGCGCATCTTTGCGCGACAGCTTGTCATCGGCGAACACCGACGAAGAGAACGCCATGCCAATGAACAAACAGATCAGGGCGTAACGCATGCTTAGCGCCGAGCTGAGCGGCCACCACCGCGAGGATTCACAGCTTACCCGATCCGTTCAGTTTAACGACCATTTCCCGGCATCCAATCGACCGCTCGGAGTGCCTCCAAGTGACCGAAGGCGGGTATCGAAAGTGGGGTATTTGATCTGGCCACAGATGGTACTCTCTGACAACCATCGGGGCATCAAGGGCAATATCAGTCGATAGCAACTGATATTTATTCCCAATAGCTGATTGCAGGAGCCGGCATCCGATGTTGACAACCAGACGCTGATATCAAGAATCGGCGCTGGTGATCAAGCTGGCCGGTACGGGCAGTACGAGCCCGCGCAAGTTGCGGGAGGAAGTAGTGAATTGGTCCCGGGGAACGACCGCCACGTTGGAATCCGTCCAAGGCTTTCAATATTTCGTCCAGCAATTCGCATCATTCGATGCCGGTAGCCACAGGAAGTGATGCCAGCGCTTCCGCCATATTGTCGATTGACATTCGACAGGCGTCGATCACGACGTCATCGACGCCGGCATCCGCGGCGATCTTTGGCAACCGTCCCACCGTCTGTGCGAACACGTGCAGCTCGCCGGCAAGGAGGAGCTTTTCTTTCTCCGGCACGTCGAGCGCCTCGAGAATGTGCGTCCAATCGTGCAAGCGCCGCCCGGATCGGTCGCGCCAGTGCACCGAGCGCGCGATCATCTCCGGATCGCGAAACATCGGCGCGAAGTCAAACACCGGCGTCAACTGCACGCGCCCGTCGGGTAGCACCTGCACGGCCGTGTTCCTCGCGTGATTGTCGGTGTTGCGCAGCGCCAGGTTCAGCACATCGCGCTTCAGGTATTCGACCGTCTCAGCAAAGGGATCATCGACGTGCGTGCGCAGCGCACACAGCAGCATGCCGTGATCAATCGGGCGACCGAATCCGCGCAGTCCTGCGAGGCTGGCCAAGCTCTCCTGATGCAGTCGCAGCACGCCGTGGGGTGTGACCTGACGGTCAAAGCGGCGCACGAACAACTTGTCGCCGTGGTGTTGGTGTTCATCGATCGTGCGTAACCCGCAAGCCGCGGCCACACGGAGGTAGGCTGCCTCGTTGCGCAGTACAAGCTTATCGTCCTCTGACGAGCCGCGCGGCAGTTTGACGAGCCAGTGCGTCCGAGCATGCCTATCCTCGAGCGCTCCATCGGCGTACCAACCGCCATCGTACGCCTGGGTCAACAGGAGTTTGGGAGCCACCCCCTGTACCCCAGTCGTGCCGGCGGCGAGCCACTCATCAACATCGAGGCGCTCCAGCAAGCCTTCGTCATTCCGGAACATCTCATCAAGATCGAATCCACGCCTCGCGTCCACAGGCCTGGATTTCCTTGCCACCTGAGCCTGGTAGTAGTCGACGGCCTGATCAACACGAAGCCGACCGATCGGGTTGAGTGCGCCGTTCAGCACAAAGGGCATCACCAGGCCGTCATGATCGCGCAACCCCAGTTGAGCGACCAGACGTTGACGCCCCGGGCCCTGCGGCACGAGATCATAAAGAACCGGGGGGACGCGACGGTACGAATCAGTTTCGTACGAATCGCCGTCAAGTCTCGTCTCGAAACCCACTGGCAGGCCGAGACCGATCGGCTCGGGATGGTCGCCAAACACGTACTCGGGCAGGTATTCGACCCGGCAAGCCTCATCACCGAGGAACACGATCTCTGCGGCAGGCTGCCAGGTACCATGACGATGGATTTCGATGCGCGCCGTCATGCCGGAAGTCTAGACTGTTGAGCGGAGTTGATCATGCAATCGCGATCGACTACATCTCCCAACTGAGATGTCGATGCCCACATCAACCGCACTCACACGTAAGCGCCGCTCTCCATCGTCTCCAACAAACGCCGCACGATGGCGCGCCCTTCTACAGATGCCATCAGCTCTTTGGGAGTGCGGCCGCCCAGGGGACACTGCGGCGTTGCTAGCCACTGCGTGACCCAGCGTGATGCATCAAAACCTGGGCCTCGGCCGCTGGGAATCATGCCCTCAACCATCTTGGTCAAGTCGGCAGCGAACTTCGCCCTCGAAACTTGTTTGGACATACTTCATTCCTACCAGCGTGGCGCCCCTTAAGCATCGTCACCTTAGCCTTTCTACGGTGTACCTAGATTCACATTCACCACCGGAGGGGCGAAAACATGCTCGCAACGATGGCAAAAGAACGATCGATCCCACTGCGTCTTTTTCTCGACCCAGACCGTACGGTTGTATTCACGGTTCGCTGCGCTTATGCCCGCCATTCTTTTGAACAGAAAACAGGTTCCCGCGCAAAGAGCGGCGATAGTGGCCCACTTGCCGGTAGCCCCGCCCAACGCATAGCCGATGCCGATTGGAATCACCGACAGAAGCAGGCCGAGCGGAATCAGGAGGACCAGAAATAGCAGGAGATTTTCCGGCTTTCGGGCCGGCGCCGACAAACGGCGAGCCAGTCCAGACTGCGTCGTCGATGCATGGTTTGTATCAGCCTGTCGCTGGATGGTCACGCGGCCGTAGCTGTGTACCGAGGAGAGCCCCCTCGGCCCCATCGCTACCCCCATACCCGAGGTCGTGCCGGTAGAGAGCGAACGGGTCCGAGCACGTCCATGTACATGCTCGGTGCCGCTCGCGACGATTGCGGACAGCTTTTGCGTGTTTTCGCTGTGGCATTGCGGGCAGCTTAGATTCATCGCCATCGTCCCAATAGCCGCACTCGATCTTCGATCCGATAGACGCCGCTTGCTCAGAAGCGCCGGAGCAGCTGATTTCTCTAGCGTCAGCGTGGCGTATTCCGCATTGCTCTTCGCGTCTCGTATTGGTACGGGGTCGCGAACGCATACCTCGAGCATAAGTCGTTTTACACGTTAAATGCAAATTTCACGTTGATAGGCACAGCCACGTACGGTCCCGAACCAGAGGCCGTATGAAGCGAACATCCATTTACTCCACCGAGCATGCCCAGCTCATCGACATCCTGCGCGAGTGGCGGCTCGAGGTCGGCTTGTCGCAAAGCGAGGTGGCAAAGCGCCTGAAGCGTCCCCAGACTTACGTCTCCGCCATCGAAGTTGGGCGCCAAAGCGTAACGGTGTTCCAACTGCGCGATTTGTGTCGGGTCTATGGTCGCACGCTAGCGCAATTTGTGGCGGAGCTGGAAAAGCGGCTTGAAACGATCGATCAGCGACCGCGAACTGTCCGCCCCAAACGATCCGATGCTGGCAAGGCAAAGCGGACGCCACAGACGAGTCGTCGCGCGGATCGCTCCTAACCTACATAGGCACCATCCTTGCCGGCAAAGGACAGAGGCACTTGTATGATATGACACTGCCTACAGCTCAATAGCAAAGCGGATCCTTTTCATCTTTACATCAAGTGAGCTTGGCTTGTTTCAGTTCCACGCATTTCTCAAGATAGCTATCCGAGAACGCCTGAAGATTTGAGCGACGTATTGATTGCTCCACCCCGGAATCTTCACTAGTGCGGCGAAGCAGATAACGAGCAAGCACCTCGCCAAGGTGTGTATGAAGCCGCCCCTCCGGCCTCAACTCCCAAACTCCATTGGCTCGCCCATCCGGCATCACCACCACGGTACTGCACCGAACTTCACCTAAGAAGTCCTGCAACAAATAGTCGCGAGTTGCAATGTAAGGGAACACGAACGTGTCTCCGTCACCGCCAGGAAAAATGGCCACTGCTGGTAACATCACGTCGTGTCCAAGATTGAGCACCTTCTTCTTTTGCTCGTCAAGACGGGACATCAGCTTGGTGTCTTTCTGAACTTTGCTGACCGACTTGCTACGAAAGAGGGTTGGCTGTTCCTTAGTCAGGAACAACAATGCTGCGAGATAGAAAGGCAGTTGCAAAAATGGCAGATCTACTGCTTGGATCAACTCACTCAACCACTTCAGTTTGGATTCTGCGCTGCCAGACTGGTGATAGATGTACAGAATGGCTGGGAGATAGCCCGACAATAGCTCTACGTTTTGTGCAATGACAAATTTCCCATCCTCCAGCAACCTATCAAAGGTCTTGGCATTGCGCGAAGCCTCCCACGAACCAAAACGCTGTCCCAGCAGTTCGGCGAATTTGTGAAGCGCTTGACTGGCCCCATCGAACCCCCGCCGCTGTTCGAGCATGGCCATCACCGGATTTAACTCCAAGGGTGTAGAGCGCAGCAGGTTCTCTAGGAAGTCGGTATTGCCCGGACGCCGACTTTCGATGATGTCGGTCAGCACATTGTTATCGAGCACCAGCGAGTGTAATACCCTCGTGCCTACTGGTACCGCTCCCCTTTGGTGAAGTATCGGCCGGATATGTAGCGCGTCGGTATCACCAGGTGGTGATGTCACCGCCTTCCCATCCACTACCCAAATCTCGCCAACTAACGGCTCCACCACGTCAAATGTCTTCATCGATATCTCCTGCGAGCTAAGGCTTTTCGCTCTATCGGATGCAACACTGCGGTGTGATGGCGACTGTCGGTGCAGAGTCCCTGCCCAAGGCTGCGTGCCTCGCATTCGGCTTCCGGCATATCTTGCTATGGTCGCAGAGGCTCCGCCTCGAATTCGTACCGCTCGTAATGCGGCTTGAGTTTGTAGACCCGCAATGGCAGTGGGCGTCGATCAACCAAGGCGAGTAGTCGATTGCGATTTTCGGCTGAAATTCTGTATCCAAGGATCAATTCTTGCAGCGCCTCTACCGGAAACTCGAAGTGTCCGGCTGGCACTCCACTACGCACCAGCCTAACTTCGTCCTCACGCTGCCAATGCACCGACTTAGACAGCAATGCGTCGCGCACGAATTGGTCAGCGGCTCCACGATTGCGCTTTGTGTCGAGAGACAGGTCGATTTTCGGACGATCGAGTACATAGTCAACTTCGATCGGGATCGCGTGTTCCGACCAGCCATCCTCGAACCTGAAACCTAAGCAATAGTCAGTGTGGTTTTCACCGTAGTGCGCCCACATCGGCACATCCTGCCATGTGCGGTTGAAACAACACACACTGGAGTTGTCGATGTAATCCAGCGAGACAATTTTCTGCATTGGATTTAGGGCTATTTGTCACTCGTTGAGTTCACAGTATTCCCAGAAAGTCTCGCCGCAACTTCGTCCGCATCTACTTCGACGGTACGGGTTACGTGAAGGACCTCACAAGGGCTTGAATCTCCCGGAGGAAGCCATATCGGGACTCGACGCCATTTCAGCGCTCTCCAGAGATGACGGATTTGTGGAAGATCAAAAAAATACTCCCTTGCAGCTTTAGGTGCATCATCGATTGTTTCGTAGATTAGCCTCGATGACATGGCTTTCCAATTTTCATAGCCAGATGAGATGAAATCTGTTTCCAACAAGTTCCGCACAAAAGGAATCAGCAAAATCTCGTCCAGAACAGGAACGTCAGATACAACGATGCCAGCGTGAATCGCATGATTGAGAACAACGAATGGGATGGCTTCAAAATTCGCTGAAATTTTGATGCCGGAATCGCTGAGCTGAGCCCTGAAAGATTCTCGATTTCGATTGACGGATGCTATCTTGCGCTGAATTTGAGAAACCGCCTTTAGGACGAGGGAACGATGCCGAGACCACATTTCTCGGCTAGTTGGACGCACGGTGCATTTGGCTTCACCCAATAACACTAGATTTCCGACTACGATAACCAGATCGATTTCTTCTTTTTCCTCGTTCTTCGGCGCAAAAACAAAGGACTCTCTGACAACCTGTGCTACTGGAGGTGTTGATGCACTGGCTGCTGTCAAGCAGTTTTCCCGAACATAGGCTTCGAACGTATTTCCCCTAGGAGAAAGGTCAAACCCTAGTTGTTGAAGCCAACGGTCAACGCTTCTTGAGAGATTGCCGTGTAAGCACGCTGCGAATACCGGGGTCAGCCGATCCGTCGAGATCGGTACAAAGGGCTGCGTCCACAATTCTTGATCTGGTTTGGCGCGATAAGTGAAGAATTCGACAAGCGCCTGTGCATCCGCCTTCGAGAAGCCAAGCCCTCTACGAAGCAGGGAAATCAAAGCGTCGCGTTTAACAATGCGCAAATAATCCCCCAGCCGCCCCCCTGCATCTTTCATCTCTAGGCCGGGAGACATCTTATCGTGAGAAGACGATATTGATTCCCACAAGCATCGCATGGCGCTTGCTATTAAATTCCACGCCGCGATGACCATTATGAGCGTCAGACCAGAACCGTTTGGCGCTGAACTGGTTTCCAGCGTAGCGTAGTAAATAGGGACAGCGGTAAGAGTCTCGGCGATTTCGACAACCCGATACCGGTCAGCCATATCAGGTTTGCCCAATACAAAATGCAGGCGCTTCCCTTGCCGCCGCAACTCGACCACTTCTGGCTGCTGGATTACGAATTGTGAGATACGCTCACGGCGGTCTTTTGTGCTCCGAGTAGCTTTAAGATGGCCACCGAGAATAAGCATCGAGTCACGATATGACGAGAGCGCTTCCCGATCCACCCACTCCAAGTGGTTTGGTGAAATAGTAGCTGAAGCTTCCCCGTTTGCTTCGTTCGTCAAGCCAAAATCATTCCACACTATATCGTCCCAGCGATCCTCGAGAGAGGCAAAGGACACGCCTATATTCAACGCAATGGCAAGTTCTGAGAAGTCGACATTTCCCGCTGCCTTGGGACCCTTCCTGCGGCTAGGTTCGCGCAATAACATAGCTATCGGAATTTGAGCAGAGTCGATCGTGGATTGGATAATCTCATCGGGCGAGAATTCGCCACCTCCCGAAAGCTCCAACTTCAATCCGGCAAACTCATCCACGGTAGTAAAAGGTTGATTAGGTGTTCGCCGCAGTATTCTCTGCTTGGCTGATTCTCCGGTGACCAGTGTTTCCCTGTTACACAAAGCAATTAACCCGCGCAACCTTGCCTCGACGGAAGCCGGGTGATCTCCAATAATGGTCACCGCACTTCGGATCCAGCTTAACTTTTCGTCGAACCACACGCCGGCTGTAGCTAGAGCTCGGTCTTCGTTAGAGATCTGAGTGGATTGCGCTAGATTTCGCCATCGCGTCTTATCAAAACCACGTCTGGTCGGTGAAACGACCCTTCCTTTCCTTACATCATCCAATAGAGACACGAGAAATTCCTTGTGAATGTCTTATTCGCCACGGAAGTGACACCGGCCGTCCGTTTGAGCGAATAGTTAGGTACCAGTGATGCCACTGGCCTATTTGTAGCGACGGCGCGCGTCTTTGAGTACTGCGTCACTGACAAAGCCTTTGCCGCACGCACCGCAGAAGTAGCCATCAACGAATTGTGACATGGGCTCGCTTCGAACGGCCTCTGGTTTGAGATCATCGACTCTCAGATCTGCGAAGTATGCAAGTCGTGGGTCTACGCCCGGTCTTTGTACCCAAGCCTCGTCAATAAGTAGCAGCTTTGGTTGAATAGACGCGGTGCTGCCACAAAGCGGACATGGCTCGAAGGTGACTTGCGGCATCGGGTGTGGCGCCTAACGCTGAGCTAAGCGGCCGCTGCCGCGAGGAGTGTCAGGATACCGCAAGCCGTCACGGCGGTCCGCTTGAGGAATAGTTAGGTGCACGCCTCGGCTTCTGACCACCAGCGTAGGTTTGAAACCTTGCCGCTCCCAAGTAGCAGCGCCTCAAGTGCAGAGGCAAGCTCTGTGACCTTTGCTGTGGCGTCGATTTTGCGAAACAACCTACGGACGAACGGCTTTGATGGCTCGATGAAACAGAGGAAGCCGTCTTGGAACTCCTCGTAGTTACCGCAGCCGACCCACAAGGGAAATTCGGAATTGGCTAACTCAACCCGCCAGCACCAGTCTTCGGGGTCAACTGCGGTTACCGAGAACCCGTAAGCAGGCAAGTGTTGTGCAACGTAGTCAGCCAGCTTTTTGCCAAAACGCCCTGGATTTATCTGCTCACCCTCGCCCGGCTCGGCAGGGAATTCCGAAGAAGCAAACTCAACGTGAGTTCTCACGGATAAGCACCTAACGCTCGAGCTAAGCGGCCCCTGCCGCGAGGGGTGTCAGGATACCGCAACCTGTCGCAGCGGTCCGCTTAAGCGAATAGTTAGGTGCAGCCCTCATCAGCAACTAGCGTATGCAGATACTGGATACATGCGCGACAAATGACTGCCCTGCTCGATGCAAGCATTCCGCCTTCGACCTGATTGCTTGACTTGCCACAAAAAGAACAACTGATCGGAACTCCATCAGAAGCGCCAGTGCTCGGATCGTAACGGTGAAGCGTTGGCACCGTTGGCGAGACGTGCTCGACCAGACGCACTGAGACGACGTCTCCAAGTTGAAGGGGAGCAGAAAGCCAAGCCGCTTCCGCGTTGGGCTCGCCTTGAATTTCAACGGAACCCGACACAACGAGAACAGTTTCGTCCAGCTGCGGAGCCGTAAATACTCGCGCCTCAATACTCTCAGCGTTTGGCACTCCAGCCACACTTTTCAGCTCGCCATTTAGCGAAATTTCAAGAGAAAGCACAGGATCTCCTGTTGCACCTAACGCTTGAGGCAAGCGGCCGCTACCACGATGAGTGCCAGGTTGGCGTGCAACATCGCAGCAGTCCACTTGACTGATAGTTAGGTGTCATCGAGCGGCATGGGATCTGCCAAGTGAACGCCGACGTAGGTAGTTATGGAACCAGCAACAGGTTTCCCTTTGTCTTCAATCGGCTTGAACGTCCAAGTAAGTACCGTGTCCACCATTGACTGCATTTCTTTCTGGGTCATCTGCATTTTGGGCTCTGTTCGCAACGCCTTGACGCTCTTCGGCAAACCCTTCTCATCGAGATATACCGTGCAGTAAATCCTGAAATACGTCGTCGATCTTTTGGGTACAGGAGGCGACACGCGCACCTGAGGGTTCGATGCATCAAATCTGGCTTCGCCAGGTATCGCGACGACCAACGCGACCAAGCCGAGAAAGCTCATCAAGAATGTCGCTCTCAACATTTGGGCACCTAACGCTTGACCTAAGGGGCTGCCGCCGCGATGCATTGCAGTCTAGCGCAGACCGACATCGGCAATCCGCTTGAGTGATAGCTTGGCGTCATACTTCGGACCGATGCCAGTGGTCGTGTAGCTGGCGCAAAAAGTCGTCGTTCAGCTCGTAGCGGCTCGCTGAGCCGATGACGGAATCGTAGCTGCAAGCGGGACAGCAGGCCTTTGTGCCGCGAAATGGAGACGAATCATTGCGCAATGCGCCTGGGTGCTTCGGAAGCCCTTGAACAGCTTCGCCGCGGCGCAGCGAGTGCGAGCTGATGTCATACTCGCAAGGCAATGTGGCGGAGGTTGCGCTGGCGTATCGAGACAGTGGCGAAGCGTTTGCCGCGGAAGGGTTTGAGCTGATACCCGGTGTTCTATCAGAGCACGAATGCGACAATATGATCCGTAAGGTGACGGACATCGCGTGTGGAAGCGCCGGTACGCGGAACCTGCTGTGCCAGTCATGGTGCTGCGATCTTGCTGGGCTTCTTCGCAAGGAACCTCGGATCCGACGCCGCCTTCCCCAATTGGCCGTTGCGGTTCAATGCACTTTCTTCGACAAATCGGATCGACAGAACTGGCTCGTCGCTTTTCATCAGGATCTCTTAATTCCGGTAGAGCAGAGGATTGACTCGCCGGACTGCGCGGCGTGGTCTGAGAAGGAAGGTGCGGTCTTTGTTCAACCGCCGACCGAAGTGCTTCGACAACTTGTCGCAGTTCGCGTCCATCTCGACAACAGTGCGACTGAGAACGGACTGCTAAGAGTTCTCCCAAGGTCGCACCAGGACGGCCGCTTGCGTGCTGAGCAAATTCAGCAGTGGCGCAGAACCACCCGGGAGGTTAGCTGCCTCGCGCCGAAAGGTAGCGTGCTGCTCATGAGTCCGCTCCTTCTTCACGCGTCATCGAAGGCAAAGAGTTCAGAGCCCAGACGCGTGCTTCATTTCCTCTTCGGCCCTCCGAATTTGCCTTCAGGGCTGAAGTGGCGAAGCTTTAACGGCGACGCTGAACTCCCCTCCGAATGAAGGCAAAGACGCCATCACTGAGTGAGCAGGTTGCTGCCCTGCAGATCGAGAATGCGCGGCTGGTTGCACTCCTTGAAACGCACGGCATTGCATGGCGCAATGCGTGCGAAAAACTGGCGCCGCCACCAACGCCCGAATCCGAAAGTCCGAAACGCAGCGCGGCGGAGAAGGTTGAACTATTTCGACATCTATTCCGCGGGCGCTTGGACATCTATCCGGTCCGCTGGGAGAGCAAGTCCACTGGCAAGGCGGGCTATGCACCAGCATGTGCCAACGAATGGCGTCCCGGTGTCTGCGAGAAGCCGAGAATCAAATGCTCCGACTGTCTCCATCGCCAGTTCATACCGCTGACTGACGCCGTCGTCTACGACCACCTTGCTGGTAAGCAGACCATCGGCGTCTATTCATTGCTGACCGACGACACGTGCCACTTCCTGGCGGTCGACTTCGACGAAGCGCAATGGCGCGAGGATGCAAGAGCATTCATCCAGTCTTGTCGAGAGCTTGGAGTCCCAGCCGCCCTAGAAATTTCCCGGTCCGGCAATGGTGCTCACGTATGGGTGTTCTTTACGAGCTCAGTCGCGGCGCGTGACGCACGACGCCTCGGCACATCTATCATTAGCTACACCTGTGCGCGAACGCGACAGTTGAATCTGAATTCCTACGATCGCCTGTTTCCGAACCAAGACACGATGCCGAAAGGCGGGTTTGGCAATCTGATCGCGCTGCCCCTGCAGAAGAAACCACGCGAGCAAGGATGGAGCCTGTTTGTCGACGATGATCTCGTACCTCACGGCGACCAATGGGCGTTTCTCGCTTCGCTCGGTCGAATGTCGCCGAACGACGTCGAACCGACCATCTTGCGCGCGACCGGTGGTTCACATCCGCTCGATGTGACGTTCATCGAGGAGGAAGATCATCGCGAGCCATGGAAGCGGAACGCGGCAGCCACCAGTAGGTTGGCGGGTCCGATGCCCGAGGCGTTGACGGTGACTTTGGCCGACCTCCTCTACTTCGAAAAATCGTTGCTCCCGCAGCCGCTCGCGAATCGCTTGATTCGGCTCGCCGCCTTTCACAATCTGGAGTTCTACAAAGCGCAGGCAATGCGGTTTCCTGTGTGGGACAAACCGCGGGTGATTGGGTGTGCGGAGAACTTTCCCAATCACATTGCCTTGCCTCGCGGTTGTCTGGATGCGGCGGTTAGATTGCTGACGGAACACAGCATTCGCGTGGAACTGCGAGACGAACGGTTTCAGGGCAAGGCGATCGACGTCTCGTTCGTCGGCAGCCTGCGGTCGGACCAGGAAGTCGCGGTGTCGGCCATGATGAAATTTGATATCGGAATCCTGTGCGCGCCGACGGCATTCGGCAAGACCGTTTGCGCTGCCTCGATGATTGCCCGGCGACGGACCAACACGCTTGTGCTCGTCCATCGGACCGAATTGCTGAGGCAATGGCAGGAACGTTTGCAATCTCACTTGCAGGTGGGCAAGGACGTCATTGGCGTCATTGGTGGGGGCAAAAAGAAGCCGACCGGAACGATCGACATCGCGGTGATCCAATCTCTGTACCAGAAAGGTGAGGTCAGCCCGATCGTTGAGAATTATGGGCACGTCATCGTCGACGAATGCCATCACGTCGGCGCTCAGTCGTTTGAAGCGGTATTGAAGCGAGCCAAGGCCAAGCATGTAGTGGGTCTCACGGCTACGCCGATTCGACGTGACGGGCAGCAACCGATCATCTTCATGCAGTGCGGGTCGGTCCGACATTCCGCAGCCAAGCCTGAAGACGCGCCGAGCGACCAGGAGGTTGTGGCCCTGTATGTCAAACGAGAGATTGGTCTCCCAGAGACCGCAGGAATTCAGCAGGTCTTCCGCGACATCGCTGCTGACCCGCAGCGAACCAAAGTCATTGCTGATGAGATCTCCACGGCGGTCGGACATGGACGGAAGATTCTGGTTCTGACCGAGCGCACTGAGCACTTGGATTCATTGCTGTTGGCACTCGACGGGAATGTGCCGAAACCGTTCGTGCTTCATGGCCGAATGTCAAAGAAGCAGCGCGCGAAGCTTATCGAAGAACTCGATGCGCTACCGTCGGACGCACCACGCGTGTTGCTTGCTACGGGCAAACTTGTCGGAGAAGGCTTTGATCATCCGCCGCTCGACACGTTGATACTCGCGATGCCGATTTCGTGGAAGGGAACTTTGCAACAATACGCAGGGCGCTTGCACCGGACCCATGCGAACAAGGCTCGTGTGCAGATCGTGGATGTCGTGGACACCGGGCACCCAGCGCTCATGCGCATGTGGGAGAGACGACAACGCGGTTACAAAGCAATGGGCTACCGATTCGCGCCGAGTGAAACCGATTCTCCACAATTGCCAATCGACTCTCCACGCTAATCCAGTTTGCCAGGATACTACTGCAACCTGTCGCAGCGGTCCGCTTGAGCGAATAGTCAGGCAACCTCAGGAATGCCCATGCAGACGGCGTGCTGCGAGGGGCGCCGACGGCCTATTTGGGACGCGACCCAGAAGGACGCCTTATGAAGGTGATGAAGAGCCAATGAGCAAGAAAACCAACGATGCCAAGAAAAATTGCTCGTGGCCAATCGAGTCGGTAGACGCCAGAACCTGAGATGAGCAGGCTGTATATGAGGGTGCCAACAAGCAGACCAAATCCGGTTTGCATAGCTTTGAGCATGAGTTGAATCTCTTTGCGGCCTAACGCTGAGCTAAGCGGCCGCTGCCGCTGGGAGCGTCAGGATACCGCAACCTGTCGCAGCGGTCCGCTTGAGCAAATAAGTTAGCCTTGCTACAACGCCGGTTGAAACTCAGCCTTACACGAGGCATCGTCGATGGTAACGCCAAACCCGCCGTGGACAAGGACAACCCAAGTGCAAGAAGTGCCCGAGCAAGAGTAGGACGAGGAAAAACTTGCGTTGCTGGGAAGCTCGACCCGTTTCAGATGAAGCGTTGCTCGCGCGATAGCCTCGACTTGCGGACGATTGAGGCATGACGTTTTGGCGCTAGAGACGCAGTGAACTTGGTGTGCGGCTACTGCCTCGTCGGATGGGCACGAGTAGCCGAATGCAGAGCGCGCCGCAAGTAAACTGATGCTGAGGATGAGAAAACTTCTCATGCGAGGTTAACGCTTAAGCTAAGCAGCCGCTGCCGCGGGGTGTCAGAATATGGTAGCCGTCGAACAGCGGGTTCAGGCAAACGTGAGGAAGCGACATTCATGTTTCTGTCACATGTGGCCGCTAAACGGGGAACTCAAAAGCCACAGCAAAAAGCGAGGTGGTTCTCAAATTTTCGTGGCCAAACTATGCTTTCAAAAAGTGGCCAGACTATGCTTTCACCCACACTTTTGTGGGTGAAAGCATAAGTTGGCCGTTTTGGCCAACCGATGCTTGCAAAATAAGCATAGGTTGGCCACGAGTCGATATTTTGGCGATCCGGTGCCAACCGATAACTTCGCTGCCGGACTGATACAGGAAGGCCCTCGCTCGCTACTGGATTTCGTGGAAGGTCCGGTTTCGGCCAGAAGCGGACTTATGGAGATTCGAATTGCTTGCCCCCAAGCAGTCACTCGCGGATCCGCTTCTGGCCCAACGCTTGAGCTAAGCGACTTCCACCGCGATGCGTCGCAGTCTACGCAGACCGACACCGGCAATCCGATTGAGCGAATAGTTAGGCGGCAAACACAACCGAACTACGAACTGACCTTGAAGGGATTAGCAACGTGGATCGCAGTGCCGCGATGGTCGTTGAACGCCCCTTCAAGAGACCACCGCTCTTCGCGGTAGCACCACAAGGCTTGAGTTTCTTGAACGGCTACTGCGACATCACTCTGAGTATCAATTAGCTCAAGGGGGTAGCCAGCAAGCCCGCCGCGTACCCGAACGGGCATCAACTGCACCCACTCGACCTCCCGAAAAGGCAGCGGGCCCCAACACGCTTCAAGATAGCCATTGATGGGAATCGTGAGGAGTTGACCCTACGGAGACATGCCTTTTTTTGACGCAAGCCGTGTCCAACAGCGGAAGCAGTGGACGATGGCACAGATGGGTTGCCAGTAGCTTTGCGCGTCGCGCGTCATGAGCCGGTGCCTTTGTGCCGCCTAACGCTTGAGGTAAGTGGCCGCTGCCACAGCGGGTGTCAGGTTACGTGGCAGGTCGCAGCGGTCCGCTTAACCAACTAGTTAGAGCCGAATACACGCCACGCCCGGAAGCGAGGAATGCCAAAGAAGATGCGTACTTTGTCGCTGAAGTACATGCGAAGCGGATAAAGAACCGCGAGGATAGTTACCAAGGCCTCGCCGACCGCGGCGCCCAGCATTTGATTCGGAGCAATTGGCAGCAGAGGAATTGGCCCGGAAGGCGGGGAGATTCGGCTGTGAAATATCACAAAAAGAATAAGAAGGGCGAACGCTATGCCGCAATACCAAGCCCAACGCTTGCGGCGAGCGAGGCCCACGAAAAGTGCAATGAAGACGACGAGCATAGTTAGCGGCCAGAGCAGGATGAGGACGAGCCTTGGTAGGGGTGTGCCACTGTTTAGCAGCCCTGGTAATGCGAGAATGATTCGCTGCAGTGCGAAAAGCGCCGAGAGCATCACCGCGATGAGAATAATTTGCGTAACCCAAATCAGAAGCGGACGACGGGGAAATGGGGCATTTGTTGCTGCGCTCGAAGACTCTTCCATCCGGCTTTAATGCTTGAGCTAAGCGGCCGCTGCCGCGATGAACGCCAGGATACCGCAACCCGTCACGGCGGTCCGCTTGAGCGAATAGTTCGCATGCGTCACAACGAAACCCAAAGGATGAGACTCTTGTGACCCTGTACAGCGCTCGATGAAAGCTTACGCACCGCTTGGAGCATTGCCACTACGTCTGATACCTGCCAGCGGTCCATCGCGAGCTCGTCCGTGCGAGACCATAACTCCGCAACATGCAATATGTCAGAGTCTTTGACAGCTGCGATGTTCGCAGTTAACTCCCCAGGCACGACGATAGCCCACGGGCCTTCGTGTTGATCATTAGAAAATAACTTGAACTTGGAAAGATCTGCTTCGTTGAATTCAGAATGCTTAAGGATTGCCCAGAGCTGGCAGAGATTGACCTCGCTTAGCCCTTTGAATTGAGCGCTTTCCCATTTCGCTGAGGGATTGACGCTCTTTAGAATTGATGGAACCTCACGCGTGTCCGCTACGATGAAGTCAGAAAGCATTCCCACTGAGTCTCTCCTAAGCACGCTAACGCTTGAGCTAAGCGGCCGCTGCCGCTGGCTGTCAGGATACCGCAACCGCCCCGTAGCGGTCCGCTTGTGCGAATAGTTAGGGCTCAACTGACATCTACGAAGAACTGAGCCACATTGTAGTTGGCAATGGTGCGAGCCAGGCTGACTGGCGAAACACCATGTTTATTTGAAGCAGCAGGGTCTGCACCTGCCTGCCGAAGAAGCGCTATAACGGAACCGTCGCCTTTTGAACTAAATACGGCTGTCGAGAGCAGTGTATTGCCATGCATGTCGCGTATATCTGGAGTGGCACCCGCACCGAGCAAGAGCGCAATAACTTCGCCTGAAGTAGCTTGAGCAGCAAAATGAAGCGGCGCCCAGCCTCGGTTGTCTTGAGTATTCGGATCAAGACCAGATGATAGTAGTGTCTTGCACAGGGCGGCATCGCTCTCTGCGGCAGCATAATGGAGCGAGGTGCGACCTTCGCGATCGACACCAAGGCGCTCTATTTTGGGTTGCCTGTATTTCACAAATTGAGCCCTAACGCCAAGCTAAGCGGTTGCTGCCGCGAGGGATGTCAGGATGCCTCAACCCGTCACAGCGGTTCGCTTGAGTGAATAGTTAGGGCTGCTTGGCGACATATGCAGAGCTGACACCGTACGCGAGCCCGAAAATACCCCCGAAAACTACAAACCATAGCGGCACCACCACAGGCGCAGTTTGAGGGACCACCAAGATTGCTAGCAGCCATCCGAAGACGTTGTAGCCGAAGAAAGCGAGCGCCAACAGCCGAGTAGCTCTTTGTTTTGCACGAATGAACGCTACAAGCGACACAATGGCCCAGATGAACTCAATGCTGGAGAACGTGATAGAAACGCTATCGCAGGCGCCATTGTTTTTGAAAAGGATGGCGGCATCGATGACCTGGGTGACGCCGATTGCTGCGCTGCCGATTGAGTAAGTTCTCATGCAGCCCTTGCGCTTGAGCTAAGCGACTGTCGCCGCGATGCGCTGCAGTCTAGCGCAGACCCACATCGGCAGTTCGTTTGAGCGAATAGTTAGGTGCTGCTGTCTTGTGGCTGGGTCGCCAACTGTTTTGCTAGGCGGCGCGAACCAACTAGCGCAATGCTAACAAGTACGAGTACGACAAGATGCATGACGAAGCCAGACCAAAGACCGAGATACGCCGCAAGCAAAGTGTCTGCAATGTAGATGGCTAGCCCTACTGCAAGAAGTGCACGAAATTTTGAGGAAAAATACGCGAGTGCTGCGAACACGGCTGCGGCGGCGAAATGAGGCCAAGCAGCGGTTAGAAGGAAAGGCGCGACCAAGCCGGCGAGAATTAAAAAGTCCTGACCTATAAGTAGGAAAAGCCCGTTGAGAAAAGTGAAGAAAGCTACCCAATAGGTCCAGTTACGCGGAGCGCGACGCATACGCTCAACGCGAAATGAGATGACGCTTTCGTTCTGACTCTCGGACACGAGAATTCTCTCCTTGGGTGCCTAACGCTCGAGCTAAGCGGCTGCCGCCGCGACGCGCTGCAGTCTAGCGCAGACCGACACCGGCAGTCCGCTTGAGCAAATAGTTAGTCATGGCTTGCTGAGTAATATATCGCGAGGTCTGCGAGAGCTAGACGGAAGCTGGGCTCGGGATATGCTTGAAGAGCAACGGTTTCAGCGTCGAACGCGTCGGGTGGCAGCCGCTCAAGATGAGCGAGACGAACCTGACGGTCGTGTAGGTACAGCCCGGCGCCGAGTTTGCTGATCGCAGATTCGAACTGTGCCAAGGTTTGTTTTGCACCAAGGCGAGCAAGACCAGACAACACAAGCGAGCTTAAATCACCGCATGAGTTTGCAAAGAATTGATGAAGGCCGCCGTTCATGACCTCGCCCTCGAGCCAGAACAAGGCGATAGCCTCTTGCTCGGGGTGGGAAAGCGCCTCAAATCCGAGTTTAGACCAGCGTTCTTCGAGCTTCGCATGCGCTTGAGATTGCTGTGGCGTTTCTGCCATTTTTAACGCTTGAGCTAAGCGGCGGCGGCCGCGAGGGATGTCAGGATAAACGCGCTGAACTTCAAGCGCGAATGCGCCACAACACACGCGCTTCCTCCGCAATCACATCCGGAAATTCCTCGGGGAAGAACAGCTTCGCGCCGGGCAGGCGGCGCACGCCTTGCGAATTGGGGAAGACGCGCGCCAGGTAGTCGGCGTCGCTCTGCGCGAAGATGTCGTCATCGGTGCCCCAAACGATGCGCACGGGCACTGTGCAACGTTTTAGCGCGGTTTCTATGCCGGCGAGCGGATTGGGTTCGAGCGCGAGATGATAGGCCTCGAACTGTTTGCGGCGCAGTGGCGAACTCACGAGCGGTGCGATGTAATAGTCGATGGTTTCGTCGGCGAATGCCGCCGGATCGCGGAACACGGCCGCACCGAGGGTCGCGCGAGCGAGCGCTTTGTCCGACACCCATTTGGCTATCGAGTCGGCAAGCGTGCCGGCACGTGCCTGCTCGATCATCGGCTTGACTTTGGGCGGCGGGCTGTCGGGCTCGACGTCGCAGTTGGTCAGCAAGAGCGAACGCACGCGGCCGGGATTGTTCGCGGTGAACAGTTGCGCGACCGCGCCGCCGCTGTCGCTGGCGACGAGGTCGACGTCGGCGATGCCGAGTTTGTCCAGCAGCGCGGCGATCATCGCGGCCTGGTCGCCGGCACCGAGCGCCTGCTGCGCGGGCACTTCCGAATAGCCTAGCCCCATCAAGTCGGGCGCGATGCAGCGCCGGTGTGCGCCGAGGCGGTCGATCGCGCCGCGCCATTGATAACCGTTGAGCGGCAGTCCGTGCAGGAACAGCGCGGCCCGGCCTGCACCGCGCTCGACGTAGGCGATGCGTCCTTGCGGCAGTTCCGCATGGCGACGCGCGGCGCGGAATGCGGCAACGTCCATAGGCTTCGCCGCCGACGCGGCAGCGGTACCGTACTGCCATGTTGCCAGCGCGCAAGCGCCGGCTGCGCCCGCTGCCAAACCGAGGAATTGCCTGCGCTGCATAGGTGCTCCTTTGCGATGTCTGCGATGGCGAAAGTCTCTCAGTCGACATCGCGACGCGCGCGCACGAACGGCCACAAGCAGACACGCGCAGATGACTTTCGACACATGCCGTGTGCATGGCACGAGCACATCATCGCGGTGTGAACGACCGCCCCGGCAGCTATCCGCTTCCCGCGCCGTCCTCGATGGCCGGCCCCGGTGGCTTGCGCGCACCGCTGCTCGACACGCTCACCGTGCCGGTGCCAGGCGGCGCTTTCGATCCGCCGCTCGACCACCGCCATGTGCTCTGCATACATCTCGGCGGCCCGGTACCGGTGTCGCATCGCGCCGATGGCCGCGACAACCGCGGCGTGCGCCTGCACGGACAAATCTGCGTTTCTCCGACCGGCTCGACCACGCGCTGGATTCTGTCGCGGCCGGCGCGCTCGTTGCTGCTGCGGTTGACGCCTGCGCTGATCGGCGACACCGCCGAAGCGATGGGCGTGGCCTTGGCTGACGCGGACCTAGCGCCGTCGGCCCATGTCCGCGACCCGCAGATCGAACGCATCGCCTGGATGATGCAGGCCGAAGGTCGCGACAACTATCCGGGCGGCCGCCTGTTCGCCGACGGCCTTGCGTGCGCGCTTGCCGCGCGACTGCTTGCACGGCAGGCGCGCCGCGGTGCGCAAGCACCGGACGACGACGGACCGGCACTGCCACCATGGCGCCTGCAGCGCGTGCTCGACTACGTGGATGCGCATCTCGACGAGGACTTGTCGCTCGCCGAACTCGCCGCCGTGGCCGGATTCAGCGTGTCGCATTTCAAGCCGCTGTTCCGGCGCGCGGTCGGCATGCCTGCACATCGCTTCGTGCTTGAGCGCCGCGTCGACCGCGCGCGTTCATTGCTGCTTGACAGCCGCAAGAGCATGACCGAAATCGCGCTCGAATCGGGCTTCGCCCACGCCAGCCATATGGCGCGCTGCATGCGGCGCGTGCTCGGCTGCAGTCCGGCGCAGATCGTGCAGGCCCGCTAGCGCAGCCGGACCGGCAAAATCTACATCAGTCAGATCGCGGACAACGACCGGGGAACGGTCCTTGTTCAAAGCGGCGGGCTCATCGCCGATCGCCGCAACATGCGCCGCGGCGATCGCATCGGATACTTCAGTGCCGCTCTTCGCGGTGCTCGGCTTCGCGACGCGGCTCCACGCGCGGCGGTTCGCGGTGTGTCTCGATCGGACGGCCGACCGGCGCATGCGCAAACGGATGCCCATTAAGTTCATGCACCGGACCATGCACATAGTCGCGCACCGGGCCGCGGTACACCGGCGGCGGCCGGTGTGCGAACGGACGCGCAAACCAGCGGTCGTGCTGAGCCCAGAACGGGCGGCCGCGATAATAGCGGCCCCAATAGTCGGCAATCGAAAACGTCACGATGGGAATGCCGATCGCGGCGCCGATTCCGGCGACGAAAGCAGGACCGCCGTTGTATTCGTACTGAATGATGTTGCCCGGCAGCCAGCCGCGGTCCTCACCGGCAACCACGTCGCACCAGGCATAGCCGTCGGTGCACCCCTCGACAAAGACGCGTGCGCCGGCCGGCACCGTTTCGATCGGCGGATAACCCGGATCTGGCGCGGAGTACAAGGTTGTCGTTGCGACCGTATATCCCTCCCCGGCCAGCGCGCCGGTGGAGATTGCGGCAAGCACGCACACTGCTATCGAACGAACGAAACCACGCATGCGTCTACTCCTCGTCGACTGCGATGACTCGATTCTCCGCCCGCTTTTCGACAGTCACAAGAAATAGCGCGTTAAAAATTGTCGCCGCTCGTCAGCGAATTGTGTCTCGCGCAAATCGGTTTCGTCGCACGCGATTGTTGTTCGCTCAATTCCAACGACACCATTAAATTTCGGCAGTCTCGGTAAATCGTGATCGCCCGATTCTGACAATACTCGCGGCGACCGACAAATACTTACGCGCCTCAGCATGCGAGGCGCGAAGAACGCGCTCGCAGACTTTCGATCTCAAACCCCTCTCGCCTTCGATCTAGGAAGACGAAGCGTGCGTCTGCGCTATCCACGCATCGATGCGCGCTTCGAGGACGTTGAGTGGAAGCGCACCGGAATCGATGACGGTGTCGTGGAATTTCTTGATATCGAACCCGGCACCCAGGCGCGTTTGCGCGCGCTGGCGCAGGTCGAGAAGTTTGAGTTGTCCGATTTTGTATCCCAAGGCCTGACCGGGCCAGGCGATGTATCGGTCCGTCTCGCGCTGAACATTGGTTTCGCTCACCGAGGAATGATCGTGGAAGAAGTCCACGACTTGCTGGCGGCTCCAATGTTTAGCGTGAATCCCGGTATCGACGACGAGGCGGATCGCGCGCCAGATATCGCTCTGCAGGCGGCTGTAGTCGCTGTAGGGATCTTTGTAGAAGCCGAGATCCTTTCCGAGCCGCTCGCTGTAAAGCGCCCAGCCTTCGAGATACGCGGTGTTCGTATACTTTTTGCGGAACTCCGGCAGCGCGGTCAGTTCCTGCGCGATGGATATCTGCAAATGATGACCCGGGATACCTTCGTGGTAGGCGATCGGCTCGGCATCGCCGAGCACGATTTCGTCGGCGTTGTAGGTGTTGACGATAACGCGACCGGGACGCTTTCCGTCCGGCGTGCCTTCTTCATAAGTGGCAGGCGGACTCTGCGCTTCCACGTATGCCGGAAAGGCTTCGACGATCAGATCGGCTTTCGGCAGCGTGCCGAAGAGTTCCGGAAGTTTGGTCTTCATCTGCGCGATATCGGTTCGATACAGATCAAGCACCTGCTCTTTCGAAGTCGCGTGAAGTTTGCGATCGGTCTTGATCGCCGCATTGAAACTTTTCAGGTCGTCGTAGCCGAATTTTTTCGCGATGGCAAGCATCTCGGCTTCGTCTTTCTTCACTTCGTCGAGGCCGACCTGATGAACTTCATCCGCAGTCATATTGAGTGTCGTGCTGCGGCGAATGCAGAAGTCGTAATACGCCTTGCCGTCGGTCGTGGTGTCGATGCCGGGCTGCTCGCGGCTTTTCGGGATGTACTGGGTCCGAAGAAACTCCGCAAAGCGCCGGTAGGCCGGCATGACGTCATGGGCTATTGCCGCTTCGATATCGCCCGATAGACGCTTGCGCTCCGCTGCGCCCACGCTCGCAGGAAATTTTTTGATCGGTGCGGCGAACGGGCTGTCCGCCGGCGCCGTGTCGATCAGGGCATGGGTCTGGGTCAGGACTTTTTCCGAGACGAGTTTGGCCTGAACGCGCCCGTCGCGGATGCCCAGTTGCATGTCCGCGGTGATCTGCGCGAACAATACGGGCAGCTTGTGCAAGCGCGCGAGGTAGTTCTCATAGTCCTTCACGTCGTCGAAAGGAATGGCATCGACGAGCCGTGGAACATCGTTATGCACGCCGTGAATCTGGTTGACCGGCATCTGCCATTCCTTGAAGCGGATGCTTTCCTGCTCCTCATCGAGAGAACGCAGGAGCAGTTCGGCCGAGAGCTTGTCTTGTTCGGACAATCCCGCCGTATCGACGGCGCGTACGCGCCGGGTAAATTCGCGGCTGCGCCGCAGTGAATTTTCGATTCCGGTTGCGGAATAGTCGCTCCAGCGATCGTTGTAGCGCTTGTCGCCGAGGGCGGTCGCCTCTTCGGGCGCATAGCGCAGATGATCTTCCCAGTAATCCGAGAAGAGTTTCTTCAGCGTCTGCGAGCGCGCATCGACGCTCGCCACGTTGTTGCCGGAAGCCGCAGACGTCTGCGCGGCCATCGCCCACGACGGTATTGCCGAGAGGCCGAAAACGATCGCGATCGTGCGAAATTTGATCGTGCTCAAGGTTGTGCCCGCTTCCAGATCGAGTAGGCGATCGTGCCATTTCCCGACGCGCTGGCCGGTACCGAATAGGTTAGCGTGCCGTCCTTGAAGGTGTAGTCGCGAGTCTGTTCGCTGCCCTCCCAATTCGGATACGAGGACGACTCGATCTTGAAGACCAGCTTGTGGTGCACGGTATCGATCGATGCGCGGCCCGTATGCGTGCTCGAACCGAGCACCGCATCGCGGTATTCCTGCGCAGTGCCCTGAGCTTTGACGCCGGACGCGAACTTCGCCCGGCCGGGGCGGAAAATCTGCAGTGAATAGCGTCCGCTCTTGTCGATCATGAGCAAGCCTTCGGGATGTTCGCCGTAGTTCGTCGTGCGCGTTCCATCGGCCAGCACCTCGTAGGCCGATGCCATGACCCAAGTGCCTTCCAACGTTAGCGAATCCGTTTCCGTGGCCATTGCGCAACCCTCAAAGGCAAATAGAGCAAGAAAAGTAGTGCAAGCGATTCGATGGAGAATCATGATTTCCTCGTGCAAATGGACGCTTTAGTGAGTATCGGTGGCGGCCTGCGGGTACGTCGCCTGAAAAGTGCCGCGGTCGCCCTGGGCGTTGAACCAGGTTCCGCTGAAAGAAATATTCGGAAAGGTGCCCGTCGGCGGAAATGGCTGGCTGCCGACCGCCGCGAACAACGGAAGTTGATGGCCGAAAGTCAAAGGCGAGACGGTATTCGCGCAGCTGAAGCCGATTCCGGCGAAGCCGTCATTGATCGACGCTCCGGTAGCGATCGCGTTCGTCATCACATAGGGATCGATCAGCGGAGACTGCGCGCTGCTGCTGTCGAACGTGCAAAGCACTGCTCCGTTCGAGGCGATGTAGATGGTCACCGCGCCCGAGTCGTGAATCCCGCTGTAGGTCCCCGTGTACACGGAATACGTCGACTGCGGCGCAGCCGATGCGCTGGACGTGATCAAGAGAATGGACAGCGCCGAAAGAAGGGTAGCTTTGCCGATATGGGTCAGTTTCATAGCAATACTCCGAAGTGATGGTGAACCTGCTGCCTCGAATCCGAACTCCAAAAAAGGAGGTACTCAATAGAGGGCCTTGAATATCCCTGGCTGACACGAAGACGCGTGCACCGTTACGCTCGCCGGCGTCGCAGTCCGCCGATACCGGCGAGGCCGAGGCACATCGCGATCCATCCCCAAGCGGTCATGGCCGGGGCAGGTATCGTCGGCGCAGACGACGAGGCGTTGACGGTTACGCTGAGCGGCACCGCGCTCGCACTGGCACTGTCGTTCGCATCGCCGGAATAGAGCGCGGTGAAGCTATAGGTGCCCGGCGTCAGATTGGGAATGGTCAGCGTCGCCACTCCGCCTCCGGCCAACTGCGCCGCGCCGACCGTCGAACTGCCGTTCTTGAATGTCACTGTGCCGGTCGGTACCGCTGCGGCGGCCGCGCCGGCGGCGACAGCGCGCTTGACCAAACCGTTTGTCACGGCGTTCGTCGTCACCGTAGCGATCAACGTCAACGGTTGTCCGACTTGAGCGGGATTCGGCGTTGCGGTCAACGTGGTGGTGGTGGAAGTGAGCGCGATCGGCGCAAAGCTGGCGATGACGCTGCAATCCGCGGTCACCGCATTCGTCGTATAGGTGACACCCGACAAGTTACCGCCGCAGCTGCCGCCGACACTCGCGCGATAGCCGTTGTTCGGCGTTACCGTGAAAGTGGCCGTTGCGCCGGAAGCGACTGTCTGCGTGGCCGCGGGCGAAATCGATCCGTTCGCTCCGGCGCTCGGCGTAACGACATAGCTGGGCGAACTCGTGCTGCAGACTACGCTGACGTTGGTCACGTTCGCTCCGGCCACGGTGCCGCTGCCGTTGCTCACCGAGCAGGACTGCACCGGCGCACCGGGCTGTGTCGCAACGCCGACTGCGTACGCCGAACCGTTCGTCAGCGCGGCCGGAAAAGCGAAGCTGCCGTTGGCGCTGACCGGCAAGGTCTGCGCGCCATTGTTCAAACTGAGCACGAGGCCGCTGCCGGTGAGGCCGCTGACCGTGCCGCCGATGGTGTAGTTGCTGGCGATCGCAGCGCAGGTGACGGCGATATTGGTCACGTTCGCCTCGGCGATCGAACCGCTGCCCTGACTGACGGTGCAGGTCTGTGCGGGCGAAGCGGTCGGCTGGCTGGAAACCGTTACGGCATAAGGCGAGCCGTCGACCAGCGCAGTTGGAAAAGCAAAGCTGCCAACGGCATTGAGCGTGAGCGTCTGGCTGCCGCCGTTCAAGCTCAACACCAATCCGGAGCCGGTAAGACCCGAGACGGTGCCGCCGACTGTGTAGCCCACTGCGGCGGGAAAAACGAGCTGCGAAACGAAATTCCAAGACCCGTAGTTCGTGACCGTCCCAGGCGACTTGGTTTGATAGGCATTCGCCGTGGTCGGAAAATCGGTGGAAGCGGTGCCTCCAGCGATATACAACGACCCGCCCGGCGCCAGCACAGCACCGAAAGGAGTGTCGAGACCCGATCCACCCAAATAGCTGGCGTAGAGCAGACCGGAGCCGCTGGGATTCAATTCAACGACGAAAGCATCGTCGCTGCCGGCGTATTTCGACTGATACGCATCGGGCGTGACCGGCAGTTTGGGGTCGCCGTAACTGCCTCCCGCACTCGACACGAGATACGCGTTGCCGTTGGCATCGACCGACACGATGTTCGATGCAGCAATATTGGTGTTCGTGCCGCGGAAGCCGGTGGCCGCATAGTAGCTGTCGCTCGCGCTGCCAACGCCGTGCACGTAGGTCGAATAGATCAACGCGCTGGCGGTCGGATTGATTTTGGAAACGAACGCAGACGTGTTGACGCTCCACTCGGGATGAGTGGTCTGGAACGCTCCCGGTGTCGTCGGAAAGTTCGGCGACTGGCTCCAGCCGGCCACATAGGCATTGCCGCCCGCGTCGAGGGCAATACTGTCGACGGCTTCGGAGTAGTTGCCCAGATACGTGGAATACGCGAGTGCCGAACCCGCCGGATTCAACTTCAGCACAAAGCCGATGGAATAAATGCTATTCGCAGGATGCCCGGCCGCCGGCTGGAACACGCCTGCGGTGACCGGGAAGTGAGTCGAAGAGGTTTGGCCGACGACATACGCGTCTCCGGCCGCATCGACCGCGAGGTTGTACGCACCTTGCGTGGCGTCGATGCCGATGAAAGTCGAATAAACAAGTTGGCTCGCATCGGCATTGAGTTTGACGACATAAGCATTGGTCGCGCTCGACGGCGACGAGCTGCTGGTAGTCAGCTTGTTCACAGGCAGTGGTTGATAGGCGCCTGGCGTGGTCGGAAAATCGTTCGAGGTGGTTTCGCCGGCGACATAAACGTTGCCGTTTGGATCGAGTGCGAGCGCGAACGCCGGATCGTCGCCGCTGCCGCCGAGGAAGGTCGAAAACTTCAGACTTCCACCGTCCACGGCAAGCTCGGCGACGAATCCATCGCCGATCGCCAGGGAAATGGAATTGCTGCCGTTGCCGCCGTATTTGCGCTGCACGACGCCCGATGTCGTTGGAAAGTCCGCAGACGCAGTAAAGCCAGCCACATAGGCATGGCCTTGGGCGTCCACCAGCATGCGGAAAATTTCATCGGATCCGCTGCCGCCCAGATACGTGGAGTATTCGAGGCTCTTGCCGTCCGGGCTGAGCTTGCTGATAAATCCGTCTGTCGCCACCGTGTTTTTGCCGAGATTGGCCTTCGGTTCGAGAGCCCCGACAGTCACCGGATACCCATTCGAAAATGTCGAACCGGCGATATAGATCGCACCGCTGCTGTCCACGGCGACGGCATACGCGGAGTTGGGCCCCGCGTTTCCCAGATACGTGGAGTAAGCCAAAGTCGGGTCGATCGTCAGCGCCTGTGACTTGTCATAGGCGGCTACTTGAAATGCGGCGTGGTTTCCACGAACGACGTAGCCGCCATCGATCCGCTTCCGCTGTCCTTCGATGGTTTGATAGATCACCGGTTTGTGCTGAACGACCTTGCCGCCGGCGGTGGCGAGCACGAGATTGCCCTCGGCATCGATGCTGAGTTTGTCGACGCCGTCGAAATCGAGTTTGATCGCCGCAGGATCGGCACCGGGCGCAACGATAAAGTCATATTCGAGCTGCTGCTGATTGCCGTAATAGACGAGGTCAACGCCCGGATAGACGCCGGCGTAACGCACCTTGCCGTAGTGCTGAATCCTGGTATGCCATTTTTCCGGATCGTTGCCGATCAGATAGTTGCTTACACCGGGCTGCGGATCGAGCCCCGTCGCCGGAGCGGCCGCATTTGCATCGCACAGACTCATGCGCACGGCGGCATGAGTGGATTCGCCTTGCGCTTCGGATGCACCGGCCATCGCCGCGCCGGCATGCGCCTTCGCTTTCTGCGGCGAAAGCACGAGCCCGTCTGCGCTTCGGTGCAGATCGAGCACGGCTTCTGCCGCATTGAGGTACAGCCCGTATCCCTGCCCGCGCGCGAAGAATTTCACCCGCGCATCGGTTTGCCCCTGATTGAGCTCGAACGCAATCGGCAAGTTGCCGTAGCTGGCGCTGACCGCCGGTTGACTCGCTTTTGCCGCAGCCTGCGGCGGTGCGATGCTCATCGATGCCGGAGTGGTCGTCGCATCGGCCGATCCATAGCCGATTTCCATTGCAGCCGTGCTGGCCGGAGAGGATGACTCCGCGCTCGCGACTCCGGCGAGCACGGAAAATGCGGCAAGGCCGGCGATCAGGACAGATCGGGGCGATTTTTTATGATGATCGAAAATCTTCGGCATTGACGAACTTCCTGGTAAACGCAGTGCACGCTGCGGCGTCGAAACAAATCAGGGATTTCTTTGATCCGTGTGCTTGTTCTGCAAAAATGTATACATTTTCGGTTTGCGGAATTTCAGCACGAACTTGTCCGTGTGCCCTTTGATTTCCGGCGCGAAGATCAGCTTGCTGTGATCGTCCTGCGCATCGGCGAGTACCTCGCTGCGCCCTTCCAGAACGAATCCAACTGCCTTTGCTTGCGCAATGACGGTTTCCGCTTCGATGCGATGCAGGGTCTTCGCATCGGCGCCACCCGAGCCCGCTTTGGCGGCGTGGTCGATGACGATAAAGACTCCACCGGGCTTGAGCGCCTTGAACGCAGCGGCGTCGAATCGCGCCGCCTCTTCTGTGCCGCTGACGCCCGCGACGGCGAACGGCCCGACCTCGCCGTAGACATCGTGGTAGTTCTGCGAGGTCCAGACCATGTCGAGCGGCATGTCGGCGCCAAGGTCGTCGTAAGGCTGGATGAGCAGGGATACGTTTCGATAATCGGCAGAGGCCGTGATCTCTTTGATCGGATCGACGCGCTTGGCCCCGCTCGCTGCCAGACTCTGCGGGATCACCGCGAACACATGTCCCTTCGGCCCGACGACGCGCGCGAACAGCCGCGTGAAGTAACCGCCGCCCGGAATGAAGTCGGCGACTTTGTCGCCCGGTTTGATCCCGGCGAAAGCGAGCAATTCGGCCGGCTTGCGCGCGTTGTCGACCTGCGTATCGGCCAAGGGGCGCGCGCTGTCGGCGACAGCTGCGGCGATGAAAGCGGGAGGCGACGATGCGGCATTGGCCAGCATCGATGCGTTGAGAAGAATGAGACTGACTAGTGCGCGTTTCATGGAGGAGGCTTTCTAAAGAGTGACGTTGTTGTTGAGCGGAGATGCACCACGCCTGCTGCGTCGCTGCGCGATTCGTCCGACGCCGCGCGCGCGACAGATGAATTTGCCGACGCTGGACGCAGACAAAGCCTAGTCGCTATGATCTATTTGCTGAACCAGTTGACCAACATTTCAGTAATTGAAAATCGATATGGCCAGCTCCAACTCCGCCAAACCGCTCGACCTCAGCGCCGTCAGGGCTTTTGTCCTTACTGCGGATCTGCAGAGCTTCACGCGCGCCGCGGAGGCGCTCGACAGCACGCAGTCGGCAGTCAGTCTCAAACTGCGCCAGTTGGAAACCCAACTTGGCCGCCGCCTGCTCGAACGCACGCCGCGACACGTGCGCCTGTCGGCCGAAGGCGCGGCTTTTCTCGACGCCGCGCGCAATCTCATCGGCGCGCACGAGCAGGCGGTGGCCGCGTTCGACGCAACGCGCCGACGCCTCGTCGTCGGCGTCAGCCATCTCATCGTCGGCAGCGAATTGCCCGCCTTGCTCAAGCGCATGAACGAGCACGATCCGAATCTGCAGATCGAATTCCGCGTGGCCGGCTCGAAGGACGTGCTGGAGGCGTACGAAGACGACACTCTCGACGCGGCACTTATCGTCGAGCCACCGACCAAGCGGCGAAAAGGCGAAGTGCTGTTCTCCGAGCAGTTCGCCTGGATCGCCGCGGCGAACTGGCGGCCGCGCGTCGGCGAATCGCTGCCGATCGCGACGCAAGGCGAAAGCTGCGCCATCCGCAATTCCGCAGTGCGTGCACTCGATCAGGCCGGCATCGCATGGAGCGAGGTTTTCATCGGCCGCGGCGCCGCCGTCGTCGGTGCCGCGGCGTCGGCCGGTCTGGCAATCGCGGTGATTGCGGGCCGCTCGGCACCGAGCGGGACCATCGATATCGGCGACGAGCTGAAATTGCCGTCCCTGCCGAAGTACGAAGTGGTGCTCTACACGGCGCTTCACGATCAGCGTTCGCGCGTCGCCCTGCGCACGCTCGCCTCTGCGTTCAAGAGTCTGGCAAAGCACTAAATGTATCCGCGGTGCTACCGCGCCTCGTAGACGCTACGCGTCCATGCACGGCCGAATCATTGAAACCGCCAATGATTGAAATATCGAATCGCGTCTGTCGCGATCGATTGCTCGATTCCATCATGACGGCCAAGGCATCGATCCGATGCGCACCTTCCTTTCTGCATGCGTTCGAGAAAAATCCTCTGGGCTGCCGCTGCACTCTGTGCCGCGGCGTTGGCCGCGCGCCAGTTCAATAGCGGCCCCGCCACAGCCGTCGCGGCAGCGAACACGGCGACCGTTGGCGTGCCGGTCAAGGTCGTCAGCGCGACACGCGGCGACGTCGACATCACGTTGAAAGTCGTCGCACACGCCGAAGCCTGGTCGAGTGTGATGGTGCGCGCGCGCGTGTCCGGGCAAATCGATTCGCTCGCATTCACCCCAGGCGCGAAGATTCGCAAAGGCGATGTTCTCGCGCAGATCGACGCGCGGCCGTTTCGCGCCCAGCTCGATCAGACGCGCGGCAGCGTCGCCAGTGCGCGCGCCCAACTCGGCAAGGCGGAGACGGATTTGCAGCGGTATTCGGCCGTGCTCGCCAAAGGCTTCGTATCGAAGGCCGACTACGACAGCTACAAGGCCAACGTCGATCTCGCGCGCGCAGCGGTGCAGACGCAGCAGGCCGCTTTGGAACTCGCGCAGTTGCAGCTCGACTACACGCGCATCGTCGCGCCGTTCGACGGCGTGGTCGGCGCGCCACTGATTTTTCCGGGCGCACAAGTCGCCGCGAGCGCAACCGACATCGTCAGCTTGAACGAGATCAAGCCGATTCACATCGTCTTCCATATTCCCGAAGGCAGCCTCGACGCGCTGCTCGAATTGCGCATGCATGGCCCCGTCGAAATCACCGCGCGCCTGCCGGACAACCATGCTTCGCTGCAGGGTGTTCTCGATTTCATCGACAACAGCGTCGATCGCACGACCGGGACGATCGCGCTCAAAGGCCGCTTCGACAACGACGATGCCGCGCTCGTCCCCGGTCAGTTCGTCGAAGCGAGTGTGCCGACGCAACACCTCAAGGATGCGATCAGCGTGCCGGCGGAGACTCTGCAGACGTCCGACAAGGGCGCATTCGTCTTCGTCGTCGATGCCGACGGCAAGGCACGCCAGCGCTTCGTCGAACCGGGCCCCAGCGCGGACGGACGCACCGTTATCACCAAAGGGCTTGCCGCGAGCGAACGCGTGGTCACCGACGGTCAGTTGTCGCTGACCGAAGGCAGCGTCGTGCGCATTGCCGGCAGCGGCTGAAGACATCGCCATGAACTTGCCCGAGATATGTATCCGGCGGCCGGTGATGGCGACGCTGATGATGGCGGTCGTGCTCGTCTGCGGCATCGGCGCGTATCCCAAACTCGCGGTCAACGAGTTGCCGAATGTCGATTTTCCGACGATCCGCATCAGCGCCGGTCTGCCCGGTGCTTCGCCCGAGACGATGGCCGCCACCGTCGCAACGCCGCTCGAAGCGCAGTTGTCCGGCATTGCCGGCATCGACTCGATGGTGTCGTCGAGTTCGCCCGGCACGACCGGCATCACGCTGACGTTCCGGCTCGATCGCAATATCGACGCCGCGGCGCAGGACGTGCAGGAAGCGATCTCCGCGGCGCAGCGCCAACTGCCGGCCGAGATGCCGACGCCGCCGACCTTGCGCAAGATCAATCCGGCCGACGCGCCCGTGCTGAATCTCGCGATGACTTCGACGACGCTGTCACCCGCGCAACTTGACGAATACGCAGAAACGCGCCTCGCGCGACAGTTGTCGACGATCGACGGCGTCGCCCAGGTCAAGGTATGGGGCTCGACCAAGTACGCCGTGCGCATCAGCCTCGATCCCGATCGGCTGGCCAAGGCCGGCGTCGGCATCGATCAGGTGCAAGGCGCCGTCGCCAAGGCCAACGTGAATCTGGCAACCGGCGCGCTCTATGGCGTGCGCCAGCAATTCCAGGTGCGCAGCGAAGGGCAGTTGCTCAGCGCTGCGCCGTACAACGACATCGTCGTCGCGTGGCGCAACGGGGCGCCGGTACGGCTCAGCGACGTCGGCAGCGCACGCGACGGCGTGCAGGATGATCAAATCGCCAGTTGGTACAACGGCGAGCGTTCGGTGCTGCTGTCGATCCAGCGCCAGCCCGGCTCGAACACGGTCGAGACCATCGACCGCATCAAGGCCGTGCTGCCCGCCTTCGTCGCCAGCCTGCCGCCGTCGGCGAAACTCTCGGTGCTTTACGATCGTTCGCAGACGATCCGCGCATCGGTCGAGGACGTGCAGTTCACCCTGATTCTCGCCGGCTTGCTGGTCGTACTGGTGATCTGGATTTTCCTCGGCAGCCTCTCGGCGACGCTGATCTCCGCGGCCGCGTTGCCTCTGTCAATCGCCGGCACGTTCGCCTGCATGTACTGGTTCGGCTACAGCCTCGACAATCTTTCGTTGCTCGCATTGACGCTGGCGGTCGGTTTCGTCGTCGACGATGCGATCGTGATGCTCGAGAACATCGTGCGTTACATCGAAAGCGGACTGACGCCGCTCGATGCAGCACTCAAGGGCGCAAAGGAAATCGGCTTCACGATCGCTTCGATGACGCTGTCGCTGCTCGCCGTATTCATCCCAGTGATGTTTATGCACGGCATCGTCGGCCGGCTGTTCCACGAGTTTGCGGTGACGATCAGCGTGGCGATCGCGATATCGGGACTCGTCGCGATCACCCTGACGCCGATGCTGTGCAGCCGTTTTCTCAAAGCGGGCACGCTCGAACGCCGGCCGCGGCCGCTGCTCGTATTCGAGCGCGGCTTCGCCTTCGCCCGCGATCACTATCTGCGCGGCTTGCGCTGGTGCATGCAGCGGCCCGGATGGGTGCTCGGCGCGTTCGCTTCGAGCCTGATCGCGACGGCCGCTCTGTTCTACAGTGTGTCGACGGATTTTATGCCGCCCGGCGATAGCGGCCGCCTGCAGGTGAATACCGAAGGCCCGCAGGACACCTCGTTCGGCGGCATGGTCGAGCGGCAGCGGCAGCTCGGCGAAATCGTCGTGGCCGATCCGAATATTGAGGCATATATGTCCTCGATCGAAGCGGGCGGCTCGACGATCAACGACGGCGAAATGGTGTTGAAGTTGAAGCCGCGCGCAGAACGCCAGCTCGGTCCTACGGAAATCGTCCAGGAGCTGCGCAAGAAGTTCGCGAACGTCGTCGGCATGCGCGCTTACGTGCAGAATCCGCCGTCGATTCAAATCGGTGGCCTGCGCTCGAAAGCGCAGTATCAATACACCTTGCGTTCGGTCGACCTCGCCTCGCTCTACGAATGGGCCGCGAAGGCGACGACCGCGTTCGCGGCGATTCCGGGCTTGCAGGACGTGACCAACGACCTGGCCTTGAACAGTCCGTCCGTCGTCGTCGCGGTCGATCGCGAGAAACTCGCGCCACTCGGGCTCTCGATGGCGCAGGTGCAGTCCGCGCTGGGTGCCGCGTTCAACCAGACGCAGGCCTCGACGATCTACGGCGCGGCAACCCAGTATTGGGTCGTGATGGAGGTCGCACGCGCATTGCAGAACGATGCGGACGTGCTGTCGAAACTCTACGTGACCGCGAGCGGCGGCAAACTCGTTCCACTCGACACGATCGCGCACTTCGAGCGCAAGCCGCAAGTGATGACGGTCAATCATCAGGGGCAGTTGCCCGCCGTCACGCTTTCATTCGGGCTCGCGCCCGGAGTCAGCCTGAGCGACGCGGTCGCAGGCATCGACAAGGCCGTCGCGAAGATCGGCATGCCCGCGCAAGTCACGGGCAGCCTGCAGGGCACGGCGCTCGCGTTTCAGGAATCGTTCCGCGGTTTCGGCTGGCTCTTGCTGCTCGCCGTGTTCGCGATCTACGTCGTGCTCGGCATCCTCTACGAAAGCTTCGTGCATCCGCTGACGATTCTTTCCGGCCTGCCGGCGGCCGCCGTGGGTGCGCTCGCCACGTTGATGCTCTGCCGGACCGCACTCGATCTGTTCGCCATGGTTGGCATCGTCATGTTGATCGGCATCGTCAAGAAGAACACGATCATGATGATCGACTGTGCGCTCGAATTGCAGCGCGGCCGTGGATTCGATCCGGCGGAGGCGATCTTCGAAGCCTGCGCCCTGCGCTTCCGCCCGATCATGATGACCACGATGGCCGCGTTCGCCGGCACCCTGCCGATCGCCTTCGGCATCGGTGCCGGTGCGGACACGCGCCGTCCGCTCGGCCTCGCCGTGGTCGGCGGCCTGCTCGTTTCGCAGGCGTTGACGCTTTATCTGACGCCGGTGATCTATCTCTTTCTCGACCGTTATTGCGCGAAGCCGGCGAACGGCGTGTCGGCGATGGAGAAAAAGCGGCAGCGGCCAGATGTGGTCGATCCTCAGCCAGATGCGGGATCAACGACTTTTCAACCTTATTCTGGTGGATTACTCGGCAAATTAAATATGTGATACCGTTCACAATCTAACAACCACCGCAACGCCGGACTGCACCGCCGGGGAGCGTTGGCGGACCGCGATTCCGCCTATTCGGCCGGCGTCTTTCCCATTCGTCTCTGCGAAACGTTTGTCATAGGCAGACCGACAGATACGTGCACCGTGATCGACCGCAATCCCACACCCCCTCTCGACCGTCTGCGCAGTTCGACCGAACGCAGCGAGCCCACGCACATCTCGCACGTGGCCAGGTTGTTTTCGGAACATAATCGCAGCCTGATCGCGTTCCTCTACAGCAAGTTGAATTCTCTTGCCGATGCGCAGGAGGTCGCTCAGGAAACTTACGTACGCTTGCTGCGCTTGGGCGAACCCGAGCGAATCAGCTTTCAGAAGGCGTTGCTGTTCCGCGTCGCGGCCAATCTTTGCGTCGACCGGATTCGCATGCGCCGCGTGCGCGAACAGGCGGAAGCGGAAGAAACGCTCGATCAATCGCAGGATCGGCGGCTTCCGGAGGATCCGGAAATGGGTTACGAAAAAATGCGCATCGTCCAGCGCGCCTTGGCCGAGCTTCCCGCGAAGACGAGCCGCGCGTTCGTTCTGCACGTGCTCGAAGGCAAGGACATTGCGAGCATTGCCAAGACCTTGAATCTGACCGCGCGCATGGTGCGTTATCACATCGCCAACGCCCTAGCCTATTGCCGCACGCGCGTCGAAGAGGGGAAAAAATCGTGAGCCTCCACGACGCAACCTCTCTTGGCGACAGCGTGCTGTTCCGCACCGCGGCCGAGTGGTGGGTACGCCTGCGCGAAATCGAAGACGATCCGGATACGCTCGCCCAATGGATCGCCTGGTGCGAAGCGGACGAACGCCACATCGCGGCCTTCGAGCAGGTCTCCGAATTCGCCGCGGAGATGGTCAATCTCGACGGCGCCGGACGCGAACGCCTGATCCGCAGGTTCGACGTCGGCATCGCGCGCCGCTGGCAGTATTTGGCCGCCGCCGCAGCGCTTGTCCTCGGCCTGGCCTTCGGCGCCTACGCCGGATGGAAACACTATTTCCCCGAGGCTCCGTGGCAGGTCTACGCGAGCGCGACCGCGGTCAATCGCGAGATCGATCTGGCCGATGGCTCGCACGTCGTCCTAGGCGGGGCTTCGCAGCTGCGCGTTCGTCTCAGCGCCGAGCGTCGCTCGATCGAGCTGCAATCGGGCGAAGCCTTTTTCCGTGTCGCCCACGACAGCCGGCGCGAATTCACCGTACGAACCGGCCGGATATCGATTCACGCCGTCGGCACCGCGTTCGACGTGCGTCACAGCGGAGAACGCGTGCAGCTTATTGTCGCCGAGGGCCGTGTCCGCCTTTCTAGCGACGACGGTTCGTGGGGCTTAGGTCCGTCCTCGCGGCCGGCGCTCTTCGTCGATGCCGGACAGAAGGTTGTCTTCGATCCTTCCGCGTCGCAACTCTCTTTCTCTTCGGCGACTGCCCAGCAGGCCACGTCCTGGCAGGAGGACCGCCTGGAATTCATCGACGAGCCGCTGGCGTCGGTCGTGGCGAACGTGAATCGCTACGCTTCTCCGCCGCTCGTCATCTCGACAGCCGAACTCAACACGCTGACGTTCACCGGCACGGTGTACACGAACTCGATCGACGGCTGGCTGTCGGCGCTGCCACAGGCCATCCCGGTGGAAATCGTTCGGAGTGCGGACAAAGTTACCCTCGTCAAAAGTGACCGCGCGAAGAGATAGAAGCAGCGTGCGCGACCGCAACGAAACGTCCGCGCGCAAGCCGGCTGCCGCAGCGAGCTGCTTTGCCGCCGATCGCCGGCATCGAGTCGACATGTGCGGCGCCAGGCCGCGCGCGCGCAGCAGGGCCGTCGCGCAAGCGATTTTCCGGCAATCCCTGCATTGCGTTCTCGCCGCGCTCGCGGTCGTCGCCGGCGTTCGATCCGCCTGCGCGGGGCCACAATCCGATTCGACCGGGCAGGTCGCTTTTGCCATCCCTGCACAGCCGCTGCCCACCGCACTCATGGCTTTCAGCAAGCAGGCGCATATCCAAGTGTTGACCGGCGGCGGCCTGTCGAAAGAAATACGCGCTCAAGAAGTGAAGGGAGCCATGGCACCTCGTGCCGCCCTGAGCCAATTGCTTCAGGGCACGCGTCTGACTTTTGTGTTCACCGACGAGCAGACCGTGGTCGTCAAACCGGCCGCGTCGCCACCTGCTGCGCAAGCCGCCCCAACGCACGGCGAGCCCGCGTCGACCGGACCGCCGCATACGCTGAAACAGATCGACGTCACCTCGTCCGTTATCGACCCGCTGGCGACACGGGCCAATCTGCCTTTGCGCCGCATTCCGCAGTCCATCTCGATTCTCGATCGCCAGCAGCTCGACGAACAAAACCTGACCAGTCTCGCCGATACGTTCGACTATGCAACGGGGACCGTGGCACTGCGCAGCAGTTTTCCTTTCGGCACGACGCTTTATTCGCGCGGATTTCCGGTCACCGCCTACCACGTCGACGGCAGCGCGCCGCTGAGTTGGGAGCGATACGGATTCGGCGCCGTCGATCCCGATCTCGCGGAATACGACCGCATCGAGATCCTTCGCGGCATCGACGCCCTGTTCGGCGGCGCGGGCAATCCGAGCGCATCGGTGGTGCTATGGCGCAAGCGCGCCTCCGGCGATTCGGCCGATTCGATCACGCAGTTGCTCGACGCGCGCGGCCGTATGCGCAGCGAAGTCGATGCCGGCGGTGCGCTGTCCTACGACCGCAGCCTGCGCGGCCGTGCCGTCGTCGCCTACGATGACCGGCCCGAGTTCTACGGCCCCGCATCGAGCCGGGGTACGTTGTTGTTCGGAACGATCGAATACGATCTCTCGCCCGCGACGACGCTGGATGCCGGCATGAGCTACCAACTGCGCCGCGCGCTTCCGATGTTCAGCGGCTTGCCGCGCTATACAGATGGCAGTGACGCTCATCTTCCCCATTCCGAGTTCTTCGGCGTGCCGTGGAACCGGACCGACTCCGAGAACGCAGAAGCCTTCGTGCAACTCGAACACAGGTTCAGCGACGGCTGGAAGTTCAATGTCGATCTCGCGCATTTCATTCAGAAAGCGACGAGCGCCGGCGTGCAGTACGGAGGCGCCATCGATCCCATTGCTGACGACTTCCAGATCGGTGCCTATCAACAGGCGTTCTCGCAGCGCGCGAGCCTGCGCCGCACGACCGCGGAAATTCAGCTGACGGGAAAATTCGAAGTCAGAGGCAGAACGATCGAAGCAATCGCCGGCATGGATTTCGAGCGCGAGCGATCCGACCTCGTGGAATACGTGACTCCGCCCTCGGCACCTTCACTCCCCATCGACGAGAACTACCGCCCGTCCCCCGCCGACTATGCGCGAACATCGACGCCGCTCAACCTGACCACGCAACAAGGCTTCTACACCGCACTCCGATTCAATTCGGCCGATGACCGGCTGCACCTGTCCGGCGGAATTCGTTGGAACCGCTATGTGGAAAAAGGACTGACCGTCTACAACGACGTGTTCGGCACCACCGACTATCCCGAAGCGCGTCGCGTCCAACACTTTCTCGGCGGGGTCTACGATCTTTCCCACAGCCTTTCGGTATACGGCAGTTTTGCCGAAACCTATGGCCCTCAATACAACGCACAGACGGCCGAGGGCGGATTGATCGGGCCTTCGCACGGCACCAACGCAGAGGTTGGCGTGAAAGGAGAATGGGCATCCGGAGCGATTACCGCTTCCCTCGGCGCCTTTGAAATTCATCAGTTCAATGTCGCCGAACTGCTGTTTTCAGACGTTGGCGGTGGCTTCTGCTGTTACCTCGCGCGCGACGGCAAAAGCACCGGTTTCGAAGCCGAATTGAAGGGCCGCATTTCCGAGCGCTGGAACGTGCGCATCGGCTACGCATTGCAAACCAGCGGATACGAGCAAACGCCTGCGACCGACGGCACAACGCTGAGCACGACACTCAATAGCCGCTTACCGCGCCAGAGACTGAATGCCTGGCTGACCTACCGGCCGCGCGAGCAAGTCGAGACGTGGGACTTGTCTCTGGGCTTACGCGCGCAAACGCATGTGGCTCAAACCGGCTTCAGTTGCCCATCCGCCTTCGCACTCTCTTCGTGCGGCAGTTTCCAGGTCGCCCAACAGACCTATGCCGTGGCCGATCTACGCTTCGGATATCAATTCAATGCGACCTGGTCGGCGTCCGTCGCCGTCACCAATCTTCTCGATCGTCGCTACTACCAAACGATCGGCCTTCCGCAGAACGGGAACTGGTACGGCGATCCGAGAAACGTCACGTTGTCGATACGCAAAATTTTGCACTGACGATCTTTGACGGGCCACCCGAAAGCACTCCACTTGCGGCCAAGTCAAAATTTCTCACTTTGCGTCTGCTTCGGCGAGAAGCTGACTTGCAGAGACTTGGATTTCCCGCGCTCAAGCAGCCACTCGCTGATCCGGTGCTGGTCCAACACCTGAATTAAGCCGAAGCGCGAAGCTAGTTGGGTTTGCATGAATTGTTTGGCCAGACGGCTCAGCAAACTCTACTAGGACTCCGGGTCATACATGATCTCGCGAACTTCCTGCGCGCAGCGGCATGCAGCGGCGATCCTGGCAGCCCAATCATGCGCCTCTTCACGCGAAGAAACTTCGATGATCGAAAACCCGCCGACAACTGCCTTTGCCTCCTGCGCAGGGCCGGCCGTGACGGCCCCGTCGATCGCAACAACGGTCGATTGTTGGCGTGCTATACCGCAGCCGAAAATCCAAACCCCCGCCGCCTTTGCCGCCCGAAGCACCTTATGTGCTGCCTCGCCCACCGCTGGAAAATCCTCCTCGGGAATATGGTCCATCGAGCCATCATCAAACGAAATCAGGTAGCGTTGAGTCGCAACTTTGGTATCGGTAGTGATAAGAGCCTCTTGTAAGCTGGATCAGGCCGCCAGCCACGGTGGCTAGCTTGGCTTGGTCCTACCTACTAGACGTGCAAGGGTGCACGGGATCGACATAGTGCAAATATGTCGCGTCCACGGGGCTAACGTTTGAGGTAAGCGACGGCGGCCATGATGAGCATCGGGATCAACCCGTCTCTGCAGTTCGCTTGAGCGAATAGTTAGCCTTCAATCTCGGGATGGTGAGGCGAAATGAAACGCTCAACAAATAGACCATGTTGATGCGCGAAATTAATTGACCTCGGGCATTCGCACGGAACGCCCAAGTACATATAGTAGTCGTAACCGATGTGCACAAACGCCTCAGTTGATTCGAGCCGACACCAGAACTTCTCTCTGAGCATTGCGCCAATGATCGCAGAAATTCTTTCATGCTTGATGAGATCACCCTCCTGCGGAACATCCTCGGCGCGCCCGTGGTTCTCGACGTCTCGCACTTCCAGGAATTGAATTTTTGCTTCCTCAAGAAAGTGCGCCACGGAATCTATGTATGCGCGCTCGACAGTCTGGTATGTCTCCGAGCTTAGCTGTTTGCCCGAGAAATAACGTCCAATGTCGGAGAAAGAGGTCCAGTCTTCGCGCAAGAATCTGCCTCGCTCGTCGCGGAGATCTGGATCGTATTTCGTGATTCGAAATTCGTACATCAATCAGATGAGAGCTAACGCTTGAGCAAAACGGCCGCCGCCGCGGTGCGTCGCAGTCCAGCGCAGACCGATATCGGCAGTCCGAATGGGCGGATAGTTATGCTGCATCATCTGAGGATCGAATTGCATGACCGAAGGCAAATGCTTCGATTGAAGCGTGCGTACCATCAAGATGAAGCAAGCGGCGACCTTCATCGACAAATTTGCCTAGAAGATCAAGGCCGAGCGAAATTGCCAAACACAACGAGTGCATGGAATCGGAGCCTACGATGTGGGCGAGGCGCGGATAGAGCGGCTCCAGTGATATAGGGCAGCACCACTCTTCGGCCTCAGATTGGGTGTTGCGATATGGAGCGCCCACTGCGAAGGTTATCGAGATGGTTGAGCCGTCCTGACATTGCCCTAAGACTTGCATGCTTGCAATCGGATCAGACATATCTCAATGCAGCAAACGCCTGAGTTAAGCCGTGTCGATAAGCGGCCCTGACTTGAACAAATTGTTGGATCGCCGCCGGCTGGTGCTTGTACCGAGCCCGTCATCCCTAGTGCCCGAGCCGGAATACTACTTCGGCAGATTCGAACGAATTAGGTTCACGGTTTCGGTAAGTTGCTTCGCAGAAACTTGAACGCGCTCTCGACGCTGTGCGTCCCCGCTTGGATCGTGCGAGGCACCCTTTTCGCGTCCGGCGCCATCGAATGTTGCGAGTTGAGGCGGCCCTATGCCCCAATCACTGCCCTTCTGCCGAGGCACGACGTGGAAATGGAAGTGCGGTGTTTCCTGTCCGCTGTAGACCCCATTGTTTTGGAACGTAAGTATTCCGAGGGGCTGATAAGTCTTGACGAGCGCCTCTGCGACTCTCTTGGCCGAGGCCATTATCGTCCCGCACTCTTGGTCGGAAAGATCGAGCAGCGTCGCAACATGCCGACGTGTGATCACGCAGCATTGGCCAGCTTCGAATTGCCACGGGTTGATCACCGTCAGTGTATGTTCGCTTTCGTCTATGACCTTCCACGTTTCTTCGCGAACTGCCACGCAAAGGTCGCACGGATCTCTTATGGGAAGTTCGATCATTCGCCCTCTCTGTTTAAGCTGGTTTGCCCTGAGCGGCTCAACGCTGGGATATGCGGCGGCCGGCTGCAAGAGCAGCAATTTTGGCGCAAGCGCCATTCCCGCGATCCGCTTGAGCGAATGGTTAAGCAGCACACACGAGCAGGGCAGACCAACGTTAAACGAGGCCAGCCCAGATAGCTGCGGCGAGTGCAGCGACTGCTAAGCAGAGCGTTGCCATAGCGTACCGGTAAGTACGAAAGCGAAAGAGCGCCAGCGCAGGCGCCGTACGAAATGAGGCCCGAAGTTGGTCTGGATTGATGCGCACGAATAGCAAGCCCATCCCGGCAATCAGTGCAAGCACCGCAAATAGAAGTAAGACAATACTTTGCGGTTGCATGTGCTACAGCCTGCGCGTGAGCTAAGCGGCCTCTGCCGCCGGGAGTCTCAGAATATCGCAACTCGTCACCACGGTCCGTTTGAGCGAACAGTTAGGTGCGCACTGATCGACCGGCTTTGACATAGTCGTGGTATTCGGCGCAGATAAGCGTTGAATTGACCCACCGCTCAGGACTTGCAGTGAACGCACTATGAGCAAACTGCAATGCCCCGTCAGCAGTGGCAAGTGTAGCCACAGGGCTCTCCGCGCCTTCACCGAACTCATATACGTCCACGAACCCGCCCCCGCCCCCGCCGATATCAGGCACCTCGAAGTGCCAGACCTCGAATCCTTGTGCGACGGGCCGTACCTCAAGCCAGGAGATGAGACGCTCGCCGTTGCGAACACTACCACCAAGGAATTGCTCGAGTGACTTGCCACGATGGAGCGTGGACTCTTGGAATGCAGGAATTACATATCGCATCCTGCGCACCTAGCATATGAGATAAGTGGTCGCTACCACAGTGAGCGTCAGATTACCGTGGCACGTCACAGCGGTCCACTTAACACGTACGTCAGACGAGACAGTCTGCAATTGTCCACACCGAAAATTCTTCCAACGCTTTCGTTCCAAACCACTCGAACCCACTCCCTCGGCCCTTGCTGACCGAGGGAGTGATCGAAAGCTTCGAGGCTAGTTGTAGCTGCCCGTCAGTGAGACGCCTGAGTAGGCCTGATAGGCGTTGAGCTTGATATGGTAGGTGCCTCCGGCCGATGGCGGTGTCAGCGTGCAGGTTTCATTGTTGCCCGCCTTATATGGCCTGCAGTCGTAACTCGACGTGGTCGGCGCCGCATTGAGCTTGACGTACAAATCTGCGTCGCCCGTTCCGCCCGCGATCTTGATGGTCACCGATTTCTTTCCTGCCGGAACCGTCAGCGTATAGTCCGCCGACAAGCCGCTCGTACCCGACAAACCGGTCGCCGCGACACCGTTCGTCAGCGCGTTGCCGCTGTTCGCGACCGTGACTGATTTGGTAGCGGAATTTTGTTTGCCGCTGCCGTTCTCGGTGACGGTCTCGGTCACGCTGTATGTGCCTGCCGCCGCATAGGTATGGCTTGGATTGGTCGTGGTCGACGTGGTGCCGTCGCCGAATGTCCATGAACGCGAAGCGATCGTTCCACCCGTGTCGGTCGACGTATCGGTGAATGCGACGGTCAGACCGTTCGTCGTGTAACTGAAGCTCGCCGAGGGTCCGCCGGCCGCGCCGCCGCTGACGGTCACCGATTTAGTCGTGAAGATCACCCGTTTATTGGTGGTGTTGGTGACCGTTTCGGTGACGTAGTAGGTGCCCGCTTTCGCATAAGTATGGCTCGGGCTGGTCGTGGCCGACGTAGTGCCGTCGCCGAAGGTCCACGTACGCGAACCGATCGTATCGCCCGACGCGGCCGTGGAAGCATCGGTGAAGGTTGCCGTCAAACCGTTGGCGGTCGAGGTGAAGCTTGCCGTCGGCGTATCCGCGCTACTCGGTGCGGCCACGGCGAGCAGGGTGACGTCGTCGAGCAGGAAGGTCGTCTTGAGCGAGGCGTTTTCCGCACCGGTGAATTTGATCGTCACCGTCTGGCCGATGTAGTCCTTGAGATCATGCGAGTACGGCGCGTAATCCGCATTTGCGTTCAAATTGGAATAGGTCGCCAATGTCCGCAGCAGGGTGCCCGCGTTGTCGTAGACGCCGACGGTCAGCGTATCGTTTTGATCGGTCGTCGTCGTCTCGGCCGTGGTGATGTGCAGGTAGTACTGCAGGGTTGCCGTGGTGACGTTCAAAGTGCTGATCGTCTTCGGTCCGGTGCGGGTCTTGGTCGTGTTGGCGATGCTGGCCGGAATCTTCACGCTCTGCGACAAGGTATCCGTGTAAGCCGCGCCGTAACCGTTGAGCTTGGCGAACCCCGTCGATGCAGTGCTCGTGTAGGCCTCCTGCACACCTGTCGAACCGGCACATCCGGCGGAACAGTCCGACGCACCGTTTGGATTCGTGCTCGTCGCCGTCCACGGCGACAATTGCGATTCGAAGCCCGGGTTGTCGAGCAACTGGCCGAGAGACTGGGTGAACTGGATATACGGCGAGTTTCCTCCGGCCGCAACGCAAGGAAACAGGATCAGATTATTGGTCTCTCCGGTAGACCCCTGGCCACCCAGGCACGTCGGCGCTGTGATACCGCCGCTGTTCACCTGCAGCTTCACGGTGATCGACGATCCGTTGTTGAACGCGGCTATCGAGCCGCCGGCATTGCCGACGACGTTGAATTCCGATTCGGTCCACGTATCTCCGATATCGAGCGTGCTGCCCTTTTGACTGACGGCTTTGGCTGTCGTGCCGTAGGTGAAGGTCACGGTGTCGTTGCCGCTGGTCGATGCCGACCCGGAAAGCTTGACCAAGGCGAGCTTTGTTCCGGGAACGTTGTCTGTAGCTACGGCCAAGCTGTTTTTGGCACAGCCGTAGTTGTTGTCGTCCGCAGCCTCCCAGCCTTTTGGACAACCTTTGTTGTTGTAATCCGAGGAAGAAAGAAAAATCCAATTTTGGATGAAGGCTTGGGCTCCATTGACTCCTGTGTTGAACGCAGGATCGGTGGTGCCATAATCGGTCGCGTAGACGAATTGCTCCCAGGTTTTACAGCCGACGGCATAGCCGAGCCCGGTACAAAAAGAATCCGCGGCCGTACCCGTATTGCTGTTGATTTGCAGGGTATAACCGGAATTGCCGGGTCCGAACTGGGAATTTATTATCTTGCCCGAAGCCATTGCCTCTGATGTAACACCGATCACCGCGGGAAAACTTCCCGTTGCCGACGAGGTTGCCGTCGACGTCACAGCCGCATAGTCGTCGCCGTTGCCGACGTAATTCGGCGTTGCTCCGCCGCTGGCCGCGGAGCCGTCAGTGGAGACGCTGGCCACGCCATTCGCATCGCCGGCCTCGGGATTCTTGAAGGGAATGCCCACGCGGCCAATTTTCGGAGGCGCCGATTTGTATGCGGGTGCGGGCAGACAAGCTTCGCGCTCCCAAACCAGATTGGGAAACGAGGCGTGGAAGCACCCTTCCTCCGTCGGCGGAAACGTTTTGAGATTCTCATGCCAGGCGTGCAGCGCTTGAGGCGTCGCCTGAGCGACGATCTCTCTGACCGCCTCGGCGGCGACGAGCGATTCGGAAGGAAATGCGCCGGCAATGCCGACACCGATCAGCGAGGCAATCTGCAAAGCAGATAAAAATCCATTCTTGCGCTTTAACCGCATACAGTTTCTCCAAGGAAGGAAGATCGACGGTTGATTTGCGTGGCGTTGAATCGGTCGAAACATCTTCGGCATCGAATTCGATGCAAATCCCTGAAACGCACAAGAAGGTCAAATCGGAAATTCAATTTTTGGTATGAATCTGCGCAAAATTTTTCCGTGCCGTAGTGCGGCCGGCGGGAATGACGTCAGAATTTTTTCTCTCCGATCGGAGAGAAAAATATCGAGAAAGGAAATTCCGGCGCGCAGCGTGCAATATGTGCCGCTGTCGTGAAGGCTCGATCTGTCCGATCGATGAGGCGAGCGCGACGACGCCTCCGCCGCGGATTTCCAGCGGCAGGTCCCAATATGTCCGATCGGTGTTTTTGTTCTAGCGCTGTCTTGGTGCCGGCGGGCTCGGCGCAAAACGATCACGCACGGCCCGCAAGGCGTTCGACGTCCGCGCCATCCATTGCGGCGCGGACGTTGAATCGAGCTTCGATCAGTTGCTCGCGTTGACCAGAACCGGGATCGTGGCTCTCGGAAGAACCAGTGGAAAGTCGTTCTGGTAACCGGTTCCCAAACAGACGAGTGCAGAGGCGGACGCCTGCGGCGCGAAGCCGGCCGAAGTCGCGGTGAACTTGACCTGCGCCGTGCTCGCCGACGGCGCGACGCCGCTGCCGGGAGCGATCGACAGCCACGCGGGCGGCGCCGAGCAGCCCGCCTGGGTGGTGATGGTGGCCGCAAGACCGTTCTGCTTCAGATCGCTCGGCACGCTCCAGGACGAACCGCTATTCGTCGTGTTGACTTGTACCGGCAGCGTCGCATCGCCCGCGTTGCTGGTGAACCAGTTCCACACGAAGGTGCATTTGCCGTTGCTGTTCGCGTTGCACGGCAGGTCGGGGTAGACGACGAGCCAGTAGTGTCCCTTCGGCAATACAGTGTTGAGCTTTGCCGCCGTGAGATTCAGGACGAACGAACTGCCGTAGGCGCCGCCCACGGTGACGCCCGCGCTCGCGGCCGTGGCATCGTATTTCCACACGGCATTGTCGTTGTTGTCCGGATTGCCCGCGGGAACACCCTGATTGTCGGCATAGATGCGCCAGTGCAGGCCGAGCGAGGAACCGAAGTCGGTCAGCTTCTGCGCACCGCTGTTGACGAATCCATCGACGCTGATTTGAGTCAGTGCGGTGCCGTCGGACGGGATCGTGAAGTCGTCCGCCATGTAGTAATTGCCGGAAGCCAACACGTGTGTGCTGTTGTATCCGCTCTGAATCAGCGCCGGCTGTTTCATCGCCGCAAACGCCACGGCACCGGCCGTCTGCGTGTTGAACAGCATCGTGCCGTCGCCCGGATTGGTCAGGTTGAGGTTCGCGCTGCCGCTCGGCTGGCCGTTCAACGAGATCGCAATCTTGTTCGTGGAAGCAAGCAGAGTCGGCGTCGGTACTGCGACGGCCAGCGGAATATGCAGCGTCGGTGACACATAAAACGCCTGCGGAAGATCCGCGGTTTGCGACAACTGCACTTCGCCGAAGTGATACTTCGTGTCGTCCGGCGTCAGGCTTTTCGTATTGACGGTGAAGGTCAGGCTCACCTCGCCACCGGCGGGAACCGAAAACTGGGCGGGGGTCACGCTGATCCGATTGCCCAGTTCGCCCGTCGCCCACGTCGTCCAGGTGCTGCTGCTCGACAGTGTGCTGTGGAACGTGCGGGTGAAACGGCATTGGACCGCACAACCGGCTTTCTGCAGGCTGGCCAGATTGAGCGTACTCGGATCGCCGCCTTTCGCCGGATTGGCGTTCTGCATGTTCTCCACGGTTTCATTCAAGACCAGGCCGGCGCGGCTGGCGACGTCCACCTGGACCCGGCCTGCGCCGCGCTTGAAGTAATCCGCGGGGACGACGGCCGAAAGATCGTTGGCATTGATCAGATTTGCCTCGCTCGCCGTCATCATCAAGGCGGACTTGACCTCCATCGGCGTCCAATCCGGATGCAGGCCCATTAGCAACGCGGCGGATCCGGTGATGTGCGGCGTCGCCATCGAGGTGCCGCTGTCAAAGCCGACGGTCTCGGGTGTCTGCGGACTCAATTCCTGCAGATAGGTTTTGCTCTTCGTATCCGTGTCGCGGACTTGATTGTTGAACGCCGCCAGCACGGCGACGCCCGGCGCGGCGATCTCGGGCTTGAGGACGTCGAACGACGCCGGCCCCCACAAGCTGAAGTTGGCGAGGACGTCCGGCACCTGCGGCGCGCGCGCGAGCAAGCTCAACGATACGGTGCCGCCGACAGAACCGGCGCCTTGGAGCAGCCTCGCCTGTACCGCACCTTGTTGCTGGCCGAGATAGAAAACAGGAATGGACGATCCCGCCGCATTCAAACCCGGATAGGCCTCGGGGCGGTTGTCGGCAATCACGGCGGCGATCGCACCTGCCGTCGCCGCGTTGACCGCCTTGACGGAAAAATTGCAGGTGCCGCGACTGAGCAGCGCCACGGCATTCTTGAATGTGTTGGCGGGGAACGGTGCGCATCCGTCGCTTCCCGTCGTATCCGCATTTTTAAAGGTCGGGCTCAATAGATACGGCGTGCTGTTTGGCAGTGCCGCGGTCAGCGGTGGCGTGCTGTCCATCAAGTACGCAGGTACGTTCTGCGTATTGGCTTCGTTGCCTGGTGGCGTGACCGGACTGGTAAGACTGAGAAAATTGGCCGGCGATCCGCCGGTGTCGGTGGTCGCGGCGACACCGAGCGTCCAGGGCTCCAGATGATTCGCCGAGCCTGGCACCGCGATGGGAATGGAATCGCCCGTATTGCCGGCCGCGGCGGCGACGAAGATTCCCGCCCCTTCGGCCGCGAGGAACGCCTGCGATACGGAATCATCCCAAGGCTGGCTGCCGCCGCCGATCGAGAAATTCAGTACATGAACCAGACCGTCCTTGATCGCCTGCTCGGCCGCGGCGGCCGAGGCATCATTACCGCAGCTCTTCGGATTTTCGCAGACGAAGAACACCATCAAGTTGGCGTGCGGAGCGATGCCGGAAATGTTGGTCGGGGACGTAAAGCCGTCCACTTGCGCGCTACGTGCGTTGCCTGCCGCAGTACTCGCGGTGTGGCTGCCATGTCCTTGATAGTCCTCCACCGAAAAGAAGGGAAGCTGCGTCGGATCGGTGGCGTGGATTTTGTCGTAGACGCCGATGACCTTGTCGTTGCATCCGCCGAGGCTGATGCCCGCGACGGCGCAGTCACCGAGGTACTTGCCGCTGCCGAGAGGATTGGTGATCGTATAGCCGCTCGCGTCGGTAGCCTGGAACGAAGGGCTGAGGCTGTTGTAGCCCGTGTCGATGTCGCCGACCACGACGCCGTCGCCTTTGAAGCCGGACGGCGTCTGCAAGGTGCCGAACAAATCCTGCAACGTCGGGAAGGTAAACGTGGCGTCGCCCGGCAGGGGCCGGCTCGACGCGGTCCACAGCCGATGCGCGCCGATGAACTTCGTCGAGACATCGTCGCTGACGGCTTCCTGCCGAACCGGTTCGACGCGCGCGACGCCGGGCAGTTTGGCGACCCTGGCCGCTTCCTCGCCCGTCATTTCGATGACGGAAGCGTTGAGCGCATAGGAGAACGTACGCACCACCTGGACGTTGCGCTGCAAGGTCTGTCGGATGTCGGCGAGGCGCCGGCTCTGCACGCTTTCGAGGCGGGAAACATAAGCTTGGGCTTCGCGGCTGTCGACATCGAGACGATGCCGACCACTCGTTTCCAATCGATACGGAATCGCGTCTATGGTCGTCGCGGTCGCCATACTCGCTGCCACAGTACTGTTCGCCTGGAGACTGGCCGAGCCGTTGGCGTTGCTTGAGGCCGAAGCCGAAGCGCGGTTGTATGCGGCGACCGAGGGCTCGGCATAGTGGACGAAGTAACGGCCCGTCGGGTTGAGATACGCCACCTTCGCGGCATTGTCATTCTGCGGATTTTGTGCAGCCGCGGAGCCGGAAATCAAACCCACAGCGAGCAGAGCTGCGGAAATCGATGCGCAAAGTGTACGTTGCCTAGCGACAGCAAATGTCACGTGTTTTCTCCTGTGCCCGACGGGCCTCGAAATGGAATCAATCCCTCATTGAACGCGATATGCGGCGAGTACTCGTTCGCCGGACCGAAGCACATTCGACAAACGCTCTGGTCGGTACGAACCTAAACGAAGCGCCGACGTTGCAGGCAACGTCCGCTTCGTCGCTTCCTTCCCCGCATCACGCTTCCCTCGAGGCGATAACGGCTCAGACTAGGAAAAGGGAAATCCGGTCCGTTTTAGCATTCGACTGGCACGTCGATCGAGCGTAAACGCCAGCCGGATGGCTTGCGGCGATCCGGGACCATTGGCGTAGGGGGCAGGTGACTTTTACTTAATCTCGGGTTTGCCCAGATCGGGCTCGACATTGCTCGCCGCTCTTTTCCGGCAAACCCGCGCTTTCATGTAGGCATCGAGAGAGCTCTCGCCAAATGCGGCACCGCGAAGCGGCGTGCCGAGCACGAAAACAAAGCTCGCGGAACGCGGATATCACAGCTTCGGCCTCTGAAAGATTTCGGGGCTGAGTTGATTCGGCTCAAGCGCGCGTGTGAGGAATTGGTCTCGGAGTAATAGATGCTCAGGGACGTGGTTTCGCGAGGGCTCTGAGCCGGACTCTGCGCGCAAAGCCGGGGCTGATGAGGCAAACCAATCGCTATCGGCGCACTCGGTTTACTAGTCGAGTTGCGCAGTACGCAGACCCCTGCGCTCCCATGACGGAGCTGAGTTCATCAGCGAGGTGTAGATTTCGATGCGCTACGCGCGCATCGGGCTGATTTACGTCCAATCAGGCGAAGCTCTGCAGACCGTCTGCCTTGAAAAATGACAAGACTTCGGACTGTATCTCCGGATAAGCAGTGGCTTTTCACCGGGAATCCGCTCCACAGAACCTGAAATACGAACAAAAGAAAACCCCCAGCCTTTCGGCTGGGGGTTCTTTTGTAAAGCCCCTGGCAGTGACCTACTCTCACATGGCTTAAGCCACACTACCATCGGCGCGGGTGCGTTTCACTTCCGTGTTCGGGATGGGAACGGGTGGGACCACACTGCTGTTTCCGCCAGGGAACCGTTGGGGTTTGCAAGCCAAATCCGATTACGGATCAGCGCAAACCCAGCATTGGGACTTGGGACGTAACTTGCGTCGAGCTCTCATCGAGCGACGTGTCTTGAGGATTGAGAGATTTACTTTTCAGTGAATAACTCAAAGCGACTTTGAGTTATATGATCAAGCCACACGGATCATTAGTATCAGTTAGCTCGGCATTACTGCGATACACACCTGACCTATCAACCACCTAGTCTTGATGGTTCCTTTAGGGAGCTTAAGCTCCGGGATGTCTCATCTTGAGGCGCGCTTCCCGCTTAGATGCTTTCAGCGGTTATCGCTTCCGTATATAGCTACCCGGCAGTGCCACTGGCGTGACAACCGGAACACCAGAGATACGTCCACTCCGGTCCTCTCGTACTAGGAGCAGCCCCTCTCAAACATCCAACGCCCATGGCAGATAGGGACCGAACTGTCTCACGACGTTCTGAACCCAGCTCGCGTACCACTTTAAATGGCGAACAGCCATACCCTTGGGACCGGCTACAGCCCCAGGATGTGATGAGCCGACATCGAGGTGCCAAACACTGCCGTCGATATGAACTCTTGGGCAGTATCAGCCTGTTATCCCCGGAGTACCTTTTATCCGTTGAGCGATGGCCCTTCCATACAGAACCACCGGATCACTAAGACCTACTTTCGTACCTGCTTGATCCGTCGATCTCGCAGTCAAGCACGCTTATGCCTTTACACACATTGCACGATGTCCGACCGTGCTGAGCGTACCTTCGTGCTCCTCCGTTACTCTTTGGGAGGAGACCGCCCCAGTCAAACTACCCACCATACACGGTCCCCGACCCGGATTACGGGCCTAGGTTAGAACGTCAAGCACTTCAGGGTGGTATTTCAAGGATGGCTCCATGCAAGCTAGCGCCTGCACTTCGTAGCCTCCCACCTATCCTACACAGAAGAACTCAACGTTCAGTGTAAAGCTATAGTAAAGGTTCACGGGGTCTTTCCGTCTTGCCACGGGAACGCTGCATCTTCACAGCGATTTCAATTTCACTGAGTCTCGGGTGGAGACAGCGCCGCTGTCGTTACGCCATTCGTGCAGGTCGGAACTTACCCGACAAGGAATTTCGCTACCTTAGGACCGTTATAGTTACGGCCGCCGTTTACTGGGGCTTCGATCAAGAGCTTCGCCTTGCGGCTGACCCCATCAATTAACCTTCCAGCACCGGGCAGGCGTCACACCCTATACGTCCACTTTCGTGTTTGCAGAGTGCTGTGTTTTTGATAAACAGTCGCAGCGGCCTGGTCACTGCGACCCAGGATCGCTCAGCTACGCATGTAGCCACGATCTTGGGTGCACCTTCTCCCGAAGTTACGGTGCTATGTTGCCTAGTTCCTTCACCCGAGTTCTCTCAAGCGCCTTGGGATTCTCACCCTGCCTACCTGTGTCGGATTACGGTACGGTCCTCGTGATCTGAAGCTTAGAAGTTTTTCCTGGAAGCGTGGTATCAGTGACTTCGTCCTAAAAGGACTCGTCTCGGTGCTCGGTGTAGAGACCTCCGGATTTGCCAAGAGATCACACCTACCGCCTTTCCCCGGGACAACCAACGCCCGGTACACCTAACCTTCTCCGTCACTCCATCGCAATCACGAGCGGTTCTGGAATATTAACCAGATTCCCATCGACTACGCGTTTCCGCCTCGCCTTAGGGACCGACTCACCCTGCGCCGATGAACGTTGCGCGAGGAAACCTTGGGCTTTCGGCGTGGGGGCTTTTCACCCCCATTATCGTTACTCATGTCAGCATTCGCGCTTCTGATACCTCCAGCAGACCTATCGATCCACCTTCGCAGGCGTACAGAACGCTCCTCTACCGCGCATAATCGAAGACTATGCACCCCGAGCTTCGGTACATCGCTTAGCCCCGTTAAATCTTCCGCGCAGACCGACTCGACCAGTGAGCTATTACGCTTTCTTTAAAGGGTGGCTGCTTCTAAGCCAACCTCCTGGCTGTTTATGCCTTTCCACATCGTTTTCCACTGAGCGATGATTTTGGGACCTTAGCTGCGGGTCTGGGTTGTTTCCCTTTTCACGACGGACGTTCGCACCCGCCGTGTGTCTCCCGTGTAGCACTTCTTGGTATTCGGAGTTTGCCATGGTTTGCTAAGTCGCGATGACCCGCTAGCCATAACAGTGCTCTACCCCCAAGAGTGTTCGCACGAGGCGCTACCTAAATAGCTTTCGAGGAGAACCAGCTATCTCCAGGTTCGGTTAGCTTTTCACTCCTAGCCACACCTCATCCCCTACTTTTGCAACAGGAGTGGGTTCGGGCCTCCAGTGCGTGTTACCGCACCTTCACCCTGGGCATGGCTAGATCACCTGGTTTCGGGTCTACTGCCTGCGACTATTCGCCCTATTCAGACTCGGTTTCCCTTCGCCTTCCCTATACGGTTAAGCTTGCCACAGACAAGTAAGTCGCTGACCCATTATACAAAAGGTACGCAGTCGCCCTTGCGGGCTTCCACTGCTTGTACATCTACGGTTTCAGGTTCTATTTCACTCCCCTCTCCGGGGTTCTTTTCGCCTTTCCCTCACGGTACTGGTTCGCTATCGGTCGGTCAGGAGTATTTAGCCTTGGAAGATGGTCCTCCCATGTTCAGACAGGGTTTCACGTGCCCCGCCTTACTCACTTTCATCGTATATGCCCTTTCGCCTACGGGGCTATCACCCGCTATGGCCGGACTTTCCAGACCGTTCGACTAAAACATATACGACTTTTGGGCTAATCCGCGTTCGCTCGTCGCTACTAGCGGAATCTCGGTTGATTTCTTTTCCTCCAGGTACTGAGATATTTCAGTTCCCTGGGTTCGCTTCCCAATCCTATATATTCAGATTGGGATACCTCTTGCGAGGTGGGTTTCCCCATTCGGACATCACGGGATCAATGCCTATTGCCGGCTCCCCCATGCTTTTCGCAGGCTGTCACGTCCTTCATCGCCTCTGACCGCCAAGGCATCCACCGTAGACGCTTATTCGCTTGATCATATAACCCAAAGTTGCCTTCGGATCGATCAACTTACTGATAAATCGCCTAATTGCCTCAACGACACATCTAATCTCGGTGAGAGATCAGACGCTTGTTACGTCCCAAGTTGTCAAAGAACCTTGTCGAGCTTCAACGCTCGGCAAGAAAAATTCGTTTAGTGTGCAGGCATTCAGAAGATGTTGCTTTCGACGTACTCGTCGAGAGTGGTGGGTCTGGGAGGACTCGAACCACCGGCCTCACCCTTATCAGGGGTGCGCTCTAACCACCTGAGCTACAGACCCAACGATCGAACCATTTCGGTCGATTAAATCTGGGTATTCGCAAAACTGGTGGAGCTGAGCGGGATCGAACCGCTGACCCCCTGCTTGCAAAGCAGGTGCTCTCCCAGCTGAGCTACAGCCCCGGATAGTGCTTGGGCGCCGGGGCCGAAAAGCCCTAGGCCCGAATGCTTCTGAATGCAGGTGTCTTGTGTGGACGCCGTGGAGTGCACGTCGTTCTCGAAAGGAGGTGATCCAGCCGCACCTTCCGATACGGCTACCTTGTTACGACTTCACCCCAGTCATTGACCACTCCGTGGCAAGCGTCCCCCTTGCGGTTAGACTACCTGCTTCTGGAGCAACCAACTCCCATGGTGTGACGGGCGGTGTGTACAAGGCCCGGGAACGTATTCACCGCGACAATGCTGATTCGCGATTACTAGCGATTCCGACTTCACGTAGTCGAGTTGCAGACTACGATCCGGACTGAGAGAGGTTTTCTGGGATTGGCTTCGCCTCGCGGCTTCGCAACCCTCTGTACCTCCCATTGTAGTACGTGTGTAGCCCTGGCCGTAAGGGCCATGATGACTTGACGTCATCCCCACCTTCCTCCGGTTTGTCACCGGCGGTCTCCTTAGAGTTCCCACCATTACGTGCTGGCAACTAAGGACAAGGGTTGCGCTCGTTGCGGGACTTAACCCAACATCTCACGACACGAGCTGACGACAGCCATGCAGCACCTGTGTTCCGATTCCCGAAGGCACTCCCGCATCTCTGCAGGATTCCGGACATGTCAAGGCCAGGTAAGGTTCTTCGCGTTGCATCGAATTAAACCACATACTCCACCGCTTGTGCGGGCCCCCGTCAATTCCTTTGAGTTTCAGTCTTGCGACCGTACTCCCCAGGCGGCGAACTTAACGCGTTAGCTTCGATACTGAGTGCCAAGTTGCACCCAACATCCAGTTCGCATCGTTTAGGGCGTGGACTACCAGGGTATCTAATCCTGTTTGCTCCCCACGCTTTCGTGACTCAGTGTCAGTGCTGGTCCAGGTAGCCGCCTTCGCCACTGGTGTTCCTCCCGATCTCTACGCATTTCACCGCTACACCGGGAATTCCACTACCCTCTACCGCACTCTAGCTTCCCAGTATCCACTGCAATTCCCAGGTTGAGCCCGGGGCTTTCACAGCAGACTTAAGAAACCACCTACTCACGCTTTACGCCCAGTAATTCCGAGTAACGCTTGCACCCTTCGTATTACCGCGGCTGCTGGCACGAAGTTAGCCGGTGCTTATTCCTCTGGTACCGTCAGTCCGCAAAGGTATTAACCTTGCGTGTTTCGTTCCAGATAAAAGTGCTTTACAACCCGAAGGCCTTCTTCACACACGCGGCATTGCTGGATCAGGCTTGCGCCCATTGTCCAATATTCCCCACTGCTGCCTCCCGTAGGAGTCTGGGCCGTGTCTCAGTCCCAGTGTGGCTGATCATCCTCTCAGACCAGCTACAGATCGTCGCCTTGGTGGGCCTTTACCCCGCCAACTAGCTAATCTGACATCGGCTTCTCCAGCCGCGCGAGGTCTTGCGATCCCCCGCTTTCACCGTTAGGTCGTATGCGGTATTAGCGTAAGTTTCCCTACGTTATCCCCCACGACAGGGCAAATTCCGATGTATTCCTCACCCGTCCGCCACTCGCCACCCACAGTATTGCTACTGCTGTGCTGCCGTTCGACTTGCATGTGTTAGGCATGCCGCCAGCGTTCACTCTGAGCCAGGATCAAACTCTTCAGTTGAAATTGCAGTCAACATTGCTGCTGACAAATTACTTTAGAGAGTGAAACCAAGCTTTTTTGATTACTCAAATTTTGATCGATTTCTCGATCGACTTGATGACGCTCTTGATTCGATGGACGTGTTGTCCACCCCAAGGCGCCCACACAAGTCACCTGCGCACACTGTCAAAGATCGAATTCTTGCTTAGCGTTTCCGCTTTCGCGTCCCGAACATTTCGTCCGAGAGAGCCGCCTACTATACAACCATTTTCGAAACCGTCAACACCTTTTTGAAAGTTTTTTTCGAAAAGTTTTGCCGGGATTCCGTCCCTTCGATCTCGCCAGCGGCGGCACCAATCGAAGGGGGGCGAATCTTACACCCGATTTCCGTTTCGTCAACACCCCGAAATCAACTTTCTGCTTCGGCGTTGCTGCGATCCCGGAAGATCGTCCCTTTCGTCTTCCGCCCGCACCGGGCGATCAACTTAGGGCCGCGAATCCTACAACCAATTTTCGATTCGTCAACACCCCGAAATCAACTTTCTGTTTCGGCGTTGCTGCGATCCCTGAAAATCGTCCCTTTCGTCTTCCGCCCGCATTGGACGATCAACTCAGGGCCGCGAATCCTACAACCAATCCTCGATTCGTCAAGCCCTCTCGCGTGCAGTTTTTTTCGCCCGGGATGCGCCTTGCTACGCAGCGACCAAACGCACTCGTGCAAACGAACGCTTGCCTATCTGCAGCAGATGCTCGCCGCCCACCGCGAGCACGCGTTCGCGATCCTCGACGACGGCGCCGTCGATACGCACGGCGCGCTCATTGAGCTTGCGCGCCACTTCGGAATTGCTCGCCGCCAGCTTCGCCGCAACAAACAGCGGCGCAACGCGAATGCCCTCGGCGGGCACCGTGACGTCCTGTAACGGCAGATCAACGTCCACGCGTTGTTCGCGCACCAGCGCGTTCCATTGCTCGATCGCGCGCTCAGCCTCAGCCGCCCCCTGGAAGCGCGCGGCCAATTCACGCGCCAAAGCAAGCTTGGCGTCGCGCGGGTGCAGGCCGCCCGAGGCCACTTCGTTCTTCATCGCCTCGATTTCCCCCGCGGAGCGATCGAGACTCAAAAGCTCGTACCAGCGCCACATCAGCTCGTCGCCGATTTTCATCGTCTTGTTGACGATATCGATCGCCGGCTCGTTGATGCCTATGTAGTTGCCCAGCGACTTCGACATCTTGGCGACGCCGTCGAGGCCTTCGAGCAGCGGCATCGTCAATACGATCTGCGGCAGCTGGCCCGCCTCTTCCTGCAGTTGCCGGCCGACCAGCAAGTTGAATTTCTGATCGGTACCGCCGAGCTCGACGTCGCATTGCAGTGCAACAGAGTCGTAGCCCTGAACGAGCGGATAGAGAAATTCGTGGATCGCGATCGGCTGATTGCCCTTATAGCGTTTGGCGAAATCATCGCGCTCGAGCATGCGCGCGACCGTGTGTTTGGCCGCAAGCTTGATCATGCCAGCCGCATCCATTTTGCCGAACCATTCAGAATTGAAGCGGACTTCGGTTTTTTCCTTGTCGAGCACCTTGAACACCTGGTCCGCATAAGTCCTCGCATTCGCCTCGATATCCTCGCGACTGAGCGGCTTGCGCGTAACGTTCTTTCCGGTCGGGTCGCCGATCATGCCGGTGAAGTCGCCGATCAGGAAAATGACCTGGTGACCGAGGTCCTGGAACTGGCGCATCTTGTTCAGCAATACGGTGTGGCCGAGATGCAGGTCCGGCGCGGTCGGGTCGAAACCTGCCTTGATCCGCAGCGGCCGGCCGAGCTTTAGCCTCGCCTCCAGGTCTTCGCGCTTGATGATTTCGTCGGCGCCGCGGCCGATCAGGTCCAGCGCGGCTTCAATTTCTGGCTTGGTCGTTGCTGACATCGTTTTCCATCCACTTTCAGGCAGAAGTACATCGGTATGAACGACCCGATCCGTTCAGTTTCCGGCGGGTCGAGGTTAAAAAATCATTATTCGAGAAACGTACTAGAACCCCTTGAAAAACAAAGAATTGACGCAAGCTTATCGACTGGATATGGTACGGCCTGTTTTGTCGGAAACCGGCCGTGAACCTGAACAATAACGACTCCGGCGCCCAGGGCGCACCTCATTCCTGCGCCACGCGAATCGACCCGCAGAACGGCGTTGCCGACATCTCCACTGATGCAGCAAAGTGGACTTTTATACAAAACCTGGCGAAGTCGCCACTGTCGTGGCGCCGTCGTCACGTCGTTCTCGCCGGCGCCATCGTCGCCGTGCTGATCGCCGCAGGTGCAACGATTCCGACCTGGGCGGTTGCGATGCGCGACTCGGGCAGCGTTCCGCGCACGACGCTCGATCTTCCGCTGCCGACATTATCGCCAGAAGACGCGGCCCTGTCTGCCGCACTCGATCACGCGAACAGCGATCCTCTGACCGATGACAGCGCATGGCAGGTAGTCAAAGTGAAATCCGGCCAGACACTGGCCGACATCTTCCAACAGCAGGGCCTCAACGCGACCGACTTGGCGCGCCTGCTCGATGAGCCGGGCAACGCATCCTGTCTGCGCAGCATTCATCCGGGCGACGAATTCGCATTCTTGAACAACGACGACGGCTCGCTGCGCGCGATCCGTTTCGACCGCGACGACCGCACGCGCGTCATCGCCAGCTTCCGCACCAACGGCATCAAGCAGATTGAACTTGACCGCAACGTCGAGCGCCGCACCCAGGTCGCTCGCGGCGTCATCGACTCGTCGCTGTTCGGCGCAGGCGAAGAAGCCGGCCTGAGCGACGCGATGGTGCTCAAGCTCGCCAACGCGTTCGGCTACGACATCGACTTCGCCCAGGATCTGCGCCAGGGCGACAGCTTCACCGTGATCTACGACGATGTCTACCGCGAGGGCGAGCGCCTGCGCGACGGCGATATCATCGCCGCGACCTTCGTCAACAAAGGCAAGCGCTATTCGGCGTTCCGCTTCACCAACAGCGCCGGCGAGACCAGCTACTACAGCGCGGAAGGCCGTCCGCTCAAGAAGAGCTTCTTGCGCACGCCGCTCGATTTCACCCGCATCACCTCGTTTTTCTCAGTGGCGCGCATGCACCCGATTCTCGGCACGATGCGCGCGCACAAAGGCGTCGACTACGCGGCGCCGCAGGGCACGCCGATTCGCGCCGCCGGCGACGGCAAGATCGCGTTCCGCGGTTGGCAGCCCGGCTACGGCAACGTCGTTATAGTGCAGCACAACGCGCACAACACGACTCTGTACGGACACATGTCGCGCTTCGGCAATGCCCAGGTCGGCCAGCACGTCGGCCAGGGCCAAACGATCGGTTATGTCGGCATGACGGGCCTCGCCACCGGTCCGCATCTGCACTATGAATTCCGCATCGACGGCCAGCATCGCAATCCGTTGACCGTGACGACGCTGCCGCCGGAACCGCTTCCGGGCGCCGAGCTGGCACGTTTCCGCAGCCAGACACAGTCAATGTTGGCGCGCCTCAACAAGCTGGAAGCCACGCAGCTCGCTTCGGCGAAGTAAACCCGGCGTCTGGCATTGCAGCGTAAAGGCACAAGCGAACGTCGAGGCGACCAATGGGACAGCATTCCCTTTGAAGTGTTCCGACGCGTTCTGCGGGCTTTCTGCAGAGCGTTCGGATTTTGATCGGAAACACGCATGGCCTCGCTCTATCTCGGTCTGATTTCCGGTACCAGCGCCGACGGCATTGATGTCGCGCTGGCCTCGTTTGCGCGCCGACCGAAGCTGCTCGCCAGTTTGACCTTTCCCTATCCGGAAAAACTGCGCCTACGCATCCTCGCGCTCGCCCAGGGCGACGGCCGCATCTCGCTCGATGAGTTCGGCGGCCTCGATGTCGAAATCGCGCGCACATTCGCTGCGGCAGCCCTGAAATTGCTACGCCGGGAAGGTATCGATCCCGATCAGATCCGCGCCCTCGGCTCCCATGGTCAGACCGTGCGCCATCGTCCGCTCGGCGAAGCGCCTTATACGATGCAGCTCGGCGATCCGAACGTCATCGCCGAATTGACCCGGGTGACGACAGTCGCCGATTTCCGCCGCCGCGATCTCGCCGCAGGCGGCCACGGCGCACCACTCGCGCCGGCGTTCCACGCCGCGATGCTCGCAAAGGACAAAAGCACACCGACCAAGGGCAGTCGCGTCGTGCTCAACCTCGGCGGCATCGCCAACATCACGATCCTCTCCGGCGATGGAAAGAAACCGCTGCGCGGCTTCGACACCGGCCCGGCAAGCTGCCTGCTCGACGCATGGGTCGCCAAGCATCTCGATCTGCCTTACGACAAGAACGGTGCCTTTGCCGCGTCGGGCCGCGTCGACGAAACCCTGCTCAAGCGTCTGCTCTCCGATCCGTACTTCGCCGAGCCGCCGCCGAAAAGCACCGGACGCGAAGTTTTCCACCTGACCTGGCTCGCCGAACATCTGCGCGGCCTCGCCATCGCGCCGAAAAACGTCCAGGCCACCCTCGTTGCGTTGTCGGCGCTCACGATCGCCGATGCGATCCGCACACATGCGCGCGACGTGCGCGAAGTCTGGGTCTGCGGAGGCGGCGTGCACAATCCCGTTCTGATGGCGGCGATCGGCGATGCCCTTGCGCCCATTCCGGTCGCCAGCGTCGCCGAAATCGGCATCGATCCCGACTTTGTCGAGGCGATGACGTTCGCCTGGCTCGCGCGCGAGCGCCTCGAAAATCGCGCCGCGCCGAACGTGCACACGGTCACCGGCGCACGCGGACCGCGCGTGCTAGGCGGTATTTACTCGGCCTGAGCGGCGCAGCAGCCACAGCACAAGCAGGATCGCCGGCACTCCGGTCACGGCGGTATAGACAAAAAAGGCCGGATAGCCGAAGTGGTCCACGATCGCGCCCCACTGGCTGGCCAACGACTTCGCCGGCAGGCTCCAAAGCGTGCCGAATAGCGCGTACTGCGTGGCCGTATAGGCCACATTGGTCAGCGACGACATAAAAGCGATGAACGCGGTGCCGGCAATGCCATTGGCGATATTGTCGAGACTGACCATCGCCGTCAGCCAGATGCGATCCGGTTCGAGCACATGTTTCGGATCTGCCGCATGCTGGGCGAGGAAGGACGCGAGCTGGTCGGCCGAGTAGGCATAGAGCAGATTGGCGCACGACAACAGGACAACGCCGAGCAGCAAAGTCGCCGGAATACCGATGCGTTTGACCAGATAGCCGGCCAGGATCGCGCCACCGAGCGTCAGCGCCACACCGTAGCCCTTCGAGATCAGCGCAATGCTGTCGAGCGTGTAGCCGAGATCGACGTAGAACGGAATCGCCGCGACGCCCATCGTGGTGTAGTTGAGCCGATAGGTGACGATGAGCGCGAGCAGCGGCACGGCGACACGCCAGCCGTTGCGCGTGAAGAAATCGACGATCGGGCTGACAATCGCGCCGAGCAGCCATGCCGCCACACTGCGCAATGCGGCCGGCCAGTGCGCGGAACGTTCGAGGAAGGCAACGACGCGCGCCTCCTGCGCCTTCGTTGCGCGCGAAACCGGCGCCTGCGGTTCGCGCATGAACAGAATCGTCAGCGGCCCGATGGCGAAACAGAGGGCCATGATCAGATAAGCCGTGGTCCAGCCGCTTTTCGACGCCGCGTACAGCGCGCCCGCGCCGCCGGTGATCAGTGCGCATTGATAGCCGACCTGATACGCGGCTGCGAGCGCACCCTGCCATTGCGGCTCGGCGGAATCGATGCGATAGGCGTCGAGCGCGATATCCTGCGTCGCCGAGGCGAAGGCGGTGATCACCGCGAACAAGGCAATGCTCTCGGCGTGTGCGGTCGGATCGGTCAGCGCCATGGCGACGATGCCGAACAGGATGCCGAACTGGGCAAGCAGCATCCAACTGCGGCGGCGGCCGAGCCGGCCCAACAGCGGCAGGGCTAGTCGGTCGACGATCGGCGACCAGAGGAACTTGAGCGAGTAGGCCAGGCCGACCAGACTGAAGTAGCCGATCGTGGTGCGGTCAATGCCGCCCTGGCGCAGCCGTGCCGACAGCGTCGTCAGCACAAGCGGAAACGGCAGGCCGGCCGCGAAACCGAGCAGCAACATCGCGCGCACGTCGGCGCGCGCGTAATCGCCGAGCGCGGCGCGCCAACGCTGCAGCAGTTCGCTCACTTGTATTCGACGAGAAACGGCGCGTGGTCGGAGAAACGCGGCGCCGGCGTGACCGCGCAGGATTTCACGCGCTCGCGCAGACCGGGCGTGATGATCTGGTAGTCGATGCGCCAACCGACGTTGTTTGCGCGCGCGCCGCCGCGGTTCGACCACCAGGTGTACTCAACCGTATCGGGCTTGGCGACGCGAAACGCATCATGCCAACCGGTTTTCGGCGGCGTGCTCGCGCCGTCGCCGTGCGCGTCGGCGATGAGGCCGTTGAGCCAGTTGCGCTCCTCGGGCAGGCAGCCGGAATTCTTCTGGTTCGAGGACCAGTTCTTGATGTCGTTCTTCGCGCGCACGATGTTCCAGTCGCCGCAGAGCACGTAGTCGCGCCCCGACTTGAGCCATTCCGCGAAGATCGGCTTGAGCCAGTCCATCACCTGGAATTTGAACCCCTGGCGTTCCTCGCCCGAGGAACCGGACGGGATATAGAACGACACCACGCTGAGCTTGCCGTAGCGCGCTTCGATGTAGCGGCCTTCGTCGTCGAACGGCGCCCAGCCGAGCGCGGTGCGCACCTCGTCCGGCTCGCGTTTCGAATAGATCGCGACGCCGGAATAGCCTTTCTTCGTCGTCGCGTCACGGTAAAAACAATGATGTCCGTCCGGACGGAACATCGGATCACTGAGCTGATCCTCCTGCGCCTTGGTTTCCTGCAGGCAGACGACGTCGGCATTCTGCGTCTTCAACCAGTCGAAGAACCCCTTGTTCGCGGCGGAACGGATGCCGTTGGCATTGAAGGTGAGGATTTTCACGAGGATCGGAATTCGGAGAGCGGGAACCAAAGCGTAGCCGATTCGCGCGGCCTGTGCGCAGCGACAGAACGGCGTCTTTCTTTTACGATTCCCGCTCCCGATTCCCGACTCCGGCCGCGATGAAACCCCACCAGCAATCCTTCCTCGAATTGGCCCTGGCCAAGAACGCGCTGCGCTTCGGCGAATTCACGCTCAAATCGGGCCGCATCAGCCCGTATTTCTTCAACGCAGGCATGATTGATTCTGGCGCCGCGCTGGCGACGCTCGGGCAAGCGTATGCGCAGGCCGCGCTCGAATCGGGCATCGAGTTCGACATGCTGTTCGGCCCGGCCTACAAGGGTATTTCCCTCTCGACGGCGACCGCGATCGCCCTGGCCGGCTCGGCTGGGCGCGATGTGCCCGTCGCGTTCAACCGCAAGGAGGCGAAGACCCACGGTGAGGGCGGTGTCGTCATCGGTGCGCCGCTCCAAGGCCGCGTGTTGATCGTCGACGACGTGATCACCGCGGGCACGGCGATCCGCGAATCGCTCGCCCTGATCGCCGCGCAGGGCGCGACCGCCGCGGGCATTCTGATCGCGCTCGACCGCCAGGAACGCGGCCAGGGAGCGCTGTCGGCGGTGCAGGAAGTCGAACGCGAGTTCGGCATCCCCGTGATCGCCATCGCGCGCCTCGCCGAACTGTTCGGACTGATTGCCGCACGTCCCGAATTGTCCGTGCACCGCGAGCGCATGGAGGCCTATCGGCAGGCGTATGCGGCAAAAGAATGATGCGGCAACATGCGCGAATCGATCGCCTGGGATCGAGTATGCTGCGCGAAACGGGGATTCCTTCATGCGACTGACCACCACTTTGGCCTTGACGCTTGTCTTCACTGCGTCGCAGGCTTTTGCGCAAGAGAGCGGCACGCACAACCGCTACCGCTGGACCGACGCGCGCGGCGTCGTGCAGTACGCCGATTCGCCGACACCCGAAGCGCTGCGTGCAGGCTATGACGTGATCGACTCACGCGGCCGCGTGGTCAAGCACGTCGACCACGTGAAAACCGCTGAGGAAAAGAAATCGGACGCCAGGACCGCGGCTTCGCTGGCCCAGGAGAAGCAGCACGCCGCCGATGTCGAACAGGCCGATCGGCAGTTACTGCAGGCCTACCCATCCGAGGACGCTCTGATCGAAGCGCAGAAGAAGCGCATCGCCGCGATCGACCTGGACGTCGCCAATGTCAAGGTCAGTCAAGCCGACCAGGAGAAGAGCCTCGCCGAACAGTTGCTCTATGCTTCGACCTTCGAGCGCGACGGCAAACCCGTGCCTGCGCCGGTCAAGCAACAGATCGAGACCTTGCGCACGAATGTCGAAGGGCAGAAGAAATTCATCGCCGACAAACTCGCGCTGCGCGCGGCGACAGAGCAAAAGGGCCAAGCCGAGCTGCTGCACTATCGCGAGCTACGCGCGCAACAGGCGAAACCCGCGGACTGACACTGAGCGGCGCCGCGATCGAAATGATCGCGGCGCGGAAGCGCGTTAGAACGGCAACTTCAGCTTCGGATTGATCGTGAGCAGTTGCGCACGGAAAACATTCTGCACGCGCTTGAGCGCTTCCATATTCTCCGCATCGAAGCGCAGAACCAGGACCGGCGTCGTGTTCGACGCGCGCACGAGGCCCCAGCCGTCCGGCCAGTCGGCGCGCACGCCGTCGATCGTGTTGATGTGGGCGCCCTCGAACTTCGCTTCCTTCTGGAAACGCTCGATGAATTTGTAGTGCTCGCCCTCGGCCAGCTCAATCTTGAGTTCCGGCGTCGAAACACTGTTCGGCAGCGACTCGAACACTTCCTGCGGCATGCGCTGCTGCGCGTCGCCGGACAGAATCTCGAGCAGACGCGCGCCCGCATAGAGGCCATCGTCGAAACCGTACCAGCGCTCCTTGAAGAAGAAGTGCCCGCTCATCTCGCCAGCCAGCGCCGAGCCCGTCTCGCGCATCTTGCCCTTGATCAGCGAGTGCCCAGTGCGCCACATCAGCGGCGTACCGCCTGCTGCCTCGATCACGGGCGCCAGCTTGCCGGTGCATTTCACGTCGTAGATGATCGTCGCGCCCGGATTACGCGAGAGCACGTCCTGCGCGAACAGCATCAGGGTGCGATCGGGGAAGATCACTTCGCCCGCAGGCGTAACCACACCGAGACGATCGCCGTCGCCGTCGAAGGCGATGCCGAGGTCGGCCTTGATCTGTTTGACCGTCAGGATCAGGTCTTCGAGATTGTGCAGATCGGACGGATCGGGGTGGTGGTTCGGGAAATTGCCGTCGACTTCGCAAAACAGCGGCACGACGTCGGCGCCGATGCGCTCGAACAGCTGCGGCGCGATCGCGCCCGGTATGCCGTTGCCGCAGTCGATAACGATCTTGAGCGGACGATGCAGGCGCACGTCGCCGGCGATGCGCTCGATATAGTCCTGGCTCAGGTCGCGCTTCTCGAGCATGCCTGCGCCGCTCGTAAAGTCTTTCTCGACGATGCGCGTATACAGCTTCTGGATCGCGTCTTCGGCCAGCGTCTCGCCGCCGAGCACGATCTTGAACCCGTTGTAGTCGGGCGGATTGTGGCTGCCGGTGACCATGACGCCCGAGCCGAGCTCGAGGTGATGCGTGGCGAAGTACAGCACCGGCGTCGGCGCGGCGCCGATGTCGGTAACGTGCGCGCCGCTCGCGCGCAGGCCTTCGATCAGCGCGGCGGACAGGCTCGGCCCGGACAAACGCCCGTCGCGGCCGACCGCGATGGTGCTCAGGCCGCGGCTCGCCATTTCGCTGCCGATCGCGCGGCCGATCAGGCGCGCGACATCGGCATTCAAGGTTTTGCCGAGCACGCCGCGGATATCGTAGGCGCGGAACATGCTGCGGCTGACGTGAACATCTTTTTCTTCGACCGCTTCGGGGCGGGCGGATTGAGTCTGGGGTGCGGACATCGGCACGGTTTCCTGTGGTAGTTCTTCCATGGCGTTCACACTCCCGGCCTGCTTGCGCCGCAACATCGAATCGAACGCCTCGCGCCAGCCGACCAGGCGAGCGTAGAACATTATTCCGCCGGCAAAGAGTGCCAGCAAGGCGAGCAACCCACAGACAACCAGACTGTGTGGGGCGACGATCAGCGACGAAGGCTTCACGAAGCCGACACGAAACAGGCTGTTCGCTATCGGTTTGCCGACATTGTCCACCACATCGCCGGCTGCTGAACCGACGCTCGCCAGCACCAGATCGTTGCCGCCGGTGCCTTGACGCAGCTCGAGTTTGCCGGCGCCGGGATCGACTTTGCGAAACGCCGCGGTCACCAGATCGAACGGCAGTTCGGCGTAGGCGTAAGCGACAATCTGCTTTTCAAGCATCACCGGCTGCGCGAACACGAGTACGCGTTTACCGCCTTCGCTCATCATCGATTGCGCCGGCGCAGGCTCATGCGTGCGGCTGGCCTGCACGAGCATGGCCGAGCGCGCGTAGCCGGTCTTGGCGAAGTCGCTCGTCAGTACGTCGGAGATGTCGGGACGGTGGAAATAGATGCCGGCCAGCTCGGGCAGCGCCTGCTTCGCGGCTTCGCTCGCCGCGGCATGGCCGTCTTCCCAGGATTGCGCGAGCGGCGCCGTGACCGCTTCGCTCGCCAGCACCTGCTGCAGCCGCACGCGCGCGTCGGTCAGCGTTTGGCTTACGACCTTGATTTCGCTGTCACGCGCGGCGCTGATTTGTGCCTCGTCGTCCTGCTCGGTATAGACGAGCCATGCCTGCCAGACGAAGAACGCGCCGAGTATCCACAGCAGCATCGCGCCGACCAGCATTGCATATCGGCTCAGTCCGATATTTTCGGAACGCTCCCTTCGCGGAGGCGGCGCCGGAGCGCTCTCGGGCACCGGTGCGGCACCTTCGAGTTCGGCGTCGGGTAAAACTTCGGGTTTCTTTCTCGCAAGCCAGCTTCCCATGCTCGATTCCCCCAGTTTCATGCCGGGGCGACAGCGGCGCGTTACGCGCTGCCGGAGTGGCCGAATCCGCCGATGCCGCGTTCACTGGCATCGAAGTTCTCGACCACACGAAATCGCGCATGCGCGACGGGCATGAAAACCAGTTGCGCGATACGTTCCCCCGGCGCGATGGTATATGCAGCTGCAGAGCGATTCCAGCACGAAATCATCAACGGACCCTGGTAGTCGGCGTCGATCAAACCGACGAGGTTGCCGAGTACGAGACCGTGTTTGTGACCCAGTCCCGATCTCGGCAAAATAACCGCGCAGTAGCTCACATCTCCGATATGAATGGCGATGCCGGTAGGGACCAAAACGGTCGCGCCGGGCTCCAGCGTCAGCGGCGAATCGAGCGCGGCGCGCAAGTCCATGCCGGCCGAACCGGACGTGGCCTGCGAGGGCAGCGGAATCTCATTGCCAAGACGCGGATCGAGGATCTTCAGCTCGACGTCGATCATCGCGACGCCCGCTTTGCGGCGGCGCGCGGTGTTTTCTTCGCGGACGGATTGCGCCCGGCATAACTCTCGGCGACGCGCGCGACCAACTGGCGCGCGAGTTCGAGTTTGTCGGCACGCGCCAGACGCTCGGCGCCGTCGCGCGAAATCAAAAGGATTTCGTTTTCGCGTGCGTCGAAACCCTCGCCTTCGCCGACCTTGTTCGCGGCGATCAGGTCGAGTTTCTTGCGTTCGAGCTTGGCACGCGCGTAGTTCTCGACGTTCTGCGTCTCGGCGGCGAAGCCAACGACGAACGGCCGCTGCTTCAACGCAGCGACGCCGGCGAGGATGTCCGGGTTTTCATTCAAGGTGAGGGTCAACGCGTTGCCGGTCTTTTTGAGCTTGTGCGCCGCGATCTCCTGCGGGCGGAAATCGCCGACCGCGGCGGCCGCTATATAAATGTCGCTCGTCGGTGCGCGCGCCATCACCGCCTCGCGCATGTCGCGCGCGCTGCGCACGTCGACGCGCGCAACGCCGGCCGGCGTCGGCAAGTGTACGGGACCGGCCACGAGTTCGACGCTGGCACCCTGCTCGACCGCTGCCTGCGCGACGGCAAAGCCCATGCGCCCCGAACTGCGATTGCCGATAAAGCGCACCGGATCGATATCTTCGAAAGTCGGTCCCGCGCTGACCAGGACACGCTTGCCGGTGAGCAGCTTCGGGCCATGCAGCGCGGCGAGTTCGGCGACGATCTGCGGCGGCTCGAGCAATCGGCCGGGACCGGATTCCGGCTCGGCCATCGGACCGTCGGCCGGACCGAAGAAATTCACGCCGCGTGCGCGCAGTGCGGCGACGTTGGCTTGGGTCGCCGCGTGTGCCCACATGCGCAGGTTCATCGCCGGCGCGATCGCGACCGGAGCGAGACTCGCGAGATACAGGGTGGTCAACAGATCGTCGGCGAAACCGTGGGCAAGCCGCGCAATCAGGTCGGCGCTCGCCGGCGCAATGAGAATGCGCTGCGCCCAATGCGCGAGTTCCAGATGACCCATCGCAGCTTCGGCGTTCTCGTCCCACAGACTCGTGCGCACGGGCTGGCCCGACAGCGCCTGGAACGTCAGCGGCGTGACGAAGCGCGCCGCGTTTTCAGTCAGCACGACGCGCACGTCCGCACCGGCGTCGCGCAAGCGGCGCACGAGTTCGCAGGCTTTGTACGCCGCTATGCCGCCGGAAACACCGAGCAGCACGCGCAGGCCGGCGAGTCCGTTTCGAGCTTCTTGCTGCTGCGCCATGTAGGAGATCCAAGGACGACGAAATGCGCTTATAGCTTACCGGAATTTGCATCGCCCCCGGCTGTGCGAGCCGGCATATCGACCCAAACTTTCGCCATGACAATCCTCAACTGGCCTGCCGAAGAACGTCCGCGCGAGAAGCTCCTGGCGCGCGGTGCCGCCGCCCTCTCCGATGCGGAACTGATCGCGATTTTTCTCGGCAGCGGCCGCCGCGGCCGCAGTGCGGTCGATCTCGGCCGCGACCTGCTGAGCCGCGACGGCGGATTGAAGTCGCTGCTCGAACTCGATGCGGCCGAGCTGTCGGCGCTGCCGGGCCTCGGTGCGGCAAAGGCCTGCCGCCTGCATGCCGCACTCGAACTCGGGCGACGCTACCTCGCCGTCGATCTCGATCGCCCGCATGCCTTGTCCAATCCGCTCGCCTGCGCCGAATTCGTGCGCGCCAGGCTCGGCAGGTATCCGTACGAGGTCTTCGCCTGCCTGTTTCTCGACAGCCGCAATCGCATGATCGCGTTCGAGGAGTTGTTCCGCGGCTCGGTCAACGGCACGAGTGTGCATCTGCGCGAAGTCGTGCGCCGCTGTATCGCGCACAATGCCGCGGCAGTGATCTTCGCCCACAACCATCCGTCGGGCATCGCCGAACCGAGCCAGGCCGACAAGGAAGTCACGGTGGAATTGAAGCGTGCGTTGCGACTGATCGACGTGCGCGTGCACGATCATCTAATCGTCGGCGCGACCACGACGACTTCTCTGGCACAGGCCGGCTTTATCTGACGCGCAATTCGTGCGGCCGCGCTGCGCAGCCCCCATCGAGAGCGGGCGAGACGTCGAAGGCGAAGAGCGAAAGATGAAAACGACGGTGCAACGATCCTTGTGCACGCGCCGTTTTCGGGCGTCCCGAACAGACGTTTTCGCGAGAACCAGTCTCGGAACATAGCGCGAGCAAGCCGCTCGAATCGCTTGGCGGCATGGCCGCAGTTCCGTGATGAATTCAAAAAGACTCAGGCGTCGGTACATCCTTGTCGGCCATCCTTGCAGCCATTCCGCAACGTGCGCATCCCGCACGCCACGTCGCTCCTTGAACCTTGTTGCGACGCCTGACCCGAGCAAGATTACGCATGCTTTGTTGCCGAATTCTTACGCCGGCTCAGACGTTTAGCGGGTGGATTTATACACAATGCAGCATTCGCCGCATTTGCTGCGTTTTACACTGAGGTTACCGTTAAAAGACATGTATTAAACCCATGAATATCATGTAGTTACACGGGAAATTGGCAGTTCCGGCCGACTGAACATCTGCCTAACCGATTTCCGCAACGCGTGCAAGGGGTTGGGCTATACACAAAGTTATCCACAGGCTGTGGAAATTCGTGCCAAGAGGAACCGGCCGGCAAAAGCCGTCGGCTCGGCAGTGGAAATCGGCCGCGACGGGAAGCGCGCCATACGGATCAGCATGGACGCCTCCGCGAATTCCTCAGGGCTGGGCGAGTTTGTACCGCCCCCGATCGCAAGGAAAAGTTGCGTCTGAAAATGCGCGCGCGGATTCTTTTCCCCTATGGCCGCGCCCAAACTGCGCGGCATGACGCCCTGGATTCGCAGCAAATTGTTTCTTCCCGGCTCACGCCCCGAGCTGTTCGCCAAGGGCCTTGCCGGGGAGGCCGATGCGCTTTCCTTTGATCTCGAAGACGCGGTGCCCGACGACGGCAAGGCCGCCGCGCGTGCCTGTGTGGCCGAATGCGTGCGCTCACCCGTCACGCGCGCCGCGGGCAAGCTCGTGATCGTGCGCGTCAACGCCCTGGGCACGCCGCATTTCGTCGACGACATCAAGGCGCTCGCCGTGGCCGGCGTCGATCTGATCAATCTGCCCAAATGCGAATCGCCCGACGAACTGCGCGCCGCGGCCGCCGCGATCGCGCATGTGGAGTCGTCGAATGCGACCGAAGCGCCGATCGGCCTGCTCGTCAACATCGAGAGCGCGAAAGGACTACGCCTCGCCGCGCAGATCGCCGCGGCGCACCCGCGCGTGCGCGGGCTGCAGCTCGGCCTCGGCGACCTGTTCGAGCCGCTCGGCGTCGCCCGGCGCGATGCGCTCAACGTACACGCCGCGATGTTCGCCCTGCGTCTCGCCGCGGGCGAAGCGGGGGTATTCTGTCTCGACGGCGCGTTCTCCGACCTTGGCGACGACGAGGGTTATCGCGCCGAAGCACGCATGGCGCAGAGCCTGGGTTTCGTCGGCAAGACCTGCATTCATCCGAAACAGGTGCCGCTGGCCAATGCCGCGTTCACCGCGAAGGCGGACGACATCGAATTGGCGCGGCGCATCGTCGCCGCGGCGCACGAGGCGACAGCACAGGGCCGCGGCGCCTTCGTCGTCGACGGCCGCATGATCGACCCGCCGTTTTTGCGGCGCGCCGAAGCGATACTTGCCGCAACGCGCACGCCTTAGCGACTCGCGGCGCGAAAAAAGAACAAAGATGGGGAGAGGTTTTTGATTCCGACGTTTCGTTCGCTGTTCGCCCGCCTGCCGAACTGGGCCGCCTGCGTTTTCCTGCTCGGCTTCGCCGTGCCGGCCGCTGCCGAGAATCTGACCACGATCAAGACCGGCGCTCTGCCGGCATTGAACGACGCCGGCCCGCTGATCGGCCTCGCCGCGATCGACGCGCGGCCGCTCGTCGTGACCGCGAACGGCGCATATGTGCTCGGCGCGGACCGCAAAGCCTGGCAGCGTGTCGATACCGGCACAACACCTCCGGCCGCCGTGCGCGATCTTGCCAGCGACGGCACGCGCACGTTCGCGCTGACCGGCAGCGCTACAGCGACCGGCGTCGCCCAGTGGTCGCTCGACGGCAACACGCTCAAGTCGCGCGAACTACCGCCGCCGTCCGCGGCGCTCAGCCAGGCGCATATGGCGTTCAAGGGCGACGCGATCGTCGTCGCCGGACTCGACGCGAACGGCAAGAACGTCGCCCTGCAGCTCTCGCCGCTCGCGAAAGATCCGCAATGGCAGACCCTGCCCGAACCTCCCGCCGGCAACACGAGTTCGATCGCGCTGCAGACTTCGGCCGTGTTCGTCACCGAGCCCGTGCCGGGCGATGCCAGCGATCGCCTCTGGCGCTGGTCGGCCGACAAAGGCTGGAAGGACGTCTCCGTCGCGCCGGGCAAAATCGTGCCGGGCTCCGCGCGCGCGATCGGCCAGGCGACCGTGCTCTATCTGGTCCGCGACGACACCGCGACGAAGATGGTCAGCTATCACACCATCACCGGCGCCTGGGCCAAGCTCGCCGAAGCCGGCGCGGCCGATGCAAACGGCGCGGCCGCATGGAACAACGGCATGTTCTGGACGCACGCCGATGCGAACGGCGCATTCGCGTTCGGTTACGCCGAAATCGAAGCGGGCAAGGCGCTGCTCAAATGGCTCGACTGGGTCGTCATCGTCGTCTACCTCGCCGGCATGATCGGCATCGGCATGTACTTCTACCTGCGCGACAAGAACGCCTCGACCTCGGAATTCTTCGTCGGCGGCCGCAGCATCCCATTCTGGGCCGCCGGCGTCAGCCTGTACGCCGCGAACACCAGCTCGATCAGCTTCATCGCGATCCCAGCCAAGGCGTTCGAGACGAACTGGACCTACATGGCGAACAACCTCACCGCGGTGATCGGCCTCGTCTTCGTCGCCATCTGGATCGTGCCGCTGCTGCGTCGGCTCGACCTGATGAGCGTGTTCTCCTACCTGGAGACGCGCTTCCACCCGGCCATACGCATGCTCGCCAGCGCGCTGTGCATCGCGATGCAGCTCGGCAGCCGCATGAGCGTGATCCTGTTTCTGCCGGCGCTCGCGATCGCCACGATCACCGGTATCGATGTGACCTGGAGCATCCTGCTGATGGGCGGCTTCACCATCGTCTACACCGCGCTCGGCGGCATGAAGGCGGTGATCTGGACCGACTTCGTCCAGGTGATCGTGAAGATGGGCGGCGCGGTCTTCGCGATCCTCTTCATCATCTGGCAGCTCAAGGGCGGCTTCGGCGAGTTCGTCTCGACCGCGCTCGCCGAGGACAAGACCAAACTGTTCGACTTCAGCTTCGACCTGACCAAGGCGACGGTATGGGGATTTCTGTTCCTCGTGCTGTTCGAGGTCGTGCTGACCTTCCCGAAAGACCAGGTGCTGATGCAGCGCGTGCTCTCGACCAAGTCGGACAAGGAAGCCGGCCGCTCGATCTGGGCGCTGGCCGTGATCATGATCCCGGGCGGCTTCGTCTTCTACACGATCGGCACCGCGCTGTTCGTCTACTACAAGACCCACCCGGAGCGCATGAATCCGCTGTTGCCGATCGACGCGACGTTTCCGCTGTTCATCGCCTCGGAACTGCCGACCGGCGTGACCGGCCTGATCATCGCGGGCATCTTCGCCGCGGCCATGGCGACGCTGTCGGGCATCATGAACTCGGTCGCGACCCTGGCCTCGGTCGATTTCTACGAGAAGATCGTCAAACAACCCGATTCGCGCAAGAGCGTGCGCTTCGCCGAGATCATGACCGTGGTCGCCGGCCTCGTCGGCATCGGCATGGCGCTGCTGCTCTCACGCTACGACATCCATTCGCTGTTCGATGTTTCGATCGAACTCGCCGGCCTGCTCGGCGGCGGCTTCGGCGGCGCCTATACGCTCGGCATGTTCACGCGCCGCGCTAATGCGCCCGGCGTCGCGATCGGCATCGCCGCAAGCATGGCGCTGACCCTCGGCGTATGGTCGCTGCACATCGTGCACCCGTACTTCTATCTCGCCATCTCGATCCTGCTGTGCATCGTGATCGGCTATCTTGCGAGTCTCTTGTTCCCGCCGCCGACGCGTTCGCTCGACGGCTTGACCATCTACACCCGGCCGAAGCGCAGTTGAGGATCGCCTACATGCCGACCGCGGTACGCTCGCCGGTGCGCTGGTTCACTTTGACCCGCCAAGAATAATGATCGCCCGAGCCGCCCGTGCCGACCGCCTGCAGATGATTGGTCACCGCCTTGCGCCAGGCCGGGCCGTCGTTGGCGCCGCTCATATGCGGCGTCTTCGAGTGATGAAAGGCCACGTCGCCGCGCGCCATCGGACACGGCACGTCGAAAGTCTCGTCCACCTCGCAGGTCAGCAGGTCGCTTTGCATGCCTTCGACCAAGTGATGCGGCAGCACGCCGAGCTTGTGTCCGCCGTCGATGAAGTGCATGCAGCCGTTGACGGTATCCACGGCTTGCAGCGGAATCCAGCCGGTGATGCCGCGGTCGGCGAGATTGCGGCCCCAATAGCCTTCGTCCTGGTGCCAGAAGGTCGGCGCGCTGTTACCGGGCGGCTTGCCGAGAAATTGGTCGTACCAGAACTCCATATCCAGATCCATCAGGCTGCCGGCGAACACGGCCAGCCATTGCCGGTATCTGGCCGCGGCGATGTCCTTCCATACCAGGGTCGGCGTGGATTGCACGATGCGGAACGAGCGATTCTCGCGGCTTTCCTTGGCGTCCCAGGCCCAATCGTTGGCGAGCTCGTGCTTCTGCGCGATAAGCTCGTCGCAGTATTTTTCCAGTTCGTCCAGATCCGCTTGCGGAATCGCGTTTCTGACGACGAGGTATCCGTGCTCGCGGAAGAACGCGATCTGTTCGGCGTTGGCTTGCGGGTAGCTCATGATGTTCTCGGAAGGCGGCGCGCACGACGTGACGCGTGCGCGGATTCTTCGCCTGCGCAGCGCACGCAACAATGCCGCCGCGCTATCTTCAAACGATATTCCCGCTAAGGTTTACTGCGCAGATGCGCGCTCTTCGTTCAAGGTGAAACCGTGGATACTCTGTTTCTCAACACGTTCGTCAGTGTGGTCGAGCGCGGCTCGATGGCCGCCGCGGCGCGCGTGCTCGACATCACCCCGGCCGCGGTCGCGCAACAGATCCGCACGCTGGAGCGCGAGATCGGCGTACCGCTGATCGCGCGCGTCGGACGCACGGTCAGCGTGACCGAGGAAGGCGCGCGCATCCTCGACCGCGCACGCGGCCTGCTGCGCGACGTCGCCGACCTGCGCAGCATCGCCAACGACAGCGCGGTCTCGGGCGAACTGCGCCTCGGCGCGTGCCCGACCGCGCTCGCGGGCATGCTGCCCGATATCCTCGCGCGCATGGTCGCGAAGTTTCCGCAGATCAACGTGTTCATCCGCCCCGGCTATTCGGCCGAACTCTACCGCGCCGTCGAGAACGGCGATCTCGACGCGGCGCTCGTGCTGCAGGCGCCGTACGCGCTGCCGAAGACCTGCGACTGGCTGCTGCTGCGCGAAGAGCCGCTCGTCGTCATCGCGCCAAAGAAATTCGCCGGGCGCGATCCGCACGAGCTGCTCGCGCACGAACCGCTGATCCGCTACGACCGCAACCAGTGGGGCGGCCGCCTCGCCGACACCTACCTGCGCAACAACGGCATCGTGCCGCGCGAGCGCTTCGAGCTGAACGCGCTCAATGCGATCGCGGTGATGGTCGACCGCGGCCTCGGCGTGTCGATCGTGCCCGACTACGCACAGCCGTGGCCCGAAGGCCTGCAGCTCGTGCGCATGCCGCTGCCGCAGCCGAGCGAACCGCGCCGCATCGGCACGGTCTGGTCGCGCTCCACCGTGCGCATCCGCCTCGTCACCGTCCTGCTCGCCGAGGCGCGCGCGGCGATGACAACAAAAAGTAGAGTCTGAACATAGGCGCGGGCGATTCTTCCGCCTCGGGCGAACGCCTAGGCTCCAAACGTCGAGTGCTGCATCCAAAGCGTCCATAACGAGACGCGCAGCGCGCCGCTTGCTGGGAAGGCAGGCAGACGACACCACCGGAGCCGTGCCGTGCGGCTCCCCTACCAAGAATTAGACCGGGGAGAACGAAATGACCAGACCAGTGACTGCCGCGATCGGCTGTATCGTGCTCGCGGCCGCCGCCGGCGCGCGCGCCGAAGAGCCCGCCGCCGCAACCGCTGCCGCCGTCGCCGCGAGCACACCCGCCGATCCGGCCCAAGCCGGCGGCACCCAGCCGAACGACGCGCCGCGCCAGGAACTCGAAACCGTCACCGTGACCACGGGTACGCGCAGCGCCAAAGCCGTGGACAAGATTCCGGGCGCGATCACCGTGGTCTCGCGCGCCGAGATCGGCCGCACGCTCGCGCTGACCGACGACGCCACCGCCGTGCTCGCGCGCAGCGTGCCGGGCTATGCCGAATCTTCGCAGGCGATGAGCAATACCGGCGAGAACCTGCGCGGACGCATTCCGCTGCGCCTGTTCGACGGCATCCCGCAGGGCTCGCCGCTGCGCGAAGGCACGCGCAACGGCACCTTCACCGACATGGGCATCGTCGATCGCATCGAAGTGATCAACGGCCCGTCCGCGGCCGAAGGCATCGGCGCGGCCGGCGGCATCATCAACTACATCTCGAAGACGCCGACCAAGGAAGGCGACGAGTACACGCTCAACCTGCGCACCTCGAGCCAGTTCAAGAACGATTCGGCCGTGTACAAGGTCGGCGTAAACTGGGCGCACAAGCAGGACAATTTCGATATGTACCTGGCCGGGTCGTACATCGACCGCGGCATGACCTGGGACGGCAACGGCCGCCGCGTCGGCATGAACCAGTCGGGTTCGGTCGCCGACTCGACCTCCGACAATCTGTTCGCCAAGTTCGGCTACAACTTCGGTACCGACAACGCGCAGCGCGTGCAGCTCACCCTGACCAAGTTCAAGATCGAAGGCAAGGACAACTACATCGAGCAGCTCGGCGACCGCAGCAAGGGCATCACCGACACGTCGGTGCGCGGCCACAACCCGGGCTCGTACACGCCGTTCAACGACTTCTGGCAGGCGCAGATCAAGTATCAGCATGCCGACTTCTTCGGCGGCACGCTGACCATGGACGCCTACCGCGCGAGCCAGGCGATGCGCTACCTGCCCGAGAACACGGTCGACAAGCAGGACCCGGACATCGCGCCGATCAATACCTTGATCGACCAGTCCGAAATCAATTCGCAGAAGAAGGGCTTTCGTACTTCGTGGACACGCCCGGACATCCTCGGCGTTTCCGGACTCGAACTGCGCACCGGCATCGATCTGGTCGAGGACACCGCGCAGCAGAAGCTCGCGATCACCAACCGCCTCTGGGTGCCGCCGATGGACTACCAGAGCTGGGCGCCGTACGTGCAGCTGTCGTGGGATCTCGGCCCGGTCACTTTGTCCGGCGGCTTCCGCCAGGAGAACGGCACGCTCGACGTCGACAGCTACCGCACGACCTGGTACCGCAACAAGGTCTTCGTGCAAGGCGGCTCGATCGACTACAAGGCGAATCTGCCGAACCTCGGCGCGATCTATCGCCTCAGTGACGAGTGGAGCGTATTCGGTTCCTGGGGCAAGGGCTTCACCCTGCCGAACGCCGGCATCCCGCTGCGCAACATCAGCGTGCCGGGACAGTCGGTCTCGCAGATGAAGGACCTGCAGGCAATCATCGTCGAGAACAAGGAGATCGGCTTCAATTGGCGCGGTGAACGCGCGGCGTTGTCGGGCTCGGTATACAAATCCTCATCGCAGCTCGGCGTTTCGCTGACCGTGGACCCGGCGACCAAGGACTACGTGATGAACCGCGCGCCGGTCGACATCAAGGGCGTGGAACTGTCGGGCGAATACAAGTTCAGCGACGACTGGAAAGCGAGCATGGTCTACTCGAAGATCATGGGCTACACCACCTTCGTCAAGAACGGCCCGATGGATCGGCACATGGGCGTGTCCGACATCAATCCGAACAAGCTCGTCACCTCGCTGACCTGGAACTACTCCGAGCGCGGCGACATGACGCTCGGCCAGACCACCCTGTTCTCGCGCACGATCAATCAGAACACGACGGCGTACGAAAAGACCAAGGGCTACACCCTGTGGGACTTCGAGCTGAACTACGACGCCGGCAAGTTCGGCAAGCTCACCCTCGGCATCGAAAACCTGACCGACAAGTTCTACATCCTGTCCTACTCGCAGGTGGACGGCTACCAGAACTACTTCGCCGGCCGCGGCCGCGTGGTGTCGATCAGCGACAAGATCACGTTCTAAGCGTTTCGCCCTTACCCCGCCGAAGTAGTCGTTTTGTATACTTTTCGCAGGGTTTTGCCGCCGCGGTTTCTCCAACCCGCGGCGGCATCTTCTTTCCGCCGCGCAACCGGCGCGACCGGCCTACAATCGGCAGACTCCGCTTGAACTCCGTCGCCAGGTGCTGACTTCATGAGCAACGCTGCTTCCGACCGCCACATTCTCGTCGCCGGCTCGGCCAATCTCGATTTCGTCGTGCGCGCCGCGCACGTACCCGCGCCGGGTGAAACCGTGCTCGGCCGCGAGTTCGCCACCTTTCCGGGCGGCAAAGGCGCGAACCAGGCCGCGGCCTGCGCGCGCGCGGGCGCGGCACCGACGCGCATGCTGCTCGCGCTCGGCGACGATCCCTACGCCGCGCCGCTCGAAGCCTCGCTGCGCGCGGCCGGGGTCGAACTGCACATCGTGCGCACGCGCGACGCAGCGACCGGCACGGCTTTCATCTGTCTCGCCGACGACGCCGAGAACGCGATCACCGTCGCGCCGGGCGCGAACAATCTCCTGCGCGCGGAACATCTGCCCGAGCTCGCCGGCGCAAGTCATCTGCTGCTGCAGCTCGAAACACCGATCGACGCGGTCACCGCCTACGCCGTCGCCGCGCGCGCCGCGGGCGTCAAGGTCGTGCTCAACGCCGCGCCCGCGCGTGAGCTGCCGACCGCGCTGCTCGACGCGCTCGATGTGCTGATCGTCAACGAGGGCGAACTCGCCACGGTCACCGGCGTGCACGGCCATATCGCGGAGGCGCTGACGCATCTTTCCGTACCGTGCGTGATCGTCACCCTCGGCGCGCGCGGCGCCTGCGCGCGTGTGCAGGACAAATTCCATCTGCAGGCCGCCTACCGCGTCAACGCGATCGACACGACCGGCGCCGGCGACACGTTTTGCGGCGCGCTGACCGCCGCGCTCGGCAGCGGCCTCGAACTGCCGCAGGCACTCGCGCGCGCCAGCGCCGCGGGCGCACTCGCGACGACGCGGCTCGGCGCGCAGGCAAGCGTACCGGCGCACGACGAGGTCGATCGCTTCGTCGCCGCGCAGGCCGCGACGGTGAACAACCCCGCCGCGCTGCGCGACCTCGCCGTGTACTGCGGGCTGGAAAACTAAAAAGAGCTTCTGCCACGGATTGCACGGATCGACGCGGATAGAGCGCAAACATCGATTTCTGTTTTATCCGTGTCGATCCGTGCAATCCGTGGCAAAAAATCTTCTCTTCCGAACACCTCACATGAGCACCGACGACAAACCGCGCCAGACGCATTACCACTTCTCCCACGTCACCACGGGGCGCTACCTGCCCGCGCCCGGTAAGGCGCCGGGCTGGCCGTTTGCCGAGATCGGCCACTGGAAGATCGACGTCAACGTGAGCAGCGACGACTGGATCGCGAGCCTGCGCGAATGGCGCCGCGAACATCTGACTCGCATCGGCTACGACGATGCGAACTACCGCCGTCCCGAGCTGCAATGGGCGCAGCGCAACTTCGTCCACGCGCAGATGATGGTCGAGGACCGCTATTTCTACGATCCGGTCGCGCAGAAGTACACGGTGGACCGCTATCTCGACGATCTCGAAGCCCGCTACGGCGGCATCGACAGCGTACTGATCTGGTACGTCTATCCGAACATCGGCGTCGACGACCGCAACCAGTTCGATCTCGCGCGCGACCTGCCCGGTGGGCTCGACGGCCTGCGCAGTGCGGTCGACGACTTCCACCGCCGCGGCGTCAAAGTGTTCCTGCCGACCATGCCGTGGGACAACGGCACACGCGAGCAGCAAGAGACGGATTGGCTCGCCGTCGCCGAGATCGTCAAAGCAGTCGGCGCCGACGGCCTCAACGGCGACACCTACAACGGCGTGCCGCGCGCATTCTTCGACGCCTGCGATGCACTCGGCTGCCCGGTCGTGCTGCAGCCGGAATCGACCATCAGCGCCGAAGAACAACTGATCTGGAACGTGTCGAGCTGGGGAAAAAAGGCGCCGGCTGACGTGGTGCCGTCGGTGGCCAAGTTCAAATGGCTCGAACCGCGCCACATGATCAACTACGAAAACCGCTGGGGCCGCGAGCGCACCAACGACCTGCAATACATGTTCTTCAACGGCGTCGGCTACAACGCCTGGGAAAACGTCTGGGGCATCTGGAACCAGTTCACGCCGCGCAACGCCGAGGCGCTGCGCCGCTGCATCGCGATCGAACGCAAGTTCGCCGCGCAGATGACCGGCGCCGACTGGCGCCCGTACGCGCCGACCCTGCAGGCCGGCGTGTTCGCGAGCGAATTCCCACACGGCGGCGTGCGCGTATGGAATTTCGTCAACCGCAACGAATACGCGGTCGAAGGCGAACAGATCGCACTCGCGCATCGCGACGGCGTGCGCTACTTCGATCTCTGGCACGGTGTCGCACTGACGCCGCGCCGCGATGGCGACCGCTGCGTGTTCGAGTTCGCCCTCGAAGGGCACGGCTTCGGCACGCTGCTCGCGATCGACGCGGACGTACAAGTCGATGGCCTCGACGCCTTCCTCGATGCGATGCGCGAACGCGCGAAGACGCCGCTGCAGTCGCTGTCGAATACCTGGCACGCAATTCCGCAGCAGCTCGTCGCAATTGCACCGACCGCGGCAGTCGCCACCGCGCCCGCAGGCATGATCGCGATTCCGGGCGGCGATTTCGATTTCGTCGTGCAGGGCATCGAGATCGAAGGCCAGACCTGGGCCGGCCTCGACGTGCAGTATCCGTGGGAGCCGAACCCGCGGCGCAGCCATCGCCGGCGCATGCGTATCGCGCCGTTCCACATCGACCGCACGCCGGTGACCAATGCCGAGTTCAAGCGTTTCGTCGACACGGCGAACTACGCTCCGCGCGATGCGCACAACTTCCTGCGCGACTGGAAGAACGGTGCACCGCAGCCCGGCTGGGAGAACAAGCCGGTCACCTGGGTCTCGCTCGAAGACGCGCGCGCCTATGCGGCCTGGGCCGGCAAGCGCCTGCCGCACGAGTGGGAATGGCAGTACGCGGCGCAGGGCAATGACGGCCGCGCCTATCCGTGGGGCAATGCCTGGAACGACGACGTCGCGCCGAAAACGAATCGCGGACGCCGCGTGCCGGCGCCGGCCGATGTCGATGCGCACCCGCAGGGCGCGAGCCCGTTCGGCGTGCTCGATCTCGTCGGCAATGTCTGGCAATGGACCGACGAGTACGCCGACGAGCACACGCGCGCCGCGGTGTTGCGCGGCGGCAGTTCGTATCAGCCGCAGACCTCGCATTGGTACTTCCCGCAGGCGCACCGGCTCGATCAGCACGGCAAGTATCTGTTGATGGCGCCGAGCAAAGACCGCTCGGGCCTGATCGGCTTCCGCTGCGTGGTCGATGCCTGAGATTGCCGGTCGCGAGCATGCGCCTGCTTCGGCTCTACGTTGTGTTGATGCTCGCCGCGTGCGCGCAGGTGCACGCCGAAGCGGTGGCAGCAGGCGATAAGCCGCTGCGCATCGTACTGATCGGCGGCGCGAACAGCGAAGGCCCCGGCCGTCACGAGTACGCGGCCGGCATCCGCTTGCTCGAACGCGCACTCGCGGCGGCGCCCGATGCACCGCGCCGCCTCGAAGTGAAGAGCTATCCCGACGGCTGGCCGCAGGACGCGCATGCGTTCGATGGCGCGGACACTGTGCTCTGGTATTTCGACGGCGCGGATAAGCATCCGCTGCTCGACGCACAGCGGCGTAAGCAGTTCGAGCAGGTCATCGCGCGCGGCGTCGGTCTCGTCGCCCTGCATCAATCATCCACGCAACTCCAGGACCGCACCGCGCTCGACCTCGCACCGTGGCTCGGCGCCGCACGCAAGGGTTTGTACGACCGCACCACCGAATACGTCGAGGCGAAAATCGCCGACGCGGCGCATCCGCTGACGAACGGCGTCGGCGCATTCGCCTATCGCGACGAGTTCTATCCGAGCTTTCGCCGATTCGACGGCGGCAAGCCGATCACGCCGATCGTGCACGCGACCTTGCATGTGCAGTACCGCGCCGGCGCAGCGGTAGTCGAAGACTTGCCCGAAGACACGCCGCTTGCCTGGAGTTTCGAGCGCGCCGACGGGGGCCGTTCGTTCACCTATACCGGCGCGCACTTTCTTGCCGCGCTCGACCAGGCGCCGCTGCGCACTCTGCTGCTCAACGCGATCCTGTGGACCGCGCACGCCGAAGTGCCGGCGAACGGCCTGCGCTCGTCGTTGCCCGCTGAGGCTGCGAACGTGTCGTTGCGACCCAACGCAAAAGCATCCGCGCACGACGTAACCACCTTCCACCACGACGCGCAGCGCAGCGGCTGGTACGCCCCGGAGACCCTGTTGTCGCCCGCGCGGATCAAGACCGAGACGCTTGGGCTGCAATGGGAATCGCCGCCGCTCGACATCGTCGACGGCGCGCCGCCGCGGCTCTACGCCTCGCCCCTGTATCTCGACTCTCTGCGAATCTCGGGCGGACCGTACAAGACGCAAACGTTCGCCACCGTGATCGCCGCGAGCAGCAACGGCTACGTCTACGCAATCAACGCGGCGAAGAACGGCGACGTCGCGCCGGGCCGCATTCTCTGGCGCACGCGTCTCGCGCCGCCATGCCGCCTGCAGCCCGCACCGCTCGACGGCGTGCCGACCGGCGTGCTGAGTACGCCGGTCATCGACCGCGCGGGTAGCCGTCTCTACGTCACGAGTTGCGATCCGGAGAAACGCTGGCAGGCCTATGCGCTCGATCTCGGCAGCGGCGCGGTGCTGCCCGACTGGCCGGTGCAGCTCGACGAGAAAACGCTCAACGCGCTCAATCGCAACGCCGGGCCCACACTCGTGCCGCCGCAGCGGCGCTTCGATTTTCGCGTGCAGCGCGGCGCGCTCAACCTGAGTCCCGACGGCGGCACACTGTACATCGGCTTCGGCGAAAGCGAAACCGGCTGGCTCGCCGCGGTCGACACGCAGGCGGCGAAAGTCGCCAGTGCGTTCGCCGTCTCGGCGATGCCGCATCGCGGCAGCGGCGGCATCTGGGGTTCGGCCGGCGCGAGCGTCGATACGGACGGCAGCGTCTTCGTCGCCACGGGTACCGGCTTCGGCGGCTATGTCGAGCAGGCACATGACTGGACGCAGTCGGTGCTGAAGTTTGCGCACGGCAAGGACGGACTGACCTTGGTCGGCACCTACACGCCGTTCAATCATTGCGCGACCGCGGCCAATGACGTCGACCTCGGGTCGGGCGGCATCGCTTTGCTGCCGGCGCAGGCAGGTACGCGTCTGCTCGCAGTCGGCGGCAAACAGGGCAACGTCTATCTGCTCGAACGCACGCATCTGCCCGGACGCCTCGACCGGCGGCCGCCGTGCAGCGACGACGCGAGCAGCGATCTGTCCTTGCTCGCGCCGCAGGCGCAGCCGCAATTCGGCACACGCGGTCCGCTCAATGTGTTCGGCCCCTACTCGGAGAAAGATGCCGCACTCGGCGCTGCACGCTCGCGCAGCGTGCCGGCCGTGTTCCGCGACGAGCGCCGCATGGATCATCTGTTCGTCACCGGCAATACGAAGAAAGCGGCCGGTTCGTCGGTCAGCGTGCCGCCTTCGCTGGTCCGGCTCGACGTCGTCGCGCAGGCCGGCAAGCCTGCGTATCTCGCCGTCGCGCGCACGCAGGATTCGATCGTGCTCGAAAATCCCGGCCCGCCCGTCGTCACCAGCAACGCTGCGCGCGACGCGGTCGTCTGGGTACTCGACGAGAACGCGCCGCGCGCCGCCGCGTTGGCCGGCAACACGACGCCGCAGCCCGTGCTCTACGCATTCGACGCGATGTCGCTCGCGCTGCTCTGGCGCAGCGAAGCCGGTGCGATCTATACGAGCGGCAAGTACAACGAACCGGTGTTCGCGCACGGCCAGGTCTTCGTCGGCAGCGACCGCATCCAGGCATTCGGCCCGGGGCCGTCAATCGTGCATCACGCGGCCATCGCGAACTCTACGCAAGCAGGCGCGGCAAGCACGGAACCCGCCGACGGCAAGACGCTCTACGCGCAACGCTGCGCCGTCTGCCATGAGCACGCGCAGGGCAATATTCCGCCGCGCCGGCAGATCGCCGCGCGCGGCCGCGCCGCCATCGTCGAGGCGCTGAGCGAAGGCACGATGCGCGCGCAGGCTCAAGGCCTCGCGCGCGAAGAAATCCAGGCCGTCGCCGACTATCTGCAAGGAACCGCCAGCTCACCATGAAACCCTTGTCCATCGAAATCCACGGCCTGCTCGGCGACGCGCTGCGCGCGAACGCGGCCGGCCGGCTCAGTCACTTCATCGTCGACGAAACGAGTCCGGCGATCGCGATCTTCGCCGCCGAACACACGGCGCAGAACGAGGAAGGCGATTGGTACGGCGAGCATGCCGGCAAGTGGTTGTACGCAGCGGCGAAGGCCGCGGCGCGCACGCATGATGCCGACCTGAGTGCCCACGTGCGCCGCGTCGCCGACTTCCTCGTCTCGCGCCAGGATACGGACGGCTATCTCGGCACTTACGCGCCGGAGCGCCGCTTCACGGTCAAACGTCCGCCGAAGCCGAAGTCGTGGAACGGCGAACCGGTGCCGCGCACTTGGGACGCGTGGATCCATGCCTATCTGATCCTCGGCCTCGTCGAAGTGCACAAACATTTTGCCGATGCGCGCTATCTCGACGCGGCGCGCCACATCGGTGATCTGTGCTGGCGCATGCTGAGCGAGGGTGGCATTGACGTCTGCGAACTCGGCAATCATCACGGCATGTCGGCGACTGTGCTGCTCGACGCCGCGGTCGAACTGCATTTCGCCACATGCGAGCCGCGCTATCTCGATCTCGCTTTGCTGATCCTGAAGCAGGCCGACGCGAATCCCGACCTCGCCCTGCTCGCAAAGGCGCTCGCCGGCGCGGACGCGAGCGAGATCGCGACGGGCAAGGCCTATCAGTTGATCTGGAATCTGGTCGGCCTCGCCAAGCTGCATCGCGCGACCGGCGCGCCCGAGTATCTGCGGGCAGTCGAAAACCTGTGGACGAATATCCGTGACTTGCATCTGAGTCTCGGCGGCGGCCCGTGGGGCGGCGTCGCGCATCGCTCGCGCGAGGTGTTCAACGCGCCGGGCACGTTCTTTCCGCAAGGCTATGTCGAAACCTGCTCGACCCTGGCTTGGATTCAGCTCAACCGCGAACTGCTCGCGATCACCGGCGCGGCGAAGTACGCCGAGGAAATCGAGCGCAGCGCCTACAACGACCTGCTCGGCGCGTTCGCGCCGAACGGCGAAGACTGGTGTTATTACTCCTATGCCAACGGCAAGCGCATACACACGACCTATTGGCGCTGCTGCAAGTCCTCGGGCGCGATGGCGCTCGAAGAATTGCCGGGCCTGGTCTACTCGGCGACGGACACGGGCATCGACGTGAATCTGTACGCGCCGGCCAAGGCGACGCTCGCGCTCGCGCAGGCCGGCACGGTGACGATCGAGCAACGCACGCCTTATCCGTTCGACGGCGCCGTGCAGCTCGATCTGACGCTCGAACGCAGCGCACGCTTGTCCCTGCGCGTGCGCATTCCATCGTGGGCAAAGCAGGCTTCGATCGTGATCAACGGTGAGCGCACAGGCGTCGAGATCGTGCCGGGCGAATACGCCGCGATCGAGCGCGAGTGGCACAGCGGCGACAGCGTCACGCTCGATTTCCCGATGACGCCGCAGATCCACCGCCGCACGCATCGCAACGTGCAGGAATCGCGCGCGCCGGATGGTTCGCCCGTGCGCCAGGAGGTGCTGCGCCAGGACTACCTCGCACTCACGCGCGGCCCGCTCGTCTACGCGACCGGGCTGATCGACGGCTACAAGACCGAGGAATCGCTGCTGCTGCCGCCGACGCCGTCCGAACAATGGCTGCACACCGACGCGGCAGCGGACGGCGAACAGGGCGCGACGATTCTGCTCGAGCCCGAGCGCCGCGCGCCGCTCGCCTTCGTGCCGTACTATCGCGCAAGCGGACGCAGCGACGGCGCCTGGCGGCTGACCTGGATGCCGCTCGCGCCCGATGCGCCGGCGTGACGCAAGAATTTGTAGGGCAAGAAACTAGTCGGGCGGCCTGTTTCCGCGCGTGAGCGCCGCGCAGACTTGCCGCTTGGGGAAAGAAGGATTCTTCATGGCAACATCGTCCGCCTTCAAACTGGTCAAGCGCAGCGGAGCGCAGGGGCCGCTCTCGGGAGTGCGCGTACTCGACCTGTCGAGCTACATCGCCGGTCCTTATGCCTGCACCTTGCTCGCCGACCAGGGCGCCGAGGTGATCAAGATCGAGCCGCCCGACGGCGACAATCTGCGCAACTATCCTTCGACCCTGACCGCCGAGAGCCGCGCCTTCATGGGCGTGAACCGTTCCAAGCTCGGCATCGTGCTCGATTTGAAGTCGCCGGCCGGCCACGCTTCGCTGCTGCGCCTCGTGCGCGAAGCCGACGTGCTCGTGCACAGCTTCCGGCCGAGTGTGCCGAAGCGCCTCGGCCTCGACCACGAACAACTCAATCTGATCAATCCGCGCCTGATCTATTGCGCCATTTCCGGCTACGGCGAAAGCGGGCCGATGAAGGACAAGGCCGGCTACGACCAGGTGCTGCAGACCATGACCGGCATGTGCGCGCTGCAGGGCAAGCGCGGCGGGCCGCCCGAAATCATCTACGGCTCGGTCGTCGATTACTACGCCGCGGCGTTGCTCAGCGCGGGCGTCGCCTCGGCGCTGTACGAGCGCGAGCGCTCGGGCCGCGGCCAGTTCGTCGGCGTGTCGCTGCTGCGTAGCGCGCTGACCATGCAGTCGGCGCGCATGATCTGGGCCGACGGCGAGTCGCTCGACATCGGCCGCGACATGCGTTCCGGCGGCGTCACCGGCATCCACCCTACGCGCGAAGGCCATCTGTACATTTCGGCGAACACGCCGCGCTTCTGGAAGGCGCTCTGCGACAAAACCGGCCTTGGCGAACTCGCCGCCGACGCGCGCTACGACAGCGTGCGCAAGCGCGCCGAGCATGCCGCGGAGATCATTCCAAAATTGCATGCCGCACTCGCCGCGCGCAGCGCGCTGGAATGGGAAACGCTGTTCGGCGACGAAGTGCCCTGCGCCGCCGCACGCCGCGTCGAAGACATGTTCGAACATCCGCAGGTGCTCGCCGAAAACATGATCGCGACGATCGAACATCCGGTCGTCGGCCGCTATCACGGCGTCGCTTATCCGATCAAATTCGGCCGCACGCCGGGGCCGGCGCCGTTCGCTTCGCCGTGCTTCGACCAGGACTCGCAGGCCGTGCTCGGCGCGATGGCCGGCGCGGACAAGAAAACCGCGTAGACGCCGCGCGCGATCTCTGTGTTGCGCGGCGCTATGCCGCCGTGTGGCGCAGATGGATCAGCGGATACGGCCGGCCCTGGCCGTCGAGTTCGGAACGCCCGACGCGGCGGAAACCCAAGCGCTCGTAAAAACCGACCGCCTGCGCATTCTGTTCGTTGACGTCCGTCGTCATGTTCGGATGAAGACCGAGCGCGTGCGCGACGAGCGCGCGCCCGACGCCACTGCCGCGCGCGGCGGCGTCGATGAACAAGGCTTCCATATGGCCTTCGCTGAGCACCATAAAGCCCGTGGCGCGGCCCTCGTCGTCGAGCGCGAGCCACATCGGCAGGCTGGGCAAGAACGTAGTCACTTCGACCTCGATGTCGTGTCGATCCTGCGCGGAAAGAAAGCCGTGGGTCGCATCGACCGCGCTGCGCCAGATTTCCAGGATGCGCGGGCCGTCCGCCGGGGTCGAGGTGCGTATGCGGATCATGATCGTCGATCTCGTCGAGAGGAAAACCGATTGCGGCCGGCACCGAATCGATTGCATTGCCCGCGTCGCGAACGTGGCAGCGCGGGGCGGCGATCATACGTCCTGCGCACGGGCTTGTCGCGTGCAGGCGATGCGGGCGAATCGCAACCACGCGCGGCAAACGCCCGTATCGAACATGCGCGCCGACTGCGCGCTGAGCGCCTCGGCAATCGCCGCCGCTCATCGATTTTTCGATAGCCGCTTTAGAGATATCGCCAATTGTCGGCGGACCCCGGCGCAGCGAAGATTTCGGCAACGGCATTCGCCGTCCCGAGACCCGAGGATCCACGCAATGAACAACGCCGACTCGTCCGCCGCCGCCCGTCTGGCGATCAATCCGAGCGCCGCCACCGTCGCCGTGACCGAGCTTGAAATGTCGGCGCCGGCCAGCGCGGTCTGGGCCGTGCTGACCGATTTCGCAGGCTGGCCGAGCTGGATGCCCGAGATCTCGTCGGCGCGTCTCGACGGCCCGCTCGCTCCGGGCTCGGTCATCGTGTGGACGCCCTACGAGGCGCACGTCGAATCGCGCATCGTGCTGCTCGAAAACGAACGCAGGCTGATCTGGAACGGCACTGCCGGCGCGGTGCATATCTGGGAACTGTCGCCGATGGCGAACGGCACCCTGTTGCTCAACTCCGAATCGATCGAATCGTGGCAAGCCGTCGACGCCGGCCAGGACAGCAGCGCCGTGCTGACCCAGGCGCTGAATACCTGGAACGCCAGGCTGGCCGAACAGGCGCTGCGCCGCGGCGCGTAGTGCAATGCTTCCTTTCCGTCGCGCAAAGGATGGCGCGATCGGATAGCAGAATGGCATCGCTTGCCAGTGCGGTCCGCGCCGCCGCTGCTTACGCTGGGTGCCCAACAAGGAGCACCCATGAACAAGACCATTCTGATCACCGGCACGTCGAGCGGCCTCGGCCGCGCCGCGGCCAAACTCTTCCAGGCAAAAGGCTGGAACGTCATTGCGACGATGCGCGAACCCGACCGCGAGACCGAACTCGCCCGGCTCGATCGCACCCTGGTCGCGCGCCTCGACGTGCAGGACGTCGACTCCATCCACGCCGCCGTCGATGCCGGGCTGGCGAAGTTCGGGCGCATCGACGCGCTCGTCAACAACGCCGGCTACGGTTCCTTCGGTCCGCTCGAAGCCGCGCCGCTCGAAAAGATCCGCCGCCAGTTCGATGTGAACGTATTCGGCCTGCTCGCGACCACGAAGGCGCTGCTGCCGCATTTCCGCGGCCAGCGCAGCGGCGTCATCGTCAATATCTCGTCGATCGGCGGGCGCATGACGTTCCCGCTTGGCTCGCTTTACCACGGCACGAAGTTCGCGGTCGAAGGAATATCCGAGTCGCTGCACTACGAGCTCACGCCGCTCGGCATCCGCGTGAAAATCGTCGAGCCGGGCGGCATCCAGACCGATTTCGGCGGCCGCTCGCTCGACTTCAGCAATGACCCGGCGCTCGGCGAGTATCAAGCGCTCGTGCAGACCGTGCCCGCGGTGATGGGCCCGATGATGGCGCAGGGTTCGTCGGCCGAATTGATCGCCGATGTCGTCTACGCGGCGGCGACCGACGACACCGACCGGCTGCGTTACGAAGCCGGTGCCGACGCCGTGCAACTGCTCGCAAAGCGCCGCGCCGACGACGACGCGACCTTTTTCGCCGGCATGAAGGCGCAGTTCGGTATCGGCGGCTAGAACGCGCGCTGCGTCGCTGCGCATTGCGCGACAATGCACGCATGACTCGTTCCGATATCGATGCTGACCGTGCAGACGCCTAGCTACGCTCTCGACACGACCTGGCGCACCCTGCTCAAGGATCTCGGCCTGACGCCGGCCAACGTGCTGCGCCGCGCCGGGCTCGCCGACGACCTGCTGCAACAGCCGTCGGCGCGCATCGGCACGATGGAGTACTACCGGCTCTGGAACGCGGTCGAGGCAGAGACGGCCGATCCGCTGTTTCCGATCCGGCTCTGTGAGGCGGTGCGCAGCGAATCGTTCCTGCCGCCGCTGTTCGCCGCGCTGTGCAGCCCGAACCTGCTTATGGCCGCACGGCGCATCGCGCGCTACAAGGCGCTTATCGCGCCGATGCGCCTCGACGTCGTCGAATCGGCCGGCAGCGTCGCAATCGAACTGAGCTGGCTCGATGCGGAGCCGGCGCCACCGCAATCGCTGATCGTCATGGAGCTGCTTTTCTGCGTGACGCTCGCGCGCATGGGTACGCGCGAGCGCGTGTGCCCGATCGAGGTCACCACGACGATGCCGCCGTCGCCGCTCGCGCCGTACGAAACCTTCCTCGGCGCGCGCCTGCAGCGCGGCGCGAAGCACCGCGTCGTATTCGCACGCGAAGACGCGATGCGGCCGTTCCTCACTTCGAACGAATCGATGTGGTCCACGTTCGAGCCCGAGCTGCGCCGGCGCCTCGCCGATCTCGAAGGGCCGGCGACGACCGCACAGCGCGTGCGCGCGGCCCTGCTCGAAGGGCTGCCGAGCGGCCTCGTCACGATGGAAGCGGTTGCGCGCAAACTTGTCCTGAGCAAGCGCACCCTGCAGCGGCGCATCGATGCCGAAGGCACGAGTTACCAGGAGATACTCAAGCAAACGCGCGAAGCGCTCGCACGGCACTATCTCGAAAAGACCGCGCTGCCGGCCGCGGAGATTTCTTTTCTGCTCGGTTTCGACGAACCGAATTCGTTCTACCGCGCTTTCCGCACCTGGACCGGCACGACGCCCGACAGCGTGCGGCATGGACAAAACGCAGCGCCGACAAACCGGCTCGATGCTCCAGCCGGCGGATAGCCGCGAATCGTTGGCGTCACTCCTGCGCACCGGCCTCGCCGAAGACCGGCATTCCGTGTGCGTCCCAGCGGAACCGCTGGATATACGGCGCGCGCTTGGCCGTGCATTTCCAGCCCGGACCGCCGTTGGCGTGGAAGATGATCCAGTCCTGCTTGCCGTCGAGCGACTTGAAGAAACCGTTGTGCCCAGGCGCGTAGACACTGTGCTTCGCCGAACTCGCAAGCACGGGCTGCGGCGATTTGCTCCATGCACGCGGATCGGCGAGATCGCTCGCCGCGTCGGCGCTGAGCAAGCCGAGCGCGTAGCCATCCGACCAGCACGCACTCGCCGAGTAGGAGAGAAACACCTTGCCGCCCGGGCCGGCAAGAAACTCCGGCGCTTCGAGAATCTTGCGCCCGCCCTGCATCTCCCAGGCATAGGTCGGCGCGGCGATATCGACTTGGCGATCCGACAGTTGCCACGGGCTCAGCATCGGCGCGATCACCAGATCGCTGTGATCGCCGACGTAGGCCGAGTAGACGAAATAGCGCTGGCCGCGATGCTCGAACACGGTACCGTCGATGCCGCTCAGTTTGGTATTGAGCCGGCCTCTGTCGATCCACTGGCCGACGGTCGGATCGGGCGAAGCGTTTTCCAGCACGAATACATAGCGATGCGCGTCGTCGTCGTGCTGTTTGTCCGCGGCGCTGTAGTACAGCCACCATTTGCCGTCGAAGAAATGCAGCTCGGGCGCCCAGATCGACGTCGAGTTCGCGCCCTGCGCCGGCGGCCGCCAGACCACGACCGGCTGCGCCTTGCCGAGCTCGGCCATGTCGGTCGTCTTCCACAAGGCGATGCGGTCGCCGAGCGTGTGCATGTAGTAGTAGACGCCGGCGTGGGCGATGACCCACGGATCGGGGCCGGACGGCAGCAGCGGTTTCGGCTGCGCCGCCGGTGTGGAAGCTGCGCCGCAGAACGCGGCGCAGCCAAGGAGAAGCATGCAGCAGAATCGGAACATCACAGGATTTCTTCTTTGCATCCGCTATCGAAACCGATGCCGTCTAGTTGCTCGGCACGAAGGTCCATTGCTGTGCCGGCGCGCCGTTGTCGGTCCAGATGCGCAACTGCGTACCGTGCGTGGTCGAGCCGTTCGGATCGTCGAGGATCAGCGAGCCCGACGCCTGGTTCATCATTTTGAACTTGCCGCCGCCGACCGGCATGATCATCCAGTTCTGGTTGGCGTTGTTGGCGCAGCCCCACAAAGTGACCAGATTGCCGGCCGTGGTGCTGCCGCCGGTGTTGTCGAGGCAGAGGCCGGAATACTGGTTCTGCAGGCTGTACCAGCCGCTGCCTTTCGCATGCACGGTCCAGTTCTGCACGGACAGGCCATTGCAGTCCCACAGCTCGGCGCTGGTGTTGTTCGTTGTCGCCCAGCCGGTGTCGTCGAGGCACAGGTTCGGCGCCTGCACGCTGTGCACGGAATAAGTCGCGCCGTCCGTCAGCAGTTGCTGCAACGTCCACTGCTGCGGCGCGAGGCCGTTGTCGGTCCAGATCTGCAGCTGAGTCCCGTGCGTGGTCGAGCCGGACGGGTCGTCGAGAATCAGCGAACCCGAAGCCTGATTCTGCAGCTTGAAGCTGCCGTTGCCGAGGTCCATGAACAACCAGCTCTGGTTGGCGTTGTTCGCACAGCCCCACAAGGTCACCTTGTTGCCCGGCGCGGTGCTGCCGCCGGTGTTGTCGAGGCACAGGCCCGTAGCCTGGTTCTGCAGCGAGAAATAACCGCCGCCCTGTGAATGCACGGTCCAGTTCTGCACCGGATAGCCCGTGCAGTCCCAGAGATCGGCGCTGGTGTTGTTCGTCGTCGCCCAACCGGCGTTGTCGAGGCACAGGCTCGATGCCTGCACATTGCGCAGCACGTAGGTGGCGCCGTCGGTGGGCAGGCGGTTCCACGACTCGGTGGCGAAGTAGGTGTTGCACACACCGTTGTTGTAGTCGGAGGCGAGTTCGAGAATGCTCGATCCGTCCGTCGCCGGCAGCAGGGCCGACGAATAATTCGGGCAATAGTTGTCGTACGGATTCGGCACATGCACGGGCGCGTTGATCGTGTACCAGTTGCCGGTGCCGTCGACATTGGTGTTGACGAAGAGCACGTTGCCGTTGGCCGCGGACACCTGGCCGTTGCTGTCGTAGACCATCTGCCCGGTCAGAATGATCGCGCCGTTGCTCGACAGCGGCGACGGCGTCCACTTGTTCAGCGGCGTGTGTTCGAGATACTGGCCCGACGCGGTCTGTATCCTGGTGCCCATGTCGTTCGGGTTGCCGAAATTCCAGCCGTCGGTCGAGACGCGCGAGAACGCCGTGCACGCCGCGGGCCCGCACAGTTCGTTGGTCATGAAGTAGTGCCCGTTCGGCAGCTTGCTGACCGTGATCATGCCGGGCCGGTCGGCCTGGATGGTGCTGCGTATCGTGTCGGTCTTGTCCTGCCAGCTCGTGCCGTTGTAGCTGCGCATCTGCACGAGCTTCTGGCTGCAGCACGGATCGGTTTCGTCCGACCAGAACGCGACGAGCGCGCCGTCGCTGGCGATCTCGAATTCCGGTTCCCAGAGGCCGTGCGCATTGTCGCCGCCGACCGCAGGCATGCTGTGATAGCTCCAGGTAACGCCCTGGTCGGTGCTCGTGTAGACCTCGATCGCCGGCGTGCTGCCGTAGAAATACGAAGCCGACGACAGCAGCGTCCCCGCGGCGAGCGCACCGACCGCCTGCGGCATCTCGAACAGCGTGGCGCAGCAGCGCTCGGTGCTGCCGGACGCGGTCGGCACGGTGCTGATCTGGCTCCAGCTCGCGCCGTTGTCGTCGCTGCGGAAGATGACGCCGTTCGTGCTCGCGATGAGCCGTCCGTTCGATGCGGGCGGCCCGTGGGCGAGACGCACGACGCGCGGATACAAGGTGCCGCCTTGCAACAATGTTCCGCTCGCCGCATGCGCACACGACGTGCAGAGCGCGATAAGGAACAGGAGAATAACCAAGGCGATCGAGTCTGCTGAATTGGATTTCAAACCGGTCATAAGCTGCTCGCTAGGTTGTGAGTCTGAGGGGTGAGCTCGTACCGAGCCGTGCGAAAAAAAGAGCCCGCGGTCACTCCTTCACCGCGGGCTGCTCCGGTGGAGATCAAAATTGCAGGCGCGCTCCGGCGCCGGCCGCACAGTCCTGCGGAAACGCGTTAGTTGGTGCAGGATCTACTGCATGCGCTGAAAGTCGCATCGCACGCAGCGAGGCAGCTCGCACTGCCTCCTGTGTTGTTGCAGCTCGCTTTGCACGAGTACCAATTCACACTGCAGGTGGAACAGGAATATTGGGCATGCGCCAACGAAGAAGTCCCCGCGCCCAAGCCCATGGAGAAGCAGATTGCCGCCAACACACTGAGCGAACGAAGTCGCATAAATCTCTCCTTATCAAGCCGACGGCTCCGTGTAGGCCACGACCCGGATGGACTGGAGCCGACACGTCCATCCGCACCCGAGCAGCGGGCGCGCGCCATTCAGGGATGGCGCACGCCCGCTGCGGCTAGAGCCTCGCGAACCGCGGTTTCGCGAAAGCCACGAATTTCCCTATCGCCGATGTAGATGAGCGGCACGGCACCGCCGCCGCGTGCGGAGAATTTCTCTTCTGCGGCTTTCGACTGATCGACTACATAGTCCGTGTAGGCGATTCCGTGTTCCGCGAAAAACTCGCGAGCTTTGCGGCAGTACGGACACGTCGAAGTCGAGAACAGAACGACGGATCGATTCGCTTCGGCGTACAAGCCGCTGAAATTGCCGTTCCGATATTCGTCCGCCGGAAACACTTGCCGGTACGTCTTCTCCGCAAACGGCGCGCCGTAGAAGCCAACGGCAAATACCGCGGGGATCAATAGTGCCGTTCCGAATCTCTGCAACCACTTCATTTCGCTTTCCTCACGAAGAAGCCGTATTGCCTGCTGCTTCAACCGCCCGGGCGATCGGCGAACAACGCCTCCTGCGCCGCCGATCGCCACGCACGTTTCTGCCTACAGCTTGAAGCGCAGGCCCAGCGCGACCGTGCGATCCTGATAGCGGATGTCGCGCGGACGCGTGTCGCCGTCGCCCCAGTACTGGTGCAGGTTCGCGCCGAACAAATTGGTCGCGGTCAGAACGATCGTGCTGTACTGGTTGATGTTGTAGGCAATCGACAGATCGACCTGATTGGCCGGCTTGACCTCGTCGTTGATGCCGGCGACGGTCGGCTGGGTGAAGAAGTCGATGTAGCGGCTGCGGTAGTTGTAGGCCAGGCGCGCGGAGATGTCGTACTTCTCGTAGAACAGGACGACGTTGTAGTTGTTCTTCGACACGTTCTGCAGCGGCGCGATCACCGACGGGCCGCCGATGTACTGCGGCGTGACCGTCGAGCCGTCGATGTAGGTGTAGTTGATCTGCGCGCCGAGTCCGCTCCAGATGCCGGGCAGGAAATCGAAGGTCTGCTGATAGGCCAGCTCCGCGCCGGCGAGATGGCCACGGCCCGCGCTCTGCGGCGAGGACAGCTGATACTTCTCGCCGCCGATGACCACATCGGTCACGTAGTTCTGGATGTAGCCGTCGATCTCGCGATAGAACACGCCGCCGCTGAGCGAGCCGACCGGCGAGAAATACCATTCGAGCGTCGCATCGTAGTTGTTCGACTTGGTCGGCTTGAGATTCGGATTGCCGCTGCCGCCGTAGCCGAGACGATTGACCGTGCCCGGAGTCAGCGACATCGACGGGTTGAGCTGGCCGAAGTCGGGATAGGTCAGCGTCTTCGCCGCGACCACGCGCGCCTGCAACTCGTCGGACAGGTGCACGATCAAGCTCGCGTTCGGCAGCGTCGTCGGCTTGCTCGTCTTCACGTTGAGCGGCGTGTAGGTCACCGTATCCGTATTGAACGCGAACGCGTCGAGATTGCGCTTGACGTTTTCCAGACGTGCGCCGACGACGCCCTCGATCTGCTTGCCGAACAATTCCGTGTCGTAGGCCGCCTGCAGGTAGCCCGCGTACTTCTTCTCGTCGATCTCGAAGAAACGTCCCGGATTGAGCGGCGCCAGTCCGGGCGCCAGGCCGTACATCCGGCGCAGCGCGTCCTGGTTGCCGATCAAATAGTCGTAACAGCCGGTAAGAAAACCGTCGGGCAGCGCCGGGTTTTTCGGCATCGAGCAGAAATAGTTGCCCGGAAGACGCTTGACGACCTGGTTGTCCGGATTCGGCGCGAGCTGAGGGTTGTTCGCCGGCGTGCCCGGGCCGCCCGGCGGCGGCGTCGAAATCTCGACGCTGCCGACATAGTTGGCCTTGTGGTCGGAAAGGCGTACGCCGAATTGCAGATTGTGCAGCGGGCCTGCGTCGAGATCCCAAACGCCGTCGAGGCGCAGCGCGTTTTCCTTGCCGCGTTCGGTATGCCAGGTCTGAAACAGACCGTTGAGGTAGTAGTTGTTCGGATCGTTCTGCGGATTGCCGGCAAGGCCCCAGTTGGTGTGGCCGTTGGCGTACCAGTTCGTCGTGAGCGGCCCCTTGAGAAATTGGTCGATGATGAAGTTTTCTTCGTGGTACGACGACAAGGTCTGCGACAGGTCGCCGGTCAGATGCAGACGGCCGTGGTTCCACTTGAAGCCGACAGAGTTCTGGATGTCGTGGCCCCACGCCTGTTTTGCCTGCGTGCTGGTCAACGCGTAGTTGCTCGCGGTCCAACTGCCGCTCGACGCGTCGCATATCGTCTGGCCGTAGTACGGGCTGCCGCCGAGCTGGTTCTTGTAGCAGTTGTCGGTCACCTTCAGATTGGTCGGCGCGACCCAGCCGACCGGAAAACTCGCATAGAACGTGTTGTTGTTGCGATCGCTGAGCCAGTCGTACAGGCCGCGCGCGTACAGCTCCAACTCGTCGGAGATTTTCCACTGCAGGCCGTAGTTCACCTCGGGGCGCTTGCGGTAGCCCATGTTGTAGGTGGCGCCGAATGCGTTCGGCACGGAAATGAGATTGCCCGAACTCGTGCGAATCGGGCTGTCGATCGTGCCGCCCGGATTGTTCGGATCGGGCAGCGGCTGTGTCAGCACGCGCGGGTTGTCGCCCCAGACCGCGTTGTACGCGTAGTGCTCGGTGATCGTGCTGAAATTGATCAGCGCGCCGAATTCGCCCGCGCCGGTCTCCCAGCGATCACTGAGCAGCAGACTCGCGGTCGGATCGGTGCGCGCCGAGTACTTGCCGTTGGTCTCGGTCAGCGTGCCGGCGATCTTGCGTCCCTCGAAGTCGAACGGCTGGAACAGTTCCATGTCGACGAGGCCGGCGATGCCGCCATCGGGCAGGCTCGCATCGCTGGTTTTGTATACTTTTATCGCCTTGACCGCGGTGGCCGGCAGATTCTGGAACGCATAGCCGCGGCCGGCGCCGCTGGTGATTTCGTTGCCGTTGAGCGTGGTCACCACATTCGGCAGACCGCGCACGACGACCGTGGTCGTTTCGCCCTTGCCGTCTTTCGCGACCTGTACGCCGGTGATGCGCTGGATCGCCTCAGCGACGCTGTTGTCGGGCAGCTTGCCGATGTCTTCGGCGATGATCGAATCGACGATCATGCGGTCATACTGCTTGATCGACTGCGCCGAGCTCAGGCTCGAACGCAGCGAGCCAGTCACGGTGACGGTTTCCAGTTCGGCGGCAGGCTTGGCCTTGCCGTCGGGGCCGTCCGCCGCGGTGGCGCCCGGTGGCGCGGCCGTCGCGGCCGTGACCGCCGCGGCGTCGGGCGTGGTCGTTTGCGCCGCGGCACCTGTGGCGAGCGACGCCATGATCGCGCCCGCCAACAGGGAAACGGCGAATCTCTGTTCGGTTCTATTCTTCACTTGCGCCCTCCTCTCAATGAAGTACGGCGAGCCGGATGCGACTCGCATCGTTTTTTTGTTTTTGTGTACGGTTATTTCGCTGGCTTGGGTGCCAGGGGACTCAACGCGGTCTCGGGTACCGCGCCGCGCGGCGCCTTGCTCAGCGCGCGCAGGATGTCGGCTTCGCGCTGGCGGTAAGGCGAACCGTCGGCGCGCAGCAGATCGTGGAACCACAGCGTCGGCGGACGCAGCGTGTACGGCCGCTCCCACGAATCCCACGGCATGATCGTCTGCGTCTTGCCGTCGACGAAGCCCCAGTTGACCATGCCGACGTCGAGCTTCTTCGCCAGCGGCAGCACACCGTCGATCGTCGAGCCGTTGCCGCGCGCCATGTACTCGGTGCAGAGCAGCGGACGCCCGTATTTTTCGAGCTGGCGCACGCGCACCAAGAACTGCTCGGGCCAGTCGTAGCTATGGAAACTGATGACGTCCGACTGCTCGATCTGCGTGCGCTCGACCGGATTGAGCTTGGCCGGATCGGACCAGTCGTCGTTGTGCCAGACCCCGCTGGTCAACGGCTGGGTCGGCGCCGCGCTGCGCGCCCAGGCGAAGACCTGCGGCAGCAACTTCGCGACGAGTTCGTCCTTGCCCTTCGGCTCGCGCGCCTGATAGTGGCCGCCGCCCTCGTTGTCGGGCTCGTTCCACACGTCCCAGGCGAGCACGCGCTCGTCTTTGGCGAAACTGCCGATGATGTCCTTCACATAACGTTCCAGGCGCGGGTACTGCGCCGGATCGGCGAGCGCGACGCCAGGGCTCTGCACCCAGCCCGAGTTGTGCACGCCCGGAATCGGCGGATGCTGCGCGCCGAGCTTCGGCTCGGGGTCCCAGCACGAATCGAACAGGACGAAGATCGGCTTGATGCCGTGCTTGGCCGCGATCGCGAGAAAGCGGTCGATGCGCTGCTTGAAGCCGGCCGCGTCCTGCTGCCAGAGCAGATCGTGTAGGAACACGCGCATCGTGTTCATGCCGAGTCCCTGCGCCCAGCCGAGTTCGCGATCGATGCGCTCGGCGTCGAAGGTGTCGGCCTGCCACATTTCGAGTTCGTTGATCGCGTTGGCCGGCACGTAGTTGCTGCCGAGTACCCAGCGCTGCTGCGCGTACCAGGTTTTCGCTTTTGCCTCAGACCAGCGCGCGGCGCCGTCGGCGGCATGCAGCGGCGCCACCGCCAGAATCGACAGCGCCAAGACCAATAAGATGCGTTTCATGTATCTCCCCAGATCGGTGTTTCAGTGCGACGGCGGCGCGGCCGCGGTCGAGAATTCGTAGACGATCAGATTGCGGTATTCCTTGCCCGGGTCGAGCCGCGCCGAGCCAAACGCGGGCTGGTTCGGCGTGTCCGGAAACAACTGCGGTTCGAGTGCGAAGGCGTCGCCCTGGCGATAGACGCGGCCGCCCGTGCCGACCGTGCTGCCGTCGAGGAAATTGCCAGAATAGAACTGCAGGCCCGGTTGTGCCGAGAGGAGTTTCAGCACGCGGCCGGAAGCCGGGTCTTCGACCTGCGCGACCAAACGCGGCGCGCTCGCCATGCTGCGTGCGACGACGAAGTTGTGGTCGTAGCCGTGGCCGACCAGCAATTGCGCGTCGTCGCCGCGGCGGATGTCGCGGCCGATCGGCTTGGTCTCGCGGAAATCGAACACGCTGCCGGCGACGCTGCGCACTTCGCCGGTCGGGATCAGCTTTTCATCGACCGGCAGATAGGCATCGGCCACGATGCGCAGGCGCTGGTCCATCACCGAGCCCGAGCCTTCGCCCGACAGATTCCAGTAGGCGTGGTTGCTCAGGTTGACGATGGTCGGCTTGTCGGTGGTCGCGCGGTATTCGATCGACAGGCGGTTGTGCGTGTCGAGCGTATAGGTCGCGGTGATCGAGAGCTTGCCCGGATAACCCATCTCGCCGTCGGCGCTCACATAGCTCAGGCTGACGCTCGCCGCGTCGACGCCGTGCTTGAGTTCGCCGATCTGCCACAGCACCTTGTCGAGACCGCGCTCGCCACCATGCAGCGACGTGGTCTTTTCATTCGTCGACAGTTGATACGTATGCCCGTCGAGGTCGAAGCGGCCGTTGGCGATGCGGTTGGCATAGCGCCCCACCGTGGCGCCGAAGTACTGCGGCTTCTTCAGATAATCGTCGAGAGCGGCATAGCCGAGCGTGATGTTCGCGCTCTTGCCGGCGCGGTCCGGCACCGACAGCGTGTGCAGGCTCGCGCCGAGCGTGATGATCTGCGCGATCGCGCCGCGGCCGTTGTCGAGCGTCACCGTTTCGACCGCACGGCCGTCGGCAAGCGTGCCGAACGATTCGCGCTTCGTTTCCGCCGCCTGCGCGGCGCCGCTCAGCGCGCACAGACCGAGCGCCAAAGTTGCCAGTTGCTCTCGCATTTGTAGCCTCCCGAATTCGTTCTTGTGTCTTGCTATTGATCATCTAAGCATATTGTATGATGATCTTGCAAGCATACATGTTCGAAAGACACAACGATGATGCATCGCGCCACGAAACAAGAACTGCGCAACGCACTCGAGAACGAGCGCCACCTCTTGGTTTTTCGTGCCGCAGCCGCGTATACACGGCGAAAAGAAGCGGTTCCGCATGCTGCGGCACGGCATTTCGCGGCGCGGAACGAACGCCGCGGCCGATGCGCAGCGAGACGGAAATTCGCTTTGGAAAACCTTTGCTGAAATTATTATAGTATGACAAAGTAGAGCATGACCGGTAAGCGGAACGATGGACTGAGGAGGATTCGATGAGAAAGCAGAGCGCGGTGCGCAATCTTTATGGACATGTGATGCACGAGCTGGGACAACGCATCGTCAGCGGCCAGGTGCAGCCGGGCGAAGTGCTGCCGCGCGAAGAGACGCTCGCCGAGAGCCTCAGCGTCAGCCGCACCGCATTGCGCGAGGCGATGAAGGTGCTTTCGGCCAAGGGCCTGATCGAGTCCCGCGCCGGCGTCGGCGCGCGCGTGCTCGAAGAGCGCTTCTGGAACCAGCTCGACGCCGACGTGCTGACCTGGCGCTGCGCATCGATGCCGGCCGACGACTTCGTCGACAAACTCGTCGAGATGCGCGAAATCATCGAACCCGCGGCCGCCGCCTCGGCCGCGCGCAAGCGCACGCCGGCGCAGCTCGCCGAGATCGAACAGGCCTACGCGGCGATGGAAGCCGCGAACTCGCTCGACGAATGGGCCGAAGCGGACCTGCAGTTCCACGACGCCGTGCTGCGCGCCACCGGCAACGAGCTGCTGCAGTCCTTGTTCTCGGTGGTCGAAACGGCGCTCGGCACCTATCTCGTCCTATCGGCGCGCACGGCGAACAACTTCAAGTATTCGCTGCCGCAACACAAGAAAGTGCTCGACGCGATCAAGCGCCAGCAGCCCGACGTCGCACGCAAGGTCATGCACGGCGTGATTGCGGACTCGCAGGCGAACCTGCAGCGCAGCCGCGCCAAGCCGGCGAAGAAAACCTCGGCCTGACGCCGCGGCGCCGGCGGTCGAGCATTCGAAACGAAGGGGATAGGGAGCAAGCGTGGGCGAAATGCAAGGCAAAAGGCTTGCGGGCAAAGCGGCGATCGTCACGGGTGCCGCAAGCGGCATCGGCGCCGCGATCGCCAAATTGTTCGCCGCGCACGGCGCCCGCGTCGCCGGCTTCGACCGCAGTGCACCGTCGGCCGACGTGGCCGCGGTGTGCGAACACTTCGCCGCGGGCGACGTCGCCGACGAAGCCGCGGTCAATGCATTCGTCGGCGAGGTCGGCCAACGCTTCGGCGCCGTCGACGTACTCGTCAACAATGCCGGTGCCGACGTGTTCGGCGAACCGCTGACCCTGACCACCGCCGAATGGCAGCGCAATCTCGCCACCAATCTCGGCGGCGCGTGGAACTTCAGCCGCGCGGCATTGCCGTTCATGCTCGAACGCAACGCCGGCTCGATCGTCAACATCGCCTCGGTGCACGGGCACAAGATCATCCCGGGTGCGTTCCCGTATCCGGTCGCCAAACACGGCCTGATCGGCATGACCAAGGCGCTCGGCATCCAGTACGCCGCGCGCGGCGTGCGCTGCAATTCGATCTCGCCGGGCCTGATCCTGGTCGAGCGCATCGAGCGCTGGTTCGAGCGCGAACCCGATGCGCGCGCGCGCCAGACCGAACTGCTGCCGTGCAAGCGCATCGGCACGCCCGAGGAAGTCGCCTACACCGCGCTGTTCCTCGCCAGCGACGAAGCGCGCTTTATCAACGCCGCCGACATTCTGATCGACGGCGGCCGCTCGCAGCTTTATCACGAGTGAGTACGCGGACATGGACTGGACTTCGCATCTTCCCCTGATCGCCATCCTGCGCGGAATCAAGCCTGACGAAGTCGCCGCACACGTGCACGAGCTGATCGCCTCGGGCATCGGCCTGATCGAGATTCCGTGCAATTCGCCGAACTGGCGGCATAGCGTGGAGATCGCCTTGCATACCGCTGCCGATCGCGCGGTCATCGGCGCGGGCACCGTGCTCAACAGTGCCGATGCCGACGCGCTCGCCGCGACCGGCGCGAAACTCATGGTGACGCCGAATACCGAACCGGCCCTGATCCGCCACGCCGTCGCCGCGGGACTGACCGTCGCGGCCGGCTTTCTGACGCCGAGCGAAGCCTTCGCCGCGCTCGGCGCAGGCGCGCAGATTCTCAAGCTGTTTCCGGCGTCGAACCTCGGCCCCGGTTACGTACGCGCGCTCAAGGCCGTGCTGCCGGCGAGCACGCCGCTGTTCGCGGTCGGCGGAGTCAATCCGCTCAACCTGCCCGACTTCCTCGCCGCGGGCTGCGCGGGCGCGGGACTCGGCAGTGATCTGTATGCACCGGGCCAGGCCCCCGCCGCGACGCGCGCGCGCGCCGAGGCGTTCGTTCAGTCCTTCAGGAAGAAGTCGCAGTGAAAATCACCCAACTCACCACCTATCGCGTCGCCCCGCGCTGGATGTTCCTCAAGATCGAGACGGACGAAGGCCTCGTCGGCTGGGGCGAGCCCGTGGTCGAAGGCCGCGCGCGCAGCGTCGAGGCCGCGGTCGCCGAGATCGGCGAGCAACTGATCGGCAAAGATCCCGCGCGCATCAACGATCACTGGCAGACCATGTACCGCGGCGCGTTCTACCGCGGCGGCGCGGTATTTATGAGTGCGATCGCCGGCATCGACCAGGCGCTCTGGGATATCAAGGGCAAGGCGCTCGGCGTGCCGGTGTATCAATTGCTCGGCGGTCTCGTGCGCGAGCGCATGAAGACGTATTGCTGGGTCGGCGGCGATCGCCCGGCCGACATCATCGCGCAGATCCGCAGCCGTCTCGAACACGGTTTCGACACGTTCAAGCTCAACGCCTGCGAAGAACTCGGCCTGCTCGACACGAGCCGCGCGATCGACGCGGCCGTCGCCAAGGTCGCCGAAATCCGCGCTGCGTTCGGCACCACGATCGAGTTCGGCCTCGACTTTCACGGTCGCGTCGGTGCGCCGATGGCGAAGACGCTGATCCGCGAGCTGGAACCGTATCGCCCGCTGTTTATCGAAGAGCCCGTGCTCGCCGAGCAGGCCGAGCACTATCCGCGCCTCGCCGCGCAGACGGCGATTCCGCTCGCCGCGGGCGAGCGCATGTATTCGCGCTTCGAGTTCAAGCACGTCTTCGAGCGCGGCGGCATCGCGATTCTGCAGCCCGACGTGTCGCACGCCGGCGGCATCACCGAATGTATGAAGATCGCGGCGATGGCCGAAACCTACGACGTTGCACTTGCGCCGCACTGCCCGCTCGGCCCGATCGCGCTCGCTTCGTGCCTGCACGTCGATTTCGCCAGCTGGAACGCGGTGCTGCAGGAGCAGAGCATCGGCATCCACTACAACGCCGACGGCGAAGTGCTCGACTATGTGGTCAACAAGGACGCGTTCGCGATGGAGCAGGGCTCGGTCAAACCGTTCACGCGGCCCGGCCTTGGCGTCGAGATCGACGAAGCCGTCGTGAGCGAGCGCAGCCGCCATGCGCCGGACTGGCACAACCCGGTCTGGCGCCATGCCGACGGCAGCGTGGCCGAGTGGTGAGATGAGCACGCCGCACGCCGCACCGGCGACCGCTTCGACAACGGCGCCGCTTCCGTTTTCTGCATCGACACCGCAGGCGCAGCTTGTCGTCGACAGCCGCTGCACTCTCGGCGAAGGTGTGCTCTGGTGCGAGCGCGAACGCGCGGTGCTCTGGACCGACATTCACGCCGCGCGCCTGTGGCGCTATCGGCCGCATAACGGCGAAGTGCGCTCCTGGCGCCTGCCCGACCGGCTCGGATCGTTCGCCCTCTGCGAATCAGGCCGGCTGCTGCTCGCGCTCGCGAAGGAAATCCATGTCGCCGACTTGAATGCCGACGAATCGGGCGACGCGCTGCACACGCAGGCACTCACCGCGGTCGAACCGGGCCAAGCGCATCTGCGCAGCAACGACGGCCGCGCCGACCGCGCCGGCAATTTCGTTTTCGGCACGCTCAACGAAGACGCCGCGCGCGCGCCGCTCGGCCGCTTCTATCAGTACTCGGCAAAACACGGCCTGCGCGAACTCGACCTCGGCGGCGTGGCGATTCCGAACAGCCTCTGCTTCGGCCTCGACGGGCGCAGCCTGTATTTCTGCGATACGCGGCAGGGCCGCATCATGCGCTGCGACTACGACGCGGACGCGGCCGGCGTCGGCCGGCCGGAAGTGTTCGCCGAAGTCGAATTGCCTGCGACGCCCGACGGTGCGGCGATCGACCGGCACGGCCGTTTGTGGAGCGCGCAGTGGGGTGCCGCGCGCGTGGTCTGCTACGACCGCGACGGCCCCATCGCCCGACACGTCGACGTGCCGACGCGCCAGCCGAGCTGCGTCGCGTTCGGCGGCACCGATTTCGACACGCTCTACATCACGACCGCGCGTGAAGATCTCGACGCCGACGCGCTCGTATGCGAGCCGCACGCCGGCGGCTTGTTTGCCGTGCGCCTCGATGCACCCACGGGTTTGCCCGAATCGCGGTTCGACGACCGATGATCGCGATCGACTGGGGCACGACGAGCCTGCGCGCTTTCCGTCTCGACGCGGACGGCGCCGTCACCGACACGCGCCGCTCGGCACAGGGCGTGCTCGCCGCGGCCGGCCGATTCGACGCCGTGCTGCACGATGTCATCGACGGCTGGAACGACGGTTTGATCGTCATGAGCGGCATGATCGGCAGCCGCCAGGGCTGGCGCGAAGTGGCCTACGTCGAATGTCCTGCCGGGCTCGACGACATCGCCGCAGCGATGGTGCCGCTCGACGCTGCGGCATTCGCCGATCGCCGCATCTGGCTCGTGCCGGGACTGACCGTGCGCGATGCCGACGGCATGCGCGACGTGATGCGCGGCGAAGAGACGCAAGTCTGCGGCCTGCTCGATCAACTCGGCAGCGGACGCCATCTGGTCTGCCTGCCGGGCACGCACAGCAAGCATGCCGAAATCCGCGACGGCCGCATCGCGGCTTTCCACACGGCAATGACCGGCGAGCTGTTCGACCTGCTGTGCAAACACAGCATCCTCGGCCGCCTGATGGAATCCGGCGCGCCGCATCAGCCTGCCGCGTTCGCCCAGGGCGTCGACGACGCGCGCAAGCCGCGCGACCTGCTCAACCAGTTGTTCGCCGTGCGCACCCAGGGTTTGTTCGGCACGCTGCGCGAGAACGAGCTGGCGTCCTATTTGTCGGGCCTGCTGATCGGGCACGAACTGAACGATCTGCCGGTCGCCGTCGATTCCCTGCATCTGGTCGCGGCCGACCGGCTGCTCGAACTGTACAGTGAAGCACTGCTCCGGCGCGGACTGCATGCGCGCAATCACGCCGATCATGCGGCGGCGCGCGGGCTGCATGCGTTGGCCGCGCGGCGTGGATTGCTCACGGTCTAGCAACGTCATATCCAGATTGAGCGGCACAGAAAAATAAAACATCCGCTGCGGCAACGCGGCGGGACCAGAAAAACAAAGCGGGAGGTCAAATGAAGTTGTCGGCGTCGGATATCGTCATCGTCCTGGTCTATCTCGTGGGCATCTTCGCCCTCGCCCAGTGGGTGTCGCGCGAGAAGCGCGGCCACGAGAAGGACAGCAAGGACTACTTCCTCGCCAGCAAGGCGCTGCCGTGGTGGGCCATCGGCACGTCGCTGATCGCCGCGAACATCTCGGCCGAGCAGATCATCGGCATGTCGGGGTCGGGCTATGCGCTCGGCCTCGCGATCGCGTCGTACGAATGGATGGCGGCGCTGACCCTGCTGATCGTCGGCAAATTCTTCCTGCCGGTGTTCCTGCGCAACGGCATCGACACCATGCCGCAGTTCCTCGAGAACCGCTACGGCAAGCGCATCCGCACGGTGATGGCGGTGTTCTGGCTGATTCTCTACGTGTTCGTCAACCTGACTTCGATCCTCTGGCTCGGCTCGATTGCGGTCAGCCAGGTCACCGGCATGGACCAGTTCACCGCGCTCGTCCTGCTCGGCGCGTTCTCGCTGGCCTACCAGCTCTACGGCGGACTCAAGGCGGTGGCGCTGACCGATTTCGTCCAGGTCGGCCTGCTCGTCGTCGGCGGTCTCGCAATCACCGCGCTGACCTTGTCGCGCCTCGGCGGCGACGGCGGCCTCTTCGCCGGGTTCGCCCAGTTGCGCGCGGCGCATCCGGAACACTTCCACATGATCCTCAAGCCGGACAATCCGTTCTACAAAGACCTGCCGGGCCTCAGCGTTCTGCTCGGCGGCATGTGGGTGATGAACCTGAGCTACTGGGGATTCAACCAGTACATCATCCAGCGCGGACTCGCGGCGAAGAGCGTGGAAGAGGCGCAGCGCGGCGTGTTGCTCGCCGCCTTCCTCAAACTGCTGGTGCCGCTGATCGTGGTCGTGCCCGGCATCGCCGCGGTGATGATCGCACCGGGCCTGGCCAAGCCGGACCAGGCTTATCCGACGATGATGGCGCTGCTGCCGGCCGGCGCGCTCGGCCTCGTGTTCGCCGCGCTGATCGCGGCGATCATGGCTTCGCTCGCCTCGAAGATCAATTCGATCGCGACGATCTTCACTCTCGACTTCTACACCAAGATCGCGCCGCAGACAGGCGAAGCGAAAACCGTCGCGGTCGGCCGCCTCGCCGCGGTCGGCGCGGTCGTCATCGGCGTGCTCAGCGCGAAGCCGCTGCTCGGCAGCTTCGATCAGGCGTTCCAGTACATCCAGGATTTCACCGGCTACTTCACCCCAGGCGTCACCGTGATCTTCCTGCTCGGCCTGTTCTGGAAGCGCGCGAACGAAAACGGCGCGCTCGCCGCGGCGATCGGCTCGGTCGCGCTGTCGATCGCGATCAAGCTGCTGTTGCCGGCGATGCCGTTCATGAACCGCGTCGGCTGGGTGTTCGTGTTGTCGACCGTGCTCGCGGTGCTCGTCTCGCTGATGACCGCGGCGAACGCGACCAAGGACACGATCCGCACCGACGACATCAGTTTCCGCACCTCGACGACGTTCAATGTCGGCGCGGCGATCGTGGTGCTGATCCTGATCGTGCTCTATTCGGTTTTCTGGTGAGCGCGGGAATGGCCGATTCGTTTCGATGCGCTGCGCGTCCGACTGCTCGACGAGATAGATCCATGAAAAAAGCGATGCTGTTTTCCGCACTGGCGTTGGCGCCATCGGCGTTCGTGTTTGCCCAGAACGCCGACACGAGCCCGACGCTCGCGATCCTCGCCGCGCGCCTCAACGACGACGAGAGTCGTCTCGCCGACTGGCCGCTGTTCTCGCGCTACCGCGAAGAGAACGGGCGCCTCGCGGCACCGAAGCCGGGCGAAACACGCGTGGTTTTCATGGGCGATTCGATCACCGACTTCTGGGGGCTCGGCGACGATCACGGCACCTTCTTTCCGGGCAAGGCCTACGTCAATCGCGGCATCCGCGGTCAGACCACGGCGCAGATGCTGGTGCGCTTCCGCGCCGACGTGATCGCGCTCAAGCCCAAGGTCGTCGTCATCCATGCCGGCACGAACGACATCGCCGGCAATACCGGCCCGGCAACGCAGGGCATGATCGAAGACAATCTGGCTTCGATGAGCGAACTGGCCGAGGCCAACGGCATCAAGGTCGTCATCGCCTCCGTGCTGCCGATCAATACGCTGATCGACGAGCACGCCGCCGACGCGCGCCCGCCGCAGCGCATCCGCGATCTCAACGCCTGGCTGCGCGCCTACGCGCAGCGCAAAGGCTACGTCTATCTCGATTACTACGCGGCGATGGTCGACGACAAAGGCGCGCTCAAGGAAAAACTGACCTACGACGGCCTGCATCCCAACACCTCGGGTTACGACATCATGTCGCCGCTCGCGCAGCGGGCGATCGAGCAGGCGCTCGCGCAGAAATAGCCTTTTATCGCGCGCAGGCACCGGCCCGAAATCCCGCGGTCGGGGCCAGGGCAAGCCCGGGCTACCGGCAAATTGCCGGTTTTCATTTAAAATTGTCTGATTCGCGGCCCTGCCAGGCGCCGCAAACAGGCAAAAAATGGATCAATCCGGTCAAAAAACGCTCGAAACGACGCGGCCCTATGGGCCGTGGGCGCTCTGCGTCGCGCCGATGATGGACTGGACCGACCGCCATTGCCGGTATTTCCATCGCCTGCTTGCGCCGCATGCGCGCCTATATACCGAAATGGTTACAACGGGCGCGATCATCCACGGCGACCGCGCACGCCACCTCGATTTCGACGCGGCCGAGCATCCGCTCGCGCTGCAGCTCGGCGGGCACGAGCCGGCGGAACTCGCGCAGTGCGCGCGCATCGGCGCGGACTGGGGTTACGACGAGATCAATCTCAATGTCGGCTGTCCGTCCGATCGCGTGCAATCGGGCCGCTTCGGCGCGTGCCTGATGCGCGAACCGGCGCTAGTCGCCGACTGCGTCGCGGCGATGCGCGCAGCGGTGTCCGTGCCGGTGACGGTGAAGTGCCGCATCGGCGTCGACGAGCAGGACGACTACGAAGACCTGCACCGCTTCGTCGAAACCCTGGTCGGCGCCGGCCTGGAAACGCTGATCGTGCACGCGCGCAAAGCCTGGCTGCACGGCCTGTCGCCGAAGGAGAACCGCGAGATTCCGCCGCTCAACTACGAGCGCGTGTATCGACTGCGCCAGGAATTCCCGCAGCTCACGCTGGCGATCAACGGTGGCATCGTCGATGTGGTCGCAACCAAGTCGCATTGCGCGATCGTCGACGGTGTGATGCTCGGCCGCGCGGCCTATCACGATCCTTACGTTCTCGCGCAGTGCGAACACGCGCTGTTCGGCACGCCGCTGCCCGATCGCGACGAGGTGCTCTATCGCATGCAGCCGTACATCGAAGCCAAGCTCGCACGCGGCGGCGCACTCAACCATGTGACCCGGCACATCCTCGGCCTCTATCACGGCCTGCCCGGTGCGCGTGCGTTCCGCCGCACGCTGAGCGAGCGCATGCACCGCAGCGGCGCCGACTTCCGCGTCGTCGAGCAGGCGATGGCGGGCCTGCGCGAACACGCGCAGGCGGCATGATCCGCGCACGAGTTATCGTCGGAATCGCGGCAGTTCCGCGACCGATGCCGGCCAGTTCAGGCCCAATTCAATCGAGTTTCCCATAGTGGCCTTCCCGGATTGCAAATTCTCTTCCGCCGCCTGCCAAATCACGCCCGCAATGAAATTCCGCTTCGCCACGATCCTCCTGCTTGCCGCGTTTGCGTTGTCGTCGCATGATGCCGATGCGGCCACGCTGACGATGAAGGATGCGATCGCCAAGGTGCAGCGCGAGACGGGCGGCAAGGTGTTGTCGGCGGAGTCGAAGACGCAGGGCAAGAAGACGATCTACCGGATCAAGGTGCTGACCCGCGACGGTCAGGTGAAGATCGTCGAAGTGCCCGCCGAGGATTAGCGGAACCGATGAGCGGCGCAGCCATGGACGGTTGCCGGCAAGCCTTGCAGTCACGGACGACGATGCCACCGAAAAGCGCGGGCAGGATGCCCGCTTTGCGTTGTTCGCGGTCCCGGACGATCGCACAGAAACAGATTACCTGGAGCATCCCATGCGCGTACTACTGGTCGAAGACGAAGCCCCGCTGCGCGAAACCCTGGCTGCGCGCCTGAAGCGCGACGGCTTCGCTGTGGACACCGCCGCCGACGGCGAGGAAGGTCTCTTCCTCGGCCGCGAAGTGCCGTTCGACGTCGCCATCGTCGACCTGGGCCTGCCGAAGAAGTCGGGCATGGACCTGGTCAAGGATCTGCGCGACGCCGGTCAGAAATATCCGATCCTGATCCTGACCGCGCGTTCGAGCTGGCAAGACAAGGTGCAGGGCCTCAAGCACGGCGCCGATGATTATCTGGTCAAACCCTTCCACGTCGAAGAGCTGCTCGCGCGCATCAACGCGCTCGTGCGCCGCGCGAGCGGCTGGACCAAGCCGACTCTCGAATGCGGCCCGATCGTGCTCGACACGACCGCGCAGACCGTGCACGTCGCCGGCGCGGCCGCCGACCTGACCAGCTACGAGTACAAGGTGCTCGAATACCTGATGCTCCACGCCGGCGAACTCGTGTCGAAGGCCGACCTGACCGAGCACATCTACCAGCAGGATTTCGACCGCGATTCCAACGTGCTCGAAGTCTTCATCGGCCGCCTGCGCCGCAAGCTCGACGCGGACAACAGCCTCAAGCCGATCGAGACCGTGCGCGGCCGTGGCTACCGCTTCGCGATTCCGCGCAGCGAAGGCCAGCACGAAGCCGCGGGCGAAGCTGCGGCAAAGTAAAAAAATATAAAATACCGCATGGCGCGCCGACCGCTCTCGCTGCAAGCGCGCTCACTGCTCGCCGCTGGCGTGATCCTTACCGCGTTCCTCGGCCTTGCCGGGGTCGCGCTCGATCGCGCGATCAACGAAACCCTGCTGAGCAACCTGCACGACCGCCTGCAGAGCTACGCTGAAGCGTATATCGCCAAGTCCGACGTCAGCCGTGCGCGGCGCTGGATTCCGCCCGAAGTCGATCCCGAACCGTTCATCAGCCCCGACAGCGGCTTCTACGCCGGCATGGTCGGTCCGGTCGAGGTCGACGGCGCGCGCTTCGACAGTTGGCGCAGTCCGTCCGCACTGCTCGGCGCATGGCCGTTCGACGGCGTGCTCAAACCCGGCGCGCGCCAGTTCGACTCGGTCGACGGCCCCGACGGCAGCAGGGTGTACATGTACAGCATGGGCCTGTCCTGGCCCGTCGCCGGCAGGGAACCCGTGCTGACGACGATCCACGTCGCCGAGGACGCCCGGCACCTCGAAGGACAGCGCAGCGTATTCCGGCGCAGCCTCGTCTTCACCTTCGGCGGCCTCGTCGTCGGCCTGCTCCTGCTGCTGCTCGGCCTCGTGCGCTGGATCCTGCAGCCGACGCGGCGCATCGCCACCGAACTCGGCCGCGTCGAGCGCGGCGAGCAGGAACTGCTGTCGACCGACTACCCGCTCGAACTCAAGCGGCTTTCGCGCAGCATCAACGACTTCATCGAGAGCGAGCGCAACAGCCTCAAGCGCTACCGCAATACCTTGTCCGATCTCGCCCACAGCCTGAAGACACCGCTCGCGGTCGTGCGCAGCCAGCTCGAATCGGGCGCGGACGGCAAAGAATTCCGCTGGACCGTGCTCGAACAAGTCGGACGCATGGATTCGATCGTCGCCTACCAGCTCTCGCGCGCGGCGACGAGCGGCCATTCGACCTTCGCCGCGCCGATCCTGATCGAACCACACGCCGAGGAAATCGTCAGCGGCCTGGAAAAAGTCTATTCGGCGAAAAACGTACTCTGCGAATTCGATGTCGATCCACGCGCGCAGTTTTACGGCGAAGTCGGCGATCTGCTCGAACTGCTCGGCAACTTGCTAGAAAACGCGTTCAAGTGGGCCGGGCATCGCGTGCTGCTGACCGCACGCGTGATTCCTGGCGCTCAGGGCGCGCGCCGCAATGGCTTGATCTTCATGGTCGAGGACGACGGCCCGGGCATTCCCGAGGACAAGGTCGAGCACCTGCTCCAGCGCGGCGTGCGCGGCGACGAGCGTGTGCAGGGCCACGGCATCGGCCTTGCGATCGTCCAGGATCTGCTCAAGGCCTATCGCGGCAACCTGACCGTGTCGCGTTCGGAGAATCTCGGCGGCGCCGCATTTACCGTGCGCTTCGCCGCAGGCTGAGTTCGCCTTACTTTCCGCATCGGCTCCGTCGGCTTGATCGCCGGCGCGAAAACGGCGAGAGTCCCGCGCGACGTCAATACGGCTTCGCAGGCGGTGCAGTTCATGCCGCGAAAATATCTGCGCGCTTGCGCCGCCGTTGCGTGATTGTGTTTTCAATCGACCCGGCTATCTGGAATCTCGCCCATGGAGCAAGCCTCGCCCCCCGCCGTGGGCACGCCCAAACTCTCGTTCTTCTATCGGCTCCGGATCGCGCTGTTCCTGCTGTTCGGCGCGTTCGCGATGATCGTCGTCCTGTTCGCTGCAATCGTCGTACTGGTGCTCGTCGCTGCGCTCGCGCTGACCGGCAAGGGCCTGATCGTGCTCGCCAAACTGGCCAAAGTCATCTGGATCGCGCTGCTGCCGGCGTGGGCGGTGATCAAGATGGGCTGGCGCACGCTGAGCTTCCGCGAGCCGCCCGTGCAAGGCCGGCGCCTGAAGCGCGAAGACGCGCCGATGCTGTTCACCGCGCTCGACGATATGCGTCGTACGCTGCGCGGGCCGAAGGTCGCAGAAGTCGTGCTGAGCAATGAACTCAACGCCTACGCGATCACGCGCCCGCTCGGCGGCTATTGGTTCATTCCGCTGCGCCGGCGCATCATCAGCCTCGGCGTGCCACTGCTGCAGACGCTGTCGGCCGACGAGATGCTCGCCGTGGTCGCGCACGAGTACGGCCATCTGTCCGGACATCCTTCGCGCTTCGACGCGTTCGTCTACCGTTGCCGCTGGCATTTCCTGCAAATGCTCCAGCAGACCGCGAGCTGGCAGGACTGGGCCTCACGCAAATTCGCCGGATTCCTCAACTGGTATATCCGCAAGTTCGACCGGCTCAGCTTCGCCCTCTGCCGCGATTCGGAATACGCCGCCGACGCGATCTCCGCGCACTACGCCGGCAAAGACATCGCCGCCGCTGCGCTCGCGCGTGTCAACGTCGCCAGCGGCTACATCAACGGCCACGGTTTCTGGGCGCCGATCTACGCGCGCACCGAAACCGAGGCCGAGCCGACCGTCCGGCCGTGGTCGCAACTGCCCGCGCTCGTGCGTCCGCGCCACGACCAGAACGTTTCCGCGGACCTGCTGCGCAACGCGCTCGACACCGAGACCGGCACGCACGACACGCACCCGGCCCTCGCCGACCGTCTCGCCGCACTCGGCGTCGATGCCGAAGCGTTCCGCGACCATCGCATCGAAATCCGCCCGGTCGCCGAAAGCAGTGCGGCGGAAGCCTGGTTCGGCACGAACCTGGCGCGCCTGCTCGAACCGTTCGATCGCGAATGGCAGGACCGCGTGCGCGATGACTGGCGCCGCCGCCACGAAGAACAGCGCGCGCAACAGGAACGGAAGTCTGCACTCGCCGCCGCACGCGACGAGGCCCTGCAGAATGCGCGCGCACTCGATGCGGACACCGCCTGGGGTCTGCTCGAAATGCGCCTCGACGCGAACGAATGCGAAGATCCCGATCGCGAGCTGCTCGACTTTATCGCCGCCTATCCCGATCACGCGCAGAGCCGTCTGGTCTGGGGCCGCGCGAATCTCGATCAGGACGAAGCGCGCGCCGCCGCTGCGCTGCGCGAAGCGGTGCTGCTCGATCCGGCCTGTGCCGGCGACGCCGCACTCGCGCTCGCACGCCACTACAGCAGTAAAGAGGATGGCGACGAACGCGCCAAGAGTGCGCGCTATGCGCTGATGTGGCGCCACTATGCGCAGGGAGGAACGGCATGAACGCGATCCTCGACCATCACGCCGCCGGCGCCGACAGTGCACTCGCCGGTCTGGAAAAACTCTGGGCGGACTATCTCGCCGACGAGAACGACGCGACACGCAAGGCCTTCGTCGACGCCGCCGACGCACTCGCCCTCGCGCCGTACGACGCGCTCGCCGCCGCGGCGGCGCAGACCGAGCGCAGCGCCGCGCAACTGGCGCTCGCGTTGCATCACTGCGCGAAGGCAAATGCGCACCGCGGCACGACGACGGTCGATCGGGTCAGCCGCAAGGATTGGCAGGCGATCGAATTCCATCAGCAGGCCGCCGAGCCGCTGCTGCGCCGCGCGATCGAGCTGCGTTTCGCGCCCGGCATGGCGCTCGCCGCGCTGATGCGACGCGAACAGATCAACGGCAGCCGCAGCGCCGCCGAGCGCCTGTTCGACGAAGTGCTCGAGATCGCGCCGCGCTGGCTGCCCGCATGGCGCAGCATCCAGGGCGTGCGCGAGCCGCGCTGGGGCGGCACGGTGAAGGACATGAATGCGCTGCTCGACATCGCGCCGAAGCATCTCGCCGCCGCCGATGTCGCGATCCTGACCGCCAACCACTGGTGGTGGCGCGCGAACTACACCTCGACCTGGGACGACGACGCCAAGGCCGCGCTGCCGATGATCGAACGCGGCCTCGCGCTCGACGTGCCGCCGCGCATCCGCGCCTGGCTGCTCGACGAGAAAGGCGCGATCCTTTCGCGCATGGACCGCGACGCCGAAGCAGCGCAGGTCACGCGCGAAGCGGTCGCGCTCGAACCCGCCGACGCCGAGTACCACCACCATCTTGCCCAGCGCCTGCGCTGGTCCGGCAATCTCGATGCCGCTGCCGTCGCCTACACCGACGGCGCTGCGCTCGGCGGCGAACATGCCTACGAGTGCGCGCGTGCACTCGGCGATCTCTACGCCTACGACTCGAAGACCGAAGGCGTGCCGCGCGACCGCACGCGCGCCGTCGTCGGCTACGAACGCGCACGCGAACTCGCGGCCGACGACGCCACGCGCGCGCGCTGCCTGAACTGGATCGGCCTCGAATGGAGCGAGGTCGAGCCGCACGACTATGCCCGTGCCGACGCCGCGTTCGCCGAGGCCGCCGCGCTCGGCGACCGCTACGCCGCGCGCAACCTTGCCCTGATGCTGAAGAAGACGCACGCCGACGCCGCCGATGCGCAGCGCCGCGTCACCGAGCTGCTCACGATCGCGGCCCGCGGCGGCAGCGTCGCATCGATGCGCGACCTCGCCGAGCGCCACGAGTCGGGCGTCGGCTGTAATGCCGATGCGCAGGCATCGGCCGCGTGGCGGCGCAAGGCGGCCGTGCACGGCGACGTCACTTCGCTCGGCGCGCAGGCCGACGCGCATGCCGCCGAGCGCGACACGGCCCGCGCCGAAGCGACGGGCTGGCTCGCAATGGCCGAGTCGGGTTCCGACACGGTGCCGGTGCGCACTCTCGTCAACGCCTTGCTCGAAGGGCGCTACGGCAACGCCGACCATGTCGCCGCGCTCGGTATCGTCCAGCAGGTGCTCGGCAATGAGGAGCGTGCCGACGCCGATCTCGCGATCAGCAAGACCGTGCTCGACTACAACGCGCTCGCGCCGAAGCAGCGCGATCCGAAGAGCACGCTCGCGGCGCTCAAGAGCATCCGCAAGACCGTCGACGGCTACATCAAGTCCGCGCAGACCGGCAAGGGCGAAGACCACGTCGTCGCCTACGCGAAACTGCATGAGGCGCGCTTCCGCGCACTGTCCGCCGAACTCGCCGAACTGATCCGCACCATGCCCGGCAACACCTGGGGCGCGTTCTTCTGGAATTGGTTCGGCGGTCCGCTCAAATGGAGCGTCAATCTGTTCCGCGGCGCCAGGGCATGGCCCGCGATCCGGCGCCCGAACTGGCAATGACGCCTCGGCGGCCGTGGTTCTCACGGCCGTCTGCGGATTGGTCCTGATCAAGCACCGCTGCCGCGCGCATACTCGCTCCAACGACCGACGGAGATTCGCCATGCCCATTGCGCTCGCCGAAAAACGCGCCGCGTTCCGCGCCCTGCACGCCGACGGCTGCTTCGTCCTGCCGAACCCGTGGGACATCGGCGGCGCGCGCCGGCTCGAAAAACTCGGCTTCAAGGCGCTCGCCTCGACCAGCGCCGGCATCGCCTGGTCGCTCGGCCGCGCCGACAACGAATTGTCGCGCGACACCGTGCTCGACCATCTGCGCACGCTCTGCGCTGCGACCGACCTGCCGGTCAACGCCGATTTCGAAGACGGCTTCGCCACGGCGCCGGAAGGCGTCGCGGCGAACGTGAAACTCGCCGTCGCCACCGGTGTCGCCGGCCTGTCGATCGAGGACCGTGCCGAACACGATCTGCATTCGCTGTCGCTCGCGGTCGAACGCATCCGCGCCGCGCGTGCGGCGATCGATGCGAGCGGCGAAGACGTTATGCTCGTCGCGCGCTCGGAAGGTTTCCTGCTCGGCCGGCCCGATCTCGACTCGACGATCGCGCGGCTCGTCGCCTACGCCGAGGCCGGCGCGGACGTTCTGTATGCGCCGGGCATTGTCGACCTCGACGCGCTCGCCCAGGTCGTCCGCGCCGTCGCGCCGAAACCACTCAACGTCTTGCTGTTTTCGCCGCAGATGCGCGTCGCCGATCTTGCGGCGATCGGCGTGCGTCGTGTCAGTACGGGCGGTGCGCTTGCTGCGGCCGCTTGGCGCGGGTTTGATCTGGCGGCGAGGCAGCTACTTGAGTTGGGGACATTGCCGCCGCGCGGTTGATGGCGTTGTTTGTTGTTTTCACTGGGGCGGTAGTTCCGCACCCGCTTTTGCTCGTCATCCCCGCGCGCTCTTAGCGGGGATCCAGTGACTTTGCTTTTTGTTTTGGTTTCGAAGCCAGAGCTTCCACTCGTCCTGCGGACGAGCGGGTCACTTTCTTGTCTCCAGCGACAAGAAAGTAACCAAAGAAACGCCGCCCCGGGAGCCGCGCCCTTCGCGCTGCGCGCTCCGGGTACGCGAGGCCATGCCGGGGTTCGCTCGATGGACATCCGTGTCCATTCGCGAACTCGCGCGCATCCTGCGCGCGACCCTACGGGCGATTCCGTCATGCCCTCGCCGCGGCTGACGGGGACCCGAGATCAAAAGACGGATCAAGAGCCTTCCACGAAGGGAGCTGTTGCTTAGGCGCGCAGGAAGCGCGCTGCTCCGGCTTTTCCGGGTCCCCATTACATTGCGGCGGCAGCGGACGATAAGGCCCGCTAGGGTCGGCGCGATGGATCGCGCCGATTCCGCTATTGCACACGGAGGTGCAATTAGCGGAACCCGGCCGATGACGCGGACCCTTCGGGCAGGATGCCCGAAGGGCGCAATGTTCTGGGGCGGCGTCTTTTGGTTACTTTTCTTCGCTGTTGAAGAAAAGTGACCCGCTCGTCCGCAGGACGAGTGGAAGCTCTGCTCTTAAAACACAAAAGAACCAAAGAAAAGTCGCTGGATTCCCGCCAAGAGCACGCGGGAATGACGAGCGGAGAAGAGCTGGATGCCTGCTTTTACGGTAGTAACGAGCGAAGAAAGCAAAGCCCGGCGCGACAAGTCGCGCCTTACTTACCCCCCGAGAGAAAATCGAGACTCGCCTGCAACATCGCCGTCATGCCGACCGCGAGTGCCCCCTCGTCGAGAAAGAACTTCGGCGAGTGGTTGGTCGGCGCGGTCGCGGCGTCCTGTCCGGCCGGCGTCGCGCCGACAAAGAAGTAGACCGACGGTGCCTTCGCTCCGATCGCGAGGTGCGGGAAGTCTTCCGAAGCGGTCCAGCGTTCAGCGTCGATGACGTGTTCGTTGCCGAGTGCCTTCTCCAGACTCACGCGCACGCGTGCGGTCAGCGCGGGATCGTTGTAGTTGACCGGATTGCGGTCCTCGTCCGATTTCGGCATTTGCACTTCGACTGTCGCGCCGTTCGCCGCGGCGACGTGCTCGGCGATGCCGGTCAGGCTGGTGATGATCTGCTTGCGCATGCCTTCGTCGAAGGTGCGGATCGTGCCGGACAGGTCGGCCGCGTCGGGCACGATGTTGAAGCGCGAACCGCCGTTGAAGGTACCGAAGGTGACGACGGCCGGCTCCTTGTTGAGGTTGAGCTGTCGGCTGACGATGGTCTGCGCCATCGTGACGATTTCCGCGGCGGTGACGATCGGGTCGATGCCCATCCACGGCGTCGCTCCGTGCGCCTGTTTGCCGTGCACGGTCATGCGGAAGGTGTCCGAGCTCGCCATCGCACCGCCCGCGCGCACGCCGACCTTGCCGACGTTGTACGCGGCGACGACGTGCATGCCGAAGACTGCATCGGGCTTGAAGTCCTTGAAAATACCGTCGCGCACCATGCCAGGGGCGCCGCCGGTTTCGCCGGGCGGCACGCCTTCTTCGGCGGGCTGGAAGACGAGCATGATTTCGCCGGGCAGATCGTTCTTCATCTTGGCGAACGTCTCGGCGAGGCCGAGCAACATCGCGGTGTGCGCGTCATGGCCGCAGGCGTGCATGACGCCGACGGTCTTGCCGAGGTATTCGCTCTTCACCTTCGAGGCGAACGGCACATCGACCTGCTCGGTCACCGGCAGCGCGTCCATGTCGGCACGGATCGCCAGCTTCGGCCCCGGCTTGCCGCCCTTGAGCACGCCGGTGACGCCGGTGTGCGCGACGCCGGTGCGCACGGTATAGCCGAGCTTCTTCAACTCGTCGGCGACGATTTTCGAGGTGCGCACCTCGCGATTGGACAGTTCCGGATGCTGGTGCAAGTCGCGGCGCCACGCGGTGACGTCGGACAACACGCTTGGCGAGATCTGGGCGGAAGGTTCTGCGGCGGAAATCGTTCCGCTCATCGCCAACAACGCTGCCATTACACGTACTTGCATAAGATTTTCTCCGATCAAAGATTCAACCATTTTCATGCAGATTCACTGCCCGCGCTTATTCGGACACCACCTGAAGCCGAGAGCACAAGACGTCACCACGCAGAAGAGCGGAACACGCCGAACAAAACGGAAAATTCCTTCGGTACGCTTTGCGGTTCCTGCTCGTGACGTTCGTGATGCAGGCTATTGCTCTTCGATCGTCAGGCGATCGCACGAACACGCCAGCATCACACCCCCAACACCAGATCTTCCGCCTCGACGCGGTCGAGACGAATGCGATTGGCGAACAGCGAGAACGCGAGCGTGCCGGCAAGCCCGTGCGCGTTCTGCACCCACGGCGGAATATACACGGGCGCGGCGATGTAGCCCGAATCGAAAAACGGTTCGAGCGCGAGCACGTCATGCAGGGTCATCTTGCCGGCGAACAGGCTGCGGCAGAGTTTGAGTTTCTGATTCTTCAGCGCCCAGCGGAAGAACGTGTGCACGGAGAGCAGCCCATGCAGATAGACCGCGTCCTTGGTGAACGCGGCGCCTCCCGTGGTCGGCGCGCCGCGGAAAACGCGCATCGCCGAAGTGAAGCTATCGGCTTCGTTCTGGCCGGCGTCGAGAAAGAACTTGAACACTTCGATGAAGTCGGCGCCGCTCAACGCCCGATCGATCGCGACGATGCGCAGGCTGATGCGCTTCATGCGGCCGATGTCGATCGCGCCGGACATCAGCTCGGCGAAGGTCGCGAGCCCTTCCTGCGTCGCGGTGATGCGCGGCGAGTTGAGCGCGAGCGATTTCAAATGCGGCTGTTCGCGCCCGTTGAGCGCGGTCAGCGAATGCACGAAGGCTTCGTGTTCGAGCAGCTGGTGCCGGTCGTACTGGGAAAAGTTGGCGCCCGCGCGCACGCGGATGCGCGTCGGGCCTGCGGCGGCCTTGGCGATCAGGTCGGGATCGAGCTCGACCGTCACCTTGCTGTGGGTAAAGAACGCGCTGATCTGCTGCTGCAGATCGCCGCACAATTGTTCGGCCGGAATGCGTGGTGCGTCGTCGCTGTCGTCGAGTTCGCGGCCGAGTTCGTCGGCCAGCTCGATGAAATGCCGCGCGGCATCGAGATTGCTGACCGCGCCGCCCGGCAGGCGGTCGCCCGGGCGACCGAACAGGCGCGCCGAGTGTTCGGTGATCGCCATCGTGCCGGCCGCGTCGAGCAGTTCGGTCGCGTAGACCCACGACTGCGCCGCGCGGCGCAGATAGTCGCCGATTGGATGCTGCGCGTCGGCGGCGAGGAAGATGTTCTGCAACTCCTCGCGCACGGCCGAGTAGTCGTGCTTGGCGTAAGCGACGGTCGGCAGTGACGGAGCCTTGCGCCGCCAGCCGTCGAGGAACTGCGCCTGCACCGACGCCGGCCAGCTCACCGCGCCGAGCAGCTTGATGCCTTTCACCGCCGCGACGAGGCGGCGGTCCAGTTCGGCGAACGCGTTCAACGCAGCGGTGTCGTCGCCCATGCCTCCCTCGCGGTTAGAGAGGCAACACTACCTCATCGACACGGATTTTCAAGCCGATCCGATCCGGCGCTCGCCGCGCCGCCGCGCGAACGAGATCAAGTCACCGGAGGATTGAGCCGGGCAAAGCCGGCCTGGCGGCGATACGGGAAATACGGATAGGGTGCTTCGACGGCGCTCGCCGCGTCGAGGCGCGACATCTGCCCGTCGCTCAGCGTCCAGCCGATCGCGCCGAGGTTGTCGCGCAATTGCTCCTCATTGCGCGCTCCGAGAATCACGCTCGATACCGTCGGCCGGCGCAGCAGCCAGTGGATCGCCACCTGGGCGATCGACTTGCCGGTCTCCTGCGCCACTTCGTCGAGCACGTCGACTACGCGGTACAAACGTTCGTCGTCCACTGGCGGACCGAAGTCCGCCGTCGCATGCAGCCGGCTCGTCGCCGGCAACGGCCGGCCGCGGCGGATCTTGCCGGTCAAGCGCCCCCAGCCGAGCGGGCTCCACACCAGGGCCCCGACGTTCTGCTGCTTGGCCAGCGGCATCAGTTCCCATTCGTAGTCGCGGCCGATTAACGAGTAGTACACCTGATGAGCGACATAGCGCGGATAACCGTACTTCTCCGCCACGCCGAGCGAGCGCATCAATTCCCAGCCGGCGAAATTGGAAGCGCCGACGTAGCGCAGCTTGCCCGCACGCACGAGATCGTCGAGCGCCGACAAGGTTTCCTCGAGCGGGGTGCCGGCGTCGAACGCGTGCAACTGGAGCAGATCGATGTAGTCGGTCTTCAGCCGGCGCAGCGCCGCGTCCACCGCGCGGATCAGCCGCTCGCGCGAGGCACCCGCATCATTCGGTCCGTCGCCTGTCGGCAGCGCGGTCTTGGTCGAGATCAGCGCCTTGTCGCGGCGTCCGCGCAGGGCTTCGCCGAGCACTTCTTCCGACGCCCCGTTGGAATACACATCGGCGGTGTCGAACAGATTGACGCCGGCATCGAGGCACAGATCGATCAGGCGCCGTGCCTCGGCCACGTCGGTGTTGCCCCAGGCGCCGAACAGCGGGCCCGTCCCGCCGAAGGTGCCGGTACCGAAACTCAGCGCCGGCACCTTGAGGCCCGACGCACCCAGACTGCGATATTCCATTTCGTTCTCCTCAGGACAGGTTCAACGGCAGGCCGCAGCGGCGACGACGGCGGGCGACGACACGGCGCGTGCATCGAGACGCAACGCGACGAGTGCGACACCGAGACCGGACAGTGTGACAACCGCGGCGATCCACGGCAGCGCCGCCAATCCCGGGCCGTGATCGATCGTCATACCGCCGAGCCACGCGCCAAACGCGTTGCCGAGATTGAAAAAGGCGATGTTGAAGCTCGACGCAAGGTTCTGTCCCGCGCCTTCGGCCTTGCGCAGCACGCGCAGTTGTAGCGGCGAGACGGTGGCGAACGCGGCAATGCCGAGCAGGCCGACGAACACCGGCATCGCGACCGGGCTATGCAGGACGAAGCTCATCGCGCCGAGCACGGCGGCGAGCGCAAGCAGGGTGCCGACCAGGGCCGGCGTCGGCCAGCGGTCGGCGAGTTTTCCGCCGACGAGATTGCCGACGATCATGCCGCCGCCGAACAGCAGCAGGACCGGCGACACCGCTGCCTCGGAAAAGCCGCCGATCTGCACCAGCAGCGGCTGCACGTACGCGACCACGACGAACACGCCGGCGAAGCCGAGCATGGTCATGACGAGTCCGAGCGCGACCTGCGGACGCGCGATGCCGCGCAGTTCCTCGGCAAGCGGCGCCGGCACGTGCGCTTCGCGGCTGCGCGGCACGAGCGCGGCGATCACCGCCATCGAGACGAGGCCAATCGCGGCCATCGCCCAGAAGGTCGCGCGCCAACCGAAATGCAGGCCGAGCCAGGCGCCGGCCGGCATGCCTAGCAGGGTGGCGAGGGTAAGCCCGGCGAACATCACCGAGATCGCCGATGCCTTGCGGTCCTCGGCGACGAGGCCGGTCGCGACGACGGCGCCGACACCGAAGAAGGTGCCGTGGGTCAGCGAAGTGATCACGCGTGCGACCATGAGGATTTCGTAGTTCGGCGCGAGCGCGCAGAGCAGGTTGCCGACCGTATAGATGACCATCAGGGCGATCAGCACTGCCTTGCGCGGCATGTACCGGGTCGCGACCGTGAGCACCGGCGCGCCGAGAAACACGCCGAACGCGTAGACCGAGATGAGCATGCCGGCCGCGGCGATCGATACATGCAGGTCGGAGGCGACCTGCAGAAGCAGGCCCATGATGACGAACTCGGCACAGCCGATGCCGAACGAGCCGGCCGTCAGGGCGTACAAGGCGAGAGGCATGGAAATCTCCGGGAAGGAATGGACGCGAAATGCGTCGATGCCGGCATTCTGGTGGCGCATTCCATCTGTGACTAGAATGCCGCTGGGAAAACCATTTGTGATTTGAATTCTCATGCCGAGACTCGAAGTCAACCGCGCGGGCGAGATGGAGGCGTTCGTGCGCGCCGTGTCGCGGCGCAACTTCTCCGCGGCCGCGCGCGAGCTGCGCATGACGCCGTCGGCGATCTCCAAACTCGTCGCGCGGCTCGAAGCGCGGCTCGGCGTGCGCCTGCTGCAGCGTTCGACGCGCAAGCTCGAGCTGACCGCCGAAGGCGCAGCGTTCTTCGAGCGCAGCCAGCGCGCGCTCGCCGAACTCGACGAAGCCGAGCGTTCCGTCGCCGCAGGCGCCGCGCCACGGGGCCGGGTGCGGGTCAACTGCAGCGTGGTGTTCGGCCAGTGCCTGTTGATGCCGGCCCTACCGAAATTTCTTGCGCGTTATCCGGAAGTGACGCTCGACGTCGACCTGACCGACCGCGTCGTCGATCTCGTCGACGAGCGCGCCGACGTGGCGATGCGTCATGGGCGCCTGCCTTCGTCGCGCCTCGTCGCGCGCCATCTCGGCGACAGCCGCAAGGCCATCGTCGCGGCGCCCGCCTATCTACGCCGGCACGGCACGCCGACGATCGTAAAGGAACTCGAAAAGCACGTGCGGCTCGGCTTCAACTACGCGCACAGCACCGAGACCTGGCCGCTGCGCGAACGCCGCGGCGGCACGGCAAGCCTGCCGATCAACGGTCCCGCGCGCGTCAGCAACGGCGAGGCGCTGCGCGCGCTCGTGCTGGCCGGCCTCGGCCTCGCGCGCTTGTCGACGTTCCACGTCCAGCGCGATCTCGACGCGGGCCGCCTCGTCGCCGTGATGGAGGCGTTCAATCCGGGCGACATCGAGCCGTTGAACGCGGTCTATCTCGGCCGCGGCGGCCATCTTCCGGCGCGCGTGCGCGTGTTCCTCGACTGGCTTGCCGAGGAGTTCAAGATCAGTTGAACCCCGCGCTCAGGCGCCGGCTTCGTAAGGCGGCAGGCCCAACGCGGTGCGCAGCGGATCGAGCAGGCTGCCGTATTTCGCCGCCTGCGCCGTATCGCCGCGCAGCGGCTCGCGCACCTGCGCGGCACTGATCGTCGAGACCTTGCGTTCGGTCTCGAAAAAACGCAGACAGGCCGGATCGAAATCGAGGCCGCAGAACCCGAGCAGCGCGCGCGTCTGCGCTTCCTGATCGCGGACGAGATCTTCGTAGACGAGTTCGTACACGTGATCGGGATGCTGCGCCTGCCATTGCGCGCAGGCGCGATCGAAGTCGCGCCAAAAAGCGGACAGCTCGCCGATGTCGTAGCTGTAGGGATGGCCGCCGGCACTGAACAATTGGCGATAACACGAGAAGCAGGTTTCGACCGGGTCGCGCCGGCAGACGACAATCTTCGCCGCCGGCAGCATCGCGCGGATCGCACCGACATAGCGCCAGTTCGACAAGGCTTTGTCGGTAAATTTCGGCCGCTGTCCATGCAAGCCTGCGGTGAGTTCAAGATAACGCTTGCCGAGCCGCGACCAATCGTCTGCACCGGCCTGCGCCGTCCACTCGATCAGCGGGACGCCGCATCGGCGCGTTTCCTCGTCGAGCACGGCCTGCAGATCGTAACGCTCGCCGGCGCCTTCGACCTGCGGGTGCGAGGCGAGAATTTGCTCGATCAGGGTCGAACCGGAACGTGGCAGGCTGACGAGAAAAATAACCTCGCCGCCCTGACGGTCCGGCGCAGAAACGGAGAGCGATGCAAAAGCGCGCAGCAAATCATCGACCTCCGCGCTCGACTCCTCGGCGTTCCATTGCACCCGTCGCCGCTCGTCACGATTGCCTTCGGTCAGCGCGGCAAAGGCCTGCGCATACAGCTTATTGTCATCGCAGGCCTTGGCCAGGGCGAACAACAGCGCGGTGCGTTCGACGTCGGCCTCGGAATGTACGGCCAGGGCACGCCGGATGCCGGCAAGTTCGGCCTCGCTCATCGGCACGTTTTTCAGATTGGACAGAGCGAACCAGGCCCACGGCGAATCGGGTTGACGCGCGAGCACGGCACGGTACTCCGCGGTGACCTGGGCGATGCGCCCCTGTTCGCGCAGCATGTGGCTGCGCACGATGTGCGCCTGCTCGTTGCCTGGCGCGAGCGCGAGCATGCGGTCCATCGCGGCGAGGCCTTCTTCGCCACGATCGAGCATGAACAGGACGATCGAATAGTTGTACCAGAACGGCGGCACGTCGGGAGCGAGGTCGCAGGCCCGTCGCAGAGCGGCGGCAGCGCCTTCTAGATCGCCGAGCGAGCGCAGCACGGCGCCAAGGCTGTTCTGCGCGAGCGGATTGTCGGGCCGGCGAGCGGCGAGCGCGGCGAGAACCCTTCTCGCCTCAGGCAATTGGCCGCGACCGCGCAAGGCGGCGCCGAGCAGGCGCATCGTTTCCTCGTGCTCCGGAAAGGCATCGAGCAACCTGCGCGCTTCCGTCTCGGCGCGCTCGAAGTCCCCTTGCTTGAGAGCCTGCTCGAGGCCGGACAGATCAGGTCTCGAACTATTCATCACGTCCTTGCCGTGTGGTCAAACACTCAGCGCCTCCCATATTTGTCCACCAGGCGTTTGCTCAGCGCGCGCGTCAGCACTTTCGCACCGGCCTTGCGTTCGAGCTGCGCCTGCAGCGACTCGTTTGCCGCATTGAGTTCATCGCGCAGCTTTCTGAAATTTTCCCAGCGCGCCGGATCGAGTGCACCGGACTCGAGCGCCGCGCGCACCGCGCAGCCCGGCTCGTTGCCGTGTGCGCAGTCGCCGAAGCGGCATTCAAGGGCGAGCGCTTCGATGTCGTCGAAGCTCGACGCGGTGAGATCTTCCTCGCCGGTGAGCTTGAGCTCGCGCATGCCCGGCGTGTCGATCAGACAGCCGCCGCTCGGCAGCGGAATCAGCGCACGGTGCGTGGTCGTGTGGCGGCCGCGGCTGTCGTGATCGCGCACGCTGCCGGTGGCCTGGCGCTCGTGGCCGAGCAGAGTGTTGGTCAAGGTCGACTTGCCGGCGCCGCTCGATCCAAGCAGCACCGCGGTGTCGCCGCGTTGCAGATGGTGCAGCAGCGGCGCGACCGCGGCCGCATCCTTGGCGTTGACCGCATGCAGTTCGACGCCCAGCGGAATCTGCGCGCGCAAGGCTTCGATCTCGGTGTGCATCGCCTCGTTCTCGAGCCTGTCCGCCTTGGTCAGCACGATCACGGGGGCGACCCCGCTGCCGGCGATCAGGAGCAGGTAGCGCTCGATGCGGCGCGGATTGAAATCGCCGTCGAGGCCCATGAGCACGAAGGCCGTATCGATATTCGCCGCGATGATCTGGCGCGCATAGCGCTCGCCGGCCGCGGCGCGCGCCAAGGTCGTGCGCCGCGGCAGCACGGCGTGGATGACCGCCGGCGTCGCCGCGTCGACCACGACGAAATCGCCGACCGCGGGGCGCAGGGCCGGATCGGCGCTGCGGCGCAGGAAGCGTGGTGCGGGTTGGGCGGCGAATTCGGCCTCGCCGTCGCTCGCCACGTAGCCGTTGCGGTGCTGCGCGATTACACGCGCGATGCGCGAGTCGGCCGCGGCATCGTCGGGCGTCGCTGTGTCTTCACGCCAGCCGATCGCGCCGAGTCGAAGCTGGGTTGCATCATCGATCTGCATTGGCGCAATTCTACCTGCCCTACCCGTTAAGCCCGCAAAATGCTTGAAATTGGACCTTGTTTCGCTAGCATGACCGATTCCACTATTTGCCTCCCCCAACAAGGCTGCGGTTCCCATGTCGATGCAAGGCCAGTCCACCCGAGTCCCGAGTCCCGTGCGCACCGGCGCGCGGCTGGAAAACGTGCGCTATGAAATCCGCGGCGCCCTCGCCCGCCGCGCGCTCGAACTCGAGGCCGCCGGACGCAAGATCGCCAAGCTCAACATCGGCAACCCCTCGGTATTCGGCTTCACCGTGCCCGACCACGTGCGCCAGGCGATCGAGCGCAATCTCGTGTCGAGCGAGGCCTACTGTCACCAGAAAGGCCTGGTCGAAGCGCGCGAGGCGATCGTCGCCCAGCAGCACAAGCACGGCATCGCCCAGGCGCACGTCGACCGCATCTTTATCGGCAACGGCGTCAGCGAACTGATCGACCTCGCGCTGCGTTCGCTGCTCAGCGACGGCGACGAAGTGCTGCTGCCGAGCCCGGACTATCCCTTGTGGAGCGCCGCGGTCACCCTCAACGGCGGCCGCCCGGTCTACTACACCTGCCCGGCCGAGCGCGAGCACACGCCCGACGCGGCCGAGATCGAGGCACTGATCACGAACAAGACACGCGCAGTCGTGCTGGTCAACCCGAACAACCCGACCGGTGCGATCTATCCGCGCAGCCTGCTCGAAACGATCGTCGGCATCGCCGAGCGGCACGGCCTCGTCCTGCTCTCGGACGAGATCTATGACGAGATCGTCTACGACAACGCCGAATTCACGCCGCTTGCGAAGATCGCCGGCGAGGTGCCATGCCTGACCTTCGACGGCTTATCGAAGGTGCAGCGCGCCTGCGGCTACCGCGTCGGCTGGCTGTCGATGACCGGCGCCAAGGCGGCGATCGAACCGCTCGAAGCCGCGCTCGACCTGCTCGCCTCGCTGCGCCTCTGCGCGAACGTCGCCGGCCAGTACGCGATCGCGCCGTCGCTCGAAGGACCCGAGACGATCGCCCAGCTCGTCGCCAAGGGTGGCCGCCTGTACGAAACCCGCGCGGCCGTGATCGAATCGTGCGCGACGAGCCGCTTCCTCGATCTGGTCGCACCGAAGGGCGCGATGTATGCCTTTCCGAGTGTGCGCGCCGATCTTCTGCCTGGTTTCGACGATGAGACCTTCGCCCTTGATCTGCTTGAGAACGAAAGCGTGCTGATCGTGCCGGGCCGCGGCTTCAATTGCGTGCCGCGCAATCACTTCCGCATCACCTTGCTGCCGCTCGCGCCGCAGATGCGCGAAGTGTTCGCGCGCATCGAACGCGTACTGGAGCGCATGGCCGCGGCGCAGCCGCAGCGGCAGGTGGCCTGAGCGATGTCGGCGGTTGTTGCCGGTGCCGCCGCAGCGGGAATCAAGAACAGCACTCGCTTCCTCGCTCTCGGCGACTCGTACACGATCGGCGAAGGCGTCGCCGAGCACGAGCGTTGGCCGGTGCAGCTCGCGCACGCGCTGCGATACCGGCACACGATCGACGCACCCGAGATCGTCGCGCGCACCGGTTGGACGACCGACGAACTCGCCGATGCGATGTCGCACCACGTCTTCCATCCGCCGTACGCGCTGGTCACCCTGCTCATCGGTGTCAACAATCAATACCGCGGCCGCGACCTGCAGAACTACCGCGACCAGTTCCGCGCTCTGCTCCACCGCGCGATCGAGTTCTCGGACGGGAAACGGCAGCGCGTGATCGTCGTCTCGATTCCCGACTGGGGCGTCACCCGTTTCGGCCGCGACAGCGACCGCGATCCCGCCCAGACCGCCCGCGAAATCGATCTCTACAATGCGGCCAATGCGGAAATCGCCCGTGCCGAACGCGTGCATTACGTCGATGTGACGGCGTTTTCGCGCGAAGATCCCGAGTTGGTTGTCGACGACGGCCTGCATCCGAACGGCGCGGCCTACCGGCGCTGGAGCGAGGCGATTCTGCCGGTCTCGGAACGAGCTTTGGCCGCACCCTGATCCGGCCCGGCCCCGCGTCGGTGTCATCGCACTGACTTTCGCAAGAAACAAACTTTTTATACTTTTTGCTTATGCTGCATTCCCGGGTCGAACCGGGATACAGCCATGCAAACGCGCCGCTACCGCAGCATTTTCATCTCCGATGTGCATCTGGGCCTGCGCGACTGTCAGGCCGACTATCTGCTCGATTTCCTGCGCGCGACGACGAGCGAGAAGCTCTATCTCGTCGGCGACATCATCGATCTTGAGAACATGCTGCTCAAGCCGTACTGGCATGCGAGCCACACAGCCGTACTGACCGAGCTGTTCGCGATCGCCGCACGCGGCACGCGCGTGATCTTCATCCCGGGCAACCACGACGCGCCGCTGCGCCGCTTCGTCGGCCAGCGCTTCGGCGGCATCGACATCGCGCTCGACGCGGTCCATGTCGGTGCCGACGGCCGTCGCTACAAGGTCAGCCACGGCGACGAGTTCGACGGCGAACACACCGCACCGGCGTGGCTCGTGCGCGTCGGCGATGCGCTGCAGCGCTTCGTCGGCGGCCTCAACCGCCTCGGCAACGGCCTGCGCCGACGCCTCGGCCTCGAATACCGCACGATCTCGCTCGGCATCAAACTGCGCATCGGCACGGCACGGCGTTTCATCGAGGATTTCGAGGCCCGCGTCGCCGAACGCGCCCGCGCACACGGCTACGACGGCCATATCTGCGGCCACATCCACCGCGGCCGCATCCGCGACGAAGCGGGCGTCCTCTATCTCAACGATGGCGACTGGGTCGAGCACTGCACGGCGCTCGTCGAGCATCACGACGGCGCGATGGAAGTGCTGCACTGGACCGAGCGCGAACTGTCCGTGGCCAATTCGCCGGCTGTCCAAGCAGCAGGCGTTGAGCTGCCCGATCCGCTGCCGGCCGCGGCCTGACGCCTGACCGGCACCGCGGTTGAGAATCGCGGCGGGCGGCCCAAGATCGGGGATAATCTCCTGCCCCGATCTCAAGTGGAACCTGCCATGTCGCTCGCCCCTGCCACTCGTACCCGCATCGAAACCCTGCTGCGCGACAACCCCGTCGTGCTATTCATGAAGGGCTCGCCGCAGGCGCCTCAGTGCGGCTTCTCCGCGGCCACGTCGGGCGTGCTCAACGAGCTGCTGCCGGAGTACGCGAGCGTGAACGTGCTCGAAGACGCGGAGATGCGCGAAGGCATCAAGGAATACGGCAACTGGCCGACGATTCCGCAGCTCTACGTGAAGGGCGAACTCGTCGGCGGCGCCGATATCGTCCAGGCGATGTACAACGCGGGCGAACTGCAGGCGCTGTTCGGTCTGCCGCAGCCGGACCGCACGCCGCCGTCGATCACGATCACCGACCAGGCCGCGCAGGCGATCCGCAGTGCGCTCGCCGATGCCGAGCCCGGGCTTGCCCTGCATCTCACGATCGATGCGCGCTTCCAGCCGCAGTTTCATCTCGCCGAACCGGGCGACGATGCGATCCGTTCCGAATCGAACGGCATCGACGTGCTGTTCGACTTGGGGAGTGCTCAACGTGCGCGCGGCATCCGTATCGACTGGGTCGAGACAATGCAGGGCGCGGGGCTGTCGATCGACAATCCGAATGCACCGTCGACGGTCAAGCAGCTTTCCGTCGCCGAGCTCGCCCAGCGTCTCGCGGCGAACGAAGCGATCACCATCGTCGACGTGCGCCCGCCCGAGGAACGCGCGCAGGCCGCGCTGAAGCATGCGTTCCGCACCCTCGACGACGGCATCGGCGCGCTCGCCGACCTGCCGAAGGACGCGCCGATCGCCTTCCTCTGCCGCAGCGGCGGCCGCAGCCAGCGCGCGGCCGAGCAGTTCCACGCGCACGGTTACACCAAGGTCTACAACATCGCCGGCGGCATCAACGCCTGGGCGCGAGAGATCGATCCGACGATTTCCCAGTACTGATCGCGGATCGCGCGCTCACTTTTCCAGCCGGCGCAGAAACACCGCCATCTCTTTTTCCGCTTGCTTGTCGCCGCGCTTGAGCGCGGCGGCGATGCCGTGGCGATAAGCGTCGATCGCGGCCGGCGCATCGCCGGTGCCGGTCAATGCTTTGCCGAGCAGTTTCCACGCCACCGAATAATCGGGATCGAAGTGCAGTGCTGCGCGCAGTTCGCCGATCGCGGCCGCTGCGTCGTCCTGCGCGAGCAGGGCCGTCGCAATCGATACGCGCAGCAGGGCGCCGTCGCGCGGGCCTCCGCACATCGCACGCAGGCGGTCGATCGCGGAACCTTGCATGCCGAGCCCTACTTCGCCGAGGCCGGACCGCGCCCGTGCCGATGCACGTCGTGGGTGACGACGCCAACGCGTCGTGAAGGCGGCACAAAGAACTCGGGATGCGACAGCGTGTTACGCATGTCGGCGAGGCCGGCGCGCCAATGCTCGGTCATCGTGCTCGGCGCGAACGCGTAGTCTTTGTACTGCTCCTCGAACGGCTTGGTCTTGTAGATCAAGTGGACGATGTTGTACACGCGGTCGGACAGCCACGGCTCCAGCTCGGCGCGCATCTGCGCGGTGAGATGACCGGGCGGAATCTCCTTGAGCAAGGCGGTGAGCGTGGTGCGCAGATCCTGGAAACGCTGCACGATCTTGGTGCCGTAGCGCGTGCGGCTCGAATACTGGATGTCTTTCTGCCGCTCGAGCACTTCCATGACATTGCGCGGCAACACGCCCTGCGCACGCCACAGGTCGACCTGGAAGACCAGGCTGTCGCGGCGCGGCGTATGACTCAGCACGTGGTCGAGCGGCGTGTTGCTGACCAGGCCGCCGTCCCAGTAGTGCTCGCCGTCGATCTCGATCGGTGCGAACGCGGGCGGCAGCGCGCCGGACGCCATTACATGCTCGGCACGGATGCTGCGCTTGTCCGCGCCGAAGTTGTCGAAGTAGACGAAGTTGCCGCTGCGCACATTGACCGCGCCGACCGAAAAGCGCACGTCGCCCGCGTTGATGCGGTCGAAGTCGACGAATTCTTCGAGCGTCGATTTCAGCGGCGCGGTGTCGTAGAAACTCGTCGCCGACTGCACATGGCCGACGCCGACATAGGGCGGCGGAAAGCGCGGCACGAAGAATCCCGACTGGCCGAACAGCAGCGCCGCGAGTGCACCCTGTACATTGGCGAGCGCGAGCGTGGAGTTCTCCAGCGGCAATTTCTGACGCAAGGCCTCCTGCCACTCGAACATCTGATGGCCGAACGGGATCGCGGGAATCGAAATGCGCTCCCAGAATGCACGCAGGCGGTCGAGGCGCTGCTCGGGCGCGTTGCCGGCGAGGATCGCCGCGTTGATCGCGCCGATCGAAATACCCGCGAACCAGTTCGGCAGGATGCCGGCCTTGTGCAGGCCTTCGTAAACGCCGCATTGATACGAGCCGAGCGCACCGCCGCCCTGCAGCATCAGCGCGATCGCGTCGTACTTGCGTGCGGATTCCGCCGGCGTCGGCGCCTTCGCGCGCGGCCGCGGCGCGACGAGTTTTGCCGCCTTCTTTTTCACGGTTGCCATACGCGACCTTTGTGACGAAGGAAAAGATTCAACGGAGAGGAAGATTCAATCGCCAAGAATGCGCAGAACACGGAGAAAGCACGGTCAACGACCTTGCGGTGTCTGTCTCTGTGTTCTGCGTGGTCCAGATTCTTGCTCCCACTCTAACCGCAAATGCGTTACTGCATGAACCAGCCGTGGCTGACGACGAGCGACTGGCCGGTCAGCGCGTTGGTCTCGAAGCCGCCGAGGAACAGCGCGCAGTTGGCAACGTCGTCGACCGTGGTGAACTCGCCGTCGACGGTGTCTTTGAGCATCACGTTCTTGATCACGTCGGCCTCGGAAATACCGAGTTCTTTCGCCTGCTCGGGAATCTGCTTGTCGACCAGCGGCGTGCGCACGAAACCGGGACAGATGACGTTGGCGCGCACGTTGTGCGCCGCGCCTTCTTTCGCCACGACCTTGGCCAGGCCGATCAGGCCGTGCTTGGCGGTGACGTACGGCGCCTTGAGCTTGGACGCTTCCTTCGAGTGCACCGAGCCCATGTAGATGATCGCGCCGCCCTTGCCGGCGTACATGTGCTTGAGCGCCGCGCGCGTGGTCAGAAACGCGCCGTCGACGTGGATCGCCATGAGCTTCTTCCAGTCGGCGTAGCTGAAATTCTCGATCGGATTGACGATCTGGATGCCGGCGTTGGAGACGAGGATATCGATGCTGCCGAGATCCTTCACGCACTTGTCGATGCCGGCGTCGACCGCCGCTTCGTCTGTGACGTCCATGATCACGGTCGTCGCCTTCACGCCGCGCGCGCGGATTTCCTCAGCGGCGGCGTCCGCCGCGGCCTGGTTGATGTCGGCGATCGCGATATGCGCGCCGTTGTCGGCGTAGACCTCGGCGATACGTTTGCCGATGCCGCTCGCGGCGCCCGTGATCAGGGCGACTTTGCCTTTTACGCTCATGAAATTGTCCTTATGGAGAAGAAAGCGTTTGACACGGATTTACACCGATCAACACGGATAAAAGCCTGCCAGTCACGAGATAGGGTAAGAGCAAAGGGATTGCAATTGTCTTAAACCCGATCTGCGATTTCGCTTTTATCTGCTCTATCCGTGTTCATCCGCGCAAATCCGTGTCCGATAGCTTTTTAAGTCATTCTTCTCGCGCGGAGGATTTCACATCAACGCCGAGGTCGCGCAGCTTGCGATAAAGATGCGTGCGCTCCATGCCGACCATCTTGGCGAGCTTGCCGACGCTGCCGCCGGCGTCCTGCAGCTGGCGCAGCAGGTAGGCGCGTTCGAACTGCTCGCGTGCTTCGCGCAGAGGCAGGTTGAAGTCGATCGCCGCGGCCGGCGAATCGGCCGCCGCTTCGCGCGCGGGCGTAGGCGACGCGGCGCGGCCGAGCGCGGATTCGACTTCCTCGATCGTCACCTCGTCGCCGTTGCCCATGATCAGCAGGCGCTGCACGAGGTTGCGCAGTTCGCGCACGTTGCCCGGCCAGTCGTGATTGCGCAGGCGGTTCTGCACCGAGACCGGGAAAACGCGATACGGCAGCTTGTCGCGATGCGAGTAGAAATCGGCAAAGACGCGCAGCAGCTCGGGCACGTCCTCGTTGCGCCGGCGCAGCGGCGGCACGGCGAGCGGCACCACGTTGATCAGGAAATACAGGTCTTCGCGGAACGCGCCGGCCCTGACCAGCGCTTCGAGATTCTGCGCGGTCGCGGCGATCACGCGCAGATCGAGCGGTACCGCGCCGGCGCCGCCCGAGCGCACCAGAGCGCGGCGTTCGAGCACGCTGGCGAGGCGCTGCTGCAGTTCCGCATCGAGTTCGGCGACTTCGTCGAGGAACAGCGTGCCGCCGTGCGCCTGTTCGATCAGTCCGGCCTTGGCGCCGTTCGCGTCCTCGCTGCCGAACAGCGTCGCGACCAAGTTGTCGCGCGGCACCGAGCCCGGCGCGACCGCGACGAACGGGCCGCCCTGACGCTGCGAACGCGCATGCAGCCAGCGAGCGAGCGATTCCTTGCCCGTGCCGGCCTCGCCCTGGATCAGGATCGACGCGTCGTGCTGGGCGAGCTTGTCGAGCTGCGCACGCAGCGCGGCCATCGCCTTCGACGCGCCGATCGGTTCGAGCGGCAGGGCGAGCTGTTCGCGCAGGCCCTCATTCTCGCGCTTGAGCCGACTCGCCTCGCGCGCGCGCTCGATGGTCAGCAGCAGCTTGGCCAGCGAAATGGGCTTTTCGACAAAGTCGTAGGCACCGAGACGCGTCGCCTCAACCGCCGTTTCGACCGTGCCGTGGCCCGACATCATGATCACCGGCGTGGTCAGCGCGCCCGCACCGGCCCATTCGCGCAGCAGACTGATGCCGTCGGTCTCGGGCATCCAGATATCGAGCAGGATCACGTCGGGCCGGCTCTGCGTGCGCACCTCGCGCGCGGCCGCCGCGCTCGCCGCGAGCGCGACCTGGTAGCCCTCGTCTTCGAGGATCTCCTTGACCGTGGTGCGGATATCGGGCTCGTCGTCGACGACCAGGATGCGACCGGAAGCCATGCGGAATGCCTGTTGCGAAAATGCGACGGCTAGGATAGCGCAATCGCCTTGCAGACATGCGCATGGCAAGAAGCGTTTGCGCCGCCTTCCCGCGCGGCCTTCAAGCATTGCTTAACCGCTGCTGCCTATAATCGCGCCGCAAGTCGGCCGCCTTGAGCCGATCTCGGGCCATCCTCCACATGCCATCGCAAAACGGGCCGGCGCGCCCCCTGGTTCCGCTGGTCATCCGTTTCGGCCGTCTCGGCGACATGGTTCTGCAGGAACCGATGCTGCATTTGCTGCACCGGCGCTACGGGCTTCCTTGCCGCGTGCTGAGCCGCGGCACCTGGTCAGGCCAGTTGTACCGCGACCATCCCGACGTCGGCGAAGTCTGGCAGTTGATGAAGCGCAACCGTCGGCTGGTTTTCAGCCCGGAACGCTGGCGCATGATCGCGAAGATCCGCGCCCACGACGGCCCGATCTATATCAGCGAAGACACACGCGGCTCGCTCAAGCGCATCCGCTGGATGTTGCGTTTCGCCGGGGTTCCGCGCGAACGCTGCGTGTTCATCCGTGACATGGACCTGCGCGGCGACGAGCACTGGGTCGACCAGGCGCTCGCGTTCGGCTGCGTGACTCCGCCCGCGTACCGCGAGGCCGACTATCCGTGGCAGGACGCCGACCTGCGCACCGCGCCGCGCCTTTACCTGGGCGCCGACGATCGCGCCGACGCCGATGCGTGGCTGCGCCAGCGCGGCCTCGCCGACGCACCTCTCGTCTTGCTGCAGCCCGGCAACTGGCACGTGCACCGCTGGTGGGAGCGGCGCGGCAGGGATCCGAAATTCTGGCCGGTGGAAAACTGGGCGACATTGCTGCGTGCGATGCACGAAACGCTGCCGACGGCGAACCTGCTGCTCTGCGGCGCGCCGGTCGAGACGGCCGTATGCACGGCGATCGCGCGCGCGGCAAATCTCGAACAAGTACAGACGGCGACGACCGATCTGCCCGTGCGGCGTCTGCTCGCCGTGCTCGAACGCGCACACAGCATGGTCTCGGTCGATACCGGCCCGGCGCATCTCGCCGCGGCGATGGGCTGCCCGCTCGTCGTGCTCTACGGCGGCAAGTACGGCCCCGACAAGTGGGACCGGCGCAGCGCAGTCGGCAAACCGGTAATCAACGTCGGCGTCGCACCGCAGGTGCCGTCGGTTTCTGAAATCGCGCCTGAGCAGGTGTTTGCGGCGTGGCAGCCGCTCGCGCGCGGTTGAGGGGCAAGAGCTTTTTTGCCACGGATTACGCGGATAACACGGATAGAGCAAAACGAAAATTTATTGGCTCTGCTTTATCCGTGTTATCCGCGTAATCCGTGGCCAAATCTCTTTGGCTTTTGCAACAGCACCAGTCCCAGCGTCCTAGGCCGTCATCGCCGCAGCGAGACCCGCGCGCAAGCGCTCGCCGAAGCCGCGGTCGTTGTCTTCGTACCACGTGCGTGCGGCGGCGCCGAGACGGTCCAGTTCGGCTTCGTCGGCGGCGATCAGACCCTCGACGGCGGCAGTCATCGCCGCTTCGTCGAATTCGTAGATCGTGGCGAGATTCTTTTTCCCCGCGACGCGGCAGGCGACGAGCACGCCGCGCTCGCGCGTGACGAGTTCGTTCATCGGCTCGGCATCGTTGCTGACGACGATCGCGCCGACGCTGAGCGCCTCGACAAGATAGTGGCCGTAGCCCTCGGTTTCCGACGGGCACAGATGAAAGCGCAGTTCGTTCTGCAGGCGCTTGAGTTCGGCGTCGTCGACATAGCCGATGCGATGGTCGATGTTCGCCGCGGGCGCACCCGGTTTCGCCGTGATCGCATGCTGTACGCAGGTCAGCTTCGGCCACTCGGGATGCCGGCGCCATAGCGCGAGCAGGCGCTCGGTGCCCTTGAGTTCGCTGCGTCCGGCGAGATGAAAGAACTCGCGCCGGCGCGGCACCAAGCGGTCGAGACGGTCGGGACTGGTGAAGCCGATGTAAGTCGTTGCGCAGCCGTGCGCGCGGAAGATTGGCTCGGCGTGACGGGTCTTGACCAGGACATGATCGAGCGTGCCGAAGCGCGCGACTTCATCAGGCCACTGCCACTCGGGGTTCGGCAACATCACGTTGCGCTGCGCGAGCGCGGCGTATTCGTCGCGGATGTGCTCGAGCATCAGATTCACGTCGTAGCGCGGCGCGCGCACGAGACCGCGCAGCGCATTCTTGGCGCGCATCAGGGCGGGCACGACGTACTTGTGCAGCTTGCCGCCGCGGATGTTGGTGTAGTCGACCGTATGACCCTGCGCACGCAGCGCGTCGGTCAGCAGACGCAGATCGGTCGACAGGCCGACACCGTTGTTGCGCGCGATCAGATTGATGCGCAGGCCCGCACTCATGCGCCGCCCAGCCCGAGTTCGCCGCAGGCGGCGACCGTCGCCGCGGCAACCTCTGCGGCGTCGAGCCCGCGCGCGTCGATCGTATGGTTGTGCGCGCCGTACACACTCCAGCCCGGAATGTCGGTGACGGCGAAGATGCCGACAGTCGGCGCGCCGCTCGCCGCGGCGAGATGCATGATGCCGCAGTCGGCGCTGACATAGAGCGAGAGATTCGCGAGCACGCCGCCGAGTTTGCGGATGTCGCTGGCGAAGTAAGTCGGATAGCGATCGCCGAGCAGGGAACGGCCGAAGCCCGGCACGATCTCGACGATCGCATAGTCCGGGTAGCGCGCGGCGAGCGCGGCGAGGAATTGATCCCACCATTCGCGCGGATAATTCTTCACGCCGGTGGCGAAGGCGTAGACGCCGATCGTGCCGCGCGGCTGCGCGAGTGCGCCGGTCGCGGCGACGGCACGCAGACTGGCGCGGCCCTGTTCGCGCTCGGCCGCGCTCAGGTGCAGATCGAGTTCCGGGTAGGTCCATGCCGTCGGATCGCCGGCGACGCCCATGGTCTTGCGCAGCAGATAGATAGGCAGCTTCGCCGCGTGCTCCTCGTCATTCGGCTCGCCGATCGCGTGGGTCAGATGGCCGCTCTTCTTCGCTCCGTCGAAGCCGATGCGGAAACGCGCCTGCGAACTGCGCACGAGCAGACGATCCGAGTGCGAGAGCAGGTACGGATCGATGGCGAGATCGTAGCCCGTCTCGCGCAATTGCTTGAGCACGCGCCGGTAACGCAGCGGCGCCTTGGCGAGGCTCTTCGGCAGCACGGTCACGCGCCGCACCTGGGCATAAAGCGAGAACAGCGCCGGTGCCGCGCCACAGCCGCTGACTATATCGACCTCGGCGCCGGGATAGCGCGCTTCGAGTTCCTGCAGCAGCGGTGACAGGAGCAGGGTTTCGCCGAGCGTCTTGGTCGCACGGCAGACAAGGATGCGATGGATACCTCGCGTGGGAATATGCGTCGGCAGATCGGCCGCAGGCGCCGCCTCGGGCGCGAGGCGCTGCGAGAACCAGCGCGCCACGCGGCGGCGCAGGCTCTTCGTCGGCGAATCGTTGCTGTGTCGGATTTCTTGCGTCATGGCCGCGCAGTCTAGCCGGCTTTACTCCGCCTCGGCGTCGACTTCCTTGCGCGGCGCGGGCACGTTGCCGCCGCGGCAGGCGTCCGCCACGGCATCGCTGCGGAACAGCCACCATTCGCGCCGGTTCGCATGGCCGACGTAGCGCGCCTTGACTTGGTCGATGCACGGCGCCATCGCGTCGGCGAGAACGAAGACCCAGCGCGAGTCGGGCTTCGCCTCCTGCCAGCGGATCGCCTCGCCAAGCTGTAGATGCGCCGGTTTGACGAAACCGAATTCGGCGGCCTTGCGGTCGGCGAACAGCAGGTTCTGTTCTTTCCACGCGACCAGGCCCAGCTCGGCATCCGGGCCGATGATCCCGCCGGCATCGTGCATAAGGCCGCGAGCGGAACTCGAATCGTTGAGCAGCGGACTCGCCCACACGCCCCAGAGCAGCCACAGGCCGGCGAGCCCGGCAACGAGGCCGCGCGAGGCGCGCGCGAAGCGGAACCAGGCGGCGCAGAGCAGGAGCCACGCACCGAGCGCGATCAGCAGTCCCCACAACGCCGCGCCGCCGCCGAAGCCGCGCTGTTCGGCGAGGTCGTTGGCGAATTTCCAATGCCCCGACCAGGCATGCAGCCCGGCGCCGGCGAGCACGGCGCCGAGGGCGACGAGCACGAGCAGGGCGAGCGCGCGGAACCAGCGCGTTTCGACGATCGCGGGCAGGAACGGCGCGCAGGCGAGGGCGACCATCGGCAGCGCCGGCATGATGTACATGTCGCGCTTGCCCGCCGGAATGCTGAAGAACGCGATCACGAGCACGGCCCAGGCTAGCGGCAGGAGTACGCGCGCGTCGCGCGCCTTGAGCGCCCGTGCCCAGGCCGGCACCGTGCCGAACCAGGTCAGCCACAGCGGCAGCCAGCCGCTCGCGATCACGCCGATGAAGTACCACGGCGGCTGCTGATGGTCCCAAGAATCGGTGTAGCGTGCGGCGGTCTGCTTGAACAGAATGTCGTTGAGATAGGCCTGGTAGTCCGGCGACGGATCGAGCCAGACGGCGAGGCCGAGCGGCACGAGCCAGAGTCCGATCGCGGCGAGAAAAGCGGCGAAGCCGCCTGCCCAGCGCCAGGCGGAATTCTGCGTCGAGGCGACGCCGTTCCAATGCAGGCATCGGGCAAAAATGTACGGTACGAACATCAGCAGGGCGAGCACGCCGACGCCCTTGGTGATCACGCCGAGCCCGGCGGCGAAGCAGCCAAGCCAGTACATGCGCCAATTGGGGCCAACTATGAAATGCCGCAGCAATCCGTAATTCGCCAAAGTGATAAAGAACGTCACCGTCGGATCGATCTGCGCGCGCTTGGCCTGGTAGACGAACTGGAATACGCAGAGCAGGGCGACGCCGGCGTACAGCCCGGCGCGGCGATCCCACAAGCGCCGCGCCAAGTCGTAGACCAACAACAGCGTGCCGAGCGCGGCGAGCAGCGACGGCAGCAGAAAAGCGATGCGCCAGCTGCGCGTCAGCTCGAACGCGACGGCCTGCATCGCCATGAATGCGGGCGGTTTATCGGCGTAGATTTCGTGACCACGATGCGGCACCAGCCAGTTGCCGCTCTCGACCATCTGCTTGGCCGACAGGGCGAAGCGCGGCTCGTCCGCCGGCCACGGATCGCGCAGGCCGATGCCGGCGCCGATCACGACGAGGGCGAACAGCAGAAACAGCCACAGCTCGCGGCGGGATTGAGAGGGGTGAACTGCAGTGTTCATCGGATCGCTTCGAGCAGAGCAAAAGAAATCTTCGCCACGGATTGCGTGGGTCGGCACGGATAGAGCAAGAACAGGGATAGATTAAGTTTCTTTTGCCTCATCCGTGTTCATCCGTGCAATCCGTGGCAAAAAAGCCATGCGGTTCTCATGCGACGCCGTCGCGCGGCAGGCGCAAAGTGAATATGGCGCCGCCTTCGGCACGGTTCTCGGCGCGGATCGTGCCGCCGTGTTCCTCGACGATCTTCTTCGCCACGGCGAGGCCCAGGCCGGTGCCTTTGACCTTGCTCGTTGTGTACGGCTCGAACCAACGCGCGTCGAAGCCCTCGGGCAGGCCCGGGCCGTTGTCGGCCACGGCCAGCTCGATCCAGTTGCGGTCGGCGTCGCGCACTTCGCGCGTGATCACCTCGATGTGCGGCTTGTGCTCGCCGGTCACCGCTTCGAGCGAGTTCTTGATCAGGTTGTGCAGGAGCTGGCGCAGGCGTACTGCGTCGGCGCGCAGATTCGGATCGCCCGGCGCGAACTGGCGCGTGAGCTGAATGCGCTGGTCGTTCTCATAGAGATCGACGACCTCGCCCGCTAACGCATTGATCGACAGCGGCCGCGCATCGATCTGCGGCGGCCGCGCGTAGTCGCCGAACGCATTGACCATCGCCTTGAGCGCTTCGACCTGGTTGACGATGGTCAGCGTGGCGCGGTCGAGCACTTCGGTCTCGTCGGGCGGCAGGCGGCCGATGAAACGCCGGCGCAGGCGCTCCGCGGCGAGCTGAATCGGGGTCAGCGGGTTCTTCACTTCGTGGGCGAGGCGGCGTGCCACTTCGGCCCAGGCCGCGTCGCGCTGGGCGCGGTTGAGCAGGGTCAAGTCGTCGAACACGGCGACGGTGCCGGCGTCTTCGCCAAGCGTCGGCGCGAGTTCGGCGCCGCGCAGCATGAGCACGCGGCGCTCGCCGCCGTCTTCGAGCACGACTTCCTCGCGCCATTCACGCGCCGCTTCGCGCATGTGCTTGAGGATCGGATCGATCAGCGGCGCCAGCGCCGGCCGTTCGCGCCGCACCGCGCCGAGATGTTGGCCGATATAGCGCGACAGGGGCAGGTCGAGGATCGACTCGGCGGCGTGATTGGCTGTGCGCAGCACGCCTTCGCGGTCGAGGCCGAGAACGCCCGCGGACAGGCGTTCGAGCACGGCCTTGAGATAGGTGCGCTGGCTGTCGGTCTCCTGTGCGCTGCGCACGAGGCGCGAACTCGCGCGTTCGAGTTCGCCCTGCATCTGGTTGAACGAATGCGTGAGGAAGCCGAGTTCGTCGTCGCTCGCAACCGGCAGCGGCGTGTCGTAGCGGCCGGCGCCGACCGCGCGCGTGGCCGCGGCGAGACGGCCGATCGGCGAGGTCAGGCGGCGCGCGAGGCCGAACGCGGTGAGCACCGCGAACAGCGCCGACAGAAGCAGCACGAAGGTCAGCACGAAGGTCAGGGTCAGCTTCAGCGAATCGCGCAGGAACTTCAGGCGCTGGAAGTCATAGCCGGCCTGCTCGACCGTTGCCATGAGCGGCTGCACTTGCGCGGGCACCGGATACAGCGCCTGGAGCAATCGATTGGCGCCGGGCGTGGTATCGGGCAGCGGCAGGATCACGCGTAGCTTGAGTGCGCCCGGCTCGCCGACCGGTTCGGCGACCGCGTAGCGGCCGGCCGTCTTCAACTGGATCAGCGCATTCGCATCCGGATAGACCGCGTCGAGAAAACGCGGATCGGAACCCGCGTTGGCGAGCACGCGGCGGTCATCGCCGAAGACCACGAGCTGGGTGATCGGCTGGGCGTCGAGCGCGGTGTTGAGGCGCGTCTGCAGATCGGCGTCGGGCGCATCGGCGAGTTCGCGCGCGATCTTCGTCGCGCTCGCGTCGGCCGCACGCAGACGTTCGTCGAGGTAGGCCTTGCCGACGCCGAGCGCGGCGGACAATCCCTGCTCGATGCGCGCGTTGAACCAGGTGTCGACTGTCGCATTGAGAAAATACAGCGAGAAGCCGTAGACCACGAGCACCGGCGGCACGGCGAGCGAGATCAGCATGAGCAGCATGCGCCGGGTCAGGCGCGCGCCGGGCAGGGCACGCGCGAGTTCGCGCGAAAGGCGCACGAGACGCTGGACGATGATCGCGATAAGCACGATCAGCGCAAACGCCGAGGCACCGAGAATCCACGGATAGAAGCGACTGAGCCGGTTGTTGTCGCTCGCCGCGTCGCGCGCGAGCAGCAGCGCCGCCGCGAGCAGGGCGGCGATCGCCAGCGCCGGCAGCACGCGCCGGGCGAAGAAGTTCAGCCCGTACCGGACTTGGGCTGCCATGCGTAGTTTCCGGTGGAAAGGCGCCAGTCTGCGTCGATCATGGCGGGCAGGCGCAGTGCGCCGGGCAGGGCGTCGCGTTCGAGATCGATGCGCAGCACGTAGCACTGCGCGGCTGCGGCGCTCATCGTCGGATCGAGCGGCAGGCGCAGGTCGGCGATCGCGGCGATGACGAGCTGGCGCACGCTGTAGCTGCGCGTCTGCACGTTGTCCTGGGCGAGGTCCGGATCGCGCAGCTGGTATTGCCGGGTCAGTGGAAAATAGCGCAGCTCGCGGCGCCAGCGCTGTTCGGCGATATTCGTCTTCCAGCCGAGCGGGCCGGCCGCCTGCGCCGACAGGGTGATCTCGAACACCAGCGGGATGCCATGGTCGAGGCCGTCAAGCAGGGTCTCGTTGGGCTGCCAGTCGAGCTGCGCGGTCAACGCGCCGCCGCCGACCGCGGCTTCGCGCACCGCGAAACGTGCGCCGTCGCCCGTGCGCGCACAGGCGCCCGCCATCGCCGCAAGGGCGATCGGAAAAAGTGTACTAATGAACTTTTTCCAATACCGCATAGTAGAACCCGTCCATGCCGCGCTCCCCCGGCAAGTTCTGCGCGCCACCCTGTTCTGGACGATGCCAGCCGTCCGGCGCGGCGGCGGCGATCCGCGCGTCGCCGTGCCGGGCGAGGGCGCGCGCGATCTGCCGCGCGTTCTCTTCGGCGAGCACGGAACACGTCGCATAGACTAAGCGTCCGCCCTTGCCAAGCAAAGGCCACAGCGCATCGAGGATGCGCGCCTGCTCGGCGACGAGGCGCGGAATGTCGTCCGCGCGACGGTGCAGCTTGATGTCAGGCTGGCGGCGCACGATGCCGCTCGCCGAGCACGGCGCATCGATCAGAATGCGGTCGAACGGGCGCCCGTCCCACCAGGCGGCGGGCTCGGCAGCGTTGCCCGCGCGCACGTCGGAAGCGACGCCGAGACGCGAAAAGTTTTCGGCGACGCGCGGCAGGCGCCGCGCATCGGCATCGAGCGCGACGAGTTTCACCTGCGCGCTTTCGAGGATATGCGCCGACTTGCCGCCGGGCGCCGCGCAGGCGTCGAGCACGCGCTGGCCGTCGGCGAGGTCGAGCAGCCCGGCGGCGAACTGGGCCGCGCCGTCCTGCACCGAGAACTCGCCCTCGGCATAGCCGGGCAGACGCGTCACGTCGGCACTCTGTGCGAGCACGATGGCGTGCTCGAGCCGCGTGTCCGCCTGAGCTTCCACGCCGGCTGCGGTGAGCCGCGCGAGCAGATCATCACGGCGCACGCGGCGCCGGTTGACGCGCAGCCAGAGCGGCGCCTGGGCGTTGTTCGCTGCGACGATCGCGTCGGCCTGTTCCGGCCAATCGGCGCGCAGCGCTTCGAGCAGCCAGGCCGGATGTGCGCTGCGCGTCAGCGGATCGGCGTCGAGCTGTGCAATCAGACTGTCGCGCTCGCGCAGCCAGCGCCGCAGCAGGGCGTTGACGAGGCCGGCGAACTTCGGCTTGCGCAAGGCACGCGCGGCCTCGACCGTCGCCGCCACCGCGGCGTATTCCGGCAGGCGCAGGACGTCGAGCTGGACGAGGCCGAGTACGGCGAGGGCGTGCACCTGCGCCTCGCGCTCGCGCAACGGGCGTTCGAGCAGGCGGTCGAGCGCCGCGTCGTAGCGCAGCCACCAGCGCGCGCCTTCGTGCAGCAGGCTCGACAGCAGGGCGCGGTCGCGTGCATCGGCGAGCTTTCCCGACGACGCGGCGAACGCGGTGCGCAACGATTCCCCGTGGACGATCCGCGCGAGCGCCTGCGCGGCGATCGCGCGTACGTCGGCCGCTTGCGGCGGACGCGCGTTCATTGCGCGGGTTTCGGTGCCGGCCGCTTCAATTCCGGCCGCGCGTTGAGATAGTCGGCGGCGGCGATGCACCGCCCGCCCGCGCGCTGCACGTCGAGCAGGCGCAGCACGCCATCGGCGCAGGCGATGTCTATGCCGTCGCGCGACGCGGCTACAACGGAACCGGGAGCGGCGAGCGCTGAGCGGTGAGCGGAAAGAGCCGCCGCGTTCCACAGACGCAGCGTTTCGCCTTCGACGATCGCTTCGGCCACCGGCCACGGATCGAACGCGCGCACTTTGCGTTCGAGCGCCACGGCGGATTCATTCCAGTCGAGCCGCGCCTCAGCCTTGTCTAGCTTGTGCGCGTAGGTCACGCCGGCTTCGGGCTGCGGCGTCGCCGCGAGTAACTCGTCGCGCACGACGCGATCGAGTCCGTCGCCAAGCAGTTCGGCGCCGAGCGCGGCGAGTTTGTCGTGCAGGCTGCCGCCGGTATCGTCGCATGCGATCGGAACCGCGCGGCGCAGCAGCACGGGGCCGGTGTCGAGACCGGCCTCCATGCGCATCAGGCAGACGCCGCTTTCAGCGTCGCCGGCGAGCACCGCGCGCTGGATCGGTGCCGCGCCGCGCCAGCGCGGCAGCAGCGAGGCATGCACGTTCCAGCAGCCGAGCGCCGGAATCGCGAGCACCTTGCGCGAAAGGATCAGGCCGTAGGCGACCACGACCATAAGATCCGGCGCATACGCGGCGAGGCGTTCGCGCGCGGCGGCGTCCTTCAAGTTCTCCGGCTGCTCGACCGGCAGGCCGGCTTCGAGCGCGGCCGCTTTGACCGGGCTCGCGGCGAGTTTGCGCCCGCGGCCCGACGGTCGGTCGGGTTGGGTATAGACGGCAACGACGTCGACGCCTTCGCGGCGGCACGCGGCCAAGTGCGGCACGGCGAAATCCGGCGTTCCGGCGAACACCACGCGCAGGGGACGGTTCATCGCGGGAGTTTTCAGCTCGCCGCGGCGCGGCGCTGTTTTTCCAGCTTCTTGCGCACCAGCTCGCGCTTGAGCGGGGACAGATAATCGACGAAGAGCTTGCCGATCAGATGGTCCATCTCGTGCTGGATGCAGATCGCGAGCAGGCCGTCGGCCTGGAAGTTCTGCGGCTTGCCGTGGCGGTCGAGCGATTCGACCGTGATCGTGTCGGCGCGGTCGACGTCGGCGAAGATGCCGGGCACCGATAGGCAGCCTTCCTGATAGGTCTGGCTGCCGACGCTGGCGACGATCGCCGGATTGATCAGCACCATCGGCTCGTTTTTCTCTTCCGACACGTCGAGCACGAGCAGTTGCTTGTGCACGTTGACCTGGCTCGCGGCCAGGCCGATGCCAGGCGCGTCGTACATCGTCGCGAACATATCGTCGATCAAGGTCTGCAGCGCGTCGTCGAACACGGTCACGGGCTGCGCCTTGGTGCGCAGGCGCGGATCGGGATATTCGAGGATGGGCAGCAGACTCATGACACGAAACCGGAAAGTTTGGAAGGAAAGTATACGCCAACGCGCCCCGGGCGACGAACCTGCGCGCCGCGTCGCGTTTCAGGAAGAGGATTTTCCTCTACACTTCGCGCACTTGCCCGCGATGCATGGAGGCGGGTTCTTGGGCCTTGGGGAACATCGGGACTCACTATGCTGAAGAAGTTGCCTGCGATTTTCGCCGGACTCGCGTTGACGCTCGTCGCTTACGCCGCCACGGTCGAGCTCAAGCCCGGCCACCCGGACACCTATGTCGTGCGCCGCGGCGACACGCTCTGGAGCATCTCCAACAAGTTCCTCAAGAAGCCCTGGCAATGGCCTGAGATATGGCAGGCCAACGGTCAGATCAAGAACCCGCACCTGATTTTCCCGGGCGACGTGATCAATCTCGCCTATCTCGACGGCGGCCCGCGCCTGAGCAATTCCGGCGGCCCGCACGCGCGCGTCGAGCAGCTCGAGGACGCGGTGAAACCGATTGCGCTCGAACGCATCGACAAGTTCCTCAAGCGCACGCGCGTCATCGACATCGACCAGTTCAAGAACGCGCCGCACGTGGTCGGCGCCGAAGAAGCGCATCTGCGCGCGACGCCGGGCCAGCTCGTCTACGTGCGCGGACTCGACGCCGCGCCGGGCCAGCAGCTCGCGATCGTGCGCGTGCTCGGCCGCTACTACGAGATCGTGCCGCGCAACGGCGAGCCGCAGCGCTTCTACCGCGACTCGACGGACGAGCCGAGCCGCGACCACGAGATCCGCGGCGACCTGATGTGGCGTCACGGCCCGCAGGAATCGAGCCTTGCCGGCAAGGTCAATTTCATCGGCTACGAAGGCTTGCAGATCGGCACGGTACGCGTGACCAAGGCGGCCAATCCTTCCTCGGCCCTGCTGCTCGCCTCGGACATCGAAGTGCGTCCGGGCGATCTCGTCCTGCCGCTCGACGACAAGCCCTACGACGCCCAATACGTGCCGCATCCGCCGAAGCAGGTGCCGGCCGGCATGCGCGTGGTCGCGTTCACCGACACGATCGACCCGTCGGGCTGGATGGTCGCCGGACGCGACCAGGTGCTCGCTCTTTCGCACGGCGCCGCCGACGGCGTGGAGAACGGCCAGGTTTATTCGATTTTCCACCCGGGCGAGCAGGTCAACGACAATTTCGACTATTCGCCTGAAAGCGGGAAGAAATTCTTCCATCCGAAGGACGCCAAGGTGCAGCTGCCCGAGGAATACATCGGCCATGTGATGATCTTCCGCACCTTCGACCACGTCAGCTACGGCCTTGTCGTCGACGGGGTGAAGCCGGTGCACCTGCTCGATCCGCTCTACGAGCCCGATCACCTCTGAACGCACGCAAGCCAGGGAGATGGCGATGTCGGATGCACTGGAAACCCGCCGCACGCGCGCCTGGTTGACCCTGCTGCGCGCGCCCGGACTCGGCGCCGCAGCGATCCGCGACCTGCTCGCCCGGCATGGCGACGCCAGCACCGCGCTGGAGCGTGCGCGGCGTGAAGCACCCGAAGAAGCGCGCAGCTGGCTCGCCGCACCCGACTCGGTGCGGCTGGCCGAAGACGAAGCCTGGCTTGCCGAGCCCCACCATCACCTGCTCGTCTGCGACAGCGAAGACTTCCCCGTCCTGCTGCGCGAGATCGGCAGCGCTCCGGCTGCGCTGTTCGTGATCGGCGACCCGGCCTTATTGTGGACCGCGCAGATCGCCGTCGTCGGCGCGCGCAGCGCGAGCGCCGCAGGTGTGGCCAATGCGCGTGCATTCGCGCGGGCGTTTGCGCTCGCCGGCAACACGGTCACGAGCGGACTCGCCGAAGGCATCGACGGCGCCGCGCACGCGGCCGCGCTCGACGCCGGCGGCAAGACCGTCGCCGTGCTCGGCACCGGCATCGATCTGGTCTATCCGCTCCAGCATGCGGAACTCGCCGCGCGCATCGCCGCGAGCGGCGCCCTGGTCAGCGAGTATCCGCCGGGCGTGCCCGGACATCCCAAGCATTTTCCGCGGCGCAACCGCATTATTTCCGGGCTGAGCCTCGGCACCCTCGTGGTCGAGGCGAGCCTGAAATCCGGGTCGCTGACCACCGCGCGCTATGCCGCCGAACAGGGCCGCGAAGTCTTCGCCCTGCCCGGCTCGATTCACAGCCCGCTCGCACGCGGCTGCCACAAGCTGATCCGCGAGGGCGCGAAACTCGTCGAGACCGCGGGCGAGGTGCTCGAAGAGCTGCACGGCGTCGGCGCATTACTTGCCGACGGCCTGCGCGAGCGCTTGGCGACGACCGCTGACGGCCAAGACGCAGCGGCCGCGCGTTTCGCCGGCGATCCGCGCGCTCGCGATCCCGACTATGCCGCACTGACGAAAGCGCTGGGGCCGGAACCCGTGGCGCTCGATGAGCTGGCCTTGCGCACCGGCCTGGCCGCCGCCTCGCTTTCTTCGATGCTGCTGATGCTCGAACTCGACGGCCTCGTCGTTGCCGAGAATGGGCGTTACGCGCGCAAGACGCCCACGCCGGGTTGACCCAGAGTCCAAACTCAGGCTTGACGATTGTTCGGAACGGGTGCCAACAATCCCGCCAAGGCGCCGAGCGCAGTCGAACCCAGCGCGATCAAATAGTCGGAGGGTTTGGCGACGAAAACATTCGCAAACGACAAGGTTTCCACCCCCGCCACTAGAAACACGAGGAGCGCCAGAGTGATCACCACGGTGCGGTAGATGAATCTGTCGTTGTGAGCCAGCTCCAGGCGTCGCTCCTGAGCCGCGAGCGTGGCGAGTATCGGCAGCGGCGCGGCCAGAAAATCTTTCATCCCCTGTTCGTTCGCGAGGTGTGCAAGCAGCTCGGTCGCGGACTTCGGGATTTCTGCACTGTTCATCCTGTTTTCTCCGGTAATTGAACGAGGGATGGGCATTGACCGGGACGCATCTCGGCGTCACCTCACAGGCATAGGAATCAGCATGAAGAAAGTTGTCTCAGCTTTTGTTTCCGTCATTTAGTACTTGACAGCGCGCCCGCTGTCGGGGTTGACTGAAAAAAAGGGCGCCCTAGACTCCTGCGCCGCAATTCCTTGAATTTCCTTCACTCCCATCCATTTATCCGCATCGAAGCGGATGTGGTTGCGCCCGCAAAGTAATGCCATGGCAAAAAATCTCCTCATCGTCGAATCGCCCGCCAAGGCGAAGACGATCAACAAATATCTCGGCAAGGACTTTCAGGTCCTGGCGTCCTACGGTCACGTGCGCGACCTCAAGCCGAAAGAAGGCGCGGTCGATCCCGACCACGACTTCGCGATGGCCTACGAGCTGATCGACAAGAACGAGAAACACGTCGACGCGATCGCCAAGGCGGCGAAGGCGGCCGATTCCATCTATCTCGCGACCGACTTGGATCGCGAAGGCGAAGCCATTTCCTGGCACATCTCGGAAATCCTCAAACAGAAGAAACTGCTCGACGGCAAGGAAGTGCACCGCGTGGTGTTCTCCGAAATCACGCCGCGCGCGATCCAGGAGGCCGTGGCGAATCCGCGCCGGCTCTCGCACGACCTGATCAACGCACAGCAGGCGCGCCGCGCGCTCGACTACCTGGTCGGCTTCAATCTCTCGCCGGTGCTCTGGCGCAAGGTGCAGCGCGGCCTGTCCGCGGGCCGCGTACAGTCGCCGGCGCTGCGCATGATCGTCGAACGCGAGGAAGAGATCGAAGCGTTCAAGGCGCAGGAATACTGGACGATCGAAGCCGATTGCGCGCATCCGGACCAGCGCTTCGCTGCGCGCCTGATCAAGCTGCGCGGCAAGAAATTCGAGCAGTTCGACCTGACCAACGAGGCCGACGCGCATGCCGCGCGCGACGCGTTGATCAAGTCCGCGCAGGGCCGCCTCGTCGTCGCCGAAGTGCAGTCGAAGGAACGCAAGCGCCGTCCCGCGCCGCCGTTCACGACTTCGACCTTGCAGCAGGAAGCCGCGCGCAAACTCGGCTTCTCGACCACGCGCACGATGCGCATTGCCCAGGGCCTTTACGAGGGCGTTGCGATCGGTGGCGAAGGCACGGTCGGCCTGATCACTTATATGCGTACCGACTCGGTCAGCCTCGCGGCCGATGCGATCACCGAAATCCGCAAGGTCATCGCGCGCGACTACGGCGCTAAAGGCCTGCCCGAAACGCCGAACTTTTACCGCAGCAAGCAGAAGAACGCGCAGGAAGCCCACGAAGCGATCCGCCCGACTTCGGCGCTGCATACGCCGCGCGAGATGGCCCAGTACCTCAGCGACGACCAGCGCAAACTCTACGAGCTGATCTGGAAGCGCGCAGTCGCAAGCCAGATGCAGTACGCGACGCTCAACACCGTGTCGGTCGATCTCGATCCGGGCAACGACTCGATGTTCCGCGCAAGCGGCACGACTGTGGTCGATCCGGGCTTTCTCGCCGTCTACGAGGAAGGCCGCGACGCCAAGAACGCCGAGGACGACGACGAGAACCGCAAGCTGCCGGCGATGCAGATTGGCGAAGCGGTGCCGGTTGCCGGCATCGCCGCCGACCAGCATTTCACCGAGCCGCCGCCGCGCTATTCGGAAGCCTCGCTGGTCAAGACGCTCGAGGAGTACGGCATCGGCCGGCCGTCGACCTACGCCAGCATCATCCAGGTGCTGCTCAACCGCGAATACGTCACTCTCGACAGCCGCCGTTTCCGCCCGACCGACGTCGGCCGCGCCGTGGCGAAATTCCTCTCGGGCCATTTCACCCAGTACGTCGACTACGATTTCACCGCGAAGCTCGAAGACGAGCTCGACGCGGTCAGCCGCGGCGAAGAAGAGTGGGTGCCGCTGCTGAAGAAATTCTGGACGCCGTTCAAGGCGCTGGTCGAGGACAAGACCGAGACCGTCGATCGCAGCGAAGCCGGCGGCGAGCGCGTGCTTGGCGACGACCCGGTTTCCGGCAAGCCGGTTTCGGTGCGCCTCGGCCGCTACGGGCCGATGGCCCAGCTCGGCGGCCGCGACGACGAAGAGAAGCGCTTCGCCTCGCTGCGTCCGGGCCAGAGCATCCACACGATCACGCTCGATGACGCGCTGCATCTGTTCAAGCTGCCGCGCGAACTCGGCCTCGCCGACGACGGCGACAAGATCAGCGTCGGTGTCGGCCGCTTCGGCCCGTTCGTCAAGCACGGCAAGACCTACGCCTCGATCAAGGCGCCCGACGATCCGTACACGATCGAGCTGGCGCGCGCGAAAGAACTGCTGCACGAAAAGGCAGAAGCGATCCGTAACCGCGTCATCGCGAGCTTCCAGGACGGCGCGATCCAGATCCTGCGCGGCCAGTACGGTCCGTACATCACCGACGGCAAGAAGAACGCAAAGATTCCGAAGGACCGCGAACCGGCGAGCCTGACCGAAGCCGAATGCGCCGAGCTGCTCGCCGCCGCGCCCGAGAAGCGTGGCCGCTTCGGCCGGGCCGCCAAGGGTGCGCCAGCGAAGAAGGCGGAAGCCGCACCGGCCAAGAAGGCCGCGAAGAAGGCGCCCGCAAAGAAGGCCGCGGCGAAAAAGACCGCAACGAAAAAGGCCGCCGCCAAGAAAACGGCCGCCAAGGCCGAGTGACGGCAGCGGAATGCAGCCCGCTCTCGATTCGGCCGTTGCCGCACTGCGCGCAGGCGGCGTGATCGCTTATCCGACCGAGGCCGTATTCGGCCTCGGCTGCGATCCGTGGAACGAAGCCGCGGTCACGCGCCTGTTTGCGCTCAAACGCCGCCCGCCGACTCAGGGCGTGCTGCTGATCGCGGCCGACGTCGCCCAAGTGGAAGAATTCATCGATCCGGCAGCCGTGCCGGACGAGGCGTTCGCGCGCGCGCGCGCGACCTGGCCCGGACCGCATACCTGGGTGTTTCCGCGCGCCGCGGCGACGCCCGGCTGGCTCAGCGGCGGGCATGCCGGCATCGCCCTGCGCGTGACTGCGCATCCGCTCGCCGCCGCGCTGTGCCGGGCCTACGGCGGCGCGCTCGTTTCCACCAGCGCCAACCGCCACGGCGAGCCGCCGGCGCGCAGCGCCGAGGCCGCCCATGCTGCGTTCGGCGGCGAGGTAGCCTATATTCTGGCTGGCGAGACCGGCGGACTGGACCGTCCGACGCCGATTCGTGACGTCATCACCGGTGCAGAATTTCGAGTTTAGCGACACGTTTGAAGGCGGTTTGAGGGGCAATCGCGGCGCACGGGGAGCGCCGGCATAAACGGCACTTCCTGCTGTTTGTAGCAAACGTGGCACGGCCATGCCGCCAAAGTTGGTTTGCCCGATCCAACACGGTGCCGGACGCCACTGTCCGGCGTCGTGAACTATTGATAAAAGGGAGCCGCATGTCGGCCGTATTCGAGAACGCCCTTTCCGGCAACGCGCGAGCGAACATTCCGCTGCTCGCCGATGAGGACTTCGCCCGCGTCTTCGCGCGCGACGGCGAGCGCCAGATCAGCGCGGCGGAATTTCTCGCCGACATACTCGCCCTTGCCGAGCGGCTGCCCAAGGCCCGCTATGCGCTCAACCTGTGCACGCAGCGTTACCGGTTTCTCGTCGCGTTCTGCGCGGCCGCCGTCGCCGGGCAGACCAATCTTCTGCCCGCATCGCGCGCGCCGCAGGCGCTTGCCGAAATTCTGCGCGCCTACCCGCATCACTACGCGCTCGCCGACGAGGACGGCGAACTCGCCGACACGTACACGATCGACGTCCGCGAAGTATTGTCGGCCACGCCGGCCGGCATTCATTTCGTCAATGTGTCGATACCGGCGAAGCAACTGGTCGCGATCGGCTTCACCTCGGGCTCGACCGGCGCACCAAAGGCGAACCGCAAGACCTGGGGCGGATTTTGCGCGAGCAGCGCGCTCAATCTCGCTGCGCTCGAGTCCATCAGCGAGGCGTTCAACGTACTCGCCACCGTGCCGCCGCAACATATGTTCGGCATGGAACTGTCGGTGCTGCTGCCGCTGCGCTCGCGTGCGGCGATCCATATCGCGCAACCGCTGCTGCCGGCCGATATCGCCACGGCGCTCGAGGAAAGTCCGGAGCCGCGCATCCTCGTGACCACGCCGTTTCACCTGCGCGCACTGCAGGAATCGGGCGTGACCTTGCCGCCGCTGGCCGCCGTCGTCACCGCGACGGCACCACTGTCGGCCGAACTGGCCGCGCGCGTCGAGGCGCAGTTTTCCACGCGCGTGATCGAACTGTTCGGCTCGACCGAGACCTGCGTGATCGCTCGGCGCCGCACCGCGATCGCCGCGGCCTGGTCGCTCTACGACGGCGTGGAGCTGCACCCGCAGCCCGACGGCACTCTCGTCAACGCACCGCATTTCCTTGAGCCGACTTTGCTGCAGGACATCGTCGAACTGCTGCCCGAACGGCACTTCAAATTGCGCGGGCGCAACGGCGACCTGCTCGAAATCGCCGGCAAACGCGCCTCGCTCACCGACCTGACGCGACGCCTGCTCGCGATCGACGGCGTCGAGGACGGCGTGATATTCCAACTCGACACGGAAGCCGATTCGTCGACCGAACGCGGCGTGCGCCGGCTCGCCGCCCTCGTCGTCGCGCCGTCACTTAGCGAGACACAGATCCTCGATGCGCTGCGTGCGTCGATCGATCCGGCCTTTCTGCCGCGGCCGCTGCGTTTGGTCGCTGCGCTGCCGCGCAATGCCACGGGGAAGTTGCCGAGGGATGCCTTATTGGCGGCGTTGTAGTTGCGCGATTCATCGCGCCCCGGGGATTTTTTGCTTCTTCGCTCATCATTCCTGCGGCTCTCAACAGCCGAAGGGCTGGTCAAGCAGGAATCTAGCTCTTGCTTATGCTCGTCATTCCCGCGTGCTTCTTGCGGGGCTCTTAACAGCCGCAGGGCTGGTCATCCAGTGACGTTGCTTTTGTTCTTTTGTGTTTTAGAAGCAAGAGCTTCCACTCGCCCTACGGGCGAGCGGGTTACTTTCTTGTCTACAGCGACAAGAAAGTAACCAAAGAAACGCCGCCCCGGGAGCCGCGCCGCCTACGGCGGTTCGCGAGGTCATGCCGGGGTTCGCTCGATGGACATCCGTGTCCATTCGCGAACTCGCGCGCATCCTGCGCGCGACCCTACGGGCGATTCCGTCATGCCCTCGCCGCGGCTGACGGGGACCCGAGATCAAAAGCCGCAGCCTACGAAGGTGGCCGTTGCTTTGGCGCGCACGATGCGCGCTGCCTTGCTTCTCCGGGTCCCCATTACATTGCGGCGGCAGCGGTCGATCAGGCCCGCAGGGGGCGCGCGAGGATCGCGCGCATTCCGCTATTGCACACGGATGTGCAATTAGCGGAACCCGACCGCTGACGCGGACCCTATGGGCAGGATGCCCATAGGGCGCAATGTTCTGGGGCGGCGTCTTTTGGTTACTTTTCTTCGCTGCTGAAGAAAAGTAACCCGCTCGTCCGTAGGACGAGTGGAAGCTCTGCTCTTAAACAAACCAAAACAGAGCAGAGCTAGAGGAGAGCAAGAGCTGGATTCTGGCTTCCGCCGGAATGACAATGCGGAAGAAGCAAAGTCGCTGGATTCCCGCCAAGAGCACGCGGGAATGACGAGCAAAGGCGAGAGCTGGATGACCAGCCCTGCAACTGTTGAAAGCCCCACTTCCGCGAGAATGACGAGCAGAACAACCGCCCGCAGGTTTTACCAGCCGAAGACCTTGTACTGCACCGCCCCCGGCTTGCCATGCATACCGGCATTCAGATCCGGCGGCATCGGCCCCTGATATGCAGGATCGACGTACCACTTCTCCGATCCGCCATCCTTCGACTTGATGTACTGGGCGAAGATCTTGCCGCGCTTGCGGTATTCGGTGATCGTCTCGTTGCCTTCCTGGCGCACGGTCACGACAGGCAACTCGGTCGCCTCGGCGGCCTTCTGTACTTCAGGCGGCAGGCCGGGGCTGTCGAACTTCTTTTCCGGTTCGGGCGGTACGGTATTCAGCGGCTGCGCAGCGCGGCGACGCGCGGCGTCTGCGTCAGCCTTCGCGTCGGCATCGGAGTTCGCGATCGGAACGGTTTTGGCACTGCTCGCCGCAGGCTTCGCCGACGTGGCAGGAGCGGCGGGTTCGTCCATCGGCGGCGGCGGCTGCACGGGCGGCAGACCGTCGTCGGTTTTCTTCTGACCTTGAGCGTGGACCTGCGCTGCGACCAGTCCGCAGACGAGCATGACAGAAGCGATCTTGCGCATGACTCTTCTCCGTCAGTAGTTCATAGCGAGCATAGCAAAGCGCGAGTGAAAACGGCATGAAGCGACGCGTGTTCACACAGGCTTCGCGATTGCAAATCCAGGGCGTCTGGCCCAAGCTCTTCGCCCCAAGGAATTTCGTGCCGCGCATGTCAGCCAAGACTTTCACCCTGATCGACGGCTCCGGCTATCTGTTCCGTGCCTTTCACGCGTTACCACCGCTGGCGAACCGCAAGGGCGAACCAACCGGCGCGCTGTTCGGCGTGTTCAATATGCTGCGTACGACGCTCAAAGCCAAGCCCGACTATCTCGCTTTCGTCGTCGACGCGCCGGGACCGACGTTCCGCGACGAACTCTATGCCGACTACAAGGCCCAGCGTCCGCCGATGCCGGAAGATCTGGCCGCGCAGATCGAGCCGATGATGAATCTCGTCGCCGCGATCGGTATTCCGATCCTGCGCGTCGATGGCGTCGAGGCCGACGACGTGATCGGTACGCTCGCGAAGCAAGCCGCCGCGGAAGGCATCGACGTCACCGTCTCGACCGGCGACAAGGACATGGCTCAGCTCGTCGACGCGCACATCAAGCTCGTCAACACGATGACCAACACGACGCTCGACGAGAAGGGCGTTTTCGACAAGTTCGGCGTGCGGCCCGACCAGATCGCGGACTATCTCGCACTGATGGGCGACACGGTCGACAACGTACCCGGCGTGGAGAAATGCGGGCCGAAGACAGCGGCCAAGTGGCTGGCCGAGTACCATACGCTCGATGGCGTAGTGGCCAACGCCGACAAAGTCGGCGGCAAGATCGGCGAGAACCTGCGCCGCGCGCTGCCGCAGCTGCCGCTGTCGCAGAGCCTGACGATCATCAAAACCGACGTAGCGCTCGATCAGAAGCCGGCCGATCTCGTGCTGCGCGATGCCGATACCGACAAGCTGCTTGAGTTGTATGCGCGCTACGAGTTCAACGCTGCGCTGAAGGAACTGGATGCGTCGCAGCCGTCGGCTCAGGCGAGTGCGCCGAGTCAAAATGCCGCAAACGGTAAAAGCACGGCGAAAGAGGAAGCGGATACCGGCCTTGGCGGCGATGGCCAGCAAGGTACAAGCAGCCCTCAACCGTCGCCCAACCCGAGCGTCTACGATCTCGTCCTCACTCAGGCCGACTTCGACACTTGGTTGAGGAAGCTCGAAGCCGCCGACCTGATCTGCATCGATACCGAAACCACCGGTCTCGATCCGATGCGCGCGGAAATCGTCGGCGTGTCGTTCTCGGTCGAGCCGGGCCATGCCGCCTATGTGCCGCTGACCCACGATTATGCGGGCGCACCCGCGCAGCTCGACCGCAGTGCCGTGCTAGAAGCGCTGCGGCCGCTGCTGGAGAACGCCGACAAGTACAAGCTCGGCCAGCACTTGAAGTACGACATGAACGTGCTGTCGAACTACGGCATTGCGGTGCGCGGCGTGCGCTACGACTCGATGCTCGAATCCTACGTGTGGAACTCGTCGGGCAGCCGTCACGACATGGACACCCTGGCGAAGAAGTATCTCGATGTCGACACGATCCATTACGAGGACGTAACCGGCAAAGGTGCCAAGCAGATTGCGTTTTCGCAGGTCGACGTGCGCCGCGCCGCCGACTACGCTGCCGAGGACGCCGACATCACGCTGCGCCTGCACGAGACGCTCTGGGCCAAGCTCGAAACCGAGCCGAAGCTGCAGAAGGTATTCGACGAGATCGAGATGCCGCTCGTGCCCGTGCTCGCGCGCATGGAGCAGACCGGCGTGCTGATCGACACGGGCAAGCTGAAGAAGCAGAGCAACGAACTCGGCAAACGCCTTCTCGAGCTCCAGCAGCGCGCGTACGAAGTCGCCGGCCGCCATTTCAGCCTCGACTCGCCCAAGCAATTGCAGGCGCTGCTCTACGACGAACTGAAACTGCCGGTGTCGATCAAGACGCCGACCGGCCAGCCGTCGACGAACGAGGAGGCGCTCGAAGCGTTGGCGAACCAGCACGAGCTGCCGCGCTTGATCCTCGACTACCGCACCTTGGCCAAGCTGCGTTCGACCTACACCGAAAAACTCGCCGAGCACGTCAATCCGCGCACCGGACGCGTGCACACGAGCTATCACCAAGCGGTCGCGGCTACGGGCAGGTTGTCGTCGAACGATCCGAACCTGCAGAACATTCCGATCCGCACCGAAGAAGGCCGGCGTATCCGCCAGGCGTTCGTCGCGCCGGCCGGTTTCAAGATTCTCGCGGCCGACTACTCGCAGATTGAACTGCGCATCATGGCGCACCTGTCAGGCGACGCCGGTCTGCTTGCCGCGTTCCACGGCAACCAGGACGTGCACCGCGCGACCGCCGCCGAAGTGTTCGGCGTGCCGCCCGAACAGGTCGACGCAAACCAGCGTCGTGCGGCGAAGGCGATCAACTTCGGTCTCATGTACGGCATGAGTCCTTGGGGGCTTGCGCGTCAGCTCGGCATTGAACGCGGCGAGGCGAACGAATACGTGAAGCGCTATTTCGAGCGCTATCCCGGCGTGCAGGCATTTATGACCGCAACGCGCGAGCAGGCGCATCGCGACGGTTACGTCGAAACGCTGTTCGGCCGCCGCTTGTACTTGATCGAAATTCATTCGCGCAACCAGGGCCTGCGCGCAGGCGCCGAGCGCGCGGCGATCAACGCGCCGATGCAGGGCACCGCCGCCGACATCATCAAGCGCGCGATGATCTCGGTCGATACATGGCTGCAATCGCTCAAGAGCGAAGCGCGCATGATCATGCAGGTGCACGACGAACTGGTATTCGAGGTGCGCGAGGATGCGACGAAACGAATTTCAGAAGGCGTACGCGAACGCATGATGCACGCGGCGGAACTCTCGGTGCCGCTCATCGTCGATATCGGCATCGGCGACAACTGGGACGAAGCGCACTGACTCGCGCCGAGGAATTCGGGCGCGAAATCGCAATCTCGGCGGATGAAAGCGCCGCTTTTCCAGACGCTTAACGGAATCTTTTCGAGCGCGAAGATGAAGTTTCTTTCACCTTGCTGGATACCTGCTCGCGCGTATACGTAAGTATCTGATTTTTCAGCTAATGAATGAAAACTAAACCGAACCGTGCAATTTTTCGGCTCGCCTTGAACTAACTCCCCCCAACCGCATCTAATTTCACGGTGCACGCAACGGCACCTCGGCTGGTCCACCTCCCTGGACCTAGCCCACGAAGGCCGATCCCTCCCCAGATCCGCCTTCGGACCCGGCCCCGGAAGCTCCCCCCTAAGCTTCCGGGGCTTTTTTATGCGCGTACGCGTGCGATCGTCTTCGATAACGAAAATCAAAAGGCGTCCGTTCTAGGCCTAAGCTGTCGAAAACAACCTCGTTACTTTGCAATCTTGTTCGACGGCGCGCGCGCGATTTCGCCGTGCAGCCATTCGCGAAACGCGACCAAGGGCGGATGTCGGGACGAGCGCGACGGATAGACGAGATGGTGGCCGTACTTCGCCGCCATACGCGCACGCGTCAGCATCACCAGACCGCCATTGTCGATCAGCGGCTTCGCGAGCAGCAGGCGTCCCATCGCCACACCGAGCCCTTGTGCCGCTGCTCTGTGCAACAGTTCCACGTCGGTGAAGCTCGCCGCGTAGCGCTTCGGCAGCGTGCCGCCGAATTCGGCGAACCAACGCCGCCAATGCGCATTGCCGTCGTCGTACTCGCCGAGCAGCGGCCAGCTTTCGAGATCGGCCGGTTTCGGCTTGCCGAACCGCTTCACGAGCTCGGGGCTCGCCACGGGGACAAGCTGCTCGTCGAGCAGATGCTCGGAGGTCAAGCCGGGCCAGACGCCAGCGCCGTAGCGCAGCGCGACATCGACCGGTTCGCGATCGAAATCGACGACGTTCGCCGTCGTCTGCAAATTGAATTCGAGGCCGGGATGCTTCGCCATGAAAGCCGGCAGGCGCGGCAGCAACCAGCTCGACGAGAAAGAGGGCAGCGCGCTGATCGTCAGCGTGTCCCCGGCTTGAGCACGGCCGCGCACGAAGACGCGCTCGATGCCGTCGATATGCGCGGCAATCTGGTCGAACAGGCGCTCGCCGTGCGGAGTCAGGCCGACACCGCGCGGGCCGCGCGTAAGCAGCGTCTGTCCGAGGCGCTGTTCGAGCGCACGCATCTGATGACTCAGCGCGCTGACCGTGAGGCTCATCTGCGCGGCCGCGCGCGTCAGATTCTTCTCGCGCGCGACGGTGACGAAGGCTTGCAGGGTGTGCAGCGGCGGCTTGCTCATGGTCTGGCATCGCTTCCCCATCCCATGCGGCAAGGAGAAGAGAGCTTTGAATCCCGTTCAACTCTGACTTGCAAAAGTATCGCTTTTCCGCGACTTGGAGCAAGCGTAGCTTGTGTCCCCGTCAAGACTCATCGGGAGCACGTCATGTTGAACTGGCTCAAAAAATTCGAGGAGACATCGCTTGGAATGCTGTTTACCGACCAGCACCTGTCGCCCACCGAAATCATCCGCATCGCCAAGGAAGCACGTACCGCGCAGTCCGAGCAGTACCGAAGCGAATCGCGGGGCATCGGCCGGAGGGAACCCCGTACCGACGCACGGTGCAGCAGCATCCAAGCCTGATTTCGCCTATCGGCGTTGGTGGATTTATCTTCGTTGAATTCTGCTTGGAATCGTCAAAGCCGCTCGGCTCAACCCGAGCGGCTTTTTCGTAATTCGCAATCAATCACCGATGCTTTGCGCATCGAGTTGCGTGAGAACGCCACTTCTCCGGCCTATGCACTCAGTCAGCAATACTGATGTGCTGAATTAAGCAGTATCCATTTGAGATTTTATACGTGTCGTCTACGCTGACTGTCACTGCGATATTCGCAATGCGCGCGGACTGTGCCAACTGAAGCATTTGCTGTCCCCTTACATCGTCCTTCATCATGAGAGGGAGTCGACCACCTACGGTCGCGCAGCTTCCTGCGGATGTGAAACCCGACACGGCTATCCAGTTGACGACGTTGTACCCGTAGCTGGCATCGAAGATTCGCAGGAAGCTTACTGTTCCCGTCGCCAAAAACTGTGTCGCCCAAGTGGACGGCGCCACAAGGATTGCCGCGATAAATACGAGACCTTTCAACTTCGATTTCATAACCACCCCCTTCTAGGATTTAAGGTTCTGCCACAAATGGCTAAGACATACACTCAGAGGTTCTTGATCAATTCGTCGCCGAACTCCGAGCACTTCACTTCGGTCGCGCCCTCCATCAGACGGGCGAAATCGTAGGTGACCTTCTTGTTCGCGATCGCCTTGTCCATCGCGGCGATGATCGCGTCGGCCGCCTCGGTCCAACCCATATAGCGCAGCATCATTTCGCCCGAGAGGATAACCGAGCCCGGGTTGACCTTGTCGAGGCCGGCGTACTTCGGCGCGGTGCCGTGCGTCGCCTCGAACACAGCATGGCCGGTGAGGTAATTGATATTGCCGCCCGGCGCGATGCCGATGCCGCCGACCTGCGCGGCAAGCGCGTCGGACAGATAATCGCCGTTGAGGTTGAGCGTGGCGATCACGTCAAACTCGTCGGGGCGCGTCAGCACCTGCTGCAACGTGATGTCGGCGATCGCGTCCTTGATCAGCACCTTGCCCGCGGCGAGCGCAGCCTTCTGCTCGGCGTTCGCCTCAGCCTCGCCCTTTGCCGCCTTGGTCTTTTCCCAAGTCTCCCAGGTGTAGGTCTGGTTCGGGAAGAACTTCTCGGCGACCTCATAGCCCCAGTTGCGGAAGGCGCCTTCGGTGAACTTCATGATGTTGCCCTTGTGCACCAGGGTCACCGACTTGCGCTTGTTCTGCACCGCGTACGAGATCGCGCTATGCACGAGGCGCTCGGTGCCGAGATAGCTGACCGGCTTGATGCCCACGCCGACGTTGACACCGACTTCGCGATGCGGCGCGCCGATCGCTTCGAGCTGCTTCTGCCATTCCTCGGCCTTGGCCTGGGTGCCGAAGCGGATCTTGTCGAACGCCTTCGGATCGTTCTGTGCAATGAAGTCGAGGATCTTCTGCGCGCCTTCGCTGCCCGCAGCGTATTCGATGCCGGCATAGATGTCCTCGGTGTTCTCGCGGAAGATCACCATGTCGACCTTCTCCGGCGTGCGCACGGGCGAGGGCACGCCCTTGAACCAGCGCACCGGACGCAAGCAGACGTAAAGATCGAGCATCTGACGCAGGGCGACGTTGAGTGAGCGGATGCCCCCGCCGACCGGCGTGGTCAGCGGGCCCTTGATCGAGACGAGATAGTCGCGGCAAGCATCGACGGTCGAATTCGGCAGCCAGGTGCCGAACTGGTTGTTCGACTTTTCCCCGGCGAACACTTCGAGCCAATGGATTTTCTTCTTGCCGCCGTAGGCCTTTGCCACGGCCGCGTCGAGCACGCGCACCGAGGCGCGCCAGATGTCAGCGCCGGTGCCATCGCCTTCGATGAACGGGACGATCGGATTGTCGGGAACGTTGAGCCTGCCGTTCTGGATCGAAATCTTCGCGCCGCCGGCGGGCGCGGTGTAGGTCGGTTCGGCCATGGGCTGCTCGCTTATTCGGGAGTACGAGAGGGGCGTGCAAGCGTATCAGGAACGCACGTAAATCCGCTGCGCTCCTATTGCTGGACCTTACCTCCGAATGTCAGCCGGGACACGCTTCAGCTGGTCATTCCCGCGAAAGCGGGAATGACCAGCTGAGAATCAGGGCCGATCGGGATGTTCGAAGCGCAGGAGCAAATCGATGCGTCTCGCGCGGGCGGCAGCCGGCCTCCGCCGCGCTTGCCCCTTCAGCTCGCGAACGCTGCCAGTGCCGCGTTCAACGTCGCGCTGGGCCGCATCGCTGCGTCGGTCTTGCCCACGTCGGGCAGGTAATAGCCGCCGATGTCGACCGGTTTGCCTTGTACGACCGCGAGTTCGTCCACGATCTTCGTTTCACCGGCAGCGAGGGCATCGGCCAGCGGCTTGAAGCGGGCGGCGAGTTCACCGTCCTCGGTCTGCGCAGCCAGCGCCTGGGCCCAGTACAGCGCCAAGTAGAAATGACTGCCGCGATTGTCGAGCTGGCCGGCCTTGGGGCTCGGGCCCTTGTTATTATCGAGCAACTTGCCGGTGGCGGCGTCGAGCGCCCGGGCCAGCACCTTGGCCTTGGCGTTGTTGTTCTTGATGCCCAGGTCTTCGAAGCTCACGGCCAGGGCCAGAAATTCGCCGAGAGAGTCCCAGCGCAGGTGGTTCTCCTCGACCAGCTGCTGCACGTGCTTGGGTGCCGAACCGCCGGCACCGGTTTCGTACATGCCGCCGCCGGCCATGAGCGGCACGATCGACAGCATCTTGGCCGAGGTGCCCAGTTCCATGATCGGGAACAGGTCGGTCAGGTAATCGCGCAGGATGTTGCCGGTCGCGCTGATCGTGTCCAGTCCGCGGATCACGCGCTCGAGCGTGTAACGCATCGCACGCACCTGGCTCATGATCTGGATGTCGAGCCCGGCGGTGTTGTGCTCGTGCAGGTACATCTTGACCTTGGTGATCAGCTGGGCCTCGTGCGGACGGTAAGCATCCAGCCAGAACACCACCGGCATGCCTGAGTTGCGCGCGCGCGTGACGGCAAGCTTGACCCAGTCGCGGATCGCCGCGTCCTTGACCTGACACATGCGCCAGATGTCGCCTTGCTCGACGTTCTGGCTCATCAGCACCTCGCCCGTGGCCAGGTCGGTGATGTTGGCGACGCCGTCCTCGGGGATCTCGAAGGTCTTGTCGTGCGAGCCGTATTCCTCGGCCTGCTGCGCCATCAGGCCGACGTTCGGCACCGTGCCCATCGTGCGCGGATCGAAGGCGCCGTGCCATTTGCAGAAATTGATCATCTCCTGGTAGATGCGCGCGAAGGTCGATTCGGGCATCACCGCCTTCACGTCCTTCAGGCGGCCGTCGGCGCCGTACATCTTGCCGCCGCTGCGGATCATCGCGGGCATCGAGGCGTCGACGATGACGTCGTTGGGCGAGTGGAAATTGGTGATGCCCTTGGCCGAGTCCACCATCGCCAGTTCAGGACGGTGCTCATGGCAAGCGTGCAGATCGCGTTTGATCTCGTCCTGCGTACTCTGCGGCAGGGTGGCGATCTTGTTGTACAGATCGATCATGCCGTTATTGACGTTGATGCCGAGCTCGTCGAACAGCTTGCCGTGCTTCTCGAAAGCCTCGCGGTAGAAGATGCGCACGCAGTGGCCGAATACGATCGGATGGGACACCTTCATCATCGTCGCTTTGACGTGCAGCGAAAACATCACGCCGGTTTTGCGCGCGTCCTCAATCTCTCTTTCGTAGAAGTCCAGCAGCGCTTTCTTGCTCATGAACATGGAGTCGATCACCTCGCGGTCCAACAGCGAGACCTTGGGCTTGAGCACGATGGTCTTGCCGCTCTGGGTGATCAGTTCCATTTTCACGTCGCGCGCGCGGTCCAGCGTCATCGACTTCTCGCCGTGGTAGAAGTCGCCGCCGTGCATATGCGACACGTGCGAGCGCGAAGCCTGGCTCCACTCGTCCATGCGATGCGGATTCTTGCGTGCGTATTCCTTGACCGCCTTCGGTGCGCGGCGGTCCGAGTTGCCCTCGCGCAGCACCGGGTTCACCGCGCTGCCGATGCACTTGTTGTAGCGCGCGCGGATGTCCTTCTCCTCGTCGCTTTTCGGACTTTCGGGGAAGTCGGGAATCTTGTAGCCCTTGTCCTGCAGTTCCTTGATCGCCGCCTTGAGCTGCGCCACCGAGGCGCTGATGTTGGGCAGCTTGATGATATTGGCCTCGGGCTTGAGCGTGAGCTTGCCCAGTTCGGCCAGATTGTCGGGAACGCGCTGCGCCTCGCTCAACGCCTCAGGAAACTGACCGAGGATGCGGCTGGCCACCGAAATGTCGCTGGTCGCCACCTCGATGCCCGCCGGCTTCGCGAAGGCCTGGACGATCGGCAACAGCGAGGCCGTGGCCAGACGCGGCGCTTCGTCAGTGAGGGTGTAGATGATCTTGGGGTCTGCGGCGGTCATGGAGATTCTCTTGCGGGCGGTTTCGGGTGACTGGACCGACGCACGCAAGGACCTTGCCCACTAGACGTGCCCCGGCGCCAGCGGCCGGACGCCAGTGTATCAAGTTGCTGCCGGTCTGCGGCACGGCCACGCCGGCATCATTGCACCGGAGCGGCGCCGAACCAGTGGTTGGATGCAGCCAGTGCGGCCACATCGCCGACGATGAGCAGCGCCGGCGCGTGCACATCGAATGCGCGCGCGCACTCGACCAATTCGGCGAGCAGGCCGACGAGCACGCGTTGCTGCGGCCGCGTGCCGTTCTCGACGATCGCGAACGGCGTCGCCGGCGACCAGCCGTCGGCGTAGAGGCTGTCGCGCAGCGTCGCCGCTTCGGCCACGCCCATGTAGATCGCGAGCGTCTCGCCGGCGGCGGTGAGTTCGCCGGCCTCGCTGTCGCTGCGCCGGCGATGCGCGGTGGCGAAGCGCACGCTCTGCGCGTGATCGCGATGGGTCAGCGGAATGCCGGCATAGGCAGCGCAGGCGATCGCCGCGGTGATGCCCGGAACGATGGAATACTCAATGCCGTGCGCGCGCAGGTACTCGATCTCTTCGCCGCCGCGACCGAAGATGAAAGGATCGCCGCCCTTGATGCGCACGACATGCCTGCCCATGCGCGCATGCTCGACGAGCAGAGCATTGATCGCCGCCTGCGGCGTGTGATGCTTGCCGACGATCTTGCCGACGTCGATGCGCTCGGCGTCGCGGCGTGCCAGATCGAGGATTTCGGCGCTGACGAGGCGATCGTAGAGGATCACGTCAGCTTCGTTGAGCGCGCGCAGAGCATGCAAGGTCAGCAGGCCCGGATCGCCGGGACCGGCGCCGACGAGCGCCACCGAGCCTGGTGCTCCGTCGGGCACTTCGGCGCGTTCCAGCTCCGCGTCGAGCGCCACGCGGGCCTCATCAACGCGGCGCGCGCGCACGAGTTGCGCGATCGGGCCGCGCAGCACGGTCTCGTAGAAACGCCGGCGTGGTTCAACGCGCGCGTAGCGTACACGAATACGCTCGCGCGCCTGCGCGAGCAGGGCGGCCAGCGCGCCCCAGCTTTGATCGAACAGGGTTTCGATGCGTTCGCGCGCCAGCCGCGCAAGCATCGGCGCGACGCCGCCCGAGGAAATCGCGATCGTCAGCGGTGCACGGTCGACGATCGCCGGCACGTGGAAACTCGACAGCTGTGCATCGTCGACGACATTGACGAACAGGCGCCGTGCCGTGGCCGCTGCAGCCACGGCCGTATTGACCGCCGCGTCGTCGGTCGCAGCGATCACGAGCCAGGCGCCGTCGAGGCAGGTTTCATCGAACGCCTGCGCTCGATGCGCCAGCCGGCCTTCGCTAGCTGACTGCGTGAGATTCTCGCTCAGTGCGGGCGCGACGATTTCGACCTGCGCGCCCGCGGCCAGAAGCAGCGCCGCCTTGCGTTCGGCCACGGCGCCGCCGCCGACGATCCGTACGCGGCGGCCGGCGAGATCGGCAAAAATCGGAAACAGATTCATCGGCGTTCGAAGCGTTATTCGAACGCCGATTTTGACATGGACCGCGTACGCTAGAAGTCAGCGCGTGCCGCCCGAGGCGATCAGCTTCTCGCCGGTCAGCCACGCCGAATCATTGGAAGCGAGGAAAACCGCGATCGAGGCGATGTCTTCCGGCTGGCCGAGGCGGCCGAGCGGGGTCTGCGCGATCATCTGCTTTTCGAAATCGCTGCCGATGATGCCGGCCGCATGGGTGCCTTCGGTTTCCACGCCGCCCGGGTTGATCGAATTGACCCGGATCTTCTTCGGCGCCAGTTCCTTCGACAGCACGTGGGTGATCGTGTCGACCGCGCCTTTCGTCGCCGCGTAGATCGACGAGCCCGGCAGGCCGAGCTGGCTGGCGACCGAACTGATGTTGACGACGTTACCGCCTTCCGCGCCGAAGTGCTTCACCGCTTCGCGCGTGGCCTGCAGCAGACCGAGCACATTGATGTTGAACTGGCGGTGGAATAGTTCCTCGGTCACTTCCTCGAGCGGCACGAACTGATAAACGCCCGCGTTGTTGACGAGTATGTCGAGACGGCCGTAGGTCTTCTTCGTCTCCGCGAACAGACGCTCGACATCCGCGGACTTGGCCACGTCGCCCTGCACGGCGATAGCCTTGCCGCCGGCCGCGGTGATCTCCGCGACGACGCGATCGGCGCCTTCGCGGCTCGCCGCGTAATTGACCACGACCGCCGCGCCGGCCGCGGCCAGCGCCTTCGCGATGCCCGCACCGATGCCTTTCGAAGCGCCTGTCACCACCGCCACTTTGCTCTGTAACTTGCTCATATGCTTATCCCGTTGGAAGAATGTCAATTAGATGATTATCTAACTGTCTAACTCATAAGGGGTGCAGGACGAGCCCTTTCAAGGCCGGCAACGAAGAAAATTCAAAGTGCGCCGCAGAGCGGCGAATCAGATCGCCGCGAGCCGGGCCAGGTAGGCGGCGAGCACGTCGCGGCGCAGGACCAGATGCACGAACTTGCCTTCGCGCACGAGATCGATCAGGCCGGCGGTTTCCAGTTCCTTGAGGTGATGCGAGATCGTCGCCGCACTGACTTTGTGCGCGCCCTGCAAGGCGCTGCACGGCGTCGCCTGATCGCAATTGCCGATCTGCTGCAGTATCTCGACGCGTCGCGGTTCGGCCAGCGCGCGCGCGATGCGGGCGAACTGGCGATCGTCGAGTGCGGTCTTGGCCTGGGGCATGTGCTCAAGAATGGGTGCACATTGGCATCGATGCAAGCCATCCCGTGCGAACGGACTTTCCACTTGCCGAAACGCAACGGCCCGGAAACCCGGGCCGTTGCATCGACATCAACGCGTATCGACTCAATGCGCGCCGTGCTGCTCCGCCTCCGCGAGCGCCGCCTGGGTTTCCTCATTCGATTCGAGCTTGTCGCCGAGCAGGCGGCGCACGAACACGTAGAAGACCGGGATGAACAGCAGGCCGAGGAAGGTCGCGAACAACATGCCGCCGATGACGCCCGTACCGATCGCATGACGCGAATTGGCGCCGGCGCCGGTCGAAATCGCGAGCGGGAACACGCCGAGGATGAACGCGAACGAGGTCATCAGGATCGGGCGCAGACGCAAACGGGCCGCATCGATCACGGCCGCGCCGAGTGGACGCCCGCGACGCTGTTCGTCGACGCAGAATTCGACGATCAGGATCGCGTTCTTCGCCGCCAGACCGATGATGGTCAAGATTCCGATCTTGAAGTAGACGTCGTTGGTCAGACCGCGTCCCCAGGTTGCGAGAAGGGCGCCGGTGATGCCGAGCGGAACGACCAACAGCACGGCGAACGGAATCGACCAGCTCTCGTACAGCGCGGCGAGGCAGAGGAACACGACCAGGATCGACAGCGCATACAACATCGGCGCCTGATTGCCCGAGATGATTTCCTGCAGCGACTGGCCGGTCCAGTCGAAGCCAAAACCGGCCGGCAATTCCTTGTTGATGATGTTGGTTATCGCGTCCATCGCCGCACCCGAACTGCTGCCGGGCGCTTCGGCACCGACGATTTCGATCGCTTCGAAGCCGTTGTAGCGGGTCAGCGCGGGCGGTCCGAAGCTCCACTTCGTCTGCACCACGTTCGACAGCGGAATCATCGCCGGCACCTTGGCCGTGCCGCCGCCGCTGGTCGGCACGGTCGAGCTTTGCGTCGCGCTCGGCAGATAGAAACGCGTCAGGCCCTCGGTCGAGGCGCGATACTGCGCATCGGCCTGCATGTTGACGCGCAGCACGCGGCCGCCGTAGAAAAAGTCGTTGGCGTAAACCGGAGCGAGCATCAGCTGGATGGCCGTATAGACATCCGACAGCGACACCCCCATCGACTGCGCCTGCACGCGGTCGACCGTCATCAGCAGCTGCGGCGCGTTCGGCAGCACGTTCGGACGTACGTTGGCGAGCAGATCCTTCTTCTCTGCGGCTTTGCCGAGCAAAGTATTTTGCGCGGCGATCAGCGCGTCGTGACCCTGGCCTGAGCGGTCCTGCAGATAGAGATCGAAGCCGCCGAACTGAGACAGGCCGCGGATCGTCGGCAGGTTGACGACGAACACCATGGCGTCCTTGACGCCGCCGAACAGCTGGCCCTGGAATTTTCGGATCAGTTCCATCGCCGTGTGCTGACGGCTGTCCCAGTCCTTGAGCTTGACGAAGGCCATGCCGACGTTTTCGCCGTTGCCGACGAAGCTGAAGCCGCTGATCGCGAAGACGTGGTCGACTTCCGGGTCCTTGCGCAGCATGTCCGAAACCTGATCCATGACCGTATTGGTGCGCTGGATGCCGGTGCCCGACGGCAGCGTCGCGATGACCAGCGCATAGCCCTGGTCTTCGTCGGGCACGAAGCTTGTCGGCAGGACTTTGAACAGCCAGCCGCAGATCAGCGCGACGACGAGGAACACCGCCATCCACGACGGCATGTGGCGGATCGCGCCGGTGATGTGGCCGACATAAGTGTGGCGCACCCACTCGAACACGCGGTCGAAGGCGCGGAACGCGATGTTCTTCTTGCCGTGTTCGTGCACGGGTTTGATGATCGTCGCGCACAGCGCGGGCGTGAACGCGAGCGCGAGGAAGGCCGAGAACGCCGTCGACAGCGCGATGGTCAGAGCGAACTGCTTGTAGATCACGCCGACCGAACCCGACTGTAGCGCACTCGGAATGAACACCGCCATCAGCACCAGGGCGATCGCGACGACCGCGCCGGAAATCTGGTCCATCGCCTTGCGCGTGGCTTCCTTCGGCGACAGGCCTTCCTCGGTCATGATGCGTTCGACGTTCTCGATCACGACGATGGCGTCGTCGACGACGATACCGATCGCGAGCACCATGCCGAACAAAGTGAGCTGGTTGATCGAAAAGCCGACCGCCCACATCGACAGGAAGCCGCCCATCAGCGCGACCGGAATAACCAGGGTGGCGATGATCGTCGCGCGGAAGTTCTGCAGGAACATCAGCATGACGATGAAGACGAGGACGATCGCCTCGAACAGGGTCTGCACGACTTCCTTGATCGAGATCTTGATGAAGTCCGTGGTGTCGTAAGGCAGCACGTAGACGACGCCCGGCGGGAAGGTCGGCTTGAGCTGTTCGAGCTTGGCGATCACCTCGTCGCGCACGGTCAGCGCGTTCGCGTCGCCCGACAACTGCACGCCGAGGCCGGCCACGCCCTTGCCGTCGAAGGTCGAACGCAGGCCGTAGCTGAACGGGCCGAGTTCGACGCGGGCGACGTCGCGCAGGCGCACCGAGGTGCCGTCGTTGTTGGTACGCAGAATGATGTTGCGGAATTCGTCAGGGCTGGTGAAGCGGCCTTCGGCGATGACCGGCGCGGTGAACGCGTCGCCGGCCGGCGCCGGTTCCGAACCGATCGAACCCGCCGCGATCTGCACGTTCTGCGCGCGCACCGCGTTGAGCGCGTCGACCGGCGACATGCTGTAGCCGTGCAGCTTGTCGGCGTCGAGCCAGATGCGCATCGCGTATTCGGAACCGATCTGGCGCGTGCTGCCGACGCCCGGAATACGCGCGATCTGGTCGGCGACGCTCTGCGACATGAAGTTGTTCAGCGCGGCCGAGTCGTAGCGCCCGTCTTCCGAGACGAGCGAGAAGAACATCAAGAAGTCGGGGTTGGTCTTCAACACCGTGATGCCCTGCGCGGTCACTTCGGACGGCAGGCGCGGCGTCGCCAGCGAGACGCGGTTCTGCGTCTGCACCTGGGCGATGTCGGGATCGGTGCCGGGCTGGAAGGTCAGCGTGATCGTCGCGTTGCCGTTCGCGCTCGAGGTCGAGCTGAAGTACATCAGATTGTCGATGCTGGTCAGCTGCTGCTCGATGACCTGGGTGACGGTCTTCTGCACCGTGTCGGCATCTGCGCCCTGATACGTTGCGCTGACCGCGACCTGGGTCGGCGCGATTGCCGGGTAGGACGCGATGCTCAGATTGAGGATGGCGATCACGCCGCCCATCGTGATCAGGATCGCGATCACCCAGGCGAAGATGGGGCGGTCGATAAAAAATCTAGGCATGGGAAATTCCTACGAGCCTCAGGCTGTGCTTGTCGTTCCGGCACGCGCCGGAGTCGGTCCGCTTTTCGTGCTTCAAGATCACGCTGTTCGATCCGTCACGACGAGCAGCGCTTGGGTCAGTGCTTGTCCGCCGGTGCAGCGGCCGCGGCCTGCGCGGGTGCGCCCGCTGCCGCCGGCGGCTGGAACGGAACCGCCTTCGCCGGCGCGCCGGGCTTCACCTTCATCACGCCGGAGACCACGATCTGGTCGCCGTCGGCGAGGCCGTCGGTAACGATCCACTCCCCGCTCTTGAGCGTGTCGGTGGAAACGCGCTTCTGCACGACCTTGCCGTCGCCGCCGACCACGAACACGAACGGACCCTGCGCGTCGCGCTGCACCGCTGCCTGCGAAACGCGCCAGGCATGCGCGAGATCGCCGAGGGTCAGGCGCACGTTGACGTACTGGCCCGGCAGCAGCCGGTGTTCGGCGTTCGCCACCGAAGCGCGCAAGGTCACCGCGCCGGTCGACGGATCGACGGCGGTGTCGGAAAAATCGAGAACGCCGGCGACGCCATTCGGATTGCCGCCCTGATCAAGCAGCTCGACCTTGGCTTTGCCCTGATCGGCGAGGGTGACGCTGCCTTTGGCCGCGGCCTGGCGCAGCGTGTCGATCTGGCCGACCGCCTGGCTGAAATTGACGTAGATCGGATCGACCTGTTCGACCGTGGTCAGCAGCGTGGCATCGCCTTGACCCACCAGAGCGCCTTCGGTCACCTGTTGCTGGCCGGAGCGGCCCGAAATCGGCGCCACCACGTCGGTGTAGCCGAGATTGATCTTCGCCGTGTCGAGGCTGGCCTTGGCCTGCTGCACCGCCGCGGCGGACGTACGCTCGGCGGCGACCGCGTTGTCGACGTCGCTCTTCGACAACAGACCTTTGGCGCCGACGGAGCGCGCACGGTCTGCGGCGACGCGATTGTTTTCGTAGGTCGCATTAGCCGAGGCGAGGTTGGCGATCTGCACGTTCAACGCGGCGCGGTAGGGCGCCGGGTCGATCTGGAACAGCGTTTGACCTTCCTTTACATCGCTGCCTTCGGTGTAGACGCGCTTAAGCAGCACGCCGGCGACGCGTGCGCGCACATCCGCGCTGCGCGTAGCGGACAGGCGCCCGACCAAGTCCTGGGTCAGCGGCACGCTTTCCGATTTGGCTTGGACCACGCCGACTTCGGGCGGCGGCGGGGTCTGCTGTTGCTGCTGGGATTTGGCGCAGCCGGCGGCGAGTGCGATGACTGCCGCGAGAAGTACGGGACGCACGGAGATCAGGGGCATGGGAGCCTCATAGCGGGTGGAACAGCAAAGGGCCGGCCAAGAAGCTCGCGCAAATTCGGCGCAAAGGCAAGTCCGGCCAGGTGGATTATTGTACTGATCAGTATGTAAAGAAATGTTGCGGCGCGACATTCTGCGCCAGCTGCCACACGATCAGCCGCCCTCCGCGGGCGTCAGTGACGGTGTCCGCCGGCGAGATATTCGCGGCTCTGCATCTCGATCAGGCGGCTTTCGGTACGCGCAAATTCGAACTTGAGGCGCTTGCCGCGGTACAGCTCGGGGATCGGCACGGCCGCGGACAGCACGAGATTGACGCCGCGGTCGTAGAACTCGTCGACGAGGTTGACGAAGCGTCGCGCCGCGTCTTCGCTCGCGGAAAAATCGACGAACTGCGGCACCCCGGACACGAGTACGGTGTGGAAGCTCTTGCCGATCTCGATGTAGTCGGCGACCGCGCGCGGACCTTCACACAGCGCGGCGAACTCGAACCAGATCGCGCCGTCGCTCTGGCGCACGATCGGGATTTCGCGGCCGTTGATCTCGATCGATGCCGGGATTCGGGATTCGGGATTGGCGATTCGGGAAACGTCTGCGAATACGGCGGACAGGCGCTTTTCCGCAGCCTCGCCGAGCGGGGTGAAGTAGACGCCGGCCTGGGCGAGCGTGCGCAGGCGATAGTCCTGCACGGCGTCGAGGCTGACGATTTCGCAATTGTTTTCGAGCAGCTCGATCGCAGGCAGGAAGCGCTCGCGCTGCAGTCCGTCCTTGTACAGGTCCTTCGGCACGATGTTCGAGGTCGTGACCAGGGTGACGCCGCGGGCGAACAGATGCTTGAGCAGGCCGCCGAGGATCATCGCGTCGCCGATATCGGTGACGAAGAACTCGTCGAGGCAGAACACGCGCGCTTCGGCGGCGAAATGCGCGGCGACGGCGACGAGCGGGTCTTCGTGTCCCTTGAGCCGGTTCAATTCCGCGTGCACTTCCTGCATGAAGCGGTGGAAATGCCGGCGCAGCTTGGCTTCGATCGGCAGCGACTCGAAGAACAGATCGACGAGGAAGGTCTTGCCGCGTCCGACCGAGCCGTACAGATACAGTCCGCGTACCGGCGGCGTGGTGCGCAGACGCTGCCACCACTTGGTCTTTTCCGCGGCGAGCAGGTCGGCCTGGATGCGGTCGAGATGGGCGAGCACGGCGCGCTGCGCCGGATCGTCCTCCCAGCGCTTGTCGGCGACGCCCTGCGCGTAGAGCGCGCTCGGCGTGCCGGCTTCGACGGCGACGAGCCGGTTCATGCGCTGCTGTCCGCGAGCGGCGGCAGATTGGCGCGCACCCGGTCCTGCACGATGCTGCGCAGTTCGATCAGCTTGCCGTGGAAGAAGTGTCCGGTGTCGGGCAGGCGCACCAGGGTCGGTGCGGGCCGGGTCGCGGCGACGAAATTGTAGACCGCGTGCGGATCGACCACTTCGTCGGCTTCGCCCTGGATCACCAGCCACGGGCAGGTCGGCACGGGCACTACGCTGAAATCGAGCCGCGTGACCGCGGGCGCGACGGTGATCAGCTGGCGCACCGGCATCAGGCCGGCGACGCGCGTCGCGACGTAGCTGCCGAACGAGAAACCAGCCATCCAGAGTTGATCCCGAGGCCGCACTGCCTGCACCCAGCGCGCGACCGCAAGCGCGTCCTCGGTTTCACCGGCGCCATTGTCGAAGGTGCCTTCCGATGCGCCGACGCCGCGGAAATTGAAGCGCACGGTCGCCAGGCCGAGTTCGCGCAGGGCGCGTTCCAGCATGGTCACGACCTTGTTCGTCATCGTGCCGCCCTGCAGCGGGTGCGGATGGCAGATGACAGCAATCGCCGCGCGCGCGATATCGGCCTGCGCCACGTCGGTCGCAACTTCGAGCATGCCGGCGGGGCCGGGCAGGGCGAACTTGGCGGCGGCTTCGGGGAACCGGCCCGGAGCCGGGGTCTGAACGGTATTCATGGGGTTGCGAATGATACTCGAAGCCTACATGGTCTCCGCATGAACCACCTCGCCCACGTTTTTCTCGCCGGCCCCGACCCCGACCTGCAACTCGGCGGCCTGCTCGCGGATTTCTGGCGCGGCGCGCCCGATCCCGGATGGCGCGAGGGCGTGCGCAAAGGTGTCGCACTGCATCGGAAAATAGACGTCTATACGGATAGCCATCCGATCGTCGCCGGAATGCGCGAGCGCTTTGAACCGCCGTTCCGCCGCTACGCGGGCATTCTGCTCGACATTTATTTCGATCATGCACTCGCGCGCCGCTGGTCCGATTACGCGGGCGAGGAGGTCGACGCCGTGTCCGCGCGCGCGCTGCGGTTGGTCGAAGAAAACCGCGACTGGCTGCCTGCGGACCTGCTGCGCTTCGCCGCCTATATGCACGCCAACGGCCTGTTCGGCGCCTACGCGCGACGCGACATGATCGAGCATGTGCTGGCCGGAATGAGCCGGCGGCTGAGCCGCGCCAATCCGCTCGCCGAGGGCGGCGCGGTGCTTTGGCAAAACGCCGAGGCGCTCGACCTCGGTTTCGCGGAATTCTTCCCCGATCTGATCCGCTACGCGCAGGAACAAAGAAGCGACGCCTGATTCAAGGCCGGCCATCCGCGCCGGATCGAGGCTATCCGTCGATCGTGTCGTAGAGGCAGTTCTGCTCTTCCTGCCGCTGCACGGTCTTGACGTGGAGCAGGCAGTAGCTGAAATCGCGCCACGGCAGTTTTTTCCGCGCGCGGTAGCCGGTGAATTTCTCATGCACCTTGTTCTGCCAGCGGATGCGCCCGTTGTTGCGCGCGATGCGCGGCTGATGATCCGGATAGTTCACATAGCCGTTGGCGTCGATCGTCCAACCCCATTGCGCAATCTGCTCCGGCGTCGCGCCGCGCACGACGTTGATGCGCGGCACGCGCAGGCAGTCCACAAAGAAACTGCGACGCAGGGCCGGCTTGAGCTTGGCGAGCAGCGACGGCGTCGGTACCTCGTCGGCGTCGATCTGGAACAGCCAGTCGCCTTTCGCCGCGGCGAACAATCGATTCTTGAACGTGGCGAAGTCGCCGTCGAGCCGCGCTTCGACGACGCGCACGCGATCGGCACGGTCGGCCAGAACCCGGCTGACCGCTTCGGCCGGGCGGGTGACGTCGCGCAGGACGACGACTTCGTCCTCGGCGTCGATCGCGGGCAGCAGCGCATCGAGCAGGGCGGTCAGCTCCTGCGCTTCGGTGCAGACGGTGATGCCGTAGGTGATCGACAGCGGGCGGGCGCCGCGCCGAGCGAAGAGTCGGGAGAGAAAGCTCATCGCCGCAAGACCTCGGCGCCGATGTCGCGCCTGGAGTCTTGCGCGGCAACCGTCGCCGCGGCGGCAACGGTGGGCAATGGGAGAGTGACTAATCGAGCTTCGTTGCCGAAGCATCCGCCGCCCGGCATCGTTGCGCGACCGGCGGTTCGCGCGCGATGCGCTTCAACGCATCGCGCAAACACGGGTCACTTGACCTGGGTCAGCATCCACTCGACGGTGGCCTTGACCTGCGCGTCGTTCAGCGACGGATTGCCGCCGCGCGCGGGCATCACACCCTTCTTGCCGGTGAAGCCCTCGATCGCATGCTTGACCAGCACCTCTTCGCCTTCGGCGACGCGGTCTTTCCAGGCGGCCTTGTCGGTCAGCACGGGCGCGCCGGTCGCGGCGTTTTCATGGCAGGTGTGGCAGAGGTTGCCGAAAATCGTCTTGCCGTCAGTCGTGCCGCCGTAGGCAACCTGCGCAGCCGCGGCCTTGGCCGCCGCTTCCTGCGCCGCCGCGAGTGCGGCCTTGCCGGTGTCGCCCGCATAGACACCGCCGACGGGCGCGATGCGCTGCTGCACTTCTTCGGTGTGCGCCGGGTTGGTCGGCGGCGGATTCTTCGAATACAGGTACATCGCCAGGATGATCAGGGCGAACATGACCAGCACGAGAAAGCCGATCACCATCGAGAAATGCTTGAGGAAGGTCCGGTCGGCGTCGGTTACGGGATTGGTCACGGGTCAGCACCTGTAAAAACCGGCCGCCACGGGCCGGAGGGATCGATTTGCGTGGCGCGGGCCACGCGCAAGGCCGCAAAGTATAACGGCGAGTCCCGGCGCGCGGAAGGCGTCGCCCGCGAGCGCAGGCTGCCTACATGGGACAACAGGCCCTAGGCCATCGCGCCGTTGACGCCGATCACCTGCCCGTTGACGTAGCCGGCCGCATCGGAGCACAGGAAGGCGATCAGTGCGGCGACTTCCTCGGGCCTACCCGCGCGCGCGGCCGGCACGAGCTGCTTGATCTGCTCCTCGCCGAACGTCGCCTCGGCCATGCGCCCCGCGATCACGCCGGGCGCGACCACGTTGACCGCGACGCCGCGCGAGGCCATTTCGCGAGCGAGCGACTTGGCCGCGCCGTGCAGCGCCGATTTCGCCGCCGCGTAATTGGCTTGGCCGCGATTGCCGAGCTGCGCGGCGACCGACGACACCGCGACGATGCGGCCGAAGCGCGCACGCGCCATCGGCAACAGTAACGGTTGTGTCACATGAAAGAAGCCGTGCAGCGACACGTCGATCACGCGATGCCACTGCGCGTCGCTCATGCCGGCCAGCGGCGCGTCGTCATGGATGCCGGCATTGTGCACGAGGATGCCGATCGATCCCGCCGCGAGCAGGCCATCGATCGCGGCGCGCGCCGCGGCCGCGTCGGTGACGTCGAACACGACGACTTCGCCTGCGCCGCCGTTCGCTCGGATCGCATCGACCGTGGCCTGCGCGCGCGCCGGGTTGGCGTGCGCCTGGGCATAGACGAAGCAACCCGCGTCGGCCAGAGCCGCGCAGATCGCCGCACCGATATCGCCGCTCGCGCCGGTGACGAGCGCGCGGCGTGTCGTAGTCGTCATGAAGGGCTCTGTGACTGAGATACGCGGCTATTGTGGCGCAAAATGAAAAAATCGCGCGGTCGCGTGTACCTGGGTTCGAAGCAACCTGCTCTCCGCCACAAAGGACCACCCATGAAACGACTGATCTTCGCCATCGCTTTGAGCTCAGCCCTGCTCGCCGGCTGCAGCGGCGACAAGCCCGGCACCGCCGATGGCAGCATTCGCCTTGAAATGCGCGTCTATCAAGTGCCGCCGGAAGACACCGACGCCATCGTCAAAACCCTGTTCAACGTACTCGGCACCGGCGACAAGGGCACGGGCCGCGCGAGCAGCCCTGCGCCGGGCCAGATCGTGGTACTCGCGCCGGCCAACCTGCAGGACAGCATTGCGCAGACCTTGAAGTCGATCAAACCGGCGGCGAAAACCAAAGCGGAAGTCGCACCGGCGCAGCAGATGCGGCTCGACTACTGGAGCGTGGATGCCCTGGCCGGCGCCGGCCAGGACGATCCTTCGCTGAAAGAGCTCACGCCCGCCTTCGCCGAATTACGCAAACAGCTCGGCGACGTGCACTTCGTTGCGGTCAATCATATCAATGGGGTATCGAGCCTTGGAGAGAAAGTCGAACGCAGTTACCCGTCCAACCTCGGCGTAAGTGGCAATCCGACCCTCAGCCAGCTCAACTACGAACTCAACAATAGACCGGAGGGGTTGATGCTGAGGATTACTTCCGGCGAACAGATTCCGTACTACACGAGTTCCGGCGGGGCGGGCGCAACACAGTATGTCAATATCGGTGGAACGACGACGACGTTAGTTCGCCTCGGGCAGATTCTCGTTCTGGCCCAGAACTTCGTACCAGTCAACGTGGCGAATCCTTCAGCGGGATCGCGCGCCATACACCTGTCCTTAATCCGCGTGGACGCAATAAACCCGACGCCTTGATTCGAGAGCATTCATGGCGCTCAGCGAGGATGCGCTTTACGCCTGCTACCGGCGTATGGAAAAGCCGCTCTACAACGTGCTCTACCGCTGGCTCTGGCAACCGCAGGAATGCCAGGACACTATCCACGATGCGTTTATGCGCGTCTGGGAAAAGCGCGCCCGCGTCGATGCAACGCGGCTGGACAAGCTCGTCTGGACGACCGCGCTCAACCTCGCGCGCAATCGGCTGCGCTGGCGCGGCCTGTGGCGTTTCGCCGAGCCTGACGAGGGCGCGACCGCCGCGGATGACGGTCCCCTCGAAACCACCGAGCGGTGGCAGAGCGACCAGCGCCTGCGCGCGGCGCTGGCGACCCTGCCGCGCGCGATGCGCCAGGTGTTACTGCTGTCCGAATTCGGCGGCCTCGGCGTCGCCGAGATCGCCGAAGTGCTCGGCATCCCCACAGGCACGGTCGGCTCGCGCAAACATCAGGCGCTCGCGCGGCTGCGCGCGCAACTGAACGAGGAAACACGATGAACGACATCCGCGCAGACGACTGGCGCGAAACGCTCGACCCGCCCGCGGGCGGACTGACACGGCTGGTCGATGCGATCGAATCCTCGCGCGCACGTTCGCTGCGCCTGCAGCCGCGCTTCGCCCTGATCGGCGTTGGCGCGATGGCCGCGGTGGTCGCTGTCTTCGGCCTTGCGCTGCAGATACAGCGCAATTCTCCGCAACATCGTCTGCGCAGCGCGCTCGAAGCCGCGCTCAGCCCCGCCGCCGAGGACGCAGGCATCCGCGTCGACAACGGCGCTGCCGTGGAAATTCCGAGCGCCAATCCGAACGTGCGCATGTACTGGGTAGCACAGTTGCCGCCGGCCGCGGCGGAACCGGCCCGGCCCTAGTCGGCGCACTCCGCGCGGGCATTAGGGCATCATGCGCGCTCGCCCGCGTGCCACCGCCCAGGATGCCCATGTCCACACCGATGTATTCCGTCCCCCTTGCGCATCGCCGCACCGAAAATCTGCACATCGTGTTCTGGCTGATCAAGGACATCAGTTGGTGCCTGATGTGGCGCACGCTCGGCATGATCATGATCGTGCCGACGCTCGGCGCGGCGATCTTCATTACCTGGCGTGCGCGGCACATCAAGGAAGATCTCGCGCACAATCTCGCCGTCGTGTTCTGGATCAGCGCGAACGCCTGGTGGATGGCCGCCGAGTTCTATGAATTCGACGAAACCGTGGTCTGGCACGGCATCACGGGACGACAGCTTGCGCTGATTCCGTTCTGCATCGGCGCGGCGATCCTGTTGCGCCACTATCTCGGCCGGCTTGCAGCCGCGCGCATGGGTCGCCTCGACCGCGCCTGATACACCGCGCCTCGAAGGCAGATCGTGGCGCCCTACGACGACGACGCCATCACCGCTGCGCGGCCTTCAGCCAGCAAGCGGCCTTGGTGTTCGACGCGGAATTCGTACTGCCAGCTTGCGCCGCTTTCGAGCAGCTTGAGTGCACGCACGTCGAGGGCTCCGGGCAGATCGTCGATGCGCGCGGCATGCAGGCGAACGGCGCGCAGGGCGACGAGGAAACCGGGCGCCGCGATGCGACCTTCGCGCTGTGCGACCAAACCGCCGTGCACGGCCATCGCCTGCGCGCCGTACTCGCACAGATGCACGGCGCGCAACATGCCGCCGCTGCGCAGCGGGTTGTCGGCCAGCGCATGCGAGACCGCGGACATATGAATGCGGTCTTCGTCCCAGGCCAGCACCGCGTCGAGCAGGCTCATCGCACCGCGATGCGGGATCAGGTTTTCCCATTGAGCTTTTGTCAGCATCGCGAATCGAGGCAATTGAAAGAACTGTTTTGACACGGATGAACAGGGATCGACACGGATAAAGCAAATAAATTTCGGCTTTCACCTTGGCTCTTATCCGTGTTCATCCGCGTTTCTGCGTGTCCAACGAACACCCCTGCGAATTTCTCGCCATGATCGTCGACAGGCAAAAGTGGAACGCAACGCCGAGCGCGACGGTCAGGCCGATCGCGCGCAGCACCGGCACCTGCGACGTGGCGAGCAGGCCGAACACGAGCACTGCCGAGATCACGCAGATCAAGGTCGCGTGCAGGGTGCGGCGCGCTTCCGCCGCATCGTCGACGCGGCGCTCGAAGAACAACGCATAGTGCAAGCCGAGTCCTGCCGCGAGCGTCAGCGCGACGAGATGGAACAGCGACAGCGATACGCCTCCGGCGCGCAGTACGGCGAGCACGAGCAGGGTCGCGAGCGACATCGGCGCGATCACATGCCAGGCACGGACGAGATCGCGGAACGCGACGGCGACCGTGACCGCAAGCAGCACGAGGGCGACGAGCAAGGCGATACCGATGCGCGCCCGATAGTCGGCGACAAGCGATTCGGATGCGGCTTTCAGGTCGATCAGACGCACGCCGTTTCCGAGCTGCGCGACCGCATCGGCCAGGGCGACCGGATCGTGCACACCGCTCAGCGTGCCGAGGCCAAGCGCACGGCCGCCGCGCGCGGCGAGCATCGCGTCGAGCCGAGCGCCGAGCGGCGTCGCGGCGAACGCTTTCGGCGTCAGCGGCGGCAAGCCGCGTGCTTTCTCAACGTCGTCGACGAACGGCGCGAATAGCTCGGCCTGGAACTCGGTATCGGCCGCGGCGGCATCGAGCGTGGCCTGCAGGGTTGCACGGTCGGGCAACTCGGCTTGGCGCGCCGCTTGCGTCGCCACGCTCGGCAGGTAGCGGCTCGGCAGTTCGACGTCGTCGACGAGTTTGCCCGCAATCCATTTTTCCACTTGCGGAGAAATTCGCTCCGACAGAGCGAGCACGCCGTCCGCGTCGTTCGCTTCGAGCACGAGCAGATAGCGCACGTCGGGCGCGCCGAGCGCCGAGCGCAGCTCGCCTTCGCGCTGCAACAGCTTGGCCGGCACCGGCGTCAGCGCGGCGAGATCGTTCTGCCAGAACGGCTTCGGCGCAAGGACAAGAGCGACGCAAGCGAGTGCGAGCAAGGCCCACGGTAAAGCCCCTGAAGAAACGAGGCGCAGACGCGGCACGGCATCGAGACGGACGCGCAGCCGCTCCAGCCACGGCGACTCGGCGACATCGCGGAAACGCACAGGCAGCACCGCGGGCAGTAGGCTGCGCGTGGCGAAGCCGGCAACGATCAAACCCGCGATCGTGAACATGGCAAGCTGCTGCAGTCCGCTGACGCCCGAGGCGAAGAAGGCGAGATAGGCGATGCAGGCCGAAGCGATCGCCAGGCGCAACAGTGGCCAGACGCCGAGCAGGCTTTCGCGCGCACCGACGCCCGCGCGACGATGGCTCAGCAGACGCAGCGGATACTCCTGGGCCACGCCGAGCAGGGTGAAACCGAACGCAAGAGTGATGCCGTGGACCGGCCCGAACACCCAGGTCGTTGCAGCGATGCCGGCGAGCGCGCCGCTCGCGATCGGCAGCGCGGCGCTGAGCAGCGCGCCCGGGTGGCGATAGGCGACGAGCAGCAGCAGGGCGAACGCGGCCGTGCCGATACCGCTGAGCCATTCGGCTTCGCGGCGCGTGTTCGCGTTGACGAGCACGCTGAAGTAGCCGGGACCGCTGATCTCCAGGTTCGCGTTTTCGCTGCCCGGCAGCGCGCGGAACTTGGCGCGTAGCGTTTCGACGACTTCACCCTGTGCGGCGGGATCGAAAGCCGGCGCGGCGGTTTCAACGAGCAGCAGGGCGCCGCCGTCGGGCGCCGCCCAGACGCCGTCGCGCAAGACCGGCGCCTTCGCCGGCGTCCAGCGCTGTGCGAGCTTGAGTGTTTCCAAAGTCGGATCGCGCGCGAGCCACGGCTTGAGCATGCCGGCCGCGGGTGAAGCGAGGTCTTCGATGCGCTGCTGCAGTTCGTCGCGCAGGAAATCTGCATCGAAGCGATGCGTATCGAGTGTCGGCGAGAGCAGATATCGATACGGCAGCAACGCGGGATCGAGTTCGGCTAGATTGCCCTCGCCGTTCATGACGCGGGTGAAATGCGCATCGCCGTGCAGCGCCTGGACGAGACCGCGGCTCAGCTCGGCGGTCTGCTCGAAAGTGGCCTGCTCCGGTGCGACTTCGAGCAGCAGCAGTCGCGACGCGGGCCCCTCGCCGATCTGTTCGAGCAGCAGTTTCTGGTCGGCGTTGCGCGGCGGCGGCATAAAGGCGCGCAGGTCGCTCGTGACGACTAGATTGCGTGCGAGTACAAACGCCAACAACGCAAGGCCAACCAGCCATCCTGTGACAAGAAAAATACGCCGCAACCACATTGGAAAGGTATCAATACAAAGGCAGAGACGGCTGGCAAAGTTTCTCGAGCTCTTTTGCCGGGGCGGTGCTAGGAATCTGAAAATTGGCGAAAGCACCTAATCGCATCACGCTCGAATCGCCGTCGGCTTCGCGCATCGTGATGCAATGAATTCCGGCATTTCCTCCGTCCACTATCAGATCTTCCAATTGCTTAGCCAGTTGAGGTGAGCGTGGTCGCAGTATCAATCGCCACGAAGCCGTGCCCCCTGACTTCACAATAGCGAAGTGTCGATAAAGCTCCGTTGCGTCTCCACCCAGAATCCCGGAAATGCCAACTATCAGCGCACTGAGTTCAGGCGATCGGCTTAGCGAAAATTGTTGAGGACTACGACCTTCGCGCTTTACCTCAACTGTTCCGTTCGCGATGGTGGTAATTTCCTGATACGGGGCTTCAACACGTTTCCCGAGCGTGCCGAATCCTTCGTAGCGCAACTCTCCTCGCAGCTGCATCGGCTTTTTCAGCATTTTCGAGAAGCGCGCTTCTACATAAGGCGTCGCCGAAGGTACCGGTACCTTCAAGCTAGCGACCAACTCTGTTATCTCCGATGAAGGACCCGCCTCAAGGGACGCCTCCGAAGGAGACGGCTGCATTGCGAGTGCGCTGCTCATCAACAGAACGATCCCAGAAATCATAGAAATTGCACCAGTTGTAAGGGTATTGCCGCACGTAGTGTTCGAGCCGCGCAGCGAAACATTGCGCCCACGCCTGCAGAGCGGCGGCACGGCCCTGGCGCGGAATGCGGATTTCCTGCGCGAAGGTTTCGAAATGCAGGTCGTAGCGGTTGCCGCCGCGATAGACGCCGAAGGCGAGCACGATCGGCAGTTCGAGCATCGAGGCGATCTGGTACGCCGCGGTCGGAAACTGCGCGGCGCGACCGAAAAACTCGGCCGCTGCTGTCGCTTCATGCGCGCGCGAACGGTCGGCAAGCAGGCCGATCAACGCGCCCTGGCGCGCGGCCTCGTGCAGCGACAAGGCGAGCGCGCCCGGATCGACGCCGGCGTCGATCACGTTCGCCGCGATCGCCGGATTGAGCGCATGCAGCAGTTCGTTGAGCGCACGCGTCTGCTTCAGGTCCATGATCACGCGCAGTTGCAGGTCGGGCCGGCGCGCGGTCAGCGTGCGCAAGACCTCGAAGCTGCCGAAGTGCGCGCCGAGCAGCAGCACGCCGCGGCCGGGCGCTATCTCGGCTTCGAGCCGGTCGAGGCCGTGGATGCGCACGTCGAAGCGGTCGAGGCTGGCGTCGTTGAGCAGGAAGGCGCGGTCGAGAATCGTCGCCGCATAGCAGTGGATGTGTTTGAGTACGTCCAGTGCACGCGCGGGCCGGTCGAGCGCCAGGCTCAGGAATGCGCGCGAGTCGCGGCGTTCGTGCGTACGACGGAAGTAGAAGTACAGGGTGATCGGATAGAGCCAGACGCGCGCGAAAGCGCGGCCGCCGAAAAGACCAGCGGCGCGGATCAGCCAGATCGCAACGCGGCCGCCGGCCTCGCGGCGCTCGCGCCACTGCGCGCTCACGCGCCGGCCTCGGTGAGTTCGGCCACGCCGCTCGCCACGGGTGCCGCGCCGCAAGAAATGTGGAAATGTATCTTTTTGTCTTTTTCTTCGAGCCGCAGTTCTGCCTCTTGGCCCGGCAACAGCGGCGCGAGGAATTTCACCTGCGGCAACGCCGAGATGCGCGCGCCGAATTGCGTTTCGATCGCGGCGGCGACGCGGTCGAGCAGGACCACGCCCGGCACCACGGGCCGCCCCGGAAAATGGCCGGGCAGCGCGGGATGGTCGGCGTCGATCTGGAAGCGCATCGGATTCATGCGCCGATAATACCCGCAATGCCGCGACACGCCGGCGACGCGAACGCGGCACATCTCCCATGTCGCTTCGCCGCGCAAACGAAGGTCATGCCGGAAAGGCGGGTCAATTTTCGATCAGGTCGGACCAGACACGAGCCAGCGCGGCGAGGAAAGCCGGCAGCGTGTGCCGCGGCGCCTGCGGCAGCAGGCGCGAACGCAGGAAGAATTCGCCGAAGAACAGGGCGGCGACCGCGAGCGGCAGGACGGTCATCCCGAAGGTGCGTGCTGACGGCAAGACGAACCATGAAGGCCCCCAAGTCTCGGCCGCGACGCAAAGCAGGCACAGCGCAGCGAGGGCGAACTGGAGCCAGACCCAGAGCCGCGTCAGGCGTTCGGCGTAACGCACGACTGCGGGATCGCGCAAATGCGCCGGGCCATCGATCGCCGCGATCGCGCGCGCTATCAGCGGCGTGCGCGGCGGCACGAGGCTGCGCGCGAACAGCCAGCCGACGAAGGCGGCGATCGCTGCCGGCAGGATATCGATCATCAAGCCGATGCCGCCGAACAACCATGCTATGGCTTCGGCGGCAGCGATCGCGGCGATCGCCCCGCGCAGGGCGCGCGGCGACATGAAGACGAGGAAAAGCAGCGCGACCGGCACGATCGCCGCGGTGATCGCATCGCTGTGCTCCCAGCGTCCGAGCAGCGCCAGCGCAAGGATGGCGAGCCAGACCAGGATGCGCACGTTCAACTCACTTTGTGGGTTTCAATGTGCTGCGACAGCGCGCGCAGGCTGGAGAAGATGCGCTTGTTGTCTGCATTGTCCGAACGCAGTTGGAAACCGTAGCGCTTGGACACGGCGAGCGCGAGCTCGAGCGCATCGATCGAATCAAGACCGGTCTCGGCGCCGAACAGCGGCGCGTCGGGCACGAAATCGTCGGCCTTGATGTGTTCGAGGTTGAGGCTCGAAACGATCAGGCTGGCGAGTTCGTGTTCGGCGGGAGTTTGCTGGTGCATAAGGGCTTTGGCTCAGAACCTGTTCAAAACTTATTGCGCCCGCTCCGCTCGCGCCCCCTGAATCGGGCGCACCCGCGGCGCACGAAATGCCTTGGTTCGTTACGGATTTTTCGACGCCCCCGGCCTCGCCGAGAGCGCACGGCGGCGAAGGCGGCGCAGTGTATCATTGCGCGATCTCAAACCTGATGCCGCCGCAGCGGCGCCGATTTCCTTGTCCATCGCAACGCCTCATATCCCCGCCGCCACGCCGCATGCGCACGCCGCCGAGCTGCCGCCGCTGCGCGTCGCCTACGAATCCACGCCACTCGACGCGATCCTGGCCGGCGCCGACGTGCTCGCCGTGTTCGGCTTCGGCACGCACGCACCGGCCGCGCATGCCGATCCACGCTATCTGCGCGTGAACCTCGAACCCGCGGACGGCGAAGCGCCGTTCGAAGTCTGGCGCGTGCGCGGTCCGGTGCGCGCGGAACGCCGCGACGGCATCGCCTGGGCCGAGGGCGACGACTATGCCTACGGCGCGATCGAAGTCGACGAGTCCGCGCACGGCGACGTCGAAGGCGCGGCCGAGTTCGCCTATCGCTGCCTGGTCGATGCGATCGCGGCGAGCGCCAAGCCGCATACCTTGCGCATCTGGAATTATCTCGACGCGATCAATCTCGGTGCGGGCGATGCGGAACGCTATCGGCGTTTCTGCGTCGGCCGTGCCGCGGGATTGGCCGCGCAGGGTTTCGCCGACGACTATCCCGCGGCGACCGGCATCGGCGTGCGCGACGGCCGCCGCGTGCTGCAGATCTACTGGCTCGCCGCACGAACGCCCGGCACGGCGTTCGAGAACCCGCGCCAGGTCAGCGCTTGGCGCTACCCACGCCAGTACGGCATCAAGGCGCCGACGTTCGCCCGTGCGATGCGCGCACCGACGCAGCAAGTGCAGGTCTACATTTCCGGCACCGCCGCGATCGTCGGCCACGTTTCGCACCATCACGACGATTTCGCCAAGCAGCTCGACGAGACGCTCGCCAACATCGACAGCGTACTCGCCGCGGCGCAGGTCGCCGCGGCCGCGCGTCTCGATGCCGGCGCTGCGCTCAAGGCCTATGTGCGCCGTGCCGAAGACCTCGATGCGGCACGCCGTCTGCTCGGCGAAAAACTGCCCGCGCAAACACCGACCTTGTTCCTGCTGGGCGATATCTGCCGCAGTGAACTGCTCGTCGAGATCGACGGCATTCAAGGCGCCTGAGCGTGCGCCGGCGCACGCGCTTCGGCTGGCATGGACTCTAATTTGCACGTCCGCGCCTATCGCGCCGACGACTGGTCGGCGCTGTGCCGGATACACGATGCGGCGCGCAAGCATGAACTCGATGCGGCCGGGCTCGGCGCGGCGTATCTGACTCTGGAGCAGACTTCCGCAAACGAGGGCCTGTTCGATTACACGGTGCTCGTTGCCGAGGATGAAGACGGAGTCCAAGGCTTCGTCGCCTACAACGACGACGAACTCGCGTGGTTGTACGTTCGCCCCGATCGTTACCGGCGCGGTATCGGCCGGCGACTGGCACAAGAAGTCATGTACCGGTCGCGCGGCGCGATGGCGGTCGAAGTACTTGTCGGCAACGAGGCCGCTCTCGGCCTGTATCTCAACTTGGGCTTCAAGATCGTGGAGCGCGTCGAAGGCCGGCTGCCCGGCAACGAAGCGTTCAAAGCCTCGGTGTTCGTACTCGAATGGAAACGCGGCGACCGCGTTTCCTGACTACGCCGCCGCCCGTGCGCGCCGGCGCGTGCGCGGAAACAGCATGCGCGTGGCGGTGACGAGTGCGCTGATCCACCAGACCAGGGCCGCGTTGTAGACCAAATGGCCCTGCTTGGGCACGTCGGCGAGGCCGTCGCCGAGCACGGTCACGGTCAACGTGCCGAGCGTCACCACGATGGTCAGCACGGTGACCGTCAGCAGGCGCGGCCACGCGCGCCACCGCTGGCGCCAAAGCAGCACGACGAGCGCCGCGAACGGCGCGCCGAACAACAGCACGCGCAAGGCGGCCTGCTCGGCGAACACGTCGCTCAAGGAGAAGAACGAGTCGGGCAGTGGAGCGAAGTGGCCGCCCTCGACGACGCCGAGCCCCGGCGCCACCCACGGATGCAGAGCGGTGAAACCGGCGACGCCGACACGCAGCGCCATGTCGGGCTCGCGCACCAGGGCCATCAGCTCGCGTCCGCGCGATACCTTGGTCAGCTCGGGGCAGAGATCGGCCGGGAAACCGGGCATCTGCCAGGCGCGCAGGCCCTTGTACTGCAGGCATTGCGGCGACAGCCCGAGAAACTCCGCGGTCGCTGCCGGATCGCGCGAGTTCGGCAGCAGCGCGGTGAAGACCACGTCAGCCTGGTTGAACACATTGATCGCGCGGATCGCATCGCTGTCGCGCTGCAACTGCACGACCTGGACGACGAGCCCGGCGAGTGCGCCGATCAGCAGCGCCTTGCCTTTCCACAGCCAGACGCGGTCGCGCCAGCGCCCGATCGCGAGCATCGCCACGGCGATGCCGAGCGGCAGCACGATGTGCTGGATCTTGCTGACCGCGAGCGCAGAGGCGGCGAGCACGAGCAGGCCGAAAGCATGACCGCGAGCGGGCTTGCCCTCGTGGATCAGGATCAGCCCGGCGACGGCATACAGCGCGAGCAGGGCGGTCCACTCGGCATAGAAGGTGTTGAGATAAATCGTATTCGCCGGATCGGTGAACAGAAACGGCAGCAGCAGACCGTTGCTCAGCGCCGACCACGGCTCGCCGCGGCGGATCCAGGCCCAGTTGAAGCCGGCCCACAGCACGAGCAGGGCACCGATCTTGAACGCGCCGACCCAGCGCACCGGGAACGCCTGCGCGCCCGTGGCCGCAGCGTCGATGCGGTAGACCGCGGCAGCCGCACCCTGGAACAGCAGTTCGGTCGACCAGTAGCAGATCGGATTCGCGGCGGCGACGAACTTGTAGCGCGAGTACGGCGCTTCAGGGCTGTTCTGCGCGGGCTGGATCGATTCGCGCCGGTCAGGGTAGAGATCGAAGCAGGCGCTGTAGCGCACTTCGTCGTAACTGTTGGCGAGTGCGATCAGCGGCTCGTGCAGATAAAGCGCGCCGATACGCCAGACTCCGACGAGAAAACAGAAAGCAAGCGCGACCCATAGCCAGCGTGGTGTCGGGCCCCGCGGTTTGGCGGCGGGTGCGGAGGCGGAGTCGAACGGATCGGCAGGGCGCATAGGGGCCGGAAGTCTAGGGTCGCATTGTGACGCCGACAATCGTTGCACGCGGTGGCAAGAAATGTGAGGCGTTTCGCAGATGCGGCGTCGATTCTGCACGGTTGTTCCCGCCAATCGCAACGCGGACTGGCCGAATGTGCGGTGCTAGACTTTTTCCCGTTCAGACAGGCGCCGTGCGCCGTGGAGAGCGTCATGAAGCAGCAACTGGGGCATTACGATCTCGTCGCCGAACTCGGCCGTGGCGGCATGGGCGTGGTCTACAAGGGCTACGAATCGCAACTCCACCGCTACGTCGCGATCAAGGTGCTGGCCGATTCGCTTGCCCACGATCCGGCGATCAAGGAGCGTTTCCTGCGCGAAGCGCGCAGCATGGCCGCGCTCAACGATCCGCACATCATCCAGATTTATTTCATCGGCGAAGACGAAGGCCAGACCTACTTCGTCATGGAATTCGTCGACGGCGAATCGCTCAGTTCGGTGCTCAAGCGCGAGACGCGGCTGAAGCCCGAGCAGGCGGCGAAGATCGTCTACCAGACCGCGCTCGGCCTCGCCACTGCGCACGACCGCGGCGTGATCCACCGCGACATCAAGCCCGGCAACATCATGATCGACAGCCGCGGCAACGTGAAGATCGCCGACTTCGGCATCGCCCTGTCGAGCGCGGACCTGTCGAAGAAACTGACCTCGACCGGCGAGTTCGTCGGCACGCCGGGCTATCTCTCGCCCGAAGTCTGCCTCGGCAAACTGGTCGATCAGCGCTCGGACATTTTCTCGCTCGGCATCGTGCTGTTCGAGATGCTCGCCGGACGCATGCCGTTCACCGACGAGTCGCCGCTCGGCCTCATGCTCGAAGTGGTCAAGGCCGAGATTCCGGACGTGTGTTCGCTCAATGCCGACGTCGATGCGGAGCTCGCGCGCATCCTCTCGCGCATGATCGCCAAGGAACCGGCCGACCGCTATCAGAGCTGCCAGGATCTCGCCGCCGACCTCGCCCGCCATCCGCTGCTCGCCAACGGCGCAACCCTGCAGTTGCGCACCGAACCCTCGCCCGCCGCGGCAACCGTGATCGGCATGAAGACGCCGATTTCCGGCCAGAACGCGTTGCCGAACACGACGCCGACGCCGCGGCCCCTGCCGCGCAGCACGCCGGCGCCGGCAAGCACGATCACGCCGCCGCGCCCGCAGAGCACGCTGCCGACGATCGTCGCCGCGACGGCGGCGGCCAACGGCGCGCATCAGTCCCTGCTCGAACGCCAGGCCGCGGCGTCGAAGAAATCGACCTCGCCGATGGTGCCGCTTGCGATCGCGGCCGTGCTGTTGCTCGGCCTGGCCGGCGGCGCGTTCGCCTATCGCGACCAACTCGGCTTCATGAAGCAATGGCTGCCGGCGAACCTACTCGGCTCGGTCTCGGCAAGTGCGCCGACGCAGACCGCGGCGACGACGACCACGTCCGCAACGACCACTTCGGCCTCGACCTCGGCCACCGCGGCATCGGCCCCAGCGGCGGCGGCCAGCGTCGCGACCTCGAATCCGCCGCCCGCCGCAGCCTCATCGCCGCCGCCTGCGGACACTACGGCTGCGACAGCCGCGGCGCCTTCCACGTCGAGTGCCGCCACGGCGACAGCGCCGGCCGGAACAGCGACGGCCACGGCCGACCCTGCCACCGGCGCCGCGGTCGCTTCCAGCGCCGCTGCAAGCGCATCGACCGGCGGCGCGACCGTTGCCGAATTGACGGCGACCGGCCCCACCGGCTCCAGCGCCACGGCTACGGTCGGCAGCACCGCAGCCGCCCAGCCCGAAACGGCCGCGCCATCTCCGCCGCCAGTACCCGTCCCCGCCGTGCCGACGCCGCCTACCGCGCAGATCGCCAAGGCCGTACCACCGCCTGCGCCGGTCGCGCCGCCGAAGCCGCACGTGCCGACGGTCGCCGTGCTTTCGGGCGGCGATATCGCGGTCTCCGAGCCCGCCGGCCGCGCGATCGAACAGGTGCTCGCGCGCCGCGGCTACCGCCTGGCCGATGCGGACATGATGCCCGGCGCCGGCCGCTATCTGTCCGGGCAGCGCGTGGACGTGCTCGCGTTGCTCGACTTCCTCGCACGCAACGGCCGCATTGATGCCGTGGTCATCGTCCACGCCCGCCCGACCGGTGCGCAGAACCTGCCGGCCTACGGCATGAACGTGGACGCGACGACCGCACAACTCAATGTGACGACCTACGCCGTGCAGGGCCGGCACAAACTCGGTGCGGGCTGGACGCAGAACGTGATCTACACGGGCCTGTCGGCCAAGCAACAGGGTGAGGAGGCGGTCGAGGAGATCGCACCGCAGGTCGAAAGCACTCTGGTCGAATACCGCGCCGGCCGCGGCCGCGGCTGACGCACACAGAACAGTTTCAAGGCAGGCCGCGCGGCTTGGCGCCGCGCCCGAGCACCTCGCGCGCATAGCGGTAGCCGGCGGCAATCGCCTGTTCGTATTTGTGCCAATCGAGCAGGCCGACGTTCTGCACCGGCGGCGCCAGTAGAAGACTGGTTTCGGCGCGGCGCGCCGTGCTCGCCGCTTCTGAATTGACCATGCCCGCGCGCAGCAGGATGTTGACGATGCCGGGCCGCAGCCGGCGTCCGCGCAGGCGCTGCAAGGCGAGGCGAAACGCCGACGGCAGGGCGAATTCCTCGACCTGCGCGCGCAGCACGTCGTCGGCGCCGATATCGATGCCGATGACGTCGCCGATGCCGTGCTCGCGCATCGGATCGACCGGCAGATTGTTGATCACCGCGCCGTCGACGAAAACTTCACCGCGATGGAACACCGGTGGCAGCACGCCCGGGATCGCACTCGCCGCGCGCAGCCAGAGCCAGAGCGGGCCGGCACGATGAATCTGCGCGGCGCCCACGGTCAGGTTCGCGGTGACTGCGTAGAACGGCAGGACCAGATCGCTCAAGTCACGCTCGCCGAACGCCTCGCGCAGCAGACGCGCGACGCGACGGCCGCGGGTCAGCGACACGAACGGGAATGTGTAGTCGCGCAGCGGCCGGCCGTCGACGAAGGCGCGGCGGTAGTTGTAGAACATTTCCTCGCCGCTCCAGTCGGCGGCGACGCCGGCGCCGATGATCGCGCCGATCGAAGTGCCCCCGACGTAGTCGATCTGCTGACCGGACTCGCGCAGTGCATGCACGACGCCGATCTGGGCGAAGCCGCGCGCGCCGCCGCCCGAGAGCACGAGGCCCATGCTGCGCCCGATAAGGAGGCGCGCGATGCGTTCGATGTCGGCCGCGGCTCGGTCGCCGCGCACGTGGTGATGGCGCGCGCCGCGCACCTGCGCGAGCCAGGCCGCCGCGCGGCCGAGGCCGACGTCGCCCTGGTGCAGCAGAACCAGATGACGCGTGCGCAGGGCGCTGCGCTCGGCATTGATGTAGGCGACTTCAGGCCAAGCGCTCGCCTCGTCCGCCGCGTTGACCGGCAGCAGGAACGCATCGGCCTGGCGCGCACAGCGTTCACGCCAACCGGCGTCGTTGGCGTCGCCGAGCAGCAACACATAACGATGCGCGAGTTCGACCGAGTGCAGCCACGCCGCATCGCGCCCCTGCGCCGTCGCGGCGTCGATCAGCGCGCAGGAGCCGTAGCTCGACAGTACGGTGGCGAGGCTGCGCACGAAGCCCTGCGCGTCAACGCCGGCGTCATGCGGCAGGATCGCGAAGGTGCGCGGCGGCGAGTAGCGCGCGTTGCCGGGGCGGTCGAGCAGATGCCGCGCGGTCACGCCGACCGTGTGCAGCATCGCCTGCGGGTATTTCGCGACAAGGCGGTGGAACGCCTCCGCCGACAGGCGCAGCACGACGCTGTCACGCAACGCGCGCAGCAGCGAGCGGCGCGGTATCTGCGCGATCAGGCTGATTTCGCCGGCGACTTCGCCGACGCCGACCATGCCGAGCAGGAGCAGGCTTGCGCCCGATTCGCGCCGGTACGCGGCGAGGCCACCCGTGCGCACGACGTACAGCGCGTCGGCCGGATCGCCTTCGTCGAACAGCACCGCACCGCCCGGAAGCGCGCGCGGTTCTAGTTCGGCGGCAAGTTCGTCGATCCCGGCCGCGTCGAGTGGGGCGAACAGATCGATGCCGCGCAGGAACGCGCGCAGGTCGGCGATGGGCGTTGCGGGGTCGGAAGCGTTCATATGTTCATGCTAGCGCTGCGACCGCTTGATTTTCCTGCGGCGACGCATCAAGTTGAGTATTCGCATAGCCCCTCGTTCCGGCGAACGCCGGAATCCAGCTTCCTCTCCGAGAAGCACTGGATTTCCGCTCGACCCGCCCGCGGCCGTCGAGAGCCGCAGGAATGAGACCGGCAACAACATTCCGCCTTTCTGTTTCCCGATTTCGTAGCCATGACCCAAACCAATCCCCTGCTCGCCGACACCGCACTGCCCGCATTCGCCGCGATCAAACCCGAACACGTCGGACCCGCGGTCGACGCCGTGCTCGCCGACTACCAGAAGCAGATCGATGCGCTGACCGCCGAATCGGCGTCGCGCACCTTCGCCAACACGATGCTGCCGCAGGAGGCGCTCGAAGTGCGCCTGGAACGCGCTTGGTCGCCGGTGTCGCACCTGCACGCCGTTGCCGACTCGCCGGCGCTGCGCGAAGCCTATTCGGCCGCGCTCGAAAAGATCACCGATTTCGCCAGCGAACTCGGCCAGAACCGCGAACTCTACGCCGCAGTGAAGGTGGTCGCCGAGCGCGCTGATTTCGCCGAACTGCCGCGTCCCGCACGCACCCTTGTCGAACATGCGCTGCGCGACTTCCGCATGTCCGGCGTCGCGCTCGAAGAACCCGCGCGCTCACGCTTCAAGGAAATCGCGAACCAGCTGTCGAAGCTGTCGAACGAGTTCGAGAACGCCGTGCTCGACGCGACCGAAGCATGGTCGGAGAAAATCGGCGAGGCGCAATTGGCCGGCCTGCCCGAAGCCGAGCGCGCGCTGCTCAAGCAGTATGCCGAAGAGGCCGAGCAGGACGGCTGGCTCGTGACGCTCAAACAACCGAGCGTCACCGCCGTGCTGACCTACGCGGACGATCGCGGCCTACGCGAACGCACTTACGCGGCTTACCAGACGCGCGCGTCCGACGAGGGCCCGGCCGCGGGCAAGTTCGATAACTCGCGGCGCATCGAAGAAATCATGGCCCTGCGTCACGAAGGTGCGCAGTTGATCGGATTCAAGAACGCCGCCGAGGATTCGCTCGCGACCAAAATGGCCGGCACGCCCGAGCGCGTGCTCGCCTTCCTGCGCGATCTCGCCTCCCGCGCCAAGCCGGTCGCGCAGCGCGAACTCGCCGAGCTGCGCGACTTCGCGCGCGACGAACTCGGCATCGCCGATCTGCAACCGTGGGACGTCGCCTACGCGGCGGAAAAGCTGCGCGTTAAAAAGTACGCGCTGAGCGAAGAAGAATTGAAGCCTTATTTCCCGGCAGCAGCGGCGATCGACGGCCTGTTCGCGATCGTCGAGCGCGTGTTCGGTGTGCGCTTCGCCGCGCGCGACGGTGTCGAGGTCTGGCACCCCGATGTGCGCTACTACGATGTGCTCGATGCGAACGGCAAAGTCATCGCCGGAGCCTACTTCGATCTCTATGCGCGCTCGGGCAAGCGCGGCGGCGCCTGGATGGACACCTGTCGCTCGCGCTACAAGGACGGCAGCGAAACGCATCCGCCGATCGCGTACCTGACCTGCAACTTCGCCCCGCCGACCAAGGACACGCCGTCGCTGCTGACCCACGACGACGTGGTCACGCTGTTCCACGAAACCGGGCACGGCCTGCATCACATGCTGACCGAAGTCGATCTGCCGAGCGTCGCCGGCATCGACGGCGTCGAATGGGACGCGGTCGAGCTGCCGAGCCAGTTCATGGAGAATTTCGCCTGGCAGCGCGAAGCGCTCGCGTTGTTCGCGCGCCATTGGAAGACCGGCGAGGCGCTGCCCGAGGCACTGTTCCAGCGCATGCTCGCTGCGCGCCACTATCACGCAGGCTTGTTCCTCGTGCGTCAGCTCGAATTCGGCTTGTTCGATTTCCGCCTGCATCTCGAATTCGATCCCACGCGTGGCGCGCGTGTGATGGAACTGCTGCGCGAAGTGCGCGAGGAAGTCGCCGTCATCCTGCCGCCCGCGTGGCAACGCATGCCGCATGCGTTCGGTCACATCTTCGCCGGCGGCTATGCGGCGGGTTACTACAGTTATCTCTGGGCCGAGCTGCTTTCCGCCGACGCGTTCTCGCGCTTCGAGGAAGCCGGCTTGTTCGACCGCGCCGCGGGCGATGCCTTTCGCCGCAGCGTGTTCGCGGTCGGCGGCTCGCGGCCGGCGCTGGAATCGTTCGTCGAGTTCCGTGGGCGCGAGCCGGAACCCGATGCCTTGCTGCGCAGCTACGGTTTGGCGGCTTGAAGAAGAGCTTTTTTAGCCACCGATTACACGGATAAAGATAAAAAGGGTTTTGATCTATCCATATTCGTCCGTGTAATCGGTGCTGAAATTCTTTGCTTATGCTCTCGATCGTCGTTAACTTCTACAACAATCGCCGTGAGGCGATGAATACCTTGCATTCGATGACGCGCGGCTATCAGCGCAGCGCGCAAGATATCGAATTCGAAGTGATCGCGATCGATCACGGTTCGAGCCTGCCGCTCGACGAAGCCGACGTGCGCGCGTTCGGGCCTGAATTTCGCTATCGCTACGTCGAAACGAAGTCGGTGTCGCCGGCCGCCGCGATCAACGCGGCCTGCCGCGAGGCGCGCGGCGAGCATCTGCTCGTCGTCATCGACGGCGCACATATCCTCTCACCCGGGATTTACACACGCGCTAGCCGCGTCTTCGAGCAATTCGAGTCACCGTTCGTCGCCGGCGTCTCATTTCACCTCGGGCCGAAGCAACAGAACGAGTCAGTGAAGGAAGGCTACAACCAGCAAGTGGAGGATCGTTTGCTTACACGTTGCGGTTGGCGCGAGAACGGCTATCGCTTGTACACGATCGCTGGCTCGTTCGCCGATCCGGGCATGGGTTGGTTCGGTTGTGCGTTCGAATCCGGTTGCTTCGCGATCGGCAAGCAGAACTACCTTGCCCTCGGCGGCTTCGATGAACGCTTCGTCGCGCGCGGCGGCGGCCTCGTCGCACTCGATTTTTTCCAGCGCGCCGTTTCGCGCGAAAAGGGCGATTACGTGATGCTGCTCGGCGAAGGCAGCTTTCATCAGTTCCACGGCGGCGTCGCGAGCAACGCAACCAAGGCTGCGCATCCGTGGAAGGAATTCCACGAAGAGTATCAGCGCATCCGCGGCAAGTCCTTCGCACGCGTGCCGCGGCGGCCGTTCTATTTCGGCACGCTGCCGAACGAGGCGCTTCTCGCCGCGCGCATTTCCGCCGAACACGGCCTGGCCCAGTGGGAAAAGGCGGTCGCCGCGGGCGAGGCTTGATCGCAATCTGAATTTTGCGGTGAGGGCCTGATCGGACAAAAGCCGCCGGGCGCAACATGGTTGTCGCGTTTCCGCCTTGTCCGTGTTCATCCGCGCCGATCCGTGGCAAAGTTGCTCCCTCTTCGTCCGACGAAAGCGACCCATGAAAATCGCGAGCTGGAACGTCAATTCGCTCAACGTGCGCATGCCGCATCTGACGACGTGGCTCAACGAAGCGCAGCCCGACATCGTCGCGCTGCAGGAAACGAAGACGGAAGATTCCAAGTTTCCGCGCGAGGCGATCGACGCGCTCGGCTACCGCGTCGCATTCTCGGGGCAGAAGACCTACAACGGCGTCGCCATCCTCGCGCGCGAGGAACCGCGCGACGTGATCACCGACATCCCGGGGCTCGACGATCCGCAGCGGCGCATTCTGATCGCGACAGTCGGCGAGCTACGCATCGCCGATCTCTACGTTGTCAACGGCCAGGATGTCGGCACGGAAAAGTACGCCTACAAGCTCGACTGGCTCGCCAAGGTGCACGCGTTTCTCGCCGAGGAGATCAAGCGCTATCCGAACCTCGTCGTGCTCGGCGATTTCAACATCACCCCGGACGACCGCGACATCTACGATCCGGTTGCGTGGAAGGAGCAGATTCTGTGCTCGACGCCCGAGCGCGATGCGCTCAAGGCGATCGTCGACCTCGGTTTGCACGACACGTTCCGCCTGTTCAACGACGAGGCCGGGCACTACTCGTGGTGGGACTACCGCCAGGCCGGCTTCCGCCGCAATCTCGGCATGCGCATCGATCTGGTTCTCGCGAGCGAGGCACTGCGTGCACGCTGCCGCACGGCCAGCATCGACCGCGTGCCGCGCACCTGGGAACGGCCCTCCGATCACACACCGGTGCTGCTCGAACTGGAGAGCTGACCGGCGCCGCTTCGGCGACGCGCGGACGGTCGTATGCACCCGAGGTGCTAAAATCCGCCTATGACAGATTCCTTGCATCAAGCCGATTGGCCCGCCGAGCTCGACGATCAGGAACTCGAGGAACTCGATCAATACCTGCGCGCGCACGCCGGCGAGGACCACCTTCTGCTCGATGGCGTACACGGTTTGTTGACCGCGATCGGCATCGGCCCCGAAAAGGTCGCGCCGGACGAATGGCTGCCGGAAGTGCTGCACGAGCCGTTCGCCGACGAAGAAGAGGGCAAGCGCGTACTCGAACTGCTCGCGCGCCTGTCCGAGAGCGTCGAGCTCGAAGTCGAAGCCGACAACTACGAACCGATCCTCGGCGAGATCGAACTCGACGACGGCGACTCCGCCTTGTCGGCGCTCGGCTGGTGCGAGGGGTTCTCGCGCGGCGTCGATCTGCGCGCGCGGCTGTGGGAATCGCGCCTCGGCGCCGACTCGCATCTGACCGAACTGCTCGGGCCGATCATGGCGCTTGCGGTCGAGGAAGGCGTGTTCGCCACCGATGCCGATTTCGCGCCACTGTCCGAACAGGAATACGACGACTGTCTTGCGCAATTGCCAGGCGCAGTCAACGCGGTCGCGCACTATTGGGTCGACGCGCCGCTGACGCCCGAAGAACTCGCCGGCTCGCCGCACCGCACCTCGTCCGACAACGAACCGAGACGCAAGCGCGGCGGGCGCTGGCTGCACTGAATCGATGACCGCGTGCGGCTCGTGCCGAGCGAATCACGCTCGGCACGAACGTAGCGGTATCGTCGAGACCGCGCCTTACTTCGCCTTGCGCTGCGCCGGAATAAATTGCTCGCGCACCGCCTTCGCAAGCTGGTCGGGCGGAAGCAGACCCTGGTCGAGCAGGAAGTTGTTATAAGCGCGGCGGTCGAACTGTTTGCCGAGCGCGAGTTCGGTTTCCATGCGCAGTTCCATGATCCGGCTGTAGCCGTAGAAGTAGCTGCCTGCCTGGCCGGGCATGTTGAACGTGTAGCGATCGAGTTCCTGGCGTGCCATCGGCTCGGACAGTACGACGTCGTCGGTCAGCACCTGGCCCGCGCGTTCACGGTCGATCTGGCCGAGGTTGAGCATCGGGTCGAGCATCGCGCGCGCCGCGCGCAACAGACGCAGCTGCAGCGCGATGAGCTGACCGTCGAGCGGCTCGTACGGCACCATCTCGGCCTCGGCGTAGAGCGCCCAGCCTTCGACGTTGACGCTGTTGAACGCGAACAGCGTGCGCGCGAGCGAGATGCCGCGCTCGACCATCGCGGTGAACTGCAGCTCGTGGCCAGGGCGGCCTTCGTGTGCGGCGAGAGTCCAGCCGCCGGCTTCGTAGGTGAAGTCGTCGTAGGCGGCGCCCTTGCCGTCCTTGCCGCTCGACGCCGGATTGCCGAGCGGCAGTACGAACTGGCCCTGCTGGCCGGTATTGCCGATCAGCGGCGCCGGCAGGAAGTGCGGCGCCGGCTGCGCGGCGGATTCGGCGTCGGAAGCGAGGCGCATGACCATCGGCCGCTGCGGCAGATCGACGACTTTGTTCGCGGCGATCTGCTTCTCGAGTTCCGGCATGACCGTGTTGCGGTAATAGCCTTCGATCGAATCCTTGCCGAGCTGCTTCTTCTTCAGCTCGTGGATCACCGCGCGATAGTCGGTCGCCTGAATGCCTTTTGCCTTGGCAACGAGCGGCGCGATCTGCTGCATCGCATTGCGCGTTTCCATGAATTCCAGGCGCGCGCGCTGGATCAGCAGTTCGGGGGCGATGTCGATGCCGACCTGCTTGAGCTTGAACGCATACAGCTCGGGCGGCAGGCGTGTGTCGGCGCGCGCGACCGGCAGCACGTCCTTGCGCATCCAGTCGGCGTAGTCGCGAAACTGCTGGTCCATCGCCGCGAGCGCGGCGTCGCCTCCGTCGATCTTGTACTTGTCGAACAGTTTGCGAATGCCGGCCGCATAGGTGTCGGCATTGCGCAGCGCCTGCTCGACTTCGAGCTTGGTCGGTTTCAGCAGGGCGGGGTTCTTGAGTTTTTCCTCGTAGCGCTGGCGCGCGAGCGTGGCGATCGCCGTACTGCCAGGCGTCAAGCCGACATAGCGCTGCAGGCGATCGAGTGCCTTGGTGCGGCGCGCCGGATCGGTCTGGTCCTGCAGCAGCGCCTGCTCGCCCTGGAAGACGAGCTGGCCCACGTCGGTGAACGGCAGCAGCAAACGTTCGTTGAGTTCGCTGCCTTCGATCTGCCGGTCGGCGGCGACGAGCATGATGTCGATGTCCTGGCGGACGTTCGCGTTCTCTTCGGTCTTCAGATCCTTCTGCAGCGCGTCCTTCGCACCGCGCAGCGCTGCGCGCTGGCGCGCTTCGGTGTCGGGGCCGAGATCGGCGACGCGGTCGTCATAGCCGGGCAGGCCGAAGAACGAGGCGAATTCCGGCGCGAAATCAGCCTGCGCCTTCAACAAGGGCTGGGCCAGCTCGTTGCTGCGCTTGACCCACTCCGGTGCCGGCCGCACGGCCGTGGCAGCGGCGGGCTTCGCCGCTGGCGCGGGGTCTTTCGCGGAAACGGCAGCCACCGAAACGCAGGCGAGCGCGATGGCGCTGGTCAACAACAGGCGACGCATGGAATTCTCCTCAGGTCAGATTGGGGCACGCGATGTCGTGTTTCTAGGCTTCGCAGCAGGCGAAGCCTTTTGCTTAAATCAGCGGCAGGAATGCAGAGCCGGTGCAGGCGTCACTCGCTCGAACACGGCCCCACTTCGCGCAGTTCGATGCTGCACCATTCCGCGGCCGGGCAGTTCGCCGCAATCGCAAGCGCCTCGTCGCGATCGACGTTCTTCAGATAGTAGAAACCGCCGACGATTTCCTTGGCCTCGGCGAACGGGCCATCGACGACGTTCGTTTTGCCGTTGCGCTTCTCGATGCGCGTGCCGTGCGCGACGCTCTTCAGCGACTGCGCGGCTTCGAGCACGCCGCGCTCGTTGAGGCTGCCGGCATAGGAAACCATGCGTTCCCATTCCATCGCCGCCTGCTCGGGCGGGCGGCCCTTACGCCGGTCGGCGCGTTCCATGATCAGCATCAGATAACTCATTTTCCTCTCCGCAATTTGAAAAGCGAGGTCAACGACGAGCGCCGCTCAAGCCGGCGATTCGAAACCGTCGCATCAGTGCACCCGTACCGACGACGCATCGCATTTTCCCGCACGATCGAGCATCAAGCGCTGCTCACGCGCATTACGCGTCAGCGCGGCGGCACGTTCGAATTCGGCGCGCGCTTCGTCGAACCGCCCGAGTTTTTCCAGCAGGTCGCCGCGTACGGCCGGCAGCAGGTGGTAGTTGCGCAGCGCCGTCTCGTCTTTGATCCGGTCGATCAGGTCGAGCCCGCGCTGCGGGCCGAACGCCATCGCGACGGCGACCGCACCGTTGAGATCGACGATCGGCGACGGCGAAACCTGCCCGAGTTGCGCATAAAGCGCCGCGATGCGCGCCCAGTCGGTGTCTTCCGCACGGCGCGCGCGCGCATGGCAGGCCGCGATCGCCGCCTGCAATTGATAACCGCCGCGGTCCACGCCGAGTTTTTCCGCACGTTCGAGTGCGTCGAGGCCGCGCTGGATCAGCAGCCAGTCCCAGTGCGCGCGATTCTGTTCGAGCAGGAGGATCGGCGCGCCATTCTTATCGGTGCGCGCATGCAGGCGCGAAGCCTGGATTTCCATCAGCGCGACGAGACCGTGCACTTCGGCCTCACCGGGCGCGAGTTCGGCGAGGATGCGCCCGAGCCGCAGCGCTTCCTCGCACAATGCCGGGCGCATCCAGTCCTCGCCCGCGGTCGCGGCGTAGCCTTCGTTGAAGACGAGGTAGATCACGTCGAGCACCGAAGCGAGGCGCGCCGCACGGTCCTCGCCGCGCGGCAGCTCGAACGGCACGTTCGCTTCGGTCAGCGTGCGCTTCGCACGCACGATGCGCTGCGCGATGGTCGGTTCGGGCACGAGAAAAGCACGCGCGATCTCGTCGGTGGTGAGGCCGCCGAGCAGACGCAAGGTCAGGGCCACGCGCGCATCGGGCGAGAGCACCGGATGGCAGGCTGTGAACATGAGCCGCAACATATCGTCGCCGACGTCGTCATCTAGCGCCGCGATGAAGTCGTCCGCGCGTGCCTCCTGCTGCTCGTCGAGTTCGCGCGCGATTTCCGCATGCTTTTCCTCGGCCAGCTTGCCGTGCCGCAGCCGGTCGATCGCGCGATGTTTCGCCGTCGCCATAAGCCATGCCCCCGGATTGTCCGGTATGCCTTTCTCCGGCCACTGCTCGAGCGCGGTGACGAGCGAGTCCTGCGCCATCTCTTCGGCCAGCCCGACGTCGCCGAGCATGCGCGCAAGCACGGCGATCAGTTTCGCCGATTCCATGCGCCAGACCGCGTCAATCGTGCGCCGCGTGCGGGTGAGGTTGTCCGTCGCCATCATGGCGACGGATCAGAACATCAAGTCGTTGCCGAAGGCAAGGGCCGTTCGTCGCGGTGCCTGCTAAAGCCGCCCCTGCGCGTCGTGCGCAACCTCAGCAGTCGTCGTGGCCTTCGGCGATCGCGTAGGTCAGGCACTCGCCGTCGCCCGCCACTTCCATAAAGCGCTTGGCGCCGTCGATCGCCGCCTCGCGCGAGTCGTACTGCAGCATGGCGAAGCCGCCGATCAATTCCTTCGTTTCGACGTAGGGTCCGTCGATCACGCGCGATTCGCCATTGCTGCGGCGCACGACGGCGCCGTGTTCCTTGAGACAGAGGAACCCGCCGCCGCTGAGGAACTCGCCGCGGGCGAGCGCCTCGCCGACGAAGCGGTCCATGTCTTCTTTCTGCTTGCCGGCCGGCGGGCCAACCAGGCCGGTTTTTGCGTCGGGGATGAAGATGCTGAAATATTTCATGACTGTTCTCCTGGGGATCAGTTCGGTTTGCGTTGTTGGATGTCCGCGCGCAGGCGCTCTTCCTGCTCGCGCAGTTCGGGGGTGAATTCGGCGCCGAAGTCCTCGGCCTCGAAGATCTGGCGGATTTCGATTTCCGACTCGACGCCATTGAACGAATTCGGGCAGCGCTTGACCCATTCGATCGCCTCTTCGAGCGACTTGACCTGCCAGATCCAGAAACCGGCGATCAGTTCCTTGGTCTCGGCGAATGGTCCGTCGGACACGGTGCGCGAGGCGTCCTTGAAACGCACGCGCGCGCCTTTCGCGCTCGGCTGCAGGCCTTCGCCGGCGAGCATGATGCCGGCCTTGACCAGTTCTTCGTTGTAGCGGCCCATGTCGGCCAGCAGTTTTTCATCGGGCATCACGCCCGCTTCGGATTCTCGGGTCGCGCGGACCAGCACGGCAAAACGCATGACGGTTCTCCTCGGGATTCGGACGACGGCTTATTTGTTTTCGATGGAATAGATCATCCACGGCACGCCGAATTTGTCGGCAAGCATGCCAAACGCCGGCGAGAAGAACGTCGCGATCATGGGCTGGTGCACCTGGCCGCCGTCGGCCAACGCGGCGAACTTCTGCTCGGCTTCGGCTTTCTCCGCGCAGGTCAGCACGAGGCGCATGCCTTCGAATTTCGGTTGGCCCGAGCAGAAGCCGTCCGATGCGCCGACCGTGCTGTTGCCGATGAGAAAACTCGCGTGCAATAACTTGTCCTCGTTGCCGGGCGGAACATGCTGGCTCGGCTCGGGCGAATCGCCGATGCGCACGATCGATTCGACCACCGCGCCGAGCGTCTTCTTGTAGTACTCGATGGCCTCTTCGGCACGGCCTTCGAAAAACAGATAGGGATGTACGGACATTCGAGCTCTCCTTGTTGACTTGCGAAACCGTTCCCGCTGCCGGTCTCTTGCCGATACGACGTACCACGATCCGGCGAATCGACACGCCGGAGAAAAATATTTTGCGCAGGGCTTCGGGGCCGGTTTTCTTGCGGCGCAGTAGAATGGTGCGGTAAGCGGCCATTCCCGCCGCACGTTTTGGCTGGACCGTGATGCTGTTGACGCTACGCCTGGTTTTCTTCGGCCTATTCGCTTTTTTCGTGCTCTGCGTGCTGCTCGTGCACCTGCGCGGGCGCATACGCCTGCGTTTCGACCGCCAGCTCGCCGACCACTCGGCCCTGTTCGCGCCGTACAACCTGTTGATGTACGCGTTCTCGCGGGTGCCGGCGAAACCGATCCTCGACCGTGCCGGTTTTCCGCATCTTGATCCGCTGCGCGCGCACTGGCAGACCATCCGCGCCGAAGCCGTGCAACTTTTCGACGAAGGTCACATCCGCGCGGCCGAGCAGCGCAACGATCTTTCCTTCGACAGCTTCTTCAAGCAGGGTTGGAAGCGGTTCTATCTGAAGTGGTATGGCGAGCCACTCGCGACCGCGCAGGCGCTTTGCCCGCAAACCGTGGCCCTGCTGCGCGAAATCCCGCAGGTCAAGGCGGCGATGTTCGCGCTGCTGCCGCCAGGCAGCCGGCTGACGCCGCACCGCGATCCGTTCGCCGGCTCGCTGCGCTACCACCTCGGCCTGGTGACGCCGAACGCGAACAACTGCCGCATCTTCGTCGATGGCGAAGAATACGCCTGGAGCGACGGCGGCGACATCGTGTTCGACGAGACCTTCGTGCACTGGGCCGAGAACAACAGCGACGTAACGCGCGTGATCCTGTTCGCCGACGTCGAGCGGCCCTTGCGCGCGCGCTGGATGGAAGCGATCAACCGGCGTGTCGGCGCTTTCATGGGCGCGATCACCGCCTCGCCGAACGACACGGCGACCGAGAAGACCGGCCTCGTCAATCGCCTCTATGCGCGCATGCGCGGCCAGAACCAGCGCGGCGTGACGTTCCGCAAGCGCCATCCGCGGTTGTATCGCGTGATCAAATATCCCGCGATACTGCTTGCGCTATGGCTGCTGTTCGCTGCGCCGTGGCCGTTGTTTTGACTCGTCGCAGAGGAACGAAGAACCGTCAGGGCACGTGCGAGCCTGCACGCTTCACCTTCGCATCGAAGTAATCCGCGATCAGGTGATACACGTGCTTCTTCATCGCCGGCGTCGACAGGCCGTGCTTGCCGCCGGGGTAGGTCATCAAGTCGAACTGCACGCCGCGGTCCTGTAGCGCGGCCATCAGCGCGGTCGAGTTGGTGAACAGCACATTGTCGTCGGCCATGCCGTGCACGAGCAGCAGCGGTGAGGTCATGCCGTCGAGCCAGTTGAGCGTGCCCGACAGTTTGTAGCCCTCGGCGTTGTTCTGCGGTGTGCCGAGATAGCGCTCGGTATAGAACGTGTCGTACAGGCTCCAGTCGGTGACCGGAGCGACGGCGACGCCGGCGGCGACGTCTTTCGACGCCTTGGCCAGCATCATCGTCGTCATATAGCCGCCGTAGCTCCAGCCGAACACGCCTATGCGCGCAGGATCGACGAAGGTCTGCAATTTCAGCCAGCGGATTCCGGCGACCTGATCCTCGACTTCGACCTTGCCGAGCTGGCGATAGATCGCGTCGGTGAACGCGCGGCTACGCCGCGCCATGCCGCGGTTGTCGAGAGTGAACACGACATAGCCGCGCTGGGCCATGTATTCGCAGAAGTAGTCGATCCAGCCGCGCGCGACCATTTGCGAATGCGGGCCGCCATAGTAGAAATCGAACACCGGATAACGCTTGGCCGGATCGAAACCACGCGGTTTGTAGACGCGGTAGTACAAGTCCTGACCGTCGGCCGATTTGATCTTGCCGAACTCGGGCACTATATGCGCGTCGCGATACGGCCAGTAGGGATGCTTGTCGTCGAGTGCGTTCTGCTCGATCCAGGCGACGAGGCTGCCGTCGACCGCCTTGCGCAGACTGACCTGCGGCGGTGTCGCCGGGTCGGAGAAGGTGTCGATGTAGTACTCGGCGTTCTTGGTGAATTCGGCGTGATGCTGGCCGTCGCCCTTGCTGATCCGGCGCGGCGCGTCCGCGGTCGTGCCGTCGAGCCTGAGCGCATAGACCTGGCGGTCGGGAACGAAGTCGCGGTTGGACTCGACGTAAACGAGGCCGAGCTTTTCGTCGACACCGAGCAGACTGTCGATGTTCCAATCGCCGGCCGTGACCGCGTTTTTCAGCTTGCCGTCGAGGCCGTACAGATACAGATGCTTCGAGCCGCTGCGCGAACTGGCCCAAACGAAGGTGTCCTGCGACTTGAGGAAACGCAGATCGTCGTTGAGGTCGATCCAGGTGTTCGCTTCTTCGGTCAGCAAGGTGCGCTGCGCGAGGGTTTTCGCCTCGACGAGATTGACATCGAGGCGCTGCTGGCTGCGCTGCATCAGCTGGTAGCTGAGACGCTTGCCGTCGGGCAGCCAATCGACGCGGGTGAGATAGATGTCGGTCGATTCATTCAATTCCGCGGCGCGAAGATCGACGAAACGCGGCTCGCCGCCGTCGGGCGCGACCAGGCCGAGTTTCACTTCCACGTTGTTCTTGCCCGCCGCCGGATAGCGCTGTTCGATCGTGTCGGTGCGGTCGGCATAGACTTCGGTGCGTTTGACGATCGGCACCTTCGCTTCGTCATAACGCTCGAACGCGATCGCGCTGTCGTCGGGCGCCCACCAGTAACCGGTGTAGCGGCTCATTTCTTCCTGGGCGACGAACTCGGCTTCGCCGTTGTGCACGGTACCGCCGCCGTCACGAGTTAGCTGCCTGGCTTTGCCGTCGCGCAGGTCGATGGCCCAAAGATTCTGCTGATGCACATAGGCGACGTAGCGGCCGAGCGGCGAAATTTTCGGATCGATCGCCTCGCCGCTCGTGTCGATCAAGCGCACGGCTTTGTCGCCTCGTGCGGCGAGATCGTACAAGTATAATTTTCCGCCTAATGGAAAAAGCAATTTTTTTCCATCGGGCGACCATTGGTAATCGACGATGCCGCGGCGCCCGGCGATGCGCGCGCGTTCACGCCGCGCCTTCTCCGCGTCGGACAACTCGGCCGGCTTCGGCTCGACGATCTTCGAGTCGACCAGCATGCGCGTCTGTTTCGAGTTGAGGTTGTATTCCCAGAGATCGAATGCGTTCTGGTCTTCCTGCTTCGGGCGCAAGAAGGTCACGCGCGAGCCATCGGGCGACGTCCTGAGCTTGACCGGCGTTGGCCCGGACAGGCTTGCGCCGTCGAAAATGCGCTCGATGGTCAGTTCCTTGCCTTGCGCCGTGTTCATCGCTGCCAGCATCATCAATCCCAAAATCCAGCCTTGCATCATGGTCTCCCCAACAGATTTTTTGCCACGGAATGCGCAGATAAAAACGGATACGGCGCAAGAACAAACCTTGCTCTTGCTCCATGCGCTTTTACCAGTGCCATTCGTAGCCCATGGTTCTTATGCTTTGCCACCCTGGCCGAACAGGATCTTGCGTTCCTCATCGGACATGGTCGTGTTTTTTTCGCGAAGCTCGCCCACCACCTCGGCACGCACCGTTGCGGGACGCGCGGCGACAGACGCACGCCAGCGGCGCACTTCGGCGTAGGGCGTCAGGTCGAACGGCGCCTTCTGGTACGCGTCGATCCACGGCCAGCAGGCCATATCGGCGATCGTGTACTCGTCTCCACAAATATACTTTCGTCCGACCAGGCGGCGATCGAGCACGCCGAGCAGGCGGCCGACCTCGCGCGCGTAGCGCTCCTTCGCATAAGGAATCTGCTCCGGCGCGTAGACGTGGAAGTGCCCGTACTGACCGGTCATCGGACCGAGCCCCGCCATCTGCCAAAACAGCCATTCCATACATTCGGTGCGGCCGCGCACGTCGGCGGGGAGAAACTTCCCGATCTTTTCGGCGAGATATTGCAGGATCGCACCCGACTCGAACACGCTGATCGGCGCGCCACCGTCGGCCGGTGCGTGGTCGATGATCGCCGGCATGCGGTTGTTCGGGGCGATCTTGAGGTAGTCCGGCTTGAATTGGTCGCCCTTGCCGATGTCGATGCGCGTGACTCGGTAGTCGACGCCGGCCTCTTCGAGGAACAGCGGGATTTTGCGCCCGTTTGGCGTCGGCCAGTAGAACAGTTCGATCATGAGCGAAACTCCGTCGTCAGAGAAATTTAGTGTGCCAGCGCCTGCTCGATCGCACGCTGCGCGAGCGGCGCCATCACAGCGTAGCCGACCGTGTTTGGATGCACACCGTCGCCGCTCAGCGCGCCGCGCAGGCCACCCTGGCCATCGGCCATGGCGGCGTAGTAATCGAGATAAATCAGTTTCTCGCGCGCACAATAGGCTTTGATCCAAGCGTTCAATTCGCGGATCGTATTCGCCGGCCGCACGCCTGCGCGCCACGGATAAGCCGACGCAGGCAGAACCGAGGCAAGCACGACCTTGATGCCGTTGGCGCGCGCCAGTTCGGCCATCGAAGCCAGGTTGTCTTCGATCATTTCGAGCGAACTCGGACCGGTATTGCCGGCGATATCGTTCGTGCCGGCAAGAATGACGACGGCACTCGGCTTGAGCGAGATCACGTCGGCGCGGAAGCGTACCAGCATCTGCGGCGTGGTCTGGCCGCTGATGCCGCGGTTGAGGTAAGGCTTGCCCGGGAAAAATTCGCCGGCACCGCGCCCCCAGCCGTCGGTGATCGAATCGCCGAAGAAGACCACGCGCGTCTCACCGGATGCGGGCACGGCGAGACGCGCATTGTCGTCGCGATAGCGCATGAATTCCGGCCAGTCGGCAAGACGCTTTTCGCCTGCGTCGATTCGGCCGGCGAGGGCCTGCAGGTTAGTGCCTTGCGTCGGGTTCTGCGCGAAAGCGAACCCGGCGTGGAGCAGAAGCAGGAGCGGAAAAGTATATTTTTTCATCACGGCCTCCGATTTTTTCGCTGACTACTTGCCGATGCAGAATGTCGAGAAGATGGCGCCGAGCAAATCGTCGCTCGAATATTCGCCGGTAATTTCGCCGAGAGCATGCTGCGCCTGCCGCAATTCCTCGGCGGCGAGTTCGCCGGCACGCGCGATGCGCAGATGCGTTTCGGCGTGCTGCAGATGTTCGGCAACGCGTTCGAGTGCATCGACGTGGCGGCGGCGCGCGCTGAATGCGCCGTGCGTGCCGTCGCCGCGTCCGGCCAGCGAGGCCAACTCGGCGCGCAGCAGGTCGAGACCGGCGCCTGTCTGCGCGGATAGAGCGACGTGCACTTCGCCGTCACGCCGTTCCCGTGTGGGCTGCTTTCCATGCAGATCGATCTTGTTGTGCACGATGAGACGCATAGCCGTGGTGCTGCATTCGCTCAGCAGACCGCGATCGGTCTCGGCATGTTCGTCGTCGGTGACGAGGACGGCGACGTCGGCGCGCGTCAGTTCTGCGCGAGCGCGGCGAATGCCTTCGGCCTCGACCACGTCTTGCGATTCGCGCAGGCCTGCCGTATCGACGAGGGTCAGGCCGATCCCGTCGAGATCGACGCTTTCGCGCAGCACGTCGCGTGTCGTGCCGGCGATCGGCGTGACGATGGCGCGTTCGCTGCGCGCGAGTGCATTGAGCAGACTCGACTTGCCCGCGTTCGGCCGGCCGACGATGACGACGTGCAGACCGTCGCGCAACACGACGCCGCGGCGCGCACCTTGCAACAGTTCCGCGGTTCCTGCCTGCAGCGCGGCGAGCTGGTCACGCAGCTGCGGTGCCGAGAGAAAATCGATTTCTTCCTCGGGAAAATCGAGCGCCGCTTCGAGCCAGGCGCGCAGGCGCACGAGCGCAGCGAAGAGTTCCTGCACCGCACGCGAGAAATCGCCTTCAAGGCTGCGCATTGCCGCACGCGCAGCCGATTCCGAACCGCTTGTGATCAGGTCGGCGACCGCCTCGGCCTGGGCCAGGTCGAGCTTGCCGTTGAGGTAGGCGCGTTCGGAAAATTCACCGGGCCGGGCGAGGCGTGCGCCGAGCGCGAGCGCGCGGCGCAAGATCAGATCGAGTACGACAGGGCTGCCGTGCGCCTGCAGTTCAAGTACATCTTCGCCCGTGTAGGAGTGCGGCGCGGCGAAGTAGAGAACGAGACCACGGTCCAGCACGGCGCCTTGTGCGTCGAGAAAACTGGAAAAGTGTACTTTGCGCGCCTGCGGCTTTTTCCCGGTCACCGCCTGCGCGATTTGCTTGCAGAGCGGACCCGAAATGCGGACGACGCCGATGCCGCCCGCGCCCGCGGCGGTCGCGACCGCCGCTATGGTCTCGGCGGACGCCTCCGGCGCGATCCGGCCGCGCGCCATTTTACGCCTTGGCCGGCACCGCGGCGCCGATGCGCTTGGTGATGATCCACTGCTGCAGCAGCGACAGCCAGCCGTTGACGGTCCAGTACAGGGTCAGGCCGGCGGGCGCGAACGCAAACATCACGGCGAAGATCAGCGGCATGAACTTCATCATGCGCTGCTGCATCGGGTCCATGTTCGGCGACATCGGCGAAATCCACTGGGTCGCGAGCATCGCCACGCCGTTCAAGATCGGCAGGATGAACAGGGGATCGGGCGCGGACAGATTCTGGATCCAGCCGAAGAACGGCGCCTGGCGCAGCTCGACGCTCTCCTGCAGCACCCAGAGCAGGGCGAAGAAGATCGGCATCTGGATCAGGATCGGCAGGCAGCCGCCGAGCGGATTGATCTTTTCCTTCTTATACAGCTCCATCATCGCCGTGTTGAGCTTCTGCTTGTCGTCGCCGTAGCGCTCCTTGAGCGCTTCGAGACGCGGCTGGAACTGCTTCATCTTCGCCATCGAGCGGTACTGCGCTTCACTCGGCTTGTACAGCAGCAGTTTGATCAGCAGCACGAGCAGGATGATCGCCACACCCCAGTTGCCGGTGAGCTTGTGCAACTGCACGAGCACCCAGTGCATCGGTTGCGCGATAAAAGTCAGGATGCCGTAGTCGGCGGTGAGGTCGAGGCCTGGAGCAACATTGGCGAGATCGCTCTGCAGCTTGGGACCCATATAAAGACGTGTCGCGAAAGTGCCGGTCGCATTCGGCGCGACCGTCTGCGCGGACGACATCGCGCGGATCATGTAGCGCGGCGCACCGTCGGTCGTGATCGTCGTCGTGCTGTATTGATCGGCTTCACCCGCCGCCGGGATGAACGCGGCGAAGAAGTAGTGCTGGAGCAGGGCGATCCAGCCGCCGCTGACTTCGGTGTTGTTGAGCGGGGATTCCGCGTACTTGGCAAACGGCAGCTTGTTGAACTTGCCCTGGGCATACCAGGCCGCGCCGACGAAGGCGTAGGCCTCGGGGTTGTACACGGCGAACAGACCACCGCTGACGGTCGGCGGGGCGGTGCGCTGCAACTGTCGGTATTCGTTGCCGACCCACGGCGCGGCGCTCGCGTTGGTGACTTCTTCGCGCGTTTCGACCAGATAGCTGCCGCGTGTGAAGACGTAGATCTTGCGCACGCTGATGCCGGAAGCGTCGGTCCAGGTCAGCGGCACTTCGATCTTGTCGCTGCCGTCGGCAAGCTCGTAGCTCGATTTCTCGGCATTGAACAGTGCCTTGTGATTCGGCGCCGCCGCACCGTTGCTGACCAGGCCGGTCTGCGCGACGAAGTAGTGCGGGTTGCCTTCTTCGAGCAGGCGCACCGGCTGGGTTTTGTCCTTGGGATCGATCGGATAGGCGAGCAGGTCCGCACGCACGACGCTGCCGCCGGCGGTGCTGATCGCAACGCGTAGTACGTCGGTCGTGATGGTGATCGTCTGCGCCGCCGGATTCTGCGCCACATCGCCCGTGGGCACTGCCGCGGTGGCGGAAGTTGCAGCCGCAGCGGCAGCCGCGGGTACATCATTGGCGCCGGACGCCGTCGCCGGTGTCGAGCTGTTCGTGCCGGCCGCCGCCGTGGGGGCGGCAGATTTCGGACCGTAGTCCTGCTCCCAGGCCTGATAGAGAAAATAGCTGACCGCAAGCAGGGCGAGCAGCAGGAAGGAACGGGTGCTGGACATGGATGACTCGAGGTAAAGAATGGCGCGCGTTCAAGCGGTGAGGGCGTGAACGCGGAGGTTCAAGCGGATCAAACGCGGTCGCGCATTGTGCCGGTACCCTCGGCGGGGTTCAACAACGGCGCCGCGGCGGGATCGCGCGCCGTCGCGGCAGCTTCACCTGCGATCTGTTTCAATTTGTGCCAAAGCTGGTCGAGCTCGCGGCGCAAATGAGCGTTATCGAGTTCCGCGGCGGAGACTCGTGCGATCACGAGCACGTCGCAGAACGGCAGGTCGCGGCGGCAAAGGCGGAAACTTTCGCGTATCTGCCGGCGCACGCGGTTGCGTACGACGGCGAGTTTGGAGACACGACGAGACACGGCCATGCCGAGACGCGCAGTCGGCGTCTCGTTGAGCCGGAATTCGCATTGAAAATGCCGCACGGAGATGCGCTTGCCGGAGCGGCGCAGCGCGGCGAATTCGTCGGGCCGCAGAAGACGTGCGGCGCGAGGAAAGGCAAGACCCGGCGATGAGGAGCTCATCGCACGCGAGACTTCAGTACGCGGAAACGCGTTCCGAGACCGAGCCGGTTTACGGGATCAGACGCTTGCGGCCCTTGGCGCGACGCGCGTTGAGCACAGCGCGACCGCCGCGAGTTTTCATGCGCGCACGAAAACCGTGGGTGCGGGCGTGTTTGAGATTGCCGGGTTGGAAAGTGCGCTTCGTGGCCATGACACTTAGACAAATGCAGGGAAAAAGAGGCGGGATATTAGCGATCAAACCGGACCGGAGTCAAGCGTGCCGGGCTTGGCGGTCGTCGCCGGGCAAGCGTAGACTCGCCTGCCGTTCGAGCGAAGGCCGCACGAACGCCATCCGTGGATATTTCCTAATGACCGATCTCTGGCGTCGCTGCCTGGAACGCCTCGAAGGCGAACTCAGCGTCGAAGACCTGCACACTTGGCTCGCCCCTTTGCAAGCCACCGAAGACGAGGACGGTTTGCGCGTCCTCGCGCCGAATCACTATACCCTCGACGTCGTCCGCGAGCGCTTTCAGTTGCGTATCGCCGCCGTGCTTCAACATCTCAACGGCGGCCCGGTGCCGCTGCGCCTAGACGTCGGCACGCTCAACAAGGCGCCGGTCCCCGGAGGGCGCAAGCCCGCGCCGAACGGCGCCCACGGCCGCGCTGCCAAGTCTGCGACCGAGGCGGATTCGTTCGAGCCGAATCTCGATCCGCATTACACCTTCGAGCTCTTCGTCGAAGGCAAGTCGAACCAGCTCGGCAAAGCCGCGGCGATCCAGGTCGCGAACAACCCGGGCCGCGCGTACAACCCGCTGCTGCTTTACGGTGGCACGGGGCTCGGCAAGACCCACCTGATGCATGCAGCGGGCAATCTGATGCGCTCGCTCAATCCGGCGACCAAGGTGATGTACCTGCGTTCGGAACAGTTCGTCAGCGAAATGATCCAGGCCTTGCGCACCAAGAGCATGGACGACTTCAAGCGCCGCTTCCGTGCGGTCGATGCGCTGCTGATCGACGATATCCAATTCTTCGCCGGCAAGGACACGACGCAGGAGGAGTTCTTCCACACCTTCAACGCGTTGGTCGAGAGCAAACAACAGCTCATCATGACCTGCGACCGCTATCCGAAGGAGGTCGACAATCTCGAGCCGCGCCTCAAGTCGCGCCTCGGCTGGGGCCTCAGCGTGGCAATCGAACCGCCCGACTTCGAAACGCGTGCGGCGATCGTGCTCGCCAAGGCGCAAGCCAAGGGCGTCGATCTGCCCGACGAAGTCGCACAGCTCATGGCCAAGCGCATGCGCTCCAACGTGCGCGATCTCGAGGGCGCATTGAATACGCTGGTGGCGCGCGCGAATTTTCTCGGCGCGCAGATCAACACCGAGTTCGCGCTCGAAACCTTGCGCGATCTGCTTACCGTGCACGCGCAGGCGATCACGATCTCCAACATTCAGAAGACGGTCGCCGACTACTACCAACTGCGCTTATCCGACCTGCTGTCGATGAATCGCAGCCGTTCATTGGCGCGGCCGCGGCAGCTGGCCATGGCGCTGGCGAAAGAGTTGACCGAACACAGTCTGCCCGAGATCGGACGCGGCTTCGGCGGACGCGATCACACCACAGTCATGCACGCGTGCCGAACCATCCGCGACCTGCGTGCGACCGACGGAAAATTGCGGCAAGATTGGGAAAAATTGCTTCGTGTGCTTACGGAATAGGATATTCTGTGGATAGTTTTTCCGGCGCGCTCACGCCCGGACTTATCCACAGATAGAACACAACGCGGACGGGCAGATATCCCGACCGACGGAAATTTTTATCTATCTGATTTTATTGATAATAATAGGCTGTTTCCGGTTACGCACAGGACCTACAGCTACTACGCTTTTCATATCTTTTCAAAAGACTAGAAGCAGCGAATCCGAAGGACTTTGATCTATGCGGTTTACCATTCAGCGCGAAGTGCTCCTCAAACCACTGCAGCAAGTCGTCGGCGTAGTCGAACGGCGGCAGACGCTGCCGGTGCTGGCGAATCTTCTCGTGGTCGCCACGCCACAGCAGGTGAGCTTCACGGGCACCGATCTCGAAGTCGAGATGGCCGCAACCACGCAGGCCGATCAGATCGAAGCCGGCGAGATCACGATTCCCGCGCGCAAGTTGTTCGACATCTGCCGCGCACTGCCGGACGGCAGCAAGATCGAGTTCAAGCTCAACGGCGACCGAGTCGAGGTCAAATCGGGCCGCAGCCGTTTTACTTTGGCGACTCTGCCGGCGAGCGAATTCCCGGTCATCGAGAATATCGACCTCGTCGAGCGCGTCAGCCTGCCCGAGGCCACGCTCAAGGGCCTGATGGATCGCACCGCATTCGCGATGGCGCAACAGGACGTACGCTATTACCTCAACGGCTTGCTGCTTGATCTGCGCGAACACGCGTTGCGCAGTGTGGCGACCGACGGACATCGTCTCGCCGTTGTTGAGACGAATCTTTCGGCCGGCGTTGCGGCGCAGCGACAGATCCTTATCCCGCGCAAGGGCGTGTTGGAACTGCAGGGTCTATTCGAGATTGGTGACGGAGCGGTCGAACTCGAGTTTGGCCGTGCCCACCTGCGCGTCAAGCGCGGCGAGGTGACGTTTACATCGAAGCTGATCGATGGCCGTTTCCCCGATTACGAGGCCGTCGTGCCGATCGGCGCCGACAAAGAAGTGCGCGTAAGCCGCGAGGCGCTGCGCGGCGCCTTGCAACGCGCGGCGATTTTGTCGAACGAGAAGTATCGGGGCGTGAAGCTCGAAGTCAGCCCGAACAAGCTGCGCATCATTGCGCATAACCCGGAGCAGGAAGAGGCGGTCGAAGAAATCGAAGCCAAGACCGGTGTGGCCGAACTCGGCGTCGGTTTCAACGTCAATTATCTGCTCGACGCGCTCAACGCGCTCGGCGGTGAGGAAGTGTTGATGTGCCTGCGCGACGGCAACTCCAGTTGCCTGTTGCGTGCCCCGGACAGCGAGCAGGCGCGGCACGTGATTATGCCGCTGCGTCTCTGACCTGCATTGCTCGCCAGCACGGCGCAGACCTGAATCCGGTCTGCGCCGTTGATTCTTTTCCCTTCTTTCTTCGATCAGCCGGATACTTCCCGAGAGGGAACGTCATCGCAGCCGTGCGGGATCATAAGCAATCCTCTGTCGCGTCCCGCTCTCTCGCGCGTGGAGCGGGGACAGCCGACCGCAGGGAAGACCTGCTTCGACGTCGGCGGTCTGAATTTCCTTCCGCAGCCTCCAGCGGCAAGGGCATACGGGTCGAAGTTGCGATGACATCGACTTCACATATGCCCGCTCACCCCATTGTATTCGGAGCAATCTCCTTTAGGTATTCGGAAGGCGCAGACTCAGCTCGCTTAGCTTGCTGCGTCAAATCCAGCGATTGGAAGTCGGAATCGAGCGACGGAACGTCGAGACTGTCGTGTATCTGACCGAGCTGCGAATTCAGAACCTGCGCAACATAGAAGACGCGCAGATCGAACTGAGCGCCGGGCTGAACTTATTTGTCGGTCCCAATGGCGCGGGCAAGACCAGCATGCTCGAAGGAGCGCACTTGCTCTCGCGCGGAGTGAGTTTTCGTACGCACCAATTGGATCATGTTCAGCGGCGTGGTTCGGCCGAGTTGGCTTTGTTTGCGAAGCTGGAACATCAAGGCGCTGCGCATCGGGTGGGCCTATTGCGCCGGTCCGGACGCTGGACCGCGCGCGTCGACGGGGACGCGCCGGCGACGCTTTCTGAATTGTTTTCGATCTGCGCCGTCGTCTGCTTCGAACCGGGAAGCCATGCTTTGATCTCGGGACCTGCAGAAGGGCGGCGCGGGTTTCTCGATTGGGGCGTGTTCCACGTGGAACACGACTTTGCGATGCGCATGCGCCGCTACCGCCGCGCGCTGCGTCAGCGCAACGCATTGCTTAAACAGAACGCCCCGGAGGATGAGCTTTCCATCTGGGACAGCGAGCTAGGCGAGGCAGCCGAGCCGTTGGCCGCGGCGCGCGAAGCCTATGTCGAACGTTTGCGCGCGCAGCTAATTCCCCTGCTGTCTGAGTACTTGCCCGAACTTGGGCAGGCCGACTTGAAGTTCCGTCCGGGTTGGAACCGCAGCCATTCTCTTGCGCAAGCTCTTGCCGAGATTCGAGTCCGGGACCGCGCGCTCGGCCATACCTCACGAGGTTTGCATCGCGCCGATTGGAACATTGCGTTCGCTTCGGCGCCGACGCACGAACAGCTATCGCGTGGACAGGAGAAGCTGTGCGCGATTGCCTGCATGCTTGCGCAGGCTCGCGTTTATCAGGCGCTGCGGCACGACTGGCCGATCATTGCGCTGGACGACTTGTGCTCGGAACTCGACGAGGCTCACCAGCAGGCCGCGCTGGCTGCGATGATGGCAAGCGGTGCGCAGATTTTGTTGACGGGGACGGAGATACCGGTTGCATTGACGGAGCGGTTTCCTCCGCAGCGTCGGTTCCACGTGGAACAGGGCAGGATGCGCGAGGTGGTATAATTCGCTGTTTGGTATTGCTTTAAATCTTGCTCGTCTATCGAGCCATTGCAGGTCGAAAATATGTCCGAAGTCACCGAAGAACAGCCCAACGGCGGTCAATACGATTCGCGCAACATCAAGGTTCTCAAAGGCCTCGAGGCGGTGCGAAAGCGTCCGGGCATGTACATCGGCGACACCGACGACGGCACCGGACTGCATCACATGGTGTTCGAAGTCGTCGACAACTCGATCGACGAAGCGCTCGCGGGTTACTGCGACCATGTGATCGTCACTATCCATACCGACGGCTCGGTCAGCGTGATCGACAATGGTCGCGGCATTCCAGTCGGCATTCACCCCGAAGAGGGCGTATCGACGGCTCAGGTCGTCATGACCGTGCTGCACGCCGGCGGCAAGTTCGACGACAACTCGTACAAGGTTTCGGGCGGTCTGCATGGCGTCGGCGTCTCGGTGGTCAATGCGCTGTCGGACCATCTGCGCCTGACGATCTATCGCGAAGGCTATGAGCACGAGCAGGAATATCGCCTCGGCGAACCGCTGTATCCGTTGAAGCAGGTCGGCCCGTCGACGCGCCGCGGCACGACGGTGCGCTTCCATCCGAGCCCGGAAATTTTCACCAACACCGAATTCCACTACGACATTCTCGCCAAGCGCCTGCGCGAGCTGTCCTTCCTCAACTCGGGCGTCAAGATCGAATTGCTCGATGAGCGTTCGGACAAACACGACGTGTTCGAATACGAGGGCGGAATCCGCTCGTTCGTCGAGCATCTGGCTCAGTTGAAAACCCCCTTGCACCAGAAGGTCGTCTACTTTTCGGCGCAACACGAGGGCACCACGGTCGACGTGGCGATGCAGTGGACCGACGCTTATCAGGAAACAGTGTTCTGCTTTACCAACAACATCCCGCAGAAGGACGGCGGCACGCATCTGGCCGGTTTCCGCGGCGCGCTGACGCGCACGATCTCGAATTACATCGAGGCGTCGGGCCTGCAAAAGACCGCGAAGGTCGGGCTTGCTGGTGACGACATGCGTGAGGGTTTGATCGCCGTGCTGTCGGTCAAGGTGCCCGATCCGAAGTTTTCCTCGCAAACCAAGGACAAGTTAGTTTCGAGCGAGGTGAAGGGTGTCGTTGAAGGCGTCGTAAATCAGAAGTTAGAGGAGTTTTTGCAGGAGAACCCTGCAGAAGCGCGCGCGATCGGCGCAAAAGTCGTCGACGCGGCACGCGCGCGCGAAGCCGCGCGCAAGGCACGCGAGATGACGCGGCGCAAAGGTGCACTGGACATCGCCGGACTGCCCGGCAAGCTCGCTGATTGCCAGGAGAAAGATCCGGCGTTGTGCGAACTCTTCATCGTCGAGGGAGACTCGGCCGGTGGTTCGGCGAAGCAGGGGCGCAACCGCAAGACTCAAGCGGTGCTGCCGCTCAAAGGCAAAATTCTCAACGTCGAAAAGGCACGCTTCGACAAAATGCTGTCTTCGGCCGAGGTTGGCACTCTGATTACCGCGCTGGGCACCGGCATCGGCAAGGAAGAGTTCAATCCGGACAAACTGCGCTATCACCGCATCATCCTGATGACCGACGCCGACGTCGACGGTTCGCACATCCGCACCTTGCTGCTGACGTTCTTCTATCGGCAGATGCCGGTGCTGATCGAGCGCGGTCACATCTACATCGGGCTGCCGCCGCTGTACAAGCTCAAGCAGGGCAAGAACGAGCTGTATTTGAAAGACGACAGCGCGCTCAACGCCTATCTCGTGACCAACGCGGTCGAGAATGCCGAGCTGCACTACGCACCGGGCACGCCGCCGATCACCGGCGCGGGTCTGGAAAAGCTCATGCTCGACTACCAGGCTGCGCAGGATCAGATCGCGCGCCTGGCGACGCGCTGCGATACCAGCGTGCTCAATGCGATGCTCGATCTCGCACCGCCGACGCCGGAACAGTGGAACGACGCGGGTGCACTCGAGAGCTGGCTGCGCGCGATCAGCGCGAAGGTCAATTCAAGCGGTCTCGGCCGCCCGGGCTATCGGCTTGAGGTGCGTGGGGCGACGGCGGAGCACCCGGCCGCGCTGACGATCGAGCGCCGCCATCACGGTCTCGTCGCGACCCAAGTGCTGCCGGCAGCGTTCTTCGCCGGCGGCGAATTCAAGCCGCTGCGCGATCTCGCGCAGCAGCTTGCCGGTCTCGTCCAGCCCGGTGCGGAAATCCGCCGCGGCAATCACGCGCATCCGATCACGAGCTTCGCCCAGGCACAGCAGTGGCTGCTCGACGAAGCGAAGAAGGGCCGCACGATCCAGCGCTTCAAGGGCCTCGGCGAAATGAATCCGGAACAGCTTTGGGAGACCACCGTGAATCCGGAATCGCGCCGCCTGTTGCAGGTCAGCATCGAGGACGCCGTCGCCGCAGATCAGATCTTCTCTACCCTGATGGGCGACGTGGTCGACCCGCGCCGCAACTTCATCGAGCAGAATGCGCTGCGCGTCGCGAACTTGGACGTCTAAACATAATTCGCAATCGCGGCGCATCAAAACGTTAACGTTTTCGTGCGTAGAATAGTCCGATCAAAAACACGACGCCGGCAGCGCCGGCGTCCACAACGGCCGTGAGGGAGGAACCATGAGCAGTCGCAGTTATACACGTATACTTTTTAGCATCTTTGTCGCCTTCACTCTGCTGGCGGGCAACGCCTGGGCAGACAAGAAGAGCGAAAAAGAAGCGCCGCTGTATCCGAACGCGACGCGCAAGGATCCGAAGAACGACATGAATTCCGCGAGCGTGCAGAAAGATCTGCAGAAGGCGCTCGATTTGCTCAACGACAACAAGGCCGATGAAGCCGCGCCGCTGCTGCAGAAAATCATCGACGACTCCAAGTCGGGCAAATACGCGAAAGCTCTCGCGACCCAGGGCCAGGGCCAGATCGCCTACGACAAGCAGGACAACGCCGGCGCGGTCAAATCTTGGCGCGCCGCTTACGACATGGACGCGCTGCCGAACAATCAGCAATTCACCTTGCTGCTCAACATCGCCAACCTGCAGCAGCAGGACGAGAAATACCAGGATTCGCTCAACACGCTCGACGAATACTTCAAGGCGACCAACGGCGGCAAGCCGGAGGCTTACGCCCTGCAAGGCAATGACTACTACCGCCTCGACAAGTACCAGGACGCGATCAATTCGATCACCAAGGCGCAGTCGATGACCGACAAGCCGAATGACAACTGGAATCAGATCCTGATGGCGTCGTACGCGAATCTGGACCAGTACGACAAGGCCGGCGAACTGATTGAGAAACAGCTCGCCAAGACGCCCGGCGATGCGAAGCTCGTCGAGCAGGGAGTCAAGATCTACGTCAACGGCCGCCAGTACGACAAGGCGCAGGCGCTGCTCGACCAGAACAAAGGCAGCCTAAGCAACGACACTCTGTATCAGTTGTATCGTGCGCTCGGCGCCGCTTACTCGCAGGAAAAGGACGCCGACGCCAAGGCGATCGATGCGTTCGCGAAGGCGTCGCCGCTGGCCAAGACCGGCGAAGTCGACTACTACCGCGGCAGCCTCTTGCTCAACAACGACCGCGCCAAGGATGCGACCCAGGCGTTGCAGCAGGCGATCACGAAGGGCGGCCTCAAAGAGACCGGCAAGGCCTATCTGATGCTCGGCGACGCCTACAACCAGATCGACGACGTCGCGCATGCGCGCGAAGCGTGGACGAAGGCCAAGGGCTATCCGGAATCGCAGAAGTCCGCGGAGCAGCGTCTCAACGTCGGCGGTCACGTCAAGATGACGCCGACGCAGAAAAAGAAGAACTGATTTCCAGAGGCGGGACGCGCGATCGGCCCGTTTTCATCCGAGTATACTTTTTGCACCAGCCGCGGCAATTGACGCGCCGCGGCTTGCATGAGTATGCGGAAATTGGCATGCTGCAAGACCGCGAGCGATTGCAGCACCAGGGGCAGAATACTTGAGTGAGGCGGTGAAAATGCTTGTACGCACCGCCCGCGCTGTTGTAATTTGCTAAGCGACTCGCGCGATTGAGTTTTGGGGTTGGCTACGGCGGTTTCCGCCGTTGCCCGGGATGATGCTCCCTACGTAATTGGTTGGCACTGATGTCATCAGCAGAAACGGACAAAACGAGTTTCAATTGGCGGCGCACCATAGCCTGGGCCGGTGCGCTTGCCCTCCATGGCTTCCTTTTCCTCATGTTGCTGGCGCCCGTGCAGCCGCCGACGGCCAAGGAGCGCGCCAAAGAGAACGTGGTGCAGGTCGAGTTCATCGAACCGCCGCCGCCGCCGCCACCGCCACCGCCGCCGC
>NZ_SCNG01000002.1 GCF_005503555.1 Rudaea sp. 3F27F6
TCTCCACTGGAAGTGCCAGCGCACCGATGCGCAGACCCGGACCGAGCGACTTCGACAAACCGTTGACGTGAAGCGTGATGTCCGGCGCCAGAGCGGCCAGCGGCGGCTCCGTTATCGATCAGATCCTTCTGAACGGAGACGATGAGACCACTCGCCAGCCATTGCTCCACCAACGCACAGGACAGCGGCGCCGGCTCCATCGGCATGTCGCGAACGATCGCCTCGGCTGCATCCATCATCTCCACTGGAAGTGCCAGCGCACCGATGCGCAGACCCGGACCGAGCGACTTCGACAAACCGTTGACGTGAAGCGTGATGTCCGGCGCCAGAGCGGCCAGCGGCGGCTCCGTTGCGGCGAAGGCATATACACCGTCTTCGATGATCGACGCGCCCGCCTCGCGGCATATCTCGACGATCGTCTGCCGTCGCAGGCGGCTCATCGTCGCGGTCGTTGGGTTGTGCAGCGTCGGGGTCAGATAGACCGCCTTGCGCTCCGCTTTCTCCTCGGCAAGCGCGACCGCCAATGCCTGCGGGATCATTCCCTCCGCGTCGATATCGACGCCGCGCATCCGCTGTCCGCCGCGCCGCGCCAAGGCGATCGCCCCGGAATAGGTCAGCCGCTCGGTCAGAATAATTCCGTGCCGGCCGCAGGCCAGTTCGAATGCCAGTGCGATGGCTTGGCGCGCATTGCCGGTCAGAACGAGATACGCCGGATCGGCAGGCACGCCCTGTGTTTCGAGCCAGCGGCCCATGAGGCGACGGTGTTCGAGATGACCGCCGGGAGGCGCATAGAGATTGAGATGATCCGCGTCGATCTTCTTCGCGACCTCGGCCAGCGTGCGTGCAAGCAGCCGATCGGTCAGCAGTCTCGGCGGAGCATTGGACGAGAGGTCGATCTGCCGCCGCTCATGAGCCTGCAGAATCGCGACGAATGTTCCGCGTCCTTTGACGCTCCGTGTCAGACCGCGGCGGTCGAGAGCCGCGTAGGCCTTGGTCACAGTCCCGAGTCCGATCCCGAGTTTCCATGCGAGATCGCGATGGGCAGGAAGCCGGTCGCCGCCTTTCAGCCGGCCTTCGACGATGTCGTCTGCGAGCGCCAGCACCAGCCGCTCGGTGGTATTTGCCTCTCTATCGGCGAGACGCGGCGTCCAGGGAGATCGAAGGCGCATCGTTGATGATTCCAATAGTGTCACGTGACACTATTTTCATAGCGCCAATGTGTAACGCGTTATAGGCTAAGGCCGAAAGCTTTGGAAGCGCACGCCACCGTGGCCTGTGCACGGAGGCAGAATGTTCAGCCATGTGACCGTTGGATCGAATGACCTTGAGCGTGCCGCTCACTTTTACGATGCGGTGCTTGCGCCGCTCGGCCTCAAGCAACGGCTCGTCACGCCGGATGGCGGACCTCCGGCGCTTTGCTGGATATCCGGCCAGGCATCGCTGCCGCGTTTCTACGTCTACAAGCCGCGCGACGGACAGCCCGCCACGGTCGGCAACGGCAGCATGGTCGCGTTTCTCGCGCTCAGCCGCGAAGCGGTGACGGCGGCGTGGGCGGCGGGTTTGGCGAACGGCGGCAGCGACGAAGGCGCAGCAGGCGAGCGGCCGCACTACGGCGCAGGCTACTTCGGCACCTATCTGCGCGATCCCGACGGCAACAAGATTCATATCGTCCACCGCAGCGATCTTCAGCCGCATGCAGGCAGCTCGCAGAATCAGGAAATCGTTGCATGATCGCCAGTCAGATCGCACTCGTGTATGGCACCTATCTCGTCGCTACCGCCAGTCCGGGACCAAGCAATATGGCGATCATGGCGACAGCCATGCGCGACGGCCGCGTCCCTGCCCTCGCCCTCGCGGCCGGCGTCATCACCGGCTCACTCTTCTGGGCGGTTCTTGCCGCGACAGGCATTTCCGCGGTATTGGCGACCTATGCCGAAGCGCTCTTCGTCATCAAGCTCATGGGCGGTGCTTATCTTCTCTATCTGGCGTTCCGTGCCGGACGCTCGGCTATGCGCGCGACGTCCGATATCGTCGACATGAACAACGGCCGCTCGGTGCTGCCCTATGGCCTGCTTTATCGCCAAGGCGTGCTCATGCATATTGGCAATCCCAAAGCCGTGTTGGCATGGATCGCGATCATGTCGTTGGGACTTCGCAACGATGCCCCCGCCGGCCTGCTACCCGCGATCATCGGCGGCTGCGCCGTACTCGGCGTTCTCGTCTTCGGGGGCTATGCGATCCTCTTCTCGACCGCCCCGATGATCGCCCTTTACGGACGACTGAGACGCTGGATCGAGGGCAGCTTGTGTGCCTTGTACACCGCCGCCGGCATAAAGCTCATCGCCTCGGAAAGGTAGCAGACACAAGCGATGCCCATCGGGCTCACTGTGTATTTGCGCCCGCCGAGATCGCACATGTGTTCGACGGACTCGTCCAGGAATAACGAGCACTCCTCATCGGGCAGGCTCGATTGAGTGTTTCGCGGTCCGCTTCATTTTTTCGCTAGTCGCAGTTCGTGAATCAGGTCGATCAGCGCGCGCAACCGCGTCGGCACGAACCGGTGACCTGAGTAATAGAGCCGCAAGCCACCGAACGGCTGGCACCACGCAACCAGCACGGGCTTCAATGCACCGGACTTCAACTCGTCGGCGACGAACCATTCGGAGATGAATCCGATGCCCAGTCCGAGCAGCACCGCCTGCTTGATGGCGGCAAGCTCGTTGAGCGCCATACGCACGGGTAAATCCATCTGCAGCTTGTGCTCGCCGCTTTCCAGTTCCCAGTGATAGATGCCGCCGTGCGACATGCGCATGCCGATGCTCTGATGCGTAAGCAGGTCGCGAGGATGCTTCGGTGTACCGTGGCGCTTGAGATACTCGGGCGTTGCGACGACCAGCATGCGGATATCGGGCGACAACGGCACGGCAATCATGTCCTGCGGTACGGACTCGGCCAGGCGGATGCCGGCATCGAAACCTTCGGCGACGATGTCGACCATGCGCGATTCACTCACGATGTCGATGCGCACCTGCGGATAGCGCCGGGCATAGTGACTGAACAGCGGCTCCAGCAGAAGGAAGGCCGCTCCCTGCGGAACATTGATACGCAACGTGCCGCTCGGTGTATCGGGCCCGGTGCTCGCTTCTTCGCCGGCGCTGCGGATTTCGGCAATCGCCGGAGTGATGCGCTCCACGTAACGCCGCCCCGCATCGGTAAGCGCAACGCTGCGCGTCGAGCGATTGAACAGGCGCACTTTCAGGCGCGCCTCCAATCCCGCCACCGCGCTGCTCACGGCCGTGGTCGACATGCCCAGTTCCAACGCCGCGCCGCGAAAGCTGCGGCGGCGCGCGACGGCCAGGATTACCTCGAGTTCGGTCATTCCCGTGCGGTGCATGAATTGTCCTGATTTTCGGGACACATCATCAAAAATATGACGCCTTATCAGAACAATGATCTCTCCTTAGATTGGGTTACGCAACGATTCGATCGCCGGCTCCCGACGCGCTGTGCGAACCACAAGCCAGGTCTTCTGAGGACATCACATGCAACGCATTGAACACATCTACATCAACGGCGAGTTTCTTTTGCCGCACGGCCAGGAATGGTTCGAACTGCACAACCCGAGCACCGAGAAAGTCATCGGTCAGGTGCGCCTCGGCGATGAGCACGATGCACGGCGCGCCATTGCTGCGGCCAAGGCGGCGTTTCCGATCTGGTCGCGCACCACGCGTCAGGAGCGCATTGCCGCCCTGCAACGCATGCATCGAGCCGTCGCTGCGCGCGAGGATCAACTGATGGAAGCCGTCGTGATGGAGTACGGAGCCCCTTCCGTGCGTTCGCGCTGGATGGCGACCTATCCGGCCGATGTGATTGCCCAGACCATCGACGCCCTGAAATCCTTCGAGTTCGAGGAACAGGCCGGCAACGCGCGCGTGATCCAGACTCCGGTTGGCGTGGCCGGCCTGATCACTCCCTGGAATAGCAACGCCGGTTTCATCTGCAACAAGCTGGCAACCGCTCTCGCCGCCGGCTGTACCGCCGTCATCAAGCCCAGCGAGATGAGTGCGCTGCAGACGCAGATCGTTGCCGAAGCGTTGCACGAGGCAAGCCTGCCCAAAGGCGTGTTCAATATCGTCAACGGTCGCGGCGACGTGGTCGGTGAAGAAATCGCGCGCCATCCCGATGTCGCCAAGATCTCCTTCACCGGCTCATCCGCCGTAGGTCAACATCTTCTCAGCGCGGGCGCCGCCACGATGAAACGCGTGACGCTGGAGCTCGGCGGCAAGTCGCCCACCGTCGTGCTCGACGACGCAGATTTCACCGACATCATGCCGCTCGTGTTGCAGGCTGGATTCGCCAACAGCGGCCAAGCATGCATCGCCGGCACACGCATCCTCGTACCGCGTCATCGGCTCGCGGAGTTCGAATGCATCGCCCAGCAAGCGGTCGCGCACATCAAATCCGGCGACCCGCGCGAGGCCGATACCGACATCGGCCCTATGGTCAGCGCGAAGCAATGGGAGCGCGTTCAGAGTTACATCCGCCTCGGCATCGAGGAAGGAGCACGACTGCTTGCCGGCGGCGAAGGACGGCCGCATGGCCTCGATGCCGGTTGGTTCGTCAAGCCGACCCTCTTCACCGACGCGACCAACCAGATGCGCATCGCGCGCGAAGAAATCTTCGGCCCGGTGCTCACCGTTATCGCCTATGAGGACGAAGCCGATGCGATCGCCATCGCCAACGACACACTCTACGGCCTGAGCGCCGTCGTGCTCGGCAAACACATCGACCGTTGCGAGCGCGTGGCGCGCCAGATCGATTCCGGCCGCGTGCTTGTCAATACACTGGCCCACGAACCCCGCGCGCCGTTCGGCGGATTCAAATATTCAGGCCTCGGACGCGAAATGGGCAAATGGGGCATGAGCGCGTATCTGGAACCCAAGACATTGTTGATGGCGCCAAGGTCGTCCCACTGACGTATTCCACTCGATAACGCTCCGTCAGTGAAGTAGTGGCCGTGCCGGATAGCTTGCCAGTTGGCCTGTCGACTCATGCGAAGACCTCTTGTCGAGCATCAACGGGCTAGCCCAACGCGCTCTGCAACGGATCATCGCTGCCTGAGCGCCGGACCGGGTCTATTTCAGAGTTTCGGCAACGGCGTCCATGTCTTTGCAATCCCGTTCGGAAGGCTTGCTGCCTGCGCGTTCGTCAATCGCCATTGTCGCAGCGCGAGCCTTCTTCAGCCGTTCGATCATGGCCGGAGATTGGTCGTTCGCCAGCAAACGGGACGTCATATCCGTCACCACCATAGCGCGTTTGTTCAACTCTAGTTTGGTGCAGCCGCCCGCGCCGTTCGTCGTCGGCTCGTCGGTATCGGCTTCCGCGGATGCGTGCGCCTTCGCAGCAGGATCGAGCAACTTGACGGTCGAAACGGCGAGGTCGCAAGCCGGCGCGAATTGCTCCGCCTTATCTTTACGGTAGATGCACTCGAAGTTATAGGCCTTGCCGCCGACAACGGTGAAAACATAGCGCTTTACCTGAAAATCTTCTTTGCTGAAAGGCAATCGTCCGTTATGGAAAACCATGTCCACCGCCGGCCGGCCGAGCATCGTCGTCATCGTTGAGGATTTGAGTTCGATCGATGGACGAACCGCTATTGCCTTCTTGAACGCGTCGGTAATGGACTGGCGCGTCCGTTCGCTCACTTCCTGGATGTCGCCGGCGTCGCGAGGCCCCAGGAAGGTGATGAGCACGTCACCATTGGCCGGCGTGGAAGCCTTGACGCCCGTTACGTTCCCCGTCCCGTCCGCGAATAGATGATCCAAAGAGAACATCAGCGGATATTCGAAGCGGTAGCTTCCGTCCCCCGCCTCGAAAGTGCGCGTTTCGGCGGCGTGAGCGTGCTGCGGCGCAAGCACACCCGGCAGGACCAGGGCAGCAAGCATCGCCAAACGGACCGAGACGGCGGAATACGACATGAGAGAAAGCTCCTTGTTTCAATGACACGCGTCGTTGAACCGCCCCGGATCTCGGAGTCTTCCCAACTCACGTTCGCGCTTGCGCCTCGGCATCTTCCGTCGCCGCCTCATCCTCGGTCAATAGACAGTACAGCGCGTTCGCGTTCAAGCCGCGAACGCGGCAGATTACACGCTTGGGAATTTCCGTCTGCCAATCGCAACGGATGATCGCCAGGAGGATTTCACGCTTATGTGTTTTCTTGTGCGCCGCCTGATCGCTGCATGCTCCACTTGTTCGAGGCCACCTCAGTCACCTGAAACTGAGGCCTGCGACTCCACCCAAAACCGGCGGAGAAAGGAAAGCAAAAAAAGCCCCCCGGCAGAACCGAGGGGCTCAGTGAATTTCTCGACCGGGCTTTGAGGAAGGCCGCCGAGCAAAAGTCGAAATGATTATGCGACGAGCGGCACTTAATCCTTCTTCGCGGTTTGATATCGGATAAACATATCCCTGCAGCCACCGTCCACTTGGCACATATATTCCTCAACCCAGCCACCGCCAATCGGCACCAGCTTGACGTACCAAACGAGAGTTCCTCCAGACCCGGGATATCCTGGAACGCCATCCGCGTTGGCAGCAAACGAGAGCGCCAGCAAGAGAAAGCCTAGACTCAATGAAGCGAAGGAATGCTTCGACAAATTTCTTTTCATGGATATCTTCCTTTTTTATTCGGCAGATTTTTCAATGACGCGGATTCTCCGCATTGCCACGGAAGTGAATTATGATTTCCAATTGTTTTATAGGAGTCATATTATTTTCCGCGAGGCACTACCCTACGCTTGATGTCGCAAACCTGTAAATCCATCTCCCGGATATTTCTGTCATTGGAAAAAGAAATTATTCGATAGGTCGCTGCCAGCAGGAATCTATGGCCTGATGGCGGTGGCGAGTGAGCTCGCGGCGTCGAATTGCCGAGAAAGCGTAAAGCTGCTTGTACAGCTGCACGTCGACCGGTTCGGAAATTTGCAGTCGTCAGCCGAGAACTGCCGTGGTAGGCAGCGGTGCTCGTGAGGTGGGGGATCGCTTTCTTCGAATATCTCACCTAGGTTCCGGCCAACCGCCTCGGGGCGACGATGCTCAACCTGGCGCAGCTCAAGATCCTGCAGGAGTTGATCACGCTGTGCGTGTTCGCTCCGTTCGTACTCTACGTGATGAAGATCCCTACTCGGGATGGCTCGGTCTTGGACGAAACATAGATTGTCCCCCGGCATAACCGGGGGTTGTCTCAATACCGAGTTGCAAATGTCGTTTCCGAGTTGTCAGGCGTTGATCCGAAGATCAACGCCTGCATCCGCACTCCCAACCCATGATGAAATAAAAAATTGCGGTGAACCTGTCAAGGAATTCATGTGCACGCCGGCAGCCGGCATGTTTGCCGCATTTGCTCGGCTACTCGCGCGCGGTAAACAAGACCTCGCCTTCCGCCAAGTGACCATTCCCGCCTTGGCCCAGAATAAACAGCGGCGCAAATACCAATTTGTCATCGAGCCAAAGACGCAGCGCGCTGACCTCCTTGTTGCCCGAAGCAAAGAACTTTCCGCGCTTGCCGACCAGATCCTGTCGCGACATGGCTACATTGACAAATCCGCCGGTGCCGTGAAAGCTGAGCTGACGCACTGTGAACGAAGTCGACACAAAACGGATTTTGATCGGATCGAACGGATAGGTGATCCAACCGCCGAGAAATCCCGACTCGCGATCGTATGCCAGGGTGGCACTTACAACCGCGAGACCTGCCGGGGCAACCAAGCCTTGGCCCCCCGCCTGTTTCTGCAGGTCCGGTAGATGCTCAATGATATCCACCGCTTTCTGATGCTGCGGCAGAAGCTCGTTGTCTAAAATTTCGCTTGCCATGCTAATCCTCCAGTCATTGGTCATGAGTTGGTTCAGCAGCTTTGCACTGTGGTCAAGGTTCGAACTCTTCTCCAAAATCACCGCGGTCCGATCGGCCCCGCGATTGATGCAAAAGGTGATCGAGTACGGCCCGGATATTCCGACGTCGGTCCGATTCCTCGATGAAGACTATTTCGAATAGCGCCTTGTCCAACCTACGAGTCCGAGCAACAGGCTGAGCAAAGCCAGCGCATACCGCGTCAACGCCGGCGCAGGCACGACCGGCGTTTGTGCCTCGACCGCGAGCGCCAACATCTGGGTCGTCGCGGTCGCGGTGAAGTTGGCATCGCCCGCGTAGAAGCCGCTGAGCATTTGCGTGCCCTGTACGGCAAAGCTCGTCGTGCAGACCGCAGTGGAACTCGTCGTGCCCGGCACCAATTGCACCGCAGAGCAAAGACGCGTACCCCCAGTACAGTTCGCATCGATCGTCGTTGCGTTGTTGCAGAACGTCACGGTGCCTGTCGGCGGATCGCCGGTTACCGTCGCCGTGATCGTTATGGTTTGTCCCACCTGCGCAGCGGTCGGTGCCGCGGCCAGCGTGATCGTCGTCGTCTTACGCGCGATCGTCACTGCCAGTGTCGCCTGCGTGGCCGCTGCGTAGCGGGTGTTGCCCGCCTGATTGGCCAGCAATGTGCAGGTACCCGCGCCGAGCATCGTGATGGTTGCGCCGTTCGTGCCGCCCGCGCTGCAGACGCCCGCGCTTGCGGTTGCGATCGAGAACGTCACCGGATTGCCCGAGCCGCCGCCACTCGCCGATACCGTGAACGTGCCCTCTGCCGCAAACGTCGGACTCGCTGGCGCGGCAACGAAGCTGCTGATCGACTGGCTGGCGAGACCGATCGCGACGTTCTGAACGACTTGTGCCGCCGCGTTGTAGTTGGCGTTGTCGGCCTGATCGGCCGCAATCGTGCAGGCGCCCACGTTGAGCATCGTCAGCGCCGTGCCGCTGACCGAGCACACGCTGCCGGTAAGCGAGGAATACGTGATCGCGTTGCCGGAGTTCGGCGTTGCACTCGTCGCCGGCGGATTGATCGCGAAGCTGCCGTTCGGCACAAAGGCATGGCTTGCCGGGTTCTGTGTGGGGAAGACAATCGTCTGGTTCGCCTTGCCGATGTTCAAAGTTTGCGTCGCCGTACCTTGCGCATAGTTCTTGTTGCCGGCCTGCGTCGCGACGACGGAGCAGTTGTTGGTGCCCGCATTGATCCCGCTCACGACACCCGTGCTCGTCACTGAGCAATCGCTCGAACTAGTCGAATATGTGATCGGATTGCCCGAGTTGGGGCTGGCGCTGGTTGCGCTTACGCTACCCGTACCGTTGACCACCACCACCGGCGCCGCGCCGAAGCTCAGTGTCTGCGCGGCCAAGCCGATCGCCACGCTCTGCGTGACTGTTGCCGCCGCGTTGTAGTTGGCGTTGCCGCTCTGATCGGCCGCGATGGTGCAGGTGCCTACATTGAGCATTGTCAGCGTCGTACCGCTAACCGAGCACACACTGCCGGTGAGTGAGGAATACGCGATCGTATTGCCGGAGTTCGGCGTCGCACTCGTCGCCGGCGGAGCGATCACGAACGTACCATTGGATGCGAAAGCATGACTTGGCGGACTCTGCGCGGGGAACGCGATCGTCTGATTCGCCTTGCCGATGCTCAAAGTCTGCATCGCCGCACCTTGCGCATAGTTCGTATTGCCGGCTTGCGTCGCGAGGACCGCGCAGTTGTTGGTGCCCGCATTGATCCCGGTTACGACACCTGTACTCGTCACTGAGCAATCGCTCGAGCTAGTTGAATATGTGATCGGATTGCCCGAGTTGGGGTTGGCGCTGGTTGCGCTTACGCTACCCGTACCGTTGACCATCACGGCCGGTGCCGCGCCGAAGCTCAGAGTCTGCGCGGCCGTGCCGATCGCCACGCTCTGCATCACGGTTGCTGCCGCGTCGTAGTTGGCGTTGCCGGCTTGATCGGCCGCGATCGTGCACGTACCTGCACCGAGCATCGTCACCGTCGTGCCGCTGACCGAGCACACGCTACCAGTGAGCGAGGAATACGCGATCGCATTGCCGGAATTCGGCGTCGCACTCGTCGCCGGCGGAGCGATCACGAACGTACCATTGGAGGCGAAGGCATGGCTCAGTGGACTCTGCGCGGGGAACGCGATCGTCTGATTCGCCTTGCCGATGCTCAAAATCTGCGTTGCCGTACCTTGCGCATAGTTCGTGTTGCTGGCCTGCGTCGCGACGACGACGCAGTTGTTCGTACCGGCATTGATCCCGGTCACGACGCCCGCACTCGTCACTGAGCAATCGGTCGAGCTGGTCGAATATGTGATCGCGTTGCTCGAGTTCGGACTCGCACTCGTCGCGCGCACCGTGCCCGTGCCGTTCACTACCAGCGTCGGCGCCACACCGAAGGCCAGCGTCTGCACGGCCTGGCCGATGCTGAGGGTCTGCGTCGCCGTGCCTGTCGCGTAGTTCGCATCGCCGGTCTGTGTGGCGACGATGACGCAATTGTTCGTGCCCGCATTGATACCGGTCACGACACCCGCGCTCGTCACTGAACAATCGGTCGAGTTGGTCGAATACGCGATCGCATTGCCCGAGTTCGGCGTAGCGCTGGTTGCGTTGACCGAGCCGATGCCGTTCACCGTCACCATCGGCGCGACGCCGAAAGTCAGCGTCTGCGCGGCCAACGTCGCCAGCGAGATCGACGCATCGATAGACAGAGATTGAGTCAGCGACGCGCCTATTGTTGAACTGGCGGTCATGCTGATCAGCCATATCAGCGAGTCGCCCGCGGGAATGGTCGCGGAAAACGCCGCGCTGCAAACTCCTAGTTCGCCCGGAGGAACGATGTTCTCGTACGTCTGCGTCGGATTCGGGGCCTGCAAAGTGCTCGCGTCGACAAACGTACACGCTGCCCCCGGCACCGCAACCAGTTGCCCGGATCCTCCTTGTCTTTGAAACCGGTACAGTTGCGCAGTAACAGTCAGCCTTACCCCTATGAGGATCTGTGTGTTTTGCGGGTTGATGATCGCGTTCATTTTCGTGAAGGTCATCGCGACCGGCATCACCTGCAGCACGCCTCCATACACGTTCCCGAAGTAGGCTTTGCCGTTGCTGGCCTCGAGCTGGATGACAGGCACCGCGGTCTGGCTGTAGCCCGAGACCGGCATCAGCGCACCGCTTGAAGGAAAACCTGCCGTCTGGGTGGTCAGCGTGGCCGCCTTCTTCACGTCGCCGACGCCCATGCTCGATAGGAAGACGCTCTGCGCACGGGCCGAGAAGCCCGGGAGCAAAAGTGCTGTCGCGAAAAATGCGCGGACAGCCAGACGGGAAAATGGACAGACGGTGTGCATCGCAGCGCTACGGCGACAGCGAGATCGACGCATCGATTGACAAACTCTGCGTCAACAGCGCACCGGGGGTTGTCGGACTGGCGGTCATTCTGATCACCCACATCAGCGAGTCGCCCGCGGGAATGGTTGCGGAAAACGTTGCGCTGCAAACTCCCAGCTCGCTCGGAGGGATGATGTTTTCGTACGTCTGCGTCGGGTTCGGCGCCTGCAAAGTACTGGCATCGGTAAACGTACATCCCGCCCCCGGTACCGAAACCAATTGCCCCACCGGCCCTTGTCTTTGGAACCGGTACAACTGCGCAGTAATGGTCAGCTTCGCCCCCAGCAGAATCAGCGTATTTTGCGGGTTGATGATGGCGTCCATTTTCGTGAACGTCATCGTGGACGGCAGCGCTTGCAGCACGCCCCCATAGACGTTTCCGAAGTAAGGCTCCCCCTGGTTAAGGTCGAGAGTGAGCAGGGGCACTGCGGTTTGGCTGTAGCCGGACACCGGCATCATTGCCCCGCTCGAAGCAAGGCCTTTTTCCTGGGTGGTCAGCTTGGCCGCGTGCGCGGCGGTGCCGTCGCCCATGCTCGACAACAGCACAGTCTGCGCGTGGGCAGAGAACCCCAGAAGCAGAAGCGCCATCACGAAATAGGCGCGGACAATCAAACTGGACGTTGTCATTTACGCTCTGCCTTTTTCTATAGATCGGTGTATCGAACTCGCCCGAAAGCCATGCGACGTCGTGAGGGTGATGTTGCGCAGCCGAACGCCAGGGAACGACCAAAGTGGACGTGCGCCAAACCCGGCAACAAGGCAAAAACTGCATGACGGATCGCTTCGGTCGTCGCCGAGATCCGTCTCGAAAGCCCCTTCGAATCGCCTCCCGCAACGGCAACGCGCAGAAGGCGCCGGCGCCCGTGCAAGTCCATGCGAACCCTGTGTCGCAACGGCGCGTTTGCTACACTGGCGAGCGGCAAGTGTATTGAGCGTCGGACACGACCACTTGACCGGATGCCTCAGATATTTGACTGAGCACTTCAGTGTCGATCGCTCCAGGGGGAGCCGAGATGGCGCAACAGCAACCGACCGTACAGTCCGGCAACGTTCCGTTCGTGCGCTTCTCGACCGCGGATCTGCCCGTTGGCGATGCTTACCCGATCTGGCGCGAAACCGTATCGGTGATATTCGAGCCGACCATCGACGCCGACGATGAAGAGCCGTTCCGTGCCGCAGTCGACACTTTCCATCTCGGCGATATGCTGTTTTGCGAAACCTCGGTTGCCAGACAACGCTTCGCGCGCACGCGGCGCATGATCCGTCGCGACGGGATGGACCATTTCCTGATCCAGGTCTATCACAAGGGCGGTTATCGCGGCGACGTCGACGGCGAATCCATCGACCTGCGTCCCGGTGAAGTCAGCATCCTCGATTTTGCCAAGCCGCTCGCGACGCAGGCCGACAGTTCCGACACGCTCTCGCTCATCGTTCCGCGCAGCATGTTGGAACGGCTGCTCGCCACCGACCGGCTGCACGGCCGCGTGCTGCGCGGCACGGCCGCGGCCTTGTTCTCCGACTACGTGTTTTCGCTGCAGCGCCGCCTTCCATCCTTGTTGCAGGAGGAAGCGCCGTTGGTGACTCAATCGTTGACCGGACTGTTTGCCGCGCTCATGCAGCCGACGAACGCGAATATCGCACCGACCGTGCAAGAGGAACTGGCGCTGGCGCGCGCCAAACGCTGTGTTGAAACCCTCCTGCACCGACCGCGGCTCGACACAGAGGAAATCTGCATGGCGGCCGCCATTTCGCGTGGCAGCCTGTATCGGCTGTTCAAACCTTATGGCGGTATTTCCCGCTACGTGCTCGCGCGGCGCCTGGCGCGTTGTCGCCATGCACTCGAAAATCCCGGCCACGACCGCCTCATCGCCGAAATCGCATATGCGCACGGCTTCGTCAGCGAAGCGCATTTCAGCCGCGCGTTTCGCCAGGCTTACGGCATCGCGCCGCGCGATGCACGCCATGACAGGCGCGCGGCAGCGACCACTACGGTGCGTAGACAGCAGGCACTCGTAGCCGAGGCCGACTTCAGCAATTGGATTCGGCGTTTTCAGTACGAAACCGCGTGACTGTGCTTGCAGCCGTCGGCTCCAACTTGAATCGTTCGCACCAATCGTTGATCTGCGCAGTGCGTCGGCGTTGGAGAAATGGAGGCGGGAAGCAAGTCGCAAATCGGCACGCGCCATCGCAGGAAGTGAATCGTCCGCAGTCACATCGACCGGCATGACGCCGCCGAATTCTCTACAGACGACGGAACTCACCCGACTCACTGATTGAAGTCAGGCTTGCCACATCGCTTACAAATGACAATAATTCACACTCTTGTATAGACGATCACCGATCGCGACATCGCGATCCCACCATCGTCTACCCGAGCCTGACGCAGCCAGCGCCACGCCAGCCCACTTGCACTAAATTCACGAATCGCTTCAACGCGAGGGCTGAGTGCGGGCAAGCGGGGCGTTTCTATCCCTGCTGCGATCAAAGGCCTTCCAATGCGTCTTCTTCCCCTGCCCGCCGCCCTGTTGGCGGTCACCGCGTACAACGTTTCCGCAGCCGATGCCGAGCCGGCTGAGTTGCTCCCCAAAGTCACCGTGCATGCCGAACAAACCGGCGACTACCGCGCTCGTCGCGCAATCAGCGCGACCAAGATCGAAGCCGAACTGCGCGACGTGCCGCAAACGATCAACGTCGTCCCGGCCGCGCTGCTGCGCGACCAACACGCCACCTCGATTCAAGACGCGCTGAAAAATGTACCCGGAGTCGGTTTTTCCACCGGCGACGGTCAGCGCGACCAAGTCTCCATTCGCGGTTTCACTGCGATCGCCGATCAGTTCGTCGACGGAATCCGCGACGATGCGCTCTACTTTCGCGACCTGTCGAACATCGAGCGGATCGAAGTGATCAAAGGACCGGCTTCGGTCCTGTATGGGCGCGGTTCCTCCGGCGGCTTGATCAACCGCATCACCAAACAGCCAGGCATCGACATCGGCGAGGTCAGCCTCAGCTACGGCACTTGGGCCGACCGCCGCGCCGAACTGGACATCGGCCATCGCTTCGGCGACAGCGACAACGCTTGGCGCTTGACCGGTGCGACGGAAGACGCCGACAGCTATCGCGACCCGCAATTTCTCAAGCGCCGAACGATCGCGCCGTCGCTCCTGCTGAACCCGAGCCAGGACACGACCCTGCTATTGCAGGCCGATTATTTGCAGGACCGCCGCGTGACCGACTTCGGCATCCCGGCGTTTCGCGGCCGCCCGGTTGACGTGCCGGTCGGTACCTACTACGGCGCGGCCAATGCTCGCAACGTCGATACCAGCGAATCGAAAGTGACGTCGACCACGGCAACGCTGAGTCATACATTCAACGATCACCTCTCCCTTCGCAACACCTTGCGCTGGTACGACTACACGCTCGATCGGAACAACACGTTGCCGGGCAGCGTGAATGAGCAGGCGAAGACGGTCACGCTCAATCGTTCCAACGTGCTCCGTGACGAACACGGGTGGTTCAACCAAACCGAACTCAACCAGCGCTTTGCAGTCGGCGCGATCGCTCACGACTTTCTCTATGGCATGGAACTCGGCAGACAAGACAAATCGTTGCTCAATCGCAGCGCCAACGGCGTTGCGGTGGTCGACTTGTTTCATCCGCAATTGCCTGTGCTGCCTCTGACCGTGACGCTCCCGCCGAGCGCGAACAATCTGGGCCGTTTCGACACGACCGCGGTATACGTGCAGGACATGCTCAGTTGGGGCGAGCATTGGAAGGCGCTCGTCGGCATACGTTACGACCGTTTCAAGCAGGCCACGGAAAACCGCTTACCGGGGCAACCGAACCTGTCGCGCACGGACAGCGCGCCGAGTCCTCGCGCCGGCTTGGTCTGGCAACCGTCCGCGGCACAGTCGTACTACCTTTCATGGAGCCGTTCGTTCCAACCCTCCGGCGAGGCCTTTGCGCTCGCGGCGAACAATGCCGACATCGCTCCCGAGCACACCCGCAACACCGAACTCGGGGCGAAATACGATTTGTTCGAAGGGCGTGCGAGCTTCACTGCGTCGCTGTTCCAACTCGAACGCGACGGAATCAAGACCACCGATCCGCTGACGCAGAAGGTGTTGCCGATCGGCGAGCAGCGCACACGCGGCGTGGAACTTAGCGGCGCCGCCGATCTTGCCGACGGCTGGCGCTTGCTTGCCGGCTACGCCTACCTGGACGCGCGCATCACTCACTCGATCGCCATGGACTCGGGCCAACCGATACAAGGCAAGCGCGCCACGCTGACGCCTCGCCACAGCGGCAATGTCTGGGTGACGCATTCGTTTGCCGAGCACTGGCAATTCGGCGGCGGCCTCAACCTGGTCGGTGCGCGTCAGGCCAATCCGGGCAATACCGTCACTCTGCCCGGCTACGTCACCGCCGATCTGATGGCGCAGTACTACGCCGGCCCACTGAGTCTGCAGCTCAATTTGACCAATCTCACCAACGCACGCTACATCGTGTCCGGGCATGGCAGCAGCCCCAATCTCAATCTCCCCGGGGCGCCGCGAGGCGCGAGCCTGACGGCGCGCTATTCGTTCTAGCCTCTCTATCGGGTGCATGACTCCTCGACTCAGCACCGAGGAGTCATGCACGACTTCGCTGTCGTCAGTGATTGGCTTCGTAGAAGCCGCGCGTCGGCACCGCCGTCGCCGACACGACATTGCCGAAGTAGTCCAGGCCGCCATTGTTCGAAATGACTGCTCCGCTGCCGATCGCGGGCGAACCCGGGCCCACCTGGTATCCCGATACCGATCCGGGGCCGATCGGTGCCGTTGCAGATGCCGCCACAAACAGCGGGTCGGACGTGATCTTGAACGGATCGGCCGGTTCGCCGCTCGGATGATTGCCGAAGAAAAGATTGTGGTTGAGCGTCGTGCCCGAACCGGTCGGAACTTGATAGTTGCCGGTGCCGAAGTTGGCAATGATGTTGTTCTGGAAACTCAACGGATTGTACGAATTCGTGGCGTAGCCGTTCGTGCAGTTCCAGCCTTCGCAGTTCATCAAGTTCGCCGACATGCCGGCAGCCATGTAGACCGTATTGTTGTAGATCGCGGTATGCGGTATCACTCCGTAGGCGAACGTGAACACTCCGGTCAGGTTGCCCCAGCTGTCGTTGACGCTGAGGTTGTAGCGCACCGTGGCATTGATGCCTGTGCCGAGACCGCCTTCCATCACCAGGAACCCGCCCTGGTTGTCGTGGCTGTAGTTGTACTGCAGCGTCACGTACTGCGCGCAGAGATCGATGTCGTAGCCCTCTCCATCGACGCCTTGCGAAGTGAGCACGCCGTACACTTCGTTGTATTCCACCAGGACGTTGTACACGCGGGCAGGCCACAAGCCCACCGCCGACGGCTCGGTCGAACCCTGCACCGTCACCGATCCAGCGTTGCCGACGATGTTGTGATCCATGATCGAGTTCTTCGCGCCGACCATGACGATGCCGTCGCTGTCGACGTTGTAGACCCGGTTGCCGTGGATCGTGATGTTGTTGCTGAGCGCACTCGGGTCGAGAGAAAGATAGAAGCCCGTCGAAGCGTCCCAGAACGTGATGCCCGTGCGGCCGACATGCTCGACGAGGTTGTTCGCGATGACGACATCCTCGTAGTTGTCCGTGCCGTGCCAGAGCGGGCTGTGCGGGTCCGCCGCAACGACGATGCCGCCGTTGATCTGGGGATTCACGTCGCTGCAGGCGAAGCAGCCATTCACGTCATGCACGTAGTTGTTCTGGATGGTGATGCCGCGATAGGTCTGCTGGCCGCCGTTCAACGGAGAATCGTTGTCGACGTAGATGCCATAGCGGCTCAGGCCCTGAGCCGAGGCACTGCCCACGTTGTTGACTCCGGAGTTGTTGACCACCTCGAGCCCCTGGATGGTCCAGTACTGCTGGTTGTACAGATAGACCGCACCGCCGGTGGCCAGCGAACCTCCGTCGATGATCGGCATCGCGCCGCCGCCGTAGCTCGAAATGACGATGGGCGATCCGGCCGCACCGGATCCCTTCGGATGGAGCTGCCCCGCCCAGCGTTGGTCGGTGTGCAGCAGAATCTGATCGCCTGCGGCAAAGGTCGTCGCGCTCACCTTGGCCAGCGTTTGCCACGCGGTCGCCGCGCTCGTGCCGGCAGCGCTGTCGGAACCGTTGACCGAATCGATGTAATAGGTGGCCGCCTCGGCCGCTGTGGTAAAACAGCCTGCGATCAAGGCCAGAGTCAATAAGCCTACACGCGAGCGACGGGTGGAAATGGAATTCGCATCGAACATATTTCCCTCTCTATGTAGTTGGTGTTGTTATGGCGCGGCTGTTCATCGATGCCGCAGTGGTATCACCGAGTGCGACGTTCCGCGCGGTTCGTTCAACAGGCGGCCGCACTCCTCCGCTGCGCGAAAAATCTCGCGCAGATACTTTTGTCTATCGCGCCGGCGCTCGCGCGCCGCAGCGCGGCGGGTGAAACGATTTCATCGGCGCTGCAGAGCGGCCGATCTTGTCCTTGCCGATACGTCTCTGTAGAAGTGCTCGCTGCGACGCTTCGGGCAACGCACGCGCCGAGGCCGGTCTTTCCGTTGCGCCGTACACCGGCAGCCCATGTCGCCGGTCAACACGACTTCGGCAACGGCTTTCCGTCGAGCCGATCGTGCAGCCAGTCGAGGGCGTGTGACGCGTCGAAGGTGTTGTGGCTCTTGTCTTCCTGAAAATCGACGTCGATCTTCGTGCCGAGCTTGCAGGCGTCCTCGATCGCCTGTTTGGTCCATGCCGGATTGATGTATTCGTCCTTGCCGACGTAGATCACGAGCATCGGCGCATCGGCCTTGCGTTGCGGCACGGCCAGTGCCTGCAGGTTGGCCTGCAGCTTGAGCGTCGCCTCGTGCGTCGCCGGCTTCAGTTCATCCGGCTTCATCTGCAGCGCAGCGGCGGTGCGCGCGGCCAGATCCTTGCAGCTTCCGAGCACGTCCCAATTCGTCTTCACCGAACCGCGGCGGTATTGGTCGGCATCGAAGTCCGAATGGACCCAGGCCTGGGTGATCAGCATCGCGACATACGCCGCGCTCTGTATCGGCGTCATCGCCCCGTCTTCCGCCATTTGCGCGTAGCCGGAAATATTCGCCGCCGGCACAGCGTTGACTGCACCGAGAAGCCGCAGCTCGGGCGCGTACACCGGCGCCTGCTCGGCCGCCGACCACGAAGCCCCTCCTCCCTGCGAGTTGCCGACGGCCACCCAGCGATTGGAGATCACGCCGGGTTTCGCGTTGCGCAGCGCACGCACTGCATCGATGACGTTGTAGCCCTCGGTCTTGTTGTCCAGATAGACATGCTTGCCGTCACCGCCGAGGCCCTGATAGTCGGTGAACGCAACGGCGTAACCGGCCTTCAGATAAGTCACCACCACGACCGCCATGCCGTAGAGGTTCGGCGAACTCGATGGGCCGCAGTCGGCAGTCACGCCCGTGGTGCCGTGCGCGTGCGAAAGCACGGGCCAGCCGCCCGACGGAGGCGTGCCCGAAGGAATGAACAGCGCGCCGGTGACGACGCTGTGCTGGCCGTCGCTCGAGGTGGAGCGGTAGCGCACGCGTAGCGCTTCGGCACCGAGATCGCGAATCGATGGATCGATATCGGCGTACGGCTTCACTTCGACGATGGTGCCGGGCGCTTCGCTGGCCGGCGTGGAAGCGGTGGGCCGAGCGAGCGGTGCCGCCGCTGAACCTGCTGATTCGTCGCGGCCACTGCAGCCGGCAAGTACGACAAGCCCGGTCCATCCGAGCAGCCCCAACCACCGCCGCCGCCTTTCGCCCACCACTCGCACAGTCGGCACGAACTGCCCGGACCGGCTCACAGCGCATACCTCACGGTCAAATAGTACGACCGCGGCGATTGCGGCTGGAATGCGTTGTTCATCACGTAGCCGCGACGATCGGTGAGGTTGTCGATGTTGAAGCGGAAATCCAAACGGTTCCATTTGTAGGCGGCAAACGCGGACACCTGAGCGAGACCAGGCAGGTGTACGTCGTAATGCCAGTCTCCGCCGAGCACGCCGCTCGTGGACGTTTGCGCATGCAGCCAGCCGCCGAGGCTGAAGCCTTGCAGCGGACCTTCTTTGAATGTGTATTTGGCCGTGAGGTTCGCGGCCTGGCGCGGCGCCGACCCGAAGCGCATGCCGATCTGCTGCGGCACGCCGGGATACTCGAGATACTTGGCTACGGGCAAGTCGGTGAAGTTCGCCGACAGTTGCCAGTTCTCGTTCGGCAACCAGGTCACCTCGGCCTCGAAACCCTGCGCGCGGCCGACGCCGCCGAGGTTGTACTCGACCAGCCCGCCGTTCTCGCCCATATGCGAATAGTCGGGCGTGGCGATATTGCTGAGATCGTCACGGAACACGGAAACGGTGCTCGTCACCGCGCCGTTGAGCCACGCCGTCTTCACGCCGAATTCTTTGCCGGTGCCTTTCTGCGGCGGCACCAGTTCGGTGGTACCCGGCTGGATGATCCCCGACGGCGTGAACGACTTCGAGTAATTGGCGAAGAACGCGGTATCGGCAAAGAACGAATCCGGCGCGAACGGTTTGCCGAGAATGCCGATCTGCGGCGTCGTTTCACTGGAAGCAGATTCCACGCCCTGGATGACTTCGCCTTCAGTCTTGGTATGACGCAACCCGAGCAGGACATGCAGGCGGTCGTCGAACATCGACATCTGCTCGGCCATGTAATAGGCGTGCGTATTGGCATGTCCGACGTCGTGCAGATTTTCCAGATTGGGCGTCGGAGAAATCGCGTGCAGGATCGCGTTCTCATTTCCGAGCATCAGAGGACCGTCGCGGAAGAAATTCCACGGCAGGCCTTGCGCGTTTACCGGAGCCAGCGGGTAGACCCAGAATCGCGCGTAGTCCAGCGACGAGTAGGACGCCTGAAAACCGACGAGCAGCGAATGGCTGATCGCGCCGGTATCGAACGAAAATGCCGCTTCGAGCTTGTTCTCCCATCCGGACCCGGCCTGCTTGCCGGTGAAGAAGCCGGAGGCGAGACCGTACGTGCTGACGTTGCCATCGGGTCCGAGCACCTTGGCGCCGCTCTGCAGCAGGGAAAGGAACCCCCAGCTGAAATCGACGTGGCCGAACGTGTCGCGTATCTGGATGTGGTCGTTGACCGTGTAATTGATCTCGGTACTCCAGAAGCGCGACAGCTCGTTGTTGTAGTTCTGCGGCCCGAGCACGTTGTAGCGCGCGCCACCCGGCAGATACTTCTCCACCGTGATCGTCTGCGGCGGCTCATTGGCGCCGTAGTTCTGCGCGACCCAGTTGTCGAGGTACGTATCCTGCGGCGCACCCGAGCCGATGAAGCCCGGATGGCTGACCGGCAGCGTCGACACCTGATCCTTGTTCTTGATGTTGCGGTAGTTGAAGTTGATGCTCAGATCGTCGATCGGCTTCCAGGTCAGACCGAGGATGTAGGTGCGCTCGTTCTGCCCGGTCCAGTTGACCCAGCCATTGGCATTCTTCGCGTAGACGTCGACGAGATAGGCGAATTGGTCGTTCACCGGCCCGGTCGAAAAAAATTCGCCGCTGCGATAGGCCCAACTGCCGTACTCGCCTTCGAAATACGTCTGCGGCGTGAACGAAGGTTTCTTGTAGATGATGTTGATCGAGCCGCCCGGCGGCACGTTGCCGTTGAACACGGCCGATGGACCTTTCAACACCTCGACGCGATCGACGCCGGCGCTCGAACCGAGTCCGCCTGCGATCGAAAGAGAATCGAAGCCGTCGATCTGCGGCGTCACCGCATATCCGCGTACGCCGAAATTCGTGCCGACCTCGCCGCTGTTGTTCTGCCCTGTCACGCCGGTCAATGCACCGACCGCCGTCATAAGCCGCGAGGAACCGGTGTCCTCGAGAAACTGCGAATTGAGCGCGGAAATCGAGATCGGCGTGTTGATGATTTCGGTCACCACGCCCGTCGCGCTCGTCGCCGCACTGGTGCGATAGCCGATCACCTGGACGGCGCCCATCAGCGACGGCTTGTTGCCGCCCTCCGCGGACCCGCTGGCTTGAGGGCTGCTCGTTGCCGGTGAAGCCTGCCCGTACGACGCAGAGGCAGCGGCTCGCGCTTCGTCTTTGTCTGCGTCCTTGTTTGCCGAATTGCCTCGCTGCGACGGCGCCGTGGCGCCGTCGTCGCCTTTCGCCCTCGCCCCCGACTGGCGAGCCGACTGCACAACGATGGAACGTGCCGAAGTTCGTCGGGCTTGAAGGGTCGTGCCTTGCAGCACCTGTTCCAGCGCTTGCTGAACGCCGAATCGTCCATGCAATGCCGGAGCGCGCATTCCCTCGACGATGCCGGATTCGAACAAGACGTTCGTGCCGGTGCGCTGCCCGATGTCGCGCAGCGTCACGGCCAAAGGCTGTTCCGGCAAATCGAAATCGTAGATCAGTGCCGCGGCCGCGGACTGCTCGTGCGCGACCGGATTCTGTGCATGAAGCTCTTGCGAAATAGCTGCCGACAACGCGCTTGCTATGACCAGCGCAAACCTTCGATCAAGATGACGCCACATGGTTTCCCCGATTTTCCGTGGTGATCCGATGTGACGTAGACGACCGACTGTAGCCAACCCTCAGCAGAACGAAAAATTTTTTTCGAAATGAGCAGGCTGCGCGGCGAGCCGCGTCGTTCATTGCCTGGTCAAGCGTATATGGCCGGCTTCTTCTTTCACCTTGAGCCCGTATATCGACGCAACGGATTGGGCGAAATCGAGGTTGTCTCCGGTGCGGTAGATACCGCTGACGCGAACTTGTCCAAGATCGGCGTCGTCGATTTGCACGCGACGCGGATCGTAGCGATTCATTTCCGCGACGGCTTCGCCGAGCGGAGTGCCGTCGAGAATCACTTCGCCGCGACGCCAGGCAGTCGCCGCGTCCGCACGTCGGACGTCCAGTTGCGGTCGTTCGCCCGCCCGTACGCGCAAGTATTGACCGGGCTTGAGCGTGATCGCGCCCTGCTCTTTCTCGACGGCCCATGAAACTTTCGCGGCCGACAACGACGCCACGCTGACCTTGCCTTCGAGCAGCGTCACATCCATTTCGTCGGGCTCTTTGCGAACGACGAATGATGTGCCCAGTGCGGTCACTGTGCGATCGCCGACCAAGACGACGAAGGGGTGCTGCGCATCATGCGCCACCTCGAACAACACTTCGCCGCGCGACAAATGCACGATGCGCTCGCGTGCGCCGTAGTCGACGTCGACGGCGCTGTCCTGGTTCATGGAAAGCCGGGTGCCGTCGTTCAGGCGAACGCTACGCTGCTCGCCCATTCCCGTCGTGTACTGCACGCCGCGCGGCAGAAGCAGGAACACCCCCAATCCGAGAGCGCTCAGCACCAGCGCTGCCGCCGCCAAGCGCCAACGCGGGGGCTTTCTTTCGCGAGCACTCGGCGCGGCAACGCGCGCCAGACCGCGAATATCGACTTGGCCGGCCGTGTCCCAAATTTCGGTCACCCGCTCGAACGCTCTGGCGTGATCGCCGGAGCCCGCTTTGAGCCACGCCCGAAAGTCCGCTTCGAGTTCGGCGTCCCGGCCTGCTCCATGCAACTGAGCCAACCAAGCCGCGGCTTCAGCGTAGGCGGCGCGTGATGGACGAGGTGGAGTCATTCGATTGCTCATATACGATCCATCCACTCGGCCAGGAACAAGACCGCCTTCGCCACCTGCTTCTCCACCGCACTGACGGTAACCCCCATACGTGCCGCGATCTGAGCATGACTGTAGCCCTCGACGCGATGCAGCAAAAATATCTCGCGCGTACGCGGACTCAACTGATCCAGCCCTGCACGCAGGCCGCGCAACCTCTGCTGCCCGAGAACCACGTCGTCCGGTGCCGAACCCGTTTGCGCAAGCGGAAGCGCCTCTACTTCTGCAAGCGAGACCGGACGCCAACGCGAGCGCCGGCGAATGTCGTCCGCGACCACGTTGATGACGGTGCGTACCAGAAAAGCCTCAGGCTCCTGTACGTGTCGATCCTGTCGGTAGCGTTGCAATCGGAGGAACGCTTCCTGGATCGCTTCGTCGGTCTCGTCACTGGTCCTGCCGCGACTGTGCAGCAATTTGCGCAGCTTCAAGATGAGAACGTTCACCGCTTCCATGGATCAAAGATGACACGCGCGGGAAGCCCGCACCAGCGTGCCGGGAAGCAAACAACATTATTTTTTCAGCCGCCTGCGGATTATTCGCGCTCGCACGTCTACAGCATCCATGATCATTCGCGGCGCCTCTCACTAATCGGGCGAAGCGCTTGCGGACGACAGTGAAGCGAACGCCGATCCCTGACGGCCGCATCACCGTGCTCCACTATCGATATGAATCGCCTTTGGCTGCCAAAGCAAGGTGCGCCATTCCCAAGAACTGCTAAACGACTACACCCCTGCCGATTCGCTATGATCTTGCGCCTTGCAAAGACTTCCACCATGCCGGACTCGGCCGCAGTTCTCAGTACCGATTGGCGCCCTGGAGATGTCGGGTAAAGCGATGATCGGGAAAAGAAGTCGAATGACACGGGCGGTCCGGCGCTGGTTACTCGGTGTTATCGGCCTATCGTTGGCGGCCCTCACGACCCTGATTCTGATCGGAATAGGCAACGCACGATCGACACCGGTCATGCGGGAGACAACGCTGCATCTGGCCGGGCTTCCGAGCAGCTCACGTTCGCTAAAGATCGCGCTGCTCGCCGACATTCATCTCGGCAACCGCGGCATGACGCCGGAACGGCTTGGCGAAATCATCAGTGAGGTCAATACGTCGCAGCCCGACCTGATTCTTTTGGCGGGCGATTTCGTCACCGGTCATGACGCAAGCGGCGCTGCCGATCGGGCCGCCGGGCTGACCGCGCCCTTTGCGCGTCTGCGCGCCCCGCTCGGAGTGCTGGCGGTGCTCGGCAACCACGACCACTGGACCGCGCCGGACGCGGTGCGCGCCGCATTGGCCGAGGCGGGCGTTACCGTTCTCGAAAATCAGGCGGTCCGGCGCGGGCCGTTCGCCATCGTCGGTATCGGAGACCGCTTCTCCGGCCACGACGATGCGCCATCCTCGCTGGCCGCGGCACACAGCATCGGAGGCGTTCCGATCGTGCTGACCCATTCTCCGGATATCGCCCCCGACCTGCCCGCCAGTCAGCCTCTCGTCCTCGCCGGACATACCCATTGCGGCCAGGTCGTTCTGCCATGGATCGGCCCGCTCGTCATGTATGCGCCGAGCGATCATTGGCGACAGCTCTACAATCCCCGCTATCGCTGCGGGATCGTTCGCGATGGCGCGCGTACCACCGTCGTGACGGCAGGAGTCGGATCAGGTACTTTCCCGCTCCGCCTTGGCGCCCTGCCGGACTGGTGGCTGATCACCCTAGAACCTTAGCGCATGTTTTTGCGCTGAGCGCAGGCGCAGCGCTTTGAGTCGTCGTCAGCACTCCGATTCGCTTCAAGAGCTGACGAGGATTGCGCAGGCGCCGTAGTCCCTGCCGTTCAGAACGCCTTGAACTCTTTTGATCGCACTCGGACCCGGCGCCCCGCTTTGCCGTAGCCGCGCCGGTCGGGAAAAGAATTCGGCTGCCTGAGCGCGGATCGCGACGTTTTTGCCGGCAATGGCATCTTTGATCTCAATACCGTGACGTCCTTTTCGAATCGAGGGCGTGAATGCCGGCGTTTCGATTCCGTTCGCCGATTGCCAGACGAGATCGCCATGATCCATAGAGATGCCTGGAGAACTGCAAAGCAGATTGCTGCGTGCATCCTGGTACCGGGTCTCCTTGCCGCATATGCCGTCAGCCCTGGCGCACGCGCAAAAGACAATCCAGAGGAATTCATTGCAAAGTTCATGCGCGATGAACATATCCCCGGCCTGTCGATCGCCGTAGTGCGTGACGGCGTTCTCTTCGCCGCGAAGGGCTACGGGATGGCGGACTTGGAGACGAATACTCCCGCAACCGCCGCAACGGTCTACAAGACGGCCTCACTGAGCAAGATGGTGATCGCCGATGCCGTGCTTCTTCTCGCACAGGACGGAAAGCTGTCGCTGGACGACGATGTGACCAAGTATCTGCCCGGCAGGCCCGAAAACTGGAAAGGCATAACGATCAGGAATCTTCTGACCCACACCTCGGGAATCGTGCGCGACCCTCCCGAGTACCATCCCTACCAAGAGCAGGCGATAGCAGACGTCATCGAAGCAACCTATCCCGTACCACTCAAGTTCCCGCCCGGTGAGGGGTGGCTCTATTCCAATGTCGGCTACTACATTCTGGCCGAGATCGTCACCAAAGCCAGCGGCGAACCTTGGGACCGATTCATTGCAGCAAAACTGTTTGCGCCCGCGCACATGACATCGACGCGGACAACGACCGCGGTCGAGATCGTCCCGAATCGTGCGAGAGGCTACCAATGGACCGACGGGCGCATGACCAACGCCGAAGACTGGATCGCGATACGACCGAGCGGCGCCTTCCTGTCCACAGTGTTGGATCTTGCCAAATGGGATGCGTATCTGGCCCACGGCAGCCCGGTGTCCACGGCCAACCGCAAGCTCGCCTGGACGCCGGCCACATTGAAGAGCGGAAAGCAAACCACCTACGGTTTCGGTTGGGGCATCGACTCGTTTCTGACCCACTCGCGCATTCACCATAACGGCCAATTCCCAGGCTTCCGCTCGGACTACGAGCGGCTCGACGACGGCAAGCTGACCGTGATCGTGCTGGCCAACTCCGATCGTGCCAATTTGGAATCATTCGCCTTGAAGATCGCGGGTTTCTATGACCGCGGGTTTTCCATTCCTCCCTTTCGCCTCAGTGCAGAAGCGCCGGCTTCGGCGAAGATCGACGGCGGCCCGCTATCGATTGTCATCACCGCGAAAGACGAGGGTTCCGTGGCACCGGATAGCGTCGTCGAGATGGAAATCTGGGATGCCTCCGGGAAAGCCGTCTACAAGCAGAATCAAGCGAATGAAAATTTCGCCATGGGCGAAACACGCAGCTACCGTTTTTCCTGGACCCCGGCGAAAACCGGACGCTACAGCGTGAACGTGGGGGTATACGGCCACGGCTGGGTTCCCAGCTATGCGTGGAAATTGGACGCTGCCGCGATTGTGGTGGAATAGGATTTTGCATTTCGTGCTCAGTGACTGAAGCCGACGAACGCCAGCCCTGCGGCGAACACGCCATAGAGCAAACCAAAGAGCATCAGGCGCAACGAGGTCAAGGCGCGTCGCCGCAGCAGTAGCCACAACCCGGAAATCGATATCATCGTCACCACCGCTGCCAGGATCAGAGCCCGATCGAACATCCACGGCGTGAACCCGATACCGAGAGCGCTCGGCACCGTTGCCTGGATCATCATGGCGCCGCTGATGTTGGCGAGTGCCAAGCCGGTTTTGCCCTGACGCACCCAAATGATCGCGTTCATGGTTTCCGGCAGTTCGGTGGCTATCGGACTGAGCAGCAGCGCGACGATGGCGGGTGGAATGCCCAGCCACGGACCGATGTGCTCGAGTTGCGTCACGAACACATGGGAAGCGCCGAAGATCAGCACCAAGGCCAGGACGGTTTGAACGAGCGCCCAGGTCAGCGGCGGCGCAGGGTCGCGCGGGCGAAATTTCAACGGCCCCAGTTCTTCGCCTTCGTGCGGTGTGCCCTCTTGGCGCATCTCCACCCAGAAGTACGCTGCGTACGCGGCCAGAAACAGCCACCCCAGCCACGGTTTGATCGAAAACGCGACGAGGCCCAAGCCGACCTTGAGCGCGAAGATGATCAAGAACCAGCCCTGATCGCGGGCCAGATGGCCGTCGGTATCGGCGAGCGCCGCGATGCGCGCCCTGCCCGCAGTGAGCAGGAGCATGAGGCCGACGACCGCATACGAAACCGTACTCAGCACCAGGGGACCGCCCAGGGCTGCGCCGACCCCGATGTTCTTGGCGGCCTCGTTGGTTCCGAACACGACAGCAACGAAAGTCACCACGCTTTCTGGCAACGCCGTTCCAAAGGCGGCCAGGATGGTGCCAACGGCTTTCTGCGCCACGCCCGCGCGTCGCCCGACCCATTCGACGCCGTTGACGAAAAACTCGCATGAAAGATAGATCACGCCGGCCGATAGCAGCAACAACACGACGGTGGTCAGCATGGCAAACCTGCCAAAGCTACCAAAGCAATCGATGATGGGTTGAGCCCGTGCCTGTCGGGCGTGCGATAAGAGAATTGAAACACGGCGAAATCCTTGGGGCCGGACGGTCGCATGAGCCAATGACATACGCCCCGTCCAGCCCGGATGAGGTGCATGTCATTGGTCTCGCCGGGCCTTGGGGTTGAACGCGCCATGACCAGTCGGTCAAGTGTGTTGACGCGCTCCCTCTCGGGATACGAGAGTCGGCTACTCCCCAATAACGTGGCGGATGCTACTCGCTATCGCGGGCAGATGCCAGTCGCGATACCGGCGTCGCGTTGGGGTCCGCTGGCCCTTTGCCGAACCGGCAAGGCGAAACAGCTATATCTTTAATGGATACCCCGGTATAGTATGCCTATGCACACCAAACTGTCACCGCATGGAACTCACCCCGATATCGTCAAGCGCCTTCGGCGCGCTATCGGTCAGCTCAACTCCATCGTTGCAATGATCGAAGACGAACGCCCCTGCACCGATGTCGCAATGCAGCTTCAGGCGGCCGAGAAGGCGATTACTCAGGCGAAGAAAACCTTCATCCACGATCATATTGATCACTGTCTCGATGACGGCGTGATGAAGACGTCCAAGTCTGCTCTAAAAGAATTCAAGACGATTTCCAAGTACCTCTGAGCTTTCCAATGACTTCCTTCACCGATCTGCTCCAGCAAGGAGCCGGGCACGCTTGGCTGTTCATTCCGAGTGCTGTCCTGCTCGGCGCCCTGCATGGCCTGGAGCCGGGCCACTCGAAGACAATGATGGCCGCGTTCATCGTTGCCATTCGCGGCACCGTGGCTCAGGCCGTGCTGCTTGGCTTGTCCGCAACGATTTCTCACACTGCGGTGGTCTGGGCGATTGCGCTCGTGGGCTTGCATCTTGGCGCGCAGTTCAACGCCGAACGAACCGAACCTTACTTCCAACTCGCCTCGGCTGCCTTGATCATCGGCATCGCCCTATGGATGCTCTGGCGCACCTATCGCGAGCATCAACGCGAGAATCTGGAAAGCGGGCACGATCATCACCATAGCCACGATCACGGCGACGAGACCAAGCGCGTCGAACTCGGCCACGGCCGGACCGTGGCAATCGAGGTCTTCGAACAAGGCGTGCCGCCGCGGTTTCGGCTGCGTTTCGAACACCATGATCAAGCGACTTCGCCGCCGGCTGCCGACACGATATCGATCACCACGACGCGGGACGACGGCAGCACGCAGCGATTCGCGTTCGTCTCTCGAAACGGCTATCTGGAATCGGTGGACCCGATTCCCGAGCCGCACGAGTTCACTGCGCGCCTGCATGTATCTGATCACGAACGCAGCGACGACTACGATGTGGTATTCGAAGAACACGGCCATCATCACCATGATCATGCCGGACTCGATATGGCAAGCGTGGGCTATCAAGACGCGCACGAGCTGGCGCATGCCAACGACATCAAAAAGCGCTTCGCATCCAAAAACATCACCACCGGCCAGATCATCCTGTTCGGCCTGACCGGTGGACTCATCCCATGCCCGGCATCGATCACGGTGTTGCTGCTGTGCCTGCAGCTCAAGCAGTTCAGCCTGGGCGTTGTCTTGGTGCTGTGTTTCAGCATCGGGCTAGCATTGACGCTCGTCGCTTCGGGCACGGTCGCTGCGCTCAGCGTACGTCAGGTGTCCAAGCGCTGGAGTGGTTTCGGCACCTTGGCGCGCCGCGCACCTTATGTATCCAGCCTGCTGATCATCCTGGTGGGTCTCTATACGGGCTACCTCGGCTGGCGTGGACTCATCGCGCTCACGTGATGAATGTGAGCGTGAGCTCACCCAGGTATGATTTGCTGCGCAATGCGTTTGTCGGCACTCGATGGGCGCTGTGATCGTTGGCAATCGTAGCCAGCGAGCGCGTATTCGACGCCCCGACAGGAATTCCACATGCAACAAGTCGAGGCGCTGAACCAAGCGCTCTTTCTGGCGATCAACGCCCATCCGGATGCGAATCCCCTGACGATCGACGCCGCCATTGTGATCGCAGTGGCGTTGATTTATTTGATTCCGCTCTTGCTTGTTGGCCTGTGGCTCTGGGGCGACGAGCGCAAACGCAATGCGGCGCTCAGGGCGTTTCTGGTTGTGTCGATCGGAATCGGCCTGAACCAAATTCTCGCTCTCGTTTGGCCGCATCCTCGCCCCTTCATGATCGGACTCGGACAAACCTGGCTTGCGCATGCGGCGGATTCGTCGTTCCCGAGCGATCATGCAACCGTATTCGCCGGCGTAGGCGTTACCCTGCTTTTTGCCGGCGAGGTCGGGCTCGCCTGCGCGACATGGGCGGTCGGCCTGTGCGTCGCCTGGGCGCGCATCTACCTGGGAGTCCACTTTCCGCTGGACATGCTCGGCGCGCTCGGCGTCGCTGCCGTCGCCTATGCAATCACTCTGCCGCTTTGGCATGCGCTCGGTGAACCGGCAACCCGGTTTGTGCAGCGGCTCTATCGCCAAGTAATGGCGTGGCCGATCGATCGAGGCTGGGTCCACCGCTGAGATATCCCAGGAAGCTTTGCTCTCGAAAAGATGCTGCGCGAACCGAGCAGCCGATCAGCCATTGTCGGAGAACAGAACTGCCGCATCGCGTTGCGCCGATGCAGCAGCAGTGCCAATGCCGGGAAGCGGTGATCGACTCTAGATACCGACGTGAAATCGAACGCCGAATATGTAGACCGGGCCGTGCCGGTCGGCGTTGTAGCCGGAGTTATCGATGATCTGAAAGTCCGGGCTGATCTGCACGCCCTTCAACACTTGATAGTTGTAGTACGCCTCCAGAATATTTTCGCGGGCGTAGTGTTTGAGTTGGCCGTCGCCGAGAAAGCCGCCGAGCCCGCCGGCGGCGAGGTAAGCGCGATGCTGCCGATTCAAGCCCGCGGTGGAAACGGCAACGCCGAATACGTCTTGCGGACGTTGCCAACGGGTGCCCTTGATCGCAACGCCTGCGGACAATGCATTGTCTATTTCGGTGAAGGCATATTCTTCGATGCGGTCGTTCGCGGAACTGCCGCGCGCAAACACACCGATGTCGTCGCTGAGTCTCTGTTCGAAGCTGACTCCGTAACCGATCTTGGCGGCGTCCTTGCGTACGCTGGTGACGTCCGGTGTCGTACCCGTCTGCTTGGCCGCTTCGATCGCGTCGAGATAATTTCCGGCAAAAGTACGATTGCGGAAGGCGAGCACTCGCACCAGGCCGGGCAAGCCGTTGAGAGTGTGGTCGTGCTGCACTTCGACGACATCGCCGTGATAGCGCTCAAGGTTGTAGTTGAGTTTGCTGCCGTTGGCGACTTGCGGCTCCATATAACGCCCCGCGCGGAATGCCCATTCGTCCCAGTAGAACTCGCCGGCGGCGCCGATCGTGTACGCACGCGCATCGGCCGCATAGTCCCAGGCACCATGCGTGATCAACGCCCAGTTGAGGAATTGAGTACGCGGATCGTTGGCATACGAACTCTTCTCGAACAGATCGGTCTGGGTGACCTTGCCGAGCGTGAGCACGACGCGACGAGTCTGATAGTTACTCGCGAGCTGGTTGGCGTCATCCTCCGCACGCACGGTTTCGCCGCCGAGATCGAAGGTCTGCCGCAGAAACGCACGCGCCCAATAGCCCTTCGGCTTGGTGCCGCCGTTTTTCTGGATTTCTCCGTTCTGGATGCTGGCCAGACCGAACAGATGCGAGAACGGATCACCGACTACCACTTCAGGATTGACGTAAAACTCGGCGCCTTGCCACAGACGCAAGCCGAAGAAGACGGTGGCCGTCCATGTGTAGCCGTTTTCAGTCGACGGGATCAGGCTCTGCGGGCCGGTATACGGCGCGCTGAACGGATTTTTATGCTGCCCCACATAAGTCGTCTGAAAATGCAGGTTCCAGCGCTGCTCTGAAGTCTCGACGGGACTTTCCTGCATCGCCGTCGTGGAGGGTGAGCCACGGTCGGCATCGTCGGTCATTGCAAGAGCGGTTTGCGCCTGCGCTCCGGTGCTGGCGCTACAAGCAAGCACCGCGATCCAGAAAGCCAGCGGACGTGAACGAAACGTAGTCGTAGGTGGGAGGGAATGCATGGAGGTAACCTCGGAAGAATTGGCATACGTGGAAAATTCGGGGCGCAGCATCCCCCGCGGCGAACGCTGTCGCGTTTGCCGTTGCAAAGAGGGATGCCAAGTTGTCAGCGGTGGTCGATCGCGCGGGCCTTGTCACCGGGCATCGAAGTAGGATTCGTCATTGGCCGGCTGTGAAGATGACCTCCGTCACTTTGACGATCGCCAGGATCAACGCGGCGATGAGATAGGCGCGAAGCACGCCGAGCCACAGCTTGCGCCGCAGACTGATCTGGGCCGGCGGCAACTTGTGTAGAGGCGGCATGCGCCAAGCTGCTTTTTCTTCCACAGTCGCCGGCACCGTTGCCGGAGCACCGCGCTTCGTGCGCCAGTGGACGACGCCCAGAGTCAATGCCACCAAGGCGGCGGTCGCCAAGCCACCGATGAGAATTGCGAGAATTTCGACACTGCCGATCGACGGATACAGCACCGATGCGGTGAGAATGATCGACAGCAGGACGAGTACCAAGACCACGGCGCCGGTAAAGAGATTGGTCAGCGGTTTGTTGACCCAAGGTCCCAGTACGGCTTTGTCGTTGCAGAGCAAAAGCAGGAACACGGTCGCACCCGGCAGCAGAATCCCCGCCAGCGTCTGCACGGCATTGGTGATGATGCCGAGCGGCGCATTGGGAATAAGCACCAGCGCCGCAGCCAGCACGATCAGCGCGGCATACACGCCGTAGAATGTTTTGGCTTCCGCCGGTTTGCGGTGCAGGGAATGATTCAACGACAGCACATCGCCGATCGCGTAGGCGGTCGACAGCGACACGGCAGCCGCGCCGATGATGCTCGCGTCGATCAGTGCGATCGAGAACAGCACGGCAGGCACTTCGCCCACGTATTTGGCGATACCGTCGGCAACCGCACCGGCATCGGCGAACTGGCCCATCTCCGGTTTGCCCGCGAACGTCGCCGCAGTGAAGGCGATCATCGCCACGGCACCGACGATGACCAGCGCGATGCCGATGCACAGATCGGCCTTCTCGTAAGCCATGAAGCGCGGCGTGATCCGCTTGTCGATCACGTAACTCTGCTGGAAGAAGAGCTGCCACGGTGCCACGGTGGTGCCGACGATCGCGATGATCAGCAGCATGACTTCGCTCAACGGCGCATCCTTGGGCATGCCCGGTATCAACAAGCCATGCGCGATCTGGGCGACCGGCGGATGCACCATCAGCAGCACCGGCACGAGCAACAGGCTGCCCATAACGAGCAGCAAGGCGAAGCGCTCGAACCGGCGGAAGTTTCCGGTCGACGCGGTGAGGATAATCAATCCCGCGGAAATCGCCACGCCCCACACGCGCGAGAGCCCCAGATGATCGAGCCCAAGGCTGATGCCGATGAACTCGGTGACGATGGTCAGGGCGTTGAGAACGAACAGGTCGATGACACTGAAAGCACCCCAGAACTTGCCGAACCGTTCGAGGATCAATCGAGCGTGCCCTACCCCGGTCACCACGCCCAAGCGCAAAACCATTTCCTGATTCACATAGAGCACCGGAATCAGCAGGGACAAAGTCCAAAGTAAAATCGTGCCGTAATTCTGCCCCGCCTGCGTGTAGGTGCTGAACGCACCGGCGTCGTTGTCTCCGACCATGACGATCAGGCCGGGCCCAAGGATGGCAAGTAAAGTTCGCCATCTCGCCCACCAGGTCGTTCGTCGATCGCGGTCGTCTTGGGTGATCGTACCGAGCGCACCGCGGATGTCGCCGACGTGGGCGCTGTCCAGCACCGCGTGATCGGCGGTTTCTTTGAATTCGAGAACACTGCTCATGAAAGACCTCGGGATTTCGTGTCGTCGTTGTGCACGACGGCGAATGGAATGGGTCGTCGGGACGAACGACGGCCGCGAGCGGACCTCGACGATCCGTGCACGCAAGGGCGCGTCGCTCAACGACGAAAAAAAGGTGTGCGCAGGCAGGCGGCCCTGATCTGAATCCGGGTCGCAAAGGAAATACCTACGTGAGCTGCCCGCAGAGCAGCTATCAGACGGCAGGAGTGCCGGGAGGGATACCGGTCGGAAGCGTACGCTTATTCGGGATCGCAGCCGCGTGGAGAACGCGGCGTTGCAATAAAAGCGCTCCGACACATCGGAGCAGAATCAAACGCGAGTTGTGCATAACTCACCTCATCAAGCGCCGTGCAGCGCGAGAGGCGAGTCGAAACTTTCCTAGTCGTGGAAAGCGCAGACTGGCCGCATGCGATCGCTGATCGGGCTTGCGTTGAACTTGGGGTGCGCCAGTGCCGGATCTTTAAATCCGACGCCAGCGCTTCGACTTGGAGGTCTACTGTCCATTTCTCGGATAGTGTTGATACGAGGCGCCACGGGTATCCCGAAGGCGGCGGAACGATACCCATCGGGGTATACGGATGTCAACCCACTTGCAACGTTGTAACAGCGATTTTGTTTGCGTGGAAAATTCGCGGCGAATGACACGGGGTCGCATGCCTCACTTGCAGCGAGACAAGAACAAGCGACGCGATCGTGCTCGGCGGCTGCGCGCGCAAATCGGCTCCATCTAGCGCGCCGGCGTTTCGCATGAATCGACCCGACCTATGCTCCAGTTCCCAGCCTCTGGTCGAACGCTCTTGGACTGAGAACAAGGAAATCCCAGGTGCGCCGGGAACGCCTTCTCTTTCTGCGAATGGTCGACGAGTTACCATGCTCGCCGCATACGACGGGAGGAGTCATGCGACTTACTATTGGCATCGCAGCGGCGATGTCGCTGTACGCCATGCTTGCCACTGCGGCAGAGACTATCGAAGCCTGCCGCAGTGTGGCATCTGTTTCACCGCCGGCGGCAGACATGCCGACAGTGAATGATCGCAATCGCCTGCGCAACTGCGCGTCCATCGATTTGTACTACGGCCTCGCGAACAAGCAGGCCGATGCGCGCGACGCACGCTTGTGTGCCTATATCGAACTCGCTCAAGGCGAACAATCGCTGCCGACACAGGGCGCAGGTATGTTGATGACAATTTATGCCAACGGCAGCGGCGTCCCGCGCAACGCACAATTGGCGAAGCACTTCGCTTGCCTGATCGAATGGCAACGCGACGGCATCGAACGGCTGTTGCTGAATATCGACGAGCACGCCCACACTGGCAAGCCCGTCGGTGTCTGTGACGTCGCCCCTTTCTGGCCGGCCGATGACATCTGTTCGGGCTACGAAGAAGCGATCGAAACACAGCGCATCGCCGGCGAGCAGCATGCAATTGCATCGCGGTGGTCAGCGTCGCGCAGGGATGCCTTTGCCCTGCTGGCGAAGGCCGCGGACGTCTACGCACACCGGCGCGAGTCTGCCGAAATCTTCAAGAATGATCGGCCGGCACGCATGGACTCAATCCGGAATCAGTTCCGCCGCGAACTGCTTGATGCCATCAAGGCGCTCGATGCGCCAGCGGGATTGCCCACCCGCGACTTGGCTGCTCTCGATCGCGACTTGAACGCAGCCTACCGCACGCTGACGAAGGCGGTCGAACGTGCCCATGCCGAAAACTCCGATGTCTATGATCCGTTGACGCCGGCCAGCCTACGTGCGGCGGAGCTTGCCTGGTTACGCTACGTCGACAGTTGGCAACGATTTCGTGCCGCGGAGTATCCGCAGACCTCGCCGGAGCGGTTGCGCGCCCTGCTCACCGAGCAGCGTCTCGCTGCGCTGCGCGCGGTGCGCGAGGAATTCCATCTCGACAGCTATTGGCCCGACGCCTGAGAGTTTTCTCACGATCTGGCGAAAACCGAGAAAATGCTGGAGCGCACCCTTCCCTATCCGCGATAACGCCTCTTGTCACCGATCCAGAAACAGTTCGCCGATGGTGAGCGCGAGCGGATAAGGCTGGTAGTCGTTGCGGTTGCTGAGGACGATCACGGCAAGATGCTGCTTCGGCCAGCGCACGATGACGTTGCGGAATCCGATGCTCTCGCCCGAATGCCACACCGTGTCGCCGCTGAGGCGCCAGCCGAACCCATAGTCGACGTCGGGGTCGGCGATCGGATCGGTCGGCGTGAACGCCAGCTTGCGCGATTCGGCATTCAACAGTTTGTCGGTGTACAACGCGGCATCCCATTTACCCAGATCGTCGACCGACGAATAGATGCCGCCGTCGCCGCGCGTCGCACTGGTGATGCTCTGGTCGGTTCGCGTCCACTTGCCGTCGGCCTCGCTGTAGCCGTAGGCGCGGTTCGCCACTTCGGGACCGCGGCCGTGTTCGTACATCAGCGTATGTTCCATGCCGAGCGGCTGGAAGATGCGCTTCTTCATAAAGTCGGCCAGATCCATGCCGGAGACGCGTTGAACGATCAGGCCGAGCAGAACGAAGCCGCCGTTGCTGTAGCGATGCGCGCTGCCGGGCTCGAAATACAGCCGCTGCTGCGAAGCAATCATCTTCAGCACGTCGTTGTCGTCGAGCTGAGTCTTGCGCTCGGGTGGAACCAGGTCTTCGTAGTCGATCAATCCGCTGGTGTGGGTCAGCAAATTGAGCAGCGTGATCTTGGCGTCGCTGGGCGGCAGCTCGGGCAGCCACTTGCGCACCGGGTCTTCGAGCCTCAGCTTGCCGTCCTGTTTCAGCAACAGGATGCTGGCCGCGGTGAACTGTTTGGAGACCGATGCGAGGCGGTAGTTGGTTTCCGGTCCGGCCTTGATACGGTCTTCCAGATTCGCGTAACCGAATCCTCGCCGGACGATGGCTTTGCCGTCCTTGACCACGAGCAGCGATGCGCCCGCGCCGTCGCCGGCGTAGCGGCTCATCAAGCTGTCGATATCGGCGCGATTCGCCGTTGCCGTCGATTGCGCATGCGCGCAGACGGCGAGCATCAGCCAGGCCAACGCGGACGCGACGACACTTCCACGCACGATCGATGCGGCGTTCTTAATCACAGGCGTGCTCCCGCGTGAAAGCCAGATCCTCAAAATCGGAACTGAAGTCGGCGTCGGGATCGACCTTGGCCATGCGCAGCGTGCCGCCCGACTTTTCCGGGAACCGCAACCAGGCTTCGACGTTGTCGTCATCCCAGTGCACCAGATAGCGATCGCCGACGCGCATGACCTGCCCGCTCAGCAAAGGCGACTTCGCCGCGGCGAATCGCACCGTATCGCCTTGCGCACAGATGCGCGCCTCGCCGAGCCACGGGTCGCGCCACAGGCCGAGTTGTGTCTTCAGGTCCGCCACCGTCGCCGGCTTGCGCGAGGAAGTGTCCGGCACACGCGAGGCGTGCTGCCGGTGCTCTTCGCGCTCCAGCTCGTCGGCGTAACTGGCGACGCTGCGCAGTTTCGCCGGCGCGGTGAAATGTTTGGTCAACATCTCGATCAACACGCTGCGCGCGGCATCGGCATCGGCGTTGATCAGGAACACGAAGCCGCTCTTGCGCAACGGCAGCAGCACCATCGCCGAGTACATGCCCGACAGCGTGCCGGTGTGCGACACCGTCATTTGTCCGTCGACGTCGGCGATGCGCCAGCCGTAGCCATAACCGTAGAACAACGTACCGTCCCATTCGCGACGCCGCTTGGAAATCGGCATGGCGGTATAGGCGGTCCATTCTTTGTGCCGCTGTTCTGCCGACAGCCAATCGAGTTGCTTCGGCGTCGGCGCGAGCCAGTTCATGGCCCAGGTCAACATGTCGTTCAAACTGCAGCGCACGCCGCCGGCCGAATCCATCGCCGCAGGCTGCACGATCGGCCCTTTGCCCGGTTCGAGCGTGTAGCGGCCGTCGCGCCAGATATTCGGGTCCGCGACATTGCCGACCTCCTCGCGACTCCACGTGCCGATCTGGCAGCGCTGCATGCCGAGCGGTTCGAATATCTCGCGCCGTAGCAATGTCGGATACGGCGCACCGCCGGCCGCCGCCGCAACCTGGCCGGCAACGATGTACAAGGTATTGTCGTAGGCGTAACCCGCGCGAAAACTGTAGGCCGGCTTGAGGTACTGCAAGCCGGCGACGACGTCTTCGGGCGTGAAGCGGTTCGGCGTCGGCCACAGCATCAGGTCGCCGGCACCTTCGGGCAGGCCGCTGCGATGCACGAGCAGGTCGCCGACCTGCATGTTCGCGGTGACCCACGGATCGTACATGCGGAACGACGGCAGGAATTTCGTCACCGGATCGTCCCAGCGCAACTTGCCTTGCTGTACCAGCCGCGCCAACAGCGTCGAGGTCATGGCCTTGGTATTGGAGGCGATCTGGAACAAGGTCTGCGCGTCCATCGGCTTGCCCGAGGCGAGATTGCCGAGCGTGCGCGTGTAGACCACCTTGCCGTCGTCGATAACGCCGACGGTCATGCCCGGCAGGTGATAGCGCGCGACTACGCCGTCGATCACTTGGTCGTAGTCGGCGCGCGAATCCGTGTCCGCGGCGGCCGGCGCAACGTTCGCGCCGAGCGCGAGCACGGCAGCGCAAAGGACGGATTGGACGAAACGGCTCATGCGACTTGCCACTCCTGCGCGCGTTGTTCGCCGGCGAGCATATCCTCTAAAGTCTGCCGGCGCCGCACCACAGCGTAACGACCGCGATCGGCGAGCACTTCCGCGGCCAGCGGCCGCGAGTTGTAGTTCAACGCCATGGCCGCGCCGTAGGCGCCCGTGGTCTTGATCATCAGCAGATCGCCCGCTTCGCAGCGCGGCAGTTCGCGGTCGACGGCAAAAGTGTCTCCGGTTTCGCAGACGGGCCCGACGATGTCGTAGACCTGCAGCGGGCGCGCTTCAGGTATTACCGGCACGATCTCGTGCCAGGCGTCGTACAGGCTGGGCCGCAGCAGTTCGGTCATGGCCGCGTCGATCACCAGGAACAGGCGTTGCCGGCCTTGCTTGATGCGGATCACGCGCGTCAGCAGCACACCGGCTTCGGCCACGAGCCAGCGCCCGGGCTCGAGCACGATGCGGCCGCCGAAGCCGGCCAGCGCGTGGCGAAGGATGTCGACGTACTCGTCGATCGCGATCGGCCGTTCGCGGTCCGGGCGATAGCACACGCCAAGGCCGCCGCCGACGTCGATGCTGCGGATCACGTGACCGGCAGCGGCCAGTTCGCGCCAGAACGCCGCCACGCGCTGCAGCGCCGTGCGGATCGGATCGAGAGTCAGCATTTGCGAGCCGATGTGCACATGCAGGCCGTCCAGGCGCACGTGGGTCAATCGCGCGCCGTCGGCAAACCAGCGGCGTGCTTCGTCGATGCCGACGCCGAATTTGTTTTCCGATTTGCCGGTGGAAATCTTCGCATGGGTGAGCGCATCGACGTCGGGATTGACGCGCACCGCGGCGTGCGCGATCACATCGCGCTCTGCGGCAAGACGCTGCAGCAGGTGCAGCTCGTCTTCGGATTCGACATTGAAACGGGCGACACCGGCGGCCAGCGCCTCGACGATCTCGTCGGCGCTCTTGCCGACGCCGGAAAACACGATGCGCTGCGCCGGAATGCCGGCGCGCAGACTGCGGTGCATTTCTCCGGCCGACACGATGTCGGCACCGACGCCGGCCTCCGCCATCAACTGCAGGATCGCGACATTGCTGTTGGCCTTGGCCGCGTAACACACCAGCGCATCGAACCCGTGCAATGCCGTGTGCAGCGCGTCGATCCGCTGCCGGATCATCGAAGCGGAATAGACATAGCACGGCGTTCCCACTCGCCGGGCCACAGCCTGCAAGTCAACACCGTCCCACAACGCGTCGGCAGCACTCGCGGATTCCGTCATCTTCCTCGCCTATTGTTCGTATTCTTGGTGTTTGAATCCGCGATCTTCCTGCTTTGCCCAGCAAGGCTTATTCGCCCCAGAACCCCGGCGACGGCGGCATCAGCCTGCTTCCCTGCAGGCGGACGCCATCGGGGTAATCATTCGCCAGCCACAGCGGTCCGTCGAGGTCGATAAAGTCCGCTTCGCGCGCGATTTCCAGCGCCGGCGCGATGCCGAGCGACGAACACACCATGCAACCGACCATGATGCCGAAACCGCCGGCTTTGGCTGCGCGCAACAGACGCCAGGCTTCGGTCAGGCCGCCGGTTTTATCGAGCTTGATATTGATCGCTTGATAGCGGTTTGCCAGCGCGGGCAGGTCCGCCGCGGTATGGCAAGACTCGTCGGCGCAGATCGGAATCCGGCTCGAAAATTCAGCGAGCGCATCGTCCGCGTCCGCAGGCAGCGGTTGTTCGAGCAGGCTGACGGAGAGGCGTTCGAGCGCCGGCTGCGCGTCGCGCAAGATATCGATCGTCCAGCTTTCGTTCGGATCGACGATAAGCCGCGCCGAAGGCGCCGCACGCCGCACGGCTTCGATGCGCGCAACAGGATCGTCGCCGTCGACTTTGATCTTGATCAAACCGGCATCGGCGATGCGCGCCGCGGCCTTCTGCATTTCCTGCGGTGTATCGATGACGACCGTCAGCGCGGTCACCAGCGGCAAATGCGGCGGCCGCGCCAGTCGGTTCCAGACGGGCACGCCGCCGAGGCGCGATTCCAAGTCCCACAGCGCCGCATCGAGCGCATTGCGTGCCGCGCCGGGACCGAGGCGCGCCTGCAATTCTTCGCGCCCCATGCCGGCGCAAAGCTCGTGCCGCAGCGCTTGCATTTCTTCGATCACCGCCGCGACGGATTCGCCGTAGCGCGCATAGGGAACGGATTCGCCGCGGCCGATGCAACCCGCCTGATCGAGTTCGACCGTCACCACGTCCGCCGCGTGTTTCACCCCGCGCGCGATGCGGAACGGCGATCGCAACGGCAAGCTGCGATGCTGGATGCTCAATCCGCGCAACATGAAAGCAGATTGTCCACGATGACCTCGACGCCCATGGTGACCGGGTCCTGGCAAGGCAGGCCGAGCCGGTCGCTGATCTCGCGACAGGCGATCAGCGCCTGACGCTCCGGCAGGTTGGACGTGTTGAGTGCGACCCCGACCGCCTTGACCGCGGGATTGGTCAGGCGCGCAGCGGAGAGATTCGCTTCGAGGCAACGCACCAGATCGGGAATGGGATAGTGCGGCAGCCCGCGCATGTGACTGCGCGTCGGTTCATGGCAGAGCACCAAGGCATCGGCCTGCGATCCGTGAAGCAGGCCGAGCGACACGCCGGCATACGACGGATGGAACAACGAGCCCTGTCCTTCGATCAGATCCCAGCCACCGTCCTCGCGCGCCGGTGAGATCAGTTCGGCCGCGCCGGAGATGAAATCGGAAATCACCGCATCGACCGGGAGACCGTCGCCCGCGATAAAGATGCCGGTCTGTCCGGTCGCACGAAAATCCGCGGCGACGCCGCGGCTGCGCAGGCTGCGCTCCAGCGCAAGCGTGGTATACATTTTCCCGACCGAGCAGTCGGTGCCCACGGTCAGCAGACGGCGGCCTGCGCGCTTGCGGCCATTGCCGACGGAGAGTTTTCGATTCGGTTCGCGCGCATCGAACAGCACCCGGCCGTTGCGCCTGGCTGCGGCCACGATCTCCGCGTTGTCGCGCAGCTTCTGGTGCAGGCCAGCAATCACATTGAGGCCGGCATCGAGCGCAGCGACGATATCGGCCACGGTCTCCTGAGCCATCACGCCGCCGGCATTCGCCGTGCCGACGACCATCGTATTCGCGCCGGCGGCCACCGCCTGCGCCGGCGTCATGTCGGGCAATCCGAGCGTCTGGTTGCAGTCGCTGCGCCGATGCTGGCCGATGCACGACTCAGGCCGCCAATAGGCCAGGCCGCGCGCGGTCTTGATGGCCAGATCGTCGGCCGCGCCGCCCAGGTAAAGCAGGTAGGGTGGTCCCCAAACAGTCTGCGCGGCTGCTCCGCCTTCATTAGTCATGAAATCCATGCTCCCACCTGAGTCCGTCTGGCATTGAAAGTTTCGAGGAGGATAACCAGCGGCCGGCGCCAGCCACCAATGAAAAGACCGGCACGAGGCATAACTCAGGGTTGTGGTCGTCTTCGTCCCGCGCGTCGAACCGATCGGCGCGCAGTGTGACGTTTGCCTTACAGTCGTAAATTGTGCTCGACTCCGGCAGCGACGCCGCCGGGCAAAATTGTTGGGGAAGCCACATGCACTTGCGTTACATCGAACTCTTTCACGCCGTGTTGACCACCGGCAGCATCACTGGCGCAGCGAAGCTGTTGAACATATCGCAGCCGGCGGCGAGCAAGGCGATGCAGCACGCCGAAGACCGGCTCGGCTTTGCCCTGTTCAGTCGCGTGCGCGGGCGCCTGCAGCCGACGTCCCAGGCGATGCTGCTGCGCGACCGGATCGAGAAGATCATCCAGGACGTGCACGACCTGGAACGTCTTACCAAAAATATGAGCCAGCCGGGAAGCTGTCCCCTGCGGGTGACTTGCACGCCGACTCTCGCCCTGACTTTGCTCGCCGATGCGACGGCGCTGTTGCGCAAGGCCGTGCCCGACGTGACGGCCGAGCTGTCCACGCAACATTCCGCGGCGATGTGCGAGTCGCTGTCGCTGCGCGATACCGATATCGGACTCACCTTGCAGGACACCGGCCATCAGAACCTGCGCCAGCGCGTGCTGTGCCGCGGACAAGTCATGGTGATCGCTCCGCCGGGCTGGTGGCCCGAGGCGGAATTGAGCCAGCCGCTGTCGATCGGCGCACTGGCGAATCAACCGATGATCGGCATCACCGTGCGCGACGCGCTCGGCAATATGCTGCAGAGCCACCTCGCCAAGGTCGATCCGGCGCCGCGAATCACCGTCTGGGTGCAGACCTATCAGCTTGCCCATTCGCTCGTCGCCAAGGGCGAAGGCCTGGCGCTGGTCGATCCGTTCACGGCGCGCTGCGGCGGTATGCACAGCGTGCAGATGCGCCCGCTGAAACCGCATCTCGACGTCATCCTGTATGCGATGCACCGGCCCGACAATCCTTTGAATCCGGTGCAGAAGCGATTCCTCGATCTGGTACGGCAGCTCGCTCAACGCATGCTTGCGCAACGCTAAAACATTTTCAATTCAAGGGCTGACAGACTCGCCCTATTCCGCTCTTCGGGCAGCTCAAAAATTTTACTTCCCTGGCGCATAGCGCGGGGCGAGGTGCCGAAGATGGAAGGGGGCGCTGTTGTAAGCAGATAAATCGAAGATGCTCCAACACCGAGAACGAAGATGCACCGCCTGGGCAGATACATCCACAACATAGAGTTATGCCTTGCCTAGGTCTTTTCATTGGCCGTCTGCCGCGTCTGAAGTTTATTCTCCGCTCTCCGCGCGGTGATTCGAAACGAAGGACTGCGCAAACGGCGCGTGCTCATTTGTCGAGCGGCTCACGAACGAAGGCGGTTGGCATGAACATCGGGCGCATGCTGCGGATGTGCACGGGATGCCTGTTTTTCATTGCCGCTGCGGCGCGGGCCGACAGCCCGGTTGCGAGCGTGCGCATCGGCTTCGATCGCGACGGCATCACTTCGGTACAAGCGGAAGGCTTTGCCGACAAGGCGGCGGCGCGCAGGATCACCGCCAACGATCCGGTGCGCGTCGCCTCGATTTCCAAACTGGTGACCATGCTCGGCGTGATGCGCCTCGTCGAGGCGGGCAAGCTCGACCTCGACGCCGACGTCTCCCGCTATCTCGGATGGAAGCTGCGCAACCCGGCGTTTCCGAACGCGCCGATCACCCTGCGCATGCTGGTGTCGCACCGGTCCAGCCTCACCGACGCCGCCGGCTACTGGCAGACCCCGCTCGACGGCCGCCTGCGCGACACGCTCGACAATCCTCGTGCATGGGACAGCGAACACGCACCGGGAACCTACTTTCGCTACACCAATCTCAACTTCCCGGTCGTGGCGCAGGTCGCAGAGCGCATCACCGGCGAGCGCTTCGATCGGCTGATGCAGCGTCTGGTGCTCGCGCCGCTCGGCATCGACGGCTGCTTCGGCTGGGACACCTGCGGCGAAGCGACCGCCGCCCGCGCGGCGGTGCAATACGACACCGACGGCAAACCGATCATGGACGACAACCGCGGCCGCAAACCGAGTTGTCCGGTCAGGCCCGCGCGCAACGGCGGCTGCGACTTGTCGCACTATCGGCCGGGCGAGAACGGCGCCTTGTTCGGCCCACAAGGCGGCCTGCGGATTTCGGCAGTCGATCTCGCGCGCATCGGCATGCTGCTGCTCGGCGACGGGACACTCGCCCTCAACGGCGTGCATCTGCTGAAGCCGGCCTCCGTGCAGGCAATGGCCACGCCGCTCTGGGAATACGACGGCCGCAACGGCCTGACCTATGAGGAAGACAGCGCCGACCATCAACCGGGCTTCTTCTGCCGCTGGGGCATGGGCATGCAGATTCTCGCTACGCACGGCGAAAATTGCCGCGACGACCCGTTCGGCGACCGTGTCGCCCGCATCGGCCACTCCGGAACGGCTTACGGCTTGCAGGCCGGGATGTGGCTCGACCGCGAACGCGGCACCGGCGTGATCTGGTTCGCCACGGGCATGCCCGAAGAACGCGTCGGCGGACGTTCCGCGTTCAGCGTCCTCGAAGAAAAACTCGCGCGCGAGCAGTGACCGGCGATTTGAGCGGTCAAAACCGCGGAAAAAAAAAACAGCACATCAAAAAATCGGCATCGATTCGAAGACGCACGAATCGGCCCGTTCGCGGCAACCCACCCACAACCTCAAGTTATGCAAAGCACCGACGTTTTCATTGGCGGCGGGTTCGCTCACGTGCCTATGCTGGGGGCACAAGTTAGGGCCGGAGACCGATCGACTCTCATCGGTGCGAAACTGCGCCTGGCTGCCGGAAAACAAAAATATGTCGGGAGATCAAGAACACATCTTTTGGTTACTTACGATCAGCCGTTTCCCGGCAAATGGATTTTCGATGTCGCGGCGAACTACAGCGTGAACCGGTTGAAGTTCACCCTCGGCGTGGACAACCTGTTCAATACCTATCCGAGCAAGGTGATTGCCGCGAACAACAACGGCGCGTTTCCCTACCCCGGCGTTTCGCCTTTCGGTTACGAAGGTGCGTACGTCTACGGCAAAGTCCAATATCGCTGGTAAGGTCTTCGGAGCATAAATATGAGCAACCGCCTCATGCCGCTATCGCACACGCAATCCCGCAACCCGTCGTGGCCGCATCGACTCGCCCTCGCGGCTATCGTCGTCGCGCTTTGCTCACCCGTGTTTGCGCGCGATACCGGCACGACGACGAAAACAGCCGCAATCGCCAGCGCCAACGCGCACGCCACGGAGGCCGGCTTCAGCGTGCTCGCCGAAGGCGGCAACGCGATGGACGCGGCGATCGCGGTCGCCACGTCGTTGTCGGTGCTGCAGCCGGAAGCGTCCGGCATCGGCGGCGGCTTTCTCGCCTTGATCCACGATGCGGCGAGCGGCAAAGATACGTTTATCGACTCGCGCGAGATGGCGCCGGCGGCGGTGAAGTCGGCGGACTATCTCAATACGGACGGCACGCCCAATCGCGACACGTCGCTCAACGGTCCGTTGGCCGCGGGCATCCCGGGATCGCCTGCGGGCCTGGCCTATATTGCGCAACATTTCGGCAAGCTGCCGCTGAAGAAATCGGTGCAGCCCGCGATCGACTTCGCCGAAAAAGGAGTCCACCCGACTTCGGCGCTCGTGCATTCGATCGAACACCGCGCCGACGTGCTGCGCCGCTACGCCGCGTCGACGGCCAAGTTTTTCCCGAACGGCAAAGCGCCGACAACGGGCGACATCTTTCGTGACCAAGCGCAGGCACGCACGCTGAGGATTTTCGCGGAAAAAGGCGCCGACGGTTTCTACAAAGGCGAAGTCGCCGAAGAAATGGTCGCGGCGGTAAAAGCGGCCGGCGGCACCTGGACGACGACCGATCTCGCGAGCTATCAAGCCAAGGAGCGCAAGCCGATCGAGCTGACCTACAACGGCTTCAAGATCCTTACGGCACCGCCGCCGTCGGCGGGCGGTGTCGTCGTCGGCGAGGTGCTGAACATACTTGCCGGCATCGATTTGCAGGGTCTCGATCAGGCCCACCGCATCCATTACGAAGTCGAAGCGATGCGCCGCGCCTATCGCGATCACAACGAATATCTGGGCGATACCGATTTCGTGAAAGTGCCGATGGACATGCTGCTGTCGCCCTACTACGCGGACGGATTGCGCCAAAGCATCCTGCCCGAGCAGGCGACGAAATCCGAATGGCTGCCGGCCGCACATGCGCCGGAAGCGGGCATGCACACCACGCATTTCTCGATCATCGACAAGGACGGCAACATGGTGTCGATGACTTGCACGGTCAACACCACGCTGGGCTCCGGATTCGTCGCAGGCAAGAGCGGCGTGCTGCTCAATAACGAGATGGACGACTTCGCCCTGGTACCCGGAAAGCCGAACGCCTACGGCCTGATCGGCGGCTCCGCCAACGCCGCGGTAGCGGGCAAACGCATGCTGTCGGCAATGACGCCGAGCTTCGTCATCGGCAAGGACCGCGTCGCCGTCATCGGCTCGCCTGGCGGCTCGACCATCATGACCCAAGTGCTCGAAGGCATGCTCGCTTTCATCGACGGCAAGAGCGCACCCGAGATCACTGCGCAGAAGCGCTTTCATCATCAGTACCTACCCGATCGCATCGACGTCGAAACCGGCAGCCTGCCCGCCGACGTGATCGAAAAACTCAAAGCGATGGGCTACGCCATCCACGACCGCGAATCGTGGGGCAATATGAATGTGGTGGTCTGGGACAAGACCACGAACACGAAGACGGCGGCGAGCGATCCGCGCAGCAAAGACGGTCTCGGCAAGGTGCAGGCGGTCCGTTGACGACGGCATCCGAAGAACGCGCATGCTGACGCTCGACCCGATTCAGACTCTGGCCGCCGGCGGCTTGTGCCTGCTTGCCGGCTATGCCATCCGGCGGCGGCTGCCGCAGCTTGCGCGGTTCAACATCCCGGCGTCGGTGATCGGCGGTCTGCTCGTCGCTCTTGCGCTGCTCGCGTGCCGGCATTGGGACGCCGTGCCGGTGCAGTTCGACACGACGCTGGAACGGCCGCTGATGATCGCGTTCTTCACCAGCATCGGTTTCAACGCGAGCGTAAGCCTGCTGCGGATCAGCGGCCGCCAGGTCGCGCTGTTCCTCGGTCTCGCCACTTTTCTCGCCGTGGTGCAGAACGTCGTCGGCATCGGTTTGGCCAAGGCCTTCGGTCTGTCGCCGCTGTTCGGCGTCGTTGCCGGATCGGCGACGCTGACCGGCGGACCGGCGACCGGACTGGCGTTTGCGCCGCTGTTCGAACAGGCCGGCGTGGTCGGCGCGAAGAGCATCGCGCTGGCCTCGGCGATGGCGGGCATCGTCATCGGCTCGATCGTCGGCGCACCGCTGGCGACGATGCTGATCGAGCGCCACAAACTCGCGCACGCCGGATCGGCGGCGGCAGCGAGCAGCGCCGCGTCGGAAACGCCGGCAGCCGCGGCGGCAAGTAACACAGGCAGCACAAACGAGCGGCTTCCGCACGGACTCAAAAGCCTCGTGCTGCTGCTCGTGGCGATGGGGCTCGGCGCATGGGTCAGCGACGGTCTGCACGCGCTCGACCTGACCATGCCGAGCTATATCGGCGCGATGCTGGTCGGCGCCGTGATGCGCAATATCGACGACCATTTCGGCTGGTTCGGTCTTTCCGTGCCGAGCATCGACACGATCGGCAGCATCTGTCTTTCGCTGTTTCTCGCCGTCGCCCTGATGGACCTGCATCTATGGGAACTCGCCGGCGTGGCGACGCCGCTCCTGGTCAACCTCGGCGTGCAGACGATCATCGTCGTGGCTTTCTGTTGCTGGCCGCTGCTGCAGCTGATGGGGCGCGACTACGATGCCGCGGTCATGACCGGCGGCTTTGCCGGATTTATGCTCGGCATCACGGCGAACGCGATGGCCGTGATGGATTCATTGACCGAGCGTTTCGGGCCCGCTCCGAGGGCATTCCTCGTCGCGCCCCTGGTCGGCGCGTTTCTGATCGATTTCACCAACGCGATTGTGATTACGTTCTTTATCAATGCGTGGAAGTGACGCCCAGGTCTTCCGCCATGCTCAGCAACGCCCGAACGTAACTCTTGTTTGAACCTGTCGCAAAATTTACGCCGTTCGTGTTGAGCGTAGCGGAGCGCAGTTCCGCGAAGTCGAAACACCACGATCAATGCGACCTCCGACCCCTTCGATTTCGGCACTCCGCGCCGTAGCCTGTCCTGAGCGAAAGTCGAAGCGCTCAGGGCGAACGGAGTTCAGCCCGCTTCGCGTTTCTTGAGCGCCTGAAACTCTTCGAACACGCGGCGCCAGAGCGGGCCCGGCTGGCCCGTGCCGACAACCTTGCCGTCGAGCCGCGTGACCGGCAGCGCTTCCCGCGTCGAACTTGCGATCCAGATTTCGTCCGCGGCCAACAACTCGTCTCGATGCACTTCACGCACGTCCAGCGGCAAGCCGAGCGCGTCGAGTACATCGCCGACGACGAGGCGCGTGATGCTCGGCAGACGTTCGCGGCCGGGCGGCGGCGTGACGATGCGATCCTGCTTCACCACGAATACAGCACTCGACCCGCCTTCGGCGAGAACGTCGCCGCGCAGCAGGATCGCTTCGTCCGCGTCTTGCTGCGCGGCCTGCATGCGCAGCAGCACCGGACCGAGCAACGAGATCGACTTGATGTCGCAACGCGACCAGCGGATATCTTCCAGCGTCGCCGCCGCAATGCCTTGCTGCAATGACGCAGGCTGCGGCTCCTTCAGCCGCCAGCAGAAGCCGAAGACCGTCGGCTTCATATCCGCTTCGGGCAAAAAATCGCGGCCGCGGCCGGTGCCACGCGTGACCTCGAGATAGATGCCCATATCGCCGCCGCCGTTCGCGGCGATCAGTTCGTGCACGAGTTCGAGCCAGCGTGCGCGCGGGTAAGGATCGGCGATCTGCAGCGCATCGAGGCCCGACCGCAATCGTTCGAAGTGCGCCTCCAGGCGAAACGGCTTGCCGTTGTAGCTCGGCACGACTTCATAGACGCCATCGCCAAACAGGAAGCCGCGATCGAACGGCGAGATGCGCACCTCGTGGGTGGCGACGATGGCGCCGTCGAGCAAGGAGTAAGGAAGTGCGTCGGTCATTTCAGCAATGCAGTGGACAGTGGTGAGTGGAATTGGAGTTCACGTTCATTCCAACGCAACCCCGGCAGCCTGCAGGCGCTCGCGCAGCCGATCGAGCTTGTCGCCGTAGCGCGCGCTGCGCGCGGTGTCGCGGCGCAGCGGTTGGCGCACCTGCGCCGCACTCGGCGCGCTCAGCACGGCGCGCGAGGTCTTGTGGAATTCGAGGCAGGCGGGATCGAACGGCAGATCGCAGAATTCCAGCAGGCGGCGAATTTCCGCTTCCGGTTCGGCCTGCAGGGTTTCGTACTGAAGATCGAGCACACGCTCGGGAAATTGTTCGCGCCAGAAACGCGTGAGGCGCAGGAAGTCAATGCAGTAGTCGGCCAGTTCGTCGAGATCGCAGGCAAAACTGCTGCGTTCGCTGAAAAGCTGACGGAAGCACGCGAGGCACGTCTCCACCGGATCACGGCGAATGATCACCACGCGCGCCGCCGGCAGCATCGCCAATGCCGCGCCGACGAGATACCAGTTGAGCAGGCTTTTGTCGGTGAAGCGCGGCCGCGTCCGGCGCCAGCGTGCGGTTCGCGCAAGATAATCGCGACCGAGGCGCTGCCAATCCTCCGCCGTCGCATCAGGCACCCAGAGCGGGAATGCCGAATTGCGCCGCCGCGTTTCCGCGTCGATGATCTCGGTCATGTCCTTGATCTCGTTCGCGCCTTCGACCTGCGGATGCGAAGCGAGGATCTGCTCGACCAGGGTCGAACCGGAACGCGGAATGCTGACGATCAGGATCGCTTCGGCACCGAGCCGGTCGTCCAACGGCGATGGCGTTCCGTCGGCAAACACGCGCTGGATTTCCTCGACGCGCTTGCGCTCGCCCGCGGCGTCCCACGTCACTCGCCGGCGCCGCGAGGCATTGGCGGTGCGGAACGCTTCGAACGCCTGCGCATAGTCGCCCTGGTCTTCGAGTGCTTTTGCGTAGCTGAAGCCGAGCAACTCGCGTGAACGCGGCGGCAAGTCCTGACGCGTCAAAGCGCGCTGCAAAGACACGACATCGGCCGCGTCGAAGCGCACCGTGTTGAGATTCGACAGGCCGAACCAGCCTTCCGCATTGCCGGGGTCGCGGCGCAGCAGTTCGCGGAATCCCGCGATCGCGGTGTCGATCTCGCCGAGGCTCGCCTGCGCCTTGGACAAGGACAGCCGCGCCGATACATGCGCGGGATCGAGCTCGAGGGCGCGGCGCAGCGCGACGACCGCTTCGCCGGTATGCACTTGCTGCACGAGTGCCTCGCCGAGATTGAACCAGGCCGATGCGGAGCGAGGGTCCAGCGCACACGCCTGGCGCAGATGCTGCACCGCATCCGCGGTTTCGCCGCGCTCGTGCAGCGCGATGCCGAGGCAGACGTGAATGTCGGAGTCGTCGGGATGCGCTGCCAGCACGCGCCGGAAACAGTCGATCGCGCGCGCGTGATCGCCAAGACGCTGGACCGCCATGCCGAGCATGCGCACCGCACTCAGCTCGTCGGGGGCCAACGCGAGCACGTTGGACAACGAGTGTTCCGCGGCGGCGAAATCGCGGCGCTCCCACTCCTCTTTCGCGCGCGCCAGCATGCGCGCGGCGGTGCGCGAAAGCGGTGCGCGCGAGGCGTTCTGCGCAAGTCGTGGATCTGTGTGCGGCGTCATATCGTCAACGTCTTCAAGTCAAAGCAACAGGCTACACAAGACGCTCGACGTCCACAAAAAAACGCCGGGCCAATCCCGCCCGGCGTGGAGACACGGCTTGCACTCTTCAGAAGTCGTAGGCGACGGACAGTCGGACATAGCGCGGCGGCTGCGAGTCCTGGATCATTCCGTAGGTCGGGTTCGGGTTGGACGTCGATCTGAAGCTGTCGCCGTAATACAGCGCCGTCTGGTTGTTGAACACGTTGAGGACAGCCAGATTGAAATCGAGCTTGTGGTCGGCCCAGTTCGGCCTGTAGTCCACGTTGAGACCGAGCTGATGGTTCCACGGCAGGCGGCCTAGCGAACCCGGCGGAACCGGCACACCGCCGCACCAGTAATACGTATTGGAACCATGCAGGGCAACCTGGTCCACGCCGTAGCGGCCGCGGCACATGCGCGGTGTGCCGGAGGCGACGTACAGATTGCCGCCGAGCGTCCATTCCGAAGTGAGCGCATACGCGCCGAAGATTTTGAGCTGGTGCTTGCGGTCGTTCGGCAGGAGGCCATTGGAATATTCCATTCTTTCCGGGAAATCCCAGGCGGTAGTGAGCGACTCGTAGGAACCGCCCTGCGCAGAATACGTGCTCACCGGTCCTTCGGTGTTGCCCCAAGTGCGCGAGAACACATAGTCGATCTTGGCGAACCACTTGCTGTCCCAGGTATGTTCCAGCGACAGATCGATCGAGTAGTAGCGGCGCTTCGGGCCCATCGGAAAACCCTGATCGGCGGCGGTGAACTTCACCGGGACGAGGCTTCCGTCCGGCGCCTTCATCAGCAGGTTGTTGGTCGCACCGGGGTTCATCAGGACCAGACTCTGCGCCCACTGATCACAGGTTTCCGCCGTCATCCAGGCATAACCCTGAGCGCGTCCGGCGGCGCACTCGTTCTGGATCGCGTCGACGTCGTCGATGATGCGGTTCATGCGCTGGTACGTGCCGGTCGCGCCGAACGTCCAATTCGTGCCGAGCATCTCGAACTGCTGCTGGATGCCGAAAACGAAGTTGTCGGAGAACTCGGCCTTGATGTTCTGCGCAGCGGAGATGCGCGGGTCCTTGGCCTGGCCGTACTCGCTGTCGATCGACACGCCCGTCCCCGGATTTTGCGGCAGCGGCGTGAAACCGATCGGCTCGCCGGTGGTCGGGTTGATGCCCGTGTAGGTGCCGTAGACGCCCGCGTTGGTCACCGGCGCGGCGATCGACAATGCCACATTGGCCGGCAGCGCCAGATAGTAACGGCCGGCATTGCCGAATATCTTCAGGCTGGAATCGCCGTGCACGTCCCAACTGAAGCCGAGGCGCGGCGCCCACTGCGGTTTGGTCTCGCGGATGTAGGGCACGCCCGAACCGTCGTAATTGACGAACGAATCGTCACGGATGCCGAGGTTCAGCAGCAGGTTCGGCGTGACTTGCCAGTTGTCCATGATGTACGCGGCGCGCTGCGCCACGCGCACCGAGGCGGCCGAGATATCGACGTGCTTCTGCACGTAATAGCATGGAATCTTGCCGTTGGGACCCGCGACGCTCGCGCACTGCGTCGACGGCCCGACATACGGCGGCACGTTGGGGTCGACGCCGAACACCGGTTGACCGGCCGTACTCGTGCCGTAGATCCACTGATAACCGGGTCCCGGATTCACCGAGCCATCGTTGAGATCCTGGGAGTTGATATTGTCGATGCCAAACTGGAGTTGGTGGTTGCCGAGTTTCCACTCCAGACTCAAGCGGTAATTGGTCACCGTTTCCCGATGATTCGGATCGGCGATCGACGAGTTGCCCTGCGCGTTCTTGATGCCGCCGGGCGGCACGAATGCCGGGTCCTGGAAGGATGCGCTGGCAACGTGCGGCAACGACGGATCGTAACCGGGATAGCCGGGCTGCGTCGTGTAGTACTCGCCGTGCATCTTGCCGAACATCGCGTTCAAGGTCAGGTTGTCGGTGAGATAGGACGTGTAATTCGCCACCCACATGCGGAAAGCGGTCTTGGTGGTCTGGTCGAGAGCGTTGAAGCCGCCGCGCTGCAAGCTGCCGTAGTCGAAGTCGTAAATCGTCCCCCAGGTCTTGTGCTCGTTCTGCAGGCCGGTGAGGCTGAAGACGTTGGCGTCGTTGATGTTCCAGTTGATCTTGGCGTAGACCTTGGGATCGTGCTGGGTCACGTTTTCCGTGGTGGCGCCACTGCTGGCGAAAGACGTCGTCGTCCGGTAATGGGTGTTGTCCTGCTCGACGCCGAGGAAGAAGAACAGCTTGTCCTCGATGATCGGGCCGCTCACGTAGGCATCGTAGGTCGTTTCGTCGTGGCCGTTGTTCTTGCGGAAATAGGCCAGATTGCCGACCTTGTTGGCGCCCGTCGTCAACAATGGATTGGCATAGTAGTAATTGATCGGATCGTCGCGCAGGCTGCCCGGCTGCCACAGCGCGCGTGCGCCGAAATGCCACTCGTTCGAGCCGCTCTTGCCGATCTGGTTGACCACGCCGCCGATCGAGCGGCCGTAGCGGGCGTCGTAGCCGCTGATATAGGTCTGCTGCTGCTCGATGGCGCCGTACGGCAGGGAGACGCCGCCCATATTGTTGAGCAGCTCCGTGGTATTCATGCCGTCCACGTAGTAGGCATTCTCGGCCGCGGAAGCTCCGCCGAAGACCAAGGTCGGCGTGCCCAACGGGCCGGTGCCCAACTCGGCCGAAGCCATGTTGACGCCCGGCGCGAGCATGGCGATGTCTTCGGCGGTGCGCGCAATCGGCAACTGCTGCAATTGTTTCGCCGTGATCGTCGTCACCTGATTGGTGGTGGACACGTCGATGGTGGCGACCTGCCCGACGACCTTGACCGTGCCGAGTGTCTCGGACGATGCCGCCGCGCCCTTCTTGCCGAAGTCCACCGCGACCGCGCCTGCGGCCACCGGGCTCACATCGTTGCGCGATTCCACGACCTTGCCGTCCTGCAACAGCGAAACGGTATACGTGCCGACCGGCAGCGTGACCGAATATTTGCCGTTGGCATCCACTTCGACGGTGCGATTGAAACCCGCGCCGCCGGTGATCTGGATCGTTTCACCGGCAGCCGCCGGAACCGTACCGTAGATGGTGCCGTTGGTCGCCTGCGCCCACAGCGTACCTGTGAAGCCCAAGGTGACCGATCCGATGGCAAGTGCCAGCGCTTTGCGCCGAAAGACGTTTTTGCGATACGCCGAACGCAGGGACGTGCCCTTCATGATTCGTACTCCCCAATCGTGGAAACTCAAGTGATGTCGTCTTGATGCGGCAATGACGGGTTGCCGCACCTTGTTGTCGGAATTCCACGCGGCCGCATGCGCATGACGTCTGCGAGCCGGCCGCATTGCAGTACCGTTTGAGAATACTCATCGCCCAAGCGCAGGAACCAATGAAAAGACCAGCACCCGGCATAGCTGTGGGTTATGGTTTTTCATCGATTGCCGCGGCGCATCATCCTTTGGAAAACCGCGATCTGACGCGGAAATTCGTCGGTCTGCGCAAGCGCGGGCGCGTGCGGTTCGGCAAGCAAGAACCGTCTCTACAAGCCGATGCCTAGCCGATACGATCTTCGCCGTCTCGCAGCGATCGGCATGCCTTTGGACGGCTGAAATCGCCAGGCTTGGGAGCGACGGTCACTGCGCAGCTAGCGCGTTTTTCACGCCATCGGAATACGGTGTGCTGCGCATGGATGGGAATGACAACGACGTAGGGCCGGCTGCAGCTACGGCGCGGGGTCACGCGGGCATTGGGCAATCCGTTCGAGAGCAAACAACTTGCAGCTGATATCCCGCCCGATCGGGCATGCCATCGAGTAGTTCGGAGAACAGAATGAAACGGCTGACATGGTGGCTTGGTGCGGTGGTCCTAGCAGCGTGCATGCCGTGCATGGCCGAGACAGGCAAACAAGGCACACTCGGCACCGTCGAGTTGACGGTACGTCTGCCGAACCCCGGCCAGAAGATTCTCTATGTGCGCGAAATCATCCCGGCCGAACCGGGATCGTTGACGCTGTACTACCCGAAGTGGATTCCGGGCGATCACTCGCCGGACGGCAGCATCGACGAGGTCATGGGTTTTGCATTCACGGCCGGCGGCCGGCGCATCGAATGGCAGCGCGATGAACTCGACCGGTTTGCGTTCCATCTGACCGTGCCTCAGGGCGAGCACCAGGTCGAGATCGGTTTCCAGTTTCCGGGCGGCAATCGCGTGACGCCGAACCTCATGGACCTTACCTGGGATCAACTCGCGCTGTATCGCGCCGGTTCTCCGACCAAGGAACAGATATTCCAACCGACGCTGGTCATTCCCGCCGACTGGCAATATGCGAGCGTGCTGGAGACGGCCGCACGCGACGGCGAACGCATTGCGTTCAAGCCGGTGCCGTTCAATACACTCGTCGATTCGCCGGTGATTGCCGGCAAATATTTCCGCACGGTCGATCTGACGCCGGCAGACTCGTCGGTGCATCGCTATCTCGACTTGGTCGGCGACGACGCCGCGGCGATCGCGATGTCCGACAGCCAGATCGCCGGCTATCGGCATCTGGTCGAACAGGCGCAGGCACTGTTCCGCTCGCATCACTATGACAGCTACCATTTTCTGCTGACCTTGAGCGACTACACTTCGGTCGGCGGCCTGGAGCATCATCAGTCGAGTGACGATCGCGCGCGCGGCGGCTCGAAGATGCTCGCCGACGCCGGCCATTTCATGCTCGACGGCTCGCTGCTGCCGCACGAATACACGCACTCGTGGAACGGCAAGTTCATGCGCCCCGAAGGATTGTGGCAGCCCGATTTCGAGCAGCCTCAATACACCCAGCTGCTGTGGGTCTACGAGGGCCTCACCGTCTATCTGGGCGACGTGCTGACGGCGCGCAGCGGACTGTGGTCGGCGGATACCTGGCGCGAGGCATTCGCTTACCGCGCCGCGTCGATGGTGCACCATGCCGGCCGCGCATGGCGGCCGCTGATCGACACGACCACCGCGGTCAATTACGGCTCGCCCAATGCCTGGTCGAACTGGCGCCGCGGCAACGATTTTTATCCCGAAGGCGAATTGCTCTGGCTGGCGGTGGACGCGAAGATCCGCGAGCTGAGCCGCGAACGGCGCTCGATCGACGATTTTGCCCAGAGTTTCTTTGGCGTCGACGACGGCAGCTTCGTCACGCATACCTACACGTTCGACGATGTCGTCGCCGCGCTCTACAAAGTGCAGCCGTTCGATTGGCAGAAATTTCTGCGCGCTTGGATCGACGGTATCGGTGAACAAGTGCCGCTGCTGTCCGGCATCGAAGCCAGCGGTTGGCGGCTGGTCTATACCGATACGCCTTCCGGCTACGAAAGCGCGCTGGAAAACGTCGGCATGGGCGAACTCGAGGGCAAAGGCTTCAACGAAATGTTCTCGATCGGCATGTTCCTGCACAAGGACGGCAAAATCGTCGATGTGCTCTGGGACGGCCCGGCATTCAACGGTGGCCTCGCGCCAAATATGAAACTCGTCTCGGTCAACGACCGCGACTTCAGTCCGGCCGTGCTACGCGAAGAGATCGCGCGCGCACAGAAGAGCAAGAAGCCCTTGCAACTGCGCGTTGAGAACGACGGCGTGAGCGAGCTTCATGCGATCCGCTACGACGGTGGTCTGAAGTACCCGCATCTGGTCCGTGTGCCCGGCAAGACCGACTATCTGCAACGGATTCTCGCCGCCAAACCCGTCGGCAAAGGTTCGTGAGGCCATCGGCGCGCGGTGTATCGTCGATCGGATCAAGACGTGGCGAAGCAAAGGACCAAGCAAGGTGCATGACATGCGAAATCCGCGACTGACCGGCGCAACGCGCGACTCGCGTTCGTGCGCGGCGATGCTGACCGCGCTGCTAGCTCTGGCATTGCCGGCGGCGGCCTCCGACCTTTCTTCCCCGGATGCCGGCAGCGGCGATCTGAATACGATCGTCGATCTCGTGACCGCCGGGCAATTCCAAGCCGCCGAGGCGCGCATCGATGCCGATCTGAAACAGCCCGGGCTGTCCGCGGAGACGCGCCGGGCATTCGAATTCCAGCGCGAACGCATGACACGCATACGCGACGATTTCAGCCTGGATGCCGATCAAGTCAAATCGAAACTGCGCGAGCAAATTCCCGATCTCGCCGATGCCGATTTTGTTCGATGGGATCGGCAAGACTTGTTCGAGCACATGCTCATCGACGGTGAGCGAAGGTACTTCCAGCGTTCGCCGTCCAATCTGTTTCGGCTGAGCACCGAAGCGCGCGCACGCAGCAAAGGTCTCTCACCGTTCGCCGACAACGGCCTGCCGAAAGACATCAACGATCGCTATGCCGAGGACGACGGGAAGACGCTTCGGCAGGCGCTCGCGACGAATCGGTCCAGCGTGCTGCCGCAGCGCGTGAAGGTGACGCAAAGCCTGACTGTGAACGCCGACGCCGTGCCGGCCGGCAAAACCATTCGCGCCTGGATCCCCTACCCGCGCGCCATTCCGGGCCAGCAAGAGCAAATCCGCTTCATCGCCAGCCAGCCGTCGACCCGTCGCATCGCACCCGAATCGGCCTTGCAGCGCACGATCCATCTCGAACGCACGGCACAGGCCGGCAAGCCGACGGTGCTTTCGGTGACCTACGAGGTGACGCTCTTCGCGCAGTATCACGCGATCGATGCCGACAGGGTCGTGCTGGCGAATATCACACCGGAGCTTGCGCCGTTCACCGCCGAGCGGGCGCCGCATATTGTGTTCACCGAGCCGCTGCGCGTGTTCTCGCGTCAGGTGGTCGGCGATACCGTCAATCCCTATCGCATCGCGCAGAAGATCTTCGCGGCGGTGGACGAAATCCCGTGGGCCGGCGCTCTCGAATATTCCACCATCGCCAACCTGAGCAGCTACACGCTGCAAGCCGGCCACGGCGACTGCGGCGAGCAGACCATGCTGCTGATCGGGTTGATGCGCATGAACGGCATCCCGGCGCGCTGGCAGTCGGGTTGGACCTTCACCGACGGCGACTACAACAATATCCACGACTGGGCCGAGATTTATCTGGCCCCGTACGGCTGGATTCCCGTCGACGTCACCTACGGCCGGCTCGATGTTGCCGACCCGCCGCTGAAATGGTTTTACCTCGGCGGCCTCGACAATTTCCGCATCGCCTTCAACGACGACTTTTCCCAGGACTTCGTTCCGCCGAAGCAATTCTTCCGCTCCGACACCGTCGATTCGCAACGCGGCGAAGTCGAATGGGAAGGAGGCAATCTGTACTACGACCAATGGAACTACGACTTCAGTTGGAAGATTCTGGCGCCGAGACGAGATTGAAAGCCCCGCAGTGCAAAGAGCGGTTTTGGCCACGGATAACACGGATAACACGGATAACACGGATAACACGGATAACACGGATAACACGGATAACACGGATAAAGCATAGATCTAAATTTTTCTTGATCCGTGTTATCCGTGTAATCCGTGGCAAAAATGCTCTTGAACTTAGCAACGAGTTTGCCCAGCGACCAAGGTCCAGCGTCAACCGGGAACGACTTCGCAATCCTTCGTTTCATCCACTTCGCAGGTTCGCATGCATCACGAGCACCGTCGCAATTTTTTAATTCCGTGGCTGCTTTCGGCCGTCGCACTGTATCTCGCTGGCTGCGCCACGCGCGCGCCGCAAGTGCCATCGCGAGAGTCGCCCTGGCGGGATTCACGCCAGCTCGTGCTCGTGACTATTGCGGATTGGAATACGAACCGCGGCAGTCTGCGCACCTATTCGCGCGAGGGCGATCGCTGGCATGCCGCGGACACGGCACAACCGGTCACGATCGGACACGCCGGTGCTGCCTGGGGATTGGGCTTGAATGAAACGCATGGCGACGGTCCGATCAAACACGAAGGCGACGGCCGCAGCGCCGCAGGCGTATTCCGCATCGGCGAGGCGTTCGGCTACGGCAACCGCGCAGACACCGGGTTGGCTTACCGCGCTCTGCAGGCGTCCGACTATTGCATCGATGTCGACGGCTCGCCGTCTTACAACCGGATCGTCGATGCCAACACGGTCGATGCCACCGGTTCCAGCGAACCGATGCGGCGCGATCTGCATTTGAACGGCGATCAACATTATCGCCTCGGCTTCGTGATCGAGCACAACGCGGCCGGCAAGCGCGGTGCGGGCAGTTGTATTTTTGCGCATCTATGGCAATCGCCCACGGATACCACGGCAGGCTGCACCGCGATGAGCGATGCCACGATGACGCATTTGCTCGCGTGGCTGAAGCGCGAAGATGCCCCCATCTTCGTGCTGCTGCCTGAGCGCGAGTACACGCGCCTGCATGTCGAATGGGGCCTCCCGCCGCCGGAGGTGCAGCTATGAGCGCAACGACGCGGGTGTTGATCGGGCTGGTGTTCGGCGCGGTCGTCGGTCTGGCTTTGGACGCCTACAACACCTCCGTGGCGCTCAGTGCGGCCGACTGGATTCAACCGTTCGGACGCTTGTGGCTCAACGCCTTGCAGATGACCGTGGTGCCGCTGGTGTTTGCCCTGGTGGTCGTCGGCGTGAATGCGGCCAGCGATGCGGCCGCTTCGGGACGTATTGCACGGCGCGCGCTCGTGGTGTTCGTGGTACTGCTGGCAATCGGCGTCGCTGTCGCTGCAGTGATGGCGCCATTGTTGTTCGGCCTGTTCAACCGCCATCCTTCGTTGACCGCCGCACTCAGTGGCGCGGTCGCACCGCAGACACCGCTCGCTGCGCAGGGAGTCGGCTGGGCCGACTGGCTCAACGGCATCGTGCCGAGCAACGCGCTGATGGCCGCCGCGCAAAGCGCGATGTTGCCGCTGGTGGTGTTCGCCTTGTTCTTCGGCTTTGCGCTGTCGCGCATCGAAGCGGCGCGGCGCGAACTCGTGGTGTCGTTTTTCCAGGCCATCGCCGATGCGATGATCGTGACCGTGCGCTGGGTGTTGTGGGCGGCGCCGCTCGGCGTGTTTGCCCTGATCCTGGCTGTGTGCGCGCGGGCCGGCATACATATGATCGGCGCACTCGGCGTCTATGTGCTCGTGGAGTGCACGCTGTATCTGATGGTCACGCTGTTGATGCTCGCGGTGGCCTGGTTGTGGGGCCGCGAACGTCTGCGACGCTACATTCCCGCGCTGATTCCCGCACAGATCGTGGCCGCAAGCACGCAGTCGTCGCTGGCCTCGCTGCCGGCCATGCTCGAAAGCACCGTGCAGCGTCTGGGTCATCCGCAGCATATCGCCGCGCTGGTGTTGCCAATGGCGGTGAGCCTGTTCCGCCTGACGAGCCCGGTGCAATACGTCACCTCCGCATGCTTTATCGCCTGGGCTCTCAATATCGATCTCGGGCCCGCACAGCTCGTCGCGGGCGCGGCGCTCGCGGTGGTCATCAGCCTCGGTTCGGTCGGCCTGCCGGGACAGGTGAGTTTTATGGCGACCAATCTGCCGGTCGCGCAGGCGATGGGCGTGCCGGTCGGCCCGCTCGCACTGATGCTCGCCGTGGACACACTGCCCGACGCCATCGCCACTCTCGGCAATGTCACGGCCGACATCACCGCGGTCAGCGTGGTGACTCACCAATCTTCGTCGGATGCGGTATGAAGAAGCGGGTCTTTTAGGCCGTTTGCAGCGCGACGCGCACTGCAGTGAATCAACTCAACCAAGCTCGTTGAGAGTGCGTGCCCGCGCCCGATCAATCCATGACTGCAATCGCATCGACCTCGATCAGGTACCCCGGTGACAGCGACGCCACGCCGAGCACGACGTCCGCGGGCTTGTGGGTGCCGAACAACGCAATCCGGGCTGCTTCGATAATCGGCAAACAGGTATCGCGATCGTAATTGACGACATAGATCGTGATCCTCGCGACCTGGTCCGGCCTGGCGCCCGCAGCGGCAAGCGCACGACCGAGATTGGCGTAGACCTGGCGCGCCTGGGCCGCAAGATCGCCTTCGCCGACGAGCTTGCCGTGAATGTCTTCGGGTTCCTGTCCCGCGATAAATACCAATTTGCTGCCCGTTGCAACGACGACCTGCGTGTACGTTTGCTGCGGCGGTAGATCGGCGGGATTGATGCACTTGAGCGTCATGGACTACTTCTCCTGAGTGGTGGCTGCTGTCGGCTCGAAAAAAAATCACACCTGGTTACACAGATGCACGCAGCGTCAACGAGATTCTTGCATAGCGCTTCAAGTGGCGCGTGGGTTCCAAGGATGCCGGCTGCGCAATGATTGCGAGAAGCTCGTCTTCAGCATGGAGCATTTCTTGGACATGGTCGCCACCTTTCCGAGCTGTCGATTGCTCCCTTACTAAAAAGTTATGGATTCCTAAATTGCTGCCAATGCAGAACCGCAAGACCAACTTTTCTGCGCAGATAAGTGGTTCCTGGCGAATTATCAAAAGCGGCTCCTCGGCCATACCATAAATACAATAGTATGATTAATATGATTATTGGACTGCAGCGTGCCGGGGTCGCGCATTGTCGCGAACCGCACTCCCGCCGCCCATGGTGACGAATTGCATGCCGGCAGTTCCAGCTCGCACCAGCCTCAATCGTGTCGAGCGGGACTTCGTCAATTGAATCGTTTGACCACACGAGGGAGGGATGGCGATGAGCAAAACCAATTCAAAGAGACCTTTGTTTTCGAAATTCATACGAAGAAAAATCTCATTTCTGCTCTTAGGTGCCGCAAATCTGTTGTGGGCAGCTCACGCGTCTGCACAGTTGAACGGCACCGGCGCAAGGCCATACATGGGATGGACCACGTGGAGCATGCAGGCGCATGTCGCCACATCGGAAGCCACGGGAGACGGCTTTCAGAACGAAACGAACATTCGCGCCAACTCCGATGCGATGCGGCAGAGCGGCCTGACCGCGCACGGCTTCAAATACATCAATATCGACGGCGACTGGGATAACGGCAATCTTTGCCAATGCGGCGGCCCGACCACCTTCGATACGTGGGGGCGGCCGGTGGCGAACGTCGTGCGCTTTCCGAGCGGCATGGCTGCGCTCGCGGCCTATATCCACCATAACGGACAAAAGGCCGGCATCTATTGGGAAAACGGCGTCCCACCCGCGGTGTACACCGCCAACACTCCCATCCTCGGCTCTACGCACAGGGTGCAGGAGATCGTCAGCCAGCCGCTGGTGGCAGACAACAACGGCTTCTACCAGATCGACTACACCAAGCCGGGCGCCAAGGAATACACCGCGTCGATCGCCCAGTTGTTCGCGCAGTGGGGCTTCGATTATCTGAAAATCGACTTCACCCAGGTAGGCATGGCGCCTTACGGCCAGAACCTGCCCATCGATCACCGGCCGAGCATCCAGGCCTACGCGCGCGCGATTGCTGCGACGGGACGGCCGATCTATCTCAATCTTTCGTTCGCGCAAAACCATGACTACGCGTCGTGGTGGCAAGCCTGGAGCAACGGTCGACGCGTCGATGGCGATGTCGAATGCTCCCGGCACAAATGTCCGACGAGCTTGACCCAATGGTCGAACATCCTTCCCCGTTTTAGCGATCTCATTTTGTGGACGACCAATGCCGGCACGGCTCGCGGCTGGAACGATCTCGACTCGCTCGAAATCGGCAACGGCACCAACGTCGCCTACCCCGCCGACACGCCCGAGATCTTGATCGATTCGGATCCGGCACCGACCGCGGCGGTATCGATGAGCACCTCTCCGGCTTTCGTCGACGGCCTCAGCAACGATGAGCGGCAGACGGCCATGACCCTGTGGTCGATCGGAAACTCGCCGTTGCAACTCGGCGACGATCTCACCCTGCTCGACAGCTTCGGTATCCGCCTGCTGACCAATGACGAAGTGATCGCGGTCGATCAGTCAGGACGCCCCGGCAATGTCGTCGTCGAAGGCAACACTCCGGTCTGGGCACAGAATCTGTGCGACGGATCGTACTACGTCGCCTTATTCAATCTGACCGACGCCAGCACGCAAGTCAGCGTGAATTGGAGCAACCTCGGGTTCACGGGCCATGCTTCGGTGCGCGATCTCTGGGCGCGGCAGAATGTAAGCAATGCAGCGACGGGATATACGACAACCCTGAATGCTCACGCGTCGTCGCTCCTGCATGTGCGTCCGCAAAATCCTGCGCCGCCGTCCGACTGGATCAGTTGCGAGGCCGAGACCGGTTCGCCATTCAACTCGTGGTGACGGGCATCCATCGTCACCGGCGCGATCAGCGGTCCGGTGACGAATTCAAAATCATTTTCCAATTGCCATTTTTCTTCGCGTGTCGCGAGCAATCGCAAGAAGTTTGAGTCGTACGCAAAAATTTTTTCCGGGGTGGGAAAAAAGGGGAGCAGAACGAGCGCAGGAATCAAACAACTGCGGCCATTGCTATTTCCGAATGAGGACACTCTATGAAACGCGACAAACTTGCCGTTGCCCTTGCGGCTGCCCTGCTCGCCTCGATGTCGAACATGGCATCTGCGCAAACTACCGATGCTTCGGCGACCAAGGCCGCGCAGACGCAGACCAATACGCCCGCGGAAAAGCAACAATTGCAGGCGATCACGGTGACGGGCTCCGCAGTTCCGCGCACCGACCTGGAAACGCCCTCTCCGGTGACGGTGATTTCCGCGGCGGATATCCAGCGCAGCGGCTTCAGCACGGTGTCCGATCTCGTGCATTCGCTCTCGGCGGACAACAGCGGCTCGTTGCCCAACGCGTTTTCCGGCGCCCTTGCCGTGGGCGCTTCGGGCGTGGCGCTGCGCGGCCTGACAGTGGATTCCACCGTCGTCCTCGTCGACGGACTGCGCAACGCGATCTACGCCGCCGCGGATGACGGCGAGCGCTCGTTCGTCGATCTCAATACCTTGCCGCTCGTTGCGGTCGACCATATCGAGGTGCTCAAGGACAGCGCCTCCTCGCTTTACGGTGCGGATGCCATCGGCGGCGTCATCAATATTGTGCTCAAGCGCGACTTCCAAGGGCTCGAGGTGACCGCCGACCTGGGCAACTCGCAGCGCGGCGGCGGCTTCGCCAAGAAGGCGACGCTGCTCGGCGGTATCGGCGATCTGCAGAAAGACGGCCACAATTTCTATTTCGGCGTGCAGTACGAATCGGATACGCCGATCTGGGCGCGCGATCGTCCCTACCCATTCAACAGCAACGATCTTTCACCGATCGGCGGCACCAATCCCAACGTGCCCGGAAGCAATGTCGGCTCCGTATACGGTTCGGTGATGCCAGGAACGATCTTCGGCGGCAGCCTACTCAATGGCATACCCAATCCCGGCGCGCTGCTGCAGCCTCTGCGGCCGTGCGGCCCCGGTTCTACGACGGTGAGCAACGATCCGAACAATCCGGGCACCTATTGCTCGCAGAATATCGCCGGCCAGTATGGCCAGGATCAGCCTGCGTCCAAGCAACTCGGCCTCTACGGACGCGCCACCTTCCAGATCAACGACACCACGCGCGCCTATCTCTCTGCCAGCGTCTTTCAGTATCAATCTTGGGCCAACCAGGCCAGCCTGCCGCAGATTCAGACCGGAAACCCGATCAATACAGACTACATTGCGCTGCCTCCCCTGCTGGCCAACGGGCAGCTCAACCCGAACAACCCCTATGCCGCGCAGGGACAGTACGCGCTGATCAACTATGCCTTCCCGGTACCGCAGTTGCAGTACACCGACAATCGCAATGCGCGCATCGTCGGCGATCTCAACGGCACCTTCGGCGACTGGAACTACGATCTCGCCGTCGTGCTCAACCACACCGATCTGACCACCGACGCGCAGGGTTATCTCAACTATCAGGCATTGATCGACGCGATCACCAACGGCACGTACAACTTCGTCAACCCGTCCGCCAACAATGCGGCGGTGATGCACGCGCTGTTCCCGGGCTACAGCACGCACGCCACTTCCGACCTCGACTCCATCGACTTCTCGGTCAACCGTTCGTTGTGGGAGCTGCCCGGCGGCACATCGACGCTGGCGTTGGGCACGCAGTTCCGCTACGAGGCGCAGGACTACCCCGAGATCAATCCCGGCAACGAATTTCTCAATCGCAACGTCGTGCAGGCGGCGGGGCATCGCACGATCGCCGGCGCGTGGTTCGAGTTCGACGCACCGCTGCTGCCCTCGCTCGAAGCGAATCTCTCCGGCCGCTTCGATCACTATTCGGATTTCGGCAATAACTTCTCGCCCAAGCTCGGCCTGAAATGGAAACCCACCGACGCCTTCGCTCTGCGCGGCACGTACTCGCGCGGCTTCCGCGCGCCGAGTTTCGCCGAGATGGGCAACGCCCTGTCGTATGGCAGCACGCCTTACCAGGCTCCGGATTGGTTTCTGGCCGCGCACAACAACGGCGACTACGTGCAGCGCACCAACGTGGGTGAACTTTCCGTCGGCAACTCCAGCATCAAGCCGGAAAAATCGACCAGCGCTACGTTCGGCACCGTGGTGCAGCCGGTCGAATGGCTCAACGCATCGGTGGACTACTACCAGATCAAGAAGACACAAAACATTTCCGACCCGGATTGGGGCGCGGCGCTCGCCAGCTATTTCGCCGGCCAGCCGTTGCCCAACGGCATGACCATCATCCCCGCGAGCCCCGATCCGAATTATCCGAATGCGCTGCCGAAACCGCTGGAGATCATCGGCCCCTACATCAACGCCAACTGGATGAAGACCAAGGGTATCGACGTCGATCTGCAGACACACTTCGAGTTCGGCAACGACACGAAGTGGGAAAGCAAGCTCAGCGTCACCGACGTCTTCAGTTGGAAACAATCCTACGGCGCGGGCCGCGTCTACCAGTTCGTCGGCCTGCAGGCGCCCTACGTCCTTTCCGCCGGGACGGGCACGCCGCGCTGGCGCGCCTCATGGTCGAACACATTGATCCATGCCCCGTGGACAGCCACCGTGACGGCGCGCTATACCAGCGGCCTGACGATGGTCGCGCAAGACGTCGGCGTCTTCCCGGGCAGCGGCTCGTGTCTGTCGACCGATGCCGGTGGCAATCCGTTCCCGGCGAGTTGCTGGTCGCCGTCTTCGACTATGATCGATCTGACCGGCAGCTACCAGATCAACGATCATCTGTCGGTCACGGCCTCAATCTTCAATTTGCTCAACCGCATGCCGCCGTTCGATCCCGCCAACTACGCCGGACTCAACTACAACCCTGGCTTCAACCAGGAAGGCATTATCGGGCGCTACATCAACGTCGGGGTCAAATTCAAACTGTGATTCTGCCTCGCCCGGAGTGGTATGCCGCGCACAGGAAGCGACCGTTCCGCGTCGTCTTGATTCTGTGCGGTCTGTGCACGGGACTGTTCAGCGCCGGGACGGCCACGGCCGCTTCGTCGTTCCAGTTGAACGACTTGCGTCGGCTTGTCCATCCGAGCGACCCTGCGATTTCTCCCGACGGCAAGCAAGTCGCCGTCGTCGTCTCCACGACGGGCGACGGCGACGACGAGCCCTTGCAGGAGCTCGACCTCGTCGACGTCGCGACCGGCCACCGGCGGATGCTGGTCGCAGGACGCCGGCAGTTGTCGGCGCCGCACTGGTCCGCCGATGCAAGCCGACTCGCTTTCCTTGCCGAAGATGCGCAGACGAAACAGACTCAGGTGTTCATCGTTGCCGCGCGCGGCGGCGACGCGACCCGCCTCACTGCGGCCGCAATGGGAGTGGATTCGTATCGTTTCAGTCCCGACGGCACGCGTATCGCCTACATCGCCGAAGACGATGCGCCGGATCTCGACGAGGAGAAAAAAAGCGGCGAACCCTTTCGCGTTGCCGACAACGACTATCTCGTACGCGTGCGCCGCACACCCTGGCATCTCTGGGTCTTGCCGAGCGCGGGCGGCCCGGCGAAGCGGCTGACACAGGGCGACGATTTCAGCCTGTCCACCGATCATCAGGACAGCGCGCAGGACCCCGAGTGGACCCGCGACGGCAAACACATCGTCTTCACGCGCTTTCCGAATCCGTATTGGGCGCAATCGGGCAAATCCACGATCGCGAGCGTCGATGTCGCCGACGGCAAACTCGACACGATCGTCGGCGACGAAGGCAGCAACGACCCGCACTACTCATCGGTCGGGAATACGCTGGCATTTATGCGTCCGCGCAACGGCGACCTGGACAACGGCAACGCCGTATACACATCGACGATGGGAAAGGCGCACGACGTGACGCAGGCGCTCGCTCGGCACGTCGAAAATTTTGCCTGGCTTGCGCACGGCGAAGCGCTGCTCTTGGTCATTCCAGACGGCACGCAGCGATCGCTATGGCTGCAGCCTGCGTCGGGGGGCGCACGCAGACTCGATCTCGGCGAAATACAGGTTCATCCGCCGCTGACCCTGTCGAACAACGGGACGGTTGCCTTTATCGGCGACACGCCGACGCATCCCGGCGAGTTGTACGTGCTCGATACGCTCAAATCCAAGCCACGCAGACTGACCGATCTGAATGCCTTCGTCGATCAGATGGCGTTCGGGCGCAACCAAACAATCCAGTGGAAAAACGGTGGTTTCCACGAAGACGGCGTGCTCACCTTTCCGGCGAACTATGTCGCCGGCAAAAAATATCCGCTCGTGCTGAACCTGCATGGCGGCCCGGCCGACGCATCGACGCTCGCCTTTTCGCCGTTGCCGCAATTGCTCGCCGCGCGCGGATTCGTTGTGTTCGAGCCGAATTACCGAGGCAGCAACAATCTCGGCGACGCCTACCAGCACGCCATCGTGCGCGACACCGTTGCCGGTCCGGGCAGCGACATCCTGGCTGGACTCGAGGCAGTGAAAAAACTCGGCATCGTCGACGAATCGCGCATCGGCATCGGCGGCTGGTCCTACGGCGGCACGATGACGACGTGGCTGACCACACAATCGTCGATCTGGAAAGCCGCCGTCGCCGGCGCAGCGCTGAACGACTGGGTGATGGACTACACGATCAGTTACTACGGCCAGGGAGACACGCACTACTTCGGCGGCTCGCCGTGGACGCAGGGCGCGTACCACATCTGGCGCGACCAATCGCCGATCACTTATGTGCGCAACGTAAAAACCCCCACTCTCATTCTCGCCAATGTCGGAGACGCGGACGTGCCCATCGTCAACAGCTACGAGTGGCATCGCGCCTTGCGCGATAACGGTGTGCCGGTCGAGTTCCACGCTTATCCCGTCGACTCGCATATGCCGCGCGGCGTCGCGCAGAACATGGATGTCTCGCGTCGATGGGTCGAATGGATGGTGCAACACCTGAATCCGTAGGACTGGGGTTCTTGGCCGCCACTCGAAAAAACGCTCTGAAATCCTTGCGAGGCGCCCAGGCGCAATCGTCCGCCGACAGGCGAGGACGCTGACATTTGAGCAGGATGACCATACGCCGATCTTCGTCGGTGCGCTCGATGGCCTTCCATCCACTACGGCTGTCGATCGACTCGGGTTGCCGATACATTTTTCGCTTGAACCTTGCCGTTGCGGGAATGTTTCACTGTGCGCGGGGAAAGAACAGCCCACTTCATCAACGTCTTTCAGAGGCTCTATGGATACCGACATTCGTGCCTTGCTCGCTCTCGCGCAAACCTATTTCGACGCGGCCCATGAAATGGACGCGGATAAATTCGCATCAGTCCGCTGCCTCGGCGCCTGTGCTCATCCGCGCGCCGCAGAGCGAGGAGGCAAGCTCGTGGCCACTTTATCGTCGCCGAAGCGAATGCTCGCGCCGTGAAAGCACAGGATCGACGCGTGCAACCCACGAGTCGATCCCGAAACGGTTTGAGGGCGAGTCCATGGCCTTCGTCCCTCGACACAACCAGTGCGCAGCTGTCGCTTGACTAGCATTTTGCTTGGAGTGCATTCTTCGCGCCGGATTATCGCCGCACCAAACCGATGTCATCATCGTCGGTAAGGCTTGAACGGCCGGCTTGGCTTTTTCGAAGCTGAGCACTTTTGTGCATCAGGGGGCACAATGAACGCAAAATGGTTGGGCTGGCTGCTATGCCTGGCTCCGGTATGCACTCACGCGCAATTTGCGCAGGACGTCGAGACCGTCATTCCGGTCGAGAGCTTCGACCGCGCGCCGGTCGATTCCGTGACTCATCGCACACTTAATGCGATGCCGGCTCGGAACATCCACGAGGCCGCAATGAGCGCGGCGCCTGTCGGTGCAGCGGCGCCGACCTGTCTGACCGATACGACACAAGCGGACTTCCAGAACGGCACGGTCAGCAACACCGACATCAACGCGAGCCCGGGCGATGTCATACTCGTTGGCGGAGACCGCCTCGACCAGCAGAACACGACGCTCGGCACGAGCGGCGTCGGCATTACGACGACGACTTGGGGCGGCCAAACTTTTACGCCGTCGCTGGGCGGCCTGCTGACCCGCGTCGACGTCAATCTGTTCTGCTCCGGCTGCACGGGGATCACGCCGAACCTGACCTTGAGCCTGCGTGCCACCGTGGGTGGCCTGCCGATCGGCTCCGATCTCGCCGGCACGACCCTGACCGGTTTCAGCAGCGGTTCGGCTGCTTTCTACACGGCGACGTTCAGTTCGCCGGCGATGCTCAGCGCCGGCACGCAGTACGCCATCGTCATCCGGCCGAACATCAATCCGTCGCCCGGCACGTATGCGCTGACCCGCAGCGGTACGGCCACGGCCGGCTCCGACGTCTATAGCGGCGGCACGCGCGTCGCCGGTGCCACGTCGGGCACGGTCTGGTCGATCCCGCTGACCGGAGGCGTCAGCACCGACGCCGGTTTCAGGATCTACATCAACGACGGCTACGACGCTTCGGGCACGTTCGACTCTTCGGTCAAAGACGCCAATCCCATAGCGAACGCGAACGTGACCTGGACGACGCTGTCGTGGGATGCCGCGACGCCGACCAATACCGCCGTGCGGTTCCAGGTCGCCGGCAGTGCTTCCCTGGCCGGACCGTTCAATTTCGTCGGCCCCGACAACACCTCCGCGACCTATTTCAACAACGGCGCCTCGCTGAGTCAGTTCAACGGTCTGCGTTACCTCAAATACCGTGCCGTCCTGTCGACCAGCAATCTCAACACCACTCCAGCACTGAACGACGCCACCGTTTGCTATGCGAATCTCGGCCCGTCCGATCTCGCCGTCACCGTCACCGACGGCGTCACCACCGCGGTGCCCGGCGGATCGGTCACTTACATGATCACGGCGAGCAATGCCGGCCCGGCCGACGCGGACGGAGCCAACGTCAGCGACAATTTCCCGCCTTCCGCAACCTGCACCTGGACTTGCATCGGCGCGGGCGGCGGCACCTGCACCGCGAGCGGCAGCGGCATCATCAACGACACGGTCAACCTGCCCGCCGGCGGCAGCACGACATACACCGCAAGCTGCGCGATCTCGGCGTCGGCAAGCGGTTCGTTGGTCAATACGGCGAGCGTCACAACGCCGACGGGTATCACCGATCCGACGCCGGACAACAATTCGGCGACCGACGCCGACACGCTTACGCCACAAGCTGATCTTGCGATCGCCAACACCGACGGCGTGACCACAGCGACGCCGGGCGGCAGCGTGACCTACACGATTACCGCGTCGAATGCTGGCCCGAGCAACGCACCCGGTACCATTATTGCCGACACCTTCCCTGCCGCACTGACCTGCACCTGGACCTGCGTAGGCGCAGGTGGTGGCACCTGCACGGCAAGCGGCAGCGGCAATATCAACGACACGATCAACCTGCCCGCGGGTGGCAGCACGACGTACACCGCGAGCTGCACGATCTCCGCAGCAGCAAGCGGTACGCTGAGCAACACCGCGACCGTGGCAGCACCGGCCGGTGTTACCGATCCGACGCCGGGCAACAACTCGGCGACCGACACCGATGCGCTCGCAGCGTCGGCCGACCTGGCGATCACCAACACCGACGGCGTAACCACGGCGACGCCGGGCGGCAGCGTCACTTACACGATTACCGCGTCGAACGCGGGACCGAGTAACGCGCCCGGTGCTGTTATTGCGGACACCTTCCCCGCCGCGCTGACCTGCACCTGGACTTGCGTAGGCGCTGGCGGCGGTACGTGTACGGCAAGCGGCAGCGGCAACATCAACGACACGATCAACCTGCCCGCGGGCGGTAGCACGACGTACACCGCAAGTTGCACGATCTCCGCAGCAGCAAGCGGTACGCTGAGCAACACCGCGACCGTCGCGGCGCCGGCAGGCGTCACCGATCCGACGCCGGGCAACAACTCGGCGACCGACACCGATGCGCTCGCTGCGTCGGCCGACCTGGCGATCACCAATACCGACGGCGTGACCACGGCGACGCCGGGCGGCAGCGTCACTTACACGATTACCGCGTCGAACGCGGGACCGAGCAACGCGCCGGGCACCATCATTGCGGACACCTTCCCCGCCGCGCTGACCTGCACCTGGACTTGCGTAGGCGCAGGCGGAGGAACCTGCACGGCAAGCGGCAGCGGCAATATCAACAATACGATCAACCTGCCCGCGGGTGGCAGCACGACGTACACCGCGAGCTGCACGATCTCCGCGGCGGCAAGCGGTACGCTGAGCAACACGGCGACCGTCGCGGCGGCGGCCGGAGTCACCGATCCGACACCAGGCAACAATTCGGCAACCGATACCGATGCACTTGCTGGATCTGCTGACCTGTCGATCACCAATACCGACGGCGTGACCACGGCGACGCCGGGCGGCAGCGTGACCTATACGATTACCGCGTCGAACGCGGGGCCGAGCAACGCGCCCGGTGCCGTTATTGCGGACACCTTCCCTGCCGCGCTGACCTGCACCTGGACTTGCGTCGGCGCAGGCGGCGGCACCTGCACGGCAAGCGGCAGCGGCAATATCAACGATACGATCAACCTGCCCGCGGGTGGCAGCACGACGTACACCGCGAGCTGCACGATCTCGGCCGCAGCGAGCGGTACGCTGAGCAACACCGCAACCGTTGCCGCACCGGCGGGCGTCACCGACCCAACTCCGGGCAACAATTCGGCGACCGATACCGACACGCTCACGGCACGAGCCGATCTGACGATCACCAAGACGCATAGCGGAAACTTTGCGCAGGGACAGACCGGCGCAATCTATCTGCTTACGGCCAGCAATGTCGGTGGCTCGCCCACCAACGGCACGGTCACGGTGACGGATACGTTGCCCGCCGGATTGACCGCTACCGCGATCGGCGGCACGGGATGGAGTTGTAGCTTAGGAACATTGACCTGCACGCGCTCGGATGCGCTGGCTGCGGGCAGCAGCTATCCGGCCATCACGTTGACGGTGAACGTCGCCAACAACGCAGCGGCATCGGTGACCAACAACGCAGCGGTGTCCGGCGGCGGCGAAACCAATACAGGCAACGACAGCGCGAGCGACGTAACGACGATCGCAGCGACGACTTATACGATCGGCGGCAATGTCAGCGGCGCAACGTCGGCCGCCGCACTCACCCTGAGCGACAGCACGCACGGCACGTCGCAGGCGCTGTCGTCGAGCGGCGCGTTCACGTTCCCGACGCCGCTGCCTATCGGCTCGAACTGGAACGTCGCGGTGACGACGCCGCCGTCGGGTCAGACCTGCGTCGTCGCCAACGGCAACGGCACCAATCTGTCGGCGAACGTGACCAACGTGCAGGTGACCTGTGCGAAAGTGATGGTGACGATTGCACCCGCGACCATCGCAGCCGCCACGTTCGGCCTGTCCTATAGCCAACAATTGAGCGCCAGCAGCAGCGACGGCGTGGACCATACCCCGTACACGTTTACGCTGACATCGGGCAGCCTGCCGACCGGCTTGACCCTGAGCACGAGCGGCCTCTTGGCGGGCACGCCGACGGCCGCCGGCAGCTTCGCGTTCACCGCGCAGGCGGCGGGATCCGGCGGCGCGTTCGGCACGCAGGCGTATACGCTTGTCGTGAACAAGAAGACGACGACGGTCACCCTCGCGGCCACACCGAATCCTGCGACGCCGGGTGTGCCGTTGAATCTCGTTGCCACAGTGGCCGGCGATCCTCCGACTGGCACAGTCAGCTTCAGCGACAACGGCACCGCATTGCCCTGCTCGCCTGTGACCTTGATCGTCGGCACGACGAGTTCGACAGCGAGCTGCACGGCGACCTTTACGACGCCCGGCACGCATTCGATCACGGCGAGCTACAGCGGCGATGCGGGGTTCGTCCAGGCGACCTCATCCGTTCTTGCCGTCGTGGTCAACCCGGTCGCTACACCGACCGTACCCGCTCCGACATTGGATCGCTGGGCAATACTGATGCTTTGCGCACTGATCGGCATCGTCGTGTTCGACCGCTTCCGCAAGCTCTAAACAGGCCGCCCGGTCTGCCGCTTGCGAGCGGCAGATTGGGGTGCGTCACAACTTCGGTATTCACTCAAGAGCCGACGCGCTGCGTCGTCAAAGCTAAATCGATCGCGCCAGATAGCGACCTTGTCGACTTATGCAAATCGACGCGACTGGCGAAATCCCACCGGGCTCTCCCAGCGCGCGCCTCAAGAGCAATTACTACTTCTTGCATACCGCAACAGGATCTGCCCTGGCCGCGTCGGCTCCCCACAGACAGACGATGCGATCCAATGCCAGGCCGCTGCGCGAGTTGCTGAAGAACACGATGCCGTCGGCCGATGCAGGGCGCATCAGGAATTTGGCGCGGAAGCCGGCCTGGTTGCGTCCGTCATGGCCGACGGCGACGCTGCCGTCGGTGAGACGTTCGATGAAATGGCCGAGGCCGTAGATCATATCGCCCGATGCGCGCGGCGTGCTCAATTCCGCCGGCGCATACAGTTGCGCCAATTGCGTGCGATCCAAAGGGTGAGTGCCGGGAGTGCCTTGCATACCCGCGATCATCCAACGGGCGAAGTCGCGAACCGTCGTGGTCAGTGTAGAGGGTGCCTGCTCGACGTAGTAACGCATCGGCACCGGGTTACCGTCATTCCCGTGCCCCTCCGCTGCACCGGCAAGCACGGCCGGCGTCATCGCGACGCTGCTGTGCGTCATGCCCAACGGCTTGAACACCAAGTCCTGCGCAAGGTCCTGATATTTGCGCCTGGTCGTTCGCTCAATGGCCAATTGCAAGAGCGTGTAGCCACCGCCCGAATACTGGAACTTGCTGCCGACTGGCGCGAACAACTCGACCGCGCCGCGCCCGTTGGTCTTTCCAGCCAGCGATTGCTCCAGCGTGGGCAATTCCTTGAAATCGAGCCAACCCTCGTAACCGCCCAAAGTCGTACCGGCAGTATGCGAGAGCAGATGGCGGACGGTGATCTGACGATAATCAAACTGATTCTGCGTCAGCGGCCACGGTGACAGCAGGTCGGCCACCGGTTGATCGAGGCGGACCCGCCCTTGCGCCGCGAGGCGCATCGTCACCCAACTGGCGATGGGTTTGGACAGGGATGCCGCGACGAACACGGTATCGGGCGTCACCGGCACCTTGCCGGCGTGATCGGCGTAGCCAAACCCGCGTGCATACACCAGCTTGCCGTCGACGATCAGCCCCACCGCGACGCCCTGAATCTTGGCTTCTTTCATGATCGCCGGAACTTCGCGTTCGATGACCTGCGCGAACCGCGGCGGTGCCTGCTCCGGCAAAGGCGACGAGGCTTGCGCGCCGGCGCAAAGCGCGGCCAGCAGAGGCAACGCCGCGAGTCGCTTATTCAGCCTTGAGCTGCCGGCATGCGTCGAGCGTCCATCGAATTCGTTGTGCATGGTGTCCTGTCTGGCCTGGTGGGTCTGCAATGCGGCGCAACGAATCGACGAAAGCGGCGCTTTCGTGGAAACGGTACGTGGGATGCAACGGGTCTTGCGTCCGATCCAAGACGCAGATGAGTGCGAATCGGCATGAGATACAACTCAGATGCACGTCCGCGATATGCGGTTTAATCGGCGACAGCGTCGGCTTTTTGCGTGCGCAAAGTGACGACGCATATTCTTCGGGGTGAATGGCCGAGTTGCCGAAGCTTCGAGACGAGTCGGGCTTGGCCGAAGACGCCGGTTCAAGAATGTCCGGATTCCCGCCGTCGAACGTCTATTGAATCTGACGGCAATAGAGATCGAGAGCCAAGTGGGCGTGGCGAGCGGCCTGACGACGATTTTGGCCAAGGTGCGTGCGATTGTCTTGCGCAGCGGGGTGGCGCCGCAGGATGCAGACGATGTGCTGCAAGAGGCGTTCCTGCGCCTCGAATCCTATGCGCGCAAGCAGGAAGTGCGCTCGCAGGAGGCGTTCCTGGTCACGGCCGCAGTGAACTTGGGGCGCGATCGGGCCCGGCATCGTGCGCACGCGGTCGGCGACGGCGACGAGTTCGACATTTCCGGCCTCGCCGACGCGGCGCCGTTGCCCGAAGAGCAACTGCATTCGCAGGAGCGCCTGCGCCGTTTCAAATCGGGAATGCGGCGGCTCGATCCGCAAACACAACGCTGCCTCATGGCCAAACGGCTCGAGGGCCTGACCGCCGCGCGCATCGCGGAGCGCGAGAACTTGAGCGTGGCCGCGGTGGAAAAGCGCATTGCGCGCGCGCTCCTCTTTCTCACCCAGTGGATGGGCGAATCATGAAGTCCAGCACCTCCGACGTCATCAACGAATTGACCCTGGCGGAAGCCTGCGCATGGCTCACCCGCTTGCAGGAACCCGACCGCCGCCGAACAACGGAGGCGGCGTTCAGAGCATGGCTTGCGGCAAGCCCAACGCATGCTCGTGCCTTCGCGCGCGCCAACGATATTTGGGAACTGATTCCGAGCGCAGCCGGCCCCGTGCATCGGACGGCTACCACGCGCAGTGCGCGTGCACGCGGAGCACGGCACATTCGATGGCGCATCGCCGCGGTATGCGCCGTGCTCGTGTTTGCCACGATCGTCATCCTTCGCCTGCTTCCCGCAGATCGCATCTACGAGACGGCGGTCGGAGCACTGCAGACGGTCAAGCTCGACGACAGCACGCGCGTCACGCTCAACACCGGCACGCGGCTCAAGGTTGCCTACCGCACAAATGAGCGGCGCATCGTGCTGGAACACGGTGAAGCCTTGTTCGAGGTGGCAAAAAATCCGCAACGGCCTTTCATCGTGCAGACCGGCGACGAACAGATCGTTGCGCTCGGCACCACGTTCGATGTACGCCGCGATCCGCTGCATTTGGCGGTGACTCTGCTCGAAGGCAAGGTCGAGGTCAGTACGCAGAATGCGGCATCGAACTGGCCCGAGCGCAAAGCCACGCTTGCCCCCGGCGATCGGCTGACCCTGGCCGTCGATCGCGCGCCGACGCTCGACCGGCCGAAAGTCGACTACACCCTGGCCTGGCAGCGAGGCCAGGTCTATTTCGACGATTCGACCCTCGCTGATGCCGTGGCGGAACTGAATCGTTACGGCAGCACGCGAATCCGCTTCGCCGATTCGACGGTAGCCTCGCTGCGTATTTCCGGCGTGTTCTCGACTCGCGATCCCGCCCAGTTTGCTTTGGCCGTCGCCAGCCTGCACGGCTTGCGCGTCGTGCACGAAGATTCTGCGCTCATGTTGACGCGATGACCTGCGCTTTGGCCGATCGCCTGCACCTCTGCAACGCCGCGGCAGTGTTTCGTCCTCGATGACAAGTTGATGTCCGGATCGGCTTCGTCGGCCGTCTGGTAGACAGAGCATCGCTTTTGATGCGCCATCCGTTCGGGGGAAGACAACGGCATGTGGACATCGAATGAGTACATCCGCGCCGGGGCCTGGCTGGTTGCTCTCATGGCTCCAGTCGCGGTGTATGCGCAAGTCACCTACCCGTTCGACCTGCCCGCACAAGCGCTGGCCGATTCGCTGCGCGAACTCGGCACGCAGGCACGGATCAACGTGGTGTTCGATCCCGCAGCGGTCAAGGATCGAAAGGCATACCCGCTCAGGGGCAGCTATACGACCAAGGAGGCATTGGCCAAGTTGCTCGAAGGTACCGGCTACGCAGGCGAATTCACCGATGCGACGACCGTCGTGATCAAGCCGCTGCCGCCGAAGCCGGTGTCGGGCAATCGCGGTAGGGAGGAAAAGCCCGTGGAACTGCCGGCGGCGCATTCCAATGCCCTCTCCCCTCAGCTCGATACGGTCACCGTGCTCGGCTCATTGATTCCGCGCGCGCAAATCGAAACCTCGAGCCCGCTGATCACGATCACCGCGGAGCAGATCAAGAACCGCGGCTTTTCGAGCGTGGCCGACGCGCTGCAAAACGCGACGGTGAATACCGGCCAAATCAACAACACCTCGATCAACACGAACGATCTTTGGGGCGTGAAGACGGTGAGCCTGTTCGGGCTCGATCCGAGCTTCACGAAGTTTTTGATCGACGGCCGTCCGCTGCCGTTTTATTCGCAGACCGCTCAGGTCGCCGTCAGCAGCACCGACGGGTTGTATACCAATCTGAGCACGATCCCGATCGATCTGGTCGATCGCATCGAAATCCTGCCCGGCGGACAGTCTGCGTTGTATGGCTCGGACGCGCTGGCCGGTGTCGTCAATATCGTGCTCAAGAAACACGTCGACTTCGGCACGCTCGATGCGCGCTTCGGCTGGTACCCGAGCGGCGGCGGCCGCGAACGCATGTTCAGCGCGGTCGACAATGTCCACGTCGGCAAGCTCGATCTGATGTTCGGCCTGCAGTACAGCAAGCAGGAGCCGATCTGGGAATTCCAGCGCCGGATCACCGCGCAGAACTACGCCGGCGGTATCCATCCACAACAGGCGACGAGTCTCGTCTATGTACAGGGCTTTTCGGGTACGGGTTATTTACCGCAGCCGGGAGGCTGCGACAAATTGTCGGCTCTCTGGCGAGGCACCCTGCGCTACTACGAAAACGCTTACGGCAGCTATTGCGGTTCGGTAGCCGCGGAGGCGGACCGCTCATTGATCAACAAGGACGAGGCCGCCAGCTTCAGCATGCATGGCACTTATGCGCTCAGCGACAACACGCAGCTCTATGCGGATGTGCTGGAGAGCTACGAAGTGCAATCGCGGCAAACCAACGCCAGCAGCAATTGGATCATCGACGATCCGAACTTGAACGACGTTGTCACTATCTCACGCAGCTTCGCGCCCGAAGAGATATCCAGCAGTCTCGACGGTCTGCTGAGGCAGAAGAACTACGAGAACGTTTATACCGCAACCGTCGGCGGCAAGACCGCGTTCGGCTCCGGATGGACGCTCGACGTCGCGTTCACACGTGCGTACGAGCGCTCCGACGACCGCCAGAACGGGTTCTTTTCGGGCGATGGGCCCGGCTCATATACCAGTTGGGTCCTCGGTCCGCAGCTCGGCGTCGACGCCAATGGCTTTCCGATTTACTCGCCCAACTACAGTCTCCTGTTCCGGCCGCTCACGCCGACGCAGTTCGCCTTTTTCTCGCGCGCCGATTCGATCGTGAGTACGGACCGCAACGATCAGCTGCGCGCGCAACTGACGCAGACGTCGCTGTTCACTCTGCCGGGCGGCGATGCGGGGCTGGCCGTCGTCGCCGAAGACGGATTCGAATCATGGAAATATCTTCCGGGCGAGTTGCTCTCGTCTTATCAGATCGGCGACTACGCCGCGATCCCGAGCGACGGCCGCCGCGACCGTTATGCGGCGGCGGCCGAATTGAATCTGCCGCTGCACAAAGTGCTCACCCTCGATCTCGCCGCGCGCTACGACAGCTACGACGCACAAGGCGCGCACTTCAGCCATCCGACCTACAGCATCGGACTGGAGTTGCGCCCGATCGAGGGTTTGTTACTGCGCGGCAAATACAGCACCGCATTCAAGGCGCCGTCGCTGATCGACGAATTCGAAGGCACCAGCATCATGCAAAACTCGGTCTATGACTTGGTCAATTGCGCCAGGCTCGGCTTCAGCGGAGCCAACATCACCAATTGCCCTCCGCAATGGACGTTCACTCCGGTCACTTTGAAGCAGACCAGCAATCCGAATCTGCAGCCGTTGACTGCAAAGACCTGGTCATACGGCGCAGTGTGGTCGCCGATCACGCAGTTGACGCTGAGCGCGGATTTTCAGCACAGTTCGATTCGCAACGAAGTGTTTCTCGAAGGGACCGACTACCTCATACAGAACCAGTTGTACTGTCTCGAAGGCACGCTCGATCCGAAATCGCCGACATGCCAAGCCGCCAATGCGCAGATCATCCGCGCGCCGACGCCTCCGGGCTCGCCGCTGCTCGGTCAGATTCTCGAAGTGGACACGACCAAGATCAACCTCTCGCGCGAGATCAACAATGCACTCAATGCGAGCCTCAACTACAAGTTCGATCTCGGCCGCTACGGCCGTCTGTCCTTGGATGCCGGGTACACGCGCGTGCTGACGCACCGTCAGCAGAGTCTTCCGGGCGATCCGTTGCTGAATCTGTTGAGAAATCCTCAGTACTCAGAGTTTCAGACCAAGGGCAACCTTGCGCTGACGTGGAGCCGCAACAGTTGGAGCGCAACGCTGTTCGGCACTTACTACGGGCCGACGCCGAACTACATCGCCTACATCAACAACAGTTACAACGTGCCGCTGGCCGGCAAGGTTGCATCGTGGCGGATATTCAACGCAAGCATCAACTTCTCTCCGTTGCCTGCGTGGCAGTTGTCGCTGCGCGCCAACAATCTGATGAACTCGATGCCGCCGGTCGACGTCACCCAGCCGGGCACACATAGCCGCCCTTTCCTGCCGCAGAACTACAACCCCTACGGCCGCCAACTGTTCGTGGAAGCGCGTTACCAGTTCGGCGGCACCAAGCCCTAGCTATCCAGCACGAGGACCTTCGCCGTGAACGTATATTTCCCGAGCCCGAATTTTGCAACGCACGTCGTGCGCAGATCCGCGTCTCTCATCACCGCCGCGCTGATGTGTACAACCCCTCTTTCGGCACAAGCCGATCCGGGCGGTAGCGATGCTCCGGCTGCGACTGCAAAGCATGCGGGACTCTACACGATTCACGGTGAAAACCTGCCGTTCAAAGAGGGCACTGCCGAGTTGCTCATCGTGTCGCCTACGGGGGATTTGAGTCGCAGAAACCTGTCGTCCGTCAAGGAACCGGTGAAGGACGGTGCCTTCACCCTTACCGGCACGATCGACCAGCCGTTGTTTGCGAACATGGCGTTTGAATGGACGAACGAGAAAGGAGAACACCAGAGCACAGCTACAACCATGATCATCGAGCCGGCGACCTATCGGACGGAATTTCACCCAGAGAATATTTTCACGGTGCGTGGTGGCGACTACAACGAAAAGCGTTTCGGTTACGCGCACAGCCCGGCCAATGTCGATATTTCCGTAAAGCTCGCCGAAGCCGAAAGGAAAAGTGCCATCGGTGTGGATCCCACCGACGAGGCGGCGGTAAAGAAAGCGCAAAAGCCGCTCGAAGCCTTGGAGCCGGAACGTGTGCGCAACGAGAATGCCATGATCGCCTACGAGCACGGCATCCTCACCGGCAACGCCGATCCGTTGTTGAAGCTGTTTACGCTGATGGGCACGATCGACCCGCCCTATTATTCGAACAGTTCGGTCGCCAAACGGCGCATGGTCGACGATCTCGAAACGCAGCTCGGGCCGAATCCATTGATCGCGCGCGTGCGGGCGATGATGACGAGATCGCAGGCGAGAGTGAAAGCCGCCGGGCATTTCGAAGTCGGTTCGCTATACGAAAACATGACGCTGCGCGATGCAGACGGCAAGGAGCACACCTTGTCCGACGTGCTCGCAAGCAATCAGTTTGTGCTGCTCGACTTCTGGGCATCGGGATGCGGCGCATGCAGAGCCGAATTTCCGTTCCTGCGCAAGCTGTACAAGGATTTCCATCCGCACGGTTTCGAGATATATGCCGTCTCGGTCGACGAGGACGCGGCCGATTGGACCCAGGCACTCGCCCAGGACAAGAGCCACGGAGAGATTCCCTGGCTCAACCTGCTTTCGAAGAGCTTCGACTCGCCGGCGGCGAAAGCCTACGGATTGCGCGGCGTACCGGCGAACTTCCTGCTGTCCCGCGACGGCAAGATCGTCGGCAAGGATCTGCATGAATGGGATCTCGAACGCAAAGTGCGCACCGAGATCGAGAATGCGGAGCGCAGCCGCGGCGGCTGAGCCACACACCTGCGCCCCGTGCACTTCCCCGACCGTACTTCGCCAGGCAGCGTGATCGGCGCATTCGATCTTCTGAGCTGCGGCATTTTGCTTCGGCCACTGTGCGAGCGCGGCCAACAGAAATCCAAAGTGACTTATGTATACATATCTCGTTTTCTTCATGGTGATGATCGAGGCTTTGTCCATGGCCTCGCAAACCCAAGACGCGGCCGACTTACTGCCGATCGACGAGGCATTTAGATTCAGCGCCGATGCCGGCGCACCCGGCGCAGTCAGGCTGCATTGGACGATCGCGCCGGACTACTATCTCTACCGCGGTCAGATGAAATTCAAAAGCGGCGAAGGTCTGACCTTAGGCGAAGCGAAGATGCCCGACGGAAAGAAATACCACGACGAGTATCTCGGCAATGTGGAGATATACCACGGTGACCTCGATGCGACGGTGCCCTATACGCTCGCACCGGGCGCACAACGAATTCGGCTATCCGTCCGCTATCAAGGTTGCCACGAGACCCATCCGAAGATCTGTTACCCGCCGCATACAGAGGAACTCAATCTCGCGTTACCGGACCAGAACGATCGAATAAAGTGAAATTCAATATTCGTAGAATTACTGGCAGGCGGCGACGCTTACGCTGCCGTTTGCGAACGTCACGCATTGACCGTTCGAGAGTTTGAGCACGCCGTTGGCATAGCTCACGCCGGTGGTGCCTTCGGCAAAGACCGTAATGCTCTCCATCCCCTGCACGCCGGCCGGAAAGGCCTGCGTCATCAGCGTACCGATGCGGTTGCCGCCGGCATCGGCATCGGAGCCGAATCCGATCGCGGCGTTGGTAAACGCAGTCACGTCGGTGGTGCCGATCTTGTAGTGGCCGGTACTGAGCGTCTGCACTGCCTCTGCCGAGCCGAGATGCCAGTTCGCCACCAGGGTGTCGTCCGCATGGCGACGCCGATGCAGGTCGCGCACCACCAGTACGCCGGGACGCAGGTGCACGGCCTCGCGGATCAAATAGTCCAACGGCATGTCGGGACTCATCAGGTTCTCGTCATAGCGGCCCTTGGGATACGACGACTCGAAGCGCATGCCGACCGCCGACCACGTGCCCGCGTCCTGATTGAACAACACCTGCGCGTTGCGGCTGACACCGCTGCCGGCGCCGTTGACGAGGTAAGTCGAATAATCCTTGGTTTGGCCCAGACCGATGAAGCGATCGCCGCGGTAGGCGGCGGAACACAGGATGCACGTCGAAGCGTGGAACAACTGCACGTCGCCGTTGGAATAGCCGTAGTGGTCGCCTTGATAGCTGATCACTTCGGCGGTGGCTTGGTAGCCGGAGGTGTCGGTCAGCGAAGACTTCGAGAACCAGCGGCCCGTCCCGGGATTGAGATAGGACAGCGGCATCGACGAGACGTCCACCGTCTGCGCAAGATTGCCGAACACGATCTCGTAGAACGTACTCGGACGGTCAAGGGGCACATGGATGTCGCTTGCGGCAGCGGCCATCATCGTCGAGTAGAGCCGCGCCGCCAAAGCGTTGTCGGATGTGGTCGAACTCAGCACGGCCAGCAGCCACGGCCGCGTCAGATGCGCGTAGTCGCCGGAATAGTCGCCGAACGACACGGTCATCAAATAATCCGGTGAGACCTGGTAGGTGTAGCTGCGCGCGAGTTTGTCGACGAAATCGAAATCCGCGCTCCAGTCCTCGCCGACATCCTTGAGGGTCTGGTTGACCAAAGAGAATTCCAGCATGGTGTACGGCCCGTAGTTCCAGCCCTCGGCGTAATCGCCGCCGCAGCCGCGCTGGTTCAGCACGGGCACTTCGTCGGTCAGCTTGGCGCGCAGCAGCGCAAGCAGACGGTCGGCGTCGCTGTTGTCGCCCGCGGTCGCCACCGACGCGAGCGCGATGCCCTGCAGATAACCGGCATAGTAGTTCTCGACCGGCTGCGTCGCAGCGTAGCCCGGCGTGGTCCGGTACCAGTCCACCCATTCGGTCGCGATGCGCACCAGCAGCGCGCGGTCGGTCGGTGAGAATTGGTCGTACATCCAGTCGTAGGCCAGCATCATGTCGCGCAGATCGAAGCGGATGTCGTAGCCGCTGTCGCGGCCGAAGTCGCGCGTGCCCGATGCGTAATCGTTGGCCATGCGCAGGGTCAACGTCTTGGCGGCGCCGGCGCATTTCGTCGCCGTCGCGGCGTCCGTGCTTTTCTTGAGCTGATAGCACAGCGCCAACGCGGGAATGTAGCCGTCCGGGTCATAGACCTGATTTGCGAACGCGGTGCTGGTCGGATCGGGATTGGTATTGAGCGCGTCGAGAAAATAACCCACGCCGGTGGTGTTACTCCAAAAGCGCTGCGCGGTGAGGTCGCTTGCCGGTTTGGCGGCAATCTGCGCAAGGCGCGCCGGCGTCAGATAGATGCGCGGATGCCCCAATGCACCGATCTGCACCGCAGTGCGCGCTGCCGGCGGCGCGAACACAGTCAGGTTCGGGATCACCGCACTCGTGACGCTGTTGTGGCTGCCGTCGAAGGCTTTCACCTCCAACGTACCGGCGCCGGCAGGCACCGCAGCGAGCGAGAACAGCGGCTTGAAGAAACCGACCATCGAGCCCCACGCATGCGCTTCCTCGGCGACCTCCTTGCCTTGCGGATCGATCACCGGCAGTGGCGTGCCGTTCCAGGTCGCCTCGAGCTCGCGGATATTCGACGTCGTCGGAATGGCGATGGCCGGATTGACGAAGCCGGTCAATTTGGAACACTGCGCATTCGGTGTGGAAACGTGGAAGGCCGGCGTGAGATTCGGTTCGGCCGGCTCCTGCGCATCGGCGATCAGCGGCAGCGGCGCGGTGCTGCCGGAGTCCGTCAGCACGGCCGTGTAGCCGGCGGAAGGCGGCGGCCCCGAACCGTCGCAGGACTGCGAAGTCGGCGGACTCGGCGTGACCACATTCGGACAATCGAACGTCATCGTGCAGGTACGCGTCTGGTTGCCGCTGGCCGAACAAGCCGACCAGTCGCTGCAGGACCAAGTGTCCTGAGTACAGACCGGCGGCGGCACGTCGACGACGGTCAGCACGGCCGATACGTCATCGACGGCGTAAACCACGGGGCCCGGGCCGTCCAGCGTTATGCGGATGTCGACGTTGGCGAGTGTGCGTGTCGCATCCAGATCGAGCGACGCCGTCAGCGTTCCAGTCTGGCCCGCGGTCTTGCTCGCTCCGACGCAGTTCTGCACGATGTCGCCGCTGTCGGTGTAGTAGGCAGCGGCGCAGAACTGCAGGGTGGAATTTGATTGCGTCGTGTCGCCGCGTAACTTGCCACTGACGTTCAATTGCGAGGCATGCGCGTTCGCCGTGCCGTCCGTCGCCAGCGTCCAGAAAACATTATTGCCCCATCCATTGATTGCCACACGCAGGCTGGCGCTGCCGTCGATCGGATTGACGGTGGACCGCGTGACGGAATCCGTCGATTCCTGCGCAGCGAAGCCGGCGACGCCGTTCTCGAAACCCGGATCGCTTATGAGATTTCCGGTCACGCTGTCATTCGGGAAAATGATGTGTCTGGCTATTGCTGCCGAAGAGAAAGCCGGCGCGAAAAAAACAGGCGCGATAAGCACGAACGCAGGCAGATAGCGACGTTTCATAATGTGGATTCCATGCCGGATGACGTATCGAGAAAAATCCTCACGGGAGGATTCTGAGCAAAGCACTGCCCCATAGAATAGGCTGATCCGACAATCAAAGTTTGACGACTGGATCACAGCGGTTATGTCAATCGCGCCGCTTATAATCGAGACAGAAACCTCTCGACTGCTTGACTGGAATTGTATTGCTCCGACTTTTACACCTGTGCTATGTTCAAAAAGCCGCCATGTGGCGACGAATTGATTCGTTGGAGATAAATCATGAAGCAATCCGAGTTTAAGCAGGACAGTGCATTCAATGTAACGAATCCGTTTGCAATTCAAATCGACGGTCCGCTGTCCAGCGGCACGCCGGCGGAAATCCTCGAAATGAAGCCCATTCCGCTCGAAGGCGATTCACGCGGTTATCGCACCTCGGAGGGCTGACGAATCACGCTTCGTGGATGAAGGATCATCGCCCTTCCCCATCAGCCGGTTCGAATAAAAAGATGCCGCCTCGAGCAAAGAGGCGGCATTTTTGTTACGCGTCGCAGCGGCTCGCAGCGGAGCGCCATGTGAATTTCCGATCGGCTCCGCACAGCTGCGCCCGGCATGCTCAAAGCTGACCTTGCATTCTCCGACCTTGCCGCTGCGCCGCAGTGGCAGAACGATGTCCTGACGCTCGGCGAAAGCCGCATCGCGCCTTTTTTTCACGCGGCGCTCGAAGCACTGCTCGTCGGCGGCGACGGACAATGGTTCGTCATCGTTCGCGAACGCATGGCTGACTCCGACCGGCGCTCGGCCGGCAGAATCTCGAACGTCATCTGCGCAGACGCGGAACACTACCATCGTCTATATCGAGAGTGTCTGTTGTGGCCGCTGGACTACGTGATGATCGAAGTCGCGCCCGCGGGCGGCCGCATTCGCGTGCGCTGCGGCGTATTCGGCACGGCGCCGGTGTACTGCCAAGCCGACAGTGACCGACTGACGATCAGTTGGGATTTCGCCGATTTCCTTTCTCGATCGCTGACCGTAGATGCGGAAACGGCCAGCCACTACCTTGCGCTCAATGCCTGCTATTCGGCGCGGCAAATCTGCAGCGGCATCGTGCTGCTGACGGAACGCTCGTCGTTCTATGTGACGCGCGAAAAAGCGCACTACCAATACCCTGACGCAGCCAAGACGCCCGAGCCGCTCGATCGGCAGAATGATGACGATCTGCAGTCTTTCGGCGAACTGCTGCGGCACTCGGTGTCGATGCGTGCCGTCACGCCCGCGCAGGTTGCACTCGAACTGAGCGGCGGCATGGATTCGGCTTCCGTCGCTTGCGCTTTGCGTGCCGCGCATGGGCCGGTCGCCAGCCGGGGCATTCTGATGAACGGTACGTTCCGCGAAGCGCAGATCGAGCGCCGGCAGCGAATCGTGCAGAGACTCGGCTTGCGTGACGAGTCCATAGAAATGGACGAGTTCCTGCCGAGTCTCGATCTGCAGCCGAGCGAAAACAAGAAATCGTATCCACGCTGGGAGTTCTATCTCGAGGCGTTTGAAAATCTCTGGGATTCGGCGCGCGCTCAGGGATGCGACCTGCTTTTCACCGGCCTGGGCGGCGACGAGCTGTTTCCAAAATTTCGCAACGAAGTGCATGCGGACGGCCGCGGCGAAAACCGAATGATTACCGAGGCCAGGCGCCGCGCCGAGTTGTTGCTCACGCCGCGTGCGCGCAACGCGGCTCGCTCGCTGCGCGCCTTCGACGCGCCGGCGAGTCCGGTGCCGGTCTCCGCCCTGCTCGCTCACGCCTGTCAAACGCCGTACCTGCTCGGCCGCGGCTTCTGGCCGGTCAATCCGTTGAGCGATCCGAGTCTGGCTGCGTTTTGTCATCGTCTGGCGCCGCAAAACCGGCACGGCCGAGCGCTGATGCGGGAATACCTGCAAACGCATTTGGGCGAGGAAGTTTTTCCGCACGGTTATCTCAAGGAAACATTCGCCCGCGTTCTGCCGAAGCTGATCGTGCAGCAGGCGCAAACGATTGCCGCACAATTGCGCCACTGTGCACTGGCCGACCTCGGCCTCGTCGACCAGAGGGCGGCGCTCGCCTTGCTCAACGAGGCCGCCACCACGCAGGCGGAGGGCCTGACCGCGCCGCTCGCCAATTTCCTCTGGCTGGAACGATTCGCTAGACAGATCGCCTGATCGCTTCCACGTGCGAACCGAACCCTGCGTGGTTCGTCATGCCATGGGGAAGTCGGTTCCTTCGCTGACGTCGCGCCACGCTTCAAAATTCATACGCAGCGCATCGAGACGTTTGAGCGCGACATCGAGTGCCGACTTGCCAAGCAACAGGCGCAACGGGGGACTATCCGACTCCAGCGCGGCGATCACCGCCGCGGCCCCCTTGGCCGGATCGCCCGGTTGATTGCCGGACACCGCTTTCGTCATCTCGCGACGCTTGCCGGCCGTCGCCGCGTAATCGTCGATCACCGTATCGGAGGCAATCATCGAGCGCCCGGCCCACTCGGTGCGAAAAGCGCCCGGCTCGACGATCATGACGCCGATGCCGAGCGGTCCAACCTCGTGCGAAAGCGATTCGGACAGCGCTTCGACGGCGAATTTCGTCGCGTGGTAATAACCGGTTGCGGCAAACGCGACCAGACCGCCGAGTGAAGAAAAGTTCACGATATGACCGCTGCGGCGCGCGCGCATTCCGGGCAGCACGGCCCGCGTGACCGCGAGCAAGCCAAAGACATTGGTTTCGAATTGCGCGCGAATGGCGTGTTCTTCGCCTTCCTCGATCGCGGCGAGATAGCCATAGCCCGCTGCATTCACCAACACGTCGATGCGACCGAACTTTGCCTCGGCCGCTTCGACCGCCGCGACGATCGATACCGGCTCAGTGACATCGAGGCGGACGGTCATGGCCGTATCGGGATATTGGCTCGCCAGGCCTGCCAACGCACTCGGCTCGCGTGCGGCCAATACGACGCGCCAGCCGCGCGTCAGTGCCAGTCTGGCAATCTCGCGGCCCAAGCCGGAAGAACTGCCGGTTACGAACCATACTGCGTCTTCAGGAAAAGCTTTCATCGTTGCGCCCTCTCTTGGTACAAAATGTCCATGCCATGATGGCGCGCCGACGACTTGGGCGTTAGCCGATAAAGGCCAATGTCTTGCACGATCCTGCCAGGCGCTTTTCATCAGCGCCGCTTGCAAACTAACTTCGATCTCCGCTCTCGCATGTCTGCAAACCCGCTATCGGCGCTTCATCGACTTGTACTGCGGCATTGCCAACAGCCGCGTCAGGCGACCTCGTTGCCCAACGTCACGCTTTTCAACTGCCCGCGTCCGACCAAGCCGGTGCGCAGCATGTACGACCCGCGTATTTGCGTCGTGCTGCAAGGCCGCAAGCGCGTGATGATCGGACGATCGGTCTACGACGCAGGGCCGTCGCAGTGCCTGATCGCCACGGCCGATCTTCCGGTGACGGCTTACGTCACCGCGGCACGCCCCGAGAAGCCGCATCTTGCGCTGACATTGACGCTCGACCGCCTTTGCGTCGCCGAAGTCTGGTCGACGATGCCGAAAAGAGAGATATCAAAAGGCGACGCGTCCGGGCTTGCCACGGGTCCATTGACGCAGGAACTGATCGACCCGATGACCCGATTGCTGAGCATTCTCGATCGGCCGGAGGACGCCGCCGTGCTTGCGCCGATGATCGAGCGTGAGATTGTCTACCGCCTCTTGCAAGGCGCGTTCGGTCCGATTGTGTCCCGTCTGGTCAACGATCCGAACCTGATGCAGGTCAGCCGCGCAACGCGTTGGCTGCGCGACAACTACCACAAGCCGTTTCGTGTGGACGACCTCGCGTCCTTCGTCGGCATGAGCGCGACCTCGCTGCATCGTCATTTCAAGGCGATCACGGCGATGACGCCGCTTGAATACCGGCGCGAAATCCGATTGGAAGAAGCCCGGCGGCGTATCCTCTCCGGCGTTGCGCGCGTAAGTGAAATCGGGATCGACGTCGGCTACGACAGCGCATCGCAGTTCAGCCGCGAATACCGCAGGAACTTCGGTCGGTCTCCGAGTCAGGAGGCCGAGCTTTCGCGCTCGAACAAAGCACTCGAACCGCGCGAGCTTTAACCATCTCGGGCCGGGAGTGCGTGCGATCTGCGCTATACCCAAGAAGCGGGAGCGACGCTCCGACGCGCACTATGCGCTCACTAAACATCTTGATCGCAGCACCGTCCATCCAGGACAGCGATCAGGTTTGCGGAATGTCGTGCTTCGGCGACGCGCCGAATTTGCGCGCGTAGTCACGGCTGAACTGCGCCGCGCTCTCGTAGCCGACTTCGAATGCGGCCGCGGAAACCGGCAGCGTGCCGGCACGCAACAGGCGGCGGGCCTCCAGGAGTTGCAGCCCCTTGCGATACTGAAGCGGCGACGACGCGGTGATCGCCTTGAAATGCTTGTGAAACGAGGACGCACTCATGCCGACGCTGCGCGCGAGCCCGGGAATCTCGACGGGCGATCGAAAGTCGCGCCGCAGTTGCGCAATCGCGCGCGCGACGGCACTGGCATGGCTGTCGCGACGGATCAGGTCGCGCAGCATGCCGCCGAACGGTGCGGTCGCGAGCCGATAATGAATTTCGCGCGAGACCAGCGGCGCGAGCACCGCGGCATCCGTCTGCCTGCCCGCGAGTGCAAGATAGCGATGAAACGCATCGACGAGTTCGGCATCGCAGCGATGCACCGCGAGTGAGCGAGCCGGTGCAGCCGGAAGCGGCGCTTCGGCCAACGCATCATAGAGTTCGCGCAGCGTGTCCAGCTCGACATCGAAGATCAGCGCCGTGTACGGGGTCTTGGTGACACGCGCGATCACCGGAAGATCGTGACTGACGAGCAGACACTCGCCCACGTGCATCGGATACGAATCGGTGCCGAGCACGGTTTCTTTTCGCCCCTGGAGGATCAGGATAACGACAGGATCGTAGATCGCAGCTTCAAACGAAGTCGGCCGATGGTGACGGAGAATGCCGAGATTGTTCAGAGGGCGCAGATATTGGCTCGCATGGCCATTCGGGCTCGGGAGCCGGCGCGTGGCAAGTTCGGCGAGATCGGCAAGATTCATGCGGCGAGTCTAGCAGCGCTTTCGTATGTTTCTGTCCACACTGAGAGGATCGGGCAAGAAGTAAAGAAGTACCGGCAAGCATTCCGAAAGACTGGGCCGTACATTGAGCGCACCGTCAACGATCCATTGCGCTCATGACCAACTATCCACTGACTGTTCATCATCTCGGCCGCTCCCAATCGGAACGCATTGTCTGGCTTTGCGAAGAGCTCGGACTCGAATACGAGTTGAAGCGATACGAGCGCCGCCAAGACAACCGCATGGCACCGCCGGAATATCAGGCACTGCATCCGCTCGGCACCGCGCCGGTCATCACCGACGGCGCGCTCGTGCTCGGCGAATCCGCGGCGATCGTCGAGTATCTGATCGCCACCCATGGCAACGGACGGCTTGCCGTAAGCAAAGATCTGCCCGGATTCGCCGACTATCTCTACTGGTTTCACTTCGCCAACGGAACCTTGCAGCCGCTCGTGCTGCAGACGTGGCTGCTGCAGCGTGCCGATCCGTCCGAACACAATGCCGCGCTGCACAGAATGCAGGCGCGGTTCCATCGGGTATTCGCGACGATCGAGCAGCGTCTGGGCGACGCACCTTATCTCGCCGGCGAGGAGCTGACCGCGGCGGACATTATGACGGTGTTCTCGCTGACAACGATGCGCGAGTTCAATCCATACGATCTCTCGCCGTGGCCGAACATCCTCGCCTATCTTCAGCGAATCGGCGCACGCCCCGCCTATCAGCGCGCGATGCGCAAGGCAGAACCGGAGGGGACGCCGCTGCTCGGCGCCACGCCATAGCAAACATCGAAAATGCCGCGACAGTTTCTGCGCCGCAGATTCGGCGAGACCATCGCCGAATCGCTTATACGGATCGAACCGGTATCAAGCGACCTGCCGTAGAGCGCGCATCTGCTCCGATTCGCGCCGGTCGGTCAATTGCGGTGGACCCGATGCTCCCTCGTTTGCATGACGCCTTTGCCAGAACGGCCGATCCGACCAGCGCCGTTCACGGCCGTAGTATTGCGCAAGCGTCTCTCGATAGCCGGTAAACTCGTCGGCGATGAAATCGCGGTAACGTGTGCGGCCGCGCTCGTCGCCGCGCAGCAGCGAATCGGCCACGGCGTAAGAGGCGAACACGCCGGAGCGCAATGCTTTGGCGATGCCTTGCGAGGACAAGGGATCGAACGCCGATGCGGCATCGCCCACCGCAAGCATGGGCAACGCCGCCGGCACGGAACGGTGCAACGACGCAGCCGGATAAAGCTGCGGAGCCTCCAGCGGCGTCAGCCCGGCCGCAAGCGCGCGCATGCACCGGGTCGCATCGAGACGTTGCAGCCAGCCGTCGAGACCGGCCAGACCCTGCTCGCGCACGATATCGCTGTCGCTCATGCAGGCGAGTACGCGCGTGCGGTCCGCCAACGCGGTCGCATACCACCACCCGTCCGCGCACGGCTCGACCGTCAGGTCGATCGGCTCGGCTTGCGGAGCAAAGCGTACGACGCTCGCGATCAATCGATCATCGCGGCGCGTGACGATGCCGAGCTGACGGCACAGGCTCGCATTGCGGCCGGTCGCATCGACGAGGAAACGCGCCGTATGGCAGCCGCCGTCGCGGAAGCGAACCGCCCAGCCTTCGTCGAGCCGCGTCACCGACGCCACGTGATCGCGCCGCCAGTCGACGCCGCGCTCACGTGCAGTCTGCGCGAGCAGCGCATCGAAGCGTTCGCGATCGAGACGCCACCCGCACTGATGTACACCGTAGAGGAATTCGTTCGCGATCGGGTGTTCGCTGCCCCATGCCGATTCGGTGCGATACGCACGCACGTGACCGTCGCCGACGAAGCGTTCGCGAATACCGAGGTGATCGAGAAATACGCCGGCCTGCGGCGGCAAGGTCTCGCCGAGATTGCGCGGACTCCGCGTGCCGGGATCGGCGACGCAGACGCGCAGCGCCGGCGCATAGTTGCGCAGCGAGATGGCTGCGGCGCAGCCGCCCGGACCGCCGCCGGCGATCAGAACGTCGAAGTCGGCCAATTGCTCAGTCGCTTCTGACCGCGTAGAACGAGGCCACCACGCCGGCCGGCGCGACCGTGCCCGGCTCGCCGCCGGAGTGCGGGATGGTGCGAATCACCGAGCCGACAAGGGCGGCACGCTGATCGACGCCGTTGGGCCAGTGCGGCACGAGGTAGCACTCGTAGTCGTAGATCCACTTCTCGCCGCCGACGACGCCGACGCCCTGAAAGCGCGCGCGCCCCGGCGTGCCGTATTGGCGCGAACCCTTGAGCGTGAGCTGCCAGGTCGAGCCGTCGCCGATCGTGCCTTTCAATATCTCGCTCGGCGCCTCCTCGATGACGATCGTACCGAGACCGAATTCGAGTTTGTCGAAATCGATTTTGCCGTCGGGATCGTTCAACAGGCTGCGATAAGTCCAACTGCCGACGAAGGGATTGCTGCTGCTCATATGCGCTCCAATGAAGTTCCAAGGATGATCGGAAGAAGAGCTTCCTTCGAGTGAACTCAGTTGCGTTCGGCCGCGACGAATTTCGGCGAGGCGAGATCGGAAGAAGCCTGGCGGCGCTGCTCGGGCGTCAACGCAGGATTCGGCACGACGAACGGCAACTTCGACCACTCGCTGACCATCTTCAGGTCGCCCGCGTTGGTCTGCGGCACACCGCGGCTCCAGTCCAGTTGCGAGAGATTGCCGCCGCCGATGTTTTCCCAGACTTGCAGCGGGCGGTGCGCGGGCCACCACAGCGTTTCCCAGACCTTGCGGCTCGCCGCGAGACGCGTGTCGCCGACGCTCTCCGGATAGAGGTTGTTCCAGTCGGCGTAGGTGATGTCGATGTTTTGCGTCGAGCATTCGTTGAAATCGGCCTGCCACGGCAGCGCCATCGACTTGGTCAGATCGCCCGGCTGCAGGCCCGTGTCGAAATCGTTGTTCTGGCTCAGCGGGTTGTCCATCGAATAGGTGAAATCGGCAATGTCGTTGCCGGTCGAAACCTGGTTCGCCTGCGCCGCGGTCTGGAAGAAATCCGAAAGCGTGCGGTCGGCCTTGACCCGGTAAGGTTCCCAATAGATCGACGGATTGCGCAGCAGCCAGCCGATCTCGCCGCCGGGACAGAACGCGCCGCCGAGCACGTTGCTGAGCACGTCGCGATCGAGTTCGCGTCCGCTGCGCGGCGGCGGAATCGTCGCGTAAGGCAGGAACGGCGAATAACCGGGCGGCAGCCAGCCCATCGCCTTGTCGTCAATGAAGCGGCCGTCCGCCCATTGCTTGAGGATGAACAGCTGATAGTCGGTCAGGCGCAGGAATTTCGACGGTGCCGAGTTCGTCAGCGGATTGTCGCCGCACAACAAGGGCATCAACGGCAGGTTGTGCACGCGGCTGCTGATGCGGTCGACGACTTTGAACTCGTTTTCTTCGCCGGGCAGGCGCAGCAGATCGAACAGGAAGGTGCGCATCGCGCGATAGTCGTCGCGGATCCAGCGGCCTTGCGCGTCGGGGCCGTCACTGCGGCGAGCGGTTTCGAACGCCGCTTCGCCCTGATTCGCATTGGCGCGCAACAGCATCTGCGGGCGCGCCGCGTCGCGTTCTTCCTGCGAGGCGAAGTACTGCGGCGCGACGCAGAGTTTGTAAGGATCGAAGGTACCGCGGTTCTGCTGGTCGTGCGGAAAGTTCGACTGCCCGAGCGCGTCGGTGAGCCAGCGGAATTCGTCCGGCCGATAGAGGATCGGCCAGATGTCGCGGAAGAACCAGGGCCGATAAGCCTTGTTCCAGGTCAGCCGCGACGCTTTCCAGTGCGCGAGCTGTCCGGCGTTGTGCGCGTCGATGCACTGCGGATCGTCGAACGTGCCGAGCGCGCCGTAAAGTTCGGTATCGGCCGCGAACTGGCGCAATGCCAGATCGTGCATCACATCGTCGGCGGTGACCATGTCGAGAATTTCGGGCACGAAGCGCGGATAGCCGGCGACGACCCAGGCCGGGTATTCGACGTCGACATAGCGCAGCTTCTGCACTTCCTCGGAGAACATGACCAGGCGCGCCGTCACCGGACCGTCCGCGGTGTCGTCGAACCAGCCGTCGTTGTTCGCGTAGTCGGCGATCTGCGGGCCGGCCGGGTTGCGCGTGTCGCTGCCGGAACGGCCGTGTCCGCCGAGGACGATCAGCCGCCCGCTGTTGTCGGTCATCATCTCGCCGAGCGTGTCGATCGAGAACGGTTGCAGATTCTGCGGCGGGAACGTGGTCGCATAGGCGCCTTCGCCGCTGCGGTCGAAGCGCGCGCGGCGCTTGTCGGTCGCGTTGACGATGCGCGGACCCGGGTCGATGATCAGCTGCGTGCGGGCATCGCCTTCGATCTTCGCATTGCGCCGCGGCGCGTCCGGCGGATAGCCGTGTTCGCCCTCGGTCGCGTTGAAGCGGAACCAGCAGGCCTTCTTGTTGGCGAGCCAGACGCGCCAGCGGATGTCGACCAGAGTGCCGGTATTCCCGCCGCCTTCGATGCGATCGCCGAGCTTGAGCGGGCGCCCCTGTGGACTCTGCTCGTCGTAGACGTAAATCTGGAAGCGCGCCGCCTGGCGCTTCACGCGTCCTTCCGCATCTTTGTAGTGCGCGACGTAACGCGGCGTCACGCCGTCGGCGCCGTAGACCGGGTTGCCGAGCGAATCGCATTCCTGCGGCCGGCCTGCCGGCGTTTCCGGCGCCAGATAGAAATCGTTCTCGCTGTTGCCCAGCCGCGCAATGCCGACGCCGGGATGAATCTTGTAGCTTGGCACGGTCGATACTCCCTGGGTCAGTCGAGGAAGTTGAGCGAGACGCCTTCCATGCGCAGCAGGTCGGTCTCCTCGCGATAGTCGACGCCGATCACGAGCAAGGTGATCTGCAGCGAATCCGATTTCTTCAGCAGCTCGCGCGCGCAGGCGCTGACGTCGATGCGGTGGTTGCGTGGTGTGTTGTGGTTACGCGGACGCACGTCGAAATCGCGCGCGCGCGACGGCGGCAGATCGCAATGCCCCGGGCCGCCGTAACAGGCGCCGTGGCCGAATACGGCGAGGTAGCCGGCATAGTGCGGGTTGTCGTGAATCGGCGTCGACGCATCGGCGCCGGGCTGATTGAGGAACACGCGAATGAAGCAGGAACGCGCCAGTTGCGGAACCCAGTGCAGGCGCAGCTCGGCCTTGGTGAACGCCTTGACGCCTGCGTTGACCGTGATTGGCTTGGAAATGAAGCGGCCGACCGGCGTTTCCATGCCGACCGGAATAAAGAACGAACTGCGCACGTACTCGTAGCCGAAGCGTTCGGCGTTGAGCGTGTCGCGGATCGTGTAGCTCCACGGCGACAGCACCGAATCGAGATCGGCCGGTTCGTTGTTCGGATTGCGCTTCTGCCACTCCCACCAGAGGCGATCGACGTTGACGTGGATCGGCCAGAACACCGGGTCGTACGACGCGGTGAGGTTGCTGAACATGTCGCCGAACGCCGGCTGCAAGTACATGTCTTCGCGCGTGTGGAACGCACGGCCCGAGGCGCGCACCATCGCGTTGCGGCGCTCGCCGAGTTCGCCCGCGTCGCCCGCGGCCGCCGTCGCGGTCAACGCCGACATGCCGCAGGCGTAGGCGCTCTTGCCCTGGTCCGGGTTCATGCCGCCGGTCCAGATATGCATCGTGTTGTGCGGGTTCTGATCGAGAAAGCCGAATGCCGCGTTGTACGCATTGCCGCCGCCGAAATCACGGAAGTTGTTGAGGCCGGTGATCTGGGCCATGTCGTTCGGCGACGGATAGTGATAATGGATGACTTGATTGATGGTGCCGCTCTGCCCTGCCGAATTCTGATACTCGGCCGGATAGCGCAGCGGATACCAGAGTGCATTCGAGTCGACCAGGGCGTCGATCATGCAGCGCCGATTGCGATCGGCCGGCGCCGGCGTGACGTCGGTGAAGCCGATCGTGTTGATCACGTAGCAGAAAAAATCGTGCTGCGAGGTGAACCGCTTGTGTTCCTTCGCCAGATCGAGGAATGCTTTGCCTTGTTTGCTCTGCTTGCCCAGGCCGAGCTGATCGATCAGCTTTTCCGCGGCCGGCAAGGTCAGATAGGCTTTGAACGACGCCGGAATCACGCAGCCGTCCTGCGGCGTGCCGTTGTGCCAGTACTGCGACATGGTCCAGTCCCAGTACGGCAGCGCCAGATCGGGAAAGAAGTCCTGCAGGTTCTGCTCGAACTCGTAAAGATAAGCGCGATGCCAAGGCAGGAAGCGCTCCCAGCCGTGCTGGCAGTGATTCTGATGGATCAGCGCCTGATTGTTGTAGCTGCGGCGGTCCTCGGGGAATTTGTCCAACGCGTAGATCGCACGGAACGCAGAGCGGTACTGATCGACTTCGGTATCGCTCATGCAATCCAGATTCGGGCGCTGGCGCAGTTCACCCTGCCGGTAGCCCTTGCGCCGCCCCACTCCGGAGATCGCTTCGAACTCGGCGATCTCGCGCGCGAACACGTGCTGAATGATCGCGGGGTCGCCGTCGGGCGCGAGTTCGACCGTGTTGATGCGATCGTCTTCCGGACAACCGTCGTCGATCCACGCGGCAATGAACTGGATGTCTTCCTGCGCGACCGGCTTGCCGTTCCACGGCAGGCGCGGAAAGCGCGTGCCGTCGAACGGCGCCTCGGCGCGCAGGCCGCGGATCAATCCCGAGGCGTCGCTGCGGCACCAGGGTTTCGCCTCGGACGCACAGCACGAAGGCGGCGCGACGTCCGCGATCAGGCGAACGCCGAACAGCTTGAACGTCAGCAAGTCGGCATACGGCAGGTCCCAAAATGCGACTTGCCCATTGCCGTAGTCGGCCTGCGCACCGGCCGCTGCGGCGGCAAGAATGCCCTTGACCTGCGCGTAGCGCGTTGCCGCTGCCTTGGATTTCGGTGAGGCCGTGGTGGCTGCCATAGAGTGACCCTTCGCGCTGGCGCATCGCCGCGTTGAACCGGAGAACACGTTCGCGGCGCATCGGCGTGCGCCGCGAACGCGGAGTGCCTGCTATTTCGGCGTCTTCGCCAACTGCGCCTTCTGTGCGAACAGCCAGGAGAAATCGGCGCGCAACTGGCCGCTGGTCGTCGTCGGCGTGATGTAGAGGCCGGCGGACGAATGGCAGCCCATGCAGCTTTCGCTCGCGAACACAGAGGTCGTGTCGGCCGGCATCTTCGTTGCCTTCTGATTCGCGGTCAGCCAATGCGCGGCGGGACAGTTCTGCGTTTCTTCCTGGTTGCAGGCCGCCTGCACGCCGACCTGGAAGTAGGTCTCCATCGTGATGTTGGTCAGGAACACCGGCGTCGGATTGCCGCCGGGCTTGTTCTCGATCGCGCCGGGCAGGCCCGTTGCCGGATTGGTCGGCGCCACCGACGGTTCGGTCGGCCACTGCGAATCGATCAGTTGGTAGTAGCGCAGCGCGGTGCCGGCCTTGTTGAGCGCGACTTGGGCCTGATCGTTGAGCGCAACCTTATCGGCCGGAATCGGAATCGCGCGCGACACCTGGGTCGGCGGCGAAGTCGCCCAGCTTCCATCGGCGTTCTGCGCCGGCGGCTGGTTCGGCACGCAGATCGGGCAGTTCGGATCGAAGAACGACGGCTTGAGCGCGGGGTGAGCGACGTTGTTCACCGATATGTTGTCGACTTGTTCGAACGTCGACCAGATCCATTGCGGCGAGCTTTCCGATTTGTGGCCGATGTGCATGCCGACGAGGCCGACCTGTACCGGGCACTGGCCGTTGGCCGGCTTCGAGCCGTCGGGGCATTGGCCGTTGGTCGTCGGCACGATCGCGTCCGTCCACAGATAGCGCGCCTTGTCGTCGGTCTTGGCGAGAATGCGCCAGGCGAGCTTCAACTCCCAGGAGCCGCTGCCGTCCTTGACGTCGACGCCGCGCGGCAGGTCGGCCGATTTGTCCGGGCTGCCGCCGGTGAACGCGATCTGGCCGTTGATGTTGTAGAGCTTGTTGTTGCAGATGTAGCCGACTTCGTTCGGGTCCATCTGGATTTCATAGAACACGAAGTTGCCGTTCTGGTCGATCAGCGGCGCGGTGAACGCCTGCGTGATCTCGCTCAGGTCCTGCGCATGCCTGCGCTTGGCGTCGGCTTTGGTCAGCGGGCTGCGGTCGCCGACGGCGGAGATGTTGCCGAGCAGGCGGACGCGGCGTTTGTCGAAATCCTTCGGCAGCGCGAACGGCTTGAGATCGCGCGCCGCCGGCAGATTCACGTCGCGGGTCAGGGAATACGCCTGCACACCATTGTTTTTCTTGTAGCACGCGACGGGTTCACCGCCGTCTTCGCGGAAGATGTTCGTGCTCTCGTACCACGTGGTCCATTTCGGCGCACCGAAGCTCGTGTCGTTGATCGAAGGCGCGAACTCGCCCTTGTTGTTGGTCGGCCAATTCAAGGCAAGGAATGCCTGCCACGACCACAGATCGAACGCGCGCTGCACGTCGGCGAACTTCTTCTCGGCTTCGAGCTTCTTCTTCAGCGCCACATCGACGTCGCCCGGCAATTGGGTCGACAGCGCCGGATTGAAATTCGGGAAGTCGGCGAGGTATTGCGGGGCCGATGCGGACGGCGCGGCCGACAGCGTCTGCGGGCTCGTCGTGAGCAAGGTCAGGGCGCAGGCGGCAGCCAATCGTGCGGAAAGCCATAGCTTGTTGGTCATGGATAGTCCTTGAAGAGCGGATGCGGGAAGAAGCCGAAACGACAACTGCAGGAACCACTTTCAATCAACGCTGAAAAAAGCAAGGAACACCGCGGACGACACTGTTGCAGAACGGATGTGCGACCAGGCTGTGCCGGTACCGACGCGCGCTGCGCTGCCATTCGATATCGATGGCGGAAATCCGATGCGCATGTGGCGACCGGCAAGAGACGCCCGCGAGCAACCGCTCCGCAGCCGGAAACTCAGAATGTCCTTGAGCATTGATGACGAATTTCTTTTAGAAGAAAAAAGAGCAAGACAGCCCCCTCGGGCTGAGCAGCCCGATAAATTTTTCTTAAAAAAGCCCCCTTACTTCCGAGGCGGAAAAAAACATCTCCGTCCCCGGCAACACTGTATTTCGTAACGGCAGGCGCTTTCGGATCAAGCAAAATCCTGCGGCGTGAATTTAAATCAAATGCCGTTCACGATCTGCGAATCTCATCAATCTTATTCTTGCGAAAAACGTGAGCTAAAACCTGTTTCATACGGCGCAAAAAAATGGTGGTGACAGAAAAATATTATCTGCCCGCCACAAAAATGTAATGGAAAAACTTCCCGACCGATCCGCGTCGCCAGGCAGCGAATGAAACGAGGCGCTTCAACGCCTGCAGGGAAAACCCGATCAGATCAATTGCCGCAGATAAGCCGCGATCGGAGAAATATCCGCGACCTCGGTGGCAAGACCGATGTAGCCGTCGGGGCGGATCACGAAAAGCGTGTCGCGCGTTACGCCATAAGCACGCGCGGCATGGCCGCCACTGTCTTGTGTCCGGCCGTCGGCGATCGATACGACCTGGACACGTCCGTGGAACTCCCGCTCGATGTCGTCGAGCAAGCCGGCCCACGACGTGCCGAAGGCCAGCAGTGTCATGTGCGTGCCACGAAAGCGATCAAACAGGCGGTGCTCGCCTCGGTCGTCGCGAAGCGCCGGCGCATCGGGCGCGCGATCGCCGGCCTGCGGCCCATGAACGTCGGTGCGGTACTCGCGCGTAAGTCGGCCATGCCGATAGTTGATCCCCAACTGCAGCGTCTGTTCATCGCGAGGCTGGTCCGCGCGCTGCGTTGCGAGTATGGAGAAATGCAGCTTGGTCGATAAGCCGAGCACCCAGCGCGCCACCGGCATGCGTTCGTCTTCATAGGTATCGAGCAAGGTGTCGTCGATTCCTCCGACGACCGCAGCCAGCTTCCAACCGAGATTGTAGGCATCCTGGATGCCCGTATTCATGCCTTGTGCGCCCGCGGGCGAATGCACGTGGGCCGCATCTCCGGCGAGGAATATCCTGCCGACGCGGTAGCGATCGACCATGCGCATATTGGCGCGCCAGCGTGACATCCAGGTCGGCTCGTCCAGGTGAATATCGCTACGGCCGCTCCGTTCTTCGACGATACGCTGAAAGAGCGCCAGTGAAGGCTCCTCGCTCAAGGCCGGATCGACCGACGCCTGGAACTGGAACTGGTCGGTCGCCGGCAGCGGCGCGAGGGCGAGAAAACCTTTATCAGTACGCCAGATGTGCCAGTGCTCGCGATCCAGACCGCTGACGCGGACATCGCCGACGAGCATCTGGTGCTGATCGAGCGTTTCTCCGTCGAACGAAACGCCGGCGAGCTTGCGCACCGTGCTGCGACCGCCGTCGCAGCCTGCCAGCCAGGCCGCGCGCGCCGTCTCCTTCCGGCCGTCGGCATGTTCCAGCACAACGGACACACCGTCTCCGTCGTTCGACAACTCGCGCAGCGATACGGCATATTCGACGCGACCGCCCAATTCACCCAGCTTCTGCCGCAGAAGATCTTCCACCCGCCATTGCGGGATGATGAGCGAAGAGGCATAGGGCACGTCCGGTCTTGGCTCACGGCCTTCATGCACGTCGACATCGCGATATCCGTCTGCCGCGTAGATGCGCATGGGCATATGGAAACGTCCACCCGCCACGGCTTGCGATGCGATGCCAAGGTCATCGAAAACTTCGAGGCTGCGCGGTTGAAGTCCCTTTCCGCGCGAGCCGTTGAACGGTGCGGGTGCGCCGTCGATCAGGCGAAACGGAACCTGCCGGCGAGCCAGCTCGCACGCGAGAGTGAGGCCGGTGGGACCGGCGCCGGCAATCAGGACGGAAGTATCGACAGGCACAGTCTGACTCTCTCCAAATTCAATCGTTATTACGGATGACTTGAGCAAGGCTCGCGCAGGATAAGCGCGAGCTTGGCAACGCAACTGAGGTGACCGGATGCGCTTCTATGCTGCGCATCCGGATTCCACCATTATCGTCGGTAAATTCGCCGGGGAATCACCGATCGATCCGTTCAGTGCTGCAAGGCTCCGACATCGATTGCGCCATCGGCCGACGTACGCGGCGATCCCGCGTAGTCCAGCAGACCTTGCGCGGCCACGCCTTTATTGACGCCGTAGGCGACTGCCTGCGAATTGGGCGAAATTCTAAAGGGGTATGGCGCTGCATTGACGAAAAGCGGATCGGCCATCAGCCCGCGAACCGCGGCCTTGCTTCCCTGCTGAAAGCTGTCCAAGGTGAGGTAGGTCGTGCCTTTCCACACCCACGTCGCTGCCGAATCGCCGCCGGTGGTGAAGTAGATATTGTTCTCGAACATTGCGGGTATCCAGGCATTGGCGGCATAGCTGCTCAAGAACAATCCCTGGTCGTTCGCATAGAAGATATTGTTCGCGACCCAGTTGTCGCTGCTGTTGTACTGGATCTGGAATTCACCCGAGCCCGACGTCGACGTGTCGTTGTTTACGAAGGTGTTGTTGATCACCGAGCAATACTCCGTGCCCCCTGCCGCCGCCTTGTAGCCACCTATCGACAATCCGGTGACGACGCTGTCCTGGATAATATTGTTGCGCACGGCGATATAGCTCGAAAGTTTGTTTCCATGCTCGCTCGCCAGCTCGATGCCGAGATCCGCGGCGCGGATGCTGTTGCGATCGATGGTGATGTGGGTTCCGCCATCGACATAGATGCCGCCGGCCGCGGGCGTGTTGTCGTAAGCCGGGTTTTGCACCGAGGTGATGTTGTAAATATCGTTTTCGGCGATCCAGCCGTTTCGCGCTTGATCGTTGACCGGCGCGGTCTTCTCGAGTCCGATGGCATCGATGCCGATGTTGTTGTTGTCGTGAATGGTATTGCGCGTGACCTGCCAGCTCGTCACGTTGCCGTTGACCGACAGCGACTCGCTGTAACCTAATATCAGGTCATGCAGCTTGTTGCCGTCGATGATCAGGTCGCTGATGGGGGTGCGCCCTGTTCCATAGACCGCGAGGCCGAATGCGTTGCCGGCCGAGGTATCCAGCGTCGTCCTGATGCCGTGAATCTCGTTGTCGCGGATCTCGATGTGATTGCCCGAACCTTCGACATAGATACCGGCCGGCACGCGATCGGCCGAGTCGGACTCGAACTCTTTCAATTCCAGGCCCTTGATGCGCACGTAGCTCACGTCTCTCAAGGTGATGAGGCCCTGGTTCCCGGACGATCCCGTCAGTCCGGTGCCGTCGAGCGTGGCCTTCTGACCGGCGATCGATGTGACGGTGATAAAGCCGGCCGAAGCCGATCCAGACCGGGTCACGGTCACGAGTTCGTTGTACGTGCCGCCTGCGAGCTGGATCGTAGCGCCGGCAGGAACCGTATCGACGGCATGTTGGATCGTCCTCCAGGGCGCCTCGGCACGGCCTGTCGAGTTGTCGTCGCCGTTCGGCGCCACGTAGTACACATTTCCACTTTCGGCAGGAGCGGCCACCGACGCCAACGTCGTGCCCGAGGACAGCGGGTCTTCTTTCGACACCGCGACGATCGAAGCCTTTACGCTGCCCGGCTCGCCGGCTGGCGCCTGGTAATTCCCCGCTTCATCGATGGTGCCGATGCTCGGCGCGCCACCGGGCACGCCGTTCACCATCCAGGTCACCTCGCGCGTCGCCCCGCCGACAACGTCGGCGAAAAACTTTTGCCGGCCGTTGGCCGGAAGCGAGGGGTTCTTCGGCGAGACGGTCACACTCACCTTGCCCAGCGAAGAGGTCGAGGTCAACGGGAACGCATAAGCGAAATTGGACGCATCGGCCGAAGATGCGGGCCTTGTCGTATCCGACACGGGAGCAGCGTATACGGCGAAACTGGCACCGGCACCGATACATGCGAATACCGTCGTTGCGGCAACCGATTTTCCGGTACCGCGCAACGCTCTCGCGACGGCGCCGGTTACACCAAGAGCATGGCGCGCAGCCGAGCCGCGAATGCCGGACGATCCAATATCCCGAAAATATAGATTCATAACTCTTCCTTCACACATTTAGGTTCGGACGATCAACCCTGCACGTAGGCGCAGCCCGTGCCGTGGATTGCCGCGGCGAATGTACTAAGCGAAGGCTTACTTGAAGCTTATGCGCACCCTATCGGAGCGGCGTTCAATGGCGAGCGCGCGGACATGCAACGCTTATTCTTATCGAGCGACCAGTCAGACACGCCGGCATTGGCGGCGCGCGACGGATACCGCTGCGTCGATGCCTCAGGGATGCGGCAAGCGCATGGTGAAGCGCAGCACTTGTTCCGCATCGAGTAGCGCTTCAAGCTCGACGTTCATCGCATCGGCATAGCTCCGCGCGAGAGCGAGACCGAGCCCCGCATGATCGCGTGCGGTGCGCGCGCTGTCCTTGCGCCAGAACGGCTCGAACATCTGCACGACATCTTCGGCGCCAAGTTCCGGCGCGGAATTTTCGATCGTGATCGTCGTCACCCGCGCGTCCTCGCGCGAAGCGGCGCGCACTTCGCTGCCGGGCGGTGCGTAAGCGGCGGCGTTATCGACGAGGTTCTTGAGCAGCCCGCGCAGCAGGAGTGGCGGCGCATAGCACGTCGCATCGACGTCGTATACAAAACGCAGATTGCGCTGCGGATAACGTGCGCTGGCCGCGGCCCACAATTCATCGAACAGCGAAGCAAGCTCGATCCATTGCGGCAGTTCGCGGCCGCTTTCACCGCGCGACAACGCGAACAAGGCGCGCAATGTATCGCCCAGGCGCAGGGCGACTTCGCGCGTGACCTCGGCGGCGTGTTGCAATCGAGGCAGGTCGTCCGGGCGCAGCAGCGCCACGTCGTTGACCGTGCGCATTTCCGCAAGCGGTGTGTTGAGCTCGTGCGCCGCGTCGGCGAGGAAACGGCGCTCGCGGGCCAAGGCCATCTGGATACGCCCGACCTGGCGGTTCAAGGCGCCGGCGACGAGGCCCACTTCGGTCGGTCCTGAGGTGTCGAACTCGCGCGTGCGCTGTTCGATCGGGCTCACTTCGAGATCCGCAGTCAGCCGCGACAGCGGCGCAACGCCGCGGCGCGCCGCCCAGTACGCAACCAGGCCGGCGAGCAAGGTGAACGCGAGGCCGACCGTCACAAACAATGTCGCCAGATGTTGTAGCGCCGTATCGAGAGGCGCGGCGTCACGCCCGGCAATCACCACGACTTCGACGTCTTTGAATCCCGCCGGCGTGGGCGTGTTTTCGTCCCAGCCCCACTGGGCATCCATGCGCTGGCCGGCGAGACGGAACCGGCGCCCGTCGGCAAGCGTGTGGTCGAGCAAGACCGGCCGGCCGCGCGGATGCGCGAATGACGGACGCCAGTCGCTGCCTTCGAGCAGCGGCGACACTTCGATCGTGTCGTTCGCCTCGCGGTTCAGCACGATGAAGAGCTTGTCGCCGTGCATACCGAAGTCGGTGAGCACGTCGGTATTCCAGTAGACGCCGATCTTGCCGTCGAGCGAGACATTGGTGACGTTCGCAATGCTGCGCAGGTCCTCGCGCACTTCGTCATCGAAGTGGGCGAGAAACATCGCGCGCAGAATCAGATACAGCACGACAAGCCCGAGTGCCGCGCACAAGCCGACGCCGAGCGCCACGTCGCGCGTGACCTTGGCGCGAAGCGTCGTCATTCCGCGCGCAGCATGTAGCCGAGACCGCGACGCGTAAGAATCAGAGACTGCTCTCCGCGCCGGTCGATCGCTTTGCGCAACAACGAAACCGCGGCTTCGACCGCGTTGCTCGATAGCTCCGCGCCGTCGTCGTACAGATGCTCTTCGATATCGCGCGGACTGACTACTTCTCCACGGCGCCGCGCGAGATACTCGAGCAAAGCGTATTCGCGCGGCCGCAGCGCAATGTCGACGCCGTCGCGCCGGACCTGCTTGGTCGAGGTGTCGATACTGAGGCTGCCGACGGCGATCGTGCTGGCCGGTTGGGCATAGCGCCGGCGCACGAGCGCGCGTACGCGTGCAAGCAACTCGTCGAAGTCGAACGGTTTGACCAGGTAGTCGTCGGCGCCGAGATCCAATGCGGTGATGCGGTCCATCATCGCGCCGAGCGCAGTCAGCACGAGGATCGTCGCAGGCCGCCCGCGCGCCCGCACCTCGCGGATCAAGTCGAAGCCATGCCGCTTCGGCAGCAGCGCGTCGACGATCAAAAGATCGTAGTCGACTTCGCTGGCCGCCCACAGTCCTTCTTCACCGTCGGCTGCGGCGTCGACCGCGTAGCCGGCATCGCGCAAACCGAGCACGAGGTTTTCACGCAGGATCAGGGAGTCTTCAACGACGAGCAGGCGCAAAGGGAATCAGCGAAGTAAAAACGAGACGGCAGTCTACCGCATCTGTTTTGTGCTCTTTGAATCGATCGAAAACGGCAGTTCCAGGCCATTGCTGCGAGCTTGAGCCCGGAGCCGGGCCTGCCGACGAAACCACTCTTCGTCACTTCGCTCAGGCAGACGGCTTTGGTGCGCCCTGGCGGCGCCCAATCTTTATCACGTCCGCCTCAAGCCAGGGCGAAGCGAAGTCGATCGAAAATCCGACTCCGCTTCATGCCCGACTGCTCGCGACATTAACTGGCGAAACATCTCTACCTAGAACAGCAGCCGCTGTGGACTGCGCGCACTCTGACCGAGATCAGCCTGCCCGCCTTATCCCGCTCCCGTCACCGCCGCCGAATCCGGCGCCGTCGTCGGTTCCGCCGCCGGCGCGGCGAGCTTGCCGCGACCGGTGATCAGGCCGACCACGTGATAGGCAGAGAGCACCGCGCCCTCCATCCAGCCCGGAAGATAGGACACTTGATCGCCGCTGACGACGAAACGCCGATCCGCGCGCAACAGACGCTTGTACGCAGCGATATGCTGCGGGTCGTCGCGTTTCCACTCGGCCCAGCCGCCGCCGATGTACGGCACGCTTTGCCAGGCGATCGACAGGCCGGTCGCGGCGGGCACGAAGCTGCGGAATTCCGCATGCAGTCGTTCGCCGCCCTGCAGACCCACTTCCAATCGGCGGTCCAGCGGCAGTTTGCCGAAGTCGGTCGCAACGGGTTTGCCGGGCGCGTCGTAGTTGTATGCGCCGGTCAGGACCGCCGGCCCTTTGGCGAAGTAGTCCGCCGAGGGATACCACATCTGCGTGATCGGGTGATCGATCCAGCTGATGCCGCCGAAAATCTGCGGGCCGTTGCTGCCGTCAGCATTCTTCAACACTTCCCAAAAGCGCGAACTGGCCTGCCAGCCGATTTTGCAGGTCGGCGCGAATTCGACGGCGCCCACGGCCTTGAGGAAGTCCGCCTCGAACGTTTCCTTCGCCAGCACTTTGCTGAGGTGCGGCAACGGGATTGTGCTGACGCAGTAGTCGCCCTTGATGCTGCTGCCGTCGGCGAAGCCGACCGTGATGCCGTCGTTGCCATTGGTGATGCGCACGGCAGGTATGCCGCGGCGGATATTCGGCTCACCGACCTCACGCACGAGCGCATCGACGATGCGGCGCATGCCGCCGACCGGATGGAACAGCGTAGCCTGCCAGAGATAGTCCTCCGGCTGGTAGAAGCGGTGTTTCCAGAATTCCGAATTCAACAATGCGTCGAGTTTCAACGGCGGCGGTTGCACACCCGGATCGACCACGCCGGGATCGCGGATGTAGCCGCTGCGCGTCGAGCCGTTGTACTTGTAGGGCGGATTGGAATTCGCGCTGATGTCGCCGAAGGTGCTGAGCAGGCTCAGCAGCTTCTCGCGGTCTGCGGGAGAAAGCCGATCGTCGAGGCACTTGGTATTGACTGCCTTCGCGAGCAGCTCGGCGATATAGCCGCGCGTGTCGTTGGCGACGCGGCGATTGGCGACCGCCTGCTTTTCGAACGCGGCGTCGGTCTGAAAACGGTTTGCACGCGTCTCCATGACGTAAGGCTCCAGCGCGACGCCAAGTTGCTGGCACAGTTCCAGAAGCGCGACGTGGTGATACGGTATGCGGCCGCAGCCCGCTTCGAAGTATTGCTTGTCGGGATCGCCCGTGAACTTGCACGCCTGCGCAGGCAGACCTTCCTGATAGATGACGTTGCGCCGTTCCCTGGGGTTGGTATTGACGGTGAAGTTGCGCCCGCCATAGCGGTCCAGCGCCTCGAATACCGCAACGGCGTAACCCAGTTGTTTCAGGCGCCATGCCGCGGTCAGTCCGGCGATGCCGGCGCCGAGCACGATCACGCGCTTGCCCTGACCCGGATTGCCGCTCAGGTCCGGCGGCCCCGCGTAGGCCTCGGGCACGGTCAACAGTCCCATGGCGACCATGGTTTCGTAGACGGCCGCCGCGCCGCCGGCGATGCCGACCATTTCGAGAAATTTGCGCCGCGTGGTGGGGATAGGTTCGTCGCTCATACGTAGCTCCTCGATTGCGGATATCTCGGAAATCCTGGGAATGGCGATGCAATGCCGTACGCCAATGCGAACATCAAAACAGCGAGACGACGGGTCTACGCCGGCGCGGGCCGGGAGGATCGCGGACAGCGTGTTTACGCCGCCATTCCCGCGATGCTCCCGCTAACGTCCTCGCGCGACGCCGCGCTCAGTGATGGCCTGTGCTCACGCCGCCGGCGCCGTCCGGCAGGCGGATGCTGACGTTCTGCATCATGCCCTGATCCTCGTGATCGAGGATGTGGCAATGCAGGACGAAGTCGCCGATGTAGCGTTCGTAGCGCGTGCGTATGTAGACGCGATAAACGCCCTTCGGAGGGGTGGTACCCGGGAGCGGGCCCTTCGCCCAGAGCGTGTCCTTCCATACGCCTTTCAAGCCCGCATACTGCGGGTCCACTCCTTTTCCGTCGGGATTGTCGACCGCATCGGGCAGACTGACGTCCTTTCCGTTCGGGTCGATGATCTTTTCGATCTGGAACGGATTGACGTGGATATGGAACGGATGCCCGGCGCGGTGCGACTCCAGTTGCCACGTCTGCGCATCGCCGAGCTTGAGCACGCGGTCGATGCGCTTCGGATCGTACGGTTCGAGATCGCTCTGGTCCGTGCCGATTTCGAACGTCGTCTTCGGCTTGCTCGTATCGATGTAGAACACGAGGTGTTGCATGTTGCCCTTCACTTCGTCGTCGGTGATGTCGGGATGCGGCACGAATTTGCTCAGGCTCAGCTTGTTGCGCAGATCGGCGACGATCTGCGACTGCACCGAAGCCGGCATGTTCGCCTGCGCGGACTTGACCAGCGTATCGACGATGAAGCGCTCGATGTCGGGCACCTTGTCGCCCGGCGCCACGTCGACGAAGCCGATGACCTGGCGTCCCGTCGCGGCCTGCGTCACGCTGCCGGACGCCGGCGCGGAAGCGTTGACCACGCAGTAGCGTCCCGGCTCCGGAAACGCGACGAGCAGGTCATCGCGGTAGGCCGGTTGCAGCGTGGTCAGATTGCGCTTCTGCGCGTGCTTCATCGTCAACCCGTCGGAAGCGACGACGAATTGCGGCACGACGGGACCCGAGCACACCTGGTCGGCGAACTTTTGCTGATCTTCCGGCTTGACCTTGAGTTGGGCGAGCGACTTCAGATTGCCGCTCATGCGGCGCAGTTGGAACGAGATCGTGTCGCGCACGCCGGCATGGATCAGGCGCCAGCGCTCGAGCGTGCCGCTACGCGCCGTGAACGTCGGCAGCACCACGCCATTGATGCTGGTGTAGTGGCCGGAGTCGCTCCAGGATGTCGAACTGAGCTGATCGTAGGATTCGATCACGCCGGTTTCGCCCGGATTGCAGGTCCAGTCGATCTTGCCGTCCTTGTATTTGAGTTTGCCGTCGGCGCCGACGCAGGCGTACTGAATCTGCTGCATGACCAGGATGCGCTCGGCGAACGGATCGCCGGACGGCGTGCGCAGCAAGGTGTCGAGGTCGCCCTGGTGGCCGACGTCCGGTTTGCGATCGCCGCGCACGATCAGCGCGCCGCCCATGCCGCTCGACACTTGCAGCGCCGTCGAACCGTGGCGGTGGGTGTGATACCAGAACGTGCCCGAAGGATGATCCGCGGGGATGTTGTATTCGTACTGGAAGCTCACGCCGGGATTGATCGACAGCAGCACGTTGTCGCTGTTGCCGGTCGGCGACACCCACAGGCCGTGCGAATGCAGGTTGGTGCCGTTGAAGCAATGCGGCGTGTTCACCGGCAGGTGGCCGTTGGTGCAATCGGGGTCGGCGGGCAGCTTGTTGTGCAGCGAGATGCGCACCGTTTCGCCCGGCGTGACCTCGATCGTCGGCGCGACGAACGGCGCGTTCGGATCGACGCCGCGGCCGGTATAACTACGCAGGTGCACCTTGTCCCACAGCCCCGAGGCGGGATTGAAAAGTTTGTTGTCGGTGTAGGCGATGTCGAGGTCGAGCGCCACCTCGCGCGGCGCTTCGCCGCGCGGCAATGCGGTCGCCGCGAGGCGAAGATCCGAGCGCAGCAGCACGGGCGGATTGTGCAGCTCACGCGCGTCGGACGCATCGGGTGCGTCGGCGGCCATGGCCGTAGACAGCGCGAAACCGACGGAGCAAGCCACGATGCAGCGTTTGATCGCCGACAGCAGGATCGGCCGCGGTCGCGAAATCGTCATAGTCATTGCAATTCCCCCTGAAATGTCTGAATGGACGAATGTGTAAATGCTTGGAAGCTGTGTTGCGATCGGCTTGCACAGAGATGCGGAATAACCCTCCACGCGCCCGTCCGGCACCGGCGCGCAATCGGTAAACAAATGCGCATCCGCAAGGCTTGAGCAAAATCGGTTCGCCCTGCCCTGCGCATACAGTTTGGGTAGCGAGGAATCGCGGAAAGCCATGTCGAATTCCTTTCAGCGAAAAACGGAGCGACAGAGGCCCTCGGGCTGCGAATAGCCCGATAAATTTTTCCCGAAAAGCCCCCTTACAACCGATGCGAAAGAAAAATCATTCGCTCTCGGCAATGCCGCACATCAGTTACCGCGGATGCTTCGTTTCCAGCACAGCTATGCGCGGCAAATCTAAATCAAACGTAGCCGGTAATCTGAGATATTCATCGCGCTTACTTTATTAAAAATGTAAATTCGGCGCGTTTTATCCAATCCGGCTGCGCAACGACGAAGCATCTTTTTCCGCCGTGGAAGCATTATTGAAAAGATAAAATATCTCGGTGCAATTCCACGCCGGCAGGCGATGCGGCAAGGTTGAGCGACGGGGACTTGGAGCCGCCAGATTGGATGCGGCGCTTCGGCGGCGCTGGATGGCGATCGAAATTCATCGGAGCTGCCGCACGCCGATCTCGCTTGCGCATCATGCATCGATCTGGCGAGAGAACTTCCGGATCAAAGTTCCAGTTGATCGAGAAGATCCTTGAAAAGATTTTTCCGCGGCATCGTTTCCAACGGAATATCCGCGTCCTCGAACCACGATTTCTCCGCTTCCGGGTGCGGGCCGCTCAAGACCACAATGCCCTTGCCGAAGGAATAGCGCGCAGCAGCCAGATCTCCGTTTTCGTAGATGGCAATCGCGCGGAAGCGTTTATCGAGCGGTTGCGGCTGCAAGTAGGGACCATCCTGGTAAAAGACCTTGTCTTTCTTGTCTGCCCAGCGAACGGAAATGGCTGCATCCTCGATCGTCTTGATCGGAAATCCCGGGCGCCCGACTTCGGAGTCGAGCTCCTGGGCGACAAGGCCGATTCCGGATGCGTCGGCGAGATAGGCTCCCATGCACAAACCGACATAGCGGCCGCCGCGCTCGACAAAACGTCGGATGGCGTCTACTCGGTTATCGCCCAGGCTGTCCAGCGCTCCCTGGATGTCTTGACCACCGCCCGGCTGCACGTAGATGTCGTAGCGAGCCAGACTCGCATTCGAAACATCCACGGGTTCGTCCGGACCGACAAAGTCGACCTGATAGCGCCTGCCTGAATTTTCGACAGCGCGTTTTGCGGCCTCCGGACAGGTTTCGCACGCAGCAGGCCCACGATACACAGCGACGCGAGTCGGTTTGTCCGGCATATCGGCAATCGCTGCTGCAGGCATTGTTGTCGACAACATCAAGACCATCAGCAGCGTGCTGAGAAGATTCATTTCGACTCCCGAAAATAACGATTGCATGCCAGCAAGGCGCATTAGACCTCGCCAACGACCGGCTTGGATGAATTGGTCCGGAACAAACATTATTGGAATGGCAAGGGCAAGATATTCGAACTGCCGCCTCGTGCCTGGGCCACTTGCCAAGCCCGGCAAGCGGCCATGTCTTTCGGAAGTTCGTTGTGCTCGAATCGCATTCACCGCGAAGGCGAGCAGCCTCGGTGCACTGCTCGCCCGATCCACATCACCGCGCTGCGCTCACTTCACTTTGCTGCCCAGGCTGCGCACCACCACCCATTTTCCGGCGCGCTTTTCGGCAAGGTCCATCCAGACGAACTGGCCGCTCGCCTCTTTGCCGTTGCGGCTCCTCTTTTCGGTAACGCTGCCTTGGATCGTCGCGACATTGCCGAATACCTGCACGTTCATAGAGTTGATCTCGAACGCCTCGAGCTTGTCGTTGCCGGACTTGAAATTGCTGAGCACGCTCTCCTTGGTGACCAGCTTGCCGGACGATCCGACGGAAACCCAATCGTCCGCAAAGATCTGATTGAGCTTGTCGATATCGGCTGCCACCATGGCATCTCCCAGATCTTGTGCTTGTTGCTTCAGCGCAGCGACCGCGGCCGCGTCTTCGGCAGGTGTGATTGGTGGATTGGCGAGTGCCGGTCCAACGCATGCACATGCAAATAGAATCGATGCGACCAGTGTTTTCATTGCTGTATCTCCGGTAGGTTGGATGGGATAAGAATTGAACGATTGAGAGAACGTTCCTTTGCCCGGCTCTGGGTTTGTCCGCTGCGAAGCCCGGTCTTGCTCTGCACGCTTCCACTCGGGAAGTGTCGGAATTCAGTATAGGTACGGCATTCCGGCGCACCCAAACCGCTTACTGCAGCCCGGCAGCTACTCGTTGCATCCGTGATCCTGCGACGGTTCGTTGGCATAGACTGGCGGGCATGATCGAAACCCACACCGGCATGCGTCCCACTCGTTGGCGCTGGATCGCGGCGATCTGGCTCGCGGGCGGATTGTTCGACGCAAGCCAGACCGTGCTGGTGATGCACGCGGAAGGCCGCCACCATCCTTGGCCGCCGCTCTTCGCCACCGAGCTGGTGTCCTGGCTGCCGTGGGCGCTCGCCACTTCGTTCATTGTCGATCTGGCGCGGCGCTATCCGCTCAATCGCGCCGTGAACCTGCGCGGCGCTGCCGTGCATCTGGCGGTCTTCATCTGCCTCAGCGTGATTACCGAGCTATGGTCCGCGTCGCTCCAGGTGCTCTTCAATCCGTGGGGCAATCGGCAGTGGCCGACGTTCGTAAACTCGTTCAGTACGACACTGATCTTCCAAGCGCTCACGTTTCTTATCGCCTACATGCTGATATTGACGGCCACTTATCTGGTCGATGCACGCGAGCGCATCGCGCGTCAGGCATCCGAAACGGCGCAACTCAACGAAGAACTCTCCAAGGCGCAGCTTGCTGCGCTGCGCAGCCAGATCGAACCGCACTTCCTCTACAACACGCTCAATTCCATCGCGGGCCTGGTACGCGATCAGCGCAGCGATCAAGCGGTCAGCATGATCGTCGGACTCAGCGAGTTTCTCCGCCGCGCCTCGGAGGATTCGAGCCGAGCGTTAGTGACTCTGGCTGAGGAAGTTGAATATCTGCAGCGCTATCTCGACATCCAGACAGTCCGCTTCGAAGAACGCCTTCAGATCAGCGTCGATATCCCGGCGGAGCTGTTGCAGGCGCGGGTGCCGAATCTGCTGTTGCAGCCGCTCGTGGAAAACGCGATCAAGCACGGCATTGCCAAACGTCTTGCCGGAGGAAACGTGCGCGTTGCCGGCATGCGCCGTGACGACAAACTTTTCCTCAGCGTCTACAACGACGCGCCGACGTCAGCTGCCGACTCGCCGGCAACGCACACCGGCATCGGCCTCGACAATCTGCGCACGCGATTGCAAATCCTCTACGGCGGCGAGTCCGGCCTGCAACTCAGGCGTGTCGAGACCGGCGGTGTGGAGGTTGTCGTCACCCTGCCCTTTATGGAGGCGTGAATGACGTCTCCCGACCTGCCCGCTTCGCCGATACGCGCGCTGATCGTCGATGACGAATCCTTGGCGCGGCGCAACCTCAGCGTGCTTCTGCGCCGGGACCCCGATATCGGCGCCATCGTCGAATGCGCGTCGGGCCTGGAGGCGATCGAGGCCATGCAGAAATCGAACTACGACCTGATGTTTCTCGACGTGCAGATGCCCGAATGCGGCGGCTTCGACGTACTGGAGCTGCTCGGCGCCGATCTGCCGCCGGCGATCGTCTTCGTTACCGCCTATGAAGAATATGCGCTCCGTGCTTTTGAAGCCGGAGCGCTCGACTATCTACTGAAACCGTTCGACGACGCGCGTTTCAGCCGCGCCTTGAATCGCGCCAAAGACAAGATTGCGCATTACTCGCCGCCGCAGTCGCACCAGGCGAAACGGCTCGTGGTGAAAAGCCGCGGACAGGTGCTGTTTCTCGATGTGGCGGACATCGACTGGGTCGAGGCGGCCGGCTACTACGCCTGCCTGCATGTCGGCACTGACACCCACATCCTGCGGCGGACGCTGTCGGATCTCGAGCGCGACCTCGGCGATGAAAAATTCGCGCGCATCCATCGATCGATCATCGTCAACCTCGGCAGAGTCCGCGGGCTTGAGCTGCAAGACAGTGGAGACTACGAAGTCGTCTTGAACTCGCAGGATCGATTGCGCCTGAGCAGGCGCTTCCGCAAGAGATTCGAGGAGCGTCTAAGTGCCCGCTGAGCGCGCGGCGCGACGACTGCGGCTTATTGCCGGCGCATAAATTGCCCTGTACACGTGCAGTTCGATCGATGTGTCGAATCCGCGAAGCGGAAGATCACACTCGGGCGATGGTGAGCATTCGCCGTCCATGCTGCGAACACAGCGAAATGCGGTCGGGAGCTAGACGATTTGCAGCGCTCCGGATTCGGGCAGGCGCGTGACCAAGTCCGCACCGGCCAGCCTGGATGGCGTGTAGGCGCCGCCCGCAGGCCGGTTTTTCATCAGATGCTCTATCACTGCGAGCGAGCCGGTGACGGTCAGGCTGTAGCCGTTGGCGGTGCGAATGCGAGCGACCTTCTTCTCGCCGCGCGCATTGCTTGCCTCACCCCAGACGAAGGTGGGCATGCGCGCACGCTTCTCCTCGCTGGGGCCTTTGACTGTTCTGGCAATACGCGCTTTGATCAGCTTCTGCACCAGCGAAAGCCGTAAAAACGGCCGCAGCCAATTGGCACGCCTGGCGTTGGCGATCATCGCCGGAGATCCGGGGATGTATACCTCGATGTTCGCAATGCCGGTGCTGTAGTAGGCGGTCGACACATCGCCCCACGGAATCGTCATCGCGTCCTTCTCGCCATCGCCGAAGTCGATGCGACGCACCTTGAACGCGAGCGGCACGCTGACGATCTTGCCGTCGCGGCGCACCTTGCCACCCTGGGCCAGACCTTCGACCGAGGTTTTCGCAGTTCCGGGCGACATTCCCGAGCGCGAATCGAATCCCAAGGCCAGATGCGTCGCATCCGGCAGCGCGGCTTTCAGCGCCGCGGCGACACAGTCAGTCGGGATGACATCGAAGCCGACGCCGGGACAGAGGACGACGTCGGCGGCACGCGCACGTTCGTTCAACGACTGCACCAACTCGAACACCGCGATCTCGCCGGTGATGTCGAGATAGTGCACGCGAGCCTGCAGGCATGCCTGCATCATCGGCTCGGCCGTCGCCGAAAACGGACCTGCACAGTTCAATATGACGGACTGGCCTTCGATCTGCCGGGACGCCTCAACGGCATCGTCGAGACCGAAGCCGCGAGCTTCGAGGCCGAGTTCGCGCGCCAGCAATTCAATCTTTTCCCGGCTGCGACCGGCCAGTACGGGTTTGAGTCCGCGCCGCGCAGCCTCACGCGCAATGAGTTCGCCGGTGTAACCGTTGGCGCCGTAGATCATCCATTTCATCGTGGAGGACTCGCGTTATTCGGTTGACCTCAGCGCGGACTGTTCTCGCGCAGATCGCAAATTTCTTCCAGCTCGAATCTATCTCGTTCGACGGCGCCGGCAGGACCGCCACGCGGCCCAATCCGCAGCCGCGAGCTCCGATTCCGCTAAGCCGCGCGTTTCTTCTTCGCCTGCGCGTCTTGCGCCGATTTGACAGCGGCCAAACGCTCGTGGGCTTCGCGCTTGCCGACACCGCGCAACGCAATGATTCCCGCCAGTTGCTCCTTGCGCGGCGTCGCCTTCTTGGTTTCCCAGTTGTAAACGGATTGCTCGCTGACGCCGAGCAACAGCGCCAGTTGCGGCGCGGACAAACCGAGCCGCGAGCGCAACGAGCGCAATCCCTTCGCCACGAAGCGAACCGGGCGATCGGGCAACTCCGTGGATTTGCCCTTGGCCGAGAGGTCCGCCCGTTTTTCGAACGAGGCGGACTTCTTCTGCAACGCTGCCACCTGACGTTTCAGCGCAGCAATGTCGCGACGGTACGCAGCCGACGCTCTTTGTATGGCCGCGATGGCCTTGCGAATTTCACGTCTGCTGAGCCGCGAAATTTCGTCTTTCAGCAGTGAGCCGATATTGGCCATCGTCAGTCTTCAGTCCTAAATTAAGCGGCAGCGTCTTTGAGCTTCTTCAACGGACGCACTTTGACCTTGACCGAAGCCGGCTTCGCCGCGAACCATTGTTCCTGCTTGGTGAACGGGTTGATGCCCTTGCGCTTGGGCTTGGCCGGAATCGTGGCCACCGTGACTTTGAACAGGCCCGGCAGAGTAAACGTGCGTGCGCCGTTCTTGTTGACCGAGCCGACCACGGCGCCTTCCAGGGCGGCCAGCACAGCGCGAACGTCCTTCGCTACGACGTCGGACGCGCCGGTGATGTATTCGACCAGGCCGGACTTGTTGAGGGCTTGCTTGATCGGCTTGTTTGCGGCCGGCTTCGAGGCAGACTTCGGTGCAGCTTTCTTAGCAGCTTTTTTGGCAGCCATGGTTTTTCCTATAGCAGTGTTGGTAAAGGTGATCGACGCGTTTCAGTGCGACAGACTGATGGTATACCGCGCCAAATGCAAGTCCGGGCGGCATAAAACGGTACGATAAAGTCATGCTACGTTGCAAAGCCGGCGCTCCGAACAGGCCCGAAAGCGCCAGCCATTGTGCGTCCCCGGCCGTTATAAATTCCCCCAATCGCCAAGGTCAGGGTCGGTTTCCGTTCTTTCTCGTTCCACATGTATGCATGCACTAGCGCCTCGTCCGCCCGAGCTATCGAAACGTTCTAAACACGTGCCCGGAACTTCCTCAAGCACGCGAGCGGACTTGTGTTCGCCGTCGGCAAAACTCTTATCTTCGTCTGCATGACCGCTTCCTCGAATCCAACTCTTCACAAGTCCTTCCACGATGCGATCGTCCTCGGGGCCGGCGCGGCCGGCATGTTCTGCGCAGCGAAAATCGCGCAGAGCGGCAAGCGCGTCGCCGTGCTCGATCATGCCGCAACGCTGGGCGAGAAGATCCGCATCTCGGGCGGCGGCCGCTGCAATTTCACCAATCGCGATGCGAAGCCGGAAAACTTCATTTCGGAAAATCCGGGCTACTGCCGCTCCGCCCTCGCCCGCTACACGCCGCAGGACTTCATCAAGCAGATCGAAAGCCACGGCATCGGCTGGCACGAGAAGCACAAGGGGCAGTTGTTCTGCGACAGCTCCGCCCAGCAAATCGTGCGCATGCTGCATAGCGAATGCGCGGCCGGCGGCGTGGAGATTCTCAATCCAGTCAAGCTCAATCATCTGCGGCGCAGCGACTTCGGCAAGGCACGCTACGCCCTGGATACCAGCTACGGCCCCTTGCACTGTACGGATCTCGTCGTTGCCACGGGCGGCCTGTCGATCCCGAAAATCGGTGCAAGCGATCTCGGCTATCGCATCGCCAAGCAATTCGATATCCCGATCGTAGCGACGCGCCCAGCCCTGGTGCCGCTGACTTTCGAGCCGGAAGTTTGGGCGCCCTTTGCCAAATTGGCCGGCGTGGCGCTGCAGGTCGTCGTGCGTCTGCCGCGCAGCGAGGGCGGCAAAAGCAAGACGCCGGAGTTCACCGAAGACTTGCTGTTCACCCATCGCGGCCTGTCAGGTCCGGGCATTCTGCAAATATCGAGCTACTGGCAGCCCGGACAAACGATCGCCATCGATCTTGCCCATGCCGGACCGTTGGACACCGCGCTGATCGAACGCAAAACCCAGGACAAACGCGCCTTGCACAACGTGCTTGCGGACTATCTGCCGCAGCGCCTGGCCGATCATTTCGGCGCGCAAGTCGATGGTTTGCACGCAGGCAAGAAACTGCCCGACCTGCCGGATCACGTCTTGCGCAAGCTCGGCCAAAGCCTCAACGACTGGCGCATCGCGCCGAACGGCAGCGAAGGCTATCGCAAGGCGGAAGTAACGCGCGGCGGCGTCGATACGCGCGCCCTCTCATCGAAAACGATGGAGGCCACCGCGGTTGCCGGCTTGTATTTTATCGGCGAGGTGGTCGACGTCACCGGATGGCTCGGCGGCTACAACTTCCAGTGGGCCTGGGCGAGCGCGGCTGCGGCGGCACAGGCGATCGGCGAGAGCGGCGGTTAAATCCGCCGCGAAATCCGCAGCAAGTCGGATACCGTTTGACTGCGCCCCTATCGCCGCGACGGCGGTTTTCCACAGCCGAAGGGCCGGTCAAGCGACGATCACTTTTTTCGTGCAGTCGGCATCAGACTGATTTCGCACCTGCACGGGCGTGACCGGCGCTGATGCTCAGTGCCACCGCCTCGGCCACGCGAATGCCGTCGACGCCCGCCGACAATATGCCGCCGGCATAACCGGCGCCCTCGCCGGCCGGATACAGCCCGCAGGTATTGAGGCTTTGCAGGCTCTCGTCGCGCTTGATGCGGATCGGCGACGAGGTGCGCGTTTCCACGCCGGTCAGTACCGCGTCGTGCCGATCGAAACCGCGCAGTTGCCTCGCGAACGCCGGCAGCGCCTCGCGTATCGCCGTAACGGCATAGTCTGGCAAGGCGCTGTCGAGGTTGCCCAGGCTCACGCCCGGCTGGAACGAGGGCTGCACGTCGCCCAGCTCGCTGGAGGCGCGGCCGGCGATGAAGTCGCCGACCAACTGCGCGGGCGCGTTGTAGTTCTGGCCGCCCAAAGTGTAGGCGTGGCTTTCCAACGCACGCTGCAGCGCGATCCCGGCGAGCGGGCTGCCGCTGGCGTCGAACGCGGCGAAATCCGCGGGCTCGATGCCGACAACGATCGCCGCATTGGCATTGCGTTCGTTGCGCGAGTATTGGCTCATGCCGTTGGTGACCACCCGTCCCGGCTCCGAGGTGGCCGCGACGACAGTGCCGCCGGGGCACATGCAGAAACTGTAGACCGAGCGGCCGCGGCCGGCATGATTGCCCGCGCAGTGGTGCACCAGCCGGTAGTCGGCGGCACCGAGGATCGGATGGCCGGCCTGCGCGCCGAAGCGGGCCTGATCGATCAGCGATTGCGGATGCTCGACGCGAAACCCGATCGAGAACGGTTTCGCTTCGACGAACACGCCGCGCCGATGCAGCATCTCGAACGTGTCGCGCGCGCTGTGGCCGAGTGCGAGCACGACGTGGTCGGCGCGGATCTCGCTGCCGTCGGCGAGGGTCACGCCGCGCACTTGGCGCTTGCCGTCGGCAGCGGCCTCGACATGGATATCGTCGACGCGCTGGCCGAAGCGGATTTCGCCGCCGAGCGCCTCGATCTCCTTGCGCATGTTCTCGATCATGCTGACCAGGCGGAACGTGCCGATATGCGGCTTGGCGACGTACAGAATTTCCTCGGGCGCACCGGCCTTGGCGAACTCGGACAGCACCTTGCGCCCGTGATGCTGCGGATCGCGAATCTGGCTGTACAACTTGCCGTCCGAGAACGTGCCGGCGCCGCCTTCGCCGAACTGCACGTTGGACTCCGGGTGCAGATTGCGCTTGCGCCAGAGATCCCAGGTGTCGCGCGTGCGTTCGCGCACCGCTTTGCCGCGTTCGAGCACGATCGGCCGGAATCCCATCTGCGCGAGCACCAGGGCGGCGAACAATCCGCACGGGCCGAAGCCGATCACGAGCGGCCGCAGCGGCAGGGCTGCCGGCGCCTGGGTGACCATGCGATAACGCGTATCGGGCGCCACACCGACGTGCGCATCGTCTTTGCAGCGCGCAAGCACCGCGGCCTCGTCGCGCAGGCTCACGTCGAGCGCATAGATAAGCAGGATCGCGCCGCGTTTGCGCGCGTCATAGCTGCGCTTGGCGATCTGCAGCGACAGCAGTTCCGCGTCGGCGATCGCCAGTTTGCCCAGCACGGCCTCGCGCAGCGCCGGCTCGGCATGGTCCAGCGGCAGTTTGATATCGGTCAATCGCAGCATCGGTCCGCATCCTTTGCGCCACACCGTCGCCGGTGCGGCAGGGCTCGAGTTAGGAGCCAGAGCTGAGAATTATCGCGGATTTGCGCGGCTCTGCGGATGCCGGCAGCGGAAATTGCCGTTCTCGCGGCCCGCTCAAAATCAGCAGACGGTGCTGCGCCCGAATCGGCGCGGCACGCAGACTTTCGTCGGAAGACAACCCGTGCGGAACAACGACCGCTGCGACAGTTATGGCCGCGAAACGCGGCCCGCGCCGCGCGCCGTCGCTTTGCGCGTTCCTGCTTCGGCGTATTGCGCAGGCGCATAACCGGTCAGCCGTTTGAAGTCGTTGGTGAAATGCGCCTGATCGAAGTAACCGAGTTCCTGTGCGAGATCGCTCAGCGCCGCCCCGCGCGCATCGGCCAGACGTTCGAGTGCTTCGTACGTGCGATAGCGCTTGATCACCCAACGCGGGCTCGCGCCGACATAGCCGAAGAACAGACGCTGCAAAGCGCGTTCCGTCGTGTGCAGGCGCCGCGCCAGATCGCCCACGCGAGCCAACGCCGGATCACGCACGATTTCAGCCACAGCATGCCGCGCCTGCTCCACCTTGAAGTCATGAGCCGGAATTTTATCGCGCAGAAACGCCGTGGCCGCCTCGACCATGGCGCGATCGCCGCGCGCTCCGAGCACCGCTGCTTCGGCCTGCGAAGCACCGGCGAAAACATCGATGGCGGGGATGGACGTATCGGCCAGCAAGCCGACAGGCTGTCCGAAGAATGGAAAAAACGCGCCCGGATGGAATTTCGCCCCGAGAATGCAGCAGGAGCCGCGCAGTTCGCGAACGAAGCGCGCCTGCTGCACGCCGTAGATGCGCGAGCGTCCCGGCGCGAACACCAAATGCACGGCGGGGTGCGGCAGCACTTCGCGGATTTGCGGCACGGCGTCCGCGAAACTCCAGCGTTCGATCCAGAAATGCTCGATCCACGGCGCAAGGTCTTGGGGCGGCACATGACGCACGTGCTCGTACAGGCCCGGGGGCGGCGAATGGCGCAGCACGCCGCAACCCTGGCCGATCGCGTCGAGCGCGTTAGCCGTGCTTGCGCTCGGCTTAGGGTCTGCGTGCTGTCGGCTTTTTCCAATCATGGCGAAAATCCCGGTGCGATGATCCTACTGCCCATCTTCTACGCAAACCGAGGCTCAGAACGCAAATGAAAACAGACAAAACCCTCGCATTGGCCTGCTTGCTCTATCTGGTCGGAAGCGCCGCTTCGCCTGCCAGAGCCGTGGACCACGGCGCGCTGGATACCGTGCAGCAGAAATTCGCCGCCTTCAATCGGCACGATGCCGAGGCCATCGAGCATCTTTACGCCGGCAATGCCGTGCTGCATTCGCCCGACTATCCCGACCTGAGCGGCAACCGGCCGATCGCCGACACGTATCGCAAACTGTTTGCCGCGATCCCCGATGCGCAGGACCGCCTCACCTCGGTGGAGCGCGCGGGAAATCATGTGTATGCCCAATTTATTCTGGCCGGCCATCTCGGCGGCGCGCAGGACAAGCCGATCTCGGTCCGGCTGATATCCGTCTACACGGTCGATAAGGATCGCATTGTTGAAGACGACACCTACTACGACCGCAAAATATAGTGCGCACAGAGCAGAACGTCTCCGCCGACGCGCGCATATTCGCGACCGAGACTCCCGACTCCGAGAAATAGTAGGCGGCGAGATTCGATCGCCTAAGCACCGGCTGACGATCGTCTACAGCAGGCCGGTCAAAACCGGCAAACGAAATTCCGCAGGCCCGTTCAGCCTTGCACGCGCTCCGGCGTGCCGGCGCTGAAACGCCGCGACCGCGCATCGCGCGGCGAAACACCGAAATGCCGCTTGAATGCCGTGGCGAAGTTCGCCGAGTGCTCGTAGCCAACGAGGAAAGAAACGTCGGTGACCGAGTAATCGGGGCTCGACAGCAGTTCCTTGGCCCGATTCAAGCGCACGGTGCGGATATAGTCGTGGACGGTCGTGCCGTAGTGTTTCTTGAACAGCTTCGACAGCTTTGATTCGTTGGTGCCGACGTCGTGCGCGAGAACCGGTACGGTCAGCGGCTTGCTGTACTCGACATGGATTCTTTCGCGCACGGATTCGATCTGCATCAGCGCACGCTTGGTGATCGTCGCCGAACCCCGATCGTCGTGACGCTCAGTCTGGATCTGCGCAAACAGATCGCAAAGCAGCTCGACGATCTTGGCTTCGAAGTACGCCTTGCGCAGCGAGGCCGGATGCGACGAATTCAGCAGCGCGCGCACCGCCGCAATCATCGACAATGTCATCGGCAGCGAGGCACAGTAAAAATCCATCTTGCCGGTCGACAGGTACTGATAGATTTCGCGCGGCAGATCGTGGGAAATGCCGTCGAGCCGGTCGGCGAGAAACGAGGCGTCGCAGCCCAGGGTGATCGCCGAGGTCGTGCCGGATCGGGCGCGGTAGGTCTTCTCGACCGTACTGCCGTCGAGAACGATCGCCGCGTCGAACGGCACCAGTTCGAGCTGCCGCGTTCCGCCAAAAGTATACGAAGCGTAGCCGGCGAGGCGGAACTGAAGTTTCAGGCAATCGCGGCCGAGCAATTCGCCGGAGAAGTCGCGCCTCAGATCAAAGCATTCCGAATGGGCAAACACGCCCGGCGAGGGCCTGACCACGATGGCCGATCCCGAGCCAAGCTCGCTCGGAACTTGAAGCTGCTCTGCCGCCAGCATCCCGTTCATAAATGATTTTTCTCGCAGGATTCGCCTGCCTCCCAAACCCATCATTTACGCTATCCATCGAGGTGTCAACTTCAACTCCGCGCGGCGACGTTCAAGCGGCGGCGCGCGGGACGGCGGTGTCTGCTTATAAATCCCTGGCCTTACTGCATGCGGATAGCGGCCTGCGTCTGCGACACATCGAAATGCAAAACGCCGAGCGATGCGGGGTAGCTCTGCCACGTCGCACCGAGCGCAGGATCGTTCGGATCGTCCGTGCGGATGAAGGCCGCCACGCCGGCCATCATCGCTGCCGACAGCGCTTCGCGGCCGCCGCGATTGGCCGCGCCGAAACAGGCCGAAAACAGATTGCGGCCGAAATTGCCGAAGAGGAAAGGCAGATCCATCGCGTGGCGCGCACCATACACGTCGTTCCACGGCGCGCGCTGCGCGGCCCAGTCGAAGCTGTAGACGTAGACTCTCGGCTGCTTCGCTGCCAGCGCGCCGAGCGTGCCTTGCACCAGGGTCTTGCCTGCCGTGGTCAGCAAACCAGCGTAAACGTTGTAAAGCGCAGGGCCGAGCCAGGGTTGATAGATCGGCTGCACGATGTCGGCCAGGCTCAAGGTCGAAGGCGCGTCGGGATCGAAGTCGAACATCAGGCGAAAGCGATCGGCGTCGCTGATCTTGTAGGCGTCGGTGCTGACCATGCCCTTGCCCTCCTCCTGCGTCGTGCCGACGATCAACGGCACGTTGCGGAAGTTGCCGGCAGCGATCGCCGCAAACGGATACGCGGGCACCACTTGGCCGTCGCTGAATACCGTCGGCGGCGATGTGCCCGCGATCGTACCGGCGCGGAGCAGATCGGCAGCGGATTTTGAGTACAGATACTGCTTGATCCAGGCCGCGTTCTTGCCGGCCAGATAGAACTGCGCGGCAAGCGTGTTGGCTGCCGTACCGTCCTGCACGAGCAAGCGCTGCAGCAAGCCTTGCGTGTACTGCTGGCCGTTTGCCGGCGTGTTGGTGCTCACGTAGCCGCTCATCGCAATGCCGCGCTGGAACAGGCCGACGGTCAAAGGCGAAACGATCAGGCTGAACATGTCGATCGCGCCGGCCGACTGCCCGATCAGGGTGACATTGCCCGCGTCGCCGCCGAACGCTGCGACGTTGTCGTGGACGAATTGCAGCGCGCGGATCAGATCGAGCGTGCCGTAGTTGCCCGAGTCGTCAAGTGCATCGCCGCTGGCCAGCGCCGCATGCGTCAGCCAGCCGAACACGTCGAGGCGATAGTTCGCCGTGACCACTACGGCATTGGCGCCGAGTGCGAGGGCGGCGCCGTCGTACATCGGATCGTTAGAGTAGCCGACCAGGTTGCTGCCGCCGTGGATAAAGACGATGACCGGCAGATTCTGCACGGCGCTGGCGGGACGCCAGATATTCAGAGTAAGGCAATCCTCGCTACCGATCGGCGCACCGAACGTGTCGGCATTGGCCCTGCCCCAAGGCTGGCCCGGCGACGGCGGACCGTAAATGCTCGACATCTGACTGCATGGATTGCCGGGCATCTGCGTCGCCAGCGTGGCCGGCCACGCATCGGGTTCGGCCGGCGCCTTCCAGCGGCGCGCTCCGACCGGCGGCTTGGCATAAGGAATCCCGAGCCATGCGTAGGTCGTTTGACCGGCGCCGAGAGTTCCTTCGATCGCACCGTACTGGGTCGTGCGGATCAACGGCGACGACTGGGCAAACCCTTCGGAACCGCACAGGATCGATGCCGCGGCAACGGCGGCCAGAACGAAATTCTGCAGCGTACGCATAAGCCATATCCCCCGGTTATATACCGTTCCGGAGTTCATCACGGCGTTCGGCGAGCGTCTTCTTCGCGTTCGAGTTTTTTCTTTGCAATCCGATGACAGCGCGGCGACGAGCGCCGCGCTTCGACACCGATCAGCCGGCCGCGGCGAGAATCAAATCCGCGGCCTTCTCGGCGACCATGATCGTCGGCGCGTTGGTGTTGCCGGAAGGAATGCTCGGCATGATCGACGCATCGACGACGCGTAGACTTTCCACTCCATGCACCCTGAGTTGCGCATCGACGACTGCCAGCGCATCGGCGCCCATGCGGCAGGTTCCGACCGGGTGATAGATCGGGCCCGCGGTGCGGCGCACGAAATCGTCCCAGCCGGTGCGATCGGCTGCTTCGGGAACCGCGGCGCAAAGACCGCGATAGTCGCCGGAGAATGCCGCGGACTGCAGAATGCGCACCGCGGTTCGGCAGCCATCGGCCAAGCGCGTCACGTCGTCGGGATGCTCAAGCAAGCGCGACAGAATCAGCGGCGGCGCGGCAGGATCGAGCGAACTCAGCTCGACCCGGCTGCGGCTCAGCGGACGCGACAGATTCACCGCAAGCGACACCGCCGAACGTTTGCTCAAGCTCGGCGCACCGTCGACAAAGGTATAGCCGAGCGGAATAAAGTGCAGTTGTATATCGGGCGGTGCGTCGTCGCCGCGCGTGTTGAAAAATGCGACCGCGTGCGACGTCGGCGAACTCAACGGACCTTTGCCGCGCAGCAGCCAGTCGAGGCCGTGCAATACCGCCCACCACGGCTTTGCCGCGTCGTTGTACGTGCGCTGCGATACATAGCACGAGACGAAAACGCCCGGATGCTCCTGCAGATTGGCGCCGACGCCCGGCAGCGCATGCCGCAGCGGCACGCCGTGGCGGCGCAGTTGCGCTTCATCGCCGATGCCCGAGCGCAGCAGGATCAGCGGCGAGGCTAGCGCGCCCGCGCAGAGCAGAACTTCGCGGCGCGCCGAATAGGTCCGGCTTGCGCCCTCGTGAACCACCTGCACGCCCGTTGCGCGATCGCCGTCGAACACGATCTTGTCGACATGCGCCGCCGTCGCGACTGTGAGGTTGGCGCGCGATCGCGCCGAATGCAGATAGGCGCGCGCCGTGCTGTGGCGCGAACCGTTCTTGACCGTTCCCTGATTCGGCCCGACGCCGGCCTGGCGCTCGCCGTTGACGTCGGCGTTGAACGGAATGCCGACTTCCTGCCCGGCGGCGATGAAATTTTTCACCAGAAGATGCGGCGAAGGAACGTCCTGCACAGCCAGCAAGCCTTGCGCACCGTGATAGGCATTCTCGCCGCGGCTATTGTTTTCGGCGCGGCGAAAATACGGCAGCACGTCGGCATAGCTCCAGCCCGTATTGCCGAGCGCCGCCCAATGGTCGTAGTCCTCGCGCTGGCCGCGAATGTAGATCATGCCGTTGATCGAACTGCTGCCGCCGAGCACCTTGCCGCGCGGCCACGGATGCGTGCGATTGTTCAAGGTCGGATCGGGCTGCGACCAATAACACCAGTCGTAGCGCGGATTGCCGAACGTCGCCGCCTGCCCGGCCGGCACGCGGAACAGCGGCGAGCGGTCGGCCGGCCCCGCTTCGAGCAGCAAGACGCTGTGGCGTCCATTTGCCGACAAACGATTCGCCAGCACACAACCGGCGGTGCCGCCGCCGACAATGATGTAGTCCCAACTCGCGTCGTCACTCATTGGCGGCAGAAAAAACAGGTCCGCTGCCGGCTTCGGCATTCTGCGTTGTTGCCACCTTTTCATCCGGAGTTCTTCGCCGGCTTCGATCCTGCAATCGGCGCTGCAAAAGTGCGCTCTCGCGGCGGCCCAGAGGGAAATTCCACAGCAGGGCTATCGCCGGCAAGCACATCAGCGCGGGCAGAAATAGACCGACCATATGCAAGGTGCGGATATCGTCCGGGCCATGCTGCGCATTCGGCTGATAACCGAGCCAGCCGAGCAGAGGCAGGCCGATGCCGACGCCGATCGCGATGCCCATCTTCGCGACGAAATTGAGCACCGCCATGTATTGGCCCGCGCGGCTTTCGCCGGTGCGCAGCATGTCGAGATCTACCGTATCGGCGACGATCGCCGATGGCAGCAACAAGCTCGCGGCCACCGCCGGCCCGAGCACGACGAAAGGCAGCACGCCCTGCCAGAGCACGCCCGGCTGCACGAAAGCCATACCGAGCAGCGCGAGCGACGTGCCGCCGATGCCGAGACACAAGGCGCGATGCTTGCCGATGCGCGCGACCGCCATCATCAACAGCGGCACGCAAACGATGCCGGACAGATACTGGGTCACGACGAGAAGCAGAAAGCTGCCCGGCAAGTTCATGCCCACATCGATCAGGAAGACCACGCAGGCGTTGTAGATGCTGGTCGCGACGCCGCCGATCAGATAGGCCGCCATCAAACGCAGGAACGGTTTGTTCGCCGCGACGGCGCGCAACGCGGCAAAGAACGACGTGTGCGTCTGCTCGATGCGGTTCTCGCCGACGCTTGCCGCAGCGAACAACACCGTCGTCGGCAACAGCACCAAGGCTGCGACGAGGACGACGGCGAGAATATTGTGAATCGAGCGCGCGCTTTCAGGCAGCACCAGCAACGGCAGCAGAACCGCGAGCACGATGCCGACCATGCCGGCGGCTTCGCGAAAACTCGTGATGCGGTTGCGGCCGAGATAGTTGTCCGACAGCTCCGCGCCCCAGGACAGATACGGAATCTGCAGCATCGTCCACGCGCAGTAAAACACGAACACGCAGATCCACAGATGCGCGTAACCAGCGCCCGCGGGCGGATCGAGCAGGAACTTGGCCGCGAGCATCAGCAGCGGCACGGCGGCCAGCATCCAGATGCGGCGGCGGCCGTAACGCGTATGCACGCGATCGGAAACGTAGCCCATGACCTGATCGAGCACCGCATCCCACATCCGCACGAGGAAAAAGATCAAACCCACGGTAGCCAGATCCAGACGCATATCCGTGCTGTAGAACGGCGGCAGATAAATGACCAGCGGCACGAACAGGATATTCATCGGAATCGCCGGGCCGCTATAGGCCAGCAGCTTGCCCAGCGAGAGGGGTCCCTGCCCGCCACCGGCGATGGCCGGCGAAGGTTTTGCCGACGAGGAGGCGTCAATCATGGTTCGATTCGATCATATGCGGAACGGACCTCAGCCCAGCAGGGTGATTGCTTTCAAGTGCGTGTACGGAAGAATACCTGCGACGCCGCCTTCCACGCCGAAACCCGACTGCGCGACCGGCTCGGCCGGCAATGAATAGGCGGCGCCCATGCCGCCGACCGGCGCACCACCGAATTGAATGCGCCCCGCGCGGATCGAGTGCGAAAGACGCACGCCGCGGCCGAGATCGCCCGTCCATATCGTCGCCGCGAGACCGTAGGCGCTGTCGTTGGCCAAGCGCACGGCTTCTTCCTCTTTCGTAAAGGTGAAGCAGCTCAGCACCGGACCAAATATTTCTTCCTGCGCGATCCTCGCCGCAGGATCGACGCGATCGAAAATCACGCCCGGAACGAAACACGCCGCATCGTCCGCCGCTGCGGGCTCGGCGGCGAAACGCAGACGCGCCCCTTGCTGCTTGCCGCTTTCGACGTAGCCAAGCACGCGTTCTTTCTGCGCGCGGCTGGCGACCGGGCCGTACAAGGTCGCCGGATCGAGCGGATCGCCGGCCCGGATCGAACCCGCCGCTTCGACGACGTGCTGCATAAACTCGTCCGCGATCTCCGCATCGACCAGCAGGCGCGTCTTCGCCACGCAGAGCTGGCCCTGGTTTTCAAACGCGTCGATCACGACCTGGCGCGCCACCGCGGCCAAATCGCTGACGTCGCGGAAGACCAGTTGCGGCGACTTGCCGCCGCATTCGAGGATCGTCGGCTTGGCATTGGAATCGGCCGACGCGCGCAGGATGCGCCGCCCGGTCAGCGTCGAACCGGTGAAGGTCAGCAGATCCACGTCGCCGTGATGCGCGAGCGCATTGCCCGCCGCGCTGCCCGATCCGGGCACCGCGTTGAATACGCCGGGCGGCAGGCCCGCCTCTACGGCCAACTCGGCCAGGCGCAGGCTCGACAACGGCGCGACCTCGGACGGCTTGATCACGACGCTGTTGCCCGCGGCCAATGCGGGCGCGAGCTTTATCGCGGCATTGCATAGCGGATAGTTCCACGGCGTGATCGCGCCGATCACGCCGCGCGGTTCGTTCGCGGCGAGTGCGAGGCAGTTGCGTTCGCTCGGCGCGACCTGACCGTAGAGCTTGTCGATCGTCTCGGCATAGAAGCGGAAGAAGCCCGCGGCGACGACCACCTCGCCCAGCGCCGCACTGATCGGCTTGCCCATTTCCAAGGAATCGAGCAAGGCCAATTCTTCGCGATGCGCCTCGATCAGATCGGCGACGCGCAACAGGATGGCCTTGCGATACAACGGCGGCAGATGGCGCCAGCGGCCGTCGTCGAACGCGGTACGCGCAGCGCGCACCGCGCTGTCGACGTCGGCGGCGCCGCAGTCGGCAATCTTCCACAACGTGCGGCCAGTTGCCGGATTCACATCGACGAACGACGCGGTCGAGATCGGCTCGGCCCACGCGCCGTTGATGAACGGAATTGTCCGCGGCGTCACACGGCGTGCATGCCAGTCCAAGCCTGGGTTCGCGGAAGAGGAAACGGAAGTGCTCATGCGGCTGCCCTGCCCCATTGGGATTTGTTGGATGCCGATCCGGCGGGATCGGCCTTGATCGAATCGGAACTGTGCAGCCCGGCCAGTGCCTGCCGGCACAGCAGCAAAGACTGAGCGGCGACCATGCCTTTCCAGTAGTCGCAATCGGCATAGAACACATCGCGCAACTGCATGCGGATCTCGTCGCCCTGCGGCGATCGCGGATCGCCGTGTTGGTACAGCCAGAGATCGGCGCGCAGCGCGTCGAGAGTTTCTTCGGGCGTTTTCACCCCGCACTCGAAGGCGATGCCGGTAATCTCGGCACCGCTCAATAGCGCGTGCGCCGCGCCGACACCGTCGCCGTCGATCGCGGCGACCGACGAACTGCCGTCGCACGACGAAGTGACCGCGGCGCCGTACCACGCCCGCGCGCGTGCGAACGCGGCGTGCGCGGGCGGCAGGGTGACGATGCGTTCGGCGTAGCCCCACGGCCCGAGGCCGGTGTGATAGTCGATGATGGCGACCTTGGCCGCTTGGCCGAGGTATTCGCGGAAGATTGCCGTCTGCGTGCGCCGCGACCACGTCGCCTGCGTGCCGGCAAAGAACAGTCCCTGCGGGTCGATGTGCTGTCCCGTGGTGATCGCCGCGACCATCGCCGCGCGTCCGTGCCTGGCGGCGTAGTCGGCCAGCGCGGCGTCGGCGGCGGCGACTGCCTGCGGTGTGTATTCGCGCAGGCAGATGCCGTCGCGTATCGCCAGGTATTCGGGATTGGGCGGCATCGCACGCGTGTCGAAATCGAACCAGTTGCGATTCAAATCGACATTGTCTTCGGTGACCCGGCGCACCCAGGCGAAACCGTGCGGATTGATCGCGTGGATCAGCAGAACCGCGGTGTTTTCGGCGAGGTTCGCGCCTTCGCCGCGGCGCAACCAATCGATCTGCGCGCCCGAACCGCAAAAGCCTTCGACACCGTGCGTGCCCGAGATGAGCACGAGCACGCGCTCGGCCGAACGCGGCCCCAGCCAGGCCACATCGGTCGAGAGCACCTCGTCGGCGGGGCCACGCTCGGGATGCAGAATGCGCTCCACCGCGGCGCCCGCGTCTGCCGCCGCATCGAGAAATTTCGTGCGTGCCTGCGCATAGTCGGCACTGAATGCGTTCGCCGGATTCATCAGAAGTACCGGGTCAGGCTGATGCCGAACGTGCGCGGCTGCAGCGAGGTTTGCGCGAGCAGGGAACGCGAGTTGGGACTGAGCACCGAATCGGCCGCATAAATGGTCGGCCGCTGGTCGAACACGTTATTGAGGAAAACCGCGGTCTCCCATTGCTGCCAGCTCGTTGTGGCACGCAGGGCGAGAAAATAATACGAAGACGCATCGCGGATGACCGGGTCGTAGCCGGTCACGCCGAACGACGGCGTGCGCACGTACGGCCCGAGCCATTGATAGTCGGCGCGCAGCGAACTGTTGTAGCCGTCGGCGAGACTGAAGTTGTATTGCAGGTTCGCGGCGACCATCCACTTCGGCACGCCGACCAGTTCATCGCCCTTGCGCGCGATCAGCGCGCGCTGGCCTCCGGCGAGCGTGCCGCCGAGGACGTCGTCGGCGAACTGCGAGTTGGTGTAGCTCGCGCTCAGACCGAGGATCAGATGGTCGGAAACGCGCGCCTTCGCTTCGAGTTCGACGCCCTTGCTCGTCGCCGAGCCGAGATTGCCGACGTAGCTGAAGCCGCAGCTCGGCAGGCCGACGAGCTGCTGGATATTGCTCCAGCGCGTGTAGTAGACGCTGCTGTTGAGCGACAGCCTGTTGTCGAGGAAAGCGAATTTGCCGCCGACCTCGTAGTTCCACAGGCTGTCGGAATCGTAGGTGGTCGGCGAACGGGTCAGGCCCAGGGCGGCGAGTTCGGAAGCACACGCCGACGGCACGGCATTGTTCACCCCGCCGACGCGATAGCCCTTCGCCGCGTTGGCGTAGAGCATCTTCGCCTCGTCGAGCTGATAGGAAATTCCGAACTTCGGCGTAACCGGCGATTCGTCCTTGGTTCCCGAAGCCGCCGTCGGCGGATTGTTCAACGGGCCGTTGGCGAACTGCCGGTACTCCAGTTCGGTATGCGCGGCGCGCAGGCCGAAAATCAGTTTCAGATTGTCGACGATCTCGTAGCGCACGTCGCCGAACGCCGCGAACTGCTTGTCGACGGTGCGCGTATTGCCGTAGTAGGCGACGTCGCCCGGCAGCAGCGGAACGCCGAACGCCTGCTCCACCGACACACCGGCCACCGTCTTCAGCAGCAGATCCATTGGCCCGGCAACGCTCTGGGTAAAGTTGTAGGTCGCACGCTGGAAATACAGGCCGCCGACCCAGGTCAGCCGCGAGGGTCCGTTCGAAGAAAAGCGCAGTTCCTGGGTGAGGTTGCGCTGAGTGACCTGATCGTTGCTGGCTTCCTGGAATCCGCTCAGTCCCGGAATGAACGGCACGCGGAAAAGCAGCTCCGGAATGTAGTTGCTGTAGTCGTCGGTGCGCGTGTAGTTGCGATAGAAATTCGAGGTGATCGATTTGACCGAGAAATTTTCGAAGCGATATTCCGCGCTGATGCTCGACAGCACGAACTTGTCGCGGCTCGGCTGCTCGATCGCCCAGCCCGCCGTATCGTCCGCATACGCCGTGCCGCCGAGACCGCGCCAGGACATCGACGGCGCCGCGGTGGAAACGCGCTGGTAGTAGACGCTCGGCGTGATCGTGAGACGCTCGTTCGGCGCCCAGGCCAGCGCGAAGCGCGCGACGGTGTCGTTGCCGGAGTTGATATTGCTGTCGAGCTGCTGCTTGCCGTCGGGCGACACGCGATCGATCCAGCCGCCGACATGGCTTTGCGCGACGCTGGCCCTGAAGCCGAGTTCGTTCTCGATCAGCGGGCCGCCGACCGCCGCACCGAGCGTGCCATTCAGATCGCCGCCTTGCGTGCTGCTGATTTCGGCCCGCGCAAAACCGGAATACGCGTCGAGGCTCGGCTGCGGCGTGATGTAGCGGATCGTGCCGCCTTCGGAACTCGCACCGAACAGGGTGCCCTGCGGGCCACGCAGCACTTCGACCCGGTCGAGGTCGAACAGGCGCGGATTGGCGCTGCCGGCGAACAGAGAATTGCGCACCTGGATCGGCGTGTCGTCGATATAGATGCCCGTGGTCGAATCGCCGACCACCGAGGCAATCCCGCGAATCGCGATCGACGGCGTGCCGAGCCCGCTCGACGGCAGATAACTCAGGCCGGGGATCGATCTGGCAAGGTCTTCGATGCCTTTCGCACCGAGCGCATCCATTTCCTCGGGCGTGATCGCGGTCAGGCTCAGCGGCACGCGACTGGAGCGTTCCGCGGTCTTTTGCGCGGTGACCACGACATCGCCGAGACGCATGGCCTCGTCGGTGGCGGGCGCCGTCTTCTCGTTCTGGCCCGACGTCGCGTCCGTCTGCGCGTTTTGTGCGTGAGTCGTACCGGCGGCTAAACAACAGCCCGCGCTGACGATAAGCGGGACAAACCCGCCGGATTTTATATTTTGAAATTGCGCCACATCCCCGCCTCCTGACTGCAATGAGGCAAGTGGAGCACAGTTGCACCTCGACGATCTTTTGCGCTTCCGACAGTTTCCTTTTGCAAAGCGCCCCGGTTCGTGCGGCCGTGGCGTGCCCAGGGCTGCGATATTCAAGGCATGCGGCGGCATGCGCATCGCCGCCAGGCAATCCAAAGCCGACCGCGATACGTCACGTCGCCGTATTCGATCGGCCGGCGGCCTCGGCAAACGGTGCTTTATTCCTTTTTGTTCTAAGCAAACCGGGTTTCATCCTTTTGTTTCACCGCGCAGCGGACCTAGTTTGCTACCACGCAACCTCGTTGCTTTGATCAAGGCTAAAGTCATGACCGTCCTGCTCGAACAAACCGTCTCTGCCGATTCGTTTGCCGTCTCGACCTATGCCGCCGGCACGCCGGCGCCGCTCGGCGATACGCTGTCGCCGCGCGAAGCGTGGCGACTGTTCGCCGCAGGCGCGGCAAAGCTGGTCGACGTGCGCACCGCCGAAGAGCGCGCCTTCGTCGGCTACGTGCCCGATTCGATTCACATCGCCTGGGCAACCGGCACGCGCCTGACGCGCAATCCGCGTTTCGTCCGCGAGCTGGAAGCCAAGACCGGCAAGGACGCGACCGTGCTGCTGCTCTGCCGCAGCGGCGTGCGCGCGGCCGCGGCCGCCGAGGCGGCCCGCGCGGCGGGATTCAGCGACGTGCACAGCATCGAAGAAGGATTCGAGGGCGAGCTCGACGAGCAGCGCCATCGCGGCAGCCGCAATGGCTGGCGTGCCGCCGGTCTGCCCTGGGTACAAGACTGAATCGAAGAACTCGCGCATGGCTGCCTCCGCCTCCACGCCATTGACGCCAAAAGGCCGCGCTTTCAACGCGGCCTTTTTTCTGCCTGGCGCGGCGAGCGAACGCCTGCAATGAAACCTGTCGGATACTGCAATTTCATTTGCCACTGAACCACCGCCTGCCTAACATCATGCAGCGCATCCATTCTTACGTCACCGCCCATTAGGACGCATCATGGCCGATAAAAAGACTCAGCAGCTCGCGCTCGGCGATGCTGGCGCACGCCAGCTTGCCAACACGACCAAATCCGCGCCGAAACTCGACATCATCTCGCCGCGCTGGCTCACCCACCTCCTGCAGTGGCTGCCGGTCGAAGCCGGCGTTTATCGGCTCAACAAGGTGAAGAATCCGCAAAACGTCGATTTCGCCTGCGCGCGCCGCGACGAGTCCGACCTGCCGCAGACCTTCGTCGACTACGATCCGAAGCCGCGCGAATACACCTTGAGCGCATGCTCGACCGTGCTCGAAGTGAACACGCGCATTTCCGATCTCTATTCGAGCCCGTTCGATCAGGTGAAAGAGCAACTGCGCCTGACCATCGAGACGATCAAGGAGAAGCAGGAAAACGAGTTGATCAACAATCCCGACTACGGCCTTATCGCCAACGTCGCCGAGTCGCAGCGCCTGCAGACGCTGACCGGCGCGCCGACGCCCGACGATCTCGACGAACTGCTGACCAAGGTCTGGAAAGAGCCGGCGTTCTTCCTGACTCACCCGCTCGCGATCGCCGCGTTCGGCCGCGAGTGCACGCGCCGCGGCGTGCCGCCGCCGACGGTGAGCCTGTTCGGTTCGCAATTCATCACCTGGCGCGGCATTCCGCTGATTCCGTCCGACAAGGTGCCGGTCGAGGACGGCAGATCGAAGATCCTCCTGCTGCGCACCGGCGACAAGCGCCAGGGCGTCGTCGGCCTGTTCCAGCCGGGGCTGCCCGGCGAACAGAGTCCGGGCCTGTCGGTGCGCTTCATGGGCATCGGGCGCAATGCGCTCGCCTCGTATCTCGTCTCGCTCTACTGCTCGCTCGCCGTGCAAACCGACGACGCGCTTGCGCTGCTCGACGGCGTCGAGATCGACAAGTACCACGAGTACGCCCACACCTACGTGAGCTGAGCGAATGGCCGCGCCGACGCCGTCCCTGCCCTTGTCGCCCGAGCTTCCGGTCGGCCTGCCCGATGCGCTCGAAATCGCGCGCTGGGCCGGTGAGTTGTTCAATGCCTTGCCGAACGGCGCGCAGCATCAAGCGGCGACGCCGCCCGACCCGCCCGGCGTGACGACGCCGCTGCCGCACCAATTGCCGAGCAACATCGCTCCGGAATCGGCGCAGAGCGCGCAAGCCATCGCCGCCGCGGCGCCCGCGCTCGTTCCCGACGCGCAGGCCGGCAATGGCGTACCCGATCTGCTGGCAACGCGCCCGCACGGTTTCGTCGGCAGCCGCGGAGGTCACGCGCAGTCGGTACCGCAGACGTATGCGTCGGTTCCACCGCTCGACGTGTCCGTGCCATCGGCAGGTGGCTCGCCGTTCTACTTCTTGTCCGAGGCGCAGGCACCCGCGGTGCCCGCTGCCGCGCCGGATCGCATTCCAAGTCCCGCGCCCTACTCCGCGTTCGGCCTCGACGATCTCGCCGGCCTGATTCCGGCTGAGCCCCGCGCGGTCGATGCGGCGCCGGCGAACGCCTCGGGATTCTATTTTCTCGACGGACTGTCCGACCTCGATGCCCCGGCGTTCGCCGATGTGCCGAAGCAGGAACCGGAGCGCCGCACGGTCTTCGACGTCGACAGCGTGCGCCGCGATTTCCCGATCCTCGCCGAGCGCGCCAACGGCCGCCCGCTGGTCTGGTTCGACAACGCCGCAACGACGCACAAGCCGCAGGCGGTGATCGATCGCCTCGCCTATTTTTACGCGCACGAAAACTCGAACATCCATCGCGCCGCGCACGAACTCGCCGCGCGCGCGACCGACGCTTACGAAGATGCACGCAAGAAGGTGGCGCGCTTTATCGGTGCCGGCTCGACCGACGAAATCATTTTCGTCCGCGGCACGACCGAGGCGATCAACCTGATCGCGAAGACCTGGGGCAAAAAGAATATCGGCGCGGGCGACGAAATCATCGTCTCGCATCTGGAGCACCACGCCAACATCGTGCCGTGGCTGCAACTCGTGCAGGAAACCGGCGCCAAGCTACGCGTGATTCCGGTCGACGAGTCCGGCCAGGTGCTGCTCGGCGAATACCAGCGCCTACTCTCGCCGCGCACCAAGCTCGTGTCGGTGACGCAGGTGTCGAATGCCCTCGGCACCGTCGTGCCGGTCAAGGAAATCGTCGAACTCGCCCACCGCGCCGGCGCCAAGGCGCTCGTCGACGGCGCGCAGTCGGTCTCGCATATGCGCGTCGACGTGCAGGCGCTCGACGCGGATTTCTTCGTCTTCTCCGGGCACAAAGTGTTCGCACCGACCGGCATCGGCATCGTCTACGGCAAGCGCGCGATTCTCGAAGACATGCCGGCCTGGCAAGGCGGCGGCAATATGATCACCGACGTCACCTTCGAGCGTGCGCTGTTCCACGGACCGCCCGCACGCTTCGAGGCCGGCACTGGCAATATCGCCGATGCCGCGGGGCTTGGCGCGGCGATCGACTACGTCGAACGCCTCGGCATCGAGAACATCGCGGCTTACGAGCACGAGCTGCTCGACTACGCGACCGGGCTGCTGCGCAACGTGTCCGGCCTGCGCCTGATCGGCACCGCCGCAGACAAGGCCAGCGTGCTCTCGTTCGTGCTCTCCGGCTACACGCCCGAGGAAGTCGGCAAGGCGCTCAACGAAGAAGGCATCGCCGTGCGCGCGGGCCATCATTGCGCGCAACCGATCCTGCGGCGCTTCGGCGTCGAAGCGAGCGTGCGCGCGTCGCTCGCGTTCTACAACACGCGCGCGGAAGTTGAATTGCTCGCATCGGTCCTGCAGCGGCTGCGTGCTGCGCGGCCGTTGTAGCGAGAGCACAAAGCCGCCCGCTGCCGCCGTCTATCTCAGCGCGTCCACTACGGCCGCGCGGTAGGCCCGTCCCAGCGGAAGCAGAAGATCGTTTCCGAGTCCGACATCGCTCGCGAAGATCGAGCGGATGAAGCGCATATTGACCAGATGCGATTTGTGGATGCGCACGAAGCCGAAAGGCGTCAGCCGGCGCTCAAGATCCTTCAGCGCTTCGGAAGCAAAAATACGTTCTTCCTCGGTATAAACGAGAGAGAAATTGCCGGCGGCCTCGATTCTCTGTGTCTGCGCGATATCTATCAATCGGTGCGCATTGCCGCAACGGATGGACAGTCGCGGCGGCGCCTTCACGGCCGAATCCGCTCTCGCCGCGGACAGCAGCGGGCGGATGTGTTCGAGACACCGGTGCAGGCGCTGCTTGGAGACGGGCTTCAGAAGATAATCGCGCACTCCGAGATCGAAGGCGACCAAAGCGTGCTCGACGTGCGCGGTCAAAAGCACGGTGACCGGCGGATTGGCAAGCGCCCGCAGAAAATCCAAACCGCTCAGCTCGGGCATCGACACATCGAGAAAAAGCAGGTCGTGAGGCTCGCTGGCAAGCACGGACAAGGCGTGCCTCGGCGACACGCAGGTCGTTGCCAGATCGATGTCGGGCACGTCGGCCAGCAATGCACGCAATGCCTCATGTGCAGCCGGTTCATCATCGACGCTCGCCGCTTTGAATCGGATCATGGCGTGATGTCGATGCTTGCGCGGTAAACGCCGTCCTTCACATCCACGTGGAGGATGCTCTTTCCCGGATAGAGCAGCTGCAGCCGATTTCTCACGTTGGTCTGCCCGACTCCCATGCCACTGTCGATCCGCCCGCCCGAGGGGAAGCGATTCACCACCTCGAACCGCATCTGCATCTCGGTGATGTCGATGGAAACCTCGATATCGAGCGTTCCGTCGGGGAAGCGTCCATGCTTGACCGCGTTCTCGAACAAGGTTGCGAGCAACATCGGCGGCACCGGAACATGCAGGTCGCCGCGCGCTTCGACCGAGATACTGACGCGCTCCGGATTGCGCGCGCGTTCGAGCAGGGCGTAGTGTTCGATGAAATCCAATTCGTCCTGCAGCGGCACCCAGCGTTTGCGCGTGCGGTCGACGACGTGCCGCAGCGCTTCGGACATGGACAGGAACAGCGGTATCGCTTTCTCCTGATCCGTCAACAAAACCGAGTAGACGGTGTTGAGCATATTGAAGAGCGTATGCGGCGCCAATTGCGCTTCGAGCAAAAGCAATTCCGTTTGCGCCTGCAACTGCAGCGATCGAGTCAACTGCTTGCGATACAGCAGACCGCGCATCGCCAGCCATGAGGCAATGCCGAAAGCCGGCAGCAGGACCAGATTCGCGACGCTTTCGCCGAGCGACACTTCGAAGCGGAAGGCCGGGTAAATCAGCCGCTGCTGAGCGGCGAGCCAAACCAGCGCGAGGCCATAAGTGCAAATGACCTGCAACGCGAATGGAAGCCGCGCCTTGGTGAGTTCCATCAACGCGTAGTAGGACACAAGCGGCGGGATCACCAGCAACACCGTTGCCGACGACACTGCGAGCGCATCCGCGCGATCGAGCCGATAAGCCGCGAACAGCACCGCCCAGAGCATCAGCGCGGCGGCAAGTCCGATCGCGAGGAACATCATTCCGTCGTTCGTCACGCCGAACGGACGTTCGTCATTTGCTGTTTGCATGGGCGAGAAGGCTTCCCTTACGTTGCACTCATCGACGAATCGCGTCGCCGCGAAATATACATGGGTACTTCGATGAAATGGATCGCCGCAATTCTCATTGCTTTCATATGTCAGAGTTGTTCGCTGAAGGACGCGCGCCACGACGGCGGCATCGCGGCGGCGCACGCAAGTTTCGCGCGCGCCGCGCTGCTCGATGCCGGCGTACCGAAAATCATCAAGGCGCGGCGCATAGCCGGGGTCGGCATTGCGGTGATACGCGCAGGTCAAGTCGCCTGGACAGGCTATTACGGCGAGCAGGGACCGGGCGTGCCGGCCACGCGGACGACGATGTTCAATACGGCCTCGCTGGCGAAATCGATCACGGCGGAAACCACGCTGCGGCTGGTGTCCCAAGACAAAGTCTCCCTGGACGAATCGATCGCCGCGCATTACCTAGAGCCCGATCTCGCCAACGACCCGCGTTACCGGCGATTGACGCCGCGGCTGATCCTGAGCCATCGGTCCGGGCTGCTGAACTGGGAATACCAGTACAAGGACGAGAAACTCGCGTTCGTCGCCGATCCGGGAACGCGCTTCGGCTATTCGGGAGCCGCCTACGACATCCTGGCAAAGTTCCTCGAGAAGAAACTGCAAACGGATTTCGAATCGATCGTGAAGCGCACGGTGTTCGATCCCATCGGCATGACCTCGGTTTCGATGCGCCGGCGCGCGTCGATCGATACGCGGGTAACGACGCCGATGAACGGCAACGGTGTCTACGAGGCAGCGTACACGACCACCGAGTCCGACTGGCATCACGGCTCGTGGAGTTCGGCGTCCGACCTGTTCGTCAGCGTCGACGACTATGCCAAGTTCCTGATCAGCGTCACCAATAACGAGGGCTTGTCGCGCGAGCTGGCGGCCGATCGATTGCGCCCGTCTGCGTCGTTCGCCGGAGCGCCCGAATGGGAATGTATTCCCGATCCGTCGCTGACCTGCCCCGACCGCTACGGCTTCGGCCTCGGATGGATCGTATTCGACTACGGCACGAAAAAGATCGTCTGGGGTGGCGGCAACGATTCCGGCGAGAACGCGATGGTGTATTTCTCGCCCGACAATCCGGGAGACGCCGTGATCCTATTCATCAACGGCGGCAACGGCGTCTTCGCATCGCTCGACATCATGGACCTGATCGCCGACCGGCCGGAGCTCGCCGCTTATATACGGCAACTCATCGAGCGTCACACGCATGCTCAGGCTCCGCATTGAAACAGCGGGCAATCGGCGCTACGCCGGTGGAAATTTTCGCAGCGATGCGGCAGAAACGGTGCACACCGTTTCTGCCGACTGCGATATCGCTATGCAGGCAATGCACCGCCGTCCATGCTCAGTTCCACAGGTAGCAGTATTCCTGGTTTTCTTCCAGATTCGGACCGGCATTGCCGAGGCTGTCCAGCACCTTCACCCAGCCGTTGGGGTCGCTCGGCGTCGGGCGTGCACCGCAGTTGGAGTGAACCCAATGCATGCCGCCCGGGAACGGCAGTCCGCACAGTTCGACCCGCGTGCCCGAGACGAGGGTGGTGAGAGGATCGGGCACGGAATCGCCGGCCTGGTCATAACCGTCGGCGTAAACGTTGTCGATCGCGATGTCGTAGTCGTAGCCGTCGCTGTCGGACTGCACTTGGATATGGGTATGCGACAGTTCGACGCCTTGCCGGTAGGAGCCGTATGCGAAAGTCGGATCACTCACGACCGTTCCGGTCATGTAGGTGCCCTTCGCCGTCGCGCATGCGGCCTGCTCGCCCGACGTTTGAGCGTGGATATTGATCGATACGAGAAGCAAAAGAAGAAAAAGAGCCGATTTCATTTTCTACTCTCCTAAGTTTGTGGTTGGTCCACTCGGACCGACCCAAGCGCCGGCCCGAGTGCGTGATTATGTACGCCCTGTTCGCGACGGTCGTATGACCACGCCACATACTTCGCATATGCGTCCGTCGATAGCGCCAACGCCTCGACCGTGGTATCGCAAGCAGGCGGACTTCGCGCTATCTTGCGACACATCACCGTGAGTGCGAACGCACAGGATGGCTAAGCATGTCTCGTTCGAACGCTGTCAGTTACTTGCGTGAATTGCAAAGCCGCCGCCATCGCAGTCGGGCGATTGCCCTACTGCTGCTGATCGTGACGGCGTTGGCGGGTTGTTCGTCTTCGGCCGTGCTTCTCGGCTTGCGCACACGTCTGCAGAACGAACCGGTCACGCAAATTTCCGCGTCTCTCGGCGACGCGTCGGGACTGGCGCCGGGACACTCCGCCCAATTGGTCATCGTGGCATCTACTTCGGACGGCAAACAACTGACGACGACGGGAGCCGGGCACGGCAAAGTGTTGTTCGACAGCTTCACTTTCGACACGCGCATTGCGCAGGTGAGCGAGGACGGCGTAGTGAGCCTGCCAGCCGATCCGCGTCTCAGCCGCGGACAGTTGCCGCACATCCATATCGGAGTGGTCGGCCATCCTAACGTCGTCGCCGATCTCGACGTGCTGGTCCGCTACGACGTCGCTTTCGTGGCGGATTTTTCCGGCAAAGCCGGCACCGACGGAATGGACGGCATGAACGGGACCGACGGCAGCGCGGGCTCCGACGGCTCGATCGATCCGTCGAATCCGTCCGCCGGGCCCGGCGCGGGCGGTCGCGGCGGCGACGGCGACGCCGGCAAGGACGGCGACAACGGCCAGCCCGGACAACCCGGCGAGGCCGTGCAGATTTGGGTTCGGCTCGATGCGGATTCGCCGCAGCTTCTGCAAGTGCGCGTGGCCGGCGATCATCAGGAAAAATGGTTTCTCGTCGATCCCAACGGCGGCAGCCTCACGGTGAAAGCCGATGGCGGACCCGGAGGACGCGGCGGCAAAGGCGGCCGCGGCGGGCAAGGCGGCCGAGGCGGATCGGGTTTCCCGTCCGGCCTTGCGGGAACGGACGGCCGCAATGGCTGGGACGGCACGGATGGCCGCGCCGGCAAGGCCGGCACGCTCTTGGTGTCGATCGATCCGGCCGCGCTCGCATACAAAAGCAGTCTCGTGCTTTCCAACAAAGACGGCAACGGAACACCGGGACCCGCTCCGCAGTTTCACGTCGAATCGCTCGCGGCACCGCTGTGGTAGCGGCCTGCCCTTCGGATCGAAAGCCGTTCGTCTAGCTCGACGCCGGCGCGTTCGACCGCCGCTCGAAGGGTTCCAGCAATGCACGTCGATAGCGGCGGCTCAGTTTCAGCCGCGTGCCGTCATGTAGTTCGATTTCATGTTCGCCGTCGGCACCGACCGACAGCCGCGCAACGCGCGCAAGGTTGACGATCGTCGAGCGATGCGCGCGCACGAAACCCGAGGGAAGCAATTCCTCTTCGAGTTCCGACAGGCTGCGCCGCAGGATATGCGTGGCCGCTCCCACGTGCAGGCAGGCGTAGTAATCGGCGGCCTCGATCCAGTCGATATCGGCCACGCGCACGAACGCGATTTCGCCAAGGCTGCGCACCGCGATCCGCGCATTCTCGTGTGACGGTGCCGCGCGTGCCGCCGCGACGCGATCGATCGCGCGTGCAAGCGCGAGGTCGAAGCGCGCGGCGTCGAACGGTTTGAGCAGGTAATCGAGCGCCCCGGCCTCGAAGGCACGCAGGGCATACTGGTCGTACGCGGTGACGAACACGATCGCCGGCGGCGACTTGCCGCCGAGCCGTTCGAGCACCTCGAAGCCGTCGCACTCGGGCATCTGCACGTCGAGGAAAACCAGGTCGGGCTGCTCGGCGCGGATCGCCGCAAGCGCTTCCATGCCGCTCGCGCATTGCCCGACGACCGAGATCGATGCGTGCGAATCGAGGAACCGGCACAGGTCGGCGCGCGCGAGCGGCTCGTCGTCGACGATCAGCGTGCGGATCGGTCTCATGTGCGGTACGGCAGCGAAAGGGCGGCTTCGACGCCGCGCGGCGGCGCGTCGCGCAGATCGAACGCGAACGCATCGCCGTAGAGATGCTGCAAGCGCGTGCGCACGTTGGCGATGCCGACGCCCTGCGGCGCCGTCGCCTGCGCGAGCGCCGGTCCGTCGTTGTAGACGCTGAGATGCAGATGAGTGTCCGCACAGCTCGCCGTCAGACGCACGCATCCCGCGCCGGCGCGCGCGGCGATGCCGTGGCGGATCGCGTTTTCGATCAACGGCTGCAACACCAGACACGGCACGCGTGCGTCGAGCAGCGCGTCGGGCACGTCGATCTCGACCTGGAGGCGGTCGGCAAAGCGCGTCTTCTGGATGGCGAGATACTGCGCAAGGAATTGCAGTTCTTCGCCGAGCGCCACTTCCTGCCGCGGCGAATTCTCGATCAACTGGCGCAGCACGCCGCTCAACGCGACGAGCGTATCCACGGCCGCTTCGGAGCGCCCCTCGCGCATCAGCACGACCGCGCTGTTGAGCGCATTGAACAGAAAATGCGGCTCGATCTGACGCCGTAGCGCTTCGAGCTGCGCGCGCGTCAGCGCTTCGCGCATCAACACCGCATCAACCTGCTGCTGCGCGAGCCGGCGCCGCGAACGCACGATGTAACCGGCGGCAAGCACCGCGCCATAAAGAAACAAAGACTGCAAAATATTGTTGGAGAGATGGTCGATCCAGAGCGCAAGGAAAGGTGCGCCACCCGGCGCGGTCATCCACGGATCGAGCAGGCGTTCGAGCAAGGCGATCCATGCCGCGCCGGCGACGTCGATGGCAAGGCATGCGGCGAGGTGCACGGCGATCGTCGCGACGTGCGGTCGTTCGATGCGGAAACGTTCGCCGAGCGCGAGCACGAACGGCGTCGCCGCGGCCCACGGCAGCCAGGACAGCAATAGCGTGAGGTACAGCGCGCCCCAGGCGTGGTGCATGCCTTCGGCGTGCATGACGAGCACGGTTTGCGTCGCGCCGAACAAGGCGATCGCGGCCCAGGCGACGGCATTCCAGCGCAAGGTCGCGCGCGAATTTTCGAGAAGATCCATGAGTCCAGCGTAGCGCAGATCCGGCCGCGCGATCTCGCGCCTGCAGCCAGACGGCGGATTCGTGCAGGCAGCGGCATCGTCTTGTCGTGCGGCGGCGGCGATGCTGCGCTCCCCATCACGTTGAGGATTCGCCATGAAGCATCGTCTCACCCTGGGTCTGCTCGGCCTCGCCTGCCTGCAGACCGTCGTCGCCGCGGAAGCACCCCGCGGCAAACTCGTGCCGCCCGAGCGCGGATCGATCCCGGTGGCCTTCGTGCTCAGCGAAGGCGCGGTCATGATCGACTTCGCCGGCCCGTGGGAAGTGTTCCAGGACACGATGGTGCCCGCGCGCGGCAGCGCGATGGCCGACCAGCACGTGTTCACGACCTATGTCGTGTCCGACACGAAAAAGCCGCTGCACACGTCCGGCGGCATGACGGTGACGCCCGACTACACCTTCGACGACGCGCCCGCGCCGAAGATCGTCGTCGTGCCGGCACAGCAAGGCAGTTCCGCGAAGATGCTCGAATGGCTGCGCAAGGCGGCCGGACAAAGCGATGTGGTCATGTCGGTGTGCACCGGCGCGTTCAAGCTCGCCGAGGCCGGCCTGCTCGAAGGCAAGGATGCGACCACGCATCACGGCTCTTACGTGCACTTCCAGCATCAGTTTCCTCAAGTGCACCTCGTGCGCGATCGCCGTTACGTGCAGAGCGATGCAGTGCTCTACACCGCGGGCGGCTTGTCGTCCGGCATCGATCTGGCCCTGCATATCGTCGACGGCTATTTCGGCCACGATGTGGCGGCGATGACCGCGCGGCAGATGGAATATGAAGGCCGCGGCTGGAGTGGCGGCGGCGCCTCGGCGGTGCGCTATTCCGAGCCCGTCGCGGTGACCTCGCCGGCCGACTCCTATCACAGCGGCACGTTCGGCAACTGGCGCGGTGAACTGGCGAGTCCCAATGGCGCCCTGCGCATCCGACTGCACCTGTGGCCGGCCGCTGCCGGTGCAGCGGCGACGATCGACAGTATCGACGACGACACCTACGGCTTGCACATCGACACGGTAAAGATCGACGGCGCGAACCTGCATTTCGAAATCACCGGCATCGGCGGTGTGTACGAGGGAAAAATCGATGCGAGCCGCGGCGCGATCGAAGGCACCTGGACGCAGAACGGCAAGCCGATGGCATTGAAGTTCAAGCGGTCATGAAGCGGCCGGCGTTTTCCATGCCTGCGAATGCTCGCGCAGCCGCGGGCATGGAAGGCGCCGCTCAATACGTGACCGTGACCGTAATCTTGTCGGAATAGCTGCCCGCCGCGAGCTTGCTCTGCGGCAACACTTGCCCGTACACGGTCAAGGACTGGGCGGCACCCGTGCCGGTTCCCGTCTGCGTGTCGGTATTGAGCGTGTTGCCCCAGCGCTGGCTGCGGGCGCTGTCGCGGTAGAGTTCATAGGTAACCGTGCCGGTGCCGAGAATCATGCGCCGCGTCGTGCCCACGGCATGCAGGCCGTTGTCGAGGCCGACCTGCCACGCGGTGCGATAGATACAATTCATCGTGATCGTCGAATTCACATTGAGGTTGCCAGAGAAATTGCTCGCGACCGAGCCGAAGCCCAGGTTGCTCGCGCCGGTCAGCGTGCAGCTCGGCTGCACCGGCGCGCTGACCGTGAAAGGAAACGTGCCGGTGCCGTTGCCGGTCGAGCCATTGGTACAGGTCGTCGGAAACGTGCCAAGGCTCAACAACACTTCGTTGTACGCATAAGTGAGCTGGGTGTTCGCCGCATTGAACTGGCTTTGGTAGGTACCCGCACCGAGCGCGGCCTGCGCGGCCGGGACCAAGCCGTAGACCGTCAGCGAACCGCTCTGCGAGGTGCCGCTCGCAAGGATCGTGAAATTCATCGTCGCCTGCGGCACGCTGTAACTGGAGCCGGTGCCGCCCCAGATATTGCTGCGTCCGCTGTCGCTGTACATTTGAAAATTCATCACGTCGCCGGCCGCGTCGGTCATCGTGCGCGGCGAATAGCCGGTGCCCGCGGAGCCGGTGCCGATGCTGAAGCAAAGGCGGATATAGTCACCGAACAAGGCGCTCAGCAGTCCCGTGTACGTGCAACTGTAGTTCAATGTCGCCGTGGCCTGTACCGCAGCGCCGTTCGGCACGACGGCACCGAATGCAAGATTGGTCATCGTCGCGCTGCACACCGTCGTCGCACGCGCAGGCGGACAGGCGAGCAGCGCAGCGAAGCCGAGCAATATCGCCGCTGCGATGCGCAGATATTTTCCCGAACGGCTCATCGTGTCTCCTTCGCGCACGCCAACGGACCGAGCCGCGGCACCGTGCCGGCAGCGACGGCGGGATAATCGAAACTGACGCGGCACACACCCTGGTCGGTGCGCACGCGTACGACGTTGTGGTCCTGCAGATTTTCCAGATAAACCTCGCCGTCGAATCCAACCGGCGTCTCCGCGGCTGCGCCTTCGAGCCGCGCACGGCTGCCGAGCGCGATCGGCCGCTGCTGCGCATCGTGCAGGATCAGCAGCGCCGCACGCATGCGGCGCAGGCCGAACTCGACCACGGCGCCGGCACGATCGCGCGGCGTGGCGACCATCGCGACCTGGTCGACCTGGATGCCGGCCGGCAGGCCGAGCGGATCGATGCCGATCTGATTGCGCTGGTAGGCATTCAGCGGCGTGACCAGGAGCAGACCGTCCGCGCCGGTCTGGCCGATCGTGCGGTTTTCCAGCGTCACCGGCACGTTGCCGATGCCGCCCGTCGATACGAGCGCGAACGCATCGTCGACCTCGCGCGCAAGGAAGCCGTGCCCGCCGATAAACACCGCCGAGCCGATCGCCTCGACGTAAGCGTAGCGGCTGTCGCCGAACGCCGAGATGCCGGTGCGTATCCTGCCGTGGTCGCCGAGCCAGTCGGCCTCGGCCGCGCCGCCGTTCTGACCGTCGCCCTGGCGCACGTCGACGCGCCAGCCGAAGCCGCCGTCTCCGGGCAAGCTGCGCCCCGCTTCGAGCACGCTCGACGTCTGGCCGCCGTCGCGCTGCACAGCTGCGGTGAAACTGAGCCGGTCGGCCGGCGTGTAGGTCACGCTCGCAAAAATCGCATTGGCCTTGGTCTTGCCGAGATCGCGATTGACGCTCACGTTCGCCGCCCAGCGCCCGCTGAACGTTTGCGACCAGAACAGTCCGGCGTAGCGCGTGAGCGGCTGCCCCGGATACTGCTGGCGCAGGAAATTGACGCCGAGATTGCCGACCGCGGGTACGGTGATGCCGGCGAACGCCGTGTCGACGATCCGCGCAGGCGGCGGCCCATAGAACGAAGCCACGTCGCGATAATCGCCCGAAGTGCGCATCGACGTGAGCGAGGCGTTGAACCAGCTTCCGGCCCACGCATAGCTCCAACTGCGCAGCGCACCGCCGTCGCCGTGTCCGTCGCTGCGCGCATAGGCGAGCGAGAGCACGCCGCCGCGCGTGCCGAGCAGCCAGTTGCCACCGACGCCGGCATTGCTCAGGCCTTCGATGGCTTCGGCGTGCGTTTCCACGGTAAACGCATTGCTCACACCGTAGCGCCAGGTTGCGCTCGCCATCGGGCGCGAGGCGTAGTCGAACGAAGCGACGCCGTAGCGTTCGCGCACCGGGCCCAATTCCACCGACCAGTCCGCAAGTCCGGCCTGGAGCAAACGGTTCGTCGCGTAGAGCGACAGATTGATCACGCTGCTGCGGCCTAACGCGTCGGTGAGCACGACCTGCGCACTGCCGGCACCGTTGATGGTCGGCACGGTGTTGAGTTGGAACGGCCCCGCGGGCACATTGCCGCTGTATTGCTTGACGCCGTTGATGTACAGGTCGACCGCCGACGGCAGCGTCGCCTCGCCGAGAAACTGCGCGAGCGGCGTGGTCACGCGATACGGCTGCAGGGAAAAATCGGTGCCGATGGCGATGCCGCCGAAACGCGTGGCGCGCGTCCACGGCAACGCCTGCGTGATCGCATCGCCGAAGTTCAAGCGCAGCATGCTGTCAGGAAAGGCGAACTGCCAGCGCGTGTCGAGACGCACCGAGCTCGCCGACCAGCCTTCGCCGGGACGTTCGACGTAGCGCAGGATCTGGCTGTCGTCGAGCACGCCCGCGCCGATGCCGAACACGCGCGCCTGCAGATTCGCGGCGAGGTTGCCGATGCCGTCGCCGCGCGCCGCGTAGATGTCGTAGTCGACCAGCATGCCGGGCGCGGCCGGCGCCACCGGCGCGGGTTGCATGTCCTGCGTGCTCAATCGCGTCGTCGGCGCGGCAAGCATGCCCACCGGCACGATCAACGCGAGCCGCTGCGCCAGCTTGTCGTAGTTCACGCTGGCGCCGGGCAGCGCCGCGAGCCGCAGCGGATCGCCGCTCTGCTGCGGCGGCAAAATACCGAGGCGGCGCAATGTCGCCGCGCGCACGTAAAGCTCGCCGCCGCGTTCGTCGAAATGCGCGATGCGCCCGGTCGCCGCGGCGTTCACCGTCACTTCGAGGTAGACGCTGGTGCCGCGCACCCAGTCTTTGCCTTCGGTCAGCACGGCATCGTCGCCCTCGCCCGCCGCGACGCGCGCAGCCACGGCGAACAGCAGGGCCAGACTACGGCCTGCCCGCGCCCAGCGACGCCACCTTGCGCTCGCGCGGCTCACCGTTGATCCTCGATTGCAGTTCCGCGCCGGCCAAGGTCGCGGCGTCCGTGCGCAATTCCCAATGCATCGTTTGTCCGGCGAGCACATAGCCGACGAGGCCGGGCGAAAGTTCGCGGCGCTCGCCGCGTGCGGAGACCAGCACCAGATTGCCGAGCTGCGCGTGCACGTAGCCGCGGTTGCTCACGACCAAGCGCGGCGGCGACACCGCATCGTCGACCTTGCCGTCGAGCTGCACCGCCGTAGGGTCCGCATTGGGCGGCGTAAGAAAAACCGGCACGGAATAGCGCAGCACGAAGCGCACCGCGCTGGCGTCTCCTGCAACCGCAGGTTTTTGCGGCGAGGGCGTCGGCTCGTCGATCGGCAGTTCATCGACCAGGATGCGGAAGGCGTCTTCACGGCCCTGCGGCGCCGCACCGGAACGGATCACGCGCACGAACTGGCGCGCACCGACGGCCAGCTCGATGATCGGCGGACTGACGATCAACTCCTCGGACGGCGTCAACTCGTCCACGCCGCGCTGCTGCGACCAGTGGTAGACGCGGACTTGCGCGTGCAGCGGCTGCTCGCCCGTGTTCGACAACCACACGCCGACCGCGCTGCGATCCGCCGTCACGGTCAGCGACGTCGGCGTCACCTGCAATCCGGTTGCCACGGCGCTGCCGCACTGAAGCAGCAGCGCGATGAACACTCCGCGAAGACCGTGTGCGCCCAGGGATTTTCCTGGATCGATCACGGCGGTCTTAATAGGAGACCGTTGCGGTGATGGTGTCGGTGTAGTTACCGGCCGGCGAATTCGCGCTGGCGACCAGGCCGTACACGGTCAGCGGCTGCGCAGCACCCGTTCCGGCTCCCGAGTAGACGTTGCCGCCGGCGCCCGTGGTGCTGCCCCAGACCTGGCTGTGCGCCGAGTCCTGATAGAGCTGGTAGCCGACCGTGCCGCTGCCGCCCTGCATCGCGCGCACCGGACCCGCGCCGCCGTGCAGGCCGTTGTCGAGCGCGATCGTGTACGGCGTCAGGCTGGTGCAATTGACCGTCAGCGTGCTCGTCGCGGGCACGTTGGTCGCCGTCGACGCCACACTGCCGAAGGCCATATTGGTCGTCGGGCCGGTATGGATGTCGCACGTGCTGGTCAGCGTGATGGTGACGTTGAACGTCGTGGTGTCGGTGCCGGCATAGGCACCTCCGGTGAGCGCAAGCGCGGCGCAGATCGCCGCGGTGCGCGCCGAAAACGTAACTCGTTTCATAAGCCTCCCCCTGTTTAAAGAAAGGACCGTTGGCCGAGAATAACTCCACGAATTATCCGATTGTGCGCGACCGATCACGAAAACAAACTTTTTACCCAGCCTCCTCGATAAAATAACGACGCTTAATAAATAGAGCCTAGAAAATTCAGACCGCCATTCATCTAAGCGGCCCGCAATCTGAGTATTACTTCGCAATACTCGATATTAGTCACGCTACACGCCGGGGAAATTCTCTCGAAGACCTGGCGTTCGCCGACGAGGCACCGGCCGGCAATTCGCCCTTGAATATCATTGCCCGGGCGCGATTTTTCGTCGCACCGTAGCGGGGCAACCGCGCGGCAGCCCGGGCAGTCCGCCGAGGCCGCCCGCATCAGCCGGCAGATTCTCTGCCTCGCAATGCGCGGTCAAGCCGCGGAGTTGCTGTATTGCGGCCGGCACCGAAAACGGCGCCGCTTATTTCCTTGGAAGACCGCAACCAACGCGGCGGTCCGTCGCTCAACTTCTCCATGCCGACTCGCGAATAACGCTGCAGAAATTTCCGCGGTGGAAATGCGGCTCCTTGTCGGCAATGACATCGGCCTTGACGTTGCCGAACGTGGTTTCGGGTTTGTGTTTGATCCCGTCGTAGAACGCCTCGATGATGTCTTCCTTGAATCTCGCGCTGCGCGGATGGGCCTGCACTACCGCCTCGCGATCGGCATCGGCAAACGTCGCGTAGCGGATGCCGAGCACGTCCATTTCGACGCCCACGGTCACGAGCGCAATTTCGGCTGCCATGAATTCGGGAATGCCCGGCGTCGTATGCAATGCGATCGCGGTCCAGACCTTTTCCACTTCGCGTTCGCCGATGCCGCGGCTGCGCAGAAACTCCGCGGCCGCATTCGCGCCATCGACTTCAAAGCGCTTTTCGCCGCTGCCATGCGCATGCGTCAGTCCCATGTCGTGGAACATGGCGCCCGCATAAAGCAGCTCGCGGTCGTATTCGAGCCCGCGATGCCGGCCCGCGAGCGCAGCCCAGTAGTAAACGCGGCTCGAATGATGAAACAGCAGCGGCGATTCGGTGTCGCGGATTAGCTCGGTAATTTCGCGCGCCAGCTGGCTGTCGGGAACGGCGATATCGCCTACGGTGAAGTGCATGATCGACTCCTGCTCGGTGAAAGTTGCAGCAAGTCTAGGAGCCGGCGTAGCATGTCCTCAATCGTCGCAATACGATAAATTGAGCCAAACGAGGATATTCCGGACTTCGCCATGCCTACGTCGCGATATATCGGCCTGCTGGCCATCGAAGGCGCGCAGTTGCTCGACGTATCGGGCCCGCTCGACGTCTTTGCCGAGGCCAATGCGCAAGCCGGTGCCGAGATGTACCAGTTGAAGGTGATAGCCCACCGCCGCGGACCGCTGCGCGCGTCGTCGGGTGCGCGGCTGCTGCCCGACATCGTCATCGAAGACGATCCGAAGGGCGTGCGTCTGCCCAAATTCCATACCCTGCTCGTCGCCGGCGCGCCGCATGCGGGCGACGCTTCCGCCGAACCGCCTCTGCTCGACTGGATTCGCCGCACGCTACCATCGGCGCGGCGTTTCGGCTCCGTATGCAGCGGCGCGTTTTTATTGGCCGACGCCGGCCTGCTCGATGGACGCCGCATCACGACTCATTGGGCCGTCGCCGATGCGCTGACCGCGCGCTTCCCCAAAGTCATCGTCGATGTCGATGCAATCCACGTGCGCGACGGCAAATTACGCACCGCCGCGGGTGTCACCGCCGGAATGGATCTCGCGCTCGCCCTGGTCGAAGAAGATCTCGGCCGCGAGATCGCGCTCAAAGTCGCCGCCCAACTCGTGATGTTCTTCAAGCGACCCGGCGGCCAGGCGCAGTTCAAGCGCAGCGACGCGCCCGCAGCCGCGAATCGCTCGGCACTGCAGGAACTGCAGCGATGGGTCGCAGCGCATCCGGCGAAGCCGCACGATCTGCCGCGACTCGCAGCTCGCATCGGCGTCAGCACGCGCCATCTGTCGCGCCTGTTTCAACAGGAGGTCGGAGTCACCGCCGCCAGTTGGGTCGAAGCGGCAAGGGTTTCCGCAGCACGCCTCTTGCTCGAAGAAGGACATCAGGCCCCGAAGCGCGTGGCCGCGCAATGCGGCTTCTCGGGCGTCGACACGATGCGTCGAGCATTTATGCGCGTCGTCGGCATCACGCCCGCGGAATATCGCAAACGGCACGCGGCGGAACTTGTCTAGCACCGACACCTTGCACAAACGTCAGCCACGCAGCACCTAAAGCCGCGCTCTGGCCTGTCGAGATCTCCTCAACGCAGGCAAGATGCGTCAGTCCCCTTTTGAGAACGCTGCACGCAACTCGGTTCCGCTTACTGCGAAAAATCAGTTTCGCTCAATGAGCCGTTCCCTCAGGAAGCGCAAACGCCACGATGTAATCGCCGCGGTCGGGCGATTGGCGTGCGCCGCCGGCGGCGATGAGCACGAACTGGCGTCCCGATTGCGGCGATACGTAAGTCATCGGCGTCGCTTGCGCGCCGACGGGCAGCCGCCCTTTCCACAGCTCCTTGCCGGTCGCGCTGTCCATCGCGCGCAGGTAGTAGTCGTAGGTTCCGGCAAAGAACACCAAGCCCGATGCCGTGGCCGCAGGTCCGCCCATGACGGGCATGCCGATCGCAAATGGCAGTTTCGCTTTGAAGCCGAACGGCAGCACGGTGTCGGCCACGGTGCCCATCGGCTTCTGCCAGAGTATTTTCTTGTTCTTCAAATCCACTGCGGTCAGTTGACCGTAGGGCGGCGCGTGACACGGCACGCCAAGCGGCGACATAAACATGCCTTTGCGGTAGCCGTACGGCGTTCCGGCCTGGACATGCAGTCCGTCGTGGCCGCCCGGCGCATTGGGATCGTCGGCCACGGAGCGCGGAATGTACTGGCCCCACAACGGCATGCGCATGCTGCCGGCGTAGAGAATGTCGTTTTCCTGATCGACCGCGGCGCTGCCCCAATTGAAGCCGCCGTAGTTGCCGGGGTACTGCAGATTGACGTGGTCTTCGCTGGCGAGCGTGAACTCGCCGTCGTAGCGCATGCGCTTGAACTCGATGCGGCACCACAACTGATCGAAGAAAGTTGCGCCCCACATTTCCTTTTCGCTCAACGGCTCGTTGCCGACCTGCGGCATACCGACCGAGTAAGGCTGCGTCTTGGAAACACGATCGCCCTTGACCACATCGGTGGGCACGGGCTTTTCGACGACTTCGGCAATGGGCCTTCCGGTCTCGCGGTTGAGCGCAAAAATCTGCCCGCGCTTGGTCAACTGCACGACGGCCGGAACCATCTTGCCGCTTTCGTCGGGCATGTCGACGAGCGCCGGCTGCGAGGGCACGTCGTAGTCCCACAGATCGTGGTGCGTGGTCTGGAAATGCCATTGCACCTTGCCGGTTTTCATGTCGATGGCGACCACGCTCGAACCGAACTCGTCGCTCAGCGGACGGCGGAAGCCGCCGAAGAAGTCCGGCGTCTGTCCGCCCATCGGCAGGAACGCCCAGTCGAGTTTTTCGTCGTACGACGGCGTCGACCACATGTTCGGCGTGGTTCGCGAATACGTTTCGCCGGGCGGCGGCAGCAAGGTGATGTTCGGGTTGTCGGGGTCCCAAGCCCACAGCAGTTCGCCCGTGTCCGCACTGAACGCACGGACCACGCCGGAAGGCTCGTCGACCGAGGCGCCGTCCTGTACCCAGCCGCCGACCAGGATGCGATTGCCGATGACCGTGTTCTCGGACGTCGTCATGTAATAGAACGGCTGCACGAGTCCCATGCCGACTTTCAAATCCACCGTACCGTTGTCGCCGAAGCCCGGACAGGGCTGGCCGGTCGCGCTGTCGAGCGCGATCAAGCGCGCATCGGTGGTGCCGAGAAACAGGCGCTGCGCGCACGACGCGGCATTCGCCGCGGCCTGGGTTTTTTCTTCGTCGGGATGAGTCTGTGCGAACGCCTTGGCGTCGTAATAGGCGACGCCGCGGCAGCGATTCCACAGCTTGCTGTCGGGCGCTTTCGAGTCGAAGCGCCAGCGCTCCTTGCCGGTTTCGGCGTCGAGAGCGAACACCTTGTCGTACGGCGTGCAGATATACACGCTGTCGCCGATCTGTGTCGGCGTGCTCTGGTCTTCGGCGCCTTTGCCGGCGATGTCGCCGGTGCGGAAGGTCCAGGCGATCTGCAGCTTGTCGACGTTCTGCTTGTTGATCTGGGCGAACGGCGCGAAGCGGCGGCCGTCGAGCGTGCGGCCGAAGTATTGCCAGCGTTCGTTGCGCTGAGCCTGTGCATCGGCAGCGGGTACCTGCGCGAGCGGCCGCGTGCCTTCGATCACATCGTGTTCGGAAAACATCTGGGTAAAACCGACTACGCCGACCACGGCCAGCACGAGCGCTGCGAGCCAACCCACCGTACTTGCCGAGCGGCGAAACGCCGGAGCGATCAGCGCGGCGACCAAGGCCAGCACGATCCACGGCGAGAGCCGCGGCACCAGCGGCCAAAACCGCGCGCCGACTTCCCAATAGGCCCAGATCAGCGTGCCGACGAAGCCGAGCGCAAACAGCCAGATGCCGGCGAAACTGCGCCGATAAATCAGCACGCCCGAGACGACGAGCAAGGCACCGGCGATCAGGTAGTACCACGAGCCGCCCAAACCGACGAGCATCGCTCCGCCGGCGAACAAGATCAGACCGATAAGGATCAGGACGACCGCGTATAGAGAGGCGAACCAGCCTCCTGCGTTGGGTTTCACCGAGCTATTCATTCGCATCTCCCGAGTATCGTTGCCGTGACGGTGCAAGAAGCGAGCAATCCCTGCCTTCGAGAATCTATGTACAGCCTGGGAAAGTCCAGAACCGACTGCGCTGCGCGCCGCTAGTATGAGATATCTGTAAGTCTGCTGGAACCTCGAAAAGCCGTAGGCGCAAATTGCATTTCGATGACGTGATCGTTTTGTCCGATGGTGATCGTCTCGTCTTCGCCAAGCGAGCAAGTCTCGGAGGATGGGGACGACATTCTTCTTGCGTCGTTCTCAATGAGAGCACCGACATCGCAAGGCGCATGCGTCTTCTACATTCGCGCTCAGCCGGCCCCGGCCACTCGGCGCCGCTTCGCCTTGCCGAGAGCTTTGATGTCGCCGGCGACGAGAGTCGGGCTTTGCGTCTCGCAGAGCCCCATGCGCGAGAGCACTCGCTTCGCATTGGTCGCACAGTCGATATCGTCGGGCCTTGCCTCGATCTCCGCGATCAGTGCGACGAGTTGCGCCTTGCTCTGCGCAAGCCGCGTTTCGAATGCGGCGATGTCCTGCACCTTGTCGCGAAGTGCGTCGAGCAGCCGGCCATGCTCCCATTGCGCGAGATCGGACGGCAGCAGGCGGCGCAGCTCGTCGAGGCTGAAGCCGGCCTTCTGCCCGGTCACAATCAGATTGAGCACGAGCACGGCTTCGGGCGGATAGCTCCGATAGCCGTTCGGCTGCCGCCGCACCATCTTCAACAGACCGATGGACTCATAGAAACGGATTTGCGACGGCGCCAGACGGGTGCGCTCCGCCAGTTCCCCGATCTTCATGTGCTTCACCCTCTTCGATTCGGATGCGATCAGCTTGACATTAAAGTTAACTTTAAAGTCAAAGTGCGCCCAGAATCCACTTTGGAGTTACCCATGTCCCTGTTCTCTCCGCTGACCCTCGCCAGTGGCACGGTCATCCCGAACCGCATCGCCAAGGCGGCGATGGAAGAAAATATGGCCGACGCCGACCATGCCCCCTCGGCCGAGCTGCTGCGCCTGTATCAGTCCTGGGCGGACGGCGAAGCCGGGCTGATCCTGACCGGCAACGTGATGGTCGATGCGCGCGCGATGACCGGCCCGGGCGGCGTCGTGCTCGAAGACGAGCGCCATCTCGACCGCTTCAAGGCCTGGGCCGCAACCGGCCGCTCGCGCGGCGCGCAGATGTGGCTGCAGATCAACCATCCGGGACGGCAGATGCCCGCGGGACTCGGCCAGGAAACGCTCGCGCCGTCGTCGATCGCGCTCGATCTCGGCATGCTGTCGAAGCAGTTCCGCTTGCCGAAGGAAATGACCGAGGCCGACATCGCCGACGTCGAGCGCCGCTTCGTGACCACCGCGACGCTGGCCGAGCGTGCGGGATTCACCGGCGTGCAGATCCATGCCGCGCACGGCTATTTGGTCAGCCAGTTCCTCTCGCCGCTGTCGAACCACCGCCGCGACCGCTGGGGTGGCAGCCTGGAGAATCGCGCACGTCTGCTCCTCGATATCGTGCGCGGCGTGCGCGCAGCCATCTCGCCGGGCATGGCGGTGTCGGTCAAACTCAACTCGGCCGACTTCCAGCGCGGCGGCTTCTCGCCGGAAGACGCGCGCGCGGTGGTCGAAATGCTCGCCCCGCTCGGCGTCGATCTGGTCGAATTGTCAGGCGGCAGCTACGAAGCGCCGGCGATGACCGGTGCGGCGCGCGACGGACGCACGCTCGCGCGCGAAGCCTACTTTCTCGAATTCGCCCGCGATATCGCCGCGGTCGCGCGCATGCCGCTGATGGTCACCGGCGGCATCCGCCAGCGCGAGATCGCTGAGCAAGTGCTTGACGGTGGCATCGCGATGACGGGCATCGCGACCGCGCTGGCGATCGAACCCGACCTGCCGCGCCGGTGGCGGCTCGGCCAAGCCGTCGCGCCGACGCTCAAGCCGATCGCGTGGAAGAACAAGCCGCTCGCAGCGACGGCGCATCTCGCCGCGGTCAAATACCAGTTGGTACGTCTGAGCCGGCGCCGCAGCCCCGTCCCCGGCGTTTCGCCCGCATGGGCCTTGTTCGTCTCGCAGATCAGTACGAAATGCCGCACTCGGCGTTACCGCCGGCGGATGGAGCAGCGAGCACTTTTGCTGACGCAAGCCGATCGTCGCTGAATTTGCTGATCGCCGCGATGCGTGCGGCCACTTTCATCAGGAAGCGCTGCGCAAGATGAGCGCGAATGAAGGAAGGTTGCTTCGCGATATCGGCCTCAAAACGTATTGCACGATCATCGTCTAAGTTAAAGCAGAGCTACGTAAAACGAGGCGACAACCCGTCAAATCGCGAGCATGTGGATTCGGCAAAGCCGTCATCGTGACCTTCGCTGCACTTTCGTCGGCTCATTCGACCGAAAGTGAAGTAGAGTCTCGCGCAACGAAGAAATCCGTTCGGCAAAGAAAACGATGCTCGGCAAAGAACGGATCGTCTTCGTGGCTCGACAGCGAGACACTCGGAAGGAACCACTCTTGCAATCCGTAACGAACGACGCTCCCCGTCCACAACCCCTGGTGCTTGAGGAAGAGCGACGACCTCGACCCGTACGCAGCGAATCGGCGGCGGCCGCTTTGCTCGCCGGCGCCGCGCTGCTGACCTGCCTGCACGCGCGCGCCGCCGGCACGGATGCGCCAGACGCAGACGTCCGCCCCACCCTGCCCGACGTCGTCGTCACCGCCACGCGCAGCGAGCGCTCGGCGTTTGATGTGCCGGGCTCGATCGACGTGGTCAAGGTCGAGCCCGGCAATACACTCGGCGTCAATCCTTCCGAATACCTGCAGAGCGTTCCCGGACTGCTCGCGCGCGATCGCCAGAACTACGCGCAGGACGAACAGATTTCCATCCGCGGTTTCGGCGCACGCTCCACCTTCGGCGTGCGCGGCGTGCGCCTCTACGCCGACGGCATCCCGGCGACGATGCCCGACGGCCAGGGACAGGTTTCGGCTTTCTCGCTCGGCTCGGCGTCGCGCATCGAAGTGTTGCGCGGGCCGTTCTCCGCGCTGTATGGCAATTCCTCGGGCGGCGTGATTCAGATCTTCACCGCCGACGGCAGCGAACCGCCGCAGGTGGAAGTCGACGCAGCCGGCGGCAGCTACGGCAACCTGCGCCTCGGCGTCAATGCGCGCGGCAAAAGCGATGCGTTCGGCTACAACGTCGACCTCTCGCGCTTTAGCACCGACGGCTACCGCGGCCACGGCAATGCCGAGCGCACGAACGCGAATGCCAAGTTCACCTATGACTTCGGCGAGGGACGCAAGCTCACCGTGCTCGCGAACGCGATCGCGCTGCCCAACGCCGACGATCCGCTCGGCTTGACCCGCGCGCAGTTCGAAACCGATCCGCGCCAGGCGGTCGCGAGCGCGCTGCAGTTCGACACGCGCAAGAGCGTGCATCAGCAACAGGGCGGCGCGATTTACGAACAGACCCTGAGCGACACGCAAAGCCTGCGCGTGCTCGGTTACTTCGGCCATCGCGATGTCGAACAGTTTCAATCCATCCCGGTCGCGACGCAGAAATCGCCGGCGAGCCCGGGCGGCGTGATCGATCTCGCCGGCGACTACGGCGGCGCCGACGCGCGCTGGAACTGGCACGACATCGTCGCCGGCGGGCCGTTCGATTTGAGTGCCGGCCTCAGCTACGACCGGCAGAACCAGCATCGTCGCGGCTACAACAACTACCTCATCGACTCTCTCGGCAACACGACGCTCGGTGTGACCGGCGCGCTGCGCCGCGATGAGCAGGATCTCGTCTCGAATTTCGACCAGTACCTACAGACCACATGGAGCTTCGCCGAGCGCTGGCTTGCGAGTGCGGGAGTGCGCCACAGTTCCGTGAAGTTTTCCGCCGACGATCGCTATATCGTGCCCGGCAATCCCGACGACAGCGGCCGCGCCGACTACACGGCGACGACGCCGGTCGCCGGCCTCATGTATCGCGCGACCGAGACGTGGCATCTCTACGCGTCCTACGGCAAAGGCTTCGAGACGCCGACCTTCAACGAACTCGGCTATCGTCCCGACGGCAGCGCCGGGATCAATTTCCAGCTCGTGCCCGCGCGCAGCCGCAATGCCGAGATCGGCTCGAAATGGCGCTTCGGCGACGGCGGCGGACTCAACCTCGCTGCGTTTGCGGCGAACACGCGCAACGAGATCGCCGTCGCCACGTCGAGCGGCGGGCGCACGACTTACCAGAATATCGATCGCGCGCGCCGCCGCGGCGCGGAACTGCGCCTCGACCTGCCGCTCGGCGCAGGCTGGCGCGCGCAGCTTGCCTATACGTATCTCGACGCGACGTTTCGCTCTGCATTCCTGACCTGTCCCGCCGCATCGACTTGCACAACGCCCAACACGCGTGTGCCGGCCGGCGCGCGCATCCCGGGCGTGCCGCGCTCGGACCTCTACGCCGCGCTGCGCTGGGGCGAGACGCTCGGCTGGAACGCATCGATCGAAACGGGCCTGGCAAGCGCGACGCCGGTCAACGATCTCAACACCCAGTACGCGCCGGGCTACGCGACGTTCAATCTCGGCGCGGGCTACGCGTTCGAAATGCGCGACGCGAAGATTTCCACATTTATACGACTCGACAACCTGCTCGACAAAAATTACGCGGGCTCGGTCATCGTCAACGAAAGCAACGGCCGCTACTACGAACCCGCGCCGGGACGCTCGATCCTCGGCGGTGTACGCGTGGAGTGGAAACACTAGACAGCCTTTACGCGAAAAGGCGAAGAGAGCCTCGGTCGCTGCGGCGCCCACTTACGAGTACCGTCTGAAACTCATCGACAACGCAGCGAGCCAAGCATCGCGCTTGCCACTTGAGCTGGTCGGTTAAACGAGGGCAGCGGCTCTTTCCTGGCCTCGCTTGCTTTTCCCAATCGCCGTTGCAGCGAGATGCGGAAGAAATCCGTTCTCTCATGCGGCCGTGCGCCTTCACTCCCACTGTCTTCACCATCTGGGCCGCGCCAGCATCGACGACATGGCTCTCATGTACTTGACGAGGCGGTGGTGCGTCGCATCGACGCCCCTCAATCGCGACCACCTCGAACAAAAAAACTTTCTCGACTGATAAAAATTAATCAGATCGCCCCCGGAGATACCAAGTCAATAATTGAGACATTCGACCATCGAACATGAATCCATAAAATAAGAAAGTGTGCTCGCCAGGACATTCAATGTATGAATATGAAAAATTCATCCGATCAATAAAATATTCAGATCTGAAAATTTTTATATTCATTGAACGTCATGGCAATCGAGTAACCACCGTCAATTCAACTTACTCAGGAGCACATCATGGCCACCCTTCGCGACAATACCGTCACCATCGAGAGCAGCAAAATCCAAAGCGTCACTTATGCCGGCACCGCCGTGGTCTCCCAAGGCCAGCCGATGGAGCCGCCCCCTATGATCAACAATCAAAACCCGACGCAGGTCATTACGTTCAAGGCCGGCCGCCACAAGACCTATGAAGTCGCCGACGGATTCAACGCCGTCTGCGGCGGCGCTTCACACGAATTTTGTCCGTCCTCTCTCGGCGCCGTCGAACCCGACGAGCTGAATTTTTACTTCAGCATCAAAATCAATTGGGCCTGGGGCTCGAGCACCGAGCTGTATCTGGGCCAGGGCAACAATGGCAACAACAACTGGTGGATCGGCGGAAATTCGGTTCAGACGGTAAACGGCCAGGGGCGCCTGGTCGTGCTGGACGGCGACAAGCCGCGGACGTTCATCCTCTCCGGCGGGATCAGCTCGTTCGTTCTGAGCGAACTGTGAGTTCGATGGGGTCGATCGATCTTCGGTCGACCCCTTCACGCAGAACGGACATTTCGATTTGTCACCTCAAGCAGATCAATGCCCAATACGATCTGCGCCGGCAAACCGACTCGCCTCGCTATAAACAGCGCGTCTCGACGGAAACCCCAGCCAAATCAGGCTCTCTCTGCAAGGTTTTTGCCGCCGGCAGCACTATCACGTCGTTCGATCCGAACGAAGCCCCGTTGCAGACGCCGGCATCCGACCCTGAACTCGGATCATACGATTCCCGCGCCGACGACCTCGAAGTTCCATACAGCTCTCTGCGGCATGCGCCCGGCGTACGTCCATAGAGCTTCTTGAACTGCCGATGGAAATGCCGCAGACACTCGAATCCGCTACCGAGCGCGATCGAGTTGATCGGAATTCGTGGCGAGACGAATGCAAGCTCGGCATGCACGTGTTCGAGGCGAACACGCTGGATGTAGTTCGCCACGGTCCACGCGCGCGACCGAAAAGCCCGGTACAACGTGGCCCGCGAGCAGCAAAGATGTTGTGCGACAGTTTCTGGCGCCAACTCGGGATCGCGATAAGCAAGGCCTATCCATGCGCAGGCTCGACGAAACACCTCTTCCAGCAGCAGCGTTTGCCTTGCATGTGAGCGCGGCATAGACTCTCGACGCACTTGCATACGGAGTTCCGCGGCGATTCGATCGGAATGTTATGGGAAGTTTGCATATGCGCCTCTGCTCGATGGCTTGCCGGACGGTTCGCCCGTCCTGCGAGCGAGAAGATGACCTCTCGCGTATGCCTTTTTGCTCTTTTTGCGAAGCGCAGACCTTCCGAAACCCTTACGAATTGCACGCCGAAGAACCTTCTCGATAAATTACCCCGCAGCGGATTTTCAAAGAAACGAATTTCACGGAATTTTCATTAACTTCAGACAGGCTTATCTATTTACGTTAGGACGAATCAATAATCGCAACGCAAAAATACCGCACCGACTTCGCAGCTTGTTCGCATTCGTGAAAAAAAAGGAATTCGATATCGACGCGCAAGAAGTACGAGATAACTGTAGCCAAGTCGTCGAGCATGTCTATCACACCGCTGCTGCGGACCTATGAGCAACGCACATAGTTTGGCGCTGCCGAGACTACAAGCCGATCAGCGCGGATATCTTCAGCATTCGAGCATCTGCAGCTTGTAAATGACTTACTCGAAAGCGACGACGCGCAATGACATACCGATAAAAAAAACGATGCGGCCTGCCTGAGCACACCGCATCGGAATATCCGCCTATGCGCGCAGACGACGCGCGCTCAATCCGGCGAAGCCGAGACCTAGCAGAGCGAGCAGCCACGGCGACAGCAGCGGCGCGGGTACGACCGGCGGATACACCGTCACCACGAGCACGGTGCTCGCGCTGCCTTCGTTGTTCCCATCGCCAGAGTACGTTGCGCTAAGGCTGTGCGTGCCGGAACTGAGCGGACCGACGGTCAGCGCCGCGCTGCTCGACAAAGCATCGACCGTCGTCAGCGTGGCCGTGCCAAGCATCGTCGTGCCGTCGTAGAACGTCACCGTTCCCGTCGGCGGATCGCCGTATACCGTCGCGGTCAAGGTAATCGGCTGGATCGCGCCCGCTGGATTCGGGTTCGCGCTGAGCGACAGCGTCGTCGTGTCCTTGCCGACCGTCTGCGTCAGTGTGCCGCTCGACGGCAGATTGTTCGTGTCGCCCGAGTAGCTGGCCTGGATCGTGTGCGATCCGACCGCCAAGGTGCTCGCCGCACACGTCGCCGCGCCGCCGCTGAGCGGCAAGCCCGTGCAGCCCGAAAGTGCCGTGCCTCCGTCGCTGAAGTCGACATGGCCGGTCGGCGTGGGATTGCCCGCGGCCGGCGTCACCGTCGCCATGAAAGTCACGCTGTGACTGAACAGGCTCGGGTTGGCCGAACTCGTTACGATCGTGCCGGCCGGCGCGGCGTTCACGGTAAGGATCGCCGATCCCATGCTCGTCGCGAAGTCGGCCGTCGCGGTGTAGGTCGCGCTGAGATTGTGCGTGCCGGCCGGCGCGGGCGGCGTCAGCGTGCAACTGCCTGCGCCGTTGCTCAACGCCGCGCTGCAGCTCGCGCTGCCGTCGTGGATCGTGACCGATCCGGCCGGCGTGCCCGTACCGGGCGCCTTCGCCGCCACGCTCACCTGCACGGTCAGGCTGTCGCCGAGGTTGATCGCGCTCGGCGGTGTGAGCGTCGTCGTCGTGTCCGCCGCATTGACGATCTGATTCAGCGTCGCGTTCGAAGGCTGGTTGTTGCCGTCGCCCGCATACACTGCGCTTAAGCTGTGCGTGGCAACGCCGAACGTCGATACCGTGCAGACCGCCGAGGCACTGCCGCTGCCCGCAGCGACGTTCACCGCCGCGCAGAGTTTCGTGCCGCCGGCACAGTTCGCATCCGTGGCCGAGGTGGCGCCGTCACAGAAGGTCACCGCACCGGTCGGGATCGCCCCTCCCGCGGCCGGCGTGATCGTCGCGGTAAGGGTTGCGCTTTGGCCGAATACGGACGGATTGGCCGAACTGGTCAACGCCGTGCCGGGCTGCGAAGGATTCACGACCAGACTGCCGCTCGGCGCCGTGCTCGCGCCAAAGCTGCCGTCGCCGTTGTACTGCGCAGTCAACGTCTTCGTGCCCGCCGTCGACGGCGTCAGCACACAGCTCGTCGCCGGCAAGCTGATCGTGCAATTGTCGCCGGCCTGCGCACCGCCATCGCCGATCGTGATCGTGCCGGTCGGCGTGCCGCTGCCGGGCGAGGTCACGGTAACCTGGGCATTGACCGTGACCGGACTGCCGAGAGTGATCGCACCGGGCGATGTCACTGCGGTCGTGGTCGCGGCCTTGGCGACGGACTGGGTCACCGCGCCGCTCGCCGAGCCGGTGAAATTCGTGTTCGCGGGCGCATAGCTCGCCGTGACCGAATGACTGCCGACCGCGAGGCTCGCCGTCTGGCACTGCGCTTTGCCGGTGCCGTCGAGCGGCACCGCGCTGCAGCCGGACAAAGCGATACCGCCTTCACCGAAGCTCACCGTGCCGTTGGGTACCGCGGTGCTTCCAGCGGAAGTATTCGTCGCCGTGGCGGTGAAGACGACCGATTGGCCGTAGACGCTGCCCGCCGGCAGCGATTGCATCAGCGCGGTTGCGCTCGATGCCGAGGTAATCGTCAGACTGCCGTTCTGATAAGCGGGCGCGTACTTCGCGCTCGCCGCGCCGGCGGCCGTGATGGTATAGCCCGTGCCGGGTGGCGATGCAGACGTGGCGTTCGTTGTGAACGTCGGCATCACGGTCAGGCTGTTCGCCGCTGTGTCGCCTGGCATAAAGCCCGTATAGCTCGCGCTGAATGTGGGATCGGGCGCGCCGAACGTGCGGCTGGTGTCGATGGCCTTCACGCTCAGCACAGCCTTGGCGATCGTGATCGAATAACTCTGGCTCGTACTGGCGTTGTTCGTGTCGACCGCCGTGACGGTAAATGCGTAGGGAGTCGCGCTCGCCGCACCGGGCATGCCGGTGACCGCGCCTGTGCTGCCGTTCAAGCTCAGTCCCGGCGGCAGCGCGCCGCTGCCGATCGTATAGGTGTACGGATTGAAGCCGCCCGTTGCAGCCGGAATCGAGGCCGAATACGCGCTGCCGTAGGTGCCGTTCGGCAAATTCGCCGTGGCCAGCGCGAGCGTGTAGTAGGTCGCGGTGCAGGCGCGATTCTGATCCATCGTCACGGTCGCGACGAGCGGGCTGGCCGGTGTGCGCGTGCAACCCGTACCGCTCCACACCAAGGCGTAACCGTTGGCCGGAGCCGCCGCAGTCAGGGTCACGCTGGAGATATTGTTTTCGCCGAAGTAAATGGCGCTGCACGCCGCGCCGCTCGCAGACGTGCACGCGGAAATATTTCCGCCGCTGCCTGCCCCGCTCGGCGTCGGCGTGCCGCTAACGCTGCCGGCGCCGACGACCGATACGCCGAGCGTATAGGCGACGCGGCGCACTTCCACGGCACCGATATCGCAGGGCGTACTGCCGGTATAACCTGCGACGGTCTGCGGGCGCACCACGCCGCGCTGATCGTTGGCCGTGCACGAAGCCGACGGTACGGCGTCGATCGCCGCGCCGCCGACTACCGGCATCAGGGTCGGCGTCGGACCGCCGTTGCCGGCCAACGCAGCGAACGGCGCGGTGGTCGTGTAGAAGTAATTGCTCGTGCCGTAGCCCGTGTTGTCGTCTTCGGCGCCGTTGCTCTTGTTGGCGTAGAACAAGTTGTACTTGCTGTTGGCCGTATCGAAGCTTGCTCCCTGACCTTGCAATACGTAGATACCGCCGCCGCCCGTCGAGGTATTGTTCGAAAATGCCGTGGCGGTAACCTTCAACGTTCCTTTGCCGAGCCAGATGGCGCCACCCGGAGCCGGGGCCGAGTTGCCGGCGAACGTACTGTTCTCGGTGACCACGGCCGCGCTGCCTTGGACATTGATCGCACCTCCGCCGGAATTCCCGTTCGTGTAGTTGGCGCTGAAGGTCGTATTGCGAATCGTGGTGGGGATAAAAGTTATGATCGCGCCGCCGCCATACTGGTCAGCCGAATTGGAATCGAACAGGCTGTCCAGGATGATGCCGCTGTCGCTATCCAGCTCGATCGCCCCTCCGGCGATTTTTGCGGAATTGTTGGTAAAACGGCAGCGATTCACCGAAAGCGGACCAAAACTGGTGACGCCGCCGCCGCGGCCATTGGTGCTGCCTTTGTTTCCGGAAAAAACGCAGTCGACGAGATTCACCGTGCCGTTGTTCAGTAAACCGGCGCCCTGGGAGCTATCGTCTACGCCGTTGGCAACGGTCAACCCCGAGAACGTAACCAAGACGTTCGATGCGACATAGAAAACGCGGACGGCACTGTTGCCGGAAACGGTCAAATTCGCCGCTCCCGGCCCGGCGATCGTCAAGCTGCGCCCGATGGACAACGTACTCGCCAGCGTGATCGTGCCGCTGAGGCCGTTCTGGAACACGATCGTGTCGCCGCCCGCGGCCGCCGCGATCTGCGCGCGCAGAGAACCCGTGCCGCTGTCGTTTAAATTGCTTACGGTGAGCGTCGCCGCGAATGCCGGTGCTGTGCCAAATATGAGAAGCGCCACCAATGCCGCGCAGCGCAGCACGATGAAGCGGCCGATCGTCAAGCGGCATGGCGCCTTTCGCGACTTGCTTTCGTCACCCGAAAGGCCGAGGAACTGAGCGCCGATGACGCGGCATTTGCGATGAACCCGACCGGCCACGGCCCGCGCGGCATTGAGATCGATGCCGCGCTGAACACGGACACGGATACCGCCAGTCAGAAATTTCATCGCCATTCCCTCAAGTGCCTTCGGAACTCACGTGACGATTCGGCAGAGACGGCTCGTCGTTTGCGACATGGCGCACGAAAGCCCCGAGATTCTCAGAGTGCACCTGTCCTCGATTGATACAAGCGCACAACGAAACGTCGAACTATCATCCGCGGCGAAAAATTCTTCCGTTTTCGCCGGCCTCGCGTTTCAGCCGAGGCGATGTCCCGACGCGACACGCCGTATCGACGTTCGACGTCGACCGCCACGGCGTTCATTGCATGCACGGCCCGAAGCGCAAGGTGCGGAGGCAGCCTTTGCAAATTGCATGCGCAAGCGGCGCAATCTGTGCAAATTGCATAGCGCAGTCCCCGCGGCGGCAAAGCAAAAAGCTATCTGTGCGTGCGCGATCGGCACTCGCGGCTTGCCTAGGCCACCGTTCGTCGCGTGGCACGACTCCTGCTCTTCCCCATTGCAGGCGGCGGTGATTCATAGACCGCCGGCCCGTCGCGAGTGCGACGTTGAAGAAGATTGAATCGAAACGCTGCGTTCCATCTCGTATCCGATCAACGCGAAGGAGAAGAACCATGAAAAGCTTCATCCTCTTGACGGTGACTGTCGTTTTGGCCGCCTGTGCTCCGGTGGATCACCACGAACGCTATGCCGGCGGCGCGCGCAATGTCGTCGAGGTCGAGGCCGGGTCTGTGCGCAGCGACGATGAAGCGCGCTCGCTATGTCCTTCGGTCTGCGGCAGTCGCGGCTGGGCCGGAACCTGGCGCCGCACCGGAGACGACCACCGCGCCGTCTGCGGCTGCGCCGCGAATCCTCCCGTTCCCGTGGCGGCGCTGCCGCAGGAAGCGCCGACGGCTTGCAGCGTGCAGAGCAACTCGGCCTGCGCCGGATGTTCCGTTTCCTGCCCGGCCGGCAAGCAGACGCAATGCGTCGAGGGTGTGGCGCAACAGCAGACCGACGGAAGCGCCGTTTGCGTGACGCCGGCCCGCTGTCTTTGCCGATAAGCGGCCGAGTCGTATGCGATGTGCGCCGATTTCGCTTGCTTCGTCGTGATGCAAGACTTCCGTGCTCAGTGGCCGCATGCAGCCACTGAGCGCGATCGGCGCCAGCGATTTTTGATTTCCCGAGCTAGCCCTTCGGTGACGCTTCGGGTTTGTCTTTGACTTCGGCGTCTCCGCAGCGCGGCATCGCCTTGAGCGCGTCCCAGCGGCGGTACTGATCTGCCTTGGCCGGATCGGGATCTTTGCGTCCGTTGAGCCAATAGTCGTACCAGTCGACGTTCATGCCCTGCTCGGCCAGGCGCTGTTTCGGTTTGACGAGTTCGTGGTCGCCGTTGCGGATATAGAACAGTTCGATCGGCTTGTTCTGCGCGCGCAGAGTGGCGTAGGCATCCCAGACATAGATCAGCGACGCCGGATCGTTGACCTGGAACAGGATCGGCGTGCACACGTGCTCGGTATGAAAACCCGGCGAGTTTGCCAGCGCGAGCTTCAGACCTTCACCGAACGGCTTGGCGCCGAACTGCGCGCGATACATCTCCTCGCGGCCCTTGCCCATGTAGTCGATGTTCATCAGGTACTCGCCGTAGGTGTTGAACGCCGCTTCGGCCCAGGTCGCTGCGGCGTAGGCATTCGGCTCTTCGATCAGCGCCTGCATCGCATGCGGGCCATAATGGCTCCACGGAATGATGCCGACCTTGCCCGGATCGACGACGCCTTCGCCGACGAGCTGCTTGATCGCCGCGCGATAGCCGGCCGCGCCGGTCGACGCTTCCTTCGGCGTGTCGCTGTTCGCGTCGGACTCCTGCACCTGCAGCACGACGATGTCGCGCGCCGCGAACGCGCGCGCGGCGAAGCCGGTCGCCGAAGGCCCGTCGACGAAAAACTGTTTCTTCTCGAAACCGTGCGTCTGGATCACCAGCGGGTAGCGGCGTTTTTTCGAAAAGCCCGGCGGCGTGACGAGAACGCCAGTCAGGCGCCGACCTTCGGCGTCCTTCCATTCGTACAGCGCCGCTATGCCGATCGCGATCTGTTTCAACTGCGGGTTCGGATCGAGCAGCGTTTTCTGCGCCGCACCTCGCAGGCGGCCGGTCAGCACGGGCGGCTCATCGAGCGCTTCGCGCACTTCGAAACGCACCGGCTCTGCCGGCGCCGGCAGTTCGCGACGCACCCATTGTTCGTCGCCGCGCTCGAATGCGACGACGATCTTCTCGTTCGGCGCATTCGGCGTCATGTACTCGGCGACCAGTTCGCGGTCGCCGCTGCGCCACTGCAGATCGGTCATCTGCCGGCGGTCGCGGAACGGCCGCTTCGTCGCATCGGCGGCCTGCAGACAGTGGAACGTCTTGCTGCTCACGTCCACCGTGCCGAGCGCGCACGGCAGCACCGGCTCGGTCGCGGTCGATTGCGGATCGATCGCGGGATACGCGGCGACCAGCGCGATCTGTTTGCTGTCCGCGGTCCAGCGTGCGAAGACGCGATTGAGCCAGAGTCCGTCGCGCTCGATCGGCGCATCGACGAGCAGTGAAGACTCTCCCGAAACGATATCGACCAAGACGTACTGCTTCGGCCGGAAATAATCGGTCGAGCCTTCGGTCTCGGGCGTATCGGCGACGATATTCCAGCCCGGATAGTTGCCGCGCGAGGCGCGATATCTCTCCCAGGATTTCGGAATATGCCTGACGTGCCGGGTCACCACGAGTTGCCGTCCGTCGGGCGCGAGGGCGAGGTTGGCTCCCTTGAGCCGCATCGGCTTGCCGTCCTTGCCGTGCACCGCGACGGGTTCGCCCTTCTCGATCTTCCAGAGCTCGTCTTCGCTCGTCTTGAAATAGGCATCGGCCCAATTCGGGAAGATCAACGGAACGACGTTCTTGCCCGTTGCGATTTCCATGTCGGGCAACGAAGGGCCGCCGGCCTGGTACATGTCGTTGGCGCGCACCGGCGCATGCGCGAGATAGACGACGGCACCGTTGCGCTCGTCATATTGATTCACGTCCTGGTCGGCGCGGCTCAGTGCCACCGGTTCTCCGCCGTCGATGCCGATGCGGTAGAGGCGTCTCGCGCCATCGTCGTCGGCACCGAGGAACAGGATGCTTTTCGCATCCTCGCCCCAACGCCAATCGCTCACCGGGCCGAGATCGTTGAGGCTGCCGTGATTCGTCGCACTGGCGAAGCGCAGCAGCGGCTTGGCGCCGCCGAAGTTGGCGTTCGCGGAGCCGGCGAGAAATTTCTGCACGGCATCCCGCTCGAACAGCCATAGCGTCGACTCGCGTTTGCCGCTCGCGAGATCGCCGCGGACCGTGACGACGACGAAGCGCGTGCCGTCGGGCGAGGCCATTGCACGCGGCGAGACCAGCGCTTCGTTCGAACTCGGATAAAGAAACGTCGACAGACCGATCGAGTCGGCGACGGTGAAACGCCGCTCGGGCGCGGCATGGGCGGCCGGCAGGATCGCGCTCAGCGCGAATCCGACCAGCATGGGTAGGGAAAGGCAACGCATCGGTTTCTCCGAACAGGAGGGATGGCGGCGGTCGTGCGCGGATGCTTACCAGCGCGTACCGAGGGTGAGCGAGATCAGGCGGCCGCGGATGTCGGCCATGCGCGGGTCGTAGCCGGAGGTATAGCTGCTGTACTGCGGCATACGATTGAACGCATTGACCACGGCGATGTCGGCGTAGGCCTTGCGCAGAAACGAGTCGTCGCCGGCGAAGTCCTTGCCGAAGTCGTAGTGCAGCGACGCGTCGAACGTCCAGTAGCCGCCGAGTTCGCGCGCGCCGTCGTAGTCGAGATACGAGCTGATGTAGTGCCCCGCCGCCTGCACGCTCCACGCGCCGTAGCTGTAGCCGAGCGACGTGGTGCCTTTCCAGCGCGTGGCGTACGCGTCGGTGTTGGCGCGGTTGAGGCGGTCTTCGAGCGGCACGCCGGGTGAGACCGCGGCGGAATATTTGTAGATCTCGGTGACGCTGAGCGCCGGACGGAACGTGCCGTAATCCGTGTCGACCTTGTAGCTCAGATCGAAATCGAAACCTTCGGCGATCAGCTCGCCGTAGTTCGTGTAGCGCGCGTCGATGCGCACGACGCGGCCCGGATAGCCTTTGGCGATATCGTCCGCGGTCGGCGCCGCGCGCACGACCCTGCCGGCGAACACATCGGGGCTGCCGATGACGGTCAGCGGATTCGGCGCAATGATGCGATCACTCTGCGTCACACGAAAATGAGTCAAGCCGAGCTGCAGATTCTCGATCGCGCGGCTCGACCAGACGAAACCGAACGAGCGCGAATTTCCGGTCTGCGGCTTGAGCTGCAGATTGCCGCCGTACTGGATCGCCAGCGGATAGACTTCGCCGCCGCGCAGCGGATCGGGCACGTAGGCCTGTCCGGGATACACGATCGCCGCGCCGTAAACCGAGCGCAGATCCGGCGCCTTGTAGGCTTCGGCATAGCTCGCGCGCAGCAGCAGGGTTTCGGTCGGACGAAACTCCAGGCCGCCCTGCGGAGTGAAGCGGCTGCCGAAATCGCTGTAGCGGTCGTAGCGGCCCGCGAGCGTCAGCGCGAGCTTGTCGCCGGCCGATTCGCTGTCGGCGGCAAGCAATGGCACGTGCGCTTCAGTGAACAACGAATGCACATTGCGCGAATAGGTTTCGCGATTGGCAAGGCCCTGACCGGGCGCCCACAACGTCTGCTCAACATGGTTGTATTCGCCGCCGAGCACGACGTTGACGGCACCGGCCGGCAGATCGAACAGGCTGCCGCGCACGAAGCCGTTGACCGCCTGCAGTTTGCTCGACGAGTACACCGGCTGATCGGAGAACAGCTTGTCGAGCACCGCGCGCGAGGCCGGGCTGCCGGGCGAGAACAGATTGATCGACTTCGCCGGATCGGTGCTCGACAAGGCCTCGTCGAGGGCGTCGTAGTCGAGCGTGTTGAGATCCTTGCCGTTGAGGCGGTCGCTCGATTGCCACGCCGCGACTTCCCAATCCCAACGGTCGCCCCAGGCGCCCTTCAAGCCGCCGAGCACGCGCGAAAACTGTTCCGGACCGATCATCGATCCGGGACGGCCGACGCTCGCAAAGCGATAGTCGACGAGCACGGGCACATGAAACGGATTGAACGGATTGTCAGCCGGAACGAGCTGCCGCGACAGACCCTCCGGAGAGAGATAGAGGCCCTGGCGCACCTGCGAATACATTGCCTGGAAAAACGCCTGCACCGTATTGCTGATCTCGTAGTGGCCGCTTGCCATCAGGCTGATGCGCCGCGTCGACGGCAGGATCGTTTCGCCGTACTGGCCGGAGCTGCATTTGTTCAAGATGCCGCTCGTGGCGAGAAAATCCGCGGGCGTCGACGCGCCGCCGTAGGGAATCCCGGCGGACGACGACGGCAGTCCCGGCAGCGGCTTGCCGTCGACCGAATAGACGTTGCCCGGCAGGCACGCAGTCGAACGGCGGTCACGGCCGCCGTAGCGGCGATAATCCTTGTCTGCGGTCAGGTCGCGGTCCGTGCTCAGCAGCGCACCGCGCACTTGATAGCTGCCGACCAGGGCGAGATTGCCGCGCTCGAATTTTTTGCCCCAGGCCGCGCTGACGGTCGAATCGCGGTAGCCGCCTTCGGTCGGGCCGCCCGTGGTGAGGCTGACTTCGCCGCCGTCGAGATCCTTGCGCAGGATGATGTTGACGACGCCGCCGATCGCATCGCTGCCGTACACCGCCGACGCGGCTTCGGGCACGATCTCGATGCGCTCGACGAGTGCAATCGGAATATTGTTGATATCGAACGGACTGCCGAACGACTGATTGACTCCCGAACCTTCGACCGAGCGACCGTCGAGCAGGACCAGGGTCGAGCCGACCGGCAGGCCGCGCAGGCGCACCGTGCTCGCGCCGCCGATGATGTCGGCGCGCGCCTCGGTCACCACGGTCGAAACCGTCGACAAGGTATTGAGAAAGTCGCTGACCGTTTTGCGCCCGCTCTGCGCGATGTCGCGCGAGGTGTAGACCTTCATCTCCTGCGGCCCTTCGATCGTCGTCTGCAGAAGACGCGAGCCGGTCACCGAGATTTTTTCGAACTCGGTCGGCGTTTCGCTCGCGGGCGGCGATGCGGCGTCCGCCTGTTTCGCGGCGCTCGGCGGCTTCGGCGCCGGGGCACCGTCCTTGACGATCAGGATCGCGCCGGACACGTCGCGTCGCACGCTGAAGCCGCTGCCGCGCAGCAGGCGCGTAAGCGCTTCGTCGGCCGAGAGATTGCCGCTCACGCCGTCGGTATGCGCGCCTTTGAGCTGGTCGGCGCGATAGATGAATTCCGCGCCCGATTGTTTTGCCAGCGCATCGAGCGCGCCGACCAGTTCACCGGCCGGAATATTGATCGGTTTGACTTCGCCGGCCTGCGCGGCGATCGCGAGCGAGACGGAACAGGCCATCGCCAGCAGAGTGGTACGCAACGTTCGATTTTTTTGCATTATCGATATCCCTCCCCTTGCCGCGAGATTGCGGCTACGTGGGATATCGAGACGAACGTGTGCGCCAAATCCCCCAGTCGATCGCGATCATTTTAGCCGGAGCGGACTCTTCACCGTGCGCACGCATGCGCAACAGCGCCCGCGGCGACGCGTCGGTCGCAACGCGCTTCACTCGCTGTGAAGCACGATTCTGTCGCCCTCTTGCTCCGCGCGAATCGAAAACCCTTCCTTGAGCAATCTCACGAACGCGTCGGTGTTCGACCAGCGGAAATGTCCGCCGACGCGCACCGCGCCCGCGCGCGCATCGGCGACCACGATCTTGCGCGCGTTGTAGCGATTGAACTCCGCGGCTGCTTCGCTCAACGGCGTGTCGCGGAACTGGATAAAGCCGCCGCGCCAGCTCAGATATTCCTCGGCCTTGTCGACGGCAAGCGACTGCACGCTCACGCCGTCCTTGCCGGAGAAGGCGACGCTGCCGGCCGGCAGACGTAGATCGGACTGTGCCGGCGCGCCCGCGCTCGACACGAGGCGCACCACGCCCTCGGTGACGACGACGCGAATGCCGTCGCTTTCGCGGCGCACCGAAAAGCGCGTGCCGACCGCGACCACGCGGCGCTCGCCGGCCGCAACCACGAAGGGGCGCGCCGCATCCTTGGCGACTTCGAAATAGGCTTCGCCCTGCTGCAGTTCGATGTGACGCTCGTGCCGCGACATCGTCGTTGTGACGCGGCTGTCGCTGCTCAGCGTGGCCTGCGAGCCGTCGCTCAAGGCAACCGATTCGGTCGCACTGAGCGGCGTCGAGTAAATCGCGCTTTGCACTGCGGAGTAGCGAAACCAGCCGAAGCCGAGCGCAACGATCAAAGCAAAGCACGCCGCGACCGCGGCAAATTTCGCACGCAGCGAACGACGGCGCGACGCATGCCGTTCGCGCTCACGTCTACGCGCTGCGCCCGCAACGCGCGAAGGCGGCGCCGCATTCGATGCGGCCGTCTCTTCGTTCGACGCGCCGCGATTGACGAAAGGCGACAAGGTCCATTCGCCCTTCGCCGGAATTTGCCCAGCCGGCACGCCCGCGCCGAGCGCCTTGAGTCGATCCGCCTGCTGCCACGCGTGACGCAAGCGGATATAGGCGACGCGATGCGCGGTGTCGGCCTGCAGCCACGCATCGAGTTGCGCCTGCTCGGTCTGCGACCAGCCATCGGCATCGCGCCGGGCCAGCCACGCGGCAGCGTCGCGTTCGATCCTCGTGCTATCGCTCATCTCCGCTCCCTGCATGCAAACTCTTCGCGCCGACGGACCCGGCCGATTGCGCCGCCGCAGCGCCGTAGACATAGTCGGCGATCACGCGCGCACCCTTGGCGATCTGTTTCTCCACCGTCTTCTCGGTGATGCCGAGTTGCGCCGCGACCTCTTTCTGCGACATTTCCTGCACGCGGCGCAGCCAGACGACTTCGCGGCAGCGTTCGGGCAGACGATCGAACGCCTCGGCGAGGCGCTTGAGTTCCTGCCGCGCACTCATCTGCTGCTCGGGCGAGATCTCGTCTATCAAGACGTTGAACGCATCCGGATCCCCCACCGCTTCGATCGACACGATGCGCGCGCGGCGCTGGCGGTCGGTCAGCAGATGGCGCGCGGTGGTGAACAGGAACGATTTCGGCGACTGCGGCCGCGACTTCGCCGCAGCCTCGTAGACTTTGACGTAGATCTCCTGGCGCAGATCGGCAATCTCGTCGCTGCGCGGCCACACGCGTCCGAGATAGCGCACGAGCGCCGCCTCGTGCACGAGAATTTCCTCGGCGAACCAGATGTCCAGCGTTTCATCCATCGCCGAACCTTACTGTAAATGCCAAAGCCTGCGCCGCGTCGCCGACTATATTTTTTCCGGCGCCGGTCCGGCATGGGGGATTTTCCGCGCTCGTTCGTCGCTCCGTGATTTAACGGATTCGCAGCGAAAATCGAGCCGGGATCGGCATCATCGAGCCGCCGCCGGATGCCAGCCGCTGTTGGCGAGGAAGGCATCGGCGTCGCGCATCGTAAAGATGTCGCGCAACGCCTGATGCTTGTCCTTCGCGTGCAGGTAATAGGCTTTGACGATGCGATAGCCGACCCAATAGCCCAAGTCGCCCGGATGCTCGGCGTCGCCGGGGCCGTTATAGAGCCAATGTGACAGATCGGTTTTGTCCTTGTCGCCAAGAAAGGCTGCTTCGATCTCGGCCTCGCGGCCCTTGGTCCAGGCTTTGAGCTGACTCTGACCGATCTCGCCGGCGATCAGCTCGGCGTTGAACTCCGCGGCACCTTCGATAAGCGAGAGCATCAGCACCGTGGCGCCCGGGTCGCCGGGATTGAGCAGTTGCAGCTCGGCGGGCTGCTGGATATGGCCCAACTCGTGCGCGATGTTGTAGACGAAGCGGTTCTCGAGATTCGGGTTCATGAAGTTGGCCGCGCACATCGCTTCGAGCCCGATCGAAATGCCCGTCGCATCGGTAATGCCCACGGGCCGGCCGCGGCCGACGAGCAAGGTCACCGGCGCGAATTTCGCCTCGGGATACCGCCGCGCCAGTTCGGCGAAGGCGCCGCTCAAACGCTGCTTCACCCTCGGCAGAACCGCCATGCAACGCCGTGCGTCCTCGTAGGTCTGCGGATGCTTGTCGATCGTTTCGACGATGCGCGCGCCGGTGAGGTTCCTCAGCTTCGCGAAGCGGTGCAGCCCTTCCGAACCCGCGGCGAGATAATCGCGATCGAGCTGCTCGGCAGTCGGATGGCCTGCCGCCGCTTCGTAGACTTTGTAGAAGAGCGCGACGTCGTCGGTCAGAATTTGCGGCGCATTCGCGGGCGCCGCCGGCAATGCGGCGGCGAGTGTGGCAAGCGCGGCGGCAGCGAATGTCTTCAGTGCAATCGGCATCATCGATCTCCGGTATGGCGAGTCGGTCTTCCGGCATTCCGTCGGTATGGGACGCATCGGCGAACTTGCTGCGCCGGCGCCGATGCTCGACCGTCGATCGATGCTACTTGTTTGCCGGATCGATTGGCACTGTCGTATTCGCTGGCCTTACGAAGCACAGCCGTGCTACTTGGATAGGAGTGATCGAGCGTCCGCAAGCCTCGTCCTCTTCCGCTCGAACCGTCTAGCTGGGCTGCACGAGTCTGATCGATCTCCGCTCAACTAGGGCTTCGCTGTCCACGCGCCGCGCGCAAATTGAACAGATGCGCCGCGGCGAGGCTGCCGCCGCCGACGGTTGCGAGCAAGGTATGCCACAACACGTCGCTCTGTAGCGGCGACAACGCGGCGCAGAGCAGCAGCGCGCTGCCCGCGACCGCACAGGCCGCGGGCAGCGTGCGCCGGTGGCGCCCCCAGCCCAATGCGGTGCTCAGCAGGGCGACGCTCGATGCGGCCAGTGCGAGCAGCCACTCATAGCGCATCGCGAACAACAGCGCGGTGGCGAAACGATGCGCCGGATGACCCCAGGCGTACAGCGCCAGCGTCAACGATGGAATCGTTGCAAAGGCGATCGGTATGGCCAGACAGTGCAGCGCACACGACACGGAAACGATAACGCCGACGCGATCCACCCTGGTTCGCGCTGCGCTCACTGTGAAACTCATTTGCTGGCCTGCACCCGTATTGACGGGCTCGATACGAAAACGTTATGTTATAACATATCAATATCGATAAACATTCGACCACGTCATGCAACATTCCGCCTTCGCCGACTCGGCCCGTTTGTCCTGCGGCTTGCGCTGCGTGCTATTGCTACTCGCCGCCACGCTCAGCAATTCCGTACACGCGCAAATTCAGCGCCAGCACGGCGCGCACGTACACGGTGAAGCGACGCTCAATCTGGCCCTCGACGCCAGCCAGCTCACCTTGACCCTCGAAGCGCCCGGCATGAGCTTCGCCGGCTTCGAGCATGCGCCGCGCGACGGCGGCGAACGCAAGACGCTAGACGACACGATCGCCGCACTGAAGGCGCCGGCGGGCTGGCTCGTCCTGCCACCCGCGGCCGGCTGCAAACTCGACGAGGCCAAAGTCACTCCGCACGGTTTCGGTGGCACCTATACCGCGGAACAAGGTGGCGACGCGCACGGCGCACACTCCGACTTCGACGCCGCCTATCGCTTCACTTGCGCCACACCTGCGGCGCTGCGCGCGCTCGACCTGCGCCTGTTCGAACGCTTCCCGAGCCTGCACAAACTGCGCATCAACCTGGTTCTGCCCGAGCGGCAGGACAGCGTGACCTTGGTGCCCGGCGACACGCGCGTGACGCTGTCGCCATGAATGCCTCGCTCGCGGCCGTGCTGCCGTTTCGCGAAACGACGGTCGAACTGCGCGACCTGCAGTTCGCGTGGCGTGGCGCCGCACCCTTGCTCGACATCGAAAATCTGTCGATCGCCCGCGGCGAACGCGTGTTCCTGCAGGGCGCAAGCGGCAGCGGCAAAAGCACCCTGCTCGGCCTGCTCGCGGGCGTGCTGCTGCCGCAGCGCGGCGCAGTGCGCGTGCTCGGCAACCGCATCAACGATTTGCGCGGCGCACAGCGCGACCGCTTCCGCGCCGACCACATCGGCTTTGTCTTCCAGATGTTCAACCTGCTGCCGTTTCTGTCCGTGCGCGAGAACATTCTGCTTGCCTGCCGCTTCTCGGCACTGCGCTCGCAGCAAGTGTCCGAGCGTGGAACGCTCGCAGCGGAAGCCGATCGCCTGCTCGCCGCGCTCGATCTCGATCCCGCGCTGATCGGCGCCAAAGCCGTCGGCGAACTGAGCATCGGCCAACAGCAGCGCGTCGCCGTCGCGCGAGCGCTGATCGGCGCGCCGGAACTTGTGATCGCCGACGAGCCCACCTCGGCGCTCGATGCCGATGCGCGCGCGGCCTTTCTCGGCCTGCTGTTCGCAGAATGCCAACGCGCGGGCACGACCCTGGTGTTCGTCAGCCACGACGACAGCCTGGCGCCGCGGTTCGATCGCCGCGTCGCGCTGGCCGAGATCAACCGCGCCGCGCTTCCCGTGCGCAGCGCGCGCGCCGCAGGCCGTTGAACCATGCGCCTGCTGCCGCTCGCCCTCAAAAGCCTGCGCAACCGCCGCTTCACCGTCGCCTTGACCGTGTTCACCCTCGCGTTGAGCGTCTGCCTGCTGCTCGGCGTCGAACGCGTGCGCACGCAAACGCGCGAGAGCTTCGCCAGCACCGTGTCCGGCACCGATCTTATCGTCGGTGCGCGCTCCGGTCCGGTGAATCTGCTGCTCTACGCGATCTTCCATATCGGCGATGCGACGAACAATGTGTCCTGGCAGAGCTACAAGGAAATCGCCGCGCTGCCCGACGTCGCCTGGTCCGTGCCGATCTCGCTCGGCGACTCGCATCGCGGCTACCGCGTCGTTGGCACGAGTGCGGATTTCTTTACCCACTATCGTTACGGCGCCAAACACACCTTGAGCTTCGCCCAAGGCGATGCGTTCTCCGATCTGTACGACGCGGTCCTCGGCGCCGAAGCGGCACGCAAGCTCGGCTATCGGCTCGGCGACGGCATCGTCGTCGCGCACGGCACCGGCCGCGCGACGATCGCCGAGCACAAGGACAAGCCGTTCCGCGTCGCCGGCATCCTGCAGGCGACCGGCACGCCGGTCGATGCAAGCGTGTTCGTCAGTCTCGCAGCGATCGAGGCGATCCATGCTGACTGGCAGTACGGCACGCGCCTGCCCGGCGCCGGCGTGAGCGCCGACGCGGCGCGCAAGCTCGACCTGACGCCGAAGACGATCACCGCATTCCTGCTCGGCCTGAAGTCACGCGTGGCGACCTTCGGCGTGCAGCGCGCGATCAACGAGTACGAGGCCGAACCGCTGCTCGCGATCCTGCCCGGTGTGACTCTGCAACAACTGTGGGGCCTCGTCGGCATCGCCGAGAACGCGCTGCGCCTGATCAGTGCGCTGGTCGTGCTCGTCGTGCTCGCCGGCATGCTCACCGCGCTCGTCACCACGCTCACCGAGCGCCGCCGCGAGATGGCGATCCTGCGCGCACTCGGTGCCACGCCGCTGACGATCTTCGGCCTGCTCCTGCTCGAAGCGCTGCTGCTTGCGGCCTGCGGCGCGCTGGCCGGCATCGCCCTGCTCTACCTCGCGCTGGCGTTCACGCAGCGCGCGTTGCTCGACGGTTACGGCATCGCCATCGCACTGACGCCGCCTACGGCGACGGAACTGATCCTCATCGGCGGCGTGTTGCTCGCCGGCCTCGTCGCGGGCCTCGTGCCGGCCGCGCTCGCTTATCGCAACGCGCTCGCCGACGGCCTCACGATCAGGACTTGAAACCATGCATGCGTGCCGTTCGTTGATTCTCTGTTTTGTCACCGGATTGTTTGTAGCGTGCGTGAAAGCGCCGCCGCCTGTCGCCGCCCCTCCCGCGCCAACTCTGGCACCGGCACCAGCAGCCATCACCGCAGCGCCGCCGCCTGCGCCGAGCAGCACGCCGGCGACCGCGAGCAACAGCGCCTCCGCCGACACGTCCGCCACGGACGAAGGCAGCGACTACAAGATTCAAAAGCACAAACCCGATGCGCAGGGTTACACCGAACTCGACTGGCTCGCGATGATGCCGCGCGACGAACTCGAATCGCTCAAGGAAGCTGCCGGCACGATCGTGCACACCGGCAAGAAGCGCATGAAGCAGTTCGGCAGCTATCGCATCGTGCCCGACGTGCTCAGCCACAGAATCAAGCTGCCCGGCTACGTCGTGCCGATCGAGAGCGACGACAAAGGCAGAATGACGGAATTCTTCTTCGTGCCGTTCTTCGGCGCCTGCATCCACGTTCCGCCGCCGCCGCCGAACCAGATCGTCTACGCGCGCCTGTCCAAGCCGATCAAGGCGCCCGAAATTTGGGAGGCCTACATGCTCAAGGGCGAACTGCGCGAAGAAAAAATCCTCAATCTCACGGCGAGTTCCGCCTACTCGATGAACGATGCGACACTCGAACCGTACAAAGGTTGAGCGGCCGTACGCCGCCAAGGCAGGACTGGGCCTGATCGTGCTCGCCTGGTGCGTCGGCGCGAACGCGCCCGCCGCAGCCGCCGACAAGGCATTTCCGGCGATAGACTGGAGCGAAATGCTGCCGGCCGACGATGTGCATCTTTCCCGTGCCGGCCTCGCGGCCAACTTCGCGCGCAAGAGAGGCTTCGAGGAAATTGACAGCAGCAGCGCCGGCTACGGCATCGGCGCCGAGCAGAGCGCCGCCTCGATCAATCATTCCGGCTCCACGCCCGCACTGCAGTTCGGTTCGTTCAAGACGGTCAAGACGCTCGACGGCCGCCGCGCCACGCTGTCCGGTTTCGTCGTGCCGGTCGAAACCGACGACCAGGGCAGGATGACGGAATTTCTTTTCGTGCCGTTCTTCGGCGCCTGCATCCATGTGCCACCGCCGCCGCCGAATCAGATGGTTTACGCGCGTCTCGCCAAGCCGATGCCGGCACCGGAAATCGCCGACGCCTACGAACTGCAGGGCACCCTGCGCGTCAAGCGTTTCGATGCAGAAGTGGCAAGCGCCGCTTACGCGATGGAGGGCGCCGTGCTGGTGCTGAAAAAATGACAACGAGAGCGAGACTCAACGATATGCAGCGGATTTCCGTAACTCAACCTCGGCAGTGCGTATGCAACGCCGCAGCGCCCAATCGGACCTCATCAGATACGACTCGCACGGAGGCCGCACGATGACCGCGCTGCAGTTGCCCGTCACTGTGTTGTCCGGCTTCCTCGGCGCCGGCAAGACCACCGTGCTCAACCATATTCTCGCCAATCGCGAGGGCCGCCGCGTCGCGGTGATCGTCAACGACATGAGCGAGATCAACATCGATGCGGCCCTGCTGCGCGAAGGCGACGCGGCGCTGAGCCGTACCGAAGAGAAGCTCGTCGAATTCAGCAACGGCTGCATCTGCTGCACCTTGCGCGACGACTTGATGCGCGAGGTGAGCCGCCTCGCCGCCGAGGGCCGCTTCGACTACCTCCTGATCGAATCCACCGGCATCGGCGAGCCGTTGCCTGTGGCGGCGACCTTCCATGTGCGCGACGAGGACGGCTTCAGCCTTGCCGACGTGGCGCGCCTCGACACCATGGTCACCGTTGTCGACAGCAGCCGCTTCCTCGCCGACTTCGGCTCGACCGACCGCCTGTTCGATCGCGGCGAAACGGCCGGCGAAGGCGACGAGCGCACCCTGGTCAATCTGCTCACCGAGCAGGTCGAGTTCGCCGACGTGATCGTGGTGAACAAGTGCGACCTGCTCGATGCCGAGCAGCGCAGCTTGCTGCGCCGCGTGTTGCGCGCGCTCAATCGCGATGCACGCATCGTCGAAGCCGAACATGGCCGCGTACCGCTCGCACAGATGCTCGACACCGGCCTGTTCGACTACGAGCGCGCGCAGACCGCGCCGGGCTGGGCGAAGGAATTGCTCGGCCAGCACACGCCGGAAAGCGAGGCCTACGGCATCACCAGTTTCGTCTATGCGCAGCGGCGGCCGTTCCATCCGGCGCGCTTCCAAGACTTGCTGCTGCGCGGAATTCCCGGCGTGCTGCGCGCCAAGGGTTTCTTCTGGGTAGCCAGCCGCATGGACTGGGTCGGCGAACTCGTCGTGGCCGGCGGCGCCACGCAGACGCGGCCGGCCGGCCACTGGTGGGCGAGCGCGCATCGTTCGCGCCATAGCCTGCCTCGCCTGCCGTTCGTACGCGCCGATGCCGACACGCGGCCGCCGACTGCCGATGAGTTGCCCGACACGGAACAGCGCGCGGCGCTGACGCGCCAATGGCGAACGCCCTATGGCGATCGGCGCCAGGAACTCGTCTTGATCGGCGTCGACCTGCCCGAAAGCGCGATCCGCAGCGCGCTCGACGACTGCCTGCTCAGCGAACCGGAATGGCGCGCCGGTCCGGCCGCATGGGCACGGCTGCCCGATCCGCTTCCCGTATGGACAGCGGACCACCGGCAGGCTTCGTGACGCGTGTCCCGCTGCCTGCTCACCGCCGCGGCCGCGTCGTGCCGCCGGCCGCGCTCGCCGCGGTCATCCTTGCGGCAGGAATTCTGTACACCTGGAAAATCGGTGCGCCGGGGCGTGCATCGCGGCAGACGCCAGCAACGGCCATGGCGTCGGTCACGGATGCAACAGACGCGCCGCTCGACGGCGGCGACGCAATCGAGCCGGCGCAACGCAATGCGCTCGGTGCACTCTTGCTCGCGCGCGAAGATTTCGCCAGCGATTTCCGCTTCCTGTTGGCCGCGAGTCTGCGCGACCGCTGCGCGCCGGCACATGCCCACGAATTGGCGCGCATGGCCATCGCCGCCGGCGTGCCGGTACTCGCCGACGCCAAGACCGCGCTGACCGAGCATCCCGAGCTTCGTCATCCTGCCTACGCTCTGGTCAGCCGCCTCGCGGCGACCGCGCCTTGTGGGACGATCGTGCATGTCGCCGTCGGCAAGTTCGCGATGGACCTCGATCTGGAACGCTACGCGGCCATGTTCCCGGACAGTTACTTCACGCCCGATCTCGACTCACCGCCGTCCGACATCGCCGGCCGCGACTTGCGCGAGCGCGCCGCCGATCCGTGCACGCCGGTCGTCTACGCCGCGCTGCCGCTGAACACCGAGCGTACTTGGCAATGCACCGGGCTGCGCGCCACACTGCGCCGGCGTTTGCGCGTCACCTGCGCCGACGCGCTGCGCGAGGGCTCCCCCGTCGATGCGCGCATGAGCGCCCGGCTGGTCGCCTCCATCCGCGATGAATTGCAGCAACTGCCATCGATATGCCGATGATGCTCGCCCGCATTTTTCCCGCCGTAGCGTTCGCCGTCGCTGCTTCGATCGGCGCGTGCTCGATTCTGCATGCGGCAGAGCCGCAAACCGACGATGCGCATAACGAATCGCGCAGCAAGCTCTGGCATCTGGTCCACGACATCTGCGTACCGGCAGCCGCGAAAGCAACCTATCCGCCGTCACCCTGCGCCGAAGTCGATGCCGCCGAGCGCGCGGCGCAAGGCTACGCCGTTCTCAAAGACCGCAGCGGACGTTTCCAGTATTTGGTAATGCCGTTGGCGCGCATCACTGGCATCGAAAGTCCCGCTCTGCTCGCAGCGGACGCACCGAACTACTTCGCCGACGCCTGGAACGCGCGCTTTTACGTTGAAGCGGCCCGGCATCTCGCATTGCCTCGCGACGCACTCGTGGTGATCGTGAACTCCACCCAAGGCCGTTCGCAGGATCACCTGCATTTGCACGTAGGCTGCATCCGGCCCGAGGTGCGCGATGCGCTGCGGCGACTGCTGCCGACGCTCGACGAACAGTGGCGGACGCTGCCGCAGCCTTTGCCGCCGGACGGGCAGAAATATCGGGCGAGATGGGCCGCCGGCGAGTCGCTGTCGATCAACCCGTTCAAATCGTTGGCGTCCGCACTTTCCGCCGGCGATCGCATGGCGCTGCACAGCCTGGTGATGACCGGCGCGCGCTCCGCCGACGGCCAGCCCGGCTTCATCCTGCTCAGTGCGCGTGCCGATGCAGTGAAAGGCGATCGCGGCAATAGCGACGAACTGCAGGATCTCGACTGCGCCGTCGCCGATGAAGTCGCGCATTGACAGACAGTCGCGTCGACACATGAAGATTTACTGCGCATCCGACTCGCCCCCTGCGAAACGTCGGGGTTGTAGCAATTCGGCCGCGACACTACGAATCTTGTTTTCGCCACTCCGCTGTCCGCTTGCGCGGCGGCGGGGCCTTCGAGCAGCGCATAGCGACGAAGTCCCTACGCCGATTCAAGCCGCCGCAACCAATGCGGCTCCGGTACGCCCAGGCGGCCGAACTTTCCATACCAGTTCGTAGAACGCGGCCTGCAAGCTGTCCATCTCGCGACGGCCTTCATCGATCTTCCCCCCGCCTCGGACTGCTTCAACGCGAACGCACTCCGCTTTTCGGCGAACTTCCACTTTCCCCAGGCGACCGACCCTTCGTGGAAGCTGAGGCGTGGTTACGTGTTCTGCTTGCAATCGATCGTATTTACTCGGGCGCAGTTGCAACGGGCGTAGACCTTCCCCTCCGCGGGCGATCGCCGGAAGACGGCGCGCAAGAAGAGGAACGAGACATAGATCATCTTTTTGGTTGAAAATATGTGACCGATTATTCAAAATACAGGTATTCCTTTCCCGTTTGGGGCAGGGAAAGTGCCTTGGAATGTTCGTCTGCGTTTCGTGCTTCGTCAGAAGCGCGACGTCTGGATTTGACTGAATTCGCTCGACCGACCGTCTCGCGTAGCCAAGGCCATACAGGGCGGAAAGTATGAGCACCGAGGGCACGCAATTTGAAAACCGGCTGATCCGCGCCGCACTGGACGCGGCCAACATCGGTCTTTTGGTCGTGGCGGATGACGGCAACGTCGTCATGATGGAAGGGGCGGTTGCACATACGCTGTTCGCACCTGTCGAGATTTTCATCGGGCAACCGTATCGCCGACTCTTCATCACCGGGAAACTTCCGCACGACGGGCATGAGCTTTTTTCCGTGCACGCAGACGAGATCTCGACCGAGACCACGGTAGAACTCGACGGAGGCAAGCAGACCACCTTGCTTTTCCAGGCACGTACCGTTGCCAAGTCGAATGAACTGGATCGATATCGCGTCGTTTCGGTGATCGACTTAAGCCGCTTTGGCACGACGCGCAGCCGTGCCTACGAGCTGCGCCGCCAGCTCGACGCTCTCAACAGTGCCGTCATGCTTGCCGATGCGCGGCAACCCGATATGCCGATCGTGGGCGTCAGCCAGCGCTTCGAGCAATTGACCGGTTATCCAGCCGATTCTGCATTCGGCGGCAGCCACCACTTTCTCCAAGGCGATCAGAAGAACGGCGAAGCCGCGGGTCAACTGGCGGAAGCCATTCAATTTCAGCAAAGCTGCCACGTCGTCGTCGAAACCGTGCGCAAGGACGGTTCTTCGTCTTTGAACGAAGTGTTCATTTCCCCGCTTTTCGATGCCGCGGGAAAGCTGACCCACTACGTCAGCGTGCAGCAGGAATGCGCCGACCGTGTCGTCGGTCCGGCGTCCAAGGGAGTACAGAAATGAGTGCGATGCTGTCGACACGCCGCGTTGCGGTATCCGGCGCACGCTTGCGCAGCGAATTGCTTTTCCGCTCGATGCTGCGCGTCTCCAATACGCGCACGCAAGACACATGGACGTTCTGCGACGCCTCCAACGAGGCAGATGTCGTACTTTGCGGCAACGGCACGCCGAATGAAGCCGTACCCCGCAAGTCCGGCGCCAAGCAAATCCTCGTCGATCTGTCCGATCTCGATACGCGCGTTTCCGGCGAAAAGTTGCGATTGAACGAGCCGATCCGCATTACCGACGTCATCGCACTGCTCGACGCTGCATCGTCGCGATTGGCTCAGCGGGCACGGCCGCAGGCCGAACCACAGCCGGCGCGGGCGGAAAACGGAAGTTTCGCGTTTGCCCTCGCGCTGCGCGATCTTTTCGCCAACGGCAGTCCCGATGTGCACGGGATCGAGGCGAACGATCAGGTCCTGTATGTGATTCCCGCTTCGCGATCCTTCTTCACGACGGAATCCGCCGACGATGAGGAGACCGTGAGCCGGCTTCTGCTCTCCGCTCAGGCAGCGAAGACTGCGCAACTCAAGCGACATCAGATTCGCGAATTGGAGCAGTCCGGCGCACTGCCGAAGCCGATCAACGCGCTGCTGTGGCGAGCGGGGCATGAAGGATCTCAAGGCCGATTGCTGCCCGGCCTTGGCGAAAGCGACCGTTTCCACCTCAAGCGCTGGCCGGATTTCGGCAAGCTGAGCCATACCCCGGGCGAATTGAGATTGACTCCGTATCTCGTCCGCGCGCCGCGCACGCTCGACGAACTGGAAACGATCGGCAAAATATCGAGGGCCGAAGTGTGCGCCTACATTAATGCCTGCGCCTTGCTCGATCTGATCGAGGTCAAGGCACCCGTATCGCAGGTAGGCTCCGTCATCGCGAAGACAGAGCCAGTCGTTGTAAAGGAAAAGCGCAAAGTTTTCTCGGGCGTACTCGGCTCGATTCGCGCGATCCTCGGCATCTAGGATCACGCGAACGACGGCAATGAAAGAATACAAATTGATCTTCACCGGCAGAATGGGCGCCGGCAAGACGACGGCGATTGCTGCGATCAGCGAAATCCCGCCGGTGCAAACCGACGTAACGAACAACGATCGTCCTGCCCATGCCAAGGCAACCACCACCGTCGCGCTCGACTACGGCGAGGTGACGCTGCCGCACGGCGACAAATTGCGTCTGTATGGCACTCCGGGCCAGTCGCGCTTCGACTTCATGTGGAAAATTCTCAGCGAAGGCGCGCTCGGCGTCATCGTGCTCATTGACAACAGCGCACCCGATCCGCTGGCGGACATGCGCGAATATCTCGACGCTTTTCGCGACATCGTCTCGAGTTCGCGCGCGATCGTCGGCGTGGGGCGCTGCGACACGCATCCGGTTCCGGGTATCGATTCTTTCTGCGAAGCCGCAAAGGAGATGGCGTTGTCCGTGCCCGTCATGTCCGTTGACGTGCGCCGGCGAGAGGATGTGCTGCTGATGCTGGAGGTCCTGTTCCACCAGATCGAGGCGGCGGAAGCGGACGAAGCATTGTCCTGAAAGAAAGATGGGGAAAACGGTGCAATGAATACGATTGCGGATAAGGACTACGCCGCCGAGGCGGCGGTGTGCCAACGCCATGTCGATAGCCTGGTCGCGACGCATACGGGGATACGCGGCGCGGTCATCGCCACTACCGACGGCTTTGAAATCGCCGCGCACGTCGACTCGAGCGTGTCGGTGGCGAAACTCGCGGCAATGGTCAGTTCGCTGTCCGCCTTGAGTGAAGCGGTCTCGCGCGAAAGCAAGATCGGCAGCAGCCGCGACTTGATGATCGATGCGGAAAGCGGACGCCTATTGCTGGTGGACGCCTCGACCGGGGCGCGCAAGCGCGTGTTGGCAGTCCTTTGCGACAACCGCGAAACGCTGGGGCAAGCGCTGTGGGCCGTGCGCAGCTGCCGCGAAGCGATTTTGCGCGAACTCGAAGGACACTGACGAAATCCGTCCAGCGGCGACATCGCCGCCGGAGGTGAAACCAGGGAAGAAGTGCGTCGACCCTGGGGGTGGTTTGATCGATCGATGCACACATTCATTTTGCAATTTCAACGAGGATTTTTTCATGGCAAATCTGAACGATTCTTTGCAAGCGCTGATGCAGGTCGATGGAGCGATGTGCGTCGCCCTGGTCGACTCGAACAGCGGCATGATGCTTGGCAGCGCGGGCTCGGGCGTGGATCTGGAAATCGCCGCCGCCGGCAATACCGAAGTGGTTCGAGCCAAGCTCAAGACAATGAAGGGCCTCGGGCTCAACGATAAGATCGAAGATATTCTTATCACCCTCGGCAAGCACTACCACATCATCCGTCCGGTCGTTTCCAAGGCCGGCCTGTTCCTCTATGTCGTGCTCGACAAGGCCAAGGCCAACCTAGCCCTGGCCCGTCGCAGCACCCAGGACGTCGAGCAAGCGCTCACGGTCTGATCGTCCCTCGTCGCCGATGCCGTGCACGACTGTGTGCGCGGCACGGCGAATCCCGCAGCCGCGTTGCCTCGGCCATTTCGAAGAATTCCATGCCAGGGCCTTGCACAGCCTGGCGATCACCGACGCGCATTCCGAAGACCGCCGGCCCGGTTTCATCCTAGTGAGCGCGCGCGATGCGACCAAACGCGACCGCGGCAATAGCGACGAACTGCAGGATCTCACCTGTACCATTGCCGATCATCCGACGCATTGATGGACAGGACGGTCAACGAATGAACACTCCGCACACGCTCGTCTCTGTGCAGCGCAAACTGTCGCGGCTGCGGCAATTCACCCATTGCGCATGTGCCCTTCTCTTCGCCGCTCCGCTCCTCGCCAACGCGGGGCCGCCGCCTTCCGCGCCGGCGTTCCAGATCGTCGAAAGCGTGCCCGAGGCAACAATCTATGGCGAGCCCGGCGTGCCGCGCACGCAGGCAGTGTGGCTCGACATGATTCGCAGCGCACGCAAGCGCATCGACATCGCCGCCTTCTACATCGCCGAGAAGCCCGGCGGCGGCGCACTCGGCCCGGTGCTCGATGCACTGACAGCGCGCGCCGAAGCGGGCGTCGAAGTACGCATTCTCGTGGATCAGACTTTTCTCAAAGACAACCAGGCCGACGTCGACCGCCTGCGCCAGTTGCACGGCGTCACGATCCGCGTGCTGCCGGTAAACACACTCACCGGCGGCGTGCTGCACGCGAAGTTCATGGTCGTCGACGGGCTCAGCGTGTTCCTCGGCAGCCAGAACTGGGATTGGCGCGCGCTCGAGCAGATACACGAGATCGGCGCACGCATCAGCGACGCGCGTTTCGCCCAGACTTTCACTGCGGCGTTCGATTTCAACTGGCAACTGGCCGAGCATCCCGATCTGCCCAAGGCCGCCGAAGCCGCAGTGCAGGCACCCGACTTTGCGCCGGCCAGCGAACAAAACCCGGTGCTGCTCCACATCGACAACGGCGAACCTCTGATCGCCTTTCCGGCGTTCAGTCCACCGCAGTTGATGCCGCGTTGGGTCACCCCGGAGCAGACCGCACTCGTACACATGATCGAAGCCAGCCGGCATGTGCTGCGAATCCAGGTGATGACGCTCTCCGCCATCAAGCAATACGGCGCCAAAGGCTGGTGGCAGGAGGTCGATACGGCATTGCGCGATGCAGCGGCACGCGGTGTCGAAGTGCGCATCGTCGTCGCCGATTGGGCACTGCGTCAGCCGATGCAGTCCTACCTGAAGAGCTTGGCCGTACTGCCCAATATCACGGTCAAGTTCAGCCAACTGCCGCTGGCGCCGCAAGGATTTATTCCCTACGCGCGTGTGGAACATGCCAAGTACGCAGTCGCCGACGACGACAGCATCTACATCGGCACCGGCAACTGGGAATGGAGCTACTTCAACAACTCGGTCGACGCGTCGGTTTTCGTGCGCGGCACCGCACCGGCGAAAACCCTGACTTCGATTTTCGACCGCGACTGGAACGGCCCCTACGTGACCACGCTGCTGCCGGGCAACGACTATCCGGCGCCGCGCATACACTGACCTTCTTCGCGCAATCGCGGAGCCTTTCTTAAAGCATTGAAATCCGGCCCCTGTACGAGATGGACGATTTGCGTTGAGCATTGAATGTTCGAGATCATGTAAATCCAATGCGCACCGTAACGGTGGTTACTTATCCCAAGAATCATGCCTCGCATAGCCTGCCCCAACTGCAATACGCCCGCTTCCAACCTGAGTATCTTTTGGTGCAGATCTCTGGGACGACCATATGTTTGCCCAAGCTGCTCGGAAGCGTCCTTCGTTCTCCGGCCGTTTGGACAACAGATTCTGTTCGTCGTGCTTCTTGCTTCTTTGTATTGCGGGCTCCCGCTGGTTGCGCAGCCAAGAGATTACGGCGGCCTAAGCTTTCTCTTGGCGTTCGCAATCGCCACCTGCATTGACGGCTTCCTCATCGTAAACACGAGCACTTTGCGCAAGGTTACCCCCAGGGCATAGCTATCCGCTCATGCGCGCTGCGCAGCGTGATTGCGGTAGCATAGGTAAATTGCAGCCGTGACCGCTCGCCTCCAACGTTAGGGCATGGAGAGTGTCGTGTTCGATCTTTTTAGAAAGCGCTCGTGGGAGCCAGAAGTAATTCGGGAGATACAAGGTGCTGCGCGTGGGCTCACGGTTCGTCTCAAAAACTTCCCTTGCCTGCGCGATAAATACACGGGCGACAGAAAGCGTATATCGAAAGACTTCGGTAACGAGTTTCTGGAAGCATTTCATCTAGCCATTGGGGGCGCCAAACAAGCGCATCTTCGGTTAGCAGGCGGCGCGAAGATCGTTTCTACGGTTCGAATGCGCCAACTCCCAGCCATCGATTTCGAATTGAGTGGCAAACCGGACGAGAATCTGACGACGTTCAACTCCGATATCGCGGATGTTCTGCTTGATGCATTCAAGTCCATCGGGATTAAATGAAAACTTGCGGTCAATGATCCGACCAAGCAAATTCCAGCGGACTCGCGCGGTACCTGACATCGTTGTGGCAGCGACCGCTCAGCTCAAACATTGGGCGCACATCACGCCCCGGACATCGGCATATGGCTGAAAAACCCACTCCCGAAGACGTTGCACTTTGGCAAAGACGTCTGGCCTCCCAGGCCAACAACCGCGCGTGGACGCTCGCCGAAATGCTTCAGCGCTCGCCCGAAGAAGACGAAGAGATGCTTCAGGCCGCGAATGCGGCGATGTATTTCTGGAAAATCGTCGGCGAGCCCAGCAATCACGCGCACGCTGCGCTGCTGCTTGCTCACGTGTACGCGCTGCTCCAGCTCCCCGGACCGGCGACACAATATCTGAGCAAATCGTTGCCCTACTTCGCCCAACACGAAGGTGCGCCATGGGAGCTGGCATTTGCTCATGCGGTGGCAGCCAATGTCGCCTTCGCCGAGGGCGATGCAGCGGCGCATGCCAGGCACTACTTGGAAGCAGAAGCCGCCGCCGCGCGCATGACCGACGCGGAAGCGCGTGCAATGTTCGCTGCCACATTGCGAGTCATACCCTCGCCCGGCTTTTGAGGTAAGGCGATGTATCCCAGCGATTCGCCCCGGCGCGCCGTTTCGAGAAAGCTGCGATACGCGACGGCCCTCGCGGCGATAGCTGCTCACTGCAAATATTGCCTTGCACGGATGAAATCCGGGGCCCTTTCCTTGGCCGCGCTTACGATCTTGCTCGCGGGCTCCAATGTGGCCGCAGCGGAGAGCATCTGCTACGGCACACCCAGTAATGGACGCCTGGAAGGCGGCCAACAGATCCCGGAGTCCGGCCCCAACTTCACGCCCTACAGTTCGCTCGGGGTTTCTCTCGGGCGCACGTATGTCCATTCCAAAGTCGCCGCGAGCATCGGCGCCGCCTATAAGGCGCTCGAAACGTCGGCCCCGAATAAAAAATATGTTTACGCAGAATCGGGTTGGGCCGGCGGCGGCCGCATCAGACCGCACAGAACCCATCAAAACGGATTGGCAGTCGATTTCATGGTGCCGATCTTGAACAAAGACGGCGAGTCTGTACCGCTTCCCACCAGCATCGCCAACCGGTTCGGGTACGGCATCGAGTTCGATGCACAGGCGCGCTACAACGATCTGCGCATCGACTTCGAGGCAATCGCGGAACATCTCTACGCACTCGATGCCGCAGCGAGAGCCCAAGGCATCGGGATTTCCCGAGTGATCTTCGAGAAAGCGTACATTCCTCGCCTGTACGCGACCAAGCAAGGCTCATGGATTCGCAAGAATGTACCGTTCATGCAAGGCGAGCCATGGATACGGCATGACGAGCACTACCACGTCGACTTCGATATTCCGTGCCGGCCAATGCCGGCATATTCCAGCGTTCGATGATCGCTGCGGCTCTTCTGCGTTAGCTTTCGCAATGCCTGTTCGCCGGCGGATCATTCAAGTGATCATACGATCGCTTCTGGCAGAAAGCAGGCAACGAATATCCCATGGGTTCGCTTCCAATTGCCTTCGTTGCACATCCGTTCTGATGAAGAACTGCACTAAGCGCGTGTGTTCGAGCAGATCAGTAGATCGTAGATCGCCGTAGCCTCCTGCCCAGAGCATCCGATCTAAACCACTGGAAACGAGGGTGCATCAAAGCCGGATTCGTCGAGCAGGCCCGTGCCGCGCCACGCCGGCTTGGATAGGCGACAATAATGTTCTTACCTGCTGGAGATGCACGCGTATGACGTGGAGTATTGGCATGAACCCCGCGACTCGCTGCGCATTCGTCGAATTCGGGCAAAGCGCTCTGCGAAACACAAGACGGACGCTTCGACTCATCGCGTTGACACTGCTGACGGCACTGCCGTTGGCATCGTGGGCTTCCGCAGGCGACGATTCGCCGACGGCCTTGACGCAACAAATGCATGCGAACGGACAGCGCTACGGCATCGCCGGCCAGGCATTGATGGTGACGCATAACGGCAAGACGCTTTTTCGCGGCGCCGACGGCGAGGCCGATGTGGACACCCACGAACGCATCACGGTCGATCACATCTTTCCCATGCATTCGGTGAGCAAACTGCTGGTCAGTACGCTGATCATGCAGTTGATCGAACATGGACAATTGGAACTCGATGCCCCCGCAAGCCGCTACCTGATCGACTTGCCTGCATCGTGGCGCGGCATCACCATCCGCCAGTTCCTCAACCACACGTCCGGCGTGCCGGAATACTTCGACAACATCAGTGCGCAGACGGTATTTCCCGCCACGCGACAGGCCATGATGTCGTCACTGGCAAGCAAGCCCTTGCTGTTTTCACCGGGCACGGCTATCCGCTATACGCAGACCAACTACGTGGTTCTGACGGCACTGCTGGAGGCGCACTATGGCAAGCCGTATCCGCAGATTGTGCAGCAGCGCATCTTCGAGAAACTGAAGATGAAGCACACGTGGCTGGGACTGGCCGCTTTGCCCGAAAAGCGCGTTGCGAAGGCATATAGCGGAAGCAACGGGCAACTGAAGAAATTGGATGATGCACTCTGGCCTGCGTATGGTTACGGACACACAGGACTCCACAGCACAGTGGAAGATCTCACGCTGTTCATGCAGGCCATGAGTCGCGGCGAACTGGTCGGCAAAGCAAGCTTGCAAGGATTCTGGCAGCCGCAACATTTAGCCAACGGTGAGCGCATATGGCCCGCCACGGGCTGGGATCTGGGAGAAAGCGGCAGCTACAGCGAAGTCGGTCACGACGGAGGCACGCACGTGCGACTGCGGATTCTTTTCAACGGCACGCTGGATGGCGACGTGTACACCATCGCGTACCTGACCAACGGCAGCGCCCGCAATGTTTGGTCCGGCACACTGGTGGACAGCGTCATGGCCCGCATCGCACCCGAAAAATTTCCGGCGGAAGCCGCAGCGGAAAGCCTGCGAGCATTCGCGTTCGCAACACCCAAGGACGACACAGCGACCGCCGCCGAAGTGCGATCGGTCCGCGCCATTTATCCGACCGATGACGCCGCGCTACAACGCGCCATTGTCGACACGGCCAACAGCCTTCGTGAGAACTTCGACGCAAAAGTGGCCGTTCCCGTTTTCGAGCTCGATACGGTGATATTTCCGCGCTCTAGAAATGCCTGGGAAAATTTGGCTAAAGCCTACGACGCTGCGGGAGACAAGGAAAAAGCCCGGTCGTTTCGCGACAAGGCGCGTGGGCTGAAGGAGTAGATCACCTCGCGCAGCCGTGCGTTGTCATGTCAGCTTCCGATCCGAAGCTGACACTCGTGAAGGACAGTGATTTTTCGCGAGAAAGGCTGCATGCTAACGCGCCATTCGGTGGCGGCTCGTATCGCAGGCCAAGTTTCTGAGCGCTGGCAACGTAACAGGGAAAGAACAGCGAACGATTAGGTAACTGCGGGTAGTCATCACAACGGTAACGAAAAATTGCGCGCTCTCCTCGATCTGAACAACCCGTCGCAGCGAACGCCAGCGCGCCCGCTGCGCTTTCGCACCGGTTGCGCGCTTATCCGAGATCGTAAAAAAATTGCTCGCGGAAGATCTTGCCGTCACGCACGCCGTAAACGCAGATTTCGCGCATGTTCACGCGACCGCGGCCCTTCATCGTCGCATCAAGCGTTGCCGCCACGCTGAACCAGTTGCCCGCGATCACCGGCTCGCTCACGGTGCCGCCGTGCACGGCTTCGAGCATGGCATTGAACTGGTGACCTTTCTCGAAAATCGCCGCCAAGCCCTTAGCGTTGCCCAGGCCCTGCGAGCCTTCCATTTCGATGCTCACGGCGTCATCGGCGTAGAGTTCCTTCTGCGCCTGTTCGTATTCACCCTTACGGCACAACTCGACCAGGCGGTTAGCAATTTGTTCGATACTCATGGTGATCTCCTCTTGTGGGGGAGGTCATGCTAGGGCGGGCATGCTGACAGCTGCATGTCAGCAGTCTTCGCCGACGCTCTCGTTGCTCGTGGATACATTGGCGCGGTTGAGTACCCGCATTGGCCTAGTTTCATGCGCGCATCGGCTTGCGGCATTATGGTTTGGTGCATCGGCTTTGCTGTCGGGCTTGGCTCTGGCGTACTCCACCAATGTGGGCCAGCCCTGACTAATCGCTCAAGCGGATCGCTGAGGAGGGTTGCGGTATCCGTCTCCCAGCGGCAGCGGCCGCTTAGCTCAAGCGTTAGCCACCACTAGCGTGACATTCAAGGTCAAACCTACTACCTTTACCCGTGACCGCAACGGTCGCTAATCCCGGTCGCGTCGTCCGTTAAGACGCATATTTCGTGGGTAGAAGAGTCGAAGTTCAGGACGGCGAGTCCATTGAGCGCGCGTTGTTTCGTCTGCGAGTTGCTCAAGCTTACGAGTACAAGCGCTGGACAAAGAAACGCTACGGATATTTTGAGAAGCCGAGTGCGTTACGCCGGAAGCGAGAAAAGATGGCCAAAATCTGGTCAATCCTGGAGGCCGCTGATCGCAGAGCTCATAGGGGCGGCAGCTCAGCAAAAAGCCGCATCCATCTTTTTGTCGGCGTACCTCAACTGTTTGCCCGATCTGGCCCAACCAATGAGGCGGGGCGCTGATAGCTAGATAGCTAGCTATTCGCTTAAGCGGACCACCGGGGTGACGCTTGCGTTAAGATCATTAGCATCGCGGCGGCAGCCGCTTAGCTCAAGCGCTAGATGATGGAAAACCCTTCCTCCTCAGCAGACGACAAGGTTGCCAGCGACATTCGCAAGTTTGGCTGGCATAGCCTTCACGTGTTCTCCAATGAGGCTGATGAGCTTCCTTTCTCATATTCCATAGGTTTCACTCAAACATACGCTGCACCCGAAGTACTCATCTTTAACGTTGAGCGCACCAAAGCTCACAAGCTGTTGTGGGCCTGTGCCCACGTACTTAAGGACGGCGGCATGCTCACGCCGGACGCGAAGGACGATCGGATTCTCAACAACGACTACCAAGTCATTTTCAAGACGTTACGCGTTTCCGCCTACGGCGAGTACCTCGGCACCGCTCGTCGCTATTACGGTTCCAAGCCCTTCCCTGCAGTGGTCATGTTTCTCCCCGACCGCGAGGATAGGTACCCCTGGGAGGCTGGCTACGACTACATCGATGTCGCCGAGGCGCTGTCCATCGTCTAACTATTCGCTCAAGCGGACCACTGCGACGGGTTGCGGTATCCTGACAATCCCGGCGGCAGCGGCCGCTTAGCTCAAGCGTCAGGTTGCTTATGGGTGAATTCTTACAGTCCCTCGTTGCGAGGGCCGATGCTTGGCCGCCGAAGACGCTTCTTCGAACGAATTTAGTTCTGGCTGCTCTTGTAGCTTTCGCCCACAGTATCGCCCTATTAGGAGCACGAGCCCATCCGCCTCTGCAAGGTTCAGACGTCGAGCACATTGCAATAATTTCTCTGCCGCTTGTCGTTTTGGTCCTATTAACCGCACTACTCGCACTGGCAAGGCCCACAGTTCGTCCGGGCGTCCTCTATCTCCATGGCGCTTTGCTTCTGGTCGCTGCCATCGCAATGTTCACTTGGGGCATTGGCTTACTGTTCCATGGTATACCTGGCGGTAAGCGTTTCACCTGGAGAGCGGGCATGTTCACTATGTTTATCGGGTACGCGATGTACGTTTTTACTAGGTATACCTTGCCTGCGGGGTTTCGCTCGTATAACGCGGTCTACTTTTTACCGTTAATTGCGCTCATCCTTGCCGGCATCGTCGATCTAGGGGTGCTATTTCGGCTGGTTACTAAGTAAGCGCGTGCTATCTCGCGAAGCAACCTAACTAGTCGGTCAAATGGGCCTCCGCGACGTGCCACGGTAATCTGACGCTCACTGTGGCAGCGGTCACTCACCTTAAGCGTTATAACGCTCGCCGCCACGAGCTGTCGGGTTATCTGAACACAACGACCGCTTCGCGGCGCACAATTGACAGGTCTGACTGTCTCAAAGTGGCCGTTTGCGGACATTTGAAGTAAGACGTTCTGCCTGAAATGACGAAGCCCGGCACAAAGCCGGGCTTCGTCTCAACGTTGTCGCCAGAACAACCTACACCAAGACCGTCGCATCGGCCTGGCAATCCTCCGGTTTTACCGCGAACGGCGTCAACGCGCAGATAGCTCAGTAAGCAGTTCGTCGAGCTGCCCGAACGTCTCGATCATCGCTTCCTGTGCGCCGGTACCGGCCGCGTCGAGCGCTTCCTTCGTGGGATACAGCTCGCTCACGACGAGAAGCGTCTTTTCATCGCGCTCTTCGAACGTCACGGTGGTGACGGATCCCACGTCACCGCTTTCCTCGTTCGTCCAGACGATGCGCTTGTTGGGCACCACCTCGAGATATTCGCCGAAGAACGCCATCGAGTTCGCAGGATCGTCGCCGAACACCAACCGGTACTTGCCGCCGGGGCGCACGTCCAGCTCGCACGAGCTGAGTGTCATGCCCATGGATCGGGGCACCCACCACTTCTTAAAAAGCTCGGGCTTGGACCACGCCTCGAACACAAGCCGTGCGGGCGCGTCGAATGTCCGCGTGACAACGACCTCGCGCTCCGACTTCTTCTCCACCGTCGTGCGTTGAGATTCACTTTCTTTTCTTGCGACCACGAGCCTTCTCCTGTCGTTTGAGTTCGTCAATGACACCGTCCAGGGCTTCGAAGCGCGCGTCCCATACCTGGCGGTAACGTGCGATCCACTCCATTTCCTCTTCGAGACGGCACGGACCGATGCGGCAGGTGCGCACACGGCCGACCTTTTCGGTGGTCACAAGGCCGGCCATCTCGAGCACGCCGACGTGTTTCTTCATGCCCGTAAGGGTCATTTCGAACTTGTCGGCGAGGTCGGTGATGGACGCGTCGCCGCGTGCGAGCTGGTCGAGGACGCCACGGCGGGTGGCGTCGGCCAGGGCGGCGAAGGAAGCGTTGAAGTGTGCCGGATAACAGTGAACCATGTGGTTCAGTATGAGGAATTGGAGGCGGCCGCGCAAGGGGGTCTCAACGGCTTCGGCGCATGTCATCGAAACCACGCTACGACAGAACACTGAAATCGTCGGCCCGAAGGTGCCGTTGGAGCTTCGGGATATCTGGACCATTCGCGGCCGGCTGCAGCTCAGAAATAAGCCGTTGGTGGCTTCCATCCAAGGTGACGATGCTTCAAGGTGACGATGCTTCAAGTCACACGCGTAACCCTGGATCAACGGTAAGCCGCAGAGACTAATCCGCTGCCAGCGCGACAGCCCTCTCCAGCACCGGATCGCGCCGCATCGTGTAGTCAGCGAAGCTCATCTCGATTGTCTCCTCGGGAGCCAGTGACTCGACCTGCACCGGGAAGAACCAATTCAGCCAGAAGCATCTGTCCCAGTCGTTACAGCGATGCGCATAGTCGTGCATTCCGGTTGCGAAATGCAGGCAGAGATCGTCATGCGGAAGGCAACCCGAATTGCCTTCGCCGTAAAAGCTGAGCCGATCGCCGACGGGTTCGCCGAGAATGATTACGCGAGGTCCCGCTGCCTGCTTCACGAACGCCGTAGCCGTAATCGCGGCGGAAAAGGTTTGCGCACCCGTCAGCAGATAGATTCGCCCACGGGACGGCAAGAAATCGGGCAAGAGTGACGCGAAGTTAGCGATCTTCGTATAGTCGCCTCCGCTATTGAATCGCATATCGAGAACGATGTTGCAGGGTGGATGCGCGCGCATCTCATCCGTCGTGGCACTGAGGAAGTCGCCGATGGACTGATTGTCCGCATCGGCGATCGCCTTGATCTGTATGAAAAGTGTGCAACCGTGATCGATCCATGTGCGGCGGAACCTGCTGTTGAAGTCGCGCAGCGACAACGGCAAGCCGGCGTCGTCGGCAATCAACGCACGCCAGTCCGACGATTCGCCTTTCATCTTCTGCGGCGACAGCCAACGTGACATCTGCGCACGCGGTTCGCTCTCGCCTGCACTTTCACCCGGCAGCACGCGCGTCACTTCGCTGCCGTCCGGCAAACGGAACGTCCAATTCGTCTGATCGGGGCGCGAGCCCACACCAGCGCCGTAAAGAATCTCAGGCGACTGGACGTAAGTTACGGCGTTGTTGCGGCGCCAACCCTCCGCCCCGCCATGCAGTTGTTCGAGCACGGCGATCACCTCGCGCACCGGCTTGCCTTCGATGCTTTCGACACGTGCACCGAGAAGATCCGCATACGCCGATTTCGCCCGCAGGACATAGATCCCATCGGCAAACAGCGTAACGCGCAGGGGCATGAAGTTCTGGCCGCCTTTGCCGAAGTAGACCCCAGTGTGGCCGTTGTCGGCGAGCGCGGCGATGCGCATCAGCGCAACACGCAATCGCTCGTTGTCGAGCAGCACGCGTTCGGACTTCAGTTCGGCGATCCGGCGATCCGCTTCAGTTCGCGCCGTAGGCGAAAAGGAACGATCCATGCCAAGCAGGCGCGAAAATTGTTCAATGTCTTGCTGCTGCGCTTCGAGTGCATCGGCAGGCTTAGGAAAATCGCTGGGCGGCGGATTCGGACTGAATTTTTGCCGGAGGCAGAATGCGAAAGATCCGGCCATTCCTCCGAGCAAGACAACGACCGCCAAGACCCACAATACAGTCCTGAGAATTCTGCCTTTCGTCATCGCTGCAAGATTCCGCTCTCTGGGGCTCGACGGGAGGAAAACGATGCTAGATATCTGGACCACTACCACCGCCAAGCGCAATAACCTCGCCGCTCTTGCCGCCAGTTCTTCGAATCCATATTTCCGCGCTCGCCGTCTATGGCGCTGGCTTGAATTTGCCGACGGGAGTTTGACGATCGAACGACGTTACGTTTGCGCTGATGGAGACTGGCCTATCGACGGCGTTCATTCATGTGCGGAAAGTCACTCCGCTTTCGACTTGTGCATCTGCGAATTGGATGACCAAAAAATGTCGCGCTGGCGCGTGAGTTTCCGCGCTTCAATCTGCAATGTTTGCATGCTCCGAATTGGCCGAAGTCGGCCGTGCGGAAGCGGTCTATCGACACCCGCACCTGGAGGGAGCAGCTCAGCAGAGGTGGCCTTGGACACAGAAGCGGCGAATCGTCGTGCTTCGAAGCACGAGCCTGCGCAGTCAGTGAAATTTCTCGCCGCGCGCGAGCATATCGATGATCAGCTTTATGCGCTTGATCTTTGTCTCGGCGCGCTTTGCCGTTTGCAACCGGTAGGCGATCGAATACAGATTGGTCTTGTTGAGCGTCGCGTAGAACTGCTTTGCCTTGGCGTTACGTGCAAGTTCCTCAAGGAACTCCGCAGGCACCGTTGCGTTAGAGAAAGAATCGTAGGCAGTGGCCCAGCGCCCGTCGGCTTTGGCCGCTTCTACTTCCTTGAGACCGGCGGGCGTCATATGGCCCTCCTGGGTAAGCCGATCCGCGTGCGCAATATTGATCTTGGACCAATTGCTTTTCGCTCTGCGCGGGGTGAATTTTTGCACCCAGGAGTTCGCGTCAAGCGGCCGCTTTTGCCCATCTATCCAACCAAAACACAGCGCTTGGTCAAGCGCCTCAGCGTACGTGACCGACGGAACACCGGAGTCTTTTTTGTAAATTCGCAGAAGCAGAACATCGGCTCGGGCGTGCTCCTTCGCCATCCATGCGCGAAGTTCCTTTGGCGACCGAAAACCCCGCGGTTCCGGCGTGGCACTGGAAGTTAATTTGCCCATATGCGGCTCAGCTCAAGTTCGTGCGGGGTGATCGTCGTACTGTAGCAAGTCGCGGGCGCGCTTCCAGTACCGGCATACGACGCTCCCGACCGAAAGCGGTCACGAAAGCGAAGGGCCTTGACCGATTACAGTGCAGCGCACTTTCAGACGAAAATCAGCGCCAGCGGCGAAGCCAATATTTCGCCTTGTTGAGATAGTTCTCAAGCACAACGATTGCGGCCACCGATTAGGCCGTTCGCTACATCAGTCGTATCGACGCAAGGGAATCAATCAACGGCAATCCACATCGAGTTTGCCGCGGCAGCCGGAACAGTTCGGCGAACGACCGCCTATCGGGTGTTTTCGATGCCGGTCAGGATCAAGTCGATGCCGGCGAGAAACTGTTCGCGGTCGTCGTGCTCGGGCAATATCGCGGCCACCTTTCGCGCGAACGGATGCTCCGCGGGGTCGAGCTGCATCCACTTTTCCGCAACGGTGCTGAGGAACTCGGTCCGATCGGCGTGGCGCGGCAAGAGACGCGCACCGGCCGCATACTGTCCGGCGAGGCCGAGGATAAAGCTCATAAGCGCGGTGGCAGCGTGGAACTGTGAGCGCTCGTCCACGCCGAGCGCCTGCACCTGGCCGCCGACGCCTTCGAGTATGCGCAGGACGGCGTACTGCCATGGATCGCGCGAGAGTTGGCCGCCGACCCAAGGATGCGCGTTGATCGCATCGAATACGCCGAGGGCGAGCGTGCGGATCGCCTCGCGCGGTTTGCGCCTTTTTACCGCCTCGTCCATGACCTTGGCGATGACGTGGTCTGTCGCTGCCGCGAGCAGATCGCTCTTGTCGGCGACATGCCAGTAAATCGCCCCGCTGCCTGTCGCGAGGTGCGCCGACAGCGCACGGAAGGTCAGCGCGTTCTCGCCGCCTTCATCGAGGATCTCGATTGCGGCCTCGACGATGCGTTCTTTGGAAAGTGCGTCCGCGCGGCGCTCGCTTCGTGTCTTGGTTTTCATGGCCCCTAGCTTGACATCATTGGAATGTCGTTCCAATATATCTCAATGGAACGCCGTTCCACAATTTCTCAAGACCCCCGATGAAGACTCCCATCACCATTATCGGCGCCGGCCTAGGCGGCCTCGTCCTCGCCCGCGTTCTCCACATCCACGGCATCGCCGCGACAATCTACGAGGCCGATCCGTCCGCGCGAACGCGGACACAGGGCGGCCAGCTCGACATCCACGAACACGACGGCCAGGCCGCGCTCGCTGCAGCCGGCCTTATCGACGAATTCCGCGCGATCATCCACGCAGGCGGCGAGGCCACGCGCGTGCTCGACCGGCACGGCAAGGTCGTGTTCGAACAGGCGGACGACGGCACAGGCGGCCGGCCCGAAGTCCTGCGCGGCGACCTGCGCCGGATTCTTCTGGCGTCGCTGCCCGCGCAGACCGTCCAGTGGGGCAAGAAGCTCAGTGCGGTCACCGCGCTCGGCGGCGGCGAATACATGCTGAACTTCACCGACGGATCGAGCGCGACCAGCCGCGTTCTCGTCGGCGCCGACGGTGCGTGGTCGAAAGTCCGGCCGCTGCTGTCGAAGGCCACGCCCGAATATGTCGGCACCTCGTTCGTCGAAACCTACCTGCACAACGCCGACGTGCGGCATGTACAAGCAGCGGCGGCCGTCGGTCACGGCGCCCTGTTCGCGCTGGCTCCCGCACAGGGAATTTTCGCCCACCGCGAAGCCGGCGGCACTCTTCATGCCTACATCGCATTGAACCGCCCCCTCGCCTGGTTCGCCGGCATCGACTTCAACGATGCCGCGGCGGTCAAGGCCAAGCTCGCCGCCGAGTTCGACGGATGGACGCCCGCGCTGACCGCGCTGATCACCGACGGCGAGACCGCGCCGGTTCTGCGCGCCCTGCACGCTCTGCCGAACGAGCACCGTTGGGAGCGCGTGCCCGGCGTGACCTTGCTCGGAGACGCCGCGCACCTGGCTCCCCCGGCCGGCGAAGGCGCGAACCTCGCGATGCTCGATGGCGCCGAACTCGGCGCGGCGCTCGCCGCGCACCGCGATGACGTCGAAGCCGCACTCGCCGCCTACGAAGCGGCGATATTTCCGCGCAGTCGGACGGCTGCCGCGGAAGCACACCAGACCTTATCGCTCTGTCTCGACGATCGTGCGCCTTTCAGCCTCGTCGACTTCTTCAACCGCGCGCATGGCGAAAACCGCCACGGCGCCAACCCCTGACGTATCCATCGACGCTGCCACCGCGTGATGCGCCCGGCGTCCAATCCACTTGAGGAACTTTTGTGATCCATGATGTTGTAATTGTCGGAGCCGGCCCCGTCGGCTTGTTTCTCGCCTGTGAGTTGCGCCTCGCCGGCCTCTCCGTGCTCGTGCTAGAGCAAGCGGAAAATCCGTGCGCTCCATTGAAGCGCCTGCCGTTCGGCCTGCGCGGCCTTTCCGCGCCCACCCTCGAAGCCTTCCATCGTCGCGGTCTGCTCGACGCTCTCGTCGCGCTGCAACCGGCGAATCAACGCGCAGACGGCAAGAGTGCTGTGCCTGCCCCGCATTGGGCGCAGCATTCGCAACGCGCGGGAGGCCACTTCGCCGGCATCCAGTTCTACGAGGACAATATCGACGCCTCGAAGTGGCCGTTCCGCCTGCCGAGCCCGGCCGGCACGCGAATGGCGGTCGAAATGGAGTCTCTCGAAACCCTCCTGGCCGCCCGCGCCGACGCAGCGGGAGTCGAGATCCGGCGCGGCGTCGGCGTCGAGCACTTCGAGCAGACCGACGACGAGGTGACGGTCCGCGCGGGCGGCGAAATCTTCCGCGCACGCTGGCTCGTCGGCTGTGACGGCGGCCGCAGCAGCGTGCGCAAAGTCGGCGGCTTCGAGTTCGCCGGCACCGATGCCGAGTTCACCGGCTACTCGATCGAGGTCGAGATAGCCGACGCGGACAAGCTGCGCGTCGGCCGCACCTATACCGCGACCGGCATGTATACCTATGCGGCGCCCGGCATCGTCACGATCGCCGATTTCGACGGCGGCGCGTTCCACCGAACGCAGCTGGTCACGCTCGAACACGCGCAGACCGTGCTGCGCCGAGTGTCCGGCACCGACGTCACTCTGACGGCCCTGCACCTCGCCTCTACCTGGACCGATCGCGCCCGCCAGGCCACGGCCTATCGCCGCGGCCGCGTGCTGCTCGCCGGCGACGCCGCGCATACTCATTCGCCGCTCGGCGGCCAGGGACTCAATCTCGGTTTCGGCGATGCGCTCAATCTCGGCTGGAAGCTGGCCGCCACGATCCGCGGCGACGCGCCGGCCGGACTGCTCGACAGCTATTTCAGCGAACGCCATCCGATCGGCGCGCAAATCCTCGACTGGTCGCGTGCGCAGGTCGCGCTGATGCGGCCGTCGCCAAGTACGCGCGCACTCGAAGCGATCATCCGCGATCTGATCGACACGCGCGACGGCACGACCTATTTCGCCGAGCGCGTCTCGGGCGTTTCCCTGCGCTACGAACTGGGCGGCAGTCATGCACTCGTCGGCCGCAGCGTCCCCGATTTCGAACTCGCCGACGGAACCCGGACCGGCGAACTGCTCCGGGCCGGCACCGGTCTGCTGCTGGACTTCGATTCTCGTTCGTCGCTTGCCGAACTTGCCGCTCGCTGGCCGGCCCGGATCCGATACGTCGGCGCGGATGCCAAGCAGCGGCTCGGCCTGAGCGCCGTGCTCGTACGTCCCGATGGTTTTGTCGCCTGGGCCTGCGACGAAGCGCCGAATCTCGACGAAGCGGCTCAGGCCGCGGCGCGGTGGTTCGGCGAACCGAACGCATAACCGACGCTCTGGTCGATCCCAACGAGTCCGACCGCGCTTTCATCGACGGTCGGTCATCGTCACGTCGAAGCCGTCAATCGCCGCTGCCGGCTTCCGTTATCGCGTTCCGCGTTGTACAAACAGCCGGACGTCCCCTTGGTACGGAAACCCCATGCACGCGGTCGAAACCTTCGAGCTGGTATTGATGTTGTTGACCTTGGTGCTGGCTCTGCACTGGCTGGCGCTGAAGCTGAAAATACCGCCCGCGCCGATGCTGCTGATCGGCGGCGGTGCGCTGGCCTTCGTGCCGGGCCTGCCGACGGTCTCGCTCGATCCGCAGCTCGCTCTGGTCCTGTTTCTGCCGCCGCTGCTCGTGCAGGGCGCGGTCTATACGCCGCTCGGCCGCTTCCGGCGGCAACTGCCGGGCATTCTCTCGCTCGCGGTCGGCGCGGTGATTTTCACCACATTGGCGGTCGGCCTGGTCATGCACTGGCTGGTCCCTTCCCTGCCATGGGCGGCCTGTTTCGCGCTCGGCGCCATCGTCTCCCCGCCCGATGCAGTTTCGGCGGCCGCGGTGCTCAAGGGCGTGCGCCTGCCGCGCCGGCTCACGACTTTGCTCGAAGGCGAGAGCCTGCTCAACGACGCCACCGGCCTGATCCTGTTCCGCTTCGCCGTCGCCGCCACGCTGAGCGGCGCGTTCAGCCTCGGCGACGCGGTGCAGAGCTTCGTCGTCGTGGCGATCGGCGGTGCGCTGGTCGGCCTTGCCGTCGGCGCGGCCTGGGTGTTTCTGGTGCGCGGCCTGCACGACCGCATGCTGATCATCGGCGCGACCGTGCTTTCGTCATGGCTCACCTATCTCGCCGGCGAGGCGCTGCATGTTTCCGGCGTCATCGCCGTCGTCGTCGCCGGACTCGTGCAGGGCTGGTTTCAGCACACCGTCATCGATGCCGGCGTGCGCCTGCCCGGCAATTCCGTGGCGCGCCTGGTCGGCTTCGTGCTCGAAGCGCTGGTTTTCATCCTGATCGGCTTTTCCCTGCGCGGCGTCGTCGAGCGCATGGGCGGCATTGATGCCCTGCCCGCTTCGACCGTCATCGCCGTCGCCGGGGTCATCGGCGCGCTCACCGTCGCGCGCTTCGTCTGGATCTTCGGCTGCGATGGACTGCTCCACGCCGCGCGCAAGTTTGGCGTGGAAAAGGCGCAGCCGATGGGCTGGCGGCAAGCCACGGTGCTGAGCTGGGCCGGTATGCGCGGCGTCGTTACCCTCGCCATCGCGCTGACCCTGCCGGTCGATATGCCGGGGCGCGACTTGATGCTGATCTGCTCGTTCGCGGTCATCTTCGTCACCGTGATCGTGCAAGGTTCCAGCCTCGGCATGCTGATCCGCGCACTGCGACCGGTCGATTTGGAACCGCCCGCGAAAGTCTCCATGGCCGGTGCCGAGGCGGCGATGACGCGCGTGCGCAATGCCGTCGTCGAACGACTCGCCTACGCCGAGGACGGCACGCTGCTGCATCCGCAGCTGCTCGAAGAATCGCAACGGCGCATGCGTTTCATGGAACGCTACGAACTTGAGGCGACCGTGGTCATGGACGGCCTGCAGTCGCACTATGAAATCCTCGTCGAAGCGAATGCCGCAGGCCGTGCCGAACTCGTACGTCTTCACCGCGCGGGCCTGATCGAAGACGCGGTCATGCACAATCTCGAACGCGATCTCGACATCGAGCAGATGGCCCTGCTGTTTCAGTTCAATATCGAGGAATGAAATCGGCCAATGTCGTTCGGGCGGGAAATCCAGGCCCCGGCACGCGCTCGAACACACCGTAAACAATGCCGCACCAGGGGGCCCAGGCGGCACTTTGCCGCAGGGAAAGAAAGGCTTAACTTTTCGAGAGTTAAGATGTGCCACCCTAGCGACATCGGAGGTCCATATGATTGTTCAGGATGCCGCAGGAAGAACGTATTCTCCCGTGCGCAAGTTCGGCGATTCGCGTTTGCCTGCCGACGATCTGGCGGACGACCAGCACAGTCTCGCGCGCCTTTACTCGCCCGACGGCAAACTGCTGGTGCCGACCCTCGACGGCAAGTTCAAGATCGAAGGCTCGGACGAAGTGCTGATCGTGCTGCAGCGCTGAGCGCGGAAACGGCGCAGCGCAAACCCGTAACCGGCGGATCGAGAGCGCGCGACGCTCGAATCGATCGAGCCGTTCAAACGATCACCGCGGCCGTCGTCGGCGACGGCAACAGCATGTCGACTTCGAATCCGGCATCGGTCCACGCGTCGATTCCGCCGAGCAGCGGACGCACGCGTTTCGCACCCCGAATCATAAGCCGATGTGCGATCACCGCGGCGGATGCCTCGTTCGGACAAGCGCAATAGACGACGACCTCGCCCGTCGCAAAAGCGGTCGCCTCCAGTTTTTCGATCGCCGCGGGATCGACATAAATCGATCCGGGAATGGTTCCCTCGCGCGCGCGAGCGCCTTCCGAGCGCACGTCGAGAATCACCGGCTGGCCTCCGTCGAGGATCAGCTGGCGCAGTTGCGCCGCGCTGATCCGGTCCATCCGCAGCCGCTTGATCAAGGCCTGGCGTCGATACCAGCGATAGGCCACGTATGCCACGAAGGCGCAGAGCAGCGCCAATGCGCCGTAGCTGCCGAGCCGATCCAGGGAGCCGAGCACGTCTTCGATGGCCGAAGAAAACACCGCGCCGAGCACGATGCCCGCGAGGCACCACACCACCGCCCCGATCAGATCGTAGAAAAAGAACGCGGCGAACGGCTGGCGCAGCGCCCCCGCGAGCGGCTGCGCGACCACCGAGTATCCCGGCAGAAAGCGCGCAACCAGGAGGCTGGAAAGTCCCCAGCGCAGAAAGAACGTCTCGGTCCGATGCACGCAGGAGTCGGTCGAAATCGACAAGCGGCACAGCGCACGAAGCAGCCGATAGCCGAAACGATGGCCCGCCCAGTACCACGCGATGTCGGTGATCAGGCCGGCGAGCAGCGCCGCGACAAACACGTCGACGATGCCGAACGGCGACGCGTAAAGGATCGACGCCGCGACCACGACCACGGCGAAGGAAGGCACCGGAATGCCGATTCCTTCCACGAGCACCGTAACGAACACGACCAGAACGCCGTATTCGCGAATCAAGGCAGGTATATCGTGCACATTCGACATGACGGCTCCCGAATCAAGCCTCTTACCGCACGCGTCTGCGCGACGGCCGATCCGCTTCGCGCGCAGTATCCGCCAATTTCTCCGCGGCCGTCGATGACGAAGTCGCGGTTTGCTCGTCTGCGGGCGATGCGGAGCACATCGCCCCGGTGCTCACCGATCGGTTCGAAAAAACGAGGGCCGATCCCGACGTCGGCCCTACCCTCTTATCCGGCAATGCGCGCCGCAACATGAGGCACGGACTCGATCGACCGGGACCGTGCACTTTCACCGCGGCTTTACTTCGCGGTGGCGGCCGCTTCGATGATTTTCGCGACGGCCTTCGGATTCGACACGTAGATCGCATGGCTGCCGGCCGTTTCGGTGACGTGCGCGCCCGCGCGCTTGGCCATGTTCCGCTGCACCGGCGGCGGGATCATCTTGTCTTCGGCCGTCACCAGGTACCAGCTCGGCTTGTTCTTCCATGCCGGCGCGACCGACGTGCCGTTCAAGGCGTCGAGACCCCACGGCACTTGCGAGTCGCCCATGAACGCCGCTTCCTTCGGCGATACGTCGCCGGCGAACGACGCGGCGAACTTGCCCGTGTCGAGCATGAGAAATCCGTCGACCGGCGGCAGGATCGGCGGCGCCGGCACGCCGGGCGTCGGATCCTTGAGGATCGAAGCGACGGACTCGCCGACTTCGGGCGCAAACGCCGTGATGTAGACCAGTTTCTTCACGTTCGGATCGTTGCCGGCGTCACTGATGACCATGCCGCCGTACGAATGGCCGACGAGAACGACCGGCGCCTGCTGTGCGTCGATCGCGCGCTTGGCAAAGGCGACGTCTTCGGTCAGCGACTTGGTCGGGTTCTGCACGATGGAAACCGTGTAGCCGTCGTGTTTCAGAATGTCGTAGACGCCCTGCCAGCCCGAGCCGTCGACGAATCCGCCGTGGACCAGCACGATGTGCGGCTTGGCGTTTGCGGCGTCGTTGCCGGCGGCGGCGACGCTACCCGTCAGCAGCATCAGCGTGCTGCAGAAAAACATCGTCCTCAGATTTCTCATGGCGGTTCCTCTCGGTTGTGGTCGGTGAAGTTCGGTTGAATGCATCGGGGGTGAACGCGGTCCTTCGCTCGCTGGCGTCAATGACGTGCGGCGGCTTGCTCGATGATCTGCGCCACCACGTCGGGCCGGGAAACGTAGATCGCATGGCTGCCCTGCGCTTCGGCGACGGTGGCACCGGCGCGCTGGGCCATCTGCCGTTGTGCGGCAGGCGGAATCATCCGGTCGTCGGTGGCGACGAGGTACCAGCTCGGCTTGTGCCTCCAGGCCGGATCGGTGATCGCGCCGGCGAGCGCGTTGACACCCCACGGTACCTGCGAATCGGCCATGAACTCGCCCTCGTCCGCGGGCACGTCGGCGGCGAACGAGGCGGCGAACTTGTCGCGGTCGAGAAACAGGAAGCCGTTCTGCGGCGGCAGGATCGGCGGCACCGGTGCACCGGGCGGCGGATCGGCGATCAGCGTCTGCACCGACTCGCCCTTGTCGGGCGCGAACGCGGTGATGTAGACCAGGGCTTTGACGTTCGGATCAGTGCCCGCTTCGGTGATGACCGCACCGCCGTACGAGTGGCCGACGAGCACCACGGGACCGCCTAGCTTCGTGATCGCCTGCCGCGTCGTCGCCACGTCGTCGGCCAGCGACGTGGTCGGGTTCTGCACCACGGCGACGTTGAAGCCGGCCTTGCGCAGGCGCGCGTAAACGCGCGCCCAGCCGGAACCGTCGACGAATCCGCCGTGAACCAACACGACATTCTTGATGCTCATGAGTAACGCCTCCGGGTTTATTCTTGGATGGAGCGGCGCGACGCAGATGACCTCGAAGCAGCTCACCGCCCGCACCGACGGCTGCATCATTCCAAGATCGGCGCGCCGCCACGTCACGAAAAAGGGGAATGCGTGCCTACCTCAAAAGGGATACATGCGTCGGCGTCGGTTTCTCCCCTACTCGTTTGCATCGTGTTTGCCGGAGCGCCCGGTGAGGACGATTTCCCGCCGTCCGTAGAGATGCGCGTCGAGCGAGAACGCGCCGGGGCCGAGAATCGCAAGCGCCACCGCATCCACAATCGCGTAGAGGATTTCGCAGGAGTCCGGCGCCCCCGAGAAAAACCCGAGTGCGAGAACCGCGAGCAGCGCCGCGACCGGCGCGACGGAGAAACCGACCGTCAGCAGCAGGCACGCGAGCACGCAAAGAAGGCGAATCCACGCCGGCACGCGCGGGTCCTGCGCCAGCGCACCGGCGGTCAGAGCATGCGCGGCCACCGACAGGCGCAGCAGCAGCAGCGCGCACCCCGGCCAGCCGGCGGGGAACATCGCATAGAGTTTTTGCATGCTCCACTGTATTCAGAGTTTGCCCGTGCCGGATATTCCCCAAAGCGGTAACAAGACACATTCCCCATACGGGTGATGCACGATCATCGTCGCCGCGGTTTGATAGCGGGGGGAGCGCAGGATGGGAAAACGAACGTCGAACGATCGGACACGCCGCCGGCCAGCGGTCTACGTCGGCTGCCTCGTTCTGTTGTTCTTCAACTGGCCGGTGCAGGCGTCGATGCGCGATCGCGCCGTCGCCGAGCTGCAGCACATGCGCTGGCTCGGCAAGGACGGCGCACCGAGCGGCCTGACCTCGCTCGCGCAGACACCCGACGGCTTTCTCTGGCTCGGCACCGAGTACGGCGTCTATCGATTCGACGGCCTGCGTTTCACCAAGGCCGACGCGCACACGAAGAATCGTTTTCCGCCCGAGTCGGCGCGTGCGCTGTACGCGGCGAAAGACGGCGGCCTCTGGGTGGGATTTTCCCAAGGCCCCGAAGTGGCCCTGCTGCGCAACGACACGGTCAGCATATTTCGCTCCACCGATGCAAAAGGCATCGGCACCGTCAACAGCATCGCCGAAGACGAAGACGGCAACGTCTGGTTCGGCGCGTACAACGGGTTGTGCATGCACAAGCCCGGCAGCGACGGGTTGCGCTGCGACGGCTGGGACGGACTGCCGGCCAGATTCATCAAGACCGTGTACTGCGATCGGGACGGAACGCTTTGGGTTTCCGACGGAACGACCTTGTACGCACGGCGCAAAGGCACCGACCCGTTCGTGAAGATGCTCGACGGCTTCGGCTGGATCAGTTGGGTGCGCCAGGCACCGGACGGACGTTTGTGGATCGCCGATCCCAAAGGTCCGGTCCGCGTCATCGCCTTCGACGACGGCGGCAAGCCCAGAGTCGACGGCAGTATTTCCGTCGTTTCGGCCGGTCTCGGCTTCGACGCCGACGGCACCTTATGGATTTCGACGCTCGGAAAAGGCATCCGCCGCGTGCGCGATCCGGGCCGGGTGAAATCGGCGATCACGTTGGACGACGGCTCCGCCCTGGAACCGTTCATCCAGGATGACGGCCTGAGCGGAGACTATGCCTGGCCGATCCTCATCGGCCGCGAAGGAGAAGTGTGGGTCGGCACGAGCGCCGGGATCGATCGCTTTCAGGAGCGCTCGCTCGTGCCGGCCAACTTTCCGAAGGGCGCGCACGATTTCGCCCTCGCCGCGGGCGACGACGGCACCGTGTGGGCCGGCACGACCAATCATTCGCTCATGCTGCTCAAAGGCCGCGAGCTGCGGGAATTCAAGAATGTCCCGCCCGAAGTGAACTACGCCCACCGCGCCGCCGACGGCACGGTCTGGATCGGCGCGGCGAGCGGCATCTACCGCGTGGAAAACGGCGAACCCGTGCGCGTGGCGCCGCTGCCGAAGCCCGAGCAAGTCCGTTCCATTCTCGTCGATCGCGAGGGGGTCGTCTGGATCGTGCTCCCGGTCGGCAATCTCTATCGCTGGGAAAAAGGCGAGTGGACCCAGATCCCCGCTCCGCCGGGCGTGCCACCGCCGGCGAGACTGCACGCCGCGCTGCAGGATCTCGACGGCAACCTCTGGTTCTCGTACACACGCGGCGCCATCGTCGAAAAGCGCGCAGGCCAGGACAAGGTTTTCGGCGCGAACGAGGGATTGGACGTCGGCGAAGTGCGAACGCTGTATCAGGGTCGTCACGCGCTCTGGGCGGGCGGCACCAAGGGACTCGCCTTCTTCGACGGCACCAAGTTCCGCACCGTCGGCGCGGACGCGCCCGGCGAACTCGACGGCGTGTCCGGCATCGTCCAGTTGCAGAACGGCGACCTCTGGCTGCGCAGTTCGGCCGGTCTGATGCACTACACGGCGCAGGCCGTGGGCAATGCTTCCCGCGGGCAACCGCTGCGCGGCGAACGCTTCGACTATCTCGACGGCCTGCCCGGCCAATCGGCTTTGATCTCGCCGGTTCCCACCCTGGTCGAAGGCACGGACCACCGGCTCTGGCTGGCCACCGGCGTCGGCGTGGTCTGGATCGATCCGGCGCATCTCGTTCGAAACACCCTGCCGCCTCCGCTGCGCATCGAATCGATGACCAGCGCAGACCAGCCGCTGCCGCTGGCCGGCGAGGTCACGTTGCCGGCCGGCTTCGACCGCGTGCAGATCAATTACACCGCGGCGTCGCTGCGCGTTCCCGAACGCACCGCGTTCCGCTACCGGCTCGACGGCGTGGACACCGAGTGGCAGGACGCGGGACAGCGGCGCGAGGCTCTCTACAACAACCTGGCGCCCGGCAACTATCATTTCCACGTCGCCGCGGCAAACGAGGACAGCGGCTGGAATCCCGCTGCCGCGACCGTCGAGTTCGAAGTGCCTCCGCTGTTTCATCAGACTTGGGCGTTCCGTGCGCTGATCGCGCTTGCCGCCCTGTCGCTGCTGCTGCTCGGGTTCTACCTGCGCATGCGCCACGTGCTCGCACGCGTCGCCCTGTTGCATCAGGAGCGCATCGTCGAACACGAACGCATCGCCCGCGACCTGCACGACACTCTGCTGCAGGGCGTGCAGGGACTGATCCTGCGCTTTCAGGCGACCTCGCTCGGTATGCGCGAGGGCGATCCGACGCGCAGCGAGATCGAAGGCACGCTGACGCGCGCGAATCGAATCCTCGAAGAGGGCCGCGACAAAGTGATGGGTCTGCGCAGCGTGGTCGAATGCGACATGCAAGTCGAGCAGGCCTGGAGCGAACTCGCGATGGAGCTGGCGTCGTTGAACGGCCCCGATTTCAAATTGACCACCGAGGGCACGCCGCACGAGCTGATGCCGCTGATTCGCGACGAAGTGCACCGCATCGGCGCCGAAGCCATCATCAACGCGTTCCGCCATGCTCAGGCGACGCGCATCGAAGTCGAGGTCGGCTATGCGCCGACGGAACTGCGCGTGCGCATCCGCGACAACGGCCGCGGCATTCCCGACGAGGTGCTCCAGGCGGGCAAACGCGCCGGCCATTGGGGATTGCCTGGAATGACGGAGAGAGCGACCTGGATGCGCGCCCGTTTGGCTGTCTGGAGCAAGCTCGGTGCCGGCACCGAAGTCGAGCTGCGCGTTCCGGGCTCGGTCGCGTACGGCGGCGCCACCCCGGGCCTGTTCGGCCGCTTGCTCGCACATTGGCGGCATTGGTCGACGGCGGCCAAAGGAACTGCATGAACGATCCCGCGAAGAAGATCCGCGTGCTCTGCGTCGACGATCATCCGCTGATGCGCGAAGGCATCGCGGCGGTGATCCGCGCGATGCCGGACATGGAACTGGCCGGTGAGGCCGAGGACGGGGCGAAGGCCGTCGAGCGTTTCCTCGCCCTGCGTCCGGACGTCGTGCTCATGGATCTGCAGATGCCCGGAATGAGCGGACTCGAAGCGATCGCAGCCATCCGCCACGCTGCGCCGGCGGCACGCATCGTCGTCCTGACCACGTACAAGGGCGACGCTCAGGCGCGCGCAGCGTTGAACGCCGGCGCCAGCGGTTATCTACTCAAGAGCATGGTAATGGCCGAACTCGTCGACACCATCCGCGTCGTGCACGCCGGGCGCAAGCGTGTGCCAGCCGAGATCGCGGTTCCGCTCGCCGAGCATGCCCCCGACATGCTCTCCGCACGCGAAGTCGAAGTGCTGCGGCTCGTCGCGCGCGGCACGCCGAACAAGCTCATCGCCAAAGACTTGGCGATTTCGGAGGAAACCGTGAAGGTGCACGTGAAGCACATCATGGGCAAGCTGAAAGCGAACGACCGCACGCATGCGGTCACGATCGCCATACAACGCGGCATCATCGACGTTCAATAACGCTTTTAGGGGATGCGCGGATAAATCCTTGGAGGGATTCCGCGCCGGTCTGCACCGCCAATACTCCGAGGCGCATCGAACATTGCGCGCGCAGTGCTACCGAGGCGGCGCACGCAACCGGGGATTCTTGGCAACCGCAGCGAGGAACAACGTGGACCGCGAACGCCCGACGCCGCTGCGAATCCTCGTCGCCGACGATCACGAACTCGTTCGCAGCGGCGTTGCCTGCGTCGTCGAGCGCTGCGGTTACACGGTGGTCGGTCAGGCCGGCGACGGCATCGAGGCGTTGGCGCTTTGGCGCGAGTTGCGGCCCGACGTCGCCCTGCTCGACCTGCGCATGCCCGGTCTCGACGGAATCGCCGCGGTGCGTGCGATCCGCGAACTCGACACCGATGCCAAGCTGATTCTGCTGACCAGCTTCGACACCGCTGATCAGTTGCGCCGCGGCCTCGCGGCCGGCGCGAACGGCTATGCGCTGAAAGGCATCTCGCCGAACGCGCTCTGCGACTGCATAGAAACGGTCGCCCGCGGCGGCCGCTATCTCACCCCCGAGCAGGCGCAGCGGATCGCCGAAGCGGACACGTCGCCGGCCCCGAGCAAGCGCGAACTCGAAGTGCTCGCCGGAATCGCGCAAGGACTCTGCAACAAGTTGATCGCGAGAGAACTCGACATCGGCGAAGGCACGGTCAAGGTGCACATCAAGAGCATCCTGCGCAAACTCGACGCCGCATCGAGAACCCATGCGGCGCTGATCGCGATCCGCCGCGGCCTCGTACAAGTCTGAGCGCCGCAGACGAGCGTCCGCGCGCCGGCCGCATACAGCCGGCGCGGTGAACCGATCTGCGCGGCGCGGCTTCGTTCGTGCCGCGACCGGTTAGCTTGGCGGCGGAATTGTTCTAGCATGCGGACTCCCTCCCCGAGGCCGGAACCATGCGCAATCTCGATTTCAGTTCCTGGCAGGCCCTGCTCTCGACCTTGTTCGGACTCGCGCTGATCACCCTGATCGGCGTCGGCGTGCGCCTGCTCGCGATGCAGACGATCCAGCAGCGGCGCGAGCGCGAGAATCGTCAGATCAACGAGCGTCTGCGCACCCTGATTGCCGCATACAAGACGCTCGGCGGATCGTTCACCGGCCGGCTCGAGGTCGATCCCACCCATCTGCGCGATCTGCGCCGGCGCGGCGAGTCCACCAACGCCGAAAAAATCGATACCGACATTTCCGCCGCGGCGGCGGCTCATTCCGACCGTTCGCGGCGCACGCGCGATGCGGTCGAAGCGGCGCTGTCCGACATTATTCTGCTCGGCACGGAACCGCAGGTGCGGCTCGCCGCGCAAGCCGCGAGCGAACTGGCCGTGGGCCGCCCCGTGCACACGCACGAGCTGGTCGTCTCGCTGCGCGACTTCATCCGCCAGGTGCTCGATCTCGATGCGGTGCCGGGCGATATCGCAATTCCGAAGCAAGGCCCGGCACGTCCTTCTGCGTCGGGCGGCAAAGGCGGCGGCGCGAAGGACGAGGCAAAGCGCGACGGCGGCAAAGGTGGCGGCGGCATGATGGCCGGCGCGGGCGGCGTCGGCCTCGGCGTGGGGCTTGGTGCCGGAGCAAGCAACGACGAGACCGACCATCATCACTAGGCCGCGATAGCGCAACGAACAGCGCGCCGGTTGCCGGCGCGCTTCCGCGTGGCCCGCGCAATGCGCGGCCTCGCATTCGGACGAATCCGCAGTCAACAACCGCGACGGCCGATCTCCGGCACCGCAAGAACTGCCTGCGGTTCGGTCAGACCCACACGCATATCGATCGTCGCGCACCACGCGTGCATGTCGGTGTTCGCCTCCGTTTTGCGCTGTTCAAAACGGGAAGGACGGAAAGCGTCCGCCTGCCAAGACGGCCAGCCTCCATCGACGGGACATGCATGAGAAACCGAACACTGAGTATTTCGCTCTTCTGGGTATTGGCCGCTTTCGCCTTCTGCCTGCGCGCTTTTGCGCAGGCGCCTCAACTCGTCGACAAATACGCCGAGGTCAACGGCGTGCGCCTGCACTATGCCAGCGCGGGCTCGGGCAAGCTGATCGTTTTCCTGCATGGCTTCCCCGAGTTCTGGTACCAATGGAAGCCGCAGCTCGCCGAGTTCGGCAAGGATTTCCAGGCCGTCGCGCCCGATATGCGCGGCTACAACCTGTCTTCCAAGCCCACGGGCGTCGAGCACTATCGGGTCAAAGACATCGTCGAGGACATACGTGCGCTCGCCGCGCAGCTCGGCCAGAAAAAATTCGTCCTGGTCGGCCAGGACTGGGGCGGCGCGATCGCCTGGGCATTCGCCCTCTATCACCCGGAATGCGTGGAAAAACTGGTCATCTTGAACGCGCCTCACCCGGCGCTGTTCGATCGCGAGCTGCGGGAAAATCCCGCGCAGCAGCTCGCCAGCCGCTACATGCTCGGTGTTTACGATCCGGGGCTTGCACAGGCCTATGCCGCGGACGGCTACGCCGCGCTGGTGAAAACCGTGCTCGCCGAAGGCCTCAGCAACGGACGCTTCAATAGCGACGACCGCAAAGCCTACATCGACGCCTGGTCGCAGCCGGGCGCGCTGGAAAGCGAACTCAACTACTACCGCGCGGCCAACCTCGGGCCGCCCGATGCCAAACACGGCCGCGCCGCGAACGGCAACTACACGCCCGATCTCGCTTCGACCGTGGTCAACGTTCCGACCCTGCTGATCTGGGGCATGAAGGATCCCTACCTGCTGGCCGGCAACCTCAGCGGACTCGGCCAGTTCGTTCCCGACCTGCGCGTGAAGCTGTTCGCCGACGCGTCGCACTGGGTGAATCGCGAAAAGGCCGCCGAGGTCAATGCCGCGATTCGCGATTTCATCAGTCCTCAGCAGCACCAGGCAGCGAGGTAGCCAATGACACTTCTGCACGCAAACATCTCGCGCCTCGGCTGGCGCAGACTCGGCGACGACGATTGGCGCCGCATCCGCGATTCGCTGCCCGAAGGCCGTGTGCTCGGCGGCTCGAACGAAGCGAATCTGCGCGGCTTTGTCGATGCCGTATTGTGGGTGCTGAGCACCGGCAACGACTGGCGCGAGCTGCCCGCCGAATTCGGCGAGCACCACGCCATCCGCCGGCGTTATCGCCGCTGGAGCCGCAACATGGTCTGGGGCCGCCTGCTGCTCGCGGCCGAAGACGATCGCGAGCTGGAGCGCATTCTGATCCGTGACACCGTGTGCTCGCCGCATGCCTGCTGGCAAAGGCATTTCCATGCGCAGAACGCGGTGATTTCATCGACCGGATCGTCGCCGATCGCATAAAAGCGCCCGCCTCGCTCGTTTCGCCAAATCGCGCGCCGTATTGCTAAGCGGCCGATCGCGATCGGCGTTTTGCTGTCGCCATGACGCAAAACCCACCGCCTTTTCACTCCGCCGCGATAAACCACCCCTCACCCACGACCGACCGGTTCGAGCCGCGGTCGCCCGACGACGTCCGCGCATTGATCGACACGTTCCCGCTCGCCTGGGTGGTCAGCGCCGACGCCTCGGGCGACGCCGTGTCGAGCCAGTTGCCGCTGCTGCCGCTACCCGAGAACGGCGGCGAGGTGACCGGACTGCTCGGCCATCTGTCGCGCGCCAATCCGCTGGTCGCCTGCTTTCGCGAGAACCCGCGAGCCACGATTCTGTTTCAGGGGCCAGACGCCTACGCCTCGCCAAGCTGGTACGCCGACCGCGATTCCGCGCCGACCTGGCTCTACGTCAACGCCACGCTGAGCGTCGACATCGCTCTGCGCGAAGACCTGACCGATCACGCGCTGGCGCGCTTGGTCGAACGCATGGAGCGTGATCGCCCGCAGCGCTGGAACGTCGCCGAGATCGACCATCGCTATCACTCGCTGCAGCGGCGTGTCGTCGCCTTCACCGCGACGATCCGCGAGACCAGGGCGCGCTTCAAGCTCGCCCAGGACGAATCGCCGACCGTCGTGCGCAACACCCTCGACGCGCTCGGCCCGCACGCGATTGCCGCCTGGCTGCACGCGTTCAACACCGATCGTCTGGAGTGAGGCCGTGGCCGACCTGATCATCCGCAGCGCCGAGATCATCGACGGCACCGGCAAACCGGCATTCGCGGCCGACGTCGCCATCGACGGCGAGCGCGTGACGGCCATCGGCGATCTCGCCGGCCTGTCGGCGCGCGAACAGATCGACGCCGAGGGCCTCACGCTCGCGCCGGGCTTTATCGACGCGCATACCCATGACGACCGCGCGATCCTCGAAGGCGCGCCGCGCATGCTGTGCAAGCTCTCGCAGGGAATCACCACGGTCGTCGTCGGCAATTGCGGCATCAGCCTCGCGCCGGTCGCATTCGACCGCCGGCCGCCCGCGCCGCTCGATCTGCTCGGCGACGAGCGCTGGTGGACCTTCGACAGCTTCGCCGCCTATGCGGAACGGCTAGCGGCAACACCGCCCGCGGTCAACGCGTATGCGCTGATCGGGCATATGCCTCTGCGCTACGAAGCGATGCGCGGCGACACCGCACGCGCGGCGACACCGGCCGAAATCGCGCACATGAAAGCGCGGCTCGACCGAGCGCTCGAACAAGGCGCCTCCGGATTCTCGACCGGGCTCTGGTACGTGCCGAGCAAAGAGGCCGGCACCGACGAAGTCATCGAACTTGCGCGCGGCCTCAGTAAGCACGGCGCGATCTACACCACGCATTTGCGCGACGAAGGCGATGCGGTCGAAGCCGCCGTCGAAGAAGCGCTGCTGATCGGCCGCGATGCACCCGCGCCGGTGGTCATCAGCCATCACAAATGCACGGCTCCGGAGAACTTCGGCAAATCGCGGACCACTCTGGCAATGATCGATGCCGCGGCCGCGCGCAACCCGGTCGGCCTCGATGCCTATCCCTACTCCGCGTCGAGCACGACGCTGCGCCCCGACCTGGTGCGGCCGAATATCCGCGCCTGCATCGCCTGGTCGGTTCCCTACCCCGAGTTCGTCGGCCGCGATCTGGCCGATATCGCACGGGAATGGAACCTGCCGCTCGCCGAAGCCGCACAGCGCCTGCTGCCTGCGGGCGCGGTGTACTTCTCGATGGACGAAGGCGAGGTGCAACGCATCCTGAGCCATCGTCTGACCATGATCGGCAGCGACGGCTTGCCGCACGACGAGCGCCCGCATCCGCGTCTCTGGGGCGCATTCCCGCGCGTGCTCGGCCACTACGTGCGCGAGGTCGGCCTGTTCGATCTGCCGACGGCGGTGCACAAGATGACCGGGTTGACCGCGGCGACATTCGGCATCGCCGATCGCGGCGTGCTGCGCGAAGGCGCCTATGCCGACCTCGCCCTCTTCGACGCGCGGCGCATCGCCGACCGCGCCGACTACGACGAGCCCACGCGCCTCTCGGCCGGCATCATCGCCACCTGGGTCAACGGCCGCCTCGCTTATCGCGAAGACCGCGGCGTCACCGGCTATTGCGCCGGCCGTCTGATCAGACGCTCACGCCTTTGCTGACGCGCTCGACGTCGGCCGCCACGTGGCGCGAGGCGAGCCAATAGAACAGGATCGAAACCAGCGAAGCCAGCGCGCCGGCGATCATCGCGTAGCGCAGCGAATCGCGGCCGAGCAACGGACGCAGCAGATCGCTCGCCACGCCGATCAATTGCGGCCCGAGCCCGAGCCCGATCAGGTTGCCGATAAACAGTTGGATCGCCGCCGCACGTGCGCGAATCCTACCTGGGCACATCGTCTGAATCGTCGCAATACACGGGCCGATGAAGGCCGCGCTGAGCGACAGCGGCACGATCGCGGCGAGGATCGCGATGAGTTTGTTCTGCGAGAGAAAAAACGGATACCAGAACGGCAGCGAAAGCAGCGCGGCGATGGCCGGTACGTAGAGGTTCCACTGCATCCCGCGCTTGCGGCTGGCGACATCGGCGACGCGCCCCGAGAGAAAGGTGCCGAGACCACCGCCAAGACCGACGATCAGCGCGAACGTCAGGCCGACTTCGGTGCTGGTCATGCCGTGCGAACGCACGAGAAATGCCGGCACGAACGAGGCGATGCCGTAGCCGGAGAAGGCGCTCATCGCCGTCCCGAGCACGATGTACTTGTACGACTTCTGCTGCCATAGGAAGGCGAGGCAGTCCTTCATATTGACTTCGTCGGCATCGGCGGCCGAAACCCCGGTCCTGGCCGGTTCGCGCAGAATGAGCAACGCGACCAGCGCGAGCAGCAGGCCCGGAATACCCGCGGTGATAAAGGCCATGCGCCAGCCGTACTGATCGGCGATCCAGCCGCCGGCGAAGAACGCGGTCATCAGGCCGATGTTCGAACCGATCGCGTAGATCGATTGCGCGGTCGCGCGCTCGTCGGCGGCATACAGGTCCGAGATGATCGACTGCGAAGCGGGCCCGGTGCCGGCCTCGCCGACGCCGACGAACACGCGCGCGACCACCAGTTGCCAGAACTGTGCAACGAGACCGCAGACCAGGGTCATCAGGCTGAAGAAGCTCAGCGACACGGCGACGATGCGCGCGCGCTGCGTGCGGTCGGCGGCGATCGCGATCGGAATGCCGATCGTCGCGTAGAACAGCGCGAACGCCGGCCCGACGAGCAGGCCGAGCATCGAATCCGACACCGCAAACTCGGTCTTGATGTGTTCGAGGATGATCGCGACGATCTGGCGGTCGATGTAGTTGACCGCGTAGATCGCGCTCAGTAGTACGACGATCAGAACGCGCGGCAGACTTTTGCCGGCCGCATCACTCCGCATCGGCGTCTCCCGCGTCCTGCGCCGGCTTCGGCCGCGCGCGTCCGGGCAGATTGCGCACGCGCAACTCGTCGTTGGCGACCTTGCGCATCTGGATCGGCGAAATGCCGAACGCCGATTTGAAAGCGCGCGTGAAACTCGCCGCGTGCTCGTAGCCGGTCTCCAGCGCGATCTCGATCATCGACAGGTTCGAGTCACGGATCAGGTCGAGCGCGAGTTCCATGCGCAACTTGTCGCGGATACGGCCGACGGTATCGCCGTAGATCATGCGAAAACCGAGCTGCAGCCGGTGGCGGCTCATGCCGACCGTTTCGGCGAGTTCGTGCACGCTGATCTGCCCGTCGATATTGTCGCGGATCATCGCCATCGCCTGCTTCATCTTGCGATGGTCTTCGGCCTCGAAGCGGCCGCCGAACAGTTCGCTGTCCGGCTGCGACAGACCGGACAGAATGTAGCAGCCCAGTTCCAACGCTTTCGCCGACATGAAGAAACGCAGGAACGGTCCGGCGAACGGCGGCGAAATCAACTGGTGCGCGGTCAGCGAGGCGAGTTCGGACAGCGGCACGTTGTGGCAGGCGTACGCACTTCCGCCGTGGATGTATTCGGCGAGTTCGGCCGGCACGTCCGCTTCGGCAAGGCCGGTCAACGAGAAGAACAGCGACCGCTCGAAATACAGCGTCACCCAGCGCAACTGCGCGCCGGGTTCGTAGACAGTTTCGAGATGACGACCGGGATCGCTGCCGTAAATGGTGCAGTAGCCGTCGGCGAGTTCGCCCTCGACGCTAAGGTCGTCGGTCAGCAGGACGTTGCCGTCGAGCACGGCCGACAGCGCCAGATAACCCGCGGTGTTGTGGCGCCGGACGATGCGGCGCTGGGTGGTCATCCGCACCAGGGCGATGCAGATGCCGTTGTGCAGGCGGTAGAACTCCCAGCCGCCGTTGGCGACGCTGCTGTCGTATTCGTAGCGAAAGCCGAGACCGCCGCAGATCGGCATGCGCCAGCCGTCGGCCATGCGCACGGACTGGCCCGGCGTCGCGTTGGACGCGTCGAGCTGCTGGAGCAACTCGTCGACGCTGCGCGACAGCGACGTTTCTGCGGAACACGATGGAGTCATCTGGGCATTGCACCATACGGCCAGCGATCGCGCCAAGGCAGCGCCTCTTCCAGCTGATAGGCCAGCCCGATCAGGGTCGCTTCGCCGCCGTGCGCCGCGCTGAACATGCTGCCGATCGGCGCGCCGTCGGGCGCCGGGACTAGTGGCAGCGACATCGCCGGATGCCCGGTCATATTGTGCAGCGGCGTGTACGACACGTACTCGAACATCAGTTCCATCATGTGCTCGAATCCCGCCGTCGGCGCGAGTTCGCCGATGCGCAGCGGCGGCCGGTCGAGCACCGGCGACAGAATCACGTCGGCGCTAGCGAAGAATTTTTCGAGCGCGCTGCGCGCCTCGGCGATCGCGTGCATCATTCTGTCGTTGTCGCCGAGCGCGACGCTCTCGGCCCAGTGCGCGAGTTCGCGGGTCCACGGTTCGACCAGGGTGTCGGCGGCGGCGCCGAACCTGGCGCGCGCGCCGAGCATCACGTCGCGAGCGAGATAGGCCCAGATCGTCTTGAACGCGGCGAGCACCGCGGGGCCGTCGTAGAGGCGGCCGACTTCGAACACCTCGTGGCCGAGGTCGGCGCAGACCTGCGCACTGCGCAGGATGCTTTCACGCACCTGCGCATGCGGCAGCTTGTCGTTGAGGCTTGCGAGCATGACGCCGATGCGCAGCTTGGCATCGCCGCGTGCCGCCGGCGCAGCCGGTTTTGCGCTCGCCGTGCGCATCGCCCAGTCGACATCGCGCACGCTGCGCGCGAGCAGCATGTCGCAGGCGAGCATGTCCTCGATCATGTGCGGTGCGCGTGCGCGCAAGGTCGCGCCGCGCCCGGGCTTGAGGCCGACGAGGCCCGAGCACGAGGCCGGAATGCGGATCGAACCGCCGCCGTCCGCGGCATGCGCGAGCGGCGTCATTCCGGTCGCGACGGCGACCGCGGCGCCACCGCTCGAACCGCCTGGCGAGCGCTCGGGCGCCCACGGATTGCGCGTCGGTCCGTACAGCAGCGGCTCGGTCGTCGGCAGCAGGCCGAACTCGGGCGCATTGGTTTTGCCGAGCGCGATCAGACCGGCGCGGTCGAAAGCGCGGGTGAAATCGAAGTCGATATCGCCGGCCGGCGCATCGCGGTACAGGCGGCTGCCGCTGCGGCTCGGCATGCCGCGGTAGTCGAGTCCGTCCTTGAGCAGCCACGGCACGCCGGCCATCTCGCCACTCGCGCGCTCGGCACGTTGCAGCGCGGCGGCATAGTCGCGATGGGTGATGACGTTGAGCGCCGGGTTCCAGTGTTCGATGCGCGCGATCGCGCTCTCGCAGAGTTCGCGTGCCGACACTTCGCCGCGGCGCGCGAGCGCGGCCTGATCGTGTGCGTCGAGGCGCCCGAGTTCCCAGATCCATGCCGCCACCCTGCCCGCGCGCTCGGCATCGCCCGACGGCGCCTTCGGTTCCTGCTGCGTACCGCCCTTCACCATGACGCCTCGATCGGAATCGTTTGTCGAAGCGGACATTTGCGCGCGTACGCGGCCGGGCCGTTTAGCGAAAAGGGCCGGGCAATTCGCGATTGTGCCGGCAGGCCCCGGCGGCTAAGTGGGCCTCCGTTCTGCTAAGCGCGCGGCATGCCATCGGTGCGTTCATGCGCCTCCACCATCATCCGCAACGAAGTGAGGATATCGACTGTGCGCAAGCCTTATCTGCTGTTCCTGGGGGACGTCACCGAATTCAGCGCGGCCAAGACGGCGGCGGGGCTCAAGCAGTGGCGGCGCGACGACGTCGTCGGCCAGCACCGCCTGCCCGGCAGCGGCGTCGACCTGGAGCTGACGGATATGACACCGGCGCAGGCGGCGCAGGCCGGCGCCGGCACGATGATCGTCGGCGTGGTCAATATCGGCGGTTTCGTTCCCGAGCATTGGGTCGGCACGATCGTCGACGCGCTCGACAGCGGCCTCGACGTCGCCGCGGGCATGCACCAGCGGCTCAACGACATCCCCGCGATCGCCGCGGCACGCGAGCGTACGGGGCGCGCCGTGCACGATCTGCGTCAACCGACGCGCGGCTTCGCTCCCGGCAACGGGCGCAAGCGCACCGGCAAGCGCCTGCTCACCGTCGGCACCGACTGTTCGGTCGGCAAAAAATATACGGCGCTCGCGCTCGAAGCGGGCTTGCGCGCGCGCGGCATCGACGCCGATTTCTGCGCGACCGGGCAGACCGGCATCATGATCTCCGGGCGCGGCGTCGCCATCGACGCGGTCGTCGCCGATTTCATTTCGGGCGCTGCGGAATGGCTGTCGCCGGACGCCGATCCCGATCACTGGCACGTCGTCGAAGGCCAGGGTTCGCTGTTCCATCCGGCTTACGCGGGCGTGACCCTCGGTCTGATCCACGGCAGCCAGCCCGACGCGCTCGTGGTCTGCCACGAACCGGTGCGCACACATCTGCTCGGCTTCGACTACAAGGTACCCGACCTGCGCCGCTGCATCGACGCCAACGTGACCGCCGCGCGCCTGACCAATCCCGATGCGCGCGTGGTCGGCATCAGCGTCAACACTTCGCGCATGGATCCGGCCTCGGTCGCCGCGGCGGTGCGCGAGATCGAAGCACAGACCGGCCTGCCGTGCTGCGATCCGATCCGTCACGGTGTGGACCGCATCCTCGACGTGTTGCTGAACTGAAGCGCCGGTCCGCGGCCGCGGCGGCTCGCAAGCCGCTGCGGCCGGTCGCACTCACTGCGATTGCGGCGGATGTTCGGGCAAGCGGCGCGAATCGTGCGGCGCGACGAGCGGCCACTGCGCCAATTGCTTCTCGGGAAACCCGCTCGGCATGCCACGCACAAAGCGATCGAGAAAGGCCAAGGTGAAGCCGGTCAGAATTCCGTCCATATCGCCCGGTGCGATCGTGCCGTAGGCCTTGTCGCGACCGGGCCAGCGCGTCAGGCGTACCAGGTCGGTCATGGCCATATGTGCCGAGTTGCGCACACGCAGACGGTAATCGTCGCGCGCCTCGCCTTCCGCCTGCCAGCGGCGGAAAGCGAAATCCATCGGATGCACGGCAGCATCGCGCAGTTGCCCGCGGTACAGCGGATACTCGAGCCAGTCGGTGTGCAGCACGAGCAACGGCGCACGCACGGTGTGATCGAACATGGCCGGATCGTAGACCACGCCGTCGAGGCTGAAGGCAGCGCGACAGCGCGGCTCGGCATCGCAGGATTTCACCGCGATGCCGCCGCCGAACGACATGCCGCCGTAGGCCAGATGGGAAAAGTCGATGCGCTCGGCGAGGCGCGCGAGCAATGGCGAGCCTTTGCCCGCCTGCAAGGCCGCGAGCACGAAGGCCGTGTCGCCCTGCCAGGCCGCTTCGCTGTTCGTCAGCCGGTCTTTGACGACGGCTTCGGCGTAGGCTGGAAATGCCGCTTTCCAGTTTTCCAGATCGGGGCGTGCGACCAGCTTGTCGAGCGCTTCGACCAGCGCGGGCGTCACCTTGAACGGCGTGGTCGGCTTGTGCGAGCCGTCGGCGAAATCGATGCGCGATGAATCGTAGGGATGGCCGATGCTCGCGACGACATAGCCGTGGCTCGCCAGTTCCTCGAACAGCGGCGTGTTCTGCGCCGGATACATGTGATAGCCGTGGTTGAACAACACGAGCGGAAATGCGCCGTCACGACGCGGCTCGGCATCCACACGGGCGTGCGTGGGAATCGCGGAAAGATGCAGCAGCTCGAACGGTTTGTATCCGGCATTCGCGGCGATCGATGCGCCCTCGGTGCGGATATGCTCGGCCGGCAGATAACGCGCGTATGGCTTGCGGTCATCCGCTTCGGCCGGATACCAAAGCTGCACCGTCACTCGCCGCGGTTCGTTCGCAGCGTCCTCGAGCAGGCCGAGTCTGGCCGTATCGACCCATTCGATCCGGATCGTCCCGATCGCATACTGCCCGCTCGGCGCGGGCAGTGAGAACAGCGGAAAGAAATAGTAAGGAGCCACCGCCGCCGCGATCATCGCGGCGACGGACGTCCAGACTAGCAGCCGCCGCCAAACCGCCGCCGGTTTCGGTTCACGCGGACGGCGCCGCGCGAGGATGACCACCAGCAGCAGCGTGCCGAGTGCAAACGCTGCCATCGGCACGGCCTGCCAATGATTCATCGACACTGCACCTGCCGACAACGCGAACGCGAGCAGCGCCGGGACGAACACTCTCCGTCCCAGCGCCAGCGCGCCCAAGGTCAACGCAAGAAAGAACAGCGCGGCCAGGTCGATCGTTTGCATCGATCTCCTCCGCTCGGCTCAGAGCCGGTAGCCGACGGTAAAGCGCACCGCGCGCGGCGTGCTGTAGGTGACGAACAGCGGCGACAGCGATCCGACCGCGGCGTACTTGTTGGTCAGGTTGTACACGTTCAATTGCATCCAAGTGCGCCCGATCTCGTAGCTCAAATTGGCGTTGAGCAGTGTATAGGCCGGCAGGAAAAAACTGTTCGCCGCATCGCCGGCCTGATTGGAATAATGACTGCCGCCGAGACTCATGCCGAGGCCGGCCAGAGGGCCTTCCTGCAGCGTGTACTTCGCCCACACGCTCGCGGAATACTTCGGCGCATTGAGCGGGCGCGCTCCGACCGGCAGCGTATTGTCTTCGAGCACCTTGGCATCGTTGTAGGCGAACGAGGCGACCAGTTGCAGCCCAGGCAGCGGGCGGATCTGGCTGTCGAGCTCAAATCCGCGTGCGCGCTGGCGTCCGCTGACGTCGTAGGTGCCGGGCGGGGTCACGCGCGCGGTCGCCACGTTCGTGCGCGTGAGATCGTAGATCGACGCGGTCAGGTTGTAGCGGCCGTCCGCGGTCGCGAGCTTCATGCCGACCTCGCCCTGCCTGCCGCCCTCGGGTTCGATCGGATTCAAATTTTTGTCGCGCAGGCCGATCTGCGGATTGAACGATTCGCTGTAGCTGGCGTAAGCGGACAACACCGGCGTGAAGCGGTAGTTGAGGCCGAAGCGCGGCACGAACGAGTTGTACGTGACCCAGCCCGTGCCGCTGTCGACCGAAACGCGATCATAGCGGCCTGCCAGGGTCACGGTCGTGCGCTCGGAGAACGTCGCTTCCTCTTGCACGTAGAGCGCATGGCTATGCGAATCCGTATTCGACGGCGAAGGTGTCATCGTCGGGCGCACGAAAACGCGGTAGTCGGGATTGAACAAATCGAACTGGATCGGCGGAAAAAAGCCACCGAGGTAATCGATGCGGTCGTCGGTCTCGTTGCGGTACTCGTGGCCGACCGTGAGCTTGTGCGACACCGAACCCGTGCTGAAATCGCCGATCAGGCGCGTATCGACAGCGAAGGCCCTGCGGCTCTCGTCGAGATCGTAGTCGTAGACCGTCAGCGTGCGCTGGTCGGGTGCGAGCGACAGCGGTTGGTAGATATTGCGCCAGTCGAGGTCGGTCCAAGTGAAGCGCAGATTCTGCTGGAACTGGATTACGTCGGAGACCTTCGCCTTCCATTCGTAGCCGGTCGTGATGTGCTTCTGATCGACGATCGGCGGATTATCCGGATCCTCGATATACAGGCTGCGCGGCAGGCGCCCGTTCGGATTCGGCAGGATGTAGCCGCTTGCGGGCTGCGCCGGCACGAGCTGGTTCCATTCCTTCGTTATCGAGCTGAGGAAGGTGATCTCGCCATCGTCCGAATACGCCCAGCGCAGCGACGGCGCGAGATACAGGCGCTCGACGCCGTTGGTGTAGTCGATATGGCTGCCCTCGCGCCGATAGACCATGTTCAAGCGCCCGCTGACATTGCCTGAATCGTCCAGCACCTTGTTGAGGTCGGCCGTACCGATCAGCGTGTCGAACGAGCCGCCGGTCAGCGAAACGTCGGCGAAATCGTTCGACTCCGGCCGCTTGCTCACCAGATTGACCACGCCGCCCGGCGCGCCGCGGCCGTACAGCACGGACGCAGGGCCCTTGATCACCTCGACCTGTTCGAGCGCATTCGGCTCGATATTCAGCGACACCGTGCGCGGCAGCCCGTCGAGCTGGGTGTACTGCCACGACTCGAAGCCGCGTATGCGGAAAAAATCGTAGGCGCGCGCATAGCCGCCGACCGATACGCCGGCAACGTTGCGCAGGCCGTCTTCAAGCACCGAAATGCCCTGCTCTGCCATGAGCTGCCCGGAAAGCACCTGGATGTTCTGCGGTACGTCGAGCAGCGACGTGCCGGTCTTGCTGTCCTTCACGTCCACTGTGCCGACGACGATGATGCCGCCGAGTTCGGCGGGCTTCTTGTCGCCCTGTTCCTCGGGCTGCGCCGGCGCCGTCTGCGCCGATGCGTTCTGGATCGTCGCCACGCTCAGACTGGCGGCCAGGAGTGAACGAATGCAATGCCACACTGGTTTTTCCTCCCTCTGTTTTTTTGTGTATGCCGACGCTGACGGCCGCGCCCTTTTCCTACTTTGCGGTTAAGGCCGACACGTTAGCTTGGAGGACGCCGCATGTTCGTGCGTACTCGGGGGAGATGCGAGTGAACGATACAAAATCGGCTCGCAGTTGTGCGCTCTCCGCGAGTGTGCAGTCAAGTGATCGAAGCCATCGGCGCGGGCGGATCACTGTGACGGATTGCGGTATCCTGCATTCATCACGGCAGCGGCCGTTTGGCTCAAGCGTTAGCTACCTCAGAACTAAGGCTTTATGAACCCTTTCTTGCTGATCTTCGGCTTAGCGACGGCAATCGCTGTTGTGCTTATTGGTATCAGCCTACTACTCACCCGGCTGCTTCTTCAGCGCTCCGCCCCACGCAGCCTCATTCGGATCAAACCTTTCGGTATTCTCCTATGCATCGCGCAGTTCCTAATCGCGTTCGCCGTCATTGCCTGGGGTAGATCCCATCTCGACTCGGCTTTAGGCCATGTCGTTGCTACGGATCTCGGAGCTGTCGCTATGATCATAGCGGCGGGCATTTTCGGCTGTATCGTCTCGGCGTTTCTGCAACGCCGTGGAATTGCCCTTTACTACCGCGCGCAATCCGGTGGTTGAGTATTGGCAAAAGCAGACCGCTGCGTTGGGGGGCAGTATACTGACACCCATCGCGGTGGCGGCTGCTTCGCTCAAGCGCCAGGTGTGGTACGTGTGAGCGCTACGTTACCCAGACCAATCTCTGCATACGAAGTCGCTCTCATTCGGGAGGCGCTGTCGGTCGCATCTACCTTTCAGGCAGAACCTGTAATGCTTGAGGGCTTATCTCAGCTGCAAGTTGTCCATTGCTGTCCATGCGGTTGCGCAAGCGTAAGCTTCGGGATTCCCGGGACTTCAAAGCCGAAACTCCTGCGCGTGGCAGATGCTGAGGGCAATACCTCACAAGGCGAAAGCGTCGGCTTCATAGTTCAAGCTACTGCAACACAAGTGGCTCATGTTGAGGTGCATTGGCATCACTCAACAGGCGCTCCACTGCCGGTCCTGGGTAGTCTGAGACCGTATGGCGCGTCTAATATCTAATTATTCGCGCAAGCCGACCGTTGCGGTGAGGTTGCAGTAACGTGCTGAACATTGCGGCAGCGGCCGCTTAACTCAAGCGTTAGGTCGCATCAATGTGAGAGCATTCTCGTGAGCACAACTTTCAGCTATGTAGCGCACCTTGACGAAGAGGCTGCCAAGCGCGCGGCCAGAGCTTTCTATATCCGCTCCGTGCTCAAGCTGCGCCCCTGGAGAACGGTTCTCCCGCCGGTCTTTTTCGGGCTCGCAACGCTTTTCATGTATCGCACCGGCGGCGACTCGTGGCCGCTCGGTGTGTTTATCACATTTTTCTTTTTCTCATTGATCTTCCCGATAGGCTTCCTTGTCGCACGACCGATTGCCGCGGCGAGGTTTGCCCGCAAGAACCCAGAGCAGTTTGTAGGTATCGGAGCCAACGGGCTAACCCTAAAAAATCAAAATGGCGAGGCTACCATCGGCTGGAAGCGTTTCAAGTACGTTTGGGACGTCGGTGACTACGTCATTCTCGTCATAAGTCCCTTCGCATCGCTAAACCTGCCTAAGCAAGGGATGCCCGAAGGTGCTCAGCAGTTCATACTCCAGTCGGTGGTATCTGCAAATGCAAACTGAGTACTCGCTCAAGCGAACCGCCGTGACGGGTTGCACTATGCTGCCACGTACTGCGGCAGTGGCAGCTCAGCTCAAGCGTTAGAACTCAATGGTCACTCTCGTGCTAACCCGCGACGGCTATGAACATTTGGTCACCGCACTGGGCCAAGTTCCGCCTCAGCTATGGGTTAACGCTAATGTGCTTTCCGGAGAGGAGCTCCACACACTCCGCGCCGCCGGACACGATGTGACTAATTTCGCAAAGCCAATTCCACTCCGCGATCAAGCTGCAATCTATGACGCAATTCAGACAGTCCAAGAGCATCATCCGCTTCAACGCCTTTGGGTCGAATTTCCACCAAAATTCTAACTGCTCGCTCAAGCGGGCCGCTGCGCCAGTTTGCGGTATCCTCAAACCGATCGCGGCCGCGGCCACTTAGCTCAAGCGTTAGGCCTCAGCGACAACGCATTTGCAACTCGGAGAACTATGGGCTGGGCAACACACTACATCGCCAAGCTGAGGGCAGGAGAAGTTGTCTCATTTCGTCCGCGTGGAGGTTCGATGTCGGGCAGGATAGAGTCAGGTCAACTCTGCACCGTGGCTCCCGTGCAGGACTTTTCCTCACTTGCCGTTGGCGACATCGTTCTGTGCAAGGTCTCGGGAAACGAGTACCTGCACCTGATCAAGGCGATCCAAGAGCATCGCTATCAAATCGGCAACAACAAGGGCTTCATCAACGGTTGGGTCGGTCAAAATGCCATCTACGGCAAGTGCATTAAGGTCGAGTGAGCCAAGCCGAGTCCTGACCATTCGCTCAAACGGACCGCCACGACGGGTTGCGGTATCCTGACATTCATCGCGGCAACGGCCGCTTAGCTCAGGCGCTAGGCAACCCATGGGACTTCCCTATTTCATCGTGGCGATGGCTCTCGCGATTGACGTGCAGCCCAACCCGTCTCCAGACCAAGTGGTTCGTGCGTTTTACAGTACGGATGTAGCTCTTCATAGCCATGGACTACCGGACTCGACTGCGCTTAAGTCCATTACGCGTTTCATTTCCCCGGGCTTTGCAAAGCTACTGCGGCAAGCGCAGGCGGCTGAAGCCGCATGTGTCAAAGACACGCCTGCTGGGCTAAAGCCTCCCATTTGGGAGACGGCAATTTTCGCCCAAACTTGGGGGGACGCAACGGGTGCCGATCGCATCCTTGTAAAGACTCAGAGCTCAAAGTCGGCATCAGTCGTCGCCGCGCTGAAGTACCTTCATGACGAGCCTCATGAAATCAATCTTGAACTATCCAGCATTGACGGCATTTGGGTCATCACTGACCTGAAGTATCCAGATGGCACAAGCCTGAGCGAACAATTACGTCACTACGTACGTTTCAAATGTGCGTTCCTGTGATCGCGGAACAAATGCGATGTCTGACCATTCGCTCAGCCGGACTGCTGCGACGACTAGCGGTATCCTGATATTCCCAGCGGCAGCGGCCGCTTAGCTCAAGCTTTAGGCGGCTCATAAGAATGGAGTCAACTCTACTCTGGCGGCACGTGAAAATAGCGCGAGCTTTCGTTGTGCTCTGGGCGGTTTTCTGGCCGCCCTTCGGCCTGGTGTTTTCCATCGCATATCACTCGCACTACGGCCATCAAGCTCCTTCTTGGGCCGTGTTCTCCTCATTAGCGTCCTGGGTCCTGATTGGAAACATAGGTGCCTGGCTTCTTTCCAGACGCCCGTGCCCTCGTTGCGGAAAATCCGGCACACTATCTCGTATATGGGAGCCTCGTGTTCATTGTCAGCATTGCGGTCTATCTGCCAGCGCCGCCGGCTAACTATTCGCTCAAGCCGCACCGCTGCGATGGCTTGCGGCATCCTCACACCCATCACGACCGCAGCCGCTTAGCTCAAGTGTTAGGCATCTAAATTCACATGCTCCGCAGTCTGAATCTCACTTTGTTCCTATCTCTTGTTTTCCTGGCGGCATGTGCGGGGCCAAGAACGCATCGCCTCCCGCACGATGCAGAACTCGCCTTAGCTTCACCCACAGACGTTACGCTCTATTCCCTTGAACCTTGGGCAAGAAAAGAAGACGCCACCTATTTCGGTTATCAAATACTCGGAACAATTCCACTTTCCGGGGCCAAAGCCGCGGTCGCGAAAGCCGAATTCCGCGACGCCTACATGACATGGAAAGATCCAGGTTATTGGGCAGGCTGTTTTGATCCGCGGGTAGCACTGCGCATCGTGTACCGAGCGACTGTCTACGATTTTCTGCTTTGTTATCAGTGCGGTTACCTGCGGGTCTATAAAAACGGGGCCTTTGTCGTCGAACTCGGAGCAACTGGCAATCCAACTCGGCTCAATGCAATATTGCAAGCAGCAGGCGTTCCCATTTCCACCAGCGGCTAGCTCGTGCAGTCTGCGCTTAACTGGGCACTCAACGCGACTGTGACCTGTCACCGTGATAATCCAGCGCCTCGCGCGGCACGTTAACTAAGGCGGCAGGCAATACATGAGCTCCAGGCTTAGCCCAAAGGATCAAGAGCTCTATCGCACTGTCGATGAGGTCCTCCACTACAGGTGGGACCCGATCGGCATCTCGGATGTCCCTCAAGCTCGCGACGAGTACCATGGTTATCTGCCACAGGTATTCGGTTTGCTTCGTAGCGGTGCAAGTCCGGAAGTAATCGCTACCTTCCTCGGCTCGGTTGCAACAGGCCGCATGGGCCTCTCGCCAAGACCCGAGCATGATCTCGAGGTGGCTTCCATTTTGGTCACATGGCGCGAGAACATCAATGCCAAGTTCGCCTAGCTATTCACTCAAGCGGACCGCTGCGACGGGCCGGTCTGCGTTAGACTGCAGCGCATCGCGGCGGCGGCCGCTTAGCTCAGACGTTTGGCCTAGGAGAACCGCGTGCGGCTCATAACTCTTTTGATTGTTCTAGGCTGCCTTGGCTTCGCAGCCGATGGTTTCGCACTAAGTGAGAAAGGTGTCGAGAACGGCGATGTGGTCGCCTTAACGAGATTCCTAGAGAAAGATCCATTCAACAAGGACGCCCCACTCGTTCGAACCGCTCTTCTGCGGTGGGAAGAAAAAAGCAAAGACGTAATAGACCTCGTCTGCCCTGGCCTCCTTTCGCCTATCCCCAACAAATCCATCCCCTATAGCGGAGAGCTTGCAGCGCAACACATTTTTGGAAGTGCTGCGCTTCAAATTGAAGACCCTTCCAAAAAGGGCAATGTGATAGCCGGCCAGGTTGCCGGAATTAAAAGCATGCTGAAAGCGTATCGCTCCATGACGGCCCAAAAACCTTCCGCGCGCATTCCCAAAATAGAAGAGTTTGCGCAACACGAGTCAGATGGCACTTTGGAAGCTTTCATGGAGCCACTGGTAGCCAAAGAGTGCAAAACACCCCATTAACGCCAGACCTGACTAGCCGATCAAGCGGACCTCTGCTGTAGATCAGCTGTAGTCCGGCACGCAGTGTGGCAACGACTACCTACCTCAAGCGTTAGGCGCGGCAGAAGCGCATGGAAGAATTCCTGATCGTCTTAATTCAGTTCATCGTCGAATTTTTTTTCAACATCGTTGCTGAAATTCCGTTCGACTGGCCTTCTCGCAATAGGAAAACACCCGAGCCTGAGCGAATCGCTGGTTGGTGTTTTGGGTGGCTGCTTCTGGGTGGCTTCATCGCCTGGGGTTCAACCTTCGTCTTTTCGCCAACATTTATTTCCATCCCCGCACTTCGTATCGCCAATCTCGTGCTTTCCCCAATCGCTTCCGGGCTGCTTTCGCTTTTCATTGCTCGGCGCCATGCGCACACCAATCCCAACATCATTCCGCGCAACCATTTTTGGCAGGCGTTTTGGTTCACGGTAGGCCTAGTTGCAATTCGCTTTGCCTATACAAGCCGTGCCTAACTATTCGCTCAAGCTGACCGCCGCGACGGGTTGCGGTATTCTGCCCCGCCGCGGCAGCGGCCGCTTAGCTCGAGCATCAGGCATCACGTGCGAGAAGTGTTTTTTGTACCAAAATTCCCGTATTCAGTTTTGGGGCGAGCACCGCTCATTGCGCTAGTGCTTCTTGTCTTTCTCTTGCTAGCAACCACTTCTGAAGCAAATTATCTCGCCTTCATCCCACCACCATGGCGCGATGGAACACTTGCGGCCATGTTGTTTGTATTTTCTATTGCCGCTGTTGTTCAAATCGTCGCGGTCCCCTATGGCATTCTTGTAGCAAGCCGCGCGCACGCCTTGTGCTCGCTTCGCTGCGCACTTGCTTTGCTCTGCGGCATCTCCTACTTGGGGCTATTCACGTGGCTTGTCATCGGCAGTTCAAGAATCGCGTAGCAGTGACGCTTATCCGCGCCGCTGGACGTGAACCATTCGAGCCAATCTGCGAAACGCAGACTATCTCAAGACTTCGCACGACGGCGACTTGCCGGCCGAACGTAGCCACGGTTTTCGGCTGCACGCCGTACCGCTTCGCTAGAGTCAAAACAACTTGAAAGCCGACAACACCAGCCGCGTTCCCCCATGCCGGCTTCCTTCCAATTGCGCGCGGCTCGCATCGATATCGGCATTGCTGAGTTTCACCGCATAGGTGATGCCGCCGGCCGGTGCCGACAGTCCGAGCTGCCAGGTCGAATAGTCGTTCGCCGAACCCTGCGCGTCGAAGCTGCCGAGGTGAACGGACAGGGAAACGGGCGTGTCGCCGATCTGCGTGAGCTTGGTTCGCCCATCGACGTAGAGATAGGTCGGATGGCCGGGCAGATAATGATGCAGATCGTAGAAAATGCCGGGCCGCAGGCTGATCGCGCCGAGCTTGAAGGCTGCGGAGAAACTGAGCTCGTCGATACTGCCGTTGCGCGCGCCGACATATTCGCGATGCAGAAAGCCGCTGTCGAAATTGATGCCGGCGAGCGTGCGGTTGAAGCCGAAGAACGGGATCAGGGCGAGTCCTGAATCGCGCCCGCGATCCGACGAAAAATTCGCCGCGACCGCACCGGCAAAAAACCCGCTCTGATGATTCCATTTCACTTCGCCGATCAGCGCAGGACCGCCTTCGGTCTGCGAAAGACCGCGCCATACCCAATCGCTGACGAGGTTGACGCTCGCAGCGATCTGATTCTGCTCCGACTGCGCCCAGGCAATGTTGTCGAACGTCAGAATCGGTAGCGCCATGCACGCGAACCGTAACCATTTCATCGTCACCCGGGCCTCCCCCGCCTTCTCTCGCGGAAATTTTTATCGTGTGCAGGATCGTCACCGGCATCGGCAAGACGCACTTCTCGAAAACGGTTTGCGACTTGTCAGATCGCGCGTTTCGGCGAAACGCCGGGCGCAACGGCAAAGTGCCTGCGCGCGACTTCGATCATCTTCGCAGTTTGCGAGGTGAACCGATGAAACTGAGCGTGCGTGCCGAGCGATGGGAAATGATCGAGCCCTTCGCGATCTCGGGTGAAACATTCACCCATGCCGAACTCGCCATGGTCGAGCTGGAGGACGACGGCGCGCGCGGACGCGGAGAAGCCTGCGGCGTCTACTACCGTGGCGACGGTGCGGCCAATATCGTGCGCCAGGTAAGCGAAGTCGCGCCGGCAATCGAAAGCGGCGTCGATCGCGCCGAACTGCAGCGATTGCTTCCACCCTGCGGCGCGCGCAATGCACTCGACGCTGCGCTCTGGGAGCTTGAGGCGGCGCGGACCGGCGTGCCGGTTTGGCGTTTGGCCGGACTGGAACGCGCCACGCCGCTGCCGACCGTCTTCACCATCGGCATCGACTCGCCCGCACGCATGGCGGCCAAGGCCGGAGCCATGCACCACGCCCGCGCAATCAAGCTCAAACTTGCCGGCAACGAAGCCGACCGCGAACGCGTCGAAGCGGTACGGGCGTCGCGGCCCGACACTTGGATCGGCGTGGACGGCAACCGCGGCTTCACTCCGCAATCCCTCGAAGCCATCATGCCGACGCTGCGTGCGTGCAAGGTCGAATTGATCGAGCAGCCTTTTGCGATCGGCCGCGACCGCGACCTGGCCGGGATCGACCGCACGATTCCTATCGCCGCGGACGAGAGCGTGCAGGACAGCGATGATTTGGAGGCTTTGCGCGGCCTGGTCGATATCATCAATATCAAACTCGACAAGTGCGGCGGTCTGACCCATGCGCTCGCGATGGAGCAGACCGCACGCCGCATGGGCTTCGGCGTCATGGTTGGCAACATGACCGGCACGAGCTGGTCGCAAGCGCCCGCCTTCGTGCTCGGTCAGCGTTGCGATCTGAGGGATCTCGATGGCCCGACCTTTCTGGCGAATGACCGCGCCAAGGCCGTGCGCTATGCCGACGGACTGATTTATTGCCCCGATGAGGTTTGGGGAAGCGCGGCCGCCGTCACATAAAACTCGCATGCCGACCGCTGAGTACGGTCCTTCTCCGATACGGTTTCGCACGCGCGGGCGAATCGCGTTCGCGCAAGCACTCGCCGGCGACGACGGCGCGCGCTCGATGCAGTCGATAGGAAGAAAGAAGCGCTCTGCGGCGTCGCGGAGCGGGCTCGCCCGTTGCGGGCGAAATCGGGATTCGGAAAATCGGTCTCCGTCCCTATCAATATCTTAAATCATGGGGGGCTTGCCGCAAGCCCCCTCTCGTATTGCTCAATCGCCGCCTCGAAATTACCTCGCGAAAGCAGGAGTGGCGAAATGAACGGACCGTCGTCGAAATGCGCATCCCGCGCAAATCTTGAATCGACTTTCACGCTTGCCGCACGGACACAAGCACGACAAACAGATCGAAGTAAAACACCGGTAGTCGCCACCGCCCAGGCAATCGAGGTGCGCTCATGACTCGGCATGACGTGGTGATAGCCGGAGGCGGCCCGACGGGACTGATGCTCGCGGGCGAACTGGCCTTGGCCGGTATCGACGTCGTCATCGTCGAGCGACGCGCGATGCAAAACGTGATCGGCTCGCGCGCGAGCGGACTGCACGCGCGCACGCTAGAAATCCTCGACCAACGCGGCATCGTCGATCGTTTCGTCTCGCAAGGAAAAAAACACCCAGCCGTGTACTTTCACATGCCGCTCGATATCAGCGACCTACCGAGCCGGCACAACTACACGCTCGGACTGTGGCAGAGCGACAGCGAACGCCTGCTGGCTGCCTGGGTCGATGGGCTAGGCGTGCCAGTCCATCACGGTTGCGAAGTGACCGGCTTCGCGCAGGACGACGGCGGCGTTGACATCGAACTGTCGGATGGCCGTTCGCTGCGCGCGGACTATCTGGTCGGCTGCGACGGAGGGCGCAGCCTCGTGCGCAAGACCGCGGGCATCGAATTCCCCGGCTGGGAGGCGACGGCAAGCTGGCTGATCGCCGAGGCGGAAACCACCGAGGAACCGCAATGGGGCTTTCGCAAGGATGCTGTCGGCACGCACGCGATCGGCAAGGGCGACGGCGGATCGGCGCGGTTCGTACTGAAGGAATCGCAGTTGCGCTCCGACAGCGAGCCGAGCTTGCGCGATATCAGCGAAGCCCTTATCGGCGTATACGGAACCGATTACGGAGTGCACAGCCCGATCTGGATCTCGCGCTTCACTGATATGGCGCGGCAAGCAGCGGCTTATCGCGACCGGCGTGTTCTTCTCGCCGGCGACGCGGCACACGTGCATCCGCCGATGGGCGGCCAGGGCCTCAACATCGGCGTGCAGGACGCCGTGAATCTCGGATGGAAGCTGGCCCAAGTAATCAAAAAAATTTCGCCGGACAGCCTGCTCGATACCTATCATGCCGAACGCCACCCGATCGCTGCGCGCGTGCTGCGCATCACGATGGCGCAGGTTGCGCTCGGCCGCGCGGACGAGCGCACGAAAGCCCTGCTCGAATTCATGTCCGAACTGCTCGGCATGGACGAACCGCGCAGACGGTTCGCCGCGATGATGTCGGGCCTCGACATCCGCTACGACTTCGGTGAAGGCCATCCGCTGCTCGGACGGCGCATTCCCGATCTCGACCTGATCACAGCCGATGGCCCGCTGCGAATCTTCAGCCTGCTGCACGCTGCGCGACCCGTGCTGCTCAACCTTGGCGAAGCCTGCGCCTTCGACATTGCCGCGTGGACGCATCGCGTGCACTTGATCGACGCCCGCTATACGGGTGCATGGGAGCTTCCGGTGCTTGGTGCAGTCGCCGCTCCCGCCGCGGTTTTGATCCGACCAGACGGATACGTGGCCTGGGTAGGAGACGGTGCCGGGCAAGGACTTGCGGATGCGCTCGCCGCCTGGTTCGGGGCGCCTGCCACAACATAGCAGCGTTACGCAGACGACGGGCGCCGTGCAGGCAGCGATGCCGCCCGCGCTGAATCGCGGGCAACATCGATTTCGCGAGTCGAAGATTTCTGCAAATCGATCGCTACAATCCGGCACACATCGCCGAACCTTTGTCATCGCCGCCATGCCCTCTTCGCACTACTTCGCCGCCGTTATCCTCGCGTTCTCTCCGGCCATCATGTCATCGGCATTTGCCCAGGAACGTTCTGCCGCAACGAACGCGACGCCGTCGACCGCGCAGCAGGAATCGGACAAGCCCACGGAACAAGTGACGGGCAGCGGCGGCCATCATCTTCGCTACAGCTCGACTCAGGTCGATGTCGGCTTGACCGATGCTCAACAGCAGACGTTCCGGCAGGCGCGCGATCATCGCTATGCCGGCAAGAGCATCGATGCCGTGCTCGCGGCCATTGCCGCGGCGCTGAAGCAACAGGGCTACGCGCAGATCAGCGTCGACAACGAATTTCATCTGGTCGAGGCGCGGCACGACGAAACTCTGATCGGCCGAAGCCGCGAAATACTGCGCGGCGTGATGAAGACGCGGATGCCTTTGCCTGCGCGGCCCGACCACCAGTCCACCGAAGCTCTGATCGCCGTCGCGGCCGATACCGGCGGACAAGCGACGACGGTGCGGTCGCGCTTTCGCACCACCGTGTGGGACAGCAACGGCGACTCGAAAACCAGCGTAGCGAGTGAATCCACGGTCTATCGGAATTTCTTCGCGAGCGTCGGCAAGCAGTTGGATCAGCCGGTTGCAGCGACTGCCGGTCGATGATCGAGATATAGACGCGGCCGGCGCATCGGCATCGATCCATCCGCGTCTGCATGCTGCACGGCTTCTTGTTTCCTTTCCCACGACGGAATCCATGCGCGCCGTACCAACGGCGCCGTGGCGCGCGCGGCGTCAAACAGAGGGCGTGCTTTTTATGTAGGCCTGCAATCCTTTGGCGAGCGCAGCGAACGTGACCGCACAGCGCGCGCTGCCCTTCAGGTCTTCGTGCATCGCGATCCAGGTGTCCAGCTTCAATGAAAATTGACGCGGCAGCACTCTGACCAAGCGCTTGTCGCGCGCCGCGATCCCGCTCTGGCAAACGCCGATGCCGAAACCCGCGCGGATCGCCGCGAGTTGAGCCAGGTCGCTGTCGGCGCGAAACGCAAAACTGTCACGCGAGAACACCTTGTGCTCATTGGCCATGCGCCGCAAAAAAGCAGTCTCGCGATCGAAGCCGACGAGCGTATGGCGCGTTACCTCTTTCAACGACTTCGGTACACCGTGCGCCGCCAAATAGCGCTCATGCGCATGCAGACCGATTTCGATGGCGCCGATGCGTTTGACCACGAGCGCCTCCTGCTCCGGGGTAAACATGCGCACGGCGATATCCGCTTCGCGATGCAGCAGATCATCGGCCTTGTTCGACAGGACCAACTCCACGCTCAGTTCTGGATATTCTTCGCGCAGCGCGGTCAGGATCGGTGGCAGCACCTCCACGCCGACCACTTCGCTCGCGGTGATGCGGACCATGCCGCGCACGCCCGATCCGTGACTGCTCGCCACCCGGCGCAAGGCCGCCGCGGTCGCCGAAATGCCGGCGGCGTAGGGCTTTAGCTCGTGCGCCGCATCGGTTGCAGCGAAGCCGTCGAACGAACGCGTGAACAGCTTCAGCCCGAGCGCGCCTTCGAGGCTGTCGATGTGCCGGCCCACGGTCGGCTGAGTGAGCCCCATCGCGCGGCCGGCCGCCGACAGCGAGCCGGTTTCGAGCACGTGAAGGAAAGTCCGGTACCACTCCCAGTTGGGTTCGTTCTCGGCCATGGTATGCAATTACGTATGGATGCTAATCCATTCTAGACAATTTTCTTTTCCCCTGCAGCCGCGCACACTGCAATTGCCGGCAGCGACCGCGCCGACCTTCAAGCCTTTCACTTCGACCGGAGTTCTCCCATGTCCAAGATTGCCCTTTTCGGCGCCGCCGGCGCCATCGGCCAAAGCATCGCCACCGCCCTCCGCGCCCGAGGCCAGGCTTACCGCGTCGTCGGCCGCAGCGAAGCGAGCCTGCGCAAAGCGTTCGGCCTCGACCCGCTCGCCGAAGTCGTCACCTGGAATCCCGACTCGCCGGCCTCGGTCATCGCCGCGGCAAGCGGCGTCGAAACGCTGATCTACATGGTCGGCGTGAACTACTGGCAGTTCGAGCTGCATCCGGAACTGATGCGCAAGACCCTCGCAGGCGCGCTCGTGGCCGGGGTGAAGAACATCGTCCTGATCGGCACCGTCTATCCCTACGGCCGCGCCAAGGCAAATCCGGTGCGCGAAGACCATCCGCGCGAACCGCATACGTTCAAGGGCCGCATGCGCAAGGCCCAGGAAGACCTGCTGCTGCAGGCGCATGCCGACGGCCGCATCAACGCGACGGTGCTGCGGCTGCCCGACTTCTACGGCCCCGGCGTCGAAGCGAGTCTGCTGCATCGCGCCGTGCTCGCCGCGGTGAACGGCGGCGTCGCCGACATGGTCGGTCCGCTCGACCGTCCGCACGAATTCGTCTACGTGCCCGACGTCGGGCCCGTCGTCGCGCGCTTGGTCGATACGCCTGCGGCGTTCGGCAAGATCTGGCATCTGGCCGGTGCCGGCGCGACGACCCAACAGGAGCTGATCGCGGAAATGCAGCGCGTGACCGGCACCAAGCTCAAGCTGCGTGTCGCCGGCAAGACTATGTTGCGCTTGATCGGTCTGTTCAATCCGTTTATGCGCGAACTCGCCGAGATGAATTATCTGATGACCGAACCTCTGCTGATGGACGACTCGGCGCTGCGCGAACTGATCGGTCCGATCCGCAAGACGCCGTACACGGAAGGCATTCGCGAGACGCTGGCCTTCGCATCCGGAAAGGCGGCGCATACTCCCGCAGTTGCCTGAAGGTGCTACGGTACGCGCAATGTTGCGTGCCGCAGCGAGCTGCGCGTGCCGTTGTCGGTCTCAACGGCACGATCGCCGGTATGATTGCGGCATCTTATGCGCAAAAACGATCTCCTCCGTCTTCGCTTTCCCGCCGTGAGGGTGAAACACCCATGAGCGCCGCGATCGTTTGGTTCCGCGGCGACCTGCGTCTTGCCGACAACGCGGCGCTCAGTGCCGCCTGCGGCGAGCACGCGAGTGTGCTGCCCGTATACATTCACGAGCCGCAGTCGGCCGCACCGTGGCAGCCCGGCGCGGCAAGCCGCTGGTGGCTGCATCATTCGCTTGCGGCGCTCGAAGAAAATCTGCGCACACTCGGCGGCGCGCTGCACATCGCGCACGGCGACTCGCTGGCGCGGCTGCGCGAACTCGTGCGCGCGACCGGTGCGACCGCGGTCTACTGGAACCGCCAGTACGAGCCGGCCGCAATCGCCCGCGATACGCGCATCAAGGAAGCACTACGCCTCGACGGCATCGCCGTGCACAGCAAGCCCGGCAATCTCTGGCGCGAGCCGTGGCAGATCGAGAGTAAGACCGCGGAACCGTATCGCGTATTCACCCCGTTCTGGCGCACCCTGCGCACCGCGATCGACGACCTGCCGGCACTGCCCGTTGCGCAGCCCGAACGCTGGCTTCGCACCGACGGAGCCTCGCCTCTCGCCGCGCTCGAATTGCTGCCTCGCATCCGCTGGGACGCAGGCATGAGTGAGACCTGGCAGCCCGGAGAAGCCGGCGCGCATGGTCTCGTCGAACTATTCTGCGACGACGCGTTCTCCGACTACGCACATTCGCGCGACCTGCCGGCGCGTCACGGCACCTCGCGGCTGTCGCCGCATCTGCATTTCGGCGAGATCACGCCGCGGCAGATCCGCTCCGCGCTGGTACGCCGGGCGAATGCGCGCGACGCGCGACGCCGGCCCGATCCCGAACCGTATCTGCGCGAACTCGGCTGGCGCGAATTCGCTCACCACCTGCTCTATCACTTCCCGGCATCGACACAGGACAATTTCAATCCGCGCTTCTCCGCGTTCCGCTGGTCCGCAGTCGATGACACGCAGCTCGAACGCTGGCAGCGCGGGCGTACGGGCATTCCGCTCGTCGACGCAGGCATGCGCGAACTCTGGCATACGGGCTGGATGCACAACCGCGTGCGCATGGTCGTCGCGAGTTTTCTGACCAAGAACCTGCGCGCGCATTGGCTGCATGGCGCACGCTGGTTCTGGGACACCCTGGTCGATGCCGATCTCGCCAACAACACGCTCGGCTGGCAATGGGTCGCCGGTACCGGCGCCGACGCGGCGCCGTACTTCCGCGTGTTCAATCCGGTCACGCAGTCGCGCAAGTTCGATGCCGATGCGGTCTATCTGCGCCGCTGGCTGCCGGAACTCGCCCACCTGCCGACCAACTCGATCCACGAACCGTGGACCGATCCTGCCGCCCTGCGGCGCACAGGCTATCCCGCGCCGATGGTCGATCTGGCCGCATCACGTCAGGACGCGCTCGCCGCCTATTCGCAGTCGCGCAGTACCTAACCGCGGCAGCATCGAACAGGCGCGAGCGCAACCGTGCCGTCAGTAGCCGACCGACGCCTGCCGATAGCTTGCGCGGACGTGGTCCTTCAATGCATCGAGCGCAGCCGCGTCACGCCACTGCCCCGCCGCCATCACGCCGAGCGGCTTGCGCAACGTCGCGAGCGAATCGAGCGGATTGGCCGAAGAGAGAACCAGATCGGCGCGATATCCGGTCGCAACGAGGCCGAAGCGGTCGTTGTGTTTCGTGCGTTCGATAAAGGCGCCCGGCGCGCGCGTCGCCGTGGTCAGCACCTGGTAGCGCGAAAGGCCCGATGCTTCGAGTTCAGCGAGATCGTCGTGCAGCGAAAATCCCGGCAGGGTGCCGGGAACCGCCGGCGCGTCCGTTCCCGCGACCAGCTCGACGCCCGCATCGGCCATCGCCTTGACCATGCAGCGCAGGAATTCGAGCTTGGCTTCGAGCCGCGCCGTTTTGTTTACATAGCCGCTGGTCTGCCACTGCAGCCGGTCGTTCGGCGACATGAAATACGACTCGGGCCGCGCGAGAAATCCGGCGACGACTTCGGGATGCCCGATCTGATGCGCGATCGCCGCATAGGTGACCAGATCGGCGGTGACCGTCGCGCCAGGGCGCTTCGCCAACGCGACCGCATCGGCAATGCGCTTGACGTCGGGCGGCGTATCGGATTCTTCGACGCCGGGCGGCGTGAAGAAGCTGTAGAAGAATTCTTCGGCATGCGCGATCAGCGCCTGCCCTTGCGCAATCTGGCTGTCGAGTCGCACGGCGTAGACGCCGTGGCCGATCAGCGGCAGCCCGGCGCGCGGGCCTTCCTGGGCGAGCGTCGAGTAGACCTCGGGGGTGAGGCCGACGTAAACCTTGATGAAATCGTAACCGTTCGTCTTCGCCAGCCGCACGAACGCACGCGCATCGTCCGGCGTGCGCAGAACGAAGCCGTTGTATTCCGTGTTGCCGTCGACGAGAAAGCTCGTGTAGACATGCGGCCCCGGCACTTCGCCGCGATTGACCGCGGGCACGACCTTGTCGACGAATCCGGCGCGTGAATCGCCCATGTTAAGCACCGTGGTCACGCCGTTGGCGAGATAGACGGCGAGATCGTTCTTGGTCTGCGAATGCGTGTGCATGTCGGCGAGCCCCGGCGACAGCCACGCCGTGCCATGTCCGTCGATGCGCTGCGCGGCAGCCGGCACTTCGACATTGGGGCCGATGGCAACGATGCGGTCGCCCTGCACGAGTACGGTTTGATCGCGCAGCACGCGCTCGCGATCCATCGGTACCACGTTGACGTGCACGAACGCGGTGGTTTTCGCCGGCTGCGCATCGGCATATACATTCGTCGAGGCACAGAGCACGACGGTCGAAAGGAACGCGGTAAAACGAAGCATGCGGAATTCTCTCTGATGTGTTGCGGCGGTTGTCGGACGACAGGATCGACGCCATCGACGTAGTGGCATGGCGATCACAGCGATTCTTCACAACGCCGGTTTCGATGCGCGAACGCGCACCGGGGTTTAGCCGCTGTCGATATCGAGCATTCGACTGCGTATTCGCCTTGCACGGTTTGCTCCCCCGCGGTCCATTACTTCGCGCGCGGCTCCGACGCAAGCGGATAGCCACTGAACGGCTTGACCTCGTCCATGAGGAACTGCGAGACGATTTTCTCCACGCCGTAGTTGCCGCCGAGCAGCATGCGCGAGATGTCCTTCCATTCGTGCACGTCGTTGACGATCACGCGCAGCATGTAGTCGTAAGTCCCGCTGATGCGAAACGCCTCGACCACTTCGGGCATGGTCAGGATGCGCTTGTCGAAAGTACTGAACGCGTCAAGCGCGTGCTCCTTGAACGTGACCTGGGCGACGACGATGGTGGCCGAACGGATGCGGTCGACCGCGACCTGCGCGCGATAGCCGGTGATCAGGCCGCGTGTCTCCAGTTCGCGTACGCGGCGCAGACATGCGCTCGGCGACAATGCGACGCGATCGGCCAGCGCTTGATTGGTGATGCGCGCATCCTGTTGCAGTACGTTGAGAATGCGCAGGTCGATGCGGTCGATGTCTTTCGGCGCCATGCGGATCGGTTCGTCTCATGCTGGATGCGTTTGCAGTCTATCCGCCGGCGTGCGGGCACGAAAGAATCTGCCGCAATCCGGCGCCGCGCGCGGCAATTCTGCCTATTTGTCCGCGACCGGCTCACGAATCCACCTCGCCGGCCCGCGGTATCCCATGTAAATCATGCACTTGCGCCGCACAACGACGCCGACCTCGGCGCTTTACCGTCTGCCGGCATTGCCATCTAATCGAACGTACCGCGCAAAAACCGGCGCGGCAAAACGATCTCTCATATTTATAAGAAAGGGGGAGCCATGCGTCACGCCGTCCGCAGTCTCGCGACTGCCGTCACTCTGTATTGCGCCAGTCTGGCCGTCGCCGCGTCCGCGGGTGCGCAGGCCGCGCCGGAATCGGCCGACAAGCCGAACGAAAAGGAAGCCAAACTCGAAACCATCGTCGTCACCGCGGGCAAGCGCCAGCAGTCGCTCAGCGAGGTCGCCGGTTCCGTCTCCGCCGTCACCGGCAGCCAGCTCGAAGACATCGGCGCGCAAAGCCTCGCCGACTACATCCAGCGCACGCCAGGCGTGGTGTTCAACAATTACCAGCCAGGCGTTTCTCACGTGGTCATCCGCGGCATCGCGACGAACTCGGGCAACGTCCAGGGCCAGCCCACGACCGGCTACTTCGTCAACGAGATTCCACTCACCGAGCCGGGCTGGACCATCGCCATTCCCGACATCGACACCTTCGACCTCGACCGCGTCGAAGTGCTGCGCGGCCCGCAAGGCAGCCTGTTCGGCTCGGCCTCGATGGGCGGCGCGATCAACTACATCGTCAACACGGCCGACGCGTCGCGCGTCGACGCCGCGGCGGAATCGACCATCAGCAGCACGCACAATGCCGACGTCGGCTACACGGCGAAGGCGATGGTCAATCTGCCGCTGATCAGCGACGTGCTCGCGATCCGCGCGGTCGTCGACTACCGCAAGGATCCCGGCTACCTCGACAACGTCGGCACCGGCGTGAAGGGTTCCAACGATACGACGATCGGCGGCGGCCGCTTCTCCGCCGTGTGGACGCCGAACGAAGACACCAAACTGTCGTGGCTCAGCATCGTGCAGCGCATCGACGCGGACGACAACGCTTACCAGATGCCCGCCTACGGCGATCTCAAGCGCAAGACCGCCGTGCCCGAGTTCACCAACACCAAGATCGACATTCACAGCCTGCGGTTCGACCAGAATCTCGGCTGGGCGCGCTTCACCGCGCTCGCTTCGTATCAGAAGAAGCAGCAGGACTGGCGCTTCGACTATTCGCCCTTGCGCAGCGTTTACAACAGCGACCTCAAGCTCAACCTCACCGCGCCGCTCTACATCAATTCGGGCGGCGCGAGCGACGGCCGCAGCATCGAACTGCGCCTCGCTTCGCCCGAAGGCGGCGGCAAGTTCGAGTGGCTCGTCGGCACGATGTACTACGACACGAGCAAGAATCTTTACGAAAAGCTCGGCGCGCAGGGTGCGGCAGCGCAGTTTGACCAGTCGCCGATGTTCGGTCCCGGCAGCGGCGCGGTGATCGCGCCGGACGGCCAGATCTTCAACGCGTTCTACACCCACGTCGACGGTTCTGAGGCAGCACTGTTCGGCGAAGCCTCGTACCTGTTCACGCCCGAGTGGAAGCTCACTGTCGGCGGCCGCTTCTTCCGCAACGAAGTCGAGAACACCACGCGCCAGCAAGGATTCTCGACCTATCCCGGCGCACCGAAGATCAGCTCGTCGAAAACCGACGAAGACGGCTTCAATCCGAAGCTGTCGCTCAGCTATATGCCGCACGAGCGTCTGATGTTCTACGGCCTCGTGTCGGAAGGCTTCCGCTTCGGCGAGCCGAACACGCCGGGACTGTCGAAGTATCCGACGCCGCAGGGCTCGACCAGCGACAAGCTGACCAACTACGAACTCGGCATGCGCTCGAACTGGCTCGACCGCACGCTGCAGTTCGACGCCACCGCGTTCTACGTCGACTGGAGCCGCATCCAGTTGCGCCTGCAGACGCCGGATTTCTTCAACTACGCCACCAACGGCGGCAAGGCCTACAGCCGCGGTATCGAACTGTCGACACATTGGCGGCCGAGCGCTGCGTTTGACTGGCAGAGCAGCGTGACCTGGCAGCATGCGCGGCTCGACCAGGACTTGTTCATCCTGTTCGCCGGCACTGCGCCGGCCGGCTCGCGCCTGCCCGGCTCGGCCGACTGGTCGATCTCGAACGTCCTCACCTATCGTTTCGACGCGCGCTGGTATCCGACGCTGACTTTCTCGCATTCGTATCTGTCGCAGGGCATCAGCGATCTCAATTCGGCGGTGCCCGGCGTGGTGCCGAACAAGCAAGGCGGCTACAGCCTGTTCGATCTGCGCTTCCGCATGAGCTTCGACAAGACCGATGTCACTTTGTACGGCGCCAACCTGACCGACAAGCGCGGCATCACGCGTTCGGTGTCGGAGATCAACGGCCTCGGCCAGGGCATCGTGCGTCCGCGCACGTTCGGTGTGACCTTCCTGTGGCGTCTGTGATCGTCGCCCAACCCGTCGGTCGCAGCCGCTGGCATCAGATGCGCCGGCGCAAGCCGATCGACGAAGCCGTGCGCGACGCCGACCGCACCGGCCTGCGTCGCCGCCTCGGCGCCGGCAGCCTGCTCGTGCTCGGCGTCGCCAACATCCTCGGCGCCGGCGTCTTCGTGATGACCGGCGCCGCCGCCGCGGATTTCGCTGGCCCCGGCGTGATGCTGTCGTTCGCGCTATCGGCATTCGCCTGCGCCTTCACCGCGCTGTGCTATGCCGAGCTGGCCTCGGCGATACCGGTGCCCGGTTCGGCGTACAGCTACTGCTATGCCACGCTCGGTGAAGGCTGCGCGTGGGCGCTCGGCTGGCTCGTGCTGCTCGAATACAGCTTGTCGGCCTCGCTCGTCGCGGTCGGCTTCGCCGGCTATTTTTCCAGCTTGCTCGCGACGCTCGGCACCGCCCTGCCCGCGGCGATCACCACGCCGCTCGTCGCCGCCGCGCAGCACGACGGCCACACCGTGCTCGAACTCGGCGGCGGCATCAATCTCGTCGCCGCCTGCGCGGCGACGGCCGCGGCGGTCACGCTCGTGTTCGGCGTCGGCCGCTCGGCGCTAGTCAACGCGATCCTCGTCGTGATCAAGCTTGGCGTGCTGCTTGCGTTCATCGCCATCGGCGCGAGCGCGGTGAACCCGGAACTGTGGAAGCCGTTCGTACCGCCGAACGAAGGCGGCTTCTCCTACGGCTGGCCCGGCGTGGTGCGCGCGGCGGCGATGTTGTTCTTCGCCTATCTCGGCTTCGAAACCGTGTCGATGGCCGCGGCCGAAGCGCGCGATCCACGCCGCGACGTGCCGCTCGGCATTCTCGGCGCGCTCGCGCTCTGCGCCCTGCTCTACATCGCCGCCGCAGCCGTGCTCACGGGTCTTGTGCCGTACCGCCAGCTCGGCGTCGCCGATCCTGTCGCACTCGCGGTCGATCGCATCGGCTGGCCCGGTTTCGCCGGACTGATCAAGATCGGCGCGCTGACCGGCCTCGCCTCGGTGCTGCTCGCCAATGCCTACGGCCAGTCGCGCATGTGTCTGGCGATGGCGCGCGACGGCCTGCTGCCGCCGCTGTTCGCGCGCGTGCATCCGCGCTACGGCACGCCGTGGCTCGGTAACCTCGTGCTCGGCGCGATCGCCGCCGGCGCCGCGGCGCTGCTGCCGATCGGCGTGCTCGGCGATCTCGTCTGCGTCGGCATCGCGTTTGCCTTCATCCTCGTCTGTGTCGCCGTGATGTGGGTGCGCAGCGCGCGGCCAGACTTGACCGGCGCGTTCCGCGTGCCGCTCGGCGGCGTGCGCATCGGTAAGGTCTGGCTCGGCACGGTGCCGGTGCTCGGCATCGTCCTCTGCGTCGCGATGATGGCGCCCGTGCTGCTCGACATGGTCGTGCAGGTGCGCCGCGGCGACGTGCTGCCGGCCAGCATCCTCGCCCTCTACTGTCTCGCCGGTGCGGCGATCTACTGGCGCTACGGCCTGCGTGCCGCGCGCCGAACGGAGAACCTCGTTTGACTGCCTCATTCACGCCACTGCCGCTGCGCGACGCGCTCGCCCTCGGCCTGCGCGATGCGCACGCTCAGGCCGCACTCGTGCATGCCGGTGAAGTTTCCATGCGCGAACTCGCCTACTCCGCCCTGCAGCGCATCGATCATCTCGATGCGCAGCTCGGCGCCGTCTGTCATCGCCCGAACGATCTTGTCGAACCGACGACGGGCGGCGCGTTCGCCGGCGTGCCGTGGCTGGCGAAGGATTCGCTCGCCGTGCCCGGCATGCCGACGCGCAGCGGCTCGCGCAGCCGCACGAGCGCGCCCGCGCAAACGAGTCACGCTTTCGCGCGCTGCTGGCAACGCGAAGGCCTCGTCGCCGTCGGCAAATCGACCATGCCCGAATTCGGTCTGATGGGCGTGACCGAACCGCTGCTCGGCCCGGTGACGCGCAATCCCTGGCAGGCCACGCATTCGCCGGGCGGTTCGAGCGGCGGCGCGGGCGCGGCGCTCGCCGCGGGCCTCGTACCGCTCGCACACGGCAGCGACGGCGCCGGCTCGATCCGCATCCCGGCGTCGTGCTGCGGCGTGGTCGGGCTGAAACCAGGTCGCGGCACCACGTTGCGCGTTCGCGGCCGCCACGCACTCGAAGATCTTCTCGTCGGCGACAGTCTCATGTCGCGCAGCGTGCGCGACACCGCATGGGCGTTCGCCGCAGCGCATCCGGGGCGGATCGCGCTGCCTTCGCCGGAGCCCGGCGCGCGCCTGCGCATCGCGGTGATCGAAGCCAGCCTGCCCGGCCTCGCGCCCGATCCCGAGGTCGCCGCCGCGCTCGCACAAACCGCCGCGCTCTGCGAACGTCTCGGCCATCGCGTCGAGCAACGCGCATTGCCGATCGACGGCGAGTCGGTGTTTCGCGCCGTATTCACACTGTGGTCGCATCTTGGCGCCGACTGCGTCGAGGCCGTCGCGGCCACGCTCGGCGACGGCGCCGCACAGAGCGCATTGGAGCCGTTCACGCTCGCGCTCGCGCGCTGGAACCGCGAACACTGCGGCGTCGACGAACTCGAACACGCTTACGCCGTGCTCGCCGCCCTGCCACACGCATTCGCTGCGTTCCACGCGGACTGGGACGTGCTCTTGAGTCCGGTGTTGAAGACACCGCCGCCGCTGCTCGGCGAGCTGGCGCCGACGCGCGACTTCGACGAGCTGATGCCGGCGATGTTCGACTGGATGGGCTATACGCCGCTGCAGAATCTTGCCGGCACGCCGGCGATCTCGCTGCCGCTCGCGCAGACGGCGTCGGGGCTGCCGATCGGCCTGCAGTTCGCCGCCGACCGCCACGACGAACCGCTGCTGCTCGCACTCGCGCACGAACTCGAACAAGCCGCGCCGTGGCACGATCGCTGGCCGCCGATCTCGGTCGCTGCCGCTTTGCAGGAGATACGCTGATGAGTCATCCATTCGACCCCCACTACGCACCACGCAACGGCGATGTCGCCGACCTGCTTGCCGCGCAGCCGTTCGCCAGACTCGTTTCTGCCGGCGGCAACGATGTCGCATTCAAGCTGCCGCTACGCGCAGCCTGGATACGCCACTATGCGGGAGCGCCGGCATGAATTCCTTCCGACATCTTTGCGCGTTCGCCGCGCTTGCGCTCGCCATGCACGCACACGCAGCGCGCGTCGCCACCGCGGACGATATCGTCGATCTCAAGCAGGTCGAGGACGCGCAGATTTCGCGCGACGGCACGCGCATCGCCTACAGCGTCAGCACTTCGCAACCCGAGGCAAAGCGTGCGCGTAGCCGCATCCATATCGTGTCGGCAACGGGCAAAGAATCGGCGCGTGAATTGCCTGCGCCCGAACAAGCCAACGACCGCGAGCCGCGCTGGGCCGGCGAGCATCTACTGTTTCTCTCCGATCGCCCGTTGCCCCCAGGTAACGACAAAACGGCACGCTGGCAGGTCTGGGAAACCTCCGTCGCCACGGGCGAAACGAAACCGCTGACGCGCGCGGCGACCGACGTAACCCACTACGCGCTGTCGGCAAACGGCAAACGCCTCGTCTATCTGGCATCCGACGCCGCATCGCCGGAAGCACAAGCAAAAATCGCGGCGAAAGACGATGCGATCGAAGTCGAGCGGTCGACGCTGTTCGCGCGCGCGTGGGTACGCGACCTTGCCGGCGGCGAAGCGACGCTGGTCAGCCCAAGCGGATTGCAGGTGCACGATGCGACGCTCTCACCCGACGGCGCGACGCTCGCGTTGCGCGTATCGAACGGCACGACGCTCAATGATTACTGGTACGACTCGCGCGTGGTTCTCGTCGATCCTGCGAAAGCGACGATCGAGCGCACGCTATGCGCCCGTGCTTCGGCGTTTCCGCTGCAGTTCTCACCCGACGGCAGCCGCCTGCTCTACGGCGAACTCGGCCGCTACGGCATGACTGCAACACCCTACGTTCATCCGCTCGCCGGCGGCGAGCGCATCGCGCTCGGCAGCGAGTGGCTCGGCACCTTGTGGCTCGCACGCTGGCAGAACGATGCGACGCTGATCGGCGAAGGCCAAGCCGGCGTGCGCGCCGCGTTCCTGCGCATCGACGCGACAAACGGCAAGGCGACCGTCCTCGCTGACGCACAGGCGCCGTTCCAGAATTTCAGCGTCGCCGCAAACGGTCGCATCGCCTTTCTCGGCACCACGGCGCAAACGCCTGCCGAGGTGTGGACACTCGACGGCGGCAAGGCGCGCCAGCGCACGGTCACCAATCCGCAGGTCGCCGACTGGAAACTCGGCACGCTGCGCGAACTCGAATGGCGCTCGTCGCTCGACGGCCGCCGCATCACCGGCCTGCTCGTCACGCCACCCGGCTGGCAGCGCGGCAAACCGCTGCCGACCTTGGTGCAGATTCACGGCGGGCCGGCCTGGGCCTGGGCGTCGGGCTGGCTCTGCTCCTGGCACGACTGGGCGCAGTTGCTTGCCGCGCACGGCTACGCGGTGTTCCTGCCGAATCCGCGCGGTTCCGAAGGACAAGGCGCCGCATTCGCCGAGGCCGCACGCAACGACTGGGGTGGCGCGGACTTCAAGGACGTGCTCGACGGCATCGACCTGCTCGTGCGCGAAGGCGTGATCGACAACGAGCGTCTTGCGATCGGCGGCTGGAGTTACGGCGGCTATCTTTCCGCATGGGCAGTCACGCAATCGAACCGCTTCAAGACCGCGATCGTCGGTGCCGGCGTGATCGACATCGGCGCGATGGCATTGACCACCGACGTGCCCGACTACCTGCCCGGCTACTTCGGCGATCCGGTGCGCGAACGCGCGGCCTACGATGCGCACTCGCCGATCCGCCACGTCGCCAATGTGCGCGTGCCCGTGCTAATCCTGCATGGCGACGATGACCGTCGCGTACCTGTCGCTCAGGGTGAAATGCTGTTCCGCGCGCTGAAGCGGCAAGGCACCCCGGTCGAGTTCGTGCGCTATCCGCGCGGCCCGCACTGGTTCGCCGAACGCGCGCACCGGCGCGACGTGCTCGAACGCGTGCTGGCCTGGCTCGATGCGCATCTGACAGCAAGCGCACCGTCGAAATAGCGCTATTGCAACGCCGGGAAAACGCAGCGTTGTTGCGCGCTGCGCCTCCACGCGAGCGACGGAACCGGATTTATTGTGTTGCCGAGGCAGTGGCCGCTAGGCGAGCCACTTCGGCAAATCCGCGCCGCTGAGTTGCAGATGCGCGACCACCGATTTGTAACGGTCGCCGTTTTTGTCGGAGAGGCCGAAGCAATTCATCGCGTTCCTATAGAACAGGCTATCGCGATCGATCCACGGCAATCCGCCCAGCGCGGTCGCGATTTGCCCAGGGAATGCGGGCCAATCGTCGTTCTGCGACAGCATCAGCCAGTCGCTTCCGTACATCAGGCGTTTGCTCAAATCGGGGTAGATGTCATGGGCTTGCTGCAAGCGGCCGAGCAAGGTTTTGCAGTCGTCGTTGCCCGCGTCGGCGCAGTCGCGTGCGTGATCCCAGAACGCGACGTCGCCATAGATGCGATTGTTCGCCCGATACGACTGCATCAGCGTGGCGAAGTCACTCGGCCAATTCGAGCCGTCGCTCGACGAGTCGCCGCCAAAATGGCCGAGCTGGATGATCGGCGCGTTTGTTTCGGCCGCGTACTTGGCCATCAGCTTGCCCCAACCGCCGGGGCCGCCGAAATTGTCCGCGGCGGCGTCGCGCCCGAGCGTGCGATTCGCATGCGCCATCACCGGTACGTTCATGCGCGCGCAGTAGTCGAACATCTGCTTGAGCGCCGCGTCGAGGGCGCGCAAGTCTTTCGGCAGACGCGGACCGTCCTTGTTGAGTTCTTCATTGCCGTAGGGGTAATAACCCACCGGCGGATAGATCTTGACCCCGATGTAGCCGAAGTTCTCGATCGCAGTCTTCACCAGCTGATACGACTCGCCGTGGTTGTTCAGATCCGTCCATGGGTTGTAGCCGACCAGCGGCAGCATGTATCCGCCTGACAGATAGGAAAGCAACGCCATCACCTTCATCTGGTCACTGCGCGCCGAGTAGCACGGACAAGCGAACCAGTAATCGAAATCGACAAGAGAGCCGAACGCCGCATCGATACCGAAGGCGCCGTCGTCGGTCGAATACTTCTGCTGATAGCTACGCAGATTCATCCAGCGCTCGTTGAGCATGTAGCCGGCGAATGCGAGCAATCCGTCGACGCGAAGAGACGGCGCAGCGGTCAAGCTTTTATCGAACGGACGCCGCGCGTTCTGGCTCATCGCGCGCCGGATCAGCTCCGGCGACAGCTCGGGAACCGCAGCAGGTACCGCGTTGGGCACCGCTTTGAGCACCTTGATGCGCTGTCCCAGCTCGTCCTCGGCGGCCGCGCGATATTTCGCTTTTCCGTCGCGCTTTTCGAGTTCCTTGAACAGACGCTGGGCCGACGCGTCCATGTGCGTCTCGATGCTCTGATCGAAGGACGCTTTCATCGACTCCAGGCTCAACGCGGTATCGGTGTTCGCGGCGGCCAAACCGGACAGATATTGGTATTCCACGGCGGCGGTCTTCACGCTTTCCGCGAGGCTGTCTAGCGCCTGTGAAAGCACATAGATGAAGGGCTGAGCCGCGGGGCTCATCGAATGGCCCCAAGATTCCGCGACGTAGCCCTGCACGTTGACGTCGGACGCATTGAAGAAGTGCGAGTGCACGTCGATCGCGAACTGCGGCTTCAAAGGGCTGCGCTGAATGGCTTCGGGCGCCACGGAGAAAAGCCGCTTGCCGGGCGGCGTCTGCCGGTCGCCGACCTGGGGCGTCGGGCGCGCCCTGAATTCGCAACATGCACTCAGCGGAAGAAACATCGCCGCACAAGAGCCGGCAAGAAATTGCCGGCGGTTAAGCCTCGACCATTCTCTGGACATCACAAGCCCCTTTTTGTGAAGTGAACGGTGAATTGCAGTCTTAGTCTGTTGGCGTCCCGATCGATAACGTTCCGGCCCGGCGATTTATCGAGCCCACCCTGAAGATGAAAATGCACCCGATTCCTCTGCGGAAATCAAAGCGGCCGAATCCGAGAATGTTTTTGCTTTATCTCATCGATGCGCAAATGCTGCCCGATGTTTTTTCGCAGTACCGCGATTGATTGGACATTTTCGCCGCCGAACCGTCGCGCAAGCGGATCTCATTGGCCGACGGACTTATTTCAAGTCTTTGTGAAGCTTGCCGGCAAGATCGAGAAAGCGCGGACCGTCGGGCGTATTCACGCGATGCAGTGGATACAGCGGCGATCGGCTCGCGCTGCCGGGTTGCCAGACGAGATCGAGCGCCTCGTCGGCCGCCGGCACCGTGCTCGCGCCCGAGGGATTCGCGGCCCAAGTCATAACGTCCTGCGCCGCCGCGTCGACCGCAGCGATCCAGCCTGGCGCGCCGGGCAAACCGAGCAGCACGAGCACATAGCTCGCATCGCGGTCGAGGCGACGCACCGGATAAGTGCGCGCCGGAACCTCCGCGCCAATTCCGACCGCCGCGCGGGCGATGCGCGCGGCGGCGGCGAGATCGTCTGTATCCATTCGGTCATTCTATTGATACGGCACGCATATATATGAATCCGTTAGGGCTGAGCGTAGCACCGCAGGCGCGGAGTCGAAGCCTGTCGCGGCAGCACTTCGACTTCGCCGCTGTGCGGCTACGCTCAGTGCGAACGGTTAGAGATTCGGCATGTGAGATTGATTGCTTGTCCGCTGTGCACGAATCCGTCCCAGCACTGTATGTGAATCCATTCGGGCGCTACGTATGAATCCGTTCGGGCTGAGCGTAGCGCCGGAGGCGCGGAGTCGAAGCCTGCCGCGGCGGCAGCTTCGACCCCGAAGCTGCGCGGCTACGCTCAGTACAAGTGGCTGAAACTTCACCGGGTCGGATCAATACGAACGCTCAGAGGCCGCGATCGGTCGTGGTAAGCGAATGGAACACCGCGCCGTCGCTGCGCACGTAAAGCCGGTTCGCACCGTAAGTCACCAGCTTGAACGGATAGAACGGCGACAGCGATTCGCGGCACGGCCGCCATACCCAATGGTTGCTGATGCACGCCACGCCGGGACGGATCAGCAGTTCACCGCGTCCTTCGCCGAGTTCGTGGATGCGGTCGATGATCAGCGCCTCGACCTCCTTGCGATCGAGGGTGAGCAAGGCCGTGCCTTTCGGTTCGGGCAGCGTGCGCGCCTGCAGATACTGACCGAAGCGCGCGTCGATGCTGACGACGGTCCTCGCCGAGTCGCCGTGCATATACGGCACGATCCAGTAGAAACTGTCGAGGCGATCGAGGCGCTGCACCAGAACTCCCTTGCCGGGCTCGGTCCGTTCGAGTGCGGAATGCCAGTTCTTTCGCTGCAGCAGGCCGTGATCCTTCAGTGCCGCGCTCGCGAGGTCGGCAGCCTGCCGATGTTCGATCAATTCGTGCCCGGAGAACCGCGACAGTTCGATCTGGCGGCTATGCGGCAGGCGGTCCGGCGGCGGATCGGGATCGCAGATCGCGACGAACTTACCGCCCCAGTGGCCGCTCGGGATGCCGGTCATGTAATCGTTGCGCCACGAGGTGTAGGAGATGTGCTCGTCGGCGACGCCGCGGTTGCCGCCCGAGCCGCATACGTCGCCGACGCTGTGCGGCGGCGGCGGACCGGGCACCGGCGTCGGCGGCCACGGGTTGTTGATGTCGAAGCCGCTGATCGAATAACTCGTGTCGTAGGAATTCGCCGGGTCGGCACTCGTGGTGTAGCCGCGCACGACGATCCAGTGCGCCGAGCCGTAGACCATCGCGACCGGCGCAACGCGGTAGTGATGGATGGTCCAGACGATCATGCGCGAGATCGCTTCTTCGCTCGACAGTGCGTCGAGCACAAAGTATTTGCCCGACTGGCGATTGTTGAGCGTCCACTGCAGCCCGTCGGGCGCCGTATACCAGCCGCTTTCCGCCGTCGAGTGGCTATGGTTGTCGTTGTACAAATTGGTCTGGTTGAGCAGGCCGGCGCCGCACTGGGCGAGGACCATCTGCGCGCACGCCGCGCCGCAGTAATAGTCCGTGTCCTGCTGGTGGTATTGCGTGACCAAGTCGGTGGTGGTGCTCATAAAGATTCTCCTGCGCGGACGAGTCCGCAGACGCGGGGACGGGACAGGCGCTTGCGCCTGCGTCAGCGTGCGGAATCGGACCGTGTGGCGCCGATCGCGCGCGCTTTGCGAGGAGTTACGTTTTACGGGGCGTGCGACTGACAATCCGCAGCGTCGACCTGCGGCGAGTCGGGAATCGCACTGCGTTCGTCGGAGACGCGAACGCGCTGGAGGCCAAAGCTCAAGGGGCCAACGGCTGCAAAGAATGCGGTTTTCGGTTTAACGCGCGCGGCAAGCCAGCGGCGTGCATATGCGCACGCCCCATGCAGGAAGGTGGATCAGAGTTTCTTGGACAACTCCGCCGCGGCCTTGCCAAGTGATTTGGCCGCTTCTTGCTGAGACACACCGCCCTCGGACAGCGGCAGATAGGGAATCGTCAGCGCAGCCACGGCCAGTCCCTCGCGCAGGATCGGCGCCGATAAATCGACGATGCCTGGTGCGATCGAACTCGCGATCGCTGCGTGGCCTTTCGCGCGGATCGATTCGAGCTTCTGCGGCAATTCCTCCCGCTCATCCGGCGTGAGCCGCTTGCCGTACTGCTGCAGCCAGCGCGCGCGCACCGCTTCGGGCTGAAAAGCCGTCAGTACGAGACCGGAGGTGGCCTGAAGAAGGGGACGCCGATGACCGATGCGCACCGCGAGGCCGAGATCGCCCGGCGATTCGGCGCGCGCGATGATCACCGTGTACTGATCCGAGGGCACTACGAGGTGACAGGATTGCAGGGTGTCTTCGCAGAGCTTGCGCATCCGCGGCAACGCGATTTCGAGCAGTTCGTTGAGCGGAGGGCGCTGCATGCCGAGCAGGAACAGACGATTGGTCAGCACATAGCCGTCGGTACCCTCGACGCGCTCGACATAGCGCAGGCGTTCGAGCACGTAGACCATGCGGAAGATTTCGCTCTTGGCGCGCCCTACTCCCAGCGAGATGTCCGAAAGATTCATCGGATACGAAGCACTGGAGATCAATTCGAGAATGCCCAGCCCCTTCTCGAGTGCCGGGGCGGTGTAGGTTGCAGTTCTTTCTGTCTTCCGGCCATTCGGCATCGACGACGATCTCCATGACGGTCGCCGACGCGACCTCGAATACCTGAATTGCGAGCCCCCGCTGCCCGGCGAATCGCGCTTGGCAACGCCCCTAGGCCCCGCGTCTTTTCGGCATTCTGCCAGAAAGCGTTTAGCACTAATACAAATCGGCTAGCACGCACGGAGCCTCAAGCTCCATCCCCACGATGAACGGCGAAGCATCGCTTCCCGGGACTTTCTCGTGCTTTCTGAAGTGGCCGCCACGACGTGATTTTCGCCGCGTCGAGGCCGCAGCACGCCCCTCGATCGTCCGCAGGCGGTTTTGCAATCTTTCAAATTTCAGACGGATGAATCCGAATTTCTAAAGATTCGCGATCGGTGAAAACATAGACTCGCGTCACATAGTACGAACGAGCCTATATGCCACGGCACGGATCGCCCGGTGCGGAAAAGCGGTGCTCGAAGGGCGTCTCGAAGGGCGGATAAAGGCGCGGTGCATGACATCCTCGAATTGACGCACGCGGGAGGTCGAGCGATCAATGCGGTAGAGCTTGGAGAGCGCCGCGGGCTCTGTCTTGGAACGAAACAGGGCGCTGATGGCAGAGCGTCTTCGTACCAGAGCTGACGAAATAGAGCGTCGGCGAGAGTAAGCCGTGCAGCAAAAATCGGGCACCTCAAAAGGCACGCTCGAAAGCATCCGGAAGAAAAATCTTCCTCCGATCGGAAAGGGGACATCATGAGTTTGTGCTTTGCATTGCGGACGCCCGCATTGGCGGCCCCGACGAAGGTGCGTTCAGGCAAGGCGAGCCTGGGCATTTTTCGATCACAGCCTCGCACGCCGAATAGTGCTCCAGGCAAACTGCCTGTGTTCCTCGCATTTCTGCTCTGCTCGTCCTGGGCTTCTGCCGCCGTGACAATCAGCAAATCCGACGGCAAGAACACTTATGTGCCGGGCCAGTCGAATACCTATCTCGTCCGTATCACCAATTCGGGCACAACGACGGTGACGGACGCCGTCTTCAAGGATTCTGCGATCGCCAATCTCAGCGTGACCGGCGTCACCTGCAGCAACGCCACGAATGGTTCGGCGTGCCCCGTCTCGGCGAGTACGACGGTGAGTGCGATGCAGGGGACGGGAATTCTCATTCCTGCGCTCACTCCGGCCGGCAGCGTGCTTTTCACCGTGATCGGCACGGTCGGCGCCGGCACCAGCGGCAATTTGTCCAATACGGCGACGGTCAGCAGCGCCGGCGTCACCAGTACGGCCACCGACACCGATGTCGCCGTCACGAGCACCGTGACCAAAACCGCCTATGTCGGCGGCGTGGCCGCGACTAGCGTGATCCCGGGCAATACCGTGACCTACGCGATCTCGCAAAACGCCAATGCCAATATCAATCCGCCGATCGATGTTGCGTTGACCGATACGATGTCGTCGAATCAGACTTACATCGGCAACGTCACCGCGAACACGACGGCACTTGGCTACGCCTGCGCCGGAGCGACTTTGCAGAAAACCGGCGCGGGCTGGACGCTCTCCTGTCCCGCAAACGGCAGCGCTTTCAGCAACACTACACTGGGGACTTGGAGCGGCGCAGGCAATCAACCGGGCACGGCCGGTCAATCCGTGTTTCTCTACGGCAACAACAGTCAATATGCCGTTCAAACGCTGAGCGGTTCCACCGCGAATGTGCTCGCGAATACTCCTATCCCAGGCGACGGCTACACCCCTTTCTTCGTCAACGACAGTGCGGGCGACCTGATTCTGAGCGCGATCAGCCATCACTCGGCATATCCCGGTGCGGCGCCCACCATCGCCTGCGCTAACTTCACTCAGAACACGAATTGCAATACGACGATTGTCGAAAGTACGACCGTAGCGCCCTCTCCTACCGTGATCGGTACGAAGGCTTATTTCAGCCTGTTCAACGGCACGATCGGTTGCGCCGACTACGCCTCCGGTACCCCGGTTAGTTGCGGCCAAGTGCAGTTGATCTCGGGCGCGGTCGATGCCATCAACACCTATAAGGACGCAGCAATCGGTCCGATGCTGGTCGGCGGCAAGCTGTACATGATTGGGATGAATTCCACCGGCAGACAATATCTGGGCTGCTACGATCCGGCGACTTCCGCGGTTTGTGCCGGCACCACCTCAGCCGGCACCTTGATCTATCCCGGCAGCACCGCAACCCTGCGGTACTACGGTTGGTTCAATCTCGGCAACGGCTCGATCGCGTTCTCCACCCAAGGCGAAGGTACGTTCTGCGTCAAGGTCACCGGCGTGACCACGGCGACGAATTGCGACGGCACTGCGTTGGCGCCGATCACGGCATCGAGCAAGCAAGTCATTCTGCCGATCAGTTCTGCCGGCAGCGTTACCGGATTTTGCTACGGCGCCTCGGGCGCGGTACCCACGTCCTGTCTCAATCTCAACCTGACCGCGACGACGCTGTCCACCAATCTGACCTTGCCTACCATCACCGATGTCTCCGTCAGCGGCAGCGCAAGCTCGGGCGTCACGCTGATTCCAGGCACTTCACGCATCGTCTTCAGTGCCGGCTATAGCCAGAATCCCAATATTGCCTGCTTCGACTATGCGACCAATACAAGTTGCGGCAGCTTGCTCGGAACCAATCTGACTTACGGCACGGTGCTGGTGCCGAATTCGAGCTGCGTCATTTCCTACGGCGACAACGCCCCGGCGGGATTTCTAGTCTACGATGCCTCGGGTTCGCTGAGGCCAAGTTCGCTCGCCGCCTGCAATCCCGCAGTCACGACGACAGATGCCGCTTTCAGCTTCAACGACCCTGCCGCTCGCTACTGTGCACCCGGTAGCGGTGTAGGCAATTGGGGCGCACTGACCTTGACTGTCAATGCCGGCAGCATTCCCTCCGGAACTACCGTCACTTTCAAGGACGGTACGAGCAACGCGACTATCGGAACCTATGTCGTCGGCAGCGTCGGCGCCGACGGTGCCGGCACGGCAACCGTAACGATTCCTCAATCGAGCTTCCCATCCGGAACGACATATCCCGCCCACCTTGGCTTGAACGTCGTTGTCTCGACGGTAGGAATGATCAGCGGTTCGACCCTGGCCGCAAACCTCGCCAACACCACGCTCGGCGCGGCGAACCCGCAAGTCTGCTATCAGGCCGTCGTCAACTCTTGCATCGGCACGACGAGCAATACGGCAACGATCGTTGGCGCAACAGCGTATGCCGGCTCTGGCACCACGTCTCTGACCTGTACGGCCAATGCCGATCTGGCGATCACAAAAACCGACGGCAAGCTGCTGTATACGCCGGGCGGCACGAACACGTACACCATCGTCGTCAGCAATAACGGTCCGTCCAATGCGGCGAACAACACGGTCAGCGATCCGTTGCCTGCAGGCATCACGACGGCAAGCTGGACTTGCAGCGGCAGCGGCGGCGGCACCTGCAGCGCGAACGGAATCGGCGCCATCAACGACACTGCGGTGAACCTGCCCGCCGGCGCAAGCGTCACCTACACGCTCACCATGACGGTACCGAGTACCTTCACCGGCCCTCTTGCCAATACCGCCACCGTTACGGCGGGCCCGGGCGTCACCGACACCAACATCGCCAACAACACCGCCACCGATACGGATCTCTCTTTGCCGCGGGTCAGCTTGGCCAAGACACTTACGGGCGGTGCAGCCGCCACCAACACATTCAACTTCAGTCTGACCGGCGTCACCAATACGACCGACGTCGCGCCGAGTGTTGCCAATGGCGCGACTGTAACCTCGGCCGTACTCCACGTCGGCACCGCAGGCACGGCGGCATCGATAACCGAAACGTCGGCTGCGGGACCTGCACTGTCCGGCTATCAGACCAGCGTAAGGTGCACCGACGCGAATGCCCCCGGCGACGGCAATCCGACAACCCCGATCACCTCGGCAGCGACGAGCGTGACCATCCCGGCCGCCAATATGGTGGGTGGCGCGGCATGGACATGCCTGTATACGAACATGGCAACGGCGAACGTGTCGATCTCCAAGACCGACTTCAACGGCAACTATTCGCCTGGCGGTAACGGCACCTATACCATCACGGTGGCCAACGCGGCGACGGCGACGGCGAACGTGAGCGGAGCAGCCTTATCCGATCTCTTGCCTTCGGGAATGACCATCGCCGCACCGGGCATTACCTGCACTCCCAGCCCCGGCGTGACTTGCATGGGCAGCGGCAGCCCGGCAGGAACGGCGGGCACGGGTGTACTGAACGTACTTTCCGGATTGAGCTTAATGCTGCCTCCCGGCGGTGCCGCGACGATCGTGATTCCCGTCGTATACAGCGGCAACCCCTCGAACTACTAAAAGCTGAAGCAGGTTGCCGCTCGCCGCAACCGAAAGGTTTGCGCGTGCGCGAACATGGCTAGGCAGTCCGCTCCACTAGATCGCCTCAAAAAACAATTGAGGCGATCTGTGAATGTTGGAAGGCGGCATCATCGATTTGCCGCGGTGTGCGTCGACTCTGCCAAGAGCTGGCCGCGGCAATTCGGAAAATACTTCGCAGCTCGATGCCATGAGCACACCACAAGCTCGCTCTTGGTGCGGCCAGATCCCATCGAATAAAGCCCAATCAATCACGTTGCATGTCTCGCCGCGGAAACGGCGGGGACAAGCTGCGCCGAAACCGCGTCAATCGGTGCTCGTCCGCGACTAGCCGCCGTTTGCCGCCGCAACGTCCACGGGCCCTTCCGCGGCATCCGACATCGGGCTCCTGACCAACAGCACTGCCTGAACGCGCGAACTGCATCCGAGCTTCGCCAGGATTGCGCTGACGTGTATTTTGACCGTGTTCTCGGAGAGGGAAAAATCGGTGGCGATCTGTTTGTTCGACAAACCGTCCGCCAGACGCAGCAATACACGAAGCTGTTGCGCGGTGAGCCGGTTCCGGCGCAGCGCCAGACCTGCATTGTCTTCATCGGGTGCAGTTTTCTGCGCGGGAAACCAGCGTCGGCCCGCGAGCACGGCGCTCAGAGCCTCATCCAGCTCCGTGTGAAAAGCCGATTTCGACACCAGGCCGGCAGCCCCAAATTGTTGGGCGCGACGCATGAAACAAGGACTCGCATTCGCCGAGACCAGAACGACAGGTAGCTGCGGACGCTCCGCGCCAAGATAGATCAAAGCAGAAAAGCCGGATGCTTCGGGCGTCGGCAAATCGAGCAGCACAAGATCCCATTCCGCGTCCTGCACGGCGGTCTTCAACTCCGCCAAGCCGGCAACATCGACGGCCACCGTACCAGGATGCCGATCCTCGACCACATAGCGCAGCATTATGCGAAATGTCGGCTGATCGCCGACCACGAGAAGTTTCAAGTTAAATCCCCAGTTGATGCAGCAGATGCGTTTAGAATTTGCTTACCCCGTCGGCTGCTGCGGTATGCGCCGCGTCTTTGCTGCTGCACGGGTTCGCCGCCCTCGGAGATGCCCTCGCCCGAGGACATCGCGACCTCTGCGAGCGATATCGTGACGACCGGCTCGCCGAAATCGCCCGGATCGCAACGGACCGCGAGATCGCTTTTGACCGCGATCTTTCCGCAAGTTTCGCGCTCGGCCTTGCTGGTAATCCGGTACACGCTGAATTGCACCTCCCTGCTGCCGAGTTTGCGGCGTGCGGCCTGCAGAGCTTCCAGGAGGATGTTCAGAAGCCGGCGCTCCTTCATGCGCGGATTGCGCTTCAGCGCAGGCAAGTCGTGGCCGATCTCGATCAATCCAGTCCAAACATCGCGGCTGCATGCGACATGGACGGTGAAGCCGACTTCTCTGGCGAGACGGGATACGTCGACAAGCTCTCCCTTCTTCAGTCTCGCGGTTCGATCATCCGGATCCGAATCGGTTTGGAGCCCGGCGGACTTGGCTCGCGGTATTTTCAGATTCCGCAGCTTGTCGGCCAGAAAAGAGCGGCGATCGACTGCTACCCCTTTTTTTCGAGTCGATGAAATTCTCATGTCCTTTTCGGCGCGCTGCGCGCCTCCCCGTTTGTGGCTCTTGAAGTTTTTCGAGCAAATTCCGTCACCGACTCCGTGACTGCCTCGAACGAACTCGGCAACGCGGAGAGACCGCTTATGCGTCCCATCACGGCGCAGTGACATTGACCTGGATCGTGCAACTGCTGTTTGCGTTCACGCTGCCGCCTCCGAGCGCCACGCTGGTGCCACCCGGCACCGCCGTCACCGTTGCACCGCCGGCCGCCGTGCAGGTGGTGCCTGCCGCAGACGGATTGGCAATCACCATTCCACTCGGCGAAGCTGGAAAGTTGTCGGTCAGCGCCAAACCGGTCAGGTCCACCGCACCCGGCGCGGTATTCGCGATCGCGATGGTCAGCGTGCTCGTGCTACCCGACGAAATAGTGGGCGGATTGAAAGCCTTGGTCAGCATCACGTTCGGTACGCGCGTGTTCCGGTACGCGCAGGTGATCGACACATCGGCGCCGCTGGTCGTCAAGGTGTTGCCGCTCAGTGCACCCGCGTTGCCCGTACAGACCAAAGCCTTCAAGTAACTGCTGGCACTCGCCACCGTTTCGGCGAAATTGACCGATTGCCCGTAGCCGACGTGCAACAGCGCCGCGTAGGTGTCGGTCGCATTCGCCGATGGCGCCGTGTCGTTGAACGTTGCGGTTCCCACGGCCGGCGTGCCACTGTTCGGCGAGGCGATCGTATTTGTCGCGGTGATGACGGCAGCATCGCCTGGCGTGGCGTTTATCCAGGTCTTCTGCAATGTCAACTTGACGGCGAGATAGCCGAAATCGGCGATCGCGATCTGGTTCGGGAGTACCAGCGCCGATACATTGTTCGAGGTTCCCAATGTCACGCCAGCCGGAATAGCGGGGTTCGTCGCCGCAACCTGCACCGTATAGGCCCCGGCATTCGTGGGATCCGCCACCGCGGCGACCGACGATGCCACCACGTTCTGAAACGAATAATTGCCGTTCTGGTCGGTCAGGTCGGAGGCAACAATGACGCCCACATTGTTGACCAGATTGACCACGATGCCTGCCGGCAATCCCGCTTCTCCCGCATTCGCGGCGCTATTGCGGTTATCGTCGTAGTAGAGCGTTCCGTTGACGCTGCCGGCCGGCAAATCCGTGCACGTCGCGAGGACGATGTCGTCAAGCGCCAGATCGTTGCCGGCGCCGCCGTTGCCGTTGTTCTGGAAGTAAAACGTGACCTGCGTAGCGGCACCGGTATTGAACAATACGGCGTATTGATTCCAGGTCGGCGGGCTGGTCGGATAAACGGTGCCCGTCATATACAGCACCGTGCGCGTGCCGGGGGCGTCCACGCCCTGCCGATTGACCGCGAACTGCAAGTTGTAAGGCAACGCCAGCCCGGATGGATTTGTGCCCCAGTACGTGTTGTTCGGATTGTCCACGTGCATGGCCCAGATCGAAAACTGGTAGTTTGTGTAAGGCAGCAGACCGGTGATCGTTTGCTGGAAAAATGCCGTCGGCGGCTGACCGGTCGGATTGATCGTGGCGTTGACTACCATCATCAGACTGTTCGGATCGCCTTGGGGGCCGACCGTTTCGAGCGAACTGCGGTCGCCTGCCACCCAGTAGAAAACACCGTTGCGCGTGTTGCCGGCGAAGCTCGAGCGATTGCTGATGGTGTAGTAGCCGTCCGTCATCACGTTCGCGTTGGTTTGATTGGACAGCGGCCACATCGTCAGGCTCGTCAGCCCTCCGCCCGTCAGCGGACCGGTAAACGTGCCTGGCCGCGAACTGTTGCCCACGGTATTGCTCGCCATGCTGCCGAAGCTGCCGGCCCCATCGGCCGGATTGGCCGAAGTCGCAAACGTCGAAAACGTGTTCGCTCCGAGCGTGCCCGTCAATTTCGGGCAACTGCCTGAGGAGAGCACCTGGCGTATGCCGTTGATCGTGCTGATCACCGACACGGTCGGCGTGATGGTGCCGCCGGTGGCGGTCGCGGCAACCGTATTGACGAGGGCATTCGTCGCCGTGATGGTCGACGGATTGCCGGCCGGAGGATTCGCCACGGCGCCCGTCATTGCCAGTTGGTCGACCCAGACCGAGATCGTCGCCGTCGCCGTGGTCGAGACGCTGCCGGTGCAAGTCACCGTGTAGGTGACCGGGCCCGTCGTGCCTGAGGCGACACTCGAACAAGTCAGCCCGCCTGTACCCGAAACACTGCCGGGAAACAGTCCCACCGGTAACCTGTCCGTCAAAGTGATGCCCGTGGTCGTGGTTCCACTGTTGGTCAAGTTGAGTGTGTATGTGGCGCTGGCATTTCCGCTCACTGCCTGCCGCCCTACATTCCAACCGGCGACACCGGCATTCGACGTCATCGTCATCGTGACCGTGCCCGCATGCGCCGCGAACGCGAACCATGCCAATGCAAAAAGCAGCAGGCTCGCGGCGCGCGATTGCCGTGGTGCGACCGAAGACACTTTGGACGGTGCCTGTCGATTGCGTTTCATGGCGCGGTCACGTTCACGCTGATCGCGCAGCTAGCGCCAGCACTCACACTGCCTCCGGTCAAAGTCACCGAAGTTATTCCCGCGGCGATCGAGGTCGACACCAAACCGGCGCCGCATGTCGTGCTCGAGTTCGGCGGCGATGCGATGCTCACGCCGCTCGGCAGGTTGTCGGTCAGCCCGATGCCGGTCAGGTTGACTGCTCCAGGCGCGGTATTCGCAATGGTGATCGTCAACGTCGAAGTTCCTCCCGACGCGATCGTCGACGGACTGAATTGCTTGCTCACAAGTACATTCGAAGCTGCGCTCACGTTGGTCACGACGCTTGCGCAACTCGGCCCCGGCGTACATCCGGCACCCGGTGTCGGCGGGCTCGTTCCGCCGGTCGGATCGGTCGACGCCACGTTGGTCAAACTGCCCGTCGCCGTCGCCATGACCGACAGGGTGAATCTGGGCGCTGCGGCGGCGCTGCTCGGCGTACCGGCTGCAAGCGCCGTACCGAGAGTGATCGAACACGTCAACGACGCCGGACCGGTTGCCGATGCGGGCGCGCACGCGACCGCGGAAATGCCGCTGCCGGGAGTCGCCGCACTGACGGTCAAACCGCTCGGCACAACGTCCGTGACGGTAAGCACGGTGCCGGCCGGAATCAGGCCGGACCCGGTGTTGCCGACGGCGAGTTGATAAGCGAACGGGGTATTCAGAGCCGCCGTTGCGGGAGCGCCCTTCGTCAGCGTGACGACCCAGGCGAGCACATCCGTATCGCTCGCCGTACAGACAGACGCCAAAGCGATACTGTTGGCATTCGTGCACGCGACATTGGTGTTTGCCGTTCCCACCGGGACGGTCGCGCTTGCCGTGTTGGTGATCGACGCAGGAAAACTCGCGGCCAGCGCAATCGAGCTTGCGCAAAACCCCGTTGCGAGGATCAAAGCCATGGCGCGCTCGGCGACTTGGCGTCGGGAATCGGTGACGGAAGCATTCCCCTTATTTCTAAAACACACATCACCACCGCACAGGTGCCTTTTGGTCACCCGTCGACAAACTGGATCGGCGGAGTTCTTCGCAAGCCGCGCTCTCGGAGCGTTCCCGAAATACATGGATATTCCAGAATGCCGGATAAGTGTTGTCTCGATCGGTCGCATACGTGGTCGTGACTCGAAAAATTGATCTGGATTGGAAACTGCGGCAGACATCGGAAAACTCTTCGCCGGCGCCCCTTTCATGAACCTTGCCGTCGGAAAACCGCAATCGACCAAAGCGCTGCATACTCGAAAGGCCGCCGCTCAACATGTCGCGAGCCTTTTCAGGTTCACAACAACCGTTTGGACTACAAGCACCTCGGTAGTCGCAGGAAGCAGATTCCGACGAGCGCCGGGGCAAACAGCACATGCAGCCAATTACCAAACAGGGGTACAGGCACCTGCGTCGGCGGCCGAGCTGTGGCGATAAGCGGATTGACGAACGACACGGAATTGCCTACTGCAACAACCGATGCGATGGTCTGCACCGGCAGTGGCGCGCCCCAATGGGAATCCGCCGGCAGATTCGCCGGCGCAGTCTCGCTCACGGTGCAGCTTGCACCGACCGGCACGCCGGCAATCGTCGGCGCGCCACTGCCTACAGTCAGCGCCTGCGTCGTCATAAGTTGTCGCAGCCGGAAAGGCTGTACGCGCCCACGGTGACATCGCCCACGCAGGCCGCCGTCGGCATCGCCCACGTCACCAGGTACGGGAAACACAGCGGCGAGGTGATGATGCTCGCCGCGCCCCCGATGATGTTGTTGGTAACCGTCAGCGGCGCCGTGGCGGGGCCGCCGTTCGAGGCCGCAACGCCCTCGATCTTCGCCGTCATCGCTCCGGCGGCGATCGTGCTGACGTAAGGCGTCGCCGATGGTGTTGCGCTCGTGACAGGTACGTCGATCTCGCATGCTCCACCCGCGGGAATCGAACCGCCACTCAATATGATCGAACCGGAACCCACCGCGGTGGTGATCGAAATATCGCAGCCGTCGATGTCGCTCGCGGCCCCTGTAACCGTGACGCCGTTCGGCAGCGTATCAGTCAAGCTCAAGCTGCCCGCGTCGATCGGATTGGCAAAAAAGTTGACCAGATCGATCTTGAGCACCGAGTTCTGACCGACCCAGATTACCGCCGGCTCGAAATACTGGGTCACGCCGATCGACTGGGTCGTGCCAAGCGGTTGGGAAAAGTTCGCAGTCCCGAGATTCTGAATTCTGTCGCCGGCGAAGTCCGCCTCCGCGGCGGCCGGGCTGAGAGCGATTTCGAAAAAATGCTGCGGCATGACGCCAGGCAAGCGGCCGAGATGCGGGCCGGAAAATGCACGGCAGCCAGGGGCGGCGACCGCGGTCAAGATCGGCACCGGTATTGCCTCCGCGTGAATGGCGATGCAGATCACGACCTGTGGCTCAGCGAAATTTTGTGACGAAAGTCTAGTTTTTCGTCCGCCGCCGATCTTTCAAAAACCCGAGCCAGCAAATCCGAAAAGTGAAATTTCGAAAGAAGCGCGCCGGCATCGACGCGGTTAGCGCTCCGGGCAATCGCGGTCGAATTCCGCAGCCGCGAACCGATTCACGAAGAGCGGCGGAGGCGCTTGCGGCACTCCGCGCCGGCTGCGTCGGTACGTGTTGGTCGGGCGCGGGCTCCGCCCGACGCGACTGATTCGAATAGACGGCACAGCGCGCGCCGCGACGGATGCAGTGCTGTGTCTATGCATCGCCGCGGAAGGCCACGCGAAAATACTGCACCGAAACGAAACAACGGCTCAGCCGCGAGTGCGGGTGCTGAAGCCGAATGCGCGATCCCCATCGCGGCATCGGCATGGCAACGCGCGACTGCAGAAGGCGCGGCGCGTGACGTTGCCAGCAACATGCGCAAGAAAGACGGCCGTCTTTTCTGCGCCACGACGTTCGCGCTACGCAGCGTCGACGACGATACGGATCGAGGGCAAGCAAGCCACTTCCGATCCACAGGCGACACGGCAACGCGAACGGAAACGCGGCAAACTCCAGTCGCCGAACTCAGCGTCCCACGCGAGCGATGGCGAGCAAGAATCCGAACCCGACGAGCAAACCGCCGAACACGCGGTCGATCCAGCCGCGCACGGCAAACAACCTGTCGCGCACACGTCCGGCCGAGAAGCACAGGCTGACCAGGCTGAACCAGCCGACGTGCATCAGCACAATGATCAGGCCGTAACCCAGTTGCACCGGCAGCGGCGTGTCGGGGCGAACCACTTGCATGAACAGGCTGACGACGAAAACGGTCGTCTTGGGATTGAGCGCATTGGTCAAAAAACCGGTGCGCAGCGCCGCGAAGTCCGACAACGGCGCAATGCTCGCCTGCGACTGTGCCTCGCCCGAACGGGTCATCAGCATCTTGACGCCGAGATAGATCAGGTAGAACGCGCCCATCAGCTTGATCGCGTCGAACAGCCACGGCGACTCGCGGATCAGCAGCCCGACGCCGAGCAGTGTGTAGCTCAGATGGACCAGAACGCCGAGGCCGATGCCCAGCGCCGTCATCAAGCCCGCGCGGCGCGACAGCAGCAGACTGTTGCGCGTCACCATCGCGAAATCCGGCCCGGGGCTGATCACGGCGAGCAAAGTGATCGTGAGTACAGCTATCATCTCAACCATGTCTCAAATCTCCCTCGATGAAAATCGGGGCAATTTAAAGCCAATCATTCGCCGAGACTAACGATGTTTTCTGACGAGAAAGGTGAGTTCAACTCACATACCAGTCATTCGCGGCTGCCGTCGCTTCTGGCCCTGCGTTGCTTCGAGGCCGCGGCGCGCACAGAGAACTTCAGCCGCGCCGCAACCGAGCTGCATTTGACCCACGGCGCCGTCAGCCGCGCCGTACGCCTGCTCGAAGACGACCTCGGCCTCGCCTTGTTCGAACGGCGCGGCCGCCGCGTCGTCCTCACCGATGCGGGCCGCAAGCTCGCACAAGCCGTGCGCGACGGCTTCGACCTGATGCGCCAGGCCACGCGCGAACTGCGGACCAGCGTGCGCCAGTCGCGGCGCTGGGTGCTTTCGTGCGAACCGACTCTGCTCATGCGCTGGCTGATTCCGCGCTGGCCGGATTTCCAATCGCGCCACCCGGGCACGGATGTCCATCTCGTCGCCGGCGGCGGCCCCTTTTCTTTCGAGGCCGGTATCGATCTGGCGATCCGCCGCAAGGACTTTGCATGGCCGCCCGAGTATTCGGTCGAACCACTGTTCGCGGAAAAGGTCGGCCCGGTTTGCCGCCCGGACAAGGCCGCGGACTGGTTCTCGCCTGGGCAAGACCGTCCGGGCCTCAAACCCGGCACGCCGCGGCTGCACACGCGCACGCGGCCCGGCGCCTGGCAGGAATGGTCGGCGGCGGCCGAACAGCCTTTGCCCGAGGCGGCGGGACAGACCTTCGAACACTTCTACTTCAGCCTGCAGGCGGCCGTCGCGGGGCTCGGCGTCGCCATCGGCCCCTGGCGCCTCGTCTGCGACGATCTGCAAAGCGGCGTCCTCGCCGCCCCGCTCGGCTTCGTCGAAGACGGCTCGCTCTACTGCCTGCTCGCGCCGCAGCCGCCCGAAGCCGGCAGTCTGCATGCCGATTTGCTCGACTGGCTGCGCACCGTCGCTTGAGTTCCGGTGCGGGATCGCCGCAAAGAACCAACGAAGACGCAGCGTGCGATCTCAATTCTCGTCCGCACGCATTCCCTCGCCGAATTCCGCGGACGCCAAAATCCTGCTGCCGATCGTCGTTGCCGATCGACTTCCGCACCGATCCATGCCCGGCACGAAAACGCTCGTCGACCGTTTGCGCAATTGATACGGTGTGACACCGCGCCGCTTGCGCAGTGCGGTCGTCAGATGGCTTTGACCCGAGAATCCGGTGCTGAACGCGATATCGGCCAGATCGAGCGTGGTATCACGAATAAGCTGCGAAGCGCGGTCCAGGCGGCGATCGATGACGTACTGCGCCGGCGTCGCCTTGAAGGTGGTGCGGAACATGTCCGACAGTTCGCGCAAATCGCAGCCCGCGACGACCGCCAATTCGCGGCAGCTGATGCGTCGATGCAGTTCGCCGTCGATGTAGCTGCGCAGCCGGTATGCGCGCAGCGCCGTGAATTCGCGCGCGCAAGGATCGAGCGTCGCCGGGCCTTCGCCATAGGCAGCGAACAAATGTAGAGCCAGAGTACGGAACAAACTCTCTTTCTGCATTTCGGAGACGTCATCGTGCAAGTATCCGAGACCGACGAACCGTTTCGCCGCATGAAAAAGAAACGGGTCGGGCTTCGCCATCTGCAGGCGCAGCGCGCCTTCGCCGCGAATACCCAGTTCGTTTTTGGCAAACCGCTGCGGAAAATAGAATTCGCAACTTTCGACCCGCGTATGGCCGACGCTGATATCCAGCGACGTCGCGAGCGGAAACGCGGATGCCTGGCCCACGCGCATGGCGCCGTAACGAAAACCGCGGCCGTCGATTTCGCCCTCGTGGCGGTGCGCCGTGCCTTGCAGCATCACGAAAACGACGTCGCTCGAATTTTTCGACCGCAGTTGTGCCGCCGGCGTCGATTCGTAGCGGGCAGCCGCCACGGTGGCTCCCTGACATTCGAACAGGCTGCTGTGTTCGTAACTTTCCTGCACGCGATCCGTATCGAACGGCGTGACGATGCGGCCGTCCTCGCCGTCGGGAGGCGCGAGAGAATCCTTTGCCGGCCGCCGCGGCTTAGCTGCCATGAATTCGCCTCGCTGTAGGGCGCGCCGGGAACGCGCAGGCGCTGCGCTTCGCGCCGGGATCACGGCGCTGCGCTCGCTCGGCGCGCAAACAAACGCGGACGGAGCCGCGCAACCCAACGGCCGAACGCAGCAGGTTACTTCGACTTCGCTGCGCGCGGCGGCCTAAGGCAAATGCCGTCATTGCGCCGATGCGCACCCACGATTCGACCATATGAAAAATGCCCGCCGAAAATGGCGCGCATTTTAGTGACCTCGCCCCATTTGCAACCAACGATTTTTTCTAACCAGGCTTGTGATTCAAGCTCACATACGAATATTCCACTGGTCGTTTCGCTTTCGGTGTTTACCCCAGCCAAAGCGGAGGCGATGCGATGAAATCCCGGAAGCATCACGGCGGAACCTTGCTGGTTAGCGCCCCGGCGCCGCGGATCGGCACATCCAATCGCGCTGTCCGACAGCTCAAACCGGCCTCGCAAATACGCCAGCGCCCCATTTAAAGCGCCGCGGAATGACAAGCACTAATACTTAGTAACTAATACAAATAGGCGATTGCCTATTTTATCGACGAACCTACTATTTGGCCCCGCTTCATCAAGAGTATTTCGGCGAATCAGGGGGGAGGCCTGGATCCGAAAGAAACCGGGCATGTCCCGGGGCCCCCTCCCGTCCCGATGCAAGCGCGTTCGCGATCCATCGTTGCATTCAAAAAAGCCGATCTAACGCTTCTCAACGCAACACCCCGGGAGGGTAGAAAGTGATATTGCAATCTCACGCCGAAACGAGCGTCTGCACGAGCTCCGCTGCGCCCGCCAATCCCCTGCGCCGCAATGCGGTCAGGAAAACCGCGCTCGCCGCCGCATCCCTGCTCTACGTCGCCGGCTACGGCAGCCTCTTCGCACAGATGACTCCGCCGCTTCTTTCCTCGCTCGCCGAAGCGGAAGCGGCCGGTGCGGTGCAGAATCCGGCGGCTGCCGAATTCGAGCAGCTATTGAAGCGCCTCGATCCGAATCAGGCCGATGCCATGCGCGGGCTGATCGGGCCGGACCTTGCGGCCGCGGCCGCCGGTCCGTCCGCCCCAGCCTCCGCCATTCCGGGCCGTCGCGAATACCTCGTCGTGCTCGCCGGCGATTCCGTGGCGACGACGCTGCGCGCCTCGCGCGACAGCGTCGCGGCGCAGGCGCCGATGCTTGCCCGCAGCCTCGGTCCGATCGGCGACCGGCTCGACCCGCAGTCGACCGACAGCCTGCGCCTCGTCGCCCAGCAGCGCGCCAGCCAGAGTCAGGTCGCCGCCCGCGCCGCCGCCGCAATCGGCCGCTCTCTGCCGGTCGAACGCAACTACCACTATGCGCTCAACGGCATGCTCCTGCGCCTGACCGACGCCGAAGCCCTGAAACTGCGCGGCGTCGACGGCGTCAGCAAGGTCATCCGGCCGACCTACGGCAAGCTGACCACCGACGTCAGCGTTCCCTACATCGGCGCGCCCGAGCTCTGGAACGCGCCCGCCCCATTCGGCACGCGCGGCGAACACACGATCGTCGGCGTCCTCGACACGGGCGCCAATCTCGGCAGCCCCTCATTCGCCGACATCGAGTGGGAAACCAACGGCGCCTGGTCGATACCGAGCTACCACTTCACCAATCCGCTCGGAGCGGGCAACTACCGCGGCTGGTGCGCTCCGGGCCGAGCCACGCAGGACAAATGCAACAACAAGCTGATCGGCACCTACGACTACGCCTACCCCTACGTCCTCGCCAATCCGAAACAGTTCCCGCCGCCGATTAGCGAGCTGCCCGGCGTCACCGACCAGAACGGCCATGGTTCGCACACCGCCAGTACCGCGGTCGGTGATAGCCGCCTGGCCAGTTACTTCGGCAATCGCACCATGACGGGTGTGGCGCCGCACGCAAATCTCGAAATCTTCCAGGTCTGCGCCTCTGCAACCCAATGCGGTGGCCAGATGATGATCGACGCCGTCGAACAGGCCATTCTCGACGGAATCGACGCACTCAACTACTCCATCGGCCCCGCCGGCGGCGACAAAACCGATTCGCCTTGGGACAGCTCCGAAATGCTGGCGTTTCTGTCGGCGGTCGATGCAGGCATCTTCGTCGCCGCGGCCGCGGGCAACGACGGTCCGGGAACAGGCACCGTTTCCAATACGGCGCCCTGGGTCGCGACCGTGGCCGCGACCACGTCGCCGCGCGACAGCATCGGCAACTATCTCAGCGTGAACGGCCGCGGTGCCGGCAAGCCTGACGACATGCCGCTGCACACATCGTCGGGACCGATGCGCAACTATCCGTGGAACGGCCTCAAGCTGAAAGTCAGCCCGACGTTCGCATCGGGCGGCGACTGTGGTCCCTATCCGACCGACTATTTCAAGGGAACGGTCGCTCTCATCGATATGGGCTACACGTCGGCAGGCGCTACCGCCCACGGCTGCGAGACTTACTCCGACGGCGTCGTAAGCGCCGTCGCGGCCGGTGCTGTCGCCGTGGTCGGCACGAACAACCTCAATGGTGCGTTCAACCTCGATCTCGGCGGTCCGAGCGTGCCCGCGTCCCTGGTCGCGCGCAGCGCCGCGGTCCAGCTCGCCGCGTTCGCCGCTGCGCAGCCCGAAGGTCTGGCCCAGGTGAACTTCAGCGCCGGAATCGACCTGCCGACCCGCGCGGACCAGATCACCTGGTTCAGTTCGCGCGGCCCGACCCTGAGCAATGAGACGCTCAAGCCCGATATCGCCGCGCCGGGCTGGAACATCCTCGCCGCCTACAGGGGCGCGCCAGGCCGCGTTGCCATGATTTCCGGTACCTCGATGGCCACGCCGCACATCACCGGCGTGGGAGCGCTGCTCAAATCGGCGCATCCCGACTGGAGCCCGGCCGAGATCAAGTCGGCGATGATGCTGACCGCGAAGGACGACGGCCTCGCCCTCATGCAGACCGACGGGACGATCGGCGGCGGCGCCACTCCGCTCGAACAGGGCGCGGGCCGAGTCCAGGTGGACCTCGCCGCGAAATCGGGCCTGGTAATGCACGAGAGCGGACTGAACTACCTCCAGGCCGATCCGGCCAACGGCGGCGACCCGACCGCGTTGAACGTCCCCTCGCTTTACAGCAGCTCCTGCTTTCCGGGCTGCACGTTCAAGCGCCGCTTCAAGAACGCGCTCGAAACACCGCAGCAATGGAACACGTCGATCGCGCTGCCGGGGTCCAAGGGCGCCACGGTATCGCCGGCGAGCTTCACCGTCGCGCCGGGACGAAGCGCCGAGGTCGTCTTCACCATCGACAATTCGTCCGCGCAAACAGCCGCGTTCAGCACCGGCAGGGTAACGCTGACGTCGGCGGACCGCAGCAGCCAGACGCTGCACCTGCCGATCGCCGTGCGACGGGCGCCGCCGCTGGCCAGCGTCTCGCCCGCGTCCCTCGCGGTCACCGTCAAGTCCGGCGTGAGCACGCAGACCAGCCTGCAGATCGCCGCGGCTCCGAAGCGCCTGCCCGTGCATTGGACTTACCAAACGACCGGCAGGGCAGATGTCCCCTTGGCCGGCGACAACAGCTACGTCGACGAACGTACGACGCCGGAAATGGACTCGTCGGTCTACGACGACGGCGGAAACTCCTACCTCGCCCAGCGCGTCACCATGCCGACGTGGATGCCGCCGGACTCGCCGCCGACGGCTTTCTCCTCGTACGGCCGCCCGCTGCAAAGCGACGGCTCGGATGCCATGGACTCGGTAATGGGCATGGGCTCGATCGTTTACGCCGATGCCGGCGGAAAACCCGGTGAGGTCTTGGACCGATGCGGGCTAGACTTCAGGAAATTGTTCCCGGGGCGCGAAGAGCTAGCCCGCTCACTGCTTTTGAAATTGTTGCGGCCGAAGATACTCAACTACGTCAACACGCCTGGGTATTGCTCGGCACCGAAGCCCTATAAGTTCGAGGCGGGCAAAAGCTATTGGATCAGCTCTTACCTGATGTTCGCCGGCAAACGCGGCGACAATGGCGGTGCGCACATGCTCTGGCTCGGCAGCGAGCTCAGCGCGGGCGCACCGATTATGACCGCAGGCGCCGACGGTAACTGGCGGGCCATCAGCCCCGTATCGACTCCGAGCGGTACCGCGCTCGGCTCGGCAGCGGTCTACATGAGCGTCAATTTGCCATGCGGCCCGAGCTGGCTTTCCCCTGCGGCGGCCGACGGCACCGTCCCCGCGGGGCTGAGCCAGACGCTCGGCCTGACGATCGATGCGAGCGCCCTGGCACCGGGTAAATACGCAGGGGCCGTGTGTATTGAATCCAACACGCCCGACTCCGCTCTGCGCAACCCGACGACGCTCCACCGTGTCCCGATCTTCCTCACGGTGGAATAAGCCGTGAGCCACGGCGGCACGGCCCCCTCGGCCGTGCCGCCGTGCTTTTTTCTTCAGGGTAAATCCGCCGGTGCACGCCGGCGGCGCGATCGCCCGGGCAGCGCCTTGCGAAACCGCAGTCAGGCTGCGCTGTAACCGCCGTCCACGTAAAGAACTGTCCCAGTCGTATAGCTCGACGTATCGCTGGCGAGATAAAGATAAGCGCCGCCGAACTCGGCAATCTCGCCGCGCCGGCCCATCGGCGTACGCGCCATCGCGCGCTGCTGATAGGGCGATTCCGACGCCGCGGCGACGCCGTCCATGAAATTATTGATATAGCCCGGTGCAACGGCGTTGACGCGCACGCCGCGCTGCGCCCATTCCACGGCCATCGTGCGCACCAGCTGATCGATGCCGCCTTTCGACGCCGCGTAAGAAGCCAGTCCCGGTATGCCCGACCTGCCCGCGATCGACGACGTGACGATGATGCTGCCTTTGCCGGCCGCGAGCATCGCCCGCGCGGCAGCCTTCGCGCAGAAATAGACGCCCTTGAGATTGACGTCGAGAATCCTGTCCCACTCGTCGTTCTCGTAGGCTTCGGCCGGTTTGATCTTGTCGATGCCGGCGTTGCAGATCAGGGTGTCGATGCGCCCGAACTTGTCGATCGTGCGATCGACCAGGGCCGCGCACGAAGCCGGGTCGGCGACGTCGGCCGACAGCGCGGCGACGTCGAGCCCTGCCGCAGCCAGCTCGGCCTGCGCAGCCGCCAGCTCACCCTGATCCGGCGCGGCGATAACGACGTGCGCGCCGCGTTCGGCGAACAGGCGCGCGAGCCCCTTGCCGAGGCCCCGGCTCGCCCCGCTGATGCACACGATCTGGCCGCTCACGCTGAAAATGTCCCGCACCGTCAATTTCGCGCCCTCTTCCGCTGCAAACGATTGCTCGCATCGCTGCCGGGCTCCGCACGCAGCATCGCACGGCGCCGCGCACGGCCTGCGCGCGGGCTAGAGATCGGCGCCGCTGAACGCGAACCAGCGTCCGTCGTGGAAAGTATACGAATCCACAAAGTGGACTTCCTTGGGATTGCCGGCCTTGTCGGTGGAACGCAGGATCGAATGCGCCGACGCGGCATCGCCGTGGATGAACACGATGGTTTCGAGCTTCGGCACTTCCTTCGACATGTCGGTGAGCTGGGCGACGCGCGAGATCACGTCCTCGCGCGTACGGACCTTTCCGGCCCGGCCCGAGGTTCGATAGTCCGGTTCGAGCAGGCATTCGAGGTATTTTGGATTGCCGCGATATTCCGCCGTGAGCCAGCCCTGTTCGATGCGCCGGATCGTATCTTCGTCCTTCTTCTGGTCGGCAACGACGGCGGCGGCGCAGTTGGCCGTGTCCGCCGCTGCGGCAAAAGAGGAGCACAAGGCCAGACTCAAGGCTAAGGTGGCTTGCAGTTTCATGGTTTCCTCGGTTCTCGTTGGGATTCGGATTCGCAGCGGGCCGCCGTGCACGGGGGCAGCGACCATGGCGAAAACTACGCCCGATGCACCGGCCGCACAACGAAAAAAACCGCGCCGACGTATAAAATCAGCTTATGCATTCGACGCCCGGCCCGCTGCCTCCGCTCAACGCCGTCCGCGCGTTCGAAGCCGCGGCGCGTCTCGGCAGTTTCACGCGCGCCGCGCAGGAGCTGTCGATGACCCAGGCGGCCATCAGCTATCAAATCAAGCAGCTCGAACAGCGCCTTGGCGTGATGCTGTTCCAGCGCCTGCCGCGCAAAATCGTGCTGACCCGCGACGGCGAACGGCTCGCGCCGGCGATCCTCGATGCGTTTTCCGGCCTGCGCACGGCATTCGCCCAGGCGCTGTCGCGCGCCCACAACGAACTCGCCATTACCTCGCTGCCGACGATCGCGTCGAACTGGCTGGTGCCGCGCCTCGGCGGCTTCCACCTCGCCCATGCCGAAGTCGCCGTGCGCCTCGACACCTCCATCACCCTGGCCGACCTGCAGCAGGGCGAATTCGATGTCGCCATCCGCAGCGGCCGCGGCGATTGGCCCGGACATACGGCGCATTTCCTGCTGCCGAGCCTGATCACGCCGCTGATGAGCCCGCGTCTGCGCGACGCGGCCGGCGGCCTGAAATCGCCGGCAGATCTACTCAAGCTGGCGCGCATCGGCCGTCCGCGCTGGTGGCAGCAGTGGTTCGAGGAAAACGGGGTAGACGTGGCTGAAACGGCACTGCGCGCCTCCCTGGATCTCGGCATCGAACAATACGAGATCACCGCGGCCATCGCCGGCCAGGGCGTGGCGATCAGCTCGCCGCTGTTCTTCCGCGCGGAACTCGAATCCGGCCAACTGGTGCAACCGTTCGCCCACGTCGCGCGCGATTCCAAGGACTACTGGCTGGTCTATGCGACCACGCGGGCCAAATCGCATGCGATCACGGCCTTCCGCACCTGGCTGCTGCGCGAAGCGCGGGCCGAAGTACCGGCGGACTGACGCTATTAATCCGGCACGATGACGTTTTGACCGTTCTCACCAAGCGCGGCCGCACAGCGCCAAAGTCGAAAAGTTCCAACCGTTCGCACCGAGCGTAGCCGCGCAGCGGCGAAGTCGACGTCTCGCACCAGCAGGCTTCGACTCCGCGCCTCCGGCGCTACGCTCAGCCCGAACGGATTCCCATACAACACCAGACGGATTCATTACACAGCACTAGACGGATTCACACACAGCGCCCAGGCGCATTCGTCCACAATGGACAAGCGCCACTGATCCGGCACGATGAAAATTGCAGCCCTTCGCACTGAAAAATTGCAGCGAAAAATTGCATCCGTTCGCACTGAGCGTAGCCGCACAGCGGCGAAGTCGAAGTGCCACCAGAATAGGCTCCGGTTCCGTAGCGGTCGGCACCCCCGATTGCATCTTCCTGTTCCTGCGAAGGAATAAACCAAAACCGGGAGGCCGCGGCGGTCCCGCGGCCAGGCAAAATTAGGGCTGTACGAACCCGATCCTTTTAGGATAGAATTGGCGGCTGCATACATTTGTACCGCCCTGATAGACGGAAAACTCCAATGAAAGTCCTGTCCTCACTCAAGTCCGCCAAGCAGCGTCATCGCGACTGCAAGGTCGTGCGTCGCCGCGGCAAAGTGTTCGTGATCTGCAAGAGCAACCCGCGTTTCAAAGCGCGCCAGCGCTGAGCCGGTCGCTCGGCGGTTCGCCGGCCGAACGCTTGTTGTGAAGGCCGCCACTGGGCGGCCTTCGCATTTTCGGGCTTTCCGGCGCCCCGGCACGGCGATCTTGCAACGGTCATATCGGCTTGGCACCATGATCCGCTCCGGCGGCCGCCCGCGGCCGCGAAGATCACAAAGCGCGCATTCCCGTGCGCTCTTCAAACATGAGGAAAGCCCCATGTCTCCGCGCCGCTCTCTTCTCGCTTTTGCCACCGCGCTGTCGGCCCTGTTCGCGATCGACGCCGCGCATGCCGATACCCTGCTGATCGACCGCGTTCGCCAGGAACGCAGCCACGTCATGCCCGTGCGCGGCCTGTCGATGGCCCAGGTCGAGCGCCAGTACGGCACGCCGGTGAGCAAGCTCACGCCGGCCGGCGGCGATTCGCGCTGGCATCCGACGATCAACCGCTGGGTCTATGCCGACTACACCGTCTACTTCGAGCGCGATCACGTGATCGACGCCGTGGCCAACCGCGCCTCGCCCGAAGAGATCGGGCCGAAGAACGCCGTGCAAAGCCGATGACGTCCCCGACCTTCCGCCTGCCTGCGGAGTGGGAGCCGCAGGACGGCGTGCTTCTGGCCTGGCCGCATGCCGGCACCGACTGGGCGCCGCGTCTCGAACAAGTCGAAACCACCTGTGCGGCGCTGATCGCGGCGATCTCGCGCTACGAACGCGTCGTGCTCTGCGTCGCCGACGCCGAAGTCCATGCGCGCGCCGAACGGGCGCTGCGCGACGCCGGCGCGCATAACGACAAGATCCGCTTCGTCGCCGTCGAATACGACGACACCTGGCTGCGCGATTCGGGGCCGATCACCCTGAGCGACGGCAACGGCCTGCGCCTGACCGACTTCCGCTTCACCGGCTGGGGCGGCAAATTCGGCGCGAGCCGCGACGACGCGCTGATCGGCAACCTGATCGTGCGCGACGTGTTTGCACCGGCCGAGCACGTGCGTGTGGACTGGGCGCTCGAAGGCGGCGCGATCGAATCGGACGGCGCCGGCACGATCCTGACCACTTGGCGCTGCCTGCACCAGCGCCATCCGGAACAAAGCCGCGAGGAAATGTCGCAGTTACTGCGCGACAAACTCGTTGCGCAACGCGTGCTCTGGCTCGAACACGGCTATCTGCAGGGCGACGACACCGATGCGCACGTCGATACGCTCGCGCGCCTCGCCCCGAACGATGCGATCGTGTTTCAGAGCTGCGATGATCCGAACGACACGCACTACGGCGAACTCGCGCGCATGCGCGACGAACTCGCCGCGCTGCGCACGCTGGACGGCAAGCCCTACCGGCTGCACGCCCTGCCCTGGGCGCAACCGATCCTCGACGACGGCCGCCGCCTCGCCGCCTCGTACGCGAACTACTTGATCGTCAATGGCGCCGTGCTCGTGCCGTCCTACGGCGACCCTGCCGACGCCGAAGCGGTGCGCATCATCGGCGCCGCCCACCCGGGCCGGGAAATCGTCGCGATTCCGTGCCGTCCATTGATCTGGCAGAACGGCAGTCTGCACTGCATGACCATGCAGCTGCCCAGAGGAGTATTGAAGTGAACAAGACACTGCGCGTCGCGCTGCTGCAGGAGACCGACCGCGGCAGCGCCGGCGCCAATCTCGACGCGATCGAAGCCGGCCTGCGCGAAGCCGCCGCGGCTGGCGCCAGGCTCGTGCTGCTGCAGGAACTGCACAACGGCGCGTATTTCTGCCAGCACGAAAGCGTCGCCGAGTTCGATCGCGCCGAACCGATCCCGGGACCGAGCACCGCGCGCCTCGGCGCGCTCGCCGCCGAACTGAAACTCGTCGTCGTCGCTTCGCTGTTCGAGCGCCGCGCCGCCGGCCTCTATCACAATACCGCCGTCGTCTTCGATGCTGCAAAAGATATTTGTGGAAAATACCGCAAAATGCACATCCCCGACGATCCGGCCTTCTACGAGAAGTTCTACTTCACTCCGGGCGATCTCGGCTTCGAGCCGATCGAGACCTCGGTCGGCAAACTCGGCCTGCTCGTCTGCTGGGACCAGTGGTATCCCGAAGGCGCGCGCCTGATGGCACTGGCCGGCGCAGATCTGCTGCTCTATCCGACCGCGATCGGCTGGGACCCCGGCGACGACGACGCGGAAAAATCGCGCCAGCGCGACGCCTGGATCACCGTACAGCGCGGCCATGCGGTCGCCAACGGACTGCCGCTGCTCGCCTGCAACCGCACCGGTTTCGAGGCGGCGCCCGACGGCGCGCGCGGTATCCAGTTCTGGGGTTCCAGTTTCGTCGCCGGCCCGCAAGGCGAGTTTCTCGCCGAGGCGTCGACCGACAAGCGCGAGCTGCTGATCGCCGACATCGACATGGCGCGCAGCGAAAATGTGCGCCGCATCTGGCCGTTCCTGCGCGACCGCCGCATCGACGCCTACGGCGATCTGCTCAAGCGCTATCGCGACTAAGACCGCGCCGCCGAAGCCGCCGACCTCGTTCCCGCGCCGGCGGGAGTCCATTTTGTTTCGCCGTCCCAAGAACGAAATCGAAAAGAATTCCCACTGGCAAAGGGCAATCACGATCCGACAAAGCAACCGATGATGAGCGAATCCAATCTCGCAACACCCGCCCCGACCGCCACCGACGAAACAGATTCGTCGCTGCAAGCCCAGCCGCTGGCGCGCATCACGCGCGACGGCGTCGAATACACCCTGCTCGGCACGGCGCACGTCTCGCGCGCCTCGGTCGCCGCCGTGCAGGAACTGATCGGAACGGAAAACTTCGACGCGATCGCGATTGAACTCTGCGACACGCGCTACCGCGCACTGCGCGACCGCGAAGCCTGGCGCAATCTCGACCTGCTGCAGATCATCCGCCAGGGCAAGGCCGGCATGGTCGCGGCGAACCTCGCCCTGTCGGCGTATCAGCGCCGCCTCGCCGAGCAGTTCGGCATCGAGCCGGGCGAGGAAATGAAAACCGCGGCCGAGCTCGCCGAAGCGCAGCACAAGCCGGTCTGGCTGATCGACCGCGAAGTCAGCACGACGCTCAAGCGTGCGTATCGCAGCGTCGGCTTTCTCGAACGCTTCGGCATTCTCGGCGGCCTGACCGCGAGCCTGTTCGAGCGCGGCGAAGTCGCCGAAGCCGATATCGAGAAACTCAAGCAAGGCGACATGCTGCAAAGCGCGTTCAGCGAATTTGCCGAGCAGTCCGAGCCGTTGTTCCGCAGCCTGATCGCCGAGCGCGACAGCTTCATGTCGGCGCGCCTGCGCGAGGAAAGCGCGAAGGCGCAACAATTCGGAACGCCGGTCAAGCGCGTCCTCGCCGTGATCGGCGCGGGCCATCTCGCCGGCATGACGCGCGAGATCGGCGTGCAGCAGGACGATCCGGCGACGCTGACCCAGTCGCTCAATGCGACGACGCCACCGTCGCAATGGCCGAAATGGATCGGCCTCGGCGTGCTCGCGGTGATCATCGCCGCGATCGCCTACACCTTCACGCGCGGTGCGCATTTCGGCGTCGAGGCGATCAAGGTCTGGGTGCTGTTCACCGGCGGCCTCGCCGCACTCGGCGCCCTGCTCGGCGGCGCACATCCGCTCAGCGCATTGACCGCGTTCGTCGTCGGCCCGCTCAAGCCGTTTCGTCCGCTCGTGCCGGTCGGCGCGGTTACCGCGGCGGTCGAGATGTCGCTGCGCCGGCCGCGCGTCGCCGATTTCGAGTCGCTGCGCGACGACGTGATCGACTGGCGCGGCTGGTGGAAGAACCGCGTTTCGCGCACCCTGCTGGTCTTCCTGCTGAGCAATTTCGGCATGGTCCTCGGCGAATATCTCGCCGGCATTCGCATCCTGAGCAAGCTGATATGAATCTCGCCCGCCTGTTGTTCAAACCCAAATGGCAGGACAAGAACGCCGACGTGCGCCGCACGGCCGTCACGTCGGGCAACGACCCGGACCTCGTCGCCGCGCTACCGCAACTCGTACGCGCCGATGCCGATGCGGGCGTGCGCCTTGCCGCACTCAAGCGTCTCGATGACTACGAGGCGTGGCGCGAGCGTTCGACCGGCGATGCCGATGCCGAGCTGCGCCGCACCGCGCGCAATGCCTATCTGACCCTGCTCTGCTCCAACGATGCACGCGTACCGGCGCTGCCGCGCCGCATCGCCGAACTCGACACGCTGAACGCGGAAGAGATGGAGCGCGTCGCCACACGCGCGACCGACCGCGATCTGCGCGCGAACGCACTCGAACGGGTGACACGGCCTGCCCTGCTCGCCGAGCGCGCCGTGACCGACCCCGATCCGGCGATCCGTCTCGCCGTGCTCGAACGCATCGACGATGCGGCCACGCTGGAACGCATCGCCGAACGCGCGCGCAAGACCGACAAGGCCGTCAACCGGCGCGCGCGAGAATTGGTCGAGACGCAACGCATCGGCCGTGGCGATGCCGCCGCCGTCGGACAGAAAGCACGGGCGTTGTGCGAACGCATGGAAGCGCTGGTGCGTTCGCCGGCGCACAGCGAAACGGTCTACGAGGCGATCGTGCGTGAATGGAACGCACTCGGCAATGCCATTCCGACCGATTTGCTCGCGCGCTACTGCGGTGCCGACGCGCTGGTAAGACAAACGAAAATCAACGTGCTGAATCCGCCGGTGCGCGAAGTCGCAGCGCCGGTGCAAGCGGAGACCGTCGAGGTCGTGGCGGCCGAACCGGCCGCGCCGACACCCGAGATGCTCGCTTCGCAGGCGCGCTTCGATGCGGCACTCGCAAATGCCGCGGCCGAAGCGCAGCGCGAGCGCGAACTGCGCCGCTCACACTTGCGCGAGATCGAAGAGCTGCTGCCGCAGTACACCACAGTGATCGAAGCCGGCACAGTTTCCGCCGCGCACGCCATGCACGATCGCCTGCTCAATCTGACCGCGATGGTCGTGCCGCTGCCGGCATCGCTCGAAACGAAATTGACGCCGCTGCACGAGCACTACGCCGAACTCAAACAGCAACAGTCCTGGGCCAACCGCCGTCGCCGCGAAATGCTCTGTGAGGACGTTGGGCAGCTCGCACAGTCCGGGCTGCATCCCGATGCGCTGGCCCTGCGCATACGCGAGGCGCGCGAGGAATGGCAACGGCTCGACGCCTCCGAAGGTATCACCGCAAAGGCCGAATCGAGTCTGGCGCGCCGCTTCCAGGCGCTCTGTCATCGCGCGCTGAAGCCGGCCAAGGCGTATTTCGACAAACGCAGCGAACTGCGCAAAGGGCACACGGGCGAAGTGGAGAAATTGCTCCAGGACGCCGCCGCGCTGTTGGCCGAAATCGCCGATTGGAAAGCCGCCGGACAACTGCGCCAGAAACTCGGCGACGCGCTGCGCTCGCTGGACGGCGTCGATCCGCGCTCGCGTACCGCACTCGCCAAACAGATCAAGGATGCGATCGCGAGCCTCACACCGCGGCTCGACGCACATGCAGACGACGTCGAAGCGGCGAAGAAGCGCCTGATCGTTCGCGCCGCAGCGTTGCAGCAGCAAAATGACGGCCGTAGCATCGCGCGTGACGCGCGCGAACTGCAGCAGCAGTGGACGGCGCTCGGTCACGGCCGCCGTGGCAGCGACCAACGTCTGTGGAACGAATTCCGCGGTGCGATCGACGCCGCCTTCGGCCAGCTCGACGCCGCGCGCAAGCAGCGCGACGACGAGGCCACGGCGCTGCGCGCGCAGGCGGAGGCTCTGCTCGGCGAGATTGAAACCTTGCGCGATGACGGCGCGTTGCCGGCCGAAGAAATGAAATCCAAACTGCGCGATCTCGATACGCGCTGGCAGGCGCTCGCGTCCGTCGACCATGCCTTCGAGCAGCGCTATCGCAAAGCCCACGGCGTCATCGAGTCTGGCCTGCAAGGCGCGGTGCGGCGCAAGCGTTTGCTGCGCTATACCTTGGCGATGGACAAATACGCGCTGCTGCGTTCCGTCGAAACCGGAACGCAGACGATCGAAGCGGTCGCACCGCAGTTCAACGAACCCGCGGTTCCGGCCGAATTCGCCAAGTCTCTCGAAGGCCGGTTCGCGCGCGCAAGCTCGCAACCGACAGCGGCGGACGAAGCCAGCGAGATGGCAGCGCGCGATCTGCTCGTCGAATTCGAATTCTTCGCCGGCATCGAAACGCCGGCCGAGGATCGTCAACGCCGCATGAGCTTCCAAGTGCAGCGCCTGGCCTCGCGCATGCGCGATCGCGGTGCGGCGACGCCGGAATCCGAACTGGCGCGTCTGATGCAGATCTGGTTCGCCCAGGCGGCTCAGCCCGCCGAGTTGGAACAGCGTTTCGTGCGCGCGGCGACCGCGGCGATCGAAACCTTGCCCTGAGCGGCGGCGGGCGACCGCCCCGCATCCGCCACGGCGAGCGTCGCCGGCCTCCTTCTTGCCGATGGGATCAGGTCTTGTTGGTGGAATTCGCACGAATTCTTCGATACGCTGCGCTCGGCGGTGTAGGTTTGCACGCAGCTTCTTGTGCCGGCCGGTTGGCGAACTTCGCCTCGCTTGCGCACATAGTCGACGCCGTGCCCATTTTCCGCCGCCGTAAGGTTTTTAGAAGGAAATACCGCACGGGCGCGAGCTAAGTTTCCGGAGTGCCCGTTCCACGGAGCGCACAGGGACTCAGGGAACGAACCGTGACTCGCATCGCGTTGATCAGCACGGACTTCGAACTACGCGCCACTTTGCGTGCTGCACTTCAACGCCGCGGTTTCGAAGTGACGATTTTCACCGACGTCGGCGAAGCATTGCCGAGGCTGGCGCGTGGCGAAGCCGCGCTCGCGATTCTGGACGTCGCCCGCGCGGACGATCCGGCAATCGCCGTTTCGCGGATTCGCCACGAACACGATCTGCCTTTGCTCGTGCTCGGCGACGATTCGGACGAAACCTGCTGCATCGCGACGCTCGAGGCCGGCAGCGACGACTTCATCGCGGCGCCGCCGCGGCAGCTCGAACTGGTCGCCCGGGTGCGCGCCCTGCTGCGGCGAATGAGGCATGCAGGCAAAGGAAAGGCAGCCTGCTACCGATTCGCCGACTGCGTCTTCGATACGGCCGAGCGCCGCGTGCACGGTCCGCAGCAGAAGTCGGTGCGCCTCACTCTTGCCGAAGGACGCCTGCTCACGATGTTCGTCGAATCGCCGCAGCGCGTGCTGACGCGTGAACGCTTGATTTCGGGGCTGCACGGCAGCGGCGAAGCGGTGTTCGACCGCAGCATCGACATGCGCGTGTCCAGGCTGCGGCGGCGCCTGCGTTCTGTGGGCGTGCCTGCCGGGATGATTTGCACCGAGCGCAACTTGGGCTACGTGCTGCAAACGGCCGTGGACCACGCTCCGCCGCTGCTATCGTGACATCGCGTTTGCGCTAAAACCGCAATCGCCGCGTCGCCGCGCGCAGCGGCTGCGCTAAGACACCAACTCGAAGCGGCCGCTGGCCGACGAATAGCGCACGGTTCTCGTCGAAACGCCGCCGGCGAACGGCACGACGAGCTTGCCGCTCATGCTCATCAGCGAAGCCGACGCTGACACGTTGATCACTTGGCCGGCGCTCACTCCGCTCTGCAGCCAGATCGTCACATTGTCGCTCGCGTTCTGTATCGTCGATTGCATCGCCGGCACCGTCTCCGCGTTGAGCGGCAATGCCGTACTCGACGCATTGCCGTTGACGTTGATCGTCTGAGCCAGTCCGAACAACAGAAAAGGCAACTGCGCCGCCGGCACCGTGTTGTCGACACGATACTGGTTGCTGCCGAGATCCTGCCTGCGCGTGCCGCTGCCGAAACCGCTGAGCGCGAATGGATAGCCGTAACCTCCGATCGCTGAAGTCGTCGTCATCGACGTCATCGTGCCGTTGCCCGTGCTCGACGAACTCGATGCGAACAACATGTAGTCGTCGGCCCAGCTCAGTTCGGTCGACATCATCGGCTGAGCCGCGGCCCAGACCACCGGCTTGCCCGCACCGACGTTCTTGACCAGCACGATGACTTCGTTCGCCGCGTAGATCGTCGGTAAATCGGTGCTGGAAATTTCCGCGATCAGCTTGAACATGGCGTGCCCCGGATTGGCTGGAAAAAAAGTTCCGCGCCGGTGAACGGCGCGGAACACGGACTTGATCGCAATCAGTGTAGAAGATTGGTATGCAAAGTCACCAGCTCGCTGTCTTCCTGCAGCAACGCCGTACCCTTCGACGCCGGCGCGAAGATGCCGAGGTTCGGATCGTACTTGAGTACGAGATCGGTGACCGAACCGCCGAACTTGGCGACACTGTAGTTGCCGGTGATTTGAGTGATGATCGTCTCACTCTTGAATGTCGACTGCAGCCAGATGTAGATGTTGGTGAACGGCGTCATCATGGCCGACTGGGTCGCGAGCACGGGCGTCGCCGAAATCGGCTTGCGGTCGGCCGGCTGCTGATTGATCAATGCCGTCTGCGTTAGGCCGAAAGTCAGCGCCGGATACGAACTGAACGGGACGTCGTTGTTGGCCTTGTACGAGCCCTTGGGCACGCTGCCACCGCCGAACGGCCCGGTGAACACCGTCGCGCTCGTGAACGAATAGTAGGCGCCGTCGACCGCGGGGATGTCCGTCTCGGACATCTTCGTGATCGTCGCTCCGTCCGTCATCTGCACGGTGGACGCGTAGATTCCGTACTGCTCGTCCCACTGAACTTCGGTGCTGACGAACGGATCGATCGATTGCCAGATCACGTTGGGCGAGCTGCTGTTGACCGGCTTGGCGAGCGTGATGCGCTGGCCCGCGCCCTTGATGATCGGCAGCACTTCTTTGTCGATGAGAAGCTGAAGTCTGTAGCTAGGCATGGCGAAAGTCCTCTATGCAACGAAGATGGAAGTTGGATGCGCACGATGGCGCGGTGTACGTCGTATGCGGCACTACGAACGGGTGAAACCCAGATGCGCGGCGAACGGACGCCGCTCCGCGCCCCTGTGGATCTGCGTCGGCGCAGGAGTTATTGCGCGTCCTTGAAGTCCGACGTCGCACCGGCGTGCCAGCACTGCATCGGTGCGGATTCGTACGACTTGCCGTTGTCGTGCTTGGCGGTGATCTTGTAGTGGAACTTCTTGTCCGTCGAAGGCAAGTCGGACTTGTCGAACTGGCCGCAGGAGAAAGTGCCGTTCAAGGAAGTTCCGGTGCCGTTGCTCAGCGAACCGCCGCCGCCGTTGATCGGATAGACATGCACGTTAGTGTAGTGACCGTCGGGAAAAGCCATGATGTGAACTCCGTTGATTGATTGGGAAATCGATCACACAATGGAGAGCAATTGCTTTGGTCGCCCGCTGTGCGATCGACGGGATAACCGTAGACCGCGATCATCACCGGCGCGTCACCGGCTCATGCCGATTTGTCACCGCGGTGACGAAACCGGCGCAGCGATACGCCACGACCCTGCGCCATCGGAAAGTCGTCGAACGGATCGAAGGCGTGAAAGCGAACCGGCTCCCGTCTCACGACGAGCGCAAGCGCACTCGGCGGAGTCGGCCGATGCGCATCGGATTTCTTATCGGCGACGCGGCGAGTTCTTCTTTGCTGGTGCGCCTGCGGCGGATCGTTACGCCGGGCGCCAGCGGCGCACGCGCGCGTCGCGCAGGACGCGCTTGGCCCACAGGCTCGCGTCGTCGAGCAGCGAGTAGATCGTCGGCAGCACGAGCAGACTGATCAGCGTGGAGAAAATCAGGCCGCCTGCGATCGCCCGCGCCATCGGATAGTACGGCGGTCCGTCGCCGCCGATCGCGGCACTGCCGAGGCACAGCGGCAGCATGCCGAGGATGGCGGTGCCCATCGTCATCAGGATCGGGCGCAGGCGGTCCTTCGCGCCCTGCACGAGCGCGACGCGCCGATCCAAACCGTCGTGACGCAGTTGATTGATGTGCACGATCATGACGATGCCGTTGTTGACCACAACGCCCATCAAAATCAGCACGCCGATCGAAGCCATGATCGAAAACGTCGTGCCGGTAATCCAGAACAGCCAGAACACGCCGAGGATGGAAAACAGGAACGTGGTCAGAATCGCTGCCGGATAGATCAGCGATTCGAACATCGCGCACATGACCACGTAGACGAGCACGAGCGCGATCAGCGTGTTCCACAACATCGTGCTGCCGGCTTCGTCCTCGCGGTCGAAATTCTGGCCGAAACTCCATTTGTATCCCGGCGGCAGTTCCATCTTGCTCATCGCCGCCTCGATGTCCTTGCGCGCATCTTCAGGTGTCTTGCCTTCGGCGAAGTTGGCGACGATGCCGAGAGTCGTCTGGCGATTGTTGCGGTCGATCGTCGCCGCGGCATTGTTGGTCGAGACATCGACCATCGACATCAGCGGCACCTGAGTCCCGTCGGCGCGGCGCAGTTTGAACTCGGAAAGCTTGTCGAGACTTTGCGTGTCGCTGCCGGCGAAGCGCAGCCAGACCGGGATCTGCCCTTCGCCGCCATGGAAGTCCTTGAGCTGGAAGCCGCGCAGCGCGATGCCGATGTACTGGGCAATGTCGCTCGCCGAGAAGCCCATCGTCTTGGCTTTCTGCCGGTCGATGCGCACCGAAAGTTCCTGGTTGCCGTTGTTCTGTGAAGCGCGTACGTCGCGCAGACTCGGCAGGCTGCGCAGGATCGGGATGACGCTGTCGCCGAGTTCGCGCAGTTGCGCGCCCGAATCGCCGGTCAGATTGATGCCGACCGTCGGCACGCCGCTGCCCTGCCCGCCTCCGCCGCCGAATCCGATCGTCACTTCGCCGACCGGCACTTTCGGCAGGTTCTTGCGCAGCGCCTCGGCGAGCACGTTGCTGTCGGCCTTGTCCTCGAGGAAGACAATCATCTCGCTGTCTCCCGTCTCGTTGTAGAAGTCGTAGATGCTCTTGATCTTCAGTTCCTGGCGGCGCTCGTTCAACCAGTTTTCGATGCGCGAATAGCTCTCGCGCAGCTCGCGCAGGTTGTACAGCCCGTTGTAGTTCATGCGCATGAACACGAACTTGGAATTGCCGCCGCCGTTCATGTCCACCTTGGTCTGCGTGATCGGCACGAAACTGACGACCATCAGCGCGATCACGCCGAGCGCGGTCCAGCGCCGGTGCGCCAGGGTCAACGCGATCAGTTTTCCGTAGCCTTCCTGGGCGCGCGTGATGACGGTCTTGCGGCCGATGAATTTCGGCGGCGGCAGCCGCGCGGACAACATCGGCACGAGGCTCACGGCGACCAGCCATGAAGCCAGGTGAGCGATCGCCATCGCCACCGCGACCTGGGTCAGATAAATGCTGATCTCGTTCTTTTCGCGCAGCACCATCGGCAGGAACACGATGATGCTCGCGAGGGTGCCCGCGGCGATCGCGATGCCGACGATCTGCGTGCCCTGCACCGCGCAGTACCAAGGTTTGTCGGGATACTTCTCGCGATATTGGTAGATGCTTTCGACGACGACGACAGCGTTGTCGACGAGCATACCGACCGCGAGCAAAAGGCCCATCATCGACAGAATGTTCAGGGTGACGCCGAACATCTGCATGCAGCCCAGGGTGATGATGAAACAGATCGGAATCGCGAGCGAAACCATCAGCGTCGACGGCCAGTCGCGCAAAAAGAAAAACAGCACGATGACCGACAACAAGGTGCCTTCGAGCCCGGCCTGGCTAAGCTGCTTGAGACTGTCGGTGACGCCGGCAGCCTGATCGTCGAACGCGATCAGCTTGAGATCGCCGATTTGACCGGATTTCTGGATGCGGTCGATTTCGGCCCAGACGCTGTGCACGGTATCGACGAGATTGGCCTGTCGCTCTTTGTATACCTTGAGGATCACCGAAGGGCGCTGATCGAGGCGCAGGTCGTAGTCCTTGCGTTCCGGCTTCAAAGTGACGTCGGCGATATCGCCAAGCTTGAGGCCGCGATCGTTGATCGCGAGGGAGCGGATGTCCTCGACGCTGCGCCACTCGCCCTGCGGCTGCACGTGATAGCGCAGATCGCCGTCCTTGACCAAGCCAGCCGAGGCGGAGAAGTTCGCGGTCGAAAGCTTGTCGTACAACTCGTTGAGGCTGACCCCGGCCGCGGTCAGGCGGTCCGAGGAAATCTCGATCTGCACTTCGCGCTGCTGCACGCCGAACAGGCGCACGCGTGCGACGCCCGGCACGCGTTCAAGCGGACGCTTGAGCTGGTGGTCGAGCAATTCGTAGGCGTTGTTGAGATCGCGGCCCGACGAAATCAGCATGCCGAGCACGGCCTGGTCGGCAGTCGCCCACTTCTGCACTTTGAAGCGGCGCAGATCGCTCGGCAGATCGGCGCGGATCGCATCGATCTTGTTGCGCGCCTCGACCGCCTTGATCGTCGCGTCCTGTCCCCACTTGAACTCGAAGCAGATCTGCGAGCCTTCCGGCCCCGAGCTCGAATTCATGTTCTTGATCCCGGTCAGAGTCGACAGCGCGTCCTCGATCGGCCGCGTGATCGTGCGCTCGACTTCGCTCGGCGTCGAACCGGGATACGGCGCGTCCACGCACATGAAGGGAAACTGGACGTCGGGCATCGCCTCGAGCGGTAAGCGGAACGCGGCAATCAGACCGACGACCATCATCGACACGAACACCATGATGACGGTGACGGGGCGTTTCAGGCTCATTTCGGCGAGTGTCATGCCGCGATCTCGAAAAGGGAATTGTCGACACGGATCAATGCGGACTAAAGAGCGTAAGCACGAATAAAGCAAAGACCGCCATACGCTTTATCCCTACCCCATCACGCCCCTATCCCCATTGATACGTGTCGAATGCGATCGGTTGCTTCACGCGGCGCGCAGGCGCGGCCAGCGGCGCTCGCGCGCATCGCGCAGCACGCGCTTCGCCCATTGGCTCATGTCGTCGAGCAGGGAGTAGATCGTCGGCAGCACGATCAGGCTCACCACGGTCGAGAAGAACAGGCCGCCGGCGATTGCGCGCGCCATCGGATAGTACGGCGGCCCGTCGCCGCCGATACCGGTGCGGCCGAAGCACAGCGGCACCATGCCGAGGATCGCTGTGCCCATCGTCATCAGGATCGGACGCAGACGATCGCGCGCGCCTTGGATCAAGGCCTCGCGTCGATCCATGCCGTCGTGGCGCAGCTGATTGATGTGCACGATCATCACAATGCCGTTGTTGACGATCACCCCCATGAGAATCAGCACGCCGATCGAGGCCATGATCGAGAACGTCGTACCGGTAAGCCAGAACGTCCAGAACACGCCGAAGACCGAGAACGCGAACGTGGTCAGGATCGCCGCCGGATAGATCAGCGACTCGAACATCGCGCACATGACCACGTAGACGAGCACCAGCGCGACGAGCGTGTTGATCATCATCGTGTTGCCCGCTTCGTCATCGCGGTCGAAGTTTTCGCCGTAGCTCCAGCGGTAGCCGGGCGGCATCTGCACGTTCTTCATCACCGCATCGACGCCCTTGCGCACTTCGTCGAGCGTGGCACCGGGGGCGAGATTGGCCTTGATTCCGAACGAGGTCTGACGGCTGTCGCGCTCGACCACGGACGCTGCGTTGCGCGTCTGCACGTCGACCATCGACATCAGCGGAATCTGTGTGCCGTCGGGGCGGCGCAGCTTGTAGTCGGACAACGAATCCAGGCTTTGCGCGTCGCTGCCCTGGAAGCGCAGCCAGACCGGGATCGGCGTGTCGCCGCCGTGGAAGTCCTTCAACTGCATGCCGCGCAGCGCAATCGCGACGAACTGAGCCACGTCGCTCGCACTGAATCCGTACGACTTTGCTTTTTCGCGATCGACACGCACGGCCAGCTCGCGATTGCCGCTGTCTTCGGTCGAGCGCACGTCGCGCAGGCCGGGCACGCTCTGCAGGATCGGAATCACCGTCGCCGAAAGGTCGCGCAGCACCGTACTCGAATCGCCGTTGAGCGAAAGCTGGATCGACGGATCGCTGTTGCCGTTGCCGCCGTTGAAGCCGAGCGTCACCTCGCCGATCGGCACCTTCGGCAAACCCTTGCGGATCGTTTCCGTAAGATTGGGATCGCGCTCCTGCTTCTCGTCGAACAGGATGTTGGTCATCGCATTGCCCTGTTCGTTGTAGAAGCTGTAGATGTTCTTGATCTTGAACTCTTTACGGTGTTCCTCGAAGTACGCCTCGACCGTCTCGATCGACTTCTTCAATTCGGGCAAGGTGTACAGAGCGTTGAGCTGGTACTCCAGATGCAATTGCTTGGAATCGTTCGACGGAAACATGTCGAACTTGGTATTGAACGCCGGAATGAAGCTGACGAGCAGCAAGCCGAGCAGACCGAATACGGTCCAGCGGCGATGGCGCAGGGTCGCTGCGATCGTGCGCGCATAGGCATCCTGCATCGAGTGAATCAAGCCGAGCTTGCCGATGAACTTCGGCGGCGGCAGCTTCGCCGACAGCATCGGCACAAGGCTGACCGCGACCAGCCACGAGGCCAGATGCGCGATCGCCATCGCCACCGCGACCTGGGTCAGATAAATGGTGACGCCGCTCTTCTCGCCGAGCACCATCGGCAGGAACACGATGATGCTCGACAGCGTGCCCGCCGCGATCGCAATGCCGACGACCTGGGTGCCTTGCACCGCGCAATACCACGGCTTGTCGGGATATTTTTCGCGGTACTGGTAGATGCTTTCGACGACGACGACCGCGTTGTCGACGAGCATGCCGACCGCGAGCAGAAGGCCCATCATCGACAGGATGTTGAGCGTCATCCCGAGCATCTGCATGCAGCCAAGAGTGATGATGAAACAAATCGGGATCGCGAGCGAGACCATCAGCGTGGACGGCCAGTCGCGCAGGAAGAAGAACAGCACGATGATCGAAAGCAGCGTGCCCTCGATGCCGGCCTTGGTCAGCTGCGACAGGCTGTCGGTCACGCCCTCGGCCTGGTTCTGGATGAAGTAGAGCTGGATACCGCTCATCTCCGGGTCCTGGCTGATGCGCTCCATCTCCTTGTTGACCGAGCGACCGACTTCGACCAGATTCGCGCTGCGCTCTTTGAATATGTCGATCGCGATCGCCGGGCGGTGATCGAGATGGCGCGCATAGTCGAGGCGCTTCGGCTTGAGTGTCACGTCGGCGATGTCGGAGAGCTTCAGGCCTTTGTCGTTGATCGCGAGATCGCGCACTTCGCCGATGTTGTGCCATTCGCCGACCGGCTGCACGCGATAGCGCAGCGTGTCGTCGCGGATCAGACCGCCGGCCGCCGAGAAGTTCGCGTTCGACAGGCGCTGGTAAAGATCGTTGAGACCGACGCCGGCCGCGGTGAGGCGGTCGGACGAAATCTCGATCTGCACTTCGTTCGGCGATACGCCCTGGATCTCCACACGCGCGACGCCCGGCAGATGCTCGAGCGGCCGCTTCACCTTGCGGTCGAGCAATTCGTAGGAATTGCTCATATCGCGGTTCGAGGAAACTCGCAGGCCGAGTACAGGCCGGTCGGAGCTTGAGAATTTCTGCACGAAGTAACGCTGCAGATCGCTCGGCAGGTCCTTGCGGATCGCGTCGATCTTCGCGCGCGCCTCGACCGCCTTGACCGCGATGTCGTGACCCCACTTGAACTGGATGAAGATGTCGGCGCCATCCGCACGCGTGACCGAGCGCATGCGCTGCACACCGGTCAGCGTCGACAGCGCTTCCTCAACCGGACGCGTGATCGTGCGTTCGATCTCACCCGGCGTCGAGCCCGGATAAGGGATGTCCACGGCCATGAACGGGAACTGCACGTCGGGTTCCGCTTCGAGCGGCAGACGGAACGCGGCGATCAGGCCGATCACGGTCATCGACACGAACAGCATGATCGCCGTGACCGGGCGCTTCAGGCTCATTTCGGCAAGCGTCATACGTTCGGTCCCGAGCCGACATAAAGAACATTCGACGCGGATCGGCGCGAATTTCTAGGCGCGCCGACAGAGACAAAGCAAATACCTGGCTTTGCTCCATCCGTGTTTATCGCTCTTGATCCGTGTCCATCCGTGGCAAATGCTTTTGTTCTTTGCGCGATCACAATGTCGCCCCATGCGGTGCAATCGGCGCTTCCTCGAGTACCGCCTTCGTCTTGCGCTCGCCGCGCTCGCGGTAGGCCGCGTCGCTGCGGCGGTCGAGCAAGTTGTAGACGACCGGAATCACGACCAGGGTCAGCAAGGTCGATATCGCCAGGCCACCGATCACGGTGATCGCCATCGGCGCGCGTACTTCGGAACCGTCGCCGAGACCTATCGCGAGCGGCAGGAAGCCGATCAGCGTACACAGCGTGGTCATCGTGATCGGACGCAGGCGCGACTCGGCCGCCTGTGCGATCGCATCGAGCTTGGCGACACCCTCTTCGCGCAACTGGTTGACGCGGTCGATCAGCACGATCGCGTTCTTCACCACGATGCCCGCGAGCATGATCAAGCCGATGAACACGACCACACTGAGCGGCGTGAACGTGAGCTTGAGCGCCAGCACCGCGCCGACCAAGGCGAGCGGAATCGAGAACATGATGACGAACGGGTGCAGCAGCGACTCGAACTGCGACGCCATCACCAGATAGACGAGGAAGATCGCGAGGCCGAGCGCGAAGACCAGCGACGACACCGAAGCGTCAAGTTCCTCGCTCTGGCCGCCGATATGCGTAGTCACGCCGGCCGCAAGCGGGTTGTCGCGGATGAGCTGGCGCACTTCGTTCACCGCCGTGCCGAGATCGCCGTAGTGCAGGTTCGCCGAAACGATGGCGACGCGCTCCTGGCTGATGCGATGGATTTCGCTCGGGCCGACGGTCGAGACCACCTCGGCCACCGAAGAGAGACGGATCGGCGCGCAGGTATTCGTCGACGAGTTCGAACTGCCGCTCGACGACGTATTGCCGCTGGTCCCGGTGCCGCTCGTCTGAGCGGACGAGCCCGTCGAAGCGGAGGACGTCGTCGAACTGCCGCCCGATGCGGACGAAGAACCGTTCGCACTGTTCGAGTTCGCCGCATTGCATTGCGCGTAACCCACGATCAGGTTGCGGATGTCGTCGACCGAGCCGCGCTGATTTTCCTGGGCGCGAACGAGCACGTCGATCTTGCGGTCGCGGAAGCTGTAGCGCGTCGCCACCGAACCCTTGACCTTGTTGACGACCTGGTCGGCAACCTGTTTCGTCGTCAGGCCGAGCGCAGCGGCGCGGTCCTGATCGAAACGGATCTGGATTTCCGGATAGCCGCCCTCGACGGTCGACTTCACGTCGGCAAAACGCGACGACGCGTTCATCAGGCTCGTCAGTTTCTTGCCGGCCTTTTCGAGCGACACGAGATCGTAGCCGCGCAATTCGATTTCGAGCGGCGTCGCGAAGCTGAAGAGCTGCGGCCGCGAGAACTTCACTTCGGAACCGGGATGCGTCTTCATGCTTGCACGCAGCGCGTCGGTCGCGGCGCGTTCGCCTCGTTCACCGACGCCCGATTTGAGCACGACCAGCAGGCGCGCGATGTTCTCGCCCGATTCGGTCGGCGTCGCATCGAGACGCGTGCCGGTGCCGCTGACGCCGTAGATCAGTTCGATATTCGGATCTTTCGCGTTCGCCGTTTCGAGTTCCTTGACCAGCGCGTCGGTGTCGATGAGCGCGGTGCCCGGCGGCAGCTTCACCGTCATCTCGAAACGGCCCTGAGCAAGCTGCGGAATCAGGTCCATGCCGAGCGTCGGAATCACGAGCAGACTGGCGACGAAAGCGGCCGTGGCGAAACCGAGCACGGCGAACGGATACGCCAGCGCTTTGGGCAGGAACGCGTGATAGGCGTGCGCGGCGGCGTTGTACGGCATCATGACAACGCGTCCAACGGCGCGCAGCACCGTGCCGACGATCTTGCCGACGACGCCGAAGATCGCAAATCCAATCAGGGCGAAGATACGCGGTAGCCACTGGAAGAACAGGGTCGAAATCGGCGAGATGATGCGCTTCACGCCGCGGCCGAAGCCGCTCGTCGGCTGCCAGCCCGGAGACGGCGGCTCGTCCTTGTAGGCAAGCGGCGCGCGGCCCTTGAGCGAGGCCAGCATCGGGATCAGAGTCATCGCCACGATCAGCGAAATCAGCATCGCAAACGTGACCGTCAACGCCTGGTCGCGAAACAACTGACCGCCGACGCCTTGCACAAAGACCAGCGGGAAGAACACGGCGACCGTGGTCAGGGTCGAAGCGATGACCGCCATCGACACTTCCTTGGCGCCCTTCACCGAGGCTTCGAGAATGCTGGCGCCGTGTTCGCGCATGCGCGCGATGTTTTCGAGCACGACGATCGAGTCGTCGACGACCATGCCGGTGGCGAGCGCGAGGCCGCCGAGCGACATCACGTTGAGACTCACGCCCGCCTGGCCCATGAAGAAGAAGGTCGTGATGAGCGAGATCGGCAGGCTCAACGAAATGATGAACGTGCTCCACGAATCGGCGAGGAAGAAGAAGATGATCAGGATCGCGAGCACGCCGCCGATGATCGCGTCGTTGCGCACGTCGTCGAGCGAGGACTGGATGAAGATCGACTGATCGTCGATCGTATCGAGCTTGGCGCTCGGCGGCAGGATGTCTTTGAACTTGGCAAGCTGCTTCTTCACCGCGGCGGCGACGCTGACCGTATTGCCGTCGCCTTCCTTGTAGATCGCGAGTTCGATCGCCTCGTGGCCGTCGACGCGCACGATGCCTTCGCGTTCCTTGAAGCCCTGGCGCACCTCAGCGATATCCTTGAGTCGCACCGGCACGCCGCCGTCGACTTTGATGAGCAGGTTGCGCATCTCGTCGAGATTGGTGAACTGATTGACTGTGCGCACGAGGTAGCGCTGCGAGCCGTTTTCGATGCGGCCGCCGGAAACGTTTACGTTCTCGTCGGTCAGACGCTTGGTCACGTCGGCGATATTGAGATTGAGCTGACGCAGCTTCTGCTGATCGATGTCGACGTCGACCTGGTCTTCGAGACCGCCGCCGACCTTGACCGCGGCGACGCCGGCAGTCGGTTCGAGGCGCTTCTTCAACTCGTCGTCGGCGAAGCGGCGCAACTGCTTCAACTGCGCTTCGTTGATGTCGCCCTTGCTGTCGCCGCCCATGCTGAGCGACAGGCGCATGATCGGATCGGTCGACGGATTGAAGCGCAGCAGCACCGGCTTCTTCGCATCGAGCGGCAACTGCAGCGTGTCGAGCTTGTCGCGCACGTCGAGGCCGGCCTGGTCCATATTCGTGCCCCAGGCGAACTCGAGGATCACGTCGGACTGGCCCGTGCGCGAGACCGAGTGGATCTTGCGCAGGTTCTTGACCACGCCGATCGCTTCCTCGACCGGCTGCGAAATCAGGTTCTCGATTTCCAGCGGCGCCGCGCCTTCATATTCGGTGCGCACCGTCAGCGTCGGGTAGGTCAGATCCGGCAGCAGATTGACCTTGAGGCCGAGCAGCGCGATGAGGCCGAATAAAACAAAGGTCAGCGTGACCATGCCGACGGTTACGCGTCGGCGCGTCGCGATCTCGACGATATTCACCCTTTGGCTCCGTCGGTCTTCGTCTGCGCGATCTGCTTGTCCTTCTCGGCATTGAGCACCTGCACCGCCGTGCCGTCACGCACTGCGTTGCGGCCGACCGTGATGACCTGCGTGCCCTCGTCGATGCCGGAGCGGATCTCGACCTTGTCGCCGTCGCTGTAGCCGATCTTGACCAGCTTGCGGTGAGCGACGAGACCCGGCGCGGCCGGCTTCTTGTCGTCGCCCTTGCCCGCATCGGCGACCTTGGCGTCGGACTTCTTCGCATCGTCCTTCTTGTCGCCGTCTTTCTTCGCATCGGCCGGTTTGTCCACGCCTTTCTCGACGACAAACACTGCGGTCTCGCCGTCTTCTTCGACGAGCGCGGAGCGCGGCACGGTGAGCGCATCGGCGCGCTGGTCGTAGACGATGCTGACGCGGCCGAACATGCCGGGCTTGAGCGTGCCGGTCTTGTCGTGGAATTCGCTGGTCACGCGGAACGTGCCGCTCGCCGAATCAACCACCGGCGCGATGCGCAGGATGTCGCCGGTGAATTTCTGCCCCGGCAGTGCATCGGCTTCGAGCGTGACCGGCTGACCGGATTTCAGGATGCCGAGCTGACGCTCAGGCACGTTGAGCACGGCCTGCAGCGGGTCCATACCGACGATGCGGAACAGATTCTGATTGACCTGGATCAAGTTACCGAGCTTGACCGAACGCTCGGCGATGACGCCGTCGACCGGCGCGGTGATCGTGGTGAACTGCAGGTTCAGACGCGCTTCCTCGTACGCCGCACGCAGGTTCTGCATGTCGTACTTGGCCTGGTCGAAATCCTTTTGCGCGATCAGCTGTTTCTGGATCGCCTTCTCGTTGTACGTGAAGCTCGCATCGGCCTTGCGCATCTGCGCCGCGGCCTGCGCCAGTTTCGCCCGCGCCGTGTCCTGTTCGAGCTGGGCGAGCACCTGTCCCGCTTTGACCGCCTGCCCTTCCTCGACGAACAATTTGATCAGCACACCCGAGGTTTTCGCCGCGACCTGCGCTTCGTGGTCGGCGGTCAGCGTCGCGGTGCCGTTGTAGCTCGCCGCAATCTGGCCGCGGCTCGCCTTGGCCGTCTCGACCGGCACCGCATTGACGACCTCGGGCTTCGCGTCCTTGGTGTCCTTGGCCTGCGCCGAATTGCTGCTGCCGCAACCTGAAAGCGACAGGGAAAGCAGGCCGGCTCCGCCAAGAGCCAACGCCATGCTAAGCAGATTTTTCTTTATTTTCATAGGGATGTGAAGAACGGGACAAGGATGAAAAAACAGGGATTGCTATGGTGTTATACTTAACTACATCACTAAGTTTTTAACAATCCCCCAGAAGTCATGGTCCGAAGAGTCTTTCGTCGGACGATTCCCCAGGGTTGATGAGTTAATGGCTGCGAGTAGCCAGGATCTCTGTCGTCGGATTCGGACGCTACCGTTGCCGCATCCGATCGGACCCAATCGTGCGGCAAAAATCCCGGCGATATGCTCCAAGCCTCCCTAGCTTGATCATGGATGCAGTTTCCCGACAAAAAGTTGCATGCGTAAGCGCCAGTAGTAATGGATTTCATGCGGCGACTTGCCGGTGCGGAAAACCATTCAGCGGGGATTGGGGAATCCGATCAGCGCAGCGGATTCAGCGCGGATCGTGGCGACCTCGTCGAGTCGACGACCAATCACTGCATCGCGCGCGTGCGGAAGCGCGCCGAGGCGCGCAATCGGGGTGCGATGTTCAGACTCTAGTTACCGATGCGGACGCGCTGATATACTTTCACGAGTTTTTTCTCATTTCTCTACAACATATCAGCCTCGTACTCATGACCAGACCGCTGCTTGCCTGTGCTGCCCTGACGATATTCGCCGCGACGTCCGCCACGTCCGCATTTGCCGCCGACGCCGCATCGAAGGGCGATGCCAAGGCCGGCAAAGAGCTGGTGTACACCTGCGGCGGCTGCCACGGCGTCACCGGTTACATGAACGCTTATCCGAACTACCATGTGCCGCGCATTGGCGGGCAGAACTACGACTATCTCGTCGCCGCTTTGACCGCATACAAGACCGGCCAGCGCAATCATCCGACCATGCGCGCTCAGGGTGAAAGCCTGTCCGACGAGGACATCAAGAACATCGCTACCTATCTTTCGAGCATCGCCAAGTGAACGGACCGGGACATCGACACGCCATGAAATTCGCCTCTGCCCTCCTCGTCGTCTGCGGTCTCGTGCTCAACGTTGCTCACGCGGAAAAGATTCCGCCGGAAAAGGTCAAGGAAAAGGCAGCCACTTGTGCCGCCTGTCACGGTGCCGACGGCAATTCCGACACGCCTGCGCAGAGCCAGTATCCGCGCCTGGCCGGCCAGTACCACGACTACCTCGCACGCGCGCTGCACGAGTACAAGTCGGGCGAGCGCAAGAACCCGATCATGGCCGGCATGGCCGCGCCGCTCAGCGACGCCGAAATCGACGCGCTCGCGCGTTACTTCGCTTCGATGCCGGGCAAGCTGGACGATCTGTCCAAGCACGAACAGGGCAACTGATCGCCACCTAGGCTGCATGCTCTCGTCATTCCCGCGCAAGGGCGGGAATAACGGCGGGAGAACTCAGCCTACAGCGCTGGCTCCGCTCTGTCCGCGGAAATACGGATTGTTGCCGCTCGCGTGATCGGTCGCATCGCGCACCGCGGTGATCTCGGGGAAATGGCTGCGCAGGGTCTTTTCGATGCCCTGCTTCAAGGTCACGTCGGCCATGCCGCAGCCATGACACCCGCCGCCAAACTGCAATAGCACGACGCCGTCGGCATCGGCATCGACGAGCCGTACGCGGCCGCCGTGTGCGGCGATTTGCGGATTGATTTCGCTGTCGAGCACGTACTGCACCCGGTCGCCGAGCGGGGCATCGTCCGCGGGCACCGTGCCCTTGATATGCGGCGCACGGATGGTCAATTGGCCGCCGGTCGCATTGACCTGATAATCGACCTCGGCTTCGGTCAGCCACGCCGCACTCGCCGCCTCGACGTAGACATCGAATCCGTCGCAGTCGAGGCGCACTTCGTCGCCGGCCAGATCGACCGCTTCGGCGTATTCGAGCACGCAGTCCGCCTTCGGCGTACCCGCGTTGACCGCCTTCATGCGTATGCTGAGCCCATCGATGTCCTGCTGTGCGAGCAGATGACGGAAGTAATTTCTGGCGCTGTCGGAAATGCGGATCATGTGTGGTGTCGTGGTCGCTGAGCGTTAACCAGTACCATTATAGTCCTCATTCGTTCATGCTGCGAAAACCGCGATATTCGTTGTGGCAAATCCGCGCCGTTGGTGGTGCAATCTCAAACAGTCGATCCGCCCCTCTTAATCATGTCTACTGCCAAAACCCTCCTCGCCGAACTTGCCGCCGAAAAATGCGTTCCCCTCAAAGGCCGCGAAAACGCCGCTACGCCCGAGCAGGCGCAAGCGTGGCTCGCTGCTTTGCCCGAGTGGCACCTCGGACCCGATGGCGCGGACATCCGCAAGGAATTCCGCTTTCCCGATTTCGTCCGCGCACTCGCCTTCGTCAACGCGCTCGGCTATGTCGCCGAGCGCGAAAACCATCACCCCGATCTGGAGCTTGGCTGGGGGCGCGTCCTCGTGCGTTTCTCCACGCACGACGTCGGCGGCCTGTCGCGCAACGATTTCGTTTGTGCGGCGAAAACCGAGACATTGCACAGCTCATAGCGTCGGATTTCATCGCGCCGAATCCGGCTGGCTATGAGCCTTGAGCCCGCGCCGGCCGCAGAAAGGATTTCTGCGGGGCTGACCGGCTACCGCAGCTTGCCTTTCCTCGACACTCCCCGCGGCAGCGCGTCGAGCACTGCGGCAAGATCGGGCGCCAGCGGCGCGGAAAAGCTGTAGCTCTTGCCGTCGAGCTCGAACTCAAATCGCGCAGCGTGCAGGAACAGGCGTTTCAAGCCGACCCCGCGCATGTTCTGATTGAAGCCCTTCTCGCCATACTTCTCGTCGCCCGCGAGCGGATGCTCGATGTGTTGGGCATGGACGCGGATCTGGTGGGTCCTGCCCGTAAACAGGGTCACCTCGGCCAGACTGGCGTCGGCATAAATATCGACGACGTGGAAACGCGTGAGCGAAGGCTTGCCGTCGTCGGCGACGCGGACCATGCGCTCGCCGCCCTGCAGGATCGACTTGCGCAAGGCCGCATTGACGTCGAAGCGCGCCTTGTGCGTATGACCTTTGAGCAGGGCGAGATACTGCTTAGTCGTCTGGTTCTCGCGGATCAGCGCCTGCAGACCGGTCAGCGCCGAGCGCTTTTTGGCAAAAACCAGCACGCCGCTGGTATCGCGATCGAGGCGATGCGCGAGTTCGAGCGTTTCGTCCGGCCGCGCAGCACGCAGAATTTCGATCGCGCCAAAGGTGACACCGCTGCCGCCGTGGCTGGCGACGCCCGACGGCTTGTCGATCACGAGAAAATCGCGATCCTCGAACACGATCGCCTGCTGAATCTGCTCGATCATGGCGTTAGGCGGCATCGCGCCTCCGCCCGGTTCGGCCGTGCGCACCGGTGGGATGCGCACTTGGTCGCCCGCCGCGAGCCGCGTACTCGGCTGGGCGCGCTTGCCGTTCACCCGTACCTGGCCGGTGCGCAGGATCCGGTAGATCAGGCTTTTCGGCACACCCTTGAGCTGGCCGTTGAGGAAATTGTCGATGCGCTGGCCGTCGCGGTCGTCGGAAACCTGAACGAAACGCACGCCGGAGCTCGTTCCTGCGCCCTCCTCGGCTTCGTTTTCAGGGGCGGATTTTGCTCGATCGGGCCTTGCAAGATTCATTGAAGTTCGCGTCCGAATTGGATTTTTTGCCGTTCATTGATACAATCGGGACGTACCGCGCGTCCTGGGTCGGCTATGCCGGCCGCAATGATGCACTCGTTCAGCAACGCCCTCGCGCGACAGATGCGGGCCTCCAGTGGAGCCCATCTTGGCGCACGCGGGAATCGTAACCGGTCGAGTCGAGAATTGCCCGAAAGTCTGCACGACGGTCGGGGGTTTTCGGTGATACGAGAAGGGCTATGTTAAACGCCAGGCGCGATTCGAAAACGCGCCGGCACCAAGCGCTCCCGTGGACGCGTACCCAAGCCCACGGTCGACGCGACGCCGTCGCTGCCATCAACAACGTTTGGCGCGCAGGCGTGGCGACGCGAAAGCGGTAGAGCGCGTTAAGGATGTAAAAAATGAAGCGTATGCTGATCAACGCAACTCAGCGTGAAGAGTTGCGTGTGGCTATCGTCGATGGCCAGTCGCTCTACGATCTCGACATCGAGATCCCCTCCAAAGAGCAGAAAAAGGCCAATATCTACAAAGGCCGCATCACCCGGGTCGAACCGTCTCTCGAAGCCTGTTTCATCGAATACGGCGCGGAACGCCACGGTTTCCTGCCGATGAAGGAAATCTCGCGCGAGTATTTCCAGCCCGGCGTCGACCACAACCGCGCGGGCATCCGCGAACTGCTCAAGGAAGGCCAGGAAGTCCTCGTTCAGGTCGAGAAGGAAGAGCGCGGCAACAAGGGTGCGGCGCTGACCACGTTCATCTCGCTTGCCGGCCGCTACCTCGTCCTGATGCCGAACAACCCGCGCGCCGGTGGCGTTTCGCGGCGCATCGAAGGCGACGACCGCGCCAATCTCAAGGAAGAACTCGACAAGCTCAACCTGCCCGAGGAAATGGGCCTGATCATCCGCACCGCCGGCGTCGGCCGCGATGCCGAAGAGCTGCAATGGGATTTGGATTATCTGCTGCAGGTGTGGAAGGCGATTTCCGACGCGGCCGTGAGCCGCCCCGCCCCGTTCCTGATCTACCAGGAATCCAAACTCATCATCCGCGCGCTGCGCGACTACCTGCGCAACGACATCGGCGAAATCCTGATCGACAGCCCCGAGCTGTACAACGACGCGCGCGAGTTCGTCCAGCAGGTGATGCCGAACAATCTGCGCAAGCTCAAGCTGTACCAGGAAACGGTGCCGCTGTTCTCGCGCTACCAGATCGAAACACAGATCGAAAACGCGTTCGAGCGTAACGTGCGCCTGCCGTCCGGCGGCTCGATTGTCGTCGACCAGACCGAAGCCCTGACCGCGATCGACGTGAACTCGTCGAAGGCGACCAAGGGTTCGGACATCGAAGACACCGCGTTCAACACCAATCTCGAAGCCGCGGTCGAAGTCGCGCGCCAGTTGCGCCTGCGCGACGCCGGCGGCCTGATCGTGATCGATTTCATCGACATGGAAAACCCGCGCCATCAGCGCGACGTCGAAGAGAAACTGAAGGACGCCCTGCGCTTCGACCGCGCGCGCGTCCAGGTCGGCCGCATCTCGCGCTTCGGCCTGCTCGAAATGTCGCGCCAGCGTCTGCGCCCGTCGCTCGGCGAGTCCACGCAGACGGTCTGCCCGCGCTGCGAAGGCCACGGCCGTATCCGCGGCGTCGAATCGCTGTCGCTGTCAGTACTGCGTCTCGTCGAAGAACAGGCGATGAAGGAGAAGACCGGCCAGGTGCTCGTGCAGGCGCCGCACTCGATCGCGAACTTCCTGCTCAACGAAAAGCGCAAGAGCCTGTTCGAGATCGAAGCGCGCCACGACGTGCCGATCATCGTGGTCGCCGACGACAAGCTCGAGACTCCGCATTTCGAGATCACCCGCATCAAGGGCAGCGAACTCGGCGGCGACAACAAGCCGAGCTACGAACGCCTGACCCCGGTGGTCTCCGCGCCGCCGCCGCAGGTCGCCAAGCCGGGTGACGAGCCGGAAAAGCCCGCCGTGTCGGGCATCGTGCCGGCCAACCCCGCTCCGGTGAAGCCCGAAGTCGAAGCGCCGCCCGCAGCGGCGCCCGCTCCTGCTGCAGCCGCCCGCGAAAGCAAAGGCCTGTTCGCCCGCATCGCAAGTTGGTTCGCGTCATCACCTGCTCCGGCCGCCGCTCCGGCGGCGGCAGAGCGCAAGCCGAATCAGCAGCGCTCGCGTGACCAGCGCGGCAACGATTCGCGCCCGCAGCGCGGCCGCAACGAATCGCCGCGCGGTCAGCAACAAGGCCAGCAGAATCAGCAACGCGGCCGCAACGAGGGGCGTCGTGACCAGCGCCAGCAGGACGGTCGCCCACGCAACGAAGCGCGTCCGCAACAGAATCAGAACCAGCAGCAGAACCGCAGGCCGGACCGCCCCACTCCGCCGCCGCCTTCGCGCAATGCGCCGTCGGCCCCTGCAGCTTCGACAGCGGCAGTTCCGGCACCGGAGCGCGAAGCGCGCGTTGCCGCCACCGCGGTAGCGGCTCAAGCCATCGATACCTCGATCGAAAAAACGACCCTGCCGGCCGCCGCCGTGGAAACCACGGTTGCGCTGCAAAGGCCCGCTGAGACGGATGTTCAGCAGACCGCAGCCGAAGGCGAAGCCACGCGTTCGCGCCGCCGCGGCCGCCGTGGTGGCCGTCGCCGTCGCCGCAGCGAAGGCGAAACCGCCGCAACGGCCGCCGCTGTCGCCAGCAGCGACATCGTGCTCGACTTCGACGACGAAGACGATACGCCGACCGCCGTTCCGCAGCCCAAACCTGCCGCCGAATCCGCCCCGGCCGCGCCCGCGCGCGATGCCCACGTCGCTGCACCTGCGCCGGTAACGGCGGTGGAAGCGTCCAAGGCAAGTGAGCCCGTGAAGGTCGAGCCGCAACAGGAAGCAGCTCCGGCGCCGGTTCCGGTTCCGCCCCCCGTTCGATCCGTCGAGCAGACTCAGCAGACCCTGCCGATAGATCCTGCCCCGGTCGTAGAGCAGGCCGCTGCGCCGCAGGCGGAAAAAGTCGTGGAAGTCGAGAAGCCCGCGCCCGCCGAACCGGCGCCGGCCCCGGTTCCAGCCGCAGCGCCGGTCAACAATGAGCTGCCTTTCGCCGCCGTCGAAGAAAAGCTCGCTGCGGCGGCACCTGCGCCAACGACACAGCCGATCCAGCAGCGCCTCGACACTATCCTGGCGCCGCCGCCCGTAATGCCGCTGCATATGCATATCGAGCGCGCGCTGGCCGAACTGCGCGACACGCCGGCAAAACCTGCTACTGAACAATCCAAGCCGGCAGAGGCCGGTGAGGATGCAAAACCTGCCGCGGAACCGCCAACCGCTGCCTAAGACGGACCACGAAAACGCCCTGCCCAGCAGGGCGTTTTCATTTGCACACCCAATGCGAGAGTGCAAAACGACCTAATTGGAAGATCGCCTCGCGCCAACGATCTAGAATTGCTGGAATCCCTCTCCTACACCCAGCGGGCGGACGCGTGATTACCAAGCATGGCGCGGTTCCGGTCCTGATCTTGACGCTCGCTTTTCTTGGCATCGCCGAAGCCGGTGTCGCGAAGGCGCCACCGGCCTCGTCCTCCGCCCAAGCACCTAGAGAGCCGTTGCTCGCTCCTGGGCCGATGCGCAGCGATCTTGCCTATCTGCGCGGCAAGATTCTCGAGCAGCACTCCAATCCGTTTTTGTATACGCGCGCCGAAGAGTTCGAACGTCTCTACCGCGATCTGTATCGCGGCCTCGATCGGCCGCTGGACAAGGCGGAGTTCTATCGCCGTGCCGCGCGCCTCGCCGCGTCGTTGAAGGACGGCCATACCCTGGTCGATCTGCGCCTAGATAGCTTCGCCGAGTTCGCCAAGGATCACGGCGTCCTTCCGCTCGAAGCCGTCTTTATCGGCCCGCGCCTTTATGTCGGCGCGAACGCGAGCGGCGACGAACGTCTCAAGGCAGGCACGGAAATTCTCTCGATCAACGGCGTCGACGTCGCGGAAATCGTCGAGGCCTATCGCGGCCTGATCAACGACGTGCATCCCATCTACGACGTGTATGCCCGACTGTTCCGCGAGATGTTCTGGCTGCGCTACGGTGCTGCGCCGCGTTTCTCGATCGGATATCGAAGCGCGGACGGCAGCACCGGGGGCGCGGACGTTCCCGCACATGTATTCGCGGAAAACGAATTTCACAGCTACCTGCCGCCGGGAAGTGCCTATTTCTTCAAAATGCTGCCGGACGGCAACGCAGGTTTGCTGACCATCAACAGCTTTGCCCCGTCCGCAGACTTCGATGCATTTCTCGAACAGACTTTTGCCGCTCTGAGCGCGCAGCACACTCCCGCACTGATCATCGACATGCGCAGAAACGGCGGTGGCTCCGGACGGCTCGCGCAGCAGGTCGTCAGCTATCTGACCGACCAACCGTACAAATTGATCGGCGCGTTCTACGTCAAGGTGACCGACGATCTCAAGGCGCTGTACACGAAGGGCACGACGCACACCGACGAGGACACTCGCAAAATCGTCATGGCCAATCCCGCCGGAACGCTCATCGACGGGCTCAAAGGCACCGGTCCCGTCGTCGTCACGCCGCCGCATCGCGATCATGTGTATCGCGGCAAGGTCTACCTGCTGACCGCAAACAACACCTTCTCGGCGGCGGCGATGTTCGCGGCCTACGTCAAGTGCAATGGCCTCGGCAAAGTCGTCGGCGAAGAACCGGGGCAGGCAACCAATTTTGTCGCCGACGCCGTGCCGTTCACGATGCCCAACTCGGGGCTGAGTTTCGAGGTTTCCTTTTCGGAAATTCACATGGCCTGCGAGCAAAGCTACTACCACGGCATCCAGCCGGACTACCCGTTCGCCGCATCACGCGAAAGCATCTCGACCGGTGAAGATGCAGTGCTCGACTACACGCTGAAGTTGATCGGCAAGCGCTAACTCGGCAAGCGCGCGAATGCCGCGCGCTTGCGACGACGTGCGTCAGAACGCGCTACGCGCCGGCCGGTCCATCAGGCCATGCGCCGTCGCCAAGTGCGCCAATGTCACCACATTGTCGATCGCGAGCTTGTCGAACAGGCGGTATTTGTAGGTCGCCACAGTCTTCTCGCTGAGCTTCAAGCGATCGCCGATCTGCTTCGCGGCCATGCCCTGCGCCAGCATCATGGCGACTTCGAGCTCGCGCGTGGAAAGCTCGTCGAACGGCGATTTGCCGCTGCCGAACGCATTGCCCAACGCAAGTTGTTGAGCCACGTCGGCGCTGAGATAGCGGCGTCCGTCCGCAACCTGCCGAATCGCCTTGATCAGCTCGTCGGCAGGACACCCTTTGGTCAGATAACCGCTCGCACCCGCTTCGAGCAGGCGTCGGGGAAACGGCGCGTCGCTCGCCATCGTCAGGATGACGATGCGTGTGGAGAGCTTGCTGCGCCGCACGCGTTCGGTCACTTCGATGCCGTTGACGTTCGGCATATGCAGATCGACGAGGGCGAGATCGGGTTTGAATTTGCGAATCTGCTGCAGGCCGACGTCGCCGTCCTCGGCTTCGCCGACCACTTCCATGTCGGGTTGTTTCTCCAGAATCAAGCGCACGCCCATCCGCACCAAAGCGTGGTCGTCCATCATTACGATACGGATCATGCGCCCCTTCCCCCGCTAGCCCGACTACCAAGGTACTTCCGTCCACCCCATTTTACATACAAGATTCTTTTTTACAAATCGTCTTAAGGCACGGATTTAGCGCACGCTTTTCGTCGATTTGCCTAAGTTGCGTTGAATTCTGGCACGTTCCAGCCCAGGCAGATCGGAATCGGTCGGCATTTCCCGCTAAATGCCGATATAAGCGGCTTCCTGCCGAGATGAAACAAGGCAATGGTCAGATCATCACAAGACCGCTACTTTGGCGGTGCGATCGCTGAATAGCACGCCGTGGCAATCCAATGGCGATGCAGGCGAGCTGCCGAGCGGCCCTCGCCTCTTTTCGCTTGTCGCTCAGACCAGCGCAAATCCGCAGTCGTTGGCCAGATTGAAGAACCCAGGGAACGAAGTCGCCACGTTGGCGCAATCGAGCACGCCGACCGCGCCCTTGGCGACGAGACCGGCGACGCAGAAGCTCATTGCGCAGCGGTGATCGCCGGCACTGTCGGCCTCGCCGGCCTGCAGCGTGCCGCCCGTGATGATTGCGCCGTCCGGCGTTTCCTCGATGCGCGCACCGAGCGCGCGCAGCCCCTTGGCCATCACCGCGATGCGGTCCGACTCCTTGACGCGCAGTTCGGCGGCGCCGATCACGCGCGTCGTGCCTTCGGCCACGGCCGCGGCGACGAACAATGCGGGAAACTCGTCGATCATGTCGGGCACGAGTTCGACCGGCACGTCGATGCCGTGCAAGGGCGCATGGCGAACGGTCAGGTCGGCGATCGCTTCGCCGCCCGCTGCACGCACATTGGTCTCGCGAATATCGGCGCCCATTAGGCGCAGCGCCTGCAGCAGGCCGGTGCGCCGCGGATTCATGCCGACGTCGCGCAGCGTCAATTCCGAACCCGGCACGATGCTCGCCGCGACGAGAAAGAACGCGGCCGAGGAAAAGTCTGCCGGCACAGTGACATCGGTCGCGCGCAATCGATGGCCGCCGCTCAACTTAGCATGGCCTTCCGAGAATTCGATCGGATAGCCGAACGCGTGCAGCATGCGTTCTGTGTAGTCGCGCGTCGGATGCGGCTCGTGCACCTGAGTTTCGCCGCGCGCGTACAGTCCGGCGAGCAGCAAGGCCGACTTCACCTGCGCACTCGCAACAGGCAATGCGTAGTCGATCCCCTTCAAGGGTTGACCGCCGGAAACGCGCAGCGGCGGCAGACCGCCTTCGTTCGCCTCGATCTTCGCCCCCATCTTCGCGAGCGGATCGATCACGCGGCGCATCGGCCGTCTCGACAGCGATTCGTCGCCGATCAGGACTGTGTCGAAGGATTGTCCTGCGAGCAAGCCAGCGAGCAGGCGCATGCCGGTCCCGGCATTACCGCAATCGATCGCCTCAGCCGGCGGCTTCAATCCATCGATACCGACACCGTGGACGATGCGCTCGCTCGCGTTCGGGGTGTCGATGCGCACGCCCATCTGAGCGAATGCGCGTGCGGTCGCGCGCGTGTCCTCGCCTTCGAGGAAACCCGTGATGCGCGAGACGCCGTCGGCAAGCGAAGCGAACATCACCGCGCGATGCGAAATCGATTTGTCGCCAGGCACGCGGATTTCGCCGCGCAGTGCGGCGGCTGGCGAACTGGTCCAATTCACCGGCTTTGCTGTCTGCGTCATCAAAGCACCGCCACCGGATACGAGCCGAGAACTTTGATCTGCGCCGCGTGCTTCTCGAGTTCGGCAAGCGCGGATTTCATCGGCGCGTCTTCGATATGGCCGGCGAGATCGATGAAGAACGCGTATTCCCACTTCGCATGATGCGAGGGACGCGATTCGATGCGGCTCATCGATACGCCGTGGCGCGCGAACGGGCTCAGCACGTTGAATAGCGCACCGGGTTGGTCCTTGATCGACACGAGCACCGAGGTGCGGTCGTGGCCGCTCGACGGGAAAAACTGGCGGCCGAGCACGAGGAAGCGCGTGGTGTTGTCGTCACGGTCCTGGATCGGGCTGACGACAACCTTCTTCAATCCGTAGACGTGCCCCGCCGCCTCGCCCGCGATCGCCGCGGCATCATCGGCATTGCGCGCGCGGCGCGCGGCCTCGGCGTTGCTCGACACCGGAATCTTCTCGGCCTTCGGCAGATTCGCACGCAGCCACGCCTTGGTTTGCGCGAACGACTGCGGATGCGAGTAGACGCGTTCGATGTCTTCGATATGCCCCGAGCGCGACAGCAGGAACTGACGCACGCGCAGCTCCACTTCGCCGCAAATTTTCAGGTTCGAAGTCAGGAACATGTCGAGCGTGACTTGGATCGTGCCCTGCCCCGAGTTCTCGACCGGCACGACGCCGAAATCGGCGTGGCCCGCCTCGACTTCCTGGAACACTTCCTCGATGCTCGCGAGCGGCAGGCCGTGCGCCGAGCCGCCGAAATGCTTGCGCATCGCCTGCTCGCTGAACGTGCCTTCGGGACCGAGATAGCCGATCTTGAGCGGCTCCTGCTGGGCAAGACAGGCCGACATGACTTCGCGGAACACGTGCACGAGCACTTCGTCGGCGAGCGGCCCGTGATTGCGGTCGACGACCATGCGCAGCACCTGCGCCTCGCGCTCGGGCCGGTAGTAGTCGACCGCCGCGGCGAGCTTGCCCTTGGCCTTGCCGACCTGCTGCGCCCAGCCGGCGCGCTCGGCGATCAGCTCCTGAATCTGCCGGTCGATGCCGTCGATGCGCGATCGCACGTCGGCGAGATCGAGCGGCGGCGATTTCGCCGCGGCGGCCTTCGGTTTGGATGTTTTCTTGGCGGGCATAAGTCTTTCTACTCCATCGTCATTCGAGTGCCGACACGTCAGCCGTGGCGCCGCGCAAAGTCGCGCATGAAATCGGCCAGCGCGTGCACGGCTTCGAGCGTCACCGCGTTGTAGAGCGAGGCGCGCATGCCGCCGACGGCCTTGTGGCCCTTGAGTGCAAGCAAGCCGGCGGCTTCGGACTCTTTGAGGAACGGCGCGTTCAGTTCCTCGTCGGCGAGGGTGAACGGCACGTTCATCCACGAACGCGAGCCCTTCTCCACCGGATTGCGATAGAAGCCGCCCGAGCTGTCGATGCACGCATAGAGGTGCGCGGCCTTGGCGCGGTTGCGTTCGCCGATCGCGACCAGCCCGCCCTCGCGCAACAGCCACTTGAACACCAGGCTTGCGAGATACCAGCCGAACGTGTTCGGCGTATTGAGCATTGAATCCTGTGCGGCATGCTCGGCGTAGTTGAAGATCTTCGGCATGTCCTTGGGACAGCGCTCGAGCAAGTCTTCGCGCACGATCATGACGACAAGGCCGGAAGCGCCGATGTTCTTCTGCGCGCCGGCATAGATCAGGCCGAACTTGCGCACGTCGAGCGGGCGCGAAAGGATGTCCGAGGACATGTCGGCGATCAGCGGCAGCGCGCCGACATCGGGTACGTGCTGGAACTCGACGCCGTGGATCGTCTCGTTCGGCGTGTAGTGCACGTAGGCAGCGTCCTCGTGCAGCGCCCAGGTGTCGCGCGCGGGAATCGCGGTGTGATGGCTGGCTTCGCTGTTCGCGGCGATGCGCACATCGGCTAGCGACTTCGCTTCGCGCACCGCTTTCTCGCCCCAGTGGCCGGTGACGACGTAGTCGGCAATCTGGTCGCGGCGCGCGAAGTTCATCGGGATCTGGGCGAAATGCTGTGTCGCGCCGCCCTGCAGGAACAGGACTTTGTAATTGTCGGGAATGTCGAGCAGATAGCGCAGATCGCGCTCGGACTCGGCCGCCAGTTCGGCGAACAATTTGCCGCGATGGCTGATCTCCATCACCGACGCGCGCGCCTGCCCCCATTCGAGCAGTTCGGCTTGCGCCTGGCGCAACACGGCTTCCGGCACCGCGGCAGGGCCGGCGGCGAAATTGTATCCACGACTCATGGGGACTCCCGGCTGGAATCTGCCATTATCATGCTGCGGCGCGGCAGTGGCAATCGATTGAGACCGTATCGGGTTTGCACTCTGCACTCGTCATGAGGCACCGCATCGCGAATGGCTGCGCGGCAATCGCGCGGCGATGCGACAGAGCCTGCCGCGCGCTTGATCGGCAGGCGAATGGACGTCTAAATCCGCCGTGTCACGGTAGATAAGGTGCGATGATTCCTCGCCACAAATCGTAGCCAGCGCGGTTCATGTGCAGGCGGTCTTCGATGAACAGGTCTTCGCGCGGCTGGCCTTTCGCATCGAGCATCTTGCTCGCGACGTCGATGTAAAGCAGATGCGGATGCGCTGCGGCGTAGGCGCGAATCTTCTCGTTCGCCTCGCGCATCACCGGTAGCAATTTGACGCGTGAAGGACTCGGCTTGATCGAAATGAAGGCGATCGGCACGGCCGGCAGTTCTTTGCGCACGCGCGTGACGAAAGCGACGTAGTCGTCCAGCACTTGCTGCGCCGTGTGGCCGTCGTTGATGTCGTTGTCGCCCGCGTAAAGCAGAACCATTGCCGGCTTGTACGGCACGACGACGCGGCCGGCGTAGTAAGTCGAATCGGCAATACGGGAACCGCCGAAACCGCGGTTGAGCACGCGCTTGGCGGGGAAATCGGCGGCGACGTCCTGCCACTTCTGGATCGACGACGAGCCGATGAACACGATCGTGCCGGCCTTGGGCGGCTGCGCGCGGTCGCTCTCCTCGAACTTGCGAATGTCCGGCTCCCAGATCGCCGAACCGGTTTGCAGTTGCGCGGCCGCGAACGGGCTTGCCAGCGCCAGAGCGAACAAGGCGAGCATCGCGGCGAAGCGCGTCATGGTGTTGTTCATCGCATCACACCTTCAGATCGAAGTCGTCCGCGTCCATCCAGGCGGGAAAACGCTCGCGGTGCGCGGCGAGCGCATCGGCAGCGAGCGTCACCGTCACGGTCTGCTCCTGCGCGCCGAGTTCGACCAGCGGAGCGCCGACGAAATCGAGCGCGGCGCTGTCGCCGGAATAATGCAGATTGTTGCCGTCGACGCCGACGCGGTTGACGCCGACGACGTAGGAAAGATTCTCGATCGCGCGCGCGCGCAGCAAGGTGCGCCACGGCTCGCGCCGCGGCGTCGGCCAGTTGGCGACGAAGATCAGCAGGTCGTAATCGAAGCGCAGCGCCGCCTTGTCGTAGCGGTTGCGCAGCCAGACCGGAAAGCGCAGGTCGTAGCAGACCTGCGGGCAGATGCGCCAGCCGTTCAATTCGACGATCAAGCGTTTATCGCCGCCGGCATAGCGCTCGTGCTCCTTCGCCATGCGGAACAAATGCCGCTTGTCGTAGAGCTCGAACGCCCCGTCTGGCCGCATCCAGACGAGGCGGTTCACGCAGCGCTCGCCTTCGCGAATGACCATGCTGCCGGTGATCACGCTGCCGACTTCCTGCGCGAGCGATTTGAACCAGGCGAAACTCTCGCCCTGCATCGTCTCGGCCTGGTGCAAGGTCTCGTTGGTGAAGCCGCTCGTGAACGTCTCGGGCAACACAATGAGATCGCTCTGCCCCTGCAACGAGCGCACGAGCGCGCCATAGTACTCGCGGTTCGCCGCAGCATCGTGCCAGCGCGTGACGGCTTGGACTAAAGAAATTTTCAGTGACTTCATCGGGAGTTTCTTTTGATCGTCATTCCAGCGAAAGCTGGAATCCAGCCCTTGCGGCCGAAGTATGAAAAGAAAAAGCTGGATCACACGCGACGATCATGCCGCGCGCCATGCAGGCCATTCCCTGCGCAAATATTCGCTCCGGCATTCCTGCCTGTGCAGCCTGGCTTTCGCCGCAATGACGACTTAGAGCTTGCACAGCCTTTCCGCCGCGGCCACCAATGTTTCGTCGCTCTTAGCGAAGCAGAAACGCACCAGGCGTGTATCGGGCGGCGTCTCGTAGAACGCCGACACCGGAATCGCAGCCACGCCCGCGTTGTGGATCAGCCACTCGCAGAAGTTCAAATCGTCCTTGTCGCTGATTGCCGAATAGTCGACCACCTGGAAGTACGCGCCGCGTACCGGCAGCAGTTTGAACTTCGAGCCGGCGATCAGCTCGCGAAAGCGGTCGCGCTTAGCCTGATAAAACGCCGGCAGGTCGAGATAGTGCTGCGGATCGGTTTCGAGCACTTCGGCGAACGCCCACTGCGCCGGCGTGAAGGTCGAGAAGGTCAGGTATTGGTGCACCTTACGGAATTCTGCGCTGAGCGGCTGCGGTGCGATGCAGTAGCCGACCTTCCAGCCAGTGCAGTGGTAGGTCTTGCCGAACGAAGAAACGACAAAGCTGCGCGCAGCGAGTTCGGCATGGCGCAGCACACTCTGGTGCAACTCTCCGTCGAAGACGATGTGTTCGTAGACTTCGTCGGAAAGAACCAGGATATTCGTGTCGCGCACGATGGCGGCGAGCGCATCGAGATCGGCCGACGACAGCACGGCGCCGGTCGGATTGTGCGGCGAATTGATCATGATCAGTCGCGTCTTCGGCGTGATCGCGTCCTTGACCCGCTGCCAGTCGACCGAAAAATCGGGCAGGCTTAGCGGCACGTGTACGGCACGGCCGCCGGCAAGCTCGATCGCGGGTTCGTAGCTGTCGTAGCACGGATCGAGCACGATCACTTCGTCGCCCGGATGCACGACCGCGGCGATCGCCGCGAACAGCGCTTCGGTCGCGCCGCTGGTCACCGTCACTTCGGTGTCGGCATTGACCTTGGCGCCGTAGAGCCGCTCGGTCTTCAGCGCGATTTGCTGGCGCAGGGCCGGCACGCCGGTCATCGGCGAGTACTGATTCTTGTGCGAGTTCATCGCCGCGGCGAGCGCATCGCGCAGCGACTGTGGGCCGTCGAAATCGGGAAAACCCTGACCGAGATTGACCGCCTGATGCTGAACCGCGAGCTGTGACATCACGGTGAAGATGGTGGTGCCGACTTTGGGCAGTTTGCTTTCGATTTGCATGTTTTTCGGCTTGGAGTGGAACGGCACTTCTCCTTCCCCTTCAAGGGGAAGGCCGGGATAGGGATGGTGTGGGCACAACGTGACGCCGAGATTAACACCATCCCCACCCAACCCTCCCCTTGAAGGGGAGGGCTTAAAGGCATCACTTGATCAACTTGATCTCGCGCAACCGCTGCTGCAGGTATTCATGCGAGGTGATCGACGTGTCGTAGCGGCGCGGGTTGTCGGCGGTGATCGTCTGCGCCAGCGGATCCAGCACGACGTCGGGATTCGGATGCAGGAAGAACGGCACCGAGTAGCGCGGCTGACGCGCCTTTTCGCCCGGCGGATTGATCACGCGATGCGTCGTCGACGGATAAACGTGATTGGTCAAGCGTTGCAGCATGTCGCCGATGTTGACCACGATCGTGTCGCCCTGCGTGGTGATCGGCAGCCATTCGCCGTTGCGCTGCAGAAGCTGCAGTCCTTCCGCACTCGCGCCGACGAGCAAGGTGATGAAATTGATGTCTTCGTGCGCACCGGCGCGGACGTTCGGGATTTCCTCCTGCGTGATCGGCGGATAATGAATCGGCCGCAGGATAGAGTTGCCGAAATTGGTCTTGTCGTCGAAATAGTTTTCCGGCAGATCGATATGCAGAGCCAGCGCGCGCAGCACCCGCGTGCCGAGCGCATCGAGCGCGCTGTAGAGACCGTAGCCGTACTCTTTGAAGCCCGCCACTTCGCTCGGCCACAGATTCGGCGCCATGTAGTCGGCGTACTTCGATCCCGCCGGCAGCTCACGGCCGACGTGCCAGAACTCCTTGAGGTCGAAGTACTTCGAGTCCTTGGCCGTCTCGATGCCGAACGGCGTATAGCCGCGCGCACCGCCGGTGCCGGGCACGTGGTACTTCATCTTCACTTCGTTCGGCAGGGCGAAGAACTGCTGGAACACGTCGTAGGACTTGTCGATCAGTTCCTGCGCAATGCCGTGCCCGGAAATGCCGCAGAAACCGTATTCGCGATAAGCCGCGCCGAGTTCGGCGACGAAGGCCACGCGATCTGTTTCGTAGCGGCGGATATCGAGGGTGGGAACTTGATTAGCCATACGTGTGATCCGACCAGATGTTCTTTGAATAATGCGGCCCGGGATCGCCGCGTTTCGATTCCGGCCAGCGCCGGATGCTTGCTCAGGAAGCCGTGCTCGCCGATTTTACGGCGTCGGCCAAGCCTTGCGCCAATCGCCGCACTTCATCCGCGTTCTCGCCTTCGACGGTCACGCGCACGAGCGGCTCGGTGCCCGAAGGCCGCAGCACCACGCGGCCGCGGCCGTGCAGGACCCGCTCGACCTCGGCGCAGGCTTGCTGCACCTCGGGGTGCGCGACGAGCGCCGCGCCGCCGGCCGCGCGCACATTGAGCAGCACCTGCGGAAAGCGGTGCAGCTCGGCGCGGATATCGGCCAGGGTCGTATTCATGCGCTGCAACGCGTCGAGCACGAACAACGCGTTGAGAATGCCGTCCCCCGTGCCGCTGCGATCAAGTTGCAGAACATGGCCGGAGGCTTCGCCACCGAGCACGCCGCCATGCTCGCGCAGCATCTGCAGCACGTAGCGGTCGCCGACGTTGGCGCGCAGGAACGGCGCGCCGAGTTTGCGCAGCGCGAGCTCGACGCCGTAGTTGGTCATCAGTGTGCCGACCACCGGGCCGCGCAATTGGCCTTGCGCGATCAAATCCTTGGCGAGCAAATAGACGATGTCGTCGCCGTCGATCACGCCGCCCTGCGCATCGATCATGAGCACGCGGTCGCCGTCGCCGTCGAAGGCGATACCGAGATCGGCGCGGTGGTCGCGCACCGTGCGTTCGAGCGCTTCGAGATGGGTCGAGCCGCAACCGTCGTTGATATTGAATCCGTCCGGGCGTACGCCGATCGTCGCCACGTCGGCGCCGAGATCGGCGAACAGGCGCGGCGCGACGTGATACGTGGCGCCGTGCGCACAGTCGAGCACGATGCGCTTGCCGTACAGCGACAGGCCCGGCACGCTCGCCGCGCAGTAGTCGAGATAGCGCGCCGGCGCATTGTCGACGCGCACCGCCTTGCCGAGCTGTTCCGACGGCAAGGTGCCGAGCGGCAGGCGCAGCGCCTCTTCGATCGCAAGCTCGACTTCGTCGGACAGCTTTTCGCCGGCCGCGTTGAAGAACTTGATGCCGTTGTCGTAGTACGGATTGTGCGAGGCGCTGATCACCAAGCCCGCGCTCGCACCGAGCTCGCGCACGAGCCAAGCCACGGCCGGCGTCGACATCGGCCCGAGCATTTGTACGTTGGTGCCGGCGGAGACGAGCCCGGCTTCGAGCGCCGACTCGAACATATAGCCGGACACGCGCGTATCCTTGCCGATCACGACTGCGGGGCGGCGATCTTTCGCCGCGTGGCCGGCATTGAGCACATGGCCGAGCGCCTGTCCCAGACGCAGCATGAATTCGGCGGTGATCGGCGCTTCGCCGACGCGGCCGCGGATGCCGTCCGTGCCGAAATAGTCCTTTTTCATGAGGCCGTACCGATCACATCGTGTTCGTCGGTTTTTCCGAGCCCTGCGTCTCGGCGAGCATGGCCTCAATCTTGACGCGCGCCGATTCGCTCTCCTGCGAATCGTTGAACTGCACGCCGATGCCGGCGACGCGGTTGCCCTGCGCGCCCGGCGGCGTGATCCAGACGACCTTGCCGGCGATCGGCATGCGTTCGGCCTCGGCCATGAGCGAAAGCAGGATGAATACATCGTCGCCAAGACCGTAGCGCTTCGCCGTCGGCACGAAAATGCCGCCGCCGCGCACAAACGGCATGTAGGCGTTGTAGAGCGCGTTCTTGTCCTTGATCGACAGGGACAAAATGCCCTGCAGCGGTGCGCCGGTGCCGGAACCTGCAACCATGTGTCAACTCCCTCGCTGTGCGTTGCGGTTCGTCGCGGCGGCCGCCGTCCACGTGCCGAGCAGCTCAAGCATCGCCAGCTCCGGTCGTATCGGCCCGCGCAGCAAGTCGCGTGTGCGGTTGGCGCGGTCGAACCAAGCCGAAAGATTGACCAAATCGATTGTCTGGGTCAAGGCGAGCGGCCCGCCGGCGCTGAGCGCCTGTCCACCCTGCGCCTGCGCCCTGCCCTGCTGCTGCACGAGCGACGCGGCGAAACGCAGGCGTAGATCTGCCTCGTCGCGCGCCCAGCGCTGGGCGACGTCGAACGCCGCGGCGACGCCGGCATTCAATTCGCGCAGATCCTTGGCCGTCTCACTGCGCAGCTTCATCGCATCGCCGCGCGCCCAGATCAGCGCCAGACCGGGGTTGCCGTCGCTCGCGTTGAGCGCGTCCGCCGCCTGCTTGCCGCCGACGTCGTGCGCGGCCAGCCATTGCTGGGCGAGCCTGGCTTCGGGCACGCGGAATTCGATGCGCTGGCAGCGGCTGCGGATGGTCGCGGAAAGACGCGAAGGCGCGTCGGCGACGAGCACGATGATGGTATTCGGCGTCGGCTCTTCGAGGGTCTTCAACAGCGCGTTGCTCGCCGCGTGATTCATGGCGTCGGCCGGATCGATCAGGGCGAGCTGGGCGCCGCCGAATTGCGCAGTCAGGGACAGGCGTTCACTGAGGCCGCGCATCTGATCGACGGTCAGCTCGGTACGCGACTTGCCGTCGTCGCGCAGTTCCAAGTTCACCTGGACCAGGTCGGGGTGCGTCCCCGCTGCGACGAGCTTGCACGCGCGGCAGGCGCCGCAGGCATGGCCGTCGTCGCGCGGCGTCTGGCACAACATCGCCGATGCGAACGCGGCGGCAAAATCGCGCTTGCCGAGCCCGGCCGGCCCGGCAAGTAGGATCGCGTGCGGCAGCGCGCCGCGACGGCGGCGCTCGCTGAGATTGCTCCACGCCTCGGCGTTCCACGGCGCAAGCGTCACTGCTTTTCTCCGGTCGCGTTCGCGCGCACGAAATCGGTCACTGCGGCGCGCACCTGTTCGAGCACGGCGTCGAGCGGCTGGCCCGCATCGATGACGCGAAAACGCTGCGGCTGCGCGGCGGCACGCTCGCGATACGCGGCGCGCACGCGTTCGAAGAAATCGTGTGCCTCGAGTTCGATGCGGTCGGCCGGGCCGCGGCCGCGCACGCGCGCGAGGCCGACGCCGACCGGCAGGTCGAGCAGCAGGGTCAGGTCCGGCTGCAAGCCCATCGTGACCCAGTGTTCGAGTTCGGCGATGCGCTCGACCGGCTGGCCGCGGCCGCCGCCCTGATAGGCATAGCTCGCATCGACGTAGCGGTCGCTGAGAACCCAGCGTCCGGCGGCGAGCGCCGGAGCGATCGTCTCACGCACGTGCTGGGCGCGCGCGCCGAACATCAGCAGCAGCTCGGTTTCCGGCGCGATGCCGCCGTGCAGGGCCGGATCGAGCAGGACGCCGCGGATCGCCTCGCCCGCCGGAGTGCCGCCGGGCTCGCGCGTGACGGCGACGTCGAGCCCGTGTGCGTCGAGCAGCTCGCGCACCGCGTTGAGCACCGTACTCTTGCCGGCGCCTTCGCCGCCTTCGAGCGTGATGAACTTGCCCGGCGCCGCGCTCATTGCTTGTGCAACTGGTATTTGGCCACGGCGCGATTATGCGCCTCGAGCGTGGCGGAAAACTCGTGGCTGCCGTTGCCGCGCGCGACGAAATACAGGGCTTCGGTTTCCGCGGGGTGGATCGCCGCGGCGAGCGCGGCCTTGCCCGGCAGCGCGATCGGCGTCGGCGGCAGGCCGCTGCGCGTGTAGGTGTTGTACGGCGTGTCGGTGTCGAGGTCGCGGCGGCGGATATTGCCATCGTAGTTCGTGCCCATGCCGTAGATGACGGTCGGGTCGGTCTGCAGCTTCATGCCGAGCTTGAGCCGCGAGAGGAACACGCGCGCGATCTGCGGGCGTTCGTCGGCACGGCCGGTCTCCTTCTCGACGATCGAGGCCAGCGTCAGTGCCTCGTACGGCGACTTCAGCGGTGTGTCGGCCGCGTGCTCGGCCCAGAGTTTGTCGAGCGTCTTCTTCATCGCCTCGCGCGCACGGCGCAGGATGTCGAAATCGCCCATGCCCTTGACGTAGCTGTACGTCTCGGGAAGGAACGCGCCCTCGGGCGGCAGATCGGCGTCGCCGAGGCGGCGCATCAGCGCAGCGTCATCGACGCCGGTCAAGGTCTGCTGCAGCGTCGAATCCTGCGCCAATGCCGCGCGCAGTTGTGCGTAGGTCCAGCCTTCGACAATGGTGAAACGATGCTGGATCACCTCGCCCGCCGCCATCTTCTTCAGCAAGGCGCGCGGGGTCATGCCCGCATCGAGCGCGTACTCGCCCGCGTGCAGCTTCCCGGCGACGTCGAGTTCGCGCGCGAGCAGACGCCAGAAATACGCATTGCCCGGCTGCAGGCCGCGCTCTTCGAGCAAGCCGACGATGCCGGGCAGATGCGTGCCGATCGGTACGTCGACTTGCGTGGCCTGAACCAGACCGGCGATCGGCGCATCGGCGAAACGCTTGTACTGCAGATACAGATAGCCGGCCAATGCCAGCGCGCCGAGCAGGAAAATCGCGACCACATTGACCAGCACGCGCTTGAAGCTGAAACCTTTGCGCTTATCCGAAGTTGACTTCATCCGGCTCTCTTTCGACATCCAAAGGCAGCGCCGTCCGGGGACTCCCCGCAGACGGCGCTCACGAACGCCTATTGTGCCCTAGTCCGCCGCGCCGAGCGCGCGCAGCAACCCGCGCGCCTTGTGCCGCGTCTCGGTCAGCTCGCGTTCGGCCACGGAGTCGGTGACGATGCCCGCGCCCGCGCGGAAATGCGCCTCGCTACCGTGCAATTCCATTGTGCGGATCAGGATGTTCAAGTCCATGTCGCCGTCGCGATTGAGATAGCCGAGCGCGCCCGTGTAAGCGCCGCGCGCGCAGCGTTCGAGTTCGGCGATGATTTCCATCGTGCGCACCTTCGGCGCGCCGGTGATCGTGCCGCCCGGGAACACGGCGCGGATCGTCTCGGCGGGCGTAGTGCCGGGCCGCAGGCGGCCGCGCACGTTCGAGACGATGTGGTGCACGTGAGCATAGCTCTCCACCGTCATCAGCTCGTCCACAACGACCGAACCGGGCACGCAGATGCGGCCGAGATCGTTGCGCTCGAGGTCGATCAGCATCACATGCTCGGCGCGCTCCTTGGCGTGGCCGATCAACTCGGCGATGCGCGCGGCTTCATCGTCGCCGGGCCGGCGCGGGCGCGTGCCCGCGATCGGGCGCGTCTGCGCGAGGTCGCCGCGGGTCTCCACCAGCCGCTCGGGAGAAGAGCTCGCGATCGCCCAATCGCCCCACTGCAGCAGTCCCGCGAACGGCGCCGGATTCGCGCGGCGCAGGTGCGCATAGAGGTCGGCCGCCACCGGCGCCCGCTCGAAATGCGCGCGCCATTCGCGCGACAGATTGGTCTGGAACGTGTCGCCCGCGCGGAGGTACTCGTGGATGCGTTCGACGCCATCGAGAAAGCCTTGTGGATCGTCCTCTTCGATGCGCGCCTCGGGCAATGCCTGCGGGACATAGTCGGCGGCCACGGCAAGATCGTCGGCCATCGCATCGAGGTAATGCGCTTGATCGGTCTCGGCGACGAGCACGGTTTTGCCGATGAGCCGATCGACGATCACCGCGGCCGGACAACGCAAGGCCAGCGCGACCGGAGCCGCGCCGCTGGCAATGCGCTGCAGGCGCAATCGCGGCTCGATCTCCGCAGCCATCTCGTAAGCAAGGTAGAGCAGCCAGCCGCCGCGGAACAACGGCTGCGTCTCGTGTGCATCGGCAAGGTCTTCCTGCGCCAGGCGCTGCGCCGCCCACTGTGCATCGAGCGCGGCGAGGAACGATTCGCCGCGATCCGCGCCGCGCAGATCGCGCACGCGTCCGTCAGCAGCGAGCACCAGGCCTTCGTCACCCGCGGCAAACAAAATATCGAATCGCGCCGAGATTCCGCCTTGCGCCGCGCTCTCGAGCAAGCCCGGATAGCGCCGCGGCCAACGCGCCGCCAACGCCAGCAGATCGCGTGCTCCGGACAACTCGCGCGTAATGAAATTCATCGGATCAAGAAGGAATTACGCCGTGCGTGGCGGCCGCTTCGTTTTTCGGGCTGCATCGGCCGCAGCGGAGAGATGATTGACCGGTCCGGAAAACGAGCGCGATGGATCGCGCTCGTTTCGCTGCCGCTCGACGGCCGGCTCGCGGCTGCCGAAAAGGTCCCGCGAAAAACACGCGGGACCCGCGAGCGGCGATCAAATGCGCCGGAACACCAGCGAGCCGTTCGTTCCGCCGAAGCCGAACGAGTTCGACACGGCGATGTCGATCTTGGCGTCGCGCGCGACGTTCGGCACGAAGTCGAGATCGCAGCCTTCGCCGGGCTCGTCGAGATTGATCGTCGGCGGCAGCACGCCGTCACGCAGCGCGAGGATCGAGAAGATCGCTTCGACGCCGCCGGCCGCGCCGAGCAGATGCCCGGTCATCGACTTGGTCGAGCTGACCGGAATCTTCTTCGCCGCATCGCCGAAGCAGCCCTTGATCGCGTTGACTTCGGCGATGTCGCCCGCGCCGGTCGAGGTTGCATGCGCATTGATGTAGCCGACCGCTTCGGGCGCGAGCGCGGCGTCCTTGAGCGCGATCGCCATCGAGCGGCGTGCGCCGTCACCGTCATCGGGCGGGCTGGTCATGTGATAAGCGTCGCCGGACATGCCGAAGCCGACGATCTCCGCGTAAATGCGCGCGCCGCGCTTCTTCGCATGCTCGTATTCTTCGAGCACGAGCACGCCGGCGCCGTCGGACAGGACGAAGCCGTCGCGGTCCTTGTCCCACGGCCGGCTCGCCTTGGTCGGCTCGTCGTTACGCGTCGACATCGCGCGCGCCGAGCAGAAGCCGCCCATCGCGGTGCCGCAGGTCGAATACTCGGCGCCGCCGGCGACCATCGCGTCGGCATCGCCGTACTGGATCATGCGCATCGCCAGACCGATGTTGTGCGTCGCCGTCGTACACGCGGTGACGCAGGCGATGTTTGGGCCCTTGAGGCCGAGCATGATCGACAGGTTGCCCGAGGCCATGTTGATGATCGAGCTCGGCACGAAGAACGGCGAGATCTTGCGCGGGCCGTGCTCGTGGTAGGTGATCGCGGTTTTCTCGATCGTATGGATGCCGCCGATGCCCGCGCCGACGGCGACGCCGATGCGCTCGGCGTCGTGCTCATGCGTGGACAGGCCGGCATCGTTGAGCGCCTGCACCGAGGCGGCGATGCCGTAGTGGATGAACGGGTCCATCTTCTTCACGTCTTTCGGCGCAATGAAGGCGGCCGGATCGAAATTGCGCACTTCACCTGCGATCCGCGTCGGAAACGCGCTCGCGTCGTAATTGGTGACCGGACCGATGCCGCTCACGCCTTCGCGGATGTTCTTCCACGCCGTCGCCAGATCGTTGCCGACCGGACTGAGGATGCCCATGCCGGTGATCACTACTCGCCGTTTGCTCATAAGGTTTACCTTTGCGCTCGTCCCTGATCGCGGGAGTCGAGAAGCGGCCGTGCATGGCCGCACTATTCAATGAAAATCCGCCAGCGAACCAGGCTTTTTCAAACGCTCGTTCCGCGGAAGCAGAAATGCAAACTGCGCCACGTGGGCGCAGTTCGTACCGTCGGTTGAAGACGCGATCAGGCTTTGACGTGCGCCTTGATGTAGTCCACCGCCTGCTGCACGGTGGTGATCTTCTCGGCTTCTTCGTCCGGAATTTCGCATTCGAATTCCTCTTCGAGCGCCATGACGAGCTCGACGGTGTCGAGGGAGTCGGCGCCCAGGTCGTCCACGAAGGACGCGTTCGGCGTCACTTCATCTTCCTTGACTCCCAGTTGTTCGACGACGATCTTCTTGACGCGTTCTTCGATGGTGCTCATGGTGACACTTACCTCACAAGGTAGGCAGAAAAGTTACGTAAAGGGTTAACCCCGAACCGGGCGGATTGTAGGGCATACGCGGCGATCGCACCAGCGCGCCCCCGCGCCGTATCAGGGCATGTACATGCCGCCGTTGACGTGCAAAGTTTCGCCCGTAATGTAGGCCGCGGCGGGCGACGTAAGGAAGGCGACCGCGTTGGCGATGTCCTGCGCGGCGCCGAGGCGGCCGAGCGCGATCTGGCCGAGCAGCGCACTGCGCTGGTCCTCGCTCAGCGCACGGGTCATGTCGGTGTCGATGAAACCCGGCGCGACGACGTTGACGGTGATGCCGCGCGAACCGATCTCGCGCGCAAGCGACTTCGAGAACGCGATGATGCCGGCCTTCGCCGCCGCATAGTTAGCCTGGCCCGGATTGCCGGTCACGCCGACCACCGAGGCGATGCTGACGATGCGGCCCTTGCGCGCCTTCATCATGCCGCGCATCACCGCCTTGCTCGTGCGGTAGACCGAGCTGAGGTTGGTGTCGAGGATCGCCTGCCAGTCTTCGTCCTTCATGCGCATCAGGAGCTGGTCGCGCGTGATGCCGGCGTTGTTGACGAGGATCGACACGCCGCCGAATTCCTTGGCGATGTCGTCGACGAGCTTCTCGACCGCGGCGCCGTCGGTGACGTTCAGCATGCGGCCGATGCTGCCGTGCGCGGCGAGGCGCTCGCCGATCGCGGCAGCGCCGGCTTCGGTCGTCGCCGTGCCGATCACTTTTGCGCCCTGCGCGGCGAGGGTATCAGCGATCGCGGCGCCGATGCCGCGGCTGGCGCCGGTGACGAGGGCGATTTCGCCTTGGAGCGTGGAATTCATCGGTAATCCTCAACCCAGGAAATTGACGGAAGCCCGCCGTTCCGGCACAAGCGGACGGGCGGACTCATTGCAGATTCTAAAGCGCGGAACGCAAAAATCGGATTGCCGCCGTGTCGAGAGCTACGAGTGACGGGCAAAAGCGCTCAGGCTTTCCAGTCGGCAATCGCCTGCTGCAGATCCGCCGGCGCACCGATCGCGCGGCCGTCGAGAGTGCGGTCGATGCGCTTGAGCAGACCGGCGAGCACCTTGCCCGGACCGCATTCGGCGACGCGCTTGACGCCGGCCGCGGCGAGCGCCTGCACGCTTTCGGTCCAGCGCACGGGCTGATAAAGCTGGCGCGCGAGTGCGGCGCGGATGTCGGCCAAGGTGTCGAACGATTTCGCGTCGGCGTTCTGCACGACGGCGATCTTCGGCGCCTGCCAGGCGATCGTCTCGAAGCGCTCGGCGAGCTTGTCCGCCGCGCCGCGCATCAAGGCGCAATGCGAAGGCACGCTGACCGCGAGCTTCACTGCTTTCTTCACGCCGAGTTCGGCCAGCCGCGCAAGCGCGCGATCGACCGCCTCGGTGTTGCCGGCGATGACGAGCTGCCCCGGCGCGTTGTAATTGGCCGGCGCGACGACCTGGCCCTGTGCGACCTCGGCGCAGACCTGGGCGATCTGTGCGTCGTCGCCGCCGAGCACGGCGGCCATCGCACCGACGCCGGCCGGCACCGCGGCCTGCATCAGGCGGCCGCGTTCGGCCACGAGCGCCGCCGCATCGGCGAGCGAAAGCGTTTCGGCGCAGACCAGCGCGCTGTATTCGCCGAGGCTATGGCCGGCAAGCACCTCGGGGCGCGCGCCGCCGAGCTGCTGCCATACGCGCCACACGGCGACGCCTGCGGCCAGCAGGGCCGGCTGAGTGTTCTCGGTGCGGTTGAGTGCATCCTCGGGGCCTTCCTGCGCGAGCTTCCACAGGTCGATACCGACACTGTCGGAGGCTTCCTTGAACGTCTCCTCGACGACAGAGAACTCGCCGGCGAGATCGGACAGCATGTTCAACGACTGCGAGCCCTGCCCCGGAAAAACGAAAGCGAGCTTGGGAGATCCGGAATTCGCGATTCGGGATTCGGAAGAATCCGCTGCCGCCGTTGAACCGAGTTGTTCGTTCATGAAATTTGTGGACTTCTATACAAATACAAATCCGATTGGAATCGAGAGCCAGCGGCAAATCGCATCCGGCGACTCCTCGATCTCCAATCCCGAAATCTTTGTTTTCAGTAGCGCAGCAGCGCCGAACCCCAGGTGAAACCGCCGCCGAAGGCTTCGAGCAGCAGCAACTGGCCGCGCTGCACCTTGCCCGAACGCACCGCGTAATCGAGCGCGAGCGGCACCGAGGCCGCCGAGGTGTTGGCATGCTTGTCGACGGTGACGATGACGCGGTCCATCGGCATATCGAGCCGCTTGGCGGTCGCTTCGATGATGCGCAGGTTGGCCTGGTGCGGAATCAGCCAGTCGAGCTGATGGCGGTCGAGCTTGTTCGCTTCGAGCGTCTCTTCGACCACGCGGTCGAGCGTCTTGACCGCGACCTTGAACACCTCGCGGCCCTGCATCAGCACGCGCAGGCCGTGGTTCTTCTCGTCGGTGAAGCCGGCGGAAACGCCGACCGGATTCCACAGCAGCTCTTTGTAGCCACCGTCGGCATGGATATGGCTGGACAGGATGCCCGGCTCATCCCCCGCCTTGAGCACGACGGCGCCGGCGCCGTCGCCGAACAGCACGCAGGTGCCGCGGTCGGACCAGTCGAGAAAGCGGGAAAGCGTTTCCGCGCCGACGACCAGGGCGGTTTTCGTCATGCCAGTGCGGATGAATTGATTGGCGACGGTCAGCGCGTAGATGAAGCCCGAGCAGGCCGCGTTGACGTCGAACGCCGCGCAGCCGTTCGCGCCGAGGCGGTGCTGGAGCAGGCAGGCGGTCGAGGGAAAGACCAGATCCGGCGTGGTCGTGCCGAGCACGATCAGGTCGATCTCTTTCGCGTCGACGCCGGCCGCGCTCAGCGCGGCGACGGCGGCGGCGTAGGCGAGGTCGCCCGTGGTCTGGCCTTCGGCGGCGATGTGCCGCTGGCGGATGCCGGTGCGCTCGGCGATCCACTCGTCCGAGGTATCGACTTTGGCCGCAAGTTCGGCGTTGCTGACGACGCGCTCCGGCAATGCGCTGCCGGTGCCCGCAATGCGTGCGTAAGTCATGTTCTCCCCTGTGCGAAGTTCAGGCGCACGACCCGCACACGCCCGCGCGCCACGATGCGGCGGTGGCGGCGGAACATTCTGCGGTTGTCATCGGCGCCGAAACGGCAATCACGGCTTGCGACTCGCCAGTCCGGCGAATCAATCTTCTTCGTGCACCGGGGTCTTGCTGTCGATCACCTTGCGGCCACGGTAGTAGCCGTCCTTGGTGACGTTGTGGCGCAGATGGGTCTCGCCCGAGGTCGGGTCGGTACCGAGCTGCTTGGCGCTCAGCGCGTTGTGCGCACGGCGCATGCCGCGGCGGGACGGGGACTTACGGCTTTTGGCTACGGCCATGATACTTCTCCAAAAATATAAAACTATAGTTTTACGTTCTTCAGCACAGCGAACGGATTCGGCTTGGCCGGCTCGACTTCGCCCGCCTCCTTCCATTCGCGCTGCATTTCCTGCGTTCCGGGCTTTACCGGAAACACCGGCAACGCCAGGATCAATTCGTCCTCGATCATATCGCGAGGGTGCAAACCCGCTGCGTCCAGCAGCAAAGGCTCGTAGCCGGCCGGGAGGGCCGCCTCGTCTTCCTCGTCGACGATAAAGCCGAGCTTCGCGTCGATCTCGACCGGTTGCTCAAACCGTTCCAGCGTGCGCTGACAGATCAGCGGCAACGCCGTTTTCGCCCGCACGCGGACGCCGGACACGCCGGCTTCGTCCTTGTCGAAATCGAGCTCGTATTCGACTTCCCCTGTGGCATCGGCCAGACCGCTCGCCAGGCGCTTCATCGCCGCCAAAGGCAGGCGGCCGGCGAACGTGCGCCTCGCACTCACCATGCGCCACGGATCGACCAGCTCGGGCAAGGTGTGATTCACGGGTGCGCGATGGTAGGTTCGACGGTGGGTAAAGTCAATCTTTTCCGCATTTTAGGTCTCGACCGGCGCGGTACCGGCCGCGGCCGGTTTCAGGCGAAAATACCTACATGACCGCACTTGCCAACCTCGATCTCGTCCTCGCTTCCACTTCTATCTACCGCCGTGAGCTGCTGGCGCGGCTAGGCGCGCCGTTCCGCCAGCAGTCGCCGCAAACCGACGAAACCGCCCTGCCCGGCGAAACACCCGAACGGCTGGCCGTGCGCCTTGCCGCGGCCAAAGCGCACGCAGTTGCCGCCGGCAACCCGAATGCGCTCGTGATCGGCTCGGACCAGGTCGCCGACTGCGATGGGCAGGTGCTCGGCAAGCCCGGCGACCTCGATCGTGCGCGGCAGCAGCTGCGCGCGAGCAGCGGTCGCCGCGTCGTCTTCCATACTGCCGTCTGCCTGATCGACACACGTACAGAGACGGGACGTGAGTTCGCGGCCATCGACACCACGACGGTGGTGTTCCGCAGCCTCTCCAACGAAGAGATCGAGACCTATTTGGCACGCGAGCTGCCGTTCGACTGCGCCGGCAGCTTCAAGTCCGAGGGATTGGGCATCGCTCTGTTCGAGCGCATCGAATCGCAGGATCCGAGCGCCCTGATCGGCCTGCCGATGATTCTGCTCTGCAGGCTGCTGCGCGAGGCCGGCGTCGGCGTGATCTGAGCGAATCGGCGCAGCCGTTGGCAGATTGCGCCGGCCGCGGAACTTGCGTTTAACCGAAATGCCTATACTCCGGAACATATTCCGGAGTTCGCGCCGCATGTCCGTATCGCTAGTCTCGCCTGCTGTCCCCTCGCCGCTCGATCCTATCCTGGCCCGCGCGCTCGACGCGGCGCTCGCCCAGGTCAACGGCGTCGTGCTCGGCAAGGCGCGGCAGATCAAACTGGCCTTCGCCTGCTTTCTCGCCGGCGGCCACCTCCTGATCGAAGATCTGCCCGGCGTCGGCAAGACCACCCTCGCACATGCGCTCGCGGCGACGCTCAATTTGAGCTTCGCGCGCATCCAGTTCACCTCGGACCTGCTGCCGTCGGACATTGTCGGCGTCGGCATCTACGAACGCGCCGATTCCGCCTTCAAGTTCCATCCGGGGCCGCTGTTCGCCCAGCTCGTGCTTGCCGACGAGATCAACCGCGCGACGCCGAAGGCGCAGAGCGCCCTGCTCGAAGCGATGGCCGAGCATCAGGTCACCGCCGACGGCACGACGCACGCGCTGCCGGAGCCGTTCTTCGTCGTCGCCACGCAGAACCCGCTCGACCTCGCCGGCACGTTTGCCCTGCCCGACTCGCAGCTCGACCGCTTTATGCTGCGCATCGGCCTCAACTATCCCGATCGCGACGCCGAGCGCGCCCTGCTCGCCGCGAGCGACCGCCGCGAGTTGATTGCGCAGCTTTCGCCGTGCCTCGACGCGAATCAGGTGCTCGAACTGCGCGGCGCGGTGGCGCGCGTTCTCGCCAGTCCGGCGCTGATCGACTATGTGCAGGCTTTGCTCGCGGCGAGCCGCAGTCACGTCGAACTGCGCGTCGGCCTGTCGCCACGCGCGGGGCTGGCGCTGCTTCAGGCGGCGCGCGCGCGTGCCTTGCTCGACGGCCGCGGCTATTGCCTACCGGAAGACGTGCAGGCCGTGTTCGCCGCGGTTGCCGCGCACCGGCTCATTCCGGCCGCCGCAAGCGCCGCGTCGCGCGACGAACTGGCGCGGAGGCTGCTCGATCAGGTGGCCGTACGCTGAAAACGTCCGGCGTAATCACCGACGGACCAGAACACTTCTAAGCGGATAGAACAAAGCGCATTGAATTCCCGTCCGCTCGATCGGGTCAATCCAATCCACTCGCCCGGACCCGCATTGAAGATTCCACCATGAGCAGCACTCTCACCGCGCGCAAATCGACCCTGTTGCAGATGGCCGAACGCCGGCTGCCGGCGCTGACGCGTCTGAAGCGCACGGAGTCATTGCCGATCCTGCTGCATCGGCGACGTATCTATGTCGTGCCGTCGCGCTTCGGCCTGATCTATTCGTTCATGCTGCTCGTGATGCTGATCGGCGCGCTGAACTACGCCAACAATCCCGGTCTGCTGCTGACCTGCCTGCTCGGTGCCGCGGCGTATCAAAGCGTGTTCGCCGGCTTCCGCACACTCAATCGCGTCGAACTGCGCTCGATCCGGACCCAGCCCTGCCATGCGGGCGACAATTTGCGCTTGTCGCTGCTGTTCGCGTCCGCCGCGGCCGCGCCGAAACGCAGTTTGCGCCTGCGCATGGAGAACGCTGCGAACGCGAACGCGGAAACCACGCCGATCGTCTTCGACCTTCCCGGCGACGATTCCCAGGCGGTCGAAACGACGCTGCCCGCGCCGCGCCGCGGCTGGCTGCCGATCGGCCGCGTGCGCGTCTGGACCGAGTACCCATACGGTCTGTTCCATGTCTGGAGCTGGCTGCATCCCGACCAGCGCGCCCTGGTCTATCCGCGCCTCGAAACCAACGCGCCGGCGCTGCCGCAGAACGGCGGTGAGGCGCAGGCGCAGACCGCGCGGCGCAACGGCGACGAATTCGGCCTGCTGCGCGAGTATCGCGCAGGCGATCCGTGCCGGCTCATCGCCTGGAAGGCCAGCGCGCGCCAGGATCATCTGCTGGTCAAGGAATTCGAGTCGCAGCACAGTCGGGAAATCATGCTCGATTGGCACCGCCTCGACGGCCTCGACGACGAGGCGCGCATCTCACGGCTGGCCGCATGGATCGAGCGCGCCGAAACCCTGCAGACGCCCTACCTGCTGCAACTGCCGCAGATACGTCTCGGCCCGGCCCTAGGCCCGGCGCACCGGCACGCCTGTCTGCGCGAACTGGCCTTGATGCCGGGACACGCAACATGAGCAAGACGCGCGCACCCACGTTGACGATCCGTCAATTCAGCTTCGTCGGCGCGGCCGTGCTCGCCGCGACGCTTGCGCACGCGCCGCATCTGCCGTTGGCGATCTCGGCCTTCATTCTCGCGATGGTCGCGATAAGTTGGGCGCGCTACCGCCGCACCGACGCGGCGCTGCCGGGCTGGGTCAAACTCGCCCTGATCGCCGCGTTTCTGCTGATCCTCACCGCAGAGTACGGCAACGTGATCGGCCGCGAACCGGGCAGCGCGCTCGCCTGCGCGATGCTCGCACTGAAGCTGCTCGAAACGCGGATTCGCCGCGACGCGTTCGCCGCGATCTGCTTCGCCAGCTTCACCTTGATGAGCGCCCTGCTGTTCGATACGAGCCTGGGCTTTGCCCTGGCGACCTTCGCCGGCCTCGCCCTGTTGCTTGCCGCGCTGCGCGAACTCGAACCGCGCCCCGCCGCGTCGGCGATCGTACCGAACCTGCGTTCGTACTGGCCGCCGCTGCGCGCGGGCTTCGCCGCGCTCGGTCTCGCCGTGCCGCTCGCCCTGTGCGGATTCCTTTTCGTTCCGCGCCTCGACTCGCCGCTCTGGCGCACGCCGGGCGATGCGGGCGGGCGCACCGGAATCAGCGATACGATGTCGCCCGGCTCGGTACAGAGTCTGCTGCTCGACGACAGCGCGGCCTTCCGCGTCGGCTTCGACGGTCCGCCGCCGGCGCGCGCGCAGCTCTATTGGCGCGGCCCGGTGCTGACCAACTACGACGGCGAAACCTGGACCCGCCGCGAGAGCGGCTTCGCCGAACCCGACGCGCGCGCGGTAAACGCCAATGGCCCATCCATCGGCTACGAAGTGACGCTCGAACCGACCGACAAGACCTGGCTGTTCGCCCTCGATCTGCCGGTCGACATTCCGTTGGAAATGCAGCGCGGCAACGATATGAGCGTGATACGGCGCCGGCCGGTGACCGAGTTGTTCCGCTATCGGGTGAAATCCGCATTGAGCTATCGCTTCGATAGCGTGCTTCCATCCGACTTGCGCCGAGCCGCGCTCGCTCTGCCCGACGACTTCAATCCACGCAGCGTCGCGCAAGGCAAGACCTGGCGCAGCGAACTGCACGACGACCAGGCCATCATCGACGCAGCGCTCGCACTTTTCCACGCTTCGTTCTTCTACACCTTGTCGCCACCGCCGCTCGGCCGCGACTCGGTCGACGACTTCCTGTTCGACACCAAGCGCGGGTTCTGCGAGCACTATGCCGGCGCCTTCGTCGTGCTGATGCGCGCCGCCGGCATCCCGGCGCGCGTCGTCACCGGCTATCAGGGCGGCTATTTCCATCGCGCCGGCAACTATCTGCTCGTGCGCCAGTCCGACGCGCACGCCTGGGCCGAAGTCTGGCTGACCGGGCGCGGCTGGGTGCGCGTCGACCCGACCGCGGCGGTGAGCCCGCAGCGCATCGAACTCGGCGCGCAGGCTGTCGCGTTCGGCGAGCGCGCCTGGTACCAGAGCGATTGGCTACTGACCCTGCGCAATCAGATCGACCTGGTCAATCGCGGCTGGAACAATCTCATCGTGCAGTTCAACGGGCGCCGTCAGCAGAATCTGCTCAACCCGTTCGGCATCGACCGGATCGATCCGACTACCCTGGTCTGGCTGCTGATCGGCACGAGCAGCCTGCTGCTCGCGGCCGCCACGCTCTGGGCGATGCGCACCACGCGCCGCCGCGCCGCGCCGCTCGATGCCGCTTACGATGCGCTGTGCCGCAAGCTCTCGCGGATCGTCGGGCCGCGCGGCGCCGGCGAAGGGCCGCGCGACTACGCGGCAAGATTGCGCACGGCTCAGACCTTGTCCGACCGCTGCGCAGGCGAAGTTCAGCGATTGTTCGGCGACTATGTCGGCCTGCGCTACGCTCGCGCGTTTTCGACTGCGCAGGACATTGCGGAATTCGCGCGCAGCGTGCGTCGCCTGAGCATCGAAACACGCACTTGAACGGGCTCCGCATCGCTTGCAAATGTTTACAACCTCATCCACCGAGGTCCGCTTAGAATGCAACGAAACCGCCCTGACAAACGTCTTGGCAACGACGGCGAAAAAGTAGTTTCATCCGCACGAGCGGTCCGCAGCGATCGCCGCGCCCATCCACAACGAGGTGCCTTATGCGTCACGCCCTGAAAACATCGGCATCGGCCATTGCGATCGGCGCGGTCGCGCTGCTCGCCGGCTGCGCAACGATCCCCGCGCCGCTCGCCGGCAACGATTTCGTCGTCACCACGCCGCAGCAGGTCGTCGCGAGCAGCGCGACCGGCCAGCGCGTGCGCTGGGGCGGCGAAATCATCAAGGTCGAGCCGCGCAGCGACCAGACCTGCTTTGAAATCCTCTCGCGCGAACTCTACGCCGATGCGCGCCCGAATCGCCGCGACAAGAGCGACGGCCGCTTCATCGCCTGCAAGCAGGGATTCTACGATCCGGAGCTCTACCCCAAGGGCCGCGACGTCACCGTGGTCGGCTCGGTCAACGGCACCGAGCGGCACAAGGTCGGCGAATTCGACTATACCTTCGCCAAGGTCGACGCGAACGAAGTCTATTTGTGGCCGAAACGCGCCGAATACCCGCCCGGCTACTACGATCCATTCTGGGGCCCGTGCTGGGGCGACCCGTTCTGGGGCGGCCCGGGCTGGTACGGCGGCTGCAACCGTTGGGGCTACGGCGGCTACTGGGGCGGCGGCCCGCCGCTGATCATCGTGCGGCCGAACCCGCCGCCGCCGAAATCGCACTAGCGAGTCCGTAGCGACGATTTGCGCCGCGCCATCGTCCTAGCTCCCGAGCAAGTGACAGACGAGAAGGAGTTCTTATGCGCGGTTCGATGCGGATCTTGACGGGTCTCGGCGTGGCCCTGCTGCTTTCTGCCTGTGCGACGCCGGCCCGACTACGCGGCGAATACGTCGATCTCGACCCAGTCAATGCATCGACGGGAAAGTTCTCGGGCACGCCCGTGCGCTGGGGCGGCATCATCACCGGCGCGCGCGCAACGGACACAGACACGTGCGTCGAGGTCGCCGTATTTCCTCTCGATCGATGGACGCTGCGGCCACGAGGTCTCCCCGACGGGTACTATCACGCGACCGACCTGAAGTACCTGTATCGTCGATCCCCGTCGCGTTTTCTCGCATGCGGCAACGAGATTCGCGACCGGTCTGAGTTCTATTCGGGCGGCGTGGTCACCGTCACGGGTCATTTGGAAACTCCCCTGTCGATCGAGGCCGCTCTTGCGAGCTGCGAAGGAGATGTTCGCAGACAAAACCTTCCGGACTATGCAGGGACCGTCCACCTGATTTCCGATGGCATATGCGCCGTCTCTTTGCCGGTTCTGAAAATTTCCCAGATTCATGTCTGGAAAGAACCGCCGAGCAGTTACGGCATTCCCGACTCGAGACTGCAAGCGCCTCCCCAGTCCTGATCAGGCCCGACGATCGCGCCCTCAGCCCGGCGGCCAGTGCATCTGCCGCCCGGCAAGCAAGTGCAGGTGGATGTGATAGACCGTCTGCCCGCCGTCCTTGTTGCAATTGACGACGCAGCGGTAGCCGTTGTCGGCAAAGCCCTGCGTCTTCGCCCAGGCGGCCGCGGCAACAAACAGTTTGCCGATGACGACCGCTTCATCCGCGGTCACGTCGTTCAAAGTCGCCAGGGGCTTCTTCGGAATGAACAGCACGTGCACGGGCGCCTGCGGATTGATGTCGCGAAACGCGAGCACGTCGTCGTCCTCGTAGACGATGTCGGCGGGGATTTCGCGGCGGATGATCTTTCCGAACAAGGTGTCGCCCATTTTTCTCTCCGTCAGTTCTCGATGTTCTGCCTGCTGCCGAACGCGTGCGCAAGCGTACCGCGGTCGATGAATTCGAGTTCGCCGCCGAGCGGCACGCCATGGGCCAAGCGCGTGGCGCGCACGTTCGCCGCGCGCGCGATCTGGCCGAGCAAGTGCGCAGTCGCTTCGCCCTCGACGGTCGGATTCGTCGCGATGATCAGCTCGCGCACCTCGTCTTCGGCAAGGCGCGCGGCGAGCAGGTCGATGCCGAGTTCCTTCGGTCCCATGCCGTCGAGCGGCGACAGGCGCCCGAGTAGGACGAAATAGCGCCCGCGATAACCGGTAGCCTGCTCGACCGCGAGCTGGTCGACCGGCATCTCGACGACGCAGAGCAGGCTCGCGTCGCGCTGAGGACTCGCGCAAGTGGCGCAAATCGTGTCTTCGCTGAACGTGCGGCAGCGCGTGCAATTGCCGATGCGCTCGACCGCGGCGGCGAGCTTGTCAGACAGCTTTCTCGCGCCCGTGCGGTCGCGCTCAAGCACATGGAAGGCCATGCGCTGCGCGGTTTTCGCACCGACGCCCGGCAGGCAGCGCAGCGCGTCGATCAGATCGTTGAGTAAGGGCGAGGACATGCGCTCGGACCGCTGGCGATAGCGCAAATCGGGAGCCGCAAAACTGCTCCTTCAACGCTTCGCCAGCGGCGCTGCTCCTAGAACGGCAACTTGAATCCCGGCGGCAGTCCCATGCCACCCGCCACATCGCCGAGACGCTGCTTGCTTTCCTCGGCCACCTTGTTGACCGCGTCGTTGAACGCGGCCGCGAGCAGGTCTTCAGTCATCTCAGGATCGTCGGCAAGAATCTTGCGGTCGATCGCTACGCGCCGGACTTCGTGACGCCCGTTCATCGTCACACTGACCATGCCGCCGCCGGCCTGGCCGGTCACTTCGAGCTTGGCGATCTCTTCCTGCGCGCGCTTCAAGTCGTCCTGCATGCGTTGCGCCTGCTGCATCAATTGCGCCATCTGTCCGCGCATGGTCATTCCTCTTTCTTGCTGAGTGGATGCAAAACCGGGCGTCAGCCGACCGGCTTTATCGATTCGGGGATCAGGCGCGCGTCGAGATCGCGCATCAGCGCCTGCACGATCGGGTCGTCCTGCATCGCGCGCTCGGCGGCCTGCTGGCGCGCGTCGCGCACGCGACCGGCCGCCTCGGCGGGCGTTTCCGTCTGCTGTGCGCCGGTGCTTTTCTCGAAACGCACTTTGACGGCGCGGCCGAGAGCCTGACTCAATTTTTCTTCCATCGTCGCGACCAGCGGCGGCGCGCTGAAATATTCGTGCTCGGGTTTGATCGCAAGACGCACGACCTGCTGCTCGACCGCGATCAAGGTGCAATGCTGCGCCAGCGCGCCGATCGGGCCCTTCAAGCCCGCGGTTTCGATCAATCCGAGCCAATCCGCCGTGTCGACGGCCACGGGCTGAGATGCGGGGGCCGCAAGCGGTTTGTCCGCGACACGAACCGGCGCAGCGCCGCCCGCTTCATCGCCATAAACCGGCGGCTTGGGTTCGGCAACGCCGATCGCTCTGCGCGGTACTTCATCGCGGGATGCGGCCGACGCCGGTGACGGCACCGGGGTCGGCGTGTCGAGAACAGCCGGCGCCGGCGCTGCGGAGCGCAGCGGACTCGGCGATGGCGACGAAACGGTCCGCGCAGGTGCTGCTGCGATCTGCCCGCCGGCCTCGGCCGGCCGGAACGCGAGCATGCGCAGCAAGGTCATTTCGAATCCCGCGCGCGCGGTCGGCGCGAGCGGCAGATCGCGTCGGCCGACCACGGCCAACTGGTAGTACAACTGCGTTTCTTCAGGAGACAGCGCCGCCGCGAGCGTGGTGATACCCGCTTCGTCACCCTCTTCGGACGCCGCGTAGTCGCGCACGAGCTGTTTCAGCTGCACGCGATGCAAGGTCGCGGCGATTTCGTCGAGCACCTGGGCGAAATCCGGAGAGAACTCGGCAAGGCGATCGACCTCGGCCATCAGGGCCGCGCCGTCGCCGGCATGCACGTGTCCGATCAGTGCATGCACCTGGCCGCGCTCGATCGTGCCGAGCATCGCGCGCACCTCGTTGGCGTGCACCGCGCCCGCGCCGTAGGCGATCGCCTGATCGAGCAACGAGAGACCGTCACGCAGGGAGCCGTCGGCGCCGCGCGCAAGTTCGGCAATCGCTTCGGGCTCGAACGCAATCTGCTCGGCGTCGAGGATGCGCCACATCTGCCCCGAGATCTGCTCGGGCAGCAGGCGCTTGAGATTGAACTTGAGGCAGCGCGACAGCACCGTGACCGGCAATTTCTGCGGATCGGTCGTCGCCAGCAGGAACTTGACGTGCGGCGGCGGCTCTTCGAGCGTCTTCAGCAGCGCGTTGAAGCTGTGTCCCGAAAGCATGTGCACTTCGTCGATCAGGTAGACCTTGCAGCGTCCGCGCGTCGGCGCGTAGATCACGTTGTCGAGCAGCTCGCGCGTGTCGTCCACCTTGGTGCGTGACGCCGCGTCGATCTCGAGCAGATCGATAAAGCGTCCGGCATCGATGTCGACGCAGGCCGCGCATTCGCCGCACGGATTCGACGATTGGCCGCGCTCGCAGTTGAGCGACTTGGCGAAGATGCGCGCGATCGTGGTCTTGCCGACGCCGCGCGTGCCGGTGAACAGGAACGCGTGGTGCATGCGCCCGGAATCGAGCGCGTTGCTGAGCGCGCGCACGACGTGCTCCTGCCCGACCAGTTCGGAGAACTTCTTCGGTCGCCACTTGCGTGCGAGGACTTGATAGGACATGCGTTGAGAGATGCGCCCGATATCGCGTTCGACAAGCGCCGATTGTCTCAAGTTGCGGCGGCGAGACCAAGCGCTTTCGTCCTTGTACCGCGGCCGCGCCTCCTGTATCCTCGCGCGCCCTGCAGTAGTCGGTACAATGTTCTGCAGGCGCGGAGCGGTGTCCGAGCGGTTGAAGGAGCACGCCTGGAAAGTGTGTAAGCGGCTTATACCCGCTTCGCGGGTTCGAATCCCGCCCGCTCCGCCAGTTTTAGTAATCGATGCCGGATCGAGCCGGCATCGCCGCCGAGTTCAATGGCGGTCCCGTTGGTTCTCTCGCGACGATAGTTTGCAAATCCCGCCAGGGCCGGAAGGCAGCAACGGTAGTGAATGATTCGGGTGCCGGGATGCGGCTGGCGGGACTGCCACCTCCTTTTTCATGTCCTTGCTTGCTCGGTCGCTAGCCAGCGAGCGGCACTCGTGTGCGGCCATGCTTTTCGCTAAAGTTCCGCCGGCAACGGCGCCTGGCGGCCGAAAGCGGAGCGCAGACATATGTATGCGATCAAAGCGCACATCACGGACTCGGACGCGGAGACCTTCCGCTTCCGCGAACAGAAGACCATGTACGCAGGCAAGCGCATTGCCGAGAACGACGAAATCTTTCTTTTCGCCAGCGAGACGCAAGGCGGCTCGGGCCTGATCGCCCGCGGCATCGTCACGGCGGTCGAGGCGACGCCGAAGCAGCCTGGACTCGCCCGGCAGACGCCGCGCGTCAGCATCCGCGTCAAACGCACCGCGCTCGCGCTGCGGCGTCTCGGCCGGGACGAGCTGAAGCGTTTCTCGAACTGGAACGACGAGCGACCCGAGACCGAACTGAATTTCAAGCTCTATCGTCAATCGACGAACAAGATCGTCGGCATCTCGGCCGCGACTGCAGCGTTTCTGCGCGGATTCTTTTAAGGCAGCCGATTTGCCTCGCCTTGGTGGCTATTCCACCGGCGTGTTGTTGGGATGCAGCCATCCCGATTCGCCGTCGGCGTAGTGCTCGTTCTTCCAGATCGGCACGCGCTTCTTCACTTCGTCAATGATGTAGCGGCAGGCGTCGAACGCGGCGCCGCGGTGCGCTGCGCTGACCCCGACCCAGACGGCGAGATCGCCGATCGCCAGCGCGCCGGTGCGATGCACGCACAACGCGCCGACGATCGCGTAACGAGCGCGCGCCTCGGCGAGGATGCGCTCGCCTTCGGCCTGCGCGAGCGGCACATAGGCTTGATAGTCGAGCCGCTTCACGCCGCGGCCTTCGTTGTGATCGCGCACCCAACCCTCGAAGGTTGCGCACGCGCCGGCGCGCGCATCGGCAAGCCGGCGCGCCAACGCCGAGACATCGATCGCTTCGCCGCTGATATGAAAATTGGTCACGTCGAGTTATGCCCGTTTATTGCGTCAATTGCGCTTGCCCACGCCGAGGAGTTTGGCAGACACGAGCGCCGCCGCGAGCTAGCCGCCGGAGACCGGCGGGATAAACACCACCTCGTCGCCGTCGCGCAGCGCGCGATCCCAGCCGGCGAACTCGCCGTTGACCGCAACGCGCAGTTTTTCGCGCGGCATCGAAAATCCATGCCTGCCGCGCAATTCTTCGTAGAACGCCGACACGTCGGCCGCGTCGGAGACGATGGATTCTTCGTCGCGTCCGGCCTGGTCGCGCAGCGTGGCAAAGTAGAGTACGCGATACGTCACGAGCCGGCTCTCCGCGTCTTACGCGGCCCGCCGACGCTCGCGCCCTGTGCCGCACCTTCTACTTTTCCGGCAAGAACCCGGCGCTTGCCACCGGCCTTTTCCAGCAGCCGCAGATCGGCAATCACGATCTCGTGCGACAGCGCCTTGCACATATCGTAGACGGTCAGCGCGGCGACACTTGCACCGGTCAACGCTTCCATTTCAACGCCGGTCTTGTGCGAAATCGCGACGCGGCAGCGGATTTCCAGATCGGTCTCGGAGACGAAGCCGATCTCGAAATCGCAGCGCTCGATCGCGAGCGGATGGCAGAACGGAATCAACTCGTGGGTACGCTTGGCGGCGAGAGTGCCGGCAATGATCGCCGTGTCGATCACCGGCCCCTTCTTTGCGCGCATGCCACCTTCGCGCAGGCTACGCGCCACCGCGAGCGGAAAGCGCACCACGGCGCACGCTGCTGCCGTGCGCGCGGTGACCGGCTTTGCGCCGACGTCGACCATGCGCGGGCGGTTGTCTTTATCGAGATGCGTCAGCTCGTTCTTCGGCTTCGCCATAAGCAATTCCAAATTTGTACCTTGTGCAGCCATCGGCGCGCGCCGACGATCCCGTTTTCCTACCCATGAGCTATTCGGACGCCCTGACGCGCTTCGCCGACACGTAGCGCAAGCGCTCAACCACCCACCGCAAACATCTCGACATGTTTCTGCTCGCCGTGCGCGCGCAGTTCGGCACGCTGCTCACTGTAACGATCCGCGCGCTGCGTCCAGCGCGCGGCAATCACAGCGGCAAGCTCTTCGTCGCTTGCGCCGTCACGCAGCGGTGCGCGCAGATCGTAGCCCGTGCGCGCAAACAGACAGGTGTAGAGCTTTCCGTCCGCGGACAGGCGCGCGCGCGAGCAGTGGCCGCAAAACGGCTGCGATACCGAACTGATGAAACCGACCTCGCCCGCGCCATCCTTGAACCGATAGCGTTCGGCGACTTCGCCACGATAGTTCGGCCGCATCGGTTCGAGCGGCCAGCGCGCGGCGATGCGTTCGATCAAATCGGCGCTCGGCACGACGGCGTCGCCGCGCCAGCCGTTGACCGTGCCGACGTCCATGTATTCGATGAACCGCACAATATGCCCGCTGCCGCGAAATCGTTCGACAAGATCGAGCGCGTGACCGTCGTTGATGCCGCGCATCACGACGCAGTTGAATTTGATTCCGCTGAACCCGGCGCGCTCGGCCGCCTCGATGCCGGCCAGCACTTCGCCGACGTCGCCGCGCCCGCCCGAGAGCCGGCGGAACGTCTGCGCATCGAGCGTATCGAGCGATACGGTCAGACGATGCAAGCCGGCGTCGCGCAGCGCCTGTGCGAACTTCGGCAGCAGCACGCCGTTGGTCGTCATCGCAATATCTTCGATCTGCGGAATGCGCGCGAGCTGTTCGACCAAATGCGGCAAGTCGCGGCGCAGCAGCGGCTCACCGCCGGTCAGGCGCAGCTTGCGCACGCCGAGCGCGACGAAGGCGCGGGCCAGACGCTCGATCTCCTCGAAGCGCAGGCGCTGGTCCTTGCTGAGGAATTGGTAATCGTGCGCGTACTGCTCCTCGGGCATGCAGTACGGGCAGCGGAAGTTGCAGCGATCGATCACCGAGATGCGCAGATCGCGCAACGGCCGCGCAAAGGCATCCCGCGGCGCACTGGCGCCGGCAGTCGAAACCAGCTCGACCGGTATGCTTCTGCCCATTGCCTCGTGCCGCTCGGTCAAGTCCTGATCATGACATCGGGATGCGGCTGCGCCAATGCAAGCCACTCGCCCCCCCGCGCCACGCGATATCCGCGCGCCGCCAGCGCCGCGCCGTCGGCTTCACTGCCGTAATGATAGAGCGCGAAGCGCGAACGCAATTCCGCCGGATATTCGCGTTCGAGATCGTCAACGCCAGTGTGCGAAGGATTGCCGACCAGACCGCAGTCGTGGGCGACAGTTTCGCCCTGCGCGGCGTATTGCGCGAGCATCTCGGGGATCGGCCGCGTGTCGCCGGTCCAGACGAAGCTGCCGCGCAAGGCGACGGCGAACGAGGTCATCGGCATATGGTGCCGGGTCGGGAACACGTCGAACCAGATGTCTTCGTGCCAGAAGCCGCGCGAGCACGGCACGAGCTGGTAGCCGTCCCAGAAATTCGCGCCGCCTTCGGCGACGACGTCGGGATAGTCGGCGACGCGGCTCTGCAGATGGGTGATCAGCGCGGCATGGGCGTAGAGCCGCACGCGGCCGCGCAGCGCAGGATCGAAGTAGGCGCGATAGAACAGCCGCTCGAGGCCGCCGACATGATCCATATGCGTGTGAGTAATGTAGACGGCACGCGGCAAGCTGCCGTAGACCTTCTCGTAAGTCGTCAGCGTCTCCGGCCCGCAGTCGATCAGCAGCAGCGGCTCGCCGTCACGTTCGAGCACGGCGCCCGACGAGCCGAGTTCCACGGCCTGCGCCGCGCCGACGCCGAGAAAACGCAGAGACAGATTCATCGATTCACATCCTTCGCGGCCGATTCGAGGCCTTGTTCGTAAGCGGCCATCAGCGGCTGCCAGATTGTCCGCTCGAACGCCGCATCGCCGTCCTGCGCGGCGCCGATCTTGATCAGCGAACGCTTCAGCCGCGACAGATTGGCGAGCTGCCACGCGCTCTGCGGCACGCGTAGTTCACCGCGGTCGAAATCGATCAACCAGACTTTGTCGGTGTCGACGAGGACGTTATGCGCATTCAAGTCCGCATGATAGACGCCGGCCGCATGCAGGCGCGCGATCGCCGCGCCGGCGCGGTGCGCGACGCCGGCGTCGAGGCCGCCGTGCTGCGAGCGCCAGGTCAGCGTCTGCGCATCGGGGATGAACTGGGTGATCAGGTCGGCACGATAGTGCGCGCCGTGGCGCCGAAAGCGCGCCGCGATCGGACGCGACACGTCGAAACCGCGCGCGACCAGACCATGCAACAGGCGGAATTCGGCGAAGCTGCGCGTGTGTTCCGCGCCGTTCCACAAATAGCGATCGCCAAGCAGGCGCGCGACCAGGCCGCCGCGACGATAGTGACGCAGAGCCCAGTCTCCGCGCGGCGTATGCGCGAAGACGATGCCGCCGCGTCCGCCCGGCGCCGCCGTGGCGCGGTTCTGCGCGCTCCAGAACCCGGCATCGAACCAGCGCGGATCGAACTCGCCTTGCGCAAGCGCTCCGGCATCGAACAGAATCGCGCCGTCTGCAGTCTCCTGCTCGCTCACACCGCTTGCATCCGCCCCTGTCATGGCTGTCCGACTCGTTCCTCGCTGCGACCTCGTCCTCCAAGTCTAGCAAGCCTGATGTCCGATATCGCCCTTTCGACGCCTCGCGTCCCGCAATCGATCTGCCTGCTGCGCACTTCGGCACTCGGCGACGTCACGCATGTGGTGCCGATCGTGCGTACGCTGCTGGCGCAGGTGCCCGATGCGAAACTGACCTGGATCGTCGGCAAACTCGAGCACAAACTGATCGGCGATCTGCCCGGCGTCGAGTTCCTCATTTTCGACAAGAACAAGGGTTGGCGCGCATTCCACGAACTGCGCACGCAACTCGCCGCTCGCCGCTTCGACGCGCTGCTGCACATGCAGGTTGCGTTGCGCGCGAATGCGATCAGCGCCTTCGTCCGCTCGCCGCTGCGCATCGGCTACGACGCCGCGCGCTCGAAAGATCTGCACGGACTGTTCGTCAACCGCCGCATCGCGGCGCGCCGCGGCGAGCACGTGCTCGATGCGATGGCGAGTTTTCTCGAACCGCTCGGCCTGAAGCAGACCGAGGTGCGCTGGGATCTGCCGATACCAGATTCAGCACTCGAATTCGCCGAGCGGCATCTGCCCGGCGAGGCGAACACCCTGCTCGTCAGCCCCTGTTCCAGCCACGTCGTACGCAACTGGCTGCCCGAGCGCTATGCGACCGTGATGGATCACGCCGCCGCGCAAGGCTGGCGCGTCGCGCTCTGCGGCGGCCCCAGTTCGCTCGAACGCGAGATCGGCGACGCGATCGCGGCGAAGTGCCGCAGCAAGCCGCTCGACCTGATCGGCAAGGACACGCTCAAACAATTCCTCGCGCTATGCCGGCGCGCCGATCTCGTGATGACTCCGGACTCCGGCCCGATGCATATGGCCAACGCCGTCGGCACCAAGGTGCTCGGCCTGCACGCGGCGAGCAATCCGCATCGTTCCGGCCCGTACTCCGACCGGCGCTGGTGCGTCGACCGCTACGATGCCGCCGCGCGCAAGTACAAGGGCAAGCCCGCGACGGACCTGCCCTGGGGTACGAAGATCGAATATCCCGGCGTGATGGAGTTGATCGAAACCGAAGCGGCAATCGATCGCTTCGATGCGTTTGCGATGTTCCGATCTAAGGCACCTGTGCCGTAGATACGCGGCATTCCCGCGCCTCGTGCGAAAGCGATCGAATCCATTCCCGCCAGGGCTTTTCCGACCCGCTCCAACAACGATCCGCGCTCGAAAAAGATCGAACCGATGCCGGCACCGCCTTGCGCTAGGCTTTCGCGCTGTAGTCCTGGTACGACTTTTCTTCGACCAGCTTCGAGCCGAGCTTGATATTGATCGTCTTCTTCACCGCCGCGCGCTCGTCGTTGCGGATGTAGACGGCGCGCGCCAGTTCGATAAACTCGGCATCGAAGGCCTGCGCCTTTTCCTTGAGGCGGATGCGGTCTTCGATGTCCCACAGCGCCTCATTGACCGCCTTCAACTGCGCGCGCTCCGTCGAGATGTCCGTCTTCGACGCCGGGCTCGCAGCCCATATGGCGTTGAGCAGATCGAGTTCGGTGCGCACGTTGGCGAGTTTGCCCGCATCGCGGATCTGCGCGGACTTGATTTCGAGAATGGTGATCTTGTCGATCAGCTCGCCGATCGAAATGGGAGTGGAAAGTTCGGTCATGCCTGTCGGTTTCGTTCAAGAAAGAAGAATGATGGCGAAAATCGCAAATGGGTTGTAACTATTCGCCAAGCCACGTATCATCCGCGCCCTTCGATTCACGCGCACTTTCATAGGAGAGGTGGCAGAGTGGTCGATTGTACCTGACTCGAAATCAGGCGTGCGTTCATAGCGCACCGTGGGTTCGAATCCCACCCTCTCCGCCAGAAACGAAAAACGGCCCCCAGTGGGCCGTTTTTCGTTTCTGATGGTGCAGGGTCGGTGGACGAACCCACCCGGTTCGACAAATTCGCCGGGAGCGAATTTGGACAGCCGCAGGCTGGCCCCGTAGCGCGCAGCGCGGAGGGGGAGGCTCAGGATGAGCCGAACAATCCCACCCCATCATCCGCAACGCGCCGTTTTTCGTTTCTGATGGTGAGGATCGGTGAACGAACCCACTCGGTTCGACAAATTCGCCGGGAGCGAATTTGCACAGCCGCAGGCTGGCCCCGTAGCGCACAGCGCGGAGGGGTGAGGCTCAGGATGAGCCGAACAATCCCACCCCATCACCACCAGCGCGCCGTTTTTCGTTTCTGATGGTGTGGGGTCGGTGGACGAACCCACCCGGTTCGACAAATTCGCCGGGAGCGAATTTGGACAGCCGCAGGCTGGCCCCGTAGCGCGCAGCACGGAGAGGTGAGGCTCAGGATGAGCCGAACAATCCCACCCCACGCGTTTTCGCATCGCTCTTGTTCTTGCTCAGCCAAAAGGGGGCCGGCAAATCAGCCCTGCTCTCCCCCAAGTACCCCCATAAATTTTCGGTAATACCGCAACTCCTCGATCGAATCGCGAATATCCGACAACGCCGTATGCTTGGAGTCCTTGTTGAACCCCTTGTGCACCTCAGGAGCCCAACGCCGCGCCAGCTCCTTGATCGTCGATACGTCAAGATTGCGGTAGTGGAAAAACCGCTCAAGCCGCGGCATCAGACGATGCAGAAAACGGCGGTCCTGGCAGATCGAATTACCGCACATCGGCGACTTGCCGGACGGCAGCCAACGCGTAAGGAAATCCATGGTCAACGCTTCCGCGGTTGGCGCATCGACCTCGGAGTCGAGCACGCGCTGCCAGAGCCCCGTCTTGCTGTGCTGGCCGCGGTTCCAGTCGTCCATCGCCTGCAAGCTCGCCAACGGATGACCAATGGCGAATTCCGGCCCTTCCGCCAGAATATTCAACGACTTGTCGGTGACTATTGTGGCGATTTCGAGTATTGAGTCTCGATCCGTATCGAGGCCGGTCATCTCCAGATCGATCCAGATCAGATTGTCGTCGTGAGGCTGTCCTGCAGTCATGCCGCTCGCGTCCCGTCAAAGACTCGGACGATAACACCGCGCCGCCCACCGGCACAGCCACATCGCAGAAGCGCAGACCGATGACTTATACTTCGCGCCCGCACGCTTCGGAGAGGTGGCCGAGCGGTTTAAGGCAGCAGTCTTGAAAACTGCCGTGGATGCAAGTCCACCGTGGGTTCGAATCCCACCCTCTCCGCCAGAAACGAAAAACGGCCCCCAGTGGGCCGTTTTTCGTTTCTGACGGTGCAGGGTCGGTGGACGAACCCACCCGGTTCGACAAATTCGCCGGGAGCGAATTTGGACAGCCGCAGGCTGGCCCCGTAGCGCGCAGCGCGGAGGGGTGAGGGGTGAGGCTCAGGATGAGCCGAACAATCCCACCTCATCATCCTCGGCAGTCCTCGTGAGCCGTTTTTCATTTCTGATGGTGAGGATCGGTGGACGAACCCACTCGGTTCGACAAATTCGCCAGGTGCGAATTTGGACAGCCGCAGGCTGGACCCGTAGCGCGCAGCGCGGAGGGGTGAGGCTCAGGATGAGCCGAACAATCCCACCCCGATCATTCTTAGCAGCTTTAACGGACAGCCACTCGTTTCGGATTGCGAGGATCGTCCGACGAACCCACCCGGCTCGGCAAATTCGCCCGTGGGCGAATTCGGATGACTGAAAACAGCATCGCTGCATGCCTTCCTTGCCACCAACCAACTCCACCCTCACTGAATCATCACGATGTTCGACCCCTACCTTTCCCTCTGGAACCTCACCCCCGACGGCGAGCCGTTCACAACGCCCGGCGCGCGCCTGCTGCGCGTGCGCCGCCATGACGGCGCGCCAGCGATGCTCAAGATCGGCACCGAAGCCGAGGAAAAACTGGGCCATGTGCTGATGCGCTGGTGGGACGGCCGCGGTGCTGCGCGCGTGCTCGAACAGGCGCACGACGCGCTTCTGCTCGAACGCGCGACCGGTACGCGCTCGCTCGCGGCGTGGGCGCGCGGTGGGCGCGACGACGAGGCCACACGCATCCTCTGCGACGTTCTCGAAACCTTGCACGCTCCGCGCACGAAGCCGCTGCCGGCCGCGCTGCTGCCGCTGCAGGAATGGTTCGTCCAGCTCGGCCCGACGGCGCTCGCGCATGGCGGCATGCTGACGCGCGCCTACGCGACGTCTCAGGAATTGCTCGCCGATCCGCGGGACATCGTCACCCTGCACGGCGATATCCATCACGACAACGTGCTCGACTTCGGCCCCGAACGCGGCTGGCTCGCGATCGATCCCAAACGCCTGCTCGGCGAACGCGGCTTCGACTACGCGAACATCTTCTGCAATCCCGACCTCGACAACCGGAATCCACCCGTCGGCGTGCTCCAGAATCGTTTCCTCGCCCGGCTCGGCATCGTGAGCACGCAGGCTCGCCTCGAACGCGGGCGCCTGCTGCGCTGGATTCTCGCGTGGTGCGGACTCTCCGCCGCCTGGTTCATCGAAGACGGCGACGATTGGCCGATCGAACGGCGCGTCATGGAACTCGCGATCGCCGAACTCGATCGCTGAGCGCCGCGCGACGCATCGTCGCTGGACGAGCTACGACGTCATGCTTTCCAACGCGAACGGCATCTTTGCCACAAGCCAGTCGATCAATGCGCGCACCGCAGGCAGCATGCCGCGGCGTGACGGAAACACGCAGTGAACGATGCCTTCGGGCGGGCCCCACTCCGGCAGCACCATTTCAAGTTCGCCGTTGGCCAACGCCCCGGTGCAGACGAAGCTCGGCACGAGGGCGATGCCGAGCCCGCGCAACGTCGCCGCGAGCACGAAAGGAAAATCGCCGCAGATCACCCGCGGCCGATGTTCCAGACGGTACTGGGCGCCGTCGCGGCTGTGCAGATCCCAGACCTGCTGTTCGGTTTCGAGGTAGCTGATCGTATCGTGCTCGGCGAGATCCTGCGGATGCTGCGGCCGCCCGCGCGCGCGCAGATAGTCGGGACTCGCTGCGAGGACCATGCTGCCGCGGCCGAACTGGCGCACGACGAGGTCGGCGTCGGTGTCGAGCCGCTCGCGCACACGCAGCGCGATGTCGACGCCTTCGTTGATGATGTCGACGCGGCGGTCGGTCGATATCACCAGCACGCGGACCTGCGGATATCTCTCGCAGAACTCGGGCAGAAGTCCGGTGAGGATGTTCTGGGTCAGTCCGATCGGGCTGCTGATGCGCACCACGCCACGCGGCTCGGCTGTCATCTGCGCAACGACGTCCTCGGCGGCCTGCGCCTCCGCGACGACGTTTTGGCAATGGCGGTAGAAGCGCTGGCCCGCGTCGGTGACGGCGAAGCGCCGCGTCGAACGCTGCAGCAGGCGCACGCCGATACGTTCTTCGAGCTGGGCGATGCGCCGGCTGAGCCGCGACTTCGGAATGCCGAGCGCGCGCCCGGCCGCGGCGAAGCCGCCTTTCTCGACCACGATCGAGAAGTAGTACAGATCGTTGAGATCCTGCATGTCGCCCTCGCCTCTCGATTCGCCGGCAGAATACGCAAATTCCCTGACGCGCCGTTCTCGGACAGATCGCTCGCGCTCTTCGCCAACGCGCATCGAGCGGGCTGCCCATTTTTTCGGGACTAGATTCCCGGCACCTGCGTCTCGGCCGCAATCGGCATTTTCTCGGCAAGCCAGTCGATCAGCGCGCGCACCGCGGGCAGCAGACCGCGCCGCGACGGGAACACGCAATGCACGATGCCTTCGGGCGGACTCCATTCCGGCAGCACGACTTCGAGTTCGCCCGCGGCCACCGCGCGCGTGCATACGCTCTCGGGCAGCAGGGCCACGCCGAGCCCGCGCGCCGCCGCGGCGAGCACGAGCGGAAAATCGCCGCACATCACGCGCGGAGAATGGTCGAGTCGATACGTCCCGCCGTCGCGCCGGGAGAATTCCCAGGACTGGTTCTCCAGTTCGGCAATGCTGATCGTGTCGTACTTGGTCAGTTCCTGCGGATGCTCGGGCCGGCCGCGCTCACGCAGATAGCCCGGGCTCGCGACGAGGAAGGAGGAACTACGGCCGAACGTGCGCAGCACCAGATCGCCGTCGGTATCGAGCTTGAAGCGCACGCGGATCGCGACGTCGACGCCTTCGTTGATCAGATCGATGCGCCGGTTCGTCGACATCATCAGGATGCGCACTTGCGGATACTTTTCGCAGAACTCGGGCAGGATCGTCGTCATCACGTTCTGCGTAATCGACACCGGGCAGCTCACGCGCACGAGGCCGCGCGGCTCGCTGGTCAACTGGGCGACGGCATCCTCGGCGGCCTGCGCCTCGGCCATCACGCTCTGGCAATGACCGTAGAAGCGCTGGCCCGCGTCGGTGACGGCGAAGCGCCGCGTCGAGCGCTGCAGCAGGCGCACGCCGAGGCGGTCCTCCAACTGCGCGATGCGCCGGCTGAGCCGCGATTTCGGGATGTCCAAAGCTCGCCCGGCTGCGGCAAAGCCGCCTTTCTCGACCACGATCGAGAAGTAGTAGAGATCGTTGAGATCCTGCACCGCTCGCCCCCATCGTTCTGAAAATGGAACGCCCTAACCTCTTTTAGCCAGCTTATCACCTCCGGCGTGCGGTATTACATTTTTGCCCGACGCATCGCCAGGTCGGCCTGAAGTGGAACCAATACGGCCGGGTCGATGCACCCGCACCGAACCCGAAAGGAAAAGCCATGAACAACCTGATGATCGAATCCCTCAAGAAGCGCCGCACCCAGTACGCGCTCGGCAAAGCGCTGCCGCTCTCCCCCGGACAGACCTCGACCCTGATCCAGGAGGCGATCCGCCTCGCCCCGTCTTCGTTCAACTCGCAGAGCTCGCGCGCCGTGATCCTGTTCGGCGAGCAGAGCCTGGAGTTGTGGAACATCGCCAAGGAGGCTCTGCGCAAGATCGTGCCGGCCGACGCGTTCGCCGCGACCGAAGCCAAGCTCGACGCTTTCGCCGCCGGTGCCGGCACCGTGCTGTTCTACGAAGACCAGAACGTGGTCAAAGGCCTGCAGGAAAAGTTCGCGCTCTATGCCGACAATTTTCCAGTGTGGTCGGAGCAGGCCAGCGGCATGGCGCAGTTCGCCGTGTGGACCGCGCTCGCCAACGCCGACATCGGCGCCAGCCTGCAGCACTACAACCCGCTGATCGACGCGGAAGTCGCGGCGCGCTGGCAGATTCCGGCCTCGTGGAAGCTGCGCGCGCAGATGCCGTTCGGCTCGAACGAAAAGTCGTTCGGCGACAAGAGCTTCATGGACGACCTCGAACGCTTCAAGGTGTTCCATTCGGCCGCGGGCGACGCGGCCGCAGGCGAAGTCAGGAAATACGCGTAAGTCCGCGCATGTACGGCTGCAGCGCCTTCGGCACGTCGATCGAACCGTCGGCGTTCTGATAGTTCTCCATCACCGCAACGAGCGCACGGCCGACCGCCACGCCCGAACCGTTCAGCGTATGCACGAGTTCGGGCTTGCCGGTCGCCGGATTACGCCAGCGCGCCTGCATGCGCCGCGCCTGGAAGTCGCCGCAGTTCGAGCACGACGAAATTTCGCGGTAAGTATTCTGCGACGGCAGCCAGACTTCGAGATCGTAGGTCTTGGCCGCGGCGAAACCCATGTCGCCCGTGCACAGCAGCACTTTGCGGTACGGCAGTTCGAGTTTTTCCAGCACGACTTCGGCGCAGCGCGTCATTCGTTCGTGCTCTTCGGCGCTCTGTGCCGGCGCCGCGATCGTCACGAGTTCCACTTTCTCGAACTGATGCTGGCGGATATAGCCGCGCGTGTCGCGGCCGTGCGAACCGGCCTCGGCGCGGAAGCACGGCGAATGCGCGGTCATGCGCAGCGGCAGACCGTCTGCTTCGACGATCGTGTCGGCAACGATATTGGTCAGCGACACTTCCGCGGTCGGAATCAGATAACGTGAGCGGGGATAGCTAAACGAGCCATCATCGCGATGCGTCGTTTCCTGCACGATAGTTTTAAATAAATCTACCTCAAACTTCGGTAGTTGCCCCGTACCCCGCATCGTTTCCGGGTTGACCAGCAGCGGCACATTGCATTCGAGGTAGCCGTGCTCGCCCGTATGCAGATCGAGCATGAACTGCGCCAGCGCCCGATGCAGGCGCGCCAGGTCGCCGCGCAGCACGGTGAAGCGGGCGCCGGACAGTTTTGCGCCGGTGTCGCCGTCGAGCCAGCCGTGGCGGGCGCCGAGATCGACGTGGTCCTTCACCGCGAAATCGAAGCTGCGCGGCGTACCCCATTTGGATACTTCGACATTTTCACTCTCGTCCTTGCCGGCCGGCACGGACTCATCGGCGAGATTCGGAATGCCGAGCGTGATCTTGGCGAGTTCAGCCTGCACCTCGGCCAGCGCGGCCTCGTTGGCCTTGAGCTGATCGCCGATGCCGGCGACGTCGGCCATCAGCCCGGCGGTGTCTTCGCCCTTGGCCTTGGCCTGTCCGATCGATTTCGACAAGGTGTTGCGCTTGTTCTGCAGCTCCTGCGTCTGCACCTGCACAGCCTTGCGCTGCGTTTCGAGCGCTTCGATCTGCGATTTCGGCAGGTCGTAGCCGCGCGCTTTGAGTTTTTCGGCGACGGTATCGAGCTGGCCGCGCAGCAGGGCTGGATCGAGCATGGCAGGGATTTCACAAACGACAAAAAGGGCGCGGATTATCCCGCGCCCCCGATATTGCCGCAATGCACTATCCGATAACGGCTATCTGCGCCGGCCGAGCCACCAAGCAATGACCAAGCCCGCGAGCAGCCAGCCGACGCCCTGCTCGATCAGGTTGCCGATGTTGAAATCGTCGGGGAAGCGGTACCAGTTCCACAGCGGCACGATATTCGTCAGCCAGCCAAATACGCCGAAGCCGAGACTGCCGAGCACGCGCTGGCCGAAACTCCAGTTCGTCGCCGCGAGCATGAGGGCGACGATCAGCGCAGCGAGATAGCTGCCGATGAACTGCTTGACCAGGTTGCCGCTCATGTCGGCCGGATTCGCGATCTTCGGCCCGACTGCGACGAAGGTGAACTGGGTCTGCGCCATCTTGTCCGACCACGCTTTCTTTGCCGCCTCGTCGCCCATTTTCTCCGGATCGATGTGCGGCAGCAGATAGATGCCCTGCTGCGGCAGACCGGCCGAAACCGACTGCAGCACCACGTCCTCGTTGACCGGTTTGCGCATGCCCATCTCGCCGATCGGCAACAGCATGTGCGCAACGAAGCCCCAGAGGAAAACGACGATGGCGCCGAGCAGCGCCGCGATCACGTAACGCATGGCACATCTCCCCTCGCGAATGGAGCCGCGACGCTACGCCGCGGCCGCTGCCGTCGCAAGCCGCTGCGCAGCATTCGGGCGCGGCGCGGACGAAACCATGGCGAAACCGAGCGCTATTCCCGAATGGAATACTTCGTCACCGAATTCCGTCGAATCAAAGAGGGGCGCTGACATTATCATTGCGCCTCCATTCGTAGAACGATTTTCGCGATGCAAAATCAGGATGCCCGCCACCACGCTCTCGCCCTCGATTCCGCCGATCCATTGCGCGCGCTGCGCGCGAAATTCCTGATTCCCCGCCACGGCGACCGCGACCAGCTCTACTTCTGCGGCAACTCGCTCGGCCTGCAGCCGGCCGGCGCGCGCGCGCACGTCGAGGAAGTGCTCGACAAGTGGGCGCAGCAGGCAGTCGAAGGTCATTTCACCGGGCAGGCGCAGTGGATGCCCTACCACGAACTCGTGCGCGATCCGCTCGCGCGCGTGGTCGGCGCGCAGCCGAGCGAAGTCGTTGCGATGAATTCGCTGACCGCGAACCTGCACTTTCTCATGGTGAGTTTCTATCGACCGACGCGCGAACGGCCGGCGATTCTCATGGAAGCCGGTGCCTTCCCGTCCGACCGCTACGCGCTCGAATCGCAGGTGCGCTTTCACGGCTTCGACCCGGCGACCGACCTGATCGAACTCGAACCCGACGAGGCCGACGGCACGTTCTCGATGGCGGCCATCGCCAGCGCGATCGAACGCCACGGCCCGCGCCTCGCCCTCGTGCTCTGGCCCGGCGTGCAATATCGCACCGGCCAGGCCTTCGACCTTGCCGAGATCGCCCGGCTCGCCCATGCGCAAGGCGCCATCGCCGGTTTCGATCTCGCCCACGCGGTCGGCAATCTGCCGCTGCGCTTGCACGACATCGGCGCCGACTTCGCCGTCTGGTGCCACTACAAATACATGAACTCGGGACCGGGCGCGGTCGCCGGCGCGTTCGTCCACGAGCGCCATGCGCGCAGCGAACGCCCACGTTTCGCCGGCTGGTGGGGCCACGAGAAAGAAACGCGCTTCCGCATGGGCCCGCAATTCGTGCCGACCGTCGGTGCGGACGGCTGGCAGCTCAGCAATCCGCCGATCCTCGGCTTGGCCCCGCTGCGCGCGTCGCTGGAACTGTTCGACGCCGTCGGCATGCCGGCGCTGCGCGAGAAATCGCTGAGCCTGACCGGCTGGCTCGAAACGCTGATCCGCGAACGCCTCGGCGATGTGCTTTCGATCGCGACACCCGCGCAAGCGGAGCGCCGCGGCTGCCAGCTCTCGCTGCGCGTGCAAGGCGGTCGTGCGCGCGGTCGAGAGCTGTTCGATTACCTGTCCGCACACGGCGTCACCGGCGACTGGCGCGAGCCCGACGTGATCCGCATCTCGCCGACGCCTTCGTACAACACTTACAACGACGTGGTTGGTTTCGTCGAAGCCGTGGAGGCATGGCGCGATGGCCGCTGAGCGCAGCATCACCCTGATCGGCGCGGGCCTTGCCGGCGCCCTGCTCGCCCGCCTGCTCGCGCTGCGCGGCTGGCAGGTCGACGTGTACGAGCGACGCGGCGATCCGCGCATCGCCGGCTATCAAGGCGGCCGGTCGATCAACCTCGCCCTCGCCGAACGCGGCCGCCATCCGCTGCGCCTCGCCGAAGCCGAAGCGCAGGTGATGGCCAAGACTGTGATGATGCGCGGACGCATGGTGCATCCTCTGCACGGCGAGGTGAACTTGCAGCGTTACGGCCGTGACGATTCCGAAGTGATCTGGTCGGTGCATCGCGGCGAACTCAACATCACCCTGCTGAATCTCGCCGAGCAGGCCGGCGCCAGACTGCATTTCGACCGTCGTCTCGACCGAGTCGATTTCGATGACCGCATCGCCCACTTTATCGACGACCGAAACCAACACAGTTTCGCCGTCCCGTTCCGCGCACTGATCGGGAGTGACGGCGCCGGTTCGGCCCTGCGCGGCGCGATGAGCCAAGTGACGGAACTCGGCGAGCGCACCGAGTTTCTCGGTCACGGCTACAAGGAGCTCGAAATTCCGCCCGCGGCCGACGGCGGCTTCCGCATCGAACCGAACGCGCTACATATCTGGCCGCGCGGCAGCTACATGTGCATCGCGTTGCCGAACGACGCAAAGAGCTTCACCGTCACCCTGTTCATGGCGAACGAAGGCAACAGCACCACCGAAGATCCAAGTTTCGCCACGATCAAGACGCCGCTCGAAGCGCGCCGCTTCTTCGAGCGCGATTTTCCCGACGCCGTGCCGCTGATCCCCGAACTCGAACACGATTGGGCGAAGAACCCGGCGAGCACGCTCGCCACCCTGCATCTTGAACGCTGGCATCTCGACGGCCGCGCCCTGCTGATCGGCGATGCCGCGCACGCGATGGTGCCGTTCCACGGCCAGGGCATGAACTGTGCGTTCGAAGACTGCGCCGCGCTCGCCGAGCATCTCGACGCGCATGCCGATTTCGCCGACGCCTTCGCCGCGTTCGAGGCCGAACGCAAGCCGAACGCGCGCGCGATCCAGCAGATGGCGCTGGAAAATTACCTGGAGATGCGCGATCGCGTCGACGACGCCGACTACCGCCTGCAACGCGAACTGGAGCTGCGCCTGCAGGAACGCCATCCGGGCGTCTTCGTGCCGCACTACGCGATGGTCAGCTTTATGCGCGTGCCCTATTCCGTCGCGCTCGAGCGCAGCGAGATCCAGCAGGGGATACTGCGGCGCGCCACCGCGAACACAGCGTCGATCGAACAGGTCGATTGGGCCGCTGTCGACGCCGACGTCGCGGCGCATCTGACTCCGTTGAGCGACACTGAATGAAATTCACCACGCTCTCGATCGCCCGCAAGCTGAAGTTCTACCAGCTTATCGTTTATGCGCAGGTGCTCGAGAGCGGTTCGATCCTGCGCGCGGCGCAGGCACTGAACCTGACCCAGCCTTCGGTCACCAAGGTTATCCACGAACTGGAATCCTACTTTGGCGCGCCCCTGCTCGTGCGCGGCAATCGCGGCGTCAGCGCGACGCCGCTCGGCGAACGCGTGCTGCAACGCTCGAAGTCGTTCATCTCCGACCTGCGCCTGTTGACCGATGAGGTCAACGCTTATCTCGAAGGCAGCGCCGGGCACGTGATCGTCGGCACGTTGATTTCTGCGTCGGCCTGGCTGCTGCCGCGCGCCACGCAGCTGCTCAAGGAGAAGGCGCCGAAGGTGCTGCTGTCGCTGCGCATCGGCCAGATGGATCAGTTGTTCCCGGCGCTTGCCGACGGCGAACTCGATCTCGTCGTCAGCCGGGTGCCCGACGATTGGGATGTGCATGACTGGAGTCGGCGCAACGAATCACCATTGCTCAAGGTCGAGCCGCTCTATCGCGAATCGCTCAGCGTCGTCGCCGGTGCGCGCCATCCGATGCACAAGAAGCGCACCAAGTTCGTCGATCTGCACGCCTATCCGTGGGTGCTGCCAACGCGCGATTCGTTCCTGCGCCGCACTGCCGACGCCTTGTTCGCCGAAGCCGGCCTGCCGATACCCGACAACGTGGTCGAATCGCTGTCGATCCTGACCAATATCACCCTGATGCAGGACCAGCGCACGATTGCATTGATGCCGCGCGAGGCGATCCGCAATTTCGCCGAAGCCGGCCTGCTCAAGGAATTCGACCTCGGCGGCGCGCTGCAATTCGGCGATATCGGCTGCTTCTATTCGGCTACGCGCGAGCCGACGCCGGCTGCGCTGATGCTGCGTGAATGCCTGCGCGCCGCGAGCCGCGAGCACGTGCAATTTTCTTCCCTTCTCCCCGCGGGAGAAGGTGCCCCGAAGGGGCGGATGAGGGAAAAGCCGTCCACAAATTCACCTCGTTGAGAACTGCAAGGCTTTGCCCTCATACGGCGCTGCGCGCCACCTTCTCCCGAGGGGAGAAGGGAAGCCTAAATCCCGAAGAACGCACGCGCGTTGTCGGCACAGATTTTCTGCTTATCCGCATCGGCCAGCGCCGCATGACCGAGCACGCCTGAACCGATATCCTGCTCGCCGAGCGGGAAAGGCGCATCGGAACCGAGCATCACCCGATCCGCACCCATAACGTCGACGAGCAGTTGCAGCGCGCGCGGATCGAACACCGCCGAATCGACGTAGAAGCGCTTGACGTAGCTCGACGGCAACTGCGGGCAATCTTCGCGCACGATGTCGCGATGCCGCCAGGCATTGTCGACGCGGCCTAGCAGGAAGGCGAAACCGCCGCCGCCGTGCGCGAAACAGATGCGCAGACTTGCCGGCAGGCGCTCGAACGCGCCGGACAGAATCAGCGACAGAATGCCGAGCTGCGTTTCCGCCGGCATCGCGACGAGCCACGGCAGCATCCACTTCTTCATGCGCTCGCGGCCCATCATGTCCCAGGGATGCACGAGCACGGCAATGTCTTCATGCGCGCAATGCGTGAGGAAGGCGATCAGATCCTCGTGGTCGAGATCGAGATTGCCGACATGATTGCCGATCTGCACGCCGACATGCCCGCAAGCCTTGGCGCGGCTCGCCTCGCGACAGGCCGCGTCGAGATCCTGTAGCGGCACTTGAGCCAGCACTTTGAGCCGCTTCGGCGCTGCGGCGGTCATCTCGATCGCACGGTCGTTCATGCGCTGCGCCCACGGCAGAGCGCGCGCGATCGGCTGCTCGTAGCCGAACATCACCGGCGTCGCGCACATCACCTGCACGTCGAGGCCCTGCTCGTCGAGATAGTCGACCCGATGCGCGGTATCCCAGAGCACGTCGTCGACCGGCCGGAACGCTTTCTCGCCGACCATGATCTGTCCGCTGCGGCCCTCGGTATGCAGCCACGGCGCGCGCTGCGGGCACAGGCGCGCGGCCTCGTCGCGGTCGATGCGCGGGAAGAAATGCGAGTGCATGTCGATCTTCATCGCGGCACCGGAGCGTAGGCAACAGCTTTGATTTCGATACGCAGATGCGGATGCGGCAACTGATGCACCGCTACCGTCGTGCGCGTCGGGCCGTTCTGGTCGAAATACTGCGCATAGACTTCGTTGTAACCGCCGAAATCGTTCATATCAACGAGGAACGTCGAAATCTCAACGACGTCGTCGAGCATCGCGTTCTCGCTGGCGAGGATGTCGCGGATGTTTTCGATCACCGCGCGCGTCTGCTCGCGAATATCGAGCCGCGTCGTGCCCATCGCATCGACCTCCGCGCCAGCGATGCTGTTGTCCGCGCGGCGCGAACTCGTACCCGAGACGAACAGAAAATCGCCGGCTCGCTTGATATGCGGGAAACGGCCGCGCGGCGTGGCCTTCCCTTCGACGACGGTGGATCGGGTTTCAGTCATTTTCGCCTCAGGGATTCACGCAGACCGTCGTCAGTTCGGAATAGAAATCGAGCGAGTGCCGCCCGCCTTCGCGGCCGATGCCCGACAGGCCGACGCCGCCGAACGGCGTGCGCAGGTCGCGCAGGAACCAGGTGTTGACCCAGACCATACCGACGCGGAAACGACGCGAAAGCGCGTGCGCGCGCTTCAGATCGCGCGTCCACAACGCCGCGCAGAGGCCGTAGTCCGAATCGTTCACGCGACGCAGAACCTCGTCTTCGGAATCGAACGGGGCGATATGGCAGACCGGGCCGAACACTTCCTCGCGTACGCAACGCGCGTCGTCGGCAAGCCCGGTCCAGATCGTCGGTTGCACATAGGCGCCACCGTCGCGCGCATCACCGAAGCGCGGCACGCCGCCACCGCTGACCACGGTCGCGCCTTCCGCGCGCGCGAGGTCGAAATAGGCCAGCACCTTGTCGCGATGCGCGTGCGATATCAGCGGTCCCATATTGACGCCGTCCTCGTCGGGATAGCCGATCTTGAGATTCTCGGCGCCGGCCTTCATCGCCGCGACGAAGCGTTCGTAGATCGGCCGCTCAACGTACACGCGCTCCGAACACAGGCAGACCTGGCCCGAATTGGTGAAACTCGAACGCAGCACGCCCGCGACGGCCTTGTCGAAATCCGCATCGGCGAACACCACGGCCGCATTCTTGCCGCCAAGTTCGAACGACACGTCACGCACGCCTTCGGCGGCGGCCTTCATGATCGCTTCGCCGGTGCGCGATTCGCCGGTGAAGGTGATCGCATCGACGTCGGCATGGCGGGTCAGAAACTCGCCGGCGGAATCGGGACCGAAGCCGTGGACCAGATTGAACGCGCCCTTCGGCAGCCCGGCTTCGTCGATCACTTCAGCCAGCAGAGTCGCGCTCGACGGCGTTTCCTCCGAAGGCTTGGCGATGATCGAATTGCCACAGGCCAGTGCCGGCGCCACTTTCCAGGTCAACAATAGCAGCGGCAGATTCCACGGCGAAATCACGGCGACGACACCGTGTGGCTTGCGCAGCGTGTAGCTGAAGACGTCGTTGCCGTCCATCGCACGCATTTCGTAAAACTCGCCGCCGGCCTGACGGACCAGTTCGGCGAAAGTGCGGAAATTCTGCACGCCTCTCGCAACGTCGAGCGTGCGCGCCTGCTGCAGCGAGCGCCCCGTGTCGGCGACCTCGGCGGCGACGAAATCCTCAAAACGGCGTTCGATGCCACTGGCGATGCGCAGCAGCACGTCAGCACGCTCACTCGCGCTCGTTCGCCCCCAAGTGCCCGCTTGCGCCGCCTTCCCGGCGGCGACGGCACGATTCACTTCCTCGCTGCCGGCCTCGCAAACTTGCCCGAGGGTGCGCCCATCGACGGGCGAGACGTTCGCGAAGGTCTTCGCGCTCGCAACGAATTCACCGTCGATATAGTGGCGCAGCAGCGAGGGAGTGGACGGCACGACATCTTCCGCGGGAAGGACTCTCCGGCCAGTCTAGGCGTCGCGGCAGCGTGCGGATAATAGAAATGCCAGCCGCAAGTATTCGCGGCGGGAATACTGCCGCGCAGCGAGAAACTAACCGCCGCGGCGTTTGCCGAGAGCCGCGCTGCGCGCAGTGCGCACGGCATCAAGCTTTTCGCGGATCCTGGCTTCGAGGCCGCGCTCGCTCGGGCGGTAGAACTCGCGCCCGACCAGCGCGTCGGGCAGGCATTGCTGATCGAAAGCGATACCGCCTTCGACATCGGGATCGTATTGATAACCGCTGCCGTAGCCGAGCCCCTTCATCAACTTGGTCGGCGCATTGCGCAGATGCATCGGCACGTCGAGCGTGCCGGTCTCGCCGATCAGGCCGCGCACTTCGCCATACGCGGCATAGGCCGCATTGCTCTTCGCCGCAATCGCGAGATAGATCGCGGTTTCGGCCAGGGCGAGTTCGCCCTCCGGCGAACCAAGTCGGTCGTAGGTGTCCCAGGCTTCGAGCGCCAATGTCAGCGCGCGCGGATCGGCGAGACCGACATCCTCGATCGCCATGCGCGTGAGCCGGCGCGCGAGATAAGCCGGATCGACGCCGCCGTCGAGCATGCGCGTGCACCAGTACAGGGCCGCGTCCGCGTCGCTTGAACGCACGGATTTGTGCAGCGCCGAGATCTGATCGTAAAACTGCTCGCCGCCCTTGTCGAATCGGCGCGTGCGATCGGCGAGAATCTGGCTCAGGGTCGCTTCGTCGATCACGCCTTCGTGCGCGACATCGGCCGCGATTTCGAGCAGGGTCAAGGCACGGCGCACATCGCCGTCGGCGGCCTGCGCAATCAATTGCAGCGACGCGTCGGCGATTTGGAGATGCATCTGACCGAGACCGCGCTCCTCATCGCGCAGCGCGCGCTGCAAAGCCTCGACGATCGCATCCGTCGACACCGCATCCATCACGTGTACGCGGCAGCGCGAGAGCAACGCGGAATTCAACTCGAATGAAGGATTCTCCGTCGTCGCGCCGACAAACAGGATCACGCCTTTTTCGATATGCGGCAGGAACGCATCCTGCTGTGCCTTGTTGAAACGGTGGACCTCGTCGACGAACAGCACGCTGCGCTCGCCCTGCGCGAACGCGACTTCGGCTTCCGCAAGCGCGGCGCGTACGTCGGCAAGCCCCGAAAGCACAGCCGAGATCGCCTTGAACCGCGCGTTCGCATACTTCGCAAGCAACAGCGCCAGCGTGGTCTTGCCGCAACCGGGCGGCCCCCACAGCACCATCGAATGCACATGCCCCGCCTCGATCGAACGGCGGAGTGCGGTGCCCGCACCGAGCAGGCGCGCCTGCCCGACGATTTCGTCGAGCATGCGCGGACGCATGCGCTCGGCGAGCGGCTTCAGGCCCGCGGGTTCGGCGAACAGTTGCGTACTGGTTTCAGTTCGACGCTTTGCCATACCGGCATGATACGCGATGCGCACGAATCGCCGCTTCCGAGAGCGCTGGAATTCAGTTCTTGGTTTACTGCTCGCGCTTTTCGCCGCTCGGACAGGGCCGCCAAATAAAAAACGGATTCCCGCATCATGAAAATTGAAAGCACCGAATACAAGCGATGCCTTGGCCTGACGTGACTTTAGTGCGCAACGGCGGTCCGTCGATCACCGATAACGCTACGGCAACAGGATGATTTTCATCTTGCATCCACGCAAAGCTGTAGCAGCTTCATGCACAACAAGATGCAGTTATGCCTTACAAAAAATTTCCCGTAAATCTTTCAAATTGATTACCAATGACCGAGGACAATTCTTTATCTAAGTTCTAAAGCTCACTGCTCGGAATTCCTTTGGGGACGCTCCTTAAGCTAGAATTTCCACCGGGTGATACCTGCCTAACGGGTCCGGCAGATATCGATGAGATTTACACGCACAGGGGTTCCCAATGTTCGTCCGCTTAGGGTTTGCCAAGTACTTGCTTGGTAATCAGCACAGCGCTGCTGCGCTATCTGTCTTTAAACGGTTGCTCGCAGCCGTATTTCTGCTTATCAACACATCAACTGCTATTGCAGTGGCGATCCCTCTCAGCAACGTCACCGGCATCGCTACCGGCGGAATTGTCATAGATAGGCACTCTTGTGCCGTGCTAAGCGATACCTCAGTACGATGCTGGGGTGCGAACACAAAAGGTCAACTCGGCAATGGGACGCAAAAAAATAGCCTGACCCCGGTTGCCGTATCTGGATTGAGTGGTGTAGTGCAAGTCATCGCGGGTAGCGTCCATACTTGCGCTCTGATAGCCGGCGGAACTGTCAAGTGCTGGGGCGACAACTCGAATTATCAGTTGGGCACGCCTTCTTCTTCGTCGAGCAGCCTTCCTGTCGATGTTGGAGGTCTTTCCAGTGTCACCGCAATAGCGACAGGTGGTTACTATACCTGTGCGCTGCTGAGTTCAGGCTCTGTATCTTGCTGGGGAACTGGCTTGGGCTTGAACAATAGCAGCACTCCGACTTCGGTCAATGGCATAACCAGCGCTCAGGCTATCGCCATTGGTCATAATCATGCTTGCGCGCTGCTGGCAAACGGATCGGCAAAGTGTTGGGGATTGAATTCCACCGGCCAGCTCGGCAACGGAAGCACGACTAACAGCAGCGTTCCGGTAGATGTTAGCGGTCTTTCCAGTGCTACAAAGATTACTGCGGGTGGCCTCCACTCCTGCGCTATGTTGAACGACGGTGGAGTGAAATGCTGGGGTTGGAATGTTGCCGGGCAACTCGGGACGGGCAACTATGCGGATAGCTCGATTCCGGTGATCGTTAAAGGTCTCTCAGGAGCAACTTCGATCAGTGCAGGCGGCAACCATACCTGCGCGCGGCTGACGAACAATCGAGCAGTTTGTTGGGGAGAGAACGATTCGGGGGAGCTTGGCAACGGCCAGACAGTTACCAGTTATGTTCCAGTTTCCGTAAAGGGACTTGTGAGTGTGGCAATCCTGGCTGCAGGAGAAGACTCTACTTGCGCTCTTTTGAATACCGGCTCAGTTTCATGCTGGGGTAGCGACTCGTGGGGGCAACTTGGAAACGGAGTAGCCGGATACAGCGCCACCCCTGTCAGCACAGTTATAAGCAGTCGCTGGACAACTATCTCGTCCGGTCAAGATCACAGTTGTGCGCTTTCGGATGCAGGAGTCGTATCTTGCTGGGGAGCAAACCGAGCCGGTGCATTGGGGAATGGAAACACACAAGACAGTGGCATTCCTGGTGTGGTTGCCGGTTTGCCGGTAGTCACCGCGATTTCCGCCGGCGCCGCGCATACCTGTGCATTGGCAGCCGGCGGAATCGTCTATTGCTGGGGCGATAACTCAAACGGACAACTCGGCAAAGCGTTCTACGGGCCGAGTACAGTACCTCTTCAGGTCAGCGGAATTCCCAGTGCAACAATGATCGCTTCCAGCGCTGCGCATACCTGTGCACTGGTCACCGGCGGGGCAGTTTATTGCTGGGGAGCGAACTATTACGGAGAACTGGGTAACGGAAGCACCACTAACAGTGCCACTCCGACCGCGGTGCAAGGGCTTACGGGGGCCGTCGACATTTCGTCAACGGGTATACATACCTGCGCAGTGATGAATACTGGTTCGATCAATTGCTGGGGATTTAACGGCAACGGGCAGCTCGGGAATGGAACGTACACGAACAGCTCTACTCCGGTAGCGGTGAATGGGATCACGAACGCAATCGCCGTTGCAGCAGGAGGCTACGGCACGTGTGCCTTGCTCGGTGATCACACGGTTTCGTGCTGGGGCTCCATTGGACCGCTTGGCCCCAGTAGCACGTTGCCTTTCTCCATCGCCGGTTTGACGAATGTAAGTTCAATCGCAGTGGGTGGCTATTTCGCCTGCGCGTTGACGGGAAGCCAGGCTTTTTGCTGGGGTGGAAATACGTTCGGCCAGATTGGAAATGGAAACGCTGGCTCGTCTGACGTATACGCGCCAACTTTAGTCGGCAGCCTATCCAATATTTCAGCCCTCGCTCTGGGCTACGACTATGCTTGCGCTTTGCAGACCGGCGGCAATGTATGGTGCTGGGGTAACAACAATAAAGGCCAACTGGGTACCGGGCTGATGGGGTACTTCGGTTCCCCGCAAACAGTCATGATGGACTGCCCGACGTGCAAAGAATCGGGATTTGTGCCCTTGTCGCCTTCTCGTTTGCTCGATACCCGCCCAGGACCCTATCAGTTCACGGTCGATGGGCAATATCTCGGCGCTGGCGCTGTAGCGGGCGGACACTCCTTAGACCTCACCGTGCTCGGCCGTGGCGGTGTGCCTGCCAGCGGCGTTACTGCCGTCGCGCTGAACGTGACGGTGGCCAATCCAACGCAGCCCGGTCACATCCGTGTATGGCCTGCCGGCAGCAGCATACCGCCCTCTTCGAATTTGAATTTCGTTGCGGGGAAAACGATTGCCAACATGGTCATCACCAAGGTAGGCGTGGACGGCAAAATCTCCCTGTTCAATAGCGACGGCACGACAGATTTGATTGCCGACGTAGTGGGCTATTTCACCTCCGCATCCGATTTGACCACGTTCAACCCGCGGCGCCTTCTCGACACGCGCGCGATCGGCACCACAAGTGACGGGAGCTTTGCCGGTATTGGAGCGCTTGGCGCCGTTTCCACTCTCGATCTCAACGTGACCGGCCGCGCGGGAATTCCTGCGAGCGGCGTCTCCACCGTTGTTCTGAACGTCACCGTGACCGGTCCAACCGCCGCGGGATACCTCACTGTTTGGCCCTCGGCGACTCCTTTGCCGCTCGCTTCCAATCTCAACTTTGCTCCATACGAAACCATACCCAATCTCGTGCTTGCACAAGTCGGCAGCAACGGCAAAGTTTCGATATTTAACGGCAGCACCTCCACCGACGTGGTTGCGGACGCCGTCGGCTATTTCTCCAACTCGGAGGAATTCAGGCCGCTTATCCCGGCACGTATTCTCGACACGCGCTGGTATCAACAAACCATCGACGGACAATTTGCAGGGTCAGGCCCTCGCTCTGGCGGAACGACTCTCAATATGCAGGTTTGGGGACGCGGAGGCATTCCTGCAGTCGGAGTTGGCGCTGTCGTGCTGAACGTAACGGTCGCCAATCCAACAACGAACGGTTATCTCACGGTTTGGCCCACTGGCACTCGTCTGCCCAATTCTTCAAACATCAATTTCGTTCCGGGCAAGACCGTGCCGAATCTCGTGATTGCCAAAGTCGGCGCGAACGGCCAGATCTCGATCTTCAACAGCAGCGGCGCAACGGACGTAATCGCAGACGTCGTAGGCTGGTTTCCGACTGCGCCGTAAGCGTTGCGGCAGCAAGCCCGCACCGCCACTATCTGGCGGCGGTGCGGGTGAATTGAACTCAGTTTTTGATCGGATACGCCTGCGCCGCCGGCGCAGCATCGCCGACCACGTCCACGCCCTTCGGCGGAGTGAACCTGAACTGGTCGGCGGCGAGTTTGGCATTGCGCTGCCAGTCGGCAAAGCGTATCTGCGTCGTGTTACCGAAGCTGTCCTTGAACGTCATGTTCGCTAGCCCCGCCGGCCCGAAACCGAGGTCGGCGTACTCGAATTGCGGTTCCTTGTCCTTGGACTTCAGGCGCAGCCAGACCAGGCCATCGTGTTCGCCCTGCTCGCTCGTGGTGAAATCGCGATCGAGTTGGGACAGGTCGGTCAGCACGGTCAGTGGGCTGTGCGCTTCCTCGGTGCCCTGCGCGCGCACGGTGACCTGTTCGAGATCGGGGTCGTAGATCCAGACCTTCTCGCCGTCGGCGACGATCAACTGTTTGTACGGCGCGGTGGTATCCCAGCGGAACTGCCGCGGCGCCTTCAGCGAGAGCGTGCCGTGACTGGTCTTGCTTTTGCCGCTGTGGCTGTCGTTCAACTGCTGCTCGAAGTTGGCCGAAACCGAGTTCAATCCTTTGGAAAAAGCATCGAGTCGCGAGCGCGCGGTGTCGGCCGCGGAGGCGGTGACGGCGGAAAACAATAGGAACGTAGTGACGAGGACGCGCATGATCGGCAACTTGAAGTTGAATGCGAAAATTATCCGGGTGTCTGGCTGAACGCCAAAAACACGGCGCGGTTCAAAGCTCCGGCGGCGGCGGCGCGAGTACTTCGCGGTTGCCGTTGTGCTGCGGCGCGCTGACGATGCCTTGTGCTTCCATCATCTCGATCAGGCGCGCGGCGCGGTTGTAGCCGATCTTGAGGCGACGCTGCACGCCCGAGATGGACGCGCGCCGGCTTTCGGTGACGATCGCCACGGCCTTGTCGTAAAGCTCGTCGGAGTCGCCCTCTTCGCCGTCTTCCGCGTCTTCGGGCAGGCCCGATTCGCCGATGATCTTGCCGTCGCCGAGCGACTGCACTTCGTTGACCACGCCGTCGATGTACTCGGGTTTGCCCTGCGCGCGCAGATGCTCGACGACGCGGTGTACTTCTTCGTCGCTGACGAAAGCGCCGTGTACGCGCTCGGGCTGCGCCGTACCGGGCGGCAGATAGAGCATGTCGCCGTGACCGAGCAGGGCCTCGGCGCCGGACTGGTCGAGGATCGTGCGCGAATCGATCTTGCTCGACACCTGAAACGCGATGCGCGTCGGGATGTTCGCCTTGATCAAGCCGGTGATCACGTCGACCGACGGACGCTGCGTAGCAAGAATCAGGTGCACGCCCGCCGCGCGCGCCTTCTGCGCCAAGCGCGCGATCAGTTCCTCGACCTTCTTGCCGACGATCATCATCATGTCGGCGAATTCGTCGATGATGATGACGATGAACGGCAGCGGCTCAAGCGGCTGCGCGACCGCGTTCGGCATCAGGTCCGGCTTCGGCACGAACAGCGGATCGAGCAAAGGCTGCCCAGCATCGGCCGCATCCTTCACCTTCTTGTTGAAACCAGCAAGATTGCGCACGCCGACCGCGGACATGAGCTTGTAGCGCCGCTCCATCTCGGCCACGCACCAGCGCAGGCCGTTCGCGGCGTCTTTCATGTCGGTGATCACGGGCGTCAAAAGGTGTGGAATGCCCTGATACACGGACAATTCCAGCATCTTCGGGTCGACCATGAGCATGCGCACTTCCTTGGCCGTGGCCTTGTAGAGCAGGCTCAGGACCATCGCGTTGACCGCGACCGACTTACCCGAGCCGGTGGTGCCGGCCACGAGCAGATGCGGCATCTTGGCGAGATCGGTGACGACGGGCTTGCCGCCGATGTCCTTGCCAAGCGCAAGCGCGAGCGGCGACTTCACCGAGTCGTAGCGCTCGGAACTCAGGATTTCGGAGAGATAGACGATTTCCTTGGCGACGTTCGGTATCTCGAGTCCGATCACCGACTTGCCCGGAATCACGTCGACCACGCGCACGCTGATCACCGACAGGCCGCGCGCAATGTCCTTGTCGAGGTTCGAGATCTGGCTGCCCTTGATGCCCGGCGCCGGCTGCAGCTCGAAACGCGTGATGACCGGGCCGGGGTAAACGCCGACCACCTGTGCATCGATGCGGAAATCCTTGAGCTTGAACTCGACCTGGCGCGACAGCGCTTCAAGCGTCTCCTCCGAATAGCCTTTCACCTGCTGCTTGGGCAGATCGAGCAGGGACATCGGCGGCAGTTCCTGATTGGCGCCGCCCGCGAACAGCGGTATCTGCGCTTCCGCCTCGGCGCGCTTGCTGCGCTCGATCGGCGCCGGATCGCGCGCTTCAATTTTGACCGGCTCGCGCTTGGTCTGCTTGACCGTCTCGATCTTGCGCACCTCCTCGCGCTCGACGCGCGCGGCGCGCGCCACGCGCACGTCTTCGACTTTCTTCGCGCTCGTGCCGAGCCAGTCGAGCGCGCTGAAGATGCCACGGCCGATCGTGTCCATGAGTTTGAACCACGACAGCCCGGTCGCGAGCGTGATCGCGATTAGAAACAGGGCAAGCAGAAGCAGCGTCGCCCCAGGAAACGAAAAGCCGCGCATTAGCGGGCTGGCGATGCCCATGCCGAGGATGCCGCCCGCTCCGGCAGGCAGTTCGGAGGGGCCGCTGAAATGCAGGTAGGCGAGCCCGGTCCCGCCAATGAAGAACGCCACGCCGCCGATCAGGCGCAAGGCGGGTTCGAGCGCGGATTCGGATTCCTGCTGGCGATCGCGGAACAGCGCCCAGCCGACCCCGAGCAGCAGCAGTGGGAACGCATAGGCGAGATAACCGAAGAACCAGAAAGTCACGTCAGCGAGATAGGCGCCGACTTTGCCGCCGATATTGTGCAACTTGGCCGGATCGGAGGTCGCATGCGACCAGGCCGGATCCTGCGGGCTGTAGCTGGCCAGGCAGGCAAGCAGATACACGACGACGGTCAGCAGGGCGATGATCGCGACTTCGCGCACGACGCGCTGCACGACGGGCGTCGCGACGTTGGCCGTTTTGTTCGAAGTATTTCTGGATTCGCGCGCCACCGCGTGAGTCTACCTTAAGTTAATCCGTTAACGAATTGTTTTTAGAAAAATTTCCGCACGCCAATCGCTTACGGAGATGACTCCGGCGCATTCAACGTGAAGAATGCCGCGGCAACGATTCCTGCGGCTCGGGCAAGCGGATTCCGCGTCGGCGCCCGGCATTATCGGCATTGCCGTGACAAAGACGCCGATGCGTGTGAACGTCACGGCGCGAACGCGGAATTCAGACTTGATTCGACCGCCCGCGCCCCCCATTCTTCGCGATCCGAAGACGCATTGTTCCACTTGCCGAGACACGAGAATTATACATGACGACCTCGAAGCATAGCCGCCTGATCATCCTCGGCTCCGGCCCCGCCGGCTACACCGCCGCAGTCTACGCCGCGCGCGCGAACCTGAAGCCCGTGCTGATCACCGGCCTCGCCCAGGGCGGCCAGCTTATGACGACCACCGACGTCGACAACTGGCCCGGCGACGTCGAGGGCTTACAAGGCCCGGGGCTTATGGAACGCATGCAGAAGCATGCCGAACGCTTCGATACCGAAATCGTGTTCGACCATATCCATACGGCCGATCTGAAATCCACACCGTTCCGCCTGATCGGCGACAGCGGCGAATACACTTGCGACGCGCTGATCATCGCCACGGGCGCGACGGCGAAGTATCTGGGCATCGACTCCGAAGAGAAATTCAAAGGCCAGGGCGTCTCTGCCTGTGCCACCTGCGACGGCTTCTTCTACCGCGACCAGGAGGTCGCCGTGATCGGCGGCGGCAATACCGCGGTCGAAGAAGCGCTGTATCTGTCGAACATCGCCAAGAAGGTCACCGTCGTGCATCGCCGCGACAAATTTCGCGGCGAAAAGATCCTGCAGGACAAGCTGTTCGCCAAGCAGCAGGCCGGCAAGGTGGATATCGTCTGGAACCACGCCGTCGACGAAGTACTCGGCGACGATAAGGGCGTGACCGGCGTGCGCATCAAGGACGTCGGCAGCGGATCGACGCGCGATCTGAACGTGCACGGCATGTTCGTCGCGATCGGCCATGCGCCGAATACCGAGATTTTCGCCGGCCAGCTAGACATGAAGAATGGCTACATCGCAATCAAGACCGGCATCGAAGGCGGCGCCACCTCGACGAGCGTGCCCGGCGTGTTCGCCGCGGGCGACGTGGCCGACCAGGTGTATCGCCAGGCGGTGACCTCGGCCGGCTTCGGCTGCATGGCCGCGCTCGATGCGGAGAAATACCTCGACAAGCTGGGGCTGGCCGGCTGATCGCAGCGTGTTCCCCGTGTCGATCAAGGGCGTGCTGTTTCCTTCGACCGATCATGTCGTGCTTCTGCTCAACGAACGCGATCAATGGGAGCTTCCGGGCGGCCACCTGGAAGTCGGTGAAACGCCGGAGCAATGTGTCGCACGGGAAATCCACGAAGAATTGCAGCTCGACGTGAAAGTCGACTCGTTGCTCGACAGCTATTTGTTCGAGGTGATTCCGGGCAAGCACGTTTTCATCACCACCTACGGCTGTTGCTTGACCGGCGATTTCATCCCGAGCATAAGCGCTGAGCATCGACGGTTTGGCGTCTTCCCTTGCGTCGATCTACCCGAGGCGCTGCCGACGGGCTACCGCGCCTCGATCGAGACATGGCGCAAGCGACAACGCGTACGCGCCGATATTTGAACTCATGTCCCTCCAAGCCCGCTTTCACTCCCGTCTTTCCGATATCGATGCCGCGTCCTGGGACCGACTCCGGCGCGACGACAATCCGTTTCTTGCTCATGCTTTTCTTTCCGGGCTGGAAACGAGCGGCAGCCTGCTTGCCGACTACGGGTGGCGTGCCCATCATCTTGGCCTGTACGAAAACGGCGAACTCGTGGCCGCTGCTCCTCTGTATCTGAAAGGCAATTCGCACGGCGAGTTCGTGTTCGACTGGGGCTGGGCCGATGCCTATGAGCGCGCAGGCCTGCGCTACTACCCCAAACTGCTCGGCGCCATCCCCTACTCCCCCGTTACGGGCGCGCGTCTGCTAACGAAATTCGGCGTCGATGCAGCCGCGCTACGCGCGTCGCTGATCGATGCGATCGCCGGCGAGGTCAACCGCTACGGCCTGTCCTCGGCCCATATCAATTTCATCGCAGAAGACGAAGCAGAGGCACTCCGCGAGGCAGGCTGGCTTGCCCGCTTCGACTGGCAATTCCATTGGAAGAATCACGCGACCGACGCCGGCGGCTGGAAGACATTCGATGATTTCCTCGCCGCGCTCAATCACAAGAAGCGCAAGAACATTCGCGCCGAGCGTGCGCAAGTCGCACGTGCTGGAATCGTTTGCCAGCTGCGCCATGGCGGCGAACTCGATGCAGGCGAATGGCACGCGATCCACCAGCTCTATCTGCGCACCTTCGAGGAACGCGGCAACCATCCCGCATTGACCGAGGAATTCTTTTGCCATCTTGGCGCCGAGATGCCGGAGCAGATCGTCGCCGTGCTGTGCCGGCTCGACGGCCGCATCGTCGCTATGGCCCTTATGCTGCGTTCCTCGACGACGCTATACGGCCGCTATTGGGGCAGCGAGATCGAAGCACCCGGCCTGCATTTCGAGGCCTGCTACTACCAGGGCATCGAATACTGCCTGCGCGAAGGACTGACCACGTTCGAGCCGGGAGCGCAGGGCGAACACAAAATCGCGCGCGGCTTTCTGCCGACCCGAACAAGTTCGTACCACTACATCGCCGAGCCACGCTTCCGCGCCGCCGTGCGCGATGCGCTAGCCCGCGAAACCGCAGCGCTGGACGACTATCGGGCGGAACTGATGACTCATTCGCCCTATGCACAGCTTCCGGCACCGCCGGTATGATCCGCATTCCCATCCTGCGCTCGGGCTCGAACGAGGCATTTCCCGACATTGCCGCGGCCTTGGCCGAACCGAACGGATTGCTCGCCGCAGGCGGCGACCTGTCTCCCGTGCGTCTGCTCGAGGCCTACCGGCACGGGATTTTTCCGTGGTATTCGCACGACGAGCCGATCCTGTGGTGGTCGCCCGATCCGCGCATGGTGTTCCACACGGACCGCATCCATGTCTCCAGCAAACTGCGCCGCTTCCTGCGCGCCAGCGACTGGACGATTCGAGCGGATCGCGCCTTCGACGCGGTCATGCAGGCCTGCGCCGCGCCGCGGCCAAAGCAGCCGACGACCTGGATCACGCCGGAAATGCATGCGGCCTATTGTCGACTACATGAGCTCGGCCATGCGCATTCCTTCGAGGTCTACTCCGGCGAGGAACTTGTCGGCGGCATCTACGGCGTCGCCGTCGGCGGGATGTTCTTCGGCGAATCGATGTTCAGCGCGAGCAGCGGCGGCTCGAAAGTCGCTCTGATTGCGTTATGCCGCACGCTTCACGAATGGGGCTTTCCGTTGATCGACGCCCAAGTACGCTCCGAACACCTGGTTTCCTTGGGCGCCGTGGAAATACCCCGCGCCCAATTCGCTCGCCTGATCGAAATCCAAGCCAAACAGCCCGGTTTCCCCCATTCGTGGGCGAACCGGGTCGGTGAATTCGGTGCGCACACCCTAGTCTGAGCGCCGATTTTGCTTCCCGCGCCGCGCTGAACGTGGCAGAATCGCGCGCCCCGGAGGAAATGCCCCTCCACCGCCCCCGAACCACAAAGCGTTCATTCGCGAACGCGGAGATCCCAAGCGGCCGTTTTTGACCGCACTTCCGATATGGCAAAAGACGATCAAATAGAAATGGACGGTACGGTACTCGATACCCTGCCGAATACCATGTTCCGCGTGCAGCTTGAGAACGGTCATGTCGTGACCGCCCACATCTCGGGTCGTATGCGCAAGAACTACATCCGCATCCTGACCGGCGATAAGGTCAAGGTCGAGATGACGCCCTATGATTTGACCAAGGGCCGCATCACTTATCGCATGAAATAGGCGGATACCTCTCGTGCGCGTAGCAATGCTTCTTGTTCCGCTCGCCGCACTCATCCATGCCAGCCCCGCCCTGGCCGAACAAAAAATCTACACCTGGACCGACGCGCAAGGGGTCAAGCACTTCAGCGCGACGCCGCCGGCCGGCAGCGCGAAAGATCTGTCCGAAACCCAAGCGCATTCTGCCAAAGAAGCGCCGCTGTCGCCGGAACGCCGCAAGGCGGCACAGAGCAAGATCGAGCAGCTCGACCGGCAAATCGAGGAACAGTCCGCAGCCGTTGCGTCGGACCCCGATGTGCAGCGCCTGCAACAAGAAGAAGCCGAAAAGCAGCAGGCCCTCAATGCGGCAGAGGCTGAGGCGCGCAAGGCCGAGCGCCTGCAATTCGAATGTGCGGAAAAGCGGCGCGGCTTCGAAGCGGGACGCAGGCGCCTCAACGGCGAATCATCCGAACGAATTCCGCCATCCGAGCAAGAAGATTACGCGCGCCGGATTGCGGCGCTGGAAAGCGATATCCGCGAACACTGCAACTGACCCGAAACGCGCAACACGAACCGGTCAGTCAGGCAAACCTCGACGCTCGTCGTTGCAGCGCCGGGGCGAATTGCAGCGCCCCGGCACCAGGTCTTATTCAACGGTGACCGGCAGCTTTTCGTCAGCTTCCACGCGCACGTCGAGCTTGCCATCCTTGACGCCGAGATGGACCTTGCCGCCTTCGGCAAGCTTGCCAAACAGCAGTTCGTCGGCGAGCGGCCGCTTGACGTTTTCCTGGATCACGCGCGCCATCGGCCGCGCGCCCATCTGCTTGTCGAAACCGTGTTCGGCCAGCCAACGGCGCGCCTCCGCGTCGACACTCAAGGCAACGTGCTTCTCTTGCAACTGCGCTTCGAGTTCGATCAGGAACTTGTCCACCACACGCAGGATGTGGTCAAAGTCGAGCGAGGCGAACTGGATGATCGCATCGAGACGGTTGCGGAACTCGGGGGTGAACGCGCGGCGGATCGTTTCCATCGCGTCGGTCGCATGGCTCTGCTCGACGAAGCCGATCGAGCGGCGAGCTGCCTGTGAAGCCCCTGCGTTCGTCGTCATCACGAGGATCACGTTGCGGAAATTCGCTTCGCGTCCGTTTGTGTCGGTGAGCTTGCCGTGGTCCATGATCTGCAACAGGATGTTGTAGACGTCCGGATGCGCCTTTTCGATTTCGTCGAGGAGGAGCACGCAGTGCGGATGCTTGGTGATCTGCTCGGTGAGCAGGCCGCCCTGGTCGAAGCCGACATAGCCCGGCGGCGCACCGATCAGGCGCGAAACCGAGTGCGACTCCATGTACTCGCTCATGTCGAAGCGGATCAGTTCGATACCGAGCTGCATGGCGAGCTGGCGCGTGACCTCGGTCTTGCCGACCCCGGTCGGGCCGGCTAGGAGGAAGTTGCCGATCGGCTTGTTCGCATTGCCCAAACCCGAGCGCGCCATCTTGATCGAAGCGGCCAACGCCTCGATCGCCAGATCCTGGCCAAACACGACCATCTTGAGGTTGCGTTCGAGATTCCTCAGCACGTCGCGGTCCGAGGTCGATACCTGCTTGGGCGGAATCCGCGCCATACGCGCAACGATGAATTCGATTTCCGGCACGTCGACGACGGTCTTGCGGTCGGCCTCGGGCAGCAGGCGCTGGCGCGCGCCGGCCTCGTCGATCACGTCGATCGCCTTGTCCGGCAACAGACGGTCGCCGATATGCTTCACCGAGAGATCGACCGCCGCCTTGAGCGCCTCGTTCGTGTATTCGATCTTGTGGTGCTCCTCGAAACGCGACTTCAGGCCTTTCAGAATTTCCACGCTTTCGGCCACCGAAGGCTCGACGACGTCGATCTTCTGGAAGCGTCGCGCAAGCGCGCGGTCCTTCTCGAACACGCCGCGGTACTCCTGGAACGTGGTCGAGCCGATGCAGCGCAACTCGCCCGAGGCGAGCACAGGCTTGATCAGATTCGACGCATCCATGGTGCCGCCCGATGCCGAGCCAGCGCCGATGATGGTGTGGATCTCGTCGATGAACAGGATCGCGTTCGGCTCCTTCTTGAGCTGCGCGAGCACGGCCTTGAGGCGCTTCTCGAAGTCGCCGCGGTACTTGGTCCCAGCCACCAGCGCGCCGAGATCAAGCGCGTAGATCGTGCATTCCCGGAGCACGTCAGGCACTTCGCCTTCGACGATGCGCTTGGCGAGGCCTTCGGCCAGCGCGGTCTTGCCGACGCCGGCTTCGCCGACGTAGAGCGGATTGTTCTTGCGCCGGCGGCAGAGCACCTGGATCGTGCGCTCGACTTCCTCGATGCGGCCGATCAGGGGGTCGATCTTGCCTTCGCGCGCCTGCTCGTTGAGGTTGCTCGCGAACTCGGTCAGCGGATTGCCGCGTGGCTCCTCGGCGCCCTCGCCTTCCTTGCCTGGCTCACTCGCCGGCTGCGCGGACTCCTGGCCGATCTTGGCCACGCCGTGCGAAATATAGTTGACCACGTCGAGCCGCGCGACTTCCTGCTGATTGAGGAAGTACACCGCGTGCGAATCCTTTTCGCCGAAGATCGCCACGAGCACGTTCGCGCCGGTGACTTCTTTACGTCCCGAGGACTGCACGTGGTAGACCGCGCGCTGCAGCACGCGCTGGAAACCCAGGGTCGGCTGCGTATCTCGCTCATCGCCGCTCGGCAGTACCGGAACGGTTTCGACGATGATGGTCTTCAAATCTTTGCTGAGTCTGACCAGGTCGGCGTTGCAAGCGCGCAACACGGCGGCGGCCGACGGATTCTCGAGCAGAGCGAGCAGGAGATGCTCGACTGTCATGAATTCGTGGCGCTGCTCGCGTGCGTCCTTGTAGCACTGGCCGATGGTGAGCTCGAGGTCTTTACTGAACATGGGCAGTAGTTCCGCTATGCGATCGTCCCTGCTCGCGAAGACTATAGCGGCCGTCCCGACCGCACTTCTCAAAAGAGCAATTTACCAGCACACGATATGTGGCAAGCCTAGGCTTTTTCCAGAGTACAAAGTAACGGATGCTGGTGCGAACGGGAGAATTCGTTTACCTGGGTGACCTTGGTCTCGGCCACTTCGCGCGTGAACACCCCGCATACGCCGCGGCCGCGCGTATGTACGTGGAGCATCACCTGGGTCGCGCGTTCGCGATCCATGTTGAAAAACGTTTCCAGCACCACCACGACGAAGTCCATCGGCGTGAAATCGTCGTTGAGCAGCAGCACTTGGTAAAGCGGCGGGCGCGCGACCTCAGGACGCGCCTCTTCCACCACGGCGCCGCGCTGAGGTTCGTGCAGTTTGTCCGGCGTTTGCGTCATCGATAAACCCTGTGCGTCTTGCAATCCAAGTATAGCGCTGCGGCAATTCAAGCACCCGCGCCGGTAGCGGAGATGGTGCTGCCGCGCGGCGTTTCAACGGCGCCGCATTCATCCGACCTCAGGTAAAATCCTGTGTTCCCAAATGGATTTTCTGCTTCGATGTTCGAACGCTTTGCCACCTCCGTCGACGCCGTCTGGCGCCCTCGCGTCACTGTTGCCACGGTCGTGGCGGATGGCGGCCGTTTCCTGTTGGTCGAAGAAAACATCCGCGACGAGATCGTCCTCAACCAGCCGGCCGGGCATCTGGAGCAGAACGAAACCTTGTTCGACGCCGCCCTGCGCGAAACGCTCGAGGAAACGGGCTGGACCGTCGAATTGACCGATTTCATCGGCGTGTATCAGTGGAACACTCCGGACGCGAGCGCCGAATATCTGCGCTTCACTTTCGCCGCGCGGCCCGTTCGGCACGACCCGAAGCGCCTTCTCGACGAAGGCATTATCCGTGCGCTCTGGCTGACGCGCGAAGAAGTCGCCGCCCAATCGGCGCGGCACCGCAATCCGATGGTGCTCGGCAATGTCGACGACTGGCTGGCCGGCAAGCGCTTTCCCTTGCACGTACTGCAATCACTGCTGCCCACGGCGCAACCTGCCTGATGAACGAGACGGGACGCATCATGGTCGGCATGTCGGGCGGCGTCGACTCCTCAGTCGCCGCTCTGCTGCTCGCGCGCGAAGGCGCTAAAATTGCCGGCCTGTTCATGCAGAACTGGGAGGAAGACGAACGCTTCGGCGAATGTCAGGCCGACCGTGACCGCGCGGATGCGCTGCGTATCTGCGGCAAGCTCGGCATCGCTTTTCACGCGCGCAATTTTGCTGCCGAATATTGGGACCAGGTTTTCGAGAATTTTCTTTCCGAGTATCGTGCCGGGCGTACGCCGAATCCGGACGTGTTGTGCAACCGCGAAATCAAGTTCAAGACCTTTCTCGAACACGCGCGCACCCTCGGCGCGGACAAGATCGCCACCGGCCACTATGCGCGCACCGACTGCGTCGACGGCCGCCATCGACTGCTACGCGGGCGCGACGCCAATAAGGATCAGAGTTATTTCCTCTACGCGCTCGGACAGGAGCAGCTCGCCTCGACCCTGTTTCCGATCGGCGATCTGCCCAAACCGGAGGTGCGCGCCCTGGCGCGCGCAGCGGAACTGCCGACGCACGACAAAAAGGATTCGACCGGCATCTGCTTCATCGGCGAGCGCGATTTCCGCGAATTCCTCGGCCAATACATTCCCGCCCAGCGCGGCGAACTGCGCACACCCGACGAACGCCGCATCGGCGAACACGACGGGGTGATGTACTACACGCTCGGTCAGCGCAACGGCCTCGGCATCGGCGGCCGTCGCGACGCGGGAACTGGGGCGTGGTACGTGGTCGGCAAGGACGTGGCGAAAAACGTCCTCTACGTCGCCCAGGGCGGGGAGAATCAATGGCTGCAGTCGCAGCGCCTCAGCGTCTCCGACTTGAGCTGGACGGCCGGCCACGCTCCGGCTGTCGAGTTCGCCTGCACGGCGAAGACGCGCTACCGGCAAGCCGACCAAGCCTGCCGCGTGCATATAGCCGGCAGCCGCGGCGAGGTCGAATTCGACCAGCCGCAGCGCGCCGTCACGCCGGGCCAGTCGATCGTCTTCTATCGCGACGAGGAGTGCCTTGGCGGCGGCATTATTGAAGCCACCGATGCGCCGTTCGGCGGCCTCGCCGAATTTCGGCCTGCGAACTATGAGGCTCGCTCGTGAGAGAAGAACGCGTCATCGCCCTCGCCGGCCTGTTCCAGGCGGTCATTCTCGTACGTGCCATCGCCACGCGCGGTGGCGCCGACACGTTCGCGATGCAGCCAAGCCTGTCGAGCATCTTCAAGATCAACGCCGACAGCCCTGCTGACGTGTTCGGCGGTCTCAACAACCTGCGTCCGGGCCTGGAAACGCTGATCGCACAGCTCGACGACAGTAAGCGCGACCTCGGAATCACCCGTATCGCGATTTCCGTCATGCGCGTGGAAGGAAAGCTGTGGCGGCGCACCGACATGCTCGGCAAGCTCCGCGAAGGCATTGAAACCATCGCCCAGCAGACAGCCGGCGAGGAACCGACCAGCCCTATCGTCGCGGCACGTCTAGCCCGGCTTTACGTCGACACCATCTCGACCTTGCAGCCGCGTATCGTCGTCGAAGGCAACCCGCAGTTTCTGCGTCAGGAAACCCAGGTCGCGCAGATTCGCGCCTTGCTGCTTTCGGCAATCCGCGCGGCGGTGCTTTGGCGCCAATTGGGCGGCTCGCAATGGCGGCTAATCTTCCGCCGTAAACAATATTCGATGATGGCGCGTGGCCTGCTCGCGCAGTGCACGCTCGGCGGCGCATAAAAAGCCCGCGTTTCCGCCTCTCCCCCGAGCACCGGTCCGTTGGAAACAGGAGACCGGTGGATAAACACGCCATCTTATCTCGTGAAAAACGATGTTTTGTGATGCATATCGCAATTTTTGAATTAATAATTTAAATCGGTCTAAAATATTTTAGATGTGTATATAAATGTAAAGGTATATTGCGCAATTACCTAACTCAATACGCGATCCACCTCACGAAGTGATTGGCATACGGTGCGTCAATTCACTCTTTTATCGCAATATTCTGACTATTTTTGAAAACTGTGCGCTGCGCCACATATAAAAATTATATTCGACGTTAAAAGCGTAGTTGCAGGGGGCAGCGACATATGCGCGAGCATTTCTTGCCACATGTATCGCAGTACCCGTTGCCTGTGTTTTACATCACGCAACTACAGGAGTGCCGCATATGAAAATGCTCGGGACCAACACATTGCGAGTTGGCTTTTTTGCTTTGTCCTCGCTTACTTTAGCGATAAATTCGGCTATTGCAGCGCAGCAAACGGATGTCCGTTCCGTCTCGTCGGACGGCTCGGCCAGCGCGGAGCAGGTCGCTCATGCACAGAGCAAGATCTCCTCGGCCATGTCGATTGCAAACCGATTCTCTGCAGATTTCACTCCGGGCCCGAACGGATCGCCCGATCCTAATCGCGTGCAACTGATCAATAACCTGCTGCGCGGCGACGCGCGCGGAATGAGCGAAGCGACCACGGCAACCAGTCTGAGCCAGGCCATGGCCGCCGCCAATGCGGGTGCCACGCGTCGCGCTAATACCGCGATTACCGTTACCGGACAGCAAAACAGCAACGACGTCGCCACACCTAATGCCATCGGCGACACCACCGACGATTTAGTCTATACACCCATTGTTCCGTGTCGAATTGTCGATACGCGCGTCAATGGCGCCGGCGGTCCGATTCAGGCGCTGACCAACCGCACTTTCGCGGGCGTGGGCGGTTCGGCACAGGGCGGCGGCAATTGCTCGGGTTATACGGGCGCAATTCCGGCAGCCCTTACGCTCAATGTGACGGCCGATACTCACGGCTTCGGAACGCCGGGCCAATACGGATTCGTTGCGGTTTATCCGGCCGGCCTCAATTACCCGCTTTCGAGCTGGCTCAATTTGGCCGGCGACTCGACTGTGGCCAATGAAGGTATCGCCACGATTAATCCGACCAACGGCAATTTCAACGTATTTACTCAAAATGAAGCCAATATCATCATCGATGTTTACGGCTTCTTCCGCGCTCCGACCGGCAATAGCAGCGGTGCGACAGGCGCCACGGGTCCAACCGGAGCGACCGGCGCCACGGGTGCAACGGGTCCGACTGGCGCCACGGGTGCAACGGGCGCCACCGGAGCAGGCACGACCGGTGCCGCAGGCGTTACGGGAGCCACTGGCGCCGCAGGTCCAACGGGCGCCACGGGCGCTACCGGCGCAGGCACGACCGGTGCCACCGGCGCCACCGGAGTCGCGGGCCCCGCAGGTGCAACCGGTGCCACGGGTGCGAACGGCGTTGCCGGTGCTACAGGTCCGGCCGGTGTGGCTGGCCCTGCGGGCGCAACCGGACCGGCGGGCGCGAACGGCCTAATCGGCCCCACCGGCCCGGCAGGCGTGGCCGGCCCGACCGGGGCAGCGGGTACCGCCGGCGCGACGGGTGCCACAGGCGCCGCGGGCGCGACCGGCACAGCAGGTGCGACCGGTGCTACGGGTCCGGGCATGGCGTTCACGTCGAGCATGGGCGCGGGAACGGTGACGACGGTCCTTGGTGGACTGGTCGGAACGATTGCGGTCCTACCGGTTTCCGGTGCGGAATTGGCGACTCCACCCAGCATCACCCTGCTTGGCGGTGCGCTCAACGTGTCCACCAACACGACGCTGCTGACCCAGGTGCAGACGTTCCCGCAGAGTGGCCAGTTCACCTCGCTGAGAGCCACCTTCATGGAAACGGCCGCCCTGAGCCTCGTCGGCTCCACGGTGACACTGACGGCGACTCTCTACACCGGCAGCTCTCCGACGAACCTCGTAGCGACGCCACTGAACTGCTCGGCCACGATCACCGGCATCATCACGCTCGGCGCCGTGCAAACCTGTTCGGCTTCGGGTGGAACGGCCACGGTCAATGCGGGCGACAGCGGACTGATCGTCGTTACCGCCACCGCATCGGGGCTCTCGCTGCTCAATACCGTCGTGATTGGAGCATCGGTCGCCATCGGCCCATAAACCAAAGCCAGGCAACGACTTATTCGAGGGCGCGCATGACGCGCCCTCTTTTTTTGTCGCGTTCGGCCTGCGCCACCGCCGCGCCTTGGCCGAATGCGCCGGATGAGCTCCGCCGCAGCGGAAGCCGCCAGACCATTGCTTCCGCAATGCAGCAGACTGCGCGATAATAGGAGGCTAACTTCCCCGCCCTCACTCGACACGCCAGGAGCTTCCCATGACCGATTCCTTCGCCACTCGCGACACTCTCGACGTCGGCGGCAAGAAGTACACGATCGCGAGTCTCGCCAAGCTCGGGCAGAAGTTCGACATCCAGCGTCTGCCGTATTCGATGAAGATCCTGCTCGAAAACCTGCTGCGCCACGAGGACGGCGTCAACGTCACCGCGAAGGAGATCGAAGCGGTCGCAAAGTGGGAGCCGAAGAAGGAGCCTGACACCGAAATCGCCTTCATGCCGGCGCGCGTCGTCCTCCAGGACTTCACCGGCGTCCCCTGCGTGGTCGACCTCGCCGCGATGCGCGACGCCATCGTCAATCTCGGGGGCGACGCGAAGAAGATCAATCCGCTGATTCCGTCCGAACTCGTCATCGACCACTCCGTGCAGGTGGACGTGTTCGGCGAAGCCGACGCGCTCGACCTCAACGTCAAGATCGAATTCGACCGCAACAAGGAGCGCTACGGCTTCCTGCGTTGGGGCCAGAGCGCGTTCAACAACTTCAAGGTCGTGCCGCCGCGCACCGGCATCGTGCACCAGGTCAACCTCGAATATCTCGCCCGCGTCGTCGCCACGGCGGACAAGGATGGCTCGGCTTGGGCCTTCCCCGACACGGTGTTCGGCACCGACTCGCATACGACGATGATCAACGGTATCGGCGTGCTCGGCTGGGGCGTCGGCGGTATCGAAGCCGAGGCAGCGATGCTCGGCCAGCCCTCGTCGATGCTGATCCCGCAGGTCGTCGGCTTCAAGCTGACCGGCAAGCTGCCCGAGGGCACGACCGCGACGGACCTCGTGCTCACCGTGACCCAGATGCTGCGCAAGCACGGCGTCGTCGGCAAGTTCGTCGAGTTCTACGGCGACGGCCTGCAGCACCTGCCGCTGGCCGATCGCGCGACGATCGCCAACATGGCACCCGAATACGGCGCGACCTGCGGCATCTTCCCGATCGACAACGAAGCGCTCAACTATCTGCGTCTGTCCGGCCGCGACGAAAGCCTGATCGCGCTGGTCGAGGCCTACGCCAAGGCCCAGGGCCTGTGGCATGACGCCAAGACGCCGGAAGCGGAATTCTCGTCGACGCTGGAGCTGAACCTCGCCGACGTGAAGCCGTCGCTGGCCGGCCCGAAGCGCCCGCAGGACCGCGTGCTGCTGAGCGACGTCGCCAAGAGCGCCGCGGATTCGGTGAAGACCCTTGCCGCGAACCGCAAGCCGAAGAACGGCGCGGAAGCGCGCTTCGCCAACGAAGGCGGGGACACGGCGGTCGGCCATGACGCCAGCGTCAACGGCCCGGGCCAGTCGGTCACGCGCAACGGCGTCGATTTCAAGCTCAAGGACGGCGCGGTCGTGATCGCCGCGATCACGTCGTGCACGAACACCTCGAACCCGGCGGTAATGCTCGGCGCGGGCCTGCTCGCGCGCAATGCGGTGAAGAAAGGCCTCAAGGCTCAGCCCTGGGTCAAGACCTCGCTCGGCCCGGGCTCGCTCGTCGTCACCGATTATTTGAAGAAGGCCGGCGTGCTCGGCGACCTCGAAAAGCTCGGCTTCTTCGTGGTCGGCTACGGCTGCACCACCTGCATCGGCAACTCGGGCCCGCTGCCGGCGGAAATTTCCAAGGGCATCGCCGACGGCGACCTGGTCGTCGCTTCGGTGCTCTCGGGCAACCGCAACTTCGAGGGCCGCGTGCACCCCGAGGTCAAGATGAACTACCTCGCCTCGCCGCCACTCGTCGTCGCCTACGCGCTCGCCGGCACGGTCGATATCGACCTGACCGCGCAGCCGCTCGGCAAGGGCAGCGACGGCAAGGACGTCTACCTCAAGGACATCTGGCCGACCAACAAGGAAATCGGCGACGTCATCGCCGCAACCCTCGGTCCGGAATTGTTCAAGCAGAACTACGCCGACGTGTTCAAGGGCGACTCGCGTTGGAACGCGATCGACGCGCCGAAGGGCGAGCGCTACGGCTGGGACGAGAAATCGACCTACATCAAGAACCCGCCCTACTTCGACGGCATGCGCATGCAGGTCGGCAAGATCAACGACGTCTCGGGCGCACGCGTGCTCGGCATCTTCGGCGATTCGATCACGACCGACCATATCTCTCCGGCCGGCGACATCAAGGCGACTTCGCCCGCGGGCCAGTTCCTGCAGGCGCACGGCGTGGTCAAGGCGGACTTCAACTCCTACGGCTCGCGCCGCGGCAACGACGACGTGATGGTGCGCGGCACCTTCGCCAACATCCGCATCAAGAACCTGATGCTCGGCGGCGAAGAAGGCGGCAACACCCTGCACTATCCGGGCGGCGAAAAGCTGCCGATCTACGACGCTGCGATGCTGTACAAGAAGGAGAACACCCCGCTCGTCGTGCTCGCCGGCAAGGAATACGGCACCGGCTCGTCGCGCGACTGGGCGGCGAAGGGCACCGTCCTGCTCGGCGTCAAGGCCGTGATCGCGGAGAGCTTCGAGCGCATTCACCGCTCCAACCTCGTCGGCATGGGCGTGCTGCCGCTGCAGTTCGCCGACGGACAGAACGCGCAGACGTTGGGCCTCAAGGGCGACGAAGTGTTCGAGATCGCCGGGCTCAACGACGGCGCGGCCAAGGAAATCACCGTCGTCGCTAAGGGCAGCGCCGGCGAGAAGCAGTTCAAGGTCAAGGTGCTGCTGCTGACGCCGAAGGAAGTTGAGTATTACCGCCACGGCGGCATCCTGCCGTTCGTCCTGCGTCAGCTTGCCGGAGGCGCCAAGGCCGCCTGATCTTGGCTGTCGTCGTCCGCGTATGCGAACGACGAAGAAACACCGCGAACGCCCGGCTTTGTCCGGGCGTTCGTTTTTGTGAGTATTGCAATCTCGGTGCCCGCTATTCGACGCGCGCGACGCGGGCGCGAACATCGTCATAGGAGAGCAGGCTCGCGCGCATCCATTCGATCGTACGCGGGCCGAACAGGCTTTCGCTCTTGCGCGAAGGCGGCTCGACGACGCCGGAGAGTGCCGCGCGCTTCCACGGCTCGGCGGCGAGGTCGGCGATCTTGCCGCCGGGCGCCGCCGCGAGCGGCCGCGCCGCGTCGAAATCGAGGAATTCGCACAGCCTCGCCCATTCCGGCTCGTAGCGCTCGACCAGATCCTCGAGACAGACCGCATGGTGGCGGGCCGTACCGAGGTGCGTGAGCTGCAGGTCGACGACGCGATTCCAGCGCCGCACCCAGCGCTTCACCCCGCCGCGGAACGCGCGCGTCGGATGCGCCAGATCGGCGTCGACGATCGAGGCGACGACATCCTCGCCATTGCGCAACACATGGATGAAGAACGCATCGTCCACGTAGCGCGTGATCTCGTCGACGTACATCAAATGGCTCGGAGTCTTTTCGACCCAGACATCGCAGCCCTGCCCCTGCGCAACGCGGTCGAGCAAGGTGACGTAGCGGCGCACGCAGGGTTTGATCGACACCGGCGACCGGCGCGTCTGGCCGAGCAGCTTGGATTCAAGGCACCGCAGGCAACGGCGTCCGTGCGAGCGCGCAAAGCCGTGGCGCCGATACCAGGGATCGCGGCGTGCGTCCGGGTCCTGCCAGCGTCGTTCGATGCCGCCGAATAGCGCCTCGAAGAATCCGGTCTCGGGAAACGTGTGCACGCCCGGATAGCGGGCGAGCAAGGCCTGCACAATGGTAGTGCCGGACCGCGGACAACCGACGACAAAAATGCGTTTCATATTGCTGCACTGCGACCCGAACCCCGCCACAACCTTCGCCTGCGAATGTGCAGTCAAGTTGTAATACTTGCCAGCGAACGTAAGCGGAATGTGGCGATCGGCTTACCTATGTAATCCGACCGCGATACGCCTTCCGGAAGCCGCCACCGCCGCGGTCACCCGGGCTCGCTGCCAAATCGATACTTTCTGTGCGATCGGTGCACCTCATGCACATCCGCTGCGCCGCCGCTTGCCGACCTCGCCGCAGCATGCTCAAATCGGCTCAAACGAGTGTTTGCGTGGGGTACGCGGACACACAGCCACTAGAAGCAGGAGGGAAAATGACGACGAGCAACGACAGTCCTTGGCTGGCGCACTATCCGGCCGGAATCCCCGCGCAGATCGACGTGAACAAGTATCAGTCGATCCCCGAAGTGCTCGAAGCCTCCTGCGAGAAATACCGCCACAAGCCGGCCTATATGAATATGGGCAAGGCGCTGAGCTACGACGAAGTCGACAAGCTGAGCCTGCAGTTCGCGTCCTACCTGGTCAACGACCTCAAGCTCAAGAAAGGCGAGCGCGTCGCCATCATGCTGCCGAACGTGCTGCAGTATCCGATCGCCGCATTCGGCATCCTGCGCGCCGGCCTTACCGTGGTGAACGTCAATCCGCTCTATACCGCGCGCGAGCTGAAGCACCAGTTGAACGACTCGGGCGCGAGCGCCATCGTCGTGCTCGACAATTTCGCCGCGACCCTGGCCGAAGTGCTGCCGCAGGCGCCTTCGCTCAAGCACGTCGTCACCACCGCGATCGGCGACATGCTCGGCTTCCCGAAATCGCTGATCACCAATCTCGTCGTGCGCCACGTCAAGAAGATGGTGCCGAAGTACCGCATCGACCACGAAGTGCGCTTCAACGACGCACTCACGCTCGGCGGCATGGGCACGCTGCCGAAGATCGAGGTCGGCCACGAAGACATCGCCTTCCTGCAGTACACCGGCGGTACGACGGGCGTCGCCAAGGGCGCGATGCTGACCCACAAGAACATGGTCGCCAACATGCTGCAGGCGTCCTCCTGGCTCGGCACCAATCTGCGCGAAGCCCAGGAAGTCGTCATCACCGCGATTCCGCTGTACCACATCTTCGCCCTGACCGCGAACTGCCTGGTTTTCACCCTGATCGGCGGCGTCAGCGTGCTGATCACCAATCCGCGCGACATGCCCGGCTTCGTCAAGGAACTCTCCAAGGTCAAGTTCAGCGTGATCACCGGCGTCAACACGCTGTTCAACGGCCTGCTCAATACGCCGGGATTCGACCGCCTCGATTTCTCCAACATGCGCCTGACCCTCGGTGGCGGCATGGCCGTGCAGCGCACCGTCGCCGACCGCTGGAAGAAGGCGACCCAGTGCACCCTGGTCGAGGCCTATGGCCTGACTGAAACCGCGCCGGCGGCCTGCATCAATCCGCTCGATCTCGCCGAGTACAACGGCTCGATCGGCATGCCGATTCCGTCGACGCAGGCGTGCATCCAGAACGACGACGGCAAGCTGCTCGGCGTCGGCGAAGTCGGCGAACTCTGCATCAAGGGCCCGCAGGTCATGCGCGGCTACTGGCAGCGTCCGGAAGAGACCGCAAAGGTGATCACGCCCGACGGCTGGCTGCACACCGGCGACATCGCCAAGATGGATGCGAACGGCTACTTCTACATTGTCGACCGCAAGAAGGACATGATCCTCGTCTCGGGCTTCAATGTGTATCCGAACGAGATCGAAGACGTCGTCGCCGCCTGCCCCGGCGTGCTCGAATGCGCGGCGATCGGCATTCCCGACGAGAAGTCGGGCGAGGCGGTCAAGGTCGTCATCGTCAAGAAAGACCCGAACCTCACTGCGGAAATCGTCAAGGAATACTGCCGGCACAATTTGACCGGCTACAAGCTGCCGAAGGTGATCGAATTCCGCGAGTCGCTGCCGAAGACCAACGTCGGCAAGATCCTGCGCCGCGAACTGCGCGACCCACCGGCTGCGCCCAAGGCTGCGGCCTAAGGCATCCTTCGCCGCTTGCCTCGGCTGGCGGCGGAAATCCTCTTTAAATCGGGAGCCGTGCGCGCCGCTGGCGTGCACGCGCGAACGCCGCGTTTCAGGAGCGGTCCGGCGACACCAGCTGCAACCGCGTCTTGATCCGCTTCGCGGCGTTCGGCATCAGCAACCGCTCGATCTCGGTCGCCTCGAGCGGCTGCGCGTAGAGGAATCCCTGCCCTTCCATACAACCCGCGCGCAGCAGGAAATCGTGCTGTGCTTCGGTCTCGATACCTTCGGCGATCGTGCGCAGGCCGAGACTCTTGCCGATCGCGAGCATCGCCTGGATGATCGCCGCGTCGTTCGCGTTGCTCGGCAGACCGGTGACGAAGAGGCGGTCGATCTTGAGCCAGGTGATCGCGGGCAGTTTGAGATAGACCAGTGAGGAATAGCCCGTGCCGAAATCGTCGATGGCGACGCTGACGCCGATTTCGTGCAGGCGGTGCATGATCCGGTCGGTATCCTCGCCGAGACGCAGAACCGAACTCTCGGTGATTTCGAGCACGATGCGCGACGGCGCCACGCCCGTTTCCGTCAGCGCGCGGCTCAGCGACTCGACGAAGGCCTGATGGCCGAACCAGTTGGCCGACACGTTCAAGGCCACGCGGATCGGCGGCATGCCCATGCGTTCCCATTCGACCAGTTTGTTCAGCACCGTATGCATGACCCACTGGTCGATCTGGCGCACCACGCCGAGATTCTCCGCGATCGGCACGAACTCGGACGGCGCGATCATGCCGCGCAGCGGATGCTGCCAGCGCAGCAGCGCCTCGACCGCGACGATGCGCCCGCTGCGCAGTTCCACGCTCGGCTGGAAGTAGATGCGCAGTTCGTCGCGTGCGAGCGCTTGGCGCAGTTCCGCAGCCATTTGCAGGCGCGAGCGCGCCTTCGCGTGCATGATCGGTGTGTAGAAGCGCACACAGTTGCGTTCTTCGACCTTCGCCGCGTACATCGCCGCGTCCGCGTTGGCGATCATGGTCGGCGCGTCGACCGCATCGAGCGGATAACCGGCGATGCCGATGCTCGCGCTGATCGCGATCTCGTGATCGTCGATGCGGTAGGGCTCGGACAACGCCGCGAGCAGACGATTGGCCAGACCCATCGCGTCTTCGCGCAGGCCGAGGCCGGTCATCAGCACGGTGAATTCGTCGCCGCCGATGCGCCCGGCGACATCGAGCGGAGAAAGCTGCTTGGCGATGCGCGCCGCGGCCACCGCGAGCAGGCGGTCGCCGACCGCGTGGCTGAAACTGTCGTTGACGATCTTGAACGCATCGAGGTCGATGAACAGCATCGCCACCGCCTCGCGTGCCTGCTCGGCTGCGGCAATCGCGCGCGTGCAGTGCTCCTCGAACTGCACGCGGTTGGCCAGGCCGGTCAGCGGATCGTGCCGCGCCAGGTATTCGAGCTGCAGCCGGTCGGACTTCGACGCGGTGATGTCGGCGATCACCGCGACGTAGCGCTGTACGCGCCCGTGCGCATCGCGGATCACGCTAACGCTGAGACGCTCGTCGTACATGCTGCCGTCACGACGCCGCGCGCGTACCTCGCCCAGCCAGGTGCCCGTCGCCGCGATCTGCACCCAGATCGACGGCGGCAGCAGGCCGCCGTGCGGCAGCACGCGCATATCGTCGATGCGCCGCCCGGTAAGTTCCCCGGCGGTGAAGCCGGTCAGCGCGGTATGCGCGGAATTGACCGCGATCACGCGTCGGTTCGAGTCGGCAATGATCACGCCTTCGGCGACCGCGCCGAGCGCTTCGGCGGCAATGCGGCGCTCCTGTTCCAGCGCCACGCGTTCGGAAATATCGCGGATGATCGCTTGGCGCACGCGCTTTTCACCCCAGTCCGCCACGCTCCACTGAGTCTCGACAGGCCGCATCGAACCGTCCGCCGTACGCAGCTCGTCGGTGGCGCCGGCTTCGCGCGACTCCACGCCCTCGACCAGATCGGAATAGCGCCGACCGACGAGCGTCTCCGAGTCCTCTCCGACCCAGGTCGCCGCGGTGAGGTTCGCATCGAGAACGAGGCCGCTGTTCTCATCGACCATGACGATCGCGTCGGGCGCGCTGTCGAACAGAACGCGATAGCGCTCCTCCGTGCCGCGGATCTTGGCCACGGTGCGCCGCGCGGTACGCAGCCAGATCAGCGAGGCAATGCTCGCCACCGCGAACACGCCGCAGAACAGCAGACGCGCGATCCAGATGGTGCCGTCGGCGATCGTGCTCGAGAACAGCTCGGCGCGCGGCTGGATATACCCGTTGAGCACCGAAATGCGCCCGATCTCGCGCGCGAGACGCGCGTCGTTCCACGACGGCGAATGGCGGTCGCGGCGCAATTCTGCGGCGATCGCACCGAGTTCGCCGATCGCCTCGTCGGTCGAACGCCAGGCCGCCAGCGCGCCGCTGACGAACGGCGCATTCGGCAGATAGCGAAAAATGAAGATGACGACCGGTATCGCCTCGCGCATGGCGTTGTCGTGATGCAGCGCTTCCACGACCGCCGCGCGGTCGTAGTCCGGTTTGACCGACTCGTCGCGGGCGAAACGATCGTAGCCGAGCAAGGCGAAATTGCGGTCGAAGTTCGCCAGGGAATCGGCATCGCCGTGGACGGCGTAGGCCTGCAGATCGACGACGATCTGCTTCTGCGCCTTCGACCAGATGCTCTCGCCGTTGAGAAACGCCGCAAGCGCAAGTTGCACTTGCAGCGCCCCCCACATCAGAACCAGCAGCAGACCGACGAGCCCGACCAGCCCCCACGCCAACGGCATGAGTCTCTGGGTCAACGCTCGCTCGGATGCCACCCGTCTACCCTGCATGGCCGGCATAATACGCCGATACTATGCAGAGAAATGTCTGCTATGCCGCAGCTTCGCTCGGAACGTCGACGACGAACCGCGAGGCCGCGATGCAGCGGTCGGCGAGGATGCGCATGCCCGCATAGCTCCTGCGGATGCACTCCCGCAGATGCCCTACCTGATGCGTCACCGGGTTGGTGCCGATCAGGGTGCAGACGATTTCCAGCGCTTCCCACGGATGCTCATCGTCGTAGGCCGCGTGCAGCTTGAGCCAGCGCAGGCTCGGCGTGTTCGGCATACTGCGCCGATAGGTTTCGCTGTCGTAGACGAGCTGCGACCACTCTCCCGTCGCGCCTTCGACCGCGTAGTTCGTCGCGGCGATGCCGGCGGCCAGCGTGTCGTGCGTGCTGACCTCCTCGCACCAGTTGGCCAGCGCCATCGCATCGGCCGGCACCCAGTCGTTGAGCACCTTTTCGCGTGCCACGCCGGCACCCTCGGCCCAGTCGAGCCAATATTCCGCGTGGTTCTGCTCGACGCGGATATTGCGCACGAGCCAGCGCCGGGCCATGTTGTCCCCTTCGCTGCGCCCGTAGCGGGTCTTCATCAGGCTCGCCGCCATGTAGCCCGGGAAGCGCTCGATCACCGGCCAGATGCCCACCATGAAGTTCGTGGTGGACTCAATGCTGAGCCGCGTCTCGCGCATCATCGCAAACAACTCGTGACGCACGACCTCGCGCTTGGCGCCTTCGCATGCGCCGACCATGTCCTGCGCCCACGACGGATAGCTGCTCAACCGATCGATCGGGCCGGAACGCTCAAAACGAATATTCATAAACTTCTCCTCGGAATCAGAAATGGACAGCCCGGCGGGCGACTCCGAATTTCTCACCGAGCAGGCGCCGGCAAATCGATGCCAACGCAAAAAATCCTCGTCGCTGACGGAGACGACCGGCAGCGCTACAAGGTGGATGCACCTAGCGATGCACTTGCATCATACGCTGGGCGGCATTCCGCGGTATTGCAAAAAGCAAAATGTATACGACGTCGCAAAAACGCTACAGATCGCGCGCGACGCGGATGCCAACCTGCGCGTTGCGCGCGTCGGCGGCGAGACTGGTACGGAACGCCGAGCGCGCCTGATCCGGCGCACTGCCCCAGGAAGCGCCGCGCACGACGCGCCGTTCGCAACCCGGATTGACCCAGGCGCGGCCGTCGGCGGGCGCGCGCAGATAGTTGTCGTGCCAGCAGTCCTCGACCCAGTCGGCGACGTTGCCGTCGATGTCGCGCAGGCCGAACGGGTTCGGCGGAAACTTGCCGATCGGCGCCGGTCCCCAGTAGCCGTCGCTGTACTTCGGAAACGCGTTCGTCCAACGCCGCTGCGTCGGCGACTTGTCGCCGTCGCCGGTCAGGTTCGCGATCTTCGACGTCGGATTTCCGTCGCCCCACCAGTAGCGCGTCGTCGTGCCGGCACGCAGCGCGTACTCGTACTCGGCCTCGCTCGGCAGGCGGTAGCGCTTGCCGGTGCGCGCCGACAGCCACTGCGCATAGGCCTTTGCGTCGTTCCAGGAAACGTGGATGACCGGCAGATTGTCGGCCGCGCCGGCGCCGCTGTAGTCGTTGCGCCAGGTGATGCCGCGGCGGTCGATGGTGCGTCCGGAGTCTTCGTCGTAGACCGTCGACGAGCCGAGCTTCTCCGCATCGGTCTGATACTTCGTGTCGTCGACGAAGGCGCGGAACTCGGCGACGCTGACTTCGTCCTGGCCGAGGGCGAAGCCGAGCGCGATCTTCACTTCGTGCTGCGGCTCCTCGGTGCTGCGATGGCCGGTTTCCTGCGCCGGCGAGCCCATCGTGAAACTGCCAATCGGCATGATCACGAGCTGCGGCGCTTTGCCGTTGCGGTCGACGAATGCGTCGGCAATCACCTGCCCCGGCTTGTAGCTCGCGTACAGCCGCGCATTGCGCAGGCGCTCGTTGAACGCATCGACGCCGCCGACGTCGGGACTGAGGCCGAGCGCGCGCTGGGCGAGCAACTGAGCGAGATCGGCATTGCCCGCGTCGAGCGCGGAATTGGCCTGGGCCATGACCGCCGTCGCACGCTGCTCGCGGATGCCCTGGATCTGGCTGCGCGTGTCGAGCAACTGCTGCGAGCCCGGCCGGATCGAAGAGGCGCCGCGCAATGCCTCCTCGGCGCCCGCGTAGTCGTCCTGGGCGGAGGCGGCGAGCGCACGGTCGAGATAAGTGCGCTCGATCTGGGCGAGACCCTGGTCGGCGAGCTTGTTGTCCGCATCGATCTTCATGACCTGCCGGTACACGGCAAGCGCCTCGTTGCGATTCTTCGCTGCCTCGGCATCGTCCTTGGCCTCGCGATGCAAGGTCTCCGCGGCACGCGTCAACAGCGGCGTGGTCTGGCGCAATTTTTTCAGCCGCGACTGCAACTCATCGATATGCTCGTCGTCGAGCGCCTGGTCGCTGAGCACGGCGATCAGGCGCGCGGATTCGTCTTCATCGCCGCGATCGAGCGCCTCATCGGTGCGCTGCAGGATCGCATCGCGCACTTTCTCGACGCCGGCCTTCGCCGCCGCGCTGCGCTTGTCGGTATCGAGCACCTGGCGATAGAAGGCCAGCGCGCCGTCCTTCGGCTCGAGCAGCCGGCCCTTGGCCAGCGCGTCGTCGGCCTTCTTCAACAGCGCGGCGATCGCTTTCGGCGGCGGCGGCGGTGGCGGCGCAAGGCTGACCGGCGGCCCCCACTGCACCGCTTCTTCGCGCGCGGACGGCGCGACCTTGGCGCTTTCGCCGCCTTTCTGCGCCTGCGCGGTCAAATTTGGCAGGCCGGCCTTGTAGTCGTCTACGCTCGGCGACAGCGGCGATCCCGACTGCGGCAGGCCCGGAAAGAAGCGGTAGAGCAGCGCGAACAACAGCAAGGCGATTCCCGCGGCACCGCCGAGCGTGGTCTGCTTATTGACGACGTCACTACCGGGCATTGCGGGTTCGACTGGAAAAATCGGCTGACATTCTTGCGTCCGAACCTTAGGCTATGCGCCCTTCGACCGCAACCGGGCAAGTACCCGCGGTACAAGCCCATTCACGCCCCGGTTCGGCTCGCGCCCTCAAAAACAAGGTTTCCCCATGCACCAGTGGATCGACAGTACCGCCGCACTCGGCGCATGGATGGGCAAGCACGCGGCCGCCACCGTGGTCGCGCTCGACACTGAATTCATGCGCGTGAGCACGTTCGCGCCGATCCTCGCCCTGGTGCAGGTGAAGATCGGCGACGAGGTCGCGCTGCTCGATTCGCCGCAGCTCGGCGAGCATGCCGCGCTCGCCGCGAGCCTCGCCGATCCGTCGCATGTTTGCGTGATGCACAGCGCAAGCGAAGATCTCGAAGCCCTGGCCGGCATCGTGCCCGCAGGCCCCGCCGTGCTGTTCGACACCCAAATCGCCGCGGCGATGGCCGGCCTCGGTTTCGGCCTGTCTTACCAGAAGCTCGTCGCCCATCTGTTCGGCGTCGAGTTGCCGAAATCGGAAACGCGTTCGGACTGGCTGCAGCGCCCGCTGAGCGCCGCGCAGCTCGACTACGCCGCGCAGGACGTCGTCTGGCTGCCGCAGATCCACGCGCGTCTTGCCGACACGCTCGAATCGCTCGGTCGCAGCGCGTGGCTCGCCGAAGACTGCCGGCGCATGATCGAACGCGTGCGCACCGCCGCACCCGACTCGCAGCCGCAGCGCGCGTTTCGCAGCGCCGCCGAATGGCCGCGCGAAAACCAGATCCTGCTGCGCCGCCTGCTGCGCTGGCGCGAATCCGCCGCGCGCCGCTACGACAAGCCGCGTTCGTGGCTGCTCGATGACGCGCACGCGCTCGACCTCGCCCAGCGCCCGCCGCTCGACGCCAACGCGCTGTTCGAGCGCACCAAGGGCCTGCGTGCGTTGCGCAGCGCGCAGCGCACGGAAGTGCTCGAACGCCTGCAGGCGCCGGCCGATGCGGACGACGATGCGACCGTGGCCGTGCCGCCGCCGATGAACAGCAACGAGAAGCGCGCAGTCGCCGCGATGAAAGACGCGGTCGCTGCGGTCGCGCAGGAACTCGACCTGCCCGAAGGCCTGCTCTGCCCTCGCCGCCATCTCGAAGCCTTCATCACCGATCGCGCGTGGCCCGCAGCGCTCGAAGGCTGGCGCAAGCCGCTGCTATTCGAGCGGCTGCAGGCTCTGTGTCCTTAGAACGCTTTTTACCGCCCGGCGTACCGCGGCGAGTTTGATCAAAACTTCCATTGCGGCACGCGAAAACGGCATGTCCGTTTTCGCCGTGCAATGTCGTTGGCCTGCACAGATTTTCCAGACAGGAGAGATTTGTGCGCGTTTCGTGCCTTCGTAGTTCGATTGCAAAACCGACCCGCTCCGCTATCGCCGCGGCGCTTTTTCCCGCGGCCTTGCGCGTCTTCGTGCCGCTCGCCGCAGCCACGGCGGGATCTTCTGTCTTTGCCGCCGACGTCGTGGTCACGCCGAGCAGCGGCAGTGCCTTCGTCGTCAAGGATTCGAGCAATACCCTCGACCGCGTGCGCGTCAGCGAGAGCGGTCAAGTCTGGATTCCGGTGCTCGCCGGCGGCCCGCAGCAGAACACGCCGGTTTGCTCGGGAGCCGGCGGTGTGATCGGCCCGTGCGCGCCCGGTGCTATGGGCGTCGGTCCTACCGGCCCCGCCGGTCCCGCAGGCGCAACCGGCCCCGCTGGCCCGGCCGGCGCCACCGGTCCGACCGGCCCTGCCGGCCCGCCGGGCGGCGGCGGCTCCTTCACCCTGCCGTATTCCGCCGTGCAATCGGCGGCCGGCGCCTTGTTCTCCCTGACCAACTCCGGCAGCGGAGACGCCATCGTCGGATCGAGCAGCGGCGCCTTCGGCGTGCGCGGCATCGCTGCGCTGGCGAATACGGCCGGCGTGATCGGGCGCAATACCGGGCCCGGCTACGGCGTGCAGGGCCTCGTCGACACCGACACGAGCGGCAACGGCATCGCCGTATTCGGCCAGGTCGGCGCGGCTTCGAGCACCGGGCGCGCGGGACGCTTCGAAAACATCAATGCCTCCAACACGTCGAATACTTTGGAGGTCGTGACCAACGGGCCCGGCGTCATCGCCGATCACACCCAGGGCAACGCCGGTAATTTCTTCGTCAACAATACCAATGGTGTCGGTGCGGGCGTACGCGGAGAGGTCAACAGCATCTTCGGCAACAACGGCACGGCCGGCGTCTACGGCGTCGCTTCCGGCACCGGCGGTTACGGCGGCTACTTCGAGCACAGCAATGCATCGGGTTTCGGACTCGCGCTCGAAGTGCTGCAAGCCGGTCTCGGCATGGCAGCACGCTTCGAGACCGTGCTGCCCACGAATGCCCAGGCCACGATCTACGCGGTGACCGCCGGCCTCGGCAGCGTGGCGCAACTGACCAATACGAACAACGCAAACACCGCCAATACGCTGCAAGTCACCACGAACGGCCCCGGCGTTATCGCCGACCACACCCAGGGCAATGCGGGCAATTTCTTCGTCAACAACACCAACGGGGTCGGTGCCGGCGTGCGCGGCGAGGTCAACAGCATTTTCGGCAACAACGGCACGGCCGGCGTCTACGGTACCGCGTCCGGCACCGGCGGCTACGGCGGCTATTTCGAGCACAGCAATGCATCGGGTTTCGGACTCGCGCTGTTCACCACCAACGCAGGCCTCGGCGTGACAGCCCATTTCGAGACCACCGCCACCGCCAACGCGCAGTCCACCGTCGAGATCGCCCAGGCCGGCACGGGAACCGGTTTGAACGTCTACGCCACCAACAATGCCAATACCTCGAATATCGTCAACGTGGTCACCAGCGGGCCGGGCGTCATCGCCGACCACAGCCAGGGCAATGCCGGCAATTTCTTCGTCAACAACACCACCAGCGTGGGCGCCGGCGTGCGCGGCGAAGTCAACACGATCTTCGGCAACAACGGCGCCGCCGGCGTGTACGGAGTCGCTTCGGGCACCGGCGGCTACGCCGGCTATTTCGAGCACACCGACAAGACCGGCTTCGGCATCACCTTGCAGGCCATCAGCAACGATCTGGGCACCGTCATGGTCGTGGATCACGAAGGCACCTCGGGCGATTTGGCCATCTTCCAGACCGGCGGTTTCAACAAGGCGCGCATCGACCGCACCGGCCGCGGTTTCTTCAACGGCGGCACACAGACCGGAGGCGCCGACCTCGCCGAGTTCATTCCCGTCGAAGGCACCGAGCCGCAGCCCGGCGACGTCGTCGAAATCGACCCGGACCACTCCAATAGTTTCCGTCTTTCCAGCGCAGCGCATTCGGCGCTCGTCGCCGGCGTGATCTCGACCGACCCGGGCGTGACCATGAATGCGAAGACCGGCGCCGTTGCCGCGGGCCACGGCCCGGCGCTCGCACTCGCAGGGCGCGTGCCGGTCAAGGTGACCAATGCCAACGGCGCCATCCATATCGGCGACCTGCTCGTCGCTTCGTCGACACCCGGACACGCCATGCGCGGCGGCGATTTCGAGCGCACCGGCGCGGTGATCGGCAAGGCGCTGGAGAACTTCGACGCCGCCGACGGCAGCATCCAGATGCTGGTCTGGGCACACTGAGAACCGCCATGCGCAGCCTTCTCCGCGGTTCCGCCCTCCTCGCCTGCTCGCTTGCGGTGCCCGCCTTCGCCCAGATCAGTATCGGCGCGGGCTCGGCCGTGCAGTTCGGCGACGCCACGATCAACTTCGGCTGCTCGGACCTGTCCATCGCCGGGCAAGCCGGCGCTGCGGCAGGCTCGCTGACCGGCCTGCGCAATTTCAGCGTCGCGCCGGGTGGCGGTTTCAGCGCGGGCAACGGTCAGATCACCCTCGGCGGCAACTTCGTCAACGGCGGCGCATTCAATGCCGGCGGCGGCGCAGTCGGCATCGTCGATGCGTGCGGCAGCGGCACCAGTCAACTTTCTGGAGCGACGAATTTCTTTCGCTTCGCGGCCAGCACCAGTACCGGAAAACAGCTGCAACTGCCGGCGAACACGACACAGAGCGTGGCCGGCGCGCTGAGCCTCACCGGCAGCGCGGGCAATCTGCTGCAGGTGCAGAGCACGGCGCCGGGCCAGCGCGCGAATCTCGCCGTCGCTACGGGCGCGGCGCAGACCATCGCCTATGTCGCGGCGCGCGACAATGCGGCAACCGCGGCGTCGATTGCGCCGGGCTCGCCCGCGTCGTATTCCTCGGTGGACGGCGGCAATCTCATCAACTGGTTCCTCGCCGTCAGCCAAGGTGGGCCGATTCCCGCGCCAGGCCTCGGCCTGCTCGGTCGCCTGCTGTTGCTCGGCGGCCTCGTCGGCACGGCCTGGCAGGCGGCGAGAAAGCGCCGTCCACGCGGTGTGTAGCAGATCGTCACGCGGGCAGGCTCACGGGCCTGCCCGCGCGATGAACGATCCGGCTTGCTAGCGCAGCGCCGTCTGACTCCGGCGCATATCGCGGTGCTCACGCGAGGGGCTTCCCTCCGCATCGTAGACCGTGCTCGCCTGCCACGCGCGATCCTCCCACTGCTGCGCCTCGTCGAAGTCGCCTGCGGCGGCGAGCGCATCGGCACGGATTCTCTGCAGATAAGGCTCGCGGCGGATGTCGAAAAAAGCCGTGCGTCCCTTCCACAGATCGAGCGCGCTGGCGCTTTCGCTCAGTGCCGCCGGCACATCTCTATGCATCAGAGCGAGACGCGCCATGCCTCCGTGTGCGGCGGCGTTGCGCTCGGAGCCGCCGTGTCCCGGACTCTTGTAGAACTGCAGGACCTTGGCGAGTTGAATTTCCGCCTCGGCCGCGTCGCCGCGATCGAGCAGAAAGCGCGCATAGCGCTCGCGCGCGGTCAGCATCATCATCATTTCGCTCGGCGTCGTCTCGGTGCTTTCCGCAAGCGCGGTTTGAAACAAGGTTCGCGCCTGCTCGAACCGGCCGAGCCGGTCGTACGCGTCGGCGAGGCGCGCTTGCGCGCGGCGCAAGTCGGCCTTGTGCTCGGGTTTCTTCTCCCAGTAGGCGACGGCCGGCTCGATCCAGGCCAAAGCCAGGTCCGGACGTCCTTCCGCGGCCAAGGATTTGCCGTAGAGTTCGCGTGCGGACACCGTCGTTTCGTCGGCGTCGCCGGGCGGCAGCCGCTTCATCGCGCGCTCGAACAAATCGATGGCCTGCGCACGCGCGCCCATATCGAAGATGAGCCCCGCGTTATTGGCGCGCATCGAGCCGGCGCCGGCATTGCCGGCGCCCCAGCGCCTGGACACCTCGTCGGATTTTTCGAAGGCCGACTCCGACGCCACCGCATCTCCGCTCAACTGCTGCGCCACCGCCAATCGTTCGTAGAGCGTCTGCAATTCTTCCGCATAGCGATCGGGTTTGTCCTGGACCAGGCGCACAGCTTCGGCGTAGATATCCGCATCGGCGAGAAGCAGCAGATCGCTCGAGTAGGACGTCAGCTCGCCGACCAGCAGAGAAAGCCCACGCTCGTCGCGATCCGCGCCGCGCACATGTTCCAGCGCGGACCGCAGCAGTTCACGCCTCGATTTTTCTTCGGCAAAGCGCGCGCCGAGCAGGCGCTCTTGCAGAAGCTTCTCGACCGCCACCAACAAACCCGGTTTCGAGCCGAGGTGATCGAACAGATCCTGCGTTCGTGTGAGCGCGGCTTCGCAGGCCGGCACGTCGCGTCTGCGGCATGCGAGCGAGGCGGTCTTCAGCGCGCCTTCGGCGGCGGCGACGCTGTACGGCCCCAAAGTACGCTCCGCGGTTTCGACGACGCGCCGGTTCATGTCCGCGAACAATGCGGTCTCGCCGAGTTGCAGATAAATGTCGGAAACGATGCCGAGCAGTTCAATCCTGATCTCGGGATGGTCGGGGAACCGGCTTTCGATTTCCCCGCTCGCGCGATTCAGCAAATCACGCGCCGTGATCTGGCCGTGCGAGCGGTCCGCATTGGCGCGTGGATCGCTCGCCTTGAACAGTCCGATCAGAAAATTCTTGGTCGCTTCTGCCTGTACGCGCAACGCGCGCTCGTGGCGCATCGCGATGAGGGCGAAAGCGGTGGCTGCGCAGAGGCCGACTATGCAGACCGCGGCGAGGGTGACGGCCAGCGCATGCCGGCGCAGAAATTTGCCGATCCGATAACGCGGCGATTCGCCGACCGCGCGCACCGGCCTGCCGTGCAGATAGCGCACGAGATCGTCGGCCAGCGCGCCGGCGCTCTCGTAGCGGCGCGACGCCTCCGCGGCCAGCGCCTGCTGGGTGATCTTCTCCAGATCGCCGCGCAGCGCGCGGCGCAGCGAACCTGGCGTCGATTGGCGCGCCGCGGCTATCGCCGACGCCGCCGGATCGACGTCGAAGCGCAGCGTGTGATGATTCTGCGCCGGTCTCGCACGCTGCCCGCATAGCAATTCGTAGAGCACGGCACCGAGCTGATAGACGTCGGTAGCGGTCGTGACCGGGCCGCCATCGCGCTGTTCCGGCGCAGCGTAATCGGGAGTGAAGAACTTGAGTTGCGACTGCGTCTTCGCTTCGGCGCCGTCGCCGAGCAGCTTGGCAATGCCGAAGTCGAGCAGCTTCACCTGCCCCTCCGCGTCGACGAGGATGTTGGACGGCTTCAAGTCCCGATGCACGACGAGGTTGCGATGCGCGTGCTGTACGGCACCGCATACCGTCACGAACAGCTCGATGCGCTGGGCCAGCGTGGCCCGCCGCGCATCGCACCACTCGGTGATCGGCACGCCATCGACGATTTCCATGGCCAGCCAGGCGCGGCCCGATTCGGTCGCGCCGCCGTCGATCAGCCGCGTGATATGCGGATGCCGCAGTTGGGCGAGAATCTCGCGCTCGCGGCCGAAGCGGCGCAGGATCTCGTCGGTATCCATGCCGCGCTTGACGATCTTCAGCGCCACCTTATGCCCGGTGACGCCGCCGATGCGCTCCGCGCAATAGACTTCGCCCATGCCGCCGCGGCCGAGTGGGTGCAGAAGCCGGTACGGGCCGACGACCGTCCCCGTCGCGCTATCGCCGTCCGCCTGTGCGGCGACGCGGGGCGCGTCGAGGAACCTGTCATCGAGCGACTCGCGTTCGATCAGCATGCGCCGCAGCCATGGCACCGCGGCGGCGTACTCGACCGGCAGATTCCCGATCCAGGCGGCGCGCGCGGCCGGCGCGAGGTCGAGCGCCTCGTCGAGGAGGCGCGACAATTCCGGCAACAGCTCGGGCGGGCAGGAAGCAGAGGTCATCGTCGTACGTTTCGCTTATTCGGGTCAAAACTCCAAACGACAAACGGACGGAAAGACGGCCATACGGCCAGATTCCGCCTCGAACGCAGGAACGCGACCGCCAGTCTGGCGGCGATCGGTTATTCCGACAGAATTTCGCGCAGCAGCAGGCGCGCCTTGTCCCAGTCGCGGCGTACCGTGCGTTCGTTGACGCCGAGCGCTTCGGCGATCTCGTTCTCGCTCAGCCCGGCGAAGTAACGCATTTCGACCACTTGGCCGAGGCGTGGCACGCGGGCTTCGAGTTCACGCAAGGCTTCGTCCAGGCGCACCGGCTCGCTCGTCGCCAGCGCCGCATCGGGGCCGGTTGAAAGCTCGAGCGTCACGTCGCCCGCACCGCCACCGCGCTTCTGCCGGCCGCGCGCCTTGGCGATATCGACGATGACCGAGCGCATCACTTTGCCGACATAAGCAAAGAACTGACCGCGATGATCCATGCTGAGGTGCTCGACCGCGGACAGCTTGAGCCAGGACTCGTGCACCAGGGCCGTCGTGTCGATGAGCCGGGCCGAGCCCGAATCGCGGATGCGCAGACGCGCCAGGACTTTCAGCTCCGCATATATCGCAGGCGACACGAAGCTCGGCAAATCTGCCGGAATCAATTCGTCGCGCGGCGCCTCGCTCAGCATTTTCGCTCTATCCCGGAAGGCGCGCAGAGAATACTCGAACCGGCCGGGCGCTGCAGCCGCGGAGGGCGGCAATTGCGCGGACCGGCGAAGATCGATAACCCCGCGCCGGGCATGGTTTGGGCCTTCCGCCGCCGCGTTGTTGACAGGCGCTGCCGTATCGGTTCCACTACGGCCATGCAGTTCGCCACGACGATTATTATGACGACCACTACCACTACCCACGTGGTGCGGTACGTCGTGCGCAGATAGGTTTCCCAAAGCAAACGGCCCCGCACCTCGAAGAGGATGCGGATCGCGCCGCTTCCTCCGGTAGAATGCCCGGCCCTCCCCGGAGGTTCCATGAGTACGCTCGCAAATCCGCCTCTCCCTGCCGCCGCAGTTTCTTCGGCGTCACAACGCATTAATACGTTGACCAACGTCGCGCACAAGTTCGGCGGCACCTCGATGGCCGACGCGGCACGCATCCGCCACGTCGCCGAGCTGATGCGCGCGCGGCCGGAAACCACGCAGATCGTCGTCGTCTCGGCCATGTCCGGCGTGACCGACGCCCTGCTCTCGCTCGTGCAGACCGCCGCGACCAACCAGCCCTGGCGCGAAAAATTCGAGGCGCTGCGCAAGCGCCATCTCGATACCGCGGCGGAGCTGTTTCCGGCGAAGCCCGCGCCGACACACGACTGGCTCAATGCGCGTTTCGACGAACTAGCCAAGGTGCTCGATGCGATCGCAGTGCTGCGCGGCGCCGGCCAGGGCGTGGCCGAAGCGATCAGCGGCAACGGCGAGGTCTGGTCCTCGTGGCTGCTGCACGCCCTGTTGCAATCGACCGGCGCGGACTATGCCTGGTGCGATGCGCGCGAGGTGCTCGTCGTGCGCCACGAGGAACTCGGCGTCGCGGTGAACTGGGAAGCCACCGAGGCCAAGCTCGCACCATGGCGCGAGACGCATCCGTCGACGCGCCTGATCGTCACCGGCTACGTGGCGCGCGACGAAGAAGGCCGCGACACCGTGCTCGGACGCAACGGCAGCGACTATTCCGGCGCGATTTTCGCCGCGCTGTACGGTTCGGAGGAACTGCATATCTGGACCGACGTCGACGGCGTGCTCAGCGCCGATCCGCGCATCGAACCCGAAGCGGTGACTCTGTCGGCGATGAGCTACAACGAAGCCTGCGAGCTCGCCTATTTCGGCGCCAAAGTCATTCATCCGCAGACCATGGCGCCGGCCATCGCACGCGGCCTGCCGATCCTGATCCGCAACACCTTCCGGCCCGACGTGCCCGGCACGCGCATCGACGCGCTCGGCGACGAAAACGGCCCGGTCAAAGGGCTGACCCTCGCCCACGGGCTCGCCCTGCTCAACGTCGAAGGTACCGGCATGATCGGCGTGCCGGGCACGGCGGAAAGAGTCTTCGCCGCGCTGCGCGCCGCGCGCGTGTCGGTCGTGATGATTTCGCAGGGTTCGAGCGAGCATTCGATCTGCTGCGTGGTCAAGCTCGTCGAAGCCGACACCGCGCGCGCCGCGATCGAAGGCGCGTTCGCGCGCGAGCTGCACGGCGGCCAGATCAGCGGCGTGCAAGTCGCGCGCGACATCAGCGTGCTCGCCGTGGTCGGCGACCGCATGGCCGGCGTGCCCGGCGTCGCTGCGCGCCTGTTCGACGCGCTCGCGCGTTCGCGGGTCAACATCCGCGCGATCGCCCAGGGCGCATCCGAGCGCAACATCTCCGTCGCCATCGCCAACGACCAGGCCACGCTCGCGCTGCGCGCCGCGCATGCCGCGTTCTGGCTGTCGCCGCAGACGATCTCGGTCGGCCTGATCGGACCGGGCAAGGTCGGTGCCGCCCTGCTCGACCAGATTTCCGCCGCGGCACCGCGCCTGCGCCGCGAATCCGGCCTCGACCTGCGCCTGCGCGCAATCCTCTCGACCAAGTACCTGCTCGCCGACGAGCGCGATCTCGGTGCAAACTGGCGCGACCGCGACGCCGACTTCGTCAGCAATGACATCGACGGCTTCATGCGCCATCTGATCGCGGCGCATCTGCCGCATACGGTGATCCTCGACTGCTCCGGCAGCAACGAGGTCGCGGCGAAATATGCGCAGTGGCTCGCCACGGGCATCCACGTCATCACGCCGAACAAACAGGCCGGCGCGGGACCGCTGGAGCGCTACCGCGCAATCCGCGCAGCCGCGGCGCAGGGCGGCGGCCGCTTCCGCTACGAAGCCACAGTCGGCGCCGGCCTGCCGGTGATCCAGACCCTGCGCGACCTGATCGACACGGGCGACGAACTCACCGCGGTCGCCGGCATCTTCTCCGGCACGCTGGCGTGGCTGTTCAACCGTTACGACGGCAGCATCGCCTTCTCGGAACTGATCCGCGAAGCGCATCAGCTCGGCTATACCGAACCGGACCCGCGTGACGATCTTTCCGGCATCGACGTCGCGCGCAAGCTCGTGATCCTCGCGCGCGAAGCGGGACGCGAACTGTCGCTGGCCGACGTCGCGGTCGAGAATCTTGTGCCTGCATCGCTACAGGGCGCGGGGCGCGAAGAATTCATGTCGCGTCTCGCGGAACTCGACGCGCCGATCGCACAGCGCTACGCCGACGCGAAGGCGAAGAACTGCGTGCTGCGCTACGTCGCCCAACTCGGAAAAGACGGCAAAGCCAGCGTCGGGCTCGTCGAGCTGCCAAGTTCGCACACCTTCGCCAACCTGCAGTTGACCGACAACGTCGTGCAGTTCTCGACCAAGCGCTACAACAGCAATCCGATGGTCATCCAGGGCCCCGGCGCGGGGCCGGAAGTCACCGCGGCCGGCGTCTTCGCCGACTTGCTGCGCGTCTCCGCCTCGCTCGGTGCGCGCGTATGAGGATGGAAGCCAGCGCCTTTTCGCCCGCCAGCATCGGCAATCTCGGTATCGGCTTCGACATCCTCGGCCAGAGCTTCGAGGGCGCGGGCGACCGCGCCACCGTGCGGCGTATACAAAGCGGCAAAGTACAGATCGCAGCGATCCGCAACGCCCCGGTCGCGCTGCCGCTCGATGCGGAGAAAAACACCGCGGGCGCCGCGCTGATCGCGCTGCGCGAAGGTCTCGGCCTGCCGTTCGGTTTCGAGATCGAACTCGACAAAGGCATCCCGTTCGGCTCGGGCATGGGCGGCTCGGCCGCATCGTGCGTCGCCGCCCTGGTTGCGGCCAACGCGCTGCTCGACGCGCCGCTCGATGCGGACCAGTTGTACCCGTACGCACTCGCCGGCGAAGCCGTCGCGAGCGGCGGCCTCCACGGCGACAACGTCGGCCCGATGCTGCTCGGCGGCGTCGTGCTCGCCACACTGCAGCATCTGGTCAAGATTGCCGTGCCGGACGCGTGGCACAGCGTGCTCGTGCATCCCGACGCCGTACTCGAAACGCGGCGCGCACGCGAGGCGCTCAAGGGTGCCTATGCGATCGGCGATTTCGTCGCGCAAAGCGCGAACCTCTCCCTGGTCCTGGCCGGCTGCCAGCGCGGCGATGCGAGTCTGGTGCGCGCGGGCCTCAGCGACGTACTCGTCGAACCGCGCCGCGCCCCGCTGATCGCGGGTTTCGATCGGGTCAAACAGGCCGCGCTCGACCATCGCGCCATGGGCGCAAGCATTTCCGGCGCCGGACCTTCCGTCTTCGCCTGGTTCGAATCGCGCGCGGAGGCCGAGGCCGCCGCGCCGGCGATGCAGTCCGGCTTTGCCGCAGCCGGCATCGCCAGTGAAGCCTTTATTTCGCCCGTCAACGGGCCCGCAGCGCGAGTCCTCGCATGAAATACGCCAGCACCCGCGGAAACGCTCCCGCGCTGAACCTGTCCGCTGCGATCGCCGCTGGCCTCGCACCGGACGGCGGCCTGTACGTGCCGCAATTGCTACCGACGTTCGCCATCTCCGATTTCGACGGCTGCGAAGATCTGCCAAGTGTCGCCGCACGCCTGCTCGCGCCGTTCTTCGCCGACGACGCACTCGCCGCGGAACTGCCGGCGATCTGCCGCCAGGCCTTTACCTTCGCGGCACCGCTGCACGCGCTCGCAACGCCGGACGATCACGTCCTCGAACTGTTCCACGGCCCGACCGCGGCGTTCAAGGACTTCGGCGCGCGCTTCCTCGCCGCGTGCATGCAGCGGCTTCCGCACGAATCGAATCACGACCTGACCATCGTCGTCGCCACGTCGGGCGACACCGGAGCCGCGGTCGGTGCGGCATTCGCCGGGCTGCCCGGCTTCAAGGTCGCTATTCTCTATCCCGACGGCCGCGTCTCGCCGCGTCAGGCACACCAGCTCGGCTGCTTCGGCGGCAACGTGCGTGCACTTCGCGTCGACGGCGCGTTCGACGACTGTCAGCGCATGGCCAAGCAGGCGCTCAGCGACAACGAATTGCGCCAAGCCGCGCCACTCAGCTCGGCCAACAGCATCAGCCTTGGCCGCCTGCTGCCGCAGATGGCCTATTACGCCGATTCGTCTTTGCGCAGCTATCGCGCGACCGGAGTACCGCTGAATTTCGTCGTGCCGACCGGCAACCTCGGCAACGCCGTCGCCTGCGCGCTCGCGCGTGCGTGCGGTCTGCCGATCGGCCGCATCGCGCTCGCCACTAACGCGAATAAAGTGCTGCCCGATTTTTTCGCCGGTGCCGACTACGCGGCGCAGCCGAGCGTGGCGACCATCGCCAACGCGATGGACGTCGGCGCCCCGAGCAACTTCGAGCGCCTGACTTGGCTGTATCCCGATGCCGCCGCGCTGCGCCGCGAATTCGCCTCAGCCTCGATCGATGACGACACCATCCGCGCGACGATCCGCGCACGCCACCGGCAATACGGCGAAGTGTTCTGCCCGCACACCGCGACCGCCGTGCATCTGCTCGAAGGCCTGCGCACGCAGGGCGTCGGCGGACACTGGGCCGTGGCCGCCACCGCACACCCGGCCAAGTTCGACAGCGTTGTCGAACCCTTGATCGGCGCGCCGGTGCCTGTGCCGGCCAGCCTTGCCGCCCTGCTCGAACGGCCCGCCCACGCCGACCCGCTCGCCAACGACTACGCCGCGTTCAGGGCGGTGCTTCGCGGCGTTTGACGATAAACGCGACGACCCTGTAAAATGCGCGGCTCGCTGTACGGTAGGCTCTGTAATGCGCTCTGCATCAGGCCCTACGCTCAAGAAAATTTGGGGTGGTAGCTCAGCTGGGAGAGCGTCGCGTTCGCAATGCGAAGGTCGGGAGTTCGATCCTCCTCCACTCCACCAAATACCTAAGTTTCAAGACAACTTGAAGACTTCAAAGACCCCGCCGCAAGCGGGGTTTTTCTTTTCGCGGACGCCAAATCGGGCCCGGAAGCGAATCGGCCAGCTTCTTATCGAAGGGATGACTAAACCGCGACGGATGAATGGATACCGCTCGCGGCGTCCTCATCACGAAGACGTGCGCAGAGCGCCGCGGTTTTTTCGTCACCGGGGAACGAGCATTCAATCCTCAGTTCGTCGAGCGTCACGTCCTGCGCGCCGGCAAACGTGGTTATCGTCTCGAAGAAACGGATTTCCCCGATCGGACTGCGGAACACCAGGTTGAGGATCGGCGGCACTTCCTCTTCGACGTCGCGATAGCGCCAGCCGCCGGGTACATCCGGATACGTGAGGATCTCGTCCAACAACCGACGCGAAACGGCGTCGGACGGCGCAGCCGCGATCTCCTCGTGCAGCAGACGGACGAAACGCCCGGCAACGTCGCTCCAGTTGACGATCACGGGACGGAAATCGTCCGGGTCAAATACCTGATGCAGCATATTGGCGTGACGCAGCGCCTTGCCGCCCATAAGAAACGCATTCATCCGCTTCGCCGCCTCGTTCGCCAGGACGATTTCCCAGTGACGGTTGACGACGAAGGCGGGATACGGCTCTTGGTGCCGCAGGATCAGCTCGATCGCTTCGCGCATTCGCTCCAGCGCCGGCGTCGGCAACGGGCTCTCGGAAAATTCCGGAACGAAACCCGCCGCGCGCATGAGCCGGTTGCGCTCGCGCAGCGGCATGCGCAAGGCATTTGCGAGGCGATGCACGGTTTCCCGGCTCGGTCCGGACTTTCCCGTTTCGATGTAGCTCAGATGCCGCGCGGATATCCCCGCTTCGAGCGCGAGGTCGAGCTGGCTCATCCTGCGCGCGGCGCGCCACTCGCGCAGCAATCCTCCGACGGCAGGCTGGGAAAGCTCGCTTATCGACGACGCTGCGTTTTTCAGCATGGGAAACTCCGCTTCGGATCACCGCTGTCTCGACCACAGCATATGACCTCGCACGTCATTGATGCCCGCATTTCCTACCTCGTACGCTGCGGACGCCCAATTCGTCCCCAGGAGAAACGTATGTCGAGACGCGATTTTCTGCTTCAATCCACCCTGCTGTCGATTGCCGCCACGCTTCAACCGCTGCGCGCATTCGCGGCCGCGAGCAGCGACCATCTACACACGAAAGAATTCAGCGTCGCCGATTTTCATGCCGCGCGGCGCTTCGTTCAAATCGGCGCAAGCAAGGTCGCCTACGTCGAACAAGGCGCCGGCGATACCGCGCTTTTTTTGCACGGCTATCCGCTCAACGGCTTTCAGTGGCGCGGCATCATGGCTCGGCTGGCGACGTTGCGCCGCTGCGTCGCTCCCGACCTTCTCGGCCTCGGCTACACCGATGCGCCCGGCGACGCCGATCTCTCCCCACGCGCTCAGATGGCCATGGTGCTCGCCTTTATGGACAAACTCGGCATCGGACAGGCGGACTTCGTTGCGAACGACAGCTCGACCGGCATTGCCCAACTGATCATCGCCGAGCATCCCGAGCGTGTGCGCAGCTTGCTCGCGACGAACGGCGACGTGCACACGAACAGTCCGCCCGAAACCTTGGCGCCGTTCCTCGAAAAGTGCCGGCGTAACGAAGCGCAGGCCTGGTTCGAGCAGCATCTGACCGACAACGACTTCGCCCGCTCGCGCGATGGCATCGGCAACGCCTACCACGCGCCCGAACGCGCGCTGACCCATGACATTATCGAAAACTATTTCCGGCCGCTGGTGAGTTCGCCGAAGCGCCGGCAACAGGGACAGCAGTACGGCCTGGCGATGCTGCCCAATCCGCTGCCGGCGATCGAACCGCGCCTGCGCCAGTTCGGCAAGCCGGTACGCATTGTCTGGGCGCGCAACAACGAACTGTTCCCGGACCGCTGGGCGCATTGGCTCGACCAGACGTTTCCGGGCTCGCGCGGCATTCGCTTCGTCGATGACGCGCAGCTTTTCTTCCCGGAAGAGAATCCCGATCTGATCGCTGCCGAAGCGCGAGCCTTGTGGCAAGCCTAGGCGAAAACACTGCGTCCACAAACGGCGTCAATCGAGGACTTCGAAGGTAAACAACTAAGCGGCGTAAACCACGCGACCGGATGAACGTCGCGAACTCCGCGTCGGAATCGGCATTCCTTTCCGTAATGGCCGTTCGAGTCGGATCGACGAATCGCAACACGGCGCAGAAATCTTTCTGTGCCGTGCCGGAAATCGAATGCGAACTGTCCGTTCGGTAGTTCGCCCCGTCGATGCTTCACTTATCTCCGACGACTTGTCTCCTTACTTCCGCCGCAGCCCGCGTATTGCCGGATACGCGAGCATGACCATCATCAGCCAGAGCATCCAGCGCGAGTCCATCGGCGCCGGTACGGGCGGCGTTGGCGGCGCCGACGGCGTGTACTGCGCACTGCCCTGCACCGTCTGCTGGCAGGCCGTGACGTTCGTCGTGCTGTTGTGCGCATCCCAGCAAGCCAAGGCCGTGTTCGTCACCGCAACGGGCGTCGTCACGTAGCGCGCGGAGAAATCGATCATGATCCGATTCGGCGCCGTCGCCGGATTGGCGACGCCGAGATCGGACTGCATCAACGCATCGACCACGATGCGATTGTTCGCTGTATCGAATGTGCACTTGCTGATCGTCGACGCACCGAACGCGGTGCACGTCAGCGTGCCGCTGGCGAAGGTCATGCTCGTCGGCATCGGATCGCGGATCTCGAGATTCTGCGCCGCCAGGTTCTGATTGTTGTCGACCACGATCGTCCAGCGCAGAGTCTGCGTGTCGACCACGGTCACCGCCTTGGTGATGAACGGCGGATCGAACGCATTCGGCGGGGAACTCGTGGTCGAACCCGAGCAAGGCGGCGGCGTGTTGTTCGGCAGGCACAGGCTGCCGGTTGGCGGCGTCAGGCTCGCGGTGTTGGTAACCGCTCCCGCTGGCGCGTTGCTCACCGTCGCCGTGATCGTGTAGACCACGCTACTACCGGCCGGGAACGTCGCGATCGTCTCGTTGAGCGCGCCGGGGTTCGGGCCGGCGCCGTTCGGACACACCGCACCGCCCGATGCCGCACACGTCGTCGAGTACGCAGTCAAACCGCTCGCGATCGGATCGGACACCAGCGTGCCGTTCGCCGACACCGTGCCGCCGTTGCTCGCCACGACCGTGTAGACGATCGTGCCGCCCGGGGTCAGCGTCTGCGTGTTCGCCGTTTTCGTGATGCTGACCTGCGGTACCGGCGGCGTTACCACAATGCCGGAGCATGGCGGCGGCGTGTTGTTCGGCAGACACAAGCCGGTCGTGGTGACCATCGCCGTGTTGGTCACGTGCGCTGGCGGGTTCGCGCTGACCGTCGCGGTCAACGTGTACGTGAGCGAACTGCCCGCTGGGAACGTGGCGATCGTCTGGTTCAGTGCACCCGTGCCGCTCGCACTTGGGCACACGGCACCACCATTTGCTGCACACGTCCAGCTTGCGGCCGTGATGCCGGCCGGAATCGGATCGCTCACTTGTGCGCCGCCTGCATCGACCGAACCGCCATTACTTGCCACGACCATGTAGACGATCGTGCCACCCGGCGTCAGCGTCTGCGTATTCGCGGTCTTGGTGATGCTGACCTGCGGTACCGGCGGCGTCACCACGATGCCGGAGCATGGCGGCGGCGTGTTGTTCGGCAGACACAAGCCGGTCGTGGTGACCGTCGCCGTGTTGGTCACGTGCGCTGGCGGGTTCGCGCTGACCGTCGCGGTCAACGTGTACGTCAGCGAACTGCCCGCTGGGAACGTGGTGATCGTTTGGTTCAGTGCACCCGTGCCGCTCGCACTCGGGCACACGGCACCACCATTTGCTGCGCAGATCCAACTCACGGCCGTGATGCCGGCCGGAATCGGATCGCTCACTTGTGCGCCGCCTGCGTCGACCGCGCCACCGTTGCTCGCGATAACCGTATAGACGATCGTGCCGCCCGGGGTCAGCGTTTGCGTGTTCGCCGTCTTTGTGATGCTGACCTGCGGCAACGGTGGCGTCACCACGATGCCGGAACACGGCGGCGGCGTGTTGTTCGGCAAGCACAGGCTCGGCGTCGGCGTGGTGATGGTCGCCGTGTTCGTTACGTGTGCTGGCGGGGTCGCGCTCACTGTCGCTGTCAGCGTGTAGGTCAGCGAACCGCCTGCTGGGAACGTTGCGATCGTTTCGTTCAATGCGCCATTTCCGCTCGCGTTCGGACATACCGCACCGCCTGCGGCGCTACACGTCCAGCTTACGGCCGTAATGCCGGCCGGAATCGGATCGCTCACTTGCACCCCGCTCGCATCGACGGCGCCACCATTGCTCGCCACGACCGTGTAGACGATCGTGCCGCCCGGCGTCAGCGTTTGCGTATTCGCCGTCTTCGTAATGCTGACTTGCGGCAGCGGTGGCGTCACCACGATGCCGGAGCACGGTGGTGGCGTGTTGTTCGGTAGACACAGACTTGGCGTCGGCGTGGTGATCGTCGCCGTGTTGGTTACGTGTGCCGGCGGATTCGCGCTAACTGTCGCGGTCAGCGTGTACGTCAGCGAGCCGCCCGCTGGGAACGTGGCGATCGTCTGGTTCAACGCACCCGTGCCGCTCGCGTTCGGACACACCGCACCACCCGCAGCACTACATGTCCAGCTCACGGCCGTGATGCCTGCCGGGATCGGATCGCTCACTTGCGCTCCGCTCGCATCGACGGTGCCACCGTTGCTCGCCACAACCGTGTAGACGATCGTGCCGCCTGGCGTCAGCGTCTGCGTATTCGCTGTCTTCGTGATGCTCACCTGCGGTATCGGCGGCGTGACCACAATGCCCGAGCACGGAGGCGGCGTGTTGTTCGGCAGGCACAGGCTCGGTGTCGGCGTCGTGAGTATCGCCGTGTTCGTCACATGCGCCGGTGGGTTCGCGCTGACCGTCGCGGTCAACGTGTAAGTCAGCGAACTGCCCGCTGGGAACGTGGCGATCGTCTGGCTCAACGCACCCGTGCCGCTTGCGTTCGGACACACCGCACCGCCATTCGCAGCGCAGGTCCAGCTCACGGCCGTGATGCCGGCGGGAATCGGATCGGACACTTGCGCCCCGCTTGCATCGACGGCGCCGCCATTGCTCGCCACGACCGTATAGACGATCGTGCCGCCCGGGGTCAGCGTCTGCGTGTTCGCGGTCTTCGTGATGCTGACCTGTGGCAGCGGCGGCGTTACCACGATGCCCGAACACGGCGGCGGCGTATTGTTCGGCAAGCACAGGCTCGGCGTGGGCGTCGTGAGTGTCGCCGTGTTCGTCACATGCGCTGGCGGATTCGCACTGACCGTTGCGGTCAGCGTGTACGTCAGCGAGCTGCCAGCGGGGAACGTCGCGATGGTTTCATTCAATGCGCCATTGCCGCTCGCATTCGGACACACGGCACCACCCGCAGCGCTACATGTCCAGCTCACGGCCGTAATGCCCGCCGGAATCGGATCGCTCACTTGCGCTCCGCTTGCATCGACCGAACCGCCGTTGCTCGCCACAACCGTGTAGACGATCGTGCCGCCCGGCGTCAGCGTCTGCGTATTCGCCGTCTTCGTGATGCTGACCTGCGGTATCGGCGGCGTCACCACAATGCCCGAGCAGGGTGGTGGCGTATTGTTCGGCAGGCACAGGCTCGGCGTTGGAGTCGTGATCGTCGCCGTGTTCGTCACATGCGCCGGCGGATTCGCACTGACCGTCGCAGTCAGCGTGTACGTCAGCGAGCCGCCCGCTGGGAACGTGGCGATCGTCTGGTTCAACGCACCCGTACCGCTTGCGTTCGGACATACCGCACCGCCTGCAGCGCTACACGTCCAGCTCACCGCCGTGATACCGGCCGGAATCGAGTCGCTCACTTGCACCCCGCCCGCATCGACCGAGCCGCCGTTGCTCGCCACGACCGTGTAGACGATCGTGCCGCCCGGCGTCAGTGTTTGCGTGTTCGCGGTCTTGGTGATGCTCACCTGCGGTATTGGTGGCGTCACCACGATGCCGGAGCACGGTGGTGGCGTGTTGTTCGGCAGACACAGGCTTGGCGTCGGCGTTGTGATCGTTGCGGTGTTAGTTACGTGCGCCGGTGGGTTCGCGCTGACTGTCGCAGTCAACGTGTAGGTCAGCGAGCTGGCCGCCGGGAACGTGGCTATCGTCTGGTTCAACGCACCCGTGCCGCTCGCGTTCGGACACACCGCACCGCCCGCAGCGCTGCACGTCCAGCTCACGGCCGTAATGCCGGCAGGGATCGGATCGGACACTTGTGCGCCGCTCGCATCGACCGATCCACCGTTGCTCGCCACGACCGTGTAGACGATCGTGCTACCTGGGGTCAGAGTCTGCGTGTTCGCCGTCTTGGTGATGCTGACTTGCGGAAGCGGTGGTGTCACTACGATGCCCGAGCACGGTGGCGGTGTGTTGTTCGGCAAGCACAGGCTCGGCGTCGGCGTCGTGAGTGTCGCCGTGTTCGTCACGTGTGCGGGAGGATTCGCGCTAACCGTTGCGGTCAGCGTGTAGGTCAGCGAACTGCCCGCTGGGAACGTGGCGACCGTTTCGTTCAATGCGCCGTTGCCGCTTGCGTTCGGACACACCGCACCGCCCGCAGCGCTACACGTCCAGCTCACGGCCGTAATGCCCGCCGGAATCGGGTCGCTCACTTGCGCCCCGCCCGCATCAACCGAGCCGCCGTTGCTCGCCACGACCGTGTAGACGATAGTGCCGCCCGGCGTCAGTGTTTGCGTGTTCGCGGTCTTGATGATGCTCACCTGCGGTATCGGTGGCGTCACCACGATGCCGGAGCACGGTGGTGGCGTGTTGTTCGGCAGGCACAGGCTCGGCGTTGGCGTCGTGATCGTCGCCGTGTTCGTCACGTGCGCCGGTGGGTTCGCGCTGACTGTCGCGGTCAGCGTGTAGGTCAGCGAGCTGCCGGCGGGGAACGTCGCGATCGTTTCGTTCAACGCACCGTTGCCCGAGGCGTTCGGACACACTGCGCCGCCATTTGCTACGCACGTCCAGCTCACGGCCGTAATGCCCGCCGGGATCGGATCGCTGACCTGCGCCCCGCTTGCATCGACGGCGCCGCCATTGCTCGCCACGACCGTGTAGACGATTGTGCCGCCCGGGGTCAGCGTCTGCGTGTTCGCTGTCTTGGTAATGCTCACCTGCGGTATCGGCGGCGTCACCACAATGCCTTCGCACGGCGGCGGTGTGTTGTTCGGCAAGCACAGACTCGGCGTAGGTGTGGTAATCGTCGCCGTGTTTGTTACGTGCGCGGGTGGGTTCGCGCTGACCGTCGCGGTCAGCGTGTAGGTCAGCGAACTACCCGCCGGGAATGTTGCGATCGTTTGGTTCAACGCGCCGCTGCCTGTAGCGTTCGGGCACACAGCGCCGCCCGCGGCGCTGCAGGTCCAGCTCACGGCCGTGATGCCGGCCGGGATCGGATCGCTCACTTGCGCTCCGCTTGCATCGACCGAACCGCCATTGCTCGCGACGACCGTATAGACGATCGTGCCGCCTGGCGTCAGCGTCTGCGTGTTCGCTGTCTTGGTGATGCTGACTTGCGGCAGCGGCGGCGTTACCACGATGCCCGAGCATGGCGGTGGCGTGTTGTTCGGCAGACACAAGCCCGTCGTCGTGACCGTTGCGGTGTTCGTTACCTGCGCTGGCGGGTTCGCACTGACCGTCGCGGTCAGCGTGTACGTCACGCTGCTCCCTGCCGGGAATGTCGCAATCGTCTGGCTCAACGCGCCCGTGCCGTTTGCATTCGGGCACACCGCGCCGCCATTCGCTGCGCAGGTCCAGCTCACCGCCGTGATACCGGCCGGGATCGGATCGCTCACTTGCGCTCCGTTTGCATCGACCGAGCCGCCATTGCTCGCTACGACCGTATAGACAATCGTGCCGCCTGGCGTCAGGGTCTGCGTGTTCGCTGTCTTGGTGATGCTGACTTGCGGCAGCGGCGGCGTTACCGCGATGCCCGAGCACGGCGGCGGTGTGTTGTTCGGCAGGCACAAGCCGGTCGTGGTGACCGTCGCCGTATTGGTGACATGTGCCGGCGGATTCGCGCTGACCGTCGCGGTCAGCGTGTACGTCACGTTGCTACCGACCGGGAACGTCGCGATCGTTTCGTTCAATGCGCCGCTGCCCGAGGCGTTCGGACATACCGCGCCGCCATTCGCTGCGCAGGTCCAGCTTACGGCGGTGATGCCGGCCGGAATCGGATCGCTGACCTGCGCGCCGCCTGCATCGACCGAGCCACCATTGCTCGCCACAACCGTGTAGACGATTGTGCCGCCTGGCGTCAGCGTCTGCGTGTTCGCCGTCTTGGTGATGCTGACCTGCGGTACCGGTGGCGTCACCACAATGCCCGAGCACGGCGGCGGCGTATTGTTCGGCAAGCACAGACCGGTTGTGGTGACGGTCGCCGTATTGGTGACATGCGCCGGCGGATTCGCACTGACCGTCGCGGTCAGCATGTACGTCAGCGAACTGCCGGCGGGGAATGTCGCGATCGTCTGGTTCAACGCACCGCTGCCCGATGTATTCGGACACACGGCACCGTTTGCGGCGGCACACGTCCAGCTCACGGCCGTGATGCCGGCCGGAATCGGATCGCTGACCTGCGCGCCGCCTGCATCGACCGAGCCACCGTTGCTCGCCACGACCGTGTAGACGATCGTGCCGCCCGGGATCAACGTCTGCGTGTTCGCTGTCTTGGTGATACTCACCTGCGGTATCGGCGGCACTGTCACCGTGCTCGTACAGGGCGGCTGCGTATTGCCCGGCGTGCATATGCCGCCGGTCGGCGGCGTCGCCGTCGCCGTATTGACCACATGGGCCGGCGGGTTCGCACTGATCGTCGCCGCGACCGTATAGGTCACCGAGCCGTTCGCCGGGAACGTCGCCAGCGTTTCACTCAATGCCCCTGTTCCACTCGCATTCGGACAAGCCGCGCCGCCGCTGGCCGCACAGGTCCAAGTCTGACTCGTTATGCCGGCGGGGATCGGATCGCTCACTTGCGTTCCCGACGCGTCGACCGTGCCGGTATTGCCCACCACGATCGTGTAGGCGACTGTGCCGTTCGGCGTCAGCGTCGTTGCCAGCGTGCTCTTCTGGATGCTCACCTGCGGCACCGGCGGGACCGTCACCGTGCTGTTGCACGGCGGCGTCATCGTCGTCGGCGTACACAGACTGCCCGGAGGCGGCGATGCGGTTGCCGTATTCGTCACGTGTGCGGGCGGATTCGCCGATACCGTCCCGGTCACCGTATAGGTCACCGTGCTGCCGCCGGGGAACGTCGCCAGGGTTTGACTCAGCGCGCCCGTACCGCTTGCGTTCGGACACACTGCGCCACCGCTCGCCGAGCAGGTCCAGGTCTGGCTTGCGATGCCGGTCGGGATCGGATCGGCGACGACCGTGCCGGCCGCACTGGAGGCGCCCGTGTTGCTAGCGACGATCGTATAGACGATCTGTCCGCTCGGCGTCACCGTCGTTGCCGGCGTGCTCTTCTTGATCGCCACATGCGCCGGACAGAGCGAACTCGGACGGACCTGCGCATCGAATCCTTCCACCGGACGTCCGCTCTTGATCTGGACGATGATGGTGTTGAGCCCGGTCTGCCAATTGTGATTGAGCGTCGTCGACGCCGCATTGGCCGTCAAATATCCGATGCCTTGATACGGATCGGGAACCGAAGTTGCCTGCGGCAAACCGGTGGTCTGCGGGCTCTGCGCGACGCCGTTGACGTAAACCTCCATGACGCTGTTGTCGGAGAGGAAATTCATCGCCAGCGAGAAACTCGTCGGATCGACGGCCGGGTCCATCGTGAATTGATATCGGTAGTACCAATCTCCGTCGGGGCTGTTCGGATTCGCGATCGTTTGCTGAGAAATCCACTGCGCATTGCCGTAAGGGCTGGCGGACCAGGCCGTAGGCGCCATGTTGCCGACGTTGGCCGCAGCCCAGACGGCGTTTGCAGGAGGCATCGAGACCGCATTCGCCGGCGTGGTGACCGCGAACGGTCCCGCAACCTGCCAATGCGCATCGAACGAATTGTCCGGCAAGATGCCGCCGGTGCCCGCGTTGTAACCCGTGTTGAAAATGTTCGGGTTGGCGTTACAGGTGATCGGCGGTCCCGGCGAGTTGATGACCGTGCAAACGTAAGCGTCGCCCGGCGAGCCGCCGGTGACGGTCCACGCACCGACCGTGCCGCCGACCGTCACCGCGTTGCCGGTCGTCGTGTTGACGCAGGAAGCCGACGGCACATAGGCCCCGAGCGTATTCGGCGATCCCGCGGCCATCGCGTCGGTAATCGTATAGGTCGCGCCTTGCGTGACCGGCCAGTTGACGGTCGTCGCCGTATTGCCGGTGCCCGAGGTGGTCGCCGAGGTGAGCACCGTGCCGCCGCTGTTCTTCAGTGCGACGGTGAATTGGTCCGCGGCCAGAATTCTGCTCGTGACCTGTTTTTGCACGGTGATCGACGGAACCGCGGTATTCGCGATCGTGCAGGAAATCACCGCGCCGAGAACCGGTGTGATCGAAAATCCGGTCGCGGCGCTGTAAGGCTGATTGTTCGGCAATCCCGTCTGCACGCCGTTCGCGTCGGTGCAGGTGATCGTCGAGGTGTAGTTGCCGAGCACGGCCGCCGGTGTGCCCGCGCCGCTTTCGGTCAGGAAGTAGGCAGTGTTGGCGGCCGTGCCCGAGTAGGCGCCCGTCGTACCGAAACCGCCCGTGAGCGTCGAGCCCGTACCGGCCGTCGTCGAGTTGGCCGTCGAGTTCACCACAGTGCCGCTCGCACTGCCCGTGCGAATCGCAACCGTGAACTGATCGCCTGCGGCGAAGCGATTGGTCGTCAAGGCCTTCGTCAACGCCAGTGAGTAGCAACTGCCGATCGTCGTCGTCGACGACGACAACATCGGCAAGCCGGTGTGCGCGGCGATGGAGTTGGCCGAGTTGACGAGCAACTGCCCCGGCTTGTTGTCGGTCGGCGCCGGCGCTGCGCAACTCGTTCCCGCCGGTGTAGTGAAGGCTATGCGGATCGTCTGCGATGCGCCGGGCGCAAGCGCCGGACCGATCACGCGGATCGCGGTCGGCGCGGCCGGCTTGGTCGTCGTCCAGCCGACGGTGTTTCCGGCGATGCTGCCCGGCGCCGTGCCGTTCGAGGCCGTGCGCGGATCGTTGCTCAGCGTGGAGGGATTGGCGCTCGTGTAGTACACCGTCGCGCCGGCCGCGGTCACCGCACCGATCGTGTACGTGCCGCTGATATTGGTGCCGCGTCCGTCGCCCGCGTACGGCAGGATGTCGATCGTGTCGGTGAACGAATTCGACACGGAGTCTTGCGAATTGATCGTCAGGTTCCACGCCGACGAATCGCCGAGGAACGAGAGCAGGTTCGAGTCGACCGATTTCGCCAGCGTCGTCGCGCCGTTGTTCGGCACGGTAAGGCTGGCGGTCACTTGCTTGGCGGCGACGGCGCGATTGTCTCCGACGACATTGATCTGGGCGGTGTTGGTGAGCACCGTGCCCGGTGTGATCGAACTGTTCGCGGCGGTCTGCGCCTGATAAGTGATCGGCTGGGCGACGTTCGCCGGCACATTCGTAAACGTGTACGTGAGCACTTGCTGCCCCGAACCGTTGACCGAGAGCACCGGCACCGGCGTGCCCGAGCCGGTGACATAGGTCATGCCGGTCGGCAGCGTGTCGACCACGGTGAAGGTCTGCGCCGGCGGATTCACGGTAGCGAGATCCGCTTCCGCGCTGAGGGTGAAGGTCACCGGCACGCCCGGCAGCGCCGACGGGTTCGACGCCGTCTTGGTGATCGCGCCATTCGGACCTTGGATGCGCATCGCGTCGCGGATGCCGTTGGTGTTCGGCCCGTAGGTGCTGCCGGGGATGGTCCCGGTCACTGCAGGCGAGGTGCTGATGTTGATGTAGTTGTTGAGGGTCGGATAGCCGGGGAAGACCGTCGCCGTGTTGTAGGGTGCGTTGAATGTCCCGGCCACCCAGGACTCGGCGCCGATCGGCGCCGTCGTCGGAACGTAGCCCCAGACCCGCAGGAAGTGGTGGAATTGCTTGTCCACCGCCGGGTTCCAGGTCATCTTCACCGCGGTGACTCCCGGCGGAACGCTGACGATGCATTGGTCGTCGGAGTACGCCGGCGAAATCGACGCGGTCTGCGTGGCGCAGCCCGCCGGGAGCGGAGCCGAGATCCAAGGACTTCCCGCCACGCCGACAGGCTCGCCGCAGGTCGCGGTCTTGGTGTTCAACGTATCCGTGCGATACCACAGATGCGCGGTCGGCATGTTCGAGTACGAGGCGCCGTCGGCGGCGAGAAAGTCCACCCAGCGCGGAGTAAACGCGGCCGGGTTCTGTATCAGCACGCAGGAGCCGGCCATGTCCGCACCGCCTGGCCCGCTGTAGGTGGACCAGGTGACGCTGTCGGCCTGCGCTCCGAGCGGCTGATCGCTAAGCGAGTAAGGGCCGGGATTGGTCGAGGATCCGGCAGCCGGCCAGGGAAATACGCGATTCTGCGCCGCTCCGGGTGCGGCCCACATGTTGGCATCCCAGGGCACGCGGCCGGCCGAAGGACTGCCCATCCAGATCATCGAGAAGACCCCCGGAACGACCAGAGTGGTGCTCGAAACATCGTTGGCGGTGTTGGTCTCGGGCTGGGTGACGTTGTCGATGAACGTGAACGGAGTCGGGGTAGCGCTGAAGGTCACGCCCGTGGTCGCCGTAATCGGCGTCGTGTAGCTGAAGATGAGCTGCCCTGCGGCGATGAAGTTCGTCGCCGACGGGATCGCTTGATAAAGACTGTCTACGGTGGGGACGTGCTGAAGCGAATAGTCCAGGCCGCTCAACGTGACCGTGTAGTGTGTGCCGCTGCCGCTGATCGTGCAGGTCGGAAAGTTCGTCCGGTCGGTGAAGCTCGTGGCGGAGTGCGGGATACCCGGAGCCTGCGCGGAGTCGTCGATTGGCGCGCAACCTTCCCACTGCAACCCCGGCAATTGCCCGGCGACAGACACCGCGATGTCCAGCGTGAACGTATATGTCGACGGCCCCGGAATGCTGCCGGCCGTCATCGAAATGCCGTAATCGACCATGATCGACGGACGGTTGCCGCCGCTACGGCTGGCTACGGTGTTCTGCTGATAATTCTGATTCGGTGCGCCGATCGCCAGGTCCATGCCGTGACTGCCGGTGATCGGCAGTCCCGACGGGGCTGTCGGCGCCGTCGGTGCGGCGGCGGAATCGGAGGTGACGGATCCCGTCGTCGACAATGTCGATCCAACGACACCGTTTGGCAGAATCTGCGTCTGCACGACGGTCGAAGTTCCTTCAGTAACCGTGCCGAGATTGCACAGCAGTTGCGTGCCGTTGGCGCTGATCGCCGACGGCGGGGTCACTCCCGTCGTCTTGCATATCGTCGGCATGTTCGCAAAAACGCCGTTGGTCGCCGTCAACGTAAGACGCACGTTGTTGACCGGATTGTTCGCTTGAGGATTGTTCGCGTCGTTCGTATTGATGTGCCACTCGGCGGTGAGCGCACTGCCGTACGGCGCCGATGCCGGCGAGCCGACCCAGTTCGAGGTCATCTCGTGCTTGGCGGATGTGGCCGCCAACGCCGCCGGCGCCAGTGCAAACGAAAGCAGCAAGCACGCCGCAGCAACGAGGCGAGTGAAGCCGCTCTTTAGCCGCTGAACTTCGGCGAAAGCCGTCAGGAAAGAAGCCGGCGCGCAAAGTATTCCGTGAGCACTCTGCATCGGCTTGCGCATGGTCTTCTCTCTCTGCGTGAATTTGGTGGTGCGGGATTCGGGGCGGATTTGCGCAGCCGCATCGCGGGTGTGCGGCGGAGTGCTTGCTGCGATGGCGGAGGCTCGCCATCTATCTCGCGGAGGAGGCCGCATTGATCGGGCCGTCGACTCCGGGTGAGTTGGGATCGCGCCGATCGACGGCGGTATGGTTTCGACGGCGTCCGCCGTTCGCGTCGCGCTCGTCCGATGTGCGTCGCTGTCCGCCAAGTTCTTGCGCATGCTTACCCCCTCTTGCCCATTCCTTCGTGCAGCGGCGCGCACTGGCGATGCGTGCTCGCTCGATCATCGGAATGCAGCGGTCGGACGTAGCGCATCTATGCGCATTTCGTCGACGCACCCCGCGTACTGCAGTCCGTGCGCGAAGCGGATCGTGCATGGCACATCCGCGCAGCGAGCCTAAACAATCGAATGCAGCGATTCATTCACCGAACTTCACGAAACCTCACCGCGGTTGTTCGAGTTCACGGAATGCGCAATTCGCAGATGAAGAAAAATTTACGCAGCATCAATTTGCCGCGATCGGACGCGCTGCCGAGGCGCTCGCTCGCAATCGACAAGTGATCCGCCTTCGCAGCAAAGCGACATCTGTGAGAATGTGCATCGCGAGCATCGCCGAGAAATTTTGCGATGCCTCGGATCGAGTCGCGCTCTCCGATTCGCGCGTACCCGTGCGTACGGTCGACACAGGAAATGCTGCGATCGACGGTTCTCACGCGTTGCATTTATGACAAGCGTGATTGTGATCACTCCAGAAACCACGCAGTAACGGCAAAATCAAAGTCGCCGTGACTTGCCGCAAGTGATCGACTGTCGTGCCTTTGAAAGTTGCTGTACTAGAAGATGACTCCACCCTGCGCGACGACATACTCATTCCCGGATTGATCGCTTCGGGATTCGATGCCGAGGGCTTCGGCATTGCCGCAGACTTGTATCGCCGCATGCTCGCCATGCCTTTCGACGTCATCGTGCTCGACATCGGCTTGCCCGACGAAGACGGCTTCGAGGTCGCACGCTACCTGCGCGCTCACTCCAAACTCGCGATCGTCGCCCTGACCGGGCTGCGCTTCGACGAGGCGAACAAATCGGCGGCGCAAGCCGACGCATGGCTGACCAAGCCCATCGACATGGAAGTGCTCACCGCCGTGATTGCGAATACGCGGCGGCGAGTCGGCATCGGCAGCTCGGGCGACTCCACAGTGAAGAAATGGCGGCTCGACGAATACGACTGGGCGCTCTACGCGCCGGACGGGCGCAGTGTCGAACTCGGCCTGTCCGAGCGCCTGATCATGGAACAACTGCTCGCGGCGCCGGGCGAAGTCGTGCCGCGCGAAGATCTCATCGTCGCCCTCACCGACAGCGCCTACGATTTCGATCCGCACCGGCTCGAGATGCTGATCCACCGCCTGCGCCGCAAAGTCAGCAGCGTGCTCAATCTTTCCCTGCCGCTGCGCACCGTACGCGGCAAGGGCTATACGATGCTGCCGACTGCGGACCCACGCGCGGAAAGCCGCGAAGCCGCGGAATGAACACGCCGCCGGGTTGATCACTGCCGCTGCGCCGCACATGCCTGCACGCGGATTGGACAGGCGCCGCTCGCTGGATCATGCTTGCCGCACAGGCAGGAGGCCGGGGATTCCTGCCCGCCCTACATAGCATCGAGGCGCCCGCATGGCTGGGGGAGACCGGGAAGACGCGAACGCACCTGCGCCATCAGGCCGGGCGGCGGATCGCGACGATTCGCCTGCGGCCCCGGTGCGCACTGACGAAAACGCGACAGGGTCCGATTCAACCTACCTGCGCTCCCTGATCGATCACGCAGCCGACGCCTTTATCCTGATCGATGCCAAAGGGCGCATCGTCGACGTCAACCAGCGCGCCTGCCGCGATACCGCATATACGCGCGCAGAGTTGCTGCAGATGGAAATCTTCGATCTGTCGATCGACACCGATCGCGGACGCGCCGAAAAAATCTGGGATCATTTGCAGCACGGCGACACGTTCGCTGCGCTCTTACGCTATCGGCGCAAGGACGGCAGCTTTTATCCGGTCGATGTGCGTGTCTCCTGCCATTTCGTCGACGGCAGGAAAACCTTCCTCGGCCTGGCCCGCGACATCAGCGACCATGTCGAAGCCGAGCGTGCGATTCGTCTGCTCAACGAGCAGCTCGAGCAGCGCGTCGCCGAAAGTACCGAGCAATGGCGGAGCACGGCCGCTCTGCTGCAGGCGGTCATGGACGCGGCTCCCGACCTGATCTACGTCAAGGACGCCGAAGGCCGCTACCTGTTCGTCAATCACGCCACGTCGAAGCTTATGGGCCGCGCACGCGCCGACCTGCTCGGCCGCAACGACAGCGAAATTTTTCCGCCCGAGCTTGCGCGCGAACTGATCGTCAACGACCACGGCGTCATGGTCGGCGGCGAGCCGCGCACGATCGAAGAATGGGCGATGCTCGGCGGGGTCTTGCACAGCTACTCGTCGAACAAGGCGCCCTATCGCGACCCGGACGGCCGCATCATTGGCCTGATCGGCATCTCGCGCGACATCACCGAAGAGAAGAAAGCCGAAGCCGCGCTGCGCCAAAGCGAGGCGCGCTGGCAGTTCGCTCTCGACGGCTCCGGCGACGGCATCTGGGACTGGAACCTGCACACCGGGCACGTGTTCTATTCGCGCCAGTGGAAGCTGATGCTGGGCTACGCCGAAGAGGAGATCGGCTCGGGCACGAACGAATGGTCCGACCGCGTGCACCCGGACGACCTTGCACGTTGCTGGGAACTCATCCAGGCGCACCTGCGCGGCGAGACGCCGGACTTCGCGCTCGAACATCGCATGCGCACGAAGGGCGGCACCTGGCGCTGGATCTACGACCGCGGCAAGCTGATCGAACACGACGCGAGCGGCGCGCCGCTGCGCATCGTCGGCACGCACACCGACATCACCGAGCGCAAGCAAAGCGAAGCGGCGATCCTCGAACTCAACCAGCGCCTGCGACTCGCCAACCGGGTCAGCGGCGTCGGCGTGTGGGAACTCAACGATCCGGCCAACGCCCGCTTCGTCTGGGACGAACAGATGCACATCGTCTACGGGATCAAGCCGGGCGACTTCGACGGCAGTCTCGCACAGTGGCTCGCGCGTCTGCACCCCGCCGACGCCGATCGCGTCGCGGCAGACTGGAGCGCCGCGCTGGCCGATCCCGCCGCGCCGTTCTACCGCGGCGAATTCCGCATTGTGCTGCCAACACGCGAGCAGCGCTACATTCGTGCGCAGGCGCAAATCTTCCGCGCGGCCGACGGCTCCGTGCTGCGCGCACTCGGCGTCAACTGGGACATCACCGCGACGCGGCTCGCCGCGGAAGCGATGCAGCGGGCCAAGGAAGCCGCGGAAGCCGCCGAACACGCGAAGAGCGAATTCCTCGCCGTGATGAGCCATGAAATCCGCACGCCGATGAACACGGTTCTCGGCATGACCCGCCTGGCGCTGCAGACCGAACTCGCGCCGAGGCAGCGCAACTACCTCGACAAGGTCAACGCCTCCGCACAGACCTTGATCACGATCATCAACAATATTCTCGACTTCTCCAAGATCGAGGCGGGCAAGCTCGATCTCGAAGAAGCGGAATTCGCGCTCGAATCGGTGCTTGAGTCGGTGTCCGCGGTCACCGCGATGAAAGCCGAGGAAAAAGGTCTGGAGATCGCCTACGCGATCGCGCCGGAAGTGCCGACGCGGCTGATCGGCGATTCGCTGCGGCTCGGTCAGGTGCTGATCAACCTGGTCAACAACGCAGTCAAGTTCACCGAGCGCGGCGAAGTCGTCGTCTCGATCGGCGTGGAGAGCAGGCACGACGATCGCCTCACCCTGCGTTTCGCGGTGCGCGATACCGGCGTGGGCCTCGACGCCGGCCAGATAGCCGGCCTGTTCCGTGCCTTCTCCCAGGCCGACAGCCACGTCTCGCGCACGCACGGCGGCAGCGGGCTCGGACTGGCGATCTGCAAGCAGCTCGTCGAACTGATGGGCGGCCACATCGGCGTGTCGAGCGAGCCCGGCAAAGGCAGCACCTTTCATTTCAACGCCGAAATGCGCGAGCCGCATGCGAAACGCAACGCCACGCCACGGCCCGAGCGGCTCAGCGGCCGGCGTGTGCTTGTCACCGACGATAACGCCGCGGCGCGCGACATTCTTTCGCAAATGCTGCTCGGCTTCGGCATGGACGTCGAGGTCGCCGAATCGGGTGCGACCGCGCTGCGCCTGCTCAAGCAGGCCGCCGCGCGGCAGCGGCCGTTCCAGATCGTATTGATGGACTGGCAGATGCCGGGCATGGACGGGCTGGAGACGGCACAGCAGATCCGCGCAACGCCCGAACTGCAGCAGATGCCGGCCGTGCTCATGGTCACTGCGTACGGCCGCGAGGAAGTGCTGCGCCGCGCCGAACAGCTCGGCCTGCAAGGCGTGCTGATCAAGCCCGTCACCGAGTCGACGATGTTCGACACCATCGCCGACGTGATCGGCGACGAGCATAAAGGCGAGCGAGCGCTGGACGCGCATACCGCGCATGCGGCGATGCCGTCTAAAGCGCGCCTGCGCAGCCTCGCCGGCCGGCACGCGCTGGTCGTCGACGACAATGCGCTCAACCGCGAAGTCGCCGGCGATTTCCTCGCCGCGGCCGGCATGCACGTCGCTACCGCGGTCGACGGCCTCGACGCGCTCTCGCAGCTGAACCACGCCGATTACGACGTCGTTCTGATGGACATCCATATGCCCGGCATCGACGGTCTCACTGCCACGCGCGAAATCCGCAAGCAGGCGCGCTGGGCGACTCTGCCGATCGTCGCCTTGACCGCGCGCGCGCGGCCGGAAGACCGCCACAGCAGCTCGGCGGCCGGCATGAACGCGCACCTGACCAAGCCGATCGACGAAGCGACCTTGTACGAAACGCTACTGCAGATACTGCCCGAGACGCCAGCATCGCAAGATCATGCCGACAAGCCGGCTGCCGGCTTGCGCAACGACGGCGCGTTCGACTTGCCGGTGCCTTCGCCGCATCTCGATCTGCCCGCCGCGCTCAAGCATCTCGGCGGCAAGCGTGAACTGCTGCTGCGCTTGTTGCGCAGTTTCGCCGAAGACTTCGCCGACACTCCCGTCCAGATCGCCGCAGATGCTCGCGGCGGCCGCAACGACGCCATCGCCGCACAAGCGCACGCGGTGAAAGGCGCCGCCGCTTATCTGCGCGCCGACGCACTTTGTACGACAGCGGCCCTGCTCGAAGAAGCGGCACGCGACGGCCGCGCCGATGAGGCGCAGGCACATTTGCCGCGTTTCGTCGAGGAACTCGAAGCCGTCCTCGGCGAGCTTCGGCAAATTCTTGTTCGGACTCGCATGCACTCGCCGGAGGCACGCTCGTACGACAAGACTCTCGTGCTCAAGCGGCTCGCCCAGGCCGAACCGTTGATCGCCGCGGGCGATTACGCGGCGCAATCGCTGCTCGCAGAAATCGATGCGCTTCTTGCGCCCACGCCGCTGGCCGTGCTGGCCGCAGCGATGCACACGCATTTCGATCTGCTCGAACTCGAAAACGCGCGCAGCGTACTGCAACGCCTGCGCGAAGCCATTGAATGAAAGGACCACCCTGAAAGACTACACAAGGAGCTTCGCCGGCATGAACCAGCCACCTCTACCCACCGTCCTGATCGTCGACGACGACCGCATCAACCGCACCCTGCTCGCCGAACTGCTGCAGAAGGAATGCCGCATCCTGCTCGCCAAGGACGGACCGTCGGCGATCGCGCGCATGCGCGAAGGCGCCGACATCGACCTGATCCTGCTCGACGTGTCGATGCCGCAGATGGACGGCTACGAAGTGATGCGCAAGCTGCGCGCCGAGCCGCACAGCGCCGAGACCGCGGTGATCTTCATTACCGCATCGACCGAAGCCGATGCGGAAGAGCGCGGCCTCTCGCTCGGCGCGATGGACTATCTGCACAAGCCGATCCGCCCGGCGCTCGTGCGCGCACGCGTGCGCAACCACCTCAAGCTCGTCGCCCAGCGCAAGGAACTCGAACGCCTTGCCGACCGCGACGGCCTCACCGGCATCGCCAACCGCCGCCATTTCGACCAGGCCCTCGAACTGGCGTGGCGGCGCGCGATACGCACGGGCGAAACGCTTAGCATCGCGATGATCGACGTCGATCATTTCAAACGCTACAACGACCGCTACGGCCACGGCGCCGGCGACGAAGTCCTGCGCGAAATCGCCCAGGTGCTCGCCGGCGCGACGCGGCGCGCCTACGACGTCGCCGCGCGCTACGGCGGTGAGGAGTTCATCCTGCTGTTGCCCGGCGATGTCGATCTCGAAAGCCTGCTCGACCGCGTGCGTCGCGACATCGCGGCCCTGCATCTGACCCACGAGGATTCGGGCATGGATACCGCCGTCGTCACCGTCAGTTGCGGCGGCGTGACCGCGGACACGCGCACGACGGAATCGCCCGCCGCGCTGCTCAAGCAGGCGGACACCCTGCTCTACGAAGCTAAGCGCCGCGGCCGCAATCGTGTGCTCGTGCGGCGCTTCGATACACTGTCCGAGCTGATTCCCTAGGGTGTTTTCGCGGCGCGGCTCGACGTCTTGAGGGCGGCGCGCAACGCAGCCGCAAATGCTTTCGGATCGCTGCGGCGCACGACCACGTTCGGCGTGCGATGCCAATCCGCCGCACGCTGGATCGCAGCGGCCAGGTCGGCCGCAAGCGCCTCGTCCGGCTCGACCTCGGGTTCAAGATAGATCGCCTTTACCTCGAACTCGCCGCTCACGCGATGCGCCTTCGCATCGAGCCTGCCGACCAGGCGACCGCGATGCAGGATCGGCAGCACGAAGTAGCCGTAGCGGCGTTTGTGGTCCGGCACATAACACTCGATCGTGTAGTCGAAACCGAACATCGTGCTGGCGCGCTCGCGATGCCAGACGACCGGATCGAACGGCGACAGCAAGGTCGTGTGCGTCGCACGCAAGCCTCCACGTGCAGCGCGTGCGAGCAGCGGTACATTGTCGCGATGCACGTAGCCTGGATTTTCCCAGCCGCGCACTTCGACGCGAATCAGCTCGCCCGACTCGACATGCGCATCGAGCGCGCTGTCCTTGAATTTCTTGTTGAGGCGGAAGTAGTCGTCGATCCAGCGCGCCTGGGTGATGCCGAGCGCGCGCACCGCGCCGACGAGAAATTCGCGACGGATGTCCGCCTCGCTCGCAAGCACGTCGATTTCGGCCCGCTCGACCGAATCCACTTTGCTCCTGCGGATGTCGGCGAGCACCCTCGCCTGCGCAGTCGCGAGCACGCGTTCGGAAAGGTCGTAGACGCGCTGGAAGTTTTCACGCCGCGCGATCATGAGCCGGCCGAGCACGAAACCGGCTTCGAGCCAACGCTTTTCGTCGGAGCGATTCCACCAGCCGCCGAGGCCCTTGGTCTTGCGCTCGAAATCGGACGATTTCACCGCGCCGTTCGTGCGGATATGCTCGACCAGGGCATCGATTTCCGCTCGATGCTCGCGCTGCATGCGCGCCGCGTTCCTATGCGCCCAGTGGCCGGCGCGGACCGCGGAAGGATGCCGGTGCAGGGCGAAATCGCCCATCGGCGCGAAGCAGGCCTCGTGCGCCCAGCATTCGAACACTTCGGTGCGCGCAAGCAATTCGTCGAGCCAGCGGGTCTCGTAATCGCCGAGCCGGGAAAACAGCACGAGATACGGGCTGCGCGCGACGACGTGGATCGTATCGATCTGCAGCAGACGCATGCGTTCGATCGCCGTCAGGACCGATTTGCGCTTCGCCCGCGCGCGCGGCGGCGCGAGCAGACCCTGCGCGGCGAGATGCAGGTTGCGCGCCTGCTGCAGGCTCAGCGGCGCCATGCGGCGGTTATCTCGCAGTCATGCTGCACAGAACTTGGTATCTTCATCCGAGTCACAATCAATGCCATTCCACCTGGAGAATTTCCATGAATGCCATCTCACGCGTTGCGATCGCCGCATCGGTCCTGCTTGCGGTTTCGATGCCGTCTTTCGCTCAGCAGACCACGCGCAGCATTGTCGATTCCAACGGCCGCGAAGTCATCGTGCGCACCGGCATGCCCGCCGCGCAACACTATGGACCCAAGCCGGCTTTCGCCCAGCTCGACCGCAACGGCGACGGCGCGATCAGCCGCGAAGAAGCCGAAGCATTCCCACCGCTGCTCAACGATTTCGACTTTCTCGCGCACGGTGCTGAGCGTATTTCAAAGCGCCAGTACGCGCAGTGGGATTATCACTGATCCGCCGATGCGGTAGCGCAAAAAATAACCCCGTGCCTTGAATCCAAGGCACGGGGTTTTTCTTGCCTGTACTCCGTCGAGCGACGGAGACGCTGATTAGTGACGCGAGCCGCGGCTCAGCGGGGCGATATTGCGCGCGCCGCCCGATATGGAGCTGCGGCCACCGCCGTTCCAATGGCCGCCGCCGTTCCAACCGCCGCGCCACGGGCCACGATCGTGATAGTGATGACCGCCCCAATAGCCGCCGTAGAAGCCCAGGCTCACCGCGGGCCAACCGTAGCCGTAACCGTAACCGTAGTAGCCCGGACCGTACCAGTACGGATCGGCGTAATAACCCGAATACGCCGGGGCGTAATAGGTGGTGGCGTCGTTATAGTCGACCACCGCGTTGCCGTCGACCGGATCGCCGTAGGCGACGCCGGTGCGCACCGGGTAGTAAACGCAGCCGCCGAGGCCGAGACCGGCCACAGCCAATAAAGCGATCGTGCCGGTTTTGATGAACTTGTTCATGGCGATGCTCCGCCTGTGGAATGCCTACAAAATATACGCTTGCCGGGCTAAATCAAGTCTGAGCGGGGCCGTTCACAAAACTTCACTCAGCCCCCGGCAATCTTGTCCACCCAGGCGGCGAACGACTGCATGAACTTGCCGAGAAATTCGGCCGTTGCCGGCACGAGCTTTCCGTCCGCCTGAATGAGCTTGTCGACGCTGCCCAAATACGCTTCCTGCTGTAATAGCGGAACGTTGAGGAAGGTCATCGGTTGACGCAGGTGATGGTTCGCGCCGAAGCCGCCTATATGCCCCGGCGAGCAGCTCACGATCGCACCGGGTTTGCCGCCCCACACGCTCTTGCCGTAGGGGCGCGAACCGACGTCGAGCGCGTTCTTCAACCCTCCCGGCACCGAGCGGTTGTACTCGGGTGTGACGAACAGCAGGCCTTGCGCCGGGCGCACGCGGTCGCGGAACGCCTGCCATGCCTGCGGCGGTGTCTCCGTTTCGAGATCCTGGTTGTACAGCGGCAGATCGCCGATCTCGACGATGGCGAGTTCGAGCGACTTCGGCGCCAGCTCGATCAAATTATGCGCGACCTTGCGGCTGAACGATTCTTTGCGCAGGCTGCCGACGAGAACGGCAATTTGTCGGGTGCTCATGGACGGACTCCTTTCGATAGTGCGGAACGACTCAGAAACCGAATCGCGGATGCGAGAGCTGCTCGAAGAAATAGCTGAGGACGCGCGGCGCCGCCAGCACGGTGAACAGCACGCCGTAGACGGCGCCCCAGAGATGCGCGCTGTGGTTGATATTGTCGCTGCGCTGACGGTCCATGTAGAACGAATAGACCACGTAGGCGACCGCGTAGAGAATTGCCGGCACCGGCACGAACCAGACCAGGATCGTCGCCCAGGGATTGATCAGAATGAAGGCGAACAACACCGCCGAAACGCCGCCCGAAGCGCCGAGGCTGCGATAGCCGGGATTGTCGCGATTGGCCAGATAGCTCGGCAGCATCGCCACGATTACGGCGCCGGCATAGAACAAGGTGAAGCCGAACGGCCCGAGCAGGCGTTCGTACAGCCCCTCCATAGCACGGCCGAAAAAGTACAGGGTGATCATATTGAACAGCAGATGCGCGCCGTCGGCATGAATCAGCGCATGGCTCAGAAAACGGTAGTACTGGCCGCGTTTAACCGCGGGCGGCCAGAAAATGAGCTTGTCGATCAACTGCGGGTTGTTGAAACCCATGAACGATACGATGCAGGTGACGGCTATGAGGATGATCGTGGTCATCGGTGTCCTTGAACGGTTTGGAATTTCCTGACGAACGCTGCACTATGCTGGCCGAAATCGGCGGCCGTCCGGGCATGGAACGAGCGGTTCCGTAATAGATTCGGCAATGGTAGAGGAAAAACCGTGCTAACGATTCACTCGACGAATCCCCCGGCGATGAGCGTATGGAAGAACGGCGCTCCGGTGTCGGCCGGTACGCCGGTCTGGCTCGACCTGGTCGATCCCGACGAGGCCGAACGCGCCCACGCAGAAAGCCTGCTCGGCGCCACCTTGCCCCGGCGCGATCAGATCAGCGCGATCGAGTTGTCGAGCCGCTTCCGCTCGGACAAGCAGATCCTGCGCCTCAATATTCCCGCCTTCGTCCGCGCCGAATCCGGCCGCGGCGCGATGACGCCGCTCGGCTTCGTGCTGACGCCGAGGCTGCTCGTCTCGCTGCGCTACGCGGACTCGCTCGCGTTCACGCATACGAGCGAACTCGCGACGTCAGCCAATGCACCCGAAGGCAGCGTCGACATTTTCATCGGCCTGATCGAAAGCATCGTCAATGTCGCCGCGGATCGCATGGAGGAAACCGCCGGCGAATTGTCGAAACTGTCGCGCGCGGTTTTCTCCGACGAGCGCGGCCAGCGCGGACTGCTGCGCGGCACGCTGTTCAAGGTCGGCGCGGCGCAGCGCCAGATCGTGCAACTGCGCTCCGCGATGCTCGGCGTCTCGCGCGTGATCGGCTATCTCTGCGAGGTGTCGCCGGACTGGATCGATGCCAAACACGTGCAGCGGTTCAAGACGATCCAGGCCGACATCGGCTCGCTCAGCGAATTCGACCAGCAGTTGTCCGACCGCCTGCAGTTCCTGCTCGACGCCGTACTCGGCTTCATCAACAACAACCAGAACGACATCATGAAGGTGCTGACCATCGTTTCGGTCGTGACGATCGGACCGATGACACTAGCCGGCATCTGGGGCATGAACTTCAAATCCATCGCCGAATACGACTGGCCGCACGGCTACGCGATGGCGCTGACCGCGATGGCGATCAGCGTGATCGTGCCGCTGGCGATCTTCAAATGGAAAAAATGGTTCTGACCCAGCGCCGCGCGTTCAACCGTTCTGGTATTTCCAGTTGCGCTGCTTGCCTTCGGCCATCCACTCGACCGCTTGATCGATGCGGCTTGCACGCGTCGCTTCGCGCTTGGCCTCGACGATCCACTCGATGTACTCACGCTTGCAGCTCGCGCTGAAGGCGTCGAAGATCGCCTGTGCTTTCTTGTTCTTCTTCAGCGCCGCGACCAGATCGTCGGGCGCGGGCGGTGCGGGCTTCGGCGGTTTCTTTGGCTTCGGCCCCGCCGCGGCACGCTCATCGCCGCGCTTCATCGCCTGCTTGACGTAGCCGATCAGCACCTTCTTCGACGGCAGATCTTTGAGCGACGCGATGCGCCCGAACTGGCCCATCGCATCGTCGCGTCGCTCTTCGTTGCCGATCAAGCCGCGGCCGCCCCAGAAACCCAACGCGCAGTGCTGCTTGAACGCGGCGATGCCGCAGAGGATGCGGCCGCTATAGAGGAACGCCGGCATGCCCCACTTGATCGCCTCTTCGGCATCGGGACAGCCCGCATGAATCGTATCGCGCAAATGCATGAGGATCGGCCGGGCGAACTCCGCCGATTTGGCGATATACGCATCGACCCTCGGATCACGCTGCCCCATGACATTCTCCCGCCGAAGCCGGAGAGAAATGCTATCAGGCCTCGGGGCGCATGTACGGAAACAACAGCACGTCGCGTATCGAGGGCACGTCGGCGAGCAGCATGACGAGACGATCGATGCCGACGCCGAGGCCGCCGGTCGGCGGCAGGCCGACTTCGAGCGCGCGGATGTAGTCGGCGTCGAAATGCATCGCTTCGTCGTCACCGGAATCCTTGGCATCGACCTGCGCGCGGAAGCGCTCCGCCTGTTCTTCGGGATCGTTCAGCTCGGAAAAGCCGTTCGCGATTTCCTTGCCGCCGATAAACAGCTCGAAACGATCTGTCACCTCGGGATCGCGATCGTTCGAGCGCGACAGCGGCGAGACCTCGGTCGGGTGCGTGGTGATGAAAGTCGGCTGGATCAGGGCCTGTTCGACCGTCTTCTCGAAGATTTCCAACACGATCTTGCCCCAGCCATAACCGGGCTTGACGTGCACGCCGAGCTTCTCGGCATGCGCGGCGATCTTCGTGCGGTCGCGCAGGTCTTCGCGCGAAATCTGCGGGTTGTGCTCGAGCACCGCGTCTTCCATCTTCCAGCGGCGGAACGCGGGGCCGACGTCGATCTCGCGCCCTTCCCAGGTCAACGCGGTGTTGCCGACCACGTCGCGCGCTGCGGTGCGGATCATTTCTTCGGTGATGTCCATGATCTCGTTGTACGTGGCGTAGGCCTGGTACAGCTCGAGCATGGTGAACTCGGGGTTGTGCCGCGTCGACACGCCCTCGTTGCGGAAGTTGCGGTTGATCTCATAGACGCGATCGAAGCCGCCAACGGTGAGGCGCTTCAGATACAACTCCGGCGCGACGCGCAGATACAAGTCCATGTCGAGCGCGTTGTGATGGGTGACGAACGGCCGCGCGGTGGCGCCGCCCGGAATCACGTGCATCATCGGCGTTTCGACTTCGAGGAAGCGCTTGCCGTCGAGCAGGTTGCGGATATGCCGCACGATGCGCGAACGCAGCTCGAACACGCGCCGCGATTCCGGCGTGACGATCAGATCGACGTAACGCTGGCGATAGCGCTGCTCCACGTCGGCCATGCCGTGCCACTTGTCCGGCAGCGGACGCAGCGACTTGGTCAGCAGGCGCAGGGTGTCGACCTTGACCGACAACTCGCCGGTCTTGGTGCGCATCAGCGGACCTTCCGCGGCGACGATGTCGCCAATGTCCCAGCCCTTGAACGCTTTGTACGTGTCCTCGCCGACCGCATTGATCTGAATGAACAACTGGATGCGGCCCGTCATGTCCTGAATGTGCACGAACGCGAGCTTGCCGGTGTCGCGGCGGCTCATCATGCGCCCGGCGACCTTCACGCGGCGCGCGGCGGCTTCGACTTCTTCGGCCTTCTTGCCTTCGAACTCGACGAGCAGGTCGCCCGCGAACGCGTCGGGCGCGAAGTCGTTCGGGAACGCGATGCCGTGGCCGCGCAGCGCGCGCAGCTTCTCGCGGCGCTCGGCGATCAGCTTGTTTTCGTCCTGCGGCGCGGCGGTGTTGGCCGTTTCGGTCTCACTCATATAGAAATTCCTTCCACTGCGTTCGCGGCGAGGTATCGCACCGCAAGCGCCAACTTTGACATGCCGCTCGTCCTTGGATGCCGCCGGACGAACGGAAACACTTCGCGAATCTCAGGCATCGATGCGTTTCGCACCGGCTTCGAGACCGGACTTCAGGCTGCCTTCGATGAATTCGTCGAGATCGCCGTCGAGCACTTTCTGCGTGTCGGTGCGCTCGATGCCCGTGCGCAGATCCTTGATGCGCGACTGGTCGAGTACGTAGTTGCGGATCTGGCTGCCCCAACCGATGTCCGACTTCGTTGCCTCAAGCTTGTCCTTCTCGGCGTTGCGCTTCTGTATCTCGATTTCGTAGAGCTTCGCCTTGAGCATCTTCATCGCGCGGTCGCGGTTGGCATGCTGGCTGCGCTCGGTCTGGCAGGCGACGACGACGCCCGACGGCACATGGGTAATACGCACCGCCGATTCGGTCTTGTTGACGTGCTGGCCGCCCGCGCCCGACGAGCGATAGACGTCGGTCTTCAGGTCGGCCGGATTGATCTCGATGTCGATGTCGTCGTCGACTTCGGGCGAAACGAACACCGAGGTGAAACTCGTATGGCGGCGATTGTCGGAATCGAACGGCGACTTGCGCACGAGGCGGTGCACGCCGATTTCGGTCTTCAGCCAGCCGTAGGCGTACTCGCCCTCGACGCGGAACGTCGCACTCTTGATGCCGGCGACTTCGCCCGCGGAGGCTTCGAGCAGTTCGGTTTTCCAGCCTTTGTGCTCGGCCCAGCGCAGATACATGCGCAGCAGCATTTCCGCCCAGTCCTGCGCTTCGGTGCCGCCGGCGCCGGCCTGCACGTCAACGAAGGCGTTGTGCGAATCCATCTTGCCCGAGAACATGCGCTGGAACTCGAGTCCCTCGATGCGCAGAGTCAGCTTGTCGACGTCGGCCGAGACGGCCAGCGCCGTGCCTTCGTCGCTCTCGGATTCGGCCAGTTGCAGCAGTTCGTCGGCGCCGCCGAGGCCCTCGGTCAGCTCGCGGATACCGGTGACGATGCGATCGAGCGCAGCGCGCTCTTTGCCGAGATTCTGTGCGCGCTCGGGATCGTCCCAGACATTGGGGCTTTCGAGTTCGCGGCTTACTTCTTCGAGACGTTCGGCTTTCGTCTCGTAGTCAAAGATACCCCCTAAGCGAAGCGACGCGTGCCTGCAGGTCCGCAATGCGGGCGTGGATGGGGTTGGTTTCGATCATGGCGCAACACGAATGAAAAATCGGTCGCGAAGGATAGCAGGTGCGGCAGGCGGACGAGTAGACCGGGCCTGCGCGCGGCGGCGTCCCGGCTCGAACCGGCCGCGTCGTCTTCGCCGTTGTGGACCGGCCGCCGCCTTACGCCGTGCGCACGAAATCGCTCACCCAGTTCATCTCCCAGGTCTTGCCGCCGTCGGCCGAGCAGGCCTGCTCCCAGCGCGCCGAGTTCGCAGTGATGCGCGACCAGACCACCCGCGTCTTGATCGGGCGTCCGTCGAGTTCGTCGTCGGCAAGCAAGGTGCCGGTGCCGTCGGCAAAGGCGCCGCGCTGCGGCGTGGTGAATTCCGTCGGCGAGCGCGCGTCGAGCCACCAGCTCGACCATTGCTTCGATTTCGCATCGAAGGTGCGCAGGCCGATGCCGCGTATCGTGCCGCTAGGCGCATTCATCACGTTGTCGCCGACATTGCCGTGGCCGCCGAGCACGGGCCAGTTCACCAGAGTGCCGTCGAACTCGTCCCAGTCGTTGTTGCCGACGAGGCGATGGCGCAGTTTGCGATGGCTCACCTTCCAGCTGCCGACCAGAAATCCAAAATCCTTGGGCGCATCCGCGAGCGCGGCCAGCGGGCTCGGCTTGGGCGAGGTGCGCGTGAACCAGTTGCGCCAGTTGACCTCCCAAGTCTTGCCGCCGTCGGCGGAGAACGCCTGTTCCCACCACGGGCGCTTGCCGTTCAAGTCCTGCCACTTGAAGCGCATGACGATTGGCCGGCCCTTGAAGGTCGCATCGCCGAAAAACGTGCCGACGCCATGCTCGAAACCGCCGCGCACCGGCACGTCGATGGTCCTCGGCTCGCGCCCGTCGACCCACCAGATCGCCCAACGATCCGTCTCGGGATCGTAGGCGCGCACGGTCAGGCCGCGATAGGTCTCTCCGGGCAACTCGACGATGTCGTCGTCGATATTGCCGAGACCGCCGAGCGTCTGCCAGAAGGCACTCCTGCCGGCGAATTCCTCCCAGCGCGTGTCGCCGGCGAGGCGCTCCTTCAGACGGCGATGATGGACGTCCCAGGTGCCGACGAGCCAGTCCCAATCATGCGCACGGGCAGCCAGGTCGCGCCCTGCCCCGGCCGCGGCGGCCGGCCACGCCTTACGCTGCGGCCATAGGGCGGCCGCAGCGCCTGCGGAAGCCAGGAGAGCCAGAAACTCGCGACGCGTCTGCACAGCCATGGAAGCCCTCGCCTGGGTCGGAACGACTGCCACAGCGTGCGCGCTCGCGCCACCGGTTGACTACGCGAAAATCCGGCGACAGGCTAAGTCAAACTTATGCTCAGCACCCGTCACCTCCCCTCGCTGGCTTCGATCCGCGCTTTCGAGGCGGCGGCACGCCACTGCAGCTTCGCCAAGGCCGCGCGCGAGCTCGACACGACCGCCGCGTCGGTCAGCTATCACGTGCGCTGCCTCGAACAGGAAACCGGCGTACGCCTGTTCCTGCGCTTTGCGCAGCGCGTGGAATTGACCGAATCCGGCGCTGCGGTCGCACGCGAGGCGACCGCGGCGTTCGACGCTCTGCGTGCGAGCTTCCTGCATGCCGCGGCGGCCGAAGAAACGCGCCTGTCGCTGACCACTCTGCCGAGCCTCGGCACCAGCTGGCTGACGCCAAAACTCGGCCGCTTCCGCGCCAAGCACGCGAGTATCGCGCTCGAAATCGAACTCTCGGCCGACGCTCAGGATCTTGTCGGCGGCCGTTTCGACGCGGCCATTCGCAACGGCTACGGGAATTGGCCGGGTCTGCGCACGCATGCGCTGTTCCCGAGCGTCTTTATGCCGTTGTGTGCGCCTGCGCTGCGTGAAACCGCGAAGGCGCTCGACGATCCACAGCGCACGCTCGAAGTACCCCTGCTCGGCCGCCCCGACTGGTGGGCCCTGTGGTACCGCGCCCACGGCCGCATGCCATTGCCGCCTGCGAGTCATTTCGGCCCGCTGCTTTCGGCCGAGTACCTCGATATCGCCGCGGCCGTGGCCGGACAAGGCATCGCGATCGGATCGCCGATCCTGTTCCGCAGCGAGATCGACGCCGGCCGGCTCGTGCCGGCGCACGCGCTGGTCGTCGGCACGGGCCGCACGTTCTGGTTTACCTATCCGGCTGCGCGCGCGCAGAGCCGCAAGATCGGCGCCTTCCGCGACTGGCTCGAAGACGAGGCCGCACGCGACCGCGAGGCCGCGCGTCCGTTCCTGCGCAAGATCAAGATCGTCGAGCCGCAATCCTGAGACAGCACCGCGCAGCGGCACGCATCAGTCGATCTTTTCGATGTGCCGCAGCAGCAATTGCAGTCGGCGCGTGCCGTTCCATTCGTTGACGTCGAGCGAATACGCGGCACGCAGGTGCGACGGCGGCGGTGTGCCGTCGTAGCCGCCGAACAGCATCGCCTCGATCGGCGCGACGAATCCGTCGGCCGAGAGGCGCAAGCGCAGATGCGTCTCGCCGACGACGCGAAAGTCGACAACAGTGAACTCTCCGTCGAACAGCGGCTCGGGGAAGGCCTGTCCCCACGGTCCGGCATAGCGCAACTGCTCGGCGAGTTCCAACGTGAAATCAGCGGCATCGAGCGCGCCGTCGGTCAGCAACACGGCATCGAGCTGTTCGGGCGCGATGCGTTCGCGCGCGACCGCGTCGAACACCTCGGCGAAGCGCGCGACGTCGTCGCAGCGCAGGCTCAAGCCGGCCGCCATCGCGTGCCCGCCGTAACGCTGCAACAAACCCGGTGCGCGCGCATCGACCTCCGCGAGCGCATCGCGCAGATGGAATCCGGCGATCGAGCGGCACGATCCTTTCGCTTCGTCGCTGCCGTCACCCGCCGCTGCGCAGGCCACCACCGGGCGGTGGAAGCGCTCTTTGAGCTTGGATGCGACCAGGCCGACGACGCCGTGGTGCCAGCCGGGCTCGAACAGAACGATGCCGGTCGGCAACGCCTGCGCGCCGTGCCGGCGCAGCCAGTCTTCCACTGCGCGCTCGGCCTGCTCGACCATGCCGGCCTGGAGATCGCGGCGTTCGTTGTTGATCGCGGACAACTGCTCGGCGAGCCGCTGCGCGCGCGCACGATCGTCGGTCAGCAGGCATTCGATGCCGAGGCGGATGTCTTCGAGGCGCCCCGCTGCGTTGATACGCGGACCGACGACATAGCCGAGGTCGCTCGCGACTGCACGCGCCGGGTCGCGCTTGCCGCTCTCCAGCAGCGCGGCGACGCCGGCGCAGGCGCGGCCCGCGCGGATGCGTTTCAAGCCCGCGTCGACGAGGATGCGGTTGTTGTGGTCGAGCGGTACGAGGTCGGCGACGGTGCCGAGTGCGACCAGATCGAGCAGGCTCGACAGATCGGGCTCGGCCATTTTTTTGCGTTCGTTTGGGTCGCGAGAATCGGCAGGCAGCGATCCTTGGCCGCGCTTTTCAACTGACGCGAACCAGCCACCGTCGCGCAGGTGCGCGCGCAGCGCGAGCAGCAAGTAAAACATCACGCCGGCGCCACAAAGCGCCTTGCTCGGGAACGCATCGCCGTCGAGATTCGGATTGACGATCGCGTCGGCGGCGGGCAGCGTTTCGCCCGGCAGATGATGATCGGTTACGACGACGCGCATGCCGAGCGCCGTCGCCGCAGCGACACCCGCATGTGCGGAAACGCCGTTGTCGACCGTGATCAGCAGACCGCCGGCGGCCAGCCGCGGATGCCGCGCGGCGAGTTCCTCCACCAGCGCCGGGCTCAAGCCGTAGCCATGAGTGAAGCGATTCGGCACGCCATAGTCGACGCGGTTCGCTCCAAACATGCGCAGGCCGCGCACGGCGATGGCCGTGCCGGTCGCGCCGTCTGCGTCAAAGTCGCCGACGATCACGATTGCCGCGTCTTCACGCAGCGCATTCTCGATCAACTCACAGGCGCGCACGACGCCGCCGAGCTGCGCCGGCGCCAGCAGGCCGATCAATCGATGCGCGATGTCTGCACTCGCGGTCACCCCGCGCGAGGCATAGACGCGACGCAGCACCGGATGCAGTCCAGCCAGCCGGTCTGCGTCCGCCAGCGGCACGGGGCGGCGCTGAATGCGCGGACGGCCGATCACGCCCGCGGTTTCGCGCGGCGCCAGAAACGCCAGCGGTGCGCCGGCTTGAAAACGACAAGCTCGCCACTCTCGAAGCGCAGATCGAGACGATCGATCCTGCGCTGCTTCAACGCCGCATCGATCGGCGCGAACCAGTCGGATTCCAACTGCGCGGAATCTCGGCAATGCGCGAGATCGATCAGAACCTTCGTGTTCTCGCGCGTACTTGCCGACGCAGAAGAGGCAGAAAAAAGCTCGCGCGCGTCGGCGAGCGATGCGAATTTCGCGACTTTCGCCGAAACCGCCAGCGCCGCAACGATCTCGTCGTCGCTGTACACCTGGGCAAATTCGCAGCGCACCGAATCGGGCATCGTGCCTGCGCCCCAGAACCATAGGCTGTTGACCGGCGGCAGCCCGCGCTGCGCGCGCCGGGCGTTGGCTGGATGCTGGGTCAGGACGATCTGCACTTCGTTGAGCAGGCTGCGCCATTGGCGTGCGTTCTCGCCCTCGGGCAGGTGTCGCGCGAGGTCGTCGCCGAGCGCGTCCTCGGGCGGCGAGAATGTCGGCAGCTTCGCGTCCATCGCGCAGCGCAGATACCAGCGTTGCGCATGCGGCGCGTCGAACTCGAATCCCAGCTCGGCAAACAAGGGCTGCAAGGCCTGCGCGAACGCCGCGACTTCTTCGTTCGAGACGGAAAGGTTTCCGCAGGCGAGCAGACGCAAGGTCACCGCGTCGGCCATCACGAAGGCCGGATCGGCGCGCAGCCACAATGCGCCGGCCGCGTCGGTCGCATCGGCGCTGCGCGTCAGCGCGGCTGCCGGAAGCGTGTCTGCGTCAAACTGGAAGGCTTCGTGCAAAACGACGTCACGACCGGCTGGACCTGCGCTGACGCAGTCTCCGCGCGACGACCAGTACTTCAAAACGGAAGACCGCTCGAGGCGTTTTTGCGCGGGCAGCAGCAGTTCCAGTCGCATCGGGGACATCGTGCCCTGCTCCGCGCCGGAAACGATCAGGCCTCGTAGCGCACGGCGACGATCTCGTAGCTCTTCATGCCGTTCGGCGCCTGGAACTCGAAGCTGTCGCCTTCGCTTTTGCCGATCAGCGCGCGCGCGAGCGGCGAGTTGACCGCGATCAGGCGCAACTTGATGTCGGCCTCGAGGTCGCCGACGATCTGGTAGGTCACCTCCGCGCCGCTCGCCTCTTCGACCAGTTCGACGGTCGCGCCGAACACGATCTTGCCGTTCGGATTGAGGCGGGACACGTCGATCACCTCGGCGAAGCTCAGCGCGGCTTCGAGTTCGTTGACGCGGCCTTCGATGAAGCCTTGCTGTTCGCGCGCGGCATGGTACTCGGCGTTCTCGCGCAGGTCGCCGTGCGCGCGCGCCTCGGCGATCGCAGCGATGATGCGCGGGCGCTCTGCGGATTTCAGGCGCTCGAGTTCGTTGCGTAGGCGCTCGGCGCCTTTGGCGGTCATCGGGGCACGCTTCATTTCGCGTTCCTTGTTCCTTTGGGCAAAACGCCGTTCACCCTCGGCATCGAGAGGCGACGGCAATATGAATGAGGCCGCCTGCGGTTCGCTGGGTCGCCGCAGGCGGAAAGAGTCGTTCCGGCCGCAATACTACGGTCAGGCCAGTTCTTTGTGTAGTTCCTGCAGGCTGAAAACGTCGCCGCCGCTGCGGAAGTCGAGCGAATGCACCAGCGCGCGCGCACCGGCGACCGTGGTCGAATAGGTGATGCGCTGCTGCAGCGCCTCGCGGCGGATCGAGAACGAATCGGTGATCGCCTGCCGGCCTTCGGTGGTGTTGACGATGAAGACGATTTCGCCGTTCTTGATCGCATCGAGGATGTGCGGGCGGCCTTCGAGCACCTTGTTGATGCGCTCGCAGGCAACGCCGTGCTCGATGAGATAGCTGTGCGTGCCCGCAGTCGCGATCAGGCTGTAGCCGCGGCGCGCCAGATCCTGCGCGACCGGCAGCAGGCGCGGCTTGTCGGCGTCGCGCACCGACACAAACACTTTGCCGACCTTCGGCGCGGAAATATTCGCCGCCTCGTGCGCGCGTGCGAACGCGGCGCCGAAGCTGCGGCCGACGCCCATCACTTCGCCGGTCGAGCGCATCTCGGGGCCGAGAATCGGGTCGACGTTCTGGAACTTTGCAAATGGGAAGATCGCTTCCTTGACCGAGTAGTAGTCGGGCACGATTTCACGCGTCGCGCCCTGTTCGGCAAGGCTCTTGCCGGCCATGCAGCGCGCGGCGATCTTGGCCAGCGATACGCCGGTCGCCTTGCACACGAACGGCACGGTGCGCGAAGCGCGCGGATTGACTTCGAGGATGTAGATCGTCGAGTCGCCGTTCTCCTGCGCGATCGCGAACTGGGTGTTCATCAGGCCGACGACCTTGAGTTCACGGGCCATCTGGGTGACCTGCGCGCGCAGCTCGTTCTGCACTTTTTCGCTGAGCGAGTACGGCGGCAGCGAGCACGACGAGTCGCCCGAGTGCACGCCGGCTTCCTCGATGTGTTCCATGATACCGCCGATCAGGACATTGCCCTGCGCGTCGGCGACGATGTCGACGTCGACTTCGACCGCGTTATCGAGGAAGCGGTCGAGCAGCACCGGCGAATCGTTCGACACCTTCACAGCGTCGGTGATGTAGCGCTTCAGGTCCGCATCGGAATGCACGACTTCCATCGCGCGGCCGCCGAGCACATAACTCGGCCGCACGACGAGCGGATAGCCGATCTCGCGCGCATGCGCGAGCGCCTCGTCGGGCGTGCGCGCGGTGCGGTTCGGCGGCTGGGTCAGGCCGAGCTTCTGCACCATTTGCTGGAAGCGTTCACGGTCTTCGGCGAGATCGATCGAATCGGGCGTGGTGCCGATTACCGGCGCGCCGTTCGCTTCGAGCGCACGCGCGAGCTTGAGCGGAGTCTGGCCGCCGTACTGCACGATCACGCCCTTGGGCTTTTCGACGTCGATGATTTCGAGCACGTCTTCGAGAGTCAGCGGCTCGAAGTAGAGACGATCGGACGTATCGTAATCGGTCGACACCGTCTCCGGATTGCAGTTGACCATGATCGTCTCGTAGCCGTCCTCGCGCAGCGCGAGCGCGGCGTGGACGCAGCAGTAGTCGAACTCGATGCCCTGGCCGATGCGGTTCGGGCCGCCGCCGAGAACCATGATCTTCTCGCGCGTCGTCGGCGCAGCTTCGCACTGTTCCTCGTAGGTCGAGTACAGATAGGCCGTCGTCGTCGCGAACTCGGCCGCGCAGGAGTCCACGCGCTTGTACACCGGCCGCACGTTGAACGCGCGACGCAGAGTGCGCACCGCGGCTTCGTCGGTGTCGAGCAGCGCAGCGAGGCGCGCATCGGAGAAACCCTTGCGCTTGAGCGCGCGCATCTGCGCGGCGTCGAGGCCCTTGAGCCCGGCCGCGTTGACCGCGGTTTCGACTTCGATCAGCTCGCCGATCTGGTCGAGGAACCAGCGGTCGATATGGGTCAGCGCGTAAATGTCTTCGAGCGAGAGCCCGGCGCGGAACGCATCGGCGACGTAGAAAATGCGGTCCGGCTTCGGTTCGCGCAGTTCGCGCTTGAGCGTCGCGAGGTCTTCGTCGTTGTGGAAATCCAGGCCGGTCGGATTCAAGCCGTCCTTGCCGGTTTCCAGACCGCGCAGCGCCTTCTGCAGCGATTCCTGGAAGGTGCGGCCGATCGCCATCACCTCGCCGACCGATTTCATCTGCGTGGTCAGGCGTGCATCAGCGGCCGGGAATTTTTCGAACGCGAAGCGCGGAATCTTGGTGACGACGTAGTCGATCGTCGGTTCGAACGACGCCGGCGTTGCGCCGCCGGTGATGTCGTTGCGCAGTTCGTCGAGCGTGTAACCCACAGCCAGCTTCGCCGCAATCTTGGCGATCGGGAAACCGGTCGCCTTCGACGCCAGCGCCGAAGAGCGCGACACGCGCGGATTCATTTCGATGACGACGACGCGGCCGTTCTCGGCGTTGATGCCGAACTGCACGTTCGACCCGCCCGTGTCGACGCCGATCTTGCGCAGCACGGCGATCGAGGCATCGCGTAGGCGCTGGTATTCCTTGTCGGTCAGGGTCTGCGCCGGCGCGACGGTGATCGAGTCGCCGGTGTGCACGCCCATCGGATCGAAGTTCTCGATCGAGCAGACGATGATGCAGTTGTCGGCCTTGTCGCGCACGACTTCCATCTCGAACTCTTTCCAGCCGAGCACGGATTCCTCGACCAGCACTTCATGCACCGGCGACAGATCCAGGCCGCGGTTGATGATCTCGATGAATTCCTCGCGGTTGTAGGCGATGCCGCCGCCCGAACCGCCAAGCGTGAAGCTCGGGCGGATGATGGTCGGAAAGCCGACGCGGCTCTGGATCTCGAGCGCCTGCTCGAGCGACCTCGCCACTTCGGCGCGCGGACATTCCAGACCGATATCGCGCATTGCCAGGCGAAACAGCTCGCGGTCCTCGGCCATGCGGATCGCTTCGCGTGAGGCCCCGATAAGCTCGACTCCGTACTTCTCCAGAATCCCGGCGTCAGCGAGATCGAGCGCGCAGTTCAGCGCGGTCTGGCCGCCCATCGTCGGCAGGAGCGCGTCGGGCTTTTCCTTGGCGATGATGCGCTCGACGGTCGCGCGGTTGATCGGTTCGATGTAGACCGCGTCGGCCGTATCCGGGTCGGTCATGATCGTCGCCGGATTCGAGTTGACCAGGATGACGCGGAAGCCTTCGGCCTTGAGCGCCTTGCACGCCTGCGCGCCGGAATAGTCGAACTCACAGGCCTGGCCGATCACGATGGGACCGGCGCCGATGACGAGGATGCTTTTGATGTCGGTGCGCTTTGGCATTTTCTATCCACCTGGTTCCGCTATTACTTTCTTGCTCGTCATTCCCGCCTGCTTTTAGCGGGGCTCTTAACAGCCGCAGGGCCGGTCATCCAGCGCCTTTTTGATTCTCTCGCGCTCGTCCCTTCAGGCCGCTCCGCCCGGCTCTCACCGCGACAAACGCTGCCCGAAGATCGAAAGCCGCGGTTACGCCGCCTTTGCCGCCGCCTGCATCGAACTGACGAAACGGTCGAACAGATAACCGATGTCGTGCGGGCCCGGGCTCGCTTCCGGGTGTCCCTGGAAACAGAACGCCGGCGCGTCGGTCAGCGCGAAGCCCTGCAGCGAACCGTCGAACAGCGAGGTATGCGTGATCCGGGTATTCGCCGGCAAGGTCGCCGGATCGACGGCGAAGCCGTGGTTCTGCGAGGTCACGAGCACGCGGCCGTCATCGTGGTCTTTGACCGGATGGTTCGCGCCATGGTGGCCGAACTTCATCTTGAGCGTCTTCGCGCCGACGGCGAGGCCCATGATCTGATGTCCGAGACAGATACCGAACAGCGGAATCTTGCGCTTGATCGTCTCGCGCGCGGCGGCGATCGCGTAGTCGCAGGGCTCGGGATCGCCGGGGCCGTTCGAGAGAAAGACGCCATCGGGCTTGAGCGCGAGCACGTCGGCGATCGGCGTCTGCGCGGGCACGACGGTGATCGCACAGCCGCGGTCGACGAGCATGCGCAAGATGTTTCTCTTCACGCCGAAATCGTAGGCGACCACGTGATGCCCGGCCTCGGCGGTCGCGAACGCCGTGTTGTCGAGGTCGTAGCTGCCCGCGTCGAAACGATAGGGCGCCGCGGTGCTGACCACCTTGGCGAGGTCCATGCCGGCCAGGCCGGGAAACGCGCGTGCCGCGGCGAGCGCTTTTTCTTCCGACACGTCTGCGCCGGCGAGAATGCAGCCGCTCTGCGCACCCTTGTCGCGCAGCAGGCGCGTCAGCGCGCGCGTGTCGATGTCGGCGATCGCAACGATGCCGTGGCGGCGCAGATAGGCGTCAAGGCTCTCGGTCGAGCGCCAGTTGCTCGCGAGGCGCGGCAGGTCGCGGATCACGAGTCCCGCGGCCTGGATCTTTTCCGATTCCTCGTCGACCGCGTTGACGCCGGTGTTGCCGATATGCGGATAGGTCAGCGTGACGATCTGGCGCGCGTAGGAGGGATCGGTCAGGATTTCCTGATAACCGGTGATCGCGGTGTTGAACACGACTTCGCCGACGGTTTCGCCTTCCGCACCGATAGAGATGCCGCGGAAGATCGTGCCGTCTGCGAGGGCGAGAATGGCTGGGGTCATCTGTTGCGTCGCCTGGGAATTGAAGAGTGCGGCCATCGATGGCCGCTTTCGATTTTCGCGAGCAAGGATGTTCGCAAAAATACACGCAGCGTTGCTGGCGGGCCTGAGCGGACTCGGGACCGTGTGCGGGTTGCGGGCGAGTGCGAATGATACCGGCGCAGGGTACCCCCTGTCCATTGTGCGGCGGGCATTTCCACGGAATATTTATGGCGGCGGCGTTAGAATCCGGTGAACCGAGAACGAGTGTTTCCATGTCCGCCGTAGCTTCCGCCGCCGCATCGACCGTCCTTTTCGATCCCGCGCACCTGGATCGCGCCGATACCGTCGTGCGCGAAGCGCCGTTCCGTTTCCTCGTCGCCCACGACCAGTTGCCGGCCGCGACGGCGGCAGATCTGGAGCGCGATTTCCCCAAATATTCGAGCGCCGGCTTTTTCCCTTACGAGGAAAAGGACTGCGGTCCGAGCGTCAACGCCCTGATCCGCGAGCTCGTCGATCCGGCCGTCGCGAGCGCGGTCGGCGCGCGCCTCGGCATCGACCATCTCGGCCAGTATCCGACCTTGGTGACCCTGTGCCGCTTGCTCAACAAGCGTCACGGCACCATCCATACCGACAGCCGTTCGAAGGTCGCCACCGCCCTGCTCTATCTCAATGAGTCCTGGCCGGACACGAGCGACGGCTGTTTCCGCTTTCTCAACCGCATCGACGACGTCGACGATCTCGCCGCGCCTGAGATCAAGCCGCTGTATGGGAATTTCGTCGTGTTCAAGCGCGCGGACAATTCCTTCCACGGCCATCTTCCCTACGAGGGCGAGCGCCGTGTGATCCAGGTCGCCTGGCTGACGAGCGAGGACGAAAAGCTGCGCAAGACCCAGCGCGGAAAATTCTCGCGCCTATTCAAAAAACTGTTCGGCTCGCTCGACAAGAAGTTCGGCGCCGGACGCGACAAGAACGCCGCGCACAAGGATTAGCGCAACACCAGCCCTTCGCCGCCGGAACGGTTTATTCGCTCGGCGCCAGCGCTTCGTCGAAGCGATATCGCCGCGGTTCGCGATGGGCGAGCCAGACTGCCGCGACAAGCGCACCGCGCGCGAAGATGTCGCGGTCGGTCGCGCGATGAATCAGTTCGATGCGTTCGCCGCGGCCGGCAAAAATCGCCGTGTGCTCACCGACCACATCGCCGCCGCGCAGCGTCGCAAAACCGATCTCCCCGGACGGACGCGTGCCGATCTGGCCGTGGCGCGCGTAGCGCGCATGTTCGGCAAGCGCGACCGCGCGGCCCTCCGCGGCGGCATAACCTAGCGTCAGCGCGGTTCCCGACGGCGCGTCGCGTTTGAGTCCGTGGTGCATTTCGAGAATCTCGCAATCCCACTCGGGCAATACCTCGGCGGTGCGCCGCACGAGCCGCGCCAGCATCGCAACCCCGAGGCTGAAATTGGATGCCCAGAGCACGGGGATCGATTTCGCCGCGCGATTGAGCGCGTCGAATTGCTCGTCGCTGAGGCCGGTCGTGCCGCTGACGAAGGCGAGCTTGCGCTCGACAGCGAGGGCCAGCGCGGCATCGAACGCGTGCACGCCGCTGAAATCGACGAGCACCTCGGCGTCCACGTCGGGATCGAACGCGTTGGCGAAATCCACGTCGGGCGCGTCGTCGCCGTAGACGCGCGACAGCGGCTGGTCGGCCAGCCCGGAAGCCGGGCGTACCAGAGCGCTAGTCAGGATCGCGCGATCGGATTCGAGAATGGCGCGGATCACCGCCTGCCCCATGCGGCCGCCGGCACCGTAAACGACGATGCGAATCGGAGAAGTTTTGGCGTCGGTCATGCCCACATCTTAGCTGCTTTCCGGCCGCGGCAAAGCGCGCTCAGGGCTTCGGCGTCAGATCCCAGACGAGGACCTGGAACGGTTCGAGGCGGATTCGCGCCGGCGCAGCCGCATCGAGCTCGCGCGCCTCGCCCTGCACGTAGGGCGATTGCGCCCGGAACCGGGCCGCCGCCTTCGGAGGCAGTTCCAGCACCGCGCTCAGATCCAGCTCGAAGTCCTGCGCCGTCTCGCGCGGATTACGCAAGGCAATCACGGCACGCTGCGGCGACCACGACGCCCAGCCGTAGACCTCGCCGCGCGCAGGATCGCCGCCGATCCAATGGCTGTCGCGCAAGGTGTCGGCGCGTTCGCGCGCCCATTTCGCTGCGTCGGCGAGCACGTCCCAATCCGCGTCGCTGAGCAGATCGGGAGAAATGTACATTTCCTGCAGTCCGGTGCCGCTGGCGAAATACGAGCGCACCTCGTCGGCAAAATCGGACGGCTTCGGATTCACGTTAAGCCCACGCGCATGCCGCGCGTAGACGATGCCGTGGAGCATCAGGGAATTGAGCGGAAACAGCGGCCCCTGGCGAACGATGCCGCCGTAAGTATCGGCATCGCGATACGTGATCCAGCGCTGGCGGTCGTCGCCGCGGCCGGCGAATTCGTGATCCTCGCCGCCGCGCCAGATCGAATCGGCCGTGCGCAGCCAGAACGGCGACGGCCAAGTTCCCGTCGTGAGATTGATGAACAGATCGGGCTTCACTGCACGCAGGTCGCCGATCAAAGCGATCGCCGCGGCGAAGTCGCTGTCTAATTCGCTGCCTTTCGTGACCTTGTCGGGACTGCCCGTGCCGTCGAGCTTGAACTGGTTGATGCGGTACTTGCTCAGCAGATCGAGCGCGGCCTGATGAAACAGCTTGTAATACTTCGGCCCCGACAAGGCGAGACCCTGATCGTCGACTTCGTAGCCCTGCGCCCTCGCCGTCGCCAGACGCTCGGCGCGAGGCGGTCCGTAGCCGCCCCAAGGAGAAAGCCAGACGCCGGGCTCCGCCCCGGCCGCTTCCGCGGCCTTGGCGACCGACGTGAAGCCATCGGGAAAACCCGAATTGAACTGCCACAATTTCTTGTGATCGTCCCAGCCGTCGTCGAAGAGAAAGGAATCCAGCTTCACGCCGCGCTGCTTGCCGAGCTTTTCCGCGTAAGCGCCGATCGCGTGTGTCGCATCGTCCTGCGTGTACGGCGTGAAGTAGCCGATGTCGTACCACGAGTTGTAGTGCAGGAAGGTCCGATACGGATGCGCGCGCTCGCGCTCAAGGTAAGCAAGGAAAGTCCGCCGCAACTGGCCCGGCACGCTCACTCCGAATACCGTCGAGTAAGTCACGGCCACGTTCGCGCGTAGCGGCAGCACGCGCTTGACGAAGACCTGCGCATGCCCTGCCTCGATGCGCGCTTCCGACATCGGATGCTCCACGCCGAAGAAGCGCGTGTCGGAAATCACCGGCGAACCCGCCACCGTCCCTGCAGTCCAGGCGTCGCCGAGATGCTGGTCGACCAGTGTGATTCGCGCGACATCGACATCCTTGTTCGAATCGAAGGCGAATTCCTGGCGAAAATAATTCCCACCGTCGCGCAACACGGCCTGCCAGTGCACGGTCAAGCCGGTCGCCGCATCGATTAAATCCGCCTTCAGCGCCACACCGGCGAACCGGCTGGCCGCGCGCGACGACTTCGGCTCGGCCTTGAGTGCAATGCAGGCGAGCTTGCCCTGCAGCTTGAAACGACTCGCTGAAACAACTGTCTTGTCGCGCAAAACCAGCGTGAACAATTCGCCTTCGAGCTTATGAGCAGTGCCGTCGAAACGATTGTCGAACGCCAGCAAGCGCAACGCGCCGCTTTCATTCGTAACCGCGAAACGCAGCGCTGCATTGGCCAGCTCGCCGCCGCTCTTATCGATACGGCACTGCGCTTTGCCTGGATCGGAAGGCAGCCAGATCGGATGGAAATCGTCGGCGGCAGCGGCGACCGACGCAACGGAAAAGAGAGCCAGCGCGATGAAAAACTTCATACGCGCATGGTAGCGCAGGAAACTCGGCTTCCCTTCTTCGCAAAGAAGGGAAGCAAGGTCAGGTCGTCACGCGATCCCAGAACTGCTTGACGCTGTCGAGCCAGGACGACGCGCGCGGCGTATGCGCGGAATGGTCGTCGCCGAAGCTCTCTTCGAACTGCTGCAGCAGCTCGCGCTGGTGCCTGCTGAGTTTGACCGGCGTCTCGACGACGACGCGGCAGAGCAGATCGCCGACATGGCCGCTGCGCACGTTCTTCACGCCCTTGCCGCGCAGCTTGAACAACTTGCCGGTCTGAGTTTCGGCCGGAATCTTGATCGTCGCTTCGCCGCCGAGGGTCGGCACTTCGAGTTCCGCGCCGAGCGCGGCCTGCGAGAAGCGGATCGGCACCTCGCAATACAGATCGTCCTGCTGACGCTGGAAGATCGGATGCTCTTTCACCTGCACTTCGACGTAAAGGTCGCCCGGCGGTGTGCCGGCCGGCCCAGCTTCGCCCTCGCCCGAGAGGCGAATGCGGTCGCCCGTATCGACGCCGCTCGGAATCTTCACTTCGAGGCGTTTTTCATGCCGCACGCGACCTTCGCCGCGGCAGCTCTTGCACGGATTCGCGATCGACTTGCCGCTGCCGCCGCAATGCGGGCAGGCCTGCTGGATCGAGAAGATGCCGTTCTGCATGCGCACGCGGCCGTGGCCCTGGCAGGTGCCACAGGTGGACAGCTTGCCGTCAGACGAACCCGAACCGTCGCACTTGTCGCAAGCCGCAAGCGTCGGTATGTCGATGGTCTTCTCGACGCCGAATACGGCTTCCTCGAGATCGAGGTCGAGCATGTAGCGCAGGTCGGAACCGCGACGCTGACGGCCACCGCGGCCGCCGCCAAAAATGTCCGAGAAAATGTCGCCGAAGATGTCGCCGACGTCGGAGTGGAATCCGCCTCCACCGCTGCTCCCGCCCATGCCGTGCTCGAACGCGGCGTGGCCGTGGCGGTCGTACATGGCGCGCTTCTGCGCGTCGCCGAGCACTTCGTAGGCTTCCTTGGCCTCCTTGAAGTGCGCTTCGCAGGCCTTGTCGCCCGGATTGCGGTCGGGATGGTGTTTCATCGCCAAGCGACGGAACGCCTTTTTCAATTCCTCGTCGGAGGCGTTGCGCTCGACACCGAGGACTTCGTAGTAATCACGCTTGCTCATACGCATCTATCTCTGCGCTCGTCCCTGATCGCGGTGGTCAAAAGGCGGCCGTCCCGACCGCACTGTTCAGTTGGAAACATGCTTCTCGATCCTTCGATCCGGGATCAGCCACAACGCCGCCACGACGGCATACAGCACACACGAAACGATGGGCTTGAAATAGGCAAACACAATGCCCGCGATATAGAGAATCGGCGAGACGGTCGTCTTCCAGTCGCCGCGACCGCCGATCGCGACGGCCAGCGCGCTATCTTTGCCGCCGTTGCAGGCAATCAGGCAGCGGGCCAACGGAATCCACGACAACGCAGCCATCAGCAGCACGAAGCCGTAAAGCGCGGTCGGCGTCTCCGCCGGGAACTGGTTGTCATGCGCCTCGTTCAGCCAGGCGGTCGTGAACGGGAACAGTGACAGCCAGAACAGGAAAAACAGGTTCGCCCACATCACCTTGCCGTTCACGCGTTCAACCGCATGCAGCATGTGATGATGGTTGTTCCAATAGATGCCGACGTAGACGAAGCTGAGCACATAGCTCAGGAACACCGGCCAATTGCCGAGCAACGACGACAATGTCGCTTCGTGCGGCGGTTTCAGTTCCAGCACCATGATCGTGATGATCACGGCGATCACGCCGTCAGTGAACGCTTCGAGCCTGCCTTTTCCCATAGCCCCTCCCCGGTTTCGCAAAACAAATCGGGGCCATGACAGCCCCGATTTGCTTGAAGACAGTGCAATTTTACTTCTTGTCTTTGACTTCGGTGAATTCGGCGTCGACGACATCGTCCTTCGGCGCCGAACCACCGGCCTGCGCACCCGCGTCGCCAGCCGGACCGCTCTGGGCCGATGCCGCAGCAGCCGCAAGCGACTGCGCCGCCGACTCGAGCGCGGCGATCTTCGATTCGATCGCGTCCTTGTCTTCGCCCTTCATCACTTTTTCGAGGTCAGCGAGCGCCGTCTCGATCGCGCCGATCTGGCCGCCGTCGACCTTGCCGCCGTGTTCCTTGATCGCCGCGCGCGTGCCGTGTACGAGTTGGTCGGCCTTGTTGCGCGCACCGACGAGTTCATGGAACTTCTTGTCGTCTTCCTTGTTCGCCTCGGCGTCGCGCACCATGCGCTGGATCTCGTCCTCGGAGAGGCCCGAACCCGCCTTGATCTCGATGCGCTGCTCCTTGCCGGTTTTCTTGTCCTTGGCCGAGACGTGCAGGATGCCGTTCGCATCGATGTCGAACGAGACTTCGACCTGCGGCATGCCACGCGCGGCAGCTTCAATGCCCGCCAGATCGAACTTGGCCAGCGACTTGTTCGCGCTCGCGCGCTCGCGTTCGCCCTGCAGCACGTGCACGGTGACCGCGGTCTGATTGTCCTCGGCGGTCGAGAACGTCTGCGACGCCTTGGTCGGGATCGTCGTGTTCTTGTCGATCAGCTTGGTCATCACGCCGCCGAGTGTCTCGATGCCGAGCGACAGCGGGGTGACGTCGAGCAGCAGCACGTCCTTCACCGTACCGCCGAGCACGCCACCCTGGATCGCCGCGCCCACGGCCACGGCCTCATCCGGGTTGACGTCCTTGCGCGGCTCCTTGCCGAAGAATTCCTTGACCGCTTCCTGCACCTTCGGCATGCGCGTCTGGCCGCCGACCAAAATCACTTCCTGGATGTCGGAGACCTTCAGACCGGCGTCATTGATCGCCGTACGGCACGGCGCGATGGTCTTTTCGATCAGGTCGCCGACCAGGGCTTCGAGCTTGGCGCGCGTGAGCTTGATGTTGAGATGCTTCGGACCCGACGCGTCCGCCGTGATGTACGGCAGATTCACTTCGGTCTGGTGCGCGCTCGACAGCTCGATCTTTGCGCGCTCGGCCGCGTCCTTGAGACGCTGCAGCGCGAGCGAGTCGTTCTTGAGGTCGACGCCGGTATCCTTCTTGAATTCCTCGACAAGATAGTCGATCAGGCGCTTGTCAAAGTCTTCGCCGCCAAGGAAGGTGTCGCCGTTCGTGGCAAGCACCTCGAACTGCTTCTCGCCGTCGACTTCGGCGATTTCGATGATCGAGACGTCGAACGTGCCGCCGCCCAGATCGTAGACCGCGATCTTGCGATCGCCGCCCTTCTTGTCGATGCCGTAGGCCAGCGCGGCCGCGGTCGGCTCGTTGATGATGCGCTTGACTTCGAGACCCGCGATGCGGCCGGCGTCCTTGGTTGCCTGGCGCTGCGAATCGTTGAAGTACGCGGGCACGGTGATGACCGCTTCGGTCACCGGCTCGCCGAGATAGTCTTCGGCGGTCTTCTTCATCTTCATCAGAATCTTCGCCGAGATTTCCTGCGGCGAAAGACTCTTGCCGTCAGCCGTCGCCAGCCACGCATCGCCGTTGTCGTGCGCGAGGATCTTGTACGGCACGAGATCGAGATCTTTCTTCACTTCCGCGTCGGTGAACTTGCGGCCGATCAGGCGCTTCACCGCGTAGAACGTGTTCTTCGGATTGGTCACCGCTTGACGCTTCGCGGTCGCGCCGACAAGGACTTCGTTGTCCTTGAACGCGACGATCGACGGCGTAGTGCGATCACCTTCGGAGTTCTCGATCACGCGCGCGGTCGTGCCCTCCATGACGGCTACGCACGAATTCGTCGTACCCAGGTCGATACCGATAATTTTGCCCATGGCGTTTGCTCTCTAATTCAAAGGTTTGCGGTGAACACCGCGACTGATTGCGAAAATGTGGTTAAACCAAATTTAATTCAAGGCTCAGGACGCCTTGGATACGGTCACCAGCGCGGGCCGCAGCAGACGTTCGTTCAGCACATAGCCTTTCTGGATCACGGCGACGACGGTGTTCGGCGCCACGCCGGCGACATCGACCATGCTGACCGCCTGATGTTGCTCGGGATTGAACGGTTCGCCGGCAGGGTCGACCGCCTTCAGGCCGTTGCTCTCGGCGACCTTGATCAGCGCCTTCAGGGTCAGTTCCATGCCCTCGCGCAGCGCCTTCGCATCGGCCGTCTCGATGGCCAAACCGCGTTCGAGACTATCGCAAACAGGCAGCAGGTCGCCGAGCACGCGCTCGTTGGCGAACTTGCGCGCCTGTTCCAGATCGCGCTGCAAGCGCTTGCGCTGGTTTTCGATCTCCGCGCGCTCGCGCAGCAGCAGTTCGCGCATCTCGCCGAGCTTGGTTTCGTACTCGTTGATCAGCTTGCCGAGCTCATCGCCTTCGGCCGGCGTCGCACCGAGGTCGTTGGCCGCCTGTTCGGCCGGCGAATTGCCGTGCCGGTCCGGATGGGTGTTTTCTGTAGTCACGGTCACTCCATAAGCAATACGCGGCCCGCAGCCGATGCTGCTTGCCGTAAGCAATATTTTACCCCACCCCGGTTATGAGGCCGTATGCCCCTGATTCAAGACGATACGTTCAAGAGGATACGGCCAAGGCGCCCGAAAGGATCTGCGCCGTCGCCTGCACGACCGGAATCACGCGCTGGTACGCCATCCGCGTCGGTCCGATCACCCCAAGCACGCCGAGCACCCTGCCCTCGACCCCGTACGGCGCCGTGACCAGACTATAAGCGCCGAGCGGATTAAAGCCCGATTCCTCGCCGATGAACAGACGCACGCCCTCGGCGCGCGAGCAGTTTTCGAGCAGATTGAGCAGATCGCGCTTGCGCTGGAACGCCTCGAACAGCTCGCGCAGGCTGTCCATGTCGGGCGCCACCTGCGCACCCATCAGGTTGACCTGGCCGGCGACGAGCATGTCCGCATTTGCCTGGGCCGGGAACGCCTGACTCGTCACGTCCGCCGCGGCGACCATAAGCTGATGCAGGCGCACGCTGGTCTCGCGCATCTCCCGCTTCAGGCGTTCGCGAATCTCGCTCATGCGCAGGCCCGCATAGTGCGCGTTGAGGAAATTCGAGACCTGCTCCAGTTCGCTCGGCGAATACATGTGCTGCGTGATGATCACGCGGTTTTGCACTTCGTTGTCGGCGAAGACCAGGATCACGAGCACGCGATTGCCGCCGATCGCGACGAAATCGATATGCCGGAATGGAAATTCCTCACGCTTCGGCACGGTGACGACGCCGACGAAATGGGTCACTTCGGAAAGCAGCGAGGACACCCCGCTGAGCAGGTCCTGGGTCGCGCCCTGGGTCGGTAATTCGCGGCGCAGCGCGTCGACCTGCGGCTCGTCGAGCGGCTTGAGTTCAAGCAAACTGTCGACGAACACACGATAGCCCTGGGCGGTGGGAATTCGGCCGGCCGAGGTGTGCGGGGCGGCCAAAAGCCCGAGTTCTTCGAGATCGGCCATCACATTGCGGATCGTCGCCGGACTGACGTCGAGCCCCGAGTTTTTCGCCAGCGTGCGCGAGCCCACCGGCTGACCGTCGGCGATGTACTGCGCGATCAGCGCACGCAGCAATTGGCGCGCGCGCTGGTCAAGATGGTGACTCGATGAAGATTGGCCGATATAAGCGGACATAGGCTCGTGGTTGCTGCGGCATGGCGACGCTAGCAACGGAAACTGTCAGGGTCAATATGGATTTTCCACCGCGCCGTTCAAGCGCCGGGCTTTTCTGCATGGATCGCCAAAAACGATCCGCGGAAGGTGCCAGCGCGCCTGCCCTTTTCCGGCACAACTGCCTTGGCTGCATTCGCGCTGCATGATAGCGTGCGCGCGCCGATCCACCCTCATCTCTCCCATGCTGCAAACCTTGTTCGTCAAGGACTTCGCCATCGTCGGCGAAGCCGAAATCGCCTTCGAATCGGGGCTGACCGTCGTCACCGGCGAAACCGGCGCGGGCAAGTCGCTGATGGTCGACGCTTTATTGCTGCTGGCGGGCCAGCGCGCGGATGCCGGTGTGGTGCGCCACGGCAGCGAGCGTGCGGAGCTGATCGCGGATTTCGACCTCGGCGACGCGCCGGCCGCCGCGGCGTGGCTGCGCGAGGAAGAATTCGACGACAGCGACACTTGCCAGTTGCGCCGCGTGATCCGCGCCGAAGGCGCCTCGCGCGCTTGGATCAACGGCCGGCCGGCGACCCTGGCACAAATGCAGGCGCTCGCGGAACGGCTGATCGAAATCCATGGTCAGCACGAACACCAGGCCCTGCTCGACAAGGCGAGCCAGCTCGCCTTGCTCGACGCATTCGGCGACCATGCCGCCCTGCTCCAGCCGGTTGCCGCGCTGGCCGGGCGCTGGCGCGACATCGACACGCGCATGCGCGCATTGCAGGGCGGCCAGGACCATTCGGAACGCATCGCCCTGCTGTCGCATCAAGTCGAGGAACTCGACCGGTATGCGCTCGAACCTGCTGAACTCGAAACACTCAACGAAACCCACAAGCGCCTCGCCAATGCCGGCCATTTGATCCAAGGTTCGAGTGCGCTGGCTGACCTGCTCGACGGCGACGGCGAATTCAATCTGCTGCGCCTGATGCACCGCGCGCAAAGCGAAATCGTGCGGCTAGCGCAGACCGATCCCGAACTCGCCGCCACCGGCGAACTGCTTGATGCCGCGGCGGTCCAGCTCGACGAGGCGAACCGCGCCTTGGCGCGCTATCGCGATGCGCTCGACCTCGACCCCGACAAGCTCGCCGAGGCCGAGACGCAAATCGCCAAGCTGCACGAGCTCGGTCGCAAGCACCGCGTGCCTGTCGCCGAACTCAAATCGCATGCCCAGACGCTGCACGAAGAACTGGAAGCGCTGCAAGGCGCCGGCGCGACGCTGGCGAAGCTCGAACGCGAACGCAGCGCGGTCGAACGCGACTATCGCACTGCGGCCGCGCAGTTGTCCTCTGCGCGCGCGGCGACGGCGAAAACCTTGAGCAAAAATGTCAGCGCCCTGATGAGTGAACTCGGCATGGCCGGCGGCCGGCTCGACGTCGAGATCGAGCCGCTGGAGAAAACCACACCCGATGCACAGGGCCTGGAACGCACCGAATTCCTGGTCGCCGCCAATCCGGGCCAACCCGCACGCGCGCTGCGCAAAGTCGCCTCGGGCGGCGAGCTGTCGCGCATCAGCCTGGCGATCGAAGTCGCGGCGCTCGGCTCGGACGACGCCAGCGCCGACGCGATCGCGACGATGGTATTCGACGAAGTCGATACCGGCATCGGCGGCGCAGTCGCCGAGGTCGTCGGGCAGAAACTGCGCCGGCTCGGCCGGCATCGTCAGGTCCTGTGCGTCACCCATCTGCCTCAGGTCGCCGCGCAGGGCCACCGTCATCTGCGCGTGGCCAAGTCCAGCGACGGCGAAAGCACGCAGACGCAGATTGAGGCGCTAAGCGAAAAAGCGCGACGCGACGAGATCGCGCGCATGCTCGGCGGTGTCGAAATCACGCGCGAAACACTGGCGCATGCCTCGCAGATGTTGAAAGCGGTGAGCGGTGAGCGGTGAGCGGTGAGCGGTGAGCGGTGAGCGGCAAAAGCATCGTTATCTGCGATGCGATTGCAAACTCTTCGGGCTCACCGCGAGGCGGCTTACTTCTTTTTCTTCGCCCGCACGTAAAGCACGAGTGAGTGCTCTTCGATCGTGTAGCCGTGTTTGTCGGCGATCTCTCGCTGAAGGCGTTCGATGTCTTCGCTCACGAATTCGATGACCTTGCCGCTGTCGAGGTCGACCATGTGGTCGTGGTGCTTGCCGCGGTCGATTTCGTAGACGGCCTGGCCGCCCTCGAAATTGTGTTTGACGACGAGCCCGGCCGACTCGAACTGAGTCAGAACGCGGTAGACGGTTGCAAGACCGATTTCGTCGTCGTGTTCGAGCAGATGCCGATAAATGTCTTCCGCGGTCAGATGCTTGCCGTCGGAGGCTTCGAGGATTTCGAGAATCCTCATGCGCGGATGCGTGACCTTGAGCCCCGCCTTGCGCAGATCTTGAGTTTCCATATGAGTACCACCTGAATGCAGGGCGCTCGTCGCGCGCCCGCTGGAGCCGGCGGCTAGTGTATCATCCTGAGCTTTCCGCACGATCGCGAAACCCATGAAGCAGTCCAGTCCGAACACCGTGTTGCCGAAACTGTCGCGCGCCATTGCACTGGCCGCGCTCACGTTCGGACTCGGCGCCTGCAATCCGATCTACCAGCTCGACATTCAGCAAGGCAATCTTTTTAGCAAAGCCCAGGTCGAATCGCTCAAGCCGGGTATGACCAAACGTCAGGTCATGCTGACGATGGGCAGCCCGTCGGTGGTCAACCCGTTTCAGCAGAGCCGCTGGGACTACATCTCCACGTACCGCCGCGGCAACGGCCGCATGGAAACGAAAGATTTGACCTTGTTCTTCGACGGCGACAGCCTGACCAAGATCGATGGCGACTACTTCGCTGAAGAACCCGCCGAGCTGATCCGCCTCGCTACCAAGTACAAGCGCCAGTATCCGGATGAGAAGCGTCCGGACGAAGACAAAAAGAAGCGCGGCGGCGACGACGGCGGCGCGTAACGAGCTGCTGCCGGCCTGCTAACGGGGTTCTTCAACCTCTTCGTTGCAGACGAAATTCCCGGAACCTACTCGTAATCGACCAGCGACTTTTTCTGCGCTGGCCAGCGACTTTTTCTGCGCTGGGTTACTTTCGACGTTGCTGTGTCTCCGCTCGGCGGCGGCGCGCTTGTTTCGGATCGATTTTGAGCGGACGGTAAAGCTCGATGCGGTCGCCGTCGCGCAACGACGCATCGGCATCGACAAGGCGGCCGTGAATACCCAGGGCGGCGGGTTCGAACTCGGCCGGCAGCAACGCGCGGATACCGGAGGCGGCGATCGCCTCAGTCACCGTGGCGTCGCCGGCAACTGCGGCGTCGCGCGTGATCGCCCCGCTCGCATCGGCATACACGACTTCGACGCGGATAGGCAAAGGCGCAGAGGCCGGCGAATCAGACATGCTCGCGATCGGCCTCGCGGCAGAATTCGTCGACCATGCGGTCAGCGAGTTTCTGGAATCCGGCGCGCAGCACGGGGCTCATCAGCCCGGAGTAGTCGAAATCGAGCGCCAGGGCGATCTTGCAACCGGCGTCGCCGAGCGGAGTGAAAGTCCATCCGCCGTGCAGTGCGCGGAATGGGCCTTCGACGAGCTGCATCGTAATGCGCTGCGGCACTTCGAGCGTGTTGCGCGTGGTGAAACTCTGCGTCATCGCGCCGAGGCGCAAGTCGAGCCGCGCGGTCAATGCATCGGGCTCGCGTGCCAGCACATGCGCGCCCGAACACCAGTTGAAACGTCGCGGATATGCCTCGACTTCGTTGACCAGATTGAACATGTGCGTACAGCTGTGACGCACGATGGCGCTGCGGCGGATGCGGATCATCGGGCCCGCCCGAAGAAAAATGTATACAATGTGCGGCCGTGCATGCGGTGATTCTAATGCGTAAGGCTTGATCCCGCATCGCGCCGCGAGAAAAAGAAAAATGGCAAAAGACAAAAAGAAAACCGATTCGACGATCGCGCTCAACAAGCGCGCGCGGCACGAATACCACATCGACGAGCGCTACGAGGCCGGCATCGCCCTGCAAGGTTGGGAAGTCAAAAGCCTGCGCGCGGGACGCATCAGCATCGTCGATGCCTATGCGATCGTGCGCAACGGCGAGATCTTCCTGTTCGGCGCCTCCATCCCGCCGCTGCTCTCGGCCTCGACCCACGTCGTCGCCGAAGACCGGCGCACGCGCAAGCTGCTGCTCAATCGCGCCGAGATCGACAAGCTGATCGGCTCGGTGGAACGCAAAGGCTATACGTTGGTGCCGACGGCGATGTACTGGAAGGCGAACCGCGTCAAAGTCGAACTCGGTCTCGCCAAGGGCAAGCAGGAACACGACAAGCGCGCCTCGGCCAAGGAGCGCGATTTCGCGCGCGAAAAGCAGCAGGCAATGCGAGCGAGAAACCGCGCCGGCTGAACAATTCTTCCAACTTTGATTGAACGTACGCGCTTCAGCCCAATATAATTGACGAACCAGCGTTTGTTTCCCGGGGGTGACATGGCTTCGACGGGGATATCGAAATCGCTTGGTGCATGCCGAGGGGGCAGCTTTCCTCGTTAATCCAGCCGCAAACTTTTAGTTGCCAACGACGACAACTACGCTCTGGCCGCTTAAGGCCTAGCCCCGAACCCGCTTGTGTCTGTGCTCGCCGGTGTAGGGTCACTATCACGGAATCGCTGATGATCGCCGCCAGTCGGTCCTCGGCTAACTCTTAACTAGCTGGTCCTGCGGTGCGCTTCGCACGCCGTGTTGCCGCAGGACGAGATCAAACGGCGAGCTATGCATGTAGAGCCAGGGACGTAGCGTCTTCGGACGGGGGTTCAATTCCCCCCACCTCCACCATTTATACTTACTTCAACATCACGCAACATCACTCAAACCGCGCTACGGCGCGGTTTTTTCTTGCCCCGCAAGTTAATAAAGTCAAAGGCTTGCATATGTACGGCGGACGGTTTCGGCCTAGATGGTCGTACTGCCCCTTCCCCACCGCTTTCCTCCAGCTCTCAGCGACCTTGTAGCCGTGATTCTTGATCGTCACAGCAGCCTCAGACCGCTGCGATGCAGATTACGATCTACCTTCGGCGAATTTTAATTTCCTCATAGCATCGGGCCTCCTCAGGACTCGAGTATCGTCATACGCCCCTACTGCGAATAGTCATATTTCTGGCAATGGTCTTGTCGAGGTATCACCGACTCTATCCCCCATCAATGACGAGATGTTCGGCGTATGCGGACCTGGAAATGCCCATGAATATATTTATCTACGATATTCCCGATCATTCTGAACAAGCCGAATCGCTGGAAGAATCGCACTCATCATCTAAAACAGACATAATCGCAGCAGCACTTACCGACGGCCGGACCGGCGATTTTGGCCAAGCGCCTATCAGATTACCAGCATTAACAGAACCCAATCCCGTAGCAAAATCCCATCCCACTGTTGCAGGCCATGCAGGGGAATAAGAAGACGTGGACAATGACATTACCCCAATAGTCCCAGATGGCGGAGAACCAAAAAAACAACCACTCGCGCCCGAGATGCAAGGAAAATCGGTATCACCTTGCGTGATGTCGTAAAAAACACAGGCGCTTGACGGACTACTCGTAGAATTGGAATTGCAAGCGCTGGCGCCAAGCCTTTGATACTGAGTCCCTGCGATCTGGTAGTAAATGGATGCAGGATTGCCCCAATTCGCCAAGGTTTTTTGATTCACCAATGCTTGAATGCCTGCCATAAGCGGCGAGGAAGCTGAAGTACCGCCTGCACCTTGGAGAGGATAGTTCGGGAGATTTCCGCAAGGCGGCGAATAATTTCCTGAATCGCATAGAAAAATACCACGCGCGACAAGCGCTACGTCGGGAGTGCCTCGCACTCCATCGTTCGGTATTCCCGGCACATTAGCCTGCCATACCGGCTTATTCCAGCCCGCGCAATTGCCACTACCCGTTCGCACCCCGCAAGTGCTGGGACCTCCCCCTGATACAGAGTTGAAGGCCCAAGCTGAATTGCCACTTCGATTGCAATACCCTCCGCTACCATAAACAGTAGCAAAACCGTTATAATTTGCAGCAATCTGATTTGCGCAATTCGTATTCCAAGGTAATTCAGGAATATAAGATTGGGCTGACTGATATCCATTTGAGTTCGACCCATTCCACAGTGAACTGACCGTTCCATCATTGAAGAACGTGCCATAGAACTGTGTCCCGCCAACGGCGACGCTGTAGGGAGTAGAAGCGAGCCCATTTACAGTATTAGAAGTGCTCGTGCCTCGTCCTCCGCCATCGCCAGATGCCACAAAAATGGAAATTCCCTGCGCGACCGCTTGCTGGTAAATAGCAATAAATCCACTTAGGAATGTCGTCTGATTTTCTTGCTGAATATAGCTCAAGCTAATTATGCCAGGAGGAGAATTCTGATTAACTAAGCCCATCAGCGTTACCAAAAGTGGATCCGTAGAATTCGACTTGCAAGTGGCGGCCAGAATCGTCGCACCAGGGGCCGTTATCATGACCATCTCGGGATCCATGACTGATTCAACTTCATCGCTGTAGTAAATGCCCGGCCCCGGATCGGCACACCCACCCGGATGAACTAAACTGACACTACCCGGGTATTGGCTTAGGCCAAATGTCGAACGAAAAAGTGTCCAGTCATTTGTATCTTTAGGGTTAGCATAATTAACTGTAGCAACCACGACCCCCTGCCCCGTATAACCGGATTGGAATAGCGGATTCAAATTATAAATTGCGGCAATATCCGCAGGTGAAACCGCGTGATCTGAATTAGGATAAGTGAATGCGGGAGCCAACCTTTGCCGAATTGCGGAGCTTGCACGAAAGTCGCCAATTGGTGCAATGCTCATGATTGCCTGAGAAAGCGTCGCCGGCACTTTGAAATTAGTTATATTTGCGTAGTGCTCGTCCCCGTTCATTTCCAAAAAATGAATTTCGCCACCCAGATGCTTTCTTACCTGTCCTGCGCTACCTGAAAAATCGATCATTACAGAATTTGGGTATACTTTATTGACTACAAACCCATTTTTTGTCAGCCAGTTTGTAATTTCAATCAAATCGCTTGATGCCAAGCCGAAACGATCACCAAATTCCTGAGCCGTAAGCCAGCGATGATAGTTTGACGAATTTTTGTCATGTTGCTCTTCGATAAATTTAGCTAAAGCCACTTCTCTTTCCGGTGATCGTTTCAGCATCAGCAGTATATGATCCAGTGAAAAATCATCAGAAATTCGCCCATGATCGTTCGCAGCGAATACTTCCGATTGAACACCGTCGGGCAACGTAATCTGCTTTGATGCATCAATCTTTTGATTAATCAGCGATCTCGCAGACAAGTCCGCAGACAAAGCCGAGTCAACAAAAACAAGTGAAGAAATCAAAACTATCCATATATAATGCACATTCACCCTAATTCTCATATGCCTTATCCTGGGAAATTACCTAAATTCAAATCACCCGACACCTTAGCACTATATCTCATAACTCACAAATTTTCATATTATATTACCACCATGTTTTAAATGAGACGCAATTCGATGCTAAAGCAGGTCACGCTCTAACAGCTAAACTCATGCGTTTTATCTTCCCTCGCGTCGATCTGTTGAGTTTGACTCAGATTCGCCACTGTTCCCGCGTAATCGCCCCACAAAGACCTCCTGCGGCTACAGTACAGAACCAATTTGACAGATCCCTCCTGAGTTACCCCGCCGGGCAGCCAGCCTCGATGATCTAGTCGAACACGTTTTCCATGGCTGAATCGCCGCTCAAACGGATTCCTATCGAAAAAACTTCTCATTGGATACGCCGTGCGGCACATGCCCCGTGGCGACGTGGCGGCGCGCCGATTCGACGTTGTGTGCCGAATCGTCGAAGAAGATATCGGCACCGAAGGTCTCCAGGAACGGGCCTTTGTCGCGGCCGCCGAGAAACAGCGCTTCGTCGAGGCGCACGCCCCAATTGCGCAGGGTCAGGATCACGCGCTTGTGCGCCGGCGCCGAGCGCGCGGTGACGAGCGCCGTGCGGATCGGCGAGTTGTGCTCGGGAAAGGCGTCCTGCAATCGATGCAGTGCGGCGAGGAAGCCACGAAACGGGCCGCCGGAAAGAGGCTGATCGACGCGCTCGACCTCGTGCCGGTGAAAGGCCTCGACGCCCTGCTCCTGAGAGACACGCTCGGACTCGTCGCCGAAGATCACCGCGTCGCCATCGAAGGCGATGCGCAATTGGTTCGATGTCGCGGCCGGCGCTTTCGACGGCAGGATCGTCGCCGCGGCGATGCCGGCGTCGAGCGAGCGCTTGACGCTTTCCGGGTTCGCCGAAAGGAACAACTGGGCGCCGAACGAATGCACGTACGGCGCAACCGGCGCGCCCGAGGTGAAAGCCGCGCGTGCGATGTCGAGGCCGTAATGTTCGATCGAGTTGAAGATGCGCAAACCCGTGTCGGCCGAGTTGCGCGAGAGCAGGATGACCTCGACGCGCGGCGCCTCGGGCCGGGGCGGATTGAGCCTCAGCAGCTTCTGTACCAGTGGAAACGCTATTCCCGGCACGAGCGCGTCGTTTTCGCGCTTGCGCTGGTATTCGTGGAACGCGTCCAGGCCTGCGTCTTCGAACACGGCATGGCTTTCGGCCATATCGAACAGGGCACGCGAAGTGATTGCGACGATAAGGCGGTCGGCAGAGTCGTTGTCTTGCATGTTTCGATGTTAACCCAGGCCGGCCCTACCCCGGTTTGACGACGCTGCGACGCCATCGCCGTCCGTGCCGTCTAGACGCAGGCTGAATGCACTATTTTTGCACAAGTGTATTCTTATGTAATTTGACGTAACCTGCGCTGCAGTCGGCCCATCATCCATCAAAACAAGTGCCCGCAGCGACCGGTCCATGCCGATCGCGCAGGGTAGGTCCCGCCCCGCCATGACCATCGAACCCCGTTCCCAGACCCTGACGCCTCTTCAGGCGTGGCTCACCCCTGTAGCAACCGACCCCGAGAAGCCGCGTCGTGCGACCCTACTCGACTATGCACGGCGCGCATATCCAAGCGGACACAAGCGCTTGCTGAAGCGCGCGCGCTTCCTCGTACGTGCGCTGGGACATTACCGCTTGCACGACGCCTGGCTGCAGCTACTCGAAGCGCCGGCACTGGGCCCCATGATCGCACGTACTCCGCAGTTCTGCGCGAAGATTCAGCACGACTATGTGATCGCCGGCATCGGCACGGCCGGACGTCTCACACTCGCGAGCGGCCATTTCGATACCTTCCTGCACCGCGTGCCGCGCATTCTGACCGCGGCGATCTATGTCGGCTCCGGCCTGCGCATCGCTTCGATCGAGACCGCGGAGAACTGCTACGAACTGCGCCTGCTCCACCTGCCGCATTGCTGGCAGGAAGGCGAAGTTTCGATCGGCCTGTTCGAGGACTCACACCTGATCGGCTCGCTGACTTTCGTGCTCGGCGGTTCCCATGATTTTTCCCGCTCGCTGCCGCCCGGCGAATCGGCGATGGCCATCGGCGGCATCCAGGGTCTGCACGACGGCGACGGCCAAAACGTATTCCGCCGCGCGACCAAATCCATGCATGGATTGCGCCCATTCTCCCTGCTGATCCATGCCGCGCGCACCGTAGCGCGCAGCCTCGGCGCCACGCGCGTGCTCGCCGTGGCCGATGCGCGCCATGCGCTGCGCTACAAGCGTTCCAAAGGCAAAATCCGCCTCAGCTACGACACGATCTGGCTCGACCACAGCGCTACCGCCGTTGACATGGGCGTGTTCGACCTCGGTTTGGTTACGGTCACGAAAGACCTTGCCGACATTCCGAGCCAGAAGCGTGCGCAGTACCGGCGCCGTTATGCGCTGACCGATACGGTCGATGCGGAAATCCGCGCCGTGCTCAAGCTCTGCGGCTGAGCGCCGCGGGCAATGTCGTCTCAGTACGCGAACTGCTCGTTCAAAATCCGGTCTTCGAGATTGTGCTCCGGGTCGAACAGCAGTTCGACGGTGCGGTCGCGCGACTCGCGTACGATCACTTCGACCACGTCGCGCACCTCGTTCGAATCGGCCGTCGCACTGACCGGCCGTTTGTACGGATCGAGCACTTCGAGCTTCACTTCGGTACCGGCGCGCAGAATCGCCCCGCGCCAGCGGCGCGGGCGGAACGGACTGATCGGCGTCAGGGCGAGTACATCGGCCCCTAGCGGCAGAATCGGCCCGTGCGCGGAAAGGTTGTACGCGGTCGAACCGGCGGTGGTCGAGACGAGGACGCCATCGCACATCAGCTCATCGATCTTCACCGCACCGTTGAGCGAGACGCGGATATGCGCGGCCTGCTTGGTCTGGCGCAGCAGCGAGACTTCGTTGAAGGCGAGCGAGGTGGTCGTACCGCCCGACTCGCCGACCGCCTCCATCACGAGCGGTTTGAGCAGCGTCGGCTGCGCACGCCCAATGCGCTCGATCAAATCGTCGATGCGAAACTGGTTCATCAGAAAGCCGACCGTGCCGAGCTTCATGCCGTACACCGGCTTGCTCAGCGCCATATGCCGATGCAGCGTGCGCAGCATGAAGCCGTCGCCGCCGAGCGCAACGATGACTTCGGCCTGTTCGAGCGGCACTTCGGTGTACTGCTCACGTATCCGCGCGAGCGCGCTCTGTGCTTCTTCGGTGCGGCTGGCGACGAAAGCGATGGCGGATCGGGTCACGACAGCTCCGTGCAAGGATCGTGGCCGATTCTACCCGGAACGAACAAACCAACGGCATTTGTCCGTAGCAACCGCAGCACCGATGCTACCTAGGAGCAAAGTTTTCCCGCATCGCCGAAATCGATGCGGCCGCGCCGGAAAATGCCGCGACAAGTGCCAACAGACCTTAAACGATATGACAGATCGTGCTCCGTTCCATCTCGCAAATACCCTGCAATCCAAGCGACAATAGGCCATGTTTGCCGGGGCAATCCAAGCGGCCTGTGCCGCCCATCTATGTTGACTTTCGCCACCTCATCGCCGCGAAGGCACGCGACGGCTTGGCTGCGTGCGAGCGCGCTCGCCTGCGCCAGCCTGCTGGCCGCCTGCGGGCCGCTGCACACGAAGATTCCCGACCTGCCCAAAGACACGCCGGCCGATTGGCAGGCGCGCAACAAGGCGGCCGGCGGCCTCGCACCCGATCTCGACCATTGGTGGCGCAGTTTCGACGACCCGGTCTTGAACGGCCTGATCGAGCGTGCGCTCAAGGACAATCTCAATATCCAGATCGCCGGCGAACGCCTGCAAGCCGCGCGCGCCGTGCGTCATGCCAAGCGCAGCCAGTTCTGGCCCAACCTCAACTTCCGCACCCAGGTCGAGACCGCGCCAAATTCGACCACCGGCTATCTTGTCGCCGGTTTCGATTCGAGCTGGGAATTCGGCTTTTTCGGTCGCGATCTCGCGAACAAGCGCGTCAACCTCGCCGATGAGAATCTCGCAATCATCGACGATGCAGGAATGCGCGTGACCGTCGTCGCCGAGGTCGCCCGCAACTATGTCGAACTGCGTGCCGCACAGAGTCGCGCGCTGGTACTGAACGATGTCGTCACGCAGCGGCAGAAGCAGGTCGACCTCGCTGCGAAACGTCTGCAGTTGCGTCTCGGCACGCAGCTCGAGCTTGACCGTGCGCAGGTCGAGCTGCAGCAAGCCCAGAACGACGCCGGCGAACCGGCGGTCACGGTCGTGCAGGCCGGGCAGGCGCTCGCCGTGTTGCTCGGCGTTTCCACGCCCGATCCGGCGCTGCAGACCGCGGCGGCGCAGCCCAAGCTGCCGGCGATCGATTTTCGCCAGACGCCGGCCGATCTCGTGCGCACACGCGCCGACATCCGTCGCGCCGAACAGAACGTCGTGCGCGCCGCCGGCGAACTCGGCATCGCGCGCGCCGACATGTGGCCGAAGTTCGGCCTCTTCGGCACCTTCGTCTCTTCTTCCGCCTTGACCGGCGGCGACGACCGCGTCGTCACGTACAAGCGCAACAACGTCACCGGCAAGATCAAGGCGGAAGAGGTGTCCTCGGATTTCGTCTTCATCGCCGGTCCGACGATCAGCATCCCGCTGGTCGACTGGGGCGCACGCCGCAAGATCGCGAATGCGCACGAACGTGCCTTGCAGGCGTCGGTGCTCGCCTACCGCGAGGCGGTCATCGAAGGCGTTGCCGAAGCGCAGACCATGCTTGCCCAGTTCGAGGCAAAAAGCGCCTCCGCGGAAAGTACGCAGAAAACTCTGGAGTTGACCGAGCACAGCGCGCAGTCGGCGCAAACGATGCAGCGCATCGGCCTCGGCGACGGCATGGAAACCGCCGGCGCGAATCTCGCCTCCATCCAGTCACGCCTCGCGCGCAACCTCGCCGTGCGCGACCGCGCGCTCGCCTACATCGCACTGTACAAGGCTCTCGGCGGCACGATTCCGCCGATGGCCAAGGACACCAAACACGAAGGCCTGCCGTAGTGGTCGCTCTCGCACGCAAGACGCTGATCTACGAATGGCGCAAATTCCTGCCGGCCGCACTCGCGGTCGCGTTCTCGGGCCTGCTCCTGCTCATGATGACCGCGCTGATGTTCGGCATCTTCTCGAGTGCCGGCGTCTACGTGAGCCGCTCGGGCGGCGACATCTGGGCCGGTTATCCGGGCACGCAGACCGTCGAACTCGGCAGGCCGATTCCGCGCGACACCGAAGTGTGGCTGCACATGGACCCGGCCGTAGTCCAGGTCGAACCGTTCCAGTGGCTCGACGGCGACTGGCGCGGCCCGGTCGAGCGCGGCAGCGTGTCCGTGTTTATTTCCGGCATCGATCCGAACCCGAACGGCCTGATGTTCTCGCACGTGCTGAGCGCGGTGGATCGCGCGCGCCTGCTCGAACCGGGCGCGGTCATCGTCGACGCCGCCGACCTGTCCAAACTCGGCCTCGGCCTCGGCATCGGCGGCTCGGCCTCGCTCAACGGCCATCGCGTCAAGATCGTCGCGGCGGCCAACGGCCTGCGCACGCTCGGCGGCGTTAACATCGTCACCTCGATCGCCACCGCGCGCACTCTGGTCGGCGATCCCGCCGAACGCGACAAGGTCGCTTACTACGTCGCGCGCTTGGCGCCCGGCGCGGACCCCGATGCCGTGCGTGATCGCCTTGCGTCGGTCGCCGCCGCGCACCGTTTCGCCGTGTGGACCCACGACGAATTCGCCTACAACGCGGCGACGTACTGGATGTTCGAGACTGGCGCCGGCCTCGGTTTCATCTTTCTTTCCTTCGTCGTCTTCCTCGTCGGCGTCGTCATCACCAGTCAGACCCTGTTCGCCGCCGTGGCGAGTTCGGTACGCGAGTACGCCATGCTTAATGCGCTCGGCGCGGGCATCGGCGCGCTGCGTCGCATGATCCTCGAACAGGCGTTCTGGGTCGGCACGATCGGTGTCATCGTCGGCAGCGTGGTCAGCGTCTCGCTCGCCCTGCTCGCGCACGGGCAAGACGTGCCGATTTCGTTCAACTACATCGCCACGGTCGCCTGCGGAGTGCTGGTCATGGCGATCGCGCTGATCTCCGGCTTCCTCGCCGTCGGTGCGATCAACCATCTCGAACCTGCGACCCTGCTGCGCTGATATGACCGCTCTCGTTGCCGACAACATCACGAAGAGCTACACGAGCGGCCGCGTCGAGACGAACGTGTTGCAGGGCATGTCGATCGATCTCAACGAGCGCGAGCTGACGCTCGTGCTCGGTCCCTCGGGTTCGGGCAAGAGCACCCTGCTGGCGATTCTTTCCGGCCTGCTCAAGCCCGACAGCGGCCACGTCTCCGCGCTCGGCGAGGATTTGTGGAAGAAAACCCGCGGCGATCTCGAGAAATTCCGCCTCGAACACACCGGCTTCGTATTCCAGGGCTTCAACCTGTTTCCCGCACTGACCGCGCTCGAACAGGTCATGCTGCCGCTCGACTATCTCGGGCTGCCCAAGCACACCGTGCGCAACATGGCCCTTGCCTCGCTCGAAGAAGTCGGCCTCGCCTCGCGCGCGCACCTGCGCCCGATCGAACTGTCCGGCGGCGAAAAGCAGCGCATCGCGATCGCGCGCGCGCTGGCGAAGAAACCGCAGTTTCTGTTCGCCGACGAACCGACCAGCGCGCTCGATTCGGTCAACGGCAAGAACGTCATCGACGCCCTGCATCGCGTCGCCCGCGTCTACGGCGCCACCGTCGTCTGCGTCAGCCACGACACGCGCCTCGCCGCCGACGCAGATCGCATCATCCATATGGCCGACGGGCGTATCCTGTCCGACGTGAAGCAGATCAGCGCGTCGTCCCCATCCAAGCCTTCACCGACGGAAGCGAAATCATGAGCAAGGCCCTTCTCTCCCCGCTCGTTCTGGCGACCGCCGTCATCGCGGCGCTGGCGCTCGGCGCCTGCGGCAAGAGCGCGCCGAGCGCACCCGCCTCGACGGCCGCTCCCGTGTCGAAGTTCGTCGCCATCGCGCGCGGCCGCGTCGACGTCCAGGGCGGCCTCGTGCACGTGGCCGCGGCGCGCGACGGCATCGTCGCCGAGCTGCCGAAAGCGGTCGGCGACGACGTCAAGGCCGGCGAGGCGCTGGTCGTGCTCGACACCAAACAGGCAAGGATGGCGCTCGACGCCGCCAAGGCCGAACTCAACGCCGCAACCGCGCAGGGCGCCCTGCTGCGCGCCAAACAGCCCGCGCTCAAACAGCGTGCCGCGCGCGTGCTCGAAGCCGCGGTCGCCGGTGCGGCGACGGGCCAGTCCGCCGACGACGCCAAGCAGGCGCTCTCGGAACTCAGCGCCGAAATCGCCGTCTCCGATGCGAACATCGAGACCGCCAAGCAGAAGGTGCGTCAGGCCGAATACGAGATCGACGCGCGCACCCTGCGCGCGCCGATGGCCGGCCGCATCATCGTGCGTTCGACCCATATCGGCGACGTCGTCTCGCCCTCGTCCGGCGAGCTCGTCGAACTGCTGCCCGATGCCACGCGCATCGTCCGCGCCGAACTCAACGAAGGCTTCGTCAACAAAGTCTCCGTCGGCATGAATGCCGAAATCTCCAGCGAGACCGACCCGGGCAAGCCGCAAACGGCCAAGGTCGTCCGCATCGGCGAAGTGTTCGGCCCGAGCAAGCTCAACGAAAGCAACCAGGAAGCGACCGACACGCGCGACGTCGAGTGCATCCTCGAACTGCCGAACAACGACCTCAAGGTCGGTCAGCGCGTGCAAGTGCGCTTCTTGCCCAACGGCAAGTGACGCGCTGCTGCGGATTGCGGCAGCCCGGCCAGGGCTCATAAAAAAACGGGCGCGTGCGCGGCGAAGATGGTTTCGCCACGCACGCGCCCGATCTGTTTTGCGCAATGGGCGCGACGAATCGCGCCCCCGCAATCTCCTCAGTGCGCCAGCGCCCCTGCCTGCACGAGCTGGGCGAGACGGCGCACCGCGACGGAGACGATCGGATAGTCCGTCACCACCTGCGAGCGCATGTCGGCGAACATCGCCAGGGTGAACTTCAGCGACGGATCGTCGCGGTTGAGCCACGTGGCGACGAGATCGCTGCCTTTGCCCTTGCCGCCTTCGAGCACCTGCGCGGTCAGCGCGCGATGCTGTGCGTAGAGTTCGTCGCGCAAGCCGCCGCGCGCCTGTGCGTGCCACTGCGACTCGACCGCGAGCGCTTCAACCTTCTGCATGAGCCAATTGAGATTCAGCGATTCGCCGAGGCCGAAATAGACCTCCGCCGCTTCGCCGATCTTGAGCTTGTGCTCGCCCGCGACGTGGATGATGTCGAGGCCCGAGCCCGGCGTGCGCAGGCCGGCGAGTTCGCTGCCGAGCGCATCGGGGAAACCCGCATCCTTCCAGCGGCGCTGCTCGCTTTCGTAGATCGCGCGCTCGCTCGGCGTGACCACGTCGTAGAGCTGCTTGCGCAGTTCCTGCATGCCTTTGTGGTATTTGGCCACGGCGCCGGCGATGTCGAGCGACTCGTCGGCATGGTTGAGCAGCCAGCGTGTGGTGCCGCGCAGGCACTGCCAGATCACGAGCAGCGCGTCGATCTGCGCGTTGCCGTTGACCTTGCCGTCGAGCGCTTCGATCTGCGCCCACATGTCGCGCGCGTCGAACACTTCACGCGCGATGTTGAACGCGCGTGCGACTTGCGCCGGCGTCTTGCCGGTGTCCTCGCCCATGCGCAGAACGAACGTCGCCCCCATGCGATTGACCATCGAGTTGGTCACCGCGGTAGCGATGATTTCGCGCTTCAGGCGATGGCGCTCCATGTGCTCGGCGTATTTCTCCTGCAGCGGCACCGGGAAATAGCGACGCAATTCCTTGGACAGATAGGCGTCTTCCGGCACGTCCGAATCGAGCAACTGCTGGAACAGCACGATCTTCGAGTACGACAGCAGGATCGCCAGCTCCGGTCGGGTCAGGCCGAGGCCGCGCGATTTGCGCTCGGCGAACTCGGCATCGCTCGGCAGGAACTCGATCTGGCGGTCGAGCAGACCCTGCGATTCCAGCGTGCGGATGAAATGCAGCTTGGAACCGAGACGCTGCACCGACATGCGCTCCATCAGGCTGATCGCCTGGTTCTGGCGGTAGTTGTCGGCGAGCACGAGGCGCTCGACCTCGTCGGTCATCGCCGCGAGCAGCGTGTTGCGCCCGTCCATCGTCAGCTCGCCGCGCTGCACCGCGTCGCCGAGCAGGATCTTGATGTTGACCTCATGGTCGGAGGTATCGACGCCGGCCGAGTTGTCGATGAAGTCGGTGTTGAGCAGCACGCCGTTGAGCGCCGCCTCGATGCGTCCACGCTGAGTGAAGCCGAGGTTGCCGCCCTCGCCGATGAGCTTGCAGCGCAGATCCTTGCCGTTGATGCGGATCGCGTTGTTCGCGCGGTCGCCGGCGTCGGCGTTGGTCTCGGCCTCGGCCTTGACGTAGGTGCCGATGCCGCCGTTCCAGAGCAGATCGACCGGCGACTTGAGAATCGCGCGCTTGAGATCGTTCGGCGACAGCGCATCGACGCCGTCGTCGATGCCGAGCGCAGCGCGCACTTCGGGCGAGATCGCGATCGACTTCGCCGTCAGCGGATAGATGCCGCCGCCCTTCGAGATCAGCTTCGTATCGTAGTCGGCCCACGACGAGCGCGGCAGCTTGAACATGCGCTCGCGCTCGGGGAAGGTCTTCACCGCATCCGGGTTCGGATCGAGGAAGATGTGGCGGTGGTCGAATGCGGCGATGAGACGGATGTGCTTCGACAGCAGCATGCCGTTGCCGAATACGTCGCCCGACATGTCGCCGATGCCGACGCAGGTGAAGTCCTGGTTCTGGCAATCGCGGCCGAGCGCGCGAAAGTGGCGCTTGACCGATTCCCACGCGCCCTTCGCGGTGATGCCCATGGCCTTGTGGTCGTAACCGACCGAGCCGCCCGAGGCGAACGCGTCGCCGAGCCAGAAATCGTGTTCGATCGAAATCGCGTTGGCGATGTCCGAGAACGTCGCCGTGCCCTTGTCGGCGGCGACGACGAGATACGGATCGTCGGCTTCGTGACGCACGCAGTTCTGCGGGTGCACGACCTTGCCGTCGACTAGGTTGTCGGTGATGTCGAGCATCGCGTTCATGAACAGGCGGTAGCAGGCGATGCCTTCGGCGAGTTGCGCGTCGCGGTCGCCGCCGACCGGCGGGCGCTTGACGAAGAAGCCGCCCTTCGAGCCGACCGGCACGATGACCGTGTTCTTGACCATCTGTGCCTTGACCAGACCGAGCACCTCGGTGCGGAAGTCTTCGCGGCGATCCGACCAGCGCAGGCCGCCGCGCGCGACGGGACCGAAGCGCAGATGCACGGCTTCGACGCGCGGCGCGTAGACGAAGATCTCGCGGTACGGGCGCGGCTTCGGCAGGTCCGGCACCTTGCTCGGATCGAACTTGAACGAAATGTATTCGCGGTGCTTGCCTTCGGGCGTCTGGAAGTAACTCGTGCGCAGCATCGCGCCGATCACGCCGAGATAAGCGCGCAGGATGCGGTCCTCATCGAGGCTCGCGACTTGGTCGAGCAGCGCCTTGACCGCATCGACCGCGGCCTTGTACTGCTCGTCGCGCGACTGCGCGCAGGCAGCGACGACCGCGTCGACGACGGTGCCGCGCTGCTCCTTCATCGCTTCCGGCAGCAGGGTGTCGAGTTCTTTCTGCAGGCGCTTCTTCTGCTGCTCGATCTCGCCCTTGGTCCATTTGTCGCGCGCCGGATCGAACTTGGTCTCGAACAGGACGATGAAGAACGCCGCAATCAGCGGATAGCGGTTGAGCGTTTCTTCCATGTAGGTCTGCGAGAACGGCACGCCGGTCTGCAGCAGGTACTTGCACAGACCGCGCAGCATCGCGACCTGGCGCCAGTCGAGATTGGCGCCGAGGATCAGCTTGTTGAAGCCGTCGCTCTCGGTCTGGCCGCGCCAGATGCGCTCGAAGCTCTGCTGAAACGCTTCGCGCACAGTGTCGAGATCGAAATCGAGGCGGCCGGCCGGCTGCACTTCGAAATCCTGGATCACGATCGTCGTGTCGCCGACATGCATATCGTAGGGATGCTCGGACAGCACCTTCATGCCCATGTTTTCGAGCATCGGCAGCACTTCGGTCAGCGTGATCGGCGCGCCGTAGCGGAACAGCTTGAAGCGCAGGTTCGATTCGCCGCGCGAGCGGTAAAGACTCAGGCGGATGTCGTCGGCGTTCTTCAGGCTCGCGGCCGCTTCGACGTCGGCCGCGGCGACCGCAGACGACACTTCTTCGATATAGCCCGCCGGCAGCGCCTTGCCGTAGCGGCTGGCGAGACGCGAACCCTTGTCCTCGCCGTGCTTCTTCACCAGCATTTCGCGCAGTTCGTCGTGCCAGTTGCGCACGACCTGGCCGATCTTGGTTTCGAGTTCGGCGACGTCGTAGCTCGGCTTGTCGCCGGGCTTCGGCCGGATCACCAAATGCACGCGCGCCAGCGGCGACTCGCCCATCTGCACCGAGGAATCGACGCGCTCGCCGTGGAAGGCGCGCTTGAGCAGGGTCTCGATGCGTTCGCGCACTTCGGTGTTGAAGCGCTCGCGCGGCACGAAGACGAGGCAGGAGAAGAAACGCCCGTATTTGTCACGGCGCACGAACAGGCGCGAACGCGCGCGGCCCTGCAGGTGCATGATGCCGCTGGCGGTGTCGAACAGTTCGTTTTCGCTGGACTGGAACAGCTCCTCGCGCGGCAGGGTTTCGAGGATGTTGCGCAGGGTCTTGCCCGAATGCGAATCGCGCTTGTAGCCCGAGCGCGTCATCACCGCTTCGTACTTGCGCTGCACCATCGGAATCTCCCACGGCCGGCGCGCGTACGCGCCCGAAGCGTAGAGACCGAGGAAGCGATGCTCGGCGGTCGGCATGCCTTTGCCGTCGAATTCGAGCACACCGATGTAGTCCATGTAGCCGCCGCGGTGCACGGTCGAGCGCGCGTTGGTCTTGGTCAGAATCACCGCATCGCCGGTGCCGGACTTGCGTAGCTCGTGCGAGACCAGAGTCTTGAGCGAACGCGGCGCGACCTGCTTTTCGTTGCCGCGCAGAATGCCGAGGCCCGACTTCGGCGAGGCTTCGAGCACCTCGTCGTCGTCCTTCTTGACCACGTGATATTCGCGGTAGCCGAGGAAGGTGAAATGATCCGCGGCGGCCCAGCGCAGAAACTCCTGCGCGTCGGCGACTCCGGCCGCGTCGAGCGGCAGCTTCCACTTGCCGACGTTGTCGGCCATTTCGAGCATCTTCGCCTTCATCGCCGGCCAGTCGGCCACGGCGGCGGAGACGTCGTGCAAGCCGACGAGCATCGCCTTCTGCAGGCGCTGCATTTCCGCCGGTTCGCTGAGACGGTCGACTTCGATATGCATGACCGACTCGGGTTTGCCCTTCTGCGAGTCGTCGAGGGCGAGGCTGAGCAGGTTGCCGCCCGGATCGCGCGAGATGAAATACACCGGATGGATCAGGCCGTGCAGCGACAGACCTTCCTCATGCGCGGCGATGCCGACCGAATCGACGAGGAACGGCATATCGCCGGTCGCGAGCTGGACCACCGTGTAATTCGACTCCCAGCCGTCATTTTCCAGGCTCGGGTTGAACACACGCACGCTCGGCGCGTTGCCCGCACGCACCCGCACGAACTCGAGCAGGCCGCGCAACAGCGCGGCCCAGGTCTTCGCATCGCGGACCGCGATGTCATCCTCGGCGACGCGGTTGAAGAACTGGCTGACGAAAATGCGCGCCTGCTGAACCTGCGCGACGGAGGCCAGATGCGGCTGAAGCTCGGTGAGGATGGCATCGATCGTGGTGTCGACCGGAGCGAGTTTCGCGTTCATGACGGATATCAGTCCCTGCGTGTGAGTTGCGCCGGCGCGCGGCCGGATCGAACGCAAATTATAAGCCGCTTTGATTGCGGTCGATGGAGCCACTTTGCCGTGTTCGCGCCGCGTCGCGCCTCAGCGAACGTTCACCTTGAACTCGAATGTCCCCGCTGCGTCGCAGCATATGCTGCCGGCGTGCGCGGCTGCCGGTAAAAAAACAAGGGCGCCGTAACGGCGCCCTGGTCTTTTTCTGGTTGAAAACCAATCCGTACTACGGCTTCTTTTCCACCGGCGCGGCGGCGGCCTTGTCGCCCTTGGCGAAGTCGCCGGCCAGCGACCAGACCACGTTCTCCGGCTTGATCCACTTCTTGATCGCCGCGTTGACCTGATCGACGCTCAGCGCAGCCACTGCCTTCTGCTGCTCGCCCTCATAGGCCAGGGTGCGGCCGATGCGCGCACCGTTGCTCAATTCATAGGCCACGGTGCGATCGTTCGCGAGCGCGTCGGTGCGTCCGGAAGCGTAGGCCTTCTTCGCGCTCGCCAGTTCCTCGGCGGTGATGCCGTCGCGCACGAAGCGTTCCAGTTCTTCCTTGAACCCCGTCTCCACCTTGGTCCGATTCTGCGGCGCGTAGATCGCGAACATCGTGACCCGACCCGAAGGTTCGAACTCGCTCGCAGACAGACGCCCACCGGCACCGTAGGACAGTCCGTCCTTGATGCGCAGGCGCGCGATCAGGCGATTGTCGAACTGGTTTTCGCCGAGCACCTCGGCGGCAGCGATCAAGGCCGGGTAATCCGCGTCATTGTCCTGCAGGGCCAGCGGCAGAACGCCGATGGCGAAGGCATTGGCCTTGTCGGGCGTCTCGGCGCGCAGGGTCGTGGCGCCAGCCTTGCTCTCCGGATGCGGCACGCGCGCGTACTCGGCGCCCGATTTCCAGTCGCCGAACAACTGCGCGAGCTGCGCCTTCACTGCAACCGGATCGAAATCGCCGACCACGGCAATCTCGGCATTGTTCGCACCCCAATAGCGCTGGTAGAACGCCTTCACATCTTCGAGCTTGACCGCTTCGAGCTCCTTCGCCTGCTCCTCGAAGGTCGGCGTGTAGCGCGGATCGTCCGCGGAATACGGATGCAGATGGCGATTGATCGACTTGTTCGCGATCGGCTGCGGCTCCTTCGACGCCGCCTCGACCCGGCCGATCGCCTGATGCTTGAGCTGGGCGAATTCGTCGGCCGGGAACGACGGCTCGCGCAGCACTTCGCCGAGCAGCTTGAGCGCATCGGCAAGATGCTCGCGCTTGGTGGTCAGATTGACCCACCCGTCCGTCACGCCTCCGCCGACCGACCAGTCCATCTGCAGCGCGTCGGCCGCATCGGCGATCTGCGCGCGCGTGTGCTTGGCCGTGCCGCGCGTCAGCATCGCACCAACCTGATCGGCGGCGACACGCTGGCCTTTCAAGTTCGACTCATTGCCGAAATGCAGCTGCATTTCCAGGCTTACGGTCTCGCCGCGTGTTTTCTTCGGCAGCAGCGCGAGCTTGGCCCCGGAAGGCAGCGCCGAGCGCTGCGTGCGCGCTTCGATGTTTTCCGGCGTCGCCTTGAAATCCTCGCCCGCGGCGATCGCCTTGCCCGGCGTGAAGCCTTTCATCACCGCAGCGATATCGACTCGCTCCGGTGCGGGCACGCGGTCCGGCTTGTCCGTCGGGATGAACTCGCCGAGCGTACGGTTCGAGGGTTTGAGCCATGCGGCCGCGACGCGGTTGACGTCTTCGAGCTTGAGGTTCTTGATGCGGTCGCGGTTGAAGAACAGCAGCCGCCAGTCGCCTTGCGAGATCGCTTCGGAAATCGCGATGCCGAAGTACTGCGGATTGTTCATCAACTGATCGAAGCGGTTGGCCTGCTGCTGCTTGGCGCGCTTCAGTTCTTCTTCGGTGATCGGCTCCTTGGCCACGCCCTCGACCGTGTCGAGCAGGATTTTCTGCGCGTCGGCGAGATTGTCGGTCGGACGCAGCGTCGCGCCGATGAGCATGTAGCCCGGCTCGGCGAGGCCGAAGGCGAAGCTCTGCAGACTTTTCGCCTTGCCCGTCTGCACGAGGCGCTTGTGCAGGCGTCCGTTCGGCGTATCGGCCAGCGCCGTGTCGATAACATCGAACGCCGCCTGGTCCGCCGCCGCACCGGCCGGCGTGTGATAGAGCACGGCGACGATCTGCTCCGCACCGACGCGGCGCAGGGTGACCGAGCGTTCACCGTCTTGTACCGCATCGAGCGTCCAAGTCGGTTCGATGACGCGCGTCGGTTTCGGCAACGCGCCGAATTTCGCCGCGATCTGTTCGAGCACGTGCGCCGCGTCGAAGTGGCCGGCGACGATCAGCGTAGCGTTGTCCGGCTGGTAGTACTTGCGATAGAACCCCTGCAGGTGCGGAATATTGACGTTCTCGACGTCGGCACGCGCACCGATCGTCGACTTGCCGTAGTTGTGCCATTCATAGGCAACCGCGGCCATGCGCTGCCAGAGAATGCGGAACGGGTTGTTCTCGCCCGACTCCATTTCGTTGCGCACCACAGTCATCTCGGGATCGAGATCTTCCTTGGAGACGCTCGCCTGGGTCATGCGTTCGGCTTCCATGCCGAGCGCCCAGTCGATTGCGGCCGGATCGGTCGGGAAGGTCTCGAAATAATTCGTGCGGTCGAACCAGGTCGAACCATTGAACTGCATGCCGCGCTTGGACAGTTCCTGGCCGATGTTCTTGTACGACTTGCTGCTCTTGAACAGCAGATGTTCGAGCAGATGCGCCATGCCAGTCTCGCCGTAGTCTTCCATGCGGCTGCCGACGTGATAGGTGACGTTGACCGTCACGGTCGGCTTGGAATTGTCGGGAAACAACAGCACTTGCAGGCCGTTGGCAAGACGGTACTCGGTGACGCCTTCGACTTCGGTGACTTTGCTGACGCCCTTGGGCAGGGCGCCGTCGGCGAAGGCAGGCGCGGCTGCAAGCACGGAGAACAGCAGGCCGGCGAACGCGGCGGAGATGCGTTTCACTCTCACGATCTACTCCTTAGATGCCGAGAAACGAGGACGGAAATGCCGGCGGGACTGCAACGGCAGTGAACTCCACAAGCAAAACGCGGCGACCGGACAGCCGCCGCGTTTCACTTCGCAGCCAATGCTATAGGCTGATCGATTCAGTCGCCACAGTTGATCGCCGACTCGAAAGCCAGGCGGGTCAACGCGAACTGGCCGCTGCCGAAGTCGGGCAGGCTCGACTGATAGTTGAACTGCGCAGCAGCACAACTGGTCAGGTCGATATCGACCGTGCCCCACGCGCTCGCCTTGGCCCCAGTCGCCGGGCCGCCGGGCTGCAGCACGCCGCCGAGATTGCGGTACATCGACGCATGGATATGGCGGTCGGATGTCAGCGTGCCGACGCCGAAGATCCACGCCTGGTTGCCCTGGTTGTCGAAGGTGTCCCAGAACACCATGACATCCTTGTTGTCGTGCACGCGCTGCAATGAAACATAGTGGCCGTTGGCGATACCCGGAACATAGTACAAGCCGTTCATGCCGTTCTGGGTCAGCTGGCCGAGGCCGCCGCCGGTTTCATAAGCGCCCGCATCGCAGTTCGCTGCATTGCGGGTGACGCCGCGTGCGTCGGTGGCTTCGCAATACTGCGCAACGCCCGCGTGCCGCGCCGGGCTGTCGTAGCCGATCTGAATGGTAGGCACCAGACCACCGTTGCTGCTCGCAGCGGGCAGGTTCAGATCGGAGACGATCTTGTCGCCAGCACTCGACGACAATCCGCAGCTCGAATCGCTGGCGACATTGCCGCCGTGCGACACGATCACGTTGCCGCCGAACGGGCAAATCTTCCGCGTCGAAAAAAGCAGGGAATTGGACAACGAGACCGTACTTTGCATCCCGATGGAGCTCGCGCCTGAATCCAGCGTCGAACTCACGAACGTCGAGTTGTAGGCCTCAAACGATCCACTCAAGCCCGCGTACATCCAAGTCGTATTGCGCATGGACGTATTGGGCCCTACGGTTGGAATATCCAGCGTGCTGACGAAGGTGGTATTTCCGTTGCCAGTCACCGTCACATTCTCCAGCGACAGGGTTCCTGCGTTGCGAATGCGAGGGCTGGGAATCCCTCCCATGCAGGTTAAGGTCTGGTCGATCAACTGCAGATTGCGAACGGTCAACGAGGCCCCCGTCTCGACATCAATGGCCGTGCCGATTGCGCATAGTTCCCGGGAAGTTATGGTGGACCCGTTGCCTTCCAGGGTCAGATTTCCTTTCTGCAGACTAAATCCGCAACCGCTGAAGCTCAGGTAGTTTCCGTTCCGCGCCAGCAAAACGGTGGTGGGGCTGACCCCAGCCTGCGCCACAGCATTCTGCAACGCAGTGCAATCGCCATCGGCGACGCGCACCACGGCCGCCGTAGCGGCTTGATCAACAGCAAAAATCAAACTCAACAAAAGAATAAATCGCAGCATGACGTCACTCCTCTGTAAGTGGATTGGGCCTTTTTGTTTTATAGACGGCCCGCATTGCACGGGCGCGTCCACTCAGGCTCGGCGCTAGAGACTAGTGCCGTTACAGAAAAGTTCAGGTTACATAAAATTTATCTTAAGCCGGTCTCGTTTCGCGCAATCACCATGCGCTGGATTTCACTCGTGCCTTCGTAGATTTCGGTGATTTTCGCATCGCGGAAATAACGTTCGAGCGGCATTTCCTTGGAATAGCCCATGCCGCCGTGAATCTGCACCGCTTGATGGGTGATCCACATCGCGCTTTCCGACGCGGTCAGCTTGGCCACCGCGGCCTCGGTCGAGAACTTGCCGCCGTTCTTGTCGGCCTGCTGTTTCGCCCAGGCGGCGCGCAGCACCAGCCAATACGAGGCGTCGAGCTTGCACTTCATGTCGGCGATCTTCTGTTGAATCATCTGGAAGCTGCCGATCGACTGGCCGAACGCCTTGCGGTCCTTCGAATACGCAATCGTAGCCTCGTATGCCGCGCGCGACAGGCCGACCGCCTGCGAGGCGATGCCGATGCGGCCCGCGTCGAGCACGCCCATCGCGATCTTGAAGCCTTCGCCCTCGGTGCCGATCAGGTCCTCGGCACCAACGCGGTAGTCGGTGAACTCGATCTCGCAGGTCGCCGAGGCGCGGATGCCGAGCTTGGGCTCGGTCTTGCCGCGGTGAAAACCCTCGCGCGCCGTATCGATCAGGAACGCACTGATGCCCTTCGGGCCCTTCGCCGGATCGGTCATCGCAAACAGTAGAATGTACTTCGCCACCGGGCCCGAGGTGATCCAGCTCTTCTTGCCGTTGATGACGAAACTGCCGTCGGCCTGCTTGACCGCGCGCAGCTTCATCGCGGTCGCGTCAGAACCCGATTGCGGTTCGGTCAGCGCGAACGCGCCGATCGCTTCGCCCGCGGCAATCGGCCTGACGTACTTCTGCTTCTGTTCCTCCGTGCCGAACTTGAGCAGGCCGTTGCAGTACAGCGTGTTGTTCACCGACATGATCGTCGAATGCGCGCAGTCGGCCGCAGCGATCTCGATCATCGCGAGCGCGTAGGAGACCGAGTCCATGCCCGCGCCGCCGTACTCGACCGGCACTTCGATGCCCATGAGGCCGAGTGCGCCCATCTCGCGGATGTTGTCGAGCGGGAATTCGCCCTTCGCGTCGAACTCCGCAGCGACCGGCGCGATGCGCTTCTGCGCGAAGTCGCGCGCGACGGCCTGGATGGACAACTGGTCTTCGGTGAAATTGAAATCCATAACGACACTCCTCGATGCGTAAAACGGAAACGGTGTAACCGCGAAGGACGGGAAGAACGCGAGTGAATCCAAGCAAAGCAAAGTCGGTCCGGCTTGTTTTGCATTTTTGCTTTTTTTCTTTTGCACCGCTGCGCTTTTTTTGCGCCGGCGCGGTGCACGGGCCGATCGATGCCGACGCGAACCGCGAATTCTACCGCCTCGTATAGTCGGAAAAATCGCAGGCCCTGCCGCGCAGGCGCTGACCGAGCATCCAGCCGAGCAGGCCAGGCGTCGCGTAGGCACGGTGCCAGATCACGTGTTCTTCCTCGGGATATTCGGTGTAGCGCGGCGTGGCGCCCATTGCGCGCAGCGCGCGCACGACCGCGCGCGAGCCGACCATCGCGCCGCCGTAGCCGGTCTCGATGTCGGTGTCGTTGTCTTTGCCGCCGTGGAAGATCCATTGCGGCACGTCGACAATCGGAGCGAGGCCGGAAGTCTCGGTCATACCCGACATCGGCACCGCGGCAGCGAAGCAGGCCGGCCAGGTCTTGAGCGCGTCCCAGGCACCCGTCGCACCGTCTGAGATGCCGGTGAGGATCACCCGGCGCGGATCGATCGGAAAGCGCTTGACCGCGTCGCGCACGACTGCGGCCACGCGCGCGGGCGGCCAGTAGGCGTCGGTGGTCTGCGGAGCGATGTAGACGAGCGGCACGCTCGCCGAGATCGCCTGGTCGATCAGCTGCATCGAACCGTTGCCGTAGCCGGCGAGCTGCGATTGGTTGTCGGTGCCGTCCTGCCAGTCGCCGTGAAGGAAGATGATCAGCGGCAACAGCTCGTTGTTCTCGCGCCCCGGCGTGACGATCGCGCGGTAAGGCACGCGCATCGCGTCGTCGCTCCAGTACTTGGCGAGAGCGGCGTCTTCGACCGCGAACGCGGAGGTTGCAGCGAAGCAGACGCCGGCCAGGAAGAGTAAGCGGTGAGCGGTCAGCGGTGAGCAGAAAAAGTGGCGAAGCCATCCAGACAGCGTGGCGCCTGCTCTTCTCCGCTCACTGTTCACCGCTGACCGCTCACCATTCACCGTTCGCATTGACTCCACATCGCATCGCCCATATTCTACCCATATATCTTTCAATCAAGATGAAAGGATAAATGGATCTCGCCTCCACTTCCGCCTTGCTGCGTCTGCTCTCCGACCCGACCCGGGTGCGGCTGCTCGCGCTGCTCGAACGCGAGGAGCTGACCGTGGCCGAACTGTCCGAGGTCCTGCGCCTCGCTCAGCCGCGCGTATCGACGCACCTGGCCAAACTCAAGGAAGCCGACCTCGTGCGCGACCGCCGCGCGGGCGTGTCGGCTTATTATCGCTTCAATTCCGAGCTGGACGCGAAATCGTCGGCGTTTCTGCACGCGCTGCGCGAGACGATCGACGACGCTCTGCTCAAGAACGACGCCCAGCGCCTGCCGACCGTGCTCGCCGAGCGCGCGCGCGCCGAAGGCTGGGCCGACACCGTCGCCGGCGACATGGAGCGGCACTATTCGCCCGGGCGCACCTGGGAAGCCCTGGCGCGCGCACTTGCCGGCCTGATCGACAGCGGCGACGTGCTCGACATCGCCTCGGGCGACGGCGCCCTGGCCGAACTGCTCGCGCCGCACGCGCGCAGCATCGTCTGCATCGATTCGAGCGAGCGCGTGGTCAACGCCGCGCGCTCGCGCCTGACGGCGTTCGACAATGTCGAAGTCGCGCTCGGCGACATGGACGCGCTCGATCTCGGCACGCGCCGCTTCGATCTTGTCCTGTCCATGCACGCCCTCACCTACAGCGAGGCGCCCGCGCAGGCGGTCGCCGCGGCCGCGCGCGTGCTCAAGCCCGGCGGGCGCCTGCTCGTGGTGACGCTCGCCAGGCACGCGCACCGCACCGCGGTGACGCCGTTCGATCACCGCAACCTCGGCTTCAAGGACACCGAGCTGCGCGAATTCGCGCGCAAGGCCGGCCTGAGCGTGTTGAGTTGCACGCGCCTGACGCGCGAGCGGCGGCCGCCGCATTTCGAGGTGCTTTCTTTGCTGGCTAAGAAAGAATAGAGCTGTTCGGCCACGGATTACACGGATAAACACGGATCAAGAACGAAATCTAGAAATTCTTTATCCGTGTTTATCCGTGTAATCCGTGGCCAAGAATCTTCTAAGGAATCGCCATGAACAACAACCTGCCCTGGCTCAATCCCGCGCGCACGCAGCTGCTGCTCGATGCGCTGGCGACGCGCATCCTCGTCATCGACGGCGCGATGGGCACGATGCTGCAGTCGTACAAGCTCGACGAAGACGGCTACCGCGGCCAGCGCTTCGCCGAGGGCAAGGACGCGCACCACGGGCACGAACACCACGGCGCCGGCTGCGATCTCAAGGGCAACAACGACCTGCTCTCGCTGACCCAGCCCGAGATCATCAAGGCGGTGCACACGGCCTATCTCGACGCCGGTGCGGACCTGATCGAGACGAACACGTTCAACGCGACCACGATCAGCCAGGCCGACTACCACCTCGAACATCTCGCCTACGAGCTCAACCGCGAAGGCGCGCGCATCGCGCGCGAGTGCTGCGACGCGGTCGAGGCGAAGACGCCCGATCAACCGCGCTTCGTCATCGGCGTGCTCGGGCCGACGAGCCGCACCGCGTCGATCTCGCCCGACGTCAACAACCCCGGCTTCCGCAACGTCACTTTCGAGGAACTCGATACGACCTACCGCGAAGCGACGCGCGGCCTGCTCGACGGCGGCGCCGACGTGATCATGGTCGAAACGATCTTCGACACCTTGAACGCAAAGGCCGCGCTCTACGCGGTCGGCCAGGAATTCGCACGCCGCGGCGCGCGCGTGCCGATCATGATCTCGGGCACGATCACCGACATGTCCGGCCGCACCTTGTCGGGGCAGACCGCCGAAGCGTTCCACTATTCGCTGCGCCACGCGCAGCCGCTGTCGATCGGCCTCAACTGCGCGCTCGGTGCGAGCGAATTGCGCCAGTACGTCGAGGCCCTCGCCAACATCGCCGAATGCTACGTCTCGACGCATCCGAACGCGGGTCTGCCGAACGCGTTCGCCGAATACGACGAAACGCCCGAACAGATGGCGGCGACGGTCGGCGAGTTCGCGACCAGCGGCCTCGTCAACCTCGTCGGCGGCTGCTGCGGCACGAGTCCCGCGCACATCCGCGCGATCGCCGACGCCGTGCGCGGCGTGGCGCCGCGTGCGCCGCGCATCGTCGAATCCCAAGCTGCGTAGTCGCTGTCTGTCATTCCCGCGTGCTTCTCGCGGGAATCCAGTGCCTTCCGCTTCCGCGCATCTCAAAATCAAAGTCGCTGGATTCCCGCCAGAAACATGCGGGAATGACGGCAAAAAAAGAAAAAGCAAAACAGCAACGATGAGTACTCAACCCCGCTACACCCGCCTTTCCGGCCTCGAACCTTTCGTCATCACGCCGGACCTGCTCTTCGTCAACGTCGGCGAGCGCACTAATGTCACCGGCTCGGCCGCGTTCAAGAAGCTGGTCAAGGAAGAGCGCTACGACGAGGCGGTCGAAGTCGCGCGCCAGCAAGTCGAGAACGGCGCCCAGATCATCGACGTCAACATGGACGAAGGCCTGATCGATTCCGAAAAGGCGATGGAGAAATTCCTCAATCTGATTGCCGCCGAGCCTGACATCGCGCGCGTGCCGGTGATGGTCGATTCCTCGAAATGGACGGTGATCGAAGCCGGCCTGCGTTGCCTGCAGGGCAAGGGCGTGGTCAATTCGATCTCGCTCAAGGAAGGCGAGGAAATCTTCCTCGAACACGCGCGCAAGGTGCTCGCCTACGGCGCGGCCGTGGTCGTCATGGCCTTCGACGAAACCGGCCAGGCCGACACCCAGGCGCGCAAAGTGGAAATCTGCACGCGCGCCTACAAGATCCTGACCGAACAGGTCGGCTTTCCGCCCGAGGACATCATCTTCGATCCGAATATCTTCGCGATCGCGACCGGCATCGAAGAGCACAACAACTACGCGGTCGACTTCATCGAAGCGACGCGCGAGATCAAGGCGACCCTGCCGTACTGTCACGTCTCCGGCGGCGTGTCGAACGTGTCGTTCTCGTTCCGCGGCAACGAAACCGTGCGCGGCGCGATCCACAGCGTGTTCCTCTACCACGCGATCAAGGCCGGCATGGACATGGGCATCGTCAATGCGGGCGCGATGCCGATCTACGACGACCTCGATCCCGAACTGCGCGAGCTGGTCGAAGACGTGGTGCTCAACCGCCGCGCCGATGCGACCGAGCGTCTGCTCGACATCGCGGAAAAGTATAAAAAGGGCAAGGGCGAGCAGGCCACGGGGAACAAGGAAAAACTTGCATGGCGCGAGAAGCCGGTGAAGGAGCGGCTTTCGCATGCGCTCGTGCACGGCATCGACGAGTTCGTCGAGGTCGATACCGAGGAAACGCGCCTGCTGTCGACGCGTCCGCTCGACGTGATCGAAGGGCCGCTCATGGACGGCATGAACGTCGTCGGCGACCTGTTCGGCGCGGGTAAGATGTTCCTGCCGCAGGTGGTGAAGTCGGCGCGCGTGATGAAGAAGGCCGTCGCCTATCTTCTGCCCTTTATCGAGGCCGAAAAGGCGCGCACCGGCGACGCGGGCAAGTCGAACGGCAAGATCGTGATCGCCACGGTCAAGGGCGACGTGCACGACATCGGCAAGAACATCGTCGGCGTCGTGCTCCGCTGCAACAACTTCGACGTCGTCGATCTCGGCGTCATGGTGCCCGCGCAGAAAATCCTCGATGCGGCCCGCGCCGAGAACGCCGACATGATCGGCCTCTCCGGCCTCATCACGCCGTCGCTCGAAGAAATGAGCCACGTCGCCAAGGAAATGCAGCGCCAGGATTTCCACGTGCCGCTGCTGATCGGCGGCGCGACCACCTCGCGCGCGCACACGGCGCTGAAGATCGAGCCGCATTACAAATCGCCAACCGTGTGGGTTAAGGATGCCTCGCGCGCGGTCGGCGTCGCACAGTCGCTGATCTCCAAGGAACTGGTCGACGGCTTCATGGCGAAGATCCGCGCCGAGTACGCGGAAATCCGCGAACGCCACAAAGACCGCGGCCCGGCCAAGCGCCTCGTCTCGCTCGCGCACGCGCGCGGCCAGTCCTTCGATGGCGGCTGGGACAAGCACGCGCCGCCCACGCCGAACAAACCCGGCATCACTGTGTTCGACGACTACCCGCTCGCCGATCTCGTCGAGCGCATCGACTGGTCACCGTTTTTCAACACCTGGGAACTCGCCGGCAGCTATCCGCAAATTCTCGACGACGACATCGTCGGCGCGCAGGCGCGCGAACTCTTCGCCGACGCGCAAAAAATGCTGCAGCAGATCGTCGCCGAAAAATGGCTCAAGGCCAGCGCAGTAATCGGCTTATGGCCGGCGGCGCGAGTCGGCGACGACGTCGAAGTCGTGCCGGAATCCGGGAAGAAGACGATGCTGCACTTCCTGCGCCAGCAAGTCGACAAGCCGCCCGGCCGTCCCGATTTCTGTCTCGCCGATTTCGTTGCGCCGAAAGACGCCGGCAAACAAGATTGGATCGGCGGCTTCGCCGTGACCGCCGGTATCGGCATCGAAGAAAAGCTCGAAGAATTCGGCAAGTCGTTCGACGACTATTCGTCGATCCTCCTGAAGGCCCTCGCCGATCGTCTCGCCGAAGCGTTCGCCGAGCGCCTGCATGAGCGTGTACGCAAGGAATACTGGGGCTACGCGACCGATGAAACTCTGAGCAACGACGAACTGGTCGCGGAAAAATACAGCGGCATCCGCCCCGCGCCCGGCTACCCGGCCTGCCCCGACCACACCGAGAAAGGCACGCTGTTCGCCCTGCTCGACGCCACCCGGAATACCGGCATCGAGCTGACCGAGAGTTTTGCCATGTATCCGACCGCCGCGGTATCGGGCTGGTACTTCAGCCATCCCGGCAGCCAGTATTTCGTGCTCGGGCGCGTCAGCAAGGAACAGATCGAGGACTACGCCAAGCGCAAAGGCTGGTCCGTCGCCGAGGCCGAGCGCTGGCTCGCGCCGAACCTCGATTACGATCCGGAGTAGTGTCTTCCCTTCTTCCAGCGGGAGAAGGGAACCTCAGGTTTCTTCCGGTCCGCGCGGCGTGATCACTTCGGGTTTGTGATAGCGCATGTGCGCGACCACGTTGTAAACCGACACGAACATCGGAAACGCATTCTGGATGATGCCGACCGAATCGTTCTTGCCCCAGATGAAGTACGCCAGGGTCATCACGCTGCCGACGATGGATAGATACCAGAACGACAGCGGCATGGTGACCTGCTTCATCTTCTTGGTTGCGTAGAACTGCACGAACCAGCGCGCGGTGAACAGGAACGTTCCCAGGTAGCCGATGAGCTTCCACGGCGTCACGCCGACATTATGGATATGGAACAGAACCTGGTTCATTGAGAAATCCGCGCTGGCGTGAGTAGGGCGCGGATTTTAACAAGCACGGGTTAAGCCCGCCTCCCGCGAGCCGCGCATCCCCTGCGCCGCTTTCCCGCCCCACCCCGCGTTCCCGCCGATCCGACGCCCCGTGTCCCCACGGATGAGCCGTTTTCGCCGCCATTCCGCTTTGCATTACGCAAGCCGCAGCGACGGCTGCCGGCAACGCCGCCCGCAAGGCGCCCGCGCCGGCGCCGCGCCGGATCAGAAACCGCCGGGAGACTCTCAATGCCATTGCCCCACCCCGTTCGCCGCCCGTTGCGCGGATTTGCTCTCGTCCGCGCCGTCGGATCCGCCGTCCTGCCACTGGCGCTGCTCTGCGCCGCCACTGCGCCGGCGCAGACGATCAGCACGCTCGCCGGCGGCGCCACCTGCGACAACGCCAGCGCCCAGGCAGTCGCGATGGAGCCTGCCGCCACCGCGGTCGACGCGTCGGGCAATGTTTATGTCGCCATTTCGACCACGAGCGTGATCTGCAAGATCGCCCCCGGTGGCGCGATCAGCCGCTACGCCGGCACCGGCACTGCCGGCTTCGGCGGCGACGGGGGCCAAGCGACGGCCGCGGACTTGGGCAGTCCGAGCGCAATCGCCATCGATACATCCGGCAGCCTATATATCGCCGACAGCGCCAACAACCGCATCCGCAAGGTGACGCCGGCCGGAACGATTTCGACGATCGCCGGCGACGGCAACCCGGGCTTTTCCGGCGACGGCGACGCGGCGACGAGCGCGCGGCTGAACTATCCTGCCGGCCTGACTCTCGACGCGGCGGGTGCTCTCTACTTCTCCGACTCGCTCAACCAGCGCGTGCGCAAGATTGCGGGCGGCACGATCAGCACGATCGCCGGCAACGGCACGCAAGGCTATTCAGGCGACGGCGGCGCGGCGACGAGCGCGCAGCTGGCCAGTCCCTGGGGTGTCGCCGTCGACAGCGCCGGCAGCACGGTCTACGTCGCCGATCGCTTCAACCAGCGTATCCGCAAGATCGCAGGCGGCACCATCACGACGATCGCAGGCAGCGGTACGGGCGGCGTCAGCGGCGACGGCGGCCTGGCGACGGCGGCGCAGTTGTACTGGCCGCACGGCGTCGTCGTCGATGCCGCTGGCAACCTCTATGTCGCGGATACCTACAATCACCGCATCCGCAAAGTCACCGCCGCCGACGGCAAGATCGCGACGATCGCCGGCAGCAGCTTCGGCTTCGCCGGAGACGGCGGCGCGGCAACGGCGGCGAAACTGAACTATCCGCAGAATCTCGCGATCGACGGCGCGGGCAATATCTACATCGCCGACTACTTCAACTACCGCGTGCGCAAGATCGATGCGGCGAGCGGCAAGGTCTCGACGCTTGCCGGCAACGGCACGCAGGGCTACGCCGGCGACGGCGGCGCCGCGACGAGCGCACAACTCGGCGATTATCTGCACGTCGCCGCCGACGCCGCCGGCAATCTCTACATCTCCGACGCGAACAACCATCGCATCCGCAAAGTCGCCACGGACGGCACGATCAGCACGGTCGCCGGCAACGGCGTCAAAGGCTTCGGCGGCGATGGCGGTCCGGCCGTTGCCGCAAAGATGGATTCGCCCAACGGCATCGCTCTCGACAACGCCGGCAATCTCTATATCGCCGACCAGTTCAATCAGCGCATCCGCAAGGTCGCCACCAACGGCACGATCAGCACGATCGCCGGCAACGGCAATTTCGATTATTCAGGCGACGGCGGCCCAGCGACCTCGGCAACGCTGGGCATGCCCGCCGCCGTGACGTTCGACGGCGCGGGCAATCTCTACATCGCCGACTCCAGCAACCAGCGCATCCGCAGGGTCGCGACGGACGGCACGATCAGCACGGTCGCGGGCAACGGCACGCAGGGTTTCGGCGGCGACGGCGGCCTCGCCATCAACGCGAATTTGAACAACCCCGGTGCGATCGTGTTCGATCGCTCGGGACAGCTCAACATCGCCGACACGAGCAATCATCGCGTGCGCAGAGTCGCCGGCGACGGCAGCATTGCGACGATCGTCGGCACGGGTTCGATCGGCTACGACGGCGACGGCGGGTCGGCCGCGAGCGCTAACCTGGAGCTGCCCACCGGCCTCGCGCGCGATCGGGCCGGCAACCTTCACATCGCCGACTGGTACGCAAACTCGGTGCGCAAGATCGATGCCGGCGGCACGATCAGCCGCATTGCCGGCAGCAGCGGCGGCCGCAGCGGATTCGGCGGCGACGGCGGCGCCGCCACCGACGCACTGCTGCGCAGTCCGCACAGCATCGCCTTCGATGCGGCCGGCAATCTCTACATCGCCGACTCGACCAACCGCCGCATCCGCAAGGTCGCTGCGGCGCAAACCGCCAACGTCACCGGCTTGCGCGTGGAAATTCCCGCGTCCGCGGTATATGGCGAAAGCGTCGTCATCACGGTTACCGTGGGCGCCAGTCTCCCGCCGACGGGCAAGGTGGACGTTTGCCTCGACGGCGATTCCGACCCGGCATTCTTCTGCTGGCCGCACTTCGTACTGCCGTGCTCCGGCCTGCCGCTTTCGCCGAGCGCGACTCCCGGAGAATACGTCGCGACCTGCACGACTTCGACGATACCCGTCGGCGACCACTCCATCGCGGGATACTACTCGGACGACAATTCCGCAGCCGTCAATCTCTCGCCGACACTGACCATCGCCAAGGCAGCGACCACGATCGCCGTGACCAGCATAGCGCCGGGCAGCATCGTGCTCGGCCAGCCGGCCACGGTGACGGTCGGCATCGGCGCGGCAGCACCGGGCGCCGGCACGCCCACCGGCATCGTCACGATCAGCGACGGCACGGTCAGTTGCAGCTACTCGACGCCAGCCAACGACAACTGCTCGATCACGCCGAGCAGCACGGGCGCCAAGTCGATCACGGCCAGTTACAGCGGCGACGGCAATTTCCTTGCCAGCACCACGGTGTCGAATTCCCTGCTGGTCAACTCTGCACCGGTCGACGCCGTCTGCGGCGCAGATAACGGCCAAGTGCTGCTCGCCGTGCCGACCCAACTGTGCAGCGTGGGCAATGCGAGTGCGATAGCGGGCAGCGGGCATCCGTGGTCATGGACCTGCGCGGGTGCGAACGGCGGCGGCAGCGCGACTTGCTCGGCCACGATCAAGACCTGGACGGTGAGCGCCAGCGCCGGCGCGAACGGCGCAATCGCCCCGGCCGCGCAGACCGTCGATCATGGCAAGACCGCGGCACTGACGGTGACGCCGCAATCCGGCTACTCGGCACAAGTCGCCGGCTGCGGCGGCACCCTCGCCGGAGCGACCTACACGACCGCCGCGGTCACCGCCGACTGCGCGGTCGGCGCCAGCTTCACCGCGATACCGCGCACGCCGACAATGACTACATTGAGTCTCGCGCCGAATCCGGTCACGGTGAATCAAACCGTCACCGCCATCTTGAGCGTGTCGGGAGGATCGCGGCCGAGCTCGGGCTCACACGCCGCGACAGCGATGGCGCTGCCCGGCGCACTGACCGGCACGGTCGTCGTCAGCGGCGGCGGACAGCAGTGCATGGCGACGCTGGATGGCAACGGCGCGGGAAGCTGCGCGCTGACCTACGCCGCTCCCGGCACCTACGCGATCACGGCGAGCTATTCGGGCGATACGCAAAACGCGCCATCGAACGCGACTGCCAATCTCACCGTCAATGCCACGCCGACGCCATCCGTCGCGATTCCGGCACCGGCACTGTCGTGGTGGGCGGTGCTGACTCTGGCCGGCGCACTCGCCGCGTGCGCGCACCGGGCAAAGCGGAAAGCATGACCGTGTAACGACGCTCCGGGCCGCGTGAACTACGGCCCGGATTCCTCTCAGCGAACCCGCCACCCGCGCCACCATCGGCGCGGATCGGCGGACTGTTGCCCGCGCTTCCGCAACGGAAGGAAAAACCGACATGCCACGATTCCTTTTCGCATTGGCGATGCTCGCCCTGGCGGCGGCGCGCACAGCCGTCGCGACCGCTCAGGACGACGATCGGTCCGGCCGTGCCATCGAAACGGCATTCGCGCTCGGCGTGCCGCGCGACTATGCGAGCGCACGCGGACTCAGCGGCGTGCGCGAGCCGCAACAGCTCGTGCGCATCGGCGGCGTCGATGCGCTCGGCTACGATCAGCGCCTGACTCCGCCGGCCGCGGACGCTTGGCTGCGCATGCGCGAAGCGGCCGCGCGCGACGGCGTGGAACTGCACGCGGTCTCGACTTTTCGCAGCTTCGACGTCCAGCTCGCCATCGTGCGCGGCAAGCTCACGCGCGGCGAGTCGATCGAACGCGTTCTGCGCGTCAGCGCCGCACCGGGCTACAGCGAGCACCACAGCGGCCGCGCGGTCGACATCGGCACGCCCGGCTACGCCGCGCTCGAAGAGGAATTCGAGCGCTCGCCCGCGTTCGCCTGGCTGCGGAGGAATGCGCACTTCTACGGTTTCGCGCTGAGCTACCCGCCAGGCAACGCGCAGGCAATGAGCTATGAGCCCTGGCACTGGTGCTGGCACGGTGACGAACACTCGGCACTGCTTAGCGCAGGCGCGCGTCGCGGTCCCGCTGGCATAATGCCGCCACATTCCTCGTGGTATGGCGCATGCAAACCGGCGACTCTTCCGCTTCGTCCGCTGCGATCGATTTCGAGACGCTGGCGACGCATCGCGCCTACCTGCTCAGAATCGCCCGACTCGAACTGCGCGACGAACATCTCGCCGAGGACGCCGTGTCCGACGTGCTGACCCAGGCCTACGAGCGGCGCGCGAGTTTCGCCGGACGCTCCTCGCTGCGCACCTGGCTCACCGCGATCCTGAAAAACCGCATCGTCGATCTGCTGCGCAAGCAATGGCGCGAGCAGCCGCTGGAACCCGTCGGCGACGACGGCGATGAGCAGGATTTCGACCGCCTGTTCGGCGCCAACGGCCATTATCTCGATACGCCGCTCGACTCCGGCAATCCGGCCGAACTCGCCCAGCAGGAGGCGTTCCTGACTGCCGTGCAGCGCTGCGTGGAAAAGCTGCCGAAGCGCATCGGCCAGCTCTTCGTCCTGCGCGAGGTGTTCGGCAGCGACACCGACGAACTATGTAAGGATTTGCAAATCACGCCGTCCAACGTCTGGGTGCAGCTCTATCGCGCACGCATGATGTTGCGGGCCTGCCTCGAACAAGTCGGTTTTGGCCGCACGGCGGCGGGTTGAGGACCATGCTACGAATCACATGCCAGCAGGCGTCGCGGTTGTTGTCGCAGCGGATGGAAGCGCCGCTCGGCGCGGGGATGCGGCTGCGTTTGCGCCTGCATCTGTTCGTCTGCGACGCCTGCACACGCGTCGCGCGCCAGTTCGCGGCGATAAGGTTGGCGATGCAGACCTTGCGCGAGCGCGACTGAGACTGCGCGGCGCACTTCCCGCGGCGCACAAGGCCGATTCACGCGGGCGGTTGTATTCTTTTCCGGCGACCCTAAATCGGGCGGACGACAAGAATATCGGGAGGGCTTATGCTGCAATTCAATCCGGGCCAGCTGTACTTCCTCGGCCGTGAGGCCAGCGACCGACTGCAACAGGCCGCCAAGCTCGGTCTCGAAGGCAGCGATCAAGCCTTCGATCTGACGATCAAGACCGTGCAGTTCCACGTCGATGCGATGACGCGGCTGATGACGCAGACCTCGCACGTCAAAGATCTCGCGAGTCTGCGCCAGCTCTGGTCCGAACTGTTCGACCTGATGCGCGAAAGCGTCGCCACGAGCAATGCCTCGCAGAAGCAGACCATCGAAATGGCGCTCAAGGCGACGGAACTGTTCTATACGAATATCTTCGAACAAAACACGCAGGGCGACGGCGCAAAAGCCAAACCGGCTGTGGCGAAAGCCGCGCCCGCCAAGAAAAAGCGTTCATAGGTCGGCAAGAGCTAAAGCTTTTCCACGGATGGACACGGATTGAAGAGCAAAGAACACGGATCAACGCGGATACAGCTCTTTTTTGGACAAAGCTCTTTGCTCGATCCGTGTTTATCGGCCTTTATCCGTGACCAACGCGCTCTCTCTGTTTTGCTCAAAACCGTCTGAGACAAACCGATAACGGCTATTCGGCCCTCGCCGCGAGCCACTCGTGGATCGCCGCCGGCACCTCGCGCTGGGCGCGGCCGGAGACGTAGATGCCGATGTGGCCGCCCTTGAACGCAAGCTCGGTATAGTCGTCCGAACCGATGCGCCCGCGCAGCGCGCGCGATGCGTCGGGCGGGACGAGATGATCCTGCTCGGCGAAGATATTGAGCACGGGCACGTCGAGATTCTTGAGATCGACCGACTTGCCGCCGATCTTCAGGCCGCCGTTGACCAGCTTGTTGCCCTGGTAGAAATCTTTGATGAACTGGCGGAATGCGGCGCCGGCCTGGTCCGGGCTGTCGAAGATCCACTTCTCCATACGCAAGAAGTTCTCCAGCTCGGCCTTGTCGTCGAGGATGTCGACGAGACCGATATATTTCTGCTGGTTCAGGCGCACCGGTTTGAGCATCAGGTAGCAGTAGTTCATCAGATCGGCCGGCACGTTGCCGAGCGTATCGACGAACAGATCGACGTCCAGATGGCGCACCCAATTCGACAGCATGTTGTCGCGCGTCTGGAAATCGACCGGCGTCACCATCGTGATCAGGTTGCGGATCTTCTCGGGATAAATCGAAGCGAAGCACAGACTGAACGCACCGCCCTGGCAGATGCCGAGCAGATTGATCTTGTCGAGCTTGTGCCGTTTTGCGACGACGTCGACGCAGCGGCGGATGTAGCCATTGATGTAGTCGTCGAGGCCGAGGTGCTTATCGGACGCGTCCGGGTAACCCCAGTCGATCAGGTAAACGTCCTCGCCGAGCGCGAGCAGGTTCTTGACCAGCGAGCGGTCGTCCTGCAGGTCGACCATGTACGGCCGGTTGACCAGCGCGTAGCTGATCAGGATCGGCACTTTTGCCGTCGGCTTGTGCGGCCCCTTGAAGCGGTACAGCACGAGCTTGTCCTCGCGGTACACCTCTTCCTTCTCGGTCGCGCCGTAATGCACGTCGTCGAGCGTGCGCAGCACCTTCATGCCGGCTGCGATTTTTTCCTGGAATTTCTTCGCTTCCTCGTACGCCTTCTGCGGCGAGATGCGAATCGGATTCAGCATGGAGCAACCTCTCTAAGGTTTGTCGCGCCAGCGAGAGCCGGCACGAAAGAACTTATTTGCGCTTGGCGGCTTTCTTCCCGCGCTTCCCGTTCGCCTTGTCGCCCTTGCTCGGCTTCGACAACTCCGCGGCGACCGCGCGCAGCCTCGGTTTGCCGCCGACGCGGCGGCGCATCGCAGCGACGGCGTCGGCGAATGAATCCGCCTTGGCCTTGTCGTCGACCGGACGCGGCCTCACCACTGCCGCCGGCACGCGCGGCTTGGCTTCGCGACGCGGTGCACGCGCCGCCTTCGGCGCCGCTTGGCGCTTCTTCGCCGGAGCCGGAACTGGGGCCGTCGCGGCAGCGCCCGCCGCGGCGGGCGGCGTCGATTTCACCGCGGCACCGGCGGCGTTTTTCGCGCCGGTTTGCGCCAAGGATTTTTTCAGCGCCGCGACTTCGCCGCGCAGTGCAGCGACCTGCGCTTCAAGCTCCGTGTCCGCTTGCGCTCCGCCGTTCTCGCGCAGCTCGCGGCGCAACTCGTGCAGACGCTTGCTGATGCTGTCGAGTTCGGTGCGCGTGGGCATGCCGAGTTCACGGCTGACACGCTCGATCTCGGTCTGAATCTGTTTGCGCAAACGCATCTGCGCATTGGCGAGTTCGCCGTAAGCCTTGCTGAATTCTTCCGACAGCGCGATCTCAGCGTAAGCGTCCTCGGCCGCATCGACCCAGAGGTCGTACAAGGCTTTCATCGACTCGATCGCGCGCCCGGGCTCGGCGCGATCGGCGAGCCGCTGTTCCAGCAGCTCGAATCCGCGCTGGCTGGCCTTGAACATCAGCTGGTTGTACTCGCGCAGGGCGCGCTGATACTCAAAGAAAGCGAGCGCGGTGCGTTGATAATGTTCCTGGTGTTCGCGCGCGAGGCCGAATGCCGGCATCTGCAGCCACGACAGGCCTTCCTTGCGCATCTGCTCCAGGTACGGCGCAAACGCGGCGGGCAGTTCGGCGAAACCTTGCGCGCCTTTGCAGGCGACTTCGCGCAGGGCCTTGGCGAACGGATTCGTCGCCGGGTCGAAACCCGGAATATTCGGAGCGCCTGCCGCGGCAAAGCCGCCGCGCAAGCCATCGAACCAGGTCTGCGCGGGATTCGCCGTGGCGTCGCCCGCGCCCGGCGCAGCGAACAGCGACTGCATCATCGCGGCATAGGTCTTCGCGCTCGCGATCATGCGCTCGGCGGTTTCATTCTGCTTGTCCGCGTTGGCGAACAGGCGCGTCCACTGTTCGAGGCCTTCCTGCCAGGGCGCGCCCTGCGCGGGCGGAGCGCCGGCGAATGCGCCGAACGGCGCGAAGCCCGGGAAACCCGAAGGCGGCTGAGCGGTGAACGGGAAAGCGCCCGGAAAGCCCGTCGGCGCGGCGTGCGGCGGCATCGAGAACGGCGCCTTCTGCGCGAGATCGGACCAGGCATTGAAGTACTGCCGCTGCAGCGCGTCCCAGTCCTTCAGCCAATCGTTCATGCTCTTGTCTTCACTCATGCGCGCATCTCCTGAAGGCCTTCGATGCTAGCACGCGTTCGCACATATCGCATTACGCCGACAGACCGCGGCCGGCCGCATAACGGGCAACAAAAAACGCGCCGAAGCGCGTTGTTTGTGCGGTCATTGCCGACCGCGAAGCGGGCATCCTGCCCGGAGTTTTACAGAGAACTTCAGGCAGCCGGAGCTTCCTCGTTCACCGCCTTCATCGACAGGCGGATGCGGCCCTGCTTGTCGACTTCGAGCACCTTGACCTTGACGATGTCGCCTTCCTTGAGCTTGTCGGAGACCTTCTCGACGCGCTCGTTGGAAATCTGCGAGACGTGGACGAGACCGTCCTTGCCCGGCAGGATGGTGACGAAAGCGCCGAAGTCCATGAGCTTAGCAACCTTGCCCTCATAGATGCGGCCCGGCTCGACGTCGGAGACGATCTGCTCGATGCGCGCGCGCGCCGCGTCGGCGGCCTCGCGGTTGACCGAGGCGATGACGACGGTGCCGTCGTCGCTGATGTCGATCGTCGCGCCGGTTTCTTCGGTGATCGAGCGGATCGTGGTACCGCCCTTGCCGATGACTTCGCGGATCTTGTCCGGGTGAATCTTCATCGTCATCAGGCGCGGCGCGAACTCGCTCATCTCGGTGCGCGAGGTGCTGATCACCTTGTTCATCTCGCCGAGGATGTGCAGGCGGCCCTGCTTGGCCTGGCCGAGCGCGACCTTCATGATCTCTTCGGTGATGCCGTCGATCTTGATGTCCATCTGCAGCGCGCTGATGCCTTCGGCGCTACCGGCCACCTTGAAGTCCATGTCACCGAGGTGGTCTTCGTCGCCGAGAATGTCGGACAGGACGACGAACTTGTCGCCTTCCTTGACCAGACCCATCGCGATACCCGCGACCGGCGCCTTGAGCGGCACGCCCGCATCCATCATCGCAAGCGAGGAGCCGCAGACCGAGGCCATCGACGAGGAGCCGTTCGACTCGGTGATTTCCGAGACGACGCGCAGCACGTACGGGAAGGCTTCCATGGTCGGCTTGACTGCCTGCACGCCGCGCTTGGCGAGGCGGCCGTGGCCGATCTCGCGGCGCTTCGGCGCACCGAAGCGGCCGGCTTCACCGACCGAGAACGGCGGGAAGTTGTAGTGGAACAGGAACGGATCCTTGGACTCGCCTTCCGGCGCGTCGATGATCTGCGCGTCGCGCGCGGTGCCGAGGGTGACGACAACCAGCGCCTGCGTCTCGCCGCGCGTGAACAGCGCCGAACCGTGGGTGCGCGGCAGCACGCCGACGCGCACGCTGATCGGGCGGATATCGTCGAGCTTGCGCCCGTCGATGCGCACCTTGGTGTCGAGCACGGCGTCGCGCATCGTGCTGTATTCGAGGTCGCCGAATTCCTTGGAGAGTTCGCCGGTGGTCCACTTCTCGGCTTCGGCGCGGCCGGCCAGCGCGGCCAGCGTGTCCTGCTTGATCGCCGAGATCGCGTCGCGGCGCTGCAGCTTGTCGCGGATCTGGAACGCCTTGGCGAGCTGGTCACCGACGGCGTCCTTGAGCGCGCCGATCAGCGCGTCGTTCTTCGCCGGCGCGGTCCACGTCGACGGCTTGGTGCCGGCTTCGACGGTCAACTCGTTGATCGCGTTGATCACGTGCTGCAGGGCCTTGTGGCCGAACACGACCGCGCCGAGCATCACGTCTTCGCTGAGCAGCTTGGCTTCGGACTCAACCATGAGCACGGCGTTCGAGGTGCCGGCGACGACGAGTTCGAGATCCGAGGTCTTCAGTTCGCTCGCGGTCGGATTGAGCAGATACTGGCCGTTCGCGTAGCCGACCTTGGCGGCGCCGATCGGTCCCTTGAACGGAATGCCGGCGAGCGACAGCGCCGCGGAGGCGCCGATCATCGCCGGGATGTCGCCGTCGATTTCCGGATTGAGCGAGACCACCTGCGCGATGACCTGCACTTCGTTCTTGTACTCTTCCGGGAACAGCGGGCGCACCGGACGGTCGATCAGACGCGAAGTCAGCGTCTCCTTCTCGGTCGGACGGCCTTCGCGCTTGAAGAAGCCGCCCGGAATGCGACCGGCGGAATAGAACTTCTCGACGTAGTCGACGGTGAGCGGGAAGAAGTCCTGGCCTTCTTTCGCCTTCGCCGCCGCAACGGCGGTGACCAGTACGACCGTGCCGCCCATCGACACCATGACCGCGCCGGACGCCTGGCGGGCGATTTCGCCCGTTTCCAACGTGACCGTCTGGTTGCCGTACTGAAATGATTTGGTGATTTTGGCCATTGTGTATGTGCCTAGCTTTTGTTGAACAGTGCAGCCATGCATGGCCGCTTCTTTGACTTGCGCGTTCGTCGGCGAGCGCGTGAGCCTTCGCAAAGTGCGGCCGAGTGCGGCCGCGTTTCAATCTTCTCGATCAGGGGCGAATGGACTATCCATCGCCCCCAAAACGAATCCCCGCCGCAGCGGGGATCACGTTCTTCAACTGCTTACCGGCGCAGGCCCAAACGCTCGATCAGCGTTTTGTAGCGCTCGGCGTCCGTCTTCTTCAGGTAGGCCAGGAGACTGCGGCGCTGGTTGACCATCTTGAGCAGGCCGCGACGCGAATGATGATCCTTGTCGTGGTCGGCGAAATGCTTGGAAAGGTGCTCGATGCGCGCGGACAGCAGCGCGACCTGCACTTCGGGGGAGCCGGTGTCGTTCGGCGCGCGGCGGTAGTCCGCAATGACCTTCGAGGTCTGTTCGACAGAAAGAGACATGATATTTACCTTTGATGAAACGTCCGGCGCGGGTCAGCTTGACCAGGTAGGCGAAGCCCAATCCGCGTTAGTGGAACGATTGAGTGATGAAACAATGATTATGCTTTGAAAACAAAGCCCCTCATTGTAACCGGTTTTGCGCCGCAGCGCAGCGCGAATCATCGCCGGAACGCAGAGGCGCGGCCGCGGCATCGGCTGAAACGCCGATCGCAAGATGTCTGCAAGTCATTATATATCAGCCAGTTATCGAAATAATCTCGATCTAGATACACGAAATCTGTAAGGCTTCGCCGGCTGACCCACAGCCCTGCAGCTATTTGCCGCCTAGCGCCGCCGTGACGATCCATCGCCATGAGATCAGCACGCCACGACCTTCCCCGCATCATCGGAAAGCGCCGGAAACTCGGCATTTCGCGATTCGAATAAAGGCTGGCTCAGTCGCAAAGGAGCCATGCCCACAAGAGCCGATCAAGCAGGATTGAATCCGCGGCGCACGTGCATTTCGCCGCGCGGGTCGATTTCCACCAAGGCAATCAACCGGCTTTGTGTATCGAGCGCGCAGCAAAGCGCTTGATCGAACAGCGTGCTCTGTACTACGCGCTTGCCTTGCTTGACTTGAATCACTTCGTTTTCCGTCAGCGTCAGCGCGGGTAGCGAGGACAAGCCCTGCTCCAGCGGCAGCAGCAATTCGTCGAGCCCTTCGAATCCGCGTTGCGCGTGGAGGCGTTCGAGCTGCTCCCAAGTCCACATGACCGGCTGCAGGAACGGCGCCACCCACTCGCGTCGCAGCGCGGTCAGATGCGCGCCGCAGCCGAGCTTCTCGCCGAGATCGCGCGCAAGACTGCGCACATACGTGCCGGAACCGCATTCGACGTGCAGGTGCAGCAGGTCGCCTTCGCGCGCGAGCAGATCGAAGCGGTGGACCTCGACCTCGCGCGACGGCACTTCGACGTCCTCGCCGCGACGCGCACGCCGGTACAGCGGCACCCCGCCCTGCTTGATCGCCGAATACGCCGGCGGTACCTGCACGATGCGTCCGCGCAACGTCGCCAATGCCGCGTCGATGGTTGCGGCGTCGAGCGGCGGCACGGGCCGCGTTTCGACGACCTCGCCTTCCGCATCGTCGGTCGTCGTCGTCGCGCCGAGCCGGCACTGCGCGGAATACGCCTTGCGCGAGCCGAGCAGATAGCCGGCGATCTTGGTCGCCTCGCCGAAACAGATCGGCAGCAGACCCGTCGCGAGCGGATCGAGGCTGCCGGTATGGCCGCCCTTCTGCGCCTTGAACAGATGACGCACCTTCTGCAGCGCCTGGTTCGAACTCAACCCCAGAGGCTTGTCGAACAGCAGGATGCCGGAAACGTCGCGAAACGCCGCCTTCACGGATTCCCGCGCAGCAGGGCCTCGATGCGTTCGCCGCGGTCGAGCGAGTCGTCGTAGCGGAAACGCAATTCCGGTACGCGGCGGATCTTCATCGTGCGCGACAGTTCGCGGCGGAATTCCTTGGCCAGCTCGTTGAGCGCCTTCACCCCCTCGACGGCCTTGTCGGGCAGCAGCGCGGTGACGAAGATCGTGGCGACGTCGAAATCCTTGGTGACTTCGACATCGGACACGCTCATCGACGGCAGCGCGTTGTCGCGCACGACCTCGTGCACCATGGTGCCGATCAAACGGCGCAGCTCGGCGGCGAGACGGTCGGAGCGGGTGAAGGAATGCGAAGGCATTTCAGTGTTCCTTGTTGGCGGCGGCGCGGACGCGACCGAGTTCGCGATCGAAGAAGCGCGCGACGACCGCATACATCGCTTTCGATTCGGGCAATTCCGGATCGGAGAAGAACGAATGCCACATGCCTTCCCAGACATGCAGCTCGGTCGCGGCGCCCGCTTCGGTCAGCAATTCGTTGCTGCGCAGGGTCGCGCTCATGGAAAAATCGCGCGAACCCGAGATCAGCAGGGTCGGAGGAAACTTCGCGAGTACGGCACCCGAGAGACCCGGCAGCACGAGCGGACTGGCCGGATCGGCGCCTTTGAAATACGGCAGCGCGGTCAGCGGAAACGCCTGTTCCGGCACTTTCTCGCCCATGAGCAGGTGGCCCGTGTAGGCCGAATCGCCGTTCAAATCGACGACGCCGGCGCAGAAGATGCCGATCGCGCCCGGCGCAGGCAGGTTCTTGGTCTGCAGCCATGCCGCCGCCTCGGCGGTCAGCGCACCGCCGGCCGAACAACCGTAGATACCGATGTTCTGCGGCTTATAGGTCTTCAGTAACTCGCGGTAGACTTTTTCCACGTCCTCGCTCGCGGCGGGGAACACATGCTCGGGGCCCTGGCGGTAATCGATCGTGACCACCTTGATCTTGCCGACGCTGGCGATCGGAATCGCCTCGACGAGGCCGCCGCTGCCCGCGCCCCAGAGGAACGCACCACCGTGCAGATTGATCAGCACGCGCTGCGCGTTGCGTTTGTCGACCCCGCCTTTCGGCGTGACCACATCGGCACCGACGACGCCGAATTTCTGCGCGGCGATCTCGACCGGATAGAGCTTCTTCATGCGCTCGGCGCGGTCGGAATTGATCTTGTCGTAGAAGGCGCGGCTGGCCTGGATATCCTGGCCGAGCGGCGGCGAGGCTTTGCCCTCTTCGAAGATCTGACCGAAGCGCGTGAGCGCCTCCTTCGAGGCGAAGACCGAGAACGGGAAGCGCGCCGCGGGCGCGGTCACTGTTCCGGCCGGATCAATCCTCGGGGCGCTTTCCTGGGCCTGTGCCGCGATGGCGAAGAAACCGGCGCAAAGCAAAAACGTGGTGCGAAGAAAATTCATGGTCGATCCCCGTGCGAGTTCTCACTCACAGCCAACGCAGCCGCGGGGCGGCACCCCTAAGCGCTACGCCGATTGCCACATCGTACATGAGCGCTGGGCACGACCGCACCGGAGACGGCTTTGCCGATACGTCTCCGGGCGGTACATCGAAGTCGGGAATCGCGGAAGCCATGAGGCCGGCGAGGTTACAGTGTCCTCGCCACCTCGATGCGCTCGAAGCATTCGATCTGATCGCCTGCCTTGACGTCGTTGTACTGCTTGACGCCGATGCCGCACTCCGTGCCGTTGCGCACTTCTTCGACGTTTTCCTTGAAGCGGCGCAGCGATTCGAGCTCGCCCTGGAAAATGACCGTGTTGTCGCGCAGCACGCGGATCGGCTTGTTGCGCTTGACCGTACCCTCGATGACCATACAGCCGGCGATCGCGCCGAACTTCGACGAGCGGAACACGTCGCGCACCTGGGCGATACCGATGATCTCTTCGCGGATTTCCTTGCCGAGCAGACCCGAAGCGACCTGCTTCACCTGGTCGATCACGTCATAGATGATCGAGAAGTAGCGCAGGTCGAGGCCGTTCGCTTCGATGATCTTGCGTGCCGACGCGTCGGCACGCACGTTGAAGCCGATGATCGTGGCCTTCGACGTCGCCGCGAGCGTCGCGTCGGATTCGGTGATGCCGCCGACGCCCGAGCCGATGACGTGGACTTTGACCTTGTCGTTGCCGATCTTGGTCAGCGCATCGCGCAGCGCTTCGGCCGAACCCTGCACGTCGGCCTTGACGACGAGGTTGAGGGTCTGCTGTCCCTCGCCCTGGCCCATCTGCGCCATGATGTCTTCCATGCGGTTGCCGGCCTGCTTGAGCAGGCGCGCGTCGCGGCGCTTGTGCTGGCGTTCGAGCGCAACGTCCTTGGCCAGGCGCTCGTCCTGCACGACGATGAAGTCGTCGCCCGCATCGGGCACGCCGGAAAGACCGAGCAATTGCACCGGAATCGACGGACCCGCGGCGTCGACCTGCTGGCCGCCTTCGTTGAACAACGCACGCACGCGGCCGTATTCGACGCCGCAGACGATGAAATCGCCCTTCTTCAACGTGCCTTGCTGCACGAGCACGGTCGCGACCGGGCCGCGGCCCTTGTCGAGGCTCGATTCGACGACCACGCCCGAGGCGAGGCCGTCCTTGACCGCAGTGAGTTCCATGACCTCGGCCTGCAGCAGGATCGCATCGAGCAGGTTGTCGACGCCGTCGCCGGTTTTCGCCGACACCGGCACGATCTGCACGTCGCCGCCCCATTCTTCCGGCACGACTTCGTGCTGGACGAGGCCCTGCTTGACCTGGTCGGGATTCGCCTCGGGCTTGTCCATCTTGTTCATCGCGACGATCAGCGGCACCTTCGCCGCGCGCGCGTGATTGATCGCCTCGATCGTCTGCGGCATCACGCCGTCATCGGCGGCGACCACGAGAACGACGATGTCGGTCAACTTCGCGCCGCGCGCGCGCATCGCGCTGAACGCGGCGTGGCCCGGGGTATCCAGGAACGAGATCACGCCCTTGTCGGTCTTCACGTGATACGCGCCGATGTGCTGGGTGATGCCGCCCGCTTCGCCCGACGCCACCTTGGTGCGGCGGATATAGTCGAGCAGAGAGGTCTTGCCGTGGTCGACGTGGCCCATGATCGTGACGACCGGCGGACGCGTCTCTCTGTCGCCGACGATTTCGACCTTAGCCAGCGTGGTTTCGGCGTTGCTCTCTTCCATGCGCGTGGCCTTGTGGCCGAGTTCCTCGACGACGAGCACGGCCGTGTCGTGGTCGATCGGCTGGTTGATCGTCGCCATCACGCCCATCTTGAACAGCGCGCGCACGACGTCGGCGCCTTTGACCGCCATCTTCTGCGCGAGATCGGAGACGAGGATCGAATCGCCGATCGGAACGTCGCGCGTGACCGGCGCGGTCGGACGCGAGAAGCCATGCTGGCCGCTCTGCCCGCGCGTCTGCTCGACGTGTCTGCGCGGCTTGCGCTTGATCGCCCCGCGGCGCGCGTGGCCTTCGTCGGAAAGGTGCAGTTCCGCGCCGAAGTAACGGCGTGCCGCATCGTCGGCCGAATCGTTGTCGCGCATCTGGTGCGAACCGTGCTTTTTATGACGACCGGCGGCCTGCGCAGCCGCGTCGGTCTCCGGAGCGCGGGCAGGACGCGGACGCGGCGGTTCGGCCGGCTTGCGCGCCGCGGCCGGCGTTGCGGCCTCGGTCTTCGCCGGGCGTTCGGCCGGTTTTGCCTCGGTCGCAACGGCGGGGGTCTGTTTTGCCGCCTGTTCCGCGGCGGCTTTGGCCTGCGCCTCGCGGGCTTCGGCTTCGGCGCGCGCGCGCGCTTCTTCGGCCGCGCGCATCTTGGCCTCTTCTTCGAGGCGGCGACGCTCCTGATCCTGGCGCGTGATTTCTTCGGTCTCGCGCTTGAGCTGCGATTCCGCGAGCTTCTTCAGCGCATCCTCGCGCTCCGCATCGGGGCGCTGCTCGTTCGGGATTTCGCTGCGCTTGACGTAGGTGCGCTTCTGCCGCACTTCGACGTTGACCGTCTTGCCACGTGTGGCGCCCTGGTTGACGGTGAGTTCGCTGACCGTGCGGCGCTTGAGCGTCACCTGGCGCGGCGCGTTGTCGTCCGCGGGCGGGGCTTCGCCCTTGCCGTGCGTGCGGCGCAGGAAGCCGAGCAGCTTGACTTTCTCGGTGCTCGAGACGACCTGATCGGGACTGGAGAACTTCATGCCAGCGCCGTCAAGCTGGGTAAGCAGCTTGTCCACGCTCATGCCGAGCACACCGGCGAGTTGTTTGATCGTTACGTCCGACATGGTTCCTGACTTCTCCTCGCGGCGAGGCGCAGTGTCGATCGCGCCTTGCCCTTGTTCGCTTCTGTCGCCGCTCCTGCCGAAGCGGGAACCGACGAGCACTATGGGCTCAAGTGTTCATACGTACACCTGATTCATTCTGATCTTGTCGACTACGCCGCAACCGCCTGCCTTGCCGCCATGATCAGCGCCGACGCGCGCTGCTCGTCGACGCCGTCGATGGCAAGCTCAATCAGTTCGTCGGTGGCGAGATCGGCGAGGTTCTCGCGCGTCACGATCTTGTGCTGCGCGAGCGCAAACGCGGTCGCCTCGTCCATGCCCGTGACGCTGAGCAGGTCGTCGGCCGGCTTATGTTCGTCGATGTCTTCCTCGACCGCGAGCGCATCGGTGAGCAGCGCATCGCGCGCACGTGCGCGCAGCTCCTCGACGATGTCCTCGTCGAAGCCTTCGATGCCGAGCAGCTCGGCGGTCGGCACGTAGGCGATTTCCTCGACCGTCGAGAAACCTTCCTGCACGAGGATCGCGGCGATTTCCGCATCGACCTCGAGCTTGGCCTGGAACAGTTCGCGCGCCGTGGCCTGTTCGGCCTCGGACTTCGCCGCGACCTGGTCCTGCGTCATCACGTTGAGCTGCCAGCCCGAGAGCTTGGACGCGAGGCGCACGTTCTGGCCGCCGCGGCCGATCGCCTGCGAGAGCTTGTCCTCGGCGACAGCGATATCCATCGAGTGCTTGTCTTCGTCGACGATGATCGACTGCACCTCGGCCGGCGCCATCGCGTTGATGACGAACTGCGCCGCGTTATCGTTCCACAGCACGATGTCGATGCGCTCGCCGTTGAGTTCGTTCGACACCGCCTGCACGCGCGAACCGCGCATGCCGATGCAAGCGCCGATCGGATCGGTACGGTGGTCGTGCGCGATCACGGCGATCTTGGCGCGATCGCCGGCGTCGCGCGCCGCGGCCTTGATCTCGACGAGACCCTGGCCGACTTCGGGCACTTCGAGCTTGAACAGCTCGATCATGAATTCGGGGGCGGTACGCGACACGAACAACTGCGGGCCGCGCTGCTCGGCGCGCACTTCGTACAGATAGCCGCGCACGCGGTCGCCGGCGCGCACCGCTTCGCGTGGAACCGCCTTGTCGCGCGAAATATAGGCTTCGGCATTGCCGCCGAGATCGAGATAGATGCTGCCGCGCTCGACGCGCTTGACCACGCCGGTGACGAGTTCGCCGACGCGATCCTTGAATGCGGAGACGACGAGCGCACGCTCGGCCTCGCGCACATGCTGGACGATGACCTGCTTGGCGGCCTGCGCGGAGATGCGGCCGAAATCGGGGTTGTCGATCTTCTCTTCGATCCAGTCGCCGACCTGCGCGTCGGCCTTGGCGTCGACCGCGTCCATCAGGCGGAGCTGGCGGTCCGGGGACTCCATGACCACGTCGTCGGGAACGACTTCCCAACGGCGGAAGGTGACATATTCGCCGCTGTTGCGATCGATCGAAACTCGCGCGGCAACGTCTTCGTTCGGATAGCGCTTCTTCGCCGCAGACGCGAGCGCCGCCTCGAGCGCGTGAAAGATCACGTCGCGTTCGACGCCCTTCTCGTTCGCCACCGCATCAGCCACCAACAACAATTCTTTGCTCATTTCGATTCTCCAGAGCCCGCTCCGCGAGCTCGTCGTCTTTTTCTTTGTCATTCCCGCGGAAACGGGAATCCAACGCCCTGTTCTTCCATCTTTCCTGCGAGTTCAACTCGTAGGTTCAAATCCTGCCCCCGCTACCCATTTTTCGCGGACAGATGCTGCGGGCAGAACGTTATTTCTTGCTTTTCTCGGCCTTGCCGCTTTTTCCCGGCTTCTTCGGTTCGTCGAACTGCGCCACGAGCTTGGCCTTGTGTACGTTGCCGTGCGCAATGTTCACCGCGGCACCATCCTGCTCGACCGTGATCGTCTCGCCTTCGACGGCGAGAATCGGGCCTTGGAAACGACGCCGTCCGTTCAGCGGCAGGCTCAGTTCGATCTTCGCTTCCTCGCCGACGAAACGCGCGAACTGTTCGGGCGTGTACAGCGGACGGTCCAGACCCGGTGAAGACACTTCGAGCGTGTAGCGGCCGACGATCGGATCGTTCACGTCGAACAGCGCCGACACTTGACGACTGACCAACTCGCAATCGTCCACCGTCACCGCGCGATCGGCTGCGTCGATGTATACGCGCACAAGCGAGTTGCCATGCGACGGGCTGTACTCGACGCCGAGGCATTCCAGGCCCATGTCCGCGATCGCGGGCGATACCAGATTGGTCAGTTCCTCGTTTCTCATCATTCGGATAAAGCGGATTCACTCGTAGGGGCCCGATTGGCCGAGCCCGGCTTTTATTTGACTTGCATCTGCAGCGCGAACGTCCGGTTCGACCTTTCGCCCCTCTGCAGCCGACAAATTCCAGAAACAAAAAATGGGCCATAGGCCCATTCCTTAGTCCGCCGTTTTTATCCAGAAACCGGCGATCCGCATCCTGCGAAGAAAGTGCCGGACTGGCCGGGCACTCAGAAAAATTGGTAGCGGGGGCAGGATTTGAACCTACGACCTTCGGGTTATGAGCCCGACGAGCTGCCAGACTGCTCCACCCCGCACCAGGGAACGCAATTCTAGTCCTAAACCGCAGTATTTTGCAAGGACGTTAAATCACTTGTTTGTTTTATTTCACTCAGCCCGCGCCCATCGCGCGGTAGCACCAGCTCAGCAGCGGGCCGAAGAACAAACCGAGGAACAGCAAGGCGGCGCCGTTGACCGAAAGAATCCAGCGCAGCGGGATATCGTGCGGCAAGGCGAGCACGCCCTTCTCCACCGGCGCATCGAAATACATCACCTTGATCACGCGCAGATAGTAGAACGCGCCGACGATGGCGAAGACGATAGCGACGATCGACAGCCAGAGCATGCCGGCGTCGAGCGCGGCCTTGAGCACGAGCAGCTTGGCGAAGAAGCCGAACAGCGGCGGAATGCCGGCGAGCGAGGCCATCACCAGCAGCACGACGAAGGCGTACCAGGGATTGCGCTGGTTGAGGCCTTTGAAGTCGTCGATCTCTTCGGCCTCGAAGCCCGCGCGCGCAAGCAGCAGGATCGAACCGAACGCCGCGGCCGACATGATTGCGTAGGCGATCGCGTAGAACATCGCCGCGGCATAGCCGGACGGCGTACCGTTCGCGAGGCCGAGCAGAAGGAAGCCGACGTGCGAAATCGTCGAGTACGCGAGCATGCGCTTGAGGTTGCTTTGCGCGATCGCGACGACGTTGCCGATACCGAGCGACAGCACCGCGAGTACGGCGAGCATATCGCCCCAATGCTGGTGCAGGCCGCCGAGCGCGCCTTCGAGCAGACGCCAAGCCATGCCGAACGCGGCGATCTTCGGCGCCGAGCCGATGAAGGTCGTCACCGCCGTGGGCGAACCTTGATAGACATCGGGCAGCCACATGTGGAACGGCGCCGCACCGAACTTGAAGCCGATGCCGGCGACGAGGAAGACCAGTCCGAACGTCAGCAGGACCTTGTTGTCGCCGACGCCGGAGGCCACGAGTTCGTGGATGCTCTTCAGATCCAGCGTACCGGTCGCACCGTAGATCATCGACATGCCGTAGAGCAGGATGCCCGAGGCCAGCGCGCCGAGCACGAAGTACTTCATCGCCGCTTCGGACGACAACGGCGAATCTCGATTGAGCGCGACCAGCGCATACGACGACAGCGTCAGCAGTTCGAGGCCGACGTAGATCATCACCAGACTGCCGGCCGAGACGAGCAGCATCATGCCGAGCGTCGCGAACAGGCAGAGTATGTAGAACTCGCCGACGTAGAGCTTGCGATCCTTCAGATAGTTGCGCGCGTAGACGAACACCGCGATGACGATAAGCAGGATGAAGACTTTGAGCAGCCGCGAGACGGCATCGTGAACGAACATGCCGGAGAAACCGCGTCCCGGCGCCACCGAATAGACGACGAGCGCCAGCGTGGCGACGAGCACGCCGATCGCCAGCCAGTGGGTGACGTCGCGCTGCGACGGCTTGACCAGCAGGTCGACCGCGATCAAGCCGCAAACCGCGAACAGCAGGAACGCTTCGGGCAGAAGCAGATAGAGATCGTGAAGGCTAAATGGCATGGTGATTATCCGACCTTGACGATCAGCAGCTGATCGACAATGTGTTTGATCGAGGCGTCCATCAGATGCGTCAGCGGCGCCGGCCAGATGCCGAACAGCAGGGTCGCTGCCGCGAACGTGCCGAGCACGAGCGCCTCGCGCGCATTGATGTCTTTCAGCTTGGCGACGTGATCGTTGGTCACATCGCCCCAGATCACGCGCTTGACCAGCCACAGCGTGTAGGCCGCGCCGATGATCAGGGTGAACGCGGCGAGCGCGGCAATCCAGAAGTTCGACTGGAAGCTGGCAAGGATCACCATGAACTCGCCGACGAAGCCACTCGTTCCGGGCAGGCCGCAATTGGCCATTGCGAACAGCACGACGAAGGCGGCGTACCACGGCATGGTGTTCACCACGCCGCCGTAGTCCTTGATCATGCGCGTGTGCATGCGATCGTAGATGACGCCGACGCACGAGAACATCGCGCCGGAGACAAAGCCGTGCGAGATCATCTGCACCATCGCGCCGGAGACGCCGAGATACGCGGCGTCCTTGTTGCCGCCGACGCGCACCAGCGCGAGCGAAATGAAGATGCCGAGGGTGACGAAGCCCATGTGCGAAACGGACGAATACGCGATCAGCTTCTTCATGTCCTCCTGCACCAGAGCGACGAAGCCGACGTAGATCACCGCGACCAGGGACAGCGCGATCAGCAGCCAGGCGAAATGCTGGCTCGCGTCAGGCGTGATCGGCAGCGAGAAGCGCAGGAAACCGTAGCCGCCGATCTTCAGCATGATCGCGGCCAGGATCACCGAACCGCCGGTCGGCGCCTCGACGTGGGCATCGGGCAACCAAGTGTGCACCGGCCACATCGGCACCTTGACCGCGAACGCGATCAGGAAGGCGAAGAACAGCCACGACTGCTGCTCAAGAGTGAGCTTGAGCGCGGCAAGCTGCGACAGCTCCCAACTGTTCGACTGCGTGTACAGATAGATCAGCCCGACCAGCATGAAGATCGAGCCGAAGAACGTGTAGAGGAAGAACTTCAGGGTCGCGTAGACGCGACGCGGGCCGCCCCAGATGCCGATGATGATGAACATCGGAATCAACATGCCTTCGAAGAACACGTAGAACAGCAGTGCGTCGAGCGCGCAGAACACGCCGACCATCAGACCTTCGAGCACGAGGAAGGCGGCAAGGTACTGGTTGACCTTGTCGTGCACCGAATCCCAGGCGCCGAGAATGACGAGCACGGTGACGAAGGTCGTCAGCACAATCAGCGCGACCGAGATGCCGTCGACGCCGAGATGGTAGTTGGCGTTGATCGCCGCGATCCAGCGATGCTGTTCGATGAACTGCATGGTGCCCGCGGCCGCGTCATAGCCCGTCAGCAGCTGAATGCTGACGATGAAGGTGACGATGGCGACGGCAAGCGCGAGCCAGCGCGCCCCCTTGGCCCGATGCGTGCCCAGCGCGAGCACGGCGAAACCACCGACGATCGGCAGCCAGATCAGGATGCTTAACAGCGATTGCATCATTTACTCAGTCCCGTTTGATCTTCTTAGCTCGTCATTCCCGCGAAGGCGGGAATCCAGCGCCTTAGCTGTTCAAAAGCAAAGTCGCTGGATTCCCGCCAAGAGCGCGCGGGAATGACGAGCAAAATTTACTTTCCTACCACCCACCACAACCCACCGAGCAGGAACACCAGCCCGAGGATCATCGCGAACGCATAGGTGTACAGATATCCCGACTGCACCCAGCGCACGACGCCTGCGACGCGCGCAACCGCACTCGCCGAACCGTCGATCAGCACGTTGTCGATCACGCCGACATCGCCGCCCTTCCACAACCCGCGTCCCAGCGCGATGCTGCCGCGCGCGAAAACGGCCTGGTAGATCGGATCGAACCAATACTTCTTGTCGAGCATGTTCCAGATCGGATGCAGCGCGCTTTTCGCCTTGTCGGCGATCGACGGGTTGAACAGATAGATATAGGTCGCGAGCAGGAAGCCGCCGAAGGCCAGCCAGAACGGCGGTTGGGTCAAACCATGCAGCGCCATCGCCAGCCAGCCGTGGAAATCATGTGCGCCCTCGCCTTCCGCATGCGCGACGTGGATCGCGCTGCCGAAGTAGTCGCCGTACAGCATCGCGCCGACGGTCAGCGCACCGATGACGATCGACGGAATCGCCAACGCCATCAGCGGCCAGGTCACGACGGCCGGCGACTCGTGCGGCTCGTGCGCAAGATGGCCCGGCTCCTGATGGCCGTGGTCGTCGTGATCGCCGTGTCCATGACCGTGGCCGTGGTCGACGACAAAACGCTCTTTGCCGTGGAAGGTCAAATAGAGCAAACGGAAACTGTAGAACGCGGTGACGAAGACGCCGAGCAGCACGCACCAGTACGCATAGTGCTGAATCCAACCGCCGTGTTCCGAAGCCTCTTTCACGGCTTCGATAATCGCATCCTTCGAATAGAACCCGGCAAAGCCCGGCATGCCGGTCAACGCCAGCGTACCGATCCAGGCGGTGATGAAGGTGATCGGCATGTACTTGCGCAGGCCGCCCATGTAGCGCATGTCCTGCTCGTGGTGCATGGCGATGATGACCGAGCCGGCGCCGAGGAACAGCAGCGCCTTGAAGAACGCGTGGGTCATCAGGTGGAATACCGCAGCCGAATACGCCGACACGCCGAGCGCCGCGGTCATATAGCCGAGCTGCGACAGGGTCGAGTAGGCGACGACGCGCTTGATGTCGTTCTGCACGATGCCGATCAGGCCGGTGAAGAACGCGGTCGTCGCACCGATCACGAGAACGAAGGACAGCGCCGTTTCCGACAGCTCGAACAGCGGCGACATGCGCGCGACCATGAAGATGCCCGCGGTCACCATCGTCGCGGCATGGATCAGCGCCGAGATCGGCGTCGGGCCTTCCATCGAATCGGGCAGCCACACGTGCAGCGGCACCTGCGCCGATTTGCCCATCGCGCCGATGAACAGGCAGATGCAGATCACGCTCGCCGCCGACCAGGCGCTGCCGCTGACGATCTCGATGGTCTTGCCGTTCAGCGCGTCGGTGTGCGCGAACACGGTTGCGTAGTCGAGCGAATGGAAAAAATACAGCACGCCGGCGATGCCGAGCAGGAAGCCGAAGTCGCCGACGCGGTTGACCAGGAACGCCTTCATGTTGGCGAAGACCGCGGTCGGCCGCTTGAACCAGAAACCGATCAGCAGATACGAGACGAGACCGACCGCTTCCCAGCCGAAGAACAACTGCAGGAAGTTGTTACTCATCACGAGCATCAGCATCGAAAACGTGAACAGCGCGATGTAGCTGAAGAAACGCTGGTAACCGTCGTCTTCGGCCATATAGCCGATCGTGTAGACGTGCACCATCAGCGAGACGAAGGTGACCACGACCATCATCATCGCGGTGAGCCGGTCGACGAGGAAGCCGACGTGCGCATCGATGCCGCCGACCTGCAGCCAGGTATAGAGATTCTCGTTGTACGTCTGCGCGCCGCCCCAGACGAGCTGATAGAGCACGTAGAACGACAGCACGCACGACAGCGCGACGCCGGCGATCGTCACCGTATGCGCGCCGACGCGGCCAACCTGATGGCGGAAGATGCCGGCGATGATCGCGCCGACCAGCGGCGCGAGAGCGATGATAAGCAGGATGGTGGGATTGAGACTCATGCCTATCAGCCTTTCATGCTATCGATTTCGCCGACGTTGATCGTCGCGCGGTTGCGGAACAGCACGACCAGGATCGCGAGACCGATCGCCGATTCCGCCGCCGCCACCGTGAGAATGAAGAACACGAACACCTGCCCGTCGACGTTGCCGAGAAAGCGCGAGAAGGCGACGAAGTTGGTGTTCACCGCAAGCAGCATCAGCTCGATCGACATCAGCAGCACGATGACGTTCTTGCGGTTGATGAAGATGCCGGCCACGGAAATGCAGAACAGGATCGCGCCGAGCACGATGTAATGCGACAAGGTGATCTGGGACAAAGCGTTCACGGCGTCGAGGCTCCCTTGCTGGCACTTTCCATCTTGACGATGCGGATGCGCTCGCTCGCCTTGACCGCGACCTGCTTGGCCGGGTTCTGCGCCTTCACGCCGACGCGGCGGCGCAAAGTCAGCATGACCGCGGCGATCAGCGCCACAGTGAGGATCACCGCGGCGACTTCGAACGGCAGCAGAAACTGAGTGAACAGCGCCTTGCCGAGCCAGGCTGTGTTCGACGCACCGGCCGGATCCGGCGGCAGCGTCTGCGCCGACATCACTTTCAGGCCGATCAGCATCAGCATCTCGGTCAGCATCACGAGCGCGACGATGGCGCCGACCGGCAGATAGCGTACGAAACCCTCGCGCAGCGGCTCGATCTTGATGTCGAGCATCATCACCACGAACAGGAACAGCACCATCACCGCGCCGACGTAGACGAGCACGAGCGCGATGGCGAGGAATTCGGCCTGCAGCAGCAGCCACAGCGCGGCGGCGGTGAAGAAAGTCAGCACGAGCAGCAGCGCTGCGTGCACGGAATTCTTCACCGTGATCACGCCGAGCGCGGCGACGGTCAGTACCGCGGCGAACAGGTAGAACAGGATTAGTTCAAAACTCATTTACGCCTCACCAACGTATCTGTTCAACGATAGGCCGCATCTTGCGCGCGCGCCGCCGCAATCTGGGATTCGAAGCGGTCGCCGATCGCAAGCAGCTGCGGCTTGGTCACGATGTTCTCGCCGCGCTTCTCGAAATGGTATTCGTGGATGTTCGTCTCGACGATCGAGTCGACCGGGCAGCTCTCTTCGCAGAAGCCGCAGTAGATGCACTTGAACAGGTCGATGTCGTAGCGCGTCGTACGGCGCGTGCCATCGGCACGCTGCTCCGAGTCGATCGTGATCGCGAGCGCCGGGCACACCGCCTCGCACAGCTTGCACGCGATGCAGCGCTCCTCGCCGTTCGGATAGCGGCGCAGCGCATGCAGGCCGCGGAAACGATTCGACTGCGGAATCTTTTCCATCGGATAACGCATCGTGTACTTCGGCTTGAACATGTACCTGCCCGTCAGCGCGAGGCCCTTGAGCAGCTCAAGCAGAAAGAGGCTTTTGAAATAGCGAACGACAGCGGTCATCTTGATTACACCTTGCCCGGGCCGACGATATCGAAATACACCAGGCAGCCCGCAACGAGCACCCAGACGATCGCGATCGGCACGAAGACTTTCCAACCCAGACGCATGATCTGGTCGTAGCGGTAGCGCGGGAACGCGGCGCGGAACCAGAGGTAGAAGAAAGCGAAGAAGAAGGCCTTGGCGAACAGCCACCACCAGCCCGGCGCACCGAGAACGGGGACGGACACCGGGAAGATCGAATTCCAGCCGCCGAGGAACAGCACCGCGGCGAGGAACGAGATCAGGATCATGTTCGCGTATTCGGTGAGGAAGAACACCGCGAACGGCGCGCCTGAATACTCAACGTGGAAGCCGGCGACGATTTCCGACTCGCCTTCGGCCACGTCGAACGGCGCGCGGTTGGTCTCGGCGACGCCGGAAATAAAGTAGATCAGGAACAGCGGAAACAGCGGCAGCCAGAATCCGTTGAAAATGCCCCAGTGGCCCGACTGTGCGCGCACGATATCGGACAAATTCAAACTGCCCGCGCAGATCAGCACGCCGACGAGGGCCATGCCCATCGCGATTTCGTACGAGACCACCTGCGCGGCCGAACGCATCGCGCCGAGCATCGCGTACTTCGAGTTCGACGACCAGCCGGCGAGGATGATGCCGTAGACGCCGAGCGAGGTCATCGCGAGCAGATACAGCAGGCCGGCGTTGATGTCGGCAAGCACGACCTTGTCGTCGAACGGCACCACCGCCCAGGCGGCGAAAGCCGGCACCAGCGCGATCAGCGGCGCGATCACGAAAAGGAATTTGCTCGCTGCCTGCGGCATGAAGTATTCCTTCAGCAGCAGCTTGAACACGTCGGCGAACGTTTGCGCGAGGCCGGCCGGGCCGACGCTGTTCGGTCCCATGCGTACGTGCATCCAGCCGAGCACTTTGCGCTCCCACCAGACGTAGAGCGCGACGGACAGAATCACCGGCACGGCGATCGCGAGGATGCAGAGCACCAGCCAGACGACGAGGCCGAATGTGCCGAGCCCGTTGACCAACGGATCGTGGACCCAGGAATGGAAGAAATTGGAAAGCACGCCTTAGGCCCTCGTTACCGTGACGGCGCCGCCATTGCCCGGCAGGCTGCGCGTTTCCGACCAAGTCTTTTCGATCCAGGCGCCGCCGCGCGGCACCGCGCGCGTGACCACGACCGGCAAGGTCGCCTCGCCTGCCCCGCCCGTGATCTTCGCCTTCGCTCCATTGCCGAGACCGAGCGCGAGCGCGTCCTCGGGATGGAGTCCGATCGAACACACGCCCGTGAGCGGATGCGCCTGCAAAGCCGGCGAACGGCGCAGCACCGCGTCGCCGCGGTAGATCGGCACGGTCGAGATACGCTCGAACGAACCCGCTGCGACCGCAGCCGTGGCCGACGCGGCCAATCCGTTCGAAGGCGCCGCGGTGGATTTCGTCGCGGCCGCATCGGCGACCAGCGCACGCACTTCGCCGAATTCGTTGAAACCGAAACCGGGCAGACCGAGCGCAGCGCCGAGCGCACGCAGCACCTTCCAACCGGGCCGCGCATCGCCCGGCAGCTTCGCGCCAGAGGAAACCGTCTGCACGGCGCCGTCGATGTTCACGTAACTGCCGTCGACTTCCGGCGGCAGACCGATCGGCAGCACGGCATGCGCCGTGCGCTTCACGCCCGCACACGCATAAGCGCCGACGTAGACGCCGAAGGCCGCATTGCTGCGCGCCGCGTCGTAGGCTGCCGGCGAACTCGTGTCCTGCGAGCCGAGGTGATAGGTGACAAAAGCCTTGGTCGGCTGCGCGAGCAGTGCGACGCCGTTGCGCCCTTGTGCGCGCGGCAGCGCACCGACGCGCGCGAGGCCGACCGCATTCGCACCGTCGGCGAGTTCGTTGAACCCGCTGGTCGTGGCCTGTGCCAGGCACTTCGCGAGCGCACGCAGCAGCGACGCCTGAGCGTGATGCACGGCATCGCTGCCGAACACGAGCACCGAGGTGCCGGCATCGCGCAGCACCTTGACCGTGGCGCGATGCGCATCGGTCGGTTTCGCTGCGTCGACCGCGCCGGCAAGATGCGCCGGAACGGTAGCGCCGCCTTCGCGCGCGGCCGCAACCAGTGCGGCCAGTTCGGCGGCCAGCTGCGACGGCAACGCGATGTGCTTGGCGACCAAATCGAAATTGAGATCGTGGTCGAGCGAATTGACCGCGTAGACCTTCGCGCCCTTTTTCCACGCCTTGCGGATGCGGTGGCTCAGCAGTGGCGCGTCGTGGCGCGGATTGCTGCCGACCAGGATCACGGCATTCGCCTTCTCGACCTGCGCGAGCGGCATTTCGAAGGTCGCGCCGAGCGGGCCGCCGTCGGCGAAATCCGCGACGCGCAAGCGATGGTCGATATTGTCGCTGCCGAGGCCGCGCACGATCTGCGCAAGCAGATGGCCTTCCTCACACGAGACGAACGGCGCAACGAGCGCGCCGACATCGGCACCATGCTTCTTCAAACCGTCGGCGACGAATGCGATCGCTTCGTCCCACGACGTTTCGACGAGCTCACCGTTCTTGCGGATCATCGGCTTGGTCGCGCGATCGTCCGCGTACAGACCCTGATGCGAATAGCGATCGCGGTCCGAGAGCCAGCATTCGTTGATCGCTTCGTTGTCGCGCGGCACGGCACGCAGCACGTCGCCGCGGCGCGTATGCAGCCACAGGTTCGAGCCGAGCGCGTCGTGGTAGCCGATCGATTCGCGCGCAATCAATTCCCAGGCGCGCGCCTTGAAGCGGAACACCTTGTTGGTCAGCGCGCCGACCGGACAGACGTCGATGATGTTGCCGCCGAGTTCGCTGTCGATCGTCTTGCCGATATACGTGCCGATCTCCAGATGCTCGCCGCGGCCCATGCCGCCAAGTTCCGGCGAGCCGGCCACGTCGGTCATGAAGCGCACACAGCGCGTGCACTGAATGCAGCGCGTCATCTCGGTTTCGATCAGCGGACCGAGATCTTCGTCGGGAACGACGCGCTTGCGCTCGACGAAGCGCGACACCGATCGGCCGTAGCCCATCGACAGATCCTGCAGTTCGCACTCGCCGCCCTGATCGCAGATCGGGCAGTCGAGCGGATGGTTGATCAGCAGGAACTCCATCACGTTGCGCTGCGCAGACAGCGCCTTCTGCGACTGCGTCTTGATCTTCATGCCCTCGGCGACCGGGGTCGCGCAGGCGGGCTGCGGCTTCGGCATCGGCTTGCCGCCCATCTCGACCTCGACCATGCACATGCGGCAGTTCGCGGCGATCGGCAGCTTCTCGTGATAGCAGAAGCGCGGGATCGGAATGCCGGCCTTGTCGGCACCGGCAATGATCATCGAATTCTTCGGAACCTGGAGCGCCTTGCCGTCGATTTCGATATTGACGAAATCGGGCGGCGCGGCGGGCGCGGTCGGCTGCGCACTCATGCTGCGACTCCCATCGGCGCATCGACGATCGAGCGTCCGTTCTTGATGTAATACTCGAACTCGGACCAGAACTGGCGCAGGAAACCCTGCACCGGCCACGCGGCGGCTTCGCCGAACGCGCAGATCGTATGGCCTTCGATTTGTCCCGCCGCCGATTTCAGCATGTCGAGATCGCCGAGCTGGGCCTTGCCCTCGACAATGCGCGTGAGCATGCGGTACATCCAGCCGGTGCCTTCGCGGCATGGTGTGCACTGGCCGCAGGATTCGGCGTAGTAGAAGCGGCTGATGCGGTGGCAGGCGCGCACCATGCAGGTCGTCTCGTCCATGACGATGACGGCGCCGGAACCGAGGCCCGATCCGGCCTTCTGGATCGCGTCGTAGTCCATGGTCAGGCCCATCATCGTCTCGGCGGTCAGCACCGGCATCGACGATCCGCCCGGAATCACCGCCTTGAGCTTGTGGCCGTTGCGCACACCGCCGGCCATTTCAAGCAGATCCTTGAACGGCGTGCCGAGCTTGATCTCGAAATTGCCGGGCTTGTTGACGTGGCCCGACACGGAAAAGATCTTCGGGCCGCCGTTGTTCGGCTTACCTTGGTTGAGAAACCACTCGGCGCCCTTGGTCAGAATCTTCGGCACCGACGCGTAGGTCTCGGTGTTGTTGATCGTGGTCGGCTTGCCGTACAGGCCGAAACCGGCCGGGAACGGCGGCTTGAAGCGCGGCTGCCCCTTCTTGCCTTCGAGCGATTCCATCAGCGCGGTTTCTTCGCCGCAGATGTAAGCGCCGGCGCCAAGCGCGGTATAGATGTCGACATCGATGCCGCTGCCGCCGATGTTCTTGCCGAGCAGGCCCGCAGCGTAGGCTTCCTTGAGCGCCGCTTCGAAATGCTCGAACGGTTCATGGTGGAATTCGCCGCGCAGGTAGTTGTAGGCCACAGTCGAACCGGTCGCGTAGCAGGCGATTGCCAGCCCTTCGACGACCGAATGCGGGTTGTAGCGCAGGATGTCGCGGTCCTTGCAGGTTCCCGGCTCGGACTCGTCCGAGTTGCACAGGATGTACTTCTGCATCGCGCCTTTCGGCATGAACGACCATTTCAAGCCGGTCGGAAAGCCGGCGCCGCCGCGGCCGCGCAGCGAGCTTTTCTTCAGCTCGTCGACGATCGAAGCCGGATCGGGTTTCTCGGCGAGAATCTTTTTCCACGCCTGATAACCGTCGACTTTCAGATAGCTGTCCATCGACCAGGGCTGATCGAAATGCAGCGTCGTATAGACGACTTGATGTTCCTGCGGTGCGGGACCTACAGCCATGCTTCTTACCTTTTAGCCTTTGCTCGTCATTCCCGCGAAAGCGGGAATCCAGCCCTTGCTTCGAAAAGCATGAAAAGAAAAAGCTGGATTCCCGCTTTCGCGGGAATGACGGCATTTTTCCTTTCTGCTCTTGTTGCTACTTCAACCCATCCAGAATCTCGTCGACCGACTCCGGCGTCAGCTTCTCGTGATAGTGGCCGTTGACCACCATCATCGGCGCGCCGCAGCAAGCCGCGAGGCATTCCTCTTCCTGTTTCAGATAGACGCGGCCGTCGGGCGTCGACTCGCCGACCTTGATGCCGAGCTTCTTCTCGCAATGCTTCAAGATGCCTTCGCCGCCGTTCAGCCAGCACGAGATATTCGTGCACACCGCGACGTTGTTGCGTCCGACCGGCGTGGTCTCGAACATCGAGTAGAAGCTCGCGACTTCGTAACCCCACACCGCCGGCAGACCGAGATACTTCGTCACCGCCGTGATCAGTTCGTCGGTCAGATAACCGTTGTTCTGTTCCTGCGCGGCGAACAGCGCCTGAATCAGCGCGGAGCGCTTGCGATCCGGCGGAAACTTGGTCAGCCAATGGTCGATATGCTCGCGCGTGTGCTGGTTGAGCACGACGAGCGGATCGACGTCCTTGACTTCGGCGTAGTGGCCAGTGGCTTTCATCTTCTAAATACCTTTAGCGGTCGATCTCGCCGAACACGACATCGTAGGTGCCGATCATCGCGACGACGTCGGGCAGCATGTGGCCGCGCACGATCGCGTCCATCGACGACAGATGCGCGAAGCCCGGCGCGCGCAGCTTGACGCGGAACGGCTTGTTTGCGCCGTCCGAAATCAGATAGCAGCCGAACTCGCCCTTCGGCGCCTCGACCGCGGCATAGGTTTCACCCGCGGGCACGCTGTAGCCTTCGCTGAACAGTTTGAAGTGATGGATCAGCGCTTCCATGTCGTCCTTCATCTCGACACGGTGCGGCGGCGCGACCTTGAAGTTACGCACGATCACGTCGCCCGGATTCTTCTTCAGCCATTCCACACACTGCGCGATGATGCGGTTGGACTGGCGCATTTCCTCGACGCGCACGAGATAGCGGTCGTAGCAGTCGCCCTTCACGCCGACCGGAATGTCGAAATCCATCTTGTGGTACATCGCGTAGGGCTGCTTCTTGCGCAGATCCCACTCGATGCCCGAGCCGCGCAGCATTGGCCCGGTCATGCCCCAGGCCAGAGCCTGCTCGGGCGGCACCACGCCGATGCCGACCGTGCGCTGCTTCCAGATGCGGTTGTCAGTCAGCAGGGTTTCGTATTCGTCGACCTTGGTCGGAAAATCCTTGGTGAAGGCCTCGAGATAATCGAGCATCGAGCCTTCGCGCCACTCGTTGCGCTGCTTGAGATCGTTGCCTTTGTGCCAGCGCGACTCCTTGTACTGCGGCATGCGGTCGGGCAGATCGCGATAGACGCCGCCGGGGCGATAGTAGGTCGCGTGCATGCGCGCGCCCGACACTGCCTCGTAGCAGTCCATCAGCTCTTCACGCTCGCGGAACGCATAGAGGAACACCGCCATCGCGCCAAGGTCGAGCGCGTTCGAGCCGATCCACATCAGGTGGTTCAGGATGCGCGTGATCTCGTCGAACATCGTGCGGATGTATTGCGCACGCACCGGCACATCGACGCCGAGCAAGGTCTCGATCGCGCGCACGTAGGCGTGCTCGTTGCACATCATCGACACGTAGTCGAGACGGTCCATGTAACCGATCGACTGGTTGAACGGCTTCGACTCGGCGAGCTTTTCGGTGCCGCGATGCAGAAGACCGACGTGCGGGTCGGCACGCTGGATCACTTCGCCGTCGAGTTCGAGCACGAGGCGCAGCACGCCGTGCGCAGCGGGATGCTGCGGGCCGAAGTTGATCGTGTAATTTTTGATTTCTTGCATAACGAATCAAAGCCTATTTGCCACGGATTACGCGGATGAACACGGATAAAGCAAAAGCTGGACTGTGGAACCTTGCTTCATTTCGCTCGTTCTTGATCCGTGCTATCCGTGTAATCCGTGGCGAAAATTTTCTTTATTTGTTTGCTGCAGAAGTCGCAGCCGTCTCGGCAGCGGCCTGGTCGTAACGCGAATCGTTGCGCACGGTGCGCGGCACGCCGACGCGCGGCTCGACGCTGGTCACCGGCTCGTAGATCACGCGGCCGAGTTCCTCGTCGTAGCGCACCTCGACGTTGCCGATCAGCGGGAAATCCTTGCGGAACGGATGGCCGACGAAACCGTAGTCGGTGAGGATGCGGCGCAGATCCGGATGGCCTTCGAAAACGATGCCGAACAGGTCGAACGCCTCGCGCTCGAACCAGTTCACGCCCGGCCAGATGGCAGTCAGCGACGGCACCACCGGTAGCGCATCGTCCTGCGCATGGCAGCGGATGCGTACACGCTGGTTGTTCTTGATCGAAAGCAGATGCGCGACCGCGGCGAAACGCTTGTGCCCCATGCCGATCAACGGGCGGTTCGACCATTGGAAACGGCCCGGGCCCTCGCCTTCGACGCCGCGCGAGAAGCCGGTCCACGACACGTCGGTCGTGTCCCACTCGGCTTGGCCGTAGCTGAGGTAATCGACGCCGCAGACATCGACCGCCTGCTCGAAGTGGAAATCGGCCTCGTCGCGCAGCGCCTGCGCCACGGCGAGCCAGTTTTCCGGCAGCACTTCGACGACGGTTTCGCCGAGCGATTCGTCGGCGGAGATGATCTTGGCACCGAGCCGCGCAGCGATGCGCTGCGCCAGCGTCACGGGCGCCGCAGGGGCCTCAGCGGAAGCGGAAGTGGCGGGCGTGTCGCTCATGTGCGCGCAATGACGTTGTTGATGACGACCTGCTTCTGCGGCGACTTGCTCGTCGCGATCTGCTTTTCGCCGATCGGGCTGCTGCGGCGAATCTTCTTCTGCAATTGCAGGATGCCGTAGATCAGCGCCTCGGCGGTCGGCGGACAGCCCGGCACGTAGACGTCGACCGGCACGATGCGGTCACAGCCGCGCACGACGGCGTAGGAATAGTGGTAATAGCCGCCGCCGTTCGCGCACGAGCCCATCGAGATGACCCACTTCGGATCGGGCATCTGGTCGTAGACGCGGCGCAATGCCGGCGCCATCTTGTTGACCAGCGTGCCGGCCACGATCATCACGTCGGACTGGCGCGGACTCGGACGGAACACGACGCCGTAGCGGTCGAGGTCGAGGCGCGCCGCACCAGCGTGCATCATCTCGACCGCACAGCAGGCCAGGCCGAACGTCATCGGCCACATCGAGCCGGTGCGCGCCCAGTTGATCAGGCCGTCGAGCGATGCCGTGACGAAGCCGCGCTCGAGCAGCGGATTGCCCTCACCCGGACGCAGGATGTCTTCCACCGGACCGGTCGCAACCGGATTGGTGAACAGATTTTTTTCGATGGTGGTTTCGGTTGCGCTCATAGTCTTTTGTGCTCACGTCCCTGCCCGCCGAGATCGAGAACCGACCGTCTTGGGCCGAACTTCTCGATAAGAGCCGCGATTTCGACGAATCGCGCCCCGAGGCAGGCAGTCATTCCCATTCGAGGGCGCCCTTTTTCCAGCAGTAGACGAAACCGAGCAGGAGCAGCGCGAGGAACATCGCCATCTCGATCAGCGCAACGAGGCCGATCTGCTTGAACACGACCGCCCAGGGAAACAGGAACGCAATTTCGAGATCGAACAGGATGAAGAGAATCGCGATCAGGTAGTAGCGCACGTCGAACTGCATGCGCGCGTCTTCGAACGCTTCGAAGCCGCATTCGTACGCTTCGGATTTCTCTTTGTTCGTGCTGCGCGGACCGAGCAGCGCGCCGATCGCAAGCAGGGCGATACCGATACCGCCGGCGACGAGAAGGAACAGTAGGATCGGAAAATATTCAGCCAGCACGCAAAGCCTCCGCATCTCCCTGACGCATCAGCGACCGCGTACAGAACGCGATCCATCCAGAAAACTGTCGATATGACCACACGGTGCAAGCAGCGTCGCAAGCGGCATCACGAACGACAAATCTGCAACCAGAGCCGCGCAAACCGCAGCGGCTCAGCCTGAATATGATAGTCCGCGCATTCAGTCTTGCCAACGCTTGCGCGATGCAACAACTTGTGATCCTTGCCGCGCGATGCAGATCGCAGCCGCTCCGCCGCCGCACCGCTTGCGTGTATTCTTGCCGCTTCGCCCATTCGAGATACAGCATGGCCCGCCGCAAACTCGTTGCCGGAAACTGGAAAATGCACGGTTCGCGCACGTCGGCGCATGAGCTGGTCGATGCGATCGCCAAGGTGCGCGCGTCGAATGCGCTCGACGCGATCGATATCGCGATCCTGCCGCCGCACCCGTATCTTTCCGAACTCGTCGCGCGCCATGCGGATTCGAGCCTGATCTTCGGGGCACAGGACGTCAGCGAGCACAAGCAAGGCGCCTATACCGGCGAGACCGCTGCGGCGATGGTCAAGGACATCGGCGCCACGCATACCTTGGTCGGCCACTCCGAACGCCGCACCCTGCACCATGAGAACGCGTTCTGCGTCGCCGAGAAATTCGCACGCGCGCAGGAAGTCGGGCTGACCCCGATTCTCTGCATCGGCGAAACGCTCGAACAGCGCGACCGCGGCCAGGCTTTCGTGGTCGTCGCCGAGCAACTCGGTGCGACCATGGCCGCCTCGGGCGTGTCCTCTCTCGAAAATGCGGTCGTCGCCTATGAACCGGTCTGGGCGATCGGCACCGGGCGCACCGCCACGCCAGCGCAGGCCCAAGAAATGCACGCTTTCATCCGTAGCAAAGTCGCGGAATTGGATGCTAGAATAGCCGGCTCGCTCCGAATTCTTTATGGCGGTAGCGTCAAACCGGGCAATGCGGCCGAACTGTTCGCTCAAGGCGACATCGACGGCGGCTTGATCGGCGGCGCTTCCCTCGTGGCTTCGGATTTCCTCGCGATCTGCGCCGCTGCGCAGTCGTGATTCGCCGGATTCGACTATGCTTCTCACCCTTTTCAACATCGTTTACGTGCTCATCGCAGTCGCGATGGCGATCCTGATCCTTCTGCAGCGCGGAGCCGGCGCACAGGCGGGTTCCGGCTTCGGCGGCGGCGCCTCGGGCACCGTGTTCGGTTCGCGCGGCGCGAGCAACTTCCTCTCGCGCAGCACGGCGATCCTCGCCACGGTCTTCTTCCTGCTGAGCCTCGCGATGGCCTGGTACCTGAAGAACGCCGGCACGCTCAAGCCGTCGGACGATCTCGGCATCATGGGCACGGTAGCGACGGCGCCGAAGGTCACAACCCCCGCCGCCCCGCCCGTGGCTGGCGATGTTCCCGCGGCTCCGGCCGCCGGTGCTCCCGCCCCGGCCGCAAACTCGGACGTTCCGGCCGCTACGGCACCTGCCGCTACAGCGCCCGTGAAGCAGGACGACGCGGCAGCGAAGCCGACCGAAACCAAACCGGCCGACGCGAAGAAAGAAACGCCGAAGAAGCAGTAAGAAATCTTTACCGGCAGGCCGCACAGCCGCTACAATACGCAGCTCGGAACGCAAAGTTCCCGCCGCGGCAGGAAGCCAAGCGAAAGAACAGTTGCCCAGGTGGCGGAATTGGTAGACGCACTACCTTGAGGTGGTAGCGCCGTAAGGTGTGGGGGTTCGAGTCCCCCCTTGGGCACCAAATGCAAAGCAAAATCAATAAGTTATAAGATTTTGGCGGGCGATCTGAATAAGATCGCCCGTTTTGCTTTGTGGATTACCGTCTCGTCGCGATGATGAGGATCTCGCATCGTCAGCAGCTCTTTGAATCTATTGGCCGATGTTCAGTCATGCCGACATTGCGACGACCTACGCGTTTATAAGTGCTGCGAGTTCGTCTGGACCTCAGCGGCGTACCGCCGATTCGCCTTGGATACGTAGAATTTGAAGTCTCTTGGTTAAGGGGAAACCTCGATGAACGGAGATGCGGCTGACAATCATGTTTCGATATTGGTCGCGGATGCGACACCGACGAGCCCGTCGAAAGTAGACCTATGGGTGACGACCCTCCCCGCGGTCATTGCAATTTTTGGATCGTTGTTCATCCTATTAATCAGCAACAGTCTGCAGCGGAAGCTACAGCTTGAACAAACTGAGCGAGCGAGGCGATTTAAAGCTCTTGAGGATATAACCCAGGCTGCGAGCGATTGCGCAAGAGACACAACGACAGCCTGCCTGCCAACCCTCGCGGCGCAACAGTACTTGCAGGCGACGCTAGCCGCAGCGAACACGCGTCTTGGCGATCTCGTGCATTCGTCGTCGTAACGCCGTTCGTGGATCTCTACAGGACACGTAAGCTTGCGCGCTGCGATGCTGACGCAAAAGTCGACAGGCCCGCCGTTGGCTGATGCAGTGGCGCGATACCGTGTAGGCCACGGCCACTCGCTTCAACGCGGGCCGTGCCATTTTTTTGAAGCGACATCCTGGAGAATGGCCTTGTCCAAACTCAACTCCGCCACCAGTTTCTTCAGCCGCGCGTTCTCTTCCTGCAACTGCTTCAGCTCTTGGACTTGATCGGACTATAGACCACCATACAGCCGCTTCCAACGATAAAAGGTCTGTTCCGAAATCTCCCACCTGACGTGTGAGGTCGGCCACCGCCATGCCCAGCTCGGCCTGCTTGAGCACCGCCACGATCTGTTCCACGGCAAAACGCTTCTTCTTCACGACAATCTCCTGCCCCTTGGGGGCTTAGCTTGCCGGAAAACTCACTCTCAGGTTGGGCCGGTTTGAGCGATGCAGCCCACTACTTTCCGCACGATGTTGCCCGCTGTTGTTCCAACACCGCCCATCGTTGTCCCACCGCTGCGCCATCTGCGCCGTCGCTACCGCGACAGCGCCGCAATGTGGACTTTCTTGGGTCGAGGCCGCCCAAAAAAACGCAGTGATTTGCCGGTTTCTGGCATGGTCCCTTAAACCTAAAAAGGCCTATATACCATACGCACCTATCGATGACACTCGACTCGTTGATCTTACTCATTTTGTTAAGCAAGAGGCCTTTCGATTCTAGTTAAAGATCACTACAACTATCTCTGCATAACCTGTAATTTCTCTATATTTTGCACTACAGACACACTACGGAGTGAACATGCCTCTCGGCTTCCCATCCAGTTGCGCCTGAGCCTTGAGAAGCACGCTCTGTACGAGTCGGCCGCCGTCGAGGGCAAGCCATTGTCGACCTACATTCGCGATCGACTGGCCGCCCAGGACGACGTGCTTGCCACGCGCCGAGGCTTGCGCCAATCGATCGAGAACCTGACTGAGCTGGTCGGCACACCACAGCGACACAATAAGGATACCGAACAAGACCGCGCGATTCAGATCGAACTCTTGCTTCTACTACGAAGCATCGCATCGCCGGACAAGGCACGCATGGCGCAAGCCGAAGTCCTGCGCTTGGGGCTATCGCCGTGGACGGGTGAGCGACGCGGATAGATGCGTTAGGTGTGTCCGACCATATCTAATCAAACTCCTACATCAGTAGATGCAAGATTGCCGCAATAAACAAAACGGCCGCCCCTATTCGAATGTATATGCTATTTAGCTGGTACTGTTTTTGTGGAAGCAGCCGCACTATGGGGTAGTTTGAATAGAATGTGCTAATAGCGCCACTCACCTTATGGGCATATACGAACAAAAGGCCGCAGAGCAGGGAGACAATTATCTCTGGCATACGTGCTCACCTTAGCTAGTTCAGACTAAATCTACACAGGTTAATGCCCGTACCTATTCGAACAGCCCCACCGTCTTTGTTTAAAAAATCTCCCGTAACGGTTGGCCCGTTTGGAATTTCAAGATATCCCCCCAAGCTATATCCTCGGCCCCAAATTGCGGAAGCAAAGACTTGCCATCCGTAACCGGCATGGTCATTACAATCGCTGCAATCGCCCTTTCCATCTTCCCATTTAGCAATTTGCGAAATCAACCCCGCTTCCGGCAGACCGACGCCGACTCCACCACAATAAACGGTATACGAGCAGCTTTTGCTCGAGATTGGGTCAGAAAATTCCAGGTTGTAGACGGAACCGCCGACTACGATATGTCCTACTCCTCCGCCAACGCCCCATCTAATATTCCAGGCTCTCAAGCCTAGTCGGTCATGGTTACTAAGTGGGTTGAGCATTGCATAGCTATAGGTGCTGATGCCGCCACGCAACCCGGCAGGATCACTCTCGACATATCGCCCCGTCCCCGACTCATAATCCCGGAAGTAGTTGTAGCCGAGCCCTGTTTCGGCATCAAAGTACTGGCCGGGGAAGCGTAGATTCAGCGTAAACGGCCCATTGCTACTCGGGTCTTCATCCGGCGCATGCTCGCCGAACGCACTACCGAAGTAATCCCATGCCCAGGCTATCGCATCGGTCGCAGTCGTATTCCCCGGTAAGATTACACGACGCGGCGTGCCCAATTGATCGGTCTCGGCATAGTAAAGGTTGCCGTCGCGCACGATGCCAACCAACGTCGCATCCAGCCATATATATTCCGTAGCGGCAATGGTTATTGCCCCCGCCGCTCGACTTAACATGTTGTAGCGCGTTGTGCTTTCGGTGTCACTGAGCAGAGCACCGCTCTCCGAATAGACGAACGTCGTCTGGTCGACAACGGTTGTCTGTCCCACTCCCGCTGGCGTGGCCTTGCTCACGCTCGCACCGCCGCCGCCCGTTGTTTGGGTGAACTTGACTACACGCTCGCCTTTCCCGTTGTAGTAGTAGTCGTAGTCGGCCGCATGCACCAAGCGATTGCTGTTATCAAAAACGAAGGCATTCGTTCCGATCTGGGTCGTATTGCCGTTCGCATCGTAGGTGCGTGCAGTGCCGCCGACGTTCGCCAGCCGATGGCTGGTCAGTGGCGACGAGTACGAATACGCATCGGTACTTCCGCCGAGCGTCTTGCTCAACCGGTCGCCGGTGCGGTTGTAGGCATAGGATTCCAGTACGGCGGATGCGCCGTCCTTGACTTGGTTCAGGCGATAGAGCGGATCGTAGCTGTAGCGGCGTCCGAGTGAGCCCGCATCAACGCGGGTCAGATTGCCGAGCGCGTCTACGCCGGCCTGCAACGTCAGGCCGTTCGGATCGGAGCTGGCGATTTGGCTGATCGCGTAGTCCTTGTCATACGTCTTGCTCAGCGTTCGTCCATTGCCGAAGGTGATCTGGCTCAGCGGCCCGAACGGCAGGTAGCTCGCATTGGCAACGAGAGTTTGCGCACTGGCCGTGGCATTGGCTTTGTAAGTAACGGCCGTGATCTGGCCCAGCGCATTGCGCGTGTAGCTGACGATCGCGCCGCTCGGATACGTGATGGACTGGATACGGTCGGCCACCGTGTAGGCGTAGCCCGTGGTCGAGATAATGCCATTGGCCGCCTGCTTCTTGCTCGTCACGTTGCCGCGGCGGTCGTAGCAGTAGACCGTGCTGCCAGAGTTGTCGGTGATCGTGGTTAATCTTCCTTGCGGATAGGAACTCGCGCAGCCGGTCGTGGCGTTGGCTTGATCGTAGGCATAGCTATAGCTGACATTGGGACTCGTAGTCGAATAGCTGATGCCGGTCAAACGGTTCAACGCATCGTAGGTATAGGTCGAAGTAACGCCGCGCGCATCGGTCTGGCCCGTGCGGTTGCCGGCCGCATCGTAGGTGTAGCTGCTCGTGCCGGTATCGGGGCTTTGCAGCGCGGAGAGGTTGTTGAGTCCGTCATAGGTGTAGTTCGTGACCAGACCGTCCGGGTCGGTGACGCTGCGCAGGTTGTCGCGCGCGTCGTAGGCGTACTGCGTGGCCGTGTCCTTAGTCGCGCCGGTGCCGGCGTGATCCTGCAGAGTCTTGGTCAGGCGGTTGAGCGGATCGTACTGGTTCTCGGTGCCGAAGCCATTGGCATCCACCGAATAAATCGCATTGCCGTTGCCGTCGTAACCGTTGGTGTAGGTGATGCTGGTCGGCGCCGCCTCGGTCGGATTCCGATACGTGTGCACAGCGGTATTGGCCGCGTTGAGCGTCTTGGTCAGGTGGCTCAACTGATCGTACTGGCGCGACAGCTTACGCGTGAGCGTGCCGGCGGGATCCTTGGTCGTTTCATTGGTGCGGTTGCCGGTGGCATCAAGGGTATAGTGAATCGCATTGCCGGCGTTGTCGGCAATATCGGTCAAGCGGTGGGCAGCGTCGTAGGTGTAAGAAAGGTAGACGCCGTCGGGCTGGATGATCCGGATCACTTGGCCGACATTGTCGTAGGCGAAGGTAGTAGTGGCATCGTTGGACGACGAAGAGCCATCGGCATTGGAGCGCACGGTGCGCGTGAGCAGCCAGCCGCGTGGCGAATAGGTCATATCCGCCACCGTGCCGCCGGCGTCCTTCATCCGCGTGACGTGGCCGTTTTTATCGTAGCTGACGTAGGTGGTGGTTTGGCCCAGAGCGTTGGTGATCTGATAGAGATCCCCCAGGTAATGACAACTGCCACCCGCCGTAGAACATCCGGTGAGATCAGTGGTTTGAAAGTACGTATAGATCATGGTAGACGAGACATCGATTCGCGGGCTTGTGGCAGTAAGAACCAAACCGATCAGGGGGCACGTGCCAGCTGTGACAGCGGTTTGTTCGCAGTACGCGTAGCTCGACTGGCGTATGCCGAGAGGCGCGTTGGCTGACGATCCGCATGCATACGAAGCCGCACCAGAGACAGAAGGGGCTATCTCACAACGCGCCAAGATCTGACCACGAGCGTTGTAAGACCAGGTAGTTAGCGACGCAGTTGTGTGGTATGCATCTGTGATTGTTCGTTGGGTTGGGCGATCCAAACTGGGATCCCAGATGGTTGCTGCCGTTCGTTGAGATGGAGTCCCAGAGCCTTCTGTGCGAGAAGTTTCATGATAGCTATCGTAAGAATAGGTAGTCGTCGTTCCATTTTTGTCGACCACAGAACTTGGGCGCCCATCCGTCTGATACGTAGTCTGACTGGAAAGAGAGCCGTTGGTCACAATGGAGGCGGGCTTGCGAAATGGGTCCGTGTTGAACGTGAACACATCCGTTTGTCCAGAGGCCCGGGTTACTTTGGTCGAACTGCCATCTGAGCTATAGACCAAGGAAACGGCATCGGCAGTCGGCGAAGTTGGATTGCCCGTATTGAGCACGCTGGATACCGCCCGACCAACGCTGTCATAGGTGAACGTGCCATAAGGATTCGAGTTCTCGTCGACGATGCCCGTCAGATAGCCGGGAAAGCGGGTGTCGTTGTATTGGAACGTACGCACCGCGCCACCGGGATAAGTGACCGTTTGCAAATCCCCCGAACCATAGCTGAAGGCCAGTGATGCCCCATCCGGGAGTGTCACCGAAGCGAGACTCGCGAACTGAGTAGGATCCTGATGGACCGAATCCCCATAATTGAATGAGATGCTCCGGCCCTTTTCGTTGGTGACCGTGGCCAACCGCCCGTACGTGTCGTAGGCGAGAGAGAGGGTCTGTGCCGCGGCGCTACGGTTGGTTATTTGAACAAGCCGCCCTTTCTGATCAAAGGTCTCCACCCGATCTTCATTGTTGGTCAATATCCATCCATTGCTGGTCTGACGGAGTATTTTTCCCGGCAGGTTGGTCGAGCTGTACTGGTTATTTGCGACCAATTCAAACAACTCAATATTCCCATCATCGTCGACAACATACCCAGTGAATTGGAAATAGGGCGACGGAGATAGTTCGACCTGGGCAGAGAAATTGTGCATCCAGTTTCTTCCTAACCCAAACGAAGACGCCACCTGCGACATCGAATGATAGTGCCGCTCAAATCGAATACCATCGATATCAAAATCCACTTCGTTTCTAATTTTCTGCCCCGTCGTGGGAGAACAAGGATTATTGGTATTGGTATTACACGTATTGTATTGAAGTACCATTTGACCAATAGAGTCTTTTACATCATTCCGACAAATTGCAGTTGGCAAGACAGCCGTAGGTGCGTAAGGCGATTGATTCGGGAAGTAAGCCGAGTTATATCCACCAGCAGCATAAAAATACAAAGGACAATTTGCCGAGTGTGATCGCAGGACGTTGTAAGTCACGGAGGAGTGCTGTATGGGCGCGACGCAAGTATCGGAAGAAATGATCAGCGTTTTTGTTGGAGAATAAGTGTAAACGCCATTCAGTAATGACCTTGGACCGTAGTCTTCGAATACAGCGGGCTGCTGGGTGCCGTCCGGATTGGTGCTCCCAGCACCTATTTCCCAGCCGTACGGCAGCGCATATTGTCCCGAATACGTAACAGAAACATTGCATTGCCCAGAGCGACTGGACAAGGCGGCCTGCTTGAGTTCATCTTCGGAGGTACAACTCCCTGGATATAGGGAGTTAGTTTCATTGGGGCAATTGATCACCCCGTCTCCGCTTTGAGGATTTGCATGATAATATTGAGCCAATTCTGGCCCAATATTTTTATTGGACACGGTATAATTTATAACAATACTTCCGGGCGAAGCCGCGGTCCCTCCCGAAATACCAGTTGGCATTAATAAGTATCGCCCCTCTGACGGAGAGGGGTCGGCGCGCATCGCCGCCTCTGCCGCACTCAAGGTTGAGAAACAAGGCTGCGTACTCCACCACCAAGTCCATGGCCCGCTGCAATCACCTTGAGCAAAAACCACATGGGGAACGAAGAGCAAAATCGACAGCAAAATCGTATGTTGGATGCGGAGTTTCATGCTTGGTGCTCTGTCGATTGGGAAGATGTCGAGAGGAGATGCGCTGAGCGCCACTCGATCCAGTGAGATGTAGCATTTGGCGAGATCGCAAGAACAGGGCGTAGGGTATCCTGGCGACAGCCGTAGCGGAAGTTATTCAAATCAACTCCTGGGCATCCAATCCCCTCATGCAACACCCCGAAGTGCTAGATCCCAATCTCGTCGGGAGCTTCGATGCAGCCACCAACGCTGGCCGTGGATACGTGTGGGATGCCGTATTGTAGTATCGCGTTTTGTGCCAGCCCGAACTCGGTGTACCCAACGAATGCGACGACGTGGACTACTTCCATCCATTCGCGAGCTATGACGAGGCTCTTGCTTTTTCAAATAGCACTATGGGCGCGGACCCACCGCTCGCACTCGTCCTGCAGCGTGAATACGTATCGGAGAATGAGCCGGGTCAATATGCTCACGTTAAGAAGGCTAGGATCACCGAATGGCCGTAGAGTTTCTGTCGCGCCCTAGACGTACAGGGCACACGATTCCTGAATTTCTCGCCTCTGACGCATCAGCGAATCGCGTCAAAATCCTGCGCGGAGTTCGGCGCTGATTAAGCTAGTCGGTAACGCGCAGCTTAAGAGCTGCCAAATCACTAGGGTCAAGTGCAGTTCATGCTCGCGCCAGTGCCGACACACGTGTGCAATACACCGTTCACATAAATATGCGTAACAGTTCCCTGTTCCGTGGAAGAGTTGCCGCTATTCCCGCCAAGCGACTGAAGGCAGCCATATGACGGATGCATGTCGCAATAACGCTGCTTTTGAACTTCCGGAGCAAGATGCGAAAAACAGGTAGAACCAGGGGCGCACGCGGACTCATTTGACTGCTGCGCACCTTGTTGCATCCCCTCCGAAAATTGACGTACCTGTTCCTCCGTACACCCAGACAGCCCCACTCCGCAGGCATATAAAACAGTAGTCAAGGCCAATGAGCGACCTATCGTATTCATTTGCTATCTCCTGAAATGGCATCAAAAGAGTAGCTCCGCCAGAGGTGGTATGCGCAACACATCTTTATCCTCACGGCATGAAGAAACTTGCCGGCTCCAGCCAGAAAGACGCGCCTACCAAGCGCCGGAAGTCTGTGCCTCCCAAGGAACTGGCTTTGGTTGGTGCTCGTATCCGGGCAGTCAGGAAGAATCTCGGGGTCAGCCAAGATAAGCTCGCCTACGCAATCCCACTAGATCGAGCGCACATTGGCATGATCGAGAACGGCAAACGTGCCGCCACCATTCCGACGCTCATAAAGATTGCGGTAGCTCTCAATTGTGAAGTCGGAGAATTCTTTCCGCCCGTGAGCGAACTTCGATCTGCTGCCCAGCTTGGATGAATATCGTGGCTAGCGCTCTAGCCTTGGCGCCATTGCCGATCGCATCCGAGTTCCGCGGAAACCTCGAAGACGGCGATTGAGTCGACAGAGTTGAGTACCGTACTAATTTGTGAGTACGATTGTGAGTATAAGAGAAACATCTAGTCGAATAATTTGTTCTAAATCAATATAATACATAGTATAATCGACTCTCCCCTTGACCAACAACTAGTCCGAAGCAGTCCAACGCGATCCGGATATCTCTCGAAAAACCCGCTCTCATGCGGGTTTTTTGTTTTCCGGCATCCACATTTGTCCAGTTGCCTCCAGCAAATTTGTGAGTTGCCTGGATGCTGGCTCAAGCAGTCAGCCACGTCACGTTGCGCTAAGCTGGAGGCCGCCGCGATAGCAGCGTGTCTTGAGAATCTGGCATGCGTACCTCCAAATACGCAATCGTCATTGCCAGTCTCGCGTGGGTTTCCAACTAGGCCGATCACGGCGGTCGGCGATTACATCGAGCGTCTGTTACTGGCAAACATATGCAACACATTGCAGAAGAGTGGCTCGGCAACCAATTTCACGAGCTGCATTCCCTGCTCCAAGACCTGCATCGCAACCCCAGCATTCTCACCGGTCAAGTCGACGTCTCCTTCGGCCGGGGCATCGCTGGCGCACTCGGCAGGCGCATCGCTTCCAGACTCGGCGTCCCCATTACATCCGGTGAGCATGCCCTAGAAGTGTCCATCTATAGCGATGGCGGCGTCCTGCATTGGGTGCGTTCATTCAATGGGCAAAGCCGGTTCCATTCGGAGTTCAAGCTCGTCGGCCGCTATCCGTCCGGCTACTGGGTGGAGCGTTCGGGCCCGCTCACCTTGCTCCTCGACGTCCGCGTCGTGTCTGGTGGATGGCACTGGGTGCATCGGAGCACGAGGCTCTTCGGCATTCCCCTCCCGCGAGCCATTCTTCCTACCACGGTGGCGTCGAAGAGCATCGATCAAGGCTTGTATCGGTTCTCGGTAGAGATCAGAGCCCCTGTGCTCGGCAAGCTATTTGGATACTCGGGCACACTGGCACCCAATCCTTCCACCTAGAGAGCGTTGCCTGCCGGACGGACTACGATAGCTTTTCAAAGCACACCGGGCAGCAGCCACCACGAGCGCTTTTTGTAGGCTTCCCATTCCGGATAACGCGACATGCTCGTTTCCTTCAAAATCATGTTCACGGCGAAAAGTCCGAGCCAGATGTAGCCGAGGATCAGCGCGGGGATCCAATGCCACACCATCAGGCCGAACGCGCCGTAGATCATGATCTCGCCGAGATAGTTCGGATGACGCACATAGCGGAACATGCCGTCGGTGATCAGGCCGCGTTGAATGCGCAGGGTGAAGTATTTCTGCGCATCCGCGGCCACCATGATCGCAACGCCGACGATGACCAAGCTGGCGCATAGACAGAACCAGGCGTTGTCCGGCAACGGATAATGCGGTTGCACCGTGCGTGAAACCAGCAGCCAGCCGATCAACCAGTACGGAGCGAGCACGCACGCAAACGCGTTGATGCCGCCACCGATCGTAACGCGCGTCTGCCAGCTCTGGTCGGGAAAGCACAGATCCTTGATCAGCCAGACGATACCGTAGCTGCCATGCAACGCGAGGTAGATCCAAGCCGCGGTCGAATAGTTGTTGTAGTAAACCATCAGCGCGGCGATAAACAGAGCTGTGCCGCCTTTCTGGAAATTGATGATCCAGGCCAGCTTCCACGGCCGCGGACCGCCGCCGAAGTCCTGTGAAACAAAGACGGTAAACCGCCGCATGGCGACGGCCCAGGCAGGTGCACCGACGAGAGTATTCGTTGTCATGGCACGGATTTCCGTTGATTGAGCGTTGAATATCGGCCAGCAGCCGACGATTCTACTTTGCTCTTCCATGAGAACAGCAAATCTATTTGGGCTACGATCGGCCCGGCTTACATCATTCCGGCCGCCACGAATCACTGCCAATCGGGGGTAACCATGGAGAAAGTAGCGACTTACTCAAGCCTTTCCCCGCGCCGAGCGACACCGGTCTCGAGGATGCTGGCGATATCCGTGTTGCTGGTCCTGCCTTGCGCGAATGCAGTCTGCGCCGGCTCGTCTCCGCAGCTTCCCGGCGAGTTCGCCTATGAGCAAGCACAGAATGCTCGCAAGCAGGCAAGAACCATTATTTCCGATCAGGCAACTCCAGACGATATCCGCAAGGGAATTGAACTGCTCGATCAGGCGTTGAGGGTACTCGATCAACCTCAGAACGAAGAAATCTCGTACGGCAACATCTATTTGCGCTATCGCCGCTATGACATCGAACTCGATCTGGCTGCGGCCTATGCCCGGCTCGGCGAGAAGTCCGCAGCCTTGGATCATCTGGAAGCTGCCGCGCACGTCGGCGTTTTGAACGGAATGCCGACGTCCCGTTCCGAATTTAAGTCTCTTGCGTCGGAACCGCGGTACCAGCACATGAGCGAACAGGCGGCGGCGATCGATCGCCTTTGGCAGCATCCCGATATTGCGACAGGCTACAGCGAGTCCTTGACTCCGGAACAGCGCGTCGCCGGCCTGTCCTTATTCTGGTCGGAGGCCAACTACAACTTCGTCTACTTCGACCATATCCCGGACCTCAATTGGGATAGGACTTATCTCGAATTTCTCCCGCAGGTACTGGAAGCAAAGACGACGCGGGAGTACTACGAAGTGCTCATGCGCTTGGCGCCTCTGCTCCGTGACGGTCACACGAATATTTATCCGCCGGAAGAGCTCAAGAACCGATTTTACTCGCGCCCGCCCTTGCGTACGGAACTTGTCGAAGGTCATGTACTTGTCCGAGACGTCAGGAATGTGGCGTTGGAGAAGCAAGGAGTGCACGTCGGCGATGAAATCCTCTCGGTCGATGGTCAGCCGGTGCGCGAATACGCAGAACAGCATGTAAAACCCTATCAGAGCAGTTCCACCCCACAGGACACGGATGTTCGTGCCTATACCTACGGCCTGTTGTCCGGAGACATCGACAAGCCCGTCGCACTGAAGCTGCGCGATGCGCGCGGACGCGAGAGCTCGCTCAACATCAGCCGCGCGCTCAGCGAAGATACGAAGCGTTCGCCCAAGCCCGTCTTCCGCGATCTGGGCAATGGCGTCGCCTATCTCAATGTGGATCAGTTCGAAAACGATGCAACGGTCAAGGCATTCGAGGCGGCTTGGTCCAACATCAGCAAATCAAAAGGGCTCGTGCTGGATCTGCGTGACAACGGCGGCGGATCGACGAAATACGGATTACGAATTCTGAGCTATCTCAGTCTTGAACCAATTCCAGCAACGTTGCCGCGTGAGCGCGATTACACGCCAACTCATCGCGCTCAAGGAGGAGGAAGGATGGATTGGACCGCGCTGGACCACGCCCCTTATAAAGCGAGCCGCAAAGAAGTCTTCACCGGTCCCGTCGCTGTTCTCATCGGACCGCGCACTTTTTCCGCGGGCGAAGATTTCGTCGCCTCATTCGACATGATGCACCGAGGTGTGTTGGTCGGAGAACCTACGGGCGGCAGCACCGGACAACCTTTGAGGTTCAAGTTGCCCGGAGGCGGTTTTGCACGAATTTGCGTCAAACGCGATGAATATCCCGACGGCCGTGAATTCGTCGGAAAAGGAATCGCCCCCAATTTGGTCGTCCACGAAACCATTGCAGACGTACGTGCAGGACGAGATCCCGTACTTGCACGGGCCAAGACCGAGCTGCTGAAAAGCGCGCATTGAAATCGCATTCGATACTCGATAGCGGGCTGAAACAGGGGTGAGCGTTGCTCGGTACGATTCCGCACTAAGAACTGAATTGCTCAAAGCCCGCTGCAGCGACGTGCCAACGAATTACCGAACCCGCGGCCTGACGAAGCGCTGCTCGAGAACTTCACGGCCCCACTGATTGCCGGGATGCTCCTCGACGCAGACGAAGCCATGCGCTTCGTAAAGATGGCGCGCGACCGACAAGCCGTCGAACGTCCACAGATGGGTTTCCGCAAACCCCTGCTCATCGGCGAAAGCGAGCGCCGCTGACAGCAGCTTGCGCCCCGCTCCACTTCCCCGCGCCGAGTCGTCGACGATGAACCAACGCAGATGGGCGATGTTCGCGCCGAGGTCTTCGCCGTCTATGGCGACGGAGCCGACGATGTCGTTTTCCTGCACGACGGTCCATAGCGCATTGCGCGGATCGTCGAGGCGCCCGCAAAAGTCGGCCAATCCGGCGGCCACGACCGACTCGAAACGCTGGCCGAAGCCCGAGCTTCGAGCGTAATAGAGCGCATGCATCTGGGTGATCCTGGCGATGATACCGGGACGGTATCCGCGGACCATCTTGCGCTTAGGCAGAACGGAAGGCACGGCTTCTGCGGCAAGCGCCGCGGCATAGAGGCGCAGCCCTTCGACGACCGTTCGGTCTTTTCCGGACCCCAACCGCTTCAGCGCGGTCGATACCTGCGTATCGGCGAAAGAATCGATCGCCGCGACGCGCCGCTTCCCCGCCCTGCTCAAGAACAAGCTTTTCATCCGGCTGTCGTCCTTGTCCGCACGCTCCAAAACATCGCCCGACAAGACGAGCTTGCGCAGCAAGCGGCTGATGCTCGATTTTTCCAAGCGAAGAAGCTCGCCGAGGTGACGCGCCGAGATGCCCGGAGCCGCGTTGATTTCGATCAAGGCATGCACGGCCGACGGCGACAGTTCCGTGCCGGCGAAGTCGCCACCCATGAAACCAAACTCGCGAACAAGCTGGCGCGAGGCAGAACGGATGTGCTGGATAGTCGAAGAAAGGTCGGCCATGGCAAAATCCATATAGTTGTACTATGCAACTATATGCAGGACGCGTCGAATGCTCAAGCTGGACCGCTCCGGCTGGATGGACTGTTCCCGTTTCTTGACCGATACTCGATCGAGGCACGCCACCGTCGCGCGGCTCATTGAAGACTCGATTGAGTTCGAGAACTGGACGATGAGGATCATGTCCGCGTGGAGATGACGCGTGTCGCAGTGACCATCACGCCCACATGCGACTGCAGCCTCGATCGTCGCGCTCGCCGGATTCAATCCCCCCGCCACGACCGGGAGTTCCAACGAGTTGCCGCTACCGCTACAATCGTCGCCGATTCGCGCAAGCCAGATGCTTCCAGCCCGCGCCGGTTTCTACCGTCCGCCCTTCTCTCTGGAAGCTCACATGTCTCTACTCTTGTCGCAGCCTATCTGCTGCAATTCCGTTCGCGCGCATCGCTGCGTTGCCGATTTACCCGCACCGTCTTCGCGAACTAGTGCCGATTCCGCGCGCTCGGCTTGCGCTGCCCTGCGGCGAATCGCCGCGGCGATCGCGTTCCTGAGTATCTTGTTGCATGACGATTCCGCTTTTGCGCAACCGTCTTCGCCGACCGCCGTGCCCGACGCCGACGAGCATGCCGCGAACGGCGCAACCGCGGATGCCGTGCTGCCGGCCGTGAACGTCACCGCCACGCGCGCAAACAAACGCGCCAGCGCGGGCACCAAGACCGACACGGCGGTGATCGAAACGCCGCAATCCATTTCGATCATCGACGCCAAGCGCATCGCAGCGATCGGCGCGCTGACTGCCGAGCAAGCGCTCGGCTATACGCCGGGCGTCGGCATCACTCACTACGGCAGCGATTCGCGCTTCAACTGGATCGTCCTGCGCGGCTTCGATGCCTACTCGCCGGGGTTTTATCTGGACGGACTGCCGCTGCGAAACAACGGCACCTGGGGCGTGTGGCAGACGGAGAACTACGGCACCGAGCAGATAGAAGTGCTGCGCGGCCCGGCTTCGGTGCTGTACGGGCAGACCGGTCCTGGCGGCGTGATCAACGTGGTCAGCAAGAAACCCGAAGAGACGCCGCTGCACGAAGTGCAATTCCAGCTCGGCAGCTACGACCGGCGCCAGATCGCCGGCGATTTCAGCGGCCCGTTGAATGCGGATCACAGCCTGCTCTATCGCGTCACCGGTCTCGCGCGCAACGCGGAACTGCCGGCCGGCGGCATGCCGGACAATCGCTACTTCCTCGCACCGGCGCTGACGTGGCGGCCCACGGAAGACACGACGCTGAACCTGCTGAGCTCGTTCACGCGCGTTCACGCCGGCGTCTACAACCGTTTCTTTCCCCAATCCGGCACGCTCGTGCCAACTCCGATCGGTACGAAGATTCCGACGTCGCTGTTCGCCGGCGACCCGCATTTCAATCGCTTCGATCAGGACCAACAACTGATCGGCTATCAGTTCGAGCATCGTTTCAACGAGACGTGGGGCGTGCGCCAGAACCTGCGCTACGGCCATCTCAAATTGCGTTACGCGCAATTGTGGGGCCCGCAGTTCGCGACCTTGAATGCGGATGATCCGCTCGACCCGATCAATTTCCGCTACTTGTCGAGAACTGTGTTCGGCAGCCGAGAGAACACCGCCGCGCTCGCCCTCGACAATCAGGTCGAAGGCGACCTCGTGTTCGGCGAATGGCAGCACAAACTGTTGTTCGGCCTCGACTATCAGCGGCTACGCCTCGATCAGACCACGGTCTACGGCGGTACCGCGCCGCTGCTCGACATCTATGCGCCGGTCTACGGCGGCCCGATCGTGCCGTCCGCGCCTTACGTCGACGGCATCACGCGACTGAGCCAGACCGGCCTCTACGTGCAGGACCAGATACGTTGGAACGAGCGCTGGCTGCTTACTCTGGGCGGGCGTTTCGATCGCGCTTCGAGCGTTCTCGACAGCCGCCTCGACGGCACGACCACGCGCTTCCCGGACCACAAGTTCAGCGGCCGCGCGGGCCTGCTCTACGTCACACCGGACGGCTGGGCGCCGTACGTCAGCTACACCGAATCGTTTTCGCCGACCGCAACGATCGATCCGCGCACCGGTATCCCGTTCAAGCCCGAAACCGGGCGCCAGTACGAAGCCGGCATCCGCTATCAGCCGCCGGGGCGTAACGAGACCTACAGCGCCGCCGTGTTCGACGTACGCCGGCAGAACTACATCACCAGCGACCAGCAGTTCATTCCGCGGCAGACCGGCGAAGTCGGCGTGCGCGGCCTGGAGTTGGAAGCCAACGTCGAACTGATTCCGCGCCTCAATTTCACCGCCGCCTACACTTACACACAGCGGGCGGTCATCACCGCGAGCAGCAATCCCGCCGAAATCGGCAAGCAGCTTATGGCGGTGCCGCGGAACGCGCTCTCGCTATGGGCCGACTACGCGTTCGACAACGGTTTCAGGGCCGGCCTCGGCGCGCGCTACGGCAGTTCGACGCGCGGCGACGGTGCCACGACGCCGATTCCGATACCCGCCGCAACGGTATTCGACGCCATGCTCGGCTATCGTTTAGAGCGCTGGGACTTCGCGCTCAACCTGCGCAATCTCGCCAATAAGACCTATCTCACCAACTGCGGCTACGGCACCTGCTACTACGCGGACCGGCGCACCACGATCGCCACGGCGAGCTATCGCTGGTAAACCTCGACGGCCACAGAGGGTTCGTCGATGAAAGATCGGAGGCGCGGCTGGATCGCGCTTCCGATCGAATTGAGCATGCGGCGTCGCACCGCCTGCCGATCAATACGGCCGCTGCGGATTGCGCATGACGGCAGGACGACGTCGCGTCCTGTCAGCGCACGCGGCGCAATTGGCGCAGGAAATGGACGCCGCCGCTGTCGCCCTCGATGGTCAGCACGTCGCCCTCGATGCGGAACGGGCGCGGCTGATCCGTGCCGAGATAACTCGGCATCAAGCTGCCTTCTATCCCGTGCACGACAAGGCCCTTCTGCGCATCGATGCGATAGGTGCCGAAGTAAGCGACGTAACCGCGGTAAGCCGCGCGCACTTCGTCGTTCGTGCCGTTCGCATCGTCGCCCGATGCGAACGGCGCCGCCGCCGGCATGCGCATGATCTGCACATGCACGTGTCCGCTTGCGTCGTACACGATGTAGCCCTTGGGGTGCTCTCCGTACGGATAAGAAATCTTTCCCGCGGCATCGGTGTCGGTGAAGCGCTCGATGCGCCAGGTTCCGACCAGCGGCTCGATCGCCTCTGCCGCTCTCGACGATGTGCAAGTCAACAGTGTTGCCAATGCCGCCACGACGAAGCAGCCGATGGAAACGATGCGCGTGTTGTTCACAGCGAACTCCTAGCGAAACCAATCGCAGCAAAAGTGCGGGCCTGCGATCTGCGCAGCCTTCAATCTAATTGCAGCTCGCCGTGCATCAGTTCGATCACCCGGCCACCGACATGGATGCGCCGCTCGGCATCCACGTTCAGATGCAAGAGACACGGCCGTCCCGTCGCCACACCTTGATGCACATCGAAGGCGAACGGCGTCGATGCGCCGCTCGCGAGCAGATAGCCGCCGAGATTCGCGCAGGCCGAGCCGGTGCCCGGGTCTTCGAGAATCGCGCCGTGCTGCCGCCAGAAATATCGGCTGAACACGCGCGATGCGCCGTCCTGCGCATAGACGTAGGCGTGCGCTTCGCGCTCGTTGCTGCAGTAATCGACGAAAGCGCCCGGCTGCGGGTCCGTGCGCCGCACGGCATCCGCACTCACCAGCGGCACGATCAATTGTTCCACGCCGACGTTCATCCACAGCGGATCGCCGGCGATGTCGTCTTCTTGCAGGCCGAGCGCCTGTGCGATCTGCGCACGCGAGTACTCATAGGCGCGATGCGTCGGCACGTTCGCGGTCAGCGTCCACACATCGCCTTGCGCGGTGACGGGAATCGCACCGACGTTCAGATACAACCGCACCGCATCGCCGCCGTACTTGAGCGCGCGCAATACGTGCGCGGTGCCGAGCGTGGGGTGGCCGGCGAACGGCATCTCGAAAGTCGGAGTGAAGATGCGCACTCGCGCATCGGCCTCGCTCGGAGAGACCGGCGTCGCGCGCCCCGGCACCGCCGCCCCGCTCTCTTCGCGACCGGTGCCGAGCGCAAAAATAAAGGTCGATTCCGAGAGGTTGAACTGCAGGGCGAGCTGCTGCATCTCGGCTTCGCTCAAACCCTGCGCGTCCTCGACCACGGCGAGCGGATTGCCGCTGAGCTTGGACTCGGCGAACACATTGACGATGCGAAAGCGATAACTACGACTCATGGGCGTAGATCCGCGCGTTGCGACCAGATCGCAACGATAGCGGATTCTTCACGCCGTGTGGATGCAGCCCGCTACGTCGCCCAGCGCTTGCCGTTGCCGGCCTGATTGACCGGCACGCAGCCGTGATACGCACCCGGTATCGCCACGTATTGCAGCACCTGCGTCGCGCCCGGCTCGGAGGTGAAGAAGCCGAGCAACGCGAGTTCTTTCGTGGTCAGGATGAACGACCGCTTGCGCCCTGGGCCTTCCGCCTTCGTGCGCTGCTCGAGCATTTTGGTGCTGCGCACTTCCTGCCAGAGATCTTTCTGCTTCTGCGCCGCGGCGCTGTGCTCGTCCGCGATCGCGGCCTCCTGCTGGCGCTGGATCAGCGCCTTCTGCTGCGCTGCTTCGAGCTTGAGGAACGGTTTGCCGTGCTGCGCCTGCGCTGCGGTATCGAAATCACGCAGGCCTTGCAGATAGTGCTCCCGCGCCGCGCGCGAGCAGACCGCTTTGAGCATCGTGTCGATGAAAGCCGGCACGCCGACGTCGAGCGCACCCGGCGTGCCGGTGCGCGGCAGCATAAGGTCGACGATGCGCGAAACCAGGGCGAATTGCTCCTTGTCGAGCACGGATGGCTTCCAGTCCGCGGCGGTCGCCTTCGCATAGGCTTCGGGCGCGGCGAACGCCGGGATGGTGAGCGCACCGCCCATCAGGGCGGCGACGCGTTGCAGTACTTCGCGACGATTCATCTTTCCGTCCTCAAATGTTCTGGCGCTTGAGTTCTTCCACCGCGTGGCCGACCGCGCGCGCGGTCAGGGCCATGTAAGTCAGCGACGGATTCTGGCAGGCCGAGGACGTCATGCACGCGCCGTCGGTGACGAAAACGTTCTTGCACGCGTGCACCTGGTTCCACGAATTGAGCACCGATGTTTTCGCATCGCGGCCCATGCGCGCCGTGCCCATCTCGTGGATGCCGAGGCCGATGCCGTATTCGCCGTCCATGACGCGCACGTCGCGGTAGCCGGCCGATTCGAGCATCTCGGCCGCGTCGTTGATCATGTCCTTGCGCATGCGCAGCTCGTTGTCGCGCAGACGCGCATCGAACGACAGGATCGGCAAGCCGAACTTGTCCTTCTTGCCGCGATCGAGGCTCACGCGGTTGTCGTGGTGCGGCAGGATTTCGCCGAACGCGGTCATGCCGATATTCCACGGCCCCGGCGCCTGCGCCTTCTTCTTCAGGTCGTCGCCGATTTCGTCGGCGTATTCCAGGCCGCTCCAGCCCGCGCGCGAAGCGCCGCCCTGGTAGCCGAAGCCGCGCAGATAGTCGCGCTTCTCCTTGCCGAGATTGCGGTAGCGCGGAATGTAGAAACCGTTGGGACGGCGGCCTGAGTAGTAGCGGTCATCGAAGCCTTCGACCGACGCGCTCGCGCCGGCAAGAAAATGATGATCCATGATGTTGCAGCCAAGCTCGCCGCTGTCGTTGCCGAAGCCGTTCGGGAATCGGCTCGACAGCGAGTTCAGCATGATGTGGGTCGAACCGAACGCCGAGGCGCAGAGAAAAATCACCTTGGCGAAATACTCGGTCTGCGCGCCCGTCTCCGCGTCGAGCACGCGCACGCCGGTCGCCTTGCCCTTCTTGTCGTCGTAGATCAGTTCGTAGACGATCGCGTTCGGCACCAGGGTCATATTGCCGGTCTTCTGCGCGGCCGGCAGGGTGCTCGAATTGCTGCTGAAATAGGCGCCGAACGGACAGCCGCGAATGCACAGATTGCGGTAGCGGCAGGTGCTGCGCTGCGGGCTCTCGTTATGAGTCAGCGGGCCGGTCAGATGCGCGGCGCGGCCGATCGTCAGCGCGCGTCCGAACTTGTCCTTGAGCTTGCGCTGGAACTCCTGCTCGACGCAGTTGAGTTCCATCGGCGGCAGAAATTTGCCGTCGGGCAACTGTGCCAGACCTTCGTTCTGCCCGCTGACGCCGATGAACGTCTCGACGTAGTCGTACCACGGCGCGACATCGGCGTAGCGGATCGGCCAGTCGACCGCGACGCCGTCCTTCGCGTTCGCCTCGAAATCCATCTCGCTCCAGCGGTAGCTCTGCCGGCCCCACATGATCGAGCGGCCGCCGACGTGGTAACCGCGGATCCAGTCGAAGCGATACTTCTCTTCGTACGGATTGTCGATGTCGTCGACGAACCAGTGCTTTGATTCTTGCGCGATCGCGTAACCCGTGCGCGCCTGCTTGGCCTGGCGGTCGAGATCGTGCGCCGTCGCGCGGTTGCCGTACGGCAGTTTCCATGGATCGTCGGTCGTGGTCGGATACTCGCCGTGGCGAACCATGCGCCCGCGGTCGAGCACCAGGGTCTTGAGCCCCTTCTCGGTCAGTTCCTTCGCCGCCCAGCCGCCGGAGATGCCAGTGCCGACTACGATTGCATCGAATGAATTCTTTTCCATGATGAAGCCCAGTCTCCGAAATCAGCTGATCGAATGCAGGTAGTCGTAGGCGACCTGCGCCGCCTCGAGCTGGCTCATGCGCGAGAACGGACCTTCCTGCTCGGCGAAATAGTGCTTGAGCCCGCCCGCTTTCGCCGCGGCGAAAATCGGTTTGTAGTCGACCGTGCCGCGACCGAGTTCCGAGCCGAGCATCTCCTCGCTCATCGGCGCGCCGTTCTTGTTCTTCTTCGGCTGGAAATCCTTGACGTGGATCAGCGGAATGCGCCCCGGATACTTCTTGAAGTAATCGACCGGATCGCGCCCGGCGAACACCATCCAGCCGCAATCGATCTCGAACTGGACCAGGGCCGGATCGGTTTCGCGCCAGACAATGTCGTAACCGACCTCACCGCCACCGAGATCGACGAATTCGCGGTCGTGGTTATGCAGAACGAACTGCAGGCCCGCGCGCTTCGCCGCCGCGCCGATGCGATTGGCCACATCGACCGTGCGCTTGGCTTCTTCGCGGCTCATCGCCGACTTCCATTCGAGCTTGGTCGACATCGCCTTGGCGACCGGCTCGATCAACGACGAAGCGGCCGCGTAGGTCGCGCCGAGCGCATGCGCCTCGTCGAACGCCTTGCCGAGATTGTCCATGTCGAACTGCAGATGCGCGCTCGGGCAGCGCAGGCCGGCGCCGTCGAGCAGGCCGCGGAATTCCTTCGGCGCGAGGCCGGCAAAACCCGCCGACTCGACTTCCTTGAAACCGATCTTGCCGAGCTTGTTCAGCGTACCCGCGGGATCGTGCTTGAGCGTGTCGTTGACCGTCCACAACTGGATGCCGACCGGCTTGCTCAGCGGATTGGCGAATAGGCGAGTCGGCAGTCCCGACACGGCGAGCGCTGCACCGAGGCTCGCCGCACGGGTAAGAAATTGTCGGCGCGATGATGGGTGCATAGATTTCCTCGGCATAGGTAATGAAGTGAAAAAAACTAGAGTGCGCTGTGGCCGTCCGAATCAGTGCGCGTTGCCGGCGCGGCGACCGCGCAGATACCAGGCCAGCAGCACGAATGCGGCGATCAGAATCACCGGCAGGACCGTCATAAAGCGCAATGTCTGCTGCGGGCCCGCGGTGTCGATCGAATGGCCCATGATCGGCAGCACGAACGAGGTCGCGACCATGCCGGCGCCGCCCATGATCGACAGCCCCAGCGCGCCGGTCTGCGGCGTGCGTTCGGAGACGAAACCGAGCATGGTCGGCCAGAAGTAGCAGACGCCGACGGCGAACACGATCGCGGCGAACAGCGTGCTGCCCGGCGAATTCGCAATGCTGTACAGATACAGGCCGACCGCGGAAATGAGCGCCGAAGCGAGCAGCACGCCGACCGCGCTGAGCCCGTGCACGAGCGGGCCGGCGAAGTAGCGGCCGAGCGCCATGACGCCCGTGACCGCAACGAGGACGATGATCGGATCGATGCCGGTCTTTTCGAGCAGGGCGCCGGTGAACTGGTTCGTGCCGAGTTCGGTCGACGCGGTCAGGAACATACAGAACACCATGAACGGAAACAGCAGACTGGTCTTGTTGACCACGAGCGACTCGACCACGATCGCGGCGACAACGAGACCGAGCACGATCCAGGTGGACACCGCATTGAAGTCGATCGCGATCGGCAGCGAGGTCGCGAAGATCATGAAGCCGACCAGGGCGATGATCGTGCATGGCGCGCCGACGTGGCGAAACATGTCGCGGTAGGACACGCCGCTCGTCACCCGCTCCGTCTCCGGGATCGTTTCGCCGAAGAACAGCCAGCCGTACAGCGCGAGAGGCAGGAACAGCACCGCGGTCAGCGCCTGCCATGGCAGATTGAGCTGCGAGATAAGCAACCACGACAGCACGCCGCCGATCACGATGCCGCCCGGGAACCAGACATGGAAGCGGTTGAGCATCTTGGTCTTGTCGTGCGGATACAGCGTGGTGACGAGCGGATTGCACGCTGCCTCGACGCTGCCGTTGGCGAAGCCGATAAATACGTTGGCCGCGAACAGCAGAGTCTTGTCCTTGGCGAACAACAGCACGACGAGACCGATCAGATGGCAGACGAAGGCGATGCGCAGGACATTGCGCGTCTTCACCTGATCGATGATAGCGCCGCCGAGAAAGGTGGCGACGGCGAAGCCCCAGAACGCCGGGCCGAACGCCCAACCGATTTCTTCGCGGGTCAAACCGAAGCTCTCATGGAACACGCCTTCGATCTTCGCGCGCAGCGCGAAGGTCAGCGACGTCACGAGCAACGCGAGGCACGACGCGACGAACAGCCGCGACGCATCGACGGGCTTCACACCCGCATAGGTTTGCACGGTTCGGTTTTCAGCCGGTATCGACACAGAGACTCCCCTTTTCTCTAATTCAACTTGCGGACCCAGATATTGCGGAAGCTGATCGGCGGCGACGGATCGCCGTGCGCCTGCAGCTTGATTGCGGCGTCGCCGTAGGCTTTGTACTTCGGCTTGCCGATGTACACCGTCTCGCCTTTCAGTTCGTAGTGATCCTGCACGAGCACGCCGTTGTGCAGCACGGTCACGTAGGCCGGACTCTTGAGTGCGCCGTCGGCGGCGAACGTCGGCGCCGTCCAGACGATGTCGTAGCTCTGCCACTGGCCCGGCGCACGCATCGCGTTCGCCAGCGGCGGCGCCTGCTTGTACACACTCGCGGCCTGACCGTTGACGTAGGTCTTGTTGTCGTACGAATCGAGAATCTGGATTTCGTAGCCCTCGTCGCCCGGCCCGGTCGAGGCGAGAAACACACCGCTGTTGCCGCGCGCCTGGCCTTCGCCGGTGATGCCTTGCGGCACCTGCCACTCCAGGTGCAACTGGTAATTCTTGAAGCGCTGCTTGGTCTGGATATTGCCCGTCGTTTTGTCGACGGTGACCACGCCGTCGTGCACTTTCCAGCGCGCGGGCGAGGCATCCTTGGCCGTTTCCCACAGATCGAGATTCTTGCCGTCGAACAGCACGATCGCATCGGCTGGCGCCGCGCCGTCCGTCGCGCCGGGCGCGACGATCTTAGGCACCGGCTCCCACTGCTCGGTCGCCTTCGGATCGGTCGGCGCGGGCGCCGCAGCCTGCGCCTGCGCGAACGAATGACCGGCCAGTGCGAAGGCGAAAACCATTGCGGCCGGCGCGGTGAAAAGACGGGCGTTTCGATTTTTCATAAGCTTGTGGTTCCTGGTCCTAGACGCGGCAGATTTCGACGGCTTCGGCGAACGACACAAACGGATCGGGCCGCGTCGGCATAAATTCGTGGGCGAAATAACCGTCGTACTTCAGGTCGGCGATTGCCGTTGCTATCGCGCGGTAGTTGAGTTCCTGCGTGCCGTTGATTTCGTGCCGTCCCGGCACGCCGCCGGTGTGGAAATGGCCGATCCACTGGATGTTGTCGCGCACCGTGCGGATCACGTCGCCTTCCATGATCTGCATGTGATAGACGTCGTAGAGCAACTTCACGTTCGGCGAATTGACACCCTTCATCACGTCCACGCCGAACGCGGTGCGGTCGCCTTGATAACCTTTGTGGTCGACCTTGCTGTTGAGCAGCTCCAGGCAGATCGTCACGCCGTTCTCGGCCGCGAGCGGTGCGATCTTCGCCAAGCCCGCGATGCAATTGTCGGCCGCCTTGCGTTCGTCGATCGACGGATTGCGGTTGCCGAACATCGCGATCAGGTTTTTCACCCCGGCTTTCTTCGCGAGCGGAATCGCCGCTTCGAGTTCCTTCAGCAGCAGCGCATGGTTTGCCGGATCGTTGAATCCGGTTTCGATGAATTTTTCGCGCTTGCTCGGATAGCCCATCGATACGGCGATGCCACTGTCGTTCACGACGGCCCATTCGTCCGGGAAGATCAGATCGATGCCGGCGAAGCCCATCGTCTTCAGGCGTGCGCACAATTCGGGCAGCGGCGCTTTGGACGTCCAGCGGCACAAGGATTGTTTCAGCCTCCCCTGCGCGACTTTCTGCGGCGCCGCCTCGGCGGACTCCGCTGCCGTCGCGGGCAGCAGCGAGGCCGCTCCTGCACCGACCACTGCGGCGATCGCGCCGAGCGCGGCACGGCGACTGATGCCCGATGTGTATTGCAGCGTCTCTGCGCTTGTCTTCCCGCTCCCCGACTCCACTCAGCGTCCCTCCCGCTTAAGGCTTGCAATGAGTTCGAGAGCCATGCCGTCGCCCACCGGCGGAGAAATCACCGCGCACATCGAGCCACGGTCTGTCGCCGGCAAACTGCGCCACGAACATGGCGGATCTTGGTTCGTCCTCATTATCTTCGCACGTGTTCCGAAGCCGATGGTACCGTTATCACAACGCTTCGACCGCGTGCGCGAAATGCACTGAAGGTCTTGTCGCCGGGAAAGCCGCTTGTGATGCCGAAGACGCGCTCTTCGACGACATACGGCATGCAGAAGGTGCCCAATCGTGGAAACGTTTTCACGCGGCAGCGCAACATGAAAGCTGCGCATGGCGGATTTCCAAACCGCGGAAACGCGCGAGCCGCCTTTCTCGCGCCAACGAGAACGGCGGCTCGACAAGGGGAAACGCTAGGCCGACTGCAGCCGCGGTCGCGGCGAAGCGTGCGACAGCACCGACGCCCCAAGCTCGACCGCAGCCGTGCCGCTGCGTGCCAGCTCGACGATCTCGCCGATCTTCGTGAATGCCGCGAGGAACTCGCCGACCTCGGCGCCGCTGCCGGTGAACTCGATCGTGCGCACGTTGCCCGAGATGTCGATCACCTGCGCGCGCGGATACTTGCGCAGGGCCGCGACGAAGGCGCTCAGCGCTTCGGCGCGCACGTCGAGCTTGAGGATCAGCAGTTCGGTCTCGATATGCTCGCGGCTGGTCAGATCGGCAATTTCGAGCACGTCGATCAGTTTGCGCGACTGCTTGATGATCTGGTCGATCACCGCATCGCTTCCCGCTGTGACCAGGGTCAGGCGCGACACGGCCTCATCGTGCGTTGGCGCGACCGTGAGCGATTCGATGTTGTAACCGCGCGCTGAAAACATGCCGGCGACGCGCGCGAGAGCACCGGCTTCGTTCTGTAAAAGAATAGAAATGATTCTGCGCATGGTGTCAGTCTCCGGAAAGTTTTTCAGGACGCGCGCTCGGCGTATTGCGGAGCGGTGTCGCGAATATCGAACCAGTCGGCTTTCGAGCCGACGAAAATATGTGAGGCAGGCTTGACGGCATACGGCGTGTCGAGCGACCCCGCGCGGATGCGGACCAGATCCGGCAGCGTGTCGCGGCGGCTGAGGATCGGCGAACCGCAGTTCTTGCAGAACACGCGATGCAAGGTCGATTCCGCCTGGTAGAAGTCGCCGAGCATCTCTTCCCCGCCGACGAAGCGGAATGCGGCCGCCGGCACCGTGATCACCGCTGCGAACGCACCGCCGTGCGCCTTGCGGCAACGCTGGCAGTGGCACAGGTACGGCGGCGGCAGGTCGCCGTCGACTTCATAGCGAACCGTACCGCATAGACAGCTTCCGCGATGCATCGCCGGCGTCCTAGAACATTTCCGCCGGCCCGACTTCCTGCCCCGTCGGCTTCTGCCGCGAAGGAATGAAATCGCCGGTGATCATTTCCGCGTAGGCCATGCCGGGACCGACCATCGGATAGACGCCGGCATCGGGATCGATGATGACTTCGAGGAAGGCCGGGCCGTCGAAGGCGACGAATTCGGCGATCACGCGTGGCAGGTCTTCGGGCTTGTCGAGCCTTACCGCATAGGGGAAACCATCGGCCTGGGCGGCCTTGACGAAATCCTTCTTGTGCAGGCTCTTGTCGCTGCCGGAGAAGCGTCCCTTGAAGAACAGCTTCTGCCACTGCCGCACCATGCCGTCGCCGTAGTTGTTGAGCACGACGACCTTGATCGGCAGGTTGTACGTGGTCACCGTCTCGAGCTCGCCGAGGTTCATGCGGATCGAGGCGTCGCCGTCGATGTCGATCACGATTGCATCGCGGCGCGCGAACGCGGCGCCGATCGCCGCGGGCAGGCCAAAACCCATCGTGCCCATCGAACCGGACGTGAGCCACAACCGCGGCTCGCAGAAATCGAAATACTGCGCGGCCCACATCTGGTGCTGGCCGACACCCGTGGCGATGATTGCGCGCCCCTGCGTGTGCTTGTTGATCTCTTCGATCACCGCGTACGGCTGGATCACCGCCGCCTTGCGGTCGAAGTTCATCGCGTAGGTCTTCTTCAGCTCTGCAACTTGCGCATGCCAGCTCGCGTACGCGCCCTGCGCTTTCGGATCGAAGCCGGACTTCACCCCATATTCGCGCAGGCCGTCGAGCGCGCGCACGAGGTCGCCGAGATGGTGCCAGTCGACGCGTTTGACCTTGTCGATCTCGGCCGGATCGACGTCGAGATGGGCGATGAACTTCGCCCCGGCCGCGAACTTGTGCGGCACACCGGCGACGCGATCGTCGAAGCGGCTGCCGACCGCGATAAGGAAATCGCAGTCTTCCACGGCGTAGTTGGCGAACGCGGTGCCGTGCATGCCGAGCATGTGCAGCGACAGCGGCTGCGTCGTGTCGGCTGCGCCGATGCCCATCAGTGTCGTCACCGTCGGCAGGCCGAACGTCTCGGCGAACGCGCGCAGCGCCTGCGCCGCTTCGGCGAGGATCACACCACCGCCGGCATAGATCAGCGGCCGCTTGGCCTTGGCCAGCTCGTCGAAAAACGTCTTGCATGCCGAGGCGTCGAGCGACGACCGCGCGATATCGTCGAGACGCGCGCGATACCCGGGCAACGGCAGGCGCACCGCGCCGTCGAAAACGAGATTGGTGTTCTGCACGTCCTTCGGAATATCGACGACGACCGGGCCGGGGCGGCCGGTACGCGCGATCTCGAACGCGCTACGCAGCGTCGCTTCGAGCTTCGATGCGTCGGTGACGAGGAAGACGTGCTTCGCGCACGCCCCCATGATGCTGCTGATTGGCGCCTCCTGGAATCCGTCGCTGCCGATCGCCGCGGTCGGCACCTGGCCGCAGATGACGACGATCGGAATCGAGTCGGCCATTGCGTCGCGCACCGGCGTGACCGTGTTCGTCGCACCGGGGCCGGAGGTGACGATCGCCACGCCGACCTTGCCCGAGGCGCGCGCATAACCCTGCGCCATGAAACCCGCGCCCTGCTCGTTCGCCGGCACGATCAGCGGCAGCACGTCGCCGCTTTCCGCGGCGGCAGCACCGTTGTTGTGCTTGTGCTCGTGGTTATAGCGGAACACCGCATCGTAGACCGGCAAAATCGCGCCGCCCGAGTAGCCAAATACGACGTCGACGCCCTCGTCGGCAAGCACCTGTACGACGATATCCGCGCCGGTCAGGTTCTTGCCGGCCAGCGGGTGCTTGGCCGGCGTCTGCGTGGTCGATGTCTGCGTCGGTTTGAGTTGTGCGTTCACGACTTTTGCTCCTGTCTTCCCTTCTCCCATCGGGAGAAGGTGCCCAAAGGGCGGATGAGGGAAACACGTTGCGATCTGGAGCGGCAGCGAGCCATGCAAGGCTCTTCCCTCATCCGGTGCTGCCGCGTCACCTTCTCCCGGCGGGAGAAGGAGAGCAAGATCACTTCTGCGCGTTGAGCCAGACCATCTTCGAACGCAACTGCGCGCCGATCTTTTCGATCGGATGGTTGAGGTCGGCTTCCTTGAACTTCTTGTAGTTCGGCAGGCCGGCGTCGTACTCGGCCTTCCATTCGCGCGCGAACTGGCCGGTCTGGATTTCTTCGAGCACCTTCTTCATGCGCTCCTTCGCCGCCGCGTCGACGATGCGCGGGCCGCGCGTGTAGTCGCCGTACTGCGCCGTCTCGGAAATGAAGGTCAGCATCTTGGTGATGCCGCCCTGATAGAGCAGATCGACGATGAGCTTCAGCTCGTGCAGCACTTCGTAGTAGGCGATCTCCGGCTTGTAGCCCGCCTCGACCAGCGTCTCGAAACCCTTGATCACGAGTTCGCTCGCGCCGCCGCAGAGCACGGCCTGCTCGCCGAACAGATCGGTTTCGGTCTCTTCCTTGAAGTCGGTTTCGATCAGCAGCGCGCGCGCGCCGCCGAGGCCGGCCGCGTAGGCCATCGCCTTGTCCTTGGCCTGGCCGGTGACGTCCTGGTACACCGCGTACAGGCACGGCACGCCGCGACCGATCTCGTATTCGGTGCGCACGAGATGTCCCGGGCCCTTCGGCGCGACGAGAATGATGTCGATGTCCTTGCGCGGATCGATCAACTTGAAGTGCACGTTGAGGCCGTGCGCGAACAGCAGGGCCGCGTTCGGCTTGATGTTCTTCTCGATCGCGTTGACGTACAGGTCGGGCTGGACCATGTCCGGCGTCAGCACCGCGACGAGATCGGCCTGCTTCACGGCTTCCGCCGGATCGAGCACGGTGAAGCCGTCGGCCTTCGCCGTGGCGGCCGTCGCGCCGTTGGGACGCAGCCCGACGATCACGTCGAGGCCGGAATCGCGCAGGTTCAGCGCGTGCGAGCGGCCCTGGCTGCCGTAGCCGAGAATCGCAATCTTCGACTTTTCCAGCGCAGCGGTGGTGACGGGGGTAAGTGCAGTAGCCATTTTCTCTTTCTCCACAATGGTAAAAGTAAACAACGAATTCCCAGATGGTCACTCCCGCATGCTTTTGGCAGGAGTCCAGCGACTTTGATCTTGCAACCGTAAGCGAAAGGCACTGGATTCCCGCCAGAAGCGCGCGGGAATGACGAGCAAAAACTAAATCTCCATCACTGCGCCGCGCGACGCCGAGCCGACGCTCTTGGCGTACTTGGCGAGAACGCCGCGTTTGACCTTGGGCTCCGGCGCGACCCACGACTTGCGCCGCGTTTCGAGATCGGCGTCGGTCTCGATCACACGCCGCTCGGCGTCGATCACGATCGTGTCGCCGTCGCGCAGCAGGCCGATGCCGCCGCCGCGCGCGGCTTCCGGAGCGATATGTCCGACCATGAAGCCGTGCGTCGCGCCGCTGAAACGGCCGTCGGTGATCAAGGCGACGTCGTCGCCGAGACCGCGCCCGACCAGCGCCGCGGTCACCGCAAGCATCTCGCGCATGCCCGGGCCACCGGCCGGACCTTCGTTACGGATCACGACTACGTCGCCGGCCTGGATCTTGCCGGCCTGCACCGCCTTGAACGTGTCTTCTTCGCTCTCGAAAACGCGCGCCGTACCGGTGAACTTGAGCTTGCCCTTGCCGGCGAGCTTGAGCACGCAACCCTCGGCGGCGATGTTGCCATAGAGGATCGAGTAGCCGCCGCGCGGCTTGAACGCCTTGGTTACGGGCACGACCACCTGCTGATCCGCCGGCGCCTCTGGCGCGGCATCGATTTCCTCGAACAGACTGCGGCCGGTCAGGGTCGGCGTGTCTTCGATCAGCTTCGCCGCGCGCAACTCTCGCAGCACCTGAGTCAGTCCGCCCGCTTCGGTCATTTCGATTGCGGTGTACTTGCCGCCCGGCATCAGGTCGGCGATTACCGGCGTGGTCTTCGACGCGGCCTCGAAATCTTCGATGCTCAACGCAACGTCGGCTTCGCCCGCGATCGCGAGCAGATGCAGCACCGCATTGGTCGAACCCGCGGTCGCATTGGCGACGCGCGCCGCATTGCGGAACGCGGTCATGCTGAGCACGTCGCGCGGACGCAGGCCGCGCTTGAGGTTCTCCACCGCAATCTCGCCGCAGCGTCGCGCCACTGCGAATTTTTCCGGATCGGTCGCGGCGACGTCGTTGAAGCCGAGCGGCGACAGGCCGAGGGTCATCAGCATCATCGACATCGTGTTCGCGGTGAACTGGCCGCCGCAGGCGCCGGCGCCCGGACAGGCCTTGTGCTCGACTTCGTTGAGCCGCTGGTCGTCGATCTTGCCGGCGCTGTGCGCGCCGACCGCCTCGAACACCTGCTGGATCGTGATCGACTTGCCGTCGAGCTTGCCGAAACCGATGCTGCCGCCGTACAGCGCGACACCAGGGATATTGAGGCGCGCCAGCGCCATCGCCGCCGCCGGAATGGTCTTGTCGCAGCCGCAGAGCACGACCATCGCGTCGAGCGAATGCCCGTCCACGGCCAGCTCGATCGAATCGGTGATCACCTCGCGGCTGATCAGCGACGCGCGCATGCCCGGCGTGCCCATGGCCATGCCGTCGGTGACCGAAATCGTATTGAACTCGATCGGCGTACCGCCAGCCGCACGCACGCCTTCGGCGACATGCTCGGCCAGTTCGCGCAGATTGAGGTTGCACGGCGACACGTTCGACCAGGTGTGCACCACGGCGACGAGCGGTTTCTTGATCGCCGCCTCGTCGAGCCCCGTGCCGTACATCATCGCGCGCGCCGGCGCACGGTCCGGGCCGGACTTCATCACGTCGCTGCGTAGTTTCTTGTTTTCGAAATCAATTGACATGTGTACTCACCTAGAGACGCGCAATGCAGCGAGCCCAGAAATTCCGAGCGTCAAATCAGCAAGGTAGCTTTTTCGTGCATCGGCTATCGAGCTAGCTATGTTCGCGTCGCCGGGTGCCATGCCTAGAGTTCCATCGCTTCCGAGACGGGTATCGATTTGCTGAGTGGCTGGGGAAAGGGATGGATAGAAAACTATGTAAGCCGCGTCGGATCGATCGATCGTGAATCTTGTGTAAAGCGCGAAGTCGCCATGGTCTTGTTTCGCAAAAGCTGGCGGATTCTCAATCGTCTTGATCGTTGTGAAACTCGCATCCAAGAGCAGTGCATTTGCACGAATGAATAATTTATTGTCGAAACGCAGCGCGCTGTATCTCCCGCTTGAAAAGCTCACGAAATCCAATTGATAAGACTTCGCAAACGTTGGCAGCGCGAATCCTTCGATCGGCAGTAGCTGGCCACCGAATTTGTGAACTAGAGAAGCTTCGGTACCAAACTCAAAATCAGAGGATTGTGATTCGATACTTTTCTTGAAAGAAGCCGCACTCCAATCCGCACAGCATTCCGAGAGAGTGCTGATTTTCTGAAACTGATCAGCCAGAAATTTATCCCGTTGTTCTGGCCGCATCGCTTCGGGAGCACATCCAACAAGCGTCAGAGCACATGACGTAGCTAAACCAAACAAAGATAATTTGGACCCCATACGTTTCATGCCGCGACACGCTTATTCGTTGCCGACAGTGCATTAAGCACCGCCGCACCGACTTCCGTCGTCGTCGCATTGCCGCCAATATCGCGCGTCAACGTGCCTTGCTCGATCACTGAATCGACCGCCATCTCGATTTCCTGCGCTTCAGATTCAAGGCCGAGCGAATGACGCAGCAATAGCGCCGCGGAAAGAATCGTGCCAAGCGGATTGGCGAGTCCCTTGCCGGCGATGTCGGGCGCGGAACCGTGGATCGGTTCGTACAAACCGGCTTTGCCGTCGCCGAGCGACGCCGAGGGCAGCAGGCCGAGCGAGCCGGCCAGCGCCGCGGCCTCGTCGGTCAGGATGTCGCCGAACAGATTCTCGGTGACGATCACGTCATAGGCAGACGGACGGCTCAGCAGCAGCATCGCCATCGAATCGACGAGTTGGTGTTCGAGTTTGACGTCGGCGTAGTCCTTGGCGACGCGATCGACGGTCGAGCGCCACAGGCGCGAGGTTTCGAGCACGTTGGCCTTGTCGACGTGGGTGACGTGGCTGCGGCGTGCACGCGCGAACTCGAACGCGCGGCGCGTGGCGCGCTCGATCTCGGCGACGGTGTACTTGCATTCGTCGGTCGCCGTGTCGGCCGTGCGCGTCTTCGCGCCGAAATACGCGCCGCCGGTCAGTTCGCGCACGAACAACAGGTCGACGTTCTGCAGCTTCTCGTTCTTCAGCGGCGACAGCGCAGCGAGCTTCGCGTGCACACGCACCGGGCGCAGGTTGGCGTAGACGCCGAGCGTCGCGCGCAGGCCGAGCAGACCCTGCTCCGGGCGCACCTTCGCATTCGGATCGGACCACTTGGGACCGCCGACCGCACCGAGCAGGACGGCATCGGCCGATTTGCACGAGGCGACCGTCGCCGGCGGCAGCGGATCGCCGTGCGCGTCGATTGCCGCGCCGCCGATCAATTGCTCATCGAAAGCGAAGTCGTGGCCGTGCTTGGCCGCGACCGCGCGCAGCACTTCGACCGCGGAGGCGACGACTTCGGGGCCGATGCCGTCGCCGGGGAGTAAGGTGATTTTTGCTTTCATGCTTCTCTCTTGATCTTCCCTTCTCCCATCGGGAGAAGGTGCCGAAGGCGGATGAGGGAAGAGCCTTCCACGCATCCACGCCAAAATTTAGTGAAACTCGCTTCCCTCATCCGGCGCTTCGCGCCACCTTCTTCCGGCGGGAGAAGGGAAGCTATGCAGCCATCGCCCGCTCGAACGCCGCGATCTGCGCCTCGTGCTGCAGCAGGAAACCGAGCTGGTCCACGCCCGCGAGCAGACAATGCTTGGCGAACGGCTCGAGCGGGAATTCGATCTTGCGGCCGTCTGGCAACGCGATCGTCTGCGCGGCGATGTCGACCTCGAGCTCGATGCCCGGATGGTCGAGCAGATACTTGTGGTCGGCCTCGGCGAGGACGACGGCAAGCAGACCGTTCTTCAGCGCGTTGCCGCGGAAGATGTCGGCGATCTCACTCGAAAATACCGCGCGAATGCCATAGTCGGTCAGCGCCCACGGCGCATGCTCGCGCGAGGAACCGCAGCCGAAGTTGCGCCCAGCGATGAGGATTTCGCAGCCGCGCGCTTCGGGTTTGTTCAAGGTGAACTCAGGGTCTTCGCTGCCGTCGGCGCGATAGCGCCAGTCGTTGAACAGCGACTTGCCGAGGCCGGTGCGTTCGGTCGTGGTGAGAAAGCGCGCCGGGATGATGCGGTCGGTGTCGATGTTCTCGAACGGCAGCACGGCGGTGCGGGAGTGGATATGGGTCAGTGGTTTCATGGTCAGTTTTCTTGTGAGCGGGTCAGCAGTGAGCGGTTAGCGGAAGGAGCGGAGGCGGCTGGGCTGTTCGCTTTGCCGCTCACCGCTGACCGCTATTCCGCTCACTGCTCTCATGCCGCCTCCGAAATATATTGAGCCGGGTCTGCCACAACGCCGGCGAGCGCTGACGCGGCGGCGACAAGCGGACTCGCAAGCACGGTGCGCACGCCCGGCCCCTGGCGGCCCTCGAAATTGCGATTGCTCGTCGAGACGACGAGCTGGCCCGGTTTGCCGATGTCGCCGTTCATGCCGAGGCACATCGAGCAGCCCGGCTCGCGCCATTCAGCACCTGCGGCACGGAAGACTTCGTGCAGACCTTCTTTTTCCGCGTCGCGCTTGACCTGTTCGGAGCCCGGCACGACCAGCATGCGCACGCCGTCGGCGACCTTGCGCCCGCGCAGCACGCTCGCTGTCGCGCGCAGATCGGACAGGCGTCCGTTCGTGCAACTGCCGACGAAGACGAGATCGACCTTGGTGCCCGCGAGCTGGTGGCCGGCTTCGAGTTTCATGTAGTCAAGCGCGCGTTGTTCGAGTGCATCCTTCGCGCCCGGCACCGGCGCATTCAGCGCGATCACCATGCCCGGATTGGTGCCGTAGGTAACGCTCGGCTTGACGTCGGCCGCATCGATCACGACTTCGCGATCGAACGTGGCGCCCGGATCGGATTTGAATTTGCTCCAGCGTGCGACTGCGGCATCCCACTCCGCGCCCTTCGGCACACGCTCGCGCCCCTGCAGGAATTCAAACGTGGCCGCATCGGCCGCGATCAGGCCCGCTTTCGCGCCGGCCTCGATCGACATATTGCAGACGGTCATGCGCTCTTCCATGGTCAGCGCTTCGATCGCACTGCCGCGGTACTCGATCACGTGGCCGGTGCCGCCGTTCATGCCGATCTTGCCGATGATGTGCAGGATCAGGTCTTTCGCGGTCACGCCGCGCGCGAGTTTGCCGTCGACCGTGATCGCCAGCGACTTCGGCTTGCGCTGCAGTAGACACTGCGTTGCGAGCACATGGCCGACTTCGGTCGTGCCGATGCCGAACGCGAGCGCACCGAACGCGCCGTGCGTCGAGGTGTGGCTGTCGCCGCAGACGATCGTCATGCCGGGTTGGGTCGCGCCGAGTTCCGGGCCCATCACGTGGACGATGCCGCGGTTCGAGCTGTCCCAGCCGTACAGGTGAACGCCGAATTCTTTGGTATTCGCTTCGAGCGCAGCGACCTGGGCTTCGGTCGCCTTGTCGAGATACGGGCGCTTGCCGCTCGCGTCGGGAGGCAGGGTCGGCGTGGAGTGATCCATCGTCGCGACGATGCGGTCGGTGCGGCGCACCTTGAGTCCGCGCGAACGCAGCTCGGCAAACGCCTGCGGCGAGGTGACTTCATGCACCAGATGCAGATCGATGTAGAGGATCGCGGGAGTCGCCGCGGTTTCCGCAGCGACCTGGTGCGCATCCCAGATTTTGTCCAGCAGGGTTTTGGCCATTTGTGCGTGCTTACTCACAGGAAAAGTCTCTTTGCCACGGATTGCGCGAATAACACGGATAGAGCAAAAACTGACTGATCGGTCCGCCTCTGATCCGTGTTCATCCGTGAAATCCGTGGCCCACCGCTTCGTCTTATGCGGCCACTTTCTTCTGGTCGGCCGAGACCGGCGTCAGCCAGCCCCACTCGTCCTTGGTCGTACCGTCGAACAAACCGAAGAACGACTTCTGGATCGCCTTCGTGATCGGACCGGGCTTGCCCTCACCGACCGGCTTGCGGTCGACCGAACGCACCGGCGTCACTTCCGCGGCGGTGCCGACCATGAACACTTCGTCGGCGGTATACAGCGCTTCGCGCGGCAGATCGCGTTCGTGCACCTCGTAACCGAGCTTGCCCGCGAGGGTGATCACCGTATCGCGCGTGATGCCGGCGAGGATGCTCGCGCTCGTCGATGGCGTGATGATCTTGCCGTTGCGAATGATGAACAGGTTTTCGCCGGCGCCTTCGCTGAGCAGGCCGTTGTAGCCGAGCGCGATGCCCTCGTGATAACCGTGGCGCTTGGCCTCGAAGCCGATGAGCTGGCTGGAAAGATAGTTGCCGCCGGCCTTCGCCCACGACGGAAAGGTGTTCGGCGCAGCGCGGTTCCACGAAGACACGCAGACGTCGGCGCCCTTCTCGATCGCTTCGCCGAGGTACGCGCCCCATTCCAGCGCCATGATCGCGACATCGACGCTCGAACCTTCCTTCGGCATCACGCCGAGCGGACCGGCGCCGCGGAACACGAGCGGGCGCACGTAGGCCGACTTCATCTTGTTCGCAACGATGACCTCGTTGCAGGCGTCGTTGATCTGCGCCTCGGTATAGCCGATATCGATCTCGTAGACCTTGGCCGACTCGAACAAGCGGCGCGTGTGGTCGGCAAGGCGGAAGTACTGCGGCCCGTGCGGCGTCGCGTAGACGCGCTCGCCCTCGAACACGGACGAACCGTAGTGCAGCGCGTGCGCGGTGACGTGCACGGTCGCTTCGTTCCAGGGTTTGATCTTGCCGTTGTGCCAGATGTAGTCGGTGGTTTTCATGAGCTGTCCTTCTTCAATTCGTAAAGCGGTTTAGATACGGAGTGACACGGACGAACACGGATGGAGCGAAAGCAAATCGCCGCAGGGAATTTTACTCCGATCCCCAGCGCCATCTATCCGTGCTTCTCCGGGTCCCTTCGTCATGCCGACTTCGCCACCAGCGGCAGCGCCTGTCCGGCCTTGATGCGTTCGATACGGTTGACCACCTCGAGTGCGGCGAAGGCCGAGGCCTCGACGATATCGGTCGAAACGCCGCGGCCGATCAGCTCGCGCCCGCCGTGGCTGACGGTCAGCGTCGCCCGCCCCTGCGCGTCGGCGCCATAGCTCAGCGAACGGATCTGGAAATCGACGATGTCGAGCGTCGTGCCGGTCGCGCGCTCGATGGCGCGCAGCATCGCGTGCACGGGGCCGTCGCCGAGCGAACCTTCGGTCTCGCCGACGCTGCGCCCGTCTTCGTTGCGCAGGCGCACCGAGGCCGAAGCGCCGCCGCCGAGATGCGAGGTGGCGTGCAGCTGCTCCAACGTCCACGGGCCGAGCGCGGCCGGGTCCTGGCCGAGCACGAGCGCGTCGAGATCGCTGTCGAACACTTCTTTCTTCTTGTCCGCCAGCGCCTTGAAGCGCGGGAAAATCTCTTCGACCTGGGCATCGTCCACTTCGTAGCCGAGCGATTTCAGCCGGTCGCGTAGCGCGTGCTTGCCCGAATGCTTGCCGAGCACGAGCTGGGTCTTTTCGACACCGACGTCCTCGGGCCGCATGATCTCGTAGGTCTCGCGGTTCTTCAGCATGCCGTGCTGATGGATGCCCGATTCGTGCGCGAAGGCGTTCTCGCCGACGATCGCCTTATTGCGCGGGATCGTCGAGCCGGTGACATTGGCGAGCAGGCGAGCAGTCGGATACAGCAACGGAGTACGGATACCGGTCTCGACATTGAACTTGTCGGCGCGCGTGCGCAGCGCCATGACGATTTCTTCGAGAGCCGCGTTGCCTGCGCGCTCGCCGATGCCGTTGATCGTGCACTCGACCTGGCGCGCGCCGGCGGCGACCGCGGCGACGCTGTTGGCCACGCCGAGGCCGAGGTCGTTGTGGCAGTGCGAACTCAGAACCACCTTGTCGATGCCGCGCACTTCGCGCTTCAGGCGCGCGAACAGCGTGTAGATTTCCTCGGGCGTCGTGTAGCCGACCGTGTCGGGCACGTTCACCGTCGTCGCGCCGGCTTCGATCATCGTCGACAGCACTTCGATCAGAAATTCCGGTTCGGTGCGGATCGCGTCCTCGGCCGAGAATTCGATGTCTTCGCAGAACTGGCGCGCGTGGCGCACCGCTTTTGCGCCGGTCTCCAGCACCTGTTCGCGGCTCATGTTGAGCTTGTGCCGGCGATGCAGCGGGCTGGTTGCGAGGAAGATATGGATGCGCTTTTTCTGCGCCGGTTCCAGCGCACGCGCACAAGCCTCGATGTCGCCGAACTGGGCGCGGGCCAAGCCGGCGATGATCGGGCCGCGGATTTCCCTGGCGATCGCCTGCACGGCGTCGAAATCGCCCTCGGAGGCCTGCGGAAACCCCGCTTCGAGCACATCGACGCCGAGTTCGGCCAGCGCGTGCGCCATATGCAGCTTCTGCGGCCGGCTCATCGAAAAGCCCGGCGACTGCTCGCCGTCGCGCAGTGTGGTGTCGAAGATGCGTACTCGCTCGCGCGAGCCGGCTACGGCAGGATCGTTGCTGGAATTCATGGCACTGCAAACCTCGAAATACTGGAGTTCCACCCGCACCGCACTGCGATGCGACCGACCATCCCTGGTCCTTCGACTCTGGTAATGCCTTACGTGTCGCTTAAACGAAAAACCCCGCACTCGTCGCCGGGTGCGGGGTTTTGGATTCTTCGCCTGTTTCTACTTTCTCAGACGCACCCTAACCCGCACCTCCGGTGCTAATAAGTACGAGTACGAGAATAAGCAGGCCGCGAACGCCGGCAGCCGAGCCCTTGAGGCTGGAAACGAGGCTGCGGTGGCTGTTGCGTTGCGTCATGCAGCAAACGTAAACGATGCGCGGAGGCCTGTCAACACCCTGTAGCAAAGTTTTTCCCGCCGGGCGCAAAGATACGCCGGCGCACGGCGGAGCGAAGTACGGATTTCTATACGTTTTTACGGCTGGACGTCCAAATACGCCAATGGACCGCTTTCGACACTTCGCCAGCCGCAGAACGAAAAAGCCCGCCGAAAGGCGGGCTTCATCGCAACGTTGCACGAAGGACTCACTTGACCGGCTGTACCGCCGACGCCTGCGAGCCTTTCGGACCCTCCACTACTTCGAAACTGACCTTTTGACCCTGCTGCAAACTACGGAAGCCTTGAGAATTGATCGCCGAATAGTGCACGAACACATCCTCGCCGCCGTCTTCAGGGGCAATAAAGCCGAACCCTTTTGCATCGTTGAACCATTTCACAGTACCGGTGCGCATTTACGACCTCGACACAGTTGGGATATGTGCCGGAGCCGCGGCCCCTTCCCCTTTGTGCAGATCCGACACAACGAAAGTATAACGCCGAATTTACAAAAAATTGCAAGAGTGGCGTATTGATGACTGTGTCGCGGAAATCCGCCCCCGTTCGCGCCTGTGCGTGTACCCGGTCAGGCCAGCAGAGCGGAGATGATCGGCGGAACCTTGGCCGTGGCCGCTTCGAGGTGGGCAAAGATCTCGGGCAGGCTGATTTCGGGTGCGGCGTCGCCCTCTGGGCAGCCGGCGGCCCAATTGGCCACGACGGCAACGCAGGCATAATCGAGCTGCAGCTCGCGCGCGAGCGCGGCTTCGGGCATGCCGGTCATGCCGACCAGGTCGCAGCCGTCGCGGCGCATGCGTGCGATCTCCGCCCGGGTTTCCAGGCGCGGGCCCTGGGTTGCGCCATAGCAGCCGCCGTCGACGACATCGATACCGGCGCGCTTCGCCGCCGTGAGCACCCGGCCGCGTAGGGTCGCGCTATAGGGTTCGGTGAAATCGATATGCTCGACCTTGGCGCCATCGCTATCGCAGAAACTGGTGATGCGGCCGTGGGTGTAATCGATGACCTGGTCCGGCACGGCGAGCACGCGCGGGCCCATGTCGGCGCGGATGCCGCCGACTGCGTTGACGCCGAGCACGCGCCGCGCACCGAGGTTGTGCAGCGCCCAGATGTTCGCGCGGTAATTGATCCGATGCGGCGGGATCGAATGCCCGCTCGCGTGACGCGCGAGAAAGGCCACGCGCTTGCCGCCGATCTCGCCGAGCGTGATCGCATCGGATGCCGCGCCGTAGGGGGTCTCGACGGCGCGCTTTTCTACTTTTTCCAGGCCCGGGAAGTTGTACAGGCCGGTGCCGCCGATGATTGCGAGTTCAATCTGCACGGTTTTTCCTATTAAGAGCTTTTTGGCCACGGATTGCACGGATAAACACGGATAGAGCTAGATTTTTTGATGACTTTTTCTTGATCCGTGCTTATCCGTGCAATCCGTGGCGAATCTTGTTTTGCTTCTACAGCGCGTAGATACCCGCGAGATTGCGTCCCTGCTCGTGGAAATCCATGCCGTAGCCGAACACGTAGCGGTCCGGCACGCGTACGCCGACGAAATCCGCGCGCAGGTCGGGCGTGGCGCGGTCGTGACGCTTCTCGCAGAGCACCGCGATCAGCACGCGCTTGGCGCCTTCGTCGATGCAGAAATCGCGGATCGCCTTGAGCGTATGGCCCTCGTCGAGAATGTCGTCGACGAGCAGCACGGTGCGCCCGGTCAACGGCACCCGCGGCTGCTTGACCCAGAGCAGGTCGTGGCCGCGCGTGCCGCCGCGGTAGCGCGTCGCATGCACATAGTCGAATTCGAGATCCGAGGGAATCGCCAGCGCGAGCACGCCGCCGAAGATCAGGCCGCCGTTCATCACGGTCATGAAAACCGGCACGTCGCCTTCGAGCGCGTCCTCGATCTCCTTGCCCAGGGTCTTGATCCGCCCGGCGAGTTCTTCGCCGGAAAACAACAGCTCGGCGGTCTTCATCGCTTCGGCGAGCACAGGTCTGTCAGTCACGCTCCGCTCCTTACCATTGAAATGCTTTCACTGAAAAATCCATCCACGGATGGACGTCATCGATCTTCGCGATCAGGGAAGATCGTTCAAACTTTGCATATTTTCGACAAATCTCGCGCGTTGCGGATTGTCGATCATCTCGTCCCAATTTTGCGCAACGCCGCCGAGCAGGCTCCTGAGGCGTTGCGGGTCGAACGGCGTGGCTCCGCTCGTCGTCGCGAGCGATTCGGCGACGATCTCGGGCTGGCAGGCCAGGATCAGATCGCAGCCCGCGGCGTGGTGCGCCTCGATGCGCGCGGCGATACCGCCTTCGCTGCCGCCTGCGGCCATGCTGATGTCATCGCTAAACACCGCGCCCTTGAAACCGAGTTCGCCGCGCAGAATGTCGCCGATCCACACGCGGGAAAAGCCGGCCGGCTTCTCGTCGACCTGCGGATAGACGACGTGCGCCATCATCACGCCTTCCGCGCCGGCGACGATCGCGTCTGCAAACGGCTGCAGATCTTCAGCGCGGATCTCGGCCGGCGTGCGCGCATCGACCGCGCGATCGACGTGCGTGTCTTCGAGCACCGATCCATGCCCGGGAAAGTGCTTCAAGGTCGCGGCCATGCCGGCCAGGCGCATCCCGCGCTGATAGGCCAATCCGAGTTCGGAGACGACTTCCGGCCGCGCGTCGAATGCGCGCGTGCCGATCGCGCGATTGCCGCGGCCGAGATCCAGCACCGGCGCGAAGCTCAGATCGACGCCGATCGCGCGCATTTCGCTCGCCATCACCCAGGCATGTTCCTCGGCGCGCGCCAGCGCATGCTGCGGATCGGTTTGGTACAGCGCGCCGATCCGCGCCAAGGCGGGCAGTTCGGTAAAACCCTCGCGGAAGCGTTGTACGCGGCCACCTTCCTGGTCGACACAGACGAGAAATTCGTCGCCACGCACGCGGCGTATGTCCTCGATCAGCGCCGTGACTTGTTCGCGCGAGACGAAGTTGCGCTTGAACAGCGTCACACCGACGGCCTGCGGCGCAGCAAGCTGCTCGCGTTCGTCGTCGCTGAGTTCGAGCCCGGACAAGCCGATGATCAGCACATCATTCTCCGGCCCGTTCGCGCTCGCTCCAGCGCGAATACGGGTATTGCAACAAGTTCAGATTGTAGTAGCGCAGATGTTCGCTGACCTCGCGCCCGAGCCATTCGGGCTTCGCGATCGCCTGGTCTGCCGACTGCAGCTCGACTTCAGCGACGACCAAGTCGGCGTTGTCGCCGAAGAATTCGTCGACCTCGAACATCAGGCCCGCATGCGGCACATAGTGGCGCACTTTTTCGACGACGCCGTTACAGAAGTCGCGCAGCATGCGCTCGGCGTCGGCGACCGGGATCGGATAGTCGTACTCCTGTCGGGCAACGCCGAGCGTCGCCGACTTGATATTGAGCCACGCCTTGTCGCCGCCGATGCGCACGCGCAACGAGCAGCGCGTGCCGGTCTGCGTCGCGACGAGGCTCGCATCTATCAGATAGCCCTGCACCATGCGCTGCGCGCGGGTCGCCTGCGCACGCCATGCGTCGCTGGTCACCAGAAATTTACGTTCGATTTCAATAGCCATAAAAACTCTTTGTCACGCATTTACACAGATGACCACTGATCAAAACAACCACGGCTCAAGACTTTTGCGTTATCCGGTTTTATCCGTGTAAATCCGTGGCAAAAACGCTTGCCGCTTTCTGTCCTCATCTTTCAAACAGAGCAATCGATTCGACGTGCGCGGTATGCGGGAACATGTCCATCACGCCCGCACTCTTCAGCTTGAATCCATGCTTGTCGACGAGAATGCCCGCGTCGCGCGCGAGCGAGGCCGGATGGCAGGACACGTAGACGACCCTGTGCGCCGACTTGCGCGGCAGATATTCCAGCAGCGCATCGGCACCCGAACGCGGCGGATCGAGCAATACCAACTCGTAGTCGGCCTTGGCCCACGCCGTCACGCGCTGATCGGCGGCGAGATCGGCGCTGTAGAACGTCGCGTTTGCGATGCCGTTCTTGGCCGCGTTGTCGCGTGCACGCTGCACTAGGCCGGCTTCGCCCTCGACGCCGGTCACCTCGGCGGCGCGACGCGCGAGCGGCAAGGTGAAATTGCCGAGGCCGCAAAACAGGTCGAGCACGCGGTCGCCCGGCTGCGGATCGAGCAGCGCGAGCGCGTGGTCGATCATGCGCCGGTTCATGCCGCCGTTGACCTGGATGAAATCGAGCGGCCGGAAATCGAGCGTCGCCGCGTACGCCGGCAGTTCGAAATTGAGCTGTGCCGCAGCCGGCCACAGCGGCGCCACGCTGTCGATGCCGCCTGGCTGCAGAAAGATCGCGAACGAATTCGCCTGACCGAACGCGATCAGCGCCTGAGTGTCGGCGTCCGACAAAGGCTTGAGATGGCGGAATACGAGCGCGATCAGATTGTCGCCGGCCGAGACTTCGATCTGCGCGATCTCGCGCTTGCCTTCGAGCGATTCGAGCATCGCGGTGATCTCGGCGATGCGCTCGCCGACCGCGGGATGCAGCACTTCGCAGCGCTCGATGTCGGCGACGTAGCGGCCGTTGGTTTCGCGGAACCCGACCAGCATGCGCCCTTTCTTCTCGACGAATTTCGCGCTGAGGCGCGCGCGGCGCCGATAGCCCCACGGCGAGTCGGTCAGCGGCGCGAGCACGGTCTCCGGCTGTACTTTGCCGATGCGCTCGAAATTCTCGAACAGGGCGCGCTGCTTCGCGGCAATCTGCGCGGCCGGTTCGAGATGCTGCAAGGCACAGCCGCCGCAGGTGCCGAAATGCTTGCAACGCGGCTCGACGCGGTCGGGCGACGCACGCAGCACTTCTTCGACCACGGCTTCGTCGTAATGCCGATGCTTGCCCGCATAGCGCAGGCGCACGCGTTCGCCGGCCAGTGCACCCGCAACGAAGACCGCCTTGCCGGCGATGTGCGCAACGCCACGGCCATCGTGGATCAGGTCGGTGATATCGGCTTCGATCGAAGTCATGGAACAACCGCAAAGTGGGCCGAATATGATACCAGCCCGGCCTGCTCCGCCGATCTTGCGGCGGGATCGGGCTGTTATAGTCGTTCGATGGAACTCGCCAATCCTGTGCGCATCCTCGTCGCCGACGACGATCCGGTCAGCCTGCAATTCCTCGTCACCGCCCTGCGCGAACTCGGCTGCGAAGTCGTCGGCGCTGCCGACGGCGGCGAAACTCTCGCCGCGTGCGCGCAGTCCCGTTTCGATTTGCTTCTGCTCGACCGCCGCATGCCCGATCTCGGCGGCGCAGCCCTGCTCGGCGAATTGCGCCGGCGCGGATGCACGGATACGGCGATCGCGACGAGTGCCGAACTGGATGCGGCGGCGCGTGCCGAACTCGACGAGGCTGGATATATCGACGCGGTAGCGAAACCGATCGGCGTCGAGCGGCTTGCGGCCCTACTTGCGGCACAACTGCCGCAATGGCGCCGCACGGGCGACGGGCGCACCGCAGCGACACAGACGAAACCGCGGGATATGACCACTGCGTCTGCCGTGCTCGAGGACGGCCCGGCGCTGGCCAGCGTCGGTGGAGACGCGCAGACCTTGCGCGCTCTGCGCGGTCTTTTCGTCACCGAACTCGAGGCGGCATTGCCGCGTATCGCCGACATGCCAGCCGACGAACTGGGCGCGTGGTTGCATCGCCTGCGTGCCTCGTGCCGCTACTGCGGGGCGATACGTTTGCTTGAATGCGTCGAACGCCTCGAACTCTCACTGAAGCAATCCGCAATGCGCGGCGATGCCGAAATCGATGCCCTGCTCGACGCTGTATCGCTGACCATCGGCGCTTTGCGCGAAGCCTGACTGCGCACACCGCGCAGACCGCTAAACCAACATGCTCCACGAACGCAGCTCGCCGCCGTCGAGATGGCCGGCGATCACCGCGCGCATCAGGCGCCGCAGCGACGGCAGATGCTCGCTCGCCGGCATTTCGTCGCGCGCGAGCGCCAGCAGCGCCGCGCCGCGCAGGCGCACGCCGTCGCGCGTGCCGTGCCAAAGCTCCGGGCCGTGCTCGTGGCGGTAGCCGTAATCGGCCTCGGGATTGAGCGCTGCGCCGCTATCGCCTTCGACATCGAGCACGAGCCCATAACCGAGGTGCCCGAGCAGGTCGCGCTCGAAGCGGCGCAGGGTCCAGGCCTGCGGCTCACCGCGTGCGAGCCGCGCCAACGTCTCGGCATAGTCGGCAAATAGCTCAGGCTGCGGGTCTTGGCGCGGCGTGATGCGCAGCACGAGTTCATTGAGATAGAGAGAGCAGAACAAGGCATCGCCCGCGAGATCGAAGCCCGGCGCGATCGCCTCGACCTGGGTCAACGTAGCGAGCTCGCCGCGCCCGTTCCAGCCGAGCTGGATCGGGATCAGGGGCTGCAGCAGCGCGCGCGGAGTCCGTGCACGTTCACGCCGTACGCCTCGCGCGATCAGGCCGATCCTGCCGTGGTCGCGCGTGAGGCATTCAAGCAGCAGCGAGGTCTCGCGGTAGGCGCGCGCGTGAAGGACGAAGGCGGGTTGCTGTTCGGTGCGCAAGGAATGTGCGGTGAGCGGTGAGCGGTGAGCGGTGAGCGGTGAGCGGTGAGCGGTGAGCGGTGAGCGGTGAGCGGTGAGCGGTGAGCGGTGAGCGGTGAGCGGGAAAAGCATATAGCTCTGTCATTCCAGCGAAAGCTGGAATCCAGCTTTTATTCGTGGCGTTGAGAATCAGGTGCTGGGTTCCAGCTTTCGCTGGAATGACGAGCAACTGCATATTCCGCTTACTACTTACCCCTACTGCATCCTCCGCCCACCACTTGCCTCTAACCCCTCATTCCCCGTAGCCGAATTGGCGCAATGCGTTTTCGTCGTCCGACCAGTTCTCACGCACTTTGACCCAGAGCCGCAGATGCACGCGCCGGCCGAAGAGGCGGTTCATCGCCAGGCGCGCAGCACTGCCGATTGTCTTGAGCTGCTCGCCGCCCTTGCCGATGACGATCGCCTTCTGTCCTTCGCGTTCGACCCAGATCGCCGCGTTGATCTCGCTCATGCCGTCTTCGCGATCGGTGAAGGTCTCGATCTCGACCGTCGCCGCATACGGCAGCTCCTGGCCGAGCCGCAGCATCAATTGTTCGCGAATCAGCTCCGCGGCGAGAAAGCGCTCGCTGCGGTCGGTGAACTCGTCTTCGATGAACTGCGCGGGCCCGACCGGCAGGCGTTCGATGATCGCGCGTTCGAGCGCATCGATGCCGTCGCGGCGCCGCGCCGAGATCAGGAACACGCCCGCGTAAAAACCGTCGCTGCCGACCTTCTGCAAGAAGGGCAGAAGCTGCTTCTTGTCTTTCTGCGCATCGACTTTATTGAGCACGAGCAAACGCTGCTGCGACGAGTCCGACAATATGTTGCGGACCGTCTGATCCTCGTTGGTCCAGCGCCCTGCTTCGATCAAATGTACGCAGACATCGGCTTCGCCGACCGCACTGCGCGCGGCGCGGTTGAGCTGACGATTGATCGCGCGCGCGCCGTCCGCATGGAGGCCCGGCGTGTCGAGCAGCAGAATCTGCCCGGCGGGTTTGGTCACGATGCCGAGTATGCGGTGCCGCGTGGTTTGCGGTTTCGGGCCGATGATCGACAGGCGCACGCCGACCAGGGCATTGACCAGGGTCGACTTGCCGACATTCGGCCGGCCGACGATGGCCGCGGTGCCGCAGCGATGATCGCCGGCGGTGGAAGGGATTTCAGTCATGTGCGGAATAATTCTCGACGTAAATCTGAGCGGATTCTCGCGGATAAAATCGAATAAAGCGAAACAGGATAAGTTCAGGCCTCTGCCGCTGCGGCGATCCGCGCTTATCGTTTCCTGCCCGTTCCGGTCCGCCTTCGCGGCTCTTCATCACGCCGATTGCAGTAGCGCCAGCACGGCCGTCGCTGCGGCCTGCTCGGCCGCCCGACGGCTGCTGCCGCGGCCCTCGGCGCGCAAATCGCGTGACTCTATGCGGCATTCCACGTCGAATATACGCGCATGGTCGGCACCGGTGGTCGCGACCAATTCATAGCTCGGCAGCGGCTCTCCGCGCGACTGCAGCCATTCCTGCAATCGCGTCTTCGCATCCTTGTCGTCCATCGCCGCCGCCTCGGCTAGGCGAGGCGCGACGAGCTTGCGCACGACCTCGCGGCAAGCCGACCAACCGCCGTCGAGATAAACCGCGGCGACCAGGGCCTCGAACGCGTCGGCAAGGATCGAATCGCGGCGGAATCCTCCGCTCTTCAGCTCACCGGGCCCCAGATGCAAGGCATCGCCGAGTTCGAGTTCGCGCGCGATCGCGGCAAGCGCCGGCTCGCTGACCAGGCGTGCACGCAATCGCGTCAATTCGCCCTCGGCGGCCTTGGGAAATTCGTCGAACAACAGTTCGGCGACGATCAGGTTGACGAGAGCGTCGCCGAAGAATTCCAGACGTTCGTTGTTGCCGGCGCCGACGCTGCGGTGAGTCAGCGCGCGTTCGCGCAGTTCGGCGTCGGCAAAGTGGTACGCAAGGCGAATCAATCAGTACCCCGTGTTGACGCCGCCCATGTTTTCCGAATGCTCGAAATGCACGACCAGGGAGACGTTGTACAGAAAAGGGATTTCCTTGTCGTAGGTGACTTGCAGGATGCGCGCGCCGCCCTGGGTATTGAGCTTGATCGCGCTCGGCGGCACGGTCTTGTCGCCGACGTATTGAAGATTCAAATTGAAACCGAGCTTGCCGCGAATCTGCTCGATCGGCATGTTCCCTGCGCCGGCGTCCTCGGCAACCGATTTCATCGCCCTGACCACGCCGAAATACTCCATGTAAGTCGGCACCAGCAGCATTCCCGCATAGGCGAAGAAGCCGACGACCGCGAGCACGATGAGAAAGCCGATGAGACTGAGACCGTGTTGCCGATTGCGCATTCGCATGATTCGTCCCCCGTCAGGAAAACCGATTTCTTCGAAGCCTTACTTTATCAGCGTACCGAGGCGTTTGAAGTCGATGCCGTCGTCCCAGTTCATCCAGATCACGAAAGCGCGGCCGACCAGATTCTGTTCGGGCACGAAGCCCCAGTAGCGGCTGTCCTCGCTGCAATCGCGGTCGTCGCCCATGGCAAAATAGTGGCCGGCCGGAACGACCCACGTGCCTTCTGCACCGCGCTGGTTCGGCATGTGCAGGATACGATGGGACACTTCCGGCAGCATCTCCTGCTTGATCTCGGAACCCATCAGATTGCAGGTGTTCGGATCGTGGCTGAAAGGCCCGCCGAACGGCCCTATGTCGGTCTGCGGAATCTCTTTTTCGTTCACGTACAGAGTCCGATCGCGGTACGTGATGGTGTCGCCCGGCAGGCCGATCACGCGCTTGATGTAGTTCATCTTCGCCACGGGCGTGTTCTGCAGCGAGCCGCAGGAGCGCTGCATCTGCACTTTGCGGCCGTTGACCGTGCACTCGAAGCCCGGGTAGATGAACACGAAAACGTCGCCGCGCTTCGGCGAACCGACGTCGAAGAATTTGGTATTCAGCACCGGCAGGCGCAGACCGTAGGAAAACTTGTTCACGAGGATGAAATCACCGATCTGCAAGGTCGGGATCATCGAGCCGGACGGAATCTTGAACGGTTCGGCGAGGAACGAGCGGAACGTCAGCACGATCAGGATCACCGGGAAGAACGAGCGCGCATACTCGACGATCGCCGATTCGCGCATCGCCTCGGCATTGCGTTGCTCGCGCTCGGCCTTGGTGCCGCCGAGCTTGGAAAGCGCTTCGGCGCGCGCGACGCGGCCCTTGTAAAGAAACAGGCGGTCGAACAGCCAAATAATGCCGGTGACGAAAGTCAGTGCGACCAGCAGCAGTGCAAAATCGAAATCCATCACGGTTCCTTTCGGTACGAACCCGGGTCTATCTCTAGTCTCTCCTTCCCGCGCCTGTGGAAGAAGGTGCCGAAGGTCATCGCCGGCAAGATTGCAGGGTTGCTGCGAATCTTGTCCAGTGGGCACCCCGCGCACGCAGATTGCTCGCGTGCGCGTGAGACGAATCCATTACTTATCCATCTGCAAAACGGCCAGGAAGGCCTCTTGCGGAATCTCCACGCTGCCGACCTGCTTCATGCGCTTCTTGCCTTCCTTCTGCTTTTCGAGCAGCTTGCGCTTGCGCGTGGCGTCGCCGCCGTAGCATTTGGCGAGCACGTTCTTGCGCAGCGCCTTGACGCTGGAGCGCGCGATGATCTGCGCGCCGATCGCCGCCTGGATCGCTACGTCGAACTGCTGGCGCGGAATCAATTCCTTCATCTTCTCGACCAGTTCACGGCCGCGGCGATCCGCGTTCGAGCGGTGCAGGATCAGGCTCAGCGCATCGACGCGGTCGCCGTTGACGAGCACGTCGACGCGCACGAGCGGCGCGGCCTGGAAGCGTTCGAGATGGTATTCCATCGACGCATAGCCGCGCGACACCGACTTGAGCTTGTCGAAGAAGTCGAGCACGACCTCGGCCAGCGGCAGCTCGTAGCTGATCTGTACCTGACTGGCCATGTAATTGATCGAACGCTGGGTACCGCGCTTTTCCTCGCACAGCTTGATGATGTTGCCGATGTGCTCGGGCGGCGTGAGGATATTCGCCACGATGATCGGCTCGCGAATCTCATCGATGTAGTTCACCGCCGGCATCTTGGCCGGATTGTCGAGCGGTTCGACCGTACCGTCGGTGCGCAGAATCTCGTAGACCACGGTCGGCGCGGTCGTGATGAGATTGAGATCGTATTCGCGCTCGAGCCGCTCCTGGATGATCTCCATGTGCAGCAGGCCGAGGAAGCCGCAGCGGAAGCCGAAGCCCATCGCCTCGGACGACTCCGGCTCGAACACGAGCGCGGCGTCGTTGAGCTTCAATTTTTCCAGCGCTTCGCGCAGCGCCGGATAATCGTCGGCCGAAACCGGGAACAGGCCCGCGAACACGCGCGGCTGCATCTGCTGGAAGCCCGGCAGCGGCTTCTCGGCGGGCTTGCCCGCGAGCGTGAGCGTGTCGCCGACCGGCGCGCCGTGCACATCCTTGATCGACGCGGTGACCCAGCCGACCTCGCCCGCGCGCAGCGCGTCCTTGACGAGGCGCTTGGGCGTGAACACGCCGACCTGGTCGACTTCGTGCGTGCGCCCGGTCGACATGACCAGCAATTTGTCGCGCGGCTTGATCTCGCCCTGCATCACGCGCACGAGCGAGACGACGCCGAGATAGTTGTCGAACCACGAATCGATGATCAGCGCCTGCAGGCGATCGGTGTCGCGCGGCTTCGGCGCCGGGATGCGTGCCACGATGGCTTCGAGCACCTCGATCACGTTGAGGCCGGTCTTCGCGCTGATCGCGACCGCATCGGTCGCATCGATGCCGATGACGGCCTCGATTTCTTCCTTGACCTTGTCGATGTCGGCAGTCGGCAGATCGATCTTGTTGAGCACGGGCACGACTTCGAGGCCGAGCTCGACCGCGGTGTAGCAGTTCGCGACCGATTGCGCCTCGACGCCCTGTGCCGCGTCGACCACGAGCAGCGCGCCTTCGCAGGCCGAGAGCGAGCGGCTGACTTCGTAGCTGAAGTCGACGTGGCCCGGCGTGTCGATGAAGTTGAACTGATAGATCTTGCCATCGCGCGCCTTGTAAGGCAGCGACACGGACTGGGCCTTGATCGTGATGCCGCGCTCGCGCTCGATCGGATTCGAGTCGAGCACCTGCGCCTCCATTTCGCGCGCTTCGAGGCCGCCGCAGATTTGGATGATGCGATCGGCAAGCGTCGACTTGCCGTGGTCGACGTGGGCGATAATGGAGAAGTTGCGGATGTTTTCCATGCGATACCGACAAACGAACCGGCGCACAAGCGCCGGTTAATCCGACATTATCGCATGAATCGAAAAGGAAAATCGGGTGTATGAAAGCAAAGGGCCCGACGAGTGGGCCCTTTGCCGGCCGAGCGAGTCGTGAACTCGCTCGAATGCCGCCTACTGTATCGAATCAGCCCTTCTTGGGCGCCGTCAGCGTCACGAACTGCGCCGCGTCGCCGCGCCGGACCAGCAGCATGACGGAATCGCCCGGTTTCACGTCCTTGACCGCGTTGTCGAACTCGGCCACATTCTTGACGTAGGAACGGCCGACCTTGAGCACGATGTCGCCGCGCTGGAGTCCGCCACGCTGTGCGACCGGACCGGCCTGCTGGATCGCCACGCCGTTCTGGTCCTTGAGACCGAGCGTCTTGCGGTCCTCTGCGGAAATGTCTTCGACGAGAATGCCGAGCGGATTGTTCTGCGGTTTGGCGCTGCCGCCGAGGCTGGCGGTCTTGGTCGGCTTGTCCGACGACAACTCGCCGATCGTGACCGGCATATCCAAGGTCTTGCCGTCGCGATACACCTTCAGACTCGCCTTGGTGCCCGGCTTGGTGCTGCCGACCAGCAGAGGCAGGTCCGACCACTGGTCGATCGCCTTGTCGTTGTAGGCGAGGATCACGTCCTGCGGCTGGATGCCGGCCTTCTCCGCGCCGCTGCCGGGATTTACGTTGGTCACCAGCGCACCGCTGACCTGGGGCAGACCGAGCGCCTTCGCTTCGTCGCGACCGACGCGCTGGATGTTCACGCCGAGCATGCCGCGCGAGACCTTGCCCGTGGTCTTGAGCTGCTCGACCGTATTCATCGCCATATTGATCGGCACGGCGAACGAGACGCCCATGTAGCCGCCCGAGTTCGAGTAGATCTGCGAGTTGATGCCGACGACCTGGCCGTCGAGATTGAACAGCGGGCCGCCCGAATTGCCGGGATTGATCGGCACGTCGGTCTGGATAAAGGGCACGTACTGCTCGCCCGGAGCGCGGCCGCCGCGGCCAACGTAGCTGACCACGCCGTGGGTCACCGTGTGATCGAAGCCGAACGGCGAACCGATCGCGACCACCCACTGGCCCGGCTTGAGCTTGGACGAGTCGCCGATATTGACCGCCGGCAGGCCGCTCGCATTGACCTTGAGCAGGGCCACGTCGGAATCCTTGTCGGTGCCGACTACCTTCGCATCGAGCTCGCGCCGGTCGGACAGGCGCACGATCACCTTCTCGGCACCGTCGACCACGTGATTGTTGGTCAGGATGTAGCCATCGGCCGAAATAACGAAGCCGGAGCCGTGCGACTCGCCACCGCCGCGAGGACCGCCACCGCGTGGACCGTTCGGACCGAAGAAGCGGCGGAAGAAGTCCTGCATGCCGGGCGGAACATTTTGCAAGTCGCCGCCGTCCTGATCGTCCGCATCGCTCTGCTGCTGGGCATTGCCGTCGCCCTGCGTCGCGGTGATGTTGACCACCGAGGGACCGGTCTTTTCGACCAGCTGAGTGAAATCAGGCAGATCGGCGTGCGCCGCGGAGGCAAGAGCGAACAGCGCCGCGAAAGCGCCGAATTTATATACTTTGCTCATAGTTATACCTTTATACATAGTTCCATGAAAAACCGCGGCGGCGCGATATTCGGGCGCTGCCGACGACCGCAGGATTGGAACGAGAAACGCCCGTCCGGGTTCCGACCGAACGGGCGTCATGTGGGCTTTGGGTCAGCAAATGTTAAGACGCGAAGCCCGGAGTCCGCTCACTGCTGTGCCGGCGTCGCCGACTGCGGCGAATCCTGCATCGGCAAACGCTGTATGCGCAAGATATAAGGCGCACGGTTGCCCTGGATTTCCAGCCGCTCCGGCGCCACTTCGCTGCCGTTGGGCAGATAGTAGTTCGGCAACTCGTAACTCGCCGGCTGCACCGCGCCATAGTTGAATATCGGCGAATTCGTGTTCGGCGCCGGTTGCGCAAGGGGCAGATAGCGCTGCGAGGACTGATGCTGCGGCACCTGCTCGGCGACCGCAATTGCCGGGCCTCCGTCATGGTCGATCGGCCGCGAGACGGTCAATGCGACCACGGCGACCGCCGCGGCGATCGCACCGCCGCCGACCCAGCGCAGCGCGCCGAGACCGACGCGCCGCGACGGCGCGGCGACGATGGCCGGCACCTCCGCATCGAGACGTCCGATCACGCTCTCGGCAAAATTCGCCGGCAACGCCACCGCGACGTATTCGCGCTTGAGGCTCGCGCTGATGACCTGATAGTTCGACCAGCGCCGGGCCAGATCGGACTGCGCTTCGACGCCTCGCAGCAGAAAGCGCACCTGATCGCGCGCCAGCTCACCGTCCATCAACGCGGACAATTGTTCGCCGAGCGAATCGGCCATGGCTTGATTGGGGTTCATTGGATGGGAAAGAAGATGTTCACTCATAATCGGTACCTGTGCCCTGCCCCAGCAACGGACGCAGCTTCTGGTCGATCGCATCGCGGGCGCGGAAGATGCGCGAACGGACCGTGCCGATCGGGCAGTTCATCCTTTCCGCGATTTCCTCGTAGCTCAAACCGTCCACCTCGCGCAGCGTGATTGCCGTCTTCAGCTCTTCCGGCAACTGTTCGACCGTATCGAAAACCGTTTGTTCAATTTCCTGACGCAAAAGTTCGTGCTCGGGCGTGGCGCGGTCCTTGAGCCAGGCGCCGCCGTCGAGCAGGACGGCGTCGTCGACCGCGATATCGTCCTTCGGCGGGCGCCGACCCTGCGAAACCAGGTGGTTCTTCGCCGTGTTGATCGCAATCTTGTAGATCCACGTGTAGAACTGGGCGTCGCCGCGGAAGTTTCCGATCGCGCGATAAGCGCGGATGAAAGCCTCCTGGGCCACGTCCTGGCATTCGCTCCAGTCGGAGACGTAACGCGATATCACGCTGACGATCTTGTGCTGATACTTACGGATCAGCAGATCGAAAGCGCGCTTGTCTCCTTTCTGTACACGTTCGACCAACTCGCGGTCGGTATCCGCCTCACCCATCCGGGCCATACTCCGTTTGTATTCGACCCGGTTGAGCATGACGTTGCTAGACCGGGATGCGCTGTGAAAGTTCCGTTGCTTCGGGTCGTGGCCGGTAGCATCGCCGCGATCGTTCCCGGACCTCGCGCGACAAAGCGCGTCCGATCCGTTGACCCGGGCCATCCCCAACGCCGATTATAGCCACCTCACACCGACTCAACCGGACCCGCCATGTTCGAAGGACTGCGCTTCGCCCACTGGAAAACCGATCTCGGCGCCGACGGCATCCTCGTGCTGACCTTCGACCACGCGGACGCCAAGGTCAATACCTTCAACCGTGCGGCCATGGACGAGCTCGACCAGATCGCCGAGCGCCTGTCGTTCGAGCCGCCCAAGGGCGTCGTGATCCGCTCGGGCAAGCCCGACAGCTTCATCGCCGGCGCCGATATCACCGAATTCGAGAAGTACGAGAAAGAAGGCCGCGTGCTCGCCAGTATCGAGAACGGCCAGCGCGTGTTCCAGTCGATCGCGCGCCTGCGCTGCCCGACCGTCGCCGCGATCCACGGCGCCTGCATGGGCGGCGGCTTCGAGCTTTCGCTCGCCTGCCGCTACCGCGTTGCGACGCGCGACCCGAAGACGCGCCTCGCCTTCCCCGAGGTGATGCTCGGCATCATCCCGGGCTGGGGCGGTACGGCACGCCTGCCGCGCCTGATCGGCGCGACCGAAGCTCTGCCGATCATGCTGACCGGCAAGTCGCTGTCGGCTGACGCGGCCAAATCGCTCGGCGTCGTCGACAAGCTGACCTCGCCCGAGCTGCTCATCGCCGAGGCCAAGGAACTGATCGCACACCCGCGCCAACGCCCGTTCGCTCAACGCGCGACCGCGTGGGCGACCAACGTTTGGCCAGTGCGGCAGATTCTCGCTCCGCTCGTCGCCAAGCAGACCGCGGCCAAGGCGAGTCCGTCGCACTATCCTGCGCCGTTCGCCCTGATCGAGGTCTGGCGCCGCGGCGGCTCGAGCATCGGCCAGCGGCTCAAGCTCGAAGCGCGCGCGGTCGCCAAGCTCGCGACTTCGTCGACCTGCCGCAACCTGGTCCGCGTCTATTTCCTGCAGGAACGTCTGAAAAAGCTCGGCGGCGGCGACTCGGGCATCGGCCGCGTGCATGTCGTCGGTGCGGGCGTCATGGGCGGCGATATCGCCGCCTGGTGTGCCCTGCGCGGTTTCGAGGTGACCCTGCAAGACCGCGAGATGAAATACATCCAGCCGGCGCTCGACCGCGCTCAGGACTTGTTTGCCAAGCGCTTGAAGACGCCCGATGCGATCGCCCCGGCAAGCGCACGGCTCAAGGCCGACGTCGAAGGCAGCGGCATCGCCACCGCCGATCTGGTCATCGAGGCGATCTTCGAGAACCTCGAAGCCAAGGAAGACCTGTATCGCAAGACCGAAGCGCAGATGAAGCCCGATGCGCTGCTTGCGACCAACACCTCGAGCATTCCGCTCGACGAATTGCGCCAGGCGGTCACCGGCCAGGGCCGCTTCCTCGGCCTGCATTATTTCAATCCGGTCGCACAAATGCCGCTCGTCGAAATCGTGCGTCAGGATCATCTCGACGCCGCCAACGAGGCACGCGCATTCGCGTTCTGCAAGAAGATCGACAAACTGCCCGTGCCGGTCAAAGGCACACCGGGCTTTCTCGTCAACCGCATCCTGTTCCCCTATCTGCTCGAAGCCTTGCGTCTGTTCAAGGAAGGCGTGCCGGGCCCCGTGCTCGACAAGGCGGCGAAGAAGTTCGGCATGCCGATGGGGCCGATCGAGCTGGCCGACACGGTCGGACTCGACGTCTGCGTCTCGGTCGGCAAGGAAGTCGGCGCCTTCCTCAATCTCGAACTGCCCGATGGCGTGCAGAGTTATCTCGACGCCGGTAAGAAGGGCAAGAAGACCGGAGAGGGCCTGTACAAGTGGGAGAACGGCAAGCCGGTCAAACCCGAGGTCGACCCGAAATACGTGGCGCCGAGCGACATCACCGAGCGCATGATCCTGCCGCTGCTCAACGAATCGGTCGCCTGTCTGCACGACGGCGTGACTGACGACGCCGACCTGCTCGATGCCGGTGTGATCTTCGGCACCGGCTTCGCGCCGTTCCGCGGCGGCCCGATCCAGCACATCCGCAGTGAAGGCGCGGACAAGATCAAGGCGCAGCTCGAAGCGCTCGCGGCGAAATACGGCACGCGCTTCGCGCCGAAGCCGGGCTGGGACAGCCCGGCGTTGCGCGACTGAGCTAGTGCGGGCAGGGCAGCGGCGATCCAGTCAGACGGACTAGCGGCTGCTTGTCCACAAGCCAAGCGCCGCTCAGAGGCGATCGCAACGAGAGATTTACCGACAGTTCACCACTGATCGCACTGTCGTAATCTACGTTCATAGTCCCAAGCGGCTGCGCGACGACTTTTCTATAGTCGCATGCAGGGCAGAAACCGTTACTCTGTGTCAGCTCGATCCTATTGGAAGGCGCGAGGGCCCGAGTAGCACCCACTCCCCAGCGGGCGATACCAAGCGCATCGTAGAAATAGAACGTGGTGAATAGCTGGTCGGGCAACGCGAGCGTATCAACGCCATAACCCGATTGCATTGGCGAGTACCATGCGCCGTTGAAATTGGTTGCCGTACCGCCAAACTCTGGGCATTTTCCCGCCCCGATACGCTTAAATCGCTCACTCCCAGATTGGCCGTCTAAATGCCAAGAGAAGATGATGTCATCGTTATTGACACGGGTAAGAATTACGTCGCCTACCTCCGTACTGGAGTTGACCCTATCCCCACTCCAGTTGACGCGATAAAGAGGAGCATTCCATACGGCGCCGGCCGGATTCGGCAATACCGCCTGAGCCGTATACCAAGTCGGAGTTCCGTCCTCGAGATATGTGTACCAACTTAAAAGCTGCTGGTTACCGGACTGATTTAGAAATATTCCGTGACCGGAACGCTCGGGATTGTAATACATGCCCGCTGCGATACCACTTGAAGCTGTTTCGTCGTACGCAAACGTTGGGATGAGATCGAATCTGGAGTATTGACCGGTTCGAGACGCGATATACCAACGGCCCGGCGTGACGGGAATCGTCACGCTCTTGGCCGCAGTCGACGGCGTCAGAGTCCACATCGCCGATGCCTCCCGATTTGACACTGGAGCAACAGTCGCCGAGGATGAATAATCAGGGTAATCTTCTTGTATCAACTCCAGAGTGGCCGAAGAATCGACCTGATCGACTGAAGAAAGGCTACTGTCGATTGTCAAAGCCCGGGCCCCTGGCGGCACGTCCACGTAGGCATGGCGAAAGAATGTAGAAGATCTTGACGCGAAAGACATTCCGCGCGGAGACAACGCTTCCTGTTGGTCGTCGTTTGCGTTGTTATAGTTAAGGGCAAAGGGCAGCATTGGCCCCGGTACGCCGGGAATCGGATTTATGAATATTGCGCCGTAGTAACGTTGCCATTGCAAGGCAGCCTTACGTCCAACCCGGGCCTCCGCCCCCCAACTCAAGCGCAAAGGAAAATTGGTACTTGCCTGCGCTTGCCCTGGTCCCGTTGCGAGAACATCAACCTGCGACGACTCCGCGAGTTTACCAACTCGATGGCTGAGGAATTTGCTAGTCATATACACCGTGCTGGTGACATTGGCCTCTTGGTGCTCCAAGACCATCCAAATATTGGCCTTCCGACTTCCTTCTAGAGCACTGCGCTGATTTGCTGTACGGAGATCCACGATACAACGCATAGGAGATGAGCTGTCTGATGAAATGGCATCCCAACAAACCTCCTCCTCTCGAGACGGCTTACCATTCCCATCGCTATCGATCCCCACATGCACAACAATAGGCACCCTCATCTGGGTGCTAAGCTCAGCAATGAATAGGGGAGCGTCCGCCCCGTTGGTGTCTCTAGGATCGGTTGGGTTGGAGAACGTTAGGAATTTTCTTCCAGGCCCTGCGGGATCTAGGTACCAAAGCGCAGAGACACGCGCGCCAACTATGTCCACCTTTTCCCGCGCTCCTAACGCACTCAATTCTGTGGTCTCGTATGTCGCGCGCGGCAAAGACGCCAATTCTGTCAGCGGCAAAATCACAGAACCCGAAGATTTGGATGCGTTGATCTCGGTAAACGGTAACTTTTTTCCTGCTTCCGCATATACATTCACGATGAAGGCGAAGTCACTTGCCGCCTTTCCATCCGTCTTGCGCAAAGCTATTCGTCCATTTATCCACTTGCCCATCAGATGTGGATCGTTGGTGTTTATGACGATGTTGAGTTTCTGCGAAGCCCCTGCGGCCAGAGTGAATTCGCCGGGAATTACGGATATTCCCGCTTCCGGTATCGATGTACTACTGATCGTCCAGGTACCTCCACCCGACATATCGGTAACAGTGCGGAGGAAGCTACATTGCTGCAAGCAATGTTCGCTCTCTACACCAACGCGATTTAGCTGTCGCAAATCGCCACCTGACTTCGGATTTTGAGCATACAAGTCAGCAGTACTCAACGGCAGATACAGTCCCGCTTTTGCGGCAAGTGCAGGCTGCACGCGTCCTCCACCTGCCTCGCTCGGAGAAGCCGGTGTTACACCGTTTTCCTTGCGCATAGTCCCGAAAAGAGTCGTACCAATCAGGGCTGACTCAACCTGAGCAGGCGTCCAGTCTGGATGGGCTGCAAGCACGAGCGCCGCGCTACCGGCAACCTGCGGGCTAGCCATTGAGGTGCCGGTTCTTGACACGAAACCATCCCCAGTATGAGCAGCCGACAAGATGTCCGTGCCTGGTGCGGCCAGATCGGGCTTGAGCACGCCGCCACTAAACTTGGCGGGGCCGCGAGCACTTGATCTATTAACTACGTCAGCGAACTTCGCATCGATTTGACCTTTGATTCCAGATATCGAGCCACGTAGCGGCGCAGTGTTGCGAATCCAATTCTTTATCGCAGTGCCTTCGATGTAACCGAGGTGCACTGCAGGTAAATAGTGATCCTCGTTGTGGGTAGTCTCGCCATCGATGTCCGCATTCGCGAGAATCATGCCTCCAGCTCCCGCGGCTTTAAGGTTATAGCCGGGTTCCACCCATCCGTATTTATCCCCTCTGTCGCAGACTACGATTTCGCCATGAAAGGTACCCGGCGCCCATGGATTGCTCGACCCATTAGGTGGCCATGCTGCTTTTCCATCGGCGCATTGTGCATGGCCATAGTCGCCTGCATATACGATGGGCGCCGGCCCATAAGCGGCGGTGAGGCCCGCACCTGCGAAATCGGGAAACGACGTGCCTTCCGAGCCGGAAACGTTCATGATCGAGTTGAGTGCCCGATTGTGCGAAGAATTGGCCACACCGATTACCCAAGGCGCAAGCGCGGGAAGCTGCACAGTACTTGCGCTCGGGCCGTCGTTACCGACAGATGCGACCACAACTATGCCGGCAGCGCGCGCTTGGAAGAGCGCGTAGGTATCACTTAAACGATCGGAGAGCAGATCGTAGGGATCGCGAGCGACGCCCCCGAGCGAGTAGTTGATCACATCGACTCTGTCTACGATCGCCTGATCGATTGCCTTGATCAACGAAGATTCAAAACAATCCCCGAAGGCATTGCAGGCCCTATATGAGATCAGGTTCGCATGCGGTGCCACACCCGAAAAATTACGTGACACGTCGACCGTCATGCCATGTAGATTCGCAGCAACCGCATTACCTGCCGCAATCGCCGCGACGTGACTGCCGTGCATAAACGAGATGGGGTCGTTTTGCTTGTCGTCACCAAAATTGTAAATCCCAATAAGTTTGGCATTGCAAATAGCGTCGCCGCTAGCACAAAGGCCTAGATATGTCCCACGTGGATTGACGTGCGTGTATGAATCCGCTCCAGTGGCGGCAAACGAAGGATGGGTGGGATTAATTCCGGTATCAATAACACCGATGACGATGCCTTCGCCTTTAGTTGCGAGACCTGTTTCACCAGACCACAACGCGGTCGCACCGATCCATTGCGGTCCCGCATCCGTATGTATATGCGAAATTTGTTCGCGGCGTACGGAAAGGACACCCGGTAAGGCCGCGATCCTATCTGCTTCGGCGTCAGTCAATTCCATTGCCATACCATTGGCGGCATGGGTGTAAATCTGAGTGGGCACCAATGAGCGTCCAAGCATGTGGCTGCCCGAATCAATCACGCCGCGGCGCGCACTTTCGAGTCTAGCCAAATGCGCCGCGCTTTGCGGCGCAGCCATCCGGTTGACTAATAGCTGCTTACTGGAGAGTAGCCCCGGACTGGTAGGCAGACGATTGGTAACCTCTTCAATCAACGGCGCATCATGCAGCGCAATCAGGTAGACGGAACGCTTGTTACTAGGCTCTACCGCCCCCCCTCCCGCTCTCGCAAAAACAGCGATTGTCAAAGCCACCACGGCCAACGTCCCCTTCCAACTATTCATGCAAACTTCACCCCAAAACTACCCGACGCGTAGTCTAACTGCAGAGCTTCGCTGCGGAAATCGCACTTAAGTTGGCATCGGACGCGCTCGGCCGCTAGCATCACGGGTCTTGCCACCCGTCTCCTAACATGCCCGCCATCGATCTTGTCGACACGCCGCCGCTGCTGGCCGCACACTGCCTCGCCTATGCGCGCAACGAAGAGCCGATTTTCGGCCCGCTCGACTTTTCTCTTGCGGCGGGGGAAGTCGTGCTGATTGAAGGCGACAACGGCAGCGGAAAAACTACGCTGCTCAAAGTGTTGTCCGGACTGCTCGAACCCACATCGGGCGAGGTGCTGCTCAACGGCGTGCACCTGACCTTGGCCAAGCTCTCGCATCAGGTCGCCCTGCTCGGCCATCTGGCCGGCATAAAAATGGAACTGTCCACCTTGCAGAATCTGCGCTTCGCGGTCGGCCTCGGCGGTATCCGTCCGGGCATCACGCCGCCGCTCGCGCTCGCCAGCGTCGGCCTCGCCGGCTACGAAGACCAACCCGTGCGCCTGCTTTCGGCCGGACAGAAGAAGCGCGTCGCGCTCGCGCGCCTGCTGCTCGTACCGGCAGCGCTGTGGCTGCTCGACGAGCCCTACGCGAATCTCGACCGCGAAGGCATCGAACTCGTCAATCGCCTGCTCACGACACACGCGCAGCGCGGCGGCGCAGCTTTGATCACCTCGCACGGCGCCTACGCGTATACGTCGGGAACGCCGAGAAAGATCGCATTGAATCCGGGAACGGGGAATCGAGAGTCGGCGATCGGACCGAAAAGCACTCCGACAAAGGACGCATCGGCATGAAGCCCGGCACCACTTCGGCAGCCTGCGCCGCCCTGCTCCGGCGCGATCTCGCGCTCATCTGGCGCCGGCGCGGCGACGCGCTCAATCCGCTGCTGTTCGCGGTCATCGTGGTCGCATTGTTTCCGTTCGCGCTCGGCCCCGAGGCGCAGGTGCTCGAACGCATTGCTGCGGGCACGATCTTCGTCGCCGTGCTGCTCGCCTCCCTGCTCTCACTCGACAATTTGTTCCGCAGCGATCTCGACGACGGCTCGCTCGAACAGCTCGTGCTGTCGCCGCATCCGCTGTCGTTGCTGCTCGCCTGCAAGATCGCGGTGCATTGGCTCACCACCGCGCTGCCGCTGATCGCGATCGCGCCATTGCTCTCGGTGTTCCTGCATTTGCCCGACACGGTCCTGCCCGTGCTGCTAGGCACGCTGGCACTGGCAACACCGCTGCTCAGCCTGATCGGCGCCATTTGCGTCGCGCTGACGGCCGGCATGCGCCGCTCTGGTATGCTCTTGACCCTTATCGTGCTGCCGCTGATCGTGCCCGTGCTGATCTTCGGTGCCGGTGCCTGCAATGCGGCGCAGGCCGGTCTGCCTTACGGGGCTCCGCTGCTGTGGCTCGGCGCGTGGTTGACGCTCGCGCTCGTGCTCGCTCCGCTCGCGACCGCGGCCGCACTGAAGATTTCGTTGACTTGAGCCCATGAACCCACTCGTTCTCTGGTTTCACAAACTCGGTTCGCCGCCGTACTTCTACCGGCTCGCGGGGCGCTTCCAGCCGTGGCTCTATGCGCTCGCGCTGATCACCGGCGCGGTCGGCCTCTACGGCGGTCTGTTTATCGCCCCGGCCGACTACCAGCAGGGCGACTCATTCCGCATGATCTACGTGCACGTCCCGTGCGCGTGGATGAGCCTGTTCGTCTATGTCTTCATGGCTGCGAACGCCTTCGTCGCCCTGGTCTGGCGAATCAAATTGTCGGAGACGTTGGCGATGGCGAGCGCGCCGATCGGCGCCGCCTTCACCTTTATCACCCTCGTCACCGGTTCGCTCTGGGGCAAGCCGATGTGGGGCACGTGGTGGACCTGGGACGCACGTCTCACTTCCGAACTCGTGCTGTTGTTTCTCTATCTCGGCGTGATCGGTCTCTATCACGCGATCGAAGATACGCGCCAGGCCGCACGCGCCGCCGCTTTTCTCGCCCTGATCGGCGTCGTCAATCTGCCGATCGTGCATTACTCGGTGGTGTGGTGGAACACGCTGCATCAGGCGCAGACGGTCAGCCTCATGGGCCAGTCGAAAATATCTTCGAGCATGCTCTGGCCGCTGCTGACCATGGCGTTCGCGACCCACGTCTACTTTTTCGCCAGCCTGCTTGCGCGTTCGCGCGCCGCGCTGCTCGCGCTCGAATCGGGCAAGGACTGGGTACGCGAAATCGCGCTGCGCGAGTCGGCGCAGGAGGCGCGTGCGCATGGCTGAGTTCTTCCATATGGGCGGCTACGGCGCCTACGTCTGGGCGGCTTATGCCGTATTCGCGATCGTCCTCGTCGCCGATGCGCTGACGCCGCTCTGGCAGCGCCGCCGCACGCTGCACGATATCGCCGCACGCCTGCGCCGCGAATCCACACGCGACGGCGCGCGCAAAAACCGAGCGCCGACGACGCAGGATCCAACCGCATGACCCCTACACGCAAACGCCGCCTTATCGCGGTCGCCCTGATTCTCGGCGCCGTCGGCATCGCCACCGCGCTGACCGTCACGGCGCTGAGCCAGAACATGACCTATCTGTTCTCGCCGAGCGAAACGCTGGCCGGTCATGCCCCGCCCGGTGCGAGCTTCAAGCTCGGCGGCGTCGTGCTCGAACATTCAATCCAGCGCGATCCGAATTCGCTCAAGGTGGACTTCGTCGTCACCGACCGCTTCAAGCAGGTACCGGTCGAATACACCGGCATCCTGCCCGACCTGTTCCGCGAGGGACAGAGCGTGATCGCGACCGGCAAGATGCAGGGCGACCGCTTCGTCGCACGCGAAGTGCTGGCCAAGCACGACGAGACCTACATGCCAAAAGAAGTCGCCGACGCGATCGCCAAGGCGAAGGCCACGCAGGGCACGCCGGCGCCGCGCTAACGCGCCGAGACTACCGCGCCGGCCACACTCCGTCGCTTCCGTTGCGATATGGAACGCATCCTTCGCCACATCGAATTGCTGCGCGACGGCGTTCCGGACTGGAACCAGTATCCGTTCAACATCCCCGCGGTCAAAAAGCTCAACAAAATCGAGTTCGATCCTGCGGTCACCTTTCTTATCGGCGAAAACGGCTCGGGAAAATCGACTCTGACCGAGGCGATCGCGATCAAGGCCGGCTTCAATCCCGAAGGCGGCACGAAGAGCTTCACCTCGTCGCTGCGCCCAAGCGAATCGGAACTGCACCGCCATTTGCGCATGGCGCGCGGCGTGCGTCGCGAAAAAGGCGGTTTCTTCCTGCGCGCCGAAACCATGTTCAACATTTCCACCGAAGCGGAAGACTACGCCGAATACGGCTGGGCCAAGCTGCACGAGAAGTCGCACGGCGAAGCGTTTCTCTGGGTGGTGACGAACCGTTTCCGCAGCGACGGACTGTTCATCCTCGACGAACCCGAAGCGGCATTGTCGCCCCAGCGCCAGCTCGTTCTTCTGCGCCAGATCCATCGGCTGGTGAAGAAGAACTGCCAGTTCATCGTCTCGACGCACTCACCGATCCTGATGGCCTATCCCGGCGCGAAGATCTTCGCGCTGGACGGCGACGGTGTCGCCGAGATCGACTACGAAAGTACCGAGCACTACTTGGTGACGCGCAGCTTCCTGCAGAATCCCGCGCGCATGCTTCGGCAGCTATTCGCCGAAGACGACGACGAATAGGTGCCGTGCGCTGAGCCCGATGCGCGAACAGCGCCGGACCGGCCCGACCGCAGCGGATTCAGGAATCGCGGAAGCGATCGGTCGCACTGACCAGTTCGTGCGTAATGCCGGGCTCGAACGCCGAATGCCCGGCGTCGCCGACGATGCGCAGATCCGCTTCCGGCCATGCGCGATGCAGATCCCAGGCGCTACGCACCGGGCAGACCACGTCGTAGCGTCCCTGCACGATCACCGCCGGTATCTTTTTCAATTTGTGCGCATTGTATAAAAGCTGGTCGTCGCGCTCGAAGAAACCGCCATGCACGAAGTAGTGGCACTCGATGCGCGAAAAGGCGAGCGCGAACTGATCCGCGCCGGTCGAGCTGACGTAGTCGGGGCTCGGCGCGAGGTAGCTGGTCGAGCCTTCCCAAACCGACCAGGCCTTTGCCGCGGCGAGGCGCGTTTCCTGGTCGGCGCTGGTCAGGCGGCGATAGTAGGCGCTCATCAAATCGTGGCGCTCGACCGGCGGAATCGGCTTGAGGTATTCCTCCCAGGCATCGGGATAAATCGCGTCGCAGCCGTTCTGATAGAACCATTCCAATTCCCAGCGCCGCAGCATGAAGATGCCGCGCAGCACGAGTTCGGTCACGCGCGCCGGGTGCGTTTCCGCATAGGCCAAGGCCAGGGTCGAGCCCCACGAGCCGCCGAATACCTGCCAGGTGCCGATGCCGAGATGCGCGCGCAACGTTTCGATGTCCTGGACCAGATGCCAGGTCGTGTTGTCGGTCAGCTCCGCATGCGGCGTCGAGCGGCCGCAGCCGCGCTGATCGAACAGTACGATGCGGTAGTGCGCGGGATCGAAAAAGCGCCGCGAATTCCGGTTGCAGCCCGCACCCGGGCCGCCATGCAGGAACACAACCGGCTTGCCGTCGGGATTGCCGCACTGTTCGTAATAGATCGTGTGCAACGGCGACACCTGCAGCATGCCGGTGTCGTAGGGTTCGATTTCGGGATAAAGCGTGCGGCGTTCGGTCATTGCGTTTTCTCTTTTTTCTTCTCCCACCGGGAGAAGTTGCTCGAAAGGCGTATGAGGGAAAAATCTGGCAGTCAATCTGCAACCACGAGGCCGGCAGCGTCCTTCCCTCTTCCGGCGCTGCCGCGCCACCTTCTCCCGACGGGAAAAGGAAAGCAAGTTCAATCGAACAACTTACCCGGGTTCATCAGCCCGTGCGGATCGAACACGCCGCGCACTGCGCGCATCAGCGCGATTTCCGCCGCGCTGCGCGTGCCGGACAAGTAGGCTTTCTTGACCAGACCGATGCCGTGCTCGGCGGAAATGCTGCCGCCATGCCGCGCCAGCACGTCGCTCAACAGTTTGGTCACGCGTTCGCACTGCGCGACGAATTCCGCATCGGCGACGTCTGCGGGTTTCAATACATTGATATGCAGATTGCCGTCGCCGATGTGGCCGAACCAGACCACGTCGAAATGCGGATACTCGCGCGTCAGCAGCGCCGACATTTCGTCGAGAAAATCGGGCACGGCCGAAATGCGCACCGAGATATCGTTCTTGTACGGCTTGTGCGCGGCGAGGCTTTCGGTGATGCCTTCGCGCAGGCGCCACAACGCGGCGGCCTGCGCCTCGCTCTGGCTCAACACGCCGTCGTTGACGAGGCCGTCGTTGAGGCACGATTCGAATACTTCGAGCGCCGCCTGCTGCTGCGACTCGTCGGCCGCATCGAACTCGGCGACGACGTAGTATTTCGCGATCTCCTCGAATGGTTTCTGCGCGCCGTGCGCGAGCACATGATGCAGCGCGCGGTCGGTGAAGAATTCAAAAGCCGACAGCTTCAGGCGCGATCGGCAGGCGGCGAATACGCGCATCAGCGCGGCCATTTTGGGCACCGCGAACAGCATCACCTGCGAGGCCGGTGGCGGATCGGTCAGGCGCAGAGTCGCCTCGACGACGAGGCCGAGCGTGCCCTCGGCGCCGATCACGAGCTGGCGCAGGTCGTAGCCGGAAGAGTTCTTGATCAGGCCGCGGTTGAGATCGAGCAGGTCGCCGTTCGCCGTCACCAACTTCAATCCGGCAATCCATTCGCGCGTATTGCCGTAGCGGATCACGCGGATGCCGCCCGCATTCGTCGCTATATTGCCGCCGATCGAGCAGGAGCCACGCGCGGCGAAGTCGACCGGGTAGATCAGGCCGTGCTCTGCCGCCGCCTTGTGCAAGGCTTCGAGGGCGATGCCGGGCTGCACGGTCAGGGTGCGGTCGACCGCGTTGAAGTCGAGCACGCGGTTCATGCGCTCGAAGCTGACGACCAGTTCGCCGTTCGCCGCGACCGCGCCACCCGACAACCCGGTGCGTCCGCCCGACGGCACGAGAGCGATCCCATGCGTTGTCGCCCAGCGCGCGATCGCCTGCACTTCTTCCGTCGACGCCGGAAGCGCGATGGCGAGCGGCGCGGGAACCCAGCGCCGGGTCCAGTCGCGGCCGTAGTGTTCCAGGTCGGCCGGGTCGGTCAGCAGGCGCAGAGCGGGAATCGCAGCCCGCAATCCGCTGCAAAGTGCCTCCTTCGATCCCCGCGCGCCCTCACTACTCTGCGTCATGTCGTTTCCCGTGTTTCGACGCATTCTAGCAAGGGATACATCGGCGTGCCGCAGCGCAACACGAGTGAAAAATTTCTGGCATAGTTGCCGTTCCGCTTCACCCACTCCCCCGGCCGCGATCCATGACCAAGACCTCGTTTCCCAAGCAAGACATCAAGGTGCTGTTGCTCGAAGGCGTCAGCCAGACGGCGCTCGATACGTTCAAGGCGGCGGGATACACGAACATCGAATTCCACAAGAAATCGATTTCGACGGAGGAACTGAAAAAATCGATCGCCAACGCGCATATCGTCGGCATCCGCTCGCGCACGAATCTGAGCGCAGACGTATTCGCCCAGGCGAAGAAACTGATCGCGGTCGGCTGTTTCTGCATCGGCACCAACCAGGTCGATACCGACACCGCGGAAACGCTCGGCGTGCCTGTGTTCAACGCGCCGTACTCGAATACGCGCAGCGTGGCCGAACTGGTCCTGGCCGAAGCGATCCTTCTTGCGCGAGGCATCCCGCAGAAGAATGCCGAGTGCCATCGCGGCGGCTGGTCGAAGTCGGCGCTCGGCAGCGTCGAAGTGCGCGGCAAGACCCTCGGCGTGGTCGGCTACGGACATATCGGCACGCAGATCGGCGTGCTCGCCGAATCGCTCGGCATGCAGGTGATCTACCACGACATCGAAGCCAAGCTCACGCTCGGCAACGCGCGTGCGGCACACGGTCTCGACGATCTTCTCGCGCGCGCCGACGTCGTCACCCTGCACGTACCGGAAACCGCAGCGACGAAATGGATGATCGGCGCGAAGGAACTCGCGAAGATGAAGCCCGGCGCGCTGCTGATCAACGCCGCACGCGGCACCGTGGTCGACATCGACGCGCTCGCCGCGGCGCTCAAGTCCGGGCATATCGGCGGTGCGGCGATCGACGTATTTCCGGTCGAACCCAAGGGCAATGACGACGAATTCGTCTCGCCGCTGCGCGGCATGGACAACGTGATCCTGACTCCGCACATCGGCGGCTCGACGCTCGAAGCGCAGGACAATATCGGCATCGAAGTCGCGGCCAAGCTCGTGCGCTACAGCGACAACGGCTCGACTCTGTCGGCAGTGAATTTCCCGGAAGTCTCGCTGCCCGAGCATCCGAAGAGCCAGCGCCTGCTGCACATCCATCGCAACACGCCCGGCATTCTCTCGCGCATCAACGAGATCTTCTCGCGCGAGGACATCAACATCGATGCGCAGTATCTGCAGACCGACGCCAAGCTCGGCTATGTCGTGATCGATATCGGCGCGACGGCGGAAACCGCGGACAAACTGCGCGACGCGCTCGCCGCGATCCCAGGCACGTTGCGCGTGCGCGTGTTGTACTGAAACCCGCGCACGACGCAGAGCGTCCCCCTTATCTCCGGCCCCGCAAAATCGCGGGGCCGGAGAGCCTTGCCCCGTCTTACTTGGCGCCGACGTTGTAGATCCAGCCGCGGGTCCAGTCGTCGCTGCCGTCGAATGCACCGACGTAGTTGGCGCGGATGAAATAGCCTTCGTTCGGCGCCTGACCGCCACTCAGCAGCGGCGAACCGGCCTGCGGCATCCAGCCATTGAGCATCGGATCGCCCGTACGGTTGCCAGTGCCGGCGTCCCACACCTTCTGCCCCGCACCTTCGAAATTGCCCGCCTTGCACTGGCCGACAAAGGAGTAGTGCGCGGTGAGGTCGCTCGCGGTCAGCGCGGCCGAGGACGCACCGTCGACGTTGAAGCAGGTGTCGGCGAATCCGGTGACCACCGTGTTGTAGTAGATGCCGCCGCTGCCGCGGCGAATGCGCATGCCTTCGTTGCCGTTGGCCGAGCCGATCATGGTGAGATTCGAGATCACCGGCCGCGTGCGCGGCAGCAGTTCGTTGTTCTGGTTCGAATTGTCGGACTCGACGCCGTTGCTGTCGCGGCCCTGGTCGCTGTTCTGCGAACCCTGCCAGCCGAGCAGGAATTGCAGGCGACCGCTGTAGCCGTCGTCGAAGTCGAACATATCGTCGCCGACCTGGCTGGCGACGAGGTGCCGGCCCGAGACCGTGCCGCCGAAGAACTCAAACGCGTCGTCGAGTCCGCCGTGCACCTGCACGTAGTCCAAAGTGGTGCCGCTGCCGACGCCGCAGAGGGTCAGGCCGTTGAGCTCTTCGTTGGCGTTGATGACTTGGCCGGCCCAGAGGATGCGCACATAGCGCAGCACACCGCTGTTGTCGTCGAGCTTGGTGCCGCCGTAGAGCACTTCGGGAATCGCTTCGAACTTGCAGCCGAGATCGGTCGTCGGCGCGTCGTTGCAGATCGAACGGCCGGCCAGCACGACGCCGGCCCACGAGCCCGGCACCGCTTCGGGGCCGGTGAAGGTGATCGGTTCTTCACGCGTGCCGTCGGCGACGATCTGGCCGTCCGCGAGCACGGCGATGAAGTTCGGCTGGCTGCGGTTGGTCGAGCCCATCACGGTCACGCCCGGATCGACGGTCAACACGCCGCCCGCACGCACGCTGACCTGGCCCTGGACGATATAGGTCTTGCCCTTCGGCAGACGCAGATTGCCGCTGATCGCACTCGGCAGCTGGCACTGGCCGTTGCCCAGATCGATCGTCGTCGCCGGGCATTGCTGGACCACGGTGCCGCAGGCATTGCTCTTCTGGAACGGTTGCAGCTTGTAGGTCGACACCGGCAGGCCGCTGGCCACGCTCGGCTGCATCTGGATATCGACGCTGTTGCAGCTGTTGATGATGAACTTCGCCGTGCCGATTTCCTGCACGTTGACCTTGCTGCGATCGAAGTCGTCGCCGAACGAGCCGCCCGAACCGACGAACATCTTCGCCGGGATTTCTTTTGCGACCGCGCTCGCGTTGCCTTCGCTCTGCAACGTCACCCACACCGGCGATCCGCCCGCGTTGTAGGTGTAGAGCGCGGCGAACAGGGTGCCCTGATTCACCGCGTTCGCGTTCGGGATGTAACTGAAGAGGACGCCGCGGCCGCCCTGGGTCGGATTCCACCACGTGCCGTCGAAACTCGACGACAGATGCGCCTGGGCGAACGCGGAGGCGCTGGTGAGGCCGAACAACACGGCGGCGGCGAGAGATTTGCGAAGTAGACGTTTCATCGAAGGCTCCTTATGAGCGTGGCGCGTGGCGTGGAAATCGCGGTCGTCAAAACTGACGATGAAGTTAAGATTTTCCAAATCATTGGCTACAGAAGGATTGCATCGGCGTGTCGATCCGATGTCACTCAACCTCGATATTTTGTTAATTTTTCAACAAAAACAGAAAATTATGCGACGATTTTCATAGCCTCTCGCGCGAAGCCTGCTGGCGGAGGCGAAGCCGTGGCAAAGATGTTTCCTGACAGAATTTGTCAGGTTTCAGGTCGGCAGGCGGCGCACGACGAACACATGGCCGAGCGCAGCGGCGCTCCGGCAAGAGGATGCGCAAAACAAAGCCGCCTGCGAACACACGGTTCGCAGGCGGCGGGTTTTCAACGAAAGATAAGGAGAGAAGCGAGCCCGGCTTACCAGGCCCACTCCATGCCGAGGCTGAACTCGCGGCCGCGGCGATAGCGCAGGGTGGTCAGGCCACCCTGCGTGTAGTTCACGTCCGGGTCGAGCAGGTTGCGTGCCTGGATTTTCATTTTCCAGCGCTCGGAGAACACCCAGGATGTCACTAAGTCGACCTGGCGGAACGGCTCTTCGTAAATGTCCGGCACGCCGTGCTCGCCGGCCTGCGAGATGCGCCGGCCGAAGACGTTGAACAACAGGGTCGATTCGAGCTTGCCGTCTTCGGAGCGGTAGCCGAGCTGCAGGTTGGCGACGTACGGCGACTGCCCCTGCAACGCGCGCCGCGTCGAGGTCTGGATGCCCGCGTTCGCGCCGAGATCGACCTGCGATTCGATGCGCGCGTAGTTGAATCCGGCGTAGAGCTGTTCGAGCGGCAAGCGGCCAATCGCGCCCTTGTCGATCCACGACCAACGCCGCAGTTGCGCCAGGCTGCCCGTGTAGTCGATTTCGATGCCGCGATTCCTCGCGTCCGCCGCGTTCTTCAGTTCGAGCAGCGCGCCGGTGCCGGCCTGGTTCACGCGCTCGATCGGATTGTCGAAGCGCTTGTCGAACAAGGCGACGGAAAACGATTCGGTGTCAGAGAAATAATATTCCCAGCGCAGATCGAGATTGCGGATTCCGGTCTGCTTCAAATCCGGGTTGCCGCGCGTGGCGATGTCGAGTTCGGGATCGATGAACTGCGCGCGGCTCATCTCACGGAAATCCGGGCGCGATACGGTCTTGCTGAAACTCAGGCGCAACTGCGCGCCTTCGGCGTAGGCCCAGGTGAACGCCGCGGTCGGCAGCCAGTTGACCTGGTTGATCTCGCCGATGATCGGCGTCGGGTTCGGCGCGAACAATTGGTAGGTCTCGACGCGCTGCAGATTGTCCTCGCGGCGCACGCCGATATGCAGTCGGTAGCGATCGGCCCAGTTCAGTTCGGTGGCGAAGTAGCCCGCATCAAGTTTCTGCCACGCCCGATACGCGTCGGTGGCTTGAGTGACTTCCTGCAGCAGGAGCCCGCCCGGCCGGATGTACTCGGGCGTCAGCACGTTCCAGATGTCGGGCGGCGCATCGGCCGGGCGCGAGCCGCGGAATTGGAATTTGCGGATGTACGAGCCGCGCCCGCGCGAAACGCGATCAAGACCCGTCTGCAGAGTCGCCGTGAAATCGTCGCTGAGCCGCAGCGGCAGCTTGGCGTCGATGCGCTTCTCGATCATCGTGTCGCCGAGGTAGGCGAACAACTGATCGTTGTTGTTCGATCCGCGCGCGAAAGCGAAGCTGCCGTCGTGTGCTTGTTCGTACTTGTAGCTGCGCGTGTTCGGCTCGTCGCGCGTCACTCCGGAGTGCGAATAAAGCCAGTCAACTTCGAGATTCGACAGCGCGTCGAACTTGTGGTCGCCGTGAACTTGCTTCACCGTCAGCGCGTTCTCGATCCAGCGCAGGCGATAGTTGTGATCGCGGTCGGTGGCCTGCGTGTCCCAACCTTCGTCGATGCGCGTCTCGTCGCTGGCCTGACGGATCTTCATGAAGGTGATGCCGACGTCGTGCTGGCGGCCACGCTTGGCGCCGAGGCTGACGAGGGCGCTCTGATCGATCATGCGTTCGGTGCGCGAGCGCTCGAAGTCCGAACGCTGTTCGAGCTGCCCGAGCGCGAGCGAATAAGAACGGCGCTGCTCTTTGCGCGTAGCCCATTCGTGCGAGTAGCGCAGCGCGCCGAGATAGCCGAGCGACCAGCCGCCGACGTCGAAGGAATCGCCGACGCCGAAGCCGAACACCGCGCCCGGATCGATCTCGCTCTTGTACGTGCGATAACCGCGCGCGGCGACCTGCTCGCTGACTTTTTCGCGCGCCGCGGGGTCGGTCGGAAACGGCGTGATGCCGTCGGGAAACTTGCGCGCGTCGAGGCCGTCGCCGAGCCAATCCTTGCCGCCGCCGCGATAACGCAGCCCCTGATCGCCCGTGGTGCCGTCGAGATATTTGCCGGTCAGCGCCACGTTCAACTGGAAATCGTTGGGCGCGCCGCGGCTGTTCAGGCCGACCGTGCCGCCGGCGAATTCACCGGGCATGTCGGCCGAGTAGGATTTCTGCACAGCGATGCTGCTCAGCACCGAGGTCGGAAACAGGTCGAGCGGCACGACGCGGCGGGTCGGATCGGGCGACGGAATCTGCGCGCCGTTGAGGACCACGCTCGAATAGCGCTCGCCGAGGCCGCGCACGTAGACATGCTTGCCGTCGACCAGACTCAGGCCGGTGACGCGCTTCAGCGCCGCGCCGACGTCGGAATCGCCCGCGCGCGAAATCTGCTCGGCACCGAGGATGTCCACGACCTGCGGCGAGTAGCGCCGATCGAGTACGACGGCGGTGTCCGAGCCGTCCTTGATCGCCTGCCCTTCCACGCTGATCGCGCCGAGTTCGTGCTGCGCATCGCCTGCACCGGCGGTTTCGGCGTGCGCCCGTTTCGACGACGGCAACAGGCGCACGTCGAGCGTCGCTCCGGCGCTCTTCACTACGCTCACGCCACGAAATATTTGTTCCTCGAATCCGTCTGCGCGCACAGTCACATCGTGCGAACCGTCACCGAGTAGCAATGCGTAGCGGCCGTCGGCGCCGGTGAGCGCAGAAAGATCTCTTCCTGCTACCGAAATTCGCGCATTCGCCACGGGCTCGCCGTTGGCGTCGGTAATTCGACCGATCAATTTTTCCGTGACCGCTGTCGCGGAGGCGGCGGGAATCACACTCTCTTTGTTTTCCGCCGAAGTAGGAACCGGATTGTCTAGCTCAGCGGCAAGCAAGGCCGCCGAAAATACTGCGCGCAGCATGATTTCCCCATACCCGAGAAGATGTATGCCCGGCGCCGACGCACTGCGCAAACAAAACGCAAGCGTGCCGGTTACCCCGCCGTAGCACTCGTCAGCCTAGAGTCGGCAATTTGCAACCAGATGACGGCGGCAACTGCGTGCCGCCGAAAACAGCGCGCATCGCTGCCCGCCGTTGCATCGATTCGACGTGATGAATCTGGCATATCCACTGCGAACAGCGTCGTGTCTTTTTTGCTTGCAGCCCTAGCCCCACGCCTGCATGCTATGTCCACCGCACCCGGCCCGGAGCGGAATGCGCCGCGCAACGAGGGATGCGCGCGCCTCGCCCGGCCTGGTCAAAACCAGACAACCACATGATCGAATTCGGACACGGCACCCACATCGGCCTGCGCCGCGAACACAACGAAGACACTTATTACGCGGATGCCGACATCGGTCTCTGGCTCGTCGCCGACGGCATGGGCGGGCACGCGCACGGCGAAGTGGCCAGCGCGCTCGCACGCGATGCGGTCGTGCGCGAAGTCGGTTCGGGCGGCAGCCTCGCCCAAGCAGTGCAGAGCGCCGACGCGGACATACTGCAAATATCCGGCCGCCGCTCCGAAGCGCTGCCGATGGGCACGACGATCGTCGCCCTGCACGTCACCGGCGGCGAATACGAGGTCTGCTGGGTCGGCGACAGCCGCATCTATCTATGGGACGGCGCGCTCAAGCAGGTTTCGCAGGATCATTCCTACGTGCAGGAACTGATCAAGCAGGGTGCGATCACGCAGGAACAGGCGCGCACGCATCCGCACCGCAACGTGGTCACTCAGGCGCTCGGCGTCACCGATCCGCAAAGTCTGCGCGTGGAAACTCTGCGCGGAAATTTCGCACCCGGCATGCAGGTGTTGCTCTGCTCGGACGGACTGACCGAAGAAGTCGACGACAAGCAGATCTCGGCGATTCTTGCGCGCGAAGATCTGTCCGCGCAGGAATGCGTCGACCATTTGATCCTCGCCGCGCTCGACGGCGGCGGTTCGGACAACGTCACCGCCGTGCTCGTGCGCAATCGCTGACGCGAGCGCTATTCCCCGGCGGCGCTCACTCGCGCAGCCAGCGGCAGTTTTCCTTGCTGGTCTTCTGGATTGCGGCGAGGCGCGCCTCGTGCGCAGCCAGCTCGGCCGGATCGGCGCGGCGCACGCGGATCGCCGCGTTGACGATCGTCGAGACCGCCGCGCGCACGCGTTCCTTGGCCGGCTCACTCTGCAGTCCCAGGCCGAGATCGCCCTGCCCCGCGGTCATCGCCAGATAAACGTCGGCGAGCAACTGCGCGTCTAGCAATGCGCCGTGAAGATCGCGATGACTGTTGTCGACACCGAGGCGTTTGCACAGCGCATCGAGATTGTTCTTCTGCCCCGGAAATTTTTCGCGCGCGAGCAGCAACGTATCGAGCACGCTGACGCGCTCGACGATCCGCACGGGCTGTTCGAGACGGCCGAACTCGGCGTTGAGAAAACCCATGTCGAAGCTCGCGTTGTGCGCGATCAGTTCGGCGCCGTCGATGAAGGCGAGAAATTCGTCGGCGACGTCAGCGAACAGCGGCTTGTCGACAAGGGAATCGTCGGTGATGCCACTGACTGCGGTCGCGCCCTCGTCCATCTTGCGCTGCGGGTTGACGTAGCGGTGGAACTCGCGTCCGGTCGGCCGGCGCTCGAGCAGTTCGACGCAGCCGATCTCGACGATGCGATGGCCCTTGTTGACTTCCAGGCCCGTCGTTTCGGTATCGAGCACCACTTGTCTCATAGTCTTTGTTCCTGCGCGGTCAGCGCTTCACTGCGGGCGCGCTGGTCGACGCGCTCGTTTTCCTCATGGCCGGAGTGGCCGCGCGTCCAATGCCATTGCACCTTGTGCGGCGCGCAGGCGGCGACGAGCCGCTCCCACAGATCCTGATTCTTCACCGGCTTCTTGTCGGCGGTGCGCCAGCCGTTTTCGCGCCAGCGCGGCACCCACAATTCGATACCTTGCTTGACGTACTGCGAGTCGGTGGTCAGGCGCACGCTCGACGGCCGCTTCAGCGCTTCGAGCGCGCCGATCGCACCCATCAGCTCCATGCGGTTGTTCGTCGTATCGGCATCGTGGCCGCTGACCCACTTTTCCACGTCTTTGTAGCGCAGCAGCGCCGCCCAGCCGCCCGGGCCCGGATTGCCGAGGCAGGCGCCATCGGTGAACGCCTCGACCACCGCGGACGCGCTCATGCGCATTCCCGGTGCGCGCCCGGCGCGAGCTGCGGACTGCGTGCGAGTTCGCGCGCGTCGCGGCGCAGGCGCAACGGCGTCAGCGCGCTGCGCCGCTTGCGCGCGAGCAGCAGCCAACTTCCGCGGAATCCGGCCAACGCGTTCGCGCCGAATCCGCTCGCGGCGTCGCCGGAGTGAGCCGGCGCCGTCTTCGACCATGGCGACAGTGCGCCGAGATATCGCGCCTGCAGGATGTCGATGCCCTGGCCGCCCATCATGGCGGCGCAGCGCTGCGCCGACCTCGACTTGAACGGCATGCCCGCACGCGCGGCCTTGCCGGCCAGCCACGGCTGCCACAGGCTCAACGAATTGAATCCGAGCACGAGGAGCACGCCTTCCGGTGCGAGCACACGCGCCAATTCGCTCGCGCAGGCGGCCGGGTCGTGCAGCCGCTCGAGCAGATGCTGGACGACGACGAGCTTGCAGCTCTCGCTCGCCAGCGGCAGTTCGTCGGGCAGGCAGGAAAGGCTGCCGCGCAGCTGGCGTCCGTCGTCGAGGGCGAGATCGAGCATCACGCCGAGCAGATGCGCAGGCAGAGCGGCCGGTGTTGCGGCGTGTGCGCGCAGAAACAGCCCCGCGGTGCCGTAGACGCCGGCGAGAATCGGCGCCAGCGCCGCCAACTCCTGCTCGAGCAATCGCTTCACCGCAGCGTGTTGGTAGAAAGAACTCGAATCGAAAGACATGAAAACACGGGCTTTGTGATGCGGCGCGCGGTGTCGAATTAGAGCAGATTTACGTTGCTGAAACTTGGATGAATTGAATCGTTAAAATATCGTTATGTCTTTATGACTTTTTAATGGCATCGAATCCAGTCGCTGTTATAGTCCGCCGGTCGTTTTGACTGGGAACCCCCAATCGCATGAATTCCGACCATGGCATCCACGGTCGATAGCACACAGCGGCTCGCACGTCGCGAGCGGCGCATGCTTGCGGTCAGCGCTTGTTGCGCGACCTTGGGCAGCGCCTTCATCCTGCTTGCCGCGTGCAGTGCGCCGGCCGTCCGTCATGCGGCCACCGAACCCGTGGTGCAGGCGCCTGTGCCGCCGGTGTCCGTACCGGATCTCGCGATCGAACCGAAGTCCTTGCAGCCGCCGGCCAAGCCGGCGTCGCCGTGGCCGCGCCTGCGCGAGCGCTATGCGATGCCCGGCTGCGACTACAGCCCGACGGTGCGCCAGTTTGCCAGCCAGATGGCGTCGAGCCCCGCGCATCTTACCGCGGCGTTCAAAGAAGCGATGCCGTTCCTGTTGATCGTCGCCGATCAGGTCGAAAAATTCGACATGCCGGGCGAGTTCGCCTTTCTGCCCTGGGTCGAATCGAGCTACACGATGATCCCGGGCCGCGGCGACGGCGTCGCCGGCATGTGGCAGTTGATGCCGTTCACCGCGCGCGAGAACGGCCTGCGTGTCGATGCCGAGTACGACGGCCGCCTCGACGTCACCGCGTCGAGCCGCACCGCTCTCGGCCTGCTCAAGCAGTACAAGGAAAATTTCGGCGATTGGCGCCTCGCCAATATGGCGTTCAACGCCGGCGAGAACAGCCTGCGCGCCGCGCTCGGCAGGCGACGCAGCATCGCCACGGGCGAAATCGCCAAACTGCGCCTCAATCAAGTCAATTACGAGCATCTGACCAAGCTGCTCGCCGTCTCCTGCATCGTGTCCGCGCCCGAGCGCTATCACGTCGAACTGCCGGAACCGGAAGCCGACGACGTGCTCACCCAGCTCGAACTGCCCGCGCCGGTCGATCTGCGTCTCGCGGCAAAGCTCGCCGGCATGGATTTCGCCGAACTGCAGCGGCTCAACCCCGCCTATCTCAAGGTGCGCATGCCCGAGCGCGGTCCGTACCATCTGCTCGTGCCGGCGACGCAGCGCGCGGCGGTCGAGCGTACGCTCGGCATGCTGCCGCAGTACGCCTGGCAGAACTGGCACGAGGCCAGACTGCAGCAGCCGCAGAACCTCGATACCCTGAGCATGGCCTACGACGTCGATGCGACCGCTCTTGCGCGGGTCAACCGCGTCGATGCCGCTTCAAGAACCCTCCCCGCCGGCACGCGCCTGATGCTGCCCGGTCGCGGCGGCGAGGCGTCTCCGGCCGTCGCCTCGGTGGCACCCGCCACGGTCAGCGTCGCTGCAAAGACATCCGATGCGACGCGCACGCAGGCGGCCGGCGAAGGTACCTGCACGGTGCGCCCGGGCGACACGCTGTGGGACATCGCCCAGCGTTACGGCGTGCGCATGGAAGATCTCCTGCATTGGAATCGCCTTTCGCGCAACGCCACTCTGCGCCTCGGCCAGAAGCTCATGCTCAGCGCGCCCGAACGCGAAGCCATGCGCTGACGATCCGCGTCGCCAGCGCCTAACCCAGTCCGCTCTCTGTGCCTGCGCTAAAATGGCGCGACACACGCTATGACGGAGAACACATGGGATTTCTGCAAGGCAAACGCGCGCTGATCACCGGCATTCTGAGCAACCGCTCGATCGCCTGGGGCATCGCGAAAGCGATGCACCGCGAAGGCGCCGAACTCGCCTTCACCTATGTCAACGACAAGCTCAGGCCGCGCGTCGACGAAGCGGCGAAGAACTTCGGCTCGAATATCGTCCTGCCTTGCGATGTGACCAGCGATGCGCAGATCGCGCAATTGTTCGCCGACCTCGGCCAGCACTGGGACGGCTTCGATATTCTGATCCATTCGATCGGTTTCGCCCCCGGCGAAGCGCTGGCCGGCGAATTTCTCGACGGCCTCACGCGCGAAAACTTCGCGATCGCGCACGATATTTCCGTATACAGCCTGCCCGCGCTGACCAAGGCGGCGCGCCCGCTCATGCAGGGGCGCAACGGCGCCATCCTCACCTTGACCTATCTCGGCGCCGACCGCGCGCTGGCGAACTACAACGTCATGGGCCTGGCCAAGGCCAGCCTCGAATCGTCGGTGCGTTATCTCGCCTACAACCTCGGCCCCGAAGGAACGCGCGTCAATGCGATCTCGGCTGGCCCGATCAAGACCCTGGCCGCCGCGGGCATCGCCAACTTCCGCAAGATGCTCGATCACGTCGAGCAGAACGCACCGCTGCGCCGCAGCGTGACGATCGACGAGGTCGGCAATACCGCGGCGTTTCTGTGCTCGGATCTCGCGTCGGGCATCACCGGCGAGATCACTTATGTCGATGCCGGCTACAACACCCTCGGCATGACCGGACTTTGAGCCGAGACAGAGGGCCGAACGCGACAAACGGAAACAAAAAAACCCGTGCGAACGTTGTGTTCGCACGGGTTCATATTGTCGAATCCTTGTAGCCGTCGATTCGCGTCGAGCAATACTCGACGCGGCAAAGCACGACAGCCGCTTACTGCAGCATGCGTTCTTCGGCGACCTTCACGTCCGCTGACTTGCGCAGCGCGTCGAGGAACCCGCGCACCGCGTCGTTCGAGTAGCCGGCTGCGAGCTGATTGCGCGCCGCTTCCTTCGATTTCGCATCGAGCTTGGACGGATCGGCATCCTTGACCGAAGTCAGGGCGACGAGCGCGTAGGCGTCGTTGGCGAGAGCGACTTCGGCCGTCGTCGGCTTGTCCGCCGCCGGCCGCGCGAGCTTGAACACCTCGCCGACGAGCTTACCGTCGAGATTCGCCGCATTGCGGCCGATGTCCTTTTCCTGTTCGACCTTGGCTTTTGCCACGGCCGCAATCTGGTCGAGCGTTTCGCCCTTCTGCAGGCGCGCATACAAGGTGTCAGCCTGCTCCTTCGCCTGTTTGGCGAGCTGCTCGGTGACGAGCTTGCCACGAATTTCCTCGCGCACCTGGTCGAGCGACTTCGGCGCGGGCTTCTCGTGCTGATCGAGATGCACGAAGACGACGTGATTCGGCGCCAGCGTGATCGTGTCCGACGTGCCGCCTTCGACGAGCACGGTCGGCGAGAACGCCGCCTTGAGCACCGCCGGATTCGCGGCAATGCCTTCGCCGCCCGCGCGCGTGAACAGCGTCGTCTTCTGCAGCGGCAAGTTGAACGTCTTGGCGACGTTGGTCAAGGACGGATCGTTGCCGAGCGTGTCGACGAGCTTGCCCGCCAGCTCACTGTAGCGGCGCGCGTTCTCAGTCTCGAGATACTGCTTGGTCAATTCGGCCTTCACCTCTTCGAACGACTTGACCTTGCCTTCGCGCACGTCGCGCAGCTCGATGATGTGATAACCCTCGGGCGACAGCACCGGATCGGAAACGTCGCCCTTCTTCATCGCCCATAGCGCGGTCTCGAACGCCGGATCGGTCAGGCCCTTGTCGAGCCAGCCGAGGTCGCCGCCCTGCGATTTTGAACCGAGGTCGTCGGATTTTTCCTTCGCCACCGCGGCGAAGTCCTTGCCCGCCTTGATCTCCGCTTCGATCGCCTTGGCCTTCTCGAGCGCGGCTTTCTGCGCGTCGGCGTTGGCGTTCTTCGCCACCTTGATCAGGATGTGCGAGGCCTGGCGCTGCTCGGCCGTCGTGAACCTGGCCTTCTGGTCCTCGTAGCGCTGCTTGAGCACCGCCTCGTCCGGAACCAGGTCCGCCTTCATCTTCGCCGCATCGAGCTCGACATAGTCGAGCGACACTTTTTCCGGCGTCATGAATTCGGCGGCGTGATCCTTGTAGAACTTCTCGATGTCCGCGTCGGCGATCTTGATCGCGTCGGCGGCGGGCTTGTCGAGCTTGATGTAGCTGAAGTCGCGGGTTTGATCGCGCAGCTTGAGATAGCTGTCGATCTCTGCATTCGTCACCACGTTGCTTTGCGCGAGATCGCTCGGCAACTGGCGCGTAGCCAGATCCTTGATGACGTCGTCCTGGAACGATTCTGCCGTGCGCCCCGCCGCCTGCAGGCGCATGCGGTACACATCCGCATCGAATTTGCCGTCGGTCTGGAACGCGGGAATGGCTTCGATCGCCTCGCGAATCTGACTCACCGGCACCATCACGCCGAGCTTCGCGTTGGCGTTGGCGAGCAACTGATCGTTGATCAGCTGTTCGAGCACCTGATGCTTGCGCTCCGGCGTGTCGAACGCGGCTGCGTCGAACTGCGCGCCGAAGGCCTGCTGCATCTGCGAGCGATAGCGGTTGTAGGCTTCGCGGAACTGGTCCTGGCTGATTTCCTTGCCGTCCACCTTGGCGACAAACGTCTCGCTCTTCGGATTCATGTACTGCTCGATGCCGAAGAATCCGCCGAAAACGATCACGACGATGCCGAGAAGAATCTTGGCCGCGATACCGGAAAATTTGTCGTGCAATGTCTGCAACATGGGGAAATCGCTTCTTTTGAAAGTACGGCCGCGACGACCGCTGCTTGATCTTTGCGTTCGAGGCGAACGCGCCAAACACCCTTTATTAAGGCGGCCTCGCAGGACCGCTTCTTATTTTTGCGCTCGCGGACGCATGCGCAAGCGAGTGCAGATAAAACAAAGGCGCCTTGCGGCGCCTCGTTTTTTAGTGGCGGAGTGGACGGGACTCGAACCCGCGACCCCCGGCGTGACAGGCCGGTATTCTAACCAGCTGAACTACCACTCCGCGCTAACTTTCGAAATCCGGCGTGGAATTGAGTGCCGGACTTCATTTTGCCTATACCGCTACGAGTGGTGCACCCGCATCGAGTTTGGTGGGTGCTGAGGGTTTCGAACCCCCGACCCTCGCCTTGTAAGGGCGACGCTCTACCGCTGAGCTAAGCACCCCTTGGCAGGCGAGCCGCTTAGTTTAGAGCATCCTTGAGCGCTTTACCAGCCTTGAACGACGGATTTTTCGAGGCCTTGATCTTGATCTGCTGACCGGTACGCGGATTGCGGCCCGTGCGCGCGGCGCGCTTGCGCGCGAGGAAGGTGCCGAAACCGACGAGCGCAACCGTGTCGCCCTTCTTCAGCGCCTTCGTGATCACTTCGATCACGGCTTCAACTGCACGGCCCGCATCGGCCTTGCTCAGTTCGGCCGAATCGGCCACCGCGGAAACGAAATCACCCTTGTTCATGTTATGTCTCTCCCGAAAAGGAATTGGCGAGCGCTCGCCGTTAGGTAATCGAAATCATACGAGGCATGTGCAGGCGTCGATGATCTTTCGCTTGCTCGCCTCGTTACCCCGCGTCATTCGCGCCGAGCCAAATGGGCTGAAGCGAAGTGCGGCGCGAACTTTATACCAGCCCTCCCCAATGCGCGCAACATCAATTGCGATGCGCCCTGCAGCGATTTTCAGCACTGCGCGAAGACGATCGTTTTGCGCAAAAACCGCTTGACAGGGTGGTCGGGAATTTGCATGCCGACGGCGTCGCACCGGCATGTACGAAGGGGGTCAATGCGGCCGCACCACCGCCGAACCGGCCGGCTCCTCGACGGCCGGTTCCGATGCTGCATTTTGCGCATTTTCCACTTTTTCAGGCAGCGGCGAGAGCGGGCGCTCGAGCGCGATGTCGAGCACCTCGTCGATCCAGCGCACCGGCTTGATCTTGAGCGACTCGGTCACGTTCTTCGGAATTTCTGCCAAATCCTTCTCATTTTCTTCCGGAATGATCACGGTCTCGATGCCGGCCCGATGTGCGGCAAGCAGTTTTTCCTTGAGCCCGCCGATCGGCAACACGCGGCCGCGCAGCGTGATCTCGCCGGTCATCGCGACCTCGGAACGCACCGGCACCTTGGTCAACGCCGATACGAGCGCCGTGCACATGCCGATGCCCGCGCTCGGACCGTCCTTCGGCGTCGCGCCTTCGGGCATATGGATGTGAATATCGTATTTCTGATGGAAGTCGGACTCGATGCCGAGCCGCTCGGTGCGCGCGCGCACGACCGACAGTGCCGCCTGGATCGATTCCTTCATTACGTCGCCGAGCTGTCCCGTGTTCACGAGGCGCCCCTTGCCGGGCACGATCGAGGCTTCGATGCTGAGCAGTTCTCCGCCCACCGACGTCCACGCCAGCCCCGTGACCAGGCCGACTTCGTTCTGCAGTTCTCGGCGCCCGAACTGGAATTTCTGCACGCCGAGATAGCGGTCGAGATTCTTGCTATCGACCGTCACCTTGCCGCGCTTCTTCTCCGCCTTGCCCGCCTTCTTCACCTTGTCGGCGACGAGAGTCAGCTCGGTCACGACTTTGCGACAGATCTTAGCAATCTCGCGCTCGAGGTTGCGCACGCCCGATTCGCGCGTGTAGTAGCGGATCATGTCGCGCACGGCCTCGGTCTTGACCGAGATTTCCTCGACACGCAGACCGTTCGCCTTGACCTGCTTCGGCAGCAGATAGCGCTCGGCGATATTGATTTTCTCTTCTTCGGTATATCCGGGGATGCGGATCACTTCCATGCGGTCGAGCAGCGGACCCGGAATATTGAGCGAGTTCGCTGTTGCGATGAACATCACTTCGGACAGGTCGAAGTCGACCTCAAGGTAATGGTCGTTGAACGCATGGTTCTGCTCGGGATCGAGCACTTCGAGCAGGGCCGAAGACGGATCGCCGCGGAAATCCATCGACATCTTGTCGATTTCGTCGAGCACGAACAGCGGATTCTTCGTGCCGACCTTGTTCAGATTCTGGATCAGGCGCCCCGGCATCGAGCCGATATAGGTGCGGCGATGGCCGCGGATCTCGGCCTCGTCGCGCACGCCGCCGAGCGACATGCGCACGAACTTGCGCCCGGTCGCTTTGGCGATCGACTGGCCGAGCGAGGTCTTGCCGACACCGGGCGGTCCGACGAGGCACAGGATCGGGCCCTTCATCTTCTTCACGCGCGACTGCACGGCGAGGTATTCGACGATGCGCTCCTTGACCTTCTCCAGGCCGAAGTGGTCGGCGTCGAGCACCTCTTCCGCGGCCTTGAGGTTTTTGCGCACCTTGCTGCGCTTCTTCCACGGCGCGCCGACGAGCCAGTCGATGTAGTTGCGCACGACCGTCGCTTCCGCCGACATAGGAGGCATCTGCTTGAGCTTGTTCAGCTCCGCGCGCGCCTTCTTTTCGACCGGCGGCGGCATGCCGGCCTTGTCGATCTTCTTGGTCAGCTCTTCGATTTCGTTCGGCGCATCCTCGCCCTCGCCCAGTTCCTTCTGGATCGCCTTCATCTGCTCGTTGAGGTAGTACTCGCGCTGGCTCTTCTCCATCTGCGACTTGACCCGGCCGCGGATGCGCTTCTCGATCTGCTGCACGTCGATCTCGCCGTCGACGAAGCCCATGAGCATTTCGAGGCGGTCGGCGACGTCGGCGGTTTCGAGCACGCGCTGCTTGTCCTGCAGGCGGATCGACAGATGCCCCGCGATCGTGTCGGCGAGACGGCTGGTGTCGTCGATGCCCGACAAGGTCGCGAGCAATTCAGGCGGAATCTTGCGGTTGAGTTTGACGAACTGCTCGAACATCGATACGAGCGAACGTGAGACGATTTCGATCTCGCGCGGCTCGCGCGTATAGATCGACTCGAGCGAGCGCGCATAGCCGGTCATGATGCCGTCGCGCTCGGAGAAGCTCGACACTTCCGCGCGCATCAGCCCTTCCACGAGCACTTTGATCGTGCCGTCGGGCAGCTTGAGCAATTGCAGCACCGTCGCCACGGTGCCGATCGAATACAGATCACCCGCCTGCGGGTCGTCCGTGTCCGGGCTGCGCTGGGCAACGAGCAGGATGCGCTTGTCGCCTTCCATCGCCATATCCAGCGCACGCACCGACTTTTCCCGCCCGACGAAGAGCGGTATGACCATGTGCGGATAGACGACGACGTCGCGCAGCGGCAACACCGGCAATTCGTTGATGTGCGACAGATGCTGCTGAACAGGCTGGTTTGAAGCGGGATTGGCCATTAGGTTTCCTGGAAACTTTGTCGTCCGCGCCGCCGGTATCGCCCTGCCAGAAATCGGACGAGACGAGGTTGACGCGGGATCACTATCCCGTCAAGTGTGGACGATCGCTCAATTTGCAAGCCGTCCACGGCCGCCCGGGAAGCGGCGCCCAATGCGGCGCCGCACAGGGAAATTCCATGGCCTCGGCCGGCCCGCAGACAGGGGCCGGCCCGATGGCTGGATCACTTCACATGTACGGTGATCTTCTTCGACACGATAGGTGGATCGAACTGCACGTGGGCGAGATCGGCGAAATCGAGCTGCAGGGTGTGGTCGCCCGGCGCCAGCTTGATCGTGTCCTCAGTCTGTCCCTTGCCGTAGTGTTTGTGATTCGCGTCCGCCGGAATCGGCAGATTGCCCGGCGGCAGTTCTTTCACGTCGATCAGCAAATGATGATGTCCCGTGTTCGGCGTGGGATCGCCGGCCGGCTTGATCTCGATGCCCTTGACGCCGAACTTGACCGTGAATTCCTGCCCCACGGTTTCGCCGTCCTTCGGCGAGACAATGAACACCGACGCGCCGGCAGGCGCCTTCTTCTGCTCGACGCCGGCCGGCTTGGCCGCATCCTGGGCGAAAGCGAAACCGGCAACGAGCAGGCCGGCCGCGAGCAAGATCGAATTACGCATGACATATCTCCACAGGCGAGAGGGGGCGTTCATCATACCCTCGCCAGGCGAGCGCTGCCGAAACTCCAGTTCAACGAAAAAAGCGAACTAGCCGAGCGCGTAGTTCCTCACGTTGTCGCGCAACGCCTGCACGAACTGCTGCGGATTTGTGAAACAAGCGAAGTGGCCGCCGTCGATCGCGACGAATCCTTTTGCCGGAGCATGTACCGTCTCGACAAAAGCTTCTGCCGCCGCGGTGGAGACGACGTGATCGTCGCGGCCCTGGACGACGAAGAACGGCACCGGAATTTTCCGCTCGAGCTTGCGCGCGTCGAAGCTCGTGATCGTGCGCCACAGCTTAGGCCCGGAAAATTCCCCACCGGCAATCCAATCCGCGGCGTCGCCCTTTGCATCGGCGATCGAAGGGCCGATAAAACCGCCCTGAACTCTCTTGAGATAGTCGAGATCGCCCAGCGTCATGCGCCACCTGTTCGACGCAGCAAGACGTTTGCCGTCATCCGCGGAGAGAGCCGCAGCGGCATCGAGCGCCTTGAGGGCAGCCTTGTCACCGGCGGCCTCGGCCTGGGCACGGGCGTAGCGTTCGCGATCTTCGATCGAAAGCTGCCAGTTGACCGGCTGCCCGCTGCCAACCAACGCCGCGAACGGCGCCGCGTCGCGCTGCACGGCGGCGAGGCCGAGGATCGCGCCCCACGAATGTCCGACCACGATCAAGCGCTTCTTGCCCAATCGCCGGCAGGCATACGTGGCGACTTCGATGGCGTCCTGGGCCATGCGCTCCAAACTCACGTCGGGTGTCGACTCGCGATACTTCGCATAAGTCTTGCCCGACCCGCGCTGGTCCCAATTGACGACGGTGAAATCGCTTTCCCAAGGCGCGAACTCCTTGAGGAACGGCGACTGCGCTTCCGCCGGACCGCCGTGCAGGAAAAGCAACAACGGATTCTCGCGCCACATGCCGCGGATCGAAATCCATTGCTCGATGCCGCCGATGCGGACATAGCCGCTCTCTTCAACGGACCGGGCCGGCGCCGCGCGCGAACGCAGCGAAGCGAGGACGGGCAAGGCGCCCACACCGAACACGATGCGGCGCCGCGACAAGTCGATCATGGCTGCTCCGATAAGTCGGCGGCGCGCGCAGAGTAGATTCCGCAACCAGCGCTTGGAACTGCTGGAAGTCACGATCCGGCATCGGAACCACTGGATCGACGCGGCAGCCGCTTGCGAAATGGCCGCCGACGCCTCACATTGACGGCGATGAATTCCCCCGAACCTGTGCAGCGCGCGACCCTGGTCGGCGCCTTCCGGCGCTTGATGCCGACCGTATGGCGCTATCGCGGGCGCGTGTTGGCCGCGCTGGCTTTTCTCATCGTCGGCAAGCTCGCCAACATCGCCGTGCCGGTCGTGCTCAAGCATCTGGTCGACGATCTCGACGTGGCGCCCTCGCCGCTCGTCATTCCGCTGCTGCTGTTGATGGCCTACGGCGCGCTGCGCCTGTCGACCTCGTTCTTCCAGGAATTGCGCACGATCGTTTTCGCACGCGTGCTCGCACGCACCTCGCGCGAGATCACCCTGCGCGTATTCGCCCACCTGCACAATCTGAGCCTGCGCTTCCATCTCGACCGCCGCACTGGCGGCGTCGCGCGCGACGTCGAGCGCGGCATGACCTCCGTGTCGGATCTGCTCGACTGGACGATCTACACGATCCTGCCGACCCTGTTCGAGATCGGCGTGATCTGCACGATCCTCATGGTCAATTACGACTGGAGCTTTACCGCGATCACCCTGGCGACGATCGCCGTCTACATCGCCTTCACGTTCTCGATGACCGAATGGCGCCTGCGCTTCTATCGCGCCGCGAACGAAGCCGACACCGAGGCGAACGCGCGCAACGTCGACGCCCTGCTCAATTACGAGACGGTCAAATACTTCGGCAACGAAGAGCACGAGCTCAAGCGCTTCGATGTCAGCCTGCGCAACCTCGAGGAAGCGACGGTGAAAAGCCAGAAGTCGCTCGCCGCGCTCAACATCGGCCAGACCGCGATCGTCGCGATCGGCCTGACCCTGTTGCTGTGGCGCGCGTCGGCGGGCGTGGTCGCCGGCACGATGAAGATCGGCGACCTGGTCATGGTCAACGCCTTCCTGATCCAGTTGTCGATGCCGCTCAACTACCTCGGCATGGTCTATCGTGAGGTCAAGCAGGCGCTCACCAATATCGAGCGCATGTTCGGCCTGCTCGCCGAGCCGCAGGAAATCCGCGACGCGCCCGACGCGAAACCGCTGGCCCTGCACGGCGGCGACGTACGTTTCGACAATGTCAGCTTCGGCTACGACGCGCAGCGGCGCATTCTCTACGACGTGGATTTCTCCATTCCGGCAGGCAAGACGGTCGCCGTCGTCGGCACCACGGGCGCGGGCAAGTCCACACTCTCGCGCCTGCTCTACCGTTTCTACGACGTCGACGGCGGCGCGATCCGCATCGACGGCCAGGACATCCGCTCGGTCACCCAGGATTCGCTGCGCAATGCGATCGGCATCGTGCCGCAGGACACCGTGCTGTTCAACGATTCGATCTACTACAACATCGCTTACGGCAAACCCGAGGCGACGCGCGAAGAAGTCGTCGCCGCTGCGCGCGCCGCGCACGTCCACGACTTCATCGCCAGCCTGCCGCAGGGTTACGACACCGGCGTCGGCGAACGCGGGCTGAAACTCTCGGGCGGCGAGAAGCAGCGCGTCGCGATCGCACGCACCCTGCTCAAGAACCCGACCATCCTCGTGTTCGACGAGGCGACCAGCGCGCTCGACACGCGCACCGAAAAAGTCATCCAGGCCGAGCTTGCCGAGATCGCGCGCGAGCGCACGACGCTCGTGATCGCACATCGCCTGTCGACCATCGTCGACGCCGATGAAATTCTCGTTCTCGACCACGGCCACATCATCGAACGCGGCAATCACACGCACCTGCTCGGCCTCGGCGGCCGTTATGCGGCGCTGTGGGCGATGCAGCAACAGACCCGCGAAACTACACCGGCCTCGCCTTCGCCGTCGGCGTCCACCGAAGAATTCGTCGTCGCGTAGACGACCGGGCTTCAGGTCGCGCGCACGACCAGCCGGCTCGGCAGGATCTCGGAAGACACCGATTCACCGCGGAACAGCGCGAGCGCCTTGCGCGCCAGCAGCACTCCGCCTTCGTGCCAGTTTTGGTGGACCGACGACAGCGCGGGAATAAAAGCCGCGCCGAGCGGCGTGTCGTCGTAGCCGATCACGGAAACGTCCTCGGGCACGCGCTGGCCGTTCTCGATCAACGCACGCACCGCACCCATCGCGAGCAAGTCGTTGCAGGCGAACACCGCGTCGAAGCGCGCCTTCTTGCGCAGCAGCGCATGCACCGCCTCGAATCCCGATTCGGCGGTGAACGCTTTGTGGTTGACGACCAGCGGCGCGATGCCGTGCTTCTTCAGATGCCTGACGAAACCGGTATGGCGCTCGGCCATTTCCGCATGATCGGTGTCGCCGAGAAAAACCGGATGATGCCGGCCAAGCGAGACGAAACGTTCGGCCGCGTTCGCGCCGCCGAGGCGGTTGTCGCTGCCGACGACCACGTGCGCGTCGTCCGCGCCGGGCGCGCCCCACACGACCATCGGCAGGCGCAGGCGATCGAACAGATGCACCGCTTGTTGCTTCGCGCCCTGGCCGAGCAGGATCACCGCGTCGGCCGCCTGCACCGCCGGCGCAAGCGCGCCCTGGCGTGTGGTCAGCAGCACGCTGTAGTTCGCCGTGGCGAGTTCCTGGGCGATGCCGCCAAGCAGTTCGAGCGGATACGGATCGGACATCGGCCGGTTGACGCTCGGCGTCATCTCGACGATCACCGCGATCGTGTGGCTTTGGCGCAGACGCAGGTTGCGCGCACTGACGTTGAGTTTGTAGCCATGTTCGGCGGCGAGTGCGCGCACCTTGTCGCGGGTCTGCGCCGAGACGATGCCGTTTTCGGAAAGCGCGCGCGACACGGTGATCTTCGAGACCCCCGCGAGCTTGGCCAGATCGGCCATCGTCATCGCGTTTTCCGCCGCGATCGCGGGCCTGCTGCTGCGGTTGGATTTGGCCATGCGCCGACTACGCCCGATCTTCGATCGGCTCCGCCGACCTCGCGCCTTAGTGTGGCGTTTCGCTGCCGGCACGTCCAATTTACCGCCGCTTTCGTGTGCGTCCGCAGCAAATGATATCGGTATCTTGATATCGATACCATTTGCTGTTACGTTTTCGCGAACGACAGCGTCGGCGGTCCGCGAAAGGGGTTCACGCACCAGCCGCGCGCGAACATGGGAGGGAATATCGATGCACCTGCAAAGGTTCGATGCGCTGATGCGCGCGTCTTCGCCGGCGTCCGCGGGATTCCGCTCCACGTCATCCGCTGCGATCGGGATCTGCGCGTGAACGATACGGTTCCTGCCGCGCCGTCCGCAGCGATCCGCAGTGCAGATGCCGCTGCGTCCGCCACGTTGCCGGCACGCGACGCACGCCGCATCACCCAGACTCAATGGCAGCCCGACCAGGCCGCGCGCGACGAAACTCTGTTCGCGCTCGCCAACGGCGCACTCGGTGTGCGCGGCGGCCTCGAAGAATCCGCGAGTGCGACCCAAGGCAGCTTTATCGCCGGCGTCTGGGAACGCAGCGCGATCGACTACCACGAGCGCCATCACGGCTTCGCGCGCACCACCGATACGCGTGTGCCGGTCGCCGACGCGACGGCGATCCGCATTTTCCTCGACGATATCCTGGCCGACCCGGCACAGGGCCGCGTGCTCGCCTTCGAGCGCACGCTCGACCTGCACGCGGGCACCTTGCTGCGTAAGCTGACTTTCCAGACACCGACCGGCGCCACGTTCGAAGTGCGCGCACAGCGCATCGTCGCACTCGCCCATCCGGGCCTGCTCTGTCTGCGCTGGACCTTGCGCTCGCTCGACTACGCCGGCCCGATCGCGCTCGAATCCGCGATCGTCGGCGACGTCGCCGCGGTGGCACAGGGTGACGATCCGCGCTTCGGCACAGGCGCGGGGCTCGCGCTGCAAGTCACCGACGCGGCGGCCGACGCACACGAAGCGCGGCTCGCGCAATGCACGCGGCAGAGCGCGATCGGCGTCGCCTGCGTGCAGCGCCATCGCGTCGTCGGCGCTGCCTTCGCCGCCGCCGAAGCCGACGCGAACGCAGCGCGGCAATGGTTCGTCGCCGAGATCGCCGCAGGCGAAGAAATCACGATCGAGAAATACGCCGCCTACGCCTGGACTCTTCCGGGCGGCAGTGAATCCGCCGCGGATTTGTATAAATCGGCACAAAGTACACTCGATGCGGCGATGCCTCTCGGCTTCGATGCGCTTGCGCGCGCCCAGGCCGACGAAGTCGCCGCGTTCTGGCGCGGTGCCGACATCGGTGTCGACACCGCAGACGGCCGCGATGAGCAGGCGCTCGCCTTCAACTTGTTCCATCTGTTCCAGTCGGCCAACCGCGACGGCCGCGGCGGCATTGCGGCCAAGGGACTGACCGGCGAAGGCTACGAAGGTCACGTGTTCTGGGATTCGGAAACTTTCGTCCTGCCGGTCTTCGCCTTCACCGCCCCCGCGCTGATGAAGCCGTCGCTGGTCTGGCGCTATCGCGCGCTCGAACGCGCACGCCTGCATGCGCGCGAAATGGGCCATGCGCGCGGCGCGCTGTATCCGTGGCGCACGATCGCGGGGGACGAATGTTCGGCGCATTACCCTTCGGGTTCGGCGCAGTACCACATCAATGCGGCGATCGCGTTCGCCGTGCGCCTCTACGTCGATGCAACCGGCGACCGCGCCTTCCTCGCCGAGATGGGCGCGGAAATCCTGATCGAGACCGCGCGCATCTGGCTGCAGATCGGTTACTTCAATGCGCGCCGCGACGGCGCGTTCTGCATCTGCGCGGTGACCGGGCCCGACGAATACACCGCACTTGTCGACAACAACTACTACACCAATCGTATGGCGCAGGAACATCTGCGCTACGCCGCGGCAACGATGCGCACGCTAGAAGCGCAGTCGCCTGATGTCTATGCCGCGCTCGCAAACAAACTGGCGCTGAGCGCCGCGGAAATCGCCGAGTGGTCGCACGCGGCCGAAGCAATGTACCTGCCCTACGACGAAAAACTCGGCATCGTCGCCCAGGACGACACCTTCCTCGACAAACCGTTGTGGGACGTCAAGGGCACTCCGCCCGAGAAATTCCCGCTGCTGATGCACAACCATCCGCTGACCTTGTACCGCCATCAGGTGTGCAAGCAGGCGGACGCGCTGCTCGCCTTCGTTCTCGCCGATTCGGCCCAGGTCGATCCGGCGGTGAAGCGGCGCAGCTTCGATTACTACGAAGCGATCACCGTGCACGACTCGACTCTGTCGCCGTCGACTTTCGGCATCCTCGCCGCCGAACTGGGCTATGCCGACAAGGCGCAGGAGTACTTCCACGAAAACCTGCGCATCGACCTCGACGACCTGCATGCGAACACCAGCCACGGCGCGCACATGGCCGCGATGGCCGGAAGCTGGCTCGGCCTCGCCTGGGGCTTCGGCGGCCTGCGCGTGCGCGACAGCGCGCTGCATTTCGATCCGATTCTGCCGCCCGGCTGGCGCGGCTACCGCTTCGGCCTCGTCTGGCAGGGCCGCAAACTCGACATCGCGGTCGCGGCAAACGCCGTGACCTACACCCTGCGCGACGGCGCCACGCTCGACATCTTCCATGGCGACACACGTGTCGCTCTCGTCCCGCGCGAAGCACAAACCCTCGCGCTCGGCGAGCATGCTCTACCGAATCCCCAATCCCGAATCCCCAATCCCCGCTCCTACAACGCCCTGATCTTCGATCTCGACGGCGTACTCGCCGATACGGCGCATTTGCACCACGCCGCCTGGAAGCGCCTCGCCGGCGAACTTGGGCTGGCATGGGACGATGCGATCGGCGAGCGGCTCAAAGGCGTCGACCGCATGGCCTCGCTCGATATCGTGCTTGGCGATGCGGCGAAAAATTATACGAGCACGCAGAAGCACGAACTCGCCGAGCGCAAAAACGGCTACTACCGCAAAGCGATCGAGAGCTTCTCGGCGAACGACCTGCTGCCCGGCGCGCTCGATGCGCTCAAGGCCGCGCGCGCCGCCGGCCTGAAGATCGCCCTCGCCTCGGCAAGCCGCAGTGCCAAAGAACTCGTCGAGCGCATGGGCGTCGCCGGCTTGTTCGACCACATCGTCGACTCGGCCACGATCGCGCGCGCCAAGCCCGATCCGGAGATCTTCCTGCGCGCCGCGGCAGCGCTCGACGTCGATCCTGCCAACTGCCTCGGTATCGAGGACGCGCAGGCCGGCGTCGCCGCGATCAAGGCCGCCGGCATGACCGCGCTCGGCATCGGCGATGCGCGCGTACTCACCGATGCCGATGCGGTGCTGCGCGATCTGACCGAATTCGATCTGGAGAAATTCGTTGTGAAAAAACCCGTGGAAACGCTGTCTGCAAAAACCTGACCGCCGCGGACCCGCAACGCAGAATTCGCGGGCCGACGGTAACAACAAAACATATTCATATTTTGGAGGGAGAACCCATGAAGCGAACGAACACCACGCACGCGAACGCGCCGTGCCCAAAAACGATTCGGCTGGCGCTGACCGTCGCGATCCTCGCCGCACTGACTCCGATGATCGCGCTCGCCGCCGATGCCGCACCGGCGCCATCGCCCGATCCGCAAGCCGCCGCGGCGGCCGCGCCCGCCGCCGCGCCGAAAAACGCCGCGCAGGCGGCGAAGACCGAAACCCAGACCCTCGAAGGCATGGTCGTCACCGGCTCGGCCTCGAACAACGGCGTGAAGAAGATCGACGCGAGCTACATCATCACCGCGGTCAACGCCGAGCAGATCAAGCAGGCCAACCCGAAGAGCACCGCGGACCTGCTCAAGGTCTCGCCTGGCCTGTGGCCTGAATCGACCGGCGGTCAGACCGGCGCGAACATTGAAATCGCCGGCTTCCCGGGCGGCGGCGACGCGCCCTACTTCACCACGATGATGATGGGCTCGCCGCTGTACGGCGCGCCGACCCTGTCGTTCTTCGAGACGACCTCGGCGTTCCGCCTCGACGACACGATCGAGCGCGCGGAAATCGTGCAGGGCGGCCCGACCGTCGTGCTTGGCCCCGGCCAGATCGGCGCGACCGCGAACTTCATCCTCAAGCAGGGCACGAGCGAGCCGTCCGGTTCGATCGGCATCACCTACGGCGACGAAGGCCTGTGGCGCCTCGACGGCTTCTACGGCTTCAAGATCGCCGACGGCTGGTACGGCAGCATCGGCGGCTTCTGGCGCACGTCCGACGGCGTACGTTCGCCGGGCTTCAAGGCCGACCAGGGCGGCCAGCTCACGGCGACCTTGACCCACGATCTCGACAACGGTTCGTTCACGCTGTACGCGCGCCGCATCGACGACAAGAACCAGTTCATCACGCCGATTCCGCTGCACCAGAACAGTCCGGGCAATTTCAGCGCTTATCCGGGCTTCGATCCGCTGACCAGTACCTACTACAGCAAGGCGATGCAGAACGTCACGCTGCAGGGCGCGTACGGCCCGGTCAACGCCGACCTCGGCAACGGCCGCGGCGCGAAGATGAATTTCTTCGGCGGCAACTTCGACTACGAAATCGCCGGCTGGTCGATCTCGGACAAGTTCCTCTACAACGAAGGCGACATGAACACCAATGCCCTGTTCTCGGGCAACAACACCAAGCCGCTGAGCTACTACCTCTACGGTTGCAACATTCCGAACGGAGTGTTCTGCGGCCCGGGCGGCAAGCCGCTGGATTCGGACAATCTCAACCTTGCCGCAGGCACGCCCTACTCGGCTGTCTATACGACCGGCGGCAATGTGCCGCTCACGCAAAGCGTGGTGCACCAGGGCTGGTGGTACATCCAGAAGCATCTGAAGAACCTGGTCAACGACCTGCGCGTCAGCCGCGAGATCTTCGAGGGCAATACGCTGACCGTCGGCCTGTATCTCGCGCACTACACCGACGACGACAAGTGGTCGCTCGGCAATCAGATGCTGATGAGCAATACGCCGAACGCCAAGCCGATCGTGCTGAGCTATCAGCAGAACGGGCATACCTACTACGTCTCGAACAACCAGGGTTTCAGCGACTTCAACGGCAACTACAACATTGCCGAGAAAGGCAGCGCCAACAACAAGGCACTGTACATTTCCGATTCCTGGCGCGTCGACCGCTGGCTATTCGATGCCGGCATCCGCGTGGAGAACCAGCAAGCCCATCTGCTCGTGTGCAACCAGAGCAAGAGTGACCTCGATGGCAATCCGTACACGCTGTACGACAATCTAGTTCCGTCATGCAACGGCACGTTCACGCGTACCGACTACGACAAGACTCATCCGGCGTTCTCGGTCGGCGCAAACTACGAGATCGCCGACAACATGTCGGCCTATGCGCGCGCGACCAAGGGACCGCATTTCGGCGACTTCGACAACACCCTGCGCGGCAACGCGACCGGCAATACGCCGCCCGTGCAGAAGCTGCAAAGCTTCGAGATCGGCTACAAGTTCCAGAACGAATGGATCTTTGCCGACATCAGCGCCTACCATCGTCAGTTCAGCGGCCTGACCTATCAGCCGACGACGCAGAGCGGCGTGCCGACCGGCCCGACTTCGGTCTACGGTTCGGATTCCAAGGGCGTCAACGTCACCGGCTATGTTTCGCCGTTCGAGAATTTCCGCGTCGATTTCACCGGCAACTACCAGGACGGCAAGTACTCGCACTACAACGCCTGCCAGACCTATACCGACGTCAACACGGGCGAGCAGCTCTGTGCGGTGATCAACGGCGTGCAACTGCAGCGTCAGCCGAAAGTGCGCTTCTTCCTGACGCCGAACTACCGGATTCCGTTCGAGTGGGGTTCGTTGATGGCCTTCGTCACCTACACGCACGTCGGCGACCACACCCAGGATCTGTCCGGCCTGCAACAGCTCGGCAGCTACAACACCTGGGACTTCGGCGTCGTCGCCAACGTCGGCAAGAATTGGGAGTTCCGCATGCAGGGCACGAACCTGACCAACGAGCTCGGCCTGACCGAGTCGAACTCGCGCTTCTTCGGCAACACCGCGGGCGTCGACGGCACCATCCTCGCGCGTCCGCTCGAAGGCCGCGAGATCAACGTGCAGGCGAAGTACAAGTTCTGATCGCTGGCGGTTTGTTCGTCCTCTCCGACGAGCGGTCCGGGCTGCCTCCCCGCAGATACCGGGCCGCTTTTTTTTGCGGACGGACCAACGCAAGGATCATTGCGCATGACGATCAATCGCCGCGAATTCCTCGCCGCGGGCCTGGCAGCAGCAGCCACGCGCCTGCGCGCGCAGGCGCCACGCCGGCCTGACGCCGCGCACCGGCGCAACGTGCTGCTGATCGTCGCCGATGATCACGGTTACGATCTCGGCTGCGCGGGCGGCAAAGTGCGCACGCCGACGCTCGACGCGCTCGCGCGCGATGGTGTGCTGTTTACCGATGCCTACGCGTCGGTATCGTCGTGCAGTTCGAGCCGTGCGACCTTGTATACGGGCCTGTATTCGCACACCAACGGCATGTACGGGCTCGCCCACGACGTACACAATTTTTCCCTGCTCGACGACGTCAAGACGCTGCCGTGGATGCTCAAGCAGGCCGGCTATGCGACGGCGCTCGTCGGCAAGCTTCATGTGAAGCCCGAAGCCGCGCTCGCCTACGACGCGTGGCTCGAACCGGAACGGCCGCTCGTGCGCGACGTCGCCGCGATGGGCCACGCCGCCGGCAAATGGCTGCGCGAACAAGGCCCGCGGCCGTTCTTTCTCACCGTCGCCTACAGCGATCCGCACCGCGCGGGCGACGCGTCGAATTTCGGCAATACGCGCGACTGGCCCGAAGTGAAGCGCGAGCGCTACGCACTGGTCGACGTCGCGATCCCGTCGCATCTGCCCGACCTGCCCGGCGTGCGCGCCGACCTCGCCGAGTATTACGAGGCCGTCAGCCGCATGGACGCCGGCATCGGCATTCTGCTGCGCGAACTCAAGGACACTGGCCACGCAGACGATACGCTGGTGATCTACCTGTCCGACAACGGCCGCCCGTTTCCGGGCGCTAAGGACAATCTCTACTACGAAGGCATCCATCTGCCGCTGATCGTGCGCGCACCGGGCGCGGCGAAGCGCGGCTTGCGCAACCGCGCGATGGTCAGCTGGATCGACATCGCACCGACCGTTCTCGACTGGACCGGCGCCACGCCGCCCAAGGACTATCGTTACCTGCCCCTGCCCGGCCGCTCGATCCTGCCGCTTCTCGGCGAGGCCGATGCGACCGGCTGGGACGAAGTGTTCGCCACGCACAGCTTCCACGAGATCGACCAGTACTATCCGACGCGCAGCCTGCGCACGCGTCGCTACAGCTATTTCCTCAATCTGCAGCCGGCGCTCGAAGTGCCGATCGCAAGCGACGTGGCGCTGTCGCCCGCATGGAAGGCAATCACCACGACGCCCGGCGCACGGCTCGGCAAGCGCACGCTCGACGCGTTCCACCACCGTCCGGCCGAGGAGCTGTACGATCTCGCCGCCGACCCCGACGAAGTCGTCAATCTCGCCGGCAAGGCCGAGCATGCGCAGACGCTGGCCGATCTGCGCCGCCGCCTCGACGTCTGGCGCACCGCGACGCACGATCCCTGGCAGAAAGGCGTGACCGACCCGTTCGGGCGCGCGCACTGAAACGACGAGAGAGAGCGAATGACGAATCGATTCCGCATGGTCCTGGCCCTCGCGCTGATCTACGTGATCTTCGCGATCCTGCTCAACAGCGTCGGCACGGTGATCCTGCAGTCGATCGCGACCTTCGGCGTGACCAAGCCGCAGGCGAGCAACCTGGAGCTGTTCAAGGATCTGCCGATCGCCGTCACCTCCCTGCTCGTCGCCTCGTTCCTGCCGCTGCTCGGCTACCGGCGCGCGATGATGATCGCGCTCGCCATCGTCGGCGTGGCCTGCATCGTGATGCGGCTCTATCCGGGCTTCCACACGACCGAGCTGCTGTTCATGTGCACCGGTATCGGCTTCGCTCTGGCGAAAGTCTCGGTGTACTCGTCGATCGGCCTGCTCACGCGCGACCCGACCGAACACTCGCGCCTGACCAACACGATCGAAGGCATGTTCATGGTCGGCGTGCTCGTCTGCGGCTGGCTGTTCAGCGCCTTTATCGACGACAAGAATCCGGCGAATCCGGTCTGGTTCAACGTCTACTGGCTGCTTGCCGCGATCTGCTTCCTCGTCGTCGGTCTGCTTGCAACCTCGCAGCTCGACGAATCCGCCGCGCACAGCGCGGCGACCAACTCGCTCAAGGGTTCGCTAGCGGAAATGCTGCGCTTGTTCCTGCGCCCGCTGATCTACGTGTTTCTCGCCTCGGCCTTCCTCTACGTGCTGATCGAGCAGAGCTTCAGCACCTGGCTGCCGACCTTCAACAACGAGATCCTCAAGCTGCCGCACGCAATGAGTATCCAACTCGCGACCATCCTCGCCGGCACCACCGCACTCGGCCGCCTCGCCGCGGGCCAGGTGCTGCGCCGCGTGCCGTGGTACGTGCTGCTCAATATCTGCGTGATCGGCATGGGCGTGCTCGTCGTGCTGGTGCTACCGCTCGCACGCGATGTCGTCGGCCGCGCCGACGTCGGCTGGTTCGACGCGCCGGCCGCGGCCTACCTGATTCCACTGATCGGCCTGCTCATGGCGCCGATCTACCCGGTGATCAACTCGGTCGTGCTCAGCTCGCTGCCGAAGCCGGCACACGCGGCGATGATGGGCCTGATCGTGATCTTCTCCGCACTCGGCGGCACGCTCGGTTCGCGCATCACCGCGATGGTGTTCTCCGCGTTCGACGGCATCCATGCCTTCTATTTTTCGCTCGTGCCGATGACGCTCGTGCTGATCACGCTGTACTTCTTCAAGCGCGAAACCAATCGCGCGGGCGTCGGCGCGCCGGTCGAGGTGAAACTGGCGGCGAAATGACAGACGTTCCTTCTCCCCGCGGGAGAAGGTGCCCGAAGGGCGGATGAGGGAGAAGCCTTTCGGGTGGTGGCGGCATTGCGCTCTGCAATGTCTTTCCCTCATCCGGCGCTGTCGCGCCACCTTCTCCCGCCGGGAGAAGGAAAGCAAAGGAAACTCCATGAAACGGCGCAACCTCGCCTTCATCTCTCTTCTTCTCTCCAACGCAGCCCTTGCCGCCACCGACCCGAGCTTCCTGCTCACCGGCACGGCCAAGGACTTCGACGCCTATTTCCCGAGCTACCTCGCCAACGGCTGGTTCTCGACCATGACTTCGGTGCGCGGCACCGAGCCGAACATGGCCTACATGGTCGCGTTCATGGACTACAAGCAGGACGACATTTCGCGCCCCGCGGCAATCCCCGGCTGGAGCGAGATCGACTACAACCAAGGCGGCGGCTGGCTCAACTCGACCCGCGTCGCGCCGCACATCTTCACCGACTACGCGCAGACGCTGGACATGCACGACGCCACGCTGACGACGAGCTACCGCTTCGTCTATGCGAACAAGGCGACCGACGTGAAGGTCACGACCTTCGTCAGCCAGTCCGCGCAGCATCTCGCCGCGACCCGGCTCTCGATCACGCCGCAGTTCGACGGCGACGTGCAAATCACCTTCCCGATCCGCCTGTGGAGCGAGCATGCTCCGCGTCTGCCGATCGGCAAACTGACCGGCGACCAGATGATCGCTTCGGTGATCGCGAGCGGGCAGACCCTCGACAATAAGCCGATCCCCTACTCCGACCGCGAGGCGGTCTGGTATCACGGCGTCACGCGCGTATCGGGCGCCGACGGCGACGCGAAAGATCTGACCCTGTGGCTCGACGGCCGCGCCGAGCAAGGACTGACGATGGCCGAGGCCGCAGCGATTTCGCTGCCCAAGGATCTGACCGTCGTCGACGCCAAACTCGAAAAGAGCGAGGTGAAACTGTCGCTCAACCTCGTCGCCAAAGTACAAAAAGGCAAGACGTATACTTTCACCAAATACGTCGCGATCACGCGCGACGGGCGTGTACCGGGCGCATCGCCAAGCAAAATCCAGGGCAATGAATCGCGCAGCTACGATGCCAAGGCGACGCTAACGCTCGCCAAGGCCGCGCGCAGCGAAGGCTTCGACAAACTGCTCGCCGCACACCAGGCCGCATGGCATGAACTGTGGAAGACCGACATCGTCGTCGACGGCGATGCGAATGTGCAGAAGGCGATTCATTCCGATCTCTACTACCTGCTCTCGAACACCACGGTCGGCACGGCCTGGGCGATGGGCGCTTGCGCGCTGACGCCGAACTACGCCGGCCATGCGTTCTGGGACTCGGACGCCTGGGTCTTCCCCGCGCTGCTGCTACTACATCCCGAGCGCGCCAAGCCGATCGTCGAATTCCGCCATCGTACGATGCAGCCCGCACGCGAGCGTGCCAAGCAGTACGGCGTCAAGGGCACGATGTATCCGTGGGAGTCCGACCCGGAAACCGGCGTCGACAACACGCCGCATTTCGCCTACGACGTGTATCGCGAAATTCACGTCAACGCCGACATCGCCATCGCACAGTGGCAGTACTGGCTCGCCAGCGGCGACAAGAAGTGGCTGCACGACAGCGGCTGGCCGGTGATCCGTGAAATCGCCGAGTTCTGGAAGAGCCGCGTGACCTACGACCAGGGCCGCGACCGCTACGAAATCCACCACGTCACCTCACCCGACGAGGCCTACAACGACGTGCCGAACGACTCCTTCACCAACGCCGCCGCGCAAAAGGCGCTGCGCATCGCAGTCGCCACGGCCGGTCTCGTCGGCGAGAAAGCCGATCCGGCCTGGGCGGACATTGCGCAGAAGATGTACATCCCGTTCGATGCGAAGAACCAGCGCCATCTCGACTTCGACGAAACAGTGCCGCACGACAAGATCACCTGGATGGGCTCGTCGCTGTCGTGGTTGTCGTATCCGAATCTCGATCTGACGATGTCGCCCGAGGTGCGCAAGAACAACTACGATTTCCAATTGCACGAACTCAAGGTCCACGGCGACGACCCGAACGAGATGATGATGGTGATGCTCGCCGTGCACGCCTCGTCGATCGGCAACTACCAGGCCGCGGGCGAATGGGTCGAGCGCAACCTCGTCGGCTTCCTCAAGGCGCCGTTCAACGTGCGCACGGAAACCGTAGCGAACAATGCGGGCTACATCCTTGCCACGTCGGCTGGCTTCATCCAGAGCTTCCTCTACGGCTTCACCGGACTGCGCATCGACAACGAGGGCCTGCACGAAGCCTATGCGCCGACCCTGCCGGCGCAGTGGAAGTCGCTGAAGCTGCAGAACGTCGCGTTCCGCGGCCAGCGCTACGACATCAGCGTCGAACGCGACGCCGCGGGCAAGACGACCCTGAAGAAAAAGAAACGCTGACTGCCCTCTCCCTCCGGGAGCAGGTGCCCCGAAGGGACGGATAAGGCAAAGGCGCTCTCGCGCTGCGCAATCTGTTCAAGCGCCGGAGCGCTTTTGCCTTCCCGCAAAGTGCCGCGTCTCAAACGAGACCGCGGCACACTGCGACGAAAGATGATCCGGTGCAACGGGGAACGCTTTCCCCCCGAATCGGAGATTCTTTGCGAACCGCGATGCGCTTTGCGTTATGGCGTAGCGAACGGCACGCCGCGCAGCGCGACGCAGGTGCGGCCCGGCGCCGAGTCGAACTCGAATTCGCCGCCGAGGCGGCGAGCGCGCGCGCGCATGCTCGCCATGCCCGCACCGTGGCCGGACGCGGCGACGGCACCGACGCCGTCGTCGGCGACCGCGACGTCGAACGCATCGCCGATGCGGCGCACGCTGACAGTGACATTCGCCGCGCCGCTGTGCTTGATCACGTTGGTCAGCGCTTCCTGCAGAAAACGCAGCACGTCGAGCGTGCGCGCCGAGGGCAGCTTCACCCCGTCGAGGCCGTCGAACGACCAGCGGCAAGCGATGCCTTTCGCTTCGAGCAGGCGGCTCAGGCGATGGCGCAGCGGCACGAGCTGATCGGCGAAACTGCCGCCGGCCTGCGCGTCGTGCACCGAGGTGTCGACGATCAGGCGCAGTTCGTCGCGCAGGTCGCGCAGCAGTTTGAGCAGTTGCGCCGGCGGCAGCGACTCCGGCGCATGTTCGAGCGCGGCGAGGCCGCCCATCAGCGAACTGCCGAAGCCGTCGTGCAGGTCGCGTGCGAGGCTCAGGCGCTCGCCGATGCGCGCGTGCGTCATCTCGACTTCGTGCTGGCGCTGCAGATTGTCGGCGAGTTCGGCACGCGCCGCGGCGACATCGCTCTGCAGCTGCACGTTGAAGTTCTCGATGCGGCCGAGGCTGCGCGCGTAGCGCCAGATCAGCAGCGCGGCGATGCCGATCACGTTGACGAACTGGGTGTTGTCGGCGATGTAAACGTTGGTCTGAATCACCCGCGTGAACGCGAGCAGGTCATGCACGACCGCGACGATGTGCAGCAGCGCGACCGCCGAGAGGATGCGCGGCTCGATCGCCTTGCCGCGCCAGGCGAGCACGATGAGCAGGATGTTGACCGCGCTGCCGACCAGCCCCGAGACCGTGACGAGCTGGACCCGGTAAGCATCGTTGAACGGCATCGGCAGCACGAACAGCAGCAGCACGCCGAGACCGATCGCGCTCCACATCGCCTTCTCGAAGCGCGGCCAGCGCCGCGCGCAGAATCGCAGCACGAACATCGTGAACGTGCCGAGGAACAGGGCGAGGCTGGCCGCACTGGCCAACGCCCAGTCGTAGTGGTGCTTGAACGGCCAGACGTCGATGGCGATATAGTTGGCGACGTAGCCGAACCAGAGCAGCTGGCTCACGCCGTACCAGCCGAACGCCGTCTCGCTGCGGCGCAGGAACCAGAGCAGCAGAAAGAAGGCGCCGAGCGTCGCCTCGATCAGTAGGGTGAAGCGGAACTGATCCTGGCGCCAGAACCGGTAGCCCTCGTAGCGTGCATGCGCCGCCGTGACCGACCCGACCGAGACCGCACCGATGCCGGGACCGAATTCGGCGACGGCAGAAACGCGCACGAGCACTTCGTTGCGTCCCGCCTTCAGCAGCGGCGCTTCGACAACGAAGAAACGCGGGGTTTTCCACGAACGCGAAATCGGCGCGAGCAGATCCGCATCGCGGTCGATCAGGATGCCGTTAACGTAGATCGCCCCGGCCATGTTGAGATATTCGAAAACCAGCGCAACCGGTTGCGCCGCGTCGGTCTGGTCCCAGGTCATGCGATACCAAACCACGCCGTTGAATGCGGGCCAGCGCTCGTTGACGAAATCGGGTACTGCGACCGTCTGCCAGCCGCCGGCCGGCGGCTGCATCGATTGCACATCGCCGCGCACCGTCTCGGCGGAAACGATCGCCTGCAGCGCAGGCTGTGATCCATCGGCGTGCGCCGCCATGCAGGCGCACAGAAAAAAAAGAAAAAGAACGAAACGCATGCCGCCCCCGGCTCGGCGCAGATCGAGCGACATAGATTAGTGCAAGAGCCCCAGCGTCCGCGCCTGATGCACCGCCTGTGTGCGCGTGGATACCTGCAGTTTCGCGAAGATGTTCTTGACGTGGCTCTCGACGGTCGAGGTCGACCGCGACAGTTGCCCGGCGATCTCGCGGCTGGTCAGCCCCTGCGCGACGAACTGCAGGATCTCCTCTTCGCGCCGGGTCAGCGGTTCGGCCAGCGCGTCGGTTGCGCTTGCAGCGGAAGCTGACGTAGATCCGTGTGTCTGCGCAACGAGACGCAAAATGTGCCGGGCCACGAACGGATCGATCGGCGCGCCGCCGCCGCGGATGCTGTGCAAGGCCGCGGCAAGCTCGTCGTCGTCGCGTTCCTTCAGCAGATAACCGATTGCGCCGGCCTGCAGTGCGGAGAGGATCAAGTCCTGCGTACCGAAGGTCGACACGATCACCGCCGCCGGGGCGTCTTCGCGCCCGTGCCATGTGCGGATCAGCTCGATGCCGCTGACGTCGGGCAGTTCAATGTCGATCAGGGCGAGAGCAAAGCGGCGCTCCTGCATGCGCCTGTCCGCCTCGGCCGCGTCCGCGGCGAACGCGAGTTCGGCGTCGTCTGCGCCGAGTGTGCGCAGAACGTGCGCGAGCCGCCGCCGCGCGTTCGTGTCGTCGTCGACCACGAGAGCCGGAGTCAGTGCGAGGGGAATCGTAGCGAGATTCAAAGGTATGCCGTCGAAGAACTGCCGCGGACCGCGCGTTGCGGCGTCATTGTAGAACAACGGCAAGCGCCGGCCGCGGCGGAAAATTTCGGCGCCGTGCGATAATTCGCGCATCCCCTCCGGAACTGCCGTACATGTCACGCAAACTTCTCGTCACCCACGCCCTGCCCTACGCGAACGGCCCGCTGCACATCGGCCATCTGCTGGGCTACCTGCAATGCGACATCTGGGTGCGCGCGCGACGCATGGCCGGCGATACGGTGGTGTTCGTCAGCGCCGACGACGCGCACGGTACGCCGATCATGCTCGCCGCCGAGAAGGCCGGGCTCGCGCCCGAGGAATTCATCAAGGGCATTCAGGCTTCGCACGAGCGCGACTTCGCCGATTTCAGCGTGGTCTACGACAACTACTACACCACCCATTCGGACGAGAACCGCGAACTCGCGAGCCTGATTTACGGGCGCCTGCGCGACGCGGGTCACATCGACAAGCGCACGATCCGCCAGCTCTACGACCCGGTGAAGAACATGTTCCTGCCGGATCGCTACATCAAGGGCACCTGTCCGAACTGCGGCACGCCCGATCAGTACGGCGACAACTGCGAGAACTGCGGCGCGACCTACGCGCCGACCGATCTGATCGACCCGCGCTCGGTGGTCTCGGGCGCGACGCCGGAATTGCGCGACTCGGAGCATTACTTCTTCAAGGTCGGCGACTTCACCACCCTGCTGCGCGGTTGGCTGGCCGGAAAACTCACCGGTAGCAAGCCGGTCGTGCATTCGTCCGTCGCCGCCAAGCTCAAGGAATGGCTCGACGCCGAAGGCGGCGTGCGCGACTGGGACATCTCGCGCGACGCGCCCTACTTCGGCTTTCCGATTCCCGATGCGCCGGGCAAGTTCTTCTACGTCTGGCTCGACGCGCCGGTCGGCTATCTCGCCAGCTTCAAGAACTGGTGCGCGAAGACCGGTGGCGACTTCGATGCCTATCTGGCCGAGAACAGCACGGCCGAGATGCACCATTTCATCGGCAAGGACATCGTCAACTTCCACGGCCTGTTCTGGCCGGCAATGCTGCACGGCGCGAAGCTGCGCACGCCGACCGCGCTGCACGTCAACGGCTACCTCACCGTCAACGGCGCGAAAATGTCGAAGTCGCGCGGCACCTTCATCGAAGCGCGCACTTATCTCGATGCGGGCCTCGATGCGGACTATCTGCGCTACTACTACGCGACGATCCTCAGTCCCGCGCCGGTCGACGTCGATCTCGATCTCAAGGCCTTCGAGGAACGCGTCAATTCGCATCTGGTCGGCAAGTGGGTCAACATCGCGAGCCGCACCGCGGGTTTCGTGCACAAGCATTTCGGCGGCAGGCTCGCGGCGCAGTTGCCGGCCGACGAAGCCGCGCGTTATGCCGACGCCGCGCAAAGGCTTGCCCACTGTGCCGCACAGTTCGACGCCGGCGAGTTCGCCGCGGCGACGCGCGAAATCATGGCCGTCGCCGACGAAGCGAACGCCTACGTTGCCGAGAACGCGCCGTGGAATCTGGCCAAGGACGAAGCGCGTCTCGCCCAGCTGCATACGGTCTGCACGCTCGCGCTGAATTACTTCCGCCTGATCAGCATCTACCTCGCGCCGATCGTGCCGGCCACCGCGGCGCGCGCCTCGGCCTTGTTCAACGAAACCTCGCCGCACTTCGATGCCGCGGCACAGCCGCTGCTCGGCACGCCGATCAACGAGTTCTCCGCGCTCGCCACACGCATCGACGCGAAAAAGATCGAAGCGATGATCGAAGCCTCGAAAACTTCGCTGCAGGCGAACGCGCCCGCGCCGGCCGCCGAGAAGAAACCCGCCAAGGGCGGCAAAGCCGCCGCCGTAAGCGTGCCGGCCGCCGCGGCCGACGGCTTCATTTCCATCGACGACTTCGCCAGGCTCGACCTGCGCGTCGGTCTGGTTCTGCAATGCGCTTTCGTCGACGGATCGGACAAGCTGCTGCGCTTCGAACTCGATGCCGGCGCTCTCGGCAAGCGGCAGATTTTTTCCGGCATCCGCGCGGCCTATCCGGAGCCGGAAAAGCTCGTCGGCCGCCGTGTCGTGTTCATCGCCAATCTCGCGCCGCGCAAGATGCGCTTCGGCGTCTCCGAGGGCATGATCCTCTCGGCCGGCACGGGCGACGCGGATCTGTTCCTGCTCGATGCGGATGCCGGGGCGCAGCCCGGCGCTCCGGTCAAGTAAGACGGCACCCGCGCCTTCGCGAACCCGGCCGCGCGCAACGCGCGGCCGTGCGCCAAATCCGCCGCCGCATCCAGCGCCAAGCTCGCGGCGAAGCACGAATAGTGTCGACTCGCTCGCGATTTAAGAGTGCCGCGCTTTTCGCCACCACCGCTCGTTCGCTAGAGTCGGGACGAGTCGATGCCGTCGATATGTCCGGCCATCGACCCGTAACAGGGGGCTGTTCATGCGGATCTCGATCGGAACGTGCATGCGCGCGTGGCTGCCATCGTCGGCGGCTGCGTCGGTGCGCGACGTCCCGTCGCCGCGGTCGCGCCCGGCCGCACTCGGAATGCCCCTGCCCGCCTTTTCGCCATTCCGTTCCGCGGCTCTGCGGCGCCATTTGCCGACGGACTGAAACTTTGGATCTGCCTCTATGAAAACGAACTTCGCCCTGCGTCCCCGTTCACTCAGTGCCCTTATCGCCGGCGTTCTGCTGTCGACCGGTGCCGCCGCACAAAACGTTGCGGTCACCCCGCCGAGCGGCGGTGGCTTCGTCGTCAACAATTCGGCGGGCACGCCGCAGTTCACGATCGATCCAAGCGGCAAGCTGTTCTTTGCGTCGTTGCCCGGCGCAGCGACCCAGTCGAGCGCACTCTGCTTCAACGCGGTCAGCGGCCAGCTCGGCCCGTGCGGCACGCTGCCGGGCGGCGCAACCGGGGCGACGGGCGCAACCGGACCCGCCGGCGCGACAGGCCCCACGGGTGCGACCGGCGCGGGCGTCACCGGACCGACCGGCGCCCAGGGCATTCAAGGTGTCACCGGCCCCGTAGGCCCGATCGGCCCGACCGGAGCGGGCGGCGGCGCGACAGGCCCGACGGGCCCGCAAGGCATTCAAGGCATTCAGGGCGTCACCGGGCCGATAGGCAACCCCGGCCCGACCGGGCCGCAGGGCACTGCGGGCGCCACCGGTCCGCTGGGCGCGCAAGGTGTCACAGGTGTCACCGGACCGATCGGCGCAACCGGCGATACCGGTGCGACCGGCCCGACTGGCGCAACCGGAGCCACGGGTCTCGTCGGCGTGACCGGCGCAACCGGTCCGACTGGGCCTAGCGGAAGCAGCGCGATCATCCCGATCGCATCGGGTCTGCCGCTGGCCGTCACGACGATTGCCGGCGGTCTGCCGGGTACGGGAGGCCTGGTCGGTTTCGGCAACAGCGCCTCCACGTCGAGCATCATCGGCGGGACGATCGATCTGACCGGCGGCCCCGGCGTGCTGCAGAATTTCGCTTTCAGCGTGCCTCGCGCCGGCACCATCACCTCGATCTCCGCGTATTTCAGCAACACCGCGGCGCTGAGTCTGGTCGGCAGCACCGTCACTCTGACCGGGCAGTTGTACGCGTCGGCCACGCCGAACAACACGTTCACGCCGGTTGCGGGAACTCAGGTGATCCTGGCCCCGGCGTTCACCGGCCTCATCGCCATCGGCACGATATCGAACGGCGTCACGACCGGACTCAGCATCCCGGTGACGCCGCAGACGCGACTGCTGTACGTGGTCTCGGCCTCTGCTACCGGACTCACCCTGATCAACACGGTGCAGGGCTATTGGAGCGGCGCCGTAGCGATACAGTAAACCCGTTTTGCGCAAATCCTGCGGCATGCGTGCGTTGTGCGCGTGCCGCTTTGCGCAACCGGGTTTGAGCGGTGCGATATACGCCGTCGCGTGCATGCCATTGCGACGGCTACGATTCGACATGTGCCGGAGAAATCCACGCCGATCGGCCGCATGCTGCCGGCCGCAGCGCGATCTCCGCCGCGGAGTCGCGCTACACTCCGTCCACTATGGATTTCGACCACCACATCACCGCGATCGATACGGGCTTTTTCCGCCCGCAGTTCGATGCCAGCCATCTCATCGTGCACAACGGCCGCGCGGCGTTTGTCGACGTCGGCACCAATCATTCCATTCCGTTGCTGCTCGATGCGCTGAAACGCAAACAGATCGGCGTCGAGCAGATCGACTACGTGATCCTGACCCACGTGCATCTCGATCATGCCGGCGGCGCCGGCCTGGCGATGCAGAACTTTCCGAATGCAAAGCTCGTCGTGCATCCGCGCGGCGCACGCCACATGATCGATCCGTCCGCGCTGATCGCCGGCGCGACCGCGGTCTACGGCCCCGAGGAAATCGCGCGCAGCTACGGCACCCTCGTGCCGGTGCCGGCCGAACGCGTCGTCGAAGCGGGCGACGGCCATGTCGTCGATCTCGCCGGACGCGAGCTGCTCTGCTTCGACACGCCGGGCCATGCGCGCCACCACATCTGCCTTTGGGACGCCGCGAGCCGCGCGTTCTTCACCGGCGACACCTTCGGCCTTTCCTACCGCGAATTCGATACCGACAAAGGCGCCTTCATTCTGCCGACGTCGACGCCGGTGCAGTTCGAGCCCGATGCGCTCAAACACTCCGTCGCGCGCATGCTCGAACGCGATCCGCAGCAGATGTTTCTGACCCACTACAGCCGCGTCACCGACGTGCCGCGACTCGGCCGAGATCTTTACACGCAGATCGACGCGATGGTCGCGATCACCCAGGCGCATGCGGCCGACGCCGACCGCCACACGCGCATCGCCGACGATCTCGCCGATTTGTACGTCGCGCGCGCGCAGGCGCACGGCTGTAGGTTCGATGCGCAGCAGGTGCGCGAGCTGCTCGGAGTGGACATCGAACTGAATACCCAGGGACTCGAAGTCTGGCTCGACAAGCAGGCCGCTTCGGGAGCCAAAGGCCGCTGAGCGCATGCGCCGCGCCTACTGGACGCTCGACTGGTACGACGCGCATATCGTCGCGCAGATGTTGCACCACGAAGGCATCGACGCCTGGGTGTTCAACGACAATATCGTGCGCACAGACTGGATGCAGGCGATCGCCTACGGGGGCTATCGCGTGATGATCGATGACGGCGAGCTGGCCGACGCGCAGAAACACATCGACGACTATCTACACGGTAAACGCCGTCTCGCAGCAGCCGACGACGACCTCGATCTCTGTCCGAACTGCGGCGGCCACGCCGTGCGCGACAATGCGGTGCCGCGGCGCCTTCTGTTTATCTGGTTCTTCCTCAGTTTCCTCAGCGTGCCTGTTTTCGTCGCCATCGCCGTCGCCCACTATGCCAGCTCGCTGAGCCATATCGACATCGTCGGTACGGTGGCCTTGTCCACCGCCGTTTTCTTTCTGTTGACCGCCGTGCTGCCGCCGCTCTACTCCGCGTTCCGCCTCAAATGGCAGTACCGCTGCGATAATTGCGCGCATCGCTGGCAGTCGCCGCCGCAGGAACGCTGGTCGATCCTGCGCGACCGCGCTTCCGGCGCCTGAGCGCAGTGTAGTCACGCATGTCCACCGCCCTACCCGATCCGCCATCGCTCGTTCAGCGCATCGACGCGCTGCTGCCGCAGACCCAGTGCACGCGCTGCGGCTATCCGGCCTGCCTTGCCTATGCCGAGGCGATCGCCGCGGGCGAAGCCGATCTCAATCAATGCCCGCCGGGTGGCGCCGAAGGCATCCGCGAACTTGCCACCCTGCTCGGCCGCGAAACAAAACCGCTCAACCCGGCGAACGGCGTCGAACAGCCGGCCGAGATCGCGGTGATCGACGAGGACGCCTGCATCGGCTGCACCAAGTGCATCCAGGTCTGTCCGGTCGATGCGATCGTCGGCGCGAACAAACTCATGCACACCGTGCTGAGCGCAGAGTGCAGCGGCTGCGAGCTGTGCATTCCGGCCTGCCCGGTCGACTGCATCGCGATGATCGTCGACGAGACGCAGAACAGCTTGGCGCACAATGCGCACGCCGCGCACTACCGGCAGCGCTACGACGCGCGCAATGCGCGCCTCGCGCGCGAACGCGACGAACGCGAGGCGGCGATCGCCGCGCGCAAGGCCGAGGTCCGCGACGGTGCGCGCAGCGCCGTGCTCGAGGCGATTGCACGCGCGAAGGCGAAGCGCTCCGGCACGGGCGAACCGAAGGACGCATAGCTTGGAAAAGCCCATGCGGCTTCGATAAGCACCGATATAAAACCTCCACCACGGAGAACACAGAGAACAATTTATGTTGGCGTTCTTCTCCGTGTTCTCCGCGACTCGATCTTTAGCTTTTCAAAGCCCGATCCCTTTACCCGCTGCAAACTCAACTTTTAGGCCATTCGATAGATGAATGCGGAAAAACGCGCGGAAATCTTCCGCCGCCTGCGCGAGGTCAATCCGAAACCGCGCAGCGAACTCGAATACGCGACGCCATTTCAGTTGCTGATCTCGGTGATCCTGTCGGCGCAGGCGACCGACGTCGGCGTGAACAAGGCGACGCGCCGGCTATACCCGGTCGCCGGCACGGCAAAGGCGATCCTCGAACTCGGCGAGGAAAAGCTGCGCAGCTATATCTCGACGATCGGCCTGTTCAACGCCAAGGCGAAGAATGTGATCGCGACCTGCCGCATCCTCGTCGAACAATACGGCGGCGAAGTACCGCGCACGCGCGACGCGCTCGAAGCGCTGCCCGGCGTCGGCCGCAAGACCGCGAACGTGGTGCTCAATACCGCATTTGGCATGCCGACGATCGCGGTCGATACGCATATCTTCCGCGTCTCCAACCGCACCGGCCTCGCGCCCGGTAAGACCGTGCGCGCGGTCGAGGACAAACTCGAAAAAGTCGTGTCCGACGAATTCAAGCTCGACGCGCACCATTGGCTGATCCTGCACGGCCGCTACGTGTGCAAGGCGCGCAAGCCCGACTGCCCGCAATGCGTGATCCGCGATCTGTGCGAGTACAAACACAAGACCGCGGCCGCGTGAAAGCGCGACTGCGCCGATGCGCACGCTTTTTTATCCGCGGACGCCGAAGCGCACCCGGATCGTTGCCGCAAAACTGTTCCGTATCTTTTTGAACAAGGCCGGCGGCAACTCCCCGAATTGCGTCGCCAATCTCTACGGCTTCTGCTGCAAAGCTATCGTGACGCTCGCATTGCCATCGCCGTCGCGAAGATCCATCGAACCGGTCAGATTGACGCCGTTGCCGGTGTAGCTGACCCGGCACGAATAACTCTGGCCGCCGCCGATGGTCGCCGACAAATAGCAGCTCTTGCCTTCGGAGAACGGCGACGTCGATGCAGGGCAGCTCGTGCCCTTGAGCGTGCCGCCTTGGAAAATGGTGCCGTTCTCGCTGATGATCTGCAGCTTCTGGAAATAAGCGCTGCCGTTGCCGACGTTGAAGACGTAGCAAACGGCCGTGGTTTGAGAACCGCCCGCGTAAATCGGCCCTCCGGCGAGGGTGCCGTCGGCGTACGCCGCTTGTCCGGCACCGAGAAGCCACAAGAATGCGGCGGCGGGAAGATAGACGGCAGAGGCGGAAATTCGACGAATCATCATTACAAATTCTCCTTTTTCGGCCAAGAAAACGGATTACTTCGAGAGTATTCGACTTCACCGCATATCCCGATGCGGGCTGATGCAAAGGCGGCGCGCAAGACGCCGGCTTCAAACCAACTTGCCAGTGCTGCAAATTCGGTGCCGCGCTAAATGGCGCGCATTCCGCGCAACCGATCACATATTTTCTGCCCACCGGCATCGGCGCATGCCGCACAACGTCACTGCTTTGACATGCGGTGTCACGGGTGCCGATTCTTCAAGGCGCATTGCATCGCACACGGCGGTTACTTCAATTGGCTGATGCCGGTCTGTATACCCGCCACGATTTTCGTTTGCGCCTTAGCGCACACGGCGGTTCGGCATCGCGGCGGTCACGCCAATTTCACAAGCGTCCTTAGCCAGAAGCGCAAGCGATGAATGCTCGCCTGCGCCGCCCCGATTTCCTGCCAGTCGAGTTCGCAGAACATATCGTCCTGGCGCGCGTAACCGCGCTTGAGCCAGAACGCGTCGTTGTCGCGATGGCCGACAGAGCGGCGCGGATCGCCGGCATCGCGCTCGACGGCGCAGAACGCGGTCAGCGCGAAGCGGCCGAGGCTGCGTGCGTAGCCCTCGCGCTCGTCGAAGAAACGATGACCGAGGCCGTGGCCGCGATACTCGCCGAGCAGGACCGACTCGCCGAAATAGAACACGTCGCCCAAGGCGATGCCGCGATCGCGAAACGGTTTCTGGAAAGCGGGCGTCTCGTCGCTTAGCGGAATGCCGGTCGACGCGCCGATCACGCGTTCGCCGTCGAAGGCGAGCACGAACAGGCTTTCGGGCGATTTCGCATAGGTCGCCAGGTATTGCTTCTCGTAGCCGCGATCTCCCGCATACAGATACGGCCAGTCGCGGAACACGGCGATGCGCAATGCGGCGACGGCATCGAGATACGGTTCGACTTGCGCGCCGCGGAAGGTCTTCACGTCGATCATGCGCGCGACGATAGCCGAAGCTCCCGCCGGTGCAAAGCGCGCATATCCGCGCCGGCTTCACACAACTTTACTCAAGCCACAAATGCCGCCAACACTCGCCGCGCAGACTGTTTCGCGGGGCATCTTCCCCGCCAATACGAAGGTATCGACCATGATCACTTCCCAGTTCGTCCGCGACAGTCTGTTGACGCTGCGCCGTGCCACAGTCCGGCCCGCGATTCTGTCCGTCTTTCTCGGCGGCCTTGCCATCGCCGGGTCCACTCGCGCCCTCGCCCACGACCCGGTCAGCGATGTCGTGGGGCATGTGCAGACCATGCTGCAATTCGTCTACGACAACACCGGCGCGACCGATGCGCAGAAGGCCCGGCTGGCCGCGCTCGTGCAGCAGGCCAACGCCGATCTCGCGCCGATCCAGACGAGCATGCGCAAGAGCCATATGCAGATGTTCTCCCTGCTCACCGCCGACAGCATCGATCGCGCCGCGATCGAAGCAGCGCGTGCGGCGCAGATGAGTGCAACGGAGCAGGAATCCAAGCGCTCCACGCAGTTCATCACCGACGTCGCCGAGACGCTCACGCCCGTGCAACGCAAAGCGCTCGCCGATCACGCGCAGCAGCACGGCGGTTGACCCCGCAACGGAAGCGTGTTGCGATCCGTGCATTGATCGAAGCCGGCTGCGTGCATGGCAGAACGCATTCTCCTCGTTGAAGATGACCCCCGCCTCGCCGAGATGCTTGTCGAGTATCTCGCCAAGGCGGGCTTTCGCGTGGACGTGGCGTCGACCGGCGCCATTGCGCTGCAAAAACTCGCCGCGGTTCCGCACGATGCCGTCGTGCTCGATCTGATGCTGCCCGACATGGACGGTCTCGACGTCTGCCGCCAGTCACGCGTCAAGTCCGATGTGCCGATCCTGATGCTTACCGCGCGCGGCGACGCGATGGACCGCATCGTCGGACTCGAAATCGGCGCAGACGACTATCTGCCGAAGCCGTTCGAACCGCGTGAACTGCTCGCACGTCTGCGCTCTATCCTGCGCCGGCGCGGTCGCCCTTATCCTGCCGAAGAGGTCATGTCGTTTGGCCGCCTGGAGATCGATCGCGCCGGCCGCAGCGTGCGTCTCGACGGCAGTCCGCGCGAGATCACGTCGTATCAGTTCGCCCTGCTCGTTGCGCTCGCCGAAAACGCGGGCCGCGTGCTGTCGCGCGAAGCGTTGCTCGATCTGGTCAAAGGAGAACAATTGGAAGCGTTCGACCGTTCGATCGACGTGCACATCTCGCGCATCCGCGCGGCGATCGAGGACGAACCGAAGCAGCCGCGGCGCATCATCACCGTGCGCGGCACCGGCTACGTGTTCGCCAAGGCGCAGAGTTGAACCGCATGTCGCATCTGCACACGCGTTTCTTCCTCACCCTGCTCGGCAGCCTCGCCGCGTTTGCGCTCGGCGGCGTCGTGTTCATGCACGTCGACGACGGCAGTCCGCTCGTGCACGGCATCCACTCTTTCGTCATCTTCCCCGCGCTCGCGTTGTGCATCACGCTCGCAACCTATCCGCTCACGCGGCGTCTGACCAAACGCCTGGAGAGGCTGGAACGCGCGGTCGAATCGCTCGGCTCGGGCAATCTTTCCGCGCGCGTGCAGGTCAAGGGCAAGGACGAAGTGGCGCGGCTTGCCGCGAGCTTCAACCGCGCCGCCGACCGCATCGAAGCACTGGTCGGCGCGCACAAGACCCTGCTCGCCAACGCCTCGCACGAGCTGCGCACGCCGCTCGCGCGCATTCGCCTCTCCGCCGAATTGATGAAGGAATTCGCCGATCCGCGGCGCAAGGCCGGCCTGGAGCAGGACATTGCCGAACTCGATCAACTGATCGGTGAGATTCTGCTCGCCAGCCGGCTCGACGCAGTTCCGACCCTCGGCATCGACGAAGAGATCGATCTGCTCGGCCTTGCCGCCGAAGAATGCTCGCACTACGACGACATGCAGCTCGACGGCTCGCATGTGGTATTGCGCGGCGACTCGCGGCTGCTGCGCCGCATGTTGCGCAACCTCTTGGAGAACGCGCAGCGCCACGGTGTGCCGCCGATTCAAGTCGACATCACTGCGGACGACGCGACCGCGGAAATCACAGTCCGCGACCGCGGCGCGGCCATTCCTTCCGATCAAGCCGCGCACTTGTTCGAACCGTTCTACCGGCGCGCGGAGGCCGCGAGCGGCCATGCCGGCGCCGGACTCGGCCTCGCCCTCGTCAGGCAAATCGCCGAGCGCCACGACGGCAGCGCGGGCTATCGCGCGAACGCAGACGGCAGCAATGCGTTCTTCGTCGAGCTGCCGCTCTCGCCCCGGGCCGCATCGGCGGCAACGCTGCGGGATACGTTGTAGGATGGCACTCGACATCCGCCGCAACTTAAGCCGACACCTCCGCATGAACCGCACATCGCCCGAGCTATCCATTCGCCAGATCGCCCACTACATCGACGGCCGCGAAGTCGTCGGCAACAGCGAGCGCCACAGCGACGTATTCGACCCGGCGCTCGGCAGCGTCACCGGCCAGGTCGCGCTCGCCGGCACGGACGAAGTCGATGCAGCCGTCGCCGCGGCGCGCACAGCGTTTCCCGCGTGGAGCGAAACGCCACCGCTCAAGCGCGCGCGCATCCTGTTCGCGTTCAAGGCGCTGCTCGACGCGCACCAGGACGAATTCGCCGAACTGATCACGCGCGAGCACGGCAAGGTTTTCTCCGACGCGAAGGGCGAGATCACGCGCGGCATCGAAGTGGTCGAGTTCGCCTGCGCCGCACCGCATCTGCTCAAAGGCCAGTACACCGACCAGATCGGCGGCGGCATCGACAACTACAGCCTGCGCCAGCCGCTCGGCGTCGTCGCCGGCATCACGCCGTTCAATTTCCCGTTCATGGTGCCGCTGTGGATGATTCCGATCGCATTGGCCTGCGGCAACACCTTCGTGCTGAAGCCGTCCGAGCGCGATCCCTCGCCGTCGCTGCTGATCGCGAAACTGCTCAAGCAAGCCGGCCTGCCCGATGGCGTATTCAACGTCGTCCAGGGTGACAAGACTGCGGTCGATGCGCTGATCGCGCATGCCGACGTGGCCGCGCTGTCCTTCGTCGGCTCGACGCCGATCGCCGAATACATCTACGCGCAGGGAACCGCACGCGGCAAACGCGTGCAGGCTCTCGGCGGCGCGAAGAACCACTTGATCGTGATGCCCGATGCCGATCTCGACCAGGCCGTCGACGCACTGATCGGCGCCGGCTACGGCTCCGCCGGCGAGCGCTGCATGGCGATTTCAGTCGCGGTCGCGGTCGGCGACGTCGCCGACGAACTGGTCGACCGGCTCGCCGCGCGCGTGAAGGCGCTGAAGATCGGCAGCGGCATGGACGCGCAGGTCGAAATGGGCCCGTTGGTCACCGCGACGCATCGCGACAAGGTCACCGGTTACATCGACGCCGGCGTGGCCGAAGGCGCCAGGCTCGTCGTCGACGGGCGCAATCACGTGGTCAACGGACACGAAGACGGATTCTTTCTCGGCGGCACGCTGTTCGACCATGTCGAGCCCGGCATGAAGATCCATCGCGAGGAAATCTTCGGCCCCGTGCTCGGCATCGTGCGCGTGGCCGATTTCGCCAGCGCGGTCGAACTGATCAATGCGCACGAGTTCGGCAACGGCGTGTCGTGCTACACCTCGGACGGCGGTGTCGCGCGTGCGTTCGCACGGCAGATCAAGTGCGGCATGGTCGGCATCAATGTGCCGATCCCGGTGCCGATGGCATGGCATTCGTTCGGCGGCTGGAAACGCTCGCTGTTCGGCGACCAGCACATCTATGGCGAAGAAGGCGTGCGCTTCTACACGCGCTACAAGAGCGTGATGCAGCGTTGGCCCGATTCGATCGCCAAAGGCGCGCAGTTCACGATGCCGGTCGCTCACTGAGCGCAGCGTCGTAGAGCTGGGTCGCCGTGGCGCAATTCATTGCGCCCGGTTTTTCACACACGAATCGACATTCGGGCTCGATAAATCGAGCTGCTACGGCCCGTGCTTAGCGCGAACGACGCGGATGACGCATCGTCAATTCGATCGCGCCGCCCATTCCGCCGCGCCGTGCCCGGCGATCTTTCCGCTGGCGAAGCAGGCCGTAAGCAGATAGCCACCGGTCGGCGCTTCCCAATCGATCATCTCGCCCGCGCAGAACGTGCCGGGCAGCGCCTCGAGCATCAGGCTCGCGTTCAACGCGGCGAAGCGCACACCGCCAGCCGTGCTGATCGCTTCGTCGAGCGGCCGCGCGCGGAGCAGATGCAGCGGCAGTGCTTTGATCACGCGGGCGAGGCGCTCGGGATTCTGCATCTCGTCCTTGGTGAGTAGTTCGTAGAGCAATCCGGCCTTGACTCCGTCGATGCCCGCGTGGCGGCGCAGATGCTCGCTGAGCGTGCGCTTGCCGCGCGGCTGCGCAAGATCGCGCGCAAGCCGGCCGATCTCGCGGTTCGGCGCGAGATCGAGATGGATTGTCGCGCCACCGCGCGCGGCAATCTCGTCGCGCAACTCGGCGCTCAGGGCATAGATCAAACTGCCTTCGACGCCGGTCGCGGTCACGACGAATTCGCCCTGGCGGCGCACAGTTTCCCCGTTGGCGAGGCGCCGTTCGATCACGACCGGCTTGATCGGCTGGCCGGCGTATTTGCCGGCAAAGATTTCGCTCCAGCCCTCGCGGCCGTCGCGCACGACGTCGAAGCCGCAGTTGGCCGGCTGCAGCGGCGCGAGATCGATCGCGCGCGCTTCGAGCAGCGGCACCCACGAACCGTCCGAGCCGAGCACCGGCCAACTGCCGCCGCCGAGGGCGAGCACGACCGCGTCGGCCTCGACGGCGAGTTCTTCGTCTTCATTGGCGAAGCGCAGCGCGCCGTCGTCGTGCCAGCCGAGCCAGCGTTGGTGTACGTGAAAACCGACACCGCTCGCGCGCAGGCGCCGCACCCAGCCGCGCAGCAGCGGCGCGGCCTTGAGATCGTTCGGAAACACGCGGCCCGACGTGCCGACAAACGTCTCGACGCCGAGTCCGCGCGCCCATGCGCGCAGAGCCTCGGCATCGAATTTTTCCAGCCACGCGCGCAGCTCGCCGGTGCGCTCGCGATAGCGCGCAACGAATTCATCGAACGGATCGGAATGGGTCAGATTGAGGCCGCCCTTGCCCGCGATCAGGAACTTGCGCCCGACCGAACCCATGCGCTCGTAAACATCGACGGCCGCGCCGGCAGCGCGCGCCGTCTCCGCGGCCATCAGGCCGGCCGGTCCGCCGCCGATGATCGCGACCCTGCGCCGGCCACTTCCCTGCTCGGGCGCGGACTTGGCCGCCGTTCCTTCGTCACTTTCCCGCATCGTTCGATCCGCACCGCCTCAAGCCGCCCGGCCGGGCGGCGGCGTAATCTACCATCGCAAGCCGGCCGAATGGCGCGGCGTGGCCTCAAAAGCGGAAACCGCGCGTGGCAAACCAGACCCAGAACACGGCGATCGCGAGATGCGCGAGCTTGCGCGTGGCGCGCCAGACGAGGAATCCGCCGAACACGGCCGCGATCACGATCAGCCATTTGTTCAAGTCCATGCCGCCGGCACCAGACGCGGCGTTCTGCCGGCCTGCCGACGCATCCGCATAGGCCGCCTGGACCGCCTCGAAACCGCCCGCAAAGCCGTCGCGCTTCACCCCGTCCTGGACGCGGCGCACCGTATCGGTCAGGGTCGTCATTGCCATGCTCATGCTCGTCTCCGTGATCGCGCGAAGCCATCGCGCCGTGGACACAGCATCGGCGATCGCGGCGCCGCCCGGCAGTCGCGCACGTCAGTAGCGTGCAATGACAATCGTCATCCTGCGCGGACGCAGCGTTCCATCGGTGAGATTGAATCGATGCGACGGCGGACGCATGCTATCGGTTCCTTCCCCCTTTCGAGCAAACACCATGATCATTGCCCTGTTCGGTGCCGGCGGCCACGTCGGCCACGGCATCCTCGACGAAGCGCTGGCACGCGGCCACGAAGTCGTCGCCATCGTGCGCGATCCGGCGCGCGCGAAAATCGACAACCCCAAAGTCAAAGTCGTTGCCGGCGACGTCGGCAACCCGGCGACTTACGCCACGGCGCTGCACGGCGTCGACGCGGCAATTGCGAGCGTTTCCGGCCGCCGCGACGCCGACGCGGGTCTGATCCCGAAATACGCCGCGACCCTGCTCGACGCGCTGCCCGCCGCGGGCGTCAAGCGTTTCGTCTGGGTCGGCGGCGCCGGCAGCCTCGAAACCGCACCGGGCGTCACCGTCGCCTCGTCGCCGCAGTTCCCGAAGGAATGGCTGCCCGAAGCGACCGCGCAGGCCGAAGCACTTGCCGTCTTCCGCGCCTCCAAAGCGAACATCGACTGGACTTATGTTAGTCCGGCCGCCCTGCTCGTCGACGGCGAGCGCAGCGGCCAGTACCGTATCGGCGGCGATCAGCTGCTGGTCGATGCGAGCGGCAACAGCCGGATCACCATTCCCGACTATGCGATCGCCATCCTCGATCGCGTCGAGAAGAACGACAAGTCGCATCAGCGCATCACGGTGGCGTACTAAAAGTGAGCTTCACGCGCATGCCCGCGCTCTTCGTCGGCCACGGCTCGCCGATGAACGCGATCGAGGACAACGCCTTTACGCGCGGCTGGCGGGAGCTGGCCGCGCGTTTGCCGAAACCCAAGGCGATCCTGTGCGTCTCGGCGCATTGGGAGACGCGCGGCACGGGCGTCTGCAACGCGGCGCAGCCACAGACGATCCACGATTTCTACGGCTTTCCGCAGGCGCTGTTCGACGTGCGCTATCCGGCGCCGGGCGATCCGGCACTCGCGCAACGCATCGCCGCCCTGGTGAAAAGTGTAAAAGTACAGCCGACGCCGGAATGGGGCCTCGACCACGGCGCGTGGAGCGTGCTCCAGGTGATGTATCCCGACGCCGACGTGCCGACCCTGCAATTGAGCATCGACACGTCGCAGCCCGGCGCGTTCCATGCGGCGCTCGGCCGAGAACTTGCCGCACTGCGCGACGATGGCGTGCTGATTCTCGGCAGCGGCAACATCGTGCACAACCTGCGCACACTGAATTTTCGCGATCCTAAGCCTACCGACTGGGCCGTGCGCTTCGATGAAACGGTGCGCGCACGCATCGCCGCCGGGCGCATCGACGATCTCTGCGACTGGCGCTCGCTCGACCGCGAGGCCGCGCTTGCCGTGCCGACGCCCGAACACTATCTGCCGCTGCTCTACGTACTCGGCGCGCGCCGTAACGACGATGCGGTTTCGTTCCACAACGTCGGCTACTTCAGCACGATCTCGATGACCTCGGTGCTGGTCGGTTGACGCCTGCTTCAACACAACGACGCTTGACTCTGGACTGCAGTCCAGAGTCCATACTGCGCGGCCCGCGTCTTCTCGATTCGTTGAGTCCGCCCGTCCGGAACGGTAAGCTCGTCACATGGTTTTCTCCCTGAGCACCTTGCGCCACCGCCTGCTTATGCACCGCCTGTTTGCGGTGCTGTGGCTGCTGCTCGGTGCGAGTGCGCTGCTGCCTCAATCGGCAGCAACGAAACCGGCGGCGGCGCACTCTGGGCATCACGCACATGTCGCGCACGCAGCCGCACATGCGCACTGCCATATGCAGCCCGCCTCCGCGTGTAACGAGGACCATGCAGGCGCCGCGTCGTGCTGTTCGGACGGCGGTTCGTGCACCTGCTCGGCGACCTGCAGCCTGCCGATCGCACTGACCTTCCAGCGCCTCTGGATCGGCTATTCCGCGCCCGAAACGTTTGCGTCAATGGGATCTCCGCCCGTACCGACACGCGGCCACGGTCCGCCATTGCGGCCGCCGGCCGCCTGATTCTCGCTCGCCGTTCCACGCAACCGCGCCGTTGGCGCGCGGTGCACGCACACGGTCGCAAGACTTTGCGCGACCTGTATTTATCCGAGAGAGAACCATGACATCCATCTTCATCCCGCCGCGCCCGGATTTGGCGCGGCGACGTTTCGTCCAGGGCCTTGCGCTCGGCGCGGCCGGCGCCGGACTCGGTTGGCCGCGCGCGTCGTTGCGCGCAGAGACGCCCGCCTCCGCCCAGCCCGGCATATTGACCGGCACCGACTTCGCCCTCGACATCGCCGAAACCCAGGTCAACTTCACCGGCCGCACGCGCCCAGCGACCACGGTTAACGGCGGCGTGCCCGCGCCGATCCTGCGCTGGCGCGAAGGCACGACGGTGACGCTGCGCGTGACCAACCGCATGCGCACCTCGACCTCGATCCACTGGCACGGCATCATCCTGCCGGCCGATATGGACGGCGTGCCCGGCATCAGCTTCGCCGGCATCGATGCGGGCACCACATTCACCTACCGGTTTCCGGTGCGCCAGAGCGGCACGTACTGGTACCACGCGCATACGCGCTTCCAGGAACAGACCGGGCTGTACGGCGCGATCGTCATCGACCCGGCCGGCAACGACCGCGTGCACAGCGACCGCGAACACGTGGTCCTGCTCAGCGACTGGACCGACGACGATCCCGAGCGCATCTACGCCCGCCTCAAGAAGCAGAGCAACTACTACAACTTCGCCCAGCCGACGGTCGGCGATTTCCTGCGCGACGCGCGCCGCAGCGGCCTCGGCAACGCTCTGGCCGAGCGCAAAATGTGGAACGAGATGCGCATGAACCCGACCGACCTCGCCGACGTCTCGGGCCATACCTACACCTACCTGATGAACGGCACGGCGCCGGCCGGCAACTGGACCGGCCTGTTCCGCCGCGGCGAGCGCGTGCGCCTGCGTTTCGTCAACGGCTCGTCGTCGACGATCTTCGACGTGCGCATTCCGGGACTGAAAATGACCGTCGTCGCAGCCGACGGCCAATACGTCGAACCGGTGACGATCGACGAATTCCGCATCGCCGCCGCCGAAACCTACGACGTCATCGTGGAACCGCAGGACGACCGCGCCTACACGCTGTTCGCACAGTCGATCGACCGCTCGGGCTTTGCCCGCGGCACGCTCGCGCCGCAGGCGGGGATGCAGGCCGAAGTGCCCGCGCTCGATCCGCGCCCCTGGCTCAGCATGGGCGACATGATGGGCGCGATGAGCATGGGCGGCGGCCACGACATGGGTGGCATGGATCACGCCGCAATGGGGCACGCGTCGATGCAGCACGACGGTATGGCGGGCATGCAGCACGACATGTCCGCGGCCAAATCCGCCGCGCCAGCGCCGCGCGTGCATCATGCGCGCACCGAGTACGGGCCAACCGTCGACATGCGCGTCGACACGCCGCGCACCAATCTCGACGATCCCGGCATCGGCCTGCGCGGCAACGGGCGTCGCGTACTGACCTACGCCGACCTGCACACACCCGGCGGCGCGATCGACGCGCGCGCGCCGGGCCGCGAGATCGAACTGCATCTAACCGGCAATATGGAGCGCTTCATCTGGTCGTTCGACGGCCTGAAATTTTCCGACGCGGCGCCGGTGCATTTCCGCTACGGCGAACGCGTGCGCATCGTTCTCGTCAACGACACGATGATGACCCATCCGATCCATCTGCACGGCATGTGGAGCGACCTGGAAAATCCCGACGGCGAATTCCAGGTGCGCAAGCACACGATCATCGTACAGCCGGCGCAGCGCATCACCTACTCGGTGACTGCCGACGCGCTCGGCCGCTGGGCCTACCACTGTCACCTGCTCTATCACATGGAAGCGGGCATGTTCCGCGAAGTGGTGGTGTCATGAGTCCGACGCTCAGCAAACTGATGCTCGCGATCGCGTCGGCATTGCCGGCACTCGCGATTGCGCAAAGCAACGATACGACGCCGGCGCAGCAAGAAATACCGCCGATGGATCATGCCTCACATGCCGGCCACGATGCGAAAGCGGCAGCGGATAAAACATCGCACGCCGATCATGCGGCGATGGCGGGCATGGACCATTCGCAGCATGCAGCGAATGCCGAGCCGGCCTCGCAGAACGCGGCGGCGCCCGCGATGAATCATTCCGAGCACACGGCGCCGGCGAAAGCAGCAGCGGAAACGCACGACCATGCGGCGATGTCGGGTATGGACCATTCGCAACATTCAGCGAATGCCCAACCATCCGCGCAGAATGCGGCGGCGCCCGCGATGGATCATTCCCAACACGCGGCGCCGGCGAAAGCGTCTGCGGAAATGTCCGACCACGCCGCGATGCCGGGCATGGACCACGGCTCGATGGCACCGATGCAAGGCGGCAACGCACCGCCGGGCGCACGCAGCCCGGACTACTCCGACGGCATCGGCTACGGCCCGATGACCGGCATGGACATGGCCGACAATGCGCCGCACGCGATGCTGCTGATCGACCAACTCGAAGCGTTCCACGGCAATGCGGCGAACGGCCAGTCCTGGGAGGTCGAGGGTTGGTACGGCAACGACGTCAACAAACTGTGGCTGCGCAGCGAAGGCGAACGCAGCGGCGGCCGGCTCGAAGAAGGAAATCTCGAAGCGTTCTGGAACCGCAACGTGGCGACGTTCTGGAGCACCCAGCTCGGCATGCGCCGCGACTTCGGCGAAGGACCGGCGCGCACCTGGGCCGCATTCGGCATGCAAGGACTTGCGCCTTATTGGTTCGAGCTCGAGGCGACGGCCTATCTCGGTCAATCGGGCCACAGCGCCCTGCGTCTGCGTGCCGAATACGAACTGCTGTTCACCCAGCGGCTAATCCTGCAGCCCGAAGTCGAAGTGAATTTCTATGGCAAGAAAGATCCCGAACTCGGCATCGGCAGCGGACTGTCGGACGCCCAGTTCGGTTTGCGCTTGCGCTACGAAATCCGCCGCGAGTTCGCGCCTTACGTCGGCGTGCAGTGGACCAAGCGCTTCGGCGACAGCGCCGAATTCGCCCGGGCCGACGGTCACTCCGCTTTCGACAGGCAGATCGTCGCCGGCTTTCGTATCTGGTATTGAGGCTTCCACCATGAGCACGGTCGGAGTCTTCGCCCTGATAGCGTTGACCGATCGATCCACATTGGTGACTTGAATCGTACACGCGGACGACGACGCGTCGTCCGCGTGTACTGCTGTAAAAACTTGGCCGCCGGCTCAGTTGCGTCGAATGCTAGGATGGCGCGATGAACTACCGCCACGCCTTCCATGCCGGCAACTTTGCCGACGTCTTCAAACACGCCATCCTTATCGGCCTGTTCGATGCGCTCAAGCTCAAGCCGGCACCGTTCTGCTACGTCGATACGCATGCCGGTGCCGGACGTTACGACCTGCGCGACGAAGAAGCGCGCAAGACCGGCGAGTTCGTCGACGGCGTGCAGCGCCTGCTCGTCGCGTCGAATCTGCCGTCGAGCCTGCGTCCCTACTTCGACCTGCTGCGCTCCGCGAATGCCGCGGACGAAAACGGCCATCTGAACGTCTATCCCGGCTCGCCGCTGATCGCGGGACTGGTGCTGCGCGCAACCGACCGCATTGCGCTTTGCGAAGTCCAACAGGCCGAAACGACTGCGCTCAAAACCCTGTTCGCCGCCGACAAACGCGTCGGCGTGCACGAACGCGACGGCTATGCGGCGCTGTCCGGACTTGTCCCACCGAAAGAGCGTCGCGGCCTGGTCCTGATCGATCCGCCGTTCGAGGCACAGGAAGCCGAATTTCGCCTGATCGAAACCGCGCTTGCAAATGCCTATGCGCACTGGCCGACCGGCATCTACGCGATCTGGTATCCGATCAAACTGCGGCGACAGCTATTGCCGTTCTACCGCTGGTTCGCAAAACGCGGCATCAAGAAGACGCTGGCCGCCGAACTGATGATCGACGCCGACGACTCGCCGCTGCGCCTCAACGGCTGCGGCATGGTCATCGTCAATGCGCCGTGGCAGTTCGACGCGTGGCTAGCACAGCTTCTGCCCGATCTCGTGCGCCTGCTCGCGCGCAGTTCGCGTGCGAACCATCGTCTCGAATGGCTGACTCGCGAGTAGTCGAACCCGCATCGCCTCGCCACGACATCGCACGCATCGAATCGGGGAATTCCTACGCCGCCGCGCGGCCAGCGTACATTTCGGACACCGGCTTCGCCGCCTATCTTGACCGCACTCCAATGGAGGAACGGTCATGCGCAATCTTCCCGTATCGAATCAGTTCGGCCTTACCCTTATCGAACTGATTTTCACCCTCGCCATCCTCGCCGTGCTGACTTCGATAAGCGCGCCGGCGCTCGGCAACCTGCTCCACGGCGCGCATTCACGCACCGCGCGCAGCTCGCTACTGGGCTCGCTCGGCCTCGCACGCATGACCGCGGTCAGCGTGCGCCGCGAAGTCATCGTCTGCCCGAGCGAAAACCATGCGACCTGCTCCGACCGCGCCTCGTGGCAAGGCGGCTGGATCGTGTTCGAGGACGCCAACCAGAACGGCCGCCGCGACGAGGACGAACCGCTGCTCGAAGTCATCGGCGAACAAACGGGCGTCGCCATCGCGACGAGCGCAGGCCGCAAGTTCGTACGCTACCGCCCCGACGGCAGCGCGAGCGGCACCGACCTGACCTACACCGTCTGCGACCGCCGCGGAGTCCAAGAAGCCAAAACCATCGTGGTCAGCAACCCCGGCCGCGTGCGCGAAATCCAGCCCGACCCCACGCGCGCCGCCCAGGCCTGCGCCGGCCTGAGCAGGTAGCTTTCCCGTTTTGCTCCGTAGCTATTGACTGAACCAAACGAGTCGAAGAGAATATGCGGCTCGCTTATGCGATTCCCCGATAGCTCAGTCGGTAGAGCAAGTGACTGTTAATCACTGGGTCGGCGGTTCGAGTCCGTCTCGGGGAGCCAATTGAATGTTTCAGGACGTCCAACAAAGTCCAACGAAACCCCTAAACCCCGCCTTCTAGCGGGGTTTTTTGTTTCATACCGTCCGAAGCCGTCCAATTGCATCCCACCAATCGCGGGGGTACATTTGGGGGTGTACCCCCGAATTTTCCTTTCCATCGGGACATGTACCCCCAATGCGAGGATGCGGACATGGCAGGCGACAAAGGCAAGCTGACTGCAGTCGCGTTGAAGTCTCCAAGCATTGGGAAACATTTCGATAGCGGTGGCCTTTTTCTGCACGTAACAGAGCAAGGCGGGAAATACTGGCGACTGAAATATCGATTCGCCGGAAAGGAAAAGTTGCTCGCACTCGGAGTGTTCCCAGAGGTTTCGCTTGCCGAAGCACGCCAGCGCCGCGAGGTTGCGCGCACACTCTTACGGGATGGCATAGATCCGAACGCCGAACGCAAAGCAACTGTACTAGCCGCTCGCGACGCTGCCACAAATACTTTCGAGGCCATCGCGCGCGAATGGCTACAGAAGCAGTCCAGCAAGCTCGCAAAGACGACGCACGCGAAGGCAGTTGCGATGTTCGAGACCTGGGCTTTCCCTTGGATAGGATCCCGGCCCGTCGCTGAGATAACCCCGCGTGTGCTGCTGGAATCGGTTCTACGTCGTGTCGAAGCCGCGGGCAAGCTCGAAACGGTACATCGGCTGAAGCAGCGCTGCGGCCAAGTCTTCCGCTACGCCATCGCCACGGGCCGAGCTGAACGCGACCCAACACCCGATCTCCGCGGAGCTCTGGAAACGCACAAGCCGCGCAATCACTCGGCCATCACCGATCCTACAAAGATTGGGGAGTTGCTGCGAGCAATGGACGGATATCAGGGCAACTTGGTGACACGTTGCGCTTTGCGCCTCACACCGCTGCTATTCGTTCGCCCAGGAGAGCTACGGCGCGCTGAGTGGACCGAATTCGACCTTGAAGGCGCACATCCGCAATGGAGCATCCCTGCGGTCAAGATGAAGATGGACGCGCCGCACATCGTGCCACTCTCCACGCAAGCTGTAGCGATCCTGCGCGAGTTGCATCCATTGACTGGCCGCGGTCGGTATGTGTTTCCGGGCCTGCATAGTCGCGCGCGGCCGATGAGCGAGAATACAGTGAACCTAGCTCTTCGCCGCCTTGGCTATAGCGGCAGCGATATGGTGGCGCATGGTTTCAGAAGCATGGCGTCTACGTTGCTGAACGAACAAGTTTGGCCGGCTGACGTGATCGAGCGCCAGCTCGCGCACGCTGAGCGCAATGAGGTCCGCGCCGCTTACAACCGGGCGAAGCATCTGCCTGAGCGCCGAAAGATGATGCAAGCGTGGGCGGACTATCTCGACGGCCTGTGCGCTGGCGCAGACGTGGTGCTGATCAGGAAGAAAGCTGGCTGATCGCTGCGGCCTACGCTAAGGAATTTGGACACGGCCACCGTTCTAGGCACTCCTACATCACCCGCATTTTCGTTGCTCCAGTATGCAGGTAATCCCTGATCGGCATGCTGTGTGCGAAAAATCACTGTTTGCTTTGAGTGAATATGCAAGGATTTAAGAACAGGGCGACGAGTCGCGTGCGAGGCGGCGGTCGTGATTCAGGGGGAAGCATGAATACTCGAAATCCGCAGTCGCGGCGATCGACCGCGTTCCTATTTGGCGTGCCGATGCTTTGTCCCATCGAGTATCGAGCTTCGCCGCCCAGAGAAGCACAGTACATCATCCACAAATCCTGACCGTCGTCAGTGTCCGTGGAAGATTCCTTTGATGCACACGCCGCGCTTGAGGCGATAGGTTCGCTCGGGTATCTGCAGCCAAGTGCTCTTTCTTCCATCCTAGCGCTGCTGCAAGATGCAGTGATCGAGCACCCGAAGAAGGTTTGTGCTCGCTATCGCGGGACTGGCGCGCAACTTTCGCACGCTGAAAAGCGAGTTGCCGGTGTGCGAGCCAATGCTCTGCTCAGCCGCCAAGCTTTCGGCGAGCTGACTGAGCGTGGCAAGACAATCCCCCTTCAAGCACACGAGCTCACCCTGTTGCGAGCCGAATTCACTCTGTGCAGAAAAAGCCTCATTTCACGAGCGAAGGATCCAGAATTCGGCCCTGATACGAGATTCACCCACGTTCAGTTCAGTGCCCGCTGCCAGGGGTGTGCTCGCCTTAAGAGTTTCGGCCGCGTTCCTGCTGAATATGTTCAGATCATGCCGCCAATTGATTGCGAAACAGAAACCTGCGATCTGATGATCGACTTGCACATGGATTGGCTTGTGCGGGCATAGGCGCAAACGCATGGTAAGTGCAGACCGGGTTTGCTCGTGTAGATCCTCGCCTCGTCGAATCGCCGCCGACGCCGCACGTAAATCCTGCTTGCGCTGCGCTTCCTCGGGCGTCTTGGTGGTGTCGCCCCAGCCTTTGTCGCCACCTTGGGAATCGCATTCTGATATTCGGTTGTTGACATCTTCCAGCGCGCGCCGCCTCGTTCGAGCGCATCGAGGATCGCTGTGGTGCACCATCGGCGATAGGCTCACCGTAGTTCAACTGTAGAGGACGCCGCTATGCAATTCATCCCTACGGAGAAAGTCCATTGGCGCATCGAGTGCGACGAGCCCGAGCATGAGGCAGCCAAGAAATGGGAGCAATTCGCCCAATTGATGTTGGCTGAGCATGCTGCCTTTCACGAGCATTTCGCCGTTGTGGCAAATTCCTACGTTATGGGGAGCATTTCGCCGTATCGCGTCGAGATCATCCAGGGGCTCGCAGACAACGTGGCGAGCCGCGTCGGATGCAAGGCAGTGCGCGTGCCCGCGAGCGGGGGTTTTCCGAACGGGCGAATGCGATCTCAGATGCTTGAAGAGGGAGGATACGGCCGCCCCTCTTGGCCTAGGACCGCGGTGTTGAATTCAACGGTCTTCGAAAGATCCAGTCGTTCGGAAGTTTGAACAACCGACGCTCGTCAATTTTTGCGCTCAACAGAAGTTCCTTCCAGGTTTCAACTGGCAGTTTCGTGCTAACCAATAGGTCAGCAAATTCCTTACCAGCGCGTTCCATCACGACAAGTGCATTGATAAATCCGCCCCACATCGCTCCTTCTTCGACGGAGGTCGACTTCCCTGAGGAAGATCTATAGACCGACATTCCCTCAATGAAAAAAAGGAGCAACCGCTCCGGCGCCTTGGGGTGTGTTCTGACCTTGTCACTCGGACCTATGTATTCGAGAACCACAAAAAGGACTGCAAATAGCATTCCCAGATCCCAGAATATTTCCTCAAGATCATTCGTTCTATAGAAGTCCTGGTAGGTATTTTGGCTTAATTGCCGATGGAGCGAATCAAAGTATAGAAAGGCCGCGAACATATCGGCGTCGGCTTCCATCGCTTGTGTGAGAGCGACATCTCGACCCTGTTGAACTTCCCCCTCAACCCACATGGCGGTGCTAGACGATAGGTGCCCACAGAAAAAATGCCCCACTTCGTGGTGAAAAATCCAGTCACACCATCGATAAATTATCCACCGTGAGAAATCGTGACCGCCCAAATTTGCAGCGAGGCGTAACTTCGAGCGGAAAGGCTCGTGCGTATTCATCCATTGCGCAGCGTCTTCCAGCGTTATGAGCAACCCCAAGGTGAATCCGATCTCTGCCTGTAGGCCCTCGCGACGAATGTACGCTTTGGTTTCGTTTTCGCTCCAGTTGAATCTGAAATCCACCCAAGGTTTCGGTCCGTCCCATTTGGCCCATTCCTCCAGGTCTCGTGAAAATTTCGTAACTCGGACCTCAAGATAGTCGCGCAATGCAGTCCAGAAGGATGGTTGTCGCGGTTCGAGTTCAATCATGAAGACACCACCTACGAAATCAACAATTTGTTGGCCAGAATGTATTGATGGGTACGGCTCACACCATCCACGCCTTTAAATGAGACCTTCAGGTCGGCGGGATCTGGTTGAGGCATCCAGAGTACGCCTTTGTGGATCTGCCGCGGTCGACCGCCGTTTCATGAACGCGCGAAATCGCATGATCTTTGTATTGTTCTCTTCCGTCTGCCACCACAAATTGCGGTAGAAGGAAAGGTAAACGAATGCGACGCAGAGCAATGACGTTGACAGGAAAATCGAGCCGACTACAGAAGACATACTGAAGTCAGGCCAGCCGAGGATGCATCCCCACACATGCGCAGGGAAGAAGACGCCTGCCGCAACTAACCAGGACTTGACCAGTCCCCAAATCATCACTGTCCACGCGGTTCCAACGAATACCGAATCTTCAGCACATCCAAACCATAGACCGCTAAAAAGCCAACTCAGCCACTGAGGAACCACTACGACCACGAAGAGCCCAACGAAGAACTCCGCATCGCCAGGTAAGTCGAGGGTAAAATTCAGCGCCCACTTCAGCCACGATCCGGACTGCCCCTGAAAATTTCCAGCCGCGTCTATCGATCCATAAAATTTCGCTCCTAGAGCTAGGATGCTTGTGCAGACGACGGCCAACCAGAACAAATACCAAATCGTCCGAACATCTCCGCCGTACTGAACCGCGAGCTTCGTTCCGACGAAATGGATAGCAACAATTTCAAGGATCAGAAGGCACGTAAGAAGTGCCCACAGGATAGCTGGGTTCACAGGTCGCTGGTCCTCAGGTATATGTACAGAAATTCCGAGCGGCCTCGCAGGCAGATGACATTACCTGCACCTGGCAATCTCTTCGTCCGTCATCACAGACTTGAATTCGCACGTCGGCTTGTCCGACTTCGCCAAGCCTATCGATGCAGACGAGCTGCCCTGATCGCCTTCATGTGAGCCGAGGCTGTCGCAGAAATTGCTCGCTGAGTTTCCGCTCGAAAGCGTCGAGCTACCAACGTCAGATCCAGCGCCTGGACCCGATCTGTAGTAGTCGTGAACATACGTGCCGTTGGCACGCGTGTAGCCACTGACGTGCACGCTACCCCCGCTGCTGTGGCTCCCTCCGCGTGCGGATGCAGCCATTGGTAGCAAAAGCAACAACGCCAGGGCGCCGGCCATAAGTGGTTTCATGCTTTCCCCCTGCTATTGGCAGAACCATAGCTTGCCCGAAGCTCTCTCTCCAATGATGTCCGACGCTTCGGATTCCTTTGTAGGAATTTTCCTACGCAGCAAATCAGACTTCTGCCATGCCGGTGTAACGAAGGTCTTCGTATATTTAGTCGGCCTCGCGGGCCAATATTTGAAACTCCGGATCTGCGTGATTGTAGAATCAGAGATTGACTGCGAGGCTCAAGTCAACTTCTCCGCTAGTTCTTCCGTCTCAAAATCGAAGTCGAACTCAACCTATATCCATGGATTCAAGGAGTAGTGCATGTACGATTCAAAGATGACCAAGAAGAAAACGCTGTCTGCTGTCGCGGCTAGTTTTTCCCTATACGCGGGCATCCTCTGCACGAGCATGGGTGTTACCCCTATGGCGTTTGCGTGGAGCGTGAGCCCAGGTGGATCAACGGCCTTTTCTGCGCCCGTCACCCTGAGCATCAACGGTACCGTTTACTCAACCACTGGTGTCAACTGCACATTGACGATGCTTGGCTCATTTGCTCCCGCCACCGGAGCCCTGACGATCTCCTCGGCCACACTCGATTCCAATTGTAAGTATTCGAATGGTTCCTCGACGTACGCGTAAAGGTCGACACAACTCAGTTTCCGATCACCAATATGCCTCTGGAATGGGACGGAAACTCGAACACACTTACGCTGAACTTCGACCTGAAGTACGCCTTCTATCAGCGCATCGGCTTCGGTCCGGCTCCTGCTCCGATTACCTGTACGTACTACTCCAATCTTGTTTGGAACAATACAAGCAACATCAGCAGCTCGCCGCCGTCGAATCAGGCCACTCCGGCAGGCTACGGTGTCGCCTATGACGCCCTGGGGAACCATTACGACTGCTCTTTGAGTGGGATTTTCACCATCAGTCCCTCTCAACAGATCAACTACTGACGAACATCTCTCAACAAGAGAGCCCCGCTCGACCCGCAGCTTCTCCACAGAACTGTGGGTCGAATTGTTTCGGAACCACGTTCGTAAAGCGAATCATCACAATGACTTGCGGTATGCTGAGTCCTTCGCGGCGGCAATAGCTCCGTTCAAGCGTTGGGCCACATCGTGAATATCGTACATGTCATCGACGGCTACGTGCATGCCGGTCGAATCGGTGTCTTAGTTGAGCTCTCATGTGAGAGTGACTACGCCACTCGAACAGACGAATTTAAGAGCCTCGCGCGCAATATCGTCATGCACATTGCTGCGTCGTCGCCCGCGTCCGTTCCCTCGCTCCTCGAGCAGTCCTACGTCAAAGACCCAGCCGTAACGGTGGATCAATTGGTTGCGAGCGTCAGTTCCACGCTGCGTGAGCGCATTTGCATTGTTCGCTTTGTCCGCTGGGACACATCGGGTGGGCAGCTTGTGCTGCCCGAGCCGGAACCACCGAGCGATCAAGTTATTGCCGCTCGCAAGCAACTGCGTGCTAAGAGCTAGCTATTCGCCCAAGCAGATCACTGCGACGGCTTGCTGTATGCTGACACTCCTCGCGGCAGCGGCCGCTAGCTCAAGCGTTAACGCTATGAGGCATCTCGCACTATTGCTCTTGCTCTTAGTCAATTCCGCTTTTGCGGGCGGACCTGTTGCGCCACCTGGTTGGGATGGGTCGTTTGATCCGAACCTATCCAACGGAGCTGCGTGTTGTCTCCCTGCCGATCTCAACGGTACAAAATTGATTGGCGGCGCCTTCCTGCTCCTGTCTTCGGACAAAAAAGAGTTTGGACTCTTTGCTCTCACCTACACCCCACCGCTAAAGGAACATTGGCAATTGCTGGAGAGGCATCCTGCATCTGCACTTCCTGCGTATCAGTTCTCGGTAAACCCACCCGGGCAATTTCCTCACGGCGCGATTAAGTCTTGTACGACTTCGGACAAGTGCATCTATTGGTTTACGCCCTCACCCAGCTTGCCACTGGGGCGCACAAACAATTAATTCAAGTCAAGCCCACTTCGCGGGCCGGCGTAACTATTCGCTCAAGCATGCAGCCATAGAGAGATTGCGGTAGCATGCTAAACATCGCGGCAGCGGCCGCTTAGCTCAAGCGTTGAGGCGCAAACCCATGGGGCCTGAGATCATCTATCCGATCGCGATAGCGCTAGGGTTGTTTCTCTTTGGTTTGCTAGCCTTTCGTTCCCTTTCAGCGCACACTCGGCCGTACGCATTGCCTACCTTGCTGGTCGCAATAGTCTTCGCGTTAATTCTCAATGCTGAGGGCCACAAACCTGGCTACTATTGGAGTTACCTGATCGTTTGGTTTTGCCTTGGTGCCGTTGTTTTTGGTGTGCACGCCCACGCTATCCGTTGGCTGGTGGCTCAGCGCAGCGATGGCAACGCGCCCTAACTATTCGTGATACTTCTAGCGGCAACCTACCGCCCCGCGCGGCACGTCAACTCAAGCGTTAGGCATTGTTGGAGAGGTTGATGCTGGAGACTTTTTTTACGTCGTTTCTCGCCGCACTTTTAGGTGGCAGCATCGCTGCAACAGCGGCTCACCTATTCGGTATAAACCTCTCAGGACAACGCTCATTAGCATCTGAGGCAATTCTGCTCGTCTCCCTGTCGGGAGCTTTGGCGGTCGGCCAAATGGTTTCGCAGGAATTCCCGCTGTGGCCACGCTCCTGCGTCATTGGCATAGCTGCGGGTCTCGGGTATGCGATTGGAAAAATAATTCTTCGCCGCCGGGCCAATAGCTAACTATTCGAGTTGGTGCCGTAAAGCGTAGGAATTCCCCTGCGCAGCGACGCTGCAAACGCCCATAACATCGACCTCACCCGCGTCGCACTATGCTTGCACCGGAAGCAGCGCCGCGCGAGCGGACGGCATGGACGCTTAGCTTTGCCGGTGCACTGCGGTATGCTGACAGCCCTCGCGGCTGCGGCCACTTACCTCAAGCGTTAGGCGGCAATGCGATGTCAGCCCGAACTCAAAAACTGATCGACGCGCTTGTCCTGATTCTAGGTATTGCGTCCATCGTTTGTGGCGGCGTATTTGCTTGGTTGGTATGGCTGACCATACTTCCAGGTGCGTACACAATCGCTGCTATTGGCCTATGGGGCCTCAGCTACCTGCTTTTGTGCAGATGGTTAGGCTGGCGCAACCCGTTCGCTTCTTAAATCTGCCGTTGACACCTCACTATTGTGACAGTCTGAGCTAGACTGCGATGCGTCGCGGCGGTGGCCGCTTAGCTCAGACGTTAGCCGTCAAACTCATGAGCCTCAGCGCACAGATCATCGCAATTGCTCCGTTCTCGAGACACATTGCCGCAGCCTTGGAATGTCCCGACGGGTACGAGGGGGTAAACGATGGTGCGTCGATTATTACCAACATCTTCATCGCCGAGGGCGACACGGCGTTGAGTCGCCGTTTGGCAGAAGCATTCGACGTGGGGCCATGGGAGCTGGGCAAGCATCAACTCATCGCAAGCAATGCTAATCTTCAGTTACTTCGAGAGCTATTCGGCGCAAAGAACGTTGAGCAGTTCTTGCTGCTCGCATCCAACGGCTTTAGCTTCTACTACCTTCCCAACGGCTAACTATTCGTTCAAGCGGACCGCTGCGGGGCGGTTGCGGTAGCATGTTGTGCACAGCGGCCGCCGCCGCTTAACTCAAGCGTTATACCTCATGAGATTGCTCGCACTCATTGTCATGAGCTTCCTTGCATCGGATGCACTTGCAGCGCAAGGAGCGTCTATGATTTTCGCTTCTGAACTTGCAATTGGTGGCATTCACCTCGGCGATAGCAAGAAATCCGTTGTTGAGAAATATGGCGAGCCGAGCGGCGCCGACGATCCAACGAAGATAAAGATGCCGAGCGCAACATACGCCGGGTTGACGATCGTATTCAACGAGGGCGGCAACACGGCTGGCGCTCTCGTAAGCACCTCACCAAAGTATTGCACTCCGTCCAACGTCTGCCCAGGCATGCCTTTTTCAAAGGCCAAGGCGGCGTACAGCAAAATTCATATCCAAAATCGCCTTAGCGACGAAAGGTTTAGCGCCTACTTTGGCTCCAGCCAGGCTTGTCGCCTAACGTTCGAGGTGGACCATGATCTCATCAAATCTCTTGGCGCAAGCTGTCTTCCTTGGTGAGGTATAACTATTCGCTCAAGCGGCCAAAAGGAAGTTTGTTTTGGCGGTGCGCCAATCGCTAGCCTCTTGAGAAAGGGTTAGACGGGAATCGGGATTTCGTCCACCAGGATTTTCGAGGAATCGAATTGACCGGCATCGGAACCGAAGAAGTCTGGACTAAGCCAGTGAGGAAGCCTTGATCTGAGCCACTCAGAAGGTTCCACAACGTTCAGCAAGCCGCCTCCAGGCGGCTTTTCTTTCTGAACCGCATTGGTGCGCAGTGATCTGCGCCGGGTGATGACAGTTTTCGCCTTGTTCTGTCGTACCCTGTATTGGGTACATGGCGGGGTATTCCGCACTCGACCCGCAGGCTACTCCTGACGCTGCGGGTTTCTTTTCTGCTCGCTACTGTGCTTCGCTTCGCCGGTGCACTCAAACGTATTGCGATATGCTGGGTTCTTCGCGGCGGCGGTCGCTTTGCTCAGGCGTAGGAGGGCTGTTACCGAAGATGTCCTCACCGGATCTCGACTTCTCTGTTCTTCCCGCAGTGCAGTCGATGTCGATCTTCAGAGGTTTCGACCGCGACATCGAAAGGGCGATGATTGCGGCCAACCTCTTCGATGAGACGCTCGATCGTGCTCGCGGGTCAGTGATGCTTCTGCACAACGCACCTACGGGCGACGAGACATGGCGAGCCGAGGCGTATATTCGCGGCGGTCTGGCCGAATTCGGCGCGATGGGCGATGCTCTATCGCGCGATCTTCACATAGCGAGCCGAATCGAGCGACCCCACGCGCCACTATTATCTAAGAATCCGCTCATTCACCTTCTATGCGCCATGCGCAACGTTGAAATTCATACGGCTCCCTCAAAGGCCCTTTCGAGCAAGGCCAACGTGACCCTGCGACACCCTGACGGCAGCGATAGCGACTCCGAGCTGCCCATCGTCTTGATCAAGGATCTCAGGGTGGCGCGATTGCTAGCCAAGCGTGAAGTCCGTCGACGCTACAAGCGCGAGCACTTCGAGATGATAGTCGAGTGGTTCAACGAGAAGCAGAAAGTATTCGGCGCGCCATATCTCATGGGCCGTGGAGTGGAAATCTACTGCTCCGAGATTCTTTTGACTCACGCACCGCTTCCGACGTGAGCAAGTGGCCGCCACCCTGGCCGATCAATCGGAAGCGAGAGTATCTGCATTGGGCAACACGCGCAGCCGATGGCTTGCGCGGGACGAATGCCGAACTTGAAAAAACCCTGCGTAACGAGATCGCGCGAGGGTTGGAAGCGCTCACCGCTGCGGCGTAGCTTTCTGCTTGTACAATCTGCCCCGTGGATCCTGTACTTGTTGGGGAAAAGATTGCCAGAAGCCCGCTCCCGACGCTGCGTGATCTTTCCGACAATTCTTGTGCGAAATTTCCTACGGACAGAAGAAATCCAGACCGGGAAGAACCCCAGCAATGGCGCTGCCTCGGGGGTATATTTGGGGGTATATGGATTTCCAAAAATCAACAATACCGCCCTCTAACGCGCTTTTCAGCACATTGTTCGAGTCCGTCTCGGGAGCCATATAACGAAAGGCCCGCAGAAGTTTTGCGGGCCTTTTCTTTGTTCCGCAATCGCGGTTTCGTTCCGCAATTCGCTCATGAGCCGAGTGTCGCAAACGCTGCGACCTACCCCGCTACGCTGCTGGCATGCGCGGCGACAAGACAGCCATCGAACAACTCAAAATCGCCCGCAGTGGCACCTGCAGAACATGGAGCGCATGGCTTGATGGTTGGAACACGATCATCGAAATAGCGTCGCAGTCTGTGCGATGTTGAGGGCATAGCCTTTGCTCAACCCATCGGAGCAATCGCCATGCCCTACGTCTACAAGCCTCGCGGTAAGCGCAACACGAGCAGCCAGCCACACCCAGTCGCGTTGGTGTCAGCCTATCGGTACAAATCGATGATGCGCGCGCTCGTAGCTCAGACGCGGGCCAAACGTGAGATCAAGGCTACCGACGGAATCGAGCAGTCGAGCGTACGCGCATCCATCGCGTAGGATATTTCTCCGCTCTTCTTGCAAGGCCGGAGTTCCTCTAAAAAATATTTCGGACGTTGTTCAAACGCAGCAACGCAGGTATTCCACGCCCGAAAATCGTCTCGACACCATTTCCGAAATCGTTTGAAACTAACGCGATTTCCGCGCGAAGAATTGCGCGAAAATCGTCATGTTCTCCCAAAAAAATCAAGCGTAGGATCGCGCCGCGCAGGGACGCTATAGCGGCTACTCTCTTTGCGCTCCCACGGAGAAGTAGGGTACTCGCAAGACTCGATGATCACCTTGATCAAACATTCGGAGGGCAACAGGTATGAAAATGCGAAAGAAATTTTCTATTGCATCCGTGAGTGTGGTGTTAGCCAACTCTCTCGTATGCAGCCACGCTGCCGCAAGCGGACACTACGAAATTTGGAACAACTCAACTTCTTCTTGGTCCACCGGTCCGGCTCCAGGACTTTCAACCAAGTTTTCGGGGCAGGTCTACTTCTCTTATGCGGGGGGTTCACTGCCCTGCAATATCACAATGACGTGGCTAGTTCTTAATGGAGGGGCCTCGATTACAGACGTTTCTGTTACAGGCAACGCCTCGTGCGACCAAGTTTCAACTTCATCTCTTCCCTGGAGTTTGGTATCCCCACTGGTTAGTAGCGGAACATCAGCAACGGCTACAATTTTTTCCGTTTACTTTTCGGTTCCATGGCTTGCCCCCGGCATGACATGCGATGGGTATGTATCGGGAAATCTAACCTGGAACAATAGCCCCGTACCTGGACCGCCCAGCACCTACGGCTTTACCGAAACTTTCTTGTCAGGCTGCCAATTTGCAGTCAACCCAAATCCGCTATCCACCATGTCTTATCCAAAGATTCGCGCTGTCGATCCTTGAAAGAGTGGTGGGAACAGTCCTAAATTCGGCAAGCGGCCGCTAGCACTGAGGCGACCCGCGGCCCGGCTCAATGGAGTCCGGGCCGCACTCAATGGCCTTTTGTAAGTCACGACAGCAACTAAGGCGTGGCGCAGGTGGTATAGAAGTAATAGGTATTCGTGCGGTTCGCCGTAACGTAGAACGTCCACTGATTAGTTTGCGGACCGCCGCTAGGATTGCCTGGCTGTGAGATCAAGACAACAAGTGATGGAACAAGTACCGAGCCGACCGTTTCGGTAGTCAATCCGTAGTAACCGCCCCCGAGGGCTGCGGTACCGGATGGGCAAGAGACGATAACTGTTTGCGGGGAAGCCCCGGCTTGGAGTTGCACGCTGGTTGTGGCGCCCGAATAGCTGGCCCCCATTGCTGATATCGGAATTGCAGCAGCAATTGCGAAACACGTTGCCAAAAATGAAAGAGCAGATTTCATATCATTCTCCGTCAATGGTTAAATTGCTCGAAACGAAGCCGATCCGCGCTCAGCTCACGCATAATTCGTAAACTGAATAGGATGGCGAGGCATGCTCGTATGCCTCGTTGATCAATATCACCATGCGGCGGAGAAACCGCTCATCGCGCGGACTGACCTGCGGTATGCTGGCGTTCCTCGCGGCAGCGGCCGCTTAGCTCAAGCGTTGGGCATCTATGGGCTCAGGTTCGCAAGGTCGTCTCATATTTCGAATTCTGGCAGGTGCACTGGCACTCCTTATGGGTTGCTTCGGTGCTGTGCTTCTAATCGCCGCCGCGTTAGCGACTTTCGATCCATGGTATGGCTGGATTCTTGTAGCTTTTGGGCCGTTGTTCTTCGCCTGGGTGTTCGGCGCATACGCTCTTGGCTTTCGGGGCCCCTACAATTGGGGCGCTGCTAGCGGGCGGCGGTAGGTAGCCAACTATTCGCCCACGCGCACGGCAGGGACGCTTAGCTTCGCCGGTGCACTCAAACGTATTGCGGTATGCTGACAGCCCTCGCGGTAGCAGCCGCTTAGCTCAAGCATTAAGCATCAGATGGGGCCATTTAGCAGCGGCTGGACCGAAAAGGACGTCGAAGCCGTCTTGGATCGCGGCGATCCGAATGAGTTGCTATATGTACCGATTGTCGTAGGAATGAATGCTGCCGACTGTGAGCAGGCTTGGGCCGAAGAGATTTGCTTTCGGCTGGTCGATCATCCGCATTTCAACGTCCGGGGTAACGCTATTCTTGGTTTGGGGCACATCGCGCGCACCTGTCGCCAACTCGACCTGAGCCGTGCGTTGCCTGTAATAAGTCAGGCCCTGTCCGACTCACACAAGTACGTGCGGGGCCACGCTGGTAGCGCAGCTTGCGATCTGCATATGTATCTCGGTGTAGCCGTGCCGGGCTACGACTTGGCTCACACCGATGCCTTAGTGTCGATCGCCAAGGAATTGCTGGCGCAACGAGCAACTGGTGCCTAACTATTCGCTTAAGCGGACCGCCGATGTCGGTCTGAGCTAAGATCGTGGCGCCCGCGGCGGTGGCCGCTTAGCTCAAGCGTTAGGCGTCAGGGCTCACGCATTCAGTACGCCATGTCTCAATTTCGTCGAGAACTGCTTATCGTGTTCGGCATGTTCGCCGCGATGCTGTGCTTATCTGCTCGCCAGCTCCGCAACGAGGTCTTGCTGTCTCAACACACTCAGCAAGTTCAAGCTATCGTCGTTTCCAAGCAATCCCACGCTTGGATCGGATATACCTACTTGGTCAATGGCATCACTCACGAGGGAGCCACGCCTGCGGCGGCCACAGGCAAACCTATCGACAAGGTCCAACTTGGCGACACCTTCATCATCGCATATGACCCGAACCACCCGGACGTATCAGGCACCGCGAAGACTCGGGAGGTTATCGCTTCAACTATCCCGTTCTTGGTGTTTGGCCTTGTCGTTGCGGTCGGTATTGTTTTTGCGCGCAATTTCGCCCGCTTGCGGTCTGCCGCCTAACTATTCGCTCAAGCGGACCGCTGCGACAGCTTGCGGTATCCTCACACTCCCGGCGGTACCAGTTCCTTAGCTCAAGCGTTGGGCGTTACTTATGGGCAAGACATCTGCTATCGCGAATATTCTTATTGGGCTCTCGCCGATCATCCTCGCTCTGCCCATCCCCGCATTCTTATCATTCCGTTCGGGTCTCAGCTTAGTGCTCGCCACTTTCGTCATGGTTTTCGGCTTCATCGCTTTTGCCGTTGCTAAGCTCGCGCGATTCAGGTCCGGCCGCTGGTTCTCGTTCGGCTATCGTGGCATGCCGAAATGGGGGCGCTACTCATACATTGGCGGCCTGGTTGCGGTCGCGTTCGGTGCAGTCGGTTCTCTCACCACAGTATGGCTGCGGTAACGCCCAACTATTCGCTCAAGCATGCCGCCATAGAGAGATTGCGGTAGCATGCTAAACATCGCGGCAGCGGCCGCTTAGCTCAAGCGTTAGGCACCCAATGGAGAATCCGTCGTGAATCGTTTTGAGCGTGCTGCGCAGATATGGCCGTTGCTCGCGCTTTCCGCGCGCAACCGACAGGTTCTTACCTACGACCTGGTCGGAGACTTGATCGGTGTGCCCCGACAGGGCCTGGGGCAGCTCCTAGAGCCAATCCAGTCGTACTGCATCCTTGGCTCGCTTCCCGCTCTGAGCAGTCTGGTAGTTGGAGCGTCCTCGGGCTCGCCCGGCGAAGGATTCATTGCTTCATCAGACGTCCCTCAAGAGCAAGCGCGAGTATTCGCCCGAGCTTGGCCCGCATCGCCAACGCCCGCACAGTTTGAAGAGGCCGCGATTCGCCTACCAAGCAATGGGGCCTCTCTTTCGCAGCTGCTAAGTGTGGCGCGCGGCGTGAGCGCCTAACTATCCGCTCAAGCGGACTGCCGCTGCCGGTCTGCGCTGGACTGCAACGCATCGCTGCGGCAACCGCTTACTCAAGCGTTAGGCTTCAGATGATGATGGTTCGCCTCTTGCCAGTCTTGCTGTTTCTATGGTGTTTGATTGGCTGTGCCGGCAAGCTCTCGCGCACGGAAGAATCTCCCAGATGCGACATCGCTGCGTACACGGCGAAATTCGGCGAGACTAAGAGGACATGCATCGCACGACTCGTCGCCAAACGATGTGACAAGATTGACGAGTGTCAATTCGCATGTCAGATAAGCGGCAAATGGGACAATGTCGGCGGCGGTTGCGATCACATGTGCAACTACGAGCGCGAGTTCGAGCTGCCGCCGGGCACAGAGATATGTGATTCACTCTCGAAATTAAGCATAACTACTCGGTCAAGTGACCGGCAAGGACGCCTAGCTTTGCCGGTGCGCTCTCCGCGCTGTTTGCTGTGTAAAATGGCAACCGTGACGACGATTACTGCTGCCGCCTTGAAATTCGCTTCTCAAAAGCACGCCGGTCAGACTCGGAAAGATGCTGCGGCGACTCCGTACATCACCCACCCTATCGCCGTGCGAGATCTACTTGTGGAGCACGGCGTTACCGATTCCGACGTTCTCTGCGCCGCGCTGCTGCACGATACGGTCGAGGACACCCAAACGACGGCCGCGGAACTGAGCACTCTATTCGGCAGTCGCGTGGCAGAACTCGTGCTCGCCGTGACCGACGACAAGAGCCTCCCCAAAGCGGAACGTAAGCGGCTGCAGGTCGAACATGCACCCCAGCTTCCCGCCGGCGCGAAGCTGGTCAAGCTCGCGGACAAGATTTGCAACGTACGGGACGTGATCGACAACCCGCCGCCGTGGCCAACAGAGCGGAAGCGCGAGTACCTGCAATTGGCAGCACGCGTGGCTGGTGGCTTGCGCGGGACGAACGCCAGACTCGAACAGACCCTGCGTGACGAGATCGTGCGCGGCCTATCGACCCTCACTGCTTCGACGTAGGCAGATACGTCTACAAATGGCGCGGCGGCTTCATAGCCGCCTACAGGGTCATGCCGATCGGCCGCCCCCCCCATTTCGGCAACGAAGGTTCGCCCAATGGCCATCACGCGGCCCGGCTCGATGGAGTTCGGGCCGCAGTTTTGGTGGCTCCGTTACTTGGATTGTCGTGCGCGTGGCCGCGATGACCTGCGGTATCCTGACACTCCCAGCGGAAGCGGCCGATCAGCTCAGGCGTTGGGCGTCATAGAACCTATACAGGAAAAATTGAATGTCACGAACACGCCAAGTTCTGCTAGCAGCCGGTTTAGTGCCTCTTCCATGGTTTCTGTTCTGGACAATCATCGGCGCCTTATTCGCACCTGGCTACAATTCCATCTCGCAACATGCTAGCAAGCTATTGCAATTTTCCGGAGTACCGAATGCTTGCGTCAGAATCGCAGCCATCGGGGCTGGCGTAGCATTTATAGGTTTTGCTGCCGGGCTGTGGCTAGCAACTGGTCGTCTATTCGCTCTCGGCGCTATCTGCTGGTTAGTTTTTGGGCTATCCATGGTAACCAACGGGATTTGGCCCTTGGGCCATCCGATGCATGGCTTTTACTCGATCGGAATAACCAATCTCATTGCTCCGGCTATGTCGCACATCGAATCAAAAACTTGGCCAAACTACCGTAGGGCATATGTCATTACTGCGCTCATCAGTTTCGCCGGAATCGTTTACCTATGGCTAAATCTTGTCGGCGCAGACCCGGATGGTTTTCGGGGCCTCACCCAACGAGTGTTCTCTTCCATCAATTCGCTTTGGCCTTTCTTAGTTACGTTATTTTTACTTCGTAGCAGCACAACTCAATTCCAAGGTCAGCCCACAAGGTGATGCCCAACTATCCGCCAATGCGGATCGCTGTGACGGGTTGCGATATCCTGGCTCCCAAGGCATCGGGAATGGTTGGCTTCCGCGTTCGACCGCGCAGCGGGACAGGTGGACTATGAATTCCCCATGGCTGACGTTCAGTGTTGCTCTGACTGTCGCGCTCGCTATTTACTACTTTCTCGGCCGGCTCAATTTGAGCAGTTGGGTGCACGGATTGCTCGGCGCCAGTCTCTTCATCGCATCATTCTTCGCCATTGGCTATCTTCACCCTTGGCATGCGGTATCTCCGTGGCCAGGTTCCATCAATGCGTTTCTGGTGGGTTTGGCGGCCGGTGAGATATCTCGCGCCGTTCGTGGCAGTTCTAAGAATGAGGCCACGTAGTCATACGGTCTAGCAGGCAACAAGGATGCTTAGCTTTGCCGGTGCGCTAATCGCGCTATTTGCTGTGTAGAACGGCAGCCGGACCAAGATCACTGCTGCCGCCTTGAAATTCGCTTCCCAAAGGTACGCCGGCCAGACCCGGAAGGATGCTGCGGCGACTCCGTACATCACCTATCCTACCGCTATAAATCGACGATGCGTGTGCTCGTAGCTCAATCTCGGGCTCAGCGCGAGGTCAAGGCTACTGATGGCGCCGGCGAAATGCGAGCGATGCCCGCACCGTTCGCTACTTGATCAGAAGATCCTGCTCTTTCTTGCCGCCTTTGAGGGCCGCATTGAACCAACGCGGACGCTTCCCACGTCCACTCCAAGTCTGCGAGTGATCCGCTGGATTGCGATACTTCGGCGTAGCCGGCTTTCTGCTGCCCTTTCCTTTTCGAGCGCCACCGAACACGTCCTCCAGCGTCAGCCCCTCCACCTTGAGCAGCGCATGAATTTTCTCGCGCACCTTTACAACGCTCTCTTTCGCTACCTCCACTTTGCGCTGCTCGGCCTTCGCTATCAGTTCGGCGAGCTGTTTGTGATTCAGGGTTTTGAGATCAATTGCCATAAGTTCCTCGTTGTCATCAAAAAGATGAACCGAGAACTATACCGCAAAAGTACTTTGACCTTCATCCCGCGACTAACTCGCACTTAACCTTCCTTTCCCGAAATCACTCAATTGTCATTAATTAAAATTCATCGGTTTAAGAATACGATATTCTTCGTAGTAGGATGAGTTTGCCGCATGATCGTTGCATTCGGCAGCGCCAAAAAGGTGGCGATTCCATACAACGCTTAAGGAGTAGATTCATGCAAGTTTCAAAAACGAAGACAACTCCACAAAGTAAATTTGCCGCGACTGTCGCTTTCTGTCTCGGAACGATCTGCTCTGCGCCGTTGCATGCAGCATCTTGGTCAACCCAACTATGGATTCCAAAAATCGTAGCGACCGGCTCATCAGCTCTCGGGCTAGACGGGATCCATAATGTAGTTCATCAGCAGCAGCTAGTTCTGTTTAAACCATGGGCCACTGGAGTCTCGTGCGGGGGCGCAGCAGTACCTGTAACTTTGACTTGGTACGACGATAATGGGAACGTTGTCGGATCATCGGGAACGGAATCGGTTGTCCCCTGCGGTAGAACCATCATTCCCGCTGTTGATCAGAAATATTCTGCCCCAGAGGGTTCGCATCTTAGGCTTTCTGCCTCAAGCGCTATTGTCGCAACCTGGACGCTGGCTCCACAATATGAATGGCAAGTGCCTATATTGCTAGCGCAAGGAGGGCTCGATGGAGTAAATCCCTACGTGAGATGGGTATTTTCCGACGTTAGCTATTTAAACAACTCAGCGTCCGGCGGGACATCCAATGGGTCAACACCCCCATACGCCAATACTTATAGCTTTAGCTCAGTACAAATCGTCAATCCGCAATCATTCGCCGTGACAGTAGATGTCGTGCTAGCGCCTGACTCAGGAGCAACAAACGATACCGCCTACACAATCCCAGCGCATGGCGCAAAGAGTATCCGCCTAGATTCGACGTTGCCTTCATTCACTGGGCAAGTAATCGTTCAAGCACAAGGCAGCAACAAGATTCTGGTGTGGGGTACTTGGTTCCAGTACCCAGCAACCAATAGCGCGCCCCCGCCCGCCTTGCGTCAGCTCGATCCAATCGCGTTCAATCCGTAGGTTTTGTCTAATCATAGCCCTCACGCCTGCATGGCGTGAGGGAGCTAATGCCCGCAGGGGCGACGAAATAGAACCCCGCTCGGCCCGCAGTTTCTCCCTGGAACTGTGGGCCGAATTAGTTCGGAGCCACGCTTGTAAAGCGAATCGCCGAGACGACTTGGAGTATGCTAGCGCTCCACGCGGCAGCCACCGCTTCACTCAAGCGTTAGGTATTACATGATGCGCCTTGCTCGAATATTCGGAACGATTGCACTCACCTTTGCAGTCGCAGCTCATGCCGATTCAAACATCTCGAAGATTGATCTGGCAAGGAAGCTTGTCAAACTCCTTCAACTAACCGATATGTTCAACGACGATCTAAGCGCGTGTAAACGAGCTCATGATCCGCAAGTTGCCGCACTAAGTGCGTACAAATCGAACCCCCAAAGTTTTGAAGGGCTAACGCCAAGCTCATCGTATTGGCGCAAGGTTGTAGCTGTGTACGATAGCTTCCAACAGAGATCTTGCCGCTATACGACCAGCGAAGCTATTTCTGAAGATTTTGCAAAGCAATTCGCCGAGAAGGCAACAGAAGAGGACATGCGCGCTTCTATCAAATTTTATTCGTCACTCGCGGGACAAAGACTTCAAAGCGCGACGCGTGAAGCAAATAAAGAGCTTCAAGCGCACTTGAATGAACTTACGCGACAGTCATATGATACTGCTCAGGAGCTGTATCAAAAAGAGATGCGTGAAGTCCTTATCGAATTCCATCGCCATCAAAAAGAAAATGACAATACCTAACTATTCGCTCAGACGAGCCGCCAGGTGTGAGTGCGGTAGCGTGTCAGCCCTCGCGGCAACGGCTGCTTAGCTCAGACGTTAGGTGCCCATGCAGTGCATAAGGTTTCTACTCGTCGCTTTGCTTTTTGTTGTTACCTCTGCGCAGGGCAACGAGAAGATTGCTTACGAACTGTACAAGGTCCAAGAAGGAAAGCGCTTTGCGCTTGCGAGCGGCCAAAGAATCTATGATCCTGCCAAAGATTTTGTTGTGCACCTAGAGGAGAAAGATTCAAAGCCCTATGGAACAAGAAAGCAAATAGAGATTGCCAATGGCTATTCGGTCGGCATCCTAGACAAGCTAGACAGAGATGTGACCGGGTTTGGCTTGTGGGTGGGACATCTTCCAGAGGGTTCGAACCCAAACAGATTTAGCTGGGAATGGTTCAGCCGTGCCGCTCCCGGACAGTTCAAGAAATTGCTGGGCGGTGGAAAAATACACGTAACATTTTCGGGCATGCCTTATACCCAAGAGATAAGTAGAATTGAGTTTCTAGATACCATCGAGCTTGAGTATATCGAGGATATTTGCTGCAAATCTAAAGGTGACGGGCCAACGCACGTACTAGTCATAGAAGCTGGCAGTGTTCTCGCATTCCCGACAGGCGGCGCCTAACTATTCGGTCAGGCGCCCCCCATGCCAGTCTGCGCTAGACTGACGTGCATCGCGGCAGAAGTCGCTTAGTTTTGCCATTACGCACGCCTCGCATCGCTACATTCGCAGTCTTTGGCCTAGTCTCATGACAGTCTTTCGCGGCTAGCACGCTAGCTTTATCGCGGGAAGAGGCTTTAGCAATTGCAGAGAGAGAGAAAGCGCAACGAATCGACCTAAAGCGCTATGAACTTTCTAAATTTCCGCAAGAGTTAAGTACTGATCGGAACGAATAGATGTTTTACTATCAGAGCACTCGCCCCCTATACCGCCCGGGTGCTTCTTCTGGATTTCCGTAAATCGCATTACAGGAGTTGCCAAGTACTTTCCAGACGAATAGGCAGCATGCTTGACTATTCTCTCAAGCAAACGGCTGCGACGGGGTGCGGAATCCTGGGCCTAATGACATCCAGAAGGATTGGCTTCCCCGTTTCGACTACACAGCAGGATAGTGGACTATGAATTCCCCATGGTTGACGTTCGGTGTTGCTCTGACGGTCGCGCTCGCTATTTACTACTTTCTCGGCTGGCTCAATTTGAGCAGTTGGGTGTACGGGCTGCTCGGCGCCAGTCTCTTCATCGCATCATTTTTCGCCATTGACTATTTTCACCCTTGGCATGCGGTATCTCCGTGGCCACGTTCCATCAATGCGTTTCTAGTTGGCTTGGCGGGTGGTGAGATATCTCGCGCCTTTCGTGGCAGTTCTCGGAATGCTCCAGCGTAGTCATCTGCCCAAGCAGCTCACAGCGTCAATTTGAGTCGTCCTGAGATTCCACCCAGCATCGTCTGTCAACTCAAAACCTAAGCATCAGCACGATGAATTCACAAGTTCAGAACGCCAAGGCAGTCAAGCGAACCGTCCTCTGGTACATCAAATGGGCCTTCGCATCGTATGCTGCTGCGCTTGCCCTATTCTTAGTGATTTTCGTTGCTTCCCTACCATTTGTCGGCACTTCGTTTGCTGATGCTGTTTTTGAGCACCGTGCTATCTTCGCTCTCATCTTCGTTGCCGTCGCACCAATTACGTTCCGATTTCTTAAATGAAGAGTTCGCTACACGCAACACCCAAGCGAACGACAAGGATGCTTAGCTTTGCCGGTACACTCAAACATATTGCGGTATGCTGACATCTCCGGTTACGACCACTTAACTCAAGCGTTGGACGTTACTTATGGGCAAGACATCTGCTATCGCAAATGTTCTTATCGTCTTCTCGCCGATCATCGCAGCTCTACCCATCCTCGCGTTCTCGCCGTTCCATTCGGGTCTCAGCTTCGTGCTCACTACCCTCATAATGGCTTGCGGATTTATTGCTTTTGCCATTGCTAAGCTCACGCAATTCAGGTCCGGCCGCTGGTTCTCGTTTGGTTATCGTTGCATGCCGCAGTGGGCACGCTACTCATATGTCGGCGGCTTGGTGGCGGTCGCGTTTGGCGCAGTCGGTTCTCTCTCCACAGTATGGCTGAGGTAACTCCTAGCCATCCGCTCTAGCGACCGCTGCAAGTGCGATTGCGGTAGCGTGGTGGCCGTCACGGCGGCCGCTCAGCTCAGACGTTAGCTCAAATGAGAAAGATCGTACTTATCCTGAACTGGACATGCCTCGCGATCTGTCTGCTCGTTCTCGGACCTTGCTGTGCATTAAGCCGCACCGGGGGCTTTCTAACGCTTCTTCCATTCGGCACAGCCTTGGCGGCTTTTCATCTCCAACCACGTCAATGGTTCGTTGTGCTGGCCATCTTGGCAAACACTATCTGGGCAGTCGCTGGGCTGGCGTATTGTCTAATACTGCTGGTTTGGCGAGGCCAGATTGCACCAATGCCATTGGGGTTCTCTTTGACTATGGTTTTCGTGTCGCTTTTATGCTCTCTAAATATTGTCCTGCTTGTACGGCAGTCACATCCTTTCGCTTCTCTATAGAGCTAACTATTGGCTCAAGCAGACTGCCTGTATCGACCCGCAGATCTAATTGATCAGCGCATCGTCGTTCGAGAGCGCGCCGCAATGCTTGGTCAGCTTGCGCCGGCTGAAGTTGGCCAGCAGGCTGGACAAAAGTTCTTCGGGTACTTCGTGCTTGCGGGCAGTCATCATGTCTTCGGGTCCAGTGGCAGTTTCCTGCCGTGCCCCGCTAACAAAAAATCTAGGACGCACCCGAATCAGCGCTCGGTACGAGACGGTTCTTCATTGAGGAATACAAAGCCGCGTCCCCGCACCGCGCGCAGCGGCAGCGTTTTCCCGAGGTGAGTGGACACCTTGCGACGCAAGCGGTGGATCAGCATTTCAAGACGATGTTGATCGGCATCTTCCGCCGCCGTCACGAGGAGGGCAATCAACTCGTCGTAAGCCACGAGCTTGCCATTCGCCTCGAACAGCCGCGCAAGCAAACGCCGCTCCGCCGCATTGAGCGCCATACTGCGCCCGTCTGGCTCATGCAGGCGCCAGCCTTCGCCAGCCAGGCTCCAGCGCATGCTTGTGTCACCCTCTTTCGCTGATTCTTGCATGCGCCGCACGAGGCCGTGCAACGTGCCGGTAAGCGCAACGACGCCGACGATCGCCTTTTCGCGTAGCGTGTGCGCGATGGCGAAACCATCGACCTTCGGCGAATGGGCACCAAGCACAATCAGGTCGAAAGACGCCGCCTCCGTGGCTTGAAGCAATTCTTCGGCCGTTTCGAATCCCCTTGTATCGAAACCGAATTGGCGCAATTGCGGGATCAGGATGTCCTCGCGCAGTTCGGCATCGTCTTCCAGCACGGCCACCTTGAACTTCACAATGGAGGATTGCCTGTCGTTGCCTTGCGCATCGATCATTTCAGACGAACGACCACCGCGACCTGGTGCCTCGGCAAAGAAATGAATCCCTGACTCATCGAACATGGTTTTCTTTGTTTCATGCCTAGTTGCTTCTGCATATCGCAGAAGCGTGACGAATCCGGGCATGGTTCACGCCGAATCTCAGTGCGCTCTTGCGTTCGCCCGCCGAGAGAAGGGTTTCTTCGTTACGATTCGCCCCAAACTTACCGAGCTTCGACGCCAATCGGGTTTCGATTTGGAACTCTCATGATGGAAACCCTGGATTCAAACAATGAGATCGTTCTTGATCGATTGCGGGAAACATTGGATGACTCCATACCCGAGCCGTATTACAGCCTGGCCTCGATGATGACGAAGGCGGATCGCAATCCCAACCTTTTTAGCTATGCTCGAGAGCAAATTCGGCGCACGAAGCGTCCTGAGCACGAAGGGGGCAGGATGTAGCGATCGAGCTTGAAGCAGCGACGGGCGCGGCACCAGCTACCGCCTTCTGGGTCGTGCAGCTCTCACGCCTCAGGCTCGTCGGCCTCAGTTCGAAGCCACGCAACCAAGAAGGATGCATACGTTCCATCGCACATGCGCACAGTTCCGGACAGCATCAAGCGCAACAACTGGTCTACGAAAGGGAACGTCAATCCCTGTACCGGGAAGGCTGGGACTAAGCCAGTGAGGAAGCCGTAGAGGTATTCGCCGGATGGAAACGAAAAGCCCAGCGGGGCTTAGTGGTCCGGGGCCACTTGCCACACACCGGACGAGACCTTGATGAGGTAGGTTGACGCTGCTTACCGGCTACCCGCGTCTTCGGGGTTCATGCGCAAAACGCGGCCGGCAACTTCGTTCACTTCCCGCGAACCATGCTCCGGCCCTGAGTTGTCGTTCGCGCGCGTAGCGGATAGCGGAATTGCTCAAGTAATCCGTGGTGCATGCCGTCGCCATATAAATCAAGGATCGTTGCATTTTCGCTCGCGGCCCTCTTTTCTTACATCAGCCCACGCACGCCCGGCCGATCGCATTGCGCCGCCCCATATGCCCATCCAGACCAGCAATGGGGAAAACGTGGCCTGGCGAGAAAACGACTCCGGCCTTTCGTCCAGCAATCCGGTCGGCGGGTATTCGTCGGCACCTGGCGCGTAGTAGGTACCGAACCATTTGTCGACAAACGGAAAGAATGTCGCGAAGTTCTTCGATCGGTGCTGCGGGAATATGGAATGGTGGATACGATGCCACTGCGGCCCGGAAATGAAACTGGTAAGCGGCCCGAAACTCATGCGCAGGTTCGCATGGTTGACGAAACCCCAGACGCGAAACATAAGCACGCCCACAAATGCCGGCGGATTCAGCGAACCCAGAACGAACAACATCGGCGCGTGAAGAATCAGATTGAGGAGATAGGCGAGGAGATGTTGCCGCCCCTGCGTCGTCGCGTTCAATGCCGTATCGCTGTGATGAAACTTGTGCGTCTCCCACAAGAACGGTGAAGCATGCTGCCAGCGATGTATCCAATAGTGCCAAACATCCCAAATTAATGCGTAGACGAGAGTCAGCAGGACCGTGCGAGGCAGTTCTTGCGAAGGCATACGTAGGCGCGCGACGAAGCCATCGTCGGCAACACGAACGATGTAGTTGTAAGCCGGATTGAAAATCGACAACGCAAAGAAAACCAGCGGCAGCGCGAGAACCAGATAGACGCAATTTTCTGCCCGGTTTCGCCAAGTCGGACGAATCGAGGTTGGCCGCAGATATTCGAGAAAGAGAAAGACGCCAGTCAGCGGGATAATCCACGCCAACTCCGTCAGGTACACATACACCCCTGAGCTCATCCCGTACGCCCCCGTGAACGGTAGCTAAGTGTACCCTGTCCGGCCACCGGGTCCGAGTTGGAGAATATGTGTTCGCTTGTTCATCGGGCTATGAACAGGCCATCGAAGCCGCGGCACGAGTACCTCTCCCGACTCGACCCAAGCCGGGCCTTCCAGCGTCAAGCATCGCTGCCCGATTACCGAATCTCTGCAAGAATTCTCGATTTGGACCGGGATCCCCAAGCCGGGTCGATACTACATAACCCGACAGCCATTGATTTACCGATAACTGAAGAGACGCGATTAGATCGCGGCAGCAATAGCGCCTTTGTTTGCGATGCAATCGAGCATGCAGCAACCGATCGTTGCGCAAGATAATAAAGAACCCAAGGAAGGTCCGTCGATATGACGGACCTTCCGTGCTCAAGTCAGAAGAACTGAGCAGTACGCACTAACCGAAATTAAGAAGTAGCGCAGGTAGCATAGAAATAGTAAGTGCCTGTCCGATTTGCGGTGACCCAGAAAGTCCACTTATTGTCCAGCGTCCCGGTGGGATTGCCCGGCTGAGAGATCAAGACGACAAGAGACGGGACCAGTACGGAACCGACGGTTTCAGTCGTCACGCCATAATATCCACCACCTAACGCGGACGTACCGGCGGGACAAGAAACGATCACATTCTGGGGGGACTGTCCCGCTTGTAGTTGCGCACTTGTCATGGTGCCCGAGTAAGTAGCGCAGAAAGCGGGAATTGGTGCGGCAGCAGCGATTGCAAGGCAGGACGCGAGAATCGAACGAGCCAACATCATATAGACCTCCTCATATTTAGGGATACCTCGCATATTTTGCGAGGCCCGTAGAGGCTAGGTCAGAATTGTTCGACGCCTAATGGAGAAAATAGGAAATTCACGTAGGAAGTTTCCTACCCTGGATTACAGCGAACACTCATCACGCATGCGATGATGGTGCTCAACATTACGGCAGCACCAGGCCGGTCTATCGGTGATCGATGACTAGACTCTGTTCGGTCAGCCGTATGCCAACTGTTCGTCAAAAAAGTATAGCCTCCTTAAGCTTTCGGAGGACGGACGCGTACTACGGAACACTATTACCCGAAGATGCAGGGCCAGCCGATCCAGAAGTCTCCAGGGCTCCGAACTTGTACAGCCTTTTCTCTTCCCGGATGCGCCCATATGTGTACAAGCGATAGCTCAATTCTCTACCTTTTTCGGAGCACTCAATGGAACTTGGCATGATCGGTCTGGGCCGCATGGGCGCGAATATGGCGCAGCGGCTGGTGAACGGGGGACATCGCGTGGTCGGCTTCGACTTCAGTGCCGAGAGCCGCACGCGCGCGGCGCAGAATGGGATCGAGCCCGCCGCCTCGCTCGCCGATCTGGTTGCCGCGCTGAAACCGCCGCGCGCGCTCTGGCTCATGGTGCCGGCCGGCAAGCCGGTCGACGATACGATCGACAACCTGCTTCCACTGCTCGCGCCGGGCGATGTCCTTATCGACGGTGGCAATTCGATGTACAAGGACTCCCAGCGCCGCGCGCAACGGCTGATCGAACACAAGATCCACTACGTCGACAGCGGTACGAGCGGTGGCGTCTGGGGTCTCAAGGAAGGCTACAGCTTGATGATCGGTGGCGATACGGATGTGGTCGAAAGACTTTCGCCGATTTTTTCCACGCTCGCGCCGGCGCCGGATCGCGGCTGGGGTCGGGTCGGCCCGGTCGGCGCGGGGCACTTCACCAAGATGATCCACAACGGGATCGAGTACGGCATGATGCAGGCGTATGCCGAGGGATTTTCGATCTTGGAACACAAGAAGGAATTCGCCCTCGACCTCGCCCAGATCGGCGAGATCTGGCGCCACGGCAGCGTCGTACGTTCATGGCTGCTCGATCTCACCGCCGACGCGCTGACCAAGAACCCGACGATGCAGGGCATCGCGCCTTATGTGGCCGATTCCGGCGAAGGCCGCTGGACCCTCGCCGAGGCGATCGAGCTTGGCGTGTCGACGCCGGTGATCGCGCAATCGCTGCTCGAGCGCCTGCGTTCGCGCGACAAGGATTCTTTTTCCGACAAGCTGCTCGCCGCGATGCGCAACCAGTTCGGCGGACACGAAATCAAGAAGGAATAAAGCTGCCCTTCGCCATCCGGCAGAACGGCGCTGCGCAGGCAGGCGACACCGACTATCCGTACAACGTCAGTTCTGCTGGTCGCCGGTAATCGCGCTCGCCAAACGGCTCTTGCTGGTCTGCAACTGGCGCGGATTGAGTACGGCGAAAGCGGCCTTGGTCGCGGTCGAAAATTTGTCCGTCGCTTCGGACAAGGCACGTTGGTTGTCGGCCAGATCCTGCGCATAGATCTGCGCGTCGATCGCCGTGCCTGCCTGTACCACGGGCAGGCGCGAACGGTTGAGTTCGACACAGTCGCGCAGCGCGTCTTCCATCGCCGACCAAGGGCCGATCTGGGTGGACGTCAACAGCAGGTCGGCGCGCAGCTTGCGCATCTCGTCGAGCATTGCACGCATCGGATTCGGCGTATGCGCCGCAGTGGCATCCGGATTCTTCTGCGTGGAATCGGCCGGACGATTGCCATGGTTACCGTGCCCGCCGCCATGACCGCCCATGCCTCCGCCCTGCATCTGCGCCGAACCGGACAGCGGCCAAGCCATCGTCGCCGCGATCAGCAGGGCGAGAAGAAAATGCCCTATCGCGCCGCCGCGCTGTGAACGCATCGCCGCGGGCATGGCGTCCTCGCCGGACTCGAACACCGCGCCGCCAAAAGACATTGCAGCCATCGGCTGCGCCTCTGAGCGATAAACGATCGGTGCGAAATTGCCGAGCTGGCGGCACCAGGAGTCGGCGTCATCCGCCATCGAAATTTGGGTCATCATGCGCCGCTTCCTCGAATGGCCGCGAGTCTGAGAACGAATCGTGCAGAAAATGTGGAATGCCGCCCGCTGCACGACGCGCGTTCAGCGTGCGGACATGCGGCAACGATGTGGTCCTGCCGGCGCGCAATCGCAACCCTGCCCGGCAGAACACAGTGTTCGCTATACCAGTTCAATCGGCGTCAAAGTCAGTTCGATGCGCCGGTCGCGCCGGATCACCGTCAAGCGCACGGAACGGCCGATGCTCGCCTCGTCGAGCTGGCGATGCAGCGCGTCGATACCGTGCACTGCGTCACCATCGAACGCCACGACGATGTCACCCGCTTCGATCCCCGCACGTGCTGCGGGGCCGCTCTTGGCGATCTCCATCACGCGCACGGCGCCGCTTTGCTCCAGACTGAAGTAGCGTACGTAGCGCTGCGGCAGGTGCATATTTTGCGCCGCGACGCCGATTGAACCGCGGCGCACGCGTCCATGACGCATCAACTGCTGCACGACCGCGGCGACCGAATCGATCGACGTCGCAAAGCAAATATTCTGCGCGCCGGCGATGATCGCCGTATTGACGCCGATCACGCGCCCGTGCGCGTCGAGCAGCGGACCGCCTGAATTGCCCGGATTGAGCGCCGCGTCGGTCTGGATCACATCATCGATCTGCCGCCCGGTCGTCGCGCGCAGGCTGCGTCCGAGCGCGCTGACCACGCCCGAAGTCACCGTGCAATCGAAACCGAGCGGATTGCCGATCGCGACGACGAGCTGGCCGACACGCAATTCACGCGTCGAGCCGAGCGCAATATGCGCGTGCCGCTCCTGTCCGCTTACGCGCAGCAGGGCGATGTCGGTATGCATGTCCTCACCGATCAGGTCGGCGGCGAAGCGCCGACCCGCGACCGTCGTCACCTCGATGCGTTTGGCACAGTGCACGACATGCGAATTGGTCAGGATCAAACCATCGGGAGTGAAGAAGAATCCCGAACCCTGGCCGCCGCGGACCGATTTGCCGTGCTCGTCGACGCGTTCGGGAATCACGATCGAGACCACCGCCGCAGCGGCCGCTTCGACGACACCGGTAACGATGCTCGAATACGCGTCGAGCGCCTGCGCTTCGGCATCCGCGGGCCGGCCGGAGGGCGACTCATAAGCCTGCCCCTGCGGCTCGCTCGGGTCGAGGACGAAAGTCGGGGAAATATCCATCGACACGACGTAGCGGCGGCCCGCTAAATTTCAAGCCACCGAGCCGTCACGGTCGGTCCGGCACGATCACGCCCTACTTCAAATCTTTGCGGAACACCGCCTGCGCCTTGATTCGCTCGTAGCCTTCGCGCTCGTAAAAGCGGTGCGCGCGCTCGCGCACGACGTTACTGCGCACACGCATCGTGGCGAAGCCTTCGCTGCGCGCCCACATTTCGGCCGCTTTCAACAGTACGGCACCGACCCCAGCGCCGCGCACAGCATCGTCGACGACCAGGCCGGCCAGTTCGGCAAACGGCGCGTCTTCCAACTGTAGGCGTGGAACAACATGCGTCCAACCGACGACTTGTTCATCTGCGATGTGTTCAGCGACGAAGACTTCTCCCACGCGAGCCGCACGCACGCGCGCATAGCGCGCGCCCATCTCCGCAGCATCGACCGGATAGCCGAGCTGCGCAGCGAGTCTCGCCAAAATGGAAACATCGCCATCACTTGCGACACGTATCGCAAATTTAGAATTCTTCATCACAAAAAAATTCAAGCAACTCCTAGCGGATGTTGTTTGGTGTCGATATTCCTTCAATCGCGATCCGACAAAAAACGGCGCAGCATGCGCCATCCGGCAACGCCTCCCACCACGAGCGGCGTGAACAACGCGGCTAGAACGATAAAGATGAAGGTCGCAATCGATGCGCTTTCAATAAGCACCGCTAGCGGAAAACCAAAATTCGACTGTCCGACGCGGCAGTCATATACGCCCATATCCAGATCGGCTACGCATCCAGGCCAAATTGCGACGACACATCGCGCGAGCAATGCACAAGCAAGCGGCAGCCCTATCGACAGAGCTGCCGCCTTAGACAACCGATCGAGCATTCGATCAGACATACGACGAATAACGCGTACGCTGGTCAGTCGCAGCAGCCATCCCCGCCTTTGACCGTATGCGCATGCGTCGCGGCCACGCCGCGCGTCAGGCCGGCGACGCTGGCCGCGTGATGATCGGCGATGACTTTGGCCACGCACATCGACACGCGCTTGCCGGTCGGGATGTGGATGAATTCGTTCGGACCGTGCGCGTTCGAGTGCGGACCGAGCACACCGGTGATGAGGAACTGCGCACCGGGGAATTTCTCGCCGAGCATGCCCATGAACGGAATCGAGCCGCCCTCGCCCATGTACGCCGGCGGCGGGCCGAAGAATTCCTTCGATGCGGCATCGACGGACTGTTCCAGCCATGGCGCGAGCGCTGGCGCATTCCAACCGCTGCCGGCCTTCTCGAGGTCAAAGGTCACCTTAGCGCCGTACGGCGGATCTTTTTCCAGCAGTGTCTTCAGTTCCTGACCCGCCTTCACCGCGTCGAGCGTCGGCGGCACGCGCAGGGACAGTTTCACCGCCGTGAACGGCCGCAGCACGTTGCCGGCCGAGTCGAGCGCAGGAATGCCGCCGACGCCGGTCACCGACAGCGCGGGGCGCCAGGTACGGTTGAGCACGAGTTCGCCGAGGTCGTCGCTCATCGGCTGCATGCCGGCGACGAACGGGAATTTCGAATACACCGCGTCGCCGAGCACCTTGGCGGCGTCCTTGGCCTGGGCCGCACGCTGCGCGGGGATCTCGACATGGAATTCGTCCACGACCTTGCCGCTGTCCTGGTCTTCGAGCCGCGACAGGACTTTGCGCAGGATGCGGAAGCTCGACGCGACCACGCCCGAGGCGTCGCCCGAATGCACGCCCTCTTCGAGCACACGCACGGTGAGGTTGCCGCCAGTCAGGCCGCGCAGCGAGGTCGTCAGCCAGAGCTGGTCGTAGTTGCCGCAGCCCGAGTCGAGGCAGACGATCAGCGACGGTTTGCCGATGCGCGCGGCGAGATGGTCGACGTAGTACGGCAGGTCATAACTGCCCGACTCTTCGCAGGCTTCGATCAGGACGACGCAGCGCGCATGCGCGACCTTCTGCGCCTTGAGCGCGAGAATCGCCGCGAGCGAACCGAAGATCGCATAGCCGTCGTCGGCGCCGCCGCGACCATAGAGCTTGTCGCCTTCGATGACCGGTTTCCACGGGCCGAGATGCTCGGCCCAGCCGGTCATCTCGGGCTGCTTGTCGAGATGGCCGTAGAGCAGCACGCAGTCGTCGCCGCTCTTCGCGTCGGCCGACGCGGGCACATCGATGTAAATCAGCGGCGTGCGGCCTTCGAGGCGCACGACTTCGACCGTCATGCCTTCGATCGCCTGCGCCTTGGCCCAGCCCGACAACTGCGCGACCGCCTGGTCCATGAACCCGTGCGCGGCCCAGTCCTTGTCGAACATCGGCGACTTGTTCGGAATCTTGATGTACTCGACGAGTTGCGGAACGATTTCTTTGTCCCACAAACCGGAGATGTTGTCGCGCGCTAAGCTGGTGTCCATGGTTCGGAATCTCGTAGTGGAAAAGCCGCAAGAGTTTACCAGCATCAGAAAAAACGTCGGCCGATCAAGGCCTTCATAATTCTTCATTCGCGCTTCCGGCACTTCATTCGCGCCGCGCGCCCAATCGGCGCTCCTTTCCACGGAATGTCCCATGCCGTACCTGCGCCGTTTCGCCCGCTGCCATATCGCCGTCGCGATCTTCTTCCTCGCCCAGTCCATGCCAGTCGCGGCCGACTATCGGCCGCCCGAGCGCCTCGACGACGGCTGGCCGAGCGCCGACGCCGGCAAGCTCGGCTGGAACACGGCCAAGTTCGGTGAAATCGAAACGCGCGTCGGCGACAAGACCTGGAAAGGCATCACCAGCGTCGTCGTCGCCCAGCGCGGCGAACTCGTCTACGAGCGCTATTTCAACGGCACGACGCGCGACACGCTCAACGACATGCGCTCGGCGACCAAGACCCTGACCGCCATGCTCGCCGGCGCGGCGATCGATCGCGGCCTGATCGGCGACGCGCAGGCCAAGGTCTACCCGTATTTCCGCGACCTGCCGTCGCTGCGCAATGCCGATCCGCGCAAGGACGCATTCACTCTCGAAGACCTGCTGACGATGAGTTCGCTATGGGAGTGCGACGACGACAATCAGTTCTCGACCGGCAACGAAGAGCGCATGTACGTCACGGAAAACTGGCTGCGCTTCACTCTCGAACTGCCAATCAAGGGCTTCGCGCCATGGATGACCAAGCCGGCCGACAGCCCTTATGGTCGGGCGTTCTCCTACTGCACGGCCGGTGCGTTCACCGCCGGCGCACTGGTCGAACGCGCCGTATACAAGCATCTCGATGCGTTCGCCGCCGAGGTGTTCGAAAAGCCGCTCGGCATCGCCAAATCGCACTGGAACTTCTCGCCCGACGGCATCGCGATGGGCGGCGGCGGTGCACGCTATGCCAGCCGTGACATCGCCAAGATCGGCCAGACCCTCGCCGACGGCGGACGCTGGCGCGGCAAGCAAATCCTCTCCAAACGCTGGGTCGAGGCGATGCTGACGCCGCACGCGAGAGCGCGCGACGACGCCGAGTACGGTTATCTGATCTGGCGTTTCCACTTCATGCGCGACGGCAAGGATCAGCCGGCCTGGGCGATGAGCGGCAACGGCGGCAACTACGTGTTCATCCTGCCCGATCTGCAACTCGTCGCCGTCGTCACCAGCAACGCCTACAACCAGCGCAATTCGCATGCGCAGTCGCAGGAGTTGTTCCGCGACTTCATCCTGGCGGCGCTGCCGCCTTCGCGCTGAGCAGATCGGGAGGAAACCAGGCCGCCCCGAGCGCCTTCGCGCGCTCGCCGGCGACCGCACGGCCGATCGCATCGACGACCTCCGCGAAGCCGGGTTCGCCGGCGAGCGGACGGAACAGCGGCGAGGTCTGCAGCCAGGCCTGATCGCGGAAACCGGCAGCGACCGCGCGGCGCAAGGCATCGATCGCCGCGGCGTGGTCGCCGCCGCGCAGCAGGGCGACTTCGAGCCAGTCGTCCGGCGCGCCTTGGCCGGCTTCGCCCGCGCGTGCCGTGGCGCGCGCTGCGAGTGCCGCAGTGTCGGCCGGCGTGGCGTAGAGATCGACCAGACTCTTAGGCAAGCTCTGATGAGGACGCAGCGCGGCGGCCTTGGCAAACCCCTCAACGGCACCCGCGCGGTCGCCGCGCAGCAGGGCCAGCTCGCCGGCGAGCAGGAACAACTGCGGATGCTGCGGGCGTTTCAGCGCCTCGGTCAGCGCGGCTTCGGCCTCGGCGTAGCGCCCCTGCACGAACAGGAATCGCGGCCACGCCACGTTGCCGAACACGTTGTCCGGATAGAGGCGGAAAATCTTCGCGTAGCGCTGCTCGGCCGCCGCGGCGAAGCCGAGCAGTTCGAGATTGCGCGCGATCTGCAAATCGAGAAAGCGCAGATTCGCCCCGGAGCGCTCGACCGCGAGATTGTTCTCCAGTGCCTCGGCGAGCCGCCCCTTGATTGCGTAGAGATTGGCCACTGAGGCGCGGCTGTCCGCACGCCCCACCGGATCGAGCGCGACCGCGCGCTCGTACTCACCGATCGCGGCATCGATCTCGCCGCGGCAGTCGTAGACATAGGCCAGCGCATTGTGTGCCGCGCTGTCGTCCGGATTGCGCGCGATCACAGTCTGCGCAAGTGCCTGCGCGCGCTCGACCGAGTCGGGCGCGCCGTTGTACAGGCACATGCGCGCGCTGAGCGCGCGGCTCAGTCCGACACTCGCCGCAGCGTTGTTCGGATCTGTACGCAACACGTCTTCGTACAAGGCAATCGCGCGCTCGTTGTTTTCCTTCTGGCCGATGCCGGCGTAGTAGCGCGCGCGCTCCAGCGGCTCGTCGCGCGGCGGCGTGCGCAGAGGCGCGGGCGCATAGATCGACCATCCTGCCAACGCAGCCACTACGGCGGCCGTCACAGCCACAACCGGAATCCAGGGCAGGGACTTGCGCTTTGCCTGCGCGGTCGCAACGGAGTCGGCATCGATCGGCTGCGGCACGCCGCACAACTGATAGCCGCGGCCGCGCACGGAACGAATGTAGCGCGGGTTACGGCCGTCGTCGCCGAGCGCCTGGCGCAGCAACTTGACGCGCTGGGTCACGGTTTCTTCGTTGACCACGGCCGGCGCCCAGACGCGCTCGATCAATTCGTCGAAACCGACCACGCGATCGCCCTGATCGACCAGGTAGCGCAACAGGTCGTAGCTCAATCCGCCGACGTCGAGCGGTGTCCCGTCGCGGTTGACGCGGCGGCCGGCGAAATCGATTTCGAGATCGGCAAGGCGGCAGCCTCGGAGAGTCGGCATGGATCGGAAGACGCAAGCGGGAAGGCCGCATCATAGCCTCCCGCGCGGCCCGTTTCGGCCTGCACCGGGCGGCAAGCCGGAAAGACGGGGCACCGATCGCGCTGAAGCCAATCGCTGCGGCGGCCCGGCTGCGGGTGTGCGCGGCGTGCGAGTAATGCCAAAATGCGCGCATCCCCACGAGGCAAAGCATGCAAACCACCCCGACTCATCCCGCCAAGCCGGCCGCGCCGGCGGCCGCGGCGAAGCCCGACGACGACAAAGCGCTACCGCTGCGCATCAACGGCCGCGCCTACAGTTTCGACGGCGACGAGCTGATGCCGCTGCTCTGGTACCTGCGCGACGTGCTGCGCCTGACCGGCACCAAGTTCGGCTGCGGCGTCGGCGCCTGCGGCGCCTGCACCGTACTCGTCGACGGCAAGGCGCAGCGTGCCTGCGTGACGCCGATGAAGACCCTCGCCAAGCGCGAAGTGACGACGATCGAAGGCCTCGCCAACGGCGAACTGCATCCGCTGCAGCAAGCCTGGATCGAGATCGACGTGCCGCAGTGCGGCTACTGCCAGGCCGGCCAGATCATGGCCGCGGCCGATCTGCTCAAGCGCAATCCGAATCCGAACGACGAGGAAATCGGCAAGATTTCCAATCTGTGCCGCTGCGGTACCTATCCGCGCATCCGCAAGGCGATCAAGCGCGCCGCGGAAATCACCAAGGAGCATGCGGCGCGCGAGGGCGGCAAGTCATGAAGGGCGATCGCACTCTCGCCAGCCCGTCGCGGCGCCGCTTTCTGGTTGCCGGCGCCACCGTCTCGGGCGCGCTGATCGTCGGCTGGCGCGCGGCACAGGCACAGACGCAGCAGGCGCTGCCCTATCTCGGCGCGCGCATCGAGCCGCAGTTGCTCGGCGTGTTCGTGCGCATCGAAAAGAACGGCGACGTCATCATCGGTGCGCGCGGCTGCGAGATCGGCCAGGGCGTGAAGACATCCCTGCCGATGCTGATCGCCGAAGAACTCGATGTCGACTGGAACCGTGTGCGCGTCGAGCAGTTGCCCTACGGCTACATCGACACCGACAAGGGCCCGGGGGACAAATACGGCGAACAGGGCGCCGGCGGCAGCACGAGCATTCCAATCGCATGGAAGGATCTGCGCCAGGCCGGCGCGGCGGCGCGCTGGCTGCTGCTCGTCGCCGCATCGGCCAAGCTCAATATCCCTGCCGGACAACTGCACACCGAATCGGGCAGCGTGATCGCGCCCGACGGCACCAAACTCGGCTACGGCGAATTGGTCGACGCGGCGTCGAAGCTCGACCCTCCAACCGAACCGCGTACGCTCAAAGATCCGGCCGCTTACAAGATCATCGGCAAGCCGACGCCGACGGTCGATGCGCGCGAGATCGTCACCGGCCAGACCGAGTTTGGCATCGACGCCTACCGCGCCGACGTGCTGATCGCCGTCGTCGCGCGCTGCCCGTGGATCGACGGCGAAATCGTCAGCGTCGATGACGCCGAGACGCGCAAGGTCGCCGGCGTCAAAGACGTGCTGCGCATCGCCGGAACCAAGCCCGGCGAATCGTTCGACGGTGCGCTCGTCGATGGCGTCGCCGTGCTCGCGACGAGCACGTGGGCGGCACTCAAAGGCCGCGAGAAACTCAAGATCGAATGGAAGCCCGGCCCGTTCGCCGACGAATCGAGCGACGGCCTGCGCAAGCGCGCCGACGAACTGCTCAGGCCCGCCAACGCCGGCAACGCCGTGCCGGTGCGCCGCGACGGCGACGTCGACAAGGCGCGCAAGGCCGCGCGCAAGACCATCGAGGCGCGCTACACCGTGCCCTTTCTCGCCCACGCGACGATGGAGCCGCCGGCTGCGCTGATCCACGTGACCAAAGACAAGGTCCTGCTGATCGCCTCGCTGCAGGAGCCCGAGGGTGCCTCCGAAGTCATCAACGCGATCACCGGCGTGCCGCGCAGCAAGATCGAAATCCGCATGACCCGCGCGGGCGGCGGTTTCGGCCGGCGCTTGAAGAACGACTACATCGCCGAAGCCGCGCTGATCGCCAAGCAGACCGACAAGCCGGTCAAGTTGCTGTGGACGCGCGACGACGACCTGCGCCACGACTTCTATCGCCCGTACTGCATGTTCCAGATGGCGGCGAGCCTCGACCGCAAGAATGAGGTCACCGCCTGGTCGATGCACTGCGCGGCGACACCGCGCAACCACCGCGACAAGCGCATGAAGGACCGACCGCTGTGGGCGTCGACGCTGGTCCCCGATGACTTCCCGGCCGGACTGATCGCGAATTTCGACCTTTCCCTGCTGGCGCTCGATTCGGGCCAGCCGCGCGGCTGGTGGCGCGCGCCGGCACACAATGCGACCGCATTCGCCGTGCAGAGCTTCATCGACGAAATCGCCGTCGCGCTCAAACAGGACCCGCTCGCTCTGCGCCTGAAACTGCTCGGCGAACCGCGGCAACTGCCGTACAAAGGCCACGGCGGCCCGAGCTTCGACACCGGACGCATGGCCGCCGTGTTCAACGCCGCGGCCGCCAAGATCAATTGGGGACGCAAGCTCGACCGCGATCGCGGCCTCGGCATCGCCGGCAACTTCACCTTCGGCGGCTATGCGGCGCACGCACTCGAAGTCTCGGCGATCGACGGCAATGTCGTCGTACACCGTGCGGTCTGCGCGATCGACGTCGGCCGCGTGGTCAATCCGCTCGGTCTCGAAGCACAGACGATCGGCGGCACGATCGACGGCTTGTCCACCGCGCTGAACCTCGCGATCACCCTGAAAGACGGAAAAGTACAACAATCCAATTTTGGCGATTATCCACTTTTGCGCATGGGGCAGGCGCCGGTCGACGTCGAAGTAGTCATCATCGATTCGGACAAGGAGCCCGCAGGCGCCGGCGAAATGGCGTTGCCCAGCGCCCTGCCCGCGCTGACCAACGCGCTCTACGCGGCGACGCAGATCCGCCTGCGCGAATTGCCGATCGGCGACCAGTTGCGCAAGATTCTTTAGGAAGGTTCTGAGCTATCGGGTTCTGGTGTCTATTCGTCATCCCTGCGGCTCTCAGCAACCGAAGGGCCGCTCGAGCTGGAATCCAGCTTTTATACAAACTGGGTGAAGAGCTGCATCCCAGCTTGCGCTGGGATGACGAGGTCCGATGAAATCAAAATTATCTTGAGATTCCTCCGCAGCGCGTTCCGCTGCGCTACTGCACAACCGGGCGCGCAGCGAGCGTGCGTTCGGCCCAGTCGAGGCAACGCTCGGCGGTGCGCGCCGCCTCGCGGCCCAGCAACGGGCCGACGTGACTTGCATCGGGCACGACGAATAATTCGCCGCTGCAGAAATGCGCCAATGCCCGGCTTGTTTCCACGGGCACGTCGGCGTCGACCTCGCCAGCGATGACGAGCACGGGACAACTCGGTGCGTCCAGGCGCATTGCATGCGCCTCGCGCAGCACCGCACCCGACTCGTCGCGCCAGCGGCGAAACGCAAGCAGACGCGCGGCATCGTCGGTGTCAGGCATTGCGCGCAAGGTCGATGACAGCGAGCGAGCGCTGCCCCACGGCACGATCTCGGCATAGTCGCGGCATGCAGGCCGCGGCTCGACATTCGACGGCGCGAGCGAATTGACGAGCACGAGCGCGGCTGCCTCGACGTTGCGCGCGACGGCGAGCGCGAGCAGCCCGCCGAGGCTCGCGCCAATCAGCAGGTCACAGTGAACATCTGCGTCGTCGCGCAGCCAGTCTTCGACCTGTTGCGCGTAATCGTGCAGATGCGTGTCGGCAAGACCTTTCTGCACAGGCAGCAGATCGCGCGCCACACTGCGCCAACCGTGCGCGGCAAACACGCGCTGCCAGATCGCCCACTCCCAACCACCACCGCCGGCGCCATGCACGAACACGGCGCGAGGTTTCACTTTTTCATAACGACTGCGCATGCCGCATTATCGGGCAAACGCCCAAGCGTATTAAGCCGAGGTTGTTTTCGCGCGCGTATGGTCGAAGTGTCGGCAGAATTCATACCGACATCGCGGATCGGAAACCGAGCTCGCCTCTCGATGCAGAGGCACCGCGATCAGCGATCCAGTCCCGGATCGCGCCGCCGCAGGTGTTTCTTCCTTCGGCGTTCCGTGAAGGCCGACGGCCTTCGTTCTCGCCAACGAGAAGGAGCATCCCATGAGATTCCGTTCCCCCGCTTTCCTGGCTTTTTCCACGGCCCTCGCGCTCGCCTTCGCCGGTGCCGCGGCGCTCGCGGCGCCGCCGGCCGAACCGGCCGATCCCACTCAGCCGTCCACGCCGATGCAGCAGCGCAGCGGCCAGATCGATTCACCGGCCAGCGTGCAGGCGCGCTTCGAAGCGCTAGACCTGAACCATGACGGCTACATCGACAAGACCGAAGCTTCTGCGAACAAGACCTTGACCTCGCAGTTCGACAAGCTCGATCTCAATCACGACGGCAAGCTCTCTCCGGCCGAGTTCGCCAAGGCTCAGGGTTTGGCATCGCCGACCGGCTCGAACGCGGATCACCCATAACGACAACAACGCGAACAGTACCTGTTCGGGCGGGCCTCGTGCCCGCCTTTTCTTTTGACGCAACGATTATTTTTCGTCGAATACCGTCGCCGGTTTCCAGCGCTGTTCGGGCTCATACGGCTTCGGGCCGTAACCCCAACCGCATCCACCGCCCGCCATGATGAACATGAAGCTCGCCTTGCATTTCACCTTGGTGCCCCAGGGCAGGGTGAACTCCTTTTCGGCACTCAAGTTCTCGTCGATGAACTCCGAGGTCTTGCGCAGAGTCGCGCCGAGCAGGTTTTCATTTTGCGGGGCCTTCCACGCCCCGGCGAAATGATTGGGCCGGATTTTTACCGGCCGTTTCAGCGTCATCAGACTCGACGGCTCGACCGAGCGGCCGATGAAATCTGGCTTCGGCTCGGGCGCGGCGGCGATGTCCTTGGGTAGATCGATGCTGCCGTCGGCCTTGTAGATGTGCAAGGTCGATAAATCCCGCGGCGCGGGCTCTTCGGCCTGCGGAACCGGCACGCGCAGCGTCGAGACCCGCGGCAACGCGGATGCGGGAGGCGGCGCAACCGGCTCGCGGCTGGCTTGTCGCACCACCGCCTCGGGTTCCGGCAACGGCGGCTCGACCGGCGGCGCATCGAGAATGCGCACGAGCATGCCGGGTTCTTCGTCGACTGCCGCGGGCTGCATCGCATCGTGCAAGGCGACCGCGAGCAGCAGGTGCAAGACGACCGCGGCGATCAGCGCGATGCGGACGATACGGTCCGGCGTCTGCGCTTTGTAGCGCGTTGGGTTGCGCAGGCGGGACTTCACCCTCGTCTCCACTGGCGAAAGGCATCGCTGCGCTTCTCCGGCCCGGTCATGGCCCCGCGCCCTTCCACATGCGGCAACGCGTCTGCCGCTTTTCCTCTTGCTCGGCCCGATGCTGCGCAGCGGCCGGGTTGTAAAGGCCGACCCAGCTCAAGTATTTGCGTGCGACTTCCTCGCCGAGGCTTTCGCGATGCGCAAGATCGTCCGGCGCATGCACATCGCAGTCGAGGCCGCGCGCCATCAAGGCGCGGCCGCGCTCGATGTTTTCCTCGTGCGGCGCCGCCTTTGTTGCGGCCCCCGGCGGCGGCAAGCGAATCGACCCATCCGCACGGAACAGCGTCGCCGTGTCGATCGACTTCGGCGGTGCATCTGCTTCGGCCTGTGCCGCCGGCTGGGTGCGAACCGGCGCGGCCGGCGTGCGCGCAGGCGGTGATTTTGCCGCCGTCGGCGGCGGCGCTTTCGGCGGCAGCGGCGGCGGCTCGGGCAGCGCCGGTTCGACCGGCACGGCATCGAGCAGGCGCACTTCGATGCGGTCTTGATCGAGCACCGCGCGCGCGCGCATCAGCAGGTAAAGAAAGCTCGCCGCGAACAGGTGCAACAGAATCGCCGCTGCGATCGCGCCGATGCGCAAGCCCGACGGCGCGCGCGACGTACGTGCCCGCGCGTGCGCAAGGGCGCGCTGGCGCACGTCGGCGTGCACGCGCGCTTCCGCCAAGTCCACATGATCGTTCACGCTGGCATCGCTCGCGCTCACGCGCCGCGGTCACGGTAGGCTCAGTGTCGAGGTCGTGACGGTCTCGTTGTCCTCGCCGAAACCCTTGAAGCTCGAACGCGAGGTGCGCGTCTTCGCCACGAGGCGGCCGGCGGAGACGGCGTAGCGCGTGTTCGACGATTCCGAACCCTCGAAGCCGATCAGCAGCTTGCGTCCGCTGAACTTGTAGGTTTCCTCGCTCGCCAGCGGCGTGCCGTCGGCATCGAGCCAGAGCTTGAGCTGGCCTTCGAAGTGCTTGAGGTCGTCCTTCTGCTTGGCCGACAAATGCCCGGGAACGTCGAGCACGAGCAGTTGCGCGGGCTTGCCGTCGAGCGCGTCGCCGCGGCTTTCCTTGACGGTCGCGCCATCGAGACTGCGCAGCAGGCCTGGAGCCGAGCCGAGCAACTGCGCCGCACGCGTCGGCGTGACGACTGCAAGCAGTTCGCCGAGCGGCGTCGGCAGCTCGGGATTCGCGGTGTGCGCCTGGGCTTCGCGCTCGGCCTGCTGCATCAGCTCGGGCGGAAAAATCAGCTGCAGGCCTTGCGCGCCGGACTGCAGATTGAGCTTGACCTGGCCTGCCGACGGCTTCTGCCCGCCGGAATCGCGCACGCTCTGCTTGATTTCGAGTCCGGCGCTGATCGCATCGCCGCCCTGCAGGCGTGCGAGCGCGGTGCGCAGATCGGCCAGCGGTTCCGCATGCAGCGGAGCCACCGCGCCGAGGGCCAAAAGCGTCGCTAACGTGAAGGCCCGCATACCCCTGCTCCGGATCGTCGATGGCGCCGGACTATCGCATCGGCTGCCCGAACCGGGGATTAATTGCCGAGCCGCTCACGCTCGGCGTCCTGCCGCAACGCGGCTTGACCCGACGCCGAGAAAGGAGAAGGCTTGGGCTTCCTTCTCCGACCGGAGAAGGTGGCGCGACCGCGCCGGACGAGGGAATCGCCGTTCGAATGATTTCGCCCCCTCCCAGTTTTTCTCTCGTCCGCCCCTTCGCGGCGCCTGCTGCCAAAAGGAGAACGGAAGCATTCGCTTCTTTTTCGCGCAAAGGAGACCGTCATGGCATACACCACCGAAGGCATCCGAAACATCGCGCTCGTCGGGCATTCCGCCGCGGGCAAGACCACGCTGCTCGAAGCCCTGCTGCACGCGGGCGGCGCAATTCAGATTCCCGGCTCGATCGAGCGCGGCACCACGGTTTCCGACCACGACCCACTCGAAAAACAGCGACAACACTCGCTCAACGCCTCCATCGCCTCGATCGACTCGGGTGACTGCCACATCAACCTGATCGACACCCCGGGCTCGCAGGACTTCCGCGGGCCGACCCTGACCGCGCTCGCCGCGGTCGAAACCTGCGCCGTCGTCGTCAACGCGCACGCGGGCATCGAGTACGGCACGCACCGCATGATGCACCACGCCAAGCAGCGCGGCCTTGCGCGCGTGATCGTGGTAAACAAGATCGACGGCGGCAATCCGCGCGCGTTGGTCGAGCAGCTGCGCGAAGCCTTCGGAACGGAATGCCTGCCGATCAACCTGCCCGCACAGGGCAGCAAGACCGTCGTCGACTGCTTCTTCAAACCGGATGCGGCCGCGCACGGCGGCGTCGCCGATTTCGACAGCGTCGCCGCCGCGCACCAGCGCATCATCGATCAGGTCGTCGAGATCAACGAAAGCGTGATGGGCCGCTATCTCGATGCGGGCGAAGAATCGCTCAGCGGCGCCGAACTGCACGATGCGTTCGAGCAATGCCTGCGCGAAGGCCATCTCGTGCCGATCTGTTTCGTCTCCGCGCGCACCGGCGCGGGCGTGCGCGAGTTCCTGCACATCATCGAGAAATTGTTCCCGAACCCGCTCGAAGGCAATGCGCCGCCGTTCGTCAAAGGCGTCGGTGCTGCGGCGACGCCGATCGAGGCCAAGCCCGATGCGAACGCGCACGCGATCGCCGACGTGTTCAAGATCGTCAACGATCCCTTCGTCGGCAAGCTCAGCGTGTTCCGTGTCTACCAGGGCACGATCCGCAAGGACTCGCAGCTCTTCGTCGACGACGGCAAGAAGCCGTTCAAGGTCGGCCATCTGTTCAAGCTCAAGGGCAAGGACTACGTCGAGATCGATCAGGCGATACCGGGCGATATCGCGGCCGTGGCCAAAGTCGAAGAAATCCATTTCGACGCAGTGCTGCACGACTCGCACGACGAGGACCAGATCCACCTCGCCCCGCTCGCCTTCCCGCAGCCGATGTTCGGCCTCGCTGTCGAACCGGCGCACAAGGGCCACGAGCAGAAGCTGGCGCAGTCGCTGCACAAGCTCGCCGAGGAAGATCCGTGCTTCCGCTACGAGCACAACAAGGAACTCAACGAGTCGGTGATCCGCGGGCTTTCCGATCTGCATCTGCGCCTGATGCTCGAACGGCTCAAGGAGCGCTACGGCGTCGAAGTGAAGACGCGGCCGCCGCGCATCGCCTACCGCGAGACCGTCGCGACCAGAGCCGAAGGCCACCATCGCCACAAGAAACAGACCGGCGGCGCCGGCCAGTTCGGCGAAGTCTATCTGCGCATCGAGCCGCTGCCGCGCGGCACGGGTTTCGAGTTCGTCGACGAAGTCAAAGGCGGCACGATTCCGGGCCAATTCCTGCCCGCGGTGGAGAAAGGCGTGCGCTTCGTGCTCGAACACGGCGCGATCGCCGGCTATCAGATGCAGGACGTGCGCGTCATCGTCTACGACGGCAAGTACCACACGGTCGACTCCAAGGAAGTCGCCTTCGTCGCCGCGGGCAAGAAGGCCTTTCTCGATGCAGTCGCCAAGGCCAATCCGCAGGTGCTCGAACCGATCGTCAATCTCGAAGTGTTCGTGCCCGATGCGCACGTCGGCGACGTCACCGGCGGCCTTGCCGGCAAGCGCGCGCAGATCAACGGCACCGACGCGCTCGGCGCCGGCGAACTGGTCATCCGCGCGCAGGCGCCGCTGGCCGAAGTCGCCGACTACCAGACCGAACTCAAATCGATGACCGGCGGCAAGGGCCGCTACGCGATCGAGTTCAGCCACTACGACGCGGTGCCGCTGCAGGTGCAAAAGAAACTCGTGGAAGCCTATAAGCCGAAGCACGATGACGAGTAGCCGCCGCCGTATGCGGACACCTTAGGCAGGTTCAAGAAAACGCATGGCACGCGATCTCGTTATTTGCTGCGACGGTACCGGCAACCAGTTCGGCGACCGCAACAGCAACGTGGTCAAGTTGAACGACTGCCTGGTCCGCGACAAGACCCGGGTACTGCATTTCTACGACCCCGGCGTCGGCACGTTCGGCCTGCAGGAAGCGTTGTTCGAGTGGCAACAGATCGCCCCGCGCGTCGCCGGCCTCGCCTTCGGCTGGGGCTATCGAAGCATGGTCGAGCGTGGCTACCGCTTCATCGCCGAGAATTACGTCGAAGGCGACCGCATCTGGCTGTTCGGATTCAGTCGCGGCGCCTATATCGCACGCGTGATCGCCGGCATGATTCACGCGATCGGCCTGCTCGATCCGGCGCATCTGAATCTGTTCGAGTACGCATTCCGCATCTACGAACGCAGCGCCGGAGACGATCGTCTTCCGATCGCGACGCGCGAGCGGTTCGCGCGCCAATTCTGCCGCTCCGCTCCCATCCATTTCATCGGCGCGTTCGACACGGTCAAGTCGATAGGCTGGTTCATACGCTGGAAGCAGCTTCCGTGGACGATGAACAATCCGAGCGTGAAGTTTTTCCGTCATGCCATCTCGATCGACGAGAGGCGCTGCTTCTTTCGCACGAACCTCTGGAGAAACGGCGCCAAAGCCAAAACCGACGTTCGCGAGCTCTGGTTCGCCGGAGTGCATTCCGATGTGGGCGGGGGTTATCCGGAAAAGGAAAGCGGCCTGTCGAAGTTTCCGCTCGCGTGGATGATCGCCGAGGCGGAGCAAGCCGGTCTGCCCATCGACGCCAAACGCCGCGAACGTCTGCTCGGGAAGGGCGGTCGCTACGCAAAACCCGAACATAACGCGCAGTTGCACACCTCGTTGAAAGGTGCCTGGTGGCTCGCGGAATATCTGCTGCCGCGCCGAATGATTTACGTCGACGAGAACAAGCGGCGACGAACATACTGGGTATGGCTGCCGCTGCTCGAGTCGCAATGGATCGCGTATCCGCGCGGAATGAAACCCGGCCCCAATGAGCGCATCCGGATTCACAGCAGCGTCAGAGATCGCATGAGCGATCCTGCATTGGAATACGCTCCGGTCAACTTGCCGAAAGACGAGGACGGCTGGCCGCTATACGATTTTGTCGATCGCTGAATTCGCTCAGCCGAGAATCGTGCCGAGCGCGGCGGACAGATCGGGATTGCGAAAGCGGAAGCCCTGCGCGAGCGCGCGCTGCGGCATCACGCGCTGGCCGGTCAGCAGCAGGTCGGCCATCTCGCCGAGCATCAGGCGCAGCGCAAACGCCGGCGCGGGCAGCAGCGCCGGCCGATGCAGGGCCATGCCGAGTGCGCGCGCGAAGTCGGCATTGGTCACCGGTGCCGGTGCGGCGGCATTGTAGGCGCCCTGCGCGGCCTCGGTCTTGATCAGCCAGCGGATAACGCAGACCGCGTCCTTGCGCGTGATCCAGCTCATCCATTGCCTGCCGTCGCCGAGCTTGCCGCCGAGCCCGAGCCGGAACGGCAGCAGCATTTTCTCGAGCGCGCCGCCGTCGACGTCGAGAACGATGCCGGTGCGCATGCGGCAGACACGCACGCCGAGCACGCTGGCCTTGTCCGCTTCGGCTTCCCAGTCGCGGCAGAGATGGGCGGCGAAGTCGTCGCCCGGCGCGGCGTCCTCGCCGAGTTCCTCGTCGCCGCGCGCGCCGTACCAGCCGATCGCCGAACCCGAAATGAGCACGCGTGGCCTGCGTTCACGCGCCGCCATCCAGTCGACGAGACGCCGCGTGATACCGATGCGCGATTCGCGGATCGCCTGTTTGCGCGCGTCCGTCCAGCGCGCCGCGGCGAGGCTTTCGCCGGCGAGATTGACAACGACATCGACGTCGCCCACTTCGCTGAGGTTCTCGACCAGCACGACTTCCTCGGGCAAACGCGAGCGCGCACGACCCGCGTTGCGCGTCAACACGACGACATCGTGTCCGTCACCGGTCAGGGCACGGCTCAGCGCTTGACCGATGAAGCCGCTGCCGCCGGTGATCAGATGACGCATGAGCCAGTTCCTCGTTGCAGTGGCGTAGGCCGCCGCATCCGAGCTGTCTGCTGCATACGACGCGGCGGCCGCGCGGGCCGCGGCCGTTCAGGACGCAGCGGCTCGCGAAGACCGTGACATGCTACCCATTCGGACAGACAAGGGCCGTGACGCTGCACTCATTCCGCCGTGCGCAGGCGCTGGATGAACACCGTCGCGCCGCTCGCGAAGCGCAGCTTCATCTGCGAACCGTCGTGCGTGGACTCGACCACTTTCTCCGGGCCCTTTTCCTGCGCAGCCGTCACATCGCATTGATGGAACTGCTCGGGAGTCCCGGTCGGATTGAATACCAGCGGCGGGCTGCTCGGCTCGAAACCGTTGAACGTGCCGCCGCCGGCCATCGGAAAGCGCTGCATCCACATGAAGAACTTGCCGCCGTCGGGAATCCAGAACTTGTTCGGGTCGCGGCTGGTCAGGCCGAGCGCGCCGTTCTTCGTCCAGACCTGGAGGATGCGCGCCATGGTGCAGTCGAGCGAGGCGCATTCCTGCAGGACGAAATACTCGTCGTCGCTCATGTGCACCGTGCGGAAATCGAAGATATCGCCCTTCTGAAACGCTTCGGCTGGAAAGATCACGGCCGACATCTTCGGGTCGATCTTGAAGTCGCTCGAAATCAGGTAGCCGCCGCGGCGCGTTTCCCATTTCGGCCCGATCACTTTGACGTCGGGCAAGGTCGTCTCGGTCTGCTCGCGTGCCTGAGTCTGTGCCGGCGGCGCCTGGGCTTGCGCGAGCGCTTGTGCCTGCGCGCCGGTCGCGGCCAGGCCGAAGCACAGACACAAAAAACCATTGCGTATTCCGCGAGTTCGCTGCTTCATGCAAGAATCCTCCCGCTCGATGCACCGTATCCTGCGACGCGGCGCAGATGCCGGCAAGTGCCGGCACTCCGAATTTTTACCACCACGATCCGCTAGCACCGACCGGATCGCAACGAAGACCCGTATCCACCATGACCGATCCGACCAGCGACACCTCCGACCATGAACCGGCGCCCTCGGTTCTCATCCTCAGCGCGATCGAAGCGCGCATCCTCGGCAGCCTGATCGAAAAGGCCGCGATCACGCCCGACGTCTATCCGCTCACGCTCAACGCCATCGTCCAGGCGTGCAATCAGAAGACCAGCCGCGAACCCGTGATGCATCTCGAACCGGGTGAAACCGGCCATGCCCTGCGCGAGCTGGAAGCGAAGAACTTGGTAAAACTCGATCCGTTCTCACAGCGCGCGGCGCGCTACTCGCACGGTTTCGACGCGGTCTACGCCGTCACGCCGCGCCAGCGCGCCCTGCTCTGCGTGATGCTGCTGCGCGGCCCGCAGACCGTCAGCGAGCTGCTTGCGCGCTGCGACCGCCTCGCCGATTTCCCGGGACTCGACGACGTGCGCGATTCGCTCGACCGCCTGATCGCGCGCGAGCCGACGCTCGTCGTGCGTATCCCGCGCAGCGGCGGCCAGCGCGAAGACCGCTACATGCACCTACTCTGCGGGCCGTTCGACGTGGCGGCCTACGCGGAAACCGCCGCCGCGCACGCCGCGCCGGCTTCGGCCAACAGTGAACTGGCCGAGCGCGTCGCCCGACTCGAAGAAGAAGTGGCGGCGCTCAAGGAACAACTTGCCCAGTTGCTGAGCTGAGCGGCGCCGCGCATGTCCACGCCTTCCGTTCCAGCCAAGCCGGTCGTCGGCATCGTCGGCAGCGCCGGTGCCTTCGGGCGCTGGTTCAAGCGCTTCTTTGAGCAGAACATGGGCCTGACCGTGATCGGCCGCGACCCGAACGGCGACGAAGCGCTGCCGCCCGACGAGCTGATCGAACGCGCCGACGTGCTCATCTTCTCCGCGCCGATCCGCGCGACGGCGGCGCTGATCGCCGATTACGCGGAGTGCGCGGCGGGCCGCGAACGCGGCAAGCTGTGGCTCGACCTCACCTCGATCAAGGCGGCGCCGGTCGCGGCGATGCTGCATTCGCAGGCCGAGGTCGTCGGCCTGCACCCGATGACCGCGCCGCCGAAGACACCGACACTCAAAGGCCGCGTCCTCGTCGTCTGCGAGGCGCGCGTCGAGGCCTGGCGCGGCTGGCTCGACGCCTTCCTCGCCGCGACCGAAGCGGACTGCGTGCAGGCTCAACCCGAACAGCACGATCGGGTGATGGCCGTCGTGCAGGGCATGACCCACGCCACGCATATGGCGCAGGCCGCGACCCTGCGCGAGCTGGCGCCCGCGCTCGGCGGCCTCGACGCGATCCAGCCGTTCCGTACGATCGGCTACGAACTCGACGGCGTGGTCACGCGGCGCATGCTCGCGAGCAATCCGGCGATCTACGAGGACATTCAGTTCGAGAATCCGCATATCGGTGCGATGCTCGAACGTCTCGCCGCGCATATCGATTTCCTGCGCGATCGCGTGCGCGACCGCGCCGACACAGCGCGCGCGGCGATGCGCTCACGCCTGCTCGTCGAGCCGCAGGCGTTCTACGGCGATGCCGCATTGGCCGAAGGCAGCTACGGTTTCGAGCGTTTGGGCTATCTGCTGTCCGACATCGCGTCGCCCGCCTACATCAGCGTGTTCCTGCCGCTCGACGAGCCCGGCTCTCTGCGCGCGTTGCTGCAAGTGTTCGAAACGCACGCAATCAATCTCGACTCGATTCATTCCTCACGCACGCCCGAAGGCGAGCTGCATTTCCGCATCGGCTACGATCCGCGCAGCGATGCGGACAACGTGAAAGCCGCCATCGCCGCGATCGGCGAGCGCGGCATCGGCCGCGTGCTCGGGCCGCGATAGAAGCCGCGCGGCGCAGGAATCGAACATAGGCCAAAGTCGAGGCAACAGCAGATCGTCTCGACTTCAGCTCGACGCCCTGCGCACTATGCCGTGCGCAGGCTCCGCATCGGAACGTTCAGTGACCGCCGCCTGCGGCGAGCTTGTCCAGATCGATGCCCTGCTTCTTGAGGATTCCCGAGCAGGTCCAGGCGTAGAACGCGAGGTAGGCGAAACAGGCGACGCCGACGATATAGCTCGCATGGATGCCGATCGCCTCGGAGACGAAACCCTGGAACCAGCTGACGAAGCCGCCGCCGCAGATCATCATGATCAGGAAGCTCGAACCTTCGTTGGTGTTCTTGCCGAGGCCGGCGATCGCGAGCGCGAAGATGCACGGCCACATGACGCTGCAGAACAGGCCGGACGAAATGAACGCGAACGTCGATACCAGACCGCCTGTGGACATGCCGACCAGCAGCGAGACGATGCCGCCCACAGCGAAGTTGAACAGCATGCGCGCCGGATTGCCACGGCTCAGCAGTGCGGCGACGATCATCGCGATGATGACCACGGAATAGACGAGGAACTGGCGGACGTCGTGCTGCGCGATCGTGTTGACGAGCAGGAACACGCCGAAGGCGAGATAAGGCAGGACGAAGGTCAGCATCTTCTTCGCCGACGCGCTCACGTCGAACGCGCCGGCCGCACCGGACCAGCGGCCGATCATCAGGCTCGCCCAATACAGCGAGACGAACGGCGCGATATGCGCGGTCTGCATGCCGAGTCCCTGTTCGAGATAGGCCGGCAGGTTGGCGACCGTCGACACTTCCACGCCGACGTAGACGAAGATGCCGATCATGCCGAGCACGAGCTGCGGATATTTGAATGCAGCGAAGGTCGAGCTGCTTTGGATCAACTTGGAGCTGTCGCCGGCCTCGTCCGCCGCGACATGGTCGAGATCGATGTGATTCGGCACCGGTGAGAAGTAGAGGAACAGCGCGACGAGAATGAACACGACGCCGAGCACGAGATACGGCGTCTTCACGTTCTCGATGCTCGCCTCAGTGCCACCCGCGGCGACGGCGCCGAAGATCGCGATGCTGACGATCAGCGGACCGATCGTCGTGCCGAGGTTGTTGATGCCGCCGGCCATGGTCAGGCGCTGCGAGCCGGTGCTCGGATCGCCCATCACGATCGCGAGCGGATTCGCCGCAATCTGCTGCAGCGAGAATCCGAGGCCGACGACGAAAAGACCCGAAATCATCAGCACGAACGAACCTGCGTTCGCCGCCGGATAGAACAACAAGGTGCCGAGCGCGGAAATGACCAGGCCAAGACAAATGCCGTTCTTGTAACCGATGCGGTTGAGCACGTCGGCGCCGGTCAGCTTGGAAACCGCGAAGTAGATGATCGAGCCTACGGTGTAGGCGACGTAGAACGCGACCGAAACGAGCTGGCTCTGCGCCTGGCTCAGTTGGAATGCTTTCTTGAAGACCGGAATCAGGATGTCGTTGCTTGCCGCGACGAATCCCCAAAAGAAGAAAACGGTGATCAGGGCGCCGAACTGCGACCACCGGGTTTGCTGTGTCGTCATTGCTTATCCGCCGTGTTGATGGTTGTCTCCCGGCATGCCGGGCCGCGTGCGGATTGCGGGGTGCAAGACGTCTCCGGCGGGCGCGGCAACGTACGTCGCCGCACCATCGTGCTTCGAAACGGGCGACGATTCTTTTGTTCCGACCGCCTGCCGCGATTGCCCCGTTACACGAACACAACCATCCTGCCGCCCACGAATCCCTCCCTCGTGTAGCTCGCCGACTCTAACATCCGCGCACGAAAAAGCCAGTGGAAACGTTTACTTTTTCGCCGGGACGCGTCCATCCGACCGGACGCGGCGGTTCAGCGCTTGGGCTTGAGCAAGGTGCCGGTGCAGTTCTTCGCGCCGCACCTGCAGGCCCAGATCGCCTTGAGGCGCGGGGTGTGGCGTTCTTCGAGCTTGATGCCGTAGTCGTAGGTCAGCTCTTCGCCGGCCTTGACCGCACGCCGGGTCTCGATGACGACCTTGTCGAGGCGTTTGTCGCCGCCCTCGTCCTCGATCATCCACGCTTCGCAGTTCGGTGCGCAGCTGTGGTTGAGCCAGCGCGCGTCGTTGCCGCCGTCGCCGCCGTCGATCAGGTATTTCTCGTTGAGGGTGAACAGGAAGGTGTGCCCGGAGTCGGAATCGTTCGCATAGACCCGGTTGGCTTGCGCGTGGGTCAGCAGGCGCCCTTTGTATTCGATGATGCGAACGCCCTTGGCGAGGTCTTGTGCGGCGAACACGCCGTTGCCGTGAATCGGCGACGAACGCCGGATGAAACGTTTGGCCATGCGATGACTCTGAGTCTGCTGCGGACGAGGAAGCGAAGCGCGCATCATAGCGCGATCGCGGTCTGCGCGCGCCGGGTTTGAGTATCTTGATTGCCGCTGCGCCGCCCTGCCCTTATTATCCGCGGCGTTCTTCCCGCCGTCGCCGTCGCAAGCGCAAAACCCAAGGAGTCTCCATGTCAGGCAAGTCGAAGATCATCTCGTTCTGCACGCTCGCGCTCGGCCTGCTGCTCACCCTTGCCGCGGCCCCAGACGCCGGCGCACGCGGCAAAGGGCAGCGCGGCGGCGAAACCAAGCCTGGCCGCTTCGACTATTACGTGGTCTCGCTGTCTTGGTCGCCGAGCTATTGCGCCGTGCATCCCGGCGAATCGCAGCAGTGCGGCAAGGGCTACGGCTTCGTCCTGCACGGCCTGTGGCCGCAGTACCGCAAGGGCGGCTGGCCGGAAAATTGTTCGACCAGCCGCGAGCCCGACGATGCAGTGATCACCCAGATGCTGCCGATGATGCCGAGCCGCGGCCTGATCGAACACGAATGGAAAACCCACGGCTCCTGCTCCGGCCTCGACCCCAAAGGCTATTTCGCCCTCGCCGAAGACGCGTTCTCGCGCGTGACGATCCCACAGGCGCTGAAGACCCCGGCGACCTCGCCCTCGCTGTCCGCCGTCGAGATCGAACAGGCCTTCATGGACGTCAACCCGGGCCTCGAAGACAACATGATCAGCGTCGAATGCAAGAACGGCGGCACCCTCGAAGAAGTGCGCATCTGCGTCGACAAGGACAATCTCTCGGTGAAGTCCTGCGGGGGGCGCGTGCGCAATTCTTGCCGGGTTGGGAAGTTGACGATACCGGCGGTGCGCTGATCTTGCCCTTGCTCGTCATTCCCGCATGCTCTTAGCGGGAATCCAGTGACTTTGCTTTTGTTTGTTATTGGTTTCAGAGCAAAGGCTTCCACTCGTCCTTTGGACGAGCGGGTCACTTTCTTGTCTCCAGCGACAAGAAAGTAACCAAAGAAACGCCGCCCCGGGAGCCGCGCCCTTCGCGCTGCGCGCTACGGGTACGCAAGGTCATGCCGGGGTTCGCTCGATGGACATCCGTGTCCATTCGCGAACTCGCGCGCATCCTGCGCGCGACCCTAACGGGCGAATCCGTCATGCCCTCGCCGCGGCTGACGGGGACCCGAGATCAAGAGACGGATCAAGAGCATCGAGCGAAGCAGAGCCGAGCGCGAAAGGTTTGATCGCTTTAGCACGATGCGCACGAAAGTCGCGCCCATGAATGCGGAGTGCCTGCTTCTTGCTTTGGTTTCGGCGCGCACGATGCGCGCTGCTCCGGCTTCTCCGGGTCCCCATTACATTGCGGCGGCAGTGGACGAAAAGGCCCGCAGGGTGCGCGCGATGGATCGCGCGCATTCCGCTATTGCACACGGACGTGCAATTAGCGGAACCCGGCCGCTGACGCGGACCCTATGGGCAGGATGCCCATAGGGCGCAATGTTCTGGGGCGTGTCTCTTTGCTTACTTTCTCTGCACGAGCAGAGAAAGTAAGACGCTCGTCCCCAGGACGAGTGGAAGCCTTTGCTCTTAACCAACAAAAGCAAAAGCAAAGTCACTGGATTCCCGCCAAAAAACACGCGGGAATGACGAGCAAAAAAGCAAAAGCTAGGTTCCGGCTTCCGCCGGAATGACGAGCTAAAAGAAAGCCCAATCAAATCCAACCAACGAGATCAGGCGGCCGCCAATTCGGCACTCTTCGTCGCTATACGCTGCATTAGCTCGTGCCATGAATCGACGAATGCCTTGGCGCCGTCGACCTGCAGCTTGAGCGCCAGGGCATCGACGTCGACGCCGGCCTTGGCGAACTGCGCGAGCAGTGCCTCGGCCTCGCTGCCGTCTTGGGCCATCGCCGAACCGACCTTGCCGTCCTTCGCGAATGCGAGCAGGGTCTTTTCCGGCATCGTATCGACAGTGTCGGGCGCGGCGAAGGCTTCGATGTACAGGCTCGGCGAGAGCTTCGGATCTTTGGTGCCCGTGCTGGCCCAGAGCAGGCGCTGCGGATGTGCGCCCTGCGCGGCGAGTTTCTGCCAGCGCGGCGATGCGAGCAGATCGAGATAGGCGCGATAGGTGCGCCCACCGATGGCGATGCCGAGCTTGTTGTGCAACTCGGCCGGCACGTCGGCACCGAGCGAACGGTCCCAGCGGCTGATGAAGACCGAGGCCACCGATTCGACCACGGGATTGAGGCCGGCCGCGATGCGCCGTTCGATGCCGCGCAGATAGGCTTCCGCAGCGGCAAGGTACTGTTCGCGCGAGAACAGCAGGGTCACGTTGACCGGCACGCCGGCGTAGATCGCCTCTTCGATCGCCGGGATGCCTTCGGGCGTGCCCGGAATCTTGACGAACAGGTTGGGTCGCTGCGCGGCCGCGAAGATTTCCTCGGCCGCGGCGATCGTGCCGGCCGTATCGGCGGCGAGCAGCGGCGAAACTTCCATCGACACCCAGCCGTCGACGCCGTTGGTGCGCTCGTGCACCGGCTTGAACAGATCAGCGGCGCGACGCAAGTCTTCGAGCGCAAGCTCGATGAACAGGGCCTCGCCCGATTTGCCGGCCTTGGCCTTCTCGCGCACGCTGGCGTCGTAGTAACCGCTGCCGATCGCCTCGTTGAAGATGGTCGGGTTCGAGGTCAGGCCGGTCACCGACAACTCGTCGATGTAGCGCTGCAGCGTACCGTTGTCGAGGATTTCGCGCGTGATGTTGTCGAGCCAGAGGCTCTGGCCGAGGGCATGGAGTTGCTGGGTCGCTTTCATTTCGCTGTGCTCGCTGAAGAAAAACCGATAAAACCGCCGACGGACGCAGGAAAGCACGCCCGTTTTCGTTCGATCTTATCCGTATACATCCGTGTCAAAAAATAGTTTTCAAGTCTTCACGCGATAGCAAGGCACGTAGGCGGTCCCAGGCAGCTTCATGCGCTGCTGCTCGACGAAGCTCGCGAGCATCTTGTCGAGCGCGCGCATGATCTCGGGGTCGCCGTCGATCACGAACGGGCCCTTCTCGGCGATCGCGCGCATGCCCTCTTCCTTGACGTTGCCGGCGACGATGCCCGAGAACGCGCGGCGCAGGTCGGCGGCGAGCAAATGCTTGGGCTGGTCGCGGTGCAGGTTCAGCGCGGCCATGTTCGCGTGGGTCGGCTTGAACGGCTGCTGGAACGGCAGCTCGATGTGCAGGCCCCAGTTGAAGAAGAACGCGTCCTGGCTCTCGATGCGGTATTCGCGCACCTTCTCGATGCCCTTGTAGACGACCTTGGCCGTCTCGAGCGGATTGTCGATGACGATGCGGTAACGCTGGGCAACCTCGTCGCCGAGCGCGAGGCGCAGGAAGGCGTCGATCTGCTCGAAGTACGCCGCGGACTCCTTCGGCCCCGCGAACACGAGCGGAAACGGCACGTTCACGTTCTGCGGATGCAACAGGATGCCGAGCAGATAGAGAATCTCTTCCGCAGTGCCGACGCCGCCCGGAAACACGAGGATGCCGTGGCCGATGCGAACAAACGCTTCGAGGCGCTTCTCGATGTCCGGCATGATCACAAGCTGATTGACGATCGGGTTCGGCGACTCCGCCGCGATGATGCCCGGCTCGGTGATGCCGATGTAGCGCTTGGTACGCTGACGCTGCTTGTCGTGCGCGATCGTCGCGCCCTTCATCGGCCCCTTCATTGCGCCTGGGCCGCAGCCCGTGCAGATGTCGAGCCCGCGCAGGCCGAGGTCGTAGCCGACGAGCTTGGTGTACTTGTACTCGACGCGGTTGATCGAATGGCCGCCCCAGCAGACAACGAGGTTCGGATCGGTGTTCGACCGCAGCACGCGCGCGTTGCGCAGGATCTCGAACACCGCGTGAGTGATACCGTGCGAATCGCCGAGATGGAAACGTCCCGCGTCCATCTGCGTGGCGACGTAGGCGATGTCACGCACGACCGCGAACAGCAGCTCGTTGATGCCGCGGATAATCTTGCCTTCGACGAAGGCGCGCGCCGGCGCGTTCTTCAGTTCGAGCTTGACGCCGCGGTCCTGCTGCAGCACCTGGATGTCGAAATCGGGATAGCGCTCGAAAATGCTGCGCGGATCGTCGTTGGTCGTCTCGCCCGAAACGAGGACCGCCAGCGCGCAGCGCTGCAGCAAGGTATGCAGGCCGCCCTGGCTCGCGTCGCGCAGACGTGTGACTTCGTCGCGCGAGAGCACGTCCATGCCCGCGACGGGGGAAATGCGGGCGTTCACCGTAATCTGTGACATTGTATATTTTTCCTCAAAGCGTACTTCATGCTTCCGGGCCCGCGACGGCGATGCCGTCGGAGCCGAGCCGCCCGCCTGAATGCGGAAACGACCCTTTAGTATCTGAGCGTGATTCGCTCTGCGCAAGGTCTCGGAAAAGAAAAAGCCGGCGCCCTTGCGGACGCCGGCCGTGTTTCCCCAATCGCGTTGTTGCGTCGTCTACGGTTAGAACGTGTAGCGTGCCGTCATCATGACCGACCAGCGCTGGCTCGGAATGGACGTGCCGCCGCCGCCGGTCTCGTTGACGATCAGCTGCTGCGGGCGATAGTTGCCGTTGGCATCCTTGTACTGCGAGCCGGTGATGTCGTAGATGTACTTGCCCGACGCCGGATCGATACCGGTGACGTTCGCGAGCTGACGGAACAGCGGGAACGTTGCACGCTTCTCCACGCCCCACTTGCTGTTGAGCAGGTTGCCGAAGTTGAAGAAGTCGAAGCGCAGTTCGCCCTTGTTGCCCTCGAAAATGCCCGGGATTTCCTGCTTGAACGACAGGTCGATCTGGTTGACCCAGGGCGAGCGCGTCGCGTTGCGGCCGGCGATCTGGCCCATGTGGTCACTCAGATACGAGTTGTTCTGGATGTAGCTCATGAACTGCTGGATCTGCGTGGCCGTCGTGCCCGGCTTCCAGGCCACGTCGGTGGCCGACTTCGGGATGTAGATCAGGTCGCGCGAATAGCCGTCGCCGTTGACGTCGTTGCCGGCGATCCAGCTGTACGGCGCACCCGAGTGCAGATCGGCGAACATGCTGACCGTGGTCTTGTAGTCGCCGAAGAACTTGTGCTGCCAGGTCGCACCGGCGATCACGCGCTTGGGCACGTCGTAGTTCGACGTCGTGATGCTGTCCAGGTTCGGGTTGACCCACATGTTGGCCTGGATGTTCGAGTTGGCCACGCTGGACGCGCCCGCGTTCGCATCGGTCGAATGACCCACGCGGAACGCCATCATCGCACTCCAGTCGTCGGACATCGGCTTGGTGAACGACCAGGTCAGCGAGGTGGACTGGCCGCCGTGCGAATTGGTCAGCCTGGTCACCGTGCCGAACGCCGGGTTCGCATTGGCCCTGGTGGTCGCGAACGTTCCAGAGATCGTCTTGTAGTACAGATTGCGCCCGTCCGGGCCTACGCCGGTCGGCGCGCCGTAGTTGAGCATCTGGTACAGGATGTCGTCATTGGTCTTGGTGTAGTTCAGTTCCAGCGAGCTGATGATCCCCATCCACGGCAGCTCACGGTCGAACGCAAGCGCGATCTGCGTGGTGCGCGGCATCTTGAAGTTCGGATCGATCGTATCGACCGCCATCTGCGCGCCGCTGGCCCCCGGAGCCGCCGGCGTGGTGCCGCCCGGAATCAGCGGATTGCCCGCATTGTAGGACGGCGCCTGCTTGACATAGGAAATCTGTCCCGCCGGGCAGGTGGCTCCCGCCGCCTTCGTGAACGAGGTTCCGTTCTGGCTGCACAGCAGCGTGCCAACCGGATTACTGGCTTGATCGGTGATGCTGTACGTCACTGAAGTCAGGCCGGAATTGCCGAACGAGTTCGAGTACCACACCGTCGGTACGTCGGAAACGAACACGCCAACACCGCCGCGCAACTGCGTCTTGTATTCGGTATCGAAGTCGTAATTGAACGACACGCGCGGTTGGAACAGCGGCGAGGTGCTCGGCAGCGTGTTGTTGGTGTAGCCGAAGCCGCCCTTGGACGCCGTGCACAACGTCGAGCCGTCCGCGTTCTTCGCAGTGAACGCCGCGCCCGGCGCCGCGGCAAAGCACGGATTGTAAAGCGGGCTGCCCGGGAAACGCGGCGCATCCATGCGGATGCCGTAGGTCAGCGAGAGGCGGTCGGTTGCCTGCCAGGTATCCTGGATGAACGCACCGTACTGCTGCTTCTTGAAATTCGCCTGCGCGCTGTTGAGATCGAAGCCCGGCGCCGGCTGCTTGATCGAATACGCTTCCCACGCGCCGTTGGCAAAGTTGTCGACCGAGTTGTTGCTTGGTGCCCAGTACGTGTAGCTACCGTAGTAGCCCTGCATGAAGGCGTTGAAGACCTTGTCCTGCGCGCCGTTGAAGCCGGCCTTGACCGTATGCTCGCCCAGATGCCAAGTACCGGCGAAATAGCCGGAAATCTGCTTGATGTCGAGCGCGTTGACGTGACTCGAAAACTCCGTGCCAAGGGTGACGTTCGGAGTGGAGGAGGACGTCGAATTGGATACCGACACCGAGGGCTGATAGCCGCCGACCAATGGTCCGCGTGCGGTGACGACGTGGGTATATTGCAGATTGGCTTCGGTCGAGAACACGTCGGTCCAGTCGCTGAACAACTGGCCGAGATAGCTCTTGATATTGCGATTGTTGAAATACCAGTTGCTGTTCGGACTGACCTGGGTCGCGCTGCCGGTCGCCACGGGCTGGAATTCCTTGGTCTCGCTGTAGCGGAACACCGCGCGGTGCTGGTCGTTGATGTTCCAGTCGACCTTGGCGAGATAGCGTTTGTTGGTCAGGTTGGCGAGCGTCTGGTCGCCGGGGTTGAGACCAAGCTGCTGCGCCTTGCCGAGAACGCTGTTGTAGAACGCAGTGTTGATGCCCTGCACGGGCGTGGTGCCGGCGGTGATCGAGTCGCTCGGTCCCGACGAAGCGGCGTAGCCGATGCGCTTGCTCTCTTCATAGCTCAGGAAGAAGAACAGCTTGTCTTTGATGATCGGGCCGCCGACGTTGAAGCCCGCGGTCCACTCGCGCTTCCAGCCGTAATACGGGCTGTCCGTATTGCCGCCGACCGGGGCGATCTCGCCCATGAAGCCGTCTTTGGACGTGCGATAGCCGTAGTAGACCTCGCCGTGATATTCGTTGGTACCGCTCTTCGACACCATGTTGATGTTGGCGCCGACGCAACCGCGCTGCGACACGTCGAAGTTCGAGGTCGAGATCTGCACGGAGTCGATCGCGTCCATCGTGATCGGCGCGCCAGTGATCGTCGCCAGGCCGTTGCCGTTCAAGCCGAACGGGTCGCCGGCGTTGACGTTGTCGACCATGATGCAGTTGTAACGGTAGTTCTTGCCGTTCGCGGAAACGTTGCCCGAGTCGCGGTCGGTGATCGAGACGCGCGGGTCGAGGCGCGCGATGTTCTGGAACGAACGGTCGGCGTTGACCGCAGCTTCAAGCTGCGCGTGCGAAATGTTGGTCGAAAGACCCTTGTTGTCCGAATTGAACACCGCGACCTGCGCCGCGTTCGCGGTAACCGTCACGCCTTCGAGCTGGGCCGTTGCCGCCGCCGTCTCGGTGAGGTTGATGGTCGAGGTTTCGCCGAGGTTGAGGAAGACATTTTCGGCATCGATTTCCTTGATGCCGGTGCCTTGCGCTTCGATATGGTACGGGCCGCCGACGCGCAGACCCTGGGCCTGATAGCGGCCGTTGGCATCGGCCGTCGCGTTCGACGTGGTGCCCGAAGGCACGTGGACGATCTTCACCTTCGCACCGGCAACGGGAGCGCCCTTGGCGTCTACCACACGTCCGGTCAGCCCCGACGTCGTATCCTGCGCGTACACCGGCGCGGCAACCGACAAAGCGGATGCGATCACACCGGCAAGCAACTTGACCCTCAACTGATTCTTCATCATGTTCGTTTTCTCCTAACCGTTTCTAGCTCTGTTTTTCAAACCCAATGGCTATCGCGGCGCGCAAGCGCGCTGCGGGCTTGGTAATCGTTGCGACCCCAAAAGAATGTCGACCCGGCGCTCGGCCGATTCGATGCGTACTGACACTGTCCGCGACGCGCGCAGGACGTGTTAACACGAGCTTAACTACACTTTATGACAGTTTTCTAACGTTTGCCAGTTTTGTAGTGAAATTTACAAAACTGAATCCAACCGGGCGCTTGGCACCCGGTTGGGGCGGCCCGATCAGGCCGCTTCGAGGTAGCGCGAACGCTTGGCGGCGCGCAGGGAATGCAGATCGAGACGGATCAAACCGTCGACGCAGTGGCCGAACGCAGGGTCCGTGCCGAAGGCGAGGAAACGCACACCTTCGGGCTCGCAGAGATCGACGTAATGCTTGTACAGCGTCGGGATCGAGCATTCGAGCTGGGCGAGCTGGCGCTTGAGGCAGAGCAGGCCCGATTTGGCGTCCTTGTCGGCCCAGGCCAGCGTCGCCGCGGCTTCGACGTGCGGCGAAATGCGGATCGGATTGCGCGAGGCGGCCAGACCCGAATCGTCGCCGAAATAGTGCCGATGACAATGCACGATCCATTCGCGCGCCACGGGCGGCAGCATGGCGCTGATCGACACCGGGCCGAACAGATAGCGCAGATCGGGACGATGGCGCAGATACGCGCCTATGCCCTGCCAGAGATAGTCGAGGCTGCGTGAGTTCCAGTACGCCGGCTGGACGAAACTACGGCCGAGTTCCACGCCTTCGGCGATGAACTGCTGCGCGCTCGGCGCGTAGTCGAACAGGGTCGACGAATACAGGCCCGGCATGCCCTGCGCGCCGAGGATGCGCGCGCCCTCGCCGAGCCGGTAAGCGCCGACGATCGCAAGCGCCGACTCGTCCCAGAGCACGAGGTGGCGATAGTGCGCGTCGAAGCGGTCGAGGTCGCGGCGCGCGCCCGAGCCTTCGCCGACGCGGCGGAAAGACAGCTCGCGCAGGCGGCCGATCTCGCGCAGCACCGGGCAGTCCGGCTGCGCGTCGATCAGCAATATGCGCTTGCCGTCCTGGGTCGCGCCGAGTTCTTCGGCGCGCTTGAGCGCGTGGCGGATCGCGAGCGGCGATTCGGGATGGGCGATCGTGCGCGAGGTGACGAACACGGTCGGGCGGCGCTTGGCCAACTGATAGACGTGGCGCCGCATCGCCTGGGCGACCGGCTCGGCCTCGGCCGAGGCGAGTTCCGAAGCGGCGACCGGCTCACCGACGCTGATGCCGAGCTGCTGCGGAGCGAACATCTCGCGCGGAAGCAGCAACGAGGACAAGGGCTTGGCCAGCATCGACACGCCGTAGAAAGTCGGCGAATTGTGCGCGGCGATATGCACCGGCAGCACGGGCGAACCCGCATGCCGCGCCATGCGCACGAAACCGGACGACCAGCGCCCGTCGCGCACGCCGGCCGGCCCCATGCGTGAGACTTCGCCCGCGGGGAATACGATCAGCGCCTGTTCGTTTTCGAGCGCGCGATAGGCGTCGCGCAGACGTCCCGCGGACGCACCGCTGGCGCCGAACACGTTGACCGGCAGCAGCAGCGAAGACAACTGCGCGAGCTGCGAGAGCACGTCATTAGCGAGGATGCGCACATCGCGGCGAACACTGCCGACCAGATGCACCAGAGCCAGCGCGTCGAACGCGCCAAGCGGATGATTGGCGACAATGACCACGCGGCCTTCCGCCGGAATGTTCTCGCGGTCGGTATGCGCGATGCGGTAGCTGACGCGGAATTTTTCCAGCGCGCGCTCGACGAAATCGAAACCGGTCAGCGGCGCGAAATCGGCAAGGACGCGGTTGATGCGATCCTCGCAGGCCACCTTGCGCAACAGGTCAACGACCGGTTGCGAGAAACTGCGTACCCGCCCTTCGGCAAGGCGTGGAAACTTCTCGAAAAAACTGCGCTCGACACTGATCATCACCGCTACCCTCGGCTTGATTGCAGCGAAGGTAGCGGGGGTTTGTTACAAACTGGCGTATGCGCGGCTCGGGCGGCTGCGCACTGCGGTCATTCCAGTGGCTGCGAACTGCAGCCGTGCACGGCAAGCGCGAAAACGGCCTGCATCCGCAACCGCATTGCAGGAGGAAGCCGAACCGCGGATTCCGCGCGCACGACGCGCAAAAAAAATCAGCTCAGCTTCACGTAGGCGGTCAGTCCGTCGAGAAACATCTGCACCGACAAGGCGACGAGCAGCATGCCGACGAGACGCTCGATCGCGGTCAGCACGCTGTGTCCGAGCAGACGGAACAGGTACGTCGAAGACAGCAGGATCAGCGCGGTCGCGAGCCAGGCGCAGAACAGCGCGATACTCCAGTCGGCGGTGCGCCCCGGTTGCGAGTTCGCCATCAGCATCAACGCGGCCATCGCCGAGGGGCCGGCGACGCCCGGTATCGCCATCGGCACGATGAACGGCTCGCCTGCGCCGGCATCGCCGAACACGCCGCCTTCACGCGGCGGAAACACCATCTTCACGCCGATCAGGAACAGCACGATGCCGCCGGCGATGCTGACCGATTCGATGCGCAGTTGCATCAGCTTGAGCACGTAGCTGCCGCAGAACAGGATGACGAACAGGGTAACCAGGGCGATTACGAGCTCGCGCATCAGCACGTAGCGCCGCCGCTCCGGCGCGACGTTCTTCAGCAAGCTCAGAAAGATCGGAATATTGCCGAGCGGATCCAGGATCAGGAACAGCATGATCCCGGCCGATAGCGTGGTGATGCTGGTACCCATGGTTTCCCCCGGAATCGGCAATGCCGCTAAGCGCGTCGCTCCCGCCCCCGCAGGAACGACGGCGCAGGATCAGCGCAAATCGAGAATCTTTCCGCGCGCGGCGGCACCTTCGTCCGCGAGCAGGTATACCACCGCCTGCGCCGCGCCGTCCGCGGTCGGCAGCTCCAGCGTATTCTCGCCGAAATAGGCCATGCGCCGCAGCGCGCTGCGCATCGGCGCGGGCAACAGGGCGTGCACGCGCACGCGGGTCGATTCCCATTCCTGATGCAGGGTCGATACGAGTCCGAGCAGGGCATGCTTGGCCGTGCCGTAGCCGCCCCAGAACGCCTTGCCGACACGTGTGGGATCGTCGATCGTAAAGATCACGCTCGCCTCGCCGTCGTCAGCCGATGCGCGCAACAGCAAATCCGCACAGGCCTGCAGGATCAGAAACGGCGCATTGAGATTCACGTGCAGGGTTTTCAGCCAGGCCTCGGCCTTGGCATCGAACATCGGCTGCAGGCCGTCGAACTGCGCGGCGGCGAAGACGACGCCGTCGAGACGGCCGAACTCGCGCTCGATCGTCGCGGCGAGATCGTCGTAGTCCTTCGGCGAGGCGCCGGCGAGGTCGAGCGGATAGATCGCCGCGCAGCCCGGCTGCGCCACCTCGATCTCGTCATAGAGTTTTTCCAGCGGACGCACTTTGCGCCCGAGCAGGATCACTTTCGCGCCAGCCTGCGCCGCGGCGCGCGCGCTCGCGCTGCCGAGTGCGCCGGCCGCGCCGACGACGAGCACGACGCGGCCGTGCAGAGAATCGGGCTTCGCCGTCCAAGCGGCGGGCAGACGCGCGGTGTCGCGCAACTCGATCGTCATGCAGGCGCTTTCTGCGCGTCTTTGACCATGCGTTCGAGCTCGCCGCTGTCCTTGAGTTCGAGCGTGATGTCGCAGCCGCCGATCAACTCGCCGTTGATGAAGAGCTGCGGGAAGGTCGGCCAGTTCGAGTAGCGCGGCAGATTCGCGCGAATGTCCGGGTCTTCGAGCACGTTGACCGAGGCGAACTGCGCGCCGCAGGACTTCAGCGCCTGCACCGCGCGCGAGGAAAAGCCGCACATCGGAAACTGCGGCGTGCCCTTCATGAAAAGCACGATCGAATTGTCGTGCACGACCTGGCGGATGCGTTCTTCGATGTTCATGGTTCCAGCAATGTCTAGGGCGGCCATGGCGGCCGCGATGCGCATAATTGTAGCAGTTGAGGGCCGCAGACTGCGGGCCGGAAGTCGAATGCACGCACGCGCCGAAGCTGCGTTCTTCGCCGCATCGGCCTCTGCTGCGGGCCATGACCTTGATATCGGCCGATCCCGCGCCATCGTCTATACTCGACACCCCTTCAAGCCCAAGCCAGGAGACGCCAATGGCGATTGAACTTCCCGCCCTCCCCTATGCGCGCGACGCGCTCGCCCCGCACATCTCGGCCGAGACGCTCGACTATCACTACGGCAAGCATCATCAGGCCTACGTGACCAATCTCAACAACCTGATCAAGGGCACCGAGAACGAGAACCTCGATCTCGAGACGATCATCAAGAAATCGCAGGGCGGCGTGTTCAACAACGCGGCGCAGATCTGGAACCACACGTTCTACTGGAACTCGCTCTCGCCCAAGGGCGGCGGCGATCCGTCCGGCAAGCTCGCCGACGCGATCGTGAAAGCGTTCGGCGGCGTCGCCCAGTTCAAGGAAGAGTTCACCAAGACCGCGGTCGGCACCTTCGGTTCGGGCTGGGCCTGGCTCGTGCAGCGCGCCGACGGCAGCCTCGGCCTCGTCTCGACGAGCAACGCGGCGACGCCGATCACCGGCAGCGACCGCCCGCTGCTCACCTGCGACGTGTGGGAACACGCCTACTATATCGACTACCGCAATGCGCGTCCCAAGTACGTCGAGGCGTTCTGGAATCTGGTCAACTGGGAATACGCCGCGAGCCTGCTCAAGTAATTCTGCGCAACTTCCTGTTCTACGCAAGGGCGCGATTTATCGCGCCCTTGTTTTTTGTGCGGTCGGGCCGCGAAGCGCAACACGGACGCAGTTGTCCCGGCGTTGCAACAGGCATTGTTAGCGTCTCCTGAAAGTTCCGCCGCGGATCGCCGCTACCATTCGCGCCAACTTCCGCGATACGGAGCATCGCATGCGAGGCTGGTCGAGACGTTGCCTATCCATCCTGTTGCTCGTCAGCGCCGCGACTTGTGCGATCGCCGACGACAAATCACCGCCCCCCGCTCCTGCGCCCGCAACGCCCGACCGCGACGTCGACGCAGCCGCCGTGCAGAACGCCGGCCTGCGCGACGTGCTCAAGGCGATGAACGAGGCCGACAGCAAAACCCTGTTCGATCTCTACCAGTCGAAAGACCCGATCGTCCACGTCTTCGCCGCCATTGCGATCGAACGCACGCGCTTCAATCTCGAAGCGGCGAGCAAGGACGCAAAAGTCTGCGAAGACAGCCTGTTCGAGACCAAGCCCGGCATCGCCCTGGCCTGCGGCCAGTTCCGCGTCGGCAATCTGCGTCTCGCCGGCAAGGGGCAGGAAGCGGTCGATGCCGAAGCCGAACTCGTGCGCCGCTACCGCGGCCACGGCGGCGCGGGCATCGAACGCTCTCTCGCCGCGATGCAGAAATTTCTCGACGGCGAAGCCGGCGTCGCGCAGTTCTCGATCGATGCCTTGCCCGCGGGCGACGTGGTCCTGCCGGTCAAGCACGATTCGCGCAACAAGGAATCGTTGCGGCCGATCCTCGCGGCCAAGGCCAACGGCCGCGACCTCGATCTGCTGTTCGACACCGGCGCCGGCAACATGATTCTTGGCGAAGACCAGGCGCGCGACCTCGGAGTCAAGCCGCTCGATGCGCACGGCCATATCAGCGGCTGGCTCAGCAAAGGTGTCGAGACCCAGCGCGGCATGCTCGACGTCCTGCAGCTCGGCCCGATCACGCTGCGCAACGTGCCGGTGGTCATTACGCCGCGCAAGAACGCCTTGATCGGCGTCAACCTGCTCGCGCCACTCGGCACGTTGGGGCTGACGACAAAGGCGCTGACGGTCTACGCCGAACAAAGCCCGGTGCCGAGCTGCGAGCGCGACATGCAGGCGGCCACCGACATCTGGGGCCGCAAGCTGCGCATCATTCCCGAATTTCTCGTCAACGATCAGCCGCACCGGGTGATGCTCGACACCGGCGCAGGATTTTTCCTTATCGGCAGCAAGGCCGCGCTCGACGAGGTGACGAAAATCCGCAGCGGCCGCCTCGCCCTCAACGATGTCGGCGGCAGCCACCCGTTCGCCAACGCGGAAGCGGCCAAGGTCAAGATGCAGATCGACCGCCAGCCGTTCAACATCTACTTCATCGTCTACACCGAATCGACGTTTCCCTACGCCATCACGCTCGGCGCCAATGCGCTCGAAGACATGGACTACGTGCTCGACTTCCGCCGGCACAAGCTCTGCTTCCAGATGCACCCGAATCTGCACTGAGCGGCGAGAGCGAACGCGACGCAGCCGATTCGTCGCGACTCGGAATTTGTCCACAAATACCCCGTTCGTGTTGAGCGTACCGAGGCTTCGCGAAGTCCAAATACCGCGGATTCCACGACTTGCGGCACTTCGACTCCGCGCCTTCGGCGCTACGCTCAGTGCGAACGGTTGTTTACGGGCGAGTTCTTAGAGAGCGGCAAGCACCGGCGCAGCCTGTGCCTCGCGGCCGAGCGCGCGCGCGACACGGGTGAGGCGATCGCGCATCTCCGCATTCGTCTGCGCGCACAGAGTCGCGTGGCCGACCTTGCGCCCCGCGCGCGGCGACTTGCCGTAGTCGTGCCAATGCGCGCGCGGTTCGGCGAGCACGGGCAGCGGGTCCGGCAACTCGCCGATGAAGTTGAGCATCACCGAGGTACCGAGCGCCGCGCTGTCGCCGAGCGGCAGGCCGAGCACGGCGCGCACGTGATTCTCGAACTGACTGCAGGCCGTGCCCTCGATCGTCCAGTGCCCCGAGTTGTGCACGCGCGGCGCCATCTCGTTGCCGAGCAGCTTGCCGTCCTTGACGAACAGTTCGAGCGCAAAGGTACCGACGTAGTCGAGATGCTCGGCGATCGCGCGCGCATGCTGCGCGGCGGGCGCGGTCAGCGCCTCGGCGCCCGGCGCAGGCGCCAGGGTCGCAGAAAGAATGCCGTCTTCGTGCCAATTCTGCACAAGTGGATAAGTGGAAAATGCGCCATCGCGGCCGCGCACCGCGACCAGCGACACTTCGCAGTCAAAAGCCACCCAGGCTTCGAGAATCAGCGCCGCGCCGCCGAGCGCGGCCCAGGCTGCGTCGATATCGGCCGGCGACTTGATGCGGAACTGGCCCTTGCCGTCATAGCCGAGCCGGCGCGTCTTCAGCACGGCCGGACAACCGATCCTGGCGAGCGCTTGTTCGAGATCGGCGCGGCTGTCGACCGCGGCGAACGCGGGCGTGTCGAGGCCGAGTTCGCGGAACAGGGTCTTTTCGACCAGCCGGTCCTGCGTCGCGGCGAGCGCGCGCGGATTCGGGAATACCGCCACGCGCTCGGCCAGCCACTGCGCGGTATCGGCCGGCACGTTCTCGAAATCGAAGGTGGCGACGTCGATGCGCTTGGCGAACTCTTCGAGCGCGGCGAAATCGCGCCAGTCCGCCTTGATCTGCGGCGCGACCTGGCCCGCGCAGGCATCGGCAACGTTGTCGACGACGAGGAAGCGCACGCCGAGCGGCGCGCCGGCCAGCGCGAGCATGCGCGCGAGTTGGCCGCCACCCAAAATACCCACAGTTTTCATAGAAACAAACTCACTCGACTGGCGAGCTGCCTGATTGAAATCGCCCGGCCCACAACCGCCTTCCCCTCTCCCGCTAATGGGAGAAGACAAGGGGCGGGGATGGTGCAACGGAAAGATGTCACGACGGCCGTGGGTCGGGCTTGGCCAGCACCGCCTCGGTCTGCGTGCTGCGGAATTCGTGCAGGGCCTTGGCGACAGCCGCGTCTTCGAGCGCCAACAGACTCGCGGCGAACAGCGCGGCGTTGGTCGCGCCGGCCTTGCCGATCGCGAACGTCGCCACCGGCACACCGGCCGGCATCTGCACGATCGACAGCAGTGAATCCATGCCGTTGAGCGCATGCGACTGCACCGGCACGCCGAGCACCGGCAGCGCGGTCTTCGCCGCAAGCATGCCGGGCAGATGTGCCGCGCCGCCCGCACCGGCGATGATCGCCTTCAGGCCGCGCGCCGCCGCGTTCTCGGCATAGTCGAACAACAGATCGGGCGTGCGATGTGCCGAGACCACGCGCACTTCGTGGGCGACGCCGAGTTTGCCGAGCATTTCCGCGGCATGGCTCATCGTCTCCCAGTCCGAACGCGAGCCCATGACGATGCCGATGCGCGCTGCCGCAGTGTCTTGATTCATGGCGGGGCCGTAGCAAAAACGATATTCTACGGGCACTTCGCGAATCACGCATCCTTACTGCATGGACAAACGCCTGCTCGACATTCTCTGCGATCCGGTGACCAAGACTCCGGTCAAGCCGCTCAATCGCGCCCAGCTCGACGCGCTCAACCGCGAGATCGCTCGCGACGCGGTGAAGACGACCGCCGGCGCGAGCGTCGGTGCCGCGCTCAAGGCCGGCCTGATCACGACCGACGGCAAGGTGATCTACCGTATCGAGGACGATATTCCGGTGATGCTCGCCGATGAAGGCATCGGTACGACGCAGCTGCACGACTTTCCGGCCTGAGAACCCGTCCCCAGCGCTGCTGCGCTCGGCATTTCGCTTGCGTACGCTGCCCGGAATCCTCATGTACTCGACTGCGCACTCCGGCCCCTACGCTCCGTGCGCACGCGAACTGCCTTCGCTCGCCACGCTTTGACGAAAGGTACTAACCCAGATGACTGATTTCCGCCCACCCGATGCCGCCGTCGTCGCGCAGGACGTGGCGCGTGCGCTCGCCGAGGATTTCGGCACAGGCGACGCCACCGCCGATCTGCTGCCAGCCAGCGCGAGCGCCAGCGCGACCGTGATCACGCGCGAGAACGCCGTGCTCTGCGGCACGGCCTGGTTCGATGCCTGCTTCAAGGCGCGCGATCCCGCCGCCGTGATCGAATGGCAAGCGCGCGACGGCGACCGCGTCGCCGCGAACGCGACGCTGTGCACGCTGCGCGGCAATGCGCGCGCGCTGGTCGGCGCGGAGCGTTCGGCGCTCAACTTCCTGCAGACGTTGTCGGCCACGGCCACGGTCGCCGCGCAATACGCCGATGCCGTGCGCGGTACGCGCACGCGCATTCTGGACACGCGCAAGACCTTGCCCGGCCTGCGCCTCGCGCAGAAATACGCGGTGCGCTGCGGCGGCGCGACGAATCATCGCATCGGCCTGTTCGATGCGATCCTGATCAAGGAAAACCATATCGCCGCGGCCGGTTCGCTCGCTGCCGCCGTCGCGGCCGCGCGCGCCGCGCATCCGGACCTGCTGCTCGAAGTCGAAGTCGAGAATTTCGCCGAACTCGACCAGGCGCTCGCCGCGCGCGTCGATCGCATCCTGCTCGACGAATTCTCGCCCGAGGACATGCGCCGCGCCGTCACCCACGTGGCCGGCCGCGTTGCACTCGAAGTCTCGGGCAGCGTCAACCTTGAACGCGTGCGCTCGATCGCCGAAACCGGCGTCGACTTCATCTCGGTCGGCGCGCTGACCAAGCACGTGCGCGCGATCGATCTGTCGATGCGCGTGCGCATGGAAACGGCGGCGAGTTAGAAGCAATTCCTCGTCGTCATTCCTGCGTCGGCGGGAATGACAAGCTTGAATAATCCGATTCCACCTCGTCGGCGATTGCCGCCGATTAATTCGCCTTGGGCCGCATGATCGCCTCGCGGATCGCCGCATCGCGCGCCTGCTCGTCGAAGCGCATGCGACCGCCGCGGTCGCCGATGCCGAGATCGGCGTAAATAGATCGCCAGTCGGGGAAACCGCGCATCGCGGCGAATTCGCGATAGCGTGCCGAGATCAGCGTGGAACCTGCGAGCGCATCGAGCTTGGCAACGAAATCCTCCGGCCGCCATTGCCGATACGCCGGCAGAGAACCATCGCGGAAACGCGACAGCGCCGTGTCGAGACCGACCTTGCCGCCGCTCGCGCGGCGCAGATCGCGGTCCACGGTCAGCCAGAACGCCGCGCCGGCCCAATACACGCGCTGGAAATTGTGCGTGTGCTCCATGCCTTCGGCGGTCTGCTCCAAGGTCTCGTCGCCGCCCGCGCCGGCGCCGCGGCCGAATCCCTCGGCCAGCCGGTCCCAGGCCTGCGCGGGCGTGAGCAAACCGCCGCGCGCGCGCAGCACATTCTGGTAGTAGGTCGCCAGGCCCTCGGCGAGCCAGGAACCGCGATCGCCGAGATACGGATGCATGAGATGACTGAGTTCGTGCACGGCCATCCAGTCGTCATCGAACTCGCTTTCCGCACGGCTCGGATCGATCAGCAGCTGCAGCGCATTGCCCTGCCCGCGCACCGACTGACCGAAAACGACCGCGCGACCGCGGCCGGCGACCGGGATCATCAGCACCTGCACGTCGGGCAGCGGCACGCGGCCATAGGCGCCGAGCACCGCGCGCGCGACGCGGCCGAACCAGCGCTCAAGTTTTTCCTTCTGCGCCGGCTCGACGCCGCCGAGAATCGACAGGCGCAGTACGCCGCCGGGCAGTTCGATGCGCCGTTCGTCGAAATGGCCGAAGGCGACCGATGCCGACCAATCGGCCGGCGTATCGGGAATAACGAATTCTTTGATCGCCACATCCTTGGGCGGCTGCTTTTCGTCACCTTTCGTCGGCGAGGGCGCAAGCACGCTGCGCCACGGCGCCGAAATCGACCATCCCGCGGGCAATTCGACGCGGATGCGCGCCTCGCCCGCCGGCGCGTCGGGGCGCAGCAGCCACAACTGCGGCGCGGCGACGATGTCATCTCCCGAACGCCAGCCGACGTCGGGCTTGTGCTCGGCCGCGATCGCAGCGAGATCGGCGCGATACGACAGACATTCGCCGGCATGCCAATCGTCCGCGCTCCAGCCGCCCGAGCCTTGGGTCATGGCGCCGCTGCCGTCGCGGGCAATGTCGGCAATAAAGCGCATCGCCCAGGCCGAATCCGCGGCGAACGCGATCCGCGCGTGCGCGTCGCGCGCGCAGACACTCACGCGCATGCTCTGCTTGGCCGCGTCGAACACCGCGCGGTAGCGCCAGGCTTCGTCGGCCGCGGCCGTGGCGATGGCCGGCAGCAGCCACGCGCAGCAGCACAGCGCGAGCTTGCGCGCCCTGCCCGATCCGGAACGCATATCGGCCATATCGATCCTCTTCGTCTCGATCATTCACTGACCAGATTACGGCACGCCCCATTACAATTGCCGCAATGGATGTTTCGTATCTGCTCGACGATCTCAACCCGGCCCAGCGCGAAGCGGTCAGCGCGCCGCTCGGACACTATCTGGTTCTCGCCGGCGCCGGCTCCGGCAAGACGCGCGTGCTCACCCACCGCATCGGCTGGCTGCTCGAAGTCGAGCGCGCCTCGCCGTGGTCGGTACTCGCGGTCACCTTCACCAACAAGGCCGCGGGCGAGATGCGCACGCGCGCGCAGACGCTGCTCGAACGCTCCTCGCTGCTGAACACGCGCGGGCTGACGGTCGGCACCTTCCACGGCATCGCCCATCGCCTGCTGCGCCAGCACTGGCGCGAGGCCAGGCTGCCGGAGACCTTCCAGATCCTCGACAGCGACGACCAGCAGCGCCTGATCAAGCGCACGATCGCCGCGCTCGGCCTCGACGAGTCGCGCTTTCCTCCGCGCCAGGCGGCCTGGTTCATCAACAGCGCGAAGGACGAAGGCAAGCGGCCGGCGAACTTCGAGCGCGAAGGCAACCCGCTGACGCGCAGCTTGGTCGATATCTACAAGGCTTACGAAGAACAGTGCCAGCGTTCCGGCCTGGTCGACTTCGCCGAGCTGCTGCTGCGCGCGCACGAGCTGTTCCTCACCGACGACCGCCTGCTCGCCCACTACCGCGAACGCTGGCGGCATCTGCTGATCGACGAGTTCCAGGACACCAACACGCTGCAGTACGCCTGGGTACGCGTGCTCGCGGGCGACACCGGCCAGGTTTTCGTCGTCGGCGACGACGATCAGGCGATCTACGGCTGGCGCGGCGCACGCGTGGAGAACGTGCATCAGTTCCTCAAGGACTTCCGCAACGCGAAGACGATCCGCCTCGAACAGAACTACCGTTCGACCGGCACGATCCTCAAAGCCGCGAACGCGATCATCGCGAACAATCCGGACCGCCTCGGCAAACAGTTGTGGACCTCGGGCGACGCCGGCCAGCCGATTTCAGTCTATGCCGCCTACAACGAGCAGGACGAAGCGCGCTACGTGATCGAAGCGATCCGCGAACACATACGCCAGGGCGGTAACGCTCGCGACTGCGCAATCCTGTACCGCTCGAACGCGCAGTCGCGCAACTTCGAAGAACAACTGATCCAGCACGACATCCGCTATCGCGTCTACGGCGGCCTGCGCTTCTTCGACCGCGCCGAAATCAAGGACGCCCTCGCCTATCTGCGCCTCGTCGCGAACCGCCACGACGACGCTGCGTTCGAACGCACGGTCAACACGCCGCCGCGCGGCATCGGCGAACGCACGCTCGATACCGTGCGCCAGCGCGCGCGACGCGACGCCTCGTCGCTCTGGGACGCCGTGCTCGCCGAGTTCATCACCGGCGGATTGGCCGGGCGCGCGAAGAATGCGCTGCGCGGCTTCGTCGAACTGATCGAGACCCTGGCACGCGATTGTGGGGGTAGGCCGGGATTGGGGATTGGGGATTCGGGATTGGTAGAGCAAGAGCCGGGGTCGTCGCCAGACGCAACAATGCCGGGATCAGATTCCGGTTCTTCCGAATCCCGAATCTCGAATCCCGAATCCCTGCCCCTCTCCGAACAAATCGATATCGCGATCCAAAAGTCTGGCCTGCGCGATTTCTACGAAGCCGATGCGCGCGGCAGCGCCGAATCGCGCGTGGAGAACCTCGACGAACTGGTCAACGTCGCCAGCCGCTTCGAGCGCACGCCCGAAGACCTCGACGCGGGCCTTGGCGAACTGGCCGCGTTTCTCGCCCATGCCGCGCTCGAAGCGGGCGAGTCGCAGGGCGAGGCCTGGGAAGACTGCGTGCAGCTTATGACCTTGCACTCGGCCAAGGGGCTCGAATTTCCGATCGTCTTCCTCGTCGGCCTCGAAGACGGCCTGTTCCCGAGCCAGCGCTCGCTCGACGAGCCGGGCCGTCTCGAAGAAGAGCGCCGCCTCGCCTACGTCGGCATCACGCGTGCGCGCGAAACGCTGATGCTGAGCTACGCCGAATCGCGCCGCCTGCACGGCATGGAAAGCTACAACCGCCCGTCGCGCTTCCTGCACGAACTGCCGCGCGAACTGCTGCACGAAGTGCGTCCACGCGTGCAAGTCTCGCGCCCGCTATCGAGCAATCACTACGTCGCCGACGCACTCGAAGTGACCCAGCTCAAACTCGGCCAGCGCGTGCGCCATGCGAGTTTCGGCGAAGGCGTGGTCATGGACGCCGAAGGCTCGGGCGCGCATGCGCGCGTGCAGGTCAACTTCGAAGACGCCGGCGCGAAATGGCTCGTGCTCGCCTATGCGAATCTGACGCCGCTATAAGCGCGTGCCCAAAACGCGATCGGCGCCGTGGGGCGCCGATCGCCTGCATTGGGCAAATCACCCCGGCCCGGTCAGGGCTGCGAAAGCAGAGTCTTCTTCCAGAACTCCACACGCGTCCAGAAAATAAAATCGCTGTTCTCGCGCTTGTGGAAGCCGTGGCCTTCGTTCTTGGCGAGCACGTGCCAGGCCTCGTTGCCCTGCTTGCGCAGCGCATCGACCATCTGCTTGGCCTCGCTGGCCGGCACGCGCGGATCGTTGCCGCCCGCGGCGACCATCATCGGAATGCGGATATTGCCGACGTTGTGCATCGGCGAAATCTCGACCAGCTTGGCGCGCTGCTTGGGATCGCGCTCGTCCCCGTACTCGACGCGGCGCAGATCCTGACGGTACTTCTGCGTGTTGGTCAGAAAGGTGACGAAATCCGATATCGCGACGGCGCAGCTCGCCGAGCGCAGCTTGGCGCTGAAGTGCGTCGCCGAGGCGTAGCACATGTAGCCGCCGTAGCTGAAACCGTAGACGGCGAAGCGCGACGCGTCGAGTGCGGAATCGGCCGCTAGGGTGTCGAGGAAAACACCGATGTCCTTGACCGTGTCCTCACGCTTCCACGGCCCGTTGTCGAGACCGAGGAAACGCGCGCCGTAGCCGTCGGAACCGCGCACGTTCGGATAGAACAAGGCGATGCCGAGTTCGTTGACCAGGTAATTGTCTTCGCCGAGATAGTTCGGCCGGCTCTGCCCTTCGGGACCGCCGTGGATGTCGACGACCAGCGGACGCTTGCCCGGGAAACGCTGCGGATCGGGCCGATAGAGAAAGCCCGACATCGCTTCGCCGTCGAAACTCTTGATCGCGATGAGTTCGGGCTCGCGGTTTTTCGCCACGTCGAGACCGCCGGCCTCACTGTAGGTCCAGCGTTTCACTGCGAGGGTCTTCGCATCAACCGTGAACACGTCGCCCGGCACACGTGCGGCCGACATGCTCAGGCCGATCTCGCCCCACGGCGCCACCTGCAGCAGCTTGCCGAAACTCCAGTCGAGCACGCCGGCGGGCAGCCCGTCGACGCGGCGGCTCGCGCCGGAGGCCGTGTCGTAGACGTACAGCCGCGACACGCCGGCCTCGTTGGTCGCGTAGGCGATGAAGCTCTCGTCGGCAGCGAAGGCGACATTGGAAACGTCCCATTTCGCCGCGGCGATCACCGGCGTGAATTTGCCCGAGCCGCGATCGAGTTTGCCGAGGCGCTGGAAATCCGATCCCTTGTTCGAGATAGTCCAGATCGATTTTCCGTCGGCCGCGTAGTGCGCGTCGGTATAGGAGACGTTTTCCTTCTCGCCGGCGATCGTGCGCAGCTTGCCGCTCTTCAGGTCGATCTCGGCCACGACCGAGTGCGTGATCGACATGCGGTTCACCGCGAGCGCCCTGTCGCCGTCGGGCGAGAAGTCGCTGACGTTCCAGCCGCCGCCGCTGACCTGCGCGATAAGGCGGTCGGAAGACGGATCGCGCGGATCGACCATGTACAAGTCCATGTCGGCGCCATTGCGCCGGCTCGATGCGTAGCCGACCGATTTGCCGTCGCGGCTCCACGCGCCGAACCAGTTGCGCGCCTTGCCGTCGGTGAGCAGGGTCAGTTGCCCGGCGTCGAGCCGGTAGAGCTGGTAGAACTCGTCGCCACCCTGGTCTTTCTGCACGACCACGGTGCCGTCTTTCGACGACAGGCTCGCGTACGGCACGGGCTCGGCCTCGAAGCTGATCTGCCGCCGCGCCGAGCCGGGCGCGCTCACGCTGATCAACTGCTCGGTGCTGCCGAAGCGCGTCTTCGCGAGCACCGAATGGTCGGCCGCGTTCCAGCCAAGGAACTTCGCGGTGCGGAATTCCAGATAGCGCCGCGTGGCCGCGGCCGTGGCCTCCGGTATCGGCGGCACTTGATCGGCGACGATCGACGGCGGCGGTGTCACCGTCGGCGATGCCGCGGCGACCGCCGAGATCGAGATCAGTGCCGCGAGCAGCGCGGTGGACGATGGTTTGTTCATGTCGATCCTCTTGCGCCTCAGAATTTGTAGCGGAAGCCCGCGGTGTAATAGCGTCCGATCACGTCGTAGTACGGCGAGAAGGTCGAACCGATCGGCGACTTCTTGTTGCCGAGGTTGCTGACGTTGGCATACGCCTCGAACGCGTTGTCCTTGCCGAAGCGGTACGCACCGCCGACGTCGAAATACACGTAGTTGCCGATCTCGTTGTTGACGATGGCCTGGTTGCGGTCGTATTTGCCGGCCGAGATGTAGCGCGCCCGCGCGTTGAAGGAATAGCGCTCGCTGTCGTAGGAAAAGCTGCTGATCGCGCGCCAGCGCGGCACGCCGAGGTTGAACGCATAGCCCTGCGAGCCGACGTATTCGAGAGTGTTCACGCCGTCGTCGGTGGTCAGGCTGTGCACCCAGGTCGCGAGCGTGCGGAAGCGCGCACGGCCTTCGACGCCGAACCAGTCGACCTTCCACTTGTACGAGGCTTCGAGGTCGGCGCCGTCGGTCTTGTACTGGGCAAGGTTGGTGAACGAATTGACGATGCGCACGATATTGCCGCTGCTGTCGCGCTCGACGCGCGCGCACAGCTCCTGATTGCCCGCCTGGCAGCGGTTGAGGATGTCCTGCGGATTGATCGCGATGATCACGTCCTGGATGTCGATGTTGAAGTAGTCGAGCGAGAAATCGAGTCCCTCGACCGACTTCGGCGACCAGCTCACGCCGAGCGTGGTCGTGTCGGCGGTTTCCGGACGCAGGTTGCGATTGCCGCCGCCGTTGGTCAGCGCGTACACGGTCTGGTTGTTGGTCGGATCGACCACGTTGTTCCAGCCGGTGGTCAGCGTGGTGAACAGTTCGGACAGATTCGCCGAGCGGATGTCGCGCGAACGCGCGGCGCGCAGGCGGAAGCCGTCGAACACTTCGTCGGTCGCACCGACTTTCCACGACCAGATCGAACCCGTCGTGCTGTAGTCGGAGACGCGCGCCGCGGCGTTGAAGGCGAGATTCTGAAAACCGGGCACTTCCTTCAGCACCGGCACGAGCACTTCGCCGAATGCTTCCTTGACCGTGAAACTGCCCTTCATCGGATTGAAGCTGAACGAGCGGAACGCCTTGGCCGCGTCCTGCGCGCCGACGCGCTGGTCGATCGCTTCGCGGCGGCCTTCGAGACCGTAGGCAACCGACACTTCACCCGCGGGCAGCGAGAACGGTTCGCCGCGCACGCTCGCGCCGTAGGTGTCGAGCGTGGTGGTCGAACGCTGTTGCGGCGTGCCGGTCACGTAGGCAACGGCTTCCTTCGACGGCGCACCGCGGCCGAACAGATTGATCGGCACGCAATGCACCGACGGGTTCGACAGCGTGACGCGGCAGACCGGCTTGCCCGAAGCGGGATCGATCACCGAGTCGACCGCGTAGTTCCACTCCTTCGACAGGATGAACCCCGGCGTATCGATGTTCATCTGGTAATCGCCGTGGCTGTAGTAGCCGGTCCAGCGCCAGCTCTCGCCGAAGTAGCCGTCGAGCGCAAAAGTCGCCTGCGTCGTCTCGCGGTTGTAGTTGATGTGCGGATAGTTGATGTCGTCGTTGAAGCGGCCGATGCGCAGCTGGCTTTCGCCGGCCGCGGCCATCGCGTCCTTCACCGCCTGCGGCAGAAACGCGTTGTCGGCCTGCACGGTGAGGTTGCCGCGGTTGTGGTCGCCGAACCAGATGTAGTTGTTGAACATGCGCGAATGACGCAGGTCGGCGGTGGCGCGCACGGTATCGGTCAAGTCGTAGCGCACGCTGGCCAGGGCTGCGTAGCGCTTGAGCGGCGCGCTGAGCGGACTGTAGTCGTCGTTCGACGGCCCTTCGCCGCCCTGCATGACCGCGCCGACGACGCGGCCGTAGTCGAAATTGCGCAGCGAACCGTCGGGGTTGAACGCCTTGCCCTTGAGCACGCCGGAGAGAATCAAGCCGCCGTAGCCGGCATCGGAGAAACCGACGTCGGGCGTCAGCGCGAGTTGCCCGTTCGCATTTTTCATCACCGCCCAGCGGCCCGCGCGCGGCCGCGCGCTGCGCGGCACGATGCCGTCGTTGTCGAGATACTCGCCGCCGATCACGAAGTGGCCGCGGCCGTCGGCAAACGCGGTGCCCCAGGCCGCTTCGACGCGGCGCTCGTCGGCGTCGTCGAACGCTGAACGCCCGCCCTGGATGCCGACTTTGCCGCCCTGCAGATCGTGATTCAGAGTGATGTTGACCACGCCGCCGACGGCGCCGGAGCCCCAGGCGGCCGACGCGCCGCCGGTGACGACGTCGACCGTCTTGACCAGGATCGACGGCACGGTGTTCAGATCGTTGTCGCTGGAAATACGCCGGCTGTCCACGAGAACCAGCGTGCGCGAGATGCCAAGTCCACGCAGGTCGACCGGCGCATTGCCCGCGCCCGTGTTCGAGCCGGTGGTCTGCGGCGAGCTGGTCGCACGGAAGTAAGGCAGGTCGTTCAACGCCGCGCCGATATTGGTGCGCGAGTCGAGTTCGAGTTCTTCGGCGGTGATCGGGATCGACGGCGTCGGCGCGACCAGATCGGGCCGATCGATACGCGATGCGGTCACGCCGACCGATTCCATCACCACGGTCGTCTTGTCTTTCGGTTCTTTGACCTCGCCGGCCGGCGCGCGCGGCGCGGGTTCCGCGGCCGTGGCAGCCTGCTGCAGCACGATCGTGTTCTCGTCGGTCTGCGCCCACTTGAGGCCGCTGCCGGCAAGCAGCTGATCGAGCGCGCGATGCAGGGACATGTGGCCCTTCAGCGACGACGCGGTCTTGCCCTTGAGCAGACTCAGGTCGTAGATCACCTGGATCTTGCTCTGCTGGCTGAGTTTGTTCACCGCCTGGGCGAGATCGCCGGCCGGCACTTCGTAATCGTGCTCCGCTGCACCCGCCTGTGCCTGCGCGGCGCCCGCGCAAGCCAATAAACCAACGAGAACCCATCGCAGGCGCGAAGCCGCGCCCTTGTTATACCTATTTGACCCCATGAATCGACACCCCGAGGAAAGCAAGCCGGCGGCACCATTGCCGCACGGCCATACTTGCCTTGGACGCTCGAGGCCCAACACCCCCTACCGGATTCGGAAAAATTTTTCCGAATCGGAAATTTGCGTCTGCATAGAACTCACCAGGAGCCTGTACACAAATAGCCCGTTCGCAAATGCGTTCGCACTGAGCGTAGCGCCAAAGGCGCGAAGTCGAAGTGCCGCAAGCCGTGAAATCCCCCGTGTTTCGACTTCGCGAAGCAAAGCTTTGCTACGCTCAGAACGAACGATTTCTTATTTGCCGGCAAGCTCTAAGGACGCGCGAGGACGATATCGTCGCCGTCCTTGCTCACGCGCACCGGCAGCACCTCGGGCAGCGCGCGCGCGATCATCTCCGCGTTGCCGATATGGAAACTGCCACTGACCTTCAATGCGGCCAGGGTCGGATCGGCGAGGCGCAGCTTGTGCGGCGAATAGCGGTTGATCTGGCGCACCGCGTCGTCGAGCGGCGTGTCGGCGAACACATGGAAGCCGAGCGCCCAGCTCATTCCCGGTTCGATGTCGATCTTGCGTTTCGCCCACTGTTTGTCGCGCAACGAGTACACGCCCTGTTCGCCGGGCGTGAGGCGCATCGCCTCAGCCGCGTCGCCCGCGCGGCCGAGCGTCACCACGCCTTCGGCGAGCGAGACGCGGATTTCGCCGGCGTCGCGATCGACCTGGAAGCGCGTGCCGAGCGCGGTGATCGTGGCCGCATCGGCCTCGACCACGAACGGGCGCGCGCCGTCGCGCGCGACATCGAAGACGGCGCGGCCGCTTTTCAGATCGACGTCGCGCCGCTGCGTGCCGAAATTCACGTCGATGCGCGTGGCGAGATCCATGCGCACGCGCGAGCCGTCGTCGAGAACGACGCTGTCGATCGCGTCGCCGGTGTGGAATTCCTTCGCGGGAACAACACCAATGCGCGTGCCCTGGTACAGCGCCAATGCGGCGAGCAGCAGGCTCGCGGCCATCGCCGTCGGAATCGCCCAGCGCCGCAGCGCGCGGCGCGGCGCGGGCTTCGCAGGTGCGGTCGCATGCGTCGCGGCTGCGTCGGCACCGGCAAGCGCCTCGGCAACGAACGGGCCGATCACGTCATCGTCGGCCAGCCCGTCGAGCCGGTCCCACAGGCGCTGCGTCGCCGCATAGGCTTCGGCATGCGCCGGGCGCGCGTCGCGCCAGCGCGCGAACTCGGCGCGCTCATGCGCGCTGCAGTCCGGCGCCAGCAGGCGCGCGAACCAATCCTCGGCCTGTTTGTTCACTCGATCCATGTTGTCCGTGTGGTCCATATCCAATAAGACGCGGCTCAGCCGCGATCCCCCAATTTCCCGCGCAAGGCGGCGAGCGCCTGCGAAATGTATTTCTCCACCATCTTCACCGAAATGCCGCAGAGCGCAGCGATCTCGGGATAGGTTTTGCCGGCGCTGCGGCTCAGCACAAATACTTTGCGGCACTTCGGTGAAAGTTCGGCGATGGCGGCGCGGATCAGCGCGAGTTCCTGGCCGGCGGTGATGCGATGCTCGTGCGATGGCGCCTCGCAGACCAGGTCGACCTCGTCGATCGACTGGCGGCCGGCGACGTGATGCGCCCGGTCCATGCGCAGGCGGCTCACGGCCAGATTCGAGGCAATGCGATAGAGCAGCGACTTCCACACGCCGGGCGGCCGTGAGCTGCCGTAGCCGTAGCTGAGGATGCGCGCGTAGCTCTCCTGCACGATCTCCTGCGCGTCTTCCTCGCTCGCCGTGCGCCGGCGCAGGTAGCCGGCGAGTGCGCCCTGGTGGGTCTTGAAGAACGCGTCGAAGCTCTGCGCTTCCTCGGTCAGGAAACTTTCTTCGGATGGAGCTTCGTTGACGAGAACTTCAAAGGCGCTGTCGGAGCCGTTGGCCATGATCCCCAATCTTTCGGTACAACCTGCGTGCCGAAATCTCTCATTTTGTCAACGCGGTGACAAGCGAAGTGCCAACTGTGCACTCTTCGTACGGTGTATCGCAGACCGCAGTGCGAACGACGCAAGCGTCACGCGGACGATGCAAGACCCGCGTGCCGCTCGTTCGATTTCAGCCAGCAGAAGCAAATACTTTCGCGCAGCGAAGCACGACTAAGCTGCCCCGCTCTCCTTCTTCAGCCACGCGCGCATCACCGTGTCGAGTTCGTCGTTGCCGCTCGGCAGTTCGGTCGGATCGAGCGCCGAGCCCGCTTCGAGCAACAGGGCCAAGGTGCGCACGTGATCCTGCGGGTGCCCTGTCGTCCAACCGTGTACCGAGCCATGAATGCACGCGCCGAGTGGCGTGCCGCCGAACTCGTTGAGCGCGGCCACGGGCGGATTCGCATCGTGCGCGAGCAGCATGGCGACGATATCGGCATAGCCGTGGAAGCCGGCGCGGTCGAGCGGTGTCGCGTTGTGTGCGCCGGTCGCGTGCGGATCGAAGCCGGCTTCGAGCATCAAGCGCACGCTGTCGGGCCGATACCACCAGGCCGCCGCGGCGAGCAGGCCGCGCTCGTCGGCTTCGAGATTCTTCAATGCCGACGGATGCTGCGCGAGTTCATGGCGGACACGCTCGCCGTCGCCGCACCAGAGGGCGTCGATCAGCCGCGCCTTCGGCGACAGCCGCGACACGATCGACTCGGCGATCTGCGCATGCCCGAACTTGCGCGCCACGTCGGCCGGCGAAAGATCGAAGCCGAGCGTCCAGCCGTAGATGTGGCCGCCCGGTGCCACGTACGCGCCGCGATCGATCCGCGCTTCCGCACAGGCCGGAGGGTCGCGAAGGCAGCGCTCGACCAACGCACCGTCGCCCAATCGCGCCGCGGCGAAAATATCCACCTCGGCGCCGCGCGCGACGAGCAGACGCGCGACCGCCTCGTCCGCAATCAGATACTGCAGCGCCGTCGCGCCGTGGTCGATGTCGCGGATGCGCGTGTCGGCGCCGCGGTCGAGCAGCAGCTCCGCGATCGCATACGATGCGGCGCAGTGCAGCACGGTCTTGCCGTCGCCGCCGCGCGCGTTGACCGCGCTCGGATCGGCATCGATGATCGATTTCAATTCGTCGAACAAGCCGAGCCCGGCCGCCGCCCACGGCGTGATACGCGCGCCGCGCTCGATCAGCGGCGTGGCCTGCTCCAGGCTCAGATCGAATTCCAGGATGCCGAAACCGCCGGCCCACCAGGTCGAGCGCGCGTTGATGTCGGCACCGTATTCGAGCAGCACGTCGACGAGCGGCAGATTCTTCTTCGCCTGATGAATCGCCGGAGAGTCGAAGTCGAAACGCCGCTCGTTGATGCCTGCGCGCACATCGGCGTGCGCCGCGAGCAGCTCGCGCGCACGCGCGGCGTCGCCTTCGCGCACGGCGATGTCGAATTGTTCGAGCGGCGAGGCAGTCAGCGACTCGATCTTGCGCTTCATCGCGGCCCAGGAATCGAAGCCGTAGCCGCGCGCGACGACCAGCTGGGCGTCGTGCAGTTTCAGCGTATCGGGGTTCGGCGCCTGCGGCAGGAACGTGCGCACGCGCGCGAGCGCGTCAGCCTCGCCGGCCCAGGCGTCGCGCAACAGGCGCTTGGCAAGCTTTTGCTGATGTTCGAGATTGGGGCTCGGCGGCAGGGGTTCGACGGCGAAGTGCTTCATCGCGCACCGCCTTGGACGGACGCCCGGAAAAACGGAACGAGTTGCAACATGACGAATGCCTCCTCTGAAGGATCGGCCCCGGGTCCGCGCAACATGGGGCGAAAGAGGTTCGTCTTGAGCGAATCGACCAGCGTCGTACAGGCGGGAGTATCCCTTTCCGCGGACGCGGTGCGCCCTGTCAGCGCGCCGGAAAAACTACGCGACCGGCGTATCGCGTGTCAAGCGGGCGCGCCGGCGCTGAACGGCGCCGGTCCGCGCGCGACGACGGCGAAATCGCACCGGCTTCTTTCATCCGCCGCGCCACGGTGGCATGCTCGCCGACGGAACTAATGCGCGAAGCGCACAGTCACAGAGCAGTTCCGATCCGATCGCGCCCTCCCACCGAAACGTCTGTCATGACCAAACCCACCCAAGTGCTCGTCTGGATGGCGGGATTTCTCGTCGCCGTCGCCGTACTCGCCGGCCTGCTCGCGCCGAAGCTGCTCGCGAACTTCGAGGCGAATCCGTTTTTCAACAGCGTGATTCTCGTCGTACTGCTGTTCGGCATCGTCTGGAACTTGCGCCAGGTGCTGCAGCTTTCGCGCGAAGTCGAATGGATCGAGACGTTCAAGCGCTCCGATCCCAGCCGTCCGCTCGCGCCGCCGAAGCTGCTCGCGCCGATGGCGCGCATGCTCTCGGGCCGCGAGCGCTCGAAGTTCTCGCTGTCGACGACCAGCCTGCGTTCGCTGCTCGACAGCATCTACCTGCGCCTCGAGGAAACGCGCGACCTGTCGCGCTATCTGGTCGGTCTGGCGATCTTCCTCGGTCTGCTCGGCACGTTCTGGGGCCTGCTTGTGACGATCCGCTCGGTCGCCGACATCATCGCCTCACTCGGCGTCGGCGCCGATCCGGTCGCCATGTTCAACGACCTGAAGAATCATCTGAAGGAACCGCTGTCCGGCATGTCGACGAGCTTCTCGACCTCGCTGTTCGGCCTCGCCTCGTCGCTCGTGCTCGGTTTTCTCGACCTGCAGACCGGCCATGCGCAGAACCGCTTCTATAACGAACTCGAAGAATGGCTGTCGGGACAGACGCGGCTGTCGTCGGGCACGTTGCAGGGTGACGGCGAGGCGAACGTGCCGGCCTATGTGCAGGCGCTGCTCGAACAGACCGCGGACGGCCTCGAACGCATGCAGCGCGCGCTGATCGAATCGGAGCGCGAACGGCGCAATTCCTCCGAGCAACTCGGCGAACTCAACACGCAGCTCGCGCGCCTCGCCGATCTGCTCGGCCGCGAATCGCGCGAGATGCGCGGCATGAGCGAGACCCAGGAAGAGTTGAAGAACGTGCTGAAAACGCTCGCCGCCGCGCCGAACAACAATGCGCGCCTGACCGACGATCTGCGCAGCGAATTCCGCCTGCTCTCGCGCACGATCGCCGCTGCGGTCGATGGCAAGCGCAACGGTGCTTGAAGAGCTTTTTTTGCCACGGATTCCGCGGATGAACACGGATAGATCAAAAAATCGAACTGCCCCTCTTTCTCGATCCGCGTTTATCCGTGCAATCCGTGGCCAAATCTTTCTTTGACCTGACATGAATTCACTAGCACGCCGCCGCAGGGGACTCGATATCTGGCCGGGATTCGTCGATGCGCTGACGAGTCTGATCCTCGTGATGATCTTCGTCTTGCTGCTGTTCGCGGTCGGCCAGTTCGTGCTGTCGCAGACGCTGGCCGGCAAGAACAAGGCGCTCGCCGATCTCAACGCGCAGATCGCCCAGCTCGCGCAGACGCTGTCGCTCGCGCAGGACGCAAAGACCAAGCTCGACGCCAAGGTCAACGAACTGTCCGCCTCGCTCGGCCAGTCCAACAGCGCGCTCGACACGGCGCATGCCGAAGCGGCCAAGCTCGCGGCCGACATCGCCGCGCTCAACGAGCTGAAGACCCAGCTCGAACAGCAGGTCGCGCAGATGGCCGCGCAGCTCGACCAATCGAAGAAGGACCTCGTCTCCGCGACCGATCTCAACGCCAAGTCCGCCGCCCAGGTCGAGCTGCTCAACCGCCAGCTCGCCGCCGTGCAGGAACAGCTCAAGCAGATCACCGCCGCGCTCGAAATCGCGAACAAGAACGTCAAGGACAAGGACGTGAAGATCGCCGAGCTCGGCAAGGAGCTCAATCTCGCGCTCGCGAACAAGGTCAACCAGCTCGAAAAGTACCGCTCGGAATTCTTCGGCAAGCTACGCGAGGCGCTCGGCAACCGCGCCGACATCCAGGTCGTCGGCGACCGCTTCGTCGTGCCGACCGACATTCTGTTCGCGACCGGCTCGGCCGAACTCTCGCCCGACGCGCAGTCCTCGATGGGCAAACTCGCCAAGACGCTCAACGAAGTCGCCGCGGAGATTCCGTCCAATCTCGATTGGGTGCTGCGCATCGACGGCCACACCGACAAGCGCTCGATCCACACCGACCAGTTCCCGTCGAACTGGGAACTGTCGACTGCGCGCGCGACCGCGATCGTCAAGCAGCTCGTCGTCCAGGGCATCCAGCCGCGCCATTTGTCGGCGAACGGCTTCGGCCAGTTCCAGCCGCTCGATCCGAAGGACACCGAGGCCGCCTACGCGAAGAATCGGCGCATCGAGATTCAGTTGACGAATCGTTGATGCGCGCAAAGCGGTAAAGAAGAAGCCACCGTCATTCCGGCGAAAGCCGGAATCCAGTGCCTTTGTCCTTGTAGATACAAGCAACTGCAGAGACGCTGGATTCCGGCTTTCGCCGGAATGACGAGCTAATGAAGACGATCGCTTACCCCCTAAACCGGCAACTCCGTCGTCTTCTTCACCGTGCGCAATGCCAAAGTCGACTGCACGCGCACGACGCCGGGCAACTGGGTCAGTATCTCGGTGTGAATGCGCTCGAAATCGGCCGAGTCCGCATAGGCCACGCGCACCATATAGTCCGCCGCGCCGGCGAGCAGGCAGCATTCGGTGACTTCGGCGTGATCCTTAATCGCGGCCTCGAATGCGTCGAGCGCCGTGCGCCCTTGCTGGTCGAGCGTCACCAGTACGAACGCGGTGCCCGGCAGGCCCGCGGCCTTTTCGTCCATCAGCATCACGTAGCGCGCGATGAGTCCGCGCTCTTCGAGCAGCTTGACCCGGCGCAGGCAGGCCGAAGGCGACAGATTGACCTGGGCGGCGAGGTCCAGATTGGTCAGGCGCCCGTCCTGCTGCAGCAGGCGCAGAATCGCCCGATCGCGTTCATCGAGGAGCAAATCCGGCATCGACATAAAATTTCGCCAAAAAGGAGAAAAGCCGCGAAATATTCTACAGCCAAGCCCGAAAGCACGAAGAATCGGCGATCAATTGCTTGATGCCTCAATCATACTGCCGCACCGGCCGCGCCGTCGCCGACGCGCGCGCTCAAAGACCAACAAGCCAACTCGAGGGAGCTTCAGTCATGCGTATCGGTGTACCGAAAGAGATCAAGAATCACGAGTACCGCGTCGGCCTCGTGCCCTCCTCCGTGCAGGAACTCGTGCACCACGGCCATCAGGTCATGGTCCAGGCCGGTGCGGGCCTCGGCGCGGGCATCACCGATGCCGACTACACCGCGGCCGGCGCGAGCATTGTCGAAGGCCCCGATCAAATCTTCGCCGAAGCCGACATGGTGGTGAAGGTCAAGGAGCCGCTCGCGGTCGAGCGCAAGAAGCTGCGCAAAGGCCAGATTCTCTTCACCTATCTGCACCTCGCCCCCGATGCGGAGCAGACCAAGGATCTGATCGACTCCGGCGCGATCTGCATCGCCTACGAGACCGTCACCGCGGCGAACGGCTCGCTGCCGTTGCTGACGCCGATGTCCGAAGTCGCCGGCCGCCTCGCTCCGCAGGTCGGCGCGCATGCGCTCGAAAAGGCCCAGGGCGGCCGCGGCGTGTTGCTCGGCGGTGTACCCGGCGTGCCCGCGGCGGAAGTGGTCATCCTCGGCGGCGGCGTGTCCGGCACGCACGCGGCGACGATCGCCGTCGGCATGGGCGCCAAGGTCACCGTGGTCGACCGTTCCGCCGACGCGCTCAAGCGCCTCGCCACCCAGTTCGGCACGTCGATTTCGACGGTGTTCTCGACGCGTTCGGCGATCGAAGAACTCGTGCGCCGCGCCGACCTGCTGATCGGCACCGTGCTGATCCCCGGCGCCGCAGCGCCGAAGCTGGTCACGCGCGCCATGCTCGGCACGATGAAGCCGGGTTCGGTCATCGTCGACGTCGCCATCGACCAGGGCGGCTGCGTCGAGACCTCGCACGCCACCACGCATGCCGATCCGACCTACGTCGTCGACGGCGTCGTTCACTACTGCGTCGCCAACATGCCGGGCGCGGTCGCGCGCACCTCGACCTTCGCGCTCAACAGCGTCACTCTGCCGTTCACCCTCTCGCTCGCCAACAACGGCTGGAAAAAGGCGCTCGCGCAGGACGCGCACCTGCGCAACGGCCTCAACGTGTTCGAAGGCAAGGTCACCTGCGAGCCGGTCGCCGAAGCGCACGGCCTGCCGTACGTGAGCGCGGAAAGCGCGATCGGCATGTAAGACGCTCTGCGAAATCGCAGAAACAAAAAAAAAAGGGGGCCATCGGCCCCCTTTTCTTTGTCCCAAACGTCGCCTCACCAGAGGCCGAGCGACACCGACGCGTACCAGTTACGTCCCGGCAGAACCAGATAGTAGATATTGCCGTTCTTGATCGAGTCGGCGACCTGGTTGTGCGCGTTGAACAGGTTCTCCACCTGCAGGCGGAACTTGTAGCTCTTGATGAACGAGCCGTCGATATTGCGCCCGTAGCCGAGGCTCAGCGCGGTCTGCCAGAAACCGTCGGACTTGCCGACCGAAGTCACCGTGGTCGCGTCGTCCGGACTGAAGCCGCTGTTGTAGACCTTCTGCCCGCCGATGTACTTGCTCGTGAGCGAGCCGAACAGGCCGTCGCCCTCGTAGCTGAGGCCGAGCGCCATCGTGCCGTCCGGCACGTTCGGGATATCGAGGCTCGACAGCCTGAACGCCGCGTCGATCGTCGAGAAGTTCGCGAACGCACTGACGCCGTTGCCGAAATAGTAAGTCGCCGTGCCTTCGACGCCGTACAGGCGCGCGCCGCGTGCGAGCGCGAAGATCGGGTCCTTGGTGACCGGATCGACCGACGACAGCGGGAAGTTCTTGTAGTCGATATAGAACACGTCCGCGTCCATGCTGAAGCGGTCGGTCTTGTACACCGTGCCGAACTGGTAGTTCATCGTCTGCTGCGGCGCGGCGCGGTTCTTCGACGGATCGGGCACATAGAACTGGTTGAGGTTCGGCGCGAGGAAGCCCTGCGCGGCCTGGCCGTATACGCTCCATTCCGGCGTCAGCAGATAGTTCGCCGCGAGATAACCGAGCGTCTTGCGCCAGGTCTGGTCGTAGTACAGCGGCGTCTTCGTCGTCTGGTTGATCGGCGCCTCGATGTCGCGCGTGAACTGCAGGCTCTTCACGCCCGGCGTGACGGTGAGTGCGTCGGTCGCCTTCCACTCGTACTCGGCGTAGAGCTGCGCCGTGCGCAGCCAGTCGCGCATGGTGTACTTGTACGCGCTCGAATCGGGCTTGCCGGGCTTCACGTCGTGGATGCCGCCGAGCGTGTAGTCGAGCAGGACCTGGTTGCGGTCGTTCTTCTGCATCTCGTACCAGCCGCCGACGCGCAGCGTGCCGTAGGCCGTCGCGTAGGACAGGGTCAGCACGTCGCCCCAGGCGCGGTACTTGTTGACCTTGTAGGCGCCGCCCATGTTCGTCTTCGACGCGTTGGTGCCGATCGTCGGCGACTCGTGGCTGTCGTTGTTGTAGTAGTACGTGTAGGTCTTGTTGTCGACCGTCCAGTCCGGCGTCAGCGCGCTCTTGATGCCGATGTATTCCAGGTCGGTCTGCTTGGTCTGGAAGTTGTAGCAGGTGCAGTCGGTCGTGGTCGGATCGTGGTTGAGGCCGAAGTTGCGCCCGAGCGTGTTGATCTGCGCCTGGGTCAGCGTGGTCTTGTCCGGGTTGTTGAACTTGATGTCGTTGTAGTTGCTCAGCACGGTGATTTCGGTGTCCGTGCCGATCGGCTGCACGTACTTGATGTACGCCGTCTTGCGGTGCACGCCCGAGTCGGTGCGGAAGGTGTCGCTGTCGTAGTACTGCGCACTCGCGATCAGCCTGCCGCCGCCGACCTGCTCCATGCGCCCGGTGTTCAATTCGAGATGGCTCAGCGTGGTCGAGTAGCTGCCGAAGGTCTGCGTCGGAATGATTTCGAACTGATCGAGCGGGTCCTTCGAGCGAAGCGCGATCGTGCCGCCGAAGGTCGCCTCGCCGATCGTGCTCGCGCCGCCCGGGCCGCGATCGACCGAGACCTGGCCGATCATTTTCGCCGGAAAATAACTCGACGTGTGATGCGAAAAGTCGTTCGTGTCGCCGAACGGAATGCCGTCGTAAGTGACGTTGTACTGGTTGTCGTTGAAGCCGCGCATCGTCACCTGCTTGGCTTCGCCGAGGCCGGGGCCGGCTGGGCTGATCGAGCTCACCGACGGCGCCATCGCCGCGATCGCCGCATAGTCCGCGGTCGGCGGCTCGTGGTTGGCGATCCAGTCGAGGCCGATCACCGAAGTCGGCTGAGTCACTTCGAGTTCGCTCTGCACCGGCGCCATCGTGATTGCCGAACGCGCGGAGCTGGCATTGACTTCAACTTCCTGCAACTGCATGGCCGCCGGCTTGTTCGCCGCATCGGCCGACGCGGGTGAATTGGCCGGCGCAGCCGGATCGACGTTGGTATCGGCGGCGAAAACGGCGGGCGCAACGCCCGCAAGCATCATGGCGAGAGCCAGCGGCCGCAGCCGCGAGGCCCCGGCGAGGCGCGAAGACAGGCAGGGCGCGGCCTGCGGCGAGAACGGCACGCAACGGAACTGGGTCATGGTCTGTGAGTTCTTGTAAGGAGGGGCAAAAACACCGTGCACCTTACGGTCAACACATGTCCGAATTGCTGCAGATTCCTTACCGTCGCTCGAACCCGATCCGATTCACGGCGGACTGCAACGAAACCGTCATTTCCCCTCGGCACAGTGCCCGCGCGCACCGCGCCCCTCGGTGCGCATCAACCCCGGAGATAATAAGAATGCGTACTTTCAAAGCGTGTCTCGCTGCGTTGACCCTGCTCGCCGCTTGCACAGCCGGTGCAGCCGAAGTAAAGCCTTACCTCGATGCGAGCGCGGTCGACCTGTTGCACATCCTGCCGCCGCCGCCCGCGGACGACTCGGCGCAGACGCTCAAAGAACTCGGCGAAATCCTCACTATCCAGGTCGCGCGCACGCCGGCCATGGCCGATCGCGCACGCGCCGACAGCGAGGAGAGCATCTGGCGCTTCGCCGACGTGCTCGGAGAAAAATTCAACGCGGCCAGCCTGCCCAAACTCGCCGCCCTGTCCGAACGCCTGATCAAGACCGAAGACGTCGTCGTCAAGCCGGCGAAGAAAGGCTTCAACCGCCCGCGCCCCTACGTGCTCAACAAACTCGTCGAACCGCTGCGCGCCGGCACGAGCAGCACGCCGTCCGGCGCGTGGCCGTCGGGCCACACTACGCTCGGCACCCTGATGGGCATCGTTCTCGCGAACATGCTGCCGGAAAAGAAAGCCGAACTGATGCACCGCGCCTGGGAATACGGCGACAACCGCGTTATCGCCGGCGTGCACTACCGCTCCGACGTCGAAATGGGCCGCATCGCCGGCTCGGTCATCGCCGCATCGCTGACGACGCGGCCCGAGTACAAGTCGGAATTCACCGCGGCGCAGAAAGAACTGCGTGCAGTGCTCGGTTTGCCCGCGGCGCCCTGACCGCGGCCGACCGAGTCTGCAAGAACAGAAAAGCCGGGCGCGATAAATCGCGCCCCTACACGCTTCTCTTTTGATCCAGCTTTTTGCTCTGGCTTCTGCCCCAGCTTCTGCTCCAGCTTTTGCGCGCACGATGCGCGCCGCTCTGGCTTCTCCGGGTCCCTATTACATTGCGGCGGCAGCGGACGAAAAGGCCCGCAGGGTGCGCGCGAGGATCGCGCGCATTCCGCTATTGCGCACGGATGTGCAATTAGCGGAACCCGGCCGCTGACGCGGACCCTTCGGGCAGAAGCCCAAAGGGCGCAATGTTCTGGGGCGGCGTTTCTTTGGTTACTTTCTTGTCGCTGCTGACAAGAAAGTGACCCGCTCGTCCGCAGGACGAGTGGAAGCCTTGCACTGCTCCCGCAAGTAGAAATTCAAACCTTGCCCGCAAGCAGATGAAACTGCCAAACAACCTCACGCATCCGCGCGGAATCACCCCACGCCGCGCGCAGATCGGCCTCGACGATCGCCACCGGATCCGCGCCATTCGCCTTGATGTAACGCTGCGTCGCCGACCACGAACGCAGATACGCCAGCAGTTGATCGAGATTCCAGCGCATCACCATCGGAAATTCCGGCGCGGCGATTTTTTCGAACGGAAACGGGATCGTGCGATAGCCCGCATCGACATAGGCGCGCTCGGCAGGCCAATACGGGCCGGTCAACGCATCGCCATAGAGATGATCGATCACCTTGTCCACCGCCGCATCGACGCGGCATGCGGCGTAGCTCCAGGCGGCGATCACGCCGCCCGGCTTGAGCACACGCCGCACCTCCGCGTAAAACGCCGCATGATCGAACCAGTGCAGAGCTTGGGCAATGGTCACAAGGCTCGCGCTCGCGTCGGCGAGCGACGAGCGTTCGCCGGGCTCGACGCGGTACTCGACGTTCGCACGCTGTTCGGCGTCGGCGATCTGGTTCGCGCTCGGATCGGTCGCGACGACGCGGTCAAAACGCTGCGCGAGCGCGACGCTGGCCTGGCCGTTGCCGCAGCCGCAGTCCCAAGCGAGCGCGCGGTCGGGCGCCAGCGCGGCAAGCCAGTCGAACAGCGCGTCGGGATAGGTCGGCCGCGCCTCGCGGTAGAGATCGGCATGGCCGGAAAAATGGTCTTTGAACGCAGTGCTCATTTTGACGCTCGCCCTTTTCTTTTCGCCCGTCCCGGATCGCGCGGCTCAGGAAGCGGCCACTCCGGACCGCCCTCTTCGATATTGCGAATCTGACCCGGCTTCAGGTCGTCCAGAGCTATATGGCCGATGCGCACGCGGATCAAGCGCAGGGTCGGCAGGCCGACCGCCGCGGTCATGCGCCGCACCTGGCGGTTGCGGCCTTCGCGGATCGTCAGTTCGACGTAGGCGTCGGGCACCGACTTGCGGAAGCGCACCGGCGGATCGCGCGGCCACAGCCATTGCGGCGCGCCGTCAAGCAAGGTTGCTTGCGCCGGCAAGGTCGGGCCGTCGTTCAAAAGTACACTTTTGCGCAATTGCGCCAATTGTGCGTCCGTCGGTTCGCCTTCCACCTGGACGAGATAGGTCTTCTCGACCTTGAAGCGCGGATCGGTCAGGCGCTGGGCGAGGCGGCCGTCGTCGGTCAGCAGCAGACCTTCCGAATCGTAGTCGAGGCGGCCGGCCGGATAGACGTCAGGCAGCCCGACGAAATCCGCGAGCGTGCGCCTCGGCGGCACGCTACGGTCGGTGAACTGGCAGAGGACGTTGAACGGTTTATTGAGGGCGACAAGCATGCTCGCGTCTGCCCTTCCCCGCCGGACGCGGGGAAGGGTTTCGTCGTTGTCGTCTTAGTTGGCCGGCTTGACGAACTTCAGCGTCATGCGGTCGGACTCGCCGATCGCCGCGTACTTCTCGCGGTCCACGTCTTTGAGTGCGTAGCTCGGCGGCAACGTCCACACGCCCTTCGGATAGTCCTTGGTGTCCTTCGGGTTGGCGTTGACCTCGCTCTGCGCTTCGAGCTTGAAGCCCGCATCGGTCGCAAGCTTGACCACGGTATCGACCGGCAGATAGCCCGAATCCTTGTCCTGCTCGAGCGTCGTGCCGGGCTTGGCGCGGTGATCGACCACGCCGAGCGTGCCGCCGGGCTTGAGCACGGCATACATCGCCTTGAACATCGCATCGGCGCTGCCGTCGTCAGTCCAGTTGTGCACGTTGCGGAAGGTCAGCACGACGTCGGCCGATGCGGGCGGGCCGAACACCGGCGCCTTGCCGTCGAACTCGACGACCTTCGCCGCGCCGAGCTGGGCGGGATCCTTGGCGATGCGGTCGGTGTACAGCTTCGAGTACTTGTTCGGCGAGCCGTCGGCCTTCGTCGACTTGAACACCGCGCCGATGTACTGCCCGCTGTCTTTCAGATACGGAGCGAGGATTTCGCTGTACCAGCCGGTGCTCGGCACGAGTTCGATCACGGTCTGGTTCGGCTTGACTCCGAAGAACGCGAGCGTCTCCTTCGGATGGCGGTACTTGTCGCGCGCCTTGTTCGCGTCGGAACGCCAGCTGCCGGCAAGAATCCTGTCCATCGCCGCCGCCGAGTACTGGCCGAGCGAAGCCGGCGAGACCGGCGCTTTCGGCTGGTCGGCGAACGCGGCGGAATTCGCGGCCAGGGCCGCGGCGAGCGCCAGCATCAGCGTTGCAGTGTTGCGCATAAACGTACTCCCTCTCTGGATGGTGGTTTACAGACCGGCATCGGCCGGAAAAGATTTCGCGCCGACGCGGACTTCCTCCGCGTACGGCGGCACGTCGACGACGAGGCCGCGGGCCAGGCTCTGCTGCAGATCCTGCCACCAGCGCACGGTGAAAATCTCGCCGTGCGCATCGAGCAGCGCCGCGCGCTGCGCCGCGTCCATGCCGAGAAAGCGCGGGAACTGTTCGGGGAACACGTCGAGCGGACCGACATAGAACGACTCGCCGCGATCGTCGTCCTCGGGCAGTTCACGGAAGCGGCATTCGCTGACGAGGCAAAGCTCGTCGTAATCGTAGAAGATCGTGCGGCCGTGGCCGGTGACGCCGAAATTCTTGAACAGCAGATCGCCTGGGAAAATATTGCTCGAAGCCAGATCGCGGATCGCCTGGCCGTAGTCGATCACCGCGCGGATCGCGGCATCCGGGGCGGCCTCGCGCGCATACAAGTTCAGCGGGCGGACGCGCCGCTCGACGTAGCAATGCGCGACGACGAGATCGGCGCCGTCGATCTTCACCGTTTCGCTGCAGCTCGTCAGCAGTTCGTCGAGCAGGGCCGGCGCGAATTGTTCTTTCGGAAAGCGCAGGAAGCGGAACTCCTGCGCATCGACGAGGCGGCCGCAGCGATCGTGGCGGAAAACCAGGGTGTACTTCTGCATCACCTCGGCGCGCACGCTCTCCTTCGGAAACGCGAACTTGTCGCGAATCAGCTTGAACACGAGCGGATACGACGGCAGGGTGAACACGGCCATGACCATGCCGCGCTCGCCGTCGGCGTGCACGAACTGCTCATCGCGGTGCGCGGCGAGGTGGCGGAAGAAATGGCGATAGCGTTCGGTCTTGCCCTGCTTCGCGCGGCCGAGCACGGTGTAAAGCTCGTCGATCGGCTTGTACGGCAGCAGCGTGCGCAGAAACACCACCGCGTCGCCGACCGTCGGCAGGTCGGCCTGAAAATAACTGCGCGTGTAGCCGAATACCTGAGCGACGTGAGCGCGCTCGGTCAGCACCGCGTCGACGCGCAGGCCGCTGTCTTCGTTGATCAGGGCGATCACGAGCGGCGCGATGCGCTCGGCGCCGAAGATGCGGCCGACCAGATAGGCGCGGCGCTCACGGTAGAACACCGTGTCGAGCAGTTCGATCGCGCGGATCGGATTGGCATTACCCGCGTCGGTGCGCCAATCGGCGAGGCGCCGCGTCAGAGTCTCGGCAATGCGCAAAGCACACAGTCCGAGATGCGCGTAGGCGACGTCGAATGCGTAGTCGCCGAGCATGCGCCGGCAAACACGCGGCAACTGGCCCCAGACCGCATAGCTGTGGCGGCCGACCGGATGCGTGATGCTGTCGGTCGGCTCGATGTCGAGGGCGACGAATTCGATCTGCGCATCGACGCCCGAGGTGCCGAAGAAGCGCCGCGTCAGCGTGTTGTAGAAAGTCTTGTTGAGTTCCTGGTCGAGCAGCGGCGCGATCAGCTCGGCGAAGCTGCGGCGTATCTCGATCCACAGCGCGCGGTCGTGCAGACGCTCGCGCAGCAGGCGTTCGAGCCGTGCCGTGGTCGCGCGCACGCAGATGTCGTAGAGATCCATGCGCTCGACGTTGTCCATCCGCGCCGAAGCGAAATCGCGCGTCTCGAAGCGCTGCTTCGCGCGCCGCGTCACGGCACGGAAGCGTTCGTTGTAGTCGGCGAAGCCGTTGCGGATGTCGATCGCCGCCGCCGCTGCGAGCGCCTCGCGCTCGCCGGCCGGCGCGTCCGGTTCCAGTATGGCGGCGTCCACGGTATTCATCGCGCCGCTACCATACCGGAATTCCGCACCGCTGCGCAGCGATGCGCCGCTCGCACGGATCAGTGCGGTTCAGCGCTCGTCGACCTTGGCGTTCTTCAGCAGCAGGTCGAGCTTGGCCTTCATTGCGTCCTGGGCCGTGCCGTTCTCGGCGCGATACTGGAATGTGTAGAGCACGCCCGGCGCGGGCTGCGGGTCGGGCTTGCCGAAGATCGTGCTGATCGACTGGCGGTCGTTCGCGCTCACCGCGACCGCATCGTACGGATGTCGGTGGTGAAGCCGTTTGTCCCACTCGTTTTTCGCGTCTTCGCCGGCGCTCTGCGCGGGCGCGCCGTGGCGGAACACGCCAACCTCGGTCTTCTCCTCGCGGTCGTAGGCGGCGACGCCGGCGATGTCGAGCACCGCGCCGCGAGCGTCGGGGATGAAACCGAAGTCGAGGCGCAGGCGGCTGCCCTGGTCGATCTTCTGCAACTCGGGCCCGTAGGAGAAAGTCACGCGGCGGCCGTCGAAGGCGAAGCTGCGGCCGTAGTCGACGTGCAGCACGGGCTGCGCGAGCGCCTTCGGCAGCAGCGCTTTCTGCGCGAGGAATCCATTCCACTGCGCGAGCGTGCCTTCATAGGACACGGCGAGGAATCCGGTCAGCAGTTTCATGCGTTCGATCTGGCCGCTGCGCCCGAGCGCGCCGAGGTTGCGCTCGAAACCGACGTGGCCGTCCGGCACCGGCAGATCGAATTCGACCAGCCAATTGCTCGTGAACCAGCTGGTCACGTGCCAGATGCACACCTGCCAGACGCGCCCCCATACGTCGGTGAACGTGGAATCTTCGTCGGGCTTGCCGAACGAAAGCACCTTCGCGTTCTCCGCGTTGACATGGATCGTGCTCGGCGAGGACTTGAGCACCAATTCCTTGACCAGTTGCGGGTCCGCGTACCACTTCGCCTGATCGATGTCCTCCGGCTTGTGCCGGTGATAGATCAGTTCGCCTTTGAACGAGGCCGCGTCCTGCCAGCCTTCGTTGCCGAGATCGAGCCGCGCATAGCGCGGCGCGTCGATCGTCCACGTGCCGCTGCCGTTCTGCACGATCACGCCGGGCAGGTTGCGTTGATAGAGCGCCCGCAGCAGTTTCTCGCTACCGCTGCCGTGCGGAAACGTCTCGCCGGCGTTCTCCGCGAGCAGGTCGTGCAATTGGCGCGCGTTGAAGTCGTCGACCGATTTCATGTACGCCGCGGAAAATTCGGCGAAGCTCTTCGGCATCGGAATATCCGCCTTGAACTGCGCCGTGCGCGTTTTCTCAAACACGGCGACACCGGTGACCACGCGCGAATCCACCTGGACGACGCCGTCCGCCGCGCCCGTCACGAGCGCGATCGGCACGGCGAAATTCAAGGTGTTTTCGGATACGCGCTTGGCGCGCACGATGCCGATCACCCTGCCCTTGTCGTCGAGCAGCGGGCCGCCGCTGTTGCCTCCCGAGATCGGCGCGGAGAAGCGCAGCCATTGCCAGCGGCCGTTCTCGTCCTCGGGCGTATCCGAGGTGTAGTTGCCTTCGCGTACGACGATGCCTTCGCCGAGTGCGTTGCCGACCGCGTAGACGGTCTCGTTGAGCTGCGGCTTTTCCTCGATATCGAACGCGGCGGCGGTGCTCGGCGCCTTGGCCAGGGTGAAGACGACGAAATCCTTGTCCGCCGAGCCCTTCACGATCTGCCCGATCGGATAGACGTTGCCGCCCGCGTCGCGCAGCAGCGGCTCGCCGCGCGTGTCGCCGAACACCGCAAACAGCACGTGCATCGCGGTGACATAGCGCCCGTGACCGATCGAGAACGCCGTGCCGACCGGCAAATAATGATCCGAGCGGACTTTGTACGGGATGAGATTTTCCCAAGGCTTGTCGAACGTAGCCGACTCCTTGGCCGGCTTCGGCACAACGACCTCGAACGTCGCCTGCTGTACCTTGCGCTGCACGTCGACGTCGAGCGGCACCGCGACGACCGCGCGGCAAACCAGCAAAACACAGATCAGCGCTGCACCGACGCGCGCCATCCGACCCGCCCCTGCCCGCACGCAAATCCGCATATGTCCTCTCCTTGCCCTGATTGCACGGCGCAGGCGGCGCCTGCGCGAAATCCCGACGCGATCGGAAAGTAGGCGATATTTTTGTATTTCGGGGTTAAGAAAACTTAAATAAGGTTAGCCGTCGGAATCGACGCAGCCCGCACGGGATCAAGGCCGCTTAGCTGTCGGCGCGGTGGCCGGCACAAACGGATTGCGTCGCGTGGCCGCAAGCGTAGCCCAGGCCGTCGCGCCAAGATGCGGACGGCGGTAGTAGTAGAAATCGGCCGACGTGCTGTCGCCGCCGATGGCGAGGCCGGTGGTGATGCGCGGCTCGCGCGTCGCGTAGAAAAATCCGCCGGGCGATTCTTGCCCCGCAATCGTCGCGAACAACTTGTCCGCGTCGGCCTCACGGCCGAGCCGGCGATAGACTAATGCGACCTGCGCGGTGCCCTCCGTCCACAGGCCGTCGCGGTCGGCGTTGAAATCGAAACCGCCCGGCACGGCATGTTCGCGTTCGACATAGGTCAGCGCGCGCCGCCACTCGGGCCGCGCGTTCGCCAGCAGTTGCGCCCAGAGCTGCGCATCGAGGCCCGAAGTGCTGCGATTCGGCGTGACGCCGTCGGGCAAAGTGCCGACGAAGAAATGTCCGCTCGCCGCGTCCCATTGCGCGGCGACGAAATCGCTCGCCTGCTTGACGTACTTTTTCCAGTCACCCGGCGCGCCGGCGCGATCGAGCCAGGCGAACATCGCCGCGAGGTCGATATTGTGCTCGGTCGCTTTCCACAGAATCTTTTTCGGCGCGGCGTCGAAGCCGTCGATGCCGCCGCTGAAACCGCCGGCGCCGCGCGCATCGGCCGTATTCGCAACGATCCAGTTCGCGAGCTTCGCCGCGGCGTCACGCCAGCGCACGTCGCCGGTCACGTCGTGCAAGGCAAGCAATGCGAGCGCCGCCCAGGCGACGTTGCCGGTCGCCGTGCCGTCCTGATACGCGTCCTCGACCCAACGGTTTTCACGCGCGTCCCACCAGCCGTTCGGCAGCGGTTTGTCGGCGACTGCGCCGGCACGATAGACATTACGCAGACGCGCATCGCCGGTCGCGGCGATACGCAGAGCTTCGCCGATCCGCAGCGCTTGTGCTTTGCGCTCGCAGGCGAGCAAGGCGATCACCGCGAGTGCGTTGTCGTAGGTGAATGCCGCGGTGCGCAGCGCGGGCTCGGCAGGCTCTCCGCTGCCATGCTCGTGATCGTAGCTGCGCAGGAAAATCGGCGCCGATCCGGCTATGGCGTCAACGCGCGTGGCAAGCGCAGCGCAGCTTCTCTCGGAAACCGTCCGCACGGTCGTCACCGCATGAGCGGCGAACGGCACGACGAGCAAAGCCGCCGCCACAATCCGCAGTCTGCGTACGCGAAACACTGCTTTTGCGCGCGCGCTGCGGAAGACGTCCAATGGATCGCCTACGATCTTTTTTGCTTGCTCTTCATCACCGCACAGGCGGGAATCCGCTTCCAACTTTGAAAAGCATGAAAAGAAAAAGCTGGATTCCCGCTTGCGCGGGAATGACAGCCGAAGAAGCCTCACGCCGCCGTTCCACCGACCGTCATTGCATCGATGCGCAAGGTCGGCTGGCCGACGCCGACCGGCACGCTCTGCCCTTCCTTGCCGCAGACGCCAACGCCTTCGTCGAGCTTGAGGTCGTTGCCGATCATCGACACGCGCGTGAGCACTTCAGGCCCCGAACCGATCAAGGTCGCGCCCTTGACCGGCCGCGTCACCTTGCCGTTCTCGATCAGGTAGGCCTCGCTCGCCGAGAAGGTGAACTTGCCGTTGGTGATGTCGACCTGGCCGCCGCCGAAGTTGACCGCATAGAGTCCGCGTTCGACCGACGCGATGATCTCGCCCGGATCGTGCTTGCCGGCGAGCATGTAGGTATTGGTCATGCGCGGCATCGGCAGATGTGCGAACGATTCGCGGCGGCCGTTGCCGGTCGAGCGCTGGCCCATCAACTGCGAATTGAACTTGTCCTGCATATAACCCTTGAGGATGCCGTCTTCGACGAGCACCGTGCATGCGCTCGGCGTGCCTTCGTCGTCGACGCTGAGCGAGCCGCGCCGGTTTGCCAGCGTGCCGTCGTCGACGACGGTGACGCCCGGCGCGGCGATGCGGTCGCCGTAGCGGCCGGCAAAGGCGCTCGTGCCCTTGCGGATGAAGTCGCCCTCGAAGCCGTGGCCGATCGCCTCGTGCAATAGCACGCCGGGCCAACCGGGGCCGAGCACCACGGTCATGCTGCCCGCCGGCGCCGGCACCGATTCGAGATTGACCAGGGCCTGGCGCACCGCCTCGCGCGCGAAGCCGTGCGCGCGCCCGTCCGCGAGCAGTTCGCGGTAACCGTAGCGGCCGCCGCCACCGGAACTCGCCGACTCGCGCCGGCCATTCTTTTCGGCGATCACGTTGACGTTCATGCGCACGAGCGGACGCACGTCGGCCGCGAGCGTGCCGTCCATCGCCGCGACGAGCACCGTGTCGAGCGTCGCCGACAAGCTCACGATCACCTGGGTGATGCGCGGATCGAGCGAACGCGTGTATTTGTCCACTTCACGCAGCAGGGCGATTTTTTCTTCGTTGCCGATGCTCTCGACGGGATCGAGCGGCGGATATAGCGCCTGCGCCTCGCGTGCGCTGAGCGCATGCGCGGCGCGATCATTGCCCGACTGCGCGATCGCGCGCGCACTTTTCGCGGCGGTCAGCAGTTCCGGCAGCACGATCTCGTCCGAATAGGCAAAGCCGGTCTTCTCGCCGCTCATCGCGCGCACGCCGACGCCCTGCTCGATCGAGTGATTGCCTTCCTTGACGATGCCGTCTTCGAGCATCCACGACTCGCTGCGCGAATGCTGGAAATACAGGTCGGCCGCATCGATCGACGGCCCGACCAGGGAGGCGAACACGCGGTCGAGATCGGTGGCGGCGAGTCCGCCGGGCATAAGCAGGCGTTGTTCGGCAAGAGTCAGCAGGGTCACGGGGTTTCCTTGAAACGATTCGATTGAAGCGGGTGCTGCGGGCACCGGAAGCGATGCAACGCTCGCATCCGGCATGACGCCAACCGCCACACAGGTGCGGCACAAGGTAACAAATGGGTCGTAACGTGCAAGTTTCAAACGCTTTCTTGCGCCAACGGGGGGCTGCGCGGCCGTCATCGCACCCACTTGTTCGCTTTCAAGACTGCAAGCCTGTGCTATAACCGGGGCGCTGGTGTCATTGTGCAAGTGGGATTCGCATCGTTCCAATCAACAGGAGAAGATCATGCAAATACGCAAACTCGTACTCCACCTCGCTCTCGCCGTCGCCGCCGGCGGCCTCGTCCTCGCCGGCTGTACCACGACGCCGAACAAGGCCAATTCCGCCGCCACCAATGCGTCGAAACGGCAGGCCATCGATGCCGACGTCAACGCCACGCTGTCGCGCGCCTACACGCTCGTACCCGGCTCGCGCGAACTGATCGCGAAGGCCAGCGGCGTGCTCGTGTTTCCGAACGTGATCCAGGCCGGCCTCATCGTCGGCGGCGAGAGCGGCAACGGCGCCCTGCGAGTCGGCGGAAACACCCAGGGCTACTACAACACCTCGTCGATCTCGGTCGGCCTGCAGGCCGGCGGTCAGTCGAAAGCGGTGATTTTCCTGTTCATGACCCGCGATGCGCTCTCCGACTTCCGCAAGTCTTCCGGCTGGTCGGCCGGCGCCGGTGCGTCGGTCGCGGTGGTCAAGGTCGGCGCCAACGGCGCGGTCGACACGAACACGGCCACCGCTCCGGTCGACGTCATCGTGCTGACCAACGCCGGCCTGATGGGCGATCTGTCGGTCGACGGCACCAAGGTCACCAAGCTCGATCTTTGAGCGCAGAGCAACCGCGCCTTCTCGGCAACCAGCGCAACCGCAACGAAATCCGGGGCTCAGCCCCGGATTTCGTTATCCAGTAACGGCACCCGCCTGCTTCGCTGTTCTGTTCCGTCGAGTCTTCCGTCGCTCAACAACGACGGGGCTAGCGCCGATAGCGCACGTATAAGCGCTTGAGCAGGTACAAAAGCTTCCCCGATAAACCACGTTCCTGCGCCTGCAGCAGGTTCGCGTTCTCGGCGAACAACTGTTGCAGGCGATTGTCGCGGTGCGCGATCAAGTCGCGCAGTTCGGCGACGTCGGCGGCGCTCAGTGTGTGGCCCGCGACATAGCGCTCGGGCAATTGGCGATTGACGTAGTGAGTGGAGTGCTTGCCCGCTGCCTCTTGCTCCGGCCGATTCTTGGTATAGAAATACAGCGCAACCGACTTGCGCGAGCGCAGCGTCTGGCCGTCGCCCGAAACGATCATGTCGAAGCCGTGCCAGCTGTGCTCGGTCGTCTCAAAGATCACGCAGCGATTGAACACGGGCGCGATGCGCGCGGCCGGCTTCGCGTCCGTATACGGATCGCGCCACAGTTCTAGATTGCCGCCCCAGCCCTCTTCCCAACCGTGGTTCAGATACACGATCAGGTTGAGACGTCGGTGCCAGCGCTCGCTTGGGTGGTAGTTGAAATCGATATGCGCCTGCAGCAGTTGGCCCGAACGGTTCTCATGCGTACCGCCGCCAAGATAGAACGGATCGTAGAGCAGATCGTCGATGCCGGTGATCGTGCCGATGAGCTTGAGGAATTCTGCACTTTGGATCGCCGTGTCGAGTTCGCGGTAATGCGCGCCGAGTACGCTCATGCGTTCGACGGTCGATTTGCCGCCGGGTCGGCCATCATCGCCGATATTGTTGCCTCGCTCGAATGCGGGAAATTCGTCGAGCAGTCGCCGGGCGAAATCGGGCGCGAGGAAATTCTCGATCACGATGTGGCGAAACGGCTGCGCCTCGGCGAATCGCGTGCCAAGGCGCGCGGCGTCGCGCGACACATCGGAATTAAAAACTTGGTCGATCATGAATGAAAGTGTTGGCGACAGCAGGTAAAAGTGTTGCAGTTTGTACGAACGGGTAAAAGCCCCGCGCCGACGAGCGCGGGCCGGTTTATCGGGCGCGGCTTTGGTGTGCGCTCAAAGGCGGGAATAAACGACACAGAGAAACGGCGCAGCGCCGACCGCCGAAGCAAGTCCGTTGGTGGCGACACGCATGCGCCGATGCAGCGGGGCTGATGTCCAGGCCAAGCATAATTGCAAGTATTGCGCGAAGACTTGCAAGCCGATAAGGATCAAGGCATTGTGCACGAATTCAAACGGACGTTCGATATTTCATGCCAGCCGCCGCGCAGACTCCGCCCGCGTCCAACACGTATTTTCCGCATCTTTTCACCGCGCTCGATCTCGGTTTCACCAGCTTGCCGAACCGCGTGCTGATGGGTTCGATGCACACAGGCCTTGAGGATCGCGCACAGGATTTCGCCAAACTCGCGGCCTATTTCGCCGAGCGCGCACGCGGCGGCGTCGGGCTCATGGTAACGGGCGGCATCGCGCCGAACGTCAAAGGCTGGCTCAAGCCGTTCGGCGGCCGGCTGTCCCTGCCCTGGCACGTCGCGCGGCATCGCAAGATCACCGCCGCCGTACACGCCGACGGCGGCAAAATCTGCCTGCAAATTCTGCACGCCGGCCGCTATGCCTATCAGCCGCTGTCGGTCGCACCGTCGCGGATCAAGTCGCCGATCACGCCGTTCACCCCGCGCGCGCTGTCGACACGCGGCGTCGAACGCACCATCGACGATTTCGCCGGCTGCGCGAAGCTCGCCCAGGACGCCGGTTACGACGGCGTCGAGATCATGGGCAGCGAAGGCTATCTGATCAACCAGTTCGTCGCCGCGCGCACGAACATGCGCACGGACGACTGGGGCGGCAGCGTCGAGAACCGTCAGCGATTCGCGGTCGAGATCGTGCGCCGTACGCGCCAGGCGGTCGGGCCGAACTTCATCATCGTCTATCGCCTGTCGATGCTCGATCTGGTCGACGACGCGCAGAGCTGGGACGAGATTGTGCAGCTCGCGAAGAAGATCGAAGCGGCCGGCGCGTCGATCATCAACACCGGCATCGGCTGGCACGAAGCGCGCGTGCCGACGATCGTCACCAGCGTTCCACGCGGCGCATTCGCCTGGGTGACGCGCAAGCTCAAAGGCGAAGTCGCGCTGCCGCTGATCGCGACCAACCGCATCAATATGCCCGAGGTCGCCGAGAAAATTCTCGCCGACGGCGATGCCGACATGGTGTCGATGGCGCGTCCGCTGCTCGCCGATGCGGATTGGGTGAACAAGGCGCGCGCCGGGCGCAGCTCGCGCATCAACACCTGCATCGCCTGCAACCAGGCCTGCCTCGATCATGTGTTCGAGACCAAGCTCGCCTCGTGCCTGCTCAATCCGCGCGCCTGCCACGAAACCGAACTGATCGTGCAGAAAACCGCCGCGCCGAAGAAGATCGCCGTCGTCGGTGCCGGGCCGGCCGGCCTCGCCTGCGCCACGACTCTGGCCGAGCGCGGCCATGCAGTGAGCCTGATCGACGCGGCTGCGGAGATCGGCGGCCAGTTCAATCTCGCCAAGCGCATTCCGGGCAAGGAGGAATTCTCCGAATCGCTGCGCTACTTCGGCCATCGCATCGAAGACACCGGCGTCGACTTGCGCCTGAACACCACGGCGACGGTCGAATCTCTAGGCGGTTTCGACGCGGTCGTGCTCGCCACCGGCATCACCCCGCGTGCGCTGAGCCTGCCCGGCGCCGACCATCCGACGGTGCTCAGCTACGTCGATGTCGTGCTCGGGCGCAAACCCGTCGGCAAACGCGTCGCCATCGTCGGCGCCGGCGGCATCGGCTTCGACGTTGCCGAGTTCCTGACCCAGGCTGCACCGTCGCCGACGACGGACATCGCGCGCTGGTCGCACGAATGGGGCGTCGATCCGAGCTATGCGCAGCGCGGCGGCCTGGCGAGGCCGATGCCCGAGCCCGCCGAACGCCAAGTGTGGCTGCTGCAGCGCACGCCGGGGGCGCCCGGCAAGCGCCTCAACAAGACCACCGGCTGGGTGCACCGCGCCGCGCTGAAAATGAAAAACGTGAAGATGATCGGCGGCGTGAACTACGAGCGCATCGACGACGCCGGCTTCCACATCACGATCGACGGCGTGGAGCAATGTATACAAGTGGACAACGTCGTCGTCTGCGCCGGCCAGGAACCGCGCCGCGATCTCTACGCAGGACTTCAGGCGGCAGGCATCGCAACCCATCTGATCGGCGGCGCCGACGTCGCCGCCGAACTCGACGCCAAGCGCGCAATCGCGCAGGGAACGCGGCTCGCGGCAACGCTTTGATCGCGCCGCACGAACCGCGCTCCCGCACGTTCCCCCTGCCGGAAGATCAATCGTCGTTCGCGTCCATGTAGCCGCTGCCCGACACGGCGTCGATGCGTCCGTACGCGCCATGCGCTTCGTCGCCGGGGCCCGCGGCATAGAACAGCGTATCGACCGGCTGGCTGGCGAAGCCGTTGCCGAAGCTGATGCCCCACAAGCCGTCGATCTCGATCGGCCTGCGCTGTGAGTCGCGCAGGCTGCCGAGCGGCAGGCCGAACGTCTGATCGTACGCATTGATGTGGCCGTCGCCGAAATTGCCGACCAGCAGGCTGCCGCCGAAGCGGCCGAAACCGGCCGGTGCGAGTGCGATGCCCCACGGCGCATTGAGCAGACCGCGCGAAGCGACGCGGCGCAGCAGTCTGCCGTTCGGATCGTACACGTCGACATAGCCGAGACCGGGGCCGCTCACGTTGTCCGTTTTGGCGGCGTCCTGCTTGGCGTAGGTGACGTAGACATCGCCGTTGATCGCCGCGATGCCGAACGGCGCGTAGCCTGAAGGAATGCGCGGATCGGTGAACGCCCCTGCGGGCAGAGTGACCGGGCTGAATTTGGCGTCGAATACATCGACTTTGGCATTGTGAAAATCGGTTGCGTAAAGCAGCTGCCCGCTGCCTCCCGCGCTGAGCGCGAGACCTTTGTAAATCGCGCCTCCTGCCGAATTGTCGACCGCGCGCAGCGCATGTGCCGTATCGACGTTCGGCGCCCAGCCGGCGATGACGCCGTCTTCGGTGGCGAAGATGAAACGGCTCGGTCCGCTCGTGCTGCCGTTGCTCACGGTGAATCCGTTCGATGCGTTGAAGACGATGCCGGTCGGGCTGCCGCCGTCGGCCACGGTCGGACTGGGAATCGCGACGACGAGCGAGGCGGGATTACCTGCACCGTCGTACAAGGTCGAAGTGCCGCTGTGATTGTTCGCGACCCAGACCACGGCGGTCGGATTGAAGGCGATGCCCCAGGCGTTGACGAGGTTCGGATCGGTATGGTCGGCGGGAATCGAACCGTCCGAAACCAGCGTATGCACTTGATACGCGCTGTTGTCTCTCGCCAGCACTGGCGTGGCGCCGGCGATGGCGACTCCAGCGACAACGAATGCGGCAACGAGGCGCGTGCGGGGTTTGAAAAAAGACATAGCAATCTCCGGTTGACTGCCCCCTGATTGCGCTACCACAGCACGTTGGTGGCGGTGGCAAAGGTTTATTCCGCCTTGTGCGCTACAGGTTCAATCCACGGATCGATGTGACGCGCATCGCACGTCGACACAACACACGGTAATTCCCATCCACGCGACGTCTCCACAACCACGCGCTCGGCTAATATGACCGCACCCGCTGCCACAGATCGGAAATGCACGCATGCAATGCCGCCTCGCTCTCGCACTTGCGTTGACTGTGTTCGCTGTTGCTTGCGCCCCGGCGCAGAAACCGGACCCGGCGCCGTTCTTCCATATCGACCCGGTGCGCCCGGTTGCGGAATTGTTGCCGGCCGCGCTGGCGGCAAAACCGCCGGCCGAGCAAGGCGAATTTCGCCAATCCGATCTGGTCGAACTCGTCACCCTCGACCCGGCAATCAAACTCGACATTCGCTACGCAACGACGCGCAATTTCCTCGGCACGCCGCTCTACAGTCAGGCGCGCGCGTTTCTGCAGCGTCCTGCGGCGGAAGCACTCGTACGCGTCGAGCATGCGTTGGCGCAGGACGGCTACGGCCTGCTCGTGCACGACGCCTACCGGCCGTGGTACGTGACCAAGATATTCTGGGACGCAACGCCGCCCGACAAACATGAGTTCGTCGCCGATCCGGCCACCGGCTCGCGCCACAACCGCGGCTGCGCGGTCGACCTGACTTTGTACGATCTGAAAACCGGCAAGGCCGTCGAGATGCCGAGCCTCTACGACGAGATGTCGAAGCGCGCCTACCCGAGCTACGCCGGCGGCACCGAAGCGCAGCGCGCGCGGCGCGAACTGCTGCGCCGGCGCATGGAAGCCGAGGGCTTCAGCGTCTACGAATACGAGTGGTGGCACTTCGACTATCGCGACTGGAAATCCTACGCGATCGGCAATCAGCGTTTCGAGGACATCTCCGCCGCGCGCTAGAAAGGAGAGCTGCGAATCCGTACCGAATTCGCAGCTCCGCCGCACCTGCGGCAAACCGAACGCTGTGGCGGCATCACCCCGCTCTCGGAGGATTGCGGAACTCGATCGCCGCCATCGCGATTCAACGTGGCGATGCCTTGGACGAAGCTGAGCGGGCGAGCGTCGCAGCGCGGCGCGCTGTTCCGCATGCCGGCCCGAAGCGGAGCCGGCAGCGGAAGCCAAAGAGAAAGGAAACCGGACCGCAGCGCTTAGAACCTCAGGCGCAGGTACGCCGAGGGTCCGTTGAGACGCATGTCGAGATCGCCGTCGATCGATTTGCGGTTGGCGTTGAGGCGGACGCGCGTGGCCGCGTACTCGGCGCCGATGCCGATGTTGTGCCACGGGAACCATTCCACGCCGAGCGCGGCGTTGTAGATGTGGCCGCCGAGCCTGCCCGAATTCTTCTTCACGCCGGACGCGTCGAGATAAACACGCAGTTGGTCGGAGAACGCATGGCGATAGCCCAGGGTGACCAGCGGCGCGAACGCGTCCTCGGTATAGCGATAGTCGGCCGAATAATTCTGGCCGTTCACGGTCGCCGAAGCCGACAGGCCGGCCTTGACCTTGTAGTAGGCCGCGCCGATGCCGACGCCGAAGACGTCGCTGTCGCCGCCGAACCACCAGCGGTACGAGGCATTGCCGATGTCGACGGTGAACTTGCCGCGCGCCATCGCGTTCGGCACGACGTTGCCGCCGCCAAGATCGAGCGGACTGCCGAGGGTCTCCGTGCGGCTGCGATCGAAACGGTAGTAATCGAACGACAAGCCTTGCGTGCCGAACAGAAGGATATCGATGCGCGCGCGCGGCAACGTCGTATTGCCGGCATCGTATTTGAGTTTGCCGCTGTCGAAACCCGCGCTGCGGTCGCGCACGGTGAAATCGAGCTTGGTGTCGGGATAGTAGGCGCCGAGCCAGATGCTGACCGGGTCGAGCGCGAGCGTGGAATCCGCGGCGCGCGCGCCGACGGACCATGCGCATAGTGCAGCGGAAAAAGAAACGGCAAAAAAGCGAACAGGCAAACGTGTCATTTAGGACTCCATGGAGTTAGGCAACAGCCCCTCCCCCTCGAGTCCGCCATGCATCGCAACCTGCCCGGCGGAACACAGGCGCACGATCGTTCCATCCGCACACCTCGCAACGCTTCGATGGTAGGCCGATTCGGCACAGCGATGCAACGACGAAGTTCGCGATACGACAAACGCATTCCCGTCGAGCGGCGACGCAATCGCTGTTAGAGTGCGGCGTTCCGACCGCTATGCGAGCCGCAGACGATGTCCATTGCATTTTCCCGCCTGCTGTTGTCGATTGCATTTTGCACGATACCTGTCGTCGCCAATGCGGCAACGGAAGGCCATGCGACCGAGGTCGATCCACGCATCGGTACGGGCGGCGACGGGCATACTTTTCCGGGTGCGACCGTGCCGTTCGGCATGATTCAGCTTTCGCCCGACACGGCGATGCCGAACTTCAAGCAGGCCTACAAATGGGCGGCCGGCTACCAATACGGCGACACGTCGATCCTCGGCTTCTCGCATACGCACTTCTCCGGCTCGGGGCATTCCGATCTCGGCGACGTCTTGCTGATGCCGGGCAGCGGCGAGGCGAAGCTGGAGCCGGGCGATCCCGCGCAACCGGGCAGCGGCTATCGTTCGCGCTACATGCACGACGACGAAGTCGTGCAGGCGGGCTACTACGCGGTGACGCTGACCGATGCGGGCGTGCGCGCCGAACTGACCGCAGGCAGCCGCATCGGCTGGCATCGGTATACTTTTCCACAAAGCAAGCCGGCGCATCTGCTGCTCGATCTGCGTCCGAGTATCTACGACTATCCGGGCAAGGTGCTCTGGTCGTCGTTGCGCGTGCGCGGCGACGGCACGATCACAGGCTGCCGCACGACGCGCGGCTGGGCGCCCGGACGCGAGCTGTGTTTCGCGATCCGCACGTCGCAGCCGATGCGCACGCGTACGCTGTACAACCGCGAAACCGACGTCGCCTACAAGGGTTTCAAAGGCCCCGGCAATCAGGCGCAAGATCGCGATGCGCAGCAAGGCCGAGCCCTCGTCGGGGTTTTCGAGTTCGGCGAGCTGAAGGCGCCGCTGATCGTCAAGGTCGCGATCTCGTCGGTCAGCGAAGCCAACGCGATCGCCAATCTCGATCGCGACGGCAGCGGCTGGGATTTCGACGCGCGCCACGCCGAAGCGACGGCCTCGTGGAATGCCGCGCTCGCCGCGATCGACATCGATGCGCCCGCGCCGATGCGCACGAGTTTCTACACCGCGCTGTACCACGCGATGCTGTCGCCTGCGCTCGCCTCCGACGTCAACGGTGAATATCGCGGCCCGGACAATCAGGTGCATCGCATGCAGGACGGCGAGTTCTACTCGACCTGGTCGCTCTGGGACGTTTATCGCGCACAGCAGCCGCTGATGGTGCTGCTCAAGCCCGAATCGAGCGCGCAGTTCGTGCGCTCACTGATCGCCGCACGCGAAGCGAGCCCGTTCGGCATCCTGCCGGTGTGGGCATATCAGGGCCTGGAAACCTGGTGCATGATCGGCTACCACGCCGTCGCGGTGATCGCCGACGCCTATGTCAAAGGTGTGCGCGGTTTCGACGCTGAGCGGGCGCTTGCGGCGATGGTCGCGAGCGCGAGCTACGCGCCCTACGGCGGCCTCGGCGACTATATGAAGCTCGGCTGGGTGCCGATCGACAAGGAGCCCGAAGGCGCCTCGAAGACGCTGGAATACGCCTATGACGACTGGACGATTGCACAGATGGCGCGCGCGATGGGCAAGAGCGACATCGCCGCGAGCTTCGCCAAACGCGCCGGCAACTGGCGCAATGCCTGGGACGCGCAGACCGGCTTTATGCGCGCGCGGCTCGCCGACGGCAAGTTCAAGCAGCCGTTCGATCCGGCCGCGGTCGGCTACGGCAGCGACTACACCGAAGGCAACGCCTGGCAGTATTCGTGGTACGTGCCGCAAGACGTCGCCGGATTGATCAAAGCGTTCGGCGGCGACGAAAAATTCATCGCCAAGCTCGACCAGGTGTTCGACGCGAAAGTCGATCCCGCGCAGTTCAAGCACGTCGAGGACATCACCGGCCTGATCGGCTGGTATGCGCACGGCAACGAACCGGGCCATCACACGGCCTATCTCTACGACTACGCGGGCGCACCGTGGAAAACCCAGGCGCGTCTGCAGCAGATCATGGACAGCCAGTACGCGCCGCGGCCCGACGGCCTCGCCGGCAACGACGATCTCGGCCAAATGTCGGCCTGGTACGTATTCACCGCGCTCGGCTTCTATCCGGTCGCGCCGGGCAGCGACGAATACGCGATCGGCCGGCCGTTCGTCGAGCGCGCGGCGATCCATCTGAGCAATGGCAAGATGTTCACGATATCCGCCGCACCGCTCGACGCGGCGCATCCCTTTGTCGGCAAGGCGACGCTCAACGGTCAGCCGCTCGAACGCAGTTGGTTGCGCCACGGCGAACTCCTCGCGGGCGGCGAGCTGCACTTCGAGATGCAGGCACAGCCGAACAAGTCTTGGGGCGTCGCGCAAAAGGCACGGCCATCGTCGCCGACAGCCGGCAAGTAACCGACGATGCCTGCGGAAAAACACGCCACGCCGCTCGCGCTGCGCATTGCGCTGCTCGCCCTATTCACCGTCGCCTTCGTGCGCGGCATCGGCCTCGTGCTGCATGCGCCGCTGCTCGGACTGGCGAACAACTACGACCAGATCCGCTTCAGCATGTGCCTCGACCTCGCGCCACACCGCCCCGGTGTCAGGGCCGATGCGGGCAACGCGCCCGCGCCGCTGCGCTTGTATTCCTTCCAAAGCATATCCGACTCCTGCTACTGGACATCCGACCTGCTCCTCACCGCGCCGCTGAGCTGGGCATGGCGCGTAAGCGAACATTTCAGCGGGCCGCCGGTGCATTCGATCCGCAAGCTCGGCGTGCTGCGCGTGCTCGTCTGGTGCCTGGTCGGCGCGTGGGCGGCACGCGCATGGATGAAAGCCGGTTCGCCGACCGCTGCGCTCGCGAGTCTCGCCGCACTCGCCTTCGTCGTCTTCGATCCGGCGAACTCGCTCTACTTCAATTCGTTCTACGCCGAACCGGCGGCCGTGCTCGGGCTTTACCTCTGTTTCGCTTCGGTCCCGCTCGCTCTGATGCGGCCCGGGCGAGGCGCTTATTTCGCGGTCTTGTTGGGCGCCTGCCTGCTCGCGACGAGCAAGATCCAGCACGTCGCCCTGCCTGCGCTACTCGGCTTCGCCGTCTTGGTGATCACCTGCGGCAACGCGCGCACGCTGGCCTTGCTCCTGTGCGTCGGCAGCGTGGTCGGAGCCACGGCTGCCGCGGTCAATCGCCACCAATCTGCGGGACTCATGGACGGCATCGCCACGACCAACCGCGGCGACTTCGTGCTCGGCCCGCTGTTGCTCAACGTCGACGATCCGAAAGAGACCGCCGCGCGCCTCGGCGTGAGCGAAGCCTGCGCCGCCTACGCAAGCCCGGCCGGCGTGTATCGCGTACCGGCGCCGTTCGAGCGCACCTGCAGCGGCATCAAGGAACTGTCCGACGCGCGCGCACGGCTTGCGCTGCTGATGCAACCCGTTGCACTCGCGCGCGCCTTCGCGCAGATGCCGGACAAGATGCTACCGTGGATTCCTGATTACCTCGGCCTCGTGGAAGGCGAAGAGCACGGCTCGCTGCCCAGTTCGCAGCCAAGTCTCTCGCAATGGTTCGGCACCGGCGCGGCAACGGCGACTTTCCTCATGTGCCTGCCGTGGCTGATCCTGCTCGGCGCTCTGCGCCTGCGCGCGAGTCCCGCGGCGCGTGCGTATCTCGCGATGTGCGCCGTCGCCTCGATCGGCGTGCCGATGGTCGCCCTGTTCGGCGACGGCTACTTCGAATTCGCCAAGCACTCGCACCTGGCTTTCAGTTGCGTGCTGGCCAGCCTCTGCCTGGTCATCGCGTGGGCGGCATGCCGTTGGCTGCCGCCACGCGATGAGGCGAGAACCGGCGGCGCAAGCTGAGCGCACCGGCCGGTCCTTTGCCGTCTTCTACCCGCGCTTGCTAATCGGCACGAACTTCTGGTCTTCCGGTCCGATGTAGTTCGCGCTCGGGCGGATAATCTTGCCGTCGATGCGCTGCTCGATCACGTGCGCGCTCCAGCCCGAGGTGCGCGAGATGACGAACAGCGGCGTGAACATCGCCGTCGGCACGCCCATCATGTGATAGCTCACCGCGCTGAACCAGTCGAGGTTCGGGAACATCTTCTTGATTTCCCACATCGTCGACTCAAGACGCTCGGCGATGTCGAACATCTTCGTGTTCTCAGCTTCGTTGGACAGATCGCGCGCGACTTCCTTGATCACCTTGTTGCGCGGATCGCTGACCGTGTAGACCGGATGGCCGAAGCCGATCACGACTTCCTTGTTCTCGACGCGCTTGCGGATGTCGGCCTCGGCTTCGTCGGGCGTGTCGTAGCGCTTTTGGATTTCGAACGCGACTTCGTTCGCGCCGCCGTGCTTGGGACCGCGCAGCGCGCCGATCGCGCCGGCGATGCACGAGTAGAAATCGCTGCCCGTGCCGGCGATCACGCGCGCGGTGAACGTGGACGCGTTGAACTCGTGCTCGGCATAGAGGATCAGCGAGGTGTGCATCGCACGCACCCAGTACTCGCTCGGCGCTTTGCCGTGGAGCAGATGCAGGAAATGGCCGCCGATCGAATCGTCGTCGGTCTCGACCTCGATGCGCTTGCCGTTGTGGCTGTAGTGATACCAGTAGAGCAGCATCGAGCCGAGCGAGGCCATCAACTTGTCGGCGATGTCGCGCGCGCCGGGGTGGTTGTGGTCGTCCTTCTCGGGCGACACGCACCCGAGCGCGGACACACCCGTGCGCATCACGTCCATCGGATGCGCCGACGGCGGCAGCTGTTCGAGTGCGGCCTTGACCGAGGCCGGAATGCCGCGCAGGGCGATCAGCTTGGTCTTGTACGCGGCAAGCTCGGCGGCAGTCGGCAATTTGCCGTGCACGAGCAGATGCGCGATCTCCTCGAACTCGCATGCCGTGGCGACATCGAGGATGTCGTAACCGCGGTAATGCAGGTCGTTGCCGCTGCGGCCGACCGTGCACAGCGCCGTATTGCCGGCCAGCGTGCCGCTCAAGGCCACCGATTTCTTCGGCTTGAAGGGGGTTTGCGCATTCGTTTCGCTCACTTCGTTCTCTCCTTCGTTGTATTCCTGAGCCCGGGTCGCAAAGCACGCTCGCCGCGGGCCGCGTTTCAGTTGACGAACATTTCGGCCGCCGCGATCTGCGGACAGCGCTCGACCGGTTTCACCAGTTGCGTGTAGCGTTTGTAGCCGATCGGATTCGGGTCGCTGTACATCCAGCATTCGTCGAGGGTCGAGCAGAAGCAGATGTCGATCGTCATGCGTTTCTCTGCCTGCGCGCGGAACTGTTCCCAGCGCGCCGTCTGCTTTTTCTTTTCGTCCTCCGACGCACCGACTCTGTCGTTGAACTTGATCGCCCTGAGCTGCTCGGTCGGCGTCAGCACGCTCGGATTGATCGTCGATTGCGAGAATCCGTGCGGCTCCAAACCGAGAAGTTGCAGCACCTGATTCCAGTTCGGCTGCGGCTTGCCGTCGATGAAAATCTGCGCACTGCGCACGATGGCCGGGCCGACGCCCTTGTTGACGAGGACGAACGACTGATCCTCGTCGTAGTTGCCGCCTTCGAGGTAAGGCCACACCTGCGCGCGCACCTGTTGGCGCTGGATCGAGGCCGTGTAGGCGGAAACGCACAGGGCGAGAAAACCGATCAGCGCGGCAACGACTGCAGCGAGCGCGTCCCAGTTGCGCGGCGCACGAGACGCCGCGCCCGCATCGGGTCTCGGCCCCCCTTCAGCCATGGGGTTTTTCCGCGGCGAACAGTTCGTCGAGCTTCTGCTCGTAGCGGTGGTAGCCGAGGAAATCGTAAAGCTCCTCGCGCGTCTGCAGGGTCGGCAGCGCGGCCTTCTGCGTACCGTCGCGGCGCGTGATCTCGTAGAAATTCAGCGCGGCCTTGTTCATCGCGCGATACGCACCGCAGCAGTAGAGCGCGATATCGACGTTCACCGATTTCAATTCCTCGGTGGTGAAGAACGGCGTCGAGCCAAATTCGGTCAGATTGGCGAGAATCGGCACCTTCACTGCGGCCTTGAACTTGCGGTAGTCGTCGAGCGTCTTCATCGCCTCGGGGAAAATCATGTCGGCGCCCGCCTCGACGTAGGCCACGGCGCGCTCAATCGCCGCGTCGATGCCTTCGACCGCCGCGGCGTCGGTGCGCGCCATGATGACGAAATCGCGATTGGTGCGCGCGTCGACGGCCGACTTCACCCGGTCGACCATTTCTTCTTTCGGCACGACCTCTTTGCCCGGACGATGGCCACAGCGCTTCTGTCCGACCTGGTCCTCCATATGTACGGCGGCGACGCCGACATTGATGAACGAACGGATCGTGCGCGCAATGTTGAATGCGCCGCCCCAACCCGTATCGATATCGACCAGCAGCGGCATCTGTGTCGCGTCGACGATACGGCGTGCGTCGGTGAGCACGTCCTCCATCGTCGAAATGCCCAGATCGGGCATGCCGAGCGAATTCGCTGCAACACCGCCGCCCGAGAGATACAGAGCCTTATAGCCGACGCGCTTGGCCATAAGACCGGCATACGCGGTAATCGCCCCCATGACCTGCAAAGGCGATTCGGCGGCAAGCGCTTCACGAAACTTCCTGCCGGCGGACGACGTGCTCATGCGAATCTCCTTGAAGACGGGCCGCAGATTTTACCATCAAGCCCGATCCGCTCTTGATCAAACCGCTCAAGTCTTGGGATATTCGCCGCCGCGCGCATCGTCGATCCGCACCACATGCCGAACGCGCCGGCACGCCCAAAGGATGAATTGCAACGACACCCGGGGCACAATAGGCCCGTGGGGGGAATAGCCGACAGTTCGATTTGAATGGAGTAGTCGATATGAAGATGTCTCTTTTCGCCCGTTTTCGCAGCGTTGGCTGGGTGTTGATCGTTCTGCTGCTCGTCGCGGGCCGCGCGAGTCATGCCAGCCCCATCACCCAAGGTACCTATACGGGCATCTATTCCGGCGACGACTACGGAACGGTGACGATTGCCATCGACGCCCAGGGCAACGTGACCTGCGATTTCTTGAGCACGCCGAAGTTCCTCCATTACCGGTCCAGCGGCACGGAAAACCCGACTTCATACTTGATCTCGTGCAATTCGGCGAGTTCGGCTTCCTATTATTGGTCTGCCGCAAGTAACCCTTCCAGTATCCCCACCAACTCCATCGTCGGCTACTGGGGAGGGAACGTTAACGGGACACAGATCAGCGGCAATTTCACCGCCAACTATTCTTCCGTCAGCGTCGATCCGGCCGGCTCTCTCAACACTGCGTCGTACGCGGGACTCTGGTATCAACCCCAATACACCGGCACGGGATTCAACGTGCTGCCTTCAAGCGCGGGCCTGCTCGTCACCTACTTCGGCGTCGATGCTAACGGCAAGTTGCTCTGGCTCGTCTCCGATACCGGCCCGAAGACCATCACCATCGGCACGCCGATCACGTTGAACATGAGCTATTCGAGTTCCGGCACGTTCCAGGCACCGGTGCGAACCCCGGTGCCCTGGGGTACCCTGTCGCTGACTTTCACGAGCTGCAGCAAGGCCACGGCGACCCTGAACGGCAAGGACGGCAACCTAACCGAAAGCCTTGTCATGCTGACGGGCGCGGCCGGAATGCCGGGCTGCGATTAATCGAGGACACACTCGTCGGATCGGGGCAGATGCCCCGCATCCGGGTACGGCCATCGTGGGCCTCAGCCACCGACATCCGGCCCACGCTTGAGCGCATTGCGCACTTCCTCAAGCGAACCCGGATCGTCGAGGGTGGAAAGGTCGCCCGGATCGCGGTCTTCGGCGAGTGCCTGCAGCGAACGTCGCAATAGTTTGCCAGAACGCGTCTTCGGTAGCGCGTTGACGATATAGACGCGCGCCGGCTTGGCTACGCCGCCGAGCATCTCGACGACGCGTTGCTGCATGCCGCTCGCCGCATCGCGTTTGTTCGCCGCGTCGGCAACCGCCGCCTTGAGCGTCGCGAAGACGATCGGCACCTGCCCTTTCAACTCATCCTTGACACCGATCACTGCGGCTTCGGCGACGCTGGCGAAACTCGACACCGATTCTTCGATCTCGCGCGTGCCGAGGCGGTGGCCGGCGACATTGATGACATCGTCGGTGCGGCCGAGGATATAGGTGTAGCCGTCCTCGTCGCGGATCGCCCAATCGAGCGAGGAGTAGAGCAATTCCTTGAAATGGGAAAAATAGCTCTGCAGGAAGCGCGCATCGTCGCGCCAGATCGTGGTCATGCAGCCCGGCGGCAGCGGCGGCACGGCGACGAGTACGCCCTTCTCGTTCGGCGCGCAGTCGAGCCCGGTCGTCTCATTGATCACTCGATAGCGGTAGCCGAAATTCGCCAGGCCCGGCGAGCCGAACTTGATCGGCTTGAGGTCGAACCCCGGATGCAGACACAGCGCGGGCCAGCCGGTTTCGGTCTGCCAGTAGTTGTCGATGACCGGCTTGCCGAGTCCCGCGGAAATCCACTTCGCGGTCGGCTCGTCGAGCGGCTCTCCGGCAAGGAAGAGATACTTAAGCTCGGATAGATCGTATTTGCGCAAAAATGCCGCGTCGTGTTTCTTCAGCACGCGGATCGCGGTCGGCGACGAGAACATCGTGCGCACGCGGTACTTCTCGCAGAGTTGCCACCAGATACCCGCGTCGGGGCTGACCGGCAGACCTTCGTAGAGCAGCGAGGTCGCGCCCGCGATCAGTGGCGCGTAGATGTTGTAGCTGTGGCCGACCGCCCAGCCGACATCCGATGTCGAGAACATCGTCTGCCCCGGCCCCACATCGAAGATCGCGCGCATCGACAACGCCAGAGCGACGAGATGACCGCCGACGTCGCGCTGCACGCCCTTCGGCTTGCCGGTCGTGCCCGAGGTGTAGAGGATGTAACTCGGCTCATTCGATTCGAGCCAGGCGACCGGCACCTCGGCGTCTGCATACGTCTTGCGCAATTCGGCATAGTCGAGATCGCGGCCGGCGAGGCGCTGCAGGTCGCGGTCGATCCCGCGCGAGACGATCAGCACGTGCGGCGGCGGACTCTTCGCCTCGGCGAGCGCCGCATCGACGAGCGGCTTGTACGCAATCGCCTTGCCGCCGCGCATGCCCGCATCGGCCATGATCAACAGCTTCGGCTGCGCGTCGTCGATGCGCAGCGCCAGATTGTGCGCGGCGAAGCCGCCGAACACGACGGAGTGGATCGCTCCGAGCCGCGCACAGGCGAGTACGGCAAACACCGCCTCGGCGATGTTCGGCATATAGATCACGACACGTTCGCCTTTGGCGACGCCGAGCGACGCGAGCACCGCGGCGAACGTGTTCACCTCGCGGTACAGCTCGCGATAAGTCACTTCGCGCGTGACGCCGGTTTCGGTCGAAACGGCGACGAGCGCAAGTTGATCGCCACGCGCGTCGACATGCCGATCGACCGCGTTGTAGCAGGCATTCGTCTCGCCGCCGACAAACCATTTGCGGAACGGCGGGTTCGTGTAGTCGAGTATTTTTTGCGGCGGCTTGTGCCAGTGAATCAGCTGCGCCTGCTCGCCCCAGAACTCCTCGGGGCGCTCGATCGAACGGCGATATTCGGATTCGTAGCTCATGGCACACTCCAATCCCAAAGCGATGGTCCGCAATCGAACGATATTTGCAAAGGCGCACAACGCAAAGTAGGCCGCCCTTCGCCAACGATCTCACAGTTCCGGGCCAAGGTCGCTTGCGACTTTGGATCAATTGCGCCAAGTCGTCTATGCTCGTATCGGGTACTTTCTTTCGGGGAAAAGCATGTCTTTGAATTCGTTCTTCGGGCTGTCTGCCCGACGCCCGCTCTTTGGCTCGGATCAGGCCGTCGCTGGCCGCGTGTCGCAGCGGCTCGGCTCGGCCCGCGCGCAGGTTTCGCGTGCGATCTGCGCTTCGGCGCTGGCCTTGCTTGCGTCGGCCGCAAGCCCGATCCCGGCCCTGGCCGCGGCAACCGCCGACGCGCCTCGACTCGCGGGACACGAGCTGCGCTTCGATGCGGCCGGCAATCTGCTGCCGTGGATCGACTGGAACACCGCACTCGACCGCGAAATGCGCTTCTACGAAACCGCGCCGCTCGACCACGGCTACCCGGTTTTCGTCACGACGACCTTTCTCGACGGCAATTGGAAACCGACCGAGCGCGACGACACGATTCCGGCAACGCAGAACGCAGCCGGCATTCTTTCCTATCTGAAGTTCTACGCGTTGCGCGGCAAGCACAACCCGCGCACGCTCGCCATCGCGCGCGCGATGGGCGACTATCTGATCGAGCAGGACCTGACGCCTGCCAGCGGGCCGTATCCGCGATTCCCGCATTCGACCGGACGGCGCCAGCACTTTCCGCAGCCCGCGGACAGCGGCTCGCAGAATGATCGGCCGTACGAAATCCAGCCCGACAAGGGCGCGCTCGCAGGCTACGCGCTGCTGCGGCTGTACGACGCTACCGGCGAGAAAAAGTACCTCGACATGTCGCGACACATCGCCGACGTGCTCGCGAAGAATCAGATCGACGGCGATGCGACGCACTCGCCGTGGCCGTTCCGCGTCGACACTCGCAACGGTGAAGCGCGCGGCCCGGTTTCGGGCAATCTCGTCTTCGCACTGCGCCTCTACGACGAGTTGGTTGCGCGCGGCGATATCCAGTTCAAGCCCAAGCGCGACGCACTCTGGCGCTGGATCAAGCAAACGCAGATTCCGAGCGCGGCCGGCAACGGCGCACTGTTCGCGCAGTTTTTCGAAGACCATGACAATCCGGCGAATCGCACCGCCTGGGCGCCGCTGAGCCTTGCACGCTATCTGCTCGAAAAGCGCTCGGCGCTCGATCCGGACTGGCGCGCGGACGCGAAAACCCTGATCGATTTCGTGCGCCGCGATATGACCCACGTCGAGTTCGGCGTGCGTGTCTGCCACGAACAGGACGAAGACCACGACGCCTGGGGCGGGGTCAATTCGACCTACGGCGCGGTGCTGGCGATGTATGCCAAGGCGACCGGCTCAAGCGAACTCGCGCGCGAAGCGCGCGCCGCGCTGAACTTCGCCGCCTACGCCATCGACGAGCAGGGCCGCGCGCGCGACTTGCCGACGCATGCCGAACTCGGCGGATGGCAGGAAGACGCCCATACCGACGTCATTCACAATTTCGTCGACGCGATCGAGGCGTACCCGGACTGGGCCGCCTCGATGCGCTGAACCCGCCGCGGACTACTTGCGCGCTGACTCAAGTTCCTTGGTCAGCCGCTCGGCTTTGTAGATCTTGTGCAGCACTTCGAGGATGCCGCCCGAATGCACCGCCACAGTGCGGTTCAACTTGTCGTCGAACCAGTAGTCGCCGCCGAGCGAGTGGATATTGCCATCGAAGACCAGCCCGACGACTTCGCCCTTGGCGTTGATCATCGGGCTGCCCGAGTTGCCGCCGATGATGTCGTTGGTCGTGACGAAGTTGAAGCGCTGCTTGCCGTTGAGCGCCTTCTGCGCGTCGAGCCAGGACTGCGGCAGCGCGAACGGATCGAAACCGGTCGCGCGCGCGAACGCGCCCGCGATCTCGGTGAACGGCTTGACCCACTTGCCCTTCTCGTCCCAGCCCTTGACCTCGCCGAACGAGAAGCGCTGGGTGAAGGTCGCATCGGGATAGACACTGGTGCCGTACTTCTCGAAGCGCGCCGCGGCGATCAGTTCGGAATTCTTGTCGACGACCGACTCGACTTCGTCTTCCATCTGCTTGCGCAGCTTGCGCGTCTCCGGATCGACCTGGATCGCGAGCTTGATGAACGGATCGTCCGACTTCGCGATCGCATCGGCGCCGCCTTCCCATAACGCCTTGCGCACAGCCGGATCGCCGAGCTTGGTCGCATCGATCAGGCGCGCGGAGAGCGCGTCGGGCGACTCCTTGCCGAGCACCTGCTTGACGAACGCGTCGTCGGTGCCGAGATGTTCGCGCATCTTGGTCAGCGCGTAGGCGAATTTGACCTTCTCGAACTGCGGGTACACCGGCGCGGTCGAGAACAGGCTCTGGGTCATGCTCGGCAGCTTCGACTCGGTGAATTCGCGCAGGCGCTCGGCATTCGGCTTCTGCCGTTCCGCCGCCGCGCGCACCAGCGTGCGCGCGTAGGCGAAATACTTCGTGCCGCTGAGATTGGTGTATTTGAACGGCGTTTCCAGATTGCGGTAGGTCACCATCGCTTTGGCGATATTGTCCCAAGCCGCACCGTACTTGGCCTTGCGCGCGGGATCGGCATCGACGTAGCTGCGCAGATCGGTTTCCTGTTTGCGCTTCAGCTCGAACACCTGCGGATCCTGCAGCGCTTCGAGGCGGCCTTTGAGCGCCTTGTACGAATTCTCGACGCCGAACAGGTCGTTCTGCGCGACACGCGCATTCTCGGCGCTTTCGCTACGGAACTGAGTGAATATGCCGCGGCGTTCGGACAGGTCGAACAGACGCGGAATCAGGTCGATGTCGCGCGTGGATTCGAGCTCGGCGACAGTGAGCTGACGATCGGTGCCGCCGGGATTGCCGACCGTCACCGTCATCTCGTTTTCCTCGGCGCCGTTCTTCGAGAACGGGAAGTAGTCGGCGACCTTGGCCGGCTTGTCGCCTTCGTACGCGCGCAGCACGGCCATGTCGAGGTCGTAGCGCGGGAAATTGAAATTGTCCGGATCGCCGCCGAAGAAAGCGATCGCCTCTTCCGGCGCGAAAACCAGGCGCACGTCCTGATAGCGGTGATACTTGTACAGATCGTAGACGCCGCCGTGATAGAGATCGACCACGTCGCAGCGCGTCGCTTCCTTGTCGCTGCCGACGCATTCTTTCTCGATGTCCGACTTCACCGCTTTTTCGGCCTTCGAATACTCCTCGCCGCTCTTGCCGTCGGTCGCCTTGCGCACGCGGTCGGTGACGTGGGTGATCGTGTCGAGGCGGTTGAGTTCGATCTCGGGACACTTGATCTCGGCCTGCTCGTCCTTCGCGTAGAAGCCGGCCTTGACGAAATTCTTATCGGCCGTGGAAAGCTGCTGCACGCAGGAACGCGCGCAATGATGATTGGTCAGCACGAGACCGGTCGGCGAGACGAACGAACCCGAACAGCCGCCGGCCAGACGCAGCGCCGCGCGCTGTGCGTGTTCCGCCCAGTGCGCGTCGGGCGTGAATTTATACTTTTCCTTGAGTTCCTTGAGCGGCAGATTGTCAGGCGTCCACATGCCTTCGGCGGCGGACGCTCCGATGGCGACCACGGCGGTGGCAATGGCAAGGGCGAGCTGGGCGTAACGGGTTGCTTGGAGCATGGGATTCCCCCGATGAAGGTAGGCGGATTGTTTCGATTGGCGTCGGTACTGTCGATACGCGGGGCAACATGCCTTTCAGATAAGCCTAGCCGGCATCACCGACGCAGAAAGGCGGCTGCCGAACACGATCGATCAAGGCGGATGGAGCGAAGACGGCGGCGTCCGCGACGCCGCCTGTTCTTCCGAGGTCACGAAAGCGCTTCTTCTAGTGCGCCGCGGCCGGCTTCTCGCGCGGCTTTGCGTCTTTGACGTAGCGGTCGAACCACTTGAGCATTTCGGCAACGAGTTGCTCGTTCGATTCCATCGCGGTGTACCAGTGCGGCTCATGCGGCAGCATCACCAGGCGCGTCGTGCCGCCGTTGCCACGCACGGCCTGATAGAGCTTGCGCGCCTGGACCGGCTCGGTGCCGGGATTCGCATCGTCCTCGCCGTGCACGAGCAGCAGCGGCAGCTTGAGCTTGTCCGCATAGAAGAACGGCGAAACGTCCAGGTATACTTTTTGCGCGTCCCATATCGAACGCCGCTCGTTCTGGAAGCCGAACGGCGTCAACGTCTTGTTGTACGAGCCGCTCGTCGCCACGCCCGCACGGAACAGGTCCGAGTGCGCGAGCAGATTCACCGTCATCAGTGCACCGTGGCTGTGGCCGGTCACGCCGATGCGCTCGCGATCGACGACGCCGAGTTCCACTGCTTTGTCGACCGCGGCCTTGGCGTCGGCAACGAGCTGTTCCAGATACGTGTCGTATGCCGTCTTCGGATCGCCGACGACCGGGAACGCCGCGTTGTCGATCACCGCGTAGCCCGCCAGCAGCAGCAGGCGGTACGGCGGCAGACGCGTGAACGTCTGCTGCGATCCCGAGACCTGGCCGGCCTGTTTCGAATCGGCATAGTCGAGCGGATACGCGTAAAGCACGGCCGGCAGCTTGGTGCCTTCCTTGTAGTCGGGCGGCGTGTACAGCGTGAACGACAGATCGACGCCGTCGGCGCGCTTGTACTTGACCAGTTGCTTCTTGATCTTGCGCAGCTCGGGCGTCGGATCGGGCACATGCGTGACCGGGGCTGCTGTCGAGGCGAATGCGGCCTCGCCCTCGGCGGCATTGGCGGATTTCTCGCCGAGCGTGCGCATGAAAGCATTGGGCGGATCGGTGATCGACTCGTGCCAGGTCATGAACTGCCCCGGCGCCGCGCCGAATGCGAGGAAGCGGTCGAACGCCGACGCATCGCTGCGGAACAGGCGCTCGCTCGTCAGCGTTTTCAAATTGAGCCGGTCGAGGAACGGCCGGTCGCCCTGCGGCGACGCGCCCTGTCCGCGCAGATACACGTCGTCGCCGTCCTGGCGCACGACATAGGCGCCGTTCGGCAAACGGCGGAACGCGAACGAACCCGGATTCTTGTAGCGCTCATCGCTCGACATGTCCCACAGCACGCGCGGCTTCTGCTTCGGCGCATCGACGTCGACGATGGACGTCTTGCGCCAGTGGCGATTCGCATCGATCTCCATCATGAACGCGAGCGACGGCGCGGCGCCCCAGGCAAAGCCGACGAAACGCTGTTCGGTGCGCAGGATCTCGGCCGGTTTCGCCGTGAACGGCGCCTTGAGCATCATCACTTTGTCGCGCGCGGGCACTTTGACCTTCCAGTCGCCGTTGTCGAGCGCCTCGGCCCAGACCAGCGTAGCAGGTTCGTTCGCGCGCCAGTCGAAATCGCGCGGGCCGAGCGGCTCGCCGTGCACCGGCACGCGGTCGGCAAGCGGCAGCGACGCGATCACCTGCACCTTGTCGTGCGCGAGATCGAGCACGCCGACGTCGTGCGGAAACCGCTCATAAGTCACTGCGTACGAATACGGACGCTTGATCGCCTGATAGAGCACGTGATTGCCGTCGGGCGCGACGGAAACGCCGGTATACAACGCGGCTTTGCCGACGCGACGGACGCTGCCGTTCGCCGCGTCGACGACAGCAAGCTGTGAGGCACCGTAGTAATCGAACAGGTCTTCGTCGTGCTTGCCGCTCAGCGTGTCGCGCGCCTCGTAGGTGCTGCTCTCGCCCTTCTCGCCGATCGCTTCCTGGATATCGGGTCCGGCCGGCACGCCGCTGTCCGCGGGCGGCGCACCCTGCCCTTCGGGCACGAGCTTGACCAGCAGCGACTTGGCGCCGCCGAGCCACTGCACCGCATCGTCGAACATCGGATTGAGGCGCACGCCGTCGATGCGATGAATCTCTCCCGTGTTCGCATCGCCGATCCACAGCTCGACCGAATCGGCCGCGGCGTTCTCGAACGCGAACTGCGTGCCGTCGACCGACCACGACGGCGCGGCGGGGCACAGGCCCTGCGGGAAGGCGACCTTGGTTTCCTTCGAGGTGGCGACATCGACCAGGGTGAAGTCGTGCATGCACGCGCGGATGCCGTAGCCGGCCGGCGTATCGTGGCGGCTGCGGTTGCGCGGTTCGACGCGCACGCCGCCAAGGCGCAGGAACGGTTCGGCCACGCGCGACATCGCCGGATACTGCAGCGGCGACACGAGCAGAATCTTGCTGCCCTGCGAGTTGACGAACGGCGCCGGCGGCGACGGCGCATGCAGCACGTCGAGCAGAGGCTTCGGCGGCTGATCGTAGCCGGCGCTCGCGGGCGCCGCGTTCAGTGCCGCCGCACCGGTGAAAACGAATGCGAAGAACGAATGGAATCCGCCGCTGCGAATCATCTGTATGGCCTCCCTCGGTGCCGCGCTGAAGAACTCCGTCGCCGAAACACGGCCGCTCGACTCGCGCGGCCTGCCTGCACTCGCGGCAGGCGCTACGGCCCGGAATTCGGGCACCGCCGGGACGACGGAAATACGGAACCACAAAATGTAAGGCCGCCCCTCGCGGGGCGGCCTGTGCCATTCGTCATGCTGCGGCGACGCAGCGCGAATTATTTCTTGGCGAACAGATGCTCCACGCCGGCACGCTCCTCACGCAGCTCTTTCTCGGTCGCATCCATACGCGCGCGCGAGAAGTCGTTGATCGCCAGACCCTGCACGATCGAGTACTTGCCGTCTTTCACCGTGACCGGATAACCGTAGATCACGCCCGGCGCAATACCGTAGGAACCGTCGGACGGAATGCCCATCGACACCCAGTCGCCCTCTTCCGTGCCGAGCGCCCAGGAGCGCATATGATCGACCGCGGCCGACGCCGCCGACGCCGCCGACGAGGCGCCGCGCGCCTTGATGATCGCCGCGCCGCGCTGCTGCACGACCGGGATGAAATCCTTCTCGTACCAAGTCTGATCGACCAGGCTCAGTGCCGCGTTGCCCTTGACCGTCGCGTGGTGGATGTCCGGGTACTGGGTCGACGAGTGGTTGCCCCAGATCGTGACCTTTTTGATATCGGTCGTATGCGCGCCGGTCTTCTCGGCGAGCTGCGACAGCGCGCGGTTGTGGTCGAGGCGCACCATCGCGGTGAACTGGCCCGGATCGAGGTCCGGCGCATTCTGCTGGGCGATCAGCGCATTCGTGTTGGCCGGGTTGCCGACGACGAGCACACGTACCGTGCGCTTGGCGTGGTCGTTGAGCGCCTTACCTTGCGGCGAGAAGATCGCGCCGTTCGCTTCGAGCAGATCCTTGCGCTCCATGCCCGGGCCGCGCGGACGCGCGCCGACCAGCAGCGCATAGTCGACGTCCTTGAACGCGACGCTGAGGTCGTCGGTGGCGACGACGCCGGCGAGCAGCGGGAACGCGCAGTCGTTGAGTTCCATCACCACGCCCTGCAACGCGGGCAGCGCCGGCGTGATTTCGAGCAGATGCAGGATCACCGGCTGGTCTTTGCCGAGCATGTCGCCCGCGGCGATGCGGAACAACAGGGCGTAACCGATCTGGCCGGCGGCGCCGGTGACGACAACACGGACGGGGGATTTCATAGGCATGACTCCTGGGAAACGTGATCTCTCAGATTCAAGTGAGCGGTGAACAGTCAGCGGTGAGCGGAAAGAGCGCAAGCGGCTCGAGCCGTTGCCGCTCACCGCTCACTTCTCGACCGCTCACTGCAACTCGGCGAAAAATTCCTTGATGCGCTTCATGCCCTCGTCGAGCTGCTTGTCGGGGCAGGTATAGGAAATGCGCAGCGCGCGCGGTTCGCCGAAGGCCGAACCCGGCACGCAGGCGACGCCCTTGGCTTCAAGCAGGGCGTTGCAGACGTCGACGTCGTTGTTGATCGCGGTCGAGCCGTGCTTCTTGCCGAAGGCGACCGAGATGTCGGGGAAAACATAAAACGCGCCCTGCGGACGCGGGCACTTCACGCCGGGAATCGAATCGAGCACGGCGAGCACGCGGTCGCGCTTGGCGGCGAATTCGAGCGCCTTCTGCGCCGGCACGTCCTGCGGGCCCGACAGCGCCGCGATTGCCGCGGCGGTAACGACTTCGGGCAAGTTGGTGATGTGGTTCGAGTTGAGCGTGACCAGAGCCTGCGCGACCTTTTCCGGCGCAGCGATCAGACCGACGCGCCAGCCCGGCATGCCGTAGGTCTTCGACAGCGAGTCGACCACGATCGTGCGCTCGCGCAACTCGGGCTTGAAATTGAGGAAATTGTGGTAACCAACGCCGTCGAATACGAGGCGGTTGTAGATGTCGTCGCAGATGATCCAGGTGTCCGGGTACTTGGCGAGCACGTCGGCCAATGCGGCGATCTCGTCCTTCGTGTAGACCATGCCGGTCGGGTTCGAAGGATTGTTGAACAGGAACACTTTCGGCTTGCTCGCCAGCGCCTTGTCGAGCTGCTCGGGCTTGAGCTTGTAGTTCTGCTCGGGCGGGCACGGCAGCAGAGTCGTCTTCGCACCGACGATGTCGGCGATGTCGACGTAGGTGGTCCAGTACGGCGTCGGGAAAACGATCTCGTCGCCCGCATCGAGCAGCGCTTCGGCGAGGTTGTACAGCGTGTGCTTGGCGCCGACGCCGACGACGAGGTTCTTGCGCTCGTAGCCCGGCAGGCCGCTGCCTTCGAGGTGCTTGAGAAACGCGTCGAGCAGCGCGTCGCTGCCACGATTGGAACCGTACTGGCCGCTGTCGTGGGCGAGCGCTTCGCGCGCCGCGGCGTAGACATGCTCGCCCGGCAGGAAATTCGGCACGCCGATCGAGAAGCTGATGATGTCCTTGCCCGCCGCTTTGAGCTTTTTCGCCTTATCCGCAACCGCCATGATGGCGCTGGGCTTGGCTCGGCTCATACGTTCGGCTAACAAGGGCATTGCAGTCTCCTCGATGATGGGTAAACGGAGCTTGGCAGCTTAGCATATTTGCTGCGGCGCAGCGTCCATCCGGCACACGGATTCGCGCAGCCCACTGGGCGCTTTCGCCTGCGCCGAAAAAGCCGTCGGGTTTAAGCATTTGCCAACATTCCGATTTGCTACACTCCGCCGCGCCCTGCCCGCGGCGTATCCGGCAGAACGCTGTATCCGACCACCTCGAGGAGATCGCATGCTGCATATCATCTGGTCCATCATCATCGGCTTCATCGTCGGCCTGCTCGCACGCTGGTTCTATCCCGGCGCGATGCATCTCGGTTTCATTTTCACCGTGCTGCTCGGCATCGGCGGCTCGATCGTCGGCGGTCTGATCGGCAGCCTGTTCAAGAAGCCCGCGGACGGGCAGATGTTCCATCCGGCCGGCTTCATCATGTCGATCATCGGCGCGATCATCATTTTGTTCGTCACCAAGCAGCTCGGCTACATGTAAGCGCACCGGGCTACCGGGAAAATAAAAAAGGCCGCCTTTCGGCGGCCTTTTCGTTTATCGATACGCGAAATGCCTCAGCGCGCGGCGAGCGCCTTGTTCCACTGCTCGAGCAGCGGCGCGACTTTCGCATCGGCGAGCAGCGTCGAGGTATCGCCGACGATCGTGATCGATTCGATCTTGTCGCCCTGGCGGATGCTGTCGACGACCTTCTGATCGTCCGCGCTCAGCACTTCGCCGAACACCGTGTGCTTGCCGTCGAGCCACGGCGTGACCACGTGGGTGATGAAGAACTGCGAACCGTTCGTGCCCGGGCCCGCGTTGGCCATCGACAGCACGCCGGGCTTGTTGTGCTTCAGGTGCGCGACGAATTCGTCGCCGAAGCGATAGCCCGGACCGCCGCGCCCCGAACCTTCCGGGCAGCCGCCCTGGATCATGAAGTCGGGGATCACGCGATGGAAGGTCAGCCCGTCGTAGAACTTGTGCTGGGCGAGATTGACGAAATTGGCCACCGTCACCGGCGTGTGCTCGGGCGTGAGGCGGATATGGATCGTGCCGCGCTCGGTCTTGATGTGGGCTTGCAGGTCTTGACTCATTGATGCTCCGTGGTAGCGCCGCAGAGAGCGGCTTTGGGTCTCAGCCCCGACCAGGACGGTGAAGAGACGGTCGGTTGAAAGAGGGGCCGGCAGCGGGCGTCTTCGATCTTTACGGGCCGCCGCGACCGGCAAAAGGGAGACAATGGTAACCGATAAGCCTTGTTGCGCCGCAGTATCGGGCTGAAATTCGGGTATAATCGCGGCATCCCTTTCCCATACAGCCTGCCGTCAGGGCGGGCCCATCGCTATGTCCATCGAAAATCTGCGCAATATCGCCATCGTCGCCCACGTCGACCACGGCAAGACCACCCTCGTCGACTGCCTGCTCAAACAGTCCGGCACGTTCAGCGAACGTACCGTGCTCGCCGAGCGCGTGATGGACTCGAACGACCAGGAAAAAGAACGCGGCATCACGATTCTCGCCAAGAACACCGCGATCACCTGGCAGGGCAACCGCATCAATATCGTCGACACCCCGGGACACGCCGACTTCGGCGGCGAAGTCGAGCGCGTGCTGTCGATGGTCGACTCGGTGCTGCTGCTCGTCGACGCGATGGACGGTCCGATGCCGCAGACGCGCTTCGTCACGCAGAAAGCGTTCCAGATGGGCTTCAAGCCGATCGTCGTGATCAACAAGGTCGACCGCCCCGGCGCGCGTCCGGACTGGGTGCTCGACCAGACCTTCGATCTGTTCGACCGCCTCGGCGCGACCAACGAACAGCTCGACTTCCCGGTCGTCTACGCCTCGGCGCTGCACGGCTACGCGGGCCTGAGCCCCGACGTGCGCGAGGGCGACATGACCCCGCTGTACGAGGCGATCATGAAGCACGTTTCGGCGCCGAAGGTCGATCCGGACGGCCCGTTCCAGATGCGCATTTCGCAGCTCGACTACAACTCCTACGTCGGCCTGATCGGCATCGGCCGCATCCAGCGCGGCAAGGTGCGCACCAACATGCCGGTCGCCGTGGTTGACCGCGAAGGCAAGAAGCGCAACGGCCGGGTGCTGCAGGTGCTCGGCTTCATGGGCCTGGAGCGCCGCGAAGTGGCCGAGGCGGAAGCCGGCGACATCATCGCCATCAACGGCGTCGAAGACTTGGGCATTTCTGACACGATCTGCGCGCCCGACGTGCCGGAACAACTGCCCGTGCTGACGGTGGACGAACCGACCATTAGCATGACTTTTCAGGTCAACAACTCGCCGTTCGCCGGCAACAAGGAGCTGTCCGGCGGCAAGTTCCTGACCAGCCGCCAACTGCGCGAGCGCCTCGACCGCGAGCGCGTGCACAACGTTGCGCTGCGCGTCGAGGAAGGTTCCGATGCGGACAAATTCCTCGTCTCCGGCCGTGGCGAGCTGCATCTGTCGGTGCTGATCGAGAACATGCGCCGCGAAGGCTATGAACTGGCCGTGTCGCGTCCGGAAGTCATCATCAAGGAAATCGACGGCCAGTTGATGGAGCCGATCGAGCAGCTCGTCGTCGACGTGGAAGAAATCCACCAGGGCGGCGTGATGGAAAAACTCGGCGCACGCAAAGCGCAGTTGAAGAACATGGAGCCGGATGGAAAAGGTCGGGTGCGCCTCGAGTATCAAATCCCGGCGCGCGGCTTGATCGGTTTCCAAAACGAATTCCGCACTCTCACCCAGGGTTCGGGCCTGCTGTTCCACGTCTTCGACCATTACGGACCTAAGGAACAGGGCACGATCGCCAAGCGCCTCAATGGCGTGATGATCGCCAACGCGCCGGGCGCCACGCCGGCCTACGCGCTGGGGCCGCTCGAAGAGCGCGGCAAACTGTTCGCCGCCGAAGGCGACCAGGTGTACGAAGGCCAGTTGGTCGGCATCCACTCCAAAGACAACGACCTCACCGTCAACGCGATCAAGACCAAGCCGCTGACTAACATGCGCGCCTCGGGCAAGGACGACGCGATCAAGCTGACCCCGGCAATCAAGTACTCGCTCGAGCAGGCGCTCGACTTCATCGAGGACGACGAACTGGTCGAAGTCACACCGAAGGAAATCCGCCTGCGCAAGAAGCACCTGACCGAGAACGACCGCAAGCGGGCGTCGCGCCAGGCGGCGTGAACACGGCGGGTGCGCGGGTGCAGCACCGCCGGTTTCTCCTGGTCTGCGCGGCGCAGGATTTTCGTCCGCGCGACCACGACGGCGACCTCGTGCGCGAGCGCAAGGCCGGCCTAGAAGACGCCGCGCTCTGCGCGCGGCTATGGAATGAAGTCGGGCGCGGATTTTGGACCGAACGCAGCCGCTGGAACGAAGCGCGCTGGCGTCGGCACCTCGCGCGCCCCGAGATCGATTTCCGCATCGGCCGCCGCGATCGCCGCGACATCGGCTGTTTCGAACTGGTTTTCGGCAAACGCGGCGCACGCCTCGAAGGCTTCGGCCTACTGCCTGCCGCGCGCGGCTCTGGCCTCGGCAGCGCCTGGCTGACGACCGCCATGCATGCGGCCTTCGCCGCGGGTGCGCGCGAACTGCGCCTCGGCACCGCGACGGACGATCACCCGCATGCGCTGCCGAACTACCTCGCGCGCGGGTTCCGCATCGTTCGCGAAACCGCGCTGGCCGACCCGATGCCGGATACTGGCATTCGCGCCGCACCCCGGCGAACATAGTCCGGCCCGGCCGCAACGGTCGCGGCACCGTCCAAATTCGGGGGTCGCCATGCACGTGCTGCGTTCGCGTTACGGATGTGCGCTTGTATCCTGCTTTTTCGCCGCAGCAGCCTTTGGGCAAACCAACGGCACTCCACACGTTCAGCTCGAAGAAGCCTCGATAGCTCAGTTGACCCAGCAACTGCGGCGCGGCGAACTGACGTCGCACACGCTGGTGCAGCAATACCTCGATCGCATCGCCGCGCTCGACAAAGCCGGCCCGGCGATCAACGCGGTGATCGAACTCAATCCTGATGCGCTCGCGATCGCGGACAAGGTCGACGCGGCGCGAAAAAGTGGAAAAGTGTACGGGCCGCTGCACGGCATCCCGGTGCTGATCAAGGACAATATCGATACCGCCGGCAAAATGAGCACGAGCGCCGGTTCGCTTGCGCTGGCTGACTCGATTGCAGCGAAGGACGCGACCGTCGTCGCCCGGCTGCGCGCAGCCGGCGCGGTGATCCTCGGCAAAACCAATCTGTCGGAATGGGCGAATTTTCGTTCGACGCATTCGACCAGCGGCTTGAGCGGACTCGGCGGTCTGACCAGGAATCCCTACGCCCTCGATCGCAACACCTGCGGTTCGAGCTCGGGCACCGGCGCCGCGATCGCAGCGAATTTCGCCGTGGTCGGCGTCGGCACCGAAACCGACGGGTCGATCGTGTGCCCGTCGTCGGTGAACGGTCTGGTCGGCATCAAGCCGACGCTCGGACTGGTCAGCCGCGCGGGCATTGTGCCGATCGCGCACAGCCAGGACACGGCCGGCCCGATGGCGCGCACGGTCGCCGACGCGGCCACGCTGCTGACCGTGCTCGCCGGCAGCGATGTGCGCGATGCCGCAACAAAGGACGCGGACAAGCATCGCCGCGACTACACCAAGGCGCTCGATGCGAAGAGCCTGAAAGGCGCGCGCATCGGCATCGTGCGCAAGCTCGCCGGCGTCGGCCCCGAGGTCGACCGCGTGTTCGATGCAAGCATTGTGGCGCTCAAAGCCGCGGGCGCCGTCATCGTCGATCCGGTCGAGCTGCCGAACCAGGGCAAGTACGACGACGACGAATCCGTCGTCCTGCAATACGAATTCAAGGCCGATCTCGACGCCTATCTCGCCGCGCTCGCGCCGAACGTGAAAACGCGCAGCCTCGCCGACCTGATCGAGTTCAACAAGGCCCATGCCGACCGCGAAATGCCGTGGTTCGGCCAGGAGTTGCTCGAGCAGTCGCAGGCGCGCGGCGGTCTCGACGAAAAAGTATACAAAGACGCATTGGCAAAATCGAAACGCCTCGCCGGTGCTGAAGGCATCGACGCGGCGCTGGCGAAGGACAAGCTCGACGCGCTGATCGCACCGACCGGCGGCCCGGCCTGGGTCACCGATCTGGTCAACGGCGATCACTACACCGGCGGCAGTTCCACGCCCGCGGCCGTGGCCGGGTATCCGGCAGTAACCGTGCCGATGAGTGCGGTGCACGGCCTGCCGGTCGGCGTGACTTTCTTCGCCGGAGCATGGAGCGAAGCCCAACTGATCGGCTACGCCTACGCGTTCGAGCAGGCCACACATGCGCGCAAACCACCGCAATTTTCGGCGCATATCGACACGCCGAATTGAATTCCGGCACGGCCCGGCAAGGGCCTTTCGATATAAAGAAATTTTTCGTTGACATCGTTGTGCACGGCGCCTACAGTTCGCCCCGCTTCGGGCCGCCCGAAGCACTTTTCAGTTATCCACGGACATCAATGGACAGCTACCCGAGTACCAGCGCAGTTCTTAGCCGCCCGGCTGTGAGCTGCCTTGGAAAAATCTGCAACGACTCCCGCACGGCGGGCTTGCGCTCGATTTCGCTAAGTACCATTAGCTGATCCTCCGCTCGCCTCCCCCGTTCCGGGATTGGAGGTGAGCCATGAAACTCCTGCTCTTCACCCGCGCGCTCATCAGCGCGCCATCCGTTCGTTTCGACGCGGCGAACCGGCCGCAAGCGGCCGCGCGCACGCTGCGCAGCGAGCGCACTGCGCGCCTGCGCTGCGTCTGGTCGCGCGGTGCCGACGGCCGTCTCGCCTGCCGCTGGCTGCGCGACGATGTGCCGGCCAGCGACAGCGCCATTCCGGCCGAAGCGATCCGCCGCTTTCCCTTTGGCATCCCGGCAACCGAAGGCTGCCTGCCGTCGCCCCTCTCCCGCACGGCGGCAGAGGGAGTGACCGTTGGCAGCGCCAACGGTGCGGTGAAGGAACGCTCACTTCACGACACCACTCAACCGAACACCAAACAAGAGGTGCGCCCGACGCCGATCCACCCGCCGCTGCGCACGCCGACGGCGACGCGCGTCACCGACTTCCGCCGCAGCGGCAACCTGCCCGCGCCGGTCGGCACGAGCGACGATCGCTCGGCGCCGGACCAGCTCCCACGCGAGCCGAAAGGAATCGATCATGTCCGGCACGTTCGTCCTGCTTGAAATCGCCGGTGACGTCGCCCTGCTGCTCTGGGGCACGCACATGGTCACGACGGGCGTCCTGCGCGGCTACGGCACCGATCTGCGGCGCTGGCTCGGCAAGCATCTGAATCATCGCCTCAGCGCGTTCACGTTCGGGCTCATCGTCACCGCCCTGCTCCAGAGCAGCACGGCGACGAGCCTGATGGCGACCTCGTTCGCGGCGAGCGGCTTTCTCGGCCTGACTCCGGGCCTCGTCGTCATGCTCGGCGCCAACGTCGGCACGACCCTGGTCGCGCAGGCGTTGTCGTTCGACGTCGCCGCGTTCGCGCCGATCCTGATCCTGATCGGCTTCGCCATCCATCGGCGCAGCGACGACGTGCGCTGGAAGAACGTCGGCCGCGTCGGCATCGGCCTCGGTCTGATGCTGCTCGCCCTGTCCCTGCTCGTGCACGCGATGGCGCCGGTCGAGAACGCCGCGAGCCTGCGCGCCGTGCTGCACAGTCTGACCGGCGAACCGATTCTCGCCGTCGCGATCGCCGCGCTGCTGACCTGGGCCTGCCATTCGAGCGTGGCGATCGTGCTGTTGATCGCCGCGCTCGCGACCGGCGGCGTAGTCGACGCTCAGGGCGCGCTCGCGCTCGTGCTCGGCGCCAATCTCGGCGGCACCATCCCGCCGCTGGTCGAGGCCGGCTCGCCGGTGGCCAAGCGCCTGCCGCTCGGCAACCTGCTCGTGCGCGTATTCGGCTGCCTGGTCTGTCTGCCGCTGCTGCACCCGATCGCCGACGCACTCACCGCGCTGTCGGCCGATCCCGCACGCGTGGCGGTGAACTTCCACACTGCGTTCAACCTTGGGCTGGCGCTGCTTTTCATCGTGCCGGTCGAGGCGCTGTCGAAGCTCGTCGTGCGCCTGCTGCCCGAGCCGCCGCGCCCGACCGATCTCGGCGTGCCGCTTTATCTCGATGAGGCGGCGCTCGGTTCGGCCAACGTTGCGCTCGCCAACGCGACGCGCGAGACCATGCGCATGGTCGACCTCGCCGAAGACATGCTGCGCGGCCTGATCGACGCCTTCCAGAAGGACGATCCGGTGCGCGCCGCGCAGATCGGGCGCATGGACTCGGCAATCGACCGGCTCGGTTCGGCGATCCGCGAGTACCTCGCCGATCTCGGCGGCGAAGCGATGAACGAGGACGACGGCGCGCGCAGCCAGGAAATCCTCGCCTTCGTGCTCAATATCGAGCATATCGGCGACATCACCGCGAACAATTTGATCGAATTCGCGGCGAAGCAGCGCCAGCGCGGCCGCGCGTTCACCGACGAGGAGATGCGCGACATCCGCATGATGCACGGCCAAGTGCTCGAGAGCCTGCGCCTCGGCGTTGCCGTGTTCCTCAACGGCGACGTGCGCGCGGCGCAGGAGCTCGTCGCGAGCAAGGACAAGCTGCTGCATCTCGAAACCGCCGCGGCCGACCGCTACGTGCGCAGTGCGCGCGAGCGGCGCGGTCCCGGGTTCGAGGGCGGCGACGTCTACCTGCGCATCCTGCGCGATCTGAAGCGCGTGCATTCGCATCTGACCGCGCTTGCCTACCCGATTCTCGAGCATGCGGGCCTGCTGCAGAACCGGCTCGTGACCGATGCGATCGGCCGGCCGGCCGAAAACGGCGGCAACGGCCGCCACCACCCGACTCATGAAGTCCACGGGACCGAACAGGCCGCCGCCGTCGAGCGCGGCGAGCCCAGCGAGCCTCCGTGGTAATGCAGCGGTAAACATTCGCAGATTGACTAGGGCAGTTCAGGCTCTGGGGCTTGTGACGTGGCGTTTTCCGGGGATGTCCCCTGCTTCCGTTCGCGGAGGTAGGCAGACAGGAGCACGTGCGCGCTGCGCAGGCCGTCGGCGAATCCGTTTTTGACATTCCGTCTTGCCATTGTGTGCACAACTGCTGGGGTAGCAGATGTCGCGCCGATCTCTCATGCCGTTCGTTCGGATCATCAATCATGAAAATTCAAACTGCCCAATCGTTCTGCCTGCCCGCCGTTCTCGTCGCCGCGTTCGCCGTGACCGCGGTCTCCTGCTCGAAGAAATCCGCGCCGCCCGACGCGCCGGCCGCCGTCGTCGACAAGGACGGCAAGCTGCACGTGCCCGACGCCTCGCCGCTGCGCAAAAAGCTCATCGTCAAGAGCGCCGAAAGCAAGACCACGCCGCATCCGCTCAGCGTGCCGGCCGCGGTCGAAGCCGATCCGGCGCGCACGATCTCGGTGCTGCCGCCGGCCACCGGCCGCGTCGTCGACGTGAAGGTCGCTCTCGGCGACCGCGTCGCCAAAGGCCAGCCCCTGCTGACGATCGCCTCGGCCGATTCCGCCCAGGCCTACGCCGACGTGGCCAAGGCGCGCGACGCGATCGACCTCGCCAAGAAACAATACGAACGCGCGCGCGCGGTGAAGGAGGCCGGCGGCCAGGCGACCAAGGACGTCGAAACCGCGCAGAGCCTGCTGACCCAGGCCCAGGCCGAATTCGACCGCGCCAGCTCGCGCCTGACCGCGATCGGCGGCGCCTCCGGCAAGGGCGGCGCGCGCACGGTCACGGTCAGTGCGCCGATCGCGGCGAGCGTCGTCATGCTCACGGTCGCGCCGGGCCAGTTCGTCAACGACCCCAACGCCGCGATGATGAGCCTGTCGAACGTCGACAGCGTGCTCGTCACCGCCAACGTGCCCGAGAACCAGGTCGGCCAGGTCCAGCCGGGCCAGAGCGTCGACATCGCCCTGCCCGCGCTGCCGAACGACGTCCTGCACGGCACCGTGCAGTCGGTCGACAACGTGCTCAGCGCGGACACGCGCCGGCAGAAGGCGCGCATCGTCTTCGCCAATGCCGACGGCAAGCTCAAGCCGAACATGTACGCGACGGCGACCTTCCTGCTGCCGCAGGCGGCGCAGGTATTCGTGCCGCAGTCGGCCGTGTTGATGAACAACGATTCGACCTCGGTGTTCGTCGAGACCGCGCCGTGGACGTTCGAGCGGCGCAAGGTCGAACTCGGCGCCGACGAAGGCGATTCCTCGCGCGTGCTCTCCGGCCTCAACGCCGGCGACCGCGTCGTCACCCAGGGCGGAGTGCTGATCAATGATTGACCGTCTCATTGAGTTTTGCCTGCACCGGCGCGCGCTGCTGATCTGCGTGACGATCCTCATCGCAATCTACGGCTGGTACTCGTGGACGCGGATGAGCGTGGAGGCGTATCCCGAACTCGCCGACGTGATCGTGCAGGTCACCACCCAGGTGCCCGGCCTCGCCGCCGAGGAGATCGAGCAGCAGATCACCACGCCACTCGAACGCGGCCTCGCCAACGTGCCCGGTCTGGCGCATATGCGCTCGAGCAGCACCTTCGGCCTGTCGCTGATCGTGCTGCAGTTCCGCGAAGGCGCCGACGATTACTTCTCACGCCAGCGCGTGACCGAAGCGCTCGGCAACATCACCCTGCCGACCGGCATCACGCCGGGCCTCAATCCGCTGACCGGCCCGGCCGGCGAGATCTACCGCTATACGCTGGAGTCGCCGAGCAAGAACCTGATGGAACTGTCGGAGATCCAGCGCTGGATCGTGATTCCGGCGATCAAACAGGTGCCCGGTGTCGCCGACGTAAATAACTTCGGCGGCTTCACCAAGGAGTTCCAGCTCGAACTCGATCCGCAGGCCCTGATGCGCTACAACGTCGGCGTCAACCAAGTCGTCACCGCACTGTCGAGCAACAGCGCGAACGCGGGCGGCAGCCGCATCACGCGCGGCGACCAGAGCTATGTCGTGCGCGGCATCGGCATGGTGCACACGCTCGACGACATGGCCAAGATCGTCGTCACCGAGAAGAACGGCGTGCCCGTGCTGATCCGCGACCTCGGCCAGCTCAAGTACGGCCATCAGGTGCGCGAAGGCATTCTCGGCAAGAACAGCAACCCCGACATGGTCGAGGGCATCGTCACCCTGCTCAAGTACGAGAATCCGTCGCGCGTGCTCGAAGGCATCCACGGCAAGGTCGAGGAACTGCGCAAGCGCCTTGAACCGCTCGACGTGAAGATCGTGCCGTACATCGACCGCGACGAACTCGTCCAGGCGACAGTGGAAAAAGTCTTCCACACTGTCATGGAAGGCGTCGGCCTGGTGTTGATCGTGCTGATCCTGTTCCTCGGCAGCCCGCGCGCGGCGATCGTCGTCGCGGTGACCATCCCGCTGTCGCTCGTCGCGGTGTTCATCCTGATGCGCGCGGCCGACATGCCGGCGAACCTGTTCTCGCTCGGCGCGATCGACTTCGGCGTCATCGTCGACGGCGCGATCGTCGTCACCGAAGCGATCCTGCGCAAGCGCGAGGCCCATCCCGAGATCGAACTGACGCCGGAGGACGTGAGCACGGCCTCGCGCCAGGTCATGCGCCCGATCTTCTTCGCCACGCTGGTCATCATCACCGCCTACCTGCCGCTGTTCGGTTTCGAGCACGCCGAGGGACGGCTGTTCCGGCCGATGGCGTTCACCGTCGGCTATGCGCTATTCGGCGCCCTGCTCGCCACCCTCGTGCTCGTGCCCGGCCTCGCCTACCTCGCCTTGCGCAAGCCGCACCGCAACTACGAGAACAAGCCGCTGATCTGGCTGCAGGAGCGCTATCGCGACGCGCTCAAGCACCTGCTCGACCAGCCACTGATCGCCTACGGCCTCGGCGGCCTGGCGATGATCGGCGTGCTCGTGCTCGGCCTGACCCTCGGACGCGAGTTCCTGCCCGAGCTCGACGAAGGCACGCTGTGGCTGCAGATCCAATTGCCCTCCGGCCTCTCGCTCGACAAGGCCAGCGAGATGACGAGCGAAATCCGCGACGTCGTGCGCGAGTTCCCCGAGGTCGCGTACATCGTCACCCAGCTCGGCCGCAACGACTCGGGCACCGATCCGTGGACGCCGTCGCACGTCGAATCGGGTGTCGGCCTGAAGCCGTACCACGACTGGCCCGGGGGCGAGACCAAGGCCGAATTCCTGCGCAAGTTCAACGCGCGCATGCTGCAGATTCCCGGCGTCAGCGTCGGCATCAGCCAGCCGATCGTCGACGGCGAGAACGACATGATCGGCGGCGCGCACTCGCCGCTGGTCCTGCGCATCTACGGCAGCGACTTCCGCGAGCTGCGCCGCATCGGCAACGAGATCGTCGACGTACTGCAGGGCATCCCCGGCACGGCGAGCGCGTCGGTGTTCCAGGAGCCGCCGATCCCGCAGCTTGCGGTCGACATCGACCGCGACGCCACGGCGCGCTACGGCATCAACGTCGCCGACGTCACCCAACTGATCCAGACTGCGATCGGCGGCGCACCGATCAGCCAGGTCTACGTCGAGGACCGCGTCTACAACATCACGGCGCGGCTCGCGCCGAGCGTCGCCAACAATCTCGAAGTGATCGGCCAGCTGCCGCTGACTTCGGCGGACGGTGCGCGCGTGCCGCTGTCGATGCTGGCGAAGATCCACCTGCAGAACGGCGAGTCGACGATCGCGCACGAGATGAGCGAGCGCCAGGTCACGGTGCGCATCGACAACCGCGACCGCGCGCTGTCCGACTATCTGGCCGACGCGTCGAAGCAGATCGGCGACAAAGTGAAATTCGACGCGAAGAAATACCGCCTCGAATGGGCCGGCACGTTCGAGAATCAGCAGCGCGCGCAGGCGCGGCTGATCATCGTCATGGGCGGTGTGGTCGCACTGATGGCGATCCTGCTGTTCGCCATGTTCGGCAAGCTGCACCAGGCCGTGCTCCTGCTCGGCGTGGTGCCGGCGGCGACCCTGGGCGGCCTCGTCTCGCTGCATCTGCGCGGCGAAACGCTGAACATCGCGACCGCGGTCGGCTTCATCGCGTTGTTCGGCGTCGCCGTGCAGAACGGCATCATCATGGTCGCCAACTTCAACCGCCTGCGCGAACAGGGCGTGCCGCTCGAAGAGGCGGTGATCCACGGCGCGATCGAGCGTTTCCGTCCGGTGCTGATGACCGCGACCGTGGCGACGGTCGGCATGCTGCCCGCCGCGCTCGCCACCGGCGTCGGCACCGACGTGCAGCGCGGCCTCGCCAGCGTGGTCACCGGCGGCCTGCCGGTCGCGACCCTGCTGACCCTGTTCATCATTCCACCCGTCTATCTGACCTTCGAGCGGTTCTTCGCGCGCTGGTACGCGCGCCGCGGCCACGAAGGTCTCGCTACTGGAGAAACGCCATGAGGATTTCCCGGCTCAATCTGCGCGTCGCCGTCGCGATCGCGCTGCCGACCCTGCTCGCCGGCTGCGCGGTCGGCCCGGATTTCAAGCGACCCAAGCCGCCCGAGGTGAAGGCGTATCAGCCCGGACCGCAGCCCGAGCTGAGCGGCAGCCAGCGCTTTCTGCTCGGCAAGGACATCGAAGCGCGCTGGTGGACCCAGTTCGGCTCGAAAGCGATCGACGATCTGGTCGACGAAGCATTCAAGCACAATCCCGACCTCGAGGCGGCCAAGGCCGCCCTGCGCGTGGCACAGGAAACCGTGCTCGCGCAGAAAGGCGCCTTCTTCCCGACGGTCGGCGTCGGTTTCAATCCGACGCGGCAACGCATCGCCGGCACATTGGCGAGCCCGGCCGCATCGGGGCGCATGTACTACAACCTGCACACGGCGCAGGTGAACATCTCGTACACACCGGACATCTTCGGCAACAACCGGCGCCAGGTCGAATCGCTCGAAGCCCAGGCCGAAGGGCAGAAATGGGAACTCGAAGCCGCCTACATCAGCCTCGCATCGAACGTCGTGCTCGCCGCGATCGGCGAAGCGAGCCTGCGTGCGCAGATCGCGGCGACCCGCGACATCATCGACACTCAGGTCAAGACCTTGGCTTCGTATCATCGCCAGCTCGAACTTGGTCAGGTCGCCCGGCTCGACGTGGCCGCGCAGGAAGCGGCGCTCGCCCAGGCCGAAGCGACCTTGCCGCCGCTGGACGCCCAGTTGTCGCAACAGCGCGATTTGATCGCAGCGCTGGTCGGCAAGTATCCCGACGAGACGATCGCCGCGCAGTTCGAGCTGTCCACAATCCAGTTGCCGCACGAGCTGCCGATCAGCCTGCCGTCGAAGCTCGTCGAACAGCGGCCCGATGTGCGCGAAGCCGAAACGCAATTGCATTCGGCCAGCGCAGCGGTCGGCGTCACCATCGCCGCGCGTCTGCCGAGCATCACGTTGACCGCCAGCGGTGGCAGCGCCGCGACGGATTTCAGCAATTTGTTCAAGCACGGCACGATCTTCTGGAACCTGGCCTCGAACATCACTCAGCCGATCTTCCAGGGCGGCACCCTGCTGCACAACCAGCGCGCAGCCGAAGCCGCCTATGACCAGGCCGCCGCGCAATACCGCAGCACGGTGATCTCGGCGTTTCAGAACGTGGCCGACACGCTGCATGCGATCCGCACCGATGCGGACGCCGAAAACGCAGCGATAAAAGCGGATCAGGCCACTGCGCGCACACTGGCGATCACGCAGAAGCTGCAAACTCTCGGCAACGTCAGCTACCTCGCCCTGCTCAGCGCCGAGCAGGCACAGCAGCAGGCGCGGATGGCGCTCGTCCAGGCCCAGGCGGCGCGGCTGTCCGACAGCGTCGCCTTGTTCCAGGCGCTCGGCGGCGGCTGGTGGAATCGCACCGAAACGGTCGCCTCAGGCAATCCGCACTGACCGCGAACTTGGGCGCAAAAAAAGCCGGCCATGAATTTGGCCGGCTTGGATCAGAGGGAGATACTCGCGATCGGCGGAGATCGGAATCGCGCCGCGCCCGCGGAGAGTTCGACTCAGGCTTCTTCCAACTCTTCGGTCTGCGCCGCGGCCGCGTTGGCCTTCGGCGCGAGCGCCGCGCGCAGCTTGTCTTCGATTTCCTTGGCCGCGCTCGGATTCTCCTTGAGATACTGGCGCGCGTTGTCCTTGCCTTGGCCGATGCGCTCGCCGCCGTAGCTGTACCACGCGCCGGACTTCTCGACGATCTTGTTCTCGGAACCCATGTCGATCAGCTCGCCTTCGCGGCTGATGCCTTCGCCGTAGAGGATCTCGGTGACGATCTGCTTGAACGGCGGCGCGAGCTTGTTCTTGACCACCTTGATCTTGGTCTGGTTGCCGACGATCTCGTCGCCCTTCTTCACCGCGCCGATACGGCGGATGTCGAGGCGCACCGAAGCATAGAACTTGAGCGCGTTGCCGCCGGTCGTGGTTTCCGGGCTCTGGCCCGGCATCATCACGCCGATCTTCATGCGCAGTTGGTTGATGAAGATGACCAGGGTGTTCGAGCGCTTGATGTTCGCGGTCAGCTTGCGCAGCGCCTGCGACATCAGGCGGGCCTGCAGGCCGGGCAGTTGATCGCCCATTTCGCCTTCGATTTCCGCACGCGGCGTCAGCGCGGCGACCGAGTCGACGACAATCACGTCGACCGCGCTCGAACGCACGAGCATGTCGGCGATTTCGAGCGCCTGCTCGCCCGTGTCGGGCTGCGACAGCAGAAGATCTTCGACCTTGACGCCGAGCTTGTCCGCGTAGATCGGATCGAGCGCGTGTTCCGCGTCGATGAACGCGCAGGTGCCGCCGAGCTTCTGCGCCTGGGCGATGACTTGCAGAGTCAGCGTGGTCTTGCCCGAGGACTCGGGTCCGTAGATCTCGACCACGCGGCCGCGCGGCAGACCGCCGATGCCGAGGGCGAGATCGAGCATCAGCGAGCCGGTCGGGATCGCTTCGACCGCATCGACGGTGCGATCGCCCATGCGCATTACGGCGCCCTTGCCGAACTGTTTTTCGATCTGGCCGAGTGCGGCGGAGAGCGCCTTGCGCTTGTTGTCGTCCATTGCAGGTTCCTTGAAAGAGATTGAACGGGATCGTGCTGTGCGACGATCTCACCGATTGCGACAGTGTGAATTATCCCACACCCGCCCGCGCCGAGGCATGCGCGAATCGACGCGTCAGCTCGTAAGAATTTTCTGCACGCCGCGCAGCGCCGCAGCGACCGTCTGGCGGCGCACCGCCTCGCGGTCGCCGTCGAAATGGAACAGCTCCGCCTGGGCGTAGCCGCCGCGGCGCTTCCAGCCGATCCAAACGGTGCCGACCGGCTTGTCCGCGGTGCCGCCGGACGGCCCGGCGATGCCGGTGACCGCGACCGCCACGGTCGCGCCGAAGCGTGCGAGCGCGCCGGCGACCATTTCGACCACGGTTTCGCGGCTAACCGCGCCGTGCTGGGCGAGCGTCTCCGGGCGCACGCCGAGCAGCGACTCCTTCGCCTCGTAGCTGTAGGTGACGACGCCGCACTCGAACCAGGCGGACGAACCCGCGATGTCGGTCAGCGTCTTCGCGATCCAGCCGCCGGTGCACGACTCAGCCGTGGCCAGTGTCGCGCCGCGCTGGACGAAGATCGACGCGATCGTCTGCGCAAGTTCGTTGAGTTCGCGGTCGCCCGCAGTGGATGATGAAGACATGATCGGTGGAAATTCGGGCGTGTTCGCGCCCCTATTTCATCACCGATTCCGCGCGCACGCAAAGCGCGTGAAGTCCGATACTGTCTTTGTTTGAATTTCCGTTCGCACTGGGCCCTTCAGCAAGCTCGGGACAGACTACCGCCCGCAGCGCCGAAGTCGAAGCGCCGCTTCGACTCCGCTCACTGCCTAAGCTGCACTCAGCGCGGACGGGTAAAGAAATTTTCAAACCGGGACGCTGCGAAGCTCGATCGCTATTGCGCCGGCGCAGCGGGCGAATCGGGTGGATTGACGCTCAACAGTTCGATGTCGAACACCAGCGCCGTGTTCGGCGGAATCTCGCCGCCGCCGGCACCGCGCGCACCGTAACCCAGTTCCGCCGGGATCACGATTTCGCGGCGACCGCCGACGCGCATGCCGGCGACGCCGAGGGTCCAGCCGCGGATCATGCGCGGATCGCCCAAGGTGAAATCGAGCGGTTTGCGCTCGCGCGAACTGTCGAACTGCTTGCCGTGCTTGTCTTTCGCCGCGGGATCGTAGAGCCAGCCGGTGTAGTGCGCGGACAGTTTCATGCCAGGCTTGGCCTCCGCGCCGCTGCCTTGGGAAAGATCGGCCACGCGGAGTTTGAGATACCGATCGAACCAGGCCAGCGTGCGTTCGAGCGCATCGACGCGGTTTTCGCGCTTGAGGAAGCCGTGGCCTTCGTCGGGATAATAATGCGCTGCGACGACCTGCCCCGGCCCGTTCATGCTGCGCACGACCTGCTCGGTTTCCGACTTCGGCACGCGGATGTCGTTGTCGCCCTGCAAGACGAGCAGCGGCGCCCTTGCCTGCTTGATGTAGGTGATCGGCGAGGCGTCGATGTAGACCTTTCTGTCTTTCACCGGATCGCCGAGCTTGGAAATTTCATATTCGCGCAGCAGCGGATCGGAATGCTCGAGCATCGCCAGCCAGTCGATGATGCCGTATTGCGCCACGCCCGCGGCCCACACGTCCGGCGTCCGTCCTATCGCCATCAAGGTCATGTAGCCGCCGTAGGAGCCGCCGGTGATGCCGATTTTTTTCGCGTCGGCATAGCCCGTATCGACCATGAAGCGCGCGGCGTACACGGCATCCTTGAGATCGCCGCCGCCGAAATCCTTATAGTTCGCCTTTTCAAACGCCATGCCGTAGCCGGTCGAACCGCGCACGTTCGGCGCAATGCAGATGTAGCCGCGCGAGGCGAGCGCCGCGGCCAGACCGTTGAAGTAATCCTTGGTCTGTCCGGTCGGGCCGCCGTGCGGCAATACGATCGCCGGATTGCTGCCGTCGCGCTTCAGGTTGTAAGGCATCCACAAATACGCACTGATCATCTGCCCGTCGAAACTTTTGTAGTGCACGAGCTGCGCTTCGGGAATGCGCTCGGGCTTGAGCGCGGCGACGGCCGAATACGTGAGCTGCCGCGCCTTGTCGTCGGCGAGGTCATAGACCCACAAATCATCCGGGTGCTGCGCGTTCTGGAAATCGACGAGCAGATGCTTGCCATCCGGCGAGAACGGACTCGGCGAACCGCCCGGCACGACCATGCCCGAAGAGAACGCGAGCCTGCGCGCCTGCAGCGTCCCGCTGTCGGCAACATAGGCTTCGCTGCGGCCGTCGGTGTTGACCACATAGGTGAACGATTTTCCGTCGCGCGAAAAGCCGCCTGCCGTGGCTTCCCAGCCCGTGTCGGTGACCCATGTGATTTTCCTGCTCGCGACATCGAGCAGCGCGACGTTGTTGATGCCTTTGCGCGCGCTCGACGTGAGCAGCAAGGTGTTTCCGTCGGGCGAGACGTCGCTGGCCAGGTCCAGCGATGCGCCCTTCGACGGCGAGAGCTTCTCGGACTTGCCGCCGGCCACGTCGATGCGATAGATCTCGGACTCGGTGAATCCCGCGTTGATGCGGTTCGCGTACACCGATTTGCCGTCCGGCGCCCATGCAACCGGCACCCAGCGGTGATTCTTCGTCTCCTCGTGCGCGATCACGCGCGTCTTGCGCGTCGCCCAGTGGAACACGGCGACGTCGGCGACCGACGCAGCCTTCTCTTTGTAGCCGATCAGCAACTGCGTGCCGTCGGGCGACCAGCGCGGACCCGATTCGGCGATGTCTGGCGTCTTGGTCAATTGCACCGCGGCGCCGCCGTCGGCAGGCAGCGCGAACAGGTCCCCCATCTCGTTGCCACCGCGGTCGGACTCGTACACGATCCACTTGCCGTCGGGCGACCACGCCGCGCCTTCCTCGCGCTCGTTCGATACCGAAAGCTGAATCGGCCAACCGCCGCCGGCCGGCACCTTCCACAGGTTCGGCCGTCCGGTGATGTCGGTCGTGAACACGATCTCGCGCCCGTCCGGCGACCAGGCCGGGCCGGAAACGCGGCGCGAGGTATACAGCGCATCGACCGGAATCGGCGCGGCATCGGGATTCGCCGCCGACTCGATCGAAGCCGGCGGCGTCGCCCGGCGTTCCGCAGGAGAATTCGTGGCCGCCATCAGCAGCGGCGCAATCAGCAACGGAAGCGTTGCGCGTATCAGGTGCATGTTTTTCTCCGGCAATCGGATGATCGGCGCGCGGAGACCGCTGCACCGCGGGATGTCAGCGTGTGTCGACGCCGAAGTCCCAGTTCAGTTCGAGGAAGTAGGCGCGGCCATAAATGTTGTAGCTGTTGCCGCTGTAATACGGCCAACGCGAATAGGTGCGATCGAACGGCGGCGCCTTGTCGAAGACATTGTTCGCGACGAAAGTCAGGCGCGCATTCGACAGCAGGCGATAGCCGACGCTGAGGTTGTAGAGCGTCCACGGCGCGAGCGTACCCGCGCCCGGCGCCGAGTAGCCGAAGCGCGTGGCCGTGTAGTTCGGCGTCTTGCCGTAGCGGATGGCGTACGCGGTTGCGCTCCAGTCGCCGATCGTCCAGTTGATGTTGCCGTTGAGAATCGTCTTGAATTCGCGCGACTGGGTCGGATCGTGCAGCAGGTCCAACTGCGGATCTCCGACGTACTGCACGCGCGTGTGGTTGAGCACATTGTTGTACTCGAGGCCGAGGGTGAAATTGCCCAGGCGCTCGGTTTCGATGCGATAGCTGCCGCCGAGGCTGAGCGTGCTCAATTTTTCCGTCGACACGTTGATCGGGCCGAACGTGATCAATTGCAGATTGCCGAGGCCATCGCGCTCGACGCGCGCGGCGACGTCGCGGCAGGTAGGCGAGTTCTTGTCGAGCGCACCTTTCTGGCACTGCGCTTCGTCGCGCATCAACTGGTCGACGTTGAGATCGGTGATCTCGTTGGCGATGGCGATGTGCAGATAGTCAGCGTGCAGATTGAAGTTGGACGTCGGCGACCAGACCGCACCGATGCCGCGCGACTTCGCCGTGATGTCCTTCAGGTCGCGATTGCCCGCGTGCACGCCGGCGAGGTTCACATTGTTATACGTGCAGTCAGCCAGCGGCACGCCGGGCTCGCGCTTGTCGCAGAGGTAATAGTCGGTGACCGCGAGGAAGGTGCCGCTGGAACCCAGGAAGGTGCGCCCCATGTCCGGCGCACGGAACGCGGTGCCGTAGTTGCCGCGCAACAAGAGGCCTTCGAACGGACGGAATTCCAGGCTCGCGCGCCATGTGACCTTGCCGTCGCTGCGCCCGGCATAGCGATATTCGTCGTAGCGCACCGCGGCGTCGGCGGTCAGCATGCTCGTGATCGGCATGTTGATCTCGAGCGCGCCGGCATAGTTGCTGCGCGTACCGGCACCGACCGTGCCGGCAAGGCCCCAGAAATCCCCCGCAACGATGCGCGGATCGGTCGGATTGCTCCAGGTCTGATGCCCGCCCTGCAATTGCGCGGCGAGGCTGACATTGCCCGCCGGCAGCGCGAACAGATTCGTGTTGCCGATCTGCAAGGTCCCGTGCTCGATCAAACTCGACGAATTCGTCTGCTTGTAGTCGCTGAAGCTGCGATAGTCGGCCGGCGTGATCGGCTGGTAGAACTTCGCCCAGTCGGGTGTGTAGATCGGATAGCCGCTGTTCGGATCGATGCCTTGCTGCGGGCCGAGAAACTGCTTCTCGAAAAATGCGTCGATCTTCGCCTTGAGCGGATAGAGCTGGCGATCCTTGATGGTCTGTTCGGCGCGATCGAGATAGGCGTCGTAGGTCCAGTCGCTGCCCGCGATATTGCCGCGCATGCCGAGCACGGTCTGGTACGAATGCAGCACCTGGCGATCGACGGACTGGCTGTAGTTCTGTTCCTCCGGCGAAAACTGCCGCCACGCGGTGGCGTTCTTGCCTGTGCCCGCATCGTGGAACTGGCCGTAGCCGGCGATATTGGGCAGCCAGATGAATCCGCCGAGCGGTGCGAACTCGTATTGCCCGAGGCTGTAGAGCGCCGTGCCGTACAGCTCGGCGCCGTCGTTGATCTTGAACGTGCCGGACAGATAGCCGACGTATTGACGCTGCTGATTCATCATCGTGCGATAGCCGGCCGCGTTCGAGCCGCAGTAGTCGCCCGCGCGCGCATGCGCGAGATAAGTGCTGCCGTTGAACAAGCCGCCGAGTTTGTCGCAGGCACCGGCGGGCGGGGCGACGTATTGGGTCGCGCCGTTCGCGTCGGTCTCGCCGTGCATGAAAGTCTGGATCGCGACCGGCGTCGGCGTAGTCGGGTTCGATGCCGTACTGCGCGTGAGCGCGCGGTCGTAGGCCCAGATCGGCTGCTGGTTCGAATACTGAAACCCGTAAATCAAATGCAGACGATCTTCGAAACCGCCGTAGCCGCCGACCAGTTCGATGCGCTGACTGTTGCCGCCGCCCTGCGAATACGTGCCGCCGCGCAAAGTCAGATGCACGCCTTCGACGCGCTTCTTCAGGATGATGTTGACCACACCCGCAATCGCGCTCGATCCGTACACCGCCGACTGATTGCCGGGCACGATGTCGATGCGATCGACCATCGCGACCGGAATGCCCGACAGATCGGAGAAGTTACTCGCGCCGTCGTAAAGCAGCGGATAGTCGGGCAATGGATGGCCGTCGATCATCACCAGCGTGAAGCCGGGATCGAGGCCGTACAGGCTCAGCGCCTGCGCCGCAGTCGTGTAAGTCGAGGCACCCTGCGGCCCCTGCACCGCGCCGGTGGAAATCGGCAATGCCTTCAACGCGTCATAGACTGTGTTGAAACCTTGCCGCTTCATTTCGTCGGCGGTGATGCGAATCGTCGGCGACGCGGTTTCGATCTGCGCACGCGGAATCAGCGAGCCGGTGACGACGACCGCGGAGAGATCAGCCGGTTTCTCGGCCGCCGGTTCCGCGGCCGGTGCCGGCGGCGCCGCAACCGGTTTCGGCTCCGCAGTCTTGGCGGCGGATTTGATCACGTAGGTGCCGGCATTGATCGCCTCGGCGTTCAAGCCGCTGCCCTCGAGCAGGCGGCTCAACGCGCGTGCCGGCGCGTAGCTGCCGGACAACCCCGCGCTTTTCTTGCCGGCGACGAGTTCGGGCGCATAGACGATCTGCAAATGACTTTGCGTAGCCAGCGCATTCAGCGCGCTGTCGAGATCACCCGCGGGAATGCGGTAGCCCTGCTCGGCTTCCGCTGCGGCATGCAAGTTTCCGAATACCGCGACGTCCACCCCGAACAACAACGCCGCGCTGAACATCAACGCCAGTTTTCTTTTGACCACGTGCTTCGCTCCCCAGGCCGTGTAGTGTCACGGCGGCCCTCGGCCCGCCGTTGCGACCTGTAACGCGATGCGGTGGCGATCTCCCTACCCGTCGTTTGCGCGCGATGATTGCGCGAGCCGATCGCCTCAGCGCGGCGCCGTCTGCAGCACGATCTCGCGCGGAGACGTCTGCTTGGCCTGCAGCGACCATCCGCTGCGCAGCGCCTGCACGAGCGACGCCTGGTCGCCCGCGTGGAACACGCCGCTGATCGTCAGCTTGCGCAGCGATTCGTCGCCGAGCTGCAGCTTGGTATCCGAATAACGATTCATTTCAGCGACCAGATCGGCGAGGCTGCGGTTCTTGAACACGAGGTCGCCGCGCGTCCAGCCTTGCGCGACGGCCAAGTCCGCCGCGCTCGCCGTGCCGAGCCGGCCGCCGCGGTCGAAGCTGACCTGCTGGCCCGGCGCGAGCGTGCTCTGCGCATCGGTCGCCGGCACGCTGACCGCGACGATGCCGTCGATCAGGGTCACAGTGACGTCGCCGGTTTGCTCGCGTACCTGGAATCGCGTGCCGATATCGTGAATGAAGCCGGCGCCGGCGCGCACGAGGAACGGCCGCTGCGCCTCATGCGCAACGTCGAACTGGGCGCGGCCGCGGTCGAGCGTGACTTCGCGGCCGCCGCTGCCATAGCGCACCGAAATCGCCGAATCGGTATCGAGCACCACGGTCGTGCCGTCGCTGAGCTGCAGCGTGCGCTGCTCGCCGATCACGGTCGCGTACTGCTGCAGCGGCTCGCGTCCGCCGATGCCGCGCCACACGACGACCGCGACCAGCAGCACGGCAGCCGTAGCGAGCAGCGCCTGAGCCCAGCGCGTGCGATGGCGGCTTCCGCCCCGCGCGTTTTTGCGGCGCGCGGCGCCTGCGGCCGCCGCCAGCAGCGGGTCATGCGCGAGTTCCGCGCTGCGCCGATGAATGCGTTCGGCCTGCGCATAGGCGAGCGCATGCGCCGGATCGGCTGCGCGCCAGCGTTCGAACGCCTCGCGCTCGGCGGCCGTACAATCGGCCGCATGCAGGCGCGCGACCCATGTCTCGGCGCCGTCGGCCTCTTGCTCCGTGATTGCCGCCATCTTCATGTTTCCTTGAACGCACGCAGGCCGCGTTCACCCAACCCACGGCGCAGCGCGGCCAGGGCTTTCGCGATGTGCTTCTCCACCGCCTTGTCCGAAATGCCGCAGTGCCGGGCAATTTCGCTGTAGCTCATGCCCTCGATCCGGTTCATCAGGTATACCTCGCGGCAGCGCGCCGGCAGGCGCAGGATCAGCTCGCGTATCGCCTGCAGCTCCTGCTGGTCGGCGACGCGCTGCTCGTGCAGCGGCTGGTCGGACGGAAGTTCCTGCTCGGCCTCGCCGATCGAATGATGCGCCTCTTCGCGCCGGCCGTGCTGACGCCGCGCCTGGTCATGGGCGACGTTGATCGCGATGCGGTACAGCAACGGTTTCCACGCCTCGGCCGGCTGCCGCTCGCGATAGCGCATCAGGCGCACCATGCTTTCCTGTGCCGCGTCCTGCGCATCGGTTTCGTTCGCGGTGCGATGGCGCAGGAATCCGATCAGCGCCTCGCGCTGCTCGGCAAGAAAGCGTTCGAAACGGCGCGCCCTGTCCACATCCGCGACAGGTGTCAGCAGCAGCAAGTTCCGGGTCAAGGTTTCGGTCATGGCGGGGCGTATTGCCTTCCTTGCAGGCAATGATTCGGATCGATGGAATTTCAATGGTGCCCCGCGCGGCGCGCCGACGCATCGGAGAAGTAGGCATGTGCATAGCACCCGAAGTCATCTGGCAATGCAACATCGCCACGCTGGCGAGGCAACGTCTCTCTTTGGCCGCACGCGGCTCGATCGAATAAACTTCGCACCTTTGGATCGTCAGCGTATTTCGCGTGCGGTCGCACGACAAGCTCATTCTGGACAGACCCGATTGAACATTCCAACGCCTGCGAATCAGGCCAAATCGCAAGAGCACACACCGCTCATGCGCCAGTATCCGCGTGTGTTTTTAGAAAGCTATGATATATAACGACTTACGGAATACTAATGGAGCTAGTTTGGCTCATGGACACATCTATGGACACACCAAATGGACGTCCATAACGCAAAAAAATGGGTTAACTTACAAAGTGTGTCCACAGAAACAGTTGTAGCCGGTGATACGTCTATACGCATCGGGCACCCCGAAATTGAAGCGGCCGGTTTGTTGCTTACGCCCATTCACCTATGGCGTTGAGCTGTACGGAACGACCAATCGCTTGTTGCTTATCTAGATGCCGCCGGACTTGACTGCCACACCGCCGCCAAATATAGTTGCTACATGCAACTAATCGCCTTGAAACCAAAATCAGGTTCACGCACCCAGGCAAAGAACCTCATGGCCGACGCCGAAGCGTTGCACAACGCGCTGTCGGAGCTGCTGCGTGTCTACCAGTTCCGGGACCGCGACAAGATTTGCTGCTACGACATCTCGGTCACGCAGTGCTACGCCCTCGAAGCGCTGGTGGACCGGGGGGCCATGCGCAGCCAGGCGCTGGCCGAGATCATGCTGCTCGACAAAAGCACAACGACCCGAGTCATCGACGCGCTCGTTCGGAAGGGCTACGTCGAGCGCGCCGCCGACGCCGATGACGGGCGCGCGCTGTCATTGCGCATCACCCGCAGCGGCCGAGGCCTCTACGAGAAGATCAACCGCGAGCTCATCGCAGAGCAAGCCAAGATGCTCGCCGAACTCGACCCCACGGTGCGCGCCGGCGTGACCGACGTCATCCGGCGCCTCGCGAAGGCGGCCCAGGCGCGCTTCGTGTCGGGCGTTAGCGTAGGTTCGTGCGCCCCGGGCTGCGACACCACCTGCGGCTGAGTTTTTTTGAACCATTAGTTGCTACTGACAATCATGCCAAATCATCCCACCATTCGCCTTGCCACTCCCGCCGACGCCGCGGCAGTCGCCGAGATTTACAACCAAGGGATCGCCGACCGGGGCGCCACCTTCGAAACCACGCCGCGCACGCCCGACGAGATGGCCCGTCGCATCGAAGCCGTCGACCACCCGGTGCTCGTGGTCGTCGATTCCGATGGCGCCGTGCTCGGGTGGGCGGCGCTCAGCGGCTACCGGCCGCGCGCGTGCTACGCGGGCATCGCCGAGTTTTCCATCTACATCGAGCGCGCCGCTCGTGGCCGTGGCGTGGGCCGGCCGCTGCTCAACGCGCTCATCGAAACCGCCGAGGCGCGCGGGTTTTGGAAACTCGTGTCGCGCATTTTTCCGTTCAACGCGGCCTCCCGCGCGTTATGCCGCACCTGCGGGTTCCGCGAGGTGGGCACCTACGAAAAGCACGGCCAGCTCGGCGGCCGCTGGCTCGACGTGGTCATCGTCGAGCGCCTTCTTTCCAACCCGGCCGCCGAAGTGGCCGTTCCCGTTTCCTGATCGAGAGGTTGTCATGTCGAACGTGCTCCCCGTCGTCATCATCGGTGCCGGCCCCGTGGGTCTGGCTGCCGCCGTCCACGTCCGCGCGCGCGGACTCACCCCGCTTGTGCTGGAAGCCGGCAACCAGATCGGTGCCGGCATCCGACGCTGGTCGCACGTGCGCATGTTTTCACCGTGGGAATACAACCTCGACAAACTGTCGGCCGCGTTGCTCGCCGCGCACGGCTGGACACCGCCGGATCCAAAGCACTTCCCCACCGGGGGTGAGGTCGTCGCGCAATATCTGGAACCACTTGCCGCAGTGCCAGAACTTCGCCAGCACGTTCGCCTCGGCGCACGCGTGGTGGCCGTCACCAAGCAGCGGCGCGATCGCATGAAAAACGCGCAACGTGAGAACACCCCGTTCCTCGTGCGGTTCCTCGAAGGCGGGCAAGCGCACGACGTGTTGGCCCGGGCGGTCATCGACGCGTCGGGCACCATCGACTCGCCCAATCCCATCGGCGCGGCCGGCATCCCCGCCATCGGCGAGATGGAAGCCGGCGAACACATCGCCTACAGCATGCCGGACGTGCTTGGCGAGCAGCGCGCGCGTTACGCAGGCCGGCGCGTGCTCGTGGTCGGCAGCGGCCACTCCGCCTTCAACGTGCTCGTCGACTTGGCGCGCCTGCGTCGCGAAGCACCCGACACGCAGATCCATTGGGCGGTGCGCCGCCCTTCGCTGCGCCGCGTGCTCGGCGGCGGCGAAAACGACCAACTCCAGGAGCGAGGTCGTCTGGGCCTGCGGATCGCCAAGCTGGTTGAGGACGGCATCGTCGTGGTTCACCTCAACGCGCACGTGGACCGCATCGAGGAAACCGCCGACGGTCTGCTTGCCTCGGGCGACGGCATCGCGTTGCCGGCCGTTGACGAAATCATTGGCGCCACAGGATTCCGTCCGGACTTGTCGGTGGCCGGCGAGGTGCGCTTGGATCTCGACCCGGGCACGCAAAGCCCGTCAGCGCTGGCTCCGCTCATCGACCCGAACCTGCATAGCTGTGGCAGCGTGCGCCCGCACGGAGCCGTGGAGCTCCAGCACCCGGATCAGAACTTTTTCATCGTTGGGATGAAGAGCTACGGTCGCGCGCCCACCTTTTTGCTGATGACCGGCTATGAGCAGGTGCGCTCGGTGGTCGCTGCTATTGCCGGCGACTGGGAAGCGGCGCGGCGCGTCGAGCTCGTGTTGCCCGAGACCGGCGTGTGCAACACGCAGTTCGAAGCCGAGGAGGAGGTCGCCGCTCAGGCGGCAAGCTGCTGCGGCGGGCCTGCCCCCGCCGAAGCCAACGCGTGTTGCGTGGCCGACGCGGAAGCCAAGGCCGGCGGCGCGGAGGGATGCGGGTGCGCCGCGCCCGTCGCGGTCGAGATGGCGCCGCCTGCGAAAAAATCGGGCTGTTGCGGGGCTGTGCGCACGGCATGACCTTACGCTGGCCCGCGGTCTGGATCCTAGGCGCGGGCCAGACCGTTTTCTGGGGCATCGCCTACTACACGTTTTCGGTTTTGCTCGTGCCGATGCGCGAAGAGTTCGGTGTATCGAGCGCGGTCATCGCCGGTGCCTTTTCCGTGGGCCTGGGCGTGGCCGCGATGGTCGCGACGCATGTCGGCCGCTGGGTCGACGAAGGCCACGGCGTGGTGTTGATGCGATGCGGGGCGTGGGTGGGCGGCGCGTTGCTCCTCGCTTGGTCGGCCGCCACCGACGTCGTGATGCTGTATGCCGTCTGGGCCGCGCTCGGCGCGTGCATGGCGCTCATCCTGTATGAAACTGCTTTCGCGCTGGTGACGCGCGCACTGGCCGACCCGCAACGCCGCTTGAGCGCGCTTGCCAGCGTCACCGTCATGGGCGGCCTGGCCAGCACGCTGTTCTTGCCGCTGGCCGGCGCGGCCACCACGCACTGGGGTTGGCGCGCGACGTTGCGCGCGCTGGCCGTCGTTTGGTTTCTGGCCGCGCTCGTTGTCGACCGTTTCGCGTTGCGTGCGCTGCGCGCGGCCGAGTCCCACGCGATGGGTCAACCGCGCTCCGCATCGGTTTCCCTGCCGGACGCTCGCCTGGTCGCGTTGGCCGGCTTGCCATTCGTGGCCACGACGTTCGCAGCCATGGCGCTCACCACGCTCGTCATCCCGATGCTGGTCGATCACGGCCAGCCGCTCGAACGCGCGGCCTGGGTGCTGAGCGCGTTCGGCGTGATGCAGCTGCCCGGGCGCTTGTGGTTGTGGCGCGGCACGCGCGCGGTGCCCGCCAGCGTGCTCCTCGTCGCTCCGGTGCTGCTCCAAGCCGCGGGCCTGGCCGTGCTCGCGGTGTCGAGCCACCTGGTCGTGGCGTTCGTCGGCGTGGCCACTTTCGGCATTGGCGCGGGGCTACACACGCTCGCCCGCCCATGGCTTGTGCCACACCTGTTCGGCGTGTCCGCGGCTGGCAGAGTCAACGGGGCCATCGCCCGCGCGCAAGGCATCGCCAGAGCCGCCGGGCCGTTCTGCGTGGCAATCGCCTACGAGCGCGTGGGCAGTGCCTCCGTTTTCGCTGTCCTGGCTTTCTTGCTGGCAGTGCTCTGGCCGCTGGCGTCCTGGATGGCGCGGCGTGCATCGTCGCATAAGGCATCGGTGCCGGCGACGTAGCACTCAAGGCGGCGGCCGCCGAAACCAGCGGCACGCCACGTCGACCGCGGCCACGGCGCCCAACCCGCCGAGCACGAACGTCCATGGCAGCACTGACGCGTCGGCACCCACCCAGCGGTTCCATTCCATCGTCATCGCGCCCACAAGCAAGAACATCACCGCGCGCAAAAACATGGCGGATCTCCCAGCGACAGTCACATAACGGTCATCGTTTAGTTCTATGATTCTATCATTATAGAATAATAGTAAAGCAGAAGTGTCGAAACGTTCTGCTGCACACTCAACTCCGGGAGGTTCCCCATGCTTTCGCGATTGCTTGCTGGCGCCACGCTGGTTCTGGCGCTGGTCCATACGGTTTCGGCCGCCGAAGAAATCACCGGCGCAGGCTCCACGTTCGCGTATCCGATTTTGGCCAAGTGGTCCGCGCGGTATAACGAGAAGACCGGCAACCGGGTCATCTACCAGTCGATCGGATCCGGCGCGGGCGTCGAGCAAATCCGCGCCTCGACCGTGGACTTTGGCGCGTCCGACATGCCTCTGCCGCCGGACGACCTGCAGAAGTCGGGGCTTGGTCAGTGGCCGATCGTGATCGGCGGCGTGGTGCCCGTGGTCAACGTCGACGGCGTGTCGCCGGGCGGCATCCGCTTCACCGGTGCGGTGCTAGCCGACATCTACCTCGGCAACGTCAAGAAGTGGAATGACCCCGAGATCGTCCAGCTCAATCCGGGCGTTGTGTTTCCCGATGCAGAGATCGTCGTTGTCCACCGTTCGGACGCTTCGGGCACAACGTTCAACTGGGCCGACTACCTGTCGAAGACGAGCCCTGCTTGGAAGAACAAAGTCGGCGAAGCCGCTTCGGTTGCCTGGCCGGTGGGCGTCGGCGGCCGTGGGAACGAAGGCGTGGCGGCATGGGTCAAGCAGATCAAAAACTCCATCGGTTATGTCGAGCTGGCCTACGCGATAGAGGGCAAGCTGAGTTATGCGGCGGTCCAAAATGCGGCCGGCCAGTTCGTCCTGCCCAGCACGGCGAGCTTTCAGGCCGCGGCGTCCAGCGTCGATTGGAAGGGCGCCAAGGATTTTTACCTCGTCATCACGAACGCGCCCGGAGAAGCGTCCTGGCCCATCACGGCGACCACGTTCGTGCTGATGCATAAGCAGTCCGCCGACAAAGCGAAAGCGAAACTCGCGCTCGATTTCTTTCGATGGGCGCTGGACACGGGCCAGGCGCAGGCCACGGAGCTGAAATACATCTCGTTGCCGCCCACCTTGGTGCAGCAAGTCGAAGCTTACTGGGCCACAGATTTTCAGCATTGAGCCGACGATGACCCTCCACCTTGTCGACACGGCGGTTGCTTGTTTCAGCGATTTCGATAATAATCGAACTATGGAAACTAAAGCCGCCCTCAAAGCCCTGGCCGCCCTCGCGCAGGAAACGCGCCTGGGCATTTTTCGCTACCTCGTCGAGAAGGGGCCAGACGGCGCGTTCGTCGGCTCCATCGCCGAAGACCTGTCGCTCGCGGCGGCCACCTTGTCCTTCCACTTGAAGGAATTGACGCACGCCGAGTTGTTGGACAGCACGCAAGAAGGTCGCTTCATCCGCTACACGGCCAATCTCGCCGTGGTCCAAAACGTCGTCAACTTCCTCACCGAAAACTGCTGCGGCGGTGATGCCTCCAAGTGCGCGCCCGTATGCGCGCCGGCCCCGGCCAAGCGGGTGGCGAAGAAGGCAGCCCCACCCGCCCGCAGGACCGCGTCCGCGCGACGGTGAGGCGATGGCCATCCACGTTCTTTTTCTCTGCACGGGCAACTCGGCCCGCAGCATCCTGAGCGAGGCGGTGTTGAACCACCTGGGGTCGCCGCGCTTCGTGGCTTACAGCGGCGGCAGCAAGCCGGCCGGTCGCGTCCACCCGCAGTCGCTCGCCGTGCTCACCGCCGCCGGCATCCCGACGGCAGGGTTGCGCAGCAAGAACTTCGACGAGTTTGCTGGCGACAACGCCCCGCCCCTTGACCTCGTCATCACCCTTTGCGACAGCGCGCAGCTCGACCCGTGCCCCGTGTTCCTGGGCGACTTCGTGCGCGCGCATTGGGGCCTGCCCGATCCGGCCGGCGTGCGCGGCACGCCCGAGGAAATCGCCGCGGCCTTTGAGCAAACCCTGGCCATCATCACCGCGCGCACAGGCGCGCTGGTGGCGTTGCCAGTGGAGCAATTCGACCGCCCCGCATTGGCAGCAGCTTTGGCGAAAATCGCCGACGAGCACGCGCCCACACCGGTGTCGGCGTGAACGCGACCGTCGTTCAGTCGCCGCAGTCGCTGGCCTCACGCATGGGCGTGTTCGAGCGCTACCTGAGCGTGTGGGTGCTGCTGTGCATCGTGCTCGGCACGCTGCTTGGCCGTTTCGTGCCCGACGTGTTTGCCACGCTCGCCGCGACCGAAGTGGCGCACGTGAACTTGCCGGTGGCCGTGCTCATCTGGGTGATGATCATCCCGATGCTGCTCAAGATTGACTTCGGCGCGCTCGGCGACGTGCGCGCGCAATGGCGCGGCATCGGCGTGACCGTGTTCGTGAACTGGGCGGTCAAGCCGTTCTCGATGGCGCTGCTCGGCTACATCTTCATCCGGCACGTGTTCGCCGCCTACCTGCCCGCCGACCAAGCCGACGCCTACATCGCCGGACTCGTGCTGCTGGCCGCCGCCCCGTGCACTGCGATGGTGTTCGTGTGGAGCAACCTGTGCGGGGGCGAGCCCAAGTTCACCTTGAGCCAAGTGGCGCTCAACGACGCCATCATGGTTGTTGCCTTCGCGCCGCTGGTCGCACTTCTTCTTGGCCTTTCTTCCATCACCGTGCCGTGGGCCACACTCCTGTTGTCGGTGGGCCTCTACATCCTCGTTCCGGTGATCGTGGCTGCTACCCTGCGACGCGTCGTGCTTCGGCAGGGCGGCGAGCGAGCGCTCAGCGCGCTGCTGGCACGCTTGCAGCCAGCATCGCTCGTCGCGTTGCTCCTGATGCTCGTGCTCCTGTTCGGTTTCCAAGGTCGGCAAATCCTGGAGCAACCGGCCATCATCGCCATGCTCGCGGTGCCGATCCTCATCCAGGTCTACTTCAACGCCGGGTTGGCCTACTGGCTCAACCGCCGCCTGGGCGTGTCCCATTGCGTGGCCGGTCCCTCGGCCCTCATCGGCGCTAGCAACTTTTTCGAGCTGGCCGTCGCCACGGCGGTGAGCGTGTTCGGCGTTCACTCGGGCGCGGCGCTGGCGACCGTGGTCGGCGTGCTCGTCGAGGTGCCGGTGATGCTCTCGGTGGTGCGCATCGTGAATGGCACGCGACGGTGGTATGACGCCGGCGCGCGCACCAGCTCGTGATTCGATTTTTCTTCCAACGGAAACCATCATGACGATTCGTGTGGGCATTAACGGCTTCGGCCGCATGGGGCGCTTGACCTTGCGCGCGGCGTGGGGCTCGCCCGATTTTGCGTTTGTCCAGGTCAACGATCCAGCGGGTGACGCGGCCACGCTCGCCCACTTACTCAATTTCGACTCCATCCACGGGCGCTGGGCGCATGACGCGCGCGCCGACGGCGACGCGCTGGTCATCGACGGCCAACGCATCGCGCTCTCGCGCAACAAGGCCATCGAGGATACCGACTGGTCCAAGTGCGACGTCGTCATCGAGGCCTCGGGCAAGTTCCGCAAGAAGGCCCTCTTGCAGCCTTACCTCGACCAGGGCGTGCCGCGCGTCGTGGTGACCGCCCCCGTGAAAGAGGCCGGCGTGCTCGACACCGTGTTGGGCGTCAACGATCACCGCTTCGACCCGGCCATCCACCGCATCGTCACCGCCGCTTCATGCACCACGAACTGCCTGGCACCGGTGGTCAAGGTCATCCATGAAAACTTGAAGATTCGCCACGGCAGCATGACGACGATTCACAGCCTGACCAACACACAGGTCATCGTCGACGCGCCCCACAAGGACCTGCGCCGCGCGCGCGCGTGCGGTTCCAGCCTCATCCCGACGACGACCGGATCGGCCACGGCCATCGCCGAAATCTTCCCCGAGCTCAAGGGCCGCTTGAACGGGCACGCCGTGCGCGTGCCGCTGACCAACGCGTCGCTTACCGATTGCGTCTTCGAGGTCGAGCGCGCCACCAGCGTCGAGGAAGTCAACGGCCTGCTCAAGGCCGCGGCCGAAGGCGAGCTCAAGGGGATCCTCGGCTACGAGGAGCGCCCATTGGTCTCCATCGACTTCAGAGGAGACCCGCGCTCGGGCATCGTCGACGCGCTCTCGACCCTGGTGGTCAACGGCACGCACGTAAAAATCTACGCGTGGTATGACAACGAGTGGGGCTACGTGAATCGGACGGCCGAGCTGGTCCGCATGGTGGGCAACGCGAAGTAAGGCTCATGACCGCGCGCTTCTCGCCCGACATGCGCCAATACCTGCTCATCACGGGCAACTACTGGGCGTTCACCCTGACTGACGGCGCGCTGCGCATGCTCGTGGTGCTCCACTTCCACGAGCTCGGGTATTCGCCCCTTCAGGTCGCGATGCTGTTTTTGTTCTACGAAATCTTTGGCGTCATCACCAACCTGGTCGGCGGTTGGCTCGGCGCACACATCGGGTTGAACCGCACCATGAACGTGGGCCTGCTGCTCCAGGTTGTGGCGCTCGGCGCACTCGCTGTGCCCCACGTTTGGTTGACCGTGCCTTGGGTGATGGCCGCGCAGGCGTTGTCGGGCATTGCCAAAGACCTCAACAAGATGAGCGCCAAGAGCAGCATCAAGCTGCTGGTGCCCGCGGGCCAGGAGGGCTCGCTCTACCGCTGGGTGGCCGCGCTCACCGGTTCGAAGAACGCACTCAAGGGCGTGGGCTTTTTCTTAGGGGGAGGCCTGCTGACCGTGCTCGGATTTCGAACCGCAGTCCTCGCCATGGCCGCGGTGTTGGCGGTGGTCGGCGTGTCGAGCCTCCTCACTTTGACGCGCGACCTGGGCAAGGCGAAGGCCAAGCCAAAGTTCAAGGACATCTTCTCAAAGAGCCGAGCGATCAACGTGCTGTCGGCGGCGCGCCTCTTTTTGTTCGGCGCGCGCGATGTCTGGTTCGTCGTGGCGTTGCCCGTGTTTCTCTACGACACCCTTGGCTGGGATTTTTGGGGTGTGGGCGCGTTCCTCGCCGCGTGGGTCATCGGCTACGGCGTCGTCCAGGCCTCGGCACCCGCGCTGACCGGTCGCCGCACCGGTAGGCTGCCGGATGGCCGCTCTGCGTTCCGATGGGCGGTGGTCTTGGCCTTCGCACCGGCCGTGATGGCCGTGCTGATCGCGCACGGAGTCGCGATCACAGCCACGTTGGTGGGTGGCCTGGCTGTTTTCGGAACATTGTTTGCGATTAACTCCTCGCTGCACAGCTATCTCATCGTCAGCTACGCGCAAACCGATGGGGTGTCGCTCGACGTCGGCTTTTACTATATGGCCAACGCCATGGGGCGCTTGCTTGGCACCGTGCTCTCCGGCTTGGTGTTTCAAGCCGCCGGGCTGTGGGCGTGCCTGGCGTGGTCGGCCGGCTTCGTAGCCTTGGCCGCGTTGCTATCGCTGGCGCTACCGCGCCACTTGGTGCCAGCCACCGAGGGCGTTGGCGAATCGGCCGAATAGCCGAACCATTAGCTAAAAAAGTCGCCCTTCCGCTGTGGACACACGTTGCCGGGCGGTCATTGCGGCATGGACACAATATGGACACACAAAGGTTTGACAGGGAAAGTGATTGATTTTCTCGTTAGTCCGCTAGATCAAGAACTTGTGGGCATATAATTAGTTCTCCGCATGGGCGAAAATGGATACGGCTTTTCTTGAATTATCAAGAGCTTGCAGAAGATAAGCGGCACTCGGCGTCCATGCGCCAGTATCCGCGTTGCTTTTACCAACAACATTATAATCAACGAGTTACGGAACGCCGTTCGCCGCCATTTCTTCCATGGACACACTCATGGACACATCAAATGGACGTCCAAATCGCAAGAACGGCGAAAACGCTCTGCACAGTGTGTCCACGCAAATAGCCGTCCGTTTACCAAGTAGCCCTCGTCACCACCCGTCAACGGAGCGATATCGTCAACGCCCGCTTCAACGAGAACCTCAACGCATGGATAGGTCATTGGAAATCGTCGAGCTCCTGATCGCGGTAGGTCGGCTACCCGAAGACAAACGGCAGCGGCGAGAGGCCTGGTATGAGAGCCAGAAGGAGCACTGGATTGGCTGGCTCTTTCACTACAACAGCCCCGGCGCCTACGATCGCAAAGTCACGCGCGGCCGGGATGCCCGCTTCGTCTACAACCACGCCGTGTGCCCAGGCCTGCTGGCGTATCTTGCAGACGCGTCGGGCGTTGCGCGCAACTTGGTGCGCCAAGCGAAGCGGATCGCTGCGTCGCCCGGCACCGAGATGGCACGAGCCGGCGCCATTCGCCAAGTCATCCCATGGGAAATTGTTCAGGCATCCCTCCTCGCCAATGGTTACGCGCGGTTTGTGCCCTGACATCCGATAGCACGGATTTAAGCGGCCCTCTTAATCGGAGGGCCGGACGTCTGAATCATTCAAAGCCAGCCAGTCGTGCCAGGACGACCACGACAGTGAGGCCTCGACGTTTATGTGGCCAGCGACCGGTCGAACGGCAAGGCGTCGCGCCGCCTCCAGGTCTTGAGGGAAAAACGCGTGGTCCAGTTTCGAAAGAAACCAGTCGCCCTGAAGAGCGCCACAGGCCTCGCAATGGTTGGCCAGGTATGACGTGTCCGCGGTTTCGGATCGGCCCATCTTCATCCAGGGAGCGATGGCCGAGATGCCGGTGGCGGCCTCGGCATTGATGGACTCGATGTAGCTGAGAAGGGTTCGCTCTTCCCGGCGCTCCCATTCCCCGTCATCGAGCTGCTCATCGTATCCGTCGACCAGCACACAGCTCACCCGAGTTGTTCCAATGCATTTCCAGCAGGTCGTTCGGCCTGTCAGAACCCAGAATGCTTCGGCGCGAAGTCTGTCAGCCACGGGCATCCAATTGCGCGCCCCGATCCAGACATTGGTTCATGTATAGCCCCTCGCGCTCGAAATGAGCAAGGATTTTGATTTCATGCGCTGGGATACCAATCAGAGGCTCACAAGCCTTGCAGTCTGAGGATCATAGACCATGCCCGTAATCGACCCATCGACGATTCTGGCAACAGCCTCGTCAATGACGGGCAACGGCACGAGGAACCATTCCCGCGGCTTCACAGGTCGACCGAATCGGTCCTCAATCGTCAGGTCGAGCAGGACCGGGGCAAACAAACGATGAAAGAGATTTTCCAGCTTTGTCCGATTGAGGTTCGACAGCTTGTAGGTCGCTACCACATCGACGTCGGCCAACAGGTAAGTGGCTTCGTTGGCCGCATTGGCGATACGGGTCTCGACCTTGCCACCGGTGACGCCGATCTTGTGGATGAGCTCGCGGTGCTCGACAACAAACGGGTTAGCCGACCGACTTCGCAGCACATAGATGGTCCCATTCTCCACGTCGTCGCGTTCCATGACATCACGGAACAAGGGCCCGGCTCCGGGAGCGGTCAGACGCCGGCCACTTTCGTCCTTGTAAAGCGCGCGCTGCAACGAGCGAAGCAACAGGTTGCTCTCGGTGCCGTTTCCATAGACGACGCGAAGACGTGCGTCCGTCTCCCCGTTGGGTGTCCGAAACGATTCGCCAATGTCGGCGACATAGACGACCTGCCCACCGAGGATGAAAAAGTCGCCCTCCTCGACGCTGGCGTTGCGGCCAAAGCGCAACGCTCGACGCTCACCCTTTTTCAACTCCGTTTCGGCTTTTTCGAACAGAGGCGCGAACCGTTCGAAGTCCTTGCAAGGCGTGCGATTCGCGATGTCTTCCGCAGCTTTGCGATCTTCATAAGAACGGACGTGCCGCAACTGAGTGATGTCGTCTTCCGGAGCGATGCCGAGTTCGGCAAGCAGTGCTTGATCGTCCATCCCTTCAAGCTCTTCGACGTCCACGACCGCCGGCTTGGCCCCCAGCAGGCCCTGCGTATCCAAGGAAGCCAATAGTGCGTGTGCCGAAGGAATCGCGCGCAGGCGATCTAGGCGAACCGCGTAAAGCCGCTCGAAGATGTCGCGATCTTCGCCGTGCTCGGGCACACGTCCATGGGTCTCGACGAAGCGCAGGATGTCCTCGAACCCGGCAATCAAGCGCTCTTCCTGCGCGGTGTGCGCGCCGTCCTTTAGGGGAGTGACCGATACGCCCAGTTCGGCCAAGATCGCTTCGTCGTCCATCTCATTCATTGGACGCACCTGCAGCTTGAGCGCGCTGCGTCGCAATGTGGCGGGCCAACGCGGCCACGCCTTCCGCCATTTTTTTCTCCCAGGCGTCGGCTGAGTTAATGTCAGGAGCGCGCCCTCGCTCTTGCTTGAACAGCACGGCGCGCTTGGCCAAATCGCGGGCTTCTTCCACCGACAGCGACACGCGCTTTGCCGCGATGCTGGCCTGGACTTGACGAAGGACGCGCTCATCCATTGCCCGAGCTAGAACCGCATAGGCGGCGTCGAAAGGATTGACGCGATCGACCAAGTCAATGTCGAGGTCCCTGACGTTGACAAACTTCCGGACGCCATCGATGAGCGACGTGTTGCCCTGCTCGCCCTTGGCGTCTGCTTCCGCCAGTTTCAACTTGGCTTGCTGAGTCAGGTTCAATGCGGCAACGGCGTGCTGGCGGACGGCCTCTTGATCCTCGTCGCTCAGCTGCGGGTAGTGCTCCCGGACGATCTTGCCCATCTGAACCTGTGTGAGTTCTTCGGGCAACGTATTTTCTTTGTCGAACAGCCCGCGCTCCAGCGCGTTCTTGTTCTGGACAAAGGCAGTGAGCACTTCGTTGAGATCCTCCCGGCAGATACGAACGGCCTCCGGAGACTTGGGCATCACAAGGCCCTTGATCTCGACATGAACCTGTCCTGTTGCGGAGTTAACACCGACGTTGCCCTTACCTTCCTGATAGCCTTCGTCGCCGTAATCGAAACCTTCTTTCGGCCCGTTGTCCTTCGGAGTGAACTCGAACCTAGGTGCCAGAACCTGCTCCATCAACAAGCTGGCTGCGATGGCTTTCAGCGTGTCGTTGACGGCCTGAACGACCTCGTTCTGCTCGGCTGCGGGCTCGGCAATCAAGTTGGTGAACCGTGCCTTTTCCTTGCCCATTGCATCCCGTGTGGCGCGTCCAATGATCTGGACAATCTCCGTGAGGCTGCTTCGGTAGCCAATGGTCAGTGCATGCTCGCACCAGATCCAGTCAAACCCTTCCTTCGCCATGCCGAGAGCGATAATGACGTCGACGTTGTCACGGTCGTTGTTTTGCGCGGGGCCCTTGAGTGCTGCGAGCACTTTGGAACGTTTGCCGGCGTCACTGTCGTCGACGAGATCCGCGACCTTCGCCACACCGCCCCCGAACTCCGGCTTTAGCTGAATAAGGTGAAAGCCAGTTTTTTCATCGACGCCGGTCCAGCTCCCCAGATGACTCATGATTTCTTCGACTTCTTTGTGCTTGTCTTTCAGGCTTTCGCGCGCATTGACGTTGGGAATGTGGACGATGGTCTTCTGCCGGGGGTCCAGCACCTTCATCACCGCGTCGACGTAGCGGCCTGTATAGAAAAAGTAACCGATTTCAAGGGACTTCAAATATGAGTAGCCATTTAGTTGTTCGTAGTAAGTGTAGGTCACTGTCTCGAACCGCGCTTCGTCGTCAGGTGAAAGCACCGCCTCCGCATCGCCTCGAAAATACGAACCCGTCATCGCAACGATGTGACTTTTGCCCCTTTCGATTAGTAGCTTGAGCTGACTCCCGAGCTTGTTCTCCGGGTTGCTACTGACGTGGTGGAATTCGTCTATAGCGACCAACCGGTTGTCGAAGGCTTCTATGCCGAACTCATCTACCGCAAAACGAAAGGTTGCGTGCGTGCACACGATAAACAAATCATCGCTGGCCAGAAACGCACCCATCGCCTTTACCTTCGAGGAGGATACCCTTCCGTTGTCGTCCCCAGGCGCGTTACAGAGGTTCCATTCCGGACGCACGGTCCAATCGCCCCAGAAACCCTGAGCGCTCAACTTCTCATCGGCAAAGCTGCCACCGATAGACTTTTCTGGAACGACAATGATCGCTTGCTTCAATCCTTGGTTGCGGACCTTGTCCAGTGCGATGAACATCAGCGCACGCGACTTGCCGGAAGCCGGCGGCGACTTGATTAGTAGATATTGCTCGCCTCTTTTCGCATAGGCCCGCTCCTGCATCGGACGCATGCCGAGCGCGTTTACCTTGTTTGAGGCCCCCGTCCTGGCTGTCGCAATCGAGACAGAGGGCACGGTGAACCGGTTGGTGGGATTCCCTGCCTCGTTCATTTGCTTTTCCTCGCCTTGTTAATCTTGACCTGACCCGCACTCATCTTGGTGTAGAGGTCGAACAGCTTCTCAAGCCGTTCCGTGTCGTTTCGAAATTTCCGTCCGATGTAGATCCGCTCCAATATCTCGTCGTTTTGCTCATGCGCACGACGCAACTGTTCCGGCATATGCTGCGGGTCGTAGAGATCGGCGATTGTGTCGGGAAACTGTGCCTCCCTGGCTAAAAGGATTTCCTCGGCGCATTGGGTCAGATCGGCTCTATTTTGATCCGTGAGCGTTGGAACCGGAAACGTGTTCCATCCCAGTGTGTTCGAGTATGAGAAATCTGTTCGCATTCGCACACAAACTGCTCCGATCCACACCCAGTGGAGGCGCGAAGCAATCAATGCCAGATTCCAAAGTGGTTCATCCAACAATACAAAATTTTTATTGCTTACTATGCTTCCTCGGGCTAGCAAACCCACCGGAAGGTAAGGTCTGTTCTCCGAACTGACGCCAGGGACAACTATCACCACTTCCGAACCTCGTTGCCGAATTTCGCCAAACCTGTAAGGAACCTTCGCGAGGTTTTTTGTTGTTGCGCGGTCTGACTTCAACCGTGTTGCCCTCACCAAACCAAATCGCCCCGCCATCCAAGGATTGGACGACGCTTCGATAAACTCGTTGTCTTCCACCCACAAGCATCGCCGCTCAGTTCCCTGGATGTATTCCTGAGATCCGACGAAGGGCCGAATAAATTTTGCCGGCACGCCGTATCGATGCGCTTCCTCAACGTCTTTCTGTTCTAGCAACAGTCCTCCGCCATCGTTTGGCATATTGCCGAAGGTCATCTCGCCAATCCCACTCAGCTGCAAAGTGCGAGGGCCAACGATAATGTCTGGGCCCGGCACGAGATAAGCATTGATGTGCTCGGCGGCCTTGATGCTTACTTCGCCGTCGATCGACTCACTAAAAATCCTCCGAGCGCTTCCGGGATTCACCGCCAAACCTACGATGACAACCGTCACGCCCGCATTTTTGCTGGCAAGATTCGCCCACTTAAATGAGGTGTGCGCGAAGGAGATGGAGTGACCGGTTGAAAAAATAAGCGTCCAAAGTGTTTCAACCTGTCTGCCTTGACAGATGGAGTTTGTGGCTACGAATGCCGAACCAGCTTGTGTATTGACACCATAGTCAGCCGCCTTCATGAACCAACCGGACACGTAATCGAGCGACTTCCAGTTTTTGGCGCGCCCTTCAAAAATCGACCCAAGGTCACTTTTCTGCTCCTCGGTCTGCCATTGGCTACCTCGATACGGAGGATTTCCACAAATATACGTTTCTCCGCCCTCGTTCTCAAAATCGATCTCCAACTGGTCGAGTGGCGTTTTGAAAAGGTCGTTACTCAGCACCCGAACGCCTACGCCTGTTGGCGGACAGATAGCCAGCCAATCAAGTTGGAGAGCATTGCCGCACGTGATCCAATTTTGAGCGTCAAGAGGCAATACTTCAGCCAATGCTTCTTTTTGGCCACGGTAGAGCACGTCGCATTGAAACTCCGCGATGATAAGGGCCAAACGAGCTATCTCAGCCGGAAAATCTCGGAGCTCTATGCCGCGAAAGTTTGTAAGCGGTATCTCAGACGGCAAGTTGACTTCCACGCGTCGTCGATTGATCTCCGCCTCGATCGCCCGCATTTGTTTGTAGGCGATTACCAAGAAGTTTCCACTGCCGCAGGCGGGGTCGAACACGCGAATGCGTGCCATGCGACGGCGCAGATTGATCAGTTTCACCTTGTTATCCCCAGCCGATTCCAGCTGGTCGCGCAGATCATCAAGGAAGAGTGGGTTAAGAACCTTCAAGATATTCGGCACGCTCGTATAGTGCATGCCCAGTTCGCCGCGTTCTTCATCCTCGGCGACGGCCTGGATCATCGACCCAAAGATGTCCGGGTTAATCTCCTTCCAGTTCAGCTCGCCCGCACGCAATAGATAGGAACGCCCGGTTCGCGTGAAACGTGGGACGTCGGTGCTGCCAGAGAATAGTCCACCGTTGACGTAGGGAAACGGGTCAGCCCATCGGGGCACGCGAGCCTTATCGCGATCTTCCTTTCTGCTATTCATCGCACGAAAGATCGTTTCCAATACCTCATGCGTATTGGACCCGTCCCGCTCTGTCATTTTCTCCACGGTTGCACTGAAGAGATTCAGCCCGTCGAAAATTTCGGTGTCTTCAGCGAAGAAACAAAATACTAACCGCGCCATGAAGTGGTTCATATCGTGGCGTCGTTCGGCCTTCGCCCAATCTGGGTTGTGTTGCTGAAGCTCGACATACAGCTTGTTTAGACGGCTGGTTGCCCGAATGTCTATCGGGTTTTCTTTGATTTCTCGGACGGTTGTGATCCCTGCGAGGGGCAGGAAAAACCCGAAGTGGTCCGGGAACTCCACAAAACCGCAGGAAATGGGCTCGCCACTAACCAGATCCTCAGCTTCCAAGGTCTCACCGTCAGTTGCTAGGACAAACTTCGCCTTCGCCGAGAGCGTCCTGGGACTGTTCTTCAGTGCTCTAAGTGTGCGCCCAACCTCGCCCACCGCACACGTTGCCAGGTGAATGTTGTTGCGCTGCAAGACTCCGCCCAGAACGTCCGACGCGTTTGAGTCTCCCTTGCGCAAGCGCTTGAGCGTGGTCTCCTTGTTTCCGAAGGCTGCCAGGAAGGCGTAAGGAAACTCTGCCCCATCGAAGGGCTGCGCTGCCAGCTCAGTTATTGCTGCCTCAATCTCAACCGCGTTCATGGGTTTCCACGCCTAGCCATCGGTGGCCGCTTGTCTCTCTCGGGTAGCGGCCTCCCCGCGCCCGCGCGCAGGCGCCGTGTCGGGATTATGCAACAGGCGACCGCCTCTCAAGCGCTGACGACGGGCAAATCGCTCCACCGCGTCTTGTAACACGGCGACAGGTGCTCGCGGTTCATCGACCATCGTCGTTCGCTCAGCCCAGCCGCACCGGGGGCTAGAACACCTCGACCCCAACGCGCTGTCGCGCGGTCCATGACGGCCATCAATCGGTCGCGGCGCTCATTCTTCACAAGGTCCGCACCGAACAGCATCCCTTGCGCGACCGCTTTCGCGCCGAGCTCCATCAACATCACGCCTGCCTTGGCGTAACGGTAACCGGGCCGATAGATGTGCCGAACCAGCGCGTGCGCTACGGCGATCAACCGCAGCGTATCGTCGGTCGGCTCCGGCAACCTCATCGAGGCCCGGGGTGAATACTGGCGATCCTGCGGCCGAAAACGGTTGGTCTCCAGCCACACGCCAACGGCGCCGGCGACGCTGTCCTGCCTTCGTAGTTTTTCCGCGGCAGTCGTCATGTGAACCTGGACGGGTTGAGCCAGCTCTTCGAGGTCATTTATGGGGGCCCCAAAACTCCTCGACGAGATGATCTGTTTCTTGGGCTCGGGCGAATCCAGCCCTTGGCACGCCTCACCGCGCAGCTCACGGACGGTGCGCTCCAGCACGACCGAAAACAGGGCACGCATTCGGGACGGTCCTGCCGCGCGAAGGTCGGCCACGGTTCGGATCCCGAGCTCCTGGAGCTTCGGCTCTGTTCGCGGTCCGACTCCCCAGACTTCTCCGACCTCGATTCCCGCCAGCAAATCGGCCAGCGCCTGCTCATCGAGCACCGACAAATCGCAGACGCCCTTCCAAGCCGAACGCTTCTTCGCCACGTGGTTGGCCAGTTTGGCCAAGGTCTTCGTCGGCCCAAAGCCGACGCACACGGGAAGCCCGACCCACTGCCGAACCCTTTCCCTCATCTCCACACCGATTGTCGTCAGATTCAGCCGCGGCAAGCGCGTGAAGTCCAGAAACGATTCGTCGATCGAATAGATCTCTTGGTCCGGTGTGAAGGCACTAAGCACCGACATCACACGCTGACTTAGATCGCCATACAAAGTGTAATTTGACGAAAAGTGGACAATGCGATGCTCGCGCGCGAGGTCCTTCAGGTGATGCCAGGGCGTGCCCATCTTCACACCGAGATCTTTGACCTCCTGGCTTCTGGCAACCACGATGCCGTCGTTGTTCGACAGGACCACGACGGGTCGGCCATTGAGACGCGGCTGGAACAGGCGTTCGCAGGAAACATAAAAATTATTGACGTCGACCAGGCCGATGCGCCGAGCAGCGGTCTCAACGAGCATAGCGCTTGAAACGCAACCGGCCGGACCGCGGGTCCATGTGGGCCTGATATAGTTTCGGTCGAAGGCCCGTTCGCTTTTCGCGTTCATCGAGCAATGCGAGCATCTGGTTGCGTTGTGCGTCGTCGCACCTCATCCCGAAAATCACAGCCCTTAGAGCTTCGGGACGATAGGGCCGCCCGTAGTTTGCCCGCTGGGGATCGAATACACGGTATTCGCGCTCGTGATCGTAGTCCGTGGACTTCCTCAACAACGTTTCGAGCAACTTCAAGGTATCGCGCTTGGTCATCCAGTCTCTTATGACGGGCGGATCATCGCTATATCTGACGGAGTAACCGAGGAAGGCGGCGGGATTGCGCGATGGTTCGAACTGCAGCGCAATCCCGCGATGGCCGTCCGCGTAGCCATCCCACACCGAAAGCTGGCGCACTGTTTCGCAAAACGAGCACACCCCTGAGACTTCCTTGTGAAGTTTCACGACGCGCTCGAAGAAGGCGTCGAGTTTCGCTGGGTCGGCCACCATCCCCGTAATGTCGACCTTGCTTGCGACAACCCACTTCCGAAACTGGGTGCTGTTCAAGTTGCCCGCCTTTCGAAGGTATTTTTCTAGCTCCTGCCGCCGCGCCACGGCGTCCGTGCTCGTAAACTCGAAGTGGATGTGGCTGTCCATCGGATCGGTAAACGTCGCCGGCGCCGCCATCCAGATTTCGCCGTCGACCAGCAACGCCCGTAAAACGTTCCACCTATCGATGTCCGCCAAGGGCGGCAAAGCGCGGAACTTGTAGATAAGGCGCGGTCCCGGTTCTTTATACTCGCGCCTCCAATAGCGCCGTTTTTTCCACGGCGGCACGCCAGGCTTATCCCACGACGCATTCAATCCGAGAAACGAATCCATCGGTGAACCTTATAGCGGATGGAGAACACGCGTCGCCACGCCCCAGATTTCCAGTGTCTCGCCCTCGGCCAGCACTCGCTCTGGGTAGTGCGGGTTGTCGCTGACCAAGGCAATTTTGCCAGCGCGCATCTTCAGCCGCTTGATGACCAGCTCCCCGTTCACCGTCGCGACCACGACGCTCATGTCTTTCGGTTCCAACGCACGGTCCACCACGATTTCGTCGCCATCGTGGATACCCGCTCCAATCATGGACCAGCCCTGCGCGCGCACGACGAAGGTGCTCGCATCGTGGCCTTGGCGGATGAGGTGCGCGTTGAAGTCGATGCGCTCCTCGATGTAGTCCTCGGCGGGGCTGCCAAACCCGGCTGCGACTCGAAAGCCGCTTAGCGGGATGGAGCGCAAGCGCCGGGAACGCTGGACGCCGCGCGGCATGGTTGCGCGCACGCCCTCGTCTTCGAGGGTGCGGCGATCGCGGTAGGCGGCCAGGAATTCGATGACAGCCGGCGTCTGGCTTTCGGGCACCCGCACCGGATGGGTTGGCTCGCGGTAGGGCCCTGACCCGGATTTGCGCCCCGCGCCCTCTCGGGCACCACCGTGGCCTTGAGACTTCATCAGCGCACCCCTTGAATACTGTTCAGTAATCAAGATAGCACACCCCGCGTCCCAGAAATCGAGACGCAGCACTGACGCCGTTTCCGCCGATGCGTTCCTAGGCCAGGACTGAATTCAGCGGCGCCAACGGCGCCGGTGAGGGCCTACTGGCCTGGCGTATGCGCCACAGCGCCACGGCGAAGAGTCCGAACCCACCCACGAAGTCGGCCGCGATGAAGAGATCGCGGCTGTCTTCTGGAAGCCAGCCTTTCCAGGGATGTATGACGTAAGCAATCAGAGCGAACCCCATGAGCGCGCCGGCGAGCATGAGGACGCCTACGGCCGGATACACGCTCAAGCGTCGTGCCGGCAACGGGCGCTCGACCGGCGCGTTGCGCTCGACCGTGGCCTGGAGGCGGTAACCAATCCGGGGCACCGTGGCCAGCACGGTTTGCTGCTCATCACCGATAGCCCGCCGCAGTTTCGCCACGGCATTCGAAAGCGCGTTCTCGACGACGACGCGACCCGCCCATGCGGAGTCCAGCAGTTCGTCCTTGCTCACGACCTCGCCCGCCCGCCGCACCAAGTGGCCAAGCACTTCAAGCGGCTTGCGCTCCATCGGAACGACTTTTCCGGCGACGCGCAGCTCCCATCGGAGCTCGTCGAACTCTGCGGCGCCAAAGCGCCAGCGCGCCGGCTCGCTCATGGAGGTGCTTGTTCGGTTCATCGCCTGCTCCTGTGTTCCGGCTGCACGTTATCACGCGAAATTGGTTGCACCTGCCAAACCGTTCGCGTTTTCGCCCCGAATCGATTCTCGAAATGGAGGACGTGGGAGATCCGTTGGCAATCCGTGAGCGTTACGCGAAGACCTCCGGCCGACTCGGCGTCACCGTTCGCATCGGCATCCCGCCCTTGGAGAAACCATGAACGTTCTGACCCCCGCCATGCTCCTGGTCGCCTCGGCCGCGCTCGTTACCTTCACCGCCCTGGCTTCCACCCTCGACCCGCCCGTCGTGCTCGACAGCCGCGACATGCTGGTCATCGCCATCGGCCTCGCCGGCTTGGCCTTCGGCGCCATGGCGACCCGTCGCTTCATTCGAATCCAGCACGTCCTCGCCGCCGCTCACTGACGCGCCCTCGGCATCTCCAACCACTGCGCGACCCTAGCTACAACGTCCGGCGCTCCACCGGGCGCGGTGCAAAGGATCGCCAACCCTAAACACCTCGTCAAGGAAAAACCCATGAACAAGCACCTTCTTCGTCTGTTGACTCTTTCGTGTTGCGCTGCCTCCGCGGCCGCGCCGGCCGCTTCTTCGCCCCCCCATTACTTGACTGTCGTGAACGACGGCCAGGCCACCATCCGCACCTTCGAATTCAAACCCGAGGGCATCAATAAGTGGGAAGCCATCGACGTGGGCGACCAGCGCTCGTCGAGCGATCTCCACCCAGGCGAGAGCGTCCAGGTCGCGCTCCGTCATGGATGCGTCTACGACCTGCGCGTCACTTTCGCCGACCAGCGCTCGGTCACCGTGACCGAATTCAACGCGTGCAAGGCTTCGACTCTCCACGCAGGCCACGCACTACGCATGGCCAGGGCACAGAGCGGCCGCCCCGATTGAAAGCTACTTTTTCGGCGGCGCCCGCATCCTGGGCGCCGCATCCTCGCCGCGCCCCACGCGGCACCCTGAAGACCGAAGCGGCTGAACGGAAACCTGCGCGCGAAGAACTGGTAGCGTTACCAGTTGCAGTGTCATTAAGTGCATGGTAGTTACCGAATCAGAACCGCTCTAACGAGAAGGCGCAAACGATGTCGTGGGACGACGAAAGCAATGAACTGGACGCGATCACGGCCAACGGCTGGGCCAACTTGTCTCTTCAAAACCAAGCCGCCGCGCAACTGTCTCGCATGCGCATGACCCGAAAGGTCATCCAATCCGAAATGCTGTGCAGCGAGCTCAACAGGAAAAACATAAAGCTCGAAGACGAGAACGCAGCGCTCAAGGCTGTGATGTCGGGTTTGCTCGATCGGAATACAGCTCTGTGGCAAGTCGTCGTCCACCTAGAGAACGCGTGGCAGCCAAGGGGAGCAGACCCCACCGCCCCTGCGTTGGCGGTCCAACCAATGGTGGCTGAAAAACAGCGGGCTCTCGCTTCCGATCCAACCTTGATCGCGGAAAAAGAGCGCGTGGCTGCCGAATGGATGAATTGGGGCAAGGCACAGGTTCCGCCGCGCGGAAAACGGCGCTAGCCCTCCTCGCCCAAGGCTTTGCGCATAGGCCCTGGGCACCCGTCACCACCCTAGAGAAGCGCCTACCGCTATCATTCGGTTGGGCTTTCTCCAGGGGATTCGCGTGAGGATTGGCATCGACTTCGGCACGAGCTATTCGGCGGCTGCCGTCTTCAGAAACGATCGCGTTGAGAAGATACGATTCGCTGCCGGGGATCAGTTCCGGACGGCGGTGTATTTTCCGGAAGCCGTCCCGAACATGGACGAGTTCCAGATGACGCCGGAAATTGAAAGAGATTTCGAACGCATTTTGCGCCAAGACAGGAGGCAGGCCACCAAGGCTTTCGTCACCGCCACCGCACGCTGGCAAGAGGCGATGAAGCTGCGGGACGAGAATGCTCGGAACAGAGCGCTGGCTCTTCTGACTGAACCCAAGGCACCCGATGACAATGACCTTCGGAAAATGGCCCTGCGGGTTGCCCGCCAGCATTGGCGCGAAGAGCAAGTCCGAACGGCGAGTGTCGCTGAAGTGGACACGTCCCGCGCAGTGTTCGGAGATGACGCCATTGATGACTACCTGGACGCAGGCACTGGCATCCTCATTCAATCGCCCAAGTCCATGCTTGGATTCGATTTGAACGCCACTGGCCGCGCTCGAATTTTGAACGTGGTGGGCCACATCCTTGAGCACATCCGACTGACGGCAACCAAGCAATTGGGGTCCGCGGTTCACAAAGCGGTAATTGGCCGGCCTGTTGAATTTCGCAGTTCGCTCGGTCCGGCTGGCACCGAGCAGGCACGGGCACTCATGACCGAAGCAGCCATCAAGGCCGGCTACGACGACGACATCGAATTCCTTGAAGAGCCTGTCGCCGCTTCTCATGATTTTCATCGAAAGTGCGAAGAGCGAACCAAGACCTTGGTCGTCGATGTGGGCGGAGGAACAACCGATTTCGCCTTCGTGGAACTCGGTGGCAGCCGCAAGCCAAACGTCATCAAGGCTCGCGGCTTCCCCATGGGTGGAACCGATGTGGACCTTGACCTGGGTCAGCAAGTCATGCCCTTGTTCGGCAGGGATCTGGACGGGGGCGCCCCGGCTCACCACTACGTGGACGCCCTTTCCATTCACAACCCCGAACGCCAGCGGCAATTTGCTAAGCGCGACTACAAGCAAGAAGAGGAGCCATTCCTCTCTCGGTTACGCGCGCTTCAAAGGACGGGCAACACGCAGAAGACGGCGCGACTCATCGAGCAAGCCAAGGTCGAGTTGTCCACCGAGGACCGCCGCCGTATCGCACTGGGGTTCATCGAGAAAAGATTGGCAGCCACCGTCGACCAGGCTTCGCTTCTCGACGCCTCCGATCGCCTGCGGTTCAACCTGGAAAAAGAACTCGACAAGCTGCTGGCCGAAATAGGTTGCTCACCGGATGCGGTCTTTGTAACCGGCGGAATGTCGCGATCACCCTATTTGATCGAAATACTCAAACGCAAATTCCCGAATGCCCGCCGTGTCCGTGGCAACGCTTCGTTCGCAGTGGTCAATGGGCTCGCCTTATACGCTGCCGGATGAGTTGTGTGGAGGACGACGATTAAAGGGGGCCTGTAAATGTTCCGGCGCTGGTCGAAGCTAAAATTAGATAATCGAATAAAATAAATTGAATCCGGAGGGCTTGCCAGGTCCGGGATCTGTCGTAGATCTGGAGTCATGGGGACTTTTTCCCTTGACAACCAACTACCGGAGACTGGCATGTTCTCGATTCGTCGCGTTTCAATCGCCCTGGCCTCGCTGGCCATCAGCGCACACGCGTGGGGCCAGTCGGCTGCGCAGGCCATCGGTGGTCCAGTGACCGCGCAAGTCCAGCCGCAGCCGCTAACGGCCACACCGTTGTTCAAAGGGCCTTTCACCGCGAGCTTGTCGCCGCAGTTCGCGCGGCCTGCGGACGACGGGACCTCGCCTCCAGGACAAACCCTGCCGCCAGCCTTCTCGTGCGCACCCGGCTCGACGTCTTGCGCCAACGGCGATGGCACGGCGATCTACGGCGGGTCCGACGCATCGTCCAACATCTTCCAGGATCTGAACCCCGCCGGCTCGGGAAGGGTTTCCGGCTCGAATCTCATCTATGGTGCCAACAACACCTTGTCCGCTTCCAACGCCGACAACATGATTTCGGGCTGGGGCAATACGGCAGCTGGCAAGCTCGGGAACTTGACGATCACGGGTGAGGCCAACAACGTTCACTCTGACGATTCCAATATTTCGATCACGGGGTCGGGGAACACCGTCACGGGAACCCAGGGTGAAAACTGGGGATTGAACATCAACGGAGGCAGCAATCAGGTCGACAGTTCGAGCGGCACGATCGACGGTTCCGTGAACACCGTCAGCAACGTGACCCGCGGAACCATCGACGGGTTTCTCAACAACGTTACGAACGCCAGCGACACCGCCATTCTCGGAAACGGCAACACGGTTACGAACGATCAAACGATCACCGTGGGCAACGGCAACACGAATACCGCTTCCCAAGGCGTGGTGGTGGGCAACCACGATACCAACCAGGTCGCCGGCGGGGTAATCCTCGGCAACAACTCGGGACTCGGTGCCGATGCGATCAACAGCGTCATTGTGGGCAACGACACCTACACTGACCGGGCGAACACGGTGGACGTCGGCGGCCGAACGATTTCCGGTGTCGCTCCTGGCGTGCTGCCCGACGACGCGGCCAACATCGGCCAGCTCCAGCAAACGCTTCAGCAGGCCAACGACTACACCACCCAGAAATTCAACGTGCTCAACAGCAAAATCAACCAGGCGGGCGCCGCTTCGTCCGCCCTCGGTCTCGTGGCCGCCTCCGCTGCCGGCAATCCGTCGGGCAACCGTTTTGCGATGGGCTACGCGAATTTCAACGGCCAGTCGGGAACGGCGATCGCCTACCAGCACATTTTCAACACGCGCCACCCGATCAATTTCACCCTCGGCGTCGCTTTCGCGGGTAGCCAGCGCACGGTGGGTGGGGCGGTCAGCGTCGGGTTCTGATTTCATGGGGTCCAAGTGGTGTTTCGGCAGCGGGTGACCGCTGCCGTTTTTTATGGGTCCCCTATAAATAAGAACAGTCCCAGATCACCGCAGCACTGCTACCTGCCCATGCCGCGGGTCTGCCCAGGCTTGCGCAGCCAGGGCTAGCCGGAACGCACTCGCCCTACATCCCCAGCCCTTGACCCTGTTGGCGCTTGTGCTCCCGCTTGTGCGCCGGCCTCGACTTGATACGGGCGATCAATCGCTCTGCGGTTTGTCCCAGCTCTCGAATGAGCTTGCTGAAATTCCGTGCCAGATTCCGATCCTCGTCCTGCGCAGGCTTCCTACCGCGCAGCGGTTGCCGCTCCTTCTTCACCTGGCCCAACAGTTCCTTCATCCGTTTTTCAGCCACCGCATCTGCCAGGCGCTGACGCGTCTGACCCGGCCGCCTCCGGTCGTCCCGCGACTGAGCAGTGGGTTGCTCTCCGCGCGCAACAGTCGGCGCCCTCGGCTTGCGAGCTCGCGCGGCGTCTTGCTTGCGCTTGAGCGCCAGTCGTTCCAGCGCGTTGACCTTGAGCCGGTCTGTGCCGATGCGCTCGGCCAGCACCTCGGGATCGAGGGCATCGTCATTGCCATACAGGCGATAGTTTTCTTTCATGCGCGTGAAGCTCACCAACACGGACTGCCGGTCGAACATTCCCAGGTTCGCCAGCTGCCTTACCTCCAACATGCCTAGTCCTTGAGCTTTATGGTTGGTGCTGGCAAAGCCGTAGCTCACATCGGTGTATCGATCAGCTTCAAACTCCACCAAGTTGTTGTCTTTCATCGAAATATCACTTTCCAACCGCACGGCGATTTTGGTCCGCCCTTTCGATTGGGTCACGCGCTCGACTACGCCGACATCGCCATTGTCGACCCCGATGTCTCGTTCGCCTTTTCCGAACCGAATGCGGTCGCCCACCGCAACCGGCAGGTCGATATCCTTGCCGGCCTCGGTGCCCTTGATCAAAACATCTTCCGACTTCAATCGCCCCGCCGTGCGCATGCTGTCGCGAATCTTTCGGTTGAGCAGCGCGACATCCTCGTTCGTGCACCCGAGCACAAGCTTTTCGCGATCGGGCTTGGTAGAAGCCATATGCTCGCTCACCAGGTTGTCCACGGCATCGGATTGAGTGCGATACGGCGCCAGTTGCCCGTTGGCCTCCAGTCTCTCCAGGATTTTCTCGCCCAGCGCGCGGTTTTGGGCCCGGCTTCGGATCTCCTGACCCTCCTCGTAGAACGTGCTGGCCGTATCCCGGTCGACCTGGCGCTTCTGACGCCGAATGCCAGTCAGCCTCGCTTCGCCTACCGCTTCCACGGCAAGTCGAAACGGCGCGCCCGACTCAATCGGCTGCAGCTGCAAGGCGTCCCCCTGAAGCACCAGTTTTGCGCCAGCCGTGTCGCAGTGTTGCTGGAGCTGGTCGACCGTATGAGAGCCGGCCATGCCGGCTTCGTCGAGCACCACGACGCTGCGGGGGTGAAGCACGACCTTGCCGCTTTTCAGTTGCGACAGAAGGGAGCGAGTGGAGTAAGAGGTGATGCCGCTTTCGGACTCAAGCTTCTTGGCTGCCTTCCAACTGACCGCGGTGCCAATGACCTCGTGTCCCTGGTCCTCGAAAGCCTTCACCCAAGCGCCACTCGTAAAGGTCTTCCCTGCCCCGGCCACTCCGGTTATCACGCACACACCTCCGGTGCCGGTCGTCGCCCATTCAACCACCTTGCGTTGTTCGGGATCGAGCGTCACACCCTTGAGTTGCTCGTAGCTCGCTACAGATTCGGCGACCCGAACGGGGTCAAGGCGAACCACTTGGTCCTCGCGCCGCTCCTTGGCGTTTTCAACGATCCGCTTTTCGCGGTCGAGGATCTCTTGACTGGCGAAGTTGACCTCTCGATGACGGATCGCCAGCTGGTAGCTGGCGTCGTCGGGGTGAAGTTCCGGCGCAGCCACCTGCACCAGCTTGTTACGCACGAGGAAGTTGTCGACTTCTTGGATCATGGCCTCGGGACTAAGCCGCCCCATCGACTCCAGCGCAATCCGCTCCAGCAATTCACCACGTGTCCATACCGCGTTTTTTTCGTGGAGCCTTTCGAGGGTCTCCTCATCGGTAACCGCCTCGCCAAAATTATCTTTCAGACCGACGACGGCTTCTGTGGACGCAAAGAGCTTGGGATCTTCGCGCCGAAGGCTCGCGAACGTCTCACCCCAGATGGCCACGAGCTCCTCGAAAGGTGGCTCCTCTTTTTCCTGGCGCGTCGCCAACGTTGCAGCCTGGGAAGACACCCCGGGATTTTGCTTCAAGTATTCGACGATTGCCTCACGTCGCTTTGAAAAAATATCCTCGACACTCTTGTCGATGCCGGCAATCCCAAAATATACATTTCCAGTGCGCAAGCCGTCCTTGTCAAGCTCATAGCGCTTCTCGATGCCGAAACCCAACTTGCGCATCTCGTAGGCCAAGGTCGCCCGGTAAAATGCTCCTACCGTCTTCTGCTGCTTGTAGTGTTCCTCCGCAGAAATCTTTCCCCACTGTCCATCCTCGCCTTGAACGACCGAGTAGCGCAGTGCATGGGTGTGAATTTTTGGGTCAAGAGATCTGCTGCCAACGTGGTGATGCATCGAGACAACCATTTTGGCGCCGATGACTCGTTTTCCGCCGCGCCCACGCCTCGTCTCAGCATGCTCTTCCAGATAACCGAGCGCCGCTTTCGTCGCGGTGATGTGGGCATTCATGATTTTGTCGCGCATCTCCGGCGTGGCATCCGCATACGCGACGTCGACCGCTTTCGTCGTGTGGAAAGTGCAGTCGGCGCCCACACGATGGCCGCCGCGCAAACGCTTCAGTTCGTTGCCGTCCTTGTCGAGCCGCGGGTTGCCATGTTTGTCCTTGATGACCTCTTCCCGAGGCGGCTGGCCTGCGTTCCGGCACAGTGCTCTTCCGTCTTTGCCGTCAGCGCCAGGCGCGAAGCCGCGGGTCAGCGATTTCATCTGCTCTTCTTTGACCTTTCCTTTGAGTCCGAGCGCTTCGGCGCCACCGCCCCACCACTCCGAAGCCGAGACGGCCAATCCGTCTTTGTCGCGGTAGTATTCGACCGCGAGCATGTATTGGATGACGGCCTCTCCCCCCTTCGTTTTGCCTTGGGCATTCAGCTCCGTAATCTTCATCATGGCACGCTCTCCTTGCGGTTCTGATCGACTGGCGTTTCGGAAAGCTGGGCGAGCAACTGCTCGACCACCGCACCGACCTCATTGGTCGGTTTGGTTTGAGGTTCTGGTTGAACAGGGACCTTTGGTCCTGACTCAGGCCTTGTCTTGTCCGGCAGCGTCCATGCTGCAGGCACATGAGCCGGCCGCACATTCTTTGGAGCGATGACAGGCCAGTCGAGCATCAGCACGTCGGGACCGACGCCGGCGACCAGCGCCCGGATGGCGTAGCCCGTTTCCGAAACCTTTCTGCTCACCTGACGCCTACCAAGTTCGGTTGAAAGAACGCTCGGATCGACGACGGAGCGTGTCTCTTCATGCGCGGTCGGGCCGTTGGAGAAACAGACCCGTTGCCGACCGAACAGCGCTGCCACCTGGTCACGGTCTTCCGACATTTGCATGCGGCACACCACGTGCGTGCCAAGCATTCCCATCAACGCTTGTGCTTCCTGCTGGTTCATCGCATTTTGCAGCTGGAGCATGCTTTGGCACGCGGCGACCACCACCACGCCCTTGCTTCTGCCCTTGTCGATGGCTGCTGACACGTTCAGCTTGAGGGCGGGCAGTTCATCGAGGACGAAGAGAAGCGTTCGCTCCGCTGAGTCCGGCATCGCGGGGTTAATGATGGTCTGCTCCAGAAGCTTGACCATGGCGCCGATGTAGCTGCGCGTGAGCGCCGCGTCTTGACCGGCTTGAACGATCAACTGGCCCGGCCCACGAAACTCGTCTACGGCCCATTCGCGCAACGAAATCTTCTTCCGACCTTCTTCGTTGCCCCAGGCGGCTGCAAGGTTATCGATGCAGACGGTGTGGGCAGCAAGGGTTGCGAGAATTCCGAGCGATGTCGGCGAGTCCTCATCACCCATCAGCACCGCGGCCTTCGGAGCGTGCTCGGTCAAAAGTTCGGCCATTGCCTCGCGGCGGGAGTTCACACGGTCGGCCAGCGCCCCCCAACCCCATTGCGTGCCCCGCTCGATCCTGAGCGAGGTAATCGCGCCAACCAAAACGGATCGCGCCGCCTCGGGCCAAAACGGGTTGCTGCCTTCCACCGGCAACAGCGTCTGCGCAAACGTGGCCGCCGCCGCCGGTGTATCGAGGTCGCGCCCGATGTCCCAAATAAGCGACCGAGCATCCCAAGGAGAAATAATAGGGGCCTTAAATTTTTGGGTGAAGTCGCCTTTCACGTCCAAGCAAAAGAGCTTCGGTCGTTTCTGACGAGGCATTGCGAATATTTGCACGAGCAAGTTCATCAGGATTTGCGTTTTCCCTCCTCCCACCGCCCCTATTACGAAGAGATGTCGGGTAAACCGGTCCCTGTCCAATTCGAGATCTGGCGCGAGCTTGAGGAAACCTGGCTTACCGCCTCGGTCGGCGACCGCCGCCGCGCGCGCGGCCTTACGCGCGGCGTCGCCCGACAGCAAGCGCGGGCCGCTCACGTGCCGGAGGCGCGAATGCGGGCGCAGGCCGTAAGCAAACGAAAGTGACCCGGACAGTAGACCCGCGCCGAGTGAAAGCCATGCCCGGGTCCAGAGTTCGGCGCCTTCTTCCACGACGCCGATGGGATGGAGGGCTTCTCCGAGAAATCCGAAAAACGAAAGACCTGGGCATTCCCCCAGCAGCGGAAGATCGCGCCATAGCGCGAGACCAATGAAGATGTAGGCGGCGGAGAACCCGAAGAGGCCCGCTAGCGCGGCTTCGTCCCATCGCCGCACACGCACCGAAGGCGCCAGCGAGGCCGGCGGCGGTCCGAAGCAGTCATGGATAGGTCCGTGGAGCACGGCTCACCTCGGTGCCTTGGAGACAAGCTCGGATGGCCACGAGGCGACCATGGTCCGCGTCAACGCATCCAAACGAGTCCAGGCCGCCCGTTGCGCCACGAGCATTTCGACCACTTGGCCAGCCATTTTGCGAACGGTAGAAACGTCGATGACTCCGGAATCTGCCGCTTCAGCAAGGAGCTGTTCGGCTTCTGCAGCCGCACCGTTTCGCGTAGCAAGCGCCCGCACACGAGCGCCCGACCCGGCCGGCGCGCGCAAGGCTTCTTGAGAAGCCGAACATGCACGCAGGGCTGATCCGAGGAAAGCGTTGAGCAAAAGCACATCGCAGCTCACTTTCATTCAGAAACATTTCCTATGTCATTCAGTAGCACTGGGTCAGCCGCTCGGCGCCTGACCGCGCCGAGGCCGAGGGCCTGCCCACTTCGGTCGTGGCGCGGACATCCGCAGCCGCTCTTCCTGGGCGGAACGCGCGCTACTTTCCGACACGTCGCTACCATCAGGCTCCCCAGGCTCCTCACTCGCCACGGCCGGAAACCGCACATCATCAACGTGCTCTTCTTCCATTTCTTTCATGGTTTTCTCCAGTTGATTGTTCTTCGGGCATCCCGCCTCGCTCTCGGAATCCACCGCCCCGCGATCTTCGTTCGCGACGCTCCGGTGTCCGTCTCGCTCGAACGAATCCAGCCCGTCGAACAAGTCGTCGGATTGGACCGTCACCGCCGCGCTCGACATGCCGAGCAGCATCTTCAGGAAGCCGCCAATAGCTGCCACGTCGCTTGCTCCATGTTGGGTTGTCGCCCCCCGCGCAATTCGAACCAGTCCGGCGCCGTGCATACGGCCGGCTGAGGCGGACGGACTTGAATGCCACAAGAAAGCGATGGTGCGTTGCCGAGCGCAGGGTCCGGCCCGTCGATCCACATCAGTGCGCCTTCGACGCCGCTCTTGTCCAGCCGGTCGAAAACGCCCGGGTCCACAGCCGGGCACCCAAGCGACCGCCCTGGATGGCCGTAGCTTCGCTCTTGCACATAGGACGATGGATGAAAAACCACGTGCCTCGCTCTGGCAGCATCGTTGAATCCGACGTCCAAGCCATCGAGGGAATAAGCTCGGCGGCCCTCTGCGTTCGCGAAACGCTCTGCGATTCGATAGAGCCCAAGGCTCGTCATGCCACTGTCTAGGAGGTTTCCGAATTTGGACGGCATACCATCGTCTTTCGGGTCCGATCCGGAACCGTGGGCGACCTTAGACTTGACGATCACCGTCGGATTTTCGGGGTCACTTAAATCGAACGCCCAAAGGCGCTGGCGGGAGCTGGGCAAGCTCATGTCAACGACAATCAAACGCCTGGTAGCCCTGCCCTCCTCGGACGCATGACATTCGTAGGCCGCTTGAGCTCGTTCGGCGACAGCAGGACTCATTGCCGGCGCAGCATGGGTAAGATCGAGCATGCTTGACTCCTTGAGAATAAAAGGTCCCCTCTTATTATCAGGAATAAGCCGTGAAATATGGGTTGTCAAGGGTATGCTCATCTAAAGATATCTCGCTTCTTGTCGGCTGATTAAAAGAAGCCCGCTTCTGCGGGCTTCGTTCTCGATGTTGTCGAATCTCACATTCGCATCCGTAGGCCGCGCTCCTGGACTTGTTCCGGTTGCCGCTCCGGCTCGACGTTGGGGTCGGGACGGGTGCGCATCCGCAACCAATCAGGTTTGTTCTCTTGCGTTTCCCTGGTTTGTTCGGTGGGCCGCGATCGCATCGTCAACCAATCACGCGCGTCTTGCTTTTGTTCCGCAGCCTGCTCCGATGGGCGGGAGCGCAGCTTTAACCAATCCTCCTTTTTCGGTGCATGCGAACCCAGGCGCGCGTCTGCCTGCTCGTCCGGGGTCCAATCTTTTGCCTTGCCGGCATGCGACAAACTCACGCCTCCGTATCCGAAGTCGCCTCCTGCTGCCACGCCATTAGACTGACCTTGACGCTGCTCATCCGCCCCGCCTGAACGCCCAGATTTCGTTAGATGGGCTTCGGCCATGCGGCTGCGTCGGGCTTGCAGGCGAGCCGAAAGCCCTTCGATAAATCCCTGTTCGAGGTCAACGTCTATCGCACTCATTTCACTCCCCCTGTCGAGCTCGGCTTGCTGGCGACGGAATCCGCCTTACTACCAACCTCCGATGCATTGCCTGTGTTGTCAACCGACTGCGGCTCCTCAAATTTTGCGATGGCGCAAAGATCCCTGCGAGGAACGCCGCCGCGCATCACTTCAATGACGGCGACATAGGGCTCCTTCAGATCCGCCGCGTCGGCGTCAATGAAGATTGGCTGCATCTTCCATTCGCCCCCGCGCGCCACCGCAAGCGTGAGATTGCTCTCCATGTCATACCCGCTGGACGCCCCCGCCGTGCCTCCGTTGGGCAGGGCAATGGGAGCACGCTGCCCAATGTCTTCCGCGAACGTGCCTGCACCCAATCGCCGCCGCCGGTTATAGAACTTCCTGGCCGGGTGGTGCGGGTCGGCTAGCGGACTTTGGGCCAGCATTTTCCAGCCGTTCCGGTAGTCAATGGCCACTCCACGCGAGCCGAAGATGAGCGACCAAGACGTCCCAAGCTGTTCCTGGAACCACGCCATCGTTTTAGCCGATGTAGTAAAGGTTGCCCTTGAGCGAAAGTTGCTAAGAAACGCTCTGGTGCCGACTTCCCCGAGTTTCTTCTCAAACTCTTCGATGCTTTGTGTAGCGTAGATGCAGATGCACCCCATTGAGCGCCCCTGCTGCGTCATGACCTGGTCGGCTTCTCCCACTCCGATTTCTTGCGCTTCGTCGACCAAAATGGCAACGGTTTTTTCCCCGCGAATCTTCCAAGGGCTCATCTTGCCTGGCTCTTCCTCAGGCCCGCGAAGGCGAAGTTTCGTCGTCACGCGCGCCTTCACCAGCGCCTGAATGACTTTTCCCGCCTGCCCGTATTGCGCCGTCGGAACTAGGATACCGATGGCCGCGCCTCGCAAGCAGTCGGTTGGGTCCACACCTGTTTCGGCGCTCGCCCACGGCTTCAGATCTTCGTTTTCCGTGATCGGCCGAAGCCAAGAACAAAGCGTTTGGTAGATACCACCGCGCGTGTCTTTGGGCATGCCTGGGATTGATCTGATGTAAGTCAGGGTGTCGGCGATATTGAATCGCCCAGGTTGTGCCACCTCGTGTGCCAAGGCGTTCTTGACCACGGTCACGGCGTTCTCAAGGCTCTTGATGTCCTCCGTAATATCTTGCTGGATGAATGCTGCAACTTTGCCGATCTCGCTGTAGGTCCAGCGCCACTGAACCTCGAAAGGTTCGTCCGCTTCGGCTGACGGTTCCACCTCGCCTTCAGCGATCTCGTGCTGCTTCTTTTCTTTCAGCAGTGTCTCTCGGATCTTTTCCGACCGAACCAGGGCATCCAGGAAGACCGCCGCATGAAACAACATCGTGCTCGCCGAAGAGACGAAGAAGCCGTGGTTGCTCGTGCCGCTGTTGGTCACGTCACCCTGCACGTTGAAAACTTGATAGATTGCGTCTCGAATTTCATTCGGAGACAGGCCTTCCACCAAAGCCAGCGTGGACACTTTCGGTCGAATGATCCGATAACCGGGCCAGTTAGTGAAAATCGCAGGAAGCACTCCTTTCCCGTCGAGAACGAGCATCCCACCCATTTTTGATTTGAAGTAATTCCACGCGATGATGCTGAGCAGGTTGCTCTTCCCCGCTCCAGTCGTTCCAAAACAAACAAAATGCGTGGATAGGTCGTTCAGGGACATCACCATGGGCATCCCGGGGTCTGGCGCGAAGGGATCGAAGCGTTTCGTGAAGACGCCTTTCGAGTCGCCGAAGTGAATGACAGGGCTTAGGTCTCTTTCGACGTTTTTTGCTTGCTTCAAGCGCGCGTCATACCCGCGATCGGCAGGGCCAATGGTTTCCAGAAGGCAGGTGTTGCCCTGGTGTTCCAAGCGAAGCCAGCGTCGCACCATGCAACTGCGCGCATAGGCGGGTGCAAGGCAACAAGCCGTCGCAATCCAAAACAGTTGGGAGAGGCCCGCCGGCAGCAGGGCCGAGATCGTCTGAAGCAGGAGCAAGCCCGCGAGCCACTTTGCCACGAGCCTCAGGCGATAGTTGTTGATCACCACAGCGGCCAGACACAGGACGACCGTGGCAGGAAATAGCCACGCCATGACGCCCACGGACCCGGGCAGCTGTGCCAATAACCCTACGGATTGGACGCCAAAAACAGGAAGCAAGACGCCGAACACCGCAGCAAGAATCGTCCACATCCGGCTGGTAATGTTCGATATGACCACAATGACGCCGGCCGCAGCGATTAGCGGCAGCACGAGCCCTGCCGTGCCCAGAAGAGCTTGCCCAAGAGCGGCGAGCACAGAGAGCACAGGCAGCAGCGCGAACAGGATGGGCGTCGAGGCCGACAGGAACCCGACCTGCGCGTCTTCGGGGAGCATGCGACCCGCAATTCGATGGCCCGACCGCAGACCAAACAGCCTCGGAAGTTTGTCGTGGAGGTCGGCGGCCAGGAAAGCAATCTTCGGCACGTCCCAACGCTCGGTTATGTCAAAGGCTTCCGCCTTGGCTTCCTTGATGATTTCTTCGAGGGGAAGCCACGCCGAGGGCAGAAGACTGCGCAACAACGCGCGCGTCGATCGTTGATTCGCACCGTCTTGCGGAGTCGTCGTCGCAGCGCCGGCTGACCCGGTTGGAACTTGGCTCGTGTTCATTGAATACCCCTGGCCCTATTCTTAGTGAGAAGGTTTGGACTGGCCCGCGTCGCCGCAACGTTTGCGGAATGCGGCAAATTGTTCTGGCTTTAGCTGCGTGGTGCCGTAGCGTTTCACGAGTTCCTCGCAGTCGACGTTCGCCAAGTCTCTATCCAGAGCAGACTGTTCTATCGATACACTCACGCTATGGAAGACAGAGCCCACACCCCGAATCCCCACCAGCGCTAGCATGCCGACGAGGGAAAGGATGAAAGCCAAGGCGGTTGCCGTCCAAGCTGCGCGCTGGAAGAGGCGGATGCGTAGTTCGTTCACGACCAGCCGCCCGCGCACCTTCGCGTCCTCGACGTCTACGATCGCTCGATCTCCGGGTTGAAAATAAAAATCCCCGAACTCTTCATTGAGCCCAAGCCGCTCATGGCTGGCAATCAGGCGACGTCCGAGAAAATCGAGCAGCAGCGATGTCAGCGAGTAATTGGCATTCTTCATAACGTTTTCCCCTGTCTCTATCCTTTCTACGACGAGTCCCGGACCTGGCAAGGGGGCCCGTTAAAAGGCCCCCTTAATTCAGTGCCCGCCCAGGTGAAGCTTTTCATCCAGACGCCGCGCCGCACAGCTGAACGCGTTGCAGGTTTCGAGGCTCACTGGGGCTTGCGCCACGGGCGAGCACGTGGAAAGAGTCGCTTTGGCAGAAAAGTGGCGATCAGCGGAAAACACCGCGAGCACCGACCCGTCCGGAAGTGGACCGGACGCCCACCCACCGTTGGCGTCAGTCGTCAACGTCGCGTTCACCGCGATGCCCTGCCCCGTGAGCGATACCGTGGCTCCGGACAAAGGCGTGCCGTCCTGGCTCACGACCGCACCTTTGATGACGCATTTCTTGCCATCTGACCCGGACGTGGTCACCGTCGTGGTGATTGCTCCGCCGCCTTTCGCCATGACGAAGCCGTTCCGCGTCGCCGTGATGAGGCGAGCCGCCAGGCAGCGAGAGGCCACGCCCACCGCATCACGCTGGGCGGGCGTCATGTCCACCACCGTCTTGCCGTTGCTCGAATTGATATCGAGCAACCGGGCCTCGCACGTCGCACGGTCAATGGACCCCGTCGCGACCGCCACCGGAGACGCGGGAGCTGACTTGGGGGCGGGCGTTCTTGCTACCGGTTCGGACTGGGTGGCCGGCGCGGCTTTCGGCGCCGACTTCTGTGCCAGGCCATAGCCACGCGCGTCGGCAACGAGCGGAGCGGGAGACAGGCCCAGGCACGCGTAGCCAAATTGCGTCCAGTCCTGTTCACGCACCGTGAGTGCTCGCTTCAGTTCGTGGACGCGATTGAGGCTGTCGAGCCCGAGAGCGCACGTCTGCGCCGTGGCAGTCGGCGGAACCGGAGGCACCACCTCCGCCAGCCCTTCGCTCGATGCGCGCGTTGGCGCCGTCGAGGCCATTGGTTCCGAAATGGGCGCCGCTTCCGCTGCATTGAATGGAGTCATAGGCGCGCGGCTCGCACTCGCTCCACCAGCCTCTGCCAATTTTTGGCAAGCCGCCTGAAATTTGTTCCATTCCTGGATGCCTTCGACCTGGCCACTCGCCTTCAACCGCAATTGGTTGAAAATCGGAAGGCGGGCCGCACACGTCTCCGGCGTTGCTTGCTCTGGAGACGGCGCCGGTTCCAATGTCGGTTGACGTCGGGCGATGTAGGATCCGTAGTTGCCGTCGAAAGGCAGTCGAGTCAAACCGAGGCAACGGGCAGTGAACGCATGCCATGCATTGAGTCGGGCCAAGTCGCTTTTGTCCGGACTCAGGTTTTGCGCCCCTTCGTTGATCGATGGGATTCCTGCCACGCAGGTTTCAGCCGTCACGGCCTGGGGTGGCCAGGGCGCACCGGGCACCGCAATCGGTGCGCTGCTAACCGGCGATGTCCGAGCCTGTCCCGCATTCGCAGTCGTGCCAGTCGGTCCCGCGGCGGCGATCGTCGATGCGGGCGCCGGCACCGCTTCCTTCAGATGTTGTTCGACCTGTTCAGTGCTGTTTCTCCCTTCGACCGCGCCCTGCTCCACCAGCCGATGCCCGTTCCATAGGATGAGCCCGATCGCCACTAGGGCGACCGCGGTCGCGCTGCCCCACCAACGCAGGACAAGCGGCCAACGGATTTGTTTCGACTGCGCCGCAACTCGTTTGCTGTTTTCTGCGGTCGCCTGTTTGACTCGCTGGACCAGCCGTTCTCCTCGCTGATTGAGATCAACGGCAACGTCGCGCATGTTTCGGAGCCCTTCAAGGATCTCCGGCGCCGCGACTTTGTCATCAGGATGCTGACCATCGTCCGAAGGTCCCGACAGTTCGTCGAAGTTGAAAAGGTCGTTTTTCTTGTCGGTGTTCACTGCCTATCTCCCCAATTATTGTTCAGTGCTTCAGACGTCGTTTCGTTCGCGGATGGCTTCCACCGCTCCGACCACCATCGACGGAAGCGTGAGGAGGCCAACCACGGCCATGACGCCGGCAGCGATCAGACCCGGCACCCCGAACTGCGGCCCGAGCGCGACGAAAGCGATGACGACAACGATGCCGCCGAGTTGATCCATGACCGACCCGCGAAAGCGGTCGTGGGCTTCCAGCATTTCATTCAAGAGGCGATACATACCGTTCTCCGTAAACTGTCAGATGGTTTCGGGGCGTGACTTTTTGGTCAGCCAGTCGTCTTTGCCTTGTTGGCTGCTCGGCTGCTTTGGCGTATCGGTGGCGGCGACGCGCTCCACCTGGTCGCCGGTGAGAGCGGCCCTTAGGACGGCGAGCACTTGCTGCAATTCTTTTTTTTGCTCTGTGCGTGCGAGTGCCGTTTCCTCGCGCACTACTTCCAACATCTCTTGGATGGCGAGTTCGAATCTGCCGGCGTATCGGTCGAACGCTGCCTCAGCTACTTCAGCCGCGATGACACCAGTGTCGAGTCGGTTCGTCAGGGTCTGGCGCAGAAACTCGGCGGCGGACAGACGCCGGCTCTTGGCCTCTGTCCTTACCGCAGCGACCAGCTCGGTGTCGGCCCACACGACGAGCTGGCTCTTTGCTGTTTTCGTTCGCATCGTTCCTTCTCTTCGCAGGCTTCTAATTCCACGGTAATCAAGATCGGCGACCTGGCAAGTGCACGAGGCGAATTTGGCTCTGCCAAAGGCTTTCAGGCGATTTTGTTTCTATTTTTGGTGACAGCTCGCGTCGGCTCTTGCACCGGCTCGAAGCCTTGTGCTGGCTCGCTATTGACGTTGTTTTAGGGCAAAGCCCTGCACACCTCGGGTGCGAGAGGTGTGTTGCTACTCGGCGGCCAAGTCATACAAGCTCAAACCGACGAGTCAGCCATCCCAACGCATGCCACGGGAGCCACATTCGTTTCTTTTGCGGGCTCCGGGTGGTGCGGGAAAAGCGGTGACTCATGCACTTTGGCGACCTCACGCTCTTGCCAGGTCGCGCTTCTGTTCCATAGTGAGAGTTAGCTCTATTTCACTTGAAGAGGTGCTCGAAGTGGCAAGCTCTGTTCGCAATCGAAGGCACGTGTGGCGGCAGGTTCACAAAGACACACGGGCTCGCTTGGATGTTTCTTTGCCTCGGGCTTTGCTCGATGCTGTTCACAAGGCCGCCGCGACTTCGAAGATGAGCACGGCCGGTTTCGTTGCCGCTTCGCTTCACGCTGCTCTGCCCGAAGCCAACCGAACGGCCTCACGTATGCACGAGGTCGAAGCGCTGTATGCCGTCCGCTTCCTCCATCGTCCCGCGCGCTCCGGGATCTTCAAGCGCACCAAGTCGACTTGAGGAAACCTTGGTCATGCGCGCTCAAGCCGAACCCGTTTTTCAACCCTGGCAAACCGTGGACCCGATCGAGGGTCAGCTCTGGGGGACATCATGGGCCGCCGGGAAGAGGCTGCCGGTAGACGCGTTACGTCACCGGCAGGCATCCGCACACCATGAGTGAGGGCCCCTCTTATTCCGCGGACAAGAGGCTGCCGGTAGACGCGTTCTGTTCGGTCGTGTCGAAAATTCGGCAAGCCAAACCGACCCAGATCCGCGGGGCGATGCTCAAAGCGGTCATGCGTCCTGGTGCAAAGTGCTGGCTGTGCGGGCAACCCGCTGTGATGGCAGAGCCCGTGATTCCCGAACGCGCCGGGGGTGCGGTCGTGATACAGAACATGGTCCCGGTTTGCGCGGCATGCCGGCGGGAACGGGGGGCCAGGGACGCGTTGGAATGGGCCGAAGAAAAACGCCGGCGCCTGTCCGTCGCGCAGCTCCAGTATCGCGATGAGGCCCTCGCGTTCGCTAGTCAGCATCCCGTTCTGAAAAAGTATACCCGCTCGATGGAGGTGTGCCGGGAGCACCTGTCGCAGACCCGGTGGACCCATGCTCGCGTGCCCGTGGTGTTCGCTCTGGGGTCAGCCGATGTGTTCGTGGCCTGCGCAGTGCCGGCCTCCGCTTACTCGGTCGCTCTGTTGCTTTCGGCCCGGCAAGCCGGAGGCGAAGTGCTCACGGATGGCGTGATGAGGCTGCCGGTAGACACGTGGGAAAGCTGGGCGCGGGAATGGATTGAGCACCACGCGGTCTTCAATCGAGTGCGCGTCCCGGGCGATGCGCCCGGGGATCCCGAATGGTCAAAAGTATACGGCGGCATCGCGGCGACGCGTGCCGCCAAAGCGGCTTAGCGGCGTTTCTTCGCCGCCGGCTTGGCCGGTTTGCGGGGCGACTCGGGCTGCTCGCGGTCATCCCGGTTGACTACCAGGGTCTGCTTCCGACGTTTCAGCTCTTGGAGCGCCCAAGCCACCAGCGCCGACACCGCGGCGGTGTAGAGCCGGCCGTTGGTGGCTTCGATGAGTTTTGAGCGGACCGATTCAGGCATGCTCACGCGCACGCGGTTCTCGCGCGAGACGAAGGTCTTCATCTCCACCCGCCCCGCTCCGGCGACGAGCTTGAATGCAAAATCGCGTGCCCCGGCCGGCCGGCCGCGAGGCCGCTTGCGTGCTGCTTTGGCCGCGGCACGAAGGGTCTTCACTTGAACGTCGAGCCACGAAGCACCCTTGCCAATCTTCTTGGGTGCCCCCTTGGAAACGACACGAGCCGCCTTCTTCGGGGCGGCTCTGGCGGGCTTGCGCACGATCGCTTTGGGCGCCGGCTTGGCACGTGCCTTGGGTTTTCTAGTGGCGCTTTTGGTGACCAACTCGACCTCCGTCTGATAGCACGTGCTTCACCAGTGCGTCGATTTCAGCACGGGCCTCATCGGCCTTGAGCAGATGCGCGTCCTCATCATATACCGACGTTCCCCGACTGAAAGCGGTGGGGAACACCGCGCGGTCTCGGACCACCTGGACATCGCCCAGCGCCTGCAGCGCCGCGCGGTGCCCTGACAGATCCGGACGCCAGCGGTTGGCGACCACCAGGCAACGCTTGCGCTCTTGCGCCAATCGCTGTCGACCCAGAATGACCGACGTCAGGCTCACGGCGTCTGCGGTCGCCGGCATGATAACGAGCGGCGCGGGCAAGGGCACGGTGCGTGGACCCGTCGCATGGTCGTAGATAATCCAATCATAATCTTCGGTGTTCGAAGGCGTGCCGCGTGCCACGCGGAAACGAATGGTTCGGCCCAATTCGGTCCCGACCGAGTGCCACAGCTCGGAGCCGCCCTGCGGGTCCGAATCCACGAGCACAACCTTCAAGCCGTGCTTGGCGAGCCCCGCGGCGAGGTTCACAGAAAGCGTGGTCTTGCCCGCTCCACCGCGCCCGGAAGACCACACGCTCACCCGGCGCGTCATGCGGCAACCCTCGCCACGAGCCGGCCGTGCCCGCTGCCAACCCGCCGGTTACGTCCTTCTGCGATCTCGAAGTCCTCCTGCCAAGCCCCGCTTTCGGCGTAGGCAAGCATCACGTTCCGCAGCGCCCCCGGCGCAAAGCCCTCTCCCCATGCCGCAGGCATGGCGCCCTGGAAGTCTCGCGCCCGCGGGTTGGCGCCGGCGGCGAGCAACTGCTCGCAAATCCGCTCTTCTCGGGCCGTCTCTTTGAACAGCGTCCGGCGGTGGGCGTAGCGGCGCACGCACAGGTGGAGCGGGGTCAGCCCGAAGAAGGAAACGGCGTTCGGATTTTCGCCTGCGGCGAGCATCGATCGCACGGCGGTTTCGTCGCCATCGAGGACGGCCAGGTGAAGCCGCGTCGGCGCCCGCCCTTCGCTAGCCGGTCGATCGCCTTCCGGCCAGAGGCCGGTGTGAGGATTACTTGTCGCCGAGTCGGGGGTCATAGCGGCTACTCAGTGAAGGGTTAATGGGCCCCTCTTAATGCGTTACAGTTAATCCCCCAAAGCATGGTTGTCAAGTATTTGCAGGGGCCCCTATTGCCAGGTCCATGAAACGCCCTTACAAAATGAGAAGCAGCACCACAAAGGAAGAGCGTCATGCGTCAATGCCTTGTCATCCTCATCTTCGCCCTGGCCGCTTGCAGCCAGAGTCAGGCGCCCGTTCCCGTTGACAATCCACCGGTTTCTGCTCAGGCCGCGACCGCGGCGTTGTCCGATGCGCTGAGCCAGCGCGCTGCATCCGTGGTTCGTGCCGACGGGAAGCGGCCGGCGCCTGTGCGCGTGGAGCACGTGGAGCTTTCCGGATGCCAAGCCGGTGCCCAGCTCGTCTGCAAAGTCGAGTTCGACGCTGGCGACCACTGGTCGACGCGGGTGGCCTTCTGGCAAACGCCGAACCCCAAACATCCCTGGCGCGCCATCATCGTCGGAGATAAGCCATGAACACGAACGTCCGCGGCTTCACCCTGGTCGAAATCGTGCTTACGCTGGGCGTCATCGCGGTGCTCGGTATTGCCGCCTTCATCGTATACCCGATGGTGAACGACGCGCGCCAGGGCAAAATCGACCGGGAGTTCTTGATGGCCGCAAGCACGAACATCATCAGTGCCTTTCAAGGATCTCATCAGTTCGGGCCCAACCACGACACCGACGATTCCTTCTTGTCCGACCTTCAATACGGCGGTCAGCTCGCGTGGGCGTTGCCGGGCCAGCTGTGCCACCCGTGGTCCGACACTTCCAAAGTGCCTTACCTGTGCAACGACGCGTTCGGCCATCCGTTCTATTGGTCGACGATGTCGCTGGGCAACCCGGATGGCACGCTCAATCCTTTCCAGCTCCAAGCGACCTTTTCCGACTTGTCGGCGACGCAATGTATCCAGCTTCTTCAGAACGGCGTTCATGCATTTGGCGCGCAGCAAATCGAGATCGTGCGCTCGGGTGAGCAAACGGTATGCGTCCAGCCTTTCACGGATCCTTCGAAATTGGTGGCCGCCTGCACGAGCAGCGACTTCGTCGACCAAATCCAAATCGAGTGGGACCCCTGGGGGCGCCCCTATTGGATGAGCCCCGAATACGGCTGGTGCCAGGAACCTTAACTCTTAACCCTCGGAGGAAGCAATGAAAAGCGAAGCGAGAACATTCAACGTCAAATCGGTCGGCACGGACTTTCTCCAGATTTCCTCCAGCGACCTTTTATTCGCCTTCGAACAACTCGAACGTGGTGGTTTGCCGGTGCGCGTCGTGTTCTCTCAGGCCACCGAGGATTCGGCTTTTCGTCCAAGCTCGCCCTTGTCCAAAGGATTGGTCGCCGCCCTGCGGTCGGATCCATCGCTGGCAAACAAACGGCGCAGGAAAGAACTCGTTGCGCTGGTGAATCGCGACGCCGGCCCCTTCACAAAGGGCCAGGTAACAGTTCGCCTTAACAGGCTAAAGGTCACAGCAAAGGGCGAGCAGCATCTGTTCGGTGATCCAGTCAAACACCGAACACCAGCGCCTCCAGGTCTCCTCTTGGGCGGCGTGGTTTAAGGCAGCTGGTTTGAAATTTTTGAAGGGCGCAAAGGGATCGTCGACGTCATGAATAGGAAGACATTTACCGCGGCGGAGCGGGTAATGCTTTACGCTTTCTCCAAGTCCTCTCCGCCCGCGGCCGCAACCCGCGCACGGGCACGTCACCGTGGCATTCGCCAAGTCCAGCATCTATTCGCGACGTTGGACCGCAAGTCCGTGCGTGCCGTTTCCCATGCGTTGAAGCATGCGTCGCGCCGTGAGCGCCTGCGGTTAGAATCGGTGCTCTCCCTGTGCGGGGGAAAGTCGCTCAAGGAAACGGCAGCGAGCCTCGATGTGTCGCTTGCCTCGGTCAGCCTTTGGGTAGCCCGTTTCAAAGCCCGCGGCCTGGCTGGCTTGGCCGACAAGAAAACAAGGGTTCGAACCCGGAAAACGAAAGCATGAGTGAGAAGACGATCAGCGCGTCCGAGCGTCAGGAGCTGGCCCGCATCGCGGAAAAGGGGCCGGCTGACGCGCGCGTGCGCGCCAAAGCCGTGCTTGCGTTTCTCAACGGCGACAGCCAGCCGGTTGCCGCCGTGAAGCTGGGCGTCCATCCGCAAACCGTCCAGCGGTGGCTGCGGCGCTTTCGCGCCGGTGGCGCGCGCTCGTTGATCACGGCAACACGCGGCACGTCGATCGCGCTGTCTTTCGGTGCCCGCCAGGCATTGGTCAATCGGATGGGTGAGTCGAAGGCGCCACGCGAGAAGCTGCGCCTTGAGGGGGTGCTGGCCCGTTCAACGGGCGAAACGATAAAAAGCATTGCTGCGCGGCTTCAGGTCGCTGACATGACAGTGGTCGAGTGGTTGAGGGCTTACAAGAAGCACGGCCTGGACGGCTTGGTGGAAACCATGGCGCGCTACAAGCAGCCGAAGTGGAGCCTCGCCGCCATCGATAAAGCGATCGCGTCTTCGTCGGGATCCGAAAAGGTCGAGCTCGAAATCTTGAAGGCCCGCACCAGCGGCGAGTCGCTGGCTTCGATCGGGCAACGTCTCAACCTTTCCCGCCAACGGGTTCACCAGCGGTTGAAGCGCTACCTAAAGCCGGTCAGCTGACCTCACTTCCAACGGTCGAACTCCACCGTCACCAGGTCGCCGCCGGCGCACGCCGCGGCAACCCCTGTTGCGTTGCTAGGATCGACCACCTGCCCGCCCACCAGGACGCGGTTGAACGAGGGCCCCGTGTTGGCTACGAGAGCCGCGCACGCGCCACTCGGCAAGTCCTGTGTGAGCACCAACGCGCCGTTTGGCTTCGCGCCGTCGGCGTGGCCCAGCGTGATGGGTTGCTCGAAGCCGTTCACCGGCCCGGCCGGCGTGCGCCCATTTTCCGGAAGCCAGCCTTCAGCCACGGCGGACTCGGTAGTAAGGTTCCGGTAGTCGCCGCTCGCGGCATACGCGCGCTCGGCTGCGGTGACAATGGCCACCACCGTCTCCGTAGTCGTTTCCAAGTTGGCCGCGTCCCGTGCGTGCCCGTAGAAGCCGAACACGCCGGCCGATAGAACGACACTGGCCGCAATCGAGCACAGCACTTCCACCAGGGTGAAGCCAGCGGAACGGGAGGCGCGGCGCGCGGCGTCGATGGAGCCAGCGCGGCGGATCCAGCGCAAAGCTCCTCGGTTGCCGCGTGCGCGCGCCCAGTCTTCGGGAGTGAGCCCCTTATTGTCGGGCTGGAACGGATTGCCGCCTCGGCGGAGCAAGACACCCACCATCGCGGCACTGCGTCGGTCGCCAGGGACCGTGGCCCAGTGAAGGGCGTTTCGTCCGTGGTCATCCGGCTCATTGGGGTCGGCGCCCTCGGCGATGAGCCGGCGGACGAGGGTTGAGCGGCCGTCAAAAGCGGCGCGGTGAAGGTCGATGTGTGCAAGAGAGGTCATCTTCAGTTCTATGTTGACGGAGCTCTGTGCTCCTGAATTCAACATAAGCCGCACACTATGGTTGTCAAGTGCATGGCGATCGCGCGCGTTGGCTGGGTTCCCCAGCCCCCGCGCGCGATGAAGAGCGCGGGTGGCAGAAAAGAAGGCGGGGCTTACGCCCCCTAGGGAAGAGAATAAGAGAGCCCCCATAACTCTCATGCTCGACGATCTGGGTAAACTTTGATTGGCCTGGATGTGTTTCGATGCCCACAGCACTAAGCTGTAAACTCCTTCTTCTTTTCTCAACATCGCTCATGGCCAAGACCCTCTACGAAAAGACCACCCGCGCCCTCGTCAGAGACATGCTCGCAGAACTCGGCCTTCAGCCGGGCCAAGTCCTGACGACCACCCGCGCCCTGGAATGGTTCGGACAGCGTTACCCGAAAATCCAGGAGCCGACCATTCGCGCTCATTTGCGCCAGGCTTCCACGAACGAACCGAGCCGTCTTCACCACCCGCCCATCACATCGGCCGATGACCTGCTTTTCAAGATCGGACGAAGCCAATACCGGCTTTATGAGCCGGGAAAGGATCCGGCCCCTATCCATGACCTCGTCGAAGGCGACGTCGCGCGTGAGGAAGAACTGGAACAGGAGCGAGAAGCCGAGGACGAGGCTGACTTAGAGGATGAGGCCCGCGCCGCGTCGTCCAGCGAGTTCCTGCTTGAAAAAGACCTCCAGCGCTATCTGGCGGAAAACCTTTCCACGATTGAGCCAGGCCTCGTGCTTTACGAGTCCGACGGCATGCGGGGATTCGAGTTCGAAGTAGGCGGCCGCCGGATCGACATCCTCGCGCTCGACAAGTCTGGATCGCTCGTGGTCCTGGAATTGAAGGTGTCCCGCGGGTATGACCGGGTTGTCGGCCAATTGCTCCGTTACATGAACTGGCTCCGCTTGAACGTGGCGGCCCAAGGTCAGCGCGTGCGCGGGATGATCGTGTGCCGGACGATGTCGGAGGACTTGAGGCTGGCTTGCGCGAGTATCGGCGACGTAGAGCTGTTCGAATATTCCCTTTCCGTCACCGTCAAGAAAGTCCCACCGCTGGATCTTCCCAAACCCCAAGAATAAGAGGGCCCTATTAACTCACGCGCGACGATTTCACCGCGTCATCAAAACGGTAGCTCATCGTCGAAATCAGGAGGGCTTTTGGCAGCCCTGGCCGCCTTGATTCGAGTGTCCAGGGCGCGCAGAAACCGAACGGACGCGGCCACGTGGTTGAAAATGAGCAAGCTTTCGTCGTAATTCAACGTCGGGTTGTCGTGCGCAAGGCTCTGGTTGTTTCGGACGTCGTTGAAAGCCTCCAGCACCGAGATGCTGGACTTGAGGATCCGAGAGGTCATCTCCGACTCAAGGTGCCCCGCCTCCTTGAGCTTCTTCACGTAGCCCCCGAAGAGCGCATGAAGGGCGGTGTCCTTCGCCGCGGCCGACCCCTGCTCCTCGCACAGACTTCGGATGAAGCGCACCACGAACGTGTGCAGGCGGTCGAGCGCCGCCCCGGGCTGGTCCCCCTCGATGGCCTGGCGAACCTGGGAAGCAAGTAGTTCGAAATCCTTACCGTCTCCGGCCCCCACGAGGGCGTCGAGCTCTCCGATGGCGCCGCCCTGTTTCAGGCGCTCAGCGATGGCACGACACTGGACGGTGAGCTCCGCATCCTTCGCAAACTCGGGAACGTCAGCGGAGAAGTCAATGAGGTCGCCCAGAAGCTTGCCGACAACGGGGTTGCTCTCAACCTTCCAGAACGCCCGAAGACAGTTCGCCTTCGACCCGCTGTGATCTCGCATATACACGTCTTCGTAGATCGACCGCCGGACACTTTCCGTGACGAATTCGGAGAAGCTGCGGTTTGAAAAATTGAGCACGTAACCGCTGCCCATGCCGAACAAGCGCTCCAGCTTCCCCCGCTCGGTGTAGGTCAGATCGGCCATCGAATCCCATCGCCAATTGGTGCTCAGCGTTGGAAGTATAAATGCAAGCTGACCCCAGCTCGCTGAGGTTGCTCTAGTTGAGCCCCATCAGAGCCGCTGCCGCATGCCGGCCCCGGCGGTCTCCGTGGGGACTTCCTGGCCCAACATCACCGCTGACAGATCGGTTTGATGTATTCATTCGGACACTCCTCGGGCCTCACAAAACGCCGCCCACGCTTTCTGCAGCTCCTCAAATTCTGCCGCGCTCCCCCCGCGGTCCGGGTGCCTCTCTCCACGCAGCTTGCGATAACGCAGCCGGACAACGTCCACCGTGTCGATCGGAGCGCACCCCAACACCACGTGCCAGGCACGCGCCGACTCGGGCGCAGGCAGAGCCGCAAAGCCGCTGTAGGCCCGGTCCAGAATTTCAGCGCTTCCGTGCCGCTCGATAGAGCGCAGCGCGTCGAGCGTGGCGGCGATGGCCGCGAGGTTGTCGGCGACGCGCAGGTAGCGGTCCACCGCCATGCAGCGGGCTCGCCCTTGTTCGTCACGCCAGTAAACCGCTACGCCAGGGTCTGCCGGTTCGGACTGGGCCGAGCGCGGAAACCCGTCGCGGCGCAGCTCCAAGTTCGTGGACACGACCACCTCGCCCACGCCTAGGCCCATGCGGGCGATTTCGGCGCGGACGCGGCCGACACCGTCAGCGATGGTCAGGCCTTGCTGAAAGCCGGAGTGGCCGGCGCGCTTGCTGAATCGGGCCGCGCCGCGTCCGTGCGCTTCGGTGCGTTTCCAGCCGACCGGCCAGGTGAGGGGGAAGGCGGGGATGGTCATGGCTGGCCACCCTTTGTGTCGGTGTTGGAACGTTTCATAGATATACCCGGCTTGATTGTTGAAGTCTTGACCAAAACTAAGCCAGATATTGAGGTTGTCAATAGATCTTAGAGGGACCTATTATTGTCAATCCGCCTGAAATTCCGTTCCATGTGGAACGATCGTCGAGAGAAACGAAGCAAAAAAAGAGCGCCGTTAACAGCGGCGCTCAAAGGGGCAAGCATGATTTAGCATACCGATAGAAATTGTGGCCTTAGAGCCGCCGCCTCCCCCGCCTACGAGCCTTCCCCAGCCCTTCACGGTTATCCGCTAAGGCGCCCGGGTAGTGCTTCGCGATGATGACGTTGAGGCGGTCGACGAGGTCCATGCGTTTGAATCGGACGTGCGCATTGCCGTTTCGGAAAAGCTTCAGGTCGAAATAGTCTCTCCAAGCCTCGCCATCGAGGATGCCCTGTGCAATTCCAGCCGAAACGCTCTGGCGATAATCTGGCTCGGGCTTTCCGTCCAACAGCGACAGGGTCCGCAACACATCGTCGAGCTCGTTTCCCTTCCCATCGCCGAAATATTTCTTACTCAAATGGCACCATCTCGCGACATTCCGCAACACGAGCTTCTGGCCGAAGGCCACCGGAGAGTTTGAACGGTAGTCCCAGGAGAGGCTGCGAAAGAGAGAGACGATGCCGCGCTCGACCATCTCTCCTCGCGCCCGGTAGAGCTTCTCAAACATTTCCTCCACCGCGGCGCGGGTGAAGGGGGGCATCTGCGGCTCCCCGCCGAGTCTCGCTTTTGTGCTTCGGCGCACCTCGTCTTCATTGAACGACTTATTCCAAGCGTCTCTAGCCTCGGCGTCCATGAAAGTCCAAAGACCCGATCGCTTCATCAGCGACTGCCAGCTGGCGCAGTCGTATGAGATTTGAAACCTTTCAAACAGGCTTCCGATCAATTCGTCATGTTGTTCTGGACGGCACCATCTGCTGTCGAAAAGATCTGGGCCATGCGGCAACTCGAACAGCGTCCGAATGCTCGCGCGGGCGATCTCGAAGTGCCGCTCACGCTCTTCGAGCATGTCGGCGAGCGAAACGCTCGGCGTGATGCCCCCGGCCTTCTCGTCACCGCCGCCGGCGGGGAACCTCGTCAATGTGTTTTTGTCTGTCATGTTTGCTCCTGATGGGGCCGCCAATCGGCACCCGTTGGAGCAAAGCTCTGGGGAAAGTGGAGGCGCGGGAAGGAAAGACTTTGCCGCCCGCCGGCGCCAGCGGCGCAACGAGGGCTTGGCCAAGAGTTTCTTGTCGCCTGATTGAGAAGCCCGCTTGTGCGGGCTTCGTTCTCTTGTTGTCGTCGGCGTTACATTCGCATCAGAAGGCCTCGCTCCTGAACTTGTTCGGGCTGCCGCTCCGGCTCGACGTTGGGATCTGGGCGGGTGCGCATCCGCAACCAATCGGGTTTGCTCTCTTGCGTTTCCCTGGCTTGTTCAGTGGGCCGCGATCGCATCGTCAACCAATCCGGTGCTCCTTGCTTTTGGGGCAGCTCCGGCTCGCGCATCCCCTGGTCCGAACGAATGACCGTTGACTGTTCATCGTCTGTGATCGCCGAACGCTCGGGATACGAGAATCCGGCGTGCTGAAAGTCACCGAGTCGCGCCGATTCCACACTCGACAACTGGCTGCGCTTCTCATACCAAGCTTGAAACGCGGCCGATTCTGCCCGGGCCTCAGCCAACGTGTGTGGCTGAAAATCGGTGTGATGGGGGATCTGTGAAAGCTCTTGGACGCCATCGACAAAGCGACGTTCGATGATTGGCGAACCAAACTTCCCCTGATGTTCGCGGGCAAACGTGGCGACAAAATCCATCTGGCGATAATCGTCATCGAGCGTGGCCTTGGCAGCCTGCCGGCCTTTCGGACCGTCGGCGAAGTCGCCGTGTTCGATGGGTCGCTCCAACGGTTCGCCCTGGGCGTCGGTGAGGGTGCGGATAAAAAGGCGTGGTTGTTTCATGGGAGTCTCCAAAAAGGTCAAAGGGAAGTCTCGATACCATGACCGACGCTTTTCTGTGGCCCGGCTACTCGAAACTCACTACCCCCGATGGGGAACCGGAATGAAGTCCTTTACTCACTACCCCCCGAAGGGGACCCTTGAAGCTACTAAAGTCAGCTTCCCACAAAACGCCCGAACGTCAAGATTCGGAGGATGACATGATGTCATCCACTTTATAGGGCCCGCTTTAATAGCGGGATACTGCCAACCGCGTTTTCCGCTCTCGCGTTCTGTGCCTCACCCACGAAAAAGCCGGCTCTTCACCCGGCTCTTCTCTTCCCTCTTCTTTTGCTTTGCTCTCAGTCCTCGCCCGGCTCCATGATGGTTATCACGGGCTCGGCTTCATCCCCTGGCCCGATTGCCATCACCAACGTCACGCGCGTCGCCCGCCGATGACCACGCTCGACCCGTCGCAGCTCGAACTGCACCCGACTGCCATTGCTGTTTCGCTTTTGCCTTGCCGCCAGCCCTGCCATCCACAGAACGTCCCAGAGCCGCCCCGCTTCGTCCTGGGGCATGCCCGTCTTTTTCGTATCGGCCTCGCTCCACTCGACGCAATCGCCCCACGCCGCAGAAGTCAGTGCCACTGGGATCTTGAACCCCGCCTCTCTTGCCATTTCGCTCACGTCCACCAACACCCCGTCAGCGATTGCCTGTGCGCGTGTATACGTGTGGACAATGTCGCGTTGCTCGAACATGACTCTCTCCTCTTCAGTGGTCGTTGGCCCGGTTCCCGGGCAGCGGTGTGAACCGCTCCCGGATGGGAGCCAAACCGGCCGCAGTGAGGCGCGGTCAAGGAGGGCGACGTCAGGAGCAAGCCACGGCTGGCGCGGGCTGGAGCAAAGCGACGACTCGGGCCGTGGCTGGCCCTTGACCGAACAAGCCGTGCGGAGGCGTTGAACGCTCTGGCGCGTGGCCACGCGCCGCTGGGCTTCCCCGCTATTTCTTCACGTCGTCGGCAAGATTCGCGAGTGCCTGTTCCATTTAGTCGTCGAGATCGCGCAGGCCGAAGTGATCGGTCTCACGGACACGTGCCGCTCAAGCCCGGTCCCGGGCCGAGCACGTTCAGGCCGGTGTTGCCGCCCGTGTTGAAGATGTCGACGTATTGCGGGATGACGCCCGGGATGGCCGGCGAGCACGAGCCCGGGAGGTTGTTTGTCGAGCTGCTCGACACGAACCGCGGTCCATACGAACACACGCTCGTGATGCCGTTCCACTTGATGGTGACTTGGAACGTCGAGTAGTAGTTGCCCTGCGCGTTGAGCTGCGGCGCGTTGAAGTTGCCGCAGCTGCCCTGCGTGCCGGACGGGCACGAGTTCGAGCTGCACGTCTGTCCGGTCATGCCGCTGCCCGGCGCCGAGCAACCCTTCCAGCTGACATACGTGAACGGGCTCGACGGGCTGGCGCACACCGGCGGTGGTGCCACACACGCGCCAGGCGGAGCCGTCGCTGGCGACCACGGTCCTGTCGTGGGCGTGACCGTTCCGACCGGCGACGAGCAGGTGTAATCCGTCGTCTGAGTCTGCGTCCACGAGCCGGTCGTGTTGATGGGGCACGCGCCCGGTCGCGTCGCCGTCGAAGGCGGCGGCGCCGAACAGGCCGGCGCGCAAGATTGCGGTGTCGACGTGCTGTAAGGCGTGCCGACGACAGGACCGACCGGCGTCGAACACGAGAAGTTTTTCCCGGTCGTCGTCGTCCCGCTCGTCGTGCCATACGGCGCGTTCGAAGCAAGCTGACCTGGGGGGCACGGTGTCGGGTTGGTGGTCGCCGTCGGCGGCGGCGCCGAGCAAATCGGCGAGCAAGACTGTGGCGTCGACGTGCTATACGGCGTGCCAACGACAGGGCCGATCGGTGTCGAGCACGAGAAGTTTTTCCCGGTCGTCGTCGTTCCGCTCGTCGTGCCATACGGCGCGCTCGAAGCAAGCTGACCTGGCGGGCACGGTGTCGGGCTGGTATTCGCCGTAGGCGGCGGCGCGCTACACGCGGGCGAGCAGCTCTGCCCTATCGGTGCGCTCCATGCGCCATACGAAGGCGGGCCGAGTGGGCCGACGGGCGTAGAGCACGTCTGGTTGACGCTGCGCGACTGCGTGCCGCTCGTCGCGCCATACGGCGCGGTCGAAGCCAGCTGGCCTGGGGGACAGGGCGCCGCGGCCGTCTGCGTCCCACTCGTCGGCGAGCACGTGGGTGAGCACGAACCAGGCGTCGTCGTGGTGAAAGGTGTTGCGGTCACCGCGCTGACGGGCGTCGAGCAACTGTAAGTGATGCCCGATGTCGTGGATCCACTCGTCGTGCCATACGGCGCGGTTGAAGCAAGCTGGCCTGGCGGGCACGGTGTCGGCGTGGTGGTCGAAGTGGGCGGCGGCGCCGAGCAAATCGGCGAGCAGCTCTGCCCAGTCGCCGCGCCCCACGGACTCACGGTCGGAACAACGGGCCCCACCGGGGTCGAGCAAGCGTAGCTCGTGGTCTGGGTTTGCGTGCCGCTCGTCGTGCCATACGGCGCGGTCGAAGCCAGCGTTCCTGGTGGGCATGGCGCTGCGCGCGTCGCAGTGGTCGTAGGCGGCGCCGCGCACACCGGCGCACACGATTGCCCGCTCACCACCCACGCGCCAGCTGACGGCGGATTGAGCGGCCCGACCGGAGTCGCGCACGAGTAGGTCGTCGTTTGTGTTTGAATGCCGCTGGTCGGGCCGTAGGGCACGGTGCTCGCCACCGTCCCCGGGGGACACGGCGCGGCCACCGTGGTCGTCGACGACGGCGGCGCGATACACGCAGGCGAGCAGCTTTGGCCGGTTACGGTCCACGGCGGATTCGACGGCGCGCCAAGCGGGCCGACGGGCGTGGCACACGTCTGCGTGTTGATCCGGGACTCGGTTCCGCTCGTCGCGCCATACGGCGCGGTCGAAGAAATCGTCCCCGGCGGGCATGGAGCTGGAGCGCTCTCCGCCGTCGAAACCGGCGTGCACGCGGGCGAGCAGCTTTGACCGCTCGGCGCGCCCCACGCGCCCGTTGCTGACGTCACCGGTCCGACGGGAGTCGAGCACGAATACGTGGTGGTCTGGCTCTGCGTTCCACTCGTCGCTCCATACGGCGCGCTTGAATCGAATTGCCCTGGTGGACATGGTGCGGCTCGCGTTGCCGTCGTCGGCGCCGGCGCGGCGCAAACCGGCGCACACGATTGCCCGGTGATCGTCCAGGACGGATTGGACGGCGCGCCGAGCGGGCCGATGGGCGTGGCGCACGCCTGCGAGTTGACGCGCGATTCGGTGCCGCTCGTCGAACCGTAAGGCGCGGCGGAAGAAACTTCCCCCGGTGGACAGTTGGCGGGAGCGCTCTCCGGCGTGCTCGTGCCGGTGCAAATCGGCGCGCACGAGAACGTCGGCGACCATGCGCTCCAAGGCGTCCAGCTGACGGTGCCGCCGCCCGAACAAAATGCGTTGCGTGCGCTCGTCTGCGGAGCGCTGGCGAGGTATTGATAGGGGCCCGCGTTCGAGATGAGCTCGCCGGATGGGCAGTTGAAAGTTTGGGTTTGCGTCTGGCCCGGCGGCAAGCTCGTGGAGCAGCTGTTCGGCCCCAGTGGATTCGTCGTCGCGCCGTAAATGAAATCGACCTCCGACGCGGGAGCGGCCGCGCACAAGCGCGTGAGCGTCGGCATGTCGATGGCGTGCGTGGACGTGTTGAGCACGCTGGTGCCGCCGACTTGGACATCGTAGAAGCCGGCGCCGGCGTTCATCGCGAAGTTGGCGCACGCCGAACTGCCCACGTTGGCGTAGGCGATTTTGAAACCATTATTAGAACTCGCCGGCGCACCGTTGACCGACACCGGTGCGCTCGACACGGTGACCGCCCCGCCCCAGGTGTTGATGACGCTGCCGCTCGGAAGCACCATCTGCGACGGAAACACCCGCCCTGCCATGGCGTCGTCGTTGGTCATGCCCTGGAAGCCGCCACGGCTGCTGTAAACGCGCACGACGCTTTCAGCCACCGTGCCTACATTGTCGACCTCGCGATCGACCTGGGCGCCTGTCTCGGCTTTCTGGTAAAGCATGTAGCCGCCAGCCAGGACGGCGACCGAAACAGCCGATACGAGGAGGAGTTCGACGAGTGCCAGGCCCTGGGGCGCTCCGTGCAAAGCGTTATGAACCGCGGTGGGCAGCGGTGCCGGAACAGGACTACGCGACACGGAACAAGGGCGCACGGCGCCACTCCGAAAAAACTACCTCCTTAAGGTATTGATCGGAATCCGCATGTCGTCAATGTCTGCCGGCAGCGCGCAAAGGCGCTCCAGGATTAGCAGGCCGAGCTACTTCTTAGCTTGAGCCAGGCGTTCGGCCACTGCCCGCTTGCCCATGGCGCGCACCGCGGCAATGGCCGGAAGCTGGGACCGACGCGGCGTGGTTTTCTTCTGTTCCCACCCGTAGACGGACTGCCCGGAGACGCCCAGCAACTTGCCCATCTGCTCGGCAGAAATCCCCAGGCGTTCACGCAGAGCGCGAAAACCGTCGGCACGAAAACGAAAACCCGCCTTCCCTTCCGGTTCGGGACGCATCACCGCCGCCGTGGCTTTTCCGCCGTGCTTGGCCAGCGCTTTCAAGGCCTTCTCCGTCTGAAGCTGCTGGCGCTTCAACGCAGCGATATCTTTGCGCTGACGGGTAGATGCCCGCTGTAAGGCGGCGGTTTGGCTCTTCAATTCGCGCCGGGCGAGCCGCACGATTTCATCTTTCAACAGTTTTGCCAAATTTGGCATTGCCCAAGGTCCGGAGTGGCGGCATTTCAGTTTAACACTGCCCGCCACCCCCTTCCGTGCCCTACCCGCGCCCAGTTCAGCCATTGGCGAAGTCGGGATCCTCGAAGAACAGTTTCAGCACTCCGTCTTGGTGGAAGCGCGTGAAGCCGCAGCGGTGAAGCAATGCGTGGAGCTCCGCCAAGTCTTCGTAGTCGGTCTTGCCGTTCGCGTCGTGGTAGAGGCCCTGGTTGCCCACCAGGCGCCAAATGGTCTTACCGCCCGCCACAGGCGTCGATTGGACGCGCGCCGCCGCCGGCGCCACGACTGCCATGCGCTTGAAGTCGTCCTCGGTCATTGCTGCATTGTGGATTTTATTATTTTGTTTATTTTTACTCATTTTATTTTCCTTAAGTTAGTTTTTTGAGGTTTCAAAGGCCTCTTTCTATGTAGCGACCAGAAAATCGCGTGAACCGCGATGATTCCGCGGCCTCCTGGAAGGGGCTCATACGAGCCCCCGCTGCGCCAAGGACACGTGATCGGTGGCGCCGCACACGAAGTGGTCGAGCACCCGGCAATCGGCATAGCCCAGCGCCGTCTTGAGCTCGCGGGTGATGTCGATGTCAGCCTGGCTCGGCTCGCTGACCCCGGAGGGGTGCTGATGGGCCAGGATGACGGCTGCTGCGTTGTGGTGAAGGACCCGACGGAGCACCTCGCGGATGGGGACGCTGCAGGCGGCGATGCTGCCGCGGAAAAGTTCTTCAATTGCCAGGACTCGGTGGCGCTGGTCGAGGAAGACACAGGCGAAGACTTCGAACGGATATTTGGCCAGGCGCATCCGCAGGTATTGCGCCGCGTCTTCGGGGCGGCTTAGGCAGGCATCTCGAACGAGCCTTTGCTCCAGCAGTCGCTCGGCGGCTTCGAGCACGTCTTGGTCGGTGATGGTGTGCCCCAGGCGGTAATTGCCCAGCAGGTCTCTGACGATCGAGGTTTCCATTTTCTTCTCCCGTCGGCGCACGGTGCGCCGGTGGAGTTCGGAAGGCACCGTCACTAGGCGGGCTGCGCACCCGCAGGGCCGCAGCGCAGAGGAGGACAGACCTGTTGCGCGGCACGCCGGCGGTGCCCGAATGCGCTCTAAGGCGAACAGCCGACGGGAGATGGAAACCGCTCCGAGCCTGCGCTGTCACCAGACCTGGGCACATGCCTCACCGATACGCTGGAATAGGCCGCTTGCTGGTGCCGGCACCGCTGTTACTGCCTATGCGCCGGCAAGAATCCGCGAATCATAAGTAAAGGTGAGATCCTGGAATTCGCCAGGCTCGAACTGAAGGAAATCGACATGAATAGAATCGACATCTACCCTCTCGCCCGCGGCGTCTTCGCATTCGTCCCGCACGGCAATCCCCTACCGCCGTCGCTCGCCCGTCACGACGGCAGGCCCGTCAGGCGGATGAAAACCGTCAGCCTGAACAAGCCAGGAAGTCGAAGCGGGTTGTCCGAAAAAGAGCGCCTCGCGGCGCTCGATCAGATAGCCGCCAGCGGCTTTGCGATCGTCGGGAAGCCCAAGGCGAATTGACGAGCATGGCGCCCAGCTGCGAAGCGGCTGGGCGCTTTTGGCACGCGTTCGCGTCAGCGCTTAGGCGACTTGCGAGCGCCAGCTTTTTTGGCGGCGCTGGCTTTCTTGACGCCTGTGGTTTTCTTGGATGGTGCCTTTCGCTTTGTAGTTTTTGGGGGCGCAGTGCTTGGTGCTTCGCTTCCCCACGCCTTCTTCAGGTGATCCGAGAGCTCCCGGAATTTCGGCGCCCGCATGAACAGTTGGCGAGCCAGATCCACTACCGAGGCTGCCTCCGGCTCTTTGCTTTCAGCTTTTCCAGCGGGACGCGCCTTGCCCTTGGTGCCTTGTCGCTTATTCGAGGTGGCCATTGGGTGTAAGAGGTCCGTGATGATCACCGGAAAATACCTTGCGCGAGCTCTCGGTGCAATCGAAGCAACCGCCTCGCTCATCATTCAAGCAAAGGTTGCGATGTCCGGCCACACACCCACCAGGAGTTTCAGCAGATGTGTCGAACGCCGTTGAATCGCCACCTCGCCCCACTCGTCGGCATCGCTGCCGTGGAAATACTGGGTCAGGTTGAGCTTGCCGTATTTGAGTAGCTCCGGGCGCTTGTCGGCCCACGCCGCGTTCTGAAGCGATGAGTTGAAGCTGCCGGTGATGAGCGTGAGGTTGCCCAAGGAGTTGAGCAACATTCCCCGCCTCACGATAGTCTTTTGCTCGGTGATGGGATCAGCCGTCACACTAGCAGGCAGAGGCCAGTGCTTTTGCCACGTCTGTGGCATGACGTGCTCGATGGTGAGCTTTTCGGTCAACGGCAACACGGGACTTTTCTTTGACTGGCTGGCCTCCTCCACAGTTTCGAGAACAGCGCGAACCTTGTATTGCGCGATGCGATCGTAGAGCGGCTGTTCGAGGACGAACGTGGCCAGCTCCATGTCGTTGGGAAACTTTGTGCTTTCCCCTGTGCCCTTGGCCAGGTGCGCCGCCACCGCGTTGGCGCTCAGCGCGGGGGCGACCGCCTTGATGAGATCGACGAACAAGCGGTTGTAGTTTTTGCTGGTCCAGTTCGTGACCAACCGGCGCATAAGGAAGGATTCGAGCACGAGGAGAACGCGATCGAACTCCGCCTTCTTGTCGGGCATCAACTCGGCATAGGCGAACAGCAAGAACGGAAAGATAGTCGCTGTGTCGATGGCTTGGAGCAGCCGGAGGAACCGGGCGAGTTCGACGTGGTCGCCTGGCACGTAGAATTTGAAGAACACGTCGGCGTATTGCGCCAACTTTTCGATGTGCCCCGCCGCGTCCTTCGGCTGACCCGGCTCATCATCTTCCACGAACGACTTGAACGCGGTGAAGAGGTGGTTGCTCCGCACCTCGTCCTGCGTCATGAGCGTCAGGTAGTGGTTCACGAACAGGTCGATGCGCGGGCGTATGAGGCGGCCCTGCTTGACCTCTTCGCGCCAAAAGTCCGTCTCGAAGCGGGACCAGTGGTCCTCGTAGAGCGTCTCGACGTCGGCGTTCTGGGTGCGGGCCTTGCGAAACAAGTAATTCTTGATGAGATCCGCCGGCAGCAAGTCGGCACCGCGTGCGTTGAGCGTTTCGAAAATGACCTGCGTTTCGTCCTCGGGGCCAAGGTCGATGACGACAAGTTGCAAGCCCGCTTTGACGACGGACCAAACGGCATCGAGGCGGTCGTCCACCGTCTTTGTGGCAAGCGCAGGCTTGTCGTCGTCTTCGTCCAACGCACCCCGCAGCCAGTCGTCAAGCTTGAGGTGGAAATAGCGGTAGGCGCCGACCAAGTTGCTCTTGGCCACTTCGGGTTTGGCCTTCACGGCCTTGTCGACGTCGTTCAACGACCCGCAGGCGTGGATGGATTGGAACGCCGGCCGGTCGCCGTTCGTCGGCCAGAGTTTGTATTTCTCTTCCTTGTCCTCCACACGCGACGCGTCGTTTTCGACAAGGCCGGAAAACCGGTCGCCGAATTTCGTTGATCCGTTGGCCCTGGCGAGATTGCGCGCTGCCAAGAGGAAAAGCTGCAGGGTGGTGAAACGTTGCTGGCCATCGATGACCTGGCGCGTCTCGATCGATCCCGCAGAATGCGGGAGCTGTTCAAGGACGATGGCCCCCAGGAAGTGCGCCTTGGCTTTGGCGCCCAGCAGTTGGCGGTCGAGCAGTGCTTGGATGTCCTCCCAAAGCGGTTCCCAGTTCTCGGCTTGCTTCCAGACGTAGGGACGCTGGAAAAGCGGCACCTGGAAGAACACATTCGGATCGAAAATCGCTTCCAGCTGGCGGGTATGGGCATCCATCGCGGTTGAAAGTCCTTAGGGAGGGGGCGAGTATATCGCCGAGCCCGCCTTACCCATCAAGCTCGTGCCAGACCTTAACCTCTACGAACGCTCCGCTACCCTCGCCCAGGAACTGTTCGCGCTCACCCAACACCTTGAGCTGGCCAACGACAGCCCACGGCTAACGGCGAGCGCCGTAGCAGTTTCTCTGGCGCATGAGCATTGGGATGGACTGCGTCCGCTGCTGGCGTCGGGAATGCTTCCGTCGGCAGTGGTGGTTCACCGCGCGCAGTTCGAGGCCACCGTTCGTTCCATCTGGCTGACCTATGCGGCGACGGACGGCGACGTGGCCAAGCTCAGCGCGGACCTCAACGTCGAGACGGAACAATCAGCGAAGAACATTCCTTCGGTTTTCGCCATGATGGCGTCGCTTCCCGGCAAGGCTCCGCCGCAGGCCATCGAAGCGTTGGGGCGCTTCAAGGACAACTCGTGGCGTGCCCTTACCTCCTACGCGCACGCCGGTATCCACGCCATCAGCCGCCATCGAGACGGCTACCCTGCTGGCCTCTCCGAAAATCTGCTGAGAAACGCAAACGGCCTGGGCGTGGTTGGCTACTTCCAGCTCGTGGGTATCTGCGGCCGGCAGCCGCTCCAACACGACATCCTTGGCATCACCGCCCGCTTCACCGAGTGTTTGCCAGACCCGATTAAGTAGGGCCCTTTTATTGTCATGATTCGGGAACTTTTTCGCGAATTCGTTGTCTAAGATTCACACGGCCAGAACCGGCCGGATAACAACAATAAGGAACCACCATGCAACACTTCTTCAAACGCAACGAGCGCCCCGAACAGAACGACATCGTTCTCGCCTACTTCACCGAGGAAACGGGTCCGGAAATCGGGAAATACCAAGACGGCAAGGTCGTGCTGTCGGACGGCAAACGAACACGCGACTGGAACGACGTTGCCCAATGGCGACGCTCGGACGTCAACGACCCGTCCAGCTTGGTCACCAAGGACAAGCCCGCCGGCTAAGCGGACTTCTTTCGACTCTCCCGGCGCAAGTCCTGGACCTTCTTGTCCAGTCGAAACGCCTTGAACGCGGGTTGCCGCAGCAACCCTTGCCCACCGACGCCTTGGTAAAACGCTTCGAGCACGAGCTCGGGCTTGATCCAGATTGCCAAGGCTCGGTCCTTGCGTTCCATCAGTGTGATGTTCGCCGGCGGCTCGTCGACGATCATTGTGTTGACCCGCTTCCGCAACGTTTTCAATTCCTCGTCTTTGAACCCGGTGCCGACACGCCCACAATAGACGAGCTGCCCGTCGAGGTATTTGGCGAGCAACAGCGCGCCAATGCCCGATCGCGAACCCTTCGGCTCGGTGAAGCCCACCACGACAAACTCGTCCGATGGGCGGCCCTTCACCTTGACCCAGGCACCGCTTCGGTCCCCGCGGTAATGACTCTCCACGCGTTTCGAGACGATGCCTTCAAGGCCTGCCTTGGTCGCCTGCGCGAACACGCCGGCGCCGGGCCCCACCACGTGCTCGGAGTAGCGCAGCAAGGGGTGCGGGCGACGCTCGATCAAGTCTTTGAGCAAGCGCTTGCGCTCCACCAGCGGAACGGCACGCAGGGATTGGCCGTCCAAATGAGGCAGGTCAAAGAGGACGTAGACGGCCGGCTCTTTCGTTTCGGCCGACAGGCGGGATTGGAGCGCGTTGAAGTCGTCCCGCCCATCGCGCAGCACTACCATCTCGCCATCCAGTTGCGCGCTTTTCAGTTTCAGCGCCGCCACTGCCGCCGCGAGCTCCGGCACCTTGCGTGTCCACTCGATGGCATTGCGCGACCACAGCCGCACGTTGCCGTCGGCAACCGCGGCGACGATGCGGTAGCCGTCCCATTTCGTTTCGTGCAGCCAGTCGTCGCCCCGCGGCGGTTCCTTCTGCGACCGGCAAAGCTCCGGAGCAAACGCACCGTCGGTGATCGTTTCAGCCCGCGCGCCGGGGGGCGCCTTGACCTTCCGCGCGGCCACGACTGCTAAGAGGCCAACAGGTGTTCGGGGAGACGCGGAGCGTCGGCGTTTGTGATGGCAATCATGAAGTCATGCTTTCGGATGATGGTCACCCGAAATTACCTTGCGCGAGCTATCGGTGCAATCGAGGCATTCGCCTTGCGGCTTATGGTCACTCACGGCCCGGACCGCGGTCTCGATATCCGATAGCGTCAATCCTTCGAGAATGCCGGATGGCATTACTCGAATGAGAAATGGCCAAGGCCCGTGAGTCTCCATATCGGGGAGGGAGCCCATTCCGTCCCAGATCAATACGCCGTCCTTCTTAGCCAGCTTCGCCATTTTCGAGGCATTCATTTTCCATCTCTCCCAGAAGTTAACCGTTGCGCCTTGCTTTCCATTCTTCGACCGCCGCGTTCACGTCGTCGGCTTCGGTCGGTCCCTCAAGTCGAAGGCCGGCGTCGAGCAAAGAGCCGACGATGGCGCGCAGCTCGACTTTTGCCGCTGCCTCGTCCGCATACGTGTCCTGCCAGCGCGTCGCGCTCCATCCGAGCATGAGGCCGGACAGGCCAACCTCGGGGCGCGGCGGATCAGGACGGGACAGCAGGCGACGCACAGTCGGCGTGTCGCCGGCAAAACAGGCATTCAGCAAACAACGCTCGTCGAACGGCAGGAGGGCCATGGCGGTTACATCCGCGGCCGCGGTCGAAGAGCCGCAGGGGCAGCCTGGGGTAGCAAATCGCTCCACCCTTGCTGGGCCAGGCGATGGAACTCGGACGAGGCCGCCCGTCCGAAAATATTCATGCGCTCGATGTCGGCGCCGGCGGCGACCAACAGGGCGACGCTTTCGCGCACCACGTCGTGCTGGTCAAAATTCTTCACCGCGCTCACAGGGGCGAGCAGGCAGTGGAGCGGCGTTCGGCCGAGCGAGTCTTCGCGGTTCGGATCGTCGCCGAGCGCCAACGCCCGAGCGATTTGCGCCGGACTGCGCCGCATGGCAGCCAGGTGGATGAGAGAAGAGCCGGTGGTCAACATGACGGTAGTCCTTGATGGGCTAACGGATTAGATGCGGCGCCGAGCTGGCGCTGAGCGCCCGGCGTTGATCGACCCGGACAAGGCTTGTGCCTGCTTCTGCGCGAGCGCATGGAGGACTCGGCGGGTTACCAAGGCTTGTATCGCTTTGCCTGCCGCTTGATTTGACTTGCTCGTTGTGGAGGGTTTCCAGCAAGCAATATAATGAGAACATCCGATAGTAAGCATCGTGGCACCTGTTTTAGGGGGGCCCTATTAACGAGGGGCCTTCTTGGTCACCAGTTAAGCAGCGGGTTGCTGGTTGTCAAGAGCATTTGCGAAGGTTCAGCTCGCTCTCCATCGCAGCTTTGCTCCTCACCGTGACTGCTGCACGCGCACCACCCGATACCATCCATGCGCAGGGCTCACGTTTTCCGTCGGTGTCGAAGTCGAAAGGGTCCCCGCCTTCATAGACCGCAACAGCCGAAGGCTCGTCGGAGAGAACCGCGGCGCGCAACGCCTTGAGCTGCGCGCCCAATGCTGCCAGAGCCACCGCGTCGAGATCGCCGCCCAGCCAGAGCCCTTCGCGCCCATCAGCTTCTACAGAAATTTCCCATCGCCCCGCCACCGCGCCAGCACGTCTGTCTTCACCAAATGCTTGGTATGCACGCGCCAAGGCGGAAGCTTTCGCCCTGGGCGCGGCGTCCATTACCCGGATCGTTTTCACGGCATGCTCCGCGCGTAGGGTTTGACGCCGTTGACATGGAGATAAACGAGGCGCGGTTTTTTCGAGTCAACGGCTTCAGAGACCTGACCCGCCATCATGTCATCGGAGTTTTTTCCGAGGTGGTTGTAAAGCCGCGTCCAAAATTCATTGTTCTGAACGGCCTTAACATTGGTGTTCAGGCAGAACTGATTGTAGTCCTGGTAGACGTCTTGACGCTTCGTGCGCACTTCGGGGTCATGACGCACCGAATTGTCCTCGATGTATTGAAGGACGTTGTCGGCAGCGTATTTCTGAGTGCGCGCGAGCGCCTGGACTGCGGCGGGCAATGGGTTTGGGAAGTTGCCACGCGATTCGAGACGGACGGCGCCTTCAAGCACCCAATCCAGAACCTGTGCCATCTCCTCTGGGTTTTCAGTAATGAGCTTGTGGTAATCCACAACGCGCTCATTGGAAAAGCGGTCCATCTGCACGAGGAAGGGGATGGGCAAGACCTTGGACCAGAAACCATAGGAATGGTCGGTAACACGCAATGCCTTATTGATTGCAAGAAATAGTGAGGCACGGGGGACAATCGTCCGGTAGCCGCCACTTTTTTCTTCGACCGAAATCGGGTCACGCGACACGATGGCCTTCATGATTTGCTCGACATCGCCTCCCAGAAAGTCCGGACACTCCGACACGGTCGCCAGCGTCGCACCGACCAGTTGAGTCATGGCAAACCGTCCGTCCAAATGACGGAGCGAGAGCGCCTGATTGCGCGGATGGAGCTGCCGAAGGATGTGAAGCAAAGTGGACTTTCCGTTGCTTCCTTCGCCCTGGAGCCAAAAGCATTTCTCAAAAGTGCGTGAGAGCACGGTCGAACCGACGGCCTCCTGGAGCAGGCCTCGCACGTCGAGATCCGGCATAAAGAGGTTGAGGTATTTTCCGAAGGCCCCGCTGGGACTCACTGGCCGTGGTGTGTAGGTGCCATCAGCAGCCACACGACTCGCATCGAATACAGCCGGCACGACATAGGTGAGCCCAACGTCTTTGCTCGGCTTCTCTGCCTTGAGCGATACTTTCCCCGCCTCGTCCGTCACGAGCCTCAAGTAGGCTCCTCGCACACCGATTACGGTCCCTTGCTGGGACGTGTTGACCCACTTCTCCTTGCTTTCGGAGGCCAGGAGTGTGGCGGTAATCGAGGCGCTCTTGGCTCCTTGAGCGGAGCACTTGTTCGGGCAGAACGATTTGAGCCACTGAAGCGCGTGCGCGTGAGCCTGCTCGGTTTTCAATACCTCCCAATAGGCCTCACCGTTGACGTCTCGCCATCGGTAAACCGTTCGGTCAATTTCAGATCCCTCACCCGCACCGGCTCTTCCACCGATTCGCAAATCCGAGTCGGCGAAAAAGGAGTCGGCATAGCGCAACTCGAACGACGGGCCACCCCGGTTCTTGGAAGCCGGGAATTGGACAACGTTTGATGCTTGACCGCCTTTTTTTGGGCGGCCCTTGACTGCAAAGCCTTCTGGGGCGAACATGTTTTTGCTCCTAGTTTGTATACGCAACCCTGCCCTGGTCGGCGGGGTTGTGCTTTTTTGGCTTTAGGCCGCTTTTTCCTGGCGCAGTCCCGACTGCCTCGCCAAGTAACCCAGCAACAACTGCCGCACGAGCTCCGTTCGTGTCCGTCGCTGGCTAGCCGCTTCGCGGTCCAACCGGTCGATGAGAGTGCGGTCCAGTCGCATTGCCACCATCTTGTTTTGCTTTGGCCGACGGACCATCAGTGGGCTCACGTTGTTCATTACTTTTCTCCAGTGCTGCAGACGTCGATACGTTGTCTATACGTTTTCGATGCAATCAGAACATTCGCGAACGTCAAGCCCCACCCATAGTTGGCGCCGGAACAGGGGGGTGTTCCCGCCTGTTCCCGGAAAAATCCTTTTGAATCAGAGTCAGCACAGGCCTCACATACCTCACAGGGGTTTGCATGAGTTTGTCGAAAAGCAGGAGGACTCCTTACCTCGCGAAACTCCATTGCAAACCGCAAATGCGCCTACCCCCTGTTCCGCCGTTCCGTTGGGATTTTTCACCACTAACTTCCTGATTGAATTCTGGTTACAGCGGAACAGGGGGCGTGTTCCTGAAAGACCACGCCCCTGTTCCGATCCAGCTATCGAAGGCCAATCAGCCGGTTCGGAGAGTTTCGGCAAGCCTCCGTTCCTTTTCACCCAAGCGACGCAGCAATTCCAAGCCCGCGATGTGCTGTTGCACATCTCGCCGCATGCTCCAGTGCAACGGGGGGCCTTCGAGAGTGAGACCGTCGCCAACGGAGATGTAAACGACTCCGACGACGACGCCGTGAGCAATCTCGTTCGCAAAAATCTGCGTCGCCGTCATGAGCGAGCAAAGCGGGTCAAGGTCATTCCCCTGAAGAACCATGCCCCAAACCCCCGCAGAACCCTCCACCTGTAAGCGCCTGCGAATGTGAGCCAACAAAAGCGCACCTGCCCCACAGGATGGGTCTAGAACCTCATACAGTGTTGGTCGCATTGGGGTTGCGCGGTCGAGAAACCGTGCGGCCCCCGTTGCGAGGTTAGGAGGTGTGAAGAATTGGGCCAGTTGTCTTGACCCAATTGAGTGCTGGTGCATGTCACCAAGAATGTCCGCAAACGGCTCCGCGCGCACCACGGCGTCGAGGTAGGCGCTCGCCGCTTCAACGGAGGGCTCGTCGATGACGTTCCGCTCTTCCAGAAAAAAACCAAAATCGAACTCCGGTAAAGCCGCCAAACCATACTCATCGGAACCTGCCGACCTCGCTTGGTGAAGCGCGTTCGTCAACGCCGTCACGGCCATCCGGCACGTGATGCCGAGTGCATCACGCAGCTCGATTCCCTTCACATGCGCCAGCTGCTCGATGGCGCGCTGTAGTTTCTTAACTGGTTGTTGTTCTTTCTGGCTCATGGCGAAACCTCCGCCACATCTTCCCGTCCGTTAATGTAGTTTTCTACAGCGCTTTCGATTTCGGACTTGATTGCGAGATCCATAAACAACATCCGCGGCAGGGACCTGTCCGGTTGGGCCGGAGCCATCAACGCGAGGAGTTGAATTTCCGTGCCGATGAAGTTTACAAAGAATAAATCGGCGTCCGTCCATGTCTTATTCACCCTTTCGACGGACTGATAGCACGCCTCAATTGCTTCAAATGGGAAGCTCTTAATTTGAGACTGCCCGAGGGCTTTAATGATCTCCCTGGTCAGCCTCGGGGTTGCGGCGAGGCCAATGACCGTATGTTGTGGACCAAACCGAAATTTCTTAAGCGGACCTCCATTCCATCCTCCTTCTCTAACAGTGATGGACACTCTGGAACCAAAATCCCGTTCGACCACGCCGAGCATCAGTTCATCAAATTTCGCCGCGGACATATAGGTATTCATGACTTTCTCCTTTTTAGAAGAGGCACCACCAATCGGCAACTCGTGGAATCGAAGATTTCGGGAAAGTGGCCGCGCGGGAAGGAAAGGCTTTCGGCAGCTCCCCTGGTTCCCCCGCTTGATTGCCTTCGGTCGCGCCGCGGATTGCTGAGGCGCCCCTCGATGGTTCCTGCGTTGATGGCAGCGATGAGGCGATTGAACGCTCACTGCTAGACTCCAAAAGCTTCACTTAGCGCGTCCAACAGATACGGACACCCGACCAAGGCCTCGACGAAATCCTGCGTCGTGCCTTCCTGCTTTGCCGCCTGCTCGGCGTGGACCTCCGGGCTTCCTTTCCAGTATTTGGCGGCTTCTTCGCCGGCCTCCGTGAAATATTCCTCGAACGCTTCATCATCGAGACGGAACCATGCGCGCGCGCCGGCGAGAGCTGCCCGTAACGCCTCCTGGGAAAGCCCTTCCATCTCTTCGAGAACATCAAGCTCGTAGCGGTCGAGCGGTCTCCTTAGAGCGGGGCAAATACTGCCCCGCCCTTCCACAAGGCTTAGCACGCTGCTCAGTTTGTCCATTTCACTTTGTTTCATGATTTTCTCCGCCTAAAAGGGGCCGCCAATCGGCACCCTGTGGAAGCGAGGCTTTAGGGAAAGTGGGCGTTCGGGAAGGAAAGGCTTTGCTCGGGTTCCGGCCGCTCTTGACATCGGCCAAGGCCAGGTCGAGCAATTTTTTTGCGGTTCCATAGTCGAGTCGGCGTCGGTAGAGACCGTCGCGACGCAAGCCCTTGAACGCGGTGAGCAAGGAGTCCCCGCTCCGCTCCCGAAAGCGATTCAGCCAGTGATTGGCGGCGGCGATAACGTCGCGCTCCATGCCGCGGGGGCATCCAGCAATACGGGTGATTGAACGCGACTTCCCGCTCACGTCGCCTCCGGGGATCTCCTCGCCGGAAACGAAAGCAATGCTCGCCCCAGCTAGGTTGTCGAGAGCGCGCAAACCGACGCTTCCCCCGCTCGCATTGAATTTCCATCGGTGTGCGGCAGGAGCCGCCGGCAGCACGTTCTTGAGTTGGCTATACGGCCCGAGCAGTCGGTCGCCGCTCCATACATCAAAATCCCCGCATTTTCCCGGCACGAACAGGGCCAGACAAACTGGATGCTCGGTGTCGTGGAACATGGGCTCGGCCAGGGAGACCACGCTGTGTAAGCGGTCGTGAAACAGGCCTGCGGTGATGAACGATTCCGGCACAACAGCGGCCACGAAATCGCAGTGCTGGAGCATGACGTCCAGTGCAACCTTGTAGAGGTCGTCGTGCGCAAAGGTAGGAAACTCTAGGCCTCGCCGCGTGGCAGAGTTTTTCGCCAGATACGGCGGGTTCGTGACGGCAACGCGGAACCCTCCGGGAAAGTTCTTCAACGAATCGCCGCGCCGGATGGCCCAACCTTCGGCGAATTGCGATTTGGGTTCAATGTCCCAGCACGCCCACGCAGGCAACCATCCTGCCTGCGCGGCCAGGCGCACGATGTGGTTGTCCCCCGCAAACGGTTCGATAACCGCCCGGTCGTCCGTGGGCAACAAGCGCCGCCAACGTTTGAACGCCTCGTGGTGGAATGGGTTTCCGCACGTGAAATACTGTCCAAGCCTCCGCTTGTTCGAATTGGCCTTCGTGGTTTCCACCGTCTGCTCCTCGCTTCGGAGCGCTGGCAATCAGCGCTGAAGCGGGGCAAGCAATCGGGAAAGTGGAAGTGCGGGAAGGAAAGTCTTTCCCCACCGCGAAAAAGAAAACGGCGCCTTTCGGCGCCGTCTTAAATTGAACGTTTACACGTTCCGTTTACGCTGCTTTTTTCCTGCTCCTGGACTTCGCCCCTTTCTGCCACACGCCAGCCTGATCCGTGCCAAGCAGGATGAGACGACCTTCGATAGTCCCTGCGTTGACCGCAGCAACGAGGCGCCCGCGAGCCTTTTCCCCGTAAGCGATCGCAACCGACGGGCTGACCGCGGCGTTCTTTTCCAGTCCGTCTGCGTCGCTGAACTTCAAGCGCGACGCGAAGAAAAAAATCGCCGTCGTGTTGGGATGACGAAAAACGTTCTGGTGGAAATAGCCGGTTTCAGTGCGAGCAAAGATGAGCGTGATGCCGTTTCCATGCTGTGCCGCCTTTGCCATCCATTCACCCATCCCTTTGCCGTAGGGCGGGTTGTGGAACACAAACGACTCCTTCGGCCAAGGCGTCGTGAGCCCGTTATCGCTCGGGCGCAGCATACGGGTTGCTGTGCGCCAAGGCATACCCGACTCTGGCGTGGCCGGATCCAGGTCAAACGGGCCCAGTGCCTCGATCAACGACCGCGGCGTGAGCCACGTGGTCGTTGTCGTGGCGTTGGGATTGCGAAGTGGCACTGTAAGTGCGCTCATGACTTTCTCCTGTTCCAAATAGCACCGGGAATCGATGCCTTCGGATGAGGAGGTGATCGGGAAAGTCGGAGCCCGGGAAGGAAAGGCTTTGGGTGGTCGTGCGTCCGGCTTACCCGGACTCTTTCGCCGTCTCGGTCAGGGCCAGGATGGATTCGACGGCGGCGGTATACAAGGCCGCCCAGGGCGCGCGTTCGTCGGGGTTGAGCCAGACGCGACGGGTGATTGCCTCGTCCAACGAAACGTTTTCGATCTGCCCGCCGTCGCCCAGGATCTTGGCGAGTTCTGGCACCGAGAGGGAATGACGGACTGCAAAGCAGGCGATTGCGCCGCTCGGGGAAATGATAGTCATCAGAACTTTCTGGACCGCGCCCACATCGCCGCCGGCCTCCCGGTTAGCGAGCTTTATGAGGTCCCTTTTAATTCTTTCGTCACGGGTCAGCGGGCCCTTGCCTTCCTTCTTGCGTGTCACGCGAGTAACCGCGGCGTCTCTCCACACGGTCTGGACGTGGTGCTCAAAGTCCTTGTTCCACTGCGCGATATCAACATGTATGACGCGGCGTTCTTTCCTCTTGCTGATCCGTTTCGGCTGAGCGCCCTTAAAAACCCCCGTCTGCCTGCTGCTCATTGCTCCTTTAAGCAACATTGCCCCCCGGTGCGTAGTCTTGACCGGAATCCAACGAATTGGCTTGAAATTTTTCTCTCGGTAAGCCAAGCCGCTGACGGTTCTCAAGCGGCATCGAACTGCGGCCATGTAGGGCGGCATCTTATGGTCGTCCGGAAGCAACGTCACCGCGTTCACCAGTGCGTCGAAGCCATCACCCACCCGCTTATTCTTCAGCTTGATCAGGATTCTTTCTCGGTGTGCGATCCAGTTATCGATTTCCGGCATGCCTAGAGCCTCTTGCAGCGTGCGCCCGGGTGGTCGGGCTTCCCGCATTTCGGGCAACGCTCGGCGCCGGCCGCCGAGAACAGCCCGTCCAACGCGAGCGCGGACGTTTCCGCTGCCCGCGCTTCACTCTCCCTCAGACTGCTTTGCACAGCGCCATCGAGCGTAGCGTGGTAGTTCTTTCGCGTGGCCTGGTCAGCCCATGGGTGCGAAGCCAGCACCTCGGTCAAAGAGTGGAAGACAACGGCGTGCCGCTCGCCGGCGAGTGCTTCTAGCCATTCGTCTTGCGTGACGGCCAAGGCGTGCCCGACCACGCGGCCCGCGCTCACCACCCAGGGCTCAGGCCGCATGGTGTCGGCCACGAGCGCAAACAGCGGCGCGTCGGCGTCTTCATGTTCTTCTTCAAATCGCTTGCGCCATTTCTTGAGCGCCGGAACACGGGCGGCCTGGTCCGCGATATCGCGCGGCTGCCGTCGGATGGTGAGATGCTCGCCCATGGCCCAGATGGTGACCGGCTCGCCCAATCGCCGTCAACGGGCTCTCAAGTCTGCTGCTTGCCAGGCTCCGGCACGGATTGCCGCAGGTCGTGCTCAAGACGAACGGCGCGGTCGCGCTGTTCCTCCCTGTCGGCCAATCCGCGCAGCGCTTCCGTGTAGGTCGCCACCCAGGCCGATCGTTGTTCCAAGTCGGCCCACGCTCGGTCGAAGGCCTCGGGCAATGTCAGGATCTCCACCGAACACTCTTCGGCGACCTGGTCGAACACCTCATCGTCGATGGTCAGCAAATGTCCCAGCAGTGCGCCGGCGTCGTCGATGGCCCACGGTTGCGGCGCAAACAGCTGGGCCGCGGTGTCGAAGACGAAGCGCTTGCCGCTGAGAATCAGCTTCTCCAGCACAGTTGCCGTGTGGCGATGGCGCAGCATCGCCGCAGACCTGCGCAGCGTCTGGATGTCATCGAGCAGACGGTCCTTGGCTTCCTCACGCCGCCGCGCGATGGTCTCCGCGGCGCTTTCTGGTCGTCTTCTTGCTTCCACTGGGCCTGGCACGATAAAGGGGCACCTTTAATTCTGGATCGTCCCGCTCATCGAGCAGTTGGCGGTCAGACCCCTTCAGGATATTCCAAGCGCGGGGGCTGGTGCGAACGATCGCCTCGTCGACCTTTTCCATGGCCTCGCGCAGCTCTGGCCATTCTTGCTCGGAGTATCGCTCGGACACCTTGGCCATTCCGCTGCCGTCGTCGGGCTTGTGATGATGGAGGAGCTGGCTGACGACGTTGCCGGGCAGGAGTTTTGCGGCAAAGCGTCCCATCGTGCGCCGGAAGTCGTGCGGCGTCAGGCCGATGTCGATTTCCTTGGCGAGGTTGAGCAACCCCGCGTCCTCACGCACCGTGGTGAGCAAGGACTTGCTGTCCGAGTAATACCCGTCCTTGGCCTTGGGGTTGCGCGCCGGAAACACCCACCGCCGCGCGTTATCCAATCGCCACTGGGCGCGCTCGTGCAACGCAACGGCCTTGGCTCGTTTGATGTAGTCGATGGTCTGCTCGCGCACTTTCGCCGCCTGCTTCTTCCCCCGCTCTACCTGGCGTTCCAGGAGCTGCTCAACTTCCTTGCGGGCGGCCGCCCGCCACCGCAGCACCTTTTCGGCAAAATAGGCCACCGGTAGCAGCTGGAACTCGCCGCTCTTGGTGTCGTGGAGGAAGACCTGCGACCCGCGCAGTCCGGTGGTCGGGTTCCTGACATCCGGACGGGGGGCCAGCCAGGCCCACGAGGCCAGTTGCAGGTCGAGCTCGTCCTTCGAGCAGCTGTCATACCATCGAAGGCGTGCGCCCTCGTTTCGGCGCGTGCCCCAGAGCAGCATGAGTAAACAGTAGTCGATGGCGGTGGAGTTCGCGCCGCTTTTCATGTCGCGACGTGCCAGCAACGACTTGAGCACGTTGGGAAGCGACTTCTGCCCAGTCTGGGTGTCGTCGACGCCCAGCGGGTTCCGAACCCTCGCCGCCTCGTAGTGCTTGCGCAGGTCCCGCGTCGAGCGGAAGAGCTTTGTCTCGATGAGGACGTCGAACGGGTTGTGGAACAGCACCGGTGTCCTGTTCTCGCGCGTGGCGTTCTTCCGCTCCGCAGCCAGCACGCGCTCGACCCCGCGCCGAGCATCGCTCATGGTGTGCTCGGCGGCGGCCAGGCCGGCCGCGTAGGCCAGCTCCACGGTTTTTCCGGTCAATCCTAGTTTCGTCACGAGCTCGCCGCGTTCCAACTCCCACCAGGGACCGTGACGCTTGAGCTTGGTTCGCGCTGCTTCCGGCAGACGGTTCGATCGCAACATGGCCGAGTGCCTAAGGCGATTCCAGCCGTCCGTCACTTCCTTGTCTGTCAGCTGAGCGATCTCCTGGGAAGCCAACCCGACCTCGGGCCGCTCCAGGCGTGCCAGCGAATCCCTTGCGCCATCGACGCCGGCGGACTTCACCTTGCCGCGGCCCTTGAGGCTGGTGAGGTGCTCAATGTAACCGCGCATCGCGTCGCCCACGGTTGCCGACTTCGCCAGGCGAGTTGCCGCCACAAGGCGGGTGCGCTCGCGGGGATCCTCGCCCGTCTGACGTATGTGAATCTTGTGCTCTTGCGCGAGCAGCTGCGCGTCCTTGACGGTCAGCAAATTCACCTCGCCCAGCGATATGCGAACAGCCTTTTTCCCGATGCGCGTCCGGAGCTCATAGAAGCCGCCCTTCGGGCCCACGTAGACAGTCAGTCCTGTCCCGTCCAGCACGAACCGGTAGGGTTTCCCTCCAGGGTTCTCCACCATCACTGTTCCGCCTTTGCGGTTCAGAGCCGGCCTCGTGTCGACGTTCAACTCTCGCAGTTCGCGAGTGGTCAGGTGATACTTCTCGCCCGTGCCCTTTGCCATGATGAAGAGACCCCACGGTTGTGCCCAAGTGTGTCCACAGGGAAACCGCGAAATTCGCGTTTTTCATGGACACATGGATATTAGGTCATTTTGTTCTCCCATGACACAAAATGGACACACCGAGGGGCCTTTTTTGAAGAATTCGGGAATGCTGAACCTTCCGATACGCGATCGAGATCGAGCTAAGTGACTGATTTGCCGCCAACCCCACCCATCGAGCCCCGGCACCAAGAACATACGCCGTTGATGCGCCAGTATTTCAGCGCCAAGGCGGAGTATCCGGACACGCTCGTGCTCTTCCGCATGGGCGATTTCTACGAGCTGTTCTACGACGACGCGCGCAAGGCCGCGCGCCTGCTCGACATCACCCTGACCCAGCGCGGCGCGTCGGCCGGTGCGCCGATCCCGATGGCCGGCGTGCCGTTCCACGCGGTCGAAGGCTATCTCGCCAAGCTGATCAAGCTCGGCGAGTCGGTCGCGATCTGCGAGCAGATCGGCGATCCGGCGGCGGCGAAAGGTCTGGTCGAGCGCAAAGTCGTGCGCGTGGTCACGCCGGGCACGGTGACCGACGAGGCCCTGCTCGAAGAGCGCCGCGACAATCTTCTCGTTGCGATCGCCGCGGGCAAGACGAGCTATGGCCTCGCCTGGGTCGATCTCGCCGGCGGCCGTTTCCTGCTCAGCGAAGCGGCGAACGCGGAACAGCTCGCCTCCGAACTCGCACGCCTCGCACCCGCGGAAACCCTGGTCAGCGAAGACGTCGCCTGGCCGAACTTCGTCTCGTCCCTGCCCGGTCTGCGCAAGCGCGCGCCGTGGCATTTCGACACGGAGACGGCACAGCGCCAGATCACCAAATTTTTCAATACGCGCGACCTGTCCGGATTCGGCATCGACAATATGCCGCTCGCGATCGCCGCAGCCGGCGCCCTGCTCGGCTACGTCAGCGAGACGCAGAAATCGGCGCTGCCGCATCTGTCCGGACTCGCCGCCGAAAATCCGAACGAGACGATCGCGCTCGACGCGGCGACACGGCGCAATCTCGAACTCGATACGCACCCGAGCGGCCGCCACGAACACACCCTGCTCGGCGTGCTCGATGCGACGATCACACCGATGGGCGCGCGCACGCTGCGCCGCTGGCTGCATCGGCCGCTACGCGACCGCGAAACCCTGCGCCGCCGTTATCAGGCGATCGAGAACCTGATCGAGCAGCGCCGCTTCGACAGCCTGCGCGAAGTACTGCGCGGCGTCGGTGACCTCGAACGCATCCTCGCGCGCGTCGCGCTGCGCTCGGCGCGGCCGCGCGATCTGTCGACACTGCGCGACGGCCTGCTGTCGCTGCCGGCCCTGCGCGCCGCGGTCACTTCTGCGCGCATTGCCGGCGGTGAAGATCGAGAAGCGGCCGCGGACTCTGTTCAATTCGGTTCGCCGCTGATCGAATCGCTGCTGGAACGCATCGGCGAGCACACCGAAACCGCCGAACATCTTGCCCGCGCCGTGCTCGAACAGCCGCCCGCGCTGCTGCGCGACGGCGGCGTGATCCGCGAGGGCTACGACGCCGAACTCGACGAGTTGCGCACGCTGTCGACCAACGCCAATCAATTTCTGATCGATCTCGAAGAACGCGAGAAAGCCGCGACCGGCATTCCGACGCTCAAGGTCGGCTACAACAGCGTGCACGGCTACTACATCGAGATCAGCAAAGGCCAAGCCGACAAGGCGCCGACCCACTACACGCGGCGGCAGACGCTCAAGGGCGCCGAGCGCTACATCACCGAAGAACTGAAATCGTTCGAGGACAAGGTGTTGTCGGCGCGCGAACGTGCGCTGATGCGCGAGCGCGCGCTGTACGAAGCCCTGCTCGATGTCCTGATCGAACGCCTCGCTGCGCTCAAACAAGCCGCGTCGGCGATCGCCGAACTCGACGTGCTCGCCGCACTCGCCGACCGCGCCGACGCTTTGAACTGGCGTGCGCCGCGCCTCGTCGATGCGGCCGCGGTCAAGATCGTGCGCGGCCGCCATCCGGTCGTCGAGCAGGTACGCAGCGATCCGTTCGAGCCGAACGATCTCGTCTTCGACGGCGAGCCCGAACGCGGCGGCCGGCGCATGCTCATCATCACCGGTCCGAACATGGGCGGTAAGTCGACCTACATGCGCCAGAACGCGTTGATCGTGCTGCTCGCGCATATCGGCAGCTTCGTGCCCGCGGACTCGGCCGAGATCGGGCCGATCGACCGCATCTTCACGCGCATCGGCGCAGGCGACGATCTGTCGCGCGGGCAATCGACCTTCATGGTCGAGATGAGCGAGACGGCGAACATCCTGCACAACGCGACCGAGCACAGCCTTGTGCTGATGGACGAAGTCGGCCGCGGCACCTCGACCTACGACGGCCTTGCCCTGGCCCAGGCCTGCGCCGTGCAGCTCGCGACCAAGAATCGCGCTTTCACCCTGTTCGCGACGCACTACTTCGAACTGACCGAACTCGCGGCGGCGTATTCCGGCATCGCCAACGTGCATCTCGACGCGGTCGAGTACGACGACCAGCTCGTGTTCATGCACGCGGTCAAGGAAGGCCCGGCCAGCCGCAGTTTCGGCCTGCACGTCGCCGCGCTCGCCGGCGTACCCAAGGCGGTGATCGCCGATGCGCGCAAGCATCTGGCCGCGCTGGAGCGTTTCGGCCAGATCCAGGGCGCGCAACGCGCATCCGCATCGAACGCGGTGGAAAAAGAACCGTCGCCGCAAATGGGCCTGTTCGAACTTGCCAAGCCGAGCGCGGTCGAAGACGCGCTGCGCGAGGTCGACGCGGATGCGTTGACGCCGCGCGCGGCGCTCGATCTGCTCTACCGCCTCAAAGGTTTGATGTAGGCGCAACACACCGCACCTGCATGTCCGTCGTTGCCGCGAAAGCGCGAATCCCGCTTCTGATCCTGCTCTTCGCCGAAGAGCATTGAGAAAGAATCGGATTCCCGCTTTGGCTCGAATGACTGGATGAGAGCGCATCCGCAACAGATTAGAATTCGCACATTCCAATGGAAGCCCGCCCATGCGCCGTTTTCTCGTCGTCATCCTGCTGCTGATCGTGGCCGCCGCCGCGGCGATCTATTTCTGCCCGGCCAGCATCGGCTACCGCTATCTGATGAAGCCGTCGAAGACGGTCGTCCTCTCGGACCTCAGCGGCACGATCTGGAACGGCCATGCCGCGAGCATCGCCGTGCACGACCGTCCGCTCGGCCAGCTCGACTGGCAGTTGCACTTCAAGCCGCTGCTCGAAGGCCGCCGCGTCGCCGACTTCAGCATCGCGGGCGATGCGCTCAAGGCGCAGGGCACGCTGACGCGTTCGCCTGCCGGCAACACCTTCGACAATCTGAGCTTCAGCCTGCCGGCAAGCGCCGCCGCCGGCATGCTGCACTTCGAAGGCAAGGCTGAAGGCGACATTCAGGGCACGGCGAGCAGCCTGACCCTGCTCGACGGCTGGCCGACTCAATTGCGCGAAGGCAAGTTGCGCTGGGACAAGGCCAAGCTCGCCGAGACCGATCTCGGCGCCATCGATGCCGCGTTCGACACGGCCGCCGACGGCAATATCGCCGGCACGCTCAAGAACACCGGCGGCGCGGCGCAATTCAACGGCGCGATCAAGCTCAAACCCTCGCGCGACCTCGAACTCAACGATCTTTCCTACAAGCTGCCGGCACCGCTCGCGGCGACGCTGCTGCGCATGCCGAACGCGAAACTCACCGGCGAGATCGATGGCCAGCTCGCCCACATCCTGTTGCGCAGCGGCTCCGCGCCGGCCGAAGCGCGCGGCAATCTGCACTGGAACGACGCGGCGACGGCGAGCGTCTCGCATGAGTTGCTCGGCAACGTCGAAGCCACGTTCGACACGGCTGCCGACGGCGGCGTCGCCGGCACGCTCAAGAACGCCGGCGGCAGCGCCCAGCTCGCGGCGAAATGGAAGCTCGGCGCCGACCGCGCGCTCGAACTGAACGACGCGACGCTCAAGTTTCCCGCATCGCTGCTGACGCCGCTGATCCACCTGCCCGGCATCGAAGTCAGCGGCGACGTCGACGGCAACTTCGCCCGCCTCGCCCTGCGCGACGGCCTGTGGCCGAGCACGGTCGCCGGCAAGCTGGTCTGGCACGGCGTCGCCGTGGCCGGCGCGCGCCAGGCGACGCTCGGCGATCTCGAACTGAATCTCGGCACCGACCCCGACGGCAGCATCATCGGCGTGCTCAACGATCTCGGCGGCCCGCTGCAGATCAACGGCACGTTCAAGGCGACGAAGACCGCGTACGACGCCGCCGCGCAGCTCACAGCACGCGGCGACGCGGCGATTGCCGCCGCGCTGCGCAAGGTCGGCACGCCGCAGCCGGACGGATCGACGATCGTCCAGGCCAAGGGCGAGTTCAAATAGCGCGCGGCGTTTGCGCGGCGCGCTAAGAGGATTCGGCCTGTCCCTGCCGGTTCTCTATCGCGCCGCAAAGCCGCGGGCTTGATCAATCGAACCCTTAATTGCGCCGGGCCGATAAGCCCGCGTGCTACATCGCGTCGATATCGCCGAGCGCGATGATCAATCTGCGCGCGCGCTTGTCGGGCTTGGTCGGCGGCTTCGCGTAGCCGGTGCGTTCGAGGCGGCGGCGTTCGGCCGCTTCGGCGCGAGCCGCGCGGCTCGCCTCACTCTCCCGGTACAGCGCCTGCGCCGCCGCAGCCGGGCCGCGCTGACCGTGTACCCCGACAACTTCAATTTCGAAGCGCTCTTCTCCGCGCACGATATCGAGGCGGTCGCCGATATGCACGGCTTTCGCCGGCTTGCCTGCGCCCTGATTCAGCTCCACCTTGCCGCCTTCGATCGCCTTCTTCGCCAGCGCACGCGTCTTGAAGAAACGCGCCGCCCACAGCCATTGATCGAGCCGCACCGTCTGCGGCGATTCGTTCGCCTGATTCGTCATCGACATCGATTACCGTTCAGCATTCGGCCATCCACATGGGCCGCATGTGCATAGACTAGCGCGTCGCAGGTCTCGCAAAAAGTTCTCACAGTTTGCGTTCGAGCTCGACGCTGCGCGGAACGGCAAGACCGCCGTAGCGCTCGTCGAGCGCCTGCAGCCGCTCCTGCGCTTCCTGTTTTTTGCCGGAAGCGACCAGCGCTTCGACTTCGCGCAACTGCGCATCGATTTCGTGCGCGCGCCGATCGCGGCATGCGGCCAGTTCGACCGCATCGGTCTTGCGCGGCGCGGCCAGTGTGCTCAGCGCATGTTCGAGCGCGGCGGCATCGAGCAACTCGTGGCCGCGGCCGCGCATCTCCTGCGTCTGCAGGTGGGTGATGCACAGCTTGCGCGCCGAATCGCGGCTGTGCGCATCCGCGGCAAGGCGTTCGTCGTCTCGACTGCCGGTGACGTAGACGAGACGCGTGCCTTCCTCGAACTGACGGAACAATTCCGGCGCCGGCGGCGGTAAGGCCGCGCTGCCGAACGAGTCGCTGCCCGCGTTCAACACCGCGCCGCGGAACACGTCGGGAAACGCCAGCGCCACGCGCAGCGCGACGCGCGAGCCGCCCGACAAACCGCCGACGTAGGTGCGCGCGGGATCGAGCGGATAAGCCTTGGCGACATTGGCGTAGCCGAGCAGAGCGAGCGGAATGCGCCGCGAGAACACGTTCGCGACATTGCCCGATTGGGCAGCGGTCACGCAGATCATGCCGAGGCGGTCGAGCACCGGCAGCCAAGCCGGCGGAATCGCCGCTTCGTCCATCGGCGCAATCCAGACGAGCAAGCCGTAGCTGCCCGACGCCGGCGGCTCTTTCGGCACGTACAGGGCGAACTGCTCGCGGCCGAGATCGACACTCTGCGCCTGCGCGGCGCCCTGGCCGGCCTCGGTCAGCTTCTCGCGCAGGCGCAGCGCGAGCAGCGGGCGGAACAGCCGGTCGATCAGTTCGGCATTGCTCGCGAGCGGCGAATAGTCGTTGAAGACGACCGCGTTCTGCATACCGACCGGTGCGGCGGCGAAGCAGCACACGTTGAAAACCAGCATCACGCCACCGAGCATCCGCGCGCGCCGCCGAGCGCTGCAGCGCATGCGCTTGCCCAGGCCGACGCCGATCGCGTTTCGAGCTCGCATCTTGTGCATTATCGCTCCGCGCGGACGGGCGCGAAACTCGCTCGCGCCGGCTTCTCCGACGCGAGCCAGGAGACCGACGCTCAGTCGGCGATGCCGTGTGCGTGCAGCACGTCCGAGATATCGAAGCGCCAGATATTGCGCGAACCGTTCAGCGGGCCTTCGAGCCGGCGGGTCAACGACGCGGTGTCGTCGAGCAGCTTCGGAAACTTCACTTCGGCGACGCGATTGCTCGCCACGTACAGCTCGCCGAAACCGCGGCCGAGCGTCGGCGCGTTTTCCAGGTACTTGCTGTTGACGTCGCCGCCGAGGTGCTCGGGCTTGCCCCACTTGCCGTCCGGGTCGCGGAACGCGATATAGATGTCCGCGCGGCCAAGCGAGTCGCCTTCGTTGCCGGCGTAGACGAGAAAACGCTCGCGCGGATCGACCGCCGGGTCCATGCGATTGCGCTTGATCTCGCCGAGGTCGAGCCGCTCGGGATTCGCGTAGCCGTCGCCGTTCGGACGCGCCACGTAGATTTGATAGGCATCGCCGGAATCGTCGCGGTGCGCGGAAAAATACAGATCGCCGTTCGCCGCGAGCGACGGATTGTAGATCTGGTTGCCGCGGTTGATCTCGCCGTCGACATGCACCGGCCGGCTCCAGGCGCCGTTGTTCTGGCGCTCGACGTACCACAGGTTCTTGCCCGGGAAATGCTGGCCTTGCATTTCCACGGTCAGCGGCGGATCGCCGGGCTTCGACGGCCGGTTGGAAACGAAGTACAGGCGCTTGCCGTCGGGCGTCAGCGCCGGTTCGGAGTCGTGCCACATGCCCGAGAACGCGGCGACCTTCGGCGCGCTCCAGCCTTGCGCCGTACTGCGCGATTCAAGAATCGTGTCGTCGGACTCGTTGAGATCCGAGCGCATGAAGTAGACGGTCTTGCCGTCGGGCGTGAACGTCGCGGTCGTTTCCTGGAATCCAGTCGAAACCGCGCCCGGAGCGAACAACTCTCCCGCCCGTGCGCCAAGCGCACACACCAAACCGATCGCAAGGCCGCAAAAGCGCGCGGTCGCGCACAAAACCATCGTCTTCTCCCTAGATTCGATCGCGAGCGGACTGTGCGGCCGGCGAGCGATTTCGACATGTGCCGAAAGTTAGGCCCCTGCTGCGCACGCCGCCCGGAAGCCGCCACAATTGGGTCTGTTAGCCGCCGCAACAACGCGATAAAAAAACGCTCCCGGACCGCCACTCAAGAAACCCGACGATGAAACGTTTGCCTCTGCCCCTGATCGCCCTGCTGTCGACCGTCTGCACCGACGCCGCGTTCGCTGCCGACGATCCGCTGACCCGCCCCGTGCCGGCCGACAAACTGTGGACTACCCCGCACGAACCGCAACACATTTACGGCGACACCTACTACGTCGGTTCGGCCGGCCTGAGTTCGGTGTTGATCCGCACCGACGAAGGCCTGATCCTGATCGACGGAACGCTGCCGCAGTGGGCGCCGCAGATCGAGGCGAACATCGCCAAACTCGGCTTCAAGCTCAAGGACATCAAGTACGTGCTCAACTCGCACGCGCACTCCGATCATGCCGGCGGCATCGCCGCGATCGTGCGCGACAGCGGCGCGGTGGCGATCGCGAGTCCGTCCGGCGCCAAGGCGCTGCGCGACGGCCACGTGGTCGCCGACGATCCGCAGGCGTCAGATACCGAGATGGCGAGTTTCCCCGCCGTCGCGCGCGTGCGCGAAATCGCCGACGGCGAGGTCGTGCGCCTCGGCAAAGCCGCGGTCACCGCGCATTTCACGCCGGGGCACACGCCGGGCAGCACGACCTGGACCTGGACGTCGTGCGAAGGCGCGAAATGCCTCAACATCGTCTACTCGGACAGCATCTCGGCGTTCGCCTCCGACGGCTTCCGTTTCCAGGCCGACGCGACGCACGGCGATCTCACCGCCTTGTTCCGCAAAAGCATCCAGACCGTCGCCAACCTGCCCTGCGACATTCTGATCTCGACGCATCCCGACGCGTCCGGCACCGACGAGCGCCTGGCGAAGCTCGCCAAAAAACGCGAGCCGAACCCGATGATCGACGCGGGCGCGTGCCGCCGCTTCGCGGCGAAGTACGACAAGATGCTCGACGAGCGCATTGCCAAGGAAAACGCGGCGAAGGCGAAATAGCCGCGGGCCGCGGCGACACGCCGTCAGGCAACGACGGCGAGTCTCTGCGGCTCGGGAATGCCGGCGAAAGCTTGCTTGAGGCCGTCGTTCCAAAGCCGGCCGAGCTCGCGGAAATACGGATCGTTCTCCTCGATGCGATGCTGCCGGCTCGCATCGAAGCTGTCGAGCGGATAGACGAGCAAGTCGATCGGCAGGCCGACCGAAATATTCGAGCGCATGGTCGAATCGAACGAGACGAGGGTCAGCTTGATCGCGTCGTTGAGCGCGAGATCAGGCGAAATCACGCGGTCGATCACCGGCTTGCCGTACTTGGTCTCGCCGTTCTGGAAGAACGGCGCTTCGTCGGACGACTCGATGAAATTGCCTTCGGAATAGACCAGGAACAGACGCAACCGCTCGCCGGCGACCTGGCCACCAACGATGAAGCTCGCCGACGCGTCGATGTTCTGCGCACGCAGATATTCGCCTTCGCGCTGGCGCGTGTCGCGCAAGGCATTGCCGAACAGCTCGGCGACATCGTAGAGCGAGCGCACCGAATAAATGTTCGGCTTGTCCGGCGATTCCAGCGCCACGCGCTCGATCTGGTTGATCGCTCCCTGCGAGATCGAAAGGTTGCCCGCGGACAGCGCGACGATCACGCGGTCGCCCTGGCGGGAAAACACATGCAGCTTGTCGACGCGGGAAATATTGTCGACGCCGGCATTGGTGCGCGTATCGGACGCAAACACCATACCGGCACCGAGCTTCATCGCAACACAGTAGGTCATTGGCAATCGGGTGACGAAGATTTTGTTTGGAGCGGATTTTATCTTTCCTTCGCCCATCGGGAGAAGGTGGTGCGCGGCGCCGGATGAAGGACAGGTATCTCAACTATTCGAGGAGCTTGAGAATTTGCAACGTTTTCCCCCTATCCGCCCTTTGGGCACCGCACCCCCACGAGAGAGGGGAAGCAAGGACTACTTCACTGCCTCCGGGGTCAGCAGGAAGTGCCGGTCGATTTGCCGGGCGAGCTCGAACAGCCGCGTCATCACGCGCCGCAGCCAGCCTTCCATGCCGGCCGCGAACAGATCGTCGATGCGGCCGTAGCGCGTCTCCGCCATCAGTGCGCCGGCCTGGCGCACGACCTCGTGGTTGCCGGGCCCGGCGAGCGCGGCGAGAGTGCGATGCACCGTCACCGTGCAGGTTGCGAGCGAACGCGGTGAATCCGGATTCAGAATCATCAGCTCGGCGACACGCTCGGGCAGGATCGTCTCGCGATAGCGACGGCGGTACATTTCCATCGCCGACAGCGCGTTGAGCAGTGCGCTCCACTGGTAATAGCCGAGCGCCGAACGCGCATCGCCCGCCTCGCTCTCGGCCTGCGAGTACTTCACGTCCATCAGGCGCACGCACCAGTCGGCGCGTTCGAGAAAGGTGCCGAGGCGCAGAAAATGATACGGATCGTCGCGGCCGAGCGTGCCGATCGTGACGCCGCGGAACGACGCCGAACGTGTCTTCACCCATTCGATGAAGCGCGGCAGGCCTTCGTCCTCGAAGCGCTGCTGGCCGATCTGGCGCATCTCGATCCACGACGTGTTGAGATCCTCGTACATCTCCAGCGTCACCGCGCCGCGCTGCGCACGCGCCGACTCGCGCGCGGCGCGGATACAGGAATAAATCGAGGACGGATTCGCCGGATCGAGGCACAGATAGCGCAGCACTTTGTGCGCGACGACCGGCCCGTTCAGGCGCGAATACGCCTGCACGGTGCCGAGCGCGTCGAGCGCGCGGCGCCAGGCGCCGGCTTCGTGGCGCGCAGGATCGAGACGCTCGGGCAGCAGCGCGATGCGCTGACTCACGTCGACCAGGCGCGCGGTGTTCTCGGCGCGCTCGATGTGGCGGGCGGTCCAGTACAAGTCGTTCGCGGTACGACAAAGCATTCGCCTACTCCGTCATTCCGGCGCACGCCGGAATCCATTTTGATCCCGGTTCGATGCGAGCGGCAGTAAGGGAAGACACTGGATTCCGGCTTGCGCCGGAACGACGGCATAAACAAACGCCGCTGCGTGTCATTCTTCCAACACCCACGTGTCTTTGGTGCCGCCGCCTTGCGACGAATTGACCACGAGCGAGCCTTCGGCGAGCGCGACGCGCGTCAATCCGCCCGGCACGATATGGATCTCCTTGCCGCTGAGCACGTACGGGCGGAAATCGACGTGCCGCGGCGCGAGGCCGCTGGCGACGTAGGTCGGGCACGAGGACAGCGCCAGGGTCGGCTGGGCGATGTACTTCGACGGCTCGGCGAGGATGCGTTCGCGGAACGCGGCGATCTGCGCCTTGCTCGCCGCCGGGCCGACCAGCATGCCGTAGCCGCCAGCGCCGTGGACTTCTTTGACCACAAGTTCGGGCAGATGGTCGAGCGCATAGCTCAGATCTTCGCGGTCGCGCAATTTATACGTTTGCACATTGTATAAAATCGGTTCTTCGCCGAGATAGAAGCGGATCATGTCGGGAACGTAGGGATAGACCGACTTGTCGTCGGCGATGCCCGCGCCGATCGCGTTGGCGAGAGTGACGCGGCCCGCGCGGTAGGCGGCGAAGATGCCCGGCACGCCGAGCATCGAGTCCGGCTTGAACACGGTCGGATCGAGATAATCGTCGTTGATGCGCCGATAGATCACGTGCACGCGCTGCGGCCCCTGGGTCGTGCGCATGTACACGGTGTCGTCGCGCACGAACAGGTCCTGGCCTTCGACCAGTTCGACGCCCATCTGCTGAGCGAGGAAGGCGTGCTCGAAGTAGGCCGAGTTGTGGAAGCCCGGGGTCAGCACGGCGACGGTCGGCTCGTCCACGGCATCGGGTGCCACCGAGCGCAGCACATCGAGCAGGCGGTCGGGATAGTGCTCGACCGGGGCGACCGAATGCATCGCGAACAATTCCGGGAACAGACGCATCATCATGCGTCGGTTCTCGATCATGTAGGACACGCCCGACGGCACGCGCAGATTGTCTTCGAGCACGTAGTACTCGCCGCGCCCCGCGCGCACGATGTCGACGCCGGAGATATGCGAATAGATGCCGCCCGGCACGTCCATGCCGCGCATGACCGGCTTGTACTCGGCGTTATGCAGGATCAGATCGCTCGGCACCTTGCCCGCGGCGAGGATTTCCTGGTCGTGGTAGACATCGTGGAGAAACAGATTGAGCGCTTTGACACGTTGGCGCAGGCCCGCGTCGAGCATCTTCCATTCGTCGCGCGGGATGATGCGCGGCACGATGTCGAACGGAATCAGCCGTTCGGCGCCTTCCTTCTCGCCGTAGACAGCGAAGGTGATGCCGACGCGGTGGAACAGCACTTCGGCCTCGCGCCGCTTCTGTTCCAGCCGGCCCGAAGGCATGGCTTTGAGCCAGTGATCGAAATTCCCGTAGTGCGGCCGCGCCGCACCGTTCGCTTCGGGCCCGATGTTGTCGAACATCTCGTCGTAGCTGACCGGCATGCGTCTCCCTGCGGTGCATGGACCCCATCAGCCTCGCCCGTAAAACGAGACACGGAGCACGTACCGCACTGCAGCAAACTATTCGCCGCGCGTCAAGCGGCAAATGCGTCCGGCGCTCAGGCCGGATCGACTTGCGTGCGTACCGACAGTTCGGTGCCGCCTTTCATCGGCAGGCTCATCGAACGGAAGCCGTTGGCCGGATCGCGGATCCAGGCGAGATAGTCCGGCTCGGCATTGTCGTTGAGCGCGATCGCCCCACCCTGCATCTGCGGCGCGATCAGGCGCATCACCTGCAGCGCGAGCGACGGTCCTTCACCGAGCGGCCAGCCGTCAATCAGGGCGAAATCGACATCGCCGCCGAGATCGCGCAGGGTTTCGCGCGCGTCGCCTTCGCGGATCTCGACGTAGTCGGACAAGCCGGCCTCGACCAGATTGTGCCGGGCCACGGCGATCTTCTCCGGCACGATCTCCGAACCGATCACCTTGCCGCCGCCGTTGTCGCGCATCGCCGCAGCGAAATACAGCGTCGACAGGCCGATCGACGTGGCGAACTCGACCACGCGCTTGGCGCGCAGCGAGCGGCACAGCAGATAAATCAATTCACCCTGGTCGGGATGGATCGAAAAGCCGTATTCCGCATAGGCATGCGGATCGCGGTCGCTGCTGTGGTTCGGCCCGCCGTTCGACGGACGCCGATAAGCGGCCTTCATGCGCGCGATTACCGCTTCGATGCGCGCATCCTGCAGCGCGCTCGGTGCCGGAGGCGGCGTATCGACGCCGCCGGCGAGATTGAGGATGGCCATTATTCGTCTCCGCGGATTTCGGCCGCCGCGCGGCGCAGGATCTCGGCGATGCGCTTGGCCTCTTTGGGACCAGCGTGGCGCTTGTCGCGCAGCGCGGACTTGAGTTCGCGGCGTGCGAGCCAGGCGTCGCGCCAGATGCCGCCGCGCTGATCCTCGTCGTCGTCGGGGCCGGAAAAGGCCTCGCGCACGCGGCCCATTCTGCGGCCGATCAGTTCGAGTTGCTCGAGCATCGCGTCGGCCGCTTCGCGGTGATCGTCGAGATACTTGCGGCCTTCGTCGGTGATCGCATACAGCTTCTTCGCGCCGTCGGCGGTGACGCTGGCGTAGCCGACCTCTTCGAGCCAGGTCAGCGCCGGATAGACCATGCCGGGACTCGGCACGTAGAAGCCGCCCGAGCGCTCTTCGAGCGCCTTGATCAGCTCGTAGCCGTGGCTCGGACGATCGGCAAGCAGGGCGAGCAGAACCAGTTGCAGCTCGCCCGAAGCGAGCTTGCGCCCGGTGCGGAAGCCGCCGCCGCCAAAGCCCGGACCGCCGAAGAAACCGGCGCCGAAATGGCCGAAACCGCGGCCGTGGCGGCCGCGGCCGATACATAGGGCCTCACCGAAGTCTTCAGCGAAGCGATGCAGTTTGTCGTGGAAACGATGATGGAAATAGTGGTGCATTGAGATTCTCCGTATTATCGACAGCTATATCGTAAGATATATTTCCAAGATGTCAACAACCCTATGACAAAACCCCCTTCGGCGCCGTCTCGTGCGAGAATAGGCGACATGGATCAACCGAGCCCGCCCGCCGCCGTCGAATCCCCTGCCCTCGACGCGCGCGCCAAGCGCACCCTGCTCTGGCTAATCGCGTTCTCGTTCTTCATGCAGATGCTCGACTCGACGATCGTCAATACGGCGGCGCCGAGCATCGCCGACGCCCTGCGCGTGTCGCCGCTGTCGATCAAGACTGCCCTGATCAGCTACACCCTGAGCCTCGCCGTGTTCATTCCGCTGAGCTCGTGGATGGCCGACCGCTACGGCACGCGCCGGGTGTTCTGGGCGGCGATCGCGATCTTCACCGCGAGCTCGCTCGCCTGCGGCCTTGCGCAGAATCTGCCGATGCTCGTCATCGCACGCGTCGTCCAGGGTTTCGGCGGCGCGATGATGATGCCGGTCGGGCGCCTGGCGATCCTGCGCAGCTTTCCCAAAGCCGAATTCGTAGGCGCGATGGCATTCGCAACGATACCGGGCTTGATCGGCCCGGCGATCGGCCCGCTGCTCGGGGGCCTGTTCTCGACCTACCTGTCGTGGCGCATGATCTTCTTCGTCAACCTGCCGTTCGGTCTGATCGGCTTGTGGATGACCCTGCGGCACATGCCCGACTACCGCGCGGCCACGCCGGTGCCGCTCGATCTCGCCGGCTTCGTGCTGTTCGGCCTCGGCGTCGGCGGCGTGTCCTGGGCGCTGGAACAGGTGATCGAGGCGAACTATCTGCAGACCGCCCTGATCGGCGTGCCCGCGATCGTGCTGCTCGTCGTCTATGCGATGCGCAGCCTGCGCATTGCGTATCCGATCGTCGACCTGAACCTGCTGCGCGTGCCGAGCTTCCGCATCGGCGTCAACGGCAGCTTCACCACGCGGCTCGGCGTCGGCGGCGTCTACTTTCTGTTGACCCTGCTGTTCCAGGTCGGCTTCGGCTACTCGCCGGTGATGGCGGGCTTGCTGCAGACGCCACAGGCGCTGGCGATGCTGTCGACGCGGTTCTTCGTCGCCTCGATCATCCGCCACCTCGGTTACCGTCGCGTGCTGATCGTCAACACCGCGCTCGCCGGGTTGATGATCCTGTCGTTCGCGACGTTCTCGGCCGACACGCCGATCTGGCGCATCTGCACTCAGGTATTCGTGTTCGGCGCGGTGATGTCGATCCAGTACACCGCGGTCAACACGCTCGGCTTCGTCGACCTCGTCCCGGCGCAGGCGAGCATGGGCTCGTCGATGTCGAGCACGGCGCAGAACCTGTCGATCAGCTTCGGCGTCGCCTTCGGCTCGCTGCTGATGGCCTGGTTCCTGCCGGCGGACGCCGCGCGCGGCGAGCACTACATCGGCGCGTTCCGCGCGACCGTGACCGTGCTCGGCATCGTCACGATGCTGTCGTCAGCGGTGTTCTACCGCGTGCCGCGTTCGGCGGCGGCGTGATCATCCGTTGAGTGTGCCGCACGGAATGAAAATCTGAAGCGACGCAGACGTCGGCGTATATCATTTCGTTTTTTCCGTATGCGAGCGGCCAGGGACAGAGCGACATGGGGGGAGTGGAAAGAGTCGAATACGCCAACACGTTGCGCGGCATTGCTGCCGTCTGCGTCCTCATCTCGCATTACGCCGGAGTGTTCTGGAAGCGCCCTGAAGCCGTCGCAGCGCTGCTGCATATTCCTGCCGCGCAGGTAACGATGCCGGGGTATCTGGCCTGGCTGCATCCGTCGTCCCATCTCGACTGGGGTCCGTTCGGCGTCGGCGTGTTTTTTCTCGTGAGCGGTTTCGTCATCCCGTTTTCCTTGCGGAACGCGTCTTGCCCGGCGTTTCTGATCGGGAGATTCTTTCGTATCGTTCCGCTGTATGCGGCGGGTTTTTCGATCAGCCTCGCTGCGTTGTGGATCGTCGGCAGATACTTCGGCGTCGAATGGCCGTTCGGCTTCAAGGAAGTGCTCGTCCACTACATCCCGGGCATCCGCGACCTGCTCTGGTCGACGAACATCGATGGCGTGATCTGGACGCTCGAGATCGAGATGAAGTTCTACCTCGTCTGCGCTGCGGCCATTGTCTGGTTCCGGCGCAAATCGCCTCTGGTGTTCGTCGTACCCGCGGTTCTCGCCGTGATCGGACTGTACGTGGCCGGCCAACTTCAGTTCTGGCAGGCATCGGCTCCCGCCGCCTATCGATTCGGGCTCGGCCTGACCCACGCCATTCCTTATCTCGTCTTCATGTTCATCGGCACGCTGTTTCACTTCCTGCACACGCGATCTCTGCGTGCGGAACTGGCGCTTTTCATCGGAACATCCCTGTTCGCAATGTTCGCGTGGCTGCTCATGACGGGCGTCTTCTCGGGTGAAGCCACCTTGCTCTGGAGTTATGTCCTCGCGACCTTGCTGTTCGGATTCGCCGCCAGTTTTCCGCGCTGCTTCAGAGCCACGCGTCTCGGCAATTTTTTCGCCGACATCAGCTACCCGCTGTATGCGATTCACGGAGTCGCGGGATATGTCGCCCTACGCCTGCTGCTCGATGCCGGCGTGGCCACGTGGGCCAGTCTCGCCGTAACGACGGCCGCGGCCCTGGCCCTGGCCTGGCTGCTGCATGTGGCGATCGAAGTGCCCAGCGACAGGCTCGGCAAGCGGCTCGCGCGACGCCTGCAATTCGGCGCGGCGGCGCCCGATGCGGCGAGCGAGCCGGCGATCCACGGGCAGGCAGGCTAAGCCTCGAGCCTGCCGGAAGGGCTAGGTCGTCCCGAGCATGACGCCGCGAGCAGCGCTGTCTTTGACATTACTCCGCGCCCGGATCGGCGACCGCACCATCGCGATCAAAGTTTGAACGTCGGCAACTGCCAATCGTAGACCACGGAAACCAGGCGTAGCGCGGCGACCGTGACGAGACCGAGCGCCATCGCCCAGCGTCGCTCCACACCGAGGCGCTGGGCGACGAGGTAGAGCACGATCCCGGCGATCGCCGCCGTGGCATAGATGTCTTTCTTGAGGATCATCGGCACGCTGCCGCTGAGCACGTCGCGCAGCACGCCGCCGGCAACACCGGTCATCGTGCCCATCATGACGACGATGATCGGCGCATGCCCCGTGCGTTCGGCAAGCTGCGCCCCGGTGATCGCGAACAGCGCGAGCCCGAGCGCATCGGCGATCAGCAAGGCATGCGCCGGCACGGGCAGGAAACTCGTGTAGACGATGGTGGCGACGGCCGTCGCGCAGATCACCCAAGGATAGGTCGAGTCCGCGACCCAGAAGATCGGCTGGCGCCCGAGCAACAGGTCGCGCAAGGTGCCGCCGCCGATCGCCGGCAGGGTCGCGAGCACGATCACGCCGAACCAGTCGAGGCCCGCGCGCCCTGCCGCGAGCGCCCCGGAAACGGCGAACACGGCGACACCGGCGAGATCGAGTGCGTAGAGGATGCGGGCGCTGCTCCAGCGCGAGCGCGTCGTCGTTGCGTTCAAGAAAATTCCCCGAAACTACTGCTGCGACAGTGCGCGCAGCTTAATCCGAAACGCCGGATCGTTCACGGCACCGCGCGACGGGAAGTCGTGGCCCCGTATCCGCAAGCGCGGCCGACACCGGGCGCGCAATGCGTATCAACGCAACTGGCTGTCCTTGCTGCCGCGCCGGTTGTAGCCGCTGAACGCCGCCTCGTCCTCGTCGCGTGCGGACTGGCAGGCCACGCACAAACGCACGCCCGGCACGGCCTTGCGCCGAGCCTCGGGAATTTCGGCATCGCATTCCTCGCAGCGTTTCAGGCTCGGCCCGCGCGCCGCGCGGCTGCGCGCACGCTTGACCGCGTCCGCGATCGTCGCATCGATTTGATCCTGCACGGCGCCATCGCCGGCCCAGCCCGTGGCCATCGTCGTCTCCGCTCGCTCGGCGAAACTCCGCCTACATGCATGATGGCGACGGTCGGGGCAAAGCTCAACCCGCAGCGACGCACGCCGGGTCAGGCCGCCGCGCCGTCGGTCAAGGCGCCGGCTCCGGCGAAGATCGCTTTTCCTCGCCGGCCGGCGGCGCCGCAGTGCTCAAATGCCTGCTCAAAAATGCGGCAATCAAGGGATAGGTCTGCGCCCTGTTCTTCATGTCGCGGATGCCGTGGCCTTCCCCCTGCAGGCGGATCAACGACGGCGGCCGCCCGGCGAGATTCAGCATGCGCACCAGGCGACGCGCATTTTCATAGTCCACGCGCTCGTCTTCCGTGCCGTGGACGATGAGCACGGGAGCCTTGAGTTCGTCGAGGCGATAGATCGGCGAGGTGCGCAAGAGCGCGTCGGAGCCGTCGTTCGGATTGCCGATGTATTTCTCCAGCGCTTTGCGCCGGACCGCGTTGAACGCGCCGTCGCTGGCGGTGAACGAGAGTATCCGGTCGCTGATGCCGGAAATCGAGACGACGCAACGGAAGCGGTCCGGATGGCGCACCGCGGACATCAATGCGGAATAGCCGCCGTAGCTCGTGCCCATCGCGCACATGCGGCCCGCATCGAGCGGATATGCCGCCAGGGCGGCATCGACGGCGCTGTCGATGTCGTCCTCGATCAAGGTGCCGTAGCCGCCTTTCGCCGCTTCGCGATAGGCGCGTCCGTATCCTTCCGAACCACGAAAATTCACCTGCAGAACCGCGTAGCCCAGGCCGGCGAGAAACTGCACTTCCGGGTCAAAGTGGCGCTGATCGCGGATGCCTATCGGACCACCGTGGGCAAGCACGATCAAAGGGCGCTTGCCGGCGGCGGAAGGCAAGGTCAGGTAGGCCTCGATCGATTGCCCGTCCGCGCCCCGGGCGCGCACGACGACGCTCGGCGTCCACTTCTTTTTCGATAGTGAGGGCGTGGCTTCGTCGATCAGCGACGCGCGGCGCGTTTCGGTATCGAGCCGATAGACGGTAAACGGAAAATCGCTGCCGTCGACGCCGAGAATCGCGACCTTGCCCTCGTCGTCGCGCGACATGACCACGGCCGTCTTGTCCGGGAAGGCTTTTTCTATCAGCGCATTGAGACGGCGGTCGGCCTCGTCGAAATAGCTGCTGACAAGATTGCCCGAGTCGTAGTACCTCGCGCCTATCGGTGCCCCGGCGCGATTGAAAATCACATCCTGTATGTCGGTGCCTTCCTTGGAGAAAAGCGTCTGTGCAATGGTCTTGGTCGATGGATCGAAAACGACGAGGTCGCGCTGATTGCGCCCGTAGTCGCTGAAGCCGTAGATCAGACCGCCGTTCGGCGACACCTGAAAAGGCACGAAATACGGCTCGTCGTCTTCCTTGAAGCGGATCAACTCCTGATAGCTGCCGCTCTGCCCGTAAAACAAGCTTATCTGTTTGCCGACCATCGCCAAGGCCGCGCGCACGCTGCCTGCACCATCGGCGTACCACAAGTAATCGTCGTTCAGCCCTTTGTTCAGACGCGTGTCGAAACTGCGGTCGGAATTCTTGACCGACGCATCGCTGGTCATGTCGACCGGATGCACCATCGGTTTGCCGCCCGGACTCGCGCTGGCGATCAGAATGCGCCGCGGATCCGGGGACGAACCGCCGACCACCCTGCCGGTATAGGGCAAATTGACGTTCCTGGCATTCAAGGGCTTGCCGACGGCATTGTCGACATGGAATGCGGCAATGAAATTCTTGTCGCCCGGTTCACCGAGGCTCGCCACGAGCGTGCGATTCCCGAACCATTGCATGCTTTCGACGCGAAACGGCGGATTGACCAAACGCCTGACTTCGGACGCGCGCAGGTCGATCAGATCGATTCCCCATTTTTCCTTTTCGTAGACGGACTCCGCGAGCAGATCGCCCGCCGGATTGACCGACACCGAGGCAATCCTGCCGGTTTGCCACAGTTCCTCGATCGGCAGCGACGGCGTCAGCGGCGACGGCAGTTCGCTGAGCTTGTCGAGATCGGCGAGTTTCTTCTCGGGATGCGCCGCACGCAGTTTGCGGTAATGCTCGACGAACGGATCGGCATAGTGGCCGATGTAGACGAACTTCATCGAATTCAGCGACGGAAACTGTGTTTCGAGCCAGTCCATCGCCTGCAAGGCCCGGTCCATCGTGCGCATGCGGCTGCGCGTACCGCCGCTGCGGCGGAACAGCAGATCGCCCGGATAGTTGACCACGCCGGGGCGTATCTCGAATTTGAATTCGACCTCGTCGGACAGTTCGTAGTAGTAGTTCGCGAGCAGGCCGACGCGATCCCAGCGATACTTGCCGGCCGGCGCCGCATAAAGCTTGGTGGTGACGCCCTGCTTCAGGTCCTGCAGCTTGGCCGACGAAAAAATATTTCCTTCTTTCTGGATGCGGACATAGTAGATCTCCGCCAGAGTATCGACCGATACGAGTAGCAAGCCTTCGTCCGCACCGAGCTTGACCTCTTGGCCCGGCGCGATTTCGCGCAGAAACGCGTGACACTCCTGCACTCCCAACAGCAGGACGCACGCGACGAAACAGACGAATCTTCCGACGATCCCCACGACGTTCCCCCCAAACAGCTCCCGCCCCTCGCAGCCGTCCCGGCCCGGCTGCAGGCACTACCCCGGCGCCCGCTCGATGCGGTTATTCGGATGCGGCCTGATCGAGGAAGTACGCCACCACCTCGCCCTTGAACCTCAAGGTCATCGGCCGTCCGCGACGGTCGAGCGCGCGCGGCACGGCCATGCGCACCCAGCCTTCGCTGACGCAATATTCTTCGACCGTGGTCTTTTCCTCGCCGTTGAAGCGGATGCCGATGCCGCGCGAGAGCACGGCCTCATCGTAGAACTTGCTGCGCGGATCGTTGGAAAGATGATCGGGAGGCGTGTCGCTCATATGCGGAATCGAGTTCGGAATCAGGAGCGCGAATTGTAGTGGGCCAGCGTCGCCTCCGCATCCGCCGCGGCGATCTCGCGCTCCCAGTCTTCCATCAGCGTGATCAGCACGAGCTTGTCGAATTCGCGCGCGAAACGCTGCACGATCGGCTCCGGATCACGCACGCGCTTGCCGTCGACGATCAGGCCGAAATAAACATTGCCGTTGTAGGAAAGAATCGACAAGCCCATGCCAATCGAGCCCGACTGCGGCACCCAGAACATCAGTTCGTCGACTTCGCAGCCGGCCAGATAGAGCGGCATCTGCGGACCGGGCACGTTGGTCGCGACCGTCGACGCCTTGCGCGAGAACAGTTCGAGGGCGACGCGCTGGATCGCCGCCGGCGCCATGCCGACCGCGGAAAGCAGGCCGAAAGTCAGCGCGGCCTGCTTCGACTTCTTCAGCTCGCGCATGTTCGCCGCGACTCGTTCGAGCCGGCGCAGCGGATTGGCCTCGCCGATCGGCAGGTCGAGAAAGACCAGACCGAAATGATTGCCGAGTTTCTTCGCGTGTTCGAGCGGACGCAGATTGACCGGCACGGTGGCGCGTATCGTCAGCCCGTCCACCGGATCGCCGATCTCGCGCAGATGTCCGCGCAGCGCACCCGCGGCGCAGGCGAGCAGCACATCGTTGACCGTGCAGCCAAGCTCCTTGCCGATGGTCTTCACTTCTTCGAGCGGCAGCGGTTCCGCCCAGGCCACGCGCTTGGCCTGGCCGAGCGGGCCTTTGAACGCGGTCGGCGGATCGTCGGGCAAGGTCAGCGCGACCGCGAGTTCGCGCGCGATTTCGCCGCCGTCCTTGGCGAGCGCGGCGGCGAGTTCGGGATTCGCCACCAGCTCGCTGCTTTTGTCGAGCGCCATTTCGCCAAGCGCGAGCGCCTTCGACAGGCCCGCGCTGGCCGGTTCGAGCAGGCGCTTCAACACGCCGCCCTGGTCGCGCTTGAGCCAGACCTTCGCCAGCTCCTTGTGCTGCTTCTCCGAAGGGCTCGCATCGGTCAGCGACAGCAGCACCTGGACGAGCGCCATGCCGTCCGCATAGCAATGATGGATGCGCGCGACCAGCACGCTGCGGCCGCGCTCGCCGTTCGGCGCGTAGTTGTCGACCAGATGAAACTGCCACAACGGCTTGGCGTGGTTGAGCGGCGTCGAGGCGAGCTCGCTGACGAATCTTTCGAGCTCGACCTTGTCGGCGTTGCCGGGCAGCGCGGCGACGCGCACGTGCCAGTCCATGTCGAAATCGGCGTCGGTCTCCCATTGCGCCGAGCGGACCGAATCGACCGCCTTCTGGCGGAAGCGGCGATAGGCGAGGAAGCGATCTTCGAAGAGTTGCTTGAGCCGGGCGAGGTCGAGGCGCTCTTTGAACATCAGCACGCCGGTGATCATCATCAGATTGGTCGGGCTTTCCATGCGCAACCAGGCGGTGTCGACCTTGGACATCGCCTCGCGCGCGTTGCGTAACGCTGCCGGCATTTCTGATTCCCCATCGGTTATCCTGCAGGTAGCATCCAGCGTCACCAGGGAAAAGGCAACCGCAATGCAGCACGGCACCGACATCCTCCTCAGCCTGTTCGTGATCTTTGTCGCCGCGCGCGTCGCCGGCTGGCTGGCGCGCGCGATCAAGCTGCCGGGCGTGGTCGGCGAAATCGTCGCCGGCTGCGTGATCGGCCCATCGGTACTCGGCTGGATCGCGCCGTCCGAGCCGCTCGAAGTGCTCTCCGAGATCGGCGTGGTTCTGCTGCTGTTCGCTGTCGGTCTGGAAACGCGCATCGACGAGATGAAACGCGTCGGCCGCAGCGCCTTCTTCGTCGGTTTGCTCGGCGTGATCGTGCCGTTCCTGTTCGGCTCGATCTGGGCGCACGGTTCGGGCTTCGACTGGGCAAAATCGCTGTTCATCGCCGCGGCCTTCGTCGCCACCTCGGCCGGCATCACGGCGCGCGTGCTGCAGGAACTCGGCGTGCTGCAGCGCGAAGAAAGCCGCGTGATCCTCGGCGCCGCGGTCATCGACGACATCCTCGCGATGCTCCTGCTCGGCATCGTCACCGCGCTGCAGGCCGGCGAGAACGTGCAGTTCGGCAAGCTCGCAATCGTGTTGCTCGAAGCGATCGGCTTCGTCGTCGTCATCGGCCTGCTCGGCACGCGGCTCGCGCGCCGCTCCGGGCCGAAGCTCGATGCGCGCAAGATCGACCTGCTGCCCGCCGCGCTCGCGCTCTGCCTCGGCCTCGCCTTCCTGTCGACTCAGTTCGGCCTCGCTGCGATCATCGGCGCCTTCCTCGCCGGCATGGTCGCCTCGGAAACGCCGCAGCACAAAAAACTCGAACACGATACGCAGCCGCTGCTGATGCTGATGACGCCGTTCTTCTTCGTGCTCACCGGCGCGAAGATCGAACTGCAGCAACTCGCTTCCGCCGACGCGCTGCTGACCCTCGCCGTGATCACCGCAATCGCGCTCGTCTCCAAACTGATCGGCGGCGGCCTCGGTGCGCTCGCGCTCGGCAAGCGCGGTGCGCTGATCGTCGGCATCGGCATGATGCCGCGCGGCGAAGTCGGCGTGGTCATCGCCAGCCTTGGCCTCGCTGCGGGCGTGTTCTCGCCGCGCACCTATGCACTGATCGTGGCGATGTCCCTGATCACCTCGATCGTCACCCCGCCGCTGCTCGCCCTGCTGTTCAAGCGGGAACGCGGCGCGACCTGAGATTGGCGATCCACACCAGTGCCGCCGCGATCGCGATAAAGCCGACGAGGATTCCCGCACCGTTGACGAATACCTGTGCGTAGCCGAGTTCGCGCACGTTGAAGAACGGGTACGGATAGAAACCGTCCGCGGCGCCGCGCACGAGTGCGTAGAAAAAGTATCCGATCGGATACAGCGCCCAGTGCGCGATCTCGGCGTAGCGCAGGGGCTGCCGCGACGCCGCGAGCCACCACCAGGCCAGGAACAGCGGCGGACATACGTCATGCAACAAGAGTTCGCCGACGAGGCGCAGCCCCTGTGGATTGTCGAAGTCGCGGAGCAGCACGTTCCAAGCCAGACCGACGAGAACCGCGCTCGCCGCAATACCGGTGACGATCCCAGGGCGTGAAAAAAATCCTGTGGATCGGCGCGCCGCGGCAGTCAGTGCGAACGCGGCGAGCAGATTGGTCAGGTTGGTAAAAAACGCGAAGAAGATCCAGGTGATCTCGATCCGGCCGAACCCGCGCGAAGGCCCGATCACGAACCACAGCCCGAATTGATACAACAAGGTCAGCCAGATCGTCGCCGCAGCGAAACGGGCGTAGGCGATTTTCATGCGGCGATTTCCACCTTCGTCGGACTGCGTGCGCGGCGCGCATCATGCGCGCGGCAACGGCCCCGCGCAACGCCTTCGCCTCGCGATCGATCGGCGTTACAGCTCAAGCCGCGCTGCGCGCGGCATCCGCAAGACGGGCGACGGCGGCACGCGCCAACTCGCTGAGTCCTTCGCCCTTCCGCTCGGCGAAATACGCAACGATCTTGCGGCGCATGCGCGGCTCCCAGAAACGCGTCAGATGATTGACGATACCGTCGACCGCGAGTTCGCGGTCGGGTTCCGATTGAAAATAGTCGGCGATGTCGTTGACCATCTTGACCAGTGCGGCCGAAGCGTCGTGAGATTCGTGCAGGCTCATGCGGTGTTTTCCGGTTGCATATTGCGGACACGCGGCGCGGCGACGGCGGCGCGTTCGATCAAACGATGGCCATGCGCATAGAGGCCGTAACCGTCGGCGCGGGCGAAGCCGACCAGAGTCAGATCCGTCTCCTGCGCGAGCGCGATCGCAAGTGCGGTCGGCGCCGAGATCGCGGCGAGAAAGCCGATGCCGACGGTCGCCGCCTTCATCACCATCTCGTAGCTCGCGCGGCTGGTGACGAGCAGAAAGCCCGCGCGCGGATCGATGCCTGCGCGCTGCATCGCTCCGATCAGCTTGTCGAGCGCGTTGTGGCGGCCGACGTCTTCGCGCAGCAGGACGACGCTGCCGTCGAGATTGGCCCAGGCGGCCGCATGCACGGCGCCCGTCGCCGCATTGATCGTCTGCAGCTTCTGCATTTCGCCAAGCGCGCGCAGCAAAGCCGCCTCGCGCACATCGGGCGAGCCGGCTACCGCAGGCGGATGGCGTACGGCCGCATCGAGCGTCTGCGCGCCGCAGAGTCCGCAGCCCGTGCGTCCGGTCAGTTCGCGCACGCGGTCTTCGAGCTTTGCGGCTTTCTCGGCCGGAATGGCGATGTGCAATTCGATGCCGGCCAGCGCTTCGACTACTTCGATCTTCGTGCACTGCGCGGCGTTGTCGATAATGTTTTCGCTGAGGCTGAAACCCAATGCAAAATCTTCGAGATCGGCCGGCGTCGCCATCATCACCGCATGCGGGCGCTCGTTGTAAACGAAGGCAACCGGAATTTCCTCGGCGACTGCGTCGCGCACGCGCGCGGCGACGCCGTGGCGATGACGTTCGACTTCGCGTGTAACGGCGCCGTGGGGAACCGGGTTGTTTGAATGCGATTTCAAGCCGTAGTCGCCTTGCCTCCCTTCTCCCTGCGGGAGAAGGTGCCCGAAGGGCGGATGAGGGAAGAGCCTCGCAATTTTCTCGCGGAATCTTCAACAACGGCAGCGCTCCTCCCTCATCCGGCGCTGCCGCGCCACCTTCTCCCGATGGGAGAAGGAAAGCTATCGCTACTTCGTCACCGCCTCCGACAACAGCTCCTGCTGCCTCTCACTGAACTTACGATAGCGCTGCTGCCAATCCGAAGGCTGGCTGACACGCGTGATCTGCACGGCAGTGACCTTGTATTCGGGGCAGTTCGTCGCCCAGTCGGAATTGTCGGTGGTGATCACGTTCGCGCCCGAGAACGGGAAATGGAAGGTGGTGTAGACCACGCCCGGCTGCATGCGCTCGCTGACCGTCGCGCGCAGGACGGTCTGGCCGGCACGGCTTTCGATGCCGACCCAGTCGCCGTCGACGATGCCTCGGTCTTCCGCGTCCTGCGGATGGAGTTCGAGGCGGTCTTCGCTGTGCCAGCGGCTGTTCTCGGTGCGCCGCGTCTGCGCGCCGACGTTGTACTGGCTCAAAATCCGCCCCGTGGTCAGGATCAGGGGATATTTCGCGTTGACCTTCTCCGCGGTCGGCACGTACTCGGTCAGCATGAAGCGGCCTTTGCCGCGCACGAATTCATGCACGTGCATGGTCGGCGTGCCCTCGGGCGCGGCATCATTACACGGCCATTGGATGCTGCCGAGGCGGTCGAGCTTGTCGAAGCTGACGCCGTGGAACGTCGGCGTCAACCGCGCGATCTCGTCCATGATTTCCGACGGGTGCGCATAGTTCATCGGATAACCCATCGCGTTCGCGAGAAGCTGGGTGATCTCCCAGTCGGCATAGCCGCGCGTGCCGTCGGAATTGCGCGGTTGCATCACGCGGCGCACGCGCGAGATGCGCCGCTCGGCGTTGGTGAAGGTGCCGTCCTTTTCGAGAAACGAGCTGCCCGGAAGAAAGACATGGGCGAACTTCGCCGTCTCGTTGAGAAACAGATCCTGCACGACGACGCATTCCATCGAGGTCAGCGACGCGGTCACATGCTGCGTGTTCGGATCGCTCTGCGCGATGTCTTCGCCTTCGATGTAGATCGCCTTGAATTCGCCGTCGAGTGCGGCTTCGAACATGTTCGGTATGCGCAGGCCGGGCTCGTTCTGCAGCGGCACGCCCCAGGCCTGCTCGAAACTCGCGCGCACGGCATCGTCATCCACATGGCGATAGCCCGGAAACTCGTGCGGGAACGAACCCATATCGCACGAGCCCTGCACGTTGTTCTGCCCGCGCAGCGGATTGACGCCGACGCCTTCGCGGCCGATGTTGCCGGTCGCCATCGCGAGATTGGCGATGCCCATGACCGTGGTCGAACCCTGCGAGTGCTCGGTCACGCCGAGGCCGTAATAGATCGCTGCGTTGCCGCCGGTTGCGTAAAGCCGTGCCGCGGCGCGCACATCGGCCGCCGCCACGCCGGTCACCTCCTCCATCGCCTCGGGCGAGTTTCTCGGCTCGGCGACGAACGCGCGCCACTTCGCGTACGCTTCGGGCTCGCAGCGTTCGCGCACGAAGGCTTCGCTCACCAGGCCTTCGTCGACGATCACGTGCGCGAGCGACGTCACGAGAGCGACGTTGGTGCCCGGCCGCAGCTTCAGGTGATAGTCCGCGCGCACGTGCGGCGTGCGCACGATGTCGATGCGGCGCGGATCGGCGACGATCAGTTTCGCGCCCTGGCGCAACCGGCGCTTCATCTGCGAGGCGAACACCGGATGGCCATCTGTGGGATTGGCACCGATAACGAGGATCACGTCGGCCTGCATGACCGAATCGAAATCCTGCGTGCCGGCCGATTCGCCGAGCGTCTGCTTCAGACCGTAACCGGTCGGCGAATGGCAAACGCGCGCGCAGGTATCGACATTGTTGTTGCCGAACGCGGCGCGCACGAGCTTCTGCACGAGATAGGTTTCCTCGTTCGTGCAACGCGAAGAGGTGATACCGCCGATCGAGTCGCGGCCGTACTTGGCCTGGATGCGCTTGAACTCGCTCGCGGCGTGAGCGATCGCTTCCTGCCACGTCACCTCGCGCCACGGATCGCTAATCTTCGCGCGGATCATCGGCTTGAGGATGCGATCCTGGTGCGTCGCATAGCCGATTGCGAAGCGGCCCTTGACGCAGGAATGGCCGTGGTTGGCACTGCCATCCTTGTTCGGCACCATGCGCACGATGTCCTCGCCGCGCATTTCGGCGCGGAACGAGCAGCCGACGCCGCAGTAGGCGCAGGTCGTCGTCACGCTGTGCTCGGCCTGGCCCTGAGCGATCAGCGATTTCTCGCTCAGGGTCGCGGTCGGGCAAGCCTGCACGCAGGCGCCGCACGACACGCATTCCGAATCCATGAAACCCTCGTTCTGGCTCGCTGCAACTTTCGAGTCGAAGCCGCGGCCCTGGATTGTCAGCGCGAGCGTGCCCTGCTGCTCGTCGCAGGCGCGCACGCAGCGCGAGCAGACAATGCACTTGGACGGGTCGAAGGTGAAGTACGGATTGCTTTCGTCCTTGACCGCAAATAACGGATTGAAGCCTCCCCCTTCAAGGGTGAGGTTGGAGGGGGATGGTGTTTGCGTAGCGGTGAAATTGACACCGCCCCCACCACTTGAAGGGGAGGGCTTGAGCGTGGAGTAAACGTGATTCCTGCCGTCGTAGCCGTAGCGCACTTCGCGCAAGCCGACCGCGCCGGCCATGTCCTGCAGTTCGCAATGCCCGTTCGCCGGACAGGTCAGGCAGTCGAGCGGATGGTCGGAGATATACAGCTCCATCACGCCACGGCGGATGTCGGCGAGCTTCGCGTTCTGCGTCGTCACCTTCATACCGGCCGCTACCGGCGTCGTGCACGAGGCCGGATAGCCTTTCATGCCTTCGATCTGCACAAGACAGAGCCGGCACGAGCCGAACGCATCGAGCAGCTCGGTCGCGCAGAGCTTGGGAATTTGTATACCGACTTCGCTCGCCGCGCGCAGCACCGAGGTGCCGGCCGGCACGCTCACTTCGCGCCCGTCGATGGTCAGCGCCACCTGCTGCGCGGACTTGGACTTGGGCGTACCGAAATCGAGTTCGATTATCGACAACATATTGCCTACCTCATCAAAGCCAGAGCATTTGACCACGGATTACACGGATCACACGGATAAGAGCGAATTCAGAAATTTTCTTGATCCGTGTGATCCGTATAATCCGTGGTTAAAACTGCTCTTAAGAAAAATCTTCCGAGAAATACTTGATCGCGCTGACCACCGGATCCGGCGTCAGACCCCCGAGCGCGCACAACGATCCGTAGCGCATCGTGCTGCACAGATCGTCGAGCAGCGCGAGGTTCTTTTCCCGATCGACATTCGCCCGAATGCGATCGATCACCTCGACGCCGCGCGTCGAGCCGATCCGGCACGGCGTGCACTTGCCGCAGGACTCAACCGCGCAGAACTCCATCGCGTAGCGCGCCTGCTCCAGCATGTCGACCGTGTCGTCGAAAGCAACGATGCCGCCGTGGCCGAGCATCGCGCCGATCGCGGCGAAGGCTTCGTAGTCGACGACCGTGTCGAACTGCGATTCCGGCAGATACGCTCCGAGCGGGCCGCCGACCTGTACCGCGCGGATCAGCCGGCCCGAATACGAACCGCCGCCGTAGTCGTACAACAATTCGCGCAGGGTCACGCCGAATGCTTTTTCGACCAGGCCCGTGCGCTTGAGGTTCCCGGCAAGCTGGATCGGCAAGGTGCCGCGCGAGCGGCCGACGCCGTAGTCTCGATAGAACTCTGCGCCGCGGTCGAGAATGGCAGGCACCGAGGCGAACGAGATCACGTTGTTGATCACCGTCGGCTTGCCGAACAGACCCTTGAGTGCCGGCAGCGGCGGCTTGTAGCGCACCTGGCCGCGCTTGCCTTCGAGGCTGTCGAGCAAGGACGTTTCCTCGCCGCAGATGTAGGCGCCCGCGCCGAGGCGCACTTCGAGATCGAAGCGCTTGCCGCTGCCGAGAATGTCGGCGCCGAGGTAGCCAGCCGCGTAGGCGTTCTCGATCGCCGCGGCCAGCGCGCGATGCGCGTGCGGATATTCGCTGCGCAGATAGATATAGCCCTGGCTCGCGCCGACGGCAATGCCCGCGATCGTCATGCCTTCGATCAGGCAGAACGGATCGCCTTCCATCAGCATGCGGTCGGAGAACGTGCCGGAGTCGCCTTCGTCGGCATTGCAGACGATGAAAGACCGGGATTGGGGATTTGGGATTTGGGATTCGGAAGAGCCTGCGGCATCGAGCGCCGCGCGCGCGGCGCTCGATGCGTCCAGAACGGTCTTCCATTTGATGCCGGTCGGAAACGCCGCGCCGCCGCGGCCGCGCAGGCCGGAATCGGTGACGATCTTGACGATGTCGGCGCCGCTCAGCGCGAGCGCATTTTTCAGACCGCGGTAGCCACCGTGGGCCAGATAGTCCTCGACGCTGAGAGGATCGGTGATACCGACGCGCGCGAAACACAATCGCTGCTGTTGCTTGAACCAGGCGAGGTCTTCGACCGCGCCGAGACGCAGCGCATGCGCACCGCCGTACAGAAAATCCGCATCGAACAAGCTCGTGACATCGGCCGCTTTGACCGGCGCGTAGGCGATGCGCCCCTTCGGTGTCGCCACTTCGATCAACGGTTCCAGCCAGAACATTCCGCGCGAGCCATTGCGCACGAGATCGATCTCGATGCCGCGGCTGCGCGCCGTTTCCGCGATCGCCTGCGCGACGCGATCCGCGCCAAGCGCCAGCGCAGCGGCGTCGCGCGGCAGGTAAATCTTGATTGGCGAAGTCGACGCATTCATGCGCTCGCACTCCTCGCGTCGCCGACGAGTTCGTCGAACGCCTCCGGTGTCACGCGTGCGTACAACTCGACAGTTGCGTGTGCTTCCCCGCTCACCGCTCCACGCGCACTGCTCTCCACGAGCACCGACGGTCCGCAGCCGCAGTTGCCGAGGCAGTAGACCGGCTCCAGGGTGATCGCACCGTCGCTCGTCGTTTCGTGAAAATCGATGCCGAGACTCTGCTTTGCATGTGCTTCGAGCGCGCGCGCGCCGAGCGCCTGGCAGGCCTCCGCACGGCAGATGCGCACGATGCGGCGTCCCGGCGGCGACGCGCGGAAATGATGATAGAACGTGACTACACCATGCACTTCGGCACGCGTGACGTTCAGCTCGTGCGCGATCAGCGCGAGCGATTCGGGCGGCACGTAGCCGAGCGCGTCCTGCACGCCGTGCAGGATCGGCAACAACGCGCCGGGCTTTTCGCGCTGCGCATCAATCGCCTGCATCACCGCCTGCCGCATCGGCGCGGGCAACGGCGGCAATTTGTACGCCTTACTTTCAACCACCACATTGATTTTCGCTGGCTTCATTTCGCTGGCTTCTCAGTCTTACCTGCGCGCTCGTCCATGAACGCGGCAATCAACTGGCAGCCGTCCCTGGCTGCACTTTTCGATGGAACTACGGCACGGTCAGAACAGCGCCGCCACCTTCTGCAAGGTGATCCACACGCCCCACGCGACCGGGATGCCGATCGCGATCCAGGCGGCATAGACCAAGCCGATCGGTGTCACCGCAGCCGCGCCGCCGAGCAGCGGACCGGCCGCATTCGCGACGGCGACGTCGTGAGCGCGCTTGCGCTCCGCGGCGAGCTCGGCCTCGCTCATGAACCACTTCGGCGCAACCGGCTGCACGAGTGCGTTGCAGATCAGCCCGACGACGAGCAAGCCCGCGAGCACGTACATGGTCGTATCGTATACCTGGCTGCGCGCAAGCCCCGCGGCAAGCTGTGCATCGCGAAAATACGTGATCAGCCAGGGCCCGATCACGCCGGCCACCGACCATGCGGTCAGCAGGCGCCCGTGGATCGCGCCGACCATTTGCGTGCCGAACATATCGGCGAGATAGGCCGGCACGGTGGCGAAGCCGCCGCCGTACATGGTCAGGATCACGCAGAACGCGGCGACGAACAGCGCGATCTGGCCACTATGGCCGAGACTCGGCACCGCGGCATAGAGCAGTATGCCGAGAACGAAGAACACGAAGTAAGTGCTCTTGCGGCCGAGATAGTCCGAGACCGAAGCCCAGAAAAACCGGCCGGCGATATTGAACAAACTGAGCAAGCCGGTGAAGCCGGCGGCGATCGCTGCGATCGCGCCCTTCTGCGCGGCATCGAGATCGTTGAAGCCGAGCGCAACGCCGACGAGTTTGCCGCCGAACACCTCCTGTAGCATCGGCGAGGCCATCGCGAGCACGCCGATGCCCGCGCTGACATTGAGGCAGAGCACGCCCCAGATGCACCAGAACTGCGGCGTCTTCCACGCCTGGTCGAGATGTACCTGGCCGCGCGTGATCATGCCCTTGCCCGCGTCGGCCGCCGGCGCGGTCCAACCGGGCGGCGTCCAGCCCGCAGCCGGGATGCGGTAGCCGAACACGCCGATCAGCATGACGACGAAGTAGATCGCGCCCATCGCGACGAAGGTTTCCCAGACCCCGACCGAAGTCGGCGTGGCGAAGGCTTTCATCAGCTTGTCCGCAAGCGGTGCGCCGATCATCGCGCCGCCGCCGAAACCCATGATCGCCATGCCGGTGGCCATGCCGCGCCGATCGGGGAACCACTTGATCAGCGTGGACACCGGCGAAATGTAGCCGAGCCCGAGGCCGATGCCGCCGATCACGCCCGTGCCGAGCCAGATCAGCCAGAGTTGATGGACATAGATGCCGAGCGCGCCGAGGAGGAATCCGCCGGCCCAGCAACAGGCCGAGACGAAGGCCGCCTTGCGCGGACCGACGCGTTCGAGCCAGCCGCCCCAGACCGCCGCGGCGAGGCCGAGGACGACGATGAACAGAGTGAAGGTGAAGGTCAGCGCCGAAACCGACCAGTCGCAATCGGCGACGAACAATTCGGCGAACCATCCGGTTCCAGCCGCACAGGCGACCGGCTTGGATATGCCGATCGCTTTCGACAACGGCAGCCAGAACACGGAAAACCCATAGGCCATGCCGATGCACAGGTGGATGCACAGCGCGGCAGGCGGCACCAGCCAGCGGTTGTAGCCCGCGCCGGCGACGGTGCGCTCTTTGTCGAGCAGGCCGGGCGTGCCGGGTGGAATGACGTCGGTCGTGCTTGCCATGTTGCCCTCCCCCTTTTTTTGCCGCGTTTGCGGCGGGTTCGTTCGGGCGAGGCCCGGCCGCCTCGCTCTTATGTCTGCACCATAGCGGAGCGCCGCATGACAAAATATGCTTTCGAGTACATATTTGTCGCAGCATGTTCAAGGTTTCGATCAACCCCCAATGGCAAGTGCAGGCACCGAGCGGCGAGCCTGCGCTGCCGCGCTTGATCGAACTGCTGGTCGGCGTGCACGAAACCGGCAGCCTTGCGCGTGCCTGTGCGCGCTCGCAGCTCTCCTATCGTTATGCCTGGGGCGTGCTGCGCGCCGGCGAGAAGACGCTCGGCGCGACGCTGATCGAAACCACGCGCGGCTCGGGTGCGCGCCTGACCGCACTCGGCGAAAAGCTGGTCTGGGCCGACAAGCGCATTGCCGCGCGCCTGTCGCCGCTGCTCGATTCCCTGTGCTCGGAAATCGAAGTCGAGTTCGAGCACGCTTTCGAGCCCGGCGAACGCATTCTGCGCATCCACGCAACTCATGGCTTCGCCGTCGAAACCTTGCACCGCTTCCTCGGCCAGCGCCAGATCGCCGCCGATCTCAAGTACCGCAGCAGCCTCGACGTGCTCGCCTCGCTCGCGCGCGACAACTGCGACCTCGCCGGGCTGCATCTGCCGATCGGCGAATTCGAGGCGCCGATGCTGAAACTGTGGCCGCCATCGCTGCGCCGCGGCGGCTTCGTCGTCATCGACCTGGTCACGCGCCGGCAGGGCATCATGGTCGCTCGCGGCAATCCGAAGAAAATCCGCAGCGTGCGCGATCTCGCGCGCCGCGGCGTGCGCTTCGTCAATCGCCAGCACGACTCGGCGACGCGCGCGCTGTTCGACCTGCTGCTCGCCGCCGAAAACATCGACGGCGGCACGATCGACGGCTACGACAACGTCGAGTTCACCCACGCCGCCATCGCCGCCTACGTGGCGAGCGGCATGGCCGACGCGGGTTTCGGCCTGGAAACGCCCGCGCAGCGTTTCGGCCTCGACTACCTGCCGATCCTCTACGAGCGCTATTTCTTCCTCTGCCCGCACGCCGTCTACGAAAGCCAGGCGGTGGACCGCGTGCTCGCGATCCTGCGCAGCCACGAATTCCACAAGATCGCCAACACCCTGCCCGGCTACAACGCCGAGCATTGCGGCCGCACCCTCGACCTGCTCGAGGCGTTTCCCGCGCTGCACGGCTGAGCGCCGCGCGGCGCCGTCGCTACGACGGCCTCGCCGTCTCGCGCCAACGGTTCGGTGTCGTGCCTTCCCAGTGATGGAAGGCACGCGTGAACGAATTGATTTCCTCGAAGCCGAGAAAGAACGCGATCTCGCCGGGCTCCAGATCGGTCGAGGTCAGCAAATGCCGCGCGGTCTGCTGGCGCACGAGGTCAAGCTGCTCCTGATAGCTCGTGCCCTCGTCGGCGAGACGCCGCTGCAAAGTGCGCGGGCTCAGGTGCAACTGCTTGGCCACCGCCTCCACACTGGGCCGCTCGCCGCGCATGCCACGGCCGAGGATCGCGCCGACCTGCTCGGTCAGCGAGGCCGCCCTTGCATAGTCGCGCAGGGCCGCTTCGAGGCCGGGCAACAACAGATCGACAAGGTCCTCGTTGGAAGTGAGGAACGGCTCGTCCATCGTCGCCAGGTCCCAGACGATCAGATCGCGCTCCATGCCGAAATGCACAGCACAGCCGAAGTAGCGCGAGTACATCTCGACAAGGTCCTGCGTCGGCCGCTGGCGGATGAACTCGACACGGCGTGGCGCGGCCGTCACGTCGCCGGTCGCGCGGCGCACGAGGCTCAGCGCGGAAGCGAACATCGCGTCGGTCAGCGTCGCCGGCGCGTGATTCTCCGAGGCGGTCCAGCGGTAATGCGCGATGGCTTCGACCGCGGTGTATTCGACGGTGATCTCTTCCGGGCAGACGAGACGCTTGTAGCGCGCGATTTTCTCCATCGCCGCACGGAAATTCGCCGAATAGAGCGCGACCAGAAGAATCACTTCCGCGTGCTCCACCTTCGTGTGCTCGCCCATGCGCAGGCCGAGCGTCGGGTCGTCGCTGACCTCGCCGATCGCCTGCCACAAGGCGAAGAACTGGCGCGTGCTGAAACGCGGCCGCGCACTGCGATAGAGCACCGGCGAGAGGCCCGCGAGCTGGAGCACGCGGGCCTCGTCGATACCCAGTTCGCGCATGCGCAGGCGCGATATCTTGGAAAGCGGAATCAGATCGGCACCCATGACACCAACCTACGCCGCCTGCGGCCGCACGGGCAGTTTCGTCACGCGCGCGGTCGGCCGCGTGCGCGGACCGATACCTTCCGCATCGATACCGATCTTGCGCAGCAGTTGCGCGGTCACGTGCCTGGACACGCGATCGAACACCTGCTCCGGCTCGACCACGTCGATCTCGACTCCGCAGGCCACGGACTCTTCGGCCAGCGCCTCGAAATAAGCCCGCAGCGCACTGCGCGTGGCGCGGCGCCCTGCAGCGCCCTCCGCGCGACCGGCGTCGCGTTCCATGATCTGCACGACGCGCCCCGCACCCTGTTCCTGCAAGATCGGCAACACCGCATGCATCACCCCGGCGACGGCGAAGAAATCCGCCTCAAAACGCGCGCGCAATTCGGTATCGTTCATTTCCTCGACCGCCGTCGAGTGAGTGCTGGAGGCGGTGTTGACGACGACGTCGAGCCGGCCGAACGCGGTCAACGCCGTGTCGAGCGCGGCATACACGGTCGCTTCGTCCGCCGCGTCGAACTCGACCGCGCGGACGCGGGCCCCGTAGCGCGCGACCAGCGCGTCGAGCCAGCCGTGTTCGCAACTGCCGGCAACGACCTGCCCACCCGCCTGCAATGCGGCATCGGCCAACGCGCGACCGGCGCCGTGGGCTGCCTCGGTAATCAACCAGACCTGTGACATGTGAATTCCTCTAGGCAATCGGCGCAATGCCGCCAGGCCACTATAGGAGTCCGATGCCGCCAACAAAAATCCGATCGCGCCAAGTCGTCATCGGATTGCGCCACGCTCTTGGCATTTTCGCCCGAGCGCACACTTGCGAGCTTGCGCCGCTGGTCAAGAAGGACGCGGCGGCCCGTGAGCAGCCGCGTATCGCTTCGATCAAAGCAGCCCGAAGCGCCGGATCATCCAGGTCTTCACGACCTGGGTGAGGCACATATAGGTAACCAGGATCGCGGCGAGTATCGGCCACCAAAGCCCCGGCAGCGGCGAGAAGCCGAACCAGGCGCCGATGGGCAGCGCGGTGAGCAGGATGCCGACGATGCAGATGACGATGCCGGCGACGGTCAGCGGCAGGCTCGCCCAGCTTTGCAGGAACGGAATCTTGCCGGTGCGGATCACGTGCACGATCAGGGTCTGCGAGAGCAGCGACTCGATGAACCAGCCGGTCTGGAACAGACCGGCGTGCGCCGTCGTATTCGCGCCGATCACGAACCAGAGCACGGCAAAGGTGATGTAGTCGAAGATCGACGAGATCGGACCGATGCCGACCATGAAGCGCGCAATGCCCTTCAGATCCCACTGGCGCGGCTTGGCGAGATATTCCTGATCGACCTCGTCGGACGCGACCGCAGTCTGCGAGAAGTCGTAGAGCAGATTGTTGAGCAGAATCTGCACCGGCAGCATCGGCAGGAACGGCAGCAGCACCGAAGCGCCGATCATCGAGAACATGTTGCCGAAGTTCGACGACGCGGTCATCTTGATGTACTTGAGGATGTTGCCGAACACCTTGCGGCCTTCGAGCACGCCTTCCTCGAGCACGAGCAGGCTCTTTTCGAGCAGGATGATGTCGGCCGATTCCTTGGCGATGTCGACCGCCGTATCGACCGAGATGCCGACATCGGCCGCACGTAGTGCCGGGCCGTCGTTGATGCCGTCGCCCATGAAGCCGACGACGTGGCCGTCGCGATGCAGCGCCTCGACCACGCGCACCTTCTGCTGCGGGTTGAGGCGCGCGAACACCGGCGTGTCGCGCGTGGCGAGCATCAGTTCCTCGTCGCTCATCGCCTCGATCTTCGGCCCGGTCAGCCACTTGTCGACCTGGATGCCGACCTGGCGGCAGACGTTGCGCGTAACCGTGTCGTTGTCGCCGGTGAGGATCTTCACCGCAACGCCGTTCGCGTTGAGCGCCTGGATCGCGTCGGCCGCGGAATCCTTCGGCGGATCGAGGAAGGCGACGAAGCCCATCATTGTCAGGTCTTTTTCGTCGTCGCGCGAATAGGCCGGCTTGACTTCGATCTCGCGCACGCCGAGCGCGAGCGCGCGGAAGCCGTCCTCGTTCATCTCGTGGGCGACGGCCTTCACCTCGGCGAGATGCTGCGGCGTCATCGGCTTGTAGTCGTCCTCGAAAGCGAGGCTCGAACAGACGGCCAGGGTCTCGGCGACCGCGCCCTTGGAGATGATGTAGTGTTTGCCGGCCTTGTTCTTGACGATCACCGACATGCGCCGGCGCGTGAAATCGAACGGCACTTCGTCGACGAGCGTGTATTCGGCATGCAGGTGCTGCACCGTATCCGCATCGTTGACCGCGTCGAGCACGGCGACGTCGAGCAGGTTGCGCAGGCCGGTCTGGTGGTAGCTGTTGAGCCATGCATATTCGAGCACGCGCTCGTTCTCGTCGCCGTAAATGTCCGTGTGGCGTTCGAGGATGACTTTGTCCTGGGTCAGCGTGCCGGTCTTGTCGGTGCAGAGCACGTCGATCGCACCGAAGTTCTGAATCGCGTTGAGGCGCTTCACGATGACGTCCTTCTTCGCCATCTTGAGCGCGCCCTTGGCGAGATTGATCGCGACGATCATCGGTAGCATTTCCGGGGTCAGGCCGACCGCCACCGCCACCGCAAACATGAAGGCCTCGAACCAGTTGCCCTTGGTGACCCCGTTGATCAGGAACACGATCGGCACCATCACCGCCATGAAGCGGATCATGAGCCAGGCGAAGCGGCTGACGCCCTTGTCGAAACTGGTCTGCACACGCTGGCCGACGAGCGAACCCGCAAGCGCGCCGAAATAGGTGTTTGCGCCGGTCGCCGCGATCACCGCGGTGGCGCTGCCCGACACGATGTTCGAACCCATGAAGCACAGCGACTTCGCTTCGAGCGCGATCTTCGCGTCGGCGTCGGCCGCAGCGAATTTCTCCACCGGCATCGATTCGCCGGTCAGCGCGGACTGGTTGACGAACAAGTCCTTCGCGCTGATCAGGCGCAGGTCGGCCGGCACCATGTCGCCGGCGGCGAGAAAGACGAGATCGCCCGGCACGAGCGAATCGAGCGGCACTTCGACTTTCTTGACCACGCGCACCGGCGGCGCATCCTCGTCGGTGCCCGGCGCGGGCTCTTCGACTTCGCGCTTGACCGTCGCGGTGTTGCTGACCATCTTGCGCAACTGCTCGACGGCATTGCTCGAACGCGCCTCCTGGAAGTGCGCGACGAACACGGCCATGACCACCATCGCGAACATGATGACCGCGCCGATCTTGTCGCTCGTCTCCTCACCGGTGAACCAGGTGACGAGCGCGAGCACGGTCAGCAGGATATTGATCGGATTGGTAATGAAGCGCTCGCCGATTTCGAGCAGGAAAGGCTTTTTCTTTTCCTGCGCGACCGTGTTCGGCCCGTATTGCTCGAAGCGTTCGGCGACCTGCTCCGGACTGAGCGCCTGCCCGCCCGGATTGAGCTTGCTCAGGGCGTCGTCGGGGTTGAGGCGCGCGAGCGCAGTGAGTTCCGCCGCGATGCGCGCGGCCGCTTCGTTCTTGGCGCCATTGCGGCCGTTGCCGCCGATCAGCATCGCCGCGATCGAGAATTTCAGCATGAGAGGCTTCCCGTCATGAAAATCGCACAAAACCAAGCAGATTGCCCGGACTTTGTGACAGCTCGGCGACGGGAGCGCCCGCGAGGGCGTGATGGTGTCGGCGCACTATCCTCTACGGGACGGCGCGCCGCAAAGGCGAACTATCCGCGTGGAAAAGTCGGGTTGGCTGCAGTTGAAGATCTACTGCAAGGGTCCACGGACGGACGTCCTCGATAGAAAGGTGCGCGCAAAGTAGTCGCGGCGCCGCAGCTTGTCAACCGCCACGGAACTCTCGTACATGGCATCGAGATCATCCCCCGTCACCGGGCGGAGGAAACGAAGGCCCGAACCACGCAGAATGCGAAAGAAGAACAAAATTCGTTACACCTCGGAAACCTCTCGCAAAGGCCAACCCACGATTCCGGCGTGCGCCGCGACGGCAGGAAAAATCCGGGGCTGCAAGAGATGTTCTGCGTTTTCTTTTCCCCGTGTTCTGCGTGGTTCAATCGTTTTGCTCCGCCTCCATCGCCGACAAAGCGGACGAACGAAGATCGCCCCACTATTGCGAGAACGCCCTACCAGCCGCTGATGTTGACGGGCTGCCCGGAGCGGCCCTGCGCGCCCGGCGCGAGATCGACATTCAACTGGCGCATACGAATGCGGTTTTGGGTCAAGGCGTCGGCTATTTCACCTTCGAGTCCCGCATCGCCCAGACGCAGCCTTTGCACGGCATCGAGCACTTCGGCGCGCCAGGTGCCTGGCAGCACGGACTTCGCCGCGGGGAAATTGCCTTTCATGCTCGTTTTCACATCGCTGACGATGATTTCCATGAGGCCCGTTCCGGCCTGACGCGCCGCGGTGATGAAATCGACGCCGGCGACGTTCGCACCGGCCGGCGCCTGCAGACCGATTTCGCCCTGGTCGAAACGTGCCTCGTGATAGGCGAGGCTTTCGCCCTTGTTCGCATTGGTCGAGGTGGCATGAGAGGCCGGCACGCGCGAGCGGCCCATGACCTGGAAACGCTCGCCGGAGAACGGGTCCACATGGTACTGCCCGGCCCATGCGTCGGCGCCGGCGGATTCCAAGCCTTTGGCCCAGGAGCGCGGCGGCGCAACGGTGCCGGGCTTGCCCGCCTTCGGCTGCCACAACGTTGCGTACATGCACAGCCGGCGCGATATGCGGTAACCGTTCGCATACGGCGTCGGCGGCTTGCCGACGACCGGTGTCTGCAGATCGCCCGCCAGCGCGATCAGAAACTGCCTCGCGATATCGGTCTTGTCGATGCCGAGCAGGGTCTGCGCGCGCACGAAATCACCGCGCCCGAACGCGCCGGCCGCCGCCACGAGATTCTCGTAGCCCACCGCGCAGCCGCGCGTGCCGTCGCGCACACCCGCAAGGAACGGATCGGGCTCGCCTTGCGTCTGCCGATTCTGCGCCTGCGCCGGCGCTTCCCACGGCCACGGAGTCGATGGCGTTTTGGAAAAGCAGCGGCACCCCGACGGCGCGCCGCGCAAGGTCGGGTTCGCGCAAAAGTTGTAGCCGCCGGCCACGCCGTTCGTGGTCGAGTAGCCTCCCGGGAAACACGCCGCAGTGGCGGCCGAGCCTGCGCCGGTCCTGAGCCACTTGCCGGGGTCGCCCTGCCCGGGCGACGGCGTTCCACGTCCGTTTTGCGCGGGTCCGGGAGCAGTACCGCCGGGCCCTGGAGAAGTCTCCGCGTAGCCCGACAACGGCGGGCGTCCGCCCGGATTTTGCGTGCCGGTCGGGCATGACCAATTGCGCGGATGGCCGCCGCCGGGCAAGGTCGGCGGCGGACAGTTCGGATTGCCGACGACGCCCTGTGTACCGGTCGGGCACGACCAGTTGCGCGGATGGTCGCCGCCGAGCAGGGTCGGCGGTGGGCAATTCGGATTGCCGACGACGCCCTGGGTACCCGTGCTGCCGCTCGAAAAAATTTCGGTGGGCGGCGAGTTTCCCTGCTGATTCTGCTGCGTGTTGGAAACGCGCCCTTGCAGCGGCTGCCCGGACTGACTGCGGGCCAGACCCGCGTACAGGCAGAAACCGATCAACAGTAGCGATGCAATCGTCCTCATGCGGAACCTCCACTGCGTGACAGGATTCCGGGACCGGCTTTTTCGCTTATCCGATCCGTTGATAAAAGCGGCAGAGCAAAGAACTGAACCGCGGAGAACACAGAGAAGAACGAGAATTCGTTCGACGAGGTTTTCTTTTCCTTGCGTTCTCCGCAATCTGGGCTTTTGCGTCCTTGCTCGTGCCATCGAGCAAATAGGCTTGCTTGCGGACAAAAATGACGCTGAAAAACGCCGTTCAGACGATCAAGGAACCGGCTCTCCGGCCATCTTGTGCGCAATCCCGTCGAAGAAATCTGGCGGCAGTTCGGCACGCACCGGCACGCACCAGAAATCCGCGCAGGCAAACGCCGCGCACTTGACCGCATCCTTCTGCGTCATCAGCACGGGCAGATCATCGCCGAAATCCAGATCGCGCGCGACGAAAACATGATGATCGGCGAACGCATGCTCGACCACGTCAACGCCCGCCGCACGCAGCGTCGCGAAAAACCGCGCCGGGTTGCCGATGCCGGCGACGGCATGCACGCGGCGCCCGGAGAAGTCGCGCAAGGCCCGGCTCACGGCGGGATCGCTCACGCCCACCGCGGCTTCGCCGACGAGCTGCATCTGCACTTCGCCCGGCCGCGCCTGCGCGCCGTTGCAGACACGGAAATCGACCGTCGCCAACCGCGACAGCGGCTCGCGCAGCGGACCCGCCGGCAGCAGCAGTCCGTTGCCGAAGCGGCGTTCGCCGTCGATGACACAAATTTCCACATTGCGGAAAAGTGGATAATGCTGCAATCCGTCGTCGGCGACGATCACATCGCAGTCGCGATGCGCGAGCAGCAAGCGCCCGGCGGCGACGCGATCGCGGCCGACTGCGACAGGCACGTCGGCCGCGTTGTGGATCAGCAGCGGCTCGTCGCCGACCCGCGCCGCGTCGGCGGACGCATCGAGCAGTTGCGGCGTGCCGGTGTCGGCGCCGTAGCCGCGGCTGATCACGCCCGGCTTGAGCCCGCGCACGCGCAAAGCCTCGACAAGGGCGATCACGAGCGGCGTCTTGCCGGTGCCGCCGACGGTGACGTTGCCGACGACGATCACCGGCACGGGCAAACGTTGCGGCTTTTTCCATCCGAGCGAATACGGCAAGCGATGCAGTGCGCGCAAGCCACGATAGACCGGGACGAGTAGGCGCAACCACAGCGGCGGCGGCACGCCGTCGTACCAGATTGTCGGGAGTCGGTGAAGGAGACTCATTAGCCGGCTCCTCTTCCCGCCATCATTCCCGCGAAAGCGGGGCTACGAAGGCAACGGGCGGGCGCAAACATTCGCGCTGCGAACGGCTCACGACGCAGTTCCCTGCACCGTTGCCGCAGCCGGTTCGTGGAACTGCAGACGATGCAACGCAGCGTACTTGCCATGGCACGCGATCAGCTCCGCATGCGTGCCGCGTTCGACGACGCGGCCGCCTTCGAGCACGGCGATCTGGTCGGCATGCTCGATGGTCGAGAGGCGATGTGCGATAACGAGCACAGTGCGCTGTTTCATCAATCGATTGAGCGCGTCCTGGATCAGGCGTTCGGACTCCGTGTCGAGCGCGCTCGTCGCCTCGTCGAGGATCAAGATCGGCGCGTTCTTGAGAATCGCGCGCGCAATCGCGATGCGCTGGCGCTGGCCGCCCGACAACTGCGCGCCGTCTTCGCCGACCGGCGAGTCGAGCCCTTGCGGCAGCCGCTCGATGAACTCCATCGCATTCGCTGCGCGCGCGGCGGCCTCGATCGCCTCGCGCGAAGCGCCGCCGAGCGCGCCGTAGGCGATATTGCGCGCGATCGTGTCGTTGAACAGGACGACGTTCTGCCCGACCCAGGCAATCTGCGCGCGCAGATCGACGAGGCGGTAGTCGCCGAGCGGTTCGCCGTCGAGGCGGATTTCGCCGGCGGTCGGCTCGTAAAACCGCGGCACGAGGCCGACCAGGCTCGACTTGCCGCTGCCCGAGCGCCCGACCAGGGCGGTGACCGTACCGGGCGCGCAGTGCAGATCGACGCCGTCGAGTGCATCGGCATGCTGGCCCGCGTAGCGAAACGAAACGCCGCGGAAATCGATCTCGCCGCGGCTGTGCTGCAGACTGCGCGTGCCCTCGTCGCACTCGCCCGGCGTGTCGATCAGGCGGAACAGGTCCTGCGCGGCGACGATGCCGCGATTCATGTTCGACTGCACCGTGGTGAGGTTCTTCAGCGAGGTGAGCATCACCATCATCGAGGTGATAACCGACATGAATTCGCCGGCGCTCGTGTGGTTGATGATGCCGGGCCGCGTGGCGACGAAAATCACCACGGCGATCGAACAGGCCGCGATGATCTGCACAGCCGCGGTCGCCATCGCGTTGGTCGACGACACTTTCAAATTGAGGCGCCGGTTTTCCTCGGTGACCGCGGCAAAACGCTGCCGTTCGGCTTCCTGCCCGCCAAAGATTTTGACCTCGCGCTGGCCGTTGACGACTTCGTGGATCGTGCCGGTGACCTCGCCCATCGACTGCTGGATGCGCGGACCGATGCGCCGGTAGCGCCGGCCGACCGTGCGCACGATCAACGCGATCAACGGCGCGAGAACGAACAGCGCGCCGGTGAGGCGGGCGCTCTGGTAGAACATGACGACGGTGTAGCCGACTACGTTGAGCGAATGCAGGACCACGGTCTTGAGCGAATCGGTGCACGCGCCGGAAACCTGCTCGACGGTGAAGGTCAGGCGCGACACCATCTGCCCCGACGTCTCCGAGCCGAAATACGACGAAGGCAACTGCAAATAGCGGCCGAACACCTCGTTGCGCATCCGGTGCACCACGCTGCGTGCCACCCTTGCCATGCCGTAGTCGGAGAGATAGCCGCCGATGCCGCGCGTGACGAACAGGATGATGACGATGAACGGCATCCAGAACGTCCAGAACGGATCGTGATCGGTGAAGATCGCGTCGATGATCTCTTTGATGAAATACAGGAACGCGGAGCCGCAGGCGGCATCGAGCGCCATGCCGAGCAGGGCGAATCCGACGGTGCCGCGCAACGGCCACAGATAGCCGAGCAGGCGCCGGTAGGTCGCCACGAAACCCGTATTGTCTGGTTCGCTCATGCCGTGCGCTCAGCGTGGCTTGTTTGCGTCTTTCGCACGTGTAGTCGCGATCGAAAGATGAGTGAAGCCGAGCTGGCCGAGTGCGTCCATCGCAGTGACGACGGCCTGGTGCGGCGTCGCCGCGTCGGCGCGCAGCACGACCTGACGTTCGCGGTTATCGCCGGCGATGCGCGCGATCGCTTCCTTGAGCGTGTCCAGCGCGGGATTGAGCACTTCGTTGTTGTCGACGAAGTAGTGCCCGTTCGCGTCGACCATCACGGTCAGCGATTCGCGCTGCGCTTCGGTAGTCGTCTCCGACGCTTCGGGCAGGGTCACTTTCATCGCCGAGTGCTGGACGAAGGTCGTCGTCATGACGAAGAACATCAGCAGGGTCAGCATGACGTCGATCAGCGAGATCACGTTGATCTCGAAGTCGTCCTGCCGTCCGGAACTGAGCCGCATCTCAGACGGTTTCCTGTTCCGCGGCCGATTCTCTGCGCGGGCGCGGTGCGCGCGTGGGAACGGCTTCCGCGTGCGCGGAGAGCTCGTCCATCAGCACGATCACGTCCTTTTCCATGTCGACGACGAGATCGGTAACGCGACCGCGGAAATAGCGATGGAAGAAATACGCCGGGATCGCCACGCACAGGCCGGCTGCCGTGCAAACCAGTGCCTCGCCGATGCCGCCGGCCATCTTGAGCGGATCGCCTACGCCGGACACCATCACCGCGAAGAACATGCGGATCAGGCCGAACACCGTGCCGAGCAGGCCGAGCAGCGGCGAGATCAATGCGATCGTGCCAAGTGTGTTGAGAAAGCGTTCGAGCCGGTGCACGACGTGGCGCCCAGTGTCCTCGACGCGCTCTTTCATGATCTCGCGCGAACGCATGCGCACGCTGAGCGCCGCCGCGAGGACTTCGCCGAGCGGCGAATTCTGGCGCAGGGTTTCCACGTGCTGCGGATCGAGCTGCCGATTGCGCGCCCACTCGCGCACTTGCGCGGTCAGGCCCGGCGGGATCACGGCGGAGCGGCGCAAAGTCCAGAAGCGTTCGAGGATGATCGCGATCGCAATCGCCGAACAGATCAGGATGGGCAGCATCGCCCAGCCGCCGGCCATCAAAATTTCCAGCACGCCAATGCCTCTCTAGTTCCCGCGCTCGCCGCGAATCATACCAGCGAATAACTCCGGCTTTGCGCGTTTGGTGACGGCTTCGACCTATTCCGCCGTCTGCGGGTTCCCAAGCCGCAGCGCTCATTCACGCCAGTACGGATGCCGATCGACTCGTCCGCGCTCGACCAGGCGCGGTGCGACATCGGGGGCGAAACGGAATTCGGTAAATCCGTTTTCCGGCGTGGCCAGCAAATCGACTCCGGCCGCGCGGTAGCGCGCGACGACGGTCGGATTCGGATGATTGAAGTGATTGCGATAGCCCGACGAGACCAGGGCTAGCTCCGGCTCGATCGCCGCGATGAAGGCCGCACTCGACGAGGTTTTGCTGCCGTGGTGCGGCACTTGCAGCAGCGTGTGCGGCGCGATCGGCCCGAGCGCGGCGACCACGTCGCCTTCGACCGCCGCGGTGATGTCGCCGGTCAGCAACAAGGCGCTGCCGCCCGTGCGCACTTCGAGCACACAGCAGCGATCGTTGTCTTTGGCCGCGAGCGGTTCGTGCGGATGAACGATGCGGAACGCGACGCCGTTCCAGTTCCACGCTTGCCCGGCAAGACATTGCGTTGCCGCGACCGGCATGCGTGCCGGCTCGCCGCCCGAGACTTCAGCCTGCGCAAACGCCGCGAGCACGGCCGCGGCGCCTCCGGCATGGTCGTTGTCGCCGTGGCTGACGATCAGGCGATCGACGCGGCCGATGCCCTTCGCCCGCAGCGCGGGCACGACTGCAGCGTCGCCGAGATCGAAGCCGGATGGAAAACGTGCGCCCGCATCGTAGACGAGTGCGTGGTCGCGCGTGCGCACGACGACCGCCAGGCCCTGGCCGACGTCGAGCATCAGCGCCTCGAATTCACCATCGCGCAACGGCGCGCGTGCGGGAATCAGCAGCGGCAGGAACAAGGCCACGCCGAGACCGCGCGCCGGCATGCCGCGCGGCAGCAGAATCCACACGGCACCGAGCATCGCCAAGGCAAACGCCCAAACGCTAGGCTCGGGGAAATACCACAACGCGCCGGGCCACGCGGCCATGTGTTCGAGCAGCCACCACAGCGCCTGCATCGCGAGCCCGGCGAGTTTGAGCAACGGCGCGCCGATCGCCGGCAACGTCGATTGCAGCAAAGCCCCGGCAACGCCGAGCGGAAGAATGAAGAAGCACACCACCGGCACGGCGACCAGGTTGGCGATCGGTCCGATCAGCGAACTCTGGCCGAAGAACCAGATCGTCAGCGGCAGCAGGCCGAGGCTGGCGACACCCTGCGCACTCAGCATTTCGCGCCACCAGCGCCGACGCTCGCCGCGGCCGCTGAGGCAGAACATCAGCCAGGCGACACCGACGAAGGACAGCCAGCAGCCCGCGCTGAGCACGCAGAGCGGATCGAGCGCGAGCAGCACGATCACGGCGAAGGCAAGCCCGTGCACCGGCGCCCGCGCGCGCCGCAGCAGATTGGCGGCGAGGAGGACACCGATCATCACCAGCGCGCGCCGCGTCGGCAGGCCGAGGCCGGAGATCGCGGCATAGCCGACCGCGAAGACGATGCTCGCCAGCGCCTCGATCAGCGGCGCGGGCCAGCGCAGGGTCAGGCGCGGAGCGAGCTTCCAGAACAATCGCACGATCAAGACACCGAATCCGGCGAACAGCGCGATATGCAGACCCGAGATCGCGATCAGATGCGGAATACCGGTCGCGCGCGCGACATTCCATTCGCCCTCGTCCATCGCCTGCTGGTCGCCGAACGCGAGCGCACGCAGCACGTTGCTTTGCGGCCCTGGGCCGAGCGTTTCGGCAATGCGCAGCGAAATGTGCTGGCGCAGACCTTCGACGCACAAGGCACGCGTGCCGGTTGCGCGATTGGCCGCGTCTTCGCGCACGTAGCCCGTTGCGGTAATGCCCTCGCCGAGGGCATAGCGCTCGAAATCGAAGCCGCCCGGATTGATCAGGCCGCGCGGGCGCTTGAGGCGCAGATGCAGACGCCAGTTCTCGCATGGCTGGATCGTCGGCGCGGTGTCGTACCAGCTCACGCGCAGCGTGCCGAGAATGGTCACGGGTCGGTTTTCTCGTTCAGCTGTATAGACGGCCAAATCGAAACGCGTAGAGTCGTCCGCCACACGCGGCAGTCCGCGGATCGTGCCGGTCACGAATACGTCTTCGCCTTCCAGCGCAGCGGGCAAACGCGACGACAAGGCGAGGTCCGCACGCCAGACCGTCCAGGCTGCACCGACCAGAACAAAACCGAGCCAGCGCCAGCGGCTGCGCAGCAGAGTCAGCACTGCACCGGCCAGCCCAAGACCTGCAGTAACCCAGTGAGACGGCAACGCAGTCAAGGTTTGCACGGCGACCGCGCCGGTCAGCAGAGCGACGGCAGCGGCCACACTGAAAAGGTCGCTCAGCGGAAATCGGGGAGGCGCTTCTTCGCCGCGCTTGGCTGCACCGGGCGACGCCGAATGCCGCGCGAAAAAAAGGCCTTCCAAAGCAGCACGCCAATCCATTGCAGCGCCGTCCCCTATTTTGCCCTTCAGGCACCTGCCCTGCCCGGCATCGCGCCTTCCCTTCCATCACCGCAAACGATGCCAAGCAAGGCATCGCAAAAACGCGACGATGTTCCTCTATGCGAGAACGCCGTAACTAACCGGCGACTTCGCTCAATCCTCCGCCGTGCAGTTCGAGCACACGATCCATGCGTCGCGCGAGCCCGCGGTCATGCGTGACGAGCACGAAGCTCGTGCCGATTTCGCGGTTGAGCTCGAGCATCAGCGCATAGACCTGCGCGGCGTTCTTTTCGTCGAGATTGCCAGTCGGCTCGTCGCCGAGCACGCAGGCCGGACGCGTGACCAGCGCGCGCGCCACCGCGCAGCGCTGGCGCTCACCGCCGGACAGTTCGCCCGGCTTGTGCGCCGTGCGATGCGCGAGACCGACACGATCGAGCAGCTCGTTCGCGCGCCGCTTCGCCTCAGCAACCTTGATGCCGCGGATCAGCAGCGGCATCGCGACATTTTCGAGTGCGGTGAATTCGGGCAACAGATGATGGAACTGGTAGATGAAGCCGAGCGAGCGATTGCGCACTTCGCCGCGCTCGCGGTCGGACAGTTTCGACATCGCGCGGCCTTCGACCTCGACCTCACCCGCGCTCAAGGTATCGAGGCCGCCGAGAATATGCAGCAACGTGCTCTTTCCGGCGCCCGACGCGCCGACGATTGCCAGTGTCGATGCGCGCGGCAGTTCGAAGCTCACGTTATTGAGGACTTCGGTGCGCAGCTTGCCTTCGGCATAGGTCTTGGCGACGTTGCTTGCGCGCAGGACGATATCTCCGGAACGAGGGCTCGGCGTCGGAGGCTGGGGGCTGCTGTAAGTCATCACCATAATGAGCGCTTCTTTCACTGTTTTTCCGCGCGATAAGAACGAGCGCCGAACAGCGCCACACCCAGTGCCGCTCGCGGCTGTTTGTCCGCGGCCTTACTCATAGCGCAGCGCCGCAGCCGGCTGTGTGCGCGCCGCGCGCCACGCCGGATACAAGGTTGCGAGCAGGCAGAAAACCCAGGCGATCGCCGCGACCCAGCCGACGTCGCTCCAGTGCAAATCGGACGGCACTTCGGTGATGTAGTAGATGTCCGCAGGCAGGATCTCGAAATGGAACGTGCGCTCGACCCACTTGGCGATCCCCGGGATGTTCCACGCGAGCAGAACACCGCCGACGAGGCCGATCAGAATACCGAAGCTGCCGACGATCACGCCCTGCACGGTGAAGATGCCCATGACGCTGTTCGGCGAGATGCCGAGCGTACGCAGGATCGCGATATCGGCCTGCTTGTCGGTGACCAGCATGATCAGCGTCGAGACGAGATTGAACGCGGCGACGCCGACGATCAGCGAGAGGATGATGAACATCACCGTCTTCTCCATCCGCACCGCGCTGAAAAAATTCTGGTGGCTCTGTTCCCAGGTCGTGACCTTGAAGTACTGCTCCAGTTGATCGCGCAATCCCACCGCGATCTTCCACGCATCGAACATATCGTCGAGCTTGAGACGGATGCCGCCGGCGCCGTCGGCGCGCAGCAGGGTTATCGCGTCGTCCATGTTCATGAGCGCGACGCCGGTGTCGTACTCGGCGAAGCCGACCGCGAACACGCCGACGACTTCGCAGTTCTTCGAGCGCGGCAACGCGCCGACCGGCGTGACGCTGAACTCGGGGACCATCACCGTGACTTTGTCGCCGACGCGCACGCCGAGCTGCATCGCCAGTTCGTTGCCGAGGATGATGTTGAAACTGCCGGGCGTTAACTGGGCCAGCGAGCCCGACTGCAGCTTGTCGCCGATGTTCGATACCTTCGGTTCCTGATCGGGCACGAGTCCGTGAATGACCGCAGGTTGCGTGCGCCGGCCGCGCAACAGCGCCTGCGCGTCGAGATAAGGCGCCGCACCGACGACGTGCGGCCGCGCCTCGACTTTCTTCACCGTGTCGCGCCAGTCGGAAATACCGCCGTCGATGCTTTCGATCGAGGCGTGCGCAACCATGCCGAGGATGCGCTGCTGCATGTCGCCCTGAAAGCCGTTCATCACGCTCATCACTGCGATCAGCGCCATCACGCCGACGGCGATACCGAGCATCGATACGAGCGAGATGAACGAAATGAAGTGATTGCGGCGTTTGGCGCGCGTGTAGCGCAGGCCGATGAAGAGTTGCAGCGGATGGAACATTCTCGTGGAAATCCGTTTGCGGAATTTTTTGGACTGCAACGCAGAGGGCTTGCGCATTGTACGTGTTGCGCGCTCAGCCGTCAGTTCGACACGAGGAAACGCGCCAGGTTCCTGCAAGGTTGGACAGGTTCCTGTATGCGATTTCAGCTAGGTGAATATTTTATAAACCGCGCAGTATTGAAAATAAACTCCCTCGCCCCATTTTGAATCCCAGCACCGAGGCGATGAAAAAGATCGCCGACGTGCGGAGCGGCCTTCGGGCGCGCTTTGTTTGTCCAACAAGCAACACCAAACACAAGAGCAATTGGAGACACCCATGAAAAATACGCTGTTCGCTATCGCCCTCGCTACCGCTTCTTTCGCTACGCTGCCGGCCGTGTCCCACGCCGCAGACGGCAACAACGGCGGCTTCTTCGTCAACGGCAACGTCGGTCGTTCCAGCCTCGACAAAGGTCTCTACGACGACAACGATACGGCCTATGGCGTCAACCTCGGTTATCGTTGGGCGTTGAGCCCCGGCTTCGCGCTCGGCGTCGAAGGCGGCTACGCCAAGCTCGGCGATTTCGGCGCCAAGAGCCGCTACAACGGCCTGGGCCTCGGCAGCGCTTCGGTCAAAGGCTGGACCGCCGGTGTGAACAGCCGCTTCAACATCGCTCCGCAGTGGTATCTGTCCGGTCGCGTCGGCCTGTTCCGCGCCGATACGAACGGTTACTACTCGAAGGACGGTGCGACCGCCTACTACGTCGACGACACCAGCACCAAGTGGTATGCGGGCGTCGGTGCCGGTTACGACTTCAGCAACAACCTGTCGCTCGGCGTGAACTACGACTACTACAAGACCAGCAAGAACGGATTGAACCTCGATCCGAACGTGTTCTCGGTCAGCGCGGAATACCGCTTCTGATCCGCTTCAACTGAAGTAAGCAGCGCGGCCAAGGATGGCTGTCGCAGGATTCACCGGATCGAAGCGGAATGCTTCACAGGGCAAGGACGCGGGACAACCGGCCTCACGATGAGGCCGGTTTTTTTTGCTTTTCATTCGACTGCGTGAACCGAATCGGCTCGTGCCAGCCTTACGCGCAGCCGACGCCGCGTCTCGGCATCGCAGTTGTCCGGCAACAACGGCAACGCCACCGTAGCCTTCGCACCGACTTTCAACACCAGCACGATCAGCATGCCGAGCGTGACGGCACGGACGAGTTCGCCGATATGCTCGCCACCTTCTTTATCGCCCAGCCGCCAATGTCCGGCCGAGTGCCACATGATCTGCGTAAACGGCGGATGCGAAAATCGCCAGAGTGACTGCCCGGCATAGGCGAGGGCCGCGAGCATCAAAGCCAGTTTGAACCAAAGGCTCAAGCCACACACCGCGATCGCCAACACCGCCAGCAAGGTCGCGAGGCCGATGCCGAACATCAGCCAACGCGACGGGCGGTAGTCAAATGCGATCGCGGGTACGGATTTCATCGACGATGGCACGGAAGCGGACGTCTTCCGGGGCGCCGTGACCTTGCAACCAGTGCCACAGCTCGGGATCGGGTTGTTCGAGCAGCTCGGCAAACGCGGCCTGCGCCGTGCCATCGGCCGACTCGTAGCGCGTATCGAGATACCAGCCGAGCAGTTGATCGAGTTCGCGCATGCCGCGACGACAGCGCCAGCGCAGGCGTCCTGCTTCGCTCACTTGCACAACCCGAAGGCCAGCACGCCCCAAAGTATCCACAACACCAGGCTGCTCGATACGTATGCGTAGAAACGATGCATGACCTTGTTGTAGCTACAATGGATCACGCTATGCACGATGCGCAACGCAACGAAGACCCAGGCCAGAGTCAGTGTGACCGTACTGACCTGCGCGCTCAGAAAAGCGACCAACAGCGCCACGTAGAACAGCACCGGCATTTCGAACAGGTTGCGGAAGTTGTCGGCGGCGCAAGTGTCTTTGAGCCGCGCCGCGGCCTGCGCCGAGTTCGCGATTGCCTGGGGATGAACGCGCTCGCGCTTCATCTCGCCAATGCGCGCGACATACATGCGCATCTGCACGAGAAAGGTCAGCATGACCATGGCGACGGCCGGCCAGAAGATCAGGCGTGCTTCCATCGGATTCCCCTCGTTGCAACGCGAGTTGGCGCGCGCGTTTTTCTGCGATCTGCAATTCAAGAGCCGGGCTCGATAAATCGAGCTCTAAAGTATTCGGCCCTTGCGAACCCCTCGCTCAGACGCCCTTGCGCTCGACCATCAGTTTCTTGATCTCACCGATCGCCTTGGCCGGATTCAAGCCTTTCGGACAGGTGTTCGTGCAGTTCATGATCGTGTGGCAGCGATACAGCTTGAACGGATCTTCAAGCTCGTCGAGACGCGCACCGGTGTCTTCGTCACGCGAGTCGGCGATGAAACGGTAGGCCTGCAGCAATGCCGCCGGGCCGAGATACTTGTCGCCGTTCCACCAGTAGCTCGGGCAGGACGTCGAACAGGACGCGCAGAGAATGCACTCGTAGAGACCGTCGAGTTTGGCGCGGTCTTCCTTCGACTGCAGGCGTTCCTTGTCCGGCGCGGGCGTCTCCGTACGCAGCCACGGCTTGATCGAAGCGTATTGCGCGTAGAAGTTGGTCAGGTCGGGCACCAGATCTTTCACCACCGGCATATGCGGCAGCGGATAGATCTTCACGTCGCCCTTGCAGTCGTCGATCGCCTTGGTACACGCGAGCGTGTTGCCGCCGTCGATGTTCATCGCGCACGAACCGCAGATGCCTTCGCGGCACGAGCGGCGAAAGGTCAGGGTCGAGTCGATCTCGTTCTTGATCTTGATCAGCGCGTCGAGAACCATCGGGCCGCAACTGTCCATATCGACTTCGTACTCGTCGATATGCGGGTTCTGGCCGTCGTCCTCATTCCAGCGATAGACGCGGAACGTGCGTACGTTCTTCGCGCCCGCCTTGGCGGGGAACTTTTTGCCTTTCTGGACCTTGGAATTCTTCGGAAGGGTGAACTCGGCCATGTTCTTGCTCGGATTCTGAGATTAGGGATTGAGGCTTCGGGCCGAGCGATGCGGAACGAGTCCCGCATCGCCAATTCCGAAACCCAGCCTTTTCAATACACGCGCGCTTTCGGCGGCACCGGTTTCACTTCGTCGGTCAGCGTATTCATGTGCACCGGGCGATAGTCGAAGCTGCACGCGCCCTTGTGGTCGACCTTCACCAGCGTGTGCTTCATCCAGTTGACGTCGTCGCGATTCGGATAATCCTCGTGCGCATGCGCGCCACGCGACTCGTGACGCTGCTCGGCGGAATTGATCGTCGCGACCGCGTTGTAGAGCAGGTTCTGCAGTTCGTAAGTCTCGATCAGATCGGAGTTCCATACCAGCGAGCGGTCGGCGATGCGCACGTCCTCGAACGAAGCGAACACCTTGTCCATCTTCTCGCAGCCTTCCTTGAGCGTCTTCGAGGTACGGAACACTGCAGCGTCGCTCTGCATGGTGCGCTGCATGTCCAGGCGGATTTCCGCGGTAGAACGCGAACCCTTGGCGTTGCGCAGCTTATCGAGGTTGGCCAGCGCCGCGTCGCAGACGTCGGCCGGCAGGGTCTTGTGCGAGGCGCCCGACTTGATCGTCTCGGCACAGCGGTTCGCGACTGCGCGGCCGAACACGACCAGATCGAGCAGCGAATTGGAACCGAGACGGTTGGCGCCGTGAACCGAAACGCAAGCCGCTTCGCCGATCGCGTACAAGCCTTCGACGACCTTGTCCGGATCGTTGCCGATCTTCTGCACGACTTCGCCGTGATAGTTGGTCGGGATGCCACCCATGTTGTAGTGCACGGTCGGCAGCACCGGGATCGGCTGCTTGGTCACGTCGACGCCGGCGAAGATGCGCGCGCTCTCGGCGATGCCGGGCAGCTTCTCGTGAATTACTTCGGGACCAAGGTGGGTCAGATCGAGCAGGATGTGATCCTTGTGCTCGCCGACACCGCGGCCTTCACGGATTTCGATCGTCATCGAACGGCTGACCACGTCGCGCGAAGCGAGGTCCTTGTAGTGCGGCGCGTAGCGTTCCATGAAACGCTCGCCGCTGGAATTGCGCAGGATGCCGCCTTCGCCACGGACGCCTTCGGTAATCAGACAGCCGGCGCCGTAGATGCCGGTCGGATGGAATTGCACGAACTCCATGTCCTGCAGCGCCAGGCCCGCGCGTGCGAAGAGACCGCCACCGTCGCCTGTGCAGGTATGCGCCGAGGTCGCACTGAAGTAAGCGCGGCCGTAGCCGCCGGTCGCGAGCACGACACCGTGCGCGCGGAACAAATGCAGGGTGCCTTCGGCCATATCGAGCGCGAGCACGCCGCGGCAGGCACCGTCGGCGTCGAAGATCAGATCGAGCGCGAAGTATTCGACTTTGAACTGCGCATCGTGCGCCAGCGACTGCTGATACAGCGTGTGCAGCATCGCGTGACCGGTGCGGTCGGCCGCGGCGCAAGTGCGCTGCGCCGGCGGACCTTCGCCGTAGCGCGTGGTCATGCCGCCGAACGGGCGCTGGTAGATCTTGCCTTCCTCGGTGCGCGAGAACGGCACGCCATAGTGTTCGAGTTCGATCACCGCGGCCGGCGCTTCCTTGCACATGTACTCGATCGCGTCCTGGTCGCCGAGCCAGTCCGAACCCTTGATCGTGTCGTAGAAGTGATAGCGCCAGTCGTCCTCGCCCATGTTGCCGAGCGCGGCGGAAATGCCGCCCTGCGCCGCCACCGTATGCGAACGCGTCGGAAACACCTTGGTCAGGCAGACCGTCTTGAGACCCTTCGCGGCGAGGCCGAAAGTGGCGCGCAACCCTGCGCCGCCTGCTCCGACGACGACGATGTCGTATTTGTGTTCTTGAATCTTGTACGCCGACATTCCGATTCCTCTCAGCTCAATACGATGCGGACGACGGCGATGATGCCGGCCAGGGCAGCCGCCGCGCAGACGAATTTGTTCGCGAGCTGCGCGACCGCTTCAAGCCAGCGCGTGTGCACGTAGTCTTCGATCACGACCTGGATGCCGAGCTGCGCGTGCCAGAATCCGGCGATCAGAAACGCGATCAGCCAGACCGCAGCGAACGGGTGATGCAGCATCTCGCGCGCCTGCGCGTAGTCGCTGTGCACGAGGGCCAAGGCGAGATAGATCGCCCACAGCACGAGAAACACCAGCGCCACCGCCGTCACGCGCTGTGCGATGAAATGATGCGTGCCCGACTTGGCGGCCCCGAGCCCGCGCACGCGCTTCAGTGGCGTGCGGTAGTCGGCCGCGCGGACATTGTTCGTCTCGCTCATCACTTGCCTCCTTGGGCGAATACGCAGGCCCAGATCAGGGCGGTCAGTACGAGACTGGCGACGATCACAGCGATGCCGCTCGCCTTCGCCTGCTGGATCGAGAAGCCCTTGCCGACGTCCCAGAACAGGTGGCGAATGCCGTTGGCGAGGTGGAACGTCAGCGCCCAGGTCCAGCCGAACAGCAGGACCAGACCGAGCCAAGAGCCGCAGAGTGCGCGCGCGGTCGCGTAGCTTTCCGGACCGTGGGCCAGGGCCAGCAGCAGCCAGACCACGAGCAAAAGACCGATCGCGATCGCGATGCCGGTCATGCGATGCACGATCGACAGCGCCATTGCCAGCGGCCAGCGATAGATCGTGGTGAACGGAGACAGAGGACGTGCGGGTTGCGGCATACGAAAACCTTGTATGTGGCTACTGCGTAGATGAAACGAGATGCAAACGCGACTGCCGTCAGAAGTCGACGCAACGGCCGTTCTTTTCCCAATCGCCGTAGCGCGTGGGTTCGAGGCCGTCGCGACCGCCGATTTCCTTTGGTGGAGATTTTCCTGCGGGCGAAGGCGGCGCAGATGATACCGCTTCGTCCGCGTCTCGGGACGAAGATTGGGGCTCAGTGGACTCGGACACGTGGATCGACATAGTGCGACGCTTGACCCTGCTTGCTTGACAACCGGCAAGAAATCTCCACATTTCTTGCGATGCACAATTATAGCGCCGGACCCGAACCTCTGACACGCTCCAGCCACCGAACTGCCCGATTGCAGGGATCACGATGGGACTGGGCCAAGACCGACGACATTACGATATGACCAGCGCTTCCCTTATCGCCCTACCCGCTCCTCAGATCGTCGAAATCGTCGGTGCCGATGCGATCGCGTTCGCCCAGGCGCAGTTTTCGAGCAATCTCGCCGAACTCAAGAACGGCCATTGGCAATGGTCGGCGTGGTTGTCGCCACAAGGCCGTGTGCGTGCGTTCTTCCATTTACTGCGCGACGACGACGAGCATTTGCGTCTGGTGCTGCGCGGCGGTTCCGCTGCGCAACTGTGCGCGGCGCTCGCACGTTATGTCTTCCGCGCCAAAGTGCAATTGCGCACGATCGAAAAACAATACGCCTACGTTGCACGACGGCAGGCAAACCTCGATCGTTTTCCCACGCCGCCGGCGGATTGGCTCATCGCTTCGAATTCCGGCGAGACCTGCATCGCCCTGCCTGGTGAGACGCCGCGCTGGCTGCTGCTGACCGCGGAAGAGCCAGGTAACGCAGAGCGATCGGCGGCAGCGCAAAACGAAAATGCGCTGGCCGATATCGCTGCGGGTCTCGTCACACTCTCTGCCGAGATCGAGGACAAGCTGCTGCCGATGTGGATCGGACTCGACGCTCTCGCCGCAACGAGCACGAACAAGGGCTGTTATCCGGGCCAGGAAATCGTCGCGCGCCTGCACTTCAAAGGCGGCAACAAGCGGCAACTGCGTCGAGTGACCTACTCCACCGCGGAACTGCCCGAGCCCGGCGCAACCATCGACATGAAAAACGGGGAAAGCGCTCTGATCGTCTGCTCCGCATGGGCGAGCGAATCGATCGCGACGGCGCTCGCGGTGACCAACGATAGCGGCGTGAAGTTGCCGTAGCGGTCACCGTGGAGCGCAGAGACAGAATCAGTCACTGAATGCAAAAAAGTATTAATTTATCTTTTTTGTAAAAGTACACTTAAATACTTTTCCACTTGTACGAAAAAGATAATTTGGATCAATTTGTTCTTTCTACCCTTTTTATCATTTGCTTAATTGTTTCTGAACACGAGCGTTCAGCTTTCTCAATTCTTAACATTCAGCGTTGTGCGCGCCGCACAAATCGACTAACCTGCACGCACTGAATCACTGCGCCGTCACCATTGACGCGCAAACACCGGCCCACAGACAGTGCACCGGCGCAACGGAACCAGGTAAGGCTCCGCATACTTTTACTCCTTCACTTGAGCGCGCGATCTACATCGCAGCCTGCTCGTGACGGGAAGAAATCTTCAGCTGGCGCGCAACGACGCGACGCGGATTTCGCACAACGAATTCCTTTTGTCTGACGTTCGTACATGAAAATTTCTTTTCTGCTTTGGCTCGCCTCGATCCTGCCGCAGCCTGTCGCCGACCGCGCCTGCCTCGCCGGCACGATCTATCTCGAAGCGCGCAGCGAACCCGTAGCCGGCCAGTTGGCGGTGGCCGAGGTTGCGCTGCGCCGCGCCGAAAGCGGCCAGTGGGGCAATTCCGTGTGTTCCGTGCTCACCGCTCCGGGCCAGTTCGCGTTTACTCTCCTGCCTCCCGGCTATGTGATGAGCGAAGCCGATGCGTTGCAGCGCTCCTGGGCGATCGCAAATGTCGCGATGACGATGTGGTCCCTGCCGGAACCGTTGCGCTATTCGGTCGTGCCGAAGGCCGACCACTTCTACGCATCGAACACGCCGATGCCGCCATGGGCCAAGGGCTATCCGCTCGCACGCATCGGTGAACACAGTTTCTACCGCGTCGACTGATCTCAAGCTCGATTCGCGGGCATAAAAAAACCGGACGTGTTCGCACACGTCCGGTTTTTTGTTGACTTGAGTTTGTCGATCAGCGCATCAGTTCGAGACGGCCATCGTTGCGTCCGCCGCGAATCACTACGCGGTCGCCGATGCGGAAGCCCGGATTGTCGTACTGGCCGACCCAAGCCTCGTGACCATCGTCGAGTTCGACGTAGTAGCGCCATGCATAGCCCGACGCCGCACGTGCATTGTTCGACTCGACCGCATTGCCGGCGACTGCGCCGCCAACTGCACCGATTGCCGTCGTCGCCGCGCGGCCGCTGCCGCGGCCGAACTGGTTGCCGATCAGGCCGCCAATGAGCGCGCCAAGGATCGCACCGCCGCCCGTCGTCTGCTGGTCGACGCGCACCTGCTCGATCTGGCGGATCGTGCCGCAGCGGTTGCAGACACCATTGTCGCGACGGTCGTAGTAACCGTTCTGCTGATTGTTGTTGTATCCGGCCGGATCGCGATAGACCACGCGCTCGCGCGGCGGCGGCGCGACGCAGGCCTGCAAACCGAACAGTGCGACGAGCGACAACACCACAATTCCGCGATGCTTGAACATATTCTGATCCTCGTATTGATGATTCGTACACCCGAATCCGGGGGTTTACGGCGCCATTCTGCGAGCGAACATGTGAACACTTGCAGAATTCCCAAACAGCGAACTATCGCGCGAATCCACGTTTCCGTCCGCCCAAAGCCGGGTTAGCATCCGCTTGGGGAATAGTAACGAATCATGGGGGGAAGCGATGACAGAAACCTCAGTGGAAACGCTCGGCAACCGAATCCGCAATCTCGACGCGATTTCGGCAAAAAACAGGCTCGAAGGACATGGCGACGCCGAGATCGCAGCCGCGCTTAGCGAGCTGCGTGCCGGCCAGGCTGTCGACATTCTTCAGCATTTCACGCCGCAGCGGCGCGACGCGGTCATCGCCGCGGCGCCGGCTGACGAAGGCGAGCAATGGCGAATCCGCGTGCGTTACGCGGAAGCGACGGTCGGCCGCCTGATGGAACCGACGCCGCCACAATTCGCCCCCGGCACGACGGTTGGCAGTGCGATCGACGCATTGCGCGACACAGTCAAGACACGTCTGGTCACCTATCTTTTCATCGCCGACGCGAATGGGAAGCTGGTTGGCGTCGTCACCTTCCGCGAGATGCTCTACGCGGACCGCAGTCAGACGCTCGGCGAGATCATGGTGCGCGATCCATTCTCGCTGCAGCCCGACGCCGCGCTCGTCGATGCGATGCGCGACGTGGTCACCCGCCACTATCCGGTCTATCCCGTCTGCGACGCGGACGGCAGGCTGGTCGGCCAGGTTCGCGGTCAGGTGTTGTTCGAGGAGCAGGCTTTCGAAATCAGCGCCCAGGCCGGATCGATGGTCGGCGTCGAAAAGGAAGAGCGCACGACCACGCCGTGGCCGCGCGCCCTCATGTTCCGCCATCCGTGGCTACAGCTGAATTTGCTGACCGCCTTCGTCGCTGCGGCCGTGGTCGGTTATTTTCAGAACACGGTCAACGCGATCGTCCTGCTCGCCGTATTCCTGCCGGTGCTCTCGGGCCAATGCAGCAATACCGGTTGCCAGGCGCTCGCAGTCACCCTGCGCGGCATGACCTTGAACGAGATCCGCCCCGGCCGTGCCAACGCCCTTCTGCTCAAGGAAGCCTGGCTCGGCCTGCTCAACGGCCTGCTCGTCGGCTGCGTCGCCGCGATCGGCATGTTCGTGATCGCGCACTTTCAGCACAACGCGCAGGCCCTGCCGCTCGCGCTGATCACCCTCGTTGCGATGGCGCTGTCGAGCGTCGCCAGCGGAGTCGCCGGCGCGGCCGTACCGATGGTGCTCAAAAGAGCCGGCGCCGACCCGGCGATGGCCTCGAGCATCTTCCTGACCACGGCGACCGATGTAGTCAGCATGGGCCTGTTCCTCGGCCTCGCTCAATGGCTGCTGCTCTAGGCTCTTTATCTGCGCCAGGGTAAACGGCCCGACTCAGCGCATCGCAACCTTTCACAAGAACCGTGCATCGAACCGCCGTGCTTCCGCTGGCTGGTTCGGGCCGCGGTTTTCTGTTTCGCCGGCCGCGATCCGAACCAGCGCCGGCACGCCCGAGGTCCAATCGCCATGCTGGGTCTGCTTCGCTCATCGGTACTCACGCTCCTTTTTTGCGCCGGAACTGCCGCGCACGCGGCATCGCCGGATGCTGCCATCACCGAACAAGTACAGACACACCGCTTCAGCGGGACGATCCTTGTGCAGAAAGACAGCCGCGTCCGCTATCTGCGCAGCTTCGGGCTGGCGAACTACGAACTCGGCGTGGCGAACACTAACCGGACGGTTTATCGCATTGCGTCGATCACCAAATTGTTCACCTCGACCCTGATCCTGCAATTGCACGAGGCCGGCCGCCTCGATCTCGACAAGCCTTTCGGCGAGTATCTGCCCGGCTATCGCGGTCAGGCCGCAAGTCGGGTCACGGTTCATCAACTGTTGAACCATACGTCCGGGCTTCCAAATATCGATCGCATCCCGAACATCGAGAACGCCGATGAAGCGATCTCCGCGCAGCTCGATGACGCCGCCAAGCATGCGCGCCTACCGATCTACCAGACGCCGTACACGAGCGACCAATTGCTCGAAAAATTCTGCAGCGACCCGCCAGTGCGGCCGCCCGGCCAATCGTTCGACTACAACAATGCCGACTACATTATTCTCGGCAAAATCATCGAAGCGCTTTACCGCAAATCGTACGAAGAAGTGCTGCAGGAACGCATCCTGCGGCCACTGCGCCTGGAGCATACCGGTATGGCGCACCACGCGCGTCTCGTGCCGGGCCTCGCCGATCCGTATTCGCTGGGCGCCGACGGCAAGACGCTCGAGAAGGACATGCCGGTTTATCCGGAGAACTGGTATGCCGCGGGTGCGATGTATTCCACGGCCGACGATGTGCTGAAGTTCTCCAATGCCCTGTTCGGCGGCGGCCTGCTCAACGCGAAGTCGCTCGCGCTTCTGACTCAGCCCGGGCTCGATCGCTACGGCTACGGCCTTTGGATCTACGAGAAGAAGATCGGCGGCAAAAACTATCGAATCGCCAAGCGCCCCGGCAGGATCATGGGAACGCGCAGCGAGCTGTATCGTTTCCTCGACAGCGATTTGACCGTCGTCATCCTCGGCAACACGGGCGCAGCCGATCTCGATGCGCTCGCGGCGGAAGTCGGCCGCATTATGGTCGAGTCGTAGCTCGGCCCGATCGCCATCGAACGTCTGCCCATATGCAAGCAGCTTTGCAGTACGGCGGCGAACATTGGCAGCGTACGGAGTTGATCGAACCCACATGCGGCATCGATCATAGGCGGAGGCTTATGCTCTACGTTTCCGCCGATTCGCATTCGGAATCCCGCACCAATGCTCGATCTGATCGACAGCCACACGCATATCGACGTCGCCGAATTCGACGCCGACCGGGGCCCGGTGCTCGCACGCGCGCGCGACGCCGGCGTCGCGCGGCAGATCGTGCCTGCGATCGCGCTGGCCGGTTTCGACAAATTGGCGGCGCTATGCCGTGCCGAAACCGGCTTGTATCCGGCCTACGGCCTGCATCCGATGTATCTGGCCGAACACCGCCCGGAGCATCTGGATGCGCTGCGCGGCTGGATCGAGCGCGAGCGCCCCGTCGCCGTCGGCGAATGCGGGCTCGACTTCTTCGTCGAAGGCCTCGACGCGGAATCGCAGCGGCTGTACTTCCGCAGTCAGCTCGAAATCGCGCGTGACTTCAACCTGCCGCTGGTCCTGCACGCGCGCCGCGCGCTCGACGAAGTGATCGCCGCGCTGCGCAGTATCGGCAAGCTCAGCGGGGTCGTGCACAGTTTTTCGGGCAGCGAGGAGCAGGCGCGGCAGTTGTGGAAGCTCGGCTTCTGCATCGGCCTCGGCGGTCCCGTCACCTACGAGCGTGCGCGGCGTCTGCGCGGTATCGCCGCGACCATGCCACTCGAACTCCTCCTACTCGAAACCGACTCGCCGGACCAGCCGTTGCACGGCCACCAAGGCCAACGCAATGAGCCGGCCCTGCTTAGCGAAGTTTGTGCCTGTATAGCGGCGCTACGCGCAGTGCCGGCCGAAGAAATCGCCATGGCGACGACGCGCAATGCCGAGCGTCTGTTCCGCCTGCCGGCATGGAATGGTTCCGCCACCGCGTAGCTCGGATAAAGTAAATCAGGAAGCGGCCGCTTCGATTTTCTCGGCTTCCGTGCCGCTGCGCACCGGCGTACGCTTATCGGCGTCCGCACCCGGTTTCTTCGCTTCGAGCAATTTCGCCAGCACGCGCGAAACCGCGACGAAGGCGAATGTGCCCGTTACATGCGTCGCCGCACCGAGACCGCCCGAGCAGTCGAGCTTCAAGGCGCCCTCACCCGAAATGCGCGTCTTGCACACCGTACCGTCGGCCTGCGGATAGTTGGCGTTCTCGCGCGAGAACACGGCCTGCACGCCGAAGTAGCGTTTCGGATTGCGCGTCCAGCCGTAGTCGTCGCGCAGCTTCTGGCGCACGATGGCGAGCATGGCGTCGTGCTCGGTCTTCGACAGATCGCGCGAAGTGACCAGGGTCGGATCGATACGTCCACCCGCCGAACCCGAAACCGCGATCGGAATCTTGCGCCGCTTGCAGAACGCGATCATCTCGACCTTGACCTTGAGCGCGTCGCAGGCGTCGAGCACGGCGTCGAACGGACGCAGCCCGTCGCGCCCGAGCAGTTCCCACAAATTTGATGAAGTCAGGAAATCCGCAACCGCATGCACCTTGATCGCCGGATTGATCGCGCGTGCGCGCTGCGCCATTACTTCGACCTTGGCTTTGCCGTATTCGCCGTCGAGAGCGTGCAGTTGGCGATTGGTATTCGACACGCAGACGTCGTCCGCGTCGATCAAGGTCAGCTCGCCGACGCCGGAGCGCGCCAGCGCCTCGACCGCCCAGGAGCCGACGCCGCCGATGCCGACCACGCAGACATGTGCGTGCGCAAAGCGTTCCGCCGCGCTGGCGCCGTAGAGACGATCGATTCCTGCAAAACGTTCTGTCATCGAAATATTTTATAGCGATCCTGCCTGACCACGAAAATCGGCAGTCATGCGCGACCACACTTCTCAATAAATGCCGGCGCCTGAGATATGCTTCGCACTTTGCGGTTTCAATCGTGACTATGAAGCAGATCGTTTTGCTGTTGATCGGACTAGTCGTCGGCGCGATGGGCGCCGTCATCGTCGCCAACGCCTTGCGCGCGCGCGACGCCTACGCGCGTGGGGCGATGGATGTGATGCAGCATCACTACGGTTCGTTGCGCGAGGACTTGCGCGCCAAGCGCTGCGACGCGAGAAAAACCACGCTCGCGCTGACCCAGTTGCGTGCGCTGAGCAACGAGATCGAACCCGCCGTCTACCCCGACTCGACGCCGGAATCGGCCTTCCGCGAATTCGGCTCGCGGCTCCGCGACGCGCTCGACGCGGGCATCGCCGCGGCGCCGGCGGACTGCGCCGCGCTCGCGCCGGTCGCGGAAAAGATCGGCAAGGTATGCGAGGAATGTCATCAGCAATACCGCTGAGGCATCCGCGGCGCTCCGTTACTTCACGGGCAGAGGAATGAACTCGGTTTCGCCGGGCACCTGCCCCAATCGCTGCGCCGCCCAGTCCTGCTTGGCCTGCTCGATGCGTTCGCGCGACGAGGAAACGAAGTTCCAATACATGTGCCGGTCGCCGTCGAGCGGCTCGCCGCCGAAAAAGACCGCGTGGCCGCCGTTCGGCGCGACGATCTCGACGTCGACGCCCGGCGCCAGCGTCGCCATGCGTTGTGCCGCGAGCGTCTCGCCACCGACGATCAGGTCGGTATCGACCGCGTAAACCGCACGCTCCGGGTATTCGGGCGGCAACACGAATTTTCCGCCGGCGGAAAACTCCGCAGCGAGATAGAACATCGGAGCGAATACGCGCACCGGCGAGCGCAGGCCGAGCGCGTCGCCGACGACGAGGCGCAGATGCGCGCCGTCGCGCTCGATCGCCGGCAAGGTCGCGACCGGGTGATGATGGAATTCCGGCTCGACTTCTTCGGACGCTTTCGGCAAAGCAACCCAGATCTGGATACCGTGCATCTTTTGTCCGGCTGCCCGCTCCGCGTCGGGCGTGCGTTCGGAATGGACGATGCCGCGGCCGGCGGTCATCCAGTTGACGTCGCCCGGACGGATGTCCTGGACCGAACCGAGGCTGTCGCGATGGCGGATCGCGCCTTCGAACAGGTAGGTCACCGTGGCGAGCCCGATATGTGGGTGCGGGCGTACGTCCATGCCCTGCCCGGGCTTCATTTCCACCGGCCCCATGTGGTCGAAAAACACGAACGGGCCGACGTGGCGTGCGTCGATGTGCGGCAGCAGGCGGCGGACGAAGAAGCCGTCGCCGAGATCGTGAACGCGGCCGTCGATCAGATGGGAAATAGAAGAAGTCATGGCATGAAGAGAATGGAAACGGGTGCCGATAGTGTAGACCTCACGCAGTTCCACCGGCAGGACGATGCGTCCGAGTCAGGACGGCTGGTTTCGCTGCGCATGGAGCTTATATTGACGCCATCGCTTCTTTGAGGAGTTCAGCATGGCCAGCGTCAATCCCGTTTCTCAAACCAATCCCGACCGCCGCAGCGTCGTGCGCATCGTGCGCGGACTGCCGGCCAGCGACGGCGCAGGCGTCAAGCTCACGCGTGTGATCGGCCAGCCGGCGCTCGACATGCTCGATCCGTTCCTGATGCTCGACGAGTTCCGCTCGGATTCGAGCAGCGACTACATGGCCGGCTTCCCCGACCACCCGCACCGCGGCTTCGAGACCGTCACCTACATGCTTGCCGGGCGCATGCGCCATGGCGACAACCAGGGCAACTCGGGCCTGCTGACCGCGGGCAGCGTGCAATGGATGACCGCCGGCCGCGGCATCGTTCACTCGGAAATGCCCGAGCAGGAGGAAGGCCTTATGCAAGGCTTCCAGCTCTGGGTGAACCTGCCGGCGAAGGACAAAATGACCGCGCCGCGCTACCAGGACATTGCGCCCGAGCGCATTCCCGAAGTGCAGCTCGCGCCGGGCGCCAAGGCGCGCGTGATCACGGGCGAGCAGGCCGGCATGCGCGGGCCCGTGGACAATGTGGCGACCGATCCGCTGTATCTGGATTTGCACCTGGACGCGGGCGCCACGGCCGAAATCGACATCCCTGCCGGACACAACGCCTTCGTCTATGTGTATGAGGGTCAGGCGCGGGTCGGTGACGGCAGTGCCAGCGAATTGCTGCGCGGCGACCTCGGTGTACTGAGCCGCACCGGCGACAAGCTGCTGGTCACGGCACCGGTCGCCGCACGTGCGATTCTCGTTGCCGGCCGGCCGCTCAACGAACCGGTGGCCAAGTACGGACCGTTCGTGATGAACACCCAGCAGCAGATTATCCAGGCAGTCGAGGACTTTCGTGCCGGACGGTTCTAAACACGGAAGGTCAGTCCGAGGCGGTGATTTAAATACGATTTTTATCGTACTTCAAACGACCGAATCGCCGCACTAGAAATGTATAACCGTTATAATGATTGATGTAATCGTTTTCACTCTGCAATAAAAACGCCCCGGCAGTCTTTCGATTGCCGGGGCGTGAAGTAGTTTTGGATTTTCAGACTATCAGGCGGGAGTGACTTCGTCCGCCTGCAGGCCTTTCTGGCCCTGGACGACTTTGAAGCTGACCTTCTGGCCTTCCTGCAGGGTGCGGAAACCGGTGCCGGTGATCGCGCGGAAATGCACGAACACGTCCGGGCCGTTTTCACGGCTGATGAATCCGAAACCCTTGCTGTCGTTGAACCATTTGACAGTACCTACTTCACGATCCGACATAAAAGCTCCACAAGACAAACTAGACGAATCCGCAAACGCAACATTTACGGACGACTTACTGGCATGCATGGAAATGGGTTGACGATGTAGCGATCGAAGGACCAGCGAACGCAGGCTCAGGGACTCGCCGGTCACAACTCACAACGGCCGTGCAGACACAGTAGTTTCAGCATAACTCAAAATTTACAAAAGACATAGCGAGCAGACACGGAATTGAAAAAATGCCGGGTATCGATACCAACGCTATTACGGGATGACCGTCCGACAGCCTCCCGATGCAGTCCGGCCGACTCCGGATCGACGGCATCGCCCACTCGAAATAGATATGCGTGCGGCACTCGCTGAAAGTAATCGTAGAACTCCGCCGTCGATGCAATGCAGCAATTCCGAATGGGTGTTCGCGGTGGACACTGCGGCCGTCCTGCACCCCATGCGCAGCGCGTTCGAGAAGCACCGCAGCAACAGGACTGCAACTTTATGCGAAAATTCGCCGTATGCCCCGCGTATCGCGAGGCGCCGCGAGCCTACTGCACCACTCATGGATTCCACAGACCGCACGGCATATTTCAACCTGCTCGAACCGGCCGGTCTGATCGCGAAGTTCCTCGCTGCGCCGCCGCAGGATTTTTCCACCGGTTCGACCGCAGACGGCGCGCCCTACTTCGTCGCCAAGTTCGATCTGCTGACGACGATGGAGCCGGCCGCCAAGCAACGCATCACCCGGCTGCCGCTCTACCGCCGCTGGGGCGAATGGCTGAAGCCCCTGACCTGCTTCGTCGGCACGACCGTGACCGAATATGCGCCGTTACCTTCGGGCGTTGATGCCGGATCGCTCGTCGCCCGCATCAAGGCGGACTTCGCCAGGCGCTATGCCTTCGTTATCGTCAAGGACACGCCACAGGACTCGCCACTGCTGCCGGCCGAGAGCAATGCGGCCTCGGCGTCTTTCGTCGATGCCTGCCGCCAAGCGGGTTTCGTTCTGCTCGAAGGCCAGGCCCTCGCTTACGTGACGATCGACTTCGCCTCGACCGACGAGTATCTCGCACGTCTGTCGTCGGGACGGCGCAAAGACATCCGCCGCAAGCTGCGCAGCACCGCCGAGCTCGACATCGAAACCGTGCCGACCGGCGACGCGCGTTTTGCCGATGCGGCGGTGCGCGCCGAGTTCTATGCCTTGTTCCTCAACGTCTACAATCAGAGCGAGCTGCATTTCGACCTGCTCACCGCCGATTTCTTCGATGCGATCCTGCTCGACGCATCGAACGGCGGTGTGATCTTCGTCTATCGACACGAGGGCCGCGTGATCGGCTTCAATCTCTGCTACGTCTGCGGCGGCAATCTCGTCGATAAATACGTCGGCTTTGTCTACCCGCAGGCGCGCGAGCTGAATCTGTATTTCGTCAGTTGGATGCATAATCTCGACTACGCGATGAAGCACGGGCTGAAGCACTACATCGCCGGCTGGACCGACCCCGAAATCAAGTCTTATCTCGGCGCGAAGTTCACCTTCACGCGCCATGCCGTCTATGTGCGCAATCCGGTGCTGCGCGCCATACTGCGCCGCTTCTCCGGCGCGTTCGAAAGTGATCGCGCGGTAATGCAGGCAAAATCCTCGTGAGCTTCCGTCCCGTCATTCTCGATTTCGACCGCTCCGTCGGCGAACTGCCTGATGCACTGACCGTCGACCTGGCCGACTGGCAAGAGGCGATCCGCTTCGGCTGCTCGATGCGCCGCATGGACGCGCTCGCGACCAAACTCGACGCCGAACTGCCCGCCGAGTACGGCACGGTATTTATGGGCAGCGGCGATTTCCATCATCTGACCTGGCCGCTCGTGCGCCGATTGCGCGACAAAGGGCCTTTTCAGGTCGTGGTCTTCGACAACCATCCGGACAATATGCGCTTCCCGTTCGGCATCCACTGCGGCTCGTGGGTGCGCCGCGTCGCCGCGCTGCCGTTCGTCAGCCATGTACACGTGATCGGCATCACTTCGAACGACGTCGGCGCCGCGCATTCGTGGGAAAACTATCTGCGGCCGCTCTACGCCGGCAAGCTGACCAACTGGTGCATGGACGTCGATACGCGCTGGGCGACCCGTATCGGGCTCGGCAAGGCATTCAAGGTTTTCGCCACACCCGACGAGCTGGTCGAACAATTCGTCGCCATGCTCAAGCAATTGCCGCATCCGACCTACTTGTCGATCGACAAGGACGCGCTGAGTCCCGAGACCGCGCGCACCAATTGGGACCAGGGCCGCTTGCTGGAACTACATATAAATGCCGTCATCGACGCGCTTGCCGGCCGCATCGTCGGCAGCGACATCAACGGCGAAGTGTCGGCCTACGAATACTCCACTGCGTGGAAGCGCTGGCTGAGCCATGCCGACGGACAGGAACCCGTGCCGGCCGCCGAACTCGCCGCCTGGCAGGAACAGCAGCGTGCGCTCAATCGACGCTTGCTCGCGCGCATTCGCCCCTGATCGGCCCGGCGGCGAAGGGGGCATCGGCGCTGTCGCCTCATAAGTAAAGACGACTGCCGAGGGCCGTCCGGCGAAGAAATAACGTTGCGCGACAACAGCCCTGCTCGGTCAGGAGCGCTCGCTCTGTACGAGCCACTTTCGCGCCATGCGCCTCAGGGATTCGTCGGCGCCGTCGTCCACCACGAGCTGCGCGATGTCGCGCCAGGCCAGCGCATGCGACTCGTCGCTTACGACGAAATCCTCGCCCGCCGTCGCACGCACGACGTAGCGCACGTCGTAATGCCAGTGCGCCGGCTCGTGTCCGCGCGCGGGAATCTCATGGCGATCCAGATCGAAAATCTCCGGCACGACGGCCAAGCCGCTCAGGCCCGACTCCTCTTCCGCCTCGCGCAAAGCGACGCGCGCGAGATCGACGTCGCCATCGGCATGTCCGCCGAGCTGCAGCCAGCGACTCAGCTTGCGATGGTGGGTCAGCAGCACGCGCCTGCCGTCGGCGCTGACGAGCCAGGCCGAGCCGGTCAGGTGACCGACGCCGAGACTGCGTTCGGCCGCATCGGCATGCGCCGACACGAAATCGGCGAACAGCGCGGCGACCTCGCTTTCGGCCGGATGGCGCATCGCGTATCGACGGAATGCCGCGCTCCAATCGCTCTGCCAGGGTTGGAACAAACGTGTGGATTCGACGGCGGCCTTGTGCGTCACAGCTTGCTCGACAGGAAGGGGTCGCGTATTTTACCCGCACGAGTTTGGGTCCCAGCGAAACTGCGAGCGACTTCTCGAAGTTTCCAGCGCCAAGGCGAGGTACCCGGATCAAAGAGGATGGCAGCGGCCGCGCCGCCAGCCGCCCACCACATCATCAGTCTGGGGACACACAATGGTTTTTTGGCGCGTCAAGCCGCTCGATAAGATTCTCGAAACCGCAGAAAAGAAATCGCTCAAGCGCCAACTCGGCCCGGTACAGTTGACCCTGCTCGGCATCGGCGCCGTGATCGGCACCGGTATCTTCGTCTTGACCGCCGAGGCCGGACAGAAAGCCGGCCCGGGCATGATGCTCGCCTTCGTCATCGCCGCCGTCGTCTGCGCTCTGGCCGCCCTGGCCTACTCCGAAATCGCCTCGATGATCCCGGTCTCGGGCTCGGCCTACACATATAGCTACGGCGTGTTCGGCGAACTGATCGCCTGGGTTGTCGGCTGGGCGCTGGGCCTCGAATACGGCATCGGCGCGGCAACCGTCTGCGTCGGCTGGGCCGGGTACGTCAACGGCCTGCTCAATCACTCCACCGTGTTTGGACTCGTCCAACCCGGGGCGTTGGCGCTACCGCAGTTCTTGCAAGCGGGCCCGATGTCGGGCGGCACTTTCAATCTGCTCGCATTCCTGATCGCTTTCGTCGTCACGATACTGCTCGTCATCGGCACTTCGAAGAGCGCCAAAGTCAACGCGGTGCTCGTCGCGATCAAGATCGCTGCGTTGACCGTGTTTATCGCGATCGCCGTTCCGGCGGTGCAGAGCCCGAATTTCGAGCCGTTCCTGCCGACCGGCTGGTTCGCCTCGGGCGGTGGCATCGGCGTGCTCGGCGCGGCCGCATCGATCTTCTTCGCCTACGTCGGCTTCGATGCAGTGTCGACCGCGGCCGAAGAAACCAAGAATCCGAACCGCAACATCCCGATCGGCCTGATCGGTTCGCTCATCGTCTGCACGATCTTCTATCTGCTCGTCGGCTACGGTGCAGTCGGTGCGGTCGGTGCACAGCCCCTGATCGGCGCCGACGGCTTCGCGATCGACCCGAGCAGCCCGGAAATGGCCGCGGCCTGCGCCAACTCGCAGGCCCTCGTGTGCAGCAAGGAACCGCTCGCGCACGTGCTGCGCCAGATTGGCTTCCCCGAAATCGGCAACTGGATCGGCATCGCCGCCGGCCTCGCCCTGCCGTCGGTAATCCTTATGATGATGTTCGGCCAGACGCGCATCTTCTTCACGATGTCGCGCGACGGCCTGCTGCCTGCGGTGCTGTCGAAGGTACATCCGAATTTCCACACGCCGCACGTGATCACGGTGCTCACCGGCATCGTCGTCGCGATCTGCGGCGCGCTGCTGCCCGTGGGCCGGCTGGCCGACACCTCGAACTCGGGCACCCTGCTCGCCTTCGCGATGGTGTCGATCGGCGTCCTCGTGCTGCGCAGGACCCAGCCCAGCCGTCCGCGCCCGTTCCGCACGCCGCTGGCCTGGATCGTCTGCCCTCTGGCGACGCTCGGCTGCGTGATCCTGTTCTACAACCTGTCGCCGTTCGCGAAGACGTTCTTCCTTGGCTGGGCGGTGCTCGGCCTGATCATCTACGCGTTCTACGGCTACAAGCGCAGCCAGCTCGCCGAAGGCAACGCGGGATAAGGCACGCGGCGTTGAAATCGGAAGTTACGCATACAACTTGACATGACCTCATCACGAAGGCCGACGCCCCGCGTCGGCCTTCGTTCTTTTCCGGAAGTACGCAAATGCTCAAGCAGCTCCTCCGCACCAAGCACCCGCTCGCGGTCAACAACGAAGCCGGCGAGATCGAACTGCGCCGCACGCTCGGCCCCTGGGGCCTGACCGCGATCGGCATCGGCGCAGTGATCGGCGGCGGTATCTTCGTCATCACCGGCCAGGCGGCAGCGATGCACGCAGGTCCTGCGGTAATGCTTTCATTCGTGCTCGCGGCGATCTGCTGTACGTTTTGCGCGCTGTGCTATGCCGAATTTGCTGCGATGGTCCCTGTGTCGGGTTCGGCTTATTCCTACACCTACGCCACCCTTGGCGAAGGCGCAGCTTGGTTTATCGGCTGGATGCTGATTTTGGAATATGGCGTGTCTGCTTCGGCAGTTGCCACAAGCTGGACAGGCTATTTTGTCAGTTTGCTCGATCACGTCGGCATTCATTTGCCAGCTGCGCTAACCAGCGCACCTCTGGCAAAAGTTGATGGGAAACTGCAACTCACTGGCTCAATTCTCAATCTACCGGCCGTCGGCATCGTCGCCGTACTAACCTCCATTTGCTATGTCGGCATTCGAGAATCGGCATCTGTGAATACGGTGATGGTGATACTCAAAATCTGCCTACTGCTGCTTGTGATTGGCTTCGGCTGGAGCTACGTCGATACGAGTTTGTGGCACCCATTCATTCCGCCAAGTCAGGGCGAACATGAATTCGGATGGGGCGGAATTCTGCGCGGCGCCTCAATGGTTTTCTTCGCTTATATCGGCTTCGAGGCCACCAGCGTAGCTGCCCAGGAGTCGGTCAATCCCAAGCGAGACCTGCCAATCGGCATGATGGCTTCTCTGGCGATTTGTACGGTGCTTTATGTTGCGATGGCCGCGGTACTCACTGGTCTTATGCCGTATACCCAACTCGGCACGAACGAACCAGTTGTCACTGCCGTGTCAAGCCACCCACAGCTGGCGTGGCTGCGTTGGATCGTAGAAATCGGCGCGCTGATCGGCCTGTCGAGCGTGATCCTTTGCATGTGTATCGGCCAGCCACGAATCTTCATGATCATGGCGAACGACGGTCTACTGCCGCCGATCTTTTCGCGCATCCATCCGAAATATCGTACGCCGCACATAAACACCATCATCACCGGCGTCGGCATAGCTCTGCTAGCCGCGGTATTTCCGCTCGATGTTCTCGGCGACCTCACTTCGATCGGCACTCTTATCAGCTTTGCCGCAGTTTGCGCGGGTGTATGGATACTTCGGATTTACCATGCGGAGATCCCACGTCCTTTCCGCATCCCCTTCGCCCCTTTAATTTGCTTTCTCGGCATTGCAAGTTGCCTTCTGCTCTTGTGGACATTCGATGCCTACAACTGGATGCTGACCATATCTTGGACGGTCGCCGGATTTGCACTCTACTTCGCCTACGGCTATCGCAAGAGCAAGCTGCATCGCGAAACCGAGGCGACCACCGCCGCGATCTCGACCCGAGCTTGATCTCGAAATGCGAATTGCGCGGCAATTGCAAAAACTACCGAAACATGTCTGGCTTCTGCTCGCCGTGTATTGCTGTGCAAGCCTGATCCATTTCGCGCACAACGCGGAATACATCGCGTTCTATCCGAACATGCCTTTGTGGATCACACGCGAGAACGTGTACTGGGTATGGCTGGCGATCACCGCGGTGGGTATTGCGGGAATGATCGCCTTGTCGCTGGGATGGCGCACCGGCGCCGCGCTGCTGTTCGTCGCCTACGGCGGCTTCGGATTGGATGGGCTCGGTCACTACGCGCTCGCGTTGTGCTCTCAGCATACCCTCGCGATGAACTTCACCATCTGGTTCGAAGTACTGGCCGGCTCCACGCTGGCCGTCTGCGCGGCGATCTATCTGCACAAGATCATCGCCGAACAACGCCGCTACCGGCGCGCCTGATCCGTTTCGGCCGCCTCGCCGCGCTTTCCGCTCAGCCGTCCAAGCTCCCCTGGCGCTCATCGAGCTGCGCCCGCTCGACCTGCGCATCGGGCAAGACCTTGCTTGTGCGGGCACCGAGTTCGCGCAGCTTCTCGACCTGACCGATCAAGTTGCCGCGTCCCGTTTCGAGTTTGCTCGAAGCACCGGCAAGCGCGTTTCGCGCAGCATCGAGCTTGGTCTTGGCGTCGTTGAGATCGTCGATAAAGCCGACGAACTTGTCGTAGAGCTTGCCCGCACGATCCGCGATCTCGGCGACGTTGCGGTTGCGGTCGTCGTTGCGCCATAGGCTCGCGATCGTCTGCAGTGTGGCGAGCAAAGTCGAAGTGGTAACGATCACGACCTGTCGCTCAAGCGCAAACGCATGCAGCGCCTCGTCGCGGTGGACAGCTTCGATATACGCGGCTTCGACCGGCACGAACATCAGCACGAATTCGAGCGAGTGGACGCCGGGCAAGTCGCTGTAGCGCTTCTCGGCGAGTTCCTTCACGTGACTGCGCAACGACGCGAGATGCGCACTGAGCTGCGTGCCGCGCTCGGCATCGTCGATGGCGGTGCAATAGCGCTCATAGGCGGTCAGCGACACCTTCGCGTCGACAACGATATCGCGGCCTTCGGGCAGGCGCACGATCACGTCCGGGCGCGCGCGGCCACCACCTTCGTTGTGGAATGTCGTCTGCGTCTCGTACTGCCTGCCTTTCTGCAGACCGGAGGCTTCGAGCAGGCGTTCGAGCACGAGCTCGCCCCACGCACCCTGAGTCTTGCTCTCGCGCGTCAACGCGCGGGTCAGATTGCGCGCGTCTTCGTCGATGCGCTGGTTGAGATTCTTCAGTGTGTCGATCTCGGCCTTGAGCAGTTGGCGCTCGCGGCTCTCCTTGTCGTAGACCTCGCCGACCTGCTTCTTGAATCCGTCGAGCTGCTCGCGCAGCGGGCCGAGCAGGCCGCCGAGCTGAGTCTGATTCTGCTCGGTGAATTTCTTGCTCTTCTCTTCGAGCAGGTCACCAGCGAGCGCCTTGAACTGGTCGCTCAGATTCTCGCGCACGCGTTCGAGCAGGGCGATCTTTTCCGCGGCGGCCTGATGCTGCTCCTGCGCACGCGTGGCCGTTTCGGTGATGCGCTGTTCGGCACGCTGCGTTGCTTCGCGCCATTTCGACGCCTCGGCGCGCGCGGCCGCAAGCTCGGCGTCGAGCTGGCCGAGACGCTCAAGCCGTCCGGCCAGATTCGCACGCTCGTCGCCGAGCGCAAAGACGCGTTCGCGCTGTTCTTCCAGTTCGCCGCTCAGCGCGGCGTGTTCCTGTTCGACGCGGTGCAGATTATCGAGCGTCGCCTGCTTTTCGGCAGCGAGCTGGCTCAACTCTGCATCGCGGCTGGCGCGTCCGGCGGCGTGAGCGCGCGCACGCACGAGCAGCGCAGCGATCGGGGCGCCGACCACGGCTCCGATCAATGCGGCGAGTGCCCAAGCTAGATATTCGTTCGACATTGTTTGCGTACTTCACGACCAGGACGACCGCGCCATTGTGACAGCGCAAAGTCTCAGCCGCCGAGATCGCGACGTCTCAATGCACCGTGCCGCTGCCGCCCGTGCCGAAGTTCGGCGTGATCGCGGCCGGCGTCGCCGGCTCGGCCGCCACTTCGACCGGCTTGAACAGCAGCGACTGATGCAACCAGAGCGAGGTCAGATGCACGCGATGTTCATGCGGCAGAATGAAAGGCAGCCAGCCGAGCCCCGGATGACGCAGCATAAACAGCACGCCGTTCGGCAGCGGCGAGGTGTGCCAGGCCGGATTGACGATCGCCTCGGCCTTCTCGGGCGGCTGCGCCGACTGGGCCGGCTCCAGCGTCGCGCGTCGCGCGGCGGCGCGCACGATCAACTCATCGAGTTCGGCCGCCGAAAGTTGGGAAATGTCGATGCTCATGGTGCCTCACGTTTTTCTCGAATATCCAGCCGTTAGCGTAGCGCGTCGGCGCCGGGCTTGGACATGTGTTTGCCGCAGCCATCCGTTATAGTGCCTGCCCGCATAGACAGCACCACGCCTACGGAGTCTTCGTCTTGAGCTACACCCCGCAACTATTCGCCGAACGCGCCGAAGCGATCGCCGTGGCCGGGCGCAAACTCGGTGCGCAGGGCCTCACCCCGGCGACGAGCAGCAATTTCTCCATGCGGCTCGACGACGCCCATCTCGCCATCACGATTTCGGGACGCGACAAGGGCGCTCTCACTGCGGACGACATCATGGTCGTCGACGCCGCGGGCAACGCCGTCGGCACGACCGCGCGTCCCTCGGCGGAAACCCTGCTGCACACGCAGATTTATGCGCGCTACCCCGAGGCCAACGCGGTGCTGCATACGCATTCGCGCACGCAGACCGTGGCTTCGCGCCTGTATGCGGGCGAGGGCGTGATCCGTTTTTCCGGCTACGAGCTGCAGAAGGCAATCGCGGGCCATACGACTCACGAGTCGCATATCGATCTGCCGGTTTTTCCTAATACCCAGCACATGCCCGAGCTCGTGGAAAAAGTGGATACTTGGATTGACGCCGGCAAGCCGCTATATGGATATCTGATCGACGGGCACGGTATCTACACCTGGGGCCGCGACATGGCCGAGACCGAGCGGCACATCGAAGCATTCGAATTCCTGCTCAACTGCGAGCTGGATTTGAGGAGGTTGAGACAGTGAGCGAGCTGCGCATCTATTCCGACACCGACGGCCGTGCGCCGTTGAGCACACATACCCGGCACGACGACATCGCGCGCGAGCTCGGCAAGGTCGGCGTGCGCTTCGAGCAATGGGAAGCGGCAAAGCCCATCGCACCGGGCGCGAGCCAGGACGAAGTCATCGCCGCCTATCATGCGGATATCGATCGCCTGCAGCGCGAAGAGGGCTACCAGGCCGTCGACGTGATCAGCCTCAAGCCCGATCATCCCGACCGCGCGGCGCTGCGTGCGAAGTTCCTCAACGAGCACACCCATTCCGAGGACGAAGTGCGTTTCTTCGTCGCCGGCCGCGGCCAGTTCACCCTGCATATCGACGGCAAGGTCTACGAGGTGCTCTGCGTGCAGGGCGACCTGATCGGCGTGCCGGACGGCACGCGCCACTGGTTCGACATGAGCGAAACGCCCTACTTCGTCGCGATCCGCTTGTTCACCAACAAGGAAGGTTGGGTCGCCAACTTCACCGGCAGCGACATCGCCGAGAAATTCCCGCGTCTCGCCGCACAGTCGTTGGCCGCATGAACGTGTCGAGCGGAATCCGCGCCATCGTCACCGACATCGAAGGCACCACAAGCTCGATCGACTTCGTCAAAGACGTGCTGTTTCCGTATGCACGCGAAAGGCTGCCGGCCTTCGTCGTCACCCACGCGGACAAGCCCGAAGTACAGCACTGGCTGCACGAAACCGCGCGCGAAGCGGGACTCGTCTCGGCGACCCAGCAGGAAATCATCGATCTGCTGATCCGCTGGATCGACGAGGACCGCAAGGCGACGCCGCTCAAGGCTCTGCAAGGCCTGATCTGGGCGGACGGCTACGCGAGCGGCGAGTTCAAGGGCCACGTCTATCCCGAAGTCGCGGACAGCCTGCGCAAGTGGAGTCAGCAGGGAATCCGCCTCTACGTCTATTCGTCGGGCTCGGTCGCCGCGCAGAAACTGCTCTATGGACATAGCGAGGCCGGCGATCTGACCCCGCTGTTCTCCGGCTACTTCGACACCGAAATCGGCGCCAAGCGCGAGGTCGATTCGTACCGGCGCATTGCCGAGGCGATTGAAACGCCGCCGGGACAGATTCTCTTCCTGTCCGACATCGCGGCGGAGCTCGATGCCGCAGCCGCGGCGGGCTTTCAGACCGTGCAGTTGCTGCGCCCGCCCGCGGTCGCCACCGAGAGTCGGCATAAACAGGTGCACGATTTCACCGAAATTTCAGTGAGTTGAAATCGCTTTCTAAGGTCGATTCCTGATCAAAACCGCGCTTCCGTGCGATAGCCGCGTTAATTCTGCCGCTTAGGCAGATGAAGGAAAATTCATACGCTGCAGTGCAACGTATAATTTGTTAAAATATCGCTATTGCACCTTTTCGATGCGTCAATCCGGCCTTGATCCGCACGACCGCCCGCGCTTTGTTCGTCTTCGCCCTCGCCTTCACGGTCGGCGCCAGCGCAGGTGTGGCGGCGCTGCGTGCGCACCAGACCGGTGCGCCGGGCACGGGGAAAATCTTGGCGGCCGATAGCGAGCCGACCGAAGAAAACGCCGATCAGCCGATCATCTGGCCGGCCAACGTCGGTTCGCCCGAGCAAGTGTTCTATGCGCAGCAACAGCGCATGCAGGACTCGATAGACAAGCTCGCGCCGCGCGCACCCGGTAAGACCAATCTCTATTTGATCTCCTTCGCCGGCGACGGCGAAGAAAATGTATTCCGCAACGAAGTCGACTACGTCGAGAAGCTCTTCTCCGAGCGTTTCGATGCCAAGGGCCGTATCTTGACCCTGGTCAACAACCCGTCGACCCTCGACCGCCGTCCGATCGCGAGCCTGTCCAACCTCGAAATCGCGATCGACGCGCTCGGCAAGAAACTCGATCCGAACGACGACGTGCTGATGCTCTTCATCACCACGCACGGCTCGCGCGCGCACGAACTCTACGTCAGCCTCGATCCGCTGCCGCTCGACCAGATTGTGCCCGAGGATCTCGCCGATCTGTTTTCCGAATCGCCGATCAAGCACCGCGTTTTCGTCATCTCCGCCTGCTATTCCGGCGGCTTCATCGACGCGCTCAAGGACGACAACACCATGGTCGTCACCGCCGCGCGCGGCGACCGTGCTTCGTTCGGTTGCGGCACGACGTCGGAAATCACCGATTTCGGCCGCGCTTTCTTTGTCGACGCGCTCAACCGCACCGCCTCGTTCACCGACGCGTTCGCCGACGCGAAGAAGGAGATCGACGCCTGGGAAACGCGCGATCAACAGACGCACTCGCTGCCGCAGATCGCAACCACACCCGCGATCGAGGCCAAGCTGAAAAACTGGCGCGGCGGATTCAAGCCGGGGCCGGCGGTTCCGTTCCACCCACCGGCGCGCGAACACAGCGCCCCGTCCAAACCGCGCAGCGACAAACCCAGCGTCGAAGCGCGCTGATCCCCCTCGCCGCCATTCCTTTTACAGAGGAATGACGGCGGACGTGCCGACTTACTTGCCGCCGGTCAGCGTCTTCAGGTAGCGGTAGTAGAACTCCGCCGAATCGTCGAACGCCTTCACGCGCAGGCGCTCGTCGCGCCCGTGCGCGCGTACGTCGTCGCGATCGATCGCCGCGCCGTTGAAACCGTAGGTCGGGATGCCGGCAGCCATCGTGTAGACGCTGTCGGAAGCACCGGTCGCCATATCGACGACGATCGGCACGCCGGGCCACATCTTGCCGGCGACCGCGTTGAGCGCGTCGAACACGTCCTTGCGCGGCGGCGGCGGCGGCAATGCCTTGCGCTCGGAGCCAACGTCGAGGCGCTTGTCGGTGATCGTATCGATGTAGCGCACCGTCACCTTCGGCGCAGCGAAGATCTTGATCAAATCCTGGCGCACTTCCTCGGGCGAATGGCCCGGCAGGATGCGGCAGTTGACGATCGCCGTCGCGCGCTGCGGCAATGCGTTGTTCGCATGGCCGCCGTCGAGGCGCGTCGCAACGCAGGTCGTGTGCAGCACCGAGTTGTAGCGCGCATCCGTACTGAGGCGCGCAATCGCATCGGCATCGGGCGGCGTGGCGAGCACGGCCTTGATGTCCTTCGCGCGCGCGCCGTCTTCGATTTTCTGCATATGCTCCAGCCATGCGCGCGTCACCGCGTTGAGCTCGAACGGAAATGAACTCTTGCCCAGACGCGCGAGCGCCTCCGACACCTCGTAGATCGGATTCGCCGGACGCGGCAGCGACGAATGCCCGCCCGCATCGGTCGCTTCAAGCTCGTAGTCGGCGTAGAGCTTCTCGGTCGCATCGACGCTGAGCGCGACCGGCTTGCCCGCGTCGGCATCGACGCCGCCCGAGTCCGGATTGAGCGCGAACTCCGCCTCGACCAGATCGCGATGGTTCTTCAGCAACCAGTCGACGCCGTTGTCGGTGCCGCCCTCTTCGTCCGCGGTCAGGGCGAGAATGATGTCGCGGTCGGGAACAAATCCTTCCCTCTTCAGTCGCAGCAGCGCAGCGGTCGCGACCGCGTCGGAGTTCTTCATGTCCTGCGTGCCGCGGCCGTAGAAATAGCCGTCTTTTTCGATGAAGGTGAACGGATCGACCGTCCAGTCCTCGCGCTTGGCCTCGACCACGTCGAGATGGCCGATGATCAGTACCGGCTTGTGCTTGCCGCTGCCACGCAGCCGCGCGACGAGATTGCCGCGCTTCGGATTCGCCCCGACCAGCACCTGCGCATCTTTCGGCGCGAAACCCGCGTCGAGAAAGCGCTTCTGCATCGCCTTTGCCGCGTCGGTCGTGCTGCCGACCGAATCGGTCGTGTTGATCTCGATCAGTTGCTTGAAGATGTCGTGCGCCAACGTGTCGGTGGCGGCTGGAGCAGCATGGGAGGAGGCGCAGGTCGCTAGGGCGATCGCGGCGGCGAGCAGAGTTTTGCGCATGACGGGTTCCGGTGAAGACCAACCCCGATCATGCCACAACCCCGCACGGCGCGACCTTGTGTGCCATGCGCGAGACGTTCGCTCAGCGATGCCGCGTGCGCAATTCCGCGACGATGTCGGCGAAATCGATTCCGCGCGCGCGCAGCAGGACGAGCAGATGGAAGATCAGGTCGGCCGATTCGCTGCGCAGATCCGATTCGTCCTGGGCGACCGCGGCGAGCGCGGTCTCGACGCCTTCCTCGCCGACCTTCTGCGCAATGCGGCGCAGGCCGCCTTCAAATAACTTCGTCGTGTAGCTGCCTTGCGGACGTTCGCGCTCGCGCGTGGCGACCAGCGCATCGAGCTCGGCGAGAAACGCGAGCGGCGGTTCCGAACCCTCGCCGAAGCAGCTCTGCGTGCCGTTGTGGCAGGTCGGCCCCTGCGGCTCGGCCTGAATCAGGATCGTGTCGTTGTCGCAGTCGGCGCACAGCGATTTGAGCAACAAGTGGTGGCCAGACATCTCGCCCTTGGTCCACAGACGCTGCTTGCTGCGGCTATAGAAGGTGACCTTGCCGCTTTGCCGGGTTTGCGCGAGCGCGTCGGCATTCATATAGCCGAGCATCAGCACGGCACCGCTGCGCCAGTGCTGAATGATCGCAGGCAGCAAGCCGTCACCCTTGCTCCAGTCGAGTTGCAATGATTCCGTATTCGTCATAGTTGCCCTACCCGGACGCCGCTCCCATCGCTAGCAAGCAACGTTGATCCAAAATTCAATTCGCCTCTACGGCCGAATCGCAATCGCTTCGTCGGCCAAGTATTTCTTCAGTTGCGGTATCGCAATCGAGCCCGAATGGAACACGCTCGCGGCAAGCGCACCGTCGACATCGGCTTCGCGGAACACATCGCGAAAATGCTCGGGCGTACCGGCGCCGCCCGAGGCGATCAGCGGTACCTTGCAGATCGCACGCGCGGCGCGCAGCTGTTCGATGTCGTAGCCAGCGCGCACGCCGTCCGAGCCCATACAGTTGAGAACGATTTCGCCGGCGCCCCGTTCCTGGACTTCAGAAACCCAAGATAAAGCGCGGCGCGCAAGCGCGCGGGTCTTCGTCGGATCTCCGGTGTACTGGCGCACATGCCATTCGCCGTCATCGTCGCGCAGCGAATCGACGCCGACGACGACGCATTGCACACCGAAGGCATCGGCCAATTCATTGACCAGTTCAGGCCGTTCGAGTGCCGGCGAGTTGACCGAAACCTTGTCCGCACCTGCGTGCAGCACCGCGCGTGCGTCCTCGACGCTGCGGATGCCCCCGGCGACGCAAAACGGAATGTCGATCACGCGCGCCACGCGCGCAACCCAGTCGCGATCGACCGAACGGCCCTGCGGACTTGCGGTGATGTCGTAAAACACGAGTTCGTCCGCGCCCTCGTCGCGGTAGCGGCCGGCAAGATCGACAATGTCGCCCATCTCCACATGGTCGCGGAAACGCACGCCCTTGACGACTTTGCCGTCCCTCACGTCGAGGCACGGAATGATTCTGCGCGTCAGCATTGCAACAACCTTCGTTCGTTCGTCATTCCAGCGCAAGCTGAAATCCAGCTCTTTCTTGTATTGCTTTTGCAGCGATCGAAGAGAAAAGGCTGGATTCCAGCTTGCGCTGGAATGACGGCAAGAGCGTAGCGGCGCATCAACATACAAATGCCTCGGCCAGAGTCAATTTTCCTTCGAGCAGGCTGCGCCCGAGCACAACACCACCGAGGTTCAGCGCGCGCAACGCCTGCACGTCGGCGGCGCTGCGTACGCCGCCCGAGGCGATCACCGAAAGCTGCGGCGCGATCTTCGCCAGATGCGCGTAAAGATCGAGATTTGGCCCCGACAGCATGCCGTCGCGGCTGATGTCGGTACAGAGCAGATGACGTGCACCGGCGACCGCATAACGCGGGGCCAGTTCGTCGAGCGTGGCTGCGGAATTCTCCGTCCAGCCCGCGCTCGACAGCGTCCAAACGCCGTCGACGAAACGCGTGTCGAGCGCGATGCAGAGTTTGTCTTCGCCGTGGCGCGCAATCCACTGCTCGACAAGGTCCGGCTCGCGCACCGCGACACTGCCGACGACGACGCGTGCGACGCCAACGTCGAACAGGCGCTGCACGTTGTCTTCGCTGCGCACGCCACCGCCGGCCTGCACGGCAAGCCGCTCGCTCGCCGCGATCTTTTCGATCACGCGCAGATTCTCGAACGTGCCCGAACGCGCGCCGTCGAGATCGACCAGATGCAGCCATTCGGCGCCGGCATCGGCATAGTCGGCAGCGAGCGCCGCCGCATCGAACTCGTAGCGTGTTTCCTGCGCGTAGTCGCCCTGCTTCAGGCGTACGACGCGGCCGGAACGAAGATCGATGGCGGGGATGATTTTCATACGATTATCGTTTGTTCGAAAGAAAGAGCTTTTTTTGCCACGGATTACGCGGATAAACACGGATCAAGCAAAAAAATAACTAATAGAGAAAGAATTCCCATCGTATTAGTTGGCTTTGATCCGTGCTTATCCGTGTAATCCGTGGCCAACGATCTTTATCAGAGCGCTATGAAATTCTGCAGCAGCCTCGCCCCGACCGCAGCGGAGCGCTCGGGATGGAACTGCGCGCCGTGGAAGTTGCGATGCTGAACCACGGCCGAGAATGCGCCACCGTAGTCGCAGCTTGCGAGCGTCCAGTCACCGACCGGAGCCGCATAACTGTGGACGAAGTAAGCGAACGCACCCGCGTCGATGCCGTCCAACAGAGGATGCTGGCGCAGCGGATTCAACGCATTCCAACCCATATGCGGCACGCGCAAACCGTCGTCCTTCGCGAACAACCGGAGGCGCGCCGGAATCAGCCCCAGACACGGCGTATCGCTTTCCTCCGAATGCTCGAAGAGCAATTGCATACCGAGGCAGACGCCGAGCACAGGCTGCGTGAGACTGCACACGACATCGACCAGTCCGGTTTCGCGCAGCCGCGCCATACCGGGCGCCGCGGCACCGACGCCGGGCAGGATCACGTGCGACGCAGCGCGAATTTCCGCTGCGTCGCTCGACAGCGGCGCATCGACGCCGAGGCGTTCGAGCGCATAGCGCACCGAACCGATATTGGTGCCGCCCGCATCGATGAGCACCACCTTCGGCATTACAAGGTCCCCTTCGTGCTCGGCAGCTCCGAGCCTTCGCGGCGCAGCGCGACGCGCAGCGCGCGTGCGACCGACTTGAAGCAGGCCTCGATCATGTGGTGCGCGTTCTCGCCGCGCACGGCCAGATGCAGATTGGCGCCGAGCGTGTCGCAGAGCGAGCGGAAGAAATGCGGCACGAGTTCGGTCGGAATGTCGCCGACGCGATCACGCGGGAACGCATTATTTGGAAGCGGGCCGTCGAAGACGAAGTAGGCGCGCCCCGAAAGATCGAGTGCCGCGCGCGCGATCGTCTCGTCCATTGGTAGAGTGATATCGACGGCCGCTTCGCCGCTCGCCGATTCCGCCGCGGCGCCGTAACGGCCTATGCCACGCTTGTCGCCGAGCGCCTGGCGCAGCGCGGTGCCAAGGGCGAGCGCGCAGTCCTCGATCGTATGGTGTTCGTCGATATGCGTATCGCCATCGCAGTTCAAAGTCAGCGCGAAGCCGCCATGCTTGCCGATCTGTTCGAGCATATGGTCGAAGAAGCCGAGTCCTGTGCGGACTTTCGGTTCGGCTACCCGATCGAGATCGACCTGCACGGCAATCCGCGTTTCCTTCGTGTTGCGCTCGACCGATGCGCGCCGCGGCGCATCGCAGAGTTCGTGTGCAATCGCGTTCCAGTCCCATTCCTTCGTATCGAGACGGAAGCAGCGGATGCCGAGGTTGGCGGCAAACTGCGCATCCGTCTCACGGTCGCCGACCATCGCAGAAAACCCACGGCTCCAACCGTCGTCGGCCAGATAGTGACGCACCAGGCCGATGCCCGGTTTGCGCGTATCGCGGCCTTCGTGAGCGAAGCTAGGATCGATCAGCACCTCGCGGAAGCGAATCCCCTGCGACGCAAAGATACGCATCATCAACGCGTGCGGACCGTCGAACGTAGCCTGCGGGAAACTGTCGGTGCCGAGCCCGTCCTGGTTCGTGATCATCACCAACTCGTAGCCGGCAGCGACGATGCGCGTCAGCGCCGGGATCACGTTGTCGACCAAAGCGAGCTTCTCGTACGCATCGATCTGGTAGTCGGCTGGCTCGACAATCAGGGTGCCGTCGCGGTCGACAAAGAGAATTTTTCGCTGGCTCATGCTGCTACCGACAGATAAATACGTCGCGCGAGCAGCGCGCGACTCCGATTATCTTTTTCGGGCCTCTGCATGGGAAACAAGCCTTCGAGCCGACTCGCTTTCACGCGACGCAACTCGGCAAAATCATTTGGCAAAAACATCACGCTGCCTCCTGCCGCAAACCCAAGGCTTCGAGCACGGCCGCGTTCTCCTGCGGCGTACCGACCGTGATGCGCAGACAACCGGCCAGCCCCGGATAGCGGCTGACGTCGCGCACGACGATGCCGAGCGCGATCAGCACCTTGTATACTTTTTCCGAATCGGCGAAGCGGACGCAGAGAAAATTCGCCGCAGAGAGATATACCGCGAGCACTCCGGCCGCGGCCGGCAACGCAGCCGCGAGGCGGCCGCGTTCGTCCAGCAGGATCGCGACGCGTTCCGCGGCCTGCGCGACACCTCTCGCGGAAAGCGCCTGCAGCGCGGCGTCGATGCACAGCGCGGGCAGTGGATACGGTGCCTGAATGCGGCGCAGCAAGCCGACGATCTCATGGTGCGCGATCAGCGTGCCGACGCGCGCGCCGGCCAGCGCGTAGGCCTTCGACAAGGTGCGCAGCACGGCGATGTTGTCGTGCCGGGCCAGCAAGGTCGTCGCACTGGCCGCGCCCTGCGCGAATTCAAGATAAGCCTCGTCGACCACGACCAATGCGCGGTCGCGCAAGGCAACGGCGAGATCCTCGATGCGCGCGAGCGGCACGAGCGCGCCGGTCGGATTGTTCGGCGTGCAGACGAAGACGAGCTTGGTCGAGTCCGTCACCTTGGCCAGCACGGCCTCCGCATCGAGCCCGAAACCGGCTCCGAGCGGCGCTTCGACCACCGCCGCGCCCTGCGTACGCGCAGCGACGGCGTACATGCCGAAAGTCGGCGGCGAAACGACGATCGTATCGCGGCCTTCGCTGCAGAATGCGCGCACGAGCAGGTCGATCGCCTCGTCGCTGCCGCGGCCGAGCAGCAGTTGCTCGGGGACGGCACCGTAGAGTTCGGCGAGCCGCGCTCGCAGCGCCGCCGGCTGCGGATCGGGGTAACGATTCAGATTCGAGTCGACGCTGCCGGCCGGCGCCCACGGCGACTCGTTGGCGTTCAACATGATCTTCGCATTGCCCGCTTCCATGCGCGCCGAGGAATACGGCTGCATCGCGAGGATTTCGGGCCGCGCGCGTTCGAGCAGTTTCAATCTTGCCGCACTCATGGCTGCGATTCCAGTTCGGCTAGGCGCAGGGTGACGGCGCGCTCGTGCGCATCGAGGCGCTCGGCGCGCGCGAGCGTCGCCGCGGACGGCCCGATCGCGCGCAAGCCATCCGCGCTGAGTTCCTGCACGGTGATCTGCTTGACGAAGCTCGCGACCGAAACGCCGCTCCAGGCACGTGCATAGCCATAGGTCGGCAGAACGTGGTTGGTGCCGCTGCAGTAATCGCCGACTGCTTCGGGCGACCAGGCACCAAGGAATATCGATCCGGCGTTGACCACGCCGGGCAGCAGCGAGCGCGGTTCGCGCACATTGAGAATCAGGTGCTCGGGCGCATAGTCGTTGCTGATCGCGAGCGCCTCAGCCAGCGAATCGACGAGGATCAGATGGCTCTTCGACAAGGCCTTGGAGGCTATTTCCACGCGAGTCAGGCGCGCGAGCTGAGCTTGCAGCGCGTCGCGTGCCGCTTCGAGCAGACCGCGCTCGTTCGACAGCAGCAGCACCTGCGAGTCCGCGCCGTGCTCGGCCTGCGAGAGCAGGTCGGCGGCGACGAACTCGGGATTCGCCGCGGTGTCGGCGATCACCAGCACTTCGGACGGTCCGGCCGGCATGTCGATCGCCGGCCCGTCGGCCAGGGCCGACACCTGGCGCTTGGCCTCGGTGACGTAGGCGTTGCCGGGCCCGAACAGTTTGTCGCAGGCTGGAACCGATTCGGTGCCGAACGCCATCGCCGCGATCGCCTGCGCGCCGCCGAGCTTGTACACCCGGCGGATGCCGCACAGCGCGGCGACGTAGAGCACGGCCGCATCGGCGCGCCCGTCCTTGCCGGCCGGCGTGCACAGCGCGACCTGCGGATTCTGCGCGATCTGCGCAGGCACACCGAGCATCAGCGCGGTCGACGGCAGCGGCGCGCTGCCTGCGGGCACGTACAGGCCCACGCGCGCGATCGGCCGCGTCACTCTTTCGCAGACCACACCCGGCGCAGTTTCGACCGTCACCGTCTGCGGCGCAGCGGCGCGATGAAAGGCTTCGATGCGCGACTTCGCCGCGAGCACCGCCTGCTTCAAGGCCGGATCGAGCGCGGCCTCCGCTTCGGCAAATTCGGCTTCGCTCACAGCGAAGGTCGTGAGTTCGCAACCATCGTAGCGCCGCGTCAGTGCGCGCAAGGTCGCGTCGCCGTCGGCGCGTACTTGATCGAGAATGCGTGCGACGTTCGCGCCGAGTTCGGCGCTGGATTCCTGCGCGGGACGGCGTAGTACGGCACGGCGCGCGTCGTCGGCCAGCGCGGCCCATTCGAGTATCGGCCGGGTTGCGGCGCGGTCGGTCGCGGCCGCGGTGGATGCGATAGCGCTCATGCGAGAATTTTCTCCACGGGCAGCACGAGCAATTGGCTGGCGCCGGCACGCTTCATGTCTTCGAGGTGGGTCCAGGTGATCGCACCGAAGCACACGGCCTGCAGGGCGACCTGGCCCGGGCTGCCTTCGATCGGCAGCAGGGTCGGCGTCTGCGCGTTAGGCAGAATGCGCCGGATTGCCTCGATCGAAGAACGCGCGGCGTGCAGCATCACCAGCTTCGATTCGCGCACCTGGATCACGCCGTCGATCCGGCGCAGCAGCAGTTCGCGCAGTTCGCCGCGTTCGTCGAGCGGCGCTTCCTCGGGACCGGCGACCACCGCCTCGCTGTCGAGCAGGACAATGGCCTCCTTCAACTGATTCGCCGCGAGCGTCGCCCCGCTCGAAACCAGGTCGCAGATCAAATCGGCCGTGCCGAGGCGCGGCGCGATCTCGACCGAACCGGCGAGAAACACCACCTTGGCCTCGACGCCATTGCGCGCCAGCCAATCGCCGGTCAGGGCCGGATACGAAGTGGCGATGCGCAGCCCCTGCAACTGCTGCGGATCGGTGTATTCCATTTCCTGAGGCACCGCGATCGACAGGCGGCAGCGGCTCGTGTTGAGCGCGCGCAGTTCGACCGCGGGGGTCGCCTCGCCGTTCGCGCGCGATGCGAGCGCCTGCTCGGCGAGCACGTTGCGACCGACGATACCGAGATCGCAGACGCCCTGCGCGATCAGCCCCGGGATGTCGTCATCGCGCACGAGCAAAAGATCGATCGGCATGCTCTCGCCGAAGCAGAACAACTTGTCCCTGCTCTGGCGGAACTTGAGGCCGCAGCGCGCGAGCAGATCTTGCGATACGTCGGCCATGCGTCCGGATTTCTGGATCGCAATGCGCAGCCGATCGCGATTTTTCATCGTAGTCATCGTCATTCACATTCTGTTCGCGAAAAAGATGGGCGAGCCTCCTGCCCGCCCGTCCCGATCAAGCGGATTTCTTCGCAGTCGTCCCCGCGGGCCGGCCGCGCTTGCGCAGACTCGGCAGTGCATGGCGCTCGACGGCGGCACGATAGCCGCCGTTGCCCTGGGCGAGGAAGCGCGCGACGCGCCCGATGGTCGTCACGCTGACGCCGGTGCGCTCGTGGATCTCGCGATAGGCCATGCCTTCGAGCAGATACGGCACGACGCGCCAGCGGTCGATCAGCGCCTCGAGTTCGGCCGGCGTGCACAGATCGCGCAGGAACGAACGCATTTCGCCGAGGCCGCGCATCGCCAGCAACGCACGACAAAGGTTGTCCTCGGCCGACTCACTCGTGGTTTCCGCATCGATCTGTTTGCGTTTCATGCGCGCATGCTAGCAGAGAGGTGCACCGAGATCAATGTAATAATGCGCTATTACATAAACCAATCTGGCAATATCGCATTCGAGGGTTTTGGCGGCCACCGCCCCGATGCCGCGCTCCTTCTCCGCGAGCCACAGCGCCGGCAGAAAATAGCGCACTTGACAAGGAAAAAGAAGAATGTAATTAATTAGGAAAATTCTTAATTACTTAATTCCGATGGACAAGGTATTCGAAGCACTGGCCTCGACCGCGCGACGCAAGATCCTCGCCTACGTGAACCAGGGCGAGCTCAGCGCCGGCGAGATCGCCGAACGCTTCGACTTCAGCAAGCCGGCCCTGTCCGGCCACCTGCGCATCCTCGAAGAAGCCGGACTGATCTCGCGCGAGAAGCGCGGCCAGTACGTCTACTACCGGCTCGTTCCCGACCATCTCGCCAACACCTTGTATTCGTGGGTCGCCGAAGTCTGCCCGGTCGCGGGCCCGCTGAAGCGCGAAGCCAAGGCGCGCGCACGCAAGAAATCCTGAAGCGAAGGAGAACCGTGTCATGCCTGCCCTCGCCCAGTCCGTCGCCACCTTTCCGACCGCACGACTGCATCCGCGCTCCGGCGCGTTGCCGGTGGAAGTCTCGCTGATCGCCCAGCTCGGCCACGGCGCGGGAGACGCGCTGTTCGCCAGCGCCACGCGGCGTCAGCAGGCGCACGAGCATTTCGTCGACGAACTCGACGAACCGTCCGCGCGGCTCGGCGCGATGGATCTGGCCAAAGGCGACGCAAGCTCGCTCTATTCGTTCGCGGTCGGCCCCAAGGGCCATCCGTTCCACCGCCACGCGGGCCATCGCGTATTCACCGCCGTCTCGGGCAGCGGCGGCGCACGCCTGCGTTTCTCCGGTGCGTCGCACGCCGAAATCGAGCGTGATCCGCAGAGTTTCGTGCGTTCGCTACGCCAGGTCGATATTCCGCCCGACAGCCTGTTCACCGTGCGCTTCGGCGGCGAGACCTGGCATCAATTCGGCCCGGTCGATACGGATTCGAAGCATCCCACCCTGTTCGCGCTGTCCTGCCACACCAACGAACTCGGCGGCGCCCTGACCGAACCGGTGCGCGAGCGCATTCTGGCCGGCGACGCGACGATTCCCGCGTTGACCGAGCTACTGCCGGAAAGAGCCGCGAAGCTGCTCGACGACGTCGATGCCCGGCCCGCGGGCATCGCGACGATCGCGCTGTCCTTCGACGCACCCGCCGGTTCGGCACTCGCGCGCTTCTGCAAACATGCACGCAGCAGCCTCGGGCGCATCCGCACTGCGGCGGGCGCTTTGCGCAAGTCGCCCGGCTTTCTTGCCGACAGCACGGTTGCGCGTCGTGTCGAGGAACTCGGCGCGCCGGCGGAGGACTCGCTCCTGTCGTCCGCCCTCGCCGGCCAGCACCATCATCAGGACACGTTCCGCCTCACGCTCGGCTGCGGCGAAATGCATGCAGGCTCGGCTTCCGCATGCCTCGCGCTGTTGCTCGATGGCTTCGTCGACAACCCACCGGCCGGCGTTTCGCGGCTGATGAAGCTGCGCAACTTTCTCGTCAAACCGCTCGGCCTGCGCACCTCACCGCTCGGCTGCCCGGTCTCGTCCCTGCTCGGCCGCGACGATGGCGACACGTTCGCCGGGCGTTTTCCGGTGCTCGCGCAGTCGATCGACGCCGGCGATACGCGGGCGCAAGTTCTGCTCGGCGCGGACGACAAGCATCTGCGCTTCCGCTCCTGCGTCGGCGTACAAATGCTCGGCGACGGCCGCATCGTCTTCAGTCTCGGCACGCGCGTCGCATGCAAGAATCTGTTCGGGCGCTTCTACATGGCCGCGATCGACCGCACGCACCGCCGCTATATCGCTCCGGCCATGCTGCGCATGGCGGTAGACCACGCCATCCGAGCCTGCGCCAATGACCGACTCGCCTGATCACTCCGCCTTCGAGCCCGCGCTCATCACGGCGGGCGAACACCTATCCGTGCTGGATCAGCTTCAGCGTCGCGAGCCGGTCTTTCATCACCCCGAATTCGGTACCACGCGTGCCGATTTCGAGGCGATGATGGACGATGCGTTCTGGGAGATCGGCGCTTCAGGCCGGCGCTATTCGCGCGGATACATCCTCGACGTGCTCGAGCAGCGCGGACTCGATCCGCCGCAGGATCATTGGGAGACGCGCGATTTCCACTGCGCCGAAATCGCCGCCGGCAATTTCCTCCTGACCTACACGCTGACGCATGCAGGCCGGGTCACGCGGCGCGCGTCGATCTGGCGCAGCGACGGCCGCGGCGGCTGGAAGATCGTCTTCCACCAGGGCACCGTCGTCGCCGACGAATGAAGTGAACGCGCAGGCGGCGCGCCTCAGCGCATCAGGCCGCCGGGCGGCATTCCGCCGCCGCCCATGCCGCGCATCGCCGCGCCCATCTGGCGCATCAGGCCCTTCATGCCGCCCGAGCCCATCTTCGACATCATCTTTTCCATCTGCATGTACTGCTTGAGCAGACGGTTGACGTCGGCGGGCTGAGTGCCCGAACCCTTGGCAATGCGTGCGCGGCGCGAGCCGTTGAGCAGGTCGGGATGGCGGCGTTCCTTCTTCGTCATCGAATTGACGATGGCGATCATGCGATGGATTTCTTTGTCGTTGACCTTCGACTTGACGCTGTCGGGCAGGTTGCCGACGCCGGGCAGCTTGTCCATCAACGAGGCGAGGCCGCCCATGGAAACCATCTGCTGCAACTGGTCGCGCATGTCGTTCATGTCGAAGCGCTTGCCCTTCATCACCTTTTCGGCGAGCTTCTGCGCTTTCTCCTTGTCGACGTTCTGCTCGACCTGCTCGACCAGCGAGAGCACGTCGCCCATACCGAGGATGCGCTGGGCGATGCGGTCCGGATAGAACGCATCGAGCCCGTCCGGCTTCTCGCTGACGCCGATGAACTTGATCGGGCGGCCGGTGATGTAGCGCACCGACAGCGCCGCGCCGCCGCGCGCATCGCCGTCGGTCTTGGTCAGCACGACGCCGGTCAGCGGCAGCGCTTCAGCAAAGGCCTTCGCCGTGTTCGCCGCATCCTGGCCGGTCATCGCATCGACGACGAACAGGGTCTCGACCGGATTGAGCGCTGCATGCAGCGCCTTGATCTCGTTCATCATGTCCTGGTCGATCGCGAGGCGGCCCGCGGTATCGACCAGCAGCACGTCGGCGAAATTCTTCTTCGCCGCGTCGACCGCGCCCTTGGCGATCGCGACCGGGTCCTGATCGCCCGTGCTCGGATGGAACAGCACATCGACCTGCTCGGCCAGCGTGCGCAACTGCTCGATCGCCGCCGGACGGTAGACGTCAGCGCTGACCACCATGACCTTCTTCTTTTTGCGCTCCTTGAGAAACTTGGCGAGCTTGGCCACTGTGGTCGTCTTGCCCGCGCCCTGCAGGCCGGCCATCAGCACGATCGCCGGCGGCGCCGCGGCAAGATTGAGGTCGGTATTGACCGTGCCCATCACCGCGGTCAGCTCGTCGCGCACGACCTTGACCAGGGTCTGGCCCGGGGTGAGGCTCTTCATCACGTCCTGGCCGACCGCACGCACCTGGATACGCTGGATCAGCGCCTGCACCACAGGCAGCGCCACGTCCGCTTCGAGCAGGGCGATGCGCACCTCGCGCAGGGCTTCGCGGATATTCGCCTCGGTCAGGCGCGCGCGGCCGCGCAGGCGCTCGATGGTGGAGGAAAGGCGTTGGCTTAAAGACTCGAACATGAGAAGAACCGCAGGAGAGCAAAGCGGCAATTATACCGGCACAGCGGGGCCGGGAACGCCTCCGGCCGCCCCATCGCCGCCTTTCCGCCCCGATGCGGGCCGCTGAAGCGGCCGCGGCGGCTGGGAGTCCCGCGAACTAAACCGCTACACTTGCCGCATGCCCGCCACCGTGCTCACCCTGGTCGCCACGACCCTGTATCTCTGCTCTGCAGCGATCCTCGCCCTGCCCCTGCTGCATCGGCAGGCGCAGCCGCGCGCGCTCGGCCTCGGTCTCGGTGCGCTCGCCGTGATCCTGCACTTCGCCGAGCTGTTCGGCGCCCATCGCGGCGGCGTGGATCTGCACTTCTTCGCCGCCCTGTCCCTAGTCGGTGCCTGTATCGCGGCGCTGTGCCTGCTCGTCAACCTGAACCGGCCGGTGGCGACGCTCGGCGTGATCGTGTTTCCGCTCGCCTCCCTGCTGCTCGGCGTCGATGTGTTCTTCGCGCCGTCGACCCAGCCGATCGCGCTGGAATGGCAGATCAAGCTGCACGCGATCTTCGCCCTGCTCGGCTACAGCGTGCTCAGCATCGCCGCCGTGCTCGCGATCCTGCTCGCCCTGCAGGAACGCGCCCTGCATGCGCGCCGCTTCGACGGACTCGTGCGCACCTTGCCGCCGCTGACCCTGACCGAAGCACTGATGTTCCGCCTGATCGGCGCCGGCTTCGTCCTGCTGACACTGACCCTGATCACCGGCATCCTGTTCGTCACCAACCTGTTCGATCAGCACCTCGCGCACAAAACCATTCTGTCGATCGCCGCGTGGATCGTGTTCGGCGCGCTGTTGTTCGGCCGCTGGCGCTACGGCTGGCGCGGGCGCCGCGCGGTCAATCTGACTTTGTTCGGCATGGCGCTGCTGCTGCTCGCGTTCTTCGGCAGCCGCTTCGTGCTCGAAGTGGTGCTGAAACGCGTGCCCTGAGGCTTTCGCCGTGGCCGCCCCCAAGCACACGATCGCGATCAAGCGCGCCTACGCAGCGCCGAGCGAAGACGATGGCTGCCGCATACTCGTCGACCGGCTCTGGCCACGCGGGCTGAAAAAAGACGCCGCGCGACTCGATCTGTGGCTCAAGGACATTGCGCCGAGCCCCGAATTGCGCGTCTGGTTCGGCCACGAACCGGCGCGCTTCGCCGAGTTCATGCGCCGCTACGTCGCCGAGCTGAAGACGAACCCGGATGCCGTCGCGCAAGCCGAGCGCCAAGTTGCGCAAGGCCCGGTCACCCTCGTCTACGCCGCGCACGACGAAACGCACAATCACGCGATCGTGCTCAAGACCTTCCTCGAATCGCGCCGCTGAGCCCAGTGGCGCTCAGTCCGCGGCTGCGTCGAGCGCTTCGGCGAGGCGCTCGACGGCGACGATTTCCATCTCGCCGATCTTCAACTTTTTCGGCGCATTGGCCTTCGGCACGATCGCCTTGAGGAAACCGTGCGTCGCCGCTTCGCGCAGACGCTCCTCGCCGTTCGGCACGGGACGGATCTCGCCGGACAATCCGACTTCGCCGAACGCGACGAGCTTTTCCGGCAACGGCCGGTCGCGGAAGCTCGACAGCACGGCCAGCAGCACGGGCAGATCGGCCGCGGTTTCCTGCACTCGGATGCCGCCGACCACGTTGACGAAGACGTCCTGATCGTAGACCGCGACGCCGCCGTGCCGGTGCAGCACCGCGAGCAGCATCGCCAGCCGGTTCTGTTCGAGGCCGAGCGCGACGCGGCGCGGATTACCGAGCGAGGACTGATCGACCAGCGCCTGCACCTCAACGAGCAGCGGCCGCGTGCCTTCGCGCGTGACCATGACCGCACTGCCCGGCGTCGGCGCGCTATGCGCGGACAGGAAAATCGCCGAGGGATTCGGCACTTCGCGCAGGCCCTTGTCGCCCATCGCGAACACGCCGAGTTCGTTGACCGCGCCGAAGCGGTTCTTGAACGCGCGCAGCACGCGGAAGCGCGAACCGGATTCGCCTTCGAAGTAGAGCACCGCGTCGACCATGTGTTCGAGCACGCGCGGGCCGGCGATGCCGCCCTCCTTGGTGACATGGCCGACGAGGAAGATGCTCGTGCCGGTCTCCTTCGCGTAGCGCACCAGCCGGGCGGCCGATTCGCGCACCTGGCTGACCGAGCCCGGCGCGGCGGTCAACGTCTCGGTCCAGATGGTCTGGATCGAGTCGATCACGAGCACGCGCGGCGCGTCTTTCTGCGCATTCTCGATGATGCGCTCGACGCAGGTTTCGGCAAGGCAGCGCAGCGGCTCCAGCGGCAGGCCGAGGCGCTGCGCACGCGCGGCGATCTGCGCGAGCGACTCTTCACCCGACACATAGAGCGCACGCAGCACGACACCGAGCGCGCCGAGCGCCTGCAACAGCAAGGTCGATTTGCCGATGCCAGGATCGCCGCCGACCAGCACCACCGAGCCTTCGACGAGGCCGCCGCCGAGCACGCGATCGAGCTCGCCGATGCCGACGCGCACGCGCGTCTCGGCCTCGGCAGCGACTTCGGTCAGCGCGACGACCTTCGCTTCGGCCGCGCCCGCATAGCCGGTGCGGCGCACCGTCGCGCTTTTCGCCGCGGGCTCGAGCGCGAATTCACTGAGCGTGTTCCACGCCCCGCAGGACTCGCACTGCCCCTGCCATTTGCCGTATTCGGCACCGCACTGATTGCAAACGTAAGCCGTCTTGTTCTTCGCCATGCGCGCATTGTAGTTCGGCGCGTCTCATCTGACGCGATGGCCGCGCGGTGCGCACGACAATCGGACCTGTCGCACCTCTCCTTCCAAAACGTCGGTCCTGTACTTCGGTCAGAACAACATGACCAGGCGCGCGGGCAGTTCGACACCGACGCGCTGCTTCAGCGCCGTGCGCGCGGACTCGTCCATCGCCGCGGCTTCCGTCTCGCGCCCCGCTTCGCGCAGAATCTGCGCACGGATCACCGCGGCGAGCAGCAGTTTGGGGCTGTCGGCGGCAAAGCGCGTGAACAGATTCGTTTCCGCCGCATCGACCATGCCGAGCGCTTCGGCGCTGAAACCCTGCGCGGAAATCGCCAACGCCTCGGTCAACTGGACCAGGCCGGCATCGCTGCGCCGGCCGAGACGCACGTAGATTTCGACCGCTTCGTGCGCGCTCGCGCGCGCGTCGGCATAGCGTTCGAGCGCATTCTGCACGCCGGCCAGATAGAGCAAGGTCGAGGCGAGCTTGAACGCCGGCTCCTGGTTTTCGCGTTCATAGGCGAGGATGCGCTTGAGCATATCGAACGCCTGCCCGGCCTTGCCGTTCCAGATCAGAGTCAGGGTGTAGCGGCGTTCGATGCCGCGCTGTTCCGACGTCGTCAGCCCCGATGCGCTGTGAGCGGTGCCGAGCGCGGTACGCATGATGGCCTCGGCCTCGCCGGCCTGCCCCGTCATCAGCATCGGCCCGATATGGAACGACTCGTTGAGCGCGTATTCGCCGGTGTCGGCGCCGAATGCACGCCGCGTGCGCGCAACGAGTTCGCCGAACGTCGCCGCCGCCTTCGCGTAGTCGCCCGCTTCGGCCTGAGCGTAGCCGAGCGTGCGCAGCGCGGCGACCGCGTAGTTGTTGTCGGGCCCGGCCAAGCGGTCGTACTCGGCGACGACTTTGCGCAGCACCGCCTCGCATTCCGCGGTGCGCCCGAGCCGCATCAGCACATAACCTTCGTTGCCGCGGATCTCGGCCGCATCGAGCGCGTGTTCGGGCGGCACCGCATCGAGCTGCGGTTCGAGCGAGGCGTACAACGCGGCCGCGTCGGCCGGCCGGTTCATCCGCGAATACAAACTCGCGAGCAGCGATTTCTGGTTCGCCAGTTCCCAACTCTGCGCGCCGTAGAGTTTCTCGATCTGCGGCAGCGCCGCCTGATATTGCTCGAGTGCGGCGGCGTCGCGATCGGTCTGCATGTAGACGAAGGCCAGATGCGCGTCGATCATCGCGAGTTCTTTTGCGCGCACATCGGCATAGCCGCGCAGCACATCGCGCGCCTGTACTTGGCTTTTCTCCGCCGCAACGAAATCGCTTGCGTTCAATTGCGCATCGGCGAGGCCGGCGAGCGCATCGCCGGCGTCGAGGCTGTCGGCGCCGAATTCACGCGCGGCGAGTTCGTGCGCATCCTGCGCGAGCGCGACCGCCTTGCGCCCGTCGCCGAGCTGCATGCGGATGCTGCCGAGCGCGCCGAGCAGGGCGAGCTTGGTCTGCGGTTCGCCGTCGAGCGTCGCGCGCAAATTCTTCTCGCCGCGATCGAGCAGATCGCCAACGCTACGCTTCTCACCTTGCGCGCGAGCCGGATCGGCCTCTTGAAACAGGCCGATCAGAAACTGTTGGACCGCCTGTGCACGCGCGGCCTCGCGCACCGCGACGCGCTCGGCGCGCAACACGCCGACCACGCCCGCGGCGACGCCGAGCGCAGCGAGCACACTTGCAGCGACGCCGATGCGATGCCGGCGCACGAACTTGCGTGCGCGATACCAGGTGCTGTCCGCATGCGCGCGGATCGGCTGATGCTGCAGATAACGCCGCACGTCGTCGGCGAACGCCTGCACCGTCGCATAGCGCTCGGCCGGCGCCTTCTTCAGCGCGCACGTGGCGATCGTCTCGAGATCGCCGCGCAGGCTGCGTCGCAGTTGCTCGGGCGTCATGCCGCGCGCCTGCGCATGACGTTCGGTGTCCTCGCCCTTGTCCGCCGCGGCGGAAGAAAGGCGTCGCGGCTCATGCTCAGATAGCGTGCGCGCCCATAGCGCCGGCGCGGTATTGCAACCGCCGTGCGGGCGCCGGCCGCTGAGCAGAAGATAGAACACGACGCCGAGCGAATAGACGTCAGTCGCCACCGTCGCGGGCGCACCGGCGAACTGTTCGGGCGCCGCGTACTCGGGCGTGAACACGGCGCCACCGACGCGCGTCAGTTCGGCCGTATCGTCTTCGCCGCCGTCGTCTTCGATCAGTTTGGCGATGCCGAAATCGAGCAGCTTCGCCGCGCCGCTCGTGTCGACGAGGATGTTCGACGGTTTGAGATCGCGATGCACGATCAGATTCGCGTGCGCATACGCGACCGCTGCGCAAATCTGCAGGAACAAGTGCAGACGCGCCTCGACGCTCGCCTGCTGGCGATCGCACCAGTGATCGATGCGCTCGCCGTCGACATATTCGAGCACGAGGTAGCGCTGACCCTGCGCGCTCTCGCCGACGTCGAGCAGGCGCGCGATGTGCGCATGCTGCAGGCGCGCGAGTAGGCGCCCTTCGCGGGCGAAGCGCTGCTGCGCCTGACGGTCGCTTGCGCCGCCGCGCAGCAGTTTGATCGCCGCGCGCCCCGCATGCCGCCCGTCACAGCGCATGCCGAGCCAGACCTGGCCGCTGCCGCCGCTACCGAGCAGGTGATCGAGCCGCCAGGCACCGACGCGCTCGCCGGCAAGATCCTGCGGCGCCGGCGCCTCTTCGAGCGGCTGTGCGTCGCCGATCGCGTCGGCTTCGAGAAAGTGCCGGCCTTCGGCGGCGCGGTCGGCAGCGATCAGTTCGAGCAGATGCGCATGCGCCGCGGCATCGCGCGCGACGAGACGCGCGAGCAGTTGCGCCTGCCGCGCGCCGTCCGCATCGACCCATTCCTCGAAAACGCGCATGGCCTCGTGCCACGAATTCCGCGCATCGTCTTCATCGCCACGCCTATCGTCGGCCACGTCGTTTCCCCGTCAAAACCGCTTGCGGACTTCAGACGCAAATTCACCGCCGCGCGTATCACGCGGCGCGCATGTCACCGTCGCCGTTCGCGCACTGCGCTCAGCACAATTGTCCGTAGAGGAACGCGCGCGCCTTGCGCCAGTCGCGCTTGACCGTCGGCACGGACACGTCGAGCACCGCGGCGATGTCCTCTTCGGTCAGCCCGGCGAAATAACGCATCTCGACGACGCGATAGGCGCGCAGGTCGAGGTTTTCGAGCGCGCTCAGCGCACGCTCGATGTCGGATACGGAATGTTCGGTGAAGATCGTCTCGGCGAGGCCGCCAGTCAGGGTCACGCTCCGCATGCCGCCGCCGCGCTTCTGCGCGCCGCGCTCGCGCACGTAATCAACGATCACGCTGCGCATCACGCGCGAGGCATAGGCGAAGAATACGTGCCGGTTGGTGTCGGGCAGGAGGCGGTTGGCGGTCAGGCGCAGATAGGCGTCGTGCAGCAGGCTCGGCGCATCGAGGGTGAGCGTACCGGCGCGCGAAAGATGACTGCGCGCAAGCCGCATCAGCTCGGGATACAGCAGTCGATACAACGGCTCGCGCGCGGCCTCGTCGCCCGCGCTGCTGCGCTGCAAAAGTTGAGTGACTTCGCTCATCGCCGATGCACGCCGATCCCCGTCTCCGGCGCGCACCGCGCTGCGCCGGCGCCCCGCCTCGCGGCCGAAGCAGGCGCACCATCGCATATTTCAGCCGCCTGCTATACGGACCTGCGTCGCAGTTTTTTCGCCAAACGGATCACACGAATCGGCCTGTGATCCGTCGCCCGCGCGAGCTAAGGCAGCTTGCATCCCGCAGGCACAGGACCGAGGCGCGTCAGGCGCATGGTGCCGATTTCGCCCGCGTTCTCGCCCGCATCGAAGCGATAGCTCAGGGTCATCGTCGCGCAATCCTGGAACGCAATATCGGCCGTGCCGAGGTGGCGCTGGCTCGTAACCGGTTTGGGATCGTCGAACAGGCCGTCGGTCGCCGTAAGGATCTCGACGTTGCTCACCGCGCTCGCGCCGGGCGCGAACTGGTTGGTCTGCAGCGTGAACCAGCGTTGGCTCGCGGTGCCGCCGGTTTGCGCCCCGTTTTTTGTGTAGGTATACCAGGCCGCAAACAGCAGGTTTGTATCCGGATTGATGTCGAGGACAATGCCTTGCCCGCTCGTCTCCGCGTCGTACCATGAACCGGATAGCAAGAAGTTCGTCGCGGCGGCGCCGTTGTCCCCTACGGGTGTGCAGCGGCTATTTCCACTGAGGCGAGTCAGCGGGATCGAGCCCATCGATTTCGGTATCGACGCATCAAAGTCGTATTTCAAAGTCGCGTGGCCACAATCCGACAGCGCAAGGAGCGCCGTGCCGACCTTGACCGGCGTTATGCGCGGCGGGGCAGCGAAATTGCCGCTCGTACCGGTATAGATATCGAGCTGCGCGTAAGGGAACAGGTTATCCACATTGCCTTGCAGGCTATACCAGTGCTGTGCCGGAGAAGGGTCGCCGTGATAGGTCGAAGGCGACCAGTCGCGCTCGAAGGTGAACCAGCCGCCGAAGAACAACCCTTGTCCGACTGCGTGCAGATCGGGAAAACTCTGAAACATGAAACCCTGCCCACTCGTCGTCGGGTTGTACCAAGTGCCGGTCAAGCCAAATTGGTTGAGATTGACCTTGGCGTCGAAACAATCGGCGTACCAGGGAGATTCACCGACCAAGTCATCCCATTCTTTCGATTCTTTCCGATTAAACAGATTCGGACACAAAGCGTAGCCCCGACGGCCGTTGGTCCCCTGCGGTGCAGCAGGCAAATCACCGGACAACAGATTGAAACTCACATTAAATGTGGCGTACGGCCCGTAAATCGGGAAGGCCGGCAAGATGCCCGTCAATCGGTTGTGGGAGACGTCAATGTCGTACAGAAGCGCTTTCGCAGGAAGGGGCGGGATAGCGCCGCTCAACTGGTTGTGGTCGAGGTCGGCACTATCCAGATTGCTCAGTTGACTCCAGTCCGGGATGGTACCGGTCAACTGATTGAAGCTTATGCGAAATTCCTGCATCTTCGGCGTGCTGCCGAAGTCCGGGATGGTGCCGGTCAGCTGATTGCGGCAAGCATAGAAAAAAGTAAGTTTGCTCAGCCCTTCAAACCTCGGAATCTCGCCAGTCAGGTCATTGATACCGACGTAAAACCTCGTGAGCTTGGTCAATCCGGCCAACACCGGAATCGTTCCCGTGAAATGATTATTTTGCGCGGCAAAATACTCAAGATCCTGTAGCCCGGACAAATCTGGCAGCGTTCCGGTTAAGTGCCCCTGATATTCCGAATCGCGATCCCGCCCCGTACCGCAACTCGAGCGTGGTCCGTTGACATGGAACGACTGCAATTTAGTCAACGCCGCAATTGAAGGCAGCGTACCAACCAGATGGTTGCCTAGATCGCCGTCATCAAGACCGACTGCGATCACATGCGTCTGCGCATCGTCGCACGTCACGCCATACCAACTGCATTCCGTGCCTACTGGCCCATTCCAACCCGTATTCTTCGTCCAACCAGCGCCATTGGTCTGGTTGTAGAGATCAACCAGCACCGCGCGCTCGCTCGACGGAATCGCCGCGGCCGCTGGCAACCACACCAGCAATGCGAACAAAGCACACAGCACGATCCCGAAACGACGCGACCAAGACTGCGCACGCAAAAGCGCGCGATGATTCGCCCCAAGCTTTTCCACCCCGAATCCCCTTTCACTTTGGACATCCATGCGCCTACTCGGTCCTATTCCGTCCGCAGCGCAGCCACGAAGTGTAGCCAAGCAGTCCAGCAGCCACCAGTTGCCGCACGGCCTACGAATCGTCCTCGACGAATAGCACGCGCCGCGTCATCCCGCAGGTGAGGTCGTAGGAAATCGTGCCGGCGTGCGCGGCGATCGTTTCGATCGGCAACTCTTCGCCCCATAGCGTCACGCGATCGCCGACTTGCGCGTCGGGCACGTTGCGCAGGTCGATCGTGATCAGATCCATCGACACGCGCCCGACGAGTGCGGCGCGCTTGCCGTTGACGAGCACGGGCGTGCCGGGTTTCGCGCTGCGCGGATAGCCGTCGCCATAGCCGATCGCGGCGACGCCGACCGGCATGTCTTCAGGGCACTCCCAGGTCGCCGCGTAGCCGATTCGCTCGCCTTTCGCGATATGCCTGACCGAGATCAGTCGCGTGGACAAGGTCATCACGGGCTCGAAGCCGAGGTCCGCGCCGGTTTTTCCATCGACGACCGAGAGACCGTAGAGCAAGCCGCCGACGCGAACCCAATCGTTGCGCGCCGCAGGCCAGCCGAGCAGCCCGGCGGAATTGGCCAGCGCACGCGCGCCGTCGAGATGTGCCGTCGCTGCATCGAAGCGCGCGATCTGCTCGCGAGTCAGAGAATTGTCGAATTCGTCGGACGCGGCGAAATGCGTCATCAGCACAATGTCGCGATCGACCCCGGGCAATGCGCGCAGACGCGCATGAATTTGCGCAATGCGCTCGGGGTCGAAGCCGAGCCGGTGCATGCCGGTGTCGATCTTGAGCCAGACGCGCAGCGGTTTCGTCTCGCCGTCCGCCGCGAGCCAGTCGAGTTGCGTGTCGTGATGGATTACCGCGTCGAGGCCAAGGCGGCGGAATTCGGCGAGGTCGCCGGGCTCGTCGGGTCCGGACAGCACGACGATGCGCTGGCCGTTGCCGGCCGAACGCAGGCGCAGTCCGTCGCCGAGCGAGGCGACGCCGAGCGCGTCGGCATCCGCACAGGCACGCGCGACACGTTCGAGGCCGTGCCCGTAGCCGTCGGCCTTGATCACCGCCATCACCTTGGCGCCGCCGGCGCGCTCGCGGATACGGGCAAGGTTGCGGCGCAGCGCGCCGAGGCGGATCGTGGCTAGTGTGGTGCGGCTCATCAGTTAGGTATCGTGGTTTGTCGGGGCTTCGGCGCAACGAAGCGACGTGCAGTATCGCAACAATTTGCTTTCTGGAATGAAGCGGATGGGCCTTCGACGAGATGTTCTATGGCATTTTCATAGCAAGCGCGGCGAAGCGGCGGAACCGAAGCCTCGCACGGACTTCGGTTCATCGGGACAGCGGGCGGACGTCTCTTTACTGCTACGCATACTCACATGCAGTTTGCGCGGCTCGGCAAATTCTGCGCTCGGCAAACCCAAGTCTCGGCCCGTCGGCTCGGTCGCGAATCACGCAACCGGGCCGTGATCGATCATGCCGGCTTTTCCGCGAATACGGCCAGCGACTGATTGGCCTTCGTATAAATCGTCTCGTCTGCAACCGAATTCTGTTTCATGCCGTCGATCGCGGATTTGAGCAAAGTCTGCGCAGCGGCGCGATTGCCGCGCTTCATCTCGATCAGCCCGCGCAGCGCTTCGATGCGGAATTTCCAGGCGTTGTCCGGCGAACCGGCCAGCTCCAGCGATTTCTGGTCGAGAGAGTCGACCAGACTCGCGGCCTCGTCCGCCTTGCCGAGATCGGCCAGCGCCGCGGCGAGCCAGAACCCGGCGTATTGGCTTTGCGGATTCTGCTTGGTCAGCTTCGCCGAGAGCTTCTCGTAAGCCGTGCGCAGACGCGCCGCGGCGTCGACGGAGTTGCCGTTCTCGTACAGCGCCTGGCCCAGATTGATCAGGGTCACATTGGTGATGTTGTGATCTTCACCGAGCTTGGTGCGGAATCCCGTGTACACGAGTTGCGCATACTCCAGCGCCTTCGCGCGATTCTTGCGTCGCAGTTCGATCTCGTAGAGGTCGCTCATCAGGACGAGGTTGCGCGTGTGCTCTGGGCCGAGCAGTCTGACGATAGTCTGCTGCGCATCAAGCAACTGCGCTTCGGCTTGGCCGTCGTCGCCTTCGGCCGCGTAGGCCTTCGCCACGCTGGCCTTGGCGAAGGCGAGCACCAGTTCGTTGTCGCCGCCGCGCGCGACGATCTCGTCGATCACGCCCTTGCCTTCCTGCAGCGCCTCTTTGGCATTGCCCGTCTGGATCAGCATGCTGATCAGATCCATGCGCATCGAATCGCGCACGGAAATGTTGCCGGGGTCGACTTCCCTGATCGCGGCGATGGCGACTTTGAATTCGGGCACGGCTTTCGCATAGTCGCCGCGGTTCGCGTAGTAAGTGCCTTTCGCCGATGAAGTCAGGTACTTCGTCCACGCGCCGGGCGAATCCTTGGTCAAACTGTCGAGGGTTTCGATTTCTTTGAGCGCCTCGTCGAACTTGGCGGTGCGCGTGAGGATGCGCGCGAGCATCGAACGTGCCCTCAGCGCGTCGAGACTCGATGCGCCTTCTTCACGCTCGTACAACGCGAGCGCCTTGCGCGCTTCGGATTCGGCCTCGGCAAACAGTTCGAGCATGTTGAGCGGCGAGACCAGATTCGCGCGGATCGATGCCTCGGTCAGAGGCTGCGAGGCGAAACGCTTGGCGATGCGCTCGCGCGCGCCGAGCAAGGTGTCCTTGAGCGTCGCGCTCTGCCCTTTCGCCGCGACGAAAGGATTGGAGTTGCTGATCAATTCTTCGTTGAGGAAGCGGTTGATCGCATTCGCCCGATCGAGTTCGCGCTGCGCGGTGTTGCGCGCATTCGACGCGGTGCGGTACAGCCCGAGCGAGACCAGCACGCCGAGCACCAGGGCGCCGACGAGTGCGATGAGGTACGGACGCTGCGCTCGACTGCGTGCGAGCGTTTCCTGAGCGAGGCGCGCCTGTGCCTGCACCTCGCGCAGACGCGCGGTCTGCTCGCGGCGCAGATCGAGATTGCGCAGACGGCCCGCGAGTTCGGCGGCGCCGGCCACGCGCTGAGCCGGGTTGCCGTGCGTCGCCGAGCGGATGTCATCACTGAGCAGGTCGTCGCCGATGTCGGCTTCCCAGCCCGAGGCCATCGGCTTGCTCAAATCACCAGCAAGCAATTGATAGAGCAGCACGCCGAGCGCATACACATCGCTCTGCACGGTCGGCGTATGTCCGGCGATCACTTCGGGCGCCAGATATAACGGTGTGCCGGTCGAGCTATCGGCCGACAGGCTTTGCGTCACCGTGAGGCCAAGGCCGGTGATGCCGAGTTCTTCGAGCCGGTCGGGGTCGAGCAGGCGGCCGCTGCCGAAGTCGGTCAGGCATACGCGCGGACCGGCTTCTTCCTCGGCGATCAGCACGTTGGCCGGTTTCAGATCCTTGTGCAGCACGCCGATGCCGTGGGCCGTGGCGACCGCGTCGGCGATCTGCAGGAACAGACCGAGCCGTTCCGTGCGTCCACGCGCAGCGAGCGAGGTCTTGGCCCATTCAAGCAGGTTGTCGCCGCCGTACTCGCATTCGAGGAAGAACGGCTGCGTCTCGAAGTTCCAGTCGATCAGTTCGACGAAGTGGCGATGGTCTTCGACGCCTTCCTGCAGCACGCGCGCCAGGGTCGCCTCGCGTTTCAGTGCGCGCAGGCGCTCGCCGTCGGTACAGAATTTGTACACGCGCAGCGCGCGCGTCTTCGCATGCTCGGCCAGCCAGACCTCGTTGCCGCGGCTGCTGCCGAGCAGGCGTTTGAGCTGGAAATTGGGCCGCCCCGGCACCGTCTGCCCCGGTGCGAGTTCGAGCTTGCTCGACAGGGTGCGGCCGACCGCGATGCGCTCGACCGTGCCGTCGAGCCGATAACCGATGCGCGGCTGGGTCAGCAGCAGGTCCGCATTGGCCTCGCCGAGCGCGCGGCGCAGCTTGGCGATCGCGTTCGGCAATACCTTGTCGACGGTGATGCGCCCGGCCCAGACCTCGCGGAACAGTTCTTCCTTGGTCACCACCTCGCCGGCATGGCGCAGCAGGTAGGCCAGCACTTCGAGCGCGCGGCGCTCGACCTCGACCGGCAGGCCGGCGACGCGCAGCTCGAACCGCGCCTCGTCGAATTCCGCCGTACCGAAACGATAACGGTACGAGGTTTGCGTACCGATTTGCTCGTCATTCTTCATCCGTCGTCCTTCCACTGCTCCATCGAATCCGCAGCAGCCGAAAACGACCGCCGCGGAGGACCTCCCCCCGTCCGCTCACCAATTCTCACCGACTGCCGCCATCCCCGCCAGCCGCATCGCCCTTGCGCCGCGCGCCGTTACCAATTCGTTACCCAAGAATTGCCGCTGCGTGCCGACACGATCCGGGCGCCTGCCTAGCATCGCGCCGCTTGCGAGTCGCATGGCCCGCGGGCCAGCCCACATTACTCAGCGGAAAACCACGATGCTTATTACAAAAACACCTCGCGTTTCTACGGCCCTCCTCGCCCTCGCCGCGGGCAGCACTCTGCTCCTCGCCGGCTGCGCCAGCCAGATGACGGTCGGCGGCGGCAGCAACCCGGTCTCGGGTTCCGCCGGCGGCGCCTCCAGCAAGAACGCGGCGCCCCAGCTCGAGCACTGCGCCAAGCCGCTCGGCACCCTCGCGGTCGAGGAAAATACCCAGGATCAGTGGTACATCATCCTGACCACGCAGTATCACCTGCCGGCGACCACACCGCTGATCCGCCTGATGATCCAGCAGAGCAACTGCTTCGTCGTCGTCGATCGCGGCCGCGGCCTCAACCAGATGATGCAGGAGCGCGACCTGGCTGCGAGCGGCGAATTGCGTTCGCGCAGCAACCTCGGCAAGGGCCAGATCGTCGCCGCCGACTACGTGGTGACGCCGACGATCCAGTTTTCGCAGCAGACCGGCGAAGGCGGTGCCTCGCTCGGCGCCGCGATCGGCGGCCGCGCGGGCGGCCTGCTCGGCGCGCTGGCCGGCTCGATGAAAAGCAGCGAAGCCTCGACGACGCTGATGTTGACCGATACGCGCTCCGGCGTCCAGGTCGCCGCGTCCCAGGGCAGCGCCAAGAACACCGACTTCGGCTTCGGCGCACTCGGCATCGGCAGCACCGTGGCCGGCGGCGCCGGCGCATACAACAGCACGCCGCAGGGCAAGGTCATCGCCGCCGCGTTCCTCGATTCGTACAACCAGATGGTCAAGTCGGTGCGCGAATACGCGCCGCAGCGCGTCGAAGGCGGCCTCGGCACCGGCGGCCAGCTGGGCGTCGACGGCGCGACCAAGGCCGATCCGGGCATGTCGCTCGCCGACGCCCAGCGCAAGCTCGCCGCACTCGGCTTGTACACGAGCAAGGTCGATGGCCTGCCGGGACCGGGCACCTCGGCCGCGATCAGCAAGTTCCAGAAGATCAAGGGCCTGCCGGTGACCGGCCAACTCGACACTCCCACCGCGGCCGCGCTGCAGAACTGAGCGTTCCGCCGCGTTATGCCAAGACGACGGGGCAATCCCCGTCGTCTTTTTTTCTGCCTGTGCTTTGCGATTTTGCTTGCACCGAGCGCCGGCGAAACCCGCACTCAGCGCCGCCTGCCCGCTTTCTGCCCGCATGTCGCCGACAACACCTGCTGCACTTTGCAATGCAGCGGCTCCTCGGTTTGCGCGTTGCCTTCAAAGCCTTTCACGGCTGCACGCAACACAGACTCGGCGGCGCTGTCGCCGCGCTTGCCCAACAGCAGTCCGCGCAGCGCATCGATATGCGTGCCCCAGAGCAGGTCGGCATCGCCGACGTAAAGCGCCTCGACGTCGAGCGTCGCGAGCAGCTTGTGGGCTTCCGCCAACCTGCCAAGTTCGATCCTGACCGCAGCCGGTTGGAAGGCGGCGTACTGACTGGCGGCGAGCGCTGCAACAGGGCCGCCGTTACCGATTCATTACCTGGGCATGGGGGTTCCGTGCCGACGCGGCGCGGCGCGCTCCCTAGCATCGGTGTGCCACACAAGGGTAGCGCCGCCGCTACGCGTCCACGCAACAAAGGTATCCATCATGTTCTCCAGCAATCCCCCCGCCGCGCGTTTGCGCGGCCTCGCCGCCCGGATTTTCCTGCTCGCCTCGAGCCTGTTGCCCGTCGCCGCCCTGGCGGCCGCACCCGCAGTGACGAAAATCCAGGGCTCCCCGCTGACTGTTCACGTCGGCGCCGACAATTCGTTCCAGATCGTCAACAGCGCCATCCCGGGCGTCGGCCAGATCTACCCGACCGACGCGACCGGTACGGCGGACATGGGTTTCTTCGTACGCACGGCGGACCAGTTCTATTCTCCCGATTTCAGCAATCATCCCGCCGGCAGCGCGACCTCGTTCAGCGGCAACACGCCGTTCACCTCCACCTCGCTCGGCGCGGTGACGGGCACCGGCACGGCGGCCGACCCGTTCACCGTCAGCGCGGCGTCGACGCTCGGCACGAGCGGCATCGCGGCGACGCTCAAAGTGCAGTACGTCAACGGCAACAACTACTTCACCAAGGCGCTGACGCTGACCAATTCGGCGGCGAGCCAGAACGTGAAGATCTTCCTTGGCGCCGACATCTTTCTCGCCGCGAGCGACCGCGGTCGTCCCTACATCGAGGCAGCCTCGACCAGTCCCGGCGGCCAGAGCGGCGACGGCTGCCCGAACACCGATTCGCAGAAGTACACGATCCTGCTGATCCCGCAGACGCCGCCCGACGCCTATGTCGCGCGCGGTTTCAGCGCGGTCTGGAGCGAAATCGGCCAGGGCCAACTGAGCAACACGGTCAGCGCCACCGAATGCATCGACAACGGCGCGGCGCTGCAGTGGAACCGCGCTCTGCCGGCCGGCGCCTCGGTGACCGTGCAGACGGCGATCTCGTTCGGCGAAATTCCCGCGTTCGCGCAGTTCGATCTGCGCTCGATCACTCCGGCCAGCGGCACCGCGGGCAACAGCGTCAACGTTACGCTCGGCGGCCTCGGCTTCAAGACCGGCACGACCTTCGACTTGGGCGCCGGCGTTTCGGTGACGAATCTCGTCGTCGTCGATGACAAGACGGCGACCGCAACATTGGTGATCGCACCGAGCGCCGCCGCGGGCGCGCGCGACGTCGGCGGCACGCAAAGCGCGGGCGGACTCAACGCGAGACTGCCGAACGGCTTCACCGTCAACGCGGCCCAGGGCACCACGTATACGGTCACGCCGAGCGCGGGTGCGAACGGAACGATCTCGCCGGCAACGGTGCAGACGGTCGCGGCGAACGCCACCGCGACGTTCACGGTCAGCGCGAACGCAGGCTACACCGCGTCGGTCGGCGGCACCTGCAACGGAACCCTGACCGGCAGCACCTATACGACCCAGCCGGTCACCGCCAACTGCACGGTGGTGGCGAGCTTCACGCCGGTCATAGTGGTGACGCCGACCACGACCAAACTCGTTGCGACGCCAAATCCGCTGCAGTTTGGCAACAGCCTCGGCCTCACCGCCACGGTAACGTCCGGCACGGCCACGCCGCGCGCGCAAGCGGCAGCGCTCGCTGCGGCGATAAGCGGCACGGTGACCTTCAGCGCCGATGGTGCCGTGATCGGCACGGCTCCGCTCGGCACAAACGGTGCTGCGAGTTTCACAGCCAACGGATTGAGCGTAGGCACGCACAGCCTGATCGCGACCTACTCGGGCGACGCGACGAATGCGGCCAGCAGCAGCACGCCGGTCCTCGTGACCGTGACCGCTGCGCCGGCTGCGCAAGCCGTGCCCGCTCCGACCTTGTCGACCTGGGCCGTGCTCGCAATGATCGCCGCACTCACACTCGCACTCGCCGCGCACCTGCGCCGCCACGGCGCCTGAACCACTCACAGATACCAAGAGGCACGCACTTTACCGGCAGCCAACCCGCGCTGCCGGTAAAGCCTTATGGCCGATGGGCTGCGGCCGCAGCCCGGCGTGCAGATACGCCGGGCTTTTTTTGGGTCTAGTCAAACGCAATCGATGCCTCGATTGCTCCATTCGACGATCGCCCGCACTGACGGTCCAATGGCACCCGCTGAGACGGATCAAATTCCGGCCGCTCAAAAAGTTTGATCCGCTCGAAGCGCTTCGCCGCCTATTCGTTGCGTCGTATGGGCACAACCCAGTCCGCGGCGATTCGCGTGTTCAAAGGTTCAATTTTTCGGCCAGCCCTTATTGCGGGCATTCTCAAGTTTCGGGCGCGCTGCACAATGCCTTGCGATTCTCTGCGTCCAATGATTCAAATTTCGAGTTCTGTGCAAAGAATGGTCCGAGCCATTTGTCTTCGTGCGTAAAGGCCATGGTCCACGCCAGATTGGGAGGGAAAATGAGCCAATCCTGCCACGAACAGGCAGCAGGACGATTCCTCGTAACGAAACCTTCTCGGCGATTGTTGGAAATGACGACGAATTCCGGTGCCACCTGTTGTGCGTACAAAGCGGCGGCATCGCCACGCGAAACGCTGGGGAAACGTTTGTAGCTGAAGACGTGCCAAATAAACTCGTTGAAGTGTATACCTTCGCGGTCTCTACCAAAGATCGCCATCCAACGATCGATATGCGCTTTGACTTCTGAAACCAGGAGAAGGCGTTCTATCGGCCCCGGAGTAACAGAGACCTTCGTCGATTTTTGTTTTATTTTCCCTTTAACGTCCATGGCACGCTCGGCTGCATCACGCTTAATGCCTAGATCAGGCATCACCTCGCCCTTCGGCATTGAAGTTTGTACGAAAACCGCAACCGTTGTCTTACGAGCTTCGCAACGAGCTCAAGAAAAATCGCCGAGCGTCAGCACCGACGGCAATGCACTCGCCGGATTCATCTTGAGCAACTGATAGACGATGCCGCCCGCGCCGGTCATCAATCCGGGCAGGAACATATCGCGCGAGACGCCGCAGATCGCGCCGTGGTCTTCGAGGCTCGTGAGCAGGCTCGCCGTCATCTCTTCGTCCGTCACTCCGCGCGGTCCTTCGCCGGCCGCGGCGGCCTTGCTGAGCAGTTCCCACGCGCTGAAATCGCCGTGACAAAGGCAGTGATCGAGCCCTCGTCCGTGTAACCACGTCGCTGCGACCGCACGCCGCACTTGTTGCCGTGCAAACGGATCGGTCAGGGCAGGATCCAAATCCAGATGCGCGAGCCCGATGCCGACGGAGCCGTTGCACCATGCCGCTGCTGTTTTCTCGTTCGCACCGTGACGCAGATCGCGCCAGTTTTCACGCTCGGGATCGAACAACGATTCCTCGAAAAGAAATGCGGCGCGAACCAAATCGCCATAGCGATCGTCCATCGACGCACGCATCAATTTCGTCAGCGACCAGGCGATGCCGGTCGCGCCATGAGAAAAGCCGCCGACGCCGTCGGGCCAGCGGCTGTCACTCCAGTGGGCGCGGTCTTGATTGCGCTTCGCGCGCTCATCGAGCAGGCGTGCCAAATCTTTTGCGTTTTGCAGATAGCCCTCGTCGCCCGTCACACGATGCAGCGCAAGCAACGGCGGAATGGCGCCAGCAATGCCGGACAAAATATCGTGAGTCGTATCGGCGATGGCGGCCTGTGGAATAAGCGCGGCCAGCGAGCGCGCGCGATCGAGATTCGCGTCCGGCTCGAATCCGTGATGCGCAAGAAACAAATGCGCCCAAATTTGTGAGCCGAGTCCGACGTATGCGCCGGGCAGGCGCGGCCGCGGTTTCACTTTCTCCGCGGCTTCGCTGCGGAATCTCGCCTCGGCGAGATTGAGCGTGCGCACGACCGAATCGAGATGGCGTTCGAGTCCGTCCACCGGATCGGCCCGCTCGGCTTTCACTTCGCTCAGGTACGCCGCGATCGTCACCGCCACGCCGGCAAGACCGTTGTACAGATCCTGGCCGATCGGCTGGATCGATCGGCTCGTCGGCGTCACGACCGGAGCGATCCAGGCAATACTGCCGTCTTCTGCGTGTATCGCCGCATCGAGTATCTGCCGCAGGATCGACGCGGCCTGGCGGCGACGCCTCGCATCGAGATCGTCCGCGCGCGGATGCGACGGAAGCAAGGAACGGTGAACAGGCAGCACGCCCTCGTTGACGTAGGCGCTGATAAGAGTCGCCTGGATCACGCGCCGATCGAGATCGAAATCCGCGCCGCGCCAGCCGTCGAGCGCCTGTTCGAGCAGGTTGCAGCGATCGAGCCAGCGCGTTCCGCGCGGCCCGTCGAGCCGGCCCGACGTGACCAGGGTCGAGTAATAAGGAATATCGCCTACGAGCAGATCCTGCACTTCCGCGTCGATCACCGTGCGGTCGTCCGGTGCGATCGTAAGATTCGCCGCCATCTTTTCGAGCAGCCCGGCAGCGCGGCCGCGAGCCGCCGCCTCGTCATGCAGCGAGGTGGGATGCCAAAGCATGCGGCCCAGCTCGACATAGACGCTCGTGGCGCGCGGCACGACGCGCACGCGGCAGTCGGCGAAGGTTTGCAGCCGCGTGCGCAACGAGCCGGTCGCATCGAGTTTGCGCAGATGCCCGGTCATCTCGTCAAACGCGGACAGAACGAGCGGCCAGTAGCGTGCGAGTACCGGATCGACGCTCGGTTGATTCTGCGTCGACGGCGCATCCACCTCGACCATGCCGATGCGCGCCTCGTCCGTGCCGGCGCCGACGATCTGCGGCTGTGGCATGCGCGGCTGCTGACCCCGCAGCAGGCCGACGCCGGAATTGTCGACTCCCTGCCAGCCGACGGCGCCCCCACGGCTCGGCAACAGGCCGGTGGCGAGAACGGTGTCGGCAAGCACATGCGCGGCCCGATCGAACGCCTGCCCAAGGCCCGAATCGCGCGGCGGAATTTTCGGCGTGAACAGAGTTTCGCAATCGATCACCACGGGATTCGGCCCCACCGCAATCAGGTTCTCGGCATGCAGGTCGCTGCCGCCGAGCAGTCTCATCAAGGCCAGCCAGTGACCGATGCCGCGATAGAACTGCTGCAATTCGGCATCATCGCGCGCGTAGCGATGCGCGACGAATTCACACCAACCGTGCTCCATGCGCGCAACGACATCGGGCACGCGCATCGACGTCGAACAACCGTCGTTTCTGAGTTCGGCGATGAATCCGTGCAGCGCCGCGTCGACCATCGTCGGCCGCGGCTTGTAGACCAGTTGGCCGGCGTCGGTGCGCAGGATCGCTACGGTCCTGCCGCCGCGGTGACTGTCGCCGGCCGAGAAATCGAGTTGAAGCAGCGCTGTCGGCACGCCACCGAATACGGATGCAAGCGCATTTTTGTCACTCGCCCAATCCCGCGCGAATTTATGCGCCGCCGAGCAGATGTTTGCGACCACGCGCGATACGCGGCCGGCGAGAGCGGGATAGTGCGAGGACAAGCCTGCCCAGAACGTCGCTTCGGAGGAAAGCGCGCAGAAATGGTCCCAGCGCTGCGCGCTGCTTTCGCCGCAAAGGCGTCCGCTCACGCGCGCGGCGTTCAGTTCGACGATGAGCAGGCGGCAGAGTTTGCCGTGCAGTGTGGCAACGAGGTTGTCGCGCGTGGCGCCGACGATCAGATCGCATTCGTCGACGCCGAGGCCGCCGAGAGCGGCAAGCTGGGCTGCCAATCCGTCCAGATCGGCTTGGTAAAGGCAGCCCAGCGATGAGTTGAAATTGCGGGTGGTCGTAGTCACCCGATCAACGCATCGTCAATTGCAGCAGTTGTCGTGAACGCGCGTGCCCTGCGTGCAGGCAAACGTGGTCGTGCTCATTACCGTGGAACCTACGATATCCGATTCCACATAGTCGCCGCCGAGATAGAGAGGGCCGGCAGGGCTGTCCACCGACGAGTCCGTGCGCCACTGATCGATCAACATCGAGCTTTCCAGATCATTACTCATAACCTGTCTCCTATTGACGTGGATTTGAATAGCACTCGAATGAGCGCTATTCGCGATCGACTATATCACCGCGCGGAATGGGCTCGATATGCATTGCACCATATGCGAACTCGATGCGGTTATTTCAGATTTTTTGAACGACAAGGCAATGAAAGTGGAAATACTTATTAACGATCGCCTTGCGCATCTCCGCAAATAAGCACGCGCATCGAAGCGCGATGCGCTGGTGCTATTCCGCGAAGATCAATCGTAACTGCCGTAACTGTCGGCGGCGAAGTTCTCGAACTTCGTGTAGTGACCGAGGAAGGTCAGCTTGACCGAACCGGTCGGGCCGTTACGCTGTTTGCCGATGATCACTTCGGCCTGGCCTTTATCAGGCGAATCGGGGTTGTAGTACTCGTCGCGGTAGATGAACAGGATCACGTCGGCGTCCTGCTCGATGGCGCCCGATTCGCGCAAGTCGCTCATCATCGGACGTTTGTCGGTGCGCTGTTCGAGCGAGCGGTTGAGCTGTGACAGCGCGATCACCGGCACATTGAGTTCTTTCGCCAGCGCCTTCAGGCCGCGCGAGATTTCGGAAATCTCGGTCGCGCGGTTCTCCTTGTTGCCGGGCACCTGCATGAGCTGCAGGTAGTCGATCACGATAAGGCCGAGATCGTGCTCGCGCTTGAGACGACGCGCGCGCGCGCGCAATTCGCCGGGCGACAGCGCCGGCGTATCGTCGATAAAGATTTTCGCGTCGGACAGTAGCGTGATCGCGCTGGTCACGCGCGGCCACTCCTCTTCCTGGATGTCGCCGGTGCGCAAATGCTGCTGGTTGATGCGGCCGAGCGAGGAGATCAAACGGAACGCGAGCTGCGAGGCCGACATTTCCATCGAGAATATGGCGACCGCCTTCTTCGACTTGATCGCCGCGTGCTCGGCCATGTTCACCGCAAGCGCGGTCTTGCCCATCGACGGACGCGCGGCAAGGATGATCAGATCGGACGGCTGCAGACCGGCGAGCATATCGTCGAGATCGGCGAAGCCGGTCGGCAGACCGGTGACCGCACCCTTGTTCTCGAAACGGTGATGGAGGATCTGAAATGCTTCTTTCACCGCCGCGCGCATCGGCGTGAATCCCTTGCGCCCGCGCGCGCCGGCTTCGGCAATGCGGAACACTTCGAGTTCCGCGCCTTCGAGTATCTCCTGGGTCGAACGGCCTTCCGGCTGGAAACCGTCGCCGGCGATCTTCGTGCCCGCTTCGATGAGCTGGCGCAGCACCGACTTCTCGCGCACGATGTCGGCGTAGGCGCCGATGTTCGCCGCGCTCGGCGTCGCGTTGGCGAGTTCGATCACGTAGCTCGAACCGCCGACGAGTTCGGACAGCTTGTTCGACTCGAACCAGTCGGCCAGCGTGACCGCGTCGCAGGGCATGTTCTTGTTCGACAGCTCGCCGATCGCGCGGAAAATCAGACGATGGTCTTTGCGATAGAAATCGTCCTCGACGAGCTTGTCGGCAATGCGCTCCCAGGCGTTCGCATCGAGCATGAGTCCGCCGAGCACGGCCTGTTCGGCGTCGATCGAATGCGGCGGCACACGCAGCGCATCGATGCGCCCGGCGGAAAAGCGGTCTGGGGAAACGGCCATGTCGTTTTTTTGTTTACTGTGCGGCGGGCGTCGTGGTATCGCGCGCATCGTGCTTCGCTGCCATCTCAGCAGCCGAGAATTGCGCGCGGCCTGGGCGAGCATGCTTTCATACCCGTCTGTTGACTCGCCAGTGGATAACTTGTGGAAATCGTCCTGATGCCGGTACGCGCCGGCCGCGTTCCCTGCGCGGGCGACCGTGCGCAATAATGCGAAGCCATGAAGGGGTTCCTCTGGAAACGGGCGGCCGGATACGGAGCGCTGCTGGCGGCAGGCACGCTCGTCCTCGCCCTGCTCGACTACCAGCGCCTGATGCGCACGCATTTCGCCGACGCGGCCACGTTCCTGATCGGCGCGGGCTTCCTCACCCTGGGCATTTATATCGGCATGCGCGTGGTGAAGACGCCGGCCGCACCGGCTTTCGACGGCAATCCGCAGGCGCAGGCCTCGCTCGGCATCAGCCCGCGCGAACTCGCTGTGCTCATGGAAATCGCCGCGGGCCGGTCGAACAAGGAGATCGCCAGACAACTCGACGTCTCGCCGAATACGGTCAAAACCCATGTCGCCCGATTGTTCGAGAAGCTCGGAGCGAAACGGCGCACCGACGCGATCGCCAAGGCCAGAGAACTCGGAATCGTGCGCTGAGGCCAGGTAATTTCGGGTCGAATCGCCGAAATCACCCGTTTGGATGATTGCCGCGGCGGCGGCGCGCGAGGGTTAATCGGCTTCCCCGTCCAATGGAGGCAAGCAAGTATGTTCCGCATCATTCTGCGCTACGGTGTCCTCGCCGGCCTGATCGTCGGCGTTCCGATGCTCGTCCTGACCGTGACCCTGGACCACCATATGCCGGTCGCCTGGGGCATGGTCATCGGCTACACGACGATGCTGATCGCGTTCAGCCTGGTGTTCATCGCGATCAAGCGTCATCGCGACGGCGACCTCGGCGGCGTGATCCGTTTCTGGCCCGCGTTCGCCCTCGGCCTCGGCATCACCGTCGTCGCCAGCGTGTTCTACGTGTGCGCCTGGGAAGCGCTGCTCGCCACGACCCATATGGACTTCATCGGCGGCTATGCACAAACCTTGATCGAACAGAAGAAAGCCAGCGGCGTTTCAGGCGAAGCCCTGGCGAAATTCGTCGCCGAAATGGAGACCTTGAAAGCGCAGTACGCCAACCCGCTCTACCGCCTGCCGATGACGTTCACCGAAATCTTCCCGATCGGCGCGCTGGTTTCGTTGATCGCCGCGGCGCTATTGCGCAACCGCCGGTTCCTCGCGGTCCAGCGCACCTAGTCGCGGGTTGCCGGTCGCGGACAAAAAAAGAGGCGCCCGCAGGCGCCTCTTTTCGACTCGGCAATGGCTGCCGACGATTTACTCGTCGCCGGTGACCGTGACCTTGACCGTCGTGTGCACGTCGGCGTGCAGGTGGACATGGACTTCGAACTCGCCGGTGTGGCGGATCGAGCCTTCGCCCATGACGACTTCGCTCTTTTCCAGCGGATGGCCGGCGGCGCTGAACGCCTCGGCGATTTCGCGCGGACCGACCGAGCCGAACAGCTTGCCTTCGGGGCTCGCGTTCGCCTTGATCGTGATCGCGGCGCCTTCAAGCGCGGCCTTGCGCGTATCGGCAGCGGCGAGGATCGAGTTCGCCTTGGCCTCGTACTCCGAGCGGCGCTTCTCGAACTCGGCGACGTTCTTCTCGGTGGCCGGCACGGCCTTGCCCTGCGGCACGAGATAGTTGCGGCCGTAGCCCGGCTTGACCTTGACCTTGTCGCCAAGGCCGCCAAGGTTTTTCACTTTCTGCAAAAGGACCAATTCCATAATGTTCTCCGATTCGTTAGCGCCGGCACGGTGTCCGGCGCAGCAGGTGGTTGTTGTCCGAATTTGTCTCAAGCCCTCTCTACGCGAGAGGGCATGAGGATCAATGCGCGTCGCTGTACGGCAGCAGGGCCAGATAGCGGGCGTGGTTGATCGCCGTGGTCAGCTGGCGCTGGTAGCGCGCCTTGGTGCCGGTGATGCGGCTCGGCACGATCTTGCCGGTTTCGGTGAGGTACTGACGCAAGGTGTTGAGATCCTTGTAGTCGATCAGCGTCACGCCTTCGGCGGTGAAACGGCAGTACTTCTTGCGACGGAAAAATTTCGACATGGTGGCTTACTCCTGGGTCGGCTCGGCGGCGGGGGCGGCGGCAGCGGCGTTTTCACGCGGCGGACGCGGACGGCGCTGACGCGGCTCGTCGAAATCCTCACCGCCGAAACCGATGACTTCCTCGCCGTCGCGGCGGCGGCCACCCTTGTCGTCCTTGTTCTTGAGGATGAACGACTGCTCGGTGATCGCTTCGTCGCGGTGGATGATCAGATGACGCAGCACCGCGTCGTTGAAGCGGAAACCGGTCTGCAGTTCCTTGATCACTTCCGGGCCGCACTCGATGTTGAACAGGACGTAGTGCGCCTTGGCCAGATTGTTGATCGGGTACGCGAGCTGACGGCGGCCCCAGTCTTCAAAGCGGTGGATCTTGCCCTGGCCGCCTTCGATCAGCGTCTTGTAGCGCTCGATCATCGCAGGCACCTGCTCGCTCTGGTCAGGGTGGACCAGAAACACAACTTCGTAATGACGCATATTGTCTCCTTGTGGGTATCGCGCGAAGGGATTTCCGCTGCGACAGCCTCCCGACGATTTCGCTTGGAATCACGGTGAGGCAAGGCTCCGCCGGCGCAAGGGCCGTGCGGAGAACCGCGAATTGTAGGGGAATCAGGGTTTTGGCGCAACTTCGCCGGCGGAATCGGCTTTTGCCGGCTCCGCTTTGGCCGCGTCCGTCTTGGCTGCCGGCCGCACCGGCTGGATGCGCATGATGTTGTTGGTCGGCAGGATCAGCGACTGTTTCGCTGCCGCATCGTAGACGAAGACGTAGTTCGACACCGCGCCGAGGTAAGTCCAGGTCGGCGATTTCGACGCCGCGAGATCGGCCTCGCTGCCGTTCAGCCGGATTCTCACCTGCTCCGCCTCGCCGTTGCGGACCCGCTCGGCCTGATAGCCCGCGTAGATCGCAACGAAATTCCAGCCGTAGACCACGATAACGAAGAAGTAGGCGGCCTGGTGAATCCACAACCGATCGCCGAATTCGGCGTTCCACTTGAACCAACGCCGACGCCAGCGCTGTTGCCAGCCGGATCCACCGCCCTCATGCGCGCGCTCAAGGGCAAGCCGATACCGGCGCCGCGAACGGACATTTATCCAATCGAACAGCCAGATCAGCGGGAACGTCGTCAGCACGAGCACCAGGGCGATCGGATGCTGAATCCCGGCAGTCAGAAAATCGCTGATCTGCGACAGGCTCAACACCGGGATCTGGAACTTCCCGTAGAAGCGGTAGTTGTAGAAGATGCCCGCCATCGCGACGAGCAAATAGGCCACCGTGATGCCGAACGCCGGCTCGCGCTTGATTACTTTGAGCAGATGCGGAAGCAGACTGTGCAGCGCCGAGTCGGATGCCGGGTTGTCCACGCGCTGCGCTGCCGGCGCGACCGCCGTGCTCGTATCCGATTCCGTCACGATGCCCTACCCCGTTGCCCTAGCGCCGCAGTATCCGCGGCGACGCCCGTTTCGTCCAGATTGCCGCGCCGCGGCCGGGTAAACTGCCTCAGCTGACGGTGAAACTCTCACCGCAGCCGCACTCACCGGTCGAATTCGGGTTGCGGAAGACGAAGGCGGAATTCAGGCCCTGGCGGGCGAAATCGATCTCGGTGCCGTCGACGAGCGCGGCGCTCTTGTCATCGATGACGAGCTTGACCCCGTCCCGTTCGATCACCTGGTCGTTGGCCGCGACGCGATCGGCGATATCGACCACGTAGGCATAACCCGAACATCCGGTCTTGCGCACACCGAAACGCACCCCTGCCGCCTGTGGATTGGCGCTGAGGAACTGCTGCATGCGCGTGCGCGCGGCGCTGGTGAGTTGGATGTTCATGGGCCTTTGATTCTATCATGCGCGCCTTGCTCTTCCACCGAGCAAAAAACAACTGCGCCCACGCCTCAAGATGTGGGCAAAACCTAGGGAGTTTCAAGGCATGTCCATCGCCAGCGTCAAGCAAGCCCTGTCCGGTTCGATCGCCGCCGGCAGCGAAGTCACCGTGCGCGGCTGGGTGCGCACGCGCCGCGATTCGAAGGCCGGGCTGTCCTTCGTCAACGTCAGCGACGGCTCGTGCTTTGATCCGATCCAGGTCGTGGCGCAGAACACGCTGGCGAACTACGCGAACGAGATCGCCCACCTGACCGCAGGCTGCGCAGTGATCGCGACCGGCGAACTCGTGCCTTCGCAGGGCAAGGGCCAGGCATTCGAGATCCAGGCAACCCAGCTCGAAGTCGTCGGCTGGGTCGAGGATCCGGAGACCTACCCGATCCAGCCCAAGGCGCACACGATGGAGTACCTGCGCGAGGTCGCACATCTGCGCTCGCGTACCAACACCTTCGGCGCGGTGACGCGCGTGCGCGACTGCATCGCCAAGGCGATCCATCGCTACTTCCACGAGCGCGGCTTCTTCTGGATCAACACGCCGATCATCACCGCGAGCGACGCCGAAGGCGCCGGACAGATGTTCCGCGTCTCCACGCTCGATCTCGTCAACCTGCCGCGCGACGACAAGGGTGGCATCGACTGGAACAAAGATTTCTTCGGCCGCGAAACCTACCTCACCGTCTCCGGCCAGCTCAACGTCGAGGCCTACTGCCTGTCGATGAGCAAGGTCTACACCTTCGGCCCGACTTTCCGCGCGGAGAACTCGAACACGACGCGCCATCTCGCCGAATTCTGGATGATCGAGCCCGAGATCGCCTTCGCCGATCTCAACGACGACGCGACCCTGGCTGAGGATTTCCTCAAATACATCTTCAAGGCCGTGCTCGAAGAGCGCATGGACGACATGAAGTTCTTCGCCGAGCGCCAGGACAAGACAGCGATCACGCGCCTCGAAGCGCTGGTCAACGCGCCGTTCGAGCGCATCGACTACACCGAGGCGGTGAAGATCCTGCAGAACTCCGGACACAAGTTCGAGTATCCGGTCGCCTGGGGCAGCGACCTGCAGACCGAGCACGAGCGCTACCTGACCGAGAAGCACGTTGGCCGTCCGGTCGTCGTGATGAATTATCCGGAAGCGATCAAGGCGTTCTATATGCGCCTCAACGACGACGGCAAGACCGTCGCCGCGATGGACGTGCTCGCGCCCGGCATCGGCGAAATCATCGGCGGCTCGCAGCGCGAGGAGCGTCTCGATTATCTCGACCGGCGCATGGCGCAGTTCAAGCTCGACCCGGGGCACTACCAGTGGTATCGCGATTTCCGCCGCTACGGCACGGTGCCGCACGCCGGCTTCGGCCTCGGCTTCGAACGCCTCGTGGTCTACGTTTGCGGCCTGTCCAATATCCGCGACGCCATCCCGTATCCGCGCGTGCCCGGCGCCGCGGAATTCTGAGGTTGCGCACGCAACGCGTGCGAAAACTGGTGCAGATCAAACCCCCGGCATGTCCGGGGGTTTTTGTATGCGCTCGTCGCGCAGACATGCCGCCGTCGTGATCGCGTCGTCGCGCATTCCCTCGACCAACGCGCAGCACGTCGATGCCGGCATCGAGCGCACCGGCGAATTCGTCGAGATGAAAATCCGAACGTCGTTCCGATCATGAAGGACCGGCTTCGCAGATAAGCCCACATTCGCCGACATGCACACGCGCAAGCCGCCGCATGTCCGGAACCGTCACCGCAGCACGTACTTAGCTTCCACGCCGGAACGCATCGGTCGCGCGATCGCTTCGCGATGCCGCTTCAACGACGCATCGATTCCGGCGCGACGGCGCAGCGACTTCGATCCGAATCGAAACTCCGATCGGGTCGGCGCCGAAAGGACTAACCATCAGTGTCTCCAGAGGATCTTATGTCAGCGAAGTCGTTCTTCCACGTGCCGATGCGATCGCCGAAATGGCTGCTCGGCTTTATCGCCCTCGGCCTTCTTTTGTCGACCTTCTGCATGGCGACGACGGCGCGAGCCGCTCCCGGAGACTTCGCCGTGTCGTCTACCACGCTCGATTTCGGCAATGTGGGGGTCGGTACGAGCGCCAAGCTCGCCGTGACCATCACCAACGTGTCGCAGGTTGCGCAGATACCGGCCCTGGCCGGCGGCGGCCTCTCTGACAAGACGTATTTCGACGCGAACCAGACCTGCGGGGGACGCACGCTCCAGCCCGGTGAAAGTTGCATACTCAACTACATCTTTCATCCCGGCACGCTCGGTGCGCGCTCAAACGGCACATCGTTCAATATCGGCAGCACCAGCTACACGGTCAGTCTGTCGGGCATCGGCATTCTACCGTTGACCGTATCGCCGACGGCGCTCGATTTCGGCAATGTCATGGTCGGTACGAGCACAAGCCTCAATGTGATCATCAAGAATGTGTCGAATGCCGTGCAGACTCCGACCTATGGCGGCGGCGGCGTCTTCGATACGGCTAATTTCGGCGGAGTACAAAATTGTGTGGGCAAAGCACTGCAGCCCGGCGACAGTTGCGTCTTCACCTATACCTTCCATCCCGCTGCGGTCGGGGCCAAATCGGACCACACTGCGATCAGCATCGACGGCACCACCTATCCGAACAGCACCAGCTACTCGATCACCTTATTCGGCACCGGCATCGGCACGGCGAAATACAGCGTCGGCGGTACGCTCAACGGACTGGTCGGCAGCGGCCTCGTGCTGAACCTGAACTCCGGCGTGCAGACCTTGCCGATTGTGGCCAACGGCAAATTCGCTTTCCCGACCGCGCTCGCCGACGGCTCCGCCTACGCGGTCAGTGTCAACACACAGCCGTCCGCCCCGGCGCAAGTCTGCTCGGTGACCAACGGCGCCGGCAATCTGAATGGCGCCGACGTTACCGGCATCGTGGTCGAATGCGCGCCGCCGACCGTCAACGGCGTCTGCGGCAGCGACAACGGCAGCACGCTCTCGGTCACGCCGACTCATCTGTGCAGCGCGGGCACGCCGAGCGCGGTGAGCGGCTCGGGCCCGTGGAACTGGAGCTGCGCGGGCGACCACGGCGGCAGCACGGCGACGTGCTCGGCCAATGCGAGCGCCGGCAAGCTGCAACTGTCCGGCAACGGCAATGCGATCGGCAACGGCGCCGCCACACCGAACGTGAGCAACGGCACCGACTTCGGCCATATCCAAGCCGGCGCGCAGGCGGCGCATAGCTTCTCGATCGGCAACATCGCGAGCGTCAGCCCGGCCGCGACCGGCAAGCCGCAAGCGTCGACGGATAATCTCGCTCCTCAGGCCGCGGGCGATCTCGTCGTTTCGAGTATCAGCAGCGACAATGCGGCCTTTGTCATCGGCAGTGTACCGGGCACGATCGCGCGCGGTGCCAACGCGGCGTTCACGCTGAGCTATCAGCCAGCCGCGATCGGCGCGCACAACGCAACGATCACGATCCGCAGCAACGATCCTTCGGCGCCGAGCTTCACCTTCGCGGTGACGGGCCAGTCAATCGCGGCGCCACCGGTCACACCTGCCGCACCGGCGCCAGCACTCTCCCTCTGGGCGCTTTTCTTGCTCGCGGGCATGCTCGGTTTCGCGGCTTGGTTGGGACTGCGGAAAATCGGCACGGCACCGTAAACGATCTTCTCGATGCCGCAGCGACGGAACTTTCGCCGCTGCGGCATCGCTTCGTGCAACGCCGATTTCCCCACGCACTCTGCATTCTTCGATTGCGACAGTTCCGCGAAAGCGGAAATGCCGAATAGAATGCGGCACATGACAACAAACATCGTTTCGATCAAAGGCGTCAGCAAAACCTACAAGGGCGGACTGCAGGCGCTCAAGTCGGTCGATCTCGACATCCGCCGCGGCGAGATCTTCGCCCTGCTCGGGCCGAACGGCGCCGGCAAGACCACCCTGATCAGTATCGTCTGCGGCATCGTCAACCCGACCACGGGCACGATCACCGCTGACGGCCACGACATCGCGCGCGAGTATCGCGCGGCGCGCAAGAAAATCGGGCTCGTGCCGCAGGAGCTGCACACCGATGCCTTCGAGAGCGTGATCGCCACCGTGAGCTTCAGCCGCGGCCTGTTCGGCCATGCGCCGAATTCTGCGCACATCGAAAAAGTGCTGCGCGACCTGTCGCTCTGGGAAAAGCGCGACGCCAAGGTGATGACCTTGTCGGGCGGCATGAAGCGCCGCGTGCTGATCGCCAAGGCGCTCGCGCACGAACCGAACATCCTATTTCTCGACGAGCCGACCGCGGGCGTCGACGTCGAGCTGCGCCACGACATGTGGCAGATGGTGCGGCGCCTGCGCGAGAACGGCACGACGATCATCCTGACCACGCACTATATCGAAGAAGCCGAGGACATGGCCGATCGCATCGGCGTGATCCGCAAGGGCGAGCTGATCCTCGTCGAAGACAAGGCCGTGCTTATGCGCAAGCTCGGCAAGAAGCAGCTAACGCTACAACTGCAGACGCCGCTGCGGCAGATTCCCGCAGAGCTGGCCGCACTGCCGCTCGAGCTGTCGGCCGACGGCAGCGCACTGACCTACACCTTCGACACGCAGCGCGACGAGACCGGCATCGCCGAACTGCTGCGCTGCCTTGCCGCGCACGGCATCGATTTCAAAGACCTGCATTCGAGCCAGTCTTCGCTCGAAGACATTTTCGTCAGTCTGCTGCGGAGCTGAACCATGAATTTCTATGCAATCCGCGCGATCTACAAATTCGAGATGGCGCGCACTTTCCGCACGCTGATGGAATCGCTGCTCTCGCCGGTGCTGTCGACCTCGCTCTACTTCATCGTGTTCGGCGCGGCGATCGGCGCACGCGTCGGCAACGTCGACGGCGTCGACTACGCCGCCTTCATCATTCCCGGCCTGCTCATGCTGCCGCTGCTCAACGAAAGCATCTCGAATGCCGCGTTCGGCATCTATATGCCGAAGTGGGCCGGTACGATCTTCGAGCTGCTCTCGGCGCCGGTCTCGGCGTTCGAGGCGGTGATCGGCTACGTCGGCGCCGCGGCGACCAAGTCGCTGATGCTCGGCGTGTTGATCCTGGTCACCGCACGCTTCTTCGTGCCGTACCACATCGAGCATCCGTTCTGGATGGTCGCGTTCCTCAGCCTCACCGCAATCAGCTTCAGCCTGTTCGGTTTCATCATCGGCCTCTGGGCCGACAGCTTCCAGCGTCTGCAAATCGTGCCGATGTTGATCATGACGCCGCTCACCTTCCTCGGCGGCGCGTTCTACTCGATCACGATGCTGCCGCCGCTGTGGCAGAAGATCAGCCTGTTCAACCCGATCGTCTATCTGATTTCGGGCATGCGCTGGAGTTTCTACGGCAAGGCCGACGTCGACGTCGCGGTCAGCGTCGCCGCGATCCTCGGCTTTCTCGCACTCTGCCTCGCCATCATCGGCTGGATCTTCAAGACCGGGTACAAACTACGCAACTGAGCGGGATTTTCTTTTCGACGGTCGCCGAAAAATTCCGCTCGTACGGGCATCGCCCGGGCGTGCCTGTCGTGCGATTCCACAGCAGGGTTGCCGGCCAATGCGAAATACGTCACTGCCCGGCCAATCATTTAAGAAGGACCTAATTCGCCCTTTCTATACTGCCGGCGGTTTGCGCGCGTGATTCGGAAAACGCGAACCGAGCAGTGTTTCGACAGTACCACCGTAGTCCAGACGTATGCCATTCAACTTTATGGAGATGAAGATGAGCATGAGACTGAAGGTGTTGTGCGCTCTATTTTTCGGAATCGGATTCGGCGTTTCGGCAAGCGCAATCCAGAAGCCGCCGCCGGATCCCTGCGTGCAGGCCTGCCTGCATACATATTGCGAACAGACCCATCAAAGCGGACAGTGCGTGTATCCGGCACAGGTGCTGCTGGCTTGCCAGGTTCAGTGCAACTGACGACGGCATCTCTGCGCTTCGCCATCGCGGCGAAGCGCAGGAATCATCTTGCTTCACAGGTATCTTTTGTGCGCCCTGCAACGGCCAAAAGACCGGCGCCCATTAGCGGCACCGCGCAATCCCTCAAGACTTGCCCGAACCCGCCGCAGCCGCGCTGATCGTCGCTTGAATCTCGTTTAGTTTCTTCAGCGTCTCGTCGCCGAGCGCGTCGCGCAGTTCGTCCTGCACGCGCTCCCAGTGCGGCAGCGCGCGCGCGACCGCGGCCGTGCCCGCGCGCGTGAGCCGTGTCAGGCTCGTGCGTCGGTCCGGCCCCGGCGCCTGTTCGATGAAACCCTCGCGTTCGAGCAAGGCCAAGTTGCGCGTCAGCGTCGTGCGGTCGAGTTCCTGGTCTTCGGCGAGCGCGCCGACGCCGGTCGGCCCGATGCGCTCGATCGCGCGCAGCAGACAGAACTGAGTGATCTTGATATCCGCCGGCGCGAGCGCGTCGTCATAGATCTGGCTGACCGTGCGCGACATGCGCCGCAGATTGATGCAGACGCATTCGGTGCGCCGCTTCGCTGCCGCGAAGGACGCCTTGGAGGATTTTTCTTTCATCGATCTTGCCATCGGAAAATTAGGTGCATATACTCATATTATATACTTTTCATCATGCGGCGGCACCGATCCGCCAACGGAACCTGCATGCTTCGCCGCTATCTTGCCGCCCGTCTCAACGGCCGACTGCATTATGCCTATGTCGTCGCCGCGCTGACCTTCGTCACCCTGCTCGTCGTCGCCGGCATCCGCGCAACGCCGGCCGTGCTGATCGTACCGCTGGAAAAGAACTTCGGCTGGAGCCGCGACCAGATCACCCTCGCCGTATCGATCGGGCTCGCCCTGTTCGGCCTCATGGGCCCGTTCGCCGCCGCGGCGATGCAGCGCTTCGGTATCCGCGGCACCATGGTCGCCGCGCTCCTCCTGCTTGCATCCGCGATGGGCGGCAGTGCCTTCGTCACCTCGCCGCTCGGCCTGATCCTGACCTGGGGCGTGCTCGCCGGTATCGGCACCGGCACGATGGCAATGGTGCTCGGCGTGACCGTCGTCAACCGCTGGTTCGAGCACAATCGCGGCAGCGTGCTCGGCCTGCTCACAGCGAGCACCGCGACCGGATCGCTGATTTTCCTGCCTTTGCTTACCTGGTTTATCGATCACGGCTACGACTGGCGCGTCGTCGTCTATATCGTCGCCGGCGCGGCCGTCGTGCTGATCGCGCTCGTGCTGCTGCTGATGCCGGAGCGCCCGGCCGAAGTCGGCCTGCATCGCTACGGCGCAACGGGCGCCGACGCCAACGACGCGTCGCGCGCCAACCCGCTCACCGCCGCATTCGGTGCGCTCGCGACAGCCTCGCGCAGCGGCACGTTCTGGCTGCTGTTCGCCACGTTTTTCGTCTGCGGGCTGTCGACGAACGGTTTGATCGGCACGCATATGATCGCCTTCTGCGCAGACAACGGCATCCCCGAGACGCGCGCTGCGGGCCTGCTGATGGTCATGGGCATCTTCGACATCATCGGCACGACCGCGTCGGGCTGGCTCTCCGACCGCTACGACAGCCGCCTGCTGCTCTGCGCTTATTACGGACTGCGCGGACTGTCCCTGCTCTATCTGCCCTATTCCGATTTCAGCATCGGCAGCCTCGGCCTGTTCACCGTGTTCTACGGCCTCGACTGGATCGCCACCGTGCCGCCGACCGTGCGCCTGACCACCGATCGTTTCGGCCCGCAATTGTCGCCGCTCGTCTACGGCTGGATCGGCGCCGGCCACCAGCTCGGCGCGGCGACGGCGGCCTACGGCGCCGGCGTGATCCGCGTGCAGACCAACCAGTACGTCGGCGCCTTCTTTGTCGCCGGTGCGGCCTGCATCGTCGCCGCGATCCTGGTCATGCTGATCCGCCGCCGCGCAGCGCAACTGCAGCCGCTGCCGGCCTGACGGTCGTAGAATCGGCGCATGGATGCGCTGGTCAATATCGATGTCGACGATCTCGACCGTGCGGTCGAGTTCTATTGCACTGCTCTTGAACTGCGCGTCAGCCGCCATCTTGGCGGCGGCGTGGTCGAACTCCTCGGCGGCAATGCGCCGATCTATCTGCTCGACAAACGCGCCGGCAGCCTCGCCGCGGCGGGGCAACCGCGCGACTACGCGCGCCACTGGACGCCGGTGCATCTCGACTTCGTCGTGACCGATATCGACGCCGCGGTCGCGCGCGCGATCGCCGCCGGCGCCGTGCTCGAACAACCGGTGCAGACGGATGTATGGGGCAAGCTCGCCGTCATGGCCGATCCGTTCGGCCACGGCTTCTGTTTCGTGCAGTTCCTCGACCGCGGCTACGACGAGATCGCAACCGCGCCGGCCTGATCGAATTGCACGCTAAACGTGCAGGAAGCGGCCGCCGCCGAACGACCAGTTCTCCCAGCGCGTTTCCTTGAACGCGATCATAACGTTCTCGGCGTTCAAGCTCAGTGGCGCGGTGGTCAGTGCGGCGAGTGTGTCGGCGACGATCTTCTTCTTCACCTTCACGTTGCGCCCTTCGGAAAACAGCACTTCGATCAGAACGAAATTTTCGTCGCGTGCCGAGGTGAGATCGGGATAGCTCGCGTCGTAGCGGAAATTCTCCGGCTCCAGCTCGAATACACGCTGAAACCGATCCGTCTGCGGCACGCCCGAGGCGACGAGCGCCTGGTGCACGGCGGCGAGCACGCCAGACTTGAACTCGGCGGACTTGGGTTTGGCGACGGTCAGGGTGACGAGAGGCATGGTGGATTCCTTCGATTTCGTTGTTGAAGATGTTCGTTGCCGAAAAAAAACGAATCTCAAACGCGCGGATCGCGCAAGGTCGACCACGAGATCGCCAGCGCGGCGCACGCGAACAGGCCGGCGAGGAAGCAGACCGCGTTCCAGCCGCCCCACTTCCAGGCAAATCCGGTCAGCGCCGAACCGGCCGCGCCGCCAAGAAAGAAGATGCCGGTGAACAGACCGTTGAGCCGGCCGCGCACTTCGGGGCGCAGCAGATTGACCGCGCGCCTACCGAGCGCCTGGTCGCCGACCACGCCGGCATCGAGCAGCACGGCACTGACCACGAGCAGGCCGAGCGACAAAGTCGGCAGAGTCGACGCGAGCGAATAGGCGAACGCGGCCAGAATCATCGCCTGAATCGCGAGCGCATGCAGGCCGATGAAGGCCGGCTTGGCCCAGCCGCGATCGCCCCAGCGCCCGGCCAGCGGCGCGACGACGGCGCCGCTGACGCCGGCCAGCGCGAACAACGCGATCCCGCGCGGACCGAGTTCGAACGGCGGCTCGGCGAGCAGCAACGCAATCGTGGTCCAGAACAGATTGAACGCGGCGAACATCATCGCCGTTTCCAGCGCGCGCACACGCAGCACACGCTCGGAGCGCAAGAGCTGCCACAGCGAAGCAATCAGCGCACCGTAGCCGATACCGCCCTGCGGGCGGTGGCGCGGCAAGGTCCAGGCGAGCAGAGCGATCAGCGCGCAGACCACCGCGGCCGAGGCGAAGTACATGCCGCGCCAGCCGAGCGCATCGGCGGCAAGACTCGCGAGCGGACGCGAGAACAGCACGCCGACCATCATCCCGCTCATCACGTCGCCGACCACGCGGCCGCGCTGCGCCTCGGGCGCGAGCGTCGCCGCGAGCGGCATCAGCACCTGGATGCAGCTGATCGCCGCGCCGAGCGCGAACGCCGCGATCAAGAACCACAGCGCCGACGGCGCCAGCGCGGCAGCACAGAGCGCGAGCGCATCGGCGCCGAGCATCGCCAGCGCCAGGCGCCGGTTCTCGACCAGATCGGACAGCGGCACGAGCAGCATCAAGCCCGCGGCATAGCCGAGCAGGACGGATAGAGTGACGAAGCCGGACAAGCGCGCGTCGAGGCCGAGCGAAGGCCCGATCACATCGACCAGCGGCTGCGAGGAAAACAGGTTGAGGATGATCACGCCGACCGCGAACGCGAACAGCCGCGTCGGCACCGGGCGCATCAGGGCCGCGGCATCGGCGGAACGCACGGGCACTTCAATCTCGGTCGTGGACATGATGTGCAAACCATACTTGACATGATGTCGCGACACTCTATGCTTGTCATGAATATTCTTCAATTGAATTATTTTTAGAATTATTATGTCACTATTGAATACGGATGGGTGCTCGTACGTTTCGTTTCGACGGAGGCAAGCATGAACACTCGCGACATCGAAGCCTTTCTCGCCGTGGTCGACGCCGGCTCGATCATGGGCGCGGCGGCGACCCTGCACCTGACCCAGCCCGCGGTCACGCGGCGCGTGCAGGGGCTCGAAGAAGCGCTCGGCGCGCAGTTGCTCGACCGCATCTCCAAGCCGCTCAAGCCGACGTCCGCGGGCCGCGATGCCTACGAACTCGGCCGGCGCGTACTCGGCGCGGTGCAGGATCTGCGCGACGGCTTCGCCGAGAACGGCGAAATCAGCGGCGAGCTGCGCCTCGGCGTCACCCCGTCGCAGTCGGACGACACCCTGGCCGAGCCGCTCGACCGCCTGCGCAAGGCTTACCCGAAGCTCACGCTGCGCATCACGACGGCCTGGTCCCCGGCCCTGCTCGAACAGATTCCGAGCAACCGCATCGACGCGGCCCTGGTGCACCTGCCCGAGCACGCGCCCGCGTCGCCGCTGCTCGGCATCGACCCGGTGTCGACGCAACGCATGATCGTGACCGCGGCGAAATCGCTCGGCCTGCGCGGCCGGCGCTCGCTCGCCGACCTCGCCGAGCGGCCGTGGATCCTGAGCCAGGACGGCTGCGGCTATCGCGAAGTGCTGCGCCAAGCGCTCGCGCGTGCGAATGCGCCGTTCGTCGCCGCAGTCGAAACCTACAATTCGGAATTGCGCATGTCGCTGGTCGCGCGCGGCCTCGGTCTCGGCGTCTCCACCGAAACCGCGTTGGACCGCAGCAAATATCGCAACCAGCTGGACGTGCTCGATCTGCGCGATTTCAAGCCGCAGATCCATATCGGCCTCGCCCACCGCGCTGCCTGCGGGCGCTTGGCCGGCCCGCTCGGCCTGCTTGCCGGCGCGCTCAAATCGGCGCAGAAACCGGCGTCCGTCGTGCGCTTGCGGACCGGCGCGCGCGCGGGCTAGTCTGCGCGCGATCCGGCCACGCCCCGCGCCCGCCATGTCCGACGTCGCTCAGAGTTTCGCCCTGCAGTCCGAGCTTCGGCAGATCGCCAATCTCGTGCTGCTGTTCGGCTTCGTCCTCACCCTTGCCGGGGAATGGCTGCTGCCGCCGCCGGGCACGCGCTGGGACCGCGCGCGCTTCGTGCACGGCGCGCACAATCTCGCCCTCTGGCTGATCGGCGTCGTCTTCGTTTCAATTGTATTCGGCAGCACAGTCTGGGCCTTGCTGCAGTGGCTGCAGATGCGCGGCGTCGGCGTGCTGTATTTCGCGCCGCTGCCGGGCTGGCTGCACGCGGTCCTCGCGTTCGCCCTGCTCGACGCGGCCGACTACGTCTTCCATCGCCTGAGCCACAACCTGCGCTGGCTCTGGCTCATGCACGCCGTGCACCATTCGGACCCACGCGTCGACGCGACCACGAACCTGCGCCAGCATCCGCTGCACCTCGTGCTGACCCAATCATGGAAGATCGCCGCCTGCGCAGCGATCGGCGTGCCGGCATGGGTGTACCTCGTGCACGAGATTCTCAACCTCGCCTTCGCCTACTGGCATCACGCGGCGATCCGCTGGCCGCGCGTGCTCGACCGCGCCTTGTCCTGGCTCGTGGTCACGCCGCGTCTGCACTGGAATCATCATTCGCCGGTGCAGGAGCGCACCAACTCGAACTATGGCGTGATCTTGTCTTGCTGGGACCGTGCGTTCGCGACGCTCACGCCCCCTGCCGAGGAACCCGCGCAGTTCGGCCTCGCCGCACTCGCCGCGCCGCGCTGGCACAGCGCATTCGGCATGCTCGCAACGCCGTGGCGCGCACGCTCGCTGCCCCGGCTTTGAGTCGGGTGCGCATCGCGAAGAATCCGTTCAGCCGTTGCGCCGCGCAGCGAAGTACGTACCGGCGCCGACCAGGATCGTCGCGAGCAGGGTGAGCACGCCGGGACTCAAGGCCGGCGCGCCCTGCACGATCGCGGCAACCGAGCCAAGCAGCGACATCGTGCCGCTCGAACCGCCCGTCGCCGGGCTGCAGTTCAAAGTGAAGCCGCCAATGATGCCGACCGTGCGGCAGTTGACCGCGAGCTGGGCGTTCTCGGCCGCGCTCGAAGACGGCGAGTACTGCACGAGCACCGTGCACGACGGCGTGCTCGTACTGAGCGTCGACCCGGCCGTACAGGTGCCGCCCGGGACGATGGTGAAATCGGCGGCGTTGACGCCTTGCACGGCGAGCGAATTGAGCAGAGCGGCGAAGCCGGGACCGGAGCCGTTCGCGTCGAACGTCAGCGTGATCGTTTTCGTGACCGGCATGCCGAGCCCCGCAGAAGCGAACGCGTAGGCGTCGTCGACCGAACGGATATTGACCGTAGTGACGATCGCTCCGGCGTAGAGCGGCGCGGAACAGAACAAGGCGAAAAGAGCGAACAGCGAGCGGAGGCGAGCCTGATGCAGCATGACGATCTCCCCGAAATGCGTGCGGACTGTGGTGGGCGGCGCACGGCGGCAACGGGCCGTGCGACGGGCGTCACGATACTCGCATCGGATCGGCCAAACCATGCAGGGCGCACGCACAAACCGCGATTTGAATCACGGTTTCCGTGCCGTCGCAAGCGCTCTCAGGCTGCCACGGCCAGCCGCTCGACCGTTTCGCGATAGCGCGCAGCGATCCGCGCCTCGTCGCGGTGGCGGAAATCGCGCACGGTCCAGGCGCCGTTGACCATGACGTGGCGCACCAGATTCGCATTGCCGGCGAACAGGAAGGTGTCGATCAGGTTCGCCGCATCGCGTCCCGCGAGCAGCGCGGCGTCTTCGTCGAGGACGACGAGGTCGGCACGCGCGCCTGCGTCGATCGCACCGATCGCCGTGCCCGCGGCACGCGTACCGCCGCGCAGGGCGGCCGAGAACAAGGTCTCGCCGACGCTGTGGTTCGCCGCAGAGACGGCGATATTGCGATGCCGCGTCGCCAGACGCTGGCCGTATTCGAGCCAGCGCAATTCCTCGACCGGCGATACCGAGATATGGCTGTCGGAACCGACGCCGAGCACGCCGTCGTGATCGAGATAAGCCTTGAGCGGAAACAGGCCGTCGCCGAGGTTCGCCTCGGTGGTCGGACATACGCCCGCGACTGCGCCCGACTGGGCGAGCCGCTGTGTTTCCTGCGCGGTCATATGCGTGGCGTGGACCAGACACCAGCGCGCGTCGACCGGCATATTGTCGAGCAGCCATTCAACCGGGCGCGCGTTGCGCAGGGCGAGACAGTCCTGCACTTCGCCGATCTGTTCGGCGATGTGGATGTGCACCGGCATCGCACGCGTAACGTCGGCGCCGAGCACTTCGCGCATCGCGCGCTCGGGTACGGCGCGCAGCGAATGCAGGGCGACGCCGACGCGCAATGCGGCATTTTCCATTTTTACCAATTGCTGCAAAAGCGCCAGATAGCCGTCGACTTCGAGGTCGAAGCGGCGCTGGCGCTCGGACAGCGCGCGGCCGTCGAAGCCGCCGGTCATGTACAAGGTTGGCAACAGGGTCAGGCCGATACCGGCTTCCTGCGCCGCTTCGATCAGGGCAAGCGACATCGCCGTGGGATCGGCATAGGGCTTGCCGTCGGGCCGGTGATGCAAATAGTGGAATTCACAGACGTGGGTGTAGCCGGCCTTGAGCATCTCGACATAGAGCTGCGCCGCAATCGCGCGCAGGTCGTCCGGGCCGATGCGGCTGGCGAAGGCGTACATGATCTCGCGCCAAGTCCAGAAGCTGTCCGATGCGTTGGTCTGCTTCTCCGCCAGGCCCGCCATCGCACGCTGGAACGCATGCGAATGCAGGTTCGGCATACCGGGCAGCACGTAGCGGCCGAGCGCCTGCGTGTCCTGTCGCGCGTCCTGTGCCGTCACGTCGATCAAAACCCCGCGATTCTGCGGCGCGGAGCCGACGCTCACGCTGCCCTGTTTCTGCCAGCCGCCGGGGCGCCAGAGATTCTCTGCCGAGTACCGCACTGCTGGTTCCGCCGTCGCCTGATTCATGCTCTTCCTTATCGCCATGCAAGGCATGCGTGCGGCCTGCGATCCGGCCCGAGCGCGCATGCACACTCTGCGGCAAGCCTAAGGGTTGCATGCTGAACATACCAGCACGTCGGCACGCAGCCGCACGCGGCGCGGTCTGCGATAATCCGCGCATGGCGTTCTCTTTCATCGACTCCGTGCGCACGGCGCTGCACAACCTGTTCCGCCAGGATGTGTTCGAGCCGACGCAATGGAAGCGCCGGCTGACCCTGTGGAGCGGCGGCATCCTCGTCGGCTTTGCCGCGGTCGCGTTCGCACAGGCCAGCGATCTCGCCTTTGCCGGCTTCCGCAAATTGCTTGGAATTTCGATCTGGCTGCCGTTGGCCCTGCTGCCGGCGGTGTTCGCCGCGCTCGCGTGGCTGACCGCGGGCCCGCTGCGCGCGACGCGTGGCAGCGGCATCCCGCAGGTCATCGCCGCGCTGGAAGTGCCCGATGCCGACTTTCGCCGCCGCCTGCTCGCGCTGCCGGTTGTGCTGTGCAAGATGCTGCTGACCCTGATCGGCCTCGCCGCCGGCGCGTCGATCGGGCGCGAAGGCCCGACCGTGCATGTCGGCGCCGGCATCATGCACGCGCTCGGCCGCCGCCTCGGCTACACCGACCCGGCCGCACTCTCGCGCTTTATCCTCGCCGGCGGCGGCGCCGGCATCGCCGCGGCATTCAACACGCCGCTGGCCGGCGTGGTCTTCGCGATCGAGGAACTCGCCGGCACCTTCGAGCACCGCTTCAGCGGCATCGTGCTGACCGCGGTGATCTTCGCCGGCGTCGTTTCGCTCGGCGTGCTCGGCAACTACGCCTACTTCGGCCGCGTCGCCGCCGAACTGCCGCTCGGTCAGAGCTGGCTCGCGGTGTTGTCGTGCGGCCTCTGCGGCGGCATCGGCGGCGGCCTGTTCGTGCGCACGATCCTGCTGCGCGATCCCGATCCCGCCAGCCGCCATCCGTTTGCGCGCATCGCCGCGCTGCGCGCACACCGGCCGGTCGTGTTCGCCGCGGCCTGCGGCATCGCCCTGGCCACGCTCGGCATCGTCAGCGGTGGCTTCGGCATCGGCGTGTACGGCACCGGCTATGCCGAAGCGCGCGCCCTGGTCCAGTCCGAACACGGTGCCGCCGCAGCGTTCGGACTGCTCAAGCTCGGAGCGAACATCGTTTCGTACTGGGCCGGCATACCGGGCGGCATCTTCTCGCCCGCGCTTGCGGTCGGTGCAGGCATGGGCAATACACTGGCCGCCCTGCTTCCGTCCGCGGACAACACCGCGGTCGTGCTGCTCGGCATGGGCGCGTTCTTGGCCGGTGTCACCCAGGCGCCGCTGACCTCGGCGGTGATCTCGCTCGAACTGACCGCCAATCAGAGCATGGCGATTCCGATCATGGCGGTGTGCTTGCTTGCGCGCGCGATCTCCTCACTCGTCGCGCCCGTGCCGGTCTATCGCGCATTTGCACAGCGCCTGATCGGCGAATACGAATTGCAGCGCACGGCCGCGAGCGGCGCAGCGCCACCACCGGAGAAACCAGCGTGAACAAAAAATGGGACGGACTCCTGCTCAACTGCCGCCTGGCGACGATGGCCGCCGACGGCAGCGCTTTCGGCCTCGTCGACGACGGCGCGCTGGCCTGGAAGGACGGCGCCATCGCCTTTGTCGGCGCGCGTTCGCAACTGCCCGGCGCGGCCGACGCACTCGCCGAGCGCGTCGAATCCGCGGATGGAGCCCTGGTCACCCCGGGGCTGATCGACTGCCACACCCACCTCGTCTTCGCCGGCGATCGCGCTGCGGAGTTCGATTTGCGCCTCAACGGCGCAAGCTACGCCGAGATCGCCAAGGCAGGCGGTGGCATCGTCTCGACCGTGAGCAAGACCCGCGCGGCGACGGAAGACGAATTGCTCGCGCAATCGCTGCCGCGCGCCCGCGCCCTGCTTGCCGACGGCGCAACCACGCTCGAAATCAAGTCGGGCTACGGCCTCGATGTCGACAACGAGGCGAAGATGCTGCTCGTCGCGCGGCGCATCGGCGACGAGCTTGGCATCGGCGTGCGCACGACGTTTCTCGGCGCGCATGCGCTGCCGCCCGAGTTCGCCGGACGCCAGTCCGACTACGTCGACGAAGTCTGTATCCACATGCTGCCGAAGATCGCGCATGCCGGGCTCGCCGACGCGGTCGATGCGTTCTGCGAGAACATCGCCTTCACGCCGTCGGAAACGCGGCGCGTGTTCGAGACCGCGCGCGCGTACGGGCTGCCGGTGAAGCTGCATGCGGACCAATTGTCCGACTCGGGCGGCGCGGCGCTCGCCGCGGAGTTCGGCGCGCTCTCCGCCGACCACCTCGAATACACGAGCGAAGCCGGCATCGCGGCGATGGCCGCGGCCGGCAGCGTCGCCGTGATGCTGCCGGGCGCTTTCTATACTTTGCGCGAAAATACACTGCCGCCGATCGAGACGTTCCGCCGCCATCGCGTACCGCTCGCGGTGGCGAGCGACCTCAATCCCGGCACCTCGCCCCTGCTCTCCGTGCGCCACGCCATGAACATGGCCTGCACCCTGTTCCGCATGACGCCCGAGGAAGCGTTGCGCGGCGCGACCGCGAATGCGGCGCGCGCGCTCGGCCTCGCCGACCGCGGCACCTTGGTGCCGGGACAGCGTGCCGATTTCGTCGTCTGGGATGCGGCGCATCCGGCCGAGCTGTGCTACTGGATCGGCGGCGCGCTGGCGCGGAAAGTCTACGTCGCGGGCAAAAAAAACCCCGCTTGATGCGGGGCTTTTTACGATCGGCTCAAGGCGCTCAGGCCGCCGGCTTCTTCGCCGGGGCGGCTTTCTTGGCCGGGGCGGCTTTCTTCGCCGCAGGCTTGGCCGCGGCCGACTTCGCGCCGGTCGCCTGCTTCGGCTCGTGCGGGCGCGCATTGCCGTAGCTGCGAATCGCGATCTTGCCTTTCTTGGTCTTGCGGTCGCCTCTGCCCATGGTTGTCTCCTGTCATCAGATTGAAAAAGGTGGCGTAGCTTAGCAGCGCGCGCGCCACTTGAGAAATCGGCGCGGCCCTGTCCCGATGCGGATAACTGCCTCTAGTCCGCCGCTGCGGCGCGCACGCGCCGGCGCGACAGGGCGAGCTGGGCGAGCACGAACGAGATCGCGGCGCAGGTGGCGATGGCGTAGATCATCGTCTTCGAGGTGCGGTCGCCGATCGCGCCGGTGATCGCCATGACCACGGCGCCGGTCATGAACTGCAGCGTGCCCATCAGCGCGGAGGCGGTGCCGGCAATCGCGCCGTGCTGTTCTAGTGCAAGCACCGACGAGTTCGGGATGACCAGGCCGAGGAAGGCATAGCCGATGAACAGCACGACGATCATCACCGGCAGGCTGTCGACGCCGAGCGCAGTCAGCGCGGCGAGCAGGAGCATCGCCGAGGCGTAGCCCCAGGTTGCCATGCGCACGACATGGTGCATGCCGAACATCTTCGCCAGCCGCCCGTTCATCTGCGCGGCACCGAAGAACGCGACCGCGTTGATCGAGAAGCACAGGCTGTACTGCGTCGGTGTCAGGCCGTAGTGCTCGATCAGGACGAAGGACGAATTGGCCAGGTAGGCGAAAAAGCTAGCGACGCCGAATGCGCCGATGAAGACCAGGCCGAGGAACATCGGATCGCGCAGCAGCACGCCGTAGGCGGCGAGCGCCGTGCCTAGGCTTGAATCGACGCGTTCGGACTTCGGCCGCGTTTCCGGCACGAACAGGCTCAGCAGCGCGAGGCCGACCACCGCCGCACCGATCACGCTCCAGAAGATCGCGCGCCAGCTCGCCCAGACGATGACGAAGCTGCCGGCCAGCGGCGCGAGGATCGGCGAGACGCTGAACACGAGCATCAGCAGCGACATCAGCCGCACCGCCTCGGCGCCGGTGTGCATGTCGCGCACGATAGCGCGCGTGATGACCATGCCGGCGCAGGCGCCGACGCCCTGCACAAAGCGGAACGCGATCAGGGTCTGGATGTCGTGTGCGAGCGCGCAGCCGACGCTGCCGACGATGAACAGGCCGAGGCCGAAGTACAGCGGCGCGCGCCGGCCGAACATATCCGACACCGGACCGTAGACGAGCTGGCAGATGCCGAGCGCGATGAAGAACACCATCAGGCTCATCTGCGCCTCGGCCGTGCTCGCGCCGAAACTCTGTTTGATCGAAGGCAACGCGGGCAGATACATATCGATCGCAAACGGACCGATCGCCGTGATCAGGCCGAGCACGACGGCATATTTCAGGAACTGGGTTTTCATGAGTTTCTTGTTTTCGGGCGCGAGCGTCTTCACTGGGGCCGGCCGGCGCCATTGCAAGCCTGCATGCGCAAACTCGGGCTATGATTTGCGCATGACCGGCAAGCCCGCGGAATCCAAAATCAGTCTCGCCCTGCAAGGCGGCGGCGCGCACGGCGCGTTCACCTGGGGCGTGCTCGACTATCTGCTCGAGCAAGGCTCGTTCGACTTCGACGGCATCAGCGCGACGTCGAGCGGCGCGATGAACGCCTGCGCCCTGACCCAGGGCTGGCTCGACGGCGAGCGCGACGGAGCGCGCGCGATGCTGTCCAAACTGTGGGAATCGGTCGCCGCGCAGGCAAGCCTGATGCGCTGGGCGTTCGCCACGCCGGCCGGAGCGGCGACCGAGCGCATCCTGCTCGGCCTGACGCGCTATTTCACCCCGCAGGAAATGAACCCGCTCGGCATCAATCCGGTGAAGAACATCGCCTCGGCGCTGTTCGACTTCGACAGGATTCGCGCGAACTCGCCGTTCAAACTGTTTGTCGCCGCGACGCGCGTGCGCGACGGCCGCCTGAGATTGTTCGACAACACCAACCTCGATCTCGACTCGGTGCTCGCGAGCACCTGCCTGCCGCAGTTGTTCGCGCCGGTCGAAATCGACGGCGAGATGTATTGGGACGGCGGCTATGCCGGCAATCCGGCGATCGAACCGCTGGTCTATCGCTGCGATGCCGAGACCATCGCCTGCGTGCTCGTGCAGCCGATCGAGCGCGCGCAGGCGCCGGCAACCGCGCGCGAGATCGGCGAACGCATCACCGAACTGTCATTCTCGACCACGTTCATCCGCGAACTCGAAACGCTGCAGACCGCGCAGAGCATGCTGGCGAAGAATTTCCCGCTGACGCCACTCGGCCAGCGGCTGCGCAAGATCGACATCCAGATGATCGAACCGGGCGAATCGCTCGACCACTACAGCGCGAAGACGCGGCTCACGGCGCGCATCGACTTCCTGCGCGACCTGCGCGATCTCGGCCGTGACTGTGCGCAGGCTTGGTGTGAAAGAGTTAAGCGCAGTTAGACACGGATCGACGCGGAGAAAAGCTGAGCTGGATTGAGCTTGCTCTGACTTGATCTGGTTTCGCGCTCGTCAGCGTCGACAACGCCGCTTAGTGCGTATGCGCGTGATCATGACCGTGCTCATGGTCATGATCGTTATCGTGTTCATGATCGTGCTTTCCGCGTGTGCAGTCCTCGTGCGCGCAGTCGCGGCGCTCGATCTGCACAGTCGCGTGCACGATCTGGAATTTCTCGCGCAGGATGCGCTGCACCTGGGCGAGCGCGACGTGCGCATCGGCCTCTTCGGCCAGACGTGCGTGCAACGTGGCGAGTCGCCGCCCGCCGGCGAGCTGCCAGACATGGACGTGGTGCACGTCGACGACGCCCTCGCCCGCGCGCGCCGCGACCGCGACCTGGGCGGTATCGATGCCTTCCGGCGTGCCTTCGAGCAGGATGTGGGCCGAGCGCTTGAGCAGCTTCCATGCGCTCCTGACGATCAGCAGCGAAACGAAGATCGAGAACGCGGGATCGGCCCAGAGCCAGCCTTTCCAGCGGATCAGCAGTGCCGCGGCGACCGCGCCGAGCGAGCCGAGCAAGTCACCGATCACGTGCAGGCGCGCGCCGGCCGCGTTGAGGTCGTCGTGATCGTGGCCGCCGAGCACGCGCAGCACGAACAGATTCACGACGAGGCTGGCGATCGCGATGACCAGCATCGTGCCGGACAGGATCGGCTCGGGCTGGGCGAAACGCCCCATCGCCTCGATGACGATCCAGGCGACGAGGACGAACTGGAACAGCGCATTTGTATAGCCGACCAGCACTTCGAGGCGCGCGTAGCCGAAGCTGCGTTTGTCGTCGGCCGGCCGCCGCGCGAAATAGGCGCCCATCCAGGCAAGCAGCAGCGCGAAGGCGTCGACGAACATGTGCCCTGCGTCGGCAAGCAGGGCCAGCGAGCCCGAGATCCAGCCGCCGGCCGCCTCGACGACGAGGGTCAGTATGGTCAGCACGAACGCCCACAGCAGGCGGCGCTCGCTCATGCCGGCATGGTCGTGATCGTGGTGGTGGTCGGAAGCGGTCATTGTCGCGGACGCGTGATTCGCGCTCGATGGCGGAACGCGATGTTAGGTTTTCGGCACGGCGTTACACAATCGCATCGCCGCGTCGCCGTTCACAGAAAGGCACAACGACCGCCGCGACCGATGCCCGTCGGAGCCGGAACCGCGCGCGAATAAACTGAACGTCTTGCGCGCGTCGCGCGCAAAACACGTCTTCAGGCCGACGTCGCCGGCGGGCAGCAGCCGAACAAGTGGGTCAGGCGCATATTGACGATATGCGCGAGGGCGACGCCGCAGCCGCCGAGCGTGACGAGTACGGCGTGCAGGATCGGCGCCGATCCGGTATCGAAGACCCATGCGCCGGTCCAGAGCAGGACCAACCCCGGCACGAGCAGATACAGCGCATACGGCGCGCGATGGCGGCGCCAGCCGCGTATCAGCGCGGCCGAGGCGAGCACGCTGGCGAAAGCGATGAAAGCGCGCTCGAAACGGTGATCGCCGAGGAAACCCAGACCGAGCGCGGGCAATACGGTCAGCACGAACGGCAGCGCCGCGCAATGCAGCGCGCAGAGAAACGACGCGGTCGCGCCGATGCGGTCGGCGATGTGAGCCAGTGCGTCATGCGCGGAGGAATCAGGCGGTTGCGATACGGAAGGGCTGGCCATGGCTAAGTTATAACATAACGTGATGAAGGCGCTCGACTCGCTGCTGCGGGGTCGCAAGGGCGACGGACGGTCGGCGCATATGACTTTCGGCAGGTACGAATGGCTTGCGAATGTTACAATATATCATTACATTTTCCAAATCCTGCTCCCCTCGAACCCCAAAGCCGTACGATGAATAAGACTTTGCTCGCCCTGGCCGTCAGCTTCGCCCTTGCCGCACAGACCGGCCATGCCGCCGACGCTTCACCCGCCGCAACCGCCCCCGCCGCTGCGGCCGCCGATCCCGCTTCGACGACCCTGAGCACGGTCGAGGTCAATGCCAAGCTCGACCGCTCGCGCAATCAGCTCTCGCCGAACATCGGCGCGAGCCAGTACGTGATCGATTCGGCGGCAATCGAACGCCTGCCGCTCGGCGATGCGACGCCGCTGAACCAGATCCTGCTGCAGGCGCCCGGCGTCGTGCAGGATTCCTACGGCCAGTTGCACGTGCGCGGTGACCACGCCGACCTGCAATACCGCATTAACGGCGTGATCATCCCGGAAAGCATCTCCGGCTTCGGCCAATCGCTCGACTCCGACATCATCGAGCGCGTGCAACTGCTCACCGGCGCGCTGCCGGCGCAATACGGCTACCGCACCGCGGGCGTCGTCGACATCACCACCGAAAGCGGCGCGCACCGCCACCACGATCACCCGAACGAGGGCGACGAAAACGACTTCGGCGGCAAGATCAGCCTGCTTGCCGGTTCGCACGGCACGTTCAATCCGCAGCTTTCGCTGCACGGCACCTCGGACCGCTGGAGCTGGTTCTTCACCGGCGAGTACCTGCAGAACGACGTCGGCATCGAAAATCCCACGCGCTCGTACAACGCGCTGCACGACCACACCAACCAGGTCAAGGGCTTCGGTTATCTGTCGTACTTGCTCAACGAAGACGCACGCGTCAGCTTCATGTTCGGCGTCGCCAACAACCGCTTCCAGATTCCGAACACGCAGGGCCTGCCGGCGAAGTATCAGCTGACCGGAGTGGATAACTTCGACTCCGGCCAGCTCGACGAACGCCAGCGCGAAGTCACCCGCTTCGGCGTGCTCTCGTTGCAGGGCCGCTTCGGCGAAAGCGACTATCAGGTGTCGCTCGGCCAGCGCTACACGAGCGTCAACTATCATCCCGATCCGGTCGGCGACCTGATCTTCAACGGCGTCGCCGGCACGATCCAGCGCAGCAACCGCGCCGACACGTTGCAGGCGGATTTTTCCACGCCGATCCTCGGCGGCTCGCATACGCTGCGCTACGGTCTCTACGTGAGCAACGAGCACCCGACCAGCAACAACAACGCGCTGGTCTTCCCCGCCGATGCCGACGGCAACCAGACCAGCACGACGCCGATCACGATCATCGACAACGCGCCGCACATCAGCGCGAAGACCTACGGCATCTACCTGCAGGACCAGTGGGACATCACCGACAAGCTGACCCTCAACTACGGCGTGCGTGCAGACAAGGTCGACGCCTATGTCAGCGAAGGCCAGATCAGCCCGCGCATCGGCTTCGTCTATCAGTGGAGCGACACCACCACCCTGCACGCCGGCTATGCGCGCTACTTCACCCCGCCGCCCGCGGAGCTGATCTCGCAGACCGACATCGCCCTGTTTCAGGGCACCACCAACCAGCTGCCGACCAACGTCAACGCCGAGACACGCTCCGAGCGCTCGCACTACTTCGATGCCGGCGTCACGCAGAAAATCGGCGACAACTGGACGCTAGGCCTCGATGCGTACTACCGCAAGGTGACCAACCTGCTTGACGAAGGCCAGTTCGGCGCGGCGCTGATCTTCTCGCCGTTCAACTACGCCCAGGGCCGTATCCGCGGCGTCGAATTCTCGGCGACGTACACGAACGGAAATCTCAGCGCCTATTTCAACGTCGCCTCGAACCGGGCGATGGGCAAGCAGGTCGTCACCGGCCAGTACAACTTCGGCCAGGACGAGCTCGACTACATCGCCACGCACTGGGTCCATCTCGACCACGATCAGCGCCTGACCGGCTCAGGCGGCATCAGCTACGACTGGAACGGCACCCAGCTCGGCGCGACCTTCCTCTACGGCTCGGGCCTACGCAATTCCTTCGCCAATACCGCGCACCTGCCGCAGTACTGGCAGCTCAACCTGTCCGCCGCGCGCGACTTCGACCTGCCGCAGCTCGGCAAGACCAATGTGCGCTTCGCCATCATCAACGCGACCGACAAGACCTATCAGCTGCGCGACGGCTCCGGCATCGGCGTCGGCGCACCGCAGTGGGGTCCGCGCGCGGGGGCCTATGTGGGATTGTCCAAGTCGTTCTGAGTTTCGCGGCAAACCCAGCGTTGCCGCTTTGGCAAACGAAGGCGCAGGCTTACGAGCCTGCGCCTTTGCGTTTCTGCGTCCAGCCGATCGTGCCGATCAGCAGACTTGATTGTGGCAGCCCGGATAACAGCGTCCGATGCAGCCCTGCAGCGCGCTCTGGCAAATCGACTGCGCGACTCCGTTCGCGATGCAAGAGCTGTACGAACCCCAGCAGCGGTTCTCACAGGCGGTATTGTCTCCGAATGCGACCGACGACAATCCGATTCCTGCGCCCAGAGCGAAAGCACAAAGCAGAAAAGTCTTCTTCATTTGACAGCCTCCGAAGAAAGTCGCGGTCTGCGCCCCCGTGGTGCGAGCCCGACCGCTGAGCGCGCAAATCAATGCGGATTGGACGAGCCTGAAATCGAGGCCACGGCATCGAGAATCGTGGATTCCCTGAAGCCGCGAATCTCGCGATCGCCGATGTAGATCAGCGGCACGGCGCCGTCGCCGCCGCGCTTGGCGAAGAGATCTTCGGCTTCCTTCGACTGATCAACGACGTAATCCTTGTACTGAAGATGGCGCGCGGCGAACAACTCACGCGTCTTCTTGCAGTAGGGGCAGGTCGAGGTGCTGAACAGGACGATGTCGTTTCCGGCCTGGGCGTGCAGCGCGGAGAAATCTCCGCTCTGGTATTCCGCTTCGGGAAACAGGCGCTGATATATCGCGTGCGCAAGCGGAGGCCCGTACAGGCCGGCGAAGAAAAACGCGACGAGAAGGCCGGCGACTCTGACATTCTTGACGAAATTCATTCCCGGAATCTCGATTGGATTGGAGTGCGTGGCTCGCCCCGTCGAGCGGCCGCCATTTCAATCCGAATCGGGCGGGAGGGTCAAGCTGCGGCGCAGCGCTTGCAGATGCCGTGCACTTCGAGGGTTTGCGCGCGCGTACGGAAACCGAGCGCCTTGGCCTGGTCGGCGAGCAGCTTGGCGACTTTCTCGTCGCAGATTTCGGTCGCCGACTCGCACTGGTCGCAGATCAGGAACGGCACGTGATGCACCACACTCGGGTGGTGGCAGCCGACGTAGGCGTTGATCGACTGCAGCTTGTGGATGAAGCCGTTCTCGATCAGAAAATCGAGCGCGCGATAGACCGTCGGCGGCGCCGCGTTGCTGCGATCGTCCTTGAGACGGTCGAGCAGATCGTAGGCTTTGACCGGCTTTTCCGAGCTGGCGATCAGGTCGAGCACCTGCTGGCGGATCTCGGTCAGACGCAAGCCGCGCATTTCGCACGCGGCCGTCACCTCGCGCACGAAGGCGTGAGCGTCGTGACGGTGGTGATGCGAGCTGGCGGGCTTGGTGGCGGACATGGACGGATCGGATTGTGACGGGCGCATCATAGCACTCAGGGAAATGGGGTCGCCGATGCGCTCTGCCAAGGCCGCGCGCGATTTGCGCCACCGTTCCCGCGCACATGAGGAGCCGATCCGCGCAATGCGTCTACGGGTTCAGGCGATTCGACGCTGTGCCGAGTGCCGCGCCGCAGTGCCGGCAATACTTGTCCCCCGCCTCGACGGGCTTGCCGCAGGCGCGGCACGGCGGCTTCGGCACGACCTTTGGCAGCAGCAGCGAAATGCCCCAGCCGATCGGGCCGAGGGCAAGGCCGAGCAGCATGTCGCGCACGACCGCATGCTTGTATTTGCCGATCAGCGCGCCGACCAGGGCGCAGAACAGCGTAAGGCCGATCAGCCAATACCACAGGGTCGGATCGGTCAGCACGGCCGAGCAGGCGTCGAGCGCCTGCATCTGCTGGTCGGGATCGCCCGACTGCAGTGCCTGCGTCAGTGTGGCGACATCGCAGCCCGACGGCGTCGCCATGGCCGTCTCAGGCTCCGGCGCGCGCCACAGCGTCGTCGATGCGCTTGAGCGCGCGATCGCGGCCGACGAGATAGACGGTGTGGTCGATCGACGGCGACACCTGGGTGCCGGTCATCGCCACGCGCAGCGGTTGCGCGACCTTGCCCATGACCTCGCCGATCGCGGCTGCGGCGTCCTGGATCGCCTTGTGCACGTTCTCGACGCTCCAGTCCTTGAGGCCGGCGAGCTGCGCATGTACCGCCTGCAGCGCCGGCACGGCGGTCGCCGACTTCAAATGCTTGGCGATCGCCGCCTCGTCCCAGGACACGATCGGGCCGTACCAGATGCTCGCCTTCTCGGCCATTTCACGCAGAGTCTGAGCGCGCTCGCGCAAGGCCACGATCACGTCGACCGGCGCGGGGCCGTGGGCCGGATCGAGACCCTGCATGCGCAGATGCCATTCGAATTCGCCGGCGAGTTCGAGTGGATCGTCGTTCTTGATGTACTGCTGGTTGATCCATTTGAGCTTGTCGAGATCGAAGCGCGCCGCGGCCTTGTTCACGTTGCTGACGTCGAACAGATCGATCATTTCCTGGCGCGAGAAAATCTCCTGATCGCCGTGCGACCAGCCGAGGCGCACCAGATAGTTGAGCAACGCGTGCGGCAGAAAGCCGTCGTCGCGATACTGCATCACGTTCACCGCGCCGTGGCGCTTCGACAGTTTCTGCCCGTCGGCGCCGAGGATCATCGGCAAATGCGCAAAGGTCGGCGGCGTCGCGCCGAGCGCGTGGTAGATGTTGATCTGGCGCGGCGTGTTGTTGACGTGATCGTCGCCGCGGATCACTTCGGTGATGCCCATGTCGATATCGTCGACGACGACGGCGAAGTTGTAGGTCGGGAAACCGTCCGAACGGAAGATCACCAGATCGTCCAGCTCGTCGTTGCTCCACTCGATGCGGCCTTTCACCTTGTCGTCGAACACGACGCTGCCGCCCTGCGGATTCTTGAAGCGGATCACGCGGTTCGGATCGTCGCGTAGCGGTTCGTTGCGTTCGCGGTAGTAGCCGTTGTAGCGCGGCTTTTCGTTCTTCGCCATCGCCGCGTTGCGCATCGCCTCGAGTTCGTCCTTGGTCTCGTAGGCGTAGTAGGCCTTGCCGGCCTTGACCAGTTCGTCGGCGACCTGGGCGTACCGCTCCATGCGCAGGGTCTGATAGTACGGGCCCTCGTCCGCGCCGAGATCGAGCCAGCGCATGCCGTCGAGAATCGCCTGCACGGCCACGTCGGTCGAACGCTCGCGATCGGTGTCTTCGATGCGCAGGATGAATTCGCCACCGCGATGCCGCGCTTCGAGCCAGCAGTACAGCGCGGTGCGCGCACCGCCGATATGCAGATAGCCGGTGGGACTGGGAGCGAAGCGAGTGCGAACGGTCATTGCGGAAACAGCGTCGAAAAACGGGCGCAAAGATTAGCAGATACGCGGCTGCGTTTTCCCTAAACGCGCCGCCACGGCGCGCATCGCGGCAATGACGAAGCGAAGCGGCGGCGCGCCGGACTCAACCATCCGCCGGCGCGGAAGCGGCCGTGTCGGCCGCCGTTTGCGCGGGCCCGAGCATCGCCCTGAGATAACCCAGATCCGTGCCGATCGTGCCGAACAGGAAGATCAGCGTATGCACATGGCGCGGCTCGACGCGCTCGGCCTGCGCGCGCGCGGCCAGCGCCAGCGCCTTCAATTTCGCCTCGATCTCCGTGTCGGCCGCGACCGCGGCATCCTTGGACATCGCGGCGCCGACGCGCTCGATTGCGACGATCAGACTCTGCGCAACCTCGTCGACCGGTGCGCGCAAAACCTCGACGACCTGCGCCAGCGGTTTGCGCGCGACCGCACGCACAAGAAAACCGACGTCGGCATTGAGCGCGGAAACACATTTGAGCAGCCGCTCCAGTTGCTTGTCCTGCATCTTCTTCCAGCCCGAGGTGTGGGCGAGGATGGTGAGTTCACGAAGCTCGTGGCGGATCTCTTCGCGCAGACGATCGAGGGCTTTGGCGTCCGTCTCGCCGTGCGCAAACGCGATGCGCAGCCAGCGGCCGAGCAGATGCAGCACCGCGGCCGCATGCGCACGCGGTCTGGCCCTGCCGCGCGCCGGGAATACGAGCGCCGACACGATCATCGCGGCCAGCGCGCCGAGCGCGATCTCGCCGGTGCGCAGCAGCGCGGTGTCGAGCGGCCCGAGGCCCGCGGCCGGTCCCGCCGACAGCACGATCAGCGCCGCGACCGGCGCGCCGCGATAGTCCGGCTTCACCGCGACCAGCAGGCACAGTGGCGCGAGGGCGAGAAACAGAATGATGCCGCTGTCGATGTACCAGGTGTGGCGCAGCCATGCCGCGCCGATCGCGATGCCCGCACCGGCGACAGTCGCAAGCAGTCGTTCGACGCCCGCGCGCGCCGCACCGCCCGCATGGCCGCGCGAGGTGATCAGCGCAGTCAGCACGGCCCAATGCGCCTCGTGCAGGTGAAGCACGCGCGCGAGCAGATAGGCGAGCATCGCGCCGGCGAGCAGGCGCACGGCGTCGGGCCAGGTTTCGGCGAGACGTGTGCGCCAGTCGCGCCGCACGTCGTCGCCGGCCGCCGCGACAGTCGAGTCGGATTCCTTGCTGGCCGCGTTCACACGCCTTCCCCTGCTGCAGATTTACATGATTGTGCCATGTGCACGGCGCTACACTTGCGCTTTGTCCCCGCAACGACCTCACGCCATGACCCGAGCCGGCTCACTCACTTTCGTTTCCGCCCTTGCCCTCGCCGCCTGCGCTGCGCAGCCCGGCCCGCAGAAAATGTCTGCGGCGGCGCCCGCGACCGGCACCCAGGCCGAACTCGCCCTGCTCGAAACGACCGACATTCACTCGAACGTGATGAGCTACGACTACTACAAACTCGCCGAAGACAAGACGCTCGGTCTCGAACGCGCGGCGACCCTGATCCGCGCGGCGCGCAAGGAATTCCCGAACACGATGCTGTTCGACGCCGGCGACACGATCCAGGGCACCGTGCTCGCCGACTACGAAGCGCAGGTCAAACCCGTCGCCTGCACGCAGGAACTCGCGGTATACAAGGCGATGGACTCGCTCGGCTACGACGCGGCCACGATCGGCAATCACGAATTCAACTACGGCCTGCCGTTCCTCAGCCAGGTCACCGGCACCGCGTTCGACGTGAGCGGCGTGCCCGCCGAGCACTGCAAGGGACCGGACTTCCCGCTCGTGCTGTCGAACGTATTCAGCGCGAAAGACGGCAAGCCGCTGTACGCGCCGTGGAAGGTACTGACGCGCACGATCAAGACGCATACCGCCGACGGCAAGACGATCGAAGCGCCGATCAAGGTCGGCGTGCTTGGCTTCACCCCGACTTGGATTCTCGACTGGGACAAGCGCAATCTCGAAGGCAAGGTCACCGTGATGGGCGTGGTCGAAGCCGCGCAGAAGTACCTGCCCGAAGTGAAGGCGGCCGGCGCCGACATCGTCATCGCCCTCGTGCACGGCGGCATCGACGCCTCGCCCTACTCCGCGCGCACCGAAAACGCCGCCTGGCATTTGGCCGGCGTGGCCGGCATCGACGCGATGATGCTCGGCCACTCGCACGACATCTTCCCGAACCCGAACGATCCGAAATCGCGTTTCAGCAAAGTGCCCGAAGTCGACAACACGCGCGGCTTCGTGCGCGGCGTGCCGGCGGTGATGGGCAATTATTTCGGCAAGAATCTCGGCGTGGTCCAGCTCGCCCTGGTCTGGCGCGACGGCCGCTGGCAGATCGACCGCGCCACGACCAAGGCCGAGGTGCGCTCGGTCAAGGACACGGCGGCGGATGCGCACATCGCCGAACTGGTCAAGGACGAACACCTCGGCGCGATCGAGTACGTGAAGACGCCGATCGGCCACAGCGACTACGAGATCAGCACTTATTTCGTCGCCGCCGGCGATACCTCGGCGCTGAGCCTGGTCAACGCCGCCGAGCGCGACTATGCGCAGAAGTACATCAAGGAACATCTACCGCAATATGCCTCGCTGCCGGTGCTCGGCGCGGCCTCGCCGTTCAAGGCTGGCTTCGGCGGCCCGAACGACTACACCGACGTGCCCGCGGGCTCGCTCGCGATCAACAATGCGGCCGACCTCTACCTCTATCCGAACACACTGACCGCGGTGAAGGTCAACGGCGCCGGGTTGAAGGCGTGGCTGGAAAAGTCGGCCGGCTGGTTCCATCGCATCGACCCGGCGAAGTCCGAGGCGCAGGAATTGGTCAACACCAAGTTCCCGACCTACAACTTCGACGTGCTGCAGGGCGATCTGACCTGGACGATCGACGTCACGCGCGAACCGGGCCAGCGCATCCTCGACCTGCGCTACCGCGGCAAGCCGGTGCGCGAGGACCAGGACTTCGTCGTCGTCACCAACAACTACCGCGCCTCGGGCGGCGGACGTTTCCCGGGCCTCGACGGCGACAACACGCTGTTCTCCGCGCCCGACACGAACCGCGACGCGCTGATCGGTTTCGTCCGCGAGCAGCGCGACATCACGCGCAAGAAGTTCGGCGACCAGCGCAGTTGGCGTTTCGCCAAAGTGAAGACGGCCGGCCCGGTCGTGTTCACTTCGGCCGCGGGCAAGCTCGACCGCGCGCACGCCGCCGGACTCAACAATATTGCCTTGGTCAAAGACAACGGCGACGGCACCGCGGTGTACTCGATCGATCTGTCGCGCTGAGCGCACTGCCGGAGCAAGGACGCGCCGACGGCATGCGTCGGCGCGCTAACCGCACGCCTACAAAAAAACTCCGCGCCGGCGCAAAGGCGCGGCGCGGAGGATTCATCGCCCGATGCGGGGCGGCGTCTGTCGCCTAGAGAACCTCTGATTTATTCGTCATCCCAGCGAAAGCTGGGATCCAGCTCTTCGCCCAGCCCCCATAAAGGCTGGATTCGAGCTTGACCAGCCCTTCGGCTGTTGAGAGCCGCCGGAATGACGAGCTTGGTGAAAATCGGAGTTGTTCAGAGGTTCCCTAGGGTGTCACTGGCAGTTCGATATAACTCGCATCGCCACCGCCGCGATAGATGCGCTGCGTCGCCTTCTGATAATCGCCCGGCTTGGCGAAAAAGATGTTCGGCACAAAGGTCTGCGGATTGCGGTCATAGAGCGGAAACCAGGTCGATTGGATCTGCACCATGATGCGGTGCCCCGGCTCGAACACGTGGTTCGCGGTCGGCAGACCGAAGCGATAGACCAGCGGCTGGTTCGCGGCCAGCGCTTCGGGCTTCTCGAAGCTCGTGCGATAGCGGCCGCGGAAGATGTCCATGGCGACGCCGAGTTCGTAGCCGCCCATCTCGGGCTTCGACGGCAAGGTATCGGGATACACGTCGATGAGCTTGACCACCCAGTCGCTGTCGCTGCCGCTCGTCGAGGCGACAAGGTGCACTTGCGGCGCGCCGCCGATATGCAGCGGCTGCGTGAGCGGCTCAGTCACGTAGGTCAGCACGTCGGGGCGGCCGTCGACGAAACGCTGGTCTTCGACGAGCCAGCGCTTCCACGCATCGCCGTCGGCAAAATGCACCGGGCGGCGCTGGTACGGCACCGGCTTGGCCGGGTCGGAGACGTACTCGTCGTAGGCTTTGTCGCCGGCCGCGGGTGCGTCGAACGACAAGCCCTGCTTGTCGGCCAGATAGAGCGGTTTCGATTTCGCCGCGCAGCCTTCGGCGCAGCTCAGCGGCCACGCGTTGTAGCGGTCCCAGTGATTCTCGCCGGTGTTGTAGATGTATACCGGCGGCGTGTCGACCTTCGGCGCGCCGTCGACGAGATACTGGTCGAAGAACGGCTTGAGCACGTCGCGGCGGAACAGCAGGGCCGTATCGCCCTCCCACTGCAGCGCGCCCAGCGAGGTGCCGTCGTAATTGACCTGGCTATGCCGCCACGGACCCATGACGAGGAAGTTCTTGTCGTTGTGCGTGTCCTTCGACTCCATCGCCGGATAACTGTGGATCGCGCCCCACATGTCTTCCTGGTCCCACAGGCCCTGCAGCCACATCGTCGGCACCGTGAGCTTGGTCTCCGCCATCACCTTGTCGAGCGCCTGGCCGCTCCAGAACGCGTCGTAGGCCGGGTGCTCGGACACCTTGCGCCAGAACGGCAGCTGTTCGAGCCCCGCAGCGCGCGCGTAGTCGCCTGCGGAACCCGCGCGCAGGAAGTTGTTGTAGTCGTCGAAACCGGCACGCGCGATCTTCTTGCCTTCGCCACGCTCGACGGTCTGGCCGGAGAAGTAGTCGAAATTGGTCTGGCGGAACGCACCGTAGTGGAACCAGTCGTCGCCCATCCAGCCGTCGATCATCGGGCTCTCCGGCGCCGCGACCTTGAGCGCCGGATGCGGGTTGACCAGGGCCATGACCACGGTGAAGCCCTCGTACGACGAGCCGAGCATGCCGACCTTGCCGTTCGACTCCTTGATGTTCTTCACCAGCCAGTCGATCGTGTCATAGGCGTCGGTCGAATGATCGACCTTCGTGCCGTTGAGCGGCCCGCGCAGCGGCCGCGTCATCACGTAGTCGCCTTCCGAACCGTACTTGCCGCGCACGTCCTGGAAGACGCGGATGTAGCCGCCCTTGACGAACACCTCGTCGCCCTGCGGCATGGTCGCGAGCATGCTGCCGGACACTTCGCGCTCGGTGCGGTGCGAGGCGTCGTACGGCGTGCGCGTCAGCAGGATCGGCGCATGCGACGCGCCTTTCGGAATCACCACCACGGTATACAATTTCACTCCGTCGCGCATCGGGATCATGACCACGCGCTTGACGTAGTCGCTGGCCTGGGTCGGCATCGTGAACGTCTTCGGGATGTCGGGCATCGACGGCGGCGTGTCGGCCGACGCCGAAGCGGCGGCGAAAAGCAGCGGCAATGCGGCCAGGCAGGCGGAACGGAGCGGATTCATCGCGGACCTTTTGGCAGTGGGTGACGCGCGATACTAGACGCGTTCGCGCCGTGCGCAAAGCGCCAAAAGTCTCGGTTTTTCGTGTGCGGTCGCAAAAGAAATCCGCCCCGCCCGCTATAATCGCGGCAACGCCACGAGAATGCCGATGTCCAGCGCCGCAAACGATCTTCCCCACGCCATCACCCGCTTCGCCGACGCACAGGCGCTCGCCGCGCCGGGCATGGCCCAGGTCAACGCGCTGATCCGCGCGCGGCTCGCCTCCGACGTGGTCCTGATCAACCAGATCGCCGAGCACATCATCGGCGGCGGCGGCAAGCGCCTGCGGCCGATGCTGCACCTGCTCGCCGCACAGGCCGCAGGCTATGCGGGCAAAGACCACGTCCAGCTCGCCGCGGTGATCGAGTTCATCCATACCTCTACCCTGCTGCATGACGACGTGGTCGACGAATCCGACCTGCGCCGCGGGCGCAAGACCGCAAACGCGCTCTGGGGCAACGCGGCGAGCGTGCTGGTCGGCGATTTTCTTTATTCGCGTTCGTTCCAGCTCATGGTCGAACTCGACTCGATGCCGGTCATGCGCATCCTCGCCGACACCACCAACCGCATCGCCGAAGGCGAGGTGCTGCAACTGCTCAACATCCACAACCCGGATACGAACGAACAGGCCTACCTCGAAGTGATCGAGCGCAAGACCGCCGTGCTGTTCGCCGCGGCGACGCGCCTCGGCGGCGTGCTTGCAGGCGTGCCGGCCGCGCAGGAGCAGGCGCTCTACGACTACGGCATGAAACTCGGCTACGCGTTCCAGATCGCCGACGACGTGCTCGACTACGTCTCCGACGCCGGCACGATCGGCAAGAACATCGGCGACGACCTCGCCGAAGGCAAGGCCACCCTGCCGCTGATCTACGCGATCGAGCGCGCGCCGGCCGAACAGGCCGCATCGCTGCGCCGCGCGATCGAAACCGGCGGCCTCGACTCGCTCGACAATATCGTCAAGGCGATCCGCGACACCGGCGCGATCGAACGCGCACGCGATCTCGCCCAGCAATACGCCGACGCCGCGAAAGCCTGTCTGCATGCACTGCCCGCATCGGCCGCACGCGCCGCGCTCGCCGCGCTCGCCGACTACGCGCTGCAGCGCGATCACTGATCGCGCTGCAGCGCCGGCGCTAGGCGGCCACCCAAAGAAATGCCGCATTGTCGCGTCCGCTCGTTGCACGCACGATGCGCTCGGCGAGGCGCATGCCATTGCTGCCGTTGGTGAAAACCACCACGGCCGAGCGCGTCGCCGGATCGCCGAGGACGAAATTCTTCCATGCGCCGTTGTCGCCCCAGGCCCAGAACCGACACGCGGCGGCGTCGCGCTGCGCGCCCCAGCCGAGGCCCCACGACAACGCGTCGTCGATGCGCGTACGCGGCCGCCACATCGCGTCGCGCAAAGGCTCTTCCAGGCCGGAACCGTCCTGAGCGGACGACGAGAGCAGGTGCGCAAGGAATGCGGCGTAGTCCGGCACCGTCGTCAGCAGACTGCCAGCGACGTTCGGTACGACGCGGTTCGGCACGAGCTTCGGCTCGTCCGCCTTACGCATCGCCTTCGCGATGCGCGCGCTGTTCCATGCGGCCAGCGGTTCGCCGCCGGTCTCGATACGCGCGAACAACTCGCGGCGGAAATCCCAACTGTGCTTCGGCTTGCCGTCGTAATGGCCGTCAACGATGCGCTGCGGCGCGTCTTCGCGCCAGAGATACGTCGAAGAGCGCATACCAAGCGACTTCATCGTCTGCTGCATCCAGGCTTCGCAGCCCTGGCCGCTCAAGCCTTCGATGCAGCGCTGCAAGGCGAAGTAGCCTTCGCCGGAATACTGGAATGTCGCACCGGGCTCGAAACTCGACGTGAGCGCCTCGTCGGGCGAGTCGCGCCAATTGACGAACCCGGTCGAATGACTCAGCACATGGCGTGCGGTGGCGCGTTCGGCGAACTCGCCGCTCGGCATATCCTCGCTCAGATAGCTTTTCAACGGCCGGTCGAGATCGAGCTTGCCGGCCTGCGCATAGCGCAACGCGGCATAGGCGAACACCGGCTTGCCGAGCGACGCGGCGTTGAACAACGAATCCGCCGTGATCGGCACGCGGCTTTGCGTATGCGCGACGCCGGCGTAGTACTGCCAGACAAGACGGCCATCCTGGACGACGCCGACACCCAGTCCGGGTACTTGGGAGATTTCCATCAGTTTCGGCAGCGTTGCGGTGAACGCGGCATCGGGCACTTGGATTCCGTCAGCCTGCCCCGCCACGCCTGCAGTCTTCGCCGCGGCGAAAACGCAAGGTGCGAACGAAACGGCGGCGGCGGTACCGAGAAAGCGGCGGCGATTGGGATTCATGAGCGTGAGCAGGGATCAGTCGGGAACGCCTGTTTGGAAGCGCCGACGCAGCGCAAGGTTTAAGCGCACGGTTGGATTTTTTTGCCGTCGCCGCTACGCTCGAAATTCCCGCCGCCTGCGGCTCATCGGCCATCGCGAGTAACCCATGAAACCGTACCGACTCTGCTTCGCTGCCCTCGCCGCGGTCGCAAGCTGCGCCTACGCCGACACACCGGCGCCGCAGACCGCCGTCGCCGTCGGCGGCGAGAACGGCAAGACGCTCTCGCTCGACTTCGCCGCACTGGACAAGCTGCCGCAGCGCCGCGTCCAGGCCGAGGCACACGGGCACAAGGCCGACTGCCGCGGCGCCAATCTGATCGACGTGCTCGCCCAAGTCGGCGCATCGAGCGGCGAGAAGCTGCGCGGCAAGGATCTCGCGCTCTACGTGCGCATCCGCGCGGCCGACGGCTATCGCGTCGTCTATGCGCTGGCCGAACTCGACCCGATGTTCCGCGGCGACAATGTGCCGGTCCTGACCCACGAATGCGACGGCAAGCCGCTCGATGCGAATGACGGTCCGTTCCGCATCGTCGCGCCCGACGAGAAGCGTCCGGCGCGCTGGATTCGTCAGGTCACGGCGGTCGATCTGTTGCGCGCGCCGTAGCGCCTGGAACCGCGGTTCGAAGCAATGTGCTCGGCGCGATTCGCGGCCCGACGGTCGTCGCGCGCATCGAAAGTGCGGTTCGATGCGCGCGAATGTTTTCTGCATTGTTTCCCGCGCTGAGTGCGCGGAAGACGCGCCCTACTTCGCCTTGAAAGCATCGTCGAAGAACTCGTGCATGCGCGCATAGGCGCGCTTCGCGGTGCGTTCGTCGTACTGACAGCCCGGCACGTCGCCTTTCGCACTCGGCACGGCGAAGCAGTGCACCGCGCCACCGTAGTTGACGAACTGCCAGTCGACCTTGGCGTCGCGCATTTCCTTCTCGAACGCCACGATCGACTCCTGCGAGACGAACTTGTCGTCGCCGCCGTTGAGCGCGAGTACCTTGGCCTTGATGTTCTTCGCCAGCGCCGGATCGTCGGTGGCGAGATTGCCGTGGAAGGAAACGACGGCGGCAACGTCGCCGCCGCTGCGCACGAGATCGAGCGTGGTCGCGCCGCCGAAGCAGAAACCGATCGCACCCCAGTCCTTGCCGTCGAGCGGTGCCTTGCCGGCCTGCGCCTTGAGCTGGGTCAGCGCGGCATTGATGCGCGCGCGCAGGTCGCCGCGGTTCGCGTACATCGCCTTGGTCGCGGCGCCGGCCTCCTCGGCATTTTTCGGCCGCACGTCGGCGCCGTAGACGTCGGCGACGAGCAGCACGTAGTCTTTGCCCGCGATCTGCTTGGCCAGGGCGAGATTGTCGGGAGTGATGCCGAGCCAGTCCGGCGTCATCACGACGCCCGGGCGCGGCGTCTTCACCGCGTCGTCGTAGACCAGCACGCTTTGCATCTTCTTGCCGCCGACGTCGTAGTCGAGATTCTTCGTCACCATCGCGGCATGCGCGGCGTTCGCCGCGAGGCAGGACAACAGGCAGAGCGAAAGCAGGCGTTTCATCGGGTTTCTCCTCCGGTCGATTGCGGAAATTCGCGGCGGGCCGCGCAACGGCGACGGACATGATAGCGCGCCCGCGTTGCGCAATTTCTGCACAGGCGTTTGCTACACTCGGCCGGCATCCCGCAACCGTCATCGAGGCCGCCATGCTCAAGTCCCGTCTGCTCGTCGCCGCTACCGCTCTGAGTCTCTCCGCACTCGTCTTCGCCCACGGCAAACAGGACGACGCCGTCGACTACCGCATGGGTCTGATGACCGTGATCGGCTGGAACTTCGGCCCGCTCGGCGCGATGGTCAAGGGCAAGGCGCCGTTCGATGCCGCCGATTTTTCCAAGCACGCCGATCGCGTCGCCTTTCTGAGCGACCAGATCGTCGAAGGCTTCCCGAAAGGCTCGGACAAGGGCCACACCGACGCGAAGCCCGAAATCTGGGCGAACTGGGACGACTTCCAGGCCAAGGCCAAGGATTTCAACACGCAGGCCAAATTGCTCGCCGACGTCGCCAAGGCCAATGACGAGGCCAAGGACAAGGAACAGTTCAAGAAAGTCGCCGAGACCTGCAAGGCCTGCCACGAGAAGTACAAGAAAGACTGACTTGTCGTCGGCACAACGGATTCGTGCATATCGACCACTCGTCGACGCGTACGCGCAGCGGCCCTTCAGGACGCTGACGATGCCCGATCGTCACTATCGCGAAAGTGTCCTTGACGCAGAGGACACTTCTCGCGGACATTGACGCGGGGACATCGTAACGGGGGAATCATGCGAACGTGGATGCAAACACTCTGCTGGGTGTTGGCGTTGTCATTTTCCCCGATAGCGACCGCCGTCGCGTCATCGCAAACGGCGAACGATCGGATTGCGATCGAACCGGGAACCGTCAAGCTTCCGACCGGCGAAACCCTCGCCTACGAAATCGGCACGTTCTATGTGCCCGAGAATCGGAACAACCCGGCGAGCCGCAAGATCGGCGTCGGCTTCGCACGCATCAAGGCAAAGCAGCCGACCGGCGCGCCGCCGGTCTTCTGGCTTCCCGGCGGCCCGGGCCTGAGCGTGCTCGGCGCCTTCACCGATACGGACGAAGCATCGCGGAGCCGCCTGCGCTCTTGGTCGACCTTCGGCGCCGTCGGCGATCTCGTTATCGTCGAGCAACGCGGCTACACCCGCCGCGGCGAGATGCTCGTGGAAATGGCCGACGCATCCCCTCTGGACAAACCGGCTTCGGTACGCGACGACGCGCTCGCGATGCAGGCATTGGCCCGGCGTGCCGTCGCGCATCATGCGGACAAGGATCTGTCCGGCTATACGATCGAAGCCTTTGCGGCAGACGTAGACGATCTGCGGCGGGCGCTGAGCTACGACAAGATCAGCCTGTTCGGCGGCAGCTTCGGTTCGCAATGGGCGCTCGCGGTGATGCGTTTCCATCCCGACAGCGTAGCCCGCGCCGTGCTCTCGGGAGTCGAGCCGCTGAACAACGGCTTCGATATGCCCTCGCACGTAGTGGCCGCGCTGCAGCGCATCGCCTACGATGCCGATCGCGACCCCGGACTCGCACCGTATCTTCCCAAAGGCGGACTGATGGAGGCGATTCGCAGCTTGCGTACTCGCTTCGTCGCCGCGCCCGTGCGGGTGAGCGTGAAGGACGACACAGGCAAACCGCGAACAGTGGTGCTCGGCACCGAAGACATGCAGCTTGCGCTGCTCACGCATACAGCCGAGGCGGAGCACTGGCCGGCCTTTATCCTTTCGCTCTACCACGGCCATTACGATGAGTGGGCGAAGATGACCATCAAAGACCGGCAGGCGCATCCGACCAAACTGATCGGCCCGCTCGCCGACAACAGCCTGGCGACCACACCGGAACGCGAGCATCAGCTGCGAACCGACCCGGCCCTGGATTATCTCGGCACTTGGAATTTCGAATCGAACTTCACCTCGGCATCCGATTGGCCGACGCCGGACATGGGCGATGCAGTCAGGCGCCCGCGCGTGACTCCAATCCCGGTCGTCTTCGTCCACGGCGACTGGGACACCTCGACACCGATCGAGAACACGCTCGGCCTGCTGCCGTATTTCCCCAACGGCCACGCGATCCTCGTGCACCGTGCGGGACATGACGGCACGTTCTATCAGTTGCGTGAAAATCCGGCGGCCAAGCAAGCCGTCTACGATTTCTTGAAAACAGGAGCGACCGCGGCGCTCCCGACCGACGTTGCCCTGGCCTTGCCGAAGTTCGAAGTGCCTGCATTCGCCGCGCCGGCGCCGCAGCGCAAGTAAGCGCGCGTTCCCGCCGGAACTTCGGCCGCCGCGGCTTTTTCAGTTGCCGGCGCGGCTCAACATGACGATCGCCGCGGCGACGATCACGAACAACGCCAATGCCAGCCAGCCACTGACGAAGCGCAGTGGCACGGGGCCGTCCGCGCGCTTGCGCCCGGTTATCATCGGCACGATCAGGTTGTCCCGCTTGAGCGCCCAGTGCAGCAGCACCGCGGCGACGTGCAGAGTGATCAGCACGAGCAAAGCGGTCTCGCCGAGATGGTGCAGGCGCGTGGCGAGTTTGACCGTCGCATTCGACACCGCACCGACGAACGGCCCGTCCTCGTCGATGCCATCGCTCGCGAACAGCCCGCTGACCGCCTGCACGAGCACGCACAACAACATCACCACCACCGACCAGCCGCCGAGCGGATTGTGGCCGACCTGCGCCGGCGGATTCGCCGACACGCTCGCCTTGAGATAACGCACGACCGCCGCCGGGCCGCGCACGAATTCGCCGAAGCGGCTCGTCTGCGAACCGGCGAATCCCCACAGCACGCGGAACACGATCAGCGCGAGCGTCGCATAGCCGAAGCGGTAATGCCATTCCATCGTCAGGAAGCCGAACTCGGCCGTGGCGAACTGCAATGCGATCAGCACGACAAGAGCCCAGTGAAACAGGCGCGTCGGCAAATCCCACACACGCATCGAACGTTTTTCCGTGGTCATGGGCGATGCTCAGTTCAGATAGGCGGGAAACTTGGGCAGCGCGGCGAAGTCGGCGGGATCGCCCTGGGCGACGACGCGGGCCTTCTGATTGGCGGCGATTTTCTCGATGCGTTCCATCGACGCGAGCGTATCGGCGCGGCTGACGTTGATCGCCGGTACGCGCCGCTGGCCGCGGCTCTCGCGCAGCGGATAGAGACCGCCCGTGAGCAGGACCGCGCCCGACTTTTTCAGGCGCAGAAGCAACACCTGATGTCCCGGCGTATGTCCCGGCGCCTTGAGAATGATCACGCGGCCGTCGCCGAATACGTCGATGTCGCCGTCGATATGCTTGACGTCGGCCGAATCGACGCCGGAGAACAGCGCAGGATCGACGCGCAGCGGCGACGGATCCGACTTGGCCCAGGCCAGCTCCTTGTCGTTGACGATCCAGGTCGAGGTCTTGGCGAACAGATTCGCGTTGCCGACATGGTCTTCATGCAGATGCGAGAACGCGATGACGCGGATGTCCTTCGGCGCGAGGCCGAGCGCGTTGAGCTGGGATACCAGGGTGACCGTCACCTGCTCGTGCACCAAGCCGTCGAGCAGGTCGACGCCCTGCGGTGACTGCGCGATGCGGTCGCCGAGCCCGGTGTCCCAAAGCATCCAGCCGGCTGGGTGGCGGATCAGATAACACGGCGCGACGATGCGGCCGGGACGGCCGTCGTACTCGCCCGTATCGGAAAACATGCCGAGGCTTTTGAAATCGAGATGGCCGCAGTCGAGCGCGTAGAGCCTGACGTCGTCGTCCGGCGCGGCCGCGGCCGGCTTGGCCGCCGGCGGCGCGGCGGCAGCGAAGGCCGAAAACAGAATCAGCGATGCCGCCAGCAGGCAGCTCTTCCAGCTCGACATGGAACTCTCCGGATCGTGGTCGCCGCGCGTCGGGCGCGGCCATTGTGCAAAGGCGCTATTGCGACCACAAGCCGGAAGCGAGAGTTCACGCCCGCGCGCCGGCCGGCACGCGGACGCCGCCGTCACCAGACGTTGTAGACCCGCCCGGTCTGTGCACCTTCGACGCTGCGGCTGTAGGCCAGGGCCACGCGCTGCGCGGGCGCCGACTCGAAGCCGCGGAAATACGGCCCGTAGGTCGGCAATGATTCGGTCAGCACGGTCGGGCTGATCGCATTGATGCGCAGGCCGCGCGGCAGTTCGATCGCCGCGGCGCGGACGAAACCTTCGATCGCGGCGTTGACCGCGCTCGCGTTGGCGCCTTCGCGGATCGGTTCCGCGCCGACGATGCCGCTGGTCAGGGTGAACGAACCGCCGTCGTTGAGGTACGGCTGCGCGGCGAGCACGACCTTGACCTGCCCCATCAGCTTGTCGTCGAGACCGACCTGGAACTGCTCCGGCGTCATCTCGGCAAGCGGGCCGAAATGCACCACGCCGGTCGTGGTGACGACCGCATCGACCTTGCCGACTTCGGCGAACAGCCTGCGGATGCTCGCGCTGTCGAGCACGTCGACACGATGCGCGCCGCGTGATTTGCCGACTTCGATCACCTCGTGCCGTGGCGCGAGTTCGGCGACAACCGCCTTGCCTATGGCGCCGCCGGCGCCGATAACCAGAACTTTCATGGAGTGCTCCTTGATCGAACGAAATGTTTTGCGCCGGGCCGCCGCGTTTATCCTACGCGGCCTTGGCGACGAATACCTCGGCGGCCACGCCGAGCGCGTTGTTGACCGCGGCGCCGCCGGCGTAGAACAGCGTCTGCAGGATCGTCTCGACGATCTGCTCGCGCGTCGCGCCGGCGACCACGGCCGCCTCGATATGCGCGCGCAACTGCGGCAACGCATAGCCTAGGGTGACGCAGCTCGCGATGACGACGAGTTCGCGCGTCGCCAGGTCGAGGCCGGGCCGGTCGAGAACGCCCGCGAAGGCCCACTCCATCGTCATGGTCAGAAAATCCGGGCAAAGTTCTTCGCGCGACTCGGCGAGCTGCGCGCCGCTGTGCTCGCCGTGCAGGCGTTTGAACAAGGCCAGTCCGCGTGCGTAGGCTTCGGTGTCTCTGGGCAGAATGCGATCGTTAGTCATGGTGGTTTCCCGTAATCCGCCCCGATGGGCGACCGGCATAGTCTGAAGTCGCGGCAGCCGCCGATAAACGGCGCTATAGTTCGATTATTCCGAACCCATGGTTTTTAATTCTATGGATCGCCTTACCAGCATGACGGTATTCGCGCGCGTTGCCGAGCTCGGCAACTTCACTGCGGTCGCCGATGAATTCGAGATTTCCGCGACGATGGTCGGCAAGCATGTCAGAGCACTCGAAACGCGCCTCGGCGCGCGTCTGATCCATCGCACGACACGGCGCCAGCAATTGACCGACGTCGGCAGACTCTATTACGACCGCTGCAAGGCCGTGCTCGAAGAAGCCGCCGCGGCCGACGCTTCGATCGACAGCCTGCGCGGCGTGCCGCGCGGCGTGCTGCGCATCACCGCGTCGACGACCTACGGCTCGCGCAAGATCGCGCCGGCGCTCACGGAGTTCCTGCGTCTGTATCCCGAGGTGCAGGCCGAGCTCGTGCTCAACGACCGCATCGCCGACCTGATCGAAGAAGGCTTCGATGCAGCGATCCGCATCGGCAAGCTCGACGACTCCGGCCTCGTCGCCCGCCCGCTCGCGCCGTACCGCATGCTGATCTGCGCAGCGCCGAGTTATCTCGCGGCACACCCGGCGCCGCGGCGCCCGCAGGATCTGGATCGACATGCCTGCCTCGCCTACTGGTCGCAGCAAGGCTTCTGGCGCCTGGTCGGCCGCGACGGCCGCGAACACAGAGTGCGCGCCGACAGCCGTCTGCGCACGAACAACGGTGAAGCGTTACGTCAGGCCGCGCTCGCCGGCTTCGGCATCGTCCTGCAGCCGCAAGTGCTGCTCGAAGACGACGTGCGCGCCGGCCGCCTCGTGCCGCTGATGCAGAACTACCAAGTAAGGTCCGCGCCGGTGCACCTGGTCTATCTGCCCGACCGGCGACCGACGCCGAAGCTGCAGTGCTTTATCGATTTCATCGTGGCGCGGTTCGAGAAGCCGGAGCCGCTGCCTTTATCGCCACGTCCGTCTAATGGCAGGCGAGCCAGATTGATTTAAAGCGAAGATTCTTCTCTCAATGTGAATAGCCACCATATCAAGTTTTAGCGATGTCACCTAAATGAAAATCTCATCTGCGATGTAATCCCAATGGCAAATGGAGGGAAAGGTTCCTGATCGCCTGTGATGTCGGCAATCGCTCGGCCGGAAGTTTCCGCTTCTGACTGCTACTAAATCGGGTACAGAGCTCAGACCCAACCCAAGATCAGCATCGCCGCCGGTACCAAGAACGGCCGCGACCGTGAGGTCTCGGTGTTCGATCTCACCGCCGCCCTCAACGTGCCTCGGACAGTGCACGCTGTCGCGCAACAACTGGGAGGTTTCCTCATCCTCCGCACCGAAGGCGGTTCGCCGAGCAATCCGCAAAAAAGGTGTCTCCGCAGCCTGGCGCGAGTGGCAGAAACTACAGGTCCGGGCGCTGTGCTATCGCGCACTACCAGCATCGCGCCTATCTGGCGTAAGGATTTCCACATCGTGAAACACTGGCCGCGCCAAGCAAGGACTTGAAGCACGACAACAGTGGCGGCCATTGGGTCAAAATGGTCTATCTTCGCGGCATGGACGCTGCTGAGCTCAGCCAGCCGCTCAAGGCATAAGCCCAGCGCGAAGCCAGGCCTGTGCGTCAGGCGTGCTCATTTTAGCGCTCGACCGATTCAGCCTCTTCAGTTGAACGACCGTAGTTTTCTATTAATCCCTTGCGCCACTCTGGCACTAACTGATCAAAGGGATACAAAGGCGAACGACCACCCTCGACCAAATCCTCAATTGGTCTTGCCATCAGCCGCCCCAAGGCTGACTCAAACTTCATTACGTAATCGAAACTGCGCACCCCAACGACAGCAACTTCATTACCCTTTTCACAATAAATACACCAATCCCCCACATCCGATACCACAATGTATCGCCCCATCTGATAAAGCCAACCATCAGCAGGTCCGCTGCCCTGTAGGCTTTCCATATATTGTCGCCCAGTAGTTTGTTCATCCGCGAAGATCGCCGCCCTTTCCACAAGACCAACTTCGCTTACAGCATCAAGGTTTATAAAGCCCACCACATGGGCCTGCTCGTAGTGCAAGAAAGCGCCAGCAACGTCGATAAATTCCGAATGAAAGATACGATCAGACTCGCAAAAGAAGAAGCCCTCCCATTTCCCAACGAACACTCTCTCTGGTAGCTGCCGACGATAGTCTATGGCCCGCACAGCATTCTCAAAAGCTCGGCGTCGAAGAGCATCTTCTTGACCTGCCAATTTTGCCTGCATCACCACTTACTGCCCTCCGAGCGAAAACTTAGCGGAAGCTCCGTTGGGCCCGAAATATTGGGCCCCTGCCTCACCAGTGCTTGATCGCATGTAGATAGTGTAGGTGGATGTGCCGTTACCCAGAATCGTATAGGTCCCATTCGCGTTGGTGCCTTGGCCAGTGACGCTATAGCCATTCGAAGTTAGGTTCGACTGAAACTGGCTTGCGGTGACGTTCGTCCGTACGTTCAAATATCTGCTTCCAGCAGATGTAATCGAGGTGTCGTATGTAGACGACGGAGCCTCCGTATTGTTTGTACCGCCTCGAACTATCTGATCCGTTTGATTTCGCATCGGCGCGAGTAGTTCGTCTGTCTTTTGCTGCTGCTCTTGCTGAATGATCTCCATTTGGTCATTCGGATTATTCACACCGCGCCCGCTCGTTGTCTCGGGTGGTCGGTATTTCGGGTTATCTCTTTGCACCTCCTCGGTATGGCGAGCGACGTCCCTTGCAGCTACGTTCTCGGAACCAATCTCCGGAATAGATTTTACGCGCCCTGTAGCATCCCGCTCTTCCGGTCGCACCGTTTCTTCCGTCCGCGCTGGCTCGGCTCCTTGAGCGAGCTGCTTACCAGCAACACTCTTACTCAGCGAACCTGTATCTGACACCTTCCCGCTGTTCGGGGTGGATGTCGCCCCGAGAGACGTCATCGAATCTTTACCGCTCTTACTCTGCTGCCTCGCTGCACTCAACGCGGACACGGAATCCTTGCCACTAACCATGCCGCAGGCCATAAGTGACTGGAAACAGAGTGACCTCGTGTCAGATCTAGTGGTGTAGCCAGTCGGATCGACACCACTGAGAGGATTGTTGCCGACGTAGCTATAAGGATTTAACGACTGTGAATTTTGTGGATTCGCGATAATCGGATCGACATTGAGGAAGCGGCCCAGGCTGTAGTCATACACCCGCCCGCCCATATGAATCAGTTGCACGTCATCCGCGTGATCGTGCTTGGTGAATCCATGGATCGTCTTGTCCAGACTGAGCCCACCTAGGAACCGGTCGCTCATATCGCCGTTGCGCACCTTGCCAAACGCGTCGTACCACCGAGTCGTCGGCGCATTCGCATCGATCACGCTGATCGTCGAGCCTAGGCGGTCTCTCAGCACGACGCTGACGTTGTCCACTCCCCCCGTTCGGGTCACGATCACCGGCCCGAGCTCGTACACTTGCGTCGCGCCGCTGCCCGTGCCGATCTGTTCGTACCCATTCGGGCCGAAGTAGCGCAATCCTCGGCTCGATACCTCCGAGGTCATTGCACCGGTCGTCGAGTACGTCCAGCTCATCGTACCGCCGCCGCGGTTGATGCTGCGCGGATGATTATCGGCATCGTATGTGGCGCTGATCGCGCCGCCAATCACATTTCCGTTCGCATCGCAGATGTAGCTCTGCCCGTTCGCCGAGATTGCCGCATGCGGGCCGCAGCCGTTGCTTCTCCCGTTCACAGGAGGATAGCTATAGCCGCCTGTGCCATTGTCGTTCTTGCTTGTGATGTTGCCGTTAGGCGAATACGCGTAGTTCACCGGCGCGCCGACCGCACGCGTAGCGATCTTCAAGCGCTGTAGCGAGTCATAGGTATAGTTCTCTGTGTTGGTACTGCCGCCGGCGTTGCGCTGCTGTGTATTGAGGTTGCCGAAACTGTCGTATGTGTAGACCACCTGATCGTTGACGCTGCCACTCCAACTCAGCGTTTGTGTCTGGCCCGTCGCCGTATAGTCGCTATGACTGCCCGTGATCACACCCGGATACTGTTCACTGGTCACATGTCCCCAAGCGTTTTGGGACTGCATAGTCCAGTACACATAGCTGGTCCCTGCATTGCTCAGCGCGTCGAGCTGACCGTAGGCCGTATAGCTGCGCTTTACCGCCAGAGTGTTGCCACCCGTCGGCAGCGCGGGATAGGTCTGAGTGTCTACTCTTCCCACGTTATCGTAAGACGTCGAACTGCTTAGGTTCAGGGTCGAGCCCGATTCATTGATCGTCGTCGCGATCGCGATCGGACGCACGGCCGGGTCGTAGGCGTAGCTCTCACTCCACGTTACCGGGTTAGAACCTGGCGTGCCGCTGCCGCGACGCCGCGTCACCCCGCCGAGCTGACCAACACCATTGAGCGGATCGTAGCTCCAAGCGTCGAACAGGTTTTCCGCAGCGAGGCCGTTCACCGTAGTCGGCGACACTTGCTGGCGTTGCGTCATGCGACCCAGTGCATCGCGGCCGGTCACTGTTGTCACTACACCGCGTGCATCGGTCTGACTTGTCAGTTCACCGAGCGCGTTATAACTGAAATTCCATGTTCCCTGATCGGGGTCCGCGCTCTGCAAGCGGTGGCCCAAGGCATTGTAGGTGGCTTGCGTCACATTGCCTTCGACGTCCTGGATCGCCGCGGCGTGGCCCAAGGCATCGGTCCAGTAGCTCGTGATTTTGCCGTTCGAAAAGGTCGTATTGCCGTTCGCGTCGATCGTCTGCATCAACTGACCGAGCACGTTTGAACTTCGACTCATTTTGATGGTGGTGTTCGACGCACCGCCCGAGCAGAAACCGCTGGCCGCGATATTCGTCTGTCGGCCCACGTAGGAATAGGTCGTATCCATCGTGCCGCCGCCGCATGCAGCCGGCGCAGACTTGGCCGTGACGCGACTCAGTGCGTCGTAACCAAATTCAGTGTAGCTCGGGCTATCCATGCCGACGTAGTACGGCGTGGACTGCCTCCATGTGCGGCCGTTTTCGTCAAACCAGGTCCGCGTCGCACTGAATGCATATTGCAAGGTACTACCCGATGTGCCGCTAAATCCGGCCTGTGCTTGTTTGACCGTGCGGCCAAGCAGATCGTACCACGCCACCTTGGTTGGATAACCTTGCTGTGCGGTCAGTGTGCGGTAAATTGAGTACGCATCGTTAGAATCACTGCCTTGGCCTCCGCAACCACCCACGCAGTTGGTGTAGGCAATATTGATCGGCGGTTCGATGTCGGAACCCGTGGACGTGCGGTGGGTAACCTGTACGGCTCGACCAAACGCATCATAAGTCGTACCGGTGCTGACGTAATTGGCGTCGGTTGCCTTCGTCACCCGTCCATCGCGCGCCTGGACGACAGTGGTAACGGTCTGCCCCAAGCCATTCGTCGTCGTCGCAACGAAATAGCCATCAGCACTGTAGCCGTAGTTCATCGTCCTCGATGGAGCGATGCTCGGACCCGTGACCTGTACTTGAGAAGGCAAACCATAATTCGGCGACGGATAGGAATAACCTGTCGTCGATTCCTGGTTCGCATCGCCAATCACCGACTGTGGCTGTATCGTTTTCGATTGCGGCGAACGGTCGGGATTCCATGCATACTTCGTGTCGAGAGTCTGTGTGGGCGGGGCCGCGACGCCGATGGGGACGCTACGCGCGTAACTGATCGAGGTCTGTACTCGCGTCTCGTCGGGCAGATCGATTGTCCAATTAGCGGCATTCGGAGTGTAGGTATTCGTGGTCGATACCGTATGGCTCGCCATGAACTGGCCGCCAGCGGCATCGTCGCCACGGGTCACCGTTTGCGCAAGCAGATTGCCATAGATATCCCACTGACTGTTTGACGTCGTGCTGTGACCCGACTGCGCACCAGTAGCGAGATCATAGTCTTTGCTTGTCTGGGAAGTCGCCACCGGGCGCTGTACGGTGACAGCTGTCGGTATCGTCAGCGGAGAAGTACTCGAGTCGCTTTGCGGACACGAGGCAAGACCGCCACTCGACTGGATGCACAAGTATGCGGAGCTCTCGGCATGAATCGTACGCGAGCCATTTGCCGGCACCGTACGGGTGGTCACCTGCTCGATCTTGCCGACGAGTGGAAATTTCTGCTTGAACGTCGTCGTAGTGACTAGCCGCTGCGATGCGTCACTCGCAGCGTTCTCTACGCTGATCGTGCGGAAACCCTGGAACCCACGGCCCAGGTGGTTGTACATCGCCTCGCTGTAACCATACACCGCGCTGCGTGCGCCAGCGACGCCGCCAAGACCGTTGCTTTGCGTCATCGCACTGACTACCGGCATGCTGCTCGCGAAATAGTAGTGCCGATCATCGGCATAGCCACCGTCACCGTTCGTCAGCGGATTCTTGATTGTGTAAAGCGGAATCCCGTCTTGCACGATCGGCTGCCCCAATGGCAAATAGCTCCATTGCGCCGAATCACCAAGACCGCTTGTCGCCTGGGACAATAAGCTCGGCAGGCCTGTGGTAACCGATGCAACCGAGGAAAGCGGAGAGACCGTAGAGCTCAAGCCAGTGCCGACGTTCTGATTGATGAAGATCGGATAGTCCGACTTCAAGCTCGCTGCGCTAATCACGGTTGGATTGGTGTCGGTCGGCGAAGCGTAGGTCGAAAGCGTGGAGGGACCGTAGCCGGCTACGTCCACCACCAGGCAGTCGTCCCAACTGATTGAACGATTCGCCAGCTCCAGAACGAACGGTCCGTACTGGCAACCCAGCCGCGTGACGACGTCCTGCAGACCGTCACCGAACACATCCAAATTGCTAGGCGGAGAGCTCGGCTTGGACAGGGTCGACACGATTGGAGTTTCGGACAGATCCGCCCGGATGTGCGTCGCGTCCGTTTGCACGAACTTCACCGCTGCAAGGTGATAAGCACTGGTATCGGCGAACCCGACGTCAGGGTGGTCGGTATCGGAACCGTACATCGGAAAAATGACGTTACGTCCCCATTTGCTGAAACCACCATTCGGGTCTGCGCCAGGCATGAGATAGGTTCCCGTACCCGGCTCCTGCGGGCAGGCGTAAGCGGGACAAATCGGCGAAGTCGGATCCGGCGGCGGCCCAGTCGTGGTATTCGTCGTCCGGCATTCACCGTCCGAGGTCAATGGCAACGCATAGAACACGCACATCTTCAGCGCAAAGCCTTGCTGCGCCGAAACCACAAGAATTTCCGGCTTTCCGTCCGCATCGATGTCTGCCAGAGGCAGGCGGTTGAGGTACTTGAAATAGTAACGATAGCGATTGGTCGGATCGGTCGGATTGTTATAGATATCCTGCCCGGCGCCACTGCCCAAGCCGGTTGTCGTGATGACAGGCCCCAATCCTGCGGTACCGCCTTGATTTAGGCGGACCTCCCAAACTCGGCGGTTCGGGCGCGATATGACGAAATCTTCGAGGCCATCACCATTGACGTCCATCCAATGAACGGCATAGCCTGTCGATCGCGCGCACTCGTCTCTACTACCACTGTCGTTATCGGCAATGCTGACGAGACCAATGTCCGTGCAGCTCTTAGACGACTTGATACTCACAGTGCCGTTGTTGATCGACTGGATCAGAAGCAATCTACTGAACGCAGCCGAACCGTTGCCATCACCGGCCGGATAAGTATTTCCAATGAAGATATCCGGAATGCCATCCCCGTCGAAATCGGCGATATGGTCGATTCTCTCTTCCAACATCCAATAGCTTTGCGCTGTCGTAACGCGACGCAAGCAGGTCAATTGGATGCCTGCGGAGAATGTGGGCGGATGCGCGGCATCCATGCGGCCCGTCTGAGGATTCACCTGAGTTTTGTTCAGATATACAAACACCGCCTTTGTCGGCATTCCAGCGGCATCGTTGCCACAATTATTCGGTTCCACCGATCCGGGCTGCTCCACAATGATATCGAGCTTGCCGTCGCCATTGATATCTACTGCGTGCACGGCGCCGTTCACTCCACCGGGCTTTCCGGGCACAGGCACACCTGCGGGAATATTGGTGACGAGAGTCTGGAGAGGCTGGCTCCCCGCGGTGGCAATGACACCCCTCCCGAGGCTCCACATGGCTAGGCGAATGTTTGGCGGATCGGAACTCGTCAACGGAAAAAGGATGGCTTCGGAACGTCCATCGCCCCCGAAATCGCCATAACAATCCTGCCCGTCTTGGTTGAAGCACAGCAGCCCGGTGACATCAACAGCGCTGCGCACCTGTCGATCGGGTGTCAGCTGGATCAGATAGTCTTTGCTGCTCGAATCGTTGCCAACATGCAGAGCGACCTCGGACGAACCGTCACCGTCCATGTCTCCGGCCGATTGGATGCGATAATCCATATCGCCCGCATTGGGATCGGCTGCCGTCTGAGCTGCTTTCGCCATCCCTTTGGCGACCAGCGCTTTCATAGCGTCCGGAGCCACCAAAGCTTGCGCGATCGGCGTCGTCGGAATATTCAGGCCCACGAGAGAAGTGAGGTGAAAGTCCGGCTTTACGTTGCCCGCATCTCTTTCCGTCGAGCCGAATTGCGTTTCCGGGTGACAAACGGTGCCATTCGCATCGACAGCGCATTCTTTCAAGCTCATCAACATCAGACGCTGGCTGTAAGACGACACGGTGTATGTCGGCGTGTAGGTGCGCACCGATGTCGCATCAATCATAACCGTGATCGACTGCAGCGCCTGCGTCTGCATCGTCAAACCGCTCGACAGATAACTTGAGCTGATGTCGTTCACTCCGCTTGCCGCGCTCGTACGAGGCTGATAGGCGAAATTAACCGAACGATTGCCCTTATTCGTGCCGTAGCCGGTGTATTCGGCCTTGCTAAGCAGTACCTCACCGTTGCCCTTGTCGACATAGGTATAGAACTGATTGTTGCCGACTCGATCCTCGATTTTTTCCACCAACCAGCTCAACGCTGCAGGTGCGCCTGAAGGTTTCACACGTGAGGCGGCGGTTGAAATGGAACAAGATGATCCGCTCGTCACGCCGCCGTAGTGCAGGATACGACCATCCTTCTGCTCCACACGAAAGCATGCGGCATCCCAGTTGCCAATATCGCCCCCCACTTGCGTGATACGCGTATAGCTGTCGACCTCGGTGCGATACTCCGCGCCGTTCAAGCCGTAGTTGCTCCCAGCCACTCTCACGAGCCGCTGACCATCCAAACACAGGCGATCCGTGGCCGCATATGCCACGCCGACCGTCATACCATCCTGCTCAGGAGTCTGTGGGCAGCGATGGATCGAACTCAACCCCGATATTGTCCAGCCTATGCCCATCACACCATTGCCGCCGCGGCTGTTGTAGACGAGCGCCAACTCAGGCTGCATACCGGCGCGCCCCGGCGGTACAACGATCGGAATGTGGTACTGCGCCGCCCCGCCGTCGGTGCTGGCCTGGCCAGCCATCGTGCCCACCGTAGCGTCATGAGTAACTGCATCGTTTATCGGTGTCGCCGATGGAGGCATGGAGAGAGAGACCACAGGAGGAGCGATCGCCACCATCCTTGTAACCGTTGGTGCTGGGTTGTAATTGTTCGATCCGGCCTGGTCCGCCGACACGCTACAACTTCCTGCCCCCTGCACAGCGACCGTTGAAGCCCCGCTCATGGTGCAGATCGAAGAGGGACCGGCGCTAAACGAAACCGGCAGTCCGGAGCTTGCACTCGCACTCACATTGAATATCTTGCCAGGACCATAGATTTGCGACGTAGGCTGGCTGAACGTGATTGTCTGGGCGGCACGGTTGATGACTACCGCCCCCGTCACAGTGGCGGCTTTCGCATAAACACTCGATCCGGCTTGATCAGCAGAAACGGTGCACGTACCGGCGCCGACGATGAGTACGGTGGATGGACCAGTCAGGACGCAGGTTTGGGCGGGGCTTACGCTGAACGTCACAGGCAAACCGGAACTGGCGCTCGCGCTCAGCGAGAAGGTAGTGCTAGGCGCATAGACTTGCGCTGCGGGTGGATTGAACGTGATCGTCTGAGGCAGATATATCGCAAAATTATCGTTGCTGACCGCCGAATCCCCGAGCACGCTGAGCGTAATCGGGCCGGAGCCCGCGGGGGCATTGCCTGGCACGATAACGGTCAACTGCATGTTGCCGTTCGCTAACTGAGTGACCGTTGCTGCCGGCACTGCCGGGATTCCGGTAAAGGCGATCTGATTCTCGGACGCAACGAAGCTGAAATCCGAACCGGTAATGGTCACTATCGTGCTGCCGGCAGTGCCAACGAGCGGGCTGATCGAAATAATGGATGGACCGTCGTCGTCCATCAGCAGGATCAGGGCTGCTGCTCGCGTGGCCCCGGGATTGGCCGTACTCGAGGCTGGCGGAGTTGCGTACGGAACTGAAACCGCTACGGGAGGAGAGCCGTAAATTCCCTGGCCATACAGCGCCGTCGACCAGACGGGGACAGGCAGTACAGCAACCGGTTCAGGTGGAGGAGCTAAAGAGTCTCGGAAAATCAGAGGCGGGCTATGCACCGTTTCCACGAACGACCGCACGGTAAACGCGCCGTCATGGACATCGGAAAAATCAACGCCCGATGCCGCAGAGGAATCTGTTGTTTGGTTGAAGATTCGGGCAGATACCACCACCCAAACCAAAAGACCGGCCATGGCTACCATCGCCACGCGCCAAACGCCCTTGTGCCGTCCCGTCATGCTTTTTCCCCATCCTGCCTCATCTATTCAAAATGAGGCAACAAATAAGACCCCGTCCGAGCCATCCCCATTCAACATTCATGCGAGTTGCTTTTTCTACACCAACTCGGCATTCGATACCAAATAGGCCAACTCCCACGCATCTGCTAGCCGCTTTATCCAGCGAAGACTAGTTCGATCTACCACTCATCAGGTTCCACCTAAACTCGGGAGTGGGCTAGCAGCGGGAGGAGTGTAGGTTTCACCCGGAATGAAGACAAAATCCACATCTTCACTGTCACCGACCAAGGTGCAAGCGCCTGTCCCACCAACCGTAACTGTCCTTCCGATCAAATTGGCGAAATTGACCAATTGCATGGTCGCCCGGCCGCTCGGCGTAGACAAGTCAACCGCCCATCTTCCACCGGTCGAACAGGAAGGATTGCCGGTAACTGGAGTGACGTAGAACATAAAAAGCTGTTTGGGACTTTTCGCAACCCAAGGGCCGGAAACCCGCCCGGTTGCGCTTCCGCCGGCGAATGCCATCGCGGGTGACAACAACACCAGCACCGCCATTAACATCTTCAACATTTGAGACTCCTCCAAGCCAAATTGTCGAATAATACTTGCAATGTTCGAGCTCCTCACTTAGTCCGAGATAAGACTCATCCGATAATCATATCTTCAACACTCAGATGAATACTTCTCGTTCAATACGCTCGCTTTCACCCCTACCCACACTCAACTGACGCAATCGAAAGCAAAGTCGTTTTTAACAGAGATACTTGACACGTTTCCACACGAGTAAGACCAAACCCGAAATGAACCCGATTAGCACTTAACTTTCATCTCGGCCGAGTATGCTCGAATTTACCCGAAAATTATCGACCGCCCATAATGAAATTCGTGAAATCTTCGCACTCTGCATTCAACGCTTGGCGCGCTAGGCCGTGTGACCAAAAAAATCAATTGCGAGCACTTCCACCGGCCGCGATCGCGACAGACAATCGACAAGCGCGACCGATAGAGGGTCTTAGGCGATGCCGAGACCTTCGATCTGTACGATTGCAGCGGGATCGAAGCCGGCCAGGCGCGCGAATTCGCGGCCGCGCTCGGCGTAGTCGGTGAACTGGTCGAAGCTCGGTGCGCCGGGCGAAAGCAGGATCGTGCCGCCTGCCTCGGTCAGCGTCTGCGCGCGCACGAATGCGTCGGCCAGCATGCGCGTGGATTCGAGCTGGAATCCGGGATGCGCTATGCGGCCGAGCGCTTCCGCGATCGCTTCGCCGTTCGCGCCCATCGTGACAATCGCCCGCGGCGGACGTTCCGCGACGAAGTCGACGAAGGGCCGCCAGTCGACGCCGCGATCGAAACCGCCGACCAGGATCGTCGTCGCGTGGCCGTGCAGGCTGCGCAGGGCCTCGATCGCCGCATAGGGCGTCGTCGAGATGCTGTCGTTGACGTAGTCGATGCCGCCACGCGCACCGAGATGCTGCAGGCGGTGCGGCAGCGCCTTGAACTCGGCGAGATGTTCGCGCAGCCGCCGTGCGTCACGCAGATCGAGCGGCGGTCGTCTCCCTTCGTCCGCCTCGAACTCGCTTGCGGCCTCGACCGCGGCGAGCGCGGCGCAGACATTGAGCGCGTTGTGCTCGCCCGGCAGCGGAATCTCGTCGATTGCGAGAACTCGTTCGTCGCCGCGCCAGATCGCGGCTTCGCGCAGATGCCAGCCTTCGGGGCGATTGAATGCGTAGCGAAAATCGCGTGCCGCGAGCTGCACCAGTTCGGGCTGCGCGGCGTTGACGACGATACGCTGCGCAGCCTGCGCAATGCTCAGTTTGTCCGCTGCGTAGTTTTCGCGCGTCAAATGCCAGTCGAGATGTTCTTCGTAGAGATTGTTGACCACGGCGATCGTCGACGCACCGGCGAAATCGCGGGTCTGGAAGCTCGACAGTTCGATCACCCACCAGTCGGGTTCGCTTTCGACATCGAGCAGTTCGAGCAGGGGCAGGCCGATATTGCCGGCAAGCGCGGTGAGTCTGCCGCTCTTGCGCAGCAGATGCGCGACCAACGATGCGAGCGTGCTCTTGCCCTTGGTGCCGGTGACGCAGATCGTTTTTGCATCGGGACGCTCGGCGAACCAGATCGCACTGGCCGAGGTGAAGCGCACGCCGGCCTGCTGCGCAGAAAGATACGGCTCGCGATAGGGACTGATGCCGGGCGACTTGATCACCACGTCGAAGTGCGACAGCGCAGCGGCATCGGGCGAAGAGGTGATCACCTTGATGCCGGAATCAGCAGGATGTGACGCTTGCGCGTCTTGTGACGAAGAAAGTTTATGCGCGTGGCGTTCGTTCTTCTCCAATTCGGATAAAGAACCGTGCCCGTCAAATCCAGCGCCTAGGCCATGCGCCGCGAGGTTCCCGGCTTCTGCTTCGCTGCAGAACAAGGTGATCGGCTGATCGGGAAAGCGCCGGCGCAGAACGGACAGCGCCGCCCTGCCCTCGCGGCCATAGCCCCAGATGGCGACGCGCTTGCCCGCCAGCGCCGAGAGGCGCGGTCCCGTCGCAGCGTCGTCAGCGATGCGCATTCAGGATGGAGGCGAAACGCTCGGGCAGAAAATGTTCCGCGGCCGACGCGAGCAAGGGCTCGAACGCGAGTTCGCCGCGATCGAGCTGCGGCAGAATCTCCCTGGAGAAGCGCACGACCAGCGCATCCTCGCGCCATTCGGCGCGCTGGGTCAGCGCGTACATCGCCGTGCGCGACTCGCGGCCTTCGCCGACGCACTCGAACGGCTTGTGATCGCGGTACTCGAGCAGTGCGTCGAAACCCGACGCGAGCGCCGTATCGTCTAGCAGGTTGCGGCCGAAGATTTTCAGCAGGCGCGGTTTGGCGACGAACGGCGCAAGCGCGAGGAAAACAAAATGGCATTTCGGGCATTGCCCGCACCAGCGGTCGGACGGATGTTCACCGAGGATGCGGAAGTTGCGGTTGCAGCTCGAAAACACCGCGTCGTACTGCGAATGCCTGGCGAACTCGCGCGCGACGGCCAATTCCGACCACGGACGCAGCAGCGAGAAATAATCGAGATCGGCGGCGATGCGCGCCTGGATCTGCGCGCGCAGGTGGCGCTCGAAATCGAGCGACTTGCTCCACTGATGATTGATCTGGCGGCCGAGGTATTCGAGCGTCGCGCTCGACGCGGAGCGCTCGTTGGAAAACGCGATCGCATCGTAGCCGTAGAGGATCGCCGCGCAGACGAGGATCGCCGAATTGATCGCGGTGACCGGCACATGGCCGTTGTAGGCGCCGCGACGGTTGTACTCGAACAGTTCCGGCGCGATATGGCGCTTGATATTGAGCAGCGGCAGGCCGGTGCGTTCGGCGCAGGCGGCGATCAGCGCGGAGTCGCCGATCCAGACCGCGGTCGCGGGCTCGCCGACGTTTTTGCACAGTTCCACGCCGACCAGCGAGTCCTTGCCGCCACCGATCGGCAGCAGCGTGCGGCGCGGGAGATTCAACTTTTTGCTTTCTCCCGAAACCGAATCGGAGTCGACGGCCCCTAATCTCGCCCGGTGCGCCGTGTCACCTTCTCCGAGCGGGAGCAGCGACGACAAACGCTCGCTCAAATCGAGCTTGTTCTGATAGGCAAACTCGGCGAGACCGTGGAAGTACAGCTCGTGGAGGTACGCGGCCGTGTCCGCATCGAGCGCGCCGGTTTCGACGCGCAGCTCAGGCGGAATGCCGGCCTTGTAGTAGCTAACGCCCGCAGTCAGGTGCAGCAGGCGCAGTGCTTCGTTGAACGCGGCTTCGCGCTCGCGCGGCAACGCGGGCGCATTAGGGAAGACGATGCGCTCGGTCAGCAGTGGGCCGTCGTCGAACGCATAGGCGAGGCTCGCCGTCCCGCTCTGCGCATCGAAATCGCAGGCAACGAAGCGGAAGGCTTTGGCCGCACGCGGATCGGCGAATTTGTCGGCGGTCGGTGCGCTCACAGCACGATCTCCACCGCGCGTCCGCGCAGGTTGTAGTCCGACGACATCGCCGCGCCGTAGGCGCCGGCCTGGGCGATCAGGATCACGTCGCCCTCCTGCGCGGCGGCGAGGCGGCGATTGCTGCCGAGCACGTCGCCCGATTCGCAGATCGGTCCGACGATCTGGACGAGTTCGTTCGCCGGCTCGTCGATGCGCGTCAGGTCGACGATCTCGTGATAGGCCTCGTACAGCGCCGGGCGGATCAGCGTGTGCATGCCCGCATCGACGCCGACGTAACGGAACTCGCCCTTGCGCTTCAACTGGGTCACGCGCGCGAGCAGCACGCCCGCGTCGGCGACGAGGAAGCGACCCGGCTCGCTCCACAGTTCGAATTGCGGATACGCGGCCTTCACTTCGGCCAGATTCGCGGCGACCGCGGCGAGATCGAGCGGCGCTTCGTCGGGGCGCGCCGGCACGCCATAGCCGCCGCCGACGTTGAGCGAGCGCACGGTGCCGATCTTCTCGGCGATGCTCGCAAGCTGGATGTGCACTTCCTTCCAGTGCTTCGCATCGAGGATGCCGGAACCGAGATGCGCGTGCAGGCCGACGATGCGCACGTCGTGCTGGGCGGCCAGGCGGCGGAACTCGTCGAGCTCGTTCAAGGCGAGACCGAATTTCGACGCGGCGCCGCCGGTCTTGACCTTGTCGTGGTGGCCGCGGGCGAAATCGAGATCGATGCGCAGCTCGATTTCGCGTCCGGCGAACAGCTCGCCCCAGTGTTCGAGCGGATGCAGGTTGTCGAGAGTCAGGCGCGCGTTGGCTTCGATGCCCGCGGCATAGTCTTCGCGCGTAGCGAAGTTCGGCGTGTAGAGCAGATCGACCTGCGCACCGACCGCCTCGCGTGCGCGCGCCAGCTCGCCCGGCGAAACGCATTCGAGGCCGAAGCCCTGGGCGGCAATTTCGCGCAGCAGCGCCGGATGCGAATTGGCCTTGATCGCGTAGTACCAGCGGTCGACCGCCTTGATCGTGCCGTGCAGCGCCTGCGCCTGCGCGCGCACGGTGGCGAGATCGTAGACGTAGGCGGGCGTCGCCGTCTGCGCGAGCGCCAGCAGTTCGTCGCGGCGCGTGCGCCACCACGGCGTGGTCTTGGTCTGCGCGGGTTTGTACAGGTCGCCCCAGCTCGGGCCGAACACGGCGGCGTCCTCGACGCGCATCGCCTCGGCCTTGATCAGCAGATCGTGCAGTTGCGGCACGAGGTTGGAGGCGACGCTTTCGTCGACCACGAAGGTCAGATTGAGATTGTTCGACGACTGCGAGATCAGATGCACGCGCAGCGAACCGAATTCGGCGAGCACCGACGAGAACTTGTGCAGCATCGAGCGCATGCCGCGCCCGACCAGGGTGATCGCCGCGCACGGCGAGATCACTTTCACCCGGCACACTTCGGCGAGGTCGGTGCACAGCGCCGAGAGCACGTCGGTGTTGACCAGGTTTTCGGTCGGGTCGAGCGAGACGGTGACGTTGGTTTCAGCCGTGCCGACCAGGTCGATCGACAGGCCGTGGCGCTTGAAGATCTCGAACACGTCGGCGAGAAAGCCGACCTGCTGCCACATGCCGATCGATTCCATCGAGATCAGGGTGATGCCGGTGCGCGAGGAGATCGCTTTCACGCTCGGCAGCGCTTCGGCCACCGCGGCGGAAATCTCGGTGCCGGCGAAGTCGGGATAGTTCGTGTCCTTGATCGCGAGCGGCACTCCGGCCTCGCGCACCGGGTTGATGCAGCGCGGATGCAGCACCTTGGCGCCGGTCGTGGCGATTTCCTGCGCTTCCTCGTAGTCGAGGCGCGACAGCAAGCGCGCGGTCGGCACGCTGCGCGGATTGGCGCTGAACATGCCGGCGACGTCGGTCCAGATCTCGACGATCTCGGCGTCGAGCAAGGCACCGAAGTAGCTCGCCGAGGTGTCGGAACCGCCCCTGCCGAGGATGACGGTTTCGTCGGCCGAATTGCGCGCCATGAAGCCCTGGGTGATAAAGGTCTCGCCGAGTCCCGGCAGTTTCGCGATCAGCGCGGCGTCGCGCGAGGTCGGCACCTGCGCGGAGAGATAGCGTCCCCATGCGCTCTGGTTCGGCAGCGCCTCGCTGAGCAGATGCTCGCGCGCGTCGAGCCAGCGCGTCGTCAGGCCGGACGCGCTGAGATAGGCGGCGCCGAGCGTCGACGACATCATCTCGCCGAGCGCGAGCACTTCGGCCTGCCAGGTCAGCGCGCCTTCGCCGCGGCGCGGATCGGCGAGCAGCGCTTCGAGCTTGCCGAGCCAGGCGTCGAGAGCGCCAGCGTCCTGCAATTCCAGCTCGGCGAACATGGCGCGGTGGCGCGCGACGATGTCGTCGGCGACCGCGCGGCATTTGCCGTGGTCGGCGTGGCCGTCGCAGATCGCCTTGAGCTTGTCGGTCGTGCCCGACAGCGCCGAGACCACGATCAGCACGTGTTTGCCCTGCGCCCGTTTTCCTTTGGCGATTGCCGCGATCTTGTCCCAGCGCGGCCGCGTCGAAACGCTGGTACCGCCGAATTTGAGAACGACCCACTGGGCGCCGGAGACAGGCGCGGCATTCACACTCACGATGATTCCCGTTGTTGGTGGAAGAAGAGCGGAGCTGCGCAGCAAAGCGCAGCGAGCTGGCAATAGTAAGGCGAAATGCTGCGCCCGCACAGATCGGCGCCGCGACTGCGGCCACTGTCGCAGTTTTCGTGATCGAGCTAACCGAACCCGCTCATCTGGCGGCGCAGCATGTTCCGTTACGTTGTAACAATTGTAAAATACGCTTAACACTTGTTTTCACATCGAGGACTCTAGATGTTTGTTTCCGTTCGCGCCAAAGCCCTGCCCGTCGCCATCGCCGCCTTACTGGCGATCACCACGGCAAATGCCCAGAACATCACCACGTCCGGTATCAATGGCCGCGTCCTCGACGCCGCCGGCAAGCCGGTCGCCGGCGCGGTAGTGACGATCGTGCACGTGCCTTCGGGCACCTCGAAAGAGGTCACGACCGACGCCGAAGGCCGCTATTCCGCACAGGGCCTGCGCGTCGGCGGCCCGTTTGAAGTCAAGGCGAACGAAGGCGGCAAGCCCGTCGCCGAACAGAACGACGTCTACCTGCAGCTCGGTCAGCCTTCCTCGATCAATCTGACCACGGCCGCGGCATCGTCCGCCGGCGCCGCCCAGCTCGAAGGCGTCACCGTCAGCGCCTCGGCGCTCGCGCTGACGTTCGCCCCGGACAACAAGGGCCTGGCGACGAACATCTCGCAGCGCCAGTTGCAGGCGATCCCGATGGGCAACCGCGCGATCGACGACGTGGTCCGCCTCGACCCGCGCGTCAACGTGGTCAACCAGGGCACCGGTGCGATCTCCGCGGTCGGCATGAACAACCGCTACAACAACATCGCCGTCGACGGCGTAACCCAGGGCGACCCGTTCGGCCTCAACGCCAACGGCCTGCCCTACCTCAAGTCGCCGATCTCGCCTGAAGCCATCGCGCAGTACAACATCTCGACCGCGAACTTCGACGTGGTCGCCGACACTGTCGGCGCCGACGTCAACGCGGTGACCAAGTCGGGCACGAACGATTTCCACGGTTCGCTCTACTACGCCTACCGCAATGCCAACCACCTGGTCGGCGATGCCGGCTGGCTGCCGAGCGGCACGCCGGGCTACAAGTACAACGGCTACGACAAGGACGCGACCTACGGCTTCAATGTCGGCGGTCCGATCATCAAGGACCGTTTGTTCTTCTTCCTCTCCGCGGAAAAGGAAAAGACCACCGGCATCGGCGCCGACTCGCTCAACGGCATGGACTTCAGTCTCGGCAACGGCGCCTCGACCAGCAACAAGGTCTCGCCGGGCGACCTGCAGAAGGTGATCGACGCCGCGACCAAGCTCGGCCTCAAGCCGGGCAGCTTCGGCGGCTCGTCGGCGCTGACCTACGACGACAAGCGCTATCTGGCCAAGATCGACTGGAACATCTCCGACCGTCACCGTGCCAGCTTCTCGTACCAGAATTCGAAGGAATCGCAGCCGGCGGTCGGCGGCAACGGACCGTCCACCGTGGGCCTGTCGAGCTACACCTGGACCAAGGCGATCAAGACGACCAACTACGTCGCACAGTTGTTCTCCGACTGGGGCGACAACTTCACCACCGAAGCCAAGGTCGGCTACCAGAAGTTCACCCAGGCGACGACCGCGCCATACGACCAGCCGTCGGTGCAGGTGAATCTGTCGCCGTCGGGCACCGGTCCGTCGGTGTTTCTCGGCAAGGAACAGTACCGCCACTACAACTACATCGAGACCAAGAAGACCTCGCTGTTCTTGGCTGGCACCTACACGCTCGGCGATCACGCGATCAAGGGCGGCCTCGACTTCCAGCGCAACAAGATCTTCAACCTGTTCGGCCAGGCCGAATTCGGCGTGTACCAGTTCTGGGGCCTCGACAATTTCCTCGCCGGCAAGTATTCGCAGTACTCGCTGTATCACCCGGCGTCCGGTTTCGGTCTGAACGACATCGCCGGCGCGTGGACCTACACGCAGTACAGCCCGTTCATCCAGGACACCTGGCAGGTCAACGACAAGCTGTCGGTGCAGTACGGCCTGCGCATGGACATCCCCGACGCGAACAAACCGCCGCAGTACAACGCCAAGTTCGCCCAGGCGTTCGGCTATCCGAACAATTACACGGTGTCGTCGAGCAACAAGGTGATCGAGCCGCGCGTCTCGTTCAACTACAACTTCGACAGTGAGTACAAGACTCAGCTGCGCGGCGGCATCGGCCTGTTCCAGACTTCGCCACCGACGGTGTGGCTGACCAACCCGTATCAGAACAACGGCGTCACCCTGCTCTCGTACACCAACGGCGATCCGACCAAGGCGCCGTTCAGTCCCGATCCGTACAACCAGAACATTCCGGCCGGCGGCGGTGCGGGTTCGGTTGACACGATCGCCAAGGACTTCAAGCTGCCGACCGCGTGGAAGTTCAGCCTCGCGCTCGATCGCGAACTGCCGGTGTGGGGATTGCTCGCCACGGCCGAGTACCAGCACAACAAGGTGAAGGACGGCATTCTTTACCAGGCGATCAACTTCGGCGCGCCGACCGGCACGCTGCCCGACGGCCGTCAGCAGTTCTGGAAGACGCCGGGCCAGGCACCGAACGGCACCGACTGGCTGGCCAACCGCAACCGCGATTTCGCCCCGACCTCGACCCTGCTCACGAACACGCACAAGGGCAAGTCCGACAGCCTGACCCTGGCGCTGACCAAGCCGTTCACCGACGGTCTCTCGGGCAACGTGAGCGTGACCTTCGGCCATGCGACCGATGCCGACCCGGGTTCCGACACGATCGCGTTCGACGGCTACCGCCGCATCGCGCGCACGAACCCGAACGAGAACATCTCCTCGACGTCGAACTACAGCATCGCGCGCGCGATCAAGGCGTCGATGACCTACCAGCACGCCTTCTTCGGCGACTACAAGAGCACGGCGTCGATCTTCTACAGCGGCCGCACCGGCAACCAGTACACCTGGGTGTTCGGCAACGACGCGAACGGCGACAACGTCGCCGGCTGGGATCCGGTCTACATTCCTTCGATCAACGATCCGAAGATGGCGTTCGCGCCGGGCACGAGCGACAAGGCGATCGCGCAGTTCTGGCAGTACCTCAACAACGACAAGTACCTGTCGGGCCATCGCGGCATGATCGCCGGGCGCAACGGTGCGCGCACGCCGTGGGTGACGTCGTTCGACTTGTCGCTCGCGCAGGAGATCCCCGGCATCTTCAACGGCAACAAGGGCGAGATCCGTCTCGACATCTTCAACTTCCTCAACCTGCTCAACAAGCACTGGGGCGACGTGTATAACACCGGCCTCTATCCGACGCGCACACTGGCGAACTATGCCGGGGTCAACTCGAAGGGCCAGTACGTCTATTCGCTGCCGACCGACAAGAACGGCAACTATCAGCCGCAGCAGCTCACGATCTACGACGGCGGCTTCTACGATCCGAGCCGTGTCGTCTCGCGCTGGTCGATGATGGTGACGGCGAAATACACGTTCTAAACGCATCACGGGTCACAATCCTGGAATCGGCGCCGCAACGGCGCCGATTTTTTTTGCGTCGGCGCACAGAATCGACATCGGCAACTGGCGTATACCGCGTTTGCCGTATGTGCCTTCGACTGCGCGCCCGCTGCATTCCGCTCGCAATCGACATGGGTACGTACTCGTTTCAGGGGGCAGGCCATGATCGAATCTGCCGCGCGCTCATGCGCGCCGTACGGTCAGTGCGAGAGTGCAACGAGTCGTTGCGCCGCTAGCGACGCGCTTTTGCGTCGGCGCTTGCGCATGCACGCAGGCCAACGTCTCGATCACGGCAATCCCAACACGTCTCCGATTTCCGCAGCGGTGCCGTCGCTGCGGACGTTCGCTGTGGCACTCCGACGTTTCGTCGTGAACGGTATGCCGTAGCTGCAACCAATAAAAAACGCGACCGCGTCGAAGCGGATCGCTTGCACAACCGTTCGCGGAGAACGCACCACGATCGATTCCATTTTCCAACGCGGGCGACGGCGTGCAGTCGCCAATTCGATGAGGAGTAGTGCCAATGAACAAACGAGTTCTCACCGCCGCATTGCTGACCATCATTTCCCTGAGCGGAGCCTCGGCGCAGGCGCCGGCCACGGCGGATGACATCTCGAAGCGGCCGGCCAGCGCGGCCGATTCCGATGCCGCAGCGAGATATGCGTGGTTCCTGTTCGTGCAGGCTATGAAGCCCGCCAACGGCGGCTTGACGTTCGAGACGTGGACCGAGCAGTGCAAGCTCAATCCGAACATGATCGGCTGCCCGCCGCCGCAGGCGCTGCTCGGCAAGAAGCGCGTATTTCATGTGAGCCCGCTCGCGCGGTCACTGCGCGGGCTGAGAGGACTCGCCGCCGACGCGACCGACAAGGGCATCGAATGCACACCGATGCAGACCACGACACTCAACGGATATCCGCCTCCGTCGAACGTCACTGCGAAAGCGCAGTTCTGCGAAGAGGTGTACGTGAATCCGCCCGAAGCGAATTTCGTCAAGACCAACGGGCTGATCACCCTCACCGGCCAGCAGGCGTATGCCAAGGGACAGGGCGGCGCGATCACCTTCCCGTGGGATGCGATCGAGGTCAAGGCCGACTGGGTGCCGACGAGTTCGTTCAATCCGTCGTTCCAATGCCCCGATCCGACGCATTCGCTGTACACGGAAACGATCAACGGAACCTGCTACGCACTCGTCGGCCTGCATATCTCCTCGAAGGTTTTGCCGGACTGGCTGTGGGCGACGTTCGAGCCCGCGAGTACGATCACGAATCCGAACCGCTGCGATGCGAACCTCTACGACACCTGCTTCGATCCCTGGGGCACGACATCGAAGACGCCCTACGGCAAAGGCACGACCGTGCCACAGAGCCCGCAGTTGAAACAGCTGATGGCGTCGGCGGGCCTCGATCCGGCATTCAACAATTATTTCCTCACCGGTGCGCAGACTCAGTTCGTCAGTGCGCAGACCACGCCGATCCCGTTGGGCAATTCGTTCGTGGAGTTCAACGCAGGCGTAAACCCCGGCACCGCGTCGTGCATCACCTGCCACAGATACGCCTACTACGACGGCAGCCTGCCTCAGCCCGGCCACGTGGAAGACAATTTCGGCGGCCCGGCGAACGGATGGTCGGCGGTGGGCTATGCCTGCTCCTCCAACCCGCACGGCAATTGCACGCCGGTCACGCCCGGTTCGATCTCGCAGGATTTCTCCTGGATGCTCGGACTTATGCCCGGCAAGTGATCCGTTCTTCCGGGAGCCTGCGCCCGGACCCGTCGCCGCTTCCTTCGGGGAGCGGCGCGGTTGTTGCCGCGATTGCGCGAATGTTTACCTGAGTTTGTCCGGCCGACGTCGAACGCAAGCAATACGGTGAACGCAGTAAGTTCGATGTCGCTGTGCAAATCGAGCTTGCGCATCTGTTTTTCGCGATGTTTGTGCGCGCAGAGCAATCCGCCCTCCAAGCGCAGGCACCTCGATGCCGTGGATTGAGCAGCAGTACTTATTTGCCGCGCCAGCATCTCGACAGCCGCGCGCGAGTTCGCCATGCTCGGCCATCCGATCAGGGAACCACCCGCATGTCCAACGAAGCCGCGTCTTCCTCGTCCACGGCATCGGCGCCCGGCTATCTGCGCCGGCTCGGCGTCTGGGACGCCAGCATGATCGTGGTCGGCGGCGTGATCGGCTCGGGCATTTTCCGCGTGCCCGCGGCGGTGGCGAAGCAGACCGGTTCGGCGACCGAGCAGTTGATTGCCTGGAGCCTCGGCGGCGTCATCGCTCTGATCGGCGCTCTGTGTTATGCCGAACTCGGCGCGCGGCGGCCGAACGCCGGCGGCGGCTACGTCTATCTGCGTGAAGCCTTCGGCCTCATCGTCGCCTTTGTCTACGGCTGGAATCTTCTTATCGTCAATCATTCCGGCGCGATCGCCGCGGTCTCGACCGTATTCGTCGAATATTTCGGCGCGGCGCTCGGCATCAAAGTCGCCAACCCGGCACCGTGGGCTGTCGGCACGATCGTGTTCCTGACCGGAATCAACTGGTTCGGCATCCGCGCCGGCGCGCTGACCCAGAACATCCTGACCGTGCTGAAACTGCTCGCGCTCAGTGTATTGATTGCGGTCGGCCTCGCCGCCGGCGGTGCGCCGGCCCCGACGGCACCGCCGCCGCCGATCCAGCCGCTCACGCTGATCGGGGCGATGATGCCCGTGCTGTTTTCCTATGGCGGCTGGTACTACGTCAACGACATCGCCGGAGAAATCCGCGATCCGCAGCGCAACCTGCCGCGCTCGCTGCTGCTCGGCATGCTGCTCGTCGCGGGATGCTACGTACTCGCCAACGCAGCGTATCTTGCGGTGCTCGGCCATGCCGGCCTCGCCGCGAGCCAAGCGCCGGCCGCCGACGTGATGCGCCATGTATTCGGCGAACCCGGCGCGCGCCTGATCGCGCTCGGCATCGCCATCTCGACTCTGGGCTTCGTCAATATCTCGCTGATCGGCGCGGCGCGCGTGTTCCAGGTGATGGGCGCGGACGGCGTGTTCTTCCGCTCCGCGGGCAAGCTGGACCCACGCTGGCGTTCGCCGAATACGGCCCTGCTGATGCTCGCGGCGTGGGCCAGCGTGCTCGCCCTGACCGGCACGTTCGAGCAGCTCTTGAATTACTCGACCGTCGGCGACTGGATCGGCATCGCTGCGGTGATCGCGACGCTGTTCTGGTATCGCCGCGCGCGCGCCGAAGGCGCCGCCCCGGCCTTCCAGATGCCTCTCTATCCTTTGTTGCCGATGCTGTTTCTCGTCGTGGTCGCCTGGGTCGTCGCGACCACGGTCTGGCAGAATCCTCGTGACGCCGGCATGGGCGTGTTGATCACGCTCGCGGGGATTCCGGTCTACTGGTACTGGACGCGCGCACGGCGCTTCCGCCACTCAACGTGAAAACGTAAAACAGCAGGAGTCGCCCGATCATCGGTGTTCCCAAGTTACGTTCACTATGGATTCGGCCCGATAAATTTTTGACCGCTCACACTGAGCGTAGCCGCGCGGCGGCGAAGTCGAAGTGCCGCAGCAACAGGCTTCGACTGCGCGCCTACGGCGCTACGCTCAGCCCGAACGGACATATCCCTATAGGTGCCGCATCAATTAGGTACCGCATCAATAAGCAGACAGGAACGGTCGATACCGTGCGCTACGCGCCCGCTTATGATCGAGAGCATCGGTTTAGCCGCGAGCCGATATTCCCCGTCGCGAAGAAATCTGCGACGCCACCTCGAACTTTCAGTTCTTCGCTTCGCCGCCCAACTGACGCAGACAGAAGTGCAGTACGCGCATATTGGCGGTTCGGGTCGGGAACGCCTTGTGAATCAAGGCCGGCTTGCCCTTCAGAATGAGGCTGTAAACCCGCGCACTGTCTTCAGTGCGTTCGGGAAGTTTAAGAATCTCGTCCTTTTCCTCTTCCGTCGGTGCACGCGGCGGAGCGGTGCGATCGCCGGGCTGCAACGGCTCAAGTTCCGACTCCGGAATCGACAAGACTAATCCAGTGGCCTTGTGCATCAACGGCCAGAACCAAGCGGCATAGGCAGGGTTCAATTCCCAACAGACGTAGCCGTCCGCGCTGTCGAGCACCTCGCCCACGGCCGCGCCCTCGCCGCGCGTCCCGGCGAGACGCCGCATGCGCGCAGGGTCGGACTTGCGCGCGGGCTTCGATTTCGCGTACCGGCTCACCGGCGTCCGCTGCGGCGCGTTCTGCTTTCGTCGAGCAGAGAAACACGCATGTAGGAATCGCCCTGCGGGGTGCCGTCGAGTGCCGCGATTGCGGCACGGGCCTGATGGCCTTCCATCTTCAACTGGGCGAAGCCTTTGCACTCGCCGCTGAAAAGATCCTTCGACATCCGCACGTCGAACACGCGTCCGTGTACCGTGAATAAGTGTTCAAGCGTGACCTCGGTCATCGACTTGGGCAGCCCACGAATAACCATCGTCAGCATTTCGTTGGCTCCTCATAAAAAGTAAGACCGAAGCAAGGTTCATCCATCACCGATCAGGCCGCGTTGACGTTTTCCGCCTGCGGGCCCTTCTGGCCTTGGGTCAACTCGAAGGAAACGCGCTGACCTTCGGCCAACGTGCGAAACCCCGAGCCGGTGATGGCGCGGAAATGGACAAACACATCGGGTCCGTTCTCGCGCGAAATAAAGCCGAAGCCCTTCGCCTCGTTGAACCATTTGACAGTGCCGATCTGGCGGTTGGACATAGGTGTAGCTCCCGAAAAAAAGATAGCGCGCCGGTGCGCGAGCGGACCGACTACTGGGATGCGGAGGGAGTGAAGAGAGGGAAAGAGACAGCGCACGCTATGCGCGATCAGGTCACAGACTGCGACCGCCAGGGCAAACTCAGTGGGGCCAGAATAACATAGTTCCCCCCGCACGGCCCGACCGCTGCCGCGCAGATCATCGTACGGAGTCGACTCTGCCAAGCTTGCGGCCGTCGACTCGAAGTGCGCGTGATCATCAGTACCGGCGAAGCACGAGGGCCGCTTTGGGCAGCGCTTTTGCCAACGAATCGCGCATTCGATTCTCGGCGTCGCGGATATCCAAATTTTTGGTCGGACCGAACAACGAATAGGTATGCACCTTGCCGGAGCCGCTGCCGGATTCGACGCGGCTCACACTGACTTCGGTCGAGTGGCAGGCCTGCGCCCACAGCTTGAGCAATTCGACGCGACCGATGCCGTGATCCGCATTCAAACGGAAATGAAACAGGGCCACGGGACTTGCCATCAGAGCGCGCCACGAGATAGATCTGGATGCAGTATGCGCCTTTTCGGCGGGTGCAACCGGTTCCATATCCGCAGTTGGAACCCGGTGGCAATCTTGTGATGGAGCGGCAGGAATTTGCCCACTGCGCATGCATTGCGGTAAACGGGCATCGAGCGCTGGGCCCCCGACCATGTCGAATGAGAACGACTCTGCGCACACTCCCGAACGACACTATTGTTTCTGCAGATCAAAGCGGAATACGAATTGTCATGGACAGCGAAAGCCTATCTTTGCAAGAATGACTGTGAAGTCCGTGCAACGCCGTTGCCGAACGCCCCGATCGGAGCAACGCGTTGAATTCCAAGATCGCCCCGGATGCGTCGGACCGAGCGGCCGCGTTGTCACAGCGGCTCATGCACTACCAAACGCCTTCGTTGTCGCGCGGCATTATCGAACTCGCGATCACTGCCGTTCCGTTCGCGCTCGTGTGGTACGCCATGTATTGGGCGACGATGCACGGACACATTTGGCTGTATTGCGTGCTGCTGCCGTTCGCAGTCGGGTTCCTGGTTCGACTGTTCCTTATCCAACACGATTGCGGTCATCGCGCCTTTCTTCCGGCACAGGGTGCCAACGACTGGGTGGGCCGCTGCCTCGGCGTGCTCACGTTGACGCCTTACACGCATTGGCGGCGAGCCCACGCCATACACCACGCGACGTCCGGCAATCTCGACCGGCGCGGCGTGGGAGATATCGATACGCTGACCGTGGCCGAATACATGGCCCGACCTAACTGGATGCGCTGGCGCTATCGGATCTATCGGAATCCGCTGCTACTGCTTTGCATCGGTCCGGCGTTCGTATTCTTTCTGCAAAACCGCATTCCGGCCGGATTTTTCCGCGCGGGCTGGCGGCACTGGGCGAGTACGCTCGGAACCAACGTGTCGATCGCCGGCGTCGTGATCCTGATGAGCGGCCGGATCGGCCTGGGCCCGTTTCTCCTCGTGCAGGGTCCGATCATGCTGCTCAGCGCTTCGGTCGGCGGATGGCTTTTCTACGTACAGCACCAGTTCGAAGGCACTTACTGGTCGCGCGGCGACCAATGGGCCTTTCGCGACGCCGCCCTGCACGGCAGCTCTCACTACGATTTGCCGTCGGTGCTGCGTTGGTTTACCGCGAATATCGGCATGCATCACGCACATCACCTGTCCAGCCGCATACCGTTCTATCGATTGCCGCTCGCCGTCGGCGCGGAACCGGAACTGCGCAACCAGGACCGCCTGACTCTGTGGCAAAGTTTTCGCTGCATCAACCTGGCGCTGTGGGACGAAAAATCGCGACGCCTGGTTTCGTTCCGCGAAGCCGTCCGCTCGGCTTGAGAACGCCTTTCCCTCGGCAAAGGCGGTCCTTTCAGCTCGACGGGGCATGCCGCAGGATTCATTTTCCGGGCCGCTTCGTATGTGCCCGGAGACAACCGGACGGCGGGCTCGGCCACGGCTTTGCCGCCGCGGCGCCGCGCAAAAGCCGCCCGGGATGCACATCCCCCCATCCCATGCCATAATCGGCGGCCATTTTCCGGCCGCCGACCGTTACGGCGCGGCCTTCAACTCAGGGATTCAACGATGGATTTTTTCATTTCCAGCGCCTACGCGCAGGCCGCGGGCGCCGCGGGACAACCGAGTCCGTGGCCGAGCCTCATCATGTTCGGCGCGGTCTTCGTCGCGATGTATTTCTTCATGCTGCGTCCGCAGATGAAGCGCGCCAAAGAGCAGCGCTCGATGATCGACGCGCTCGCCAAGGGCGACGAAGTCGTGGTCGGCGGCGGCATCGCCGGCCGCATCACCGATATCGGCGAGACCTTTCTCAGCGTGGAAATCGCCTCCGGCGTGACGATCAAGGTGCAGAAGCAGGCCGTCAGCATGGTCCTGCCCAAGGGCACGTTGAAATCGTCCTGAGCATCCGCATCCGTTGAGAACCCCGTAATCGCGCTGCGCCCAGGCTTCGCGCGATAAATCGACAACGATAACGGCCGTGCCCGAGCGCGGCGCAAGAGCGACACGATGAACGATTTTGCCAAATGGCGTTATGCCCTGATCGCAGTCGTGCTGATTCTCGGCACGATCTATGCCCTGCCCAACACCTTCCTGCCGCAACCGGCCGTGCAGGTTTCCGCCAACCGCGGCGGCACGCTCGACGATGCCTTGAAGACCAAGGTGAAAGAAGCGCTTGACCACGAAAAGCTCGCGGTCAAGAGCCTCGAAATCGGCAAGGACAACCTGCTCGTCGAGTTCAACGATTCCGATGCGCAGAACAAAGGCCAGGCCGTCATCAGCAAGGCGCTCGGCGACAAGTACAACGTCGCGCTGAACATGGCCTCGACGGTACCCGGCTGGCTGCGCGCGATCGGCGCGAACGCGATGCCGCTCGGCCTCGACCTGCAGGGCGGCGTGCACTTCCTTCTTGAAGTCGATCAGAAGGGTGCGCTCGACAAGATGCAGCAGCGCTACCGCGACGATATTTCGAGCGCACTGCGTGATGCCAAGATCCGCTTCGAATCGGTCAACTCGACGCCGAACGGCATCGTCGCTACGTTCAAAACCGAGGCCGATCGCGCCGCCGCGGGCAACGTGATCGCCAAGCAGGTCAATCAGCCGGAAAAACTCGGCGACCAGCCGCCGCTCGAATTGACGGACAGCGCCGCGACGGCCGACAACTTTCCGATTCTCGCCAAGGTGCGCGAGTCGACCGCGCTCGCCGCCGCGCGCAATACGACCACAAGCAACCTGACCACACTGCGTAACCGCGTCAACCAGCTCGGCGTGTCCGAACCGATCATCCAGCAGCAGGGCGCGAACCGCATCGTCGTCGAGCTGGCCGGCGTGCATGACACCGCCGAAGCGAAGAAAATTCTGCAAGCCACCGCAACGCTGGAGTGGCGCGCCGTGGACGAGAACGCCACCGGTTCGGCCAATCTCGGCAACCCGGGCGCCTATGAAATCGCCAAGAGCGGCAACGTGCCGCCCGAGTCGAAGCTCTACTACATGCAGCGCCCTGGCCCGGACGGCAAGCCGATGCCGATCATCCTGTCGAAGAAGGTGATCGCGAGTGGCAACGAGCTGGTCAATGCCACCGCGATTCCCGACCCGCAGAGCGGCACGCCGGCCGTGTCGGTCCAACTGAACGCCAAGGGCGGTCAGCGCATGCTGGAATTCACCCAGCAGAACGTCGGCAAACGCATGGGCGTGGTCTACATCGAGCGCGTCCCGCAGACGCAGATCGTCGACGGCAAGGAAGTGCGCACGTTCAAGCAGACCGAAGAAGTCATCAACGCCGCGACGATCCAGGGCGTGTTCGGTTCGCGCTTCCAGACCACCGGCCTCGGCCAGAAAGAAGCCAGCGACCTCGCCCTGCTGCTCCGCGCGGGCTCACTCGCCGCACCGGTCGACGTCGTCGAAGAGCGCGTGATCGGTGCCAGCCTCGGTCAGGACAATATCGACAAGGGCTTCAAGGCCGTGATCATCGGCCTCATCGCCGTGCTGTTTGCGGCGGCGATCTACTACAGGCTGTTCGGTCTCATTGCCGACGTCGCACTGGTGTTCAACCTCGTCCTGCTGATCGCCGTGCTGTCGCTGTTCCAGGCCACGCTGACCATGCCCGGCATCGCCGGTATCGTGCTGACGCTCGGCATGGCGATCGACGCCAACGTGCTGATCTGCGAGCGCATCCGCGAGGAGCAGCGCAACGGCGCCACGCCGCTGGCCGCGATCAAGGCGGGTTACGAGAAAGCCTGGGCGACGATTCTCGACGCCAACGTCACCCACTTGCTCGCCGCGGTCGCCCTGCTCTTCTTCGGCTCCGGCCCGATCAAGGGCTTCGGCGTGACCCTGCTCGTCGGCATTCTGACCTCGATGTTCACTTCGGTCACGGTGACCCACGCGATCGTGAATCTCGTCCACAGCGGACGCAAACTGAAAGCGCTGTCCGTTTAAAGGTACGCAAATGGAAATTTTCAATCACGACAGCAAGATCGACTTCCTGCGCCTGCGCACGATCAGCCTGACGATCTCGGCGATCCTCCTGCTCATCTCGTTCGGCGCCCTGTTCACCCGCGGGCTCAATTACGCGCTCGACTTCACCGGCGGCGTGCTCGTCGAGGCGACTTACCATCAGCAGCCCGACATCGACGGGGTGCGCGCCACGCTGGAATCAGCCGGATATCACAGTCCGCAGGTCGTGCAGTACGTCGGCACGAACGACGTCGCGATCCGCCTGCAGCTCGGCGAGAACGCATCGGGCAAGAACGAAACGAGCGACGATCTGAAGAAGATGAACGAGATCGCCGACAACGTGATCGCCGCGCTCAAGGCCAAGACTCCCGACGTGACCAAGAAGAGCGCGAGCTTCGTCAGCGCCTCGGTCGGCGAAGAGCTCAAGAGCGACGGTATCGTCGCGGTGATCTTCGTGATCATCGGCATCATGATCTACATCGGTATCCGCTTCGAGTGGCGCTTCGCCATCGCCGCGATCGCGAGCGAATTCCACGATACGATCATCGTGCTCGGCTTCTATGCGCTGACCGGCCACGATTTCGACGTGGCGGTGCTCGCTTCGGTGCTCGCCGTGGTCGGCTACTCGATCAACGACAAGGTCGTCGTGTTCGACCGCGTGCGCGAGCTGTTCCGCTCCGCGCGCAAGGCCGAGCCAGTCGAAATCCTCAACAAGGCGATCAACTCGACCCTATCGCGTACGATCATCACCTCGTTGTTCACCGGCATCACGATGATCGCCCTCTACCTCTGGGGCGGCCCCGCGGTGCACGGCTTCGCCCTGACGATGATCATCGGCATCATCATCGGCACCCTGTCCTCGATCTTCTTCGCCAGCCCGATCCTCTACTGGCTCGGCGTATCGAAGAAGGACCTGATGCCGGTGACGCGCGACAACTCCGAACTGGCGCGCCGGCCATAACATCGGCGTTGACCTGAACTTAAAAAAGGGCGCGATAAATCGCGCCCTTTTTTGTTGGCATTCCTCGGAATGCGCAGCGTTCAACTATCGAGACCCAACAGCCCAGCCACGACTCTGCGCGACGCATTCAACCGTGCGGCATTCCGCTCTCCGCCCAGCGTCCAGCCTTCACGGCTCGCGGCCTAGCTAGGTGCGACGACGAGGGAGAGAAGCGGCAGCGCTGTTAGCATTGCCGCGATTCACATGCAGCCTGACGAGCGTTCCGCACCGCCTCACCGCAGCCGGCAGGATTCGGAAATCCAGAAGCAGACAAAAACAAAGCCGGACGCGAAGAATCGCGCCCGGCTCCGATAGGCAGGCATCACGCCTTCTGCAGCGCCGCGATGCGCTCAAGAATCGGCGGGTGGCTCATAAACAGCCGCGCCATGCCGCCTTCGCCCGAAATGCCGAAAGCCTGAACCGCCTTCGGCAGACTCGTTTCGCCGTGATTGCCGGACAACGTGCGCAGCGCGGAGATCATGTTCTCGCGGCCGCCAAGCCGCGCGCCGCCCGCATCGGCGCGGAATTCGCGCCAGCGCGAGAACCACATGACGATCATCGTCGCGAGCACACCGAGCACCATCTGCAGCACGAGGGTGATGACGAAATAGCCGATGCCGTAGCCGCCTTCGCGGTCGCGATTGCCCGAGATGGCGTTGTCGATGACGCTGCCGAGCACGCGCGCGAGGAACATCACGAAAGTATTGACCACGCCCTGAATCAGCGCGAGCGTCACCATGTCGCCGTTGGCGATATGGCTAATCTCATGGCCGAGCACGGCCGACACCTCATCGCGATTCATGCTCTGCAGCAGCCCAGTCGATACGGCGACGAGCGCATGGTTCTTGCTCGCGCCGGTGGCGAAGGCGTTCATGTCGGGTGCTTCATAGACGGCGATCTCGGGCATACCGATGCCGGCGTTCTTGGCATGCTGCGCGACGGTATTGAACAACCATTGCTCGCTCGCATTGCGCGGCTCCGAGATCACTTGTGCGCCGACCGACATCTTCGCCATCGTCTTCGACAGCAACAGCGAGATGAATGAGCCGCCGATGCCGAACAGCGCGCACATGACGAGCATGCCGGCCAGATTGATGCCGGTCGCCTGATACGCCCAACGGTCTAGGCCGAAAATGGAAGCGACCACGCTCAGCACGAGCATGATCGCCAGGTTGGTGAGAAGAAACAGAACGACGCGCAGCATGACTACCCTCAAATGCGTTGAAGTTTCGCGTCGCCATCGACAGGGCCGCGGCGGCGCGTACAGATACAACAAAGGTTTGGGTAAACTCGGTGCGATTTCAAGAAAACCGCCCGTCCCGACCTCTTCCGTTCAGCATGCCTTATCGCGGCCGCTTCGCGCCCTCGCCCACCGGCCCGCTCCACTTCGGGTCGCTGGTCGCCGCTGTCGGCAGCTGGCTGCGCGCGCGTTCGCAGAACGGTGTCTGGCTGATTCGTATGGAAGACCTCGATCCGCAGCGTGAGGTTCCCGGTGCGGCCGAAGATATTCTCGCCACACTTGCCGCATTCGGCATGACCTCCGACGAACCCGTGGTCTGGCAGAGCCGGCGCGAGCCCGCTTACGCCGCCGCGCTCGATCACCTGCATGAGCACGCATTTCCCTGTTGGTGCAGCCGCAGCGATCTCGAAGCCTCGGGCGGCGTGCATCGCGGAACTTGCGTCGCCCGGCCCGATCCGTCGCGTGCTCCGGCTTGGCGCGTGCGCACGCAGGATCGCGAGATAGGCTTCGTCGATTTGCTGCAGGGCGGATTCACGCAAAATTTGCTGCGCGACGTCGGCGATTTTGTCGTGCGCCGGGTCGAGGGCGGCTACGCCTATCAGCTCGCCGTGGTCGTCGATGACGCCGCCGCCGGCATCAGCGAGGTCGTACGCGGCAGCGATCTGCTCGACTCGACTCCGCGACAGATTTATCTGCAATCCCTGCTCGGTCTGCCGACGCCGCGCTATCTGCATCTGCCGCTCGCGCTCGACGAAGCTGGCGCGAAGCTGTCGAAGTCCGATCGTGCGCGGCCGGTCGGGCGTAACGATCCGCTGCCGGCATTGCGCGCCGCACTCGCCTTCCTCGGGCTAGTACGTTCCTCGCACGAACCGGCAGCCAGCGCCGAAGCGCTGCTGACCGCCGCAACAGCGCATTTCGACCTCGCTTCGCTACGCAAAGAAGCCGCCGTTTCGGCGTCCTTGGAGCGAAGGACTTAACGTGTACAATCGAACGAAAGATTCAGTCGGCTGAAGCTCAGCCGTCGTACAACCGGAGGAGGGAATCATGACGTCACGCGTAGCACTCGTTACAGGCGGCACCGGAGGCATCGGCACAGCCATCGTCAAGCGACTTGCGTCGATGGGGCACAAGGTGGCCACGAACTATCGCGACGAAGCCAAGGCCAAGGCTTGGGCCGACAAACTCAAATCCGAAGGCGTCGACGTCTTCATCGTCAAGGGCGACGTATCCGACCCGGCCTCGGCCGAAGCAATGATCAAGGCGGTCGAATCCCATCTCGGCCCGATCGACATCCTGATCAACAACGCCGGCATCACGCGCGATACGACGTTCCACAAGATGACTGCGCTGCAATGGCAGGAAGTGATCAACACCAATCTCAACTCGGTGTTCAACGTCACGCGCCCGATCATCGACGGCATGCGCAACCGCAAATGGGGCCGCATCGTGCAGATCAGCTCGATCAACGGCCAGAAAGGCCAGTACGGCCAGGCGAACTATGCGGCGTCGAAGGCCGGCATGCACGGTTTCACGATCTCGCTCGCGCAGGAGAACGCGAAGTTCGGCATCACGGTCAACACGGTTTCGCCGGGCTACGTCGCCACCGAAATGGTCATGGCCGTGCCCGAGGACGTACGCAACAAGATCGCCGCGCAGATTCCGGTCGGCCGCCTCGGCGAGCCCGAAGAAATCGCCTACGCGATCGAGTTCTTCGTCAAGGACGAGGCCAAGTGGATCACCGGCGCCAACCTGGCCATCAACGGCGGCCAGTACATGGGTTGGTAAATTCCGCGCTTGCGCGATGCCTTTCACGGCATCGCGCGGCGAATTTGTGGCGCTCGCCCCGCCCCATGCTGCGCAGCAATACACTGGTGCACCGCGGCACAATCTGCTAATTTTGCCGCATGGCACAAACCCGCATCATCAAAAAATACCCGAATCGCCGCCTCTACGACACGGAGATTTCGAGCTATATCACGCTCGAAGAAGTCCGTCAGCTCGTACTCGACGGCGACGTCTTCGAAGTCCGTGATGCCAAGACCGGCGAAGACCTGACCCGCACCGTGTTGCTGCAGATCATCGCCGAGCACGAAGGCCACGGGCAGCCGATGTTCACCACGCAGCTACTTTCGCAGGTGATCCGCTTCTACGGCGATTCGATGCAGGGCTTCATGGGCAGCTACCTCGAGAAGAGCCTGCAAATCTTCCTCGACCAGCAGGGCAAGTTCCGCAGCCAGCTCAACAACATTCTCGGCCAGACTCCATGGTCGATGCTCAACGACATGACCGAACGCAATCTCGATCTGTGGAAGTCGGTGCAGGACGGTTTCCTCAAGGCCGCCGCTTCTTCCGCTCAGGCGCACCAGCCCGGCCTCGGCAAGAAAGAAGGCAAATCCTGATCGGCTGCAGCGATAACTATTTTTCGCTGCGCAACACGCGCGGCGCGGCAACAAAACCCATCCTTGCGATGGGATTTTTTTTGATGAGGCAGGCATGAAGAAACGCATCGCGCTGGTCACGGGCGGCATCGGCGGACTCGGTACCGAAATCTGCAAACACCTGGCGCATGCCGGCTGCGTAGCCGTCGCCGCCGATCTGGGCAGCCGCCCCGAGCGCCTTGCCGAGTTTAAGGACGAGATCAAGGACTTCGACGGCAAGATCTTCTTCGAGCCGTTCAACGTCGCCGACTTCGACGCCTGCGCTGCGCTGATCAAGCAGGTCGAGGCGACGCACGGCCCGATCGACATCCTCGTCAACGCCGCCGGCATCACGCGTGACACAACACTCAGAAAAATGTCGCCGCAGCAGTGGGTCGACGTGCTCAAGATCAATCTCGACGGCGTGTTCAATATGTGCCGCAACGTCGTCGACGGCATGAGCGATCGCGGCTTCGGGCGTATCGTCAATATCTCTTCGGTCAACGGCCAGACCGGGCAGTTCGGTCAGACCAACTATTCCGCGGCCAAGGCGGGCATGCACGGCTTCACGATGGCGCTCGCGCGCGAAGTGGCGCGCAAGGGCGTGACCGTCAACAGCGTCTCGCCGGGTTACTGCAATACGTCGATGGTGCGGGCCATCCCGGAAAACGTGCGCAGCCAGATCGTCGCCAGCATTCCGGTCGGCCGCCTCGGCGAGCCGTCTGAGATCGCGCGCGTCGTCGCCTTCCTCGCCGCAGACGATTCGGGTTTCATCACCGGCGCGAACATTCCGGTGAACGGCGGCTACTTCATCGATTTCTGATCCGCTTCGAAGAACGCATCGGACACGGATAAAAAAGCGAATTCGCACGAACAGATCATCAGGAAGACTCCTGTACGCGCCTATCTCTTTTTGAGCTGCGTGAAACGCCGTTCCGCCTCACCACATCAAGTCGGCCGGCACATCGTCCTCGGTAGGCGCATTCGGGTCGCATAGCAACACCAACGCCTGCGAGTTGATCGCCTGCGCCTGCAACGCGACATCGCGCTCGACGAGCAGATAGCGGCCGGCGAGCTGGACGACGGCAAGCTCGCCGCGATTGAGCTTCGCGATCTGATCGGCCGTGCAATAGACGCGGCGAATCTTGTTGCCGTGCGGGAAATGACGCGGCATGTCGGCGTCATTGGAATTGAGCCCCTTGCCGTTGAGCAGATTCGCCAACTTCTGCTTGCGTTCGCGGTTCTCGCGCGCCTGCCGCTCCGCATCGCGCTGCGCCTGCTCACGCTCGTCCTTTTCCTGCTTCGCGCGCAACGCGTAGGCATGCGCAAGATTCGGCTCTTGCGACGCAGCGGCCGGTTTCTTCGGTTGCGCCACCGCAGGCTGGGGCTTCGCCGGCACCTGCGGTTTCGGGTGTTTATGGTGCTTGTGCTGCTGCTCTTTCGCAGGCTTCGTCTCGGCCTTGAACTTTGCGGCGAGACCGGATTTCAGCAGTTGGTCGCGTAGGGATTCGGACATGGGAACGGATAACGCACTTTGCCTTCGTCTAGGCGGTGATTCTATTTGAAAGTGCGGCCCGTGGATGACCGCTTCGTGACCTTCAGATTCGCGGTAGCCGCACTATGCGCTAGTAATGCGGCGGCGGCGGTTCGTCGCGCGGGTCGTGGCTCAGCGTCGCCGAGATTCCGCCGAGCTCGTCGCGCAGTTTTTGAAGCTCGCGCCGCAGGTCGACGAGGAGGCGGTCCTGCGCGGCCACGGTCGCATCGAGGCTTTGCACCGTGCCGTCGAGGAACGACAGGCGCACCTCCAGCTCGGTCAACCGCTGCTCGATGGACGTCGTATTCGTGTCGGCCTCGCTCATTTCGGGCCTTCGCTGTGCGCTTTGCGGGCTTCCACGCTGCGTCCACGGCCGATGCCGTAGTATGCGATGCCGGCCGCTTCCACCGTGGCCGGCTCATAGATATTGCGCCCGTCGAAGATCGCCGGCGTCTTCAGACTTGCCTTGATACGCGCGAAATCGGGACTCCAGAACGCCTTCCATTCGGTGACGATCGCAAGCACGTCGGCGCCTTCGAGCGCAGCGTCGGCCTCCTCGCACAGCACCAGGTCTTCACGCGCGCCGAACAGGCGCTGCGCTTCCTCGCGCGCCTCGGGGTCGTAAGCGCGCACCTTCGCACCGGCGGTCCAGAGCTGTTCGAGCAGGCGTCGGCTCGACGCCTCGCGCATATCGTCGGTATTCGGTTTGAACGCGAGCCCCCAGACCGCGACGGTCTTGCCCTTCGGCTCGCCGCCAAAGTAGCGCACGATCAGTTCGTAGAGCTTTTCCTTCTGCGCGTCGTTCACCGCTTCGACCATGCCGAGCAGGCGCGCCTCGTAGCCGTGGCCGCGCGCCGTGTGTTCGAGCGCACGCACGTCTTTCGGGAAACACGAACCACCGTAGCCCGCGCCCGGATAGATAAACGAGTAGCCGATGCGCGGATCCGAACCGATGCCGTGGCGCACCAGTTCGATGTCGGCACCGACGCGCTCGGCGATGTTCGCCATCTCATTCATGAAACTGATCTTGGTCGCGAGCATCGCGTTCGCCGCATACTTGGTCAGCTCGGCGGAACGCACGTCCATCAGCACGATGCGCTCGTGATTGCGGTTGAACGGGGCGTAGAGGGCTTTCATCTGCTCGATCGCGCGCGCGCTGTTCGAGCCGATCACGATGCGGTCGGGGCGCATGCAGTCCTTGACCGCATCGCCTTCCTTGAGGAATTCGGGATTGGAGACGACGTCGAACGCGATCTCGGTTTTGCGCGCGCCGAGTTCGGCGGCGATGGCCTCGCGCACGCGGTCGGCCGTACCGACCGGCACGGTGGACTTGTTGACGATCACCGCGGGCCGGTCGAGATGCCGGCCGATCGTGCGCGCCACGGCGAGCACGTGCGAAAGATCCGCGCTGCCGTCCTCGTCGGGCGGCGTGCCGACGGCGATGAAGATGATCGCGGCATGAGCGATCGCAGCTTGCGCATCGGTGGTGAAGCGCAGGCGCTTTTTCGCGCGGTTGGCGGCGACGATATCTTCGAGGCCCGGCTCGAAAATCGGAATCTCGCCAGCGTCGAGGCGCGCGACCTTGGCCGCATCGATATCGACGCAGACGACATCATTGCCGACGTCCGCCATGCAGGCACCGGTGACGAGGCCGACGTATCCTGTGCCGAAAATACTGATTTTCATCAATCCAACCCAAGCTCGCTTCCGTCGAAGCCGCTATTGTATTGAAAAGTGCGACGGTACATGGCCGCGTCGCGATCTTGGCAGGCATGGCATGGGCAACGGCAAAACACGCCCATGAAAAAGGCGCGGATCGCTCCGCGCCTTTTTCGAACTCAAGCGTAACTCGAACTTACTGCTTGGCTTCGGCAGGCTTGTCCGCGGGCTGCGGCGTCTTCGCGTTGCCAGCCGGCGCCGGCGGCTCGATGCCGAGCAGGGTGACTTCGAAGATCAGCGTCGCGTTCGGACCGATCGGGCCCGGGCCGTTCTCGCCGTAAGCGAGCTTGGCCGGCACGTAGAACTTGTACTTCGAACCGGTCGACATGAGCTGCACGCCCTCGGTCCAGCCCGGGATCACGCCGTTGAGCGGGAACGTCGCCGCACCGCCGTGATCGGCCGAAGCGTCGAACTTGGTGCCGTCGATCTTGGTACCGACGTATTCGACCTTGACCGTATCGGTCGCCTTCGGCTTCGGACCCGTGCCTTCCTTGACGACTTCGTACTGCAGACCCGAGGCCGTGGTCTTCACGCCGGCCTTGGCCTTGTTCTTCGCGAGGAACGCATCGCCGTCGGCCTGGTTCTTCTTCGCTTCTTCAGCGCGCTTGGCCATCGCCACGGCCTGGTGCTTCTGCATGAATTCCTGGTTGACCTGGTTCAGTTCTTCCGGAGTCAGCTTCGGCTTCACACCCTTCAAGCTGTCCTGCAGAGCCGCGATCAGCGCAGCCTGATCGACTTCATCCTTGATCTGCGAGAGGTTCTCACCGACCTTGGTGCCGACGAGATAGCCGTACTTTTCCTTTTCGCTCTTGAACTTCGCGTCGATCGCCTTGTTGGCGACCGGAGCCGCACCGGCCGCAGGCGCAGCCGGAGCCTGCGCGAACGCAGCGCCAGCCACGGTCATCGCGCCGGCCACGGCGGAAGCAATCAGGGTTTTGCGCAAAAACTGAGTCATGTGTGCTCCTGAGTAATTCGAAAACTTTCTCGGTAAACGATCCGTGAGGACCGAAGAATGCCGTCCGCTCGGGGCGTAGGCGCAAAAAGGCGGTGTATTGTGCGGCTCCCACCCCGCGAAGGCAAATAACCGGTCAGTTCGACTCGATCGAGGCGACGGGGTTCCTTTTGATCTCGCCGACCGTTCAGTTTCGGACGAAACACGCCGCTTCGGGTAAAATCCGCGCATGCTTCGTTTCGATGATCTCGCGCTGCGGCGCGGACCCCTCCTTTTGTTCCAATCCATGACCCTGCAACTGCACGCCGGCTGGCGCTGCGGCATCAACGGGCGCAATGGCGCGGGCAAATCCAGCCTGCTCGCCCTCGTCGCGGGCGACTTGCAACCCGACTCCGGACATTTCGAGCGGCCGAAGAACTGGACCCTCGCCTGGGTCAAGCAGGAAGTCGAGGCGCTCGACATCAGCGCACTGGATTACGTGCTCGACGGCGACACCGAATTCCGCCAGATCGAACGTGACCTCGTCGCTGCCGAAGCGGCTCACGACGGTCTGCGTCAGGCGGCGCTGTACGAGCGCCTGCTTGCGATCGACGGCTACGCCGCGCACGCGCGCGCCGGCGCCCTGCTTCACGGTCTCGGCTTCGCCGCGGGCGACGAGGCGCGCAACGTGCGCGACTTCTCCGGCGGCTGGCGCATGCGCCTGAATCTCGCCCAGGCGCTGATGTGCCGCTCCGACCTGCTCTTGCTCGACGAGCCGACCAACCACCTCGATCTCGATGCGGTGATCTGGCTCGAAGGCTGGCTGAAGAAATATCCGGGCACCCTGCTCGTGATCTCGCACGACCGCGAATTCCTCGATGCGGTCGCCACCCACATGCTCAGCATCGCCGAGCAGCGCGTGGAACTGTTCAGCGGCAACCTGACCGGCTACGAGCGCAAGCGCAGTGAACGCCTCGCCCAGCAACAGTCGATGCAGGAGAAGCAGCGCCGTGAGCGCGCGCATCTGCAGAGTTTCGTCGACCGCTTCCGTGCGAAAGCGTCGAAAGCGCGCCAGGCGCAAAGCCGCATCAAGGCGCTGGAGCGCATGGTCGACATCGCGCCCGTGCGTGCGGCGTCGACGATCCGTTTCGAGTTCCGCAAACCCGCAGCGCTACCCGATCCGCTGCTGCGCCTCGACGAAGCGGCTGCGGGCTACGGCGAGCGCCGCATACTCGACCATATCAAGCTCAGTCTGGTGCCGGGCGACCGCATCGCCTTGCTCGGCGCGAACGGCGCCGGCAAATCGACTTTGATCAAGGTGCTGGCCGGCCAGATCGCACCGCTCGCGGGCGAATTGATTGCCGCGCGCGACCTCAAGATCGGTTATTTCGCCCAGCATCAGCTCGAACAGCTCGACGCCAGAGCCACGGCGGTCGAGCACCTGCTCGAACTCGATCCTGCGCTCGGCGAACGCGGCGCGCGCGATTTCCTCGGCGGCTTCGGCTTCCAGGGCGACCGCGCGCTCGAACCGGTGGCTCCGTTTTCGGGCGGTGAAAAAGCACGGCTGTGCTTGGCTCTAACCGTATACCAAAAACCCAACCTGCTTCTGCTCGACGAGCCGACCAACCATCTCGACCTCGACATGCGCGAGGCGCTGACGGAAGCGCTCAACGACTATGAAGGCGCCTTGGTCCTCGTTTCGCATGACCGCGCGCTGATTCGCACCTGCTGCACGACTTTGCTGCATGTCGGCGGTGGTCGCGTCGCCGACTACGATGGCGATCTCGACGATTACGCCCGCATCGTCCAGCGCGCGAATGCCGAGGATACGAACACGACCGCAGCGCCGGCGAGCAAGCGTAAGGAAGACCGCCGCGGGCGCGCGGATACGCGTGCGAAAGTTGCGCCTTTGCGCAAAAAACTCGCCGACATCGAACAGCGCATGGCTGCACTCGACAAAGACAAGCGGGCCCTCGATGCCAAATTGGCCAATGCCGAGTTCTACAGCGGCGCCGCAACGGCGCAAATGCTCGAACTGACCCAGAAATCGAACGCCATCGCTGCCGAAATCGGCTCTCTCGAAGAGACCTGGCTGGCCGTACAGCAGGAACTCGAGCAGGCAGAAGCCGCCTGATAGCCTGCCGGGGCGCCGCTCACCGCGCCATCATTTCTAAAAATCTTCAGAAAAATCAACGCCAGGCGTGCTAACGCGCGCCTCGACGGGCGCGTGTTCGTCGGTTTTCTCAAAAACAAGTTGACATCTCGTGATTTAGTGTTATAGTTACATACAACACCACCTCATTAGCTCACAGCTTCACCAACGGAGATGATCATGAACACGTCCACCCCAGTAATTCGGCTCGGCTTGCTCGCGCTGACGGGCGCGATCATTCTCGGCACCGCGACCCTGTATTCGAACCCCAGCACGGCCCTTTCTTCTGCCGCCGCGTCGACGCTGCCGACCACCACGCTCGAAACCATCACGGTTCGCCCGAGCGCCGAAGACGACCTCGTCGCCGACGTTGTCGCTGCCGCGCTCCCCGTTCTGCCGACCGTCGCGGTCGGTGCGAGCGAGGAAGAAGTTCTCGCCGCACGCCTCGACCCGACCGACCGCATTCAGATCATGTCGGCCATCACCGTGCAGCCGAGTGCGGAAGAAGTCGCAGCGGCGTTGTCCAGCACGGCCGTCGTGCAGGTCGGCGGTGGTGACGACAACGGTTTCGGCGAAACCTTCGTCCGCGCCGTGGCCGAACCGCACCGCCTGCGCCTCGACATGCCCTACTATTCGTTCGGCAAGATTCTGACCCACAGCAGCAAGTGAGAAATTAAGCCATCGCCATGAGCGTTACCTGGAACGACAATGCCCCGATCTATCGCCAGTTGCGCGATAGAGTCGTGGCGATGATCCTCGACGGCGTGCTCAAGCACGGTGATGCACTACCGTCGGTACGCCAGGTTGCTGCGGACTTCCAGCTCAACCCGATCACTGTGTCGAAGGCGTATCAGGAACTGGTCGACGATCACCTCGTCGAGAAGCGCCGCGGCCTCGGCATGTACGTCGCCGAAGGTGCGCGCGAAGCCCTGCTGCGCAGCGAGCGCGAGCGTTTTCTGCGCGAAGAATGGCCCACGCTGCGCGACCGCCTAACCCGTCTCGGCATCGATCTCACCACCCTCGTCGACACCGCGAAAAATACGAATGGATCCTCGCATGAATGATGCGGCCGCCAATACGACAAGTCCCGCCGCGAACATCGTCCGCGCACGCGGGCTGGCCAAGCGTTACGGCACCACGGTCGCGCTGGACAACGTCGATTTTGACATCGCCGCAGGCCGCATCGTCGGCCTTATCGGCCCGAACGGCGCCGGCAAGACCACGGCGCTCAAGGCAATCCTCGGGCTTGCCGAATATGAAGGCCAATTGTCCGTGCTCGGTCTCGACCCGCGCACGCAGCGCACGCAGTTGATGCAGCAAGTCTGCTTCATCGCCGACGTCGCGGTATTGCCGCGGTGGCTGCGTGTGAGCGAGGCGATCGATTTCGTTGCCGGCATCCACCCGCGTTTTTCGCGCGAAAAATGCCTCGCCTTCCTCGCCCGCACCAAACTGCAGCCGAGGCAACGTGTGCGCGAGCTGTCCAAGGGCATGATCGTGCAACTGCACCTCGCTCTCGTGATGGCGATCGACGCCAAGCTGCTCGTGCTCGACGAGCCGACGCTCGGGCTCGATATTCTTTATCGCAAAGAGTTCTACCAGAGCTTGCTCAACGACTATTTCGACGAAGAGAAAACGATCCTCGTCACCACCCATCAAGTCGAAGAGATCGAACACATTCTCACCGACCTGATCTTCATCCAGAACGGCAGGCTCGTGATCAACGCGAGCATGGAGGAAATCGGCGAACGCTACTGCGAAGTGATGGTCGGCCCCGACAAGATCGAAGCCGCGCGTGCACTCAGGCCCCTCAACGAACGCGGCATCTTCGGCAAGACCGTGTTCCTGTTCGACGGCATCGACCAGAAACGTCTCGCCGAGCTGGGTGAGCTGCACAAGCCGAGCGTCGCCGATCTGTTCGTGGCGACGATGAAGGGGACCTACGCATGAATACACAAATCGGCACCGCCAGATCGAATCCCACGCAGACCTTCGCCTGGCTGCTCAAGCGCGAATATTGGGAGCATCGCGGCGGCTTTTTCTGGGGACCGATGATCGCCGGCGGCGTGATGATCGTGATCGCCATGCTGACCCTCATCATCGCCGAGGCGACGGCGGCGCGTCACGGCATCAGCATCAACGGCATGAATCTCGACGCCATCTCGCGCAACATGACGGCCGACCAGGTCAGGATCTTCAACAGCGGCGTGACCGCCGCGTTGATGGGCATCTCCGTCCCGGTCATGGTTACGCTGTTCTTCGTCGTATTCTTCTATCTGCTCGGCGCGCTCTACGACGACCGCCGCGACCGCAGCGTGCTGTTCTGGAAATCGCTGCCGATTTCCGACCTCGACACGGTGCTGTCCAAGGTCGCCACCGCCGTCGTCGTCGCGCCGTTGTTCGCGATCGCGGCGACGATCGTGCTGCATATCGTCTTTCTCTGCCTGATCAGCGTTTACGCCGCGTTCCACGGCGTCAATCCGCTGCCCTTGCTGTGGAACCCCGTGCCCCTGGTATCGATGTGGATCAAGCTCGTCTGCATGATCCCGCTCAACGCGCTCTGGGCACTGCCGACGGTCGGCTGGCTCCTGCTCTGTTCGAGCTTCGCGCGCTCCAAGCCTTTCCTCTGGGCGGTTGCCCTGCCGGTCGGTTTCGGCCTGATGGTCGGCTTCACCCAACTGCTGCGGCAGCTGTCGATTCCCGATTCGTGGTACTGGAAGAATATCGTCGCGCGCATTCTGTTTGGCGTGTTTCCTGGAGGCTGGTTCAACATCGGCAACGGCAAGTTGTGGACGGCAGGCAGCGGAGATGATTTCAATTTTTCTCTGAGCCGGCTCGATCTGGTCAATTCCCTGCTCAACTGGAACCAGATCCTGAATGCACTCGGTTCGCTCGATCTCTGGCTCGGCGCCATCGCCGGCGTCGGGCTGATCGCCGCGGCGGTCTACTTCCGTCGCCGGCGCACCGAGGCTTACTCCTGAGAACGCATCCGACCGCAATCGCCAAGGCCCGTCCATGAAAAAGCGAAACTTGTTCCTTCTGCCCGCCATCGCATTGGCAACGCCGTGTTTTGCCCACAGTGAGACCCACTTGTCGACGAACTACTTCGACATCGACAACGGCAACGTGCATGTCCACGCCGAGGCCGCGCCCGATGCGATCGTGACGCCCGATGGAAGCCTCAGCATCGCCGGCAAAGCAATCACCGTGACCGACGCACAGCAGAAGCTGCTCAGGCAATACCACAAGGGCGTGGTTGCGCTCCGCGATCATGCCTACGAGACCGGGATGGCCGGGGCCGACATCGCCGGCGACGCCATCGCCCTTGCCGTTTCTGCGATCGCCGGCGCCGATACGGACAAGGCCGACAAGAGGATCAATGCCAAGGCGGACAAGATCGAAGCCTCGGCAACGCGGCTCTGCGCCGACTTCGCCGGGATCCGCGCGACGCAGGATTCGATCACGCAGCAGTTGCCGGCCTTCCAGCCCTACGCAAGAATCGACGCCGACGCCGTGGCCAAGTGCCACAGCAAATAAGCTTGGACCAATAGGGGAAATTCATGCTGCGCTGGATTCTGGCGACAAGCTGCGTCGTTCTCGCCGCTGGCTGCGCAACCCAAACGTCGAAGAGCCTCGACAAGCGGCCACTACGCGGCGCTGCGCTCGACGCGAAAGCGCAGCAGTTGATGGCTGCCGCACAGGTGCCCGGGCTTGCGCTCGCGGTGATCGAGAACGGCCGCATCGTCCATCTACGCGCCTACGGCGAGCGCAATGTCGCCGAACGTCTGCCGCTCGAAGCCGATACCACGATGTATGCCGCGTCGTTGACCAAGACGATGTTCGCCTATGCGGTGATGACCCTGGTCGACGAAGGCCGCATCGATCTCGACCGCAGCATTGCCGACTATCTGCCGAAGCCACTGCCGGCCTACGACAAGTATGCCGACCTCGCCGGCGACGAACGCTGGCGCAAGCTGACCGTGCGCCGCCTGCTCGACCATACGTCCGGTTTCCCGAACTTTCGTTTTTTCACCGCCAAAGGCTACGAACCGAACGCCAAGCTCGACTTCAAGTTCGAACCCGGCAGCCGCTTCGCCTACTCCGGCGAAGGCATCAACCTCGTGCAATTCGTTATCGAGAACGGACTCGGCATCGACGTCGAGCAACTGGTCCGCGAGCGCGTCTTCGACCGCTTCGGCATGCGCCGCAGCGGCATGACTTGGCGCGAAGATTTCGCGACCAACGTCGCCCTTGGCTACGACGAAACCGGCAAAGCACTCGCCCACAAACAGCGCAGCAACGCTCGCGGTGCGGGTTCGCTCGACACCACGCCGGCCGACTTCGCCGGCTTTCTCGCCGGGTTCGCACGCTGCGAGGGCCTGAGCAAAAACAGTTGCGCCGAAATGCGGCGACCGCAGATCGCGATCCGCTCGGTCCAGCAGTTCCCGACTCTCGCCGAAGATACGACCACGGCCAACGACAGCATCAAGCTGGCCTACGGGCTCGGACTCGCGGTCTACGAATCGTCACGCGGGCCGGCCTGGTTCAAAGGCGGCCATGACGACGGCACCAACAATCTTGCGCTATGCCTCGCCGCGTCACGCGATTGCGTGCTGATCCTCAGCAACAGCTCGAACGCGGAAAGCATATTCAAGTATCTCGTCGAAGCGGCCCTCGGCGAAACCTGCCTGCCGTGGTTCTGGGAAAACTACATTCCGTACGACCGCCCCGAACTGCGCGGGCCCGAGGCGCGCGCGCAAGCTCCTGTTGCCTGCGCACGAACCGCGGCGAACGTGTCGAATTAGCGGGCGGCTCCGACGCCGCGCAGATGCTTTACAGCTTTTCGCTGACGATGCGGTAGGCGTCGCCGTCTTTGATCACGCCGGCCTGATTCAAGTCGAGCTCGCCTTCGAGCCAGTAGCGGTCGAATCCGACTTCGGTGCGGCGGAACACGACCGCGTGCGTGCGATAGACGTAGAACAGGTCGCCGTAGCGCAGTTCGTCCGGACGCATGCGCGACGCGATCACCTTCGCGTCGTTGAAATGCCGCTCCATGTCGGTACGCACCTGCGCCGACGGCACATGAGCGGCAAACATCTTCGGCTCGCTGTGCATCGCCCTGAGGCTCGGGTTGGCCACGTCGCGGATCGGTTCGTCGACGCGGTAGCGGCTGGCATCGGTCTTCAACAGTTCGGCCCGATCGAGATTCAATTCTCCTTCGACCCAGAACAGCTCGACGCGCGAACGTTCGCGCCTGACCACGGCGCGCACCGGACCGTGCACGAAAATCTCGTCGCCCTTCTGCAACTGCGCGGCGCGGATATCGCCGTTCGCCGGCCGGCCCAGGTTGAGCTGATTTTCGAAGCTGCGCTTGATTGCCGCGGTGTCGGCGCTCGCTGCCGGCTTCGCGTTCGAAGCGGCGACGGCAGGCGGCGGCGTGATCGACGCGATCTGCGGCGCAGGCGCCGGCGCCGGCGGCGCGGTCGCAGGAACGGACGGTGCGGACTCCGCGGCTGCCGGAGCAGCAGGCGCCGGCGTTTCAGACGCTATCGGTTTCGCATGCTGCACCGGCGCGGCACTTGCCAGCGCAACTTGCTGCGCAGGCTCGGGCTTCACCGCAGCGGCGGATTCCGGCTTCGCCGAATCGGCGGACGATACGGCTTCGGCGCGCGGCTCCGCACGCGGAACAGGCTTGGCCGTATTCGCGATTTCGACCGGCTTCGGCGCCGTTTCGGCCGCTTTTGCCGCCGCATCCGGCTTGGCCGTCTTATCCCCGTCGACGATGCGCACGAGCACGTTCTCGAAGAACGCGTCGCTGGTCTTCACTTGCAGGCCCGGCGCGGCCGCGCGCATCTTGCCGGCGACCTTGGACTGCCAGTACGGCGGCGTGGAGACGACGACGGTCTTGCCGCTCGCTGCGGCCTGGCGCGCGATCTCGGCGAGTTTGGCATCGGCGGCGCCCGATTCAAAATCCTTGCCGTCGATCGCCAGATCCTGTGCAAACAGCGCGCCCGAAGCGAGCGCGCACACTACTCCAAAGACGGAAAACCGCTTCGACAACATCGCAGACCCCTGAATAAACGAATGCGGCAGCTGGAAAGCTGCCGCGCAGGCCGCTTGAATACGTTCGCGGCCCGGTCTATGCAAGGGCGAGAAACGGAATTTGTGACGTTCGTCAACAAATACCGAGACAATCAGCCGCCGGCCGAGCCGCCGTGCACGCCGCCTCGGGTCAGCGCCGCCGGATCGAGCAACTTCGCCAGCTCGGCTTTCGACAAGCCCGTCGTTTCCAGAGCGACATCGAGAATCGGCCGCCCCTCCTTATACGCCTGCTTCGCCGCCGCGGCACCCTTTTCGTAACCGATGACCGGATTGAGCGCAGTGACCAGGATCGGGTTGCGCGCAAGCGCTTCCTTGATGCGGTCGGTGCGCACCTTGAATCCGCCGATCGCGCGATCGGCGAGCTGGCGCGAAGCGCTGCCGAGAATTTCTATACTTTGCAACAAATTGTACGCGATCACCGGCAGCATCACGTTGAGCTGGAAATTGCCGCTCGCGCCGGCGACCGCGATCGTCGCATCGTTGCCGATGACCTGCGCGGCGACCATGGCGACGGCCTCGGGAATCACCGGGTTCACCTTGCCCGGCATGATCGACGAGCCCGGCTGCAGCGAGGGCAGTTCGATCTCGCCGATGCCGGCCAGCGGCCCCGAGTTCATCCAGCGCAGGTCGTTGGCGATCTTCATCAGCGACACGGCGAGGGTCTTGAGCTGGCCGGACAGTTCGACCGCGGCGTCCTGCGAGGACAGGCCTTCGAAGAAATTCCGCGCCGAGAGGAAGCGCACGCCGGTCGCACGACTCAGTTCCTTGCAAATTGCCGGACCGAGCTTTGCATCGGCGTTGATGCCGGTGCCGACCGCCGTTCCACCCTGCGGCAGCGCGCGCACGCGCTTGAGCGCATCGTCGATGCGCGCGATGTTCGACGCGATCTGCGCCGACCAGCCGGAAAGCTCCTGGCCGAACGTCACCGGCATCGCGTCCATCAGATGCGTGCGCCCGGTCTTGACCACCTTGTTCAACTCGCGCGCGCGGCGATCGATGGTCTTCTGCAAATGCTTCAACGCCGGCAACAGATCTTCGCTGACCGCCAGGACGGCGCCGACATGGATCGCCGTCGGGATGACGTCGTTCGACGATTGGCCGGCGTTGACGTCGTCGTTCGGATGAATCTTCAGGCTCGCGGTCGAGGCCAGATGCGCGATGACCTCGTTCGCATTCATGTTCGACGACGTCGCCGAACCGGTCTGGAACACGTCGATCGGAAACTGCGCATCGAACTCGCCCGCGGCGACGCGATCGGCCGCTTTGCGGATCGCCTTCGCTTTTGCTTTCGACAGATGCCCGAGTTCGCCGTTGACCTGGGCCGCAGCCGACTTGATCAGTCCGAGCGCGCGAATGAACCCGCGCGGCATCCTGATGCCGGAAATGGGGAAATTCTCGACCGCGCGCTGCGTCTGCGCGCCCCACAGCGCTGCGGCGGGCACCTTTAGCTCGCCCATGCTGTCGTGTTCGATGCGGAATTCGCCCATCTTGCTTTCTCCTTACGGTTGCGTTGAATCCGAGGAGTTTGCGTTTGCGCGCGGCAAAATCAAGATAAAAAGCGCCATTTCCGCTTTTTGCCGAAATCGTGCCCCGGCGTTGGTATCATTCGCGCCCCGAAGAGGAACAGCGATGACTCACTCCACCCTCACTGCCCTGTCGCCGCTCGACGGACGCTATGCCGCCAAGGCCGAGACCTTGCGCCCGATCTTCAGCGAGTACGGCCTGATGCAGCGCCGCGTCCTCGTCGAAGTGCGCTGGCTGCAGGCGCTCGCCGAGGAAAAATCGATCGGCGAAGTCGCGCCGTTTTCCGACGCTGCGCGCGCCAAGCTGCAGACGATCGCCGATGCGTTCACCGTGATCGACGGCGAGCGCGTCAAGGAAATCGAGCGCACGACCAACCACGACGTCAAGGCGATCGAATACTTCATCAAGCAGCGCATCGGCGACGACGCCGAACTGGCCAAGGCCAAAGAGTTCGTCCACTTCGCCTGCACTAGCGAGGACATCAACAACCTCGCTTACGCGCTCATGCTGCGCGACGCGCGCGACGGCGTGCTGTTGCCGGCGCTCGACCGCACCATCGCCGCGCTGCGCGCACTTGCGCAGGCGACCGCCGCTCTGCCGATGCTGGCGCGCACCCACGGCCAGACCGCGTCGCCGACCACGCTCGGCAAGGAACTCGCCAATGTGGTCGCGCGCCTGGAGCGTCAGCGCAAGCAGATCGCCGCGGTGGAAATCCTCGGCAAGATCAACGGTGCGGTCGGCAACTACAACGCGCACGTCGTCGCCTATCCCGAAGTCGACTGGCCCGCGCTGTCGCGGCGTTTCGTCGAATCGCTCGGCCTCGAGTTCAATGCCTACACGACGCAGATCGAGCCGCACGACTTCGTCGCCGAGCTGTCCGATGCCATCCGCCGCGCGAACGTGGTCCTGATCGACCTGTGCCGCGACATCTGGGCGTATATCTCGCTCGGCTATTTCAAGCAGGCGCTCAAGGCCGGCGAAGTCGGTTCCTCGACGATGCCGCACAAGGTCAACCCGATCGACTTCGAGAACGCCGAAGGCAACTTCGGTATCGCCAACGCGCTGTTCGGCCATTTCTCCGAGAAACTGCCGATCTCGCGCTGGCAGCGCGACCTGACCGATTCGACCGTGTTGCGCACGCTCGGCACCGCGTTCGGCCATACGCAGATCGCGCTCGACTCGCTGATGCGCGGCGTCGGCAAACTCAACGTCGACCCGGCGCGGCTCGCTGCCGATCTCGACGCGAGCTGGGAAGTTCTCGCCGAAGCCGTGCAGACGGTAATGCGCCGTCATGGGCTGCCCGAACCGTACGAACAGTTGAAAGCGCTCACACGCGGCCAGGGCATCACGCGCGACTCGATGCGCGAATTCATTTCCGGTCTCGCCCTGCCCGAAGCGGACAAGCAGCGCCTGCTCGACCTGACTCCGGGCGGTTACACGGGTCTTGCCGAGGCATTGGCCAAGGGCATTCAAGGCTGAAATCGGCGCCGAACGCCGAACGCAGCTCCATCTTTCCCCCGCGCGTTGCACGCGGGGGAAAGACAGCGTAACGAACTACGCGGCGACCTTGTTCTTGGTGAGACCTTCCGCCGCCATCGCCGCCTGCACCGCGGGACGCTCCGCGACGCGCTTCTGGAATGCCTGCAGCGCGGGGAAATCGGACAGATCGAACTTGATGCCCCTCGCCCAATTGGTGACGACGAACAAGTAGGCATCCGCCAGTCCGAACTTGTCGCCCATCAGCCACTCCTGCTTGGCCAGAATGTCTTCGACGAACTGATAGCGTTTGCGCAGGTAAGCCGTGCGCTCGGCCAAGGTCTCGGCCGGCGTGTCGGCCTTGAAGAACGGGCTGTAGGTCTTGTGGATTTCGGAGTTGATGTAGCCGAGCATCTCCTGCAGGCGTGAACGCGCGAGCGTGCCGTTCGGCGGCGCGATGCCGCTCTCGGGCTTCTGGTCGGCGACGTATTGAACGATCGCCGGGCCTTCGGTCAGCAGCTCGCCGTTGTCGAGTTCCAGCACCGGCACATAGCCTTTCGGGTTGATCGCGAGGAAGTCGCGGCCGGTCTCGGTGCGCTTGGCCTTCGTGTCGACCTTTTCCAGATCGAGCGGCAGGCCGATTTCGTGAGCGATGATGTTCGGCGACAACGAACAGACGCCGGGGGAATAGTAGAGCTTCATGGGCTTTTCTCCTGATGACAAACGATTCGTACCGAAGCTGCGCGGCCGTCGCAGTCCGGATGCGGTATCGTATCCATACGTAGTTACTCTTGGATACCATATAACCCGCGGTAATTGATAAAATGCGGTATCCGCCGAGTAACTTGCGGACTGCCGAGTAACCGCACCATGGGCCTACCCCTGCGCAAAAGCAAAATCGAACCGCCACCGTTCTGCCCGCTGACCCGCAGCCTGCTGCTGTTGCGCGGCGCCTGGGCGCCGAACGTGATCTGGGCCCTGTCCGGCGAGCCGCGCCGCTTCGGCGAGCTGCGCCACGACATTCCGCTGATTTCCGCGCGCGTGCTCTCCGCGCGTCTGCGCGAACTCGAAGTGCGCGGCCTGGTTTCGCGCCATCTGCTCAACACCTCGCCGCCGTCGGCGGAGTACACGCTGACCGAACTCGGCCGCGAGGTCATGCCGGCGATCAAGGCGCTGATCGCTGTCGGGCAAAAGCTGCCCGAAGTCGGCGAGCCGGAACGCAAGGCGGCGCGCAGAGCCACCGCCGTGCGGATCGCCGCATGAAGCGCGCGAACGCATCGCGGCAAGCCGCCGCGCCGATCGAAGTCCACGCAACAGCGAAGCAGCCGCTCGGCATGCCGGCGCGGCAATTTCTGCGCGACTACTGGCAGAAACAGCCGCTGCTGATCCGCGGCTTGTTCGCCGGCGGCGTCGATGCAGTTGCGCCCGAAGACCTCGCCGGCCTCGCCTGCGAGGAAGCCGCGCTCTCGCGCATCGTCGTGCGCGATGCGCAACACGAGCGCTGGCGCGTGCGCAACGGGCCGTTCCGCGAAAGCGAATTCCCCAGACTCGGCCGCAAGAACTGGACCCTGCTCGTGCAGGATGTCGACAAGTGGGACATGGACGTCGCCGCGTTGCTTGAGCGTTTCGCTTTCATTCCCTCGTGGCGCATCGACGACGTGATGGTCAGCTACGCGACCGACGGCGGCGGTGTCGGCGCGCACGTCGATCATTACGACGTGTTTCTCGTCCAGGGCGCGGGCTACCGCCGTTGGAGCATCGACGCGCATACGCGCGAATATTCGCCTGACGCATTTCGCGACGACACCGAACTGAAACTCCTGCGCGAATTCACGCCGACCCACGAATGGCTGCTCGATCCCGGCGACGCACTCTACCTGCCACCCGGCGTGCCGCACGACGGCGTCGCGCTCGGCGAGTGCACGACGTATTCGATCGGTATGCGCGCGCCGTCGCGCGCGGAACTGCTGTTCGATTTCGTCGAATTCCTTGCCGAGCCGCTGACCGAAGACCGGCGCTATAGCGATCCGGACCTCGTCCCGGCGAACGACAGCGCAGAGATCGACGACGCGGCGCTGGCCCGCGTCGTCCGCGCGATGCCGCATTTCGCCGAAGTGGACAAAGCTACCTTGGCGCGCTGGTTCGGCCGTTTCATCACGCGCTACCGCAGCGCGCAGGTCGTCGCCGCACCGGCGCGCGAGATCGGCATCCCGGCGCTGACCCGACGCCTGCCTGGCTCCACAGTCCTGCGCAACCCGTTCAGCCGCTACGCCTGGCGGCGCAGCGGCCGCGATGCGGAACTGTACGTGGCCGGAGAAGTCTGGCGCTGCCCACTGCCGCTGGCGCAGATGCTCGCATCGCGGCGCGAAATCGACGGGCCCAAGCTTGCCGCGCTGGCGCAGGGAGCATCGGTCCTGCAGACGCTGAAATCCTTGCTCGATGCGGGCCATCTGCGCTTGATTCGCCGCGGATGACGAAGCGGCGCGCGACCGGCGTCAGCGCGGAAGACCGCGAGCTGTTCGCGCAATCGATCGGCGCGGTGCGTCCGGTCAAGCAGCAGGTCGTCGTCAGCGATAAGCCGCGTCCTCCGCCCGAACCGCTGCAGTCACAGCTCGACGAAGCGCGCGTGCCGGGCGAGTTGATCGATTCCGACATCGATCCCGCCTTGGTCGAAGTCGGCGAAGAATTGAGCTATCTGAAGGATGGCCATTCGCCTCTGCTGTTGCGCAAGCTCAAACGCGGGCAGTTCAGCGTCGCCGACGAGATCGATCTGCACCAGATGACCGCGGCCGTGGCGCGCGAGGCCGTCGCGCAGTTCCTCGCCGAGAGCCGGCGCGAACGCCGCCTCTGCGTGAAAATCATTCACGGCAAGGGATTGCGCTCGCGCAACGAGGGTCCGGTGCTCAAGCGTTTGGTCGACAGCCTGCTGCGCCGACGCGCCGACGTGCTCGCCTTCGCCTCGGCGAAAGCGAATCAGGGTGGCACCGGCGCGGTGATCGTGCTGTTGGCTAGTTGACGGTGCTGGCCGATTCCGCGGCCTTCAGCTTCTGCGGAAAGTTTATCCAGACGACCGTCGCGCCTTTCGTCTGCGCCCATTGATTGACGATCAGCACCTTTTCCGTGTCGACGTCCGCGCCATAGTGGCTGGCGACACGCGGACCGCCGGTCGACGCGCACCCGGCAAGCGCTAGGAACGTGACCGCAACTGCAAGTAGAGTGGAGCGCTTCATGGCAACCTCCGATGGAATCTGCCAAGGCGAACGGCGACGCGCCGCCGCCAACTCCACTATAGGCGAGCGCGCAAGGTCCGGATGTGCCGAAATTGCCTATTCGGCCTGGGCGGCCGGCGTCGGAGCTGGCGACGACCAACTGCAGATTTCACGCAGGACCGCGGTGGCATAAGCACCGGCCGGCAGAGAAAAGCCCAGTTCCAGGTCGCGGTCAGTCAACCAATTCGTCGAAAAGTCGGCCGGACGCAGCGCCAGGGCGCGGCGCTCCTGGTTCAGACCGTTCGCTTCGAGGCCCGCTGCGAGCGCAGCATGCTGCGCTATAGCGGCACTTTCGATGAGCGCCACGTCGTCGCCGCTGCGTAGAACGCCCTTGCCCCACAGCGGTCCGGTCAGGCCGATATCGCCCGCGGCGAAGCGCTGCGTCAGCTCCGGCGTCAGCGGCTCCGGCCCGAAAATGCTGTGGGTGCCGGCCAGCATCCACACCTCGCCGGGCAGCGGGCTGCACCAATTGCCGCGTTCGACACGCTCGGCGAGCACGGCATTGAACAGATGCGAGCGCGCGGCCGAGAGCAGCAGGCTGCGTTCATGGCGTTGCACGCGCCGGCCCTGAAACATCGCGTGCGCGCGGTCCACGTTTGCGCCGCCACGGCCGAAGCGCTGCTCGCCGAAATAATTCGGCACGCCCGCAGCGGCGATCGCGGCGATGCGTTCCTGCGTCGCGTCGCGATCACCGGCGACCTCGCGCAGCACGATGCGGAAGCGATTGCCCTTGAGCGCGCCGCGCTTGAGCTTGCGGCTGTGCCGCTCGGCGTCGAGTATGCGGAATTCGTCGTGCGCCAACGCATGCCAGTCCGGGGCGGCCGACTTTCCCGGCATATGCAGCGAGAAGGTCTGCCGCGTCAGCGCATGCCGATCCTTGAGCCCGGCGTAACTGACCGCATCGGGCGCGATGCCCGCATAGCGCGCCAGCTCGCGCGCAACGAAATCGGTGTTCGCACCGCGCTTCTCCACGCGCAGGAACACATGCTCGCCCGCGCCGTCGGCGGCGAAGCCGAGATCCTCTTCGACGAAGAAATCCTCGGGCGTCGAACGCAGCACGCCGGTCAGCGGCGGGCCGCCGTACGCATAGGTAAGCTCATTCACGTTCGCGGGCCTTCAGTTCGGCACGAGCAGGACCACGGCGCTCGCCGCGATGCCTTCACCGCGCCCGGTGAAGCCGAGCTTCTCGCTCGTCGTCGCCTTGATGCCGATCTGTCCGGCGCCGACGCCGAGGTCGACCGCGAGATGCTCGCGCATCGCCTGCGCATGCGGCGCGATCTTCGGCCGCTCGCAGACGAGAGTGATGTCGGCATTGCCGAGCGCATAGCCGTGTTCGCGCATCAGTTCCGCGCAGCGGCGCAGGAACACGCGGCTGTCGGCGCCGCGCCAGCGCTCCTCGGACGGCGGAAAATGCGTGCCGATATCGCCGAGCGCGAGCGCACCGAGGATCGCATCGCACAGCGCGTGAATCGCCACGTCGCCGTCCGAGTGCGCGACGAGACCTTGCGTATGCGCAATGCGCACACCGCCGAGGACGATGTGGTCGCCGGGCCCGAAGGCGTGGACGTCGAGGCCCTGTCCGATGCGCGGGAACCGCGATTCGGGATTCGAGACTCGGGATTCGGGGGAAGAGCCAGCCACTCGCAACTCCAATCGTTGAAGAAACACGCAAACGGGAAAACGTCATGCACAGCGTGGACGGAGCACGTGCACGCACACTCGGGAGCCCGTTCTAGATCGAATCCCGAATCCCGAATCCCGAATCCCGGCCCAACAAAAACTCCGCCAACTCCATATCCGCCGGCGTCGTCACCTTGATATTGCTTTCCGCGCCCTCGACGAGCAAGGGCTTATGGCCGGCGCGCTCCATCGCCATCGCCTCGTCGGTCGCGAGGATGCCCGCCGCGTGCGCGGCTTCGAGCGCGGCGACCAGCTCGCCGTAACGGAACAACTGCGGCGTCAGTGCGCGCCAGCGCGCCTCGCGCGGCTCGGTCGCCACCGAGTGTCCCTGCGCATCGGCACGCTTCAAGGTGTCGCGCAGCGGTGCGGCAAGCAGCGCCCCGCCTGCGGGCAGGCCGAGTTCGATCAGGCGTGAAATGTCGTCCGCGCGCACGCAAGGCCGCGCCGCGTCGTGCACGAGGACGAAATGATCTTTCTGCACCCGATCGTGCAGGGCATGCAGACCGGCCAGCACCGATTCGGCACGCTCGCCGCCGCCGATGCAGGCCGATACGGGCTTGTCGTGCAGCGAGGAAATACCCGGCCAATGCGCATCGTCCGCGGCAAGCGCAATCATCAATCCCGCGATGTCCGCATGCGCGGCAAGCCGCTCCAAGGTGCGCAGCAGCAGCGGCCTGCCGGCCAGCGGCAAATATTGTTTGGGAACGCCGCCGCCGAAACGCGCTCCGCGCCCCGCGGCCGGTACGACGCACCAGAGCCGCACACCGCCGGCCACGCGGTCAGTGCTTGGCATCGTTCTTCTTTTCGGGCGGCGCCGTCTTGTCTTCGCCCGGCGCGGGCTCGACGACCTGATAGAAAATCTCGTCCGGCTTCATCAGGCCAAGCTCGGTGCGCGCGCGCTCTTCGATCGCGTCCTTGCCGCTGCGCAGGTCGTCGACGTCGGCGGAAAGCTGGTCGTTGCGCTGCTTGAGCTTGGCGTTCTCGGCCTTTTGCTCGTCGATCTGCGCCTTGAGCCGCGCGACCTCGCGAAAGCCCCACTCGCCGGCCCAGAGCTGCACGCCCAAGGCCAGGAGCAAAGCCAACAGTATCAGCGCAACCCAACGCAGCACTTACAACGGCCCGTCAGACGAGGCCGGGCAGGTTCGGGAACGCTGCGCGGCCCGCATACGTTGCCGATGCGCCCAGCGCGCCTTCGATGCGCAGCAACTGGTTGTACTTGGCGACGCGGTCGGAACGGCACAGCGAGCCGGTCTTGATCTGCGTCGCGGTCGTCGCGACCGCAATGTCGGCGATGGTCACGTCCTCGGTCTCGCCCGAGCGGTGCGAAACGATCGCGGCGTACTTCGCCTTGTCCGCCATCGCGATCGCTTCGAGCGTCTCGCTGAGCGTGCCGATCTGGTTGACCTTGATCAGGATCGCGTTGGCGATGCCTTTGTCGATGCCCTCGCGGAAGATCGCCGGGTTGGTCACGAACAGGTCGTCACCGACGAGCTGCACTTTCTTGCCGAGCTTGTCGGTCAGCGCCTTCCAGCCGTCCCAGTCGCCTTCGGCCATGCCGTCCTCGATCGTGATGATCGGATACTTGGCGCACCAGCCGGCGTAGAACTCGATCAGCTCCGCCGAAGACAATTTCCGACCTTCGCCTTCGAGGTGATAGGCGCCGTCCTTGTAGAACTCCGAACTGGCGACGTCGAGGCCGAGATAGACGTCCTTGCCGGCCTGGTAGCCGGTCTTGCCGATCGCTTCGAGGATCGTCTCGATCGCCTGCTCGTTCGACTTGAGATCGGGCGCGAAGCCGCCCTCGTCGCCGACCGCGGTATTGAGGCTCTTGCCCTTCAGCACCGACTTCAAGGCATGGAAAATTTCGGTGCCGGCGCGCAGCGCCTCGGCGAAATTCGGCAAGCCGACCGGCAGGACCATGAACTCCTGCATGTCGACATTGTTGTCGGCATGCGCGCCGCCGTTGACGATGTTCATCATGGGCACCGGCAGGTGCAGTGGCGCGCCGGCGGCGAGCGAGGTGTTGATGTACTGCCACAGCGGCTGCTTCTTCGACGCCGCCGCGGCATGCGCGTTGGCAAGCGAGACGCCGAGCAGCGCGTTGGCACCGAGCTTGCCTTTGTTCGGCGTTCCGTCGAGTTCGATCAGCTTCGCGTCGAGACCCTTCTGGTCGACTGCATCGAAGCCTTTCAACGCCGTCGCAATCGTCGTGTTGACGTTGGCCACCGCGTTCTTCACGCCCTTGCCGAGATAGCGCGCCTTGTCGCCATCGCGCAATTCGACCGCTTCGCGCGAGCCGGTCGAGGCGCCGCTCGGCACCGCGGCGCGACCGAACGAACCGTCGGCCAGGGTCACTTCCGCTTCAAGCGTGGGATTGCCGCGCGAGTCCAGGATTTCGCGGGCGAGGATCTGTGCAATTTTCGACATAGTCTCTTTTTATACCCTATCAATGTTGCTCGCTGAGCGCGAGTTTCAAACCCAAACCGACAAACAGTCCGCCGACGGCACGGTTGAACCACGCCGAAAGCACGCCGCTGGCCTTGAAGCGGCGGCTCAGCGCAGCCGCGGACAGCGCGAGCAGGCAGGTCCAGATCAACGCGTTCACGTTGAACAAGGTACCGAGGAACAGGAACGCAAGCGCTTTGTCGGGCGCGTCGGGAACGATGAACTGCGGCACGAACGCGAGAAAGAACAGCGCCACCTTCGGGTTGAGCACGTTGGTCAGAAAACCCTGGGCGAAAATCCGCCACGGCGACAGCGCTTTCACGACCGGCGCGGACGATTGCGTCGCCGCCCCGCGAATCTTGGTGAGCAGCATGCCGACGCCGATGTAGATCAGATACGCGGCACCGGCCAGTTTGACCACGGTGAAGGCCGCAGCCGACGTCGCCAGGATCGCCGAGAGACCGAATGCCGCCGCGAACACATGCACGAAGCAGCCGCAGGCGATGCCCAAGGCCGCGAGCAACCCGGCGCGCGCGCCCTGGCTCGTGCTGCGGCCGATGATCAGCAGATTGTCGGGACCCGGCGTGATGTTCAACAGCAGGCCGGAGACAACGAACAGCGCCAGGTCGTGGATGCCGAACATAAAGTTCTATTTGACCTCGTCCCAAAACAATGAAATTTGATTCTCATCGACAAGTACATGCTCAAGCCTTTTGTAAACCAACTTGTCGTAGCGGTGCGCTCGCACTCTGAAACAAGAAATTTTCTGCTCGCTCTTTAGCTGGTGGAGTCGAGCCAGCAGCTCGTCCGTAGTAAATTTCTCGCCATCGGACGAAAAAACCGTGCCGTCGAAATCCGCACCGCCCGTCCCGTTTTTGCACGCCGGCTTGCCTTTGGTTACGACCGCAAGAATTTCGTCCTTAGCAAATGCAGCCACCGGTTGCCCTTGATCAAGCTCATCCTTGGTTACGGCCTTGCCCCTTACGACGATATCTGGCTTCGAGTCCTTCTGGTCGGCAGCATAAGCCGCAAAACCAAGGCACAGCAAAATAGCCACGCTTGTCGATCGCATCATGCGGTCTATCCCTAGTTCGATTTGGCGACGCGATCCAATGCGATGAGAGTTTCCAGCAGCGCTTCCATCTTGCCGAGCGGCCACGCATTCGGCCCGTCGCTGAGCGCCTTGTCCGGATCGGGATGCGTTTCCATGAACACGCCGGCGACGCCGACTGCGACTGCCGCGCGCGCGAGCACGGGCACGAATTCGCGCTGGCCGCCCGATTTGCCGCCGAGACCGCCCGGCAACTGCACCGAATGGGTCGCGTCGAACACGACCGGGCAGCCGGTATCGCGCATCACCGCGAGGCTGCGCGGATCGGAAACGAGATTGTTGTAGCCGAAGCTCGCGCCGCGTTCGCAGACGAGGATGTCGTCGTTGCCGACCGCCTTGGCCTTGTCAACGACGTGCTGCATGTCCCAGGGCGCGAGGAACTGGCCCTTCTTGATGTTGACCGGCCTGCCGGCGCGCGCGACGTTCTGGATGAAGTCGGTCTGGCGGCAGAGAAAGGCCGGCGTCTGCAGCACGTCGACGACGGCGGCGACTTCGTGCATCGGCGTGTATTCGTGCACATCGGTCAGTAACGGCACGCCGATCTGGCGCTTGACCTCGCCGAGAATGCGCAGGCCTTCTTCCATGCCCGGGCCGCGAAAGCTCGCGGTCGACGTGCGATTGGCCTTGTCGAAGCTCGACTTGAAGATGAAGGGAATGCCGAGCTTGCCGGTGATTTCCTTGAGCTTGCCGGCCGTGTCGATCTGCAATTGCATCGACTCGACCACACAGGGACCGGCGATCAGGAACAGCGGCCGGTCGGCGCCGACTTCGAATCCGCACAAATTCATGGGTTCACCTTGGCGTTCGTCCGTGATCGTGAAATCGAAAAGCGGCCGCCCGTGGCCGCACTTTTCATGCAAAGCTCAGCGCCGCTCCGGCGGCTAGAAATCCGTTCGCTCACGCGGCTCCGGCCAATTTCGGTGCCTCGCGCAGCACGCGCTGCTCGCGCGCGGCGCGAATGAAGCCGAAGAACAGCGGATGGCCGTCGCGCGGCGTCGAAGTGAACTCGGGATGGAACTGGCCGGCGACGAACCACGGATGCTTCTGCGGCGAGAACTCGATCATCTCGACCAGTTCTTCGTCCATCGACACGCCCGAAATGACCAGGCCGAGATCGGCGAACTTCTGCCGGTAGTTGTTGTTGAATTCGTAGCGGTGGCGATGACGCTCGCGGATCACGTCCTGGCCGTACAGCTCGCGCGCCAGAGTGCCGGGCTTGAGCTTGGCCTCCTGCGCGCCGAGACGCATCGTGCCGCCGAGATCGGAATCCTCGCTGCGATGCTCGATTTCGCCCGACGACTTCGTCCATTCGGTGATCAGCGCGATCACGGGATCCTTGGCAAGACGATCGTTCTCGCTCGAATTGGCGCCCGGCAGGCCGGCGATGCTGCGCGCGAAATCGACCACGGCCGCGTGCATGCCGTAGCAGATGCCGAAATACGGAATTGAATTCTCGCGCGCATAGCGTGCCGCGGCGATCTTGCCCTCGAAGCCGCGCTTGCCGAAACCGCCCGGAACGAGAATGCCGTCGACATCGCGCAGCATCTCGGCGCCGCGCGCCTCGATCTCTTCGGACTCGACCCAGCGCAGATTGACCTGCGTGTTCTGCTTGAGGCCGCCGTGGCGCAGCGCTTCGCTGAGCGACTTGTACGCGTCTTTGTGCTCGACATATTTGCCGATGATGGCGATATCGACTTCCTGCTTCGGATGCTCCACCGCCTCGACGACGCGATCCCACTCGGCGAGGTTGGCCGGCTTGGCATCGAGCTTGAGGTGGGCGACCGCGAGTTCGTCGAGTCCCTGCTTGTGCAGCCAACGCGGAATCGCGTAGATCGTATCGACGTCGACCGCGCTGATGACAGCTTTCTCCGGCACGTTGGTGAACAGCGCGATCTTGCGCCGCTCACTGTCGGGCAGCGGCGTCTCGCAGCGGCACAGCAGCACGTCGGGCTGGATGCCGAGCGCACGCAGTTCCTTAACCGAATGCTGGGTCGGCTTGGTCTTGATCTCACCGGCGGCCTTGATGTACGGCACCAGGGTCAGGTGCATGAACATCACCTTGTCGGCGCCGTGTTCGATGCGGATCTGGCGGATCGCCTCGAGGAACGGTTGCGACTCGATGTCGCCGACGGTACCGCCGATCTCGACCAGGGCGACGTCGAAACCGCGCGTCGCCTCGAAGATCGAGTGCTTGATCTCGTCGGTGATGTGCGGAATCACCTGCACGGTCGCGCCGAGGTAGTCGCCGCGGCGCTCTTTGCGGATTACGGCCTCGTAAATCTTGCCGGTGGTGATCGAATTCTTGCCGGTCAGGCGCGTGCGCACGAAGCGCTCGTAGTGGCCGAGGTCGAGGTCGGTTTCGGCACCGTCGTCGGTGACGTAGACCTCACCGTGCTGGAACGGGCTCATCGTGCCCGGATCGACGTTGATGTAGGGGTCGAGCTTCATCATCGTCACGCGCAAACCGCGCGCTTCGAGGATGGCCGCAAGCGACGCCGACGCAATGCCCTTGCCTAGCGAGGACACCACGCCGCCGGTAACGAAAATCAGGGGAGTCATGACGCAGCAGTTTCCGGTGCTGGTAAAGCGACAGTTTACTCCGCTTCCACGTCTCTAGCGAGACACGCGGGCGCCTGGCGCCCGGCTCCAGGTGAAAAAAAATCGTCCAAACCTGCGTCGTTCGGGCACTTTTTTGTCATTTTTCGATGTAATAATATGTGAAGAGATGTGCAAAAAATCCGCAGGGGGATACCAATTGGGGAGGCATAATCGAATTCGCCAGCCGCGGATTGGGTTGGTCGTGGGTACGCGCCCGGAATGCCTGAAGCTCGCGAGCGTGGCCAAGGCTCTGCACGCCTACGGCCGTCGCGCGGCAGTGCTGGTCAACAGCGGCCAGCACCGCGCTATGGTCGAGCGCAGTCTGACACAGCTCGGGCTCAGCGCAGATGACAGTGCCGCACAGTGCGAAAGCGGCTCGCTCTCGGCCACGCTGCAACGCCTGCGCGGATCGATCCGCGACCGCTTGCGTGACTCCGGCGTGACTTTGCTCGTCGCCCAGGGCGACACGAGCACCGCCTACGCGACTGCGCTCGCCGCGCGCGACCTGAACCTGCCTCTCGCCCACGTCGAGGCAGGCCTGCGCACTAACCACCCGCTGCGTCCGTTCCCCGAAGAACACTTCCGCCGGCGCATCGCGCGCCTGGCCGAGTTCCACTTCGCCCCGACCGCAAGCGCCGAACGCAACCTGCTCATCGAAGGCATAGCGCCGACGCGCATCCACCGCGTCGGCCAGACCTCGATCGACTTGCTGCGCGAAGCCGTGCTGAATCCGTGTGCGCCGTCCGAACTGCCGCCGCTATCGCCGACGCGCCACCTGATCGTGCTGACCCTGCATCGCCGTGAGAACTACGGCCGCGGCCTCGATACGGTATGCACCGCCGTGCGCAGCCTGCTCGACGCACGCGAGGACGTCGGCGTGCTCTGTCCCGTGCACCCGAATCCCGCGGTCGGCTCGCGCATCCGTCAGCATCTTTCCGCGCATCCGCGCATCGCGCTGACCGAACCGCTCGACTTCCGCCCGTTCGTCAGCCTGCTTGCACGCGCCACGCTCGCGATCACCGACTCGGGCGGCATCCAGGAGGAAGCGCCCTATCTCGGCACGCCGATCCTGATCGCTCGCGAGAACACCGAGCGTCCCGAAAGTATCGCCCTCGGCGGCGCCAACCTCGTCGCCGTCGACGCGCCGAGCATCGTCGCCGCGGCGCAGCGCCTGCTCGACGCGCCGCGCCCGCCCAAACTTCCCTTCGATGCGCAGGCGCCCTACGGCGACGGCCGTGCCGGCATTCGCATCGCCCGACATCTCATCGCTTTTCACGAAACGGCCGACGCGCACGAGGCGCCCGGCTTGATTCCTCAGATCGCCTGACTCTATGAACGCCTTCACTACTTCGTCGGTCGCCGTGACCGATAGTTTTCTACCGATCCAAACCGCCGGCGCCACCGCCGAACTGCTGCGTCAATGGCTACTGCACGGCCCCGCCCAACTGCGTGAAGGCGACCAGGCCGGCGGCGTCGCCGGAACGATCGGCGCGGACGGCAGGCCGCTCTATGTCTACGCGGAAATCACCGGCTACTACCTGAGCTGGCTTGCCGATGTCGCCGGCGATCACGACGACGCTCTCGTACGTGAGCGCGCGCAGCTTGCGCTCGACTGGTCGGCGCGCAGTTTTCCACTGCCCGGCCACGCGCCGCAGACACGCATCTATCTCGAAGCGACCGAGCCCGACTGGCGCAACGACGCCGCGTTCTTCTTCGATTTCGCCATGCTGCTGCGCGGCATCGATGCGGTGACAGAGGCCGCCATCGCACGGCCCGCACCAACATTGCGCGCGTCGCTGCACGAGCAATTTCTGCAATTTGTGCAAAAAGATACTTTGTTGCCTGCGGTGCAAATTCGCGGTACGCGTGCCTTGCCGCCGCGCTGGTCGACCCTCGGTGGTCCATTCCTGGTCAAGGCGTCTTCGCGCGTCGCCTGGAGCGCACGTCACGCAGCGCTGCCCCACTCTCTCGAAGAGGCGTGTGAGAACGAAAGCCTGCGCTGGGCGAATCAGGCGGCCGACATCGATCTCGGCATGCTGCATCCGACACTGTACTTCGCCGAGGGCCTGCTGCTCTCGCGCCCGCAATGCGCCGATGCGATCGCGGCCTTGCTTCAGCGCTGCCTTGCGCTACAGCACGCGGATGGCTCACTGCCCGAAACCGCCGGCGAAGCAAACGGCAAAGTGCGCAACGACATCCTCGCCCAGGCACTGCGCGTCGGCCTGTTGCTGCGCGAACTCGGCGCCGCACAGGCACCTACGCAGGACGAACTCGATCGGCTCGCGGCCATACTGATCTCGCGCATCGACGCACGCGGCTTCCTGCCGTTCAACGCCGACACCGCAGCGCAGGCGAATGTCTGGGGAACGATGTTCACCGAACAGGCCTTGCGCTGGTACGCCGATCCGGCCGCATCGCCGCGCCTTAGCGCCGCCGCCCTGGTCTGAGCGCATGCCCGTGAGCGACGACGCACGCCGAATTTCACCACTCGCCCGCGCGCAGTTCCTGCTGCGCTTTCTGCCGCTGTATGCGGCCATGCACGCGGCGGACTGGCTCGCGCCGAAGCTGCCGCGGCGTTGGCCGCAGCCGAAACGTGCGTTCTCGTTTGCGAAAGGCATCAGCGTGATCGTGCCCGAACGCGGCACGCCGAGCACGCTCGCCGTCACGCTCGATGCGCTCGCTGCCGCCTGCGCGAAGCTCGATGAGCCGGTGCAGATTATCGTTGTCGTCAACGGCGCGAACCCGGCCGCTTACTCGGAACTCGTCCACAAACACCAGAATCATGAGCTGGCCGCGCAGAACCGCGCTATCGAAATACAGTGGGAATGGGAATTCCACGACAAGCCGCTCGGCTACGACGGTGCAATCGCCGCCGGCCTCGCCAAGGCGAAGTACGCGTGGACTTATCTGCTCAACAGCGACATGCGCCTCGCCCCTGACGCGCTCGCCGAGCTGCTGCCGTATCGGCAGTCGCAGGTATTCGCCGTCACCTCGCAGATCTTCTTCGAAGACGCGAGCCGGCGACGCGAGGAAACCGGCTGGTCCGACTTCGAGCCGCATCACGACAAGCCCGTTGTCTATGAACGCACGCCCGAACCGGGCACGCTTGCGCGCGGCAATCTCTATCCGGGCGGCGGCTCCTCGCTGTGCCGCACCGATCTGCTGCGCCGCTACGTCGCTGACGCGCACGAATACCACCCGTTTTATTGGGAAGACGCCGATTTCGGCGTGCGCGCCTGGAACGAAGGTTGGGAAGTGCTGTTCTGCCCGACCTCGCACGCCTGGCACGGGCACCGCGGCACGGTGAACCGCTTCTATGCGCACGAGGAAATCGAACGCGTCATCGCGCGCAACGCCCAATGGTTCGACATGCGCCATGCGTGGACCACGACCGCGCCGATCGAACAGATCCGCCGTATCGCTGCGCGCGCGCCCGAGCACTGGCACGAATTCACCGGCCTTGCGCGCGCCGTGCGCACGTTTCGCCTGCGCCTGTCGGCGCAGCGCATGCGACTCAAAGGCCTCGCCTACGCCAAGATCACCCAGGACAGCTTCCACGGCCCGCATCCGAGTTACGCCGAACGGCCGCGCGTGCTGCTCGTCACCCCGTTCGCGCTGTTTCCGCCCGCGCATGGCGGCGCGCGACGCATCGCGGAACTCGTTACGCGGCTCGCCGACCGGGTCGATTTCATTCTGCTCGGCGACGAGCGTTCGCTCTATTCGCTTGCCTCTGAACCCTGGCTCCGGCTCGTGCGCGCGACCCATTTGATCGAAGGCCGCGGCGATCGCTCGACCGACGGCCCGATGACTTTGATCGAACGCATGCAGCGCCATGCGTGGCCGGGCCTGCGGCAGAAACTCGAGCGCATGATCGCGCTCTACGATCCCGACATCGTGCAAGTCGAGTTCATGGAACTGGCCCTGCTCGCCGACGAACGCTCCGGGCGCGCACGCTGGCTGCTCGCCCTGCACGATGTCTATCTCAACGGCAATGGCGGCGCGAACGACGCAGAGCAAATTGCGGCGCTGCAACGCTTCGATGCGGTCAGCGCCTGCTCGAACGAAGACGTTGCCTTGCTGCCGAACGCCGACGCCTATCTGATCGGCAACGGCGCGACCGATCGCCGCGCCGATGCGTCACTGTCGCCGCAAAGTCCGACGCGGCTGCTGTTCATGGGGCCGTTCCGCTACACACAAAATCGCGAAGGCATCCTCGCCTTTATCGACCAGGCGTGGCCTGTTTTGAAACGCGACTTTCCCGATCTGCGCCTGACCATACTCGGCGGCGTTGAATCGAAAGCGGTTGCCGAAACCGACCCGCGCCTGAGCCAGGACGGCATCGACCTCGTCTCCGCTTTCGTCGATCCGGCGCCGCATCTCGCCGACTGCACCCTGAGCATCAATCCGCAGCACGACATCCGCGGCTCGTCGATCAAGCTGATCGAATCCCTGCTCGCGCGCCGCGTCTGCGTGAGCACGGCCGCGGGCACGCGCGGTTTCGCCGGCGACGGTCTGCAGGGCCTCGTAGCCGCCGACGACATTGCCGGCATGGCCGCGCCGATTGCGCGCCTGCTCGCCGATCCCGAACTCCGCCATCGTCTCGAAAACGCCGACGACGAGAGACTCGAAGCACATACCTGGAACGCGATCGCCGAACGCCAGCTCGCGCTCTATCGCCATTTGCAACAGAACCATCGAAACCTATGAACGAAAATCTCGATCATGCGAGCACCGGGGTCTGGTCGTACGATGCGATCGCCGACGTCTATGCGACCGATATGGGCAGGAGCATGCCGTTCGACGACGTCGGCTGGTATCGCCGGCTGTGTCTGCGCGAGGGCGGCAAAGTGCTCGAACTCGGCTGCGGCACGGGCCGCATCCTGATCGAACTGCTGCGTGCCGGCATCGACGCGACTGGAGCAGATCGTTCCCTGCCGATGCTCGCGCGCCTGCGCGAGGACGGTCAAAGGCACACTCTGTCGCCGCGCGTCGCGCAGATGGATATTGCCGCGCCAGCCCTGCGCGGGTTGTTCCGCGTCGTGCTGATGCCGTACTCGCTGATCACCTATTTGCGCAGCGCGGCGCTCGCGCAGCAAACCGTGGGTACGCTCGCAACCTTGCTGGAACCGGGCGGCTGCCTAGTTCTCGACGCATTCGTGCCGCAACCAGTGACAAGCTTCGCTGATTTCCGCCGCGACTACCGGCGCGAGCACGACGGCGGTTTCCTCGAACGCCACAAGCGCATCACCGCGAACGCGGACCACACGAACCGCATCGAACGCCGCTACATCCTGCTCGACGAGACCGGCAACGCCACCTCGGAATTTTCCACCGACGAGACGATACGACCTTATCGGGTCGACGAACTCGCCGAATTCGGCGAGTCGGCTGGCCTCAGCGTCGAATCGACGACCTGGGACTACGGCGCTCATGCGGAAGCTGCCGCAGCTCGCTTCGCCACGGTCGTGTTGCGTAACCACTAGGCAGTGCTCAGCATAGGCCGTGTGCTCGCCGTCGCTCCGTTTTGCACGGCCATGTTCCAACCGCCGCGCATACAACTGCGCCGCACGCTCTCGAGTTCGAGCAGCGCCGAATCGGGGCACTCGATCGTAGGGATGTCGGCAATCTCCACCACGCCTTCGCTCTCGCAGCGATCCAGGAGCCACGCGTACAGACGCTGCTGATCGTCACTCAATCGCGCATGCCCGCTTGGCGCGCTGCGATCGAAGCGGCCGTCGATCACGCTGCGCAGGCGCCGTGCGTCGAAGCGCGGAAGCCTTGCGCAACCTTGCGCATTGAGACCGAGCCACAGACGACGCTGTTCCGCTTCAGGCTCTTCGAGCAAACGCGCATAGGAAACGAACAAGGCGCGTTTGCCGGCAAGAGCCGCGAGTGCGCATCGCAAATATTTCTGCCATAGCGCCAGCAGAAAATCGGTCGTGAACGATTCGGGAAAGGCCGCCATCAGCGAAGCGGCAATCTTGCGCGGATCACGCACGATCACGACATGCGCCGGCGCGGCGACGAACTCGTGCCATACGGGCAAGGTCAGGCAAAGTCGCGGATCTTTGATCGCGAGCGTCGAATCGTGACGCCGCATCGTGCCGACGATACTGCGCAGATTTCCCGCGAGATTATGCCGGCGGCTTTCTGCCACTTTTTCCAGAGAGAAGTTGGCAATCGTGGCCCAACTGCAACCGCTATCCTTCAGAAAACGATCATGCTCAGCAATGACGTCCGTACGTTCCCAGAAACCAGTCGGATTGATGCTCGGATGCGGAGGCACCAATTCGCGTTCTTCGCCGACGAAAGCCCCCATCAGACTGATCGCGTGCGCCAATACTGACGTACCTGAGCGATGCATGCCGACGACGAGAATGATTTTCGAATCCAGCGAAGAAGATGTTTTTGCTTCTGGATGGTCCATCGCTCTGTTTTTCCAGGGATCGTATGGATCGGCAATCGTCACGCGAGCCCGCCGGCTGGACCCGCGCAACCATCACCCAGGGGTAGTCAACGGCGTCAAATACGTTTGGTTGACACCCAGCAGGCGCGCGATCGCGGAATTGATGTAAAACTCTGTTAGCGTGCGAACTCTGCGACCCCGCGGCCGAATCTGCGGATCGACTTGATCGAACAGCGCACAATCGTCACTATTCGCGGCTTGTTTTCGCGCCCTGCGGCAAGCGCGGAGAACCCGCCGGCATTCATGCCGGACTTGTCAACAAAAACAAACGAAACAATCAGGATGAGCAGCAAATACAACGCAGCGGATATCGAAGTCCTCTCCGGCCTCGATCCGGTCAAGCGCCGGCCCGGCATGTACACCGACACCTCGCGGCCGAACCATCTGGCCCAGGAAGTCATCGACAACTCGGTCGACGAAGCGGTCAACGGCCACGCCTCGACGGTCGAAGTGATCGTGCACGCCGACGGCTCGGTCGAAGTCAGCGACGACGGCCGCGGCATGCCGGTCGACATCCATCCGGACGAAGGCCGTCCCGGTGTCGAGGTGATCCTGACCAAGCTGCACGCAGGCGGCAAATTCTCCGGCAAGAACTACAAATTCTCCGGCGGCCTGCACGGCGTCGGCGTGTCGGTCGTCAACGCGCTGTCGCAGCGCGTCGAGGTGACAATCCGCCGCGACGGCCAGATCCATCGCATGGACTTCAAGGACGGCGAGCGCGCGAGCAATCTCTCTGTCGTCGGCACCGTGGCGAAGAAGCAGACCGGCACGACAGTGCGCTTCTGGCCCGATCCGAAGTACTTCGATTCGCCGAAGATCAGCCTGTCCAAGCTCAAGCACGTGTTGCGTGCGAAAGCGGTGCTCTGTGCCGGCCTCAGCGTCCGCTTCAGCGACGAGGCCAGCGGCGAAAAGGAAGAGTGGCATTACGAGGACGGCCTTTCCGACTATCTCAAGTCGATGCTCGGCGGGAATGAGTATCTGCCTTCCGATCTCTATCAAGTCTCGCTCAAGCGCGACAAGCACGAGGTCGATTTCGCCCTCGCGTGGCTGCCCGAGGGCGAGCTGACCCAGGAAAGTTACGTCAACCTGATCCCGACCGCGCAGGGCGGCACCCACGTCAACGGCCTGCGCACCGGCCTCACCGACGCGCTGCGCGAATTCTGCGATATCCGCAATCTGTTGCCGCGCGGGGTGAAGCTCGCCCCCGAAGACGTCTGGGACCGGTTGTGCTTCGTGCTTTCGCTCAAGATGGAAGAGCCGCAGTTCTCCGGCCAGACCAAGGAACGCCTGTCTTCGCGCGACGCCGCGGGCCATGTCGAGAACGCAGCGCACGACGGCTTCTCGCTGTATCTCAACCAGCACACCGACATCGGCGAGAAGATCGCCCAGCTCGCGATCGAACGCGCGGCGCTCAGGCTCAAGGCCGAGAAGCAGATCGTGCGCAAGAAGATCACCCAGGGCCCGGCGTTGCCCGGCAAGCTCGCCGACTGCGCGGCCAGCGATCTGACGCGCACCGAGTTGTTCCTCGTGGAAGGCGATTCCGCCGGCGGCAGCGCCAAGCAGGCGCGCGACAAGGACTTCCAGGCGATCCTGCCGTTGCGCGGCAAGATCCTCAACACCTGGGAAGTCGAGTCGGGCCAGGTGCTGTCTTCGCAGGAAGTGCACGATCTCGCCGTCGCGATCGGCTGCGATCCGGGCAAGGACGACATCTCCGGCCTGCGCTACGGCAAGGTCGTCATCCTCGCCGACGCGGACTCCGACGGCCTGCACATCGCCACCCTGCTCTCCGCCTTGTTCGTGCGCCATTTTCCCAAGCTCGTGCGCGAAGGCCATGTCTTCGTCGCAATGCCGCCGCTGTTCCGCGTCGACGTCGGCAAGCAGGTGTTCTACTGCCTTGACGAAGCCGAGCGCGATGCGATGCTCGAAAAGATTCAGCGCGACAAACTCAAGGGCGCGGTCAACGTCACGCGCTTCAAGGGCCTCGGCGAGATGAACCCGTCGCAGTTGCGCGAATCGACGATCGATCCCGACACGCGCCGCCTGGTCCAGCTCACCGTCGGCCTCAGCGTCGACGGCAGCGCGATCGAGGGCGACGACGGCACCAGCAAGGTCATGGACATGCTGCTGTCGAAGAAGCGCGCGGCGGATCGCAAGGAGTGGCTGGAAACCAAGGGCGACCTGGCTTCGTTGGAAGTGTAGACGCGGAGGAATGCCGTCGTGCGCCCATCGGTGCATGACGCTCCCTCTCGTTGCCCGCTTCGTCATTCCAACCTCGCGCGCGCCGCCCACGCGCGCGAAATCGCTTCGGCAACTCTCTTTGCACTTTTCGACCTCATCGCGTGCGATGGCTTGCTCGGCCGTACGCTTGCCGCGCCAAATGCCAAGCACGTGCTTAAAGCAACGCCGCTTTGCAGAGCCGCTCTGCGCCTATCGATGCGCCGGATGACCGGCCGCTAAACCGCGCCCGCGCGCGAATCAACGCTTTGCAATTCTTTACGCGCGCTGGCTGCGCGCCGTGATATCAAGGCGCCGTCGCTTTCCACAGCACAAGGAGTGTTTCATGTTGATTCGACACCTGCGCGCACGCCTCGCCACCCTCGCCTTCTGCGCTTTCGTGCCGTTCTTCGCATCGACCGATGCGGCGGCGGAGAATCTTGTGGGGTCGCCCGTGATTTTCCGCAGCGGCGACTGGACCGTGCATCGCACGAAGGACGCGATGACCGACAAGAACCTCTGCACGGCGATCTACAAGAACGACTACGGCATCCAGCTCGGTTCGCACTCGCTGGCCATCGCCGTTGCGGACGGCCTAAAAAGCGTGACCTTGCGCTTCGATGACGATTCGGCGCGCGAAATGCGCCTGCCCAAACGCTCCGAGCATGCGGTGAGCGCGATCAATATCGAAGGCGCAGACTTCGAGCGCGTACAGCAGTCCTCGCGCCTGCGCTATCGCGTGCTGACCGGCACCGACAACGTCGTCGAAGGCGACATCGATCTCAGCGGCGCAAAAGACGCCTACCGCAACATCGAGAGCGGCTGCCTCGGCGAGCCGATCTCCTGAATTCTCGCGTCGGCGCTACTCGGTCGCCAAGGTGGTTTCGAGCAGACGGCGGATCAGCGCCTGAGTCGGCGCGGCGAGATCCTCGCGATACGCGAACGAGTCTTCGTCCATGTAGTTGAGCTGGGCGAGTTCGAGCTGCACCGCATCGACGCCGTGCGCGGGATCGGCGTAATGGCGCGTGATGTAGCCGCCCTTGAAGCGGCCGTTGACGACAAAAGTATAGTTTTTCTGCGCGGCCAGCACCGCTTCGAGCCGGCGCTGCAGTGCCGGCGAACAGCTCGCTCCGGCCGCGGTGCCGAGATTGAAATCGGGCAGGCGGCCGTCGAACAGGAACGGCACGACCGAGCGGATCGAATGCCCTTCCCAAAGCACGGCGCGGCCGTGAATCGATTTGATCCGCACGATCTCTTCGGCCAGCGCCGCGTGGTACGGCCGCCAGTAGCGTTCGATGCGTTGCGCGATTTCTTCGGGCGACGGTTCCTGTCCCGCCAGATAGACCGGCTCGCCCGAGAACTGGACGGTCGGACAGAGCCCCGTCGTGTTCTGCCCCGGGTACAACGAGACGTCGTCGGGCGGCCGGTTGAGATCGACGACGTAGCGTGAATACGTCGGCGCGATCACCGATGCGCCCAGTTCGCGCGCGAAGGCGTACAGGCGCGAGACGTGCCAGTCCGTATCGGGCACGCGCCGCGCTTCGGGCACGAGACGCGCGGCGATGTCGTCGGGCAACGCCGTGCCGTCGTGCGGCAGGGAAACCAGCAGCGGCGCCGTGCCGCGCTGCAAAGAATATGTTTCGCTCATTCCGCTTGTTCCTTTCTCAATTCGTCGCGGCACCATCGCCGCCAGGCTTCGCGCAGCGCCGCGCTCAATTCGCGCGCATGCCGGTCAGCGTCGCAGAGCGTCGTCCGCATGCGTTCGCGCAAACCGGAGCGCAGCTCGCTGAGCCTCGCGCGATCGTTGGCCAGACCGAGCGCACGGCCCACGTAATCGTCGGCATTTTCGGCGATCAGGTCTTCGAGGCCAAGCGCCGTCAGCAAGCTGGCGCTCTGCCGGCTTACCATCGTCTCGCCGATCCGCGTGACGACCGGCACGCCCATCCACAAGGCATCGAGGCTGGTCGCGCAGCCCGAAAACGGAAACGGGTCGAGCGCGATGTCGACCTCGGCATACGCCGCCAACGCCTGCGCCGGCGAGCCGTAGCCGAGCAGTTCGAGACGCTCGCCAGCGATGCCGTGCTTTGCACAGCGCGTGAGGAAATGCGCTCGCTCATCGTCAATGTCGAAGGCGCGTGCTTTCAGGCGCAGAGTGCTGCCCGTCGCGCCCGCGAGAATGCGTGACCACGCCGCGAGAACCTCGTCGTTGACCTTGTTGATGCGATTGAAACCGGCGAAACGCAAAGCGCCGCCGGCGCGAGCCGAGACGGCCGGCGCGTCGGCCGGCGGCGTTTGGCAGAGGCGCCCCGACGGCAAGGTCAATACGTGCTCGCTGTAGTGCTGTGCGAGCGAGGGCGGGCTCAGCACCGCATCGCTGATCAGCACGTCGACGGCAGCGCTGCCGCTGCTGTGGAAATAATCGAGCCAGGTCACCTGCACCGGTGCCGGTCGCCGCGCCAACGCGCGCAGGCGATTGCCGGGGCTGTGCCCGCTCAGTTCGACGAGCACGTCGATGCGGTCGGCGCGGATCGCCTCGCACAGCGCTGCGTCATCGAGTTCGTCGACGCGGCGCCACTCATCGGCCGCGGCGCGGAAACGCGCGGTGCACGCATCGTCCACGCCGCCCGAATCGTAGAGCACGTGCTGCGCTTCGCTGCGGTCGAACTTCTCGAGCGCGGAGAGAAAAAAGTTCGCGACCAACCCCGTGAAGAACCGCGGCGACAACCAACCGATGCGCAGCGGCCGATGCGGATCGGCATGCGGCGTCCGCGCCGGCCAGCACGGCGCCAGCGCCGGCATATGCCGCGCCGCCCAGGCGCGATGTGCCTCGGCCACAGCAGCGGCAGACGCGGTCGGATCGTGCTGCATCGCAATCAACGCAGCTTCCCCGGCAACCGCATCATCGGGCACGATTTCACCGATACGCCGATACTCTGAAATGGCTGCCACTGCTTCGCCGCGCTCGGCGAAGATGCCGGCACGCAGCATGCGCGTGGCGCGATGCCAGGGTACCGCCTGCAGCAACGTATCGGCCGCCGCGAGCGCACGGTCGGTCTCACCCTTCTGGTCGAGCAGACCCGCGGCACCGTAGCTTCGTTCGATATCGTGGCGATAGCGCACCTCTTCGTCGTCGGGCAGTTCCCGACGCAACTGCGAGAGTACGCGGAAGGCCAATGTGGACTGTCCGTGTTGGCCCAGCAGCCACGCCGCATTCAGCGCCAACGACCGCTCGCCGGCGAGAGCCGGCAACGACGCACTTGCGCGCACCTCGAGTGCACCGAACTGACCGAATGCCGCCGCCGCAGAAAACCACTCCAGCAGCGCGCGCGCGTGTTGAGGCCGCAGGGCGCTTGCGCGCGCGAAAGCCGATGCCGCGCCGGCCATATCGCGTTGCGCGCGCAGCGCGAGGCCGAGATTGAACCAGGCACCGAATGCCTGCGGATCGGCTGCCGCCGCGGCGCGCGCATCCTGTTCGGCCGCCACATAGTCTTCATGCGCCAGGTGAATCGTCGCGCGATTCGCCAGCACGGCCGCAGCACGCGGCGCGTCGACCGCGCCGAGTGCGCGCCCGAGGAAGTACAGCGCCCGCGCCGCATCGCCACGCTGATGGTGGAGCATACCGAGCATGTGCAGAGCGTCGACGTGCCGCGCGTCGATCTGCAGCACGTTCTCATACGCCGCTGCCGCCGCGTCGAGATCGCCGCGCCGGTGTGCGGCGAGGGCCGACTCGAACTGGCCGCGCAGTGCGTCGTCCGACTGAGGCAAATTCATGCGAAAGCCAACCTCGCGCAGGAAAGCCTAGAGACCGAAGCGCGCCGGCGAGAACGTCGCAGCATTGAGCGCCGTTTCGCCGCCGGCGAACAGTTGCGCGACGAGTTCGCCGGTCGCCGCCGACATGGTGACGCCGAGCATGCTGTGGCCGGTCGCGAGGGTCAGATTCTTAATTTTTGCGGTGCGTCCGATGATCGGCAGATCGTCGTACGTCATCGGCCGCCAGCCGTACCATTCTTCGACCACGGCCGGCCCTTCGGGCTCGATCAGATATTCCGCGGCAGCGCGCTTGAGCGCATCGAGCCGCGCGCGGTTGAGCGACGTGTCATAGCCGGCGAACTCCATCGTACTGCCGAGACGATAGCCCGAACCCCAGCTCGTCACGCAGACGCTGCGTTCCTTCAAGGTAAGCGGAATACGCGGCGCGCGCGGCGATTGCGTGTAGGTTATCGAATAGCCCTTGCCGGGTTGGATCGGAATGCGCAGGCCGAGTTGCTTCGCCGTGTGCGGCGACCACGAGCCGAGCGCGAAGACGATTTCGTCCGCCGCGAACTCGCCACGATCGGTCAGCACCGCACCGATACGCTCGCCTTCGTTACGGAAACCGTTGACCTTCGTGGATTCGTGAATTTCCGCGCCGTTCGCCTTGACCACGCGCGCGAGTTCGGCCGCGTAGCGGTCGGGGCGCAGGCGCGCATCGCCCGGATTCCAGTAGCCGCCGACGATGCTGCCATTGAGTGCGGGCTCCATCGCGCGGCAACTCGCGGCGTCGATACGTTCCATGGCGATGCCGCAGTCGGCGAGCGTCTTCGGCAGATCGCGTGCTTCCTCGAACGCGGCCGCGTCGCGGTGTACATAGAGCGTGCCGCTCTCAGCGAATTCGCAGTCGAGTCCTTCCGCGCGCACCAGGCCGCCGATCAGTTCTCGCGAGCGCAGCAGCAGCGGCCCTTTCGCGCGCGCGAGACGGTGGTAGTCGCTCCAGTTGCAGCGCCGCGCGAACTGCAGCATCCACTCGAACAGTTCGAAGTCGAGCCGCGGCGCGACGCGGAACGGCGCATCGGGCGTGAGCATCCACTTGAGGGCCTTGAACACCATGCCCGGCTGCGACAGCGGCGGCGCGTGGCTCGGCGTGAGCGTGCCGCAGTTGCCGTGCGAGGAGCCGCTCGCCAGCGTGTTCTGTTCGAGAATCGTCACGCCGCGCCCCGCCTTGAGCAGATAGTAGGCGCAGGCGAGGCCGATGATGCCGCCGCCGAGAATCAGAACGTCTTTCTTGTTCGAGGTCATTTCAGCTCAAAAGAAACGTTGGACACGAATCAACGCGGACATACACGAATGAAAGAAAACCAAATCGTCATCCATTCTTGTGCGTGCTCATCCGTGCAGGCCCGTGTCGAAACCGCTTCTATTTCCATCCCGACCAACCGGGCCCGCGCACGAACTGCCCAGGCTTGGCACCCGTATGCTCGCCGTCTTTCAGCACCTGCACGCCGTTGACGAACACATCGCGCATGCCGGTCGCGTACTGCTGCGGCCGATCAAACGTCGCGCGGTCGCCGACCGTCGCCGGATCGAAGATCACGATGTCGGCAAAATTGCCCGGCTTCAGCTCGCCGCGATCGCGCAGTTTGAGGTTCTTCGCCGACAGCGAGGTCAGGCGCCGCACCGCTTCGGGCAGAGTGATGACGTGTTCCTCGCGCACGTACTTGCCGAGCACGCGCGCGAAATTGCCGTAGGCGCGCGGATGCGGCTGGAACTTGAGGAAATCGCCCTCGGGCGCGTACGAACCTTCGTCGGAACCGAAGGTCATCCACGGCAGCGCGACCGCCTGCTTGACGTTGTCCTCGGACATCAAAAAATACACTGTGCCGACGCGGCTGCCGTCCTCGATCACGAGGTCGATCGCCGTTTCCGCTGGCGATTTTCCGCGCATCTTCGCGACTTCGGCGAGGCTCTTGCCGGTCAGCGGTTTCAGCTCGGGATTCTTGAACTGAACCAACAGGATGTTCTCCGGCTTGCCCGAAGCGAGGTACAAGTTCTCCCAGGCATCGGTCGGCGTATTCATCTCCTTGACCACGCGCTTGCGTGTCTTCGCGTCCTTGAGGCGCTTGATCCACTCGTCGAGCCCGCCCTCCTGCACCCACGGCGGCATCGCCGCATCGAGGCCGGTGGCGCCCGCGGCGTAGACGTACATGTTCGCCGAGATATCGAGACCTTGTTTGCGCGCGGCTTCGATGCGCGCGATCGCCTGCGCCTGCTTCGGCCAGTTGTCTTTGCCGCCGGCCTTGAAGTGATAGAACTCGCCGTGCACGCCCGCCGCGCTGGCGATGCGGATCAGCTCGTCGGCGCTCTGCAGCAGGCGCGCGCCCTCGCTGCGGATGTGCGAGATATAGCCGCCGCCGAATTCGCCGGCGGCCTTGGTGATCGCGATCAATTCGTCGGTCTTGGCATAGAACGCCGGCGCGTAAATCAGCGACGAGCCGACGCCGAGCGCGCCTTCGCGCATCGCCGTGCGCGTCAACTCCTGCATATTGGCCAGCTCCTGCGCGGTCGGCGCGCGATCGGCATAGCCGACCTCGTGGATGCGCAGCGTGGTCGCGCCGACGAAAGAAGCGATGTTCGGCGCGATGCCGTGTGCGGCGAGCGTCTCCATGCCCTCGCCGAAGCCGCTCCAGGTGATCGGATATTTCAGATCGGCCTGTTGCTTCTGCGCGGTCTCGCGCATCGTCGGGGTGAGCGGGCCGAGCGATTCGCCTTCGCCGAACACTTCGAGGGTCACGCCCTGCTTGAGGTCCGACATCGAGCGATAGTCGACGAACAGCGAGTCCGGTGCCCACGACAGCATATTGATGAAGCCGGGCGCGACGGCGAGGCCCTTCGCATCGACCTCGCGCGCCGCATGCGCCTTCGACAGATCGCCGACCGCGACGATGCGCTGGCCGCGCACGCCGACGTCGGCCGCAAGCGGCGCGCCGCCGCTGCCGTCGTAGACGCTGCCGTGGCGGATGATCAGATCGTAGTCGGGCGCGACGGGTTTCGGCGTCGCGGCCGGCGGCGTCTGGCAGGCGGTAAGGAGAACTACAGAAACAGCGGCAAGACCAAGAAGTCGACGCATGATTCACTCCGCAACGGCGGGCTCATTGTTCGCTTCCCCCGTTGGCGGAAGAAGGCGGCGCTCAGCGCCGCGCGAAGGCAATCCCGGTCCGCCGCAGGGACTTCCCTCGACCGGAGCCGCCTGGGCAGCTCCGGTCCCGGATCGACTCCGGACAAACTCTCTCCCGCAAGCGGAAAAGAGAAAACCGCTCAGTGATGGTGACCGCCGTCGCCGTGCACGTGTCCGTGCTCGACTTCCTCGGGCGTGGCATCGCGCACATCGGTGATCTCGATGTCGAAATTCAGCGTCTTGCCGGCCATCGGATGATTGAGGTCTACGTCGATCACGCTCGATCCGACCTTGAGCACCACGACCTGGCGATAGCCGCCGCCCTGCACGCTGAGCACGGTCGGGTCGCCGGCCTTCAAATGATCGGCGTCGCGGAAATACTTCTTCGGCACGCGCTGGGTGAAATCGTCGCGACGCTCGCCGTAGCCCTGCTCGGGCGGCACGCGCACGTCGAACTTGTCGCCGGGCTCGTGGCCTTCCATCGCCTGCTCAAGGCCCGGGATGATCTGGCCGTGGCCGAACAGAATCGTCAACGGCGCGGCTTCGCGCGAGGAATCGAGCTGCGCGCCGGCCTCGTCGGTGAGGTGATAGTGGAAGGTCACGACCTTGTTTTTCTCTGCTTTCATTCCGGTTGTCCATGACGCCGGCGGTCGCCGGGCTGGGCGGAATTATAGAGAAAAACCGGTCCCGACCGCCCGCCGCGGCGACTTCCGTAGCGGCCGGAAACGAAATCTCGGGCGCCGGTGGCGGCGTGCTTGGCATCGGAGACGCTGGTACGAACACTGCACCGCCGCGATCAGCTTCGCTGGACCGACAGCCCGACGAAACACTCGCCCCCCACGCGATCCATGACGAAGCGCCGTTGACAGCACCGCGCATTTGCCCGAACGTTCAGGGCGATGCGCTGCCCTCGTCTTCTATTCGTACTCCTCGCCATCGCGTTGCTCGCGGCCTGCTCCGGGCCACGTCCACGGCCGCAGCGCGAACCGCTGCCGCCGCCCGCGCCGCGCGGGATCGCGAAGCCGAACGACATCCTGTTCCGCGCGATCGGCCTCGTCGGCACGCCGTATCACTGGGGCGGCAACACGCCGCAGAGCGGTTTCGACTGCTCGGGCCTGGTCGTCTACGTGTTCCGCGAAATCGCCGGAGTCAACCTGCCGCGCACGACGCAGGACATGTACGCGCTCGATCTCGCCGAAGTGCGTCGCGACCGCCTGCAGAGCGGCGATCTGGTTTTCTTCAACACGGCGGGACGCGACGTGAGCCATGTCGGCATCTATGTCGGCGAGGATCGTTTCGTCCATGCGCCGAACGAAGGCGGTACGGTGCGCCTCGACTATCTGAGCAATGTTTACTGGAACGCGCACTATCGCGGCGCGAAGCGCGTGCGTTTGTAGCCGCAGTCGGATCTTCTCGCAGGGGCGCGATTTATCGCGCCTGCTCGCAAGCCGACGAGATAAATCGCGCGCCTAAGCAGCTAGATCGGATTTTTCGCCGCTTCCAAATCGCTGCCGAACTTCTTGCCCTTCGCTTCGGGCCCAAACCAAGCAACGGCGGCAAGCGCAACTGCAACGCCGGCGATGAAGATCGCCATCACGAGCCCGTACTGTTTGTTGTTCTGCTCGGCGAGCAAGGTCAGAAACCATGGCGTGCCCGCGGAAATGAAATTGCCGATCTGGTAGGTCAGCCCCGGCAGGGTCGCGCGCACGGCGTCCGGCGACAGCTCGTTCAGATGCACGGGCACCACGCCCCATGCGCCCTGCACCATGAACTGCACGGCGAACGCGCCGGCGCCGAGCAGCAGCACCTCGTCGCTGAATGCCCACAACTTGAGCACCGGCAGCACGAGCAAGGCCGCGATCACGATCGCGCGCCGGCGCCCGATGCGCTCGGACAAGGCGCCGAAGAACAGGCCGCCGCAGATCGCGCCGATCGGCCCGACGATGGCGAGCTTCGCGGTCAGGTCGGTACCGAAACCTTTCTCGGCCTGCAGGAACAGCGGATACAGATCCTGAGTGCCGTGGCTGAAGCAGTTGAACAGCGCCATCATCACGATCATGAACAACGCGCGGCCCCAGAGCCCGCGCATCACTTCGAGCGGATTGCGCTTCTCTGGCGCCTGCTTGCGCACCTGTTCCCATACCGGCGACTCGGGCACCTTGCTGCGGATGTAGAGCACGAGCAGCGCCGGCACGAAGCCGACGATGAACATGCCGCGCCAGCCGACGTAATCGAACACCGCCCAGAACAGCAGCCCGGCGAGCAGGTTGCCGCAGGCATAGCCTTCCTGCAGCAAGCCGGAGACGAGACCGCGCGTCTTCTCCGGAATCATCTCCATCGTCAGCGATGCGCCGAGCCCCCACTCGCCGCCCATCGCGAAACCGAACAGCGCGCGCAGGATCAGCAGCACCGTCAGCGACGGCGCGAACGCGGAGGCTAGCTCGAACACCGAAAACAGGAACACATCGAGCATGAGGATCGGGCGCCGGCCGAACTTGTCGGCGAGGCGGCCGAAGACCAGCGCGCCGAACGGCCGCGCGGCCAGCGTGAGCGTGATCGCGAGGGCGACGCGCTCGGGCGATTCGTGGAAGTCGGTCGCGATCGCCTTGACCGCGAAAATCAGGATGAAGTAGTCGAACGCGTCGAGCGTCCAGCCGAGAAAACCCGCGACGACGACGTTGCGCTGCGCCGAATTCATTGCGCGCAGCTCGGACCACAAAGACATGCCTAGCCTCCCGTTGTGATGCGCAAGCCGTTGCGCGCGGATGCGCCCGCTCCGCTCGAATCGCGCTTATCTGCGTTTGTTCGCGTCGTTTCGCGGCGGAGAAACTTCTCGCGTCGCGCTCCCCTCGGCCGCGGCAGCGAGTGTGCGCTTCGCAAGTCTCGCGCGCAACGCGTCGCGCTTGCGCGCGAGGCTCGTGGCGTATTCGTGCCGTGCATCGGGCAGTTGCGGCGCGGCGCCGAGGGCGTCGCGGTAGTCGCAGAAGTCGGTGTAGGCGCGCAGTACGGGCGCGAGCTTGCGCAACAACATTTCGAGCATGATCGCGTCATCGAGCAAGCCGATCACTTCGATGTCGTCGGGGATCAGATCTTCCGGATCGCTGAAGTAGACCAGCGCTTCGAGCACGTCCACGCGCTGCGCGGAAGGCAGCGCCCAGGCCTCGTCTTCGAGCATGACGATCAGCCGCTGCACGCCACCGATGCGCTTGCGCACGTAGCTCGGCGCGGTCGAGATCGGCAGCGAATCGAGCGCCTGTTTGGCCGCTTCGAGAATGTCGGCCTCGTCCGCCTCCTGGGCGACGCGGCGCGAGCGGACGAGTGCTTCGGCGAAACGTGTGATGTCGCCGGGTTCGAGTTCTATGGTGATGCGCATGAGAAGAAAGATTAGACCGCGAAGCCCGGTCCAGAGGCCGCACGCGGAAAAAGTGTTATCGCGGCGAACGGTACCGTTCGCACGATGCTCTCACGAATCCTTGGAGGCGATGATGAGTAGCGAAAAATATGTGATCGTTTTCGCATTACTCGCATTTGTAAATCCATTGCCGGCCGGCGCGGAACCCGAAAAAACGGCTGTCGCGCCCGCGCCTGCTTCGTCGCAAGCCGTCTCGCCCGGTGGTCAGCACGACTTCGACTGGGAGATCGGCAATTGGAAAACCCGGCTCAAGCGCCGCCTGCATCCGCTGACCGGCTCGAACGACTGGGTCGAATACGAAGGCACGACCACGGTGCGCAAGGTCTGGGACGGCGCGGCCAATCTGGTCGAACTCGACGTGAAAGGCCCTGCCGGCCGCATCGAAGGCCTGGCGCTGCGCCTGTACAACCCGCAATCGCGGCAGTGGAGTCTCAACTTCGCCAATCGCGCCGGCGGCACCTTGTTCGTGCCGACCATCGGCGAATTCAAGAACGGCCGCGGCGAGTTCTACAGTCACGAGACCTTGAACGAGCGCGCCATCCTGGTGCGCTTCGTCATGTCCGACATCACCCGCGATTCGGCGCGATTCGAGCAGTCGTTTTCCGATGACGGCGGCAAAACCTGGGAAGCGAACTGGATCGCGGTCGATACGCGCATCCCCTAGTCCGCTGCCTGCGCGCCGCCCCGGCGCACTCGCGGCGCACGCCTTGGCGCGAGACGGCCTGCATTCACACCGCGCGCGGGAAGTACGGTATACTCCGCGCCGCTTCAATGCGTCGCACCGCCGTTTTTCCCTTCCGGTCGATTCGACTCGCGATTGCTCGCGGTCAGTTCTCCTGCACCACTCGGTCACGACGCCCCTGCGGTTTTACGCTTTACTAAAGCGAAAACCGCCTTACGCCTGCGGCGCGGTTCATCGGGAACGCTCAAGGTTTTTTTGTACGTGCCGCATCGTGCAGCGCGTATGTCGCATGCGCCGGAATTCTGCGGCGCAGGCGCTTTGAAGGAGTTCTACATCATGTCATTCGATACCCTCGGACTTTCGTCCAACATCCTGCGCGCCCTCGCCGACGCCGGCTACGACACGCCGACGCCGATCCAGGAAGCCGCCATTCCGCTCGTGCTCGAAGGCCGCGACCTGCTCGCCGGCGCGCAGACCGGCACCGGCAAGACCGCCGCGTTCTCCCTGCCGCTGCTCGAGCGCCTGTTCGCCAAGACCGCGCCGGTCGCCGGCAAGCGCCGTCCGCGCGCGCTGATCCTGACGCCGACGCGCGAACTGGCCGCGCAGATTCACGAAAACGTCCGCACCTATGCCAAGCACCTGCGCGTCTACGCGACGACGATCTTCGGCGGCGTCGGCATGCAGCCGCAGATCGATGCGCTGCGCCGCGGCGTCGATATCGTCATCGCCACGCCGGGCCGCCTGATCGACCATCTCGAACGCCGCACGGTCGACGTCTCCGGCATCGAGATCCTCGTCCTCGACGAAGCCGACCGTATGCTCGACATGGGCTTCCTGCCGCAGATGAAGCGCATCCTCAACACACTGCCGAAGCAGAATCGCCAGACCCTGCTGTTCTCTGCCACGTTCGCCGACCAGATCAAGGCGCTCGCGCGCGAATTCATGCGCGATCCGGCCGAAGTGCAGATCGCCGCGCGCAACAGTGTCGTCGCGACCGTCACGCATCGCGTGCATCCGGTCGACGCGGCGAAGAAGCGCGACCTCCTGCTCGAACTGCTGAGCCGTGACAGCCGCCGTCAGACGCTCGTGTTCGGCCGCACCAAGCACGGTGCCGACAAGCTCGTCAAGTTCCTCGATCAGCACGGTCTGCGCACCGCGGCGATCCACGGCAACAAGAGCCAGGGCGCGCGCACGCGCGCGCTTGCTGATTTCAAGAATGGAAAAATCACTGTTCTGGTTGCGACCGATATCGCCGCGCGCGGCATCGACATCGACCAGCTACCTCTCGTGATCAACTTCGATCTGCCGATGGTCGCCGAGGATTACGTGCACCGCATCGGCCGCACCGGCCGCGCGGGCGCCGAAGGCCTCGCCGTCTCGCTCGTCTCGCATGACGAAACCCGTTTGCTGCGCGACATTCGCCGCATGCTCAAGCAGGACATCGCGATCGAGAACGTCGAAGGATTCGAGCCGAGCCAGCCGCTGCGCCTCGACGGCAACGGCGGCGGCGGCGGACAGCCGAAGCAGAACGCCCCGGCGCGCAAGCCGAACCACGCGCGCCGCCCGCACGCGAAGGCACCGAACGGTCAGCAGGCCAAGCCGCATGCAGCGGCGAACAAGCAGCCGCGCCATTGGCGTGGCGGGCGCGACGCGCGCAAAGCCTGAGCATCGACCGGGCGCAGCGGAAACAAAACCGCTGCGCCCGCTTGCTGATCCGGAATGTTTCGGCATCCGGGCCCACATTCCTTGCACCTATGCCTTCGGGTTGACGGTCGACCTGCCGGGTCCGATCACGGCTACCGCGCGTGCCGATGTCGATCACTCACCCCCGAGCCGCCGGCAAGAAAATCTGCCGGACTAGAAGGCGCACCGCTCTTACGGCCGTCCTGCCGCATCGCCCATTGAGACGATCGCCCCTCTTTTCGCAGCGGATCCATTCGAATCGTTCCCCGAGAACCGGCCGTCTGACCAGGCACCAAAGACAGCATTACATTTTTTGACAAAAAGTCACATTTTTTGGATAATTGGTAATGAGGTATTTCAAGGACAAGAGGCGCTTCGGAATTCGCCCACCGTCGTGCCGCTCCTTCGACAGCAGCGATTTCCGCAACCGCGAGAGCTTTCCCGCCGATGCGAGCGAGCCTCACGGTAGCCACCCAAGACTCGCCGTCGCCGCACTCTCTACCGCCTCGCCGTAATCGGATTTGCCGTTCGCCTTCGGATATCGATGCTCATGTCATCCCATTCCGTACCGCAGCCGAAAACCCCTCGCACCGAAGCGCTCGCGGCGCGGGCTGAATCGAATGCGCCGTTTCACACCGATCGCGCGCGCACGACCTATCAAAACCAGCGCCTGCTGAGCTGGCACGACGCGGATCTCTTCGTCAGCGCGTACGAGCCCGCGGCTTCGGTGCGCCTGTGGTCAAGGAATTCGATCGACGTGCTGACCATTTTTCTGCAGGGCGGCGCGCAAAAGCACGAGGGCGAAATCAACGGCAGCGGCTTCCGCTTCGGCGCGCATCGCCGCGGGCAGGTATCCGTCTATCCATGCGATGCCGGAATGGATTTCGACATGGCCCATTCGCGCCTGAAAACCTGCGATCTGCATTTTCCGAAGCAGTTCGCGACGAACCAACTGGGCTTTCGCGAAGAGCGGCCGTTGACCTTGCAGCTGGCGAAGTCCGATCCATTCCTCTTCCATACGGCCGAGCAATTCGTCGCGCTGGAGAATCTGCACGACGATGTTTACGCCCTGCAGAAAGAAAGCCTGTTTCGCGTGCTGGCCCTGCATCTGTTCGCCAATTGCTGCGAAGGCCCCGCGCTACCATTGCCGGTCAACCTGCACCAGCTTTCGGCCAAGCGCGCACGACAATTGCAGGACTATATCGACAGCGAACTGCACCGGCGTTTCAGCGTCGGCGAATTGGCCTTGCTGGCCGGATGCGACGCGCGCGAGTTCCACGCGGTTTTCCGCAATACTTTCGGCAACTCGCCGGCGCAATACATCATCGATCGGCGCCTGGAGCGCGCCTCACAGCTGATCCGCGATACGACGCTCGACATCACCGGCATCGCCCTCGACACCGGATTCTCGAGCCAGAGCCATCTGACGACGACGCTGCGAAAACGTCGCGGCGTCACACCGTATCAATTGCGCAAGCGATCGGCGCGCGCTTTCCTCTTGCAGCGAGAGCCGCGCCGCGTCTTCACGCGGTAGCGGCGTAGGCAGCGCTACTTGGACGGCTGATCCATGAGCCGATTCTGCTTCGGCAGGTCAACCGACTGCACTTCGCTCATTTTCCTGACGGTCTCCGCCTCGGGTCCGGTCAGATTGAGGCTGAAACCGTTGATAGCGTAGTGATAGTCCTGCACGGGCTCGACGCGGCGATGCACGAGAGCGGCGATTTCGTCGAGGACACGTTGGTGTCGTTGTTGCGATTGCGCGAGCAGCTCTTGCGCTTCCGGCGAACGCGGATTCCATTTCACCGCCCGACGCTGTGCCGGAGGCAACTGCGCAGCGATCTCGTCCTGCTTTTTGCGCCACGCGCTCGCCACGCCGTCGCCGCGCAGCATAACGATATAGATGCGGCGGCCATTGGCGTCCGGCGCGGCGTCCCGCGCCGAGATCGACGCCTCGTTCGGATCTTCATGGCCGGACTGCATGGGGGCGACCTGGTCCGACGAACCGCTCGCGCCGGTTGCTGCGCAAGTCCCTGCGGCCAGCACGGCCATGCCGATTGCGGCGGCAAGAGTAAGGGATCGATCCATTCGTACGTTCTCCTTATCGAACGGCACACCATACGCAGCATACGAGAACAGTCGCCGCGACGGTATCCGATCGTCCGCCACTCACCCAAGCAGACGGCGCTAGCGCCGCGATGCCGCGCTGGATCAACTTCTAACCACTTCCAGTTCCGCGACGGAAGCCTGCAGCTTCGGTCCGAGGTAGCAATGCGAGCCGCACGCGATCAGTCCTGCTTGCGTAAAAGTGGACAAGTACCATTTTGGCGTGCGCGCAATAAAGCCGTGCTTGTCGCCGTCGAGCGCGTCCTTCGAGGTGAACAGTTCGAGGAACGCAACACCGGCGAGCATGTCGGCAACGCCGGCGAGACCGCGGCGCAGCTCGGCGGAAGGCAGATAGTGGATCACGTCGGAGCAGACGATCAGATCGAAGTCGGCGTCGAAGCGCAGTTCGGCGAGCTGGCCGAAGCCGACGAGGCGCAGGTTGCGCGCACGGCCGTAGCGCGCAATCGCATATTCGCTTGAATCAACGCCGAGATAGTCGATACGCGGGCGCAACTTCTTCAGCGGCGCACGCCACGCGCCCTCGCCGCAGCCGACGTCGAGCACGTTGCGCACGCGCCGGCCGAGGTAGTACTCGGCCACGGCGATCGCCAGCGCGGCCTTGCGTTCCAGCAGCGCCGGCGTGTTCACCGCATGCTGCGAATGGCGATACCAACGGTCGAAATAGGCGCGGTCGTAAGTTTTCTTCATGCGCGCATTCTGAAGGCAGAGGCTCGATTTATCGAGCCCGGCTTTGCCTCCCTTCTCCCGGCAGGAGAAGATGGCGGGAAGCACCGGATGAGAGGGAAGCATCAGGACGCAGAATTACTTTCCGTACTGCTACGCCCTTCCCTCATCCGCCCTTCGGGCACCTTCTCCCGGTGGGAGAAGGAAAGAAGAGCATTCAGCGCAGCGAATTGTTGATCTTCGCCAAGTTGTCTGCGCCGGGACTAAGTTCCTTCGCGCCAAGACGGTTGATCGGCACTTCGGTCGTATTGAAGTGCTCGTGCAGGTCGTGCGCGTCGGGATCGACGTAGAGCAATCCCGTGACGACTTCGCCCTTGGCTTGTTGCGCATGCACGTAGTTCATCGCTTTGATGCGGTCATGCGCATTGAAGTCGGCGCTGAGCTTGCGCAGGCGCACGATGCTGCCGTCGTGCTGGGTCACGTCGACGATCTCGCCTTCGGCATAATCGACCGTGATCTCGGCGCGCACGTCGATGAAATCGAGCCGGTTCACCGCTTCGTTGTGCTCGCGCACATACTCGTAGCTCTTGGTGCTGCCGGCGTGATTGTTGAACGCCACGCACGGGCTGATCACGTCGATGAAGGCCGCGCCCCTGTGCGCGATTGCGCCCTTGATCAGCGGCACGAGTTGCTTCTTGTCGCCGGAGAATCCGCGCGCAACATAAGTGGCGCCGAGTTGCATCGCCAGGCCGACCAGATCGAGCGGGCTGTCGGTGTTGACGACGCCCTTCTTCGACTTCGAGCCCTGATCGGCCGTCGCGGAAAATTGGCCCTTGGTCAGGCCATAGACACCGTTGTTCTCGACGATGTAGACCATGTTGACGCCGCGCCGGATCGCGTGCACGAACTGGCCGATGCCGATCGAGGCCGAGTCGCCATCGCCCGACACGCCGAGATAGAGCAGGTCGCGGTTGGCGAGGTTCGCGCCGGTCAGCACCGACGGCATGCGCCCGTGCACGGTGTTGAAGCCGTGCGACTGGCCGAGGAAATAATCCGGCGTCTTCGAGCTGCAGCCGATGCCGCTGAGTTTGGCGACGCGATGCGGTTCGATATCCAGTTCCCAGCAGGCCTGGATGATCGAGGCCGAAATCGAATCGTGGCCGCAGCCGGCGCAGAGCGTCGAAATCTTGCCTTCGTAGTCTCGGCGCGTGAAGCCGATCGCGTTGCAGGCCAGCGTCGGGTGATGCAGTTTGGGTTTGGCGATGTAGGTCATTTAGAAGCGACTCACAGCAGTAGCTGTCATTCCAGCGCAAGCTGGAATGCAGCCTTTTGTTGTAATGCTTTCAGAGCAGGAGCCGGATTCCAGCTTGCGCAGGAATGACGAGCAAAAGCGAAGGCGCTGGATTCCCGCTAGACGCATGTGGGAATGACAAGCAAGAGCAGTCACGCCGCATTCTCCTTCACCTTGGCTGGCCGCATCCGCGCGGCAATCGCACCCGCGATAAACCGCGCCGTGATCGGCGTGCCGTCGTAGTGCAGAACCGCGACGAGGCGCGCCGGGTCGATGCCGAATTCGTTGATCAGGAGTGTGCGCAATTGCCCGTCGCGATTCTGCTCGACGACGAAGACGCGCTCGTGCTGACGGATGAATTCGCCGACGCTGTCGGGGAACGGGAATGCACGCACGCGCAGCGTGTCGAGCACGAGGCTTTGCTTGCCGAGCAACTCGATCGCTTCGGCCATCGACGGGCTGGTCGAACCGTAATAGATCACGCCGTCGTGCGCCTCACCGCCGGTGCCGCGCAGGATCGGCTGCGGCACCAGCGATTTCGCCGTGTCCCATTTCCGCAGCAGGCGCTCCATGTTGTAGACGTAGTCGGGACCCTTTTCCGAGTAGCGCGCGTACGGGTCGCGCGAAGTGCCGCGCGTGAAGTAAGCACCGCGCTCGGCGTGCGTGCCGGGATAGGTGCGGTACGGAATGCCGTCGCCGTCGACGTCCTTGTAGCGGCCGAAATCCTTGCCCGCTTCGAGTTCCTCGGCCGTCATCACCTTGCCGCGGTCGTAGTCGCGCCGGTCGTCCCATTGAAACGGCGCGGTCAGGCGCTGGTTCATGCCGATGTCGAGATCGGTCAGCACAAAAATCGGCGTCTGCAGGCGATCGGCAAGATCGAGCGCCTGCGCCGAAAATTCGAAACACTCGTGCGGGTCTTCGGGCAACAGCAGCACGTGCTTGGTGTCGCCGTGCGAGGCGTACGCGCAGGCGAGCACGTCGGACTGCTGCGTGCGCGTCGGCATGCCGGTCGACGGGCCGCCGCGCTGCACGTCGATGATCGTCACCGGAATCTCGGCGAAGTACGCGAGACCGATGAATTCGTTCATCAGCGAGATGCCCGGCCCCGCCGTCGTAGTGAATGCGCGCGCGCCGTTCCAGCCCGCGCCAACGCACATGCCGATCGAAGCGATCTCGTCTTCAGCCTGCACGATGGCGAAACGGTTGCGTCCGCTTTCGGCATCGACGCGGTACTTCATGCAGTACTTCTGGAATGCTTCGGCCAGCGAAGACGACGGCGTGATCGGATACCACGCACAGACCGTAGCGCCGCCGTAGACGCAGCCGAGTGCGGCGGCGACGTTGCCGTCGACGAAAATCTTCTCGCCGACGTTGTCGGCACGCTGCACATGCAGGCCGATCGGGTCGAGATGCTGCGCAGCGTGTTCACGCCCCAGCTCCAGCGCCTGCATGTTGGAATCGAGCAGCTTTTCCTTGCCCTTGTACTGCTCGGCGAACAAGCGCTTGATCTCGCGCGCGTCGATGCCGAGCAGCACGGACAAGGCGCCGAGATACATGATGTTCTTGAACAGTTGGCGCTGGCGCGCGTCGGCGTAAGTGCTATTGCAGATCGCCGTCAGCGGCATGCCGATGATATTGACGTCGTCGCGGAACTTCGACGCCGGCAGCGGACGCGTCGAGTCGTAAAACAAGTAGCCGCCCGGTTCGATTTCCTTGATGTCGGCATCCCAGGTCTGCGGATTCATTGCAACCATCAGATCGACACCGCCGCGCCGGCCGAGCCAGCCACGCTCGCTGACGCGCACCTCGTACCAGGTCGGCAGGCCCTGGATGTTCGACGGAAAAATATTGCGCGGACTGACCGGCACGCCCATGCGCAGGATCGAGCGCGCGAACAGTTCGTTTGCCGACGCCGAACCCGAGCCGTTGACGTTGGCGAATTTGACGACGAAGTCGTTGGTGGCGGAAAGACGGTGAGCGGGAAGCGGTGAGCGGTGAGCGGTCATGGCGACACCTCGGCACGCGCACGCTTGACGTTGATCAGCGCATTGAGGCGTGCATTCAGAAGTTGCAGCGCGGATTGAAGCGGCTGGGCGTCGTCAAGAAAACCCAAATCACGCGCAATCCACAACTGCGTATCAAGCTCCGCGAGCGATCCTCTCGCAATGGTCAGAAAGCGAATCAGCTCGACCCTGCCTCCTCTGCCCGCGCCTTCGGCGATATTGGAGGGAATGCTAACCGCGGCGCGGCGCATCTGACCGGTGAGACCGAAGCGCTCCTGCTCGGGAAATGCCGCGGTAGCGTGATAAATTTCTCGAACGAGACGCATCGCGTCCTTCCACACGTCAAGATCATAGTGCCTGGGATGTTGACGCGGCTTTTCCCGCTCACCGCTCACCGCTTCCCCGCTCACCACTTTCAACTTCACGCGACCTCCCGTCTGCGTGCACGGCACCCCGGCCCAGCCTGCGTCGTTTCGAGCAGAAACTTGCGCATGTCCCAAGCGCCGGTCGGGCAGCGTTCGGCGCAGAGTCCGCAGTGCAGGCAGACGTCTTCGTCCTTGACCATCACCCTGCCCGTCTTCAACGCATCGGACACGTATAGCGACTGAGTAAGGTTCAGCGCCGGCGCAGTCAGATGCGTGCGCAGCTCGGCTTCTTCACCGTTTTCGGTGAAGCTGATGCAGTCCATCGGACAGATATCGACGCAGGCATCGCATTCGATGCAGGCGTCCTTGGTGAACACGGTTTGCACGTCGCAGTTGAGACAGCGCTGCGCTTCCTGCACCGCGGTCACCGCATCGAAACCGAGTTCGACCTCGACCTTGATGCTTTTCAAGGTCGCCGCTTTCTCGCGCCACGGCACGACGTAGCGCTGGTCATTGGAGATGTCGTTGTCGTAACTCCACTCGTGGATGCCCATCTTCTGCGAGATCAGGCTGACCGCGGGTTCGGGGCGTTCGTGGATGTCCTCGCCGCTCAGCATCTTGTCGATCGACACGGCGGCCTCGTGCCCGTGCGCGACCGCCCAGATGATGTTCTTCGGCCCGAACGCTGCGTCGCCGCCGAAGAAGACGTTCGCCAAGGTCGATTGCATCGTCGCCTTGTCGACCTTGGGCAGACCCCACTCGTCGAAGTCGATGCCGACGTCGCGCTCGATCCACGGAAACGCATTTTCCTGACCGACCGCGATCAGCACTTCGTCGCATTCGAAAAATGCGTAGGGCTCGCCGGTCGGCACCAGCTGGCGACGGCCTTTCACGTCGCGCTCGGCGCGCACTTTCTCGAAGGTCATGCCGATCAGTTTGCCGTCGCGATGCTCGAAGGTTTTCGGTACGAGGTAGTTGAGGATCGGGATGCCTTCGTGCATCGCGTCCTCTTTCTCCCACGGACTCGCCTTCATTTCCTCGAAGCCGGAACGCACGATCACCTTCACGTCCTCGCCGCCGAGCCGGCGCGAGGAACGGCAGCAGTCCATCGCGGTGTTGCCGCCGCCGAGCACGATCACGCGCTTGCCGATGCTCTTGATGTGCTCGAAGTAGACCGACGCGAGCCAGTCCAGACCGATGTGAATATTCGCCGCGGCCTCGCTGCGTCCCGGCAGATCGAGATCGCGGCCGCGCGGCGCGCCGCTGCCGACGAAAACCGCGTCGAAATTCTGTGCGAGCAGATCGCGCATCGAATCGATGCGCGCGCCGCCGCGGAATTCGACGCCGAGATCGAGCACGTGGCCGACTTCCTCGTCGATCACTTCTTCGGGCAGGCGAAAGCGCGGCACCTGGGTGCGCATGAAGCCGCCGCCCTTTTGCTCGGCTTCGAACACGGTGACGTGATAGCCGAGCGGCGCGAGATCGCGCGCGACGGTCAGCGCCGAAGGCCCTGCGCCGACGCAGGCGATGCGCTTGCCGTTTTTCTTCGCGGCCGGTTTCGGCATGCGTGCACGCACCGCGGCATGGTCTTTGTTGTCGGCCGCCACACGTTTCAGGCGGCAGATCGCCACCGGTTCGGGCTTGTCCGCATCTTCGACGCGTCCGCGCCGGCAGGCCGGCTCGCAGGGGCGGTCGCAGGTGCGGCCGAGGATGCCGGGGAAGACGTTCGATTTCCAATTGACGAGATAAGCATCGTCATACCGCCCCGCGGCGATCAGCCGGATGTATTCGGGGACCGGAGTGTGAGCCGGACAGGCCCACTGGCAATCGACGACTTTGTGGAAATAGTCAGGTACGCGAATATCGGTAGCTTTCACCAACGCCCTCCGCGATGCGGTCTTGACCCGGTCGGGGTTCCGGATTGCCGCTTGGCCCGAGTCTACTCTCGCGCGGCGGGGCTCCGCAAAGGCATGCCGCATTAATCGATCTTCATGCGACGGAGTGCACGATTTGTTGCGATGCAGCGTGATGGCGACTAGCATACGGAGGTTCTGCCCCGTGCAGAATTTGTTCGAATTCTTCCGCACGCCGGGAACCCACGCTATGACGATGTTTTTGTACCAGCTGCATGAGCTCAACCGCGCTCTGCTCAATCCGCTGATCACCTTCTCCGAGAGCAGCGCGCGCATGTTCTCCTCGAAGGAGAGCTGGCTGTCGAAGCTGCCCGGTGCGCCGCGCGTGGCGGCCAACTACGAGTTACTCTACCGTCTCGGCAAAGACTACGAAAAGCCGGCGTTCAACATCCACTCGGTGCAGGCGCACGGCAATGCCGTACCGATCGTCGAACAGGTCGCGCTGGCCAAGCCGTTCTGCAACCTGATCCGCTTCAAGCGTTACAGCGACGAGATCGACACGCTGCAGCAGCTGAAGAGCGATCCGGCCGTGCTCGTCGTCGCGCCGCTGTCCGGACATCACGCCACCCTGCTGCGCGACACCGTGCGCACGCTGCTGCAGGACCACAAGGTCTACATCACCGACTGGGTCGACGCGCGCATGGTGCCGGTCGAGCAGGGTCCGTTCCATCTCGACGACTATGTCGCCTACGTGCAGGAGTTCATCCGCCATATCGGCGCGAAGGATTTGCACGTGATCTCGGTCTGCCAGCCGACCGTGCCCGTGCTCGCCGCGATTTCGCTGATGGCCTCGGCCGGCGAAGTGACGCCGCGCACGATGACGATGATGGGCGGCCCGATCGACACGCGCAAGAATCCGACCAAGGTCAACGATCTCGCGACGACGCAGCCGATCGAGTGGTTCCAGGCCAACGTCATCAATGCGGTGCCGACGAATTATCCGGGCAAGGGCCGCGAGGTCTATCCGGGCTTCCTCCAGCATGCGGGCTTCGTCGCGATGAACCCGAGCCGGCATTTCTCCTCGCACTGGGATTTCTACCAGGACCTGCTGCGCGGCGATCTGCAGGACGCCGATGCGCACCGCGAGTTCTACAACGAGTACAACGCCGTACTCGACATGCCCGCCGAGTACTACCTCGACACGGTGAAGACCGTGTTCCAGGAGCATGCCCTGCCGCGCGGCACCTGGAAGGTGAAGAACAAGCCGGTCAAGCCAGCCGACATCAAGGGTACCGCCCTCTTCACGATCGAAGGCGAACTCGACGATATCTCCGGCCTCGGCCAGACCGAAGCCGCACACGAGCTGTGCAAAGGCATCCGCGTGACGAGCCGTCAGCACCTCACCGTCAAGGGCGCTGGCCACTACGGCATCTTCTCGGGACGCCGCTGGCGCGAAAACGTCTATCCCGAAGTGCGCGCGTTCATCCGCAAGTTCTCGTAAGCGCGACCGCCGTCGCGCCTACTTGCGCCGCAATGCATAGAACTCGGCGACGAAATCGCCGAGCCGCTGCGCGGCGATCGCTTCGCGCAGGCCGCGCATCAGATCCTGGTAATAGTGCAGGTTGTGGATCGTCGCGAGCATCGGCCCGAGCATCTCGCCGCACTTGTCCAAGTGCCGCAGATACGCGCGTGAGAAACCGTTCGCGCAGGTGTAACACGCGCAGGTTTCGTCGAGCGGCCGCGTGTCGCACTCGTACTGCGAATTGCGGATGCGCAGCACGCCGCTGCGGGTGAAAATGTGCGCATTGCGCGCGTTGCGCGTCGGCATCACGCAGTCGAACATGTCGATGCCGCGCAGCACGGCCTCGACGATGTCCTCCGGCCGACCCACGCCCATCAGATAGCGCGGCCTGTCCGCCGGCAGCATCGGCACGGTCTCTTCGAGCGTGCGGTTGCGTTCCTCCTCGGGCTCGCCGACGGCGAGGCCGCCCACGGCGTAGCCGTCGAAGCCGATCTGCAGCAGTCCGTCCGCGGAGATCTTGCGCAGCGCCGGATAAGTGCCGCCCTGAACGATGCCGAACAGCGAATTGGGATTGTTCAAATCGTCGAACGCGCGCCGCGAGCGTTCGGCCCAGCGCAGGCTGAGCTGCATCGAATCGCGCGCCTGTTTTTCCGTCGCCGGATACGGCGTGCACTCGTCGAAGATCATGGCGATGTCCGAGTCGAGCGTCTTCTGGATGCGCATCGATTCCTCGGGCGAAAGGAATACCTGCGAGCCGTCCACGGGCGACGCGAAGCGCACGCCCTCCTCGCTGATCTTGCGCCGCTCGGCAAGCGAGAACACCTGGAAACCGCCCGAGTCGGTCAGGATCGGCTTGTTCCAGCCGATGAACTTGTGCAGGCCGCCGAATTCACCGATCACCGCAAGCCCGGGCCGCAGAAACAAATGAAACGTGTTGCCGAGGATGATCTCCGCGCCGATGTCGAGTATCGACTGCGGGGTCATGCCCTTTACCGAGCCGTAGGTGCCGACCGGCATAAACGCCGGCGTCTCGATCGTGCCGCGCGCAAAGCCCAGGCGCCCGCGTCGGGCGGCGCCATCGACGCCGAGAAGTTCAAAACGCATGCAAATTCCTGAAACCGCTGATTAAGACGCAAAGTATACGTGCTTGCCGGCGCCAACTCCCCTGTAGCGCATGACCGGAGCCGCCGACGTATGATCCGCGCGATCGACCATCCGCTGCTGCAGCCGCCTTCGACGCATGCCACGGCGATACAGCATCGCCGTCACGCCCCGGCATCGATTTACGAAGACGGACGCGCCGCGGAAGAAGGTCGTACGAAGCGAACAGCATGAGTATCGCCATGAGCCCCTTGTTTCGGTTCCCCGATTCGGTCAAGCGAGAGCCCGCCATCGAGGCCTGGATGCGTGAGTATCCGGACGCACTGAGCACGATCGCGCGGCATTGGTTCGGCGTCATGCGCGCCTGCGGCGACGACGTCCGCGAGCTGCTGCACGACGGCCACCCGACCGCATGCGTCGGCGATGCGGCGTTTGCTTATGTCGATGCGTTCAAGAACCACGTCAATGTCGGCTTCTTCCGCGGAGCCGACCTCCCCGATCCAAGCGGCTTGCTCGAAGGCACGGGCAAGTCGATGCGGCACGTCAAACTGATGCCCGGCCGCAAGATCGACGAGGCTGCTTTGAGAAAACTTATCCATGCTGCCTACGCCGACATGCAACGGTGTCTCACGACGCGTTAACCTTTGCACATCACACGCAATCCCATCGATCGAGCGGATTGCGGCGATGCGGCCCCGCTAGACTAACGCCTACTGCGGCAGCGCCCGCCTGCTTGCTTTGCCAGATATTGTCGAGAGGAATTCATGTCGACGTCTCCCGCTTACAGCATCGTGTACGAAACGCCCTCGGTGGAGACCTATCGGCATCTGCGCCAGGCCGCAGGATTGAGCCCGAAGACGCGCGAGGCCGCCGAACGCGGCCTGCCGAACACGCTATTCGCCGTGCAGGTACGTTGCGACGATCAAACGGTCGCGATGGGTCGCGTGATCGGCGACGGCGGCAATCACTATCAAGTGGTGGACATTGCCGTGCTGCCGGAGCACCAGGGCCGTGGACTCGGCAAGACCGTCATGCGCGAGATCGCCGGCTATATCGAGCGGGAAGTCCCCGAATCCGGCTACGTCAGCCTGCTCGCCGACGGTGAAGCATACCGGCTCTACCAGCAATACGGTTTCTCTCTTACCGCGCCGGCTAGCGTCGGCATGGCGCGCAGAAAAACTGCGCCAGCGGCGACGGACGATGCGTGACTATTCGCTCTGCAGCCGATGCCACGCTTTGCGCCTTCTTCCGGCATAGGCCCATGCCATCCCGTCCAAAGCGCATGCGCACTCTGCGAACGAATCGGTCGATGTTCACATCCGTCCACGGCGGCGCCGATCTTCCCTGCATGTTTGCCGATCATCTTCCGAAGAAAAGATCATGCAGAACGATGAACAGGAAATACGTCAATTGGTTTCGACCTGGATATCGGCGAGCAAGTCCGGCGACGTCGATACCGTCCTCTCGCTGACGACGGACGATGTCGTCTTTCTGGTCACCGGCCATCCCGTCATGCGCAAGGCCGAGTTCGCCGCGGCGTCGCGGGCGCAGGCGACCGCGGACGCACCGCAATTCGATGGCGCCAGCAATATTCAGGAGATCAAGATCGTCGGGGATTGGGCGTTTATGTGGAGCGAGCTTACCGTCGTCGTGACTCCGCCCGGCGGCGCCAAGCCGATGAAACGCGCGGGACACACATTGACCATCCTGCAGAAGCGCAACGGCAAGTGGCTGCTCGCGCGCGATGCCAATATGCTGGCGCCGGTGGAACAGTAAGGTCGCACACCACGTTCCGAACGTGCGGCGAAGACCGGCTTGTCCTTCGGGGTATCGCCGCAGGTTTGCGACGCTTAGACCAAGCGGAAGATGCCATCGTCGCGCGCACCGGCGCTACAATCCGGTCGCCAAAACTTCGCTGCGACGGGGAATATGGAAAACAATCTCACGGACATCTACACCGAGCCGCGCGACATCGACGTGCACACGCTGTCGAATCTGGGACCGCTGCGGCCAATGGCGGGCATCTGGCAGGGAACGCGTGGACTCGACGTGAAGCCCAAAGCCGCGGGGCCGAAGCAGCAGGCATTCGTCGAACGCATCGAGTTGCAGCCGATCGATCCGTTCACCAACGGCCCGCAATTGCTCTACGGGCTGCGCTATCACACGCACATCACCAAGCCCGGAATGGTCAAGACTTATCACGACCAGGTCGGTTACTGGCTCTGGGATGCGGCGAACGGCACGGTCATCCACACCCTGACGATTCCGCGCGGGATGATCGCAATGGCCGCGGGACAAGCGGCGGCCGACGCGACGCACTTCGAACTTAGCGCGACGCAAGGGTTGGACACCTGGGGCATCTGCTCGTCGCCGTTCCTCGATCAGGCGTTCAAGACGATCGAGTTCAAAATCGCGGTGACGATTCTCCCCGACGGCAGTTGGCAATACGACGAAGACACCGTTCTGCAGATTCACGGCCAGAACGAGCCGTTCCATCACACCGACCGCAACGTGTTGACCAAGATCGGCGAGCCGACGCCGAATCCGCTCGCGCGCGATACGCAAAGCTGAGGCCGGCCGCGGCACCGGATCGCGCCGCGCGGCTTGTTTCGATCAGACACCCGCCGGCAGAATCAGCATCGCGTCGCCATAGGAAAAGAATCGATAGCGCTGCTCGACTGCGTGCCGATACGCATCGAGCATCAGCTCGCGCCCCACATACGCCGACACGAGCATCAGCAAGGTCGACTCGGGCAAATGGAAGTTCGTGATCAGCGCATCGATGCTGTCGATCTTGTAGCCCGGGAAGATGAAGATCTGGGTTTCGCCCGCGAACGGTTCGACGACGCCGTCGTGCTTGGCCGATTCGAGCGCGCGCACCACCGTGGTGCCGACCGCGACTACCCGCCCGCCGCGCGCGCGCGTGCGCCGCATCTTCTCGACCAGTTCGGCGCCGACATTCAGCCATTCGCGGTGCATGACATGGTCTTCGAGCCGTTCGCGCCGTATGGGCTGGAAGGTACCGGCGCCGACGTGCAGGGTAACGTAGCCGAAATCGATGCCGCGGCCGCGCAGAGCTTCGAGCAGCGGCGCATCGAAGTGCAGGCCGGCGGTCGGCGCGGCGACCGCGCCGGGCGTGTGCGCGAACACGGTCTGATAACGCACCTCGTCGTCGATGTCGATCGACGACGCGCCGCGCTCGATGTACGGCGGCAGCGGCATGCGCCCGAGTTTCGGCAGCAGCTTCTCGAGCGGTTCGGACGACTCGAAGCGCAGGCGGTAGAACTCCCCTTCGCGCCCGAGCACGAGCACGCTGCTGTCATCGCCGAGGCGGATGCGCGACCCTTCGCGCGGCTTCTTCGACACGCCGAGCTGAGCGAGCACTTCGTGCGTGCCGGTGATGCGCTCGATGAGAATTTCGACCGCGCCGCCGGTTTCCTTATGTCCGTACAGGCGCGCATGCAGCACGCGCGTGTCGTTGAACACGAGCAGGTCGCCCTCGCGCAGATACTCGCTCAGGTCGGTGAACCGCCGGTCGGCGAAAGAGCGAGCCGCGGCGTCGACGACGAGCAGGCGGCTCGCCGAACGCTGCGGCAGCGGTGCCTGCGCGATCAACTCGCGCGGCAGGTCGTAGTGGAAATCGGCTTTTTTCAACGCGGCTCGGAGATCGTGACGGAAAGCCGATTATCGCCGATGCTGCGGCCGATGACGTCCAGTCGCCGGACCGGCCGCGACGATGCCGTCCCGCCGCGCGCTATTTCCCGCTCGACTGCCAGCGCTGCACGCCGATCGCGATGAGGATCAGCGGCCACCATTTCGCGATCAGATGGCCGACGTCGGGAATCAGATTGAAATTGGCGAGCAGGAAAAAGATGCCCAGGCCGATCAGGATCAAACCCGTGGTCTTGTTGGCGGACATGGAGATTCTCGAAGAAGGCGATGCGCGCGCCGTTCAGAAATGACGCGCGCCGGCATTGTTGGCATGAATAGATGAATTGCCGCTGTCCGCCGCAGGTCAGCGGGCCGCGGCGGCACGCTTGCGCCGCAGCCACCAGACGCCGAGCGCCAGCAGGACGACGATACCGAGCACGTAGGGCGCGCTGTGCCGGATCGTACGCTTCCACCAGGCCACGCGTTCGGCCTGCACGCGCGCCTCGGCGGCGGCGAAATCGGGTTCGGGACAGGCGCGGCCGAAATCCGCTCCCCAGGGCACGTAGGGACCTTGCTTGAGATAGCGCAGGTAGAGTTTTTCCGCGACCGGCGGATCGCGGTCGATCAGCCAGGCCGTCGCATGACAGAGCACGGCGGCGAATGCCTGCGTCCGCGGCGGCAGCAGGTCGGCGGACTTCGACGCGAGATCGACCGCGTTGTAGCGATAGTGGAAACGTTCGAGCGGCTGCGCGCGGCTCGCGGCAACGCGCGCGGCTTCGTCGGGACCGGCGAGCTTGCCCGGCACGATGATGTCCTTGCGCTTGAGCGGTGCCGCTCCGGGCTTGTCCGCAGCGGCCGCGGCAGCGGTGAAATCGGCATTGGTCCAGCCGCCGCCGAGATCGTAGTTGCCGCCGTAGATTTGATAATCCGGGTCGAGTTCGTAGCCGATCAAGTCGATGCCGTCGAAGCGCGCCGAATGCGCCGCGGCGTACCGGGCTTTGGCCTGGTCGATGCGTCCGCCCTGCGTGGCGGCGCGGCGCGCGTCGACATAGGCCTGCGCTTTCTCTTTCAATTCGGCGGCGTCGAAGTAACCGAGCGCCTCGTCGTAGCGCTCGGCGCGCAGCAGGCGGCGCGCGAGCAGGGTGCGCAAGGCCGTTGCCGTCTGCGCGGGATTGCCGTAGCCGTTGCCGCCTTCGTCGGCTGCTGTGCCGGGCTTCGCAGCCGCGGCCTTCGGCACATGGGCGTCGACGAAGGACTTCAGCTCGTCGACGCTGAGCACGCGCTCCGCGACGTAGGCCGCATCGTTCCAGTAAAACGATGCGGCATTGTATAAATGTTCCATCGCCGCGAGATATTCGCCGCGCGACAGCGCGAGCGTGCCGCGCTCGCCCTCGACGCGGCACTGCGGCCGGATCGTCTCGCCGCCGAACTCGCCCGCATCCCAGTTCTCGCCCCATTCTTCGCCGGCCGGAAACGCTTTCGCCGCCTGCGCGTAGGCTTGCGCGGCCTCGTCAGCCTTGCCGGCGCGCAATGCGAGTTTGGCGCGCACCCACCAGGCGAGTCCGCTCGTATCCCGCTGCGCGAGCTGGGCGGCGAGATCGTACTTGCCGCTGCGATACGCGAGCGCGGCGACGCGGTCGGCGCCGGCGACCTTGTCGATGCCTGCGCGCGTGACCGCATCGAGGAACTTCTGCATGCGCGCCTCGCCGTCGGCCTTCGACTTGGCTACGTCGGCCGGCGAACTTTCGCCGTCGATCTCGGTGTCGGCGAGTTCGCTGCTGCGCGTGAAAAGATACGCCGTGATCAAGCGCTGCCCGAGATCGTCGCGGACAAGGCGATCGAGCGCGGGCGGTTCCTTGATCGCCTTGCGCGCGATCTGCAGCAGCGAATCGCGCCCCGACCGCGAGCCAAGCGCGGTCTGCTGCGCATACAGCGCGATCGCGGCGGCGTCTTCGTTGTCATCGAGATGCAGGCGTGCTTCTTCGCCGAGACTCGCCACGGCCAGGCCGAGTGGATCGGCGGCGCCCTTGGCGACTTCGTCGCGCAGCGCCCCATACAGCGGCGCCGCGGCGGCGGCATTGGCGCTATCGTCGCCGGCAATGCGCGCAAGCATGTACTGCGCCCAGAGTCCGTAATGCGTGCGCTCTGCGGCCGCCAGATCGAGCACACTCTTGAAGCGCCGCTGCGCCTCGTCGCCGTCGTGCTTTGCCCACGCTGCCGCACCGGCAAGATAGCGCCGCGCCTCTTCGGGCAGACCCTGCGCGGCTGCGTAGGCCGCCGCCGCATCGCCCGCGGCGCGTGCCGCGGCAACGCGATCGTATTTGTCGCCGAACCATCCGCGTTCGATGTTCTCGCGCAGCGGCCGCATCTGCCCGTCGACGTATTCTTCGCCGCCTTCGACCGCCTTGAACGCATAAGCCGGCTTCACCAGATGCGCGGCTTCGTAGTCGAATCCGCCTTCGGGCAACTTGTCCAGCGTCCAGGCGCGGTCATGCAGCAGATCGACCGGGAAGTTCGGCCCGCAGGCCAGGGCGGACATAGGCAGCGCGACGGCGAGCGCCGCGCAGAGCAGGCTGCTACGGATAGACATGTACGGATACCTTCTCGATCGACGCGCAACGCATCCAGCCGATGCGCCGCTCGCGCCCCGCGCGCAGTATCGCATCGGATGTCGGAAAAAACTGCCAGCCCTGCCCTGCCTTTTCCAGGCGGAAGCCGGCCAGCGCGTCCGCCGCTGCGCAATCTTTCGCGACGACGTCGATCGAGGCCGGCGGCGCGGCATCGAGCGTGCCGCGATTGGCGAGCACGATATCGGCGGCGCCCTCGCCCGTCGTCTGCGCGCGTGCGGCAAAGTCGGCATTGAGCGTCGCGCCGGCGATCACCGCATGCAGAGTCGAAGCACTCCAGGCGCGGCGGTCGTCCGCGCTCGGCAGGCGAAACCAGACAGTACCGACAAGCGACGCGGGGTGGGCGCGCTTGAGCCCGCTCAACAACACGACTACTTCGCGCGGATCGACGCGCAGCTCGCGCTTGTGTTCGGCATCGATCGCACGATCCATCTCGCTCTCGACCGCGACGGCACGGCCGTCGTCGTCGAAACCGACGCGCAAGCCATAGGCCGGCAGCGCGACGCGGAACGGCTTCGCCGCGACGGCGGCATAGCTGTCGATCCAGCGCCGCGCCTGCTCCGCATCGAACAAGCCGGCCTCACCCGTTGCCGCGCGCGGCGCTGCGATCGCATGCACCTGCAGCACCGACGCGTCGACTTCGCCGAGCAGGCGCGCAAGCGCGGGCGCACCGATCCAGGTCGGCAGCGCGGTGATCGACAGGCGCAGGCCCGCAGGCAGGCGCGGGCGCAACTGCGCGAGCAGGCCGGCATAGGCATCGAGCTGCGCGGTCGCGCAGTCGTGGTCGATTTCGATGCCGCTCAACGGCACGCCCGCATCGCGCCAGGTTTTGGCGATGTCGGCGATGCGCCACGCGAGCACATCGGCTGCGGGCGGCGGCCGGCTGCCGTTGAGCCGCAGCACGGCAATCACAGGTTTGCCGCTGCGCGCGAGCAGGTCGAGCTGCGGCGAGGCGTCGACGAGGCCGCCGTCCGCAGTCGATTCCGCGGCGAGCACGCGCCAGCCGGCGAAGTCGCCGCGCATCGTCTCGATCGACGCGGCCACAGCCGGCGTCCACTGGCGCTGCCAGATATAGGCTTCGTGGTCGAGCGGCGCGGCCGCCTCGCGCGCGCAGGCGGCGAGCAGCACGACGAGGCCGAGGCTAAGCCAGCGAACGATTTGCATGCGCGGATTGTAGGCAAAGCGGCCGACGGCCAGCAGTCTTTCTTCGCTCGATATCGGCGCGCTGCCTCAGCCGCGCGCGGCTACAACCAGCCCTTCTGCCGCGCGAGCCGGTACGCTTCGATGCGGTTGCCGACGCCGAGCTTGCCGATTGCTTCCGACAGATAGTTGCGCACGGTGCCCTGCGAGAGATGCAGTTGTTCGGCGATATCGCCGGCCGACGCGCCCTCGCCGGCGAGGCGCAGCACCTGGCGCTCGCGGTCGTTGAGCGGATCGGCCTCACTCCAGGCTTCGAGCGCGAGCTGCGGGTCGATCGCACGGCCGCCGCGATGCACCTTGCGCAAGGCTTCGGCGAGCTGATCGGCCGGCGCGTCCTTGAGCAGATAGCCGCCGACGCCCGCATCGAGTGCGCGGCGCAGGAAGCCCGGCCGCGCGAACGTGGTGACGATGACAACCTTGCATTCGAGCCCGCGGTCGCGAATGCGCTGGGCCAATTCGAGGCCGGTCAGTTTAGGCATCTCAATGTCGGTGACGACGATATCGGGGCCGCCGTTCGTCGATGCGAAACGCTGAATCAACTGCCAGGCTTCTTCGCCGTCGGCCGCGCTGCCGATCACGTCAAGATCGGATTCGAGCCTGAGCAGCGCCGACAGGGCGCCGCGCACCATGGCTTGGTCTTCGGCTAGGAGAACGCGGATCATGTTTGGGGATTCGGGATTCGGGATTCGGGATTCGGGATTCGGCAGAGCTTAGCTTCCCTTCTCCCGCCGGGAGAAGGTGCCTGCAGGGCACATGAGGGAAAGGCACTTCGATTCACGGTCGCCGGCCAAAGCGGAAATGCGCTTTCTCCGCGCAGCGCGGACGCCTCGCCTTGTTCCGATCGAAGAACGAAAGCCAGGACTCATGCAGCGCTGTGCGCCGTCTTTTCCCGCGCCACGATCGCCAGCGGCTCCGCCTGCGGCAACGCCACCGTCACGGTCAGCCGCGTGCCCTGCCCACGCTGCGAGTCGATGCCGAGTTGCGCGCCGACCGCGGCGAGACGCTCGCGCATACCGGTCAAACCGTTGCCGGGAACGATCGCGCCGCCGCGGCCGTTATCCTCGATGCGCAGCACGACCTTGTTCTGCGCGGTTTCGAGAGTGGCACGCGCGCGCGTCGCGTAAGCGTGGCGCTGGATGTTCGTCACCGCCTCGCGCACCGTCATCGCGAGCGCGGTTTCGATTTCGACCGGCATGCCGACATCGGTGAGCGCGTAGTCGAAGGTCACCGCGTTGGATTCGAGCAGGAGCTTGGCCGACGCGATCTCGGCCGCAATGCCGGCCGCGCGGATGCCGGTGACCGCGCGCCGCACCTGCGCCAGCGCATCGCGCGCGACGCGCTCGACCTCGACCATCTCGCGCTTCGCCGCGCCCGGGTCGCGGTCGAACAGCTTGTTCGCGAGTTCCGACTTGAGCGTGATCAGCGACAGCGTATGCCCGAGCAGATCGTGCAGATCGCGGCCGATGCGTTCGCGCTCGGCGGTGCTGGCGAGACGGCGGACTTCTTCGTGGCTGAGCCACAGCTCGGCCTCGCGCTGATACTTTCGCGCCAGGTTCAAATTCATAAAGCCGACGGCCAGGCCGACGCAGATCGCATTGACCAGATAGACCCACTCGAACCGCAGCACGATCAGCCACTCGAAGCTGTACAGCGCAAGCAGCAAAACCATCCCGACCACCGCGCCGCGCAGGCGCGTGGCGAATCCCCAGTACGCGCAGGCATAGATCACGTAGGACTGTCCGCCCGGATTGAACGGCGTCACGGCGAAGCCGAGCACGGCCATTCCGATCACGCACCAGATCGCCTGCGAACGGTCGCGGTAATAGATGCGAAAGTAGAGCCAGAGAAAGACGGCATACGTGACCAGCGTCGGCCACATCCAAGAGCGAAAATAATCGCCGGTCTGGAACATCGGCACGAAGAACAGCCAGAACGTCCACGACAGCATCAGCGCCGGCAGCCAGTGCGACGCGTTTTTTTCGCCGCTCGTGCGCAGCGCATACTGCTTCAGCAGCGAATTATCGGCCGGGGTGAAGATTTTCCTGAGCGTCGCTGAGGACACGGACATGCTCCGAAGCCGGCTGCTCAGTTCGCGCGTGCGAGCCAACGCTTGGCGATCGTGAAACAAATGACGGTGAACGCGGCGAGGTAGGCCGCGTGCACGATCGGCGAGCCGGCATATTCGCCCCCCGTCGCCGCAAGCGCAAGCTGGGCGAGATGATACGGCGGCCATGCGACCGCGATGTCGCCGATGAACTTCGGCAGCATGGTCAACGGCATCCACAGGCCCGACAGAAACGCCATCGGCAGATAGATGAAGTTGATGATCGCCGGCGACGCCGAGGCGTTGACGCGGCTGCCGATCATCAGGCCGAGCGCGCAGAACGGCAGCACGCCGAGCATGACGATGAGGCCGAGCGCGAGCCATTGCACGGCATCGAGGCGCACGCCGCCGAGTGTCGCCGCCATCGTCGCGAGCATCGCGTAAATGATCAGCGCAAACGCCATCGCCATAAGCATCTTCGCGGCGAGATAGGCGCCCGCCGGCATCGGCGCGACGCGCTTCAACGCCAGCCAGCCGCGCTCGCGCTCGATCGCGACCGACACGCCGAAGCCGAACAGGCCCGGCGCCATGACGCCGAAGATGCTGTAGGTGGCGAACAGATAGTGCGATGCGCCGCTATTGCCGCGATTGAGCAACAGCGCGAACAGCAGATAGAACAGCGGCGGAAACAGCAGCGATGGAATCGCAAACGCCGGCGTGCGCAGCGCGCGCAGGACTTCGCACTTCGCTTCGAGGACATAGGCACGCCACGGCTTGAAGTCGTCGTTCGCGGCAGGCGTGTCGATCGTGGTTGCGTTCATGGTTTCGGAATCCGGTTTTTGATTGGGATCAAGGCTGAGTCGGCTTACGTCGGAACTGTGCTGAGAAATCCTTCTCCCATCGGGAGAAGGTGCCCGAATGGCGGATGAGGGAAGAGCCTTGCCCGCTGCAACGACATCGATGAACGGCGTTGCCTTTCCCTCATCCGGCGCTTCGCGCCACCATCTCCCGATAGGAGATGGGACGGATTTCTATGCCGCTTCTTTTTGAGCCTCGCTGGTGATTTCGACGAACGCTTCGGCCAAGCCGGCGCGCCGCACTTCGAGTTCGCTGAGCGTCGCGTCCTCGCCGAGCAGGCGGCGCACGACCACCTCGGCCGCGTCGGTGACGATTTCGATCCGGTCGCCGTCGCGCGTGACACTGCGCACGTCGGGCCAGCTCGCGATCGCGTCGCCGGCGAGCGCCGACACGCAGCGAATCCGCTTCTGCGCGACGCGCGCGCGGATCTCGCCGACGCTGCCCGCGGCGACGACGCGCCCGTGCGCGATCACGACGACGCGGTCGGCCAGAGCCTCCGCCTCTTCCAGATAATGCGTGGTCAGGACGACGGCGCAGCCTTCGCCGACGAGGCGGCGGATTGCGCGCCACATCGTTTCGCGCGCGTCGATGTCGAGGCCTGTGGTCGGCTCGTCGAGAAACAGCAGCTCGGCGTGGCCGCACAAGGCCAGCGCGAACTGCGCGCGGCGCTGCTGGCCGCCGGAAAGTTTCGCGTATAGGCGTCCGAGCAGGTCGCCGACGCCGGCCAGCGCGACGATGTCGGCCACCGTGCGCGGCCGCGCGTAGTAGCTGCGGAACAGTTCGATCAGTTCGCCGACCGTCAGCGTCTCGGGCAGGGACGTCGCCTGCAGCATCGCGCCGATGCGCCGGCGCGCGGCAAGCGACTGCGGCGCCGCGTCGAACAGGGTCGCGTTGCCACTGTCGGGCTGCTGCAGGCCGACGAGCAGCGAGATTGCCGTGGTCTTGCCCGCGCCGTTCGGACCGAGCAGGGCCAATACTTCGCCGCGCCGCACGTCGAGATCGATGCCATCGAGCGCCAGGACCGCAGCGTAGCGTTTGCCGGCCTTGCTGAGCCGGGCGACGGTCGAAGAATCGGAATTCATGCCAGCCTCCTTGAGTGACGCCGGGAATTCTTCACCGGGGCCGCCGCGCGAGGCAGTCGCGGGCATCAGCAATTGGACATGACGAATGTCAGCCGTACCCGATCGCCGCTGCGCCCGCACCGGTCACACTTCGGCAAAACCGACAGAGACAAAGTGGCCCCATAAAGTCGCCATACCACTGGCCCTCGGCCATACCAAATCGGGCCACTATCATTCGTTCCAGATTCAATACTTTAGCCACGAAAGCCTTGGCGCCGCCTGTCGGCGCCGTGTGCGTTTCCTAAAAGAACCGGAGGTATCGCCATGTCGTCCATCGCCAAACTCAACGAACTGCGCAACGAAGGCGGCGCCATCCGCACGCCCGGGCTGGACGACGCGACGATCGAGCGCTTCCTGCGCGAAGACAAGGATCTCGCCGCCGCGATCGACGAGGCGCATGCGCTGTTCGCCCAGATCAAGAGCGAGTTCGCCGACCTGGTCAAGCTCGACGAAACCGAGCAGCTCGCCCGCGTGCAGGCCGACTACGTCAATTTCTACGCCGGCGACGCGGTCAATCCCTACGTCGCCCTCGCCGCGCGCGGCCCGTGGATCGTCACCCTCAAGGGCGCGGTGATCTACGACGTCGGCGGCTACGGCATGCTCGGCCTCGGCCACACGCCGCAGGCGGTGCTCGATGCGCTGGCCAAGCCGCAAGCGATGGCCAACATCATGACGCCGAACCTCGCCCAATTGCGCTTCGCCAATGCGATCAAGCAGGAAATCGGCCATACGCGCGGAGCCACGCCGTACGCGCGCTTCCTTTGCCTCAACTCCGGCTCCGAAGCGGTCGGCCTCGCCCTGCGCATCGCCGACGTCAACGCCAAGCTCGCCACCGACGCGGGTGCGAAGCATGCTGGCAAGACGATCAAGCGCCTCGCGGTCAAGGGCGCGTTCCACGGCCGCACCGAGCGCCCGGCCGTGTACTCGGATTCGTCGCGCAAGGCTTACGTGCAATATCTCGCCAGCTTCCGCGACGAAAAGAGTCTGATCACGGTCGAGCCGTACAACGTCGACCAGTTGCGCGCCGCGTTCGCCGACGCCGAGAAGAACGGCTGGTTCATCGAGGCGATGCTGCTTGAGCCGGTGATGGGCGAAGGCGATCCGGGCCGCGCGGTCACGCCGGAGTTCTACGCCGCGGCGCGCGAACTGACGCGTGCGCACGGTTCGCTGTTCATGGTCGACTCGATCCAGGCCGGCCTACGTGCGCATGGCGTGCTCTCGGTCGTCGACTACCCGGGCTTCGAACAGCTCGAAGCCCCGGACATGGAAACCTACTCGAAGGCGCTCAGCGCCGGCCAGTATCCGCTGTCCGTGCTCGCGGTGAACGAGCGCGCCGCCGCGTTGTACAAGACCGGCATCTACGGCAATACGATGACCGGCAATCCGCGTGCACTCGACGCCGCCTGCGCGGTGCTCGGCGCGATCACGCCCGCACTGCGCGCCAACGTGCGTGCGCGCGGCGCGGAGTTCGTGGAAAAGCTGCAGAAACTGCAGAAGGAACTGCCGGGCTTCATCACCAAGGTCCAGGGCACCGGCCTGCTGTTCTCGTGCGAGCTGGCGCCGCAGTTCAAGTGCTACGGCGCGAACAGCACCGAGGAATGGCTGCGCGAGCACGGCGTCGGCGTGATTCACGGCGGCGTCAATTCGCTGCGCTTCACCCCGCATTTCGCCGTGTCGGCGGCCGAAGCCGATCTGGTCGTCGCAGGCGTGCGCCAGGCGTTGCTGCACGGTCCGCGCCAGTCGGTCGACGCGGCGGCATAAAAAAGCGCTCGCCGCGGATCAAAGCGGATCAAAAGATCGATTGGAGCGGATAGAGCGTTTCGCATTCGCTCTATCCGCCGTTATCGATTTTTAATCCGCTCTGATCCGTGGCAAATTCTCTAGTCTCCCCGAACCCGGCGCGATGAATTGCGGCGAAACCGCCGGCAATGACGCCCACGACTTGTCATCACGCAAAGCGTAGACTAGCGCCCGATCCGGCATAGGGCCGGCTACGTCAAGGGAGATAGCCATGAAATCCGCAACCACACTGTTCGCCGCTTTCGCTTTCGCTGCTGTCTTGGCCACCGGTTCCGCTTCCGCGGCCGACACCAAGCAGCTCACTCCGCAGCAGCAGAAGCTCGGTGCTTGCGCCAAGGACGCCCATGCCAAGGGGCTCAAGGGTGCCGAATACAAGTCGTTCATGAGCACCTGCGCCAAGGCCGATTCCACCGCCGCCGCGGAGCCGGCCAAGCCGATGACGCAGCAGGAAAAGATGAAGGCCTGCAATGCCGACCCGAAGGCCAAGGAACTCAAGGGCGATGCGCGCAAGACCTATATGAGCACCTGCCTCAAGGGCGACGCGACCGCCGCCGCTCCGGCCCACTGAGTCGTATCTCTGCCATCGTCCGCGATGGCGGGATTCGGAAGGCGGCCGTCCACGGCCGCTCTTCGCAAAAAGCAAAACCGGGCTTTGCGCCCGGTTTTTTTGTTTTCCGATCGCCGCGTCCTAGACCGGAAACGGATTGCGCTCGGCGAAACCCTGCTGGTGCCAGTACGGATAGGCGAAAGTCTTCGCGCTCGCCGCGTCGAGTTTGGCGACCTGCTCCTTGCTGAGATTCCAGCCGACCGCGCCGAGATTCTGCTTGAGCTGCTCCTCGTTGCGCGCGCCGATGACCACGGTCGAAACGGTCGGCCGCTGCAGCAGCCAGTTGAGCGCGATCTGCGGAATCGACTTGCCGGTTTCCTTGGCGATGTCGTCGAGCGCATCGACGACACGGAACAGATATTCGTCGTCGACCGGCGGACCGAAGTCGGCGGTCTTGTGCAGACGGCTGGTCTTCGGCAGCTTGGCGCCGCGGCGCAGTTTGCCGGTCAGGCGGCCCCAGCCGAGCGGACTCCAGACCACCGCGCCAATGCCCTGATCGACGCCGAGCGGCATCAGCTCCCATTCGTAGTCGCGGCCGATCAGCGAGTAATAGGTCTGGTTGGCGACGTAGCGCGGATAGCCGTACTTGTCGGCGACCGCGAGCGACTTCATCAGATGCCAGCCGGAGAAATTCGACACACCGGTGTAACGGATCTTGCCGGCGCGCACGAGCGCGTCGAGCGTGGACAGCACCTCTTCGAGCGGCGTCTGCGCATCGAAACCGTGCAGTTGGAACAGGTCGATGTAGTCGGTGCCGAGGCGCACGAGCTGCTCGTCGACCGTCTTGATCAAGTGATAGCGCGACGAACCGACCGCATTGGGCTCGTCACCGAAGCGAAAGGTCGCCTTGGTCGAGACGATCGCGCGGTCGCGCTTGCCTTTGAGCGCTGCGCCGAGGATCGACTCGGAAGCGCCGCGCGAATAGACGTCGGCGGTGTCGAACATGGTCACGCCATGATCGAGACAGAGGTCGATCAGACGCTTGGCCTCTTTCACGTCGGTATTGCCCCAGGCCGCGAACAGCTCGCCCTTGCCGCCGAACGTGCCCGTGCCGAAACTCAGGGCCGGCACAGTGAAGCCGGATGCACCCAGTCGCCGATATTCCATCTCGAACCTCCAGACTATTGCGATGAATTGATCTGATCGGGCGGAAACACCCCGAATTCAATTGTCGTCAGTCCCCATTAAAGATTTGTCATCTGCTGCTCAGGTACCGAATTTCTTCGCCGGCGCGGACTGCGAGACGATGCTCATGCGGAACGAATTGTCGTGCGCGACCGATTCGACCATGGGCGGCAGATTCGCGGTGAGGTAGTCGATCAGCATGCGCACGGCGAGGGTCAGGCCGTTGCGCGACGGATACACGGCATAGAGGTTCATCTCGGGCAGTTGCCATTGCGGCAGCAGTTCGACGAACTGCCCGTCGGCCAGTTCGTCGGCGCAGACGCTGCGCGGCAGCTCGGCCACGCCGACGCCCGACAGCGCAGCTTCCTTGAGCACGAACAGGTCTTCGCTGAGCAGGCGTGGATGATAGGTGATGGTCTGCGTCTCGTCCGCGCGGCTCAGCGACCACTGATAGCGGCCACCGGGTGCCATCGGCAACGCACCGCCGACACTCGGCAGCTCGCGCAGATCGGCAGGCACGCGCGGACGGCCGTGGCGCTGGACGAAATCGCGGCTTGCCACGAGCAGATGGCGGCTCAGGGTAAACGAACGCACGATCAGGCTCGACGACTTGATGCACGGCACGATGCGCAGAGCGAGATCGTAGCCTTCGGCGATCATGTCGATATCGTCGTTGCTGATCTTGAGCACGACTTCGACTTCGGCGTGGCGCGCCATGAACTCGGCCAGCAGCGGCGCCATGAACACCTGGGCGAAATTGAGCGGACAGGTCACGCGTACGCGTCCGCGCGGCACTTCGCGCACGTCGTCGATCACGCCACTCGCGCGTTCGACTTCGACGAGCACGGCGCGGCAGCGCTCGTAGTAGCGCCGGCCGATGTCGGTGATCTGCAACTTGCGCGTGGTGCGCTGGATCAGGCGCACGCCGAGATCGCTCTCCATGCGCGTGAGGTGCTGGCTCAGCACCGACTTGGCTACGCCGAGCGCGTCGGCGGCGGCCGACAGCGAACCGTGTTCGACGATCTTGGCGAAGTAGAAAATATTGTTGAGATCGTTCATCGCCCGCAACCTCCGTTCCAAGCGCAATGCCCGGCGAGTCTAGAATCGTTCTGATCGGCGAACAATCTTTTCTGCACAACGCGCTATCGGAAATTTACCTGAATGGACAAACTTGTCCGCGAATAGCGAACCGCCGCTGCGGCGCCGGCATAAAAGCTCCAGCCATCGCAAGAGCTCGAGGAGGGTGACAATGGATTTGCGTCGATGCGGCGTCGTCTTCGCTGCGGTGTTGAGCTGCGCGCTGGTGTTCGGCGCGATCAATACCGGCCTCGCCCAGCAGCGGCGCAGCGAGATCGCACAGTCTCTGCCGTCGACCAATCTTTCCAGTGAGAAGCAGATCGATCCGAGTCTGCCCGCGCCGGCGCCCGGCTTTGCCAGAGCGCGCGTCGCCGACAATCCGCAGGCACCCGAGGCGAAACCCGTCGGCGAGAAGACCTGCGTCGCCTGCCACCAGCTCGAAGCCGATCATTTCACTCACACCCTGCACGCGCTCGGCCTGCATGTGGCGAATCGTTCCGACCCGAGCATCCCGGTCTGCGAGACTTGCCACGGCGCCGGTTCCGCGCATGCGCAGAATCCGCAGGGCAAGGGCCTGATCATCGCCTACACGAAGAACGGCGGCACGCCGATCGACGTGCAAACCAAGACCTGCCTGACCTGCCATGCGGGCGGCCCGCGCGACCACTGGTCGGGTTCGGTGCACCAGCGCAACGGCCTGTCGTGCAGCGACTGCCACAACCCGATGGCGAAGTTCTCGGTCGAAGGCTCGATGGCCAAGCAGTCGATCAACGACACCTGCGCGCAGTGCCATAAGGACATCCGCCTGCAGTTCAACCGCCGCTCGCACATGCCGCTGCCGGAAGGGCAGATGAGCTGCGACGACTGCCACAACCCGCACGGCTCGCTGTCGAACGGCAGCTCGCTGACGAGTTTTCCGCTGGCGAAGACCAACACGGTCAACGAGACCTGCTATCAGTGCCACGCCGAGAAGCGCGGGCCGTTCCTGTTCGAGCATGCGCCGGTGCGTGAGAGCTGCCTCAACTGCCACTCGCCGCACGGCTCGAACCAGAACACCCTGCTCGTCGCGCCGATCCCGTTCCTGTGCCAGCAGTGCCATACGCAGCAGCGTCATCCGAACGACCTGCATACGCCGAACTCGCTGATGACCGGGAAGAATCCAGACGAACGCATCATGGGCCGCGGCTGCCTCACCTGCCACGCGAATATCCACGGCTCGAACGCGCCGGCCGGTTCGAAATTCCACGAGTGACGACAGGGAGAAACGCGCGATGTCGACTTCCGCACACCCTCGCCCGTCGTCCCCGCTTACGCCGGGATTCAGCGCCCTTTCTTCGTGCGTCCCGGAACAAAAGCGCGACTCTCGTTTCCGTCTGAGCGAAGAGCAAAAACAAAATCGCTGGATTCCTGCGTTCGCGGGAATGGCGACGATGATGCTTTTCTCCACGGCCTGGGCCGACAGCGGCATCGGCGTCGATACCTGGCGTGGCAACAAACTCGATCCGACCGCAGGCCAGGCCAGCGAAGCCTGCGACGCGCGCGGCACGACCTGGCTGGCGCCGCTGCAGCGGCGTTCGCCGACCGGCAATCTCTACGACTGCCCGAACGAGGCGCCGCTCGCCCACGAAATCGGCGAATGGCTCTACTACGGCGTGCTCCAGGTCGGCTACATCGGCACCGGCGATCAGGGTGTCGCCGCGTGGAACCGCTACGCCGACTGGCGCAGCGACAAAGCGATTCTCAGCCTGCTCGACGCGCATTTTGAGCGCCCGTCCGACGGCAGCTACGTCGACGTACGCGCGAGCCGCATCAGCGACGAAGACCAGTATTACCAAGCGGTGTTCGGCAAAGCGGGCGCCTACAAGGTGCAGGCCTTTGTCCGCGACATGCCGAATATTCTTTCGACCGATGCGAGATCGATCTGGAACGGCGTCGGCACGAACAACCTCACCCTACCGTCGAGTCTGACACCTGGCGGCAGCACGCCGGCTCAGGTCGCGGCCGCCTCCGCCGCGGCGCCGACGATGACGCTCGGCGTTAAGCGCTCGAAGCAAGGGTTGTCCGCAAGCACGTATTTGACGCCCGAGTGGACCGCCTACGTCAACCTGAGTGACGAGCAGCGCAAAGGCACGCGGCCTTACGGCGGGCCGTTCTTCTTCGCGTTCGCGTTCGAAGGGCCGCCGTTCAATTTGAACGACGGCGGCGTCAACGAAACGATCAAGCCGATCAACGATTCGACGATCAACATCAACGGCGGCCTGCGCTACGCCGGGCCCGAGTGGCGTTTCGACTTCAGTTACACCGGCTCGTTCTATCGCGACAAGTACACCTCGTACAACTACCAGTCGCCGTTCAAGCTCACCGCCCTGCCGGTGATTCCGGGAGCGATCGCCGCGCCGCTGTACCAAGGCCAGATGTCGACCGAACCCGACAATAACTATCACAACTTCCAGGCGACGGCGACGCGCAAGATTCCGTGGAACGGCGAGATATCGATCAGCGCCTCCGGCGGACGCATGAGCCAGGACGATGCGCTGATCGCGCCGATCAACTGCCAGGGCGTGTTCGGCATCGGCCTCGGCAATCTCCAGCTCGGCCCGCAGAATCCGATGCTGTACGACTGCAACAAGTGGAACACGACCGACGCGTTGTCGCGCAAGACCGCGGACATGCGCATCGACACCTCGATGTTCGACGCGCGGATCGTGCTGCAGCCGACGCCGCAGTGGACCCTGCGCGGCGACGTGAAGTACGACCGTCAGGACTATCGCAACATCTACCTCGCCTACAACCCGCTGACCGGCCAGTACGGCTATCCGAGCGAGAACGGCACGCAGGGCAGCATCGTGCCGGGCGAATCGGGCATCTGGGATCCGCGCACAGATCCGTCCGCGCTGACCCGCGTGCGCAGCCTGCCGCTCGACATCCAGACGATCGATGCGAACTTCGGCGCCGACTGGAAATTCAGCGACAAGAACACGCTGAGCGCGACGCTCGACTACAACCGCTACGAACCGAGCAACCGCGAGCGCAGCCAGATCGATGCGAGCAGCGTCAAGCTGACCTGGGTCAACCGCAGCCTCGACTGGCTGACCCTGCGCGTCAACTACACCTACCTCAAGCAGACCGGCAACACCTACAACTTCGACCCGTACGAGTTCACCTGGTCGAGCAGCATGCCGGGCTACGTGCCGCCGGCCACCGGCACACCGGCGCATACCGTCGACGCGATGCGCAAGTACGACATGTCGAGCCGCGACGAGAACAAGATCGACGTGATGGCGACGGTCATGCCGCGCGACGACATGACCGTCAGCGCTTCGGTGCGCGGCGACTGGAACAGCTACGACGCGCGCATCGGCCGCCAAGCCTACGACACCGTCGGCGCGACCGTGCAGTGGGAATGGCAGTTCGCAACGCGCAGCAGCATCAGTGCCTACGCCGCCTGGGACCGTTCGCGGCTCGGCTTGTCGAACGTGCAGGACCAGGCCAACGGCACCGGCGCCGATCCGACCCTCGGCGGCTCGAACTACGCGCTCAACGGCCAATGGTGGGCGACCGACGCGCAGCGCGACTGGTACGGCGGCTTCACCCTGAACCACGACATCGGCCGTGTGCGCCTCGACGTGAACTGGAACTACCTCTACTCGCGCGGCCTAACCGATTACACCTACGCCGGGCCGACGGCGCTCGCGCATCTGGTCGGCAACGAAGGTCCGGGCCCGGGCGGCGGCGCGTTCCCGAACATGATCTATCGGGTCAATTCGATCACCATCGGCGCGACCGTGCCGTTCAGCGAGCGCGTTTCGCTGCGCCTGTTCGACTACTACGAACGCGGCCGCATCAACGACTGGCACTACCTCGGCTTCGATCAGGGCCTCGTCGTCGGCAACCGCGTGTATACCGATGCGGGGCCGCAGAGCTACAAGCAGAACCTGATCGGCCTGCTCGTCAACATGAAACTGTGACCGGGCCGACGCGATGAGAATCCGATCGATGCGCACTCGCCTTTCCCATTCGCCGCTGTGCTGGGCCGCGGTCCTGCTGTTGAGCGGCGCCGGTACGAGCGCATTCGCCGCCGACTACGTCGACCTGCGCCGCATCGAGCCGATCCACGGCGACGCGGCCGCCGGCGCGGCCAAGGCCGCGGTCTGCGCCGCCTGTCACGGGCCGAACGGCAACGCCATCGTGCCGATGTTTCCGAGTCTCGCCGGCCAGCGCGCCGACTACCTCTACCACCGCCTCGCCGAGTTCAAGGCCGCCGATCCGAAGGCGCCCTACTACGCCGCCTCGCCGATGCCCGCGCAAGCGGCGGGCCTCAGCGACGCCGATATGCGCAACGTCGCCGCGTACTTCGCTGCGCAGGCGCGCACGGCGGCGCCAGCAGCGCCGGGCAATGCCAAGGGCGAGACGCTTTACCTCGAAGGCGATCTGGCGCGCGGCATTCCGGCGTGCCAGGGCTGCCACGGCGCCGACGCAAACGGCCCGGCCGCGCAAGGAAACCAATACGCCGCCTATCCGACGCTGCGCGGCCAGCACGCGCCGTACCTGGTCACGCGACTGAACAATTTCCGCGGCAATCTGCCGCAGTACAGCAGCAACGACTTCATCATGCACGGGGTTGCGCGTACACTCGACGACGATTCGATTCAAGCCGTCGCCTCCTGGCTCGCCTCGCTGCCGCCGAAGGAAAAGCACTGAACGAATCGCATCCAGCCAGCATCTCCATTGCCAGCAAAGGTGAACCATGAAAAAGACCGATTCAACGAATGTTTCCGCGACCGATCAGAGCCGCCGCCGCTTCTTCGTCGGCGCGGGTACCGCGATCGGCGCCGCGGCGCTCGTCAGCGTGCTGCCGCGTCAGGCGCGCGCAGACGACCTGCCGCATCTCGCGCCGACCGATGCGACCGCACAAACTCTTGGCTACGTCGAAGACGCGACCAAGGCCGACAAGGCGAAATTCCCCACCTACGCGGCGGGCGACGACTGCGCCAACTGCAACTTCTACCAGGGCGGCAGCGCCGCCTGGGGTCCATGCCAGCTGTTTCCGGGCAAGTCGGTCGCAGGCAAGGGCTGGTGCTCGGCGCACGCAAAGAAAGCCTGACCGCCGCCGCCTCTCCGCACTCGTACAACGGCCTTCTCCGCAGTGCGGAGAAGGCCGTTTGCTTTCTCGCATCCCCGCCGGGTCTCGCGTAATCTAGCGCCCTGCAAAAAACCCGACACCGCCGCATCGCATGCTTCCCGAACTCGGTCAATTCGCGCTGATCCTCGCCCTGCTGCTCGCACTCATGCAGTGCACGCTGCCGCTGATCGGCGCCTGGCGCGGCAATGCCGCACTGATCGCGACGGCACGGCCGATCGCCACGGGCCAGTTCGTCTTCGTCGCGCTCGCGTTCGGCGTGCTGACCTATGCCTTTCTCGCCCAGGACTTCTCGGTCAAATACGTCGCGCAGAACTCGAACCTCGCGCTGCCGTGGTACTACCGTTTCTCCGCCGTCTGGGGCGCGCACGAAGGCTCGCTGCTGCTCTGGGTGCTGATCCTCAATATATGGACGGTCGCGGTCGCCGCGCTGAGCCGGCGCCTGCCCGACCCGCTCATCGCGCGCGTGCTCGGCGTGCTCGGTTTCGTCGCGGTCGGCTTTCTCGCCTTCACCATCTTCACCTCGAATCCGTTCGCGCGGCACATCCCGGGCCTGGCCGACGGCGCCGACCTCAATCCGATCCTGCAAGACCCCGGCCTGATCATCCATCCGCCGATGCTCTATATGGGCTACGTCGGTTTCTCGGTCGCGTTCGCCTTCGCGATCGCCGCGCTGCTCGGCGGCGAACTCGACGTCGCCTGGGTGCGCTGGGCGCGGCCGTGGACCAACGTCGCCTGGGCCTTCCTCACCCTCGGCATCACGCTCGGCAGCTGGTGGGCCTACTACGTGCTCGGCTGGGGCGGCTGGTGGTTCTGGGATCCGGTCGAGAACGCTTCGTTCATGCCGTGGCTCGTCGGCACCGCGCTGATCCACTCACAGGCGGTGACCGAGAAGCGCGGCTCGTTCCGCGCCTGGACTCTACTGCTGTCGATCTTCGCGTTCTCGCTTTCCCTGCTCGGCACTTTCCTCGTGCGTTCGGGCGTGCTGACCAGCGTGCACGCGTTCGCGAGCGATCCGAAGCGCGGCCTGTTCATCCTCGCCTTCCTCACTGTAGTGGTCGGCGGCTCGCTGACGATCTACGCGCTGCGCGCGCCGAAGGTCGCCGGCGGCAAGCCTTTCCAGATGCTCTCGCGCGAAACCCTGCTGCTGATCAACAACCTGCTGTTCGCCTGCGCGGCGGCGATGGTCCTGCTCGGCACGCTGTATCCGCTGATCGGCGACGCGCTCGGCGTAGGCCGCATTTCGGTCGGGCCGCCTTACTTCGGCTTCATGTTCCTGCTGCTGATGCTGCCGGTCGTACTGCTGATTCCGTTCGGGCCGTTCTTCCGCTGGGCCGCGGGCGACTGGCGCGCAACCGTGCGCACACTCGTCCCCGCGCTGGTACTCGCGGTGGTCTGCGCGCTTGCCGCGTGGCTGCTCGTCGGCGGCCTGCATCTGCGCGCGGTCGCCGGCATCGCCGCGAGTCTCTGGGTCGGCGCGGGCATCGCGCTGTATGCGCTCAAGCGCTGGCGCGAAGCGCCGTCGGGGCGGCGTTACACGCCCGAGATGCTCGGCATGATCGCCGCGCATTTCGGCGTCGCGATCTTTCTCGCCGGCGTGCTGGTCACCGAATCGACCAGCGTGGAAAGCGATGTGCGCATGGCGCCGGGCGAAACCAAGAACATCGCCGGGCTCGACTTCCGCTTCAAAGGCGTCGCGCCTGCACAAGGACCGAATTTCCGCGCCGACGAAGGCGTCATCGAAGTTTCGCGCGACGGCAAGTTGCTCGCGACGCTCAATCCGCAGAAGCGCCAGTATTCCGGCAATACACCGGTACAGACCAAAGCCGATATCCGGCCGGGCTTCTTGCAGGACGTCTATGTCGCGCTCGGCGAATCGCTCGATCCTTCGACAGGCTCGGGACAGGCCACCGGCGCCTGGGCCGTGCGTATCTACGTCAAACCGTTCGTGCGCTGGATCTGGCTTGGCGGAATCCTGATGATGCTCGGCGGTTTCCTCGCTGCGGCGGATCGGCGCTTCCGCTTGCACGCCGCGGTTCGTGATCCGCGATCAGAAACTCGGAGCGGCAACGAAGTCCGCACTTCGGCCGCGTTCCCGAATCCTGCATCGCCCATCGCGAATCCGCTCCAACCATGAACCGTCTGCTGCCCCTGATCGGATTCTTCGCCCTGGTCGCCCTGCTCGGCTTCGGCATCTGGTGGAATACGCATCACGAATCCAATGAAGTGCCCTCGCCGCTGATCGGCAAGCCGGCGCCCGAATTCACTCTTCCACTTTTATACGATTCCACAAAGACGCTTTCCAAACGCGACCTGCTCGGCAAGCCCTACCTCGTCAACGTGTTCGGCTCCTGGTGCGTGACCTGCCAGTACGAGCATCCCGTGCTGATGGCCGAGGCAAAGCAGTTCGGCGTGCCGCTGATCGGGCTCGCGTGGAAGGATAAGCCCGAGGACTCGAAACGCTGGCTCGAACAGTTCGGCAATCCCTACGATACGATCGTCAGCGACGCCGACGGCCGCGCCGGCATCGAGTTCGGCGTTTACGGCGCACCGGAGACGTTTCTCGTCGACGCGCAGGGCACGATCCGCTACAAGCGCATCGGCATGTTGACGCCGGAACTGATCGCGAGCGAACTGAAGCCGCAGCTCGCCAAACTGCCGCAGGCCAAACCGTGAGTCGCGCTCTGCGCGTCCTCGCCGCGGCGATCCTCTGCGTCGGCCTGCTCGCGCCTGCCGCCTACGCGATCGACCCGCTGCCGTTCAAGGACCGCGCCGAGGAAGTGCGCTACCAGAACCTCACGCGCGAACTGCGCTGCCTGGTGTGCCAGAACCAGAATCTCGCCGATTCCGACGCCGACCTCGCCAAGGATTTGCGCAAGCAGGTGTTCGACCTGATGCGCGAAGGCAAGAGCGATGCGCAGATCAAAGAATTCCTCGTCGCGCGCTACAACGACTTCGTGCTCTACGACCCGCCGGTGAAGCCAGGCACCTACCTGCTCTGGTTCGCGCCGTTCCTGCTCGTCGCGCTCGGCGCGGTCGCCGTGCTGCGCATTCTGCGCCGCCGCGCGCGCGCGGCGGCCGGCGAAGCTGCAACACAGAATTCCAATACCGCCCAATCCGGGGACGACGACTGGTGACGACCGCTTTCCTTTTCTTCGCCGCACTGATGCTCGTGGCGGCGCTCGCCTTCGTGCTCGTGCCGCTGCTGCGCGGCCGTGCTGCGACCGACGCGGCGGACGAGACCCGGCGCAAGCTCAAAGCGCTCGAAACGGCGAAGGCCGACGGCATTCTCACCGCCGAAGAGTACGCGGCGAAGCGCGCCGCGCTCGGCGAGGAACTGCTCGCATCGGCGCCGACAACGGCGACGCGCACACAATCCGCGTTCTACTCCGCGCTCGCCGTGGCGTTGCTGCTGCCGGCAGCGGCGATCCTGCTCTACCGCGAACTCGGCGCACCCGCCGCGCTCGATCCGGCCAATCTGATCGCCCGCGCGGGCGAAGAAGGCGAAGGCCATGCCGGCAACATCGACGCGGCGATCGCCCAACTCGCGGAGAAAATGAAACAAGACCCGAGCAACGCCGAAGGTTGGACCCTGCTTGGCCGTGCTTACAAATCGACGCAGCGCTTCGCCCAGGCGCGCGATGCGCTCAAGCACGCGCACGACCTCGCGCCGGACGACGGCGACATCGCCGTCGACTACGCCGAGGCAATCGTGCTCGCCGGCACGGACCGGCGCATCCAGGGCGAAGCCTTGGCCTTGATCGAGCAAGCGATCAAGGCGAACCCGCAGAACCAGAAAGGCCTGTGGCTTGCCGGCATCGCCGACTCGCAGGCGGGCAAGTACGACGACGCGATCGCGAAGTGGAACACGTTGCTGCCGCTGCTGCCGCCCGACTCGGACGTGGCGACTTCGATACGCGAGCAGATCGCCCAGGCGCAGGCGCTGCGTGATGGCAAACCGATGCCTGCGCCTGCTGTGGCAGGTTCGAGTCCAACCGCCCCGAAAGCCGCCGACGACAAGCAGGAAAATACTTCGGGGCCGCATATCTCGGTGAAAGTGGCGCTCGACCCCAAACTGAAAGACAAGGTCGCGCCCGGCGACACTCTGTTCGTCTTCGCCAAGGCTGCAAGCGGGCCGCCGATGCCGCTCGCGATCGCCAAACTCACCGCCGCGCAGTTGCCGGCCAGCGTCGTCCTCACCGATGCGATGAGCATGATGCCGCAGATGAAATTATCCACTTTTCCACAAATTATTATCGGCGCGCGCATCTCGAAGTCGGGCCAGGCGATCGCGCAGAGCGGCGATCTGCAGACACTGTCGGCCCCGCTGCCCAATACGCGCGGCGAGCCGGTCGAGCTGACGATCGATCAAGTGGTTCCCTGATCTCGGCGGCGCGAAGTCGCATGCGGCTCGCGTCCGACTGAGTTTCGCGTGCAGGCGCAAAGCGGAGAGCGATAGCTCGTATTTCGCGCCTTTGCACCTGCGCATGGGTAAAATCCGAACCGCCGACCGGCACCATTCCCCCATCCATTCGACCGCGCACGCATGTCCGACGCCCGCCAGTACTTCCCCCTGCCCTCACCGTTTCCGATGCGCCGCGGCGGCGAACTCGTCGGCGCGCAGTTGGCCTACGAAACCTGGGGCGCGCTCAGCGCCGCACGCGACAATGCGATCCTGGTCCTCACCGGCCTCTCGCCCGGCGCACACGCCGCGACAAACGCAGCCGATCCCTCGCCGGGCTGGTGGGAAGAAATGCTCGGCCCAGGCAAGTACATCGATACGAATCGCTGGTTCGTGATCTGCGTCAACTCTCTCGGCAGTTGCAAAGGCTCGACCGGACCGGCCAGCGTCGATCCGCAGACGGGAAAAGTATACAAACTCGATTTCCCCGAGCTGACCCTCGAAGACGTCGGCAATTCGGCGTTCGAGTTGGTGCGCGGATTGGGTATCGAAAAACTCGCCTGCCTGATCGGCAATTCGATGGGCGGCATGAGCGCGCTCGGCTATCTGGTCCAGCACCGCGGCAGCGCACGCACCCACATCAGCATCTCGACCGCGCCACAGGCGCAGCCGTTTGCGATCGCGATCCGTTCGCTGCAGCGCGAAGCGATCCGGCTCGACCCGAACTTCAAGCTCGGCGAGTACGACGACGCGCACTATCCCGAAACCGGCATGTCGATCGCACGCAAGCTCGGCGTCATCACCTACCGTTCGGCGATGGAATGGGTCGGCCGCTTCGCGCGCATCCGTCTCGACTCCGACCAGCGCGACGACGAGCCGTTCGCGGTCGAGTTCCAGGTCGAGTCGTACCTCGAAGGACATGCCAAGCGCTTCGTACGCAGCTTCGATCCGAACTGCTACCTGTACCTGTCGCGCGCGAGCGACTGGTTCGACATCGGCGAGCACGCGGGCGACGTTCGCAGCCATGGCAACGTCGCCGCGGCGCTCAAGAAGATCGACGTCGAGCGGGCCCTGGTGATCGGCGTATCGACCGACATCCTGTTCCCGCTGACCCAGCAGGAGGAAATCGCCAACGGCTTGCGCACGGCCGGTGCCGAAGTCGATTTCGTCGCCCTCGACTCGCCGCAGGGCCACGACGCGTTCCTCGTCGACATTGCGCGCTTCGGCACCGCCATCGCGGGATTCCTCGCGAAGCTGGAGCGGACGCTGTAGAATCAGTTATATCTATATAACCATTTCGGCATTTTGCGGTCGCCGCGATCGCAAAACTCCCAAGCGGGCCGCCGCCCGCCCCTCGCAGAAAAGAGCGCCCATGCTTGCCTTAGATTTTCCTGGCTCCGAACACCTCGTCAGCCGCCTCGACCGCGCCGTCGACCACGATCGCGAAGCCGATATCGCCAACGCGCTGCGCAACACCTTGTGCGAGCTGATCCGCGATCCGTCGGTGAAGCTGCCGCGCTGCATCTTTGAAGAGGTGAAGGATCACTACGCGCGCCGCGAACTCTACCGCAGTGAAGAATTCGGCTACGCCGTGATCGCGATGACCTGGGGCCCCGGCCAGGGCACCCTCGTGCACGACCACGCCGGCATGTGGTGCGTCGAAGGCGTCTGGCACGGTTCGCTCGAGATCACGCCGTACGAACTCGTCGAGCAGGAAGGCGAGCGCTACCGCTTCGAATCGCGCGGCACGATGAACGTCGGCCCCGGCTCGGCCGGCAGCCTGATCCCGCCGCACGAATACCACACGATCCGCAACCCGAGCGCCGACTCGCTCGCCGTCACCCTGCACATCTACCGCGGGCCGATGACGCAATGCTCGGTGTTCCGCCCGCTCGACGGCGACTGGTACAGCCGCGATCGGCGCGTGCTCTCCCTGGATGCGATGCATTGACGCTTTGTGCGGGCGCGACTCGCCGCACCTAGCCGACGAGCCCAGTCAGCGCCGCCTTTTGTCCGTGCATTTGCTTGCTGAGACACAGCCCGGAAAGCAGCCGCCCTTGGCCGCACTTTGCAATTGATCTATACTGCGGCCCCTCATCGATGCCGGTGTGGCGGAATTGGTAGACGCGACGGACTCAAAATCCGTTTCTGGCAACAGAGTGTGGGTTCGATTCCCTCCACCGGCACCACAATCAAATTCATCGACATCCCAGGATGTCCCAAAGCCCGCATAACAGCGGGCTTTTTCTTGTCTGCCTCGTCCGAAGCAATCCACCCTCGTCCATTGATATCCCCTATTTTTCGGGGGTAAGTATTGGCGATGCCCCCAATTATCCGATGATTCCATATAATCCAAACTTTGATCCTTGTCCATGAGGAAGCGCAGTAATGGTTTCTCACTATGCTCACTGATATCAAAAAAATGGGACTTTCCAATTGGATGTTTAGAACATTCAAAGGGAATGTGGCTGTTGGCATTCTATACCTAGGAGTGCCGGGGTCGATTTTGGCATCCTATTTTAGTTATCTAGAAAAAATATTATCGCTGGGTAGGATATTTTTTGTGATTTTAGTTTGTTGTTCTGCGGGGGCAATTTTTGGAATGTTTCTTTGGATTTCAGTTTCTCGACCATTACTGAATTCATCGAAACCCAACAGGCGGCGTTAGCAGACCTTCCTCTAGGTAGTGTCATGAAAATTATCGCCTCGCTTTTTTCAATCCTCTTTATTTTCTCTATTTTTTTGTATATATCAGGAAGCGATTGGATTTTAAAATCGAACAAAGAAATAAATATATATGGACGCGCTGGGGAGCCAATTTCTCAACTACCAGTTGTGGGGGTTGTGAAAGATGGGGAATTGATATCAGTCAGTAAATGCTATTTTGATAAAAATGATGCCTATTTGAACATAACAAAAAGCGACGGAGCGAATGGTTATATATTTGATCACAACCAGAGATTTATTCATTTCTGGAAGATGGGTAAAGTAAGTTTTGCGACATTTCCCATTAAATACGACTGCTGGCGGTTGGTGTCTCAGTTTGGCATCTAATTAACTTCTGCTTTAGTTGACCAGTGCTGCGATGCAGAGGTTGGGCTGAATTACAACCATGAGCGTTGCTGCGACTCCGGCGCGGAAAGCTGCGTCTCTTCTGATCCAGCTGAGCTGTATGTGGGCAACACATTCGCCTATGTGGGCAGCAATCCACCTATTTGTTTTGACCCGGTAGATTTTTATCACTTCACCTACTCTATCGCTGATCACTCGGTGGACTGCACGACGGGCCGGGCAGAGCATCCTATTTTTCATGGTTCAAATTGGGCATCTGGCAACAGCACTGATCCCAATCATCTCGATTGCCAGAACAATCCGCAGTGTCAGGATGTACCCAATCACGGCCCCGCGCCAGCAGGTAGCTATACGATTGGCCCACCAACAGCACCCGGCGGTGGGCGCCGGAATCTGAGGCCAAATGCCGGCACAAACATGCATGGCAGAGATGGAATGCAAAGCCACGGTTGTATCAATACGGCCAATCGAGATCGGGATGAGTACAATCAAGATATGGCCCTGGAAGAAGGGCACAATACAGTCACCGTACAGCCATGACTCTTATGCTAAATAAAATCTCTTCGCTGGCAGCAATGTTGAGCTTACTTCTTGTCGGCATTTCCCTACTGGGATGTGCGATCCCGGCGAATGCTGAAAAGATTGAGCGAGCACCTTCAACAGCTTCGCTAGCGTTAGTAGCGGCCGTGTTGAACGCTCATATAAAGGTGTCGTCCGAGGACACGGAAACAAACGAATCCGAATTGGGCCGCCAGCTCCGCCGAGTTTTTGATGATCACACCGCCTCAGGCACAGATGCGCTTGCTTTACTACTTGGACTTTACATTGGTGAATCTTCAGGTGAGGATGTTTCTTGCGAGTTGGTGAACCGAGGAAAGTCGGTGATCCCAAGACTGCACTACTATTCGTTGCACGAAGTGAACATCCCGAATGTTCAGATGTCGCGAGTGCACCGAATACCTGGAGAATATTCAATTGTTGAGCAGCGAATTGCGAAAGGTGAGCATTGCATTGTCGAAAAGTAAAGGCTAAGCGGTTGGGAGTTCTGACACACAAGCCTAGCTTCTGGCCAGACTTGTCTGTTTAGCGTTGGCTCGACACAGCCATGTCCATGCTGCACAGGTAAACCACCCTGGCGCCCGCCGCCGCGCCCCAAATCTTCGCTCAGCGCCGCGACCAGGGGCTCGCAATATTAATATCCTTACTGACGACTAAAAGGAGAGCCAAGTCTTTTTTGGAGGGTTATCGAATAGTCGGTAAGAGCTTGAGGAAAGCACCGCCGTCTGGGGGTAAATTTGGGGGTAACTCCTAATCATTTCTTGATAAAGATCGCATAAGACAAGGGATTTTTGGAATATTTCGATTCCCTCCACCGCACCAGTACTTACAGTACTTCTCGCGGACGCCCCTCGTTCCGCAGTCACGATTTCGTTCTGCAATTTTGATGAGGCGACCTCTTGGGAAGCGTCATTCTTGCCGCCGGGAGATTCCCTAACCACTTCAAATCTCCCAGCCAATTGAGAGCTGTCGAGAAGGAATGGAAGCGCAAGCGTCGTGCTGTCGCCTATCAAGAGCGTTATAAAGAAAAGGCGAAGCCGAGAAACGCCAAGCGGCGCGCAGCAAAGCTGAATCGTTGCGTCGCTTGGGCCGACAAAGATGCCATAGCAGCCATCTATCGCAAGGCTGCTAGCCTAACGAGCCGAACCGGCATTCCGCACGAGGTAGACCATATCATTCCGCTACAGGGGAAGCTCGTATCTGGGCTGCATGTCGAGACCAATTTGCGCGTCGTAACTCAGCGGGAAAACCGGGCGAAGTGGAACCTGTTTGAGCCGGAATAGACAAGGTCCCCAGCGTTTTCCGCTCGCGCGCTTTTGTCTTCTATTCGCGGCTCCGTCTTTTATCGGTTGTCGCATGCGGTGCGACCGGCCCCGCTACACTGCCGGCATGCGCGGCGACAAAACAGCCATTGATCAACTCAGGATCGCTCCCAGTGGCACCGACAAAACCTGGAGCGCGTGGCTTGATGGAAAGCTCTTCGCTCAGTTCGATGAATGCCCTGGCGGCGTCGCTGTACGGTGGCTTTTCCTCGACTACTCGGAGCGAGCGCATGGTTGAGGCGATGATGGGACTGGATTGCCTAAGACTCGGGGAATCTAAATGAAAGAAGCTCTTGATCGACAAGCGCAGCTTGACGCGATGAATCTGCTTAAGGGTCTTTACCCGGAATGGCACTACGCGCTCGCCGTCGATGAACCTCATATTGCTGCGCCAGTTGCGGCCTATCTTGAAGAACACGGACTGATCGCAGTTCACTGGATCGAATCCACCGATACGCCGAAGCACGTTGGAGGCGCCAGGATCACCGCCAGAGGACTCGACTTCCTTGCAGATGACGGTGGCTTGGGGGCGATTCTTGGCGTTGTCACGGTCAAGCTGCATGCCGAGACCCTGCGCGAACTTTTGCTTCGACGAGTTGAAGAGTCAGATGCCCCTGAGAAGGAGAAATCTCTGATGCGCAAGGCCCTTGAGAAGGCCGGGGAGAAGTCACTAGAAGCGATTGCAAAAGAAGGTGTGAGCAAGGCTCTGACGTATGGGCCGACTGCATGGCAGTGGCTTCATACACTGCTTGCGAACTTAGCCCAGTGACGTATGAGAATTTGAGGAAGCAGACAGGCAATCCGTTCGGATCCGATAGATCGATGCGAAATGGCTCGCGTCGGATCCCTCCGCCGGCACCGCAATCAAATTCATCGACATCGCAGGATGTCTCGAAGCCCGCATAACAGTGGGCATTTTCATGCATGTTGCATCTTAAGCAGGCCACCCCACCCGCTGACATCCGAGATTTTTCGGAGGTAGCTAATGGGGCATCGTTGCTGGGGTGGCTTCAGGGCTGCTGACCAACGCCAGCATCAGCAATCAATGCCAAGCCGCCCCGATCGTCCGTTTGAACTCGTCGATGGCGGTGGCCTATTTCTGCCGCCGCCGTCCGACCGCACCTGCTGACGGAGATTCCAATACCGCTTTGCGGGCAAGGGAAAGTCGCCCCGCTCCGGCAGCTATCTCGATGTATTGTCAGACATTGCGCGCGACCGCCGCGATCCCACGTGCAAGCAACTTACGGATCCGATCGTCGGCGCAGCGGCTGGACGCGTAGGCGAGCCGCACCGCGAGCTACAACCGCTTTGAATCCTTCGCAGTTCGGCAAGACGTCGCTGAGATACCCAAGCGCAGGAATCATCACGTGATGGCGCGGCCTCTCTGCCGGCCTGATTAAGCCCGATCTCCAACCGACTCGATTGCGTCGACTAGCGGTATCCGTCGAATTTTGAGCTGGAGATTTTTCAAGAACGGGAACCTACCGGCATCTGGAATATTTATGGCATTCCAAGAGCCAGCAGGTTCCCTCTTCTCGAATGCTTGCTCGACTTAGTAACTAGACGCAGGTGCCGCTGGACACGGCCTGTATTGCGGACTCGCGTCACCATGAAGAACGGAAGAAATCAGCACTGGCGGACCGCACGGAAC
>NZ_SCNG01000003.1 GCF_005503555.1 Rudaea sp. 3F27F6
GGCCGAGCAGAGATTGGTCGGAGCGACGGTCAGGGTCTGACCGTTGTCCGTACCGCAGGCACCGTTGACGGCGTTCGCAGTGAACGAGGCGGTGATGGTGCAGTTGGCGGTGATCGCACCGGTGGTGTAGGTGCTGCCACTCTGCACGCTGGGCGAGCAGGTATCGCCAGTGACCGAGGCGATTGAATAGCCGGTCAACACAGACACAGTGAACGTGGTCGATTGACCTTGCTGCACAGGCGACTGCGCCGGTGCGGAGATGCTGCCGCCGGTGCCGCTGAGAGTCGTCGTGACTGTGTAGGACGGAATCGTGCCGAACGTCGCGCTGACCTGACAGTCACTTTTCACGCCGGGCGGAATCGTGTAGGTGTTGGTGGCAGAGTTGAAGGTGCCGGCCGCTGCGCCCGCGTTGCCGCAGTTGTCGGTCACGGTCGCCTGGTTGCCGGTGGCGGGCGTGACGGTGAACACGACGGCCTTGGTCGTCGAAACGGTCTGCACGGTGGACGGAGTGATCGAACCGGAGCCGGTCGAGTTCGGTGTGACGACCCAGCCGAGCGTGACGACCTGGCCGTCATGATCGGAAGTGCGCACCGCCGTGCCGGGCTGGGTCAGGGTGAGCGAGGCAACGGACGTGTCCGAATTGCCGCGGCCGCTATCGACCGAGACGAAGTCGCCTTTGCCCACGTCGGTAAGCAGGATGTGATCGATTTCCTGCAGGTAGCCGCCGAAGTTGTACGAGTAGTGCTGCGCCTGCGCCACCGTGCTGCCGGTGTCGAACATGACCGGGGTCGGCCGCACGTAACCGTTGCTCGGCGGATAGACGCTGTGCGAAGCGGTCGCATCGACCGTGCCCATGATCGTGCCGGTGACGTCGACGTAGCCGTCGCTGAATTCGTAGGCGTTGAAGTCGCCGAGCACGATGACCGGCGTGGTCGCATCGCCAGTGATCGGGTAGGGATTGGAGGTCACGTTGCCGGCGGAATCCTGACGTGCATTGCCGGCCGCCGAGCCCGGTGCGGCGGGATCGCAGTCGACCGCCATACCCGTGGTCTGCAGGGCCTGCACGATGCACGCAACCTGCTCGGCCTGCACGCGGCGCTTCTGGCCGACGTAGTCTTTGCCGGCGGCGCCGAGGCTGCCGAGCGAGCGGTCGTAGATCGCCAGTACGCGGAAATGGTAACCCTGGTATTCGGCGTCGAGCAGCACGGGCGGACGGTCGTTGAGCAGGCAGGACGTGCCGCTGCTGCAGGCTGAGGTCGTCGTGTTGAGATAGAGCTGGGTCACCGAGTTCACGGTCACGCCGGCGCGCACGAAGATGCCGATATTGATGCCGCCCGGATCGTTGCCCTTGAGCAGATAAGGCTGATAGGCGATCGAGGAATCGTCGCCCTGAATCTTTGCGGCGAGGTCGCGCATCACGGTCAGATTCTCCGCTTCCTGCACGACTTGCACGGTGGGCGCCTTCAGTATGGTGCGGATCTGCAGGGACATCTTGCTCAGGCGCGTTTGGTATTGCGCCGGCGTCGGGCAGGTATCGTCGGCGCCTCCGGCGAGCGGGGTGTTGAGGCCGCTGAGGTTGCCGGCGACGTCGGATGGCTGGGCCAGGCAGCGATCGGTGTAGACGGAGGTGTCGACGCCGTCGAAAGAGGCGTTGAAGAAATGCAGCATGTTCTGCGTGCCGACACGCAGCTTGCCAGCGGTCGGATCCGGCACGGCGACCGGGTAGGTCGGATCGCCGACCAACTGCAGGTCGGCACCGGTGCGCGGATACAGCTCATAGGTCGGATCGGGCATCGTGGCCGACTGGTAACCCTGGATGATGCCGGTCAGGCGAATTTTCTGGCCGCCGCTGTAAATGCCGCCGGCCGGCATGTTCGCCGCTTGCGGCAGGCTGGCTGGCGTCACGCCGAGGCCCGGGTAGTAGACCTGGACGAGTTCCGGGGCGCCCCAGAAGGTCGGTATGTTGACCGTGCGGTTCGCATCGTTGGCGAGGATGCCTGCCTTGCGGAACGAACGCGCATCGCCGGCGACCGCGTAGAAACCGCTGTTCGGCGTGGCCGGCGACGGCGTGATGCCGCTGTTCGCGGTGGTATAGGTCGGCGCATTGACAGTGCCGTTGCTCATCGTCACGAGCATGCCGTCGAGACAGGCGAAGTTGGCGGCCTGGTAGCCGTCGTTGCGCGTCTGGCCGTCGGCCGAGGGCACGACGATGTTCGAGCCGGTTCCGGTGCAGATGCCGCTGCTCGAATCGGTGTTCGGCAAGTTGAGGCTGAGGTCGTAAGCGGCCGGCACGGGATTGCCCGAGCTCAGGACCGTGTACGAAGGACCGCCGGCGATTTCGGTCGAGCCGCTGAATTCCTGTATGCGACCCACGACCACGACCGAGTCACCGACCGCAACGGCCGGCGCGCTGCCGCTGCCGGTGTAGACGTAGATGCCGTCCGAGGTCGTCAGGTCGTTGTCGCCCTGCGCATCCTGCATGAAGAAGCCGGCCGGGCCGACGGCGGTGACGATATTCTGGCGTCCCGTGGTCGGCGTGCGGATATATGCGGTGCCGAGGGTCGTGCCGGTTCCCGCGTAGGAAGAACGCGAGCCGTGGCCCTGGATGTCCATGATCGTTGCCGGCGTCACCGTGCGCACGCTGATCGAGATCGCGGTGGCGGCCGCAGTGCGGCTCTGGTCGTCGGTGACGGTGATCGGCAGCGACTTGGTGCCGGTCGCGGTGCCCGGATCGATAGTGGCGCTGAAGGTGTAACTCAGATTGCCCAAACCGTCCGTGCTCGAATAAGTGAACGCCTGATTGGTCGCGCCCGGGACGATCGCGGAAATGTCCGCGGCGACGACGGCGCTCGGCGAAGTGAACGTGCTCGCCGGGTTGGTGCCCGGCGTAACCTTGATCGACAGCGTCACGGCGTCACCGGGCGAGGCCGTATTAGGCGTTGCCGTGCCAGTCGCGGCGGGATTGGTCGACGCGCCACCGCTCGGGTTGGCGGTCACGGAGAAATCGTCGATAGCCAGACCGTCGTCGGAGCCGGGATCGTCGATGTCGACCCAGCGCAGCCAGATTTCCTGGCCGGCCGGAATATTAACGGTCAGCGTGCTGCTCAGATTGGTGCGGTTCGCCGGATCGTTGCCGTCGAGCGCCGCGGCGGTGGCATTGGTTACCGGGCTGGTGAAGTCGAGCGCGGTATACGCCGTCCAGCCGGTGGTCGGGGCATTGATGCCCGTGACGGTGCCGGCCGCGCCGATTTGATATTGAAACTGCAGTTTCTGCGCTGTGGCATTGGCCACGCGCCACTCTTCGCCGGTGTACTTGATCGCCAGCGAGGTGATGGCGACGCCGGTATTGTTGACCAGGCGAACGCCGTAGTAATAGGTGTTGCTGCCCGAAGCGACCGAACCGAGGGCGCGGTCGGTGGCCGGATTCACGCCGGCGACGCCGAAGCTGTAGAGCGAGCCGGTATTGCTCGATCCGTTGCCGGCCGAGTAGACCGCCGCGGCGGTCGGCGAGCGTGTGTAGTACCAGCCCGGCAGCGTGCTGTTGTCGGTCCAGGTGTTCGTGGTTCCGCTGGACGCTAGGCTGTTGAAGTCCTGCGTATACGCGGTGTTGACGGCGCTGATGCTGACTTGCGCGAGCGCCAGAGTCGGCGCGAGCAATGCGATCGCGGCGAGAAGTGCGAGATTGCGACAGTGCGAAAACGCACGAGCAAAAAAAGAAAAGCGGACGCCAGGCATGGCGCCTTGATGTGTAAGCATGGATTTTTCCCCGGTAAGTGTTGACTGCCCGTACCCACATTCTCAGCACTATTTGTTACAGCAGGCAACAGGCAGATTGTGGATTTTCGTTCATCGTTGTAAGTGTCGGCAGGCGGGAAACGAACGCGATTCGCCGACTTCGGCCGCGCCTTGTGTGAAAATCGGCGCCCTCCAGTCAGTCCGGGAACAGCATCGCAGATGGGCATCAGCGACAACCGCCGCGAACTCGAAGCCGGCATCGAAACCGATCTGCGCGATCGTCTGAGTTACGGCGGCTATCTGCAGCTCGACCGGCTGCTGTCCGCGCAGAAACCCCTGTCGAGCCCGCCGCATCACGACGAAATGCTGTTCATCGTCCAGCATCAGGTGTCGGAGTTGTGGCTCAAGCTGATGATCCACGAGCTTGGCGCGGCGATCGAATGCCTGCGCTCCGACCGGGTCTGGCAGTTCGGCAAGATCGTCGCGCGGGTCAAGCAGGTGCTGCGTCAGCTCACCGAGCAGTGGTCGGTGCTGGAGACACTGACGCCAGCCGAATATCTCGAATTCCGCGACGTGCTCGGGCCGTCGTCGGGCTTTCAGTCGCTGCAATACCGCGTCGTCGAGTTCTTGCTCGGCAACAAGAACGCGATGATGCTGCGCGTGTTCGAGCACGACGCGGCGGCGCACGCGCGCCTGCAGGAAGTGCTGCAGGCGCCGAGTCTGTACGACGAGTTCCTGCGCTATCTCGCGCGCTGGGGCCACGCGGTGCCAGTGCGCAACATCGAGCGCGACTGGCTGCAGCCGCACGTGTCCGACAGCGAACTGCTGCCTGTGTTCGAGCGCATCTACGAGGACACGAACCGCTACTGGCGCGAATACGCGCTGTGCGAGGACCTGGTCGATCTCGAAACCCAGTTCCAGCTTTGGCGTTTCCGCCATATGAAGACCGTCGAGCGCATCATCGGCTACCGCCGCGGCACGGGTGGATCGTCGGGCGTCGGCTTCCTCAAGAAGGCGCTGGAACTGACGTTCTTCCCCGAACTGTTCGAGGTGCGGACAACCATCGGCACCCATCGGGCGCCCTGACGGACCGGCACCGAATCCCGCAGCGCGGCATCGGTTTTGTTTGACGCGCGAATGGCGAAGCGGTTACATGTTCGTTTTTCGCGGCGCCGTCGACAGTTCTGCTCGTCATTCCCGCGAAGGCGGCAATCCCGTTTCTGATCTCGCCGCTCCTTCGGGAGCGCAAGAAAGACGAGCCGGATTCCCGCTTTCGCGCGAGCGACAGCGAGAGGATTCGGGCGCTACCCAACTCACATCGCGCAACAGACGCGAATCGAAACGGAGCAAGACATGGCAGCAACCGGGGCAGGGGCGGTAGGAACGACGAGCGGCGACGCGGCCGCCGACGTGGCGGCGGGACGATTGACGTTCCCGGAGACACTGGGCCATCCACGCCCATTGTGGATGTTGTTCATGACCGAGTTCTGGGAGCGCTTCTCGTTCTACGGCATGCGCTGGGCGCTTGCGCTCTACATCGTCGCCCAGTTCTACAACGGCGACGCGAGCGGCGAGAAGCCGGCGAGCAACATCTACGGTGCTTATCTCGCGCTCGTCTACGCGGCCGGCGTGTTCGGCGGCTACATCGCCGACCAGTTGATTGGCCATCAACGCTCGATCCTGGCCGGCGCCATTGTCATGGGCGCGGGCCTGTTCGTGATGATGCTGCCGAAGATGGACCTGATGCTGCTCGGCCTGGCCCTCGTCATCATCGGCAACGGCTTGTTCAAGCCGAATATCTCGACCATGGTCGGCCAGCTTTACAGCCAGGGCGACAATCGGCGCGACGCTGGATTTTCCCTGTTCTACATGGGCATCAACGTTGGCGGCTTCGTCTCGCCGATCGTCACCGGCTGGCTCGCCGGCTGGCTCACCGACACGCCGATGCAGCAGAACTACAAGGCGGTGTTCTTCGCGTCCGGCATCGGCATGATCCTGTGTTGGCTCTGGTTTTGGTTCGGCCGCAAGCAGCTTCAGGGCGTCGGCCAGTCCGCGCAGACCTCGCTGAGCCCGCGCAACCTCGGTCTCGTCGCCGGCTATCTCGTCGTCGGCGTGCCGGTCATGTACTACCTGCTCGCCAAGCTCGGCGCCGAAGCGCTGGCCTGGATCCTCGGCATCCTCTTTATCGGCCTCGCCGCGATGCTGCTCATCGAAGGCATGCGTGAAGGCGCGGTCGCGCGCGACAAGGTGATTGCGATGCTGATCATCTTCGTTTTCAACGTGATGTTCTGGATGTTCTTCGAGCAGGCCGGCTCCTCGTTCAACTTCCTCGCCCAGAACATCGTCGATCGCATGTTCGGCAGTTGGGAATTCCCGGTCGCCTGGTTCCAGTCGGTGAATTCGCTCGCGATCATCACCATTGCGCCGATCATCGCCGGCATCTGGGTCTGGCTCGGCAAGCGCAACGCCGAGCCGTCGATCGCACGCAAGTTCAGCCTCGGTCTGATCTTCAACGGCCTTGCCTTCCTGCTGCTGATGTTTGCGCTGACCTATCTCGTCAACGCCAAAAGCCTGATCCCGTTCTGGACGCTGTTCATGGTCTACGTGATTCAGTCGGTCGGCGAGCTGTGCCTGTCGCCGATCGGTCTGTCGATGGTGACCAAGCTCGCGCCGGTGCGCTACGTCGGCTTCGCGATGGGCGGCTGGTTCCTGTCCACGGCGAACGGCAACAACCTATCGGGCATCTTCGCCGGCATCGTTTCGGGCGATACCGGCATGACCACCGCATCGGCTCTGTCGGGCTACACCTTCGGCTTCTGGGCGCTGGTCGTCGCGGGCGTGCTGTTGCTGCTCGTCGCGCCGCTGATCAGCAAATTGATGCACGGAGTGAAGTGACGCAGGGATTCCTGCGCCTGCTCGGTCGTAGCCAAGGAAGGCCGACGCAGCGTGGCGAGTAGCGCAATGCCGGGGCGCCGGCTTCTTCGCCGGTATCGGAAGAAAGATTGAAGCGAGGGCCGGTGAAAGTCCCGGCCCATTGTTTAAGCAGCCTTACAAGTGCATCCGCTGCGGCGGGATTTTTCCGCGTTAGTGCCGCTCGTAGACTTGCCTCCGTCTTATCCCCACGGAGTCGCGACATGCAAATGCGTAATCTGGGCCGCAACGGTCCGCAAGTATCTTCCATCGGCCTGGGCTGCATGAGCCTGGGCATTGCCGACGTGTATTCGAGCGGCCTGCGCGACGATGCGGGCGCGATTGCCTTGATCCGGCATGCGCTCGATCGCGGCATGACCATGCTCGACACGGCGAATATTTACGGCGATTCGGAAGCCAAGGTCGGCAGGGCAATCCAGGGGCGCCGTGACGACGTGTTCGTCGCGACGAAATTCGGTATCGTCGTCGCCGGCGACCGGCCCGGCAGCAACGAAGGCGTCGACGGTCGTCCCGAATATGTGCGTGCGCAGTGCGAAGCGTCGCTGCAGCGCCTCGGCCTCGACCATATCGATCTTTACTACCAGCACCGCATCGATCCGGCGACGCCGATCGAAGAAACGGTCGGGGCGATGGCCGAACTGGTGCGCGAGGGCAAGGTGCGCTGGCTCGGCCTGTCCGAAGCCGCGCCGGAAACGGTGCGCCGTGCGCATGCGGTACATCCGATCTCCGCGGTGCAGACCGAATATTCGTTGTGGAGTCGCGAGCCGGAAGAGGCCTTGCTGCCCGTGCTGCGCGAACTCGGCATTGCCTTGGTCGCCTACAGTCCGCTCGGACGAGGCTTTCTTGCCGGCCGCTTCAAGCACAAGGATGATCTGGCGGCGGCCGACTGGCGCCGCGGCAATCCGCGGTTTTCTGACGCGAATTTCGACAAGAATCTTGCCCTGGCCGAACGCGTCGCCGAAGTCGCAGCGGAAAAAGGCTGTACGCCGGCGCAACTGGCTCTGGCATGGCTGCTCGCGCAAGGCCATGACGTGTTGCCGATCCCGGGTACCAGCAGTGTCGCTCGTCTGGAAGAAAACATCGCCGCGGACGCGATCGAGCTGTCGCCGGCCGAACTCGCGCGTATCGCCGCCGTTGCTCCGAAGGGCGCCGCGGTCGGTGAGCGCTACCACGAGAGCGGCATGAAACTCCTCAACGCCTGATCTTTGGGTTTGAGTTGGCGCCGCGTTGCCCGCAATGGGCGGCGCGGCGAATCTTCAGCGCGCAATCTCTTCCAGTTCCGCCTGCCAGAGGCGTTCGAGGATGCGCGTCAGCCAACGCTGCTCTTCCGTACTCAGGTGCGCGAGCAGACGACGTTCGTGTTCGAGCGCGAGCGGCGCCACTTCGTCGTAGACCTTCCAGCCTTTCGCCGTGAGCTGCAGTACGGACTGGCGCTTGTCGTGCTCGGCGATGCGCCGGCGCACGCGTCCCGCGGCAATCAGGCCCGATAGCGCGCGGCTCACCGCGACCTTGTCCATCGCGGTGCGTTCGGCGACTTCGCGTGCCGACACGCCTTCATAGCGGCCGAGCACGGCCATCACTCGCCATTCCGTGATCGACAGCGCGAACTGGCGCTCGTAGCAGTCCGCGATCGCCTGGCTGACGGTGTTCGACAAGACCGACAGCCGGTACGGCAGAAACTGCTCCAGTTCGAGGACGTGATGCTTGGTCGTGGGCTTCGTATTCATCGGCGGCGAATCCGCTTGCAATTGGTTTCAATTGAAACTAGTGTATTGCAATCGTCCATTGATTGCGAAGATCGAGAGCGCCCGCTCCCGGCCTTCCTCCCCAACAACAGCAGGCCGGCGGGCCGCGTGGAGCATGCCATGAATGCACAACTGAAAGCCGGCGCGCAGCCGGTGATGTTCGAGAATCCGATGGGCATCGACGGCTTCGAGTTCGTCGAATTCGCCTCGCCCGAGCCGGCGAAGCTGCACGAGCTGTTCCGCAACCTCGGCTTCGTCCAGGTCGCGCGGCACAAGACTCGGCCGATCTACAACTACCGCCAGGGCGACTGCACCTTCCTGATCAACGAAGATCCGGATTCGTTCGCTGCCGACTTTGCCAAGAAGCATGGCCCGTGCGCCTGCGGCTTCGCGATCCGCGTGTCCAAGCTCGCCGAGTGGGTGCGCGTGCAGGCGCTGAAGAACGGCGCCAAGTCGATCGAGAACAAGGAAACGTCGAAGGCCGTCGCCGCTCCCGTGATCGAGGGCATCGGCGGCTGCATGCTCTACATCGTCGATCGCTACGACGAGAAGGGCACGATCCACGACCCCGATTGGGAATGGCTGCCCGGCGCCGAGATGATGCCGCGCGGTTTCGGCCTCACCTTCATCGACCATCTCACCCACAATCTCTATTTCGGCAACATGGGGAAATGGGCGGATTACTACGAGCGCCTGTTCCAGTTCCGCGAGATCCGCTACTTCGACATCAAGGGCGCGAAGACCGGCCTGCTGTCGAAGGCGATGACCGCGCCGGACGGCATGGTGCGCATCCCGCTCAACGAGTCGTCCGATCCGAAGAGCCAGATCAACGAATACCTCGATCAGTACAACGGCGAGGGCATCCAACACATCGCCTGCTTCACCGACAGCATCTACGAGACGATTGAGGCAATGCGCGCGCGCGGCATCGAGTTCCTCGACACGCCGAACGCGTACTACAGCGTGATCGACCAGCGCATTCCGAACCACGGCGAAGACGTGGTGCGCATGAAGCAGAACAAGATCCTGATCGACGCCGATCCGGAAACGAAAAAGAAGCTGCTGCTGCAAATCTTCACCAAGAACTGCGTCGGCCCGATCTTCTTCGAGATCATCCAGCGCAAGGGCAACACCGGTTTCGGCGAAGGCAATTTCCAGGCCCTGTTCGAGTCGATCGAACGCGAGCAGATGGAGCGTGGAGTGCTGTGAGTGCACTGAAATATCAGTCCGGCTTCGGCAACGAATTCGCGACCGAAGCGGTCGCGGGCGCGTTGCCCGAAGGCCGCAATTCGCCGCAGCGCGTAGCGCACGGTCTCTATGCCGAGCAGCTCTCGGGCACGGCGTTCACCGCGCCGCGCCATACGAACCGGCGCAGTTGGCTGTACCGCATACGCCCGGCGGCGGTGCATGCGCCGTTCGCTTTGCGCAACGGTGGAAAATTCCATAACGCCTTTGACGAAGCGCCGGCGACGCCGAACCAACTGCGTTGGGATCCGTGGCCGTTGCCGAGCGAGCCGACGGATTTCATCGACGGCCTGATCACTGTCGCCGGCAATGGCGGCGCGCCGACGCAGCACGGTATCGGTATCCATGTCTATGCAGCGAACCGCTCGATGCAGGGCCGCTATTTCTACGATGCCGACGGCGAACTGCTGGTCGTGCCGCAGCTTGGGCGCCTGCGCCTGGCGACCGAATTCGGTGTGATCGAGATCGAACCGCAGGAAATCGCCGTGATCCCGCGCGGTGTGCGTTTCCGTGTCGATCTGCTCGACGGCGAGGCGCGCGGCTACGTCGCGGAAAACTTCGGCGCTTTGCTGCGCCTGCCCGACCTCGGCCCGATCGGCTCGAATTGTCTGGCCAATGCGCGCGATTTCCTGACGCCGGTCTCCGCGTACGAAGATCTGGAAGGGGACTTTGAGCTGATCGCCAAGTTTCAGGGCCATCTGTGGTCGGCGAAAATCGATCATTCGCCGCTCGACGTCGTCGCCTGGCACGGCAACTACGCACCGTACAAATACGATCTGCGCCGGTTCAACACGGTCGGTTCGATTTCCTACGACCATCCCGACCCGTCGATCTTCACCGTGCTGACCTCGCCGAGCGATACGCCCGGCACGGCGAACATGGACTTCGTCATCTTCCCGCCGCGCTGGCTCGTCGCCGAAGACACGTTCCGTCCGCCGTGGTTCCATCGCAATATCGCGAGCGAATTTATGGGCCTCGTGCACGGTGCCTACGATGCGAAGGTCGGCGGCTTCGTGCCGGGCGGAGCGAGCCTGCACAATTCGATGAGCGGGCACGGCCCCGACGCGGCAAGTTTCGACAAGGCGAGCGAGGCGGACACAGCCAAGCCGCATCACATCGTCGATACCATGGCCTTTATGTTCGAGACGCGCGCGGTGATCCGTCCGACCACGCAGGCGCTGGAATCGCCGCAGTTGCAGCGCGACTATTACCAATGTTGGCAGGGGCTGAAGAAACATTTCCGCCTTCCGCAGAATTGACAAGGAATCCTCGGCAATGAAATTGGCAAGTCTCAAAGAAGGCGGCCGCGACGGCACGCTGATCGTGGTCAGTCGCGATCTCACGCGCGCGGTGCGCGCGACCGACATCGCGCATACCTTGCAGCGCGCGCTCGAAGACTGGCACAACGCCGCGCCGCGCCTGCATCGCGTCTATGAACTGCTCAACGACGCAGCGCGCGCGCAGACGATCAACGGCGAGTCCGTGTTCGCACTCGACGTGGTCGCGCTCGCCGCGCCGTTGCCGCGTGCCTACGAATTCGTCGACGGCAGCGCTTATCTGCCGCACGTCGAGCGCGTGCGCCGCGCGCGCGGTGCCGAGGTGCCCGAGAGTTTCTATGTCGATCCGCTTATGTACCAGGCGGTCAGCGCCGGCTTTTACGGTCCGCGCGACGCGGTGCGTGTCACCAGCGAGGAATACGGCATCGATCTCGAAGCCGAAATCGTCGTCGTCACCGACGACGTGCCGATGGCCGCGACGAGCGCGCAGGCGGCGGCACATATCCAGTTGGTCGGCCTGGTCAACGACGTCAGCCTGCGCAACCTGATTCCGGGCGAACTGGCCAAGGGGTTCGGCTTTCTCCAGTCCAAACCGCGTTCGGCGCTGTCACCGGTGTTCGTGACGCCGGACGAACTCGGCGAGGCTTGGAAGGACGCGAAAGTGCATCTGCCGCTGACCTCGCACATCAACGGTCAGTGGTTCGGTGCGCCCGAGGCCGGTGACGACATGCAGTTCTCGTTTGCCGATCTCGTCGCGCATGCGGCGAAGACGCGGCCGCTGTCGGCCGGCACGATCGTCGGCTCCGGCACGATCGCCAATAAGGACGAAGGCAAAGGCGCGTCGTGCCTGGCCGAGCGGCGTACGCTCGAAACGATCCGCGACGGCAAGCCGTCGACGCCGTTTCTCAAGTTCGGCGACACGGTGCGTATCGAAATGCTCGACCGCGCCGGCACCAGCATCTTCGGCGCGATCGAACAGAAGATCGAGCGCGCCTGAAGCGCGCTCGCGATCGACGACGATCGCGCTTACAGATTCGGCATCTCGAAGGTATCGAGCATCGGCGTTTCCTCTGTGCCTTCGCCGAGGCGGATCTTGAGCGCGAGTCCGTCGCGCGAGTCCGCTTTCGACAATGCCTCGTCGAGATCAATGCGCCCTTCGCGATAGAGCTTGAGCAGGGCCTGGTCGAAGGTCTGGGTGCCTTCGGACAAGCTGCGGTCCATCGCTTCCTTCATTTCGTGCACTTGGCCGCGGCGGATCATGTCGCGGATGTGCGGCGTGTTGATCAGCACCTCGACTGCGGGAATGCGCTGACCGTCCTTGCCGAGAACCAGACGCTGGCCGATCACCGCGCGCAGATTGAGCGACAGGTTCAGCAGCACGTTGCGGTGCGCACCTTCTGGGAAGAAGTTGAGGATGCGTTCGAGCGCCTGGTCGGCGTTGTTCGAGTGCAGCGTGGCGAGGCAGAGGTGGCCGGTTTCGGAGAAGGCGACCGAGGCCTCCATCGTCTCGGAATCGCGGATTTCGCCGATCATGATGACGTCGGGCGCCTCGCGCATCGCGCTCTTGAGCGCGTCGCGGAAGGTGTGCGTGTCGAAGCCGACTTCGCGCTGATTGACGATCGATTTTTTGTGCTGATGCAGGTACTCGATCGGGTCCTCGATGGTGAGGATGTGGCCCGGCGAATTCGTGTTGCGGTGATCGATCATCGAGGCCAGCGTGGTCGACTTGCCGGAACCGCTGGCGCCGACGACGAGCAGCAGGCCGCGCGGTTCCATGATCAGCTCGTTGAGCACCGGCGGCAGCTGCAGTTCCGCAATGCTCGGCACCGTGCTCTTGATCGCACGGATGACCATGCCGATCTCGCCGCGCTGGCGGAAAATGTTGACGCGGAAGCGGCCGACGTCCTTGAGCTGGGTGACGAGGTTCATCTCGAGGTCGCGTTCGAACAGGGCGACCTGCTTCTCGTCCATCATCGAGTAGGCGATGCGCTTGACCAGTCCCGACGGCATGGCGGCGCTGCCGAGCGGCGTGAGTGAACCGGAAATCTTGATATTGATCGGAGCGCCGGTGGACAGAAACATGTCCGAGGCGTTCTTTTCGTTCATCAAATTGAGGAAATAGCTGATATCCATCCGCTGACTTCTGCCCCTGTTGCCTTGCGACCCGATATGGCCGTTGCCATCATGCCTGCGCTTTGTGGACAATGCGCGAACCGACGGCGAGCCTTTTTTACCTGCGAAATGATATGACAACCCTGCGTGCCATTGCCCTGACGGGCTTCTCCGTTTTTGTGACCTGCATCGCAGGCTGCGCGCAGACCAAGCCGCCGCTCGCCGAGATGCAGGAGGCGTCGCGGCGCGTGGAGACGGCGCGCGATGCGGGCGCGTCGACTTACGCGCCCTCCGAATTGCGCGCGGCGCAGGAGCGTCTCGGTCAGGCGCGCGCCGCGATGAAACAGGAGGATTACGACCAGGCGGCGCAGCTCGCTGACGAGGCGCGCGTCGCGGGCGAGCTCGCCCAGGCCAAGACGCGGCTCGGCAAGGCGCGCGAGCGAGTCGACGCCAGAACGCGCGAAAATGCGCAGTTGCGCAGCGATCTGTCGGTGCCGGCCGAGCCGAAACAGGAGGGGTTTCAGTGAAAGTCGGGATGCGGAATTCGGGATTCGGAATGCGGGTCGCGCGGACTCTGGCGCTGGCGTCGGTGCTTGCCGTCTCCGTCAATGCCTGGGCGGCCAAGGACGATCCCGACTATGACCGCCTGCGCGGCCAGCTCAATCAGTTGACCAACGACCGCACGCTCGGGTCGCTGGCACCGGCCGAGATCGCCCTCGCCGAACAGGCCTTGGGCAACCTCGCCGAGTTCGGCGGCAAGCGCAAGCTGCACGACCACTACGTTTTCCTCGCCGAGCGCCGCATCGATATCGCCTACGCCGCGGCCCAGGCGGTCGTACAGGAGCGCAAGATGCAGGCGCTCGATCGCGAGCACGACCAGATTCTGATCGCGGCGAGCCGGCGCGACGCCGAGCAGGCGCGGCTCGAACTCGAACGGCAGCGCATCCAGAGCGCCGCCCAGGCGGAAGAAGCCGAACGTCTGCGCGCCGAGGCCGACGAAGCGCGCACGCAGAGCGAACAGACTTCCAAGCAGGCCGAAACGGCGAAAAAGCAGGCAGCCCAGGCGCGCAGACTCGCCGATGCGCAGGCGCGCGAGGCCGAACTGGCGCGCAAGGAAGCCGAACTTCTCGCGGCGAGCGGCGCCAAACCGGCCGCTGGCGCCGCCAAGCCGGCTCCGACCGCGGCGCCCGCCGCCAAGGCCGCGCCAATCACCCTCGGCGAGGGCGCCTTTGCCCCGGGCCAGGCCGTACTCAAGGCCCCCGGCACCGCGCAGATCGGCAAGATCGCCGCGGCCGCAACAAACAAGTCGGTACGCATCGAGGCCTATGCGAATGACGGCGGCAACGCGAAGGGCAATCTCGCCCTGTCGCAGCAGCGCGCGCAGGCGATTCGCGATGCCCTGGTTGCCGCCGGCGTGCCGGCCAAGCGCATCACGACGGTCGGCGCCGGGCTTAAGGCAGGGGCCTCGCGCGGCGCCGTCGCGACCTTCTCCGACCACTGATCCGCCCTTCGCCCGGCCAGGGTTGCGCGGCCGGGCGCAAAGGAGTAGGTTGGAACTGCCGGGTCTCGTCCTGAGCGGGGCTCGGTATCCGAGCCCATGAGTGCAGCCATCGCCTTCCATCGCGCCTGCACTTCACCCGTCGCGGTGAAGCGTTCTTGGTATGCGCTCTCGGCTCCCTTTCCTGATCTTGCGCAAACTGCTTTCCGGTCCCGTGGCCCGGGCGACTCCGGCTTGCGCCTACGAAAGAGGAGATTGGCCGATGTTTGAAGACCGCCAGAAAAATGAAGTCGACGCCCTCCTGGCCAGCGACGCGGAGTTTCGCAGCCTGTACCGGCATCACAAGGATCTCGATAAGAAAGTGCACGATGCCGAAATCGGCGTGCTGCCGATGGACAGCATGACCCTGATGACGATGAAGCGCGAAAAACTGCGCGCCAAGGATCGTCTCACCGAATTGTGGGACCGTCACCAGGCGATGCACTGACGGCCGCCGCACGAACTCAAAATCCCGGCGGCGCAGGGGCGCGACGGATCGCACCCGCCCTATAGGACGCAGTACCTGGCGCCATCCATCGCGCCCCTGCGCCGCCATGCGACTTCCGGCGAGGCCGAGTGCCTGATTGCAACGGCCCGGTCGGATGCTCTCCTGTATCATTGGCGGCCCCATCGTCGGCGTTCATGCCGGCAGGCGCATACAGGAGTTTTCATGGCCGTACACCGCAGCGTGCTCGAGCTGATCGGCGAAACGCCTATCGTTCGCGCGCAACGTCTCGACGCGGGCTCTTGCGAGCTTTATTTCAAGCTTGAGAGCGCCAATCCCGGCGGTTCGATCAAGGACCGCATCGGTCTGTCGATGATCGAGGCCGCGGAGAAGGCCGGCAAGATCAAGCCCGGCGACACCCTCGTCGAGGGCACGGCCGGCAATACCGGCATCGGTCTGGCCCTGGTCGCTCAGCAAAAGGGCTATCGGCTGATCCTCGTCGTGCCCGACAAGATGAGCCGCGAGAAGATTTTCAACCTAAAGGCGATGGGGGCCGAAGTCGTGCTGACGCGCTCGGACGTCGCCAAAGGCCATCCGCAGTATTACCAGGACTTGGCCGAGCAGCTCGCGAAGGACACACCGGGCGCGTATTTCATCAATCAGTTCGGCAATCCCGACAATCCCCGTGCGCATGAGGAGAGCACAGGCCCCGAGATTCTGCGCCAGATGGACGGCAAGCTCGACGCGATCGTGTTCGGCTGCGGCTCCTCGGGCACGATGACGGGCCTGTCGCGGCATTTCGCCAAGGCCGCGCCGAACGTCGAACTCGTGCTCGCCGATCCGGTCGGTTCGATCCTCGCCCAGTACATCAACGAAGGCACGCTGTCGACCAAGTCGGCGAGCTGGATGGTCGAGGGCATCGGCGAGGATTTCCTGCCGTCGATTTCGGATTTTTCGCGCGTGAAGAAAGCCTATGCGATCAGCGACAAAGAGAGCTTCCTCGCCGCGCGCGAACTGCTCGCGAAGGAAGGTATCTTCGGCGGCTCTTCGACCGGCACCCTGCTTGCCGCGGCGTTGAAGTATTGCAAGGAACAGACGACGCCGAAGCGTGTGCTCGTTTTCGTCTGCGACACGGGCAACAAGTACCTGTCGAAGATGTACAACGACTACTGGATGCTCGACAACGGCTTCCTCGAACGCCAGCACTACGGCGATCTGCGCGACCTGATCCTGCGGCCGTATTCGCAGCGCGATACTGTCGTCGTCGGTCCGGCCGAGCCGCTCGTCACCGCGTACCAGCGCATGAAGCTCTACGACGTCTCGCAGCTACCAGTGATGGACGGCGACCAGATCGTCGGCATCGTCGACGAGTCGGATGTGTTGCTGCACGTGTACGGCGACGAATCGCGCTTCCGCGATCCGGTGTCGACCGCGATGGTCGGCAAGCTGCAGAAGCTCGACGTGAAGTCGCCGATCGAGGCGTTGCTGCCGGTATTCGACGCCGGCCATGTCGCCATCGTCGTCGACGGCGACAAGTTCCTCGGCCTGATCACGCGCATCGATCTGCTCAATTACTTGCGTCGCCGCGTGCAGTGAGACGTTTCGGCGATCGTCCCGATCTCGAAAGTCGGGCTGGTTCGGGCGTCCTTCGCATTGATGATGCGGCTGTCGCCGATCGCGAAGACCGCAAAGCAATGATGCGTGACCGTACTTTCCAAAGAAAAGCCAATCCATGACCAAGTCAAGCAAATCCCTCGGCCTCGGCACGCGCGCCATCCATGCCGGCCAGTCCCCGGACCCCTCGACCGGCGCGATCATGACGCCGATCTACGCGACTTCGACCTACGTCCAGTCCAGCCCCGGTGTGCACAAGGGCTACGAATACAGCCGCACACAGAATCCGACGCGCATGGCCTACGAGCGCTGCGTCGCCGACCTCGAAGGCGGTACACGCGGCTATGCGTTCGGCTCTGGCCTCGCCGCGGCGAGCACGGTGCTCGATCTGCTCGATTCGGGCAGCCATGTGATCGCGATGAACGATCTCTACGGCGGCACCTACCGGTTGTTCGAGCGCGTGCGCCGACGCAGCGCGGGGCTCGATTTCACGTTCCTCGACCTCAACGATCAGGCTGCGCTGAAGGCCGCGCTGAAGCCGAACACGCGCATGATCTGGGCCGAGACGCCGACCAATCCGATGCTGACCTTGGTCGACCTCGCCAAAGTCGGTGCGTTCGCACGCAAACATGGTCTGATCTTCGTCGTCGACAATACGTTTTGTTCGCCGATGCTGCAGCGGCCGCTCGAATACGGCGCGGATCTCGTCCTGCATTCGGCGACCAAATACCTCAACGGCCACTCCGACATGGTCGGCGGCATCGTCGTCGCGGGCGAGAATCATGAACTCGCCGAGCAGATGGCGTTCCTGCACAACTCGGTCGGCGCAATCGCAGGTCCGTTCGACGCGTTTCTCGCGATGCGCGGACTCAAGACCCTGCATTTACGTATGCGCGCGCACTGCGCAAGCGCGATGGAACTTGCCGGCTGGCTGGAAAAGCATCCGGCGATCGAGCGCGTGATCTATCCAGGGCTCAAATCGCATCCGCAACATGCGCTGGCGAAGAAGCAGATGGATGGCTTCGGCGGCATCATCAGCGTGGAAGTTCGCGGCGGCCTGCGCAAGGCGAGGCGCGTGCTCGAGCGCTGCGAGCTGTTCGCACTGGCCGAATCGCTTGGCGGTGTCGAAAGCCTGATCGAACATCCGGCGATCATGACCCATGCGTCGATCCCGGCGGCGAACCGCAAGCGCCTCGGCATCAGCGACGGACTGATCCGTCTCTCGGTCGGCGTCGAAGACGTGCACGACCTGCGCGCGGAGCTGACGACGGCGTTAAGCTGAGAAGAAACCGGGTCGGCCGGCGCAGCGATTGCTGCGCCGCAGCTGAAACCCGGGGTAAAATGCCAAATTCAGCGGTTGGGGGCCGCAAATATCGAATTTCCTTGGATGTAATCGGAGCTTTATGAGCCAGAAGAAGGTTGCCCTCGTCACGGGCATTACGGGGCAGGATGGCGCTTATTTGACTGAACTGCTGCTCGCCAAGGGCTATGCGGTGCACGGCCTGCGCAGGCGCGCATCGCTGTTCAATACGGATCGCATCGATCATCTCTACCACGATCCGCACAACAAAGGCTTCGATCTGACCCTGCACTACGGCGACCTGACCGATTCGTCGAGTCTGATCCGCGTCGTGCAGGAAGTTCAGCCGGACGAGATCTACAACCTTGCGGCGCAGAGTCATGTCGCCGTTTCGTTCGAGGAACCGGAATACACGGCCAATTCGGATGCGCTCGGCGCGCTGCGCCTGCTCGAAGCGATCCGCATCGCGAAGCTCGAAAAGAAGACGCGTTTCTACCAGGCCTCGACCTCCGAGCTGTACGGCCTCGTGCAGGAAATTCCGCAGAAGGAAACGACACCGTTCTATCCGCGCTCGCCGTATGCGGTGGCCAAGCTGTACGCGTACTGGATCACGGTGAACTACCGCGAAGCGTACGGCATGTACGCGTGCAACGGCATCCTGTTCAATCACGAATCGCCGGTTCGCGGCGAGACTTTCGTCACGCGCAAGATCACGCGCGCGCTGGCGCGAATCAAGCTCGGCCTGCAGGAATGCCTGTATCTGGGCAACCTCAATGCCTTGCGCGATTGGGGCCACGCGCGCGATTACGTGGAAATGCAGTGGCTTATGCTGCAGCAGCAGGCCGCTGAGGACTACGTCATCGCGACGGGCCAGCAGCACTCGGTGCGGGAATTCGTCGATCTCGCGGCGAAGGAGATCGGTATCGGCATCCGTTGGCAGGGCGTCGGTGAGGAAGAGAAGGGCTACGACGAGGCGAGCGGAAAGTGCATCGTCGCCGTCGATCCGCGCTACTTCCGGCCGGCTGAGGTCGAGACATTGCTCGGCGATCCGAGCAAGGCCAAGCAGAAGCTCGGTTGGGAGCCGCGCACGACGTTCCAGGAACTGGTCGCCGAGATGATGCGCGAGGATCTCAAGGAAGCGCAGCGCGACGAGCTGGCGCGCCAGAACGGGTTCAAGTACTTCAACTACAACGAGTGAGACGACGGCTCATGATCCCCGTATATCAGCCGTTCTTCACCGGTCGCGAGAAGGAATACGTCAACCAATGCCTGGACTCGACCTGGATCTCTTCCAAGGGTGAGTTCATCGGCAGGTTCGAAGCCGGTTTCGCGAAGTACATCGGATCGCCTCACGCCACAAGCGTATGCAACGGCACCGTCGCGATCCATCTCGCGCTCGAAGCGGTCGGAATCCGCCCGGGCGATGAGGTGATTGTGCCGTCGCTGACCTATGTCGCTTCGGTGAACACGATCTTGCAGACCGGCGCCAAGCCGGTTTACGTCGACTCGCTCGAACACTCCTGGCAGATCGACCCGGAAGACGTGCGGCGCAAGATCACGCCGAAGACCCGTGCCGTGATGGCGGTCCATCTATACGGTTTGCCTTGCGACATGGACAGCCTCGTGCGCATCTGCGAAGAGCACAAGCTGCTCTTGATCGAGGACTGTGCGGAAGGATTCGGAACCTATTATCGCGGCCAGCACGTCGGTACGTTCGGCGATATCGCGACCTTCAGCTTCTTCGGCAACAAGACCATCACGACCGGCGAAGGCGGCATGGTCGTGGCCAAGGACAAGGCGGTGATCGAGCGCGCCTACCATCTCAAGAACCAGGGCGTTTCGCCCGCGCGCGAGTACTGGCACGACATCGTCGCCTACAACTACCGCATGACCAACATCTGCGCGGCGATCGGCTTGGCCCAGCTCGAAAGCGCGGAGTCGATTATCGCGAAAAAACGGCAGGTCGCGGACTGGTACCGCGAAGCGCTGCGCGGGTTACCGCTGAAATTCCACGACGAGCTGCCGGACACGGTCCATTCCTACTGGATGTGCTCCATCGCCGTCGACGATGCCGCCGACAGGCAGCCGCTGCGCGATCATCTGAAAGCCGCCGGCGTGGAGACGCGGCCGGTTTTCCATCCCTGCCACACCTTGCCGCACTGCGCGGCGGAGGGACATTTCCCGGTTGCGCAGTCGTTGTCGGCGCGCGGCATCAATCTGCCGAGTTATCCCGCGCTGACGGCGGCCGAGGTCGGCGAAATCTGCGGTGCGATTCGCACCTACTTTGAAAATAGTTCGAGAGCGGCGGGATCGAAGTCTGCCGAAGCGCAGCGCTCCGCCGCGGTCGCCTCCGCGATCTGAGCGATGGCCGGCAGCTACTTCAGAGGCATATGGGCGGCCCGCCATTTCTGGGTCCACTTGGCCATGTCGGATCTTCGCTCGCGCTGGCGAAGATCTTTCTTCGGCATATTGTGGACGCTGATCCAGCCCTTGGGCATGACCTTGCTGATCTCGTTCGTGTTCAGCAATCTGCTCAATACGCCCATCAAGGGCTACGCTCCGTACATCCTGTCGGGAATTGTGGTGTGGGACTTCGTCGCCGCGTGTGCGGTCGGCGGCTCGCTCTCGTTCGTCCAGGCCGACGCGTACATAAAGCAGTACGGCCATCCGCTGGCGATCTATACCCTTAGGACGGTGCTGACGAATCTGGTCGTTCTTCTGCTGGCCAGTCTCGGCTTGGTGATTTGGGTATTGCTGGCGATGCCGGAGAATTTCGGCTGGCCCTGGTTGGCGGCGTTGACGATTTTCCCCATCGTCGCGCTGATCATGTGGCCTACGTCGACTTTGCTCGCTTATGTCGCGACGAGGTTTCGCGATCTCCCTTATGCGATGACGCTGATCCTGCAGGCGATGTGGTTCGTTTCTCCGATTTACTTCGAGGCGAAGGCGTTTCGCAACGGCAAGTTGGATTTTCTCGTCGACTACAATCCTCTATACCATTTGTTGCAGATCGTGCGTGCTCCGCTTCTGCAGGGTGAATGGCCGACCGCAGAAAACTACGCCTACTGTTTCGGCCTGATCGTCGTGCTGTCGCTGATAGCTTGGGTGTGCGGGCGCCGTGCAGAGAAGAAAGTCATTTTCTATCTATGAGCACTCTCATTTCCCTGAAAAATGTCGACCTGTGCTATGCGTCGACCGCTTTCAAGGAGCGGTCGCTGAAGACCGCTCTGGCCAAGTTATTCAGCGTTGGAAAAGAAAAGGTCGAGGTGCAGGACATCAAGGCGCTGAAGAACGTCAGTGTCGATATCAGCTCCGGCGAACGCGTGGGTTTGCTCGGCCATAACGGCGCGGGAAAAAGTACGTTTCTCAAAGTGGTCGCAGGGCTTTATCCGATCTCTGCAGGGACGCGGTCGGTGCAGGGCATCGTGCGCTCGATGTTCGACCTCAGCTTGGGTTTCGAGCCCGATGCGACCGGAAGGGAAAACATTCTCTATCGCGGGTTGCTGCTCGGGCTCACGCCGAAATTCATGCGCGGCATCGAGGATGAAGTGGTCGCGTTCGCCGATTTGGGCGAATTCATCGATTATCCGATCAAGACGTATTCGGCGGGTATGCTCGTGCGCCTGGCGTTTGCGATTACCACGGCGGTCGGCGGCGACGTATTGCTGCTCGACGAAGTGATCGGCGCCGGAGACGCCAATTTCATGGTCAAGGCCAAGCAGCGCATTCGCGAATTGATAGAGAATTCCGAAGTTCTTCTGCTGGCCTCGCACGACTTCGTCACTTTGCGCGCCACCTGCGAACGCGGCTTGGTGTTTCATCACGGCGAACTGCGCTTCGACGGCCCGATGGAAGAAAGCATCACCACTTACAAGCGATTGAACGGACTGGCGTGATGAGCGACAAACCCCTGCGCGTAATGTGGTTGCTGAATCACACGTCGGCGCGAAAGTTCGAAGTGCCGATGTTGAAGCGAATCGGTGTGAAGGAAATCTTCCTGCCGAAAAAATATCTTCCGGACATCGAGTTCCGTTCCGCATCCGTCACCTACGAGGAAGATGCGAACCTGACGATTCCGGCGGACGATCTTGCGATACTCAACGAGCAGGACTGGTACTGCTCTCCGTCGAAGCAGGCATGGGACATCGCGAACAAACACTTCGACGTCCTGTTCTTTATCTTCTACAAGCCGGAAATCCTCACCAGCATCGCCAATAATTTCAAAGGCGTCGCGTTGTGGCGCACGTATGGCGTTGCACAAGGTGTCACCTACGACAGCATCTTGAAGATGATGTCACCGAACGAGGGTGTATACAAATTCAAGTCGATGGGGCGGCGCATCTGGTTTGCAGAGGCGTATCCGCATCTGCACAAGGTCGAGCCCGACTACATCGCGCGCCGTCGTCTGTACCTGCCGCTCGGCTTGGCCAATACGGAGGTCAACGATCGCTGGACTGGTGGGGATGCGAAGATTTTCTTCGTCTGTCCCAATATCGCGACCAACGACTACTATGAAAAAGTATACAACGACTTCAAAAAATCGTTCGGTGATCTTCCGCATGCGATAGGTGGGACGCAGGCGATCGATCCGGGCAAGCCCAATGTACTGGGCTTCGTGCCGCAGGAAGTGCACGAAAGAAACATGAGAGAGTTCCGGCTCATGTTCTACCACTCGACCGAGCCGAACCATATTCACTATCACCCGTTCGAGGCGGTTCGTGCGGGAATGCCGCTCGTGTTCATGGCCGGCGGCCTGCTCGACCGTTTGGGTGGTAAGGGTTTGCCTGGGCGCTGCAAGACGATCGAAGACGCGCGACGGAAAATAAAGCGGCTATTGGACAACGACCGCGGCCTGATCGAGGAAATCTGCAAGAGCCAACTCGTGTTGCTCGATCCGATGCGGGCCGACAATTGCGTGGACGCGTGGCGAGAGGGCATGCGCGCGGTCGTCGAAGATCTTCAGGCAGGCCGCGAAAATCAGCCTGCGCTCATCACTCGAAAAAAGCGCATAGCTGTCATCATCCCGGTGGGCTATCGCGGCGGCACTTTGCGCGCGGCCAAATTGCTCGCACAGGCGATTTCCGTCGGTAGTCGGCAATTCGGCGAAGACGCGGAAGTGGTGCTCTTGCATCTCGACGATCGCACCTTGTATCCAGACGAGGAATTCGACGATCTTCCAGAAGGCGTCGCCAGGCGGCCGTACGCATGGAGCACGCTGGACGGCATTGAAGCGCGGCGGGCGATGCGCTTCGCCGGGCATGAAGGATGGGAGCCCCAGTCGCTGCTCTACATCAGTCCGAGTGATGGCGTTGCCGACCTGTTGGATTGCGATCTGTGGATTGTTGTGTCTGACCGGCTTTCCATGCCTTTGCTCCCTTTACGCCCATATTTTCTGATGGTCTACGACTATCTGCAGCGCTACGTCTCCATCATGTCGCCTGGTGCCGACCAGACATTTCTTGCCGCCGCGCGCCGCGCCGCGGGGGTGATGGTGACAACCGAGTTCACCTATCGCGATGCGTTGCAGTACGCAGGCGTGCCGGGCGAAAAGCTATTCAAATTACCGATGCTCGCTCCTGCCTATTCAAAATTGGAGTCAGTAAAGGATCAAGCGGTCGAAGAAAGAGACTATTTTCTCTGGACGACGAATGCCGCCCCGCACAAGAATCACGAGCGCGCGATCGAAGCTCTCAAGATCTACTATGAAGAACTCGACGGACAGCTGAAGTGTGTCGTTACCGGCGTGAATACCGCGGGTTTGATGAAGAACCCACCGTCGCACCTGCAGAAATGCGCGGAATTGTTCAACAGCAGCAAGGTTCTGAAGAAGCGGGTGCGCTGGCTCGGTGAGCTTGGGGAAGGAAGCTACCGCAAGACCTTGGCGGGAGCAGCGTTCCTCTGGCATGCCGGAAGCATGGACAACGGCACTTTCAGCGTGGTGGAGGCGGCGGCATTCGGTGTGCCGGCGTTGAGCAGCGACTATCCGGCGATGCGGGAAATGGATACCCAGTTTTCGCTCAACCTCGAGTGGATGGACGCCACGCGGCCGAGAAATATGGCTGAGATTCTGAAAGCGATGGAGGCCACCTGGCGGGAGAGAAAGAATCTTCTGCCGTCCAAGGACGTTCTCGCAAAGCAGTCGATCGACGAGTTGGCCGGCGAATATTGGAAGGTGGTGCGCGAATGTCTGTGAAACGATATGGCATGTACCTGGCTTACCCGCCCACCGTCGATCTTCGGCATGACGGCCTCGGGCGATACATGGCGTCGTTTCTCAAAGGAGCGGAGGACAGGAAGGATCTGCACTTCGTTCTGGTCTGCCCGAGTTGGGCGAAGGAAGGGTTGCAGGCGCTGTTCAAGACAGAGGGCGTCACCGGCAGCTTCGAGCTGATCACGCCTGTCGGCAAGCCGGTCATCCTGCGCTGGTACGAAGCGTATGTGCGCTACAAGAATCGAGTGCGCAATCGCAGTCTTTGGTACCGCGTGATTTCGTCGTTGACGCACCGGCTGAATTGGTGGGTCAGCCATATCGAGCGTCGGCTCGGTAACGCCTATTCTGTCTTCGCACTGCTTCCAGTGTTTCTCGAACTGGCGGTGTTCGGAGTGTTGTTTCTGCTGCTCGCAGCGCTGTTGAGTCCGATTCTCCTGATTGCCGTCGTCGCGTTTGCGGCTGTTGTCGGCTTGAAGCGCGGTGTGCGTGCGGCCACGGCCTTCGTGCGACAAGAGGCGCTGAAACGGGCGAAGGGGATCGGCGTTGCCCAACTGCAGTATCTTGCCTCCCGCTTCGGCGCATTGCTGCATGCGCCAAAAGACAACGAGTGGGTGCTACAGCTCTACAAGTACATGGAGGAGGCAGAAAGCGAAAGAATGCTTCGCCTCATTCACGGCATGAAAGACGTCCGTGCATGGTACAGCCCTTCTGCATTCTGGCCGGCGTTCAACAAGATTCGATCGCCAAAGCTCATGTGCGTGCCTGATGTCGTCCTGACGGAATTCCCCGTGACGTTCTCGAAGACCGGCGGCAGTCGATATTTGAAGTCGTTCGAGGCCGTCGAGGAGGCGATACGCGGCGGCCAGAACTTCGTCACCTATAGCGACGCGATCAAGTACGGAACGTTGGTCGAACGTTATGGCGTTCGTCCGCAAGACGTCACCACCATCCTTCATGCGCCGAGCGATCTCAGTCGGTGGGTCAGTGTGAAGAACGTCGCCGACGGCGGTGCGACGGAACGGTTCTACTGCAAAATACTCATACGCAGTGCGTTGGCCAGGTCTTCCGTGCCGGGCTACTCGGCGGAGTTCCTGAACTCTTCGTTCAAGTATCTCTTCTATGCCACACAGTTCCGTCCGAACAAGAACCTGACGGCGCTGATCACGGCTTACGAATACTTGCTCAGGAAGCGTCACATTGGACATAAATTGTTGCTGACCGGCAGTCCGCAGGAGTTTTCTCCTGTGCGCGAGCTGATCGAGAAGTTTTCGTTGCAAAACGATGTGCTGTGTCTCTACAAGCTGCCGGTGCATGAATTGGCGGCCTGCTACAAGCTGGCGGATCTTGCGGTCAATCCGAGCTTGAGCGAGGGCGGCTGTCCGTTCACCTTCACCGAAGCCCTGTCGGTCGGCACTCCGGTAGTGATGGCGCGGATTCCGGTGGCCGAGGAAGTTCTTACCGACTCTGAATTGCAGGCGGCGACCTTCTTCGAGCCCTACGATTGGCGCGACATGGCCAAACGCATCGAATGGGCCATCGAGCACCGCGATGCGTTGCTGCAGCTGCAAGCCAAGACCTATTCCGTTTTGGCGAAACGGACCTGGGGCGACGTGGTCAACGAGCATATCGATGCGCTGGAGCGCATCGCCGACGCGGGCAAAGAACAAGCGCTGCCCGGCGCTGCAAATCGTTTGCGCGTGGCATGAAGACGCCGGCAGGGCTGGTAATCTTCGGTTTCGGCGGGCATGCCCGCAGCGTCGCCGATGTGGCATTGGCTGCGGGTATATCGAAGCTGTTGTTCGTCGATGCGAATGCACGCCAAGGCGAATCTTTCCAGGATTTCGAGGTGCTCGCCGCCTGGGGTCGATCCATGCCGGAAGGCTGGGCTGTCTTCAGCGCCTCCGGCAATGGCGACACGCGTCAGCGCCAGATCGGAGAATTCCGGCAAGCGGGCTTCCCGATCGCGACCTTGATTGCGCCCAATGCGACCCTCGGTGTCGGCAGTTACATCGGCGAAGGTACTTTCATCGCGCGTTCGAGTCATGTCGGCCCCGCTGCGACGATTGGCGAAGGTTGCATCGTCAATACCGGAGCCATCGTCGAACACGAATGCGCAATCGGCGATTACACGCATATTTCGGTAAACGCTACGATTGCGGGACGTAGCCGAATCGGCAATTTCTGTATGATCGGCGCAGGGGCCACCGTTATCGATAGTGTGACGGTTTGCGACCGAGTCGTAGTCGGCGCGGGTGGACTGGTGCATCGCTCCATCGCCGCCGCGGGTACATACGTCGGCGTACCTGCAAGAACCTTGCGTAAGGACGCTTGATTCTTTGATCAAGGAAACTCGGACAGGCTGAGATGCTTCCGAGGAAAAATTTTGTCCGCGTGCTGGACGCGCAAGCAGAAGCGTCGCGACGGACGATTTGCAATTCTCGACGATATTTTGCCGGCTTGGCCGGACCGAACTGGCTTAGGGGGCCGCGGTGTCGATTGATCTGATTAATCCGAGTCCTGGCCGACGGCGCACGCCGGCAGTAGAGATGAGCGTTCTCGCGCGCTGGGCGATATTTTTCACCGTCGCTGCGGTGTGCGTCGCAGTGATCTGGCTGCCGTTCGGCCTCGCCATGACCGGTTTGATCGAAGAGTGGGCCGAGCTCAGCAACATGGCGCGTCTGGGGCCGACGTTCTTCCTCGACCTCACGCATCCGATGTCGGACATATTGCGGCCATTGGGTCACCTTCCATTCGCGCTCGCCTATGTCTTCGGACCAGACTCCTTCGTGTCCTGGCATGTCCTGCTGATGCTCGCGCTGACTTTGAAAGGCTGTGCATCGAGTGAACTGGTTTTCCGCGCGAGCGGATCGCTGGTCGTCGCGCTCGTTGCGGGCGCCCTGGTCATCGTGTATCCGGCAGATACGATGCAGTTCCCGTTCCGGGCGCTGCATATCAACTGGTCGCTCACGCTGGGCCTACTGGCGTGCTGCGTCTACCTCGCGGCGTGGGATCGCGGCAGCAAGAGCACGCTGCTTGCCCTGGGCGCCGCAGCGCTGCTGCTCTCGGCGGCGCTCATGTATGAGGCCGCCCTGATTTGTTTGGCGATTCCTCTCTTGCTGGTCATCGCGCGCGACGGTGTGCACGGTTGTCTCAACGAGTTGCGCAGACGATTTGGCCTGTTGTTGATATGGGCTTCGGCGGGCGTGTTATATGGCGTCTACGCGTTTTGGATGTCCCACAAGGTCGCCACGTATCAGGCCACCCTGCTCAACGGGCAAGGTTGGATTCCCGCACTCAAGAACGCGCTGCCGAAACTCTTCTCGGTTGGCATGGCGCGAGCTGTCTACGGCGGCTGGCTCGACGCGTTCAAAATGCTGGTCAGTGAATATCAAAGCTACGTCTATCTGGGCGTTGCCGTGTTTGCGCTGATAGGCCTGGTATGGATACTCACCCGCAAATACCAAGAAGTGGTTCCGAATCCGCTTCGTATCCTCCGGCTTGGCTGCATCGGTTTGGCCGCCGTTGCTCTGGGATATTTGCCGTATCTGCTGTCGATCTCACACGTGGCCGTCAGTCAGCGCACTTTTCTCTATGCCTCTTTTGGCGCTGCCGTTTTTTGGTGCACCCTGTTGCTGGCGGCGAGATTCGCTGCAACGGCTTTGTTCTGGTGCGTGGCTTCCGCGCTGCTGGCACTCGGACTTGGCGCACAGCTAGTTCAATTCCACCATTACGTGGGTATCGCTGAAGAACAAAAACGCTTGCTGCGTGGCATCGTAGAGAATTTCGACGGCAGTTCGGAAAATAAGACCCTGATCGTGGTCGACCATAGCGGCTATCTCGGACAGACATGGATGTTCGTCCCGACCAATTTGCGATTCGCGCTTGAATACATCTATGGGCGAAGATTGAAGCGGGTTTCAATTTGCCATGCGCAAATTTTGGAATGGGAAGATGTCGATCGGGACGGGCACAAGGGGGCCTGTGAGGAAACGAATGATGCATGGGTTTTTCGCGCAGCGGACGATTCGCCGATTGCCGACTGGCTGGTCGCGAAGAAAGATGCCGTAGTACTCGACGTCGATGTGGATGGGCGTGTGACCCCCAGATCGGCTATGCAAACGCACCGGACAAATCTGCAAAGCGGTCAAGATGTTTTCGCGCGCAGATACCGCGCCGTTCTTGTCGACAGTGACTGGAGCTTTTACGCAAGCTCATTCGGAGATGCGAGCGCGAGCGCGCGTTATGAGAGTAGTTTCGGACGTTGGTGGAGCATGACGCCTCCGATTCGGGGCTTTGGATGGCGTGGCATTGAATGGGACTTTACCCAGCCGTATCCGGTGACCTTCTCGTGGAAGATCGGTACGAACGCGGCCCTCTTTTTCGATCTCGCCCCGATCGAGACAGATTATTCGTTGCGCGTAGACTTCACGATGTTCGCCAGCGAGAAAATCCACGACGCCACAAAGATCAGCCTCAATGGCCACGACGTCGAGTGTCGCTGGACAACGTTCTATCGATGCGAGGCGCGAGTGGCGCCAGGCGTTTTACGCGCAGGCGTCAATCAGATCGGGTTCACGTCGCCGATCGATCCGGACTACTATGGGCTTTCGGTAAGCCTGCATTCGTTCAGTCTAGTACCACTTGGGCAAGGAACCGGAAAGTAAGAGTGTTGAAGTTTTTCGCGCATAGGCGGCAGGTGACTGCCTCAACGTTCTTGAATACCGCGCATCCTGCCGGGTTTGTGCGGTGGAATTGCAGATGAGTAAAATTGCTTTGCGCGAAGCCGGCGACACGCCTATTTCGGCATCGATAACATCGATCGTCCAGCCGGCGCCTATGGGTCGATCGCAGGATCAAGAGAATTATGGATAACGAATTCGATCGCTATGCCAAGAGCTACGATCAAGATCTTGTAGCTGCAATGCCGCCGGGAATGGAGGAGAGCGAATACTTCGCCCGCTACAAGATTGAACATCTGGCCCGGAGGTGTGCCGGAAAGACAATTACGCGCATCCTGGACTTCGGCTGCGGAGCGGGAAGAAGTCTGATCTTTCTCGCCGAGAAATTTCCACATTCGCAGATATTCGGGTTTGATCCATCCACTGAATCCGTGGATCTGGCCAAGGGACGCTGCGGAGCAGCGCATGTAACAAGTGACTGGCAACAGGTTGCGGAAGAAAAATACGATCTCATCCTTGCCGCAAACGTTTTCCACCACATACCTCGCGTGGAGATGCCGACACGGCTTTCGCAATGTGCGAATGTGCTGCAGCCCGGCGCCGCCATGGGCATATTCGAGCACAATCCGCTGAATCCGTTGACTCGCTACGTTTTCGAGCGATGCATTTTCGATCGCGATGCGGAGATGATTCCGCGCAATGTCCTGATGATGCAAGCCGCGGGCGCCGGACTGCGGGTAAGGAAGAAGGAATACACCTTGTTCTTTCCCAAGCCGCTCGCTGCTCTGCGGCCCATCGAGCACTGGCTCGGGTGGTTACCTCTCGGTGCGCAGTACTATCTGGAATTGACGAACAAGTAGTTAAACGCTGAACAATTGGATAAAACCGAGGGGGCCATTTGCGTCTGCGTGAGTTCGAAAAAAGTGGAACTGTTGAGCTTCCGTTACAAAATTTATTTGGAATCGACATTGCCGTCGGAAAATTTTTGAGGCGCTTTCTCCGTATGGCTTCGTAAGGCGATTGGCTATCACACTTCCGTGGCCAGTCAAGTCGATACGAAGTGTGAATGCGACAATCTGAGTATCGGCGTACGTATAAGGCAGGCGGAGCCCTGCATCAGGTGAGTATATGAATTCTCAAGCAACGAAAAAGATTTCAGACGAATCAATTCCGGTTGAGAAGGGGCTGCTGCAATATCTCATATCGGACTGGAGGTGGCTGATACTCGGTGCGATTTTCTCTTTTCAGTTCGCCAGCATTTTGCTGATGGGATGGCCTAACGGTCTGGTCCCATCCATTCGACTCCCGTATGTGTATGCCGGTGATGCCTTGTTTTTCCACTGGATGGCGCAGCGATCGATCGAGGGCTGGTATTTTATAAACGAGCGAAGCGGATTTCCTTTTGGGTCGACAACGTACGATTTTCCTAACTCCGATGCGGGTAGCTTTCTGATCTATAAGATTCTGGGAAATCTTACGGGTTCGGTTTTTTCGGCTGTGGATTTATATTTTCTCCTAAGCTTCCCCGTTATATTTATCACGGCGTTCATTGTTCTGAGGTCATTCGACATCAGAAAAATATACTGCGCGATGGCAGCAATTCTTTTCGCCTTTGCGCCATTTCATTTTTCGCGATTGATGTACGGGCACGATTTGTATCTTTGGTATTTTGGTATACCACTTTTTTTTTATTATGGAAAAAATCTTATTTATTATGGACAGACGCATTGGGGGCTGCGAAAACCAAGGCGGTTGATATCCCTTTTGTTTGTGGCGTTTTTGCTCAGTTCGTTTGGGATTTACTACGCATTTTTCGGAGCAATCGTGCTGCTCGTTTGTGGGATAGCGTCGAGCTTCAAGACCGTAACTTTTCGCCCGTTGAGAAATTCGCTGCTCTTCTGCGTGCTGATTTTCTCCGGCTGCGTACTGAACCTTTTGCCGAGTATCGTGTATCGACAAACACATGCCGTAAACCATGAGGTTGCGCAGCGAGTGCCGCTGCAGACTGAAGTGTATTCTTTGAAGATAATGACCCTGCTGCTGCCACAGCCGGATCATCGTGTTGAAGCGCTGAGGTCGTTCACCGCGATGTATAACTCGACTTTCCCTCTCGCCAATACAACGGCTTCCCTGGGAATCGTCGGCGTCATAGGTTTTCTGGCGATTCTGCTGTCGGTAGGGGCGGGCCTTGTTCAAAAACCGATTGGCCCGGCCTTTGGTGTAGCTGCCATGGTGGTTGTCTCTCTGCTGTTAATTTCAACGGTCGGAGGGTTTAATGTCTTGTTCGCAATCCTCGTAACGCCGTTGATTCGAGGCTGGGATCGAATAAGCATCTTTATTGAATTCGGTTCTATTTTAGCATTTTGCCTTTTGCTCGATGGGTGTGCCCGCATCAATCGAAGTTCATTTGTCGCATCACTATGTGCAATCGTGGCAACAATCGCGGGGCTTTGGGACCAGACACCCTCATCATATCGCTCGGTTGTTGCCGCCGGATCCGCAGCGGCGGCTGTAGATGAAGAATTCATTCACCAGATAGAGGCATCAATGCCACCGGAGTCGGCGATCTATCAATTGCCATATATGAGATTTCCAGACTTCGGGCCACTTCAGAAACTAGGCGGTTATGAGCTGGCTACCGGGTTCACCAACTCGAAAACCTTGCGTTGGAGTTTTGGCGGAATGCAGGGCAGAGAGGGGGATTTATTTTTCCGGGGGTTGGCAGAAAAGAGTGTGCCTGAGCAGATTGTTGCAATCCAAAATCTAGGCTTCTCTGGAATTTATATCGATCGCAGAGGATTCGCCGACAGAGGGGTGTCGATCATCGACGATTTCTCCCGCGCTATTGGATCGGCGCCGATATTAGAGAGATCGGATGGAAACGTTGTTTTCTTCAAGTTGACTCATTGAAGAATGCTAGCTATCAAGGTAGATCAAACATTGATGTTCGCATGATGTGGAAAAATCTACTAATAAAATATTCCGTTGCTGGCTTGGCTAACAGCGCCGTAGGCTATGCGGTAATATTTTCCTGCATGTTTCTCGGAATGAGCGCGACGCTCAGCAATGTGCTCGGCTATTTGGTCGGCTTGGTACTTTCGTATGTGCAGTTTCGCTTCTTTGTTTTTCAATCAAACAATCATTCTGGCCGAGAGATTGTTCGCTTTTTTGTCGGATTTTTGATTGCGTTCTCTGCAAATTTTTGTGTGCTGAAAGCTCTTTTGGAGGCCGGCTGGAATCCGTTTTTGTCGCAAATTATTTCTTGCGCAGTCTATGTGATTGTTGGATTTGTAATTAACTCGAAGTTTGTCTTTTCGAAGAAAATCTGAGCTATTTTTGATTAAAAACCAGTTTTCACGTGATCTCCCGAATTACAAATTGGGGCTTTTTGTTGACCTTGAGATAGGTCCTGCCCAAGTACTCTCCGACCACGCCAAGGCAAAAAGTCTGCAGGCCGCCGACGAGAAGAATCACAGCGATTAGCGACGTCCATCCTGCCGGCAACTCCGGATGCAGCAGCTTATTGAGGACGACCAGGGCAACGGCGACCAAGCTCAGGAAGGTCAAGATCATGCCGAGCGCCGTTGCGAGACGAAGCGGGAACACGGAAAAGCTCGTCGCCATCTTCAGCCACAACGATATCGATCTGCGCAGGTTGTAATTGCCTTTGCCTTCAAGCCGTTCTTGATGCTGGATGGAAATGACGTGCACGTTGTGCGTAATGTCGAGAATGAGGCCGTCCACGTAGGCGAACGGTCCGTCGTATTGCACGACTTGCCGGGCGATATCCCCATGCAACGCTTTGAACGACGATAGATACAGTCCGCGCGGTTTCTTCAGCAAAATTCCCGCGACCCGATCATTGAACCAACTGCCGATTCTCTTCCACGCCGCATGCTGGCGGTTCTCATAGCGCGTGTAGCACACATCGAAACCCGAGCGGATCGCGTCATCGAGGCGCAGGATGGACTCCGGCGGATGTTGCAGATCGTCATCCATGATTACGACGACTTCGCCCGTTGCCTGCGACAAACCGGCCATAGTGGCGTTGTGCTGACCGACATTCTTGGCCAGTCGGATGCCTTTTACAAAAGCGTGTTCCTGCGCGAGCTGCCGAATCACTTTCCAACTGTCGTCCGGGCTGGCGTCGTTTACCAGGATCAGTTCAAAACGATGCGAAGTACCGGCCATGGCATCGGCTACTTTAGCTACCAGATGCGGAAGGATCTTCTCGCTTCGATACACGGGTACGACTATCGAGGTATCGATGAGGGGCAGATTCGGGTCAGGCATAGTACTTTTCCAATGTTCTGAGCAGATAGCCGTCGTCGAACGATATGCCGCATCTGCGTATGGACTCGGCAATTGTCGAGGTGTCGATGTGATATTCGGCGCCTTTTTCGATTGAATTGAACACCGCCGCGTGCTGCGTCGTTGCTTCCAGGGCGGCGACGATCTCCTCCATCGAATAGTCGCGGCTGTTGGCGATGTTGACGAAGTCGTGGTCGCCGCTCCCCTGCTCGATAAGGTCGACGGTGATCTTGGCGACGTCTTCAACATCAATGATATTGCGTCGAGCGAACCGCCATAGATCGAATCGTTCGGAACGCACGATCCTCGCGTACAGATAGTTCAGTATCGTGTGCGGATTCGGTGTACTGCCTGCTACTTGGGGTAGCCGGGCGATAAGGAACCTGCGGCGCCGGCGCACCAATGCTTCGAGCTCGAATTTGTGCCGCGTATAGCGGTTGTCGACAGATCCTGGATCGACAATGCTGCAGGTACTGAAATAAACGAACAGTTTGCTGTCCGGCGTATCCGCTAGGGTAGCTTGCAGCCGCGAGGAATCGCGTTGGTATTCGGACTCATACGAGCAGGATGAATTCGAGACTCCGGCTGCATATACGCACACATCCTTCAGCGAGGCCCGAACTGGAATGAATGCTCTTGCGAGGAGACCGGAGCCGATAATCATGCAGAATCCCTGGTTGCACTATCCAAGACGTCGTCGTTGACCGCCGTCACTTCCTGATTTGCACAAAAACGATAGCCATTTGCGCGGCCGATAGCTAGTCGGCGTGTGGGTGCTGCTCGAGCGCAGATTTAGGCGCCCGATGTCTTGAAACGTCGAATTGCTCTCGATATCAGGATTTCTATCGTTTGCCGTCCGCTGCCGTTGCAGAAGAAAAGGAAAGATACTTGTGCCCGAGAAAGCTGGTGAACACGGGTACTGCGATGCCTACCGCATGGGCAATTTCGTGCGAATGCCACGAAATACTCATGGCGGGCAGAACGTAGTTGGCAAGCAAGAGGCTGATCAATACGGTTTGTGCCAGTGCAGCGAGATTCACGGTGAGGAACCAGAGTATCTGCTTGCGCACCGGCTGATTCGATTTGGGGAAGACATAGCGGCGAAAGAGCACAAAGGCCACAGCGAACCCGATCAAATATGCCAGCACGACGGAGAGCGCGAACGTCAACCACTGGTTCAACACGATGCGCGAGCAGAAATTGATTGCCGCCGCTGCGCCTCCGGTAAACAGAAAGCGCAGGAATTCCCGCGGCGTACGTGCTCTCGGAATTTCCACCTCGTTGACTTCGATGCGATCCATTGGAGTTCTACGATGCCACCAATCGTGCCAGTTCCAGTCCCACTTTAACGCTTTCGCTGATCGATCGGTCCTCCGGATAGTAGTAGGACGTATCGGCCATATAGAGTCCGTTGATCGGCGTGCGCATCGGCGGCAGCATCGCCGAGAATCCCGGCGGGCAGATCGTCTGGGCGAAGTCGTAGCGATGGCAGTGGCTCGCGAGCACCCAGTCCGGCTTGAACGCAGGATTGAGTTTCGGCAGGTAGCCAAGCGTTTCGTCGATGAAAGACTGGTTGTCGCGCGCGTACTTGGGATGCGTCTTCGGCATGTAGAACGGCGCGTAGACGATCGTCGTCCCCGCTCCCGGATTGAGGTTGGAGTATTCGATCACGCCGGGAATCTCGATACTCTCGTCGCAGATGTTCATCCAGAAGTTCTCGCTCAACGGCTGCTTCAGCTTGAGGATGACGCAGGCGACCGGGATGTTCTTGATCGCGCGGATTCGTGCAGCGAATTCTTCGGGCAGGTCGGGCACAAGAGCAGGCACGTACTGGATCGGTGCCGTGCTGACGACATTGTCGACCGCGCTCTCCGCCCCGGCAACGACGATGCCGCGAACTTTGCCCGAGCCATCGGTCGTGACTTTCTCAATACCCGAGCGCAGATGAATACGGCCTCCGAGCGACTCGATGCGAGCGCGCATCGCTTCGAGCAAGGTGGACGAACCGCCTTCGAGATAGCCGAGCGATTCATTGAACAGATTGCGTCGCGATAGCGCAACGCGCTTGATTCGCGTGCCTAACCACGCTGCCGAAAGCTGATCGCTCAGCTCGTAGAACTTGAGATAGAACAGCCGCTCCCAGAGCACTTTGTACGCGCGCTCGCCCAGCCAGGACTTCAGCCACGGCAATGCGCCGATCTTGTCGAGCGCAGTCCAGTCGCTGACGCTCTTAGTCTTCATCACCTGTAGCGCGTAGCGGAATTTCTCGATCAAGCCCAGACCATCGAAGCGCAACAGCGCTTGCGGCGTGCCCCATTTGTACAGGCGGCCATTCCAGTAGAAACCCATCTTGGTATCGGTCCAATGGAGACGATCGGACAGCCCCAGTTCGCCGAGCAGGTCGAATAGCGGATAGTCGGTCTTGCAGATGAAGTGGTAGTAGCGCTCGATCGCGAGGCCGTCGAAATTGAAATGCGCGGACATGCCACCAATTCGGTCGTCGCGCTCGTAGATGTCGACCTCATGGCCGGCCTTGAGCAATTCGAGCGCACAGATCAGGCCCATTGGGCCAGCGCCGATGACGGCCGTCGTAGTTTTTTTCATTTTTCGATTACCGTTCTGGATCGCGCACAGCGACGGATTGAGCATTTGCTGGCTTGATCAGGCGCCCGGGCAGACGTGCCTGCATCGAACGAGCAATCATGGGCCGCTATTTTTTGAGTAGGCCCCGATTGGGCTGATGCAATTCTACAGGCATTCCTACGCCGATCCATTGCCCCCAGCCAGAGCCATCGTCTTCGGCGCGGATCGTGTATCGCGCGCACGCAGGCGCCGCGTGGATGCGTATTGCGGTCCAATCGATGACCGGAGGAGGCAGCCCCTCGGTGACGACCTCGCGGACCCCGCCGATATCGCGTTCGATCGACAGTGTGCCGCTACGCACCGGACCCACGACGTAGGGGACGACTACGTCACCACATGCCTCAAACGGGCCTATGACAAGCTGGCCCGTTTTGCCGTCGGATCCGCTCCACGAAGCGTACAGAGGATAGGGCCAGTCGGACGATGAAAGCTCTGACGGATATCCATTCAGAGTCCATGCCGGCGACATTTGTGCTGATGTGGAGATGGCGTGATAGTCGGTCTTCTGCAGTAGCTCTAGGTTTGCCGTACAAGACTTTTCCGGCGTATCGGGAGGCGAGCTCACGAACAGAAAACCTGGGCCGTGAATTGATTGCAAAGTCGATCCGGGCGACCCGTCGAATGGGCTGGGAAACCGTTCCTCTACCCGATATCCCTTGGCCTGGAGTTCCAGAAGCGTTCGTTTGGACGGAAGATCGCCGAAATCGAAGATCTTGTGAATGACCGCTCCGCAGAAGGAACCACGCAGCGAAGAAATTTTTGCCGTATCCGCCCACGCGAATAGCACCGGCAAAGAGTGCCGGCTGCCGATGTCCTTGGTCATCGCTTCGACTCGTTTGTCCCGATCTCCATCAAACAAAGTTTTGTAGAGGGTGGCGCTGACCGAGTATGCGGGCAGCGCGACGAGAACCAGAACGACACCTGCCGCAGCAGCCAGCCAGCCGCCGGCGCCGTCGCTGCGCGCATTGAGGGCAGCGCGAATACAGCGACCAAGAAATACAAATCCGAGTGCGGACATGGCGAACATAATCGGAAGCGCATGGCTGAAATTGCGTTCGAAGAATGTTCGGGTCTGCATGAAGTACAAAAGAGTCAGCAGCGGGCCGGCGACAGCAAACAGAACGACATGATTTCTCTCGCGGAGCAAGCTGAAAGCGCCGACGACGAACAAGATCAGCGCCGGCCAGCCTTGCGTATAGGCCAGATAAGCAACGCCGTTGGCGAGTCGGGCGAGCAAGCCGGCGTCGCCCAGCGTATACGGCCACCAACCGGTGCCGTTGTACTGTTTGAATAAAAATCCGAGGCCATTCAGATATTCCCACGGAGCATGCAAAGCATAAGGTGCGCCGTAACCAAAACCGAAAACGATACCGACAAAATAGAGGGCGCATGCCGAAGCAATCGCCCATGGGTGCGGCAGCGCGTAGGCATAGTGCCGGGAATGCAGGCGCGCGGCGATCGCCAGCAGCGGAAAAGGTAAAAACAGCAGGAAGGTGATCTTCGCTGCGACCAGCAGGCCGAGGATGAACCCGCTCAAGGCCAGAATCATCCAGATTCTCAGATTGGAGCTGATCTGCACCAGTACGAAAGCCAGGGTTAGAACGGAAACGAATGTTTCCGGACGGGCATACAGATCGTCCTGGAAAAGCGTCACGTTGCACGCTGTCAACGTGGCTCCGATGACGGCGCCGAAACGGTTCGAGAGTCGCCAGGCGAGCAGTCCGGCAAGCAAAACGACGATCCCGCCGAAAATGACGTTTTGCTGGCGCAGATTTTTGATCAGCACCGAACTGTTGTTGATGTCCTCGGCACGATGACCTAGGAGCTTTTCTATTTTGGCGGCGACCAGGTAGTAGGATGAAAAATTGAACTGATCGTAGCGAAAGCCGACGACGTCGGTGCGCGCCCAATTCGTATCCTTGGATTTGGTGGCCAGCACCTTGCCGACGACGGCGCGCGCAATCTCCTCGTCGGGATGCCCGTAATTTCCCGCCAATGCATACCAGTGTGCGCAGGATGACGCGATGGCAATCGCAAGCAGCAAGACGATCGTGGCACAGCGAGAAGTAGCGAGATCGATGAATCTCTTCGCAGTGGCCGATGTGGACATCATCTCTTCAGCACGATGCTGCTATAGCGCGGATCGCAGTAACTTTCGCGCACGGCATCCTCGAACGGCGTCTGCGTCACGCCGAAAGTCGCGCGCGTGTCGACGCCGTGGAATTCGTCGCCGGCGCTGAGCGCTTTGAGCTGGTCGGCGGTGAACGGCGGTTTGCCGCTGAACAGCGCGTATACCTTGAGGAGGGTGTAGAACAGTGAATAGGGGATATGCACGATCCAGGTGTGCAGGCCCTTGGCGCGCTTGATCGTGCGGATGATGTCGACATAGTCGATGCGCGTGTCGCCGCAGACGTCGTAGGCCGCGCCGTCGGGCTGGGTCTCGATGCACTTGGCGATGCAGCGGCAGAAGTCGCGCTCGTACAGCGGCTGGCGCATGTACTTGCCGTCGCCGGGGATCGGAAAAACCGGCGTCTTCGCCATGAAGCGCGACAGCCAGCCGAGGTGCTTCGGATCGAACCAGCCGAACATCAAAGTCGGCCGCAGTACGCAGTGCTTGATGCCGGACTTGACGACCAGTTTCTCCTGGACTTTCTTCGTATTCGTGTAGTCGTCGTCGGCGACCGAATTGACCACGGACGAGGAGATATGTACGAGGTAGGGCACGTCGTGGCGTTTCACCGCATCGAGCACGATGCGCGTCGCGTCGATGTTGTTGCGCACGAAGATCTGCGAGTCCTTGCCGGTGATCTGCGCATGCAGCTGCACGGCACAGGCGGCGCCGGCGAAGCTCGCTTCCCATTCACCGCGCTCGGCGACGTCGGCGAGGATCGCCTGCACGTCCGGATGCAGCCGGCGCAGGATGCCGAGGTTGTACTCGTGCTTGTCGATGGCGACGAGGTTCGTATAACCCTGCGCCTTGAGTTCGACGATCAGGTTTTGGCCGACGAGGCCTGCCGCGCCGGTGAGTACGATTTTCGAATCCTTGGCGATCACGCGATGCGGTCCGTCACAGTTTGAGCTTTTTGAAAATCGGTTCGGGAATGTGCTTGATGATCAGCATGATCAGGCTCCAGAACCACGGCAGATAGACGACACTTCGGCGCTTGTCGATCGCGTGCACGATGCCGGCGGCGATCTGGTCGGGCTTGGCCCATAGCGCGCCTTTGTTGGCGATCGCCGCGGTCATCGGCGTGTCGACGAAACCGGGCTTGATCGTGAGCACGTCGACGTTGGACTTCGCCAGGCGCTGGCGCAGGCCGGAAAGAAACGCGCTGACCGCGGCCTTGGCCGAACCGTAGGCGTAGTTGCTCTGCCGGCCGCGGTCGCCGGCGACCGAAGAAATCACCGCGAGCGTGCCGTTTTTGCGTGCCTCGAACAGATTCGCGAGCGTCGTGAGCAAGGCCATTGTCGACAGAGCGTTGACGTTGAACTCGCGGCGCAAGGCGTCGACGGATTTCTCGCATTCGGCTTGGTCTGACAGCGTGCCGTGCGCGATCAGCACGGTGTCGAGGCCGCCGAGTTCACGCTCGGCCTGGTCGATCACCGCCTGGTGCGCGGCGAAGTCGGCGACATCGAGGGTCGCGTGCGCTGCGCGCACCGCGCCGCGCACGCCGAGATCGGTGGCGATCGCCTGCAGGCGGTCGGCATTGCGCGCGACGAGGAACAGGGCGTCGCCGCGCGTGGCGAAGATGCGCGCCGTGGCTTCGGCGATGGCCGAGGTCGCTCCGATGATCAAGACTTTACGCATAAGCTCATTCCATCACGCGGCGCCAGAAGCCGGAAGAAAATTTCGGGTCGATAGCGCCGCGCATTTCCTGCCAGCGCGGAAAATATTGCCGAAAGCGTGCGCCGTTCATGCGCGCGTCCTTGGCTGGATAGACCGCGCCGCCTGCGGCGGCGGTGATCTCGTCGAGGCGGTCGAGCAGGGCAAACGTCGCGGCACCGCGGTTCGGAAAATCGAGCGCGAGCGTCGTCCCCGCGCGCGGGAACGAGAGTATACCCGCCGCCGGCCGGTCGGCGAACACCTTGAGTACGGCCAGGAACGAGCCGCTGCCGCTGGCCGCGATCGTGCGCAGCAGCTCGGCGGTGGCGGTCTCCGCGGCGGCCGGCGGCACGACGCACTGGTATTGCAGGAATCCGCGCGGACCGTAGATGCGGTTCCATTCGCCGATCGCATCGAGCGGATAGAAGTACGGCTCGTAGTGCACGATCTCATGGCCTTCGTGAGCACGGCGGAAATACAGCTCGTTGAAGGCGGACAGGCTCAAGCCGTTGATCAGCGAAATCGGCGGCGTGAACGGTACGCTGAGCCGGCGCTGGCGCGGCGCAGCGATGGCGGCATTCGCCGGCGCATGGTTGGCGCTGTAGAAAATGCCGCGACCGAAGCGGTCGCCGCGGGCCGTGCAATCGATCCAGGCGACGGTGTAGGCGTAGTCGCGCTCGGACTGCGCTGACAGCGAGAAGAATTCGGCGAGGTTGCCGAAGCGCCGCGTCTCCTGCGCCATCCACGGACTGGCGATGCGCTGCAGGCGGAATTCCGCCCAGACGATCACGCCGGTCAGGCCGAGGCCGCCGATTGTCGCAGCGTAGAGGTCCGCGTTCTCGTCCGCACTGCATTCCAGGCGTCGGCCGTCCGAACGCAGCAGCTCGAATCGGAGCAGATGCTCGCCGAACGTGCCGGCGACATGGTGATTCTTGCCGTGCACGTCGTTGGCGATCGCGCCGCCGACGGTGATGTAGCGCGTACCCGGCGTGACCGGCAGAAACCAGCCCTGCGGTACGGCGAAATCGAGGATGTCCGCGAACAGCACGCCGGCCTCGCAGCGCAGGATGCCGCTGGCCGGGTCGAAGGCGATGTAGCGGTCGAGTCCGCGCGTATGCAGCAAGGTGTTGCCGTCGTTGAGGCAAACGTCGCCGTAGCTACGGCCGTTGCCGTAAGCGAGCACGCTGCCTTCGGCGTCGGGCAGTCCTTCGTCGCGCCAATGCAGCGGCGCGACCGTCTGCTTAGCGCGCGGATAGCGGCCCCACGATGTCCCGACCGCGGGCATGTCAGATGGCCACGACGATCACGATGGCGCACAGCGCCAGAACGACTCGGCTGACATAGTCGGTCAACGCGAACACCACCGGATCGTCGTCCATCAGACCACGATGCGCCTTGAGCCAGACGCGGCTGACCCAGTAGAGCAGCAGCGGGCAGAGCAGCCACAGCACCTGCTGGTGCCGGTACAGCACTTCGCTCGCCGAACTGTTGATGTATAGCGCGAGCACGAGCACGGCGAGATAGCCGCTGGCGCCGCCGAGCGACTGGATCAGGCTCAGATCGTCGGTTTCGTAGCCGCGCCCGTCGGTGCGGCTGCGGCCTTGCTGGAGCAGGCTGCGCAGTTCGGTATAGCGTTTGACCAGGGCCAGACTGAGGAACAGGAACATCGAGAACGCGAGCAGCCAGAACGACGGCGCCGAATGGATCGCGACGGTGCCGGCGATGATGCGCACGGTATAGAGCGCGGCGAGCACGACGGTGTCGAGCATCGCGATGCGCTTGAGTCGGAATGAATAGGCCAGGGTCAGCAACCAGTAGCCGAACAGCACGATCGCGAACTTCGCCCCGACCGCGATCGCTAGCGCGAAAGCGGCAACGGTCAGCGCCGGCGCGGCGACGAGACCGGAGGCGAGCGCCAGCGTGCCGGCCGCGAACGGACGCAGCCGCTTGCGCGGATGATTGCGGTCCGACTCGAGATCGAGCAGATCGTTGAGCACGTAGACGCCCGAAGCGCACAGGCCGAAGCTGACGAAGGCCAGCAGCGACAGCACGACGGCTTCGACCTGGAACAGCTTGTGCGAGGCGAGCAGGGGCAGGAATACGAGCAGGTTCTTCAGCCACTGATGCAGGCGCAGCGCCTTGATCCAGGTGCGCAGGCCGCCGCCGTTGTGCGGCAGCACCTGTTCGACCGAGGTCACCGCGGCCGCGCGCCGGGCGAGGCCGTCGCTTGCGTTGACCACGATCGCGCTGCGCGCGTACTGCCAGACTTTCAGGTCGGGCGCGGCATTGCCGGCATAGTCGAAGCCGCGTTCGCCGTAAAGTTCGACGAGAGCCTGGGCCTTGTTCGATCCGGCCAGATTGCGTTCGCCGTCGCTCGCGATCACCTCGTCGAACACGCCGAGATGGGCGGCGACGGCATCGGCGTACTTGCGGTCGGATGCGGTGCAGAGCACGCGATGCCGCGACGAGTCGCGCAACCGGTCGACGACGCGGTCGTCGTACGGCAGCAGCGAGACATCGACCTCGCTGCGCGCGGCGATCTCGCGCTTCATCGCCGCCTTGCCGCGCAGCAGCCACGCGCCGCAGCGCAGAATGTTGAGCGGATTGCGGCGTATCAGTCCGAGTGCGGACTCGATTAGCAGGTCCGAACGGATCAGCGTGCCGTCAAGATCGACGCAGAGCGGAATGTCGTCGCGTTGCTGGGCGGCCGTCATCGGTCAAGCTCAAGTCGCGAGTTCCGCTCGCAACGCCTCGAAGAGGTGCAACGCCTGCGGATTGGCCAGGGCGTCAGTGTTCTTCACCGGCCGCCCGTGGATCGCCTCGCGCACCGCGATTTCGGTGATCTTGCCCGAGATCGTGCGCGGGATGTCGGCGACTTGAAGAATCTTCGCCGGCACGTGGCGCGGCGTCGTATTGGCGCGAATCTGCTTCTTGATGCGTTCGCGCAGGGCGTCGTCGAGCGTATGGCCTTCGCGTAGGCGCACGAACAGGATCACGCGCACGTCGTTGTCCCATTCCTGGCCGACCGCGATCGATTCGAGCACTTCGGGCAGTTGCTCGACCTGGCGGTAGATTTCCGCCGTGCCGATGCGCACACCGCCCGGATTGAGCACCGCGTCGGAACGGCCGTAGATGACGATGCCGTCGTGTTCGGTCAGCAGCGCGTGGTCGCCGTGGCACCAGACGTTTTCCACTTTGGAAAAATACGCACTTTTATACTTGGAGCCGTCGGGATCGTTCCAAAAACCGACCGGCATGCACGGGAACGGCGCGGTGCAGGCGAGCTCGCCCTTCTCGCCGCGCTGCGGCTTGCCGTCGTCGTCGAGAATCTCGACCTTGAGCCCGAGGCCGCGGCACTGCAGCTCGCCGCGGTGCACCGGCAGCAGCGGGCTGCCGAGGGCGAAGCACGAAATGATGTCGGTGCCGCCGGAAATCGAGGCGAGCAGCACGCGTTCCTTCACGTCGCGGTAGACGTAGTCGAAGCTCTCGTCGGCAAGCGGCGAGCCGGTCGAGAGGATCGTCTTCAGCGTGGTCAGCTTATGCGATTCGCGCGGTTTCACCCCGGCCTTCTCGCTCGCCGCGATCCATTTGGCGCTCGTGCCGAATACGCTGATGCCGACTTCGTCGACCAGGTCCCACAACACGCGCGCGTCGGGATGCGAAGGCGAACCGTCGTACAGTACCAGGGTCGCGCCGACCGCGAGACTGGAGACGAGCCAGTTCCACATCATCCAGCCGCAGGTGGTGTAGTAGAAAATCTTGTCCTCGCGCTTCAGGTCCGTGTGCAGCACGAGTTCCTTCAGATGCTGGATCAAGGTGCCGCCGGCGCCGTGCACGATGCACTTCGGCACGCCCGTGGTGCCGGAGGAATACATCACGTAGAGCGGATGATCGAATGCGGTCGGGGTGAATTCGAGTTCGCGCGTCTCGCTGCCGACGAAGTCCGGCCACGCGACGGCGTGGGCGATGCCGTCGAGCTTCACCTCCGCGCCCGAGTAGGGCACGACGACGAGTTTCTCGACCGACGGAATTTTCTCGAGCACTTCGCGGATCTTGGCGAGGCAGTCGAAACTCTTGCCGCCGTACGGATATGCGTCCGCAGTGAACAGCACCTTCGGCGCGATCTGGCCGAAACGGTCGACGACACCGTTGATGCCGAAATCGGGCGAGCACGAAGACCAGGTCGCGCCGAGCGAGGTCGCCGCGAGCATCGCGATCACCGTTTCCGGGATATTCGGCATAAAGCCGGCGACGCGGTCGCCCGCGCCGACGCCGGCCTCACGCAGCGCGTGCGCGAGCTTGCCGACTTCCTCGTGCAGCTGCGCGTAGGTGAATTCACGCGCGTGGCCCCATTCGTTGCGCGCGATCAGGGCGACGCGGTCGTCCTTGTAGCGCAGCAGGTTCTGGGCGAAGTTGAGGCGCACGCCGGGGAACCAGCGTGCTCCGGGCATCTTGTCGCCGTCGACGAGCACGTGGTCGAAATCGCCCGCGGCGCGGATGCCGCAGAATTCCCAGACCGCGCGCCAGAAATTCTCCGGCTGGCGGATCGAGTATTCGTAGAGGGTGTAATGATCTTCGACCGGTGCCTTGTGCTCGGTCTGCACGAAGCGGATGAAGCGGGACAGGTTCGCGCGCTCGATGCGTTCCTTGCTGGGTTCCCAGATGGGGCGTGCGGTATTCAAGCGGCGTTCCCTTTTAGGCGATATCCGGCGAGGGCCGATTATAAATCAGCGCTGCGAGGCTCTGTGTGACGGCGAGGAAACCTCGGAGCAAAGCGACGCGGAGGCGATTCGATGAGCGGTTCGACGCGTCGAACCGGGACTTTCGGTGTTTGCGGCGACTGCCGCGGGCGCAGTGATCGCGCCCGGCGGCGGCCGCTTCGGCCTTATCCCAGCGCCGCTTCGAGTTCCGGAATGATCTTGAACAGATCGCCGACGAGGCCGATGTCGGCGACTTCGAAGATCGGCGCTTCGCCGTCCTTGTTGATCGCGACGATCGTGCCGGCGTCCTTGATCCCGGTCAGATGCTGGATCGCGCCCGAGATGCCGATCGCCATATACAGTTCCGGTGCGATGATCTTGCCGGTCTGGCCGACCTGAAGATCGCTCGGCACGTAGCCCGCGTCGACCGCGGCGCGCGAGGCGCCGACCGCCGCGCCGAGCTTGTCGGCGAGCTTGAAGATGATCGCGAAATTCTCCGCCGAACCGACGCCGCGGCCGCCCGAGACGACGCGGCCGGCGCTCTGCAGGTCGGGGCGTTCGCTCGAACCCTGGGCAAGCTCGACGAAGCGCGTATGCGTCGGCAGCTCGGCGCTGAGGCTGAGCGCTTCGACCGGCGCGCTGCCGCCGTCCGCCGCCGCGGCCCACGAAGCCGTGCGCACGGTGGCGACGAGTACCTGATCGGCCGGTGCCTGCACCGTGATGATCGCGTTGCCGGCGTAGATCGGACGCGTGAAGGTGTGCGCGTCGATCACGCTGATGACGTCGCTGACCTGGGCGACGCCGAGCAGGGCGGCGACGCGCGGAGCGAGGTCCTTGCCGAACGTCGTCGACGGCGCGAGCACGTGGCTGTAGCCCGCCGCCGCGGCGACGATCTGCGGCGCATACACCGCGGCGAGCGCGTGCTGGTTCGCCGCATTGGCGACGGTCAGCACCTTGGTCACGCCGGCGATTTTCGCCGCTTCGGCGGCGATCGCGTCGGGCGCGTCGGCGAGCACGAGCACGTCGATCGCGTCGGCCTTGATTGCCTGCGCGCAGCTCACGCAGCGTGCCGTGCTGGAATTGAGTTTGCCGTTGAGATGCTCGGCGATGATCAGAATTTTGGACATCGGAGTTTCCTTTGCTTCCCTTCTCCGGTCGGGAGAAGGTGGCGCGGCAGCGCCGGATGAGGGAAAGGCCTTGCGCTTTCAGTGGAGCCTGCGGTTGCGGATGGGCTCTTCCCTCATCCGCCCTGCGGGCACCTTCGTCCCGGCGGGAGAAGGAAGAACTAGAGCAGGCCTTTCGTCTTCAAAGCGGCGACGAGTTCCGCGGCGTCCTTCACCATCACACCTTTGCTGCGCTTCGCCGGCGCCGCGTAGTTCATCGTCTTCAGCGTATCGCCCGAGGCGATGCCGAGGTCGGCGAGCTGCAGGGTTTCGAGCGGCTTCGACTTGGCTTTCATGATGTCGGGCAGCTTGATGAAGCGCGGTTCGTTCAAGCGCAGGTCGGTCGTGATCACGGCCGGCAGATCGACTTCGATCGTTTCCAGCCCGGCGTCGACTTCGCGCGTCACTTTCGCCGCGCCGCCGTTGACTTCGACCTTGGAGGCGAATGTCGCCTGCGGCCGGTTCCACAGCGCGGCGAGCATCTGCCCGGTCTGGTTGCAGTCGTCGTCGATGGCCTGCTTGCCGAGGATGACGATCTGCGGCTGTTCTTTCTCGATCAGCTTGAGGAAAGCGCGCGCCGCGGTCAGCGGCTGGATCGCATCGTTGGTGACGAGGTGGATCGCGCGGTTTGCGCCCATCGCCAGGCCGTTGCGCAGGTGCGCCTGTGCGTCGGCCGGCGCGATCGTGGCGACAACGACTTCGCTCGCGATGCCTTTCTCACGCAGGCGCAGCGCTTCTTCGAGCGCGATGTCGTCGAACGGATTGGCCGAGAGCTTGACGCCGGAGGTTTCCACGCCCGAGCCGTCGGGTTTGACCTGAATGCGCACGTTGTAATCGACGACGCGCTTGTAACCGACAAGAATTTTCATCGATCGCGTATTCCCTGCTGTGGGTTCCGTACGCAAGCGTAGCGGAGGGGGAATGCGATTCTACCCGATTGATTGGAGCAAAAGCTCCACGCCGCCGCAGCGCACTTTGCCGGCCGGCCGGGCCATGAACGGACGCCAAGCGCGGTCGTTCGGCATCAGCCCTGCGGCGCGCTTGTGCAGTACGGCGGCACCGGCGTCGAACGCGCGACGCAGTGGCGGTAGCCGGACGGCAGATTGCTCAGCGACTTGGACTCGCCCTTGGCCACGGCGAAATCGGCGATGCGCTGCGTCGTGCAGGTGTTTACCCCGGAGGTTTTCGCGTCGTCACGGCAGTCGCTGGTGAACACGGCGTAGTAGCAACGTCCGCTCGCGCTGTCATTGCAGGTGAACTCGATGTTGCCCGATGCCGATTCGCGGATTGCCGAATCGAGCACGTCGACGCCGTTGATCGTCGTCGTGCTGATCATCGTCGTGTTGATCGAGGTGCTCGGCGAATAATTGCAGCCGGCAAGGATCAGTGGCAGCAGGGCGGAAACGAGGTTGGTGCGCATGGTCGGTTCTCGCTGGATACGGGCGTCACATGGAACGGAACAAGGTCATGAACGGCTGGCTGACGGTCAGTGTCTCGGGGCGCGTCTTCAGTTTCACCGTGCCGCGGCCGGTCTCGTCGCGCACCACCGATGCGATCGCTTTCAGATTGACGATCGTCGAGCGGTGGATCTGCTTGAACGCGCTCGGATCGAGCAGGCCGAGCAGTTCGCGGATCGGCGTGCGCAGCAGCGCTTCGCCTTCGCGGGTCATGACCACGGTGTACTTGTTGTCGGCCTGGAAATAGGCGACGTCGTCGACCAGGATCAGCTTGGTTTCCTTGCCCGCGCTCGCAGTGATCCAGGCGAGCGGCGGCTTGTCGGCGATCTGCGGCACAATGCCGAGCTGCTGGATGATCGCGGCGAGCGCGCCGGCGTCGCGCGCGCTGCGTGCCTGCAGGCGCTTGATCGTCGCGGCGAGGCGGTCGCGCGCGATCGGCTTGAGCAGATAGTCGACCGCGCCTTTGTCGAATGCGTCGATCGCATACTGGTTGTAGGCGGTGACGAAAACGATCTGCGTGGTCGGGCTCGCATCCGCCGCCGCCGCCGCGACTTCGAGCCCGGTCAGGCCCGGCATGCGGATATCGAGGAAGGCGATCTCGGGCTGGTAGGTCGCGATCGCGTCGAGCGCGCTGCCGCCGTCCTCGCATTCGGCGACGATGTCGAGCTGCGGCCACGCTTCGCGCAGCAGACCGACGAGCGAGTTGCGCAGCAGTTCTTCGTCTTCGGCAACGATGCACTTAGGCATGGGTCGCTCCTGTCGTCGTGGCCGGCACGGTGATCGTCGCGGCGACGCCGTTGGGGAAATTCGCTGCGATGACGAACGAAGCCGCTGCGCCGTAGGCGAGACTGAGGCGTTCGCGCAGATTCTTCAGGCCGATGCCGGTGCCGCTCGATTGCGCGTTGAAGCCCTGGCCGTCGTCGGCGACCGTCACGGTCAGGCCGCCGCCGCTTTCGCGCGCGAGTATCCAGATCGTGCCGCCGCCGTACTTCGGTTCGAGGCCGTGCTTGATCGCGTTCTCGACTAGGGTCTGCAGCATCATCGTCGGGAACGGTATGTTTTTGAGCGCTTCGGGCACTTCGATCTGCGTGTGCAGGCGCGCACCCATGCGGATTTTCAGAATGTCGAGATAGGCGCGCGCGCGTTCGAGTTCGGCGCCGAGCGTCGACGGCACGTCTTCCGTGCGCGGCAGCGAATGACGCAGGTAGGAAATCAGATTGCCGAGCATTTCGTCGGCGCGCGCCGGGTCGCTGCGCGTCAGAATCTGTGCGCTGGCGAGTGTGTTGTAGAGGAAGTGCGGTTCGATCTGCGCGTGCAGCAGGTTGAGCTTGGCCACGGCGAGTTCCTTCTCGCTGCCGGTCTGCGCGGCGCTGGCCTTCTCGCTGCGTCGGCGTTCGGCGACGCGGCGCACGATCGCCCTCTTGATTGCCTCGGCGTTCTCCAGATTGCCGCCGTCGTCGAAATGGAACCACTCGCTCCACGCGCCGCCTTCGGGCTCGCAGATCAAGGTGACGCTGCATGTGCCCTCGCCCGGTGTGATCGTCGCGAGGATGCGATTGCCCGTCGCTCCGAGGTAGTTATATTTTTTCGCCGTTTTCGCCGCATAGTCGGAGTGGGTCACGTTCGCGCGAATGTGCAGGCTGTCGCGTGCGCTTTGGACGACGGTCGAGCCGGGCAATTCGCGGATCGCCGCGTCGACCAGCTCGAATGCCTCGGCCGGGTCGAACGGAATCTCCATATGCCGGCGCTGTCGGTTCGACAGCGAATCCGCATCGACCTTGCCGGTGATCAGCTGGACGCGGCGCACATGCAGGAACGCGTGTGCGATCTTCGCGCCGAACAGCAGGAACGAGCCGCTGATCAGGATGAAGTTCAGCAGGCCGCGATGACCGATGCCGACCGCCTCGATGGCGATGTTGATGAAGAGAATCGCCGCACCCCAGGCGATCGCGGTGCGGAAGATGAATAATGCCGAAGCCAGCATGGCGGAACCTGCGCGATGGGATTGCAGCGCAGGATAGCGGGCGCCGCGCACGGCGCAATGCACTTGCGACGAAAGCCGGGCCGGAGCGACGAAGCCGACTCTAAACGGTGCGAAATCGGGCAAAAAGAAGGGCCGCTTCCGCGGCCCTGAGGCAAGGGGGAGAGCGCCTATCCTCGAGAATCACTGAGAGTTGTTACCGCCCGGCTTGCGTTGGGCCCAGCGTCCGGCGGGCATTTCGTCGGAGGTGATGAAACCGTCGCCGTTCTTGTCGAGCTTGGCGAAACGCGCCTGCGCCGCGGCGAGATACTGGTCGCGCGTGATCGCGCCGTTGCTGCCGATTCTCTTGACTTCGTGCTCGGCGAACTTCTCGTCGCGCTGCTTGACGGCCTGCGAATTCGCGATCTGTTCAGCGGTGATCTTGCCGCTGCCCTGCGTGTCGATCGCGTCGAAGCGAGCGGCCGCGGCGGCCTGGAATTCCGCCGACGAGATCTTGCCGTCGCCGTTGCTGTCCATCTTCTTCAACATATGATCGAACAGCGACGGGTGCGTGGTCGCGGTCGCCGCGGGCGCCGGGTTCGACTGCGCGAACGCGGCGAACGGGACCGTGCTGAAAGCGGCAATCGCGACGGCGAGGGTGAGTTTGCTGATGCGTGACATGATTTGCTCCGTTGTGGGGGATGGTTTGGTAGTGGCCACAGCGGATTCAACGCCGACGATACGCCGACGTTTACCGGAACTGGGTAAAGCAAAGTAAACAAGCGCAGGATTCTTTGTGTACGCGGCGACGGCGGCGGGAGCGCGCGCGGCGGAATCGGGCGCGCAGCGCACGCAGCGCTAAGAACTCATCGGTAAATAAGCAGCCGTTTGCGTTGAGCGCAGCGAGGCTTTGCTTCGCGAAGTCGAAACACCGGGGATTTCGTGGTTTGCGGTACTTTGGCTTTCGGCACTTCGACTTCGCGCCTGCGGCGCTACGCTCAGTGCGAACGGGCTATCTGTGCGCCAGCTCCTGGTGCGCCGCCTGCGGCAAAGCGCTGGCGGCGTGATCGATAAGGAAGGCTTATGCTGCGGCGGCGAACGCGTCGCGGGTGAGATTTTCCGGTGCCGTTTCGCCACAGGCCACGTCGTCCTCGATGCGGATGCCGCCGTACTGGCGGAAGTGATCGACCTTGTCCCAGTCGATGTCCTTGGCCTCGGGCCGGGTCTTCAACTCGGCGAGGAGCAGATCGACGAAATACAGGCCAGGCTCGATCGTCACGACCATGCGCGGTTCGAGCATACGTGTCATGCGCAGGAATGGATGGCCGGCCGGCTTCTCGATCGTGCCGCCGCGCTCGTCCTTCTGGAAACCGCCGACGTCGTGCACCTGCAGGCCGATCGGATGACCGAGGCCGTGTGGGAAAAACACATTCGACACGCCCGAAGCGACCGCCGCCTCGGCGCTCATGCGGATAAAGCCGTGTTCGCGCAGCACGCCGGCAAGCACATGATGCGCGTGCAGATGCAGGTCGGCGTAGTTCGTGCCTTTCTGTACTTTTTCCACAAATCCCTTCTGCGCCGTATCGACCGCATCGATCAAGGCCTGGAATTCGCCGGCCTGCTTGGCCGCGTAGGTGCGCGTGATATCCGAGGCGTAGCCGTGGAAGCTCGCGCCGGCGTCGATCAGGAACGAGTTCGCGTGCGCCGGCGGCGCGCGGTTGAGTTCGGTGTAGTGCAGGATCGCGCCGTGCTGGTTCAGCGCAATGATGTTGGAATAGGGCAGCTCGTTCTCGGTCTCGTGCACGGCGTTGAGATAGGCCGTGTTGATGTCGTACTCGCTCGCGCCGGCGCGGAACGCGCGTTCGGCCGCAAGGTGCGCACGCGTGCCGAGCTTGGCGGCGACGCGCAGCATGCCGAGTTCGTAATCGGTCTTGTAGCCGCGATGCCAGTGCAGATAGTCGAGCACTTCCTGCGGATTGTTCGGCACGTAGTCGCCGACCGCGGCATTGTCTTCGCCGACGATCGCGCAGCGCGCGACATTCGCCGGCAGATGCGCCTTCGCCTCGCCGGCTTCGCGAATGATCTCGATGTCGAAGTGCTCGACCCAATATCCCGCCGGAGCCTCGGGCACGACGTGCCAGTAGTCGTGCGGCTGCAGGTAGATCAGCTTCGGCTTGTGCCCCGGCGTGTAGACGAGCCACGAGCCGGGCGCCTTGGTCACCGGCAGCCAGTGCTTGAAATGCGGATTGACCGCGAACGGATACGGACGGTCGTCGAGAAACTGATAGCGCGGCGTGCCCGCGGCGACGACGAGATGATCGTAGCTGCCGCGCGCGAGCGCGGTGTCGCTGCGCGCCGTCAGTGTGGCGAGATGATCGGGATAGAGTTTGGCAAGCAGATCGGTCATGACGCGCATCCGGAATTCGTACGCGCGTATTGTGCCGCAAGCGGCACGGGGAATCCCGCATCTCGGGACTCCCTGCGTCTTCGTCCCGGCAACGAATGCCGGGTTGCGCGTGGCGGAACGTTGAAGCTATGAGTGCTTACGCGGCGGCGCACTTGCTGTTCAGCGCCGCCGCACTCGCGCGCCACATCCTGCCGTTCGGCTTGAGCGGAATGCCGAGCGCTTACTTGCCCGGCGACCAGCTCACGGTCAGGTAACCCGACCTGCCCGGCGTGTTGTAGCCGTAGGCGAGCTGGTAGTTCTTGTCGCCGAGGTTCTCCACGCGCGCGCCGAGGCGCCACTGCGCATTGATCGTATAGCTCGCACGCAGGTTGAGCAGGGTGTAGGAGCCGAGCTTGGCGCCGCCGACGTCGTCCGCGCGCCCCGCGTAGACGATTTCCGCGCCGGCGCTGAGCGCGTCGCTGAGCTGGGCGTCGAAGACGCTGGAGAGTTTCTGCTTCGGCCGGCGCACGAGCTGCTTGTCGGTGTCTTCGTTGCGCGGGTCCTGCAAGGTCAGCGTGTTCGTCCACGAGTAGGCACCCGAATGCCAGCCGTGGGTCAGTTCGAGCCCGTCGATGGCGGCGTGGGCGATGTTGATCGCTTGCGATTTGTTGCCCGAGAAATCGATCAGGTCGCGCACGCGCGTGGTAAAGGCGCGCGCTTCGAGGCGGTTGGCGTCGTCGGCTTTCCATTCGAGGCCGAGTTCGCCGGTGCGCGAGCGCTCCGGGTCGAGCAGTGGATTGCCGGCGTAGTAGCCACCGTAGCCGGGTGAGTAGAGCTGGCCGAGCGTCGGCGCGCTGAACGCGGTGCCGTAGCTCGCGGTGAGGCGCAGGTTGTCGGCGAACTTGTAGCCGCCGGCGATCGAGCCGGAGAACTCGCTGCCGAAATTGCTGTTGTGGTCGTAGCGGCCCGAGACTTCGCCGTCGAACGCGCCCGCGTCGGCGCGCCAGCCGGCGAACACGCCGGTGTTGTTGCGCGTCTTGTCGTACACCGTAGTGCCGCCGAAGGTGTCGAGATTGCGGCCGTGGTCGTAGACATAATCGAGGCCGGCGGTCAGATGCTGGTTCGGCGCGAATGTGTAGTCGTTGGTCCACGACAACTGCTCGCGCGTGGAGCGATAGGCCGAGCCGAACGCAGCCGTGTCGATGTTCTCGCGCGAAGTGCCGACCGACAGACGGTGCTGCCAGTCCGCCGTGATCGCGCCTTCCAGATTGATCCCGATCGACTGGTCGAGCGTGTGCGAAATGGCCGGGCCGTAGGCGCCGTTGTCGAAGCTCTGCGTGCCGACGTTGCGGAACGCGCTGGCCGACAGCGTCTGCGTGCCGAGCTTGTACCAGGCCTGCGCGGTCTGGTTGTGGTTCTGCATCGGGTTGTCGTCGGGGTTGTAGACGTAGGGGCCGGCGAGCGGATTCGAGGAGGAGAAACCGTCGACGTGGCGGCCGCCGGCCTGCGCGGAAACGCCCCAGGTGTCGGTCTGCATGCCGTAGCCGACACTGCCGTCGGCGCTGCCGTAGCTGCCGTAGCTGGCGGCGATGTGCGCGCCGTCGAGCTTGCGCGTGAACACCTGGATGACGCCGCCGATCGCGTCCGAACCCCAGTAGCTCGCACGCGGGCCGCGCACGATCTCGATGCGCTCGACCGCGTCGAGAGGCAGGTTCTCGAACGCGAACGAGCCGGTGTTGTTGGAGGCGACGCGTACGCCGTCGATCAGCACGAGCACATGATTGGAGTTGGTGCCGCGCAGGAACACGCTGGTCTGCATGCCCGCGCCGCCGAGGCGCGCGACATCGACGCCGGCCTGCAGGCGCAGCACTTCGATCAGGTCCGGCGCACCGGTTCTCTCGATGTCGGCGCGCGTGATGACCGAGACGCTGGCCAGGCTCGCGTCGACCGTCTGCGCGACGCGCGAGGCGGTGACTTCGATGGTCGGCTGCAGTTGCGCGTCCGGCGTATCGGCGGTGGCGGCGAAGCTCACGCCCGCAAGCGCGGCAGCGACGGCGAGAGAGAGAATGGATTTTTGCGACATGGTGTACTCCGAGCGTCGGCTGAAAAATGCACGGCGCGGGAGGTTTGGAAAGGGGTGTCGACGCAGGAACGACGCGCGATACGCCCGTCCGTTGCCCACCGCAACGCCGCAAGCTGATCGACCGCAATGCGGTCGCGCAGGCCGGTCTCCGGGCTTGCAAGCGATGCAGTGAGCGGCGCGGCCGGGACGGCCTCTTGCGCCTTTCGCGATCGGCATCGATCGCGGACACTTCATCAGTTCGATCGCCTTCCCGTGCCGTTCGGCACAGTGGCATTGAGATCGAGACGCGCTCGCGCGGAGCGCACTTGCTTACCGTTGCGGGGGCAGCGCTGAATTCACATCAGCTTCCCGTTTCACCTTGCGCCGAAAAGGCAGCGCAGGGCACCTGCGAGGCGCGCAGTGTAGGGACAGGTCGGGGCCGAAGCAAGGATTATGCGTCCTTTCCCGTAGCAGGTCGGGGCCGGAGTCTAATCCCGGTCCGTGCGCGTCGACACGCCGAGCAGTTCGCCGTCGTCGCTGACGCGCAGCGCGATCTCGATCGGTTTGCAGCAAATGGCGCAGTCCTCGACATAGCTCTGTGAACCCGCGGATAGATCGACCTGGGTTTCGAAGCCTTCGCCGCAGTACGGGCAGTGGATGGTGACGAATTCCAGCGTGTTCATGGTTTTCAAGCCTCCGTCGCCGGCGCCTTCTTGTCCGGCAGGAACAGGGAGATCAGGTCGTTGAGGAAGCGCTGCCCGGATTCGGTCGGCAGCAGATTGCGATCATCGACTGCGAGCCAGCCGCGCTGAACGGCCTCGTCGATTTCCGTGCGGATCGCATCGAGGCCGAGTCCGGTCGTTGCATGAAATTCCGCTAGCGGAATGCCTGCGGTCAGGCGCAGGCCGTTGAGCATGAACTCGAACGGCAGCTGCTCGACGGCCACGGCGTCGTCGCCGCCGATCACGCGTTCCGTTTTCGCGTGCTCGAGATAGCCGCGCGGTGCGCGCAGCTTCCAGCGCCTGTGCACTTCGAGCGCGCCGTCGACAGCGGGGGACGAATACTTTCCGTGCGCCCCTGCACCGATGCCGAGATAGTCGCCGAAGCGCCAGTAGTTCAGATTGTGTGCGCTCTCGCGCCCCGGCCGCGCATAGGCCGACACTTCGTAATGGACGAAACCGGCCGCTGCGATGTGCGCCTGACAGGCTTCCTGCATGTCCCAGGCGCTGTCCTCGTCGGGCAGCGAAGGCGGGTTCGCGGCGAAGGCGGTATTCGGTTCGAGGGTGAGCTGGTAGTGCGACAGATGCGGCGTGGCGAACGCGAGTGCCTTGTCGACGTCAGTGAGCGCACCGGCCACGGTCTGCTGCGGCAGCGCGTACATCAGGTCGAGATTGAGATTGTCGAGGCCGTCGTCCTGCGCGCGTTTGATCGCGCGCTCAGCCTGCCGCGCATCGTGGATGCGGCCGATGCGCTTGAGCGCGTCGTCGTCGAAACTCTGCACGCCGAAGCTGAGGCGATTGACGCCGGCCCTGCGATAGGCGGCGAAGTCGCCGTGCTCAACCGTGCCCGGATTGGTTTCCATCGTGATCTCGATGCCGGGCGCGAAATCGAGCCGCGCATTCACGCCGTCGAGGATGCGCGCGATGCTGTCCGGCGCGAACAGGCTCGGCGTGCCGCCGCCGAAGAAGATGCTGCGCAGCGGCCGGCCTTGTGCGAGCGGCAGATCGCGGTTGAGATCGGCGAGCAGCGCCTCGACGTACTCGCGCTGCGGCAGCGTGTCCGGCGCGTTGTGCGAATTGAAATCGCAATACGGACACTTGCGCACGCACCACGGGATGTGGATGTAGAGCGAGAGCGGCGGCAGAGTCATCGCCGTTCGGCGTCGAGCAGCTCGCGCAGGCGTGCCAATGCGAGGCCGCGATGGCTGAAGCGGATCTTCACGGCGGGGTCGAGTTCGCCGGCGGGTCCGTGCTGCGGATCGAAGAACACCGGGTCGTAGCCGAAACCCTGGCCGCCCTGCGCCGCGTGCAGGATGCGGCCATACCAAAGGCCCTCGGCGATCAGCGGCGCGGGATCGTCGGCGCTGCGCAGCAGGGCCAGGGTGCAGTGGAAATGCGCGCCGCGCTCCGCGTCGGGTACGCCGCGCAGCGCATCGAGCAGCTTGACGTTGTTCGCCGCGTTGTTGCCGTGTTCGCCCGCATAGCGCGCGGAATAAAGTCCCGGTGCGCCGCCGAGCGCATCGGCGCAGATGCCCGAATCGTCGCCGAGTGCGGGCAGGCCCGACTGGCGCGACGCGTGCCGCGCCTTGATCAGCGCGTTCTCGACGAAGGTCATGCCGGTTTCGTCGGCGTCGGCGATGCCGAATTCGCTTTGCGCGACGAGTTCGATGCCGGTGTCGGCGAGCACTTTGCGGATTTCGGCGAGCTTGCCCGGATTGCTGCTGGCGAGGACGATGCGTTTCATGCGTAAGGGTGTGGTTGGTGCGGTCGCGGGTTATGCACGCGTCAGCGCTTCGCGCTGGAACTGCAGCAGTTCGCCGATGCCTTTCTGCGCAAGGCCGAGCAAAGCGTCGAGTTCGTCGCGGCGGAACGCATGACCTTCCGCGGTGCCCTGCAGTTCGATGAAACCCCCGCCGTCGTTCATGACGACGTTGAGGTCGGTGTCGCAGGCCGAGTCCTCGGGATAGTCGAGATCGAGCACGGGCGCGCCGCGATAGATACCGACCGAGATCGCGGCGACTGCGCCGACGATCGGGTTTTTCTTCAGCGCGCCGCGCTTGAGCAGGGTCTCCACTGCATCGACGAGGGCGACATAGGCGCCGGTGATCGCCGCGGTGCGCGTGCCGCCGTCGGCCTGCAGTACGTCGCAGTCGAGGGTCACGGTGCGCTCGCCGAGGGCGGCGCGGTCGACGCAGGCGCGCAGCGAACGCCCGATCAGGCGCTGGATTTCCATCGTGCGCCCGCCCTGGCCGCCGCGCGCCGCTTCGCGCTGAGTGCGCTCCTTAGTCGCGCGCGGCAGCATGCCGTACTCGGCCGTGACCCAGCCTTCGGCCTTGCCGCGCAGGAACGGCGGCACCTTGTCTTCGACGCTGGCGGTGCAGAGGACGCGCGTGTCGCCGAACGCGATCAGCACCGAGCCTTCGGCATGGCGCGTGTAGCGGCGTTCGATCGTGACCGTGCGCAGTTGATCGGCGGCGCGGCCGCTGGGACGTTGGATATTGGACATTCGAGACAGGTTCGTTGCGAGCAGGCCCGCAATTGTAAGACGAGAAGGCATTTCTTTCGCCCGCGATTTCCGCGAGGGCAGGAATTCGCTGCGGTTTCTGAACGGTTTCGGCATCGAGAACCGTCCTCGCCCGTGCAGCGCAATGACGGGAACCGGCGGCGCGCGTGGCATACTTCGCGCCCCGAATCGCGATGAAACCGCCCATGATCCGTAGCATGACCGCCTTTGCCAGCGCCGATGCCGACACGCCGTGGGGTGCGTTGAGCTTCGAATTGCGCTCGGTCAACCATCGCTATCTCGAACTCAATCCGCGCCTGCCGGACGAGCTGCGCGCGATCGAGCCGGTGCTGCGCGAGCGCGTCGCGGCCAAGCTCACGCGCGGCAAGGTCGACGTGAACCTGCGCTTCCGCGCGAGCGAAGCGGCGGCGAGCGAGATCCGCCTCAACGACGCCGTGCTCGACAAACTCGAAGCAGCCGCGGGCGTGTTCGCCGAGCGCTTCCCCAAGTTCAGCGTCGATTTCGCCAGCCTGCTCGGCTGGCCCGGCGTGCTCAAACGCGAAGAGGTCGATCAAGACGGGTTGCGCCAGGCCGCGCTCGATCTGCTCGACCGCGCGCTCGCCGATATGGTCGCGACGCGCGCGCGCGAGGGCGAGCGCCTCGGCGGTTTCCTGCGTGAGCGCCTCGACGGCATCGCGCGCACCGTCGCCGACGTGCGCGGCTGGCTGCCGGAGATTCGCAAAGGCCTGCGTGCGCGGCTCGAAGCCAAGCTCGCCGAGATCACCCAGTCGGCGGAGTCGCTGCGCGCGGACAACGGCCGTCTTGAGCAGGAACTAGTGCTGCAGCTTTCGCGCATCGACGTCGACGAGGAACTCGATCGTCTGACCGCGCACATCGCCGAGGCGCGGCGCATTCTCGCCGCGCCGGACCCGGCCGGCCGCCGCCTCGATTTCCTCATGCAGGAATTCAACCGCGAAGCGAATACGCTCGGCTCCAAGTCGGTCGATCAGCGCACCACGCAGGCTGCGGTGGAGCTCAAAGTGCTGATCGAGCAGATGCGCGAGCAAGTGCAGAATATAGAATAAGGCGATGTCGGGAACTCTCTACATCATCGCCGCGCCTTCCGGAGGCGGCAAAACCAGCCTCACCCGCGCCCTGCTCGAGCGCGAGCCGAACATCCTGCTTTCGGTGTCGTACACCTCGCGTCTGCCGCGGCCCGGCGAGGCCGACGGCGTGCACTATCACTTCGTCTCGCGCGGCGTGTTCGAGGAAATGATCAAGCGCGGCGAGTTCTTCGAGCATGCGGTCGTGCACGGCGACTTGAAGGGCACGGCGCGCACCGCGGTCGAACGCACTCTGGCGCAGGGCAAGGACGTGCTGCTCGAAATCGACTGGCAGGGCGCGCGTCAGGTGCGCGCGCAGATGAAGGACACGGTCAGCATCTTCATCCTGCCGCCGTCGCGCGCCGAACTCGAACGGCGCTTGCGTTCGCGTGCGCAGGACAGCGACGCGACGATCCGCCGCCGCCTTGCCGATTCGCGTGAGGATATCGCGCATTCGGTTGAATTCGACTACATCGTCGTCAACGACGATTTCGCCACCGCATTGTCCGACCTGCGTTCCATCGTCACCGCGCGGCAACTGCGTGCAGCGGGACAGCGCGAACGCTACGACGCACTGCTCGCCGATCTGCTCAAGGACTGAAGCGGCGCTTCAGGCGCGCCGCACCGACAGGCCGAGCCGGCGGTAGGCTTGCACGGCGCGCGACGGCACGTCTTTCGCCACTACGACGCCGGCGATCTCGCTGAGTTTGGCGATGACGTAGGGCGAGGCGGCGTCGACTTTTTCCGCCGTCACCAGCACATGCGTTTCCGCCGCGCTCGCGATCAGTGCGCGTTTGACGTGGCACTCTTCGAGATCGCCGGTGCTCAGTCCGGCGCGCGCATGAATGCCGGTGACGCCCATGAAATAGAGGTCGGCACGGATGTGCCGTATCGCCTCGACCGCCGCGGCGCCGACGTTGACGAACGAGTGCTTGAACAGGCGCCCGCCGATCATGACGACCTCGACGAGCGGATGCTCCCCGAGCGCGAGCGCAATGTTCGGGCTGTGCGTGACCACGGTCGCGCGCAGATCCCTGGGCAGGTGGCGCGCGATCTGCAGTGTCGTCGTGCCGCCGTCGAGAGCGACGATCTGGCCCGGCTGGATCATCGCGGCCGCGGCGCGGCCGACGGCGATCTTCTCGTTCGGCGCAAGCTGTTCTCTCGCGCTGAAATCGGTCGCGGCAGCCGCGGCCGGCAATGCGCCGCCGTGCACGCGCTGCAACTCGCCTTTCGCCGCGAGTTCGCGCAGATCGCGGCGAATGGTGTCTTCGGATACGTCGAGCTGCGTGCTCAGATCCTTCGCCACGATTTGCCCGTGACGCTTGAGATGTTTCAGCAGATGCGCCTTGCGTGTCGGCCCGAGCATGATTTTTCTCTGCACGAATTTTCTTGATTATGCACGATTCTACACGATACGATCCGGCTCCCCACGAACCCGCCCGGACCTGCCGCGTGAATCCCGACATCGAAATCGTCAAGACCGAAGTGCTCTCCGACAACTGGTATGTGCTGCGCAACGTCCACTACCGCATGCGCAAGGCCGACGGTAGCTGGGCCGAGCGCACGCGCGAGGCTTACGACCGCGGCAACGGCGCGACCATCCTGCTTTACGATCGCGCGCGCCGCACCGTGCTGCTGACGCGGCAATTCCGCCTGCCGACCTATGTCAACGGCAACGCCACCGGCATGCTGATCGAAACCTGCGCCGGCCTGCTCGACGCCGACAGCCCCGAAGACGCCATCCGCCGCGAGACGCGCGAGGAAACCGGCTACGACGTGCGCAACGTACGCAAAGTGTTCGAGGCCTATATGTCGCCGGGGTCGGTGACCGAGATCCTGCATTTCTTCGTTGCCGAGTACGCGGCAGCCGACCGCGTCGACGCCGGCGGTGGCATCGACGACGAGGACATCGAGGTGCTCGAAATGAGTTTCGACGAGGCGCTTGCCGCGACCGGCGACGGCCGCATCCGCGACGCCAAAACGATCATGCTGCTGCAATACGCGGCCCTGAAAATATTCGCCGCGTAGGCGGCGCGAAACGCTGTGGCGCGTGCGTGATTCGATCGGCTGAGGTGGCGCTTAACCGCTTTTTCACATAGCTTCCGTTGCCGCCGGCCTTCGGGTAAGGTGGTCGGGTCTGGGCGCGTCAAGCGCCGTTTCCTGGCTTGAGATGAACGAAGAACAGCGAGCGCCCATTGCCGACGATGTGTTGATCCGCGTGCGCGGGCTTTCGACCGTGCTCAACGGCAAGACCATCTTCGACAAGGTCGATCTCGATATTCCGCGCGGCAAGATCACCGCGGTCATGGGCCCGAGCGGCACCGGCAAGACGACCCTGATGCGCCACATCACCGGTCAGCTCGCGCCCGACGCGGGCGAGATTTTTGTCGACGGCCAGAATGTCGTGCGTCTCGATCGTGCGCAGTTGTTCGCGCTGCGCGAGAAGGTCGGCTACCTGTTCCAGAACTCGGCCCTGCTGACCGACTTCTCGGTGTTCGAGAACGTCGCCTTCCCGCTGCGTCAGCACTTGAGCCTGCCCGAAGTCGTCTTGCGCAATCTGGTCCTGACCAAGCTGCAGGCGGTCGGTCTGCGCGGTGCGGCCGATCTGATGCCACATGAACTGTCGGGCGGCATGATGCGCCGCGTCGCGCTCGCCCGTGCGATCGTGCGCGATCCGATGCTGATCATCTACGATGAGCCGTTCGTCGGTCTCGATCCGATCGCGCTGAACCAGATTCTCAAGTTGATCCGCACTTTGAATGAAACGCTCGGCATCACCAGCATCCTCGTCGCGCACGAACTTGCCGCGATCAGCCGGGTCGCCGACAGCATCTTCCTGATCGCCGGCGGCAAGATCGCCGCGCACGGCAAGCCCGCCGAACTCGAACGCGGCGAAACGCCGTGGACCAAGCAGTTCTTCAGTGGCGAAGCGGATGGTCCGGTGCCGTTCCAGTATCCGGCGCCCGACTACGCGGCGCAGCTCGGCCTGACCGGAGCGCGCGCGTGAGCGCCGTGCGCAAGCCCTCGTATTTGACCGACGGCATCGCCCAGATCGGCGCGTGCAGTCTCTTCCTTCTGCGCATTCTCGCCGCGGTTCCGCGCAGCTTGCGCCATTTCCGCGAAACGGTCCGGCAGATTTGGTTCGTCGGCGCGATGAGCCTGACGATCATCATGACCTGCGGCTTGTTCGTCGGCATGGTCCTCGGCCTGCAGCTCTATTACGTGCTGTCGATTTTCGGCGGCACGGCGGCCCTCGGCACGGTGGTGTCGCTGTCGCTGTATCGCGAACTCGGGCCGGTCGTCACCGCTTTGCTTTTCGCCGGCCGCGCGGGTACGTCGATCACGGCCGAAATCGGCCTGATGCGCGCCACCGACCAGATCTCGGCGATGGAGATGATGGCGGTCGATCCGCTCGCCTACGTCGTCGCGCCACGCTTCATTGCCGGCCTGATCGCGATGCCGCTGCTCGCCTGCGTGTTCAATGCGCTCGGCATTTTCGGCGCGCACCTGGTCGGAGTGAGCTGGCTCGGCCTCGACAACGGCACGTTCTGGTCGAATATGACGTCGAGCGTCGACGTGTGGAAAGATGTGGTCAACGGCGTCTGGAAGAGCGTTGCGTTCGGTGCGATCTGCACCTTGATCGCGACATTCCAGGGCTATACGACCGCGCCAACCAGCGAAGGTGTCGCCTACGCGACGACGCGCACCGTGGTGTTCTCGTCGATCGCGACGCTCGCGCTCGATTTCGTGATGACGGCATTCTTGATGTGAGATCGAAAGATCGACGCGCGCAGAACGCAGAGAAGATCGAAGAATCGAATCTGATCTTTTGCTTTTCCTCGCGCTCTCCGCGCTCTCAGTGATTTAGTTTTCTACCTATCTTTCGTGGATAGCGGAAGTTTTAAGGACCGCAGCAATGGCACAACGACAATCCTTCCAGATCGGCACCGGGCTGTTCATCCTGCTCGGCTTCACCGCGCTAGCCTATCTGGCGACGCAGACCACTTCGGTCGCGAACTTCAGCCAGGGCGAGAGCTACAGCCTCAAGGCGCGTTTCACCAACGTCGGCCAACTCAAGCTGCGCGCGCCGGTGAAGATCGCCGGTGTGCGCGTCGGCTCGGTCGACAAGGTCGTGCTCGAGCCGGACAAACTCGATGCGCTGGTCACGCTGTCGATCGACAAACGTTACAGCCAGATTCCGGACGATTCGGCCGCCGCGATATTCACCAGCGGTTTATTGGGCGACCAGTATGTTGCCCTGCAGCCTGGCGGCTCGCCGGACATGTTCAAGAACGGCGACGAGGTGATCTTGACCCAGAGTTCGGTGCAGCTCGAAGAACTGATCGGCAAATATCTGGTCGGTGGCGGCGACTCGGCCAAATCGGCGGGCGACAAGGCCACCGGCACCGACAAGCCGGCCAAGCCCTAGGCGCATAGATGTAAGGACGGGAACTGCGCACAACGCGCAGTTTCGGGAAGGGCGGATGCACGGGCATTCGTCGGCGAATTGAAAAGGTGACTTATGCGTATTCTGTATTCCCTGCTTTGTGTACTCGCGCTGACGACGGCGGCTCCCGCGTTTGCTGACACGCCGACGCCGAACCAGGTCGTGCAGAACCTCGTCGACGAGCTCGGCAAGACCATGGAGGCGCGGCGCGGTGAACTGGCCAAGGATCGCGAAGGCCTGATCAAGGTCATCGATCAGATCGTGCTGCCGCACTTCGACATCGACTATGCCTCGATCCTCGTACTCGGCCAGAACGCACGCACCGCCTCGCCGGCGCAGCGCGCGCGCTTCGCCAAGGCGATGTACAACTCGATCACGCACCGCTACGCCGAAGGCCTGCTCAAGTACACCGAGGGCCGCGTGCGCGTGCTGCCGCAGCAGAGCGAACTCAACGACAAGCGCACCCTGGTGCGCACCCAGGTCGTGCTCGACGACGGCAAGCTCGTGCCGGTCGACTATGCGTTCCGCAAGACCGCGCAGGGCGACTGGAAGGCTTACGACGTGGTGATCGAGGGCATTTCCTACGTGACCAACTATCGCAACCAGGTCGCCGAGGAAATCCAGAAGTCGAGCCTCGACGCGCTGACTCAGCGACTCGAAAGCCAGGGCGCGAAAGCGCTCGAATCGATGGACGCCGAAGGCGTCAAGAAGTGAGGATCAGCTTCGACAATGCCGCCGCCGCGCTGCGCAATCCGCCCGCGGCGGACACGGTGGACTTGTCGGAGCTGGCCGATGCGGACAGCGCGACGCTGGCCGTATTGATCGCCTGGGCCGCGCAGGCACGCACGCGCGGCGTCGAACTGCGTTATCAGAACGCGCCGCAGGCTCTGCGCAATCTCGCGCGCCTGTCCGATGTCGACGGGCTGCTCCATCTGAACTGAGCTTCAGCCGCGGCATAGCGGCTTCGTTCGTGTAAATCAGACGATACGCTGCCGATCGCGGAACACTGCCGCGTGGATCGCGCTGGCGGCTCGTGCCCGCATCGGGTGGGGCTCCGCTTCGGACACACTGACAAAGCTCTCCCGGCGGTGCTCGTTGATCTTCAGCGCGACCGTGCCGGATCGGGGTGTTCGTCCACGTATCTTCCTCGCCTCCGATGACTACACGCTAGAAATGGGCGGCTAACTCAGGCCGAAATTCGGCGCCAGCGTGGTGCCAGCATGAACTTTCGTTTGAATTTCATTTTCTTACTTTTTCTTTCAAATTTATTGACAATGATTCCGAATCTGCCCTAGAGTCGATCACTACATTTCAAATTACCGCGTATTGCGGGCTCCGGGGGCGGGGATATGTTGCAAGCAAGAAACGGCGGCCGGTTCCTGGCTTTGATCGCGCTGTTGGCGATCGGGTCGCGCCCGCTCCACGCCGAAACGCTCGGCAATCTGAGCGGCATTTCGCCCGTTGCCGACGCGGGTACCACATCCGCCTGGGAACTCGCCACCGACAACGGCGCCCGCATCCGCATCGAACTGCTGCGCGCCGACCTGCTGCGCATCCAGGCCGGCCGCGGCGGCAAGCTGCTCCCGGCCGGCGACAAGGCCACGCCGATCGTGCTGCCGCAGGCGGCGAGCAAAGTCGTCTCCAGTATTGAGCAAGGCACGGACGAGTTGCGCATCCGCACCGACGCGCTCGTGCTGCATATCCAGCAACGACCGCTGCGTCTTGCGCTCGACCGCATCGATGCCGGCAAGGTCGTGCCACTGTGGCGTGAACTGCAGCCGCTCGATCTGGACAAGACGCAGAGCGTGCAGGTGCTGTCGAGCACGCCCGACGAGCATTTCTACGGCGGCGGGCAGCAGAACGGCCGCTTCGAGTTCAAGGGCCGCGAACTGGAGATTTCCTATTCCGGCGGCTGGGAAGAGGGCGACCGCCCGAGCCCAGCGCCGATGCTGCTCAGCTCACACGGTTGGGGCATGCTGCGCAACACTTGGAGCGACGGCAGCTACGACCTGCGCCAGGCCGACCAGGCCACCCTGCTGCACAAGGAAGACCGCTTCGACGCGTACTACTTCGTCGGCAACGGCCTGCACGAATTGCTCGACCGCTACACCGCGCTGACCGGACGCGCCGGCTTGCTGCCGCGCTGGGCGTTCTCCTACGGCGACGCCGACTGCTACAACGACGGCGACAACAAGAAGAAGCCGGGCACCGTGCCCGCGGGCTGGAGCGACGGCCCCACCGGCACCACGCCGGACGTGATCGACAGCGTGGCGAAGAAATACCGCGAGTTCGACATGCCGGGCGGGTGGATTCTGCCGAACGACGGCTACGGCTGCGGCTACTCCGATCTGCCCAAAGTCGTGGAGGGCTTGGCCAAATACGGCTTCAAGACCGGCCTGTGGACGGAGAACGGCGTCGAGAAGATCGCCTGGGAAGTCGGCAAGGCCGGCACTCGCGTGCAAAAGCTCGACGTGGCCTGGACCGGCAAGGGCTACCAGTTCGCGATGGACGCCAACCACGCCGCCTACGACGGCATTTTCAACAATTCCGATTCGCGTCCGTTCCTGTGGACAGTGATGGGCTGGGCCGGCATCCAGCGCTACGCGGTGGCGTGGACCGGCGACCAGAGCGGCAGTTGGGACTACATCCGCTGGCACATCCCGACGTTGATCGGATCGGGCCTGTCCGGCTACGCCTACGCGACCGGCGACGTCGACGGCATCTTCGGCGGCAGCGCCGAAACGTTCACGCGCGATCTGCAGTGGAAAAGTTTCACGCCGGTGCTGATGGGCATGTCCGGCTGGTCGGCGAATTCGCGCAAGCATCCGTGGGCGTTCGACGAGCCCTACCGCAGCATCAACCGCGACTATCTCAAGCTGAAGATGCGCCTGACTCCGTACATGTACGGCCTCGCGCGCGAAGCCGGGCGCAGCGGCACGCCGATCGTGCGCGGCCTGATGTGGGACTACCCGCAGGACCCGCAGGCCTGGAGCGAAGCGTACAAGTATCAGTTCCTGCTCGGCCGCGATCTGCTCGTCGCGCCGGTCTACCGCAGCCAGGCCGCGAGCCGCGGCTGGCGCCGCGGCATCCATCTGCCGCAGGGACGCTGGATCGATTACTGGGACGGCCGCCAACTGCAGGCCGCTGCGCAAGGTGTGCAGATCGATCGCCAGGTCGAACTGGCGACGCTGCCGTTGTTCGTGCGCGCGGGTGCGATCCTGCCGATGTATCCGGCGATGCTGTTCGACGGCGAGAAGCCGCTCGCCGAAGTGACCTTCGATCTGTATCCGCAGGGCGAATCGCAGTACACGCTCTACGAAGACGACGGCCACACGCGCCGCTACGCCCAGGGCGAAGCGAGCGAGCAGACCGTGACGATGCACGCGCCCGAGCAGGGCAGCGGCGAAGTGCGCGTCGGCATCGGCGCGGTGCAAGGCAACTATGCCGGGCAACTCGCGCAGCGTCGCTACGCCTTGCGCGTGCTCAGTCGCCAAGCGCCGAAAGCGGTGGAACTCGACGGACGTGCGCTGCCGAAGCTCGCCGACCGTGCGGCATTCGACGCTGCGAACGAAGGCTGGTACTTCGATGCCGACGAACGCCGCGGCACCGTACACGTGCGCAGCGCGCCGGTCGATATCCGCACCGCGCTCGCGTTCCGTCTCGACATCCCTGCTGCGAAGGCATTGCCGGACGACGTCTTTGCGCCGGCGCCGGCCCTGGGTCGCGCGCTGCCTTCGGACAGTCTCCTCGTGGTCAACCGCCCTGCGGAAGAGCCAGGGCATCCGCTGGAAAATGCGTTCGACGACGACGCGACGACCTGGTTCCGCAGCGTGCGCAATCAGGCCGTGCGCACCGGCGCGCACGAATGGACGATCGGTTTCGGCGAGCGCCGCCTGATCGATGGCATTGAACTGGCGCCGCGCAACGACAAGAACTGGAAGCACGGTCAGGTTCGCGATTACGAGGTCTATCTCGCCGACAGCAACGGCGAATGGGGCCAGCCGGTCGCCGTCGGCCGACTCAAGCTCGAGCAGGGCATGCAGAAGATCGAGTTCGCGCCGCATGCCGGCCGCCTGCTGCGTTTCCGCGTGCTCAGCGTGCAGAACCCGGAAGGCGACGGCGCCAGCGGCACCGATCCGATGGTCAGCGCCGCGCAGGGCGCAGCGGCACGCGCGGTCGATGCACTGCAGCCGCGCGATGTCGGCCCGATCGCTTTGTCGACCTTCCATATTCTCGAACATCAGGTCGGCGAGCGTCCGTCGTCGCAGCGCTATCTGTCCGAACTCGCGCTGCCGGAAGCGTCGGCCAAGAGCATCGCGCGCGATCGCGCCTTCGGCGGCAGCGCCGAGATGCGCATGAACGGTTTGCAGTTCCGCCGCGGCCTCGGCGTCGGCGCGAACAGCCGCGTCGATCTGAAGTTCGACGGCAATTGGCAGACGCTGCGCGCCGATCTCGGCATCGACGACACCTGCCGCGATGCCGGCGGCATGCAGTTCCAGGTCTGGGGTGACGATCGCCTGCTCTACGACAGCGGCCTGGTGAAGGCGCCTGGCGTGGTCAAGCCCGAACTCGACGTCCGCGGCCTGCATCGCCTGAGCCTGCGCACTCTCGGCGCGCAGGGCGCGCGCCCGGCGCAGGTCTGCGGCAACTGGGCCAACGCACTGCTGATCGGCCAGGAGGGCGACACCGCCAGCATCGTCCCGCCCTGATCCGCTTTCGTCTTATCCGCCCGATTACATCCGCCCATCATCCAACGCGCAGCGGGGGCCGCTGCCGAACGAGGAAACGAAGATGCCGTCCAGCCGTGAACGTCGTATTGCTTTGACCAGCCTGTCCGCTGCCCTGTTTGCAGCGCTCGCCGCACCGCTCGCCGCACAGGATGTGTCGCAGGACTCGAACAAGAAGGACGACAAAACCACCGAACTCGGCCGCATCGAGGTCACCGGCTCCAACGTCAAGCGCACCGACATCGAAACCGCTTCGCCGCTGCAGATCGTCACCAAGGCGGAGATCGAAAGCATGGGCGCACGCACCTTGCTGCAGGTGCTCGACAACCTGCCGGCCGCGCGCCCGGCGCAGCAGGATTTCAAGTCGCTGTTCACCGGTTCGGACGGCGCCTCGCAAGCCAACCTGCGAGGCCTCGGCGCGCAGGGCACGCTGGTGCTGTTGAATGGCCGCCGCCTGTCGTACTACGGCGCGCCGGCCGGTTTTCAGACCCAGTTCGTCAACATCGACGCGATTCCCGCCGCGGCGATCGAGCGCATGGAAGTGCTGACCGACGGCGCCTCGGCCGTCTACGGCACCGACGCGGTGGCCGGCGTGATCAACGTCATCACCAAGAAAGCCTACGAGGGCGCGGAACTGAGCCTCACCTCCGATTCGTCGACGCGCATCGGTTCCTACGGCGAGCGCCAGGCCAGCATCACCGCCGGCATCGGCAATCTCGCCGAAGACCGCTACAACGTCTACGCCTCAGTCAATCTGTACCGGCGCGATCCGATCCCGCTGAGCGACTGGTACGACAAGAAGCCGGCTCAGTACTACGTCAACAACCCGAACTACATCAACAATTTTCGCCTCGGCACCGGTAGCGCGCCGGGCGTGTTCAATCCCGGCACGTATTTCGCGTTCGATCCGAAGACCGGCGCGCGCGTACAGCAGGCCGCGCCGGGTTGTCCCAATGTGTTGACCACCGAAACCGCCGGTCCGCGCTGCATCTGGCAGACCTGGCTCAACAACCAGATCGATGCAGGCGCACAGTCGGACCGCACCACGGTTTACCTCAACGGCACGTTCCAGTTGAACGACTCGCTGCAGGCGTTCGCCGAAATCGCCTACACCGACATCGACCTCAAGGCCAACGGCGGCACCCCGCGCACATTCAACAGCACGTCCGGCGCGCCGACCAGTTGGTTCGCGCGCAACACGGGCACCACGGTCAATACTTTCAGCTATCCGTTCATGGGTCCGAACAACGTCTACAACCACGCCAGTACCCAACTGAAGGCGCTCATGGGCGGCGTGGTCGGTCTGAACTATTTGCTGCAGGATGCCGGCGACAACTACTTCGGCCAGCGCAACACCGACAAGAGCTATCGCGCGCTTGCCGGCCTGCGCGGCAACGTCGGCGACTGGAACTGGGAAACCGCATTGACCACCGCCGGCACGGCGTCGGTGACCTACCAGACCATCAACGTCAATCTGAAGGGTTTCGCGAAGGCGTTCGGTCCGTTCACGATCGACCCGGTCACAGGTCGCACGCTCATGGCCGACAACCCGGCCTACAAGTTTGGCGTCATCAGCCCCGAAAACGCGGCGCTGATCCGCGAAGCTTTTCCGACTTTCGACATCCGCTCGTGGACCCGGCTCACCACCTGGGACGGCAAGGTCGAAGGCCCGCTCGCCACGCTGCCCGCAGGTGAGATGCGCGCCGCGTTCGGCTTCAGCATTTCACGCGAGTTGTTCTACACGCCGGGCAATACCGATGCGGCGAACGGCCTGATCACCCAGCAAGGCGGCTCGTGGTTCGACGGCAAGCGCACGACGAAGGCACTGTTCGGCGAAGCGGTCGCACCGATCACCGACAAGCTCGAAGCCGATATGGCGGTGCGCCTCGACAAGTATCCGAACTTCGATACCAACGTCGCGCCGAAGATCGGCATCAAGTATCAGGCGTTGCCGGAACTGTTGCTGCGCGGCACCTATTCTGAAGGCTTCCGTGCGCCGAGTCTGGCCGAGGCCGGCACCGGCGGTGTCTTCGCTCAGCTCGGCGGCTACCGCGACCAGACCCGCTGCGACGAAACCAATGCGATCGCCAACCTGCTGCTGAAGTCGAAGCGCCCGGGCGACGTCGATCTCGGCAATACGCTGTTCAACGCCGACTGCAGCCGCACGGTGGCGCGCATGACCCAGCCGAATCCGGCCTTGCAGCCGGAGAAGGCGAAGATCTCTACGCTCGGCTTTGTGTTCGAGCCGACCAAGCGCCTGTCCGTGTCGGCCGACTATTGGTTTATCTACCGCCGCAACGAGATCGTCGCGCCAGACTTCACCCGGCCCGCCGACATCGTGTCGAAGACGCGATTCCCGATCAACGACGCGGATCGCGCCGCGCTCGCGCAGCTCGCCGCGATGTGCGCCGATCCCGCGAGCGGCGTGAGTTGTCCGGCGACGCTGCCGACCTACAGCGTCGGCAATGTGGCGAGTCTTACCGGCCAGTACCGCAACCGCGGACGTACCCTGGTCGACGGTTTCGACATCGACGCGCGCAGCCGTTTTTCGCTCGACAGTTGGGGCGATCTGACTGTCGGTGTAGCAGCGACGATTGCGCGCCGCATGGACACGGTCCTGCTCGATCCGACGCAGGGCCTGGATTACGGCAATGTCGTCGGCTACTACAACAATCCGCGGATACGCGCGACGCTGAATGCGGATTGGACCTACGGCAATTTCACGACGAGCCTCTTCGTCAACTACACCGGCAAGACCAAGTGGGCCTACGACCAGACCGACGTCGACTCGCTGCCCGGCAAGTGCATGGCCTACAACGGCAAGCCCGATACGAAGGATTGCGACGGCGTTCCGGCGTGGTGGACCGCCAACCTCGGCGTAATGTGGAAGCCGTACGAAAAGATGCGCGTCGGATTCACGATCAAGAACCTGTTCAACCGCCTGCCGTTCTACGATCCGAACAGCTTCCTCGGCGACGCGAGCGATTACACGAACAATTACGGTCGCGTCTACAGCGTCTCGCTCAACTACAAGTTCCTCTAAGCGCAACGCCGGCCGCCGGGCGAACGAGCCCGGCGGCTTTATCTCTTTCAAGGTTTGGGACAGTGCGGCCGGATTGGGCAGGAGCCCGCGTCGCTGCGGCGCTCCGGCCGCGCGATTCCGCGGCGGGATCGCCGAACAAAAAAAGTTGTCGCGCCGTCTTTGCGTTTAAGCCGATGGTGCGCAGGCCTGCGCGTACTGGCGCAGCACGTGGGTCACGCCGGAGCGCAGGATGGCGCTCGCGGAATTGTCCAAGCGCCTCGCGCGGATTTCGTCGTGCTGTCGCGGCAAGTACTGGCTCAGCAAGGCGATTGGCAACGAGCCGCTCGCCGAACTCGCATCGAGGTTATGCAGCAGCTTGTCGCAAGCTGCGCGGATGCGCGGATGCGCCCAGTAATAGCGCACGCGGTCGCTGAGGCTGTATTGCAGATCGAGGGCGAGACGGCTCTCGTCGGTGTAGTACTTGTTCCAGTATTTGGGTTCGGCTCGCATGACTTCGAGCACGACCTTGCGCAGCGCCGAGCCGTTTGCGGTGCCGAGAAGCTCGTCTTCGATCGTCGCGAGCGCCCAGAGCGTTTCGCGCAAGGCGTAGGTGACGCCGGGGCCGACCTTGAGAATCGCAAAGTGCCCGCGCACCAGGGCGGCGAGTGCCTCGGGCGTCTGATAGTCGGTCGAATGCGCCTCGTAGATCAGCCCGGGAAATTTCTCGATTGCGGCGCTCAGCGCGCGCGCCTTGTCCGGGCGGAAATCGACGACGTCGTGATGGTCGAATTCCACGCCGGGCTGCACGACGAGGCCGATCACGCGTTGCCACGCCGTATCCAGGCCGTTCGCGAAGAATGCCTCGCGATGCGCCTGTATCGTGGCTTCCATCGCTTCGGGGCGGGTGACCTGCAGTTCGTCGAGTTCTTCTTTGGCGCCGCCGGGCACCGGTACCTCGGTGCCGACGATGTAGACCGGCGCTTCACCGCCGCTGCGCTGCCATGCGCGTTCGGCGACGGCGCAGAGGCGCGCGGCGCGCGCGGCGACTTCGGCGTCGGGCAGCACCGGCGGATCGCCGGCGCAAGACATCGAGCAGTCGAGATGAATCTTGCGGAAGCCTGCGGCGACGTAGGCGTCGATCAAGGTTTCGGATTTCGCCATCGCCGCAGCCGCGGACTCGTCCTGCCAGCAGTTCGGCCCGAGATGATCGCCGCCGAGCAGCACGCGTTCGCGCGCGAGGCCGGCCGCGTCCGCTTTGTCCATGACGAAGGCGTGGAAGTCGGCCGGAAGCATGCCGGTGTAGCCGCCGAACTGATTGACCTGATTCGATGTGGCTTCGATCAGAACCGCGCTGCCATTGTCGCGCGCGTGAGCGAGCGCCGCATCGAGCACGAGCGGATGAGCCGAACAGACGGAGGCGATGCCGACGGCCTGTCCGGAGCGATGGCGTGCGACGAGATCGAGTAGCGCTTTCATGGCAGTCGTTCCGGATTTTCTATTTCGCGCCAAGCAGCGCGAGCACTTCTTCGCGCGTGCCCTGGGTGGCCGTGCCGCCGATGCCGCGCGTCGACAAGGCCCCGCACGCATTGCCCCAGCGCAGGCAATCGAGCGGCGCCAGATCTTGCAGCCACGCATGCAGGAATCCCGAGTTGAACGAGTCGCCGGCGCCGGTCGTGTCGACGGCTTGCACGGCGCTCGCCGGCGCGAAAAGTAGCTGGCCGTCTTCGAGCGTCATCGCGCCGCGACTGCCTGCCTTGACGACGATCCGCGTGGTGCCGTTGTCCAGCGCGCGCAGCGCTTCTTCGGGCGTATCGACGCCGGCGATCGCGCAGGCTTCGCTCTGGTTTGGCAGGAACACGTCGACGTGGCGCAGCACCTCGATCAGCTCGCGCCCCCAGCGCCGCTCGGGATCGGAGCCCGGATCGAGCGAGGTGCTGAGTCCGGCGGCGCGCGCGCGCACGAACAATTCGCCGAGCTGCGGACGCAGCTTGGTCTGCAGGTAGTACGACGAGACGTGCAGGTGATCGGCGTGCGCGAACGCGGCGTCGCTGACGTCGTCGGCACTCAGCTCGGCGATCGCGCCGGACCAGGTCAGCAGAGCACGGTCGGCGTGGGCGGACATCGCCACGGTTACGCCGGTGCGCAGCGCGGCATCGGCGCAGATCAGTGAAGTGTCTACGTCACGGTCGCGCAGCGCAGCGATGCAGAAGCGGCCGAACGGATCGTCGCCGCAGCGTCCAATGAAGCGCACGGGACTGCCGAGTCGCGCCAGGCCCATCGCCAGAATCATCGACGACGAACCGGGGCATTGCAGGTAACTCTGCGCCAGCGTTTCGTGGCCGAATTGCGGCAGCTCGGGCACGCCCGAGAAAATCAGATCGACATTGATTTCGCCGGCGATGACGACGCGCTTCATCGCGCTTCGCCGGCCGCATGGATGACGAACTCCTCGACCACGCGCGTGAGCACGCCGGCCGACGGCGCATCGGGTTTCTGGCCCAGATGCAGGCAGCGGAAGAAGGCGAGCAATTGGCCGACGACGACGTCGATCATGTGCCGTTGGGTGTCGCCGAGCGCATTGAGGCCGGGCAGATCGATGGCCAGATCACCGGCCGCGACGACACCGGCCGGAATGCCTTCGCCGACGATCACGCGGGCGAGGCCGAGGCGCTTGCGCTCGAGTTCGCGCAGCAGGTCGTATTCGTAGTCGCGCACGTTTGCCTGCGCCGACAGGAACGCGACGACGAGGCTCGGGCGGTTCAGCGCGGACATGGGGCCGTGGCGCAGGCCGAGGAAAGTTTCCGCCATCGTCGCCGCCGCGCCGCCCGACATTTCGAGCATTTTCAGCGCCGACTCGCGCGCGGCGCCGAGGCCCGGACCGCTGGCCAGATATACGGCGGCGGAAAAATTTTTGCGCGCGGCCATCGCCAGCGCGTCGGCATGCCTGTCGAACAAGCGCTGTGCGACATCGGCGGCCGACGTGGTTTGCGCGGCGTAGGCTTCGCTCTGCACGAGCGCGCCGCCGGCGAGCAGCATATTGGTGAAGCTGCTGGTCATCACCAGACTGCGGTCATTAGTACGTGCGTCGAGCAGCAGCACGCGCACGCGCGGCTCGCTGCGGTAGCGCGTCGCCAGGCGCCCGTTGGCATTGCAGGTGACGACCAAGTGCGCGCAGGCCGGCGCCGCAGCGAGGATCGAATCGACCACGGCGGCGCTTTCCGGGCTGTCGCCCGAACGCGCGATCGACATGACCAGGCCGCTGCCGGGCGGCAGCATGCCACGCAGATTGGTCAGCAGGTCGCCGGCCGGTATGGCACGGCAGGGGATGCGCAGGGCGGCCTGCAGCACGCCGGCGAGGCATTCGCCCGCATGCACCGAACTGCCCGAGCCGGTCAGTACGATGTACTCGGGGCGCGAAATCAACGCCTGCGACAGAATGGCCGCGGCGGCCGGCCCGGCGAGCAGGGCGGCGGTGTCGCGCCAGGTCTGCGGCTGCTGCAGGATTTCGCGCAGCGTGTCCGCGTAGCCCGCCCGCTGCTGTTCCTCGGCGCTGCCGGCGAGAAGCCGTCCGAGTTCGATCGAAGGCGTTGAACTGTCCATAGTGACTGGCATTTGAAAAAAAATTGACGCAAAATGAAAGTTAATTTCGTCGATTAATACAATAAACGAAACAAAATGAAATTTCCAAGGATTTTTCGGGTGGATGCGGGCGACGACGCCCCGGTCTTGCCGCTGATTTTCCCCTGGGCCGCCGAAAGACGGTCAAAATCGGCGCAACGGCGGCGGCGGCGGTCGCTCGTGCCGTCGCGCGCAGGTTGCGGGTTTTTCGTGCCGTGCGAAAGGCCTAGGATGACACGATGAAAACCTCGACACAGCGCCAATCCGCCGCCGCGTCGCCGGCGCGGGCGAAATGTTTCTGCTGCACGCCGCCGCTTTCGATCGTGCGCGGCAACGCCGGCAAGAATCCGCTGCAGACCGCACGCGATGTCGACAAAGCGGGCTTGCGCCTCGCCGATTTCGCCCCGCGCAGCATGTTGCGCGTGCGCGAGACGCGCATCGAAAAGCCGCGTTTCCCGGTGATCGACGTGCACACGCATCTCTCGTGGATGACCGCGACGCGCAGCGGCGTATCGCTCGGCGAAGAGATGACCTGGTTCGCCTCGCCCGAAGAGCTGCTGCCGCTCATGGAGCGCAAAGGCATCCGCGCGATGGTCAACCTGACCGGCGGCATCGGCAAAGGCCTGGAGGCGACGATCGCGCGTTTCGACCACGCTGCGCCGGGACGCTTCCTGACCATGACCGAGCCGTCGTTCGAATACGTCGCCGAGCCCGACTACCCGCAGCGGCAGGCCGATGCGCTCGCACACGCCAAACGCGCCGGCGCCTGCGGACTGAAGCTGCTCAAGACGCTCGGGCTCTACCTGCGCGAACGCGTCGATCAGGGCGGACTGGTCACGATCGACGATCGCCGTTTCGACTCGATGTGGGCGACCTGCGCGGACCTGGATCTGCCGGTGTTTATCCATAGCGCCGACCCGGCCGCGTTCTTCCTGCCGACCGATGCGCACAACGAACGCTACGAGGAACTCGCCAATCACCCGGACTGGTCGTTCTACGGCGCAGGATTCCCGAGTTACGACGAGCTGATCGCCGCGCGCGACCGCGTGATCGAGCGGCATCCGCGGACCACGTTCGTGCTGATGCACGTGGGTTCCCAAGCCGAAGACCTCGGCGCAATTTCCGCGTGCCTGGACCGCCATGCGAACGTGCACGTCGACATCAGCGCGCGCGTGGGCGAACTCGGCCGCCAGCCGCGCGCGAGCCGGCATTTCTTCGAGCGCTACCAGGACCGCATTCTGTTCGGCACCGACGCGGTGCCGTCGCCGTGGGGCGACGAGGTGCCGCAGCAATTGCTCGGCGATGCGCTCTACGAGATCTACTATCGCTACCTTGAGACGGAGGACGAGTATTTCGACTATGCTCCGGCCGAGATTCCGCCGCAGGGGCGCTGGGCCATCTACGGCGTCGGCCTGCCCGATGCGATACTACGCAAGATCTATCACGACAACGCCGCCCGCCTGCTTGGTCTGACTGCATGACCCCATCGTCCCCCGCGCCTCGCCTGCTCGTCGAAGAGCGCCGCCGCCTCATCGTCGAGCTGGTCGAGCAGCAGGGGCGTGCCACGGTCGAGGAACTCGCCCAGCGTTTCGACATTTCGCCGGTGACCATCCGTGCCGATCTCGAAGCGCTCGCGCGCAACGCGGCGATCGTGCGCTCGCATGGTGGTGCGGTGCCGGCGCCCGCGCATGCGGTCGATACGCCGCTGAGCATCAAGGAAACCCGCCATCATGCGCAGAAGCGGCGCATCGGCCAGGCCGCGGCGCGGCTGGTCGAGGACGGCGAGACGATCATCCTCGACTCGGGATCGACCACGATCGAGATTGCGCGCGCCTTGCGCACGCGCCAGTGGAGCGAGCTGACTGTGATCACCAACGGCCTGCACATCGCGCTCGAACTCGGCGCGATCCCGGCGATCCGCGTGATGATGCTCGGCGGCCTGTTACGCGCGAGTTCGCATTCGCTGGTCGGTCCCGGTGCCGAGCAGATGCTCGCCCAGCTTTCCGCCGATCGTTTGTTTCTCGGCGTCGACGGCATCGCGCCCGAGGTCGGCGTAACCACGCCGGACCCGCAGGAAGCCACGCTCAACGCGCTGATGATCCGCGCCGCGCGCGAAACGATCGGCGTGTTCGACTCGAGCAAGTTCGGTCAGCGCAGCCTTTCGGTGATCGCGCCGCTGTCCAGTCTGCACAAGATCATCAGCGACACCGGCGCAACGCCCGACTACGTACAGGCGCTCGAAGGCGCCGGCGTCAGGGTGACTCTGGTCTGAGCGGCTGAATCGCGCCGGCCGGCGCGATCACGGCTGTTTCTGCTGCTTCTTCTCGTACTGCTGCTGCTCTTCGAGCAGTTTGTCGACGTCGAGATTCTCGTCACCCTGCAGCGCCTGGATCGCTTCCATCGGCGGGTTGCCGTCGTAGATCTTGTACAGGCGGCGCTGGCGATAGGCGTCGCGATAGAACACGTAAGGATCGTAGACGCCCTGCAGCAGGCCTTCGGCATCGATCGCGCTTGAACGCAGCGTGATCAGGTAGGCAACCTGCGGAAAGTACTCGGCGTGCCACTTGAAGTCGTGTTCGCGTGCGTACCAGGACAGCGGATCGAGGAAATACGAATCGACCGGCGTCGCGACCAGATCGCGTCCCGTGGTCGAGCCGACCAAGGGCAGCACGAGATAAGGGCCTTCCGGCACGCCCCACTTGGCCAGCGTCACGCCGAAATCGGTCGTATGCGCGTCGATGCCCATTTCACTCGCCGGATCGAAAAAGCCGAGAATGCCCACCGTCGAGTTGATGACGAGGCGGCTGGTCTGGGTGAACGCATACTTCGGTTCGGCCTGCAGCAGGTCGTTGACGATCGTGATCGGCGACTTGACGTTGGCGAAAAAATTGCTGACGAGGCGCCGCGTGGTGTCGTTGGTGACCTTGCGATAACCGACCGCAACCGGCCGGATCGCGACACGATCGGCGAAGCTGTTGAACTCGTACATCTTGCGGTTGAACTTCTCGTACGGATCGTCGCGCCGCGGCGTCGGCGTTGCGCATCCGGCCAAAACTGCGGCACCTGCGGCGAGAAGGGCAAGGCGGGTGAAAGGTGTCGAAGTCTTCGGCATCGGTGTCTGGCTATCCGTGGGCGTTCCGCGTCGCTAAGGCTCGCTCGCGCAAGGCGCTGGGCGGTTCATTTCCCTGTCTGGCGCGTAACTCTACGCAATTGCGGCACGCCTGCCCACTTTCAAGCCGAGTCAGGTACAGGAGCAGTTCAGTTCGAGAAAATGCCGGTTTGCGCGGACTTACCGCGGAGGCTACAATGTGAAACGTATAGATTTCCCAAGTCTGCGCGTTGCCTGCCAGCCCTCCTGTGCAAGTACGCGAATCCGCCGCCCGGCCTTACGCAGCACCGCCGAATCGGCGCATCCGAGACGATTCGAAAATTCCCGCGGGGGCGTCCGGCCCGGCTGCGCGATTTGGGTTCCGCAATTCGTTATTCGAGGTTCTTTTGTATGGCACGCATCACCGTAGAAGATTGTCTGGAAGTGGTCGACAACCGTTTCGAACTCGTACTCATGGCGACCAAGCGCGCGCGTCAGCTCGCCAACGGCGCCGAAGCGACGATCGACACGGCCAACGATAAGCCGACCGTGCTCGCCCTGCGCGAGATCGCCGGCGGCAAGATCAACCAGAGCCTGATCGACGAAGTCGACAAGGCCGCGCGCGAGAAGGCCGAGCGTGAAGCGCTCGAATGGGCCGCCGCCGAAGTCGACGACGACCTGAAGGGCGGCGACGATCTGTGAGCGATGGCGCAGGCCATTGTTTTTCCTCCATGCGCGCCGCGCACTGCTGGCGCGCACACGCTTCGCACGCTCTTCGCGTAGCACGCTAGGAACGCGAGCATGAGCACGGCGCTGCAGGAAACCGTCCCTGCCGACGTGCTGGCGCTCGAACAGCGCCTTTCCGCCTATCTGTCGCCGGAGCAGGTCGCGCGCGTGCGCGAGGCCTACTTCACCGGCGCGCACGCACACGAAGGGCAGACGCGCAAGAGCGGCGAGCCCTACATCACTCATCCGGTCGCGGTCGCGACCATCCTCGCCGATCTCGGCATGGACGCGGAAACGATCATCGCCGCGATCCTGCACGACACGCTCGAAGACACCCAGTTGTCGCGCGCCGAGCTCGAGGAAAAATTCGGTGCCACCGTCGCCGAACTCGTCGACGGCGTCACCAAGCTCGACAAGGTCAAGTTCCGCAACCAGCAGGACGCCGCAGCCGAGAGCTTTCGCAAGATGCTGCTGGCGATGGCGCGCGACCTGCGCGTCATCCTGATCAAGCTCTCCGACCGTCTGCACAACATGCGCACGCTCGGCGCGATGGCGCCGGCCTCGCGCCGCCGCATCGCGCGCGAGACGCTCGACATCTACGCGCCGATCGCCCAGCGCCTCGGCATGAACAAGTTCCGCTCCGAGCTGCAGGACCTCGGCTTCCGATCGCTCTACCCGGATCGCTACCGGATCATTTCCGAACGCATCAAGAGCGTGCTCGGCAACCGCCGCGAAGCGATGGGCAAGATCGAGGCGGCGCTCGCCGCGCGCCTCGTCGCCGAGCACATCCCGAGCCGGGTGATGAGCCGGATCAAGACGCCGTACTCGACGTACTCGAAGATGCACAAGGAGCACAAGACCTTCAACCAGGTCATGGACGTGTACGGCTTCCGCGTCATCGTCGAGGAGACGATGCAGTGCTACCACGCGCTCGGCGCGATCCATTCGCTGTTCAAGCCGCTCGACGGGCGCTTCCGCGATTTCATCGCGATCCCGAAGGCGAACGGCTACCAGTCGCTGCACACTGTGCTGTTCGGGCCGTTCGGCGCGCCGATCGAAATACAGATCCGCACCCAGGAAATGGACCAGGCCGCCGAGCGCGGCGTCGCCGCGCACTGGGTATACAAAACCTCGAAAGAGCCGGCCAATGCCGCGCAATCGCGCGCGCGCGACTGGATCGCGGGCCTGGTCGAAACGCAGGCGCGCGAAGCGTCGTCGGCCGAGTTCCTCGAGAACGTCAAAGTCGATCTGTTCCCCGACGAGGTTTATCTGTTTTCGCCGAAGGGCAAGATTTTTTCCCTGCCGCGCAATTCCACCGCGCTCGACTACGCCTACTTCGTGCATACCGACGTCGGCAACCACGCGGTTGCCGCGCGCGTCGACAAGAAGCTCGTGCCGCTGCGTACGCGCCTGAATTCCGGCGAGACGGTCGAGATCATAACCGCGCCGTCGGCGCAGCCGAACCCGCAGTGGCTGGAATGGGTGGTGTCGGCGCGCGCGCGCGTCGCCATCCGCAACAACCTCAAGCATCTGCAGCACGAGGACGCGGTCGAACTCGGCCACCGTATGCTCGACCGCGCGCTCGAAGCGCAGGGCGTGACCCTCGACGCGATTCCGCTCAAGACCCTCGACCGCTACATCGCCGACGCGAAGTTCAAGCGGCTCGAGGAACTGCTCGCCGATATCGCGCTCGGCAACCGCATGCCCGACCAGGTTGCGACCGCGCTCGCCGAAGGCGCTGCGCGCACGACCAAGGCCACGCGGCGCACGCAGGAAAAAGTGCTGATCAACGGCAGCGAACGCGGGGTGCTCAGCTTCGGCCAATGCTGCCATCCGGTGCCGGGCGACGAAATCATCGGCTATCTGTCACAGGGCAAGGGCGTCGTCGTGCATCGCATCGACTGCCCGAACGCGGCCGACTACCGCAAGACGCCCGAGCGCATCATCGCGATGGGCTGGGACAGCGAAGTCACCGGCGATTACCGCGTGCGCCTGCGCATCGTGGTCGAGAACAAGCCGGGCGTGCTCGCGACGATCGCTGCGGCGATCGCCGAAGCGGACTCGAATATCGAGAACGTCGAATACCAGGAACGCGACCTCAACACCTCGACGCTGATGTTCACGATCGAAGTCCGCAACCGCAAGCATCTCGACGAGGTGATGTACCGCGTGCGCCGGGCGAGTGTCGTGCATGGCGTGTACCGCTATCCGGTGTGACAGGCTGGCTCTGAAACCCGAAAATCACCGTTCGCCATTCCGGCAAAAGCCGGAATCCAGCACTTTGGTTTTCCGACTCCCGAAAAGCGCAAGGCGCTCGTTCCAGCTCTAACCCGAAAATCCCGCTCGACATTCCGGCGAAGGCCGAAATCCGGCACGTTGGTTTTCCGTCACTCCGAGAAGCACAACGCGCCCGTTCCGGCTTAACCCGAAAACCCCCGCTCGTCATTCCGGCGAAAGCCGGAATCCAGCACTTTGGTTTTTCTACTCCCGAATAGCACAAAGCGTCCGTTCCGCTTTCGCCCGAATGAGGTTTGCTCTTATGCTCTCCCCAGTCTTCAACTCCGAGGTTATTCATGTCCCGCACCATCATCCATAGCGATCACGCTCCCAAGGCAATCGGCCCGTACTCGCAGGCCGTGCGCGTCGGCAACACGATCTATTTCTCCGGTCAGACTCCGCTCGATCCGGCGACCGGCGTGCTCGTCGAGGGCGACATCGCAACCCAGGCGCGTCGCGTCTTCGAAAACCTCAAAGCGGTCGCGACCGCGGCCGGCATCGGCTTCGACCAGATTGCGCGTGTCGGCATCTATCTGACCGATCTCGGCAACTTCGCCGCGGTCAATGCGGTGATGGCCGAGTACTTCAAGGAACCGTATCCGGCGCGTTCGACGATCGAAGTGAAAGGTCTGCCCAAGGCCTCGCAGGTCGAAATCGACATGATCGCTGTGGTGGACTAGCGCGATCTTCCCTTCTCCGTCGGGAGAAGGTGGCGCGCAGCGCCGGGTGAGGGAGACGCGTCGCGACTTTGGACACCGTCGGAGTCGGCGAGGCTTTTCCCTCATGCGCCCCTTCGGGGTACCTTGTCCGAAGGAGAAGGTAAGCAGGATCATGCCAGCGCCAGCCGCCAACGCGAACAAAGGAGGGGAGTCGGCCATTGCCCTGGCCGGCGTCGGTCCCGCGCTGCGCGAATCGCTGCGCAAGCTCGGCCTGACGACGCTGCAGGATCTCTGGTTCCACCTGCCGCTGCGCTACGAAGACAAGACGCGCATCACCGCACTGCGCGATCTGCGTGTCGGTGATACCGCTCAGGTCGAAGGACGCGTCGAAGCGATCGAGAAGGGTTTTCGTTTCCGGCCGCAACTGCGCATCGCGATCGCGGACGAGGCGCAGCACACCCTGGTCCTGCGTTTCTTTCATTTCAACAACGCCCAGGTGAGCCAGCTTGCGATCGGCACGCGCCTGCGCTGCTTCGGCGAAGTGCGGCGTGGCCAGCACAGTCTCGAAATGGTGCATCCGCAATACCAGCGCCTCGCCGACGATGCGGTGAGCGTGGTCGAAGAGCGCCTGACGCCGATCTATCCGACGACCGAAGGTCTCGGCCAGAAGCGCCTCGGCGGCCTGATCGAACGTGCCTTGGCGCAACTGCCGCAGGACGAGGCTTTGGAACTGCTCCCGCGTGAGCTGCGCGAGACGAACGAATTGACTTCGTTGCGCGATGCTTTGCTGTATGTGCACCGCCCGCCGCCCGAAGCCGATCTGGCCCAGCTCGATCTCGGCACGCATCCGGCGCAGCGGCGCCTCGCGTACGAGGAACTGCTCGCCCAGCATCTTTCACTCAAGCAATTGCGCAACCGTCTACGCGCGCACTCTGCGCCTGCGTTGCGCGGTGACGGTAAGCTGCGCGAGCGTTTCCTCGCTGCGCTGCCGTTTTCGCCGACGCGTGCGCAAGCGCGCGTCGCCGCCGAGGCCGCGCGCGATCTCGCCGCGCCGACGCCGATGCTGCGCCTGGTCCAGGGCGATGTCGGTTCGGGCAAGACCGTCGTTGCCGCGCTCGCCGCGCTGGCCGCGATCGAAGCCGGCAAGCAGGTCGCGCTGATGGCACCGACCGAGCTGCTCGCCGAACAGCACTTCGTCAATTTCCACCGATGGATTTCTCCGCTCGGCATCGAAGTCGTCTGGCTCGCCGGCAAGCTCAAGGGCAAGGTGCGCACGGCGGCGCTCGCAAGCTTGAAAGGCCCGGCGCAGATCGCGATCGGCACCCACGCGCTGATGCAGGAAGGCGTCGAGTTCGATCGCCTCGGTCTTGTCATCATCGACGAGCAGCATCGCTTCGGCGTCGACCAGCGTCTGGCGCTGCGCGACAAGGGACGCGCCGGCGCGGAGATACCGCATCAGCTCGTGCTGACCGCGACGCCGATCCCGCGCACGCTGGCGATGACGGCGTATGCCGATCTCGACGTATCGGTGATCGACGAACTGCCGCCCGGGCGCTCGCCGGTCACCACGGTCGTGCTCAACGGCACGCGGCGTAGCGAAGTCGTCGAACGCATCCGCGCCGCCTGCGCGGAAGGGCGGCAGGCTTACTGGGTCTGCACTGTCATCGAAGAATCCGAGGTGCTGGAGGCCCAGGCAGCCGAAGTCGCGCATGCGGAACTGACTGCGGCGCTGCCCGGCATGCGCATCGGTCTCGTGCACGGGCGCATGAAACCGGCGGAAAAGCAGGCGGCGATGGACGCGTTCAAGGCCGGCGAGATTTCCCTGCTCGTCGCGACGACCGTCATCGAAGTCGGCGTCGACGTGCCGAACGCGAGCCTGATGGTGATCGAGAACGCCGAACGTCTCGGCCTCGCCCAGCTGCACCAATTGCGCGGCCGCGTCGGCCGCGGCAGCGCCAAGTCCAGTTGCGTACTGCTTTACCAGGCGCCGCTCTCGGGCATGGCGCGTCAGCGCCTCGACGTGTTGCGCGAGACCAACGACGGTTTCCGCATCGCCGAGAAGGATCTCGAACTGCGCGGTCCGGGTGAAGTGCTCGGCACGCGCCAGACCGGCGAGATGACGCTGCGCGTCGCCAATCTGACGCGCGACGCGCACCTTCTGCCGGCCGTACAGCACGCGGGCGAGGTACTCCTGCGCGACCATCTCGATCTGGCCGAGCGCCTGATCGTGCGCTGGATCGGTCACGCCGCGCGTTTTGCCGGCGCTTGATCTTCTCGACGACGGACGAACGATGAATCCTTTGCGTGCACAGGATCGCGGCAGGTTGAACGCGGCATATGCGGTCTTCGCCGCGCTCGCCGGCATGCTGTTGATCCTGACCTTGCTCTGGCACATCCCGATGATGCTCTGGGATCAGCTCGACATGGTGCCGATCTATCAGGCCTGGCGCGATGGCACGCTCGGCAGCACGGAGTTCTTCAGTTTCCGCGCCGGGCATGTTCACCTGGCTGCCTACGCGGTTCTGCTCGCAACCACGCATCTTACGCATGGGCAGCTCTGGCTCGACTGCGCGGTGTCGTGGGTGTTTCTCGTCGTGTATGCCGTCCTCGTCGTCATGCAGATGCGGCGCACTTTGCCCACGCAGGATCGTTTTGCCCAGGCGATTTTCTTCGCGATGATTTTCCTCGTGCTCTATCCGGGCCACCTCGCCAATCTACAGTGGGGCTGGCAGGTCGCAGTGTTCATGAGCCTGGTTGGCACGGTCGTCGCGATCGATTTTATTGCGCGCTGCACGTTGTCGTGGGCGAATCTCGCTTGCGGCCTGCTAGCGGGCGTGTTCGCCTATCTGAGTTTCGCCACGGCGATCGCCCTGGTTCCGGCGGCGATCCTGCTGCTGATCTTGCGCGAGGATCAGTCGCGCATGCGCCGCGCAGTCGGGGCCGTGCTGTGGGGCGGTTGCGGTCTCGCCGCCTACGCGTTCACGCGCAAGTACAACGCGGCGGAAATTCCGGCGAGTCCGTCGCTCGTGCTGAGCGTGCACTATGCGCTGAATTTTCTCGGCGGCGGCATCGGCCGCTTCGCGACCGACGCGGCGCCGCTGCTTGCGCTCGCGGCACTGGGCAGCGGCGCCTGGGCTTTTCTGCGCAGCGTCGACCGGCGCAAAAGCCTGCCGTGGCTCGGCTTTTTCGTATTCGCCATCGTCTGCGCATTCGTTATCGCCGTGGCGCGCGCTGCCGACAACGGCGCGCAGCATGCTTTCGTCACGCGCTACGTCAGCATTTCCTCGCTGTTCTGGCTCGGCTGGCTCGGTTTGATCGCGCTCGCCGATCTGCGTTCGTCGTCGGCGCGCAGGTTCGGCAAGATCGCGGTCGCCGTCGTCGTCCTGTTCGCCGCCGTCAACACCGTGCAGATGACGCGCAAGGCCGCACGCGTCGCCAGCGAAACGCGCACGATCGCGACGGCAATACGCACGACCTGGCCGAACATCGATGCCCAACTACTGCGTTCGCTCTACTTCGACCAGCCGGAGCTGACGATGAGCAGGCTGGCCGCTCTCAAGGCGCTCGGCTTCCCGCCGTTCGACGTGCCGCCGCCGGCGACCGACGAGACCAAGTAGAATGTGCGCCTCGTTTTTGATCGCCGTGGCGCGGAAAGCCGCGCTTCGATCCGCACGGCCGCGACGGCCGGCATGAGGAAATGAAAAAATGCAAAAGTATAAAATTCTGATCGACACCGATCCGGGCGTCGACGACGCGATGGCGATCCTGATGGCGCACGACCGCGCCGACGTGCTCGGGCTCTCCGTCGCGGCCGGCAATGTCGGCCTGAACTACACGGTGGCGAATGCGCTCAAGCTGGTCGACGTGATCGGCGCGCAGACACCGGTGTACGCGGGCTGCGCGACGCCGCTCGTCCACGCCGCGGCCGATGCGGCCGCCGTGCACGGCAGCGACGGCTTCGGCGACACCGGCTATACGCCGAGCACGCGCAAAGCGCAAAGCGAACACGCCGCGCTCGCGATCCTGCGCGCTTCGCACGAGCATGCGGGCAAACTCGTCCTCGTCGCGCTCGCACCGCTGACCAATGTCGCGCTCGCGCTCAAGCTCGATCCGAGCCTGCCGCAGCGCGTGGCCAAGTTCGTCGTCATGGGCGGCGCGGTCACCGGGCGCGGCAACTACGGCACCGTGCCGGCGGAGTTCAACATCGGCTTCGATCCGGAAGCCGCGCACGTGGTCTTTTCGAGCTGGCCGCATTTCACCCTGGTTGACTGGGAAGCGACGGTGCGCCACGGCCTCGACTTCGAACGTTTCGAGGCGATGCTGGACAAGGGCGATGCGCGCGCGCAGTTCTACGCGTCGATCACACAGAAGACCCGCGCCTGGTCGCGCGAACGCGGCCGGCCGAAGCTGCTGATCGCCGACGCGCTGGCAATGGCCGTCGCACTCGAACCGGATATTGTCCTGCGCGAAGAGGAACGCCACGTCGCCGTCGAACTCGACGGCCGCCTGACGCGCGGCGCGACTGTCGTCGATTGGGAAAACCGCCTCGGCGAACGCGCCAACGCGCGTATCGTCCTCGACGTCGATCAGTCGCGTTTCGAGGCGCTGCTTGCATCGGCCGTCGGCGCGCGCTGAGCGCCGGCGTTCGTTTCGAGCGGATTGCGGAACCACACATCGCGCGTCGGATAGGCGATCTCGATGTCGTGGTCGCGGAACACGTCGGCGATGCGCATGACCAGCTCGTTGCGCACCAGATTGCGCTGACCGATTTCGGCGACGAAGAAGCGCAGCTCGAAATCCTGGGTCGAATCGCCGAAGCCGATCATCCAGGCGACCGGCTGAGGGTCCTGTAGCACGAGCGTGTGCTCGCCGGCGACTTGCAGCAGCAGCTTCTGCGCAAGGCGCGGGTCGTTGCGGTAGGCGATGCCGACCTTGACGACGACGCGCGTGGTTGTGTCGCTCAGCGTCCAGTTGACCAGGCGTTCGGTGATGAAGGCCTTGTTCGGCACGATCACTTCCTTGTTGTCCCAGTCGAGAATCGTCGTCGCGCGCGTGCGGATGCGCGTGACCGTGCCTTCGATGTTGCCGATCGTGATGATGTCGCCGACGCGGCACGGCCGCTCGAACAGCACGATCAGGCCCGAGATGAAGTTGGCGAAGATCTCCTGCAGGCCGAAGCCGAGGCCGACGGTCAAGCCGGCCGCGAGCCATTGCAGGTTCGACCAGTGCACGCCGAGCAGGCTGATGCCGACCAAGCAGCCGATCAGCACGATCAGGTAGCGCACGATGCTGACGATGGCGTAGCGCGTCGGTGCGTCGATGTTGAGGCGGCGCAGCACGCCGATTTCGAGCAGGCCCGGCAGGTTGCGCGTGGCGATGAAGGTCATCGCGAGCAGCAGGGCCGATTCGAGCACCGAACGCAGGGTTACGTAGAACGCGACCTGCTTGCCGTTCTCGTCGGCGAAGGTCGACGACCACAGCCGGTAGTTGTCGAGGAAGCTCAGCGCGGGCGCGATGTCCGACCAGATCACGAGCAGGGTCGCGCCGAGCAGAAGCGCGATGGCGAGGCGCAGCACGCGGCGCGTCTGCGCGCCGAGGTCGGCGACGGCGACTTCCTCGGGTTCGACTTCGGGCATGGTCTCGCCTTCGGCCGGCGGCCCGGTGGCTTCCGCCTCCGCGAGCAGACGGTCTTCGGCGCGCTTGAGTGCGAGCCGGCGTTCGCCGAGGATCAGCCAGCGCACGGCGAGGCCGTGGACCACGCAAACGGCGAGGATCGCGATCAGCGACATCAGCAGATGCTCGGCGATGACGATCGCGGTGAAGAAGTAGCCGAGCGCGGCGAGCACGGCGAGCACGATAAAGCCCGCGCTGAAGGCCACGCGCGTCAGCTGACGCAGGCGCACCGGTTCGTCGTCGAGCTTGCCGCCGCGCTGCGCCCAGATGCGCCCGCGGCCGAGCAGGCGCCAGGCGATCGCCGAGAGGGCGAGCGTGCCGAGGATGAACAGCGCACGGCCGATCGTCGCGTCGATCTCGTCGTTGCTGATCTCGCGCAGCCAATTGTGGATGAAGGTCGGCACGAGCACGGCGAGCGCGATCCACGGCACCGCGCGGCGCAAAGCGGCGCGGCGCGCGCGCAGCCAGCGGAAATGCAGATGGGCGAGGCCGTTCTCGCGGTTCAGCCAGTGCAGGAAAGCGAGCACGAACCACGGCACGGCGATGCTGCCCGTAGCGAGGCCGAGCGAGCCTTCGAGCGGATCGACATGGGTCGTGTGCAGGAACAGGCGCGCGAGGATCGTCCAGAGCAGCGCGATCGGCGCCGCGGCAAGCGCAGTCAGCGCGAGTGCCCACATGGTGTAGCGATAACGGTCCGTGCGGATGCGCCGCATCGGTGCGGCGACGCGCTCGAATTCCACTGGCACGCGCCGGCGCGCGTACACCGCGGCGAAAACCATCAGCAGCGCGGCGACGGGCAGGGCGCCGCTGGTGCGCACGCTGTCGGCGACGCCGACGATCTGCGCGGCCTCTTTCGGATGGGCGAGATTACGCAGCACATGTCCGAGTTCGCCGAACCAGGCCAGGCCGATCGGCGCGTGGCTCGGTATCGCGAGCAGGTTCGAGTCGAGCATGCCGTTGAGTTCGGTCGTCGTCTTGATCAGCCCGGTAAGCTGCTGCTCGGTGTCTTCGGCGACCGACGTCTGCCGCGTCTTCGACGCGATCAGCCGGGTGTACAGATCGCCGCGCGTGGTCAGCAGGCGCTGCAGGCCGTCGTGCAGCGGCCCGGTGATCGCCGGCGGCTGCCCGGCACGAGCGAGCGCCGCGGCGATCGCGCCGTCCATGTTTTCCAGACGATCCTGCTCCTCGCGCAGATCGAGCACGGCGAGCTTGCTCTGCGCGAGTTCGTTGCGCACGTCGGCGAGTTCGCGGTTGAGCGTGTTCAGCGGCTTGAGTTTGCGCCGCTCGGCGAGCAATAGCGCGCCGACATCTTCGCTGACGCCGCCGAGGTCGAGGCGCGCCTTGGTGTTCTTCGCCGCCTGTTCGGTATCGCTGCGTTCGGTCGTGTACGCGCTTTGCAGCTCGCGCAGGCTCGCGTTGCGTTTGATCGTCGCCGCGAGATCCTGGCCGAGGGCGAGATTCTCTGCGGCAGCTTCGCGCAGCGCCGGCGCGGCCTGCGCCGCTTCGAGCTTGTCGCGCTCGCCGGCAAGCTGGGTGACGAGATCGCTGATCTTGCTCGCATAGCGGTCGAGCACCATGTTCTCGAGCCAGCGCACGCGCTGGTCGTGCTCGTCGATGCTGCGCCGCGCCGCCGTGCGCTGCGCGAACAAAGTGCGGATGCGCGGCTCGTAGGTGCGTTGCTCGGTTTCGAGCAAGGCGATGCGGCAGCGCTGCAGGCGTTCGGCCGCCTGCGCGCGCAGGCGCATCGCCGTGGCGAGCGCACGCGGCGTGTCGGCCGTCGGCGATGCGCCGCTGAATTGTTCCGCGCGCACGCTTGCCAGTTCGTCGCGCAGCGTGTCCGGCCGCTGCGTCTGCTTCTGCAGCGCTTCTTCGAGGCTGCGCAGCGACGCCTGCGCCGCACCGAGCTGGTTGCGCTCGATTTCGAGCAGGTTGGAAAGCTGGGTCGAGTCCTCGTCGCTCGGCAGTTTCGCGCGCCAGTCGGCGAAGTTCTGGCCGTTGTCGCTGCCCGAGGCCGGCGGCGCGGTTTCGGCCGGGGCGGCCTTGAGCGCGGCATCGAGCAAGCTCTGGCGCCGCGCCACGGCGTCGCTGGCCGCCTGATCGTCGGCCTGCGCGTCGCGCAGCAAATCCTCGGCCTTCTTGCGCTGGTCGGCATTGAGGTCGCGTGCACGCGGCAGGGCGGCGAGCGCGTTGCTGATCGCATCGTCGAGCGGCGGCGGCAGATCCTGGCCCGGCTGCGCTGCGGGAGCGGGCTGTGCTGTGGCGGCCGGCAATGACGGTGCGAGCGCCGCGGCGAGCACGAGAATAAGCAAAGCGCGGAATGGGGCGAACGAATGAGGCATCAGAACGCGGCGATGGATGCGATAGGGCGCTGCGCACGGCAGCCGAGTGGGGATTATGCCGTTTTCGGGCTGAATCGCCGCGGCCGGGCTGTTTGGCTGCGTTTTGGAGGTGCTTGCGAAAGCTGTTTTCGCGGCAGAAAGACTGCGGAGAGGTGCCCGACATCGTGGCCGCCGAACACCGCCCCGGGTATCCGCGATCATAGCTATTCGCGAGCTTGCAGGGCCATGTGTTTGGTCGAGCTGCCATGCATCGTGTCATCCATTAGACAGAGACCCTGTACTCCATACCGCCCAGGGCTGGCCAGGGCAGATCGCCGACTGGGCCGAGGAGTGGCACGACGATCCGGTCAAGTTTCTGGCTCACCGCACGACGACGTCGGCGGACGCGCAGAGCCCGCTCCATCCGAATCAGCATGCCTTGGCAATCCACTAGACTTCCGTTGAGCCGGTCGAGGCCCCCCTCGATCAGCGTGGATAATTTTGCGCGAATTAACCAGTTGACTAGTCAACTCTACAATGTGAGAATGCCGCCATGCCATCGCTGACCAAACAAGCGTCGCCCCTTTATCTGAAACTCTCGAACGAGTTGCGCGAGGGCATTCTGTCGGGACGCTGGAACCCCGGCGACACGCTGCCGAGCGAGCCGGAACTGTGCCGCCAGTACGGCATCAGCCGCGGCACGGTCGTGCGTGCGATCGAGATGCTGATCCAGGAAGGGCTGGTTCAGCGCCGCCAGGGCGCCGGCACCTACGTTTCGCGTCCGACTCTGCATCGCCAGCCCGGTCTGCTCGCGAGCTTTTCCGAAACCGTGCGCCAGCAGGGTCGCACTCCGTCGCACAAACTTTTACAGCGCAACGATCTGAGCCGCGAGCAGGCCTTGCAGTACGGCTGCACGACGGCAGCGGTGCAACTGCTGCGTCTGCGTTTCGTCGACGGCGCACCGTGGTCGATCCACAACTGCGTCGTACCGGCGCACGTCGCGAAGCGGTTGAGCGCGTTCGATGCGGAGAATATCGAAGAGTTGCGCGCGCCGAATTTTTCTTTGTATCGCGCCTACACCGATGCCGGTGTCCCGGTCGATCACGCCGAAGAAATCCTGCGCGCACGCACGGCCACGGCGCAGGAAGCGCGCCTGCTCAAGCTGCCCGCGCACGCCGTGCTGATGACCTTGCATCGCAAGAGCTACGACGTCGACGGCAATCTGCTCGAAATCGTCGAGTCCGATTACGCGGGCGAGAGCTACAGCTACGCGGTCAGCCTCGTCATGCCACAGAGCGGACGGCCGAACCGCGCCAAGCAGCAGCGGCTCGGCTGGAAGATCGCCTGAGGCCGAAAGAGATCGCCATGCCGGGGACAACGCCAGTGACGGATGCAACGGAAGGGGAGGTTGCCCTCGTTCTCGTCGACGTACAGAACGCGTTCTTCCATGCCGACGGCGAGAATTTCTACTCCGAGGCAGCGAGCATCCTGCCGCAGCTCTCCGCTCTGCTCGATGCCGCCCGGCGCGGCGGCCGCCTGATCGTCCATGTTGCCGACGTACATCGGCCCGGGCTCGCCGATTTCGAATCGCACAAGCTGCCGCCGCACGGACAAAGCGATTCCTTCAATGCAGAATACTTCGCCGGCTTCGGGCCGCCGTCTGCGCGCGCGCCGCGCGAAGTCGCTTTGATCAAACGCCGCTTCAGCGCGTTCTTCGGCACCGACCTCGATCTGCTCTTGCGCGAAAACGGCGTACGCCGCCTCGTCGTCGCCGGGGTCAAGACCAATGTCTGCGTGCGCGCAACGATCCAGGACGGTTTCGGCCTCGGCTATCGCTGCCTGCTCGTTGAAGACGCCACCAACTCCAACCGCGCCGAACTCGCGGCCGCCTCGCGCGAAGACATTCGCCGCTATATGGGCTGGCTCTGGTCGACCGACGCCGCCTGCAAGGTACTCGCATGACTCGTATTGCCGTCCTCGGTTACGCCAGCCTCGACTATGCCGCGAGCGTCGACGGCGACGTGCGCTGGGGCTGGACCAGCCGCATTGCCAGCCGCCCGCATGGCGAGTGGCCGCGGCCGGGCGGATGCTCGTTCTACGTCGCGCGGCCTCTCGCCCAGGCTGGTCTCGGCGTCGATATCGTCACCTGGACCGGCGACGACGACATGGGCAATCTCTATGCCGATCACTGTCTCCGCCACGGCATCGGCACGCAGGGCATCGATGCGGCGGCCGGCAAGACGACGCCGGTGTCGATGCTGCTCTACAAGGACGACGGCCGCTGTGCCTGCCTGATCGATTTCGGTTCGGCAGGCAGCGCCGCGACGCCGCCGCAGGAAGACCTGATCCGCGGCGCCGACGTGGTCGTCGTCACCGTCAGTCCGGCCGCGTGCGGACTGCGTGCGCTCGACGTCGTGCGCGACGATGCGCTCGTCGTTTGGGTGGCGAAAAACGATCCGATCTCGTTTCCGCCCGAGCTGCGCGCGCGGCTCGGGCGGCGTGCGCGCTACGTGTTTTGCAACAACGACGAACGCGCATGGATCGACGAGGCAACGGCCGATGCCGACCCGGCGCAGATCATCATCGAAACGCGCGGCGCCGACCCGATCCATGTGCGCGTGCAGGGCGTGACATTCCAGATTCCCGTCACCCCGCTGCAAATCGGCGACGCGACCGGCGCCGGCGACACCCTGGCCGGCGCGACACTCGCCGCGCTGCTCGGCGGCGAAGCGGACCCGCTTACCGCCGTGCAGGCCGGCGTGCGCGCGTCGCACGAGTTGTTGCAGCGGCGCCGTGCCTGATTCTTCCGCAACCTCAAGAGAAGCATAGTCTGATGAAACGCGCCTGGTATCTCGGCGTCAATTCCGATCAAGTGGCGTCGCGCGCCGTGTTGATCGGCGATCCCGCCCGCATCCATCGTCTCGCCAACCTGCTCGACGATGTGCAGTGGCTCGGCGAAAACCGCATGCTGCGCACGATCACGGGCACGTGGCACGGCACTCGCGTCACCGCTGCGGCATTCGGCATGGGCGCGCCGATCGCGACGATCGTCCTGCACGAACTGTTCGACCTTGGCGTGCGCAGTTTCCTGCGCATGGGCACGGCCATGACCTTGCCGCCGATCCAACTCGGTGATTTCGTCGTCGGCGTCGATGCGCTCTGCCGCGAAGGCACCTCGCAGGCCTACGCGGGACCGTGCGATCGCGCGGCCGCGGATGCCGGTCTGTGCGCGAACCTCGATGCCGCGCTGTCGGCGAGCGGGCGCCCGTGGCATCGCGCGCGCTTCGCCAGCTACGACGGTTTTTATCGCGACATGTTCGCACTCGATCCGGCCGATGCCGCGCGCGTCGCGCAGACGCGCGCCACGCTCGCCGAGCAGAACGTGCACGCGATCGACATGGAAAGCTCCGCGCTGTTCGCCGCAGCCGCGACGCTCGGCGCGCGCGCCGGCACGCTCTGCGTCGCCAGCGTCGACAGCCTCAATCGCGACAAGCTTGATGCAGAAACGATGCTTGCGCGTGAAAGCGAATTGTTCCGTTTCGGACTCGACGCGCTCGCGCGCACTCCGGCCAGCCTTGAAGAGACCCATACATGAGCATCGTTCGCGACTATTACCAGCTGCTTTCTCAACGCCTCGAAAACATCTTCGACACGCAGGCTGCGGCGATCGATGCCGCCGCCGAGATCTGCGCCGAGGCGATCGCGCGCGATCGTCTCGTCTTTACCTTCGGCACCGGCCACGGCGCCTTCGCCGCGCTCGAGATGTTTCCGCGCACCGGTACCGTGGTCGGTTTCCGTCCCATCGTCGAAAGCACGATGATTTCGTTCCATCGCGTGCTCGGCGACATGGGCGCGCGCCAGTATCGTTTCATCCATGCGCAGGAAGGCTATGGCGATGCGATCCTCTCGGCGCATCAGATCGAGCCCGACGACGCCATGCTGATCTTCTCGCATTCGGGGCTCAATGCGGTGACGCTCGACATCGCGCTCGGCGCCAAGCGCCGCGGTTTGCGCGTCATCGGCGTGACCAGCGTGCCGCATTCGTCGTCGACGCCGTCGCGCCATTCCAGCGCCAAGCATCTCTACGAAATTGCCGACGTCGTGATCGACACCGGCGTGCCGAGAGGCGATGCGGCGCTCGCGGTCGAAGGCGTAGCCGGCCGCACGGGCGCCACCTCGACAAGCCTGGCAATTGCAATCGGCCAGGCGATCAATGCGGCGACGGTGGAGAAACTCGCCGCGCGCGGCGCCAAGCCGATGCTGATGGTCAATCCGAACACGACCGAGAAAGCCGCGGCCGACCGCCAGAACGATCTCAACTACGCCGACCTGTGGCGCCGCCTTTCGCAACGGACGATGTGAGGCGCATATGGAAACGACACTGTTCTACGATGGTCAGTGGCATGCGCCGCTAAACGGAAACTGGTTCGAGGTGCACGATCCCGCGACCGGCGATCGGGTCGGGCGCACTGCGCTCGCTGATGCGGCCGACATCGATCGTGCCGTCGCCGCAGCCACACGTGCACTGCCGGCGTGGGCCGACATGCCCGCCGATGCGCGCGCGGCGATTCTGCTCGATGCCGCCGACCGCATCGAAGCCGAGGGCGATGAGATCGCACGCCTGTTGACGCTGGAGCAGGGCAAGCCCGTGCCCGATGCGCGCAAGGAAGTCGATTTCGGCCTCAAGGTGCTGCGCTACTACGCCGAGGAAGGCCGCCGTCTCGGCGGCGAACTGCGCGCGACCGCGGACCCGAACATCAAGAGCATCGTCTCGCGTCAGGCCATTGGCGTCGCCGCGGGCATCGTGCCGTGGAATTATCCGGTCGATCTGTATTGCTGGAAGATCGCGCCCGCGCTCGCCGCGGGCTGCCCGATCGTGATCAAGCCGCCACACGAAACGCCGTTCGCGATCGCGCGCCTGGTCGATTGTTTTCATGCCGCCGGCTTGCCGGCCGGCGTTCTCGCCAACCTGCCGGGCACGGGCCCGGTAGCCGGCGCGGCGCTGTCCGCGCATCCCGATATCGCGGCGATCTCGGCCACGGCGTCGGTGGCGGCGGGGCAGGATATCGCGCGGCGCGCCGCGGGCAACCTGAAGCGCGTGGTCCTCGAACTCGGCGGGCATGCGCCGTTCATCGTGCTCGCCGACGCCGACATCGAAGCCGCTGCCGCTGCCGCGCTGCGCCGCTCGTTCTCAAACATGGGCCAGATCTGCATCGCGGTGAACCGCATCCTCGTCGACGCGCGGGTGCATCGCCGCTTCGTCGATGCCCTTGTCGCACTGACCGAGGCGATCAAGCTCGGTCCCGGCTACGAGCCCGGCATCGCCTACGGTCCTGCCCTCAACGCCGGTGTGATCGGCCGCACGCGCGCGCATCTCGACGACGCGCTCGCCAAAGGCGGCAAGCTCGTCGCCGGCGGCGACGCACCGAAAGACGCCGCATTGCAGCGTGGCCATTTCTTTCGCCCGACCTTGATCGACGACGCGCCGCTCGACAGCCTGCCGATGAACGCCGAAACCTTCGGCCCGCTCACCGCGATCCGCGGGTTCGCGACGCAGGACGAAATGCTCCGGCTCGCCAACGGCCTGCCTTACGGCCTTGCCGCGTATTTGTATACCAATGATCTCGAACGCGGCTGGGCGCTTGCCGACCGGCTCGAATTCGGCATGGTCGGCGTCAACGTCAACGACACCTCCGAGCTGCAGGCGCCGTTCGGCGGCTGGAAGTTGTCGGGCATGGGGCGCGAACTCGGGCGCGAGGGACTCGACGCCTACCTGCAGGCCAAGGCCATCCGCATGCGCGTGCGGCGCGCCTGAGAAACCGCAATGCTCGGGGGCATCGACGTAAAAATTGAATGACTACTTGACTAGTCAAGTAGTCATATATACATTGCAACAATGCAGAAATAATCAACCCCCGCACGTACGGGGAATTCTCCAGCCAGCTTGCCAGGGAGCATGCTCGTGAACCAATCCGTCTGCAGTCTTCTCGCTCTTCTCGCCACCACGGCGCTCGCCGGCGCTGCGCCCGCCTACGCGGGCAACGAATCCGTAGCGGCACCGTCGTCCGATCCCGCAACGCAACCGGCGAAGAAGGACGAGCCGGCGAAAAGCGCCGCGCCGGAAACGGCGGAATTGCAGGCGATCACGGTGACCGCGGAGCACCGCTCGGCATCGATCAACGACACCGGCATCACCATGGACGCGTTCGTCGGTTCCGATCTGCGCGACAAGGGCGCGACCAAGATTTCCGACCTCGCGCGCTATTCGCCCGGCATCAACGTGCATGGCCCGTTCGGCGAAAACGGCTATCCCGAAATCACGATTCGCGGCATGAACGCGGACAATTTCACCGAACTCTCACCGCAGTCGGTCGGCGTGTATGCGGACGGGGTATACCTGTCATCGCCGCCGCTGCTCGCGCTGCGCATGTTCGACCTCGACCGCGTCGAGGTGCTCAAGGGCCCGCAAGGCACGCTGTACGGGCGCAACACCATCGGCGGCGCGATGAACATCATTTCGGCGCGGCCGACGTTCGATCCCGACGGCTATTTCACCGTCGATTACGGCAGCTACCAATACGCCGCCGCGGAAGGCGCGATCGGCGGCCCGCTGTCGGACACCGTCGCTTATCGTTTGTCGACGCGTCTCGTTCGTCAATGGAGCGGGCCGTTCAGCAACGGCAATCCGAACGGCGACAAGACCGGGCAATTGCGCCAGGCCTATTGGCGTGCGCAACTGCTTTGGGATGCGAGCGACGCCTTGTCCGTGCTGCTGAATTTCCATGGCGGCATCGACCGTTCCGACACATGGCCGTTCTCGCAGGTTGCCGCGCTCGTGCCGAAAGGGCAGCCGAACGCGGGCCAGATTTGCCCGGCGTTTCTTTCGGGCAACATCGGCCTGGCCAACCAGCAGTGCGTGGACTTCAACGGCTACCACAACACCAGCGGCGATCCCTACCGCAATCCGTTGAGCCTGTTCGGCCGCAATCACGACAAGAGCGCGGGCTTCAGCGCCGAAGTCAATTGGGATCTCGGCGCGGTCAAGCTGACTTCGGTCACCGGCTATGACTGGATGACGCGCCGCGCCGGCTACGACGAGGACGCCGGCCCGAACAATCTTATCGACACAGTGCGCGCGAGTGACGTCAATCAGTTCTCCGAAGAACTTCGCCTCGCCTCGAACGAACAGGCCCGGCTCAACTGGATCACCGGCGTGTACTTCTCGCACGACCGGCTCGGGGGCAATCCGATCTTCGTGTCGAACTTCTCCGACTGGTTCGGCGCGTCGACGGCCGACTACTCGACCTTGCGCACCTCCACCTGGGGCGCGTTCGGCCAGATCGACTACGCACTTACCGACACGCTCAAACTCACGGCCGGACTGCGCGACAGCGGCGTGCGCCGCAATTACGACTACCGCGAAGTCGGTACGCCCGACGGCGGTGCACCCGCGGTGGCGTTCGCCGGCACCAGTCATCTGAGTCAGAGCGAGTGGTCGGGCAAGCTCGGTCTCGACTACAAACCGAACAAGAACCTGCTGCTCTACACCAGCGTCTCACGTGGCTTCAACGCCGGAACTTACAGCGCCTACTTCATCACCAGTCCGCAATCGCTGCAGCCGACCAAGGCGGAAACCGCGATTACCTACGAAGGCGGCTTCAAGCTCACCGCACTCGACAAGCGCGTGCAGCTCAATGGTGCGGTCTACTACAACGATTGGAAAGACATACAGCTCACCGCCGTCGAGAACCGTGCCGGCGTCAATGCGCCGTATCTGACCAACGGCAAGGGCGCGCAAATCTACGGCGGCGAACTCGAACTGACCACGCGCATCACGCCGGCTTGGGACGTGACGTTCGGCGGCGCGTATCTGCACACGGAACTGCGCGATCTCTGGGTGCAGGATCTGTTCGGCAAGGTCGTCAACATCAAGGGACGCCCGCTCGCCAACTCGCCGGAATGGCAGTACAACCTGAGCACGCGTTATCGTATCGATCTCGCTGGCGGCTATCGTCTGATGCCGGAAATCGACGTGAAGTACGAAGACAAGATTTATCGCGATCTTCTCGGCACGAAGGCGCTGATGACGCCGACGCACACGGTCGTCAACGCGAGCGTCAAGCTCGACAATATTTCCAGCCGTTGGCACGTGCAGTTTTGGGTGCATAATCTCACCGACCGCCGTTACGTGACCGAGGGCTATCAGGTCGTCGCCGCCGGGCTTGCCGGAGTTTCCATGAGCATGCCGCGTACCTACGGCGTCAGTTTCGGCATGGATCTGTGAGCGCGACCGTATCCACTTCGGCAGCGCCGCCCGACCGCGCCGCGATCGGCGCGGCGATCGCCTTGTTCACCGCGGGCGGCCTGTTCTGGGCCTTCCTGCCGTTCTTCATCGGTTTGCAGGAAGATCGCGGTGGCCTTTCCGCCACCCAGGCCGGCGCACTCGGCTCGGCCTATCTCGTCGGCTTCACGATAGCCGGGCTCGCTGCGCCATGGTGGAGCATGCGAATGTCCCCGCGCGCGGCCGTTGCAGTCAGCGTTGCGCTGGTCTGGCTTGGCCTCGCGAGTCTCGCATTCGGTGTCGGTTATCTGCCAGCGTTGATCGCCTGCGCCGGCATCGGCCTTGCGCTCGGCGCATTCTGGGCGATCGCGTATCGTGTGTTCGGCGCGGCGCCGAATGCGGAACGCGCTTTCGCCCTGGCGATTGCGATCGGCTATCCGGCGCTCGCGGTCATCACGTTTCTTATCGGTCATTTCGTCCTGCCGCAGAGCGGCCTGTTCGGCATGACGACGGCGATCGCCTTGCTGATCGGCCTGCTCGCCGCGGCCGCGGTGAAACTGCCCGCGCAGTTCGGCAACGCCGCGGCCGCGACGCGTGTCGGCGCAGGCGAGGAGAAACGTCTGCGGCTCGTATGCGGACTGGCGGCGATCGCCTTGTTCAGTCTTGCCTTCGCCGCGGTCTGGGCCTTCGCCGAACGCATCGGCACGCAGGCCGGTTTCGCCGGCTCGACGGTGACGTCGGTGCTTTCTTCCAATCTTCTGTTTACCGGCCTTGGTTCGACCGGCATCGCCTTGCTCGGCAAGCGCATCGGCCGTTGGCAGGTGCTCGTCGCAAGCTACGTCCTGCTTGCGGTGTGCATGGCCGTGCTCGGCCACGCCGGCACGATCGCGCTGTTCGTCTTCGCCATCGCCGGCCTTGGCTTCGGCGTCGGTACGGGCTTGCCGCACCAGATGTCGATCGTCAGTCAGTGCGACGTGCGCGGGCGCTACGTCGCGCTGATCGCGGCGATGCAGGGCCTCGGCACCGCGCTCGGTCCGCTCGTCGGCGGCGTGGCGTTCCAGTCGTCCGGCGCGACCGCGCTCGGCATCGTCGGTGCGGCGGCACTGGTCGCGAGTTTCGCTATGCTCATCGCTGCGGATCGACACGCTCGAACTGCATAGCGTACTTGCCGGGAGCCCCACCATGTCTACTGCGCCGCTCGCCGGCCTTCGCGTCGTCGAACTTGCCCGCATCCTCGCCGGTCCTTGGCTCGGGCAGACCCTCGCCGATCTCGGCGCCGACGTCATCAAGGTCGAAAGCCCGGCCGGCGACGACACGCGCACCTGGGGGCCGCCGTTCATCGAAAACGGCGACGAGAAAACCGCCGCGTACTTCCATGCCTGCAATCGCGGCAAGCGCTCGATCGTCGTCGACTTCGCCTCGGCCGAAGGGCGCGAACGCGTGCGCGAACTCGCCGCCACGGCCGACGTGCTGATCGAGAATTTCAAAGTCGGCGGATTGAGCAAATACGGTCTCGACTATACGAGTCTCGCCGTGCTCAATCCGCGCCTGGTCTATTGCTCGATCACCGGTTTCGGTCAGACCGGCCCGTATGCGCCGCGCGCCGGCTACGACTTCATGATCCAGGGCATGTCCGGAATCATGGACCTGACCGGCGATCCGGCCGGCGAGCCGCAGAAGATCGGCGTCGCCTTCGCCGACATCTTCACCGGCCTCTACGGCGTCGTCGCCGTGCAGGCCGCGCTGATCGCGCGTGAGAAGACCGGGCGCGGACAGCACATCGACATGGCCCTGTTCGATTGCATGACCGGCGTGCTCGCCAATCAGGCGATGAATTACCTTGCGTCCGGCGAAACGCCGCGCCGTCTCGGCAACGCGCATCCGAACATCGCGCCGTACCAGACCTTTCCGGTCGCCGACGGCCACATCATCATCGCCGCGGGCAACGATGCGCAGTTCGTGCGCCTGTGCCGCCTGCTCGATCTCGCCGCGCTGGCGGAGGACGCGCGTTTCGCGACCAATGCGCAGCGCGTGCAGCGCCGCGACGAATTGGCGGAACTGCTCGCGGCGGCGACGCGCCAGCGCCTCCGCACCGACCTGCTCGCCGCGCTCGACGCCGCGGGCGTGCCAGCCGGGCCGATCAACAGCGTCGCCGACGTCTTCGCCGATGCGCAATTCCAGGCGCGCGAAATGCGTGTCGAAAACGATGGCATTCCCGGGCTGCGCACGCCGATCCGCATGTCGGAAAGCGCTCTCGCCGCGAACCGTCGTTCGCCGCGGCTCGGCGAACACGATGCCGAGGTGCGCGCCGAACTCGCGCGCCGAACCTGATTCGAATCCTTTATCGGAAATATCTATGGCCAATGCCGAACTGCTTTCCAGGCTCGACGATCCCAGCTTGCTGCGCGAGGCTAACTTTATCGGCGGCGAATGGATTCCCGTCGGCACCGGCTCGACGATCGACGTCACCGATCCGGCGACCGGCGAACTGGTCGGCCGCGTACCCGATTTCGGCGCAGCGGAGACCGCGCGCGCGATCGATGCGGCCGCGCGTGCGCTGCCGGCCTGGCGTGCGCTGACCGCGAAGGCGCGCGCGCTGCCGCTGCGCCGGCTGTTCGATCTCATGCTCGCGCATCAGGAAGACCTCGCGCGCATCATGACCGCCGAGCAAGGCAAGCCGCTCGCCGAGAGCCGCGGCGAAATCGCCTATGCGGCGAGCTTCATCGAGTGGTATGCGGAGGAGGGCAAGCGCGTTTACGGCGACGTGATTCCACCGGACCGTCCCGGCCGTCGCATCCTCGTGCGCAAAGAACCGATCGGCGTGTTCGGGGCGATCACGCCGTGGAACTTCCCGGCCGCGATGATTACGCGCAAAGCCGGCCCAGGCTGGGCCGCCGGCTGCACCGGCGTGCTGCGTCCCGCAAGTCAGACGCCGTTCTCCGCGCTAGCGCTCGCCGTGCTCGCCGAACGCGCGTGCCTGCCGGCCGGCGTGTGCAACGTCATCACCGGATCGGGCCGCGCGATCGGCGGCGAACTCACCGCCAATCCACTCGTGCGCAAGCTGTCGTTCACCGGCAGCACGGAAGTCGGCGCCGAGCTGCTTGCGCGCTGCGCGCCGAGCATCAAGAAGGCGAGCATGGAACTCGGCGGCAACGCGCCGTTCATCGTCTTCGACGACGCCGATCTCGACGCAGCCGTCGCCGGCGCGCTCGCGTGCAAGTACCGCAACGCGGGGCAGACTTGCGTCTGCGCGAATCGCATCCTCGTCCAGGATGGCATCTACGCCGCGTTCGCGGAGAAGTTCGCGAACGCCGTCGCCACGCTCAAGGTCGGCAACGGCTTCGACGTGGGCGTGACGATCGGTCCGCTGATCGATGCCGCGGCACTCGCAAAAACCGAAGACCATATCGCCGACGCGCTTGCACATGGCGCGCACTTGGTCAGCGGCGGAAAGCCGCACGCGCTCGGCGGCAATTTCTTTGCACCGACCGTGCTGACCGAGGTGCCAACCCAGGCGAAGATCTTCCGCGAAGAAACCTTCGGCCCGGTCGCGCCGCTGTTCCGCTTCCGCGACGAGGCTGAGGCGATCCGCCTCGCCAACGACACCGAGTTCGGCCTCGCCGCGTATTTCTACAGCCGCGACATCAACCGCGTGCTGCGCGTCGCCGAGGCGCTCGAATACGGCATCGTCGGCATCAACGAAGCGATTATCTCGACCGAGGTGGCGCCGTTCGGCGGCGTGAAGACCTCAGGCCTCGGCCGCGAAGGTTCGAAGTACGGCATCGACGACTATCTCGAAATCAAATACCTGTGCTTCGGCGGCGTTGACGCTTGATCGCAGGTTGCGCTGTCGCGTGTTCGGCTGTCGAGCGCAATTTCATTTTCCGGGTACCTTGGAGTTTTCATGCCGGCTGTCGCCCTCAACCCCGTCGATCTCTACGACGTCCGCTCGCTGCTCACCGAAGAAGAGCGCATGGTGCAGGACACCGTCGCGCGCTTCACCGACGAGCGCGTGCTGCCGATCATCGGCGACTGCTTCGACAAGGCGCGGTTCCCGGTCGAATTGATTCCCGAGATGGCCGAACTCGGCCTGCTCGGCTCCTCGCTGCCGGTCGAATACGGCTGCGCGGGCATGAACGGCGTCAGCTACGGCCTGGTCTGCCAGGAACTCGAACGCGGCGATTCGGGCCTGCGCAGTTTCGCCTCGGTGCAGTCCTCGCTGTGCATGTACCCGATCTACGCCTACGGCAGCGAAGAGCAGCGGCGCGAATGGCTGCCGCAGATGGCGCAGGGCAAGGTCATCGGCTGCTTCGGCCTGACCGAGCCGCACGGCGGCTCCGATCCGGCGAACATGAAGACGCACGCGAAACGCGACGGTTCCGACTGGGTCATCAACGGCGCGAAGATGTGGATCACCAACGGCAACCTCGCGCATATCGCGATCGTCTGGGCGCAGACCGAAGACGGCATCCAGGGCTTTATCGTGCCGACCAACAGCAAGGGTTTCGCCGCGCAGGAAGTGCACAAGAAGATGAGCCTGCGCGCCTCGGTGACGAGCGGCCTATTCTTCGACAACGTGCGCGTGCCCGACTCGAACCGCCTGCCGAACGTGAAGGGCCTCAAGGGACCGCTCGGCTGTCTGACCCAGGCGCGCTACGGCATCACCTGGGGCCCGATCGGCGCGGCGATCGCCTGCTTTGCCGAGACGACCGAGTACGCCAAGAACCGCATGCTGTTCAAGCGCCCGATTGCGGCGACCCAGGCGGTGCAGATCAAGCTTGCCGACATGGCGCGGCGGATCACGCTCGCGCAGTTGCTGTCGCTGCAGCTCGGCCGCCTCAAGGACGCCGGCAATATGCAGCCGACGCAAGTGTCGCTGGCGAAGTGGAACAACTGCCGCATGGCGATCGATATCGCGCGCGAATGCCGCGACATCCTCGGCGGTGCCGGTATCACGACCGAGCACAGCCCGATCCGCCACGCGCTCAATCTCGAATCCGTGATCACCTACGAAGGCACCGAGACCGTGCATCAGCTCGTGGTCGGGCGTGAGGTGACGGGGATCAACGCGTTCTGAGCGGCGCCGGTTGGCCGTCGTCGAGCCTTTGCGGGCTTCTTTTTTTGGCGGCAACGGAAGTCCGAGACCGTGAAAAAAGAGCTGTGCCGAGGTCATGAAATCGCCGCAGCAACGCCGAATAACCGAAGGCCAGTTATGTCGGAATGCCGCGATAAAACGCGTGTTTCGAATGATTTTCACGCGAATGTAAAATTATTCCAGTGTTCGCGATTCAGTTCTCATTAGCTCGCTATTCAACCTTGACACTCCATTTTTGCGGGAGCAGAGTGCCCCGTGGTTCGTCGGCCCACTCCATAAAAACGAGGCGGATGACGAACCATTCGTGTGGTCTATAACAACGCTCGAAATGGGGGCGGGATTCTGCAAGAGCCCGACAAGGCGCGCTTTCGGTATTCGCCCTTTCCATTGTGTTCTAACTTTCCCTAAGCACGGACTAAAGGAGATAGGTTATGCAACAGAACGACGCGATTGTTTCTGGTTGGCTCAGCGGTGCGGAAAAATTCGGCGGCCTGGTGAATCCCGCCGGCCCGCTTTTCGTTGAAGGTCATGACGCTACCGAGGCAGCGTTGACCGATCCGGGTCTCGGCAAAGTGCTCATCTCGGGCGCCACGACGTGCTCGTTCAGCGGCCGGCTTTGCGCAACGATCTGCCCCTGCTGTTGACGCACACTTGCCAACGCGCGGCCTGCTTCTTCGATATCGCGCGCTGCGCGTTGGCAATTCCGCTCTCGTAACGAACAGGATTTCCCACCGATAAGGCAAGGAATCTGCTTGTGCAAGCAACGGCCGAGACGAATACGCACGAATCCTTCGCTCCCATCATTCTGAATTTCACCGCCGCGGTCCGCGCCGAGTTTTCCGCAAGGCTTGCCGAACTCTCGTCCGAGCTGGCCGCCAGCGAAACGGATGCGATACGCAGCGCCACGGAAGCGGCCCTCAACACAAATGCGGCGCTCAAGCTCAACCGCACGCTGCTGCTGGAATTGCAGGCGGCAAAGCTCGCCGGCGAACTGACCGCGCCGGACGACGCAGCCTGTTTCGCCCAGTTCGTCGAGCGTGCGCTATGGCCCGAATTCCTCGACCATCTGCATCGCCGCTATCCGAGTTTGCACGAGCGCCTTGCGCGCGCGCTGAATGCGCAGCGCCGTGCGATCGAATCTCTCGCGGCGCGCTTCGTTGCCGACAGAAAAGAACTCGCGCATCTGCCGAATCCACCGCAAGGAAAACTGACCGAACTGAGTCTCGGCCAAGGCGATCTGCACGCAGGCGGCCAGTCCGTGGCGAAGCTGTCGTTCGAACACGGCGAAGTGATTTACAAACCTCGTTCGCTACGGATCGACCGCGTACTCGAAACCTTCCTCGCGCGCGTTCTCGGCGACGCGCCCGATCGCATTCGCGTGCCTGAGGTGCTCGATCGCGGCGACTACGGCTGGGCCGCGTTCGTCGTGCACCGCTATTGCGCTACCGACGAGGAACAGCGCACGTTCTATCGCAACCTCGGCCACTGGCTGGCGATACTGCGTGCGCTCGGCGGCACCGACATCCATCAAGAAAACCTCATCGCGTGCGGGCCCGTGCCCGTCGTGATCGACGTCGAAAGTCTTTTCTCCATGTTTCCCAAAGCGCGGTCTTCCGGCTACGGAGAAGCCTACGACGCGGCGGCCGAGCTGATCCGCAATTCGGTGTTGCGCACCGGCATCGTGCCTTACCGTGCGCCGGCACTTGGGTTTTTCAACGTCGACATGTCGGCGGCCGGCGCGCTTCCCGGCCAGCAGCCGCAGGTGCATCTGCCGGTGATCGCGAACGAAGGCACCACCGACGCGCGGATGGAGATCATCAACATCGACGTGCTTCCGGCGCAGAACCATCCCAGCCCCGAGCCGGACGTATCGAAGTACTGGAACCACCTCAGCGAAGGCTTCCTCGAAATCACCGAGCGGCTGCGTGCATTCGACGCGCGCGGCGAGCTCGCCGGCTTGCTCGCTGACTTCGAAGGCTGCCAGGCGCGCGATATCCGCCGTGCGACACAGGCCTACGTGGAGATCGGGCGCATGCTGTGGCATCCGGCTTCGCTGTACGACGAGGCGAAGGCCGTGGAACGTGCGCGCGACTTGCTTGCACGCAACGCCGCGGTGATGCCGCAGGCGCCGTCGTTGCCTGCGGAGATCGCGTCGGAAATCGACGACCTGCGCTACGGCGACGTGCCGATCTTCGCCGCGCCGCTGACGCGCGAGCGCATCGACGCGGCCCTGACGGATTGGCGCGGCATGCGCCTGGAGCTGGAAGAACTGACCGTGCGCAGCGCCCTCGTGGCGACGCATCTCAACCTGAGCGATGACCAGCCCGACCAACCTTATTCGCGCCGCAACCCTGCCAGCCATCCGCATAGCGACAATTTGGACCAGCGCCGACGCAAACTCGCCGCGGACGCCGTGGAGCGTCTGCTGCGCCTTTCGGTGCGCGGCAACGATGGCTCGGTCACCTGGATCACGCCAGAAATCAATCGCAGCGGCTGGCAGGTGCAACCGCTCGCCACGGATCTCTACTTCGGCATCGGTGGCGTCATTGTCGCGTTGGCCGGTTATCTCCACGAGACTCGCCAGGGCCGCGCCGATCCTGTAGCCGGCGTCGCTGAAACACTGCAAAGCGCGCTACAGGTTCTGCGCGCGATGGAAGCGGACGAGAAGCAGGAACTGTCGGGCGGATTCACCGGCTACGGCGCGCAGATATGGATCTGGCTGACTTTGCACGATCTGCTCGGGCAGGAAGAATCCCTGGACCGCGCCGTCCGTTTTGCGCAAGCGTTGAAGAAGCTGGGCTTCCAGGGCGACAAGGCCATCGACATACTCGGCGGCGCGGCAGGCGCGATCCCGCCGCTGCTCGGGCTGGCGCAAGCGACCGGCGATGCTCGTTGGCTCGACCTGGCGGCGGAGGCGGCGAGTCATCTGGAGTCCATCGCCGTACGCAACGGCGACGGCGCGCATTGGCCGATCCCGCGCATTGCCTATCCGGTTGGTGGATTCGCCCACGGAGCGACCGGCGTCGCCTGGGCGCTGGCGCGACTGGCACTGGCCGGCGCAGGCAGCGCGGCCGATCGTCAACGCTGGAGCAACCTAGCCGATGCCGGCTTCGCCTTCCAGGCCGCGCTGTACGATGAAGCGGTCGGCAACTGGTTCATCGCCGATCCCGGCGGCCCCCGCGAGAGCTTCCACAACTGGTGCTACGGCAGCGTCGGCATCGGCCTGGCCGCGGGCGACCTCTACTCGCGCAGCGGCGATCCGAGACATCTGCTGACCCTGCGCCGCGCCGTCGCGGCCGCAAACGGCAAATGGGGTTCGAGCCACACCCTCTGCCACGGCGATTTCTCGCTATGGGAACTGCTGACGCGCGCCGAAAAATGGGACCCGGAAGGTTGCCGGCTGGATTCGGCTGATGCTGCCGCGCAGGTCGTTTCCTCCATCGAAGAACACCGCGGCGTCGTTGGCGGGATGGCTCGCGATGCGTTTACCCCAGGACTAATGACTGGTCTTGCCGGGGCGATTCACAGTCTTAATCGCATGCATCCAGATTGCATGTTGCCGTCGCCGTTGTTACTGGAGCGAACATCTGGATCTGTGCGGCGAGAAAGGCGATCGATGCCGTGACTTAATTGGGGAGATTACGTACGGGTTGAGAGTCCGAGTCGTCGGCATCCCAGTCAAAACAGTAATCCCCGCTTCCACAGGGGCTCTTTTTCTGTGGCAAGACTAGGATTACTCGCGCCATCCATGGCGCTCGGCCCTTCGAGCTCGGCTCTGCTTCGCTCCGCCGTTCAAAATCGGCAATCCTGCCGATTTTGTCGAACCCAAGTCCGAACAAAACAAAAAGCCCCGCACATGGCGGGGCTTTTTGTTTTGGCTGGGGGACTAGGATTCGAACCTAGATAGGCAGAGTCAGAGTCTGCAGTCCTACCATTAGACGATCCCCCAATTCCGGCCGGATCGTCTATCTGACTTGGCGACGATCCGGTTTTGGGAGTACGAGCCGGCGTCGTGAGACGACGGCTCGGGTAACGCTTAGCGCTTCGAGAACTGCGTAGCGCGACGAGCTTTGTGCAGACCGACCTTCTTACGCTCGACTTCGCGGGCGTCGCGGGTCATGAAACCGGCCTTGCGCAGCGGAGCCTTGAGCGTTTCGTCGTGCTCGACGAGGGCGCGGGCGATGCCGAGGCGGATGGCGCCGGCCTGACCGGTGTTGCCGCCGCCTTCAACGGTGACCAGCACGTCGAACTTGTCGGTCGACTGGGTCAGTTCGAGCGGCTGGCGCACGATCATGCGCGAGGTTTCGCGGCCGAAGAACTCGTCGAGCGGCTTGCCGTTGACGACGATCGCGCCCTTGCCGGCGCGCAGGAACACGCGCGCGGCCGAGGATTTGCGGCGGCCGGTTCCGTAAGACTGTTGAATTGCCATGGATGCGGATTCCGAAAGATTAGGCGAGGTTCAGCGGCTGCGGCTGCTGAGCGGTATGCGGATGCTCGGCGCCCTTGTAGACCTTGAGCTTGCGGTACATCGCGCGGCCCAACGGGTTCTTCGGCAGCATGCCCTTGACCGCGATTTCGATCGCGCGCTCAGGGTGCTTGGCGAGCAGGTCCTTCAGCGCGATCGACTTGATGTTGCCGATGTAGCCAGTGACGTGGTGATAGACCTTGTCGTCCAGCTTCTTGCCGGTGACCGCGATCTTCTCGGCGTTGATCACGACGAGGTAGTCGCCCGTATCGGCGTGCGGGGTGTAGACCGGCTTGTGCTTGCCGCGCAGGCGCACCGCGAGTTCGGTCGCGAGGCGGCCGAGCGTCTTGTTGCTGGCGTCGACGAGGAACCAGTCGCGCTTGACCGTTTCAGCCTTGGCGCTGACAGTGGAATTTTTCATGGGAAACCTGTGCCCTTTTCGGGCTCGAAGTTGATGCGTGAAGCGAGGAACCGCGAATTTTAGCGGAATCATAATGCGCGGCGCAAGCCCTGTTTTGCACGAGACTTTTCTCCGGGCAACGTGGCGCAGATCGGCAGGGGAGGGCCTCACGCGCGCCGCTATCTTGTGCGAAGCGCCGGATTCTGCTGTAATGCGCGGCTCGCTGCGGGCTTCGCGGCGATCTCCGGCCGCTTTCGTGCGACCGGGCCGTCTCTGCCCTGGCTAAGGGCAGCCGTTCTCATATCGAGGAGTAAGCTGTGGCTAAAGTCTGCCAAGTCACCGGCAAGCGCGCGCAATCCGGACATAGCGTGTCGCATGCTAACAACAAAACCAAACGCCGCTGGTTGCCGAACCTGCACGAGCGCCGCTTCTGGGTGCCGAGCGAAAACCGTTGGATAAAGCTGCGCGTTTCCACCCAGGCCCTGCGTACGATCGACAAGAACGGCATTGAAACCGTGCTAGCCGAGCTGCGCGGCCGCGGCGAAAAGATCTAAAGGAGCACGAACATGGCATCCAAGCGCGACAAAATTCGCCTCGTGTCTTCTGCGGGCACTGGTCATTTCTACACGACCGACAAGAACAAGAAGACGACGCCGGACAAGATGGAAATCAAGAAGTACGATCCGGTCGTGCGCAAGCACGTCGCTTACAAGGAAGCGAAGATCAAGTAAGTTCAGGATGAACTCATCCCGTGCGGTACATGGAAGTACAATGACACGGGATCCAGCATTTTCATAAATGCGGTCATCTCGGAGTGCACAAGGTCGTGCGTTAATCCGAGGTCCGGTGCCTAGGTCACAGGCATAAAGAACCCGCCGCGAGGCGGGTTTTTTCTTGCCTGCCGTTTTGCCTGGCAGCCCGCGTTGCGGTACGCGTTCAGCGTTTCGGTGCCAATTCCGATCCGAGTACCGCCCAGACGTTCTCGAGCACCTTCGGCTCGCCTTCGGCTTTCGGGTGCAGGCCGTCGTCCTGCATCAGGTCCGGGTTCAGCGCCACGCCGTCGAGCAGGAACGGTACGAGCGGCGCATTGAATTCGCGCGCGAGGCCCCGATACATTTCTCTCAAGCCCTCGCGGTACTGCGGTCCGTAGTTGATCGGCAGCTCGATGCCGAGCAGGGCGGAACGCGCGCCCGCGGCACGGACCGCGGTCAGGATGCTCGTGAGGTTCGTACGGATTTCGGCGAGCGGCAGCCCGCGCAAGCCGTCGTTGGCGCCGAGTTCGACGATGACCAGAGCGGGCCGGTGTTCGGCGAGCAGCTTGGACAGGCGCGCAAGACCGCCGGACGTGGTTTCGCCGCTGATGCTCGCGTTGACGACGGAGCGCTGCGAGCCTTGCCCGCGCAGGCGCTGCTCGAGCAGGTGCACCCAGCCGGTCTCGGGCGCGATGCGGTGTGCGGACGACAAGGAATCGCCGAGCACAAGGATCGGGCCCGGCGCGGGCGCGGAAGGCGCCGCTTCAACGGCAAAAACAGCAATCGACAACAGCGCGGCGAGGAATGATCTGAGTATGAGCATGGCTAAGCAGGGCGGTGAGGAAGTCGTGATCCGTGCCGACAAGGTTAGCAAAAGCGTCGACGGTCCCGATGGTCGTCTGACCATCCTCGACGGCGTCAGCTTCAGCCTTGCGCGCGGCGACAGCCTCGCGATCGTCGGCGCTTCCGGCTCGGGCAAGACGACCTTGCTCGGTCTGCTCGCCGGGCTCGATCGTCCGACTTCGGGCGAAATCGCACTCGCTGGTGAGCGACTCGACGTGCTCGACGAGGAAGCGCGCGCGCGTCTGCGTCGCCGTCGCGTCGGCTTCGTATTTCAGAATTTCCATCTGCTGCCCGCACTCAATGCGGAAGAGAACGTGATGCTGCCGCTCGAACTCGAGGGCGGCGCCGATGCGCGCGCGCGCGCAGGCGATGCGCTCGCGCGCGTCGGTCTCGCGGCGCGCAAGCATCACTATCCGGCGCAGTTGTCGGGCGGCGAACAGCAGCGCGTGGCGCTCGCGCGCGCCTTTGTGCACGCGCCCGAGATTCTGTTCGCCGACGAGCCGACCGGCAATCTCGACCGCGGCACCGGGACGGCGATCAGCGATCTGTTGTTCGCGCTCAACCGCGAGCACGGCACGACCCTGGTTCTCGTCACGCACGATACGGCGCTCGCCGAGCGCTGCGCGCGCAGGCTCGTGCTGAGCGGCGGTCGCATCGTCGACGAGGTGACGACGTGAATGCGCTTGGCTTTCTTCCGTCGGTGGAAGAAGGGCAGGCAAGGGCATGAAACCGCTGACCTTCGCCGCGCGCAGCCTGCGGCGCGAATTCTTCCACGCCGAGCTTGCCATGCTCGCGCTGGCGCTCGTGCTCGCCGTCGCCGCGCTGACCGCGGTGGCGACATTGGCGAGTCGCGTCGAGCACGCGCTGCTTGCCTCGGCTGCAGAGTTGATCGGCGGCGATCTCTCGATCAATGCAAGTCGCGCGCTGCCGCCGAATTTGATCGACGAAGCGAACACGCGCGGATTACGGACCAGTCGTCTCGCCGATTTTCCGAGCGTGGTGTTCGCCGGTGAAGCGAGCCGCCTTGTCGACGTGCGCGCGAGTGACGACACGTTCCCGCTGCGCGGCGTGCTCGCGGTGCGCGATGCGAACGGAGCCGAGCGCGAGGTGCATGCGCCGCCGTCGGGCTCGGTCTATGTCGAGCCCGCGGTGCTCGACGCGCTCGCGCTGAAGATCGGCGGCAAGATCCAGGTCGGCGGTCGCGATCTCGTCGTCGCCGGCGAAATCACCCGTTCGCCCGACAGCGGCAGTCTGTTCCGCCTCGCTCCGCGCGTGATGATGTCGCTGACCGATGCGCAGACGATCGGCCTGCTCGCGGCGGGCAGCCGCGTGCGCAATCGTCTGCTCGTCGCCGGGCCGGAAGACGCGGTCGCGGAATTTGCCTCCGCGATCAAGCCGAAGCTACCCGATGCGGCCGAGATCGTGACGATCGCCGATGCGCAGCAGAATCTTTCCGGCGCGTTCGAGCGTGGCGGTAATTTCATGCGTCTGGCCGCGTTGCTCGCCGCGCTGCTGTCCGGCATCGCGATCGCGCTTGCCGCGCAGCGCTTCGCCCGGCGCAAGCGCGAGGAAGTCGCTCTGTTGCGCTGCCTTGGCGCGAGCCGCGGCGAGATTCTCCAAGCTCTGCTGCTCGAACTCGTCCTGCTGGCTTTGCCGGCGTGCCTGCTTGGCGTGGCCGCCGGTCTTGGTTTGCAGCAGATCGTATTCACCATTGCCGGCGATCTGCTGCCCGGCACGCGGCCGGACATACCGTGGCAGCCCTCGCTCGCCGCATTCGCGATCGGCGTCGCCGTGTTGTTCGGGTTTGCGCTGCCGCCGCTGCTGCGCCTGCGCGAGGTCGAACCGATGCGCGTATTCCGTCGCGACGACGCGCATCGCGCCGGGCGCTTCGACGCACTGTACCTGTTGCCCGTTGCGGTGGCTGCGGCGCTGATCGCGATCGGCGCGGGAGACACGCAACTCGCTCTGACTCTCGGCCTCGGCTTTACCGGCGTCGCCGCGCTGAGCTTGGTGCTTGGATTGGTTCTGCTGCGCATCGTCCGTGGTGGCGGCAGGCTGCTGCCGGGCGCGCTGCGCTTCGGTCTTGCCAATCTCGCCCGCCGGCGTGCGCTGACTTTGCTGCAAGCCGGCGCGCTCGCGCTGAGTCTGACTGCGTTCGCCGTGCTTGCCGTGATCGGTCCGTCGCTGCTCGCGAGTTGGCGTGCCGAACTGCCTTCCGATGCGCCGAACTATTTCCTCATCAATCTGCAAGACGATCAGCGTGTGGCGATGCAGGAGCGCCTCGCCGCGCTCGGCGCGACCAATCTCAACATGCTGCCGCTTGCGGTCGGCAAGCTCGTCGCGATCAACGGCAAAACGCCGAAGCCCGAAGATTACAGCGATCGCCGTGCGGCGAACTGGATCAATGGCGAGACGCGTCTGTCGTGGAGCGGTGAACTGCCCGTGTCGAACAAACTTCTGCAAGGTCGCTGGTTCGATGCCGATGCGCGCGGCGACGCGGGTCCGCAAGTGTCGGTCGACAAGATGTGGGTGGATATGTTCCACCTGAAACTCGGCGACACGCTGACCTTGCGTGTCGGCGAGCGCGAAGTCGTTGCGACGATTACCTCGATTCGCGGCGTGCGCTGGGATTCGTTCCGCGTCAATTTCTTCCTGATGCTCGATGCGCGCACGGGCGCGGACTTGGCGCACAGCACGGTGGCAAGTTTCCATCTGCCGCGCGCGGTGTCGCTCGCTGCGCTGTCGCGCGACTTCGCCAACGTGTCGTTGATCGATCTCAATCAGCTGCTCGATCGCGTGCGCGAGATCATCGGCCGGGTCAGCAGCGCGGTGATCTCGGTGCTCGGTTTCAGTCTGGCCGCGGGTCTGCTGGTTCTGCTCGCGGCGCTGGCGGCGACGGCCGACGAGCGGCGCTTCGAGTCGGCCTTGCTGCGCACGCTCGGTGCGCATTCGGGACAGCTCAGCGCCGCGGTGCTCGGTGAATTCGCCGCGCTCGGCCTCGTCGCCGGCGGCATCGCCGCGCTTGGCTCGGCAGCGATCGGCTATACGCTCGCGCTGCGCGTGTTCCGCTTCGACGGTTACGTTCCGCCGTTTGCCTCGCTGCTGCTTGTAGTGTTTACCGCGGCGGCGCTGGTGGCGCTTGCGGGCTGGCTGGCGACGCGGCGGATCGCGCGCACGCCGCCGATTGCGGTGCTGCGGCAGGGCTAGAACCCGGCTTCAGTCCGAAGCCGTTTGCGTGTAGTCGGTGCGGCCGGGTTCTTTGAATCTATCGCGACGGGTCGATGGATCAGCGCCGCAGCGCACTTTCGGCTTGGCCGCGCTCGTACTCCGAGAGATGCGAGGCGACTTCGTGATAGCGCGCGACCAGGGCGGCATCGTCGGGCATCGCGCGCGCAAGCGCCATGAGCACTTGGCTGCGCTCGTAGTTGCCGCCGATTTTCGCTGTGGAATCGAGCACCGCGTTCGCGCTGGCGGTGCCGAGTTTACCGGCGTTGATCAGGGCGAGCAGGGTCTGTGCGTGCTCGTGGGCGCTGCCGATCCTCAGCGTTGACTGCACGTAGGCCGGCGCGATCGCATCGACATCGCGCGCTTGCTTGGCGATGTCGATCAGCAGTTCGGCGCGTTCGTGGTCGCTGCCCAAGTTCGCGCCGGCGTTGAGCAGATCGGCGAGTTCGTGTTCGCTCAGATCACGGCGCGTCAGCATCGTGCGTAATGTGCGGCTGCGTTCGTAGTCGGCACCGATGTGAGTGGCGGCGTCGAGCCAGCTCGCGCGCACTTCGGCGCTGTTGTCGAGCTTGGGAAAGATGCTGCTGAGCAGCTCGGCGAGTTCGTAGTCGCCGTGGATGCGCGATGTCTGCTGCAGAAAGACGATCTGCCGGGAGGTATCGAGTTTCTGTGTGGCGAAGATCTTGGCTAGGGCCTGACGTTTTTCGTAGTCGCCGCCGATCTCCCCGGCAAGACGCATGCAGCGGTCGAGATCGGCCGGGGACAGCGGGCCTTTGTCGACGAGCAGGCCGAGGTATATGCCGCGCACATAATCGTTGTGGATTTGCTCGATTTCGGCGAGCACGGCGGCTGCGCCACCGCTGGTGTAAATCCGCTGCACGCGCGCCTCGGCGCCGAGGCCGCTGTCGCGGATCAAGCGCGGCAGCAAAGCGGCGAGCCAGGCGCGTCCGCCCTCATCGAACGGCTGTTCATGGCGATTGACGTAGTAGCGGCGGTCCAGTTTGCCGTCGTGCTCGGTGAGTTCGAGACGACGCGTCGTGCCGTCGCGTTTCTCTTCCAAGCTCGCGCTGCCGCCCGGGCTCAAGCTGGCGATGTCGCTCTCGTCGGCGGTGAATTCGAGCTTGCCTTTGGCGATCAGGGTCAAATCCTGAGCGTCGTCGTTGATCGTCATCAGCATCTGCTGGCTTTCGCCGTTCTTGCTGTTACTGATGCTCACGCTGGAATGGGAAGAGCTGGAGGTGGTACGGCTGCCTTGCCGCTGCGAGGACTGCGGGGGCGTCTGTGCGTGCGCGACGGGATCGAGGAAGCCGACGGTCGGCAGGCCGAATGCGCTGGCGGTCAGCGCGGCTGCCGCGGCGGCGCGCAGGTAAATGTTGGGTTTGGTGGTCGACATGGCAACTCCTTCAAGCAAGCGGTCGATGCGTTGGATCAGGGCGGAACCGCGCGCGGCCATCGCCGGCGTCAGTGTGTAGGAAGCCGCGTCGAGATGACGCTCGGCGCAGGCGGCGAGGCATTCGGCGACGGCGCGCGCATCGCCGGTGTGGCGCGCGGCGGAGGCATCGCAGGCCAGTTCGGCGAGTTCGTCGAGGCGGCGCTGGGCGAGGCCGGCAAACGGCAGGAACCAGAACAGCGCGCGCCAGGACTCGACGGTGAGTTTCCATTGCGGATCGCGCCGCACGAGATGAGCGAATTCGTGCGCGAGCATCGCCTGCAACTGGCCCGGAGCCAGCGTGGTCAGGGCCCAGTCGGGCATGAAGATGCGGCGACCGAAGGCGAACGGGCCGGCGATGTCAGGCAAAGTATACAAATCCGCATTGTGCAGGCCCGCGCGCTGGGTGAGCGCGGGGAGATCGAGGCCCACGGGTGTGGCCAGCGGTTTGGCGCGAGCGAGGGCGCGGCGCAGATTCAGCAGCCCCACGCAGAGCCGCAAGGATGCGATCGCCGCACCTGCGAGCCACAGCAGCAGAACGAGAGCGGGCAGGCGCGACAGAAATCGCGCAGCAAACGAGAGTGAAACCACCGCCGGTGCAGCGTATTCGGTGCGCCTACTCGATGGCGTAGCGCTCGTCGCCTGATCTGGCGCAGGCATCGAGACGGATTGGGCGGCGGCAGGAGCGGCGTCCGTCCTTTCTGAGTTCGCTTCTTCCGCGTTCGGCCGGGTTGGCTCACGCAGCGTTTCGGTCGTCATCGTTGCGGGCAGCGCCAGGCGCCATTCCTGCGGCGACGTCGATGCCAGAAGCTGCAGGCTGGCGGTGATCACGCCGCCGAACAGCGCGCAGCGCCAGATCAACTCGCGCGCGGAAGGAGTCAGGCGAAACACACGATCGGCCGACCATGCCGCAGCCAACAATAGGCCGCCGTGCAGGGCAACGGTCAGCAACCAACCCGCGAGCGACGATATCGGTGCGACGTTCACGGTGCTTCCCCTTTTTGCAAACGTTTGCGCAATCGCTCGAGATCGCCAGGATCGATTTCGGATTCGCGCAGCAGATGCGCGACGAGTTCGCGCGAATCGCCGCCGAAGAGAATGCCGATCAAGCCGCCGACCATCGAACGGCGCACCTGCGATTCACTCGCGCAGGCGCGGTACATGAGCTGGCGCCCCTCGCGGCGTTGGGCGACGACGCCGCGCTTTTCCAGGCGTGTGAGCAGGGTGGCGACCGTGGTGTGCTTGAGCCCGCGTTCTTCGGCGAGCACTTTGGCAACGTCGGCGACGCTGGTTTCGCCGCGCTGCCAAAGCACGCGCACGACGGCGATTTGCAGGTCGCTCAAGGCGACGTCGTGATCGAGATCCTGTGTCGTCATCGTTTTCTTCTACGACTGTAGTACTACATTTGTAGAAGATCGGGATGAAAAACGCAACAGGCCGAAAGTCATGGCGGCAGGGTGGGGCAGGCAGAAAGAAAAAACGCCGGCGTTAGGCCGGCGTTTTTCGGTTGGAAGCGGCGGCGATTGAAGCCGCTTTTCGATTTCTGCGATCGAGGACGATCGCGACGGCAATCGCTCAGTGCTTGAGCGTGCGGCGCAGACGCTCGATCGCCTGCAACTGCGCGAGCGCCTGTGCAAGTTCGGCCTGGGCCTGGGCGATCTCGACCGCGTCGGTGCGGTTGGCGAGCGTGCGCTCGGCTTCGTCCTTGGCCTTGCGCGCGGCGGCTTCGTCGAGATCCTTGGCGCGCACCGCGGTGTCGGTCAGCACGGTGACGACCTGCGGCTGCACCTCGAGGATGCCGCCGGAAACGTAGAAGAACTGCTCTTCGCCGTTCTCGGCGATCACGCGCACCTGGCCCGGCTTGAGCCGGGTGATCAGCGGCGCGTGGCGCGGAGCAATACCGAGTTCGCCTTCTTCGCCGGTGGCGACGACCATGGTCGCGTTGCCGTGGAAGATTTCGGACTCGGCGCTGACGATGTCACAGCGAATTGTGGTGGCCATGTTTGCTTACCCTCAAGTGAGCGGTTAGCAGTGAGCGGTGAGCGGAAGGAGCGAGAGCGTCGAAGCTTTTCGCTTTCTCCGCTGATCGCTCACCGCTATTCCGCTCACTGCAATTACGCTGCCTTCTTCTCTGCCATCTTCTTGGCCTTCTCGAAGGCCTCGTCGATGCCGCCGACCATGTAGAACGCCTGTTCCGGCAGGTGGTCGCACTCGCCGTCACAGATCATCTTGAAGCCGCGGATGGTTTCCTTGAGCGTGACGTACTTGCCTTCGGCGCCCGTGAACACCTGCGCGACGGTGAACGGCTGCGAGAAGAAGCGCTCGATCTTGCGCGCACGGCCGACGGTGGCCTTGTCTTCTTCGCTGAGCTCGTCCATGCCGAGAATCGCGATGATGTCCTTCAGTTCCTTGTAGCGCTGCAGGGTGCCCTGCACGCGGCGCGCGGTCTCGTAGTGCTCCTGGCCGATCACGTTCGGATCGAGCTGGCGGCTGGTCGAGGCGAGCGGGTCCACGGCCGGGTAGATACCGAGCGAGGCGATGTCGCGCGACAGCGCGACGGTCGAGTCCAAGTGGGCGAACGTGGTCGCCGGCGACGGATCGGTGTAGTCGTCCGCCGGCACGTAGACGGCCTGGATCGAGGTGATCGAGCCGGTCTTGGTCGAGGTGATGCGCTCCTGCAGGCGGCCCATTTCGTCGGCCAGGGTCGGCTGGTAGCCCACCGCCGACGGCATACGGCCGAGCAGCGCGGACACTTCGGTACCGGCCAGCGTGTAACGGTAGATGTTGTCGACGAAGAACAACACGTCGCGGCCCTTGCCGGAAGCGTCCTTCTCGTCACGGAAATATTCGGCCATGGTCAGGCCGGTCAGCGCGACGCGCAGGCGGTTGCCGGGCGGCTCGTTCATCTGGCCGTAGACCATCGCCACCTTCGACTCGGGCAGGTTGTCGAGCTTGACGACGCCGGCTTCCTGCATTTCGTGATAGAAGTCGTTGCCTTCGCGCGTACGCTCGCCGACGCCGGCGAACACCGACAGACCCGAGTGCTGGGTCGCGATGTTGTTGATCAGTTCGAGCATGTTGACCGTCTTGCCGACGCCCGCGCCGCCGAACAGGCCGACCTTGCCGCCCTTGGCGAACGGTGCGACGAGATCGATGACCTTGATACCGGTTTCGAGCAGTTCGCTCGCGAGCGCTTGTTCGTCGTAGGACGGCGCCGGACGGTGGATTTCCCAGTGGTACTTGGCGTCGATCGGACCGACTTCGTCGATCGGGTTGCCGAGCACGTCCATGATGCGGCCGAGCGTGGCGGTGCCGACCGGTACCTTGATGCCGGCGCCGGTGTTGATCGCGACGAGGCCGCGCTTCAGACCGTCGGTCGAGCCGAGCGCGATCGTACGTACGACGCCGTCGCCGAGCTGCTGCTGCACTTCGAGCGTGATCGTCGTGCCGTCGACCTTGAGCGCGTCGTACACGCGCGGCACCGCATCGCGCGGGAATTCGACGTCGACCACGGCGCCGATGATTTGAACTACTTTGCCCTGACTCATAGTGGGATCCTTTAGAACTTGATTAACTGTTGTTGCCGATCTCCTCCGGCGGACGCCGAAGGAGATCAGCAATGGCAGTCACTCGCACTTCAACATCTGTGCCGACTGGGTGAACATGTCGTTGGACTGCTTGCAGATGCTCGCCAGCGCCGACTTGTCCTGCAAATTTGCCCACTGCGCTTTCGATCCGTCCAACTGTTGCTTCAGCGTTGCGACAACGGTCGGATTGCTTTCGCCGGCCTTGTCCAAACACTTGCTCACACGCTCGAAGTACGCGTCGCATTCGGGCGGAGTCGCTGTTGCCGCGGCAGGAGCCGCCGGCGTGGTCGGCGTCGGAGCAGCCGGCGCAGGGGCTGCCGCAGCGGGGGTTGCGGGCGCTGCGGTCGGCTTCGGCGCGGAATCACCGCCCTTGCCGCCACAGGCGGCGAGCGACAATGCCAGCACGGCAGCAGAACACAGCTTGTTCAAATTGTTCATTCGAGATACTCCCGGTTCGTCGTTCCGTTCATTGCTCGAAGCCGCGACTGCCTTGTCACGATCTTCCCCACTGTTCTGTCAGACCGCCGCGGCGCCGCTGACGATCTCCGAAATTTCCTGGGTGATCGCCGCCTGACGCACCTTGTTGTAGATCAGCGTAAGCGAATCGATCGCCTTCTTCGCATTGTCTCCGGCCGACTTCATGGCGACCATGCGCGCGGCGTGCTCGCTCGCCAAGTTCTCAAGCGCGGCCTGGTAGACCAGCGACTCGATGTAGCGCGTGAGCACGTGATCGAGCACGGTTTCCGCGTTCGGCTCGTAGATGTAGTCCCAGTCGTGCGCCGTTTCGAGCTGCGCCGAAGGCGGCAGCGGCAGCAGTTGGTCGAGCGTCGGCTTCTGCGTCATCGTATTGACGAAGTCGTTGTAGGCCAGGGTGAGCCGGTCGATGCGCTTGTCCGTATAAGCATCGAGCATTACCTTGATCACGCCGATCAGCGCTTCGACCTTCGGTTTCTCTCCGAGATGGGTGACGCTGCCGACGAGGTTGACTTTGAGGCGACGGAAAAACGCATTCGCCTTCGTGCCGATCGCGACGACATCGACCTCGACGTTCTTCTGCTGCCACTCGCGGATTTCGCCGAGCAGCTTGCGGAACAGGTTCGAGTTGAGGCCGCCGCACAGACCGCGGTCGGTCGATACGACGATATAGCCGACGCGCTTGATCTCGCTGCGCTCGACCAGGAACGGATGCTTGTACTCGGTATTCGCCTTGGCGATGTGGCCGATGAGTTGGCGCATCGCGCGCGCATACGGACGCGAGGCCTTCATCAGGTCCTGCGCCTTGCGGATTTTCGATGCCGAGACCATTTCCAGCGCGCGCGTCACCTTGCGGGTGTTTTGCACGCTCTTGATCTTCGTTCGGATTTCTCTTGCGCCTGCCATATATACGTCTTTTATCCCGGCACAGCCGGGATTCCTTTTATCTTTGGCTCTTGCTAACGGGGGCCGGAAAAACTACCAGCACCCATCGCTCCGATTTACCAGGAACCCGTCTTCTTGAACTCTTCGATGCCCTTCTTGAGCGTCGCTTCGATCGCGTCGTTCCAGTCGGCCTTGTCGTTCGCGGCTTTGAGCCAGTCGGCGTAGTTCGCGGCGAAGTGCGCGTGCAGGCCGGCTTCGAACGGCAGAATCTTGGCGACCGGCAGGTCGTCCAGATAGCCCTTCTCGGCAGCGTACAGCGAGAGCGCAAGCTGGCCGACCGAAAGCGGCGCGTACTGCTTCTGCTTCATCAGTTCGGTAACGCGCTGGCCGCGCTCGAGCTGGGCGCGCGTCGCCGCGTCGAGGTCCGAAGCGAACTGCGAGAACGCCGCGAGTTCACGGTACTGCGCGAGCGCGAGCTTCACGCCGCCCGACAGTTTCTTGATGATCTTGGTCTGCGCGGCGCCGCCGACGCGCGACACCGAGATACCGGCGTTCACGGCCGGGCGGATGCCGGCGTTGAACAGGTCGGTTTCGAGGAAGATCTGGCCGTCGGTGATCGAGATCACGTTGGTCGGCACGAACGCGGAGACGTCGCCGGCCTGCGTTTCGATGATCGGCAGCGCCGTCAGCGAACCGGTCTGGCCCTTGACCGCGCCGTTGGTGAACTTCTCGACGTATTCCTCGTTGACGCGAGCGGCGCGCTCGAGCAGGCGGCTGTGCAGATAGAACACGTCGCCCGGATACGCTTCGCGGCCCGGCGGCCGCTTCAGCAGCAGCGAGATCTGGCGGTAGGCCCAGGCCTGCTTGGTCAGATCGTCATAGATGATCAGCGCGTCCTGGCCGTTGTCGCGGAAATACTCGCCCATCGCGCAGCCGGAGTAGGGCGCCAGGTACTGCATCGCGGCCGAGTCGGATGCCGACGCGGCGACGATGATCGTGTGCGCCATCGCATTGTTTTCTTCGAGCTTGCGCACGACGTTGGCGATCGACGACTGCTTCTGGCCGATCGCGACGTAGACGCACTTGATGCCCGTGTCCTTCTGATTGATGATCGCGTCGACTGCGAGCGCGGTCTTGCCGGTCTGGCGGTCGCCGATGACCAGTTCGCGCTGGCCGCGGCCGATCGGAATCATCGCGTCGACCGACTTGTAGCCCGTCTGCACCGGCTGTGACACCGACTTACGCGCGATCACGCCCGGCGCGACCTTTTCCACCGGCGAGCTGAGCTTGGTGTTGATCGGACCTTTGCCGTCGATCGGCTGGCCGAGCGCGTCGACGACGCGGCCGAGCATTTCCGGGCCGACCGGCACTTCGAGAATGCGGCCGGTGGTCTTGACCGTGTCGCCTTCGCGCAGGTGTTCATATTCGCCGAGCACCACCGCGCCGACAGAGTCGCGCTCCAGGTTCAGCGCCAGCGCCGTGCCGTTGCCCGGCAGCTCGATCATTTCGCCGGACATCACGTCCGCGAGGCCGTGAATGCGCACGATGCCGTCGGACACCGAGACGATCGTGCCTTCGTTGCGCGCTTCCGCGGCGAGCTTGACCTGCTCGATGCGGTTCTTGATCAGTTCGCTGATTTCGGACGGATTGAGAGTGGTGGCCATGGCTTGATTCCTGTGTTGTGCATCTGCCTGCAGATGCGCATCGGATTTGAAAGTAAGGGGTTAGGAATGCGGAGTCGAAAAACAGATCCGCTCCGCAGTCCTAACGCCTCACGCGAGTAAGGAGCAAGGAAAGTGACGCTCGCCCTTGCTCCTCACTCTGTTTCTTCATTGCAGCAACGCGCTTTCGAGCCGCGCCAGGCGTCCGCGCACCGAACCGTCGATGACCACGTCGCCCGCATCGATCACGGCGCCGCCGATCACGGAAGGATCGATGCGCTGATCGAGCTCGATATTGCGGCCGAAACGCTTGGCCAGCGCGACCTTGATCGCGTCGGCCTGTTGCGCCGGAATCTCGGTCGCGGAGCGCAGAGTCACCTTGAGCACGCGCTCGGACTCGCGCTTGAGCTCCTCGAACAGCGCGGCGACGTCCGGCAGCAAGGCCAGGCGGCGGTTGTCCGCGAGCAGAGACAGGAAGTTCGCGAATGCGCCGCTCGCAGCCTCGCCCGGAGGCAGCAGCAAGCCGACAAGCTCGTCATTGGACAGGCGAGGGTTGCCGATCAGCGCACCGATGTGCGCATCGGCGACGGCCTGGGCGGTGAAGCCCAGGTTCGCCGACCATGCCGCGAGCGCATTCCCGTCGCGTGCGGATTCGAACGCCGCACGCGCGTAGGGACGGGCCAAGGTCAGGGTTTCGCTCATGCGATCAAATCTCTGCGACTAGCTGATCGAGCAGGACTTTGTGCGCATCGGCGTTGATCTCGCGGCCGATGATCTTCGAGGCGCCCTGCACGGCGAGCGTGGCGACCTGGCCGCGCAGCGCTTCGCGCGCCTTGCCGACCATGCCGTCGATCTCGGTCTGCGCCGTGGCTTTCACGCGCGCCGCTTCTAGCAACGCATCGGCCTTGGCCTTGTCGACGATCTGGTTCGCCTGCTGATGCGCCTTGTCGACGATCTCGGCGGCTTGCGCACGCGCTTTCTTGATCTCGTCGGCCACGCGCGCATCGGCGTCCTTCAGCTCCGCCTTGGCGCGATCGGCCGCAGCGAGACCTTCGGCGATCTTCTGCTGGCGATCTTCGATCGCCGCCATGATGTGCGGCCAACCGAATTTCATGACCAGCCAGACGACGGCGAAGAACGCCAGACCCTGGATGACAAAAGTAATATTGGGGATCATCGCTGACTCCTGACGGGCGGCGACTCAAGGCCACCGCACACGTGGGGTTTCATCTGTTCAGGGGGTCTGCGCTTACTTGCCGGCCAGCGCGGCGACGAACGGATTGGCGAAGATCAGCAGCAGCGCGATCGCCACGCCGATGATCGGCACCGCGTCGAGCAGGCCGGCGACGATGAACATCTTGGTCTGCAGCATCGGGGTCAGTTCCGGCTGGCGCGACGAACCTTCGATGAACTTGCCGCCGAGCAGGGCGAAGCCGATCGCCGTGCCGAGCGCGCCGAGACCAATCAAGAGACCGGCGGCGATGACCGTCCAACTCATAACCTGTGCAGTAAGTACCATGACTATCTCCTCAAATAAATCAAAGTGAAAAACGGGGAAGCGGAAATCAGTGCCGTTCGGCGGCCATGCTCAGATAAACGATCGTGAGCATCATGAAAATGAAGGCCTGCAGCGTAATGACGAGAATATGGAAAGCCGTCCACGCAAAGCCGGCAATGAATTGGCCGATGCCGAGCAGATAGGTCGAGAAATGAGTCAGCGTCGCGTCGAGCGTCATCACCGCGATAAGGATGAAGATCAGCTCGCCTGCGTACATGTTGCCGAACAGTCGCAGCGATAGCGACACGGGACGCACAGCTTCTTCGATCAGGCGCAACAGGAAATTGATCGGCGCGAGAACGATCTTGCCGACCGTCCCGTGCGCATGAAACGGCGCCGTGAACATTTCGCCGAAGAACACCGCAGGCCCTTTGTGCTTGAGGCCGAAATACTGAATCAGCAGAAACACCGTCAGCGCCATGCCCAGCGTCGTGGATAGATCGGCCGTCGGCACGATGCGCAGGTAGGCATGAGCTGGGTTGTGGCCGGCGAGTTCATGCCCACGCATCCACAGGCCCGGCAGCAAGTCCACCGGCAGCATGTCGAGGAAGTTCATGAAGAACACGAGGCCGAAGATCGTGATCGACAGCGGAGCAATCAGCTTGCTCTTGCCGTGAAAGGTTTCCTTGACCGCGCCGTCGACAAAGACGACGACCATTTCGAGGAAGCTTTGCACCTTGCCCGGATTGGCCACCTTGGCGCGACGCGCGACGCCGAGGAACAGCGCGAGAAAAGCCGCGCAGACGACGAACGTGAAGAAAAGGGTATCGAGGTTGAGCGTCCAGAACCCATCCTGGGCCGGCCAGCGCAAATGGGTCAGATGGTGACCGATATATTCGGTCATGCCTCCGGCGGATTCGTGTTCGGCAGCTTGCGCTTGCAACATGGACTCGTGCTTACCCGATCAAAAAGAACCAACAATGTTTCAGCGGAAAATTCCCACCGCCGCCCAGAATGCCGCGTGCGCCGCGATCAGACCTGCGATCAGCGGCAATGCAGCGAGTTTGAATACGGCCAGTCCCAGGTACAACGCCAGCACTAGCCAAACCCATTTCGTCACTTCAGCGGCATACACCGCGCGCGCTATGCGCCGCGTCGGTGCGATGCCATCGGCGTACAAGCGCCATGCGAATAAGGCGCTCCCGATCACGGTCAGTCCACCGCCGTACCAGGCCGCCGTCCCCGACTGCCAATCCTGCAAACAAAACCCCAGGCCAACCAATCCAGCTATGCCGAGTTGGAAGAGCACGATCCGAACGGCATTGCGTCGGCCATAAGCAATGGAGTTCCGCATGGGATTCGGCTTCAAGATCGCGATGCCGAGAGGGCTGCGGCGACGCAATCCGGACCTAAGGAGAGCATCGCCTGTCGCAAAGCAGCAAGATTATACCCGGCAGCTATTTGCAGCCGCAAGACGATCGGGCGTTGAATCGGGCTTGCTTGAACTTCGCGTCGTCCGGATCAGCTGCGGGAAGCGGCATCGATAGGTGTTGCCGATCTTCGGTTTTGCGCCTGATACCGTGAGCGGAGAGGAGTCGCTTCCGTAGCGGCCTCGTGAATATACGCGCCCGATCGTCGGAAACGAATCAGTCGTGCGACATTGTGCCGCAGTCTTCGCGCGGCTCGTTTAGGGGCGTTAGCCGCGATGTGTTTCCGTGCACTTGCTGCTCGCGGTTGCGTATAAGGCTACTCGCGATCAAGCCTAGGCCGTACGAAAAAAAGGCAATAAAAAAGCCGGATGGCGGACCATCCGGCTGAACAAACGCTGCGGAATACAAAAGGGGAGGGAGGATTGCCGCAGCGCGATTTCCGCAGGTTGCCTGCGGGAATAGGGTTGCGATTAGCGCGTGGCCTTCTTGGCCGCCGCGTTCACCTGCTTGTTGAAGTCGGTCGTCGCCGCATTGACCTGCTTCTTGAAGCTGTCGTTGGCGTCTTCGAAGCTGCCCTTGGCAATCTGGCTCAGCGCTTCGCCGGTCTTGACCGTGACACCGAACACTTCCTGGCTATTCGCGTAGAGCTTCTCGGCCGAATCCTTGACCAGGTTGACGCCCTTCGGGAAGATCGTCTTCAGGCCGTCGAAATCACGCACTTCGGCGGCTTCCGAGAGGAAGTCGACCGTGGCGGCGACGTTGGTTTCCAGCGCCTTGAGGTTGAGATTGGTAACGCGCTCCAGACCTTCCACGGCCAGCGTGTGAGCCTTGAACGCCGCATCGGCGAAGCTCTTGGAAAGGGCGAGAGCCTGGGTGTTGAAGTATTCGGACATGATGATTGCCTCGAAAGAAAGGGGGTGTTTAGTGGGAGTGACTATACCGCCTCTTTTTGTGCAATGCAACAAGTTCGTTTCGAAGCGGAGTTTTCGCGCTGCAGACCCTGTTACAAATAGGTTTCAGCGAATTTCCCAAGAGGTCGTCACGTATCGGTTTTGCGCAGTGCGCAAAAAATACTACGGGCCGTTGTAGGCGCAGCCGGCGGTGCAGGTTTCGTGCACGACGATGCGGCTCAGCTGCGGCAGCGCCGGCTTCAATTCGGTCCAGATCCACGCAGCGAGACGTTCGCTGGTCGGATTCTCGAGTCCCGTTATCTCATTCAAGTAGTGATGATCGAGGCGATCGTAGATCGGCGCGAATGCTGCCTTGACGTCGGCGAAGTCCATCACCCAGCCCGTCGCCGCATCGACTTCGCCCGACACATGCACTTCGATGCGGAAAGAATGCCCGTGCAGCCGAGCGCACTTGTGCGTCGGCGGTACGCCGGTCAGCCGATGCGCGGCTTCGATGTGGAAAATTTTGAAAATGTCCATGTTGTCCTGTCGCCGAAGCGGATATGCCGGCCGCGGAACAGTGCGGCTCGCCGCCTGCTCTGCATGCGCTTCAATCAGGTTGAATGAAGGTTTTGTGCGACTCGCCGCCGAGGCTGCGAGTGGAGCTTTCGCCGTTATGACTTCCGCAGACGGCCCATCTCGCGGATAATGGTCCCGCTCCCGGCCGCTACCGCCTCAACTCGTAGCAGCGCAGCCGAGCAAATCTTCAACGAAAACGCGCCCGTAGCTCAGTTGGATAGAGTACCAGCTTCCGAAGCTGGGTGTCGGGGGTTCGAATCCCTCCGGGCGCGCCATTCCTACTTTCAATGAACTGCTCCGTCGAGAGGCGGCCTTGGAAGTGGTTTCCCGCCGCGACGTTCGCGTGCCCTAAAGTAAAAGTATTCGGCCTTCACAGCCCACGCATCTGCGCAAGCGAAGCGCGCGCACGGGCTGCGCCGGTGGTGACCAGTTCGACGATGTCGTGCTGGCTCTCGTCGATGAATTCGGCAATCTGCGGAAGCAGGCGCGTCGAGTTTTCGAATGCCGTTATCGCCTGCTGTTTCAGCTTGCGCCGGTCGATCGGTGCGACATCGGCCTCTTCGCTGTGGCGCAGGGCGAACTCGCCGTGCATGCCGTCGATCCACGCGCGTATCGCGTCGCGGCTGCGCTGGTCGAAGAGGGCGGTCGGCTGTTGGGCGAGCATCGCGTCGATTTCGTCGAGGCGCGCGAGCTGTTGCCGCGGCGGGGAATTTGCACGCAGCTCGGTCTCGACTTCCTGCAACCATAAGCCCACGCGATTCAGCGCGATCAGCGGTTGCGAGGGATCGCGGCGCAGCATTTCGGCATCGTATTGGCGCGATTTCGCGAAGTAGCGTCGTGCGGTGGCAAAGTCGCCGCTCTTTCCCGCAATCATCGCGGCAGTCGAGGCTTCGAGCACGAGGTTGATGTAGAAACGCACATCATCGGGCCGGCGTGCGATCAGTTCCTCGTGCGCATGCACGGCGTCGGTAGCCAATGCCAGCGCCTCGCCGCGTTTCGCCGGATCGGCTTCGGCAAAGGCCATCGTCCACTTGGCGAGAAAATACAGGGTGGTCGCTTTCGAATTGTCGATATCGTTGCGGTCCGCTTCATTCGTTGCGCTGCCCCGCGCCTCGGCATACAAACTGCCGGCTTCCTGCAGCAGTGCGATGCGTTCCGCCGCGGATATCTCGAGGCCGGGCGTGCGCCCGAACTGGGCCAACGCGTCGGCGCGGACGCGCAACTCGGCCGAAGTTTCGCTGTCGTCGCGTGCGCTGCGCGCGAGCGCTGCGAGCTGCCGGAAGCGCTTCGTCGCCTCGGTGAACAGGCGCTGTTCGCTGACGCAGATGGCAAGCAGTTTCTGTACGACGAGGCGTTGCCGGCGCGACGCCGCGTCTGCGCCGCCGATCACCTCGGCATGATCGAGTGAGCGCAATGCGAGTGCGAGCGTCTGCTGGCGCTGCGCAGGCGGGATCAGCAGGCGTTCCTGCATTTCTGCGAGGCGCACGTAGCCGAGCGCGATTTCAAGCAGCAATACACGGTTGTCGCCGGCATCCGCGCCGAGTTGATTGAGGTAATCGAGACCCGTGTCGAGCAGCGTCTGCTGTGCTTTGGCCGTGCCGGGCACGTTGGCGATCTGATCGAATACCTCGCCGACGAAACGATTGGCGAGCGTGCGCACGTTGCTGAAGTGTTTCTCTGCGCGGGCGAATTGCTTCTCCGCGCGTGCGGACTGCGCACGCGCCTGATGCGCCTGATGCAGCGCAGTCGCCGACAGGGCGAGCAGACTGGCCGCGGCAAGCACGCCGAATGCGACGCCGGCTCGGTTGCGGACGATGAACTTGCGCGCGCGATAAGCGAACGTGCCGCCGCGCGCGAGCACCGGGCGATCGTCGAGATGCCGGCGCACGTCATCGGCGAACTGATCGACGCTGGCGTAGCGACGGTACGGCTCCTTGCGCAGCGCCATCAGCACGATGTTGTCGAGATCGCCGCGCAGGTTGTGCTGCAGACGGCGCAAACGAAACGGACCGAGATCGTGGGCTTCGTTCGTCATATGCGCGGCGAGACTCGCGCTCGGCCGCTCGGGATCGGTGGCGACGATCTCTTGCACCAGCTCGTGCATGCGCGTTTTGTCGGCACTGTACGGGCTGCGTCCGGTAAGCAGGCGATAAAGCAGCACGCCGAGCGAGTAGACATCGCTGGCGATGCTGATCGCCTCGCCCTTGATCTGTTCGGGGCTGGCGTACTCGGGCGTAAACGCGTTGATCGTCGCGGGTTCGTCGACGCCCGCATCGACGAGGCGGGCAATGCCGAAGTCGAGCAGTTTCACCGCGCCGTTGTTGTCGACGAGAATGTTGCTCGGCTTGAGGTCGCGATGCACGATGAGGTTCTGGTGCGCGAACTGCACCGCGGCGCAGACCTCGCAGAACAGTTCGAGCCGTGCGCGCAGATCGAGACCGCGTTCGCGACAATAGCGATCGATCGCGATGCCATCGACGTAGTCCATGACGATATAGGGCGTGCCGTCCGCGCTGCTGCCGCCGTCGATCAGGCGCGCGATGCCCGGGTGATCCAGGCCGGCGAGTATCCGTCGCTCGCGGCCGAAGCGTGCGGCCGCGTCGCGGCTGCCGAGATCGGCGCGAATCAGCTTGATCGCGACTTCTTTTTCGTACTGCGCATCGTCGCGGCGCGCACGGAACACGCGGCCCATGCCGCCGCGCGCGATCTCGGCGGTGATGCGGTAGGGCCCGAGCAGGCTGCCGATCCACGAGTCCGTTTTGCGCGAGTCGTCGTCGTTCAGCGCGTCGATGGCGCGCTCGATCGAAGTGGCTTGATCGAGGAAGCCCTCGGTGCGTTCCGCTTTGGCGATCCATTCGAGTGCCTCGCGATACAGCGCTTCGTCGCCGCTCGCGGCCGCGCGCACGTGCGCTTCGCGCACCGCTGCGGGAAGGCCGAGGCAATCGCCGACGATCTCGGTGAGTTTTTGCCAGCGTTCGGAATTCATTTCTTCCTCGGATTGCGGCCGTCGTGAGCGTGGCCTTCGTGCTTGAGCGTCGGTCAATTCCGCGCCTGTGAATAAAAGCGCAGAAGCGCGCAAATCGGTTCATCGCGATGCGGTGCGTTCGTTTTCACAGAAAAATTCAACAACGAGATCGTGCTTGAGCCGTTTCCGCGAATGCTGCGCTCAGACAGATGAGAGCCGCAGATTTCGGGCTCCGTGGGGACATTCGTCCGAGGCCGATCGCGATGCAGGGCGACGATCGGCCTCGGCGCGGATGTTCCGGTTGTCGTTCATCGAAGGAGTGCATTCATGTTGTTGCAGTGGTTTTCATCTCGTTTCCTCCGCGCCGGAAGCATCGCCGCACCGCGGCCGTCCGGTGCACGCCGCGGCGCCGCCGTGCTGTCGCTCGGATTCGCCGTCGCCGGCCTCGCCGCGAGCGCGCCGGCGCGCGCCGACATCCCTGCCGGAGAGCGGCAGGTTCTCGTCGATCTGTACGCCAGTGCCGGTGGCGCCAACTGGTCGAACAAGACCAACTGGCTCGGCGCGGCCGGCACGGAGTGCACCTGGAACGGCGTCACCTGCGATGCGGGCAAGACGCACGTCACCGTGCTCAAGTTGAATTTCAACAATCTCATCGGCACGGTGCCGTCGTCGCTCGCGACGCTGTCCGAACTGACTCAGCTCAATCTGCGGCAGAACGAGTTGAGCGGGAGCATTCCTGCTCTCGCCGGCATGACCAAGCTGGTCAATGTCGACCTGAGCAGCAACAAGTTCACCGGCACCTTGCCGTCGCTGACCGGCTTGAGCGGTCTTGTTGAGTTCCGCGTGCAAGGCGGCCAGTTGACCGGCTCGACGCCCGCTCTGACCGGCTTGACCAAGCTCCGATATTTCTACGTCAACGGCAACAAGCTGGACGGGCAGATCGGTGCGCTCGCGGGCGCTGTCGCGCTCGAAGAGTTCAGCGTCTACAACAATCAAATGAGCGGCGCGATTCCCGATCTGACCGGCCTTACCGCGCTGAAGCTGTTCGACGCTTCGGTCAACCAGTTCAGCTCGATCGGTGCGTTGAACGGCCTTGCCAACCTCGAAACCGTGGTCGTCGCTTACAACCAGTTGAGCGGCTCGATTCCCTCGCTGCAAGGACTGGGCAAGCTGAGGAATTTCTACGTCAACGACAACCAGCTCACCGGTTCGATTCCGCCGCTGGGCGACCTGGTCAACATCGAGCAGTTCTATCTGAGCCACAACAAGATCGGCGGTCAGATTCCTTCGCTTGCCGGACTCGTGAAGATGCGCGCCTTCTGGGTTTACGACAACCTGCTGGTCGGCTCGCCGCCGGCGCCGCCGAATCAGACCATGGCCGCGATCCTGTGCCCGAATCCGTTGCGCAACAGCCCCGAGGCGGCGATCAATCAGGCCTGGGACAACGTCGTCACCGGCAACCAGCCCTGGTCGGACGGATGCACCGGCAGTTTCGATGTGACGCCGACCGTGCGCGATGCGGCCAGCGGCGATCCGATCACCGACGGCAGCACGGGCACGATCACACCGAACACCACGCAGATTCTCCCGCTGAACGGCAGCGTCCAGTTCACCCTGACGCCGGCGCAGGGCTATCACCTGCGCACGCCGATCGACAGTTCCTGCCCGGGCAATCGCAACGGCAATGTTTTCACCGCCGGCCCGGTCACCGACTATTGCTACGTCAACGCAGTTTTCGTCAAAGACGCGGTGCCGCCCGTCGACGGCGTTTGCGGCAGCGACCACGGCAAGACTCTGAGCGTACCGCCGACCAACCTGTGCAGCGCCGGCAGCGCGAGCGCCGTCGCCGGCAACGGGCCGTGGATCTGGTCGTGCGCGGGCAGCGGAGGCGGCGCGACCGCGCAGTGCTCGGCCGAGAAAGCGGGGCGGAACTGGACGGTGACGGCCGTGGTTTCCGGCAGCGGCGGCATTGCGGCGCCGACGACGCAGAGTGTCGCCGACGGCGCCGTTGCCCGCGTCACCGCTACGCCGGATCGCGGCTACGCGTTGAAGAGTGCCGTCGGTTGCGGCGTGAGTGCGATCGTGCCGGGCACCACTTCGGCGCCGGTCGAGGTGACGACGGCCGCGGTCACGGCCGATTGCACGGTCACCTTCACCTTCACCGCGATTCCGCTCGACGGCGTATGCGGCAGCGACAACGGCAAGACCTTGACCGCTCCTCCGACTCATCTGTGCAGTGCGGGCGACGCGAGCGGCATCGAAGGTACGGGACCGTGGACGTGGTCGTGTTCGGGTCTCCATGCCGGCAGCACCGCGCAGTGCTCGGCGCAGAAAGCGGCGCAGACTTGGACGGTGACCGCCGGCGTCAACGGCAGCGGCGGCACGGCGGCGCCGGCCACACAAAGCGTTGCCGACGGCGCTCGTGCCACGGTGTCTGCCGCGCCCGATCCCGGCTATGCGCTGGCCGGCGCAGTGGGCTGCGGTGGCGCAGCGATCTCCGGCAACACGGTGACCACAGCCGCGGTGACGGCGGACTGTACGTTGACGCTGATCTTCGCTCCGGCCGCGCACGCGACGACGACGCAGTTCATGAACGTGGCTCCGTCCGCACCGCGTGTCGGCGACAGCGTGGCGGTGAGCGTGCGCGTCAGCGATGCCGTATTTGCAGGAGCGATCGAATCGATTGCCGGCACGACGGCAGCGGCGCGCGACGCACGGCCCGCGGCGATTCCGGCCGGCACGGTCACGGTGAGCGGCGGCGGTACCTCGTGCATTGCCGCGCTCGACGTCGCCGGCAACGGTCAGTGCAGCCTGCACTTCCCGATGGCGGGCGTGCATCAGTTGCAGGCGACGTATCCGGGCAGCACGACGCAGGGACATTTGCCGTCGAGCGCCGTTTATGCCGTGACCGTCGTCGATGCGCCAACCTCGCCTCTCGCGCAGGCGCCGTTGCTCGACCACAAGGGTCTGTCGCTGCTCGTGCTGCTGTTGTGCGGTGGCGCGCTATGGCGGCATGCACGCCGCTGACGATTTTGTTTCCCCCAAGGCCAGGGACGGCCACCTTCGATCGGATCGGCAGATCGGTCTGATTGGAAAACCAAAGAGGCGCGCCAAGTCGCGCCTCCATGCCTATAGCCGTCGCAGCGGATTTGGCGCATGTGTCGGAGCATCAAGCAAGCGCAAATGGCAACGTTTCGCTTGCATTGTCGACTTTACGCAGCGAAGCCATAGTCGCTGCTGTCGCTTGTATCGTCTATCTTTTCGGCGCGCTGTTTGTGCGAGCAATACGGATGCAGCGACGCACGCACCCGCCGCGTCGGTCAGATCGGCGGTTCGACCTGCGCCGCTTCGAGTTCGCTGCGCAGGAACACGCGTGCCATCGTCCAGTCACGTTTGACCGTAGCCGGCGACAACTGCATCAGCGCGGCGACTTCCTCGATCGGCAGGCCGGCGAAATAGCGCAGATCCATGATCTGCGCCTGTCGCGCCGACAACGCACGCAGTTTCTCCAGCGCCGCTTCGAGTGCGACGAAATCGAGTTCCAGGCGCTCGCTTGCCTGCGCATCGGGCGCCTCCGCGCCGAGGCCCGACGGGGTGCATCCGGCCAGCGTGTTGTCGAGACTCGTGAACGCCACGTCGCCGCCGCGTTTCTGCGCGCGGCCGACACGTGCGTGGTCGATCAATACGTGACGCATGATCTGCGCGGCGAGGCGAAAGAAATGTGCGCGGTCGTTGAGTTGCAAATCGTGCGCGTCGGCGAGTCGCAGGAACACCTCGTTGACCAGCGCCGTCGGCTGCAAAGTGTGATCGGCGCGTTCTTTGCGCAATTGGTGCCGCGCGGTGCGGCGCAATTCGGCATAGACGCGCGGCGCGAGTTGCGCCATCGCCACGGGTTCTCCGGCCGTATAGCGGTGCAGCAGCACGGTCAGCGTTTCGTCGCCTTCGGCTTGCGGCGAAATGGGGGCGGAATCGGTCATCGGCGGTGGCTGCTGCGGGGGCGAAGATCGGCGACGGTAACGGCGATCGAGTATACGGATTCACTCTCGGCGTGGCCTGCCTTCGCTCTTCGCAGCGCCTTCGATGATGCGATCTTCGTGAACCTGTTCTCAAGATGACTCGATTCGAGCGAGATCGGGTGCTTCGCGTTCGAGTGTGAATTCTGCGTGACCGCAGCAAGAGAAATTGCGAAATGCAAATGCTATAGTCGAAGCGGTTGTTGAGTGTGTCGGCAAGAGGGTAGTGATAGCAGCGGGACCGGATCGATCCGGTCCGGATTCCAAATCGCGACGGGCGTCCAGCACCCTGTCGCCCGCATCCGGAGTGGATGCGGTGCGCTTTGATCGATCCCCTGATAGACGATTCCAGCCCGGCACATGATCCGGACAGGGCGCGAAGGCTTTTGCTTTTCGCGGGTCGCAAATAATTCGTGCGAGGCCATTGCCTTGATCGCCTTCATGGGGAGAGGGTTGCTGTGCGTCTGAAAGTTGCGGTACTCGAAGATGATGCCGATTTGCGCGAGGACATCCTCATTCCTCAATTGCGCAAATTCGGTTTCGACGTCGCCGGCTTCGGCACCTCGGTCGACCTGTTTCGCGCGATGCTCGCGGCGACTTTCGATCTGCTCGTGCTCGACATCGGCCTGCCCGACGGCGACGGTTTCAGCGTGGCGCGCCGGCTGCGCGAGAATTTCGCGATCGGCATCGTCATCCTGACCGGACGCAGCGCCGCGGCGGACCGGGTGAAAGGTCTGACCGAAGCGGCCGATGCGTGGCTGGTCAAGCCGGTCGAAATCGAAGTGCTCGCCGCGACCTTGCACAGCCTCGCGCGGCGCATGCGCATGAGCGCCGTCGAGAGCGACACCGAATCCGCGCAGTGGAGTCTCGCTCCCGAAGGCTGGCAACTGTGCGAGCCCGACGGCGGCAGCATGACGCTAAATCATTCCGAGCGGCGTCTTCTGGCGCGGCTATTTGACGCACCTGGCGAACTCGTCACCCACGACGAATTGATTCGCGCACTCGTCAATTCGGCCGAGGACGTCGATCTGCATCGCCTGGAAATGCTGATTCATCGGCTGCGGCGCAAAGTCGCCGCCGAGCTTGGAAAGCCGTTGCCGTTGCGCTCCGTGCGCGGCAAGGGCTACATCATTTTCACCAAGGACGAGCGCCGCGCGGAATCCTGATTTCGTCTGCGATAGCTCACCCAATCTCACCTCCGCGGGCGTGGCGCACACATGCAGTGTGACCGTGCGCAAGTTTTCGTGAGTGTAATTTCCCGCATCGCTGCATAGCATGCGCGCCACAGGGACAGGGCTTTGCGCCCTATGGGTTTTGCATAGCTTGCCGTGAAGTTCCGGCGGGCATCGCTTGCGCGCATTCGCACGCAATGCGGCAGACCCGGAGAAATCAGGAGGAACCCGCCGCGACAACCCTTTGGTTGCGCGGACGGACGCGTTTTGCCTAGAAACCGTGGAGAAATATCGATGGGCAGCCGGATCGAGATACCGCATGTGTGGCGATGGATATGGGCGGGAGGCGTACTCGCCGCCGCGGTTTTGCTGGGACGCTCGGCGCATGCCGAAGGCAGCCGCTCCCTGTTTCCCGCCTCGTACTCGAGCAATCCGACGACGTGCGATGGGAACAATCCGTGTCGTGCCGAAATGGATCTGCGCAACGGCGGCTCCTATGCGGGCGTAACCAAGCAGAGCCAGTTCCTCTACGTCTTCGCCGAAGCCGGCGAATACATCCTGCTCGGTTCGCGCAATCGCGGCAACAGCGGCGATATTCGCGTCTATAACCCGCAGTCGTTCGGAGCGAAGGGCAGCGAAACGGTTCCGACGACGATCAATTTCTCGTGTGCTGCAGCGAGCGGCACGTATCCGGGCAGCTACTCGGGCAACGACACTGGAGGCAATGCGCGCGGCCTGATCTCCACGCGCGCGGCGGAACTCGCCGGCCCGAACAGCGCCAACAACAGCGCCACCGTCACCAACGGCTACGCCCCGTGCGCCTATCTTGCGCCGACGACCGGCGTGTACGGCGTCGTGTTCACCGCGGCGAGCACGGGCGGCACCACGGCTAACGGCATCATCGATCCGCCGCGCGTCAGCAGCGGCACGGTTTCCGCGTGGGACGTGACCGTGCGCGCGAACCTCACCTCGACGGCCGACTTGAACGGCCGCCTGTTCACCTACGCCTGGGTCGGCTACACCGGCAACAATCCGCGGCCGGTGTTTCACACGCTGTACTACGTAACCCTCGACGGCTATCGCTATCAGCAGGATTCCAAGGGTCTCGATCCGAACGCCTACGCGCTCTACGCCAACGCGGCCGGCTTCCTCGACAACGGCCAGCCGCTGTACAAAGATCTGCGCGGCTCCGATCAGTACGTCGGCAACATCCAGTCCGGCCTCGCGGCTCAGCCGGCGCAGGCGCCGATCTTCTTCAGCACGCCCGATCCGTCGGGCGCGAACGCCGTCGAAGTGGGACGCGTTCTGCAATCCCTCGGCATCCCGTCCACGCCGGCGACGCCGCAATTGCTGTCGGTCGGATTCAACGGCGCGCAGGGCGGCAACCAGACCTATGTCAGTGCGGGCGGCACTTTCCAGTTCAGCACTGCCAACACGACTTCCTACCAGATCGTGGTCAGCCGCAACGGCACCGACTTCGATCCGGGCAACACCGCGAACGCGACCTTGACCGGTCTCGCGCCGGGCGGCGCGAACACCGCTTTCTGGAGCGGCAAGGACAATAGCGGCACGGCCTTCCCGGCCGGCAACTACAACTTCCAGCTCATCGTGCGCAATGGCGAAATCCATTTCCCGCTGATCGACGTGGAAGGCAACGGCAACGGCGGCCCGGTCCTGACCAAGCTCAACGGTACGCCGGGCGATCACACCGTGTTCTTCGACGACCGCGGTTACGTCACGCGCAACAACGTCGCCATCGGCGTGCTCAACGGCAATCTCTGCGGCGCGTCTTCCGCCCAGGTCCCGCCGACGCCGACGTATTCGCTGGTCGGTGTCGATTCGAGCGCGCAGACCGGCGGCAAGTACTATCGCTGGTGGCCGGGCTACGGCAACACCAACAGCGATTGCAGCGACAGTTCCGCATTCGGCGACGCCAAGGCGCTCGACCTGTGGGCCTATCAGGCCGCGTCGCTGCCGAACTCCAACCTCATCGTCAATCCGCAGCCGCCGGCGAAAGTGGCGACGTCGGTGTCGGTGCCGCCGACCGTGTTTCCGGGCGCGACGGTCAACGGCACTTTCGTTTTCCAGAACGTCGGCAGCACGACTGCGACCGGCGTGACGTATACGACGGTGATCGGCACTCCGGGCAGTTGCCCGACCGGCGTGGCCTTCCAGTCCCTGCCAAGCGGAGTGAATTTCACCTACAACTCGTCCACCTGCGCGGTCTCGTTCACCGGCATGCCGGGGTCGCTGACCAGCGGCCAGCAACTCGTCTTCAACTTCAGCTACACCGCGCCTTCGGTGGCGGGCAATGTGCCGGTCAGCACGACGGTCAATTCGACCAACGGCGGTAACGCGAACGCGAGCGGCACGACCAAGGTGATCACGGCCGACGTTGCCGCGACGGTCAGCGTCCCGGTTACGACGCCGCCGTCGAGCCCGGTCAGCGGCACGATTACCTACACCAACCTTTCCGCCGCCACGGCCAATGCGGACGGCATCACTTACACAGCGACGATCGGCACGGCCGGCAGTTGCCCTAGCGGCGTCAGCTTCCCGACGCTGCCGTCCGGCGCTACGGCGAACTACAACAGCTCGAGCTGCCAGGTCTCGTTCAGCGGCATGCCGACGAGCCTGACGCCGGGACAGAGCCTGACCGTCGGCTTCCAGTACACGAGCCCGGCGACCGCCGGCAGCACGATACCGGTCAACGTGTCCATCGCCACGACCACGCCGGAATCGAACACAGCGAACAACAGCCAGTCGGGATCGACCAAGGTCGCCGGCGCGATCACCGCGAACAACGACACCGGCACCGCCGTATCGAGCGCGGCCGGTGGCACCAGCGTGACGAACGTACTCAGCAACGACAGCCTCAACGGTGCGACGCCGACGGCGGGCACCGGTGGCACCGTGATTCTCACCGCGGTCGGCACCTTGCCGACCGGCATCACCCTCAACACGTCGACCGGTGCGGTCAACGTGGCCGCCGGCACGGCCTACGGCAACTACAGCTTCGATTACCAGATTTGCGAGACGGCCAATCCGACCAACTGCAAGACTGCGACGGTGACCGTGCCCGTCGTCTCCATCGTGGCGAAGAACGACGTCGGCGCCACCGTGCCGAACACCGGTGGCACGGCCTACTCGAACGTACTCAACGACAACGGCAACGGCGCGGACACATTGAACGGCGTGCCGGCGACGCTGACCACGGTAACGCTGAGTCAGGTGTCGAGCACGAATGCGGGAGTCAGCCTGAACCCGGCCACCGGCGCGGTGACTGTCGCGCCGGGCACGCCCGCGGGCAGCCAGACCGTGACCTACAAGATTTGCGACAAGGCCAATCCGTCGATCTGCACGACAGCGACGAGCACGGTCACGGTCAACACGCCGGCAAGCATCACGGTTGCCAAGGCGCAGACGAGTCCGGCCGCGGGCACGCCCGTGCAGCCGGGCGATCAGATCGAGTACGAGCTGACCGCGACGAACACGGGCGGCACGGCCGCGACAAACTACGCGTTCTACGAAGAGTTGCCGCAATACACGACTTACGTCGGCGCGACCGCGGAGACCGCGACACCGACGGTGACGGGCTGCGCGGCAGGCGATGCCGGTGCGAAGCTGTGCACGGTGAGCTTCGATGCGGTGCCGGCGAACGGCACTTCAAAGGCGAAGATCACGGTCAAGGTCGGCACGCTGCCGACGAGTGCCACGAAGGTGGTCAACCTGATCACCGACAACACGACCACTCCGCCCGCAGGCTGCAACGCCGGCACGGGTGTCTGCACGACGCCGCCGACGAGCTGCACGGGCGGTGACACGCACTGCGTCTCGACGGGTGTGGCGCAGGCCGACCTGAGCGCGACGGGCGCGACGGCACAGACCGTGACGGTCAACACGCCGGTGACCGTGGTGACAACCTGCACGAACGCGGGTCCGAATGCGGCGCAGAGTGCAACGTGTGCGGTGACCGGCGGCCCTGCGGGCACGCAGACGACGTGCAGTCCGACGGTGCCGGTGACGAGCCTCGCCAATGCCGCAACGATCACGTGTACGACGACGTTCACGCCCACCAGTTCTGGCGTGGTGACGCTGACGACGACGGCCGGTAGCAATACGCCCGATCCGACGCCGGGCAACAATACGGCGACGAGTAAAGTTACCGTCAACACGCCGGCAGCGATCACGGTCGCGAAGGCGCAGACGAGTCCGGCCGCAGGCACGCCTGTGCAGCCGGGTGACCAGATCGAGTACGAACTGACCGCGACGAACACGGGCGGTACGGCCGCGACGAACTACGCGTTCTATGAAGAACTGCCGCAGTACACGACCTATGTCGGTGCGACCGCGGAGACCGCAACGCCGACAGTGACCGGCTGCGCGGCGGGCGATGCCGGTGCGAAGCTGTGCACAGTGAGCTTCGATGCGGTGCCGGCAAACGGCGTGTCGAAGGCGAAGATCACGGTGAAGGTCGGCACGTTGCCGACAAGCGCCACGAAGGTGGTCAACCTGATCACCGACAACACGACGACTCCGCCCGCAAGCTGCAACGCCGGTACCGGTGTCTGCACGACGCCGCCGACCAGCTGCACGGGCGGTGATACGCACTGCGTCTCGACTTCGGTTGCTCAGGCTGATCTCAGCGCGACCGGTGCAGTAGCACAGACCGTGACGGTCAACACGCCGGTGACGGTGGTGACGACGTGCACGAACGCGGGTCCGAACGCGGCGCAGAGTGCGACGTGTGCGGTGACGGGCGGCCCGGCAGGCACGCAGACAACGTGCAGCCCGACGGTGCCGGTGACGAGCCTCGCCAACGGCGCGACGATCACGTGTACGACGACGTTTACGCCGACCAGTTCGGGCGTGGTGACGTTGACGACGACGGCGGGCAGCAACACGCCCGATCCGACGCCGGGCAACAACACGGCGACGAGTAAAGTTACTGTCAACACGCCGGCCGCGATTACCGTGGCGAAGACGCAGACCAGTCCGGCCGCAGGTACGCCTGTGCAGCCCGGCGATCAGATCGAGTACGAGTTGACCGCGACGAACACGGGCGGTACGGCCGCGACGAACTACGCGTTCTACGAAGAACTGCCGCAGTACACGACCTACGTCGGTGCGACCGCGGAGACCGCAACGCCGACAGTGACGGGCTGCGCGGTAGGCGACGCCGGTGCGAAGCTGTGCACGGTGAGTTTCGATGCAGTGCCGGCCAACGGCGTGTCGAAGGCGAAGATCACGGTCAAGGTTGGCACGTTGCCGACGAGCGCCACGAAGGTGATCAACCTGATCACGGACAACACGACCACTCCGCCTGCAGGCTGCAACGCCGGTACCGGTGTTTGCACGACGCCGCCGACCAGCTGCACGGGCGGTGACACGCACTGTGTGTCGACGGGTGTAGCGCAGGCTGACCTCAGCGCGACGGGTGCTACTTCGCAGACGGTAACGACGAACACCCCGGTGACGGTGGTAACGACGTGCACGAACGCGGGTCCGAACGCGGCGCAGAGTGCGACGTGTGCGGTGACCGGCGGCCCTGCAGGCACGCAGACGACGTGCAGCCCGACGGTGCCGGTGACCAGCCTTGCCAACGGTGCGACGATCACGTGTACAACGACGTTCACACCGACGAGTGCGGGCGTGGTGACGTTGACGACGACGACCGGAAGCGACACGCCCGATCCGACGCCGGGCAACAACACGGCGACGAGCACGGTGACGGTGAACACGCCGGCCGCGATCACGGTGGCGAAGGCCCAGACCAGTCCGGCCGCAGGCACGCCTGTGCAGCCGGGCGACCAGATTGAGTACGAACTGACCGCAACGAACAGTGGTGGTACGGCCGCGACAAACTACGCGTTCTACGAAGAATTGCCGCAGTACACGACCTATGTTGGTGCGACCGCGGAGACCGCAACGCCGACAGTGACCGGCTGCGCGGCAGGCGACGCTGGCGCGAAGCTGTGCACGGTGAGCTTCGATGCGGTGCCGGCGAACGGCAGTTCGAAGGCGAAGATCACGGTGAAGGTTGGCACGCTGCCGACGAGCGCCACGAAGGTGGTCAACCTGATCACGGACAACACGACCACTCCGCCTGCGGGTTGCAATGCCGGCACGGGCGTTTGCACGACGCCGCCGACGAGCTGCACGGGCGGTGATACGCACTGCGTGTCGACGGGTGTGGCGCAAGCCGACCTCAGCGCGACCGGCGCTACTTCGCAGACGGTAACGACGAACACGCCGGTGACGGTGGTGACGACGTGCACGAACGCGGGTCCGAACGCGGCGCAGAGTGCGACGTGTGCAGTGACGGGCGGCCCTGCAGGCACGCAGACGACCTGCAGCCCGACGGTGCCGGTGACGAGCCTCGCCAATGCCGCAACGATCACGTGTACGACGACGTTCACGCCGACGAGTGCGGGCGTCGTGACGCTGACGACGACGGCGGGCAGCAATACGCCCGACCCGACGCCCGGCAATAACACGGCAACGAGCACGGTGACGGTGAACACGCCGGCCGCGATCACGGTGGCGAAGGCGCAGACCAGTCCGGCCGCAGGTACGCCTGTGCAGCCGGGTGATCAGGTCGAGTACGAACTGACCGCGACGAACACGGGCGGTACGGCCGCGATGAACTACGCGTTCTATGAAGAACTGCCGCAATACACGACCTACGTCAGTGCGACTACGGAGACGGCGACGCCGACGGTGACGGGCTGCGCGGTAGGCGACGCCGGTGCGAAGCTGTGCACGGTGAGCTTCGATACGGTGCCGGCGAATGGCATTTCGAAGGCGAAGATCACGGTGAAGGTGGGCACGCTGCCGACGAGCGCGGCGCGCATGATCAACCTGATCACGGACAACACAACGACTCCGCCTGCGGGCTGCAACGCCGGCACGGGTGTCTGTACGACGCCGCCGACGAGCTGCACGGGCGGTGATACGCACTGCGTCTCGACGGGCGTGGCCCAGGCTGACCTCAGCGCGACGGGTGCTACTTCGCAGACGGTAACGACGAACACGCCGGTGACGGTGGTGACGACGTGCACGAACGCCGGTCCGCAGAGTGCTGCGAATGCGACCTGTGCGGTGAGCGGCGGCCCTGCGGGCACGCAGACGACCTGCAGCCCGACCGTGCCGGTAACGAGCCTCGCCAATGCCGCAACGATCACGTGTACGACGACGTTCACGCCGACCAGTGCGGGCGTGGTGACCTTGGCGACGACGACCGGAAGCGACACGCCCGATCCGACGCCCGGCAACAACACGGCGACGAGCACGGTGACGGTGAACACGCCGGCCGCGATCACGGTGGCGAAGGCGCAGACGAATCCTGCGCCGGGCACCGCGGTGCAACCGGGCGATGAGATCGAGTACGAACTGACCGCAACGAATACGGGTGGCACAGCGGCGACGAACTACGCGTTCTACGAAGAACTGCCGCAGTACACGACGTATGTCGGTGTGACCGCGGAGACCGCGACGCCGACGGTGACGGGCTGCGCGGTAGGCGATGCCGGTGCGAAGCTGTGCACGGTGAGCTTCGATGCGGTGCCAGCGAACGGCACTTCGAAGGCGAAGATCACGGTGAAGGTGGGCACGCTGCCGACAAGCGCCACGAAGGTGATCAACCTGATCACGGACAACACGACGACTCCGCCTGCGGGTTGCAATGCTGGCACGGGCGTTTGCACGACGCCGCCGACGAGCTGCACGGGCGGTGATGCGCACTGCGTGTCGACGGGTGTGGCGCAAGCCGACCTGAGCGCGACGGGCGCCGTCGCACAGACGGTAACGACGAATACGCCGGTGACGGTGGTGACGACGTGCACGAACGCGGGTCCGCAGAGTGCGGCGAACGCGACGTGTGCAGTGACCGGCGGTCCTGCGGGCACGCAGACAACGTGCAGCCCGACGGTACCGGTGACGAGCTTCGCCAACGGCGCGACGATCACGTGTACGACGACGTTCACGCCGACCAGTTCGGGCGTGGTGACGTTGACGACAACGGCGGGCAGCGACACGCCCGATCCGACGCCCGGCAATAACACGGCGACGAGCACGGTCACGGTGAATACGCCGGCCGCGATCACGGTGGCGAAGGTGCAGACGAGTCCGGCCGCGGGTACGCCCGTACAGCCAGGCGATGAGATCGAGTACGAACTGACCGCGACGAACACGGGCGGCACGGCCGCGACGAACTACGCGTTCTATGAAGAGCTGCCGCAATACACGACCTATGTCGGTGCGACGGCGGAGACCGCGACGCCGACGGTGACGGGCTGCGCGGCAGGCGATGCCGGTGCGAAGCTGTGCACGGTGAGCTTCGATGCGGTGCCGGCGAACGGCACTTCGAAGGCGAAGATCACGGTCAAGGTTGGCACGCTGCCGACGAGCGCGGCACGCGTGATCAACCTGATCACGGACAACACAACAACGCCGCCTGCGGGTTGCAATGCCGGCACGGGTGTCTGCACGACGCCGCCGACGAGCTGCACGGGTGGCGACACGCACTGCGTCTCGACCTCGGTCGCCCAGGCCGACTTGAGCGCGACCGGTGCCACTTCGCAGACAGTAACGACGAACACCCCGGTGACGGTGGTGACGACGTGCACGAACGCCGGTCCGCAGAGTGCGGCGAACGCGACGTGTGCGGTGACCGGTGGCCCGGCGGGCGCGCAGACGACCTGCAGCCCGACGGTGCCGGTGACGAGCCTTGCCGACGGTGCGACGATCACGTGTACGACGACGTTCACGCCGACGAGTGCGGGCGTGGTAACGCTGACGACGACGGCGGGCAGCGACACGCCTGATCCGACGCCGGGCAATAACACGGCGACGAGCACGGTGACGGTGAATACGCCGGCGGCGATCACGGTGGCGAAGGTGCAGACCAGTCCGGCCGCGGGTACGCCCGTGCAGCCGGGCGATGAGATCGAGTACGAGTTGACCGCGACGAACACGGGCGGTACGGCCGCGACGAACTACGCGTTCTACGAAGAACTGCCGCAGTACACGACTTACGTCGGCGCGACCGCGGAGACCGCGACACCGACGGTGACGGGCTGCGCCGCGGGCGATGCCGGCGCGAAGCTGTGCACGGTGAGCTTCGATGCGGTGCCGGCGAACGGCACTTCGAAGGCGAAGATCACGGTGAAGGTCGGCACGTTGCCGACAAGCGCCACGAAGGTGGTCAACCTGATCACCGACAACACGACGACTCCGCCCGCAGGCTGCAACGCCGGTACCGGTGTCTGCACGACGCCGCCGACGAGCTGCACGGGCGGTGATACGCACTGCGTCTCGACGGGCGTGGCGCAGGCCGACCTGAGCGCGACGGGCGCCGTCGCACAGACGGTGACGACGAACACCCCGGTGACAGTGGTGACGACGTGCACGAACGCGGGCCCGCAGAGTGCGGCGAACGCGACCTGCGCGGTGACTGGCGGTCCTGCGGGCACACAGACGACCTGCAGTCCGACGGTGCCGGTAGCAAGCTTCGCCAACGGCGCGACGATCACGTGTACGACGACGTTCACGCCGACGAGCGCGGGCGTGGTGACGCTGACGACGACGACCGGCAGCGACACGCCCGATCCGACGCCCGGCAATAACACGGCGACGAGCACGGTCACGGTGAACACGCCGGCCTCGATCGATGTGACGAAGACGCTCGACGGCAGCGTGGATACGCCGATCGTCGGCGGCCAGACGATCCGTTACACGTTGACCGCGACGAATACGGGCGGCACGGCGGTGAGCGGCTATACGCTCTATGAGGTGGTGCCGGCGAATACCACGTTCGTTTCGGTAAGCGACGGCACGACCACGGCGACGACCGACTGCGCCTCCGGCGCTGCGGCCGGCACGCTGTGCAAAGTGATCTTCGCCACGGTGCCAGCCAAGGTCGGCACGACGGACGGCACGGCCTCGGTGGTCGTGACCTTCGCGGCGACGCCGACGATCACCGACAGCACGCGGTTCATCGCGAACCGGATCACGGTGCCGAACGCCTGCGTGGGTTCGAGCTGCAGCCTGCCGCCGCTGCCGCCGGGCTGCAACACGGTCGACGGTCAGACGACGTGCACGCCGCCGACTTCGTGTTCGGCCAACGATACGCACTGCGTGCAGACGCCGGTCGCGATCGCGGATCTGCGCGCGAGCGGTCCGACTCCGGTCAATGCGACGATCGGCACGCCGGTATCGGTGCAGACGACGTGCACGAACGACGGCCCGAACGCCGCGGCGAACGCGCACTGCGCGGTGACGGGCGGCCCGGCGGGCGCGCAGACGACGTGCAGTCCGACGGTGCCGGTGGCGAGCCTGGCGAGCGGCGCGACGATCACGTGTACGACGACGTTCACGCCGGTCGATGCGACGCCGATCGTGCTGACCACGACCGCGGACAGCGACACGCCCGATCCGAACACGGGCAACAACACGACGACGACCACGGTCACCGCAGGCCAGATCACGCCGAATCCGGACAGCGCGACGACGCCGTTCGGCACGCCGGTGACGACGGACGTAACCGCGAACGACGTGGCCAACGGATCGACGATCGACAAGTCGAGCGTGGTGCCGACCCAGCCGGCGCACGGCAGCGTGAGCTGCAGCACGACGGGCCAGTGCACGTACACGCCGGCGGCCGGCTTCACCGGCACCGACACGTATGCGTACAAGGTCTGCGACACCTCGTCGCCGGCGCGCTGCGGTTCGACCACGGTGACGGTGACGGTCGGGCCGAAGGCCAACGCCGACACGCTGACGACGCCGCAGGATGCGCCCGGCACGGGCAATGTGTCCGGCAACGACGTCTATGCGCCGGGCTCGAACTTCAGCGTGACGACGCCGCCGGGCCACGGCACGGTGACGATGAATCCGGACGGCAGCTACACCTACACGCCGGCGCCGGGTTATCACGGACCGGATACGTTCACCTACACGGTGTGCACGCCGCCTCAGCCCGACGCGAAGCTGTGTTCGAGCGCGCCGGTCAATATCACAGTGCAGGCGCCGAACGTGTTCGATCCGCCGTTCATCACCAAGGCGGCGAGCCGCGCGGCCGACCTGCAAAGCGTGAAGTGGACGATCGTCGTCGACAACAACAGCAACCCGACCGCGCAGAGCGTGCAGGTGCGCGATCCGTTGCCGGCCAGCATGATCGCGGTCAGCGGCAGCGTGAGCTGCGTGGCTTACGGCGGTTCGACGGTAAGCGCGTGCCAGTTCGATACGGTGAACAACCGCCTTGTCGCCGACGTGCTGCTCGCCTCGGACCTCGGCCAGACGAATCCGATCGCGGGTCCGAACCGTGTCGAGGTGATCTTCGAGGCCAAGTACGTGACATCGCCGGTGCCGGTGACGAACACGGCGCAGGCCTGCTTCGATCCGCAGAACAAGGCGGGCGGTGCGGCGAGCTGTGCGCAGTCGGTCGCCGGTTCGGCTTCGTACACGCCGTCGGTGCCGCCGACACCGCCGGTGCCGGCGCCGATCAATTCGCGTTGGATGTTGATCCTACTGGCGATGACGTTGATCGCGACGATGGCGTGGCGTTCGCGCCGCGGCGCGGACAGCTGAGGTTCGTAGGGCAGGGGATAGAACCGGTCCAGCGCTGGACCGGTTCGGTTGCGACGAGCCCGGCGTATGCCGGGCTCGTCCGCGCTTAGTGTGTATGTAAAACCGGTGCAGGCCGTTCGCCGCCTGCCGACGATTCGATCTTATTGCGGCCGATGACGCTCACGACTGCCAGGCGAGCGGCGAGCTGGCTTCGAGTCTGACCTGTCCCGATTCGGCCGCCTGCTGTGGCGCGCGTGCGATCGTCAGGGTCGAGCCTCCGTCTTTCGCCGCCACGCCCCAGATGCCGGCCCAGGCGTTCGCGCCGGCCTGCCGAGCGGATTGCAGCGCGCGCGCGGCGAGACGCAGCGCGTCGTGCCAGTCGTGCGTCGTGCCATCGGGAAAGAACGGGTTCGAGGCGACGCCGATCGAGATGCCGATCTTGACCGCATCGCCATCGGACAGATCGATGCCGCCTTCCTCAACGAGGCGGCGCAGCGCGTCGGCGCGCGCATTCGCTTCCTCGAACGTGGCGCCGCCGAGGGCGACGAGGAAACTGTCTTCGCTCCAGCGCGCGGCAAAGTCGTTCGCGCCGCCGAGTGTGCGCACGCGGCGCGCGAGCTGACGCAGCACGCGGTCGCCGACTTCGTAACCGTACAGATCGTTGATCGCGTCGAGCTTGTCGACGGCAATGAGCAGCAGCGCCTCGCGTGCACCGGCTGCCGCGTCCGCGGACGCGGCAGCGAAACGCGCGATCGCGGCGCTGCGGTTCGGCAGGCCGGTGAGCGGATCGATGCCGCGCAGACGACGGATGCGGTGGCGCGCGCGCAGCCATAGCACCGATGCGGCGACCGCGAGCAGGACGGAGAGCGCAGCGCCGCCGAGCAGCAGCGGCGTCGCGCGGGTCAGCTCGCCGTTGTTCGACTTTGCCGCGTCGTTGCGCGCCTTGATCGCCGCGTCGACGGCGACGACGTCGCGCAGGTTCTGCGCCTTGAGCGTGCCGAGTGTGATCGCGTCGGCCTGCTTGAGCGCGTCGAACGCCTGCTGCGGTTTGTCCATGCCGGCGTAGATCGTGGCGAGCAGGCGCAGCGCGTCTTCTTTCTCTTGCCGATAGTTGCCCTGTTCGGCCAAGCCGAACGCCTGCTGCGCCGTGCTCAGTGCGGAGTCGCGCTCGCCGCCGTTCCAGCGGCGTTCGGCGATGCGGCTCAGGGTATAGCTCTGGCCCTGCATATCCTTGATCTCGCGCTGGCCCGCGAGCGAGGCGTCGAGCAGCGCGGCGGCTTCCTCGTGGCGCCCTTGCGTATCGAAGATCACTGCGCGTTGGGTGTTCACGCGGTTGCGCAGCAAGGCGTCGCCCTGGGCCTGGTCGAGATGCTGCGCGAGCTTGTCGAAGGCGACGAGCGCTTCGTCGTAGCGCTTCATCTTCATCAAATTGAAGGAGAAGTTGTAGTCGATCCACGGCTGGTTGCGCGCATGGCCCTGGCTCAGTTCGTAGGCCTTGCGGATGTAGCGGTCCGCGGCTTCGGGCGCATCGAGGCCGAAGTACACGGTGCTGATCGCCACGGCGGCATTGATGCGGTACTGAACCATCGACTCGGCCGCGCTGAGTTCGTATGCGCGGATGAAAAAGCCGGTCGCGCGGACCACGTCGCCGGAGGTCTGCAGCATGCTGCCGATCGCGGTCAGCGAAAGGAATTTCTGCGTGTCGTTGAATTCGCTCCAGTGCGCGTCGGTCAGTGCCTGCGTGCGGTCGGCGATCGCCGACGATTCCGCAGGCTTGCCGATGAGACCTTTCGCCGTGCCGAGGCAGCCGAGCCAACCGATTTCGCTGAACGCGGAGAGCCTGCCAGCGGCGAGGCGTTTCTCGGCCATCTGCTCCGCTTCCTGGGGTGCGCGGCCCATCTGCTGCATACACTGCGAGATCGCGGCTTGCTCCGGATCGACTGCAGGTACAATCTGCGCAGATACATGGCGCGCGATCGGTACGCACATGGCGAGAGCGGAAACGAACAGCAAGGGACGTCGGGTCATCGCACTCGATCCTTTGGGAAAAATGGCGGTTCTCTGATCAACCTTTCAGTGTATGCGAGACGGCAGTCCTTGCGCTGAGGCGCACTCGGCAGAATCGCCGCGCGCCGGCCGCGCGTCGGTGTCGTGGCTGCGCCCCGCGCCGATCGCCGATCCGCTCGACCGACGCAACGCGGCGATGCTGCGCATTCTGCTCGTGTGCATGGGCATCGCCCAGCCGCTCAGCACCTTGTCGAGCCAGCTCGGGCCGCAGCCGGTCATGCTCGACACCGGCGCAGTCGTTCTCTCCGCGGCGAGCACGGCGCTGGTCTGGTTGTGTTTTCTGATCCTGCATCGCGGACATTTCCGCATCGCGGCGAATCTGTTCGTCGCGACGAGCCTGCTCTTCCTTTTCTACGTGTATGCCGAATGGGGGCTCGCGCAGCAGATGCGCTTCCAGCTCGGCCAGGTCTATCCCGTGCTTGTCGGCGGCCTGCTGTTGAGCCGGCGCTCGCTATGGCTGTGCGCCGGCATGCTCGGCGCGATCTTTCTCGTCGGCGCTTGGCGCGATCTGGCGAATCTGTACTACAGCTTGCACATGTTCACGAGCGGCGCGGTCGATCTGCTGCGCACGCTGTTCGCCCTGCTCGTGATCACGCTGGTCCTCGACCGCGCGGTCGCCGCGCTGCGCGACAGCCTTGCCGTCGCGCTCAAGCGCGGCAACGATCTCGCGCGCATCCGCGACCGCATGCAGCTCGAGATTGAAGACAAGGAACGTTCGCGCGAGCAGATGCTGCACGCACAGAAGATGCAGGCGGTCGGCCGCCTCGCCAGCGGCATCGCGCACGATTTCAATCACCTGCTCTCGCTGATCCTCGGCTATGCACGGCAGGGCCGCGACGGCGGCAATGCGGACGAAATGCGGCAGGCCCTCGCCGGGGTCGAGAGCGCGGCGCGGCGCGCGGCCGCGGTGTCGCACAAACTGCTCAACTTCGCGCGCGAGGATCTGACCCGCACCGAAGTGTTCGACGCGGACAAAGCGGTGCGCGAGATGCGCCCGATATTCGCGCAACTGTTCGACCCGCGCACGCACCTCGTCTACGAGCCGGCCGGCGAAGCCTTGCCGATCTCGTTCGATCGCGCGCAGTTCGAGCTGATGCTGCTCAACATCGCCGCCAACGCGAATCAGGCGATGCCGGACGGCGGAAGTTTCCGCGTCATCCTGCGTTCGTTGCGCGAATCGGCGCAGGCCGAGATCGTCCTCGCCGACAGCGGCCATGGCATGAGCGAGGACGTGCTGCGCCGCGTGTTCGAGCCGTTCTTCACGACCAAGCCCGCGGGCGAAGGCACAGGGCTCGGACTTCCGGCCGCGTACAACATGGTCAAGGCCAACGGCGGAACCCTGACCGCACATAGCGCGCCGGGCGCGGGTGCAATCTTCGTCATCCGTCTGCCGCTCGCAGCGCACATCGAATCCACACTGCCCGCGGACTGACTAGAGTTCGCGTTCGCTCAGCGCAGCGGCAAGCAGATCGGCGAATTCGCCGCGCAGATGTGCGCGGGCGAGCGAACGCAGTGCGTGGCCGATGTCGTCGGCCGGCGCTTCGCTGCCGAGGTCGAGCAGTTCGCGCAGCGCTTCGACGACGAGGAAATAGTCGTCTTCCACTCCGGCGCTCTTGAGCAATTGCGCGGGCAGCAGCCAGCTCTGCGTATCCGCGCGACGCGGCGTCGCGTCGGCAGTGTCGTAGATCAGCCATGGCACGCTCTGTTCCTTGGCCTCGCGGCCGTCGTCGAAACCGAGCTGCTCGTAGACCGGCTGCAGCGCCGGCAGATGGTCGCCGTAGAACAGCAGTACGGTGCGGCGTGTGCGCTGGTGCAGCGCGCCGACGAGACGCATCAATTCGTGATCGGCGTCGTCGAGCAGATACAGATAATTGGCCAGCCAGAAGCGGCCAGTTTCGTCGAGACGCGCGGGCAGCGGCAGGGCGTGGTAGCGCACGGGGTCGAGGCCGGGCCGCCAGTCGTAGGGGCCGTGGTTCTCCATGCTGATCGCGAAGACGAAGCGCGGCGCCCCGGCGTCGGCCAGCTCATCAAGCACGCGATCGGTCAGTGCCGCATCGGAAGTGAACAGGCCGACAATCGCGTCGGGTGGAAATTCGCGGCTGTCGACGAAGCGCTCGAAGCCGAGCTGCGCATAGGCTTTGCGCCGGTTCCAGAATCCGGCCGCGTTCGGATGCACGGCCACGGTGTCGTAGCCGCGCGCGGCCAGCGTGGAGACGAGCCCGGGCAGGCGTGCATCGCGCAATTCGAGCCACGGATACTGCACGCCGCCGAGGCTTGCGAGCGGCGCGCCGGTCAGCACCTCGAACTCGGTACGGATCGTGCCGCCGCCGAAGGTCGGCACGCGCATCTCGCCCGCAGAAGCGCGCGCGGCGAGGTCGCGCAAGCCGCCGAGAAAGCGGCCTTCGGCGACACCGCGCAGGCGCGCGGGATCGAACAAGGATTCGCTTTGTAGCACGACGATGTCGGGCAGTTCGTGCGCGGGCGGCGCGGCGCGCAGGCGTTCGCGCAAGGGTTCGGCATGGCGCCGCAGCAGTGCGATGGCGGCATCGCGGTCGGCTGCGGGCACGTCGCCGCTGCCAAGTTCCCAGTGATAAAGCAGAAGGATGCCGATCAGACCGATACGCTGCGTGCTTTCGCTAAGCGCCCACGGTTCGAAGCCGAGGCGGTCGGCGTCGTAGAGACGGCGCCACGGCCCCGCGCCGGCGACCAGGCTAAGGCCGAGCAATACCGCTGCCGCGGCGAGCGCCGTGCGCCGCCAGCCGGCGAGGCGCCAAGTCGCGCGGCGCCGGTACAGCCACGCGCTGACGAGCAGACCAAGCGCGGCGAGCGCGACAATGCGCAGGTCGAAGGCGACGTAGCGGCCGAGCAGGTTCAGTGCAGGGCCCGGTTCGGCGAGCAGGCGCAGGTCGCCCGGCAGCAGCGGCGCTTCGAGATGGGCGATCTTCGCTTCGTTGGCCGCGTACAAGCCGACGACGGCGAGCGCGGTCAGCCAGCACGCGAACCACAGGCGCCGCGTCAGTGCGAAAGCGAGCAGCCAGGCGATCAGCACTGGCATGGTGTTGGCGAAAATCAGGCTCAGCGCGTCGAGCTTCGGCGGCCACGGCAGGGCCGGATCGATGCGGTCGACGATCAGCGCGAGCAGCAGCACGCACGCGGCGACCGCGGCCGCGGCGCGTAACCGCGGCTGCTGCAGCACGGCGAGGACGCGTGCGTGCATCACGGCGTGTGCGTCTGCGCTTCGATCCACGCGAGATACGGCGCGTGCGCGGCAGTGATGTCGAGCGCGATCACTTCGGGCAGCTCGTACGGATGCAGGGCGACGATGCGCTCGCGCAGCGCGTTGAAGCGTTCGCGCACGGTTTTGATGACGAGAAGATGTTCCTCGTCGCGGCAGACCTTGCCCTGCCAGCGATACGTCGAGACGACGCCGGCGATGCGGTTGACGCAGGCGGCGAGCCCTTCCTCGACGAGCGCCGTGGCGAGGCGTTCGCCGCTCCGCACGTCGGGGCAGGTGCATAGCGCTATGATCGCGGTCATGTCGAATCCGGAGAGAGGGCGATGATCGAACGTGTATCGTGCCGCGGGAAAAATCTGCGTCAACCCGGCAACGCGCGGCGCATTGCGTGTGGGTTCATCGGTCTGCTCGGTGCGATCGTGCTGTCGCCGGCCCAGGCCGAGCCGCCGTCGCCGCCGATCGACGTCGCCACGTACAACCTGCGCCTCAACGTCGCCTCCGACGGCGCGAACGCTTGGCCGCAGCGGCGCGATGCAGTCAAGGCGCTGATCCGCTACCACGAGTTCGACATCGTGGGTACGCAGGAAGGCCTGCCCGACCAGATCGCCGATCTCGACAAGTTGTCCGACTTCGTCCATGTCGGCGTCGGCCGCGACGACGGCAAGGACGCGGGCGAGCATTCGGCGATCTTCTACAGGAAAGGACGCTTCGAGCTGGAACGGCACGGCGACTTCTGGCTCAGCGAAACGCCCGACAAACCCTCGAAGGGCTGGGACGCGAAATGCTGCAACCGCATCGCGAGCTGGGCGAAGCTGCGCGATCGCACCGGCGGCCGCAGCTTCTTCGTGTTCAACGTACATTTTGACCATCAGGGCGAGATCGCGCGGCGCGAATCGGCCAAGCTGATGCTGCGCAAGATCAAGGAGATCGCCGGCGACGAGCCGGTGATCTGCACGGGCGATTTCAATTCGACGCCCGACACCGAGCAGATCAAGACGATGGCGTCGGTGTTGCACGACGCGCGCGCGTTCAGCACGGAGCTGCCTTACGGTCCGGCTGGCACGTTCAACGACTTCAAGCTCGACTCGGCGCTGCCCGAGCGCATCGATTACATCTTCGTCAGTCCGAAGATCGAAGTATACAAATACGCTGTGCTCACCGATTCGTACAACGCACGGTTCCCGTCCGACCATCTGCCGGTCGCCGCGCGCATCCGCCTTCCGTAGAGGTGCGGCTTTCGCGCACGCGCCGCGCGCGAAAGAGCCCGGATTGATCGCATCGCCCTGAGTGCGCGCGCGCCTGCTTCAGGATTTCAGCAAGGCGCCCGCACCGAGCGCGAGCAGCGCTTCGGCGACTTCGCGGCCGAGCGATTCGGGTTCCGCGTCGAACGGCGCGGCCGCGGACGCGCGGATCAGCTTGCCGGTCGCGGCGTCGCCGACCAAGCCGTAGAGCTGCAGGCCGTGCTCGGCCTCGACGCACCAGGCGGCGATCGGCACTTCGCAGCTGCCTTGCAACCGTCGCGTCATCGCGCGCTCGGCGCCGGTGCAGCGCGCGGTCGCCTCGTCGTGCAGCGGCGCGATCAGTCTGGCGATGCGCTCGTCGTCGGCGCGCTGTTCGATCGCGATCGCGCCCTGCGCCGCGGCGGGCAGCCAGGCGGGTGCGGCGAGGCGGCTGCGAATGCGCGTGGCGAGGCCGAGGCGTTCGAGTCCGGCGCAGGCGAGCACGATGGCGTCGTAGTCGCCGGCGTCGAGCTTGGCCAGGCGCGTATTGACGTTGCCGCGCAGGTCGAGAAGTTCGAGGTCGCCGCGCAGCGCGCGCAACTGCGCCTGGCGGCGCAGCGAGGAGGTGCCGACGCGTGCGCCCTCGGGCAATTCGTCGAGGCGCGCGAATTTCGCGCTGACGAAGCCGTCGGCCGCGTCCGCGCGTTCGAGCACGGCGCCGACGGCGAAGCCCGCATCGAGTTCCATCGGCATGTCTTTATAGGAATGCACGGCGATGTCGGCGCGGCGTTCGGCAAGCGCGACTTCGAGTTCCTTGAGGAACAGGCCCTTGCCGCCGATCTGCGCGAGTGGACGGTCGAGGATGCGGTCGCCGCGCGTCGTCATCGGCAACAGCTCGACGCTCAATTCGGGATGTTCGGCGCGCAGGCGCGCGGCGACGTGTTCGGCCTGCCACAGGGCGAGCGCGCTCTGGCGCGTGGCGATTCTGAGAACGTTCATTTGTATATTTTTGCAGGTTTGCGCCGACAACGCGATCTCAGCCGCCTTTGACGAACCTGCGCAGCGACGGCAGGTTGCGCCGGCTCACTTCGAGCTGCTCGTCGCTGTCGGCGAGGCGGACGAAAACGCGCTCGTCGCCTGTGCGCACGAGCGCGGCGAGGCGGTGCTTGGCGACGAGGCAGTTGCGGTGGATGCGCACGAAACGTTCGTCGAACTCGGCTTCGAGCGTCTTCAGCGATTCCTCGACGAGCACTTCGCCGCGCGCGTGGTGCACGCGCACGTACTTGTCTTCGGCGATCAGATAATCGATGTCGGCGACCGGAACGAGGACGAGGTTGCCGCGCATGCGCGCACACAGGTGGGTGCGGTTCGGCGGCCGTGCCGCGGCGGACTGCACCGTGGCGACCGCCGCGCCGCTGTAGCGCCGCGCGCGCGTGAGCGCGGCCTGCAGGCGTTCGAGGCGGATCGGCTTGACCAGATAGTCGACCGCGTTCGCCTCGAACGCGGCGAGCGCGTGCTCGTCGTAGGCGGTACAGAAGATCACCGCGGGCGCCGGCTCGAGCATGGCGAGATGACGCGCGGCTTCGAGGCCGCTCATCAGCGGCATATTGACGTCGAGCAGAATCAGATCGGGGGCGAGGCGCGAGGCCAGTTCGACCGCGCTGCGGCCGTCGCCGACTTCGGCGACGACGTCCACGCCGCCGGCTTCAGCGAGCAGGCTCGCCATGCGCGCGCGTGCGGGCGGTTCGTCGTCGGCAATCAGGGCCTTCATGGACGATGTTCCATACCTATCCGGCAACCCGATGTTTGTTGAAGAGTGCGGCCATGGGCAATTGCTTGCGCATTTCTGCCGTCAGGATGATGGCAGAAACAAGGTCACTTCGAAGTCCTCGGCGCCTTCGCGCACGTCGAGCGCGCCGCGCCGGCCGAAATGGTATTCGATCCGGCTGCGCGTGTTGGCCAGGGCCATGCCGTTCCGTGACGGCGTGCGCATACCTTCGCGCGGGCGCGGGTTGACGATGCCGACGACCACGCCGTCGGCATCGTTCTTGCCGCGCGTGCGCTGCGCGCGCAGGCTCACCGCGCCGCCTTCGGGCAGTGGCTGGATGCCGTGGTGGATCGCGTTCTCGACGAGCGGCTGCAGCAGCAGCGCCGGCATCGGCAGGTCGCGCGGCAGGTCGGCGGCGAAATCGACGTCCACGCGCAGGCGATCGCCGAGGCGCAACTGCTCGATCGCCAGATAACGCTGCGCGAGTTCGAGTTCGGCGCCGAGCGTGGACGGCTTGCCGTCGGCGCCGAGCGCGGCGCGGAACAGATCGGACAAGTCTTCGACCGCGTGCTCGGCTGCGTCGGGACGCGTGCGGATCAGACTCGCGATGGTGTTCATGCTGTTGAACAGGAAGTGTGGACGGATGCGCGCCTGCAGCGCGTCGAGGCGCACGTGCGCCTCGGCCTGCACGCGCGCGCGCCACTGCTCGATCACGTAGAAGTAGCGCAGCAGCGCGGCGCCGACGAGGGCGGCGAGGGCGGTGTTGCGCAGCACGAAGCGCATGCCGAGCGGCGCCGGCAGGGTCAGCCCGGCGCCGAGTTCCTGGTCGAGCGAGAACACGACCGCGCTGCCGACCGCGACGATGGCGAGAATGATCGCGTAGGCGACGAGCACGCCGGCGAGCGGCGCGAGCCGCGCGAGCGACGTGCGCAACTGGCACAGGCAGACGATGCAGACGAGGGTGAGCCACTGCGCGAATACGGTCGCCGTGCCGAGGCGTGGCAACAGTTCGCGCGATTCGTCGCTCGGCGCGAGCATGATCACGACGATGAGCAGTTCGGCGACGAGCATCGCCGCGAGCAGCACCGGCAGCGAGCAGAAATCCGGCAGCCACGGCGCGGTCGCTGCGGGCAGTTTTGCGGCGGACGGCGGGTTGGCGCTCATCGCGGCGCGCGCGGCCTCAGCGCAGGCGCGCGCCGAGCCAGCGGCGCAGCTCGAGGATTTCTTCCATGCAGACCTGGTGCGCCATCGGGTAGCTGTGCCACTCGACCGCGTAGCCGAGGCTCTGCAGATGATCGCGGCTCAGCATGCCGAGCGCTTGCGGCACGATCGGGTCGGCGCTGCCGTGGCCCTGGAAAATCGGTATCGCACGGTTCGCCGCGCTCGCTTCGGCCGCAGTCTTTTCGGCGAGCGGCAGATAAGTCGAGAGAGCGACGATGCCGCCGAGCTTCTGTGCGTGGCGCACGCCGCCGGCAAGAACGATCGCGCCGCCCTGGGAGAAGCCGGCGAGAACGATGTTCTCGGCGGCGATGCCGCGCTCGACTTCGCGCGCGATCAGTTGTTCGAGTTCGCCGATCGAAGCGCGGATGCCGGCTTCGTCCTGCTTCTGCGCGATGTCCATGCCGGCGATGTCGTACCAGGCGCGCATCGGCATGCCGCCGTTGACCGTGACCGGTCGCACCGGCGCATGCGGAAACACGAAACGCAGCGCAGGCCACGCGCGGTCGACCAACTCGGGCACGATCGGCTCGAAATCGTGGCCGTCGGCGCCGAGGCCGTGCAGCCAGATCACGGCGTGTTTCGGGTTGGCAGCGGTTTCGATTTCGACGGCGGGCAGAGGCATGAAGTGTTCCGGTTCGACGGTGCCGCATGGTGACGCTTTTCCTGCGCGGAGTGAAGACCGGCGCGGCGCGGTTCGTCACACCGGCCGAGCCGGCCCGGCGATGCGAACGAAGCCGGCCGCAACGAATTGCGCGCCAAGGGACTCGTGACTTTCGGCTGCTGGCGGCCGCGCCGGCCTCGGCTATGCTGCGCGCTTTGCGCGCAACCGGAAAACCACGCATGTCACGCCGTCTGCTCAGCCTGCTCACTGCTTCGCTCGTCTTCGCTTCCGCCACGGCACAGGCCGATCCTGCGCCGGCCGCCGCGGCCGCGCTGACCCTGGAAACCGTCATGGCCGATCCGGGCTGGATCGGCGCGTCGCCGCAGAACGCCTACTGGTCCGCCGACGGACGCGCGGTGTACTACTCGGCCAGGCGCAAGGATTCCGCGGTCGTCGACCTGCATCGCGTCGATCTCGCCGCGGGCCGCGACGGCGTCGTCGACGGTGCAGCGATGGCGACGAGCGACGGTACCGGCGCGGTCTACGATCTTGCCGGTACGCGCGCGGCGTTCGTGCGCAACGGCGACATTTTCGTGCGCGATTTGCGCAACGGCGCGCTGAGCCAGGTCACGCGTTCGGCGCAGGGCCATCGTCTTCCGCAGTTCTCCGCCGACGGACGCAGCCTGAGCTTTCGCGGCGGCGGCGACTGGTACGTCTACGATCTGACCGCCGGCGGCATCACGACCGTCGCCCAGGTCAAGGCGGAGAACGATCCCGAGGCGGCGCCGAAGGCCGACGATCTGCGCGATTTCCAACTGCGCACCTTCTCCACGCTGAAGAAGCTCAAAAACGACAAAGAAGCCCGCCGCGCGCATGCTGAGGAACTACGCCGCGCCGACCCCACGCGCGCGTCCGCGCCGTTCTACCTCGGCGACGAGGTGAAGGTGCTCGACACCGAGTTGTCGCCCGATGCGCGCTTCCTGCTCGTCGTGACCATGGCGAAGAAGCACGACGAGGGCAAACGCGGCGAGCTGACGCGCTACGTGACCGAGTCGGGCTACGAGGAGTTCGAGAAGGAGCGCGTGCGCGTCGGCCGCAATGCGCCCGCGCCGCAGTCGCTGCAACTGCTCGATCTGGTCGAGCACAAGGCGTATCCGCTCGCGCTCGACGCGCTGCCGGGCATCCACGACGACCCGCTCAAGAGTGTGCGCGAGGAGAATGCCAAGCTCGCCGACAAATCCGTCGGCGAGAAACCCGCAGCGGACAAGAAGGACGAGAAGAAGGACAAGGCCCCGGACAAGCCGAAGCCGCGTGGCGTGCGCATCGTCTCCAGCGCCGAGGACGGCGGTGGCGGCGGCATCGTCTGGAGCCGCGACGGCAAGGCGCTCGCGATCCAGTTGCGTGCGATCGACAACAAGGACCGCTGGATCGCGACCGTCGATCTCGACCGCCATGCGCTCGTGCCGCAGCACCGCCTGACCGATCCGGCCTGGATCAACTGGAACTTCAACGAATTCGGTTTCCTCAACGACCAGCGCACGCTCTGGTATGCCTCCGAGGAAACCGGCTATGCGCACTTGTATACCAAGGCGCCGGGCGGCAAGGCGGTCGCGCTGACCAGCGGCAAGTTCGAGGTGTCGCGTCCCGAACTGTCGAGCGACGGACGCTGGTTCTACGTGCGCGCCAATCAGGAGGCGCCGTACGCCTACGACGTGTACCGCGTGCCGTCGGGCGGCGGCAAGCTCGAACGCATCACGCAGTACAAGGGCATGCAGGATTTCACCCTGAGCCACGACGGCAATCAATTGCTCGTCACGCATTCGTCGAGTTACGTCCTGCCGCAGCTTGCGATCGCGAATGCGGACGGCTCGGGTAGTCCGCGCGAACTCGGCGATACGCGCAGCGCGCAGTTTGCCGGCATGAGCTGGATTGCGCCGGAAATCGTCGAAGTGCCGTCGACGCATTTCAAGGGCGTCGTCTACGCGAAGCTGTACAAGCCGGCGAATCTCGACAAGTCGGCGAAGCACCCGGCGGTGTTGTTCATCCACGGCGCGGGCTATCTGCAGAACGTGCATCTGCAGTACCCGGCGTATTTCCGCGAGCAGATGTTCCATAACCTGCTCGTGCAGAAAGGCTATGTCGTGATCGACATCGACTACCGCGGCTCCGAAGGTTACGGCCGCGACTGGCGCACGGCGATCTACCGGCAGATGGGCCATCCCGAGCTGGAAGACATGCTCGATGCGAAGAAGTATCTGGTCGACAACTACGGCGTCGATGCCAAGCGCGTCGGCGTCTACGGCGGTTCGTACGGCGGCTTCATGACCCTGATGGCGCTGTTCCGCGCGCCGGGCGAATTCGCCGCGGGCGCCGCGCTGCGCCCGGTCACCGACTGGATGCAATACAACCACGAATACACATCGAACATCCTCAATACGCCGCAGGACGATCCGATCGCCTACAAGCGTTCTTCGCCGATCGAATTTGCCGACGGCCTCAAGGACGCGCTGCTGATCTGCCACGGCGTGATCGACGACAACGTGCTGTTCGAGGATTCGATGCGCCTCTATCAGCGTCTGATCGAACTGCACAAGGACAACTTCACCATCTCGCCTTATGCGCTCGACCGCCACGGCTTCACCAACGCCGATTCCTGGCTGGACGAGTACAAGCGCATCTACAAGCTGTTCGAGACGAACTTGAAATAAGCTGTCGCCATCGTCGCGGCGCCTGCCGCGACGATGCGCACCCAAGTTCACGACGGAGCGACCTCATGCGTATCCATGCCCTGACTCCGATTCTCAACGTCAGCGACATTCAGCAAAGCTTCGACTGGTTTGCCAAGTTCGGCTGGCGCAAGGGCTTCGAGTGGGGCGAGCCGCTGAGCTTCGGCAGCGTCTGCACCGACACCTGCGAAATTTTCCTCTGCCGCGGCGCGCAGGGCAGCCGCGGCAAGGGCAGCAATACGACGACGTTCGGCGACGAGGCAAACGGTGAAACCGCCGACAAGGGCGTGTGGATGTCGCTCTGGGTCGACGACGTCGACGCGGCGCATGCGCACTGCGTTGCGCAGGGCCTCGAAGTGATGTTCCCGCCGACCGACATGCCCTGGGGCGTGCGCGAGATGCACATCCGCCATCCCGACGGGCATATTTTCCGCGTCGGCCGCGGAACCGAAGAGCAGGGCTAAGGCTGCTGTGCCGTCGAAGTCGCGGGATGCTGCAGATAGACGTGCAGGATCTGCTTGACCAGTTCGTGCGGGGAGGACGCCTGCAGGTTGGTCAGCACGATCGCGGTGAGATGGCTTTCGGGCAAGGTGGTAATCCACACCGCCGCGCCGCCGCCCGATGAGATGCCGGGTTGTCCTTCCACCGGATAGGGCACGAATTCGAGACCGAACATGCCGGTCTTGCCGTCGCGCAGTTTGTACAAGGTGCCCATCATCGCGAGCGCCGCCGGCTTGATCACTTTGCCGCTCCACAGCGCAGCCTCCCAGCGCGCCATCGCGTCGATGTTTCCGTTGAGCGAGGCGGCGGGGGTCGCCCAATCGGGAAATCCCTTCGATCCGAAAGCGTGGATACCCGACTGGGAAAATACCGGCGCGCCGTTCGCGTCGATCTGCAGCTTGGAGCGGTCCGCGGTCGGTTCCAGCGCGGTATACAGCGACGCGCGGCCCGGGATGATTTCCCAGCCGTCGCCCCAGCGCATGCTCGATATGCCGAGCGGCTTGAGCAGCCGGTCTTCGACGAATGCCTTGTAAGGCTTGCCGCCGATGCGTTCGATGATATTGCCGAGCAGCATGAACTCGACCTGGTTGTAAACCATCTTCACGCCGGGCTCGCCGACCGGCTTCGTCGCGAGCAATTTCATCAGTTCCGCCTGCGTGCCCGCGAGCGGCAGCACGTTGACGTCGTCCGCCGCGATGCCGTCTGGCAGGCCCGAGGTATGCGACAGGCAATGGCGTATCGTGACCGGCGCCCACGCGGCCGGAAGCTCCGGCAGATAGTCGCGGATGGATTTGTCGAGCGACAGTTTCCCTTCCTCGACCAGGGTCATGATCGCGATCGCGGTGAATTCCTTGGTCGTCGAGGCGAGCGTGAACAGGGTGTCGTCGGACACCGGCGCCTTCAGTTCGACATTCGCCAGACCGTAGCTGGACTTTTTCACCACCTTGCCGTCCTGGATGACGGCTATGGATGCGCCGGGAATCTTTTTCGCCGCCATGTACTGCGTGACGACGCGATCGGCTTCGTCGCCTGCCGCGGCCTGCGGTGAGGCGGCTTGCGCCTGCAAAGAGAAAGCGCTGGAAAAAAGGGCGCACGAGACGACGATCAGTGCCTTCAGCATGACCTGGCTCCTTCGATGGTGGCCAAGCGCCCAAGGGCTTGGTCTGGCTCGATTAGATATCCCGATGCACAACGCGCACATGTGCCGAAAGCAACTCTTCGGATTGCCGCCGTTGTTCGCGCTGCGCAGCGCGTGCGGAAAACTACGAAAACGGAAGCGGCGCTTGCACGGGATGAATCGAAGACTTGCCGGAGCGCGGCCGCGCAAGCGGCCCGACTGCCGAAGCACGGTCCGATCCGTCCCGTTTCCGGTACAGCGGCGCAGCGATGCGGGCCGTGGTCTCCGCGTCGTTCCCAGCAGAAGGCAAACCGTGGATACTGCATCCATGCCGCAGCCGGTCCGCCTTCCCGCTCCGCACTCCGATCGCTGTCCTCGCGAGGACACAAGACGCGCATGAGCACGTCGCGGCGAGCGCTCGGTCTGTGGTCGGCCACCGCGCTCGTCGTCGGCAACATGATCGGCTCCGGCGTTTTCCTGCTGCCCGCGTCGCTGGCGCCGTACGGTCAGGCGAGTCTCTACGGCTGGGCTCTGTCGGCGACGGGCGCTTTGCTGTTGGCCGGCGTGTTCGCGTATCTGTCGCGACGCCATCCGATCGCCGGCGGCCCGTACGCTTACGCGCGCATCGCCTTCGGCGAGTTCACCGGATTCATCATGGCGTGGAGCTACTGGATTTCGGTCTGGTGCGCGGTCGCCGCGATCGCGGTCGCGTTCGCCGGCAGCATGGCGGTGATTTTCCCCGCACTTGCGCTGCCGGGGCGCGAGGCGGCCTGCGCGCTGATCGTGCTGTGGCTCGGCACCGCGTTCAATATCGCCGGCGTGCGCACGGCCGGGATCGCGCAACTCGTCATCACCATTCTCAAACTCGTGCCGCTGTTCGTCGTCATCGCGGTCGGCGCGACCCGGCTCGACGCCGCGTCGTTCACCCCGTTCAATCCGAGCGGGCAGGGCTGGCTGCCGGTGACGACGATCACCGCGGCGCTCGCGCTGTGGGCGCTGCAGGGCATGGAGTGCGCGACGATCCCGGCCGAGCACGTGACCGATGCGGAGAAGACCATCGCGCGCGCGACCTTCATCGGCGTCGCGCTCGCCGCGGTGGTGACGATCGCCGCGTGCACGGTCGTGCTCGGGCTGGTGCCGCTCGATCGCTTGAAGATGTCGACCGCGCCGTTTGCCGACGCGGCGACGCGGCTCTGGGGCAGCGGTGCCGGCGTGGCGATGGCCGCGGCGATGGCGGTGTCCTGCCTCGGCGCGCTCAACGGCTGGATTCTCGTCCAGGGCCAGGTGCCGTACGCGGCGGCGCGCGACGGCCTGTTCCCTGCCTACTTCGCCAAGGTCGACGCGCACGGCACGCCGCGCATCGGCCTGGTCGTCGGCAGCGTGCTCGCGACGGTGCTCGTGGTGGCGAATTTCGCCGGCTCGCTGGTCGCCGTATTCACCGCGTCGATCCTCCTCGCCACGGCCGCGGCGCTGCTGCCGTACGCGTTCAGCGCGGCGGCGATGCTCAAGATCGAATGGCAGTCGCGCGAACCGTCGGCGTGGCGTCTCGCGGTCGCCGGGTTCGCCTTGGTCTACGGGATCTGGGCGCTGATCGGCACGGGGGCCGAAGCCTTGCTCTGGGGCGCCGGCCTGCTGCTCGCGGCATTGCCGTTCTACGTTTTGCGCCGTCGCGAGTATTTTACCCGCTCGTCGGCCTGACCAAAAGACTATCGCCGTCACGGTATCTGCGGCAGGATACGCATCCTCGCGCGCTGCCCTCTCTCGCCCATGTCCTCAATGCAAAGGCCGAATCACGCCCTGACCCAGGGTGCGATCGGCAAGACCCTGTTCCTGTTTACGCTGCCGATTCTCGCCGGCAACGTGCTGCAGTCTCTCAACGGTTCGGTCAACGCGATCTGGATCGGCCACGGCCTTGGCGAAGCCGCGCTCGCGGCCGCGTCGAACGCGAACACGATCCTGTTCTTCCTGCTCGGCGCCGTGTTCGGCATCGGCATGGCGGCGACGATCCTGGTCGGCCAGAGCATCGGCGCGAACGACATCGCCCAGACCAAGCGCGTGATCGGTACGAGCCTGGTGTTCTTCGTCGTCGCCTCGGTAGCGATCGCCGTGGTCGGCCTCATCCTTTCCGAACCGCTGATGGAATGGATGCGCATGCCGGCGGACGCCAAGCCGCTCGCAATCGCCTATCTGCGCGTCATCTTCCTCGCGATTCCGTTCGTCTATGTGCTGACCTTCATTGGCATGACCCTGCGCGGCGCGGGCGATGCGCGCACGCCGTTCATCTTCCTTGCGGTGAACGTCGTGCTCGACATCGTGCTCAACCCGCTCTTCATCTTCGGCTTCGGCCCGGTGCCGGCCATGGGCATCGCCGGTTCGGCGACGGCGACCCTGGTCGCGACTGTGCTGAGCCTCGTCGGCGTGATCGCGTATCTGTACAGCAGCAAGCATTTCCTGCGCATCGGCCGCGACGAACTGCATCACCTCAAGATCGATCCGACGATTCTCAAGTCGCTGATCGTCAAGGGCGTGCCGATGGGTCTGCAGATGGTCGTGATGTCGACGTCGATGATCGCGATGATCTCGCTGGTCAACAGCTTCGGCGCACACACCACGGCGGCGTATGGCGCCTGTTTCCAGTTGTGGAACTACATCCAGATGCCTTCGCTCGCGGTCGGCATGGCCGCGTCGAGCATGGCCGCGCAGAACGTCGGCGCGGGCTTGTGGGATCGCGTCAATAAAGTCGCGATGACCGGCGTCGGCTACAACTTCCTGCTGACCGGCAGCCTCGTGGTGATCGTCTACCTGTTCAACCGCGGCGCGCTCGGCCTGTTCCTGCCGGCGGACGGCGGTGCGATCGAGATCGCACAGCACATCAACCACATCGCGGTCTGGTCGTTCATCCTGTTCGGCATCTCGTTCGTGCTCGCCGGCGTGGTGCGCTCGACGGGCGCGGTGATCCCGCCGCTGATCATCCTCGTCATCTCGCTGTGGGTCGTGCGCATTCCGTTCGCCTATTCCTTCGTCAATAGCTGGGGCGCGGACGCGGTCTGGTGGAGCTTCCCGGTCGGCTCGGCCGTGTCGATGACCTTGTCGGCGCTGTACTACCGCTACGGCGGCTGGCGCAAGGCGCGCATGCTGGCGTCGACCGCCGCGGCGCGGCCGTAAGGGCACGATTCACCACACGCAGCTCTGCTTTTGATCCGTCTTTTGATCTGTCTTTTGATCTCGGGTCCCCGTCAGCCGCGGCGAGGGCATGACGGATCAGCCCGCAGGGGCCGCGCGATGGATCGCGCGGCGTTCGCGAACGTACATGGATGTACGTCGAGCGAACCCCGGCATGCCATCGCGAACCCGTAGCGCGCAGCGCGAAGGGCGCGGCTCCCGGGGCGGCGTTTCTTTGGTTACTTTCTTGTCGCTGTAGACAAGAAAGTGACCCGCTCGTCCAAAGGACGAGTGGAAGCTCTGCTTTGTTCGAAAAGCGGCCCGCATGCCGGACGCAATTCCGGCAGGGGGACGCTGGAACAAAGAGCAAATCCGCCGAAGGTGCCAAGCGCGTCAGCGCTGACAGCGCGGACAATAGAACGTCGAGCGCTGACCGAGCGTGACCACGCGAATCGGCGTGCCGCAGACCTTGCACGGTTCGCCCGCGCGGCCATAGACGAACAACTCCTGCTCGAAGTAGCCCGGCGCGCCGTCGGGCGAGATGAAGTCGCGCAGCGTGGTGCCGCCGCGCGTGATCGCGTAGTCGAGGATGCGCTTAACTTCCTGCGCGAGCCGTTCGTAGCGCGCGAGCGAGACCGAGCCGGCCGCGCGGCTCGGATGGATGCCCGCGGCGAACAGCGCCTCGGCGGCATAGATGTTGCCGACGCCGACGACGATCTTCTGGTCCATCAGGAAGGTTTTCACCGGTGCGGCGCGGCCGCGCGACATTTTCCACAAGTACACGCCGTCGAAGCCGTCGCCGAGCGGCTCGGGGCCGAGGTCGGCGAGCAGTTCGTGGGTCGTGCCGAGCGGCTGCCAGAGTTGCGAGCCGAAGCGGCGCGGGTCGGTGTAGCGCAGGATGCGTCCGTCGTCGAGCCGCCAGTCGACGTGATCGTGCGTGCCCGCTTCGGTCGTGCCGGCGAGCACGCGCAGCGAGCCCGACATGCCGAGATGCAGCAGCGCGCTGCCGGCTTCGGTATGCACGAGCAGGTATTTCGCGCGGCGCTCGACAGCGTCGACGCGCTGGCCGGGCAGTTTCTCGCGCAGGGTGCGCGGAATCGGCCAGCGCAGGCGCGGCTGGCGCACGATGACCGCGTCGATGCGGTGGCCGAGCAGATGCGGCGCAATACCGCGGCGCGTGGTTTCGACTTCGGGCAGTTCGGGCATGGCTTATTGTGCCAGCGCCGACGCCATCGTGCGCTGAGGCCGGCGCAACTCAGCTCTGACGCGGTTTGTAGAAAGCGTAGATCGCGAGCCCGACGACGAAGTAGCCGCCGATGATCGTCGCCGGAAAGACGTCGCCGTGCGCGGCGCGGATCAGAATGTCGATAAGCAGCGGCAGCGCCATCAGCGCGGCGAAGAGGATGCCGAGCACGGGCACGATGCCGATCCACCAGCCGCCGAGCATGATGCCGCCGAGCGGCACGCGGAACGGGCGCGGCCGTTCGGGCTCGACCGCGCGCAGACGCATCACCGCGGCGCAGACGATCGCGAACGCGAGCGCGGTGCCGAGGCTGATCAGATCACCGAGCACGGAAATCGGCATGAACGCCGCGAGCAGAGACATGACCAGGCCGACGTACAGCGTGCCGCGCCGTGGCGTGCGCGTTTTCGCGTCGATGCGCGCGAACACTTCCGGCAGCATGCGGTCGCGCGCCATCGCGTAGAAGACGCGGCTCTGGCCGTAGATCGAAGTCAGCAGCACCGACAGCAGGCCGATCACCGCCGCGCTCTTGATCGCGAGGCCGAGTGCGGGCAGGCGCATCGCGTCGACCGCGAGCGCGAGCGGATCGGCGACGCCGAGCTGGCGGTACGGCACGATCCCGGTCATCACCGCCGCGACCGCCATGTAGAGCAGGGTGCAGATGGTCAGCGTGGAGAAGATGCCGATCGGCAGATCGCGCTGCGGATTGCGCGCTTCGGCGGCGCTGGTCGATACGGTCTCGAAGCCGACATAGGCGAAAAAGATCGCCGAGGCGCCGCGCAGCACGCCGGGCCAGCCGAACTCGAAGTTGCTCTGCGCGGGCGGCACGAACGGAATGAGATTGCCCGGATCGACGAAGGCGACGCCGATCGCGGCAAACACGACGAGTGCGGCGATTTTCAGCAGGACGACAGCGGTGTTGAACGCGACCGACTGCGACAGGCCGCGCATGAGCACGGCGGTCACCACGAGCATCGCGCCGGCGGCGAGCACGTTGACGCCGCCGCCGAAACGCATCCGATATTCGTCGCCGACGCGTTCGAGATCGAACAGCGGCGTGGTCAGCGTGGCCGGCAGATGCAGGCCGAGCTGGTCGAGCAGGGCTGTGGCGTAGCTGGCGAAGCCGACCGCGACGGTCGCGGCGGCGATGCCGTATTCGAGCAGCAGGAGCCAGCCCGCGCACCAGGCGGCGAACCGGCCGAAAGTCAGCAGCGCGTAGGAATAGCTCGATCCCGACATCGGCATGGTCGCCGCCAGCTCGGCGTAGCAGAACGCGGTGAAGCCGCAGGCGATCGCCGCGATCACGAAAGACAGCACCACGGCCGGCCCGGCGTGGAACGCGGCGGCCGATCCGGTCATGACGAAGATGCCTGCGCCGATCACCGAACCGATCCCGATCAGGGTGAGCTGAAGCGGGCCGAGGCTGCGCGCCAGTCCGTGTTCGGCGGCGTCGTCGGCCGCCAAGTTTTGAAATTTATCTTTCATAATGTATGTTATGACATCTTTCTATCATTCTTGTCCAGAGGCGGAAAACGCCATGCGCACCGACATCCGGCACGAACGCTGGGAGCTGGCCGCTCCGTTCGTGATCGCGAGCGAAACTTATTACTACGCCGACGTGATCGTGGCGACCTTGGAGCACGACGGTGCGGTCGGCCGCGGCGAATGCACGCCGACCAGTTTTTATAATGAGACGATCGAAGGCGTGCTCGCCACCACGCGCGCGCTCGCCGCGCGCCTCGCCGCGGGCGAGCCGTGGCAGCGCGTCCACGCCGACGCGCCGGCCGGTGCCGCGCGCAATGCGATCGATTGCGCCGTGTGGGATCTGCGCGCGAAGCAGGCGAACAAACGCGTCTGGGAACTCGCCGGCATCGCCGCGCCGCAGCCGGTGCGCACGGCGACGACGATCAGCATCGACAGCGCCGAACGCCAGGCCGAGCATGCGCGCGCGCTGGCCGCCGACGCGGGTGGCGCCGCGCTGATCAAGCTCAAGCTGGATGCCGCCGACGTGATCGCGCGCGTCGAGGCAGTGCGCGTGGCCGCGCCTATGGCGACGTTGATCGTCGACGCGAACGCATCCTGGGACGCCGCCCTGCTCGACGCGGTGATGCCTGCGCTGGCGCGCGCGGACGTTGCGATGATCGAGCAGCCTCTGCCGGCGAACGCCGATGCGGCGCTGGCCGACCTGCGCCACCTCGTGCCGATCTGCGCGGACGAATCGGCGCACGTCAGCACCGACCTCGCCGCGCTGCGCGGACGCTACGACCTGGTCAACGTCAAGCTCGACAAGACCGGCGGTCTGACCGAAGCGCTGCGTATGGTCGCGCAGGCGCGCGAGCTCGGCTTCGGTCTCATGGTCGGTTGCATGGAAGGCACTTCGCTCGCGATGGCCCCGGCCATGCTGATAGCCGGCGCCGCGCGCTTCGCCGATCTCGACGGCCCGCTGCTGATCGGCCGCGACCGCGACGATGGATTGCGCTACGAACGCGGCATCGTCTCGCCGCCGTCCGCCGCCTTGTGGGGATAGAGGAAGTTGTGTTATTTTTCTTTCATAAATATTAACAATGAAATTTTTCTAACATAAACGGATGGTGCCGTGATGACTGGAAAGATGCTTTTCGCTCTGTCGCTGTTGGTCAGCGCTTCCGCGTTCGCCGACGATTTCCTGATCCGCGACGCGCTGCTCGTCGACGGCACCGGTGCGCCGCCGCGTCGCGCGGACGTGCGCGTGGCGCACGACAAGATCGCCGCGATCGGAGAATTGAAACCGAATCCGGGCGAAGCCGTCGTGGATGCACACGGCCTCGCGCTTGCGCCAGGCTTTATCGACACGCACAGCCATCACGAAGACGGCCTTGACAAGAAACCCGACGCGATGCCCGTCGTCAGCCAGGGCGTGACCACGATCATCTCCGGTCAGGACGGCGGCTCCGAGATTCCGCTCGCCGATTTCTTCCGCAAGATCAAGGCCAAGCCGGCCGCGATCAACATCGCCTCGTACTCGGGGCACAACTCGCTGCGCGACAAGGTGCTCGGCGAGGACTTCAAGCGCAAGGCGACGCCGGCCGAAGTCGAGAAGATGCGCCAACTGCTCGCCGCCGACATGCAGGCCGGCGCGCTCGGTCTCTCGACCGGGCTCGAATACGACCCGGGCATTTACTCGGACAAGTCCGAAGTGCTGACGCTCGCGCGCGAGGCGGCGAAGTACGGCGGGCGCTATATCAGCCATATGCGCAGCGAAGACCGCGAGCTGTGGGCGGCGCTCGACGAGATCGTCAACATCGGCCGCGTGGCGAAGCTGCCCGTGCAGGTCAGCCACGCCAAGCTCGGCATGACCGACTGGTGGGGCCAGGCCGATCGTTTCCTCGGCGTGCTCGACAAGGCGCGCGCCGAAGGCATCGACGCGACGCTCGACGTCTATCCGTATCCGAACTGGCAGAGCACGCTGACCGTGCTCTGGCCGAAGCGCGATTTCGAGAACCGCGAAACCGCGGAGTTCGTGCTCAAGCATCTCGCGCCGGCCAACGGTTTATTGCTGTCGCGCTTCACGCCCGATCCGACATTGGTCGGCAAGACCGTGGCCGAGATCGCGCGCATGCGCGGCATCGACGAGCCCGCGGCGGCGATGGCGCTGATCCGCGAGAGTGAAACGAGCCACGGCGACATCGAAGTGATCGGCACGAGCATGGACGAGCGCGACATCGACAAGCTCATCGCCTGGCCGCACGCGAACATTTCTTCCGACGGCATGCTCAACGATCTGCATCCACGCGGCGCCGGTTCGTTCACCCGCGTGCTGCGCGTCTATGTGCGCGAGAAGAAGCTGCTGACCCTGGAGGAGGCGGTGCGCAAGATGAGTTCGCTCGCCGCCAAGCATATGGGCCTCGCCGACCGCGGCGAGATCCGCAACGGCGCCTACGCCGATCTCGTGTTGTTCGACCCGGCCACGGTGGCCGACCGCGCCACCACCAAGGAACCCGGCGCGCTGTCGGTCGGCGTGGCGCGCGTCTGGGTCAACGGCTCTCTGGTTTATCAAGACGGAAAAGCGACCGGTGCCCGTCCGGGCCGCGCGCTGCTCCGCGAAAAAGGACATTGAACGCATGCAAATCCAAGGACCTTATCTGCTGTTCCTCGGCGACACGCCGCGCCCGCTCGACGCAAAGACTGCGAGCGGCATTCTCGACTGGCGTCCCGAATTGTGCGGCGGCCAATACCGGCTCAGCAAGGACGCGGTCGATCTCGGCCTGCGCGACTACACGCCGGCCGAAGCGGCCGCGGCCGGAATCCGCACGATGGTGATCGGCGTCGCGCCGTTCGGCGGCGCGATCGAGCCGGAGTGGGTCGAAGCGATCCTCGCCGCGGTCCGCGCCGGGCTCGACGTCGCCAGCGGCATGCACACGCGCCTCGGCGACATTGCGGCGATCCGCGACGCCGCACGCGAATCGGGCGCGCAGTTGTTCGACGTGCGCCACGGCAACGGCACCTTCGACGTTGCCTCGGGACGCAAGCGCACGGGGCGCCGCGTGCTCACGGTCGGCGTCGATTGTGCGGTCGGCAAGAAGTACGCCGCGCTCGCGATCCATCGCGCGCTCGTGAAGCGCGGGATCGCCGCCGACTTCCGTGCGACCGGCCAGACCGGCATTCTGATCGCCGGCGGCGGCATCGCCATCGACGCGACGGTTTGCGACTTCACCGCGGGCGCGGCCGAGGCGCTGTCGCCTGGCAACGCGCCCGAACACTGGGATGTGATCGAAGGGCAGGGCTCGCTGTTCCATCCGGCTTATGCGGGCGTGAGCTTGGCGCTGCTGCACGGCTCGCAGCCCGACGCGCTCGTGGTCTGCCACGATCCGCGCCGCACGCATATCGACGGTTATCCCGACTATCCGCTGCCGACACTCGCCGCCTGCATCGCCTTGAACGAGCAGGTCGCGCGCCTGACCAATGCGCATGCGCGCGCCGTCGCGATCGCCATCAACACGCATCGCATGAGCGATGCCGAACGCGCGCGCGCGCTGGCCGCCGTGCGCAGTGAAACCGGCCTTGTCGCCTTCGATCCGATCGCGACCGGCGCCGACGCCGTGGTCGACGCGCTGATTCCGCAGCGCGAGGCCGTACTTTCCGAAGCCACTCCCTGAAGAGGAAAAACCATGCGCTGCTCCGCCGCTGCTTTTGCTTCGACATTGTTGACCTTCGCCGCTTCCGCACACGCCGCCGCCGATCCGGCCGCGGCGTCGGCGAAGATCTTCACCGAACTGACCACGGGCAAGCCGCAGCCCGGTTGCGCCGCGAGCGTGATGCGCGACGGCCGCGTGCTCTGGGCCGGGGGCTTCGGCTACGCCGACCTGGCGACGAAGCGCAAGATCACGCCCGATACGCTGTTCAATATCGCTTCGATCTCGAAACAGTTCACTGCGTTCGCAATCCTGCAGCTCGAAGCGGCGGGCAAGTTGTCGCTCGACGATTCGATCCGCAAGTTCCTGCCCGAACTGCCCGAATATGCGCAGCCGGTGACGATCCGCCACCTGCTTCATCACACCGGCGGTCTGCGCGACTACGACCTGCTCGCCAACATCAAGGGTATCGACTATGCCGACAAGCTCAGTGAAGACGATACGCTCAAACTGATGGCGCGCCAGCGCGGCACCGATTTCGTGCCGGGCAGCGAACACGTCTACAGCAATACCGGTTATGTCCTGCTCGCCGTGGTCGTCGAACGCGCGTCGAAACAGACGATGCGCGACTATGCCGCCGAACACATCTTCGGCCCGCTCGGCATGCGCGAGACGAGTTACGTCGATCACTATCCGGTCGACCTGCCCGCGCTCGCGCGCGGCTATAGGGACGACGGCAAAGGCGGCTATGCGATCGACGAATCCGCCTGGGAGCCGACCGGCGACGGCCAGGTGCATACCACGGTGCGCGAGCTAGCGCTGTGGGAGCAGAACTTCGCTACCGGCCGCGTCGGCGGCCGCGCCTTGGTCGAAAAGATGAGCGAGACCGGCGTGCTCAACAACGGCGACAAGCTCAACTACGCGATGGGCGTCAACGTCGGTCACTACCGCGGATTGCGCTCGATCGAGCACTCGGGCGGCTGGGCCGGCTATCACGGTTACTTGATGCGTTTTCCCGATCAGGGCGTCGGCGTCGCCGTACTGTGCAACGCGCCGAAGGCGGAGTCGCACGAATACACGACGAAGCTCGCCGACCTCTGGCTCGGCGACAAACTCGGCCCGGTCAATCCGACCGCCGACACGCCGCCGAACGAGAACGTCAAACGTCACGCCGGCGTCGCCGCATCCGCCGTGCAGCCGGGCATCTACGCGAACGACGTCGGCGGGGTGCTCGAAGTGCGCCGCGGCAAGTCGGGGCTGGAAATCCGTTCGTCCGAGGCCAAGGGCGTGATCGGCGCGGGGCAGGGCAACATCTACCCGCTGAGCGGCGGTGAGGAGATGGCCTACGTCGCTTTTCCTGCGAACGACCGCGTCGTCCTCGATATCGATCCGCACGTCTACAGTCTGCTCAAGCCGTGGCAGCCGAAATCGCTGCAGCCTTACGTCGGCAGCTATTTCAGCGACGACGCCGACATCGGCTTCACGGTGACGGGGGGCAAGGAAGGGCTCACGGCCAAGCTCGGTACGGAAACGACACGGCTGCGTCCGGTCGCCGAGAACAAGTTCCGCGCCGGGCATGCTGGCTTGATCGAGTTCCGCGCCGACGGCAGCGCCGTTCTGCTCACGCCCGATTTGCGTGGGGTCGTTTTCAGCAAAACGCATTGAGGATGAAGATGGCATCGACAGGGCGCGGCGCGCGACCGCTACGCCCTGTCGATCCTGCTTTTCGGCGGTTCGCGCTGCGTTCGGCTTAGACCTTGCGAAAGGTCAGCCCGGAGTAAAAAAGCTGGCTGCCGTCGTCGCTGAAGCGCACGACTTCGCCGGTGGTCTGCGGCCCGAGTCCGCCCGTCACGGCATGCGTCGCGCTGCCGAAGATGAGCGGGTACGCAAATTTGCCGGTGTTGTAGACCAGTTGCAGGCGCGGCTGGTGCGTGTCGAACGCGTTGATCTCGGCGGCGACGATGCGTTCGTTGCCCTGGATCTGGTAGCCGAACAGCTCGTAGCGTCCGATCCGTTCGCGCCATGCGACTGCGGTCGCGGAGTCCGGCTGACGATAGCCTTGCTGCCACACGCCGTCCGCGTCGATACGGAACAGCACGTGGTAAGGGCCGGCGTCGGCGAAGCGGTAGCGCACGCCGTCGAGGTCGGACTGGGTCGTCGTCGCCGCGGTCGCAAAGGGCTGGAAACTGCCGTCGGACAGACTCTTCAGACGCAACGTTTCGTCGCCGTCCACGAGCAGCAGATCGTTGCCGTCGCGCGAGACGAGAGCGAAGTCGCGCTTGCGCGCGTAGGCGCCGGCGCATTGTTTGAGCATCTCGGCCGACATCACGACGGGCGTTGCCTGTTTGTCGAGCGCGGGCAGTCGTGGCACCGGACGGATGTCCTCCACTTTGAGACCGTGGCTTTTCAATTTGTCGAACGCATATTCGTTGGCAAGACGGTCGCCGCCGACGGTGTTGACCAGAATGACCGCCGCGTCGCGCGTCTGCGGGAACAGCAGCAGTGCCGCATTGGCGAAGCCCGTGCTGCCGGCGTGGTACATGGCGAACGCAGTGGAGTTGCGGAAGGTGAACCAGCCGAGACCCTTGCGGTTGCTCTCGACGAGGATGTTCTCGTTCGACGGGGTGAACATCAGGCGCACGCTGTCGGCGTCGATCACGGCGTTCGATTTGCCGTGCCACGCATCCATCATCGCGATCGCGTAGCGCGAGAGGTCTTCCACATTGGAATACACGCCGCCGGCGGGCTGATCGCGCAATTCGAACGCAGGTGCGGTGCGGCCGTCGGCATAGTAGAGCACCGACAGCGGCGACAGGGCCGCGTCGCCGGCGAAACCGGAGTGCGACATGTTCAAAGGCGCGAGGACGTGCCGCCTCAGGTAATCCGGGTAGTCCTCGCCGCTGACGTTGCGAATCGCGACGCCGAGCAGGCTGTAGCCGATGTTGGAATACAGACCGATCGTCTGCGGCCACGCCGCCAGCTCGGTGTCGTTGAGCAGATCGACGACGTCGGTATAGCGCGCCTTCTCCAGCTCCGTGTACTTGAACACGTCGGTCGGCAGGCCCGAGGTGTGGTTCATCAGCGAACGCACCGTCACCTGCTGCAGATCGGCGCCGCGCGTGCCGATGCGCAGCTGCGGCACGTAGCGCGTGATCGGCACGTCGATGTCGAGCAACCCGCGCCGCTGCAACTGCATGATCGCGAGGGAAGTGAACGTCTTCGTGACCGAGCCTATGCCGACCACTGTGGCCGGCGACATGGCCGCGCCCGCGTTTCGGTCGGCCAAGCCGAAGCCTTCGGCCCAGGCCAGTCTGCCGTTTTCGACGAGAGCGGCGCTCGCGCCGACCAGCTTGCCGCGCGCCATGCGCTCGGCGACGAATCCGCGCAAAGCCGCGCTGCGATCGGCGGCGATGTCCGCTCTGTGATTGCTGCAAGCGCCGAGAACGGCCGCCGCCGCGGCTGCCACGGAGCTATGGATGAACGTACGGCGATGCATGACAGTCCTGCGCGGGGCAAAGGACGATTATTCCCGCGCACGAATCCTCGCCTCGACCGGCAAAAGTCATGCTTGCCGATCTGTGCAGCGAAAACTCAGGAGCCCGGCTCTTTGCGCCCGGGTTGGCCGATGTGGCCGACGAATTCCTGATACAGCTCGGACAATTGCGCGAGCCGCTTCTCGACGCCGCTGCCGAGTTCGAGCACAACGCCGTTGGCGAGCAGGCTCAGCGCGGCGAAGATCGGCAGCATCGTGTCCCAGAACAGGCCGCTCTCGGTCGGCAGGGCGAGTACGTGCGAAGTGTATTTGCGCGCCCAGTGACAGTATTTGTCGGTGACGATGACCAGGTTCAAGCCGAGATCGTGGCAATGCCGCGCGAGAGTTTGCGCCTGGCGCGAATAGCGCCGCGTCTCGACGATCACCACGCAGTCGTTCTTGGTGCCGTCGAGCAGGATCTCGGAGAAATGGCCCGCGGAAAGATCGGTGACGCGCACGCCGGCACGCACGTACTGCAGCAGGTGAGCGAAATGGCCGGCGAGTCCGCGCTCGGTCTGGAAGCCGACCACATGCAGGTTCGCCGCGTGCGCGAGACGCTCGACGATGGCCTGCCATTCGGGCGTGCCGGCGAGACGGTAGACTTCGACGAGCGCGGCGATGTTGAGGTCGAGATCGCGCTGCAGCGCCGGCTGGCCCGAGCCGGCCTGGAGCACCGAACGCAGGCCGTCGCCGATCGGCCACGGCGCGACGGCGACGTCGAACTTGAACGCGTTCTTGAGTTCGCGGAAGTTGCGGTAGCCGAGGCGGCGGCAGAAGCGGCCTACCGTCACCGGGCTGATCGCGAGCTTGGCGGCGAGCGAATTCGCCGTCTCGAACGGGATGCCCTGGCGATTGGTCAGGAGAAAGTTCGCGATCAGGCGTTCGGACTCGGTGAACTGGTCCATTTCGCTTTCGATCTGGGCGAAGAGTCTCTGGTCCGCCTTGGGTTTTTGCCGCGGCACAGGCGCGTCCTTGTACTGTCCTCAACGATGACAGAAAGATAACATCGCCGCGCGCGAATGACACGCGCCGCGGCGGTCGGCGCGTGTCGCTGCTCCTTCATTTGCCGGCGCGGCCGAACTTCCAGTCGAACTCCAGCCACACCTGCCGGCCGAACGGGTTGTAGCTGCCGATGTTGTAGAACGGCGCGACGTTCCAGGTGCGATCCTTCGGCGGCATCGAATCCTTGATGTTGTTGACGATGAAGCTCAGGCGCATGGCATCGTTGACGTTGTAATTGATGCTGCCGTTGTAGGTGATCCACGGCGCCACCGTGCCGGCGCCCGGCGTGGCGAAGCCGGTCGTATTGCTCTGCGCGATGTAGTTCGGTGTCTTGCCGTAGCGGATGCCGAACAGCGTCGCCGACCACGCGCCGACGTCCCAAGTCACCGAACCGTTAAGGATGGTCTTGAACTGGGGGCCGCTCAGCTCGGTGTATGCGTAGTACGGGCTGCGCAGCATGTCGATCGCCGGTTCGCCCGGATACTGCTGCATCATGTGCTTCAGGGTGACGTTGTATTGCCCGGCGAAAGTGAGGCTGCCGTAGCGGCCGATGTCGAGCTTGTAGTCGAGCGAGGCGACGATGGCCGACGTGTTCTCCTTGGCGACGTTGATCGGCAGCACGGTCACGCTCTGCAACGCGTTCGGGTTGGCACTGTCGGCCGGGTTGCGCACGATCTGCGCGAGCGTGGCGACGCAGGTCGGCGACTTGATGTCGATCTGGCCGGTGCGGCAGGCGGCTTCGAGCTGCAGGGTGCCGTTCACGCTTTGCAGCAGCACTTCGTTGGAGATATTGATGTTGATGTAGTCGAGCTTGACGTCGAAGTCGGGCGTCGGCGAGAAGACCAGGCCGTAGCCCCATGACTTCGCCGTGATCGATTTCAGATTCTGGTTGCCGTAGTGCACGGTCTGGATGCTTTCGCGCGCGTACGGGCACTGGTCGATCGGCGTGCCCGGATAGCGCGTCTGGCACAGGTAGCTGTCGTTGAAGGTCTGGTACGCGCTGCTCTTGCCGCCGAAAACGTAGGACATATCGGGCGCGCGGAACGCGTTGCCGTAGTTGGCGCGCAGCAGCCAGGCGTCGTTCGGGCGGAATTCGAGGCCGAGCTTGTAGGTCGGATGCGCATCGGTACCGCCGCGGTGCTCGCTGTACTGGTCGTAGCGCGCAGAGAGATTGGCGGTCAGCATGCTCGTCAGCGGAACGCGTAATTCGCCGGCGAACGCCCAGTTGTTGCGCGTGCCGCCGCCCGAGGTGCCGGCGAGCTGAAGGAATTCGCCGTTGATCACGCGCGGATCGTTCGGATTGCTCCAGGCCTGACTGCCGATCTGCGCGACGCCGGCAAAACCGACCGCGCCCGCGGGCAGATTGAACAGTTCGGTGTTGGTGATCTGCAGGTTGAGATTCTGCGTCCAGGCGGAGTTCTTGCTGTGGATCACGCCGTTGAAACTCGCGTATTGCGCGGGCGTCAGCGGCTTGTAGAGATTGGCGATGTTCGGCGCATAGACCGGATAGCCGCTCGTGGTGCCGAGCTTGGGGCCGAGGAATTGCTTCTCGAAGAATTCGTTGATCGGCTTGGTCAGCGGCCACGGGCTCTTGTCGGCGACGTTGTTCTGCGAGCGCGAGTAGTAGAGGTCGTAGTCGAAGCCTTTGCCGAGCACACCTTTGATGCCGGCCCAGGCTGTGTAGGTGCGGCTGATCTGCGATTCGAGCATCGGCCACTGGCCGCCGGTTTCCTCGGGTGAGAAGACGCGCTCGAACATTTCGAAATTGTCGGTGTTCTGGTCGTAGAGCGGCTGGCCGCCGTTGGAACTCCAGGACGCCGAGTTCGAGCTGAAAGTCACCTTGCTGAGGCTGTAGACGAGATTGCCGTAGATCTGCGTTTCCTCGTCGAGCTTGTATTTGAGATTGGCGTAGGCGATCGCCGAGCGGTGCTTGTTGTTGATCGTGTTGTAGCCGTTGGCATATTTGCTGCCGCAGAAATAACCGTGGTTCGGCCGGTAATCGCGCGTGGTGGTGCCATTGAACAAGCCTTTCAGCGATCCGCAGGCGTCGCCCGGGTCGAGATAGTTTTTAAGCTCGTCGCTCAGGTCGGGGCCGTAGTTGTCGACTGCGAACGTGGGCACACCGTAGCGGCCACTCGGGTCGGGATTGGCGTCGGTCGAACGGGTCAACGCGCGCTGGCGCCCCCAGATCGGTTGCTGGTTGTTGAGCTCCGCGCCGAAGGTCAGATCGAGCTGGCCCCAACTGTGGCCGCCGAGAAATTGCAGGCGCTGATTCTCGCCGCCGCCGCCTTTGTAGCCGCCGGTGCGCAGGTTGAGTTCGAAACCTTCGACGCGGTCTTTCAGGATGATATTGACCACGCCGGCGATCGCGCTCGAACCGTAGATCGACGAGTTGTTGCCCGGCAGGATGTCGATGCGATCGACCATCCCGGTCGGGATATTGGTCAGGTCGACGATATTGCTCATGCCGTTGAACATGAGCGGGAAGTCGGCCATCGGATGGCCATTGATCATGATCAGGGTGAAACCCGGATCGAGGCCGAACAGCGAAATTTCCTGCGCGCCCGGGGTGAAGTTGGCGGTCGACTGGCTGTCCTGCACCGCGCCGTTGGCGAGCGGCATCTTGCGCAGCGCCTCGTAGACATTGGCAAAGCCGAGCTTCTGCATCTGCACGCTGCTGATCTGGATCGTCGGCGAGGCCGTTTCGATCTGCGCCTGCGGAATCAGCGAGCCGGTGACGACGACGCCGCCGAGTTCGGTCGTCTCCTTTTTCTTCGCGCCGTCCGCGGCGGAAGCGTCGGTGGTTTGCGCGAACGCGTGGGCGCATGCGAAGCCCGCAGCGAGGCCCATCAGGATCGATGACACGAGTACTCGTTGTTTCACTGCCCTCTCCCAGTTTTTTTGTAGAAAGCCGATGCCTGACTCGTGCTGGAAGCGCGGCGGCAAATGTTATTTTAATTTCAACAATATTCAAATGTCAGTTTATTGTCAAACGTTGTCGGCGCTCGGATGAACGGCGTGCGTGCGGCGCGTCGAGATGAGCAGGCAAGAAAAAACCCGCCTCGCGGCGGGTTTTCGGTTTCCGTTGGAGGAGTTTTTTTAGACGCGTTCGAGCAGCCCGACCGTGCCCGTGCCGCCGTCCGCGCAGAGCGAGACGATACCTCGCGCACCGACGGGCAATGCAGCGAGTTCCTTCGCCGCCTGGCTCAGCACGCGCGCGCCCGTCGCGGCGAACGGATGGCCGATCGAGATCGAGCCGCCATGCGGGTTGACGCGCTCCCACGGGAAGGCGCCGAGGTCGGCGTCGATACCGGCGCGCTCCTTGCGATAGGTCGCATCGGCAGCCATGCGCAGGTTGGCGACGACCTGCGCGGCGAACGCTTCGTGCACGTTCCACGAGGCGACGTCAGCGAACTTGAGCTTGTGCCGCGCGAGCAGGCGTGCGATCGCGCGCGCGGGCGCCATCAGCATGCCTTCGTCGCCGTTGATGTAGTCGATCGCGGCGAGTTCCCAGTCGACCAGTTTCACCGTCGGCTGCAGGCCGAGGCGGGCGAGGCCTTCGCGGTCGGCGACCCAGAGCGAGGCGGCACCGTCGGTCAACGGCGAGGCATTGCCCGCGGTGATCGTGCCGTGCTGCGCATCGAACGCGGGCTTCAGGCTGGCGAGTTTCTCGATCGAGGTGTCGCGGCGCGGCAGGTTGTCGGCACCGACGCCGTCGAACGGCAGGATCAGATCGTCGAAAAAGCCCTCGTCCTGGCCCTTGATCGCGCCCTGGTGGCTGAGCAGCGCACGCTGATCCTGATCGGCACGCGAGATGCCGAAGTGCTTGACCGTGTCTTCGGTGTGTTCGCCCATCGAGCGGCCGGTTTTGCGGTTCGCCCAACCGCGCGTCGGCAGGTTGAAATCGCCCGCGCCGATCTTGCTCAGGCGCTCGGCCGCCGCCGCGGGGTCTTTGGCGAACAGGAAAGTCAGCTCGTCGGCGACGCGCTGCTTCAGCGCGATCGGCACGTGGCTCATCGATTCGCTGCCGCCGACCAGGGCGAGATGGGCGCCGCCGCGGCCGAGCATCGCGCCGGCTTCGATCGCGCTCATGAAACTGGTCGAACAGGCGAGGGTGGTCGAGAAAGCGGGGATGGTCGGATCGATCTGCGCATCGAGCACAACTTCGCGCGCGATATTGGAGACGTCGGGGTGGGTGATGACCTGGCCCCAGATGACGAAATCCGGCCGCGCGCGCTGCGCCATCGCCTGCACGAGCGGCACGGACAGCGCGATCGAGGAATGCTTGGCGTAGACGCCGCCCGCCTTGACGAACGGGGTGCGCAGGCCGGGGGCGAGGAAGATGTCGTTCATGACGTGCTCCGAATGAGAGGGTCGCCGAGGCAGCGCATCTCGGGGGAGGCTTGCGGCCGATCGCGGCCATAGTATGATAGTCATCATATAACGTGCTTTCAAGCCATGCGCTATTCCGTCGAACACAAGCAACAGACCCGCGACAGGCTGCTTTCCGCCGCCGCCGCGGCGATCCGCGCACGCGGCCCGGACCGTGTGGCCGTGGCCGGCGTCATGGCCAAGGCGGGCCTGACTCACGGCGGTTTCTACGCGCATTTCGCCTCGAAGGACGCGCTGATCGGCGCGGCCATCGACCGCATGTTCGAGGAAAGCCGCGCGCGCATCCGCGAGGAAACGCAAGGGCTGTCCCCACACGATGGCCTGGTCGCTTATATCGACTTCTATCTTTCCGCACGCCATCGCGACGCACGCGGCGCCGGCTGCGCGCTCGCGGCCTTGGCCGGCGACCTGCCGCGCCTGAGCCTCGCCCTACGCCAGCGCTTCGCCGCGGGCATGCAGCGCATGCAGCAGATTCTTGCCGGCACCTTGCGCCTGATCGGCCGCGCCGATGCCGAAGCGCTGGCCGATTCGATGCTCGCCGAGCTGGTCGGTGCGCTTGCGATCGCGCGCGCCGAGCCGGACAAGGCGCGCTCCGATTCGATCCTGGCGCATTCGCGCCAGGCCCTGAAATTTCGCTTTCAACTGGATTGAACCCCATGGATATCGTTGCCGAACTCCCCACCGGTCTGACCGGTCTCGAACAACTGCAGAAGCTGATTGCGATGGGCGGCCGCCCGCCGATCGGCGATACGATGGATTTCACCTTTGTCGATGCGGGCGACGGCTACGGCGTTTTCGAGAGCACGCCCGGGCTGCATCTGTACAACCCGATCGGCACCGTGCACGGCGGCTATGCGGCGACCCTGCTCGATTCGGCTTGCGGCTGCGCGGCGCATTCCAAGCTCTCGCCGACCCAGGGCTACACGACCCTGGAGCTGAAGGTCGCCTATCACAAGCCGATCACCAAGGACACCGGCAAGCTGCGCGCCGAGGGCCGCGTGCTCAGTTTCGGCCGCCGCGCGGCGTTCGCCGAGGCCACCCTGAAGGACGCCGCCGGCAAGCTCTACGCTTCGGCGACGTCGACCTTGCTGGTCTTCGAGCGGCAGGCATAGGGCCTGCTTTTTCGCGCCGGAAACCCCGTCCAAACAAGCGTATGACTACGCCGCTTCACTGGCGTGAACTCTTCGCCTGCTTTATAGTCTCAAGCTAACCTAGGGGTCGGGGCTGGAAGAGAAACATATGCTTGATACTGTTCTGAATTTTCTTAACGGCGGCCTGCTGCAAGCGGGTTGGCTGTTCAAGGTCATTTATTTCCTCATCGTTACGCAGCTGACGATTTTTGCGGTGACTTTGTACCTGCATCGCAGCGCCTGTCATCGCGGTGTCGATTTCCATCCGGTCGTTGCGCACGTGCTGCGCTTCTGGTCGTGGGTGTCGACCGGCATGGTCACGCGCGAGTGGGTTGCGGTGCACCGCAAGCACCACGCGAAGTGCGAGACCGAGGAAGATCCGCACAGCCCGAAGATCTTCGGCATCAACGCGGTGCTGTGGAAGGGCGTCGACCTGTACCGCGTCGCCTCGCTCGAACAGGACACACTGGAAAAGTACGGCAAGGGCTGCCCGGACGACTGGATCGAGCGCCATCTCTATACGCCACACGCGTATTGGGGCCCAACTCTGACCTTCATCGTCAACATCGCCCTGTTCGGCATCTGGGGCGTGGCGATCTCGGCCCTGCAGATGATCTGGATCCCGTTCTGGGCCGCCGGCGTGGTCAACGGCATCGGCCACTGGTGGGGCTATCGCAACTTCGAAACCTCCGACATGGCGACGAACCTGTCGCCGTGGGGCGTGTGGATCGGCGGCGAAGAACTGCACAACAACCATCACGCTTTCCCGAGCTCGGCCAAGTTCGCGCTGCGCAAGTTTGAAGTCGATATCGGCTGGGCGGTGATCTGCGTGCTGCGCAAGTTCGGCCTTGCCAAGGTACTGCGCGTGGCGCCGACGCTCGACGTGCGGCCGAACGTGCAATTGCCGGACGGCGAAACGATCAAGGCGCTCGTCTCGCACAAGTTCGAGGTGATGAGCGACTACTTCCGCGGCGTAATCGCGCCGACCCTGCACGAAGACGCCAAGCAGGCCGGCAGAGGCATCGCCGGGATTCCGCGCGCGCTGCGTCGCGCCCTCGGCAACGGCGGCCGCTGGCTCGACGAGCATTCGCGCCAGAAGATGCTCGCGGCGATCGAACATCGTCCGACTCTGCGCACGGTCTGCGATTTCCGCGCGCGCCTGGCGACGGTACTCGAACGCAACAGCGGCGGCGCCGAAGCGATGATGAACGGCCTGACCGACTGGTGCCGCGAAGCCGAAGCCTCGGGCATCCACGCGCTCGCGTCGTTCGCCGCACGCCTGCGCGGCTACGCGCTCGCTCCGGTACGCGCATGACGGCAGTCGCCGTGATCGAATTGAACAGAACCCGCTGCGGCGGGTTTTGTTTTTTGTGCATATCGGAACAGGCATGACGAACGCGTCCGAAGATCGGCTGTGGCTCAAGGCACAGCGCTATCTCGCGTCGAACCAGTTGACCGCCGCACGCATAACCTGCGAGTCGCTGCTGCAGCGTGCGCCTGCGCACCTCGATGCGCGGCTGCTGCTGGCCGGCCTTCTGCTGTCCGAGCACCGCGTGCGCGAAACCGCGGCGCAGTTGCTGCAGGCGGCGCAGACCCGCCCGTTGGCGCCGCAGATGGCGAGCAAGATCGCGCTCGCGCTGTTGCGCGTCGGCGAAGTCGTCGCCGCGCGCGAATGCGTTGCACAGGCGCGGTCGGTGCCTACGTTGTCGGGCGCCGATTGCGCTGCGCTCGCGCATGCGCTGCAGACCACCGGCGAGCACGAGGGCGCGCTGGCGCTGATCGAGCGTGCACGCGCACTCGGTTCCGACAACGCCGACCTGCGCTATTTCCACGCCATCCAACTGATCTTCAACGGCAAGCTCGACAGTGCCGCGACGCAGCTGGAAAGCTGCCTGCGCATACAGCCCGGCTTCGGTCGCGCAACCTTGTCGCGTGCGCGCCTGCGCAAGGTGACTTCGGCCACTCAGCATCTCGACGATATTCGCCGGCGTTTCGGTGTGGTCGAAAAAGGCACGGTCGAACACGCGGCGCTCGAGTTTGCCCAGTTCAAGGAACTCGACGATCTCGGCGAATATGCCGACGCGTGGAAAGCGCTCGAACGCGGCAACGCGATCATGCAGGCGCGCGTGCCGTACGACATCGCGCAGCACGATGCGCTTATCGAACGCCTGATCGAATTGTCGACGCCCGAATACATTCACGCGGAAGCGCAGTCGGCGCGCGAAAGTGCGCGCGCGAACGGGCCGCAGCCGATCTTCATCATCGGCATGCCGCGCAGCGGCACGACCTTGCTCGAACGCATCCTCGGCAATCATTCGCAAGTCGCATCGGCCGGCGAACTCGACGACTTCGCGCATCAATTGCGCTGGCAGGCCGATCACTACGAGAACACGATGCTGGACGCGGTGCTGCTTCAGCGCATGCCCGGCCTCGACTACGCCAATATCGGCGCGCGCTATCTCGAACAGACGCAGTGGCGCGCACAGAGCAAGCCGTTCTTCGTCGACAAACTACCCGCGAACTATTTTCTCGCCGGCGCGATCCATCGCGCGTTGCCACACGCGCGCATCCTGAATATGTCGCGCGATCCGATGGACGTGTGCTTCTCCAACTTCAAGGCGTTGTTCGGCGATGCCTGCGCCTACAGCTACCATCTGCCTGCGCTCGCCGCTCATTACAGCCACTACGCACGCGTGATGCGGCACTGGCATCAAGTCATGCCGGGACGGATATTGGACGTGGCTTACGCTGATCTGGTCGCCGCGCCCGAAGCTATGGCACGACGCGTCCTCGATCACTGTGGCCTGCCGTTCGAGGAAGGCTGCATCGACATTTCGCGCAACAGCGCGCCGGTCGCGACTTTGAGCACGGCGCAGGTACGCGAGGGCATCCACGATCGCGCGAAAGGCGAGTGGCGGCGCTATGAAGCGTGGTTCGAGCCTCCGGGTATTGCGTCAGGGCAAGCCTGAAAGCATCGAGGCCGGACTGGCCGGCCTCGATGAATTGCGTTTACGAACCGCTTCTGCCGAATTTCCAGTCGAATTCCAGCCACATTTGCCGGCCGTAGGGGTTGTAGCTGCCGGCGTTGTAGTAGGGATAAACCGTCCAGGAGGAATCTTTCGGCGGCATCGAGTTCTTGATGTTGTTGACGATGAAGCTCACGCGCATATCGTCGTTGACGCTGTAGTTGATGCTGCCGTTATAGAGGATCCATGGCGCGACGCTGCCCGAACCGGGCGTCGCATAGCCGGTCGAGTTGCTCGCGGCGATGTAGTTGGGCGTCTTGCCATAGCGCGTACCGAACAGCGTGGTTGAAAACGGGCCGATGTCCCAGGTCACCGACGCATTCGCGATGGTCTTGAACTGCGGGCCGCTTTGCTCGCTGAAGGCATAGTAGGGGCTGCGCAGCATGTCGATTTCCGGGTCGCCGGGATACTGCTGCAGGCGATGCTCCAAAGTCACGTTGTACTGCGCGGCGAATGCGAGGCTGCCGTAGCGAGCGAGATCGAGTTTGTAGTCCAGCGACGCGATGATGCCGGACACCTTCTCCTTCGCGATATTGATCGGCAGTACGATGACCTGCTGTAGCGCATTCGGGTTGGCGCTGTCTGGCGGGTTGCGCGTTATTTGCGCGAGCGTGGTCACGCAAGTCGGAGAATTGATGTCGATCTGTCCGGTACGGCAGGCTGCTTCGATTTGCAGGAGTCCGTTCATGCTTTGCAACTGGACTTCGTTGGAAATATTGACGTTGTAGTAGTCGGCCTTGATGTCGAAGTCAGAGTTGGGCGACCAGACCACGCCGTAGCCCCAGGACTTGGCCGTAATCGATTGCAGCTTGCGGTTTCCGTAGTGCTCGGCAAACACCGCCAGCCCCGCGTACTTGCACTGATCGATGGGCAACCCCGATTGACTAGGATCGGTCGCGCAGCGGTAGTAATCGTTGACGTCGTAGTTGTAAAAGCCGCTCTTCCCGCCGAAGACATAAGCCATGTCCGGCGCGCGGAAGGCGGTGCCGTAGCTGGCACGCAGCAGCCATGCGTCGGTCGGGCGGAATTCCAGGCCCAGCTTGTAAGTCGGGCGATCATCGCTGCTGGCGCCGTTGTTCTTGTACTGATCGTAACGGGCGGAAAGATTGGCCGTCAGCATGCTTGTGATCGGGACACGCAACTCGCCGGAGTAGGCCCAGTTGCTGCGCGTGCCGCTACCCGACGTTCCGGTCAGTCCCCAGAAATCGCCCGCGACGACGCGCGGATCGTTGGGATTGTTCCAAGCCTGGCTGCCGATCTGGGCGACGCCGGCGAAGCCGACGGAGCCGGCCGGCAGGCTGAATAGGTCGGTGTTGGTGACCTGCAAATTGAGATTCTGCGTCCAGGCGACGTTTTTGCTGCGGATCGTGCCGTTGATGCTGGCGTATTGAGCGGGCGTGAGCGGCTTGTAGAAGTTGTTTACGTTGGGCGCATAAACCGGGTAGCCGCTTTGAGTGCCTTGTTTCGGGCCAAGGAACAACTGCTCAAACAAGGCATCGGCTTTCGCTCCGAGGAGCCACGGGGATTTTTCCCAGACGTTGTCCTGTGAGCGCGCGTAGAACAGGTCGTAGTCCCAGTTCTTTCCGAAACTGCCGCGGATCCCGGCCCAGGCCGTGTACTGGCGGCTCAGCTGCGTGTCCAGGCTCGGACCCAATCCCCCCATTTCTTCCGGAGAGAAGAGGTGCTGGAAGAGCTCGAAATTTCCCGTATTCGAGTTGAAGAACGCATTGTTGTTGTTCGTCGCCCACGTACCTGCACCGCTCGAGAAAGTCACCGAACCGACGCTGTACAGCATGTTGGCATAGGCCTGCGTATCGTCGTCGAGCCGATACTTCAGATTGATATAAGCCGTACCTGAGCGGTTCTTGTTCAAAATGGTGCCGTAGCCGGCGGCGTACTTGCTGCCGCAGTAGTACCCCAGTTTCTGGCGGTATTCGTAGTCCGTAGTGCCGCCCCATAGATTGGAGAGCGAGCTGCAGGTGGCTTGACCGGGATCGACATAGGTTCCCGAGCCGTAGTTGGGGCCGTAGTTGATGTAGAGAAAGTCGCGCTGGCCGTAGCGGCCGTTGGGGTCCGGGTTCGAATTGGTGGACTTGGTGATGTCGCGGTTGTAGCCCCAGATCGGCTTTTCATTGTTGAGCTGGAGGCCGAAGGTCAGATCGAGATTGCCCCAGGTATGCCCGCCGAGGAATTCCAGGCGCTGGTTTTGTCCGCCGCCGCTGCTATAGCTACCGACGCGGGCATTCAGCTCGAAGCCGTCGATGCGGTCCTTCAGGATGATGTTGACTACGCCCGCAATCGCGCTGGAGCCGTAAACCGCGGACTGGTTGCCCGGCAGAATATCGATGTGATCGACCATGCCGGCGGGAATATTGGTCAGGTCGACGAAATTGCTCGATCCGTTGAACAGGAACGGGAAATCGGCCATCGGATGGCCGTTGATCATGATCAGAGTGAAGCCCGGGTCGAGTCCGAGCAGGCTGATTTCCTGGGCGCCCGGCGTGAAGCCGCCGCCCGACGACTGCCCGTCTTGAACTGCGCCCGTGGCGAGAGGCATCGAACGAAGCGCCTGATAGACGTTGGCGAAGCCCTGCTTCTCCAACTGCGCGCCGGTGATCTTGAGGGTTGCGGACGCCGTTTCGATCTGCGCCTGCGGAATCAAAGAGCCGGTGACCACGACGCCTTTCAGTTCGGTGGTCTCCCTTTTCTTGCCGCTGTCCGAAGTGGACTGGTCTGCGTTCTGCGCCAACGCGCCGTTCGTTGTCAGGCTTGCGCACAGGCCCATGATGATCGAAGACACCAACAAGCGTTGCTTCATTGCCCTCTCCATGCAGTAGGAAAAATTTTTCGGAACACGATGCACGCCCGATCGCTAGCGGTCGGGTAATCGGGACGAAATGGACGAGAAAGACCCGATCAAAATGATCGGGCAGGCCCGATGAAAGGCCCGAGCACAGCCGGATGATGCGTCGCGACGAACGTTTTTGTTCAACGCCGAAAAAGACATCGTGAGCGCAACCTCAGCGTCTACGTGCCACCCGCTCCACCGAATGGCGCGTCGTACCCCCGATCGACGCACGATAATGAAATTGTTATTTTCTTGTCAAATTCATGTCTTAGAAAGGGCGAAATTGTGGCGCAATTTGCATTTAATCCCGAGTTTTACCTGTTATCGCTCTTCGGCATGCGTGTTTTGCCGGGCAGAGGCGGCAGGGCCAGAAGGAATCGTTTGGCGAATCACAACGCGTCGAGGGCTATAAAAACGAATCGGACGGCAGCCCGCCGCCTTTGTAGAACACATAACGGATACCCATCGTGCGCGAATTGACCACACGCGAGGGGCGCCTTTGGCGCCGAGGACAAACGTTTCTTGCGGGAAACCAGTTCGACGATGCGAAGAGCACGCTCGAGGAACTGATCGAGCTGATTCCCGAGCATGTCAGAGCCCGCATCGTGTTGGCCGGAATCGCCATGGCGAAAGGGCAGGTGCGTGCCGCGAGCAGCCAATTGCTGGCTGCCGTCGATGCGGCGCCGGACGACATCGCGACGCTCAATATGCTGATCATGTCTCTATTGCGCATCGGCGAAGTCGTCGCCGCGCGCGCCTGCGCCGATCGCGCCGCCGCGATGGAACTGCGCACAATTGCGGACTTTGCCGGCGTTGCCCACGCCTATCAAACCATCGGCGAGCACGCTAAGGCATTGGCTGTGATCGAGCGAGCGCGCGAGCATGGGCTCAACACGCCCGACTTCAGCTACTTCCGCTGCATCCAGCTCATGTTCAACGATCGCATCGCGGAAGCAGAGAGCGAGGCGCAGGCCTGCCTTGCTGCGCGCCCCGGCTTCGGTCGGGCTGCGCTCGCGCGGGCTCGCCTGCGCAAGCAGTCGCGTGAGCGGAATCATCTGCAGGATCTGCAGGCGCGCCTGCCGCAAGCCGAGCCCGGAAGCGTGGATCACGCGGCGCTCGAGTTTGCTCTGTTCAAGGAGTTCGACGACCTCGACGATGCCGACAACGCCTGGCGCGCACTCGAACGCGGCAACGAGATCATGCGTCAGCGTCTGCCGCACGACGACGAATCCGAGCAGCGCCTGTTCGATCTGCTGATGCAGACCTGCACGCCGGAATTCCTGCACTCGGCGAATACACCGGCCGAGCATCCGTCGCCGATCTTCATCATCGGCATGCCGCGCAGCGGTACGACCCTGCTCGAACGCATCCTCGCCAATCATTCGATGGTTGCCAGCGCGGGCGAACTCGATGATTTCGCCCGCCAGCTGCATTGGCAATTCGACTATCACAGTCCGGCGATGATCGACGAGGTGATGCTGCAGCGTGCGGCGACACAAGACTACGCCGCCGTCGGTGCACGCTATCTAAGCCAGACCCAATGGCGCGCGGGCGGCAAACGTCATTTCATCGACAAGCTGCCGCCGAACTATCTTCTGGCTGGGTTCATTCACAAAGCGCTGCCGCAAGCGCCGATTTTGCATATCGTGCGTGATCCGGTCGGTTTGTGTTTTTCCAATTACAAAGCCTTGTTCGGCGATGCGGTCGCGTACAGCTATTCGTTCGATGCGCTGGCCGCGCACCATCGACGCTACGAGCGCCTGATGCAGCATTGGCACGGGGTCATGCCCGGCCGGATTCTCGACATCTCCTATGCCGAGCTCGTGTCCGATACCGAGACCAGCGTGCGCAAGATACTCGCTCACTGCGAGCTGCCTTGGGAGCCGCAGTGTCTCGATATGAGCGCGGCGGGAGGACCCGTGGCAACGCTCAGCGCCGCCCAGGTGCGTGAACCGATTCACGCCAGGTCGCTTGCCGAATGGCGACGTTACGAGCGTCAGCTCGAACCTTTGCGTCGCGCGCTGTCGGAAAGCCGCGCATAAAAAAAGGGCCGGCATAATGCCAGCCCTCGTCCCGATGAAGTTCTGAGGGGCAGACCATCCTTGGCCTGCGCCCCCTGCAAGAGATGCTTACTTGCTGCGTCCGAACTTCACGTTCATTTCGAGGAACATCGAGCGGCCGTACACGTTGTAGACCTGATAGTTGTAGTACGGCACGGACGTGTAGGTCGGATCCTTCGGTGGCATCGAGTTCTGGATGTTGTTGACGATGAAGCTCATCGTCGCATCGTCGCTGAAAGAGTAGGACACCGAGCCGTTGTAGATCATCCACGGCGCGACGTGGCCTGCACCGGCAACGAAAGATCCGACCGTATAGGCCCTGTGATTTGGGATCGCACCGTAACGCGTGCCGAACACGGTCGTCGACCATGGGCCGATGTCCCAGGTGACCGAGCCGGTGAGGATGCTCTTGAACTCAATCGTGCTCGCGTTGAACGGGTCGTCGAAGTTGTTGTAGGTCGGATCGCCCGGGAAGGTCTGATGCGAGTGCTTCAGCGTGTCGTTGTAGTTCAGGCCGAACTGGAAGTCGCCGTAGCGGCCCACGTCGAGCTTGTAGTTCGCCGACGCGATGATGCCGGATACCGATTCGTTGGAGATATTGATCGGCAGTACGTTGATCTGCGTGATCTGCCCTTGCGGACCGCGCTGCACCTTGCTCAACGCGTCGACGCAGGTCGGCGAGTTGATGTCGAGTTGGCCGAGGCGGCAGGCCGATTCGGTCACGAGCAGCGTGTCGGCGCTCTGCAGATTGACCTCGTTGGAGATCTTGATCTTGTAGTAGTCGGCCTTCAAGGTCAGGTCGCTGGTCGGCGACCACACCAGGCCTCCGCCCCAGGACTTCGCCGTGACCGGCTGCAGTCCGCGATTGCCCTGGTGCTGGATGAATGGATCGACCGTGTTGTAGTACGAGCACTTGGTGATGTCGCCCGGCTGCTTGGTGGCGCAGAGATAGTAGTCGGTCAGGCCCGGCTGGAAGGAGCCGCTCTTACCGCCGAACGTGTAGGCCATGTCGGGCGCGCGGAACGCGGTGCCGTAGTTGGCGCGGAACAGCAACGTGTCCACCGGACGGTATTCCGCGCCGAGCTTGTAGGTCGGCTTGTCGTAACTACCGCCGCCGTCGTTCTCGTATTTGTCGTAGCGCAACGAAGCAGTAAGCGTGACGGTGCTGAGGACGGGTGCGCGCAATTCGACTGCGGCCGCCCAGTTGGAGCGCTGGCCGTTGCCCGCGGTGCCGGTGCGGCCGAAGAAGTCGCCGTTTTGCAGCGACGCCTGCACCGGATTGCTCCAGTACTGGTCGCCGAGCTGGAGAACGCCGGCGATACCGGCCGAGCCGCCCGGCAGAGAGAACAGATCCGTGTTCGTCACCTGCAGATTGATGTGCTGCGTCCAGGTCTTGGACTGGCTTTCGATCTGGCCCTGGAAGCTCGCGTACTGCGCCGGCGTCAACGACTGGTAGAACTTGGACGGATTCGGCGAGTAGACGGGATAGCCAGAAGATGTGCCCTGCTTCGGCCCGAGGAACTGCTGCTCGAAGAAGCTCGTGACCGGTGCCTTCAGCGGCCACAGCTCCTTGGTGTCGTTGTAGGCGCCGGAACGGTCGACGAAAACGTCGTAGTTCCAGTTGGATCCGCCGATGCCGCCGCGCGCGCCGCCGTAGAAATTATAGGTGCGCGATAAATCGTGGATCATTCCTACGCCGAGACCACCCGACTCCTCCGGCGAGAAGATGTGCTGGAATAGCTCCAGTCGCTGCGTGTCTTGATTGAGGAAGGTGACGTTCCAGAAGCGCCGCCCATCGCTGTAATGCTGCGTATTGGCGTTGAAAAGCAAATTGCCGTACAGCTCGATATTGTCGTTGATGCGGTCGGTGATTTTCAGATACCCGGACGCTTGGCGCGATTGGCTGTTGATCGTGCCGTAGCCGGTTTCATAGCGGCTACCGCAGTAATAGCCGCTGGCGCTGTGATCGTAGATGGTCGTGCCGTGGAAATTGCCTGCGACCTGGGCGCAGGTCGCAGCGCCGGGATCGACGCGGTGCAGGACGAAACTGTTGTCGTAGTACCAGTAGCCGAACGTGGAAGACCCGAAGCGCCCGGCCGGATTCGGGTTCGCGTTCTGCGAAGCGGTCAGGTCGCGCTGGTAGCCCCAGATCGGATCGGTATTGCTGATCTGCAGACCGTAGACGACGCTGAGATTGCCGAAATCGTGTCCACCGAGCAGTTCGAGGCGCTGGCTCTGGCCACCGCCGTTGGAGAATCCACCGACGCGATAGTCGACCTCGAATCCGTCGACTTTCTGCTTGAGGATGATGTTGATGACGCCGGCAATGGCGTTGGAGCCGTAAATCGCGGACTGATTGCCCGGCAGGATGTCGATGTGATCGATCATGCCGACAGGGATATTGGTCAAGTCGACGAAATTGCTCGTGCCATTGAACAGCAGCGGATAGTCGGCCATTGGATGGCCGTCGATCAGGGTCAGAGTAAAGCCCGGATCGAGGCCGAGCAGGCTCAGTTCATGCGCGCCCTGGGTGAATCCGCCCTGGAACTGTCCGTCCTGCACGGCGCCGGTGGCAATCGGCATGGACCGCAATGCGTCGTAGACGTTGGCGAAGCCCTGCTTCTGCATGTCCTTCGCGCTGATGGTGATCGTCGGCGAGGCCGTTTCGATCTGCGCCTGCGGAATGAGCGAGCCGGTGACGACCACCTTCTGCAGCTCTGCCGGTTCTTTCTTTTTCTGATCGGCCCCTGCCGAGTTCTGATCCGCGTTCTGCGCGATAACGCTGCCTGTGGCGAGACTCGCGCACAAGCCCATAATGATCGAAGACACCAATAGCCGCTGTTTCATTACCCTCTCCGTAATAGTTGTAGGAAAAATTTTTCGGAACATGACGCGAGCCCAGCCTTAGCGGCCGGGCAATCGGGACAGAACAGATGGGGAGGGCTCGACGAACGCAAACGGGCAGCCTGAAGGCAAAGCCCGACAAGATTCGGATGATGAAACGCGGCGAGCGCGCTTGCTCGATGCACGAGAAAACATCGTGAGTACGACCTCAACGTCTGTGTGCCATCCGCTCCACCGAATGGCGTGTCGTACCCCCGACCGACGCACGATAATGAAATTGTTATTTTCTTGTCAAACGAGAATAGGTAAAGAAATGTAGGTGGAGTTAGCAGCCGCGCCCGTGGCCGCGAGTTCGCGACCCGTCACGTCGACTGCGAAGCCCGCAGACGCAAGCCTGCAAGCAACAAAAAACCCCGCCGAAGCGGGGTTTTATTTTGCGTGACGCAGACCGCGTTTGGATTTTTAGAAATCCATTCCGCCGCCCATGCCGCCCATGCCGCCGCCCGGTGCACCGTGGCTGTGGCCTTCGTCTTTCTTCGGCGCTTCGGCGACCATGGCTTCCGTCGTGATGACGAGGCCGGCGATCGACGCGGCGTTCTGCAGCGCGGTGCGGGTGACCTTGGTCGGATCGAGAATGCCGAACTCGACCATGTCGCCGTACTCGCCGTTGGCGGCGTTGTAGCCGTAGTTGCCCTTGCCCGCGGCGACCTTGTTGAGGATCACCGACGCTTCTTCACCGGCGTTGGTGACGATCTCACGCAGCGGCGCTTCCATCGCGCGCTTGGCGATGATGATGCCGTGGTTCTGGTCTTCGTTGTCGCCCTTGAGCTTCTTGATCGCGTCGAGCGCACGTACCAGGGCGACGCCGCCGCCCGGGACCACGCCTTCTTCCACCGCCGCACGCGTGGCGTGCAGGGCGTCTTCGACGCGCGCCTTCTTTTCCTTCATTTCGACTTCGGTCGCGGCGCCGACCTTGATCACCGCCACGCCACCGGCCAGCTTGGCCACGCGCTCCTGCAGCTTCTCGCGGTCGTAGTCGGACGAGGTCTCTTCGATCTGCGCCTTGATCTGCGCGATGCGCGATTCGATGTTCTTGCCTTCGCCGGCGCCGTCGATGATCGTCGAGTTCTCCTTGGAGATGACGACCTTCTTCGCGCGGCCGAGATCCTTGATCGTCGCCTTTTCGAGCGAGAGGCCGACTTCTTCGCTGATGACCTGGCCGCCGGTCAGGATGGCCATGTCTTCGAGCATCGCCTTGCGGCGGTCGCCGAAGCCCGGCGCCTTGACGGCCGCGACCTTGACGATGCCGCGGATCGTGTTGACGACGAGGGTCGCCAGCGCTTCGCCTTCGACTTCCTCGGCGACGATCACGAGCGGCTTGCCGGCCTTGGCCACGCCTTCGAGCACCGGCAGCAGTTCGCGCACGTTCGAGATCTTCTTGTCGTGCAGGAGGATGTACGGATCTTCCAGCTCGACCTGCTGGCTCTGCTGGTTGTTGATGAAGTACGGCGACAGGTAGCCGCGGTCGAACTGCATGCCTTCGACGACGTCGAGCTCGTTCTCGAGACCCGAACCTTCTTCAACGGTGATCACGCCTTCCTTGCCGACCTTGTTCATCGCTTCGGCGATGATGTCGCCGATGTGCGTGTCGCCGTTGGCCGAGATCGTGCCGACCTGGGCGATCGACTTGTTGTCGGCCGACGGCTTGGACAGGTTCTTCAGCTCGGCGACGGCGCCGATGACGGCCTTGTCGATGCCGCGCTTAAGGTCCATCGGGTTCATGCCGGCGGCGACGGCCTTGAGGCCTTCGCGGATCAGCGCCTGGGCGAGCACGGTCGCGGTCGTGGTGCCGTCACCGGCGACGTCGGAGGTCTTGGAAGCGACTTCTTTGACCATCTGCGCGCCCATGTTCTCGAACTTGTCGGCCAGCTCGATCTCCTTGGCGACGGACACGCCGTCCTTGGTGATCGTCGGCGCGCCGAAGCTCTTCTCGAGCACGACGTTGCGGCCCTTCGGACCGAGGGTGGCCTTGACCGCATTGGCCAGGGTGTTCACGCCGCGCAGAATGCGAGCGCGTGCGTCTTCGGAAAAGCGGATTTCTTTGGCTGCCATTGGAATGTCCTCAATATGAAAATGTGTTCGGCGTTGGTTGGAATGGTGAGCGGTCAGCAGTGAGCGGTGAGCGGCAAAAGCAGGGCCGTCGGAGCTCGTGGCTCTTTCCGCTCACCGCTTACCGCTATTCCGCTCACGCTTTTCAGCCCTCGATCACCGCAACGAGGTCTTCCTCGCGCATGACGAGCAGCTCTTCGCCGTCGACCTTGACCTCGGTGCCCGAGTACTTGCCGAACAGCACCTTGTCGCCGGCCTTGACCGCGAGCGAGCGCACGTTGCCGTTCTCGAGAATCTTGCCCGTGCCGACCGCGATGACCTCGCCCTTGATCGGCTTTTCGGTCGCGGTGTCGGGAATGACGATGCCGCCGGCCGACTTGGTCTCGGCTTCCAGGCGCTTGATGATCACGCGATCATGCAGTGGGCGAAGTTTCATAAGATCTATCCTCAACTAATTGAAAGACGGGGAATTTGTCCGGATTGTTAGCACTCCGGTGTGCTGAGTGCCAAGTTTAGCGACGAAACAAGTCCCCTGTAAACGCCTCGTCGCGCCGACGAGATATGCGCCTCGTCGAAGGGCTTTCAAGGGCACACGAAAATCCGGCCGTCCGTGGCCGGAGGAAAGCGTCAGTCCGCGGCGGGCTCGATCGCCAGCACGCGCCAGGCCGGGAACTCCGCGCCCGGTGCGGGCATGTCGATCAGACCGCAGGCGACCAGGCCGTCGTCGCTGCCGGCTTCGCAGAGGTAGACGGCGATCGCACCGCGCTGCTGGGCGGTACGCACGAGCCGCCAGCCTTCTGGCAGGGCGCGGGTCTGGCGCGAATAGTCGGCATCGAGATACGCGGAGGCATTCGCTTCGAGAATCTCGCGTCCCGCCGAGGTGACCGTGCCGCGCACGCTGGCGACTTCGACCAGCAGGCGTTGGTTCGGCACCGCGTCTTCGATCGCGAGACCGTGCAGCGCGAGGTGCTCGGCGACGTGCGCCGGCACGGCATAGGCCAGCGGCCGGGCGACGACGTGATCGCCGACGAAGCGTGCGTAGTGCGGCACGCGCACGCTGATCGGCGCGCCGTCGAGCGCGTAGGGTTCGCGCGTCAGCACTTCGGCATCGCGGTCGGCGAACGCTTCGAGGCGGTAGCGTACGGCGATGCGCTCGGGCGGTTCGCTGCAGCGTGCGCACAGCGAGACGATTTCCGCGGCGTGGGCGGCGGCGTACTTCAGCGATTCGCGCAGAAATCCGTAAGCCGTACGCACGCGCTCGTCGAATGGAAGGTACGCATACGTTTCGAGCAGCAGATCGAGACGGTTGGTCAGGCCGCGATAATTACCGCCGAAACGCGGATGATGCGTGTAGGTGATCCAGCCAAGCCCCTGGCCGCCTTCGTCGCGCATGAAGTTGCCGTACCAGAACGAGTCGAGGCCGTCGTGCTGTTTCACCGCGGCGGAAACCGCCGGCATCATGCGTTCGCGCATGTATTCGATCGGCTCGCGGCGGCCGCTCTCGACTGTGTGCGGGACGTCGTAGGTCATCGCGAAACGGTGGATCGAGCCGTTCGTCGTATGGCAGTCGATCGCCAGATGCGGATTCCACGGCTGGCAGACGCGCGTCTGCATCAGCCGCATCTCGGCGCCTTCCTGGCGCATATAGTCGCGGTTGAGATTGACCCCCGCGGCGTTGACGCGCGTGCCGACCTGCGCGGGGCCGATCTGGCCGTGCAGTTTGGCAATGTCGAGTTTGCGGTTGTCGGCGCTGAGCGCATCGTTGCCATCGGCATTGAACAGCGGCGCGACGACGACGGTGAGCCGGTCGAGCAGGTCGCCGTGGCGGCCCTGCAGAATGTCGCGCACGAGCATCAGCGCGGCCTCCTTGCCTTCGACTTCGCCCGCATGGATGCCGCAGACGATAAGCACGACCGGCAAGCCCGCGGCGTGTGCGGCTTCGGGAGTGAAGTGGCGGTGCGACGACAGCACGAGCAGCGGCAGCTTGCGGCCCTGCGGCGTCGTGCCGAAATCGCCAACCCAGAGGCGCGGATCGCCCTGTGCTTCGAGTGAGTCGATAAACGCGGTGACGTCGGCATGCAGCGAGGTTTCGCTGTAGCCGCTGCGCTCGGCGCGCGTGAGCGGGGACGGTGCGGGCGATGCGGTCATTCGGTGTCCTCGGATGATGGAATGCGGGCTTTGTCTGTGTCTGCAATCGGCGCGCGTTCGCCATGAGGTGTCGATGGACGAGCGGCACGTTTGCGCTGCCGTTCGTACTCCGATACCCCGTCGCGAACGAACTGCCTGTTTCAAACAGCGGCTCCATGACCAGAGCCATGCTTGACAGTCGCCGATCAAAGCAGTATCACTCTATCAAAATTTTTTGACATATCGAAATTCGGTGACCAGAGTATTTCAGCCGTCGTCACCGGCTTCGATAGGTCAGTCGCCGGACGGCATCGAGGCCGTTCGGGGAACTTGACGAGCCGCACTGGCAGGATGCCGCCGCCCGCCCATTCCACATTTCTCCGGGGAACACCATGAATAAGCAATCCGCTGCCTTCACCGGCACTCGACCTTCTTTGCCGCAGCCGGCGCGCAACAAGATCGCTCACGCCGTCTTCTGTGCACTTGCCGTGTTTGCTTTCGGCGGCGTGCATGCCGCCGCCAACACCGAAGCCGCCGCCGATGCGGCCGCTGCGAATCCCGATCCGCAGGCGCAAGCGCAGCCGGCGGACGCGAATGCGTCTTCCTCGTTGGAAACGGTGACGGTCACCGCGAACAAGCGCTCCGAATCTCTGCAGAAAGTTCCGCTGAGCATTTCCGCGATCGACGGCAAGGCCTTGACCAATGCCGGCGCGCAGAACTTCACCGATTTGATTTCGAGCGTGCCGAGCCTCGGCATCTTCAAGACCGGCTCGGGTCGTTCGCAGATCATCCTGCGCGGCATCAATGCGGGCAACGCGTCGGAAGACGATCCGCAGACCCAGGAAACCGTCGGTCTCTACATCGACGATTCGCCGGTCTCGGTCAACGGCTTCAATCCCGAATTCGGTTTGTTCGACCTTGAACGCGTCGAAGTGCTGCGCGGGCCGCAAGGCACGCTGTACGGTGCGGGCTCGATGGCCGGCGCGATCCGCCTGGTCACGCGCAAGCCGCTGCTCGACACGGTCGAAGGCAGCGTCGAAGCGTCGGTCGCCGGCATCGACCACGGCGGTACCAGTTACGACCTGCGCGGCGTGATCAACGTGCCGCTGATCAAAGACGTGGCCGGCCTGCGCGTGTCGATGTACGACGACCGCAACGGCGGCTTCATCAAGAACACGACCACCGGCGAAGACAATATCAACCGCACCAACGCCGTCGGCGGCCGCGTCGCCCTGCGCGTGCTGCCGAGCGATGGCCTCACCGTCGATCTGTCGATCTGGGGTCACGACGCCACCGATCACGGCCGCGGCCTCGACGAGACCGGCAACTACACGCGCGCCTACAAGTCGCCGGAAAACTCGCACCAGGACTACACGCTGTCGAACCTGACCCTGACTCAGGAACTGAGCTGGGGCAGCATCGTCTCGGCGACGTCGTACTTCGACATGAACGTGCTCAACCGCTGGAATCTCGACAAAATCTACGAGTCGACCTTCCCGTCGCTCGGCGTGGTCAACGGGCCGATGGCGTCGCTCGCCGACCAGACCCACCTCAACGACTTCACCCAGGAAGTGCGCGCGCTGTCGCACGACGACGGCGCGCTGAAGTGGCTCGTCGGCGCCTACTACCACAAGCGCAACCGCGGCTACATCAACGCATTCCCCGATCCGGGCTGGGACGCGGCGACCGGCCTGCCGAGCGCCAACTTCGGTGCGCCGCCCGACTATCCGTTCTGGGGCATCCAGAACGTGCACATCGAAGAGACGGCCCTGTTCGGCGAGGCGACCTACAAGCTTGGCAACTTCTCGCTGACCGGCGGCCTGCGCGCGTTCGACTGGAAAGAGCGCCACTGGCAGTACCAGTCCGGCTTCTTCAACGGCGGCGCGACCTCGAACGGCATGCAGCACTCGAAGGAAGACGGCGTCAATCCGAAGGTCAACGTCGCCTACGACGTCGACGAGAACAACCAGGTCTACGCGCAGGCGGCGAAAGGCTTCCGCTACGGCGGCGTCAACCAGGTCATTCCGATGAATCTCTGCGGCGCGGAAATCGCCGCGAACGGCCTGCATCCGTCGCCGGAGTACGGCTCCGACGATCTGTGGAACTACGAGATCGGCAGCAAGTCGAGCCTGCTCGACAACCATCTGACGGTGAACGGCAGCCTGTACCTGATCAAGTGGAACAACGTGCAGGTGCGCCGCGGCCTCAACTGCGGCGTCAACTACGTCGAGAACGCGGCGGGCCTGACCAGCAAGGGCGCGGAAATCGAACTCGCCTGGCGTCCGATCTCGAGCCTGAAGTTGACCGCGGGCGGCTCGTACACGCACTCGACGCTCGACGCCGACATGGCTCCGCTCAATGCGCGCGCGGGCGACTTCGCGCCGTTCGTGCCGAAGACCTCGTTCAACACGTCGGCGGAATACACCTTCCCGCTCGGCGAGGGCATGCACGGCTTCGTCTGGGGCGGCTGGAACTACGTCGGCAAGCGCACCACGCAGTTCAACGCGGCGAATTCGCTGTATCGCGTGATGGACGCCTACGACACGCTCAACCTGCGTGCCGGCGTGCAGTGGGCGACGATGGAAGCCTCGGTGTACGTGCAGAACTTGAACAACAGCGACGGTGTGGTGCGCCAGGTCTCGGCGACGCCGTTCTATCCGGACGGCGCCTACCGCGTGCAGCCGCGCACGATCGGCGCGTCGTTCCGCTACTGGTTCTGAGGTTGTGGAACATCCTGTCCGTCGCCTCCGCCGTGAGGGGGCGGCGGGCAGGATCTTTAGGCTACTTTCGAGGAAACGAGATGGCAGAGCAGCGTCGAAATCCCCGCAATTCTTTCCCGGCGCGCACCGCTTCGCTTTGCGCGCTCGGCCTGGCTATGATGCTGCCGCTCTACGCCGCCGCAGACACCGCCAAGCCGCCCGTGACTCCTACCGCCAAATCTTCCGCCGCGCCGACCACGGCCGCCGTGCTCGCCGCGGCCAAGCCGTCGGACTGGCGCGCGCTCGATCCGCAGAACACGCTGTACATCGAGCTTCCGACCGGCCGCGTGGTGATCGAACTCGCGCCGGCGTTCGCGCCGAACCACATCGCCAACATCAAGGCGCTGACGCGCGAGCAGTACTACGACGGTCTCGCGATCGTGCGCGCGCAGGACAACTACGTCGTGCAGATGAACGACCCGGACTACGAGAACGAGGCCACGCGCAAACCGATCAAGACGGCCAAGCGCAGCCTGCCGCCCGAGTTCACCGTCGCCTGGGACGCGAAGATCCCGTTCACGCGCCTGCCTGATCCCGACGGCTACGCGCCCGAAACCGGTTTCTCCGACGGCTTCGCCATGGCGCGCGACATGAAAGCGCATCGCACCTGGCTGACGCACTGCTACGGCACGGTCGGCGTCGGCCGGCTCAATCCGGTCGATTCGGGCGGCGGTCCGGAACTCTACGTCGTCATCGGCACCGCGCCGCGCCAGCTCGACCGCAACGTTACTGTGGTCGGCCGCGTCGTGCAGGGCATGGAACTGCTCTCGACCCTGCCGCGCGGCACCGGTCCCTACAGCATGTACGAGAAACCAGAGCAGCGTACGCCGATCAAGAGCATCCGCGTCGCCGCCGACGTGGCGGAAGCGGCGCGCACGCAGCTCGAAGTGCTGCGCACCGACACGCCGACCTTCGCCGCCTACGTCGAATCGCGGCGCAACCATCGCGAAGAATGGTATGCCGTGCCGGCCGGGCACATCGACGTGTGCAACGTCGCCGTGCCGGTGCGTCCGGCCGCGGCGCGCTGAACGGACGCGGATCGCCGCGCGCGATGGCGCACGGCGATACAACTCGTTACAGCCACGCCGGCTAGAATCCGCAGCGCCGGACGGCGCCGCCTCGGGGTGGGAGGAGAAAAGAATGAGCATGGCCGCACCACGAAAACGAAAACTGCGCATCGGCATGGGTGCGCGCATCCAGCATCGGCGCAAGCAGCTCGGCCTGACCCTGAGCGAGCTTGGCGCGCGTTCGGGTTTGTCCGCGCCGTTTCTGTCTCAGGCCGAGCGCAACCAGACCGTGCCGTCGATCATGTCGCTGATGGCGCTCGCCAAGGCGCTCAAAGTCGATCTGCAGTACTTCCTCGAAAGCCCGACCGAGCGCAGCATCGTCTGCCGCGCCAAGGAACGCCCGCGCATCCGCATCAACTCGCCGGTCACCTTCTACGATCTGTCTTCGAGCCTGATCCATCGCATGATGGACGCGATCCTCATGGAGATCCCGCCGGGCCACGCCTTCCCGACCGACCAGCGCGACGGTGAGGAGTTCGTCATGGTGATCAAGGGCCGCATCCACACGCGCGTCGGCGAAATCGAGACCGTGCTCGGCCCCGGCGACAGCATGCATTTCAATTCGCAGTTGCCGCATTCCTCGCGCAACGACACCAACTCCACCGTCGTCCTGCTCTACGTCGGCACGCCGAGCGTGATGGGCGAAGAACAGCACGACGAGGACTGAGCCGGGCCGCCGGCGGGCACGCCGCCGCAGCGTTCCCGCTGGTTATGCTCAGAGCGGAGCCGGCTCCGCGCCGCTCGTTCTGACCATCATGCCGGCGATTTCCTTGACCAGCTTCGCCGCAACGCCGGCAGTCATGCCGGAGATGTCGCAGCGCGGGTTGTATTCGACGACGTCGGCCGCGACGATCGGCCGGTCGATGGACTGGATCAGGCGGATCACCTGCCGCGTCGACAGGCCACCCGCTTCGCGATGGCTGACGCCAGGCGCGAACGCCGGATCGAGCGCGTCGATGTCCACCGACAAGTACACTGGCGAGCGCAGCGCGAGTTCGAGGCGTTCGTCGCAGCGCGCGATGCCGATCGCTTCGACGCCGAAGCGCTTGAACTGCTCGCGATGATGGTCGTTGACCGTGCGCAGGCCGATCTGGATGAGGCGGTCGGCGAGCTGCTCTTCCATGATCCGCGCGAACGGCGACGTATGCGAACGCGGGTTGCCCTGATATTCGTGATAGATGTCCGGATGCGCGTCGATGTGCACGATGGTCAGCGGCGCATGGCGGCGCGACACGGCACGTATGACCGGATGCGTGATCGCATGGTCGCCGCCGAGGCAGATCAGCGGCGCTCCGGGCTGAATCACGCGCAGCACGTTGCGTTCGATCACGTCCCAGGGGTCGGCGGCGCCGTCGAAACGCAGATCGCCGTGATCGACGATGCGTCCCGGCGCGGCGATGTCGACGCCGGTCTCGCTCCAGTTCGTATACACGTCGGAGAACAATTCGCGGCGGATCAGCGGCGGGGCTTCGGCTGCGCCTTTCATGTACGACGAGTTGTCGTCGTGCGGGATGCCGAGCAAAGAAATCTTCACCATCTGCGGTCTCCGGCTTTAACGCGGCGATATTACCGGGCGCGACGGCGGATTACCGGTACAATTCTGCATTCCCCCACGACTCTTGCGGCGGCCCCGGGCCGCGCCCGGTGTATACGAATGGAAAAAAGTTTCGAACCCCAAGCGATCGAATCGAAGTGGTATGCCGCGTGGGAAGCCGCGGGCGACTTCAAGCCGCACGGCGACGGCACGCCGTACTGCATTCTGCTGCCGCCGCCGAACGTGACCGGCACGCTGCACATGGGCCACGCCTTCCAGCAGACGGTCATGGACGCGCTGACGCGCTATCACCGCATGCGCGGCTTCCGCACGCTCTGGCAGGGCGGCACCGATCATGCGGGCATCGCGACGCAAAAGATCGTCGAGAACCAGCTCGCCGTCGAAGGCAAGTCGCGCCACGATCTCGGCCGCGCGCCGTTCATCGAGCGCGTGTGGAAATGGAAAGAAGAATCCGGCTCGACCATCACCAACCAGATGCGCCGCCTCGGCGCGTCGGTCGACTGGTCGCGCGAGCGCTTCACCATGGACGAAGGGCTGTCCGCGGCAGTCAAGCGCGTGTTCGTGCAGTGGTACCGCGACGGCCTGCTCTATCGCGGCCGCCGCCTCGTGAACTGGGACCCGGTGCTGATGACGGCGGTCTCCGACCTCGAAGTCAACAACGAGGAGAAAGAAGGCTCGCTGTGGTCGATCCGCTATCCGGCGAGCGACGGCGGTGAAGGCCTCGTCGTCGCGACCACGCGCCCGGAAACGATGCTCGGCGACGTCGCCGTGGCCGTGCATCCCGAGGACGAGCGCTACCAGGCGCTGATCGGCAAGACTCTGAAACTGCCGTTGACCGGCCGCGAGATTCCGGTCATCGCCGACGACTACGTCGACCGCGAATTCGGCACCGGCTGCGTCAAGATCACGCCGGCGCACGACTTCAACGACTGGCAGATCGGCGCACGCCATAAGCTCACGCCGATCACCATCCTGACGCTCGATGCGAAGATCAACGACAACGCGCCGGAAAAATATCGCGGCCTCGACCGCTTCGCTGCGCGCAAGGCCGTGCTCGCCGATCTCGAAGCCGGGGGTCTGCTCGTCGAGACCAAGAAGCACAAGCTGCAGGTGCCGGTCAGCCAGCGCACCGACGCGGTGATCGAGCCGATGCTGACCGACCAGTGGTTCCTCGATCTCACGAGCGACACGCGCGTCGACGGCAAGCCCGGCCCGGGCGGGCGCAAGGCGATCACCGAGCCCGCGCTCGCCGCGGTGCGCGACGGCGCAATCAAGTTCGTGCCGGAGAATTGGTCGACGACCTACAACCAGTGGCTCGAGAACATCCAGGACTGGTGCGTGAGCCGCCAGCTCTGGTGGGGCCATCAGATTCCGGCCTGGTACGACGAAGCCGGCAACATCTTCGTCGGCGAAGACGAGGCCGACGCGCTCGCGCATGCGACGACACAGCCGGTCGGTGTGCTGAGGCAGGACGCGGACGTGCTCGACACCTGGTTCTCCGCCGCGCTGTGGCCGTTCTCGACGCTCGGCTGGCCGGGCGATGCGCCGGTGAAGAACGAGCGCGGCGAGATCGTCGCGAACTGGCTGCAGGATCAGGCGTTCCTGCCGAGTGCGGTGCTCGTCACCGGCTTCGACATCATCTTCTTCTGGGTCGCGCGCATGGTCATGGCGACTCAGTACTTCACCGGCAAGGTGCCGTTCCGCGAGGTCTACATCAACGCCATCGTGCGCGACGCCGAAGGCCAGAAGATGTCGAAGTCGAAGGGCAACACGATCGACCCGCTCGACCTGATCGACGGCATCGACCTCGAATCGCTGGTGAAGAAATCGACCGCCTCGCTGCTGATTCCGCAGGTGCGCGAGAAAGTCGAGAAGCGCATCCGCAAGGATTATCCGCAAGGCATCGCCGCGGTCGGCACCGACGCGCTGCGCTTCACGTTTGCCGCGCTGGCGACTTACGGTCGCACGATCAACTTCGATCTCAAGCGCGCGGAAGGTTACAAGGCGTTCTGCAACAAGCTCTGGAACGCAGCGCGCTTCGTGCTGATGAATTGCGAGGGGCAGGGATTCGGAACCGGCGATTCGGGATTCGCGAAGGCTACCGCGACCGAGGCCGAGCGCTGGATTCTCGCGCGCCTGCGCCGCACGCTCGTCGAAGTCGAAGCGCAGATGAAGCTCTACCGCTTCGATCTCGTCGCGCAGGCGCTGTACGAATTCGTCTGGAACGAATACTGCGACTGGTTCGTCGAACTCGCCAAGCCCGCGCTCGGCGGCGAGGACAAGGCCGCCGCCGAATCGACGCGGCACACGCTGCTGTTCGTGCTCGAAGCCGCGCTGCGCGCGCTGCATCCGATCACGCCGTTCATCACCGAAGAGATTTTCCAGTCGGTCGCGCCGCTGCTCGGTCTGAAAGAAACCAGCATCGCCCAGCGCAACTATCCGCGCGTGGAAGATTTTCCGGCCGACGATGCCGCGGCCAGCGCCGAGATCGAATGGCTGCGCACGGTGCTCACCCAGATCCGCCGCATCCGCAGCGAAATGAACATCGCGCCGGGCAAGACGATTCCGCTGCTGTACGCGAACGGCAGTGCCGCCGATCGCGCGCGCGTCGACAAGTTCGCCGCGCAGATCGCGTTTCTCGCACGCACCGAATCGCAGCGCCGGCTCGACGCCGGCGAGGCTGAGCCGGCCGCTGCTGCGGCGATCGTCGGCGAGATGAAATTGCTGATCCCGCTTGCCGGTCTGATCGACCTGTCGGCGGAGAAGGCGCGCCTGGACAAAGAGATCAAGCGCCTCGACGGCGAGATCGCGAAGTCGAGCACCAAGCTCGCCAACTTCGGTGCGAAGACACCGCCGGCCGTGGTCGAGCAGGAGAAGCAGCGCGTCGCCGATTTCACCACGACGCTGAACGGCCTGCGCGAACAGTGGGAGCGCCTCAAGGATTTGTAGCCGCCGCACACCCGCCGCGTTGCGGACGCACGCGGCGAACGGCGGCGGAGCAGGGCAACTGCGTGTCAACGAGGGATTGAGCGGACTCGACGAGGGCAATGACGCATGTGGCTGCGGATACTGAAATGGGCACTGGGTGTGATCTTCGTCGTCGTGCTCGGCGCGGCGGCCTGGGTCGCGCCGAAAGGTAAGGACGTATTGCGCGTCGCCACCGGTTCGGTGAGCCGCTCGCTGTGTTCGGCGGCGTTCGTTTCGCACGTCGATCCGGACCGCGTCTATGCCGAGGAACAAAGGCCGCGCCTCAGTGTGCTCGACTGGGCGATGCGCTACACCGTCGATCGCGATCACCACGAAGTGCGTGCGGCGGTCGCCGGCGCGTTCGCGGCGCGCACGGTCTACCGTGAAGGCCTCGGCTGTCTCGTCGTCCACGGCGCTGACGTGCCCGAGGCCGCCGGCATCGAAGCGCCGAGTTTCGCCGATGCGTTCGCCGAGCAGAACGCCGTTGTCGAACCGGCCGACCCGGCGCTGCGCAAGGCGCTCGACGGTGCCTTCGCCGAACCCGATCCGAAAGACCCGCGCAACACCAAGGCCTTCGTCGTACTGCACGACGGCCGGCTCATCGCCGAGCGCTATGCGCCGGGTTACGGTCCGGACACGCCGATCTGGGCGCATTCGCTGTCGAAGTCACTGACCAATGCGCTGATCGGCATCCTCGTGCGCGAGAACAAGCTCGGCGTCGGCGAGCCCGCGCGGCTCGCCGCATGGCAGGAGCCTTCCGATCCGCATCGCACGGTCACCGTCGATCAACTGCTGCGCATGACCAGCGGCCTGCCGTTCGACGACAACGACGATCCGATCAATCACCTGACGCGCATGATGTTCCTCGAGCGCGACATGGCCGGCTACGCAGCGAAGGTGCCGCTCGACCACCCGCCCGGAGCCGCCTGGGGCTACAGCAACACCGGCTACATGGTGCTCTCGCGTCTCGTGCGCGACGCGGTCGGCAAGAGCGCGGCCGACGTCGAACGCTTTGCGCGCCGCGAACTGTTCGAGCCGCTCGGCATGCGCACCGCGCAGCTCGACTGCGACGCGACCGGCACGCCGATCGGCGCGAGCAATTCGTATGCGTCGGCGCGCGACTGGGCGCGCTTCGGCCAGCTCTATCTCGACGACGGCGTCGTGGCCGGCCGCCGCATCCTGCCGGAGACCTGGGTCGCCTACAGCCGCACGCAGACGCTGGACACCGGCTATGGCGCCGGCTTTTGGACCAACCTTGTCGACCATGGCAGCGTGCCGGTGTGGAACGCGCCGTGGGGCATGCCGCAATTGCCGAAAGACATGTTCTATGCGCGCGGTGCGCTCGGGCAATATATCGTCATCGTGCCGTCGGAGCGCCTCGTCGTCGTGCGTATGGGCATGGGCTACGGCGGCGTGGAGTCGGCGATCGTGCAGATCATCGCGGCGTTGCACGCACAGGCAAATCAATGACGCGACCACGTTCGCGACGGTAGGAGCATCCATGCGGTTGAAGATTTCGTTTTTCGTTCTCCTCGCGGTTTCGGCGACTGCGTTTGCCGAAGACAAAAAAGTCATCACTCACGAAGACCTCTGGCTGATGCCGCGCGTCGGCGCGCCCGTCGCCAGTCCCGACGGCAAGTTCGCTGCGTTCAACGTGACCGAGCCGAGCTACAAGAAGGACGAGAGCGCGACCCATCTCTGGCTCGTCGCCACCGACGGCAGCGTGCCGGCGCGGCGCCTGACGTCGAGCAAGACCGCGGAGAGCGGCATCGCCTGGAGCCCCGATTCGAAGCGCATCGCGTTTTCGGCCAAGCGCGGCGACGACAAGGTCGCGCAGATCTGGGTGCTCGATCTCGCCCGCGGCGGCGAGGCGCTCAGAGCGACGACGCTGTCGACCGGCGCGACCGAACCCGAGTTCTCGCCCGACGGCAACCGCCTGCTTTTCACCAGCCACGTCTACACCGAAGCGAAGGACGACAAGGACAACGAACGCATCGCCAAGGAGCACGAAGAGCGCAAGTACAAGGCCCACGTCTACACCGGCTTCCCGATCCGCAATTTCGACAAGTGGATCGAAGACAAGCGCCCGCACGTGTTCGTGCAGACGATCGGCGCGAACGACGCGCGCGACCTGCTCGCCGGCACCGCGCTCGCGAAGCTGCCGGGCTATTCCGCACCCGAGGAAAACGCCGGCGCGACCTGGGCGCCCGACGGCCGCTCGATCGTCTTCGTCGCCAGCCGCAACCGCGACCGCGCGGCGTGGCAGTTCACCAACGCCGACCTGTTCCAGGTTCCGGTTGCCGGCGGCGAGCCGAAGCGGCTGACCGGCGCCGATGCGCTCGACGCGGGCGACAGTTACGGCAAGCCGCGCTTCAGCGCCGATGGCCGCAGCCTCTATGCCGCGGTGACGCCGCAGACCGGGCAGACCTACAACTCGACGCGCCTCGCCGTGATCGACTGGCCGAGCGCCGCGGCGCGCACGCGCATCGAACTGCCGAACAAACTCTCGCTCGGCAGCTTCGCGCCCGCACCCGACAGCCGCAGCGTCTATCTGACCGCCGAAGACGCCGGTCAGGAAAAACTCTACCGCGCAGCGAACGGCGACAAGGAAGCCAAACTGGTCGGCGCGCCCGTGCACGGAACCTGGGCAAGCCTCAGCGGCGGCGAGAAATCGCCGGTGCTGGTCGCACAGTACGAATCGGCGACCGAGCCGCCCGAGATCGTGCGCCTCGATACGTCGGGCAAGATGCAGAAGCTGACCTCGTTCGCTACCGCCGCGACGGCCAAGCTCGACCTGGCGCCGCTGGAAAACTTCTGGTTCACCAACGCGCGCGGCCAGCGCGTGCAGTCGCTATTGTTGAAGCCGCCGCATTTCGATCCGGCGAAAAAGTATCCGCTGCTCGTCGTCATGCACGGCGGTCCGTTCTCGCAGTGGCGCGACCAGTGGGTGCTGCGCTGGAACTATCACCTGCTCGCCGCGCCGGGCTACGTCGTGCTGCTGACCAACTACGTCGGCTCGACCGGCTACGGCGAAGCGTTCTCGCAGGCGATCCAGGGCGATCCGCTCAAAGGCCCCGGCGACGACATCAATGCCGCCGCCGACGAGGCGATCAAGAAATATTCCTTCATCGACGCAAACCGCCAGTGCGCCGCGGGCGCGAGTTACGGCGGCCACCTGTCGAACTGGATGCAGGCGACGACGACGCGCTACCGCTGCCTGGTCAGCCACGCGGGCCTGGTCAATCTCGAAGCGCAGTGGGGCACCTCCGACACGATCTATGGCCGCGAAGTCGGCAATGGCGGCCCGGTATGGGAGCAGAACGCGGTCTGGCGCGAACAGAACCCGATCCGCTACGCGGCCAAGTTCAAAACCCCCGCGCTCGTCTCCGTCGGCGAACGCGACTTCCGCGTGCCGATCAACAACGCGCTCGAATACTGGTCCGCGCTGCAGCGCCAGCGCGTCGAGAGCAAACTCATCGTGTTTCCTGACGAGAACCATTGGGTGCTCAACGCGGAGAACTCGAAGTTCTGGTATGCGGAAGTGCAGGGGTGGTTGGCGCGTTGGCTCAAGGATGAGGCGCCGAAGGCGCCCTGACGGCGCAGGTTGGTTTTTCTCTCTTGGTTCGTCATTTCGGCGAAGCGTGCTTAGTTAGCGCGTAAGGGGTGCGATTCATCGCACCCGGCTTTGTTTCTTTCGCTCGTCATTCCTGCGGAAGCAGGGCTTTCACCAGCCGTAGGGCTGGTCATCCAGCTCTTGCCCTTGCTCGTCATTCCCGCGTGCTCTTGGCGGGAATCCAGCTTTTGCTTTGCTTTGGTTTGTTTAAGAGCAGAGCTTCCACTCGCCCTGCGGGCGAGCGGGTTACTTTTCTTCAGCAGCGAAGAAAAGTAACCAAAAGACGCCGCCCCAGAACATTGCGCCCTGCGCGCATCCTGCGCTCCGGGTCCGCGTCAGCGGCCGGGTTCCGCTAATTGCACGTCCGTGTGCAATAGCGGAATCGGCGCGATCCATCGCGCTGCCCCTAGCGGGCCTTTTCGTCCGCTGCCGCCGCAATGTAATGGGGACCCGGGGAAGCCAGAGCAGCGCGCATCGTGCGCGCCGACGCCAGAGCAAAAAGCAGGCATTCCGCGAGCCGCTCTGCCTTTACTCTGCTCTTGATCTGTCTTTTGATCTTCGGGTCCCCGTCAGTCGCGGCGAGGGCATGACGGATTCGCCCATAGGGTCGCGCGCAGCATGCGCGCGAGTTCGCGAATGGACACGGATGTCCATCGAGCGAACCCCGGCATGACCTCGCGAACCGCCGCAGGCGGCGCGGCTCCCGAGGCGGCGTTTCTTTGGTTACTTTCTTGTCGCTGTTGACAAGAAAGTGACCCGCTCGTCCAAAGGACGAGTGGAAGCTCTGCTCTTAAACGGAGCAGAGCAAGAGCTGGATTCCCGCTTTCGCGGGAATGACAAGCAAAAGAAAAGGTGGATGACCAGCCCTGCGGCTGTTGAAAGCCTTGCGTTCGCAGGAATGACGAGCAAAGCAGGACCAATCAGTCCATCGGCTGCCGAAAACCCAGCGCCCACCGAAATGACGAGCAACCATGCAATAACGAGCAGCCACTTCCGCGCAAACAGCGAATAGGCACAAACCCGACAGCATGAACCGCGCCACCGCAAGCGACCGGCAATCCGTCAAAAACCCGCCGCTTGTGGGAGAATCGCCCCATCGGTCTCGATGAGAGGACATCCGCATCATGCCTGCATCGACTGCCTCACCGAAAACTCACGTTGCCCGGGCGCGGGAGCGCGTGCTGGCGTTGTACACGTCGCGGCGCGTGCGCAAGCTCGCGCTGATCGCGGCGATTCTGCTGGTCGTCTACGCCTTGCTCGGCTTCTTTGCCGTGCCGGCGTTGCTGCATCGCTGGGTCGACGCCAATGCCGCAAAGCTGATCGGTCGGCCCGTAACGATCGGCGCGCTGCAGTTCAATCCGTTCACGCTCAAGCTCGGTGCCGATCAAGTGCATGTGGCCGACGCGGACGGCAAGGCGCCGTTCGTTGATATCGACCGGCTCGTTCTCAATGCGTCGTGGAGTTCGTTGTTCCGCTGGGCGCCGGTGTTCGACGAGATCGTGCTCGAGCATCCGCAGTTCGCGTTTGCGCGCACGGCGGACAAGCGCTTGAGTTTCTCCGACATCATCGACCGCTTCGCTTCGGCACCTGCGACACCTGCGCCGGCGGCGCCGCCATCCACGCCGCCCGAGCCCGCGCGCTTCTCGCTGTCGAACATCAGCGTGCATCGCGGCGACATTCGTTTCGACGACAAGGCGACCGGCGCGCAGCATCGTGTCGAGGACATCGAGATCGGCATTCCGTTTCTCGCCAATCTGCCGCGCGACGTCGACGTGTTTGTGCAGCCGCTACTGGCGATGCGCGTCGACGGCCGGCCGCTGCGCATCGAAGGCCAGACCAAGCCGTTCAACGACAGTCTCGAATCGACGATCGACCTCACTCTCGACCGCCTCGATCTGCCGAAATACCTGGCCTACGTGCCGGCCGAGTTGCCGGTCGCGATCCCGCGCGGCCTGCTCTCGGGCAGCGTGCGCGCGCATTTTGTCCAGGACAAGGCCGGGCAGCGGCTGCGTCTCGACGGCGTCGCCGTGCTCGACGATTTCGCCATGAGCGACAAGGCGAAAATACCGATCGTCGAAGCCGCGCGCGTGATCGCCTCGTTCGCCGACGTGCAGCCGCTGATCTCGCGCTACCGTTTCGGCAACGTCAATCTCGATCAGCTCAAGCTGCGCTACGTCGCGCAGCCCGGCGGGCGCAGCAATTTCGACGCCCTCTATGCGCCGCCGAAACCGGCCGCCGACAAGGCGCCGCCGAGCGAGGTCGCGATCGCCAATCTCGGCCTGACCGCTAGCCGCTTCGATTACGTGGACGCCACCGTTGCAGCGCCCGCGACGCTGACGATCGATACGCTCGCGGGCACGGTCACCGGTCTCAACACGCTCGACGCCGCGGCGGTGGTCGACGTCGGCGGCAAGCTCAACGGCGGCAGCCTCGCCACGCGCGGCAAGCTCGATCTGCCGGCGAGTCGCTACACCGGCACGTTGAGCGCGAAGGGCATCGGCGTCGCGCCGCTGCAGCCGTTCGCGGCGCCCGCGATCAAGGGCCAGGTGCAGCAGGGACTGTTCGACACCGAAGGCAGTTTTTATGCCGACTGGAAGAGCAAGTTCAATCTGCATATCGAGCCGGCGAGCGCGCATCTGCGCGAGGTTGCGATCGGCATGCGCGACAGCAAGGAGGCGCTCGTCACCTGGAAAGCGCTCGACGTTGCGCTGACCAAGTTCGATCTCGCCGCCGCCGAAGCGCGGCACGGCGATGTCGTCGTGCACGGGCTCAGCGTGAAAGCGCGGCGCAGCCACGGCGGCAAGATCGACTTGGCTGCGCTCGACGAGAGCACCGCCGCAGCGACTGCCGCGGCCAAGGCGGTCAAACCGGTGCCGGTGTGGAAGTGGAGCATCGCGCGCCTCGTCCTCGACGATGCGAGAGTGGAGCTCAAGGACTACTCGGCGGCGAAGCCGAGCGAGGTCGCGGTCGAATCGATTTCGGGCGACATCGCCGGCCTCGGCGACGACATGAAGCAGCCGCTCAAGCTCGCCCTCGCCGGCACGATCGACAAGGGCAGCTTCGAGATCGACGGCAGCGTGCGGCCCACGCCGCTGGAGGCCGAACTCAAGATCAAGACCAAGGAGCTGAACGTCGCCGGCTTCCAGCCGTACGCCGACGTGCCGCTCAACGTGCGCGTCGCCCAGGCCGTGCTGAGCAGCGACGGCAAGCTGCACTACAGCGAGGGCCGTCCGGCCAGGACCGAGTACCGCGGCCGCGTCGCGCTCGGCCGCGTGCGCGTGCAGGACAAGCTGACCGGCGACGATTTCCTCACCTTCCGCGCGCTCGACATCGGCGCACTCGACTACGTGCAAAGCACCGGTCCGATGCAGCTCAAGCTCGGCGACATTGCGCTGAGCGATTTCTACGCGCGCATCATCATGAACGCGAGCGGGCGGCTCAATCTCGCCGACGTCGCCGGCACCGGCGGCGCGCAGCCCGTGTCGGTGACGCGCGCCGAAGGCCCGGCGAATCCGGCGCCGCAGCCGGCGGCGCCGAAACCCGTGGAGGTGAAATCCGCTGCGCCGGCCGCGCCCGCGGCGTCGATCCAGGTCGGTCAGATCACGCTCTCTCGCGGCCATCTCAACTACACCGACAATTTCATCAAGCCGAACTACACCGCCAACATCACCCGTCTCGGCGGCAAGATCGGCGCGTTCGGCACCCACGGCGGAGAGCCCGCCGTAGTCACTCTGCAAGGCCTGCTCGACGACAACGCGCAGGTCGACATCGACGGCAAGATCAATCCGCTCACACCGATCGCCTACGTCGAGATCAAGGGCAAGGCGAACGGCGTCGAGTTGACCCATCTCTCGGCGTATTCGGCCAAGTACACCGGCTACCCCATCGTCAAAGGCCGACTCAACGCCGATGTGAGCTACCTGCTCGACCAGGGGAAGCTCAAGGCCGACAACCACATCTACATCGACCAGCTCACCTTCGGCGACGAGGTCAAGGACCCCGGCGCGAGCCATCTGCCGGTCAAGCTCGCCGTGGCGCTGCTCAAGGACTCGAACGGCGTCATCGACGTCAACGTGCCCGTGTCGGGCTCGCTCGACGATCCGCAGTTCTCGCTCGGCGGCGTGGTCTGGCGCGCATTCGCCGGCATGATCGCGAAGGCGGCGACGGCGCCGTTCCGCCTGCTCGCCTCGGCGTTCCGCGGCGGCGGCGGAGACGGCGAAGGCCTCGGCTATGTCGAGTTCGCGGCGGGCGACGACCGCCTCGACGATGCAGCCAGGGACAAGCTCGCGCAGATCGCGAAAATGCTGACCGAGCGGCCGTCGCTCAATCTTGGCATCGTCGGCCGCACCGATCCGAAATTCGATACCGACGGCCTGCGCCGCGTCGGCGTCGACGAACTGATCCGCAAGGAATATCTGCATGACCACGGCGACGACGAAGCCGCGTCGGCGAAGCCGCTCACGCCGGCCGAGACCGACAAGTATCTCGAAGCGGCCTACAAGCACGCCGATTTCCCAAAGGAAAAGACCCTCGGCTTCCTGACCAAGTCGCAGCCGCCCGAAGAAATGCGCCGCCTGCTCGAAGCGAACGTGACCGTCGACGAGTCGTCGATGCTGCATCTCGCCGAACGCCGCGCCGGCCATATCGTCGGCTTCCTGCACGGCAAGATCGAGGACCGCCGGCTGTGGACGCTCGCGCCGAAGCTCGACGCGAAAGGCATCGACGACGCCGGCAAAACCACGCGGGCCGACTTCACGCTGCAATGAGCGCGGCAGCCGCGGGCGCGACAAAGCGCGCCCGCATCGGCGACAATAGGCGCCCTTTTCTGATCCGATCGAGCGAATAACGCCATGCCGAGCCGCAAGGAACTAGCCAACGCCATCCGCGCCTTGTCGATGGACGCCGTCGAAGCCGCCAAGTCCGGGCATCCGGGCATGCCGATGGGCATGGCCGACATCGCGCAGGTGCTGTGGGGCGATTTCCTCAAGCACAATCCGGCGAATCCGAAATGGCCCGGGCGCGACCGCTTCGTGCTGTCGAACGGCCACGGCTCGATGCTGCTGTACTCGCTGCTGCATCTGACCGGCTACGACCTGCCGATGGACCAGCTCAAGAAATTCCGCCAGCTGCATTCGAAGACCGCGGGCCATCCCGAAGCGAGTGAGTTTCCGGCCATCGAGACGACGACCGGGCCGCTCGGCCAGGGCCTTGCCAATGCGGTCGGTTTCGCCCTCGCCGAGAAGGTGCTCGCGGCGCGCTTCAATCAGGCTGATTGCGGCATTGTGGACAACTATACTTATGTCTTCCTCGGCGACGGCTGCCTGATGGAAGGCATCTCGCACGAAGTCTGCTCGCTCGCCGGCACCTGGAAGCTCGGCAAGCTGATCGCGATCTACGACGACAACGGCATCTCGATCGACGGCGAAGTGCACGGCTGGTTCACCGAAGACACGCGCAAGCGCTTCGAGGCCTACGGCTGGGAAGCGATCGGGCCGATCGACGGCCACGATCCGGCCGCGGTCGCCGCCGCGCTCGAACAGGCGCGCAAGGACACCGACAAGCCGACCTTGATCATCGCCAAGACCATCATCGGCTGGGGCGCGCCGAACAAGCAGGGCACCGAGGCGACCCACGGCGCGCCGCTCGGCAAGGATGAAGTCGCGGCGACGCGCGCGCACATCGGCTGGAACTATCCGCCGTTCGTCGTGCCGGACGAGATCTATGCCGGCTGGGACGCGAAGGCCAAAGGCGCCGCCGCGGAAGCCGCGTGGAACGAGAATTTCGCCAAGTACAAAAAGCTCCATCCCGAACTCGCTGCCGAGTTCGAGCGCCGCACCAAGGGCGAGCTGCCGGCCGATTTCGCCGCACAGGCCGATGCGTTCATCGCCAAGATGCAGAAGGATGGTCCGACCATCGCCTCGCGCAAGGCCTCGCAGATGGCGCTCGACGCCTACGGCCCGCTGCTGCCCGAACTGATCGGCGGTTCGGCCGACCTGGCGCCGTCGAACCTGACCATCTGGAAAGGCTCGAAGGACGTGCAGTCGAACGACGCCAAGGCCAACTACGTGCACTACGGCGTGCGCGAATTCGGCATGACCGCGATCAGCAACGGCCTCGCCGTGTACGCCGGATTCATTCCGTACGATGCGACCTTCCTCGTGTTCTCCGACTACGCGCGTAACGCGGTGCGCATGTCGGCGCTGATCCCGACGCGCGCGATCCACGTGTATACGCACGACTCGATCGGACTCGGCGAAGACGGTCCGACCCACCAGCCGGTCGAACACATCGCCAGCCTGCGCATGATCCCGAACAACCACGTCTGGCGCCCGTGCGACGCGGTCGAGAGCGCGGTGGCGTGGAAGGCTGCGATCGAGCGCAAGGAAGGCCCGGAGTGCCTGATCTTCTCGCGCCAGAACCTGCCGCATCAGGCGCGCAGCGACGAGCAGGTCGGCCTGATCCAGCTCGGCGGCTACGTGCTCAGCGATCCGGCGAGCGCGAAGTTCGACGCGATCCTGATCGCGACCGGCTCGGAAGTCGGCATTGCGATGGACGCGATGCGCCAGCTCGCCCAGCAGGACATCCACGTGCGCGTCGTTTCGATGCCGTGCGCCGAAGTGTTCGACCGCCAGCCGCTCGCCTACCGCGAAGGCGTGCTGCCGTCGTGGTGCCGCAAGCGCGTGGCGGTCGAAGCGGGCGTCACCGCCTATTGGCGCAAGTACGTCGGTCTCGACGGCGCCGTCGTCGGTCTCGACCGTTTCGGTGCCTCGGCGCCGGCCGAAGCGCTGTACGCGTACTTCGACATCACTGCGACGGCGGTGGCCGACGCGGTCAAGGCGCTGAAGTAAGCCGGCCCTCCTTCCCCTGAGCGGGAAGGGCACCGCCTACGCAGAGTTGCGGGAACAAGACCGAGCCGTTCAAGGTCTTGTTCCCGACATCGTCACTGGAGTCTTCGCGCTTGTTCCCCAGGAAGTTCCTCGCCGCTGCCGCGCTGTTGGCCGCGCTGCCGGCCGCGCATGCCGCGGACGATCTCGTTCTCGACGCAATGCAGGCCGAGCTTGCGCGTTCGCAAAGCGCTTACTTCAAGGCCAAGGTGCCGGCGTACTTCATCGGCTACCGGGTCAACGACGACGAGCGCGTCGACGTCAACGCCGAGTTCGGCACGCTGACCAATTCGTCGAACTATCGCATGCGCACGCTCAGCGTCGAGCTGCGCACCGGCAACTATGCGTTCGACAACACACATGCGACGCAGTCGCCCAGCGGTACGCCCGGCTATGCGCGCGGCAACAACGTGCAGCGCATCGGCATCGACAACGACGAACGTTCGCTGCGCGCCGAGATCTGGAGCGCCACCGACGGCGCTTACTGGCAGGCGGTCGAAGACCTGGAGAAGGCCAAGGCCGACGCCGCCGTGAGCACGGCCGCCGAAGACAAGTCCGACGATTTCACCCGCGAGGGGAAACTCGAACTGGTCGAACCCGCGCTCGATTTCGCTATCGACGCCGAGCTGTGGCGCGCGAAGGTGAAAAAGTACAGCGCGCCGTTCCGCAAGGACGCCAAGATCTATTTCGCCCGCGCCGGCCTCAGCGTCGCACGCACCACGCGCTGGCTGGTCAACAGCGAGGGCACGCGCGTGCGCCACGCCGAGCTGACCTATCTGCTCGACGTGCGCGCCGCGACCAAGGCCGACGACGGCATGGACCTGCCGGGCATGGTGCGCTTCGTCGCGAGCAAGCCCGATGCGCTGCCCGACGACGAGGCGGTGCTGAAGGCCGTCGAAGGCCTGATGGCCGACCTCAAGGCGCTGCGCGAAGCGCCCGTCGTCGATGCCTATGCAGGCCCGGCGATCCTGGAAAATCGCGCGGCCGGGGTATTCTTCCACGAAGTCGTCGGCCATCGTCTCGAAGCGCACCGTCTGCGCGACGAGAACGACGCGCAGACGCTGAAGAAGAAACTCGGCGAACGCATTCTGCCCGCGTCGATTTCGGTGACGTTCGATCCGACCCGCAGCGATTTCGCCGGCCAGGCCCTGATGGGCGGCTACGCGGCCGACGACGACGGCGTGCGTGCGCGCCCCGTGCCGGTGATCGAACACGGCGTGCTCAAGAGTTTTCTGCTCGGACGCACGCCGGTCGAAGGCTTTCCGAAATCGAACGGCCACGGCCGCTCGCAGCCCGGCTATCGGCCCGTGGCGCGGCAGTCGAACATGCTCGTCGCGGTCGATGCGCCGGTCGGCTACGACGAACTCAAGCAACGCCTGCTCGCCGAGATCGCCCAGCAGGGCAAGCCGTGGGGCCTCATCATCCGCGATCTCGACGGTGGCTACACCGAGACCGCGCGCCAGGGCACCGGCGGCGCCAAGCTGCTGCCGACCATGGTTTACCGGCTTTATGCGGACGGCCACGAAGAACTCGTGCGCGGCGTCGATCTCGTCGGCACGCCGCTGACCATGCTCGCCGAACTCGAAGCCGCGGACGGCCGCTACGGCGTCTTCCACGGCTGGTGCGGCGCGGAGTCGGGCTTCGTGCCCGTGTCGACCGTCGCTCCCGATCTGCTGATCCGCCGCATCGAAGTGCAGCGCAAACCGAAGTCGCAGGACCGCCCGCCGCTGTTGCCAGCGCCGTCGACGGAGGCGTCGAAATGAGCGCGCTCCGTTGCGGCAATCCATTCGCTTCGAGCGCCGCCGGCAAAGCCGCGATGCGGCGCCGTTGGTGCGTCGATGCCGGTACGGTCGACACGCGTTGCACGCGGATGCGGTCCGGTTCGAGACTCGCCGTCTTGTTGGCGATTCTCGTCTCGGTGCTGTTCGCGCCGAGCGGATTCGCCGCCGATGGGGCGGTCGAACGCGCGCTGCGCGACGAAATGCAGCGCTCGCTCAAGCAACTGCGCGTCGCCGGCGATGCCAAGCCGTACTTCATCGCCTACGCCGTCGAGGAAATCGACCAGCTCGAAGCGCAGGCTTCGCTTGGCGCGATGGGCTTCTCGGGCCGGCGCAGTTATCGCTACGGCCGCGTCGATCTGCGCGTCGGCGACGCCCAGCTCGATTCGAGCCGCATGGCCGGCCGCCAGCCGGTCCTGATGGAACTGGCGGCCGAGGACGACTACGACGCGATCCGCCGCAGCTTCTGGCTCGCCACCGACCGCGCCTACAAGCAGGCTGTCGAAGATCTCGCCGCCAAGCGCGGCGTGCTCGCCGCGCGCGACGAACAAGACCGCCAGCCCGACCAGACGCCTGCGCCGGTGCTGCATGCGGCTGACGAGGGCGCCAAGCCCGTGCCTTTCGACGTCGAGCGTGCACAGGCCTTGGTGCGCGAACTCTCGCGCGTGTTCGCCGACTACCGCGAACTCGAACAGTCGCAGGTGTGGCTGTCGCTGCGCACGCGCCATGCCTATTTCCTCGACAGCGAAGGCACGACGGTCGAACGCCGCGTTCCTGAAATTGTGTTCGGCGCAGTCGCACGCGCGCGCGCCGACGACGGCCTGTCGGTGTGGGACTACGAGACGATCGGCCTGCGCGATCTCAACGAACTGCCGTCGCGAGAAAAGCTCGAACCGCGTCTGCGCGACCTTGCCGTACGCGTGATCGCCCAGCGCAAGGCCGCGCGCCTTGCCGACGACTACACCGGTCCGATTCTGTTCACCGGCGACGCCGCCGCGAACTTGTTCGGCGGCCATTTCGCCGAGCAGCTCTGGCCTGCGCCGCGCACCTATTCGAGCAAGGGCGCGAGCGCTTCGACTGGTTCGCTCGAACGGCGCACCGGCTCGCCCGTGCTGCCGCCGGGTATCGGCGTCAGCGACGATCCGACACGCGTGCGCTTCGGCGACACTGACCTGCTGTCCGCGTTCAAGGTCGACGACGAGGGCGTGGCGGCGAGCCGCAAAGAACTGGTGGTCAACGGCCGCCTCAAGCAAGTGCTGTGCACGCGCGCACCGGTCGGCCGGCACTGCAGCCCGGGCAACAACCGCAGCGGCGCGCCGTTCGGTTCGACCGTGGAACTGCATGCGGCGCAGGGCAAGACCGACGCCGCGCTCGAAGCCGACCTGCAGCGCATGGCCGGCGAAGCCGAGCAGCCCTACGCGCTGGAAATCGAGCGGCTCAACAGCAACGACGCGCTGCAGCGCCTGCTGACCGGCAGTAACAACAACTGGCTCGGCGGCGGCAGCAACGGCGAAGTCGTACTGCGCGCGACCCTGCGCTACCGCGACGGCCGCAAGGTACCGGTGCGCAACGTGCGCCTCGGCCAGGTCGATCTGCGCGACTTCCGCACGATCGTCGGCTTCGGCGACACGCCTTCGCTCTACATGCGCGCCTACGGCGACCGCCAAGTCTCGTTCGTCGCACCGGCGCTGCTGTTCGAGGAACTGACCGCGGGCGACGACCGCAGCAGCACGGTCAAGCCGCCGCTGCTCAAGAGTCCGCTGGCGAAGTAGGCGCGCCGCTTACGGCGTTGCGCGCATCTGCAAAAAAAGCCGGTGCGCGGTGCCTCGGACGCAAAGGTGTCCGAAACATGCAGCGCCCAAACCCTTACCGGAATTTTTTCGCAAGTAAGAAACCGTTCGCTCTGTCATCGCATCTTTAGACTGGACTCAAACCGCCTCCATGGGAGATCGTGATGATGCCGTCGTTGCGGAAGTGCCTGGGTGACAAAGGGGTATGGGCTGCGCTGCTGGCGTGCCTTGCGTTCGGCGTCGGCGCCGCGCCCGTCGAGAGGGGTCTTCCGCCCGGGATCTGGCAGAGCCGCGGCTATGGCGCGATTTTCCAGGTCGAGGCGGGGAAGGTCACGCTGTACGAGACGCTCGGTGCGCAATGTCTGCGGCAATCGTTTATGACGCCTGCGCAATTCAGCGGCAGTTATGGCGACTGGATACGCAACGCGAGCGAGCCCGGTGCGGCCTGGCATCTGATCGTGTCCGGCATGACCGTCGATCGGCTCGACCGCCTGCCGGCCGCTTGCTCTGACGCGCCGCCGAACCGCGACCCGCTGCGCAACTTCGACTATCTGTGGAACACGTTCGACACGCACTACGCGTTCTTCGCCACTCACGGTGTGGATTGGCAGGCGCTGCGCGAGAGCTATCGCGCCCGCGTCGCCGCGCTGCCGAAGGACGGCGATCCGTTTCCGATCTTCGCCGAGATGCTCGCCTTGCTGAAAGACACGCATGTGAGGATGGTCGATGGCAAACGCGTCGCGCGCGTGAAGAAATTTCCGATCGCGACGCAGGCGGGACCGGACGGGCCGGTGCTGCTCGACGATCACTATTTGCAAAAGCAGCTCGTGGCCTATCTGCAAGGCAAGGACACGCCGCTGAGCTCCGCGGCCAAGGAGGCCGGCAATCGTCAGGTTTACTACGGTAAGTTGAAGCCGCGCTCCGGCGACGCCAAGGACGCTGCGACTTACGGCTACGTGGCGATCTTCACCATGGCCGGCTTCGGCGAGGGCGACGACGATCATGTGCCGATGGATATACGCGTGCGTTCGGTCGATGCGGCGATGGACGAAGTCGTCGCCGGCTTGCGCGGCGTAAAGGGCGTGATCGTCGACCTGCGCTACAACGGCGGCGGCGAGGAATCGATCGCGCTCGCGATCGCCGGGCGCTTCGCCGCGGCGCCGCGGCCAGTCTGGAGCAAGCGCGTCTATGAGAAAGGCAAGACGCATCCGGCATATGCGATGCAGGTACGGCCGTCCGCGGGGAACCGCCTGCCCGTGCCGCTCGCGGTGTTGACCGGCGATTTCACCGTGAGCGCCGCGGAGACGGCGACGATGGCCTTGCGCGCGCTGCCCGCGACCGTACAGATCGGCCAGCCGACGCGTGGCGTGCTGTCCGACCGCCTGGAAAAAGTCCTGCCCAACGGCTGGTCGTTTTCCCTGTCGAACGAGATCTACATGGACCCGCATGGGAAGGTATTCGAGGTCAGCGGCGTTCCGCCCGATGTGGCGACGCCGGTGCCTGCGCCGACTTCGCCCGATGCGCTGCGCTTTCGCCGCGATATCGACATCGGTACGGCTGAGCTGGATCGTCTATTGCAGAATGCCGCAGCACGAACTACCAATGCGCACGGCGGTTAGCGCGGGGGACTGTCGCGGAGAATCCGCTTCTCGTGTTGGCGGAAAGTGCGAAACGCTCAGTGCGACGAGACGTATTCCGATGCTGCCTGCGCAGGAGGTATCGCGAAATTTTTTCTCATGCGCTTCACCTCCGCGACGGGCGGCAGGCCGAACAGCCGCTTGAACTCGCGATTGAACTGCGACGCGCTCGCATAGCCCACCGCGTAGCCGGCCGCCTCCGCGGTCATGCTTTGACGCACCATCAATAGACGCGCCTGATGCAGCCGCGTGCACTTCAGGTACTGCATCGGCGACGTTCGCGTGACCGTCCTGAAATGATGATGGAATGCGGGGACGCTCATATCGGCTTCGCGTGCCAATTGGCTCAGATTGATCGGCTCGGCGTAGGCATGGTGGATACGGCGTAGCGCTCTGCCTATCTTGCCGAATTGCCCGTGCATGCCGAGCGCCGAGCGCATTGCCATGCCCTGAGGTCCGGTGAGCACGCGGAAATACAGTTCGCGCAGCAGGCCCGGTCCGAGAACCGCCGCTTCCAACGGTCGGTTCATTGCCTGCAGAAAGCGCAGCAGCGAGGTCCGCAGAGTCGAGTCCATCGGGCTGGACATCATGCTGAGCGGTGTCTGCCGATCGACCGGCAGGTGATGGCGATCGATTTGAATCATCAGCTCGGCGGCCATCTGAAAATCGAGATGGATATAGACGGCCAATAGCGGACGTGCGGGCGTGCCGTCGGATTCCATCGTGAACGGAACCGGCACGGCAACCGCGAGGTAATGCTGCTCGTCGTAGAGGTAAACCTGGTTGCCGAAATAGCCGCGCTTGCTGCCCTGGCAGACGATGACGATGCCGGGATCGTACAAAACCGGCGTGCGCGACAGGCTTCGATCGGAGCGCAGGATGCGCACGCCGGGCAGCGCCGTGAGGTTGTATCCCTCGTCGGGCGCGAGCCCTCGAACCAGCGCGACCATGCGCCGGTGTTCGTCTCGCGGCGGCTGCTCGGCTTTTTTCACGACAGACAGCAGCTCATAGGAATAGGCAAGAAAATAAGAAAATCAGGCGTCAAAATCGCATTCACAAGAGTCTATTGTGCACCCTCTCATTATTCTTCAGGAGTGGCGCGATGGCGGCAACCAAGACTTTGCTTATCACTGGGGTCAGCAGCGGGTTCGGCAGGGCGCTCGCCCAGGAAGCTCTCGCAATGGGGCATCGCGTGGTCGGAACCGTGCGCAGCGCGCAGACCCGGCGCGAGTTCGAAACGCTCGCTGCGGGCAGCGCCGTAGGCCGCATTCTCGACGTGACCGATTTCGATGCGATCGACGGCGCGGTGGCTGAGATCGAGGCGAACGTCGGTGCGGTGGACGCGCTGGTCAACAACGCCGGCTATGGTCACGAAGGCGTTCTCGAAGAGTCGCCGCTGGCGGAAATGCGGCGGCAATTCGAGGTCAATGTGTTCGGCGCCGTCGCCATGATGAAGGCCGTGCTGCCTTATATGCGGCAGCGGCGCCGCGGGCATATCCTCAACATCACGTCGATGGGCGGGTACATCACCTTGCCGGGCATTGCCTACTACTGCGGCAGCAAGTTTGCCCTCGAAGGCATTTCGGAAACGCTCGGCAAAGAAGTGGCGCCGCTCGGCATCGCCGTTACCGCTGTGGCGCCGGGTTCGTTCCGCACGGATTGGGCGGGGCGCTCCATGGTCAGAACGCCGCGTTCGATTCCCGACTACGACGGATTGTTTGATCCGATCCGCGAAGCGCGCCAGCAAAAGAGCGGAAAGCAGCTCGGAGATCCGGCAAAAGCGGCGCGGGCAATGCTCGACGTGATTGCGAGCGACTCGCCGCCTGCGCATCTGCTGCTCGGCAGCGACGCGCTCGACTTGGTACGCCGGAAGCTGCTTGATCTGAACGCCGAGATCGATCGCTGGGAGGAAATCTCGCGTTCGACCGACGGCTGACTCGGCTGCGAGCCGGCGAGGTTGCTACACGCGGCTGCAGGCCCAGCTCTGCATGCGCCCGTCGCGGTACGGCATGATGCCGTGGAACGCGCGCGGGTCAGCGTCGAAGACCAACGGCAGGAAATGCTTGTCGCCTTCCCACAGCGGCAAATCGAGAATGCGCTCGACCTCCACCCATTCGAGCGTGCCTTCGGCGTTGCGATCGAGCGGCGTGCCCGAGTAGCGCGTGACGACGAAGAGAAAGCCGAACCAGTCCTCGCCGTGCTTGCCGAAACCGGGCCAGCTGATAGTGCCGCGTAGGTGCATGTCGAGGCAGTCAATGCCGGCCTCTTCCATAATCTCGCGGCGCATGCCGGCGACGACGTCTTCGTTCGCTTCGAGCTTGCCGCCGAGGCCGTTGTACTTGCCGAGATGATGATCGCCTTCGCGGGCGTTGCGATGGATCATCAGTACGCGCTGCCGGTCAGGCGAGAGGACGTAGCCGAGCGTAGCGAGGATGGGCGTGTAGGGCATGCGCAGTTCTCTTCGTCGAGTCGCGGATTGTAACTGCGCACGGTGCCGTCCCGTATTCCCGCGAATGCCGCGACCGCGAAACCCGCGTTGCCGCCCTTGCGCGAACACCACGAAAACCCGACGCTTCACCGCTCACCGCTCACCGCTCACCGCTCACCGCTCACCGCTCACCGCTCACCGCTCACCGCTTTGCCGGTAGACGAGCATCTGAAACTGGCTCCCCGCTCATCACACATCCCTGTGCTGGCGGGGACAAGGACATCCTGTCCTTGACTTTTCAATTTACGCGCGTAATCTCCATATCAATTACGAGCGTAATTGGAGTTTGCGATGTCGATCAGCGATGCCGAAAGCGTGGTGATGGATGTGCTGTGGCGGGCCGCAGGGCCGCTCAGTGCGGAGGAAGTCGTCGCCGCGCTCGCCGACACGACCGACTGGCAGGAGCCGACGATCAAGACCCTGCTCAACCGCCTGCTGAAGAAGCACGCGATCGTCGCCGAGCGCGATGGCAAGCGCTATCTGTACAGCGCCAAGCTCAAGCGCACCGAATATGTACACAGCGAAAGCAAGAGCCTGATCGACCGCCTGTTCGGCGGCCGTGTCGCGCCGCTCGTGGCGCATTTTTCCGAGGCCGGCAAGCTCGGCAAGAAAGATCTCGCCGAACTCAAGCGCCTGATCGAGGAGCTCGACGATGACGCATGAACTGCTCTTTGCCCTGGGCCGCGGCGCAATCGCCGCGAGTGTCGCGCTGGCGCTCGTGCTGGCCCTGCGCGTGCCGGCCCGGCGCCGGCTCGGCGCTGCCTTCGCCTATCGGCTCTGGCTGCTCGTGCCGGTCGCCGCGCTCGCGAGTTTCCTGCCCGCGCCGGTACGGCCGCTCGCCTCGGCAGTGCCGCTCGCGCCATCCGCGCCGCCGCTGTCGGCGCCGATCGAATTGCCGGCCGCGATGGCCGAGGCAGCGATCGACTGGCCGCCTTACCTGCTCGCACTGTGGATTGCCGGCACGCTCGCACTGGTGGCGATCTTCGTGCAGCAGCAACGGCGCTACGTGAAGAACCTCGGCGCGCTCAGCGCAAGCGACGGTGGCGCTCTGCGTGCGCAGGCGACGGCCGGCTGCCCGGCGCTGGTCGGCGCACTGCGCCCGCGCATCGTCGTGCCGAACGATTTCGAGTCGCGCTACACGCCGCGCGAACGCGAACTCGTGCTTGCGCACGAGCGCACCCACCTTGTCCGCGGCGACGCGCAGATCAACGCGCTGGCCGCGCTGCTGCGCTGCCTCAACTGGTTCAACCCGTTGTTCCATTTCGCCGCCTCGCGCTTTCGCTTCGACCAGGAAATCGCCTGCGACGCGGCGGTCATGTCCCGTTTTCCGGAAGCGCGCCGGTCGTATGCCGACGCGATGTTGAAGGCACAACTGGTCGGCGAGTCGCGGCAGGAGCTGCGACTTCCGGCTGGTTGTCACTGGCCGACGAGCCATCCATTGAAAGAGCGAATAGCAATGTTGAAATTTCCTATACCGAGCGCGCCGCGGCGCGCACTCGCAAGTGCGGTGCTGGTGGCGCTGGCATCGACGGCGGGATACACGAGCTGGGCGGCACAGCCGCAAAAGACTGCCGCAACGGCAGAAGCTGCAACGACTGCCGAGCCGATGGCGGTGGCGCAGGCGACGTTCGTGCGAACCGATTTCGTGGTCACGATCGACGGCGAGCGCGTTCTCGATACCGGCAAGACCGACGCGGGCAAGAATCCATCCGACGGCGGACATTGGCGCGCCGAGTTAAACAACACGAATGACGGTGTGGTCGTGAACGGCGGCCGATCTGGCTTGAGCGTGCTCAACCGCGCCGGCCAGCCCTGGGATGCGACCGTGAGCAAAGGCGGCGACAGCTGGCAGATCGTCGGCGTATCCGAGCCGCGCGCCGACGGCACGATCGCGTTCAACGCGAAAGTGCTTCACAACCAGGTCGTGGTCAGCATGCCGAGCTTGATCGTGAACGACGGTACGGCGACTGCGTTCGGCATCAACGACGGTCCCGCGAAAGGCTTCAAGCTCGACTTCACCTTGAGGAAGGTCGACGGTGCGATCGCACGCAAGCTGAGCGGCGGTGTCGGGCCCGACAGTGCGGTGACGGAGAATCTGAGCTATCGCCGCATGTATCCGCCGAAGTATCCGGCCGAAGCGGTGCGCAACCACATCAGCGGCAAGGTCATGCTCAGGGTCGCGGTGGACGAAAACGGCACGCCGACCTCGGCCGAAGTGAAGAGCGTCGAGCCGCCGCAGTCGGCGCGCGTTCTCGCCGATGCCGCGGTCGCCACGGCGATGCAATGGCGGTTCAATCCAGCCGTCGAGAACGGCCGGCTGGTCGCCGGCGAAATCTTGGTGCCGGTGAACTTCGTACTGTCGGACACCGAGTCGAGCAAGCCGCTCGCGCCGGTCGCCGCGGAGCCCGGCGACGCTGGCGTCAGCTATCGCAAGATGCGGCCGCCCGTGTATCCGAAAGAGATGATCGCGGCAAAAATCTCCGGCACCTTGTACGTGCGTGCGCACGTCGACGCCGAAGGCAAAGTCAGCGACGCCTATGTCGATCAGGCCACGCCGCCGATCGCGCTGGCGCTCAAGGATTCCGCGCTCGCCGCGATCAAGGGCTGGCAGTTCAATCCGCCGATGCAAAACGGGCGCGCGGTCGAGAGCGAGGTGCTGGTGCCGATGAAGTACCGCATCGAGGGAGAGACGCCGTCGACCGTCGACTATGTGGCGCCGGTCTATCCCGAATCGGTGCGTGCGCTCGAATCGATCCAGATCACCGGAGCGAAGAGCTGACGGTGCGGCGGCGAAATCCTTCTTGCCGCCTTGGCGGGCGCGCGTGGCTGGCGACGGCCTGCGCGTTCGTCCTCGCCGGCTGCGTGCACGAGATCAAGCCGGAACACGCGCCGCCACGCACCAAGGTGGCATACAAGGCCAGCGTCGATCCGCAGGCGACGCACTACGAAGAAAAGGACGACGAATCGACCACGATTCCGCAGCCCGGCGACAACCCGCCGCCGGTCTATCCGCCGTCGATGATTGCGCTGCATCTGCCGCTGGTGATGGTGAAAGCGAAGCTGATCTTCGGCGCGCAGGGCACGGTCGAGGAAGTGCGCATCGTGCCGGCCGATCCGGCAAGTCCGCGCCCGGTCGAGTTCGACGAGGCGGTGCGCGATGCGGTGCGCGGCTGGTTCTACACGCCGCTGACATTCACGCGCTGGGAAGAGGTGAAGGACGCCGAAGGCAACATCGTTGATTCGCGCCCGGCGAGCATCGAGAAGAAACCCTTCAGTCTCGATTTCGATTTCCGCTTCGAGCTACGCGACGGCAAGCCCGTCGTCGGTGCGATGACGCGACACAACTGACGCGCGCTGCGGTGCAGGCCGCTGCAGCGGTTGAAAAGTACAAAGCGCGTGCAGCGCGCCGAACCGCGCCGCGAAACCTTTGCTACCATGCGCGGCATCGCGGCAATCGAAGGATCGTCATGTCGTTGTTTTCAGCTTGCGTCACGCGCCACGGTGCGACCACCCTGCGCCTATTCGCTTTTGTATTGATCGCCACGGCACAAACAGCCTGGGCCCAACCACCCGATGCAGCGAATCCCCCGGCGGCTGCCGATGCGCGGCCCGCATCGATCGTGCAAACCGATTTTGCCCTGAGCATCGACGGCCTCTCGGTCATGGGTACGGGCGGTATGATCGCGGGAGCGAAGCCGCTCGACGGTTCGCCGTCGCCTTGGATCGGCGGATTTTCCACGCATGCGCTCGCGCGCGACGACAACGATGTGCATCCGCTCAACCGTGCCGGCGAGAACTTCACGATCGAGGCGAAGCGCGGCGACGAGAGCTGGCGCATGGAACTCTCCTCGCTACCGCAGGCGAACGGTGCCTACGAAATCAATGCGCGCTTCCTGCACAACGGCGCCTTCGTGCGCGAAGTACGCGTGCCGGCGCGCGACGGCGCGCGCGTCGAGATCGCTTCGAACGCTACTGAACGTGGTGCCGGCGCATCCGGCGTCCGACTCGACCTGATCGTCAAACACGTCGACGCGTCGACGTTGAGTGCGGAACAGCGCGCGCATCTGACGGAGCGTAAGCCGGAGGCCGCCGAAGCGGCGCCCGCAGCCAATGCGCCGCCATCGGCCGATATGCAGACGCGGCGCATGCACCCGCCGCGCTATCCGCCCGAAGCCGTGCGCGCAGGCGTGCAAGGCAAGGTGCTGGTCAATGTGCTGATCGACGAGCAAGGCATGCCGACACTTGCCGACGTGTTCGGCATTGAGCCGCCGTCCGCGGTTGAGCTCGGTGGCGCCGCAGTTGCCGCCGCGTTGCAGTGGCGCTACAAACCCGGTCGGCAGAACGGCCATGCAGTTGGCGGCGCACTGACGGTGCCGGTCGATTTCACGCTTTCCGGCGGCAAAATCAACGAGCCCGATCCCGCGCGGCCGCTCGGCGCCAGTTATCGCCGCCTGTCGCCACCGGTCTATCCGGCGCATGCGCTCGCGAACGGCGTCGAAGGCACGGTGTACGTGTCGGTCGAAGTCGGCGCCGACGGAAGAGCGACGACGGCGCAGGTCGAGGCGATCGATCCGCCCGCGGCAGCGGAACTCGGTGAGGCCGCAATCGAAGCGATCAAGACCTGGCAATTCAATCCGCAGACGGTGGATGGCCGCACGAGCGCGAGCACAGTGCGCGTGCCGTTTCGATTCCGTCTTGCCCAGAATCAGGCGGCGCCGGTCAAGCCGGCGCTGGCCATCTCGTCGTTGCCGGCAAAGCGCACGTTGCAGCTTATCGAAGTCGTGGCGCCCGGCGCGGCGAACTGAACACGCGCATTGGCGTGAGCCGCGCACGATGCGGCTTGGGTGAGCTTGTTCGATCTGCTTGCAACGCAAGATCGAAAGGCGGCAACCACGGAGAACACCGAGAGTACGGAAAGAGAGTCGACGCTCATCGTTTTCTCCGCGCTCTCCGTCGTTCAAGCTTTCGCCGGCCTCCCGTTCTGCGGCAGAAGCGATAGACATGAAGGCAGCCGAGATCGGGCTGCGGTTTTTTCTGCGCGCGCCGATCTACGCCGTCCTCATTCGGCGATCGAAATGCTAAAGTCGTCACGGTTTTGATCGCGACGGCAGATCGCCGCCGCACTTCTCAGGGGACATCGGTATGGCGGCAATCCGCTACGAATTGAGCATGAAACGGCGATGCGCGGCAGGGCTTGCCGCCGCGGCATTCGGATTGATCGGCGCATCTGCGCTGCAGACGGCAGCGGCTGTGGACGCGCCGCCCGCATCATCGGTCGTCACGGCCGAAAGCGAGGCCGCGCCGTTGTTCGAGGCGGAGGCGAAGATCGTCGTCGACGGCCAGGTCGTCGATGGCCGCGCCGATGACGCGGCGGCAGCGGCGCGCTGGCAGAGCCAGTTCTATGCGCGTCAGGTCGAGGCGAAGTCGGGCGATCCGTTCGGCGCGGCGGCGCGCCTGCGCAGCGGCGCTGGCGAGACCTTTACCCTGGTCGCAGCGCGTGGCGACGAGCGCTGGCAGCTCGACGGCCGCTTCAAACCGCTCGCCGACGGCACGATCGAACTGACCTCGGATTTGAAGTACAACGGCAATCTCATCAGCCATCCTTACGCGATCGTGCGCGACGGCCATTCGGCGACGGTTGAGCAGAACCCGGGTCAGGTCGACGGCAAGAATCCGGCGACGCGCAGCAAAGCCTTTATGCTGACCCTGGTCGTACACCGTGTCGCTACCGATACGCATGCCGAACCCGTCGTCGCGACGGACGCTGCACCGGCGGAAATCCCGCGCTCACGCATGCTTCAACCGCCGCGCTATCCGGCCGAGGCCGCGCGCGCGGGCGTGCAGGGCGAGGCGCAGGTCAGCGTTGCGGTCGATGCGCGCGGCGTGCCGACGTCGGCCGAAGCGGTCGAGGTCGAGCCGGCCTACGCCGCCGATCTCGGCGGCGCCGCTGCCGCTGCCGCACTGCAATGGCGCTACAAGCCGGCGCTGCGCAACGGCAGTCCGGTCGCCGGCACGATCACGACGCCGGTGAAGTTCCGCCTCGCCGGCTCGAACGGCTTTCTGCCGATGGCTGCGCCGAATCCGTCGCGCGCGCAGGCGGCGAGCTATCGGCGCATTTCCGCGCCGGTCTACCCCGCGCACGCATTGAGCGAGAAGATCGCCGGCAAGGTGTTCGTGCGTTGCCAGCTCGCGGCCGACGGCCGTCTTGTCACCGCGCGCGTCGAGCAGGTGGTCGCGCCGGTCGAGGCCAGCGAACTCGGCGAGGCCGCGCTCGAAGCGGTGCAGGCGTGGCAGTTCAATCCGGCTTTGGCGAACGGCAGCGCGGTCGCGAGCGACGTGCGCGTGCCGGTCGAATTCCGTCTATCGGGTGCCGCGCCGATTGCGTCGGCCGAGGCCGAAGCGGCGTTGCCGGCGGTGTCGGCCACGCTGCAGGACATCGTCGTCGGAGCGCCGTAACGAAGAAGGTCGGATCGCGTTCGCGGGTCGTCGAAGCAACGCACGCACGGCGCGATAAGGCCGGCGCGTGCGCCAAATCAACGCGGCGGTTTCGCCTCGCGTCGCCGCTCCTCGCGATACGGATTGTCCTTGAGGTAGCCGTCGCTCAGTGTGCGCATAAAGGCGACGACATCATCGATCTCGGTCGCGGTCAACGCAGGTTTCGCCCTCGCATGCTGGCCGGCGAACGGCGGATCGCGGTTGATGTTGGCGTGGTATGGCGCCGGTAGATCGTCGTAGACGATGGTCTTGCCGACGGCGTCCTTTGCGTACCAGCGCTCGGGCGTGATGTCGCGCGTGACGTAGAAATCGACGACGTCGCGCAGGTCGTGGAATTTCCCATTGTGGAAAAAGCTATTTCTGAGCGCGACGTTGCGCAGCGTCGGCGTGCGGAACAGTCCGCAATATTCGGCTTGGCCGGCCTTGTCCGTACGCTCGGGGCCGCAGGCGCCGAGATCGAAGAAGCGCGCGTCGCGGTTGCGCGCGATCGCCGCGTTGCGCGGCACGGCGAGCGCGATCAGGCCGTAGTCGGAAAACGCGGGCGGCGTGCCGTCGAGGCCGCGTTTGGACAGATGGCATTGCGCGCAATTGCCTTTCTTTTCGTCATCGAACAAGTCGAGGCCGCGGCGCTCCTGCGCGCTGAGCTGGGCGCGCCCGGTCAGAAAAGCGTCGTACTTGCTCGTGTACGGGCTGAACTCGGCATAGTCCTCCTCGAACGCGCCTAACGCGCGCACGACCGCCGCGAAAGCGCGTTCGTCGTCGGCCAGCGCATCGTCGCCGAGCGCGCGTCGCAGCGTCGCCGCATACGGCGCCTTGCGCACAGCCGCGGCGACGCCGACGCGCGTGTTCGCCATCTCGAATTTCGCCGTCAGCGGAATCGCCGCCTGCTGCGCGCCGGTGTCGACGCGGCCGTCCCAGGTCAGGCCGCCGGTCGGGCCGTTGTCGACCGAGCCGTCGGCTTCTTCCTCGGAGTCGTAGTAGTGATTGTCGTACGGCGGCACGCGGTTGAGGTAAGTCAGCGTCGGCGGCGCGCGCAAGCCCTGTTCGCGCAGGCCTGGGCCACCGATCTGCACGTCGCGCACATTCGGCGGGTTGTAGCGACGGGCCGGATCGTGGCAACTTGCGCAGGATTGCTTGCCCGATGCCGAGAATGCCGGGTCGGAAAAAATCGCGCGGCCGGCTTCGCGCAGCAGCGCGGTACGCTCACGCGCCTGCGCATAGGACGATATGGAATCGGTTTCGGCGGCGAACAGCGCGGCGCAGGTGCTGGCGACTGTCACAAAAAGTACACAATTGAGGCGGCGCATGCGACCATTTTGCCTCAACACCTTGTTTCGAGTGGGAATGCACATGCCGAGTTTGAGACCGATCGCTCTTGCCGCCGCCGTCACCCTGCTTGCCGCGTGCCAGACCACGCCGCATACATCGACGTCGAATACGCCGAAGCAGGGCGCCGCGGAGACCAAGCCCAAACTCGACGCGATCCAAAACATCGTCGTGATCTTCGCCGAGAACCGCGCCTTCGATCATCTCTATGGCAACTTTCCGGGTGCGAACGGTCTGCAGAATCTGAAACCCGAGCAGTACCTGCAGCGCGACCGCGACGGCAGCGTGCTCAAGAGCCTGCCGCCCGTGCCTGGGAAGGGCCTGACCGATCCGTCCGATCCGAAGCAGATCACCACCGAAGCGACGCGCGGCCACCCGAACCGGCCGTACGCGCTCGACGATCCCAACGGCTACGGCGTCGGCCTCGACTACAAGCTGCACGATCTGATCCATGCCTTCTACAACAACCAGATGCAGATCAATGGCGGCAAGAACGATCTGTTCGCCGCGTACAGCGATGCGGGTGGCGAGGTCATGGGCCATTTCGACGGCGCGAAGATGGCGCTGTGGAAAATCGCGCAGAAGTACACGCTCGCCGACAACTGGTTCCAGGGCGCGTTCGGCTCGTCGTTTCTCAACCACCAGTACCTGGTCTGCGCCTGCGCGCCGTTCGACTTCAAGACCAAGGCCGATCCGAAGACCTATGCGAGCAACGTCTCCGTGGTCAACGACGACGGCGTCAGCTTAAAGCTCGATCCGAAGAATCCCGCGTCGGCGCTCGACGGGCCGCCGAAATTCGTGCGCTACGGCAACCTCACGCCGGACTACTACGCGGTCAATACGATGCAGCCGCCGTACCAGCCTTCGGGCAACACCGCGGCCAAGGGCGGCGATGCGCGTTATGCCGATGCCGACAAGCGCAATACGCTGAGCCCGCAGGTTGCAGAGACGATCGGCGACCGCCTCAGTGCGGCCAACGTGAGCTGGGCCTGGTACTCGGGCGCTTGGCAGGTTGCGCTCGACGAGGGCAAGGAACTCTCGCGCATCGCATTCCAGTATCACCACCAGCCGTTCAACTACTACGCGAACTACGCGCCCGACAAGCCTGCGCGCGCCGAGCATCTGCGCGACGGCGGTATGGACGGCGCGAAGTTCATCGCCGACATCGACGCCGGCAAATTGCCGCAGGTGACGTTCTACAAACCGCAGGGCAACCTCAACCAGCACGCGGGTTATGCGACCGTCAGCGCCGGTGACGAGCACATTGCCGAAGTGATCGCGCACCTGGAAAAAAGCCCGCAATGGAAGAACATGGTCGTCATCGTCACCTACGACGAGAACGGCGGCTGGTGGGATCACGTCGCGCCGCCGAAAGGCGACCGCTGGGGGCCCGGCACGCGCATTCCGGCGATCCTGATTTCGCCGTACGCCAAGCGCAATCACGTCGACCATACGCAATACGACACCGGCTCGATCCAGCGCCTGATCAACCGCCGCTACCGCCTCGCGCCACTGCCGGGCATCGAGCAGCGCGACGCGGCGCTCAAGGCCGCAGGCGCGGTGCCGATGGGCGATTTGAGCGAGGCTTGGGATCTTCCGCGCTGAGAGGCGGAGAGGTTTCGACGCGGATTAGCGCGGAAGGACACGGATAAAGCGGACTGCGGAAAAGAAGACCGTTCGCGAGCATTGCGTCATCTCAGGCCGCAGTCGCTAAGAGATGAAATTGCCCGGCCGCTCTCTTTCGTGTCCTTCCGTGTTGATCCGTGTCCGAGTCTGCGGTTCCCGCTATACGCCAGCCTGCCGCGTTGCCGTATCGAGGAAATCGGCGAACGCGGCGGTCACGCCGTTGTCTTCGAACAGCACGGCGCTGTGTTCAAGGATCTGCGCACGCAGCGCTTCGCGGCGCGGCGCGTCGCCGATCAGCGCGACGGCCTTGTCTACGTAGTCCTGCTCGTCCGCAGCGACAAGCCCGTCCACGCCCATCATCGCAAGCATGCCCTGCGTCTGCCGGCCGCGCGCCATCGTGCCGTTCCAGGTCAGCACGGGTGCGCCGGCGCTGAACGCGTCGAGGCTCGTCGCGCCGCCGGAAAAGCCCGGCGTGTCGAGAATCAGCGTCGCACGCGCGATGGCGCCGAGATAATCTTCGTGCCTCTTCGACGGCAGAAAGGCCAACGCCTGCGAGGGATCGAGGCCGCGCGCCGCGAATGCCGCCTCGATGCGCCGGCGAAACCGCTGGGCGACACCGGTGTTGCGTATGAAGAAGCCGATGCGTGCACCGCTTTCCAGCGCGACGCGCGCGAGCACATCGTCGAAAGACGGCGTGAGCTTGAGGTGATTCTGCAGACAAAGCGTAATCGGTGCGCCGCCGGCATGGGCGTCGAGCCAGGCGCCGTCATCGGGCGGCGGTGGCCGCTCGGGTAACGTGCCTAGTCCGGGCAGCCGGATCAGCTTTTCGCGATAGTGTTCCTGCGCATTCGCCGGCTCGAGCGCGTCGGCGCTGAGAAAATAATCCATGTTCGCGAGCCCGGTGGTGACCGGGTGTCCGTAGAGCATGGCCTGGACCGGCGCGAGGCGCAGACTGCCGAGCAGGGCATGGCGCGGATCCATGCCGATTTCGGGATAGATCAGCGCGTCGAGCTGCGTCGAACGGATGCGCGCCGCGATGTCGAGCGGGTCTTCCATCGTCTGTGTGAAACTCGCGGCGCGAGCGGCGATTTGCTCGGTGCTGAAATCGCGAGTTTCGCCGCCGTACCAGACATGTACCTCGAAACGCTCCGGGTCGAGCGCGAGCAGCAGACGCCGGAAGTAGCGCGATACGGTGTGATGCATCAAGTGATTGCTGACGATGCCGACGCGGATTCGACCGCCGTGCATTCGCGCTTGCCAGTCGCAGGCTTGCATGCCTGGAGAGATGGCACGCATGGCCCGATCGATCAGCGCGCCGAAGCGGTATTGCAGAGCCGTGTTGTCGCGGGCTTGGTAGGCGAGCTGAAATATCGCTGCGCCTTGCACGGCATGATAGGTGCGTTGAAGCTGATGCGGCGTGTCGAGCGCCAATTTCGCTTCGATCTCTTCGAGCCCTTGGTTGAGGCGCAGGCGTTCGGCGTCGACCTCGGCTTCGCTCGCGTAGACCGACGGCAACAACAATCGCGCGGCCCAGCGCAGGCGCTCCGCGTTGTCCTCGTTCGACATGGCGGCGAGCAGGATCGCACGCGCTTCTTCGACCTCGCCGGCTTCGCCGAGAGCGAAGCCGAGTTCGCATTTCGACAGCTCATCGGCGGGATCGAGTTCGATTGCCCGACGCAGCGCGGCAATCGCCGGCTCCATTTCGTGGCGCAGGCGTCGGATCAGGCCGAGCGCGGCCCACCATTTCCCGGTGTCGGGTTCGATCGTTGCGGCGGCCTGTGCGTACTCGAGTGCCTCGTTCGAGAGGTCGAGCTGAAGCAGTGCTTGGGCGAGCACGCCGTTGGCGTGGCCGTTGTCGGGTTGTAGCCGGCGAGCCAGCTTGAGCAACGGCACGGCTTCGGCCGTTCGCTGAGTGCGAAACAGCAGATTGCCGAGCGCGTTGACACTGTTGAAGTCGTTTGCGTTCGATTGCAGTGCGTGCCGGTACGCGTTCTCGGCTTCGCCGGGCACGTTCATCGCCTCGAAACTGAGGCCGAGGTTGTAGGCAGCGCTGGCGTAGTCGCGGCGTATCGCCAGCGCCGAACGGAATGCGTCGACGGCTTCGCCGTGCCTGCCCATGCGGCGCAGTGCGACGCCGAGATTGTTGTAGGTTTCGGCGGACTCCGGATTCAGTTTTAGACAGGTGCGGAAGTGCTTCGCGGCGAGCGCCAGGTTGCCGGATTGCAGGGCGCAGACGCCGAGCAGATGCCAGACCTGCGCGTTGGACGGATCGAGCTTGGCCGCACGCTGGTAGTGACTCAGTGCGGCGGAAATCTGCCCTGCACGTTGCTTGGCGATGCCTTGCTGCAACTGCTCAATTGCCAGTTGCGCGGAATTCGCATTCATCTAGATCGTGGTCGCGTGGAAACCGGCATTGTGCTGACCTGGGCCGCCGTCGGCAACAGAGTATGCGCCGCGCGTTTCGACTCGAACGGTCTGCGGCGCTGCGCCGAAATGCTGCCGGCATCGGCCCAGGCAGCGGCATGGACGAAAATCAAAACTGCGTGCGCGAACGGCTCCGCGGCTTGACGAATCATTCAGCCTGAGCCGGCCAAAATGCTTCGCGCAATTCCGCATCCCTTGAATTGCTTGAAGTGTCGATCCGAATGCAACAAAGTCTCGATCCTCTCCTGCGCGCGGCGCGTGAATCACTGCGCCGCGGCGATGCTCCCGCGGCGTGCCGCATATTGGAGCAGGCCGCACGGGCGCAGCCCGATTCTTCGGCAATTGCTTTCGACCTGGGCCATGTCTATGGCGTGCTCGGCCGGTTTGAAGATGCCGCAAAGCAGTTCGCGCGCGCGGTTGCCTGGCCCGGCCAGGAAGGGAGGACTTGGTACGCTCTCGGCTATGCTCTCGGCGAACTTGGCGCGTGGGAGAAGGCCGCTTGCGCGATGCTCGTCGCAGCGCGCGCCGATCCGCAGCAGTTGGAGGCGCTCGGCAGCGCTGGTGAGTGCGCGCATCGTCTTGCGCTATCCGGAGCCCGTGCGCCATTGCCGTCGCGTGTTGGTCGGGACCGCGCGTCGGGGAAGATTTCCGTCGTCGTCTGCAGTATCGATCCCGCCAAGCTGCAGCGTTTGCGCGCGAGTCTGGATCGGCAGCTCGCCGGCGAAGACTGGGAGCTGGTACACATCGCCGACGCACGCTCGCTGTGCGAGGGTTACAACCGCGGTATCGCGCGGGCGAGTGGCGATCTACTCGTGCTTTGCCATGACGATATCGAAATTCTCGGTACGGATTTCGCCGCCAAGCTGCGCGGCCATCTCGGCACATACGATCTGATAGGAGTCGCCGGTTCGACGCTTGCCTCAGGGCCGGCCTGGAGTTGGTCGGGCGCGCCGAACATCTTCGTCTCCGTGGCCTATCCACAAGCGCCGCACGGCCGCGGCGTGGCTTTGTCCTTTTGCGGAACATCGGGGCCGATAGTGGAGGGCGCGCAACTGCTCGACGGCGTTTTTCTTGCCATGCGTCGCAGCCTGCTCGAGCGAGTCGCTTTCGACGAAGCGACGTTCGACGGCTTTCATTTCTACGATCTCGATTTCAGCTATCGCGCCTGGTCGGCCGGCGCGCGGACGGCCATCTGCCGGGACATCGTCCTTCTTCATCAGTCCCGCGGCACGTTCAAGGCCGAATATCGGCACTATGCCGAGCGGTATCGGCAGAAGTTTCCGCAGGCATGCACGGCGCCGATGTCCGAGGCGGCGAAATTGCCCGAAATTCTCGTCGACGAGCGGGAGAGCCTCGACGCCGTCGTCGAATGGCTGAATCACTTTTTGCGTCAGGAGACGGGCGCGCTGAAAGCGGCAGTAATCTGAAGTTCCGCACGTGCGCGGCTGGCGCAACGTGCGAGTTACTGCCGAGGCCGCGCTTCAGTCGATCCCGAGCTTCTTCAGCTTGTAGCGCATCGCGCGGAAGGTGATGCCGAGTTTCTTCGCCGCAGCGGTCTTGTTGTAGCGCGTCTCTTGCAGCGCCTTCATGATCGCTTCGCGTTCGAGGTTGGAGATGTAGCTGCCAAGGCCGACTTCGGCGGCGTCGTCGTCGAGGCCGTCGTCGTCCTCTTCAGGGGCGGCAGACGGCGGCGCGGAGATAGACGCGGGCGCGCGCGCCCGCGTCGCGAGCTGTAGGTCGTCGGCGACGATCATATTGTTCTCGCACAGGGCGACGGCGCGTTCGAGCACGTTTTCGAGTTCGCGTACGTTGCCGGGGAACGAGTACCTGAGCAGGGCGTCGAGCGCTTCGGGGCTGAGCCGCGCCGACGCGGCGCCCGAGTTTTTCGCGAGCCGGTCGAGGATGCGGCCGGCGAGTTTGGGCACGTCCTCGCGGCGCTCGCGCAGCGGCGGCACGCGCAGCTCGATCACATTGATGCGGTAGTAGAGATCCTGGCGGAACTGGCCGGCTTCGACGAGGCTGGCCAGATTCTTGTGCGTGGCGCAGAGGATGCGCACGTCGACCGGCAGTTCGGCGCGGCCGCCGATCGGGCGCACGGCTTTTTCCTGGATCACGCGCAGCAGCTTGACCTGCATGTGCACGGGCAAGTCGGCGACCTCGTCGAGGAACAGCGTGCCGCCGGCCGCGGCCTGGAACAGGCCGATCTTGTCGGCCTGCGCGCCGGTAAAGCTGCCGCGCATGTGGCCGAAGAATTCGCTTTCCATCAGTTCGGCCGGAATCGCACCGCAGTTGACCGGCACGAACGCGGCCGCGGCACGCGGGCCCTGCTCGTGGATCAGGCGCGCGACGAGTTCCTTGCCGACGCCCGATTCGCCCGAGATATAGACCGGCGCCTGGCTGCGCGCGAGCTTGCCGATCGTCGCGCGCAACTGGGTCATCGCGGGCGAGTCGCCGAGCAGGCGCGAGGCGTCGGATTTCGGCGCGTCGGCGCTCTTTTCCTCGGCGAGCTTAAGCGCGGCCTGGACCAGGCGGCGCAGGATCGCGATGTCGACCGGCTTGGAGACGAAATCGAATGCACCGGCCTTGAGCGCCGTGACCGCCGCGTCGACATTGCCGTGTGCGGTGATCATCGCCACCGGCGTCTGCGGATACTTCGCCGCGATCCACTCGACGATCTGCAGGCCCGAGCCGTCGGGCAGCATCATGTCGGTGAAGCACAAGGTATAGCGTGCCTCGGCGAGCCGCGCTTTCGCCTGGGAGACATCGGCCGCCGTGTCCACGCGCAGGCCCATGCGACCGAGAGTGATCGCGAGCAGTTCGCGGATGTCGCGTTCGTCGTCGACTATGAGGGCGGCAGGTTGGCTCATCGGGCGGATCGTGTTCGCGGAAGTCGGAAGAAGTGTCGCACGAGTCGGGCCGCTGTGTTCAAGCGAGCGTCGGCGTCGGCGGCGGCGCGAAGGTGATGCGAAAGCAGCTGCCGCCGCCCGCGATCGGCAGATATTCGAGCGAGGCGAGGTTGGCTATGCACATCTCGCGCGCGAGATAGAGGCCGAGGCCGGTGCCGAGTTCGTGCGTGGTGAAGAACGGCTCGAAGATCTGCGCGGCCACCTTGGCCGGGATGCCCGGGCCGCGGTCGACGACGTCGAGCATCGGCAGGGCGCGGTCGCCCGACTGGCGCACGATCAGGGTGATGCGCGCCGGTTCGCCGGGCGCATGGCCGTAGCGCAGCGCATTCTGCACGAGATTCCAGACGACCTGGTGCAGTTGCTTCGGATCGACCAGGGTTTCCACCCTGGCCTTCTGCGGTTTGCAGATGAGGCCGTTCGCGCCGATGTCGATGGTTGCCTTGAAGTCGACGATGAAGCGCTCGGCCCAGCCGACGAGGTCGATGCTTTCGGGCATCGAGCGTTCGCGCCGGGCCAGATGCAGGATGTTCTCGACGATCTCGTTCACGCGCCCGGCGTGGTTGCGGATGATCTCGATCATGCGCCGGTCGGATTCGTCGAGCGATTCCGACTCGGCGAGCAACTGAGCGGAATAGCTGATCGCGGCGAGCGGATTGCGGATTTCGTGCGCGATCGAACCGGCGAGGCGGCCCATCGAGGCGAGGGTGAGCTGCTCGGCGCGGCGCGAGACCAGCGAGGTGTCGTCGAGAAAGATCAGCACGTTCTCGTCGTCGTTCGCGGCCATGCGGGTGAAGCGCGGGATCACCTCGGGCGCGCCTTCGGCGAGCGAGATCGCCGTATTATCGATCTTGCGCGAAGTGCGCCAGTGATAGAGGCGGCGCGACAGTTCGGGCGCGATGCGGCCTAAGTCGTTGCGTCCGTCGGTCGGGTTGCCGATCAGCGCGGCGGCGGCCTCGTTCCAGCGGTGCACGGTGTTGCCGCCGTCGACGACGAGCACGCCGGTCTTCATGCGGCGAATGATCAGTTCGTTGATCTGCGCGAGGTTGCGCAAGTCGCTGCCGCGACGGCTGGCGAGCGCTTCCGAATCGCGCATGCGCCGGCCGAGGAAGATGCCCAGGCCGGTCATCGAGAAATAGGCCAGGCCGCAGATGCCGGCTTCGAGGATCTCGCGGCCGTCCTGGTTGACCAGATTGCCGATGATGTTCTGCGCGAACACGCCGAAGGTGGCCAGTGCGGCGTAGAAGAACGAAATACGCCGCGGCAGCAGGGTCGCCGCGCCGCCGATGTTGACGAGCAGGAGCAGGGCCAGGCTGATGTACTGGCGCTGGATCGAGAACATCGCCAGCGCGCAGACGAGGATGTCGACGACGAGCGAGAGGTCGATCCACAAGCGGTGATAGCGCACTTCGCGCGTGGCGAAGGCCGCGATCAGCGAGGCAAACACCAGATAAAACAACGCGGTTCCGCGGCCGAGCATCGGATGCAGGACCTTGACCCACTCGACCGCATAGGGGCTGAACATCAAGGCGACAATGATCGTCGCTTCGAGCACGCGGAACAGGTTGAAGAAATAGAACTCGCGCGCGACCGTATCGGCGTCGCCCGCGGTGCGCACGGCGATTTTGGTTTGGACAGCGGCAACGGCCACGACTGTGGTTTTCCTCGTCTGTTTGGCCCCGCGCGAAGTATAAGGGGTCGGCACGCCGAGGGAAGATCGAAACGGCCAGGCGGCGGCTTTCCGCGGGTGGAACGGCAGGGGTTCCGGGCAACGGCCTTTTTTTTGACCCGGCGATTCATCACAATACGCGACCCTACCGGCGCCCGCGCCGTCCCCTGCAACACTCCCTCCCAAGGTGGTCGCATGAATTTTCACGAGTATCAGGCCAAGCAATTGTTCGCCGACTACGGCATTCCCGTGCCGCCCGGCAAGATCGCGGCGACGCCGGAGGAGGCCGTCGAGGCCGCCCGCGCGCTCGGCGGCGACGAATGGGTGGTCAAGGCGCAGATTCACGCGGGCGGCCGCGGCAAGGCCGGCGGCGTCAAGCTGGTGAAGACGTTCGACGACGTCAAGGCCGCTTCGGCCAAGATGCTCGGCACCAAGATGGAGACGTACCAGTCGGGCGGCCGCGCGCTGCCGGTCAACGTCGTCCTGATCACCGAGGCGAGTGATATCGCCAAGGAACTGTACCTGTCGGTGCTCGTCGATCGCGCCACCAAGTCGGTGGCGTTCATCGCCTCGGCACGCGGCGGCGTCGACATCGAGCAGGTCGCGCGCGAGAACCCCGAGGACATCCACACCCTCGAAGTGAACTTCGTCGAAGGCCTGCAGCCGTACAAGTGCCGCCAGCTCGGCTTCGCCATGGGCCTCAACGCCAAGCAGGCCGGCCAGCTGACCAAGATCATGCTCGGCCTGTACAAGCTGTTCAACGAGAAAGACCTTTCCCTCGTCGAACTCAATCCGCTCGCGATCAACAAGTCCGGCGATCTCGTTGCGCTCGACGGCAAGGTCAACTCCGACGACAACGCCGAATTCCGCCACGCCGACCTCGCCGCGATGCGCGACGAGTCGCAGGAAGACCAGGCCGAGGCGGTCGCGGTCAAGCACAACCTCAACTACGTGACCATGGACGGCAACATCGGCTGCATGGTCAACGGTGCCGGCCTCGCCATGGCGACGATGGACGTGATCAAGCTCAACGGCGCCGAGCCGGCGAACTTCCTCGACGTCGGCGGCGGCGCGACCAAGGAGCGCGTGACCGAGGCGTTCAAGCTGATTCTGTCGTCCGACAAGGTCAAGTGCATTCTGGTCAACATCTTCGGCGGCATCGTGCGCTGCGACCTGATCGCCGAAGGCATCATCGGCGCGGTCAAAGAAGTGGGGCTGACGATTCCGGTCGTCGCGCGCCTCGAAGGCACCAACGTCGAAGAAGGGCGCAAGCTGCTCGCCAATTCCGGCCTGAAAATTACGCCGGCTCTCGATTTGAACGATGCCGCCCAGAAGGCGGTCGCAGCGGTCAAGGCCGCTTGAGCGAGGAAGTATACAAATGAGCGTTTTGGTCAATAAGAACACCAAGGTCATCACCCAGGGCTTCACCGGCCAGCAGGGCACGTTCCACTCCGAGCAGTCGCTCGACTACGGCACCAAGATCGTCGGCGGTGTTACGCCGGGCAAGGGCGGCACCCAGCACATCGGCCTGCCGGTGTTCAACACGGTGCAGGACGCGGTCGACGAGACCGGCGCCGACGCCTCGATGATCTTCGTGCCGCCGCCGTTCGCGGCCGACGCGATCCTTGAAGCGGCCGATGCCGGCATTCGCGTGATCGTCGCGATCACCGAGGGCATTCCGGTGCTCGACATGCTGCGCGTGAAGAACCGTCTCAAGGACTACCCCGAAACGGTGCTGATCGGGCCGAACTGCCCCGGCATCATCACCCCGGGCGAGTGCAAGATCGGCATCATGCCGGGCCACATCCACAAGCCGGGCAAGGTCGGCATCGTTTCGCGCTCGGGCACGCTCACTTACGAAGCCGTGTTCCAGACAACGAACGAAGGCCTCGGCCAGTCGACCTGCATCGGCATCGGCGGCGATCCGATCAACGGCCTGAACTTTATCGACTGCCTGAAGCTGTTCCAGGACGATCCGCAGACCGAAGGCATCATCATGGTCGGCGAAATCGGCGGCAGCGCCGAAGAAGAAGCGGCCGAGTTCATCGCCGAATACGTGACCAAGCCGGTCGTTGCCTTCATCGCGGGCGCCTCGGCCCCGGCAGGCAAGCGCATGGGCCACGCCGGCGCGATCATCTCGGGCGGCAAGGGCACGGCCGCGGCCAAGTTCGCCGCGCTCGAGAAGGCCGGCGTCACCACGGTCAAGTCGCCGGCCGATCTCGGCAAGGCGATCGCGGCGCGCCTCAAGAAGTAAGCGAGTCGCGGGTTTGCTAGTATCCCCGCCCGCCGATGATGACGCGCGGGGAAGCGATGACACCGGAGCAAAAAGCTCGTTTGCTGATTGACCAGAAGCTCGAAGCTTCGGGCTGGCTGGTGCAGGACATGAAGTCGCTGAACCTTGGCGCGGGTCGAGGTATTGCTGCACGCGAATACCCGACCGATACAGGGCAAGCGGACTACGTGCTGATCGTCGATCGCAGCCCGCTGGGCGTGATCGAAGCCAAGCGCGACGAAGAAGGCCACAACCTCAGCGTCCATGAACCGCAGACCGAGCGCTACGCTAACGCCACGCTGAAATGGCGCAAAGGCAATGCACCGCTGCGTTTCTTGTACGAGGCTACGGGCCAGATTCTCTGGTTCACCGACGGCGCCGATCCCGCACCGCGCGCCCGCGAACTGTTCCAATTCCTGCGCCCGGAAACCCTGGCGGAATGGGCCGCACAGGCGGACACGTTGCGAGCGCGCCTGCAGCAGATGCCGCCGCTGCCCACGCGCCGCCTGCGTGAATGCCAGATCAACGCGGTCAACGGTTTGGAAGAGTCGCTGGCGAAGAATAAGCCGCGCGCGCTAATCCACATGGCCACCGGCGCGGGCAAGACTTTCACCGCCATCACCGCCGTGTATCGTTTATTGAAGTTCGCTGGCGCCAAACGCATCCTGTTTCTGGTCGATACGCGCAATCTCGGCAAACAGGCGCATCAGGAGTTCATGGCCTACACGCCGCCCGACGACGCGCGTAAGTTCACCGAACTCTATAACGTGCAGCGGCTCTCATCCTCGCGTATCGACCCGCATGCGCAGGTCTGCATTAGCACGATCCAGCGCATGTATTCGATCCTGTCGGGCACCGAGCTAGGCGAGGGCAGCGAAGACATCTCGCCCGCCGAAGCCGCTCCGACGATCAAGCAGGAACGGCTGGTGCAATACAACCCAAGCGTGCCGGTGGAAGAGTTCGACTTCATCGTCATCGACGAGTGCCACCGCAGCATCTACAACCTGTGGAAGCAGGTGCTGGACTACTTCGACGCCTTCCTGATCGGCCTCACTGCCACGCCGGACAAGCGCACTTTCGGCTTCTTCAACCAGAATGTGGTGGCCGAATACAACTATGAACAGTCCGTGGTCGACGGCGTTAACGTGGGCTACGACGTCTATGAAATCGAAACCGAAATCACCCGCGCTGGCGCAACGATCGAGGCGAAGCAGTGGGTGGATCACCGCGACCGCATCACCCGCGCCAAACGCTGGGCACAGACCGAGGACGACATCGACTACGGCAGGACCGATCTCGACAAATCCGTCGTCAACCCGAACCAGATTCGCCAAGTCATCGAAGCGATGAAGGCGGCGGTCGAGAGAAAGATTTTCCCGAACCGCAAGGAAACACCGAAGACATTGATCTTCGCCAAGACCGACAGTCACGCCGACGACATCGTCCGCGCCGTGCGCGAAGTGTATGGCGAAGGCAACGATTTCTGCCGCAAGGTGACGTACACGGAAAGCGACGCGGACGGCGTGCTGGCGGATTTTCGCAACGAGTTCCATCCGCGCATTGCTGTCACCGTGGACATGATCGCCACCGGCACCGACGTCAAGCCGCTGGAAGTGCTGCTGTTCATGCGCGACGTGCGCAGTCGCGGCTACTACGAACAGATGAAAGGCCGCGGCGTGCGCAGCCTGGGTGCCGAATCGCTTAAGAAGGTCAGCAACTCGGCCAGCGGCGCGAAGGAACGCTTCGTGCTGATCGATGCTGTGGGCGTGGAAAAATCCTGCAAGACCGAAAGCCGTCCGCTGGAGCGCAAACCCGGCACGAGTCTGGACGCCTTGCTCAAAGGCGTGGCCATCGGCGCGCGCGATGACGACACCGTGCTCAGCCTCGGCAACCGTCTGGTGCGTCTGGCCAAGCAACTGGACGACAAGGCGCTGGCAAGGATCAAGCAGGCCAGCGGCGGCCTTGGCCTGCAGGATCTGGCGCGCGGATTAGTTCAGGCGCTGGACGCCGACCGCATCGCCGCCGATGCGCTGGATGCGGCCAAAGCCGCAGGCATCACCCGCAGCGAGGACACGCTGACCGACGCGGAAATCGAAACCGCGAAGCAAAAGCGCATCGCCGCCGCCTGCGCGCCGTTCGACGCACCGCAACTGCGCGAATGGATCGAATCGGCGCGGTGCGAACGCGAACAGATTATCGACATCGTCAATCCCGACACGCTCAGCCGCAGCGAATTCGCCGCGCAAGCGCAGGCCAATGCGGAAACCGCGATCCGCACGTTTGGCGAATTTCTCAAAACCCACCGCGACGAACTCGCCGCGCTGGGTTTTTTCTACGCGCAGCCCTACCAGCGCCGCGCGCTGACGTTGGAGATGATCGAAGAGCTGCACGATGCGTTGAGTCGCCCGCCGCTGATGCTGACCACGGAAAAACTCTGGAGTGCCTACGCGCGCGTGCAGGAGAGTCGCGTACGCGGCGCGGACGCGCGTCGTTGCCTGACCGATCTGGTCTCGCTGGTGCGCTTCGCGCTGGGTATGGACGCTGAGCTGCGCCCGTTCGCCGACGCCGTGGACCGGAAATTCGCCGACTGGGTATTCCGCCACAATGCCAAGCGCGCGACCGCGTTCACGCCTGAACAGATGGATTGGCTGCGCCTGATGAAGGAGCACATTGCCGCAAGTTGCTGCATCGAACGCGAGGATTTCGACTACGCGCAACTGGCCGCGCGCGGCGGTTTGCAGCGGGCGTGGAATGTCTTTGGCAACGAGTTGGACGGGTTGATGGTGGAGATGAATGAGGAGTTGGTGGCTTGAGCTCCATCGAATTGCCCAGCGGTTGGACGGTTGCGCCTATCGAAGATTTGTTAGCCAAGCAATCTGATGGACGAACAATCCATCAAGGCTGGAGTCCACAATGCCTCAAAGAACCCCGGAATGCAGATGAGTGGGCGATTCTGAAAACAACCGCGATTCAGCCGGGTAAGTTTGAGCATGAGCACAACAAGAAGCTGCCGGCGCAATTGGCGCCTCGGCCTGCAATTGAGGTTAGTGACGGAGACCTATTGATCACTTGTGCCGGCCCGCGCGTGCGGTGCGGTGTTTCGTGTCTGGTCAAATCCATAGTCCCGCATCTAATGCTTTCGGGAAAGATGTATCGCTTCCGCCCTGAGCCGAGTGCAATGGACGCCCGCTATCTGGAAGCGTTCTTGCAGTCGGATGAGGCTCAATTCGCAATAGATCGAATGAAAACGGGGGGGAGTGAGAGTGGTCTCAATCTCACCCATGATCGGTTCAAGCGACTCGAAGTGCGGTTCGCTCCTATTGCGGAGCAGGTGCGAATAGTCGTGAAGCTGGAAGAACTGTTTTCCGACCTCGACGCCGCCGTGGCCGAACTCAAGGCCGCGCAGCGCAAGCTGGCGCAGTATCGGCAGTCGCTGCTGAAAGCGGCAGTGGAAGGCGCGTTGACCGCGGACTGGCGCACCGCGCATGGCGAACCCAAGGAAACCGGCGCAGATCTGCTGCAACGCATCCTGCGCGAACGCCGCGTCCGCTGGGAAGCCAAGCAACTGGCGAAGTTCGCCGAGCAAGGTAAGGCACCGTCGAAAGGCTGGCAGGCCAAGTACCCTGAACCCGTTGCGCCCGACACTCGTGATTTGCCGGCGCTGCCGCAGGGGTGGGTGTGGACGACAGTAGATCAGTTGTCGCCGGATGATTTAGCCAATGGCAAGTCTGTTCCAACATCTGGCACAAGCGGCGCAAAAGTTCTTCGGTTGACGGCTGTGCGTCACGGCCGGATTGATCTCGGTGAATGGAAACATGGCGCATGGTCTGATGCGGAGGCAAAGCCATTCGCCGTGGTAAATGGCGACTTGCTAATTGTTCGCGGCAATGGCTCTTTGACTTTGGTTGGGCGTGCTGGGCTCGTCGAGAACGTGCTCGAGCAGGTGGCATATCCGGATACGTTGATCCGCTTGCGGACGCTTGAGCAAGTCATCCACTCCAAATGGCTGGCATTCGTTTGGGATGCTCAGCGGACACGAACTCATCTCGAAATCCGTGCCCGCACTTCTGCAGGCATCTACAAAATCTCGCAGCCTGACATCGTTTCCGTGGCCGTGCCTGTACCTCCACTCGCCGAACAAACCGAAATCATCGAGCAACTGGATATCGCCCTTGCCGCGGCGAAGGAGCAAGAAGCCGCCATCGCCCGCAGCTTGCAACAAGCCGCCGCCCAGCGCCGCAACATCCTCAAAGCCGCCTTCGCTGGCCAACTGGTCCCGCAAGACCCCGACGACGAACCCGCCAGCGCATTGTTGGCGCGCATTCGTGTAGAACGGATGGCTGATGTTGAAGCAAAATCGCGCAGGGTTCGAAGGAAAAATGCGCCATGACCTATCCGACGGTGACCGAAGTGACGGGCCGAAGTTCGCAGGGCAAAACGCGTCCGTTTATTTGCCGGGCCGATGATGGTCAGGTGTATTTCGTGAAGGGGCGCTATGCTGGCGTACGCAGCCTGGTCTGCGAATGGTTGGCCGGCTCGCTGGCAAAAGCATTCGGGTTGCCTATTGCACCCTTCACTATTCTCGACGTGCCGGAACAATTGGTGCGGCTGGGCTACTCGGCGGGGGAGCCGCTTTCCGATCTCGGCGCAGGCGCGGTGTTTGGCTCGCAGCGTTGTGAATTTTCCGAGCTGACCATGATCTCGGCCGAGTTGGTCCCGCCGCAGACGCGGGCTGATGTGGCCGTGTTCGATTGGTGGGTGCACAACGAAGACAGAACGCTCAGCGCCCACGGCGGCAATCCGAATCTGTTTTGGGAAGCGGGCAATTCGAAGCTCTGGGTGGTCGACCACAATCTTGCATTCGACCCGGATTTTTCCAGGGAGCGGTTTCTCGACCATCACGTTTTTGCCGATGCGCTGCGCGATGTGGCCGGCGATTTCGTCGCCCGCAAGCTGTATGCCGATCGCCTGTCTGCGGCGTTGACGGGGTGGCGTTCGACGGTCGCTGCGCTGCCGACGATGTGGCAGACTATCGACCCCGAGCAATCGATACCGCTGGATTTCGATTTCGCTGCTGTACGGACGCAGCTTGAACGTTGTACCAGCGACATTTTTTGGAACCTGAGCTGATGAAAGCTCCCTGCCGTTACGCCATTCTGCGCTTTCTGCCTTATGCGGAAACGGGCGAGTTTGCGAATGTGGGGGTAGTCCTGATCAGCACGGTCGGGCGATTTTTCGGTTTCCGCTTGCTCAAGCGCCGAATCGCTCGCGTTACGCATTTCTTCGATCTGCACGAGCACCGGCATTTGCGCGAAGGGCTGGCCTTGATGCGCGAAGAGCTTGAGCGCGTTGCGCAGGAGCTGAAGCGATTCGGCATGGATCGGCGCCTGAAGAATGTCGATGAGCCGGCGCTCGAGGCGTTCTTCGCCGAGCTCACGCGCCCACGCGAAACGCTGTTTCGTTTCGATGCCCCGCGAGTTGTTTTGACCGACAGCCCGAACGCGACGCTCGATGAATTGTTCGGCAGGTATGTCGAACGGGATTTCGCCACGCGCGAATATCAGGAAGCTGTGCTTGAACGCGGCTTGCGGCTCTTGTTATCCGCTCACCAGTTGGGCGATCGCTTCGCGCCGCGCACGGTTGGTGACGAGCAATTCAATGTGAAATTCCCCTTCGTTACGGCGGGAAGCGAGCATATTCGCATCATCAAACCGCTACACTTGACCCATGCCGAGCCGGCCAAGGCTATCGATCACGGCTTGCAGTGGGCAGGTCGAATCGCCCAATTGCGCAAGCGCCAATTGCTTGCTGGCGAAATACTCGTCACCGTGCAACGCAAGAAAGATAATGCCTCGTATGAGCGGGCTGCGCAGGATGTGAAGACCATGCTGATCGAGGCAGGCGCCGAGGTTGTCGACTACGCGGCTGACAAACAGATCATTGAGTTTGCTCAGGCCTCTTGAGCAAAGCTTGATTCGCCGATGAACGCCTCGACCCTCGTCCAGAAAATCTGGAACTTCTGCCACACCCTGCGCGATGACGGCGTGGGCTATGGCGACTATCTGGAGCAGCTCACCACGCTGCTGTTCCTGAAGCTGGCGCACGAGTATTCGCAAGATCCGTACAACCGCGACACTCAGGTCCCGAAAAGCTGCAACTGGCTCAGCCTGCGCGGCAAGACCGGCGAACCACTGGAAGCGCACTATCTGAAAGTACTGCATCGCCTGAGCGAGGAGCCCGGCATGCTCGGGGCGATCTTCTTCAAGGCGCAAAACAAGATTCAGGACCCGGCCAAGCTGGCGCGACTGGTACAGATGATCGATGCGGAGGATTGGATCAGCCTCGATGTCGATACCAAGGGCGACCTCTACGAGGGCCTGCTGCAGAAAAATGCGGAGGACACCAAGAGCGGCGCGGGCCAGTACTTCACGCCGCGCCCGTTGATCCGAGCGATGGTCGAATGCGTGCAGCCGGAACCGGGCAAGACCATTGCCGATCCGGCTTGCGGCACGGGCGGTTTTTTCCTCGGCGCATACGCGTGGCTGACCCGCGATGGCGCCAAGCTCGACAAGAAACAGAAGACGTTCCTGCATCGCGAAACATTTTTCGGCAACGAGATCGTCGCCGCTACGCGCCGCCTGTGTTTGATGAATCTGTTCCTGCACAACATCGGCGACCTGGACGGCGAACCTACGGTGGAGCGCGCCGATGCGTTGATTGCCGAATCGCAGCGCAAGTTCGATTACGTGCTGGCCAATCCGCCGTTCGGCAAGAAAAGCAGCATGACCATCACTAACGAGGATGGCGAGGAAGACCGCGATGCGCTGACTTACGAGCGGCAAGACTTCTGGCAAACCACCTCGAACAAGCAGCTCAACTTCCTGCAGCACATCGTTTCGATGCTCAAGACCACCGGGCAAGCGGCGGTAGTGCTGCCGGACAACGTGCTGTTCGAGGGCGGTGCGGGTGAAAAGATACGCCGCAAGCTGCTAGAAACCTGCGACGTGCACACTCTGCTGCGCCTGCCGACCGGCATCTTCTACGCGCAGGGCGTGAAGGCCAATGTGTTGTTCTTCGATGCCAAGCCAAAGGACGGCAAGGTGCATACCAAGGGCGTGTGGATCTACGACTTGCGCACCAACCAGCACTTTACCCTGAAGACCAAGCCGCTTCGCTTCGAGGACTTGCAGAATTTCATCAGTGCCTACCATCCGGCCAATCGGCACAAACGCAAGGAATCGGAGCGATTCCGATATTTCGACTACAAAACGCTCATCGCCCGCGACAAAGCCAGCCTGGACATCTTCTGGCTCAAGGACGACAGCCTCGATGATCTGGACAATCTGCCTGCGCCGGACGTGCTGGCGCAGGAAATCATCGAGCATCTCGAAACGGCGTTGTCAGCGTTCCGAGATGTCGCGGCTGGTTTAGCTTCTGCTCGCGCAACGCATGAAGAAGGCTGAAAATATGACCATGCGTATCGCTCTGGCCCAGTTCGATTTCCCCGTCGGAGCGGTTGCGCGCAACGCCGAGCGCATCGCGGCGATGATCGCCGAAGCGCGCGACGTCTACCGCGCCGATCTCGTGGTGTTCCCCGAGCTCGCGATCAGCGGTTATCCGCCCGAAGACCTGCTGCTGCGGCCGAGCTTTCTTGCAGAGTGCGAAGCAGCGCTGCTGCGCGTTGCCGCTGGCGTCAAGGGCATCGCCGCGGTGGTCGGCTGGCCGCAGGCGGCGGGACCGGTGGTCTATAACGCCGCCTCGGTGCTGCGCAACGGTGCGATCGAGGCGACCTACCGCAAGCGCGAATTGCCGAACTACGCCGTGTTCGACGAGCGTCGTTATTTCGATGTCGATCCCGACGGCGGCGCCTGCGTATTCGAGGTGAAGGGCGTGCCGGTCGGCCTCATCATCTGCGAAGACCTGTGGTTCGCCGAGCCGCTCGCCGACACGGCCGCGCACGGCGCTCAACTCGTCCTCGTGCCGAACGCATCGCCGTTCGAGCGCGACAAGCATGCGCAGCGCGATGCCTTGCTCGCGACGCGCGTGAAAGAGACCGGCGCGGCACTGGCCTACCTCAACGTCGTCGGCGGCCAGGATGCGCTCGTGTTCGACGGCGCCTCGGTGCTCGCCGACGGCGACGGCCACATCCATCCGGCTGCGCGCGCGTTCGAGGACCACTGGTGCATCGCCGACTACGATGCGGCGACGCGCAAGTTCGCGCCGGTCGCGTGGCCCGCCGATGGCGACGAGAGCCGCGATGCGCTCGCCTGGCGCGCGATCGTGCGCGGCACGCGCGACTACTGCGCGAAGAACGGCTTCAAGAAGGCCTGGATCGGCTTGTCGGGCGGCATCGACTCGGCGCTGGTGCTGGCGATCGCGGTCGACGCGCTCGGCGCGGACAACGTCGTCGGCGTGCGCCTGCCGTCGAAGTACACCTCGGCACAGAGCAATGATCTCGCCGACGTGCAGGCGTATGCGCTCGGCGTGAAGCTGCTGACGGTTCCGATCGAGGCGCCGTTCGCCGGCTTCCTCGACGCGCTCGCCCCCGCTTTCGTCGGCTGCGCTCCCGACGCGACCGAAGAAAACCTGCAGTCGCGCAGCCGCGGCGCCATCCTCATGGCGCTGTCGAACAAATTCGGCGGCCTGCTCCTGACCACCGGCAACAAGAGCGAATACGCGGTAGGCTACGCGACCATCTACGGCGACATGTGCGGCGGCTACGCGCCGATCAAGGACCTCTACAAGACCGAGGTGTATGCGCTCGCCAACTGGCGCAACACGACCGGCGGCGCTCCGGTCATCCCGGTCGAAGTGATCACGCGCGCGCCGACGGCCGAACTGCGCGAGAACCAGACCGACCAGGATTCGCTGCCGCCGTACGACGTACTCGACGCGATCCTGCTGCGCTACGTCGACCAAGAGCAGTCGCGCGAGGACATCGTGCGCGCGGGCTACAACGCCGACGTCGTCGACCATGTGCTGCGCCTCGTGCGCATCAACGAGTGGAAGCGCCACCAGGCGGCACCCGGACCGAAGGTCTCGCGCCGCGCGTTCGGGCGGGAGCGGCGGTATCCCATTACTTCGGGGTGGCGCTAGGACGCCTTCTCCTCGGGTTGTCATTTTTTCTGAGTTTTCGTTGGTCGGAGGGCCGTTCATCCCGCTTTGTCGTTGCTCGTCATTCCCGCGTGCTCTTAGCGGGAATCCAGCGACTTTGCTTTGGTTTTTTGTTGGTCTAAAAGCAGAGCTTCCACTCGTCCTGCGGACGAGCGGGTTACTTTCTTGTCTACAGCGACAAGAAAGTAACCAAAGAAACGCCGCCCCGGGAGCCGCGCCGCCTACGGCGGTTCGCGAGGTCATGCCGGGGTTCGCTCGATGGACATCCGTGTCCATTCGCGAACTCGCGCGCATGCTGCGCGCGACCCTGAAGGGCCATTCCGTCATGCCCTCGCCGCGGCTGACGGGGACCCGAAGATCAAAAGACAGATCAAGAACAGAGCAAAGGCAGAGCCGCGCGTGGAATGCCTGCTTTTTGCTCTGGCTCCGGCGCGCACGAAGCGCGCTGCTCTGGTTTCTCCGGGTCCCCATTACATTGCGGCGGCAGCGGACGAAAAGGCCCGTGAGGGTCGGCGCGATGGATCGCGCCGATTCCGCTATTGCACACGGAGGTGCAATTAGCGGAACCCGGCCGCTGACGCGGACCCGGAGCGCAGGATGCGCGTAGGGCGCAATGTTCTGGGGCGGCGTCTTTTGGTTACTTTTCTTCGCTGTTGAAGAAAAGTGACCCGCTCGCCCGCAGGGCGAGTGGAAGCCTTTGCTCTCAACCAACAAAAGCAAAGTCACTGGATCCCCGCCAAGAGCACGCGGGGATGACGAGCGAGGGCAAGAGCTGGATGACCAGCCCTGTGGCTATTGAAAGCCCCGCTTGCGCGGGAATGACGAACAAAGCGTGAAAAAGTAACAACCAGCCCCAAATCACGCAAAAGAAACCAGCTAACACCCCGGAAGCCGGCCACCGCACAAAATGAAGAGTCCAGGCGGACCGTGATCCGGCTACCGCCGCAACACCCACATCCTATATCCTCGCCTGCAACCAATCCGAAGCCTTGCGCATCCTACCGTCATGCGCGATGGCCACCCCATACTCTCGAAAACAATGCGTACCGTACTCGTCATTGACGACAATCCCGCGATCGTCACCGCGCTTGATGTGTTGCTGAGCTTGCGCGACATCCGCGCCCTGCATGCGGCGTCGCCCGAAGAAGGCCTCGCCGTGCTGGCGCGCGAGCGTGTGGACCTCGTCTTGCAGGACATGAATTTCCGCGCCGATACGACCTCGGGCGAGGAAGGCGTCGCGCTGTTTCGCGCGATCCGCGAGCGCGAGCCCGATCTGCCGGTGATCTTGTTGACCGCGTGGACGCATCTGGAAACCGCGGTCGAACTGGTCAAGGCCGGCGCGGCCGATTACCTTGCCAAGCCGTGGGACGATGCCAAGCTCATCGCTGCGGTCGAGAATCTGCTCGAGCTGTCGGAGAACGCGCGCGAAGTATCGCGTCTGCACGGCGAGCGCCGCGCGCATCGCAGTGCGCTGCGCGAACGTTTCGATCTGCGCGGAACGGTGTTCGCGTCGAGTGCAATGGAGCGCCTGATCGAACTTGCCTGTCGCGTCGCGCGCGCCGATGCGCCCGTGCTGATCACCGGGCCGAACGGCGCGGGCAAGGAACGCATCGCCGAGATCGTGCATTACAACTCGGCAGTGAAGGCCGGCCCGTTCGTCATGGTCAATTGCGGCGCGCTGCCGCAGGACCTGATCGAAGCCGAGCTGTTCGGTGCCGAGGCAGGCGCCTACACCGGCGCGAACAAGGCGCGCGAGGGCCGCTTCGAAGCGGCCGACGGCGGCACCCTGCTGCTCGACGAGATCGGCAACCTGCCGCTGCCGGGGCAGATGAAGCTGCTGCGCATTCTCGAGACTGGCAAGTTCGAGCGGCTCGGTTCGAGCAAGACGCGCGAAGTGAAGGTGCGCGTGATCAGCGCGACCAATGCCGACCTGCCGGCGATGATCCGTGCCGGCACGTTTCGCGAAGATCTGTACTACCGCCTCAACGTGATCGAACTCGTGCTGCCGCCGCTCGCCGCGCGGCCGGACGATATCCTGCCGCTCGCCGAACATTTCGTCGGCAAGGCGGCCAGCCTCAGCGCGGAAGCGCGCGCCGCGCTGCTCGCGCACAATTGGCCGGGCAATGTGCGCGAGCTGAAGAACGCGATCCAGCGCGCGAGTCTGCTCTGCCGTGACGGCGTCATTGCGCCCGAGGATCTCGGCCTCGCCGTGCGCGCGGCGCCGCCTCTGCGCCTCGGCGCGGATGTCGAGCCCGACCGCGCGGCGATCGAGTCCGCGCTCGCGCGTGCCAAGGGTGTCATCAGCCAGGCCGCGTCCGAACTCGGCCTGTCGCGTCAGGCCCTGTACCGACGCATGGAAAAGATGGGCATCGAAGGCCTGAACTGATTGCGTCTCGGCGTGCCCGGCGCGGCGGCGTCTGTGCGATTCCGCCGACGGCTGCGTTCGGTTAGCCTAGGCGGCATGCGTCTTTTTTCCCTGGAAGGCAAGATTTTTGCGCTGCTCGGCGCGACCCTCGTCGTCGGTTGCGCGTTGACTGCGCTGTTCGCGTCGTGGCTGTCGCCGTGGCTCGCGGCCGCCGCGGCGTTCGCTGTGCTCGCGCTGCCGTCGGCGATGTTTGCGCATTCGGCGACTAAGCCCGCGCAGAGTCTCATGCGCGCGCTGTCGGGCGGCGTCGCGCGCTATCGCGACGGCGATTTCTCGACGTCGCTGGTGGAGACGCGCAGCGACGAATTCGGTGAGCTGATCGCCGCGCACAACGAACTCGGCCGCGTGCTGCGCGAGCAGCGCCAGAACCTGATCGAGCGCGAGCTGCTGCTCGACACGATGGTGCAGAACTCGCCGACCGCGCTCGTTCTGATCGACGCGGCGCAGTTCGTCGTCTACGCCAATCTCGCCGCACGCGCGCTGCTCAACGACGGCCGCGCGATGAACGGCATGGGTTTCGCCGAACTCGTCGAAGGCTGTCCGCCGGCATTGGGCTCGGCGCTGACCGGCCATCAGGACGGATTGTTCAGCGTCGACATCGACGGCGAGACCGAAGCCTTCCATCTCGCCCAGAAACATTTCCGCCTGCACGGCCGCAAGCATCGCATGCTGCTGATCAAGCGCCTGACGCGCGAACTGTCGCGCCAGGAAGTGCAGACCTGGAAAAAGGTGATCCGCGTGATCAGTCACGAGCTCAACAATTCGCTCGCGCCGATTTCCTCGCTCGCGCATTCCGGACGCGAACTCGCGCGCAAGGGCATGATCGACAAGCTCGCGACTGTGTTCGATACGATCGAGGATCGCGCGCGCCATCTGCACGGCTTCATTGGCGGCTATGCGGAATTCGCGAAGCTGCCGCAGCCGCGCATCGAAAGCGTGGCGTGGCCGCAATTCGTCGCCGCGCTCGCGCGCCAGTATCCGTTCCGCCTGGTCGGCGAGATGCCCAAGCGCGACGGCCGCTTCGATCGCGCTCAACTCGAACAGGTGCTGATCAATCTGCTCAAGAACGCGCACGAGGCCGGCGGCTCCGCCGACGACGTCGAACTCGCACTGACCGAACGCGGCAACGACGTGCGTATCGAGGTCAGCGACCGCGGCAGCGGCATGAGCGAGAACGTGCTCGCCAACGCGCTGCTGCCGTTTTATTCGACCAAGCGCAGCGGCACCGGCCTCGGTCTCGCGCTGGCGCGCGAGATCGTCGAGGCACACGGCGGCCGCGTGGCCCTGGCCAACCGCGAAGGCGGCGGTCTCGCGGTGACCCTGGTGCTGCCGCAGATCGCCTGACGGCAGGTTTGGTCGGAAGACGCTGGGGCACGCTAGCAGCGCGCCAGCCGCCGCAGTGCGAATGCCGCGAGCAGAAGCGCGCTGAGCCCGAGCATCGGCGTACCCAACGGCGCCGGCACGGCCGGCCCGGTGACCGGAGGCGCGGATACCGTCTGCGTCAGCGCGGCCTGGCTCGGCTGATAGCTGCCGCTCGCATCGGCATACAGTGCCGTGACCAGATGGCTGCCGGCGGCGAGCGGCGAGGCCGTGCATGTCGCGTTGCCGGCGCTGACCGCGGCGGTGCACAGCGTCGTTGCGCCGGCGCTGCCGTAGGCGTCGACGATCGTGACCGTGCCGCTCGACACCGTGCCGATCGGCGCCACCGCCGGTGCCGCGGCGTGCGGAATCGAGGCGGCGGCGAGCGTCGATACGGTCGCCGTGAAGACGACGCTCTGTGCCGTCGTAGACGGATTCGGCGACGAACTCAGGCCGGTCGACGTGGGCTGGGCGATCAGGGCGAAGCTGGCGCTGACGCTGCAGTCGGATTGGATCGGCCCGGTCGTGTACGTACCGCCGCTGAGGCTGCCGCCGCAGCCGCTCACGCTGACGACACGGTAGCCCGCGCTGGCGGCGACGGCGAAGGTCGTGCTTGCGCCGTGGTCTACGCTGCGGCTCGTCGGCGAGATGCTGCCGCCCGGTCCCGCGCTCGCACTGACCGTCCAGGTGCGGATCGTCGCCGAACACGTCGTGTTGCTGCCGCCGTTGGCGCCGCTGCAGGTCCACGTCCACGGATGACCGCTGCCGGCGACCGCGCTCGGTGTGCCGGCACTGCAGAGATTCGCACTCGGTATGGCGGTGAGCGTCTGCGCGTCGGCGCTGCCGCAGGCGCCGTTGACAGGATTGGCGCTGAACGTGGCGACCACGCTGCAATCGGCGACGACGGACGCGATCGAGATCGTGTTGCCGACGACGCTGGCGTTGCAACTGCCCGACACGCCGGCGAACGAGTAGCCCGGCGCGGGCGACACGGTGAAGTTCAGCGCCGCGCCGTGATCGACGGTCTGCGGCACGGCCGGGTTGATCGTGCCGCCGCTGCCAGCGACCGAGGGCGTCACTGTCCAGGTCTTGATCGTCGCCGTGCAGCTCGCGTTGCTGCCGCCGTTTGCGCCGCTGCAACTCCAGTTCCAAGGATGACCGTTACCGGCGACCACACTCGGTGTGCCGACGCTGCAGAGATTCGTGCTCGGCGCCGCGGTCAGCGTCTGTCCGTTCGACGCGCCGCAGACACCGTTGATCGGATTGGCGGTGAACGTGGCCGTGATCGCGCAGGCTTGGGTAATCGTGCCGCTGCTCCAGGTGCTGCCGCTCTGCACGGCCGGCGTGCAGTGGTCGCCGCTGACCGTGGCGATCGAATAGCCGGGAAGCGCAGAAACAGTGAAAGTCGTCGCGCTGCCGTAGTTGACCGGACTCTGCGTGGGCGCGGAGATCGTGCCGCCGCTGCCGCTGAGTGCCGTGGTGACGTTGAAGCTCGCAATGCTCGCCGAGCAATTCGTCGCATCGCTGCCGCCATTGCTGCCGGCGCAAGTCCAGGTCCACGGGCCGCTGCCGGCGAAGTTCTGCAGCGTACCGGCGGTGCACAGATTGGCGCTCGTCGCGGAAAGAGTGTTGAAGGTCTGGCCGCTCGCGCTGCCGCAGCTGCCGTTGAGCGGAATCGGTGTGAATACCGCATTGACGGCGCAATCGGCGCTGATCGGACCGGTGGTGTAGATTTTGTTGACCGCGTCGTAGCTGCCGTTGCCCGCGCCGCCGTTGCCGCAGGTGTCGGTGACGGCGACCGAATAGCCGGCGGCGAGTGTGATCGCGAAGGTCGTCGCGGCGTTGGCATTCACCGTTTGCGGTGTATTCGGCGCGATCGCATTTCCATTGCCGCCGCCGCTGACGTTCGGCGTGACTGTATAAGTGATCGTGCCGTTCAACGCCGCGAGCGCATTGCGCGCCGCGCCGCCTATGCTCGTGTAGCTGCCGCCCGCGTAGACGGTTCCGCCCGCGGCAATCGAGAGCGCGTAGACGGTGGTGCTCGGCGCGGGATTCCAGGTCGCATCGGTCGAACCGTCGGTGGCGAATTTGGCGAGCGCATTGCGCGTCGGCCCGGCGATGCTGAAGAAACCGCCGCCGGCGAAGATCGCGCCGGTCGCATCGAGCGCGATCGTACGTACGTCGCTGGTGATCGTCGGACTGAAGGTAGCGTCAACCGCGCCCGTGCCGGTGCCCGCTGCGCGTGCGAGGCTGCGGTGCGTCGATCCGCCGAACGAGGAAAAGCGGCCGCCTGTGAGTAGGTTGCCGCTGGCGTCGAGGGTCAGCGCATACACGGTGCTGTTCGCCGACGGATTCCACGTCGCATCGGCCGCGCCGCTGCCGGTCGTCGTCAGCTTGGCGACGCGGTTGCGCGTCTGTCCGCCGATGCTGGTGAAATCGCCGCCGACGAAAAGATTGCCCGCACCGTCGAGTGCGAACGCGTAAACGTTGTTGTTCGCTGCCGGATTCCAGGTCGCATCGGCCGCGCCGGTGCCGCTGCCCGCGAGCTTGGCAAGATAATTGCGCGATTGGCCGCCGATCGTGCTGAAGCCGCCGCCGCCGACGTAGACCGAACCGTCCGTATCGACGGCGAGAACATTGACCGAGCCGTTCGATTGCGGATTCCACGTCGCATCGACCGTGCCGTCGGCGCCGGCGAGTTTGGCGATGTAAGTGCGCGCGACGCCACCGAACATGCCGAAAAATCCGCCCGCGTAGACATCGCCGGCGGCATTCGTGGCGAGTGCGGAAATCGCGCCGTTGGCGGATGGATGCCAGTTCGGATCGAGGCTGCCGTCGGCCTGCAGGCGCAAAATATACTGGCGCGAGATCGTCGCGGCCTTGAGGAAATCGCCGGCGACGATGAGGCCGCCGTTCGGCTGGCGCGCGATCGCATTGACGATGGCGTTGGTCTCCGCATCGACCGCGGCGGTGGCCACGCCGCTCGTCGCGTCGATGCCGGCGAAACTGAGCCGCGGCAGGCTGCCGACGGTGGGGAATTTTCCGCCCGCGTAGACGGTGCCGTTCTGGCCGATCGCGACCGCGTTGGGGATACCGCCCATCGACGGGTTCCACGAATCGAGCGTGCCGACGCCGGCGCCGGCGAAGCGCGCGATGTAGTTGCGCGGCTGGCCCGCGCCGAGCGTGGTCGCGGCATTGGTGAAACCGCCCGTGGCGACGACATTGCCCGCGGCGTCGAGCGCGAGCGCGGAAACATAGCCGCCGGCGAACGGCTTCCAGGTTGCGTCGGGCGCGCCGTTGCCGCTGCCGGCGAGTTTGGCGATGAAGTAGTGCGTCTGCCCGCCGATCTGGGTGAACTGGCCGCCCGCATAAACATCGCCGCCGGCATTGACCGCGAGCGTGTAAACCGTACTCGCCGAGTTCGGGTCCCAGGTCGGATCGACTACGCCCGTTGCCGCGGCGATTTTCGCGACGCGATTGCGCGCGAGCGCACCGATGTTCTGGAAGTTGCCGCCCGCGTAGACATCGCCCGCCGCGTTGAGCGCGAGCGCCATGACCGTGCTGTCCGCAGACGGGTTCCAGGCCGCGTCGGCCGTACCCGCAGCACCGGTAAGTTTGGCGATGTAGTTGCGCGCCGCGCCGCCGATGTTCTTGAAGTAGCCGCCCGCGTAGACCTCGCCGCCGCTGCCGACCGCGAGCGCGGCAATGCTGTTGTCGGCCGTGGGGTTCCAGTTCGCATCGGCCGTCGCCGTGCCGCTGCCCGGCAACTTGGCGATGTTCTTGCGCGCTGCGCCGCCGATATTCTTGAAGCTGCCGCCGACGTAGACCGCGCCGCTCGTGGCGTCAACCGCGAGCGCGTAGACGTTGCCGTCGGGTGCAGGATTCCAGTCCGTATCGAGCGTACCGTCCGCTTTGAGTCGTGCGAGGTTCGCGCGCACGACGCCGTTGACGCTCTTGAAGTTGCCGCCGAACACCACGCCGCCGTCGGGCTGCACCGCGATCGCGTTGACCACGCCATTGGTGACCAGCGGCAGGTTCGGATTCGGCAGCGGCACCTGCGCCGCAATGGGCAGCGCGCAGACCAGCAGCAGAAGGAGAAGGAGGACGGAATGGACGGCGAACCGAATCTGCGGGCGTGCTGAAATCATGATGGCGTCCGTTGGCGAATGAGTCGGCGCGACCGCGCCCGCCGCATTGCTTGCAGCAGACGGATCGCACTCGCGAGGGGAAACGCAAAAGAACGCGCAAAACGACACGCCGGGAACGCTATTTTTCGGCCGAACTCGGCGAACGCCGTTGCTACGCCGATCGCGCAAGCAGGAAACGGGGCCGGAACCTCGCCGAACCGATCATCGAAGTGAACTGCGTCCGCATCGCGTTGACGAACCGCGAGGGCGGCAGCCTGGCGGTGGTGCCGATATTGCCGATGCGTCGAACTGCGCCGAAGCCGTGCGCCAGACGTTTTTGCACGGCTCGCGCCGAATTTCCGCGAAGGCGTTCACGGCGCGGTCTTGCCCGTGCACTCCAGTCCGTTGCCGAATGCGACGACGCCGTCGTAGTAGGCGTTGGTCGCGTCGTCCAGACTGGCGTAGGGGTAGAAGCCGAATCCGGGGTTGTACTCGGTGCTTCTTGCGGTCAACAGAGCGAGATACTCGCTTCCTTTATCCCAAACGCCGAGACCGAACGGAGAATAGGGGCTGATTGCGGTGATGCCTCCGTTCCTGCCGTTGACCATCCAGATCATCTCGTCGCCGGTCCATGGATTCTTAGCGGGTTCCGAAGTATGGAAAAACGACTGCTGACTGAATCCCGGTGCTTTGCAGGTGATCTGCACGCGCTGCCCGGCAGGAAGTTTCGGGAACAGGATTCCGCCGAAGGCCGTCGCGCAGACCATATAGGGATAGGAGGGATTGCACGCGCCGGACAGTTTGAACGCCTGAAAACGTATCGGGATGGTCTGCGGATTGAGAGTGATCTTGACGTGGTTGGTCTGCGGCAGAATGTAGAGGTTGTGCAGATCGGAACCGCCGACATCGACATAGGCGTAGACACTGACATAGGCGTCGCCGATGCCGCTGCCGGCCGTGTAGGTCGCGGCCGCGGGAATCGAGCTGGTTGGCGTCGGCACCAATGAACCGGGGCCGCTCATCGACCAGTGCCAGGTGACGGAGGAGCCCGGTGGTAGCGTCTCGGCGAAAGTTGCCTGCAGCGTGAGACTGCCGTTCGGCAGCACCTCGGCATTGTCGGGCGTGAGCCGGATGCTGAACATCTGCTTGAGCTGCACATAGGATTTCGCCGCGCCCACCGTAACGCGTTGGGCGTTGCCGAGTTCGTCGACGACGTGGCGATAGACCGTGACGTGGATGTCCTCGATTTCGCCGCCGAGGTTGTCGGACTTGCCGTTGTATACCGCGGTGCCGCTGGCACAGACGACCGTTTGCTGCACGGTCGACGTGGTTTGTCCCGCGCAGGTCAGCGCGCCGGCACGGCTTGCGGTCGTCCATTCGTATTCGAAGTTCGACGTGTCCTGTGCAGGATTGAAGCCGACCGTGAAGGTCGCGCGGCCGTTCTGGCGTTCAATCAAAGCGGATTCGGGCGAAAGGCTCACCGTCACCCCGTCGAGCGTCACCGTCGCGGTCGCGCGACCGAGCGATTGCTTCGCGCTGCCGACGCGACCGAACACCTCGACCGTAACCAGGTACTGCCCTTGCGAAGAGGGTGTGGTGACGAGATCGACGCGCGCCGACGTCGTTTCGAACGCGCGGCCATTGTTGCCGCCGCCGCTCAAAATCGCCAGGTTGTCGCCTTCGAGCGACCAGCGATAACTGAGATCGGCGTCGTCGTTGCCCGGCACCTTGGCGACGAAGCTCTGCGTGCCGCCCGCAGCGATCTTCGCTGCGTTGGGGCTGATCTTCACGTCGGGCTGCCAGAGCGTGACGTCGAAGAGGTTGGCGGAATCGCCGGTGTGCAAGTCTTTCCACTGGGCGCCGGTATCGGCCACCGCGCCGACGAGATACACGGCGGCGAGCGCGCGCACGGCGACGCGCATGTTGGCGAAGCGTGCTTGGCTGAGCCTGCCCGCCTTGATCTGCGCGGACAGCGCAGGATTCGTTTCAGCAACGAGGCCGACCATCATCTCGCGCTGCGCCGCAGTCTGTGCGCCGAAAGCCGCCGGATCGAGCGAGCCGCTGAATTGGTAGACCATGAATTGACAGACTTGGCGTAGCGAGATGCCGCTCGCGGCTTGCGCCCAGATCGCGGCGACACCGGCGTCCGTCGATGCGCTGGCACCGGCGATCAGGCGCGCGAAAGTCGCTTCGCTCACCGCGCCGCCACCGACGCCGAGCGCTTCGAGCAGGGCGCCGAAGGCGATATTGAACGCGGTTTGTGCGTACATCTGCTTCAGGTCGTCGCGCCATTGTGCGCTCGCCTGCGCATACTTCGAGTCGTTGAAGAATCCCGGTGTCGGCGCATCCCAGACTGGCGCGAGCACGACGAGATCGAAACGCGTCTTGTCCGCCTCGGCGTGCTGCTGTAGCGAGACCGAATCGGTCTGCACCGGCTGCCAGGGCGATCTGCCGTTGAATTCGAAAATGTCGCCGAGCGCGCTGAAGATCGACAGCGCCTGCGTGCTCGGCACTGCGATCGCCGCGCCGATCTGCTGCGGCGGCGCAAGCTCGATTTCGGTGCCGTCGCCCGCGGCAGGCCGGTAGGCTCTCTCGTACAAGCGTGCGAGCGCCGGGCGGCGTTTGTCGTTCTGGATCTTGAAGTTCGAGCTGCGGCCGTCCGCAATCACGCCGATGCCGTTCGGCGCATCGCTTGGGGTGATCAGCAGCAGCGGTTCGATCGCCGCGTTGGCGGCGGCTGCCGCTTTCGGCGTTGCAAGAGTTGCTGCGACGCGTGCCGCCGATAAGCCGCTGCTAGTGCCCCCGCGCAGGACTTTCGCCGCAGACAGCACCGCAGAAACGATGCCGTCGTCGAGACGTTCGATGGCGAACGGATCGCTGGCGAGGCGCGCAGCGATAGTTCTCTCCACGTCCGTCGTGGCCATGTTCTTGTCGATCAGTTCGATCAGTCTGCGCCGGTTTTCTTCCGGCACCTGCGTGCCGCCGAGAGCGAAGAACAGCAGGGCGACCGCGCTGCTGCGTGCATTCAGGCGCAGGCTCGGTGCGAGCGGATCGGCCATGCCGAGCAGCACGGCCTTGCCGCTCGCGTGGACGGCGGAAACGAGCGATGGTGCGCCGCTCGCGCGAGGCAGGACGGCGGTGCCGTCATCCGCGACGGGTATTTCCTGCGCCGCGCCGACGACCACGAGTTCAGTGGCATTGATGCCGCTCGGCACCTCCACTGCGGTCGCAAGCGAGAGTGCGGAAGCATCGCAGGGTTGGGCGAGCAGACGGACCAGCGCGATCTGGCCATACAGGCCCGCGTTCTCACCGGCATCGAAGCGGTAGTCCAGTTGCGCGCTATCGCACCCGGTGAAAATCAGCTGCGCGGTGCCGACGCGCTGGGTGGTGCTGCCACTGCCTGCGTCGAACTTGCCGTCGGACGTGGCGTAGATCGGCAGGTCGGACAGATGCGCCACATCGAAGCCAAGCGGCGCTTGTACGCTGAACCAGCGCGGCCCGGGCGATCGCGCGGCCTCGTTTGCATGAGTAAGCCATGCGCCGGACAAGCTGCCGTTGCGCTGGTCGAGATCGAGCAGAAAGCCCTGGCCGCTCGTCGCCGCTTGATACCACGAGCCCGACAGCGCCGCGGCGGGTGCGCCGGAGCTGGCCCCGCCCATCGGGTTGAGGCAAGTGAGACTGGGATTTTTGCGACGCAATGCCAGTGTGCCTTTGCGCTCGACGGAGTCGCCTGGCTCCTTGATCACATAGCGCAGCGAACCGCTGTAGCAATCGTCGAAACGCAGAACGGCTTGGCCGATCGTTTCCGTCTTTACCTGCGCGGGCGCGTCGAAACGACCGCCGCTCGAACGATGTAGGGTCAGTTGCGTATCCGGCTGGCCGCTGGAGACGTCGCCTTGCAAGGTGTACCAGCGCTGTGTTTCGGCACCGTTCGCAGCGGCGGTGCCGAAGGTGAGCCAGCCGCCGAGCAAGCGTCCCTTGCCTGGGCCGTTCGCGTCGGGCGCGATGTCGATGAAGATTTTCTGATCGGGCCTGGCCGGGTCCGACCAGGCGCCGGACAAGCCGCGTTGGTTCGGGTCGGCGGGAAAGAACCCCTGAGCGAAAACCAGCGGTGCGGCGAAAAGGCCGAGCAGGCCTACGATCAACGTCTTGCTGACGCGTATCGCGGATATCATGGCAAAACTCCCCAGGTGTACAAAAAAAACACTCGATGACACGCGCGATGCGCATGCACAGCGGGTGGTCGCCTAAGGGAAACGGAAAGCGAGGAAGAGAACGACACGCGGTGGACAAATCTTCCGCGCCACGGCAGTGTCATCGGCGGATGCCGGCGGATTGCTATACTTTTCGCACGCACCGGTACGTTGGGGAAATGGGGATGTCCGAGAGCGTGACCATGTTGATCGACGCAGCGAACGGCGGCGACGCCGAAGCGCTGAGGCGATTGTTCGCGCGCGTCTACGACGAGCTGAAGCGTCTCGCTCACATCCAGCTCGGCCGCGCCGGCGGCCAGACTCTCAACACGACCGGCCTCGTGCACGAGGCCTATCTCAAACTCGCCCAGCCGGGCGAAGGCGGACTGACCGATCGCGAACATTTCTTCTCGCTCGCCGCGCGCGCGATGCGCCAGATCGTCATCGACCGCGCGCGTGCGCAGATCGCGGAGAAGCGCGGCGGCGCGCAGCGCGATCTCGTCGACATCGACGCAGCGTTCGACGTCGCCAGCGGCGAACTCGGCCCCGAAGCGCTGCTGCGCTTGAACGAAGCGCTCGATCATTTCGCCGCCGAAGAGCCTCGCCTCGCACGGTTGATCGAATTACGCTTCTTCGCTGGTCTCGGCCTCGATCAGATCGCGGTGCTGCAGCAGGTCAGCGAACGCACGCTCAACCGCGACTGGCGGCAGGCGAAGGTGCGCCTCTATCTCGCCCTCAATCCCGACTAGCCGATGGCGTTTTCGATCTTCGATTCTCGTTTATCGCTGCGAGGATGAGAGGCAAGACGATGGCCGAGCCGCACCGCCTGCACGAGTTGTTCGATAGCGCGATCGATCTGCCGCCCGCGGAGCGCGCCGCCTTCGTCGCCGCCGCCTGCGGCGACGACCCGGCGCTGCGCGCGGCGCTGGAACGTTGGCTGCGCGCCGACGCTTCGCTCGGCACGTTTCTCGAAACGCCGCCGCCGTTGATCGCCGAGGCGCGGCCGGAAAATGTCGCGGACGCCGCGCCGCGCAGCTTCGGCCCGTGGCGCGTGCTGCGCTCGCTCGGCGTCGGCGGCATGGGCGAGGTGTGGCTGGCCGAGCGCGCCGACGGCGAGTACGAGCAGCGCGTGGCGATCAAGCAGGTCGCCTGGCCGACGCCGGGCCTGCTGCAGCGCTTTCGCCGCGAGCGGCAGATTCTCGCCCGGCTCGAACATCCGAACATCGCGCACCTGATCGACGGCGGCGTCGATGCGAACGGCTCGCCGTACTTCGCGATGGAATACATCGAAGGCGCGCCCGTCACCGCGTATGCGCAAGCGCATGCACTCAGCGTGCGCGCCTGCGTCGCCTTGTTGCTGCAAATTTGCGAAGGCGTGCGCTACGCCCACCAGAACCTGATCGTGCATCGCGACCTGAAGCCGTCGAATATTCTTGTCAGCGCGGACGGCGTGCCCAAACTGCTCGACTTCGGCATCGCGAAAATTCTCGCCGCGAGCGAGATCGATTCCGCGCCGGCGACCGGAACCGGCCAGCATCTGCTGACCTTGGACTACGCCGCGCCCGAGCAGTACCGCGGCGCGGTGGTGACCACGGCCACGGACGTCTACGCGCTCGGCGTCGTGTTACATGAACTGCTGACCGGCCTGCGCCCGTTCGCGCGCGCAGGCGAGGGCGCAGCGCGCATGCAAGCCGTGCTGCACGATGAGCCCGCTTTGCCGAGTGCCGGCGTCGAGGCGAAGTTCGCCGATGCCGCTGCGCGCCGGCGCGCGCTGCGCGGCGATCTCGACAGCATCCTGCTGACCGCACTCGCGCGCGATCCGCAGCGCCGCTATGCCTCCGCCGAAGCCTTCGCCGCCGATCTGCGCAATTATCTCGAAGGCCGCCCGGTCGGCGCGCGCGGGCATGGGAATTTTTATACTTTGCGCAAATTCGCCGCGCGCAACCGCGCCGGCGTCGCCGCGGCGGTGGTGGCCGCCGTCGCCCTCGTCGCGGGACTCGCGGTTGCACTCGCGCAACGCCAGGCCGCGCTGCGCGAACGCGACGAAGCCGAGCGCCAGACCGCGGTTGCCGAAGCGGTGAAGAATTTTCTCAATGAAGACGTGATCCGCGCGGCGAGCCCGTTTCTCAAGACGTCGCTCAAGGACGTGACGGTGCGCGAAGCGATCGAACGCGGTGCGGGCAAGATCGACGGGCGCTTCAAGGGACAGCCTGCGGTCGAGTTGGAAACGCGCATCGAACTCGGCGCGTTGTTCCTGCAAATCGGCGAACCCGACAGAGCCGAGGCGCAGTACCGCGCCGCGGTGCAGCTCGGCAGTGCATCCGTCGACGTGCCCGCGGCCAAAGCGCAGCTGGCCCGCTACAGTCTGGCGCAGGCGCTGGCGCAACGGTCGAAGAACGACGAGGCGAAGACGCTGCTCGAAGCGACGGACAAACTCGCGCAGGCGCAGGACGAGCGCGATCCGCGCCTGTCTTCGACGCGCAACAGCGCCTGGGGCACGTACTACTATCATCTGGGCAATCCGCTGAAGGCGCTGCCGTACTACGAGCGCAGCGTGGCCGATTTCATTCGCTGGCAGCCCGACAACGAGCTGGTGCTCGCCTCGCGCATGATCAACCTCGCCAGCGTCAAGCTCACCACCGGCGACATCGAAGCCGGCGAGCGCGGCGTGCGCGAGGCGATGGCGTCGCTCGAGCGCAGCGACGGCAAGCAGACGTTCGGTTACGGAATGGCCTTGAGCCTGTTGGGCCGGATGCGTTTCTTTCGCCACGACTACGCCGGAGCGGAGCAACTGTGCACGCAGGCGGCGACCATGCTGCGCGCGATTCTCGGCGGCGACGTCGCTTTCGTCGCTGACGCGGTGACGATATTGAGCCGCCTGCAAACCGCGACCGGGCGCTACGCCGAGGCGGCCGACAGCGCGCGCCTCGTGTACGAGGCTTATCTGAGCAGCATCGGCGCCACCGGCTTCAACACCCAGGTGTACCGCATGTTCCTCGGTCATGCCGAATATCTCGCCGGGCAGCGGGAACTCGGTCTGAAGACGTCCGAGGAAGGTCTCGTGGCGCTGTCCGCGATCGTGCCGCCCGACCATATCTCGCTGCAACTGATGAAGTTCCACCTCGCCAGCGACTATCTCGACTTCGATGCGTCGCGAAGCACGGCGGCGCGCACGATCGTCGATGCGCTCGACGTCGATGCGCTGCAGCGCATCAGTCCCGAAGGCGACTGGCCGGCACGGCTGGCCGCGTTGCACGGGCAGATCGCGTTCTATGACGGCGATCGAGAACGCGCGCGTGGCCTGCTCGAACCGGCGATCGCGACGATGACGCAGATGAATTCCGCGCGCTTCGAAATCGAGCGCGCGCAGCGCACGCTGCAAAAACTCGACGACCGCGGCCGTTGAGCCGCTGCCGGCGGTGGCTCGCACCGCGCCACGAAGTCTTCACGAAACCGGCGGGCGTCCACGGTATACTCGAAACACTTAAACGGTGAATCGGGGAGACGGGCATGGGCGGCAGCGGCGTACTGGCACTGGTGATCGTGATTCTGATCTTCGTCGCGATCTCGAAGACGATCCGCATCGTGCCGCAGGGCTACGAGTGGACCAAGGAAACGTTCGGCCGCTACACCTCGACGATGTCGCCGGGCCTGCACATTCTCGTGCCGATCTATCACACGGTCGGGCGCAAGATGAACATGATGGAACAGGTGCTCGACGTGCCGAGCCAGGACGTCATCACCAAGGACAACGCGGTCGTGCGCGTGGACGGTGTGGTGTTCTACCAAGTGCTCGACGCGGCCAAGGCGGCGTACGAGGTCGCCAATCTCAATCAGGCGATCCTCAACCTGATCATGACCAACATCCGCACCGTGCTCGGCTCGATGGATCTCGACGAGTCGCTGTCCAAGCGCGACGAGATCAATGCGCGCCTGCTCAAGGTCGTCGACGAGGCGACGCACCCCTGGGGTCTCAAGTGCAACCGCATCGAGATCAAGGACATCCAACCGCCGCAGAACCTGATCGATTCGATGGCGCGGCAGATGAAAGCCGAGCGCGAGAAGCGCGCGAACATTCTCGAAGCGGAAGGCCTGCGTCAATCGGCGATCCTCAAGGCCGAAGGCGAAAAGCAAGCCGTGATCCTCGCCGCCGAAGGCAAGCGCGAGGCGGCGTTCCGCGAAGCCGAGGCGCGCGAACGTTCCGCGCAGGCCGAAGCGAAGGCGACCGAAATGGTGTCGCAGTCGATCCGCGCCGGCGACATCAACGCGATCAACTACTTCGTCGCGACCAAGTACGTCGATGCGCTCAAGGCGATGGTCGGCGCGCCGAATCAGAAGATCATGCTGCTGCCGATGGAAGCGACCGGCGTGCTCGGCTCGCTGGCCGGCATCGCGGAACTGGCCAAGTCCAGTCTGCAGGAGCAGCAGGGCGCATCGGCGCCGAAGCCGGCAGCGCCCGCGCGCGCGCCGGCGCTGCCGCCGAATTATCAGGCTTGATGCGCTTTTCTCCGTTGCGGAGAAAGCGCGCGAACGGCGGATGACGGAAAGGCGCCGCCGCTTCGCGCTCAGCAATAGACAGGAACGCCTTTCCTTATCCGTCGCGCCATGCGCGCCGATTTCTCCCGCCGGGAGAGATGCGAAGCCAGGAACCATGCCATGCATTACGGTTGGTGGATACTCGCCTTTGTCCTGATCGGCGCCGAGCTGCTCGCGCCGGGCTATTTTCTGATCTGGATCGGCTTCGCCGCGGCCGCGCTCGGCGCCGTCACGTTCTTCACCCCGGAGCTGTCGCTTCTGGTCCAGGCCGTGCTCTTCGCCGTGCTCGCGCTGATCAGTTGCTTCATTTATTGGCGTTTCGTGCGCAAAGTCGTCAACGAAAGCAGTGACCGGCCGCTGCTCAACCGTCGCGCCGAGCAGTTCATCGGCCAGCGCTACACGCTGGAGACGGCGATCGTCGGCGGCAAAGGCAAGGTGCGCATCGGCGATTCACCGTGGCTCGCGGAAGGGCCGGATCTGCCGGCCGGCGCCGAAGTCGAAGTGGTCGGCGTCGACGGCACGACGGTGAAGGTGCACGCGGTTCGACAGTGACGAGGAAGCGCTCGGCGGTTTTCTTCACGCGAGCATGCCATGTCGAACCATGCGCTGACCCTGCAGCTTCTCGAATGGATCGCCGCGGCACCGCGTTCCTATCGCGAAACGATGGACGCGTGGCGCAGCAATTGCCCGCGGCTGTCGATCTGGGAGGACGCCTGCATCGACGGCCTGATCGATGCGAGCGACAGCCGTGCGATGGCGCTGACCGACAAAGGCCACGCCTTCCTGCTCACCGCCGCGAACGATCGCGCGACGGCAGGAATGCCGGGATGAGCGCATGAAGATCGGTATACTCGACGACTACCACGACACGCTGCGCACGCTGCCTTGCTACGCCAAGCTCGCGCGCCACGAAGTCGTGATCTGGAACGATCATGTGCAGAACATCGACCTGCTTGCCGAGCGGCTCAAGGACATCGAGGCGCTGGTGCTGATCCGCGAACGCACGCAGATAAGCGCTCCCTTGCTCGAGCGCCTTCCGGCGCTGCGTCTGATCAGCCAGCGCAGTGTCTATCCGCACATCGACATCGACGCCTGCACGCGCTTCGGCGTGATCGTGTCGTCGAATATGCACAGCGACACGCCGTCCTATGCGGCGGCGGAACTGACCTGGGGCCTCGTGCTCGCGGCGATGCGTTCGATCCCGCAGCAGATGGCATCGCTCAAGGCCGGCACCTGGCAGACCGGCGTGGGCTGGACATTGCGCGGCAAGCGCTTCGGCATCTACGGCTACGGGCGCATCGGCGCCGTCGTGGCCGGCTATGCGCGCGCCTTCGGCATGGACGTCGTGGTCTGGGCGCGCGAGGAGTCGCGCCGCCACGCGCAGGCGGACGGCTATCGCTGCGCCGACGACAAGGCCGCCTTTTTCCGCGACTGCGACGTGATCTCGCTGCATATGCGTCTGCTCGACGCCACGCGCGGCATCGTCAGCGCCGACGATCTGCGCACGATGAAACCGACCGCGTTGCTGGTCAACACGAGCCGCGCGGGCCTGATCGCGCCGGGCGCGCTCGAAGCCGCCTTGGACGCGGGGCGGCCCGGCATGGCGGCACTCGATGTCTTCGACGTCGAGCCCTTGCGCGACCGCGAACATCCGCTGTTGCGCCGGGACAATGTGGTCTGCACGCCGCATATCGGCTACGTCACGCGCGATGAATACGATCTGCAGTTCGCCGATGTGTTCGATCAGATCCTCGCCTACGACCAGGGCGCTCCGATCCACGTCGTCAATCCGGCCGTATTGGCGAACGCCAAACCGAGACGGTGAAACGGCCGCGCGCTGGCGAATCTACGACGCGAACAGACGCACGAATTTTTCGAGTTCTGCGGCGTCCATGTCGGTAACGATCGCGGCCGGTTGATCGCCGAGACGCAGCGGTTCGAGACGATAACCGTTTTGTGCGGAGGAAGCCGCGAGGTTTGCCGTGGCGTTTTCCGCGAGCACGAACACGTCGATCAAGTGCTGTCCATGCCGGTACACGAGCACCGGCACGCGCGCGCTGCCGACGTAGTCGATGCGGCCGCCGACGAGAACGAAGCCCTGCTCGGCGAAATCGCGCACGACCGGCGCGACGCCGACCTTGCCCTCGAACCACGGTTTGACCGTGTGCCGGTCGGTCGAGACGACGTCGACGGGCGAGGTCGCCGCGAGCGCGCGCCAATGGCTTGCGAACAGATCACGCGCGAGTTGGGTACCGGCAGGCGCTTCGGCGGTCTCGGCGTTGCGCGGCGATCCTTGCCAGAGGGAGGTGGCGACGCCGCCGGCGACGAAGGCGAGCAACGTCGATGCGACATAGGCGAGCCAGCGCGGCGGGCGATGCGAGCGTCGCGCAGGAATCGACTCGCTCCGACTTGCCTGTGCCGCGGCGAGCTTTTCGATGCGCTTGCGCAGCAGGTCGGGGGCAGTATGGCGCGGCGCATCGTCGCGCAGGGTTCGGCGCAGATCGTCGAGGCCGATCAGCGCGGCGCGGCAATCGGCGCACTCGTCGAGATGCGCTTCGAATTCGCGGCTTGCGGCGCGGTCGAGTTCGCCGTCGAAGTAGAGCGGCAGGTTGGCTTGTGCGGTCTTATGGTCCATGTGTCACCTTGCCGGCCGCGGTTCCGGCCAGGGCTTTTTGCAGCAGCGCGCGCCCGCGCGCGAGGCGCGACATGACGGTGCCGATCGGCGTCTGCAGCACCTCGGCGATTTCGCGGTAGGAGAGTTCTTCGATCTCGCGCAGGATCAATGCTTCGCGGAACTCGATCGGCAGATTGTTGAGATGGTGCACGATCAGCGCCTGGCGCTGCGCATGGTCGATGCGGTCCTCGACGTCGCCGGCCTCGCTGTGCGGCAGCAATTGTTCGGCGCGATCGCTGCCGCCGGTCGTGTCGTCGATGGAGACGTTGCGCCGGTCGCGGCTGCGCGTATCGAGCCGGGCCAGGCAGCAGTTGCGCACGATCGCGAGCCACCAGGCGCGTGCGTTGCCGCCCGCGTAGGTATCGGCCGACTTCGTCGCGCGCAGAAACGCGTCGTGCACGGCGTCGGCCGCGTCGTGCTCATTGCCGAGCAGCCAGCGGCCGAGGCTGTACGCCGCGTCGAGATGACGCTGCGCGAGTTCGCCGACAAAGTCCTGGCTGGCTGCCGCGGTCATTCGCTATGCCTGTCCGCCGATCGAATCGATGCCCAGTTTACGTCGGCAGCATACGCTGCAGCACGTTATCGCGGTCGACGAAGCGATGTTTCAGTGCCGCACCGATATGTCCGACGATGAGGATGACCAGCACCCAGACCAGGGTTTCGTGCAAGGTGTCGGTCAGCAGACGCAGCGGTTCGTTCTTGCCGATGAACACGGGCAGATCGCCGAGGCCGAAGAAATTGACCGGATGCGCGCCGGCGAGACGGTGGACGTAGCCGGTCAGCGGCACGACCAGCATCAATATATAAAGTGTCCAGTGCAGCACGTGCGAGGCGGTTTGCTGCCAGGACGGAATGGCCGCGGGCAGCGCCGGCGGCCGGTGAGTCAGGCGCCACGCCCAGCGCAGCACGGCGACCATGAAGATCAGACTGCCGAACGACGCATGGAAGAACAGCGCGTTGTCGCGCTCGGGCGTTCCCTTCGGAAACGACTCCATGTACAGCCCGATGGCGACGTTGGCGAAGATCAGCAGCGCGATCAGCCAGTGCAGCGCGATCGCCACCTTGGTGTAGGACGTGGGAGTAGAGCTTGCCATCGTGTGTTCCTTGCCTCGCGGCTTGTGTTGTCAGTGTTTGCGGATATGCACGACGCCGGTCATGAACGGGTGCACGGTGCAGAAGTATTGAAAGTCGCCTTCCTCGGTGAAGGTGTGCTCGAACTTGTCGCCGGTATCGAGCGCCTTCGAATCGACGCTCTTGTCGCGCGCAGTCACGGTGTGCGGGACTTCGTCGCTGTTGGTCCAGACGATCTTCGTGCCCGGCGCGACGGTGATTTCTTTCGGCGCGAAGGTGAACTTGGTGATCTCGATGGTCGGCGCGGGCGCCGTCGCTGCGATCAGCGACGGCGCGACGAAGGCGATCGAGAAAACCGCGGCGAGAAACAGGACGCTGCCGCCGCGGCGAGTGAGGGAACGCGAAATGGAGTTACACATATATATAGAGGTATGTCGTAAGGGTGGCTTGGTCGGTTGGCGTCATCGCGTGCGGGAATGACGCGCTTTATCCGCGTTCGAGTGGCCGGTCGATCAGCGCGAGTTCGCGCCGGCCGCGCACGAGGTTGAGCTGGCGCGTGCCGAGCAACTTGCCGAGTTCGCCGGCCGGCACCTTGAGCGGCCCCGGTTCGCCGATGCCCGCCTGACCCGGTGTCGGCAGCGGATAGGCGAGCGACATCGCGGTGTGCAAGGCGACGTTGCCTTCGACCTTTTGCAGCACCTGATGGATATGCCCGTTGAGCACGGTGACCGATCCGAACGGACGCAGCAGAGCGAGTGCCTGCGCGGCGTCGGCGGTGCCCCAGCCCCACGGCTCCCACACCGTCCACATCGGGATGTGCGCGAGCACGACGACCGGCGTGGAATGCGAAACGCCGGCAAGATCGGTCTTGAGCCACGCAAGCTGCTCGTCGCCGAGCGAGGTCATCGTGCCCATCTTGAAGTTGAGCGTGTTGGTCAGGCCGACGAAATGCACGCCGCCCTGGTCGAAGCTGTACCAGCCGCGGCCCTTGCCGTCGTGGTCGAAAAACTTGAGATAGCCTTCGAGGCCGTTGTCGATCGTGTCGTGCTCGCCGGGGACGGTGTGCACGCGGTCGACCTTTAGCTCCTGCAGAAGCTCGCGCGCCTGGCCGAACTCTTCCGCCTTGGACAGGTGCGAGACGTCGCCGGTGTGCACGACGAAAGCCGGCGCCTGCGGCAGCGCGCGGATGTCGGCGATCGCGCGGCGCAGCGAACCGACCACGTCGGGGTTGGCGTCTTTCTTGAAGCCGATGTGCGTGTCGCTGATCTGCACGAAGGTCAGCGCGTTCGGAGCGGCTGCCGCGGTTTTGCCGTCGCTAGTTGCGCCGAGTGCGCGCGGAATGCCGCCGGCGACGGTCCAGACCACGGCCGCGCCGGTCCAGGCGGCGAGGCAGCCGAGCGCTTTGCGGCGGTGCGGGTCGTGCGTATCTTGTTGCGGCGGGAGCTGTATCGAATCGTAAGTTTTCATGGCGGTTTCCTGGCGGCGAGCGGGGGACTCAACCGACAAGATCGTCCAGGGCGCGGTTTTATTCCCGCCTCGGAAACTCCGCCTGTACGCCAGTTTGCCTATGCGATAATGCGCAGCATTCCAATGGACGGTGATCAGCATGTCGCAGAAAACGATCTTGAACGAAACGCACCGTGCGCTCGGCGCGAAAATGGTCGACTTCGGCGGCTGGGACATGCCGCTCAGCTACGGCTCACAGATCGAGGAGCACCACGCGGTGCGCCGCGACGCCGGCATGTTCGACGTCTCGCACATGACCGTGGTCGATCTGCACGGCGCGCGCACGCGCGAATTCCTGCGCCATCTGCTCGCGAACAGCGTCGACAAGCTCAAGGTCTCGGGCAAGGCGCTGTACACCTGCATGCTCAACGAGCAGGGCGGCGTGATCGACGACTTGATCGTCTACTTCCTGACCGAAGATTTCTTCCGCATCGTGGTCAATGCGGCGACGCGCGAAAAGGATCTCGCCTGGATCGAGAAGCAGGCCGCGGCCTTCGCGGTCAAGGTCACCGAGCGGCCCGATCTGGCGATGATCGCCGTGCAGGGCCCGAACGCGCGCGCCAAGGTGCAGTCGCTGCTGTCGCCCGCGGTGCGCGAAGCCGCGGCGAAGATCGGCAAGTTCAGCGCCACCGAAGGCGACGATTTGTTTATCGCGCGCACCGGCTACACCGGCGAGGACGGCTACGAGATCATCGTCGCCGAGAAGGACGCCATCACTCTATGGAATAAGCTCAAGGACGCCGGCGTCGTCCCGGCTGGCCTCGGCGCGCGCGACACGCTGCGTCTCGAAGCCGGCATGAATCTCTACGGCCAGGACATGGACGAGACGATCACGCCGTGGGAAGCCGCGCTCGCCTGGACCGTCTCGCTCGAACCGGGCCGCGACTTCATCGGGCGCGCGGCGCTGGAGAAACAAAAAGCCGAGGGCGCCAAGCGCAGCCTGGTCGGCCTCGTTATGGACGAGAAGGGCGTGCTGCGCCACGGCCAGCGCGTCGCCACCCGCCAAGGCGACGGCGAAATCCTTTCCGGCACTTTTTCGCCGACGCTGGCCAAGGCGATCGCTTTCGCGCGCGTGCCGGCCGGCGTGACCGACGGTGTCGAGGTCGACATCCGCGGCAAGCTCGTGCCGGTGCGCCTGGTCAAGTATCCGTTCGTCCGCGACGGCAAGGCCTGTGAAGGCATCTGACCGCGACGGAAGGGCGGCTGCGTGCGTCGGATGTTCGCGCGCGCCCGTGCCGTGTAAAATTCCCCCCAGCGATTTCCCCCGAACCGTTACCACGCAGGATTGAATCCATGAACGAAATTCCCGGCGACCTGAAATTCATGAAGACCCACGAGTGGGCGCGCGTCGAGGACAACGGCAATGTCACGATCGGCATTTCCGATCATGCGCAGGGCCTGCTCGGCGATTTGGTCTACGTCGAACTGCCGAGCGTCGGCGACGAGGTCAAGGCTGGCAACGCCTGCGCTGTGGTCGAATCGGTCAAGGCCGCGTCGGACGTGTACGCGCCGGTATCGGGCGAAGTCGTCGCGGTCAACTCCGCGCTCGGCGACAAGCCCGAGACGATCAACGAAGACGCTTATGGCGAAGGCTGGATCTTCGTCGTCAAGCCGTCCAACCTCGCCGAGGAATCCGAAGAGCTGCTCGGTCCGGACGACTACGCCGAGTCGATCGAAGACGACGAGCACTGATCGCTCGCGGCAAACCGTTTCGCCGGAAGGGCGCGTCGATCGACGCGCCCTTTTGTTTTGCGGCGACGCTTCCCCTTTCCGCATCCACGCCGCCGCGATGCCGACAGCGAGCGGCGCGAACCGGATTGAAGACCTTGCCGGCGGAACGGCCGTCGCAGCGAAGACGGATCAGCACAACGCGGTGCGTCTGCATCTGGAAGGACGATTGCGCTCCCGCCCTGAGGCATGCAGGCAAAGCATGCGCGGTGCCAAGGCGAACTCGAACGCCCACGCGTCGGAGATTGCCCGGCGGCGAAGAGTGCAACGGCAGTGTCCGGCCGAAGAGAGCGTGCCGACGCGGGCGTGCAGAACGCATGCACGCTACGCGGCGCGATCCTCGGCGTGAAGCGCCGGAGCTTGCGCCACCCTTCGTTCGGCGAAGTCGCGCCGCGAGCGCCGTACTCAGCGACCGATGCCGTCGAGCAGTTCATCACCGACGTCGGTAGCGTCGGCCGCCGCGCTCGGCGACGAATATCGGGATAGCGGAAGCATCCTCGTCGTCTGCGCGACCGGAACGAAGACGACGGATGATCCCGACTGCTCGATCGACGCCTCCAAGCGCGCGTCGATCTGAAGTCTCCGTCGTCGAGGACGATGCATCGACGATGATTTTCGGCGCGGAGCGAGTGCGAGCGGAAAGTATACTTCTCGCAAATTCGCGCAAATCGGATCGAAAATCGTCTCTTTCGGGCGGCGAGTGAAAAAAATTTTTCGTTCGCCGCCACCGCCGTTCAGATGCCGTTGCCGTAGACGGCACGTGACGGGAAGTCGGAGCGCAAGATCGTCTTCGCCTCGGCTTATACTTTGGCAAAAATGCAAATAAGATAAAAGTATAGCGAGTGCTTCCCTGCGATAAGCCCTGCGGACCGCATCAAATCTAGCTTTTTTCGATCTGCTCTTCGTGCGTGCATGCGTCGGTGACGCGGATGCGCAAAAGTGATCGAATGTAAATGGACGTCCAAACGCTTATGCGTGCGCGCGACCGTGGCGGCCGGCGGACGCCGCAAGCGGCGCTGCGATGCGGTGTCTGCCGGTTTCGACGCCGTGCGCGATAGCACAAATCTGTTGACAGCAAAACACTTCGGGAATAATTTTTGCGCCGTCGTTACACCTGCACATGGAATCCATGACGGCGGCGAAGTTTGTAAAGCCTTACATCGAACACGGCAGCAAGTCCGAGGCCGTGAAGAAAGTGACGGTCTCCATACCGCTTCACGTACTCAAACTTCTCTCCGATGAACGCACCCGCCGGCAGGTGAACAATCTCAGGCACGCGACGAACAGCGATTTGCTGGTCGAAGCGTTTCTGCATGCTTTTACTGGGCAACAACTACCAACTGACGAGGAGCTAAGACGCGATATGGCTACGAAGAAAGCTGCAAAGAAGGCACCTGCCAAGAAAGCTGTGAAGAAAGTTGCGAAGGCCAAGGTTGTGAAGAAGGCCGCGAAGAAGGTCGCCAAGAAGGCTGCCAAGAAGAAGTAAGTTTCATCCAGCAACACCTTTTATATAGTTGTCTGACTGCGGATCCCGGCTTTACGAAATATCAGGATCCGATGTTCACCGGATGCGAGGTTGGCATCCGGTTCTCAAAACTAGAAAAGCGATACCCCGTTTTACCTCTCTCCGCGAAATGCCCAGCGCGGAGAGAGGCCTTAAACGGACCTCTCCAGGAGCGACCGCTCCGCACTCCCTATCTGTTCAGACGACGTGCGCACCCGATGCGTGCGGCGATGCCGCTTTGCCGCAAATTTCTTGCTGCTGTCACGGCCGCGCAATCGCAATCTGTTTAGGTTCGAGTCAGAAACATGACGCTCGTCAAGGAATCGTGACCGCATAACGTGGTATCCATCGCACTTCGCAAAAACAGGGGGCGAGGTCGTATGGCGAGCGGTCGTAAGGGTTCCGGACTATGGATCGCGTTGCTGGGGGTTGCGGTGATCGCAGCTGCCCTGGCGTATTTTTTCTTTTTCAGAGGTGACTCGGGCGGGCTGGCGTCGTCGGCTCCAGGGGCGGCCAAGTCTGCCACCGCACCGGCGACACCGGCGGCAGGTACGCCGGCGGTTCCGGGCGGCGAAGCCGCGCAGCGCACCGATCTGACTATCGGCGATTTGTTGCGCAACGCGGGCACGGCGGTCGCCGAAGGGCGGCTGATCGACCCGCCGGGCAACAGTGCCGTCGATTTCTATCTGCTCGTGCTCGGCCGCGACGCGAACAACGCGGCGGCGCAGGAAGGCCTGCGCGAATTGTTCTCGCTCGCCGCGGGCGAGATCGAACAGAAGATCAACTCCGGCCAGATCGACGAAGGCCGGCGCGCGATCGATCTGCTCGGCAAGTTCGACGCGAACAACTACACGCTGACGATCCTGCGCAACAAACTCGATCTGAAGAAAAAGCAGATGGATCGCGAACAGGAGAAGCGCGATCAGGACAAGGCGCTCGCGGCGAACGCAGGCAAGAACGCGACACCGGCGGCGACGTCGCCGACGGCAACGCCGACGCCCTCTGCGGAAACCAAGCCGGCCGTCGCCGAAGCGGCAAAGCCTGCCGCGGCACCTGCGGCGACCAAGGCGGCGGCACCGGCAACACCGGCCGCGACTCCGGCCGGCGAAACGCGTGCCGCGGTTCTGGTCAGTCAGCCGGCACCGCGCTATCCGGCCGAGGCATTCCGCTCGCGCCAGGAAGGTTGGGTCGAAGTGGCCTTCACCGTCGCTGCCGACGGCAGCGTCAAGGACGGCTCGGTCATCAGCGCGAATCCGCCTCGCCTGTTCAACACCGCGGCATTGCGCGGCATTACCGACTGGAAATTCCAGCCGCGGCTGGAGAACGGCAAGCCGGTCGAGCAGCAGGTGCGTACGCGCATTGAGTTCAAGCTGCCGAACCAGTAAGAGGTCTCGTTTTTCCCAAGTGCATCGCACGTCGTTCCCGCAGAAGCGGGAACGACGGATGCTTACCGTATCTCTTTAGCGCTTGCGCCCAGCGACGACGCGTGCGCGCTTCGGCGCGGGCGTTGGGGCGTCGAGCCCGGCCCAGTCGACTTCAGGCAGGCCGAGGTAGCGGTCGAGCAGCATCGGCAGCAGGCCCGAGGGCAAGGCGGTTTCGCAATTCCACAACATCACCGTGCCGAAGCGCGTGCGCGGGAAGAACGCGATCATCGAGTGATAGCCCTTCACGTAACCGGCGTGGAAGACCAGCGTTTCGCCGGCATAGTCGAACACGCGCCAGCCGAGCGCGTACTGCGATTCACTGACGCGCATGCGGCGCCACGGCGCAACGCGGCGCTCGTGCGGCGTTTCGATCTGCGGCGTGTGCAACGTCTTGAGTTCGTCCGGCGAAAGCACATCGGGGCGGCCGCCCATCTGCGCGATCAGCCACTGGGTCATGTCCTTGATGCTCGCATTGATGCCGGCCGCGGGCGCGACATGGTAGTAGCCTTCCTTGTTCTCGAACGGCACCCAGCCCGCACGCGCACGCACGTGCGGACGCGCCCAGCTCGCGCTCGATTCGAGCGCGTCGCGGCCGTAGCTCGCGGTGGTCATGCCGAGCGGCGAGAAGATGCGCTTCTCGACCTGATGGCTGAAGAAGTCGCCGGTGGTCGCGTAGATGACGTCGCCGATCAGCGAGTAGGTGACGTTCTGGTAGCCGTAGCACTCGCCAACGTCGCAGGCCATCGGCACTTCTTTGAGGCGGTCTACGAGCAGCGGATAAGGCTCGTTCGCTTCGATCAGGCGGTCGTAGGTGTTGTGCGGCAGGCCGACGCGCTGACTCAGCACGTCGCGCACGGTGAGCTTGCTGCTCGCGTCGGTGTCGATCAGCTCGAACGCCGGCACGACGCTGGCCACGGTCGTGTTCCACGAGAACGCGCCGTCTTCGATGAGGATCGCGGCCATGGCGCTCGCGAATGCCTTCGACAACGAAGCGAGGCGGAACACAGTGTCAGGCGTGACTTTGAGGCCGGCCTTCGCATCCGCGTAGCCGAGGCCGCGCTGCATCAGAATCTTGTCGTCCTTGACCACGGCGACGGCGAGGCCAGCGATGCGATCGCCTTCCTCGACCTTGTCGAGCAGACGATCGAGATCGGCGGTGGAGGCGACCGCGTCGCCCGCGCTGCGCGCACTGTCGCTCTTGGCGACGGGGGTGATGTCCTCGGACTCGGTCTCTTCGGGAGCGGCTTCGCCGGCGGGCGCGCGCTTGGCCGTCGTCTTCGATTTGAGCACCGCTTTGGTCGGCGCTGCTGTGGCGGTGCCTTGTGCTTTGGCGGCGGTCTTCCCGGCCGGACCGTCGGAAGGCGGGTCTGCGGCCGTCAACGTGATCGGGGTGAAACTCAGGGCGGCAAGAATCAGCAGCGCGCGCGGTCGTAGGGCCATGTCTTGATCATCGGGTCGTGCTCCGTGCGTTGTGGAGTCTCCGATTGAGCTGCTGCGCTCGACATCTCGGTCGCCGGCGGCATGCGGAATTCCCGCGTACTCGAAGTACGCTCCGATTCCTCCATCCCGGCATCGCCGATCTGTATTCGCTCGCCACGCTTAATTCGAAGTTTCGTTGTTGTTGCGCGGGGCACAAATCCGGACAAAAACCCCGTGCTATGCTCTCGCACGGGGCGCAATTCTAGCGCCAAAAAACGGGGAAGATGTTATGTCTGCACTAATAGTCTTGGCCGTTATTGTCGTCGTCGGCTTCTGGCTCGTCGGCATTTACAACGGTCTCGTCACCGCACGCAACGGCTATAAAAATGCCTTCGCACAGATCGACGTGCAACTGCAGCGCCGCTACGACCTGATCCCGAATCTGGTCGAAACCGCGAAGGGTTACATGAAGCACGAGCGCGAAGTGCTCGAAGCGGTGACCGCCGCGCGTGGTGCGGCGATGAACGGACTGGCCGCGGCCAAGGCGAACCCGGGCGATCCGTCGGCCATGCAGAACCTATCGGGTGCCGAGCAGCAACTGCAGCAGGCGCTGCTCAAGTTCAACGCGGTCGCCGAGGCCTATCCCGACCTCAAGGCCAATCAGAACATGATGCAGCTGTCCGAAGAGCTGACCTCGACCGAGAATAAAGTCGCGTTCGCGCGCCAGGCCTACAATGACGGCGTGCTGTTCTACAACAACAAACGCGAAGTCTTCCCGAACTCGATCATCGCCAACTCTTTCGCGTTCGCACCGGCGACGCCGCTCGAGATCGAGTCGCCTGAGGCGAGGAAGGCGGTCAAGGTGTCCTTCTCCTAAGAGCCGGGATTTGGGATTCGGGATGGGTACAAGCCGGTAGCCGCAATCGGTCTTGGTTTTTGCTCTCCCGAATCACCAATCTCGAATCTCCAATCCGCGCTTCTCAATGAACTTCTTCGAGCAGCAAAACCGCGCCCGCACGCAGACGCGTCGCATGCTCGTATTGTTCGTGCTCGCGGTCGTCTGCATCGTCGCCGCCGTCGATCTGGTCGTCATGGTCGCGTTCGGCGCGACGGGCAACGGCCATCGACAGGCCTATCGCGCGGCCGCCTCGCCGCAGACCGGCGTGCTCATCACGACCACTCTGATTGTGCTCGCGGTGATCGGCGGCGCGATGCTGTACAAGATTTCGACTCTGCGTGCCGGCGGCGGCGTGGTCGCGCGCCAGCTCGGTGCGACTTTGATCGATCCTCACGATCCGGTCATTGCCGCAAACTTTGCCTACAAGCGCCTGCGCAACGTCGTTGAGGAAATCGCGATCGCTTCGGGCGTGCCGGTGCCAGAGATCTACGTCCTCGAAGACGAGCCCGGGATCAACGCCTTCGCCTCGGGCTACACGCCTTCCGATGCTGCGGTGACGGTGACCCGCGGCTGTCTCGACAAGCTCACGCGCGACGAACTACAAGGCGTGATCGCGCACGAGTTCAGCCACGTGCTCAACGGCGACATGCGCCTCAACATCCGCCTTATGGGCGTGCTGTTCGGCATCCTCGTCATCGGCATCGTCGGCAGCAAGATGCTGCAGTGGAGCGGGCGCAGCCGCGACTCGAACTGGCAGGTGTTCATCGGCATCGGCCTTCTCGTTATCGGCTCGATCGGCCTGTTCTTCGGCCGCCTGATCAAGGCCGGCGTTTCGCGCCAGCGCGAATACCTCGCCGATGCCTCGGCCGTGCAGTTCACGCGCCAGTCGCAGGGCATCGCGGGCGCGTTGAAGAAGATCGCCGGCCTCGCTGAAGGCTCGAAGCTGCAGACGCCGGAAAAAGAAGAAGCCGCACACATGTTCTTCGGCGACGGCATCGGCTACTCGGCGCTGTTCGCCACGCATCCGCCGCTGCACAAGCGCATCCTCGCCATCGATCCGCGTTTCGATCCGCGCGAACTCGAGGAAATCGCCAAGGCCTGGAGTACGCCGGTCGAGGCGGTCGACGCCGAAGGCTCCGACGTTTCGATCAGCGGTCTTGCGCCCGCCGGCAGCGCGCGCAGCCGCGACGAAAGCGCGCCGCCGGCGGACGCACTGCCGCAGGCCGGCGCGGCGATCGCGCTGACGCCGAAGAAAGTCGTCACCCAGGTCGCGCACCCCGGTTCGGACGACTACCGCACCGCGAACGCGATCCACACGACGATCGACGACGCCCTGCGCGCATTCGCCTACTCGGCCGAGCGCGCGCCGCAGGTCGTGCTCGCGCTGGCGCTCGATGCGGGAGCCGAAGTGCGCGCCAAACAGCTCGCCCTGGTCGAGAAGTACTTCGGTGCGGAAACGCGCGCCGGCATCGAGGAAATCGCCGCCGACATCGCCAACCTGCACCCGATGCAGCGCCTGCCGCTCGCCCAGCTTGCGTTCCCGGCGCTGCGCCGGCGCACGCGCGGGGAACTGCAGACCTTCCTGATCGTGCTGCGTCAGCTCACTCAGGCGGACGGACGCGTGCAACTCGAAGAGTACTGCTTGGCGAAGCTGGTCTCGCTACAGGTGATCGAGGCGCTCGATCCGTCGAAGACGAATCCGGTCGGCACCGGCAAGCTGACCGAATGCGTCGCCGAAATCTCCAGCGTCGTCGCCATCGTCGCGCGCTACGGCAGCGACGATGCCGCCGAAGCGATGCGCGCCTTCAAACTCGGCATGCACGAAGTGCTGCCCGACGCGCGCACCGACTACGCGCCGCCCGAGGATTTCGTGCGCATTCTCGACCTCGCCCTGCCGAAGCTCGACCGGCTTATGCCGGTCGGCAAGGAACTGCTCGTGCGCGGCCTCACCCGCGCGATCGGCGCAGACGGCATGGTCAGCGTCGCCGAAGCCGAACTGCTGCGCACCGTCTGTGCGGCATTGCATTGTCCGCTGCCGCCGCAGCTTGAGCAGGTCATGTGAGTGACTTGGTGACGTGAGTTTGTTTCTTTGCGGCGCTTGGGTTTAGTTCCTGATTCCTTATTCCTCATTCCGCGTCTGGCAGATATCTTGTTTCTTGTTTTTGTGCTCGTCATTCCTGCGGAAGCAGGAATCTAGCTCTTGTCTTCGCTCGTCATTCCCGCGCGCTCTTAGCGGGAATCCAGCGACTTTGCTTTTTGCTTTTCTTTAAGAGCAAGGCTTCCACTCGCCCTCCGGGCGAGCGGGTAACTTTCTTCGCTTGTGCAAAGAAAGTCATCAAAGAAACACACCCCAGAACATTGCGCCCTTCGGGCTCCTGCCCGAAGGGTCCGCGCCATCGGCCGGGTTCCGCTAATTACACATCCGTGTGCAATAGCGGAATCGGCGCGATCCATCGCGCCGACCCTGCGGGCCTTATCGACCGCTGCCGCCGCAATGTAATGGGGACCAGGAGAAGCAGGAGCAGCGCGCATCGTGCGCGCCCAAGCAACGGCCGTCTTCGTAGGTGGCGGCTTTTGATCCGTCTTTTGATCTCGGGTCCCCGTCAGCCGCGGCGAGGGCATGACGGAATCGCCCGTAGGGTCGCGCGCAGGATGCGCGCGAGTTCGCGAATGGACACGGATGTCCATCGAGCGAACCCCGGCATGACCTCGCGAACCCGGAGCGCGTAGCGCGAAGGGCGCGGCTCCCGAGGTGTGTTCTCTTTGGTTACTTTCTCTTGCACAAGCAAGAGAAAGTGACCCGCTCGTCCGCAGGACGAGTGGAAGCTCTGTTCTTAAAACACAAAAGAACCAAAGCAAAGTCGCTGGATTCCCGCTAAGAGCACGCGGGAATGACGAGCAAAAAGCCTGAATGGCCGGCCGCCACCGCCGAACCAAAAAGCCCCCGTCAGCCGTTCGTATACTCAAACACCTTCACCACCTTGGCCACCCCCGCGACATTGCGCGCAATATCGGCCACGGCGTCGGCTTCCTCACGACTGACCAGTCCCATCAGGTAGACCACGTTGTTGACCGTGGTCACGTTGACTCGGCTCGGGTCGAAGTCCTTGATGCTGGTGATGTTGAGCAGGGCGGTTTTCACGCGCGCGGTCATCGTGTTATCGGCGCGGCGGTGCCAGAAGCCGATCGGGTCGTCGGTGACTTCGATCTCGTTGACCACGCGCTTGATGCCGTCGAGGTGTTCGACGAGCGTTTGCGCGCGCTGCTTGAGTTCGACGCTGCCGACTTGGCCGCAGAGCAGCAGGCTGCCGTTGTAGACGACGCTGTGCACGAAGTTGCCGTCGCTGACGAAGGCCTTGTCGCGGTTGATCGCGTCGCCCGCGCGCAGCGCAAGGCGGCGGTCGTCGAATACGGTGCTGGCGTCGCGGCGGTCGTGGGCCACGCCGACGCCGGCGGCCACGCCTGCGCCGGCCACGGCGAGCAGGCAGCCCTGTAGCAGCGGCACGGCGATGAGGAGAAGAAATACAGTTTTATACAATGCGCGATTCATGGCGGGCACGATGGAGAGCGGTCGATACGGTTGCGCGTCGGCGGTGACTCACGGCTGAATACGCGCCGTCACCATGCTTCGAAGGCATGGCGCGTCCAGTCGAAGGCCGGCTGCTGCGGCGAGCCGCTGCAGCCGATCACATCGAAGCGGCAGGGCAGTCCGGCGAACCGCGCGTGCGTCTGCAGAAAAACCTGCGCGGTCTGCACCAGCTTGCGCTGCTTCGCGGGTCCGACCGAGGCAGTGCCGCCGCCGCGGCTCGCGTCGTCGCGGTAGCGCACCTCGACGAAGACGAGCATGTCGCCGCCGCGTGCGCTCCGATCGAGGACGATCAAGTCGATCTCGCCGTAGCGGCAATGAAAATTGCGTGCGACGAGTTCGAGCTTGGCCCTCTGCAGATGCGCGAGCGCGGCGCTTTCCCAGAGTTCGCCGATCGCGCGGGCGGTCATGCGCCGATCGCGCTCAGGGCGTCGGCGGATTGCTGATCGTCAGGCTGCCGCTGACCGGAGTGGCGACGCCGTCGGCAAAGCGCGCCCAGGTGAGCAGGCGCTGGATGCGTCCCGAGCCGTCGTTGCTGAGCTGGCCCGTGGCGCCGGGCAGATAGGCGTCGCGCCGCTGACTCATCCAGTCGAGGTACGGCGCCAGCGCGTAGGCGTCCATGCCCATCGCGAACAGGCGTGCGCCGGCACCGCGTGCGCTTTCCAGCGAGTTGGCGACGTCGCCGTGCTTGGGCAGGCCGACGACGGCGTCGAACAGCCACGGCGCATCGCAGAATTCGACGCCGTCGAGATCGCGGTCCATGCCGGGATTGGTCAGGCCGCCGAAGATGTGCGAGGTGGCGAAGATCGGCAGGTTCGCATAGCCGGCGAGTTTGATCTGCGGCACGAGCAGGCGCGCCTGCTGCGGCAGCATGCTGATGAAGACGCCGGTGTTGGCGAAGCTCGCCGTGTCGGCGGGCGCCGGTGTCGTCGGCGGCGGCGCGGCGATGCTCTGCGCGGGCAAGCCGGCCAGCGCGCTACGCACGTTCGCGGAAAAATTCAGTTCGCCGCTCTTCAGGCGCGTCTCGCCGAGGATGCTGCCGTGGCCCGCTTCGAACTGGGCGCGGAACGCGGCGGCGGCGCGTTCGGCCCAGTCGGTGTCCGCGGCGATGATCGCGGCATGGGTGATGCCGCGGTCGAGCAGATGCTGCGCGGCCTGTGCGCCTTCGGTGTCGGGGTTGAGGCCGAACGCGGCGCTGCCGGGCGGTGGGGTCTCGCCGCGCTCGGGCAGATTGAGCGCGAGCACGGGCGCGGGCAGCGGGTTCTGCGCGAACACGGCGGAAACCGCGTCGCGGCGCAGCGGTCCGATGACGCGGTCGGCGCCTTCGGCGATCGCGCGCTGGTAGGCGGCGACCGCATCGGCCGCGCTGTTGCCGGCGTCGTAGACGCGCAGTTCCGGACGCGGCGTATGCGTGTCGGAGAAGTATGCAGCGAAAACGCCGTCGCGCACCGGCTGCGCGACGGCCTTGAGCTGACCCTCGATCGGCAGCAGCAGGGCGATCGCGCGCGCGGGACGGTAGCCTTCGCCGTTCACCGCCTGTCCGGCGCCGAGCGTACCGACCGGTTGGCCCGGCTGGTCGATGGTCTGCGGCAGGGCTTGTCCGGCCGAGCGCAGCGCCTGGTCGATGTACGCACGCAGCGCGTCGCCGGGCAGCAGGGACGTGCCTTGCTGCTTCAGCGTTTCGGCGCCGAGGCTCGCAAGCGTGGCGACGATCTGCGCTTCGTTCTGTTCGCGGTCCTTGCCCTGCAGCGACGGATTGAGCGCGAGGCGCGTGCGCGCGCTGCCGAGTGCGTCGCCAGTGAGTGCTTGCGCGCGCGCGCGCAACTCGAACGCGCGTAGGCGCAGCGGTCGCGGCAATGCGGAGTCGTCGAAAGTGAGCAGAGTCAGCGCGCGCTGCGCGTCTTTCTTCGACAGCGCGACTTCGGCTTCGAGCAGGTCGAGTCGCGGCTGCTCCGTTTCGGGCAGGCGGCGCGCCTTGACGCCGTCGAGCGCCCAGGCCACGGCGTTAAGATTGCCTTCCTCGCGGAACGCTTCGGCCGCGCGCAAACGGTAGTGGTCGCGGTACTCGCGGTCGTTGTCGGCGATGTCCATGAAGGCCCGGCCGGCACGGTCGAACTCGCCGTTCTTGTACCAGTGCTCGGCATCGGTCGCCGCGGGAACATTGTCGCTATTGCCGGTCGTGCCGAGTTCGGCACAGCCGGCGAGCAGGAATGCGAGGCCGATGGCGGCGAAAAGAAGACGCGAGGCGCGGCTCGTCGTGCGCATGAAGAAGTCCGTCGGGAATCCGCGCGCATGATAGCGGAAGCGCGGTGGCGGCTGCTGCGCTGCGGCTACACTATGGCACGGATCACAAGGTGGACGATGAACAAGCACGACGCCAACCCGGCCGCAGGCGCAGGCATGCTCTTCGTCGTTGCGACGCCGATCGGCAATCTCGACGATTTGACGCCGCGCGCGCGCGCGACGCTCGCCGCGGTCGATTTGATCGCCGCCGAGGACACGCGCCACAGTGCGGCGCTGCTGCGCCACCACGGCATCGCCACGCACTGCGTCGCTTTGCATGAGCACAACGAGCGCGAGGCCAGCGCCGATCTGGTGCGCCAGATCCAGGCCGGAAAGCGCATCGCCCTGATCAGCGACGCGGGCACGCCGCTGGTCAGCGACCCCGGCTACCGCCTCGTGCGTGCGGCGCGCGAAGCGGGCGTCGCCGTATCGCCGATTCCGGGTGCCTGCGCGGCGATCGCCGCCTTGTCGGCGGCCGGGTTGCCGTCCGACCGATTCGTGTTCGAGGGCTTTCTTGCAGCCAAGTCGGCCGCACGGCGCGCGCATCTGCAGACGCTACGTGCGGAAACGCGCACGCTGATTTTCTACGAGTCGAGCCACCGCATCGTCGAGATGCTGCGCGATCTCCTCGCTGAATTTGGCGAATCGCGCAAGGCGGTGGTCGCGCGTGAGCTGACCAAGCAATTCGAGACCGTGCTCGACGGCACGCTCGGCGAACTCGTGGCGCGCGTCGAAAGCGATGCCGACCAGCAGCGCGGCGAATTCGTCGTCCTTGTCGAAGGCGCCGACGAGGACGATGCCGCGGCACGTCTGGTCGAAGGCCAGCGCGTCTATCGGATTCTGAGCGCCGAGCTGCCGCCGAGCCGCGCGGCCAAGATCGCCGCCGAGATCACCGGCGCGCCGCGCAAGCTGCTCTACCTGCAGGACTAATACGATACGCGCAGGGTCAGGGACGCATTCGCCGGCGTGCCGTAGTACGTGTTGTCGTACTGGTCGAGCACGTAGTACTTCTTGTCGAATAGGTTGTTGGCATTGAGCTGCAGCGAAACGTTCGGGCTGAACTGATAGCGCGCCATCAACGACACCTGGGCCAGACCGCCCTGCTGCAATATCTGGCCGCCGCGCGGCGAGCTGACAAAGGTGCTGCTCGCCGATTGCCAGTTGATGCCGCCGCCGAGAGCGAGGCCCTCCATCCAGCTTTTCGGCGTCCACGTGACGAAAGTGCGCACCAGGGTGCCCGGAATAAAGGTGCGCACGGGTTGTCCCGTGCCGTCGTGTATAAGCGTGCGCGACCAGCCGAAGGAACCTTGCCATTCTTCGCTGAAGCGGCCGGCGAGCTCGAACTCGAAACCACGCGACCGCGTGCCGTCGATGGCGCGCGACGCTTGCGAGCCGTCCGGCAGCAGCACCGGCGCGCCGGTGACCGGGTCGAACACCGGTCCGGCGACGTTGTTCTGCAGAGTCTCGAACAGGGTCAGCGAACTAGTGAGCCGGCCGTTGAAGTGTTCGCCCTTGACGCCGAGTTCGACGCTGCGGCCGTTGATCGGATCGAGATAGTGGCCGTTGACGTCGCGGCTGTTCTGCGGCTTGAAGATGCCGGTGTAGCTCGCGAACACCGAGTAGTGCTCGCCGACGTCGTAGACCAGGCCGGCATACGGAATGGTCTTCTTGAAGTCGTAGTTGGAAAGATTGGGCGTGTCGTAGAGATAGAACGAATCGACTTTCCACGTCGCGTAGCGCGCGCCGACGATCCACTTCAGCGAATCGGCGAGGGAGAAGCGCGCCGCCGCGTAATATCCGTTCTGCGTCGTGCGAATATCGCTGAGCGGCGTGCCTTGCGCGGCGAAGTTCGGGCGCGGATACGAGCCATCCCATTTGAGGAAATTGCCGACGGGGGTGAGTTCGCCCGGATCGAACACGAGACCGGTATTGGTCGCGCGCGATCCGTTATAGCCGAGCACGAGTTCGTGCGTGCGCCCGAACAGGTCGAACGGACCCGAGGCATACAGATCGAGAGCGCGCTCGATGATGTTCTGGTGATCTGCGTAGGCCGAGGGCTGTAAACCTTCGCCCGTCACCCGGTCGGGAAAACCGGAGACGTAGAACAACTCGCTGTCCTGGCGATAGCGCCGCCAATTGAGCGAGGCGTGCAGCATCCAGTCGTTGGCGAAGGTCTGGCGCAGTTCGGCGAAGGCGGTCTCGGTGCGCCGGTTCCAGTAGCTCCAGTCGGGCGCCGTGGTCATTGAGCGCGGCCAATTGGCGAACGTGCCGTCGGCAAAGAACAGCGGAAACGAACCCCAGGTATTCGAGCGCGGCCGGTTGTCCTGGCGGTCGAAGCCGAGCGAGAGCAGGGTCGACGGGGTCAAATCCCAGTCGACGATGCCGTAGAGCACGCTGGTTTTCTTGTGGTACAGCGCTTGATAGGAATCGCGATCTTCGTAGACGGCCACGCCGCGCGCGCGCAGGCTGGCATCGGCGTTGAGCGGAACTGTCGCGTCGATTTCGCCGCGCGCATCGTTCCAGGAACCCGCGGTGAGATCGACCGAGACGGTCGGCGAGCGGCTGTCTGCATGCTTGCGCACGAGGTTGATCGACGCCGCGGGACTGCCCGCGCCGCTCATCAGGCCGGTCGCACCGCGCACGACTTCGACGCGGTCGTAGAGCGCGGTGTCCAGGGTTTCGTTGATCGATCCGGTATTGAAGTTCGAGATTGCCGGCACGCCGTCGACCATCAGGGTGTCGATCAGGAAGCCGCGCGCATAGAACAGCACGCGTTCCGAATCGTAGGCATCCGAATAGATGCCTGCGGTGTTGTCGAGAACCTGGCGCAGCGACGTGAGATTCTGGTCGTCGAGGCGTTCGCGCGTGATCACCGTGAGCGATTGCGGCGTCTCGCGCGGCGAAAGATTGAGTTTCGTCGCCGCGTTGCTGTTTCTGACCGCGTATCCGGCCGTATCGTTGCCGGTGACGACGACCGAGTCGAGTTCGACGGTCTTCTTATCGGAATCGTCGGCCGGTACGTTGTTCGCCGCGGCGGTTTCCGCGGCTGCATCGGCCGAACCGATTGCCGCGGCGAGTGCCAGTGTCAGCGCGGCGGTCCTGCATCGAGGCAGAGCGGGAGGACGGAAAGCGATAAAACGAAGCAGGGCTGCAGTCATGATCTTGTGGGTCGAGGGGGGAAAGAGGGCGGCCGCGCTATCCGCGGCGTCGGCAGAGTTCGCGCGACGCGATCAGTGCGCGGTGGCGCGTGGCGCGCGCGGCCGGCGATGCGCGCGCCGCTTGCGCCACCACAACACGACGCCGGTGACGCTGAGCGCCGCCACGGCGACACCGAGCAGGGACACGAGCACGCGCCCGGTCGTGCCGATGATCCGGCCCGAATGCAGCGGGAACTGCGCCTGCAGGAACAGGTCGCCCGCGCTGCCGATGCCGGGAATGATTTCGCCCGCCGACGTGCCGTCGCCCGCGTTGAAGTAGAGCCACGGATTGCCGAGGCCGCCGTCGCCGTGATCGTTGCCGGCGTCGAAAAAGCCGACGCCGTACACGCCGTATTCGGCGGAATGGAACAGCGCACCGGGCGGCGCCTGCCAGCCGCGTTTGGCCGCTTCGGCCTTCGCCAGATCGAGAATCTGCGTGCGCGTGAATTTCGGTTCGATCTGCTGCTCGGGCGTCAGCGGCGTGCGGCTGTCGAACGGATTCGGCGACAGCGTCGAGAACGCCGAGACGATCGGCACGACGACCTGCGAGCGCAGGTTCATCGACACCGCGGTGACGGCGAGCACGAGCAGCAACAGCCAAATCCACACGCCGCCCGAGCGGTGCAGATCGAAAGTCAGCGCCTGGCCGCCGCGGCTCCAGCGGAACGCGAACGACTTGCGCCACGAGCGCGGATGCGGAAACGACAGCAGCAGCGCGACGAAGGCGTCGAGCACCCAGACGATCGCGACGATGCCCATGAACAGCATGCCGACGTCATAGCCGCCGACCGGCGGCAGTTCGAGGCTGTAGTGCAGCTTGTACAGAAACGGCAGCAGGTTCTCGCGCGTCAGCGACGGATCGCCCCAGAAGCGTCGGCCCTGCTCGGCGCCGCTGACCGGATTCAGCGCGACCTGGTTGTAGGCGATCTCGAACGGTTTGCCGGTCGCTTTTTCGAAACGCGGCTCGACCCACACTTGCAGGGTTTCGCCCTGCTCGGCGGCGAGCGGAAGATAGCTGACGCGCGCGTCGGGATGCGCGGCTTCGACGGCATCGGCGAGTTCGAGCGCCGAGCGGTGCGTGCCTTCCTGCGAACGGTAGAGCGTCGGATTGAGCGCGGCGTCGAGTTCGTGATCCCACGAGATCACCGCGCCGGTGGCGCCGGCGATGAACAGGAACACCGCGGTAAACAGACCGAACCAGCGATGCAGCAGACCGAGCGCGCGGCGCAGGGAGGGAACGAATTTCCCGCCTGCGGCGCGCGCGGAAACGGAAGCGCCGGGTTTGCCGGCGGCATCCGTCATCGGACGAAGAGCAGGACTGCGCATCAGTAGCGGACGTCGGCGGTCAGCATCCATGTGCGCCCAGCCGCCGGCACGGCATAGTGGTAATAGACCTTGTCGTAGTAGAGCTTGTCGAACAGGTTTTGCAGATTCAGGCGCAGGCCGAGGTTGGGCAGCACCTGCCACTTGGCCATTGCATCGAAGCGCCAATAATCCGGGATATGCCGCGTCGGCGTGCCGTAGTAGCCGACCTGTTCGTCGCGATAGTAGGCGCCGCCGCCGACCACGATGTCGGGGCTGACCTGATAGGTCGACCACAGGCTGAAAGTATTGCGCGGCGTATCGATCAGCGGACGGCCGACGCCGGCATCGGTGCTCGCGCCCTTGACCAGCTTGCCGTCGAGAAAAGAATAGCCGGCGGTGACGTTCCAGGCTTCGGTGATCGAGCCGTTCGCGCTCAGCTCGACGCCGCGCACATGCGTCTCGCCGATCTGCGACAGCACGCCCGGTGCGGTTTCCACGGTCGCGTTCTTGTGCGTTTCGTCGAACACGCTGCCGCTGAGCAGCAGGCGGCGCGAGAACAGTTCCCACTTGGTGCCGAGTTCGACGCTCTGCGTCTTCTCCGGATTGAGGCCCGACTTGGAGCCGGTGACGCCGTCCACGTCGCTGTTGACGAGGCTGGCCGGTACCTGCGAGGTGCTGGTCATCAGATAGATCGAGCCGGCTTCGATCGGCTTGAAGGTCAGGCTGGCCTGGTAGTTGAACAGCGTCTGGCGGTCCGATGCGTTTTTCGTCGGGTCGCTCGGCGAGCGCGTCTTGATCTGGTAATCGTCCCAGCGCAGGCCGAAGTTGGCTTTCCAATGCGGCGTGATGGTGAGCGTGTCGAACGCATAGAGCGCGGCGCTGCGTGTGGTGTAGTAGGTCTTCGCCGGATTGAGCGTGACCGTGCCGTTCCACGGATCTTTCGGATTCGGCCGGTACAGATCGGTGCAGATGTGCTGGCTGCGGCGTAGCGCGTACTGCGGGTCGCCGGGCAGGTAGCAGTTTTCGTTGTCCCACGGCGCCGCGCCGTCCGGCTGGGTGATCAGCATTCCGTCCCAGTTGCCGTTGCCGTGCTGCTTGAGGCGTTCCTGCGCCAGTTCGAAACCGAGATTGATGTCGTGCTGCACCGAGCCCGTGTCGAAGCGGCCGAACAGATCGGTCTGGCCGATGACGCTCTCGTCTTTCGCCGCGCGCGCGAGCGGCAGACGGTAGACCGAACCGTTGAGCGCGTTGCCGGCCGCGTCGTCGGGATTGGTCACGATGTAGTTGTTGACGTTGCGGTTGCCGCGCACCTGGCTACGCAAGGTGTAGCCGTTGTCGAAATCGTGCTCGAAGCGCGCCGACAGGCTGTCGGTCTGGTTGTCGCGAAAATCGCGCGCGAGCAGGCCGTAGAAATTTTTCGGATCGACGCCGTGCGTCTCGCTGATCGGCGTGCCGGTGTTGAGATCGATCGGCACGCCGAAGTCCGGCGTGCCGTGGTCTTCGAGGTGGTAGTAGCTGAGGATCAGGCGGCTCGGCGAGCCGAGGCCGAAAGTGATCGTCGGCGCGAAACCGGTCTTGTCCGCGCGCACCGCGTTGCGGCCCGGCACGCCGCCGCCCATGTTCATGACGTTGAAGCGCGCGGCGACGCCGTCGCTCAGCTTCAGGTTCGCATCGGCGGCAACGCGGTACTGCTCGGCACTGCCGTAGGTCGCCGACAGATCGACGAAGGTTTCGGCGCGCGCCGTCTTCGACACGAGATTGATGCTGCCGCCGCCGTTGCTGCGTCCGGCCATCGACGAATCGGGGCCTTTGATCACCTCGACTTGTTCGGTATCGAAGATGTCGCGGGTCTGGATGCCGACGTCGCGCATGCCGTCGAGATAGACATTGGCGGTCGAATTGAAACCGCGGATCGACGGACGGTCGCCGACCGGATTGCCGCCTTCGCCGGCGCCGAAGGTGATGCCTGGGACGTTGCGCAGCGCATCCTGCAGCGAGTTCGCGGCGGTATCCGTGAGCAGCGAGCGCGGCAGCACCGTCACCGACTGTGCTGTGTCGAGCAGCGGCGCGGTGAACTTCGATGACGCCGGCTCCGCGTTCTGGCCGTGCACGTCGACTTTCTCGAGCTGGGTCGCGCGCGGCTTCTCCGGCGTCGCCGCGGTTGGGGTTTCCGCCGTCGTGTCCTGCGCCGCCGCGCAGGTGCTGCCGAATGCGAGGGCCAATCCGATGGCGCGAGGGAGAGCGTTCTGCGGCGCGTCGAGCGCACAGCGATGCGGAGCTGACATGAGCAACCTTATGTGGAGAGAAAGCGAATGCATCGGACCCTGCGCGCTGCGTGGGGTCTCATTTAAGGTTATCTTAAATAATAATGATTCGCATTTACAAGCAAGAGCGATCGATTGACGTTTTGGCTCGTCGCGTCGCGTACGTTGCGGACTTGGGTCGGCGAAATGCAGCGATTGGGGAACACGGCTGTCGGCGCTGCGGCTGCGGGATCCCGCGCGCCGACGTTTCGCGCACGGCGCTGTATCATCTGCCAGAGCTACGCGGAGACGCATCCTTCGTTCCGCCGAGCCGCGCAGGCGACACACAGCGAACGAAACCGGCATGTCCGACTTCACCGTCCACTCTTTGCTGAAAACGCCGCTCGTCACGGTGCGCGACGTGTATTGCAGCGGCCGCTGCCGGCACAAAAGCGCCGAAGAATGCGCGAACGCCACGCATCTCGTCTTTCCGTACCGCGGCGTCTACGTGCGTCACGTCGGCCGCGACGAAGCCGTAGCCGACGCGAGCCAAGTATTGCTGTTCAATGCGCACGAAGGCTACAGCGTCAGCCATCCGATCGACGGCGGCGATGCGAGCCTCGTCGTCGCCGTGGACGAACACATGCTGCGCGAGCTGGCACCGGTCGATCTGCTGCACGAAGGCCTGCCGTTGCGATTCCGCAAGCAACGCCTGCGCATCGATGCGCGCGCACAGGCGCTCGTGGCTCTGCTGAGGCACAGCTTGCGTGAAGGCATCGCCGAACCGCTCGAAGCCGAAGGCCTCGCCTTGACGCTGGCGCAACGTGCGCTCGGGCCGCGCACCACGCACGCGGCGGCGTCGAGCGCCGGCCGCCAGCGCCTCGTCGATCGCGCCAAACTCGTGCTGACCGGCGATCTCGCCCGGCGCTGGACGCTCGCCGAGATCGCCGCCGAAGTCGGCGTCTCGCCCGTGTATCTGACCCAGAGCTTTCAACAGGTCGAGGGCATGCCGCTGTACCGCTATCAGTTGCGCCTGCGGCTGGCGCGTTCGCTCGATCTGATCGCGCACTGCGAAGACCTGACCGCGTTGAGCCTGGAACTCGGCTTTTCCAGCCACAGCCATTTCAGCGCGGCGTTCCAGCAGACCTATGGCCGCTCGCCGACGGAATTCCGCCAGGCGGCATTGCGCAAATCCGCCTGAGTCGGATCGCTAAAGATTCTGACAGCGCCTCTCTCTCGCCCGGTGGCTTAATGCCCCTGCCCGGACGTCGGGCGTCAACCGAGAGAGTGTTATGACTACCCAAACTTGTGCGGCTTGCGACTGCGAACTCGATGCCAATCCGATCAAGGTCAAGATCGGCGGCAAGACCGTCGAAGTGTGCTGCGAGGAATGCGCACAGAAACTCAAGGAAGCGCACGCTTCGGCGCAGGAGCAGGGCTGAGCCATGAGCGCACAGGCAAGCTCCCCAATCCGGCGCAGCGTGCGCACCGCATCCGGCACGATCAGCTACGTCGAGCAGGGCAGCGGCCCGGTGGCTCTGTTCGTGCACGGCGTCCTGCTCAACGGTCATCTGTGGCGGCATCAGCTCGCCGGGCTGTCCGACGTGCGCCGCTGCATCGCGCCCGACCTGCTCGCGCACGGCGACACCGAAACTCTGCCCGAGCAGGACGTGTCGGTCACCGCGAACGCGAACATGCTCGCGCAGTTTCTCGATGCGCTCGGCATCGCCCAGGTCGATCTCGTCGGCAACGACAGCGGCGGCGGCATCGCGCAAATTTTCGCCGCGCTGCATCCGCAGCGCGTGCGCAGCCTCACCTTGACCGACTGCGATACGCACGACAATTGGCCGCCCGAAGCGTTCAAGCCGTTTCTTGCCTTGGCTGCCGAAGGCGGACTGCGAGGCGTTCTCGAAGCGATGTTGGCCGACAAGAGCGTCTATCGTGCGGCGGAAGCACTCGGGCCAGCCTACGAACATCCCGGGCGGCTTAGTGACGCGGACATCGAGATTTATCTGCGGCCGTTTCTGCGCAGTCCGCAACGCCTGCGCAATTTCGAGCGTTTCCTCGCCGCGTTCGACAACAAGCACACGCGTGCGATCGAGGACCGGCTGCGCGCGCTGACCGCGCCGACGCTGATCGTCTGGGGCACGGACGACGTCTACTTCGACGTGCGTTGGTCGCACTGGCTCGCCGAAACGATTCCGGGAACGCGCAAGCGCGTGGAATTCGAAGGCGCACGCATTTTCTTCCCGGAGGAGCGCTGGCAGGACTTCAACCGCGAATTGCGCGCGCACTGGCAGGCGGCGTTGAAGGAGGCGGCATGAGGATTGGAACCATACGGAGCAAGCGTCGAGGGATTCATGCTGCCGTTGTCTTGTCAGTCGCCGTGGCAGCAATCGGACTAGCGGAGGCTCAGCCTTCGCCGGGAGGGCCGAGCGTGCAGGAGCCGTCCACGCTGAAGCGCTAGGATCGCGTGCTCACCTCGGTCGTGCCGGTCGAAGGTTCCGAGCGGCGCATCGATCTGGAGCGGCGGATCAATGGCGGACGGACTATCGGCGCACAGTTGACTCCTGCACAGCCCGAGCGCGGCGACCTGCTCGTCGTCGTCGGCGACAGCGTGATCGTCTCGCGCCGCATCGACCGCGGATTTCAGCGTTACTGGCTTACCGGTGAAGTGGATCGGGAAACCTACGGTTTGATCAAGGAAGACAACGGTTATCGCAAGATCACCGAGAGATAGCGCCGCGAGCCCGGAAGTATTCGGGTAAAATGCGCGCCGGAGTCGGCCGGACAGTCGCGCGACGCGCAAGCGTTTCGAGGAAAGTCCGGGCTCCACAGGGCAGGGTGCCAGGTAACACCTGGGCGGCGTGAGCCGACGACCAGTGCAACAGAGAATAGACCGCCGATGGCCCGCAAGGGATCAGGTAAGGGTGAAACGGTGCGGTAAGAGCGCACCGCGCGCGGGGTCAACGTCGCGTGGCACGGTAAACTCCACCCGGAGCAAGACCGAATAGGGGAGCATGGCGCGGCCCGCGTCGCTCCCGGGTAGGTTGCTTGAGCTCATCGGCGACGGTGAGCCTAGAGGAATGACTGTTCAAGACAAAACCCGGCTTACAGGCCGACTCCCTTAATCTGCAGTCATCGTGACTGGGCGAATCACGAAACGGCGAACCGCCGTCGTATTCGTCAATGGAACTTCGATATTCGTTTTCGAGTGCGAAGGCCGAAAAAAGCAGCCGCTTATGGCTGCTTTTTTTTGCCCGAGCGTCACGGCCTCGATCGTGCGAAAGCGAGATCTTCTCGCTTCCATCGGGAGAAGGTGCCTGTACGGGGCGTGCAAGGAAAACAATCGGTCCAAGATGGAAGACCGCTTGTGGGGCGACTGCCGTTGCCGAGTAGATGCGCCACCTTCCTCCGATAACAAAGGGCGGTAGCGTCCGAGGAAGCATCAGAACGGCCGCGGCGCGCGACCGGGAACTATTCTTCGCCGAGGCCATCCAATTCCAGCGGTCGATTCTTCCGCGGGTCGTTGTGCATGCGTGGAGCGCGTGCGGCGAATCGTCCGCTATTCGGGTTCAACGCACACCGCCGCTTTGTCCGTTCACTGGGGCTCGAACGAGGCCGGTCCGAGCGCAGGCGGCCAGAGGGCAGGATATGGAAAAGCAGCTTCGTTTCGCATCGCGCCGCTCGCGCGTTGCTCTCGGCCTCGGCGTTTGCGCGCTTGCGGCCGCAGTCGCGGCGCCGTTCATGTGGAAAGGCGTGCCGAAGACGGCGTTCGTCCTGCGCCGCAATCTTGAAACGGTGCTCGTCCAGCAGGGCGACCTGATCGTGCCGGTGCCCGCGTCGGGGATTTTCGTCGAGAAAGAAAAGAAGCTGCTCGCTTCGCCGGCGTCGGGCACGGTCGAGGACATCTTCGTCGCGCCCGGCACGATGGTGAAGAAGGGCGACGTCGTGTTCCGCCTGACCAACAGCCGCCTCGCGGAGCAAACGTCGGCCGCGCGCGTCGCGCTCGAGAAGGCCAGCCTCGATCTCAAGGAAGCCGTGCTCAGCGAGAAGATCGAAGCGATGGCGCAGTCGAGCAGGCAGAAAGAACTCGAACGCCAGCTCGCAATCGAATTGCGCGAGCGCGATGCATTGCGTCCACTGACCGAGCGCGGCATCGTTTCCAAGCTCGAAATGGCGCGCGCCGACGCCAAGGTCGCCGGCCTGCGTTCGCAGATCGACGAGCAGGCCGACCGCGTTGCGCTCGCCCACGACCTCGGCGCCTCGCGCGTCGCGATCAAGGAAGAGGCGTTGAAGCAGGCGAAGGACGGGCTCACGCTCGCGCAGCAGAAACTCGACGAACTCAAGATCCGCAGTTCGGTCGACGGTCCCGTGCAGGACGTGTTCGTCGAACTCGGTCAGTCGGTCGCGCCGGGCGAGAAGCTCGCTCTGGTGTCGAGCAGCGGCGATCTCATCGCGGCGCTGAAGATTCCGCAGGCAAAGGCGCCGTCGATCGCGCACGGCAATCCGGCGACACTCTACGTGCACGGCAAGACGGTGCATGGCACGGTCGTGCGCATCGATCCGAAGGTGCGCGACGATTCGGTCCAGGTCGACGTGGCCCCGGCCGAACCGCTGCCGTTCGGCGTGCGCGCGGCGGAATCGCTGACCGGCGAAATCGCCGGCGCGCCGACGAGCGAGGCGGTCTACGTCGAGCGTTCCGACGACATATCGCCGTTCAAGGAGCACGAACTCTACGTGCTCGACGGCAACGAACTGCACCGCCATCGTGTGCAGTTCGGCGCGATGTCCGGCAAATACGTCGAAATCCGTTCGGGCGCACGCCCGGGCGACCGCTTCGCCGTCGGCCTGGATCATGCGCTCTACAACAAGGCGACGGTGAGCGTCGCCGACTGAGCGCTGCGGCCGCCGCGCGGCGCGAGTTTGCCGGCGCGCCGTATATTTCTATCCTTTTCCATTTCTATATTCCGCGCAAACCGGCGCGGAAGGGGATTGTCCGCGCCTCTTTTCGGGCGCCGGACGCGGCAGGATATCGCGACGGCGTTCTCGCGAAAACTTGCGTGAATTCAATCACCTTTTGTCGCTTCCTCAGAAAACGCACGAATTAGACACAATTCCCTGCGCTTCTCCTTGATCTGCAAAGCAATTTTTCCTTGACAGCCCAATAGGCCATCGATATTGTGGCGGTCAGTGGGATTTCGTGGTTTTTTGTGGGATTTCGCGGATCATGTTTCAAGGCGAGACCGCCATCACGTTGGACGACAAAGGTCGATTGGCGCTACCTACCGCCTATCGCGACCTCGTCGCGTCTGCGTGCGCGAATCGCCTCGTCTTCACCTACAACCCGTTCGAGCACGGCTGCCTCTGGCTGTTTCCGCAAAGCGAGTGGGAAAAGGTGCGCGATCAGGTCAATGCGTTGTCGAGCGTCAAGCGCGTACATCGCGATCTGCAGTTGAAACTGGTCGGCGCCGCGGCGCAGGTCGAGCCGGACGGATCGGCGCGCGTGCTCGTTCCGGCCAGTCAGCGTACGGCGGCCGGGATCGAGAAGCGCGCGATCCTGCTCGGCATGAACACGAAGTTCGAGCTGTGGAGTGAGCAGGCGCATCTGAACAAGATTCGCCAGACGATCGGCGAGGGCGACCTCAGCGACGAAATGCTGGATTTGAAACTGTGAGTGTAACGACCGCATGCGCCCCGACGATGAAAGATAACGAAGGCGCAGCGGTGGAGTCGGCCCATCTGCCGGTGATGTTGAACGAAGCGGTGCAGGGATTGCGTGTGCGCGAAGACGGAACGTACCTCGATGGAACCTTCGGCCGCGGTGGGCACGCGCGCGCTGTGCTGGCGCAGCTCGGCCCCGCGGGCAAGCTGCTGTTGATGGATCGCGATCCGGCTGCGGTGGCGCATGCGCGTGGCGAATTCGGCGGTGACGCGCGCGTGGCGATCCGCCATGGCAACTTCGCCGATCTCGCCGGATGGGACGCGACCGCGCAGGGACTCGACGGTGTGCTGCTCGATCTCGGCGTGTCCTCGCCGCAGCTCGACGAGGCCGAACGCGGCTTCAGCTTCCGTGCCGATGCGCCGCTCGACATGCGCATGGACACGAGTTCGGGTATCAGCGCGGCCGACTTTCTCGCGACCGCGGACGAGAGGGAGATTGCAGACGTGTTGTGGCAGTACGGCGAAGAACGCATGAGTCGGCGCATCGCGCGCGCGATCGTCGCGCGCCGTGCGGACGCGCCGATTGCGCGCACGCTCGAACTCGCCGAACTGATCGAACGCACGATCGGCCGGCGCGAGGCCGGCAAGCATCCGGCCACGCGCAGTTTCCAGGCCTTGCGCATTCACGTGAACGGCGAACTCGACGCGGTCGATCGCGGCCTGCGCGGTGCGGTGGATCGCCTCAAGCCGGGCGGCCGCTTGGCAGTGATCAGTTTCCATTCGCTCGAAGACCGCGCAGTGAAGAATTTCCTGCGCGACGAATCGCAGCCGCCGCCGACCCGTCGCGGCCTGCCGCCGCCGCCCTCGACGATGCTGCGGCTGAAGACGATCGGCGGCGCGCAACTGCCGTCCGCGGAAGAAGTCGCGGCGAATCCGCGCGCACGCAGTGCGGTCCTGCGCGTGGCGGAGAAACTGCCATGAAGGGGTTCATGAGCGCCGTGCGCATGGTCGGCTACTTCATCATCCTCGTGCTGCTCGCCGGCGTGATCGGCTGCGCCTTCGGCGTCATCTACACGCGCCAGGAAAGCCGCCGCCTGTTCAGCGAGTACAACGAGCTGACCAAAGAACGCGACCGCCTCAATTACGAATTCGGCCGCCTCGAACTCGAGCGCGCGACGAAGGCGGAAATCAACGGAATCGAGAAGACCGCGCGGACCGACATCGGCATGGTGTCGCCGAGCGCGGCCAATACCGTGGTGATCAAACGATGACCAAGCGCGAACTGTTCCAATTCGATCTGCCGATGCTGCGCGCCCAACGCGAAGCGCAGCCGGCGGCCACCCCGAAGAGCGCGCCGGCACGCGGCGCCAAGCGCTGGTTCGACTTCGTCGGCGATACGCCGAAGGTCAAGCCGCGCCAGACCACGGTCAATCTCAAGCGCCGCCTCTATTCGGTGTTGATGATCCTTGCCCTCGCCGGCACTGCGCTGATCGTGCGCGCGGTCGACCTGCAATGGGTGAGCAAGGATTTCTATCTCGACCAGGGCGACCAGCGCTACGCGCGCGACATCAAGATCGACGCGCCGCGCGGCACGATCTTCGACCGCAACGGCAATCCGCTCGCCGTGTCGACGCCGGTCGCCTCGATCTGGGCCGATCCGTCGACACTCAAGGATCACATGGACCGGATCCCGGAGCTGGCCAAGGCGCTCAATCTCGACGCCAACGCGCTCGCGCAGAAGATCACGCAGAAGGCGGACAAGCAGTTCGTCTATCTCGTGCGTCATCTCAATCCCGACGCCGCCGAAGCGATCGTCAAGCTCGGCATCCCGGGCGTGGACAAGCAGGCCGAGTTCCGCCGCTTCTATCCGAACGGCGAAGTGACCGCGCATATCCTCGGCAAGACCAACGTCGACGACGTCGGTTCGGAAGGCCTCGAACTCGCGTTCAACGAATATCTGGCCGGCAAGCCTGGCAGTAAGAGCGTGATCCGCGACCTGCACAACCGCGCGGTCGAGAGTTACGACGTCGATCTCGACGTGGCGCCGAAGCCGGGCCGCGATCTGACCCTGTCGATCGACAAGAACATCCAGTACCTCGCCTATCGCGAGCTGATGCAGGCGATCAAGGACCATCATTCCGCCTACGGCTCGATCGTCGTGCTCGACGTGACCAACGGCGAGGTCGTCGCCATGGTCAACCAGCCTTCGTTCAACCCGAATTCGCAGAACGGCGGCAACATCCCGCCGGCCGATCTGCTGAGCCATATGCGCAACCGTGCGGTCACCGACGTGATCGAGCCCGGTTCGACGATGAAGGCGTTCACCGTCGCCGCGGCGTTCGAGAGCGGCAAGTGGAAGCCGGATTCCAAGGTGGATACGTCGCCCGGCACTTACCAGTTCTACGGCCACACGATCCACGACACGGCCAATCACGGCGTGCTCACTGTCGCCGGCGTGATCAAGGAATCGAGCAACATCGGCGCCGCGAAGATCGCCGAGACCTTGCCGCGCGAAATGATGTACGACGTGTTCCACCGTTTCGGCTTCGGCGAAACCACGGGCTCGGGCTTCACCGGCGAATCGCCGGGCAATCTACCGACGCCGAAGCGTTGGGGGCCGGTCGAGAAGGCGACGATCTCCTACGGTTACGGTCTCTCGGTGACTCCGCTGCAGCTCGCGCGCGGCTACGCCACGATCGCCAACGGCGGCATCCTGCATGAGCCCACCTTCGTCAAAGGCGGCGGCGACGCGGGCAAGCGCGTGATCGATCAAAAGATCGCCGACGAGATCATCCCGATGCTGCGTTCCGTGGTCGCCGAAGGCACCGGGCGCAAGGCGCAGGTGTCGAACTATTTCGCCGGCGGCAAGACCGGTACCTCGCGCATTGCTTCGCGCGGCGGCTACAACAGCATCTACAACTCGTTGTTCGTCGGCTTCGTGCCGGCGTCCAACCCGCGTCTGGTCTGCGCCATCGTGATCAGCGGATCGAGCGGCGCGACCCTGGCCTCGTACTCGGGCGGCATGGTCGCCGCGCCGTCGTTCGGCAAGGTCATGGAAGGCGCGCTGCGCACACTCGACATAGCGCCCGACGACGTCAAGAACTGGTACGCCGGCGGCCCCGGCCCGAATCCGCTCGTCGCGCCGAAAGACATCCTGCCGCCCGATCCGACGGTGCCGGCGGACATGGTGGAAGAGGTGGATCCGTGACCGGAAAGTCGGGAATCGGGATTGGCGATTCGGGAATCGGTGGGGCGCCGCAGAAGCGTCTTGCCGGCCTGCTCGCTGGACTTGCCGACGGCGCGGCGCTCGATGCTGCGCGGGATATCGTCGTGCGCGGCTTGACGCTCGACTCTCGCCGCGTGCGCGAGGGCGATGTTTTCTTCGCTCTGCAGGGCGGCGTGAAACACGGCATCGAATTCGCGCCGGTCGCGATCGAACGCGGCGCGGCCGCGGTCGTGGCGGAAATTCCGGCCGCTGAATCGCCAATCGCGAAGCACGAGTCGCGAATCCCGGAAATCTGGGTCGACGGTCTGCACGAGCAGGTCGGCGAAATCGCCGCGCGTTTCTTCGACCGTCCGTCCGCGTCGCTGCGCGTTATCGGCGTCACCGGCACCAACGGCAAGACCTCGATCGTGCAACTGCTTGCTGCCGCGCTGCAGGGCCTCGGCGCACGTGCGGCGACGATCGGTACGCTCGGCGCGGGCTTTCCGGGTGCGATCCGCGAAGGCGAACGCACCACGCCCGACGCGATCAGCGTGCAGGCGCTGCTTGCCGAATTCCGCGACGCCGGCGCCAGCCACGTCGCGATGGAAGTTTCTTCGCATGCGGTCGCACAGGGCCGGGTGAACGCGGTGACATTCGACGTCGCCGCGTTCACCAATCTGACTCGCGACCATCTCGATTACCACGGCACGATGGAAGCCTACGGCGCGGCGAAAGCCAGGCTGTTCGCATGGCCGGGCCTGCGCGCCGCGGTGATCAATATCGACGATGCATTCGGCCGTCGGCTCGTCGCCGACCTGCCGGCCGGCGTACAGGGCCTGCGCTACGCGGTCGACAACACCGGTGCGGACATCGTTGCGACGGACGTACGCACGAGCGGCGAAGGTCTGCACTTTTATCTGCGCACGCCCTGGGGCGAAGGCGAGATCGCGACGAGCCTGCTCGGCCGCTTCAATGTCGCGAATCTGCTTGCGGTCGCGGGCTGCCTCGGTGCGCTCGGACACAACTTTGCCGAGATCCGCGAAGCGCTGACGCATGCGCAGCCGGTGGTCGGGCGCATGAACCGTCTCGGCGGAGCGAATCAGCCTCTCGTCGTCGTCGACTATGCGCATACGCCGGACGCGCTCGAACAGGCACTGACCAATTTGCGTGCTCACTGCGCCGGCAATCTGATCTGTGTATTCGGTGCCGGCGGCGAGCGCGATCAGGGCAAGCGGCCGCAGATGGCCGCGATCGCCGAACGTCTTGCCGATCGCGTCATCGTCACCGACGACAATCCACGCAACGAAGACGGCGATGCGATCGTCGCTCAGATCGTTGCGGGCTTTTCCCATCGCGATGCAGTCATCGTGCAGCGCGACCGTGCCGCCGCGATCGCATTTGCGCTGCGCGAGGCGCGCGCCGGCGACGTCGTGCTGATCGCCGGCAAGGGTCACGAGCCGTACCAAGAGATCGGCGGGATCAAGCACCCCTTCGACGACCTCGCCGTCGCCCGCCGCACATTGAAGGCACGCGCATGATCCTGCGCCTCTCCGAAATCGCCCTGTGGACGCGCGGCGGCATGCAGGGCAAGGACCTGATGGTGCGCGGCGTCGCCACGGACACGCGCGAGGCCATGCCGGGCGCGCTGTTCGTCGCGCTCAAGGGCGAGAATTTCGACGGCCACGATTTCATCGGCAAGGCCAAGGAGGCCGGCGCCATCGCCGCGCTCGTGGAGCGTCCGCTTGCGAGCGACCTGCCGCAGGTGATCGTCGCCGATACCTTGCTTGCACTCGGCGATCTTGCCAGCCATGCGCGCGCGCAGCATCGTGCGCGCGTCGTCGGCATCACCGGCTCCAACGGCAAGACGACGGTGAAGAGCCTCGTCGCCGCGATCCTCTCGCTGCACGGCAAAACCCACGTCAACGCGGGCAACTACAACAACGAAATCGGTCTGCCGTTGTCGCTGCTCGCGATGCCCGAGGATACGCAGTACGCCGTCTTCGAAATGGGTGCGGGCAAGCCGGGCGACATCGACTATCTCGCGTCCATCGCGCGTCCCGAAATCGGCCTCGTCAACAACATCGGTCCCGCGCATCTTGAGCGTATGGGCTCGCTCGAAGGCATCGCCGAAACCAAGGGTGCGCTTTATGCGGCGCTACCTGCGCACGGCGTCGCCGTGATCAACGCCGACGAAGCGTTCGCGAATTTGTTCACCAGTCTCAACCGCGCCGAGCGCGTGATCCGTTTCGGCCTCGACAAGCCCGCCGACGTCAGCGCGGAAATCCGCAAGCTCGGCGCCGAATCGCGCTTCGCTCTACGCACGCCGAACGGCAGCGTCGAGATCGCGCTGCCGCTCGCCGGCCGGCACAACGTCGCCAATGCGCTGGCCGCGGCGGCAATTGCGCTGGCTCTCGACGTGCCACTGGCGACGATCGAGCGCGGCCTCGAGAGTGCGCCGGCGGTTAAGGGTCGTCTCGTGCGCCACGCCATGCCCGGCGGCTGGACTCTGATCGACGACAGCTATAACGCGAATCCCGCTTCGACTGCGGCCGCGATCGCCACGCTCGTCGAGGCGCCGGAGGAAGCCTGGCTCGTGCTCGGCGATATGCGCGAACTCGGTCCGCAGGCGCGCGAACTGCACGCGCAGACCGGCGCGCTGGCGAAGAAAAGCGGCATCGCATGGTTGTACACGGTCGGCGAACTGTCGCGCGCCGCCGCCGCGGCGTTCGGCGAAGGCGCGCAGCATTTCGCCGACCAGGAATCGCTGACGCGCGCACTCGCCGCGGATGTACGCGCGGGGGTGAACGTGCTGGTCAAGGGATCGCGCGGCTCGGCGATGGACAAAGTCGTCAAGGCTCTGCTCGACGACAAGGGCGGCAACGGGGGGACGCGTCATGCTGCTTGAACTCGCCGATCTTCTGCGCGGCAATCTCAACGCGCTGCATCTGTTCCAGTACCTGACCTTCCGCGCGATCATGGCGACGCTGACCGCGCTCGCGTTTTCGCTGCTGGCCGGTCCGGCGGTGATCCGCAAACTCGCCGAAATCAAGGCGGGGCAGGTCGTGCGCAGCGACGGTCCGCAGACGCATCTGGCCAAGGCCGGCACGCCGACCATGGGCGGCGCACTGATCCTGCTCGCGGTCGCACTGTCGACCGTGCTGTGGATGGACCTGAGCAACCGCTATGTCTGGATCGTACTCGCCGTGACCCTGGCGTTCGGTGCGATCGGTTTCTACGACGACTACAAGAAGATCGTGCTGAAGAACAGCGCCGGCCTCGCCGCGCGCTGGAAGTATTTCTGGCAGTCGGTGTTCGCCCTGCTCGTCGCGATCGCGCTGTACCAGACTGCGCAGACGCCGGCTGAGACCTCGCTCTACGTGCCGCTATTCAAGCAGGTTGTGATTCCGCTCGGCGTGTTCTTCGTCGCGATCGCCTACTTCATGATCGCCGGCTTCTCCAATGCGGTGAACCTGACCGATGGCCTCGACGGCCTTGCGATCATGCCGAGCGTGCTCGTCGTCACCGCGCTCGGCGCGTTCGCCTATCTGGCCGGCAACAAGCTGTTCTCCGAGTACCTCGGCATTCCGTCGATTCCGGGTGCGGGCGAACTGGTGATTTTCTGTGGTGCGCTGGCCGGCGCGGGTCTCGGCTTCCTCTGGTTCAACGCCTATCCGGCGCAGGTGTTCATGGGCGACGTCGGCGCGCTCGCGATCGGCGCCGCGCTCGGCACGCTCGCCGTGATCGTGCGCCAGGAGATCGTGCTGCTCGTCATGGGCGGTGTGTTCGTCATGGAAACCGCTTCGGTGATGCTCCAGGTCGCGAGCTTCAAGCTGACCGGCAAGCGCATCTTCCGCATGGCGCCGATCCATCATCATTTCGAGCTCAAGGGCTGGCCCGAGTCGCGCGTGATCGTCCGCTTCTGGATCATCAGCGTCGTGCTTGTGCTGATCGGCTTGGCGACATTGAAGGTACGCTGATCATGTCCCAAGCCAAACGCATCGACGAAACCCAGGGCAAATACGACGTTGGCCTGATCGTGCTCGCGGGCGCGCTAGCCGCGTTCGGCCTGACCATGGTCGCTTCGAGTTCGATCGCGATCAGTCCAGGCGGACCGTTCTATTTCGCGATCCGGCACATGCTTTTCCTCGCGCTCGGCATCGCCGTCGCGATCGTCGTCATGCGTACCGAACTGGAGTGGTTCGAGCGCAACGCGTTCCTGCTGCTGCTCTTCGCCGTGTTCCTGCTGCTGCTCGTGTTCGTGCCGGGGCTCGGTGTACGCATCAACGGTGCGCGCCGCTGGATCCGACTCGGCATTTCGAACTTCCAGTCGGTCGAAGCGGTGAAGCTGTTCTTCATCATTTACCTGTCGAGCTATCTGGTACGTCACCAAGAGGCCGTGCAGACCAAACTGTTCGGCGTGATCAAACCACTAGGCGTCGCCGGCGTGCTCGTGGTGCTGCTGCTGGCGCAACCGGACTTCGGCTCGTCGGCGCTGATCATTGCGGTCACGGTGGGCATGATCTGGCTCGGCGGCGCGCGCATGCGCAATCTCGTCTATCTGTCGATTCCGCTGCTGCCGGTGATCGCCTGGGCGGCGATGACCTCGGACTACCGGGTCAAGCGCCTGACTTCGTTTCTCAATCCCTGGGCCGATCCGTTCAAAGACGGATTCCAGTTGACCCAGGCGCTGATCGCGATCGGGCGCGGCGAATGGCTCGGCGTCGGCCTCGGCGGTTCGGTGCAGAAGCTCTACTACCTGCCCGAGGCACACACCGACTTTATCCTCGCGGTGATCGGCGAAGAGTTCGGCTTCGTCGGCATTCTGCTCGTGCTGACCACGTTCGCGCTGCTCGTCGGCCGCGGCCTCATGCTCGGCATGAAGGCGATCGAACTGCGCCAGCGGTTTGCCGGCTATTGCGCGTTCGGCATCTCGCTCTGCATCGGTTTGCAGGCGCTCGTGTCGATCGGCGTGAACATGGGCGTGCTGCCGACCAAGGGTCTCACCTTGCCGCTGATTTCTTCGGGCGGTTCGAGCGTGATGATGACCTGCGTCATGGTCGGCTTCCTCCTGCGCGTCAGTTACGAGGTCAGCCGCGCCGAGCGTGTTCGCGAAGCGAACCTGATCGAGCCGCGCGACCTGATCGGAGCCACGGCATGACTACGGCGAACGCGCCCGTGCTGATCATGGCCGGCGGCACCGGCGGGCACATCTTTCCCGGCATCGCCGTGGCGAAGGAACTGATGATGCGCACCGTGCCGGTGCTCTGGCTCGGCAGCGAAGGCGGCCTCGAAACGAAGCTCGTGGCGCAGGCCGGCATCGGGTTGAAGACGGTCGCGATCTCGGGCGTGCGCGGCAAGGGCTTCGGCGCGCTGCTCGCGGCGCCGTTCAAGATACTGAGCGCCGTCGTCGCGGCGTGGAAGCTGCTCGGCGAGCTGCGCCCGCGCAGCGTGCTGTCGATGGGCGGTTACGTGGCCGGACCCGGCGGCATCGCTGCATGGCTGCGCGGCGTGCCTCTCGTCGTGCATGAGCAAAACAGTATCGCCGGGGTGACCAATCGTGTGCTCGCCCTGTTCGCCAAGCGCCGTCTGTGCGGATTCGACGGCGCGCTCAAGCAGAGCGAATGGGTCGGCAATCCGGTGCGCGCCGATATCGCCGCGCTGCCCGCACCGGCGCAACGTTTCGCCGGCCGCCAAGCACCGGCACGTTTGCTCGTGCTCGGCGGCAGCCAGGGCGCGCAGGCTCTCAATGCGCGCGTGCCGCAGGCGCTGGCAATGATGGCAGCGGACAGCCGCCCGCAGGTGCGCCATCAGTGTGGTGCCAAACTTGCCGACGCGGCGCGCGCCGCCTACACGCAGGCCGGGGTCGAAGCGAGCGTCGAACCGTTTATCGACGACATGGCCGCGGCCTACGCCTGGGCCGACCTCGTCGTCTGCCGTTCCGGCGCGCTGACCGTGGCGGAACTCGCGGCCGTCGGCGTCGGCAGCGTGCTCGTGCCGTTTCCGTACGCGGTCGACGACCATCAGACGCACAATGCTCGCAACATGGTCGCGGCCGGCGCGGCGGTGCTGCTGCCGGAATCCGAGGCGAGCGCCGAGCGTATTCGCGCCGAACTCGATCGGCTGCTGGCCGATCGCGCGCGCCTCTCCGACATGGCGCAGTCCGCGCGCACGCTGGCCAAGCCGCAAGCGACGGCGCGGATCGCCGATCTCTGTCTGCAGGTGGCCGCATGACGCCGCAGATCGTCCACGCCACGTCCGACTGGATTCGCGACAGCTCGCGGCGGGTGCATTTCGTCGGTATCGGTGGCGCCGGCATGAGCGGTATCGCCGAGGTGCTGCACAACCTCGGCTACAAAGTCACGGGCTCGGACAAGGCGGATTCGGCGGTGACGCGCCATCTGTCCGCGCTCGGCATCAAGATTCACAAGACGCACAAGGCGGCCAACGTCGACAAGGTCGATGCGGTCGTCGTGTCCAGCGCGATCAAGGCCGACAATCCCGAGGTGGTCGCCGCGCGCGAACGCCGCGTGCCCGTGATGCCGCGCGCCGAGATGCTCGGCGAGTTGATGCGCTTCCGCCGCGGCATCGCCGTGGCCGGCACTCACGGCAAGACGACGACGACGAGTCTTGTCGCCAGCGTGCTCGCGGAAGGCGGCCTCGATCCGACCTTCGTCATCGGCGGGCAACTGCTCGCCGCGGCCACACACGCGCGGCTCGGCACGGGCGACTATCTCGTCGCCGAGGCGGACGAGAGCGACGGTTCGTTCCTGATGCTCAACCCGGTGATCGCGATCGTCACCAATATCGACGCGGATCATCTGGAAAATTACGGCGGCGATTTCGCCCAGGTGCGCAAGGCGTTCGACGACTTCCTTCATCGTTTGCCGTTCTACGGCGTCGCCGTGCTCTGCATCGACGATGCCGAAGTGGCCGAACTCGCCGCGACAACGACGCGGCGCATGCTCACCTACGGCACGCACAAATCGGCCGACGTGCGCGCCAGCCGGATCGTCCAGGACGGTCCGCGCATGCGCTTCGATCTGCATCTGCCCGAGCAGAAGAAGCCGGTCGGGGTCACGCTCAACCTGCCCGGCCTGCACAACGTCAGCAACGCGCTTGCGGCGGCGGCGGTCGGCTGGCAGCTCGGCGTCGATGCCAAGTCGATCGCGACGGCGCTCGAGAATTTCCAAGGCGTCGGCCGGCGTTTCCAGATGCGCGGCGAGATCGCGCTCGGCAGCGGCAAGAATTCCGGCAAGGCGCTGCTCGTCGACGATTACGGCCATCATCCGCGCGAACTCGCCGCGGTGTTCGCCGCGGCGCGCGGCGGCTGGCCCGAGCGCCGCCTCGTCGTCGCGTTCCAGCCGCATCGCTACACGCGCACGCGCGACCTGCTCGACGACTTCGCCAATGTACTCAGCGAGGCCGACGTGCTCGTGCTGACCGAGGTGTATCCGGCCGGTGAAGCGCCGATCGCGAGTGCCGACGGTCGCGCACTCGCGCGTGCAGTGCGTGCGAGAAACAAGGCCGTCCCCGTATTCGTCGAGCATCCGCGCGAACTTAAAACCGTGTTGCCGAGCCTGCTGCGCGACGGCGATCTCGTCCTCGTCATGGGTGCCGGCGACATCGGCGCCGCGGTGGCCGAGCTCGCGGCGCCGGCCGCGGCGAAAAGACCGAAAAGTGGGAAAGCAAAATAATGCGTATTAAAGATGCCAAACAATTCGGTCGGGTCGCCGTCGTCATGGGCGGCGTCAGTGCCGAGCGCGAAGTCTCGCTGAACTCGGGACGCAACGTGCTCGACGCGCTCAAGGCGCGCGGCGTCGATGCGCATGCGATCGATGGCATTCCGGCCCTGCTCGACGCGCTGCGTGCGGGGCATTTCGCGCGCGTGTTCAACATTCTGCATGGCGGCGACGGCGAGGACGGCGTGCTCCAGGGCGCGCTGAAATCGCTGCGCGTGCCGGTGACCGGGTCGGGCGTGCTCGGCTCGGCGCTGACTCTCGACAAGATCCGCACCAAGCAGGTCTGGCAGGCGGTCGGCTTGCCGACGCCGCGCTACGTGCGCTTCGCCAAAGGCGGCGACATCGACGCGGCGATCGCACAGCTCGGCCTGCCCGTCGTGGTCAAGCCGTCGCACGAAGGTTCGAGTGTCGGCATCACGCGCGTGCGCAAGCAGGCCGATCTGGCCGCCGCAATCGAACTCGCCGCGCGCTACGACGGCGAACTCGTCGTCGAGGAACTGATCGACGGGGACGAACTCACGGTCGCTGTGCTGCAAGGCGAGGCTTTGCCATCGATCCGCATCGTGCCGAAGGGCGAGTTCTACGACTATCACGCCAAGTACGTGGCCGAAGACACGCAGTACATCTGTCCTGGCCTCGATGGCGCCGACGAGGCCGAAATCCGCGACCTCGCCCTGCGTGCCTTCAACGCCGCCGGCTGCTCGGGCTGGGGCCGCGTCGACGTCATGCGCGACCGCGCCGGCAAGCTCTATCTGCTCGAAGTGAACACCTCGCCGGGCATGACCAGCCATTCGCTCGTGCCGAAGGCGGCGCGCGCGGTCGGCGTTGATTTCGAGGAGCTGTGCTGGCGCATTCTCGAAACGAGTTTCGAGAATCAGGGATTGGGAATGGGAGATTCGGGATTGGAGAAAGCCCGCTCTGCCGAATCCCCAATCTCGAATCCCGAATCCCGCGCTGCGCAGGGGCGCACGCCGTGAACCGCACCGTGCTCAAGCTCTTCGCCTGGGCGATTGCGCTGAGCCTCATCGGCTTGCCGATCGTCGGCGTGCTCAACGGCTGGTTCGCGCAGGATCGCTGGCCGATCCGCAACCTGCAGGTGGAGGCCGAGTTCAATCACGTCGGCGCCGAACAGATTCGCGCGGCGACGAAGAACTATCTCGGCACCGGCTTCTTCGCGATCAAGCTCGAAGACGTGCGCACGGCGGTGGCCTCGCTGCCGTGGGTCGAGCGCGTCGAAGTGCGCAAGCGCTGGCCCGACACGATCGAAATGCGCGTGCTCGAACAGCAGCCGTTCGCGCGCTGGGGCGACAAGCGCCTGGTCGGCCGCAGCGGGCAGTTGTTCGATGCGCCCGGCACCGAGTCGATCCAGGGTCTGCCGCAGCTTTCCGGTCCCGATGCCGCGCTCGCCGACGTGATCGATTTTTATCAGAAGACGCTGAACACGTTCAGCGGCAGCGGCCTCGCGCTGGCCGGCGTCAGCCTGTCGACGCGCGGGAGCTGGACGATCAGCCTCGTAGACGGTTCGGAAATTCTGCTCGGCCAGCGCGACATCGACGAGCACCTGAAGCGTTTCCTCGACGTGTTTCCGCGTCTCGCCGCCGGCCGCGGCACGAATTCGTTCGCGCGCGCCGACCTGCGCTACGCCAACGGCTTTGCCATCCGCTGGCTAGCCGCCGCACCGACGCCCGCGCCGGGCGCCGCGTCACCCACCGACAAACCCGCCCCGGGCAAGCCGCCGGCGACGCAGCAGAGATCGACATGAAGCACAAAGCGGAAAAATCCCTGATCGTCGGACTCGACGTCGGCACTTCGAAGGTCGTGGCGATCGTCGGCGAGTACGCGCCGGGCGAGCCGGTCGAAGTGATCGGCATCGGCTCGCACACTTCGCACGGGCTGAAGCGCGGCGTGGTTGTCGACATCGAATCTACCGTACAGTCGATCCAGCGCGCGGTCGAGGAGGCCGAGCTGATGGCCGGCTGCGAAATCCGTTCGGTCTACGCGGGCATTTCCGGCAGTCACATCCTCGGCCGCAACTCGCACGGCACAGCACCGATCCGCGAGCGCGAAGTGACCCAGGGCGATATCGACCATGTGCTCGACGCGGCCTGCGCCGTGGCGATCCCGGCCGACCAGCGCGTTCTTTATAAGGAGCCGCAGGAATTCGTGATCGACGGTCAGGAGGACATCCGTCACCCGATCGGCATGAGCGGCGTGCGCCTCGAAGCGAACGTGCACATCGTCACCGGCGCGGTCAGCGCGGCGCAGAACATCACCAAGTGCGTCAACCGCTGCGGCCTGCAGGTCGACGATCTGATCCCGGGTGCGATCGCCTCGTCGAAGGCGATTCTCGTGCAGGACGAGCGCGAGCTCGGCGTCTGCCTGGTCGACATCGGTGCGGGCACGACCGACATCTCGATCTTCACCCAGGGCGCGATCCGCCACACCGCGAGCCTGCCTATCGGCGGCGACCAGGTGACCAATGACATCGCCCAGGGTTTCCGCACGCCGACCGCGCACGCCGAAGAAATCAAGGTCAAGTACGCCTGTGCGCTCGCCCAGCTCGCGCATGCCGAGGAAACGATCCAGGTGCCCTCGGTCGGCGACCGGCCGCCGCGCCGGCTCGCCCGGCAGACGCTCGCCGAGTGGGTGCAGCCGCGCTACGAAGAATTGTTCGGCATGGTTCAGGCCGAGTTGCGCCGTTCGGGCTACGAGTCGCTCGTTGCCGCCGGCATCGTGCTGACCGGCGGCGGCGCCAAGATGGAAGGCGTGATCGAACTCGCCGAGGAAGTGTTCCATCTGCCCGTGCGCGTGGGCTTGCCGCAGCACGTGACCGGCTTGGCCGACGTAGTCAGCAATCCGATCCACGCGACCGGCGTCGGCCTGCTGCTCTACGGCAGTCGGCAGGACGGCGCGGCGCGTACGTCGGGGAGTTCCGTGGTCGGCAACGTCGGCAATTTCTGGGGCCGCATGAAGCAGTGGGTCAAAGGAGAGTTTTAGCGTGCCTTCTTCCGTCGGGAGAAGGTGGCGCGCAGCGCCGGATGAGGGAAAGGCATTGCGGTGATTGAAGGTCGCGATAGTCGAAAGGTCTTTCCCTCATCCGCCCTTCGGGCACCTTCTCCCGAGGGGAGAAGGGAGAAGCAAAAAGCGGTGCGCATGGAAACGCGCCGCGGATCCGAAACGGATCCAACCGTTGCGCCGGACATGTGCCTGTCCGCTGCAAAGCCGGAGTGCCGCAGGAAGCGGTTCCGGTGATCGATAACTACATCAAGCGACAAAACAACTAGCGGAGGTAAGGGAAATGTTTGAACTCGTGGAAAAACTCGCACCGAATGCGGTCATCAAAGTCATCGGCGTGGGCGGCGGCGGCGGCAACGCGGTCGCGCACATGGTGCAATCCAATATCGAAGGCGTGGACTTCGTCTGCGCGAATACCGATGCCCAGGCGCTGAAGAACTCGGGCGCGAAGATCACGCTGCAGCTCGGCGGCAACGTGACCAAGGGCCTCGGCGCGGGCGCGAATCCGGAAGTCGGCCGCCAGGCCGCGCTCGAAGATCGCGAACGCATCGTCGAAATTCTCCAGGGCGCCGATATGGTGTTCATCACCGGCGGCATGGGCGGCGGCACGGGCACCGGCGCAGCGCCAGTCGTGGCGCAGCTCGCCAAGGAACTCGGCATCCTCACGGTCGCGGTCGTGACCAAGCCGTTCCCGTTCGAGGGCCGTCGCCGCATGCAGGTGGCGATGAAGGGCATCGAGGACCTGTCGCAGTACGTCGACTCACTGATCACCGTGCCGAACGAGAAGCTGCTTTCCGTGCTCGGCCACGAAGTGACCCTGCTGTCGGCATTCAAGTCGGCCAACGACGTGTTGCTCGGCGCGGTGCAGGGCATCGCCGATCTGATCACCCGTCCGGGCCTGATCAACGTCGACTTCGCCGACGTGCGCACGGTCATGTCCGAAATGGGCATGGCAATGATGGGCACGGGCATCGCGCGCGGCGACGATCGCGCGGTCGCGGCGGCCGAAGCGGCGATCAACAATCCGCTGCTTGAAGACGTCAACCTGTCCGGCGCCTGCGGCATCCTGGTCAACGTCACCGCGGGCATGAACCTCACCATGCGCGAGTTCGACGAGATCGGCCAAGTCGTCCATCAGTTCGCTTCGGAAGATGCGACCGTGGTCATTGGCACCGCGCTCGACCAGGAGTTGCAGGACAACGTGCGCGTCACCGTCGTTGCCACGGGTCTCAATCGCAACGCCGCGCGTCAGCACGTGCGCCGCGAGGAGCCGGTCGTGGTCCAGCGCCCGACCTTGGTCAAACGCACGGGCACGGACAACTGGCCGGTGCACGACGACTACATCCAGCCGGTGCGCAGTGCGCCCGCGCGGGCGGTGGCCGCGGCAGCGGAAGCGGCTCCGGTCGCCGACGCGCAGGTCGATTATCTGGACATCCCGGCCTTCCTGCGTCGTCAGGCGGACTGAGGAAACTTCGGCAGCCGGCTGCGGCGAGTCTTCTCTCGCCGCGCGCGGTTTGCCTTCAAACCGTACCCGCGATGCACTGCCTTGCATCGCGCAGGTGCGGCGACCTCCGCAGATCGTGCATTTCGTTACGCGACGGCACAGTCGCGTAACGAATCCTTAACGTTCTACGATTCACCTCGTTGAATCCGGCGTCTGCTGGTATTATCCCTAAATTGATTTCGCCGTGTGGTATTTTTACAACACGCGTCGGCTTTTTACATCGTTTTACTTTCCGCGGCAGTATCCGTGTGTTAGGATTCGTGCCGTTTTTGTCCGCTCCTGCCCCAGGGGTAATAAGAAAAATGATCAAACAACGTACGCTCAAAAATGTCATCCGGGCGACGGGTGTTGGTCTCCACACGGGCGAAAAGGTTTATATGACGCTGCGTCCTGCGGCCGTCGACACCGGCATCGTATTTCGCCGCGTGGACCTTGCGCATCCGGTGGAGATTCCCTCCCGCAGCGAAAACATCGGAGACACGCGACTCTCTTCCACGCTCGTCAAAGACGGCGTCCGCATCGCCACCGTAGAACACCTCCTTTCCGCTTTCGCCGGTCTCGGCATCGACAATGCCTATGTCGATCTGTCCGCGCCCGAAGTGCCGATCATGGACGGCAGCGCGGGCCCGTTCGTCTTCCTGCTGCAGTCGGCCGGAATCGAGGAACAGTCGGCGGCCAAGCGCTTCATCCGCATCAAGAAACCGGTCGTCGTCCGCGAAGGCGACAAGTGGGCCCGCTTCGAGCCGTTCGACGGCTTCAAGGTCGGCTTCTCGATCGATTTCGATCATCCGATTTTCACGCGCCGCACTTCCAAGGCCGAGATCGACTTTTCGACGACCTCGTTCGTGAAGGAAGTCAGCCGCGCGCGCACGTTCGGCTTCATGCGCGACATCGAAATGCTGCGCGAGAAGAATCTCGCCCTCGGCGGTTCGATGGACAATGCGATCGTGCTCGACGACTACCGCGTCCTCAACGAGGACGGCCTGCGTTACGAGGACGAATTCGTCAAGCACAAGATCCTCGATGCGATCGGCGATCTATATCTGCTCGGCCATAGCCTTATCGGCGCGTTCTACGGCCACAAGTCGGGTCACGAGCTCAATAACAAACTGCTGCGTTCGCTGATGGCCGACGCCAAGGCCTGGGAAGAAGTCAGTTTCCCGGATCAGTCCAAGGCACCGATCTCGTACGCACACCCGGCACAGGCAGTCTGATTCACCCAAGCAGTCGCTGTTCGCAGCGACTGCTTTTTGTTTTGCGGGACGAATTATTCGGCAAGGGATGCCAGTTTGAGGTAAGCCGCCCGGAGTTCCGGGTCGGATAGGGACCGAGCCACCGTCCGCAGATGTTCGGCGCTGGCTTTGGAAAGAGGCTTGGGTTTTGCCGGTTCCCGGGGAACGGGAGGCAGAGCCGCCACTTTCACCGCGAATTTCTCGATGGGTAGGCCCGAGGTGGTTCGGGCATGGGCAAGAATTGCGTTCTGATGAAGACGCAACTTCGCCGCCCAGGTCGAGGAAGTCGCCAGAAAGACGATCCGCCCGGATTGCACGGTCGCCAGACGGCATTGGCGGCGCAGCGCATCCGGCAGCGGTTGGCGCAGTTGACGATCGAGCGCATCCAAGGCGCGCGCCCGCGCAAGCAGGGCCGCGACGGGAGGCGATTCGCCGACAGGCAGGGCAGTAAGCCCTGACTTCAAGGCAGGCGCGATGGCTCCTGCCTGGTTGGATGGCGCGACAGGCGAGATCCTGTTGCGGCCCGGTGATCGATCGGATGGCTGCATGGCGTAAACGAAGTACGGTCGGCGCAAGCCGGGCCTTGCTTCCCAAGAATTCATTGCGGAACGATGAACATCATAATCGTCGCAAGCTCCAACGCAACGCCGACCACGCTCGATCTGAAGTGCTGGCGGGTGCGCAGAAGAATCGCCGGTGTCGTGTCGGCCGTTGCGCTGTTCTGCATCGGTGTCGGTGCGGTCGGTGCGAGCGTTTTCTCCAACAGTCGCGACGGCGCGCTGCGTGATGTCGCTTCGATGCGCGACACGATCGGCAAGCAGCAGGACGAGCTTGCGCGCCTGGAGACCTCCTCGCGCCGCGATATGGACGCACTCGCGCTGCAGCTCGGCTCGCTACAGGCGCAGGCCACGCGCCTCAACGCGCTCGGCGAACGCCTCACCGAAGTCGGCAAGCTCGGCGACGGCGAGTTCGATTTCACCAAAGCGCCTGCGCTCGGTGGCGCGGAAGATCCGGCAGCTGCCTCGCATACGCTCGACTTCGATCTGGCCGGTAACATCAACCTCCTGCGCGATCAGTTCACACAGCAGGAAACCCAGCTCACCGTGCTCGAAAATCTGCTGCTCGACCGCAAGTCGCGCAATGCGCTCGTGCCGAGCGGTTATCCGGTGTCGACGAGTTACATCGGTTCGCCGTTCGGCTCGCGCGTCGATCCGATCAACGGGCAGATCGAGACGCATCTGGGCCTCGATTTCGATGCCGAGATGGGCAGCGACATCAAGGCGGTCGCCTCCGGCGTGGTCGCTTTCGTGGGCGACAAGCCCGGCTACGGTCACATCGTCGAGATCGATCACGGCAATGGCTACCTGACCCGCTACGCACACAACTCGGCGAACCTCGTTCAGCCCGGCGAGCGGGTGAAGTTTGGTCAGGTTATCGCGAAGGTTGGTTCGACCGGCCGCTCGACCGGTCCGCATTGCCATTTCGAGGTCTGGCTAAACGGCAAAGTGGTCAATCCCTACGCGTACGTGAAGGGCAAGATCAAGCCGGTGTAGCCGTCCCGCTTCCTTGGGCGGTCCGGGCGGCTTGAAACAGCGCGCTCGGGGCCCAATTCCCCTATAATGCGCGCCAGGCCGCCGTAGTTTAAGGCGGCCTTTGTTTTCCAGGGTTGCCTTTGCGCTCGACGAAGAGCGCGGAAGCCAAAGCGGCCGTTTCCGGCTGCACTTCTCGACAAATCCTCAAGACTTCCAACCTCAAGCATCGAACATGTTCAATCGCATCCTCACCGGCATTTTCGGCAGCCGCAACGAACGTCTGATCAAGCAGATGTCGAAGTCGGTCGCCAAGATCAACGCGCTCGAGCCGTCCTTGCAGGCGCTGTCCGACGAGGATCTGCGCGCCCGCACCGATGCGCTGAAGGCGCGAATCGCCGCCGGCGAGACGGTGAACGACATCCTGCCCGATGCCTTCGCCACCGTGCGCGAAGCGTCGCGCCGCGTGCTCGGCATGCGCCACTACGACGTGCAGCTGATCGGCGGCATGGTGCTCAACTCGGGTCGCATCGCCGAAATGCGCACGGGCGAAGGCAAGACTCTCGTCGCGACCCTGCCGGTGTACCTCAATGCGCTCGAAGGCAAGGGCGTCCACGTCGTCACCGTCAACGACTACCTGGCGCGACGCGACGCGGCGTGGATGGGCAAGGTGTATACCTTCCTCGGCCTCACCGTCGGTGTCGTCTATCCGGGCATGGACCATGCCGACAAGCACGCCGCTTATGCGGCCGACATCACCTACGGCACGAATAACGAATACGGCTTCGACTATCTGCGCGACAACATGGCGCTGTCGAAAGAGCAGCGCTATCAGCGTGGCCTGCATTACGCGATCGTCGACGAAGTCGACTCGATCCTGATCGACGAAGCGCGCACTCCGCTCATCATCTCCGGCCCTTCGGACGACTCGCCGCAGCTCTATGCGCGCATCAACCGCATCGTGCCGAAGCTGGTGCGCCAGGAGGCGGAAGACGGCTCCGGCGACTACTGGGTCGACGAGAAACAGAAGCAGGTGCACCTGTCCGAAGAGGGCATGGGTCACGCCGAAGAAGTACTGCGTGCGGACGGCATCATCGGCACCGACGAGTCGCTTTACGACTCCAAGCATCTCGCCGTCGTCCACCATCTGAACGCTGCGCTGCGCGCGAACACCCTGTATCGCCGCGATCAGGAATACATCGTGCGCGACGGCGAGGTCATCATCGTCGACGAATTCACCGGCCGCACGCTCGCCGGCCGGCGCTGGTCCGACGGTCTGCACCAGGCGGTCGAAGCGAAGGAAGGCGTGCCGATTCAGCGCGAAAACCAGACGCTGGCCTCGATCACGTTCCAGAACTACTTCCGCATGTACAAGAAGCTGTCCGGCATGACCGGTACGGCCGATACGGAAGCCTACGAGTTCCAGCAGATTTACGGCCTTGAAGTCGTGGTTATCCCGACGCACAAGGCGATGGTGCGCAAGGACAACCAGGACATCGTCTTCCTCAAGCAGCCGTACAAGTTCGAGGCGGTGATCGAGGACATCAAGGATTGCTACACGCGCGGCCAGCCCGTGTTGGTTGGCACGACATCGATCGAGACGTCCGAGCTGTTGTCGAACCTGCTCAACAAGCAGAAGCCGCCGATTCCGCACGAAGTGCTCAATGCCAAACAGCATGAGCGCGAAGCGCAGATCGTTGCGCAGGCCGGTCGCCCCGCCGCGGTGACGATCGCAACGAACATGGCCGGCCGCGGTACCGACATCGTGCTCGGCGGTTCGCTCGAATCCGAGCTGCACGCGTTGCCCGAGGAAACGACCGACGCCGATCGCGAAGCACTGCGTGCCGACTGGAAACAGCGCCACGAACAGGTGCTCAATGCGGGCGGTCTGCACATCATCGGCACCGAGCGCCACGAATCGCGCCGCATCGACAACCAGTTGCGCGGCCGTTCGGGTCGCCAGGGCGATCCAGGTTCGAGCCGTTTCTATCTTTCGCTCGAAGATTCGCTCATGCGCATCTTCGCACCCGACTGGGTGACGCGCTGGATGCAGCTGTTCGGCATGAAGGAGCATGAGGCGCTCGAGGACAAAATGATCACGCGCGTGATCGAGAAGTCACAGCGCAAGGTCGAAGCGCACAACTTCGACATCCGCAAGAATCTGCTCGAATTCGACGACACCTCGAACGATCAGCGCAAGGTCGTCTATCAGCAGCGTAATGAGCTGCTCGATGCGAACGACGTCAGCGAGAACATCGTCAATATCCGCTATGACGTGATAAGCGATCTCGTGCGTCGCCACGTACCGGCCGACAGCGTCGACGAACAGTGGGATCTCGCCGGCCTCGACGGCGCGCTGCAATCGGAGTTCGGCATCCAGCTCGACGTGAAGCATTGGGCCGAGAGTCAGCACGATCTCAGTTCGGACGGTATTCGCGATCACGTGATTGACGAAGTCGACCGCTACTTCCGCGAGAAGGAAGCGCAGTACGGTTCCGAGATCATGCGCGCGGCCGAGAAATTCTTCCTGCTCCAGGTGCTCGACCAGCATTGGAAGGAACATCTCGCGAGCATGGACTACCTGCGCCAGGGCATCTACCTGCGCGGTTACGCGCAGAAGCAGCCGAAGCAGGAGTACAAGAGCGAAGGCTTCGCCCTGTTCCAATCCATGCTCGAACGCGTCAAGGTCGAGGTGATCCAGCGGATGTCGATGCTGCGCATCCGCAACGAGGAAGAAGTCGCCGCACTCGAAGAGCAGCAGCGCCGCGAACAGGAACGGCAGGCGCTGGAATTCCAGCATGCCGAAGCGGCATCGCTGGCTGCGCCGGACGCTGCTGTGCAGGCGGACGACGGTGCATCGGCAGCGCAGCAGGGCCAGATCGTGCGCGATGCGCCGAAGGTCGGCCGCAACGATCCTTGCCCTTGCGGATCGGGCAAGAAATACAAGCAGTGCCACGGCAAGCTAGCGTAAACATCGCCTGCTAGTGGGCCGGAGCGCGGTGCGCGATCGTATTCACGTCGTCGCCGGCGTTCTCAGCGATGCGCAAGGCCGCGTCCTGCTTGCGCAACGGCCTTCCGGCAAGCATGCCGCCGGGCTCTGGGAGTTTCCGGGGGGCAAGGTCGAACCCGGCGAAATCGCTCCCGTCGCATTGCGCCGCGAGCTACACGAAGAACTCGGTGTAGAGATAGGCGCGGTCGAGCCGCTGATCGGCATTCCTTGGGATTTCGGACAGAAATCCATTTTCCTCGACGTGTACCGCGTTCTCGATTTTACCGGCGTGCCGCAGGGGTGCGAAGGGCAGGCGCTGACTTGGCAACGCATCGACGAACTCACCGGCATGGCGATGCCGCCGCCAGATCTGCCTGTCGTGAATGCGTTGCGCCTGCCATCGCACTATGCGATCACGCCGGAGCCGGGTATCGACGAGGCGGATTTTCTCGCACGCATCGATCGTGCGCTTGCCGGCGGCGTGCGTCTGCTGCAATTGCGTGCCAAGACGGTTTCTCCTGAGCGTTTGCGTGCTATTGCGAATGCTGTGCGGGCACGAACTCGCGAAGCGCGCGCGGTGCTGCTGATCAATGCCGATGTGAGCATCGCAGGCGAACTCGACCTCGACTTCGACGGCATCCACCTATCTGCCGCCGCTTTGATGCGCTTGAAAGATCGACCTCTGCCGCGCGATCGCTGGGTTGCGGCCTCATGCCATGACGCGCGCGAACTGGCGCATGCCGCGGCGATCGGCGTCGACTTTGCCGTGCTCGGTCCCGTGTTACCTACGTCCAGCCACCCCGGCACGCCAGCGATCGGCTGGCAGCGATTTGCCGAGTTGTGCGCAGAGTCGCCGCTGCCGATCTATGCGCTCGGCGGCTTGACTCCTAATGACGATCAGACCGCACGATCGCACGGCGCCCAGGGCATTGCCGGGATTTCAGGATTTTTTCCGCGCTGAAAGCGTCGTGTACAAATCGTCCAGCCTCGCGACGATATGCGGCAGATCGGCGAGCGCGCCGCTGTTGTCGATCACGTCGTCGGCGAGTGCGAGCCGTTGGGTACGTGTTGCCTGCGCGGCCAGCGCGCGCAGCGCTGCATCCTCGGTCGCGCCGTCGCGCTGCATCAACCTGGCCAATTGCACCGCGCGAGGCACGTCGACCACGAGCACGCGATCGACCCAATCGTAAGCGTGCGCGGATTCGGCAAACAGCGGAATCGCGAGCAGGCAATATCGGGCGACGCAGTCGCGCGCGCGCAACTGCAATTCGCTGCGTACGCGTGGATGCAGGATCGCTTCGAGCCGGCGCCGCGCGCCGTCGTCGCCGAAGATGCGCTCACGCATGCGGCGCCGATCGAGTTCGCCTTTTTCGGTGAGCATCTCGGCGCCGAACGATTCAACGATTTCGGTAAGCGCAGCTTGTCCTGGTGCAACGAGTTCACGCGAGATCGTGTCGGCATCGAATACGGGAATTCCGCGCTCGATGAAGGCGTTCGTCACCGTCGTCTTGCCCGCGGCAATACCGCCGGTGACGACGACCGCGAATGTGGCGGGTAAACCGGATGCGGAAGGGCTCACTTCACGCAAGTGCGAACAGATACCGATACAGCGCGAGTATCTCCGCGCCAAACAGGAATTGCACCCAGCCCGCCGCCGCCAGGAACGGGCCGAAAGGAATCGGCGTAGCGCGGTCGCGCCCCTGCACGGCGAGCAAGGTGCTGCCGACCACCGCGCCGATCAGTGATGACAGGAGCACGATCGGCAACAGCGCCCACGGCCCCATCCAAGCACCAAGCGCGCCGAGCAATTTGAAATCGCCATAGCCCATGCCTTCCTTGCCGGTCAGCAGTTTGAATGCCCAATACACCGACCACAGCGAGAGGTAACCGATCGTCGCACCGAGTATCGCATCCGGCGCATCGACGAACAGCGGAGCGAGTGCGATAAGCAAGCCGAGCCAGAGCAGTGGCAGAGTGATCTGATCAGGTAGAAGCTGGGTCCGTACATCAATCCCGGCCAATGCGATCAACGACCAGGTAAACAGCAAACCCGCGGCCGCCTGCCAGCTTACGCCGAACTTCCACACGATCAGCAGCGAACAGATGCCGGTCAGCAGTTCGACCAGCGGATACTGCGCGGAGATCTTCGTACCGCAATGCTTGCAGCGACCGCGCAGAACCAGCCAGCTCAGAACGGGAATATTTTCCAATGCGCCGAGCGTGTGCTTGCACTGTGGGCAGTGAGAAGCTTGCCAAACCAAACCAGGGGGCGCCGGCTCTCCATCATCGTCGCCGAGTTCAAGCATCTCCCGGCTCTGCTCGCGCCATTGATGCATCATGCGCGCGGGCAGGCGTAAGATCACAACGTTGAGGAAGCTGCCGACGAGGAGGCCTAGTAGGCCTGCCACTGCTACGGCAACGCCGGGTATCGTTAGAAATTCCAGCATGCGGCGAAAGGGACCGGTTAGCCGACCACGTTGCCGAGCTGGAAGATCGGCAAATACATGGCGACGACCATGCCGCCGACGATGACGCCAATGATCACCATGATGAATGGCTCGAGCAGGCTGGACAGCGCATCGACCGCGTTGTTGACTTCCTGTTCGTAGAACTCAGCGATCTTGAACAACATTGTATCTAGGGCGCCAGCCTCTTCGCCGATGCCGATCATCTGCACAACCATATTGGGAAATAGCTCGGTTTGGCGCATCGCGAACTGAAGCTGATGGCCGACTGCCACGTCGCCGCGGATCTTCTTCACTGCTTCGTTATAGATAGGGCTGCCGGTTGCGGTCGATACTGAATCAAGCGCTTCGACCAGTGGCACGCCGGCCTTGAATGTCACGCCAAGAGTACGGGCGAAACGTGCTATCGCAGACTGAGTCAGAATTTGGCCAACCACGGGGACTTTGAGCGAGGCGCGCGCGATGAAATGGGCAAATTTCGGTGAGCGCTTGTAGAGGAACATGATGCCCGCGATCACGGCTACGATGAGCCCGATCATGATCAACCAATGATCCCGTACGAAGCGGGACAGATTGACATACATCAAGGTGAATGCAGGCAGCTTGGCGCCGAAGTTGCCAAATACTTGCTCGAATTGAGGGATGACGAAGATCAGCAGGATCAAAGTGACGATAAATGCGACAACGAGCACGGCGGCAGGATAGAAGAGGGCCTTCTTCACCTTGCCCTTGATGGTCTCGATGTTCTCCTTATAGGTCGCGACGGTGTCGAGCACGATGTCGAGCACGCCCGCGGTTTCGCCGGCTTTGACAAGATTCGTATACAACTCATCGAACTGTGTTGGGTATTTGCGCATCGATTCGGCCAACGATGCGCCGCCCTCGATATTGGTCTTTACGTCGAGCAGCATATTTTTCATGCGCGGATTGGCTTGGCCGTTGCCGATGATGTCCAGGCCCTGGACCATCGGTACGCCTGCCGACATCATCACGGCGATCTGCCGGCTGAACACTGCGATCTCGCGCGGCTTGATAGTACGCCCAGCGGCGCCGAACAGCGGTTTAGCCTTGGGTTTGATCGCTGTCGCATTGATGCCGCGGCGACGCAGCTCGGTCTTGAGGAGAGCCGCCGATTTAGCTATTTCCTCGCCTTTAAGCTTCTTGCCTCGTGCATCGGTGCCGGACCAGACGAAAGTCAAATTCTGGTTCACCTGCGCGCGCGCGCGACCGGTATCGGCGGCATTGGGCTTGCTACGGGTGGTAGTTGCAGCTGTGGCCATGGGCGGTGCTCGAGCCTGCTGGGTTGACCGCTAAGACTACATTAAGAGCGGCAAAAAAATGTGTGCAAGTATAGAAAATGTCTACTTATTCTCTCTGCCTCCTTCTTCGTGGAGGGCGAAAGTACAGGTAGTCGCCTATGAGGAGGTGTTGCGACGCTCCATCCAAAAAGGGCAGGGGGCGAACGCGATGCGCTGGGGAATCTTGATTACGAGAATTTTGCGGGATGTAGGTTCTTTCGCCGCCTTCCGAGCAGGGGGAGGGAGGATCTCAGTCCTTAGTCACACGATTAATTTCTGCCAGACTGGTCACGCGCTGCTTAACCTTGAGCAGGGCCGAGCCGCGCAAATCCCGTACTCCAGATGTTTTCGCTGCCGCAGCGATGTCGAGCATGTTGCCGCCCTTCAAAATGATTTTGGTGATCGGTTCGTTGATCGGCATCACCTGATAGATGCCGGTACGGCCTTTGTACCCCTCGTTGCACATCGAGCAGCCGATCGCGTCATAAATCTGCAGATCCTTGAGGTCTTCTTGGGTAAAACCCTCCGAAAGCAAGCTCTCCGGCGGCAGCGCCAGTGGCTTCTTGCATTCATGCAGCCTCCGGGCGAGGCGTTGCGCAACAACTAGGGTTAGCGCCGAGGTGATGTTGTACGGGGCAATGCCCATGTTCATCAGGCGGGATACCGTTTGCGGTGCATCGTTGGTATGCAGGGTCGACAGCACCATATGGCCGGTCTGCGCGGCCTTGACCGCGATCTCGGCGGTTTCTAGGTCACGAATCTCACCCACCATGATCACGTCCGGATCCTGGCGTAGGAAGGCGCGAAGTGCGACCGCAAAGGTCATGCCGCGCTTCACATTCTGCTGCACTTGATTGACGCCCTGCAGCCGTATTTCGATGGGATCTTCCACCGTCGAGATGTTTCGCCCCTCGACATTGAGAATGTTGAGCGCGGTGTACAGGGATACCGTCTTGCCCGAACCGGTCGGACCCGTAACGACAACCATGCCGTAGGGTTTCTGAATCGCGTTGACGAAAAGCTCTTTCTGGTCGTCGTCGTAGCCGAGCTTGTCGATGCCGAGCCTGGCCACTGACGCGTCAAGAATACGCAGCACGAGCTTCTCACCGAACAAGGTAGGACAGCTCGACACTCGGAAATCGACGGCCTTGGTCTTGGACAAGTTGAGTTTGATGCGCCCGTCCTGTGGGATGCGGCGCTCAGAGATGTCCAGACCGGACATGACTTTCAGACGCGAAGCGATGCGTGCCGCCATCTTCGACGGAGGGGCGGTTACCGCACGTAGTATGCCGTCCATGCGGAAGCGCACGCGGTAGTGATTTTCGAACGGCTCGAAGTGAATGTCCGAGGCGCCGCGTTTTATCGCATCGACCAACACCTTGTTGACGAATTTAACCACGGGCGTGTCATTGCCCTTGGCGTCATGGCCGGAGTCGCTGTCTTCCTCGAAATCGCCGACGACGAGTTTTTCCAGGCCACCGGCAACGTCGTCGAGCGCGTCGAAGCTCGACGTGCCCATGCTGTAAGCCTGGTCGATAAGCCGCGAAAGCGCCTCAGTATCGATAAGGACCGGTTCGACTGAGGTCTTGGCGTGGAACTTGACGTCATCGAGCGCACGCGCGTTGGTCGGGTCTGCGGTGGCGACGTAGACGCGTGGGCCGCGCCGAAAAAGTGGTAATACCTGATGCTTATTGGCGAGATCCTCGCTGATCAAGTTCTGCGGGATCTGAGCTAAGTCGATCGACTCAGCGTCGAGAAGCGGCACCCCGAACTCCTCGGAATTAGCCAAGGCGAGTCGGGCACTGCTGACCAGATTGCGCTCCAGCAATAGGCTTGTGACCGGTATCTTCTGCTTCAGTGAGGCATCGTTAACACGCCGGGCGTCGTTTTCGGACAGAAGGCCTTGCATGACCAGACGCTTGACCACGCCGCTCAGCCCCGTCAACGTCGGGGTAGCAGCGGTATCAGGCGCGTTCATTGTGGTCGTCATATCAGCCTCGGGAGACGTTCATAAAGTATAGCGCTTTTGCCGCTCAATCCTAGTCGACGCCAGGGGCGGATGGAGGTGCAGTCCGCACAAGAGCGGATGACGCCGAGGAATGTAGCGAAACGCTTCGCAATTCCAGGCTTCGTGCTGCAGTTTTCCGCTAATATCGACACGACAAGCGTGTTCATTTGGAGATCGGTTGCTACTCGCGAGCGGCAACTGGTCCGATTCAATTTCGGGGGCGCATCTTGCTCAGCATCATCTTGCCGGCGAAGAATGAGTCTGCTGCTTTGCGCGAACTGCTCCCGCTGTTGCGTGCGGCGCACTCTGAAGCCGAAATCATCGTTGTCAACGATGGCTCGATAGACGAAACGGTCGAGGTGTGCGCAAGGAACCGCGTTAAGGTTCTTACGCAACCGTACTCCATGGGCAATGGCGCGGCGATCAAACGCGGCACTCGCGAGGCCTTGGGGGATGTGTTGGTTTTTATGGATGCCGACGGTCAACACGAGCCCGCGCACGTGGCGCTGCTACTGGCCAAACTCGACGAAGGATACGACATGGTCGTCGGCGCGCGTAGCTGGTCCGGACAGGCAGGCGTCGGTCGAGGTGTTGCCAACACGGTCTACAACTGGCTGGCCAGCCAAATGACCGGCTTCAAGATAGCCGATCTCACCTCGGGATTTCGCGCCGTTCGTGCCGGCAAGTTTCGTGAGTTCCTACATTTGTTGCCTAACGGATTCTCGTATCCCACCACAAGCACGATGGCGTTCTTTCGCAGTGCCTACGCGGTGGCCTATGTTCCGATCAAGGCGGCGCGGCGTGTCGGAAAGAGTCACATACGCCCGTTGCGCGATGGCATACGTTTCCTATTGATCATCTTCAAAATCGCGACACTTTACTCACCGCTCAAGTTATTTGCGCCGGCCAGTATTGCCTTTTTTCTGCTTGGTTTCGGTCATTACATGTATACATTTTTCACGGCGCATCGGCTTACGAACATGAGTGTGTTGTTGTTTTCTGCTGCGGTCATCGTGTTCCTGATTGGTCTTATTTCTGAGCAGATCACCGCCTTGACATATCGGCGCGGTAGCTAGATGGCGCAGATTTCGCACAAGGTTTTCGTCGTAGGCACGCGTGCGCAATTGATCAAAATGGCCCCAGTAATTGTGGTCTGCGAGCGCCGCGGATTGCCGATTACTTTGCTGATGACTGGTCAACACCAGGAAACCATGCAGGACATTGTCGACGAATTTGGCCTGCGGTCGCCGCAAGTGCCGGTCATGTCCATTTCGGAACGATCCACCGTAGGCTCGCTTCTTCGTTGGTTTCCAACTGCCCTTTCGGCCATGACTGCGCGAGTGAGGGCGCTGGTGGAGAAGCATGGGTCGATCGATGTGCTGGTCCATGGCGATACGCTTTCGACGCTTGTGGGCGCCTGGGCCGGACGACGCGGCGGTGCGCGCGTTGTGCATTTGGAGAGTGGCCTCACGTCCGGCCGTTGGCATGATCCGTTTCCGGAAGAAGTCTGCCGCCGCATCGTATTTCGCTTAACCGACGTAGCGATGTGCCCCAATTCTTTAGCCACCGATCACATGCGGCATTTCAGCAAAGTACGGGTAATTGATACAGGCGGCAATACAATCATCGATGCTGTGCTGCTGTCGGGAGCCTCTCCAGCATATCGAGATCCGACGAAACCCTACCTCGTAGTTTCCCTCCATCGTTTCCAGAACTTGTTTCGCACATCGCGTTTGCAGGCGTTAATTGATCTGGTTGAGCGATTGGCGCAGCACTATCCCATACATTTCGTGTTGCATCCCGCTACACGCAAACGGTTGGAGGCGGTGGGTTTGGATGCCCCGCTCAAAGCAGCGCCGAAAGTACATTTGTCACCGCGTCTTGGTTATGGCGCTTTCCTGCGCTTGGCTGCAGGTGCGGAATGTGTGCTCACAGATGGAGGCTCTAACCAGGAAGAACTGGCTGTGCTGGGTGTCCCGACGTTGATAATGCGTGAGCGCACGGAGCGCCCTGACGGCTTATTGGAAAATGCCGTTATGGAAGCTGACGTGCCGAACGGGATCTTTGAGTTTCTTGTGGGGCGAGGCTTTGAAGCTTTACGCCGTGCCGCCAAACTACCGGTGGATCTTGGGCCATCGGTACGCATTGCAGATGCACTGATTACATCAAGTTGATGTGAATGCCTGCCCAGATAAATGCCGACGACTATTTTGAGGTGTGTGATCCAGAGCGCCTCGTGCCGACGCCATTAGTGAGCGTACTCATGGTTGTGTACAACCATGGTCCGTATTTGGCAGAGGCGATTGAAAGTGTGATGTCGCAAAAGTGTGATTTCGACTACGAACTGGTAATCGGCGAAGATGTGTCTTCCGACAATAGCCGGGAAATAGTGCTTGGTTTTCAGCGTCGTTATCCGGATCGTATCCGTGTAGTTTGCTCGCGACGCAATGTCGGAGCCGCAGCCAATCACTATCGTGTTTATGTATTGTCGCGAGGCGAATTCGTCGCGCATTGTGAAGGCGACGACTATTGGTGCAATCCTTGCCGACTGTCCGGGCAGGTGGCTCTTCTGCGTGCCGATGCGGGAGCTGCTGTTGTCCACGGAGACTGGGTGCGTGCCAAGCCAGACGCGACGGGTTGGGACGTCCAGTGGAATCGTCCGGCACATAGACATGTGCCGAGAAGATTTCTCGAGGGTGACCTTTTTCCTTTTTTCTATTTTCCGAAAATACTTCGCAATTGCACGGTTGTGCAGCGGCGCAGCGCTCTCGAAGAATTTCACCACAGTTCGCTGGCGATGAAGCGATATCGTTTCGGCGACACCGTAGCGGCAGCCTATTTCACTTCGCGCTGGCGCGTCGCTTACTGGCCTGCGGTTGCTGCTGTATACCGAGAAAGCGCAGGTTCGGCTCTGCGCTCGGGGCGGTCATCTTTTGCTCTGTTCTTGCGGTCTGCGTTGGAGTTCGATACTGACGCGCGCGCTTTCTTCCGCTCGCGCCAAGATTATCCGTTGTCTTATCGCTGGGAGTGCGCACTGGGGCTGCTTGCCTGCACCCTGCGATTGCGCGACTGGCGCGGTGCGCGCGATGCACTAGTCGATTTGGCGCGGCACTACGGTCCGATTTCGTTCGTTGGCGCGATGATCGGTGCCCTGCGCTTGCGCTGGCCGGTGCATCGCTCGCCTCGTTCGTTGGCGGCGAAGGGGGATTGACAATGGCTTGGCTGCGCCTCCCATTTGGTGCTTTGGGGCGCGGTACCCTTGTCGTGACAGTCGGACTCTGGTCGAGAGCTCTGCTGCAAGGGTTGTATTTGGTGCTCGCCTCGCGTTGGCTTGAGGCGTCCGGCTACGGACTTTTTAGTGGGTCCGCTTCGGCTATTGTGCTCTTCGCGCCGCTTGCGAACTTGGGTATGGGATTCGTTTTCACGGACTATGCGGCGCGTAGAAATATATCTCTATCTGTGCTGTGGTCGCAGGTCTTACGGTTGAGCTGGCTATCCACCATTTTGATTGCTCTAGTGGTGGTGATTTTGGCAGTGCTCGTCCTTCCGGTGCGTCTCGGTCCAGTTGCGATGGCGCTGATAGCGGTTTCCGAACTGATCGCTGTTCCCCTCATTGCAGTGGCTAGCGCAGCCTTGATAACTAAAGGCCGGGCAGGTTCAGCAGCGACGGCTGTGGGTCTGGTTCCTGCTGTCCGCTGTGCCGGGATTCTTGCTCTGATGGTCGCGGATGCTGCGGCCAGTGTGCAGCTCCTCGTTGCGGTTCATTGTTTAGGCAGCGCTTGTGTGGCTGTTTGGGCGCTTCGCCTCACGCGCGGCACGCTAGCGGAGAATGATCCTTCGCCTTCCGGCAAGCTTCCTTCGGACGGACGGATGCTGAAAGACGGCTTCTACTACGCCTTAGGCAACACGGTAGGCATCTCCTATTCCGAGGTCGACAAAGTATTCATGCTTCAGGCCCTTGGCGCTGAGACTACGGGTAACTACACGGTCGCATTCCGAGTTGTAGCGGTACTCGCGTTGCCGATAAGTGCGTTGCTAAGCAGTGCCACGCCGCGGCTTTTCGCGGAACATCACACAGGAGCAGGGCGAAGAGTGCTCAAAGCAGTCGTCGCATCGGGTCTATGTTACGCCCTTGTCGCGGGTGCTATGGTATTGCTGTTGGCGCCGATGATGCCCCTCGTTTTCGGCGTGAGCTACATCACATCATCTCATTTGGCTTCCCTTTTGTCGGCTTGGTTGCCCTTGTCTGTCTTACATGTCTGCGGCTCAATTGCCTTGGTCACCTCGGGGCGAAAAGCCTTGCGCCTAACAGTCGAGAGTGTAGGCATGGCGCTGATTATTGTTTTGAACGTGCTATTGCTGCCCTGCCTTGGGGCGGAGGGCGCGATCACAGCTCTCCTATCCGGCGAATGTCTTATGAGTGCCGGGTGTTGGTTTGCTTACTTTGCTTGCCGGAACGATCAGGCGGAGCAAACCAAATAGATGCTCGCGCACAATTGTGGATATTGCTGACCTAGGGAGTAGCAACCTTCCACATAGGCATCGCTGATGATGCCCTGCCCGAGAGCCGCGTCGAACTGAGAATTGGACAGTGGTTTGAATAACACGCCTCCGCGCGCGTCGACATGCAAGCCGGCGCGACGAGCGTCGGCTTCCAGCTTATCAAAACTGTAAGTGCAGCGATGGCCGTGTGCGCGTTCGGCGTCAGTGACAGCTTGGTTGGATTCGATAAGCCCCATCTTGACGGCAATCTGGCGTGAAGCTGCATCGGCATTCGGCACGGCTACGAAAAGCTTCCCGGTGGGACTCAACCAAGCGCGTATCCGTGTAAGCGCATCTATTGGATCGTCCAAATGCTCAAGTGTGTGCACGAGGAAGATCGCCTCGAAATGTGGCGGCAGATTCGCGGTTTCGATCGTGGAATGGATAAATCGGACCGTATTCGGAACACGGGTTTGAGCAACTGCGATTAGATCGGAAGCGGCTTCGACTACCGTGAGATCGTCGAAATGCTGCAGTAGTAATAAGGTCGAATCGCCTTTGAAGCAGCCGATTTCAAGTGCCTGCCCAGGCAGAAAATGCGGTTTCAGCGCGCGCATGAGATAACGCCGAATGACCCAGTCGAAATCGTAGGCGTATTTGTTTCCAGCGGTATCGTTGGTTTCGGCGTTATAGTCCCGCGACGTAGTCTTTGTCATTGAATCGCTCTCGACAGATTGAGTTGCATGACTACCTGCTCGCCGTCATCGAGGCAAGTGCGGAAGCCGCATTTTTCATAGAGCCGCCGCGCGGCTGAATTGGTTGCGCCGACCCGCAGGCGAACCAGCGTAAGGCCCGCAGTATCGGCGCGCGCGACCGCTTGTGTTAGCAGTGTGGAAGCAATGCCGCAACCGAGAAAGCCTTTGTCAACGCTTACGTTGCTAATGAATGCGGTGCCGTCTTCGTCATCGAAGTAAGCTGCGACCATCCCGACTAAGGCGCCATCCGCCCAAGCCTCGAAACGGCGCGCCCGCTGGTGGAGGCGGTGGGCATATGCGGGCAGGTCGACGCGACTTGACAGCGGTGGCGCGAAGCGCGCGTCGCACCGCGTTAAATGAGCGAGAACGTCCGACTCGCGTGCGCGGTCCTCCTCAAAAGCCAAGCCAGTTACAGTCATTCCAAGACTGCCAGGCCGAAGCCATTTCGGCCGAAGGCGTTGCCGTTGTAGAGCAGGTGCGCGCGTCCGTCGCATTCGAACAGATGTGGGTAACACATCATCTCCGAGTCCCAGCCTTCGGCCGATACATCGATGCCCAAGGCCGCATCGTCACGTACCCAATGCGACAGATCGTTCGACCAAGCGTAGCCAAGTCGATAGCTCCGCGCGCTGTTGCTGCGGAAGTCGAATGATTGCCGGTAGCAGAAGACCATATGCCAGCGCTCACCGATGCACAGAACGCTCGGCAGCGCTTGGCACTCGTCAGGACCGAGACGATCAGCAACGATCTGCCTCGCCTCCTCCCTCTGCCAATACAAGCCGTCAGTTGAGATGGCGTGGCCAATTTTGTACGTGCGATCGGGTGCCGTGCTTGGAGCGAAGCGTTTCCACCCTGTGCCGAAAATGTACCACATGTGAAAACGACCCTCGTGCACACGCACGAAGGCGTCGCCTACGAGGCACGGCTCATGCAATGACGTGGATAGTACCGGGCCGTTCCCGCAGCGTTCAAAGGTCGCGCCATCGTCGCGACTCTCGGCCAAGCCGATCCCTGTTTCAACCGATACTGAGACGCGCCGACTCCAGCCGGTGGTATAGGCGAGGATTCGGCCTGCGTGCCGCAGTGGACTGAGAGGGAAGATGCCGTGCTCGTCAAAGCAGCCCAGCTCGCCCCTTGGCATTGCAACCTCTGGCGCGACCCGCATCACGCGGCTGAACGATTTGTCAAAGTCTGCCCATGCGACGTGGCTGATGTACATGCCATCGGGCTCGCGTTCGCGCGAAGAGAAGTAGACGCGCACGTAGTCGCTGCACACGAGTGCCTGTGGCGATTGCGCGAAGCCGGAACAGCGCCCCGGTAGTACGTACCGAGCCGGATCGAAGATCCTGCCGAGTTTCTTCCAGTTCAAGCAATACTCTCGCGGTACGCAGCGGGTGAATCAATCCAATGCCCCATCGAGACGAGCCAGTCCGAAGCCCCAGCGGCCGACTTGGTTGCCCAAATAGAACATATAGACGCAGCCATCCAGCTCGAACACATGTGGATAGCTTACCGTTTCCGAATCCCAGCCGCCGGCGGAGAGGTCGAGCCCAGCGCGCTCGTCCTCGCGTGTCCAGTGCAGCAGGTCTTTCGAGTATGCATAGCCAATGCGATAACCGCGAGTCTGGTTGCGATAATCTGTGCCGTGGCGATAGCAAAAAAACATATGGAAGTAGTCGCTGCCGCGGAACACATCCGGGCTGGCCTGCGCCTCATCGTCGCCGATCCGAGTTGCGATCAGGTCTCGTCCAGCTTTGGCCCAAGTGATGCCGTCAGCAGATGTCGCAGAGCGAATGCGATAGATGGGTTCGGGGCGGCCGCCGTCGAGGATCCACTTTCGCCCTGCTATATAAAACAAATGCCACCCCTTCTCCCAGCGACGAATCTTGGGGCCGCTAAGCACGAATGGTTCGTCTAGAGAGTAACTTAGCACGGGGCCAGGGCCCGCCTTCGCGAAGCTGCGGCCTCCGTCATCGCTGTAGGCCAAGCCAATTGCCGTGTTGAAAGGGACTGACTGACAGCGTGTCCATCCCGCATAGTAGGCAATGATCCGCCTCCCATCGCATGCGACCGATACCGGGTAGGTGCCGAATTCGTCGAAGGTTCCGGTGTCTCCCAACGGCAGGATCGGTTGCTCGGCGACGCCTATGATGCGCGTCAAGTCGCGGCGGTCGAGGTCCACCCATGCGGAGCGGCTCGCGTATTGGCCGTTCGCATCAGCAAGAGGGCGGCACGAGAAGTACACGCGTACGCGATCCTCAAGCACCAACGTCGCGGGAGCCTGCGCGAATTCCTTCAGCCAAGGCCGGTCGGCGATGTCTTGCGGGTTGAATATGCGGCCAAGCTTATGCCATCGATACATGCTTCGTTTCGTTACCGTTCTGGGTCAAATCAGATCATAGTTGTGGAGCAGATCGAGTGTGATCGACTCTATGGAATTGAACATCATCACGTCCAAGATCGACAGCCAAGGTACAAATGGCTCACCGAGCTGAGGGTACTCGATTGGACGCGGCCGCAGAAAGCGGAGGTCAATGCCGCGCGCGGCGAAAGCTTCTCGTGAGTACAGCTCGGTACCGCCGATGGCATTGATATACGTGTGCGCGCCGAGTTGGCCACAGATCGCTAGTACCCGGTCCTGCCCCGCCAGGTCGTGATCGATTGGAAGCGTTGACGAAACCACCAACGGAGTGCCGATGCCGAGCCATGTGCAAACTTCCATCAACGAGGCATGGATGAACCTGAACAAGTTGCTCTCATGACGCTCGACGATCCGGCGTAATAGTGGCATGACCTCTTCGAAATAAGGCGCCTGCCGGTAGGCCTCGGTGAGCCGATTCAAAAGCTTCGTGCGATCAAATTCTGGCGCGAGGCAACGTTCACCCACATCAAGCGCGTCTGAATCTTTCTTCAAAGGCAGTGAGAACATCTCGCTGCTGGCGTCGAGCAGGAAGCGGTTGCGGTTGATCCAGCCCTTCTTGGTGTACTTGATGTTGTCGTAGACCACAAACCGGTCAACCGCTCCGATCAATTGGAAGTAGCCGACGTAAGGTAGGAAGTACGGCTGCATGATCGCGATCTTCATCGTTACGCCTGTTGTATACGAGGCGTATTCAAGTGCGAGCGAGCACATGGCAAACCGACGCGATCGTGTCGATGGCATCCTCGGCGACGGTAGTGCCATTAGGCAATACGATCACCCGAGAGGCCACGTCGATAGTTTGCGGCAACATGAGGCGCGCATGCGGGAACAGATTGCGGTAGGGCTGCATGCCGTGACATCCCGGCCAGAAATATTTGCGTGCCAGAATATTCTCAGCATGGAGCGCCGCCACAATGGCATCGCGCGATATCGGAAAGGTCTCGTCCGCCTCGATTACGACATAGTGATGGCTGTTGCGCTCGGTGGAGGCGTAATCGAGTACGTCGATGCCGGGAATCCCGGCCAATGCATGCTTGTACGCCGCATGATTGCGCGAATTGATGGCGACGATCTCGTCGAATCTGTCGAGATTTGCCAGGCCCATTGCCGCGCAAACTTCGATCATCTTTCCGTTGGTCCCGGGATGGACGACGTTGTCGTAATCTTTGAAGCCGAAATTGCGCATCAAGCGCATGGTTTCCGCCAACCTGTCGTTGTTGGTGACCACCGCTCCGCCTTCCATCGTGTTGAATGCTTTGGTGGCATGAAAGCTGAGTACTTCGCATTCCCCGAAGCAACCTATCATTTTCCCCTTGTGAGTACTGCCGAACGCGTGAGCTGCATCGAACATCAATTTCAAATTGTGCTCGTTGGCGACGTCTTGTAATTGGCTGATCGGCGCGGCGCGTCCCCAAAGATGTACACCTATGATGCCTGTTGTACGAGGTGTGATCATGCGCCGGACTGCATCCGGGTCGAGATTGTGCGTATGTGGATCGATGTCCGCGAATACTGGCGTTATACCTTGCCAATAGAGGGCGTGAGCAGTGGCGACGAATGTCCATGAGGGCACGATCACCTCGCCTTCGAGACCGAGCGCGCGTATGGCGATCTCCAGGGCGATGGTGCCATTGCACATGGCGACGCAGTGCTTGACGCCCAGATATTCTGCGACACGCGCCTCGAATTCCTGCACCATTGGTCCGTTGTTGGTCAACCAATGGTTATCGAGGACTCGATTGACGTGGTGTAGAAAAAGTTCGCGATTTCCGATACTAGGTCGGCCTACATGCAACGGTTCGTCAAACGCTGGCGGCGCGCCGTTAATGGCGAGATCGGCTACGTTGCGGATGAATTTCATGCCGTTCTTTTATGCGAAGGAGGGGCGATTGTTACGTAGTCGATGAGGGAAGGCGAACGATCCGGAAGTGGCCGAGCCAACCATTGTGAGATTTGCGACTCCGGCGAATTGAACGGGGTTATTTTGATCGTGTGGGATTGACCTGTCTTTCGATCCGAGCAATTTCCTGATCATAGACTCCCGCTTTGTTCAGCTCTTTGGCGGCAGCAAGGTGTTCCCGAGCTGCGGCGAGGTCGTTCACGGCCAATGCGATCTTGGCTAGATTGATCTGAAAGTATGGGTTCCGTGGTTCTGCTGCTGCGGCCGCCATTGTCATATTGATAGCGCTTTGGTAGTCGCGCGGAATATTGAAGAGATACGAGCCGTAGTTATTCAACATCATCGCGCGCACCGTGGCGCGCCATTGAGAGTTTTCCAGTGCCGCTGTCATCAGCGCGGACATGTCGCTGGGCGTCAATGAAAGAGTCGTCTGCGACGCGGCTATGAGCATGTCGAGGAACGCATTGGCTTGCTCGCTGGACTGTGCGGAACGGAGCCTCCTTGCCAGGTCCTCAAGTTCTGTAGGAGGAACAGTTCCGTACTCGGAGCGTATCTGCACCCGCGCAACGGCTGGAAACAGCTCATATGGTCCAATTTCAGCAGCGCGGTCGAAGTAGGGCAACGCTTTTTCCTTAGCTTCTTTCAACGCATTGTTTCGATCGCCGTCAATGACGATTTGTCGACCGGCTTCATACTGAGCGCGCGACGACATTGGGTGGTGAGTTGCGTCTGCCATGGCCAGCGCAAACGGACTTCGCCAATCATGGGCGCGGACTGCGGTTGCGAAGGCCAGAAGGCCTACTACCGCGACCATGGTGCCTGTTATTCCGTAGCGGGGGAATTGAATGTTGGGCGCCATCTGTGCCAGTGCGCATACGGTACCCAGCAGCAGTCCGGTCATCGGTAAGTAATTGCGATGTTCGAAGACGAGTTCCAGGCCGAAGATGCTCGATTCGATCGAATGTCCTACCAGAAACCAGGTGACGGCAAAAGCAAAGCCTGGGCAGCGGCGCCGAAGCAGCCATGCGGAAATGGATAGAGTTATCCAGAATGTGATGCTCGCGGCTGTTGAGATCGGATTCAACAGTCCTTGCGAAACGGCGATGTCGTCGTGATGAAAGCCCATCAGGCTGGGTAGTGGGACAAAGAACCAGAGCAGGTAGTCGCAGAGCACACGCGCTTCGGAGAGCACTCGCGTATATAGCGTAAAGCCATTGCGTGAATAGCCGAGCATGTCGGGATGCGCGCATAGGTAAAGGCAGAACAGAAAAATCGGAACCGCGATAGCGGCCCAGAAGATTGCTTTCAAAATCCGGCGTTCGCGAAGTGAAGCCTCAAAGCGAAAGCACAGTATCTCGACTATCCACGCATAGCCCACGATCAGCGCGCCATTTTCCTTGCAAGCTGTTGCGATCAAGCCGAAAACACACAATCCAGTCAGCGCCTCGAACAATCCGCCGCTTCTGCGCAGCATTCGTGTGCGCCCTTCAACATAGCAGAACAGACCTATCAGGATGAACATCGAACTGAGTTCATTCATCCGCTGCACGACGTACAACACGCCGCTGACATTGAGGGGATGCAATAGCCATAAGGCGGTACTGAACAAGGCGAGCGTGTCAGGACGAAAGCGCGGCTCAGTGCGATCCGGATATGTCAGTCTATCGGCGATGCGACGGCTGAGGGCAAAAACGAGCAGGCCGTTGACGAGATGAATGACGAGATTGGCTAGCTTGAAGGAAAGCGGGTTCATGCCGAAGGCAATGGCGTTCAAGGCGAATGACAACATGCTCAGGGGACGGCGCTGGCCACCGTCGCTGATCAAGGCGATGGCCAGCCAATCCGGCTTGCCATGCGCGGCGTTCTGCAATGCCGCATTGTTCACGATGTTGGAGAAGTCGTCGAAAAGAAAGCCGCCTGCTATGCCGGGAAGATAAGCGACTACGCACAAAGCGATCAGGGCGAGCAAGCGCCAGTTTCTTGCCGGGTGGGGGATGGGATTGATCGGGTCGCTCGCCATCGTGATTATTCTCGGCAAATTTCTGAAATGAAGTTATTTATTGTAAGACATAAAAAAACGCCGCCCGAAGGCGGCGTTTTGTTTGAAGCGATCAAACTATGATTAGCGGCACAGCGCTGGGCGGTACTGGGACGGCACAGTCGTGGTGGCCGTGTTGCAAGCCCAGGTGAGGGGGACGTCGGGGGTTGCACCGGCCGTGGGCACCAAGCCAATAACCGTGCCATCAGCCAAAGAGTTCGTGCCTCTTACGGTAGCCGAAATCACACCGTTGGCACCCACACCAAGAGCAGACACATAAGTGGTCAGCTGCGTGATGCAGCCAGCCGACTGTGTACTACCCGGAAGCGTTCCCTTCGTTTGATGGAACTCGGCGACCGACGTCTTGCAGCCGTCGGCGGCAAGCATCGCCTCGGACACTTTGGCGCGGATCGTGTAGTTCTGATATGCCGGCAGCGCGATCGCTGCGAGGATGGCGATGATCGCGATGACGATCATCAACTCGATCAAGGTAAAGCCTTTCTGCATCGCTTTCATTTGGGGGTTCCTTTCTATGGTGATTCGGAGTCGCGCATTCGATCTGGCTCGGGGGCCATGCTTCCTTGGCGTCCGGCCAAGTTCGATCCAATGCGCGGTGATTTGTTCAGCAAACGTTATGCCAAACGCCACCAGCTGTGGATGATCTCTGCGAAATAACAAACAGTTAGCGTTTTTTTCCTCTACCAGTTTAGTAAGCGCGAACCTGATGACAGAAACTCGGAAAATGTGTCGGGATTCACGTAATGACGAAAAAGGTCACAAAGTGACATTCCGCGGCGCAATCTGCTGCTGCATGGATGCCCTCGAATCGGCGAACCAACGAACCAACGAACCGACGAACCGACGAACCAACGAACCAACGAACCAGCGAACCAGCGAACCAGCGAATCGGCGAACCAGCATTGGGTGGCAATGCCGCGTGTCTGCAGTCAACTACCAGGGATCGATGGCAATGGCATCAAGAGGGCGCTTGTTCGTGCGCGACAAGATCATTGTGTAGGAGTCGGTGCGGCCTTGCAGTGGAAGATAGGCGAGTTGGTCGGCAAGCTGGCTACTGCCCGCGATATAGCGATCGGTAAGAGCCTTGTTGTGTTGCGATTTAGCCGCGAGTTCGGTGAGTGGCTTAGCCTTGGTCAGCATCGCGTCGGCAACGTCGGCATAGGGCACGTAGTACTTGGGGAGTTTTTCCAGATCTTTGCCGGCGATGCCGGAGAAGGCCAGGTCGTTTCTTTCCTTGGCATCGGTGGGCATCACTGCCCCAACCAGGCGCGGGCCAGTCCACGATCTCGTCGCGAATTCGGATCGCTTTGCCTGGGCAAGATCGGCATCGTCGAGGTCGTTTGCGTAGACAGGGATGAATCGGTCCAGTGCCGCAACGATGAATACCGGCCGTGCCTCTGCGATTACCGACAGGCCATAGAAAAACGCGCAAGCTTGCAGCAACGATATGCAAGCTAGATCGAAGCGAAGCCCTTTTTTACCCGCTCGGTAGACGACCAGAGTCAGCAGTGGGCCGATGACGATATCGACCCCCATGATCAGCAGCATCAACGTGCTGCCGCCAGCGACCTGAAAGTACGGATGTGGGTACCAGACAAAGTAGATCAGGCAGCCGACGAGGGTGGCGATGGTCAGGCTGATTCCGAGATGGATGCCGGCGGCTTGGAAGCGGTTCACGATGCAAGGCACGATTGTTCGGGGCGGAAAAGGATAGCGGTATCACTATCGCCGTTTCCATATCATGCGCACAGTCCCGAGGAGGCGGGATGAGCGGCGCGGCGGCAGGCAGGGTAAACTTGGCATCTGCGTGGGACGGCCGGCTGCGGAGCGTTCCTTGAACGCTTTGTCGCCCTCCTGAGGAGTTTCGTCCATGTCTGTGAAAGTCGCCATCAATGGCTATGGCCGCATCGGCCGCAATGTGCTGCGTGCGCTGTACGAGTCCGGCCGTACGAATGAGATCCAGATCGTCGCGGTCAACGATCTCGGCGACGCGGAGACGAATGCGCATCTGACCCAATACGACACGGCGCACGGGCGCTTTTCGCACGAAGTCAGGGTCGAAGGCGGCGATCTCGTCATCGGCAAGGACAAGATCAAGGTCTGCGCCGAGCGCGACCCGTCCAAGCTACCGTGGAAGGACCTCGGCGTCGACGTGGTGCTCGAATGCACGGGGCTGTTCACTTCGAAGGCCAAGGCTTCGGCGCATATTGCCGCGGGTGCAAAGAAAGTGATCATCTCGGCGCCGGGCGAGAAGGACGTTGACGGCACGTTCGTCTACGGCGTCAATCACGACAAGATCACCGCCAAGCACGAAGTCATCTCGAACGCTTCGTGCACGACGAACTGCCTGGCGCCACTGGCCTGGGCGATCAACGAAAAGATTGGCATCCAGCATGGCTTGATGACGACGATCCATTCGTACACCAACGATCAAGTGCTGACCGACGTGTTCCACAAGGACCTGCGCCGGGCGCGTTCGGCGACGATGAGCCAGATTCCGACCAAGACCGGCGCCGCCGCCGCGGTCGGCCTGGTGCTGCCCGAGTTGAACGGCAAACTCGACGGTTTCGCGATGCGCGTGCCGACGATCAACGTCTCGGTCGTCGACCTCGTTTTCGTCGCCAAGCGCGCGACGAGCGCGGACGAGATCAACGCCGTGATCAAGGAAGCGAGCGAAGGCCGCCTCAAGGGTATCCTCGGCATCAACAAGAAGCCGCTGGTCTCGGTCGACTTCAACCACAACCCGCTGTCGTCGATCTACGACGAGACGCAGACGCGCGTCATCGACGGCACGCTCGTCAAAGTACTGTCGTGGTATGACAACGAGTGGGGTTTCTCCAACCGTATGCTCGACACGACGCTGGCGTTGGCCAACGCTCGTTGAGTTCAATCCCGTCTCGGCGATCGCGTGTATCCCCGATAAGGAATCCTGCGTAGAAATCTGTCATCCGGGGCGGAAGAATCCGCCCCGGTCGATGTTGAGCAAGCTGTTCTACAAATCAACGGCCCGGCACTCGGCAGCAGGTCCGCGAGGCTCTCAAACTGGCCGGGGATGCGCCATTGTTTTTCGCCGAGCAACTGCCGTTGTGGCTGTACACCAGCGGCATATCCCAAGAACTCGATTCGCAGTTCGTTGCCGTCTGGGTATAGCCGGCGGGGCATGCCGGTGCTGCGGAATCGGCGGTACTTCCGGCCGCAATTGTGACCACAGTGTTTGCCGTATCGCTGCACTGCAGCGCGGTCGCCTGCGGGTTGACGAAGTAGCCGGTGACATCCGCCACGACATGGGTCTGCGCGTAGCTATAGATCGTGAGCTCGTTCGCCGCGGCTCCCTGGTCGAGCTTGATGATGCCCAAATTGGCGACGACCGCCCCAGCCGTGTAGTTCAATGTCGAGGCGACGGGGCGCGTGGTTCCGTACGGATACGCCGTCAAAAATCCCGATGCCGACGGAGTGATCGCGACGAAGTTGATCGCCACTGCGGCAAAAGACCCTGCGCCTCCGATGCCGCAATCCGTCGAAGAGCCTCCTTGGAAGGAATAGTTGCTGACGGCGGTGACGTCGACGTCACGCGTCGTGAGGGCTGCAATCGCTCCGCCGGCCACGCGCGTATCGAGAATGCGGCAAGGGGATACGGGGACGAATACGAGATCCGAGGCTGCATCGCCCAACGATGCGGGCAAAATCGCCGGGCCGCCGATACCCCTCGAAACGGACAGCGCTTCGCTCAGGCTGGAAGCCGTGCGAACTGCGTCGAATTCGGCATCGCCGCCACGCATCAGGTTTCCGATCAGTTCGAGACGGAGTTTCTCTTCGTCGCCGCCCGACTTTGTCCCGGCCGACAATTTGTCGGCGAGGGCCGTGGCGCGCTCGAGCTTGATTTGGGCGCGGGAGAGCTGCGTTGCTGGTACGGCGTTGGGTAACGAAGGGGTGGAGACGTTCGCGGATGCCGATGCTGCGCCGCGGCCGCCCGGCGGCCCATTTTCGGATCCGTTTGAAGCGAAAAGACTGCTGCTGCCGGCCGCAACGGCAACGCACAAAGCGATGCGAAAAGAACGCAAGTTCATGTTGATCCCCAGTTGGTTGATTAATCCCCGATCGAGCCTGCCGGCTCGCATATGCCTGAATTGACGACCCCATCGTGCGTCAGGCACCGATAAACGGTACAGAACGGGAGAGGGGCGGGCAAGTTCTCGAAGAGCCGGTGCTTCGGCCCATACGCCTGCCCCTTTGTCTTTGAAGCAAGATTCAGCCTGCCGCGATAACAAGTCGAGAAACGCCCGCGCTCAAAAGCATGGCCACGGCCGGAACACCGTTCATCCCGTCGGCGGAGACTTTGGGCGATTCCGGCGCATATGCCCGCACGTTAGAATGCCGCGCAGCCTGAGTTTGCGATCGACAGTTCAAAGGAGTGTGTGATGTCGTTTCGTGTTTTCTGGATTTGGATGTTCTTGCCGCTTTGCTTTCTCGCCGACCGGACCTTTGCTAATGAGCCGACGGATGACAGTCGCTATGCGATGGTCAAGCTGCTCGATGCGCAGGCGCCCGCAGCCGACCGGCAGGCAACGTTCGACTACTTCAACAAGCTGGCGCTCGCTGGAAACACCGCTGCGCAATATTTGATCGGATCGTTATATCGGATCGGCGACCGCCTGCCGGGCAACGTCGCGCCGCGCGATCTCGATATGGCGAACAAGTACCTGAGCACGGCGGCGGCGCACGGTCATCTCCGTGCGATGGCGAAGATGGCCGAGCTTGAGCTGTCACGCAAGCATTACCTTGAGGCGATGATCTGGGCGCAGTTGTTCGGCTATTACGCAGGTCTTAACGGCGCCGATGCGAAGACGATCAAGGACAGTTCGGAAGCGGCTTATCTGGCCGATCTGATCCGGCGTGTGGCCGACCGTCTCGACGCCAAGCAGATGCCGACGGTGCAGGAAAACATGAACGTCGTCATCGCCGAGCATGACGCGGATATCCGCAAAGGCATGGCCGGTGGGGCCAATTCATTTGGGTCTTCGTCCGGAAGATTGGAATACCGCAATTCGGGTCGGCACAAATTCGTCGATCCGCCGCGCCACGGCGAACCGAAGGACGTGCTGGCGGACTATCTTGTCGCGTTCGATGCGAAAGGCGAGGCCGCCCAGGCATGGCTCATCGATGCGCTGCCTGACGTCGATCTCGGCAAGTCGCTCAAGGTTGTCGCGCTCGGCGTCGAGATTAATGAAGACCCGGCCGCAAGTGGCTTGCGCTGGGGTGTGGTGCCGATCAATTTCAGCTGGGGACGGTCGCATCTGCTGCCGGCAAAGAAGTGATGCGACAGAACATGTGGGCGGTCGGCTAAAGAGTCGGTATCGCGTCGCGCGGCGATCATTTCCGCACATCGGTTTTCGCGCGTGAATGTCGATTCACGAAACTGAATCGACACGGTCGGATGCCTTCATCCCGACCTCGCCTGCTGTTAGTCTCGGCGCACCCTCGAAGATGGAGTTTGCCCCATGCGCATCGTCGTGACGAAGATGGCCGTGCTTGCCGCCGCGGCTTTGCTGTGGTCCGGCGCCGCGGGCGCGCGCGAGATCACCTGCGATATGAGTTTCTCGCTGTCCGGATGGTCGGCGTTCTACAAGACCGCGTCGGGCATGGGCATGGTCAGCTGCAGCAACGGCGCGAAGATGAAGGTCGAGATTCAGACCCGCGGCGGCGGCATCACCTTCGGCAAGTCGGAAATCAAGGACGGCTACGGCAAGTTCTCGCACCTGTACGACATCCAGGACATCCTCGGCACTTACGTCACCGCGAGTGCGAGCGCCGGCGCGGTCAAGTCGGCCGAAGCGCAGGCGATGACGAAGGGAACGATTTCGCTCGCGATCTCCGGCAAGGGACAGGGCTGGGACCTCGGTTTCGCTTTCGGCAAGTTCACCATCTCGCGGCCCGGCGCGCGGCCGGAAGACTGAGCGACCGCTCAGCCGGCGTCCTTCTCCGAGCGCATCGTTTCGATCAGGGCAATCTGCAGACGCGAGTGCAACTGCACGAGCGTCCGCCAGAGCAGGGCCAACACGAGTGCGCCCATCAACAGCACGGCGATCAGCAATTCCGCGGGCGGCAGAATCGACGACGACAGCGCGCAGACGAGCAAAAGCATGCCGGCGATCGACACAGCCGGAATCAATTCGGCGAGCACACGGCGCACGCGCTCGCTGCCGCGCCCGGTGCCGCGCACACTCATCTCGGCGAGCAGCATCGCGAGCGCTTTGAGCTTGCGGTAGGCGGCGATCAGAAACGGCATCGACAGGAGCAGCGCGGCGCTCCAAATCACGGTGTTCTGCAACGACGGTTTCGGCAGCCAACTCGACAAGTCGATCGTGTGCGTGTTCGCCAGATACGCGCCGCCGCCGAAGATCGCGGCGACGAGGCAGGCGTTGACGAAGACCTGCAGGAGGATCTTGCGGATCATCGCCGCGATCGTCGCACTGTCGCCCTCGAAATGCAGGTTCTGCAGCCAGTCCGTATACAGATGGAAAAGGCGCAGTAGCGGCGTCGGCATGGCGCGGCGCACCGCGACGGTGACCGGGTCGGAAGCGCGAATCAGGTAAGGCGTCAGCAACGTGGTGATCGCCGATACCGCGACGGCGACGGGATAGAGAAAGCCGCTCGTCACTTTCAGTGTCAGGCCGAGCGAGGCGATGATGAAGGAGAACTCGCCGATCTGGGCGAGGCTCATGCCGACGCGCATCGAGGTGCGCCCGTCCTGGCCGGCGATATAGCTGCCGGTGCCGCAGGAGACGAGCTTGCCAAGCACGACGACGATCGTGATCAGCGCGATCGGCCAGGCGTATTCGACCACGACGCCCGGGTCGAACATCAAGCCGATGGCGACGAAGAAGATCGCACTGAACATGTCGCGGATCGGTTCGATCAGATGCTCGATGCGCTTGAGCGAGCGCGACTCGGCGATCACCGCGCCGATCAGGAACGCGCCGAGCGCCACGCTGTAGTCGAGTTTGATCACGATCAGGCAGAAGCCGAACAGCAGGCCGAGGATGGACACCAAGAGCATTTCATTGCTGCCGACCTTGGCGACGTAGTCGAGCAGGCGCGGAATTGCGAGGATGCCGAGCACGAGCGAGACGACCATGAAGATGGTCAGGCCGCCGAGCGTGTGCATGACCTGTCCGGCTTCGACGTTGCCGGTCTTGGCGATACTCGACAGCAAGGCGATCATGCCGATCGCAAGGATGTCTTCGATGATCAGGATGCCGAACACGAGCTGGGCAAAGCGCTCGTTCTTGAGCTTCAGCTCGCCGAGCGCCTTGACGATGATCGTCGTCGACGACACCGCGAGCATGGCGCCGAGGAACACGGAGTTCATCGTGCCCCAGCGGAAATACGAGCCGATCAGGTAGCCGAGCCAGACCATCAGCACGATTTCGGCGAGCGCGGCGACGAGCGCGGTCACGCCGACCTGGCGCAGGCGCGGCAGGCTGAATTCGAGGCCGAGTGAAAACAGCAGGAAGATCACGCCGAGCTCGGACAGCGTATGGATCGTGTCCTTGTCGGTGATCAGCGAGGCATACCAGTTCGTATGCGGGCCGATGAGGACGCCTGCGGCGATGTAGCCGAGCACGACGGGTTGGCGGAGCAGGTGAAACACGACTGTCACCACGCCGGCGGTCAGCATGATGATGGCGAGGTCGTGAATAAAGGCGATGGTGTGCATTGGTCCTCGCGGTCGATATGGCCTCCATCTTCGCGGATCGCGCTGCGATCGGCAATGCGCGAGAGCATGAAATCGGCGATGCGTGGGCCTGGGCGCCGCGTGTGACACGAAACGGCAATCGCCGAGTCACATTCGCTCCCTAGTCTGCGTCCAGCGAATGCCGATGGGGATCGTGCGTTCTGGGGAGAAAACTTTCTGACCAGTGAACCACGGAGCAACCCATGCGCAAGTTATTAACTGTTGCCGTCGCCACAGCGTTGGCTGCGGTGTGCCAGAGCAATGCCTTCGCCATCGAAGACACGGCCGAGAATTTCAAGACCGCGACGCCGATCAAGCATCTCGTCGTGATCTTCCAGGAAAACGTCTCGTTCGATCATTACTTCGGCACCTATCCGAATGCGCTGAACCTGCCCGGCGAACCGCCGTTCGTCGCGGCCAAAGGCACGCCGACGGTGAACGGCCTGTCCAGCGCGCTGATGACGCGCAACTCGACCTCGACGAATAAGGCCAACGGCACCGGCGCGACGAACCCGTTCCGCCTGAGTCCGGCACAGGCCTCCACGGCTGACCAGGACCACGACTACACGCCGGAACAGCAGGCCCTGCACGGTGGCCTCGTCGATCTCTATCCGAAATACACCGGTTCCGGCGGCAACGCGCTCGGCGGACCGCTGCCGCCGAATTCGCCGGCGATCTTCAATACCCCGGGCCTGGTGATGGGCTATTACGACGGCAACACCGTCACCGCGTACTGGAACTACGCGCAGCACTATTCGATGAACGACAACTCGTTCAACACCACGTTCGGCCCGTCGACGCCCGGCGCGGTCAACCTGATCTCGGGCCAGACCAACGGCGTCGTCAGCACTCTCAACGGTACGAGCGACGAAACCGACGACGGCAACGGCGGCCTGACCCTGATCAGCGATGCCGATCCGATCGGTGACGTGTGCTCGAGCCCGACCAACAATCAGGTCATCCTCGGTGGCAAGAACATCGGCGATCTGCTCAACGCGGCGAACGTGAGCTGGGGCTTCTTCTCCGGCGGCTTTGCGCTGGATACCGTCAACTCGAACGGCACCACCGCGTGCAAGCGCTCGACCACGTCGGCGGTCACCGGCGTGAAGAAGCTCGATTACATTCCGCATCACCAGCCGTTCCAGTACTACACGTCGACGGCGAATCCGACGCATGCACGGCCGAGCTGGGTCGGCGCGATCGGCAAAGCGGGCGACCGGGCGAACCACCAGTACGATCTCAAGGATTTCTTCGCCGTTGCCGAACAGGGCGCGCTGCCGGCAGTAAGTTATATCAAGGCCAGCGGTTTCCAGGACGGACATGCAGGCTACTCCGATCCGCTCGACGAGCAGACCTTCGTCGTCTCCGTGATCAACAAGCTGCAGTCGCTGCCGAGCTGGAAAGATACGGCGGTGATCATCGCCTATGACGATTCCGACGGCTGGTACGACCACCAGATGCCGCCGATCGTCAATCAGTCGAGCTCGCCTGACGACGCGCTGACCGGCACGAGCTGCGGCGACGGCAGTTCCGCGTTGCCAGGCTTGACCGCCGCGCACGTCCAGGGTCGTTGCGGCTACGGTCCGCGTCTGCCTCTGCTGGTCATCTCGCCGTACGCGAAGACCAACTATGTCGACCACACCTTGACCGACCAGACCTCGGTCCTGCGCTTCGTCGAGGACAACTGGCTCGGCGGGCAGCGCATCGGCAACGGCTCGTTCGACTCGATCGCGGGTTCGATCAACGGCATGTTCAACTTCACCTCGCCGGTGAATGCGCAGCTGTTCCTCGACCAGAACGGCGAGCCGACCGACGGTTACTATTTCGGCCTGTAACAGCGGCTAAACCGACGTGGGCGGGTGGACTCAGAGCCACCCGCCCATTTGCGTTTGCGGAGTTTGATTTGTTCCTGACTAGACGTTCTCTTTTGCTCGCCGGCGGCGCCGGTCTTGGCGCGTGGCTGGCGCGCACTCATAACGATGCGGTGGCGCGCGTGCCCGAACGCGTGGCCTCGGTTCCCTTGGCGGTCGATCCGCAAAGCCTTGCCGCCTACGTCGACCCGTTGCCGCTGCCGCCGTTGGCGCGCGCGGTCGGCAAGCGCCCGGATCCCAGCGACCCAGCGCGGCAGCTGCCGTTCTACCGCATCGAGATGAAGCCGGCGACGGTGAAGGTACATCGCGATCTGCCGCCGACGCCGATGTGGAGTTTCGGCGGCAGCGTTCCAGGGCCGACCTTCGAGACGCGCAGCGGCGAAGGCCTGCTCGTCGAATGGGTCAACGCCCTGCCGGCGAAACACATGTTGCCGGTCGATCACACGATCCACGGCGCGGAAAAAGAGAACCCCGAAGTACGCACCGTCGTGCATCTGCACGGTGCGCGCGCGCCGTCCGAGAGCGACGGCTATCCCGAAGCCTGGTATCCGCCGGGACAGTCCGCGATCTGCCATTATCCGAACAAGCAGGACGCGGCCACGCTCTGGTATCACGACCATACGCTCGGCATCAATCGGCTCAACGTTTACGCCGGGCTGCTCGGCGCCTTCATCGTGCGCGACAAGGCCGAGGAGGCGTTGAATCTGCCGCGCGGCCAGTACGATATTCCGCTGGTCGTGTTCGATCGCATGTTCGGCAAGGACGGCTCGCTTTATTACCCCGTCTCGGACGATGCGAAATCGCCGTGGACGGCCGAATTTTTCGGCGATGCGATTCTGATCAACGGCAAGCTCAAGCCATATCATGCGGTCGAGCCGCGCAAGTACCGCCTGCGCATCGTCAATGCCGCGAATGCGCGCTTTTTCCATTTCTCGCTGTCGGACGGTTTGAGCTTCATCCAGATCGGTAGCGACCAGGGCCTGCTCGCGGCGCCGGTCGAGCAGAAATTTCTCAGTCTGGCGCCGGGCGAGCGCGCCGACGTCGTCGTCGACTTCGCCGCGGCGCGCGGCAAGAACGTGACCTTGAAGAACGACGTGCTCGACATCCTACAGTTCCGCGTCGGCGAGCGCGCCGCCACGGACGCCGCGGCCGTGCCCGCGGTGCTGCGCCCGATCGTGCGCACGTCCGAGGCGAGCGCGATCAAGACGCGCAATCTGACCCTGGAGGAAATCGACAATCTCGTCGGCGAACCGACGACGATGATGCTCAATGGCCAGCACTGGTGCATGCCAGTGACTGAGAATCCGGTAATCGACACGGTCGAGATCTGGAATCTGATCAACCTGACCGACGATTCGCATCCGATCCATCTGCATCTCGTGCGCTTCCAGATCCTCGACCGCCGCCGTTTCGCCGTCGATGAATACAACCAGACGAAGAATCTGCGCTACACCGGGCGCGTCATTCCGCCCGAGCCGGGCGAGGCGGGTTGGAAGGACACGGTGCGCGCCGATCCCGGCATGGTCACGCGCATCATCGTGCGCTTCGAGGGCTATCCCGGCCGCTTCGTCTGGCACTGCCATATCCTCGAACATGAGGACAACGAGATGATGCGGCCGTTTCAGGTGCTGCCTGCGCCGTCCGCGGCTTGAGTACGCGCGCCGTATCGATCGTTTTCGTCTGCGTGTTCCCCGCGGCCGAGGCTTTTCAATCTTGCTTGGTCGGTCGGTCGAATAGGCGCGGGTGAACCGGGCGGAGCCAGCGTTTACAATGCGCGCTCGTCTCATCAATCCGGGAACCCGCGCATGGCCATCGTCCGCATGACCTCACTCGACCTCAAAGGCAAACGCGTGTTGATCCGCGAGGATCTCAACGTGCCGCTCAAGGACGGCAAGGTCGCGGCGAGCCAGCGTCTCGAGGCCGCGCTGCCGACGATCAAGCTCGCGCGCGACGCAGGCGCGCGCGTGCTGGTGATGTCGCATCTCGGCCGGCCGAAGGAAGGCCACTTCAGCGAGCACGAATCGCTCGCCCCGGTCGCCGCGTGGCTGGGCGGCGCGCTCGGCAAGCCGGTGCGGCTGCTGCGCGACTATCTCGGCGGCGACACGCTCGACGTCGATCCGGGCGAGGTGGTGCTGCTGGAGAATTGCCGTTTCAACGTCGGCGAAGAAAAAGACGATTCCACCCTGGCCGAGCGCTACGCGCAGCTCTGCGAGATTTTCGTCATGGACGCGTTCGGCACCGCGCACCGCGCGCAGGCTTCGACCCACGGCGTGATCCGCCGCGCGCACATCGCCTGCGGCGGTCCGCTGCTGATGGCCGAACTCGACGCGCTCGGCAAGGCGCTCGAACATCCGAAGCGTCCGCTGCTCGCGATCGTCGCCGGTTCGAAGGTGTCGACCAAACTCGAGTTGCTGCAGAGTCTGATCGGCAAGGTCGATCAGCTCATCGTTGGCGGCGGCATCGCCAACACGTTCATCGCGGCCGCGGGATTCCAGGTCGGCAAGTCGCTGTACGAAGCCGACCTGATCGGCACCGCGACCAAGATCATCGCCGACGCCAAGGCGCGCGGCGCCGAAGTGCCGATTCCCGAAGACGTCGTGGTCGCCGCCGAATTCAAGGCCGATGCGCCGGCGACGGTGAAGAAGGTGAGCGAGGTGGCGGCCGACGACATGATTCTCGACATCGGTCCGGCGACCGCGCTGCGCTATGCCGCGCTGATCGAAAAAGCCGGTAGCGTGGTCTGGAACGGCCCGGTTGGCGTGTTCGAGTTCGATGCGTTCGGCAAAGGCACGGAGACGATCGCCCATGCGATCTTCCGCTCGAATGCGTTCTCGATTGCGGGCGGCGGCGACACCCTCGCCGCAGTCGAGAAATACGCGGTCGCCGACGGCATTTCCTATATCTCCACGGGCGGCGGCGCCTTCCTCGAATTTCTCGAGGGCAAGGAACTGCCGGCCGTGGCCGCGTTGAAACAGCGCGCGTAGTTTTTCCTTCTCCCGATGGGAGAAGGGATACACAGGCATTCCCCCGATGAAACTCGTCCTGTTCGACCTCGACGGCACCCTGATCGATTCGGAAATCGGCATCGTCACGTCGATCGAATACGCGTTGAAAAAGCTCGACGCGCCGATCCCCTCGCGCGAGGAATTGCGCAAGTGGATCGGACCGCCGCTGCGTGCAACGTTTCCGCTTGCGCTCGGCAACGATGCGGAAAAAGTCGAGCAGGCGGTCGCGCTGTATCGCGAGCGATTCCAGGATATCGGCTGGCGCGAGCACGTCGTTTATCCCGGCATTGCCGATGCCATTGCCGCGCTCGTGCGCCAGGGCCTGCATTTGGCGGTGGTGACGTCGAAGCCCGACCTCTATGCCGGCAGGATTGTTGCGAGCCTGCCGTTCGGCGCGCATTTCGAGCACGTCTACGCGGTCGGCGCGGGCAGCGCGCACAGCGAGAAGGCGAGCCTGATTGCGCGCGCGCTTAGCGAGTTCGGCATTGCGCCCGACGACACGGCCATGGTCGGCGATCGGCATTTCGATATCGAAGGCGCGCTCGCCAACCGGGTCCGCGCGGTCGGCGTGACTTGGGGCTTCGGCGATCGCACGGAATTGGAAACCGCCGGTGCGCAGGCGATCGCCGAGTCGCCGCAACAGCTTCTCGCCCTCGTGTCGGCTCCCGCCGATGCGGGCATCGCACTGCACTGACTGCAAGAATCCCGTAACGCCGGATTTGCGATGATGTCGGCGTATTTTCAACGAGACGTGTCGTGATCGAATCCGGGTCCCTCCTTGTCGGCTGGCGCGAATGGCTGGTCCTGCCAGAGCTCGGCATTCCGGCGATCAAGGCGAAGATCGATACCGGCGCGCGCACCTCGGCGCTGCACGTCGATACGCTCGAAGTCGAGGAACGCGACGGCGTGACCTGGCTGCGTTTCAGCGTGACGGCGACTGGCCGCAAGCATGCGCCGCGCATCGAATGCGCCGCTCCGGCGATTGCGCGCCGCACGGTGACGGATTCGGGCGGGCATGAGACGTTGCGCTGGTTCATCCGCACGCGCGTCGAACTCGGCGGCACCGGCGTCGACATCGAGATCAACCTGACCGACCGGCGCAATATGCTGTTCCCGATGCTGCTCGGCCGCAGCGCATTGAGCGATCGTTTCGCCGTCGCCCCGGGCCTGTCGTATCGTCTGGGAAGGCCGAATCTCAGAAAAAAAGCGCTTGATGCGAATCCGCACGGATAAGCACGGATAAAGCCGGTCCGGCAAAAAACTCAAGGCTCGACACGCCTGAATCCGTGTTGATCCGTGTGCAAAATACCCCCTCAAAATACTGCGAAAATCCCCCGATGAAAATTGCGATTCTCTCGCGCAATGCCAAACTGTATTCGACGATCAGCCTCGTCGCGGCCGCGCGCAAGCGCGGCCACCGCGTGCGCGTGCTCGACCCGCTGCGCTGCTACATGCGCATCGAGCCCGGCAAGTTCCAGATGCGCTACAAGAGCCGCGCGCTCAATGGCGTCGATGCGGTGATTCCGCGCATCGGCAACTCGATCACGTTCTACGGCACCGCCGTGCTGCGCCAGTTCGAGATGATGGGCGTGTACACGCCGAATTCGTCCGACGCGGTGCTGCGCGCGCGCGACAAGCTGCGCTCGCTGCAACTACTCGCGCGCGAGAATATCGGCCTGCCGGCGACGGTGTTCGGCGACAACCCAGACGACACTTCCGATTTGCTCGCCCTGCTCGGCGACCCGCCGCACGTGATCAAGCTCAACGAGGGTGCGCAGGGGCAGGGCGTGCTGCTTGCCGAGAAGCGCAGTTCTTCCCAGGGCATGATCGAGGCGTTCCGCGGTCTCTATGCGAACTTCCTCGTGCAGGAGTACATCAAGGAGTCGAAAGGCTCCGACATCCGCTGCTTCGTCGTCGGCGGCAAGGTCGTCGCGGCGATGCAGCGCCAGGCGCGCGACGGCGAGTTCCGCTCAAACCTGCATCGCGGGGGCACCGCGACCGTGGCCGACCTCGATCCCGTCGAAACCGATACCGCCGTGCGCGCGGCGCGCACGATGGGGCTCAATATCGCCGGCGTCGACCTGTTGCGCTCCAAGCGCGGGCCGCTCGTGCTCGAGGTGAATTCCTCGCCGGGTCTGGAAGGCATCGAAGGCACGACCGGCATCGACATCGCCGGCGAGATCATCGAGTACATCGAACGGCGCGTGCGCCGGCAGGCGCGCCGGCGCTGAACCGGCGCCGGCTTTTTGCCGTGCGCGTGGCGCGCGGCTCGATTTACGAAAGTCTTCGTTGACACGTGCCCGGCGCCCGAACTACGATGGATTACGTAGTAATTCCTTCCATCAACCACTTCGGGGGCCGTCGTGAAGCAGTCCGTTTGCCGTTTCGTGCTGTTCGTGTCGTTGTGTGCATCCGCCCTGGGCGCCATCGCCGCGGATAACAAGGTCATCGAAAAACCCGTCGTCGCCGATACGGCGGAGAAATTCGACGCGCAAGCCGCGGAAATCCGCAAGGAAATGAGCAGCGGCGGTCGTTACGAGTACATCCGTCCGGACGAACGCGCCAAGGCCGAGACGGATCTGAACTCGATGGCCGCCATGCTGCAGAAGTCGGGTTCCGTGGCCGCGATGTCGAAAGACGAACGAGTCCAGCTCTTCAATACTCAGGAGCACGTCAACGGCATCCTGACTCACAGTGACAGCTATCGCCTGGTCTGCGAACGCGTCGCCCCGACCGGTTCGAGCATTCCGGTGACGAAGTGCCGGACCGTCGCCGACATCGAAAGAAACCGCCTCGACACGAAGAAGGCGATGCAGGACGCGATGACGATCGGCAGCAAGTGCGCAGGCTCAAATTGCAGAGGCAATTGATTTGAGGTGGAATAGCGCCCCGCGATCCTGCGGGGCTGGAGGCCCTGTCTCCCATGAAATTGCAGGCTGACAACAAGGCGTTACCGCGGCCGACTGCGAGCGAACTCGATATCCTGCGCGTGCTCTGGGAGCACGGTCCGAGCACCGTGCGCGATGTGCATGGTCGCCTGCACGGCGACGGCGGAGCGGGCTACACGACGGTGCTCAAACTGATGCAGATCATGCACGGCAAGGGCCTGGTCGTGCGTGACGATGCGCAGCGCGCGCACGTTTATCGCGCCGCGCTGAGCAAACAACGCACGCAGAAGCGTTTCCTTTCCGACATGGTCGCCCGTTTATTCAATGGTTCGCCTTCGCAACTCGTGCTGCACGTACTGGGCGAGGCGCCGCGTGCGTCGAAGGCGGAACTGAAGCAGATTCGCGAATTGCTCGATCGCATCGATTCCGAGAAGCCATGATGAATGTGCTGCTGACGACCTTTGCGCCGTACATCCATGCGTTGGGCTGGAGCCTGCTGCATTTTCTCTGGCAGGGCGCCCTGATCGGCTTGGCTTATGCGCTGCTGCGCGGGCGCTGCTCGACCAGTCACGGCCGGCATGGCTTCGGCATGTTCTGCCTGACGGCCATGCTTGCCTGCCCCGTGCTGACGTTCGCCTTGTTATGGCCTTCGCCCGGCGACCCGGCATTTGCGGTGACTTCGGTGGAGCCGCTGGCGTCCGCGGCTCCGCCCGTATCGGTTCAGCCCGGCGCCGTCGTTGATTTCGAATTTCTGTTGCCTTGGTGCGTCGGCGTCTGGCTGGCCGGCGTCAGCCTGATCGGCTTGCGCTCCTTTCTGCATTGGCGTCGCCTGACTGCGATCGTGAGTTCGGCCGTCGCCATGCCGCGCGATTGGCAGTTGCGCTTGATCGACCTGAGTATGCGCTTCGGCATCCCGCGCCCCATACGCCTGTTGTCCTCGTTCGAGGTGAGCGCGCCGACCCTGGTCGGTTGGCTCAAGCCGGTGATTCTGCTGCCGGCGAGTTTGCTGAGCGGTTTCACGCCTTCCCAGATCGAACTGATCCTGGCCCACGAGCTTGCTCACGTGCGCCGCTACGACTATCTCGCGAACCTGGTCCAGATTGTCGTCGAGACCTTGCTGTTCTATCACCCGGCCGTGCATTGGATCTGCTCCGACGTGCGTCAGCAGCGCGAGCAATGTTGCGACGATATGGTACTGAGCGTCGGCGGCGGTGAGCGCGTCGCCTATGCGCGCACGTTGGCCGACCTCGAGGAATGGGTGCAGGACGGTTCGGGCCGCGGATTGGGGACACTCCAACCCGCGCTCGGCGCCGATGGCGGCGTGCTGTTCACGCGCGTGCGCAGAATCGTCGAGCCGGGCGAGGCAGAGTACGCGCTGCAGTCGCGCGGCGGCGGCATGTTCCTGCCGTTGGCCTTACTCTGCACCGGCTTCTTGTTGGTCGTGTTGCGCCTGAACTCTTGGACCGGAGAATCGGTTGGGGTGATGCTCGCGCGCGCCTCGGCGACGAGCGCCGAATTGCTTGCCGCAGCGACGTTCCGCATTCATCCCGACGCCTCGGCGTTGCCGCTGCGGATCGAGCCGGCGGCGGTCGTCTTACGAACGCCATCCGCGGTCGAAAGCGAGATAGCGCCGCCACCGGCGCTGCCGAAGTCCGAATTCAAACTAGCCGCCGAGGTTGCTCTGCCAGCCGCCGAGTTGTCTTCGCGCGAAAAATATCCGATCACTGCCCCTGCAAAGCCGATAACGGAAGCGCAATCGGTGCCTCCGCTGAGTCAGGCCGCGCCGACCGACTCGCTAAAAAAGGCAGCGCCCGCAATCTCAAATCCGCGCCCCGTGCATATCGTGCAACCGAGCTACCCGAGCGGCGCGTTGCGCAGCGGTGTGACCGGACGTGTCGATCTGGAATTCCGTGTCGATGCCGACGGCAATGTGCGCGATATCCGTGTGCTCGATGCGCAGCCCGCCGGAGTTTTCGACCGCGCCGCGATCGTGGCCTTGCAGCAATGGCAGTTCGAAGTGCCTGCTGCGTCGGCCGGCGAGCGTTATGTGCGCAGTTTCGCCTTCACCGCGGGTTCCGCACCGGCCGCGTGCCGTGAGGTGACGGGTTCGCATATTTGTCGTCGGCAAAATCACGAAAGCCGGATAAATTAACGAAACCAATAGGTTGCCTTAACGCTGATTTAATTGAAGCGCGCCTAACATCGATTCCACTGTAATTGTGCTCGACACTCCTAGGTCAGGTCAGGTGACTGGCAGATTACGGTAATCGGGGCAGTAGCTTTAAGCCCAAGCGAGGTGCGTTCCCCCAATGGCGCCTCCTTGGGCTTTTTTATTGGCTGCGTTCCGCCTCCGCCGACAGCGGCGAGAATCCGGCAACGGTCGCTTTGGCCCGCTCCCGAATGGCAGCGGCTTGCGATGGATAGCGGGCTTCGCGAATGAGGGCCGTCCCGTTTCGGGAACTCCTCGAACGCCGCAAAATCGAATTCCGACCGGCCGAGCATTTTCGGCCACATACGAGTAAGCTCTCCACCATGCGAATTCTGGTCATCGAAGACAATAGCGATATCGCCGCGAACATCGGCGATTATCTTGAGGAAAAGAGCCACACCGTCGACTTTGCCGGCGACGGGGTGACCGGGTTGCATCTGGCCATTTCGCATGACTTCGACGCGATCGTGCTCGACCTCACGCTCCCCGGCATGGACGGTCTCGAGTTGTGCCGCAAGCTGCGCCAGGAGGCGCGCCGGCAGACTCCGGTGCTGATGCTGACCGCGCGCGATGCACTCGACCAGAAACTGACCGGCTTCGACTCGGGCGCCGACGACTACATGGTCAAGCCGTTCGCGCTGCAGGAGCTCGAAGCGCGCCTGTCGGTGCTGGCGCGCCGCGGCAAGGGCATCCAGAGCCGCGTGCTTCAGGTCGCCGATCTGACCTACAACCTCGATACGCTCATCGTCACCCGCGGCGACAAGACGATCCAGCTCAATCCGATCGGCCTCAAGCTGCTGCAGAACCTCATGGAATCGAGCCCGTCGGTGGTCACGCGCCAGGAGCTGGAAACGCGCGTCTGGGGCGAGGAATTGCCCGACAGCGACAGCCTGCGTGTGCATATCCACGGCCTGCGCGCAGCGATCGACAAGCCGTTCGACAAGGCGCTGATCCAGACGCGTCACGGCATCGGCTATCGCATGGTCGATCCGGACGCAGCGGCGAACTGATTCCACAGGGCGACATCCGCTTGCGCTGCGTCGATACTTCGCCGATCCTTCGGCGCGCATGAGACCCACGAAATTCCGTCGGCGCCTACGCAGCCGCATCATCATCTCGTTTGCTTTGTTCGGCTTTGCGCTGACGGCGCTGTTTGCCGCTGCGACGATGTACATGCGCGCGCGCCTGGAAGACCAACTCGTCAACAACGACCTCGGTCGCCTGGTCAAAGATTTCGTCGACTTCAAGCGCGAGCATCCCGAAGAGGACGCGCGTTGGGCGGTGCCACGATACGAACCGTGGATCTACGGTGCGACGAAGTTTGCCAACGTGCCGTTCGACCGGCGTCAATACGATCAAACCGGCGTGTATGAAGTCGAGGAGCCTGGCGTCGGCGGCAAACTGCGGCAGTACAAGCTGGCCGTGTACAAGGACGATGGCTACTGGGCTTTTCTACGCTACGACGTCAGCACGCAGAAATTGAACGAGGTGCAACTGCTGCGTGCGCTCGGCGTCGTCACCGTTCTCTTTCTCGGATTGTCGATCCTGATCGGCAGTTGGTTGTCGCGGCGCGTGATGAGCCCGGTCACCGAACTCGTACAGCGCATCCGTACTTTCCGCCAGACGCGCAAAGTCGAACCGCTCGCCCCGCACTTCGCCAACGACGAGGTCGGCGAGCTGGCGGCGGCGCTCGACGACTATTCCAAGCGCCTGACCGCGATCGTCCAGCGCGATCGCGACTTCAACGCCGACGTCAGCCATGAACTGCGCACGCCGCTTGCGGTGATTTCCGGCACCACCGAATTGCTGCTCAACTCGGACAAGATCGACGACAAGATCCGCGAGCGTCTGAAGCGCATCGAGCGCGCGGCGAAGCAGTCGACCGAGTTGACCAACGCACTACTGCTGCTTTCGCGCAGCGAGCGCAGCGCGCCGAACGACGGTGAGACAACCGACGTCGCCAAGGTCGCCGAGCAGGTGATCGACGTCTACCGCTCGCATATCGGCAGGAAGCCGATCGACGTGCATCTGGTCGTCGACCAGACGGTCGAAGTGGTTGCGCCGTCGTCGGTCATCGCAGTCGCGCTCGGCAACCTGATCGGCAACGCGTTCAAGTACACGCAGAAGGGCGACGTGATCATCACGATCGGCGCGGGGCGCGGCGTCGTCACGGTCGAGGACTCGGGCCCCGGTATCAAGGCCGAGGACGCGGAGAAACTGTTCCAGCGTGGCGTGCGCGGCGAATCTTCGGAAGGCACCAAGGGGGCCGGCCTCGGCCTCGCGATCGTGATCCGCCTGTGCCAGCTCTACGACTGGCACGTCGGCCTGGCGCCGCGGCCGCAGGGCGGCGCCGTCGCCACGCTCGACTTCCGTCTGCGTTGACCGCAGCGATTCGATCCGTCGAACCCGGCTTTCCGCCGGTGAAGATCGATGTTCGGAAGCGATCGGTTCGGCATCTCACAATTACGGAGCCCGCTTGGCTCGATATCCTCGGCGCAAAACGGGGAAGAGCCGCGCGCCCCTAGGCGACGGTGCGTCCGTCCGCAATCGAGACGACTCGGCCGCCGAGCGCGGCGACATCGTCCGGATCGTGGGTGATCACGACCATCGGTACGTCGAATTCCTTGCGGATCTTGATCAGTTCCTCGCGCAGGCGCGCGCGCAGTGGTGCGTCCAAGGCGGCGAACGGTTCGTCGAGCAGAAGCAGGCGTGGCTTGGCCGCGAGCGCGCGCGCGAGTGCGACGCGCTGGCGCTGGCCGCCCGACAACTGATGCGGATAGCTCGAAGCGAGCTTGCCGAGTGCGAAGCGCGCGAGCAATTCGTAGACTTCGCCGGTCGCCGTGCGCGGATTGAACACAGCGCTGCGCGATGTCGCAAATGCAACATTTTGCACAACGCTCAAATGTGGAAACAGGGCATAGTCCTGGAAGACGTAGCCGATTCTGCGCCGGTGCGTCGGTAGGTCGATCTTGCGTTGCGAATCGAATAGCGCGTCGCCGCCGAGACGGATGACGCCGCGTTCGGGCCGCGCAAGCCCGGCGATCGCATAGAGCGTCTGCGTCTTGCCCGCGCCCGACGGGCCGAACAGCACGGTGACGGCTGCGTCGCTCGCGAATTTCACCTCGAGGTGGAATTCGCGTCCGCGCGCGCGCAAGGTTTTGCCGACGTCGACCTCAAGCGCCATCGTCGCCTCCGCGGTGCGTGCGCTGCAGGATCTGCGCGGCGAGGACGAGAGCGACGACGGCGACGATGAGCGAGACGAGGACGAGCGTCTGCGCGCCCGCATCGTCGCCGGCCATCACCGCGTTGTAGATCGCGATCGACAGCGTCTGCGTGCGGCCGGGCAGGGAGCCGGCGACCATCAGGGTCGCACCGAACTCGCCCATTGCGCGCGCAAAGGCAAGCAGAGCGCCCGCGGCGATGCCGCGCCAGGCCAGCGGCAGGCTGACGCGGAAGAACACGGCGGTCGCGTTCGCGCCCAGGGTGCGCGCGGCGCGTTCGAGTTGCGGATCGACGTCACGGAACGCCGCGCGTGCCGCGCGCAGGATCAGCGGAAACGCCGCGATCGCCGCCGCGATCACCGCGCCCTGCCAGGTGAAAATCAAACTGATGCCGAAAGTCGCATGCAGCCATCCGCCGATCGCGCCGTTGCGGCCGAGCACGACGAGCAGGTAGTAGCCGAGCACGGTCGGCGGCAGCACAAGCGGCAGGGTCAGGATCGACTCCGCCGCGTCGCGCACGATGCCGTCGCGGCGTCCGAGCGCACGCGCCGCGGCGACGCCGAGGATCAGCGCGAGTGCGGTCGCGAGTGCGGCAACCTTGAGCGTTAGCCAGAGTGGAGAGAGAAATTCCAAGCGCGCTTACGGCGTGGGAGCGCTGAATCCGTAGCGCGACAGCGTCGCGCGGCTTTGCGCATCGAGCAGGAACTGGACGAACTCGCAAGCCACAGGTTTTTCCTTGCAACTGCCGACCGCGGCGGCCGGATAGCGCACGGGTGTCGCGGTCGGCACGGTCAGCGCGACCTTGACCTTGGTTGCCTGCGAAGCCGCGTCGCTCGCGTAGACGAAACCGGCTTCGGCTTCGCCGCGGACGACGTAGTCGAGCGCCTGGCGCACGTTCTGCGCTTGCACGAGTTTGGCCTGCAGCGATTCCCACAGCTTGGCTGCGGCGAGTGCCTGCTTGGCGTAGCGCCCCGCCGGTACCGAATCGGGATTGCCGATGGCGATGCGCTTGTACGTCGCCTGGCTCAGATCATCGAGTTTCGTCGGCACCGCAGCATTCGCGTCCGGCACGATCAGCACCAGGGTATTCGCCGCGAAATCTTTGCGCGAAGACGCATCGATACGTCCGGCGCCCGCCGCGCGATCCATCGTCGCTTCGTCAGCACTGGCGAACACGTCGGCCGGCGCGCCCTGTTCGATCTGTTTCAGCAACACGTCGGACGCGGCGAAGTTGAGATTGACGTGGGTGCCCGGATGCCGTGCCTCGTAGTCGCGCGCGATGTCGTTGAACGCATTGGTCAGACTGGCTGCGGCGGAAACGGTCAACTCGTCCTTCGCCGAAGCCCGGCTCGATAAGGCGAACAACGCAACGGTGCAGAGCGCGGCGGCCACCGTCGAGCGGAAGCGGAACGAGTGGGCGGATTGCGCCGGCATGGGGAATTCCCTGCGGTGTCGGTGTGGTCGTCCGACTATATCGTGCAGTAGTGCCGGTCGCCAGATTCGGTGCGAGGCGGTCTGTGCAAATCCGTATGTCCGCGGTGCGAGCGGGCGTTTCATGCCCGCGGGTTTTCCAATAGGATGCCGCGGCGGCAGTGCACGCCATGCCGCGCGGAATTCCGACTCCTCCACGTTGAAGCCAGTCCATGTCGCAGCAGCCGCAAATCGAGGAAACGGGTTCGCTCGGTGTCGTGCGCCTGAAAAGGCTGTGGTGGCGCTGGACGCATCGCGGCGTCCTGGCCGAGCGTGGCGATGCCGCGGCCCGCCAGCACGAATGGGTACACGAGATGGTGCTGATCCACGGCCTCGGAATCGGGCTCGAACAGATCGCGCGCTACCTGACGCCGGAACGCACATTCGACGAGCTCGAAGCCTGGATCCTCGAATTGAACGGCGGCTCGATCGATCCGGCGTGCATCGCCCGACTCAACGCGGCGCTGACCGGCGGCGCTTACGACGCGCAGACTCAGCGCCGGTTCGAGGAAATCGCGGCCATGCCGGCGGTGTTCGATGCGAGCGATCTGGAAACCTGGGACGAGCACGGCATCGTCGTGTTGCGCGATGCGATCTCAGCGCAGCAGTGCGCGGCTGCGGTGGATGCGGTGCACGAATTCATCGGCGTGCGTGCCGACGATGCGTCGACCTGGTACCAGAGGAACCATGCCCAGGGCATTATGGTGCAGTTGTTCCAGCATCCGGCGCTGGAGCCGGCGCGCCGGTCGGCGCGCATCCACAAAGCGTTCTCGCAGCTCTGGGGCACGACGGATCTGCTGCCGACCTTCGACCGCTGCGGCTTCAATCCTCCCGAGCAAGCGGGCTTCATCTTCCCGGGACCGCATTTGCACTGGGATGCCGACATGACCAAGCCAATCGGGTTCGGCGTGCAGGGTCTGCTCTATCTCGGCGATACGGCGGCGGAGCAGGGCGCCTTTTCATGCGTACCGGGATTCCACAAAACGCTCGACGGTTGGCTGCAGTCATTGCCGCCCCGAGCGGATCCGCACGATCACATCCGCGGTACGCCGGCCAAGGCGATCGCCGGCAACGCCGGCGATTTGATCCTCTGGCATCAGGCCCTGCCGCATGGCAGCAGCCCAAATCGCGCGGCCCGGCCGCGCGTGGTGCAATACCTGACGATGTTTCCGGCGCGTCCGTCCGAGCGCTTCTGAATCCGGCCAGCGTGCCTTCGGTCCGAGCTTTTCCGCGCCGCCTATTCTTTCTCGGCGAGCAGTCGCGCGAGGATGCGCATTTCGGCGGCGAAAGCCTTCTGCGCCTTGGCTTCGATTGCACGGTAGACCGCCAGCACCTGCTCGCCGGTCGGTGTCAGCACCGCCCCGCCGCCGCGCTTGCCGCCCTTGTTGGTGACGATCAGCGGCGAGGCAAAGCTCCGATTGAGCTCGTCCGCGAGCTGCCAGGCGCGCTTATAGCTCATGCGCATGCCGCGCCCCGCCGCGGTGATCGAGCCTGTCGCGGCGATCGTTTCGAGCAGGTCGGCTTTACCCGGGCCGAGTGCGTGATCGGAGTCGAGCAGCAGACGAAAGCGTAAAGCGGGAGATCGAGGCATGGGCCTATCTGCGCAGAAAGAGCCGGTCGTCCGGCCCGGATTTGAGAATCTGTGATCGGGTTCCACTATTCGGGAGCCGATATGAGTAGTATCCTCGCCCTTGTCGACGCGCCGCTGGTTTGCCTGTCGCAGTCGACACATCTACGATTCGGGGGAATCGCGTGCTATCCATCGTCCGGCGTCTCTTCGCCTTGGTCGTGCTGTTTAGCGCGTCGACGGCGTTTGCCCAATCCTATACCTATTCGGTCTACATCGACGCGGACAACAACCCGTCGACAGGCTGCAGTGTGAGTCTGCCCGGCGGCACGCTCACTGGCGCAGAGACCGTACTTACCGCAACGATCAATGCCGGCTCGCCGCCGCAGGTCGCCTCGGTCACCAGCAGTACCTGTTCCGGCGGCAGCTTCGGCGCTCCGGTGCCGGTCGGCATTGCGGCGGTCAGCGTCGGTGCGGGCACTGGTGGCGGGACGGAAATCGAAATCTCCGCGGCGACCGCGTCGCTCGTCGCCCCGAGCGCGACCACCGTGCGCTTGTACGTGGTCGCGCGCAGCGCGAACGGCAGTGATGTGCTGCTCAACACCACGGGCGCAGCGGGCGGCGCGCCGATACTTTTCGCGGTCAACACGCCTATCCCGCCCGGTCCGGTCATACCGGCGCCGTTGTTCGGCGTTCCGGCGATCGCGCTACTGATCCTCGCGCTGCTCGCGCTCGGATCGCGTGCGGCGCGGCGGCGCTGGATGAAGCGCGTGCTGGCCGGATTCGTCCTGCTCAGCGGCGTGGCCGGCGCGGCGATCTTCAACTGGGCCGGCATCAATCCGCTCGCGACCGATCCGACCGGCGATTCGACCAGCGGCGAGACCGCGATCGACCTGCGCGCCTTCTACACCGCCTTGCTCAACGGGAACCTGTACTTCCGCATCGACGTCGTCGGCAATCTCGCGCCGCCGGTGCAGGCGCCGGTCGCCAATCCGGTCAGCGCGACCGTGGCGTTCAACAGCACGGCCAATCCGATTGCGCTGAGCATCGGCGGCGGCGCGGCCGCTTCGGTGGCCGTCAGCACGCCGCCCGGACATGGCAGCGCGACGGCGGCCGGTACCTCGATCACTTACACGCCGAACTCGGGCTACTCGGGCGCGGATACGTTCCAGTACACCGCAACAAACGTCAGCGGCTCCTCGGCACCGGCGACGGTGACGATCACGGTCAATCCGCAGGCGCCGATTGCGGGCGCGGTGACCACGTCGGTGGGATACAACAGCACGAACAATCCGATCACGTTGAACATCACCGGCGGCACGCCGACCTCGGTCGCGGTGAGCGCGGCCCCGGGACACGGCAGCGCGACGGCGACAGGTACGTCGATCACCTACACGCCGAACTCGGGCTACTCGGGCACGGACACGTTCCAGTACACGGCGACGAACGTCAGCGGCACGTCAGCCGCGGCGACGGTGACGATTGCGGTCAATCCACAGGTGCCGACCGCGGGTCCGGCGAGCGCGACCGTGGCCTACAACAGCACGAACAATCCGATCACGCTGAACCTGACTGGCGGCGCAGCAACGTCGGTCGCGGTAAGCGCGGCTCCCGGACACGGCAGCGCAACCGCGATAGGCACCTCGATCACGTACACGCCGAACTCGGGCTATTCGGGCACGGACACGTTCCAGTACACAGCGACGAACGTGAGCGGCACGTCGGCTGCGGCGACGGTGACGATCACGGTCAATCCGCAGGCACCGGTCGCGGGGCCGGTCAGCGCGACGGTCGGTTATAACAGCACGAACAATGCGATCACGTTGAGCATCACGGGCGGCACGCCGACATCGGTCGCGGTGAGCACCGGGCCGACACACGGCACGGCAACGGCGGCGGGCACGTCGATTACGTATACGCCGACCGCGGGCTATTCGGGTGCGGACTCGTTCCAATACACGGCAACGAACGCCGGAGGTACCTCGGCCGCGGCGACCGTGACGATCGCGGTCAATCCGCAGGCGCCGATCGCAGGGCCGGCGAGCGCGACGGTGGCTTACAACAGCACGAATAATGCGATCACGTTGAACCTCACGGGCGGCCTAGCGACGTCGGTTGCGGTGAGCACCGCGGCGACGCATGGCACGGCGACGGCGGCGGGTACGTCGATCACCTACACACCGACCTCGGGCTACTCGGGCACGGACACATTCCAGTACACGGCGACGAACGTGACTGGCACCTCGGCCCCGGCGACCGTGACGATCACGGTCAATCCGCAGGCACCGATCGCCGCGCCGGTCAGTGCGACGGTGGGCTACAACAGCACGAACAATGCGATCACGCTGAGCATCACGGGCGGCACGCCGACATCGGTCGCGGTCAGCACGGCAGCGACGCACGGTACGGCGACGGCGGCAGGCACGTCGATCACCTACACGCCCACCTCGGGCTATTCGGGTACGGACACGTTCCAGTACACGGCAACCAACGCGGGCGGCACCTCGACACCGGCGACGGTGACGATCACGGTCAATCCGCCGGCGCCGATCGCGGGGCCGGCGAGTGCGACGGTCGCCTACAACAGCACGAACAATGCGATCACACTGAATCTCTCGGGCGGCGCCGCGGCCTCGGTCGCGGTCAGCACGGCGGCGGCGCACGGTACGGCGACGGCGACGGGCACCTCGATCACGTATACCCCGGCCGCGGGCTACTCGGGCACCGACACATTCCAGTACACGGCGACGAACGTGACCGGCACCTCGGCCCCGGCGACCGTGACGATCACGGTCACTCCGCAGGCACCGATTGCGGCACCGGTCAGTGCGACGGTGGCCTACAACAGCACGAACAATGCGATCACGCTGAGCATCACGGGCGGCGCGCCGGCCTCGGTCGCGGTCAGCACGGGGCCGACGCACGGCACGGCGACGGCAACCGGTACGTCGATCACCTACACGCCGGATTCGGGCTACTCGGGCTCGGACACGTTCGACTATACGGCGACGAATGCGGGCGGTACGTCGGCACCGGCGACGGTGACGATCACGGTCAATCCGCAGGTGCCGATCGCTGGCCCGGCGAGTGCGACAGTAGCCTACAACAGCACGAATAATCCGATTACGCTGAGCCTGTCGGGCGGTGTGGCAACGTCGGTTGCGGTCAGCACCGCCGCGACCCACGGCACGGCGACGGCGACCGGCACCTCGATCACGTATACGCCGACCGCGGGCTACTCGGGCACGGATACGTTCCAGTACACGGCGACGAACGTGAGCGGTACGTCGGCTGCGGCCACGGTGACGATCACGGTCACTCCGCAGGCGCCGATCGCGGGAGCGGCGAGCGCGACCGTTGCCTACAACAGCACGAACAATGCGATCACGTTGAATATCACGGGCGGCGCGCCGGCCTCGGTCGCGGTGAGCACCGCAGCCACGCACGGCACGGCGACGGCGGCGGGCACGTCGATCACGTATACGCCGGATGCGGGCTATTCGGGCACGGACACGTTCGACTATACGGCGACCAATGCAGGCGGTACGTCGGCCCCGGCGACAGTAACGATCACGGTCAATCCGCAGGTGCCGATCGCGGGAGCGGTCAGCGCGACGGTGGCTTACAACAGCACGAATAATGCGATCACGCTGAACCTCTCGGGCGGTACAGCGACCTCGGTCGCGGTGAGTACCGCAGCGACGCACGGCACCGCGACCGCGGCGGGCACATCGATCACCTATACGCCGACCTCGGGCTACTCGGGCACGGACACATTCCAATACACGGCGACGAACGCGGGCGGTACGTCGGCAGCAGCGACGGTAACGATCACGGTCACTCCGCAGGCGCCGAGCGCAGGGCCGGTCAGCGCGACCGTGGCCTATAACAGCACGAACAATGCAATCACGCTGAGTCTCACGGGCGGCACGGCGGCCTCGGTCGCGGTGAGCACGGCAGCGGCGCACGGCACGGCGACGGCGGCGGGTACGTCGATCACCTATACGCCGAATGCGGGCTACTCGGGCACGGACACGTTCGACTATACGGCGACCAACGCAGGCGGCACCTCGGCCGCGGCGACGGTGACGATCACGGTCACTCCGCAGGTGCCGATCGTGGGAGCGGTCAGCGCGACGGTGGCTTACAACAGCACGAACAATCCGATCACGCTGAACCTCTCGGGCGGCACCGCAACCTCGGTCGCGGTCAGCACGGCGGCGGCGCATGGCACGGCGACGGCAGCGGGCACCTCGATCACCTATACACCGACCTCGGGCTACTCGGGGACGGACACGTTTCAGTACACGGCGACGAACGCGGGCGGCACCTCGACACCGGCGACGGTAACGATCACGGTCACTCCGCAGGCGCCGAGCGCAGGGCCGGTCAGCGCGACCGTGGCTTACAACAGCACGAATAATCCGATCACGCTGAGCCTGTCGGGTGGTGTCGCAACATCGGTCGCGGTGAGCACGGCAGCGACGCACGGTACGGCGACGGCGACGGGCACCTCGATCACCTACACGCCGACCTCGGGTTACTCGGGCAGCGATACGTTCCAGTACACGGCGACGAATGCGGGCGGCACCTCGGCGGCAGCGACGGTGACGATCACGGTCAATCCGCAGGCGCCGATTGCCGGCGCGGCAAGCGCGACGGTGGCCTACAACAGCACGAACAACCCGATCACGTTGAACATCACGGGCGGCACGGCGGCTTCGGTCGCGGTCAGCACCGCAGCGACGCACGGCACGGCGACGGCGACGGGCACCTCGATCACTTACACGCCGACCTCGGGCTATTCGGGCAGCGATACGTTCCAGTACACGGCAACGAATGCGGGCGGCACTTCGGCCGCGGCGACCGTAACGATCACGGTCACTCCGCAGGCGCCGATCGCCGGCGCGGTGAGCGCGACGGTGGCTTACAACAGCACGAACAACCCGATCACGTTGAACCTCACGGGCGGCACGGCGGCCTCGGTCGCGGTGAGCACGGCGGCGGCGCACGGCACGGCGACGGCGACGGGCACCTCGATCACGTACACGCCGAACTCCAGCTACTCGGGCAGCGACACGTTCCAATACACGGCGACGAATGCGGGCGGCACCTCGGCCCCGGCCACGGTGACGATCACGGTCAATCCGCAGGCGCCGGTGGCCGGTGCGAGCAGCGCGACCGTGCTGTATAACAGCACGAACAACCCGATCACGCTGAACATCACCGGCGGCACGGCGACCTCGGTCGCGGTGAGCGCCGCGGCGGCGCACGGCACGGCGACGGCAGCGGGCACGTCGATCACCTACACGCCGACTTCGGGCTACTCGGGAGCGGACAGCTTCCAGTACACGGCGACGAACGCGGGCGGCACCTCGGCCGCGGCGACCGTGACCATCTCGGTGAATCGCGCGCCGACGTTCACCAGCCCTGCCAGTGCGGGCACGACGATTTTGATCAACCAGCCATTCACGCTCAGTCTCGCCGCTACCGGCTATCCGACCGCGATGACGTTCAGCGCGAGCGGTTCGTTGCCGCCGGGCATTACTTTCACCGGCAGCGCGCTGACCGGCACACCGACCGCCGGCGGCACCTTCCCCATCGTGCTCGGTGCAAGCAACGGCGTTTCGCCAGATGCGTCGACGACGTTCACCATCGTGGTCAATGCATGTTCGCCGATCACGGTGAGCGGCACCTTGGCCAACGGTCAGTATCAGGTCGCCTACGGCACGCAGACCTTCACTCAATCCGGCGGCACCGGCACGATCACTTGGAGCGCGACCGGGCTGCCCGCGGGACTGACGATCAACGCCTCCGGCGGCGTGTCCGGCACGCCGACGAACACCGGCACCAGCAACGTCGTCGTCACCGCGACGGACTCGTCCGGTTGCACCGGCTCGACCACGGTCAACAACGTCACGATCCTGCCGGTGGCACGCGCGGACAGCTATGCGACGCTCGGCAATACGCCGCTGGTCATCGGTACGGGACCGGCAACGCCGTACGTGGCGAGCGCGACGAACCCGATCGCCAACGATTCCGGCCCCGGCGCGCTCAGCGTGACGCTCGGAGCCACTGTTGCGCACGGCGCGATCACGCTCAATGCTAACGGCTCGCTGACCTATACGCCGGCGGTGGGCTACACCGGCAGCGACAGCTTCACGTACACGCTGACCGACGGCAACGGCATGGTCAGCGCGCCGGCGACGGTGTCGTTGACGGTCGGCCCGAACAAGGTGTGGTACGTCAACGGCGCGGCAGGGACGAACGGCAGCGGCGTTGCGTCTTCGCCGTTCAATACTCTGGCGAGCGCGAGCACGGCTCACGGCACGGGCGATGTCATCTTCGTCCAAAGCGGCGCCTCCGCAACAGCGACGCCGGGAGCGATTTCGCTCAAGCAGAACGCGACGCTGTGGGGCCAGGGTGTCACCTTGCCGGCGATCGGCGGCATCACGGTGCAGAACGCCGCGGCGACGAGCAATCCCAAACTCGCGGCGACGGTGACTCTCGCCGGCAACGGCATCACCGTGTCGTCACTCGACATCGTCAGCACCACCGCCACGGGCCTGACCAACACCGGCACCATTACCGGCGCCACCGTGCAGAACGGCGTCAACGTGATCACGACGACCGGCGTCGCGGTGAATCTGGCCAATGCCAGCGGCAGTTTCACCTTGCAGAGCGTGTCCGCCAACGGCGCACCGCGCGGCATATCGGTGAGCAATCTCGCCAGCGGCACGTTCAGTGTGACCGGCGTCGGCACGACAGCGGGTTCCGGCGGCACGATCGCCAACAGCACGAGCGCAGCAACGGGTGACGGCGCCGTGGTCCTGACCAGCGTCAGTGCGGCGAGCCTGGGCTATATGAGTTTGAACAGCGGCCAGGCGAGCGGACTCGTCGCTACGGATGTCGCCAGCCTGACTATGGCTTCCTCGACGTTCTCGAACTTCGCCATCGCCGGCGCGCTCGTCGGCAGCAACACCACGGCGGCGAGCACGAACGGCGGCGCCTTCAATCTGCACGACAACACGTTTACCGGCATCACCGGCAGCGCCGTGCAGATCGCGACCAACAACGCCGGCACCTGGACCGGGCATCTGAACACGAACACGATCGGCAATGCTGGCGTGGCCAGTTCGGGTTCGACGAGCGGCGAAGGCGTCGACGTTTTCCAGTACGGCAGCGGCGCGCTCACCGTGGACGTCAGCAATAACAAGATCTATCAGATCAAGCAAAGCTACGGCATCAGTGCGGGTACGCAGACTGCGGCGGGCAAGCTCGATCTGACCCTGAAGTCGAACAACGTGCAGATGATTCAGGCGAGCAGTCTCGACGCGATCACCGTCGCGACGAACTCGAACAATTCGCGCCTGTGCCTGAATGTATCCGCCAACACGTCCGCTGCTGCGGGACAGACGCCGACCAACGGCTGGGGCTACAACTCGGCCGGCATCAGCGTGCTGCAGAACGCGCCGACTTCGGCGACGTTCCAGCTCCAGGGCTATGGCGGTGCGGCGACGGATGTCAACGCCGTACAGACGTATCTCATAAGCACCAATACGCTTTCCGGCCCGACGGCCGCCGACAAGGCGGTGGCGGTAATCAATCCAGGCCCTGGATTCGTTGCGGCGACGTGCGCCGTGGCCCCATAACCCTTGAGGACGGCAGGTACTCTCATGTCAACCCCATATCTCGCAGAGATACGCATGTTTGGCTTCAACTTCCCGCCGAAAGGGTGGGCGATGTGCAACGGACAGATCCTGTCGATTCAGCAAAACACCGCCTTGTTTTCTTTACTCGGCACGACTTACGGCGGCAACGGTGTGCAGACATTCGGTTTGCCCAATCTGCAGGGGCGCGTGCCGCTGCATTGGGGAAGGGCGCTGTCCGGCGCGACGTATACGCTCGGGCAAAATGCAGGCACGGAATTCGTGACGCTGAACACCACCCAGGTTCCGACGCATTTGCATAACGTGGTCGCCAATTCGGGTGCGGCGTCCGCCAACGGCCCGCTCGGCAACGTGCTTGCCGCGTCGACGCAGAATCCCTACGTCAACGCGCCGACGGCTGCAAGCAAGGTGGCCTTGAATTCCGCGACTCTGATTCCCTACGGCGGCAGTCAACCGCATGAGAACCGCCAGCCGTACAACGTGGTGAATTTCTGCATCGCCCTGCTGGGCGTTTTCCCTTCGCGCAATTGATATCGGAGCCCCTGTCATGGCCCAACCGTTTGTGGGAGAAATCAAGATGTTCGCCGGCAACTTCGCGCCGGTTAACTACGCGTTTTGCAACGGGAAGCTGTTGCCGATATCAGAGTACGAAGCGTTGTACGCGTTGCTCGGCACGACTTACGGCGGCGACGGCGTGACCACGTTCGGTCTGCCCGATCTGCAAGGCAGAGTGCCGGTCCATCAAGGCACGTTGAGTGGCGGCGGCTTGACTTACGTGATGGGACAAATCGCGGGGGTGGAAACCGTTACCGTGACCAGCCAGACGTATCCCACGCACAACCATACGGTATCGGTCAGTACGACTGCCGCAACGCTGGCCGGACCCGGCAGCAACATGCCCGGCGCCGGAGCGACGATGGCGGTGTACACCAATTCCCCGCCGAACTCCGCGCTCGCCGCCGCTGCGATATCGCCCGCTCCGGGCAGCGGCACCCCGCACAACAACCTGCAACCTTACGTGTGCTTGAGTTTCATCATTGCACTTTTCGGTGTTTTTCCTTCCCGCAACTGAGGGCGATCGATCATGACGCAACCATTTGTCGCAGAGGTCAAGATATTCGCGGGAAATTTCGCCCCGCGCGGCTGGGCGTTCTGCAACGGACAGATCATGGCGATATCGCAGAACACCGCGCTGTTTTCCTTGATCGGCACTTTCTACGGGGGCAACGGAACCTCGAATTTCGCTCTGCCCAATCTGCAAGGCAGCGTGCCTATCGGCCAGGGCCAGGGACCGGGATTGTCTCCCTACACCGTAGGCGAAACCGCTGGTACGACCGACGTCACCCTTCTCTCCAGCGAAGTCCCGCAGCACACACATACGATGCAGGGTTTCGCCGGTAGAGGCGGCACTCCGGCCAAGGTGCCGGAAGCGAACTGGTCTCTGACGACCAGCCAGGGCGGCAGTCTCTATGCCCCCGCGGGTTCCCCCGTGTCAATGGATCAGACGATGGCGACCCAGCTCGTAGGATCGCAGCCGCACAACAACATGATGCCTTACCTCGCTCTGAGCTTCATCATCGCCTTGAACGGTGTCTTCCCCCCAAGAAATTGATCCCCGTACAAATTGATCCGATAACAACTATGAATTCATTTCCCAAGGCCGCCGTGGCCGGAATGGGGCGACGCGACTTCTTTCGATTGACTGCAGCAGCTTTAGGTGCCGCCTCGCTGCCGGCGTGGACGCGTATCGTCGGCGCCGATGCCGAACCGTCCCTGCGCACGCGTCTTATGCAGGTAGACGCGCCCGTCGCAGCGGCAACAGCGGACTTCGGCGCGTTCCGCTTGCGCGTGATCAAGGCCTCGACTGCGCTGCCGATGCGTCTCGATGCGGTCTATCCGCACGCGAGCCATCGCTTCTGGTACGCCTGGCAAGAGCGCGGCGAGATGCATGAGTCGCTGCCGGCGCCGGTGCGCTGGGAAGTGCGCCAGGGCGGGCTTCTGCCGATGACCCTGACTCAGGCCGGCACTAGCGTGCCGTTAGCGGTTCCCGCGGCGGAAGGCACTTACCTGCTCGCGGTCGCCGCGGACGGAGCCGCGCCGCCGGACCTGCGCCGGTTCGAGCTGAGCGGCGATGACTGCGGCAGCCGCAGCGTTGTCTGTCGCACGAGCGGCACGAAGGCGGACTTCCCGCATCTGCTCCTTGCGGTTGAAGCCGTAACGGTCTGACCCATGCAGGACGGCATCAGCGCACACGCGCCTTTCGGCGCCGTTGCGTCGGCTCGCACAGGTATCACGTTTCGTCCGATCACGCCGGCCGACATGGACTTCATGCGCCAGCTGTATGCGAGCACGCGCGAGGAAGAACTCGCGCCCGTGCCGTGGCCGGAGGAGGCGAAGCAGCACTTCCTCGCCGAGCAGTTCGCTCTCCAGCACCACCATTATCAAACCTATCACGCACAGGCCGACTTCTTGCTGATCCTGCGCGGAACGGAACCGATCGGCCGCATCTACATCGACCGCGCGAATGCAGAGATCGGTCTGATCGACATCGCGCTGACGCGTGCGAACCGCGGCCACGGCATCGGCACGGCCCTGCTCGCCGAACTGGTTGACGAAGGTCAGCGCGCAGCGCGCGTGATCGAACTCTATGTCGAACCGAACAATCCCGCGCGGCGCCTGTATGAACGCTTCGGCTTCGGCCTCGTCGAGAATCGCGGCGTCTACGACTTCATGCGCTGGACGCCGGCGACGAAATGAAGGCCTTAGTTGAAGGAGATTTCGTAGCGCATGCCGGTGCCGTCGGGGCCGGCCGGCACGGTGAACAACTCAAGCGGTCCGTGCTCAGGATGACGGTACACGTAGATGCCCTGCGGCGCGTAGTAGTCGGCGCCGTTGTCGCGCAGAGTCAGCGCGAACGCCGGCAAGCGACGCGCCGGATTGGGCCCGAGCAGACGCACTTCGATGATTTCCAGCGACACCGTCGTGTCGCCGAACTGTGCTTCGATGCGGTGATCCGGCAGCGTTTCGAAATCGGCGGCGGTAAGCTGATCGAGCATGGCGGCGTAGCGAGCGGAGTGCGGGTATCGCCGCGATGATGTCAGGTATCGCGACCGGCGCCAAGCCGCAGTCGACATCGGCCGCCGCGCAGAGCGGCTCGGATGCGTTGGTGCGTTGCGCCCGGCTGATCGCCGACCAGGCGCCTGCCGCGGCATCGCTCGCGCGGATCGAATCGATGACGCAGTTTCTCGCCGCGCTCGACGAATTTGCGCGCGCGCACGGCATCGTTCTCGACGCCGACGATCGCGAGCAAGTCCTCGCCGGTCGGCGAATCGACCGCGTCGAACTGCGGCACGCATGGAGCCTGCCGGCGCGGCGCGGCTGGCTGCCCGTCGGCGTCGAGTTCGGCGTCGGCGGAGTCGAGCTGGTCTGGGCCTGCGGCGCGGCAAGAGCCGGAGATTCGTTTTACGAGCAGGCCGTACAGAGTCTGCGATTGCGTCCGCTCAATCGCCTGTTCTCGGTGCGCACACCGTTGAGCGAGGAATTCATCGCTGCGCTTGCCGCCGACGCGCTGCCGCTGCGCGGGCTGATCTTTCATATGTCGCGCTGCGGTTCGACCTTGATCGCGCAGGGACTCAAGGCGTGGCCGGGCGTGCGCGTGATCAGCGAACCGGGCGTGCTCGACACGGCGATCATGCTGGCGGCGAGCGGTTACGATGCGGACTGGAAAGTTTTCCGCGGCGTGCTGTCTGCGTTGTCGCAGCCTGCCGGCAATGACGAAAGCGTGGTGATTAAGACCGACGCCTGGCACGCGCTGGCGCTCGCGCCGCTGCTCGAACGTGCGCGCGTGCCATGGCTGTTCGCCTATCGCGATCCGGTCGAAGTGTTGGTTTCGCATGCGCGCGAGCCAGGGCGGCACACCGTGTCGGGCATGCTGCCCGAAGCATGGTTCGGCGGCGCAGGGCCCGATGGCGTGCCGCTGCCGCCGATCGATTACGCGGCGCGTGCGCTCGGTGCGATCTGTGCGTCGATCGTTGCGCACGCGCATACCGGTACGCTCGTGAATTACTCGGAATTGCCGCAAGCGTTGCAGACGCGCGTGCCCTCTCTGTTCGGTCTCGATCCGCAGCACGTGGATCGAAATGTGTTTGCGTCCATCCTCGCGCTCGACGCGAAGCGTCCTTACGAGAAATTCTCCGACGACCGCGCAGCGAAGCAGGAAGCCGCCGGTGCCGCTTTGCGCGACGCGGCGGCGAAATGGATTGCGCCGCACTACGCGTCGCTGGAACGCATTCGGCTTGGCGTGGAGGCAGGATGATCCGCAGCCTGCGCCTGCCGGTCGATGTCGACCTGGCCGCATTGCGCGCCGATCTGACGGCCGTCGCGCCGAACGGCTGGCATCCGCATTTCAACACGCAGTACTACAGCGGCGATTGGAGCGGAATTCCGCTGCGCGGCAATCCGGGCATACACGTGCCCTTGTACACCGACCCGACGCGCGACGATTTCGCCGACACCGCGGCGATGCAGCGCTGCGTCTACGTGCCGCGATTCCTCGCCGGATTCGAATGCCCGGTCGAATCGGTGCGCTTTCTCAAGCTCGCGCGCGGCGCGACGATACGCGAACACCGCGACTTCGGTCTTTGCTTCGAGCAAGGCGTGGCGCGCTTGCATGTGCCCGTGCACACGAATACTGCGGTCGAATTCATCCTCGACGGCGAAGCGCAAATCCTGGGCGAAGGGGAGTGCTGGTATCTGAACTTCGATCTCGGCCATCGCCTCGCCAATCGCGGCGACGCGGACCGCGTGCATCTCATCATCGATCTGCGCGTCAACGATTGGCTCGCGGCATTGTTTCGCCGCGCCGCCGGCTAGGAGACGCGGCGCCCGCCGCCGTGCGGCTTCAGACGATACCGATGCGCGTGCAGACCGCGAGGGTCGCCTTGGCGCGGTTCAAAGTATAGAAGTGGATTCCCGGCACGCCGCCGGCGATGAGCTTTTCGCAGAGCTGGGCGACCACGTCGGCGCCGAACTCGCGAATCGAATCGGCGTCGTCGCGATAGGCTTCGAGGCGCTTGGCGATCCAGCGCGGAATCTCGGCGCCGCACATGTCCGAGAAGCGCTTCAGTTGCGAATACTGCGTGATCGGCATGATCCCCGGTGTGATCGGCACCGCGATGCCGGCACGGCGCGCGTCGTCGACGAAGCGGAAATACGCATCGGGGTTGAAGAAATACTGGGTGATCGCGCCGTTCGCGCCGGCCTCGACCTTGCGCTTGAAGTTGGCGAGATCGCTGTGCGCATCGCCGGACTGCGGGTGCATTTCCGGATAGGCCGCGACTTCGATGTGGAAAAAGCCGTTGTGCTCGCTGCGGATGTATTCGACCAGGTCGCTTGCGTAGTGGAATTCGCCGTAGCTGGCCATGCCCGACGGCAGGTCGCCGCGCAGTGCGACGATGCGCTTGCAGCCCATCGCCTTATAGGTCTCGATGAGCTTGCCGATCTCGGCGCGCGTGCCGCCGACACAGGACAGATGCGGCGCGGCGTCGAGGTCGTGGTCCTCGCGCAGATGGCGCACGGTTTCCGGCGTGTAGTTCAAGGTCGAGCCGCCCGCGCCGAACGTGCAGCTCACGTACTCAGGCTTGAGCGCCTTGAGTCTCGGCAGCGCGGCCTCGAGCGTCGCGCGCTGTTCGTCGGTCTTCGGCGGAAAGAATTCGAAGCTGATCTGCGTCATCGTGCGGAAGATCGTAGTGTGCGGTGCGGGCAGTATATATCTCTTCGTCGCGATGAAGCGATATTCAAACCGCCGCGGCGGTCGAGGCATCGGATAAGAGCCCGCTGCTGCGGCCTTCGGAATCGCCTCCGTAGCAATTTCGGGATAGCATCACAGTCTGTTTCCAGCCTCGCCTACGCTAGCCGGCGCGATAGGCGAGGCCACGACGGACCGTAGCGGGTTTGCCTCGTTGCACCCGCAATCGCATGGCGCGTCGGTTTCACCTTCGGATTTCGATGTTATGCCCGCCCCACGTTCGCTGCGCGAGTTCAGCGCAGCTCTCGCGGACTTCTACCGTCCCGGCCTCGACGCAGACACGCTCGTCGATCGCACGTTCGCGTTGACCTCGCGCCTGCTGCGCTTTTCTCTAAACAGCCACGGCGTGCTCGACAATCGCAGCGGCGTGCTCAGCGCGAACTTCGACTCGGCGCCGCCGGGCCTTGCCGACGCGTTCGCCGCGTTCGGCCGGCATATGGCCAAGTACCCGGCGTTCCGCTTCGATCCCGCGACCAACGCCGGCAGGCCGTTCAGCGCGCGCGACTTCTACAGCAAGCCGGCGCTGGAGAATCTCGATATCTACGTGGACGTCTACAAGCCGATGCGGCTGACCGACCATTGCTTCGTGCATGTGCCGAGCGCGCCGCAGACCACCGTGTTCGTCGGCTTCCTGCGCGACGGCAGACCGTTCGACGAAGACGAGAAGACGCTGCTCGAGCTCCTCCAGCCGCATCTTGCGAACGGACGCCGGCTTGCGCTTGCGCTGAGCGCCGCACGAGAGGCGCCGATCGTGCCCGAGCTGTTCGCACGCGCCGGCTACACACCACGTGAATGCGACGTGCTGTACTGGCTCACGCGCGGCAAATCGAACGACGATATGGCTCTGCTGATCGGCATCCGCGCCGATTCGGTCAGCCGCCACCTGCGCGCGATCTACGCCAAGCTCGGCGTGGAACATCGCGTCGCCGCCACCTTGCGTGCGCTTGAACTCTCGCGCCGTCTGTACGATGACATGCTTGCGCGGCTCGGCGGCAAAGCCGCATTCGCCGTCGCCACGCGCTGATTCCTCCATTTCAAACCGGAACGTCCGTGTCGGGCCGCAGCGGAGCGGGGCGTCGCCGTGCCGAAACGCCAAACGAATCGATCGGCCTTTTGACCTGACATAGAGTCCGCCGCCGACCACGCGCGCGCGCCAGCGAACCGGTCGAGAGGGCGATGCCGATATGCCTAATTTTAGGCGTATGCGGCCATTCACGCTTGGACTACGCTTCATCGATCTCGCTCCGGCGCGCCGGTTTTGCCGCGGACTGCTTCGCATTTCGGCGACAGCCGAAAGAACCGCCGCCAGATGCCGAAGCGGGGAATTCCATGACTGCCGAAAAATCCAGTCCAGCCGGATCGAATCCGGACCTGACCCATTTGCTGCACGCGTGGCGCAGCGGAGACGGCCACGCGTTCTCGGCCCTGATCGACGAGGCCTACGTGGCCCTCAAGCAGATGGCCGTGCGCCGCGTCGGCAACCACGGCGCGGCCACGTTGTCGCCGACCGAACTCGTGCACGAAACGGCGTTGGGGATGATGCAGTCACCGATGGACTTCGCCAACCGCGCGCATTTCTTCGCCACCATGTCGCTGGCAATGCGTTCGATCCTGGTCGATCGCGCGCGTGCGCGCGCGGCGGAAAAACGCGGCGGCCGCGACGTGCAGGTCAGCCTGTCGCGCGCCGACTTCGGTGACGAAGGCGCCCTCGCGGTCGACCTTCTTGCTCTGGAACAGGCACTGACGCGGCTGGAAACACTCGATCCGCGCTGCGGCCAGATCATGCACCTGACTTATTTCGGCGGCTTGCAGCAGGACGAGATCGCCCTCGTGATGGACGTTTCCGTGCCGACCGTGAAACGCGATCTGCGCTTTGCGCGTTCCTGGCTGCTCAAGGCGATCGGCGACTGATCCCGTGAACGCCGACAGCGAACTCTACGCAAGGTTGCGCGAACTCTACGACAGCGTCGTGGACATCGAGCCCACCGCGCGCGCCGAGGCGCTCGCACGCCAGGGGATTGTTGGCGATCTCGCCGCCGAGGTGCTTGCGTTGTGTGCGGCTGACGACCGCGATCGCACCGGCGCGCTGACCGGCGTGCGCGACCGCGTGTTCGCCGAAGCGGCGGCGCCGCAACCGGCGATCGGCGAGGTGTTCGGCGTGTGGCGCGTCGCCGAAGAAATCGGCCGCGGCGGCATGGGCCGCGTCTATCGCGTGGAACGCAGCGACGGCAGCTACGTGCAGACCGCGGCGCTGAAATTCATCCGCGGCTTCGCCAGCAGCGCGGCCATCGCGAACTTCGCGCGCGAGAGGCAATTGCTTGCGGACCTGAACCACCCGAATATCGCGCGCCTGCTCGACGGCGGCACGAGCGGACAAGGGCAGCCGTACCTGGTGATGGAGTTCATCGCCGGGCAGCCGATCGACGACTACTGCCGCGAGCGCCGGCTCGGTCTCGCCGCGACCCTCGATCTGTTCGTCGCGGCCTGCGCCGCGGTCGGCCACGCGCACCGCCAACTCGTCGTGCATTGCGATCTCAAGCCGTCGAATATTTTGGTCAATGCGCAGGGACAGCCGGTGCTGCTCGACTTCGGCATCGCCCAGCTGGCCGAGCGCTATGCCGAAGACACCGTCGCCACCGGCATTTCGTCCGGCTACACCCCGGGTTATGCGAGCCCAGAGCAGCGGCGCGGCGAGCGTGTCGGCGTCGCCAGCGACATCTACAGCCTCGGCATGGTGTTGCGCGCCATGCTCGACGCGGCGAACGTCGAAGCCGAAGCCGAGCTATCCGCGATTCTCGTGATGGCGACGCGCGAAGACCCGGCAGCGCGTTATTCGTCGGTCGAGGCGCTGTGCGACGACATCGCGCGCCTGCGCGCACATCGGCCGGTGCGCGCGCTGCCGGCAAGTACGGCGTACCGGTTCTCGCGCTTCGCGCGGCGCAACTGGATAGGGTTGTCGGTCGCCGCGGGCATCGTGTTGCTGTGCGCGTTGTTCACCGGCAGAGTGATTGCCGAACGCGATCGCGCGCGGCAGGCCGAAAGCGAAGCGCGCGCCGCGGAAACCGCTGCGCGCGAGACCACCAATTTCCTCATCTCCGTGTTCGAGGGAGCCAACCCCGACGCGGGCAGCGGCAATGTCTCGATCGCCACGTTGCTCGACCAGGCGCTGCTGCGCGTCGAACGCGATCTCGCCGAGCAGCCGGCGACGCAAGCGCAGATGTCGGCCGCGCTCGCCGAGGTGCTGTTCGTGATCGGTCAGCAAGAGCGCGGGCGTGCGCTGTATACCAAAGCCATCGCACTGGAGCGCACGCAGAACCGGCCGCTCGTGCTGGCGGAGATGCTGATAGACAATGCCAAGACTTATCTGAAATACATGGCGGGCGGCACCGCTCCCGACGACGATCTGCGCGAGGCATTGCGTCTGGTCGAAAGCAACACCGGCGCCGACTCGCTGTTGCGGCTCGAACTCATCCGCAACGCGGCCAGCGTGCTCGGCGATTCCGATCCGACGAAGGCGGCGCCCCTGTTCGAGCAGAGCCTGGTTCTGATGCGAAAGCTCAAACCGGACAGCGCGGATCTGGTCGACGAACTGTCGAGCTATGGCTGGAACGAGCGTCGCCGCGGCAGCTACGACCATGCGATCGCCTTGATGCAGGAAGCCAACGCCCTGCAACTGCGCCTGCACGGCGATGCGCACGAAGAATATGCGCTGCAACTGGAAGCCATCGGCAATACGATGAGCCGCGCGCGCCGCTTCGATGAAGCCGGGCCGCTGTTTGCGCGCGCGCTCGAACTGCACCGCCGCTACGGCCGCATGGACAGCAAGATCGGCGCCTGGTCGTTGGCCCAGTATGCGTCGTTTCTCGTCAACGCCGGGCGCGCGAAGGACGCGCTGCCGCTCTACGACGAAATCTTTGCGATCGCCAAGCGCAAATTTTCCGAAGACGACGGTTCCATTCCGGTATGGACGCACAATTTTGCCAATGCCGTTGCCGAAGCGGGCGATCTGGACCGCGCGGAACAACTGAACGGGCAGGCCCTGGCGAAGGCGCGCCGCCAGTGGAGCGCGAACGATGCCGCCACGGCGCTCGTCCTGGCGACCCGTGCGCGAATCCTGAGCTGGCGCGACTGCGATCCCGGCGGTGGCGAGGCCATCGATCAGGTGCTGGCGATCTACGCCGCCAAGCCCGCGCAGGACGAGAACGATTTGTACTCCATCAAAGTGCAGCGTGCGCGCTGGCTGACGTCGTGCAAGCGCTTCGACGATGCGCAGGCGCAACTCGATGCCGTCGCGGCGCAGGCGGCGAAGCTGAAGCCGATGACGGTGTGGGAACTGGCGCAAACGCAGGCGCTGCTGCACCTGCAGCGCAGCGGCGACGCGGCCGCGCTCGCCGAGGTGGAGAACGCCGAAGCCGCCGCGGCCCGGGTCTTCGCGCCGGGCGATCCGCGCATCGCGCTGGCCATGCTGCCGCGCGCCGAGTGGCTGGGCGCGCACGCGCGCGACGACGCGGCGGCAAAACTCGCCGACGCCATCCTCGCCGGCATCGAAGGCAGGCTCTTGCCGAATTCGCCGTTGTTCGCGCGCGTTCGCGCCTTGCACGAACCGCGCTGAAATCCTCGGCGCGAGATTGCTGCGCCGGGACGGGTTCGAGCGATACCGCGGCCGCGTTCACGTTTTGCGCTGCGCGTCGAAGTGTCCGCGCGGACTCGACCGCGATGATGATCCCCGCCGGCGCCGAATTACGAATATCCGATCGACGCCGCAATGTGCTCGAAACCAGGGGAAACACCGTGCCTTATCCGACTGCCATCCATCGGCTGTTTCGCCGTGCGGTGTTTTTCCGCACGCCGAATTCGCCGCAGCGCACGGACCTGCCTAGTTTTAGACCTACGTCGTCGTTCGCCGATCGGCTAGGCTCGGCGAATCACCGCACAGGGGAGCGCGCGCACTTCGCGCGGAAAGCCGTTCGTATGTCGATCACGCAAAGTCCGTTTGCCGCGCGCCGGGTCGGGGCGGCTCGAACGGGGTTGGTTCTGTCCCGCATCGCACACGGATTCGCGTCGCTACGAAATCGCTGCATCCCGTTTCTGCTGGCCGTTCTGAGCCTCGCGTCGATCGTCGGCACGACGCCGGCTTTCGCCGCGCTCGCCTATATCCCGATGACGTCCAATAGCAAAGTGTCGGTCGTCGATACGGCGACCGACACGGTCACGGCGACGATCTCCCCGCTCTGTTCGTCGCCGTTCGGCGTCGCCGTCAATCCGGCCGGCACGCGCGCCTATTTCGGCTGCCAGAGCAGCAACAATGTCGCCGTGGTGGACACCGCGAGCAATACGCTGATCACCACGGTCAGCGTCAGCGCGGCGCCGGTCGGCGTGGTCGTCTCTCCCGACGGCTCCCTCGTCTACGTCGTCAGCGGAACCGGCGCCGGCACCTTGAGCGTGATCAACACCGCGACCAACACGGTCGGCTCCACTATGGCGATCGATGCAAACCCGTGGGCGCTCACGATCACGCCCGACGGCAAGCGTCTCTACATCGCCTACCAGGCAGGCGCCAGCGGCGTCGCCGTGATCGACACCACGAGCATGAGCAAAATCGCGAACGTCAGCGTCGGCATCACGCCGAATGCCGTGGTGATGAGCCCGGACGGCACGCGCACCTATGTTGCGGCGTGGACGTCGGCACAGGTCGCGGTCATCAACAACGCGACCAATACGGTGACCAAGACGATCGCGACCGGACCGACCAGCTACAAGCTCGCGGGCATCGTCGTCAGCCCCGACGGCAGCAAGATTTATGCGACCAGCTATCAGAGCAAGAACGTCGCAGTCATCGATACGACGAGCCTCACGGTGACTTCGACGATCGCGACCGGAGGCTCGGCCTACGGCATCGACATCACGCCCGACGGGAAAAAACTCTACGTCACCAACAACGATGCGTCGGGCACGGTCAACGTCGTCGACCTCTCCACGGCGACGCCGACTGTTTCCACGATCACGCTCGGCGGTGCCGGTTATTTCTCCGCAGTCGGCCGGTTCATTCGTCCGCAGGTGCAGGCTGCGCAAACGATTACCGGTCTCTCGGCGTCGCCACCGACGCCGATGTTCTCCGCTGGCGGTACCTTCAGTGTGTCGGCCACGGGCGGCGCCTCGGGCAATCCGGTCACGTTCACGAGCCTGACGACTGCCGTGTGCACGAGCGGCGGCGCCAACGGCGCGACGATCACCATGCTCGGCGCGGGCACGTGCACGATCCAGGCGAACCAGGCCGGCAACAGCCAGTACAGCACGGCCAGCCCGGTCAATCTCGACGTGGCGATCGCCAAAGGCACGCAGTTCGTCACCAACTTCGTCGCCACGCCGCCGGTTTACGTCTACGGCGGCAGCTACACCTTGTCGGCGACGCCGGGCGCCTCGGGCATTCCGGTCACGTTTGCGTCGCTGACGCCGTCGGTCTGTACGGTCAATGCTGCCGCGCTGACCGTCGTGACCGCAGGACTCTGCAAGCTCACCGCGGATCAAGCCGGCAACGCGAACTACAACGCCGCGCAGACCCTGGAATACGACATCACCATGGCGAAAGCCGATCAGACGATCACGAACTTCGCCGCCAGTCCGGCAGCGCCGGTCTTCGTATCGGGTGGCACGTTCAGCGTGTCGGCCACGCGTGGCGCGTCGTCCGGCGCGCTCGTTTTCGCTTCGAGCACGACCAGCGTCTGCACGGTCAGTGCAACCACGGTCACGATGGTCGCCGCCGGCATCTGCTCGCTCACTGCCAATCAGGCCGGCGACGCCAATTACAACGCCGCACCGACCACGACGCTGTCGCTGAACGTGCAGCCGCCCCCGCCGTCGGTGACGGGCGTGAACGTGCCGCCCAACGGTCTTTACGGTATCGGCAGGACGCTCGACTTCACCGTGCAGTTCAGCAGTCCGGTCACGGTGGCCGGCGCGCCGCGCTTCGTCCTGATCATACCGACCCTCGGTGGGCGCTACGTGAACTACGTGTCCGGCAGCGGCACGCAGAGTCTGCTGTTTCGCTATCCGTTCGGCGGCGGCGTGCCGAACAACACCAGTGGCATTACGCTGAACAGCAGCAGCATCGACCTCAACGGCGGCAGCCTGGTCGATGCGAACAACGGCGCCGCGGCTGTGCTGACATTGAACAACGTGCCCTCGCTCGCCGGCATCGTTCTCGACGGCACGGCGCCGACGGTGACGTCGATCGCGCTCGTCGGTTCGCCGCCGGCCACGAGCAGGACGATCTCGTACACGATCACGTTCTCGGAGCCGGTAACCGGCGTCGCCGCGGGCGCTTTCAAAGTCGAAACCGTCGACGGCTCGGCGACCGGCCAGCTCGGTGCGGTGACCGGCAGCGGCAGCAGTTACACCGCCGTGGTGAACAACATCGCCGGCGTCGGTCATTTGTTCCTGACCTTGAACAGCAGCGGCACGGGCATCGCCGATGCCGCCGGCAATGCCATTTCCGGCGGATTCCGTCTCGCCGATCAATTCCAGGCAAACGTGCAGTTGCTCTGCTACGTCAACAAGGCGGCTACGGGAGCGAACGACGGCACGAGCTGGACCGATGCGTATACCGATCTGCAGCCGGCCGTACGTAGTGCCGCCTGCGCTCAAGTCTGGGCGGCGAAGGGCGTGTACAAACCCGGCACTGCGACGACCGACAGCTTCCAGCCGCGCGCCGGTCAGAAGATCTACGGCGGTTTTGCCGGCGTCGAAGCGGCGCTGAGCGATCGCACGCTGAGCGTGATCGCGACGAATCCCACGGTCATGTCCGGCGACATCGACGGCAACGACACGACCGATGCGAATGGCGTCGTGCTCGATGCGGCGCAGATTGCCGGCAGCAACAGCGTGAATGTGGTGAAGATGAACAACGGCGGCGCGGCCGGCTATGGCCCCGACACGGTGATCGACGGCTTCATCATCACCGCGGGCGACGCCAGCGCCACCACCGGCCTCGGCGGCGGCCTCAGATGCGACGCGTCGCTGGCCCAGGCGAGTTGCGGCTTCACCCTGAGCAATCTGGTCTTCAGCGGCAACCGCGCCGTCGGCGGCGGCGCATTGAGTCTGACCAGCAGCGCCGGCACCGCCAATGCGATCGTGTCGAAAGTTCTGTTCCGCGGCAATCGCGCCGTCGGTCTCGGCGGCTCGGGCGGTGCGGTCAGCCTCTCCGCACCGCCCGCCGCCGGTCGTGTCAGCCCGGCGTTTTCCAACGTGGTTTTCAGCGGCAACAGTTCGTCGAACTGGGGCGGCGCCATCGACCTCAACGTCAACCTCGGCACAGTCACGCCGACGTTCGACAACGCTACCTTCACCGGCAACACGAGCGCCGTGAGGCGCGGCGGCGCCCTCTCCAGCGAGGCCTATGGCACCGGCGGCGTGGCCAACGCGACGTTGCGCAATTCGATCCTGTGGGGCGATGTCCTCAATGCAGGCGATCCCGAGATTGTTTTCGCATCCAACGGTGCGGTAACGCTCGACCACAGCATCGTGCAGGGCGGTTGCCCGAGCGGAAACGCCACGTGCACGAACATGGTCGCAGGCGATCCGAAGCTCGGCGCGCTAGGCAATTACGGCGGCGCCGTTCTGTCGGTACTGCCCGGCGGCGGTAGCGCGGCGATCGATGCCGGAACCTGCCAGTTGCCGGACGACGTTCGCGGCGTGCCACGCCCGCAGGGCGCCGGCTGCGACATCGGCGCGGTCGAGTCGCGCCTGTCCGTGCTGACGGTGAGCGTCAGCGGCGGCGGCAGCGTGTCGGCCAGCGCGGCGCCGCTACCGGTGAGCGGCGGCATCGCAGCCTGCACGGCCAGTTGCAGCGCGACCTATAACGGCGAAGCGCTGTCGACCGTCACGCTGACCGCGACGCCGAATGCGCAGCAGAGTTTCTCGGCATGGAGCGGCGATTGCAGCGGCACGAATCCCGTGACCACGGTGGCGATGACCGCGGCGAGAACCTGTACGGCAACTTTCACGCAGAACCTCACGCAGACCACGCTCGTGCTGAGCAGCGGTACCAACCCGAGCAACTACGGTACCTCGCTGAGTTTCACCGCGACTGTCGCGGCCGTCGCACCGGCCACGCAGACGCCGACCGGCAATGTGAGCTTCTACGACGGCACCACCCTGCTCGGCACACAGGCGCTCAACGGCGCCGGCACGGCGACCTTCACCACGAGCACCTTGAGCGCCGACACGCACTCGATCACCGCGCAGTACACCGGCGATACGAACTATGCCGCCGCCGCGCAGCCGCCGTCGGGCGCACTGAGCCAAGTCGTTATCGCGATCACGCCGACGCTGACCTGGGGCACGCCGAGTGCGATCGTCTACGGCACGCCGCTCAGCGCGGCGCAATTGAATGCGACCGCGACCTACAACGGCAATCCGGTGGCGGGCACCTTCATCTACACGCCTCTCGCCGGCAGCGTGCTGCCCGCGGGCAACGCGCAGACTTTGGCGGTGACCTTCAACCCGATCGACACGACCAACTACACAAGCGCGGCGGCGAGCGTGCAGATCAACGTGACGCGCGCACCGCTGACGGTGACCGGCACGAACGCGCAGAACAAACCGTATGACGGCACGGCGACCGCGACCTTGGGCGGCGGCACGCTCGTCGGCGTAATCCCTGCCGACGCAAGCAACGTGAGCCTGACCCAGACTGGCACGTTCGCCCAGGCCAACGTCGGTACCGGCATTGCGGTGACTGCGAACGATTCGATCGGCGGCAGCGCCGCAGGCAACTACACGCTGACCCAGCCGACCGGTCTGAGTGCCAACATCACCGCGTTGACCCTGACCTACAAAGCCACAGCGGCCACGATCGCCTACGGCACCACGCCGAGCGGCCTGAGCGGCACGTTGAGCGGATTTATCAGCGGTGAATCGCAGGCCACGGCGACGACCGGCACATTGAGCTTCACGACAACGGCGACCGCGTCGAGCGCGCCGGGTAGCTATCCGATCGACGGTAGCGGCTTGACCGCGAATCACGGCAACTACAGCTTTGCGCAGGATGCGGGCAACGCCACCGCGCTGACCATTTCCGCCGCGGCGACATCCACCACGCTGACGTCGAGCCCGACCTCGGCCGTCTACGGCCAGAGCGTGACCTTCACGGCGACGATCTCGCTGCCAAGCGGCAACAGCGGCACCGCGGTCGGCAAGGTCGAGTTTGTAGAAGGCGCCAATCCGCTGCCGGCAGGCTGCGCGACCGCGGTGACGGTGAGTGGCGGTGTCGCCACCTGCACGACGCAGGCTCTGTCGGTCGGATCGCATCACGTCGTTGCGACCTTCACACCGAGCGACGGCAATACGGGCGTCTCGGCGGCGAGTACTGACGTCACGGTGAGCGCCGCGGCGACCACGACCACGATCACCAACGCGCAGCCGTGGACGGTCGCGCTCGGTGCATCGACGACGGTCAATGTGACGGTGACAGCGACTGCGCCGGGCTCCGGCACGCCGACCGGCACGGTGACCGTGAGCAACGGCGGCTCGGGCAGTGGCGACCACTGCACGATCACCTTGCCGGCGACGAGTTGCACGCTCACGCCGAGCAGCGCCGGTACAAAGACGGTAACAGCGACTTACACGCCCGACTCGGCATCGAGCACCAACTTCACCGGCAGCAATGCGAGCGCGTCGCTGAGCGTCAGCGCAACTCAGCCTGTCGTGGCGCTGACGAGTTCGGCGAATCCGAGCGTGTTTGGCCAGAGCGTGACCTTGACCGGCACGCTGACGCCGGCCACAGGCGGCGTCACGCCAAGCGGTAGCGTGCATTTCTTTATCGACGGCACGACGGAAATCTGTTCCAACACGACGCTCAGTGCAGTCGGCGCGACCAATGCGGTCAGCGCGACCTGCGCCGTACCGCAAGCCGACTTGAGCGTCGGCGATCATCCGCTGCGCTTCCAGTACGACGGTGATGCCAACAATGTTGCGTCGAGCGCGACCTTGGTGAATGGCTCGCAGCAGACTATTCCGCAGACGGTCAATGTTGCGCAGACGACGACGACGGTGACCGCACCGGCCTCGATCGTGCTCGGCAACCCGGTGACGATCGGCGTCAGCGTCAGTGCGAATGCGCCCGGTGCGGGCATTCCCCCCGGCTCGGTTACGGTGAGCCTCGGCGGGCAGACCTGCAGCGCCGTACTCGATACGAGCGGCGCGGGTAATTGTGTACTGACGCCGCCGGCGCCGGCCGGCAGCAAGACGATCACGGCCAGCTACGCCGGTTCGAGCAACTTCGCGGCGAGTTCGGGTACGGCGAGCCTGCAAGTCAGTGCCGTGGCGACGACGACGACCTTGGTCGCGCCGGCCACGGCGGTATACGGCCAGAGTGTGACCTTCACGGCGACGGTGTCGCTGCCGAGCGGGAATCCGGGTACGCCGGCAGGCACGGTGGCGTTCAGCGAAAATGGCAATCCGCTTCCGTCGGGCTGCGCGACTGCGGTGACGGTAAGTGGCGGCGTCGCGACCTGCACGACGCAGGGCCTCGCGGTGTCGGCGACCACGCATCATGTGATCGCGACATTTACGCCGAGCGACAGCAACACGACCGGATCGTCGGGCAGCACGAACGTCACCGTCAGCGCGGCAGCGACGACGACCACGATCACCAACGCGCAGCCGTGGACGGTTTCGCTCGGCGCATCGACGACGGTCAATGTCACGGTGGCGGCGACTGCACCCGGCTCGGGCACGCCGACCGGTACAGTGACGGTGAGCACCGGCGGTTCGGGCAGCGGCGATCACTGCACGATCACCTTGCCGGCGACGAACTGCGCGCTGATACCAAGCAGCGCCGGCACAAAGACCGTGACGGCGACCTACACGCCCGACTCTGCATCGAGCACGAACTTCACCGGCAGCAATGCGAGCGCATCGCTGAGCGTCAGCGCAACTCAGCCGGTCGCTGCGCTGACGAGTTCGGCAAATCCGAGCGTATTCGGTCAGAGCGTGACTTTGACCGGTACGCTGACGCCGGCCGCGGGCGGCGTCACGCCGAGCGGCAGCGTGCATTTCTTTATCGACGGCACGACGGAAATCTGTGCGAACGCGGCACTCAGTGCAATCGGTGCGAGCAACGCGGTCAGCGCGACCTGCGTCATACCGCAGGCCGACTTGAGCGTCGGCGATCATGCGGTACGTTTCCAATACGAAGGCGATGCGAACAACACGTCGTCGACGGCGACCTTGGTCAATGGCTCGCAGCAGACGATTCCGCAGACGGTCAATGTCGCACAGACCACGACGACGGTGAGCGCACCGGCCTCGATCGTACTCGGCAACCCGGTGACGATCGGCGTCAGCGTCAGCGCGAATGCGCCAGGCGCGGGCGTTCCGTCGGGCGAAGTGACGGTGAACGTACAAGGCCAAATCTGCAGCGTGACCCTCGACTCGACCGGCGCGGGCAGTTGCACGCTGACGCCGTCGGCGCCCGCGGGCAACAAGACGATCACGGCGAACTACGCGGGCTCGACTAACTTTGCCGCGAGTTCGGGCACGGCGAGTCTGCAAGTCGGTTCGGCAGCGACGACGACGACCCTGGCTGCGCCGGCGACGGCGGTATTCGGCCAGAGCGTCACCTTCACGGCGACGGTGTCGCTGCCGAGCGGCAATCCGGGCACACCGGCCGGGACGGTGGCGTTCAGCGAAAATGGCAATCCGCTTCCGTCGGGATGCGCGACTGCGGTGACGCTGACCGGCGGCGTCGCAACCTGTACGACGCAGGGCCTCGCAGTGTCGGCGACGGCGCATCATGTGATTGCGACATTTACGCCGAGCGACAACAACACGACCGGATCGTCGGGCAGCACGAACGTCACCGTCAGCGCGGCAGCGACCACGACCACGATCACCAACGCGCAGCCGTGGGCGGTCGCGCTCGGCGCATCGACGACGGTCAACGTCACCGTCGCGGCGACCGCACCCGGCTCGGGCACGCCGACCGGCACGGTGACCGTGAGCAACGGCGGCTCGGGTAGCGGCGATCACTGCACGATCACTTTGCCGGCAACAAGCTGCACACTGACACCAAGCAGCGCCGGTACAAAGACGGTAACAGCGACTTACACCCCCGACTCCGCATCGAGCACGAACTTCACCGGCAGCAATGCGAGTGCCTCGCTCGGCGTCAACGCTTCGCAACCGGGCACAACCCTGATCAGCTCGGTCAACCCGAGTGTGTTCGGCCAGGGCGTCACGCTGACCGGCACGGTGACGCCGGTCGCAGGCGGCGTCACGCCGACCGGCAAGGTGCAGTTCTTTATCGACGGCGAAACCGAGATCTGCGCGGACTCTACGTTGAGCGCAACCGGCACGGCCAACTCGGTCAACGCCACCTGCACGGTGCCGCAGGCCGATCTGAGCGTCGGCGATCATGCGCTGCGATTCCAGTACGAAGGCGATGCGAACAACACGCCGTCGACGGCGACCTTGCTCGATGGCACGCAGCAAACGATTCCGCAGACAGTCCACGTCGCACAGACCACGACGACCGTGACCGCACCGGCCTCGATCGTACTCGGCAATCCGGTGACGATCGGCGTCAGCGTCAGCGCAAATGCGCCCGGTGCCGGCATTCCGTCGGGCGAAGTCGCAGTGAACGTGCAAGGCCAGATCTGCAGCGTCGTTCTCGACTCGACCGGCGCGGGCAACTGCACGCTGGCGCCGCAGGCACCGGCCGGCAGCAAGACGATCACGGCGAGCTACGTGGGCTCGACCAACTTCGCCGCGAGTTCGGGTACGGCAAACTTGCTGGTCGGCGCTGCCGCAACGACAACGACGCTGACGGCGAGTTCGGCCACGACCGTCTACGGCCAGAGCGTCACCTTCACGGCGACGGTATCGGCCGCCGAAGGCATCGCACTCAACGGCACGCTCGCGTTCCGCGACGGCGCCAATGTGCTCACGGGCTGCGGTGCAGTGCCCGTCGCGAGCGGCTCGGCCCAGTGCACGAGCACTGGCCTGTCGGTCAGCGCGCACACGATCACCGCGACGTATACGCCTACCGACGCGAACACGGCCGGATCGAGCGCCACGACTGGCGTGACCGTCGGCAAGGCCGCGACGATCACGAGTCTGTCCGCACCGGCATCGATCACGCTTGGCAATCCGGTCGTCGTGACCGCCACGGTTGCCGTGGGCGAGCCCGGCGCGGGCACGCTGAGCGGCAGCATCGCGATCAGCGACGGCGATAGCGGCACGGGCGATCACTGCACGATCACCCTGCCGGCAACGAGTTGCCCGCTGACGCCGAGTTCGGCCGGCAGCAAGACGCTCACCGCGGTGTATTCCCCCGACACCGCGGCGAGCGTCAACTTCACCGGCAGCAGCGCCAAGCCGCTCGGTCTCATTGTCGGTGCGGCGTCGCCGGGCATGAACCTGGTCAGTTCGGTCAATCCGAGCACCTATGGCCAGAGCGTCACGTTCACGGCGACGGTGACGCCGCCGGCGGGCGGCGTGATCCCGACCGGCAGCGTGGTCTTCAGCGACGGCGAGACCCTGCTCTGCGCCGCGGTCAACCTCGTTGCCGGTACGAGCAACGCCACCGCGATCTGCACGACATCCACGCTCAGCGTCGGCACGCACGTGATCACGGCGCGCTATGCGGGCGATGCGAACAACCAGTCGTCGAGCGCGGTCGTGAGCCAGGTCGTCAACAAGGCCGATCAGACCTTGACCTTCCCGGTGCAGACGACGCCGAACCGGACACTCACGGCCAACGGCACGTTCGCGATCGCGCCGCTGGCGACGAGCACGACGCCGAATTCGGGCCAGCCGATTGTCTACGCCTCGAAGACTGCGCCGGTCTGCTCGGTCGCCGGCACGACGGTGACGATGCTCACGGCGGGCACCTGCACGATCGCGGCCGACCAGGCGGGCGACGAGCACTACAACGCGGCGAATGAAGTTACGCAAAGCATCGTCATCGGCAGCGCGACGAGCGCGATCACGCTGACTGCGAGCACGACGACGGCGGCGGTCGATGCGGCCGTCACGCTCAACGTGACGGTCAGCGGACAGGCACCGACGGGCACGGTCACGATCAACGACGGCGGCACGGTGTTGTGCAGCCAGGTGAACCTGATCACCTCAGGCAACACGGCGACGGCGAGCTGCACTACGAGCTTCGCGACGGCGGGCAGCCACGTGCTCACGGCAACGTACGCGGGCGATGCGAACAACGCGGCGCAAACCTCCGCCGCGTTGACGATCAGCGTCGGTCTCAAGTGTGCTGCGGTCGCGCTGACAGCGACGCCGGACCATATCGCCGTCGGCCAGAGCCTGAGCCTCGCGGCGACGGTCTCCGGTTGCCTGGCGCCGACGGTGACGGATGGTATACATGGTGCAGCCACATCGGCTGCGCAGGCTGCCGCGCTGCCGGCCGCCGCCTCGGTGCCGACGGGTTCCGTGACCTTCTACGACGGCGCGTCCACTTTGAACACGGTGGCGATCGATGCCGGCGGCAATGCGACGCTGCCGCTGTCGACGCTGAGCGCGGGCACGCATACGTTGAAGGCCGTGTACGGCGGCGATCGCGCGTTCGCCCAGGCGCAGGCGCAGGTGACGGTCGTCGTCGATGCGCCGGTTTCGGCGCCGGTGCCGGCGCCTGCGCTCGGACGTTGGGCGCTATGGCTGTTCGCTGCGATGATCGGTTTGATCGGTGCATTTGCGCGTACGCGCCGCGCAGATCGGAACCGGGGCGACGCTTGAGCGGGCACTGATCTTCGCAATCGAGCGGCGGCTTCGATCGACAGACAAGCCGCCGCGCCAATCGCGATAAGACATGATCGTGCCGCAGCGCTTCTCGCGTGCGGCACCGATCCATGATCTTCGGCCCATTGCAACGCGGCGCGAGCCGGGCAAAATGGCGCATATCCTTCGATGGGAGTGGGCCGTGGTGCGTAGCGGGCGAGTCGCGTGTGCGGTACTGGGGTTGCTGATGATGACCGCCGCGGCTGCGGCGCCGGCGCCGCAGGCGAATAAAACTGCGACACCCGCGGATTTCGCCGGCGCAACGCAAGGCATGCCGCATGTCGCGGGTTTCTTCGACGTCTACCGCGACGAAGCGAAGGGCCGCGTGCTGCTCGGCGTGCATGCCTTCGAGCAGCCCTTCCTGCTCATGAGTTCGCTGCCGTGGGCGCTCGGCTCGAACGACGTCGGCCTCGATCGCGGCCAGAGCAGCGAATCGCATCTGGTCGAGTTCCGCCGCGTCGGCTCGCGCGTGCTGCTGGTCGAAGACAACACCAAGTTCCGCGCCGTGTCGAACAATGCCGACGAGGCGCTCAGCGTGCGCCAGGCGTTTGCCGAGTCGGTGTTGTGGAGCGGCGAGATCCTTGCCGAGCGCAAGGGCGCGAATGGCGAGGTGCTCGTCGATGCGAGCCCGCTGCTGATCTCCGATCGCCACGGCATCGGCGAACGCTTGAACCAGACCAAGCAGGGCAAGTACGAAGTCGACGCCGGCCGCAGCGCGGTGTCGCTCGCCGATGCGAAGAGTTTTCCCGATAACACCGAACTCGAAGCGATGCTGACCTTCCGCGGGCCCGGCGAAGGCGCCTTCGTCAAGGACGTGGCGATGGACCCGCAGAGCGTCACCGTGCGCCAGCATCTGAGCTTCGTGCGCTTGCCGCCGGCGGGCTATGCGCCGCGCGCCTACCATCCGGCGTCGGGTGCGTTCAGCGTCGGTTGGTACGACTTCGCCCAGCCGCTCGCATCGAGCCTCGACCGCCGCGTGCAGCCGCGCTTCCGCCTCGATAAGACCGAGCCCGGCGCGGCGCTCAGCCCGGTGAAGAAGCCGATCGTGTTCTATCTCGACCGCGGCACGCCCGAGCCGGTGCGCTCGGCCCTGCTCGAAGGCGCGAACTGGTGGAAGAGCGCGTTCGAGAAGGCCGGTTTCAAGGACGCCTACCGCGTCGAGCTGCTGCCCGAAGGCGTCGATCCGATGGACGCGCGCTACAGCCTGATCACTTGGGCGCATCGCTACACGCGCGGCTGGTCGTACGGCCAGCCGATCGTCGATCCGCGCACTGGCGAGATCATCCGCGGCAACGTCACTCTCGGTTCGCAGCGCGTGCGCCAGGACATTCTCATCGCCGAAAGCCTGCTCGCGCCATACGACAAGGCCAACGCTGCCGAACTCAAAGGTCAGGCCGAGCGCATGGCGCTCGCGCGCCTGCGCCAGCTCGCCGCGCACGAAGTCGGTCACGCACTCGGCTTCGCCCACAACTTCGCCGCGAGCCGGCTCGGCAACGGTTCGGTGATGGACTATCCGCATCCGCTGCTCAAGCTCGGCGCGGACGGTGCGATCTCGCTCGACGGCGCCTATGGCGTCGGCGTCGGGCCGTGGGACGACTTCATCGTCGCTCACGCCTACGGCCAGTTCGCGGGGGATGAAACGGCGGCGCTGGCGAAGCTGCGCGCCGATATCGCCAAGGCCGGCTTCCGCTACGTCAGCGACCAGGATGCGCGCAGCCCCGGCGACGCGGAGCCGGACGGTCTGCTCTGGGATTCTGGCGCGGACACCTTGAAAACATTCGAGGCGCTGATGGCCGTGCGGCGCAAGGCGCTGGCGAATTTCTCGATTGGCGTGTTGCCGCCCGAGCGTCAGGCCGGCGAAATCGAAGCGCGCCTCGTGCCGCTCTATCTGTTGCATCGCTATCAAACCGAGGCCGTCGCGCGCCTGCTCGGCGGTGCCAGTTACTCCTATTCGGAAGCGGTCGATCGCCAGGCCGGTTCGCGCCCGGTGCCGGCCGATACGCAGCGCACTGCGCTCGCGCGTCTGATCGAAACGCTCGGCGCCGACAGTCTTGTGCTGCCGGCGAACGTGCTCGATCTGGTGACGCCTCCCGGCAACGACTATGCGCGCAGCCGCGAATACTTCGCGACCAAGAATGGGCCGCTGTTCGATCCGTTTGCCGCCGCTGAAGCCGCGGCCGCGCAGACGACCATGTTCCTGTTCGCGCCCGAGCGCCTCAACCGCCTAGCCTGGCAGCACGCGCGCGACGGCGGCCAGCCCGGCGTCGGCGACGTGCTCGATGCGACGTTCCGCGGCACCTGGCAGCAGACTGCGCGCGACACGTCCGCGGCGGCCGTGCAGAACGCAGCGAACTGGGTCGTACTCGACGCGCTGCTGCGCGCGCTTGACGACGGCAAGCTGCATGCGCAGGTCGAGGCCGAAGTGCGCGCATCGTTGCAGCAGTGGCAGTCGTGGCTGGCGAAGCAGAGCGGGGGCGATGCGGCCGGCGCGAGCCGCGCGTCGGCAGCGGAGACGATCCGCAAATATCTCGCCGATCCGAAGTCGGTCAAGCTGCGTCCGCTGCCGCCGATTCCGCCCGGCGCGCCGATCTGAGCGCGCCGCCACGGCGGTGCGCGCTCACACCGGCAGCGCGTGCGTCTGCTTGACGATCTCGCTCGGTAGATCGGTCTTGACGTTGCGGATGCCATTCGCGCGCGTCAGATGCGTGGTCTGGAAGCGGCGATAGCCGTCGAGGTCGTCGACCACGACGCGCAGCAGCGCGTCGCTTTCCCCGAGCATGATGTAGCACTCGACGACCTGCGGCAGTTGTTTCATCGCGGCGACGAAGTGCTCGATCGTCTCCGCGTCCTGCGCGGTCAACCAGACGCGCGTGAACAGGGTCATGCCGATGCCGAGCTTGGCCGGGTCGAGCACGGCGACGTAGCGCTGGATCACGCCGGCCTCTTCGAGCAGGCGCATGCGGCGCAGGCACGGCGACGGCGATAAGCCGACCTCTTGCGCCAGTTCGGCGTTCTGCATGCGTCCGTCGCGCTGCAGGGCGCGCAGGATGCGCCGGTCGATCTCATCGAGCTTGATTGGCATCTGCAGCCTCGAATTTCCCGAATGTGGAAATCTACTGCCAATTTTTGCCGAATCGAGGAAATTTTCGCAACCCGATTCCGTGCCGCTGCGCGTACGCTGTGCGCATGGATATCTCGACCGTTCTGCTGTTTTCGCTGACCGTTTTTCCGCTGATCTGCACGCCGGGGCCGGACATGTTGTTCATCGCCTCTCAAGCCATCGGCGGCAATGCGGGCGCGGGGCTGCGCGCAACCGCCGGCGTGTGTACCGGCTATTGCGTGCATTCGCTGCTCGTCGCGTTCGGGCTCGCCGCGCTGATCGTTGCTTCGCCGACCCTGTTCGCGGCGATCCGCTGGGTCGGCGTCGTCTATCTCGCTTATCTCGCCGGCCGTCTGATCCGTTCGGCCTTGCGGCCGGGCAATATGGTGATGCCGACGGGCGCCGCTGCGGCGTCGTTCCGGCGCGGCTTCCTGACCGCGGTGCTGAATCCGAAAGGCATGCTGATCTACTTTGCCCTGCTGCCGCAGTTCATGCACGCCGGAGGTTCCGTGGCGCAGCAGGCACTGGTGTTGTCGCTGACCTTCATCTCGCTCTGCGCGGCGTTCTATGCGGCGTTGAGCGGCGTCCTCGCCGCGGCCGGGCGCAGCGGCCGTTTCAACGACCGCTACCGGCGCTGGGTCGAAGGCGTGTCGGGCGGCCTGCTGCTGACCGCGGCGGCGAAGCTCGCGGTCGACTGAGCTGCGGCGCCCGCGTCAGTGGCGCCGCGACGGCTCCGCTTCGGCCGGGGTGTCGGCGAACACCGCGGCGACGTCGGCCTCGTCGAACACGTATTGGCGGTTGCAGAACTCGCAGGTCACCTGGATCGAGCCTTGTTCGGCGAGCACTGCCTGGTTCTCGGCACGGCCGAGCGAACGCAGCATGTCGCTGACGCGCTGGTATGAGCAGGTGCAGCCGAACGCGAGCGGCTGCGCCGGCTGCAGGCGCACGCCTTCGTCGTGGAACAGGCGCAGCAGCACCTGCTCGGACGGCAGGCGCAGCAACTCGTCGGGCGTGAGCGTCGCGAGCAGATGTTCGGCGCGGTTCCAGCCGTCGGCGTCGCCGAGCGGAGCCCCGCCCGCGGTCGCGACCTGCTGCAACATCAGGCCGCCGCAGCGGTCGTCGGCTGCGGCGAGTACGAGCCGCGTCGGCAACTGTTCGGAGCGCTCGAAGTAGCCCTCGAATGCGCGCGAGAGATCGCCGCTCTCGACCGGGACGAGGCCCTGATAGCGCGAATCGGTAATCGAATTTTCGATCGTGATCGCCAGGCGCGCCGTGGGCTCGAGCGTTATCGCGGTTTTCGGTGGCTCGCCGTCCCAGCGCACGATGCCGCGCAACTGCCCGTCGTGCGTGCAGTCGGCGAAGAGCAGGCGCAACGCGCCGCTTTCACGCAGATGGATGGACAGGCGCCCCTCGAACTTGATCGGACTGGTGAACAGCGCGCTCGCCGCCACGGTGCGGCCGAGCAGGTCGGCGAGCGGGCCCGCGTAGTCGCCGTTCGCGCGGATACGCTGCCAGGTCTCGTCGAGACGCACGATGGCACCGCGCACGCCGGCGTGTTCGAGCTGGAAACGGTGGAGGAAATCGTTGGATATCGTCATGACTCGCATCGTCGAATCTGGTGAAATGCAGCCGCGGCACGTTGCCGCCGCGGGCGCCAGTGTATGCGGGCGCCGGGCGTACTATGCAAGAGGAAATCCGTCTGATCGTACTCACCGACTTCGCCCGCGCGCGCCTTTTTCCGAAAGAGCGCCGCCGCAACACCATACAAGACTGCACGCCCGAGCAGTTCGAGCGCCGCCTCAACGACGAGGCGCCGCTGGCGGTGCTCGACGGCTATGCGCCGTTCTGCAAGCTGCACGTGCATCGCAACTGGACCTCGACGCGCTGCCTGACCGTGCCAATCAATGAGGCCAATCGGCATCTGCTGCGCTCGGCCTACGAAGCGCGCACGAAAGACGAGCTGCCCGTGCTCGTGCGCTGGTTCGAGGGCGTCGACGCGCCGGTCGCGAACTATCTCGTCGTCATCCTCTACAGCCGTGAGCAGATGGCGAAGGAAGGAACGCCGGTCGATGCCGACTGGGGCGTCGTCGGTTGCCTCTACACGGCCGAGCCCGCGGAAATTCCGATGGCGCCGATCACCATGATGCGCAACGCGCTCGGTGTCGAGGAAGGCGGCTCGGGCATACCGCTCGACCGCGAGGCGTACCGACGCAGCGTCGACTTCTGGGAAAACAACGCCAACTGGCGGCCATAACGTCTTCGGCGAACATGATTGATGCGGTACGAATATGTGTGGAATCCGTTCGTGCTGAGCGTAGCGCCGAAGGCGCGAAGTCGAAGCCTGTAGCAGCGGCACTTCGACTTTGCCGCTGCGCGGCTACGCTCAGTGCGAACGGTTCAAACTTCATCGCGCGGATTCAATGGCGCGATTAAGCGGCGTCTACGCGAAGGCCCGCGCCGCGCTCAATGCCGACATGAACCGGTTCGAGCGACTGATCAGGCCGCGGTGTTTCCATTCGCGCCGAAATACTCGCCGCCCCAAGATTCGGGATCGACATCTTGGACGGATTCGCTGAACGTCCAGACGTGACCATAAGGGTCGGCAACGGTGTATTGGCGCTCGCCATACATATGCGTTTCCGGGCTTTGAATCACTTTGGCGCCATTGGCGCAGGCTGTGCGAAAGTGATCGTCGATCCCCCGAATGCGCACCATCACCGAGTTCGATGCGTTCACGGCCGGCGAACCGCCTTGCGCAACGACCAGCGCGCCAAAGCCGCCAGGCGAATTCAACTGGCAGCGATGAGAGCCGATGCGCAGGCGCTCGGTAAATCCGAAGGCGCGGCATAACCAAGCCGACGCATTGGGCACGCTCGTATACAGCAGTACGGGAATGACTGCGGATTCGGGCATCGACTGATTCGACGTGAGCGGACTCTGCATAAAGGCTCTCGATGCGGCTTGCGCGTGAGTCAGTGGTTCCTGCAACAGAAAGCGCGGGACGTTATCTGGCTCGGCATGGCGCCGCGATCATCTCGCGGCAATCCGCTCAAACGAGCAATCAGGCCACGCCTCAGCGATGGATCAAGCCCCGCGGTCACTGTCCGGCTGGCGGCTCCCACAGTTCCAGCTTGTTGCCATCGGGATCGATGACCCAACCGAACTTGCCGTACTCGGATTCGTCGATCTTGTCGATGACGTTGCAGCCTTCGCTGCGCAGCGCGGCGAGCAAAGCATGCAGATCGGCGACGCGATAGTTGACCATGAAAGACGCCTGGCTCGGCTCGAAGTGGGTCGTGTCGGCCTTGAACGGACTCCACGCGGTCGTCCCGGTGCCGGACGGATTCTCGGGCGTTACCCATCGAAACGCAGCACCGCCCCATGCTTGCACATCGACACCGAGGTGAACCCGGTACCACTCGGCGAGTGCCTTCGGATCTTTCGATTTGAAGAAGATGCCGCCAATGCCAGTTACTCGTTTCATATAAAGCCTCTGGGTGACGTGTGTAAATTCGTGAGGGGTCTGATCCATGAGCCAAGCGGTCGCGGATCGCATTGTTCGCGATCTTAACGCATGCACCGTCGTGGTGGCTCGTTGGGGTGAACGGTCAACCGCCGTGCACGTTGGATTGATCAGCTCAAGAGCACTTGCTCCTGCTGTCCGACATCGATCATAGCGGCCAATACCGTTAGAACGACTTGAACCACAAGTACAAATGATTGCTTTCCTGCTTGGGAAGCCGAAATCGGAATGAAGCTATCGGACGTCGTGGTTGGACTGACTGTTCGACCACAGGACCGCTTCATTCCACGTCACACCGTCATGACTCGATATGACCGTGATAGCCGCATCGGGTGTGCCGATTGCTCTGAAGATCAAGATGACGCCTTCGTCCATGCAGACGCTCAATTTGATCTGTGCCTGCCTGCGCGGTACTACCTCAAAAACGGGAGCGCGATTGCCGAGGCCGGATAAACGGTTCAACAGGGGTGGGCTGCAGGTAAATTTGCACTGGCCCGACGCGGCGTACTCGTATAGTTGCGAGAGGTAATCGTGGTCCAGCTTTTTCACTCTTTCGAGTATCGGGTCGCTATCAGCGCAGCTAAGCGCGCCGCATCCGTTCAGGAGCGGCGCTGCTGCGAGCAGAAGCCCAATTCGGGCGGCGCGACCGATCATGTGAAAAGACCCGAGGCTTAGGCTGAGCGGCCGCGGCCGCGATAGCTGCCAGCATACTGCAAGGCATTGCTGTGGCTCGTTTGAACGAACGCCTAGGTTTCGTCGTGCCGGCGCCTCGATCGCCTGATGAGAAAAAAATACGCAGTGCCTGAGGCCAAGGCCGCCCAAAAAGCGAGTGTGCCAAGAAGAGAGGCCGCGCGAAATGTGGAGCAAGTGCCGAAGCACACGCCGCCGGACCAGGATGCAAAGACGAAAGGAAAGCCGACGAAGGTGGACCCATCATCGACTCCGACGAAGCCACCATAGATGATTTGTCCCAAATGAATAATGGCGGCAAGTAAGAACACGCGTGTTACCGAGATGAGTACAACGCTTTTGGGGCGCCAAATGCTCATGCGGCCAACAACGAAATGCTGGCGGCGGTACGCCGACATCTAGTTGGATGCAATAAGTATGAAATCTGGGCAGACACCATCTTTTCGATGCGACCTGAAGAGTTCCCCGATTGCAGACAAGCAGAGCCAAGCGTAGTTCATGAGCATCTTGTGTAGACGCTTTGCAGCTTGCGTATCGAGGACGGGACAGGCGATACCGAGTCGTTCTTGGAAGCGTACTCCCGCCTCGAAGTACGACGTAAGCGAAAAATCTCACTCGATCCGTACGGGCTCTCCCCGCGCCATCCGATAGACCTCCGCAAGCGACAACGACTTTGCCGTTTTCATCGCGGTCCTCTCGGGCGCGCCTTGGTTTGCGTCCGGCTGCGTCAGAAGTTTCTCGTAAAGCGCCGCGGCTTCGTTCATCGTCAACTCGCGCGTCATCACGTGGGCAAAGCAGCGGCCCGGACGGATCAGCGCGTCGTCGAGGTCTTTCACATTCGGCAGGTTCGTCGAGAAGATGATCTTGCGCCCCTGCGAGCGCACGACGCCGTCGGCGATGGTGAGGAATCGATGCAGGTTTTCGTTGCCGTCGGCGCGCGGGCGCAGCAGGTGGTCGGCGTCCTCTACGACGAACGCATCGTGCCAGCCGGTGATGAAGGCGACGAAAATCTGGTCGCTCTCCGTGGTCTTTTTGTCGCCTGTGTATAGCGCGGACGCATGGCCGCGGTCGCGGCGTGCGATTGCGCCGAGTATGCCGCGGATCAGGCGCGTCTTGCCGGTGCCCGGCGGCCCTTGCAGGACGAGCACAGTCTCGGGAGAGTCGAGATAGCGTTCGATGAAGGCGTTGACGCCACCGGGCAGGTACGGATACGCCTCGTCGAGGATCAAGTCGTTGGCGAGCTCCTCGATCGCGGCGTTTTCGAGTTCGCCGCGCCCGGTCAGAAAGTGCCAGTCGATGGTGAACATCGGCTCGCTGATGCGCGACGAGCCGACCAGGGCGAGGATCGCGTCGCAGGCGGCTTGCGCGCGTTCGCGCGAATCCGCCCAGATGCCGATGTGCGACGAGCTGTAGTCGTTCTTGCGATAGCCGCGCGCGCTCGCGAACAGGCCGTCGGATTCGAGCACGAGTTGACTGGTATCGAAGCGATGCGCGCGCCAGCCGAGTTCGAGGGCCAGAGCGTCGAACAGTTCGTCGAGCGGCCGGCGTGCGGCGAACTGCAGGGTGCGATGAATCGGATAGCGCGTGACCGCGTCTTCGACCGCGGTCGCGAGGCGCATCTTGAGCAGCGCTCCGGGCGTATCCCATTCCTGCAAAGCGATGCTCGCGGTGAGGTAGCGATTGTTGGAAGCCTTGTCCTGCTGAGTCATAGAGATTGGCCGTGCGGCTCGTAGGAAGATGTTTGTACGGATTGAGATCCCGGGTCGTGAACGACGGATTTCCTCGTCGGAAATGCCGCTCGCGTTTTTCCGGCAGTATCGCATTGAAGCCGGAGCGCGTTTGCGTGCTCGTGCCGGGCTTCGACGGATACGCCTTCGATGCAAATCTAGTGCGGCGAGATTAAAGATTTTCGATGCCGGGCTTTCGTCGGTTCGGCCGGTGGGCTGCCCTCGCGCGATCCCGGAAAGAGATTCGCGCTCATAAAATCGATGAACACGCGCAGCCGCGGCGGCAGCGGACGCACCGCGGGCCACAGCAGCCAGAACGTGCTCGCGTTTTCGATGCAGTCGCCGAGCACGCTCTGCAGCTCGCCGCTCGCCAACGCCTGCTGCACGGTGAAGTCGGGCACGCAGGCAATGCCGTGGCCTTGCGTCGCGAAATAGACCAGCGTCTCCATATTGTTGCTCACCATCGTCACCGGCAGGCGCCAGTCGGGCGGCAGGTTTTCCTGCGGGAACGCCCAGCGGCTCAACTGGCCCGAACTCGAGTAGCGATGGTGCAGGCAGGCATGCGCAGAAAGATCAGCGGGAGTCTGCGGCACGCCGTGCGCGTCGAGATAGGCCGGCGCAGCGACGAGAATTTCGCGATGACTGCCGAGTCGCTTGCTCTGCAGGCGCGAATCGGCTGGCACGCCGGTGCGCACGACCGCGTCGAAACCTTCTTCGATCACATCGACCAGGCGGTTGCTGAAATCGAGGTCGAGTTGAACATGCGGATATTCGCGCATGAACGCCGACAGCACCGGCAGGATCAGGCCGCTGACCAGCGGCAGGCTGATTTTCAATTTGCCGCGAGGCAGGCGGCCGGCGTCCGCGAGCTCGTGCTCCGCCGCCTCGATTTCGCCGAGCACGCGGCGGCAGCGTTCGAGAAAAAGTTCGCCTTCGGTCGTCAAGGTCACGCTACGCGTATTGCGCCGGAACAGGCGCGCGCCGAGATGCGCTTCGAGCCGCGACACGCCTTTGCTGACCGCCGAGGGAGACAGGCCGAGCACGCGCGCGGCATCGACGAAGCTGCCGGCCTCGACTACACGGACGAAGACGACTATGCCGTTCAAGCTGTCCAGCGAGCGTCTATTCATGACTTTAAAGTCACTTGAGTAAAGAATTCGGCGTTGTTTTTCGCCTATTGGCGAAAATTTATCATCAAAGGCCGGTCATCGGCGAAACCCGCGCAAGCGCGGCGCCCATGCGACTCACGCTCATATCGGCCTTCCCATGCACACTCGACAAGCCACGTCCTCTGCGGACGACACCACTGCCGGCAACGTCCGGCTTTTGCTGACTGTCTGCCTGACCGCCGCGCTGATTCCGCTCAGCATCGCCAGCCCGGCCATGTCGGTCCCTGCGATTCGCGCCGATCTCGGCGGCAGCGCCAGCGCGCTGAACTGGATCAACAACGCCTACCTGCTCACCTACGGCAGCACCACGATGGTCGCCGGCAGCCTCGCCGACATCTACGGCCGCAAGCGCGTGTGGCTGGTCGGACTGCTGCTGTTCGCGCTGGCGACGGCGCTCATTCCGTGGTCGCCTTCGGTCGCGTGGCTGGACCTCCTTCGGCTTACCCAGGGCCTCGGTGCGGCTGCGGGATTCGCCGGCGCCGTGGCGAGCCTCACCCAGGTGTTTCACGGCATGGCGCGCGTTCGCGTTTTCAGTCTGATCGGCATGACCTTCGGCGCGGGCGGCGCGTTCGGTCCGCTGTTCGGCGGCGTCCTCGTCGAGGTCTTGAACTGGCATTGGGTGTTCTGGATACCGGCGCTGCTTGCCGTGCTCGCCGCGCTGATGACGAAAGTCTATGCGCGCGAAACGCGCGATCCCGCGCCGAGAGGCTTGGACTGGCCGGGTGCCGTGTCCTTCACCCTCGCGCTAGCGCTGCTGACGTATGCGGTCATTCTTGCGCCCGAGCGCAGTTGGCTGAATCCCTGGGTGGTCGGTTCCATCGCCGCCGCGCTCACGCTGTGGGCGATCTTCGTTGTCGTCGAATTGCGCGCGGCCGACCCGATGCTCGACCTGCGCTTGTTCCGCAATGCGCGCTTCGTCGGCGTGCAATGCCTGGCGCTCGCGCCTGCCTACAGTTACGTCGTACTGCTGTTCCTGCTGCCGGCGCGCATGATCGGCGTAGAGGGGCAGGGCGCGCTCGATGCGGGCCTGCGCATGATCGCGCTGTCGCTGCCGTTGCTCGTGGTGCCGATGATCGCTTCGGCGCTCGCGCGCTGGTTTACCGTCGGCCTGCTCTGCGGCGTCGGTCTGCTGATCGCCGCGGTCGGCTTGTACTGGCTCAGCCGGGTGATTGCGTTCGAGCATGCGGGCACCGTCGCGCCGATGCTGCTGATCGGTATCGGCGTCGGCCTGCCATGGGGCCTCATGGACGGCATGGCAGTAAGCGTTGTGCCGAAAGAACAGGCCGGCATGGCGACCGGCATCTTCAATGCAGTGCGCCTGGTCGGTGACGGACTGGCCTATGCCGTCGCCACGGCGATCCTTGCGGCGTTCGTGCGCACGGCGTTGCTGTCTGCAACGCAAGTGCCGATGCCAGAAGATGCCCTGACCGAAATCTCGATCCGCACGGCCACGGGTGATCTGCAACATGCCGCGAGCCTGCTCATCCACGCGCCCGACGGTTTGCTGCGTGCCACCTACGACGATGCGTTCCAGAAGTTGCTGGTCTTCCTCTCGGTGCTCAGCGCGCTCACTGCCGGCGTGATGTTCACTCTGCTGAGTTCGCAGCATGCTCATCATGTGGAGGAGTCGCGCGCTTGAGCGCGTTGCGTTCGGGCAGGGCCACGGTATTTCTCAAGCACGGACTATGATCAAACTGGTTCGAGCGGATATCTCGTCGGTCACTACGCATGGCGGCAAACGTGTGTTAAAGATTTTCACGCGTTTCTCAATGCCGATCGGATTCCGCTGTCGTTGCGGCCGTCTATCACCCCGCGTAAGCCGTCGCGCAGGCGATGAGTGACACAGGGTCGAATTCCAGTTTTGTTCGACGCAAAGAAAACGGGCGCCTTTCGGCGCCCGTTTCGTTTCAAGTTGGCTGATCTGCAAGCAGATCGATGACGATCGTCTTTCGGATTGTGCGGCTCTTCCATAGGGACGCCGAATTGGATAGCTCGGTTATCGGTGAGCGGGCCGTGCAGCTCTCTCCGCTCAACTCACCGTCAGGTCATCCAAGCGGATGATCATTCCGCCTTGCGGAAAGTGAAGATGGACGGAGCCGACGTCGTCCACCACGAGGTCCACTTGCCCTTGGCCCTCGTAGCGAAAGTACGCATCCTGGCCGCGGTACCGAATCAGACCGCCGAACGTGGCCTCGGTCCACGGGAGCTTGGGGTCCGTGTAGGGATCGAGTTTCTTCTTGCCCAAGTCGATAAAGTTGATGTCACCCATCCACGACAGGTTGAGCGCGTGGTTGCCCCAGTCGGTGAGGTGGGCCTTGCCCCCGTGTGGGTCGGCGATGATCCGGTTGCCGCCGTCCATAAACATGGAATAGATGTAGTTGTTCGTAACCGACACGTTGTACATGCGAAGCCCCTTGGTTGGTTGAACTTACTCTGATTAGTCGAACACCTGATCTGAGCGGCCGTGGCCGCAAGGGATGCGAGGATACCGAATGAGGCCGGGGGCAAGACCGAGGTGTGAGTCTCCTTTCCGGGATCGAAATCTGAAACTGCGATCGGAGTCTGCTTTCGGTGCGGCCAAAGAAAACGGGCGCCTCTCGGCGCCCGTTTCGTTTCAAACGACAATGACCTGCAGGCCGATCAGTGGCGATAGTGCTCCGGCTCGTATGGCCCGTTCGTCGCCACGTCAGAACAGGAAGCCGCCCGCATCGCTCCGTCGATGCGCGCCATCGAACGCCGCGGAGCCATGCGATGCAGGCACGATCAGAACGCGTTCGCCTCGAAGAAACCGAGCGTCGGCGCGGCAGTCGTCGACACGTTGCGGCCGAAGTAATCCTTGCCGCCGTTGTTCGAGATGACGGCGCCGGCACCGATCGCCGGCGACCCGGGTCCGACTTGATATCCCGATACCGATCCGAGACCGTACGGCGCGACCGCCAAAGGCGAGACGAACTGGGGATCGCTCGTGATCTTGTGCGCATCGGCGGGTTCGCCCGATGGGTGGTTGCCGTAGAACAAGTTGTTGGAGAAGGCGACGTACGGTCCCGCCGGATTGGTGTAGTTGCCGGTGCCGAAGTTGGCGATGATGTTGTTCTTGAAATTCCAAATATTCGCATTCACGAAATAGGGAAGACACGAATCGCACAAGATCGGGTTGGAGGCCAATCCCGGTGCGATGTATACCGTGTTGTTGTAGATCGAGACGGTGCCGACGATTCCGTACTCCGAGGTGAACACGCCCTTGGTGCCGCCCCAGCTGTCGTTGACGCTGAGGTTATAGCGCACGGTGAGATTCGTCCCGGCCAATACCGGGTTGCCCATCATCAACAGGAAGCCGCCCTGGTTGTCGTGGCTGTAGTTGTATTGAATGATGGTGTTGTGCGCGAAAAAGTCGTTGTCGAAGGCTTGTCCGTCGACCTGATGAGTGAGCACGCCGTACACCTCGTTGTACTGCATGGTGACGCCGATCGTCTTCATGACCCAGATGCCGCCCGACGAGGGCTCGGTCGAATCGACGGTCTTCAAGCCCGCTCCGCCGACGAGGTTGTGGTCGATCAGACTGTTCTGCGCGCCCGACATGGTGATGCCGTCACCGTCGACGTCGTACACCTGGTTGCCTTGAATCGTGATGTTGTTGCTCAGCGCCGGCGCGTAGACCAGGGCATAGCTGATTCCGGTCGAGTTGTCCCAGAAGACGATACCTCCGCGCCCCACGTTGCTGACCGTGTTGTTGAGGATGTGCACGTTGTCGTAGCTTTCGTATCCCAGCGTCAGGACGTTCGCGGCGATGATGTTCGACCCGTCCGCGAGAAAAACGATTCCGCCGTTGCCGTGGCCGTCGACGCCGCTGCAGATGAAGCAGCCGTTGACGTCGTGCACGTAGTTGTTCTGCACCGTGATGCCGGACAAGATGCCGCCGGCTTCGTTATCGATGAAGATGCCGCTGCGGTTGATGCCGCCTGCTGAAGCGGTGCCGAGATTGTTGACGCCCGAATTGCTGACAACTTCGAGGCCGTCGATGGTCCAACCGCCTTGATTGAGCAGATAGACCGCGCCGCCGCCGCTCAGCGTGCCGCCGTCGATGATCGGCTTCGCGCCGCCGCCGTAGCTCGAAATGACGATCGGCGATGTGGACGTGCCGGAGCCCAGCGGATGAAGTTGTCCCGACCAGCGTTGGTCGGTGTGCAGCAGAATCTGATCGCCGGCGACAAACGTCGTCGCATTCGCCTTCGTCAGCGTTTGCCACGCAGTCGTTGCGCTGGTGCCGGCGGCGCTGTCCGAGCCGGCCACGGCATCGATGTAATAGGTGGCCGCCTCAGCGGTCATTGCGCAGCAGCTCGCCGCCAGGGCCACGGCCAACAAACCCACTCGCGAGCGATTTGCGGAAATGAAATTCAAGTCGAACATATTTCCCTCCTCTATGCAGTTGGTATTGATACGGCGCCGAGCGTGAAGGGCGGAATCGTCGGTGATGAATCTTCGTGTCGAGCGTTACGCCGATTCTCTGTGCACGCGGGCCTGCGCACTATCGTGAGCGATGCTCATGCGAGCCACGCTTGTGTTGGCCGGTTGGAAGTACATTCTTTCCAGGGCCGGCAGCGCGCCGAGCCGCGTGGCGCATTGCGTCCGCATCAACGATTGATGCGATACAGGCGCATCGGATCAAGTGGGTATCGGATGCCGATCAATTGCCTGCAGGCGACAAGCGCTTGCGCAGCCAAATTCTCGCGGCGAAGGCGTGAAAACGCAGTCAGACCCAGTCCCGAATTCAGCAACGTCGAAAAAATTTTGCAGCAATGTCGATTTGCATAAACGCCGCTCGTCGTTTCAATGCAAGACCGAAATGCAGAACTCAAACTCAGGAGAAAGACGATGCGCGTGATGGTGCTAGTGAAGGCGACGGAAGACAGCGAAAAAGGCTTTGATCCTTCCTTGCCGCGGGAGGCCGCGATGATGGAGGCGATGGGCAAGTTCAACGACGAGTTGAGCAAAGCCGGCATCTTTGTCGGTGCGGCCGGTCTTCAGCCGTCCTCGAAAGGCAGGCGGGTCGCGTTCGACGGCCCCGGCCGTACGATCACCGACGGTCCTTTCAGCGAGACCAATGAGCTGGTTGCCGGGTTCTGGCTATGGGAAGTCAAGGATATGGACGAGGCGACCGAGTGGGTAAAGCGTTGCCCGAATCCGATGCCTGGGCCGAGCGAGATCGAGATCCGTCCGCTCTACGAATTTGGAAATCCTTCGATTTGATGCACGACAAGTGCAGAAGCGAAGAAGCGGCCGGCTAGTCCGTTTGTCCTCATCGCACGGCTGCACACTTTCATTCTTAACGGGAGAACAAAATGATCAGCAAGAACACGATTTGCCTCTGGTACGACGGCACCGCGCTCGATGCCGCGAAGTTCTACGCCGAGACGTTTCCGGACAGCACGGTAGGCGCGGTCCATCGTGCACCGGGCGACTATCCCGACGGCAAACAGGGCGATGTCCTGACCGTCGAGTTCACGGTCATGGGCATCCCTTGCCTCGGCTTGAACGGCGGCCCGACCTTCAAGCACAGCGAGGCGTTCTCGTTTCAGGTCGCGACCGACGACCAGGAAGAAACCGACCGCTTGTGGAACGCGATCGTCGGCAACGGCGGCGCGGAAAGCGCCTGCGGCTGGTGCAAGGACAAATGGGGATTGTCATGGCAGATCACGCCGCGCGCTCTGACGGAAGCCTTCACCGATCCCGATCGCGCGGCGGCCAAGCGCGCGTTCGACGCCATGATGAAAATGTCGAAGATCGATATCGCCAAGATCGAGGCGGCGCGGCGCGGTTGAGGCTGCTTTATGCGCGCCGGCTGCAACGCTGGCGCGCATCGTCTAGTGTATTGCGCGAAGACGCAGTTGCCGTTCGGCAAACATAATCACAGCAGTTGTTTTGACGCCCGTCAGGCCGCCCGACCTGAGCTTGTCGACATCCGGCTGCAGCCCTGAGTTTGCCATCGCTCGGACTCCATTCGGGCAGAATGACCGAAGAAAATGCTGCGCGACGGCGCGCAGCGGCGAGTCGCATCCGATGGAGAAGGCGGCATGAAACGAATGGACGGTTTGCTCTGCCGCGTCGCGGCGCTGGCGATGCTGTTGGCGCAGGCGGGCTGGGCGAAGGAATGGTCGCCGCCGGCCGGCGCCGAGCAGATTCCGCTGTGGCCCGAGAACGCGAAGATCGTCCGTCCCGACGTGAAAGGCGAAGAGAGCACCGAGCAAAGCCAGAGCTTGGTCGCAGGGCGCCCGTCGACCATCGTCGAAAATGTGGTGCGCCCGACGATGTCGGTGTTTGCGGCCAAGGGCGCGAAAACGGGGGCCGCGATCGTCGTTTTTCCGGGCGGCGGCTACCACAATCTTTGGATCGACATCGAAGGCACCGAAGTCTGCGACTGGATCACGGCCAAGGGCGTGACCTGCGTCGTGCTGAAGTATCGCGTGCCCGGCGGCGGCCCCTACGGTCTGGACATGCCGCGTGTGCCGATGGCGCTGCAGGATGCGCAACGCGCGATCGGCCTGCTGCGCGAACGCGGCGGCGAGTGGGGCATCGATGCGCACAAGATCGGCGTGCTCGGATTTTCCGCCGGCGGCCATCTCGTCGCCTGGGTCAGCAACGAACCCAAGCGGCGTTACACGCCGGTCGATGCCGCCGACAAGCAGAGCAGCCGGCCGGATTTCGCCGTCGTGCTTTATCCAGGCCACATCTGGGACTACGTGGACGACGGCATGCGCAAGCCCGCCAATGGCCTTCGCGTCACCAAGGATGCGCCGCCGACGTTCATCCTGCAGGCACAGGACGACCCCGTCGACAACATCCACGAATCGCTCACGTACTACCTCGCGCTGATGAAAGCCGACGTGCCGACCGAATTGCATCTGTATCCGCATGGCGGCCATGCGTTCGGGTTGCGCCGCACCGATCAGCCGATCACGCAATGGCCGGGGCTCGTCGAGACCTGGCTGCGCACGATCGGGATGTTGCCCAACTAGCCTTCCCGCTGGCGGTCCGCCATTCCGGTTCGGCGTCGACGCCGCGATGGCGCGCGCCGCGTGACAGCGACGGCGCCGGAAAATCTCGGCGCGCGCAAAGCGGCGCGCGCCGGTTGGGGCGCAACCGTGTCGTGCTGCGTCGCCTCGCGCCGGATTCCGGCTGTCGGAAGACGCTCGCGGCGACCTCGAAATCGGGCGCGGATTAACCGCACCGCGTCACGTCCGTGCGCCGAGTCGGCAGTGGCAAGATCGCCCGGTGCGCGCCGCGCGCCTCAAGACTTGCCTGCCGTGCACGCGGTCGGATTGTCGGGATGGTTTTTCTTCTGCTTCGCGCAGAGGTCTTCCCAGTGCCGGTATTGATCGGCTTTGGCCGGATCGGCGTCCTCGTATCCCTGCAGCCAGAAGCGCCACCAATCGATGTGCGTGCCGAGCGAGCGTTGGCGATGCTGCGGCCGCGAGATCAGATGCGCGCCGCTCGCGAAGTAGAGGATCTCGGTCGGCTGCCCCCATGCGGCCATGCGGTCCGCCATCGCGGTCTGCTGGACCAGCGAGGCGAGCTTGTGCGGTTCGATCAGCAGCGGGGTGCGGATGCGATGCAGCTCCTCGTCGGTGAACGGGCGCATGCCTTCGTCGTATTCCACGCCGCCGCCGTCGTTCGTCGCCGCGGCGGCGAACGGAATCGACGAGTGCATCAGCACGTAGTCGGTGTAGTAGCCGGCGCGGCTCCATCCGGAAAGGCCGATCCGCTGCGGGTCGATCAAGCCGTCGCGATCGAGTCGGGCGATCGCGCCTTCGATGTGTTCGCGCATGCGCACGCCTTCCTCCGGCGTCAGCAGTACGTCGTGCAGGTCCGGCTCGCGCGCGTAGAGCACCATGAAACCTTGCGCGGCGAGCATCTGCACGGCGTGGCCGCTGAGCTGCATGACGCCGTCGAGCAAGAACGGGTTGCCGTCCTGGTGCAGCGTTTCGTCGTCGAGCAGGATCACGAGCGGATAGCGTTCGCCGCGGCGGTAGCCGACCGGCTTGATCAGGAAGCCCGAGCCGTCTTTCCCCTGTGCGCTGCGCCACCGCAGCGTTTCGACCGCGCCGTAGCGGCGCCGGTGCAGGTCCGGATTGAGGTCGCTCAACAACGTCGTGCGCCGGGTGACGAGATCGTAGGCGGCGAGTTCGGGCGGCGTCAGGCTCGCGTCCTTCACGCCGATCACGAGGCGGCCATTGCTCGCCACCGGCCAGTCCGGATTGAATCCCTGCGCCGCGCCGAGATCGCGGAAGCCATTCCAGCCCGTGTCGGCGTCGCGATGCAGCAGGCCGAAACGGCCGCCGGGGCCTTTCAGCACGAGGCCGGTGCCGTTGTCGGTCCAAGCGACCGGCCGCCACGATTTCGGCAGGCCCAGCGAAGTCATGCGCCGCGTCGCGATATCGACCTCGACCCAGCGCGGGGCCTCGGCCGGCGCGTCGGGCAGCAGGGTGTAGAGAATCGCCGACTTGCCGTCGGGCGTCCAGAGCGGATCGCCGCTTTCCTCGCCGTCGAATTGCGGATGCGGCGCGTCGATCAGGCGCTCGATGCGCCCGCTGTGCGCATCGACGAGGCCGTATGGCGCGGCCATGCGCTTCTTGTAGTCGTTCGCGCCGCGACCGGCGGAATAGTACGCGTAGCGTTCCGTGTGCATGTCGTGTCCGGCGAGCGCGTACGGATACAGCAGCAGATACTTTCCCGACGAATCGCCGGTCAGCGATGCCCAACCGCGCAGCGCGGTCTCGTCGGCGAGAGTAAAGGCGAAATTGTTCGCGGCCGTGTGATCGCGCATATCCGGCGTTTTCGCCGGGCGGCTCTGCGCGGAGTCGAAAATCGGATCCGGCCGCGCGCCGTCGGCGAGGAAGTACTGGCGCGTCTGGCCGTTGCTCTTCCACAGCAGCGGAAACGCTGAGAAGTAATTCATCTGCACCGGAAAGAGGCGTCTGTCCCAGACGAACACACCGTCTTCCGCCATGCGCTGCGCACGCTCGTCATTGCCGATCGGCGACGTCGCCGCGTAGGCCAGCGGCCTGCCGTCGGCGCCGGCGACGAACGTATGCACCCGGGTCGCGTGATGGGTGAGCTGGCGAACCTGCGACGTCTGCGTATCGACCGCGAAAGCCTGGGCGACGTTGTCGCCGTCGCGGCCGAGGTAGGTGATCGTGCGGTTGTCGTCGAGAAAAGTCAGTTGCGACATCGGCGAGGCGACCGGATCGTCCGGATCGCCGGCGAAATCGAGTGACAGCACCGGCACCGGCTTGCGCGCGGCCGACAACGGTAGGCGGATGTCGAGCAAGGTCAGCGTGTACACGTTGACGTTGCGCTGCAGATCGCCGTGCCAGATCACCACGGCTGCTTTCTCTCCGTTCGGCGAAATCGCCGCGACCGGACCGCCGAACGCGCGCTGCGCCGCGCTGTACTGGATGCGCTGCATGCCGATGGCGTCGGCCAGCGTGGCGACGGGCCACGTCGCGGCCTCGCCGGCGAAGAGGGGTTGCGCGAGCAGGATGCCGGCCAGGGCCCAGCAGGCGGATCGGTTGGACATGGCTGACCTCAAGGAAATTTGTGCAGGATCGAGGGGGTGGCATCGCGTGCGGACCGGGCTGGGCGACGCGGCGCGTCCACGTGTTCGCGGTCCCGGTCCCACGGCTTCACGCCGGGTCGAAACGCGGCGCGCGCCGGCCGGCGATTTCGCCGCCGGGCGGCCATCTGCCGATCACCATTTCTTGCTGACCGTCACGCTGACGAAGCGGCCGATGGCCGAATAGTTGGTCGAGTCGTAGTTCAGATTGAAGCGGTTGGCGAGCGTCTTGTAGGGCGGCCGCTCGTTGCCGAGGTTCTGTATCGACAGCGACAGGTCGACGTCGCGCAACAACGTCGCGCGGTCGCGGAAATGGTAGATCCCGGTCAGGTCGACGGTCTGCATCGAGTCTCCGTCGACCGCGGGCGTCAGCGTCGTGTCGGTGACGCCGCCGAAGTAGTTGTAGAACCCCGACAGCGTCAGCGGCCCCCGTTCCCAGGTCGCGCCGAGGCGCGCGCGCCAATGCGGCGGATTGAACACCGTGCCTGCCAGGTCGAAGTACGGCGCCAGATCGTTGCTCTTTTGCCGGCTGACGAGCCGGCTCGCGCTGCCGTTCAACGTGAGCGAATCCGAGCCCCAGTCGAAACGGTAGCTGCCGGACAAGTCGATACCGTGGATCTGCTGCGAAGCGACGTTGACGTACAGATCGTTGACGATCGCGAAGACGTTGTTCGGGTCGTAGTCGTAGTTCGTGTAGTTGAAAAAATTCTGGCCCGCGCGCGCGAGGATGTCCTGCAACTGCGCCGGCGTCGGATGGAAATTGATGAACTGGCGGAACGCCGGGTCGGTCAGCGTCGCCGTGACGTTGGGAATCGCCTGCAGCACGCGGTCCTTGTAGTCGATGTGGAAGTAGCTCAGTTCCGCCTGGAACGCGGGCAGCGCCTCCGGATGCAGGCCGAGCGTCGCCGTCCAGCTCGTCGCGCGTTCGGGCTTGAGATTGGCGTTGCCGCCCGAAGCCATCAACACCGCGGCCGTGCCGGGGTAGCCGTTGCCGCCGAGATCGACGGGGTCCCAGAGAGTGGCGTTATATCGCGAATATTCCTGCGCCAGCGTCGGCGTCTTGAACGACTTGCCCCACGATGCCTTGACGTCGACGTCGCGGTTCGGCGCGTAGATCAGGCCGAGCTTCGGCGTAGTGACGCTGCCGAAATTGCTGTATCGCTCGTGCCGTACCGCCGCGCTAAGCGACAGCCGGTTGACCAGGGGCACGTTCAAGTCCGGCGACACCACCGGCAGGTAAAACTCCGCGTAACCGTAGTAGCTGTGTACCTGCCCGGATTGCAGGCTCGCCGGCTGGTAGGACCGGTTCTCGAACCGGTTCTCGCGATAGCCGGTGCCGAGCGCGACGCGCGCGTCGCCGGCCGGCAGCCGCAGCAGCGGTCCTTCCGAATTCACTTCCCAACCCGTGACCGTGTTGCAGTAGCACTTCGACGAGCTCGAACGCAGTGCGCCGTTGGTCAGCGCGTAGTAGCGCTGGGTGACGTCATTGCGGTCGCGGCCATAGAGTCCGTCTACGCTCAAGCTCCACGTGCCCGGCAGGTGGAACGTGAGTTCGGGCGAGAGCGTGTACTGCTCGGTCTCGAGCAGGCCTTGGCCGACGAGGCTGGAAGTCGAGTAGCTGTTCGACTCGCGGTGGTTGTACAAGGCGTCGAGCTTGAACTCGGCCAGTTCGCCGAGCGCCTGGTGGCCGCTGAAGAGCGCCGTCTGTGCTTTGTTGCTCGGCACCAGCGTGTAAGGCGCGGGCAGGTAATTCGTGTAGCTGCGTTGCTGCTTCTTGATGTCGGTGTCGTTTTCCGCATCTGCCGTGGCGATGAAGCCGCCGGTTTCCCAGGTCTTGCCGGCGACCACGCCGTACTGCTGCTGGAAGTCGCCGCCGCTGGTCGCCTGTGCCAGACGCATCGACGTGGAAACGCCGTCGTAGTCGGGTTTGAGGATGACGTTGGCGACGCCGCCGACCGCATCCGAGCCGTAGATCGCCGAGGCGCCGTCGGCGACGATTTCGATGCGGTCGAGCGCCGACAGCGGAATCTGCGAGATATCGACGCCCTGGCTGAAGCCGTCGTAGGAAAGCCGCCGGCCGTTCAACAGGGTCAATGTCGCGTCTTGTCCAAGGCCGCGCAGATTGAGCGACGAGCCGCCGCTGATGTTTTGATTGGAGACGCTGTTGCCGCCGCCCGGATGCACGCCGGGATTCTGGCCTCCGGAAAAATTCTGCGGAATACTGCGGATCACGTCGCCGAGATTCGTTTGTCCTGCTTCGAGCGCCTGCTGCTGGCCGATCGTGATGACCGGCGACGCGGGCGGCGCGCCCACGATGTGCGTGCCGGTGACCTCCACCGTCGCCAGGCTCTGCATTCTTTGATCGGCCGGCGTTGCGCTCGAGTCGGGCGTTGCCGGCGACGAGGACGTTGGCTGCGTCTCGCCGGGCGGCGAGGTCGGCTGGCTGCTCGGTGCGGCACCCTGGCCGGCCTGCGCGGGATCGATGCCGATCGTATTGGCGCCGGCCGGATGGAAGCCGAGCCGGGTGCCGTGCAGCAGTTGTTCGAGCGCGTCGCGGAACTTCATGCGCCCGTGCACGCCGCCGCTCGCCTGGCCACCGACGACGTCGGGCGACGTCACGATCTGGATGCTGGCCTGCTTCGACAGCGCGAACAACGCGCTCGTCAACGGCTGTGCGGCGATGTCGACTTCGACCATGCGCTCCAGCATCGCGTTGTCGCCGGGTGCGGCGGCGGCGTTGCCCACTAGCAGGCCGAGAAGAGCGGAACTGAGAGAAAGCCGCAGACATCGCGACAGAGATGCAGGCATGAATCGAACTCCCCGGGATAGTTTGTGTTTCAAATGGGTTTCCTCCGTGCAACAGGAACCCAGACGTCGGAGGCCGCCGACCCGGCAGTCGAACGCGCGAAAAAATTCTCGCAGGGCGATCCGCACCGGCCAGAGAGTCCGAGCGCGTGGTGCAGGGCAGACACGACGCGAGGAGATCGGAACGGCGCGGCCCGCCGTCGCGAAGCGCCGCGTGTTGACGGCGTGCGCAGTGCCGCGAGCTATCCGTGGTGCGCCGTCTCTGTCGCGGCGAGGATGAGCTTGCCGTCCTTCTCGCGCAGTTGCACGGGAAAATTGCCGGGCAGCGCGCGCAGCCACTCTTCCGTCGCGTTGGTCAGCACCGTGCCGGTAAAACGCAGGCGTTTGACCGACTCGTCCTCGATCACCACAGAAATCCGCGAGTAGCGATTGAGATCGGCGATGACCGCGTCGAGCGGCTCCGCGGCGTATTCGAGCCGGCCTTCGCGCCAGGCCAGCGCGACGCCGGGATCGACCGTCTCGATCACCGGTTTCTTGCGCTCGCCGTTCCAGGCGATCTGGCCGCCGGCGGCGACGCGCACCGGATGCTCGGGTTCGTGTTCATCGGCAGCGCCGGCTTCGTACACGTCCACCTTGCCGTGGGTCACGGTCACGACCACGCGGTCGCCCGCACGCCGCACGTTGAACGCCGTGCCGACCGCACGCACGCGCACCGGCCCCGCGGCTACGACGAACGGACGCGCCTTGTTCGGCGCGACGGAGAAATACGCTTCGCCGCCGTTCAACTCGAGCGTGCGCTGCCGTTCGGTATAGTTCACTGCGACGACGGTCTTGGCGCCGAGCTCCATGCTCGATCCGTCCGGCAACTGCGTCGTTTGCAGCGGCTGCGCCGCAGTCACGATCGCCTGCTCGCCCACCGCGTTTTGCCTCGGCGGCAGAGCGAAATGCCACGCCAGGGCGAGCAGCGCCGTCGCGGCGAACGCCGATCCGATCATGCCGTTGCGCCAGCGCCGCGTGCGATGTTCGGTCGCGCGTGCCGAGCGCCGTCGCGGCGCATGGGAGTCTGCGTCGGCGCGCGGACTCTCGCCTGGTTCGTCGCCCAGGATCTCCTCCGGCGACAGGCTGTGCATCAGGCCGAGCAGCTTCTGCGCGCGCTCGAACGCGAACTGATTGCGCGGGTCCGCCTCGCGCCATTGCAGCCAGCCGACGATGTCCTCGTCCTTCACCGGCTCCTGGCGCAGCAGCAACACCCATTCCGCCGCCATGTCCATGCGCTGGATGTCTTCGAGTTCCCTGGGGGCGCTTTTCGTATTCATAGCGTGATGATCCGGTCCATCGCTTCCTCCGCCGCAACGCCGTCGAGCCGCAGCTGGCAATACATCAGAGTGCGGCGCAGATACGTGCGCACCTGGCGTTCGCCGATCCCGAGTTCCTTGCCGATCTGGATCGCCGTTTTGTCGCCGAGCCGGTCCATGTAGAGAATCTGCCGATAGCGCTTCGGCAACTCGTTCAAAGCGCGGCGCACGATATCCAGCGCTTCCGAAGCCGAGACCTTCTGCTCGGGCTGCACCGTGTCGGTCAGGTTTTCCGCGTCCTGGATCGGGTCGTAGCGCTCGCTGCGCGCGCGCATGCGCAAGCGATCGACCGACAGATTCGTCGCCACGCGAAAAAGATAGGCGCGCAGAAAGCTCACCGTGCCCGGCTCGTGCAGCTGCAGCAGCCGTACGTAAGCCTCCTGCGCCACCTCGCGCGCCTCGGCCTCGTTGCCGAGACGGTTGGTCAGGAACGACACGAGCGCGCGGTTATGCGCTTCGAACAGCTCCGATATCGTGCGCGCGTGCGGATTGCCCGGCGCGGGGCCGTCTGTCCAGGGCCCGGCCGCCGAGGGATCATGGATTCTCTGCTTCGCCATCGTCGTACCGCAAAACCTTGCTCGAGCCAATTGCTTCCAGTCCCTAGACGTTCGAGCGCGCGGAACCGGCAGTCGGGCCCGAAACGGCTCGACGGTTCACGCGGATTCGCGTTGGCCGCAGGCCCGCCCCGCTTTGCCGTCGGGCTGCATGCTGCCGCGTGCAGGTGTCCCGCAACTGGGACCGCGGTCCGCTTTCGCTCCGACAAAACAAAACGGGCGCCTTTCGGCGCCCGTTCCGTTTCACGCTGCGACGGCGCGCAAGCCGATCAGTAGCGGTAATGCTCCGGCTTGTACGGACCGTTCACGTCCACGCCGAGGTAGGCGGCCTGTTCGGCAGTGAGCTTGGTCAGCACCACGCCGATCTTTTCCAGATGCAGGCGCGCGACTTCTTCGTCGAGCTTCTTCGGCAGACGGTAGACGGTCTTCTCGTACTTGTCCTTGTTCGCCCACAGGTCGATCTGGGCGAGGGTCTGGTTCGAGAACGAGTTCGACATGACGAAGCTCGGATGACCCGTCGCGCAACCCAGGTTCACCAAGCGGCCTTCGGCGAGCAGGAAGATGCTGTTGCCGTTGGCGAAGGTGTATTTGTCGACCTGCGGCTTGATGTTGGTGTGCTTGACGCCGGCCAGCGCCTTGAGCGCATCGACCTGGATCTCGTTGTCGAAGTGGCCGATGTTGCAGACGATGGCCTGGTCTTTCATCTTGGTCAGATGATCGATGGTGAGCACGTCCTTGTTGCCGGTCGTGGTCACGTAGATGTCGCCCTGGCCGAGCGTCGATTCGACCGTGTTGACCTCGAAGCCTTCCATCGCCGCCTGCAGGGCGTTGATCGGATCGATCTCGGTGACGACCACACGCGCGCCGTAGGCACGCAGGCTGTGCGCCGAACCCTTGCCGACGTCGCCGTAGCCGCAGACCACCGCAACCTTGCCGGCGAGCATCACGTCCATCGCGCGCTTGAGACCGTCGGCGAGCGACTCGCGGCAGCCGTAGAGGTTGTCGAACTTCGACTTGGTCACCGAGTCGTTGACGTTGATCGCGGGCACGAGCAGCTTGCCCTGCTCGGCGATCTGGTAGAGGCGGTGCACGCCGGTGGTGGTCTCTTCCGACACACCCTTCCAGTCCTTGACCACGCCGGTCCAGAAGCCCGGGCGCTCTTTGGCGACGCGCTTGAGCAGGTTCTTGATCACCTGTTCTTCGTGCGAGGACGACGGGCTGTCGACCCACTTGTCGCCCTGTTCGAGTTCATAGCCCTTGTGGATCAGCAGGGTCACGTCGCCGCCGTCGTCGACGACGAGTTCCGGACCCTTGTTGCCCGGGAAGGTCACCGCGTCGAGCGTGCAGTCCCAGTATTCTTCGAGCGTCTCGCCCTTCCACGCGAACACCGGCGTGCCGGTCTTGGCGATCGCGGCGGCGGCCTGGTCCTGGGTCGAGAAGATGTTGCACGAGGCCCAGCGCACGTCGGCGCCGACGTCCTTGAGCGTTTCGATCAGCACGGCGGTCTGGATCGTCATGTGCAGCGAGCCGGTCACGCGCACGCCCTTGAGCGGCTTGGACGCGGCGTACTGCTTGCGGATCGACATCAGGCCCGGCATCTCGTGCTCGGCGATGTCGATTTCCTTGCGGCCCCAGTCGGCGAGCGAGAGGTCGGCGACTTTGAAGTCTTGTTTGTCGGCGGGTTTTACCACAGCGTTCATTGGGAAGTGCTCCAGTGATTGCGGGCGCGGTTCGGTCAGGAACCCGAAACTCCGCCGAGCCTGGGGTTGCGCAACGTGTGGAGCAAAGATGCGAACCTGCAGCGCCCCTCGGCGGGTGAGGGGCCGCGATTATATCGCTTATTCGCGATGAAAAGATAAATAGACGTTAGGCGGGCAGGGCTGTGGTTCGGCGCTACCGCGCTCCGTTCGCGGTACAGCCACTTCGTTCGTGATGAGGCATCGAACCACGAATGCCAATCCCGGCGTGAATTCGTCCTTTTCTATACCCAGGAACCTGTGCCGGACTGGACCGGGGGACGAATAGGCCTGGCCGCAAACCGAGGCAGCCGGATCGGGCGCCCGCCCGCGGCGCAAATGGCCCCGTCGGGAGTGCGCGGATTGGCGATTCCCGGCGCGGCCGAGACGCGCAAACAATTCGCGCATCCACGCTGGGAGGACACGCCATGAAGTCACGCTTCTTGCTTGCGCTGATCGCCGTTTGCGCATTCTTCGTCGGCGGCGCCGATGCCGCCGAAACCGCGAAATCGTGCAGCGACGCGGAATTCCGCAAGTTCGATTTCTGGATCGGCGATTGGGACACGTTCGACGTGCCGGTCACGCCCGCGTCGAAATCGATCGCGCGCAACCATGTCGATGCGATCCTGGAAAACTGCGTGATCCGCGAAGACTACGACCAGTTCGACGGTCATCACGGCCAGAGCTTCACGATCTACGACGCCGCGCGCAAAGTCTGGCATCAAAGCTGGGTGACCAACCGCGGCGAGCTGCTCGTGCTCGAGGGCACGCGCACGGGCGAGCGCATCACGCTCGAAGGCGACATGATCACCGCGAAAGGCAAGCAGCGCTCGAGCGTGGTCTGGTATCCGCAAGGCGACGACGTGCGCGAGACCGCAACGGTGTCGAGCGACGGCGGCAAGACTTGGAAGCCGCTGTTCGACATCGTGTTCCGCAAGCACAAGGATTGATTGCGGGCCCCCTGCGCTAGCGGGTCTTCGCTGCTCCCACAAACCGCAGCGGCGAAGCGGACGGCGTTACGGCTGCTCGAATTTCGCGATCTCGTCGAGGAACTGCTTGGCGCCGTCGAGGCTCGCCGAGCGCGAGCGCACCGCGTTGGCGATCGAGGCCGGCCAAGGAATCCAGTACACCGTCGCATAGACGACGATCAGTCCGATGAGTCCGCTCGCGAGCCCGTAGTAGACCAGCTTCGGCAGGTTCACGTACAGATCGAAACCGAACCAAGCGCAGACAACTATGTCGGCCGGCACCCAGAGCAGCAGCCACGGCAGGCCGATATACCAGCCCGTGCGCATGTAGTGCGTGTGCAGACGCGTGAGTTGCTGTTCGATGCTCAGCACGGGAGCGGCGTAGTCGATCTGCGCAATCAGCACGAAGGTGCGCGCGACCACGCCGATCACGGCGATGCCGTAGAGGTGCATGACGAGCCCGGCGACGAACAAGTGCGGCGTCGCGAGATGATCGAACCAGAACGAGCCGGCGCAGAGCACGCAGACGATGCCGAAGGCGAGGACCGCGGCCTGCCCCCAGCTCAGCAGGCGCAAGCGTGCGCGCATCTTGTCGAGACGGCTTTCCTTGAACAGGTGGAAGTTGAGTGCGTTCTGCGCGTCGAGGCGCGCACCGAGCGTCTGCCAGGCGAGTTTCATGTCGTCGAGTTCCATTGCGGGCTCCTTATCGGTTCGTCGCGCCATCGCCCATGTCGGTGCGGATGCGCTGTTTGAGGCGGCTGATCTTGGTTGCCACGTTGGTTTCGCTGATGCCGAGAACGTCGGCGATTTCGCGGTAGCTCTTGTCTTCGAGATAGAGCAGGAGCAGGGCGCGGTTGAGCGGGTCGAGTGCGTCGATGAAGCGGCGCAGCAGGCGCATGCGCTCGTCCTGTTCGGCATCGCCGCTGCGCTCGTCGGCGACGTCGTGCAGATCCTCGTCGAGCGCGACCGCGTGGCGGTTGCGCAGCTCGGCGCTGCGCAGGTGCGAGATCGCGACGTTGAGCGCGATGCGGTAGAGCCAGGTCGAGAACGCGCGCGCATCTTCGTAGCGTGCGAACGCGCGCCAGCCCTGCGCGACGATTTCCTGGGCGAGGTCGGCGCGATCCTCGGGCGTACGCGCATAGGTGTTCGCCACCTTGAACACGATCTTGCGGTGGGCATCGATCAGTTGCTGGAACTGCGTGCGCCTCGCCGCGTCGTGAGCCGCCCCCATTGCCATTTGTGCTTCCATCGCCCGATGCCGGAATCATGCCTGTTGCCGACATGATTCGCACGGAGGCGAAAAAAATCACACGAGGATCGGTAGCGGCGTCGGATGCCTAGCGCGGCGCGGCGAGCCGGTCGAGGAAGAACGCGTACATGTCGGCGGTTTCGCGGTAGCGGGCATAGCGTCCGCTCTTGCCGTTGTGGCCTCCGTCCATATCGATCTTGAACAGCAGAGGACGCGTATCGGTTTTCATCGCGCGCAGCTTCGCCACCCATTTCGCCGGTTCGTAGTATTGGACCTGCGAATCATTGAGGCTTGTGGTGACGTACAGCGCCGGATAGTCGCGCGCCTGCACATGGTCATAAGGCGAGTACGACAGGATGTAGTCGTAAAACGATTTCTCGCGCGGATCGCCCCATTCCTCGTACTCGTTCGTCGTCGTCGGCACGCTGGGATCGAGCATGGTGGTGAGAACATCGACGAACGGTACGCCGGCGGCAAGGGCGCGGTAGTCGTTCGGCGCAGCATTGGCGATCGCCGCCATAAGCAGGCCGCCTGCGCTGCGTCCGGCGGCGAACACTTTGCCGCTCGCCGCGTAGCGCTGGGCGACGAGAAAGCGCGTGACGTCGATAAAGTCGTTGAACGTATTCTGTTTGTGCAGCAGCTTGCCGTCGTCGTACCAGCGGCTGCCCATCTCCGAACCGCCGCGCACGTGGGCGATAGCGATGACGAAACCGCGGTCGAGCAGCGAGGGATAGGCCGGATCAAATTTCGGATCGGACGAGACACCGTAGGCGCCGTAGCCGAGCTGCAGCAGCGGCGCGGAGCCGTCGCGGCGCAGGCTCTTGCGGTAAGCCAGCGAGATCGGGATGCGCGTGCCGTCGCGCGCGGTCGCCCAGGCACGCTCGACGGCGTATCGCGCCGGATCGTAGCCGGGCGCGGGCGTTTGTTCGCACTGCACCTCGCGGCCGTTGTCCATGTCGATGTCGCAGACCGTGCGCGGTGTGACCAGCGAGGTGTATTCGTAGCGCAGCAGGTGCGTGTTCTGCGCGGGGTTTTCGCCGAGCAGGGCGGCGTAGTCCGTCCATTCCGGCGCGACGTGGAACGAAGTGCCGTCGCGGCGCACGATGCGGATTCGGCGCAGCCCGTCGCTGCGCTCGCCGAGCGCGAGATAGCGGTCGAACGGAACCGCGCGTTCGATCAGCACCGCGTCGTCGGCCGCAACGATCTCGCGCCACGATGTTTTGTCGGCCGAGCTGCCGTCCTGCGCTTCGACTACGCGAAAGTTCGGCGCCTTCCAGTTGGTGCGGATCGTCCAACGATCGCCGATATGGTCCGCGTAGTACTCCACGCCGGCTTCGCGCGGCGCGAGCACGCGGAATTCCGCCTGCGGCGCAGCGGCCGAAGCGAAACGCACTTCGCTGGTCTGCCGGCTTTCCAGGCGGATCTGCACGTAGCGCTCGTCGCGCGTGCGCGCGAGGTCGATGGCGAAGCGGTTGTCGGATTCGGCGTAGACGATCGGGTCGGATTTCGCATCGGTGCCGAGGGTATGCCTACGGACGCGCACGCTGAACAGCGTGACCGGATCGTTCTCGACGTAGTACAGCGTCCTGTTGTCGTCGGCCCAGACCATCGAGCCGGAAGTGGCCGGCATCGCGTCGGCGAGGGTCAGCCCGGTGTCGAGATCCTTGATGCGGATCGTGCACTGGTAACGGCCGGTCGTGTCCTCGGCGTAAGCGAGCAGGCGTTCGTTCGGACTGACCTCGGTCGAACGCACATGGTAGTAGTTGTGCCCGCGCGCAAGCTGCGCTTCGTCGAGCAGCACCTGCTCGGCCGCGTCGGGCGAACCGCAGCGACGTGTGTAACGCGGATAGTCGGCGCCGTCGGCATAGCGCGTCTGATACCAGCAGCCGCGGATCTTGACCGGCATCGTCGCGTCGCTCGGTGCGATGCGCGATGTCGTTTCGGCATAGAGCTCGTCGGCGAGCGTGCGCAGCGGACGCATGCGACGCTCGTAGTACGCATTCTCGGCGCGCAGATAATCGAGCACGGCCGGATCGCTGCGCGTGTCGTCGCGCAGCCAGTAGTAGTCGTCGCTGCGATTGCCGTGCGGCGAGGCGACGACGTGCGCATGCTTCGCCGCGACGGGCGCCGTATCGGCCACGCGCACCGGATCGGTGCGCGCGGCGACACAGCCCGCAAGAAATGCCGCGGCGGCGCAAAGCACGGCGCCGCCGCCGCGGCCGCAAAAAAAATGGCCGCCGCGAACGTCCCGAGTTGCGGCGACCGACCCCTGTCCCCCTTTCCCCGCTGCCCGCATTCCGCGCACGGCCTGAGCTTCCGCGCTGCAGTCGGGCAGTCCCGCTGCTTTTTCAGTTCTTCTCGCCACCGAACTTGACGTTGAGATCGACGTACAGCGTGCGGCCGAGCGCGTTGAACCAGCGCGTCGGATAGTACGGATACGAGGTCCACGTGCTGTCGGAACGGCGCGGCTGCGAATCGAACAGGTTGTCGATGGTGACGCCGATGTTGACGTTCTTGTTCCAGCGATAGCCGAACGAGGCGTTGTACAGCATCGTCGGGCCCATGCGCTGGGTGCCGTCGTAGTTCGGCAGGCCGCCGAGGCGCGCGCCGTAGAGCGTCGTGGTGAAGTCGCTATAGGTCCACGTCACCGAGTAGTTGGCCTTGCTGCGCGGGATGACGTAGTCGTAGTAGTCGGTCAGTTCGTTGACGAACGGGTCGCCCGGGTAGTTCTGGATGCGGTTGGTGACGACGTAGGAACCGCCGAGGTTGAAGTCGAAGCTGCCGAGGCGGTCGGTCTGCCACAGGTAGTGGACTTTGAAATCCACACCCGAGGTGCGGTGCGTGGCCGCGTTGATCGGCAGCACCAGGACGGAGGTGATATTGCCGTTGCCGTCGCGCGAGACCTGGCTGACCGCGGCCTTGCACAGGCCCGAGTTGATATCGAGCTGGCCGGTGCGGCACTGTGCTTCCCAGCGCAGGATCAGGTCGCTGCTCTGGTAGACGAGTTCGTTCTTGAGGCTGATGATGTAGTAGTCGGCGGAGAAATCGAAGTTGCTGATCGGCGAGTAGACGAAGCCCCAGGTCGCCGATTTGCTCGTCTCGTTCTTCAGGTTGATGTCGCCGTTGCTGCGGCCGTTGAAGCTGACGTCGCCGTAATCGCAATTGTCCGGACTGACGCCGGCGCAGCGGTAGTAGTCGACGCCGCTCGAACTCGATCCGCTCGGGCCCGCATACAGATAGGCGAGGTCGGGCGCGCGGAAACCGGTCGAATACGAGCCGCGCACCAGTAGCGAGTCGATCGGACGGTATTCGAGGCCGATCGCATAGGTGAACTTGCTCGCCGAATTGCCGCTGAATTCGTAGCGGTCGAAACGGCCCGCGGCTGTCGCGGTGAGCTGAGAGAAAATCGGCACGCTGAACTCGAAGCCCGCGCCGGAATGGCTGCGCGAACCGACGGCGACCGTGTTGTGCAGGCCGTAGTAGCTGCCGTCGAGCGACATCGGATCGGGCTTGAGGCCGAAGTACTGGTTGCCGAATTCCGCGGTCGCGGCGAAGCCGACCGAACCCGCCGGCAATTGGAACAGATCGGTGTTGTTGACCTTGATCGAATAGTTCTCGGCGCGCGCGGTGTCGCGGTCGATCGAGTCCTGGGTGATCGAGGCGAACTGCGCGGGCGTCAGCGGCGTGTACAGGCGCTCATGCGGCGCATAGTACATCTGGTAGCCGGAGTCAGGATCGACGCCGAGCGACTGACCGAGGTAGAACGCGTTCGCCTTCGCCGCGATCAGCGCAGGCCACTTCGCTTCGAGCTGGTTCTGCGAGTGGCTGAACATCGCCTCGTACTGCCACGAGTCGCCGAACGAGCCCTTGACCCCGGTGTTGATCGAGAACGTGTTGTTGATGTTGCGGATCATCGCGCGGCTGAGGCCGCCGTTTTCTTCGTAGGTGAAATACTGGCGCTGCCACTGCTCGACCTGGTTGGTCGCCGTGTTGTAGAACGGCACATCGGTCGCGCCGCCGTTGAGCGGGTAGCTGTTACGCCATTTCAACTGGGTGTTGTAGGTTTCCTGATGCGAAGTGCTGTACTGCACGTCGGCAAAGAAATCCATGCGGTCGTTGAAGTGGTACGTCGCCGAAGCGTAGAAATTCGCTGCGCGGCGGCCGTTCAGCAGCGTGCCGTAGCCGACGTCGGAGAGGCTGCCGCAGTAATAGCCGTAGCCGCTGCGCTTCAAGTACTGCACCGTGCCCTGGTTGAGATACGAGAGCTTGTCGCAGGTCGCCTTGCCCGGATCGATGTAGTTGTCGTCGGCATCGATGATCGCGAACGTCGGTGAGGAAACCTTCGTCGGATTGGTACCGTAGCGCGGATCGTTGATGCGCGAAGCCGTGTAGCTGCGCTGATAGTCCCAGAGCGGATCCTGGTTGTAGATCTCGACGCCGAACACCGAATCGAACTTGTCGTTCGACCAGCCGCTGGTCAGGGTCAGGCGCTGCGAGGCCGCGCCGCCGTGCTGGGTGTCGCCCGTGCGGAAGTCGAGCGTGGTGCCGTCGGCCTTCTTCTTCATGATGAAGTTGATGACGCCCGAGATCGCGTCCGAGCCGTAGATCGCCGAGGCGCTGCCGGTGAGGATTTCCACGCGGTCGATCATCGACGCGGGAATGTTGGTGATGTCGGTGAAGTTGCTTTCGCCGTTGTACGACTGCGGATAGTCGGCGATGCGCCGGCCGTTGATCAGGATCAGTGTGTGATTGGGGCCGAGGCCGCGCAGATCGACGGCCTGCGCGCCGTTGGAGAAGCCGCCGGTGTTCTGGTTGTTGTCGAGCGCGCCGAGGTTCTGGCTCAGCGAGGACATGATGTCCGCGGTCGTAGCGAAGCCGCGCTGGACGATGTCCTTGGCGCTGATGACGGTGATCGGCGCCGGTCCTTCGACTTGGGCGCGCGGAATCATCGAGCCGGTCACGGTGACTTTCTCGAGCTGCGCGGTCTGCGACCCGTCCGCCGCACTGTTCTGCGCTTGCGCATTGGCGATGGCGAGCGGCAGAGCCGCCGCGATGAGCAACGAGAGAGCTGTGTGTTTGAGTACCCCGCGACGATCCATGAACATCCCCATAGCTGACGGCGCAACTGCCGAGTCAGAGCCATGACGGTTCAGTGAAGGATTTTTGAAATGCAGGCGAATCGGAGAGCAGCCGTTGCCTGAAAACGCTTCTTTTCGCTCGTCATTCCCGCATGCTCCTAGCGGGAATCCAGCGACTTGCCATTTCGCAAACAGCAAAGTGCAAAGGCACTGGATTCCCGCTAGGAGCATGCGGGAATGACGAGAAAAAAGCGGCAGCACTGCCCCCTTTCAGTCAACCCCGCCGAAACGATGATCCACTTCGAGCAGAATCTGCCGGCCGAGCGGGCTGAACCAGCGGTTCGGGTAGTACGGGTAGTACGACCAGTCGCCGCTGCGGCGCGGCGGCGAATCGAACAGGTTGTCGACGAGCAGGGTGAACGTCGTCGCCGGGCTGTAGCGGAAGTTGAGCGAGGCGTTATAGACGAAGGTCGGGCTCAGGCGCCGGGTGCCGGCCCAGTCGGGCAGGCCGCCGAGGCGGTAGCCGTACAGCGTCGCGGTGAACCTGCCGCGCGCCCACGCCGCCGAATAGCTGGCCTTGTCGCGAGGGATGACGTAATCGTAGAGGTCGTGCAGTTCGTCGATCGGCTCGTCGCCCGGAAACTGCTGCAGCGTATGCGTGGCGACGTAGGTGTAGGCGAGGTCGAAATCGAATCGGCCCGCGCGGTCGGTCTCGATGCGGTAATGCGCTTTCACGTCGATGCCCGAGGTGCGATCGGCCGCGGCATTGATCGGCAGGACGAGGACCGAAGTGATCTGCTCCGGGCTGGCGCGGTCGCTGGCCGGATTGCGCACGACCTGGGAGATCACCTGCCGACACAGTGCGGAATTCGGATCGAGGCCGCCAAGCCGGCACTGCGCTTCCTGGCGTAGGATCATGTCGCTCGATTCGTACAGCACTTCGTTCTTGAGGCGGATGCGGTAGTAGTCGGCGCTCAGATCGAAGCCGTGCCACGGCGAGTAGACGAAACCCCAGGTCAGCGAGGTGCTCGTTTCGTTGCGCAGGTCCGTGCTGCCGTGGCTGCGCCCGTTGAACGAGACATAGTTGTAGCTGCACGAGCCGAGCGGGACCGTGGGCTGCAGCTTGCCGCAAAGGTAGTAATCGATACCGGACGAACTCGAGCCGCTCGCGCCGGCGAACAGAAACGCCAGGTCGGGCGCGCGAAAGCCGGTGCTCAGCGAGCCGCGCAGCAGCAGCGATTCGACCGGGCGATATTCGAGGCCGAGCGACCAGGTGAAGCGCCCCGACGAGGTCGCGGCATAGTTGTAGCGGTCGTAGCGCGCGGCGCTGCTCAGGTCGAGGCCGCGCAGCAGCGGAACCTTGAATTCCGCGCCGATGCCGGCGTGGTCGCGCGAACCGACCGCGCCGGTGTTGTGCAGGCCGTAGTAACTGCCGTCGAGCGAGAGCGGATCGGGCTTGAGTCCGTAATACTGGTTGCCGTATTCGGCCACGGCGGCGAAGCCGGCCGGCCCGGACGGAAGCTGCAGCAGTTCGGGATTGGTCAGCGTCGCGCTGAAATTTTCCGCGCGCGAAAAATCGCGGTCGATCGAATCGCGCGTGATCGAGCGGAACTGCGCGACCGTCAGCGGCGTGTACAGACGGCTGATCGGTGCATCGTAGATGCGATAGCCGCTGGCCGGATCGATGCCGAGCGAGGGGCCGAGGTAGAACGCCTGCGCTTCGGCCGAGACCAGCGCGGGCCATTTGCTCTTGAGGCGGTTTTGCGCGTGGCCGAACAAGGCTTCAAACGACCAGTCCGTGCCCGGCAGCGTGCCCTTCAATCCCGTATTGACCGAGTACGTGTTGCCGATATTGCGGATCTTGCCGGCCTCGAAGCCGCCGTTCTCCTCGATCGTGAAATAGCGTCGCTGCCACTGCTCGATGCGGCCCGTGGCAAGGTTGTAGAACGGCACCGGCGCCGAATCGCCGTTGAGCGGTTCGCTGTTCTGCCATTGCAGCGGTGTGTTGTAGCTTTCCTGGTGCGAGGTGCCGGCGAGCAGATCGACGAAGAAATCGAGATCCGGCCGCAGATGCCAGCTTACCGACGCGAACAGGTTGGCCATCTTGCGGCCGTTGGTCAGCGTGCCGTAGCCGACGTCCTGGTTGCTGCCGCAGTAGTGGCCGACGTTGGGGCGGTAAGCGTAGAACACCGAGCCGTGGTCGAGCGATGACAGCGCCGCGCAGGTCGCCGCGCCCGGATCGATGTAGTTGCCGTTCGCGTCGATGCGCGCGAACACCGGCGAGGCGTAGGTCGGCACCGGGGAGTCGAGGCGCGAGTCGGTGTAGTCGCGCTGGAATCCCCACAGTGGTGCCTGATGGTAAAACTCCAGGCCGACCACCGCATCGACGCGCTCGCTCGACCAGCCGCTGCTGAATTGCAGGCGATGGGTTTCCGCGCCGCCGTGCTGCGTATCGCCGATGCGCAGGTTCAGCGTGGTGCCGTTGGCTTTTTGCTTGAGGATGAAATTGATCACGCCCGAGATCGCATCCGACCCGTACACGGCCGACGCGCTGCCGGAGAGAATCTCGACGCGGTCGATCAGCGACACCGGAATGTTCGAGATGTCGGTGAAATTGCTGTCGCCGAGATAAGACTGAGGGTAGTCGGCGATGCGGCGGCCGTTGATCAGCACGAGGGTGTGATTCGGGCCGAGGCCGCGCAGATCGACGCCGATCGCGCCCGGCGAGAAGCCGTTCGTGTTCGTGTTGTTTTCTACCGAACCGAGGTTCTGCGTCAGCGCGGTCATGATTTCGTAGGCCGAGCCGAAGCCGTTGTCGCGGATTTCGTCCGCGGTGATCGCGACGATCGGCGCCGGTCCTTCGAGTTGCGCGCGCGGGATGCGCGAGCCGGTCACCTTGACCGCATGCAGTTGCAAGGTCGCCGATGCCGTCGTCTGTGCCGGTTGCGGCGTCGGCAGCGTATCGGCTTGCGCCGCGACTGCCGCGGCGGCGCCACGCGGCGCGACCGCGACCGTTCCTGTATCGATGAACTCCGGTGCGAAGCCGGTGCCGTCGAGCAGCCGGTCGAGCGCCGCGGTGGGCGACAGGCGGCCGTTCACGCCCGGCGATCGCGCCGCGCCGATATTCGCGCCCGAGGTGAGCACCTGCACGCCGGATTGCCGCGAGTATTCGATCAGCGCGCTCGCCAGCGGCTGCGCGGGAATGGAGAACTCGCGCGGGTTGGGCGTTGCCTGCGCATACAGAGAGGCGGCGGCGAACAGGGCGAAAGCGATGGCGAGCAGACGCAGAATGCGTGCTTGCAATCTCAACTTCCGACCCACCATGCGCAACCTCGTCAACCGGCGCAGAAGGCGCCGTGCCAGAACCCCAACGGCTATTTTGACGGATTTCGGGCGGCGATTGCGGCCGCGCCGGTCTAGCGCGTGTCGCGGTTGGCGGCTGAGAGGGTCACGCGCTCGCCGTCGGCGGCGACGCGCAACGGCAGGATCTTCGGCAGCGCTTCCAGCCAGCTGTCGAGCGCCGTGGTATCGACCGTGCCGGTGAACGCGAGCGCGCCGAGCTTGGTGTCGGCCAGGGTCAGCGGCCGGGTCGAATAGCGATTGATGTTGGCGACGACCGAATCGAGCGGCTCGTTGACGAATTCGAGGCGGTGCTCGCGCCAGCCCACGGCATGGCCGGCGGAAATCGTGCTGACGGTGAGGCCGGACGCGCGCGGATCGAACGAGATCTGCTGGCCGGCGACCGCTTCGACCGCCTCGGCGGCCGACTGCCTGCCGTTGGCCTGGCCCTCGCTGCTGGCGATGCGCACGCGGCCTTCGGAGACGGTGATGGCGACGCGGTCGCCCGTGCGGCGCACGTTGAACGCGGTGCCGACCGCGCGAATCGACACTTCGCCGGCGTTGACGACGAACGGGCGCGAGGTGTCGTGAGCGACCTGGAAGAACGCCTCGCCCGCGCTCAGGTCGACGTCGCGCCGGTCGCGGGCGAAATGCGTGGTCAGCCGCGTCGCGCCGCCGAGCGCGATCTGCGAACCGTCGGACAGGGCGACGTTGCGGTCGACCGCAATCGTGGTGGCGTAATTCCCGGTCTCGACGGCGCTGGCGCGTTGGTGATTCCAGAACAGCACGCCGGCGGCCACGGTGGCGAGCACGAACGAAGCGGCCAGTGCGAACGGCAGCCAGCGCGCGGTGCGCGCCGACGCCGGTGCAAACTCGCGCACGAAGTCGCGCTTGGTTTCCGCGTCGAGCGCGCCGAGCTGGGCGCCGAGTTCGTCCACGCGCGCGAAGGCGTCGAGGCGGCGCGTATCGGCGCCGGTCCATTCCAGCCACGCCTCTTCCACGCGTGCGGCCTTGCGCCGGTCACGCAGCCGCGTCCACCAGTCGGCGGCGGTCTGCAGATTCGGGTCGATGCCCGGTTCGCGTTTGTCTTTGTCCATGTCAACGTTCCTCCTGTGCATCCAGGCATGCGCGGCAGTGCGCGAGCGCGCGCGCCACGTGGTAGCGCACCATGCGCTCGGTCAGTTTCATCGTGCGTGCGATCGCGTCGAATTCGCGGCCTTCGATCGCGTGCATCACGAACGCCGCGCTGGTCTTGCGCGGCAGCTCGCGCAGCGCCTCGCGCACGAGGCGCAACTGATCGACCGCGAGTGCGCGGCGTTCCGGCACGGGCGTGTCGAGCCATTCCTCGAACAATTCCTCTTCGCCCGCTTCGGCGCGCACGTTGCGCTGGCGCAGGCGATCGACGGCGAGGTTCGAGGCGATGCGGAACAGATAGGCGCGCAGAAAGCCGACCTGCTCCGGGTGTTCGAGGCGGAGCAGGCGCACATAGGCTTCCTGCGCGACCTCCTGCGCCTCGGCGATCGAATCGAGCCGGCTCGACAGAAACGCGATCAGCGCCCGGTTGTGCTCGCGGAACAGCCCGGCGACCTGCGTGGCATGCGCCGCGCCGTCGCCGTCGGGCCGCCCGAAAGCGGGTTCGCGTTGGAATTCTGCCTGGCTCAAAAACGCACCGTCTGCCGTGCCTAGTCGTTGACTAGACGATTATGCGCCATCGGATTGAAACGCGACCGCATTGCGGCGGCACATTTCAAAATCCGCCGCCGGCTTCGTCATGGCAAGAATTGCAGCCAACGAGGACGTCCACCGCATGCGCATCCGTACCGCCGCCGCCTTCTTCGCCCTGATCGCTTGCGCCGCGCTCGCGCACGCCGCCGACGGCGCCGCCTCGGCGAAGAATTATCGCGACAAGAACTTCGACTACTTCGTCAGCGGCGATCCGGCCAAGCCGCGCGCCGCGCATACGCAGTTCGGCCTCGCCCTGATGGGCGGCGGCGGCAAACTCGATGCGGCCTATCGCTTCATCGCTACGCACGCGGGCGGCGGCCACATCGTCATCCTGCGCGCGGTCAGCGACGACAGCTATGACCCCGACGACGGCAATTACGGCGTGTCGTTCAGCAAGGAATGGGGGCCGGTCGTCTCGGCCGAGACCATCGTGTTCCACAACCGCACGGCGTCGAGCGATCCGCGCGTGATCGCGGCGCTCAAGAACGCCGATGGCATCTTCCTCGCCGGCGGCGACCAGTCGAACTACATCAAGTACTGGAAAGGCACGCCAGTGCAGGAGGCGCTCAACGCGCACGTCGCGGCGAACCGCCCGATCGGCGGTTCGAGCGCGGGCCTCGCCATCCTCGGCCATTACAGCTACGGCGCGCTCGACGGCGGCAGCCTGGAGTCGAAGGTCGCGCTTGCCAATCCGTTCGACGCGGCAGTGACTTTGGAAAGCGATTTCCTCCACTATCGCCATCTCGACGACGTCATCACCGATACGCACTTCTCGCAGCGCCATCGCCTCGGCCGCCTGATCACCTTCCTCGCGCGGCTCAACCCGCCCTCGGCGAAGGCGCCGGCGAACGCGGGCAAGATCTTCGGCATCGGCGTCGACGAGAAAACCGCACTGCTGATCGGCGCCGACGGCGTGGGTCGCCTCGCCGAGGGCTCGGCCGGCAGCGCGTGGATCGTCTTGCCGCAGAAATCTCCGACGGTGCTCGCCGCGGGCAAGCCGTTGTCGTATCCCGACATCCACCTCGTCCAACTCGGCACCGCGGGCAGCATCGATCTGAAGTCGCGCGCTGTGAATGGGCCGACCGCGGAAACGACGATCTCGATCAATGCCGGCAAACTCGCGGCCGATTCGATCGCGGCGAAAATTCTGACGCGCGACCAGCCGCAGCCCGGCGAGGACTGAGCGGGCGCGATCAGAGCGTCGCGCAGCCGCCGAGCTTGGTCAGGTGCAGGCTGCCGCTCAGGCCCGCATAGGCGTGCGCGACGTTCGTATCGGCGAATTGATAGTCCACCTGGACGCGATCGCAGCCGGCGAACGTCAGCGTTGCGGTGCCGACCTGGCTCGAATTGCGCGTTGGCAAACCGTCGAGCGTGCCGCCGAGCGCCTGCAGGATCGGTACGGTGACCTTGCCGCCTTGCGCGTTCGCGAGATCGCCCTGCAGCGAGAACCACTGCTGGTTCAACGGATCGTTGCCGGCGCCGGCAGGGTCGTAGGTGAACCACGCGCCGAACAGTAGGCCGCCGGCGCCGTTGCCGGCCGGAACCACAGTCAGTTCCATACCCTGCCCGGACGTGTTCGTGTCGTACCACGATCCGCTTTGCCGCGCGTCGAAGCCCTGTGCGGGAGGATTGACGGACACCGCCTGCGTCGAGCCGTCCGCAAGCTGGCACGCTGAAGCCTGTGGCGTCAGCCGGGTCAATGTGATCGTGCCGGCCAAGCCGCCATTGGTGCCCGCGTCGAATTGATAGTGCAGGCTGCCGTGGCCGCAGTCGGCAAAGTTCAGCGTCGCCGTTCCGACCTGCTTCGCTCCGTTCTTGCCGGAGTTGAACGTGCCGGGCGAATCGGCGACGTAGATATTCAAATCGACCGACTTGGCGCCGGCGCCGGGCTGTCCCTGCAGCGTGTACCACACGTTCCCCGAAGGACCGTTCGCCTGAGTCCGAGTGAAGGTGAACCACGGCATGAAGACGGTCGTGTTGCCGGCGATATAGTCGACGATAAAACCCTGGCCGGTGGAATAGGGCGAGTACCACGCGCCGGCGATGCCGGGCTGGTCGACGCGGATCGGCGGTGGGATATCGAATGGGTGTGAGAGCGTATTGACCTGCAAGGCCGTACCCGCGGCCGTGTCTGTCGTGTAGCTGGCGATCATCAGCGCACCGCTGTCGGACAGGGAGGCTTGGATCAGCGTGAAAGCGTCCACCCCGCTGCCTTCATTACGCAATCCCAGATCGCTGCCATCCGCTGTGTTGAGCAGCCGCAATTCAATCTTGTTTGCATAGCTGGTCAGCAACAACGCTCGTTGGGTCGATGAATCGACCAACAGCTTCGGCGTTGCGGTGTAATCCGATATGCGCGGATACGGTGCGTACACATTCCAGGCCATGCTGCCGTCGTTTAGCGACAGCTTCACGATGTAGCCTTTTTTTAAATTGGTTCCCTCTACATAGGCGGTGATATCGTAAAGATAGAAATAAACAAATCCATCGATCGTCCGGATCGGAGTGGCCGAGATTCTAGAGAGCGGCGGGTACGAATTGAAAGACAAAGGAAGGGAGGCTTTCCATTGCAACTTGCCACTAGTGTCGAGGCGTGCTACCGAAGCCGGTCCAATAAGTTGAATTAGCAATGCGCTGCCGTCATCCATTAGCCGAGCGGAATAGGCAGTTATGTCCAAAGTGGTCGAATAGATTTGCGTCCCATCGACTGCAAACTTGACTAAGGCGGACGAGGAAACCTGCGTTAGAGCATTGCCGTTGGAATCGATCGAGAAGCCTCTCCACGTCTCGCTGGACGGCAGTATCGGCACATCGTGCAATACATGGCCTGCGGTGTCGATCAGCGCATGGCGCACGCCGTTCTCGACGCCATAGATCACGAGCAATTTATCGTCCTGCAATATTTTTATTTGCTCATCGCCGGTCTGATTCGTTTGCGGATTAGAGGCGGTCAGTACTGCGGATGCAATCTCAACTCCCGTGTGGCGTGCGTAGCACTGCACGGTCTCAGCGGTAGCCAAAATTCCGACGACGCAGATATTGGTTTTGCCCACATCCATTGAAGGGTAGTCGGGCATCGATGTTGGTTGCGTGGACCACAACAACTCGCCCGTTTTCGAGTAAGCCTTAATCGAAGACAGATTCGTTACCGGGTTCGTCGTTCTCAGATAGATGCTCCCATCGGCTGCCACCAATCCCTGCGAGCCATAATTCACGGTCGGAACGATCGATGTCGTTTGCGGAGAGGGAAGCGAGTTTCCTTTGCGGTCCATGCGAGCGAACTGTCCGGGGATCGTGGTCAGACTGCTGCTGTCCGGGAGAATCGCCGTATCGAAAGGGATCAGGGAGTTTCCCGAGCCGATAGTCTTGCTGGAGTAGAGAGAATTGCCGTTGCCGTCGAAACGCGTTTGCGCCACGTCCCAGGCGCCGGTGTGCCGATTTATATATTGAACACCGACGAGAAAGTCGCCAATGGCGCTCGTGCGCAGTGCTGTCGAGTTGTAATAGTGATCGCTGTCCGTTGGCGGAAGTCCTGAGGATTTTTGCCAGAGCATCACGCCGGCTGCGGAAATTTTGGCAAGCGTCGCGGAGGAATCTTGGGCAGTGCCGCTCGGTGCCGTCTGATGGTAGTAGACCACGGCGGCACTGCCGTCGGGCAGGGCGGCGGTGTCGATCATGTCGGACAACGGCGATCCGATTACGTCAAAACTGTGCGACCAACGCACGTTGCCGTTCGGAGTCAGGCTCATGCCGTACAGTTTGAGATGGGTTCCGTCGCCCGCGCCCTGTAAACCGTAGGCATACAGATTGCCGTCGGTTCCGACGCAAGCGCTGTAAAGCACGGTTTGATCGTCTGCGCTTGGAGCTTGCGCGCGCCACAGTACTTTGCCGTCGAAAGCGATTTTTTCGACTGTTGCCGTAGAGTGAAACGGCGGGTAGGTCAGGTCGAAGAGCCCCACTTGGCCGATGACGAAAGTAGCGCTCGAATTTGGCTCGGCGATGCGGTTTTCCGTCACCAGATTGTCCCCGGTTGCGGGCATCGGCGACAGAAACGCACCGTCGGACGATAGGCGGTCGCCACCGTAAATCGAGAGGCTGCCGTCTCCTTCGATACGAACCCGATTTACACAGGGAGTATCTGCCCCCAAATATGACCCGCCGGCCTGCGTCGACCAAAGCAGCGCGCCATTGGCAAGATAGCGACGCGTGTAGCAACCGCTGCTTGAAAACGAGCTGACGTATTCAATGCTGACCGCGCCGCCGTCGGGATAGGCGATAAGGGCGAAGGCCTGCACGGATGCGGAGTAGTCGTATTCCAGCTCGGGATGCGGATAGCGCACAATTCGGGCATTTCCATCGTTGTCATACCGAACCAATGCCGGCGTGTGGTCGGCTGTGCCAAGTGCCCAAAAGCCGGTCGCATCGGACTGGCTGGTTCTGCCGGGAGAAAAATCCGATGGTTGCGTGTCCGCAACGATGAAATTCGAATCCCAGGCGGCGGCGAGGCCGGGCAGGAAAAGAGTCAGGACGAACGCGACAACGCGCAGCAGTAATGGCGACATGACTCCGTAAACCTTTTTGATTTGCGACCCAGACATAGCATTGCAGCTTTCTTGGCGCCCGCTCAACACTCGCTACGAAAGCGCATAGGGCAATAGAGTCGTTGCCGAACTTGTTGCGACGCACAAGAGATGGCACAGTGGCGATTCGCCTTCCTCATCAACGGATGCTTACCGGTGGCCGTAAACAAACGCCGTGAAATCGACTTCCTGCCGACCGACGGCCCCTTGCGCGAAGACGTGCGCCGGCTCGGCGCGATGGTCGGCGACATGCTCGCCGAGCAGCTCGGGCATGCGTTCTTCGCCAAGGTCGAGGCGCTGCGCACGACCGCGATCCGCCTGCGCAGCGCGGGCGATTCGCCCGAGGCGCTGGCTTCGGAAGTGTCGGGGCTCGCGCCGCAGCTTGCCGAGCAGTTGACGCGCGCGTTCGCGACTTATTTCCAGGTCGTCAATATCGCCGAGCGCGTGCACCGCATCCGCCGCCGCCGTGACTACGAACGTGCCAGCGCGACCGCGCAGCCGGACAGTTTGAAGGACGTGCTGCAGCGTCTGAAGGAGGCCGGCGTCGGCCTCGAAGAAATTACCGCGTGGCTGGCCAAGCTCGATATCGAGCCGGTGTTCACCGCGCATCCGACCGAAGCGGTGCGCCGCACCCTGCTTGAAAAGGAGCAGGTGATCTTCCGTTGTCTGATCGCCGATCTCGACGCGCAGCGCACGCCGCACGAACGCGAAGTCGATCTCGCGCGTCTGCGCACCGCGCTGACCGCGGGCTGGCAGACCGCCGATGCGGCGCGCGCGAGACCGCGCGTGCAGGACGAGTTCGAGCACGTCGGCTTCTATCTCGGCGGGCCGATCTACCGCATCGTGCCGGTGTTCTACGAAGTGTTCGAGCAGGCTCTCGCCGAGGTTTACGGTGAAACCCTGCCTTTGCCGACGATGCTGCGTTTCGGTTCGTGGGTCGGCGGCGATATGGACGGCAACCCGAACGTCAACGCCGAGACGATCGCGGCGACCTTGCGCGCGCAGCGCGCGCTGGCCCTGCGTCGCTACGACGCCGAGATCGTCGAACTGTCGCGCGAGCTGAGCCAGACCTTGGGCCACACCACGGTCGACAAAGCCGTGCTCGCGCGCAATGATCACTATCGCGCGCAGCTGCCGCAGGTCGCCGCCACGCTCAATCCACGCTACGCCGATATGCCGTACCGCGTGCTGCTCGCCTTCGTGCGCGCGCGCCTGCAGGCGACGGTCGACGAAAAAGAGGCGACCTACGGCTCGGCCGCGGAACTGCACGCCGACATCCAGTTGATCGCCGACAGCCTGCGCGCGAACAAGGGCCGCAACGCGGGCTGGTTTTCCGTGCGCCGCCTGCTCTGGCGCATGCGCACGTTCGGTTTTCATCTCGCCCGGCTCGACGTGCGCCAGGACTCGCGTGTGCATGCGGCGGCGCTCGCCGTCGCGCTCGCCGATGAAGAATGGGAAACGCGCGACGCCGCGGCGCAGGCTGAGAAACTCGAAGCCTATGCGCGCGGCGATGCCGAGCTGCCCGAGCCGGCCGACGACAAGGGCGAGATGCTCGATGCGGTGTTCGATCAGCTCGCCTACGCGCGCGACGCCTACGGCACCGGCGCGATCGGCCTCTACATCATCAGCATGGCGCGTAGCGCGGCCGACGTGCTCGCCGTGCTCGCGCTCGCGCGGCGTGCGCAGTTCGTCGACGAGCACGACCACGTGCCGCTCGACATCGCGCCGCTGTTCGAGACGGTCGACGATCTCCGCCACGCGCCGGCGACGTTGTCAGCGCTGTTCGCCGATCCGGTCTATCGCGCCCACCTCGCTGCGCGCGACGACCGCCAGACCGTGATGCTCGGCTATTCGGATTCGTCGAAGGACGGCGGCATCGTCGCTTCGCGCTGGGCGCTGCAGAATGCGCAGGTCGAGTTGTTGAAAATCGCCCACGGCGCCGGTGTGCAGATCGCCTTCTTCCATGGCCGCGGCGGCTCGGTCAGCCGCGGCGGCGGCAAGACCACGCGCGCGGTGATCGCCTCGCCGCGCGGCTCGATCGCCGGGCGCCTGCGCGTGACCGAGCAGGGCGAGGTGATCCATCGCAAGTTCGGCATCCGCGCGCTCGCGCTGCGCAATCTCGAACAGACCGTCGGCGCCGTGCTCTGGGCAAGCCTGCGTCCGCGTCCGCCCGAGCCGCGCGAAGCGGCGTGGCGCGAGGCGGTCGACGTCGCCGCGAATCACGGCGCGGCCGCGTATCGCGCGCTGATCAGCGCCGAAGGCTTCATGGATTATTTCCGCGCGGCGACACCGATCGACGTGATCGAGCGCATGACCCTCGGCTCGCGGCCGTCGCGCCGAGGCTCGGGCTCGATCGACAACCTGCGTGCGATCCCGTGGGTGTTCGCCTGGACGCAGAACCGCTGCGGCCTGACCGGCTGGTACGGCGTCGGCACGGCACTCGAACGCGCTGCGGCCGACGTCGGCGAAGACGTGCTGCGCGAGATGGCGCAGGGCTGGCCGTTCTTCCGCACCATGCTCGACGACGTCGAAATGGTGATGGCGAAGTCCGATCTCGAAATCGCCGCGGCGTTCTCGCGTCTCGCCGGCCCTCTGCATGAGAAATTCTTCACCCAGATCGAAGCCGAGTTCGCTCGCGCCGAGGCGTGGATCCTGCGCCTCAAGGGCACCGACCGTGTGCTCGCCGAAGACCCGCGTCTGGCTTTGTCGATCCGCCTGCGCAATCCCTATCTCGACCCGATGAACCTGATGCAGGTCGATCTCGTTTCGCGCTGGCGCGCGGCCGGCCGCGAAGACGAAGCGCTGCTGAGCGCGCTCGTGGCGACGGTCAATGGGATTTCGGCGGGAATGCAGAATACCGGCTGACCGTGCTTCCCCTTCTCCCATCGGGAGAAGGTGGCGCGGCAGCGCCGGATGAGGGAAAAGCCTTACTGCGCTCGCGGCGTTCCCGAAAGTGCGAGGGCTTGCCCTCATCCGCCCTGCGGGCACCTTCTCCCGGTGGGAGAAGGGAGGCTAGGGGCGCGCGAGAAGACGAAGCGCTGCTGGGCACGATCGTAGCGACGATTGGCGGGATTTCGGCAGGACTGCAGAGTCCCGGTTGACCGTGCTTTCCCTTCTCTCATCGGGAGAAGGGGGTGCGGCAGCTCCGGATTAGGGAAAAGCCTCGCTGCGCTCACGGCATTCCCGAAAGTGTGAGGCCTTGCCCTCATCCGCCCTGCGGGCACCTTCTCCCGGTGGGAGAAGGGAGGCTGGAGCCGCGTGCGAAGACCAAGCGCTGCTGGGCGCGATCGTAGCGACGGTTAGCGGGATTTCGGCAGGAGCAGAGTCCCGGCTGACCGTGCTTTCCCTTCTCCCGTCGGGAGAAGGTGGCGCGGCAGCGCCGGATGAGGGAAAAGCCCCGCTGCGCTCGCGGCGTTTCCGAATGTGTGAGGCCTTGCCCTCATCCGCCCTGCGGGCACCTTCTCCCGGTGGGAGAAGGGAGGCTGGAGTCGCGTGCGAAGACCAAGCGCTGCTGGGCGCGATCGTAGCGACAGTTAGCGGGGTTTCGGCAGTACTGCAGAGTCCCGGCTGACCGTGCTTTCCCTTCTCCCGTCGGGAGAAGGTGGCGCGGCAGCGCCGGATGAGGGGAAAGCGTTGCCAGTCTCGTGACGTTCCCGGGAGTGTGAGGCCTTGCCCTCATCCGCCCTGCGGGCACCTTCTCCCGGTGGAAGAAGGGGAGCTAGAGCGGCGCGCGATGCGAGGTCACCGTCAGTGAGGCGTGCGATAAATCCATGCCTTCCCATTGAGGCGAGAGAACGACGTGCAGCGGCGTCGAATCCACTTCAAAGCCCACGTCGAACGTGTTGCATCCGGCGGCACAAATAGCCGCACGTGATAAGACAGTGCGCCGCCCGCTATCGACATAAGCAATCGAAATGACCAAATCTATTTAGACGTCTATGCGTCCATTCTGGCAGATGGCAGCATGAGTTCATGCGCCGCGGCATCGTTCTGCGGCGACGATCTCTCTCCAGGAAAACTCGATGTCTGCCGCTCGTCCCGTTCATACGAAACCTGTTCCCCACCGAAAATCCCTGCTCAAAAAGTCCATCCCGTTTCTCGCCGCCGCCGCGGCGCTCGCCGCACGCGCCGAGGCCGCCGATGCGCCGGTCGACGTCGACGCCGATCCGGCACGCTCGGAATCCACCCTCGACACGGTTGTCGTGACCGGCACGCGCACGGCCGGGCGCACCGTGCGCCAGAGCGCGGCGCCGATCGACGTGCTCGCCGCCGGCGATCTCAAGGACACCGGCAAGACCAACCTGCTCGAAGCGCTGCGCACCCTGTTGCCGTCGTTCAACCTGCCGGGCGCGACCAATCCCGATCTCGCCAGCATCGTGCGCGGCGCGCAACTGCGCAGCCTCGATCCCTCGTACACTCTCGTGCTCGTCAACGGCAAGCGCCGCCACACCACGGCGGTGGTCAGCGGCGACGGCTTCCCCGGTTCGGTCTGGGTCGATCTCGCCCTGATTCCGGTCGCCGCGATCGACCGCGTCGAAGTGCTGCGCGACGGCGCCTCGGCGATCTACGGCTCGGACGCGATCGCCGGCGTGATCAACGTGATCCTGAAGTCCGACAACTCGGGCGGCCAGATCTCGGCCGAAACCGGCAAGACGTACAAAGGCGACGGCGGCACCGGCACCTTCCGCGGCCATCTCGCCGTGCCGCTCGGCGCCTCGGGCTTCGTCGATCTCGCGCTCGACCAGACCCATCAGTCGCTCGCGGTGCGCAACTTCGCCCTGCAGCCGAACTATCTTTCCTATCCGGCGATCGACGCGAACGGCAATCCGGTCAAGCTCGGCCCGAACAATTCGCTGCCCGCGGGGGCACAGCCGAATCCGAAAGAGGCGACGCGCGATCCGAATCCGTGGCGCAACAGCGGCATCCCGCCGTACACGACGACGGCGTTTTCGGCGAACGCGGGCTACGGTTTCAACGACACGCTGTCCGCTTACGGTTTCGTTACCTACGCGCACCGCGATGCGCGCTCGCCGCAGAACTTCCGCCTGCCCGCGGCGATCTTCGCCAACAACCCGGGCCTGCTCTCGATCTACCCGAACGGTTTCACGCCTGAAGAGGCGACGAACGAGGAAGACTACTCGGCGACCGGCGGCATCAAGGGCGAAGTCGCGGGCTGGCAATGGGACGCGAGCGTCACCGCGGGCCGCGACCGCCTCGACATCTACACGCAGAAGTCGGCGAACTATTCGCTGAACTATCCGGGCGGGCCGCTGAATTTCTACGACGGCGCGCTGATCTACGGCCAGGAACTCGCCAATCTCGATCTCAAGCGCTCATTCGACACCGGCTGGTTCGCCGCGCCGGTCGATCTCGCCGTCGGTGGCGAGTTCCAGCACGAGCACTACCAGTCGAAGGCCGGCTCGGTGTCATCGTGGATCGGTACGGGCGCGTCCTCGCTCGTCGGCATCCTGCCCGTGGACACGGTCGATACCACGCGCAATTCGCGCGCGGTCTACGCAGGCGCCTCGACCAATCTGCTGCCGCACTGGTTCGTCGACGTCGCCGCGCGCTACGAAGACCACTCGGATTTCGGCTCGGTCTCGACCGGACGACTGACTACGCGCTACGAACTCGGCGACGCGTTCGCCGTGCGCGCGACGATCAGCAACGGTTTCCACGCGCCGGCGCTCGCCACCCAGTCGTACTCGAATACGCTCGACATGTTCGGCGTGACGCGCCGCTTCGCGCCGCCGACTTCGGCGCCCGCGCGCGCGCTCGGCGCCTCGCCGCTGCAGCCGGAGAAATCGCGCAACTACTCGCTCGGCTTCACCGCCGATCCGCTGCCGTGGCTGCACGCGGCGGTCGATGCGTATCAGATCGACGTGGACAATCGTCTCGGCGCTTCGTCGTCGATCGGCTTCGACACGCGCGGCGCGTATCCGATCGATGCGAGCGGCACGCAGTTGACCGCGGCCCAGCTTGCATCGATCAATGCGCTGCTGACCAAGGCCGGCGTGGTGCCGAATGGCCCTGCGTATTTCGTCAACTACTTCGTCAACGCCGGTGACACGCGCACGCGCGGCGTCGACGTGACGCTCGAAGCGACGACGAAGACGCAGGATATCGGCCGCTTCCGCTGGACCCTCGCAGCGAACTTCAACACGACGAGTCTGACCAGCGTCGCGCCGATTCCGGCCGCGCTGCAGGGTCTGCCGAACATCACCCTGCTCAACAAGTCGGCGATCTATGACCTGATCTACCGCGCGCCGCGGCAGAAGGTGATCGGCGGCGTGCACTGGGATCTCGACGGCTGGAGCGCCGATCTGCGCGGCACCTGGTACGGCCGCCTGCGCCGCCTCGGCGCGGGCAACGTCGATTACTACCAGCCGAGCGCCTTCGTCGCCGATCTCTCGCTCGCGCGCGATTTCGGCAACGGTATCAGCGTCGCGCTCGGCGCGAACAATCTGTTCGACCGCGACGCGGCGCGCGTGCCCGACTACGCGCGCTCGGCGACGTCGAAGGCGCAATACGTCGGCGCCTGGGACAACAGCGGCCCGATCGGGCTCGGCGGCGGCTACTACTACGGCCGCGTTTCTTATTCGTTCTGACCCCGATTGGGGCGTGGATGGAGCAGGGACGCTCCGCTTTTTCGATTGCAACCGGAGTACCCGATGAAACCTGAAAACGACGATACCGATGCCGCCGCCGTCGACCGGCACTGGGCGGAACTGCTCGCGCCGTCGCGGCGCAAATTGCTGGTCAACACCGGCCTGGTCGCCGCGGGGTTCGCCGCGGCGGGACTGTCCGCTGCGGCGCGCGGCACGAACCAGACCGCTACGGCTGCGACGACCGCGGCCGTGAAGCCGCCGCATCACGAGGCAGGCAAGAGTCCGTGGGGCTACGAGACCTACAAGCAGGCGACGCCGCGCCCGCCGAGCGTGCGGCCCGGCGAGAAGACGCTGCCGACCAAGCCGCGCGCCTACACCGACATCAAGAGCTATCACGCGCACATCTATTTCGACGAGGACAGCTACGAGAAGGCCGCGCTGCTGCGCAAATGGTCGGCCGAGCGCTTCCACGTCGAACTCGGCGACTGGAATCTGGAGCCGCGCGGCCCGCACGTCACGCCGTCGTTCTATTTCGGCTTTGCCAACGACTTGCTGCCGATCGTCGTGCCTTGGCTGCAGCTCAACAGTCTCGGCCTGACGATACTGCTGCATCCGAACACGGCCGATCCGCGTGCAGACCACTTGTACTACGCGCTTTGGGTCAACCGCAGCCAGCCGGTCAACGGCTACGGTCTGCCGAGTCCGCAGGCAGGCAAGCCGCCGCCGGAGATCGAACAAATTTATCCGAACACGCAGCCGAACGTGACGATCGAGACCTAAGCGCGCACGCGGCGCGATGGCGCGCGCGCTACGCGGACTTGATCAGGTCCGCGGCCTGTTCCGCGATCATGATCGTCGGTGCATTGGTGTTGCCGCCGATCAGGTTCGGCATGACCGAAGCGTCGACCACGCGCAACGCTTCGATGCCGCGCACGCGCAACTCGGCGTCGACCACGGCATCCTCGCCGCTGCCCATGCGGCAGGTGCCGACCGGGTGATAGATCGTCTCGGCCTTGCTGCGCACGAAGGCTTCGAGGTCGGCGTCGCTGACGGCCGCGGCGCCCGGAAAGATTTCACTGCCGCGGTAGGCGTCGAACGGCGCGGCGGCGAAGATGTCGCGCGAGATCTTCGCCGCTTCGATCATCACCGCGAGGTCGAAGCCGTCGGCGTCGGAAAGATAATTTGGCCGGATCGCCGCGGGCACGCCCGGGTTCGCCGAGTGCAGGCGGATCGTGCCGCGGCTGCGCGGGCGCAGGAAGCAGGCGTGCACGGTATAGCCGTGGCCGGGCAGACGGTTGCGGCCGTGATCGTCGAGCATCGCCGGCACGAAGTGGAATTGCACGTCGCAGTTCGCGTCGGTTGCGAGGCGCGTGCGCACGAAGCCGCCGGCCTCGGCGATGTTCGAGGTGCCCGGGCCCTTGCGCCGGGTCAGGTATTGCCAGGCCACCGCCGCGTCGCTGAGTTTGTCGTAGGTGATCGGGCGCGTGCTGTGCTGCAGGGTGCACACGTCGAGATGATCCTGCAGGTTGCCGCCGACGCCGGCGAGGTCGTGCGCGACCGCGATGCCGTGATCGCGCAGATGATCAGCCGGGCCGATGCCGGACAGCATCAGCAATTGCGGCGAATTGATCGCGCCGCCGCAGAGGATCACTTCGCCGCCTTCGGCGCGGGTCAGGCGGCCGTGGTGGCGGTAATCGACACCGACCGCGCGCGCGCCCGAGAGCAGCACGCGTTCGGTTGCCGCACGCGTGAGCACGGCCAGGTTCGGGCGTGCGCGCGCGGGCTTGAGAAAGGCCGCGGCGGTCGAGGCGCGCACGCCGTTTTTCTGCGTGACCTGGTAATAGCCGAAACCGGCTTGTTCGGCGGCGTTGAAATCGTCGTTGCGCGCGTGGCCCGCGGCGACGGCGGCGTCGATGAAGGCCTGCGAAAGTTCGTTGTGGTAGAGCAGATCCGACACACTGAGCGCGCCGCCCGTGCCGTGCCATTCGTTCGCACCGCGCACGTTGTTCTCCGAGCGCTTGAACACCGGCAGCGCGTTGCGCCAGGCCCAGCGTTCGTTGCCGGCGGCTTGCGCCCAGGCGTCGTAGTCGCTCGCGACACCGCGGATGTAGCACATCGCATTGATCGAACTGGACCCGCCGAGCACGCGCCCGCGCGGCCACCACAGGCGGCGGTTGCCGAGTGTGGGTTCCGGCTCGGTCGTGTAGTTCCAGTTGATGCCTTTGCGGCCGATCAGCTTGGCGATGCCGGCCGGCATGTGGATGAAGGGGTTCCAGTCGGGCGGTCCGGCTTCGAGCAGGAGTATGCGGCGGTTCGGGTTCTCGCTCAGGCGGTTGGCGAGGACGCAGCCGGCCGAGCCGGCGCCGACGATGATGGTGTCGTAGCTCACGCATTTCCTCCTTGCAGACTCGGGGGCAAAGCTACGCGAGCATAGGATGCGGTTCTAGAACAATTGCACCAAAGCCGTTGCAGAACTTGGCTCGGGTCGGTCATGGCGCCGGTGCGGCGAGTTCCTTGACCATGTGCAGTGCGGTTTCGGCACCCTGGTAGTAGTGCGGCGTCGCGGCGACCTGCTCGAAACCGACGCGCTCGTAGAACGCGCGCGCGGCCGCGTTGGACGCACGCAGCTCGACCTGCGCGTCGGCGATGCCGGCGGTGCGCAGCGTCGTCTCCAGCCAATTCCACAGCGCCGTGGCGATGCCGCGGCGGCGGCGGTCCGGCGCGACCGCGAACAGCAGCAGATGCGCGTGTTCGTCGGCGTAGCTCATCAATGCGAAACCGACGATGCGCCCGCTGTCGCGCGCGACGATCACGTTGCTGCACACGTCGGCGATGCAGCGGCGCACGCGCGCCGGCGTCCACGCCCAGCGCAGGCCGTTTTCGATCTCGTCGCGCGAGAGCAGGGCGATCGCCTCGGCATCCGCGGCGACGGCAAGATCGATCTGCGGGGCGGCGATCTGCGCCATCGCGGCTAGCCGGCGGCGGGAGTTTCCGCGGTGATCGCGAACGCGTCGCACTGCTCCGGATCGAGCTGGCGCACTTCGTTGGCGAGGCCGTAAGCGAGGCAGGGATTCTGCGCGAGCAGTTGTGCCGCCTCCTCCAGGCTGTGCGCGCTGACGAACCAGTAACCGCCGACCACTTCCTTCGCTTCGGAATACGGGCCATCGACTGCGCCGCGGCGCGAGACGAGCTTGCCTTCCTTCATGAGCCGCGAGCCGCGGCGCATCTTGCCCTCGGCGACGAGTTGCTCGTGCCAGACGTAGAACTCGTCGATCGCGCGCTGGATGTCTTCCTTCGACGCGGAGGCGTCCCAGTGGCCGCGCGAGATGACGAGGTATTCAGACAGCGGAGCTTTGGCGTTCATGGCAATACTCGGTCAAAGGATCAGGCGGAGGTATTGAGCAGGAAACTCAGGGCCCAGGCCGAAATATACAGGCCGAGACCGAACACGGCATGGTTCATCAGGCTGCGCAGTCGCGCCACGGTCGGATTGGGCGTCTTCGCCGCGGCGACGCCGAGGCCGAACGACGGCTGCATGATGAAGAACGGAATCGCGACCGTGACCACGCCGAAAATCAGCGCGGGCAGCAGGGTCGGCTCGCGCAGCCAGGCCGGCGATACGACGAGCACGAGAGCGAGCGCGAAGACGACGCCGAGCGCATAGTGCGCGATCCAGCCGATCATGCACTCGGCCGATTTGGCCGGCGTCTTGGCGATGCTGGCGTGGGTGAATACGCCCTCGGGCATATAGCGCAGCCAGCGTCCGACCAGACAGAAATTGAGCGACGCGGTATGGAAGGCGCGGCGCAGGAACACGGCCCACAAGTCCATGAGCAGGGTTGCGCCGAGTCCGACGGCGATGGCGGGAAGAAGACTGCTGCCTGCGATATTCATGCTGAGGTCTCGGCGAATGATCCGTGTTCGTGGGACTAGTCGACGTTGAGACGGGTGCAGCGAATCCCAAGCGCCGAATTGAAGACAGATTGACGCATCCCGAGCATAGCCCAAGTGGCCGTCGCGTGAGCGCCTACGCGAGCCAATACTCGGGCAGCAGTTCGCGCAGAGTGACCTCGCGATCCGGGGCGAGGATCACCTTGCAATCGAGATTGTGCGCATCGACCTGGGCGATCGTTTCGCGGCAGCGCCCGCACGGCGGCATGATCGTTTCGCCGCCGACCGCGACGACCGCTTCGATGCGTGTTTCGCGCTGTTCGAGCATCTTCGCGACCGCGGCGACCTCGGCGCAGAATCCGAGCCCGCAGGAGAGATCGAGGCAGATGCCGGTATAGATATTGCCCTGCGAGGTGCGAATGGCGGCGCCGACGCCGCCCGCGGCCAGACCCTCCTCGCGCAGCTTGAACTCGCCGACCACCGCGCGTGCGGCGGCGATCAGCTCGGATCGATCAGACTTGGTCTGGATCATAAAGGCCACCTCGACAGATGCGCGGACAGAGTTTGCGACTCTGTCCGTGCGTTTGCATCACTTCGGCGCAAAGATCGCGCCGAGCCGGTCGACCGTGCCCGGGATGCGTTCGAGGTGCGGATACTTCGCGCCGTCGCGGTAGTCGACGCGGAAGGTCTTGTACAGCTCGCCGTTCTTCACCAGCAGTTCGATCGGCGCGTGGTTGGTCTTGGCGTCGTTGAGCGCCTCGACGAGACGCTCGGACTTGTACTCGCGCCCGTTGACCGCGACGAGGGTGCCCCCCGGTGAAATGCCGGCCTTGAACGCCGGGCCGTTCCAGCGCACGTCGGAAATCTTGCTGCCTTCGCTGGCGATCATGAGGCCGATCGACGCGGCGAAGTTGCTCATCTTGCCGAGGCTTTCGGCGTGCTTCTGGTATTCGCTCGGCTTGTCGGTGTAGACCAGCTTCCAGCCCGCCGCGGCGAGTCCGTCGAGCGGCGGTGCGTTGGCGTCGACGCGTTCGCGCAGGAACTTGGCCCAGTCGTACGGCGCGATCGCGTTGAGCGCCGCGACGATGTCGTCGAAGGTATAGGTCTTCACCTTCCAACTGCCGTCATCGACGCCGAAGAAGGCGTGGGCGAAATCGTCGAGCGATTTCTTCTCGCGCGTCAATTCACGCAGCTTGGTGTCGGCGGCGAGCCAGATCAGGTTGCCGGCGCTGTAGTAGTCCTCGCTCATCTGGTAGCTGCGATACGGCAGCGGGCGGCGCTGGGCGATGACGGGATCGTTGGTCGTGTCCTGCACGTTGCGCCAGGAGAAGCCGGGACGGTTGTCGGCGTAATTCGCAGCGACCATCGCGAGCGCGTCGCGCGCCTGTTCGGCGTTCCACAGGCCAGAGCGCGCGGCGAGCACGTAGCCCCAGTACTGCGTCTGGCCTTCGTAAACCCAGAGCAGCTCGTTGCCGAGCGGCACGTTGAAGTTCGGCGCGGTCTGCGCGGCGTCGCGGCGAAACTTGCCGTTCCACGAATGCGTGTACTCGTGCGGCAGCAGGTCGCGGTGCGCGGCCTGGCGGTTCCACTCGGTGAAATATTCCGGACTGACGCCGTTCTCGCTCGAACGATGATGTTCGGTGCCGTTGCCGGACATCTTGTTCGACAGCGACAGCAGGAAATCGTAGTGATCGTAATGCTGCGAGCCGTACAGCTTCAGCGCCTGCTGCACCAGCGACTGGTGCGCCTTGAGCTGGTCCGGCTTGATTTCGAGATACTCGGGTGCATCGGCGACGATGTTGAGGCGCACCGGCACCTTCGCGCCGGGCGCGAGGTCGACGCGCTTGAAGTGGCGGCCGGCGTAGATCGGCGAATCGAGCAGGGTGCTGAAGTCGACCTGCTTGAAACGGACGCGGCCGTCGGCGTCGGCGGCCGCGTCGACGTCGAGCGCCGAACCGAATTTCCAATCTTTCGGCAGGGTCACGCTCGGCGCGATCTCGACGCGGCTCGCGTCGTGCCCGGCGGGATACAGCGCGACCGTGTACCACTGCAGGTTGAGCATGTCCGGCGTCATCACGTAGCGGCCCTGGCCGGTATCGACGGCGGAAAGAAAATCGAACTCGACCGACAGCGCGCTCGCGCCTTCGGGCACGTCGAGATGGAAGGCGTACATGTTCACCGCGTCGCGCTGCCACGCAACCGGCTTGCCGTTCGCGCTGATGGTCAAGCCGGCGAGCTTGTCGATCGGTCCGCTCGGCGAGTGCGCGGCCGGCAGCCACTGCGGATAGAGCAAGGTCAGCGGGCCGGGCTTGGCCGGGATTTCTTCGCGCACGTGGAAGATGCGGTGATCGAGATCGGTCGCATCGACGTGCAGCTTGAGCACGCCCGGATAGGCCACGTCCGCGGGCGCGGGAATCGGCGGGTTGGAAACCGCCGTCGCGTGGACGGCGGAAGAAAGAGCGAGGGCGACGGCGAGCGCGAGTGCTTTCATGGATTCCCCGGTGTTGCGAAAGGTCTTTTGTTGGTCATCCCGGCGCCGGCCGGGATTCCGGCGCCTTTGCTTTTTTTGCCTATGCAAGCGAAACAAAGAGGCGCGAAATCCCGGCTTGTGCCGGAATGACGGAGTGATGGGAGCTTCAGTTTTTCGATGCGGCCTTCGGTGTCGCGGCGGCCTTCAAGTCCGCGCTGTCGAAATCGATCTTCGTCGCCTCGAAGCGCGCGCTCTTTGGATAAACCTTGGCGAGCGCGTCGGCGAACTGCTTGGCGTCGCCCGCGACGATCAGCGAGGCGCCGTCGCGGCCGAGGTGCGTGCGCGCGAAGGTCTGCACCTGCGCTGGCGTCACCGCCTGCACCTTGTCGAGCCAGGCGCCGAGTTCGCTCAGCGGCAGACCGTACAGGGCGAAGCCGGCGACGCGGCCGGCGAGGCTGCTCGTCGTTTCGAGGCTGAAGGCGTAGTTGCCCGACAGCGTCGCCTTGCGCGCGGCGAATTCGTCGGCCGGCACTTCGCTCGCACCGAGGCGGTCGAGTTCGCCGAACATCAGGCCGGCCACTTCGGTCGCCGACGGATTCTTCGTCTGCGCGCTGGCGACGAAAGCGCCGCCGTGGCGCAGTGTGGCAAGCGACGAGTTGGCGCCGTAGGAGAGGCCGCGCTTGATGCGGATTTCCTGATTGAGACGCGAGGAATAGCCGCCGCCGAGCACCGCATTGGCGACGATGCCCGGATAGTAGTCGGCAGCTTCGCGCGCGATGCCCGCATGCGCGACCGTCACCGCGGCCTGGCCGGTGCCCGGCAGATCGACGACGACGGTAGCCGGCAGATTCGATTTGCCGCCGGCCGGCGCCGCGTTCGGCAACGGCGTCGCCGGATTCTTCCAGGCGCCGAATGCCGATTCGGCGAGGCGGGCTGCCTGGTCGAGATCGATGTCGCCGGCGAACACGAGCAGGGCGTTGTCCGGGCGATAGTACGTATCGTGCAGGCGCACGATGTCGTCGCGGCGGATGCGCGGCAGCGCCGACACCGTGCCGCCGGCCGGATGCGCGTAGGCGCCGTCGCCGTACACAGCGCGGCGCGCGACGAGTGCGGCGAGGCCCTGCGGCTCGGACAGTTCGAGCTGCAGATTGTCGAGCGACTGTTTGCGCAGGCGGTCGATTTCGTCCTGGGCGAATTTCGGATGCAGGGTCACGTCGGCAAGCAGATCGAGCGCGGCGCCGAGCTTGGGCGTGGTCACCGTGATCGCGGCCGAAGACGAGTCCCAGCCCGCGCCGGTGTTGATGCTGCCGCCGAGCGAGTCGGCCGCCTCGGCGATCTGCGGCGCGCTGCGCGTGGCCGTGCCCTTGTCGAGCAGGCCGGCGGTCATTGCGGCGAGGCCCGCGAGTTGCGGCGGATCGACTTCGGCGCCCGAGCGCAGGTACAGCGTCGTCGTGACGAGCGGCGTCGCGCGGCGCGTGGCGACGACGACCTTGAGGCCGTTGGCGAGCGTCTTCTCGGCCGTCGGCGGGATGTTCGCTTTGCGCGCGGGGCCGGGATCGGGTAGCGCGTCGGACGCGTGCAGGCTCACGCTGCACGCAGCGAGCATGGCGAAAAGTATATTTCTGGAGAAATGCGAAAATTTGATGTTCGCGGCGCTCATGACTTGGCTCCCTTCGCTTCCGGCTTCTTCGGCGCGGCGTCTTTCGCCTTCGCCTCCTGCGTATAGACGATGGCGACGCGGTGCGCGTCGAGCACGTATTTCTTCAACACGCGCTGCACGTCGGCCGCGGTCACGGCCTGGAGGCGGACCAAGTCTTCGTTTGCCGCGGCCGCATCGCCCTTGAGCAGCACCGCCTCGCCGATCGCGAAAGCCTTGCCTTCGGCGGTCTGGCGCCGGGTCAGCGCCTGGGTGAGCAGCTTGGTCTTGACCTTGTCGAGTTCGGCGTCGGCGATCGGCTTAGTCGCGGTGTCGCCGATCACGGCGAGCAGGGCCTTCTCGGCTTCCTCGGGCTTGTGCCCGCTGGCGAGAACGGCGAAGGCGTAGACCAGACTGTTGTCGGCGCCGCTGGTGCTGCCGAACTCGGCTTCCTGCGCGATCTGGTCGCGGTACACGAGCGCCTGATTGAGGCGCGAGGATTCGCCGTTGCTGAGCAGCGACGCGGCGACGGCGAGTGCGGCGGTGTCGGGGCTCTTCTCGGGCGGTGCGAGCCAAGACAGCACGACGGCGGGCAAAGGCACGTTGGGGCCGTGTTCGTCGTAGCGGCGATCCTTGTCCCAGGTCGGCTCGACCGCGGTGACGCGCGGAATCGGCGCGGCCGGCTTCTGCAGCGCGCCGAAATACTGATCGACCCACTTGTCGAGTTCGGCCGGATCGAAGTCGCCGGCGACGATCAGCGTGGCGTAGTCGGGGCGATAGTAGGTCTTGTGGAAATCGATCACGTCTTGCAGCTTCGCCGCTTCGAGATCCTCGATGCTGCCGATGCCGGGGCGCTTGTACGGATGCACGAGGTAGGAATCTTTCGCGATCGCGTTGAACAGGCGGCCGTAGGGCTGGGCGAGGACGCGCTGGCGCAGCTCTTCTTCGACCACGGCGCGCTCGGATTTGAAGTTGGCTTCGTCGACGGTGAGGTTGGCCATGCGCTCGGCCTCGGCCCAGAGCAGACGCTGCAGATGGTTCGATGGCACCGCCTCGAAATAATTGGTGTAGTCGTCCGCGGTCGAGGCGTTGTTGTGGCCGCCGACGTCTTCGGTCAGGCGGTCGAACTGCTCGGCCTTCATGTTCTTCGTGCTCTTGAACATCAAGTGCTCGAACAAATGGGCGAAGCCGCTGCGACCCTGCGGATCGTCCTTCGAGCCGACGTGATACCAGACCTGCACGGCGACGGTCGGACTGGTGTGGTCCTCGACGGCGATCACCTGCAGGCCGTTGGCGAGCGTGCGCTCCTTGTAGGCGATCTTCGGGATGGCGAGGTCGGCGGCGAACGCGGCGACGCTGGCGCCCGCGGTGAAAAGGCATGCGATGAGACGTACGCGCATGGCGGTCTTCCGTGGGATGGGCTGGGCAGAATAACAAGGCCGGCAAGCGGGCTTGTAGGCCGAAAGTCATGCTTTTGCTCGTCATTCCGGCAGGGATTGCCGGAATCCAGACTGCATGGGCGCCAACGATCAATCGACTACGGCAAGACTGCGGTGCTGGTAGACCGCGTGATCAGGTGGGATGTCACACCGATATAAAGCGTGCCATTTCGTTCGCCGGAAAGAATGTAAACGCTCGGCTGCTTTTCTATGCCCCTTTCCCATTCGACATCCGTGTAGCCTGGGTTCCGGCAATCCATGCCGGAACGACGTGCTGTCTCACGTCACTACTTCGACCGCATCGCCGACGCGCACCGTGCCGAGCCCGCGCGGAATCAGGTTCTGCCCGAAGGTCACGCCTTTTTCGCCGCGGCGATAGCCGATCAGGGTGCGCAGCGGCTCGCCCGAGGGATCGCGTTCGCCGCGCTCGAAGTCGACCGTAGTGAACACGCAGCGCGTGCACGGCTTGACCACGTCGAACTCGACTTCGCCGACGCGGATGCGCTTCCAGCCGTCCTCCGCGTGCGGTTCGGTGCCGGCGACGACGAGGTTGGGGCGGAAGCGCAGTATCGGCACCGGCTTGGCGAGCTTGGAGTTGAGCAGGTCAAGCGCGGCCTGCGAAATCAACAGCAGCGGAAAGCCGTCGGCGAGGCTGACCTCGTCGCCCGCCGCGGCGTACTTCGCGTCCACCGCGCGGATGCATTCGCGGTCCATGTGCAGCAGGCGCGTCGGTGCGCCGATGAAGGTCGTCAGCCAGGCGTTGCTGGTCTCGTCGGCGAGCAGCGGCGAGACGGGACTGTCCCATACCGAGGTGGCAACGCGCTCGCCGTACGCGTCCGGTACGGGCACGCGCAGGCCGGAGGTGCCGGGCGCGTCGAGGTGCAGCGATCCGTCCGCGTTCGGCAGCGCGCGGATCAGAGTCAGACGCGCATGCTCGCGTCCGGTCAGCATCTTGCTGTCGGCGTCGACTGCCATCCAACGGCGGTCGCGCGCGAGTCCGCGCGTTTCCACCGTCGAGGATTGCAGCGTCAGCGGCGCGCACGACTTGAGCGGATAGATATGAATCGAAGCGAGCGAGAATGTCATCGATGCAATGAACGGCGGACGCGGGGAAATGCACAGGCTTCCCTTCTCCCGACGCAGGAAGACGACGCGCAGCGCCGGCGGCGGAAAGGGCAGGGCGGATCACAAATGCCGGCGCAAATTGTAGCGCCTTTCCCGCCTCCGCCTTGAGGCGCTGTGGGCGAAGAGAAACGCGAAGCGTGACATTTAGCCGTGCTACGCTTCGCCGCCCGTCCACGCGAAAACCTGTCCTTGGCCGAACAGACCGACAAAGTCGCTGCCGACCATGTTTCATTCACCGGCGTAAAACGCCATGAATGGCCGGCGCTGATCATCGCCTTCGTCTATTTCTTTCTCGTACTCGCCGCGTACTACGTATTGCGGCCCGTGCGCGAGCAGCTCGCCGCGGCGAGCGGATCGCAGGTGTTGTTCCAGTTCTATCTGACGACCTTCGTCGTCACCCTGATTCTGACGCCGGTCTACGGCTGGCTGATCGCGCGCTTTCCACGCAAGCGCTTCGTGCCTTTCGTCTATCTGTTCTTCATCGGCTGCCTGTTTGCGTTCATCCCGGCCTTCGAGGCGCAGGGCCAGCTCAATCCGCGCGTGCTCGGCCAAGTGTTCTTCGTCTGGCTCAGCGTGTTCAATCTGTTCGTCGTCGCGGTGTTCTGGAGTTTCATCGCCGACATCTTCAGCGTCGAGCAGTCGCACCGGTTGTTCGGCATCATCGCGTTCGGCGGCGCGCTCGGCGCGATCGCGGGTCCGCTGCTGACCAAGTGGCTCGTGCATCAGATCGGCATCGGCCCGCTGCTCGGCGTTGCCGCCTGCATGCTGCTCGCCGCGGTGGGCTGCATCTTCGCCCTGGTCGGCTGGTCGCGGCGGCATCCGGTCGCGCAGGACACGCAGCGCAACGAGGCCGTCATCGGCGGCGGATTCTGGGCCGGCGCCAAGCTCGTGTTCGCCTCGCCTTTCCTGCGCCGCGTCGCCATCCTGATGCTGCTCGGCGACTGCGTCGGCACGGTGCTCTATAACCTGCAAACCGACATCGGCCACCAGTACTACAAGGACGGCGCGGCGCGCACCGATTTCTACGCGAGCATCGATCTGTCGGTCAACGTGTTGATGGCCGTCCTGCAGATCGTGGTGACCCGCGCCGTGCTGACACGGTTCGGGCCGGTTCCGGCGCTCACGGGTACCGAGATCGTCAAGGCGCTGACCCTGATCACCCTGGCTTTCCTCGGCCAGCCTGCGGCCGTCGCCGCGGCAATGATCGTCACGCGCGGCGGTGCCTACGGTGTCGAGAAGCCGGCGACGGACAGCTTGTACACGCGCGTCGACCGCGAGACCCGCTACAAGGCCAAGGGCTTCGTCGACACCGCCGTATGGCGTTTCGGCGACGTGGCGGTCGTCGGCATCATCACGGTGTTGCGCGATTTCGGCATGACCACGTCGGGTTTCGCGAGCCTGTCGGCGCTTGCCGCGATCTGCGCGGCGTACATCGCTTGGCGCCTGAGATCGACGCCGGAACTGCGCGATCCGGTCTGAGCCGCAAACGACTCAGATTGCGCGGCTGCCGCCTGCACGGCCGTCGGCATCGATAGTGAGATAGGGCAGGCCGAGTTCGCGCAGATAGCGGCCGCCGCGCTCGACGCCGAACAGCATGGCCAAGGTCGATGCGGCGCCGGCGACCAGGCACGAGTCGGCGAGCACGCTGACGCTGGCGAAACTTTCGACCGGATAGCCGCTGGTCGGATCGACGATGTGCGAATAACGCTTGCCGTCCACGATCATGACGCGCTCGTAATCGCCGCTCGTGGCGAGGCCGCCATGAGCGAGTTCGACGCTGGCATGCACGCGCTGCGGATTGCGTGGTGATTTGATCCCGGCAAGCCACGCACTGCCATCGGCATGCGCACCGATCACGGCGAGATCGCCGCCAAGATCGACGATGCCGTGCTGCGCGCCGTGATTGCGGCAGATTTCCGCGGCACGGTCGGCCGCGTATTCCTTCACCACGCCGCCGAGGTCGATGCGCATGCCTGTCACCGGCAGAGAGAGAAACGGGCGTCGCCAAGTCACGCGATGCCAGCCGACGTGCGCGCGTGCTGTGTCGATATCGGCGCGGGTCGGCACGCGCCCGCTCTGCAAGTCCCACAGTTTCGTCAGCGCGCCCGCGGTGATGTCGAAGCGGCCATCGCTCTGCGCATGCAGCGCCGCGGCGAAGTCGATCAGGTTTGCCGCTTCTTCGTCGAGTTCGACCGCCTGGCCGCTGCCTGCGCTCGCACAGAGTCGCGCGAGCCAGTTGTCGTCGCGGTAGTGCGAGTACTTCTCGTCGAGACGCGCGACTTCGGCCTGCGCCTTCAAAGCCGCAGCGCGCGCAATGGATTCGTCGTCTGCCTCGATCTGGATCTCGCAGGGGCTGCCCATGCTCGAAAACGCGTAGCGGAATAGGGGCATCTTGCGCTCGGAGAGAAGGCGGACACGGAGTAACACGGAAGGACACGGATAGAGCGAATTGGAACAGAGCTCCTCTGTCGATTCGCATCCTTCCATGTTAATCCGTGCCTTATCTCAGAAGCGGGGCTCTGTTTGAATTGCCCTATCCGTGTCCTTTCGTGTCCAATAATCCTAATCGAACCCGTAATCGAGCCCCGCCCACGCACGCGTAAAGTCGACGAGCGCGGGCACGGCTGCACCGCCGCCGCCGAGCGCGAGGCCCTTGGCGCTGTGATAGTGCTCGGCACCGAGGCTGAACTCCCAGCGCCCGATCGCTTTGCGCACATTGATACTTGTGGAGAATGCGCCGAATGTGCCGAGGCGGTAGTCGCCGGAATAGTAGCGCTGCCCTTCGGGGGCGATAAGGAACGGCGCATAGAAGCGCGCCTGCGATTGCCCGTACCAGCGCAGCGACGGCACCAGGCGCCAGCCGTTGCCGAGGCTTTGGTACCACGAGGCTTCCAGCGTATGCGACGTCAGGCCCCAACTGTCCTGCGCATACCGGTAGTCGAGATGCAGGGCGGCGTCGAGGCGCGCGAACGAATGCCGGTAGCGCAACAGGCCTGCGGCTTCGGTACGGCGGCCGGGGCGCTGCTCGGGCAGCACTTGATCGCCATAGGCGAACAGCTTGTACGGATCGGAAAGAAAGCCGCGTTCGAGGTTGAGCTGCACGCCGGCCTGCAGCACCGAGTCGCGGTCGAGCACCCAGGCCAGGCTGGCGAAGGCGGACGCGGTGTTCTTGGTCGCGCGTTCGATGCGGCCGTAGATGGCGGCGTCGGTCGGCCGGAGTAGATCGTGCGAGAAACTGCCGCCGTAGCCGAGCGTGGTTGCGGCGTCGAGCGGTTGGCTGTGCTCCACGCCGACGGCCGTGGCGCGATAGTCGCGCTCGGCCGAGTAGGAGGCGGTATAGGTCGTGTTCGCGCTCGTGCCGGGGCCTTGGGTCAGCGCGACCGACAGCGCACTGCGATGGTCGCGGATCGTCGCGCCGCTCAGTACCTGCACTGGTCGCCCTTTCGCATCGGGCTCGACGAACCACGGCGAGGAACCGCTCATCACCTCGTGCGTCGCGTCGAGCTTGAGTCCCCAGGCGCCGCCGTCGAGTTTCGTATCGACGTCGAGCTGTTGCGAGAGCACGCGGTAGCGCTGCGGATCGCCGATCACCGGGCCGTTGAGCGCATTTTCGTCGTACTCGGAAAAACGATAGCTCGCGCGCGTGTTCGACTCGTCGCTTTCGGCGGCCGGCGATGGCGCGGCGGGCAGCAGCGCGGCGGCGGCGGTGAGCAGGGCGGTCAGTGAGGCGGAGGAGCGGGGCATGGGTATTGAGGGTGAGTAGGAGGGCGTGTCGTTGCGGATTGCTGTGCTGGGCGGAAGGACGATGTTTTCTTAGAAGCTGGATCCCGGCTCACCGCACATCCATGTGCTGGCCGGGATGACGACATCCTGTCGTCAATTGCAGCCGCAGCCGCCGCCGGCGGCGCCGATTGCGCCGCTCGATCCCTCCTTGCTGAAGTAGGCGTGCTGCTTCATTGCGGTCTGCACCGAATCCGGGTCCCAGCGCATATCCCAGCGCGCGAGATGAGCGCGTTCCCACGGTTGCACGGGCGTCGTCGCGCAGGCACCGAGAGCGGCGCAGAAGGCGACGAGACCAACGAGGCGGGCGACTGGACTAAGGCGCATCGGCGGGCTCCTTGACGAGACGGTCGATCTCGCGCCGCAGCGTGTCGAGGTCGGCGGATTTGAATCCCTGGCCGCGCCAGCGCACGACGCCGCGGCGGTCGATCAGGTATGAGGTCGGCATGCCGATCAAGCCGTAGCTCTTCGGCACGTCGCCGGCCGGATCGAGCAGGACCGCATAGCCGACCGGATGCGCGGCGAGAAATTCCTCCGCGTCGCTGCGCGTTTCGTCGACGTTGACGGCGAGGAGGGCGAAATCCGTATGCGGCAGGCTTGCCTGCAGTTTTTCGTACTGCGGCATCGCCTCGCGGCACGGACTGCACCACGAGGCCCAGAAATCGACGAAGACGACTTTGCCGCGCACGTCGGCGAGACCGAGCTTCGCTTCCTTGCCGAGCTGCGGCAGGCGGAAGTTGGGCGCGCGTTCGCCGACCTCGACCGCAGCAGCATTGGCGATCGCGACGACCGAAGCGAGCAGCGCGGCGAAGACGCGCAGGCGAGGCCGGATCAACTCCGGCCTCGCACGGAACGGGTTGGACCGGCCGTTCAAGGGCAGCTCACTCCCTTGATTTCGGTCAGGCGGATCAGTGCCATCGAGCCGCTGGTGAAGCCCGGCACGATCGGCGCCCACTGCACGGTGGCGTTGTTGCAGTCGCTGAAGCGCATCGTCATCGTGCCCCACTTGGTCCGCACGATCTTGTTCTTGTCGAAGTTGGGCGGGAACATGCCGCCGGTGGCTTCGTACGCATCCATCGTCGCGGTGTCGCCCGCGTAGGTGCCCTGGCCGAGCAGATAGAAGTTGTTGCCGTTGTTGTCGTAGACGTACCAGAACGCGAGGAACACGTTGTTCGGCAACACCTCGACGTTGAAGCCGTGTCCGGACTGCGCGGGCAGATACCAGGCGCCGGTGATGCCGGGCACGATCGAGAACGCGGGCGGCGCGGCGTTGACGGTGAGGCTCAGCGGCAGGGTGTGGCTCAGGCTGCCCGAGGTGCCGGTGACGGTGACGGTCGACGTACCGACGGCGGCGGTCGCACTCGCATTCAGGGTCAGCACGGAAGCGGTCGCGCCGTTCGCGGCGAAGCTCGCGCTGACGCCGTCGGGCAGGCCGCTCGCCGAGAACGTGACGTTGTCGGAGAAACCGCTCATCGGCGTGATCGTGATCGAGTCGGTGACGCTGCCGCCCTGGGCGACGGTCGGACTGTTCGACTGCGCACTGAGGCCGAAGTCGGGTGCCGGCTGCGAAGCCTGCACGGTGACGCTGCCGGCCATGCCCGATCCGGGCGCGCCGTGGATCTCGCAGTGGAAGCCGAAGGTGCCGGCGGTGTTGAACGGCACCTGCAGGGTCCAGCCGTTCGTGCTGGCGCTGCCGCTCGAGAACAGGCCGGTGTCGGAGACGACGTTGTGGAATCCCCCGGCGTTGGTGAAGGTGACGGTATCGCCCGGGCTGACCGTCAGGCTCGAAGGGTGGAATCTGAGGTCGTTGCCACCGACCGATACGGCCCAGTCCTTGGCCTGCGCGAACGAAGCGCAGAGCAGCAGGAACAGGGCGAGGCAGGAAAGTTTTCTGGCAAACATGGTGCGCTCCATGATGGCGGGGGATCGAAGAAGGGATGTCCGGACTCGGCTGGCGGCTGCCGTTTCGAGTCCCGGCTCCGATGTATTCCGCCCTGCGCGGAAAAGGTTCATCGCATCGCGCAGACGCCGTGCGCAGCGGTTTCATGGGAAGATTCGCGCAAGATTGAACCGCCCGGCCCGGTCCTGGAATACACGGGAATGGCAAGAGACGCGTCCATGTTTTCAAGGTCGGCGGAAACCGCAACGCCGCGGTCGGTGGCTTCCGCTGCGGACGATGCCGTCATGCTCGAGCGCATCGCGCGCGGCGACATGCGCGCGTTCGAGACCTTGTATCGCGCCTACTTCGCCCGACTCGCGCGCTTCATCGAGCGCACGACGCGGCGTCCCGAACTGGTCGAAGAAATTCTCAACGACACGATGTTCGTCGTGTCGACGAGCGCGCACAAATTCAATCGCACCTCGAAGGCCTCGACCTGGATTTTTGCGATCGCCTATCGCAAGTCGCTCAAGGCGCTGCGCGACGTGGACGATCCGGTCGAGGCCGACGATGCGCTCGAAGCGGTGCCCGACACCGATGCGATCGAGCCGCGGGACGAAGTGATGCGCACGCAATTGCGCCGCATCCTGACCGAGGCGGTCGATGCGCTCTCGGCGAATCACCGCGCGGTGATCGAGCTGACCTATTTTCAGGAAGCCGGTTATCGCGAAATCGCGGAGATCATGGGTTGCCCCATCGAGACCGTGAAGACCCGTATGTTTCACGCGCGGCGGCGCCTCAAGGCGCTGCTGCCCGAACGTTTGGAGGACATTCTGTGACCGCGCGCGTCGTCAATCTGGATTCCGCGCATCGCGAGGTGCGCGATCTGTTGCCCTGGTTTGTCATGGGCACGCTCGACGAGGCCGAGCAGCGCCTCGTCGACGAACACCTCAAGGCCTGCGCCGCCTGCCGCGGCGAACTCGAATGGGAACGCCAACTGCGCGAAGCGAACCGCGTGGCGCTGCCCGAGCGCGATGTCGATCGCGCGTTCGCGGCGCTGCGCGCACGCTTGCCGGCGCAGCCGCGCGAGGTGCCGCTGTTCGAACGGCTGCGCGACCTCGGCGAGCGTCTGCTGTCGCCGGCCTGGATGCGGCCAATGCTCGCGCTGCAGGCTGTCGCTATCGTCGGGCTTGCCGTCGCGCTCTGGGCGGGGCGCATGCCCGCGGCGGCGCAGGAGCATACCTATCGTGCGCTGTCGCGGCCGGCTGCCGCCGAGCCCGCGCGCGTCGTCGTCGCCTTCACTCCGCAGACCTCGCTCGGCGAAATGCGCCGCATCCTGCTCGCGAGTGATGCGCGCATCGTCGACGGACCGACCGCGGCCGACGCCTACATTCTCGCGATCGCGCCGGAACGGCTCGACGCGGCCGTGCAGCGGCTGCGCGGCGAGTCGTCGGTGTTGCTCGTGCAGCCGCTCGAGGCGAAGGCGGCACAGTGAGAGCGTCGATCGCCGCGTTGGTGCTGTTTCTGTTTGCACTGTTCGGTGCCGCGGCGGCATCCGCCGAAGTGCCACCGAGCAGCACGGCAGCGCGCGAAATCCTGGTGATGCTGCGCCTGCCGCCGCCGCACTACCGGCCCGGCGCGAACTACGGCGGCAGCTATACGGACAGCGCCGGCAGCGCGGCGCGCCGACGCATTGCCGAAAGCCTCGCGCGCGAGCAGGGTTTGGAAGTTCTGTCGGGCTGGCCGATGCCGGCGATCGGGGTCGACTGCTATGTCCTGCGCGTGCCGCCCGGCGCGAACCTCGACGATGTCGTGCGCCGTCTCTCGCAGGACCGCCGCGCCGAATGGGCGCAGCCGATGAATCTGTTCCGCGCGCGCGCCGCGGAAGGCAACACGGCGGCGAAGGCATCGCTGTACTCGCTGCAGCCAAGCGCAAGGCTGTGGCGGCTCGACGAGATGCATCGGGTCAGCACCGGGCGCGGCGTGCGTGTCGCCGTGATCGACAGCGGCGCCGATGCCGAGCATCCCGATCTGATCGGACGTATCGAAGTCGAGCGTAACTTCGTCGATACGCGCGAGCATACGGCCGAAGCGCACGGCACTGCGGTCGCCGGCATTATCGGTGCGCGCGGCGCCGATGCCGGCGTAGTCGGCATTGCGCCGGCATCGCGGCTGCTCGCGCTGCGTGCATGCTGGGAAGAAGCGGCCGCCACGCTGTGCAGCAGCTTCACCCTTGCGCAGGCGTTGCAGTTTGCGATCGGCGAGGATGCGCAGGTGATCAACTTAAGTCTGTCTGGCCCCGACGACCCGCTGCTCGCGCGTCTGATCGATGCGGCGATCGAGCGCGGTGCAAGCGTAGTTGGCGCGGTCGATGCGGATGCGATTAACGGGGGCTTTCCCGCTTCGCACCGCGGCGTGCTCGCGGTGTCGGATCGCGCCGGCGCCGCGTCGGCTTCGATTCTCTATGTGCCCGGCGCCGACGTGCCGGCGCCCGCGCCGGGCGGGCGTTGGAACTTCGTCACCGGCGCGTCGTTCGCCGCGGCGCAGATCGCCGGTGTCATCGCCCTCGTGCGCGAGGTGTCGCCTGCGCCGGCCATGCGACAATCGGCGGCATGGGTGCGATTTCCGCCAAGCTCTCCCGACGGTGCGGCCGGCTACGTCGATGCGTGCGCGACTTTGCAGCGCTCCGTGCCGTCACTGAATTGTGCATCGGCCCGCGCAGGGACGGCGCGCGTGTCGCGTTGAGCGGCGGCGCCGGCCGCGCGCGCCGAACTCTCGCGGTCTGTTGCGTATTCGTTGCCGGCGTTGCGCGCGCGCAGTTCGCCGCACAGGTCGGCGTTGCCAGCGACTATATCTACCGCGGCGTGTCGCTCAACGACGGCCGGCCGACGCCGACCGCATCGGCAAGTTACGACGCCCCAGCAGGCTGGTTCGTCGGCGGCCAGGTCGCCGAAACGCGGTTCTACGGCGGCCACGGGTCCGAACCGCTCTGGGTTGCCGACGCGGGCTACGCGCATGCACTGACTTCGCGCTTGAGTTGGGAAGTCGGTGCGACGTATTCGATCTTCACCCACTTCGCCTATTGGAACTACGCGGAGACGTTCGCCGGCATTTCGGCGCAAAACTGGAACCTGCGTCTGTACTACGCGCCGAATTATTTCGGCAGGCAGCGGCGCTCGACTTATCTCGAATTCAATCTGACTCATCCGCTCGGCGAACACCTGCGCTTGATCGGCCATCTCGGTGCGCAGCACAGTGAACCGGCGCGCGGCGGCAGCGACGATCTCGTTTTCGATGCGAGCCTCGGTGCCGGCGCCAAGTTCGAGCGCTTCGATCTGCAGTTGCTGTGGATCGCCGCGAGCCATGCCAATTCCGTCTATCCCGTGCCCTCGTCGGACGGGCGGCGGCATTGGCTGCTCAGCGCGGCCTGCGCGTTCTAAGCCGGCGCAGCTATTCGCCGCGGCGCGGCGAAATCCACATCGAGATGTCGGCGTCGAAGACCACGTCGCCTGTGCCGTCGCGAACCTCGACGATGGCATGTGCTTCCTGTGCCGGCGCGTCGGCGGCGGGAACATCGACGCGCGCCGTCGCGATCAACGTGCCCTTGGCTTTCTTCAGATAGCGCACGCTCATGCCTTTCGGAATCCAGCGCTGGTTCGGCGCGATGCTCACGTCGGTGGCGAGTCCGCCGGCGAGTTCGGCAGCGTTGCACATGGCGATCGCGTGCACCGTGCCGATGTGGTTGCGCACCTTGCGCCGGTCGCGCAGGGTGACGACGCAGCGGCCCGGCGCGAGGTCTTCGATCAGCGGCGAGATCGAGGCGAAGTAGGGCGCCTTCATGCAGATGAGGCGCGTGAAAGTCCAGCGTCCGGCCGCGGTGCGGCCGAGCAGACGGAAAAGTCGCAGCGACTGTGCGGCCATGGTGGTCAGGTGCCCTCGTCGGCGGCAGCGCGGGCGAGTTTGGCGATCGTGCCTTGCGCGACGGCGCACAGGGTTTCGCCGCCGGCATGCACCGCGTAGACATCGCAGCGGCACACGGCCTGGGTTTTTCCCGCGTTGACGAGCACGGCGCGCGCGAGCAGAAAATCGCCCTGCGCCGGCTTCAGATAATTGATCTTGAACTCGGCGGTGACGACTTCGACGCCGAGCCCGATCGCGCCCGCATAGGTGAGCGCGTTGTCGGCGGCATAAGCGAGCACGCCGCCGTGGACGAAGCCGAACTGCTGCTTGAGTTCGTCGCGAATAGGAATTTTCAGCACCGCGCCTTGCGCAGAAAACTCGACGAGTTCGGTGCCGAGCAGCTTGCTGAAAGGCTGCTGCGCAAGCACTTTCTGACCGATGGAGAACAAGTCCATGACGTCACGAGCCGAGTTGAGTGCACTTGCCTCGTCCCCGCGTTCGCGGGGACGAGGGCGGAGAGAATCTTAGGCGACGCTGCGCAGCGCAGGCTGCTTGCTGCGCTTGACCGCCGCCTGCAGCTCGGCCGGATCGAAGTCGTCGACGCCGATGAATTCGAGCGTCGCGGTGCGCACGCGTTCGAGCAGCTTGCGCTCGTCGGCGGTGATCGCGCCGATCTGCTCGGCTTCGGCGAGCTGAGACGCGGCATCGAGGCTCTTGAGCGCGCCTGACTTCTGCGCCTTGGCGAACTTGCGCTCGACCGGCTCGGCGGCGATGACGTCGGGCAGCAGCTCGTTCATGCGGCCGATGACGTTGTTCGCGCTCGGCGTCAGATAGGTCCACTCGGCGAGGCGGTCGCGCGCTTCGTTCGGCGTCATCAGCAACGCGGCGACGCGGTGGCCGAGGCGGTCCGATGGCGGCACTTCGCGGCGGCCGAACGGGAACACGAGTGCGTAGAGCAGCCACGCGGCCGGACGGATCGGGAAGTTGCGCAGCACGCCGTCGAGCGCGTTCTGCATGCGGTAGGCGCAGTCGTGGAATGCCCAGGCGAGCAGCGGCTGGTCGGCGACCGGACGGCCCTGGTCTTCGTAGCGCTTGAGCATGGCACTGGCGATATAGAGGTTCGAGAGCACGTCGCCGAGGCGCGCGGAGAGCTTCTCCTTGAACTTGAGCTTGCCGCCGAGCAGAAGCATCGAGGTGTCGGCGAGCAGGGCGAGGTTGGCCGCATAGCGATTGAGCTTGCGGTAATAGCGCTTGGTGTACTTGTCGCCCGGCACGCTGCCGATCTTGGCGAAGGTCAGGCCGAGCACGAGGCTGCGCACCGCGTTGGAGACGGCGAAGCCCATGTGCGCGAACAGTTCCTTGTCGAACGCGCGCAGGCGTGTGCCGTACTCGGGAATCTGCGCGGCCTGCATTTCCTTGAGCACGTGCGGATGGCAGCGGATCGCGCCTTGGCCGAAGATCATCAGGCTGCGCGTCATGATGTTCGCGCCTTCGACGGTGATCGCGATCGGCGAAGTCTGCCAGGCGCGGCCGGCGTAGTTGTTCGGGCCGAGCTGCACGCCCTTGCCGCCGTGCACGTCCATGATGTCCTTAGCGACTTCGCGGCCGAGCTCGGTCGCGTGGTATTTCGCGATCGCCGAAGGCACCGCCGGCTTCTCGCCGCGGTCGACCGCGGCGGCCGTCGCTTTCGACAGCGCGCTGATCGCATAAGTGTGGCCGCCGATGCGCGCGAGCGCTTCCTCGACGCCCTCGAAGCGGCCGATCGCCATGCCGAACTGCTTGCGGATGCGCGAATAAGCGCCGCTCGCGATCGCGCCGGCCTTAACGCCGCCCGATGCGTTCGACGGCAAGGTGATGGCGCGGCCGACAGACAGGCATTCGACCAGCATGCGCCAGCCCTGGCCGGCCATGTCGGCGCCGCCGATCAACTGCGACATCGGGATGAAGATGTCCTTGCCGTGCAGCGGGCCGTTCTGGAACGCGGCGTTGAGCGGGAAGTGGCGGCGGCCGATTTCGAGGCCCTTGGTTTCGCGCGGAATCAGCGCGAGGGTGATGCCGATGTGTTCCTTGTCGCCGAGCAGATGGTCGGGGTCGTGCATCTGGAAGGCGAGGCCGATCAGGGTCGCGATCGGCGCGAGTGTGATGTAGCGCTTGTCGAAGGTCAGTCGTACGCCGAGCACCTTCGCGCCCTGCCATTCACCTTCGCAGACGATGCCGTAGTCGGGGATCGAGGTCGCATCAGAGCCCGCGGTCGGGCCGGTCAGGGCGAAGCACGGTACTTCGCGGCCGTCGGCGAGACGCGGCAGATAGTAATCGCGCTGTTCCTGCGTGCCGTAGTGCAGCAGCAGTTCGCCCGGGCCGAGCGAGTTCGGCACGCCGACCGTCGACGACAGCGAGCCCGATACCGACATGAGCTTCTGCAGCACGGCCGACTGCGCCAGCGCGGAGAATTCGAGGCCGCCGTACTGCTTCGGAATGATCATGCCGAAGAATTTCTTCTTCTTGACGAAGTCCCAGATCTCCGGCGTCAGGTCGGAAAGTTCATGCGTGATCTGCCAGTCGTCGGTCATGCGGCAGAGTTCTTCGACCGGGCCGTCGAGAAAGGCCTGTTCTTCGATCGACAGTTCGGGCTTCGGCTGTTGCAGCAGCTTCGACCAGTCGGGCTTGCCGCTGAACAGTTCGCCTTCGAAGCCGACCGTGCCCGCTTCGAGCGCGGTGCGCTCGGTGTCGGAAATCTGCGGGGTGATTTTCTGGTAGATGCCGAGCAACGGCGCAGTGATCTTCTTGCGCCGGAAGTCGTCGAAGTTGAGCGGCACGCTGGCGAGGCCGAAGACGAGCGCGGTCAGCGCGATCGCAAACCAGTGGCTGCCGGCGACGATGCCGACGACGAAGATCGCGGCGAAACTGGCGATCGTCCAGGTACGCAAATTGCTGCGGAAATACGCGCAGGCCATCGAGGCGACGATGGCGGCGAGGAGGGGATACCAGTTCATGACGAGGGACTCCTGCTACGGATCAGGTGTCGTTCGCCGAGACGGCGAGCGAGGCGGGTGAAAGCGGACGAGGTGAGGTCTGGCGGTGCGCATCGGCACCGGCGATCAGGTGGCGCAGAAGCTTCACCCAGGGCGACCAGGGGCGAATCCGCGGCGTCATGCCGACTTCGGTCTCGGCGCGCGCGAGGCCGTCTTCGACGAGGGCGTCGTGCAGCGGTCGGAAAATCAACGGCCAGGTGAGGCGCGCCCAGCCGGACGTGCGCATTTCGAGCACGTGGCGCAGCAACACGCTGTGATCGTTGATTCGGCGAAGCTCGAAGCGGTGATCTCCATCGAAACCGAGCGGCGTGGTGAAACGGAAAAGGACGATGCCGGATTCGCGCGAGTACGCGTCGACGACGTAGCGGATCGGTCCGTGACCGCCGCTCGCGCCGACGCCGAGCGCGCGGTCGAGCTTCATGCGCGGCCAGTTTTCGACCGGCCAGAGCCGATCGTTGGCCGAGGCAAGCGAAGCGATCAGGTCCCAGACTTGGGCCGGGGTTGCACGCAGACTGCGCTCATGGAGGTTATGCACGCGCATCGGCGGTGCCTTCGTCGCGCAGCGTGTCGAGAAAATCGAGCACCGCCTGCGCGAACGCATCGTTCGCATCGCCGGCGACCATATGCGTAGCCTGGTCGACGCGCACGTGCTGCGCATGCGGAACGTGGCTGAGGAATTCGTCTATCGTCTTGGCGGAGACGATGTCGCTGCGCCCGCCGCTGATCAGCAGGATCGGCACGCGAATCCCGCTGGCCGCGATCAGCAGATCGTGCTGCAAGCGCTCGGTGTCGCGCGTGACGAAATCGAGCATGCGCGAATCCCAGTGCCAGCGCAGGCGGCCGTCCTCGCCCTTGACGAGCAACTGGCGCAGGCTGGCTTCGGATTTGCGTTCGGTGCGATGCGGCAGGTAGCGCGCGATTTCGTCGGCGGCTTCGTCGTAGGACGCGAAGCCGTCGGGATGCGCACGCATGAAAGTGAGGATGCGTTCGACGCCGGCGGGCTCCCAGCGCGGCGTGATGTCGACGAGCACGAGCGCGCGGAACAGCGGAGCGTTCAGCGCTTCGGCGGCGAGTCCGATCAGCCCACCCATCGAGGCACCGACCAGAACAGGGCTCGCGGCATGCGTGGCGCCCTCGCCCGCATAGCGCGCGAGGCGCACGAGGTCGTCGATGTACTGCTCGTAATCGTAGTCGCCGTGCGTGCGCCGGCTGCTGTCGCCGTGGCCGCGCGCATCGGCGGTTACGCCGTGCCAGCCGTAGCGCGCGAGCGTCGAGGCGGTTCCGTCCCAGGCGCGACGTGTCTGGCCGAAGCCGTGAGCGAAGACGATGGCGGGATCGCGCTCGTCGCCGAAATGCTCGATCGCTAGCTCGACGCCGTCGCGCGCAGTCAACTTTGTCGCGCGCTGCGGGACTGGCGCGGGCGAGGTGGGCAGCGTGGCGGCGGTTGTCACCATACGCAGCAGTATGTGGTCGGGTTTCGGAGTTGTCAATACGCTAGCGTATTGTGAGAAAAAGAGCCAGAAAACAGTTGCTTGTAAACGTTTACCGCTGCAATGCAGCAAAAAAAACTCTTACGCGATCCGCCGGCAGTCGTTACCATGCCCGCATGCTTCAAGCCGCCGCCGAGAAAGTCGAACGTTCGCGTCTGTCCGCTGCCGATTGGGAAGCCGGCGCGCTCGATCTGATCGCCGAACAGGGTGTGCCCGCCCTCGCGGTGGAACCGCTGGCGCGCCGGCTCAACGTGACCAAGGGCAGTTTCTACTGGCATTTCGCCACGCGCGAAGCCTTGCTCAAGGCGGCGTTGCAGAACTGGGAGGCGCACGACGGTGTCGCCTTCGACGAAGTGGCCGCGATCGCCGATCCGCGCGAGCGTCTGCGCGAACTGTTCCGCCGCACCGGCCGTGAGGCGCGCACCCACGTCGTCTATTCCGCCTTGCTGCGCGCGCTCGATCATCCGATTGTGCAGCCGGTGATGGAACGCGTCTCGCAGCGGCGCCTCGACTTCCTGCGCGAGGCCTATCGCCAGGTCGGCATGTCGCACGCGAATGCGCTGCATCGTGCCCACCTGACCTACACGGCCTACGTGGGTTTCCTGCAATTGGTACTGCAACTGGGCCTGCCGAGGCTCGATCATGCCGAACTGGAAGAGTACGTCGAACATGTGATGTCGACCCTCATTCCCGAGTGATGGTTCAGTCCTTGCCTCGCGCGAGCGGCGGGGGCAGGGATTCCAAGGCGCGGCCGCCGATGACGAAGGCGCAATCCGGCGCCCGGCGCGACCTTCCCTTCGCGGGAAGAAAAGCTGAATAAATATACAAATACTATTTTTTACTTTTTGGCCTCTGGCCACGTTGGAGAACAAATGAGCAAACTCGAAGCACTCGACCGCTGGGTCGGGGAAGTCGCGGCGTTGACGCAGCCCGACAAAATCCACTGGTGCGACGGCAGCGAGGCGGAAAACGCCACGCTGGTCGAACTGATGCAGCAGCGCGGCGATCTGATCGCGCTGAATCAGGACACCCATCCCGGCTGTTATCTGCACCGCTCCGATCCGTCCGACGTCGCGCGCGTCGAGCACCTCACCTTCGTCTGCACCGATAACCGCGACGACGCGGGACCGAACAATCACTGGATGGCACCCGCGGAGGCGCATGCGAAAATCGATGCGCTGTTCGCCGGCTGCATGAAGGGCCGCACGCTCTACGTGATCCCGTATTGCATGGGGCCGATCGATTCGCCGATTTCGCGCTGCGGCGTCGAGATCACCGATTCGCCCTACGTCGTCGCCAATATGCGCATCATGACGCGCATGGGCGCCGCGGCCTTGGCGCGCATCGAGAAGGAAGGTGCGTTCGTGAAGGGGCTGCATTCGACCGGCGAGCTCGATCCGGAGAAGCGTTTCATCATGCACTTCCCGGCTGAGCTGACGATTAAGTCGATCGGCTCCGGTTACGGCGGCAATGCGCTGCTCGGCAAGAAGTGCCACGCGCTGCGCATCGCCTCGGCGCAGGCGCGCAGCGAGGGCTGGCTGGCCGAACATATGCTGATCGTCGGCGTGGAGAATCCGAAGGGCGAGACACACTACATCGCCGCGGCGTTTCCGTCGGCCTGCGGCAAGACCAATCTGGCCATGCTGATTCCGCCCGAGAGCTACCGCGAAGCCGGCTGGAAAGTGTGGACCGTCGGCGACGACATCTGCTGGATGAAACCCGGCGCCGATGGCCGCCTCTGGGCGATCAATCCCGAGGCGGGCTTCTTCGGCGTTGCGCCCGGCACGAGCGCGGCGACCAATCCGAACGCGCTCGCGATGCTCGATCGCGACACGATCTTCACCAACGTCGCCGTCGACGCGAACAATGATCCGTGGTGGGAAGGCCTGCCCGGCGTGCCGGCGAAAGACTGGCAGGGTCGCGAAGTGACGATTGCGAACGGCAAGCCCGCGGGCGGCCAGGCGGCACATCCCAACTCGCGCTTCACGGTGTCGGCGAAGCAGTGCGCAAGCTACTCGGCGCACGCCGAAGACGCGCAGGGCGTGCCGATCTCGGCAATCGTGTTCGGCGGCCGCCGCGAGCATCTGCTGCCGCTCGTGTTCGAGGCGCGTGACTGGACCCACGGCGTGCTCGCCGGTGCGGCGATGGGCTCGGAAACCACGGCCGCAGCGACCGGCGCGGTCGGCGTGTTGCGCCGCGACTCGATGGCGATGAAGCCGTTCTGCGGCTATAACTTCGCCGACTACTTCAGTCACTGGCTTTCGTTCGACCGGCCCGGCGCCAAGTTACCGAAGATTTTCCACGTCAACTGGTTCCGTAAAGGCGACGACGGCAAGTTCCTCTGGCCGGGCTTCGGCGACAATATGCGCGTACTCGAATGGATCCTCGGCCGCTGCGCCGGCAGTGAGGACGCGCTGGAAACGCCGATCGGCAATCTGCCGCACGCGGAAGACCTCAACCTCGCCGGGCTCGATCTGTCGCGCGCCAAGCTCGACGAGCTGCTCGACGTCGATTTCGACAGTTGGCAGGCCGAATACGAGAACATCGGCGAATATCTCGCCTCGTTTGGCGCGCGCATGCCGGCCGCGCTGCTGCGCGAGCATCGGCGCATCAGTGCAGTGCTTGCCGCCGCGCAGACCGAGACGCAGGCGGTGGGTACGCCGTAGCGCGGTTTGGCTTCGAGTGACTGCTCCCGCACAAAGGCGGGAACACGCTTCGAGCGTTCGTTTCGCGGTGGACCTTGATTCGCCGGTTTTCCGCTCGCATTTTTGCGAGCGGATGTTTTCTTCTTCACGCCATAAAGCCATCCGAAGCCTCGGGAACGGACGTCTTGCCCGCACGGCAAGGCGGCCCATCTGCGCTTGGCCGCGATCTGTGGGCAATCAAATGCCGGACACGATGGACAGGATTTCGATCCGCCCATCTGCCGCGAAGGCGAAACCGTCGACGGGCCAGCTTTTTTGCTGTCCGGACATAAACCATACTTGTACCCCGCGCATCCAATCTTACAAATGGACGGCGCCGTCTTGAGCATGAAGGTAATACCCTTGAAATCCGGTGTGCAGGATCAACCGGATCGCAGCGACGATCACGCACTTGTGCGCGCTTCGCTCGCCGGCGATACGCGTGCATTCGAACGACTGTACCGTGCCCATGTGGGCCGTGTGCACGGGGCGATCCTGCGCCTTGTCGGCATGGACCGTGCGCGTGCCGAGGAGTTGACCCAGGAGGCGTTTATCCAGGCCTGGCGCAAGCTGTCGAGTTTCCGCTTCGACGCGGCATTTTCGACCTGGTTGTACCGCCTCGGCGTGAATACCGCGTTGATGGATCTGCGCGGCAAGCGCGACGAAGTGAATGCGGACGATGCGACATTGGAATTGGCGGCAGGCGGCGAAGTGCCGTTCTGCGCCGGCGAGCGCGGCGATCTGGAGCGCGCCGTGTCGAAGCTGCCGCCGCGTGCGCGCGCCGTGCTCGTGCTGCACGACGTGGAAGGCTGGAAGCATGAGGAAATCGCCGCCGAGCTCGGCATGGCGGTGGGATCGTCGAAGGCGCAGTTGCATCGCGCCCGAGGCTTGTTGCGGACTACACTTGAAGCGGCTTGAGTTTGGGCCCGTGCCGTGAAACGGGCAGCGAGGTGAAAGATGGACAATGAATTCCAGTGGCGTAACCAGATGCGCAAGCTCAACGAAGCCGTCGAGCCCGCGCGCGACCTGTGGCCCGACATCGCCTCGCGCCTCGCCCAACCCGTGGCTGCGCCACGGCGACGCGAATGGCGGCGGCCTGTATTCGCCGTGGCGGCGAGTCTCCTCGTCGCGGTCGGCGCAGGACTCACGGCCTATCGGCTGAACCGCCCGGCGCTGGTGCCGGTGCAGGAGTACGTCGCCACCACCAAGCCTGTCACGACGCCGGGGAATGATGCGGGCGCGGATGCCGAAACTTCCGCCCTGACCCCGCTCGACTGGGCCGTGCCGGCCGATCCGAAGCTCGCCGCCGCGGCGCAGGATCTCGACAAGGCCAGCGCCGATCTGCAGGCGGCGCTCGAAGCGCGCCCGGATGCGGTGTTCCTGGTCAGCATGCTCAACCGCACCAACGCGCAGCGCATGCGTCTGATGCGTCAGTCGGGGATCTCGGGATGAGCAGTCGGCAGTCGGTCATGTGTACAGGAGGGATGATGAAAACGGCAAAAGCACATGCGGTTCCGATCGGCACGCTGTTCGCTCTGGCGCTTTGCGCGGCGACGGCGCCGGCGCTGGCATCGGAGAAAAGCAGGACCGAGACCTCGATCGAGGCGGGCAGTAGCGCCAAGGCGCTCGACAGCACCTACAAGCTCGCCGCCGACGGTGCGATCGATGTGAGCAATGTGCGCGGCAGCGTCACGATCACCGGCGGCAGCGAGGACGGGGTCAAGCTCAGCGGCAGCCTCGGTGCGGGCTCCAAGCTCATGGTCGAAGGCAGCGGACGGCGCCTGGAAATGCGCGTCGAGACGGAAAGATCCGGCAGTTGGTCCGGCAACGGACCGAGAAGCGATACCGACCTCGTTCTCAACGTGCCGCACGGCATTTCGATCAAGCTCGACGTGGTCAGCGCCAGCAGCAAGGTTTCAAATGTCGACGGCAGGTCGATCGAAGTCGACAACGTCAGCGGCAACGTGCGCGTCGAAGCGGCCGCGCGCAACATCGAGATCGACAGCGTGAGCGGCGACGTGGTCCTGCAGGTGACGCGCGCCGGTGTGTCCGAGCGTACGCATCTGCAGACCGTCAGCGGCAACATCCGCGCGAACGGGGCCGATGGGCGCGTCAAGCTCGAGACCGTATCGGGCACGCTGACCTTCGTCTCGCCGTCGGTCGCCGAACTGAGCACCGAGTCGGTGTCGGGCAATATCGAAGCGACGACCAAGCCGGCGAAGGGCGGGCGCGTGCGCGCCGAGACGATGAGCGGCAACTTGCGCCTGCGCCTCGGCGCGGATCTCGCCGCGCGCATTCATGCAGAGACTTTCAGCGGCACGCTGAAAACCGATTTCGGCAAAGTGGTCCGCGCCGAACACGGCCCCGGCAGCAGCCTCGACGTCGACACCGGCGGCGACGGCACGCGCATCGACGCGCAGTCTTTCAGCGGCAACGTCGAACTGCGCAAGCAGTAAGCGCGATCTCAGGGCGCAAACAGCGTCGTGAGTTCGGGCAGATACGGCGCATAGCGGCGCCAGCGTTCCACCGCATGCGCATACACCGGCTGGCGCACCTGCCAGACGCTCGCGGTGGTGACGACTTGCGGTTTTTTCTCGGCGTCTCCGCTTTCGGCAACGTCGGGTAAGCCGAGGAAAGCGGCGAGCCGCTGTTTCTGCCGCGCCGGATGGGCGACGAAATCCTCGTAGTCGACTTCGATCGTCGCCAGCGTCAGGCGCGAACGCCAATGCGTCATCAACGCGGCGCAATCGTTTTGCACCGTGGCGATCGTGCGGAAATCGTAGGCGAAGCCGAGGTCGGCATGAGCGAAATGCTGCATCCAGATCGACAGCGCGGTATCGCGCGCGCCGCGCCGGCAATAGACGATCTTCGCGTTCGGGAAGCACGCGGCGATGAAGTCGAGATGGCGGAAGTTGAGCGGGTTTTTGTCGAGATAGAAGCGCGCAGGAGCATCGTCGCGCCGCATCTGCGCGCGGATCACCGCCGTGATCGCGACGAGCGCGCGGCGATCGTGCAGGCGGCCTTGCTCGTGCAGCAGCGCGTGCAGCGCCGGAATCCAGTCGAGCTCGCCGCGGTCGCGCACTTCGGCATGGCGGCCGAGTGCGGTGGCAACTAAGGTCGTGCCGCTGCGAGGCAGGCCGACGACGAAGATCGGCGCGAAATGGTCGTCGGCCTCGAGCGCCGGCAGCGGTGCGGTGCGCAGGCGCGCTTCGACAGCATCCTGCCAATCGCGGATGCGCCAAGTCGACGACTCGCGCGCCGCCGCATTCGCCTCGGTAAGCACGCGTGCCGCCTGGGCGGCGTCGCCGAGATCGTCGAGTGCCTTGCCGAGCGCGAATCCGACACAGGTGCGCGTCAGGGTGTCCAGAGTCGCGCTCGCCCAGCCCTGCCGGAAGCGTTGCAGATCGGGGTCGTCGCTCTGCGTGTAGCGTTTACAGTGGGCGAGGCGCAGCCAGGACGGCCCCTGCGCGGGATCGAGATCGATCGCTGCACGCAAGGCGGCGGCGGCCTCTTCGAATTCGCCGAGCGCGAGCGCGAGTTCGCCCGCGTAGGCGGCGAAGCGCGCATCTGCGGGCCATTGCAGGTGGGTGCTGCGCGCGATCGGCAGTGCGCGATCGTAGGCGCCGCATTCCTTGAGAAATCCGAGTGCGGCGAGCGCGATAGTGCGGTCGGGCGGTGCGCTTTCGCACAAGGAAGCGACGGCTGCGGTCGCGGCTTCGATGCGTCCGTCCTCGCGCAGTCGATTCGCCGCGGCCCAGGCGGCTTCGCGATTCGCAGGCGTCGCCGACATCGAAGCGCTCAGAAGCCGCCGGGCACGTAGCCGAAGCGCTGCATTTGTTCGCGGTTCGCCTCGACGATACGGGCGACCTGTTCGCGGCTGAGTTTCTCGCGCCATTGATTGCTGCGCCCGGCGCGGAAGAAGCGCTTGCCCTTGATCGGCACCTCGACGAAACCGTCGCGCTTTTCCATCTCCGCCAATGCGCGGAAGTCCGAATGTCGGATCGCGCGCTCGATACGCGTGCGGTCGGCATCGAGGCCGAGCAGACGCGCGACCTTGCCGAACCATTTCGCCGGCTTTTCGAGCAGATCCTCGTAGCGCAGGATAAGGATGCGCTCGCTCTCCATATCGGCCCAATTTTTCGTGTGCTGCGACCAAGAGCCGAGATATTCGGTGACGAAGAGGTCGCTGTTTTCGGTCGCCGAGTTTTCGTTGTTGAGATACTCGATCGCTGCATCGAGATCGATGCCGAAGTGATGCGACATGCTGATCGCGACGTCGAGCGGATTGCGCACGACGTAGATCGCGCCCGCGCTGACCGCGGGCGTGAGGAGCGGTACGCCGTCCATCACGCCGGCGCTGCTATGCGTCTTGACGAAGACGGTCTTCGGCGCAGCGGCGGCGATCGCCGCATGCACCCGCGGACGCAGCGCGCAGAGTTCGGCGAAATCGAGCTCGGTGCTCGGCCGCCCGGCGATGCGTGTATACAATTCGGGATCGGCCTCGAGCCTGCCGTAGTTCGGCAGTTCGGCCAGCGGCACCGGCGCGGGGCGGTTCGCGATCAGGTTCGCGAGAAACGCGCGCAGCCAGGTATTGCCGGATTTCGGATAGGAAGCGAGCCAGACGATATTCCCCATTACGCGATCGTATCAGGCTGCCGGCGCAATGGTCGAAAACGCGGGCAATCCGAGCTCGGCGCGCAACGGATCGAGCAGGGCACCATAGAGCGGGGAACGCGCGGTATCGCGCCGCAGCGGTTCGCGCACCTGCGCCGCGCTCGGTGTGTGCACCTCGCGCACGGTCTTGTGAAATTCGAGGCAGGCCGGCTCGAAGTCGAGGCCGCAAAACGCGAGCAGATCGCGGATCGCCGCTTCCGGCTCGCTCACGAGGTGTTCGTAGCTGTTCTCGTAGACGCGTGTCGGATGCAGGCCGTGCCAGTGCTTCGATGCGCGATCGAAATCGCGCCAGGCCGAGGCGAGGTCGGCGAAGGTGCGCGTGTATTCGTTGTTGGCGAGATGCTGGCGATAGCAGGAGAAACAGGTTTCGAGCGGGTCGCGGCGGCCGACGACGATGCGCGCTTCGGGCAGCATCGCGCGAATGGCACCGACGTACAGCCAATTGCCGGGCAGTTTGTCGGTGAAACGCGGGCGCTTCTCGCGCCAATGCGCGGTGCGTTCGAGATAACGCAGGCCGAGGCGTCGCCAGTCTTCGGCCGAAGCATCCTTGGCCCACTGTGCGAGCGGTCGGCCGCGGCGTTTGGATTCTTCGGTCAGGACCAGAGGCAGATCGGCCAGCTCGCCGCCGCCGTCGACCTGCGAATGCGAGGCGAGGATCTGCTCGATCAGGGTCGAACCCGAGCGCGGCAAACTGACGATGAAAATCGCTTCGGCACCGAGCGTCGACGACGTCGGCGGGCTCGGCGTGAACGCATCGAGCAGGGCATCGACTTGGGCCGAGTAGGCCGCGGCGCTCCAGCCCTGGCGGCGCCGGGCGATCGAATTCGCACGTGCCAGTTCGTTCAGAGAATCGGCGTAGCGGTTGCGCTCGTCGAGCGCCTTGGCGAGAGCGAAGCCCATCGCGATCAGATCGTCCTCGCTGGCTTGCGGATGCTTCAGCGCGCGGGTCAGCGCTTCGACTTCGCTGTCGGCGAAGCGCAGCGTCTTCATGTTCGCCAGGCCCCACCAGGCCATACCGTCGAATGGGCGCGCGGCGAGCACGCGACGGTACTCGGCGTTGGCCTCGTCGATGCGGTTCTGCGCCTTGAGCATGTCGGCGAGCATGGTGCGTGCGCCGATCCGCTCGGGAGACAGCGCGACGGCACGGCGCAATGCGGCCGCCGCTTCGTCTATGCGCACGCAGCGCATCAGCACGAGGCCGAGGTTGTACCAAGCGAGGGCGAGTTTCGGGTCGAGCTCGCAGGCGCGGGTCAGGCTGGCGATGGCGGCGTCGTAGTCGTTGTCGGCGAGCAGGGCGGTGCCGAGCGTGTTGTGATACAGAGCGTCGTCTGGGCGCAGCGCGACGGCCTGACGCATCGTCGCAATCGCCTCGCTAGTTTCGCCGCGCAGACTTTGAATGCCGGCTAGCAGTCGCAGCACTTCGGCATGGCGCGGATACAGCGCAAGCACGCCGACGATGTGCCGATCGGCTTCGTCGGCACGGCCGAGTTCAAGAGCCTGCGCAGTGGCGATCACGCCGCGGATCGCCGATTCCGATAATCCGTACAGACGCGAGCTGGGGGGAAGACGCTGGGAAATCACGGTGTCCGCTTCTCTGCGCTCAGAACATCAGATAGGTCGAAAGGATGTACTTGTCGTTCGAGCGCGGCGGCAGCCCGGCGTGCTGGAACATCCAGTACGGCGGGAACATCAGCAGCCGGCCGGCGCGCGCGTCGACGCGCAGGCCGAGATCGCAGAATTCGGTCTCGCCTCCGTCACCGACGTCGTTGAGGTACCACAAGAACACGAGATAGCGCCGGCTCTTTTCGTCGTGCGAGTCGAAATGCGGCTCGAAATTGTCGTCGCTGCCGGCGCGGTAGCGCTTCATGCGCAGATCGTCGATCGTCGGCCGCGACGGGATCGGTATGGTCAGGCCGAGGCGCCGGTTGTATTCGGCGAGGTACTTGTCGATCTGCGCATAGAAATAACCGATGAAGGCGCGATCGGCGACCGGAGTGAGGTTCACTTCGATCCAGGAACTGTTTTCCAGACCGGCGCGATGGCCGCGGCCGTTCGGCGTCTGCAAATGCGCCGATTGCTCGAATGAGGCGATCAACTGCGCACAGAAATCGGCGGACAAAGCCTGATCGAACCAGCAGACGTAGCTACGCAGATTGCCGACGAAATCGAGAGAAGGCTTGACGGGAGACTCAGACATCGTAGCCCCAATGGTCGAGCATCGGTCGCAGGATCGGCAGGGCCTGTTCGAAATACTCGCGGTAGCGGTGCCAGCGGCCGATCGCTTTCTTGTGCGGCGGCTCGATCACCTGCGCATAGCTCGGCGTGCCGATGTAGCCCTTGTCGCGCGCATGCCGGTGGAAATTGGCGAGCGCCGCGGAGTCGTCAAGGCCGAGAAAGCGGCCGATGCGTTGCACATGGCCGTCGAAATCTTCGAGCAGGTCCTCGTAGCGCAAATTAATCACGTTCGGTTTGAGCAGTTCGGCATGGTGGATCCAGAAACGCATGGCATCGACATAGCCTTGGGCGAGACGCTCAGGTGTCGAACAAAGCATACCGAAGGTCAGCGAGCGGAAGTGCTGCATATAGCAGCTCAGGACCACGTCGCAGGGATGGCGCAGCGCCATGATGATCGGCGCGTCGGGGAACAGACGGTTGATCAACGGCAGGCGCAGCATATTGAGCGGATTTTTATCGACCAGCCTTTGGCCCGAGCCGAGCGGGGCGACTTGCGCGGTCAATTTCCAGTACAGCTCGCGCAGCTCGTCGCACTGGGCCGCATCGAGTTTGTGCAAATCGAAAGGATAGGTGTAGCCGAACGTGCCGAGGCGCTCGACCAGATTCTGCAGGAAGGCGCGTTCGTCCATCGAACGCATTTGTGCATGCGCGTCGAGCATTTGCTCGAGCATCGTTGTGCCCGAGCGCGGAAAGCCGACAATAAAGATTGGCGACTCTTTGGCGGACGGGGCAGTCAAGTCCGGCCATGACGCGCGCAGCGGCGCAGAGATCCATTTCGTTGCGGTCGTCAGCAGTTCGGCATCGGGCGCGAGCAGCTCCGGCATCGAACGCCCGATTGCGGCGACCTGCCGCTCGTGGGCGTTGCGCAGGGCATCCATTGCGGCCGCCGCGTCGCCCTCACGGTCGCAGACTTGGGCGAGAGAAAAATACAGGCTGTACCCCTGCTGCAGATCGGCGGACGAGCGATGGCCTGAGTCCGGGGCTTCGGCCTGCAGCAGACGCTCGATCAGTGCGCGTGCATCCGCGGGGTCGCGTTCGCGCAGGGCCAGACGGACGTGCGCTTCGGTGATTTCTTCGCGCAGGGCCGGTGCGACCGACGCATCGATCGGTGGCAGCCTCGCCAGCAGCGCGCGTGCGGCGTCGAGCTTGTTGGCGCGTTCAAGCATCAGGGTCTGATGTGCGATCGCGCGGTAGTTGTGCGGGTTTTCTTGCAGCAGGCGTTCAAAGATGCCGAGGCTGTCGTCCACCCAGTCGAGCTGCGCCAGGGCTATGGCGAGTTCGAGCGACAAATCTTCGTCGAGGTCGCGCCATTGCCGCCACGGTTCGAGCAAACGTTCGGCGAGGCTGCGATCGTCGAGCGTTTCGCACAATTGTGCGGCGTAGACGCGGGCCGTCGGCGAGGTTGGGTCAATGGCATGCGCGTCGAGGAAACAGTCGCGTGCGGACGGATAGATCTCGCGCTCGAGGAACAGGTAGCCGAGATTCATCAAATAATCGAACGAGCGCGGGGCGAGGCGCAGCGCCTGCCGATAAGCTTGCTCGGCTTCGCCTAGTTTGCCTGCTTCGCGCAGGGCCGTGCCGAGGTTGTTCCAGTGGCCGGGCCAGTTTGGAAAACGTTGGGTCAGATCGCGATGGATTTCCGCCGCTTCGGCAGAGCGGGACTGATGCTGCAGCGACATCCCAAGCAACAGTGCTGCAGTTTCATCCCCGGGCACTTGCACGAGGAACGCGCGGCATGCGCTCTCGGCGTCTTGCGGCAGACCGTTCGCGAGTGCGGCCATGATCTGTTCGACGGGCAGGCGGGGCGCGGTTTGCATGGACTAAGTCGTCGCCAATAAAAAAGCCGCGCGGGAGTGAGCCGCGCGGCTTGGCAGATTACAGCAGTTCCGCTTAGAACTTCACGGTTATCTTGCCCCAGAAGTAGCGGCCGATGGTGTCGTAAGTGTTCACGTCGGTGTTCGCGTTGATCACGTTCTGCTGGTAGAACAGCGGCGGCTGCTTGTCGCCCACGTTGTCGATACCGACCTGCACCATCGTGTTGAGCGGCTCGATGTTATAGCCGAACGCGAGGTTGTGATACAGGTAAGAGCCGTAGTGGTAAGGCGAGCCGACGTAGGACGAGGGATTGCTGTCCGCGTTCGCCGATGCGCCGAGGTTGGCGTTGGCATAGCCGATCGACACGCCGCCGATGTAGCGCGCGGTCCAGCTTGCGCTGAACGAGCCCATGTTCCAGTCGAGGCTGCCGAGGCCACGCCAGCGTGCGAAGTTGCCGTATGCGCGGTCGAACTTGCCTGCCAGATGCTTGGTGGAACCGAAGCCGGTCTGGATATCGTACTCGGTGATGTAGGTCGCCTGGAAGCCAACGCGGAAGTTGCCGAACGGCGTTTCCGGCAGGCGATAACGTGCACCGATATCGACGCCCTTGGTCGTGAGAGTGCCGGCGTTGAAGGCACTTTCGTACACCGACGCAATCTGTCCTTCGTTGCCGCCCGTGTTGTAGCGCTTGATCAGGTTGCAGATCGGCGAGAGCTGGCTCGGATTGGTGATCGGAACGCCATTCGGGGCTCCGCTGGCGAAACAGTAGTCCGTGAGGATGGACTGCGCCGTTCCGGCTTGCGCGGAAATGATGACGTTGTTCAACGTGATCCGATAGAAGTCCGCATTGACCGACAAGCCGGGCAGCCATTGCGGGTCGTAGACGAAGCCATAATCGTACGATTTGCCGAATTCGGGCTGCACGGCCGGGAGACCGAAATTCTGATGGGCAAAGCTGTTGCCCACGACGACACCGTTGACCTGTCCAGTACCCGTGTTGGTAAAGGTGTAGCCGCCGCAAGCCAAATTACCCGAGGAGCCGCAAGGATCGGCGGCAGTCGGCGAGTCACCCTTGGCCCCTTGATACAGGTCGGTTACCGACGGCGCACGGAACACCTTCGACACAGTAGCGCGAACCAGCAAATCTTCGATCGGCTTGTACTCCAGCGCGATCTTCCAGTTGTTGGTGCTGCCGAACAGGTTGTACTTCGAATAACGGTCGCCGATGTCGAGCTTCAACGAGTGGACAAACGGCACATCCTTGAGGATCGGCACCAGCAACTCGACGTACGCTTCCTTGACGCTGTAGCCGCCCTGCGAATTGTTCGAGCAGATCGATCCGGCCAATTGGCAGGTCAGAGCGCCCTGTGAATTGACCGTGCCGACGACGGTGGAGTCTACGGTGGAGTGCAGGTATTCCTTGCGATACGAGGCGCCGGCGGCCATCTGCATGGTGCCCGCAGGCAGTTCCCAAAGGTCGCCGTTGACGCCAGCTTCGGCCGTTCGCGTTTGATAAAGCGTATGCAAGTAAGGGTCGGACTTAGCGGCTTGTAGGCCGGCGATCGTGTTCGGGTCGTTGATGTTGAAAATGTTTATCGGGGTACAACCACCGACCACATTGCCCGGCGTTCCGCAGAGAATCTTGCCGGAGGAGGGATCCTGGAACGACGGGCCGAGCGAATTGGCCAACAAGGCGTAGTTCAAGTAACCCTTCTGCTGTGAGTTCTGGCTCAGGTGGCCGAAGCTGTAGTCCACGTTCCAGTTCCAACTGGTATCGCCGAACGCCCCCTTGAATCCGACAGTGGCGAGGTCGTGGGTGGTGGCGAAATCCTGAATGCGGTCGCCGAGGGTCTCGAGACGCGTACGGAACTGATTGTAGGCGATGCCATTCTTGTCCGTTCCGAAATTGACGCCGAACGGGTTGTAGTAGCTTTGCGAAGAGATGAACGTGTCGCTCAGCGCGTCGAGCGGCAGCGGAGCGACCTGCTGGTTCGACGTTGTCTTGTTGTGGAAGACTTCGATATAGGCTTCGACTTTGTCGCTGATCTTGTAGTTGCCGAGGAGGAATACTCCCGTGCGTTCCGCGCGCGTCAGATCGTAGTTGCCGACGGCTTGATAGTTGTACGCATCACGCAGCGAGCCATCGGGATTGGTGCCTTGGTAGCAGCGGAAGTTGCCGAAAGAGGTTCCACTCGTGCCGCTAATTCGGGTGACTCGATCGCAGGACTGCTTTTGCCCTGAGCTGTCGAGGATGTAGTTGCCGGACGTGTCTTTGAGAAACCAATCGTTCGTACCGATCAGATTGTCGGGCAGGCTGATGCTTCCGTTCGGGGTGCGGCTGGAACCGCCCTTTACGACGCCATAGGAGTACTTGTACAGAGCGTCCTTCGAGTAGGCACGATTGAAGGCCATGACGGGATCGTTCTTGTTGTAGTTGATCCCGGCGATGATGCTGCCCTTGTCGGTCGCATGGCCGAACATGGCATGGAAGCCCTTGCGCGCGCCGTCATCGCGATCGGAAATGCCGTAGTCGAGGCCGAATTCCAGACCTTGATAATTCGTGCGCGTGATGATGTTGACCACGCCGGCGACCGCGTCGGAGCCGTAGACAGCGGAGGCGCCGTCGGCGAGGACTTCGATGCGCTCTACTGCCGAGGCGGGCATCATGTTGAGATCCTGCAGCGGCGTGGACACGCGATGGCCGTTGATCAGCAGCAGGCTGCGGCCCGAGCCGAGTCCGCGCAGCGAAATCGTCGAACGGCCGTCGCCGCCGCCGTTGTTGACGTTCGGGTTCACCGCCGCACCCGCAATCGACGGAAGCTGCTGCACCAAGTCGCCGACGGTCAGTTTGCCGGATTGTTGAATTTGCGTCTGGCCGATGGTCAGGATCGGGTTGGCCGTCTCCATGTCCACGCGGCGGATGTTCGAGCCAGTGACCACGATGGTTTCGAGGTTCTGGCCTTTGGTGCTATCGGCGTTCTGCGCGTAGGCGGCGGTGCCTACCAGGCCCGCGGTTGCGGATGCGCCCACGGTAAGGGCCAAACGCACCGAGGCGGTAAGTTTGTTCGCGTCGAGCTTCATACGTGATCTCCAACGTCAGGGTTGTTGTTCGGGACGAAAGAAGGCTTTTCCATCCGGGAAAAGTGCGATCCCCATTTGCCACGGGACTGGGTATCGACAGCGGGGGATGGTAGCAACAAAAGTTTAACGTTGGAACTTTTTTGCCCTGTAATTGATGTTGAATTATGTAAAATTTCTTGCGTCTCAATATGTCGAGATTCGCACGTGAGGCATGCTAGCGATTGGTTATAGATAGGCCTGAAGCGGCCTCCGGCCCGACTACATTTCTGAACTGCACGGGGCAGCAAAGTACGCAGCCTGATGAGCGGAACATGAAGCGCAGTGCCGTATGTCTATTTGCTCACATTACCGTTGCGTGGGCGCCGTGCCCTACAGAAGAATAGAGTGCCGCTCGGCGTGCTCTGGCGTATTTAACGAAGTGCTGGGGTTTAGATCGAGCCAATCGCGACGGATAAAGCCGATTCGAATTAGCGGACGGCAAATCCCGATCCGCAATTTCTGATGATTTTATCGACGGCGATTTATCTTCTGTCTGTCCCGGATCGATCGATTGCAGCGGTTCGTTTCACCGTTCGGCGCGGAATTGGGTCAGCTCGGGTATGAGGTGCTCATACGCGCGCCATCGCCCCACGGATCGGTGATAGATCGGCTGGCGCACCTGCCAAACGCTGGCGGTTTGGATCGCGGCGCCGTTCTTCGCGCGAGCGGCAAGCAGATCGAACGGCGGGAGATCGAGAAAGTTTTCCAGTGCAGCGACAGTCTGCTCGGGCTTCTCTACGACGTCTTCGTAATGGACGGTATGGATCGCAAGCGGCAGGTGCGCTGCCCAATGCAGCATGAGCCGGTCGCAGTCGCGCATGACCTCGGCGATGCAGGCGAAATCGTAGGCGAAGCCGCCATCGGTTCCGGCGAAATACTGGCCCCATATCGACAACGCGGTGTCGCGTTCGCCGCGAACGCAATGAACGATTTTTGCGTCGGGAAATAGCGCGGCGACCAAGTCCAAATAACGGAAATTGAGCGGCTGCTTGTCGATATACCATCGTGTAAGTGGATCGTCGCGAACGAGCTGCGCCGCATACACTGACGCGGCGCTGCGCAATGCCGACGATTCCCCGTATTGATCATGCTGCATAAGCTGTTTGGCGAAGTGCTCGATCCAGGTGAGCTCGCCTCGCGCCGTCACGTCGGGGTGGCGGGACAATATTTCGGATACCAGGGTCGTGCCCGTCCGCGGCAGGCCGACGATAAAGATCGGGCTGAAGTCGTATCGCGTCGGTAACGCCGGGGGCGGAGCCGATTGCAGGCGCGATTTGACGAAACGCCGCCATGATTTCGAGGACCACGCACTATGCCTGCTGACCAGGGCGTTGGCCCGACGCCAAGCGGCGGCGGCGGCGTGGGTGTCATCAATGTCATCGTAGGCCTTGGCGAGTGCGAACAGAGCTGATGCTTTTGATTCATCCGATGCACTGGAATCGTTGGCGCGCGAGCGAAACAGCGCAATGTCCGGATGTGCACGATCGGTGTAGCGAAGACTGGTCGACAGGGCGTGGAGAATATGGCGTTCGAGCAGTGGCGGCGCGAATTCTAGTGCGGCAGTCAACAGGGTGCGCGCTTTGCCGAAGTCTCCGAGCGATAAGGCAAGTCTGCCGGCTTGAAACCGCAGCTCGGACAAGACTTCGGCGCGAATGCTTTGCGATATAAGGAGTGCCCGCTCCAGCACCGCAAGTGCGGCATCGACATGCCTATACTGTTCGAGCATTCGCGACGATTCGTATATCGCAGATGCGTCGGAAGAATTCGCAACAAACGTCTCGATCACTTTCGCCGCCGCGTTGAAGCGGCTCTGTGTACTAAGGACGTTTGCAAGAAAAAAGCTCGCCTGGGCATGCCCGGGATGTTCGCTCAATAATTTGCGCAGCTCATGCTCGGCGCGCAATGCATTGCCCGATTGGGCGAGTGCAACAGCGTGTTCGTATCGCGCGATCCATTGCTCTGTCGGTGACGGCAACTGTTGGGGCATATCGTGAAGGCAGAGAACTGAGCGGCCACCGTACCGTGGCCGGCGTCGGTCGGCAAATGGCAGAGAGGCGGGCAAAGAAAAACCGCGCAGCTTGCGCTGCGCGGTTTCAAATGAAACATCAAAACAAGATCAGAACTTAACCGTCACGCGACCCCAGTAGTAGCGGCCGATCGTGTCGTAGGTGTTCACGTCGGTGTTGGCGTTCGGACCCATCTGGTAGAAGAACGGCGGCTGCTTGTCACCGAGGTTGTTGATGCCGACGTCGACGCGCGTATTGAGCGCTTCGAGGTTGTAGCCGACGGTGACGTCGTTCTGCACCCAGGCGCCGACATGGTAGGTACCGAGATCCGGCACAGCCATACCGCCGACATAACGCGAGGTCCACTGCGCCGAGAAATCGCCGAGGCTCCAGCCCAGCGTGCCCTTCGCGCGCCAGCGAGCGAAGTTGCCGTCCTGCTTGGTGAAGGTGCCGGCAATGTGACGCACCGTCGACGAGCCATCGGGGTTCGGGATCGTGTTGTCGTACTGGGTGATATAGGAAGCGCCCAGACCGACCACGAAGTTACCGAACGACGTTTCCGGCAGGCGGTAGGTGGCGTTCAAATCCGCGCCCTTCGTATCGAGGCGGCCCAAATTGACGTAGCCCACGTTGTTAATCTGGGCGATCGTCGTCGCGTTCTGGAACTGGATGAAATTACAGAACGGGCTCGCCGAACTCGCCGCGCAGGAGTCAACAATCAGCTGTCCCGACGGGCGCGTGATCAGGCCATCGAGCATGATGCGATAGAGGTCGACGCTGACCGAGAGGCCCGGCAGCCACTGCGGATCGTAGACGAAGCCGAAGTCAAACGACTTGCCATGTTCGGGCGACAAGGACACCCCGGCCACGCTGGCACCGGCATAGTTCACGATGATCTGGTCGCGGTTCTTCGACGTCCACTTCTTCGCGGTGTACGAGTCGTACGAAGTTGTGCTCGGCAGGAAGCTCTCGGTGATATTCGGTGCACGGAACACGCGTGCGACGGTGCCGCGCAACAGCAGGTCGTCGATCGGCTTGAACTCGACGCCGACCTTCCAGTTGTTGGTGCTGCCGAAGTTGCTGTACTTGGAATAGCGGTCGCCGAGAACCAAGTTCAGGCTCTTCGCGAACGGCACGTCCTTGACGATCGGCACGAGTACCTCCGCGTAGGCTTCCTTGACGTTGTAGCCGCCGGAGTACGGGTTCGCGCAAGCCGAGTTGGCCACGCCGCACGCGGTCGAACCGGGCGCACGATGCGTGATCGTGTCCGAATCATTCGCGACATAGACTTTGCGATAGGCCAAACCGACCGCTGCGCTGACCATGCCACCCGGCAGCTCGAACAAGTCGCCGTTGGCGTTCAGGTTGGCCTGACGCTCCTGCTGCAACTGATGATAGTAGGTCTGAATCGAGTAGAACTGCTTGAGCAGAGCAGCCGTGTTCGGATCGCTCTGATTCATGATGTTGAGGCAGGTGTTCTTGGTCAGCGGCTGGCCGGCCACCGGCATCACGCAGTTGGCACCGAGAGCGCCCGACTGGTTGATTGCGTCCGAATTCATCAGACCTTGACGGCTGCTGTACTGGCTGTAGTGGCCGTAGTTGATGTTGCCGTCCCACTGCCACGACGTGCCGAACAGGTTGCCCTTGAGGCCAACAAGGACCTGGTCGTTGGTGGTCGAATAGTTGATCAAACGCGGGCCCAGCGCCGAGCCGCGCAGCGAGTCGTCGTAATTACCACCGACACTCGCGCCCAGGTCGACGCCGAACGGATTATAAGGGTTGCCGGAGCTGACGGTCAGGCCAGAACTCGAGAGCGCGTAAGCGGTCGGGGCGAGCTGGGCGTTCGAGCGGGTCTTGTTGTGCAGCACGCTCATGTAGGCTTCGACGGAATCGGTGAGCTTGTAGTTGCCCTTGATGAAGGCATTGGTGCGCTCGCCGTTGGTCGAAATCGGGTTGACCGGGGCATAGTTGTACTGGTCACCGAAGCTGGTGGCAGTCGCGTTCACGAAGCAGCGGAAACCCTTCGGAATGCCGTTACCGCCCGGCGCGCTCGGATCCAGCGTGCCGCCGCCCGAAGCGCAGTTGTTGAACTGCGGGGCGGTGATGAATCCGGTTGGAGCCGCAACCGAACCGGTAAAGCTGACCGCGCCGGTCTTAGCGTTGCGCGTGTAGGACTTGGCGCTGAAATCGCGGTTTCCGCCGAGGATCTGCTCGTTCTTGTTGTAGTCGATGCCGCCCATCAGGCTGCCCTTGTCGGTGCTCTGGCCGAAGATCAGGCTGAAGTTCTTCGTGGCGCCGTCGTCGCGGTCGGAAATGCCGTACTGGGTGGAGAGTTCCGCACCCTGATAGTTGTTGCGCAGGATGATGTTGACCACGCCGCCGATCGCGTCGGAGCCGTAGACGGAGGAGGCGCCTTCGAGCAGCACTTCGACGCGCTCGATCATGTTGACCGGAATCATGTTGACGTCCGAGGTCAGCACGCGGTGACCATCGACGAGCAGCAGGCTGCGGTTGGTGCCCAAGCCGCGAAGCGAAATGTAGCTGCCGCCGTCTCCGCCGCCGTTGTTGGTACGCGGGGTGTTCGCGTTACCGGCAATGGCCGGCAACTGCTGGATCAGGTCGCCGACAGTGACCTGGCCGGACCTGGCGATCGCAGCGCGGTCGATGGTGATGACTGGGTTGGATGTTTCCATGTCTACGCGGCGGATGTTCGAGCCGGTGACCACGATCGTTTCGAGGTTCTGGTTCTTCGGGGCATCGCTTTCGGCGTTCTGCGCCTGGGCGGTAACGGCAAAGCCGGCGGTGGTCGCAACGCCCATGGTCAGGGCAACGCGAACCGCCGAAGAAAGCTTATTGGTTTCAATGACTTTCATTACGCTCTCCAACGTCTAAGTGGATACTTTCGGGACAAAAATTTTCCATCCTGGAAAACAATAAATAACAAAATAAAACAAAGTGCCCGAAAGGGCACCTATGTTTTAGGATACTAGCAACAAATCTTTAACAAGGGAACAGTAATCCAGAAACAAAACTGTCGTTTCGCTTCGGTTCAGGTGGCGCGTGGATAGCGCATCCCGCATGAGAATTCGGGGATAGACGCGCTGGCGATTCTCCGCGGGCAGGTGCCGCGTACGGAAAATTAGAGATCCTGGTGATACTGCACGTAGGGCACCCGCGCTTGGCTCGATTCGAGCTCACGCGTGACGGGGCCGTTGTTGAGGTAGGGCAGAGCGCCGGAGGACCAAAGGTTCTGCGTACCGAAGCGGAGCATACCGCTCCATGGGGTACGCCAGGAAATGCCGAGATCGAGCCCGGTCATGCGCGATGCGGCCGGACTATTGAATACCGAAGGATCGGCTGGACTCAGCACGTGCCCGGTGACGCTGCCGCCGAACGAGCCGTACTGGACGCCGAAGCTCACCGCGGCCTGATTGAGGCTCGTGAGCGGCGTCGCCATCCCGGGAGCCGACAATTGGATACGACCGAGACTCGCGCCAAGGTTCACCGATTGATCGTCGTTGAGGCGGAAGCGGCCGAGTGCGTTGATCGAAGAATTCTGCGTATCGAGCAGAGAGTAGTTCGACAAACCGAGCGGCAGCGACGGACTGCCCAGTGCAGCAAGGCTGCCGGAGGCGACATAGCTGCCGGTGACGGCCGGAGTGGGATTGTGGTGCAGCCAGGACAGGCCGTAGCTCAAGCCCAATTCGAGCTTGTCGCCGGCAAGCCAGTTCGTGCCGAGGCGGAATTCGCCGCCGCGCGCCAGCGGGCTGACGTTGGCGCAGGAAGCCGCGACGCTGGAACCCAAGCATCCGGCCATCGGCGCCATTAGAACGGTGGATTGCCCGAGACTGACGTGCGCGTTCGCGCTGTCGCCGAACCGCATCACCAAACCGCCCGAGACGAGGTTGGTGACGTCGATCAAACGCCATTCGTTTGCGGGATCGACAAGCGGAGATTTCGGCAGCGTCGGATTCTGATTTCCGCTGGCTGTGACTAAGGTCAGAATGCGACCGTCCGGCGTACCCCACAGCGGCATCGCCTTGGCGTCGGTGCTATCGAGCAGGCTGCTCGATCCGAGCATCTGCTCAAGCAATTGCGGAGTCGGTTGCGCCGGCGGAGCCAACGGATTCTGCTGCATCGGCGCAAGAGACTGCGCGACGCCGACTAGCGGCATCGTGGCAATCAAGGCGATGGCGAGCAGTTTACGCATGCGGTAGATGCAAAAATTCCGTTGGTTACAGAGTGTTCACCCAGGTCTCAAGTTCCCCGGCGGCAAAGGTGCTTCGATCAAACCGATCTTCGATCCATAGGCTTTGAGACTACATGATTTATGAAAAACTAACAATCATTTTCTGGTTTTCCCGAAACTGAATTGCGTTCGGCGACCAGTCCTGCTTTCTCGGCTCGTATGCCAAACTCGTGTGTCGAAAGTGGCCGCCCGATCCGCGGCTGGACAATGCGACGAACTGATATTGATATGGGATTCCTGGGGAAGCCTCAATCCCGCCCGGCGCGGCGACGTTGGCTGCGCAGGTGCGCGGCGATAGTGTTTGGCGGGATCGTCCTGACCTGGCTTCCGGTGCTGGTTTTGCGCTTTTTGCCGCCCCCGACCTCCGGATTTATGGTCGCGCGGCACATCGAGGCGTGGCGGAGCGGCGACAGCGGCTTTGTATTGAAGCAGCGGTTCGTTCCGTCGACGGATATGTCGCCCGAATTGCCGATCGCCCTCGTCGCCGGCGAAGACCAGAAATTCCCCCTGCATCACGGTTTCGATTTCGCCGCGATCGGGGCGGCGATGGACGACGCTGACGATGGCGCGCGCCTGCGCGGCGCCAGCACGATCTCGCAGCAGACCGCCAAGAACCTATTTTTGTGGAACGGGCGCAGCTTCGTGCGCAAAGGACTCGAGGCGTATTTCACCGTACTGATCGAGCTGACTTGGCCCAAGTCGCGCATTCTGGAGGTCTACGCGAACATCGCCGAATTCGGCGACGGCATCTACGGCGCGGACGCGGCCTCGCGCGCATTCTTCGGCAAACCGGCGAGCGGGCTGACCGCGCGCGAGTCCGCTTTGCTCGCGGCGAGCCTGCCGAACCCGGCGAAACTGCGTGTCGACCAGCCTTCGAGCTACATGCTCAAACGCGCGGCGTGGATCGAGCGTCAAGTACGCCAGCTCGGTGGTCCGGCCTATCTGACTCGGTGACCGAACGGCGCATGAAGTGGCGCGCTTTCGCGGTATCGGTTGTCGCACGCATGGGCTAGCATTCGGCGGTCGATATTGCCGTGAACGCTCCATGTCCAAGCTCTGTGTCGTCGTCCCCGCCTACAACGAAGGTGAAAGCCTGCGTGAGTTCCATGCGCGCCTCGCCGCGGTGTTCGATCAGATTGCCGCCCAGACGCAAATGCAATGCGAGGTACTGTACGTCGACGACGGCAGCCGCGACGACACCTATGCCGTGATGTGCAGCCTGCGCGAGAACGATGCGCGCATCGCGACGCTCAAGCTCGCACGCAACTTCGGCAAGGAACTGGCGCTGACCGCCGGTCTCGACGCGGCCGATGCGGATGCGGTGGTTGTCATCGACGCGGATCTGCAGGACCCGCCGGAGTTGATTCCGAAATTCATCGAGACCTGGCGCGAAGGCTACGACGTGGTCTACGGCACGCGCTCGACACGTGCGGGCGAAACGGGCCTGAAGAAATTCACCTCGGCGGCGTTCTATCGGGTGATGGAGCGCATGAGTTCGACGCCGGTGCCGCGCGATACCGGCGATTTCCGCCTGATGAGCCGGCGCTCGCTTGAAGCGCTGAAGCGTCTGCGCGAACGCCAGCGCTTCATGAAGGGCTTGTTCACCTGGGTTGGCTACAAACAGAAGTCCGTGGTCTACGAGCGCGACGCGCGCTTCGCCGGCGTCAGCAAGTTCAACTATTGGCGCCTGTGGAACTTCGCCCTCGAAGGAATCACTTCGTTCTCGACCGCGCCGCTCAAGCTCGCGACCTATGTAGGCATCGGCACGGCGGGTCTCGCCTTCGTCTATGCGGTGTGGGTTTTCGGCAAGGCGCTTCTGCTCGGCGATCGCGTCCAGGGATATCCGACCCTGATGCTGGTGATCCTGTTCCTCGGCGGCGTGCAGCTTATGGCGCTCGGCATGATCGGCGAGTACCTGGGGCGCATGTACATCGAGACGAAACAGCGGCCGCTGTACTTGATCGACGAATTGATTCCCGCGAGCCAAACCGAGGCGACACAGATCGAGGATTCCGTGCGCCGATCGAGCGCTGCCGGCGTACACTAGGCCACGTGCAGTTTGCCGCTGCCCGCCATCTCATTCTTCCGGGAGAAAGTGCGATGCGTATCGTCAAACATTTGATCGAAGGCAAGCGCGACGTCTACTCGATCGGCCCCGACCAGCCCGTGCTTGCGGCCATCCAGCTCATGGCCGACAAATTCGTCGGCGCGCTGCTCGTGATGCGCGGCGACGAATTGCTCGGCATCGTCTCCGAGCGCGACTACGCGCGCAAAGTGATTCTCAAGGGCCGCTCCTCGGCCGAGACGCCGGTGCGCGAAATCATGACGGCGAACGTGATCACCGTGGCGCCCGGCGACAGCGTGCACCGCTGCATGCGCTTGGTGACCGATAAACACATCCGTCATCTGCCCGTGGTCGAGAACGGCAAGGTGGTCGGCATGTTGTCGATCGGCGACTTGGTCAAGGCAGTGATCGACGACCAGGCCGAGCAGCTCGAACAATTGCAGCGCTACATTTCCGGCTGAGGTCCGCGTCCCTCCTCCGAGCGGGAGGAGAGAACCATCAAACCTCTACCGCACTCGCATGCTCGCGCGTCGCGGCGAACGTGACGCCGGGCCAGCGCTCTTCGGTCAGTTGCAGGTTGACTCGCGATGGCGCGATGTAGACGAGTTCGCCGGCCGCATCAAGGGCGAGATTCGACGCCGCCTTTTCGCGGAATTCTTCGAGCTTCTTCACATCGTTGCACTTGATCCAGCGTGCGGTGACGACATTCACATTCTCGAACGTCGCCTCGACGCCGTACTCGTCCTTGAGCCGGTAGGCGACGACATCGAACTGCAGCACGCCGACCGCACCGAGGATCAGATCGTTCGACATCAGCGGGCGGAAGAACTGCGTCGCGCCTTCTTCGGACAATTGCGCAAGGCCTTTCTGCAGTTGCTTGATCTTGAGCGGATCGCGCAGGCGTGCACGGCGGAACAGCTCAGGCGCGAAGTTCGGAATGCCGGTGAAAGCCAGCGTCTCGCCTTCGCTGAACGTGTCGCCGATCGAAATCGTGCCGTGGTTGTGAATGCCGATCACGTCGCCCGGATACGCCTTCTCGACGATGTCGCGATCACTGGCCATGAAAGTGAGCGCGTTTGCGAGCTTCATCTCTTTGGCCGTGCGCACGTGGAACGCCTTCATGCCTGCGCTGAACGTGCCCGAGCAGATGCGCATGAACGCAACGCGGTCGCGGTGTTGCGGGTCCATGTTCGCCTGGATCTTGAACACGAAGCCGGTCAGCGTTTCCTCGGTCGCTTCGATCTCGCGCGTCGTCGTCGCATGCGATTTCGGCGCGGGCGCATGTTCGACGAAGAAGTCGAGCAGGAGCTGCACGCCGAAATTGTTCACCGCCGAACCGAAGAACACCGGCGTCTGCTTGCCGGCGAGGTACTGCCGGATATCGAATGGATGCGAAGCGCCCTGAACGAGTTCAAGCTCGTCGCGCAGTTCGCGCAACATGGCCGCACCGATCTTCTCCGCCAATGCCGGATCATCGATCGAGGGGAAGATCGTCGAGTCCTGGCGGGTGAAATTGCGCCCCGGCTCGAACACGTGCACTTCGCCGGTCAAAAGGTGATACACGCCCTTGAGGCGCGAGCCCATGCCGATCGGCCAGGTGATCGGCGCGCACTGGATTTTCAGCACCGACTCGACTTCGTCGAGCAGTTCGATCGGCGCGCGGCCTTCGCGGTCGAGCTTGTTGATGAAGGTCATGATCGGCGTGTCGCGCAGGCGGCACACGTCCATGAGTTTGATCGTGCGTTCTTCGACGCCCTTGGCGCAGTCGATCACCATGAGCGCGGAATCGACCGCGGTAAGCACGCGGTAGGTGTCTTCGGAGAAGTCGGCGTGGCCCGGCGTGTCGAGCAGGTTGACGACGCAGTCTTCGTAGGGGAACTGCATGACCGACGAGGTCACCGAAATGCCGCGCTCTTTTTCCAGCGCCATCCAGTCCGAGGTGGCGTGCTTGGCTGCTTTGCGCGACTTGACGCTGCCGGCCATCTGGATCGCGCCGCCGAACAGCAGCAGCTTCTCGGTCAACGTGGTCTTGCCCGCGTCGGGATGCGAGATGATGGCGAACGTGCGGCGGCGGTGGGTTTCAGTGACGTGGTCCATGGCGATGCTGCAGGGAACGCGAAAACCGCCGATTGTACCGTAGGGGGCGATTTATCGCGCCCGGCCTTGGATTTTGGTGTGGCGAGGGGCGGTGAATCGAACCGCTACGGGCCGCCGACGCCCATGCCTTCCGCCGGCGTAAACGCCTTGCCGTCCGCGCCGACGAATTGGATCGGCACCGACAGCATCACCATATTGGCGTTGCGCTGCACGACGAAATGCAGATGCGGGCCGCTCGTGTAGCCCGTATCACCGGACAGCCCGAGCGCTTGCCCGGCATGTACCTGGTCGCCGACCTGCACACGCGCACTTTCGAGCTGCAGATGCGCATACACGGCCATCGTGCCGTCGCTGTGCACGATGCGCACGTTGTTCGCGCGGTCGCCGTACTTGTCCATGTCGAGGCCGTTGCCGTAGTAGTCGTTCTCGACCGTCATCACCGTGCCGTCGCGCGCAGCAAGCACCGGCGTGCCTTCGGGCATGCCGATGTCGACGGCATATTTGTTCTGCGCTTCCGTGTGGCTGAATCTGCCGTCGAAGCCCTGGTTGATACGGAATTTGCGGTCCGTCGGAAACGGCAGGACATAGCGCGCGTTCTGGTCGGGTACCGCGCGATAGTCGCCGGGCAGATAGGTGTACCGGTAACCGTAGCGAAAGCCGGCGGCGGGATTGAGCGCGACGATGCGCAGTGCGCGCGTCTCGCTGCGGCCGGGCAGCACCACGCGCGCCGGCAGTACCTCAGGCTCGGTGCGCACGTTGGTCGCGTCGGTGACGTCGAGTTCGACGGTGATCGGGCCGCCGGTGTTGTTGACGAAGACGATCGTGCGGTCCTCGTCGGTGCCGTCCTCGCGCGAACGCAGCAGCGGCTGCGCGTCGGTGCGCACGAGGGTCGACGTCACTCCGGGCGTATTGTCCGGCGGCTTCACGTCGGTGAAGTGGACGATGCCCTGCGCGTCCTTGTACTGATACATGTGCTTCGCGTGCGCCGCGGCGGTAAGGCCAGCGAGCAGGATGGCGAGCACGGTAGGCAGGCGATGGGAGAGGCGTTTTGCTTGCACGTTTCGGCTCCGCCGCAAGGACGAATCAGGGATTCCCGGACGCTGCGCTCAGCCCGCGCGCGAGCACCTGGAGAAGCTCGCCTTCGGGGTCTTCGCCCTGTTCCCAGTACATGATGCCGCCGAGGCGGTTGGAACGGACGAGGGCGATCTTCTCGCGCAGCGACTGCGCGTCTTCGTAACTGACAAAGTGGCGCGTGCTTTTGTTCCACAGGAACGGCGCGTGCGCGTCGGCGTCCCAATGCCGGGCGTAGCCCTGCTTGTCGATATAGTCCTGCTTGAGCTTCTTCCAGCCGCGATAGCCGACGAAACTGCCGAAGTGCTGGTAGACGCCGTCGTGGGCGGGGTCGACTCCGTCGAATTCGCGGCCGTAAAAGGCCGCGCCGAGGAACAGCTTGCGCGGTGCGACGCCGGCGGCGAGAAACTGCTTGACCGCGCGTTCACCGGTACGCGCCGTCGCCGTCGCCCACGCCGACGCGTACAGCCCGCTGTGATGCCCGGTCGTCGGCGTCATCGCGTTGACGAAATCGTAGGTCATCAGGTTGAACCAATCGATCTGCGCATCGACCGCGGCGATGTCGACGTGATCGACGAATTCCGCATCGGCCACGGCGATGCTCAATCGGTAGCGATCCGCCGCGGCGCGCCGCTCTTGCGCGGAAGCGTCATCCAGCGCGGCGCGCGTCTCGGCGAGCAGCGCGGTGAAGTTCTCGCGGTCGTGCTCGCTCGATGCGATTCCGCTCTCGTGATGCCCCGGATATTCCCAATCCACGTCGAGGCCGTCGGCATGTTCGGCGCGCAGCAGGGCGGCGGCGCTGCGCGCGAACCGGCGCCGACCTTCCGCGCTCGCCGCGGCTTCGGAGAAGCCGCCCGCGCCCCAGCCGCCGACCGAGATCGATACGCGCAACTGCGGATGGCCGGCCTTGAGCGCGAGCACTTTGTGCAGGCGCGATCTCGCCTCAGCATCGAGAACGACTTCGCCGCCGGCCACCTTGGCAAACGAAAAAATCAGCGTATCGACCTTGCCGGCATCCCAGGTATCGCCCGCGTCGCGCCCGCCGACATAGCCGACGATGCGATACGGCTGCGCCTGCGCGTGCACAGCGACGGAGAACGCGAGCAGGGCGAGGAGAATGCGGCTCACGGACTCAGCATTCGATGACGTTGACCGCGAGTCCGCCGCGCGAGGTTTCCTTGTATTTGTCCTGCATGTCGCGGCCGGTGTCGCGCATCGTCTTGATCACCTTGTCGAGCGAGACGCGATGCTTGCCGTCGCCGCGCAGAGCCATGCGCTGCGCGTTGATCGCCTTGACCGCGCCCATCGCATTGCGCTCGATGCACGGAATCTGCACGAGGCCGCCGATCGGATCGCAGGTGAGGCCGAGATTGTGCTCCATGCCGATCTCGGCGGCGTTTTCGACCTGGTAGATGCTGCCGCCGAGCGCGGCGGTGAGGCCGCCCGCGGCCATCGAACAGGCGACGCCGACCTCACCCTGGCAGCCGACTTCGGCGCCCGAGATCGAGGCGTTTTCTTTGTACAGAATGCCGATCGCACCCGCAGTCAGCAGGAAATCGACGATACCGGCGTCGTTCGCGCCCGGCACGAAGCGCGCGTAGTAGTGCAGTACGCTCGGAATGATGCCCGCGGCGCCGTTGGTCGGTGCGGTGACGACGCGGCCGCCCGCGGCGTTCTCTTCGTTGACGGCGAGCGCGTACAGATTCACCCAGTCGAGAATGGTCAGCGGATCGCGCAGCGACGCCTCGGGGCGGTTGCGCAGCTCGGCCGCGAGAGTCGGCGCTCGCCGCAGTACCTTGAGGCCGCCCGGCAGGGTACCTTTCTCGCGCATGCCCCTGGCCACGCAGTCCGACATTGCGTTCCAGATCGTCAGCAGGCCCGCGCGAACTTCGGCCTCGCTGCGCCAGACCTTTTCGTTTTCCAGCATCGCCTGCGCGATCGTCTTGCCGGATTCCTCGCAGAGCTTGAGCAATTCGTCACCCGACGAGAAGGGATACGGCAGCGGCGTGGTGTCGGGCACGATCTTGTCGTCGGCGGCCTCGTCGTGATTGACGACGAAGCCGCCGCCGACCGAGTAGTAGTCGCGCGTCGCGATGACTTCGCCGAGCTGGTCGTACGCGGTGAAGCGCATGCCGTTGGTGTGGTAGGGCAGCTTCTGCCGCTTGTTCATGACGAGGTCGGTTTTCTCGTTGAACGGAATCTCGTGCGTGCCGAGCACGCGGATCTTCTTCTCTTCACGGATGCGCTTGAGGCGCTCGGGAATCGTGTCGGGATCGATGCGGTCGGGCCATTCGCCCTCGATGCCGCAGAGTACGGCCTTGTCGGTGCCGTGGCCGCGCCCGGTCAGAGCGAGCGAACCGAAGACTTCGGCGCGAATGCGCGCGACGTTTTCGAGCTGTCCGCGCTCGGCGAGCCAGCGCGTGCAGAAGCGCGCCGCCGCGCGCATCGGCCCGACCGTGTGCGAGGACGAGGGACCGACGCCGATCTTGAACAAGTCGAAAACACTGACAGCCATAAATCACTCCGGAAACTTGCGGTTATTCTACGCTGCCCGACCGCCGTTCTCCGCGCCCATGCATCTGATCCTCTACCAACGCGATGATTGCCCGCTCTGCGATCAGGCGCTCGACGTACTGGCTCGGGCGAAAACGCCGGAATTCGAGAGCGTTTTCATCGACGACGACGCGGCGCTAGAGGCACGCTACGGCGAACGCGTACCGGTGCTCAGCGACGGCGATTCCGGCATCGAGATCGGCTGGCCGTTCGATGTCGCGACGGTAATGTCGTTTCTCGCAGGCGGCCGATAGGACGATCGCCGCGGCAATCAGGGCTCGACGATGCGCAGGTGGACGTCGTCGAGCCAAGCGCTGCCGCCATCTTTCAACGTAGCGAAAATTTCGAGTTCGCGCGTGCCCTGCGGGACTTGCAGTTTCGCCGCCACGCGCGTGAATTCCGTGGTGCCGGTCAGAGTACCCGCGGTCACCGTGTTGTCCTCCGTGCCAACCGGACGCAGGCGCAGACTCCAGCCTTTCTCGCCGACGCCCTCGGTCTTGAGCATCGCCGACAGTTCGACTGTCTTGCCGGCCAAATCGGCTGCAGGCACGCGTTGCGACACGCTGCCGTAGACCTGCTCGCGCTTGCGCGTGATGCGGAAACTCGCCGCGCCTTCGGCTTTCACCTTCCTATCGATCGTCATCTCGTACGAAATCGGGCCGGCGTGCTGCGCGGTCATCCAGCCAGGAATGACGCCGTTGCCCTGAGTCGCCGCTTCAAAACCCGGATTGACCAAGGCGATTTCATTCTTGTCGGGGCCGGCGCAGCCGCCGAGGACCAACGCAAACAGAACACCGATACACGGACTTCCTCTCAATTCGTTCCCCTCGAAGCGGTTGGTTCGCACGCCGATTTTCGCATGCCGTCCGCGATTGTCATCTTTCAGCAGTTCGGTTTTTTGCTGATCCGTTTGGCCGTGTAAGCACCCGAAAGCACGCTTCGATTCGGGCCGACGCCGCGCCCGGATCGGCGGCCCTGCGCAAAGCGCGCCGTGGAAGATTGCTTTCACTGTCGGCTTTTTCGATAATGCGAATTATTCTCATTTCGTCCTTGCGCCAGCCAACGCCAGCGCTTTTGCGCCATCGCGTTTCACTGTCCAAGGAGTTTTTTGCATGCGTACCCGGGAACCGTCCCGAGTCGGCAGCCGCAATCGAGGTTCACTTCGTTGCGGTTCGTTCGTATTCACCACTTTCGCACTCGCCGCTTCGGCGCCCATCCTGCATGCCGGCGACGGCGATTCCGTCGAGGCGGAGAAAGACCGCAACACGCTGGCGACGGTGACCGTCACCGCGGAAAAGACCCAGCGTTCGCTGCAGGACACCGCGACCAGCGTCGCCGTCTTTACCGCCGACCAGATCGAACAGCAGCCCGGGCTTGAGTCGAACCGCGATCTCTTCGCCAACATCGCCAACGTCACCACCGGCAACGGCTCACTCGCGCCAGCGGTGCGTGGCATCGACGGCACCGGCGCGGCGGTCGGTGGCGATGCGTTCTTCGCCGGTTCGCGCCAGCGTCTCGGTTTGCAGATCGACGGTCGTCCGGCGAGCTATAACGAAGTGATCTACGGCAGCTCCGCGCTGTGGGACGTCGAGCAGGTGGAAATGTTGCGCGGGCCGCAGAGCACGCTGCAAGGCCGCAACGCGATCGCCGGCACGATGGCGATCAAGACCAACGATCCGACGTTTCAGCCCGAGTACGGCGCGCGCGTCATCTTCGGCAATTTCGACCGGCAGCAGGCCGGGTTCTACGCGTCCGGCCCGATCGGTGCCGGCGAGCAGGTCGCCTATCGCGTCACCGCGGAGTACGAAACCCACGAGTCCTACGTGCGCGGCTTTCAGAGCTATCCGAACGTCGTCGATCCGGGCCGCTTCCGCAACGAAACGCTGCGCGGAAAATTGTTGTTCAAACCGGCCGCGCTCGACGATTTCACCACAGTCATCACCTTCAACCATGCGGAGAACCGCGGACTGCAGGGCGAGGCGGTATACAACCCCTACGACAGGCTGCAAGTCATCCCGCCCGGCGTGCCCGCGCTGGCGCATTTCGCCGCATGGCCTGTGTTCGAGCCGCAGTCGACCAGTGTGATTGCCGATACGAAGTGGGGTCTCGGCGAGCGCTTCGCGTTCGAGAATCTGCTCTCCGGCACCGATCTCGACATTCATCGCTACGCGCAGCCCGGCCAGGGCAATGCGCAGATCGACACGCGCGAATGGATGTGGGAACCGCATTTGGTGGTGAAGAAGACCGCCGATTCGCTGTGGAGCGGCCTGTTCGGCGCCTACGTGTATCGCGCCAACCAGAGCGAAAGCATCGACTTCATCGGCAATGAACGCTTCTCCGACCACATCGCGACCAATGCCGTATTCGGCCAGGTCAGCATCGATCTGCCGTCGCGTTTCGAGCTGACCCTCGGCGCGCGCTACGAGCGCGAAACGCACCAGCGCCACGGCGGCGACGGTGCCGCCGTGGCGATTTTCGTCGACGAGACCAGCAGCGTGTTCCTGCCCAAGCTCGATCTCGCCTGGCACGCGAACGAGCACCTGACCTTCGGCGTCGACGCCGGCCGCGGCTACAACGGCGGCGGTGCCGGCATCACCTTCGCCGCGCCGATCGTCAACTACGTCTACGGGCCCGAATACGTGTGGAACAACGAGGCCTACTTCCGCTCCGACCTGCTCGGCGGCCGCCTGCGCCTGACCGGCAACGTGTTCCATTCCGACTACAAGGACATGCAACTGCCGTTCAACATCGCGATCAATCCGGGCGAATATTCCGACGTCGTGCGCAACGCGCCGAAGGCGACGACCGACGGCGCCGAAATCGGCGCGCGCTGGCTGCTGCGGCCGGGGCTGGAAGCCTACGCCGACATCGGCCTGCTCGATACCAAGGTGACGAAGTATCCGAATTCGGGCATCCAGGGCAACGAACTCGCGCGCTCGCCGCACGCGACCGGGAACCTCGGCCTGCAGTACCGCAGCGAAGGCGGCCTCGAACTGAGCGCGAGCCTGCGCTATTCCGACGGCTATTACTCTTCGGTGCAGAACGTGCCGCAGGAACAGGTGCACGCATTCTGGCTAGCGAACGCGCAGGCCGGCTACCGCTTCAACGAGCACTGGCGCGTGTTCGGCTACGTCAACAACCTCTTCAATTCGACGACGCCGTTGTTCCTCAACTACAACGCGCCCGGCTTGACCCAGGCGTATCTGGCGACACCGCGCACGTTCGGTGTCGGAGCGCAGATGTGGTTCTGATACAGCGCTCCGGATTCCCGCGGCAACCGTGCCGTCGAAGACTTTCCTTCAGCGAAAAGGCGATCGCGCCATGATGAAACAAGCATCGATACGCCGCTGGTTCTGGGTGCATAAGTGGACCAGCCTGATCAGCACGCTGTTCCTGCTGCTGCTGTGCGTGACCGGCCTGCCGCTGATCTTCCACGACGAGATCGACCACGCGCTCGGCGACGACGCGTCGGTGTCGGCGCTGCCGGCGAGTACGCCGCATCTCGATCTCGACAAGCTCGCCGCAACGGCGAAGCAACTCCATCCCGATCAGGTGATCCGCTTCGTCTCGTTCGATCAGGACGAGCAGCCCGACGCGGTCTTCTTCAGCCTCGCGCCGAAGGTGGATTCGCCGCCGAACGTGTTCACCAACGTCACCCTCGATGCGCGCACGGCGCAAGCGATTACCAATCCGAGCGAAGGCTTTATCAAGATCATCTACAACCTGCACACCGACCTGTTCGTCGGCCTGCCGGGGAAGTTGTTCCTCGGATTCATGGGCCTGCTGCTGCTTGCCTCGCTCGTCTCGGGCACCGTGCTCTACGCGCCGTTCATGCGCAAGCTGGCGTTCGGCACGGTGCGCAAGAACAAGACCAAGCGCATCCGCTGGCTCGATCTGCACAACCTGCTCGGCGTCGCGACTCTGCTCTGGCTGCTCGTCGTCGGCGGCACCGGCGTGATCAATTGCTGCGCCGAACTCGTCTTCCAGTACTGGCAGTTCGATCAGATCGGCGCGATGGCGGCGCCGTACCGCGACAAGCCCGCGGTGACCGAGCCGGGCTCGCTGGAAAAGGCGTTGCAGACCGCGCGTGCCGCGGCGCCGGACATGCGTCCGCGCATCGTTGCCTACCCGGGCACGTTCGTGTCGAGCAAACAGCACTATATGGTGTTCATGGCCGGCAACACGCCGTTGACGAAGAAACTCGGCAAGCCGCTGCTGATCGATGCGACGACCGCGCAGCTTACCGATATGCGCGACTCGCCGCTTTATCTCACGGCGTTGTTGATTTCGCAGCCGCTGCATTTCGGCGACTACGGCGGCATGCCGTTCAAGATTCTCTGGGCGCTGTTCGACGTGATCGCGATCATCGTGCTCGGTAGCGGCGTGTATCTGTGGTGGAAGAAGCGGCGTCTGAGCATCGATGCGCGCCTGGCCGACCTCGACCGCGAGATCGATCTGGGCGGCGGTGCCGCGGGAGCCGTGCGATGAGCTCTGTGCAGAGAGGCGGCAACAGCCTCGGCCGGATTTTTCGCGTGCCGCTCGTGCTCGCCCTGGTCACCGCGTTCGGCCTGCTCTCGGCGCTGCTCGGCGACGATATCTGGGACGTGCTGTCGTGGCTGACGATGGTCGTGCCGCTCGCGGTGATCGGTTACTACTGGATGCGCAAGCGCTGACGCGCCGCTTCGCCCACGCTCCTACGCGGGCTTGCCGCCGCGCAGCCGGGCGAGGATTTCGGCGCGCGCGGAGCGCAGGATCGAATCGCGGTCGAGGCTCGCGACGATGTCGGCGACGGCGCGTTTGGCGCCGCCTTCGCCCCAGGACTTGCCCTGCAGCAGATATTTTTCCGCGGCGCGGCCGACGAGTTCGGTCGCGTACCAGGCGAGTGCGCCCTGCGCGCCGGCAGTGACGACCGTACTCAGGCCGGCGCTGACGCCCTTGAGCGCGCTCGCGACCAGATGCACGCCCCAGATTGCGCCCATCAGCGCGGCGAGCTGGGCGCAGATCGTCGCGATCAGGGTGCCGGCCTCGCTGCGCGTAAGCGGCATTCCGTATACTTTTCCCAAATGCAGCACAAGCGCCACATCGAGCGAGGCGGCGGCGAGCAGGTCGGCGACCGGTACCGGATTGAGCGCAACCGCAACGCCTTTGGCGAGGCAGTAGTTGCGGATCACGCGCTGGGCGAGGTCGCGGCGCGCGGCGGCGACGCGCAGAGCGACCCGGTCGGACAAGTCGCCCGCGAACAAGCCCGCATTGAGCGCGGCGAGCGTCTTGCCCTCGCGCTCGGCGATTTCGCGCACACGCGCATCGAGCGCGGCGACGTCAGGGGTTTGAGCGACGCGTGCCTCGGCTTCATCGCCGTCGGCGCCGACCTGGACGACGATGCGGTCGGCCGGCAGCGCAGCGCAGGCGATCACATCCTCGGCGCGAACGAGCCCGGCTGCATGCTCGCGCAGACGGACAAGCAGGCGCTCGCGTTCGTCGGCGGTGTAGCGGTCGGCCTTGTTCAGCGCGAGCAGCAGCGGACGCTGAGTGCGCCCGAGTGTACGCAGCGCATCGAGTTCGCTCTGGGTCATATCGCCGTCGACGACAAAAATCACCAGATCGCTCAGTGCGGCGACGTCGAAGGCGAGCCACTCGCGTTCCTCACCAGAGAGTTCGTTGATGCCCGGCGTGTCGATCAGATGCAGACCTTGTCCGGCGACTTCATGCCAGTGTTCGGCGTTGCGCGCCTTCGTCGTACCGTGCAGCACGCCGGTCGCGAACGCCGGGCGGCCGAGCAGGGCATTGCCGAGCGCCGACTTGCCGACACTGACGCGGCCGAACACGGCGATATGCAGTTCGCCCGCGGCGAGCTTGTCGAGCAGCGATTCGATCTGGCTGAAGTCCTCGGTCAATTCGCCGCGCACGCCGCCGGGGATGCTCTTGTCGTCGAGCAGCGCGCGCAGCGCATCGCTGGCCTGCGCGACGTGCGCGTCAGCCGCTCCGCCGGTCGATGCGCGCGGCGCTTCGTTGCCGAGCCGCGCGCGCAGTTCCTTCCACCACTCGCCGATATTCATGGCGGTGAGAGACGGCCTTCACGCGAAGCTGTGCGCGCGCAAAATGGACTTGAAAACTGCAAGCCGTTCTCCTTCGCGACCTCGGCGCTTGCGCGCGAAAGCGCTCTTACTTGCCGGTGAGAACCAGATGCCCGTGCACCGGCACGTCGGCGCCGATGTCGTTCCAGTCCTTGCCCGCGCCGAGGCCGAAGTCGGCGCGCTTGAGCACCGTATCGACGTCGAGCGTGGCTTTGTCTCCGGTCGCGGCGAACTTGACCTTGAGCGTGACCGGCTGGGTCTTGTCGCGGATCGTCAGCTTGCCTTTCGCTTCCACGCCGCCGTCGGCCGCCTTGGCGAACGAGTCGGTGACGAAATGCGCCTGCGGGAATTTCTTCGGATCGAAGAATTCGTCGCCCTTGAGCGAATCGTCGCGCTCGCTGCTCGCCGTGTCGACGCTGGCGACGTCGATCTTGACGTCGAACTTCGCCTTGGCGAGATCGGCTTCGTCGTAGCTGATCGCCGCGTCGAATTTCTTGAACTTGCCGTTGAAGCCTTCGTTTTGGTAGGTGCCTTTGAAGGTCAGCGTCGACTGCGCGGCATCGACCGCCCAGTCACGCGCCTGGCCCGCGAGGGGCGTCATCGCCAGCAGGGCGGGCGGCAGCATCGGCAGCAGGCGTCGGGTTTTCAACATGGTCGTTCTCCGTGGTGGCGGGGATGGGATCGGATGTGGCGACGACGGGCGTGCTTGCAAGCACGGGTGCACGCCCCGGCAGCATGCGCGACAGCGTGCCGTCGCGGCTGACGAATTCGTGGATAAAGGCCATCGCCGCATGGCCGCAGGCCACGATGACGAGCAGCCAGAACAGCCATTCGTGCGCTTCGTGCGCGAGTTCCTTCAAATCCACATTGGGCGCGGCGATATGCGGTACTTCGAACAGGCCGAAAAAGTACATCGGCCGCAGCGCCGTGACCGAGTCGAACCACCAGCCCGACAGCGGCACGGCGAACAGCAGTGCGTAGAGCAGCGCATGGCCTGCGCGCGCACCGAGCGCCTGCCATGGCGGCGTCGAAGGCGGTTCCGCGGGACGTGCATCGAATGCGCGCCAGACCAGACGCAGCACGGCAAGCGTGAGGATGAGGATGCCGATCGACTTGTGGAAGTTATAGTACGGAATGATGCTCGGCTTCTTCGGCAGTCCGACCATGTAGAGGCCGACCGCGCCCTGCACGATGATCAGAAGCACGACCAGCCAGTGAAAGGTCTTCGCTAGACTGCCCCAGTGTCGTTCACCGCTCTTCAAAGGCATATCAGTGCTCCGTTGGCGTGGCTGGAACGGACGGCTCGGCGCGTTCGGCTTGTTCCTTCGCGTCGTTGTCGCGAACGCCCTCGGCCTCGATGCGAATGCTGACCGCGTCGCCGACGTCGGGCAAGTATTTCGTCATGCGGAAGTCGGAACGCTTGAACTGTGTCACGGCGCTGAAGCCGGCCGTCCATTTCAGTGTATAGGCATGCACGCCGGCGCGGTTGAAGGTGACCGTGAGATCGAGCGGTCGGGTAACACCGAGCAGAGTCAGCTTGCCGCGCACGATGGCGGTCTTGTCTCCGGTCTTCTCGACCTGGGTCGAGACGAAGCGCGCGGTCGGGTAGTGCGCCACGTCGAGAAATTCGCGCGAACGCAGCTTCTCGTTCCAGGCGGCGTCGCCGAAATCGATCGAGGCGGTGTCGATGACGGCATCGATCTGCGCGCTGCTCCAGTCGTCCGCGTCGAAACGGAAAAAGCCGCTCTTCACGTGCAGGCGTCCGCCCGATTGGGAAAAGCCGAGATGGCTCGCGCTGACCGCGATCTGAGTGTGTACGGCGTCGAATCGATAGTCGCGCGGCGCCGCGACCGCGCCGAGCGAGGCGAAGAAAAAGACCGCAGCGATGGCGCGTGTAGCGAACATGGCGAGACTATGCGATAGCGGGATGACGGGAACAAGCACCAACGGTGGAACGATGAGTCCGCCGTTCTATGCAGAAGAAACGGAAATCACAACAATTCTTTCTCGCCGCGCAGCGCGTACTGGGCGATGCGTTTGAGTCTTTCCGTGCTCGTGTCGGCAAGCAGTTTGGACAATGCGCTCGTCGCCGCGTCGCGGTCGAGCGCGTGGCGCTCGCGCAGAGTCGTCGCGACGGCGCGGCCGAGGCTGTCGAAAATCAGTCCGTAGGCGATCGCGTGCAGCACGCCGCCTCCGAGCGTGCCGAGGCCGGGAAACGCCTTGGCCGCGTTGCCGGCGATCGCGAGCACGAGCGAGGTGCTCGTACGCACTGTGAGCTTCACCTGCGAGACGAAGGCGTCGATGTCGATATCGCGCACTGGCACATCGAACAGCTTGGACAGTTCACGAACCAGGCCCGTGGCGAGCACGGCCTGAATCACGAGGTCGCTGCCGGGCATCACCGCGGCCAGCGCGCCGATCACGGCGCGCTTGGTGTATTTGGTCACGATCGCTTCCGCATCGCGTTCGCGAATCGCGGCTGCGAGGGCGTCGGCGCGTGCATCGACGCGGCTCAGCACGGCGGCTTCGCGCGCGGGCTCGAACGCCGCAGCGCCCTGTTGCGCATAGGTGCGCAGCAACGCGCCAAGCACGCCAATGTCCGCCTTGCGTTCGCGTCGGACGATTTCGCTGCGGCCGCCGGCATCGCGGCGTTCGACCGATTCCGTGCCGCCGACGCTGACGACGACCTGGGCATCGGTCAGAGCGGCATATTTCTGCTTCAACGTCTGCGCCAGCACGGCGCGTTCGTCGTCGCGGAACTGGTCGGCCTTGTTGAGCACGAGCACGAGCGGTTTGCCGAAGTCGCGCAGCCAGCGCAGTTCGGCATCCTGATCGCGGGTGAGATCGCCCGCGGCGACATAGAGCACGATATGCGCGCGCAGGGCTTCGTCGCGCCCGAGCGCTTCGCGCGCGGCGCCGGCAACTTCATGCGTGCCCGGCACGTCGGCCAGGGTGAGTTCGATATCGTCGGTCAACCGTGTGCGGTAGTGCGCGACGGTACGCGTGGTGCCGCCGAGAACATCGGTTTCGATCGGTGCCGGGTCGCTGCCGTCGACGGCCCTGCTGGTGAAGGCGCGGATCAGGCTCGACTTGCCCGCGCTGATCTCGCCGAACACGGCCACATAGAGTTTTCCCTCGCGTGCGCGCCGGTCGAGTTCCGCGAGTTCGGTCTGCAGCTCGGCCGTGTCCGCACGCTGTTGGGCGAGCACGTCGAGGCGCGCTTGCACCTCGGCGCGCTCCGGCGCCTTCGCCGCGGCGATTTTGCGTGGCCGCGGCCGCAGCAGGCGCCATGCGAGCCAGGCGAAGCCGAGCACCACGGCCGCGATCAGGCCGGATACGGCGTACTGCAGCCAGACCGGCAGGTCGCGCAGTTCCTGCCATAGCGCGATGCCGCCGCGCAGCGCGGCAATCGTCGTCCATAGCAGCGCGGCGAGCACGAGCGCGAGCACGGCGATCAGGATCAGGCGCAGCGGACGGTTGGCGCTCAATAGTGGCTCGCGCGAGTTCGAGTGAGCCGATTCTACTGGACCGACCTGCGTTTCTGGCATGATCGGCATCCACCGTCGGGGGAGCGGAAGCGATGATCGTCAGTTGGATGTTTGCCGTCTTGCTCGCCGCGGCACCTTCTGCAACGCCCACCGATGCCGTGGTGAAACAGGACGCAAAGGCGCCGGCGCTGCCCGTCGCGCCGTACTTCTACAATCTGAGCGTGGCCGATGGGTTGCCGTCGAGCCATGTCTACAAGATCGTCGAGGATCGCCGCGGCTATATCTGGATCGGCACGCGCGACGGTCTCGCGCGCTATGACGGCACCGGCTTCCGCGTCTGGCGCCACGATCCGAACGATGCGGATTCGCTCGCGAGCAACGACGTGCCGGCCGTGTATGCCGACCACGACAACCGTATCTGGATCGGCGGCGACGACGGCCTTTCCGTGCTCGATCCGGCAGCGGGCGGCCGCTTCACCCACTATCGCCACGACAAGAACGAGCCGGCGAGCCTGTCGACCAACGACGTCTGGGCGATCACCGGCGACGCGAGCGGCACGATCTGGGTCGGCGGCTACGGCGGCGATATCGACAGGCTCGATCCGCACACCGGCAAGATCACCCATCTGCGCCAGCAGCCCGGCGGCGTGCAGGGCCTCGCGTCGGGCAACGTGCTCGCGCTGTTCTTCGATCGCAGCGGCCGCTTATGGATCGGCATGGACACCGGCATCGACGTGCTCGCCACGGACAAATCGGTGCGTCACGTCGATCTGTCTTCGGTCTCCGCCGACGGGCGTTTCAATGCGATGAATATGAGCGAGAACGCCGACGGTTCCGTCCTCGTCGCGACGCGGCACGGACTCGTGCGCGTCGCGCCGGATCTCGCTGCGAGCGTCGTCGCCGACAAAGCCCTCGCGGATACCTTTCTCTACAACGTGGTACGCGACGACGCCGGCGACCTGTGGATGGGCAGCCGTCACGGCCTGAACCGCCTTGATGCGAACGGACGTCTATACGGCTATCAGGAAAATTCCGCCGTGCCGGGCAGTTTTCCCGGCGTGACGGCATTCGATGCGATGCGCGACCACGAAGGCGGCCTCTGGTTCGCGACCTTCGAAGGCGGCATCGGCCGCCTGCCCGCGCAATGGCGCAATTTCGCCCTGTTCCGCAACGATCCGGGCAAACCGGAAACCCTGTCGGCGAATCGCGTGCAGGGACTGGCCGAAGACGCCTCGGGCGCGGTCTGGGCGGTCAATTCGAGCGGTGGCATCGATCGCCTCGATGCGCAGACCGGAGCGGTCGAGCGCATGGAAAAGCGCCTGCCGCCGCCCGACAAGGCCTTGTGGTCGGTGCTTGCCGACCGCGGCGGCCAGCTCTGGGTCGGACATACGCGCGGCCTGCGCGTCTACGACCTGCAGAGCGGAAAATTCAGCGACCTGCCGGTGGACAGAAAGCGTGGCGATGCGCTCGCGCCGGGCATGGTCTACCTGCTCGCACAAGCCGAGTCGGGCGCGGTGTGGGCGAGTGCGAACGGCGGCGCGATGCACCGCATCGATCCGGCGACGCACGTCGTCGAACGCTTCGACGAACAGAATTCGGGCCTGCGCAACGCCGAGGTCAACCAAATCGGATTCGACCGCGACGGCGCTCTCATCATCGCGAGCGGTGCCGGCCTCGACCGCTTCGACACGACCGTGCAGCATTTCGCCGCGGTGGCTGGCGCGCCGAATTCGCGCGTGATGCAGTTCGCCTATGCGTCCGACAACACGCTTTGGCTGCACCTGCCCGGCGCGCTCGAACACTATCGCGAACAAGCCGGCAAGCTGGAACTGGTCGAACGCATCGACGCCAAGGCGGGCTGGCCTGCGCTGACCGTCGGCGGCATGCACATCGACCGCAACGGCGCGGTCTGGGTCAGCAGTCCGCGCGGCTTGTGGCGCTTCGATCCGCAAACGCACAGCGTCCATCACTTCGACGCGCACGACGGCCTGGCGAGCGCCGAGTTCAATCATCTGCCTCTGCTCGAACGGCGCGACGGCAGCGTGTTCGGCGGTACCCTCGCGGGCATCGTCGGCTTCGTGCCAGAGCAGGTCGCCGAAGGCAAGCTGCCACCGCCGCTTGCGCTCGACAGCCTCAGCATTCGCCGCAACGGCCGCGATATCGCGTTGAACGAAACCGCCGCGACGGTGGCGCTCAATTGGGACGATCGCGACCTGCGCATCCGCGCTGCGGCGCTGTCCTATGCGAATGCAGCCGCCAATCGCTATCAGTGGAAGATGAGTGGCGTCGATGCCGACTGGGTCGATACCGGCAACCGCGGCGAACGCGAGTATTCGCAATTGCCGGCCGGGCGGCACACGTTGCGCTTGCGCGCGACCAATGCGAGCGGAGTCTGGACCGAGCTGCCGCGGCTGGTGTTCGAGCAGCCGGCGCCGCCGTGGGCGACGCGCTGGGCTTTCGCCGCTTATGCGCTGGCCGTGCTGCTGCTGGCGTGGTGGGCGCTGCGCAACTATCGCGCGCGGTTGATGCGCCGCCACGCGCTGGCGCTCGCCGAACAGCAGCGCCGTTTCGCCGAGGCGGCGAGCGCGGCGAAGAGCGATTTCCTCGCCACGATGGGCCACGAGATCCGCACGCCGATGACCGGCGTGCTCGGCATGACCGAACTGCTGCTGCGCACGCCGCTCGATACGAAGCAGCGCGGCTACGCCGACGCGATTCAGAGTTCGGGACAGATGATGCTGCGCATGGTCAACGACTCGCTCGATCTCGCGCGCATCGAAGCGGGCCGGCTCGAACTCGACAGCGCGACCGTCGACCTGCCTGCGCTGGTCGGCGAAGTCGGCGCACTCGTGCGCCCGCTTGCCGACAAGAAGGGTTTGGCGTTTTCCGAAACGATTGCGCCCGGTGCGCCGCGGCGCGTGCTCGGCGACGCGATGCGCATCAGGCAGGTCTTTCTCAACCTCGCCACCAATGCGATCAAGTTCACCGAGCGCGGCAGGGTGGCGATCGAACTCGATCGCGCGGCGAATGGCCATGTCGAGTTCCGTGTAAGCGATACCGGTCCAGGCATCGCCGAATCGACGCGCGCGCGCCTGTTCCAGCGTTTCGAGCAGGCGCAGGGCACCCAGCAGCGCCATGGCGGCAGCGGGCTCGGCCTCGCGATCTGCCGCGAACTGGTGGCGCACATGGGCGGCGAAATCGTGCTCGATAGCGCGGAGGGCGAGGGCAGCACGTTCCGCGTCATTCTGCCGTTGGCGGAAGCGGGGCAGGGCGACGCCGGTGCACAAACGCCCGTCACCGCAGCAAGCAGCGGGGCGTCCGTCGGCGGCCTGCGCATTCTGCTCGTCGAAGACGATGCGACCGTCGCCGCGGTGATCGCCGGCCTGCTCGAAACCAACGGCCACCGCGCGCAGCGCGTGGAGAACGGCCTCGCCGCGCTCGCCGAAATCGACGCCGAGCCGTTCGACGCGGCGCTGGTCGATCTCGACCTGCCGGGCCTCGACGGCCTTGCGCTCGCACGCACCCTGCGCATGCGCGAAGCGCGGACGCATGCGCCGCGCCTGCCGCTGATCGGCATCAGTGCGCGCTCGGTCGGCAACGAAGAGGCGCTCTGCCTCGAAGCGGGTATGGATGCGTTCCTGCGCAAGCCGATCGGCGGTGCAGCCTTGCAGGCGAGCGTGACCGCCGTCGTCAAGCGGGCCTGAATCCGACGAGGTGACATGCGGCGTCGCACCCTGCGCGCCGCCACTGCCGTTTCGCGTTTCGGCCTAGCGCTGACTCAACGCGTGCACGGCGTCGATCAGCACGCCGAGGCGTTCCGGATCGACGTCGGGCGTGATGCCGTGGCCGAGGTTGAAGACATGGCCCGGATGCGCGCCGAAGCTCGCGAGCGCCTTGCCGACTTCCGCACGGATCGCGTCGGGGCTGGCGTGCAGCACCGCCGGATCGATATTGCCCTGCAGCGCGACGCGGTCGCCGACGCGGCGGCGCGCTGCGTCGAGCGAAATCGTCCAGTCGAGGCCGAGCGCGTTGCAGCCGGTGTCGGCGAGCGCTTCGAGATGGCCGTTCGCGCCTTTCGAGAACAGGATCAGCGGAACATCCTTGGCCACGCCGTCGCTCTTCAAATGCTGCGCGATCTGCGCGAGGTAGCGCAGGCTGAACTCGCGGAACATCTCAGGCGCGAGCAAGCCGCCCCAAGTGTCGAAAACCATCAGCGCCTGCGCGCCAGCCGCGGCCTGCGCGGCGAGATAGGTGGCGACCGAGCGCGCGATAACGTCGAGCAGACGGTGCATCATCGCCGGATCGTCGAGCGCGAGCGCCTTCGGCCGTGCAAAGCTCGCCGAGCCTTCGCCTTCGATCATGTAGCAGGCGAGCGTCCACGGGCTGCCGGCGAAACCGATCAGCGGCACCTTGCCGTTGAGTTCGCGGCGGATCAGGCGCACGGCGTCCATGACGTAGCGCAGATCGGTTTCCGGGTCGGGCACGCCGAGCCGGTCGATCTCGGCGCCGCTGCGCACCGGCTTGGCGAGGCGCGGGCCAACGCCTTCATCGACCGACAGGCCGAGGCCCATCGCGTCGGGTATGGTCAGAATGTCGGAGAACAGAATCGCCGCGTCGAGCGGATAGCGCGCGATCGGCTGCAGGGTGACTTCGCAGGCGAGCTCGGGCGTCTTGCACAAAGTCACGAAACTGCCGGCGCGCGCGCGCGTGGCGCGGTACTCGGGCAGATAGCGGCCGGCCTGGCGCATGATCCAGACCGGAGTGGCATCGACGGGTTGGCGCGCAAGCGCGCGCAGGAAACGATCGTTTTGCATGGTTCTACTCTCGGCTCCCTACACTCCGCGCGGAGTCGGGAGGAAATCAGGAATACGGCGAATCGATGCCCTGACTGAACATCAGGCGAAAGCCGCGCTTGAGCTGCGTGTCGCGCGCATGTTCGAACGCGGCAAGCGCATCGTCGCGTTCGAGAAACACCTCGCGCTTCAGACTCGCGCGCCCGCCCTGCTGTCCCCATTCGCGCGTCAGCGTCCAGCCGCCGAGCAGATCCTGCTGGAGCTGGATCTGATAATAGCGCGGCGCTTCGGCGGCCAACGGCTGGGTTTGCAGGAGGATGCGCATGGCGGCATTGTACCGTAGGGGCGCGATGAATCGCGCTTGGGGGTTGTTGCTTGTTGTCGCATTGGTTTGGGGAGGGGTTGGGTTGTTCTGGTTTGTCTGGTTCTTGTTTCTGTTTGTCACTTCGTGGAATCGGGGAGCTGGGCATTCGTCGGCCGACGAACCGTCGTTTCGCTCTATCTTTGCTCGTCATTCCCGCGTGCTTTTAGCGGGAATCCAGTGACTTTGTTTTTTTGATTGGTTAAGAGCAGGGCTTCCACTCGCCCTGCGGACGAGCGGAAGCTCTGCTCTTAAACCAATACAGACAAAAGTAAAGTCACTGGATGACCAGCCCTGCGGCTGTTAAGAGCCCCGCCAAGAGCACGCGGGGATGACGAGCAAACGCGAGAACTGGATTCCTGCTTTCGCAGGAATGACGAGCATAAACAAAGCCGAACGGCAGCAGCCCCCCCAGAAACCGATCGACACTAAGTAAACAACTTCACCTTATCGCGATAACTCCGCGACAACTTCAACTCATGCCCTGAATCGAGCACGAGGAAATACTCCCCGTTGAGATGTGGCCGCATCTCCTTGACCCGCGCGAGGTTGACGATGCTCGAGCGGTGCACGCGTACGAAGCGGCGTGGGTCGAGGCGGCGTTCGAGTTGCTGCATCGTGCCGCGCAGTACGTGCGTGTCGTCGCCGGCGTGGATGCACATGTAGTCGCCGGCGGCGTCGATCCAGCGGATCGATTCGATGTCGATGCGCAGCAAGCGGCTGCCGTCCTTGATCGTCAGCTTGTTGCCGGCGTGCGCATCGCCGTCTTCGGCAAGAAACGCGTCAATCTTGGATTTCGCCGTTTCGGGCAGGGTCGCGATCAGCTTGAGCAGGCGCTCGTAGTGATCCTCGGTCTTGCGCGCGGCGAGGCGCGCGCGGGCGCGTTCGATCGATTCTTCGAGGCGCGCGTCGTCGACCGGCTTGAGCAGGTAGTCGAGCGCGCTCGCGGCGAATGCGGCGAGCGCGTACTGGTCGTAGGCGGTGACGAACACGGTCAGCGGAATCTGCGTCGCCGGCAGCGCGCGCAGCAGCTCGAAGCCGTCGACGCCGGGCATTTGCACGTCGAGGAACATGAGCTGCGGACGCAAGGTGGAAACGGCATGAAAAGCCTGGCGGCCGTTGCCGGCCTGGCCGACGATCTCGATATCGGGGTAGCGGCAAAGGCGTAGTTCGAGGCCGCGCCGTGCCAAGGGTTCGTCGTCGACGATCAGGGTGCGGATCATGGTCGTTCAGGCCGTCTCGAACGGCAGGCGGATATGCACGTCGACGCCGTGCGGCGTGCGGCAGCCGACGTCGAGCTGCTGGCGTTCGCCGTAGAGCACGCGCAGGCGTTCGCGCGTGTTGGCCAAGCCGACGCGCGCGTGGCCGTTCGGTGCGGCGTCGGCCTCGTTCAAACCGGGGCCGTCGTCGCGCAAATGGATGTCGAGCCAGACGCCGTCGGCGGCGGTGGCATCGCGGCGCGCGCTCAGTTCGATGCGCGCGCCTTCCTCGCGCCGCGATACGGCGTACTTGATCGCGTTTTCGATCAGCGGCTGCAGGATCAGGCTCGGCACGAGCGCGGCGCGTGCGGCCGGATCGATGTCCATCTCGACCTTGAGGCGCTCGCCGAAGCGCAATTGCTCGATGCCGAGATAGAGATTGAGCGCGTCGACTTCTTCGGCGAGGCTGACGCGCTGTTCGGGATCGGAATCGAGCGAGTGGCGCAGAAAGGCCGACAGGCTGCCGACCATGTGATACGCGGTGTCGCGCTTGTCGTCGAGGACGAGGGTGGAGATCGCGTTGAGCGTGTTGAACAGGAAATGCGGATTGAGCTGGTAGCGCAGCATCTTCAATTGCGCTGCGTGGGCGACGTTCTGCGCGAGCAGGGCGGCTTCTTTCTGCTGCTGCGACTGGCGCGCGAACTTGACGCCGAAGTAGAGGCCGCTCCACGACAGCAGCAGGTAGAACATCGAGGCAAAATACCAGACGTAGCCGAATAGGCTGTTGATCGCGCAGTCGTCGCACCAGCGGAACATGATCTCGACGTAGAGCTTCATCTGCACGAGCGTGGCGAGGACGAGCAGGCCCGCCGCGCCGGCGGCCATGCGCGGCACCGGCAGCGTCCACAGGTGGCGATAGCCGAGGCGCAACAAGCTGGTGACGACGAAGCCGCAGGTCGCCACGGACAGCGAGCCGAACACGTAGTGCCAGGGCTTGCCGTCGCCCATCGCCGCGGTGAAGTTGAGCGCGAAGTAGCCGAGCCAGCCGGCGATCTGCAGCGGCCAGAACGAGAGTTCCGTTTGCGCCGCGAACGGCTTGGTGGTGGCGGTGGCGTTCACGGTAGGGGCGTGATGAGCGGGGCGCACACTATGAACCGATCGGGGGCGGGTTTGAAGTGACCACGGCGGACACCGATCATTCGCCTCAGCGAAACTGTGATGGCTCGCAGGACGCGGGCAGGCTTATACGTGCCGCCGCAGCGGCTCCGCAGGCTGCGACGCGGTGCGCTTTTGCCGCGCCGCCAGCGAAACCCGGTTACGCCGTGTCGGGCCGGCGGCCGACGAAGACGTAATAGGGCACGCGGATCAGCGGCAGATACGGCACGGCGGCGCGGTGCTCGGCGAGTTCGTGCCGCGGCAGACGTTCGCGCAAGGCAGCGAGGTGGGCCGGGTCGAGGCGCACGCCGTCGTGGGCGAACCAGCGCGGCCAGAAATTGCGCGTGAACGCATTGTGGCGGACCAGGCCGGGCGCGGGCCGGCGCGCGGAAGTATAGAAATCCACCACGCCGAGGAGGCCGCCCGGCTTGAGCATGGCGAGCGCGTTGGCGAGCGCCGCGTGCCAGTCGGGAATCATGGTCAGCGAGTAGGAGAAGTAGACGCAGTCGACCGGCGCGGCAGGGCGATAGGTCGTCGCGTCGGCCTCGACCACGCGCACCTGCGGATAATGCGCCATGCGCTCGCTCGCACGGTCGAGCAGGGCGGGGCAGAGATCGACGAGGTCGAAGCTCGCCAGATCGGCGAGGCGCTCGCCGAAGAAATCGAGATTGCGTCCGGTGCCGCCGCCGAGTTCGACCACGCGCGCCTGCGGCGGCAATTTCGCGACGAGACGGCGGATCAGCTCTTCGCGCCCGCGCAGCAGGCGTTCGCGAAAGCGGTCGTAGTCCTGCGCCTGTGCGCCGTAGAAATTCTGCAGGTTCTCGGCATGCGAGGACGACTTCGGCATGCCGCGCAGCATCTGGCGCAGCACGGCGGCGTCGTTGCGGAGCGCGGCGATGCGATTCATCGCGTGATCACGCCGGCGCGTCGGCGATCACGAAGCCCGCGTAGGTATGCACGCGGTCGCCGGCTTGCAGCGAGCCGGCGAGTTCGTCGGAGAATTTGAAAATCTCGCGCAAGCGGTTCTGGCCCGGACCGACGCGGATCGTTTCCAGGTACGCCGGCTTCGACTGCGCGCTGCGCAGCAGGATGCGCGCGCCCGGGGTGGCGCGGTTGAGGATCGCGTTCCACTCTTCGACCAGGGCGTCGGGGTAGTACGAGCTCATCCAATCCATATGGTCGAGCAAGACGAAGCGCGAGATCGGTGTCGCATTCTTCGACAGCAGTTCCGTCACCGTCGTCGTGTGCAGCTCGATGCGGTCGACGAGGCCGGCTTTGAGTGCGTTGAAACCGGCTTCCTTCAGATATTCGGGACAGCAGTCACGGCGATAGCGGCCGGTGAGGTAGACGCGGTAGAAATAATTGTCCGACATCGGCAATTGGCGGAACACGTATTCGACCGCGCCGCGGATGAAGCCGTGTATGCCGAGTTCGTGCTGCGCCTCGACCAGCTTGCGCTGCGGATACGGCACGCCGAGCAGACTCATCACGAACTGGCGCGAAATGATCCAATTGACCGTCTTGTTCCACAGCAGCGGCGAGACGCGCTCGTCGTAGATCGCCTGCTGCTCGGTCAACGACTTCGCGTCGAGCAGGGCGTTGATCGCATTGGCCAGGCCGGGACGCAGCTTGAAGTAGGCGCGCACGCCACGCGCGACCATGCCGGACAGGCCGTGGAAATAGAAACTGCCGTGTTTGCCGGCGAACCAGTTCCAGTGTTTGTCCCACCACTGCTGGGCGAACGGCGAAAGCTGCGCGCGCAGCTTTTGCTGGTAGAGATTCTTGAAGTCCTTGTGACAGCCGTCGCCGAAAATGGCGAAGTAATCGTCGTAGTCGAGCGCGCGGATGGCGGCGATCTTGAGTTCGAGCAGCGCAATCTGGCGCGGATTCGCGTCGACCGCGAAAATCTGCTTGGGTCCGAGCAGGGCGTAGTCGAGCACGTTGCAACCGGCGCTCGAAATCACCAGCATCGTGTCGTCGGGCCCGAGCGCGAGCGCCTGGCGGTCGATCGCGGGATCTTCCCAGCAGGTGTTGTAAACCAGGTTGCGTGAGTAGATCGCGTTGAACAGCGCGTGGTCCACTTTGTCGATTAGGCTGGGCTTGGACATCGGCGTAGCGGCTCGGGATTCAGACCAAGCCGCCACGCTAATGCGTCAAGATGACGTCGCGGTTACGCACGCAAAAACTCCATCGCGCGGCAACATCCGCGCGGGTTCGGCGCGAACTATTTGATCGAATCGAGGCACCCGCGCCTGCGCAGATGGACGAAAATCGCATCGGCCGCGGCCTCGGCGCTGAGCTTCTGGGTTTCGATATGCAGTTCGGGCGCCTCGGGCGCTTCGTACGGCGAGTCGATGCCGGTGAAGTTCTTCAGTTCGCCGCGTCGCGCTTTTTTGTACAGGCCCTTGGGGTCGCGCGCCTCGACGACGGCGAGCGGCGTATCGACGAAGATCTCGAAGAACTCGCCCTGGTTGACCATGTCGCGCGCGAGCTTGCGCTCGGAGCGGAACGGCGAGATGAACGCGGTGATCACGACCAAGCCGGCGTCGACCATGAGCTTGGCGACTTCGCCGATGCGGCGGATGTTCTCGATGCGGTCGGCGGCGGTGAAGCCGAGATCCTTGTTCAAGCCGTGGCGCACGTTGTCGCCGTCGAGCAGGTAGGTGCGCACGCCGAGCGCGTGCAGCTTGCGCTCGACCAGGTTCGCGATCGTCGACTTGCCGCTGCCGGACAGGCCGGTGAGCCAGAGCACGCAGGGCTTGTGCCCGTTGAGCCGCGCGCGCGCCGATTTGTCGACTTCGAGTGCCTGCCAGTGGATGTTCTGCGAGCGACGCAGGGCGAAGTGCAGGGTGCCCGCGGCGATCGTGTGGTTGTTGAGCCGGTCGATGACGATAAAGCTGCCCATGTCGCGGTTTTCCGCGTAGGGATCGAACGCCACCGCGCGGTCGAGGGTCAGCGTGCACACGCCGACTTCGTTGACGTTGAGCGTCTTGGCGACAAGGCGGTCGAGCGTGTTCACCTCGACCACGTATTTCGGCTTCGAGATCGACGCGCCGACCGTGCTCGCGCCGATCTTCACCAGGTACGAGCGGCCCGGCAGCATCGCTTCTTCGCTCATCCAGGCGATCGTCGCCTCGAACTGGTCGGCGAGGCCGGCCGGCTCCTGCGCCGCGCAGATCACGTCGCCGCGGCTGATGTCGATCTCGTCGGCGAGAGTCAGGGTGACCGATTCGCCTTCGATGGCCTGCGCCTTGTCGCCGTCGAGGCTGACGATGCGCGCGACCGTCGAAGTCTTGCCCGAAGGCAGCACGCGCACCGCATCGCCCGGCTTGACCGCGCCGCCGAGAATGCGGCCCGAGTAGCCGCGGAAATCGAGGTTCGGCCGGTTGACCCATTGCACCGGCATGCGCAGCGGCGCGACGACGGTGGAGGCGGAAATCGGCACGTCTTCGAGGAATTCGAGCAGGCTCGGCCCCGTGTACCAGGGCGTGTTCGCGCTCGCCTCGGAGATGTTGTCGCCGCGCAGCGCCGACAGCGGAATGCTGGTCACCTGTTCGATGCTGCCGTTGAGGCGCTCGATGAAGGCGCGGTATTCACGGTCGATCTCATCGAAGCGCTGCTGCGAATAGCCGACGAGATCGAGTTTGTTGATCGCGAGCACGACATGGCGGATGCCGACCAGCGAGACGAGGTAGCTGTGCCGCCGCGTCTGCGTCAGCACGCCTTTGCGTGCATCGATGAGGATCACGGCGAGATCGGCGGTCGACGCGCCGGTGATCATATTGCGCGTGTACTGCTCGTGCCCCGGCGTGTCGGCGACGATGAACTTGCGCTTCTCCGTGCTGAAGAAGCGGTAGGCGACGTCGATCGTGATGCCTTGCTCGCGCTCGGCGGAAAGGCCGTCGACGAGCAGGGCGAAATCGAGGTCGTCGCCCTGCGTACCGACGCGCTTGGAATCGGCCTCGAGTGCGGAAAGCTGGTCGTCGAGCAACGCCTTTGCGTCGAACAGCATGCGTCCGATCAGGGTGCTCTTGCCGTCGTCGACACTGCCGCAGGTGATGAAGCGCAGCAGCGATTTGTTCTCGTGCGCGCGCAGGTACTGCTCGATGTCGTTTTCGATCAGGGCGCGGTCGGGCGGCAGCACGGCGGCGTTCATGACGAGAGAAACCCCTGCTCGTCATTCCCGCATGCTCCTGGCGGGAATCCAGTGACTCTGACTCGCGACGCAAAGGCGCTGGATTCCCGCCGGAAGCGCGCGGGAACGACAAGCAAGGAAAATGCGGCAGCAGTCATCAGAAATATCCCTCCGCCTTCTTCTTCTCCATCGACGCGCTCGCGTCGTGGTCGATCAGGCGGCCCTGACGTTCGGTCGTCGTCGCGAGCAGCATCTCGCGGATGATTTGCGGCAGAGTGTTCGCCGTCGATTCAATCGCGCCCGAAAGCGGGTAGCAGCCGAGCGTGCGGAAGCGCACGCTGCGCCGCTGCAGCTTCTCGCCGGCGGCGAGCGGAAAGCGTTCGTCGTCGACCATGATCAGCATGCCGTCGCGCTCGACCACGGGCCGTTCGGCGGCGAGATAGAGCGGTACGATCGGAATATCTTCGAGATAGATGTACTGCCAGATGTCGAGTTCGGTCCAGTTAGACAGCGGGAACACGCGGATCGACTCTCCGGCGTTCTTGCGCGTGTTGTACAGGCGCCAGAGTTCGGGACGCTGGTTCTTCGGGTCCCACTGGTGCTGCGCCGAACGGAACGAAAACACGCGCTCCTTGGCGCGCGACTTTTCCTCGTCGCGGCGCGCGCCGCCGAAGGCGAGGTCAAAGCGGTACAGATCGAGCGCCTGCTTCAGCCCCTGCGTCTTCCACATGTCGGTGTGCTTGGCCGATCCGTGGTCGAACGGGTTGATGCCGAGCGCCTCGGCCTCGGGGTTCTTGTGCACGATGAGCTGCATGCCCGACTCGCGCGCGGCGCGTTCGCGCATCGCGTACATGTCGCGGAATTTCCAGGTCGTGTCGACGTGCAGCAGCGGAAACGGCGCGCGCGACGGAAAGAACGCCTTGCGCGCCAGATGCAGCATGACCGAGGAGTCTTTGCCGATCGAGTAGAGCATGACCGGCCGTTCGGACTCGGCGGCGGCTTCGCGCAGAATGTCGATGCTTTCGGCTTCGAGGCGTTGCAGGTGCGTCAGAGTAGGGCGATCCAATGGCATCGGCGCATTATGGTGCAAAACCGCGCCGTTCAGAGCGGCGCGCTTATTCCGTGAGGCGATAACGAAACAGCGTCCGGCGCATCGCGCGCGGATGGCGCGGCGATTGCAGGGACCAACCTTCGCGCCGTCACAGGGGCCATTCGTCGGCGTTCGCGGCTTGCCTGTAAAATGGTCGCCGACCCTGTTTTGGGCAATTCCGGCGCAGACGGACCTTCACTGCGCATGTCGACCCGCGGCCGCGTGCACAGCGCTGCCGGCGGCAAGCGCGGCCGGGGCAACATCGGCATGCGACGGGAATGTAAATCGTGCAGGTAGTGAAATCTTTCGCGGCGGCGCCGGGTTCGCGCATTCTCGCCGTTCTCGCCGTCGTGCTCTGCGCAGGGCTGATGGGCACGTCGCTTGCCGGCTACTTCATTTCGCGCGCGTCGATCCGCGAGGCGATCACCGGCACTGAGCTGCCGCTGACCTCGGACAATATCTACTCGGAAATCCAGAAAGACCTGGTGCGGCCGACGCTGATGTCGTCGATGATGGCGCACGACGCGTTCCTGCTCCACTGGGTCGAGCAGGGCGAGAAAGACGTGCCGCTGATGAGCAGTTATCTCAGCGAGATGATGAAGCGCAACGACGTGTTCACCGCGTTCTTCGTCTCCGAGCGCACGCGCGGCTACTACCACGCGAACGGCCTCATACGCACGATTACCGCGCCCGACGGCCGCGACGCTTGGTACTACCAGGAGCGCGACGCGGGGGCGCCGTACAAGATCGACATCGACCACGACACCGCGAACAAGGACCGGCTGACGATCTTCATCAACGCGCGCGTCGAGAGTGCACGCGGAGAATTTCTCGGCTTCACCGGCCTCGGCCTCACCGTCGATTCGGTCGCGAGCCTGATCGCGCAATACCAGGAGCGTTACCAGCGCACGATTTTCTTCACCGACCGCCAGCGCAAGATCATGATGGGCTCGGCGCCCGGCGGTCAGCCCGGCACCAGCGTGCTCGACGATTTCGCCGAGATGAGGGAACTGAGCGAGCAACTGCCGACGCTCGCCGACGGCACCTACGAGTATCACGGCAACGGCCGCCACCACTACGTCAAGGTGCGCTACATCCCCGAACTCGAGTGGTACTTGTTCGTCGACAAGGCCGAGGATGCTTCGCTCGGCGGCATCCGCAGCGCGCTCGCGCTCAATCTCGGCATTTCGCTGCTGGTCACCGTCGTCGTGCTCGGCATCGTCGGCTGGGCCATGCGCCGCTTCCAGCGCCGCATCGAGACGCTTGCGCAGACCGACGCGCTGACCGACCTGCCGACACGCGGGCGCTTCGTCGCGCTGGCCGAGGCGGCAATCGCCGCGGCGCATGCCGCGGCCGAGCCGATGGCCGCGCTCGTGCTCGATCTCGATCATTTCAAGCAGCTCAACGACAGCCAGGGCCATGCCGCCGGCGATGCAATCCTGCGCGGCTTCGCGGCGACGCTATCCGGTGCACTGCGCAGCAGCGATCTCGTCTGCCGTTGGGGCGGCGACGAATTCGTCGCCCTGCTGCGCAACACACCGGCGGCCGAGGCCGGAGCCATTGCGGCTCGCATACGCGAATGCGTCGAACGCGATCTGCCCACGGTGGCGTTGGTACGCCTCGGCGTCAGCGTCGGCGTTGCCGACCTGCGTGCCGGCGACGCGCTCGAAACTCTGATCGAGCGCGCCGACCGCGCGCTCTACGCGGCCAAGCACTCGGGGCGCAACAAGGTCGTCGCCGATGTCGCCGCGTAAGCGCGGCGAACGTGCTCGACGACCAAGCCGCGCGCCATGTCAGCCGAGATGCGCTTCGAGGAACCAGAGCGCCTTGTCGAGCTCGCGCGAGATGCCGGTAAACAGATCCGAGGTGTCGGCGTCGCCGGCACGTCCCGAGGTTTCGATCGCGGCGCGCGTGGTCGCGCCGAGCGCGGCGTAACGGTCGGCGAGCGCACTGACCAGCTTGAGGCCGTCGTGCGAGGCGAGCGGCAGTTCGGGCAGGCGCGAGTCGGCGGCGGCCATGCGTGCCGTGCCGCGCGCCACGCCGCCGAGCGAGGTGATGCGTTCGGCGATGTCGTCGACCGGATCTTCGAGCTGCTCGGCGAGTTTGTCGAAGAGTTCGTGCAGCGCGATGAAGTGCGGGCCCTTGACGTTCCAGTGCGCCTGCTTGACCTGGGTATACAAATCCAGCGTGTCGGCGAGCTGCGCGTTGAGCAGTTCGATCATGCTGTCGCGCAATTTCGATTTGATGTCGATGCGGGTCTTGTACTTGGACATGTCGCTCTCCGGTGGGGGACGCGACACACTATAATCCCCGCCTTGCACGAGTGTGAAATGAATTGATGCGATGCCGCCGATAGAAAATGCCTATCGGATGAAAAATTGAAGCTAATCGTTTGCAAGCGAGCGTGGCCGCCTGGCGCGCAGCGTCCGGTACGGATTCGATCCGGGCCGGAACCTGCGCCGGGCCCGGACCGCGCGCTTTCCGCGCGACGCCCGCTGCGAACGGATCTGGAACTGCCTTGAAACCCCGTTCTTCGCTCAAACCCGAACTGGCCGCGCTGCGCGCGCAGCTCGACGAGACACTGTTGCGCGACCGCCGTGCGCTGGCGCGCGATCTCGATCGTCTCGCCGCCGCGCCGTCCGCCGACGAATCCGCGCTCGCGCGCTGGCGCACGCGTGCCGAGGCCGCGCGCGCACGCTATGCCGCGCGCGTCGCCGGCGTGCCCGAGATCCGCATCGACGAAGCGCTGCCGATCGCCGCGCGCGCCGACGAGATCGTCGAGCTGATCCGCAAGCATCAAGTCGTCGTCCTCGCCGGCGAAACCGGCTCGGGTAAAAGTACCCAGTTGCCGAAGCTGTGCCTGGCCGCCGGCCGCGGCCGCGCCGGCTTGATCGGCTGCACGCAGCCGCGCCGCGTCGCCGCGCGCAGCGTCGCGCGCCGCGTGGCCAGCGAACTCGGCACCGAACTCGGCGCGCTCGTCGGCTACCAGGTGCGCTTCACCGACCAGGCCAGTGAGCGCACCCTGATCAAATTCATGACCGACGGCATCCTGCTTGCGGAGACGCAGGGCGATCCGTGGCTCAACGCCTACGACACGATCATCATCGACGAGGCGCACGAGCGCAGCCTCAATATCGATTTCCTGCTCGGTTATCTGAAGCGCCTGCTCGCGCGCCGGCGCGACCTCAAGCTGATCGTCACTTCGGCGACGATCGACACCGCGCGCTTCGCCGCGCATTTCGGCAATGCGCCGGTGGTCGAGGTGGAAGGCCGCAGCTACCCGGTCGAGGTGCGCTGGCGTCCTCCTGCACACTACGCGGCCAAAGGCCGCGACGATTTATCTTCCGCTTCTCAACGCAACACGCCGACCCAGATCGAGCAGATCGTCGCCGCCGTCGACGAAATCACGCGTGAAGACCCGCGCGGCGACGCGCTGATTTTCCTTTCGGGCGAACGCGAGATTCGCGATACGCATCTGGCCTTGAGCCGGCGCAACTACCGCGCGACCGAGGTGCTGGCGTTGTACGCGCGCCTGTCCGCGGCCGAGCAGGACCGCGTGTTCAAACCCGGCAGCGCGCGCCGCATCGTGCTCGCGACCAACGTCGCCGAAACCTCGCTGACCGTGCCGCGCATCCGCTACGTGATCGATACGGGCACCGCGCGCGTGAAGCGTTATTTGCCGCGCAGCCAGCTCGAGCGCCTGCACATCGAGCCGATCTCGCAGGCCGCGGCCGAGCAGCGCAAGGGCCGCTGCGGACGCGTCGGCCCGGGCGTGTGCCTGCGCCTGTACGCCGAGGACGATTTCACCGCGCGGCCGAAGTATTCCGATCCCGAGATTCTGCGTTCCTCGCTCGCCGGCGTGATTCTGCGCATGCTCAGCCTCAAGCTCGGCGAGGTGGAGAAATTTCCGTTCGTCGAAGCGCCGAACCCGCGCGCGATCGGCGACGGCTGGCGGCGACTGGTCGAACTCGGCGCGGTGCGCGCGACCGCGGAAGACGAGGAAACCTCCGCGCGCGGCAGTGCTGCCCAATTCGTACTCACCGACATCGGCCGGCGCATGGCGCAGATGCCGATCGACGTGGCGCTTGCGCGCATGTTGGTCGAGGCGCAGCGCCTCGGTGTGTCGCGCGAACTGCTGATCCTCGTCGCCTTCCTGTCGATCCAGGACCCGCGCGAGCGGCCGCCCGACGCGCGCCAGGCAGCCGATACGGCGCATGCGCAGTTCGTCGATGCGAAATCCGATTTCATCAGCGTGCTCAACCTCTGGCATGCGCACGCGCTCGCCCACGAAGATCTCACCCAGTCGAAACTGCGCGACTGGTGCGGCGCGCGTTTCCTCTCGTACCTGCGCATGCGTGAGTGGCGCGAGCTGCATCGGCAACTGCTGCTGGCGGACGAGCCGGGATCGGAAAGCCGCGATGCGGGATTGGCCAAAGGCAAGCCGGTTGCCGCACCTGATCCGGCGAATCCACAGTCGCACAACCCCAATCCCGACTCCTACGAAGCCGTGCACCGCAGCCTGCTCTCGGGCTGGCCGACCCAGGTTGCGCTAAAGGACGAGAAGAACCAGTACCGCGGCACGCGCGAGCGCCGCTATCAGATTTTCCCGGGCTCGGCGCTCGCCAAGAAACCGCCGCGCTGGCTGCTGTCCGGGCAGATTCTCGACCTGCAGAAGGTCTACGCGATGCTCTGTGCCGACGTCGCGCCCGAATGGATCGAGCAGCAGGCCGCGCATCTGGTCAAGCGCAGTTGGCGCGAGCCGCACTGGTCGCGCAAGCGCGGCGCCGTGCTCGCGTTCGAGCAGGTGACGCTGTTCGGCCTGACCCTGGTCGAGAAGCGCAGCGTGCAGTTCGGCACGCAGAACCCCGCCGAGGCGCACGAAGTATTTCTGCGCGAAGCGCTCGCGCGCTGTGAGATCGACAGCCGCGCCGATTGCGTGCGGGCCAACGCGCGCGTACTCGCCGAAGCGCACGAGATCGAAGCCAAGCAGCGGCGCAGCGGCCTGGTCAAGGACGAGGACGACCTCGTCGCTTTTCTGCGCGGCAAGCTGCCGACGGAGATCAGCACCGCTGCCGCGTTCGACGCTTGGTATCGGCGCGCGTCGGCGGCCGAGCAGGCGGCGCTGCGCTGGTCGCTCGACGACGTATTGGAAAGCCGGCCCGGCTTGCGCGCGGCCGATTTCCCGACCCAGCTCGACTGCGCGGGCCACAAGCTGAAGCTCGACTATCGCTTCGTGCCGGGCGACCCCGCGGACGGCGTGACCTTGCAGGTGCCGCTCGCCTTCGTCAACGCAGTGCCGGCGCGGCGCTGCGAATGGCTCGTGCCCGGCCTGCTGCCGGAAAAAATCGCCGAGCTGATCCGCGGGCTGCCGAAAGCGCTGCGGCGCAACTTCGTGCCCGCCCCGGATTTCGCGCGTGCCTTTGTCGAAGCCGAACCGCCGCGCGATGCGCCGCTGCTCGATGCGCTTGCGGCGTATCTCAAGCGCGTCACCGGCATCGAGGTTGCCGCCGCCGATTTCGCCGGCCTCGACTTGCCGGCGCATTTCCTCATGCGTTTCCGTGTCTACGACGAGAGCAGCAAGACTCTCGCCGAAGACCGTGACGTCGAAATCATCCGCACCGCCTGGGGCGGCGCCGCGAACGCCGCGTTCTCGCGCCGCGCCGACGTCGAGCTCGCGCGCGAGGACGTGGCCGAATTCGACTTCGACGATATCCCTGAGCGCGTAGTCAGCGCCGGCAATCTGGTCGCGTTTCCGGCGCTGGTCGATCTCGGCGACGCGGTCGCCCTGCGCGTATTCGAACGCGCCGACGAGGCGCGCGACGCGCACCTGCTCGGCGTGCGCCGCCTGTTGCGCCGCGCGCTGCACGAGAAAATCAAACAGGCGCGCCGGCAATTGCCGATCGAGCGCCGGCTCGCGCTCAAATACACCGGCATCGCCAGCGTCGACGAATTGCGTGAGGACATCGTCGAGGCTGCGCTCAACGAACTGCTCGATGCGTACGATCTCGATCTGCGCACGCGCACCGCGTTCCGCCATGCCGAAGCCGAGATCGGTGGGAAGCTGTTCGCAACCGCGGTCGAGTGGCTCAAGCTGGTCGAGGAAGTGCTCGGCGCCTATGCCGAATTCACGCCGTGGCTCGAACCGCCGCTGATCGGCTACGCCAAGGCCAACTACGACGACCTGCGCGAGCAGATGGGCGAACTGGTCTATCCGGGCTTCGTGCGCAGAGCGAAGAAGGTCCATCTGCAGCACTTCCCGCGCTATCTCAAGGCGATGCGCCTGCGCGCGGAACGCCTGCGCCAGGATGCGACGCGCGATCAAGCACGCATGCTGACCGTGCGCGGCTACTGGCGCGAATACCTGCTGCGCAAGGCGAGCGGCGATGCCGATCCGGCCAAGCTCGATGAACTGCGCTGGCTGATCGAGGAGTTGCGCGTCTCGTTGTTCGCCCAGGAACTGAGAACCGCCGAGACGGTGTCGCCGAAGCGGCTCAACAAGCTCGTCGAGGATCTGTAGTCCGGCGCGGGCGGATTCGCTGCGCAGCGCTGATCAAAAAAGATGTAGCCGGGGGGAGTGCCGGCAGCCTCGCGCAAAGAAAAGACTTTGTCGGTGCTTGCGCTCGCGGCGGAGGAATTCGCCGCGGCGCTTTATCGGTTCGAGCAGGCGCTCGTTCGTTTCGGCGGCGGCACGCTGCGATCGATGCGCGGAAACGCGTGCGGTTTCCCGGCCGGATCGCAGCGAACCTTATCCGATCACTTCGTGCGCTCGACGCGCACGCTGCAGCCGCACGGCTCGACATACATAAGCCAGCTGCCGAGCAGCATCGGCTTGATCTTCACTTTCGGATGATCGTACTTGCCGTTGGAGAACTGGCCCGATTCGGCCTGCGTCCACTCCTGGCCGTTTTCGAGGCGGAAGATGGTCTTGCCGTACCAGCCGGAGAAGCTGCCGTTGATGCGGTCGCTGACCGGCTCCGCTTTGACATTGCTCGGGTAGAACACCGGCCGGCCGTCGGACGTGACTTCTTTGGTCACGATCTTGGTCGGCTGATGCCCGGCGAGCCAGTCGTTCAGCGTCTTCAGTTCGGCGGGCGAGAGCTTTTCGAGGCCCGCGGCGCGGAATTCGTCCTTCGACATGCGCTCTTCGAGCGAAGGAGTTTCAGCGGCGACCGCTGCAAAGGCGACAAGGAACAGGGCAAGGCCGACGATGCGACGCATAACGATATTCTCGGTTCAGGCGACGCCGCCATTGTAGCGGCTCGCGCAGGCGCTGCGCACGCGTCCGCCGCGGCCGGCGTTTCGGCCGCCGCTGCGGATTGCCGGTAGAATTCGTTTATGAAATCGGTCACGCAAAAATCCGGATCGCTGGCGGCATGGTTGGCGCGTGCGGCGGCGGACGGCGGGACGGACGAGGCGCTCAGCCTGATCTCCGCGCTCGCGGCGCAGCCCGAAGCCGAGGCGGCGATCGCCGGCGCCGAAGCCGAGATGCTGGTCACGCTGCAACTGCTCGAATCGCTCGACCTCGATCGCGAAACGCTTGTCGCCTACGTGCTGCACAGCTTGCAGCAGAGCGGTGCGGCGGCCGACGCCGCGCGCCTGGCCAAGCTACCGGCAAGCCTGCGCGATCTGCTCGAAGGCCAGCAGGCCGCGGAGAAGGTCGGCGCCCTGCACAAGGCGCGCAGCGGCGGCGGCAACGCGGAAGGACTGCGGCGCCTCCTGCTCGCGATCATCAAGGATCTGCGCGTCGTCTTCATCCTGCTCGCGCGCCAGCTCGCGCGCCTGCGCGCGGCCGACAAGCTCGAACCCGAGCAGCGCCGCGAACTCGCCCAGCTCACCGCCGACATCCACGCGCCGCTCGCCAACCGGCTCGGCATCTGGCAGTTGAAATGGGAGCTGGAAGACCTCGCGTTCCGCTATCTGCAGCCCGACACCTACCGGCGCATCGTGCGCCTGCTCGACGAGCGCCGCAGCGAGCGCGACAGTTTCATCGAGACGACCATCCGCACTTTGCGCCACGCGCTCAAGGACGCCGGCATCAAGGCCGATATCGCCGGGCGCTCCAAGCACATCTATTCGATCTGGAAGAAGATGCAGCGCAAGGGCGGCGATTTCTCCGCGCTCTACGATATCCGCGCGGTGCGCCTGCTCGTCGACGACGTGGCCTCGTGCTACGCCGCGCTCGGCATCGTGCATACGCTATGGCCGCCGGTGCCGAGCGAGTTCGACGACTACATCGCGCGGCCGAAAGGCAACAATTACCAGTCGCTGCACACCGCGGTCGTCGGCCCGCAGGGCAAGACGCTCGAAGTGCAGATCCGCACGCACGATATGCACGCCTTCGCCGAGCGCGGTGTCGCTGCGCACTGGCGCTACAAGGAAGCAACCGCCGCTGCGGTTTCTTCTTCCCTCACTCCACCGTCTGCTGCGCAGACGGTCCCCCCCTCTCCCGCTTCGCGGGCGAGGGACGAAAGTCGTCGGCCCGGGGCCGCCGGATTTCCCATCGGCGGTGGCGCCGACGAGAGCTTCGAGCGCAAGGTCGCCTGGATGCGGTCTCTGCTCGAAGCCAAGGACGAACCGGGCGACGAGGCCGCGCTGCTCGACGGTTTCAAGACCGACCTGCTCGAAGATCGCGCCTATCTGCTCACGCCGGCCGGCGAAGTGGTCGATCTGCCGCGCGGCGCGACCGTGCTCGACTTTGCCTACACCGTGCATACCGACGTCGGCCACCGCACGCGCGGCGCCAAGGTCAACGGGCGCATCGTGCCGCTGACCTTCCAGCCGGCGTCGGGAGACCGCGTCGAGATCCTCACCGGTAAGGCCGCCGAGCCGCGTCGCGACTGGATGAACGCGCAGTCGGGATTCCTCACCACGCAGCGCGCACGCGCCAAGGTGCGCGCGTGGTTCAAGCGCATCGACCACGGCGTCAATCTCGCCGCTGGCCGCGAAATTCTCGAACGCGAATTCAAGCGCCTCGCTCTGCACAACGTCGAACTCGACTCGCTGCCTGCGCGCTTTCACTTCAAGACTCTCGATGAGTTCCTTATCGCGCTCGCGCTCGGCGATATCACTGCGGGCCATGTCGCGCGCATGCTGCACGAGGCACAGGCGCCCGCGCCGGCGCCGGTCGTCGCGCCCGCACCCGTGCGCGCGCCGAAGCGCGACAAGGACGCGATCGTCATCGAAGGCGTTGGCAACCTGCTGACCACGATGGCGCGCTGCTGCCAGCCGCTGCCGGGTGACGCGATCGCCGGCTACATCACTCAAGGGCGCGGCGTCTCAATCCACCGCGCCGATTGCGCAAGCTTCGCGCGCCTGCGCGCGCGCGATCCGAGCCGTGCGATCGAAGTGGAATGGGGCGGCGCGCGCAAGGCCGACTACGACGTCGATCTGGTCGTGCGCGGCTACGACCGCAAGGGTCTGCACAAAGACGTGACCAACGTCATCGCCGGCGCCAACATCAGTCTGATCGCGGTCAACGCGCGCGTCGACGCGACCACGGGTCTGGTGACGATGAACTTTTCCGTGCGCGTCGCCGATTTCGAGCAGCTCTCCTCGCTGCTCGGGCGTCTGATCGGCGTGCCCAATGTGATCGAGGCGCGCCGCGTCGCTTGAGCGGCCGGTGGGCGAGCGCGTCCCTGCGCTCCGCCTTCGGTTCAGTCGCCGAGTTCGATCGTCTCGCGCATACCGACGCCGTTCGCGTTGATCTCGAAAGTGAACTCGCCCGAGCGGATCATCTTCTCGTACATCGCGAACAGTTTAGTCTGGTCGCCGAAAGTGTCTTTTTGGTCGGCCGGCATGCTGGCGAGCAGCGTGTCCGAGTACTTGCCGAGCAGGCCGTAGAGCGCGCCGGAGAAGTACATGCGGAAGAACACCGGCGTCGCGCTCGGTGCGGCGGCGAAATAGCTGCCGAGCTTGGCGTCTTCGCCGGCACCGGACGAGATTGCGATCGCCTTGTCGGTCATCGCCACGAACACCGGCGGTACCTGCGCGGACGCCGGGATGAGGCCGTCGGGCAGCGCGACCGGCTTGCCGTCGGGCTTGATCTGGAAGTCCTTCAACTGCGGCACGCCCATCTGCGCCATGCCGATCACGGCGAGCGGATTGTTCGAGCCGACCAACAGGCGCGCGGCCATGTCGGGCACCTTGGAGTCCTTTCGCGGGTCGAGCTTGTCGAGGGTCAGGCGCACGCCGGTGAGGTCGCTGAACGGCGGCGGGATCGTCGTGCTGAGCTTGGCCTTCGACTTGGCGAACATCTCGTTCAGTTCGGCGAAGTCGGGGCAGGCGAACGGTTTCGCCGCGACCGCGTCGGCCTGCTTGAGCCAATAGTCCTTGAGCTTGAGCAATGGCGTCGCGATGCTGATGTCGACGAGTCCCTCGGCCGCCGCGCCTGTACCGGGAGCGGCGGTGAACGCGGCCATCAGCGCCTGCGCGAGCGCCGATTCGGTTTCGAGCTGCGCGACGATCTTGATCTGCGGCGGCGTCATCGCTTCGGCGCCGAACACGGCGCGCGGGAATTTCTGCACGAGCGCCTGCGTTTCCGCGGCGCAGACCGGATTGTCGATCGCCGCTGTGGTCGGCAGCTTCATCGCCTTGGCGATGTCGAGATCGGCGCCGGTCGGCGCACTCGACAGGCGCTTGGCCAGCGCGGCGAAATCGATGTAGCCCTCGCCGTAAGGCGAAAAATTATACTTTTTCTGGATCGCCTGCAGGGTGCCGGCGTCGAGCAGGTTCTTCTCCGGCTTCTTCATGCCGAGTAGCAACTGCTTGGCGTCGTCGGTCGCGTCGGTCGCCCAGAGGGTCACAACGAGTTGCGCGCCCTGCACGGCGATCACAAGCTGCGCGTCCTTGTCGCCGAAATACCAGTATTCCTGCTCGCCGGTCTTGCCGGTCGCGATTTGCTCGCCGACCTTGCTCTCGACGCGCGCGATCATGCCCTTGAACGCGGCCGGATCGGACAGTTCGGCGCGCAGCACCGGGATCAGACCGACACCGTAGATGGCGATGCGTGCGTCGGACTTGTAGCCGATCTCGCGCAGCTTGTCCGCGGTGTCGCGGCCGCGCAATTCGTCGAGCACGGCGGCGATGATCTTCTTCGAGCGCCCGTCGAGCTTGGAGGTGTCGTTGGCCAGATGGCTGTACATATCGATGAACAGCGGCCACACCGTCTGCATCTGGCGCGAGGACCAGTCGACCATCGCCTTCGGCTGCGGCTCGAGATTGGCGTAGGCGTAGGGCGTGTCCGCCGGCGCGTAGGCGAGCGGCGCGTCATTGCCGGGCTGCGGCGGCTTGGCGCAGGCGGCGAGGATGGCGACCGGAAGGGCGAGTAGGGCGAGGCGACAAACCTTGTTCACGAGTATCTCCATTCTGAAGTTCGGCACGAAATACGGCGCGAAAGCGCGCAAGAAGGTATCACGCAAAGGCGCGGAAAACAGTCAGATGATTTGCCGTTTTCGCCGATGCCGGGCGCGGCGCCGATCGATTTTCCGGTCTGCGCGGAATTCCCTTAGCGGCTTTCGAGCAATTCGGTGAGCACGGCCATGCGCGCGAACACGCCGTTGGCGACCTGTTCGAGAATCAGCGACTGCGCGCCGTCGGCGACCTCGTCGGCGATCTCCACGTTGCGGTTGATCGGGCCCGGGTGCATGACCCGGCAGCCCGGCTTGGCGCGGGCGAGGCGCGCGGCGGTGAGGCCGTAGCGCGCGAAGTATTCGGCCTCCGACGGAATCGCCGCGGCTTCCATGCGCTCCTTCTGCAGGCGCAGCATGATCGCCGCGTCGCAGCCGGCGACCGCCGTGTCGAAATCCTCGACAAGCGTGCATTGGCCGAACTCCGCCGAATCGGCGTCGGGCAGCAGCTCGGCCGGCGCGCACAGGCGCAGATCGCGCACGCCGAGCGTGCGCAGCACGTGCACGTCCGAACGCGCGACGCGCGAGTGGCGGATGTCGCCGCAGATGACCACGCTGAGCTTGGAAAAATCGTCGACGTGCCGGCTCAGGGTCAGTGCGTCGAGCAGGCCCTGGGTCGGATGCGCATGATTGCCGTCGCCCGCGTTGAGCACGGCCGCGCGCGTGCGCAGATGGCGCGCGATCGTTTCCGGCGTGCCCGATTCCTTGTGGCGCACGACGAAGGCGTCGGTGTGCATCGCTTCGAGCGTGTCGATCGTGTCGAGCAGGCTTTCGCCCTTAACCGTCGACGAACGTTCGATGTCGAAGTTGATGACGAGCGCGCCGAGGCGCTGCGCGGCGAGGTCGAACGAAGTGCGCGTGCGCGTCGACGGCTCGAAGAACAGATTGATCAGCGTGCGCCCGGCGAGCAGGTCGAGCGGACGGGCGCCGCCGTGGCTGTCGCGGCGCATCGCCTCGGCGCGGTCGAGCAGGCGCTCGAGCGCGGTGCGCGGCAATCCGGCGAGAGTGATCAGGTGGCGCAGGCGGCCGTCGGCGGCGAGTTGCAGTTCGTTCATCGTGTCGGGCTTGTCGAAGTTACCTGGGAGGCGGGTCGCTAACGAGATGTTTGGTGAAGATCGAAGAGAAGAAAGATTGAAACACGCAGAGCACGCAGGACGTGGAGACAAACGACGAAGTACTTCGAAGTACTTCGTGGAGTTCTGATTTGCTCGTCATCCCAGCGCAAGCTGGGATCCAGCTCTTCACCCAATCCGCATAAAAGCTGGATTCCAGCTTTCGCTGGAATGACGAGATCTTCGGGATGACGAGGTTTGACGAAATCAGAGTTGTTCAAAATCAGAGTTGTTCAAAGACTCCCTAATGACGTTTCTTCCTCCGTATTTTCCGTGTTTCAGCTTTGGCTCTGTTTCTGCTGTGTCGAATACCAAATCGCAAACCCGAAACTTCACTGCCGCAGCCATTGTTCGACAATGATTTCCGCCGCGATCGCGTCGAGCGCCGCGGCATGCTTGCGCTTGGCACTGCCGCCCGCGCGGCGCTCGGCGAAGCGCTCGGACGCGGCGCGCGAAGTCAGGCGTTCGTCGACCATTTCCACCGGCAGCCCATGACGTTCGTGCAGGGCGGCGGCGAAGGCGCGCGCGTTCTGGCTGTTCGCCTGCTCGCCGGCGTCGAGGGTCAGCGGCAGGCCGACCAGCAGCGCGTCGGGGCGCCATTCGCGCAGCAGCGCGGCGATGCGCGTCCAGTCGGGTCCGTTGGCGCCGTTGCCGACGACGTCGAGCGCGCGCGCGGTGCCGGTGACGCGATTGCCGACCGCGACGCCGATGCGGCGCGCGCCGTAGTCGAAGCCGAGGACGACGGTCGCGGCGCTCATTGCAATAGCGTCGCGGCGATGCGATCGCTCGTCTGTGTCAAAAACCGGGCCGCACCCACTGAGCCCTTGCGGGTCGGAGCGCTACGCATTGCCGGCGAAGCTCGACAGGTTCGCCAGACTGACTCCGATCAGTTTCGCCGCGGCGTCCCAGCGCTGTTCCAGTGGCATGTCGAACAGGATGCGCTCGTCGGGCTCCGTCGTCAGCCACGCGTTCTGCTTGAGTTCTTCTTCGAGCTGGCCGGCGCCCCAGCCCGCGTAGCCGAGGGCGACGACGGACTGGCGCGGTCCGCGCCCTTCGGCGATCGCCACGAGCACGTCGCGCGACGTGGTCACGCTGAGCGTGTCGGAAACCTTGTACGAAGATTCCCAGGTGCCGTCGGACGAATGCAGGACGAAGCCGCGTTCGGGCTGCACCGGGCCGCCGATCAGCACGGGCGCATCTTCGACTTCGGCGTAGGACGACTTGAGGCCCATCTGCGCGAGCACGTCGCCGAGGCGGTACTCGGACAGGCGATTGACCACGACGCCCATCGCCCCCTCGCTCGAATGCTGGCAGATCAGCGCCACGCTGCGCACGAAGCTCGGATCGCGCATGTTCGGCATCGCGATGAGAAATTGGTTGGCAAGGGCAGTGAGGGCGCGCACGGCGCAATTGTAGCGTGTCGCTGTCGCGGATCGGTGACGGAACGACAACGTCGATGCGGACACGGGCCGGACCGCGCGCCTAGGGGCACCAGTGAATAGAATGGAACAGTCGCGCCGGCATCGGCTGCGCGCGGCGAACGGGGTCAATGGGAGTTGCAATGCTGAGTGGAAAACTCGCCCGCTGGGGCGCCTGCTGCGCGCTCGGACTGGCCGCCGTGACGCAGGCGGCGACCGTCGAGGTGTATCCGCTGCTGAACCGGGGTGAGAGCGCCGATCTCGGTTTGTACGCCAACACGCGCAAGCTCTGCGAGATCAAGATCGCGAGCGCCGCGGACGATACCGGCAAGACCGCGGCGTGCCGGTTCGAGCTGCCGGCCGACGCCGCCGCACTCGAAGTGCGCGGCGAATACGGCGGCGTGCACTGGCAGACGCAGAAACGCTACCTGCGCAAGGGCACGCAGACTTGGTCGCTGGTCGATTTCGCGCCGGTCGGCGGCCTGTTGAACCAGGCCGGCAAACCTTATGGCGCGCGCATGGCGGAATTTATCCCGGCGGCGAAGGCGTTCGCGGCGAAACATCTCGGCGAGGCCGCCGCGTCCGCCATCGAGACGGTCAAGCCGGCGCGCGAAGCCGACATCGTCGCGGCGGAAAAGCGGCTCGGATTCAAGTTGCCGCCCGACTTCGTGTCGCTGCTCGGCAAAGTCGGCGCGATGCGCGTCGGCGATCACTACACGATGGATGCGACCGACATCGCCGACGCCGACACGCAGATGCGCAAGTCCTGGGGTACGCCGGACGAAGCGATGGCCAGAGAATATTCGCCGAAGCAGCGCGAGCGTCTGCGTGCGAGCACGATCCTGTTCACCGAAGTCGGCGACGGCCTCGGCGGCCTGCTCTATTCGCCGCCGCCGAATTCGACCTGCGGCGACAAGCCTTACTATCGATGGATTTCGCAGGAAGGCGGCGACTACAGGCTGCTCAAGCCGGGCCGAGTCTGCATGGATTTCGCCGAGGCGTTTCGCTGGCTGCTCGACGGCTTTCTCGTTTCGGATTACGCCGACGCGCTCGACACGGAAAAGCAGAGCCTGCTGATCGATTCTTCGGCCGGCGTGCAGCCTCTCGTGCTGCGCATCGAGCCGGAGCGTTTCCACATCGGCCTGGAATGGCGCTGGCAAGGCCCGAACGGCCATTGGCGCGAGCCGGACTGACCGCGCTGTAGCGTCAGCGCGTTTTCAGCACTTCGCCCGGCTGGAATTCCCAGGTGCGCGTGATGTACAGCTCGTCGTAATCCATGTTCGACGGCAGCGGCGGAAATGGCGCGGCGAGGCGGACGATGCGCATCGCCGCTTCGTCGAGCAGTTTGAAGCCGCTGCTCTGCACGATGTCGACGCTGGACAGGCTGCCGTCGCGGCGGATACCCGCGGTGAGCATGAGGGTCAAAACTTTGCCGTTCTGCAACTGCTGGCGGCGCGCCTCGTCGGGATAGTTGAGATTGCCGATGCGTTCGATGCGCGCGACCCATCCGGCCTGATAGGCCGCGTCGGCGGCTTCTTTCGTGTTCGCCGAGATATATTTTTTCTTCGGCCGCTTGGCGTAGACCTGGGTCTGGTTCTGCAGCTCGTTCGCCAGGCGCGCCATTTCCAGTTTGCGGTCGGTCTGCGCGCGCGGGTTCGGGTCGGCCGTGTCGGGCTGCTCGACCGTCTGTGTCTGCGTGTTCACGGCGAACGTGGATTTTTTCTGTGTCAGCACTTCGCGCTCGCTCGCCGGCTGCGGTTCGCGCGCGCCGGTTTCCATCGGCATCGGCGCGATGCCGGGGTCCGCCTTCGGCACGGGTGCGGAAACGAGATCGGTCGGACGCACGGCTTTCTCGCTCGTGCCGCCGCCTTCGTTGTTCGCGTTGGCGAGGAAGTCGGCCTTCTCGGGTTTCTTGCCGCTCGCCGACTGCACCAGGATCACGTCGAGCGACGGCAGGCGCGGCGCGGGCTTGACGTATTCGAAGGTGAGGCCGAGCACGATCACCGCATGCGCGATGATCGAAAACAGCAAGGTGACGCTGAGGCGCTCGCCCGCTCCGACCTTGGCATTCATTGGCGATTTCGGAGAAGGCGGTTTTGCCACGGATTGCACGGATGAGCACGGATAGAGGAATGAAGATTTTTGATCTTATCCGTGTTCATCCGTGCAATCCGTGGCGCAAGAGGCTCTTGCTGTCCTTCATGCGCGCGGCACGCCGCGCTCGATCGCGTCGAACAACTGCCCGGCGATGTTGAGGCCGAATTGCGCGTCGAGCTCGCGGATGCAGGTCGGCGAGGTGACATTGATTTCGGTGAGCCAGTCGCCGATCACGTCGAGGCCGACGAAGCGCATGCCGCGTCTGACCAGCTCGGGACCGACCTGGGCGGCGATCCAGCGGTCGCGCTCGGACAGCGGCCGGCCTTCGCCGCGGCCGCCGCGTGCGAGATTGCCGCGGAACTCATCACCCTGCGGCAGGCGCGCGAGCGCATACGGAACCGGCTCGCCGTCGATCAGCAGAATGCGCTTGTCGCCGGCCTTGATCTCGGGGATGAATTTCTGCGCAATCGCGAATTCGCGCCCTTCGTCGGTCAGGGTTTCGAGGATCACGTTGAGATTCGGATCGTCGCCCGAACTGAGGAAGATGCTGCGCCCGCCCATGCCGTCGAGCGGCTTGAGCACGATCTTGCCCTGCTCGTGAGCGAAGCGCTTCAGCTCGTGCGCATCGCGCGCGACCAGGGTCGGCGCGATACATTGCGGAAAGTGCAGGGCGAAGAGTTTTTCGTTCGCATCGCGCAGGCCGCGCGGATCGTTGATCACCTGCGCGCCGCCGGCCTGGGCGAGTTCGAGCACCATGGTGTCGTAGAGGAACTGCGAGTCGAACGGCGGGTCCTTGCGCGCAAGGATCACGTCGACCTTGCGCAGATCGACCCACTCCGGCTCGGCCAGGCTGAACCAGTCGTGCGGGTCTTCGCGCACCTGCAGCGCCGCCGCGTGCGCCCACGGCTCGGCGCCGCGCAGGGCGAGGCTGTCCTGGGTCAGGTAGAGCAGGCGGTAACCGCGTCGCTGCGCTTCGAGCAGCATCGCGAAGGTCGAATCTTTCTTGATGTGGATGGCCTCGATCGGGTCCATCAGCACGGCCAGGGTCGTGGTCATCGGGCTACCGTTGCGAACTGCGTCGATATGTTTCAATTCTGTTGAATGGCGCGGCGAAAGCGTGATCCAGCGCACATGTGCGTCCGCTGCGGCCTGTCTATACTAACCGAAGGTTCAAGGGGGACTTGCAGATGATGGTCGCGTGCGGCATCGACGATGCCGGCGGGCGACATGCGTCACGAATGCGCCCTGGTCGACGAATTGCTTGACAGGGCTTCGCGCTTGAGATTAAACGGCATACCTACTCGATCGTTTGTCTTTTCCGTGCGGCTTGGCCGTGGCGCACCGGCGGACGAAACGGTTTTTCGCTCGCTCGACGCGTGGGAACCGCGGCGGGTCAAAGCAGGCTGGAGGAAAACGCGTGGAACAAGCTGCAAGCGGGGTGGAGCTGGCGGGTCTGCGGGTGATGGTCATCGACGATTCGAAGACGATACGCCGCACCGCCGAGATGCTGCTCAAGAAAGAAGGCTGCGAAGTGATCACCGCAGTCGACGGCTTCGAAGCACTGGCGAAGATTTCCGATCATCGTCCGCAGATCATCTTCGTCGACATCATGATGCCGCGCCTCGACGGCTATCAGACCTGCGCGCTGATCAAGAACAACGCAACCTACCGGGCGACGCCGGTGATCATGCTGTCCTCGAAGGACGGCCTGTTCGACAAGGCGCGCGGCCGCGTCGTCGGCTCGGAAGAGTATCTGACCAAACCGTTCACGCGCGAAGAACTGCTCGGCGCGATCCGTCGTCACGTGACGCGCTGAACCGGCAGCCCGCGCAGAATTCCCAGGAAGGCACACGCGCATGACCGATCCGGTGAAATCCCCCTTCGAGATCCTCGCCGACTACGAGCGGCGCAGTCTCGCCCACTCGGGTTCGGCCGCCGGCGCGCGTGCCGCAGCCGCGGCGAGCCTGTGGCGCGGCGTCGGTTTCCGCATCGGCGAGCGCAATCTCGTTTCGAGCCTGACCGAGGTCAACGAGATTCTTTCGATTCCCGACGTCACCCGCGTGCCCGGCGCGCGTAGCTGGATGCTCGGCGTGGCCAGCGTGCGCGGCAACCTGATTCCGCTGATCGACCTCAAGGATCTGCTTTCCGGCGAGGCGACCAGCGTTTCCGATTCCACGCGCGTGCTGCTCGTGCGCCAGAGCGGCGGCAGCGTCGGCCTGCTCGTCGACGAAGTCGTCGGCCAGCGCAACTTCAGCGCCGACCAGCGCACGGGTGCGCCCGCGCAGCAGGCGGACGACGGTTTCGCGCGCTATGTCATCGAGCACTACGCGCTCGGCGACGCGCAGTGGGCACGGTTCAGTATGACGACGCTGGTCCGCGCAAGTGAGTTTGCGCAGGCGGCGGCGTAGCGTTTTCGTTCGCGGCAAGGATCCCATGCCGTGTGTGTGGCAACGCAACAGCGAGGTGGCGGTAGATGAGTACAGGGGCAGGTAGCGGCGCCGAGCGCGCGAGCGGGTTCACTGGCCTGCTCGTGGCCTTGCTCGTCGTCAGTATCATCGTGGCGGTGGTCGACTTCATCTTGCTGTCGATCAATGCGGACCGGGATGCGCAAGCGAGCGCCCTGGTCACGCGTATCCAGGTTTTGTCGCAGCAGTTGTCGCGCCAGAGTAACGACGCGGCCGGCGGCAACCTCGACGCGTTCGCCAGCCTCAAGCACACGCGCGATACGATCTCCGACCTGTTCACGCGCCTGAAGAACGGCGACGCGCGCACCGGCATGACCGGCTACGCCAACCTGCCGACGCTGAAGAACGACTTCGCCGAGCTCGACCAGGCCTGGACCCAGCTCTCGGGCGACGCGGGCAAGGTGCTCGACAGCCAGGAGCAGGTGCTCAGCACCGCGGCGAGCACCGACGACTTCAACCGCAAGACCGCCGTGCTCAACTCGCGCATGGACGAAGTGGTGAAGATCCTCATCGAACGCGGCGCGCCGGCCTCGCAGGTGGTGACGGCCTCGCGCCAGATGCTCTACGCCGACCGCATGCAGCGCCGCGCGCAGGCGATCGTCGCCGGTGGCGAAGACTCGCCTTCGGCTGCCGCCGGTTTGCAGCGCGACTCGCAGTTCTACGGCGTCGTCCTCGGCGGCCTGATCAACGGCAACGGCGATCTCAACATCCGCGCGATCGACGGCGCCAGCGCGCGCGAGATTCTCAACGACATCAACAAGCAGTGGATCGACCTCGCGCCTTCGGTGACCAAGCTGCTCGAAGCCGCGCCGATTCTGCAGACGGTCAAGCAGGCCGCGGACAAGGCCTCGATCGACTCGCAGACCCTACTGTTCAAGGCCGATCCGCTGTCCGAGCACATCGCCGCGCTCGACCGCACGCGCCCGTTCCCGAGCCCGAACCTGTGGATCGGTCTCGCGGCCGCCGTGGTCGCGATCTTCCTCGTCCTCTTCCTCGCTCTCAAACTGTTCCGCGACCAGCGCACGCGCCTGTCGTCGAGCGCCGAACTGAACAAGCGCAACGAAGCGGCGATTCAGCGTCTGCTCGACGAAATGGGTTCGCTCGCCGACGGTGACCTGACGGTCAAGGCGACGGTGACCGAAGACTTCACCGGCACCATCGCCGACGCGGTCAACTACGCGATCGACGCGCTGCGTTCGCTCGTCACCACGATCAACGAAACCTCGGTGCAGGTCTCGGCCGCGGCCAACGAAACGCAGGCGACCGCGCTGCACCTGTCCGACGCGGCCGAACATCAGGCGCGCCAGATCACGAGCGCGTCGAGCGCGGTCAACGAGATCGCCGGTTCCGCACGCGACGTGTCGAAGAATTCCGCCGACATCGCCGACGTCGCCCAAAGCTCGGTGCGCATCGCCGGCCGCGGCGCGTCGATCGTGCGCCAGACGATCGCCGGCATGGACTCGATCCGCGAGCAGATTCAAGACACGTCCAAGCGCATCAAGCGCCTCGGCGAGTCCTCGCAGGAAATCGGTACGATCGTCGAACTGATCAACGACCTCGCCGAACAGACCAACATCCTCGCCCTCAACGCGGCGATCCAGGCGGCTTCGGCCGGCGAAGCGGGCCGCGGTTTCGCGGTCGTCGCCGACGAAGTGCAGCGCCTTGCCGAACGCGCGTCGGCGGCGACGCGGCGTATCGAAACCCTGGTCAGCGCGATTCAGGTCGACACCAACGAAGCGGTCGCCTCGATGGAACAGACCACGAGCGAAGTGGTCAGCGGTGCCAAGCTCGCCGAACAGGCGGGTACGCAGCTCGGCGAAATCGAAAGCGTGTCGGGCAATCTCGCCGCGCAGATCAAAAACATTGCTATTACCGCACAACGCCAGTCGGCCGAGGTCGCCAGCGTGTCGCAGACGATGAACGTCATTTCCGACATCACCGCGCAGACCGCTTCCGGCGCGAGCCACACCGCCGAGTCGATCGGCAACCTCGCGCAGCTTTCGGCCGACCTGCGCCGCTCGGTCGCCGACTTCAAGCTGCCTGATTGATGGTCAGCCCTCGATGAATCTCACTCAGGAAACCGACTTCACGGCGCTGGGCTGGATCAAGCCCGAGCTCGACGCGACGCTGAAGCAGGCGCGCCAGTCGCTTGAACGCTTCGCCGCCGACCCCGCCGACACGCAGGCGATGCGCGACTGCGCCGCCGACCTCCACACGACCCACGGCACGCTGCACATGGTCGAGCTGTACGGCGCCGCGCTCGTGACCGAGGAAATGGAACGCGTCGCGCGCGGCCTCGTCGACGGCGGCATCGCGCCGCGCGAGGACGTGTATTCCGTGCTCATGCGCGGTTTTCTGCAACTGCCCGACTATCTCGAGCGCCTGCAGAGCGGACACAAAGACATCCCGATCGTCCTGCTGCCGCTGCTCAACGATCTGCGCGCGGCGCGCGGCGAAAAATTGCTCAGCGAGTCGGTGCTGTTTGCGCCGAACATCGACGCGGGGTTGCCGACCCCGGCTGCGAATGCACTGCATCCGGAAATCCTGCGCACGAGTGCAAAGAGCCTGCGCAACGATTACCAGCTCTCACTGCTGCGCTGGATTCGCGAGCCTGCGGCCGCTGCGCCGCTCGCGCGCATCGCACAAATTTTCGACAGCCTCTACGCCGGCTGCGGCGAGGACGTCGCGCGCCGCCTCTGGTGGATCGCCGGCGCTGTCGTCGAAGGGCTGCAGAGCGGCTCGATCGATGCGAGCGTCGCGATCAAGCTGCTGTTCGGCAAACTCGACCGCGAGATCAAACGCCTGATCGACGAAGGCGAAGCCGCGCTTGCTTCGTCGCAGACCAAGGAACTGGTCAAGAACCTGCTCTATTACCTCGCCCACGCGCAGACCCATGGCACGCGCGCCGAAGCCGTGGTCGCCTTCTACAACCTGCGCAACCTGCTGCCGACCCAAGAAGAACTCGAACACGCGCACGGCTCGATCTCGGGCCACAACCGCGCCCTGCTCGACACCGTTGCCGGCGGCATCCGCGAAGATCTGCTGCGGGTCAAGGAAACCCTCAACGTCTACCTGCACTCGCCGAACCGCAACGTCGCCGATCTCGCCATGCAGGCCGAGACGCTTGCCGGCCTCGCCGACACGTTCGGCATGCTCGGCATGGGCCAGCCGCGCCAGCTCGTGATCGAGCAGCGCGACGCGATCCGTCGCATCGCCGACGGCTCCGCGGAAGCGAACGAAGACAATCTGCTCGACATCGCCGGCGGTCTGCTCGTGGTCGAGGCGTCGCTCGACGACCACATCTCGCGCCTCGGCGCCAAAGACGAAGCAGCCGAAACCGCGCCCGCGACCGAAGTGCCGCGTGCCGAAGTCGTGCGCCTGCTCTATGTGCTGATGCAGGAAGCGCTGGTCAACGTCGGCAAGGTCAAGCAGGACATCATCGCCTTCATCGAAGGCCCGTGGGACTACGCGCATCTGGAAACCGCGCCGGGCCTGCTCGCCGAAATCGCCGGCGCTCTCGACATGCTCGCCCTGCGCGATGCGGCGAAGCCGGTCAACGCTATGGTGCAGTACGTGCAGAACGAACTGCTGCAGCACCGCAGCGTGCCCGAGCGCCGGCAGATCGATGCGCTTGCCGACGCGGTCGCCTCGATCGAGTACTACATCGAGGCGGTGCGCGAACAGCGCGGCGATCGCGAGCGCGTGCTCGACGTGATGCGCGAGAGCCTCGCCTCGCTCGGTTATTGGCCCGAAATCAAGTCGGCCGCGGAAGCCGCTGCGGCTCACGCGCAGGAGGATGCGGCGCAGACGGCCGCCGAAGCCGCCGCGCCGGTCGCCGCGTTTACCTCCGCACCGACGACGGCTCCCGCGCCGGTTGCCGATGCGGCGCCGCCGGTGATCGACGAAGAACTGCGGCAGGTGTTTCTCGACGAGATGGACGACGAGATTGCCAGCCTGCGCAAGCATTTTCCGCTGTGGCGCGCCGATCCAGAGGAAACCGAAAACCTCAAGACCGTGCGCCGCTCGTTCCACACCCTCAAGGGTTCTGGCCGTCTCGTCGGTGCGCTCGCGCTCGGCGACTTCGCCTGGAAGATCGAGAACATGCTCAATCGCGTGCTCGACCGCAGCATCACGGCGAGCCCGCCGTTGCTGCACGTGGTCGGCTATGCGATCGGCGCGCTGCCGCGCTTCCGCGACGAATTGAGCCGGCACGAGCGTTCGAGCTTTGCGATGGAAGGCTTCTCTGCGGCGATCGACCGCCTCTGCGCGGGCGATACCTCGCCGATCGACGAAAGCAGTTTCGCCGCGCCGGCCGCGCCAGCGGTGGTCGAAGCGCCTGCTGCCGAGACGGCGCAGGTCGACACACCTGTCGCCGAGACACCGGCTGTCGAAGCTGCGCCGATCGATCACGCGTTCGTCGCGGAGGCGCCGGTTGCGGCCAGCGAGCCGCCCGTGGCCGAACCGGTCATCAAGGCGCCGCTGGTTCTCGAGTTGGTGCCAATGACCGAAGGTGAGCTGCCGGTCGAGATCAAACCGCCGGCTGCGGTGGAGCCGCCCGCTGCGTCCGAACCCGAGCACGCCGCCGAGGGCGAACACGAACTCGAAAAGGAGCCGGCAGCGAAAACCGAATGGTTCGAGCTGGAACCGTTGGTCGAGCTCGAAGAGCCCGTCGAAGAGGAACCGCACGCCGCAACCGCTCACTTCGCCGATACGTTGGATCTCGCCGAAGACCTGCGTGCGGCGGAAACGCATGAGGCCGCTGAGCCGCTGTTTGCCGCCGCGCCCGAAACCGAAACGCCGGCCGAGCCCGGACCGGCTGCGGCGTCCGCGCCGCACGTCGATCAACTGCTGCTCGAAGTGCTGCGCAGCGAAGCCGATGCGCATCTCGCCGTCGTCGACGCGGCGGTGGCGCGCGGGCGCGAAGCGCCGCTTACGGTGCGCGACGAACTCGTGCGCGCGGTGCACACGCTGAACGGTGCGTTCGCGATGGTCGAGGCGCCGCAGATGGCGCATCTGCTCGCGCCGGTCGAAAGCTGGCTCGCGCGTTCGCACAACGCCGGGCGCACGCTCGATGCCGATGGCATCGCTGCGCTCGAATCCGTTTCCGCATCGGCCAAGCAGACGTTGGCCGCGCTCGAAGGTACCGGCGCCGCCATGCCGGACACGGCGGAACTTACGGCGCGCATCGTCGCCTGGCGCGACGGTGTCTCCGCGGCCGAGTCGATCATCGACGATGCCGAACCGTCCGTGGCGGACGAGTTTGCCGACTTCGCCGAAGAACTCGAACACGCCACCCCGCACTTCGCTGGCGATGCTCCCGCTGAAATGGCCGAACCGGTCGAGACTGCGGCGCATGGGGAGGTGTCGCTCGAAGACGACGATATCGAAGCCTTGATCGCCGGATTCGCCGACGAGACGTCGACGCACGAAGCCGGCAGCGCAGAGGTTCCGGCCGAGATGGCCGAATTCATGGACCTGACGGGGCTCGATGCCGCGCCGGTCGCGGATGCGCCGGCTCACGTGTCCGAGACACCGCCGGTCGAAGCCGATACCGCGCTGTCGCCCGACGATTTCGAAGCGGCGATCGCGGCGAACGAGACATTGCTTTCGCGCACGATCCCGGCCGAGCCGCCGGTTGCCGAGGAAGTGGCGCCACCGGCGCATGCCGAGACGGAGCATGTTGCTTTCGCCGACGAGCAGAGTCTGCACGAGGCGGCGGAAGAAGCGTTGCCGCAGGCGTCGCATGAACCCGTGGCGGCCGAGGAAGCGCCGTCGTCGTTCGCCGATGCGCCGTCGCCGGAACCGACTCACGCTCCCGAATTTTTCTCGCCGCCCGCGCCCGCGGAGCCGGCGTACGAGCCGCCGGTGCGCGCGTCCGCGCCGGCCGATGCGGTCCTTCCGGTGCCCGACATCGACGAAGACCTGCTCGACATCTTCGTGCTCGAAGCGCAGGAAATTCTCGACCGCACCGACACGCTCGTGCTGCGCCTGCGCGGCGCACCGGGCGACACCGGCCTGCTCGACGGGTTGCGCCGCGACCTGCATACGATCAAGGGCGGCGCAAACATGTCCGCGCTCGCCTCGATCGGTGAGCTCGGTCATGCGATGGAATCGCTGCTCGAAGGCGCGGTGGAAAACGGCCGCGAACTCGACGGTGCGATGCTGCACGCGATCGAGCGCGGCTTCGATACCCTGCATTCGCTGGTCCAGGCGACCGCCGCGCGCCAGCCGACGACGATGCCGTCGGCGTTGATCGCGCGCCTCGAGTCGCTGTCGCGCAGCGAGCCCGAGATCGAACCCGCCGTTGCCGAACCGCCGCCGGAGCCGCAGGCGCCCGCGCCCGCGCCGGTTGCTTATTTCGTGGACGACGCTCCCGCGCCCGCCGCAGCCGCCGAGCCTGTCGAAACGGCTGCCGCCGAAGAAGCCGCGTCCGGTGCCGCCGCGCCGCAGCAGGACGAGCCGGTATTCGCCGGCAGCGAATACATCCGTGTGCGTGCCGCTCAACTCGACACCATGGTCAACGGCGCCAGCGAAGTGGCGATCTACCGTTCGCGTCTGGAACAGCAGATCGCCAGCTACCGCGCCAACGTCGTCGAAATGGAAGCGACCGTATCGCGTCTGCGCGAGCAGATGCGCCGCCTCGAACTCGAGGCCGAGGCGCAGATGGCTTCGCGTTTCCAGCGCGAAGGCGACGCCTCGACGTTCGATCCGCTCGAACTCGACCGCTTCAGCCAGTTGCAGCAGCTCTCGCGCAGCTTGGCCGAGTCGATGTCGGACTTGGTCTCGATCCAGGTCGGTTTCGACCAGCTCACGCGTCAGTCCGAGTCGCTGCTGATGCAGCAGTCGCGCGTCAGCGCCGATTTGCAGGAAAGCCTCATGCGCACGCGCATGGTGCCGTTCGATTCGCTCGTGCCGGCGCTGCGCCGCACCTTGCGCCAGACCGCAGTCTCGCTCAGCAAAGAGGCGCTGCTGCGCGTCGAAGGCGCACAGGGCGAAATGGACCGCACCCTGCTCGAACGCATGAAGGCGCCGCTCGAACACATGCTGCGCAACGCCCTCGTGCATGGCATCGAAGACGTGCCCGAGCGCCTCGCCGCGGGCAAGCCGATCGAAGGCAATGTGCGCATCGCGCTCGCGCGTGAAGCGACCGAAACCGTGCTGCGCATCAGCGACGACGGCCGTGGCCTCGACCGCGCAGCGATCCGCCGCCGCGCGATCGAACGCGGCCTGCTCACACCCGATGCGAAGATCGGCGACCGCGAGCTCGACGCCTTCATTCTCGCCAGCGGCTTCTCGACCGCGGAAAGCCTGACCCACCTCGCCGGCCGCGGCGTCGGCATGGACGTGGTCGCCAACCAGATCAAGCAGCTCGGCGGCTCGCTCGCGATCGAGTCGAATCCCGGCCGCGGCGCCGCATTCACCGTGCGCCTGCCGTTCACGCTCGGCGTGACCCAGGCGATCATCGTGCGCCTCGGCGATGCGAACTATGCGATCCCGATGAATGCGGTACAAGGCGCCGTGCACATCGCGCGTGGCGAACTCGACACGCGCCTCGCCGCGGAAGAACCGGAATACGTCTACGCTGGCGAAGCGTACCCGATCCTCGATCTCGCTCCGCTGCTCGGCGAAATCTCGCCCGCGGTGCCCGACGACGTGCACGTGCCGCTGCTGATCGTGCGCAGCGGCGACCAGCGCGCCGCGGTGCGCGTGGACCACGTGCTCGGTTCGCGCGAGATCGTGGTCAAGTCGGTCGGCCCGCAGATCACCTCGGTGCCGGGCATCCTCGGCGCAACGATCATGGGCGACGGCTCGGTCATCATGATTCTCGACCTCGCTCCGCTGCTGCGCCGCGTCGCCGCGCTGCGTGCGCAGGGCGTTGCGCCCGTGGTTCCCGCTGCCGCAGCGCGCGTGCAGCGTCGCCGGCTCATCATGGTCGTCGACGATTCGATCACCATGCGCAAGGCGACGTCGCGCGTGCTCGAACGCGAGGAAATGGACGTGGTCACGGCGAAGGACGGCATCGATGCAATCGAAAAGCTCGCCGACCGCATCCCCGATCTGGTCGTGCTCGACATCGAGATGCCGCGCATGGACGGCTATCAGTTCGCCGAGCATATGAAGGGCGATCCGCGCACCGCGCGCGTGCCGATCATCATGGTCACCTCGCGCACCGGCGACAAACATCGCGCGCGCGCGCAGGAGATCGGCGTCGAAGGCTACCTCGGCAAGCCGTACCAGGACGTCGAGCTGATCAAGAACATCCGCGACCTGCTCGGCACGGCGCAGTAAGGCACAGGAACCGACATGAGCGAAGCCCTTCCGCGCGAAATCCACGCCGTCCTCATTTCGATCGGCGGCGCCCGCGTGCTGCTGCCGAATGCGATCGTCGCCGAGATCGCGCCGCTCTCCGGCCTGGAAAAGATCGACGGCGCGCCGGCGTGGCTGCTCGGACGCATGCCCTGGCGCGACGGCGCGATTCCGCTCGTTTCGCTGCCGATGCTGACCGGCACGAGCGCGCACGAAGACACCAAGCAGGCGCGCGTCGCGGTGCTCAAGACGCTCGACGGCAAGGACGGCGCGCTGCCGCACATCGGCCTGATCGCCCAGGGCCTGCCGCGCCTGACCACGATCACGCCCGACCTGCTCGTGCGCACCGACGGCGGCGAGCAGCCGTCGCCCGGAACGAGCGCGCACGTGCTCGTGCGCAGCGATCAGGCGGTCATTCCCGATCTGAACTGGATCGAGGCAAAGGTCGCGCAAGCGCTCGCCATCTGAAAACGGCGCTGCGCGCAGCTTGGCTGCACGCGGCGATCGACTCGGCGGCGGGGCATCCGATCTCCGCGCGCAGAAGGACACCGGTCTTCATCCACGAAGAAGGAGTGTGCCATGTCGCTGCTGTCTTTCTGGTTGCCCGTAGTGCTTTCCGCCGTGTTCGTGTTCATCGCGAGCAGCGTGATCAATATGGCGTTGAAGTTCTGGCATACGCCCGACTATCGACGTTTTGACAACGAGGACGAAATCGGCGACGCGATTCGCAAGACCGCGCCGGTCCCCGGTATGTACGTGATTCCGCACTGCGATCCGGCGACGCTCAAGGACCCTGCGGTGCGGGCGAAGTTCGAGCGCGGGCCGATCGCCAAGATCAACTTGAGCGCCAACGGGATGTTCAATCTCGGCGCATTCCTTGGCCAGTGGTTCGCGTTCTGCCTCGTCGTGTCGATCCTCTGCGCCGCGCTCGCCGCGCAGGCGCTGCCGCCGCACCCCGGCAGCCACGCGATCTGGCACACGGTCGGGCTCGCGGCACTGCTCGGCTACTCGCTCGGCGAGGGCACGAATTCGATCTGGCGCGCGCAGCCATGGATCGTGTCGGTCAAATACATGATCGATGGCCTGGTCTACGCGATCGTCACCGCGGCCACGTTCGCGTGGTTGTGGCCGGCGGCGTAGACCGCCGCACGGGCGTCGACGATACGCGGCGCGAGCGTCGGCCGCGCCGCGCTTGGTATCATTGCTGAGTGCGGCCGGCCGGGGCGTGCGTTGCGGACGAGCCGTGCAGGCCGCCGCGCGCCGCCGCGGGCGCCGCGCGAGGTCATCACACGGAGCAGCAATGTCGACAGCTACGACCGACCGCGATGCGCTGTATGCGCGCGCGCTGGAAAAACAATGGTTCTATCCGCTGACTCTGCCGGACGGACGCCAGCTCACGAGCACACACGACGGCCGCGTCGACGCGATCCATCACACGCGCGCGCGCATGCTCGACGCGTTTCTTGCCGACAAGCTCGGCGGCGACCGGTCGGGCATGAGCGCGATCGACCTGGCTTGCCACCAGGGCTGGTTCTCGCTGCAGCTCGCACGTGCCGGCTTCGGCCGCGTCGAGGCGATCGATGCGCGTGCCGAACACGTCGAGGACGCCGCGCTGCTCGCGCAGATTTATGAATTGAGCGCGATCAATACGCGCCAGCGCGATGTGTTCGCGCTGAAGCCCGAGAACGATGGCATGCACGACCTCGTGCTGATGTTCGGCCTGCTCTATCATCTCGAGAACCCGATCGGCGCGCTGCGCGTCGCGCGCACGCTCGCGCGCCGCGCCTGCGTGATCGAGACCCAGGTCGTGCCGCATATGTCGGGTATGGTCGACTGGGGTTCGTACGAATACGTGCGCCCGCTCAAGGGCTGCTTCGGCATCATCGATGAAGTCGACGAAATCCATGCGCCCGAAGCGAGCGTGACCGGCGTCTGCCTCGCTCCGAGTACCGAAGGCCTGATCTGGCTGCTGCGCGCGATCGGTTTCCGCGACGCCTACGTGCTGCCGGTGCCGGCCGACGGCTATGAGCAGTTGCGTCACGGCAAGCGCGTCATGGTCGCGGCGCTGGTCTGATTTTCCTGCACGCGAATCCCCGGGAGTCTTCCCGGGGATGAGTCGAATCTCTTTCGCGGCAAACGCGTTGCGGACTAACGCCGCGCAGATGCCGCGCCGCGCCCGAAGATCGTGTAGCTGATTGCCGCGAGCACGATCACGCCGATGCCGCCGTAGAGCATCACGGCACCGAAGCCGTGCGCCAGTGCGGTGTGTGCGAGCGTGTCGGACGCGGCCAGATTGCCCGCGGCGATGCGTTCGGCCTGCGCCTGCAGCGCGGTGGCATCCACGCTTGCGCCGAGCGCGCCGCGCAGTTGTGCGCGGATGCTTTCCTGCAGGATCAAACCCATGACCGCGATATTGATCGCGAGCGCGATCAGGCGCGCGCTCACGTCGATGCCCGAGGCCATGCCGGCGCGGTCGCTCGACACCGAGGCCGTCGTCGTATTCGTCACCGGCGTATTGGTCAGGCCGATGCCGATGCCGGCGACGAGCAAGCCGGGCAGGATCGTCCATCCGCTCGCATGTTCGAGGCTGCTGCCGAGCGCCATCAGCACGAAGCCCGTGCCGATCGTGGCCAGACCGAGCGGCACGGCGACGCGCGCGCCGTAGCGTTGCAGGATGCGCTCGGCGACCGGCGTCATCGCGAGGAAGGGCAGGGTGTAGGCGAGCAGGAAGACGCCGGCGGTCGAACTGTCGTAGCCGAGCACGCCCTGGAAATAGATCGGCAGGTAGATCATGAACGGCCAGTAGCTGAAGTTCATGCCGATGCAGCCGATGATCGCGCCGGAGAACTGGCGGATGCCGAACACCGAGAAATCGAACATCGGATGGGCAATGCGTTTCTCGACGACGACGAAGGCGACGAATCCGACGACGCTCAGCGCGAGGATGCCGAGCGCGGCCGCGCTGGCGAAGCCGAGGTCGGAGCCCTGGGTGATGAAATAGGTCAGCGCGAAGACCGCGACCGACAGGGTGACGATGCCCCAGAGATCGAGATGCTCAGCCTGCGGATCGCGCGACTCCTGCACGCTGCCCACGGCGAGCGCGAGCGACAGCGCGGCGATCGGCGCCTGGATCAGGAACACCCATTGCCAGTTCGAAACGGCGACGATCAGGCCGCCGATGATCGGGCCGAAGCCGAGGCCGACGCCGCTGATCACGCCCCAGGCGACGAAGGCGCGGCTGCGCTCGGCGCCTTCGCGGAACTGGTGCGAGAGCACCGCGATCGTGCAGATCAGCATCGCGCCGCCGGCCATGCCCTGGAGAAAGCGGCCGACGATCAGCACGGCGGTGTTCGCAGCCAGGCCGCAGAGCAGCGAGGTGATGCCGAACGCGGTGACGCAGATCAGGAATACGCGCTTGCGGCCGTAGCGGTCGGCGAGCGTGCCGGTCGCCATAAGCACGGTGGTGCAGGCGATCGTGTAGGCGTTCATGATCCACTGCAGGCCCTTGAAATCGGCGTGCAGGACTTTTTCCAGGGTCGGCAGAATCACCGGCACGCTGGAGATTTCCAGGCCGAACATCAGGGTGGCGAGGCAGACGGCGACGAGGGCAAGCGTATTGCTGCGTTCGCGAGACGGAATGGCGGCAGCCATAAGGGGGCCGAGAGTGGAAGGAGGGGGCGGGCATTGTGCCGAGTCGTCGATCATGATAGAAATGATTTAATTTCTATCGATTCATTATTTTTCATCATGGATTTCGATCCCGCTCTGCTGCGTACCTTCGTTGCGGTCAAAGAGGCCGGTGGATTCACGCGTGCGGCCGAGCGCTTGTACCTGACCCAGTCCGCGGTCAGCCATCAGATCCGCCGCCTCGAAGAACACGTCGGCCGGCCGCTGCTGCATCGCACGACGCGCAAGTTGAACCTGACCCAGGACGGCGAGGATCTTTTGCGCTACGCGAAGCAGGCCCTGCAGTCGCTCGATACCTTGAACGCGCGCTTCCGCCCCTCGCCGATTGCGGGCGTACTTCGCGTCGGCGTGCCGGAGAATTTCATGGGCAGCCAGTTTCCGAAACTGCTCTGCCAGTTTGCGCGGACCTTTCCCGGCGTACGCCTCGAAGTCTGTGCTGGCATCTCGCTCGACCTGCGCGAAATGCTCGCGGGCGGTGAACTCGACCTCGCCATTGTGCTGGGCGTCCCGGCCGGCAAGGACGGCGTTGTCGTGCGGCGTACGCAATTCGTCTGGGCCGCCGCGGAGTATTTCGAGCTGCCGGCGAACGGCTCGCTGCCGCTGGCCTTCGCGCCGTCGTCGTGCATCTGCCGCCAGGTCGGCCTCGACGCGCTCGACGGCACGCCGATCGACTGGCATATCGCGTTCACCTCGCAGAGTGTGCGCGACTTGCTTGCCGCCGTGCACGGCGGCTTCGGTGTCGCCGTGTTGACCCGCGACAACCTGGAGCCCGGCATGAAAGTCATCGGTGACGGCTACGGCTTGCCGGCCTTGCCGAGCGCGGATTTTCTTCTGATCCGCGGCAAGACCGACGCAACGCCAGCGGCCGACGCGTTCGCTCGGCTCGTGCTCGAAATGGCCGAGCCGGAACAGGCGGAACCCGTGGAGCGCAAACGCAAACGCGCGGCCTAACCGTTGCGCGGCTAGGTAACGTCTTCGCTGCGAAAACAGAAGCGCAAATCGAGATCGACGGCCGCGTCGCTGCGGAAAAGATCGGCGACCGCAATAAGCTTGTCGCCGCGGCAGATCAGCGGAATGCGTTCGCGCAGCCAGGGCGGCACGCCGGCTTCCTGCAGCAGCAGGCGCAGTTCGCGCGTATGCGCCATGCCGGCAGGCCGGATGCGTTCGCCGCCGCGGCGGTAGCGCACAGTCAGCGCCGGCGAGACCTGCCGCGGCCGTGCCAGTTCGAGCGTGCCGCCGCCGGGCAGCGCCAGTTTCGCTTGTCCGTCCCAATCTGCTTGCCAGGCGTCGGTTAGCGGCGTCGGTGTGCGCAGCGCGTAGACCAGGTCGCGATAGCGGCGCAGTTCAGTGGCGCTGAAACGCACGCAGGGCAGGCGGTCCGGTTCGGCATCGCGCAATTGGCGTTCGAGTTCGGCGACGTGGAAGTGCGCGGGCTCGTCGAGGCCGAGGCCGCGCAGCCACAGGCGCAGCACCGGGTCGCGCAGCGCGTCGTGCAGGTTCAGCCAGTCGCGATAGACGAGCGTTGCCGGATCGAGGCCTTGCAGGCGTGCGAGCGCCTTGCGCGCCTCGGCATCGACGAAGTCGGCCGCATTGCGTGCCCAGCCCGCGCTGTGCGCGAGCGCGACGTCGGCGTCGGGCCAGCGCGCACGCAGGCGCGGCAAGATTTCGCGGCGCAGAAAATTGCGCCGCAGCGCGGTGTCGGCGTTGCTCGGATCGTCGAGTCCGTCGATGTCGTGTGCTCGCGCGTAGTCGAGCACGGCGGCGCGCGGCAGTTCGAGCAGCGGCCGCCAGAGCAGGCCGGCGCCGAATTTGCGCAGCGCACGCATGCCGCCGAGGCCTTCTGGCCCCGCGCCGCGCAGCAGTTTCAGCAGCACGGTTTCGGCTTGATCGTCTCGATGGTGGGCGAGGGCGAGGATTTCGCCGCGCGCGAGCACGCGCTCGAATGCGTCGCGCCGTGCGGTGCGCGCTGCGTCTTCGAGCCCGGTGCCGCGGTCGCGCGCGACCTCGACGCGGACGACCTCGATCGGCACGCCGAGACCGGTCGCGAACTTGCGGCAATGTTCCGACCACACCGCGCTGTCGGCATGCAGGGCATGATCGACATGCACGGCGCGCAGACCGCGCGCGAGTGCGATCGGATTGTGCGCGAGGGCATGCAGCAACACGCTAGAATCCGCGCCGCCGCTGTAACCGACAACCAGCGCGCCGGGCGGCAGCGCGGCGAGGGCAAGATTCAATTGGTCGGCAACGGCGCGCGGCATAACGTCATCACGCCAGAGTGCGTGCGTATTTGCAACACAGAAGAACCGGGAAATGACATCACGCACCCTTGAGGAATGGCTCGACTACCAGCTGAGCGTGCATGCGCTCGGCGTCGATCTCGGTCTTGCGCGCGTGCGCGAGGTGTGGCGGCGCATGGGCGTGGCGCGTGTGGCGCCGGTGGTCATCACCGTCGGCGGCACCAACGGCAAGGGCTCGACCGTCGCCTTTCTCGAAGCGATGCTCGCGGCAAGCGGCAAGCGCGTGGGTTGCTACACCTCGCCGCACCTGCTGCGCTACAACGAGCGCGTGCGCGTCGCCGGCATCGATGCGAGCGATGCGCTGCTGGTCGAGGCGTTCGAGCACATCGAAGCGGCGCGCCTCTCGCTGCCGGAGCAGCCGATCACGCTGACCTATTTCGAATTCGGCACGCTCGCTGCATTGTGGATTTTTGCGCAAAGTGGACTCGATGCCGCCGTGCTCGAAGTCGGCCTCGGCGGCCGCCTCGATGCGGTCAATATCATCGATGCGGATGCGTCCGTGGTGACCACGATCGATCTCGATCATCAGGATTGGCTCGGCAACGACCGTGCGCAGATCGCGCGCGAGAAGGCCGGGATTTTTCGCGCCGGCCGGCCCGCGGTCATCGGCGACGCGGCGGCGCCCGAGGCGTTGGCGCAAAGTGCGCGTGACATCGGCGCGGCGATCTTCGAGGCCGGGCACGACTACCGTTTCGAACCGGCGGAAAATGGTTGGGTCTGGATGGCGCAGGAACGCCGCGTCGCCTTGCCCGCCCCGGCACTCGTCGCGCCGGTGCAGCGCGCAAACGCGGCCGCGGCGATCGCAGCTTTGCACTGCCTGCGCGACCGGATCGTCGTCGACGATGCAGCGCTCGCCGCCGGTGTGCGCAATGCGCGCGTCAGCGCGCGGCTGCAGCGATTCGGCAAATCCGGCGCAGCCGAACTCGTTATCGACGTGGCACACAATCCGCAGGCTGCCGAAGTGCTTGCGCGCTGGCTCGCGCTGGCGCCGTCGCGCGGACGCACCCTTGCGGTGTTCGGCGCGCTGGCCGACAAGGACATCGCCGGCATCGTCGTGCCGCTCATCGCGGCGATCGACCGCTGGTATGTCGCGGGTCTCGACGCGGAAACGCCGCGCGGACTCGCCGCATCGGATCTGGCCGCGCGCATGGATGCGGCCATGGCGACGGCGCGCGAATGCTTTGCCGATGTCGACCGCGCGCTCGATGCGGCGCTCGCCGCGGCGAGGCCGGACGACCGTATTCTCGCTTTCGGTTCGTTCCACGTCGCGGCGCCGGCGCTTGCATGGGCGGCGCGCAACGGCTTCGTCGCTGCGTAAGAAATTGGCGAAAGATCGGCCACGCTCGACGTTGCGTACGCGGCGGCGGTATGTGTTTTCGCAGTGGACAGAGAGACTCGCATTCCAACTGCCGATGCCGCGCAACGGTGTTGGCGGGCTGGGCCTGCGGTAGGGGACGGCATCGCGCAACCCGAGGTAAATAGGCGGACGTCGAATCGCAGGTTCCTAACGGGCGCCCGCTATAATCGGCGCAGGCTACGGAGGACGCTATGGATTCTGCCTTGAAACAACGCTTGCTCGGCGCAGCGGTACTGATCGCGCTGGCAGTCATTTTCGTACCGATGTTCCTGACTTCGACGCCCCCGAAGCCCGAGAACACCACGCAGAGTCTGAATATCCCGCCGGCGCCCGAGCGCAATTTTGAGACGCGCAATCTCAGCGTCGATCCGCCGAAGCCCGGCACGCCGGCGACGCCGAACCCCACGGCGAAACCGCCCGCGCCCGCCGACGGCAACAAGGTAGCTTCTGTGGAGACCGGTGCGCCGGCCAGCTTCGAGGCGCCCGACAGCGCAACCAAGCCGGCACCCGCGGCAAAGCCCACCACCACTACTTCCGCGCCGGTCAGCCCGCCACCGGCAACTCCGGCCCCGGTGGCGCCTTCGCCGCCGCCCGCACCGGCCACGCAGAGCGACGGACGCTTCCTGGTCAACCTCGGCGTCTACGCCGATGCCGGGCATGCCAGCGCATTGGTCGACAAGGTCAAGAAGCTCGGCTATCCCGCATTCGCCGAAACCACCGAATATCAGGGCAAGGCGGCGCAGCGTGTGCGCGTCGGGCCCTACGGTGACCGTGCCGCGGCGGAAAACGTGCGGCTCAAGATCAAGCAGGCCGATGCGAAGGTGCCGAGCAGCATCGTGCAGAGCGGCGACGCGGACAAGCCGGCCGACAAGCCCGCGGCGAGCGACGCGAAACCGGCAGCTTCGACCGCCAAGCAGAGCACGACGGCGAAAACTGACGACAAGCCCGTGTCCGCGCCGAACCTGCCGGCCGGGCGTGCCGGCGCCTATGTCGTCCAGGCCGGCGCATTCAAGGCGGAAGACGAGGCGAACAAGCTGCGCGACCGCCTGCGCAACGGCGGCATCGCCGCGTTCGTCGAGAAATCGAGCGACGGCGACACGACCTTCTGGAAGGTGCGCGCCGGACCGTACGCCGATCGCGGCGGCGCCGACGCGGCGGTGACGACGCTCAAGCAGAAATTCCAGATCGCGGCGATCGTCAAGACGCAGCCGTGAGCAGGGCGGGGATTCGGGATTGGGGATTCGGGATTCGAAAGAGCGGTAGGCGCACGGCGCGCCGCTCGCCTAAAGACTCGAGTCCCTCGCTTTTCTGCTTTAGCTTCACCCGAATCCCCAATCCCGAATCCCCAATCCCGGCTCCCCCATGAATTGGGCCGACTACGTCATCCTCGGTGCGCTTTGCCTGTCCGTGCTGATGGGCCTGTGGCGCGGCTTCGTCGGCGAAGTGCTGGCGCTGGCGGTGTGGATCGCCGCAGCGTGGGTGGCGTGGACGCTCGGGCCGCATGTCGCCGGCGCGTTGACCGCGGTGACCCTGCCTTCGGCGCGCATCGTGCTCGGCTATGCGCTGTGCTTCGTCGCCGTGCTCATAGCGGGGGCGATCGTCGGTTTCCTTATGCGCAAACTCGTCGCAGGCAGCGGCTTGACCGGCACCGATCGTCTGCTCGGCGCGATATTCGGTCTCGCCCGGGGCATCGTGCTGGTGACGCTGACCGTGCTGCTGCTCGGCTTCACGCCGTTTACGCGCGATCCGTGGTGGCACGAATCGCGCCTTCTGCCGAGTTTTCAGGAGGGCGCGCAGTGGGCCGCGGCGCATATGCCGGCCGATGTGACGAAGTATCTCGACCTGCGCGGACTGCTGTTGCCGCCGGCGCCGGAGGAGAAAAAGCCCGCGCCCGACGAACACAAGGCCTGACGCGGAAACCCCTTATTGCGCGGCGCTAGCAAAACTTCACTGGAGTTTTGATAAAATTGCCCCCACGTTCCGCGCCGAATGGCTTAGTTCGTCCCCCAAACCCATTCTCGGACAGTACCTCTCATGTGCGGAATTATCGGAATCGTCGGCAAATCCGAAGTCGCTTCGGCGCTCTATGACGGGCTTACCGTCCTGCAGCACCGCGGCCAGGATGCAGCCGGCATCGCTACGATCGACCACGACAAGCTGCGTCTGCACAAGGGCGGCGGCCTGGTCAACGACGTGTTCGGCCGCGAGAGCATGCTCAAGCTGCGCGGCCATATCGGCATCGGCCATTGCCGCTATCCGACTGCGGGTTCGGAGAGCACCGCCGAGGCGCAGCCGTTCTACGTCAATTCGCCGTACGGCATCGCCCTCGGGCATAACGGCAACCTGATCAACACGGTCGAATTGCGCCGGCAGATGTACGAGGAAGACCGCCGGCACATCAACACCGAGTCCGATTCGGAAGTCCTGCTCAACATCTTCGCGCACGAGCTGCAGATCCAGGAGCGCCACGCGCTGTCGCCCGATCACATCTTCAAGGCGGTCGCCGGCGTCCACTCGCGTGTGCGTGGCGGCTATGCCGCCGTCGCGCTCGTGCTCGGCTACGGCGTCGTCGCGTTCCGCGATCCGCACGGCATTCGTCCGCTCGTGCTCGGCGAGCGCGAGACGGCCGAAGGGCGCGAGTACATGGTCGCGTCCGAATCGGTGGCGATGGACATTCTCGGCTTCCGCCTGATGCGCGACGTTGCGCCGGGCGAGGCCGTGCTGCTGACCGCGGACGGCAAGCTGTTCAGCCGCCAATGCGCGGAAGGCGCGCTGCACGCGCCGTGCATCTTCGAATACGTTTATCTCGCGCGCCCCGATTCGATGATCGAGGACGTGTCGGTGTACAAGGCACGCCTGCGCATGGGCGAGCGTCTCGCCGAGAAGATCAAGCGCCTGCGTCCGGACCATCACATCGATGCGGTGATCCCGATTCCCGACACCTCGCGCACCGCGGCGAGTTCGCTGGCGCAGGCGCTCGGCGTGCCGATGCGCGAAGGCTTCGTCAAGAACCGCTACATCGGCCGCACGTTCATCATGCCGGGGCAGAGCGAGCGCGTGAAATCGGTGCGGCGCAAGCTCAATCCGGTGCACCTCGAATTCCGCAAGAAGAACGTGCTGCTCGTCGACGATTCGATCGTGCGCGGCACGACCTCGAAGCAGATCGTGCAGATGGCGCGCGATGCGGGTGCGCGCCAAGTGTTCTTCGCCTCGGCCGCGCCGCCGGTGCGTTTTGCCAACATCTACGGCATCGATATGCCGGCCGCGGCCGAACTGGTCGCGCACGGACGCACCGAAGAAGAGGTGCAGCAGTTCATCGGCGCCGACTGGCTCGTATATCAGGATCTCGAAGATCTGGTCGCTGCGGTCGCCGACGGCAACGAAGACCTGAAGCACTTCGACACGTCGTGCTTCTCGGGCGAATACGTGACCGGTGTCGACAGCACCTACCTGCGCGAATTGGAATTCTCGCGTTCGGATGAAACCAAGGCGCAGCGGCGTCACGTTTCTTAGAGCGGCACTTTGACCAGGGACGCGTCATGATCGATATCTACGCTCTCGCGGAAACCTGTCTGGCGGCGAACAGCGTCGAAGAAAAACTCGCGCGCAGCGCCGAGGCCGCGGCGCTGATCTCCGCGGACGATTTTGCGGTCGAAACGCCGAACGCAGTGCAACCCATCGCCCAGCCCGGTCGGCCGTTGGCGCCGCGCCTGGTTCCGCCGCGTGCGCTGCCGCAGCGCGGACTCGGCAGTGCGGAGGGGCGCGCCGCCCTCGTGCACGCCGTCGCGCATATCGAGTTCAATGCGATCGATCTCGCCTGGGACGCGGTCTACCGTTTCCGCGACATGCCGCGCGACTACTATCGCGACTGGGCCCAAGTAGCCGCCGACGAGACGCGGCATTTCCAGATGCTCTCCGCTCGCTTGGCCGAGATGGACCATGCCTACGGCGACTTCGACGCGCACAACGGTCTTTGGGAAATGGCGGTAAAGACGTCCGGCTCTTGCCTTGAGCGCATGGCGCTCGTGCCGCGCGTACTCGAAGCGCGCGGACTCGACGTGACGCCGGGCATGATCGCGCGCCTCAACGACGTCGGCGACAAGCGTACGGTCGATATTCTCGAAATCATCCTGCGCGAAGAGGTCGCGCATGTCGCCGCCGGTTCGCGTTGGTTCGCCTGGTGCTGCGCGCGCGAGCATCTCGATGCGCAGGCGACGTTCGCACGTTTGATTTCGGTGCATGCGCGCGCGGCGCTGAAGCCGCCGTTCAACGAAACGGCGCGGCGTGCGGCCGGATTCAGCGAACAGGAAATTAACGGTCTGCTGGCACAATCCGCCGCATGATCCGCCGCCTCGTCCTGATCCCCATACTGCTTGCGATCTGGACGGTGCTATTCGCATGGGCCGCCGGAGTGTCGTGGCGGTCGCCGTGGACCGCGCGTGAACATCTGCGTCTGCCCGGTCGCGAATTCCAGATTCGTTTCGGGCAAAGCCCGGGCAATACGGGCGGCCTCGCGGTGAGCGCGCTCGGTGACGATGGTACCGGCTTGCAGACCATACAGTTGCCGCGCGTTCGCGCCGACAAGTATCCGGTGTTGCGCTATCGGGTGGTCGACTTTCCGAGCACGCTGGAATTTGCCTTGATTTTTCGGCGGCGCGACGCGCCGAATGATGTGCAGACGATTTCCCTGCCGCCGCCGGGAAATGTGGAAGTCGCAGTCGATTTGTCTCGTTTCGAGCAGTGGCAGGGAGAGATCACCGAACTCGGATTCGCCGAGTACGCTGCGGCACAATTAGTGCCGCCCAGTGCAGCAGTATCGTTCGAGCCATTCCGCATCGAAGAGATACAACTCGATACACCGTCTTGGAGCGTCGTATTTCCTCGTCTCGCCAGCGACTGGTTCGGCTATCGCCCCTGGTCGCTGCAATCGATCAATACGATTGGGTCAGGACGTGGAATGTTGGGGCACTCGTGGATGCTGCCGGTGTTCGCGATCGGCGCGTTGGCGTCATGGCTTGCGGCGTGGATCGTATTGGGTTGGCCGCGCTCGCGAGCAATGAAATCGATGTGTGCAGTTGCGATCGGTGCGTGGATCATCCTTGACCTGCGTTGGCTTGATGACCTTATCGACAAACATAAGGTCACCGAAGAAGTTTACGCTGGCAAGCCTTGGGCGTTGCGCGCCGTTTTGCAACCGGATGAGGCGACTCTCGTGGCCGCAAGAGAGATCGCCAAGATTGCGGCCGAACAGCATGCCGCACGCGTGCTCGTGCACTCGGATTCGCCTTATACGCTGCTACGCACGATTTACTTTTTGCTTCCGCTCAACACCGCGCCTCTCGAGCAGACACTCAGCGAAGCACCTGGAGTGACGTTGCCGGACGATGCCCTCGTTGCGGTGTACAGCAGTGAATGGACATACGACAAGGATTCCGGGCGCCTCGGCAACGACAAGATCTCCGTTCCAGCAAAGCTGATTTACGAGAACGGTGATTTGCGCGTGCTCCGACCGGAGAAGGCGGAGCCATGAACCTAGCCTACATTTTGGCGTGGTTGTTGCCGCTGTCTACAGGAATCGTCGTGTATATGGCCGCCAGCCCACAACGCGTGCGCGGCTGGAAATCTACTTGTGCCGGCTATGGATTTCTCTTCGGCATGTTGCTCGTGGCAGCGTTTGCTTCGATCGCTGCGCGCGACGCGGTCGCGCAGGCTTGGATGAATGCAAGCTGGTGTTTGTTGCCGGTGTTTGTGATCGCTGCAGCAATCGCCTGGCGACGCAGGGCGGGTGCCAGCAGCCCTTCGGAGAGTTCTAGAGTTCTGTCGAATTGGCAGTGCGCAGGCCTGGCGGCAATGCTGGCCTCGCTCGCCGTACGCGGCGCGATCATCGCGCGCGAAGTCTGGCTGCGCCCGCTTTATCCTTGGGACGCCTGGTCTGCCTGGGCGGTGAAGCCGAAGACATGGTTCCTGCTCGACCACTATGTTCCGTTCGTGTCGATGCCGGACTGGTTGAGCTCCGCGCAAGGGGATTTGTATACCGAGGTCGCCTGGCACTATCCGAACGCTCTCGCCTGGATCGAGTTGTGGTTTGCGAGCGCGGCCGGCGGTTGGATCGAGCCGCTGATCAACCTGCCCTGGCTCGGATTGTGGATCGCGCTACTGCTCGGACATTACGGGCAATGGCGCGCCTTGGGCATGGATCGGGTGCGCGCGCTGATCTTCGTTTATGCGCTAGGTTCGCTGCCATTGCTTTCGGTACATGTCGCGCTGGCCGGCTATGCAGATCTTTGGGTCGCGACCGGCTTCGGCTTCGGCGTGCTCGCATGGATGCGCTGGCTGCAGCGCCGCGAGCGCAGCCAGCTCTGGCTCGCGCTGCTCTGCGCGCTGATCTTGCCGTGGCTCAAGATGGAAGGCTGGATCTGGGCGGCTTGCCTGCTCGGCGCGATCGGTTTCGGCGCACTGCCTTCGCGCTGGCGCTGGTCGGTCGCGATCGGTGGTGCGGTGTTGTTCGTCGTCCTATTCCCGCTGGGCGGCCTTCGCTTTCTGTGCATTCACGCGGGCGTGATGAATGTAGACGGCAGCATCGCGGTGCCGGCGATCGGGCCCTTAGCCCTCGTTCTCAATCTGCACTGGCGGTCCGGTGCGGCAGGCGGTGCAGTCGAAACCCTGTTCGCTCAGCCAAACTGGCATCTGCTCTGGTGGCTGACTCCGGCCATCTTGGTATGGCGCTGGCGTGAATTGATCGTGCACGATTGGCTGCGGCTGCCCGCGCTGCTGCTGCTCGTCTGCGCGACCCTGTTGCTGATTCTTTTTCTGTTTACCGGCGCGTCGGCCTGGGCGCAAAGCTACACGGCGATCAACCGCCTGGTTCTGCAGATCGTGCCTGCGTGGGTCACGGTGCTGGCGATGCTGCTGCGCGATGCGCGCTGGCCGGAACCAGCGAGTGGTACAGTTCCAGCACGCGCTCCGCACAGCGATCCAGCGTGAACTCCGCGCGCCAGCGCGCGTGGCCGGCCTCACCGTAGCGCGCACGCAGGCCCGCATCGGCGCCGAGGCGACGAATTGCATCGGCGAGCGTCTGTGCATCGCCCGGTGGGACGAGCGTGCCGGTGACGCCGTCGGCGACGACGTAGCCGACGCCGGAGCCCGGGATCGAGGTTGCGATCGTCGGCAGGCGCGCGCGCATCGCTTCGAGCAGGACCACGCCGAACGCTTCGGTACGTTCGATCGACGGCAGACAGAATAGATCGGCCTGTGCATAGGCGAGCGCGAGTTGCGCGTCGTCAACGTGGCCGGCAAAGCGCACGCGGTCTTCGATGCGCAACTCGCGTGCGAGTCCGCGCAGGCTCGCGGCGCATTCGCCGCCGCCGACCAGGAGCAGGCTGGCTTCGGGCGTCTGCGCGAGCGCGCGCAGCAGCACGTCGAAGCCTTTGTAATAGCTCAGGCGACCGACGGCGAGCAGGCGCACGCCGTTACCGGGCCAAAGTACGGATTCGGAAAAAGTATCTTTTGCAGCAACTTCCACTTTTTGCGTTTCCGGGTCGCTACCGGGCGCAGTCTCGCCGATGCCCAGCGGTATGACCTCGATTTTGTCGCGCCACGCGGCGAGTGCGCCGCTTGAGTCGCGGTATGCCGCCGAGGTGGGCGCAATCGCGGCGGCGCGCCGCAGCAGCGCCTGCTCGAAAGGCCGATAAACGCCGTACATCACGCGCACGGCGGGCCGGCGTACATCGAGGGGTACGTCAGCGTGCCATTGCACGACCCACGGCAAACGCCGCGCGCCGGGCGACAGCAATGCCCAGAATGCCGAGGTGTTCGGCATATGAAGATGCAGCAAGTCGGGTTTGAACTCGCCGATCAGGCGCGTGAGCGCGAACGGAAACGAGGGACTGACCGGCGCGTATAACAACTGCCCGTGACAGGCGGCGAGATGCACGTCGACCCCTGCTTCGCGGAAGCGCCGTGCCTTGCCGTCGGCCGGTGAGGCGTGCGCGATCATGGCGACCGCAGCACCGCGCTCGGCGAGCGCCGCGCAGAGATCCGCGCTGAAGCGTTCGATGCCGCCCGCATGTGGAGGAAAGAATTTGCCGATATGCAGGACGCGCACGTTCGAGGTCGGTCGGCCTGCGGCGTCAGCCTTCGCCGCCGGACTTCGGCAGCGCGATGACCTGGGCGCTCTTGCGCTGCGCTGTGGCCTCGGGCGGAGCCGGGTTCGGATTTGCGGCGAGCTTGGCGCGCGCTTCGCCGAGTTCCTGGTCGAGAATCGCCAGGCGCTGGGTCAGGCGGCGCAGCGCGCGCTCCTGGCGCGAGCGGTCGATGTCCATGAGCAGCATGCGGATCAGGATCAGGCCCATGCCGGCGATGATGGCGAGGATCGGCGGATAGGCGATGCCGACGATCGCGCCGAGGCGGTCGATCAGATGCGGGAATACGCCGACGATCAGCGTCGCCGTAGCGACCAGCAGCCACCACAGCGCATAGCTGCCGTGCAGATGATCGCGGCGCACGAGGTAGAGAATCGCGCCGGCGAGCGCGATGCCGATGACGGCGGAGACGAGAACAACGGTCATGCCGCGGCCCGCGCGCGCGCGGCGACGCGCTGGGCGATGCGGCCGCGCACGTCCAGGCGGGCGAAACACAGCACGGTCGTATGCAGCATGTAGCGTGCGACGACGAACCACGAAGCGAACACGCGCGACATGCCGGTCTTGCGCGGCGACATCGGCGTTTCCAGCTCGCTCAAACGGAATCCTTTCTGGTTCAACAGCATCAACACTCCCATATCCTGATAGTCGAGCAGACTCGCTTCACGCGAGGCGAGCGTGCGCACTGCACGGCGGTCGTAGGCGCGCAGGCCCGAGGTGAAGTCCTGCACGGGCAGGCCGGTCAGCACGCGGAAATACCACCAGGCGAAACGCTTGGCTCTCGACAGGCGCTGAGCGAAGGTGCCGATGACCACATCGGCGTCGCCACGCGCGAGCGCGGCGAGCAGGGCAGGCAGCGTTTCCGGATGATGCTGACCGTCGGCATCGAGCGTGACCACGGCACCGTAGCCATGGCGCTGCGCATAGCGCATGCCGGTCTGCGTTGCGCCCCAGGCGCCGAGGTTCAACGGCAGTTCGATCACGGTCGCGCCGGCGGCGCGCGCTTGTGCGGGAGTGTCGTCGGAGCCCGCGTCGCTGACTACGAGCACGTCGCAACCGGCATGCTCGATGACCCCGCGCACGACGTCGGCGACGGTCGCCGCCTCGTTGTAGGCGGGAATCACGGCAAGTACGGGCCGGCGGGGCTTGCTCAAGGCTGCGGGTCCTTACTGCTTGAAAATCAAGGCATTATCGATGCGGCCGCACGAGGCTGTCAATGCGCGGCGCGCTGCTGTGAACGGTGCCGCCCGGTGAGGTACGAGAGCGTGTCGGTTCAGCGATACGTCAATAGATCGGCAGCCGCCTGGGTCAGCGCCTCTAGCGCAGCGGCATCGGCGTCGAGCAGGGCGAAACCGGCGAAGTCGAAGCCCGGGGCGACGCTGCAGCCGACCAGGGCATAGTCGCCGAGCGGGCGCGCAGCCTGCCAGATGCCGGCCGGCACGCCGACCAGCGGCTGCGTTGCCGTCGCCGCGTCGCTGCGGCCGAGACGATGGCGTTCGAGTTTGCTCGTGGCCGCATCGAACAGCATCAGTTCGAACGCATCGCCTTCGTGGTGCTGCCAGATTTCATCGGCATCGATCCGATGCCAGCGGCTGATCTCACCGCTGCAGAGCAGGTAGTGGATCGCCGTGGTGATCGGCCGCCGCGCCGCGGCGTAGGCGAGTGACGTGGCCGAGGTGTAGGCGCGGCGGTAGCGGCCGCCTTCCGGATGCGGTTCCAGGCCCAGCGTTTCGATCAGCTCAGCGGCGCGTGCGTGCATCTCAAGCCGACGTCGCGGGGGGCTCAGAGCGAGCTTTCGGCCGCGGCTTTTTCCGCCGCCTGGGCGAAGACCGCCAGCGGCTGCGCGCCGCTGACGTAATACTTCTGCCCGAACACGATCGCCGGCACGCCGTGGAAGCCGTACTGTGCGGCCTGCGCGACGTCGGCGGCTACCGATTGTTCGCTCGCTGTGTCGCTGCCGGAGATCGCGGCCGTCCCGTCAAATCCGTGCTTCGCCGCGACGGCACCGAGCACGGCCGGGTCGGAAATGTCCTGGCCGTGCAGCCAATAGGCGCGAAACAGCGCGTCGTGGACTGCGGCCCCTTGCGCGGTCGCCTGTGCCGCAGCGAACAGACGATGGGCGGCGCGCGTGTCGATGTCGAGCGGGCCGCGTGCGATATCGAGGCCGAACTCCTCGCGCATCTGCGCGGTGAGTTTGGGCGTGTGCTCGGCGATCATCTTGCGCTTGGCCGCGTCCATCGGCGGCGAGCCGGCCGGACGCAGTTGGAAGGCGTGCCAGTGGAAATCGAGCGGACGCTGCTGCGCCAGTTGTTCGAGGCGTAGTGCGCCGATAAAGCAGAACGGGCAGACAAAGTCCGACCAGATATCGACACGAAGGGCGGGAGTGTTCATCGATCGATCCGCAGGTTTACAGCCAAATGATCAGGGCGAGCAGGGCGAGTCCGATCGACCACTTTATCGCGTAGTAAAGGCGTTTGTTGCTTTCCTTGAGCGCCTTGCCTTTCAGACGCACCGCGTAGAAGTACTTGAACACGCGGTTGAGTCCGCCGGTGTTGTCGCCGGCTTCGTTCGGCGAACTCGCCGCGCGCACGAGGTGGCGGCCGAACCAGTCGTTTACCGTCTGTGCCCAGCGGTACCTCATCGGCCGCTCGACGTCGCAGAACAGAATGATGCGGTCAGTCTGCGTCTCGTTCTTCGCGTGGTGGATGTAGGTCTCGTCGAAGATCACGTCCTGGCCGTCGCGCCAGCTGTAGCGCTGGCCGTCGACGTCGATCCAGCAGCCGTCGTCGTTCGGCGTGACTAGGCCGAGGTGATAGCGCAGCGAGCCCGCGTATGGATCGCGATGCTTCATCAGGCGTGCGCCGGACGGCAGTTCGGCGAACATCGCTGCCTTCACCGAAGGAATGTTCTTGAGCAACTGCGTCGTCAGCGGGCACAACTTCGCCGCGGACGGATGCGCCTCGTCGTACCACTTCAGATAAAACCGCTTCCAGCCGAAACGGAAGAACGAGTTGAAACCGACGTCGTTGTACTGATCCGACGCCTTGATCTCGTGCGCGGTGCGCAGCGCCAGTGCCTCGTCGCGGATCTCCTGCCAGTGCATGCGCAGCTTTTCCATCTCGGGCAGCGCGGCGACGGGCAGATACGGATTGGCGTGCACGCGGGAGAACGCATACATGAACAGGTTCAGCGGCGCGAAGATGGTCGAATGGTCGCCGAGCTGACGGAACGGGTTGTAGCGCACGCGCCCGCGAAAATGCACGTAGATCGCGGGAACGAGAAACAGGGCAAGCAGAAACCACTTCATGGAAACGGGGAATGGCGAGACAGGAGCCGAACAATGCGGGCTGACGTGGCGAATTGCAACTTGCGCAGCGGTCTGCGGACCTCCGTATAGGGGCTCGATTCATCGAGCCCTGGCTTACCGTGCGCCAAAGTCTAGGGGCCGACCGCACGGGGCAGCGACCGGTATGTCGCCGACACTTGGTTTGTCCGTAAATAGTCCGTTCGCACTGAGCGTAGCGCCGAAGGCGCGAGGTCGACGTGCTGCAAGCCGTGAAATTCCGGGTGTTTCGACTTCGCGAAGCAAAGCTTCGCTACGCTCAACACGAACGATTTCCTATTTACCGACAAGCCCTTAGCAGCAGCCGCGCGTGCCGCCGTTCTTGTAGCGTGCATCCTGGCGCTGGCGGAAGAATTCTTCGTAGCTCGGCACCGTGCGCTCGGGATGATGCCGGCGCAGATGCAGCACGTAGGTGTCGTAGTCGGGCACGCCGATCGCGAGCCGCGCCGTCTGCACGGCGCGGCGCCAGAAGTGCCGCAAAGACTCGACAAGTCCGTTCATGCTGATGCGAAAAATACGCTCATGGACGACGGTTCTTGATCTTCGTACTCAGGACGAGCGCGCCAGTGAACTCAGCGCCACGTAGGGCTCTTCGTTGATGGTCGGCCGTGCCGCCGCGTTCGCCTTGATGATCGCGCGCACGGCGAAGACGACCGTGGCCACGACCAGGGCCATGAATATGCCGGTCAGAACTGCGTCGATCGTGTTGTTGGTGACGATGCGATGCATTTCGTCCATTGTCTTTGCCGGAGCGATCAGTTTGTTTTGGGCGATGCCGTCGGCGTATTTCGCGGCGGCTGCGGGGAAGCCGATTTTCACGTCGAGCAGTTTGACCCAGCCCGCGCTCAGCGTGCAGATCACCAGCCACGCAGCCGGAATGCCGGGCACCCAGGCGTAGCGCGCGAGCTTCTTTTTGACGACGACGACGAGGCAGAGCGTCAGTGCGATCGCCGCGAGCATCTGATTGGCGATGCCGAACAGCGGCCACAGCGTATTGATGCCGCCGAGCGGATCGACCGCACCGGAGTAGAGGAAGTAACCCCAGATGGCGACGCAGAACACCGTGGTGACGATGTTCGCCGTCCACGATTCGGTTTTCTGCAGCGCCGGCACGGCGAGGCCGACGAGTTCCTGGATCATGAAGCGGCCGACGCGCGTGCCCGCATCGACGGTAGTGAGAATGAATAGCGCCTCGAACAGAATCGCGTAGTGGTACCAGAACGCCATCATGCCTTCGCCCGGCATGATCCCGTGCAGCAGCTGCGCCATGCCGACGGCCAAGGTCGGCGCGCCGCCGGCGCGCGAGAGAATGGTCGATTCGCCGATGTCCTTGGCGGTCTGCGTTAGCTGGTCGGGGGTGACGACGAAACCCCACTGGCTGATTGCGGTCGCCGCGCTCTGCACGTCGGCGCCGATCAGCGCGGCAGGCGAGTTCATCGCGAAGTAGACGCCCGGATGCAGCGCACTCGCCGCAATGATCGCCATCACCGCGACTGCCGCCTCGGTCAGCATGCCGCCGTAGCCGACCATGCGCGCTTCGCGTTCGTTGGCGAGCAGCTTCGGCGTGGTGCCCGAGGAGATGATCGAGTGCCAGCCCGACACCGCGCCGCAGGCGATCGTGATGAACAGGAACGGAAACAGGTTGCCCTGGAAAACCGGGCCGGAGCCGTCGATGAACTTCGTCACCGCGGGCATCTGCAGATACGGCGCGGCGAACAGGATCGCAATCGCGAGCAGGCCGATCGTGCCGATCTTGAGGAAGGTCGACAGATAGTCGCGCGGCGCGAGCAGCAGCCACACCGGCAGCACCGAGGCGAAGAAGCCGTAGCCGATCACGAGCCAGGCGAGTTGCTTCGCGTCGAAGGTGAAGTAGGTGGACCACACCGGGTCCGCCGCAACGACGCCGCCTAACCAGATCGACGCAAGCAAGAGGATGAGACCGATGATCGACACTTCGAGCACGCGCCCGGGGCGGACAAAGCGCAGATAGATGCCCATCAGGATCGCGATCGGAATGGTGCAGGCGACGGTGAACGTTCCCCACGGCGAGATCGCGAGCGCCTTGACCACGACGAGGGCGAGCACAGCGAGCACGATCATCATCAGTATGAGCACGCCGATCATGCAGGTCACGCCGGCGACGTTGCCCATCTCGGCGCGCAGCATATGGCCGAGCGAGCGTGCGTCGCGGCGCAGGGACAGAGCGAGGATCATGAAGTCCTGCACCGCGCCGGCAAGGACGACGCCGGCTAGGATCCACAGCGTGCCGGGCAGATAGCCCATCTGTGCGGCGAGTACCGGGCCGACGAGCGGGCCGGCGCCGGCGATCGCGGCGAAGTGGTGGCCGTAGACGATCCATTTGTCCGTCGGCACGTAGTCGAGGCCGTCGTTGCGCAGTTGCGCCGGAGTCGCGCGCGTCGGGTCGAGGCCGAGGACTTTGTCGGCGATGAATTTCGAGTAGAAGCGATAGGCGATCGCGAACACCGAGAGCGCCGCGGCAACGAGCCAGATCGCATTGACCGATTCGCCGCGGTTCAGGGCGACGACACCGAGACACATCGCGCCACCGACGGCGACCAATCCCCACACCAGCTTGCCCACGGTGCCGCTCATAGCCACTCCCGCCGCGCGTTGTTGTCAGCGGAGTGTCTTGCGCGCCGGCAGTACCGTCAAGCTGGTCTTTCGGACAAAGGACAATGACACGATTTTGTCATCGCACCGTCACGGGCTCGCGGCGAACCAGCCGACCGCATCGGCGACGACGTAGGTCGAGCCGGCCGAATTGAATACCGCAACCTGACCGTTCGTGCCGACCTTGGCGATGACCAGATTCTGCACGACCGATCCCTGAGTGAAGTTGAGGTTGGACGCGAATGGGCGCGTGCTTCCCGTCGGCCACACGGTCAGGAATCCGGACGTAGTCGGCGTCACCGCAGTCACGTTGAGTACGACGGCACCGACGCCGGAGGTCGGAATGTCGGCGCGCCCGGTCACGGTGAAGTCGAGTTCGACGCCCTGGCCGACCGCGCCGCCGCCGGCGAACTGCCCATCGAAGGTCGACTGGCCCGGTCGCGTATCGAGCAGGCGCACGGGTACCAGCGGAGTCAATTCGGACGCCGTCGGAAACCAGCCGGCCACGTCGGCGATCATGTGCGTACTGCCGTTCGAGTTGAACAGCGCGACCTGGCCGTTGTTGCCGACCTTGACGATGGCGAGGTTGGCGACGGTCTGGTTCGGCACGACGTTGAGGTTGGACGCATTCGGCACGGCGCTGCCGGCCGGCCACGCCGTGATGTAGGCCGAGGTCGTCGGCTGCGTCGCGGTCAAGTTGAGTACCACGGCGCCGACTCCGCTGGCCGGCACGCCACCGCGGCCGGTCACGGTGAAGTCGAGCTCGGTGGTTCTGCCGAGGGCGCCGACGCCGGCGAACTGTCCGTCGACGGTGTGCGTGCCGGGCCGCGTGTCGAGCAGGCGCGCTGGCACGAGCGGTGCGAACGCCGAGGTGGCCGGAAACCAGCCGGCGACGTCGGCGATCACGTCGGTGCTGCCGATCGCGTTGTACAAGGACACTTGGCCGCCGGAGCTGAGCTTGGCGACGACCAGATTCGGAACCGTCAGGCCCGACACGAAGTTGATGTTCGATGCGAGCGGACGCGTGCTGCCCGTTGGCCACGCGGTGAGGTAGCCCGAAGCGCTCGGATTCGCGGCGGTGACGTTCAGCACCACGGCACCGGCACCGTTCGCGGGGACTCCGCCGCGGCCGGCTATCGTCAGGTCGAGCTGGCTGTTCGCCTGCAGTGCGCCCGTTCCGGAGAAGAGGCCGTCGGTCGTCTGCGCGCCGGCGCGCGTGTCGAGCACGCGCGAGGGAACCAAGGACGTGAACTTGTTCGGCGGCGAACGCCATACCGCCATCTGCGGCGCATTGGTATTGATCGCCGTGGTGCTGTCGGCGCCGGTGACCGTCGCGCCGCCGGCCGTATAGGCAGTGCCGATCGGCACGCCGCAACTGCCGCCGTTACACGTGTTGAGAGTGGGGTTCGAAAAATATTGGGCGAGAGGGCTGCAGCCGTTCGCGGGAATGGGATAGGCCATGATCGTCCCGGCGTTGCCGTTGCAGTAGCCGCGGTTGTAGCTCGGGTAACCGTCATAGCACGGATGGCTCGAGGCGGTGCAATTGGAAACGGAACCGGCCGATTGAACCGATGTTGCTACGTCGTGCGCGGCACCCATCAGATGACCTACCTCGTGGGTCAGCGTGGTGATGTCGCAATAGGCGTTGCCGTTCATTCCATCTTCGACGACAGAGAACGCATAGCCCGAGTAGGTGAAGTCGGAAGTGATGTAGGACAGGCCGCAAACGTTCGCCTGGAACGGCCGCACGAGCAAGACCGCGTCGGCGCCGTATTGGTTGCGTAGCGCGGCGACCGTCGTATCGCCCTGCAGGCTGCTCAAGGTCGTACTGTCGGGGACGCTCTTATCCGCATAGGAATAATTGACGGGTTGAGCGTAGACCATATTCAGGGACGCGTAGATGCCGCTGTTGGCGTAGACGGTGTTTGCTGTGGCGACGAGCGTATTGAGTCGCGCGATGGTCGCCGAGTAGCCGCCGAGCTGCGTCTGCAATTGCGTCGAGAACAGAATCAGCACATCGATCTGGGCCGGATTGCCGGGTCCCGCCGCGCTCGGGCTCGCCACGGCCGCATCCGTATCGGCATCGGAACGGGCTTTCATGGAAGCGTCGACCTGCGGCGCGAGCACAATGTCGTCCATCGTCGGCACAAGCGGATGCTCGCCTGCGGCCTGCATGTCGGTAAGTACGGCGCTGTCTTCGCTGCCGCGCAGGCGCAGCTTGCCGCCCGGCGTGGCGATGCTGCCGTCGACTTGACCGGCATAGGTGGAGATCAGTACCGGATAATCCTTGCCGTGGCCGCGCACATAGCCGATCCACACCTTGCCGCCGCCGTATCCGGTCTCGGTGCGTTCGTAGGTGAGAACATAAGAGGTGCCGCCGGGCGTTTCGATCGCGGCCTCGTCGCCGGCGTGCATCGCCTGGAGCGAGGCCGTGTTCGTCGCGACGAGCCGCTGTGTTTGCACACGGGTGGGCGAAATAGCCTGCGCTTGCGCGCCTGTTACCGCTGCGACGGGATGGAAGACATCCACTTGGGCTGTCGCGTTCGCGGCCGCGAACAACGCCAGACCGGCGGCCCCTATTTTGATGCCGATATGCATTTGTCGCTCCGCAGCAGAAGCTCGGAGAGTAGCCGTTTGCCGCGACAGATAGCGTGACGAAGCAGACGATACCGCGACGCAGTTGCCGGACTCGGGATGGCGGAGATGGCAGACTTGCGAGTACGGCGAAAGGCGGGGCTTTGCGCTGTCGCATTCGGGAGGGACGGGGATATGCAGGGCTTTTTGTGGCTTGCGGTTGCGCTGCGCACACGGCGCGTGCAACTGGCGGCGGCTTGTGTAGTCGCCGTCGCGGCATTCACTGCTGCGCCGATAGCGATCGGCGCGACCGGCGACGGCGTGCAGCGCACGAGCACGACGGTGCTCGGGCTCGCCGTCGACCAGTACACCTGGACCGATTCGCAGGGACAGCCGCGCAGCGTGTCGCTCAAGCAGCAGGGCAACGGCAACCCCGGCAACGGCGGCTATGCCGTGCAGATGACCTATCGCGTTCTCGAAGGCGGCGTCTGGCGCACCGTCACAGCGAATATGGCGAGCGGCGGCGACGGCGGCTTCGGTTACTTCGTCGCGCACGAGTTGTATCGCAGTTTCAGCGACGGCTCGTCGGGCACGATCGCAGCACTGCACGGCGAAGACGATTCGCCGCTCGGATTGGCCTTCCCGGTCACCACGAGCGCGTCGACGATCACGGCCGCTTCGACCGTGGCGTCGCATAGTTTCCGCCTGACTTATCCGAAATGGGGCACGCTCGCGCCGATGGCCGACCCGAGCGCGGATCACGGCACGCCGACGGCCGCAGCTCAGCATATGCGCTACGCGGTGCCGGTCACGATCACCTGGACGTTCCAGAAAGGCACCGACTTCCCGCGCATCGACACCCAGGTCGATATCTCGGCGAGCACCAAGGGCCAGCTCGCGTTCGACATGCGCGGCCCGTACGGCGTGCTGGAATTCGCCGACAGTGATGCGAATGCGACGATCAACAACGTGCAGTGGGGCGACTCCGCGTTTCTCTTCGCCTCCAAGGTCGCTCCGTCGGCGTACCTCACCCAGGCATCGGCGTGGACCTGGAGTGCGCCGATCGGCAGCATGCGGCCGTTCCAGGGCATGCTCGCCAAGCATTCGACCACGGGCGTGCTCTACGAGATCGGTCTGTTCGAGATGAAACTGGCCGGCGATGCGGGGCTGGTCTACAGCGGCTATTCCTCGCACCGCGGCATCGACGGTAGCGGCTTCTATTCCGCAGCAAACGGCATCCAGCAATGGGAATGGCCGTTCCAATCGGCGCAGTACAGCGGCGGCGCGGCGGACGGCGGCTGGCTGGCCGGTGCGGCGATCTACGGCAAGAAATTCGCTTGGGGTTCGGCGCCGTTTTACGGCTCGAATCTGCCCGAGGTTTATTTGACCGACACCATGTCGGTGCCGATCGTTGCCTATCCCGCAGGCGGCGTGATTACGTATCGCACCTGTTGGGTCATGGGCAAATCGACTTACAGCGGCGTCGGCACGGCCGGCCTGACGCGCGGCGCCGCGGCAAGCGCGACGCCGAATTGTGCTACGGCACAAGCGGGATCTGCGTCGCCGACTTTCGTGTCCTTGTCTCCGGCTCGCGTGCTCGATACGCGTGCCGGATTCGCGACGGTCGACGGACAGTATTCGGGCAGCGGCGCCCTGGCTGCCGGCGGCGAGCTCGATTTCGCCGTGAGCGGCCGCGGCGGCGTGCCGGCGAGCGGCGCCGCGGCGGTTGTGCTCAATGTGACCGTTGCCAATCCGACCGATCGCGGCTTCGTGACGGTGTGGCCCGCCGGCAGTTCGCGTCCGCTGGCTTCCAATCTCAATTTCGTGCCGGGTCAGACCGTGCCGAATCTGGTCCTGGCGAAGGTCGGTGCCGCAGGAAAGGTGGCGATGTTCAATTCCGCCGGCAGCACCGATCTGATCGCCGATGTCGCCGGTTGGTTTCCTGCCACTTCGGGGCTGACGCCGCTGCAACCGGCGCGCTTGCTCGACACGCGTGCGGGGCAGCGGACCGTCGACAACCAGTTCAGCGGCAGCGGCGCGCTCGGACAGGGCGTCGAACTCGATCTCGTCGTCGCCGGGCGCGGCGGCGTGCCGGCGAGCGGTGTCGATGCGGTCGTGCTGAATCTGACGGCGGCGAATTCGAGCGGCCCGGGCTACGTGAGCGTATGGCCTGCAGGCAGCCCGCGCCCGTTTGCGTCGAATCTCAACCTCGCACCGGGGCGAAACAGTGCGAACCTCGTCATTGCGAAAGTCGGCGGCAACGGCAAGGTCGCCTTGTACAACGCTTTGAATTCGACCGATTTGATCGCCGACGTCATGGGCTGGTTCGCAAGCGCGTCGGAACTGACGTCGCTCGTGCCCGTACGCGTGCTGGATACGCGCAGCGGCAGCCCGACGGTGGACGGTCTCTATTCGGCAACCGGGGCGATCGGCGCAGGCGCCGAACTTGATCTTGCCGTGACCGGCCGTGCCGGCGTTCCGAACAGCGGAGTCGATTCGGTGGTCCTCAACGTGACCGCGATAACGCCGAGCATGTCCGGCTTCCTGACTCTATGGCCCGCCGGCGGGGCAAGGCCGCGCACGTCGAATCTCAACTTCACTCCGGGCCAGGTCGTGCCCAACCTCGTGATCGCCAAAGTCGGCACGAACGGCAAGGTCGCGATCTTCAATTCGGCAGGATCGACCGACGTTGCGGTCGATCTGATCGGCTGGTTTGCACCTTCGCCTTGACCGAGTTGGTTACGCCTACAACCACTTCGCCCGGCGCAGGACGAAATACAGACCGGTGCAGATGCCCAGAGTGACGCCGATCAGCACGTAGTAGCCGCTCTTCGTGTCCAGCTCCGGCATATTGTGGAAGTTCATGCCGTACCAGCTTGCGATCAGCGTCGGTGCGGCGAGCAGGCCCGCCCAGCCGGCGAGACGCTTGACCACGTCGTTCTGCGCGACGCTGACCATCGCGAGGTTGACGTTCATCGCCGCGGTCAGCAACTCGCCCATCGTATTGGTCGTATCGGCGATGCGCGCGGCGTGATCGTAGACGTCGCGCAGATACGGACGCACCTCGTCGTCGATCTGTTTGCCGTGGAAACGCGAAAGCTGATTGAGGATGTCCTGCATCGGCGACACCGCGAGCCGCAGCGTGACGAGTTCGCGCTTGAGCAGGTACAGGCGTTCAATCACTTCGCGCTTGAACGTGTCCTCGAAGATTTCCTTCTCGAGTTCGTGCAACTCTTCTTTGAACGAGGAGACGATCGGCAGGAAGTTGTCGACGATGAAGTCGAGCACGGAGTAGAGCGCGTAGCTCGGTCCGAGCGCCATCAGTTCGGGCGTCTGTTCGCAGGCCTTGCGCGGCGCGGCGTAGGATAGCGAGGCGCCGTGGCGCACGGTCAGCAGAAAATTCTTGCCGAGGAAGATGTGCGTTTCGCCGAACTCGATCTTGCCGTTCACCACCTGCGCGGTGTGCAGGACGACGAACAGCACCTCGTCGTAGATTTCGATCTTCGGCCGCTGATGCGCGCAGTGCGCGTCTTCGATCGCGAGATCGTGCAGGCCGAATTCCTCCTGCAGCTTGCCGAGCAGGGCCTCGTCGGGCTCGTGCAGGCCGACCCAGATGAACTGGTCAGCGTACTGCAGCACCGTGCTGATGTCGTCGAGAGCGACATCGCGCAGCTTGCGCCCGTCCTTGCCGTAGGCGATGCAGTTGACCAGCATCGGCGACATGGCCGCCGGTGTGGTGGATTGACTGTTGGGTTGGACCTGCATGTCCATGATCTTACCGCCATCGTCGCGACGCGCGCATGATGCCGGAAGCGCGATGACGGCTGCAATCGCAGTGCCGGGGGAGGCTAGGGATTACAGTTCGCCGGTTTGCCCACGCCGCGACTCAGGTTCAGCATGCCGCTGGTGCCAGCGTCGGGGCCGCCCGTGAACGTGTAGGCCAAGGTCACGCTGTTGCAATTGGCGAAGACCAACTTTGCCGTACCGACCTGCATGCTCGTGATCGGCACGGGCTGATTGAGCACGCCGTCTTTGGTCCAGTAGATCGGCACGTTATCGAGTGACGTGGCGCCGGAAGTCCAAGGACCTTGCAGGCTGTACCAGCGGCGCGAGGTGAGCACATCGAAAGGCGGAAGTACATAGGGAAAATTCTGCTTGAACCAGCCGGCGAAAAACACCTTCGAGGTCGGATCGACCAAAAACATAAGTCCGCTGAGTGGAACCTTGGGGTCGTACCACATCCCGGAAAGCTGATAGTCCGGGTCGGCAGCAACATCGCCCGTGGCTGTGCACGAAATATTTGCGCCGAGACGCACGAGCGGAAAAAAACCGCCTTCCAAATAATTGCCGCGACCGAATCCCGAAGAAAAAGTACTCATCGGATCATAGATGCTGTAGGCGACGCTGGCATGAGTGCAGTCGCTGAAACTGACTAGCGCGTCGCCGACATTGACCGTCGTTATTGTCGACCCTTCGGCAGAGGCGCCAGCATAGACGGGCATGCCTACGGCCTTGCTCGTGTTGTCGACCGGGCCTTGGAAGGTGTACCACCGTTGGCCGCCGCCGAATTGATCATAGGTGAACCATGCGCCGAAGAAAGTGCCGGTATCGGAAGGCGTTGGGCCGGGAATAATTTGCAGCAGCATGCCTTGGCCGCTCGTGGCCGGGTTGTACCACGCGCCCGTCCAGCCGAATTGATTCAAATGGTCGGGTATGCCTGTAGCGGATGCCGGCATCGACGGCAAGGAGGCGACACCTTGGCGAGATTGTCCTCCAATCTGCGAGAACGCGCCGCCGACATACAGTCGCCCGTCGGCCGCAGTCACTATCGCATTAACGACCTCGTTAGGCGTTGGATTCCACGCCGGGTCGATTTCCGCTGCGCCGGTCGTGGACATCTTGACCAGATAGGGACGGGGATGCTGATCGGATATGTAATAGCTCGTCGGAGTCTCGACGGTGTGCAAGACGATGGAGAACATACCGCCAGCATAGAGATTCCCGCTTCCGTCGAGGGCAAGAGAATATATTTGTGGAAGACTTCGACCTTGGCGACTGTCTTGGAATGATAACTGCCCCAGCATCTGCGGACGCCAATTCGGATCGGCGACACCGTCTTTCGTGGAAATCTTGGCGATCCCTGAGCCACCTGCATACAGATAGCCTTTGCCATCGAGCAGAAGGGAAAACGGCAGGCTTACCCACGGAAGCGACGGATTCCAGTTTTGATCGACGGGGCCAATGCCTTGTCCGGACACCTTTAACAACCGTCGATTTACCGGAGATTGCGCGAGTTTCAGGGAGTCGGATGCAACATAGAGGGAACCGTCCGGATCGATGGCGATAGCGGTCACTCCGAAATCCGGGGTTGGATAAGCGGCCGCATCTTGGTTGGGATTCCAGGTCGGATCGACCACGCCCCGGTTCGATATTTTTGCCAATGAAGAACGTGGTTGGCCGCCAACGCTTGAAAAGTCTCCGCCTACGTAAACACTCCCATCGGCAGCCAGTGCCAAGGCTTCCACGCCGTAGTAAGCAATGCCGCCGACGTCGGAAGCAGCTCCCCAGTTCGGATCGAGCGCGCCGCTGGGGGTCAATTTCACGACGCCCGACTTGGCCTGTCCGTTGACCTTGCTGAATTCGCCGCCGAGATAGATGGCGTTGTCCGAACCGATTGCGATCGCTTCAACACCCAAGCTATTGGGCGCATCGGTCGATACCAACCAGTTCGGATCGACCGATCCGTCGGATTGCAGACGCAAGACATTGCTGCGCGCGAAATTGTCTGCGCCGGAAAAGTAGCCGCCCACGATCATGCCGCCGTTGGATTGTTTCACGATGGCCTTGACGATTCCCCCCGGCGTAACCGTGTCAAGCGCCGGACGCACAATGCCGTTTGAGCCAATGGCGGTGAAAGAGTGGCGTTCGGCACCTGCGATCGTCGAGAAGAAGCCGCCGACATAGACATTTCCATCGTTGTTTGCGACAAGGGAGCGGACGGCGCCGCCGTCAATATTCCCAGCTACGGCGGGCCAGGTCGGATCGGCTGTGCCCGATCCGGTCACCAACAGTCTGGCTACTGCAGGCTTGGCCTGACCACCGATCGTGGAGAACGCTCCTGCGGCGTATGTACGACCGCTGCTGTCGATGGACAAAGCGTTGACTGTACCGTTCGCGGAAGGATTCCAACCAGCATCTGCATTGCCCGCATCACTGCTGAAAAGTCTGGCTATGTTGTTGCGGTTCTGTCCACCGATCGATGTGAAGCTCCCGCCGATCAAGACATTCCCGCCATTATCCGGCACGATGCTGAAGATTTGAACGTCACCGATGGTGTTAGTCGGAGCGGGATTCCAGTTCGGATCCACCACTCCCGCCCCAAGGCTCGATATTTTTGCCAAATGGTTTCTGGCTAAGCCGCCGACTTGGGTAAAACTGCCGCCGAGATAGAGATCGTCGTTGCCGGCGACGACAAGGGCGGTAACCCGATCAAGGACTCCAGGTTTCCAAGAGTGGATCAGCGCCCCGGTATCTCCAGCAAGTTTGGCGGTGGCGACCAGACTTCCATCGACCGAGCAGGCTTGGCCACCGACGATTAGGTCGCCGTGACTATTCGATGCGAGCGCATAGATGTTGTTGCAAGAGAGATTGGCCGTCCACTTGCCGTCGATGGTTCCGTCCGTAGCGAATCGGGCGACTTGGTTGTGTTGAGCGCCAGCGATGGTCTGGAAGTAACCGCCGACATACAGGCGGTTTTGGGTGTCTATAGTCAGAGCTTTGACCGTTCGATCCGCTCCGGGGTTCCAGTTCAAATCCAGAGTCCCGTCGGCTTTCAGCCGTGCGATGTTCGAGCGCGCGACACCGTTGACCTGCAAGAAGGAACCGCCAAAGACCACGCTGCCGTCGGGCAGGCGTACGGCGGCGTAAACGGTGCCGTTGGTATAGAGGTTCAAATCGGGCTGTGCGAGAGGCGATGGAGTCTGCGCCAAAGTCGTGCGGGCAAACGCGAGAAAAACGGCTGCAAGCATTCCCTGCGCCACGCGGCGCAACGTCCGTTCAAACATTTCATTCCCCGAAAAATTTGCTGCGCCCCGATTGGCTGTCTTTGCGCTGCGAGCCCGGTATTGCCGATTGCGCAAGGCGGCTTAAGGTAAGCGCAAAGATCGGTGTGGGCAACCGCGGGCTACTATCGAAGAGCCCTTCGATTTGGCGCGACGTAGATTACGGCCACGCAGAGCGCGATCTGAATCGGCAGCAGCAGCGCGATCCAGAACCAGTTGTCCTGAACGAAGCCCGGCAGGATTTTCACGAACCAGGCGAGGCCGGCGCAGAACGCCACCGCGGCTGCGATGCGTTTGGCGAACCGCGAAGGCTGCCAGCGCTTGCCGAATGCGGTCAGCCATGCCGGCAGCAAGAGCAGGCAGAGCGGATTGAGCAGGAGCAGGTTCTCGTTGCGCCAGGCGCTGGTGTGGTCGGTCAGCGTCCACAGGCCGACCAGGACGAGGCCGCCGATGCCGCAGACCAGGGCGATCACGCTGGCTGTGCCGGCGAAGACGATGCGCGCTGCGGTGTTTGCGCGCGCACGCGCGAGGCCGATCAGGATCAAGGCTGAGGCGATGCCGAGGATCAGCGCGCCCCAGGTCCAGCGCGGCGGAAATTCCTGAGGTTCAGGCAGATGGCCTTTGTTCAACAAGGTTTCGTTCGCGACCAAAGGCAGCGCATTTCCAGCCGTATCGCGCAGGGTGATTTCGCGCACGTGGCGCATGAATTCCATCGGCACAAAGCTCTCGTCCCAGTACGACAGGCGCTGGTCGGCGTACGGGCCGAGGCCGGCATCGATAGCGAGCATCAGCGACGTATCGGGACGCATCAGGCGATCGGCGTCCATGCGGTAGGTGAAGCCGCGCGACGGCGAAATGAGCTGTGCCTTGATCGCGCCGCCGAGCACTTCGTCGATCGCGTCGCGCACGCGCGTCGAGCAGTTGGCGCGGAAATAGTCGTAGCGGTACTGCGCGTTTTCCGGGCGTGCGTTCCAGTCGAGGCGTTCGGCGAGCTGGGCACGCTGCGCGGGCGCGAGGTTGAGTTCCTGGCGTACGATCCAGCGGCCTTCGGCGACGTAGTTCGGATACTCCTCGGCCGGATCGCCGACTGCGATGCGGTACATCATGTGGCCGCGCGCGAAGTTGAGAAAGAAATTCTCCTGCGCGAAGTCGAACATGCCGTAGTTGTAGAGACGCGTCGCGCCCGTCGTCGTGTCGTGGATCTCGATGGCATTGTGGCCGAAGCGTTCCCAGAGCTCTTCGCCCGGACCGAACGTGATCAGCGCGACGCCGAGATTGGAACCGGGCGGTGGAGCTGAGCCGGCATCGACTTCCTGTGCTTGTACTGTGAGCGAGCACACAAGCAGAACGGCGAAGAATGCAAGCAGCCGCGTCGCCATGTTTGCGAGCACGCCGATCGAGCGATTTTTCTTTTGTGTTCGCGTATCGACCGAAGACAGCGGATTCCCGCTGGCGCGGGAATCATGCCGGATGCTTTTCAGCGCCGCCGTCCACTCAAGCATCGACCGACCGCACGGCAAATTGCAGCACGCGGCGCGCGTCGGCTCGGGTGACGTGAAAATGGAATCCGCCGAGCGCGACTTCTTCGCCGCTTTCGGGCAGATGGCCGAACTCGCTCGTGACCATGCCACCGATCGTGTCGAACTCGTCGTCGGAAAAACGGCTGCCGAGGCGTTCGTTGAAGTCGGCGATCGGGGTGAGCGCGTTGACCAGGAAGCGGCCGTCCGGCTGGGCCTGGATCAGCTTGTTGCGCGCTGGGTCTTCTTCGTCGTGCTCGTCGTCGATTTCGCCGACGATTTCTTCGAGCACGTCCTCGATCGTGATCAAGCCGGCAACGCCGCCGTACTCGTCCATAACGATCGCCATGTGATTGCGCGACAGGCGGAATTCCTTGAGCAGGATGTCGAGTCTCTTCGACTCGGGGATCATCACCGCCGGACGCAGGAAGGCGCGGATGTCCTGCGGCACCTGGCCGCCGGTGAAACTCTTGAGCAAATCTTTGGCAAGCAGGATGCCGACGATCTCGTCGGCGTCCTCGCCATGCACGGGAAAGCGCGAATGGCCCGACTCGATCACTCGGCGCAGGATTTCGTCGAACGAAGCGTCGACCGGCAGCGCGACCATCTGTGCGCGTGGCACCATGACATCACTGACTTGCTGATCGGCGACTTCGATGGCGCCTTCGACCATCGACAAGGTGTCGTTGGAGAGCAAGCCATTCGCTTGAGCGTGGCGCAACTCCACGAGCAGTTCGTCGATGTTGCGCGGCTCGCCGGAGACCAACTGGCTGATCCGGTCCAACCACGTTCGCGGTGGGGCCGAATTCGGAGGGTCGTCGTTCATGTATCTGGGTGCAAAGCCCGATGCGGGCGGCTGCGCAGTATACCGGAGAATCGGTGACGGTTTTATAAAATGTTGAAATTCAATCAGTTATACGGATCGGCGATACCGAGTCCGGCGAGAATGCGCCGCTCCAGGGCTTCCATTTTTTGCGCGTCCCTGTCGTTTTCGTGGTCGTAGCCGAGCAGATGCAGCACGCCGTGCACGGTCAGATGAGCGTAGTGGTCGCGCGGCGCTTTGCCCTGTTCCGCAGCTTCGCGTGCGACGACGGGCGCGCAGATCACGAGGTCGCCGAGCAGCGGCAGTTTCACTCCGCGCGGCAGTTCGGCCGGAAACGACAGCACGTTGGTGGCGTAGTCGCGTCCGCGATAGGTGCGGTTGAACTCGCGGCCTTCGGCGGTACCGACGAGCCGGATCGACAGTTCGGCCGGCACTCGTCGGCGCGCGCCGACGAGTGCTGCCGCAACCCAGGCGCGAAATGCCGTCGCCGCGGGCAGGCCGCGGCGGGGGATCGCATAGCTCAACGCGACGGCCGGCGCAGCGGTGGGCGGCGCATGGGTCGCTCGCTTCGAGGTCTTCACGCTCATCGTTCGATCAGTCGCTGCAGCAAGGCGTGTCCTTGCGGCCAGTTGCCGATCTTCGAATCGGCATTGATGTGGCCGAGTGCGCCGACCGGTTCGAATTGCGAGCCCCAATCGTGCGCGAAGGTCTGCGCACGCTCGGGCGTGACGTAGATGTCGTCGCTGCTCGCCGCGACGATGCTCGGGAACGGCAGGCGCGAGCGCGCCATCGGCGCGAAGCCGGTCGTGCAGTCGGGATAGTTCGGACCTTCCGGGTCGCTCGGCGCCACGAGCAGGGCGCGGTGGATCGGGCCGGAGTATTTCGCGGACCAGTGCGCGATCAGCGCGCAGCCGAGCGAATGGCCGACGAGAACGACGGGCTGCGCGGCTGCGACGATGGCTTTCTGCAGCGTCTCCACCCACTCGCGCCGATCGGGCCGGTCCCAGTCGCGTTGCTGCACGCGCTCGTAGCCGTGTTCGCGCTCCCAGTACGACTGCCAGTTCTCGGGTCCCGAGTTCCACAGGCCTGGAATCAGCAGCACGCGCGCGCCGCTCATGTCTTGGCGTCCGCCTTCGCACTCGCCGCTTCGTAGGCGCGCACGATGCGCTGCACGAGCGGGTGGCGCACGACGTCCTTGGCTTCGAAGAACGTCATGCTGATGCCTTCGACTTTGCCGAGCACGTCGACCGCGTCGCGCAGGCCGCTCTTCACATGCTTCGGCAGATCGATCTGGGTCAGGTCGCCGGTGACGACCGCGATCGAGCCGAAGCCGATGCGGGTCAGGAACATCTTCATCTGTTCCACCGTCGTGTTCTGCGCCTCGTCGAGGATGACGAACGAGTCGTTGAGCGTGCGCCCGCGCATGTAGGCGAGCGGCGCGATCTCGATCACGTTGCGCTCGATCAGCTTGGTCACGCGGTCGACGCCGAGCATCTCGAACAGCGCGTCGTAGAGCGGCCGCAGATACGGATCGACTTTTTGCGTGAGGTCGCCGGGCAGAAAGCCGAGCTTCTCGCCGGCCTCGACCGCGGGGCGGACGAGGATGAGGCGCTGCACGCGCGAGTCGTTGAGCGCGTCGACGGCCATCGCGACGGCAAGATAGGTCTTGCCGGTGCCGGCCGGGCCGATGCCGAAATTGATGTCGTGCCGGGCGATCGCGTGCAGATAGCGCGCTTGGTTGACGCCGCGGCCGCGCACGGTGCCGCGCTTGACCTTGACCGTGACTTCCTGCGCTTCGTGGCTGGTCTCGTCGAGCGCGGACAGGCCGGACTCGGACAGGCGCAGGCCAACCTGCGCACCGTCGAGCGTTTCGCTGGCGGTGGCGTCGAACAGGTCGTGCAGCACGCGTTCGGCGAGCTTCACTTTCGCCGCTTCGCCGCTGATGCGGAACACGTTGCCGCGGTTGGCGATCTCGACGCCGGTGCGCATTTCGACCTGGCGCAGATGCTGGTCGAACGGGCCGGCGAGATTGGCGAGCCGCTCGCCGTCGTCCGGTTCGAGCTTGAGATTGTGATGAATGAGTTGTGGCATGCGGATTGGGTGCGATTCCGCGTGACTGCGGCATCGTATGCGTTGGATGGAGAGCCTGGGCGCGGCGGCGGCCGGCGTCGGAGGCGGAAGTCGCGCGGTGTCGGTCGCGTCGCGTCGGCGAATCCTACCACCAACGGCGCATGGCGTCAGGCCGCGGCGCTGCGCTGGAAGCGGCGCACCCAGTCGCTGAAGTCGGCGTCGCTGGCGAGCGCCTGCGAGGTCTTTGCCGCGTGGATGACGGCGGTGGATTCGCGGCGGCGCGCCGCACTCGGCGCGATGCCGTATTCGCGCGCGAACGCGCGGCTGAAATGCGCTTCGTTGACGAAGCCGTGGGCATAGGCGATTTCGCCGATAAGGCGGCGCTCGCGCGGATTCTCGAGTGCCGAGCAGCAGCGCGCGAGGCGGCGCGTCAGAATGTAGTGCGAGACGCCGCCGTAAGGTTCGAACAGGCGATAGAGACTCGCACGCGACACCGCGGCGGCGCTGCGGATTTCTTCAGGCGAGAGCCGCGGCCGGTGCAGATGATTTTCGATATAGCGCTTGGCCCGCGCCAGCGCGAGTTCCTGGCGCACGCTCGGCGTGGCCGCGGCGGTACGGCTCGCCCGCGGCCGTGCCAGCGCGGCGAACAGCTCGACGAGCGAGTTCACTGCGAGCGGAGTTTCGTCGTGGCTCAGCGCCGGAAGCCGCGTCTGCAGCGTGCGCGCATACGCGGAGAACAGGTCCGCCGCCGTGCCGCGCAGCACGTTGCCGTGCAGCGTATCGGTGGCGAGCAGCGGATCGAGCATGCGGCGCGGGATCATCAGCGACAGCGTGTCCGAAGCATCGGCCTGCGAAGTCAGCGGCTTGGCGAGATCTAGGATGCTGATTTCGCCGCTGCGCAGGTCGATCGATTCGCCGTTCGCGTCGCCGCGGTAACCGCCCTTGGCGTAGATCTGGATAAGGAAATGGTCGAGGCCGTCGCGGCGGATCATGCGCGGTGTGCGCGCGAAACGCTGCGTGCCGAACGAGTTCTGTCCGAACAGCAGGTCGCCGAGATGGAAGACGCCCATCTCGGCATGGAACGGCTCGCCGCGTTCGGCATCAACGGTCGATTCGAATACCACCGACACGGAGTCGCGCCAGACGGCGAACGCGTCGGCGCTAGACAAACCTGCGGTCGAAAAATGCACGAACGGCAGATCGCCGCGCGGTACCGCTTGTCGCTGTTCGATCATCGTGTCCCCGTATCCGTCTGCGCGTGGTCTTTGGAGAGAAGCAGCAGACGTCAATGCCGTGCGTGTCAGCCGAAATGTGCGCGGCGTCGCGGACGGATTCCCCATGAGACGCTCGGTCAACGACTTGAGACGGTCGGGCAACCGGGCGATTTCGGCGCTGAATATACTGCCCCGCATCGCGCCGGATCAACGCGGTTCGGACGCGGCAACGACGGAACCTTCCGCCGTCGCGAACCTGTCCGCGATACGCGCCGCGCGACGACACGCATATCGCTCGCTCGCAAGGATGTTCGCCTGCAGTGAATCGTGCGATGCGCGCGAGCGCTCGCTGCAGCGGACGGATGGGAGAAACCGAGCATCTACGATCGATTGCGGCGGCCCGGCTCGTCGCAAAGGGGAACTGTTGCCATGAATTTTCACTGCATTCTTTCGCGGGCACGTCGTGTCTCTTTTGTCTCCGTGCTACTCGGTGCACTGGCGCTGTGCACATCCGCGCATGACGCCGGCGCGGCCACGAGCATGCCGGTCTGGCAGAACGTCACACCGGTGTCGCCGCCCGCGTACACGGCCGAATCGTCGATGGCGTTCGACAGCGCGCGCAATCGTGCCGTGCTGTTCGATGCCGGCAGCGGCAACGTGCGCGCCTGGGACGGCGGCGCGTGGACTACGTATCCATTGAGCAACGTCGGCGCGCGCATTGCCCCGATTACCTACGACGCGCACAGCGGCCGCATCGTATTGTTCGGCGGCAGCGCCGGCGGCGCTTCGCGCAAGAACGATACGTGGGAGTGGAGCGGCAGCGGCGACTGGACCGGCGTCAACCCGGCGTCGTCGCCGATGTTCCGCAACGGCCATGCGATGGCCTACGACGCCACACGCGAACAGAGCGTGATGACCGGCGGCTTGTACTGCTCTTTCTCGCCCGCGACCGAGTGCGCAGACACTTGGGTCTACGCCGGCGGCGTCTGGACGCAGACCGCGACCACGGCAGGCACCGGCTACGCGCCGGGACGCTGGCGCGCGGCGATGGCCTACGATGCGGCCCGCCATGTCGTCGTCATGTTCGGCGGCGCTTCCGCCAACTATGCGTCGGTGTACAACGACACTTGGGAGTACGACGGCGCGGCGTGGACGAAGAAGGTTTCCGTCAACGGTCTCGCGCCTGCGCCGCGCTACGATCACGCGCTCGCTTACGACGCCCAGCGTCAGAAGATCGTCCTCTACGGCGGCTCCGGCATCGGCCCCGGCGAATTGCATTGGGAGTGGGACGGCACCAACTGGACCCGCGTGAGCGCGGCCGCGCCGGACCCCGGTGCACGCCAGCAGCATGCAATGACCTACGACAGCGCGCGCAATCGTCTCGTGCTCACCGGCAACTTCGGCAACCAGGGCGGCAACGAGGTTTGGGAGTTGCATTACAGCGCGGCCTACGATGTCGGCTTCAGCGTCGGCAGCGGTAGCGGCACGATCGGCGTTGCCGCCGATACAAGCGTGACGAGTCCGACGACCGTTGTTGCCGGCGCCAGCGTCACTTTCACTTTGACGCCGGACGCAGGGGTACCGAACAACGCCATCCTCAGCGTCGGTGGCACCTGCGGTGGCACTCTCGTCGGATCGACCTATGTAACGAACGCCGTCAATGCGGACTGCACGGTCGTCGCAAACTTCGGCGTTCCGCCGAGCTACACAGTGACGCCGAGCGCCGGCGCGAACGGCACGATCTCGCCCGCCACGCAGCAGACGGTATTCCGCAGCGCGGCGCCGATCTTTACGGTGACCGCGAATCCGGGTTACTCCGCAACGGTGGGCGGAACTTGCGGCGGCACCCTGATCGGCACGCAGTACACGACGCATCCGATCGTCGCCGACTGCACCGTCGCGGCGAGCTTCGATCAGAATCCGCCGGCCCAGCTCACCGTCACGGCGGGCGACGCGCAGCAGACCGTCGTCGGCACCGCGTTCGTGAATCCGCTCGAAGTGCGCGTCGTCGACGCGGGCGGCGCGCCGCTTGCCGGCATTCCGGTGATCTTCAGCGTGCCGGCCACGGGAGCGTCGGCTTCGTTGTCGGCTACGACCGTTCTCACCGACGCGGACGGCCGCGCAGCGGTGACTGCGCTCGCCAACGGCATCGTCGGCAGCTACACGGTCGATGCGCTCGTGACGAGGCTCGAAATCCCGCGCCAGATCGGCCTGACCAACCTGCCCGTGCCGACCGCGACGGTCACGCCGAGCGCCGGTGCCCACGGCACGATTTCACTGAATGTCGCGCAGACCATCGTCGTCGGCCAGACGGCGACGTTCGCGGTGACCGCGGAGGCCGGTTATACGGCCTCGGTCGGCGGCACCTGTGGCGGGACTTTGAACGGAACGCAGTACACGACGAACAAGATCGTCGCCGACTGCACCGTCGTCGCGAGCTTCACGCTGCAGACGTTCGCGGTAACGCCGAGCGCCGGCGGGAACGGGTCGCAGGCGCGGGCCAGCAGACCGTTGTCAGCACGGCCTTCGCGCGGCCGATTCAGGTCCGTGTCGTCGATCGCCAGCAACTGCCGCTCGCTGGTGTCGAGGTGCGATTCACGGCGCCGACGCAAGGCGCATCGGCGTCGTTGTCGGCCGCGACAGTCGTCACCGATAAGGACGGACTCGCTTCGGTCACGGCGATCGCGAACACCATCGCCGGTGACTATCAGATCGAAGCGCTGGTCACGAGCCTGGAGATTCCGCTGCCGATCAATATGACCAATTTGCCTGCGCCGACGGCGACCGTCACGCCGAGCGCGGGCGCGCACGGAGCGATTTCTCCAAGTGCCGTGCAGACGATCGCTATCGGTCAGACCGCGGCGTTCACGGTGACGTCCGATCCTGGCTACTCGGCCAGCGTCGGCGGCACCTGCGGCGGCACGCTGAGCGGAACGCAGTTCACGACGAATCCGGTTGCGGCGAATTGCAGCGTGGTCGCCAGCTTCGCACAGAACGCACCGTCGCGCCTCGTTCTCTCCGGCGGCGACGCACAGCAGACCCTCGTGAGCACGGCGTTCGCGCAGCCACTGCGTGTGCGCGTGGTCGATCGGCTCGGCGCGCCATTGAGCGGTGTGCCGGTCGTCTTCGTATCGCCGGTGTCAGGCGCGGCGGCAATTCTGTCGAACGGCGTCGCGCCGGCCAGCGCGCGCGGATTCGTCGCGGCGGTTTCACTGGGTCCCAGTTCGTTGGTTTCGATCAGCGACGCCGACGGGTTGGCGACGGTCACGGCCGTGGCGAATGCCAGCGCGGGAAGCTATGCGGTTGCGGCGAGCGTGGATGGCATTGCGCCGCAGGTCTTCAATTTGACGAATCTGCCGGCGGCGGTGGCAACTCCGCCTGTACCGGCACCCGCATTGGCCGATGCCGCACTCGCGCTGCTGGCGCTGACGCTGGCGGCCAGCGCTTTTTGGGGGCTGTCGCGCCGCTGAGCGGTGCGGCAGGCGGCGAAGGCGGCGGCAGTTAGGCCGCCGCCTTCGCTGCAATCCTGCCTCGCAGCGAGTTGCTCATCGCCTCGGTGATCTGCACGTCGATGAACTGACCGACGAGATTCGACGGTGCGGGGAAATTCACGTAGCGCATGTTCTCCGTACGGCCGGTCATTTCCTTCGGGTTCTTCCTGCTCGGTCCCTCGACGAGCACGTTCTGCACGCTGCCGACCATCGCCAGCGAAATCGCCTTGGCGTTCGCATTGATCGTGGCCTGCAGGCGCTCCAGGCGCGTGTGCTTGACCGCGTCGCCCGTGTCGTCGGCGAGGTTCGCGGCCGGCGTGCCGGGGCGCTTGGAGAAGATGAAGGAGAAGCTCTGGTCGAAGCCGACGTCGTCGATCAGTTTCATCGTCTGCTCGAACTCCGCGTCGGTTTCGCCGGGGAAACCGACGATGAAGTCGCTCGACACGGAAATATCCGGGCGCACTTTGCGCAGCTTGCGGATCTTCTGCTTGAACTCGATCGCGGTGTAGCCGCGCTTCATCGCGCCGAGTATGCGGTCCGAACCCGACTGCACGGGCAGGTGCAGATAGTTCGCGAGCTTCGGCACGCTCGCATAGGCTTCGATCAGCGAGTCGGAAAATTCCAGCGGATGCGACGTGGTGAAGCGGATGCGGCCGATGCCGTCGAGCTCGGCGATCGCGTGAATCAGCAAAGCGAGGTCGGCCACGCCGCCGTCGTGCATTGCGCCGCGGTAGGCGTTGACGTTCTGGCCGAGCAGGTTGACTTCGCGCACACCCTGTTCGGCGAGCTGGGCGACTTCGGCGATGACATCGTCGAACGGTCGGCTGATTTCTTCGCCGCGCGTGTACGGCACGACGCAGTAGGAACAATACTTCGAGCAACCTTCCATGATCGAGACAAAGGCGGTGACGCCCTCTTTGCGCGGCGCCGGCAGGTGGTCGAACTTCTCGATCTCGGGGAACGAAATGTCGACCTGGGCACGCCGCGTGCTCTTGCGCGCTTCGATCATCTGCGGCAGGCGGTGCAGGGTCTGCGGGCCGAAGACCAGATCGACGAACGGCGCGCGTTTGACGATCGCTTCGCCTTCCTGGCTGGCGACGCAGCCGCCGACGCCGATGACAAGGTTCGGATTGGCGGCTTTGAGCTCGCGCCAACGACCGAGTTGCGAAAACACCTTTTCCTGGGCCTTTTCGCGGATCGAGCAGGTGTTGACGAGGATGACGTCGGCCTCGGCCTCGTTCTGGGTCAATTCCAGCCCGTGCGAAGCCGCGAGTACGTCGACCATCTTGGCCGAGTCATACTCGTTCATCTGGCAGCCGTGGGTCTTGATGAAAAGTTTGCCGGACATGGTTTTGTGCGAAAGCGACGGGGCGGGGAATTTTTTGCGAACTGCGTATTCTAAGGCTGGATCGCGCAGTCCGCCATGTGCGCGGGCACGCCGGTGGTTCGATCCGTGCGCTGATTCGCTTGGCAAAACCCCAATACTGTCAGAAACTTGGCGAGCTAAAGTCGCTGATCCATGAAACCAACGCTGCGCCAATCGATTTGCCTGATCTGTATCGCGCTGGCCTTGGCCGGGTTGGCGCGGCCGGCGCGTGCGGGCGCGATGTACCGCTGCAAGGGGCCGAACGGCGAGCTTGCGATAACGAACAAGCCGTCCGACTACGCCGCTTGCACGAAGTTGCCGAACAGCGATTACGCGGAGCCGGCACCGGCGAAACCGCACAAGGCGGTGGCGAAAATCGAGCCGCCCGCTGCCGCCGCGGCAAAGCCCGGCGATGCGGCGAAGCCGGTTGCGTCGATCGCCGAAGCGGCGAAACCCGGTGTGCCGCCGGCCGAACCGACAGCGCCTGCCGTCGCGGTCAAAAGCACGCGCATCGAATACAAATCTGCGCCTGCGTCGCAGTTCGCCGACGTCGTCAGCGAGCTGCGGCTCAATGGCGAGGCGCCCGTTAAAACCATGCCGAATGCGACGGAAAAGCCCGACAAGGCGACCGAGATTCGCCGCGGCGCGGTCTACAAAATCGCGCGTGCGAACGGTCTCGTCGAATACACCAATGTCAGGCCGAGCGGCGGTGCGTACCAGACGCTGTTCACCTACATCGCGACTTGCTATGCCTGTGATGTGAAATCGGCGGTCAACTTCGCGACGCTTGCGCTCAATCTTGTTGCGTATCGCGATGAGGTGACCGCGGCGGCGACGGAATTCGGTCTCGACCAAGCCTTGCTGCGCGCAGTGATCCATGCCGAGTCCGCATTCAATCCGAACGCGATGTCGGTCAAGGGCGCGCAAGGACTCATGCAATTGATGCCGGCGACGGCGAACGACATGGGCGTGGCGAGTCCGTTCGACCCGGCGCAAAACATCCGCGGCGGCGCGCGCTATCTGGCGATGCTGCTGAGGATGTTCAACGGCGACGAACGCCTCGCCGCGGCGGCCTACAATTCGGGTCCGCAGAACGTGCAGAAGTACAGCGGCGTGCCGCCGTTCGACGAAACTCGGGTCTATGTGGAGCGCGTCGCGACGCTGCGCAAGCGTTACGGTGAGGCGCGCTGAGCGTCTCTATTTCGACTCTGGTGCCGGGCCTTGCGCTCCCTGCTGTGCGACGGAGCTGGGGCGTTCCGCCATGTCCAGGTCGAACTGCAGCAGATCGTTGTTGCGCATGGCGGCTACATTGATCTTGGTGCCCGGTGTCAAATGGGACTCGCGATTGCGCAATGCGGTCGCATTCGGCATCCATTTGCCGTCGATGCGGACGATGACGTCGCCGACCTTCAACCCAGCCTTTGCAGCAGGGCTGTCGGGTTCGATCGCGGTGATCAAGGACCCCCGAGTCACGACGGGCATCGGATCATTGGGTTGCTGCGGCGCATCGCGATAAGTAACCCCCATCCAAGCGCGGATTACGCGGCCGTTGCGGATGATCTGATCCAGCACTTTCATCGCCGAAGCGACAGGGATGGCGAAGCCGATGCCGATATTGCCCGACGGAGAGTATGTTCCCGAATTGATCCCGACCAGTTCGCCATGCGCGTTGACCAGAGCGCCTCCGGAATTGCCTGAGTTGATGGCTGCATCGGTCTGGATGAAGTCTTCGCCTGTTGCCGGATTTACACGACCCACTGCACTGACGATACCCATGGTGACTGTCTTGTCGAGTCCGAACGGATTGCCGATGGCGAGGACGACATCGCCGACGGCGGCTGCGCGCTCGGCTATCGGAATCGTCGGCACGAAGGCCAGTTGTTGAAGTTGAAGCACGGCCAGATCGGTTTCTTCGTCGCTGCCGACGATCTTGGCCGCCGCGGTACGGCCGTCGGGCATGATCACGCTGATGTTGGTCGCGCTCTTGATCACATGATAGTTGGTGAGCACATAGCCGTCGGCATTCACGATCACGCCCGAGCCGAGGTTCTGGGTCGGTACATTGGTAATGACTTGGGCCGGAAGCAGCGGCAGGGAGGGGTCGCTCTGCCTGATCAGGACGGGCCTTCTTTGTTCCTCGATCTTGTTAACGAAAATGCTCACCACCGCGGGAGCCGCCGCTTCCACCGCAGGCGCATACGAAGTCGTGACTGATCCAGGCGCATCCTGCACGGCCGGCTTCTGCACAGATCCTTCCGGACCGAAACCTACGGTCGGTTCCGGTGCGCGTGTAGCCGGCTTCGTTGCCGGCGGCTTCGAATCTGCGGTCTGGGATGAAGAAGCCGGTTGCATCTCGGACTGCCCGCGCAGTCGCGCCGTCCACTGCGGAGCGAACAGGGAAATCACGAATGCGAGGGCCAGGCCCAGAGTGATGAATTGCGCGATGAACTGGATCAGTCGGGCGACGTTTTTCATTGATGTACGAGGATGACGCGGCAGACGCTTTAGTTTTCGTTGTCTGCGGCAGGGGGCTTTGGGTAAACTAGCACGATTTTTGGGGGAGCTCGTACGGGCTGCTCAGCGGATTTTCAGCATTTTCGGAGTGCCGGATGGCAAATGAGGGTGTGAATCAGGGACGCCGCAGGTTCCTTACCGGGACGACCGCGGTCGTCGGCGGTATCGGGGTCGCGTTTGCGGCAACTCCCTTCATCAAGTCGTGGGAGCCCAGCGAGCGCGCGAAGAACGCGGGCGCGCCGGTCCTGCAGGACATCAGCAAGATCGAGCCGGGGCAGAAGGTTTCCGTGCTCTGGCGCGGCTCTCCGGTGTGGATCGTCAATCGCACCAAGGCGATGCTCGACACCCTGCCGGGCCTCAAGGATCGCCTGCGCGATCCCGACTCGGTCGCCAGCGATCAGCCGAAGTACGCGCAGAACATCGATCGCTCGATCAAGCCCGAATGGCTGGTCATGATCGGCATCTGCACCCACCTGGGCTGTTCGCCCGAGTACGTGCCCGAGATCAAGCCCGAACCGTTCGATCCGGAGTGGAAGGGCGGCTTCTTCTGCCCGTGCCACAAGTCGCGCTACGACATCTCCGGCCGTGTGTTCCAGGGCGTGCCTGCGCCGCTGAACATGGTCGTGCCGCCGTACAAGTTCGTCGACGACACCCATATTTTGATCGGCGTGAATCCGGAGGACAAAGCCTGATGGCCAGCGTATTCACGAGCATCGGCAACTGGGTCAACGAGCGCGCACCGGGCTTGATGCCGGTGTACCGCAAGCACATGACCGAGTATTACACGCCGAAGAACTTCAATTTCTGGTACTACTTCGGCGTGCTCGCCATCGTCGTGCTGGTCAACCAGATCCTGACCGGCATCTTCCTGACGATGTTCTACAAGCCGGGTGCGGCGACCGCGTTCGACTCGGTCGAATACATCATGCGCGATGTCGACTGGGGCTGGCTGATCCGCTACATGCACTCGACCGGCGCGTCGATGTTCTTCATCGTCATCTACCTGCACATGTTCCGCGGCCTGATGTACGGCTCGTACAAAAAGCCGCGCGAATTGGTCTGGCTGCTCGGCATGTTCATCTTCCTCGCGCTGATGGCCGAGGCGTTCATGGGCTACGTGCTGCCGTGGGGCAACATGTCGTTCTGGGGCGCGAAAGTGATCATCTCGCTGTTCGGCGCGGTGCCGGTTATCGGCGATGCGCTCGTGCAGTGGATCATGGGCGATTACAACCCGGCCGATGCGACGCTCAACCGTTTCTTCGCCTTGCACGTGATCGCGCTGCCGCTCGTTCTGTTGCTGCTGGTCGTACTGCACATCTTCGCCCTGCACGAAGTCGGTTCGAACAACCCTGACGGCGTCGAGATCAAGAAGAAGAAGGACCCGGCCACGGGCAAGCCGCTCGACGGCATCCCGTTCCATCCGTACTACACGGTGCACGACATCGTCGGCGTCGGTTTCTTCCTGACGATCTGCGCGTTCATCATCTTCTATCAGCCCACCGTCGGCGGCTGGTTCCTCGAGCACGACAACTTCATCCCGGCCAACCCGCTCGTCACGCCGCCGGAGATCAAGCCGGTGTGGTACTTCACGCCGTTCTACGGAATCCTGCGCGTGATTCCGAACAAGCAGCTCGGCATCGTCGCGATGTTTGCTTCGATCGTGCTTCTGTTCCTGCTGCCGTGGGTCGATCGCGGCGCGGTCAAGTCGGTGCGCTATCGCGGACTCGGCTACAAGGTTGCGCTCGGCTTGTTCGCGGCGACGTTCCTGCTGCTCGGCTCGATCGGTGCCGGCCTCACTGCGGAATGGATTCCGAAGCTGTTCGGCGCGAAAGCCGACGTGACCAGCATCGAAATGCATTTCGGCTGGCTGCTCGTGGTGATGTATTTCTGCTACTTCATTTTCTTGTGGGTCTACACGGCCTTCGGCTTGGAAAAGACCAAGCCGGTTCCGGAGCGAGTGACCGCCCATGCCTAAGCTCAACATGCTCAACAAGATCCAGATGAAGAAACTGCGTTCGTTTGCCGTTGCCGCCCTCGTTGCCATCGCCGCGAGCGGTGCGGCCTACGCTTCCGAGGAAGGCGGCGGCTTGCTCTCGGCGAATACGAAGGTGAGCAACATTGCCTCGCTGCAGCGCGGCGCGCGGCTCTATTTCAACTACTGCGCGGGCTGCCACTCGATCAAGTACCAGAGCTACTCGCGCCTGGCCACCGATCTCAAGCTGTCGCCCGATGAAGTACTGAGCAATTTCGCCTTCACCGGCGCGAAGATCGGCGACCAGATCGTCTCGAACATGCCGGCCGATCACGCCGGTGAATGGTTCGGCAAGGTGCCGCCCGATCTTTCGCTCGAAGCGCGCGCGAAGGGGCCGGACTGGATCTACACCTACCTGAAGTCGTTCTATCTCGATCCGTCGCGTCCGGTCGGTTGGAACAACACGGTATTCCCGGGCGCTTCGATGCCGAACGTGCTCTGGGAACTGCAGGGCACGCAGGTTGCGCACTACGCGCCGGCCAAGCCGGGCGAAGAGCCGGCCGTCGAGAAGCTGGAGCTTGCGAGCAAAGGCCGTCTGTCGGGCGAAGAGTTCGACGAAACGGCACGCGACATCACCACATTCCTGCAGTACGTCGGCGAGCCGGCGGCGCTGCAGCGTGAGGCGGTCGGCGTGTGGGTGATCCTCTACCTCGCCTTCTTCACCTTCCTTGCGTGGCTGCTCAACAAGGAATACTGGAGAGACGTGCATTGATCTTTGCGCTCGTCCACGAGCGCAGAGTCGAGTGGCGGCCTTCTCCGACCGCACTCTTCAGCAGAAACGGCCGTTGTTGACGGCCGTCGATTCGATCAAAACCGGCGCCATGGCGCCGGTTTTCGTTTGCGGGCTAGGCGCCGCCGTCCCAGGGGTGTAAATTGTTGCAGCAGCATGGCGGCGGAGTTTTTTGCGGCCGGCGCGTTTCGATCCCACGGGGGGCGTTGGGAGACATAGGGAAATATACGGCATGGTCCTGAATCCGCGGTCGCGTACCGTTCTGACTCTGTATTCCTCGCGCGATGACGTGCAGTGTCACCGCGTGCGTCTCGTTCTTGCGGCCAAAGGCGTGGTCTTCGACTTCGTCGGCGTGAATCCGGCGTCGCCGCCTGAAGACCTCGTCGATCTCAATCCGTACCACAGCGTGCCGACCCTGGTCGATCGCGACCTCGTGCTTTACGAAACCGGTGTCGTCTGCGAATACCTCGACGAACGCTATCCGCATCCGCCGCTGATGCCGATCGATCCGCTGTCGCGTGCGCGTTTGCGTCTCGCCATGGTGCGCATGGAACGCGACTGGTATCCGTTCGTCGAACAGATCGAGGCCGGCGGACGCCCCGCCGACACCGCGCGCAAGCGCCTGCGCGAGACCTTGCTCGCCAGCCTGCCGCTGTTCAAGGCGTCGAAATTTTTCCTGAACCCCGAAATGAGTCTCGCCGACTGCGCGCTCGCGCCGCTGATCTGGCGCCTGCCGAGCCTCGGCGTCGACCTGCCGCGCGAAGCGCGCGTCATCGACGAATATGGCGAACGTATATTTCGCAATCCCGGCTTCACCCGCAGCCTCACTGAAGATGAGAAGGCGCTGCGCACCTGACCGCAAGCAAGACCAAACCATGACTTCCGCAGTAATGACTTCCAACCGCCCGTACCTCCTGCGCGCCATGTACGAGTGGATCGCCGACAACGGTATGACCCCTTACATCCTCGTCGACGCGAACGCGCCGGGCGTGAAAGTGCCGAAGAGCGCGATCAAGGACGGCCGCGTCGTTCTCAACGTCGCCGCGCGCGCGGTCGCGCAGCTTGAACTCGGCACCGATCGCGTGCGCTTCATGGCGCGCTTCGCCGGCGTCAGCCAGGTCGTCGAAGCGCCGATCGGCGCGGTGCTTGCGATCTATGCGCAGGAAAACGGCCAGGGCATGATGTTCCCCGCGGAGAACGCTCCGCCGGCACCGGCGCAGCCGACTTTGGCGGCAGTCGAAGACACGGAGACTCCGGTTGCACCGACCACCGAGCCGCCTGCGCCGAAGAAAGGTCCGCACTTGCGCGTGGTCAAATAACCGCCGACTCAGTTAGTTCGGCCGTCGCGGCAGCTCGATCACGTTGGATGTGCGCACGGCCGGTTGGGCATGGGTGTCGGCCACCGGCAGGCTCCAGGCAAGCAGGCGTCCGTCTAGCATCGTCAGGCTACCGCGATGGCGGTCATGGCCGTCGACACTGACTTCGAAGCGATAATTGCGGCGCAGGCGCAGATGCCCTTCGGCGTTGCGCGCGAGGCCGACTCCGGCGAGGGCGACGCTCTGATCGAGCAGTTGCACGCCCGCCCTGGTGCAGAGTTCATGGCCGAGCATGCGCGCCAGATCGCGCGCCTTGAGCGCGTTCTGCCAGGCCGCGAGCGCGGCGAGCAACAGGATTACGGCGAGCATCGGACCGATCATCGTGCAAGTGTATCGGTTGCCGAAGGCCGCCGATACGTCGCGGTCGCACTGCCGCGGCGCAAGAGATTGGCCGCGGCGCCTTGCGCCGGAGCGGCCGCTAGGCAATAATGCGCGCCCCGCGCGTTCCGCGCACGGTTCACGTTTCGCCGCAACGGCGTTTCGACGGACGGTTAGCTCAGCGGTAGAGCATTGCCTTCACACGGCAAGGGTCGTAGGTTCGATCCCTACACCGTCCACCAATTTCCCCATTCGCGCTGGTTCCCCGAAGTCCGCAGAAGCTGTCTTTCTGCCCATTGGTTTGCGCCGTCGCGCCGAATGATTCGACGCCGCCTGGGCCAAACGTTTTTGCGTGAATGCGTGTGGTCGGACCAAACGGCTGGCGAATGAAATCAAACTCACCGTCCGCGCGCAGTTGCGCAAACCGTTGCTGCTGGAAACGCCTCTTTAGGCTTTGAGCGAGGACGTCCTATTCCCTGGCGGCGCGCAAAATGGAGGAAACTTCCCATCCTCTTTGCACGCAGCGGCGAAATATGAAACTCGCGTTCCTCTTTTTACTTGCCGGAATCTGCGCGGTGGCAGCGGCCACCGATACGGCGAAATCGCTCGCTTCGGCGCGCATCGTCATGCTCGGTACCGGAACGCCGAACGCCGATCCGGATCATTCGGGCCCCGCAACCGCGATCGTGGTCGGCGATCAGGCTTATCTCGTCGATTTCGGTCCGGGTGTCGTCCGCCGCGCGGCGGCGGCGCAGAAAAAGTACGGACTCGTCGCGTTGAAGGCGAGCCATCTCGACATCGCCTTCGTCACCCATCTGCACAGCGACCACACGGCCGGCTATCCCGATCTGATCCTCACGCCGTGGGTGCTCGAACGCGCGAAACCTTTGCGCGTGTACGGGCCGCCCGGGATCAAGGCGATGACGCAGCACATCCTGCAAGCGTATGCCGAAGACATCGACATGCGCTTGCACGGCGGCGAACCGTCGAACGCGACCGGTTACAAAGTGGAAGCGCATGAAATTGCTCCAGGCGAGGTTTATCGCGACGCGAACGTCCGCGTGACCGCGTTCGCGGTGAAGCACGGCGGCTGGAAACATGCCTATGCCTATCGCTTCGACACGCCGGGCCGCAGCGTCGTGATTTCGGGCGATACGGCGCCGACGAACGCGATCGTCGAGGCCTGCCGCGGCTGCGACGTGCTGATCCACGAAGTCATCAGCACGTCGACTCTCTCCGGCCGACCGCCCGAGTGGCAGCGCTATCACGCGGCGTTTCACACCCAAACCAAGGATCTCGCGCGCATCGCCAACGCGGCCAAGCCGAAGCTGCTCGTGCTCTATCACCAGCTTTACGGCACGGGCGGCACCGACGCCGACCTGTTGCGCGAGCTGCGCGAAGCCGGCTACGCCGGCGAAGTGGTTTCGGCCCAAGATCTCGACATGTTCTGAGCTGCGCGCTCTAACCGCGGCCGATCCATCCGGCAAACGGCAGCGACGCGTCTTCTTCGATGCGTACGAGCTGGTTGTACTTCGCCATGCGTTCCGAGGTGCGTACCGAACCGATCTTGATCTGGCCCGCGCCGGTACCGATGGCGAGGTCGGCGATGAACGAATCTTCCGTCTCGCCCGAGCGCGCCGAGACGATCGTGGCGAATCCACCGCGGCGCGCCTGCGCGATCGCGTCAAGCGTTCCCGACAGCGTGCCGTTCTGGTTCGGCTTGATCAGCACGGCATTGGCCGCGCGCGTGCGAATGCCGTGTTCGATGCGGCTCACATTCGTTGCGAACAAGTCGTCGCCGAGTATCTGCAGATCGGGCATCGACGAGGTCAGCCGGGTCCAGCCATCCCAGTCGTCTTCATGCAGCAGATCTTCGATCGAGACGAGCGGATAGCGGCTGCGCCATTCGCGCGCCGCCGCGATCATTTCGTCGCTCGACAGGCGCAGTCCTTCGCTGCGCAATTCGTACTTCCCTTTTGCATGCAGCCCACTCGCCGCCACATCGATCGCAATCGCGACGTCGCGGCCCGGCACAAAGCCGGCCGACTCGATCGCCTCGACGACGAGATCGAGCGCGTCTGTCACACGTCTGCATGCCGGACTCAGTCCGCCTTCGTCGGCGAGCAACGTCGGCAAGCCACGACGCGCGCAAACTTCATCGGCGCTGCGGCGTATTTGCAGGACCATGCGCAATGCGTCGTTGAAGCTCGCCGCGCCGATCGGGATAACGAGGAAGTCCTGCAGGTCCATGCTCTGCGCCGCGTGCGTGCCGCCGCTGAGAATATTGACCATCGGCATCGGCAGAGACGGCGCGGTGTTTTGCGCGAGCGAGGCGATATAGCGATAAAGCGGCATCGCGTGCGCGCGCGCAGCGGCGCGACACACCGCGAGCGAGACGGCGAGCACCGCGTTGGCACCGAGCCGACTGAGATGTTCGCTGCCGTCGAGATCGCGCAGCGTTGCATCGACGATTCTCTGCTCACCGGCATCGCGGCCGACAAGGCCTTGCGCAATTTCTGTGTTGACCGCGGCGACCGCTTTGCTCACACCACGTCCACCGTGGACTGCAGGATCGCCGTCGCGCAGCTCGTGCGCTTCGTGCCGCCCGGTCGAGGCGCCCGAAGGCACCGAGGCGCGACCGCGCGCGCCGCCGGCGAGGCTGACTTCGGCTTCGACCGTCGGGCGGCCGCGCGAGTCGAAGATCTGGCGGCCGCGCACGGATGCGATTTTCGTATCGGCGCGATGACTCATTTGAACAGGATTCCCATAATGTTGGATTCCGCCGGCGTCGACGCAGAAAGAATGAATTCGATCGCGATGCGCTTGACCGTGTATGCGTCGAGATCGCGCAGATAGTCGACCGGCGAATCGCCTTCGAGGCGCGCAAGCATCAGACATCCGATCTGTTGAAGAAGATCGCCGTCGACGACGTTGAGACCGCAGCGGCGATACTCGGTGAGGAATGCCGCCGCGGCCGACAGCAACGGCAGCGCGTCTGCGTCGCGGCGGAAAGATTTCAGCAGCAGGTGAGTGACGCAGAAAGCAATGTCGAAGCGCGCGTCGCCCCAATGTGCGACCTCGCAGTCGAGAATCACCACGTCGGCGCCGTCCACGAGCAGATTCTTCGGACTGTAGTCGCCGTGGACCCAGGCATTGCGATGGGATTGGATTCGTTCGACGACTCGCGTGACTGCCGGCGCGAGCGCAGGATTGCGTTCTGCGACGCGCTCGAAGAACGGCCGGATGCGCAGTTCGACGAAGGTCCGCGTGTTTGTGAATCGTCTCGCGATGTCGGCGCTGGTCGAAGATCGCGCATGCAGCAGGCCGAGCAGACGTCCCGCACTGCGCGCCGTCGCAAGATCGACGTCGCCACCCAGCAGCAGTTGCTTCCAGTTTTTGTAGCGCGGATCGATCAGCTCCATCGCAAATCGATGCGCCGAGGCGTCGCTCCATAGCACTCTCGGCGCATGCGCTTGACCGAGTAAGGCTGCGATCGTCCGCAGCCCATCGACTTCGATCGAAGAGCGCGCCGGATCGGAGTGCCAGTCCGCTTCAACCCTCAACTTCTCCAGCGCATGCTTGACGACGTAGTTGCCCTGCGAGGAATGCACGATGCGGATATCGCTCGATACGCCGCCGTCGAGTATGGTCTCGCTCGCTTGCCGATCGCCCGGACCGTTCGGCCCGGGCGATCCGTCCTGATCCCCAGTGTGTGCTGGCATCCGTTATCCGCTGGCGTTCTCTTCTTTAGTCGGTAACGTGGATTACGGCGTCACGTTCATCGTGACGACGAGGCGGCCGACGACGGTGCTGCCTTGCACGACCTCGATCGGCACGGTGACGACGCCGGTTTGCGGAAACGCATTCAAGGTCAGCGTTCCGTTCACTGTATTGCCCGCAGTGGCGGTCACGATCGTGCTGCCGTAGGCAGTGCGGAAGGTGACCGAGCCGGTCGGCGCGCCGGTGGCGGCGCCGTTCACGCTCACTGCGAGCGGCACTGTCTGATTCTGGTGCACGGTCGCCGGCGGCGCGGCGCTGAATGCCGGTGTCGCCGCGATGCCGCCGCCCGAGATGGCGGTGCCGTCCACGTAGACGGGGTCGGGGCCGACGCTGAAAGTGACCGTGCCGTTGACCGGGCTCAGCGTGCTGCCGCGGCCGTCCCAATTCGTCACCGTCACCGCGGCGCTGCTCTGCACGGCGAGCGTGGTGTTGCCCGCCGGCGCCCAGGCGACGCGGCGGTTCGTGCTGCCGCTAGCGAACACCAGCGAATAGATGCCGTTGCCCCAGTTGTCGCTGCTCGCATAGTTGTAGCCGGCGAGATAGTGGGCGAGCACGGCGTAGGCCGTGTAGCCGGGCTTCGGCGCGAGCGCGCCCGACGCATCGCCGGTGTTGTGCAGCAGACCGAAGCGACCGACGCCGTCGGCCGGGTTGGTGTCGCCGGGCGCCAGGCTGTAGTCGTCCATAAAATCGTAGTACATGTATTCCGAGATGCCCGCGCGCAGCGCCAGCGCCGCATCGCGCACCACGTACTGGGCCTGCTGCAGTTCGGTGACGACACCGAGATAGGTCGGCCAGCCGGTCTCGGTCAGCCACAACGGCTTCGACGTTCCGCCCGAATAGTCCGCGAGCAGGCTGCGCACGGCGTTGATCACGGCGTCGTTATTGCCTTCCGGCGGCGCCGCCGGCAACAGTGCGCCTTGCGGACTGACCGACAGCGGCGTGTAGTTGTGAATGGCGATGACGTCCATGTAAGCCAGGCCGCCGATATCGAGGAAGCGCTTGAACCAGTTGTACGAAGTCGGATTGCTGCCGAGCCAATCGGTGGTGAGTCCGCCCGTGGTTGGACCGACGACGCGCGCGCCCGCTGCGGCGTTGTGGATCGCGTTCGCGGCCGGGCCGATCAAGGCGTAATAGCAATCGGCCGTGGTGCCGCAGGCGCTGTTGTTCGTCGCCGCGACGTTGAACTCATTGAACACGTCGTAGTCGACGCGCGTGCCGAAGTGCTGAGCGGCGGCGGCGGCGAAAGCAGCGTAGGCGGCGATGCCCTGGGGCGTGCTCGGCACGTGGCCGCCGTCATAGAGCGGATTCTGATAGCCGAGGGTCATCAGCGGCTTGACCCCGCCGCCGACGAGGAAGTTGACGACGTTGTCTTCATTCGCGTCCCAGGTATACACGCCGGCGCTCTTCTCGATCAGCTCCCAGCGCAAGTCCATGCGCACGTTGGACAGGCCCGCGGTGCCGATCGCTTTGACCTCGGCCATCGAGGTCGGCGCCGAGACGATCGGCGGATGGATGTTGGTGCCGAAAGCATTTGGCTTGGTCACCGTGGTATTGGCGATGACCGTGAACGGCGCATCGCCGGAACCGCTCGTCGATCCGGTCATATGCAGCGAGTACCAGCCGGGCCCGACGCTCGGCAGTACGAAGTAAGTCGGTCCCCAGGCCATGCTGACCGAGCCGCTGCCGACCGGCATGCCGTTGATATCGGCGGCGCTCCAGTTGATCGATGGCGCGGTCGACGTGACCGGCTCCCAGTAGCCGCCGGTCGGAAACGCGTTGACGAAAGTCACGCCGTCGCCCGACGGCAGGACGGTGATCGAATCGGCCGAATTCTCGAAGCCCGGATTGGTGAGCAGGTTCGTGGTCGCGCCGTCCTGCACGACCGCCATGTCGTCGATCCAGACCGTACCGGTATTCACGCTGTACAACGCGACCGACATCAACGTGTCGGCCGCGCCGGTCGTGAAATTCCAAGTCATTTGCTGCCAGCCGTAGGTTCCTGCGGGTAGGCATTGCAAGGTGGCGAAATTCTGGTCGATGCCGAAGCAGTCGGTGACGCCGTATGCGACGTTGGAGCCGGACACCCAGGCCGACAAGTGATAGAGCGTGGACGGCTGCACGTTGATGACCTGGCCGAAGCCGCCGTTGGCTCCGGAAAAAGTGCCGTTGGTGTTGTTGACGAATTTGAGCGATTGATTGCCGCCGTGCTTCGTCGTCGTATCGGCGGTCAAGGTGATATCGGCACCGCCGGCGACCGGCGTCCAGCCGGGGAATACCTGTGACTGCGCCAGCGTTGCATGCGCGGGAGCGACGGCACAGAGGGTCGATAGCGCCATAAGCGCGCCGGCAAGCACGTTGCCGCGAACAGCGAATCCGCGACAACGGGAAGCGAACGATGAAAACATGGCTGCTCCTTCTTTCGGGTTGAGTCGAATCGGCGTGGGCGGCGATTGACTCACGCGGACTCGGCTCGCTGCCACGCGCCAGTTGACGCAGCGCAGATGGTCGCTTTGCCAGCGGCTCACTCGCCGCGCAGCGCACCGGCGCTGAGATCAGTTGCCGCGGTAGAACTCGTAGCGCGTTTCGTGGCGATAGATTTCGCCGGCGCGCAGAGTGATGTCGGGGAAGCGCGGTTCGTTGATCGCATTCGGAAAGGCGTGCGGTTCGAGACAGAGCCCGCTGCGCAGCGGGAATGCGACCGGCGCGGCACGGTCGAGCTGGTTGCCGGAATAGAATTGCAGGCCCTTCTGGTTCGTGCTGAGGCGCAGGCCGAGCGCGGAGCGCGGACAGTAGATGTCCGCCGCGACCGGCGCATTTTCGTTGAGCACGTAGTAGTGATCGTAGCCGCGCGTGAGGCGCAACTGCGCGTGACCGTCGTAGTGCGATGCGCCGATGGCGCGCGCGGCGAGAAAGTCGAACGGCGTCTGCGCCACCGGCATCGTCGCGCCGGTCGGCAGCCACGTCGGCGCGAGCGGCAGAATGTTCGCCGCGTCGATGCGCAGGCGATGGTCGTCGATCGCGCTCGTAGGATCGCCGCTCAGATTGAAGTACGGATGCAGGGTCAGGTTCAGCGGTGTTTCGGCATCGCATGTCGCCTGCATCACCACACGCAGCGTGAAGGCGTCGATCAAGGCGAATTCGGCATCGACCACCAGGCCGCCCGGATAGCCGTCCTCGCCGTTCGGCGAGCGATGGCGCAGGCGCAGCGACGGCATGTCGCCATCGTCGATGCCGACGACCTGCCACAGCGAATGGCTGAAGCCGGTTCGGCCGCCATGCAGATGATTCGACGCTTCGTTGCGACTCAGGTGCAGCGAAGCGTGAGCATCGGCCGCAGTGCGGCCGGCGCAGCGGCCGATGGTCGAGCCGAGATAGGCGTTTCCGCTTTCGTACTCGGCGAGCGTCCGGTACGAAAGAACGGTGTTGACCGATGTGCCGTCGCGGTCGGGAACGTGGATCGCACGTATCGTCGCGCCGTAGTCGAGTATTTCCACTGCGAAGCCGCTGCGCGGATCGGACAAACGGATGCTGTCCACGTCACGGCCATCCTTGAGTCGGCCGAACGCACTACGCATGACCGTCATCCCCCGGCTCCTTGTCGCTCGTTGATTCTTCTCGGCGCGAGATCGGTGTTCGAATCGATGGTCTGTCAGCACGATCCCGGTCCCTTTTTACTGCGGCTTCACTGCGCTGCGACCTTAGGCACAGGCACCATGCGGCGCCACGCGATTTTTGCCCGTCCGGCGATTTTGGTTTGTCTGGCGCGCAGTGAGGTCAAACCGATACCGCAGGCGCATCAAGTGAGTGCTGTCGGCATATTCGGCTTGTTCCTAACATCGCTGCCGCGGCCTTGGAGAGCAAAGCATGGCGGGCAGACTGTTCGGAAAAACCTGTTTGGTGACCGGTGCGGGGCAAGGCATCGGCCGCGCGATCGTCGAGCGCTTCTGCGCCGACGGCGCGAACGTGATCGCAAGCGACATCAGCGAGCGGCACTTCGCCGACCTTCCGCGCGCAGCGACCGCAGTCAAACTTGACGTGACCGACGCTGCGGCGGCGGACGCGATCGCCGCGCAGCATCCGCATATCGATGTGCTGGTCAACTGCGCGGGCTACGTCGCGGTCGGCGATATCTTCGAATGCGACGAGCAGGACTTCGCGCGCAGCCTGCGCATCAATGTCGAGTCGGTCTACATCATGGCCAGGGCGGTGCTGCCCGGCATGCGCGAGCGGCGCAGCGGTTCGATCATCAATATTGCCTCGGTGGTGTCGACGACCGCGGCGGCACGGCGACGCTTCATCTACGCAGCGACCAAGGGCGCGGTCATCGCGATGACGCGCGCGATCGCGCTCGATTTCATCGGCGATGGCGTGCGCTGCAATTCGATCAGCCCCGGCACGGTCGATACGCCGTCGCTCGGCGAGCGCATCGCGGCCGCGGCCGATCCCACGCAGATGCGTATCGACATGATTGCGCGTCAGCCGATGGGGCGGCTCGGCAAGGCCGAGGAAATCGCGGCCGTGGCCGCGCTGCTCGCATCCGACGAGAGCGCGTTCATGACCGGCTCGGACATCGTCATCGACGGCGGCTTCGCGTTGTGAAGCAAAGAGGACAGCAATGAAATTGATGCGCTACGGACCGGCCGGTAGCGAGCGCCCGGCGCTCATGGATACCTCGGGAGAAATCCGTGACGCCTCGTCGATCGTGGCGGATTTCGTCGCGGCCGATCTCGCGGCAACGATCGCCGCGCTGCGCGCCGTGCGCACGGAAACATTGCCGCGTATTGCCGGCGGCGCACGCATCGGCGCGCCGCTGCGCGGCATCGGCAAGATCGTCTGCATCGGCTTGAACTACGCCGATCACGCGCGCGAGACCGGGCAGACGCCGCCGCGCGAGCCGATCCTTTTCCTCAAGGCGACCTCGTCGATCGTCGGACCGAACGACGATATCGTGCTGCCGCCCGACGCGCAGAAAGGCGACTGGGAAGTCGAGCTCGGCGTCGTCATCGGTAAAGAGGCGCGCTACGTGCCGCTCGATCGCGCGCTCGAACATGTCGCCGGCTATTGCGTCATCAACGATGTATCCGAGCGCAGCTATCAGATCGAGCGCGGCGGCCAGTGGGACAAAGGCAAAGGTTGCGACACGTTCTGCCCGATCGGCCCGTATCTGGTGACGACCGATGAAATCGCCGATTTTCGCACGCTGAATCTGCAGTGCCGGGTCAACGGCCGCGTCGTTCAGTCCGGCAATACGCGAGACATGATTTTTGACGTGCCGTTCCTCGTGCACTACGTCAGCCAGTTCATGAGCCTGCAGCCCGGCGACGTTATCAGCACGGGCACGCCGCACGGCGTCGGCATGGCGATGAAGCCGCCGCAGTGGCTGCAGGAAGGCGACGTCGTTGAACTGGAGATCGACGGAGTGGGCGCGCAGCGCCAGCGTGTCGTCCGTCATCACATTTGAGGATACGCATGAGCACGGACACTCGCTGGGCGGTCGTCACCGGAGGCACCTCGGGCATCGGTCGCGGCATCGCGCTCGCGCTCGCGCGCGACGGTTGGGACGTCGCCGTCAGCTATCTTGCCGACGACGGCAAGCCGGCCGAGCTTGCCGCGGAGATCGAGGCGCTCGGACGCCGCGCCTATGTCTCTGCGTGCGATGCCGGTGTTGCCGAACAGGTCGAGGCATTTTTCGACGGCGCGCAGCAGCGTCTGCACGGCGCGCCGCGTCTGCTCGTCAACAACGCCGGCGTGCAGACTTGGAGCGCGCTGCTGCAGCTCGGCGAGGCCGATTGGGACCGCGTCATCCGCACCAATTTGAAAGGCTGCTTCCTCAACACGCAGAAGGCGGCGCGCATGATGATCGCTGCGGGCGAGGGCGGTGCAATCGTCAATATCGGCTCGGGCTGCAACAAGATTCCGTTTCCGAGTCTCGTCGACTACTCCGCGTCGAAGGCCGGCATCGACCAGTTCACGCGCAGCGCGGCGATGGAACTCGGGCCGCATGGGATCACGGTGAACTGCGTGGCGCCGGGCGCGATCGAAGTCGAGCGCACACGATTGGAGTCGCCCGACTATCACGAGGTCTGGTCGCGCATCACCCCGCTGCGTCGCGTCGGCACTCCGGCCGACGTCGCCGCGGCGGTGCTGTTTCTGTGCAGTGACCGTGCGAGCTTTATCACGGGGCAGACGCTTGGCGTCGATGGTGGTGTGTTCACTCGACCGAATTGGCCGTACTGATCCGGCACGCTGAAGTTCTAGCCGTTCGCACTGAGCGTAGCCGCGTAGCGGCGAAGTCGAAGTGCCGCTGCAATAGGCTTCGACTCCGCATCTTCGGCTCTACGCTGAGCCCGAAACGGATGCCTGCTAATACGCACGCAGCTCGATCGGCTCTAGTGAGCTTCCACGACCCGGCGTGACGAGACGTTTTCGCCTGAGAACAGAATCGCGTTCTGTTTCAGGCGCAGATGGCGCTCGCGGTACTGGCTCGGGTTCATCCCCTTGAGCGAGAGGAACTGCCGGTTGAAGTTCGCGATGTTGTTGTAGCCGCAGTTCATCGCGATATTGGTGATGCACTCGTTGCTTTCGGTCATCGTGCGGCAGACTTCGTTGATGCGCAGGATGTTGACGAAGCCGACGAAGGTCTGGCCCGTGGCGCGGCGGAAGAAACGGCTGAACGCAGGCGGGGTCAGGCCGACGAGCTTGGCGACCTCGGCCTGGTTGATCTCGCTGGCGAGGTTGCGGCGCACGTGCTTGTGGATCAGCTCGATGCGCTGGCGGTTCACTTCGGTGATGTCGTTGGTGATGTGATAGTCGGGGCTGGCGAGGTAGCGCAGATCATTCTCGGCTTCGGCGAGCGAGCGCAGGATGTCGAGCAGGCCGATCAGCCGCGCGATGCCTTTCTTCTCGAACAGCGCGCGCATCTGCGTCTGCACGCGCGCCGCGGTTTCGCCTTCGATCTGCAGGCCGCACTTCGACGCGCGGAACAGGCGCTTGATCGGCTCGAATTCCGGCAGGTCGAGAAAGTCGTGGCCGAAGGTCTCCGGGCGGAACTGCACGACGACGGCTTCGGGCTTGCCCTCGTCGCCGTCGGATTCGTTGTGCCAGCAGTGCGGCAGATTCGGCCCGGCGAGAACGAGATCGCCGGCGCGGTAGGGCTCGATGTTGTCGCCGACGAAGCGCGTGCCGTGGCTGCGCAGGATCCAGGTCAGTTCGAACTCGGGGTGATAGTGCCAGGTGTGGTCCTCGGCGAAGCTCGCACAGGTGAACCACATGCTGCGGAACGAACTCGCGGCGTCGACTTGCACGGTTTCGAATCTCGGTTCCATTGTTGCCCTCCCGGTTTCGCCAGCTCGCCGTTGCCGGTCGGCTGTGCGTATTGTGATTGACTGTCCGCTACACGGACCGAAAAAAGCAAGTGCCGCTCGGCGGCCCGGCGCGCGGCTCGCCTTGATATGCGGCCGGCGCCACGCCGCGGTAGCCGACCTCGGCCTCGAACAGCCCGCCCGCGAGCGGCTCCGCGCGCAAGGCCGCGGTGTCGAGGTCTTTGCGCGCCGTGCTGATGAACAAACGGTCGAGATCTTCGCCGCCGAATGCGCACTTGGTGACGTTGGATACCGGCAGGCGCACGATATCGGTGACGCGCCCCTCGGCATCGAAGCGCGTCACGCGGCTGCCGCCCCAATGCGCGCACCAGACGCCGCCGTCGGCATCGATCGCCAGTCCGTCGGGAAAGCCTTCGTTCTGCGCAATCTGCACGAACGGCCGCAACGGCTGCACGGGCATACCGTTCTCGACCTCTGCCTGCAGAATGCGCCGGCCGAGCGTGTCGACGAAGTAGCCGCGGTCGCCGGCCGGTGAGAATGCCGGGCCGTTGCTGATGGCGAACGCGGTGGTAATGCGCGTGCAGCTCGCATCGGCAGCGAGCCGGTAGAAATCGCCGAGCGGACGCCGTTCTTCGAGATCCATCGTGCCGAACCAGAAACCGCCGTCGGCATCGCAGGCGCCGTCGTTGATGCGCAGGGTCCTCGCGTCGATGTCGAGGCGAAGGATTTCGGCAAGTGCGCCGGAGCGCGTATCGAGCGAATAGATTCCGTGCCAGCCTGTGCCGAGCAGACGGCCATCGCGCATCGGCGCGAGCGAGGTCAACGCGAGCGGCAGTGTGCCGACTTCGGTTCTACCGTCGGCAAGACAGTGACGGAATACCTTGGCGCCGAGAATATCGACCCAGTAGACCGAATTTTCCGCAGCGAACCAGAGCGGTCCTTCGCCGAGCATGGCGCCGACCGGCGCGACGCAGCGAACCTCGGCACTCGTCTTGGGCAGCGCGGCCATCAGTGCGAATTCCGCGGCGTGCCGAAGCGTTCGATGACGCGCGTGTATTCGCCGCGCGTGCGCAGCGTCGCGCCCTCGTCGAGTGCGGAAACGCGCTCGCGGTAGATTTCCTGCCACGGCGTCTGATCGGTCAGCACGGGCAGCGTAAGCGCGGCGCGGCGACGTTCCATTTCGGCATCGTCGATGAGTGCGTTGACGCTGCCGCGGCGCAGATCGATCTCGATCAGATCGCCGTCGCGCAGCAAAGCGAGGCCGCCGCCGGCCGCGGCCTCGGGCGACGCGTGCAGGATCGACGGGCTCGCCGAGGTGCCGCTCTGGCGGCCGTCGCCCATGCACGGCAGCACGGCGACGCCCTTGCGGATCAGCTCGCGCGGCGGCGCCATATTGATCACTTCGGCCGAGCCCGGATAGGCGATCGGGCCGCAGTTGCGCATGACCAGGATGCACAGCTCGTCGATCGCGAGCGCGGGATCGTCGATGCGCGCGTGATAGTCCTCGGGTCCTTCGAAGACGACGGCGCGTACGCGGAACACGTCGGGCCGCGCCGGATCGGACAGATACTTCGCGCGGAAGGCCGCACCGATCACCGAGGTCTTGATCAGTGCCGAGCGAAACAGGTTGCCGCTGAGCACCTGGAAGCCCGCACGCTCGCGCAGCGGTGCCTGCAGCGCGCGGATGACGCGCGCATTGCCTGCACGGCACCCGCGATATTCTTCATCGACGCTGCGTCCCGACACCGAGCGTGCATCGCCGTCGACGAGGCCGCCGCGCAGCAGTTCGCCGATCACCGCGGGCACGCCGCCGGCGCGGTGAAAATCTTCGCCGAGGAATTCCCCGGCGGGCTGGCAATCGACGAGCAGCGGAACCTCGAAGCCGAAGCGCTGCCAGTCGTCGAGCGAGAGTTCGACGCCGGCACATTGCGCGATCGCCTGCAGATGGATCGGCGCGTTGGTCGATCCGCCGATCGCCGAGCAGACCTTGATCGCGTTGAGGAATGCGTTGCGCGTGAGGATCGCCGACGGGCGCAGGTCTTCGCGCACCATCTCGACGATGCGCAGGCCGGTGCGGTAGGCCATCTGCGTGCGCTCGCGATACGCCGCGGGAATCGCCGCGCAACCGGGCAGCGACATGCCGAGCGCTTCGGCGAGGCAGTTCATGGTCAGCGCCGTGCCCATCGTGTTGCAGTGGCCGATGCTCGGCGCCGAGGCGGCGACTTCGCGCATGAACTGTTCGAGGTCGATCTGTCCTGCGCTGAGGCGGTCGCGCGCTTCCCAGACGATGGTGCCGGAACCGACGCGGCGTTCGCCCTGCCAGCCGTTGAGCATCGGGCCGCCGCTCAATACGATGGCTGGCAAATCTAACGTCGCCACAGCCATCAGCTGCGCCGGCATGGTTTTATCGCAGCCGGTGGTGAGCACCACGCCGTCGAGCGGGTAGCCGTGCAGGATTTCGGTCAGGCCGAGCGCGCACAGATTGCGGTCGAGCGCGGCGGTCGGGCGCCGGCCGGTTTCCTGGATCGGATGCACGGGAAATTCGAGGGCGATGCCGCCGGCCGCGCGGATGCCTTCGCGCACGCGTTTGGCGAGATCGAGATGATGGCGGTTGCACGGTGCAAGATCGCTGCCCGACTGGGCGATGCCGATGACCGGGCGGCCGGACTGCAGCTCTTCGCGGGTCAGGCCGAAGTTCATGTAGCGCTCGAGATAGAGCGCGGTGTCGACGGGCTGGCTCGGATCGTTGAACCAGTCCGCGCTGCGCAGTTTTTTCTTCTTCTCGGTCATGGGCGAATGCGTCGGGCTCGGCGTCTATCGTGTGCCGTCGCGCGCGCACGAACCACGCAAGATTTGCCTGGCGAACGGTACAAATCTGCCGGCATCGCGCTTGCTGCGTCGCGGCATCGCGCCGACGCCGGCCATGCCGGCCGGTGCGAGCGATTAAGCGCGTATCCGATCGGGGCAAATTGACGCGTAGACGCTCTTCGCGCCCGCATGCGCTAATCGCTGCGCCGTCGCTCGTCAGCGATCGACGCGGGAGCCGTCGAAGTCGCGGCCAATTAGAAAGACGAAGGGGATGAAGATGCGGGACCCAGGTAAGAGCAAACCTTGCAGATTGGCGGTGGCCGTGCGCCGCGCCCTGCTCGCGACGCTGGTGTTGTCGGCCCCGGCGTGGGCGGAACCCGACAAGAACAATGGCACGAACGACGCGGCCGCCGATGCGCAAACCTCGGCATCGAACGCACAGGCCGACAATGCCAAGACGCACGCGACGGAGGGCAACAAGCCGTCAATGATGGGCGAGGTCAAGGTCATCGGCTACCAGACGCGTTCGGCGACGAGTGCGACCGGCGTCGTCACCGACATCATCAACACGCCGCTGTCGATCTCGGCGATCACCGGCGAGTTTCTCAAGGACACCGGCTCGTCGCAGATCATGGACGCGATCGGCGCGCTCAGCGGCGTGACCGGACAGAACAACAGCGGCGAGGTCGGAACGAATTTCAGCGTGCGCGGCTATGCGGTCACGCCGCAGATCGACGGCTTCGATTCGCTGACCGCGGCGTCAGGCCTCGGTTCGTCGGCGGGCGTTGACCGCATCGAAGTGCTCAAGGGGCCGTCGGCGGTGTTCAACGGCAACGTGCCGCCGGGCGGATCGATCAACATCGTCTACAAGAAACCTTCGTTGACGCCGAAGACTTATTTCGAAGTCGGCATGGGCAGTTGGTCGTACCGCACCGGCGAGTTCTTCTCGACCGGCCCGTTGCTGACCGACCAGCTCGCCTATCTCGTCGATCTCTACAGCAAAGACGCCAACGGCTGGGTCGATTGGACCAGCCAGAAAGAGCGCACCGTAATCCTCGGCCTGACCTATCGGCCGACCGACGCGCTGAGCATCAACGTCAACTATCGCGATATCGACACCAAGGCGCGGCTGTCGACCTTGCCGGTGAGCCATCCAGGCTACATCGGCTCGGGCGCGCCGCAGAACACCGTGCTCGACGACTGGGTCGCGCAGAACTTCGGCCCGAACGAACCGCCGCAAACGATCACCGTGCCGCAGTACCTGCCGGGCGGCGAACGCTACAACGTGCTCGGTCCGCAGAACTACAACAAGGAGCGTTCCAAGTTCTGGAGCAGCGAAATCTCGTACACGGTCAACGACCATATCGAGATTCGCGACAACTTCGCCCACCTCGACTACACCTGGGGCCTGCTCGCCCTGCTGCAGAGCGGCGCCAAGGTGCTCGGCCCCGACGGCAAGGTCAACACCAACGGTTTTGTCTCGGGCTTTCTCGGCGGCAGCCAGGGTGGCAGCGGCTGGGAGAACAAGCTCGAAGCGGCGATGTATTTCGACACCGGCGCGATCAGCCATTCACTGCTGGTCGGCGTACAGGCCTCGTATTCGGTCACCGACTACTTTCGCATCTGGGTCGATCCGCTCGCGCCGGTCAACGGCGCCGGTCAGCCGTGGGATTTCTTCCGCGACGGCCCGCTGTTGCTGCAGAACGAGTTCGACGCCTGGCGCAAGATTTTCCCGGTGCCGAACTACGCCAACACGACGAACACCGGCCACACCAATACCCACGCTTATTACATCGCCGAGCAGATGTCGATGTTCAACGACCGTCTGCATGCGCTGCTCGGCGTGCGCTACACGAAGACGGTCAACGAACTGCTGACCGGCCAGGAATTCGCGTCGAGCGATACGACGCCGCAGATCGGCCTGCTGTTCAAGCCGTTCGCGGAGGACTCGTTCTTCAGCCAGACCTCGCTGTTCGCGAACTACTCGCGCTCGTTCACGCCGTCGGGCATCCTCCAGCCGGGTACGGATCAACTGGTGCCGCCGCGCAAGGGCGAAGGCACCGAGTTCGGCGTGAAGACCTCGTGGCTCGACGGGCAATTGACCAGCACGATTTCGTTCTTCCGCGACGACCTGTCCAATATCGCGACGCCCGACTATTCGCACCAGGGCCAGGGCAACACGCTCGTGACCTACAACGTCGGCGGCGTCGGCCGCGCGCAGGGCATGGAGGCGGAAGTCACCTGGGCGCCGAGCAAGAACCTGCAGCTCTCCGCCAATTTCACCAACCTGCCGGTGGCGAAGTACACCGACTATCCCGGCGTGCCGCAGGAAATGGGCCGGCGCTTTCCGGCGACGCCGCGGCAGCAGGCCAACCTGACGGGCAAATACACGTTCGACGAGGGCGCGCTCGCTGGCCTCTATGTCGGCGGCTGGGTGCACCTGCAAAGTTCGACGACCGGCGTGCTCGCCGGCGACTGGCACTACGACGTGCGCATTCCCGGACTCGCGCAGGTGTCGGCGTTCGCCGGTTACCAATGGAACCGCTTCGATTTCCGCTTCAACATCGACAACCTCACCGACCGCAACGGCTATGTGATGAACAACGCGTTCCGTCCGCAGTCGCCGCGATCGTTTTACTTGACGGCGAAATACACGCTGTGAGACGGTCGGGGGCGTCGAAGCGAACCATGCAGACGGTGAATCGAGAGCGGCGGGTTTTCCTCAATCGGCTTGGATTGACCGCTTTCGTCGCCGGGCTCGACTACGTGCTGCCGGGCGCGGCGCTGGCCCGCGCCGATGCGGCGCCGGAAGCGCTCGGCGTCGATTCGGCGGCGGTGCGCGTGTTCCTCGACGCCGTCGCGGCGAGCACGTATGAAGTGCACAGCCTGATCGTCGCGCGCCAGGGCCGCATCGCCGCGCGCGGCTGGTGGGCGCCGTACCGCGCCGAAGCGCCGCAGCTGCTGTATTCGCTGAGCAAGAGTTTCACCTCGACCGCGGTCGGCTTCGCCGTCGCCGCGGGCAAGCTCAAGCTCTCCGACAAGGCCGTCGATTTCTTTCCGGGGCAGGCGCCGAAGCCGATCGGCGAGCATCTCGGCGCACTGCGCGTCGAGCATCTGCTGACGATGTCGGTCGGCCAGGCCAACGACGCGACGCCGGCGGTCACGCGCGAGCAGGACTGGGTGCGCAGCTTCCTCGCGCTGCCGATCGAATTCCAGCCGGGCAGCGTGTTCCTCTACAACAGCGCGGCAACCTACATGTTGTCCGCGATCGTGCAAAAAACCATCGGCGAAAAGCTCGTCGACTATCTGCGTCCGCGCTTCTTCGATCCGCTCGAACTGCCGCCGATGCGCTGGGCGGAATGTCCGCGCGGCATCAACACCGGCGGCTGGGGTCTCAGTGCGACGACCGAGACGCTGTCCAAGTTCGGCCAGTTCTATCTACAGAAAGGCAAATGGAAAGGCCGGCAATTGCTGCCCGCGGCGTGGATCGAACAGGCGACGAGCTTCAAGATCCAGCAGCCGCCCGGATCGGGCCAGGATCTCGCCCAGCTCAAGCGCGACAGCGACTGGCACCAGGGTTACGGCTATCAATTTTGGCGCTGCCGGCACAACGCCTATCGCGGCGACGGTGCGTTCGGCCAGTACTGCATCGTGCTGCCCGAACTCGATGCGGTCATCGCGCTGACCGGCCGCACGCTCGACATGCAGGGTCTGCTCAACCTGGTCTGGGATCATCTGCTGCCGGGCCTGCACGCCGGCGCGCTGCGCGCCGACGCGGCCGCGGCCGACAAGCTCGGTGCGCAACTTTCCGCGCTGAGTCTGAAGTTGCCCGAAGGCGCGCGCACTTCGCCGCGGCAGATGCAGCGCGCCGACTACGTGGTCGAAACTAATGCGCTCGGCGTCGAGCGACTCGGTCTCGCCTTCGATGCCGACAGCTGCCGCATCGAGTTCGGCATCGGTGCGCGCACGCACGTCGTCACCTGCGGCCTCGGCCGCTGGCGCGACGGCGAAACCGAACTGCCCGGCACGCCGCCCGAGTTCACCGAGCTGATCGGCAGCTACGTGTCTCCGAAGGTGCCGGCCAAGCTCGCCGCGGCCGGTGCATGGAAAGATGCGGACACGCTGCAGATGCAGTGGCGCTATTACGAAACGCCGCACTTCGACACGGTGACGCTGAAGTTCAGCGGCGACAAGGTCGAAGTCGCCTTCCTCAACAGCCTTACCCAGATGGCCGCCGCGGTACATCCCGAGACGCGGCCCGTCCTCAAAGCCAGCCCGAGAACCTGACTATGCCTTTTGTCGATGCCGAGACGATCAGCCGACGCAACTACGACGTCATCGTCGTCGGCTCGGGCGCAGGCGGCGGACAGATGGCCTACACCTTGAGCATGAGCGGCGCGCGCGTGCTTATGCTCGAAGCCGGCAGGAACTACGATCCCGCGACCGAGACGGCGATGTTCCAGACGCCCGACATGGCGCCGCTGCGCGGCACGAGCACGCCGGAAAAACCGTTCGGTTTCTACGACGCCACCGTCGACGGCGGCTGGCAGGTGCCCGGCGAACCGTACGTGCAGACCAGCAAGGAACCGGGCGGCCGCTTCGACTGGTGGCGCGCGCGCATGCTCGGCGGCAGGACCAACCACTGGGGGCGCATTTCGCTGCGCAACGGTCCCTACGATTTCAAACCGCACTCGCGCGACGGCCTCGGCTTCGACTGGCCGATCTCGTACGAAGACATGGCGCCGTACTATGACAAGGTCGAGATGCTGGTCGGCATCTACGGCTCGAACGAGGGCCTGGAGAATACGCCGGACTCACCCGCGGGCTGTCTGCTGCCGCCGCCGAAACCGATCGTCAGCGACCTGCTCGTGCAGAAGCACACGGCCAAGCTCGGCTTTCCGACGATCGCCTGCCACCGCGCCGTGCTGACGCAGCCGCTCGACTGGAAGAACTCGCCGGCGAAACTGCATCCGGGCAACGCCGCCGCGCAGGACATCATCGCGCGCGACATGCGCAAGCGCTCGCCGTGTTTCTGGGCGACGCCGTGCGGGCAGGGCTGCTCGATCCGCGCGAACTATCAATCGACCACGGTGCATCTGCCGCCCGCGCTCGAAACCGGCAAGCTCGACATCGTCACCGATGCGATGGTCGCCGAGGTGACGCTGGCGAAGGACGGCCGCGCCTCGGGCGTGCGCTTCGTCGACCGGCACTCGGGCAAGTCGCTGCAGGCCAGCGCGCGCGTCGTCGTGCTCGCGGCGAGCGCGTGCGAGACCGTGCGCATCCTGCTCAATTCGAAGTCGGCGCAATTTCCGCAGGGCCTGGCGAATTCGAGCGGCAAGGTCGGCAAGTACCTCATGGACACGGTCGGCAGCGATCTCGGCGGACAGATTCCGCTGCTCGAGAATCTGCCGCCGCACAACGAGGACGGCGTCTCCGGTCTGCACATGTACGTGCCGTGGTGGGGCTACAAGGCGCAGAAGGCCGGCAAGCTCGGCTTCGCGCGCGGTTATCACATCGAGTTCAACGGCGGCCGGCGCATGCCGCAATTCCACACCGCGGCCGGCCTCGAATGGCTGACCGGCGGCAGCTACGGCGCCAAGTTCAAGGAAGACGCGCGGCGCTACTACGGTTCGATGATCTATTTCGCCGGGCGCGGCGAGATGATTCCGAACGAGCATTCGTACTGCGAGATCGATCCGCAGGTGAAGGACAAGTGGGGCATCCCGGTGCTGCGCTTCCACTGGCAGTTCTCCGAGCACGAGACGCGCCAGGCCGCGCATATGCAGAAGACTTTCGCCGAGCTGATCGAGTCGATGGGCGGCCGCGTGCAGAAACCGCCCGAGACCGACGGCGCCAAGGCGATAGCGCCGGGCGGCAGCATCATCCACGAAGTCGGCGGCGCGCTGATGGGCGACGATCCGCGCCGCTCGGTGGTGAACAAGTGGTGCCAGGCCTGGGACGTGAAGAATCTTTTCCTCGCCGACGGCGCGCCGTTCCCGTCGAACGCCGACAAGAACCCGACCTTGACCATCATGGCGAACGCGTGGCGCGTCGCCGACCACATTCTCGACCGCATGCAGCGGAAGGAGCTCTGATGGACCGGCGCACAAGCCTACGCTGGATGCTCACCGCGGCGACGACCTTGCCGCTCGGCCGCCTCGGCCTCGCCGCTGCGCCGGATGGTGCGACGGAAGCGAAACCTTACGGCTCCGATCCGAAACTGATCGATGCCTATCATCCGGGCGAGCTGTGGCCGCTGACCTTGACGCCCGAGCAGCGCAAGCTCGCGGCTCTGCTCAGCGACACGATCATCCCGGCCGATGCGATGTCGCCCGCCGCATCCGCGGTCGGCGTGGTCGATTTCATCGACGAATGGATCAGCGCGCCGTATGCGCTGCAGCGCGCGGACCGCCGGCTGGTGCTCGACGGTTTCGCCTGGTTCGACGCCGAGGCGAAGCGGCGCTACTCGAAGGCGCCGGCGGCGCTCGCCACGGAACAGCTCCACGCGATCTGCGACGACATCTGTTATCTGCCGAAAGCCAAACCCGATCTGCACGCGGCGGCGAAATTCTTCGCGCGCTATCGCGACCTGACCGCGGGCGGGTTCTACACCACGCCGCAGGGTCGCGAGGATCTGCGCTACGTCGGCAACAAGCCGCTCCCGAAATTCGACGGCCCGCCCGTCGAAGTATTGAAAAAGGTAGGTCTCGCGTGAACGACGAGTTCAATTTTTCCCGCCGGCGCGCACTGAAGACGATCGCCGCCGCGGCCGTCGCCTGCGCCGGAATGCGCACGGGCTGGGTCGCTGCCGCGGGCACCGGCGCGGTGCGCTGGGCGCCCGGATTGCAATTGTATACTTTGGGCCTGAAGGCGAAGGACGATATCGCGGCGGTGTTCAAGCAGCTCGCCGCGATCGGCTATCGCGAGGTCGAGTTTCCGGGGCACTACGAACGCAGCGCGGCCGATCTGCGCCGTGCGCTCGACGCGGCACGGCTCGTCGCGCCGGCAGCACATATCGCGCCGCGGCCGGCGCCGGGCATGTGGGATTTCACCGGCGATCTCGGCAAGTTCGCCGAGAGTCTGAAAGTGCTCGGCGCGCGCTACGCGGTCGTGCCGATTCCGCTGTTGCAGGATCGAATCTACGACGTCATCCAGCATCCGCCCGCGGGCTTCGACACGGCCGCGGTGTCGCGCCTGTTCGCTTCGCTCGAAGCCGACGACTGGAAGCGCACGGCCGACATGTTGAACGAGAAAGGCGCCGCGCTCGCCGAGCACGGTATCCGTCTCGCCTATCACAATCACGGCGTCGACTTCGCGCCGCTGCCGGGCGACACCAACGGCCTGCGCACTCTGATCGAGCGCACCGATCCGGCCCTGGTCGATTTCGAGCTCGATATCGGTTGGGCCGTGTCGGCCAAGCAGGAGTTGCCCGCGCTGTTCGGCCTGTTCGGCAAGCGCCTGCGCCTGCTGCATCTCAAGGACACCAAGCGGCCTTCGACGAGCGTGATGGAACTCGCCTCGACCGACGCCGGCACCGGCATCGTGAAATGGGACGAACTGGTCGGCCTCGTGCGCGGCAGCCGCATCGAGCACATGTTCGTCGAACAGGAAGAACCGTTCCCGACGACGCCGATGGACGCGGTCAAGGTCGACTATCGCTTTTTGACGAAACTGTTCGCCGGAGAAAAAACATGAATCTGCATGGGAGGACATTGCGCCGGGTGACGTTTGCCGTGCTCGGCTTCGCCCTGACGCTCGCCGCCGGCGGCGTGCCGGACGACGCGCGCGCGGCGAAAGCCGCAGCGGCCGCTGACGCACCGGGCGCACTGGTCGAGATCAAGCCGATCGCCGACGTGGACGCGTCGGTGCGCAGCCTCGGCGCCGAAGCGTTACGCGTGCTCTATCGCTCGACGTCGAGCGACGGCCAGCACAGCGTGGTCTCGGGCGCGCTGTACGTGCCCGCGGGCAAACCGCCGGCCGGCGGCTGGCCGGTGATCGCGCATGCGCACGGCACCACGGGAGTGACCAACGACTGCGGTCCGTCCAGCTCGCCGAACCTGTTCGGCATGATCGTCATGGTCGTCGCTTATCTGAAAGCCGGCTACGCCGTCGCGTTCACCGACTATCAGGGCCTCGGTGGCGGCGGCATCCATGTCTACCTCGACAACAAGACCGAAGGCTACAACGTCATCGATTCGGTGCGCGCGCTGCGCAACGCCAAGCCCGGCCTGATCTCCGACCGCTGGGTGGCGATCGGCGGTTCGCAGGGCGGCGGCGCGTCGTGGGCCGCCGCCGAGCAGGCGCCGGTGTATGCGCCTGAGCTGCATCTGGTCGCTGCGGTCAACGAGGTGCCGGCCGCGGACATCTCGGGCTACGCCAAGATTGCCGAAGACCAAGGCATGACGCCGATCCAATCGGCCGCCTTTACCGCCATCCTGATTTCGCAGAGCCGCGCGCATCCGGATCTCGACATGGATCTCTACCGGCGCGGTTCGGTGAAGCAGAACTGGGACGTCCTCGGCAGCTGTAAGGATCTCGACGGACGCAACCGCGCGGTGATGCAGATCAAGCCGGAAGAACTCAAGCCGTCGACGCACGAGGCGACGTTGAAACTGCAAAGCCTGCTGCAGGCGATGGCCGTGCCGAAGCGCAAGGCCGATGCGCCGATGCTGGTGATCTACGCGGGCAAGGACGAATACATCAATCCGGCGTGGACGAAGAAGGCGATCGAGGACGCATGCCGTATGGGTACGAAGATCGAAGCCGATTTCCAGGCCGACAAGAGCCACGGCACGTTCGACGGCAGTCGCGCGCTCGACTGGCTGCACGATCGGCTGCAGGGTAAACCGCTGACGAAATCCTGCGTGGCCGACGCCGCAGCGGGCAAGGGCTGAGCCATGAAATCGTGCATACATTTCGCCTTGCGCGGCATCGTACTCGGACTGCTGGTCGCCGCCGCCGGCGTGCACGCCGAGGAAGAAAAATATCCGACCGGATACACGGACGCGCCGTATCTGCCGAACAGCCCGTGGCGCGTGCACGACGACAAGCGTCCGCGTCCGCGCGTGGTCGCGCCGGGCACGGCCGGCAGCGACGAGCGCCCCGGCAAGCCGCCGGCCGACGCGACGATCCTGTTCGACGGCAAGAATCTCGATGCGTGGCAGGCGGAGAAGGGCGGCGCGGCCGGTTGGAAAGTCGAAAACGGTTATATGGAAGTCGTCGGCGGCAGCGGCGACATCGTCAGCAAGCAGAAATTCGGCGACTACCAACTGCATGTCGAATTCAGCGAGCCGTCGCCGCCGTCGGGTCAGAGCCAGGGCCGCGGCAACAGCGGCGTCTTCCTTGCCGGCCTCTATGAAATACAGGTGCTCGACAGTTACGACAACTACACCTACGCCGACGGCGAGGCTTCGGCGATCTACGGCCAGGCGCCGCCGCTGGTCAATGCCGCGCGCCCGCCGGGCCAGTGGCAGACCTTCGACATCGTATTCAACGCGCCGCGTTTCGCCGGCGGCAAAGTCACGAGTCCGGGCTTCGTCACCGTGCTCTACAACGGCGTGCTCACGCAGAACCACACCGCGCTGCTCGGCCCGAGCGTGCATCACGCGTTGCCGAAGTGGTTGCCGCACGATCTGAACATGCCGCTGAAGCTGCAGGATCACCATATGCCGGTGCGCTTCCGCAATATCTGGGTCCGCCCCTTGTCCGATCAGTAGCGGGGCCGCGCCGTGAACAAATCGAAGCTATTCGTCGCCAGCTGCGTCTCGCTGGTGACGACGGCGATGGTGTTCGCCATCCGCGGCGACATCGCCAACGATCTTTCCGCCGCGTTCCATCTGAGCAACGAGCAGCTCGGCCTGATTTTCAGCCCGGCGTTCTGGTGCTTCACGATTGCGATCTTCATCAGCGGCGCGCTGGTCGACGCGGTCGGCATGCGTACCCTGCATATCCTCTCCGCGGTCGGTTACTTCGTCGGCATCGCGCTCGTCGTGTTCGCCGTGCGTCCGAGCGCGCCGGTCGCGTCGATCTTCGATCATCCCGGCACGGTCATGCTCTACGCGGGCTTCATGATCATGGGGCTGTCGCAGGGGCTGGTCGAAGGCGTGATCAATCCGCTGATCGCGACGGTGTACAGCGAGCGCAAGACCCAGCGCCTCAACATGCTGCATGCCTGGTGGCCCGGCGGCATGATCGTCGGCGGCGTGATCGCGGTGGCGATGACCTCGTGGTTCCACGCGCGCTGGGAGGCCAAGCTTGCGACGATTCTCGTGCCGGCGCTGATCTATCTGATCATGGCCTCGTCGCTGCGCTATCCGCCGACCGAGCGTGTGCAGCAGAACGTCTCCACGGCCGCGATGTGGCGCGAGGCGGCGCGGCCGGGATTCGTGCTGCTGTTCTGCTGCATGTGGCTGACCGCGGCGATCGAACTCGGCCCGGACCAGTGGTTTCCCGCGGTGATGCAGGCGCTCGCGCCGCAGTTGCAGGGTGTGCTGTATCTGGTCTACACGGCGGGACTCGTGTTTCTGCTGCGCACGTTCGGCAGCGGCATCGCGCACGCGTCGCCGATCGCGACCTTGCTCGCCTGTTCGGTACTCGCCGGCGTCGGCCTGTACTGGCTCGGCAGTCTGCAGCCCGGAGACGGTGCCGTCGTCGCGTTCGCGGCGGCGACGGTGTTCGGCGTCGGCAAGGCGTTCCTCTGGCCGACGATGCTCGGCGTCACCTCGCAACGCTATCCGCGCGGCGGCGCGCTGCCGATGAGCCTGATGGGCGGCGCGGGCATGCTCTCGGTCGCCACGGCGCTGCCGGTCATGGGCGCGCGTATCGACCGCTACGGCGCCGGCGCGGCGCTGCAGACGATGGCCGCGCTGTCGATTCCGCTTGCCATCGTTTTCGTCGGCATGTACTTCTATCATTCGCGTCGCATGGCACAGCCGCAGGCGACGCACTGAACGAATGGCAAGCGAGGAAACGATGTCGCGAAAACTGCGAATGGGTCTGATCGGCGGCGGCCCGGGTTCTTTTATCGGCCGCATCCACCGCATCGCGGCGGAACTGGACGGCGAGGCGGAACTCGTCTGCGGCGCATTCAGCAGCTCGGCCGAGCGCTCGCGCGAAGCCGGCGAAAGTTATCGTCTGCCGGCCTCGCGCGTCTATGCGAGCTACGCGCAGATGATCGAGGCGGAGAAAGCGCTGCCGGCCAGCGAGCGCATGGATTTCGCTGCGATCGTGACGCCGAACCACGTGCACTACGAGCCCGCGCGGCTGTGCCTGGAAAGCGGATTCCACGTCGTCGTCGACAAGCCGATGTGTTTCTCGGTCGACGAGGCGAAGCAATTGCAGGAAGTCGTCGCGCGCACGCGCCGCCTGCTTGCCGTCACTTACACCTACAGCGGCTATCCGCTCGTGAAGCAGGCGCGCGCGCTCGTCGCGGCCGGCCGACTTGGCGCGGTGCGCAAAATCTACGTCGAATATCCGCAGGGCTGGCTCGCGACCGGCGTCGAACAGGGCGGACAGAAGCAAGCGAGCTGGCGCACCGACCCGGCGAAGTCCGGGGCCGGCGGCGCGATCGGCGACATCGGCACGCACGCCGCGCATCTCGCCGAATACGTCAGCGGCCTGCACATCGCCGAAGTCGATGCTGCGCTCAATACTTTCGTTGCGGGGCGCCGGCTCGACGACGACAGCGCGATGCTGCTACGCTTCGAGAACGGCGCGAGCGGCGTCCTGTTCGCGACCCAGGTCGCCGCGGGCGAAGAAAACAACATCCGCATCCGCGTCTACGGCGAGAAGGGCGGCCTCGAATGGCAGCAGGCCGACGCGAATTCGCTGGTGCTGCGCCTGATCGATGCGCCGGTGCAGGTGCTGCGCACCGGCTCGGCCTATCTCGCCCCAATCGCCGCGGCGAACGCGCGCACGCCGCCGGGCCATCCCGAGGGTTATCTCGAAGCGTTCGCCAATATCTATGCCGCGTTTTACAAGGCGGTGCGCGACTACGAGCGCGATCCCGCGATCGATTTCCGCAGTTACGATTTTCCCAACGTCGACGATGGCCTGCACGGCATGAGCTTCGTCGATACCGTCGTGCGTTCCGCACAATCCGACAAGAAGTGGACGGCTTTGCCATGAAGACGATCAAGGGTCCGGCGATTTTTCTTGCGCAGTTCATGGGCGACAAGGCGCCGTTCGACAAACTCGAAAGCATCTGTCGCTGGATGGCGTCGATCGGCTATCGCGGCGTGCAGATTCCGAGCTGGGACAGCCGCTGCATCGATCTCAAACGCGCCGCAGAAAGCAAGGACTACTGCGACGAGATCAAGGGCGTCGTCGAGTCCTGCGGCCTCAAGATCACCGAACTCTCGACCCATTTGCAGGGTCAGCTCATCGCCGTGCATCCGGCCTACGATGCGCAGTTCGACGGTTTCGCCCCGGAATCGGTGCGCGGCAACCGCGACAAGCGCACGGCCTGGGCGGTCGAGCAGCTTCACCTCGCTGCGCGCGCGAGCCGCAATCTCGGCCTCGACGCGCACGCCACGTTCTCAGGCGCGCTGCTCTGGCACACGTTCTACCCGTGGCCGCAGCGTCCCGCGGGCGTGGTCGAAGACGGGTTCAAGGAACTCGCGCGCCGCTGGCGGCCGATTCTCAATGCGTTCGACGACGTCGGCGTCGACGTCTGTTACGAAATTCATCCGGGCGAGGATCTGCACGACGGCGTGACCTTCGAGCGCTTCCTCGCAGCGACCGGCGACCACCCACGCTGCCGCATGCTCTACGACCCGAGCCATTTCGTCCTGCAGCAGCTCGACTATCTGCGCTATATCGATCACTACCACGAGTTCATCCGCATCTTCCACGTGAAGGACGCGGAGTTCCGCCCGTCGGGCAAGTCGGGCGTGTACGGCGGCTACCAGAATTGGATCGATCGCCCGGGACGATTCCGCTCGCTCGGCGACGGCCAAGTCGATTTCAAGGCGGTCTTCTCGAAATTCGCCCAGTACGATTATCCGGGCTGGGCGGTGGTCGAGTGGGAGTGCGCGATCAAGCACCCGGAAGACGGCGCGAAGGAAGGCGCGGCATTCGTGCGCGACCACATTATCCGCGTTACCGAACACGCCTTCGACGACTTCGCCGGGCAGGGTGCCGACGAGGCACTCAACCGTAGGGTGCTTGGCTTGTCCTGAGTGCGCGCCCGGCACAATCGCCGGGATGAATTGAGGAACCTCCCGACAGTTCTGATTTCATCGAATCTCGTCATTCCGGCGCAAGCTGGAATCCAGCTTTTGGCCGGTCGGACACAAAGCGGAATCCCGGCTTGGCCAGTTCCTCGGCTGTCGAGAGCCGCCGGGATGACGAACAAATCGGAACTTGCCTAACGCTTCCGTTCCGAGTCTTCGTCCGACTTTTTTCTTCCGAAGCGCGCCATCTTGCGCACCGCGTCGCCGATCATGCCTAGCGAGGTCTTCACCGCGTCGAGCGACCAGTCGAGCACGCGCCGCTCGTCGACGCCGCTGAACGCGCGCACCACGTCGGGCATGCCGGTGATCGGCGAGTCTTTCCATTTCGCCACGGCCTGCGCGCGTTTGCCGATCGCGTAGGTGACGCTGGCGTTGCTGACCGCGGACGAGACGATCGCGGCGATCGGCACGAAGCGTTTGGTCAGCGCGCCGCCGATGCGCCCGCCGAGGCGGCGCAGCACGCCGCGCACGAGGATGTCGCCGGCGATGCTGGCGCTCGTGCCCACGGTTTGCACGCGGTCGATCAGCTCAGTGTGCAGGGCCGCAGGCAACTGCAGCGAATATAGCTTGAAGGTGTCTTCGACCAGCTCGCGCTGCACGCGCGCGAGGAACTTGGCGTCGAGCACTTCGCCGAAGACGAAGCCGAGCACGCGGCCGAGGCCGGGAATCGCCTCGATCGCCGCAGTCAGCGCGCCGGTCAGCGCCGCGCGCGTGCACTTGCGCCGCAACAGGGCGACGAACTGGGTATCGACGTCGTCGACGCGTACCGCTTCGATTTCCTTGCTCGCCTTGCGTGCGGGCGGTTTGGCTTCCGGATCGCGTTTGATGCGCAGCATGGCCGCATGCTAACGGAAAATGCCGGCAGCCGCGTTTCCGCGCCGGGCGGATCGGGCCGCGACAAGGCAGCTGCAACGATCATCGGTTATTCTTAACAATTGACCGCTTTCTCAGAATTCCCCATGTCCGATCTTTCTCCTGCTTCGCTGGATCGCCACGATACGATCCGTGCCGTGAACTACGCCGGCGGCGCGCTGCGCCTGCTCGATCAGCGCGAGCTGCCGTTCACCGAGGCGCAGATCGAATGCCGCAACGCGCTCGAAGTCGCAAAGGCGATCAAGGATCTGGTCGTGCGCGGTGCGCCGGCGATCGGCATCGCCGCGGCCTGGGGCGTGGTGCTGCAGGCCGCGCTGCTCGACACCGCCGGGCAGAAAATCAGCGTGGCCGCACTCGACCCGACATTCGACGCCTTGAACGCCGCGCGGCCGACCGCGGTCAACCTCGCCTGGGCGCTCGCGCGCATGCGCCGCGCGCTCGAACAGGCGAAGTCCGATCCGCTCGCCGTGCTCGCCGCCGAGGCGCGCGCGATCCAGGACGAGGATCTCGCCGCCAACCGCAAGATGGGCGAATTCGGCGCGGGTTTCTTCGGCGAGCGCATCGGCGTGCTCACGCATTGCAATACCGGCTCGCTCGCCACGGCGGGCTTCGGCACCGCGCTCGGCGTGATCCGCGCGGGCTACGCCGGCGGCAAAGTCGCGCAGGTGTATGCGGGCGAGACGCGGCCGTGGCTGCAGGGCGCGCGCCTGACCATGTGGGAGCTTGTGCGCGACCGCATTCCGGCCAAGCTGATCGCGGATTCGGCGGCGTCGCACCTGATGAAGTCGGGCGCGGTGCAGTGGATCGTGGTCGGCGCCGACCGCATCGCTGCGAACGGCGACACGGCGAACAAGATCGGCACCTACCAGCTCGCGATCAGCGCGAAGCGGCACGGGGTCAAGTTTATGGTCGTCGCGCCGTGGTCGACCGTTGACATGCAGACCAAGCACGGCGACGACATCGAGATCGAACTGCGCGATCCGGCCGAGCTGCTGTCGATCTCCGGCAAGCGCACCGTGGTCGACGGCGCCGATGCGTGGAATCCGGTGTTCGACGTGACGCCGGCCGAATTGATCGACGTCATCGTCACCGAACGCGGCTCGATCGAGCGGCCGAATGCGGCGCAGATGCAGGATCTGCTCGCGCGGGGCTGAACACGATGTCGCAGTTTCTTCAATTCTGCATCGTCGGCGTGATCGGCTTCTTCGTCGACTGGGGCGTGCTCTGGCTGCTCGTGACCGGCTTCTCCTGGGACCGTTTCAGCGCACGCCTGATCTCGTTTCTCTGCGCGGCGACGGCGACCTGGCTGATCAACCGCAACACCACGTTCAAGGGCACGCGCAATCACTCGCGTCTGGGCGAATGGATGCGCTACATCTTCGCGATGAGCGGCGGCTTCGCCTGCAACTTCGCCGCCTACTCGGCGCTCGTGCTCGCCTTCGATTTCGATGCGCATTGGCTGGCGTTGCCCGTCGCCGCCGGTTCGGTGGCCGGCCTCGGCGTCAACTACATCGCCTCGCGCCACTGGATCTACCGCAAGACTTCCTAGCCGGCGCGGGGCCGCCGCGGCGCGGTCGCCGGCGCGATTTTCGCTTGGAAAAAGTATACAAAATGCCGGGTGCGGCGGGCTTGGTCGTGGGCGCTTTTCCGAGGGTTGACGCCGATTGGTTTTCGGGCCTCAGAGCGATGTTCTAATTTATTGAAATTATTCGGTTTTATCGCTCCGAAAATACCGCTTCGGAGGTGCCGGGTGTGATAAAATTATTGCGGTCCGATTTCAGCGGAAATTTCGGCGAAATCGAACCCGATCGACGCCACGCGTCCACGCAGCAAATCACAGGAAAAACCATACGATGGCTGACTTGGCCAAAGAAATCATTCGCGTCAACATCGAAGACGAAATGCGCCAGAGCTACCTCGATTACGCGATGAGCGTGATCGTCGGCCGCGCTCTGCCGGATGTGCGCGACGGCCTCAAGCCCGTGCATCGTCGCGTGCTCTACGCGATGCAGGAGTTGAACAACACCTGGAACCGCTCCTACATCAAGTGCGCGCGCGTGGTCGGTGACGTCATCGGTAAGTACCATCCGCACGGCGACCAGTCGGTGTACGACGCGCTCGTACGCATGGCCCAGGATTTCTCGCTGCGCTATCCGCTCGTCGACGGCCAGGGCAATTTCGGCTCGGTCGACGGCGACAACGCCGCGGCGATGCGTTACACCGAGTGCCGCCTCGATCGCCTCACCTCGGAAATCCTCTCCGACCTCGACAAAGAAACCGTCGACTTCCAGCCCAACTACGACGAGAAGGATCTTGAGCCGACCGTGCTGCCTGCACGCGTGCCGAATCTGCTCGTCAACGGTTCGGCCGGCATCGCCGTCGGCATGGCGACCAACGTGCCGCCGCACAACATCTCCGAGATCATCGATGCCTGCATCGCGGTGATCGACGATCCCGACCTCGGATTCGACGACCTGCTGCGTCTCGTGCCGGGTCCCGATTTTCCGACCTACGGCATCATCAACGGCGCCGCCGGCATCATCGAGGCGTACAAGACCGGCCGCGGTCGCATCTATGTGCGCGCGAAAGCCGAGATCGAGACCGAGGACAACGGCCGCGAGACGATCATCGTCACCGAGCTGCCGTACCAGGTGAACAAGAAGCGCCTGATCGAGACGATCGCCGAGCTGCACAAGGAAAAGAAGCTCGAGGGCATCGCTCCCGACGGCCTGCGCGACGAGTCCGACAAGGACGGCATGCGCATCGTCATCGAAGTGCGCAAGGACACGCTCGGCGAAGTGCTGCTCAACAACCTGTATCAGCAGACGCAGATGCAGGTGACGTTCGGCATCAACATGGTCGCGCTCGTCGACGGCCAGCCGCGCCTGCTCAATCTCAAGGAAATTCTCGAAGCCTTCATCCGCCACCGCCGCGAAGTGGTGACCCGGCGCACCATCTTCGAGCTGCGCGAAGCGCGCAAGCGTGCGCACGTGTTGGAAGGTCTCACCGTCGCGCTCGCCAATATCGACGAGATGATCGAGCTGATCAGGACTTCCGAGTCGAGCGAAGTCGCGCGCGAGCGCATGCTCGCCAAGCGCTGGGAGCCGGGCCTCGTGCGTTCGCTGCTCGCCGCCGCGGGCGCCGACGCGTCGAAGCCGGAAGATCTGGCGCCGAACGTCGGCCTCGGCGATGCCGGCTACCAGTTGTCGGAAGTGCAGGCGCAGCAGATCCTCGAAATGCGCCTCGCGCGCCTGACCGGCCTCGAGCAGGAAAAGCTCACTGACGAGTACAAGGAACTGCTCGCGACGATCGCGGGACTGATCGAAATCCTGCAGAACCCGGATGTCCTGCTCAAGGTCATTCGCGAAGAGCTGATCGCGATCAAGGCGCAGTACGGCGACGAGCGCCGCACCGTGATCCAGGCCAGCCAGGAAGACCTCGACGTGCTCGACCTGATCGCGGCCGAAGACGTCGTCGTCACCCTGTCGCACGCGGGCTACGCCAAGCGCCAGCCGACCACGATCTACCGCGCCCAGCGCCGCGGCGGCAAGGGCCGCTCGGCGACTGCGATCAAGGAAGAGGATTTCGTCGAGAAGCTCTGGGTCGTCAACACTCACGACACTCTGCTCGCATTCACCAGCCTCGGCCGCGTCTACTGGCTGAAGGTGTACAAGATTCCCGAAGCCGGGCCGAACTCGCGCGGCCGCCCGATCGTCAACCTGCTGCAGCTCGAAGAGGGTGAGAAAGTGCAGGCGATTCTGCCGGTGCGCGAGTATCGCGACGATCAGTTCGTGTTCTTCGCCACGCGCAACGGCACGGTAAAGAAGACGCCGCTGACCGAGTTCGCATTCCAGTTGCAGCGTGGCAAGGCGGCGATCTCGCTCGACGAAGGCGATGCGTTGGTCGACGTGCAGCTGACCGACGGCACGCACGACGTGATGCTGTTTGCGTCGAACGGCCGCACCGTGCGTTTCGCCGAAGGCGAAGTGCGTGCGATGGGCCGCGGCGCCGGCGGCGTGCGCGGCATCCGCCTCGTCGAGGGTGCGGAAGTCGTCTCGCTGCTGGTCGTCGAGCATGCCTTGGAGCAGAGCGGCGACGAAGACGAGTCGGGCGACACGGCCGAAGCCGTCGAAGCGCTGGCCGACGAGCCGGCATCACCGACGGAAACCTACGTCCTCACCGCGACCGAACGCGGCTACGGCAAGCGCACGCCGCTGTCGAAGTATCCGCGCAAGGGTCGCGGCATCCGCGGCGTCATCGGCATCCAGTGTTCCGAGCGCAACGGCGATCTCGTCGGCGCGGTCGAACTCGACGATGCCCACGAAGTCATGCTGATCTCGAACCAGGGCACGCTCGTGCGCACGCGCGCGAACGAAATCGCCAAGGTCGGGCGCAATACGCAGGGCGTGACCCTGATCCGTCTGCCGGCGGAGGAATCGCTGGTCGGCGTGGTCGCGATCGAATCGCTCGGCGTCGAAGAAGAAGGCGTCGACGAAAAAGATGCCGACGAGCCCGGAGCGTCGCTGCCGAGCGAATAAGCTCCGCTGACGACCCGCACCGCCGGCCGCATGGCCGGCGGAACTCGGTGCGCGCTTGCCGATCCTAATCAGCGGACCGGCAACGGTGCGCCGGGGGAGGCGGTGCGATGAGGCACGTGACAGTTCTTCTGGCGATACTGCTGCTCGCCGCATTCGATGCGCACGCGGATTCGGCTTCCGACCTCGTGCGCGCGGCGCGCGCGCAGGTCGGCGTGACCTTGCGCTACGACCCCGCTTATCGAACTATCGGTTATCCGAACGGCGACGTGCCGCTGGACCGCGGCGTGTGCACCGACGTCGTGGTTCGCGCTTATCGCGGCATCGGCATCGATCTACAGGCGCGCGTGCACGAAGACATGCTCGCGGCGTGGAAGGTCTATCCGAAAATCTGGGGCTTGAAGGCACCCGATGCGAACATCGACCATCGGCGCGTGCAGAACCTGACGACATTCTTCGCGCGTCACGGCCAGACTCTTCCGACCGGCGACGATCCACACGGCTACCGCGCCGGCGATATCGTTACCTGGAATGTCGACGGCCTCGCGCATATCGGCATCGTCGCCGAGCGCCGCACGCGCGCGGGTGTGCCGTTCATCGTGCACAACATCGGTGCCGGCGCGCGCATGGAAGACGTGCTGTTCGCCTATCCGATCACCGGCCACTATCGCTGGCTGCCGAAGCGTTGAGTCGGCCGCCTCGGCTGGGGCCTTGCCCCAGCCTGAAGCCTGCACGCGCTCAGATCACCGCGAGCATCGACGCCGCGTCGGAAACCTTGAACTCGCCCGGCGCTTCGAGATGCAGCGCCTTGACCACGCCGTCGTCGGCGTAGAGAGCGAAGCGCTTGCCGCGCATGCCGAGGCCGAACGCGGTGCCGTCCATCTGCAGACCGAGCGCCTGGGTGAAGGTGCCGTTGCCGTCGGCGAGCATCCACAAACCCTCGGGCACCTGTTGGTTCTTCGCCCAGGCGTCCATGACGAAGGCGTCGTTGACCGCGATGCAGGCAATGTCCACATTTTTACTTTTGAACTCTGCGAACTTTTCCACATAGCCCGGCAGATGCTTGGCCGAGCAGGTCGGCGTGAACGCGCCGGGCACGGAGAAGAGCACGACTTTCTTGCCCTTGAAGATCTCGTCCGTGTTGACCGCCTGCACGCCGTCCTTGAGGTAGTTGAGAGTGGCGTTGGGAATTTTGTCGCCGATTTGGATCGTCATGGATCGACCTTCGCTGATTGAGATGTTGCTATGGAGAGGTGCGGCCGAAAGTGGCCGCGTTCGACGTTCGCGTTCGCGGGCGAACGCGCGGGCAAGAAATGATACGGCTTAAACGGCGCCGACATCATCCCTTGAAAAGAATGCGCGCATCCGCATTTTTCCCGTCAGCGGGCAATCGGCCCGAATCATTTGCAGGAACCCAGACATGACTATCACCCAGTACCAGAATTGGCTGCGCCCGCATCACCGCCATTTCTTCTCCGACAACCAGGATGCGCATGCGTGGACGCCGCGCGTCGACGTGCGCGAGGAAGACGCGCGCTACGTGATCTTCGCCGACATTCCGGGCGTGGACTCGAAGGACATCGAGATCAGCATGGACAAGGGCGTGCTGACGATCAAGGGCGAGCGCAAATCGGAAAGCGCGTCCGAGAACGGCAAGCTGACCCGCGTCGAACGCCGTTACGGCGCCTTTGAGCGCAGCTTCGTGCTGCCGGACAGCGCCGATGCCGACGCGATCACCGCGAGCGGCAAGAACGGCGTGCTCGAGGTTGCGATCCCAAAGAAGGCGCAGGCCGCGCCGCGCAAGATCGCGGTGAACTGAAGAGGTATTTTCGCGATCGTCCGTGATCGCGAGGATCACGAGGCGATCATTCCTGGCCGCGCTTTTCAATAAAGCAGCTCTCTTCGAAACACCTTTTGGACCAACCCGCGGTCGGCTATGCTGGCCGCGGGTGATTTGCGTTTTTGTCGTCATTCCCGCTCAGGCGGAAATCCGCTTGCCGCTGCGAAAAGCCGTGCAAGGAAAAAGCCGGACGATCGGTCGTTGAGGAACCCGGCCCGCGTGGGAATGAAGATAAAAAGCATGTACTCCATTGGTCGCTGATCTCATAAGCCCGACATGCAATTCAAAGACTATTACGACATCCTCGGCGTGAAGGCCGATGCGAGCGAGGCGGAAATCAAATCCGCCTATCGCAAGCTCGCGCGCAAATACCATCCGGACGTGAGCAAGGAAGCGGGCGCCGAGGAGAAATTCAAAGCGGTCAACGAAGCCTACGAAGCGCTCAAAGACCCGGCCAAGCGCCGTGCTTACGATCAGGTCAAGGCGCAAGGTTACCGGCCGGGGCAGGAGTACCACCCGCCGCCGAATGCCGGCGACGGCCAGGGCTTCGATTTTTCCGACCTCGGCGAAGGCGGTTTTTCCGACTTCTTCGAATCGCTGTTCGGCGGCGCACGCGGCGGCCCGCGCGGGCGGCCGCCCGGTCCGCGGCGCGGGCGCGACGTGCAGGCGCGCGTCGAGATTCCGCTCGCCAGCGCGTTCAGCGGCAGCAAGGAGCGCATCACCCTGCGCGACGGCGGCGGCGGCGAACGCACGCTCGAAGTGAAGATTCCCGCGGGCATCCTGCCGGGTCAGCAGATTCGGCTCGGGGGACAGGGTTCGCCGGGCGTGCAGGGTGGACCTGCGGGCGATCTGCTGCTCGAAGTGTCGGTGCGCGATGACGGCCGTTTTCATCTCGACGGCCGCGATGTGCTGCTGACCTTGCCGATCGCGCCGTGGCAGGCCGCGCTCGGCGGGACGGTGACCGTGCCGACGCTCGGCGGCGACGTCGAACTGCGTATCCCGGCGGGCTCGGATTCCGGCAAGCGTATGCGGCTGCGCGGACGCGGCATGCCTGGCGCCACGCCGGGCGACCAGTTCGTCACTTTGCAGATTCACGCGCCGCCCGCGCAAACCGAAGCGCAGCGCAAGCTCTACGAGCAAATGGCCCAGGAGTTCGGCGAATCGGCCGTGCGCGCGTGACGCCGAAAGAAAAGCGTCTGCACGCGGGTTGATGCGGAAAAATACCGACCGGAGCAAAAGCGGCAGTGCCGCTTCAGCTCATTTGCTTTTGTCCGCGTACGTCCGCGTCAATCGGTGACGAAGGACGTTTTTCCATTTACGCCGCGGCGGGCAGCAGGTTTTTGATCGCCTGCGCGAGTTCCTTCTCGTCGATCGGCTTGGTCACATAGGCCTTGGCGCCTTGGCGCATGCCCCAGACCTTGTCGGTCTCCTGACCCTTGGTGGTGACGAGGATGACCGGAATATGGCTCGTCGTCGGCTCGCGCGCGAGCGTGCGCGTGGCCTGGAAGCCGTTGAGATTCGGCATCACCACGTCCATCAGGATCAGGTCGGGAATTTCGCGCTTGGCCACGTCGACCCCGGCGGCACCGTCTTCGGCCGTCGTCGCGACGTGACCGAGCTTTTCGACTATACGCTTGAGGCCGAGCAATTGCGTCGGCGAATCGTCAACGATCAATATGCGTGCCATGGTATACGCCTGCCCCTGTGCAGTGATGAAAGTCGATTGTAGGCACAACTTTTGTAACGCGACAGTGCAGAGTTTGCGGGCGTGATCGTGGTCACGCTTTGCCCTGTCGAACTTCAGAGCCGGACAACGGTGCGGCCGAAAGAATCGCCGGCGAGCATCGTTTCAAACACTTCCGGCAGACCGTCGAGGCCGACCTCGCGCGTTGCGATCTTGTCCAGATGTGCGGGTTTCCATTCGCCGGCGAGATGTTGCCACACGGCATCGCGGATGTCGCGCGCGGTGCCGGCCGAAGCGATGCCGAGCAGGCTGACGCCGCGCAGGATGAACGGCATCACCGTCGTTGCGAGCGCGGCGTCGGCGGCGAGGCCGCAGCTGGCGATATTGCCGTAGGGATGGATGACGCGGGTCAGCCCGGCGAGCATTTCGCCGCCGACGTTGTCGATCGCGCCGGCCCAGCGGCTGGTCTCGAGCGGGCGCTGGCCCCAGTACAGGTCTTTGCGCGATATGCACTGCTTGGCGCCGAGCGCAATCAGATCGTCGAAGCGTTCGAGCTTGCCGCTGATCGCATGCGCCTCGAAACCCGCGCGCGTGAGAATGTCGATCGCAAGCGAGCCGACGCCGCCGGTGGCGCCGGTGACGACGACCGGGCCCATCGACGGCACCTGTCCGTTCTGGCGCATGCGATAGAGCGACAACGCCGCGGTGAAGCCGGCCGTGCCGAGCACCATCGATTCGCGCAGACTGAGGCCCTTCGGCAGTGCGATCACCCACTGCGATTCGAGCCGCGCGTACTGCGCGTAGCCGCCGTCGCGCGTTTCCGACAGGCCGCAGCCGGTGACGAGCACTTCGTCGCCTTCCTTGAATCTGGCGTCGCGCGATTCGACCACATGGCCGGCGACGTCGATGCCGCCGACGAGCGGCGATTCGCGCAGAATTTTTCCTTTGCCGGTGCCGGCAAGCGCGTCCTTGTAGTTGACCGACGAGTAGGCGACCTTGATCACGACTTCGCCGGCGGTGAGATCGTCTAGCCGCAGTCCCTCGATGCCCGCGCGATAGTTGTTGCGGTCGGCGTGGATGCGGAAGGCGGGGAAGGTTGTGGGAATGCTCATGCTCTTTGCTTCCTTCTCGTCATTCCAGCGCACGCTGGAATCCAGCTTCTAGCCTTGAATGAAGATGGGATACAAGTCCCGCCTGGGTCAAGTCGCGTTTGCGTTCGTAGATGCGTTTGATCAAATCTGAAGTGAGGTCGACATACAACGTTGCATTCCAGCCGCTCGCAAAATGAAGACGCATGGGTTCTTCATGCGAATTCAGAAGCTGGATTCCAGCGTTCGCTGGAATGACCAAGTAAGCGGAGTTCGATCCCGGATCGACGCACATTCTTGCGTCGTCCGGGTCGAGTACATCTCAAACTCAATTGATCTTGTGAATCGCACGCTTGTCCACGGCGAGCGCGGCTTCGTGAACGGCTTCGCTCAGCGTCGGATGCGCATGGATGATGCGCGCGAGGTCTTCCGCGGAGCCGTGGAATTCCATCGCGACGACGGCCTCGGCAATCAGCTCGGAGACGCCCGGTCCGACCATGTGCACGCCGAGCAGGCGATCGGTTTCGGCGTGCGCGAGCACCTTCACGTGACCGGCGGTTTCGTTCATCGCGACGGCGCGGCCGATCGCGGCGAACGGGAAGGCGCCGGCCTTGTACGGGATGCCGGCCTTCTTGAGTTCTTCTTCGGTCTTGCCGGCCCAGGCGATTTCCGGTTCGGTGTAGACGACCGACGGGATCGTGTCGTAATTGACATGGCCCGGCTTGCCCGCGATCAGCTCGGCGACGGCAATGCCTTCCTCGAAGCCCTTGTGCGCAAGCATCGGCCCGCGCACGCAATCGCCGACCGCCCAGATGCCGTCGGCGCCGGTGTAGCAGTGTTCGTCGACGGCGATGCGGCCGCGTTCGTCGAGTTTCACGCCGGTGCCTTCGGCGAGCACGCCCTGGGTCGCGGCGCGGCGGCCGACGGCGACGAGCAGCTTGTCGACGACGAGGGTCTGCTCGCCCTTGGCGTCGGTGTAGGTGATCTCGACGGTCTTGCCCTTGACCTCGGCCTTGCTGACCTTGGCGCCGAGCTTGATGTCGAGGCCCTGCTTGGCGAACTCGCGCTGCGCGACTTTGGCGATGTCCTTGTCGGCCATCGCGAGGAAGTCCGGCAGCGCTTCGAGCACGGTGACCTCGGCGCCGAGGCGGCGCCAGACGCTGCCGAGTTCGAGGCCGATGACGCCCGCGCCGATCACGCAGAGACGCTTCGGCACCGCATCGAAATCGAGCGCGCCGGCGTTGTCGACGATGTTCTTGCCGTCGAATTTGGCGAACGGCAGTTCGATCGGCACCGAGCCCGGCGCGAGCACGATGTGCTTGGCGGTCAGCTCGGTCGTCGTGCCGTCGAAACGCTGGACTTTGACCAGCTTGTTCGGATGCAGCGTGCCGAAGCCGTCGTAAGCGGCGATCTTGTTGCCCTTGAACAGCAGGGCAACGCCGCCAGTGAACTGTTTGACGATCTTGTCCTTGCGCCCGACCATCGTGCCGACGTCGATCTTCGCGTCCTTGGTCGTAATGCCGTGGACGTCGAAGTGCTGGGTCAGGTTCCAGAACTGTTTCGAGGAATCGAGCAGCGCTTTCGAAGGAATGCAGCCGACGTTGAGGCAGGTGCCGCCGAGCGCGAGCTTGCCGTCCTTGCCTTTGAAGTTGTCTATGCAGGCCGTCTTCAGGCCGAGCTGCGCGGCGCGGATCGCCGCGTGATAACCGGCGGGGCCGCCGCCGATGACGATGACGTCGAAAGTGTCACTCATGAGTAAATTCCAAAGTCGTGTTGTGAGCAGTGAGCGGTGAACAGTGAGCGGGAAATGCAAAAGCAAGACGCGACGGGTCGGGGCTCTTTCCGCTCACCGCTCACTGCTATTCCGCTCACTGTTTCTTGGCCTACAGGCCGAGCAACATCCGCTGCGGATTCTCGAGCTGGTTCTTGATGTCGACGAGGAACAGCACCGCGTCCTTGCCGTCGATGATGCGGTGATCGTAGGAGATCGCAACGTACATCATCGGCGCGGCGACGACCTGGCCGTTTTCGACGATCGCGCGTTCCTTGATCGCGTGCATGCCGAGGATCGCGCTCTGCGGCGGATTGACGATCGGCGTCGAGAACAGCGAACCGAACGTACCGCCGTTGGTGATCGTGAACGTGCCGCCCTGCAGGTCTTCGAGGGTGAGGCCGCCTTCGCGCGCTTTCTTCGCGTAGGAGGCTATTGCCTTCTCGACGTCGGCGAAGCCCATGTTTTGCGCATCGCGCAGCACCGGCGTGACCAGGCCCTTGTCGGTGGAGACGGCGACGGAGATGTCCTGGTAGCCGTGATAGATGACGTCGTTGCCGTCGACCGAAGCGTTGACGATCGGATGGCGCTTGAGCGCCTCGGCGGCGGCCTTGACGAAGAAGCTCATGAAGCCGAGCTTGATGCCGTTGGCCTTCTCGAACTGCTCGCCGAGTTCCTTGCGCATCGCGCTGACTTTGGCGAGGTTGATCTCGTTGAACGAGGTCAGCATCGCAATCGAGTTCTTCGACTGCATCAGGCGCTCGGCGATCTTTGCGCGCATGCGCGTCATCGGCACGCGCTCTTCCGCGCGCGGGCCCGCCGGCGCGCGCGCCGCGGCGGCCGGTGCAGCCGGTGCCGGGGCGGACTTGCTGCCGCTGTTGATGTAGTTGACCAAGTCTTCCTTGGTCACCGCGCCGCCGCGGCCGGTGCCGGCGACTTGCGACGGATCGATCTGGTTCTCGGTCGCGACGCGACGGCCGGCCGGGGAGAGCGCATCGACGCCAGCCGCCGCCGGAGCGGGGCTCGCCGCTGCGGGGGCCGGAGCCGGGGCCGACTTCGCGGCCGGCGCAGGCGCCGCAGCCGGAGCCGCCGCTGCGGCCGCGCCTTCTTCGAGGATCGCGAGCACTTGCTGGCTCGTCACCGTCGCGCCCGTGTCGAACTTGATTTCCTTGAGCACGCCGTCAGCCGGCGCCGGTACTTCGAGCACCACCTTGTCGGTTTCGAGATCGACGAGGTTCTCGTCGCGCTTGACCGCGTCGCCGGGCTTCTTGTGCCAGCTCGCGATCGTGGCGTCGGCGACGGATTCGGGCAGTACCGGAACTTTGACTTCAATCGGCATGAGGTGTCCTTGGAAAAAAAGAATTCTTTTGTACGGATAAAAGCGGATCGGATCGGATGAGAGCGGATCGGGCCGGTCAATTCAAGAGCCGCTTCCGCCGTTCTCAACTCCTGTCCGTGCCGATCCGCTGCAGATGCTTTCGTTGCCGCTTCAATCCGCCGAGTAATCGTCGCCCGGCGCCTTGACCAGCGCGTCCTCGACGAGTTTGGCCTGCTCGGCGATGTGCGTGTTCAAGTGTCCGCAAGCCGGAGCGGGCGAGCGCATGCGACCGGCGTAGTGCAAGGTGTGTTCGTCGGCGATGCAGGCGGCCAGATGGTGCTTGATCTGATACCACGCGCCCTGGTTCTGCGGCTCTTCCTGGCACCAGACGACTTCCTTCACGCCCGGATACTTGGCGAGTTCGGCCTGGACCTGCGGGCGCGGGAACGGATAAAGCTGCTCGACGCGCACGATCGCGACGTCGGTGAGCTTGCGCTTGGCCGCTTCCTGGACGAGATCGTAATAGACCTTGCCCGAGCACAGCACGACGCGCTTGACCTTCTTCGCGTCGCCGGCGGTGGAATCCGGAATGACCAACTGGAAGCTGCCGTCGCTGAGGTCGGACAGGCTCGACGTCGCGAGCGGATGGCGCAGCAACGACTTCGGCGTCATCACCACGAGCGGCTTGCGCACGTCGCGGACCATCTGCCGGCGCAGCAGATGGAACATCTGCGCGGGCGTGGTCGGCACGCACACCTGCATGTTCTCGAGTGCGCACAACTGCAGATAGCGTTCAAGACGCGCCGAGGAATGCTCGGGGCCCTGGCCCTCGTAGCCGTGCGGCAGCAGCAGAACGAGACCCGAGAAGCGCGACCATTTCGCCTCGCCCGAAGAAATGAACTGGTCGACGACGACCTGGGCGCCGTTGGCGAAATCGCCGAACTGGCCTTCCCAGAGCACCAGCGTGCGCGGCTCGGAGGTGGAATAGCCGTACTCGAACGCCATCACCGCTTCTTCGCTGAGCAGCGAATCGACCACGGCGACCGTCGCGTCTTCGCGCACCTTGGTCAGCATGGTCACATCGCGTCCGCTGTTCTGGTCGTGCAGCACCGCGTGGCGGTGCGAGAACGTGCCGCGGCCGACGTCCTGGCCGACCAGGCGCAGGTCGTAGCCTTCGTCGATCAGGGTCGCATAGGCGAGATTCTCGGCGAAGCCCCAGTCCATCGGCTGCGCGCCGGCGGCCATCTTGTTGCGCGCCTCGTAGACCTTGGCGACCTGGGCCTGCAGGGTGAAATCTTTCGGCACGCCGAGGATTTTCGCGTTGAGCGCGGCGAGCTTGTCCTTGGCGACGCCGGTGACGACCTGCTGATCGAGCTGGGCGTTGAGATGGCGCGTCCAATCAATCGCGAAAGCGTCCTTAAAGCTCGGGTCGAGACTGGCGATCGGCTGGCCGGCTTCCAGCTTGGCGCGATAGTTGTCGACCAGTTGCTGTGCATCGCCGCCGGCGATCGTGCCGGCGCCTTCGAGCTGCTTGGCATAGATCTCACGCGCCGGTGGGCGCGCCTTGATGATCTTGTACATCAGCGGTTGCGTGGCCGACGGCTCATCGGCCTCGTTGTGGCCGTGGCGGCGGTAGCAGACGAGATCGATGACGACGTCGCGCTTGAACTTGGCGCGGTAGTCGTAGGCGAGGCGGGTGATGAACAACACCGCTTCCGGGTCGTCGCCGTTCACGTGGAACACCGGTGCGTTGACCATCTTGGCGACGTCGGTGCAGTACAGCGTCGAGCGCGAATCGTGCGGATTCGAGGTGGTGAAACCGACCTGGTTGTTGATCACGATGTGGATCGTGCCGCCGACGCCGAAACCGCGCGTCTGCGACATGTTGAACAGTTCCATGTTGACGCCCTGGCCGGCAAAGGCGGCGTCGCCGTGGATCAGTACGGGCAGGACCTGGTCGTGGTTCGCGTCGCTGCGATGGATCTGGCGCGCACGCACCGAGCCGGCGACGACCGGGTTGACGATCTCCAGGTGCGACGGGTTGAACGCGAGCACGACATGGATGGTCTTGTCGCCGCTCTTCACGTCGGCGGAGAAGCCCATGTGGTACTTCACGTCGCCCGAGTGCGCGGGGTTGTCGTCGTGGTCGAACTTCTGCTCGAACTCGTCGAACAGCTTCTGCGGCGCCTTGCCGAGAATATTGACGAGGACGTTGAGGCGGCCGCGGTGGGCCATGCCGATGACGAGATCCTTCAGGCCGCTGGCCGCGCCGCGCTTGAGCAGCTCGCCGACCATCGGGATCAGGCTGTCGCCGCCTTCGAGCGAGAAACGCTTCTGGCCGACATATTTAGTATGCAGATAGCGCTCAAGGCCGTCGGCCTGGACGAGGTGTTCGAGCAGTTTCTTCTTTTCGTCCGTGCTCAGCGAGTAGTCGCCGCCGGCGCTCTCGAACTGCTGGTGCACCCAGCGGCGCTCGTCGGCATCGCGGATGTGCATGAATTCGGCGCCGATGCTGCCGGCGTAGGTCTTTTTCAGGCGCTCGACCAGTTCGCCGAGCTTGAGCTTCGGCGGGCCGCCCAGGAAGCCCGTGTTGAATTCGGTATTCATGTCCACGGCGGTCAGGCCGTGCCAGGCCGGATCGAGGTCGGGCGCGCCGGGGCGCGGCAGCAGACCGATCTCTTCGAGGTCGGCCACCGGATAGGTGCCTTCCATATTGAGCGGATCGAGCTTGGCGGCGAGGTGGCCGCGCGAACGGTAGGCGGTGACCAGGCGCGAGACGCCGGTCTGCTTCTGGCTGACCGCGTCGGTCAGGTTGCCGGCGGCGAGTAGTACCGCGCGGCCGTTGATCTTCTGCGCCTGCTCGATGCGCACGACCGCGTCGCCGTGCGGCTGGTCGCCGGCCTCGCGGCCCTTGAACGTATCGAAGTATTTCTTCCACTCGGGAGCGACCGAGGAAGGGTCGCGCAAATAACTGTCGTACAGATCCTCGATAAAGGCGGCGTTGCCGCCGGAGAGTTGCGAGGACTCGGAGAATTCCTGAAGGAGATTGGCGCTCACGCTGGCATACCGACTATGGGGGCGGGCGCGACGGTACCCTTTGACACCGGCCAAGCAGGCAGCCGATCGCGGGCCGCGAATTATACGCTGAACATGCGGCGATTTGGCAGCAATTCAATGCGATTTGCACTGTGGTCGGCCCGAGTTCAGTCCGGAAAGCAAGTTCTGTGAGTATCGAAGTGCCGCCCGCATCGGCGATGCGCAATGGTCACGCGCGGTCTTGAATCGTGAAGGATTCTTCATCACGCAACGCGAAACGCAGCTTGGCGGCACGCCGCCCGCGTCGCAGCGATGCCGGTCGCGCAATCGATTGCCGACGAGAAAGTCCGTGGAGAAGAGAATGATCTTGCTTTCGCGCGAATGCGCCTTCCGGTAGCGTGCGCCGGCGCGAAGCGTGCGAACTCCCGCGGGCCTCCGCTACAATGCGCCCATACCACAGAGGCAGAAAGTCGCGCGCAGGCGCGGCTTGACGAAACGCGAGTAAGAACATGCGGGTATTGGTCAGCAATGACGATGGCGTAGAGGCACCGGGTATCGCGGTGCTTGCGGAAACCCTGTCTGCGGCCGGCGAGGTCATCGTCGTCGCACCGGACCGAGACCGTTCGGGCGCGAGCAATTCGTTGACGCTCGATCAGCCGATCCGCGTCACCCAGCTCGACGAGCGCCGCTACCGCGTCGCCGGCACGCCGACCGACTGCGTACATCTCGCGCTCTGCGGCATGCTCGACAAAGACCCGGACATCGTCGTCTCGGGCATCAACAATTCCTGCAATCTCGGCGACGACGTGATCTATTCGGGCACGGTGTCGGCGGCGATGGAGGGGCGCTTCCTCGGCTTGCCCGCGATCGCCGTCTCGCTCGTCACGAGCGAGGGCAGCGGCCACCATTTCGCGAGTGCGGCGCAGGCGGCGCTCGCGATCATGCGCCGTCTCGTCGTCGATCCGCTGCCGGCCGACACGATTCTCAACGTCAACGTGCCCGACCTGCCGTGGCACGAACTGCGCGGGTTCGCCGTCACCCGGCTCGGCAAGCGCCACCGTTCGGCGCCGTGCATCAAGCAGATCGACCCGCGCGGACGTCCGTTGTGGTGGATCGGGCCGGCGGGCGAGGTCGACGACGACGGTCCCGGTACGGATTTCCACGCGGTGCGCGACGGCTATATCTCGATCACGCCGATTCACGTCGATCTGACGCGCTTCCAGGCCCTGGAAAAGGTATCCAGCTGGGTGACGTCGATGTCGCTGGAACTGGACTCCGCTGCGTGACGATGGCGCAGCGTTTGCCTCCGGAGGCGCGCGGCCTGGGCATGACCAGCCAACGCGCCCGCGATCGCCTGATCGAGCGCCTCAAGGCCCAGGGCATCGCCGACCGGCGCGTGCTCGACGTCATGCGCAACCTGCCCAGGCACCTGTTCATCGAGGAAGCGCTGGCCTCGCGCGCCTATGAGGACACCGCACTGCCGATCGGTCAGGCACAGACGATCTCGCAGCCTTACGTGGTCGCGCGGATGACCGCGGCGCTGATCGAGCACGGCGTGCCGAAACGCGTGCTCGAAATCGGCACGGGCTCGGGCTACCAGGCCGCAGTGCTCGCCGCCCTGGTCGAGACAGTGCATACCGTCGAACGCATCGACGAGCTGCTGCGCAATGCGCGCCGGCGTTTCCGCAAGCTCGGCATCGACAACATCCGCTCGAAACATGCCGACGGCAAACTCGGCTGGGCCGAGCACGCTCCGTACGACGCGATCATGCTGACCGCGGCCGACGATGCATTGCCGCCCGAACTGTTCGACCAGCTCGCGCCCGACGGTGTCCTCGTCGCGCCGGTCGGCAAACCCGGCGTGCAGAAATTGTTGCGCTATCGCCTGGTCGAGAAAGAAGAGGGCGCGATGTGGGTCGGCGAATCGCTCGGCGACGTCAGTTTCGTGCCGCTGCTCGGCGGGTTGGTGTAAGAGCCGGGATTGGAGATTGGAGATTCGTGATTCGGGAAAGCCGATGGCTGGATTTTCCCCGAGTCCCGAATCTCGAATCCCGAATCCCTGAAATACTTTGAAACTGTTCAAGCCGATCTACGAGAAAACCCTGAAGTGGGCCCTGCATCCTCTCGCCGAGCGCTATCTGGCCGCGGTGAGCTTCGTCGAAGCCTTCATCGTGCCGACGATGCCCGAGATCATGCTCGCGCCGATGACGCTGGCGCAGCCGCAGAAGTGGGCGCGCTACGCGACCGTGAGCCTGATTTTCTCCACGCTCGGTTCGATCATCGGCTATCTGATGGGGCACTACGGCTTCGAGCTTGCGCGCCCGCTGCTCGACAAGCTCGGCTGGCTGCCAACGATGCAGACGTATATGGACAAGATGCGCGGGCTCGGCTCGTGGGAGCTGTTCTGGCTGCTCGTCGGCGGCGGCTTCCTGCCGATACCGATGAAGATCATCGCCTGGACGTCAGGCATCGTCGGCGTGCCGCTGCCGGCGTTTCTCGCCGCGATGGTGGTCGGTCGCGGCAAGCGCGTCTATCTGCTTTGCGGAATGATCCGCCTCGGCGGCGAGAAGGCTGAGCAGGCATTGCACAACTGGATCGAATGGATCGGCTGGGGACTGGTTGCCTTGGCCGTCCTTGCTGTGGTGTATTTCAAGTTTCTGCACAACTGATGGCCGCAAGCGCACGCGCCCGGCCGCGACGCAAACGATGAAGTCGATCTTCGGCAAATTCCGTTCTTCGAGTTCGATGGCGGCGCTGGTGGTCTGCGCCGTGTGGCTGGCGGGCTGCGCCTCCGATCCGGCCGACGTCGAGGATCGCTCGATCGGCGAATCGCCATCGCTGCAGTCGCCGCCGCAGCCGCGCCCGAAGCCGTTGCCGCCCGGCGGCAGCTACCGCGTGGTCAAGGGCGACACCTTGTACTCGATCGCATTCAAGCGTGGGCTCGACTACCGCGACGTGGCGGCATGGAACGGCATCTCTGCGCCGGAGTACAAGATTCTCGTCGGCCAGGAAATCCGCTTCAGCCCGCCCGGAGCACAGCCCGCTGCCGTGGCCGCGCGTCCCGTCGTTGCGTCCGCCGCACCCGTCGCCGCCGCATCCGCACCGGCGCCGGCTTCCGCGCCGCCGCCGGCAGCGCCGAAGAACACCGGCATGTTCGAGGACGTTCCGAACGAGCCTGCGCCTGCTGCGCATTCCGCCCAGGTCGCTGTGGCTGCACCGCCGGCGACGCCACCGCCGTCAGCGCCTGCGGCATCCACACCCCCGGCCGTGCCAGTGCCGCCAGCCGTTGCACCGGCGGCAGCGGCAAAGCCTTCGCCCGAGCCGGTGCCGCCGCCGACGAAGCCGATCAGCGATTCCGCCACGGCCAGTTCCGGCGGTATCACCTGGCGCTGGCCGAACGGCGGCAAGGTGATCGGCACGTTTGTGGCCGGCGACCAGACCAAGCAGGGCGTCGACATCGCCGGCGCGGCCGGCGATCCGGTGATCGCATCGGCGGACGGCGAAGTCGTCTACAGCGGCAACGGCCTGCTCGGCTACGGCGAGCTGATCATCGTCAAGCACAACACGAACTTTCTCTCGGCGTACGGCCACAATCGCAAGCGCCTCGTCGTCGAAGGCGACAAAGTGCGCGCCGGTCAGCAGATCGCCGAGATGGGTTCGAGCGCGAGTTCGCGCGACGAACTGCATTTCGAAATCCGCAAGAACGGCAAGCCGGTGAATCCGCTCGACTATCTGCCATCACGATAAAGCAAAGTGTTTGACACGGATTGACACCTATCGACACGGATAAGAGCCGATAAGGTGAAATGCTCCGTCGATTGTTGCTCTGTCCGTGCACATCCGTGCTGATCCGTGTCTAAAAAATCTTTGGCTCTTTATCTTTCAGGTTCTATGCTAGACCAATGAATGCGGATCAACGTGCCGACGATATCGAATCGGAGGAACTGCTCGAACTGATCCACGCGATCGAACCGCAGCAGGATGACGAGGCGCGCGATTCGACCAGTGCCTATCTCAACGAAATCGGTTTGATTCCGCTGCTCGACGCCAACGACGAACAGCGTCTCGCCGTGCGCGTGGCCGAAGGCGATGCCGATGCGCGGCGGCGCATGATCGAGGCGAATCTGCGCCTCGTCGTTTCGGTCGCGCGCGGTTACGTCGGCCGCGGCGTGCCGCTGCTCGATCTGATCGCCGAAGGCAATCTCGGTCTCATTCGTGCGGTGGAGAAGTTCGACGCTTCGCGCCGCCTGCGCTTTTCGACCTACGCGACGTGGTGGATCCGCGACGGCGTGCAGCGTGCGCTCATGAGCCAGGGCCGCACCGTGCGCCTGCCGGTGCACGTGTTGCGCGAATTTGCCCAGGTGCTGCGCGCGCGCCGCCAGCTCACCCACGAACTCGGCCGCATGCCGAGCATCGACGAACTCGCGCGCAGTCTCGGCAAACCGGGCGGCGACGTGGCCGGCCTGTTCACCCTGACCGACCGTATTTCCTCGCTCGACGCACCGCTGTCGGCGAGCGACGACCGCGCATTGATCGAACAGCTCGTCGTCGACGACGCGGACACGCTGATGACGCGCGCCGCTGGCGACCAACGCAGCTCGCGCATCGAGCATTGCCTCGAACAGTTGCCCGAGCGCCAGCGCCTCGTGCTGCAGCGGCGCTACGGTCTCAACGATCACGCCACCCAGTCGCTGGCCGAGATCGCGGCGGAACTCGGCTTGACGCGCGAGCGCGTGCGGCAGATTCAGAGCGAGGCTCTGGTCCGGCTGCGCAGCCTGGTCGAAAGCGAAACCGCGGATCGCACGGAGCGGAACTGATACGCGGTCGTCGCGCGTTTATTTCTGTGCAGACGGAAATGGCAGCGAGGAATTGGAAAGCGCATCGTGTGCGGCAATCGTTTCCGCTTCGGCGGACTGCGCATGCACCGGCTCCGGCGCGCCTTGCAGCAACCGCTTCTTCGCCGCCCACTGTGCCGCTTCGTCCATCGCTTCGAGCGCATTGAATTCGCCGGCGACGAGCGCGGCGATCGGCGCACCGTCGCGATAGAGGACGCGAGCGCCGGCCAGATTCGGCACGCGCGTGCCGGCGATCAAATGCCCGACCTGGTTGAGCGGGTCGGCGCCACAGACACTGACAAGGCTTCCGTCGCGCGGCTTATTGCGGATCGCGCGCAGCGGCGCGATCGCTTCGGGCAGGGCGAACTGTTCGCCGGTCAGTCCGGCGATGAAACGGCCGCCGCGGATTTCGCCGCGCGCTTCGAGACGATGGCAGACGCGCAGCATCTCGCGCCAGGGCGGCAGCCACGACGCCTCACGCGCGACTAGGCGCCAGCAGATCAGGCCATAGCGTTTGAGCAGAGTGCGCACGATCTGTTCGACGCTTTCCGCATCCTGCTTCTGCGCACCGGATGGCTTCGCGGCTTTGGCGACGGAGCCGTCCGCTGCCAATCCAACACCGGAAACATCTTCCCGAATCCCGAATCCCGAATCTCGAATCCCAGCTTTGCGCAGCAGCGACCAGCGTCCCGCGTCGGCGATGCCGAGCAGGGCCGTGCGGCGTCCGCGGCGGCGCGACGGCGACGGCCGCTTCGATGTCGGCACGAGCAGCGCACGTAGGCCGGCGAAGCTGTCGGAATTGATCAGGCCCGCGGCGACCAGTTCGGCGAGTGCGTCTTCGAGTTCGCTGTGCAGCAATCGCGTCGCCGTCGCGAGTTCGTCGAAGAACGAAGCGCCATGTTCGCGCAACGAGTCGGCCACGGCTTGCGCACGTGAGGACAAGCCAGGCTGCGCGCTTTGTGTGGAGGCGCCGAGCGCATTCCAGAGCGCTAGGTTGCGTCGTTGCAGCAACACGATCGGCGTTGCGCGCACCGGACCGGAGGCCGTGCGTGGTCGCGAAGAAGAGCCGTTGTCCGTGCGCGCGACCGCCGCGGAATTTCCCGAGGCGGCGGAGGTGACCGAAGCGCGGCGGTCTCCTTCACCCCACCACTCGCTCCGCGAGTGGTCCCCCCCTCTCCCGTTTGGCGGGAGAGGGGCATCGGCAGACGGCCTTCGGCCGCTATTTCTCAGCCGCGTCCAGACGATGCGGCCGGACAGGCACAGATCGTCGAGCCAGGAAATTTCGTAGCCGCCGATGCGCGCCGGAAGAATCTCGTTTTCCCAGGCCGCTGCCGGCGCCTCGAAGCCTTCGAGCTGCGCGAGTATGCCGGCGAGCGCATCGGGACCGCTCACTTGCGTGCCCGGTGCCGCACGCTGCCATTCGAACAGGAAGCGCATGTAGTCGCGCGGTTCGACCGGCTCGATCTCGCGGCGCAGGCGGTTGACGGTGTAGCGGTGAATGCGCGCGAGCAGATGGCGCTCGCACCATTCGGTACCGGTTGCCAATCCATCCGCAACAGCCTCACCATCGCCGGCGGGGCTTTTCACATAGGCATCGGAAGTGAAGTGGCCTTGCATGACGAAGCCCTGGCGTTCGAGCGTAAGCAGGGCGAGGTCGATGTCGGCCTGCGCCACGCCGAGGGATCCGGCGAGGTCGCCGGCGCGCACGGGGCCGAGCCCGGTCAGGCGCGAGCGCACGATTTCAACCAGAGCCTCTTCACGCGCCCACTCGACCGCCGCATATTCTTCGGGCACGACGAGTGCGGGCTCACAGCGCAGTTCGGGGAAAATCGCGGCGAACTGCGGCAGGCGTTCGGTGGGAATGCAGATGTTTTGCGTTTGCTCGTCATTCCGGCGAAAGCCGGAATCCAGAGTCTCTTCTTTCCTCTTCAAAGGTGCTGAGTCCCAGCTTTCGTCGGGATGATGAGCAAGAGTGTCTGATACGACGGTCGTTGCTCTTTGTTGTGCAATCAACTGATCGAACATTTCACGCCATGATGCGTTATTGCGCATCTCTGCGACGGTGACAAAGCCGAGTCCCATCAGGGCCTCGTGCAATTCGTCGGGATTGCGCGCTTCCGGCCATGCTTCCTCGCGCACGGATGCAATCGCCGCAGCATCGAGACGGGCGAAATCGTCGGTCGTCTCGATATCGCCCCAGCGCCGGTTCTGCACGGCCTGGGTGCGGCGTTCTTCGAGCGGCGCGTCGTCGAGAAAAGCGTACGGCCGCGCGGTGAGGATTTCCGCGGCAAGCGGTGAAGGCGCGGTCAGGTCTCTCGCGACGATGTGGATTTCGCCGCTTTCGAGCATTTTCAGCAGACGCAGCAGCGCATCGACGTCCATCGCTTCGTGCAGGCAGTCGTGCAGGGTCTGCGCGACGAGCGGGTGATCGGGAATCTGGCGTTCGCCGACGATGTTCTCGAGGCACGCGACCTGATCGGGGAACACCGTCGCGAGCAGGTCTTCGGACTTCATGCGCTGCAATTGCGGCGCGACCTTGGTGCCGCCAGCGAAGCGCGGCAGGGCGAGCGCAGTGACCGCATTCCAGCGCCAGCGCAGGCCGAACATCGGCGCGTCGAGCAGGGCCTGGACCAAAATATGCTCAGCCGTGTTCGAGTGCAGGTAGCGCGACACTTCGATAAGCGGAAAACTGTGGCTGGTCGACAGTGACAACACGATTGCGTCTTCGGTCGCGGCCGCCTGCAGCTCGAAGTTGAAGGTGCGGCAGAAGCGTTTGCGCAGGGCGAGGCCCCAAGCGCGGTTCATGCGGCTGCCGAACGGCGAGTGGATCACGAGTTGGGTGCCGCCGGATTCGTCGAAGAAACGTTCCATGGCGAGTTGGGTCTGCGTCGGCAGCAGGCCGAGCGCGGCTTGCGTCGCGCCGAGGTAGTCCACGATCTGGCGCGCGGCGGATTCGTTCAGGCCGATCTGCTCGCGCAGCCAGCGCTCAGCGGTGTCGGCGCCGAATTCGAGCTGAGCGGAGACTTCTTCGCGCAGCCGCGACACGGCAAACGAAAGCTCGTCGCTACGTCCCGGCGCTTCGCCGAGCCAGAACGGCAGCGTCGGCGGCGCGCCTTTGGCGTCTTCGACGCGCATGCGGCCGCGCTCGACGCGCAAGACGCGATACGAGGTGTTGCCGAGCTGGAAGATGTCGCCGGCCATACTCTCGACCGCGAAATCCTCGTGCACCGTGCCGATGCGCGAGCCCTGCGGTTCGAGCACGACTTCGTAGTCGGCGGTGTCGGGAATCGCGCCGCCCGAGGTCAGCGCGGTCAGCCGTGCGCCGCGTCGTGCGCGCAGCACGCCGTTGACCGCATCGCGATGCAGATAGGCCGAGCGCGGGCCGCGGCGCGTCGTGTAGCCCTCGGCAAGCATGCGCAGAATGTCGCGGTACGCATCGAGGGTCAGATCGGCGAACGGGTAGGCGTTGCGGATTGTGTCGAACAGTTCCTGCTCGCTCCATTCGCGGCAGGCGACTTCGGCGACGATCTGCTGGGCGAGCACGTCGCGCGCATCGCGCTCGACGTGCAGGGTGTCGAGCTCACTGCGGCGCACGGTGTCGAGCAGGGCCGTGCATTCGATCAGATCGTCGCGCGACAGCGGGAACAGGCGCGCCTTCGGCGTGCCGTCGACGGAGTGATTGGCGCGGCCGACGCGCTGGAGAAAGGTCGAGATCGAGCGCGGCGAAGCGATCTGGCAGACCAGGTCGACGTCGCCGATATCGATGCCGAGTTCGAGCGACGCGGTGGCGACGAGCGCGCGCAATTCGCCGCGCTTGAGCCGCTGCTCCGCAGCGAGGCGCTGTTCGCGCGCGAGGCTGCCGTGGTGCGAAGTCACCGCTTCTTTGCCGAGCAGATCGGACAGGTGTTTGGCGAGGCGTTCGGCCATGCGCCGCGTGTTGACGAAGATCAGCGTGGTCTTGTGCGCCTGGATCAGCTCGGCGAGGCGCTGGTAAAGCGTCATCCAGACATCGCCCGACATCACCGCGCTCAGCGGCGCGGGCGGCAGTTCGAGGGCGAGATCGCGTTCGCGCACGTAGCCGACGTCGATGATTTCGCACATATCTTCAGCGGCTTCTCCGGCTGCGGTCGACGTGCGGAACATCTCTGGTGAGGGGAGAGCGTTGCCGTTCTTTACCGCATACTCGGATTGCAAGGCTTCTCCCTTATCCGCCTTCGGCACCTTCTCCCAGAGGGAGAAGGGAGGCGAAGAGCCGACGAGGAATTTCGCAACTTCGGATATCGGCTTTTGCGTCGCTGACAGGCCGATGCGCGTGAGCTTGCGCCCGCACAACGCGTCGAGACGTTCGAGTGAGAGCGCCAGATGCGCGCCGCGCTTGGACGGGGCGAGCGCATGGATTTCGTCGACGATCACGCTGTGCGTGGTCGCCAGCATGGCACGGCCGGAGTCGGAGCCGAGCAGGATATAGAGCGATTCGGGTGTGGTCACGACGATATGCGGCGCACGCCGCTTCATCGCTGCGCGTTCCGCCTGCGGCGTGTCGCCGGTGCGCACGACCGCGCGAATTTCAACGTCGGGGAAACCCTGCGCCGCGAGTTCCGCGCGGATGCCCTCGATCGGCGCCTGCAGGTTGATCTGCACGTCGTTCGAGAGAGCCTTGAGCGGGGATACGTAGATGATGCGCGTTTCGTCGGCGAGCGCGCCGTCGACGCCGAGACGCACGAGTTCGTCGATCGCGGCGAGGAAGGCGGCAAGCGTCTTGCCCGAGCCGGTCGGCGCTGCGATCAGGGTATGCCGCCCCGACTGGATCGCCGGCCACGCGCGCGTCTGCGCGGGCGTCGGCGCGGGAAACGCCGCGGCAAACCACGCGGCGACGGCGGGATGGAAATTCTTGAGCGCCATGGGGAGATTATGCGCCGGCTTGCGCGCAGACTCATTCATGGTGGCAGAAGCCGGCCGGATCAATGGAATTCGCAGCTGCAGCACGGAAAATCTCGCAATGACATGCCGGCGGACGCGGGCGGGTTTTCGCTGGCCGAACCTTGGCCCGATTCAGGACGGACCGGGGAATTCGGGCCTTCGGCCGCGCCTCTGCACGATCGGGGAAGCGAGTAAAGGCTGGCGCGAAAGCCCAATCCCGGAGATGATTCGTGGTCATCGTCTCGGGAGGTGAGATTCAAAATGAGCAACGATTCGACGAATTCGCAGCCGGCGGCCACCGCCGCGCCGCGCCAGTTGACCGTACGCGCGGTGGTGTTGAGTGTGATTCTCGCCGCGATCCTCGCGGCGGCGAACGCCTACCTCGGTCTGTTCGCGGGCCTGACGATCGCGACGGCGATTCCGGCCGCGGTCATGTCGATGGCGGTCCTGCGCGTGCTCGGCGGCGGCACGATCCTCGAGAACAACATCGTGCAGACCGGCGCCTCGGCGGCGACGTCGATCGCGGCCGGCGTCGTGTTCACGATCCCAGCGCTCGTGATCCTCGGTTACTGGCATGACTTCAAATATTCCTGGGTCATGGCGATCGCCGGTCTCGGTGGCCTGCTCGGCGTCTTGTTCTCGGTGCCCCTGCGGCGCTCGATGATCGTCGAAGACCCGCTCGTTTTCCCTGAGGGCAAAGCAGCCGCGGAAGTGCTCAAGGCCGGCGAAAATCCGGGCCCCGGCGTGAAGATTCTTGCGTTCTCCGGTGTCCTCGGCGCGGTCGTAAAACTCGCCGCGGCGAGCGGTCTGCGCCTGATCCCCGACTCGGCCGCGGCGGCCGGGTTCTTCGGCAAATTTCTCGCTTATGTTGGTACCAATCTGTCGCCGGCGCTGCTCGGCGTCGGCTACATCGTCGGCCTCAACGTCGGCATCGTCGTGCTCTCGGGCAGCATTCTTTCTTGGCATATCGCCATTCCGATCTACAACGCCTTTTTCATCGACAGCGACCCGGCATTGGCGGCGCGCGTGGCCGGACAGAGTGCAGCCGACGTCGGCTTCATGATCTGGTCGGCGAAGATTCGCTATCTCGGCGTCGGCGCCATGCTGATCGGCGGCGTGTGGACGCTGTTTTCGCTGCGCAAGTCGCTGCTGTCGGGTATCCGCAGTGGCCTCGCCGCGGCGCGCAAGGGCAGCGGCGAAGTGGTCGTCGAGACCGATCGCGACCTGCCGATGAAATGGATGCTCATCGCCCTGGTTCTGTTCGTGCTGCCGCTGGCCGGCTTGTATCAGGCGATCGTCGGCAACTGGTTCGTCAGCGTGCCGATGACGATCATCATGATCGTCGCGGGCTTCCTGTTCGTGTCGGTGTCGGCGTATCTCGCCGGCCTCGTCGGCTCGTCCAACAATCCGGTGTCGGGCATCACCATATCGACGATCCTGTTCGCTTCCCTCGTGCTGATCCTGCTGCTCGGTCGCGATTCGCCGATCGGCGCCGTCGCTGCGATCATGATCGGCGCGGTGGTCTGCTGCGCGGCCGCCGTCGGCGGCGACAATATGCAGGACTTGAAGGCCGGCTACATCGTCGGCGCGACGCCGTGGAAGCAGCAGCTCATGATCGGCATCGGCGCGTTCTGCTGCGCGCTCGTGATGGCACCCGTGCTCAACTTGCTCGCCGCGGCCTATGGCATCGGCGCGCCGACGCCGGAGCATCCGAACTCGCTCGCGGCACCGCAGGCGACCCTGATGGCATCGGTGGCCAAAGGTATGTTCGGCGGCGAACTGCCGTGGAATTTCATCGCGATCGGCGCCGTCGTCGGCGCGCTGACGATCGTGCTCGACCAGTGGCTGAAGAACCGCGGCTCGCATTTCCGCGTGCCGTGTCTCGGCGCTGCGATCGGCATCTATCTACCGTTGGAATTGATGCTGCCGATTTTCCTCGGCGGTCTTTTGTCGCACTTCGTCGAGCGCAGGCACGGCGTGAATCCGCACAACGAGGAGGAGCGCGACCGCGTGCATCGCCCGGGCACGCTGTTCTCGGCCGGCCTGATCACCGGAGAGGCGTTGACCGGTATCATCATTGCGATTCCGATCGTGGTCTCCGGCCGTGCCGACGTGCTGGCCCTGCCGGCCAGCCTGCAGTTCGGTCAAATCGTCGGCCTGATCGTGCTCGCAATCGTCGCTTGGCTGCTCTATCGCACCAGCGTGCGCTCGCAACAGTGAAAAAATCGGCGTAATGTGTCAACGTGAATCCGCTTCGTTGCGTTGCAGCAGTGTTTTTACGCAGATGTCCGCGCAGGTGCCTGAGGACTGCTGAGATCGGGTCTTGCGGGGATTCAATTTTGCGATTGAAAATTTGTTAGAAAAGCATTTATTGGTCAGCTAGTTAGCAAATCTTGAGACGATCCAAAACCCACTTGTGTCTGACTCGATTCTGAATGGTTAAGGTTTGGGCTAGAGTCAGACGCTTGAATTTGCTACTATGCCGGCGCTCGCGTTGCCGCTGACTAACGTTTTATTAACGCGAAGCACGCATCAGAATTTGGTGTGGAGTGATGTTACACATGCGTGCCGCACACGGGGTTTGGCGGACGCCCAAGAAAAACCATGCAAAGGAGACTCCGAATGAAACGTAATACCTTGTTTGCTGCACTCGCCCTTGCCCTGGGCGGTGTCGGCGCAGTCGGCACGGCGCAAGCCCAGGACTTCGGTACCTGGTACATCGCCCCGCGTCTCGGCGCAGTCGTTCCGGACAGCGAGCGCACCACGAAGGTGTCGGGCTTCGGTGGTATCGGCGTCGGCGTTTGGGTGAATCCGAACTTCGCGGTCGATTTCGAATACGGCATCAACAATGCCGATTTCAAGAACAGCTCGCCGCGCGCGACCCACCAGTGGGAAAGCGTGCAGCTTGACGTCGCCGCTCGCTGGTTCTTCGGCGACATCGGTGCCGGCTGGCGTCCGTACGTGGTCGGCGCCGTTGGCGCGATGCGTCACAAAGCCTTCTCGGGCGCGCTGCTGCAGGCTCAGGGCATGTCGGACGCCGGTGGTTGGGATCCGATGGCTCTGTTGGGCGTCGGTATCCAGTACAGCCTGTCTGATCGCCTCGCGTTCCGCGGCGAAGTCGCGGCTCGTTACGACCACGACAACAACTCGCTCAACAACACGCTCGCGCAGACCCCGGGTATCTGGAACAACAACACTCCGTTCAAGAAGAAGAGCGGTTTCGTTGACGGTCTCGTCACGGTCGGCCTGACCTACAGCTTCGGTGGCGCCCCGGCTGCTCCGCCGCCGCCGCCGCCGCCGCCGGTTGCTCCGCCGCCGCCGCCGCCGCCACCGGCTGCTCCGCCGCCGAAGATCGACCTGAAGGGTGTAGAGTTCAAGTTCGACCATCCGCGTCCGGGTGAGAAGCTCGTTCCTGCGCTGAAGGCGCCGACTGCCGCTTCGGTTCAGATTCTCGACGAAGCCGTGGACACGCTGAAGCGCAATCCGGAAGTGAGGGTCGAAGTTGACGGTCACACCGATGGCGTCGGTACCGAGACTTACAACCAGAAGCTGTCGGAGCGTCGCGCTAAGGGTGTGTACGACTACCTGATCTCGCACGGCGTCTCGGAAAGCCAGATCAATGGCTACAAGGGCTTTGGTAAGGATCGTCCGATCGATACCAACGACACCGCGGAAGGTCGTCAGCGCAACCGTCGCGTGGAACTCAGTCAGTAACTGAGTTAGTTCAAGCAGCACGAGAAAGCCCGGCGCAAGCCGGGCTTTTTCTTTGGCGTTCCCAGCAACAATCCATAGCCTGAAATTCAGCGGCGGCCATCCAGATTCGCATGCATCAATGAAATCCCTGCAACCTCGATACGGCGTTGCCCGCGTTCTGAGCAAGCTCGGTTTCTGCTCGCGCAGCCAAGCCGAGGCACTCGTGCGCGCAGGGCGCGTGAGCGTGAGCGGGCGCGTCGTGCGCGATCCGGAAGCGCCTGCTCGGCTTACCGGCGACAGCATCGCGGTCGATGGAGCGGAGATCTCCGCGAGCGAGAAGATCTATCTCGCATTGAACAAGCCGCGCGGCTATGTGACTACGGCGAGCGACGAGCGCGGCCGGCAGACGGTATACGAGTTATTGAAGAACGAGCCGCGAGCGAATTCTGCGTGGCTGGCGCCGGTCGGCCGGCTCGACAAGGCCAGCGAGGGCCTGCTGCTGTTCACCAACGACAGCGCCTGGGCCGCGCGCCTGACCGATCCGGCCTCGCATCTCGACAAGACCTATCACGTGCAGATCGACACGCTCGCCGACACGGTCTTGCTGGCGCGGCTGCATGAGGGCGTCGTCGATGCCGGCGAAACGCTTGCGTTGAAATCGGTGCGCGAACTGCGCCGCGGCGAAAAGAATTCCTGGCTCGAAATCGTGCTCGACGAAGGGCGCAATCGCCAGATTCGTCGCGTGCTCGCGGCATTCGACATAGACGTACTGCGCCTAGTACGCGTCGCGATCGGCCCGATCGTGCTCGGTGATCTTGGCAAAGGTGAAGCGCGATCGCTGACGCAGCACGAGCTGACCCAAGTCACGCGAATGTTTGAAAGAACGAAAGCGCCGGACTCGGGTTTGCACGAATTAAAGTAGTGCCAGAGCGGATGCAGCAATCCCCGATTTGCTCCATCCGCTTTGATCCGTGTTCTTGGCTCTTCATCCGTGTAAGTCGGCGTTCGACGCTTCTGATTCTCGCGAAACCTTAGATCACGCCCAGTTGCTTGCCGACCTTGATGAACGCCGCGACCACGCGATCGATCTGCTCGTGCGTATGCGCCGCGCTCATCTGGGTGCGGATGCGCGCTTGGCCCTGCGGCACCACGGGATAGAAAAATCCGATCACGTAGATGCCTTCGTCGAGCAGTTGCTTCGCGAATTCCTGCGCGAGCTTGGCGTCGCCGAGCATGACCGGCGCGATCGGGTGCGTGCCGGGGCGAATATCGAAACCCGCTTCGCCCATGCGCTTGCGGAAATACAGCGCGTTGTCGTTGACCTTGTCGCGCAGCGCGGTGCTCGACGAGAGCATTTCGAACACCTTGATCGATGCAGCCACGAGCGGCGGCGGCAGCGTGTTCGAGAACAAGTACGGGCGCGAGCGCTGGCGCAGCAGATCGATGATTTCCTTCCTGCCGGTGGTGAATCCGCCCGAGCCGCCGCCGAGCGCCTTGCCGAGCGTCGAGGTGAACACGTCGACCTTGTCCATGACGCCGTGCAATTCGGCCGAGCCGCGCCCGGTCGGGCCGACGAAGCCGGTCGCATGCGAATCGTCGACCATGAGCAACGCGTTGTATTTCTCCTTGAGGCGCACGATCTCGTCGAGCTTGGCGATGTAACCGTCCATCGAGAACACGCCGTCGGTTGCGATCAGGCGCGTGCGCTTGCCTTGCGTTTCGGCGAGATGCTTTTCGAGCTCGGCCATGTCGCCGTTCGCATAGCGGCGACGCTCGGCCTTGCACAGGCGGATACCGTCGATGATCGAGGCGTGGTTGAGCGCATCGGAAATCACCGCGTCCTCTTCGCCGAGAATCGTCTCGAACAAGCCGCCGTTCGCATCGAAGCACGAGGTATACAAAATCGTGTCTTCCGTACCGAAGAACTTCGCGATCGTCGCTTCGAGTTGCTTGTGAAGATCCTGCGTGCCGCAGATGAAGCGCACGCTCGCGAGGCCGAATCCGTGCGTATCGAGCGCATCCTTCGCGGCCTGGATGATCTCGGCGTTGTCGGCGAGGCCGAGATAGTTGTTCGCGCAGAAATTCAACACTTCGCGCCCGTCGGTGGTTTTGATCGATGCGGACTGCGGCGTGGCGATCACGCGTTCGGTTTTGTACAGACCCGCTTCGCGGATCGATTCGAGTTCTTGATTCAGGCGGTTCTGCGCGGCGTAGGTCATGGCGGCGTCCTGCGGAAAACGCCATTGTCCGCGATTCGGGCGCACAAGGAAATTCGTTCGGAACTATGCGCAGCGTCTCCCGCTGCTGAATCGAGCCCGTTCGCTACGGTACGGTTTGTGCGAACTGTCCCGCGGGATATTTCGGCGCACCTTCGTACGCGGCGCGCAATACGAGATGCCAGCCGCGTTCGCTGAGCCTGCGTTGCGCGAGCAGCGAGGCCTCGCCACCGATCAGCACGGTCTTGTCGGCAGCTTTGAACTCCGGGCGCGTGAAGAATTCGTCGATGTCGGCGGTCCAACTCAGATAGTCGACCGGCAGCGGCAGCAGCAATTTGCCGTCGCGCGCGACATAGACGAGCGCCGCGCCCGCGATCACCAGCTTGCCTCCGCGCGCGGTCGGCCAGTGCTTGCGGATTTGCGACAGCGCGTCGACGAGATAGCGTCCTTCGATCTCGCTGCGTGTCGCCGTGCCGAGTTCGAGCAGCTCGTTGCAGCCGGCGGTCGGCGAGAGCGCGACGAGAGAATCGGCAAACTGCGTACGCGTGGTGTCGCTGAAGCCGCCGCGTTTGAGAAACTGGCGGATGCCGAACTCGTCGCTGCACACCGAGCCGAGTTGCTTTTCGTTGCGCTCGCGGACTTGTTCGGGCGTATGGCTCAGCACGAACTCGTTGATGAGGCCGGAGTCGGCGATGATGTCGCCGGCCGTGCCGTCGATTTCGCCGAGCGCCTGGCCGGCGGAAAAATTGCCCCAGACGGCGGCCCAGGCCAGCGAGTTCAGGCGCTCGACGATGTACGGATTCGACGTGTTCGGATCGAAGCCGAGATGCTTGGCGATCTCGTTCCGCGCCGAGCTGTATTTGAGATAGCGCTTGACCTCTCGTCCCGCGTCGCGTCCCGCGCGCGCATACCAGGCCTTGCTTTCCTTTTGCGGCGGTTCCTCCGGCGCGGCGGGAATGCCTTGCCTCTCGTCGGCATCAAGGACGGGCGCATCGACGCCGACATAGACGGCATCGTCAGCCGGCGCCGTGGCGGCGGCATTTGCGCGCGCCGCGGCGTCGGCTGGCACGTCGCGCCCCGCGGTCATCGGACCGTCCGGAGCGCGGAACGGATCGCCCTTGTTCTCGAAGATGCGCGCCGAGCGGTCGCTGACCGTCTGCGCGCGATTCGCCCACAGATCGATCTGCTTCTTGAAGTAGCGCACGACACCCATCGGCAGGCCGACGATCGAATCGACCGGATGGCGAATGACCTTGAGCACGGTGGCGCCGGTCTTGCGTCCGCGTTCGGCGAGCGCGTGCGCGAACGCGCCGCTGCGCGTAGCGCGTTCGAGCGCTTCGATCGCCGGAATCTCGCCGACGCGGATCGCAAGCATCTGCGCGCTGTCGGCGTACAGCGGGCCGTACGGCGTCGTGATGGAGAAGCGTGCCATATAGCCGCCGATCTGGGCTTTCGGATCGACGCGGAAATTCGGTCCGCTCAGCAGCGCGGGCTCGGCGATCGCGGCGGCGTCGAGCGCGGGCTCCGCTTCATAACCGCATTCGCGCACGCAGGCCGGCGCGTCGCGCGCAATGGCGGGACGCGCCAGCAGCGCGAAGACAGCGAACAAGCAGGGAACGATTTTCACGAGATCGGCAATGAGGCGGGGCGCGAGATAAATTCCCGCCATGCGCCCGGCCCGCAGACGTTCCGGCCGCGGCCGGAACGTCGACTCATGCTCGAAAAGATCGCGGCACGTGCGCCGCGTTCAATTCCACGAACAGACGACCTTGCCGCACTGGCCCGCGTCCATCAGATCGAAGCCGCGCTGGAAGTCGTCGATGTGGATCTGGTGGGTGAGCACTTTCTGCAGCGGGAATCCGGTCAGCAGCATCTGCGTCATCTTGTACCAGGTCTCGTACATGCGCCGGCCGTAGATGCCGTGCAGGACCAGACCCTTGAAGATGACCTTGTCCCAGTTGATGCCGGCGCCGTTCGGCATGATGCCGAGCATGGCGATCTTGCCGCCGTGGTACATGCAGTCGAGCATGTCGCCGAACGCCTTCGGATTGCCCGACATTTCCATGCCGACGTCGAAGCCTTCCATGTGCAGGTCGGCCATGACGTCTTTGAGCGATTGCTTGGAGACGTTGACCACGCGCGTCGCGCCCATGTCGGCTGCGAGCTTGAGGCGGTAGTCGTTGACGTCGGTGACGACGACGTTGCGCGCGCCGATGTGCTTGGCAATGCCGGCGGCGATGATGCCGATCGGCCCGGCGCCGGTGATGAGCACGTCTTCGCCGATCAGGTCGAATTCGAGCGCGCAATGCGCGGCGTTGCCGTAGGGATCGAAGAACGCGGCGAGCTCGGACGGAATCTGGTCGGGCACGGGCCAGAGGTTCGACGACGGCATCGCGATGTATTCGGCGAACGCGCCGTTGCGGTTCACCCCGATGCCGATCGTGTGCGGACACAGATGCTGCTTGCCCGCGCGGCAGTTGCGGCAGACGCCGCAGACGATGTGGCCTTCGGCGGAGACGCGCTGGCCGACCGTATAGCCGCGCACGCCGGGGCCCATGTCGACAATGCGGCCGACGAATTCGTGGCCGATGACGAGGCCCGGCTTAATCGTGCGCTGCGACCATTCGTCCCATTTGTAGATGTGCAGATCGGTGCCGCAGATCGCAGTCTTTTCCAGTTTGATCAGCACTTCGTTCGGCCCGATCTCGGGCAGCGGCACCTGTTCCATCCAGATGCCTTTGCCCGCTTCGCGCTTGACCAGCGCTTTCATCATCGCTTGCGACATGGAGGTTGTCCTTGTGGAGATATGCAATTATAGCCGCGAGCCGTGAACGGCTTCTGCTTTCCGTCCGCCCCTCTGATTCGTGCTGCCTTTGACATCCGCGACCGACCAGCGCCCGTTGGCGATTTTTCTGATGGGGCCGACCGCTTCGGGCAAGACGGCGCTGGCCCTGCGTCTGGCCGAGCGGTTTCGCGTCGAGTTGATCAGCGTCGATTCGGCCCTGGTCTATCGCGGCATGGATATCGGCACGGCCAAGCCCGATACGGCGACGCTCGCGCGTTATCCGCACCGTCTCGTCGACATCCGCGATCCGCGCGACGCCTACTCGGCCGCGGAATTCCGTGCCGATGCGCTGCACGAGATGGCGGCAATCTCGGCGTCGGGAAACGTGCCGCTGTTGGTCGGCGGCACCGGCTTGTACTTTCGTTCGCTGCAGTACGGTTTGTCGGATCTGCCCGAGGCGAACACCGAACTGCGCGAGCGCCTGAGCGCCGAAGCGCGGACGCTCGGTTGGACGGCCCTGCATGCGCGCCTTGCCGAACTCGATCCCGCGGCCGCGCAACGCATCCGGACGGGTGACACGCAGCGCATTCAGCGCGCGCTCGAAGTGATCGCGTTGACCGGCAGGCCGCTGTCGGAACAACAGGGCGGGGCACGTGAGCGTTTTCCGTGGCGCGTGCTCAAGCTGACCCTGATGCCCGCAGACCGCGCCTTGCTGCATGCGCGGATCGCGGAACGGCTCGATCTGATGTTTGCCGAGGGCTTCGTCGACGAGGTGCGCGGCCTTCGCGCCCGCGGCGATCTGCATGCGGATCTGGCCTCGATGCGCGCGGTCGGCTATCGCCAGGTCTGGCAGCACCTCGACGGCGAGTTCGATCTCGTCGAATGCCGCGAACGCGCGATCCATGCCACGCGCCAGCTCGCCAAACGGCAGATCACCTGGTTCCGCGCCGACCGCGACGCGCTGGCGATCGATCCGTTCGAACAGCGCTACATTGCCCAGGCCGAGCGCGCCGCCGCAGATTTTCTGCTTTTTTAACTGCGGCCGGTCGGCTTGCAAATTTCTTCGCTTTTTGCGACGGAAGAGACGGAAAGTCCTATCCGGAATTGTTAAAAAACGATACAATTTGCGCATCTTGAGCCGAGGCGCCGCGACCACTATTTCTTTGGACGCTCCTTTTATCGGTTCGCACAAGTTGGTAAGAAGGCAAGGAGAAAAAGAATGTCCAAAGGTCAGTCGTTGCAAGATCCGTTTCTGAATGCCTTGCGCCGTGAGCGCGTTCCGGTCTCGATCTATCTGGTCAATGGCATCAAGCTGCAGGGAACGGTTGAATCGTTCGACCAGTTTGTCGTGCTTCTGCGCAATACCGTGAGCCAGATGGTCTACAAACACGCCATCTCGACGATCGTGCCGAGCCGCAACGTGCGCATCGGCACCGAGGGCGGCCACGCCGGCGCCGCGGCCGAAGCGGAAACCGCGGAAGGGTAAATTCCCCTGTTCGAACGTTCGCGCAAAGGTGAACGCGCGCTGCTCCTGCAGCCGCGCTGGGTAGGCGATTCCGCGCAAAGTCGTGGCAGCGAAGAGGCCGACGAGTTCGGCGAACTCGCGCGCTCGGCGGGGGCAACCGTGGTCGGTTCGCTGAATGCGCGCATCGAAAAGCCGAACCCGAAGTTCTTCGTCGGCAGCGGCAAGGCCGAGGAACTCAAGGCGCAGCGCGCCGCGCTCGATGCCGACCTGATCCTGGTCAACCACGCGCTCTCCCCGGTGCAGGAGCGCAATCTGGAAAGATATACCGAGTGCCGCGTCGTCGACCGCACCGGACTCATCCTCGACATCTTCGCTCAGCGCGCCCGCTCGCACGAAGGCAAGCTGCAGGTCGAGCTGGCCCAGTTGAAGCACATGTCGACGCGCCTCGTGCGCGGCTGGACCCACCTTGAGCGCCAGCGCGGCGGTGCGATCGGCTTGCGCGGTCCCGGCGAAACCCAGCTCGAACTCGATCGCCGCCTGCTTGCCGGGCGCGTGAAGCAGCTCGAGCAGCGCCTCGAAAAAGTCGAGACCCAGCGCAATACCGCACGGCGCGCGCGGCAGCGGAATTCGCTGCCGGTCGCGGCCCTGGTCGGCTACACCAACGCGGGCAAGTCGACGCTGTTCAACAAAATTACCGGCGCGGGTGTCTACGCGGCCGACCAGTTGTTCGCGACCCTCGATCCGACTCTGCGCCGCCTCGACGGCCTCGCCTGCGGCCCGGTGCTGCTCGCCGACACGGTGGGTTTCATCCGCGATCTGCCGCACGACCTCGTCGCCGCGTTCAAATCGACGCTGTCGGAAACGCGCGATGCGGACCTGTTGCTGCACGTTGTCGATGCCGCCGACCCTGAACATGCTCTGCGCATCGAAGAAGTGCAGCGCGTACTCGAAGAAATCGGCGCCGAGGACGTGCCGCAGATCTTCATCTACAACAAGATAGACAAATTGACCGCTGCCCGCGACGGCGAGGATCAAAAAGCCGACATCGCCGGCGACGCCCCGGCATTTTCTCCGCGCCTGGAACGCATCGACGGCGGACGCACCGCCCGCGTCTGGGTGTCGGCGGTGACCGGCGCCGGGATCGATCTGCTGCGCGAGGCGCTGACCACGGCGCTGCAGCGCGACCGCGTGCACGAATGGCTGCAACTGCCCGACAGCGCCGGCCGCCTGCGCGCGCGCCTTATCGCCGGCGGCTTCGTCAGCGCCGAGCGTCCGGCCGAGCGTGGCTGGGAAGTGCAGATCGACGCACCGCGTGCGTTGATCGAACCGCTGTTCGGCCTGCCCGACGGCGAAGGCGAGTGGCTGCGCCAAAGCATAGGACCGAGAGCCGAAAATTGAGCGCCGGAACGCCGGCCCGCATGCGCTGGCGCTCTCGCTTCGCAGAGGAAAAACGCCTGCTGCAATGCCCCCTGCGGCCTCGGCCCTAGGCCCTCAGCCCGTTCTCCCGTACAATTCCGCGGCAACCGCGCTTTGAATTCTGCCGATCCGGTTGCATATCGGTAGACGGACGCGAGTTTGCCACGGCGTCCCGATCGAATAGAGATGGAGACAACGATGGCCTGGAACGAACCCGGCAGCGGTAACCGCGACCCCTGGAAAGGCAAGAAAGATTCACCCGACGTCGAGGCGTTCCTGCGCAAGCTGCGCGATGGATTCGGCGGTATCTTCGGCGGCGGCAAGGGCGGCGGCAGCGGCTCTTCGTCCTCCCCGCCGATCGGCCGCATCCTGCTCGGCATCGTCGCCCTGGCCCTGGTCTGGTCCGTTTTCGACAGCTGGATTTCGATCGACGCGCAGCGCGTCGGCGTCGTCCTGCGCTTCGGCAAGTTCGACCGCATCATGCGCAACGGCCTCAACCTCAAGTGGCCGGCGCCGATCGAACAGGTCGTCAAGGTCGAGACCACAAGCCGGCAGACCGCCGACACCGTGCGCATGCTGACCAAGGACGAGAACATCGTCGAGATCAATTTCACTGTGCAGTACCAGGTCACCGACGCGCAGAAATACCTGTTCGCCGCGACCTCGCCCGACGAGACGCTCAAGCAGGCCGCGGAGAGCGCGGTGCGCCAGGTGATCGGTTCGAGTGACATGGATACGATCCTGTCGAGCCACGGTTCCGACATCGTCGGCGAAACGAAGAAGGTGCTGCAGGCGACGCTCGACGCGTACGCGGTCGGCCTCAACGTCAACGAAATCAACTTCCAGAACTTGCTGCCTCCGCACGAAGTGAAGGAAGCGTTCGACGACGTCAACAACGCGAGCAACAACCAGAAGCAGGCGATCAACGACGCCCAGGCCTACGCGGCCAAGGTCGTGCCGGTCGCGCGCGGCGACGCAGCCAAGATTCTCGCCGAGGCGGAAGGCTACAAGAGCGCGCAAATCGCCAAGGCCACGGGTGACGCACAGCGCTTCAGCCTGATCGAGGGACAGTATCGCGCCGCGCCCGAAGTGACGCGCAAGCGCCTGTACCTGGAGACGATGCAGCAAGTGCTCGGACGTAGTCAGAAAGTGATCGATTCGAGCAACGGCAAGAGCATTCTTTATCTGCCGCTCGACAAGATGAAGGCGGATGCCGCTGCGGCTGCGGCCGTCGCGACCGGAGGTGCGCAATGAAATTCTTCGCTCCGATTTTCGCCCTGATTCTCGTCGCGCTCGGGACCAGTTCCGCTTTCGTGGTCAAGGAAGGCGAGAGCGCGCTCGTCACCCAGTTCGGCCGCATCCAGGGCGACGGCGGCAAGACCGGCAGCCCGGACTACGGTCCCGGCCTGCATTTCAAAATTCCGCTGATCCAGAACGTCGTGCGCTTCGACCGGCGCATGCTCAATCTCGAAGCCAAGCCCGAGCGCTACTTCGATTCGGGCAAGAACCCGGTCAACGTGGATTTCTACGTGAAATGGGAGATCGAGAATCCGGCGCTGTACTACCGCTCGTTCGGCCCTGACTCGTACCAGAGCCAGGCGAACAGCCGGTTGACCCCGATCATCAAGGACCCGCTGCGCTTCGAGTTCAACTCGCACACGCTGTCGGACCTGATCGCGAGCGCGCGCTCGGACATTACCGAACGCGTGCGCGACCAGGCGAACAAGGCCGCGGTGGGCCTCGGCATCCACGTCGTCGACGTGCGCATCAAGCGCATCGAATTCCCCGACGAAGTGCTCGCCTCGGTGTACAAGCGCATGAGTTCGGAGCGCACGCGCCTGGCCAACGATCTGCGTTTTACCGGCGACGAGCAGGCGGCGAAGATCAAGGCCGATGCCGACCGCCAGGTGCAGATCATCAAGGCCGAAGCCGAGCGCGACGCGCAGTCCAAGCGCGGCGAAGGCGACGCCAAGGCAACCGAAGTCTACGCCGGCGCCTACGGTAAGAATCCCGACTTCTATGCGCTGTATCGTTCGCTCGATGCCTACCGGAGTGCGTTCGGCGGGGGCGACGTGATCGTGCTCGATCCGAAGTCCGAGTTCATGAAGTACTTCGGCGAGTCGAAGGGCGAGGGCAAGTAAGCACCGGTCTGCTTACCGCGGGGTCTTGATGCGCACCACATACCCATCGCTTGCTGCGATTCTGCTGGCCGCGTGCCTGAGCGGTGGGTACGCTGCAACCCCGGCGCCGCCCTATGCCGCGCCGGGTCCGCTGCGCGAGCCGACGATCTTCGGCGCCGGCGTCATCTCCGCCGGCGATCACGAGTCGCACATCGCATTCACGCCGGACGGCAAAGAAGCCTATTTCGTGAAGAACGCGCCCGGCTTCGATTTCTGGACGATCTTCGTATCGACCTGGCGCGACGGGCACTGGACCGAACCCAAGCTCGCCTCGTTCGCCTCCGGTCAGTACAACGACGCCGATCCGTTCATCACCGCCGACGGCAAGCATGTGGGATTGCGAACTAGTCACCGATGTCGCGTTGGTTGAATCAAAAATCCAAATAGGAACTGCAAATGGGCAAGTCAGTCGTAATTCTCGGTGCGCAATGGGGGTGAGCCGGGATTTCGCGGAATGCGTTGAAGCGCATTCCGCGCCGGCGAACGCCGGAGGCAGGATGCCGTAGGCCGGGTGACTTGGTGAGCGATGGATCGCGAACCTAGTCACCGACGTCGCCTCTAACGAATCAAAAATCCAAATAGGAACTGCAAATGGGCAAGTCTGTCGTAATTCTCGGCGCACAATGGGGCGACGAAGGCAAAGGCAAGATCGTCGATCTGCTGACCGAGCGCGTCAGCGCGGTCGCGCGCTTCCAGGGCGGCCATAACGCCGGCCATACGCTCGTGATCAAGGGCAAGAAGACGGTGCTGCACCTGATTCCGTCGGGCATCCTGCGCGAAGGCACGCTGTGCCTGATCGGCAACGGCGTCGTACTGTCGCCGCAGGCGCTGAAGACCGAGATCGACGAGCTCGAGGCGAACGGCGTCGAGGTGCGTTCGCGCCTGAAGATCAGCCCGGCCACGCCGCTGATCATGCCGTACCACATCGCCGTCGATCAGGCGCGCGAGAAGGCGGCCGGCAAGTCGGCGATCGGCACGACCGGTCGCGGCATCGGCCCGGCCTACGAGGACAAGGTCGCGCGCCGCAGCGTGCGCGTTGCCGACCTGATGTATCCATCGGAGCTGCCGGAAAAGCTGCGCGCCGCGGTCGAATATCACAACTTCATTTTGACTCAGTGGCTCAAGGCCGAAGCAGTCGATTACCAGAAGGTACTTGACGACGCGCTGGCGTTCGGCGAGTACCTCAAGCCGATGATCGACGACGTTGCGACCCTGCTCTACGATGCGCGCCGCCGCGGCGAGCACATCATGTACGAAGGCGCGCAGGGTGCGCTGCTCGACATCGATCACGGCACTTATCCGTACGTGACCTCGTCGAATACGACGGTCGGCGGCGCGCTCGCCGGCACCGGCGTCGGCGCGTGCGACATCGACTACGTGCTCGGCATCTGCAAGGCCTACGCGACGCGCGTCGGCGGCGGCCCTTTCCCGACCGAGCTCAACGACGAGATGGGCGAGCGTCTGCGCAAGGTCGGCAACGAGTTCGGCGCGAGCACCGGGCGTCCACGCCGCTGCGGCTGGATCGACCTCGTCGCGCTCAAGCGTGCAACCCAGATCAATGCGATCAACGGCCTCGCGATCACCAAGCTCGACGTGCTCGACGGCCTGCCGAGCGTCAAGGTCTGCATCGCCTACGAATACCGCGGCAAGCGCCGCGAGCTGGCGCCGCTCGATGCCGACGGCTGGGACGAGTGCAAGCCCGTGTATCTCGAATTCCCCGGCTGGGACGAGCCGACTAGCGGCGTGCGCGATTGGAACAAGCTGCCCGCCGCGGCGCGTGCCTATCTGCGCGCGGTCGAGGAATTGTCGGGCTGCCATCTCGCCCTCGTCGCGACCGGCGCGGACCGCGAGGACACCATCGTCCTGCGCGATCCGTTCGCCTGAGGAACTACGGCGACACGACTCCGAGCTGGCGCATCAGCGCCAGCTCGTCGGTGACGCGCCAGTGTTCGGCAATGCGTCCGTCGCGGATGCGTTCGATATTGATCTGATTCACCGACACACGCCGGCCGGTCGGCGCGATGCCGAAGAAGTCGCCTTTCTGCGTGCCGGTCATCGTCACGCGCATGACGACTGCATCATTCGTCGCGACGACATCTTCGATGACGAAGTGCAGGTCGGGAAACGCCTGGCGTATCGCGATGACAATCGGCTTGAGTCCAGCCGGTCCCGGCGGCGGATTCGGTGTGCTCGGCGTGTGATTGATGTAATCCGCTGTCAGTAGTTCTTCGAGCGCGTCGACGTTGCCGCGATTCCATACTTCCCCGAAATAGCGACGGCCGATCTGCTCGTTGCGCTTCGCTGCAGTGGCTGAAACCGTCGATGATGGTGCCGCCGCGAGCGCTGCAATCGGCGGCATCGACAGCAGCGCACTCCACAGCGATAGCGAAAGCACGATCGAACGGGCGCGGCATGACATGTTCGTTCTCCAGGTGGGCAAGCAAAGATTCAAAAGATTGCAGCGAGTTCGCGCGCTTGGTCCTGCGCGCGCTGGCGCGACGCGGCGAGGCTGTCGGCATCGGTCAGCGTCGGCGCCAACGTGATCTCGGCCACGTCGTCGATGCCGATCAGGCGCAGCCAGCGGCGCAGCAGGCCTTTCTGGTAGTCGTCGCCGTCGGTGCCGGGCGCCGGTGCGGCATGTTCGTTTGCGCTCGTGCAGATCAGCGCCGCTTTTCTGTTCTTGAGCAGGCCGACGTAGCCTTCCGCACGCGTCCAGAACCAGTTCTCTCCGGCCAGCGTGGCCACGTCGATGTAGTGCTTCAGGCGGTACGGCAGGCTGTAGTTCCACATCGGCGTAGCGATCAGGTATTTGTCTGCGGCATTGAAGCGGCGCGCGACCGCCGTCGCCTCGGCCCAGCGCGCGCGTTGCGCGTCCGTCGCCTCGGTCGTGCGCAGCACGGCGAATTTCGCGCCGATCATGTCAGCGTCGAACGGCGGCAGATCGATGTTCCAGACATCGATGGTGTCGATCTCGTCCTGAGGATGTGTTTGCCGATAGCGTTCGAGGAAGGCGCGGGCGACCGCGATCGAGTTCGACGCGGCTTTGTTCGGCGAGGCTTCGATGTAAAGCAGGCGGCTCATGATGCGGTCTCCTCAGGCGTCGGCGAACTTGAGGCCCATCACGCCGGCGACGATCACGCCGATGCAGACGAGGCGTAGCGGCGATGCGCTCTCGCCGAACAGCACGACGCCGGCCAGCGCCGTGCCGATTGCGCCGATGCCGGTCCAGATCACGTAGGCCGTGCCGGCCGGCAGATAGCGCACTGCGTGGGTGAGCAGGAAAATACTGAGCAGCGCCGCGCCGACGCCGATGACGCTGGGCACCGGGCGCGTCCATCCTTCCGCGTACTTCAACGCGATCGCCATCACGATCTCGACCGCGCCGGCGGCGAGCAATAACAACCAGGCCATGTTGCGACTCCTTGTTTGAGTTGCAACGAACATAGCGATACGCTTTCCTCTCAACAAGTACGCACCTTTTGGTAACTATGAAAACTTCCGCCGATGTGTACGTCGCCGCCTGCCCGTCGCGGGTTGCGCTCGAACTGATCGCGAGCAAGTGGACCTTGCTGATCCTGCCGGCGCTCGCGGAGAAGAAGCGCATGCGCAACAACGAGCTGATGCGTCGCATCGGCGGCGTCTCGCAGAAAATGCTCACGCAGACCTTGCGCGACCTGGAGCGCGCCGGCCTCGTGCTGCGCATCGATCACAAGACCGTGCCGCCGTGGGTCGAGTACGGTCTGACGCCGCTCGGCCGTTCGCTCAGCAGGACGCTGACTTCGCTCGACCGCTGGGTCGAGAAACACCAGGCCGAGTTGAACGGCGGCGCGCGCTGAGGCAGAGCGCGGCGCGGCGATCGTGCCGAAGCCGCGCGCAGATCAGGCGGCGAATTGCAGCCGCGCGAGTTCGCCGTAGAGGCCGCCGGCGCGCAGCAGTTCCGCGTGCGTGCCCTGCGCAACGATGCGGCCGGCGTCCATGACGACGATGCGGTCGGCTTTGAGCACGGTGGCGAGGCGGTGCGCGATGATCAAGGTCGTGCGGCCGTGCATAAGGCGCTCGAAGCCCTGCTGGATCTGGTTCTCCGACTGCGCATCGAGATTGCTCGTGGCCTCGTCGAGCAGCAGAATCGGCGCGTCCTTGAGCAACGCACGGGCGATCGCGATGCGCTGCTGCTGGCCGCCCGAAAGACGCACGCCGCGTTCGCCGAGGTAGGTGTCGTAGCCTTCGGGCTGCGCGGCGATGAAGTCGTGCGCTTCGGCCGTTCTGGCTGCGGCGATCACTGCGTCCTCACTCGCATCGACATGACCGAAGCGGATGTTGTCGCGTGCGCTTGCACCGAAGATCACCGTGTCCTGCGGCACGAGCGCGATCGCCCCGCGCAGCTCCGGCAGCGCAAGCTGCTTGAGATCGACGCCGTCGATGCGGATCGTGCCGCGCTGCGCGTCGTAGAAGCGCAGCAGCAGATGGAACACCGTGCTCTTACCCGCGCCAGACGGACCGACCAGGGCGACTGTCTCGCCCGGTTTCACCGTGAGGGTGAAGTCGTGCAGGGTCGGCGCTTCAGGGCGCGAAGGGTAGCGAAACTCGACCTGCTCGAAGCGGATCTCGCCACGCAGGGGTTTGGCGAGTGCGGTCGGCGCGTCCGCTGTGCGGATCGACGGCTCGGCGGCAAGCAGTTCGCCGATGCGCTCCATCGCGCCCGAAGCGCGGGCGATCTCGCTCCATACTTCGGTCAGGCCGCCGATCGAACCGGCCGCGATCACCGCGTAGAACACGAACTGGCTCAGCACGCCGACGTCGAGACGGCCGTCCATCACGCTGCGCGCGCCGCTCCAGAGCACGAGGGTGATCGCACCGAAGATCAGCAGGATCACGAGCGCGGTCAGCAGCGCGCGCTGGCCGATGCGCTTCTTCGCCGTCGCGATCGCGCGTGCGATCGCCTCGTCGTAGCGCGCGATCTCGTACGGCTCGCGCGCGTAAGCCTGCACGGCGTAGGTCGCGTTGAGCGTTTCGTTGGCGATTGCCGAGGCGTCGGCAATGCGGTCCTGATTGGCGCGTGCCAGTTTCTGCTGGCGTCGTCCCATCAGCACGATCGGTGCGATCACGAGCGGAATGACCAGCGCGGCATAGCCGGCGAGGCGCGGGCTCGTCGCGACCAGCATCGCCGTACCGCCGAGCGCCGTGACCATGCTGCGCAAGGCCACCGAAACCGAGGAGGTCACGACGGTCTGCACGAGCTCGGTATCGGCGGACAGGCGCGAGGTCAGCTCGCCGACGCGCGTGCGCTCGAAAAACGGCTGGTCGAGCGTGAGCAGATGCGCATACAGCCGCTTGCGCAGATCGGCGACTGTGCGTTCGCCGAGCAGGGTGATGCAGAAGTAGCGCGCGGCCGTGGCGAGCGCGAGCACGACGGCCACACCGAGCAGGCCGAGAAAGCTCGAATCGATCATCGCCGCGTTCGCGTGGGCGAAGCCGTGATCGATCATGATGCGCACCGCGACCGGCAGCGCCAGTGTCGCGATCGAGGACAGCGCAAGGAAAGCCAGCCAGCTGATCAGCAGGCCGCGATAGCGCGCGAGATAGGGCCACAGCAGCGGCAGTGCGGAAAAGCGGTTGCGCGGCGTGGATTCGGATTCGGCGGCGGTTGGCAAGCGATGGAGCCTTGGATCGGGAGGGCCTTGTTGGGATGGTGCCCCGAAGCGCGAATTCAATCCAGGCGTTTGAGCGTGCTGCGGCCGCGTGTCGCATCGGTGACCCAGATGCGCAGGGCGTCGACGCGCGCGGCGGGCAGATCGAGGCGTAGCGCGGCGCCGTCGGCGTCGAAGCGCTCGTCGGCGATCGCCGCGGAAAATTCGGCAAGCCGCGCGCGCAGCAGCGGCAGGGCGGCAAACGGCAGAAAGAATTCGACGGCGCACAGCGCGATCCGCTCGTTCTTCGCGGCGAGGCGCAGGCACTCCGCCGCGCAGCCGCCGTAGGCGCGCGCAAGGCCGCCGGCGCCGAGCTTGATGCCGCCGTACCAGCGCGTGACGACGACGGCGGTGCAGTCCATGCGCTGCCCGTCGATCGCCTGCAGGATCGGCTTGCCGGCGGTGCCGCCGGGCTCGCCGTCGTCGCTGAAACGATACTGCTGGCCGACACGGTAGGCCCAACAGTTATGCGTCGCGGTGCGGTCGGAAACCGAGGCGACGAAGGCCAGGGCCGCGTCGACAGAAGTGACTTCTGCGGCATTCGCTACAAATATACTTTTTCGGATGTCCTGCCGCAGCGTCGCCGGTGCGGCAAGGACGAAGAGCGCAGCGCTCATTCGAGGCCGCGCAAGTCCGCGGGAATGCGGTAGTCGGGGTGCTGCCGGCGCAAGTCGGCAAGTGCCTGCTTCGCCGCGTCGCGGTGGCCGTCGCGCAGCATCGCGCGGACGATTTCGATCCAGGTCGCCAGCGGCGGCCGATCGGGCGGGTAGACGCCGCTGCGCGCCGGTGCGGACGACGGAACGTAGCCCGTAGCATCCCAGTGGTAACGCGTGGGATTGGCGGGATCGGGGCTGATCGCGGACGACGCACTCTGGGCTGTGCCGGCAACGGAAAATCCTTGCCTGGCCTCAGCGTTCTGTTCGGTCACGGCGGCTGCGGGCGCGGCCGGAGAAGCCGGCGGCGGCGGTGGAGGAGGCGGCGGTGCAGGAGCGGCCAATGGCATATCGTTCGCCGCGGTGCGCGCCGATTCTTGCTCGGTCTGCGCGGGCGCCGCATACGCAGCCACGGCGGGCGGGGACGGCTTGGCGGCAATCATCTTTTCCGCCTCGAGCCCGGTGGCGCGGCGCGGAAACGCGGCCGGCTCTTTTGCGGCCTGTGCGGCCAGTGCGGGCGGCGTTTGCGGCGCAGCGGCCTTCGCGGCGACACGAGTCTCGGCCTTTGCCGGCGCCGGCTGCGCCGGTTTGTCCGCGCGCGCCTGCTCGGGCTGAGGGCGTAGGGCATCGGCGCTATTGCTTCCCGGCGCCGGGGCCGATTGCTTTGCAAACTCAGGTGCGGGTGGCGATGCGGAGATCGAGTCCGCAGCCGGTGCGGACGCCGGATTCGCTGCGGTTTTGACGTTGCGTTCCGGCGCTGTGGCCGGTGATGCGACGTCTGCCGCCGTCGTCGCGGTGCGCGACTGCGAGTCGTGCGGCGCTAGCCGCCAGCCGATGCCCGCGGCAACGACAAGCGTGGCGGCGATGCCGAGCGCGGGCAGCCAGCGCGGCTTGCGTGAAGGGACGCGTGTCGGTGTCGCCGTTTCTTCCTCGCGCAGCGCGCGCCGTGCCGCGTCGCGCACGCGCGTGTCGAGCGCCGCGTCCGGCTCGGGATGCGGCAGCTTGCGATAGAGTTCGGCCAAGCGCGAGTTTTCTTCGCGCAGGAATGCGTCGAACTCGCGCTCGAAATTTTCTTCCGCGGATTTTTTCGGATCGCTCATTCGGCCAACCTCTCGCGTATTTTGGCGAAGGCGTAGCGCAGGCGCGACTTGACCGTCTCGTGGCCTGCGCCGGTGACGCGGGCGATTTCTTCGAGACCGAGGCCCGATTCCATGCGCAGCAGGAAGGCGACGCGCTGATCGTCGGGCAGTTCTGCGAGCGCAAGCTGCAGGCGCCGGCGCCGCTCGAATTCGCTGAGGACTTCTTCCGGCCGCTCGTGATCCGGCACATCGAGCAGGCCGAGCACGTGCTCGGTTTCCTGTGCGTCGGCCTGCGGGCGCGTGCGGCGGAAATGGTCGATGACCAGGTTGTGTGCGATTTGCAGCAGCCAGGTGCTGAACTTCGCTTCGATGCGGTAGCGCGTGCGCGCGTGGATCGCGCGGCTCCAGGTTTCCTGGAACAACTCGTCGGCAACCGCGCGCTCGGGCACGCTGCGCAAGATAAAGCGATAGAGCATGCCGCGCGCGCGCCGATAGAGTTCGTCGAACGCGGGCGTGTCGCCGTGCGCGTAGGCGAGCATCAATTCCTCGTCGGTCTTCTCGGTCCCCATCGCCGCGCAGGGTACGCGAAATCGTGCGCTGGCGGCAGACGCGGCGGGCGCGTCGTGCCGGCTTTGTAGATGGAATGCGGCGGCGGCCATGACTGCTGTAACGCGAAATGAATGCGGCCGGGGTTAGGATCGCAGCATCCGTCCCGCCGGCAAACGGCAGCGGGACACGCGAACATGGAATGAAGCCATGATCCACGACATTCTCAAGATGGGCGATCCGCGCCTGCTGCGCATCGCCAAGCCGGTCGAAACGTTCGACACGCCCGAGCTGCACGCGCTGATCGCCGACATGTTCGAGACGATGGCGCATGCCGGCGGCGTCGGCCTCGCCGCACCACAGATCGGCGTCGACCTGCAACTCGTCATCTTCGGTTTCGAGCGCAGCGAGCGCTATCCCGACGCGCCACCGGTGCCGCGCACGATCCTGCTCAATCCCGAGATCACGCCGCTGTCGCAGGACAAAGAGGAAGGTTGGGAAGGCTGCCTGTCGGTGCCCGGCCTGCGCGGCGCAGTCGAGCGGTTCTCCCTGATCCGCTATACCGGCTTCGCCCCGAACGGTGAGAAGATCGACCGCGAAGCGGAAGGCTTCCATGCGCGCGTCGTGCAGCATGAGTGCGATCACCTGATTGGGCGCCTGTATCCATCGCGCATCACCGACTTTTCCAAGTTCGGCTATACCGAGGTGTTGTTCCCCGGTCTCGATCCGGCCGTGGACGAATAACGCGGCCGGAATGACCGCGCAAACCGGGCCGAAGCATGCCGAATAAGGCCTGAAAGGCGCATTCGCGCACATTTTGGCTCGGCCGCGACATCTCGCCGCGCGCGCCGCGCAGAACCTTTCCGCATAATCCCGGAATCAAGATGGACGGCCACGGCCCGAGTCGCAAAACCGCGACGGTGCCGCTCGCCGTACGGGATACGGTACGGGAGTTCGGATGAGCCTAAGTCGCGCTGCGGCGCTGTGGGGTGCTGCGTGTTTCGCCGCGGGCTTTGCTGCGCGCGCGGACGCGGACGACGATACGGTCAAGGAGACGCTGCCGAGCGTCAACGTCAGCGCGCACAGCGAGAAACAGTCTAAGCCGGCGTTTCCGGCGACGGCGGCCACGATCGAAGCCGAAGACATCGAAACGAAGATCAACGCGGTCGACGTCGAGGATGCGGTCAAGTATCTGCCGAGTCTGTTCGTGCGCAAGCGCAACTACGGCGACACCCAGCCCGTGCTCGCGACGCGCAACTGGGGCGTCGGTTCGAGCGCGCGTTCGCTGGTCTACATCGACGACATTCCGATCTCGGCCCTGATCGCGAACAACAACACGCTCGGCGCGCCGCGCTGGGGCGTGATCTCGCCCGAGCAGATCGGCAGCGTGACGATGTTGTACGGCCCGTACTCGGCGGCGTATTCCGGCAATGCGATCGGCGGCGTGTTGACGATCCGCACGCGCACGCCGGACAAGCCCGAGACGACGTTCGAGCAGACCTTCGCTTCGCAGTCGTTCGACCTCTACGGCACTCACGCGGATTATCCGACCAGCCAGACCGGCGCAACGTTCGGCGGCCGTAGCGGCGCGTTCTCCTGGTTCGTCGGCGCGAACGTGCAGAACAGTTTCAGCCAGCCGCTTTCCTTCGTCACCTCCACCGGTGTGCCCACCGGCACCAGCGGCACGATCCCGGCGAACAACAAGCTCGGCCAGCCGGCGAACGTGCTCGGCGCGAGCGGCGTGTTGCACACCTTGATGCAGAACGCGAGCGTCAAGCTCGGCTACGACTTTGCCGAACATCTGCACGCGACTTATCTCCTCGGCTATTTCAACAACGCGACGACCTCGCGCGTGCAGAGCTATCTGAGCGACGCGAGCGGCGCCCCGACCTATGCAAAAACAGCGGGCTTCGCGAGCGGCAACTATCAGCTCGCCGAAGAACATCTGATGCAGGCGCTGTCCCTCGCGAGCGACAGCGGCGGCGTTTGGGACTTCGACGCCGCGGTCACCTACTACGATTATCTGCGCGACCGGCAGCGCTCGCCGGCCGGCGTCGGCGCCGGCACGCAGTTCAGCGCGAACGGACGGCTTGCCGATCTCGGCGGCACGAACTGGGCGACGGCTGACGCGAAGGCGATCTGGCGGCCGCGCGGCGCCGAGCAGGAAATCGCTTTCGGCGTGCACGCCGACGAATACACGCTGAAGAATCCGACCTGGAACACGAGCCAGTGGCAGAACGCCGGCAGCGCGACGAGCCTGTTCAGCGCGGGCAACGGCAAGACGCGCACGCAGGCGCTGTGGCTGCAGGACGACTGGAAGTTCGCAAGCGACTGGCTGGCCACGCTCGGCCTGCGCTATGAGCACTGGCGTGCGAGCGACGGTTTCAATTTCAGCGGCGGCGTCGGCGTGCAGCAGCCGACGAGTTCGGCTTCGGCCTGGTCGCCGAAAGCGAGCCTGAACTGGCGCGTATCCGAGCGCTGGCGCCTGACCGCATCGCTGGCCAAAGCAGTGCGTTTCCCGACCGTCGCCGAGCTGTACCAGATCGTCTCGACCGGCACGACCTTCGTCAATCCGAACCCGAACCTGCGCCCCGAGCGCGTGCTCAGCGGCGAGCTTGCCGCCGAACGCGTCTTCGACACGGGCAGTCTGCGCGTGTCGCTGTTCCAGGAAGACGCGCACAGCGCGCTGATCGCGCAGACCGCGACCCTGCCCGGCGTCGCCGTGCCGGTCAGCTTCGTACAGAACGTCGACAAGGTACGCAACCGCGGCGTCGAAGTTGTCGCCGAGCGCCGCGACGCGCTGATCGAAGGACTCGATCTTTCCGGCAGCCTGACCTTCGTCGACTCGACGATCCTCTCCAATCCCGGTTTCGTCAGCACGGCCGGCACGACCTCGGTCGGCAAGCACGCGCCGAACGTGCCGCGCTGGCGCGCGAGCGCGGTCGCCACTTACCGTCCCGACACGCATTGGAACTTCACCCTCGCCGGGCGCTACAGCGGCAAGCAGTATTCGACTCTCGACAACACCGACAACACGGCGAACGTCTACGGCGCGTTCGACAAATTCCTCGTCTTCGACGCGCGCGTGCTTTATCGCGTGGACGATCACCTGAGCCTCGCGCTCGGTGTGGACAATCTCAACAACGAAAAATATTTCCTGTTCCATCCGTTCCCGCAGCGGACCTACGTCGCGGACGTCAAGCTGAAGTTCTAGGATGCGAACCCTCTCGATCTCGAGCGGCATATCGTGAACACGGCGACGGCGCGTCGGTTCTTGCTCGGCTGGCCCGACTATCGCACCGTCTGGCGCTGGCATTTTTATGCGGGCCTGTTCTGCATCCCGTTCGTGCTTTGGCTCGCTTGCACCGGCGCGATCTACTTGTTCAAACCGCAGGTCGAGGCGTGGCTGGACCGGCTTTACGATCATCTGCAGATCGACGGCCCGCTCGCTGCGCCGCAAGTCCAGGTTACCGCTGCGCTGGCCGCCGTGCCGGGCGGTCGGCTCAACGCCTATCAACTGCCGCCCGCGCCGGGCGCCGCGGTGCGCATTCTTGTCGGTCGCGGCGCCGTGCTGACGCGAGTCTACGTGCATCCGCAGACCTGCGCCGTGCTGCAGGTGATCGACGAGGACGCGCGCCTGATGCCGCTCATTTCGCGTCTGCATGGCGAGCTGATGCTCGGCGACCGCGGCTCGAATCTGGTCGAACTGGCCGCCTCGTGGGCGATCGTGATGTTGCTGACCGGCCTCTATCTTTGGTGGCCGCGCAATGCAGCGGGCGCGGCGGGCGTGCTCTACCCGCGCCTGCATCGCGGTGGCCGCGTGTTCTGGCGCGATCTGCACGGCGTCACAGGCTTCTGGATCTCGTTCTTCGCCCTGTTCCTGCTGTTCTCGGGCCTGCCGTGGACGAAATCCTGGGGCAGCCTGTTGCGTAGCGCCCATAATGCGATCAGCGCACTGAACGCACCGCAGGATTGGACCACCGGCAGCAGCGATGCGCTCGTGCAGCGGCGTGCCGAAAATGCCGCGCCACCCGCGCATCACGGCCACGCAGCGATGGCGCAGAGCGAGGAGATGCCGGCACCAGACTATGCGGCGCTCGATCGCCTCGTCGAACCGGTCGCCGCCTTGGCGCTCGCACCGCCGGTGTTGATTGCGCCGCCGTCGCGCTCTGCACCGGCATGGACCGCGCGCTCGGAATCGCAGAACCGCACCGAGCGCGTCCGCGTCGAACTCGACCCGGCCAGCGGCGAGGTGCTGCGCCGGCGCGGCTGGGCTGACGGCGCTCTCTTCGACCGCGTGATCGGCGTCGGCATCAGCGCACACGAAGGCCAGTTGTTCGGCTGGTTCAACCAGGCGCTCGGCGTGTTCACCGCGCTCGGTTTGATTCTGATTTCATCGAGTGCGCTGGTGCTCTGGTGGCGCCGCCGCCCGCCGGGCAGGCTCGGTGCGCCGCAGTCGTTGCCGCATGCGGCGAAACTGTCGTGGGTATTGTTCGCTGTGATCGCGGTGATCGGCCTGGCGTTGCCGATGTTCGGCTTGAGTCTGCTTGCAGTGCTCGCAGGAGAGAGTCTGCTGCTGCGCATTGGTGTTGATTTGCAGAAGCTGCTCTAACCGCGCGTTGCGCAACGAAGAAAGCGCAACAAAAGAATTGTAGCGATACGAGAAGATAAAAACCGTTCGCCTTGAGGTATCGAAGGGCGAACGGTAGATGGTTACCCGAGGGGAAGTGATGTGAAAGCAACTTTTTTGCTATTTGCTATTTGAGCGCGAACGTTGTGCGGCGCCTTCGCTCTTTTGCAGCAAGTCGACTAGATAGTTTTTCCACAGCACGGCCCAGGTATGCGAACTGTGCCCGCGCGTGGCATCGCTAATCGGCAGGACGACGGCGCTGCCGTTTGCCACGTTCTTGATTTCGCGTTCGAGGATGCCGAGTTCGGGTGGATTGATCTGGTCGTCGGCAGAGTTGACCGCGAGCAGCGGCACCTTGATCGCGGCCAGCCGCGGCTGCGGGTTGTAGTTGCGCGAGGAATCCACCTGATAGAGGCAGTCGTTGGCGTCGTCTTCCTTCATCAAGGCGGCGATGCGGTCTTCGAGGTATTTGTCGGCCGCGTCGCGAGTCGGATACTCCTTCTGCCATTGCAGCGGCACCGAGCCCATGATCATCAGGATGTGCAGCGCGTCGGCCAGGCCGCGCGGCTGCTTCGTGTAGTCGCCGTTGTTCCATTCCGGATCGTTGCGGATCGCGTCCATGAACATGCGCCGGAACATGCGGTTGCGCCCGGCGATCTCGACGGGCAGCGAAGCGAGCGGCATCAGCGCGTCCATAAAATCGGGATAAGTCTCGCCCCAAACCCAGGTGTGCATGCCGCCCATCGACGTGCCCATGACCAGGCGCAGATGATTGACCTTGAGCTTCTCGGTCAACAGCCGATAGTCAGCCTTCACCATGTCGTCGTAGTCGTAGCGTGGAAACTTCATACGCAGGCCGTCGCTCGGTTTGCTCGACTTGCCGTGGCCGATGCCGTCGGGCAGCACGATGAAGTATTTCGCCGCATCGAGCGGCTGGCCGGGGCCGAACAACTGGCCGGCGAAGCGTTCGTTGACGAACTGCGTGCCGGCGCCGCCGGTGCCGTGCATGATCAACACCGCATTGTCCACTTTGCCACTTTTGTCCTTGTGGATATTGCCGAGCGTGCGGTAGTGCAGGCGCAGCTCGGGCAGGGTTTCGCCGCTGGCGAAACGAAAGTCCTTGATCACATAGTCGCCTTCGACCGGCGCAGGCCACGTATCGGCATGCGCAGACAGGCAGAAAAACAGGGCGGCAAGAGCCGGAACGACGGACAGGCAGCGGCGGATCATAGGTTCACCGGGAACGGATGCGGACCCGGCCGAGTGTGCAATAAACGCGGAGCTTTGTCCTGCGGCGACGCACCGGGTATCGTTGCGCCGATGAATATCTCGCGCCCAGAACGACATGCCCGCGGTTGCGCCTTGTTAGCCGGCTGTAGCGTGGCGGTTTTTGTCCTCGTCTGCGGCGCGGCGCAGTTCCTGCGCAGCGATCTGGATTGGATCGCTGCGCCGCTGAGCTACTACTTGAGCGGCCCGTTCGGCACGGCGGTGATCGCGGCCTATCTCGCCTTGTCCGCGGGCCTGATCGCGCTCGGCCTGGGTTTCCGTTTTGCGCTCGCCATGCCTGCGCGCAGCATCGTGCCGATGCTGCTGTTCGTCGTCGCCGGTCTCGGACTCGCGCTGACCGCGTTGAGCGAGCCGGCAAAACTGTACGGCGACGCAGACGTGTGGGAAGTCGTGCATCGCCTCTCCGCGATGACGACCTTTCTCTGCGTGACCGTGGCGATGCTGCTGCAGTCGTTCTGGCTGCGCTTCGATCCGCGCTGGCGCGGCAGTTTCGCGTTTGCCTTCGCGCTCGCCGCCGCGGCGTTCGCGGCCTTGTGGATTTATTCGCTGGTGCACTCGCTGCCGCGCGGGCTGGCGCAGAAGGCTGTCATCGCGCTGATTCTCGTGTGGCTCGGTTGGGCTTCGTTCGCGTTGCGGTGGCGAACCGGCCGATGACAGCGACGTACTAAGCGGCCAAGTTCCGCGATGTCGGCGACGGCACATGGTGTTCGCATGCCGCGCTGGGCAATCTCCGTTGCCCGCTCATATCGTCTCAATCTATTGGGCGCGATGTATCTCGGCACCGTACGAGTGAGATATTCGTCAGCACACTCAGCCGCTGCTCGCATCCGTTTTGCGTTTGCGCGGCGCGGCTTCGCGGCGTAGTGGCACGTCGCCGTCGGCGAGGCGCGCGATCAGATGCGGCGCCGCGTGCACTTGCGCGGCCGAGCGCAGCACGTGGCCGTCGTCGCGGTCGAGCAGGATGGCGTAGCCGCGCTGCAAGGTCGCGAGCGGGCTGACCGCGTTGAGCGCGCGCGCGAGTTCGGCGAGATGCTGCTTGCGCGAATCGAGTCTGCGTTCGAGCGCCACGGCAAGACGGCGCTGCAGCGCGGCGAGGCGCTCGCTGCGCTGCGCCAGCCGGATCAGCGGATGTTGTGCCTGCAGGCGTGCATGCAGATGCGCAAGCCGCTCGCCGCCGCGCTGCAGTCGCGCGCGCGGATGCTGCGCGCGCAGCCGCGCCCAGGCATGGTCGATACGTTGCGCGGCATTCTGCAGGCGGCGCAGGATCAGCGCTTCGAGCCGCGCCTCCTCGCGCTGCAGGGTACGGCGGATCGCGCCGCCGTCCGGCACGAGAATTTCCGCGGCGGCGGACGGTGTCGGCGCACGCAGGTCGGCGGCGAAATCGGCGATGGTGAAATCGACTTCGTGGCCGATCGCGCTGACCACGGGGATCGCGCTGGCGCGGATCGCGCGCGCGACCGCCTCGTCATTGAACGCCCACAGGTCTTCGAGCGAGCCGCCGCCGCGCGTGAGCAGGAGCACGTCGTGGCGCTGCCCAGCCGACGCGGCCTGCAGCGCCTTGACGATCGCCGGCGGTGCTTCCTTGCCCTGCACCGGCACCGGTATCACGTCGACTTCGGCGAGCGGAAAGCGGCGCGCAAGGACGCTCAAGACATCGCGTATCGCCGCGCCGGTGGCCGAGGTGACGACGCCGATGCGGCGCGGCAGTTTCGGCAGCGGACGTTTCTTCGCCGCATCGAACAGGCCTTCTGCGGCAAGCCGCGCCTTGAGCTGCTCGAACGCGCGCAGCAGGGCGCCTTCGCCGGCCTCTTCGAGATGCTCGACGATCAGCTGGAATTCGCCGCGCGCTTCGTACAGGCTCACGCGTACGCGCGCCAGTACGCGCGTGCCGTCGGCCGGGCGGAAGCGCAGCAGCATCGCGCGGTTCTTGAACATGGCGCAGCGGATCTGCGCCTGCGCGTCCTTGAGGCTGAAATACAGATGCCCCGAGGCCGGACGCGAGAAATTGGAAATCTCGCCTTCGATCCAGATCAACGGGAACGTGTCTTCGAGCAGATCGCGCGCGAGGCGCACGAGCTGGCTCGGGGAGAAGATTTCGCGTTCCGCGGCGGTATCGGCGGTGAACTCAGGCATACAGTGATGGCTTTGGCTTCCCTTCTCCCAGCGGAAGAAGGTGCCCCGAAGGGGCGGATGAGGGGAGAGCGCAGCGACTCGACACCGCACGGCAACCGTCTGAGGATTTTCCCTCATCAGCCTGCCGGCGCCTTCTCCCGGTGCGAGAAGAATAGTACTTCGGAAGTTAGGAGTTCGTGCGCTTCAGCGCTCTCTGCGTTTGCGTCGCAATTTGCGCCAGCGCCACAGCAGACTCGCGCCGACCCAGAGCGCGATCACGGCGAGCGGCCAGGCAACGAGGCGCGGCCAGATCGACGCGATCACGGCGAGCGCGATAAGGACAAAGGCGATCGGCGGCAGCAACGCCGCTTCGCCGCTGCCGAGCACGCGCCGATCGCCGATCGCGGCGCCGACGGTGTTGACCAGGCGCAGCGTGCCCGCCGCGGCGCGGCTCGAACTGCCGCTGCCGCCGCGCGTGCGGCGTGCGGCCGGGCGTGTGCGCGAGGGACGCGCGCGCTCGTCGAGCACGACTTCGGTCGCATTGAGCAGATCTTGCTCGTACTGTGCGGCCATTTTCTGCGCGAAGCCTTCGTTTTCGACAGCGACGTCGATCTCGCAGTTGGTCAGCCAGCTCGCGACGTTGAGATTGCTCGATCCGACCCGCGCCCAGCGCCCGTCGGCGACCGCGGTCTTGGCGTGGATCATCGAGCCGTTCCATTCGTAAACCTTCACCCCGGCTTCGAGCAGCGGCCGATAGCCCGCGTGCGAAAGCCGCGCGACGAGTTTCAGATTGCTCGTGCCGGGCACGAGCAGGCGCACGTCGACGCCGTCGCGCGCGGCGGCGCAAAGCGCCTGCACGTACGGGGCGAAGCCGACGAAGTAAGCATCGGTCAACCACAGGGTGCGGCGCGCCATCGAGGCGACGAAGAGATCGGTGCGGTAGAGGCTGGCGCGATTCGGCGTGGTCGCGATGACGCGCAGATCGACGTCGCCGGCGCGCGCGGGCTCGACGATATCGAGCGCGAGCGGCGCGCCGATCTGCGCCCAGTTGTCGACGAAGGCGCGCGCGACGTCGGCGCAGGCCGGCCCGCGGATGGCGACGCCGGTGTCGCGCCACGGCGCGATACCGCGCGGCGGATCGCCGAGCCATTTCTGCGCGACGCAGATGCCGGAGACGAAGGCGATTGCGCCGTCGACCACGAGCAGCTTGCGATGGTCGCGGCCGAGCCAGCCGAGCGGACTGTCGAAGCGCGGCGGATTATAGGCGCGCACTTCGCCGCCGGCGTCGAGCAGCGGCTGCCAGAACGCGGCCTTGGAATTGCCGAGACAGCCGAGCCAGTCGCGGATCACGGCGACGCGCACGCCGGCCGCGGCGCGCTCGGCGAGTGCGGCACGGAATTCGCGGCCGACGCTGTCGTCGGCGACGATGTAGTTTTCGAGCAGGATCGTCTGCCGCGCGGCGCGGATCGCCGCGAGCCAGTGGTCGAAGTTCGCCTGCGCGTCGATCAGCAGTTCGACGTCGTTGCCCGCGCTCAATTCGGCGCCGGTCGCGCGCTCGAATGCGTGCGCAGTCAGGTTGCGTGCGGACGCCAGCGGCGGAGTGGGGTGATCGGGCTGCGATGACATGCAGCGCCGATTCTACGGCTGTGCCAGCGCCCGGCGATAGGGAAAGTCCTTCGAGAACGTTTTGCCGTTGTCGTTGCCTTCGATGCGCGCGGTCAGCGAGCCGTCGGCGTTGCGGCGATAGACGATGCGCTGCAGATGATCGGCATGGCCGGGATTGACGAAGACCGCTTCGGCCGCATCGATGCTCGCGAGACGGAAATCGACCGGCGGCTTGCCGCCCGGTTGCGCGGTGAAGTAGACGCCATCCTCGCGTTTCTGCAGGCGCATGAATTCGAAACTCACCGTCTTGCCGCCCTTGAGCGTGCGGCTCATGCCGACCATCAAGTTGGCCGAGGGCGTCGACCAGATCTCTTCGGTGATCGCGCCGTTCTCGTCGAATGTCCAGCGGCCGGCGAGCCAGGCGAAGCGGTCGAGGGCAATGTCGGTCGTGGCATTCGACGACGTTGCCATGGGCGCATCGGCGGCAAAGAGGGCGGGAGCCGCGAATAAAACAGTGAGCAGAGTGAGCTTGGCGTGCAGTTTCATGGTCCCTCTCCCCAGGGAAGCGAAAAGAGGCCTATCTTAATTCGCGCAGGGCGGCAGCGGCGGCTGGCGATACTCGGAAAGGGGAACGCCGTTTCGAGTTCGCGTTTTTATCGTCACGCAACAAAAGCAGAAACGCGATTCACGCCCGATAGGCTCTTCGGTTGTCGAGAGCCGGAAATGACGGACAAAGCATTCGTTTCGTCCGTGCGCCTGAGTCAGACCGCGCGTCGCGCCAGGACGACCTCTTCGCCGAGCGAACGCCGGTACTGGCGGTCGAATGCGGCGAGCTGGCTTTCGAGTTCGGAGTACGGACCCGGCTCCCAGGCCTGCGAGGTGACACCGCGGTGCGCGTTCGAGCAGAGATCCCAATCCTGGCGGTTGGTCAGATCCCAGAACTCGATCGCGGGCTGCGGATCGAAGCCGGGCGCCGCGATCGCATCGGGATGGAACAGCCATTCGCAGGTCACCCGCGTCGTGTCTTTTGACAGCGGTTGCGCGCGATGCATCATCACGTAGTCCGGATGGAACGAGAGGAAGCCGCTCGGGAACAGGCTGTAATAGTATACTTTTCCGCGCTGCGCCTCGGTGATGCCGGGCAGAGCCGGGGCGCAGCGCTCGCCGCCCATGCTCATGCTGCCGTCGCGGTTGCTCATCCACATCGGGCCACCGAGCACGGGGCCTTCTTCGAGATCGTTCTCGGAATTGCGGAACGGCGTGAGCTTGTTCAGGTGCGGATGCGCGAGCGGGCAGTGATAGCACTCGCTGAAGTTGTGGAAGATCAGTTTCCAGTTCGCCTCGACCTCGTAGACCCTGCGCCCGGCCGGGCGCAGTTCGGCCGAGCGCCACTGCTCGAAGCGGCCGGCGAGGCCGGGCAGCGCTTCCGCGAACGGCGGCGGATTGGGCGAGAGGTTGACGAAGAGAAAGCCTTCCCAGTTGTTCAGCGCGGCGCTGTGCAGCGGGTAGTTCGCTGGGTCGAAGCCGGGCACTTCGCTCATCGTCGGCACGCCGCGCAGGGCGCCGTCGAGGCCGAAGGTCCAGGCGTGGTACGGGCACTGGATCGCCTTGCCGAGCGTGCCCTGCGCTTCGCGGCACAGTTTGCTGCCGCGATGGCGGCAATGATTGTGGAAGGCACGCAGTTCGCCGTCGTGGTCGCGCAGCACGATGACGCTTTCGCGTTCGAGCTCGAACAGGAAATAGCTGCCCGGCTGTTCGAGCTGGGAGACGTGCCCGGCGAGCATCCACGAGCGGAAGAAAATTTTCTCGTGTTCGGCGCGCCAGATTTCGTCGGAGACGAAGTACTCGCGACCGAGAGTGTGCTGGCCGAAGGAGGTGCGTGCTTTCATGGCGGCGGTCCGGGAGTCGAGGTACGCCGGCGAGTATGGCGCGGGACCCGGCCGGCGGCCACCGCGCCGGGCGTTCGCCCGCGCGTTGTTGCAGAACAGGGACAGCGCCGCGCATCGACAGCTGACGAGGGTTGTCAGCAGGCTTGCGCCGAAGACGCCGCCGCACTGGTGCGCTGCATTAGACTTGCGCATTGCCGAGTCGCCCGCACATTCTTGCCATGTCCGCAGACCGTTTCCAGCTCGTTTCCCCGTTCGCGCCGTCCGGCGACCAGCCCGACGCGATCCGCAAGCTCGTCGCCGGGTTCAACGACGGGTTGGCGCATCAGACCCTGCTCGGCGTGACCGGATCGGGCAAGACTTTCACGATTGCCAACGTCGTCCAGCAGATCCAGAAGCCGACCATCGTGCTCGCGCCGAACAAGACCTTGGCCGCGCAGCTCTACGGCGAGTTCAAGGAGTTCTTCCCGCACAACGCTGTCGAGTACTTCGTCAGTTATTACGACTACTACCAGCCCGAAGCCTATGTCGTCGCCAGCGACACCTACATCGAGAAAGATTCGAGCATCAACGAGCACATCGAGCAGATGCGCCTGTCGGCGACCAAGGCGTTGCTGTCGCGTCCCGATGCGCTGATCGTCGCGACCGTCTCGGCGATATACGGTCTCGGCGATCCGGAAGATTATCTGTCGATGCGCCTGATCCTCGCGCGCGGCGAGCGCGTCGATCAGCGCGAGCTGATCCGCCACCTGACCGAGCTGCAGTACGAGCGCGGCGACTACGAACTGCATCGCGGCAGTTTCCGCGTGCGCGGCGACGTGGTCGACGTGTTCCCGGCCGAGAGCGAAACCGATGCGATACGCATCGAGTTGTTCGACGGCATGGTCGAGAATGTCTCGGTGTTCGATCCGCTGACCGGCGCTGTGCTGCGCAAGACGCAGCGCTGCGTGATTTATCCGGCCACGCATTACGTGACCACGCGCAAGCGCGTGCTCGACGCGATCGAGACGATCAAGCCCGAACTCAAGGAACGGCTGGAGCAGTTCTACAAGGCGAACAAGCTCGTCGAGGCGCAGCGCCTGCAGCAACGGACTCAGTTCGACCTCGAAATGATGGCCGAGATCGGCTACTGCCAGGGCATCGAGAACTATTCGCGCCACTTCACCGGACGCAAGGCCGGCGAGCCGCCGCCGACGCTGTTCGACTATCTGCCGCCGGATTCGTTGCTGGTGATCGACGAGTCGCACGTCACCGTGCCGCAGCTCGGCGCGATGTACAAGGGCGACCGCTCGCGCAAGGAGAATCTGGTCGAGTACGGTTTTCGCCTGCCGTCGGCGCTCGACAACCGGCCGCTCAAGTTCGACGAGTTCGTCGAGCGCGAGCCGCGCACGATCTACGTTTCGGCGACGCCGGGCGACTACGAAGTCAATCACTCGCAGGGCAATGTCGTCGAGCTCGTGGTACGGCCGACCGGCCTGATCGATCCCGAGGTCGAAATACGCCCGGTGCGCACCCAGGTCGACGATCTGCTCGGCGAGATCAACCTGCGCGTCAAGCAGGGCGACCGCGTGCTCGTGACCACGCTGACCAAGCGCATGTCCGAGAACCTCACCGATTACCTCGAAGAGCACGGCGTGCGCGTGCGCTATCTGCACTCGGACATCGAGACGGTGGAACGCGTCGAAATTCTCCGCGATCTGCGCCTCGGCAAGTTCGACGTGCTGGTCGGCATCAACCTGCTGCGCGAAGGTCTGGACATGCCCGAGGTGTCGCTCGTCGCCATCCTCGACGCGGACAAGGAAGGTTATCTGCGTTCGACGCGCTCGCTGATCCAGACGATCGGCCGCGCCGCGCGCAACCTGCGCGGCAAGGCGATTCTCTACGCCGACCGCATCACCGATTCGATCAAGCGCGCGCTCGACGAAACCGACCGGCGCCGGCAGAAACAGATCGACTACAACATCGAGCATGGCATCACGCCGAAGTCGGTGGTGAAGAAGATCGCCGACATCATGGAAGGCGCGCGTGCCGATGCGGAGAGCGAACGTGCCGGCGGCAAGCGCGCGCGCACGGCCAGCGGACTCGCAATTGCCGAGGAATCCGTCGATTACAGTGTGCTGACGCCCGACCAGCTTGCGGCCAAGCTGAAGAAGCTCGAAGCACAGATGTATAAGCTCGCGCAGGATCTGCAGTTCGAGGAAGCCGCGCGCGTGCGCGACGAGCTGCAGCGCGTCAAGGCGCTCGGCTTGCTGAGCTGAGCCCTCCGCGGCTGCTTTCGGCGAGCCGCGGCCAAGACCATGAACGAATCGATTCCGGGCAAATCGCCCGGTTGCGCAGGTGCGCGCAGTCCGCGCTTGACCCTTCGCCGCTGCGCGGGAGAAAATGAGAACTGATTAGCACTTAATTATTGAGCTTTGACTCACGGAATGGTTGTTCGATATGAGGTGCGGAGCCGTTTCCCGGCTATCGTATCCGTGTCGAGAAAGCCGGCCTGACGTCGGAGTCCTCACACCCGGACAAATTTCGCCGGGCAAAAACTTATCCAGCCTTAGCTTCGGCTTTCAGGGGGTTGTCGCATGGCACAGATCGCTACAGTGAAAGCGAGCAGCGAAGCTGCGTCGCGCCGTTTGCGCAGGCCGGAACGAGGTTCGCCCTCAGTCCGCATGCCCGCGCCGTACAGAGCCGCCATCTTGGTCATTGCATCGCTGTTGGCGATGCCGGCCGCGTTCGCACAGGTGCAGCGCAGCTTCCTCGACCTTGGCTTCGAGCAACCGGTGCTGACCGCGCCGACACCCGCGAGCGGCTGTTACATGCAAGTGGACGATTCGCAGTTGCCGGGTTGGTCCTCGGCGGCGACCACGCCATCGAGTACGGGCCTCGCCAGCGGCAACTGCACGCCGCCGCCGCCGTTGGGCACGACCGGCAATCTGGTCGAAATGTGGACGACGCGGTTTTTGGGCGTGGTCGCGCGCGAAGGCAGGCAGTTTGCCGAACTCAACGCGGTGTACGCGGGACGTCTCTACCAGAACGTCTGCGTCGTCCAGGGTGAAAAGGTCGGCTGGCAGCTCAGCCACCGCGGACGCAGCGGCACCGACGTGATGTCGTTCAACGTCGACTCGTCGGCGAACCAGATCATGCAGGGCTCGACCGGCACGAACGGCGCGGGCACCGTGGTGGCCGGCACCTGCGGCAACGGCCTCGTCACCGGCGCGACCTGCAATGCGCCGACCACGACCACGGTGACCGACAGCAGCGCGACGCCGACGTTGACGAGCGGTTGGGC
>NZ_SCNG01000004.1 GCF_005503555.1 Rudaea sp. 3F27F6
TCATCGTCAAGGTCGGTAGCCAGGGCAAGGTCTCGTTGTTCAACTCCGCCGGCAATACCGATGTCGTCGTCGACGTCGTCGGTTGGTTCGCCGCCGCTTCGCCGCAGTAACCTTCGCTCCGGCGCCGCAATTCAACGCGGCGCCGGGCTTTTTACGCAAGGTTTTGCAGCGCGCCTTGCATCTGCGATGTCAAGGCTGTTATCAAGCACGTCCGCATCACAGATCACGGCCGTAGCGCGTGAGCATCGCAGCCAGTTTCGAAATCGAATACCTGCAATATCTGGATGAGTCGGGCAAGCTCCTGCGCGAGGACGTGCCCGCATTCGCGCGCGACGTGCGCGCGCTCGTCGAAGCGTACAAGCTCATGTGCTTCACGCGCACGTTCGACGGCAAGGCCATCGCTCTGCAGCGCACCGGCAAGCTCGGCACTTATGCCTCGTGTCTCGGCATGGAAGCGACGCATATCGCGATCGGCTCGGCGCTGACCGAGGACGACGTGTTCGCGCCGTTCTATCGCGACTACGGCACCCAGTTCCAACGCGGCGTGAAACCGCGCGAAGTGCTGCTTTATTGGGGCGGCGACGAGCGCGGCAATGATTTCTCCGGCCCGGCGCACGACTTTGCCTGGAGCGTGCCGATCGCGACGCAATGCCTGCACGCGGCCGGCTCCGCGCTCGCGTTCAAGATTCGCAAGGAACCGCGCGTCGCTCTCGCCACGGTCGGCGACGGCGGCACCTCGAAAGGTGATTTCTACGCGGCGATCAACGCCGGCGGCGCATTCGCGCTGCCGCTCGTGGTCGTCGTCGTCAACAATCAATATGCGATCTCGATTCCGCGCGCGCAGCAAACCGCCGCAAAAACGCTCGCGCAGAAAGGCATCGCAGCCGGTATCGAAAGCATCCAAGTCGACGGCAACGATCTGATCGCAATGCGTGTCGCGCTCGACCACGCGATCAAGCGCGCACGCCACGGCCACGGCGCGACCTTGATCGAGGCAGTGACTTATCGCCTATCCGACCACACCACTGCCGACGACGCGCGCCGCTACCGCAGCGAAGACGAAGTGAAGGCGGCGTGGGAACGCGAGCCGATCAAACGTTTGCGTGCGTACCTGATGAGTTTGAATGCCTGGACTGAAGACGAAGAAAAAGAATGGCTCGCCGAGTGCGTGAAGCGCGTCGATGCAGAGATCGATGCTTATCTCGCCACCAAGCCGCAGGCGGTATCGGCCATGTTCGACTACACCTACGCCGAACTCCCGCTCGATCTCGAACGCCAGCGCGCCGACGCGCTCGCCGCGGCGAAGGCCTGAGACGATGGCGCAGATCAATCTGATCGAAGGCATCACGATGGCGCTAGCGCACGAGATGGCGCGCGATCCATCGGTCGTCGTACTCGGCGAAGACGTCGGCATCAACGGTGGCGTGTTCCGCGCCACGGTCGGCCTGCAGCAGAAGTTCGGCCCCGAACGCGTGATCGATACGCCGCTCGACGAGGCGATGATCGCCGGCCTCACGGTCGGCCTCGCTGTGCAAGGCATGAAGCCGGTCGCCGAAGCGCAGTTCGAAGGTTTCATGTATCCGATGATCGATCAGATCGCTTCGCACGCCGCGCGCATGCGCACGCGTACGCGCGGGCGACTGACCTGCCCGGCCGTGTTCCGCGCGCCATGGGGCGGCGGCATCCACGCCCCGGAGCATCATTCGGAAGCGATCGAAGCACTGTTCACCAATATCGCCGGACTGCGCGTCGTCCTCGCTTCTTCGCCGGGCCGCGCCTACGGCCTGCTGCTCGCGGCGATCCGCGATCCCGACCCGGTGATCTTCTTCGAGCCCAAGCGCATCTATCGCCAGTACAAGGAAGAAGTCGCCGACGACGGCGAGGCATTACCGCTCGACGTTTGTTTCGTTCTGCGCGACGGCAGCGACGTGACACTCGTGACTTGGGGCGCTCAGGTCAAGGAAACGCTCGAAGCGGCCGACGCGCTCGCGGCCGAAGGCATCAGCGCCGAGGTGATCGACGTCGCCACGCTCAAACCACTCGACTTCGACACGATCCACGAGTCGGTGAAGAAGACGCATCGCTGCGTGATCGTGCATGAGGCGCCGTACACGGGCGGCTTCGGCGGCGAAATCGCCGCGCGCCTGGTCGAGCACGCGCTGTACGACTTGTATGCGCCAGTCGAACGCGTCGCCGGCTACGACGTACCGATGCCGCTGTACCAGCTCGAGATGAGTTATCTGCCGACCACCGCGCGCATCGTCGCGGCGGCGAAACGCGCGCTCGCGGCGAGTTGAGGCGCTTTCGCCGATATGAATCCGCGCAGCGGAATTCGGATTAGCGATTCCCGCGAAAGCGGGAATGACCATCTTTTCAGAACTGCCTCGCTGGGGAGAATGCCGTGAATATCGCTGCGCAAATCCTGATCGCCGTTGTCGCGCTGTTGCACCTGTACTTTCTCGCTCTCGAAATGTTCTTCTGGGATCAGCCTCTCGGGCGCAAGGTATTCAATCTGACGCCCGAGTTCGCCGCGGCATCGAAAAAACTCGCTGCCAATCAAGGTTTGTACAACGGCTTTCTCGCCGCCGGCCTGATCTGGAGTCTGATTCTCGGCGGTCGCGAGGGTTTTCACGTCGCGATCTTCTTTCTCGCCTGCGTGATCGTCGCCGGCATCTACGGTGCACTGACGGTCAACAAGCGGATATTTTTCTTCCAGGCGCTGCCGGCGCTCGTCGCGCTGGCAGTCCTGCATATTCGGTAATCCAGTCATGAGCGAGCTGCGCACCTTCCGTCTGCCCGATCTCGGCGAAGGCCTGCCCGATGCGACCATCGTGGAGTGGCTGGTCAAACCCGGCGACACGATCGCGCTCGACGCGCCGCTGATCTCGATGGAGACCGCGAAGGCCATCGTCGAAGTGCCGTCGCCGTATTCCGGAAAATTAGTAAAAGTATACGGAAGCAACGGCGACGTGATCGCGACCGGCGCGCCGCTCGCCGACTTCGAGATCGACGCGAACGCACCGCAGCGCGCGGAAGCGCATTCGACCGGGCATCATGCCGCGCCTGCGGCAACGCCGGCCGCCTCGTCCGCGCCGGCATCCACCGAAAGACCCGACACCGGCACGGTGGTCGGCGAAATGCAGGCCAGCGATCGCGTCGTCGTTGAAGCCGCGGTCGCGGTCGGCGGCATCAAAGCCGTGCCGGCCGTGCGCGCGCTTGCGAAGAAGCTCGGCATCGACCTCGCTCGCGTTGCACCGAGCGGGGCGGGCGGCGTGGTGACGTTGAAAGACGTACGCGATTTTGCCGCGCGACCGGACGCGAAATCGCGGAAAGAAGAACCGCCGCCGGTGCGAGCCGAAACGCGCAGTGCAGCATCGGCACCGACTGCGGCAGAAAAATCGCCGGCCGTACCGCGCGCCGCCGCATCGTCCGTGCGCGAACACGACGGTTACGGCGAACCGCAGCAGCTCAAAGGCGTACGCCGCAATATGGCGCGCGTGATGGCCGACGCGCTCGCGAAAGTCGTGCCGACCACACTCAACGACGATGCCGATATCCACGCCTGGCGCGCTGGCGAGGACGTCAGCGTGCGTCTGCTACGCTCAATCACCGCCGCATGCAAGGCGGTGCCCGCGCTCAACGCCTGGTTCGACGGCGAAAACCTGACGCGCTCGCTGCACGAACGCGTCGACATTGGCGTCGCCGTCGATACGGTCGACGGCCTCTTCGTGCCGGCCTTGCGCAATGCCGATACGCTCGATGCGCGCGGGCTGCGCGCCGCGCTCGACGACTTGATGCGCCAAGTCCGCGACCGCAGCATCCCGCCGTCCGAGCTGAGCGGCTACACGATTTCGCTGTCGAATTTCGGCGTGTTCGCCGGACGCTATGCGACGCCGATCGTGGTGCCACCGACGGTCGCGATCGTCGCCGCGGGCAAGCTTCGTCATCAGGCCGTCCCCGTCATCGGCGGCATCGAAACGCATCGCGTCATTCCGTTGTCGCTGACCTTCGATCACAGGGCCTGCACCGGCGGCGAGGCCGCGCGTTTTCTCAAGGCGATGCTCGACGATCTCACCTTGCCTGAATAGCGTCCTGCATTGACGCAAAGCGCGGCCGGGCGTATACCATTGCGCCCAGCCTGATCCGGAATGAGATGAAAGCTGTCGGATTGAAGCATACCGAGGCAAACCGCACTCGATTGACCCCGGACGAACGCAAACTCGTCGCGGCCGCAAAAAAAGCCAGGTTGCGCGCGCACGCGCACCAGTCGCAGTTCAAAGTCGGCGCCGCCGCGCGCTACGGCAACGAAATCGTGCTCGGCTGCAATGTCGAATCCGACGTTTACGGCCTGACCAACTGTGCCGAGCGCACGGCCGTATTCGCCGCGCACGCAAACGGCCTGGCGCGCAAAGGCCTGTCGATGATCGCCGTCGTCGCCGATACGCCCGAACCGGTCGTACTCTGCGGCGCGTGTCGCCAGGTGCTGTTCGAGCAAGGCGGACCGGACTTGCGCGTGATCATGTGCAACACGCGCGGCAACGTGCGCGTGGCGACACTGGCCGAGCTGCTGCCCGGCGGCTTTCGCCTAGAAACGATGCCGAAGCGCCGCGCCGCCGCCGCAGCGAAGCCGCGCAAGGCGACGAAACGCGAGCCGCCGCATGCACCGTAGCCGCATCTCCGCCTACGTGCTCGACTGCCAGGTCGACGATCTCAAGGACGCCGCGGAATTCTGGAGCAAGGCGCTCGGCCGCCCGGTCGCCTCGTTCGACCAGGACGGTGACGGCAAGTACGCCGAACTGAAGAGCGACGCCGACGAGCCTTTCCTGCTTTTGCAGCGCGTCGATCACGAAGCGCGCATTCACCTCGATATCGAAACCGACAACCTCGATGCCGAAGTCGCACGTCTCGAAGCGCTCGGCGCCAAGCGCATCCGCTTCGTCAAACGCTGGTGGGTGATGCAGGCACCCACCGGGCACCGTTTCTGCGTAGTGCACAAACAGCGGCCTGAGTTTGGGCCGCATCTCAATACCTGGTCGACCGCTGAAGACTGAAGCCACGCCCCCGCTTCCGACTCGTCGTTGAAGATCCGCCGGGATATTGAACAGACGTGTCCTCGGGAAAACCACTGGCTGGACTCCCTATTGAGCCAAACCTCTTCACCGCAGGTGAAACAAGCGCCGGTATCGAAAAGAAACAATCGATGTGGCGATACATGGCCTTAAACAACGTTGCGCAAACGCTGAATGTGCTCAGCGCTTGCGCGAGTCACGAATGCCCTACAACGCATCCAGCCCGATTGGCACCTTATTCGCGGCAGCCGAATCCGGGTATGCCCGGACTCGGCACGTCTGACTAAGTCCCAGTGGGACTTTTCAAACTGTCTCTAGAACTTCACCGTGATACGTCCCCAGAAGTAGCGGCCGATCGTATCGTAGGTATTCACATCGACGTTCGCGTTGGTTACCGCCTGATAGAACAGCGGCGGCTGCTTGTCGCCAACGTTGTCGATGCCCACATCGATACGCGTGTTCAGTGCCGACAGGTTGTAGCCCGCCGAGATGTCGTTACGCGTCCACGCACCGACGTGATATGCACCGAGTGCGAAGACATGTACGCGGCTCTGGTAACGTTGACGCCACGAAGCTGAAAAGTCGCCCATTGACCAGTCGACGCTGCCGACCGCGCGCCAACGCGCAAAGTTGCCGTACTGCGAGTTGTAACCGCCCGCGAGGTGAACCACTGGCGCGCCCGGAGTCGGAACATTGTCGTAATTCGCGTAGTAGGTTGCTTTCAAACCGAGACGGAAATTGCCGTAAGGAGTTTCCGGCACACGGTAGCTGCTGCCGAAGTCCGCACCCGAAGCATCGAGACGACCGAGGTTGGTGTAGGCCACGCCCGACATGCTGTCGATCTGACCCTCGGAGAAGTTGATGAACTTGCAGAACGGGCTCGTCCTGCTCGCGCCACTAGCGTAGCACAGGTTGGCAATGGTCTGACCGCGCGGACGATCGATCATGTTGTTCAGATAGATGCGCCAAAGATCCGCACTGAAGCTCAGGCCTTCAAGCCAGTGCGGGTCGTAGACGAAACCGAAGTCGAAAGTGGAGCCGGTCTCGGGCTTGATCGGCAGGCCGGCAACGTTTGCGCCGGAGAAGAGCACCTGCACCTGATTGCCATTCGATGAACCAAAACCGGGGCCGGGCGAGACGTAATTGTCGTAGGAGCTCTGCAGCGCAGCCGAGGTCTCGGTCAGGTTCGGCGCTCGAAACACCCGCGACACCGTACCGCGCAGCAACAGATCTTCGATCGGCTTGTACTCGACGGCGACCTTCCAGTTATTGGTGCTGCCGAAACTGGAGTACTTCGAATAACGATCGCCCACGATCAGGTTCGCGCTATGGACGAAGGGCAGGTCCCTGAGGAGCGGCACGAGCAATTCGGCGTAGGCTTCCTTGACGTTGTAGTTGCCGCTGAACGGCGAAGTGCAGGTCTCGGGAATGCCGCCGCAACGACCGCCATTCTTCGGATCGGCAATGGTTGCCTGATCGGCATCGTTCTCCACATATTGCTTGCGATAGCTGAGGCCCGCGGCCATGCTGACGTTGCCGGCAGGAAGCGCGAACAGGTCTCCGTTCGCACTGATGTTGGCCTGGCGCTGAATCTGGAGGCTGTGATAGTGCAGGATACTGCCGTAGTACTTTTGCAGTAGCGCCGCCGTATTCGGATCGCTCTGGTCGAGAATATTCAGACAGGTGGTATTGCTCAGGCCCGCACTGACCGGCGTGCATTTGGCACCGAGCGCGCCATTCTGCGTGAGCGCCGCGGCATTGAGGTAGCCCGTGCGCGTGCGATTGGCGCTGAACTTGCCGAAGCCGATGTTGGCGTCCCATTCCCACGACGTTTCGAACAGCTTGCCATGCAAACCGGCGACGACCTGGTTGTTCTCCGTGTTGTAAGCCTGACGACGCGGACCGAGAGCAGTGAGGCGCAGCGAAGCGTTGCGGCTGCTTGATGTGCCGATATCGATGCCGAACGGGTTGTACGGATTCTGCGAAGAAATGACCACACCCGTGCTGTAAAGACTGATCGGCAGCGAAGCGATCTGGAAGGCCGAATCGGTCTTGTTGTACAGCGTGCTCATGTAGGCTTCAACCGAATCGGTCAGTTTGTAGTTGCCTTTGATGAAGGCATTGGTACGTTCGGACGGCGTCGAAATCAGGTTGACCGCGGCAAAGTTGTACAGATCGCCGAGGCCGCCGGCCCCCGCGGGTTGGAAGCAGCGGAAACCCTTCGGAATACCGTTGCCGCCCGCAGCACTCGAGTCGAACGTGCCGCCCGGGACATTGCCGCCCTCGGGGATATTCGGGCAGCCGCTGAAGACGGGAGCGCGAATGAATCCCGTCGGCGCTGAGGTAGAACCGGTAAAGCTCACGGCGCCCGTGGTGGCGTTGCGGGTATAGGAGTAGCGGCTGTAATCGCGCAGTCCCGCGAGAATCTGATCTTGTTTGTTGTAGTCGATGCCGCCCATCACACTGCCACGATCGCCTGTCTGGCCGATCGTCAGGTTGAAGCCGCGGCGCGCACCGTCATCGCGATCGGAAATGCCGTACTGGCCGCTTACTTCGACGCCCTGAAAGTTCTTGCGCGTGATGACGTTGACGACACCGCCGATCGCATCCGAACCATAGATCGCGGAAGCGCCGTCGGTGAGCACTTCGATGCGTTCGATCAGGTTCGCCGGAATGGCATTGACGTCGGCTGTCGTGCCACCGACCTGGAGACGACGACCGTCGAGCAGAACAAGGGTACGCACCGACCCAAGGCCGCGCAGAGAGACATTCGCTTGGCCGTCGCCACCACCGTTATTGACGTTTGTGTTGCCTGCATTGCCGGCGATCGCAGGAAGATCCTGCACGATGTCGCCAAGCGTGGCTTTGCCTGATCTCGTGATCGTAGCGCGATCAATCGTGATGACTGGATTGGCCGTCTCCATGTCGACGCGGCGGATGTTCGAACCGGTAACGACAATAGTTTCGAGGCTGCGGCTCTTGATGTCCGAGCTGTCGGCACTCTGCGCAGCGGCAGTGCCGACGCTCGCGACGGCTCCCACGGCAAGGCTTAGACGAATGGCAGAAATCAGCTTGTTGCTAGTGAAATTCATATGACTATTAGCTCCCCATCGGTTGAAAAATCGCCGCCCGGCGACGCTTACCAAAAAGCCAAAGCCAGATCGGCAGTGCACGCAGTTGACATGCTAGCAACGAATATTTAACTTAAGCAACAAAATTTAACAAACCAAACAAAAATTTCATCGACCAAGTCTTGACGAGGTCAAACTACGAGTTGCGAAAGGATGGGGAATATCGCAGGGCACATGCCTGCGACCGACTTGCCCGCGTTCAGGGACAGTCCCCGCGCGGCACTCAAGCGACTTCGTACGACGAAGATTTCTTTGAAATGCCTACGACATTTCGACGGCTCCGGGACGGAGCCATTTTTTTGCCGGGTCCGATGATCGAACCCGGTTTTTCATGCGCTGATGATCGAGAATCAAGCGCGATGAGTTGCGCCCTTATGCTGGCGGAATGTGTTCCATCGCCTCGCGCGCCGCCGCCATCGCCGCCTTGGCATCGGCGAACCCGCCCTGGGTTTTCAGCACATTGCGTTTGGCGTCGAGCACCTTGTATGCAAATGCGTCGTCCTCTCGAAACACGACCGGTTGCAGCGCCGGTTTCTCCGCGCGCTCTACGGGTTTTTTCACGGCCTCGATGCCAGAACGCAGATCGCGCAAACCGGCCGCGTGCCGCAGCGTGTCGAGGAATGGTCCGGCCAGTTTGCGCGCACGCGCGGCACCGGTGTGCAGAATATCTTCGATCTCACTGGGCTTGGCGACTAGCGCATCGTAGCGTTCGCGCATTGGCGCCAGCTCCGCGTCGAGCCGCTCGAACAGTTTCTGCTTGGCGTCGCCCCAGCCTATGCCCTCGGCATAGGCTTGGCGCATCGCCGCGGTTTCCTCGGCGCTCGCAAACGCCTGGTAGATGCTGAAGATGTTGGAATCGTCGGGATTCTTCGCCTCGCCCGGCGCGAGCGAGTTGGTCACGATGCCGAGGATCGCCTTGCGCAGTTCCTTTGCCGGCAGCCAGAGCGGAATCGTGTTGTTGTAGCTCTTCGACATCTTGCGTCCGTCGAGGCCGGGCAAGGTCGCCACGTTCTCCTCGATCGCCGCCTCGGGCATGATGAAGTACTCGCCGTCGTAGAGATGATTGAAACGCTGGCCGATGTCACGCGCCATCTCGATGTGCTGGATCTGGTCACGCCCGACCGGCACCTTGTGTGCGTTGAAAATCAGAATGTCCGCGGCCATCAGCACCGGATACATGTACAAACCCGCGGTCACGCCCGCATCGGCATCTTCGCCCTTCTCGCGGTTCGCATCGTTCGCCGCCTTGTAAGCGTGCGCGCGATTGAGCAGCCCCTTCGCGGTGACGCAGGTCAGCAGCCAAGTCAGCTCCGGAATTTCGCGAATGTCGGACTGGCGGTAGAAATATACTTTTTCCGGATCGAGCCCGCAGGCCAGCCAGCTCGCGGCGATCTCGAGCGTCGAGCGCTGGATTCGCGCCGGATCGTCGCACTTGATCAGTGCGTGATAGTCGGCGAGAAAGTAGAACGACTCGGCGTCGGCGTTGCGGCTGGCCGCAATCGCGGGTCGGATGGCTCCGACATAGTTGCCCAGATGCGGCGTTCCGCTCGTGGTGATGCCGGTGAGGATGCGGGTTTTCGAGCTCATTCTTGCGGGGGATGCGGCAGGGAACGCGCAGTTTAAGCCATTGCCGGCGCTCCTGCCCCGAGCGACTTAACCCCGCGGCGGCCAACGCTTCGTTGCATCGTTCACCCCGCCAAAGGAGATCGCAATGAAAATCCTGCCTGCCATTCTCGTTCTTGCCGCACTGTCCTGCATCGCGCCGGTCCACGCCGGCGACCTCGTCGATCTGCGCGTAATCGACCGCGATACGGGCGCCACCCTGCAAAGCTATGCGCGCGACGGCAAGACTTACGTCGCCGGTATGCCTGGCCATCGCTACAGCGTGCAGATCAGAAACCTTGTCGGCGAGCGCGTGCTTGCGGTGCTTTCGGTCGACGGCGTCAATGCGGTGACGGGCCAGACCGCGAGTCCCGACCAGTCCGGCTACGTGCTCGATCCCTATCAGAGCACCGAAGTGATGGGCTGGCGCAAGAACATGAGCGAAATCGCCCAATTCAATTTCACCGCGCTCTCCGACAGCTATGCCGCACGCACCGGCCGTGCGGAGAACGTCGGCGTGATCGGCATCGCCGTGTTCCGCGAAAAGCCGCTCGACCTGCCGTGGCGCGAAGGCAAGATCGCGAGCGCACCGCTGGCCGACCGCTATTCACCGCCCCCGCCGCCCGCGCAGCCGTCTCCGCCGCGGCCCGCGCCCGCCTCGGTGCCGCCGGGCACGGCGGAAACTGCCGCCGCGGCCAAGCCGGCGCCATCGGCCGACAGCGTCGCCCGCGCGGATTCCTACTCGCCCAATCGCCGCACGCTCGAAGCAGCGCGGCCGGAGGAGTCACTTGGCACCGGCCACGGCGCACGCGAAACCTCGCAAGTCCGCTATACCCAATTCGAACGCGCCGGCTCGCAGCCGAACGAAATCGTCTCCGTGCGCTACGACAGCTACCGCAATCTCGTCGCGCTCGGCGTGATTCCGCAGCCGCGGCCGCCGCGGCATTTCGTCGAACCACAGGCCTTTCCGGGCGGTTTCGTGCCCGATCCGAGAGGCTGAAGCGCACGCGGCGCGGCGGAAAATCCTTCCGTCGCGCGGAATCGAAGGGGATAATGGCCGCCCTTCCCATTTGCGTTGCCCTGCCCGCGCTCGGCGATGCCTCTGAATCCCATGCCTGCATCCGCTTCCGGCGACGCCCCCGCCACCACGACCTTTCGCGATCTCGGCCTGCGCGAGGAATTGCTCAAGGTCCTCGCCGGTCTCGGCTACGAATCGCCGTCGCCGATCCAGGCCGCGACGATCCCGAGCCTCGCCGAGGGCCGCGATGTGCTCGGCCAGGCACAGACCGGCACCGGCAAGACCGCCGCGTTCGCGCTGCCGATCCTGCAGCGTCTCGATCTCAGCAGAAGCAAGCCGCAAGCGCTCGTCCTCGCACCGACGCGCGAGCTGGCGATCCAGGTCGCCGAAGCGTTCCAGCGTTATGCGCAGCATTTGCCGGGCTTCCACGTGCTGCCGATCTACGGCGGCCAGGCCTACGGCCCACAGCTCGGCGGCCTGCGCCGTGGCGTGCACGTCGTCGTCGGCACGCCGGGGCGCGTGATCGATCACCTCGAACGCGGCTCGCTCGATCTGTCCGCGCTGACCACGCTGGTCCTCGACGAGGCCGACGAGATGCTGCGCATGGGCTTCATCGACGACGTCGAAGCGGTGCTCAAGAAGACCCCGCCGACGCGCCAGATCGCGCTGTTCTCGGCGACCATGCCGAGCCAGATCAAGCGCATCGCGCAGACTTATCTGCGCAATCCGGAGGAAGTGAAAATCGCGTCCAAGACGACGACCGCGGCGAACATTCGCCAGCGCTATTGGCTGGTCAGCGGCGTACAGAAGCTCGACGCGCTGACGCGCATCCTCGAAGCCGAGCCGTTCGACGCGATGATCGTCTTCGCGCGCACCAAGCAGGGCACCGAAGAACTCGCCGAACGCCTGCAGGCGCGCGGTTTCGCCGCCTCGGCGATCAACGGCGACATCGCCCAGCAGCAGCGCGAACGCACGATCGGCCAGCTCAAGGACGGCAAGATCGATATCCTCGTGGCGACCGACGTGGCCGCGCGCGGGCTCGACGTCGAGCGCATCAGCCACGTACTCAACTACGACATTCCGAACGACACCGAGCCCTACGTGCACCGCATCGGCCGCACCGGCCGCGCCGGCCGCAGCGGCGAGGCGATCCTGTTCGTCGCGCCACGCGAACGCGGCATGCTGCGCGCGATCGAACGCGCGACGCGGCAGACGATCGAACCGATGCAGTTGCCGTCGATCGAGACGGTCAACGAGGCGCGCGTCGCCAAGTTCAAGGACCGCATCACGAGCGCACTCGCCGCCGACGGCCTCGGTGTGTTCCGCAACATGATCGAAGCCTACGAGCGCGAGCACAACGTGCCGGCGATCGAGATCGCCTCGGCGCTCGCACGGCTGGCCCAGGGCGACAAGTCGCTGCTGATCGAAGCGCCGGCGAAAACCGAGCGGCACGAGTATCCAAAGCGCGAATATCCGGTCAGGGAAGCGCCGACGCGCGAGCCGCGCACGCGACGCGAGGAGCGCACGCCTTTCGCCGCCCCGGCGCGCGAGGAATTCCGCGATGCTCCGCGCGAAGTGAAGCGCCGCGACGACGGCGACAAACCGCTGCGCAAGCCGCGCGACGAGACGCGCCGCGAACCGGCGCGCGAGCGCCCCGCCGAACACGGCATGGAAACCTTCCGCATCGAAGTCGGCCACGTGCATGGGGTCAAGCCGAACAACATCGTCGGCGCGATCGCCAACGAAGCCGGCCTCGATTCCAAGCACATCGGCCGCATCGACATTCGCGACGAGCACAGCTTGATCGACCTGCCAGAAGGCATGCCGGCGGAATTGCTCGCCCATCTGAAAAAGGTCTGGGTCTCCGGACAGCGGCTGCGCATCAGCCGCGACACCGGCGACAGCGCACCCGAGTCGCGCAGCGCGCCGCGCGGCAAGCCGCCCGGCAAACACCTCGGCAAGCCGAAAAAGAAACCCAAGCACTACTGAGCCCCGCGCGCTGCGCGGAAACGATCAGATCGATCCGCGGCCGCTCATCGGCTTGCCGCTGCGGGCGCAGTCAGCGACGCGAGCCATGCCTTTGCTTCGTCGATCGTGTGCACGAAGCGCACCGCGCTGTGCGTCGCGTGTTCGTGCGCAAGCTCGGCGAAACGCGCACCGTAGGCGTCGAAATCGCCGATCACGAGGGCAAGCGGCACGCGATAGTTCGTGAACTTCTGGAAGGTTTCGCCCGCGAGGCCGGTGCCGAGCGCGAAGAAGTCCACCGAGACGTCTTGCTCCGTAAGGATCAGGCCGGCCGAGCCGAAGCATTTCCCTAACGCATCGGCGACGTCTGCGGGCGTGGCGAGATAAATTTCGTGATCGGCGGCAAGCAGAAACTCCGCCGATCCGTTCGTCGACGAGAACATGCGCCGCTCAACTTCGCATCAACGTCGACTTGCCGAACAGGCTTTCGACCAGATCGACCGCGAGCCGGCCGGTCTGGTTGCGCTTGTCGAAGGCCGGATTGAGTTCGACGATGTCGAGCGAGCCGAGCCGGCCGGTATCGGCAATCATCTCCATGACGAGCTGCGCTTCGCGATAGCCCGGGCCACCGCGCACGCGCGTGCCGACGCCGGGCGCGATTCCCGGGTCGAGGAAATCGACGTCGAAGCTGACATGCACGTGGGTCGACGCGTCGACGCCTTCGAGCGCTTCCTCCATCGCGCGGCGCATGCCGATTTCGTCGATGTAGCGCATGTCGTAGATGTCGAGGCCGACGTCGTGCACGAGCTTGCGCTCGCCCTCGTCGACCGAACGGATGCCGATCTGGCGGATCGCGTCCTTGTCGAGCATCGGCGCAGGACCGGCCAACGTGGTCAATTCCTTCGGGCCGAAGCCGCACAGGCACGAGACCGGCATACCGTGGATGTTGCCCGACGGCGTGATCGTCGAGGTATTGAAATCGGCGTGTGCGTCGAGCCAGAGCACGCGCAATTTCTTGCCGGTCTCGCGACAGTGGCGCGCGACCGCGCCGATCGAACCGATCGCCAGGCAATGATCGCCGCCGAGCAGGATCGGCAGGCGGTCGATCGCGAGTTCGGCGGCGACGGCCTGCATCACCGCACGGTTCCAATCGACGACCTCGCCGAGATGGCGATAGCCGGCATGCGGCGGCTGCCACGGATTGAACGGGCCGGCGACATTGCCGCGGTCGATCACGTCGAGTCCGCGCGCGCGCAGCGCTTCGCCGATGCCGGCGACACGCAGCGCCTCGGGACCCATCGACGCACCGCGATGGCCCGCGCCGATGTCGGTCGGCGCACCGATCAGGGATACCGGTGTAAATTGCTGCATTTTATACCTTTGAACGAATGAGGAAGATCGCGCGCAAAGCGCGGATGGACGGACCGTCGGGCCGATTTCCATGCGAGGATTCTAGCCGCGGCACGGTAACATTCCGCCCAGGAATCTCATGCTATGCTGCCAACGCATTCACAGTATTGCCGCGCAGCAGACGCTAAGCATCATCCACACTATTCACGGAGACGCAATCCCATGAGCGGACTGATCGATCAAGTCATCGGCCAACTCGGCTCCGGCCAAGTCGAGGCGATCGCCAAGCAGCTCGGCACCGATCCGCAGACCGCGCAGGCCGCGATCGAGCAGGCGCTGCCGCTGATCGTCGGCGGCATGGCAAAGAACGCGAGCACGCCCGAAGGCGCCGGCGCGCTGCACAGCGCACTCGAGCGCGATCATGCCGGCACCGATATTTCCGAAGTCCTCGGCGGCGTTCTCGGCAATGCCGGCGGCGGCGCGGGCGGGGTCGGCGGGCTGCTCGGCAGCCTGCTCGGCGGCGGCCCGCAAGGTGCGCCAGGTGGCCTCGGCGCGGTGATCGGCAGCGTGCTCGGCGGCGGCCAGCAGCAGAGCGGCGTCAATACCGGTATCGGCGGCGCGATCCTCGGCCACATCTTCGGCAACAACGTCAACGCGGCGAATCAAGGGCTCGGCCAGACCACCGGACTCGGCGCGCAGAACGCGGGGCAACTGCTCGCAATCCTCGCGCCGATCGTGATGAGCGTGCTCGCCAATCAGTCGCGCAGCCAGGGGCTGTCGCCGGGCGGCCTCGGCAACGTGCTTACTCAGCAGGCGCAGACGACGCAGCAGCAGGGCGGCATCACCGGCGGCCTGCTCAATGCGGTGCTCGACCACAACGGCGACGGCCATATCGACCTGTCGGAAATGATCCAGGCGGCCGGCGGCCTCATGGGCGCGCTCGGCGGCCGACGCACGGTCTGAATCGTTTCCTTTGCGCATAGACGGCGGGCATGGCCCGCCGTTTTCGTTTCTGTCGTCCGCTTTCAGCCTTCTGCTTGCTTCACGGCGATCGGCGTCGAGCGGAAGCTGATCGCGATGCGGTTGAGCGCATTCATCAAGCCGATCGCCATCGTCAGATCGGCCAGTTCCTTTTCGTTGAACTGCTTCGCCGCGGCGGCGAATTCCTCGTCGGGCACCTTCGTCTCGGCGACGCGCGTGACCGTCTCGGCCCAGCGCAATGCCGCGCGTTCGCGTTCGGAAAACAGCTTGCCGCCTTCGTACCAGACCGGCACGAGGGCGATCTTCGCAATCGCCATGCCGCCCTTGATCAGATCGCGCGTGTGCGAGTCGATGCAGTAGGCGCAGCCGTTGATCAGCGATACGCGCAGATAAACGAGGTCGACGAGTTCCGTCTCCAGGCCGCACTCGCCGATATAGGCGCGGACGCCGCCGAACGCCTTCATGCCGGCCGGGGATTGCTGGTGGTAGTTCAAACGCAGGCTCATGGGGATTTCCTCTGCTGGTGGTTGGTGCGCGTAGATTGCGCTGCAGGCCGATCAGGAAAAAGCACCAAGATCGAAGTGTTTTTCTGTACCATCGATGCATGCCCGCGAAGCCGAAGATCGATGGCTTTAGCCTGCGCGTCGATCGCGAAGCGCGCACCAGCCTGGTCGCGCAGATCCATGCCGGCCTCGGCGCCGCAATCCGCGACGGCAACATCGAGGGCGGCACTCGCCTGCCTTCGTGGCGCGATCTTGCCGCCCAACTCGGCGTCGCCCGCGGCACGGTGCGTGCGGCCTACGAACGCCTGGCCGACGAGCAGCTCATCGTCGGCCTAGGCGCTGCCGGCACGCGCGTGGCCGAGCGCGTCGCCGTGCCGTCGTCGCAGCGCACGGCCGAGGCCGCGCCGCTCACGCGCTTCTATCACGGCTTCGAGACCACGCCGGCGACCTTCCAGATGGGCGTGCCCGCGCAGGATGCGTTCCCGTACAAAACCTGGTCGCGCATCTTCGCGCGCGCTGCGCGCGCGGCCGCGGCCGCGCCGGTCGGCTATCCCGATCCGCGCGGCCATCCCTTGTTCCGCCGCGAGATCGCCGCTTATCTCGCCGTCGCCCGCGGTGTGCGCTGTGCGCCGTCGCAGGTGTTCGTGACCGCGGGCTTTGCCGGCGCGCTCAATCTTGCCGTGCGTGCGCTGCAGCTCGAAGGCCGCACGATGTGGATGGAGGAGCCCGGCTTTCCGTTGACACGCATGGCGCTCGAACGCGCCGGCATTGAACTTGCGCCGGTGCCGGTCGACGATGCCGGCCTCGACGTCGCCGCCGGCACTAAACGCGCGCCGCGCGCGGCTGCGGCGATCGTTACGCCGGGTCAGCAGGCACCGCTCGGCATGACGCTCTCGCTCGAACGCCGCCAGGCCCTGCTGCAATGGGCGCGGCACGCCGATGCCTGGATTCTCGAAGACGATTACCTCAGCGAACTCAAACTCTACGGCCGCGCCGCACCGGCGCTCGCCTCGCTAGACCGCGACGGACGCGTGCTGCACCTCGGCACCTTCAGCAAGAACATCAGTCCCGCATTACGCCTTGGATTTCTCGTCGTGCCGCCCACGCTCGCCGAGCGCTTCGGCGAAGTCGCCGCCCTGCTTGCGCCTGCACCCGATACGGCCGTGCAGCGCGCAGTCGCCGAATTCATGTCTGGCGGACATTTTCTGCGTCATCTACGCCATATGAAGCGGCTGTACTCGGCGCGCAGCAAGGCGCTCGTCGATGCGCTGCGAAAAACGGCGGGCGCGCACGCCGGCATCCACGCGACCGGCGGCTTCGCCGTGCGCCTGGACCTGCCGGCGCGCACCGACGACGTTGCCGTCGCCGCGCAGGCGCTGGCCTTCGGTCTCGCCCCGGTAGCATTGTCGCCGTGGTATGTGCAGACACCGCGCCGTGCCGGCCTGCTGCTCGGCGTGACCAATCTCACCGAGAAACGCCTCGACAAAGACTGTGCACGCCTGATCGAACTGATCGAGCAGCACGGCTGACGCCGCGCGCAAGTGGCTCCATCTAAGTGGTTCTGGAACCGCACGACAATTCTGTTACGGTTTCAATATGGATTCCGCACGCGCTTCCGCCCCCGACGATCTGCACGACGCGCTGAGCCGCCAAGGCTTCGCCTTCGTCGCGCACGAACGCATGCGCGCGCTGCTCGACACGGTCGGCGACCTGCCGGACTGGCCCGCGTTCGCGGCGAGCTGGAACGACCTCGCCGTCGACACCTATCTCGCCGACTACGGCCGCTACCGCCGGCGCCGGCACGCGGTGTTCCGCGTCGAGGCTGCCGGCGCGATCGTGCGCGAAGCGGATCAGCCTCACTACCAGAGTCTTACCTACAATTCGCTGCAGGGCGGCATCGAACGCTGGTTCCAGCCGATCCTGGCGCAGATCGGCGACGGCGCGACGCTCGCGACGCTGCTGCGTTTCTGCCGCAATACGTTCACCGCGCTCGCGCCCGACATCGCCGCCTGGCGCGTGGAAGTGCATCAGTTCCGCATCGAGGCGCGGCCCGACGAACCGGGCCAGCCGACTCCCGAAGGCGTGCATCGCGACGGCGTCGACTTCGTCCTCGTGCTGCTCGTCGACCGCGTCAACATCGCGAGCGGCACGACGACGATCCACGCCGCGGCGACGCGCGAGTTGCTCGGCAGCTTCACCTTGACCAAGCCGCTCGACGCCGCGCTCGTCGATGACGCGCGCGTGTTCCACGGCGTGACTCCGGTCGAGCCGCTCGATCCGGCACAGCCGGCGTATCGCGACGTGCTCGTAGTGACGTTCAAGCGCGCATAGCGCGCGATCTTTCTTGCGTCTCGCGAAGAAACCAAGCAGGGCCGGGCCGTTCCGACCCCTATGCTATAGTCCCTGAAAATCAACAACTACGCGGTGCGCAAGGCATCGCCACAGGGAAAGACCGCATGTCGTCGACCAAAGCGAACGATCTCAAGCAAGCCGCCCTCGAATATCACCGCGCGTTGCCGTACGGCAAGATCAAGGTTGCGCCGACCAAGCCGGTCGTGACCCAGCGCGACCTCTCGCTCGCGTATTCGCCGGGCGTCGCCGCGGCCTGCGAAGCGATCGTCGAAGATCCGTCGGAAGTATCCAGAGTCACCGCGCGCGGCAATCTCGTCGCGGTGATCACGAACGGCACCGCCGTGCTCGGCCTCGGCGCGATCGGGCCGCTCGCGGCGAAGCCGGTGATGGAAGGCAAGGGCGTGCTGTTCCAGAAGTTCGCCGGCATCGACGTGTTCGATATCGAGGTCAACGAGAATGATCCGGACAAGCTCGTCGACATCATCGCCGCGCTCGAACCGACCTTCGGCGGCATCAACCTCGAAGACATCAAGGCGCCCGAGTGCTTCGAGGTTGAACGCAAGCTGCGCGAGCGCGTGAAGATTCCGGTGTTTCACGACGACCAGCACGGCACCGCGATCATCGTTGGCGTCGCCGTGATCAATGCGCTGCACATCATCGGCAAGAAGATCGGTGAGGTGAAACTCGCCGCGTCCGGCGCGGGCGCGGCCGGCATCGCCTGTCTCGACATGCTCGTGCGCCTCGGCGTGAAGCCGGAGAACATCCTCGTCAACGACAAGGACGGCGTGCTCTACCACGGCCGCCCGGGCCTTTCGGGCGAACTCGAGCGCTATGCGCGTGACACGCCGGCGCGCAAGCTCGCCGACATCGTTGTCGGCGCCGACATTTTCCTCGGCGTCTCCGCAGGCGGCGTGCTGACCCAGGACATGGTCAAGACCATGGGCGACAGGCCGATCATTCTCGCTCTGGCCAACCCAACGCCGGAAATCCTGCCGGAACTGGCGAAGGAAGTGCGGCCCGACGCGATTATCGCGACTGGCCGTTCGGACTATCCGAACCAGGTCAACAACGCGCTCTGCTTCCCTTACATCTTCCGCGGTGCGCTCGACGTCGGCGCGACGACGATCAACGCGCAGATGGAAGTCGCCTGCGTGCATGCGATCGCCGAACTGGCGCGGCGCGAAATTTCCGACGTCGCCGAGCGCGCTTACAGCTACGGCGACAATCACCTGACCTTCGGCCCGGAATACCTGATCCCGCAACCGTTCGATCCGCGCCTGCTCGTCTCGGTCGCGCCCGCGGTCGCACGCGCGGCGATGGAGTCGGGCGTGGCGACGCAGCCGATCACCGACCTGCGCGGCTACACCGAAAAGCTCTCGCAGTTCGTGTTCCGCACGACCACGCTGATGAAGCCGCTGTTCGACCGAGCCAAGGCCGACGTCAAGCGCATCGCGTTTGCCGAAGGTGAGGAAGACGTGGTTCTGCGCGCGGTGCAGACCATCGTCGACGAAGGCCTCGCCAAGCCGATCCTGATCGGCCGCCCGGCAGTCATCGAAAAGCGCATCAAGCGCCTCGGCCTGCGCATCCGCGCGGGCGAGCACTTCGAGCTGACCAACGTCGACGACGATCCGCGCTACGACGAATACTGGAACTACTATCACAAGCTCAACGCGCGCCGCGGCACGACGCCGGCGCTCGCCAAGGCGATGATCCGCACGCGCGTCACCCTGATCGCAGCGATCATGGTCGCGCGCGGCGAAGCCGACGGCATGATCACCGGCATCGTCGGCACGTATCAGTCCAAGCTCAACTATATCCGCAGCGTGCTGCCGCTCGATCCCGACGTCTGCGCGCCGTCGGCGATGACCGGCGTGCAGAACGACCGCGGTGCGTTCTTCTTCATCGACACGCACGTACAGCCGGACCCGACCGCCGAGCAGCTCGCCGAGGCGACGCTGCAGGGCGTGCTGCGCCTGAAGATGTTCGGCATCAAGCCGCGCGTGGCGTTGCTCTCGCACTCGAACTTCGGCGGTCACTCGACGCCGAGTTCGCAGAAGATGCGCCGCGTGCTCGAACTCGTGCGTGCGGCCGATCCGGGCCTCGAGATCGACGGCGAGATGCAGGCCGACACCGCGCTCAACGATGCAGTGCGCGCGCGCATCTTCCCCGATTCGACCCTGAGCGGAATGGCCAACGTCTTCGTCTGCCCGAACATGGACGCGGCCAACATCGCCTACAACATGGTGCGCCATATGACCGAGGGCGTCGCGATCGGGCCGATCCTGATGGGCATTTCCAAGCCTGCGCACATCCTCACGCCGGTCTCGACCGTGCGCCGCGTGGTCAACATGACCGCGGTCGCCTGCGTCGAAGCACAGATCCGCGCGCAGATCGCCGGCAGCCCGCCTTCGTCATGATCTGAGCGAGCGGCGCGCGGGAAACTTTGCCGGCGGACGTATTTCCAAGTTTGCGGACGAGCCACTTTCGGAAGCCACCGTGAACGTGCCGCCGGCACCCGCCGCTCCGCGACTTCCCGCCGCCCGGATCGCCAGCAAGCGCTGGCGTTGGGAACGAATGCTCGGCTTTGCTGTTTCGCTCGGCCTGCATCTCGCGATCTTCGCCGCCCTGCTGCGCCCGGAACCGGCGCCGACGCCGGAGCCGGTACTGCCCGCCGCAATCGTTTCGGTCGATCTGACCGCTTCGCAGCCGACCGCGCCCACGCTTCCTGCGCTGCCGATACCGCCGCTGCGCAGCGAACGTGCCACAGCGGCAGCATCCGCCGGCGCGGAGGCGCCGCGATCGCGCACATCGACCGAACCCGCGGGCGTCGCCGCGTCAGCCAATGCGCGCACGAATTCGCGCGCGCCGAATCGCGAGGTGTCGCGCGCGCCCGCGCAACCCGCCCGCGAGGCCCTGTATCGTTCGCCGCCCGCGCGATCGGCACAGGACGCCGACAACCGTGCGCGCGACGCGCAGTCGGCCTACCGCCGGCTGCTCGCCGAATATCTCGCCAAAGTGAAACGCTATCCCGCTTCCGCCGTGGCCACGCACGACGAAGGCACGGTGATGCTCTGGTTCCGCCTCGATCGTTCCGGACGCCTGCTCTCGTGGACGATCTCGCGCAGTTCGCAGTCGCCGCGCCTCGACGGCGAAGTGGCGCGCATGGTCCAGGCCGCGGCGCCGTTCCCGCCGTTTCCGGCCGCTTGGGATGCGCCGTCGGCGACCTTCGTCGTCCCGATCGACTTCTCGCTCAACTGACCAGGGTCGCCGCTCGGGCGAGCTTCACGCCTTTTCCGCGACCGCAATGTAGCCGGCGATCGGCACGCCTTCTTCCATGCGCAATTCGATTTCCTCGAAACAGATCGCCGCGAAGCCCGCGTTGCGACATAGACGCTCGACATAGATACGCGAATGCGCATAGCGCTTGCTCGGACGCAGAACGAAATCGCCTCCGCTATCGGCTACCGTTTCGCAGGAAAAGATCAACGTGCCGCCGGGCCGCAAGGAGCGGAACGCAGCCGGAATGAGATCGACCAAATCGCCGATATAAATAAAGACATCGCAGGCTGCGATGCAGTCGTAACGCTCCGCCGCAGTGTCGCGCAATTCAGCGAGTGCATCGCCCTGATGCAGTTTGCCGTAGATACCCAGCGGCGCCGCTTGATCGAGCATGCGTGCCGAGAGATCGACGCCGACCAGATCCCCGTCGAGGCGGCCGAGGCACATGCCGAGCAAGCCCGTGCCGCAACCGAGATCGAGCAGATCGAATCTGCGCTCGGGATGGCGGCTCAGCACGATGTCGGCGACACGATGCGGAACGCGATATTGCAGCCGTCCGACCAAGTGCCTTTCGAAACGTTCGGCAAGCTCGTCGAACAATTCCGCTACGAGGACGGCAGGCTGCGTGCTCGGCGTTTCACCACGAGCCACGGCCTCACGAAATCGTCGGACCGCGTCGTCAGGTTGATCGGATTGCCCTGCCATGCGGCGGCGAATGTAGCACGGCGCCCGTCGGATCAGATCGCACTGGAATTGGCAACCCGCACTTCCGCGATCGATGAATCGTGCTGCGACGATGAAATTGCGCACACGGTCCACCCGCGGCTCCCGGTTGCTTGCGATGCGGCATCGGCCACCTTCATCGCCTCGACCTACGTTGCACTGAACTGATCAGGTAAGTCGCACCGGCGAACCTCAGGCCTTTTCCGCAACGACGATGTAGCCCGAGATCGGCACCCTTTCTTCCATGCGCAATTCGATTTCCTCGAAACCGACTACGCCGAAGCCCGCATCGCGGCACAGCCGCTCGACATAGGCACGCGAATGCGCGTAGCGCTTGCTCGGACGCAGAACGAAATCGCCTTCGCTATCGGCCGCCGTCTCGCAGGAAAAGATCAGCGCACCGCCGGGCCGCAAAGCACGGAAAGCGAACGGAATGAGATCGGCCAAATCGCCGACATAGATGAATACGTCGGCGGCGATGATGTAGTCGTACGAATCCGCCGCCGAATGGTCCAGTTCCGAACGCAGGTCGCCGTGACGCAGACGCGTATAGATACCGAGGCACTGCGCGCGCTGCAACATGTTCGCTGACAAATCCACGCCGACGAACGCGCCGGACACCTTGCCGAGATTGACCGCGATCAGCCCAGTGCCGCAGCCCAGATCGAGCACGTCGATATCGCACAGCGGATGCCGTCGGCGAACGATGTCGGCGATAAATCCCGGGACGCGGTATTTGAGCTCGCCGGTGAGATGCGCGTCGAAACGTCCGGAGTAATTATCGAAAAGTTTCTCCGTCAGCACAGCGGGCTGGGTGGGCGGCGTCTCGCCGCGCGCAAGTGCGAGATAGAATTCGAATCGAGGATCGCCGGGTTGCAACGATAAAGCCCGCTCGAAGCAAGCGACCGCTTCAGCCGCGCGCCCCAACTCGGTAAGACAAGCACCGAGGCCGGCAAGCGCACTCGCGCTGTCTGGATTTGCGCCGAGCGCGGTGCGATAGAACGGCTCGGCCTCAGCGAAACGCCTTTGGTCGTACAGGCTGATGGCGAGCGGGTGCATGATCGCGACATCGCCGGGACGCAATGCGAGTGCCGCACGCAGGCAGCGTTCGGCAAAGGCATGGGCGCCAGCCAGATTGGCCACGGACACGGCCAATTCGAGCGCAGCGAGATCGTTCGGCGCAACGTCCACCATCATCACGGCGGCGGCGAGCGCCTCGTCGGTCTTTTCCATGCGCCCGAGCGCCTTGCAGCGCTCGATATGGATGACCGGCCAACGCGGCGTCAACGAAATGGCGCGATCCAAGGCGGCAATTTCCTTCACCGCGTCGTTCCCGGCTCGCGCCAACGTGGCTTCGACCAAGCATACGCGCACGTCTCCGCGCGCTTCCGTCCGAACCCGATCGAGCGCTGCGAGCGCGGACGCGAGTTCACCGGCCTGAATCTGCGCCTCGACCGCGCGCAGCTTGGTCATAATCGGATCAGGCACGGGAGAACTCATCGCACGCGCTTCCACGCAAACGGACTAGTACCCATGTACTCGCGAAAAACTCGCCTGCGCCGGACATTCGTATCGCTCATGGAAAAAACATAACGTGCCGAGTCGCGTTTAGCAAAATTCCGCGCGTGCGGCCATGCAGTCGGTCGGTTAGACTTGGCGAGCGCGTTCGCGCAGCGGCAGCGGCCAGACAAAATCGTTCAATCGGCACCCAACGAGGTGCCCGCGGAGGGAAAGACATGAATAAGCTCGACGACATTCTCAAACAGGACATCGACCCCACCGAAACTCGCGAATGGACCGAATCGCTCGATGCGGTGATCGGCGCGGACGGTCCCGAACGCGCGCACTTCCTGCTCGAGAAGATGGTCGACGCGACGCGCCGCGCGGGCGGACATCTGCCGTTCCAGCCGACGACCGAATACATCAACACCATTCCGCCGCACCTGGAGGCGAAGAGCCCCGGCGATTCGGAAATGGAGTGGAAGATCCGCTGCCTGATCCGCTGGAACGCGATGGCGATGGTCGTGCGCGCGAACCGCAAGCCGGGCGATCTCGGCGGCCACATCGCCAGCTTCGCCTCGTCGGCGACGCTGTACGACGTCGGCTTCAACCATTTCTGGCGCGCGCCGAGCGAGAACCATCCGGGCGACCTCGTGTTCCATCAGGGCCATTCGAGCCCCGGCGTGTACGCGCGTTCCTTCCTCGAAGGCCGCATCGGCGAGGACCAGCTCGACTTGTTCCGCATGGAAGTCGCCGGCAAGGGCCGCGGTCTGTCCTCGTATCCGCATCCGTGGCTGATGCCGGACTACTGGCAGGTGCCGACTGTGTCGATGGGCCTCGGCCCGCTGCAGGCGATCTACCAGGCGCACGTGATGCGCTATCTGGAAAACCGCGGCCTGATCCCGAAGAGCGACCGCAAAGTCTGGTGCTTCATCGGCGACGGCGAATCGGACGAGCCGGAAACCCTCGGCGCGATCTCGCTCGCCGGCCGCGAGAAGCTCGACAACCTGATCTTCGTGCTCAACTGCAACCTGCAGCGCCTCGACGGCCCGGTGCGCGGCAACGGCAAGATCATCCAGGAACTCGAAGGCGTGTTCCGTGGCGCCGGCTGGAACGTGATCAAGCTGATCTGGGGCAGCTACTGGGATCCGCTGCTCGCGCGCGACACCAAGGGCGTGCTGCGCCAGCTCATGATGGAAACGGTCGACGGCGAATACCAAGCCTGCAAGGCCTTCGGCGGCGCCTACACGCGCGAGCATTTCTTCGGCAAGTATCCGGAGACGCAGGAGATGGTGCGCAACCTCTCCGACGACGATATCTGGCGCCTCAATCGCGGTGGCCACGATCCGCACAAGGTCTACGCGGCCTACCACGAAGCGGTCAACACCGAAGGCATGCCGACCGTGATCCTGGCCAAGACGGTCAAGGGCTACGGCATGGGCGCTTCGGGTGAGTCGCTCAACCCGACGCATCAGCAGAAGAAGCTCGACAACGAGGCGGTGCGCGCGTTCCGCGACCGTTTCCGCATTCCGATCGCCGACGACAAGGTCGATCAGGTGCCGTACTACCATCCGGGCAAGGATTCGCCGGAAGTGAAATACATGCTCGAGCGCCGCGCCGCGCTCGGCGGCTTCCTGCCGCAGCGCCGGCGCAAGAGCGAATCGTTCCAGGCACCCGATCTCTCTGCGTTCGAGCAGATCACCAAGGGCACGGGCGACCGCGAAATCTCGACGACGATGGCCTTCGTGCGCGGCATCAACCTGCTGCTGCGCGACAAGGGTCTCGGCCAGCGCATCGTGCCGATCGTCGCCGACGAAGCGCGTACGTTCGGTATGGAAGGCATGTTCCGCCAGATCGGCATCTACGCGCCGTTCGGCCAGAAATACCGTCCGCAGGACGCGGACCAGCTCATGTACTACCGCGAAGACATCAAGGGCCAGGTGCTGCAGGAAGGCATCACCGAGCCGGGCGCGATGAGCGCGTGGATCGCCGCGGCGACAAGCTACTCGGTCAACAACGTGCCGATGCTGCCGTTCTACATCTACTACTCGATGTTCGGCTTCCAGCGCATCGGCGACCTGGCCTGGGCGGCGGGCGATATGCGTGCGCGCGGCTTCCTCGTCGGCGGCACCTCGGGCCGCACCACGCTCAACGGCGAAGGTCTGCAGCACGAAGACGGCCACAGCCACCTGTTCGCCGGCAACGTGCCGAACTGCAAGGCCTACGACCCGACCTTCTCTTACGAAGTCGCGGTGATCATGCAGGACGGCGTGCGCCGCATGATGCAGGAGCAGGAAGACGTCTACTACTACGTCACCGTGATGAACGAGAACTACCCGCACCCGGATCTGCCGAAGGGCGCGGAGGCCGACATTATCAAGGGCATGTATCTGTTCAAGGACGCCGGCAAGCCGAAGAAGAACGAACCGCGCGTGCAACTGCTCGGCAGCGGCACGATCCTGCGCGAGGCGATCGCCGCGGCCGACCTGCTCGAGAAGGAATTCGGCGTCAGCGCCGACATCTGGAGCTGCCCGTCGTTCAGCGAGCTGCGCAAGGACGGCTTCGACGCCGAGCGCTGGAATCGCTTGCATCCGGAAGACAAGCCGCGCGTCGCCCACGTGACCGCGTGCCTTGCCGACCGTGCCGGCCCCGTCGTCGCCGCGACCGACTACGTGCGCGAGTACGCCGACCAGATCCGCGCCTTCGTCCCCGACGGCAAGAAGTACACCGTGCTCGGCTGCGACGGCTACGGCCGTTCCGACTCGCGCGAGAACCTGCGCCGCTTCTTCGAGGTCGACCGCTACTATATCGCCCACGCCGCAATCGCCGCGCTTGCCGCCGAAGGCAAGATGAGCGCCAAAGACGTCGCCCGCGCGATCAAGACCTGGAAGATCGACGCGGACAAGCCGAATCCGCTGACGGTATAAGCCGATGGGGGATTCCGGGGATGCGCCGAATCGTGCGCATCCCCGTGCGATCGCAAGTGCGTATTTTCCGCAGCGCCGGCACTACTGGTACGCGCGCTGCAAGCTCGCGAGCGATCCGCTGTATGCCGGCGTCGGCGCTGCGCTGCGCGGAACGACGGCACCCCTGCTCGATCTCGGCTGCGGTATCGGCCTGCTCGCGCACACGCTGCGCGCGCAGGGCTTCGCTGGCAACTACTCGGGCGTCGACAACGATGCGACGAAGATCGCCACGGCGCGGTCTGCGGCCGAACGCGCCGGCCTCTGCGACGTAGGCTACGACTGCATCGACCTGGCGACCGCGCCGTTCCCGCCGCATCGCGGCAGTGTCGCTCTGCTCGACGTGCTGCAGTTCGTGCCCGAACCGGCGGCGACTGCGCTGCTCGAACGCGCCGCGACGTGTATCGCCCCTGGCGCGCGCCTGATCATTCGCAGCGGACTCGCCGGCGCCGACGCACGCGCGCGATTCACCCGTGCAGTCGATGTGTTTTCGCGAGCCGTCGGCTGGATGAACGCGGCGCCGACGCATTATCCGGCACGGGCGCAGCTCGAAGCCTTGCTGCAGCGCTGCGGCCTCTCGGCGCACTTCTCGCCGCTCGGCGGACGATGGTTCAACAACTGGCTGATCGTCGGCGAACGCCGGCGGTGAATGCCGCGCCAATGCGCGCCGGCGACGACCGCAAACGAAGATCGATTCGATCCCGAGAATTCGCGCGCAAGAAGCGGAGTTCACCGGGCGGCATGACAGCGCAGACTGCGCTCGATCTTTCCATCGAGCTCACTGCCATGCACTTCCGTATTCGCGGCCTGCCCGCCGAACCGTTCGCCGAGCTGTTTTCCCTGTCCGATGCCGAACTCGCGCAGCGCCTCGCGGTGCGGTGCAGGGTCGAAGCCGATCACGGCTACCCGTGCCGCATCAGCCTGACCGATGCGCGCATCGGCGACGAAGTCATTCTGATCAACCACGAACATCTCGCCGTCGCCTCGCCGTACCGTTCGCGCCATGCGATCTATGTGCGCGAAGGAGAAGTGCAGTTCGATGCCGTCGACGAGGTGCCGCAGATGCTGCGCAAGCGCCTGCTCTCGCTGCGCGGCTTCGACGCCGACGGCATGATGACCTCGGCTGACGTCGTCGAAGGCCGCGAGCTCGAAACGGCGATCGCGCGCCAGCTCACCGATCCGCGCACGGCCTACCTGCATGCGCATATCGCCCGGCCCGGCTGCTACGCGGCGCATATCGAGCGCGCCTAGCGGGCCATTGCAGCGAACTTGCGCCATGCGCGCGCAAGTTCGCTATGCTTGCTGCGGTTTCCCGATCGGCAAAGGCGGCGATGGAGGCAGCGCAGTGGCGCGCGGAGTGGCTCGACTGGAACGGCAGCGTACTGCGCTGGCGCATCGCCGGCGATCTTGCCGGCCTGCCGGCGACCGAACTGACGCTCGACGGGATCGTCTTCGCGCGCTTCGCTGCGACCGGCGCGGGCGCTGAGGAATTTGCGCTCGAATTCCCGCTGTCGCCGACCGGTCACGACGAACTGCGTTTCGGCGTCGCGGTAACGGGCGCGACCGCATCGCCCGATCTGCTGCCGCCTTGGAACGTGCGCCTCGGCGCCGCTTCCGCCGCGCCGGCCGAATCGTCGGCGCCGACGCCCGCGCGCCGTCTCGCCGCGCTTGCCGGCACCCCCACGCTGCCGTCGGCACCGCTGACCGAGTTGCCACGCGTCAGCATCGTCGTGCCGATCTTCAATTCGCCGCAGAGCGTGCGCAACTGCATCGACTCGGTGCTGCGCCACTCGCCGCAGGCGCGGCTGATCCTGATCGACGATGCCAGCACCGATGCGCAAATCGGCCCGCTGCTCGACACCACGGCCGCGCACAAACAAGTGCATGTCCACCGCAACGAGCGCAACCGCGGCTACACCGGCAGCGTCAACGTCGGCATGCGCCTCGCCGGCGGCGACGACGTGGTCCTGCTCAACAGCGACACCGTGGTCGGCCCGCGCTGGCTGTCGGCGCTGAAGCTCGCCGCCTACGGCGCAGACGACATCGGCACCGTCACCGCAGTGTCCGACAACGCCGGCGCATTCAGCGTGCCCGAGCTGGAGCAGCATTGTCCGATTCCGCCGCGCTGGACGCTCGCGCAAGCGCAGCGCGCCGTGCTGCAGCAGGCCGGCATGCTGTATCCGCAACTGCCGACCGGCAACGGCTTCTGCCTCTACATCAAGCGCGTGCTGCTTGCGCGCATCGGGCCGATGGACGAGGCCGCGTTCCCGCAGGGCTACGGCGAAGAGAACGATTTCTGCCAGCGCGCCGAACGCGCCGGCTACCGCAACCTCATCGCCGGCAACGTGCTCGTGCATCACGAGCGCAGCGCGAGCTTCGGCGACGCGCGGCGCATGGCGCTCGGCGTGCAGGGCATGGCGGTGCTGCGCGAGCGCTATCCCAACTATGAGCGCGACGTCGGCGCGACGCTGTGGAGTTTCGAGCGCCGCGTGGTCGACTATCGCGTGCGGCGCATCTACGCCGACTCCGATCCGAGCGACGCGACGCAACCACCGAAGCCGCGGCTGCTGCTCGCGGCCGATCCGCAGGACGCGGGGACGGCGAAACTGCTTGCCACCCTGTCGCGCAACCAGGAATGTTTTCTGCTGCGCAACGACGGCGACCGCGTCGGCCTGTACCGACTCGACGGCGCAGCGTTCATCGCCGAGGACAGTGTCGAACTTGGCCGCGACGCAGCGGCGCTTGAACGCGTCGAGGCACGTCTGCGCGAATGGCTGGCCGGTTATGCGATCGAATCGGTGCACGCGCGCGGCAGCGCGGCGAGCGACGGCTGGCTGGCCTCGATAGCTGCTGAGTTCGAGATTCCGACGATCTGACCGCGCCGCCGGCAGCGGACGCGATCGATACCGCGTCTACGCGTGCCGGGCGATGCCCGCGTCAGCCTTACTTGATGACGCCCGGCAGGAACGACTGCCAGCGCAAACCGCGCCGGTGCGTGCCGCTCGCGGGGCCGACGCCCTCGGCGAGATTGCTTCCGGCATCGTCGTTCGGCGCCGCCCCGGCGGTGACCGGCGGCTGCGTCGCCGCGACCGCAGGCTTTGGTGCGGGCGCCGATGCCGGGCGCGTCTGCGCGTTCGGCGCGGGCGCCTGTGCCGCGGCTTGCGGCTTCTGCGCGTCGGCTTCGTCGGCATCGCAACTCCGCACCGGGCCGGAATAGAAACCGACGGCGAACAAGGCCAGCAAGGCGACGGCAGCAACGGAGCGTCTGGACATGGAGTTCACCGGTGTTCGGACTTGCATGAGGGTGGGATGGTCGCACGCCCCGGAGGGCTGCGCCAGTGTCTTGGGACAAGATAAAAGCAGAAATCGTGCCAGTCGAAATTTCCCTTTTCGATCAACGCTATTGGCCTTGATCGAAGCGCTGTCCGCGCGTCCGCAGCGGACAATCGGACAAACACGGCAACAATCGGCACGAGTAAAGATGCACTCCGCACGCAAACGGTTGCATCGCTCGGCGCGTCGCTGCAATGCACTATCATCCGGCGATGGCCATCGAACCGCCCTCTCTTCTCGCCGCGCTCTCCGCCGACCACGCGGTTTCGGGCGCCGAGCTGGCGCGGCGGCTGAATGTGACCCGCGCCGCGGTATGGAAGCAGATCGAGCACTTGCGCGAGCTGGGTGCGCCGATCGAAGCGGCGGCGGGCAGCGGTTACCGCCTCGCGTGGCCTCTCGAACTGCTCGATGCCGAGCGTATCCGCGGCGAACTCGACCCGGCGATGCGCAAGCGCCTGCTTGCTCTTGCCGTGCACTGGCAGATCGACTCGACCAGCACCGAACTGCAGCGTTGCGCGGCCGCGGCGACCGGTATCGAAGCCTGCCTCGCCGAAACCCAGAGCGCCGGCCGCGGCCGGCGCGGACGCGCCTGGCAGTCGCCGCTCGGCGGAAATCTGTACTTCTCGCTGCTGCGCCGCTTCTACTCGGGTATGGCCGCGCTATCGGGCCTGAGCCTCGTCGTCGGTGTCGCCGTGGTCGAGGCCCTGGCCGACTGCGGCGTTGCCGGCGTCGGCCTGAAGTGGCCGAACGACGTGCTCGCCGACGGCCGCAAGCTCGCCGGCGTTCTCGTCGAGCTCGGCGGCGAATTCCTCGGCCCATGCCACGCCGTGATCGGCATCGGCATCAATCTGCGCCTGCCATCCGAAGCGCGCGCACGCATCGACCAGCCGGCGATCGACGTGGCGAGCCTGCGCGGCGGCGAAATTCCTTCGCGCAATGCGCTCGCGGCGCGCCTCATCGTGCGCCTGATCGCCGCACTCGATCGCTTCGAGGCACACGGCTTCGCCGCGTTCGCCGCCGACTACGCGCGCAGCGACCTGCTGCACGGACGCCATGTGCGCGTATTGGCCGCGGGCGCGTCGCACGAGGGCGTCGCCGCCGGTGTCGACGAGCGCGGCGCGCTGATCGTGCGCCACGACGACACTCCGCATCACTACGACAGCGCGGAAGTCTCCGTGCGTGCCGCCTGAGAATCCGAACCCACGAATCCTGCATGAAACTTCTGATCGACCTCGGCAATTCGCGCCTGAAGAGCGCGCTGTGGGATGGCACGCACCTGCATCGCGGCACCACCTTGACCCACGCGCGCACGGGCGACGGCGAGCCGGCCGACGGCACTTCGGCCGAAGTGGATTTCGCCTCATTGTGGAAAGATATACCGGCGGTCAACGCAATCTGGGTCGCCTCGGTCGCGGCCAACTCGCTCGAACAGGCGCTGACGCAATCCTTGAACGAACATTTCGCCGTGCCGGTGCGCTACGCGCGCAGTCCGGCCGCCGCCTGCGGCGTGCGTAACGCCTACTCGGCACCGGCGCGGCTCGGCGTCGACCGCTTCCTCGGCATGGTCGCCGCGCACCGCGAATCGGCCGGCCCGGCCGTAATCGCGGGCTGCGGCACCGCGCTTGCGCTCGACGCGGTCGGCGTCGATGGCCGCCATCTCGGCGGGCTGATCGCACCGGCACCGCCGCTGATGCGCCAGGCCTTGCTCGAACGCACCGCGCGCCTCGGCGAACTCGCTGCCGCGCCGATCGCTGAATTCGCCGACACTACGGCGGCCGCGGTCGAATCGGGCACCTGGCTCGCCGCGGTCGCCCTGGTCGAACGCTTCGCGCGCCGCGCGCAGGCCGCGTTCGGCATGACGCCCGCCCTGATTCTTTCCGGCGGGGGCGCCAAGCGTCTCGCCTCGCTGCTCGAACTCGAACACCGCTACGAACCCGAACTCGTCTTGCGCGGTCTCGCTCACTTCGCCGACAGCGACGGCCGCTGACGCCAGGCCGCCGGAATATCCGCCGTCCTATCGCGGACAGGCCGGCAGGCCCTAAAATCCGGGCCTCGAACCGCTGCCCTCGCCGCGGAACCTTCCGGCACGGATGTTCGTTCGCGTATTTTTCCTGCTGCTGCTCGCGCTCAACATCGGTGTGGCGTGCTGGCTGTACTTCGCTCCGCACGCCCCCGTCGCGGCGGCGGCCGCGGCCGATCCGGGCGTGGCCAAGCTCGTCCTGCTCAGCGAAGCCGACCGCAGCATCGCCACGGACAGCGCAGCGCCGACGGCGCAGTCCGCCCATCCGGCCGATTCGAAAAAGGAGAGCTGCCAGTCGATCGGCGCCTTCTCGACTCAGGCCGATATGCGCGCCGCGGTGAAGGCGCTGACGCCGCTCGTCGCGCGCATCCAGTTTCGCGAAACGCGTGTCACCGAAGTGCGCGGCTACTGGGTCTACCTGCCCGCGCCGGCGAACCGCGAACGCGCGCTCGATATCGCGCGCCAACTTTCGAGCAAGGGCATCACCGACTATTACGTCGTCACCGCGGGCGAGCAGCCGAACGCGATTTCGCTCGGTCTGTTCCATGAGCCGACCAACGCAGAGAAGCGCCTCAACGAAATCCGCTCGCTCGGCTTCAAGCCGGAAATGACCCAGCGCAGCGACGAGGTACCGATCTACTGGGTCGACTACGCCCAGACCGGCGACGCGCCGTTCGACTGGCGCGCGCACGTGCCGGTGCGCAGCGAATTGCACGCGCAGCCGATCGATTGTTTTTGATCGCACGGGATTCGTGCGAAAATGCGCCGCCGGCCCAGACCGGCGCCGGCCGAAACGCCCGCGAACCCCATCGTTGCCGCTTTAGCTCAGTTGGTAGAGCAACCGCCTTGTAAGCGGTAGGTCATCCGTTCAAATCGGATAAGCGGCACCACCCAATACACTTTATGCAAACGACTCGCGCGGGTCCGATGGACGCGCGCGAGTCGCTGCGACCGACGTTCCGCCGCGGTCAGACGCTCCGCGTCGCCACCGCCGGCGGCACGCGCGAAGCGCGTGTCGCCGGACCGAGCACGGCGAGCTGGCCGAGCAGCCAGAGACAGACGAAACCGACCGGTACGTAATACCACGGCAGGAGTTTGGCGCCGTCGACATGGGTCAGCAGCCACAGGCTGACCGCGTAGGCGAGCACTCCGCCGAGGATCAGCCCCGCGGTGGTGATGAGGAAATTCTCGGTCAGGAAGTAGCGCAGGATCGCCGACTTGGTCGCACCCAAGGCTCTGCGCGTGCCGATCTGCTTGGTGCGCTGAGCGACCCAGAAGCTGGCCATGCCGACAATGCCGAGCGCAGTGATCGCGAGCAGCGCGATGACGACGCCGCCGAGGATGATCGACATCGCGCGGTCGCCGGAATAGGCATCGGCGCGCACTTTTTCCGTGCTGCGCACGTTGCGTATGATGCGGCTCTTGTTCGAGTCACCGAGCTTGGCCTCGACCATCTTCATCACTTCGTCGCGGCGCCCGGGCTCGGCGCGGATCATGTAGCTCGAACTATTGCCGTAAGGCAGATGCGCGGGCCACATCATCGAGTATTCGATCTCTTCGTCGCCGCGCGACAGCCACGGCGCCTGGAATTTTTCGATGACGCCGATGATGGTCGTCGAGGTGTCTTCGTCGTAAATCATCTTGCCGACCGCATCCTGGCCCGGAAACAGCTTCTCCGCCAGCGCACGCGTGACGATCCCGACCGGCGCGGTCTTGCGGTTGTTCATCGTCATGAACTGGATTTCTTCGGGTTTGAAATTGCGCCCTGCGATCAGTTTGACGCCGTAGGAATTGATCGCATGGTCGTCGACCATGTAGTACGCGGCCGGCGCCGTACTGGTTTTCTGTTTCGGCTGCAGGCTGATGCCGCTGGACCAGCCGCTGCCGCCGAGCGGCAGCATGCCGTTGGTCATCGTCGCGTCGACCACGCCGGGCAGGCCGCGCAGCAGAGCAAGGTCGGCCTCGGCCGAGGTTTGCACGTTGTAGGCCTGACCGAAGCCGATGCTGTTGATCATGAAGGTATCGGCTTCGTTCATGCCGGTCGGCCGCTTCATGTGCAGCATGCGGTCGTTGATGATGAACAGCGCGTTGCACAGGATCGCCAGGGTCAGCGCGACTTGCAGGCCGATAAGGATCATCGACACCTTGCTGCGCATGAGAGCGGAGAGAATCGGGCGGATTTCCATTTGAAATTCCTTTGCTTCCTTCTCCCGACGGGAGAAGGAAAGATGAAGTTACTGAGTCTTGAGCTGCGTGGCCGGGGCGATCCGGCATGCGCGCCAGGTCGGATAGAAACCGGCGACGATCGCGGAAACGATCGCCAGCACGATCGTCACCGCCACCATCTCCCAGTCGAGCTGCGCGACGTTCTTGAAGTTCGTGTACAGCGCGCGCACCGCGACCAGGCCGAGACCGGTCAACAGCAAACCGAGGAAGCCGCCGGCCAGGCCGATCACGCCCGATTCGGTGAGAAATTGCGCGAAGATCTGGCGCCGGCTCGCGCCGAGCGCGCGGCGCAGACCGATCTCGCCGGCCTTGCGCGTGAACTTGGCGAGCAGCAGGCCGATCGTATTGACTAGGCAGACGATCAGGAACGCGAAGCCGAGTCCGCTCTGCACCTTCACGTCGCTCGACACGACTTTCTGATCGACCATCCACTGATTGACGTCGAGCAGGCGGTTGTTGAGCGGGCGCGCGAAGCGCCCGGACTTCTTCTCTTCGTTGACGTAGGCGTCGAGGTAGGCCTTGTACTCGGCCAGACGCGCCGGGCTGTCGAGCTGCACCCAGAAGCGGATCCAGATACATTCGGACTGGAGATACGCGTCCCAGCCGTCGCCGGTGGTCTTCCAGCAACTGTTGCTGCCGCTCGGCCGCTGCTTCAGATCGATGCCGGTCGTGAACGGAATGAAGTAATCCTCGGGACTGTCGAATGGACCGCGGCCGCTCAGATCGTAGAACATGACGCGCAGCGGCCAGTCGTCGAGCACGCCGACGACGGTGTAGTCGTTGCCGTCCATGCGCACGGTCTTGCCGGTCGAGTCGACGTCGCCGAACAGCTTCTCGTTGCCGGCCTTCGACAGCACGAGCACGCGCGCATGCGCGTCGTCTTCGGTCTTCGACCACGGCCGACCGTACTTGAACTTCGGCTCGAACATGCCGAAGAAATCGGAGTACGTCGTGCGTACTAGCGAGAGGTACGGCTTGACCTCGGGATTCTCGGGCTGGATCGGCAGCGCAAGGTTGTACATCGCCGCTTGCTTGTCCGCCTTGCCGGCCTGCATCAGCGCGACCGCGTCGCGGTAGGTGACCTGATCCGGCGGCGAGCCGTCGTCGTTGAACGCGGCGTCCGCGCCCCAGCTGTCCATCTGCACGAAATGCAGCTTGTCGCTCTTCCACGGGATCGGGTCGCTGCCCATCAAGTGCATCACGGTCAGCGTGGTCATGCTCGCGGCGATGCCGAGCGCGATGCCGAGCACCATCAGCGCGGTCAGGATGATGTTGCGCTTCAAGCTGCGCAGGCCGAGTTGGAGATAGTACGAAAACATGGCTTGCCTCGTAGGGGCGCGATTGATCGCGCCGGGCTTTTGTTTCTTTTCAGCGGCGTAGAGCGGGTGCGACGAATCGCGCCCTACGCCACCGCTCCCTCGGCGTGCACGCCGTGCGTCGCCACGCGCAGTTTCGGCTCGGCATCGAAGTCGGTGACCTGGCCGTCCATCACGTGCACGTTGCGCTGCGCGCGCGCGGCAAGCTCGGGATCATGGGTGACCATGACGATGGTGGTGCCCTGGCGGTTGATTTCTTCGAGCAGTTCCATGACCCCGCGCGCCATCAGCGAATCGAGGTTGCCGGTGGGCTCGTCCGCCATCAGCAGGCGCGGCGAACCGGCGAGCGCGCGCGCGATCGCGACGCGCTGCTGCTGGCCGCCCGACAGTTCGGACGGATAGTGCTTCATGCGCGAGGACAGGCCGACGCGCGTCAACGAATCTTCGATGCGCTTCTTGCGCTCGGCCGCGTTGAAGCCGCGGTAGCGCAGCGGCACGTCGACGTTGTCGAACAGGTTGAGGTCGGGAATCAGATTGAAGCCCTGGAAGATGAAACCGATCTTCTCGTTGCGCAGCTTCGAGCGTTGGTCGTCGTTCATGCCGCTGACCGCGACGCCGTCGAGCCAGAACTCGCCCGAAGTGAATTCCTCGAGCAGGCCGGCGATGTTGAGGAAGGTCGTCTTGCCCGAACCCGAAGGCCCGGTCACCGCGACGAACTCGCCCTCGCGCACGTGGATCGAGAAGTCGCGCAGCGCGTGCGTCTCGACCATGTGGGTCCGGTATACTTTGGAAAGATGTTGCATTTTCAGCATGGCGACCTCGGGCTCAGCGATGGATAGGGAAAGCCGCGGATTGGCGAGCGGCGTTGGCAACGGGGATAGCCGCGCGGCGGCTTCGGGAATCAGGCGCAAGCCCTGAATCGCTTGCGCCCAGTGTTTTGTATTCATGTCGGCGGTTCAATTCAGCACCACTCTTTCGGCGCTGTTGAACGTATCGGTGCCGGAGATGACGATGCGGTCGCCCTCCTTGAGGCCCGAGACGATCTCGACCGCATTGAGGCTCGTCGCGCCGACCTGGATCGGCTTGCGCTCGGCGATGCCGTCGTGGACCAGATAGGCGATGCGTCCCGCGCCCGAGTCGACGAACGAACCGCGCTCGACCATCAGCACGTTCGGACGCTCGTCGATCAGGATGCGCGTGGTCAGCTGCTGGCTCTGGCGCAGGCCGGCGGGCTTGTCGGCGGCGAAGCGCACACGCGCGACGACCTGGCCGTTGACCACTTCGGGCGACACTGCCGACAACTCGCCCTTGTACTTCTGCGCGCCGTCGGTGATTTCGGCCGGCATGCCGATCGACAGATCGTGGGCGAACACTTCCGGTACCTGCAGTTCGACTTCGAGCGAGGTCAGGTCGATCACGGTGACGACGCCGGTGTTGATCGGCACGTTCGCCTTCTGCTGCACAAGCAACTGGCCGACCTGGCCGGCGACCGGCGAGCGCACCTTGAGCAAGTCGACCTGGCGCGCGAGGTCGGCGACAAGCAGCTTCTGCCGCTCCAGCGCGAGACGCTTGGTCTTCAGCTCGAACGCCGCAGTTTCGTTCTGCAGGCGCGAGTCGGCCTGCGCGTGAGTCACGTCGAGGTCCGACTTGGACAGCGCGTCCTTCGCCCGCAGCACTTCGATCTCCGCCATCGCGCCCATCTTGAACGCCTGCGCCTTGCGCTCGACTTCGCGCGCCGCGGTCTGGCGGTCGATCAGCGCCTGATCGACGGTTTTCTTCGCGAGCAATTCTTTCTGCTTGGCGTCGATGCCGGCGCGGCCGACGTCGACGTCGAGGCTCGACAGCGTGGCCTGCTCCTGCAGCAGCTTGTTGGCCAGCTCGGGGCTGTCGACTTCGGCGAGCACCTGATCCTTCTCGACCTTGTCGCCAGCGTGAGTCAACAGAGTGACGGTGCCCGGGGCGGTCGCATACAACGTCGGCGCCTGCGCGGCGACGATCTTGCCCTGTGCGGAAATGTCCCGCACCAGCGTGCCGCGCTTGATCTCGGCGATGCGCAGCGCGGAGGCGGAGGCCGACGTGCCCGCCGAGATCAGCCGCGCGACCGACGGCACCAGCCAGACCAGGGCGACGAGCACCGCGGCCCCGGTCGCGCCGATGACGATCCAGCGTTTGTTGACGCGCGGCTGCGCGATATCGATGCGGCGGTCTTGGCCTGAAGTATCTCGGATCATTGCGGCGTTCGGCTTGGGTTGAGAGTCGTGACGACTTCGATGAAGCAAACCCTGTGCCAACCGAAATAATTCTCTTAACTCACTGCCGCAGCTCGATTTTTCTCTTTCCATCGCCGCCGGACGCCGTGTCCGCGGGAAGCGCGGACACGGCGCGGACAACGCGGCCGTCCGCTACGACTTCTTCGTGCCCTGCTGCTTGCTCTTCGTGATCCAGCCGTCGACGCGCGCTTCGAGCACGTCGAGCGGCAGCGCACCGCCGTCGAGCACTTCATCGTGGAAGGCGCGGATGTCGAACTTGTCACCGAGTTCCTTCTTCGCCTTCGCGCGCAGCTCGAGAATCTTGAGCTGGCCCAGCTTGTACGCGAGCGCCTGGCCCGGCCACACGATGTAGCGGTCGGTCTCGGCCTGCAGATCCGGCTCGTCGTCCGAAGAATGCGTATGGAACCAGTCGACCATCTGCTGGCGCGTCCACTTCTTGTAGTGCACGCCGGTGTCGAGCACGAGCCGGTTCGCGCGCAGCAATTCGTCAGAGTAGTGGCCGTACATACTCAACGGATCCTGGTAAAAACCAAGTTCCTCGCCGAGCCGCTCGGCGTACAGCGCCCAGCCTTCGATATACGCGGTGAAGCCGGCCTGCTGGCGGAACGGCGGCAGGCCCGGCAGGGTCTGCGCGATCGAGATCTGCATGTGGTGGCCCGGCAGCGCCTCGTGGTACGCGGTCGATTCGATATTGAGCAGGGAACGATTCTTGAAGTCGCCCGTGTTGACGTAGACGCGGCCCGGACGCGTACCGTCGGGCGTACCCTGGTTGTATTCGGCGCCGGCCGCTTCCTTCTCGCGGTACTCCTGCACCGGCAGCACTTCGACCTTGGTCTTCGGCAGCAGGCCGAATAGCTCGGGCAGCTTCGGTTCCATCTGCGCGATGTACTTCTTGTACAGATCGACGATCTGCTCACGCGAGGAAGCGTGCGTCTTCGGATCTTTGTCGAGCGCTTCGCGGAAACTCTTCAGATCCTTGTAACCCTGCTTCTGCGCAATCTTGAGCTGCTCGCCCTCGATGCGCTTGACCTCGGCGAGGCCGATCTCGTGAATCTCGGCCGGCGACTTGCGCGTCGTCGTCTGCTGCTCGATCGCGAAGCGGTACAGCGCATCGCCGTTCGGCAGCGCCCAGATGCCGGGATCGTTGCGCCCTTTCGGCGCGTAGTCCTTCTCGACGAAATCGCCGAGCTTGACGTAAGCCGGGCGCACTTTCTCATCGACCGCCTTGAGGATCGCGTCGTGCAGGCGCTTGCGGTCGGCTTCGGGCACGCCGTCGGGGAACTTCGCGACGGGGCGGCCGAACACGCTGTCTTCGCCGGCCGGCTTGGCGATGTCGCGAATCTGCACGACGACTTTTTCGAGCAGGAAACGCGGCGGCATCATCTTGTCGCGCTCGCCCTGCTTGAGCACTTCGATCACCTGGTCGAATATCTCGGGCACCTTGTCGAGACGCGCGAGATAGTCCTCGTAGTGCCGCGTCGTATCGAGCGGCACCATCGACACGAACTGCGGCAGTTGCAGGTGCACGCCGTTCATCTGCTCGAGCGGCATTTCGTTGAGCTTGAGTTCGGTCGCGCGGATGTTGTCGCCGAGCTGGCGCACCATCAATTGCTGATTGAGCCGGTCCTGCTCGGCGAAACCGCTCGTGTCGATCGCCTTGAAGCGCGCGAGAAAACCTTCGTAGTCCTTCTTCTGCTGTGCGGCGCCGGCGAGCGAGTAGTCGCTCCAGCGGTCGTTGTAGCGGTAGTCGCCGAGGATCGTCGCAAACTCGGGCGAGTTCTTCAGCGTGTAATCCCACTGCTCGGCAAGCAGCGCATTGAGCGCTTTCAGGCGCGCGCCGGCATCGTCTGCGGCGAAGACGGGGGACTGCGCGCCGAGCGCGACGGCGACGGCAAGCAGCAGGGGTTTGACGGCGATGCGCAGCATGGCGACTTCCTCGTTGGACGAAGCGCCCAGGGTGGGTGGGCGCCGCGCCGCGGCCAAGTGCAGGAAGTCAGGCGTGACGCGCGCCAAGCGCGACGCAGTTCGCAGACCTGCGCCGCCGCGTAGGTCTGCCCGAAGTCAACGGCGCAGATCGGTGCCGGATCTCAGCGTGATCCGTGCGCCCGCGGCGAACAATACCGCGAGCAGGACCAGCGCCCATACCGACAAGGCCGGTGCCGGCACCGCCGCGACGGTCGGCGCCGCGCTCACCTGCTGGATCACGGCGATGCTCGCCGACGCCGTGAGCGCATCGCCGCTATAAGTCGCGGTGATCGTGTGGCTGCCGACGCCGAGCGCGCCGGTCGTGTAGCTCGCATGTCCGTTCGCGTCGAGCGCTACCGTCGCGAGCGACGTACCGTTGTCGCTGAAGGCGACGCTGCCGCCCAGCACCGCAGCGCCGGCGCTCGCTGCGGCTGCCTGCGCATGATTCGCCGTCGGCGTCGCCGATGCCAGAGATACCGTCGCACTGAACGTCACCGCCTGGCCGAACGTGGACGGATTGCCCGAACTGGTCAGCACGATGTTCGCCGTCGCCGGACTCGCCACGACGATCGTCACCGTCGCCGCCACTGATGTACCGTTGACGTCGCTTGCCGTGAACGTAAACGCATCGGCGCCGGAATAATTGGCCGCCGGCGTGTAGGTCGCGACCGCGCCGTTGATCGTCACGCTGCCGTGCGCCGGCGGCGTGACGATGGCGAAACCGAATGTGTACGGTCCGCCCGCATTGGCGTCCTGCGCGCTCAACGTGATCGGCGTCGCCGCGTTGTATGCGGCATGCACGCTCTGCGCCTCGGCGACCGGCGGCGGATTTTTGCTGAAGCTCGCCAGCACCGAGCAGTCGGCGACGATGTGCGCGGCCGTCCAGGTGCCGCCGTTCACGTCGCCGCTCGGCGTGCAGGTATCGCCGTTGACGCTGGCGATGCGATAGCCGCTCGCCGGCGTGACAACGAAGCTCGCCATGCCGCCGTAGTCCACCGGCGAGGCGACGACGGCGATCGTGCCGTTGCCGCCCGGCGCGCTCGCCGTGATCGCATACGTATTGATCGCGAACGTCGCCGTTACCGCGCAGTTGGCGCTGACGTTCTGCGCCGTCCACGTACCGCCGCTCGAAGCGCCGCTCGGCGTGCAAGTGTCGCCGCTCACGCCGGCGACGTGATAACCGGGCGCCGGCGCAAGCGTGAAACTGGCCGTGCCGGCGTAGTTCACCGTCGGCGTCGCGACCGCGATCGTGCCGTTGCCGCCGGCCACGCCCGCGCTGATGTCGTAGGTATTGATCGCGAACGTCGCGATCACCGTGCAGTTCGCCGTGATGCTCGGCGCGGTCCACGTGCCGCCGCCCGGCGCACCCGTGGGTGTGCAGGTATCGCCGCTCACGCCGACAAGATGATGGCCCGTCGCAGGCGTGAGCGTGAAGCTCGCGGTGCCGCCGTAATTCACCGTCGGCGCGACCACCGTGATGGTGCCGCCGCCCGGCGTGCTCGCACTGATGTCGTAGACATTGATTGCGAACGTCGCCGTCACCGTGCAGTTCGCCGTGATGTTCGCTGCAGTCCAGGTACCGCCGTTCGCTGCGCCGCTCGGCGTGCAGGTATCCCCGATCAGGTTCGCGACGTGATAACCCAGCGCCGGCGCGACGGTGAAGCTCGCGCTGCCGCCGTAGGGCACGGGCGACGCGACGACGGCGACCGTGCCGTTGCCGCCCGATACGCTCGCGGCGACCACGTAGGTGTTGAGCGAGAACGTTGCCGTGACCTTGCAGTTCGCGACGATCCCTGTTGCCGCCCACTCGTTGCCGGTGCCACGCGTCGGTGCGCAGGTGTCGCCGCTGAGCGAAGCCGAATAGCCGGCGGCCGGCGTCAGCGTGAACGTCGCCGTGTCACTGTAGTTCACCGTCTGTGTCGGCGGCGCAATCGTGCCGTTGCCGCCCGAGGCCTCTGCATCGACCACATAGGTATTGATCGCGAAACTCGCCGTCACCGTGCAGTTCACCTTGACGTTCGCCGCGACCCAAGCGCCACCAGTCGATGCGCCGGTCGGGGTGCAGGTATCGCCCGTCACGCTGGCGACGTGATAACCCGTGGCCGGCGTCAAAGTGAAGCTCGCCGCATCGCCGTAATTCACCGTCGGCGTCGCGACCGCAATGGTGCCGTTGCCGCCGCTGACGCTCGCCGCGATGGCGTACGTATTGATCGCGAAGCTCGCGGTCACCGTGCAGTCCGCCGCGATATTGGTCGCTGTCCACGTGCCGCCACTCGACGCACCGGCCGGCGTGCAGGTGTCGCCGGTCACGCTAGCGACGTGATAGCCCGTGGCCGGTGTCAGCGTGAAGCTCGCCGCATCGCCGTAGTTCACCGTCGGCGTCGCGACCGCAATCGTGCCGTTGCCGCCGGCAATGTTTGCCGCGATGGTGTAAGTATTGATCGCGAACGTCGCCGTCACCGTGCAGTTCGCCGTGATGTTCGTCGCCGTCCAGGTGCCGCCGCTCGATGCGCCGGTCGGCGTACAGGTGTCGCCCGCCACGCTGGCGACGTGATAGCCCGTGGCTGGCGTCAGTGTGAGGTTCGCCGCATTGCCGTAGTTCACCGTCGGCGTCGTGACGGTAATCGTGCCATTGCCGCCGCTGACGCTTGCCGTGATGGTGTAAGTATTGATCGCGAACGTCGCCGTCACCGTGCAGTTTGCGCCGATGTTCGTCGCCGTCCAGGTGCCGCCGCTCGATGCGCCGTTCGGCGTACACGTATCACCCGTCACGCTCGCGACGTGATAGCCCGCGGCCGGGGTCAACGTGAAATTCGCCGTGGCGCCGTAATTCAACGTCGGCGTCGTCACCGCAATCGTGCCGTTGCTGCCGCTGACGCTGGCCGTGATCGTGTAGGTGTTGATTGCGAAGCTCGCCGTCACCGCGCAGTTCGCCGTGATATTCGCCGCGGTCCAGGTGCCGCCGCTCGAAGCGCCGCCCGGCGTGCAGGTATCGCCCGTCACGTTCGCGACGTGATAGCCCGTGGCCGGCGTCAGCGCGAAGCTTGCCGTGCCGCCGTAGTTCACCGTCGGCGTCGTCACCGCAACCGTGCCGTTGCCGCCGGGCGCGCTCGCTGTAACGGTGTAGGTATTGATCGCGAAGCTCGCCGTCACCGCGCAGTTCGCCGTGATGTTTGCGGCCGTCCAGACACCGCCGCTTGCCGCGCCCGTCGGCGTGCAGGTGTCGCCGCTCACGCTCGCGACGTGGTAGCCCGCCGCGGGCGTCAGCATGAAGTTCGCCGTGCCGCCATAGTTCACGCTCGGCGTGGTTACCGCAATCGTGCCGTTGCCGCCGGCGACGCTCGCCGTGATCGCGTAGACGACGACTTGCAGGGCCGCGGTGCCGCTGCCGCCGAAATAGTTCGCATCGCCCGCATAGTTCGCCGTCAGAGTTTTGCTGCCGGGGCTGAACGGCGTGAGCAGGCAGCTGCCCGTGCCGGCGGCATCGAGACTCGCGATCGCGCAGCTCGCGCTACCGTCGCTGACGCTGATCGCGCCGCTCGGTACGCCGGCGGCCGGACTCAGCGCGGCGACGCGCACGTTCACCGTGACGGCGCTGCCGAGATTCACGCTGCCGCTCGCCGGCGTCACCATCACTGCGGTCGCGCCCTTGTTCACCACATGCGCTGCCGCAGCGCTCGTGCTCGCGCTGAACGAACTGCCGCTGGCCGGAGTGTAGGTCGCGGTCAGGTTGTAGGTGCCGGCCGCGGCCCAGGTGATCGTGCACGATGCCGTGCCCGAAGACAGCGTCGCCGGGCCGCAGGTATGCGCGACAGCGGCATCGTCGGTCACGCTGATCGTGCCGTCCGGCGTGCCGGACGAGGCATTGACGGTGACCGACACGGTATAACTTTCTCCGACCACCGAAGCGGCCGTCGACGTGATCGTCGTCGTCGTCGACAGACTGGCCGGCACCGCGGCAAGGTCGGAGCGGCTGGTCGCGCCGAGCGCGGCGAATTGACCGCCGACGTAGAGATTGCCGGTGGCATCGCGGGCCAGCGCATAGATCGGCGCGTCGGGCGACGGATTCCAGTTCGCATCGACACTGCCCGTGGCGCCGCTCAACTTGGCCAGATAGCGCGGCGACTGACCGTTGATCGAATTGAACGCGCCGCCGGCGAAGACATATCCGCCTGCGCCGACGCTGAGCGCGTTGACGTTCGAATCGGCCGCGGGACTCCAGTTCGGATCGACAACGCCCGCCGTCGTCAGCTTGGCGATATACGCACGCGATTGACTGCCGAAGCTGGTGAAGCGACCGGCCGCGTAGACGTTATTGCCGTCTACCGCAAGCGCCATCACGTAGCTGCTCGCCGAGACATTCCAGTTCGCGTCGACACTGCCGGCACCGGAGCCGGACAACTTGGCGCTGTATTGACGCGCCTGGCCACCGACCGAAGTGAAATAGCCACCGGCATAGACATTGCCACCGGCGTCGAGCGCCAGCGCGCGGACGGTGTCGTTCGGCGACGGGTTCCAAGTCGCGTCCACGGCACCGCTGCTGGCCGACAGTTTGGCGAGATTGGTGCGCGCTTTTCCGCCGATGCTGGAGTAGCCGCCACCGGCGTAGACATTGTTGCTGCTATCCACAGCGAGCGACCAGATGTAACCGTTCGGCGACGGATTCCAGCTCGCATACGCGGAACCGGTACTGCCGCCCGCCAGTTTGGCGAGATAATTTATCGACTGACCGCCGATGGCGGTGAAGTAGCCGCCTGCGTATACATCGCCGCTGCTGTCCACGGCCAGCGCGGAAATCACGTTATTGGCCGACGGGTTCCAGTTCGTATCGAGCGTGCCGTCGGCTTGCAGGCGCAACAGATTGCCGCGCGGCAAGCCATTGGCCTTGAGAAACGTTCCGCCGACGATAAACCCGCCGCCCGGTTGCGCGGCGATCGCACTGACCAGGGTGCCGGAGGCGGTTTCGGTATCGGTGTTCGCAGCGCTGACGATGCCGGCCGCAGACACCTTGCCCAGCCCCATGTGCGGCTGCCCGCCGAGCATGTTGAAATCGCCGCCTACGTAGACGTTGGCGCCGGCGGCATCCACAGCCAGCGCGCGCACGGTGGTGAGGGTTGCGGCGGCCAGGGTCGGCGACGGATTCCAGCTGGCGACGACGCCGGTGTTCGATATCTTGGTGACGCCATTGCGCGGCTGGCCGCCGAACTGGTTGAAACTGCCGCCGACGTAGAGATTGCCGCTTGCATCCAGCGCCAGAGACAGAACCAAACCGCCGCCGGCCGGACTCCAGCCCGTGTCCACGGCACCGGCACCGCTGCCGGACAGCCTGGCGACGCCGTAGCGCGTCTGCCCGCCGATCGAACTGAAGTAGCCGCCGGCGTAAACATTGTTGCTGCCGTCCACCGTGAGCGCCCAGACATAACTGTTGGCCGACGGATTCCAACTGGCATCGACCGTGCCGCTACCGCTGCCCGACAATTTTGCGATACGCGACCGCGCCTGGCCGCCGACTGCAGTGAAGTTGCCGCCGGCGAAAACGTTGCCGCCGGAATCCAGCGCGAGCGCCAGCACTGCACCGCCCGTGGCTGACGGATTCCAGTTCGGGTCGGCGGCACCGCCGCTGCCGGTGAGCTTGGCGACGCCGTTGCGCGCCTGACCGCCGATATTGGTGAAATAGCCGCCCGCATAGACGTTGCCCGCGGCATCGACCGCCAGCGCCGCGACTTGATTGTCGGGCGCCGGATTCCAGTTCGGGTCGATCGTGCCCGTGCCGCTGCCGGAGAGCTTGGCGACGCTCTGCCGGTACGGGCCGCCGGGGGGACTGAAGCTCGCGCCCACATACACGTTGTCGCTCGCATCCGCGGCGAGGGCGAGGACGTTGTAGGCACCTTGCGGATTCCAGTCCGGATCGAGCGTGCCGTCCGGCCGCAGCTTGGCAAGGTTCGACCGCTTCGTTCCGTTCAGCGAGGTGAAAATGCCGCCGATCACCACGCTGCCGTCGGACAAGCGCACCATCGCCGTGACCGGGCCAAAGGTGGATATCTGCACATTCGGATTGGGCAGCGGCGGCGGACTCTGCGCGCGGCCGGCCTGCGCGGTCAGGCCCAGCGCCAGCAGCAGAAAGAGACGCTGTGCCCAGTACAAAGCGAACGCGCGAACGAACGGACCGCTGCGCGGCACGGATTTGAGATTCATCGTGATAAGTCTTCCGGAGCCGCAGTGCGGCGGTCTGATCGATGCGCGGCGGGTATAAACGCGATCGACAGCGACTAAGCGCTGCCGATCACGTCCCCCTAAACCCGGCCGGTAAAACCTACGCCTATCGCGGCGAAAAGTTGTCGATGCGTTGTTGCGAGTTGTTGCGCGATCGGCGGATTTGCCGCAATACCCGCTTTTTTCGCCAACGGGTTCACGAATCGGACGGCGGCGGCAGGCGCGCACGGGCTTGTTTGCGGCACAGTTCGCTCTCTGCGCACTGCCGCGTTTATCATCGCGTCCCATGAACGCCATGCCGAAACCGCCGACCGCAGCGATGCTCTGGCGTTTCGGCAATGCCGAGTTCGACGAGGCGGCCTTCGTGCTGCGCGTCGCCGGCAGCGAGTGCGATCTGCAGACGCGGCCGCTGCAAGTGCTGCAACTGCTGCTGCGCCACGCCGGCGAAGTGGTCACGCGCGAAGAGATTCTCGACGCGGTCTGGGGCCACCGGCATATTGCCGACACCACCCTCAACAGCGCAGTCAGCCGCCTGCGCCGCGCGCTCGGCGACGAAGAGCTGCGCATCATCGGCAACGTCGCGCGCGTCGGTTACCGGCTCGGCGTGCCGGTGCGCGCCGACGCCATCGAGGCCGCGGTCGGACCCGGGGCCCTGTCGCTGAAGGCCGGCCAGGGCGTGCCGGGGCGGCCTGACTTCGTCCTCACCGAACCGCTCGGCTCGGGCGAAGTCGAGGTGTGGCTGGCGCGGCAGAAGCACACGCGGACCCTGCGCGTGTTCAAGTTCGCGCTCGACGGCCCGCGCCTGACCTCGCTCAAGCGCGAAGTCACCCTCGCGCGCGTGCTGCGCGAAACGCTCGGCGAGCGCGCCGACCTGGTCTACCCGCTCGACTGGAATTTCGAGACGCTGCCGTTCTTCATCGAACTGCCCTACGCCGGCAGCAACCTGATCGACTGGGCGCAGACGCAGGGCGGCATCGCCTCCGTTGCCCTGCAACGGCGCATCGAACTGCTCGCCGACATCGCCGAGACCGTCGCCGCCGCGCACGACGCCGGCGTGCTGCACAAAGATCTGAAGCCGGCCAACGTGCTGATCGACGCGGCCAACGCGCGTGCGCGCGTGATCGACTTCGGCTGCGGACAACTGCTCGATCCCGAACGGCTCACCGAGCTGAAAGTCACGCGCATGGGTTTCACGCGCGAAGAGATCGGCGAGTATTCGCGCGGCGGCACCGCGCTCTACCTCGCGCCCGAAGTGTTGAACGGCCACGCGCCGACCATGCAGGCCGACGTCTACGCGCTCGGCGTGATGCTCTACCAGCTCTGCGTCGGCGAGTTGCAGGCGCCGATCACGCCGGGCTGGCAGAGCCGCATCGCTGACGAACTGCTGCGCGAGGACATCGAAGCCGCCGCACACGGCGAACCGGCGCAGCGCCTCGCGTCCGCCGCCGAACTCGCCGCGCGCCTGCGCAGTCTGCCTGCGCGCCGTGCCGCACGCGAGCACGAGCGCGCGCTGCGCGAACGCGCGGACGCGATGCAACAGGCACTCGAAACACAGCGCGCGCGGCGGCCGTGGATCGTCGCCGCGATTGCCGTGCTCGCCGTCGGCCTCGTCGCCAGCAGCGCGTTGCTCCTGTTCGCGCGTGCACAGCGCGAAGAAGCCCTGCGCCAGCAGGACGAAGCGCTGCGGCAGAAGCGCATCGCCGAAGCGACGCGCGGCTTCCTGCGCGACGACGTGATGCGTGCGGCCAATCCCGACTACCGCACCGGCGCGCAGGAAGTCAGCGTCAACGACGCCATCCGCAGCGCCGCCGGCAAGGTCGCGCAGCGCTTCGCCCGCCAGCCCGGGCTCGAAGCGGAAGTGCGTGGCGAACTCGGCTCGCTCTACAACCAGACCACCGAGTACCGTCTCGCCACGGCCGAGTTCGAGCGGGCGCTCGAATTGTTCGCGCACGATCCGCGCGCCGACGCGCGCTCGCTTGCGCTAACGCGCTACCGGCTCGCGCAGGCGCTGGTCGGCCAGTACGAATATCCGAAGGCGCGCGCCGTGCTCGATGCGACTGCGGAGCCGCCCGGCGCAGACGATGAAGTCGCCCTCGCGCGCGACATCGCCTGGGGCAATTACCTCTACCGCACCGGCGACTCGGCGGCGGCGCTGGCCTATCGGGAACGCGCGGTCGCCGACCTGCGCCGGCTCGATCCCGACGACACCCTCGCCCTCGCTCTCGCGCAGATCCAGCTCGCCAATATCCATCGCGTCCTCCACCACGACGGTGAAGCCCGGCGCATCGCTGACGCCGTCGCCGCCGACCTGCTCGCCAGGCAGCTCGACGACACCACCGCCTACGCGACCGTGCTGGCCCTGTCCGCGCGCCTCGCCTACAACCGCCACGACTACGCGCAGGCCCAGGTGCAGGGCAACGCCGCGGCCGATCTGATACGCAAGATCGCCGGACGCGACACGATCACCGTCGTCGAAGCCCTGTCCTATGTCTCGGCCGCGCAGACCGCGAGTGGCGACTACGCACAGGCGCGCGCGACGACGCAGCGCTGCTACGACGCGCTCATCGCGCTCAAGCACCCGAGCGCGATTGCCGCGGCGATCGGCCTCGCCCACATCGACTACCTCGCCGGCGACCGCGCCGCGCTGCCGCGCATGCAGCGCCTCGTCGGCGAATACGAAACCGCGGCGAGGGCGACGACCGGCCAGCCGCCGCCGATCGCGATGAGTGGACGCTTCGATCTCGCCGACGATCTGCTCGACGCGGGCGCGGCGACGCAATTGCCGGCGATACGCGAACTCGTTGCCTCGCTCGACCTCGCCGCATACGAGCGTGACACCGGCGAACTCGACTGGCCGGCGCGCTTCGACGCCCTGCGCGGCCGCCTCGCCCTGCTCGAAGGCGACAAGGCGCGCGCCAGGCAATTGCTCGAAGCGGCAATCGCCGCGATGAGCGAAGCGAAATCCGCACGCCACCAGATCGAACGCGCGCAACGCGCGCGCGCTGCGGCGAAGTAGTCGGCCGCGTCGCTCTGACGCACGAGCGGCATTCGCACATTCTCTCTTTTGCGACCGCTCGTTCGAGCGATGCGCGGCATGCGCCGCAAATATCGGAACGTCGCCGCGACCCGAACGAGAAAACGTGCCGAATCCTCGTTGCTACCGTCGTAAAAAATATTTCGCCGGACGTGATAGCCGGCCATACCCATTTGCGCCTGCTTCTGAATGATCGGGATTCACGCGGCGCAATCGCCGCCTTCGACGGGCCGAGCCCGCGAGAAGACCCGGCAGTCTCCGAGCAGAGGATTCGCAATGAAGGGCCGTTACCGTCAGCGCAATTTGAAACTGTCTTTCCTCGCGCTGAGCCTCGGCCTCGGCACATTGGCGCAGGCGGCCTGTCCGAACGGTTACCTCTGCGGCAGCGACGGAGGCGCAGGCGGGAATGCGTCGTACAACGCTGCGGGCAGCGGCGGCGTCAACGCCGACGCCACTGCCACGTACGCGCGCAACGGCGGCGCCGGAGGATGCGGAGCGGGACAGGGCAACGCAGGCGGCGGCTGCGGACTCGCCGACAACTATCTCGGCGGCGTCGGTGGCGGCAGCGACAGCGGCGGTGGCGGCGGCAGCAACTATTACGGCGGCGGCGGCGCGAGCGCGGGCGGCAGCGGCGGTGGCGGCGGCGCGGGCGGCAGCGAAGGACAACTGGCACACATGCCGGGCAACCTCGGCAGTTCGCTCGGCGGCAATGGCGGCAACGGCGGCAGCAGTTGGGAGGACCCGAAGACCGGTGGCGCGGGCGGCGGCGGTGGCGGCGGCAGCGGTGCGGCGCTCGACGGCGGCTTGTCCTACAACATCGCGGCGAACGTCACCATCCGCGGCGGCAGCGGCGGTGCCGGGAAAGGCATGGCAGGCCGCAATGCCTCCTCGAGCGGCGATGGCGGTTACGGCCTGCGCGTCGGCGACGGCGCGAGCCTCGTCAACAACGGCGCGATCTTCGGCGGCAACGGCGGCGCGAATGTCGCCGGCCGCAGCTCGGGCGGTATCGGCATCGTCGGCAAGGGCCTGACGATCCTCAATTCGGGCGCCATCTCGGGCGGCCTCGCCGGCGACGGAACGACGCGCGCGGCGGCGATCCGCTTCACCGGCGGCACCAACGCCCTCGTACTGCAGGGCAATTGGACGATCGCCGGCACGGTCGACGCGACCGCGGGCATCGACGACACGCTCACGCTCGGCGGCAGCACCGATTCGACGTTCGATCTCAATCAGGCCGGCGACGGCGGACAATTCGTCGGCTTCCAGGCTCTCGGCAAAAACGGCACGAGTTCGTGGAGCCTCACCGGCAGCACGGCGCTACCGCTAAATTTGTCGGCCGGCACGATCGTCATCGGCAATCCGTCTGTGAACGGCGGCATCACCGCGGTGTCGATGGGCTCGCTGACCTGGAACGGCGGCGCCGCGATCGGTATGCAGCTCGGCGCGTCGGCGGCCGGATCGGACGTGCTCAACATCAGCGGCGTACTGGCCCCGGCCGGCAGCGGCACGTATCGTTTTCACTTCAGCGACGGCGTGGGTACTCCGGGCTGCGGCACGACCTATCCGCTGATCCGCGCCGCCGGCATCAACACCTTCGTTCTGCGCGATTTCAGCTTCGACTATTCGGGCGCGAACGCGAATTTCGACGGCGTCTTCGCGATCAGCGGCGACGACCTGCTGTTCGAGACGACGAAATGCCAGCAAGCGATCACTGCGTTCTCGGCGACGCCCGCGAGTACGGTCTATTCGCCGAGCGGCACGTTCACGGTTTCCGCTGCAGCCGGAGATTCGGCGAACCCGGTGACGTTCACTATCGCTGCCGCGTCGGCATCCGTGTGCGCGCTCGCACCTGCGCCGGCCGCCGCAGGCTCGACCTCGACGCGCACCGTTTCCCCGCAATGCCAAGGCTGGGGCAACGGCGCCGACGCCGCCGCGCCCGCGGCCTGCAACAACGGCACCTACACGGCCAGCATCGCGATTCGCGGCGCCGGTGTGTGCAGCGTGCTCGCGAACCAGGCCGGTAACACGACGTACCAAGACGCAACGCCATTGAGCCTGCCGGTGACGATCGCCAAGGCCGCACAGACGATCGATTTCGGCGCCCAGCCCACGCAGACCTTCGTGAAGAACGGCACGTTCGCAATCGCACCTGCGGCGACGGCGAGCAGCGGTCTCGCCGTGAACTATTCGATCGCTGCGGCATCGGCAGCGGTATGTTCGCTCAGCGGCGCGACAGTGACGATGCTCGCTGCCGGCACCTGCACCGTGGCGGCGGATCAGGCCGGCAACGCGAACTACAACACCGCCACGCAAGTCGCTCAATCGATCGCGATCGGCATCGCAAACAGCACGGTGACGCTGAGTGTAAATCCTGCGAACGCAATGGTCGGACAGACTGTCGTCTTCACCGCGACAGTGAACGGCCAAGCACCGACCGGCACGATCACGTTCAAGGATGCAGCGAACTCGCTATGCGCCGGTCCCGTCGTGATCGCCGCGGCTACATCGACCGCGACTTGCACCACGACGCTCAGCCTCGGCAGCCACAGCGTCGTCGCGACCTATTCCGGCGATACGAACAACAGCGGGCCGCAGAGCAGCGCGGCGGTCGCGGTCGGCGTCGCGCTCAATCCGGCGACGATGAATCTCGTGGCAACGCCGAACCCGGTCACGCAAGGCCAGGCGCTGACCCTGACCGCGACGGTCGGCGGCAATGCACCGGCCTCGTCTTCGCTCGCGTTCGCAGCGACCGCGAAGCAAAACGCTGCGCCGGCCGCAGCGGCAACGCCGACCGGCAGCGTGACGTTTTACGACGGCGCCGCGGTGCTCGGCAGCAGCAACCTCGATGCGGCCGGCATGGCGACGTTGAGCATTGCTTCGCTGTCCGTCGGCACACACCAGCTCAGTGCGACGTATGCGGGCGACGGCATGTTCGCGCAGACGACGATGGCGGCGGCGGTCGCGGTCAACGCGGCGGCGCCCGCCGTGCCGGCGCCGGCATTGTCGCCATGGATGTTGATCCTGCTCGGCGGCCTGCTCGCATCGTTCGCGTTGCAGCGATGCGCCAAAGGCTGAGCCCGCGCACGCAAGAAAACGGGAGCGGGGAAAGGGGCGGTGGGCTCGCGGCGCCTAGTGCGCCGCGAGCTTGTCGAGCGAGTAGCCGGCGACGGCCTTGTACTGGTTGACGATGCTTTCGAGTTCGTCCTTGCCGACCACGTCTTCGATGCGCTCGAAGCGCGCGCCGTTGGTGCGCTCGTGCACGACCTGCAGAATCTTGTCGGGCGGTGCCTTGCGGTTCATTAGCACGACGTCGCCGGTTTCCTTGAGCCGCACCTTCTCGTACGCGGCCAGCGCGTCGGGGCCGACACCGAGTTCCTTGAACTTCTCGGCGATGTAGCGCGCATCGAGAATCGCCTGTCCGGCACCGTTCGAGCCGCGCGGCACCATCGGATGCGCCGCGTCGCCCAGCAGGGTCAGGCGGTCGAAGGTCCAGCGCGGCAGCGGGTCCTGATCAACCATTGGGTATTCGAGGATTTCGCTCGTCGATTCGATCAAGCCGGCGACGTCGAGCCAGTCGAAATGCCAGTTCGCGAACGTCGGCAGCACGTCTTCTAGACGGCCGCGGCCGTTCCAGTCGCGTCGCGCCGGCTGCGGTGCGGCGACTTCGGCGACCCAGTTGACGAGCTGGTTGCCGTCGGCGTCGATCGCATCGCGGATCGGATAGATCACCATCTTGCCGACCGTGAACCACCCGGCGCGCACCATCGTCGCGCCGCCGAGGAACGGTTTCCACTTCACCGCGCCGCGCCACATATTGTTGCCGGAATAGCGCGGCGCGCCTTCGTCCGGATAGAACTGCTTGCGCAGCGCCGAGTGGATCCCGTCGCAGGCGACCACGACCGAAGCGCTCACGCTATGCGATGCGCCGTGGCTGTCGACGAACTGCGCCTTGGCGCGATCGCCCTCGTTGCTCGCGCCGGTGCAGCGGCGGTCGGTGACGATCGCGTCGGCGCCGAGACGCTCGCGCACCGCGGCAAACAGCACCGCATGCAGATCGCCGCGATGTATCGAAAACTGCGGCCAGACGTAGCCGGCGGCGACGCCGGCAGGCTCGCGGTAGATGAGCTGGCCGTGATGATTGAAGAACGCCGATTCCTTCGTCGTCACCGCGACCGCGGCCAGGCGCTCGACCAGGCCGAGGCGGTCGAGCACGCGCACCGCGTGCGGCAGCACATTGATGCCGACGCCGAGCGGCTTCAGCTCGGGCGCCGCTTCATAGACGCGGCAGGAGATGCCGGCGGCGTGCAGTTCGAGAGCGAGGGTCAGGCCGGCGATGCCGGCACCGACGATCAGGACTTCGCATTCTTGGCTCATGGGGTTACTCGCATCGTGATGGCGGCGCGGGCCGCGCGGACTATTCGGCGTCGATCTGCTTTGCCGGCGCGGCATCGGCGAACGCGGCGAGTTCCTCGCAGCGCGCGGCGATGGCGTTGATCGTCGGATACGCACTCAGGTCCGCACCGAAGCGCTTCGCGTTGAACACCTGCGGCACGAGCGCGACGTCGGCCAGGGTCGGCGTGTCGCCGTGGCAGAACTTGCCGCGCCACGGGCTCGCGGCGAGGCGCGCTTCGAGCGCCGAGAATCCGGCGCCGACCCAATGCCGATACCAAGCGTCGGTGTCGTCTTTCTTCAGGCCGTAGGCGGCGGCGAGGTGTTTGAGCACGCGCAGATTGCCGATCGGATGAATGTCGCAGGCGATGTCCATCGCGATTGCGCGCACGTCGGCGCGACCGACCGGATCGGCCGGCAGCAGCGGCGGCGACGGATGCGTCTCTTCGAGATACTCGATGATCGCGAGCGATTGGTGCAGCGGCGGACCGCCGTCGACGAGCACAGGCACGAGCGCCTCGGGCGCGATGTCGCGGTACGCCGGTGCAAACTGCTGGCCGCCGTCACGCGTGAGGTGCACGGAAAGATAGTCGTAGGCCAAACCTTTCAGGTTCAGCGCGATACGCACGCGGTACGAGGCGGAGCTGCGGAAATAATTGTAGAGCTGCATGGTCTTCGCTCCGCGATCAGACGACGGCGACGTCGAATTCACCAAGGCCGTCGATGCCGCCCTGGATCTTGTCGCCCTTGACGACGGCGCCGACGCCTTCGGGCGTGCCGGTGTAGATCAGATCGCCCGGCACGAGCGCGAAGAATTTCGACAGGTAGGCGACCGTCTCGGCGACCGACCAGATCAGGTCGGACAGATCGGCCTTCTGTTTCGATTCGCCGTTGAGCCTGAGCCAGATTGCACCCTTGGCCAGATGGCCGACTTCGCTCGCACGGTGGATCGGCCCGATCGGTGCGGAATGATCGAAGGCCTTGCCGATATCCCACGGCCGGCCCATCTCGCGCATCTTGATCTGCAGATCGCGGCGGGTCATGTCGAGACCGAGCGCGTAGCCGTAGACGTGATCGAGCGCGTTCTCCACGGCGATGTCGCTGCCGCCCTTGCCGATCGCGGCGACGAGTTCCATTTCATAGTGGCAGTTCTTCGTTTCGGTCGGATACGGAAACGTGCCGGTCGAACCCGGCGCGACGTAGACGATTGCATCGGCCGGCTTGCAGAAGAAGAACGGCGGCTCGCGGTCGGGATCGAAACCCATCTCGCGCGCATGCGCGGCGTAGTTGCGGCCGACGCAGTAGATACGGCGAACAGGAAATGCCTGGTTGGTGCCTGCGACGGGCACCGTAACGGCGGGAGCAGCGGGAACGGCGAGATTCATGACATGACTCCGGGAAATCGAAAGGTCCGTAAACGTATTCGCAATTGTGCGGGAAGCTGCTTCTTGCTCGTCATTCCCGCGCGCTCTTGGCGGGAATCCAGTGACTTTCCCACTAATTCAAAGGCGCTGGATTCCCGCCAGAAACATGCGGGAATGACAGGAATGGAATTTTCCGCTTTTCACTGGTTGAGTACTCTCAGCTATCCATCCTTTGTTCGCGCAGAATATTCAGCGCGCTCTGCACCGGGCGGTCGGAAAAACTGAACAGCACCGCGTCTTCGTCCGCATGCAGCGTGTGCGTTTTCCACGACGGCACGACGAAGTGATCCTTCGGCCCGAACTCGAACGCGACGCCGTCGACGACGACGCGGCCGCGGCCTTCGACCACCGAGTAGACCGCGCCGTCGGTGCTGCGGAAGGGTTTTCCGGAAAATCCGCGCGGCAGAAATTGGATGAAGGTCGCCAGTGTCGGCATCGGCCAGCCGCCGGTCGCCGGATTGACGTAGCGCAGTTTGACGCCGTGCCAGTCGTCGATCTCGCCGTCGCGGTAGAGGCGGTCGAGCACTTCGCGCGAGCGCAGGTACGGATAGCTGAAGATCGGCGAAGTCGGCGACGACGGCTGATAGTCAACCGGCAGCAGATTGTGACCGTAGCGCGCGAGCGCATTGCCCTCGGGACGGCTGACCTGCTGCGACTTCGCCGCACTCTTCTCCTCGAAGCCGGCGTCGAAGAAACGCACGATCGGAATATCGAGGCCGTCGAGCCAGACCACGGCCTCGGCCTCGCCGTCGAGACCATCGTTGCCGTGATCGTGCCAGGTCCAGCTCGGCGTGATGATGAAATCGCCCGGATACATGGTCGTGCGTTCGCCGTCGACCGCGGTGTACGCGCCCTTGCCGTGCACGATGAAGCGCAGCGCCGACTGCACGTGACGGTGCGCCGGCGCGACTTCGCCCGGCAGGATCAACTGCAGGCCCGCGTACAGCGACTGCGTCGCGCTCGACTGCCCCGGCAGCGCCGGATTCTCGAGGATCAGCACGCGCCGCACCGCTTCTTCCGCAGTGATCAGCGCGCCCGCGCGTTCAATGAACGGGAACACCTCGCTCCACTTCCACAATGCCGGCACGCACGGGCCGTTCGGCGTGTGCGGCACGAGCACGCTGAGCGATTCCCACAGCGGCGACATGTGCAGTTGCTTCAATTCCTGGTAGAACGCGCCGCGCTGCTGCGCGGCATCGGTATTCGTCGCGGTCATGATGAACTTCCGGGAGAAACGACGGCGGCCTGGCGCGCATAGCGCTGCGCGAGCACGGCGCAGACCATCAATTGCACTTGATGGAACAACATCAGCGGCAGCACGATCGCGCCGACCGTCGCGCCGGCGAACAGCACGTTCGCCATCGGCACGCCGGCGGCGAGGCTTTTCTTCGAGCCGCAGAACAGGATGGTGATGCGGTCCTCGCGCGAAAAGCCGAGGCGCTTACCGAGCTGCGAGGTGACGAACAGCGCGACCGCGAGCAGCACGCAGCAGAGCCCGAGCAGGATCGCGAGCGTCTGCAGCGACACCTGCTGCCAGAGGCCGGCGACGACGGCCGCGCTGAACGCGGTGTAGACGACGAGCAGGATCGAGCCGCGATCGACCAGGCCGATGACTTTCTTGTGCCGGTCGATAAAGGCGCCGATCCACGGCCGCAGAATCTGCCCGGCAACGAACGGCACGAACAACTGCAGGACGATGCCCTGGATCGCCGCGAGCGGCGCGGGCCCGGCCGCGCTCGCGTTAGTGTGGATCAGCACGCCGACCAGCAGCGGCGTGATGAAGATGCCGAGCAAGCTCGACGCCGACGCCGCACACACCGCCGCGGGCACGTTGCCGCGCGCGATCGAGGTGAACGCGATCGACGACTGCACGGTCGACGGCAGGGTACAGAGAAACAGAATGCCGAGCGCGAGCTGCGCGCCGACGAGCCCGGTCGCGAGCGGCTGGGCGAGGTAGCCGAGCAGCGGAAATAATACGAAGGTGCAAGCGAGCACGAGCAGGTGCAGGCGCCAGTTGGTCAACCCCGCGATGACCGCTTCGCGCGAGAGCTTGGCGCCGTGCAGGAAGAACAGCAGCGCGATCGCGACATTGGTGACGACCTCGAAGATCTCGGCCGCGCGGCCGCGACACGGCAGCAGCGTGGCGAGGATCACGGTGGAGATCAGGGCGAGCGTGTAACGGTCGAAAATCAGGGCAAGCGTATTTTTCATGGCACTGCAAACATTCCTTGGTGTTGCTTATCTTCCATTATTTTGTCTGCATCACGTTGACCACGGCCAGCGTCATCGCCTGCGTGCCGGTGCGGATCACTTCCTGCGCCGCAGGCAGATACTTCGACGAATGATGCACCGGCAGCACTTCGCCTTTCTGTTTCGCCTCGGCCACGCGCTGCGGATCGTAGGCGCCGATGCGGAAATAGAACGACGGCACACCGGCCACGCCGTATTCGGAAAAATCCTCGCTGCCGGTCTCCGGAACGAGCAGTTCGTGCGTGTCGGCGCCGAACGCGGTGCGGAACACCGCCGCGGTTCTCTCGGTCAGCGCCGCGTCGTTGACGATCATCGTGTAGCCGCGGCGGAGATCGAAGTCGGGCGGGGCCGGCGCGCCGGCCATGTCGGCTTCGGCCTTCGCCGTGCGCTGGATGCCGGCGAGCAGTTTCTCGCGCACCTCGGTGTCCTGCGCGCGCGTCGCGCCGCGCACGGTCGCCTTGTCCGGCGTGCCGTTGCCGAGCGGCCCGCTGTCGATCGAGCCGACCGCGATCACGCCGAATGCGGCGGGGTCTTTCTCGCGGCTGATCACGGCCTGCACGTCGACGGCGAAACGCGCGGCCATGAGTACCGGATCGATGCCCATGTTCGGCCGCGAGCCGTGGCTGCTGCGGCCGTGGAAGACGATCTGGAAATCGTCGACGCTCGAACTGGCCACGCCCGGCTTGTAATAGACGCCGGGCGGATCGGCCGAATTGTGCAGGCCGAACGCGAAGTCGGGCCGCGGGAAGCGCGTGAACAGGCCGTCGTCGATCATCGCCTTGGCGCCGTTGCCGCCCTCTTCCGCAGGCTGGCCGATAAACATCAAGGTGCCGTGCCAGCGATCCTTCATCGCGAGCAGCGCCCTCGCCGTGCCGACCCAGGTAGCCATATGCGTGTCGTGGCCGCAGCCGTGGAAGACGAAGGACTCCCTGCCGGTGCGCGTGATCTGCTTGACGTGGCTTGCGTACGGCAAGCCGGTTTCTTCCTGGATCGGCAGCGCGTCAATGTCGGTGCGCACGAGCACGACCGGACCCGCGCCGTTCTTGTAAAGCGCCACGATACCGGTTTTGCCGACGCCCTCAGTGACGGTGAAGCCGAGCGCGCGCATTTCCTTGGCCAGCAGCGCCGCGGTGCGTTTTTCCTGATAGCCGAGTTCGGGATGTTCGTGCAGGTCTTTGTACAGAGCGAACAATTGCGATGCGTCCTTGTTCGCCTGCGCTTCGGCCGCGGCCCGCGTCGCCGCGACGTCGAACGCGAAACCGAGACACGGCGCCAGGCCGGCCGCGAGCGTGGCGAAGAACAGGGTGAGAGGTTTTTTGCGAATCATTCGGTATCTCCAGATGGACGGTCGGGCCGGCGCAGGCTCAGAAGCGGTAGTGGACCTTGCCGTAGACGTAGCGGCCGTTGGAGCCGAACGGCGAGAGCGCGGAATACGGAATGCCGAACGAGCCCAATTCGTGCGAGTTGGTGACGGCGTTCTTCTGCGGATACACATTGGTCAGGTTGTCCGCGCCGACGATGAACTTCCACGCGTTCCAGTCGTAGCTCGCGGACACGTCGAGCAGCCAGCGCGCCGCGTAGGTCTGGTCGGCCTTGCCCACCGCGAGTTCCTCCGGATTCATCAGATCGGCGACCGAGCCGTAGCGCGTGAGATTGGCATGCAGGCCGAGCCCTGCGCGCGACCAGTCGCCGCTGAGGATGTATTTCTGGTGCGGCGTCGCCACGGTGAAATTGCCCGAGGCATTGCGGCCAAACGCCGACTTGACGACGCCGCCGGAAACATAAGTCGGCGGGTTCAGCGACAGGAAGGTCGTCGAGTTCCAGTTGGCATTGAGGCCAAGCTTCAATTCACCGTAGTCGCCGAGGTCCAGGTTGTAACTGTTGACCCAGTCCACGCCGCGCGTGCGCGTCGTCGCGCCGTTGAAGAAGTACTGCACCGAGGTGATGCCGCGGCTCAAATCGGTCAGCGGCAGCGGACTTGAATAGAGAATGCGATTGCCGATGCGGATTTGATAGGCATCGATGGTCGAAGTGAAGTTGTCGATCGGATTCCAGACCAGGCCGAGACCGAAGTTCGTCGACTTCTCCGGCTTCAGCGGCTTCGCGCCGAGCGCCTGCGCGACCGCGCTGGTCGGCGGGAACGTGCCGGTGTAGAGCAGTTGTCCGCTCGACACGATCGAGCTGACCGAGGTGAAATATTCCTGCGCGAGCGCCGGCGCACGGAAGCCGTTGGACACGGTGCCGCGCAAGGCCAGCGTATCGGTCAGCTTGTAGCGCGCGGAGAATTTTCCGGCGAGCGCTGAGCCCGCGTCGCTGTAGTCTTCGTAGCGCGCGGTGAAACCCGTCGAGAGGCGGTCGGACAGATTGGTTTCAATGCCCGCGTACACGGCATGGTCGTGGCGGCTCCAGTCACCCGCCGAGGCCGGCTGGATACCCGTGGTGCCCTGGGAGGAACCGGGCGGCGTCGCGCCGCTCGGCGTTCTGGCCTTCGGATCGTAGTAATACGACGCCGCATCGCCCGGCGAGATCGAGTAGGTCTCGCGGCGGAATTCGTAACCCCACGACACCGTCGCGGCATTCGGCAAAAAGCCGAACTGGAAATCCTTCGACATGTCGAAGTTGATCACCTGCTGCGTATATTCGTACGCACCCGCATAGAACCGCGTCGGCGAACGGCCGAGCGAGTAGTACATATTGGTGTTGAGCGTGTCGATCGAGTCGTAGCTGAGACGGCTTTTGCCGTAGTCCACGGACGCGTCCCAGTGCCAGCCGCCCTCGGTCGTGCCGCGCAGCCCGAACACGCCGTTGAGATCGTTCGGATGCGACACCGACTGCGGCAGGAATCCGTTCGGATACAGCGCCGGCACGTTCTTGGCATCGTTGTACGTGCGGTAGAGCGAACTCGTGATGCCTTTGCGCCGGCTCGCGGTGAGATAGCCGTAGGCCTCGACCGCGGGCGAGAAGGTGTAGCCGAAACTGACCAAGCCCTGGTAGCTGACGATCGCCGGCAAGCCGTAGCGCTGATACGAAAACTTTCCGGCCGGCAGTGCGCCGGGCGCCGTCGTCGCGCGATCGGTGTTGTAGGCGCGGTTGGTCTTCATCGCGTTCTGATAGTCGAGCGACACGCGCACCCAACCCGGCGCCTTGCCGTCTTCGTCTCTCGCGCCGAACGAGAATCCGTACGAACCACCGAGGCCGTTCTGCGCGCCGTCGCCCTTGCTGCGCTGGCCCGCGTTGACGCTGATACCGTTGCTGCCTTCGCGCGCGCCGTGCTTGAGCACGATATTGATCACGCCGGCGATCGCGTCGGAGCCGTATTGCGCCGAAGCGCCGTCGCGCAGCACTTCGATATGGTCGATCGCCGACATCGGAATCGAATTGATGTCGACCGGTGCGGAGCCGTAGGTCGGGCCGCCGTTGAGCTGGATGTACGACGAGGTGTGATAGCGCTTGCCGTCGACGAGAATCATGACCTGGTCGGGCGACAAGCCGCGCAGCACCACCGGACGGATCGTCGCGGCGCTGCCGCCGATCGGCGTGATCGGAAAGTCGAGCGAAGGCAGCAGCGAACTCAGCGCGCTGCCGAGATCGCTGCTGCCGGTCGAATCGAGATCTTTCGGCGTGAGCACATCGATCGGCGACAGCGATTCGGCTTCGGTGCGATTCACTGCACGCGTGCCGGTCACGATCACCGTGTCGAGACTCGACGCCGGCTGCTGAGATTTTTCGGCGCTCTGCGCCGCCGCCAGCGTGGAAACGCCGGCGGCGACGGCGGCAGCGAGCCAATGCACTCCCCGTTGTTTGTTGCAAATCATCCAACTCCCCTTTTTCATTGGACCCCCGATTGGAAAAACGACTCGCTGCCCCCGAGTCAGAAGCGGAAATTCACCTTGCCGTACATGTAGCGGCCGTTGAAGCCGAACGGCGAGATCGGCGCATACGGAATGCCGAGGAAGCCGAGTTCGTGTGGATTGGTCGCCGCGTTCTTGGTCGGATAGACATTGGTCACGTTGTCCACGCCGACGGTGAAGTTCCAGGCCTTGTAGTTGTAGCTCGCCGACAGATTGAGCAACCAACGCGCGGCGTAAGTCTGGTCCTCGTTGCCCGGCGTGCCGATTTCGCTCACGTCGAGCAGATCGCCGACCGAACCGTAGCGGGTCAGGTTCGCGTGCAGATCGAAACCGCTGTAGACCCAGTCGCCGCCGAGGATGTACTTGGTGCGCGGCACGTTGTTGGTGAACATGCCCATCGCGTTGCGGCCGAACGTGGTCTTGACCTGACCGTTGGAGACGTAGGTCGGCGGATACAGCGAGAGGAACGTGGTCGCATTCCAGTTCGCGCTCAGGGTGAGCTTGAGTTCGCCGTAGTTGCCGAGATCCATGTTGTAGGCATTGATCCAGTCCACGCCGCGTGTGCGCGTGTCGGCGCCGTTGAAGAAGTAGCTCACGCCGGTGATGCCCTTGCTCGGGATGTTGGCCGGGATCGTGCTCGAATAAAGAATGCGGTCGTCGATGCGGATCTGGTACGCGTCGAGCGTCGAGGTGAAGTTGTCGGTCGGATTCCAGACCAGGCCGAGGCTGAAGTTGGTCGATTTCTCCGGCTTGAGGGGCTTGGCACCGTAGGCCGCGGCGATGTCGCTCGTCGCCGGGAAAGTGCCGCTGTAGGCGAGCTGGCGGTTCTGCACGATTGCGCTGACTGCGGTGTAGTACTCCTGCGCGAGCGAAGGCGCACGGAAGCCGTTCGACAAGGTGCCGCGCAGCGCCAACGTATCGGTCAGCTTGTAGCGCAGCGAGAGCTTGCCGGAGAGCACGGAGCCTGCATCGCTGTAGTCCTCGTAGCGCGCGGCGATACCGCCCGAGAGACGATCGCTGAGATCGGTTTCGAAGTCCGCATAGAGGGCGTAGTTGTGACGGCTCCAGTCGCCGGCCGATTGCGGCGCGAGGCCCGGGAACACCTGGGAACCGCCCGGACGCGCGCTGCCGTTCGCATCGACCGTGTTCGGATTGAAGTAGTACGAGGCCGGCTCGCCGGGCTGGATCGAATACGTCTCGCGGCGGAATTCCGCGCCCCAGGCGAAGGTGCCCGAGTTCGGCAGGAAATCGAACTTGATGTCCTTCGACATATCGAAGTTTACCGCCTGCTGCGAATAGGCGAACGTGCCCGCGTAGAAATACGTCGGCGAATAGCCGAGCGAGTAATACATGTTGACGTTGAACGAGTTGTTGACGTCGAACACGAGATGGTTCTTGCCGTAGTTGACCGACGCATCCCAGTGCCAGCCGCCTTCGGTCGTGCCGCGCAGGCCGACGACCGTATTGATGTCGTTGGTGTGGTTCTTGATCTGCGGCAGATATCCGTTCGGATTGATCGAGGTGACGTTGCGCGAGTCGTCCCACTTGCGATAGAAGCCGTTCGAGGTGGCGTCGCGGCGCGTCGCGGTGATGTAGCCGTAAGCTTCCACCGCCGGCGAAAACGTGTAGCCGAAATTGAGCAGGCCCTGATAAGTGACGACGGCGGGGTCGCCGTAGCGCTGATAGCCCCACGCGCCCGGCGGCAGCGCACCCGGCGCCGTCGTCGAGCGATCGGTGTTGTAGGCGCGGTTCGTGTTCATCTCGTTCTGGTAGTTCAACGACAGGCGCACCCAGCCCGGCGACTTGCCGTTCTCGTCCTGCGCACCGAAGGCGTAGCCGTAGGAGCCTGAGGCCGAGTTCTGCGCGCCGTCACCCTTGCTGTACTTGCCGCCGCCGAGAGTGACTTCGTTGCTGCCTTCCTTCGCACCGTGCTTGAGCACGATGTTGATCACGCCGGCAATCGCGTCCGAGCCGTATTGCGCCGAAGCGCCGTCGCGCAGCACTTCGATGTGGTCGATCGCCGACATCGGCAGCGAATTCAGATCGACCGGCGAAGAGCCGAACGCCGGACCCGCGTTGTAGTTGAGCAGCGCCGAGGTGTGATAGCGCTTGCCGTCGACGAGCACGAGCACCTGGTCGGGCGAGAGGCCGCGCAGAATCGCCGGACGCACGGCGTCATTGCCGTCGTTGATCGCCGGGCGCGGGAAATCCAGCGACGGCAGCAGCGTGTTCAGCGCGCTGCCGAGATCGTTGTAGCCCGACGCACCGAGATCCTTCGGGCTCAGCACGTCGATCGGCGACAACGATTCGGCCTCGGTGCGGTTGGTGGCGCGCGTGCCGGTGACGATCACCGCATTCAGAGTCTGCTGGTCCGACTTGGATTTCGTCGTGGCGTCCGTGCCTGCCTGGGGTTCGTCCGCGGACGCCATGAGCGGAATGCTCACGGCGATGAGCGCGGCCAACAGATTCGGAACGCAACGCAAACGGTTCGACATGTCTTGTAGTCTCCGGTAATGGATTGAGCGTGACTTGCGGACGAAAGCGGGATGAAGCGGGTGCGCAGTGCGGCGGCCGGCTACTCGAATTTTCGATCGCGCACGCGGCGCGCAACGAAGGCGTAGAGAACCGCCGCGAGCCCGGTGCACAGGCAGTACAAGGTGACGATGCCGTAGCGCAGTGCATGCGGATCGTCGCCGTAGAGATGCGCGAGCAGGGTCGCCATGGTCGGCCCGATCGCAAGGCCGAGCAGGTTCTGCACGAGGAAGAACACCGAAGTGAGGCGGCCCATGAGCCGGCTCGGCGTGATCTGCGCCATCGTCGCGCCGGCCGAGGACGGCACCGGGCTGGCGAAAAAGGCGTGGCAGGCATACAGCGCCGCGGCGGTGAGCTGGTCGCCGATGAAAGCGAGTGCGAGCGTGGCGACATTGGCGACGATCACCGTCACCATCGCGACTTCGAGCGGCGCTGCGTTGCGTCCGCGCTTGGACATACGGTCCATGACCGCGCCGAACACGAACAGGCCGAGCGGCACCGACGCCATCATCAGCGGACCGAGGCTGCGGCCGACGCTCGACAAAGGCATCTGCCAGGTCTGCGCGACCACGGTCGGCGCCCAGGCATTGAAGCCGGAGATCGCCATTGCGTACAGCGTCGCCGCGCCCCACAAGGGCGCATACAGACGCCATTCCTTGCCGACGAAACCGAGCGCTTCACGATACGCCGACCAGCCGCCGGTCGGCGCGCTCTTTTGCGCAGCGACGCGCGCAGGCTCGCGCAGGCTCAGCATCAGTGCCGCGAACGGCAGGCCGATCAATCCCGGCACGACGATGACGAACTGCCACGGCTTGAGCGTACCGAGCCACGGCAAGCCGGCGACCGCGCCGCTTTCCGAAAGCTGCAGCAGCCAGCCGCCGATGAACAGCGAGAAGCCGACGCCGACCATCGGCCCCATCTGGTAAATACCGAAGGCGCGGCCACGGCGGTCGGGCGGGAACGCGTCGCGGATCATCGAGTACGCCGCGGGCTGCAGCGCGGCTTCGCCGATGCCGATGCCGGCACGGCAGAGGAACAGTTGCACGTAGTTCTTCGCCACGCCGCAGAGCACGGTCATGGCCGACCAGGCGAACACGGCCCAGCCGATCACGCCGCGCCGGCTGAAACGGTCGACGAGGTAACCGGCCGGAATGCTGATCGTGCTGTAGAACAGCACGAACGACACGCCGAGCAGCAGGCTCATCTGGAAATCGCCGACGCCGAACTCGCGCTTGATCGGACCAACGACAAGCGACAGCGACGAGCGGTCGATGAACGAAAGCACGAAGATCGCGGTAAGGATCGCGAGCATGTACCAGGCATGCGGCGCGACTTCGCCGCGCACGGCTGGAGCCGCGTCGGCGGGTGCCTGCACGGCCTGCGTCGTTAGCTCCGCGCGCGCTGCCGGTTGCGCGCCATCGCTGTGTGATGGATTCACTTGTCCTCCCGCGCGTCCTTCTCCCTGGACGACTTTTTGTTTGCGCCGTTCGCTGCGCTTGCGCGGCGATTTCGGCTTCGTCGCCGGTCACTGCCAGCGTGGACATATAACGCGCATACAATATGTTCTTTGTCAATAGCCGTTCGTCATTGACAGAAAAAATCCTTGGATTTATAACACGCATACTGTTATTCAGATTCGATCTGCGCTCGCCCGATGCGCGCGCTGATCGCCACGCATCGCTCGGGCGGCACGCAGCCGCGAAGGAGTTTCGGATGGCAACCTTGGTCGGCGCTTTCGCCTGCTCGCATGGCCCGATGCTGGCGACGCCGCCGGACATGTGGCACTTGCGCGCCGGCGCGGACCGCAACAATCCGCGCCACTGGTTCCGCGGCGAAGCGCTGTCCTACCACGCGCTGATCGCCAAGCGTGCCGGCGACGTCGCGGCGTTCACCGCGGCGATCAGCGACGCCGAGAAGCAGGCGCGCCACGCCGCCTGCCAGCGCGCGCTCGACCAACTCGCCGAGCGCTTCGCCGCGGCGCGCGCCGACCTCGTGATCCTGCTCGGCAACGATCAGCGCGAGGTGTTCCAGGACGACCTCACGCCGATGCTCACGGTCTACGCGGGCGAGCGCATCGAGAACGTGCCGCTCAACGAGGCGCAGGTCGCGCGCCTGCCGCCCGGCGTGGCGATCGCGGAGAACGGCCACTGCCCGCCCGGCGGCGCGACCTATGCGGGCGCGCCCGAGATCGCCGACGCGCTCGTCACTGCGCTCGCCGATGCGCAGTTCGACGTCGCGCGCTCGGCGCGCCTGCCCGGCGGCGACGACCGCCAGCACGGCATCCCGCACGCGTTCGGTTTTCTCTACCGCCGCATCATGCGCGACGCACCGCCGCCGAGCGTGCCGATTTTCCTCAACGTCGGCGTCGCGCCGAACCAGATCCGCGCAGCGCGCAGTCTCGCTTTCGGTCATGCCTTGCGCAAGGCGATCGAGTCGCTGCCCGCCGGGCTGCGCGTGGCCGTGCTCGCTTCGGGCGGCATGACCCATTTCGTCATCGACGAGGCGCTCGACCGGCGCGTGCTCGATGCGATGGCCGCGCACGACGAAGCCGCGCTGGCCGGAGAACCCGAAAATTTTTTCAACGGCAACACGGCCGAGATCAAGAGCTGGTATCCGCTCGCCGCGATGATGGCCGATCTCGGCTGGAAGATGGACTTGATCGATTACGTGCCGTGCTACCGCACCGAAGCCGGCACGGGCAATGCGATGGCGTTTGCGTCGTGGGCGCCGCACGAACCGCGTACGGACTGAGTACCCGATCCGTTCGCGGTGAGGTAACGAACCACGAACGGTATAGCAATTGTGCCGCTCGCCCTTCGATACCTCGGGGCGAACGGGTTTGAGTTTCGACTGAAGAAATTTCCTGTGCCAAGGAAACCGGAAAGGAGCAACGCGATGAGTGGAGTACATGACTACGTTGAACGCCTGCGCAAGCTCGATGCCTGCGCCGTGTCCGACGCACTCGACAAGCTCGGCCTCGCCGGCGCGGTGAACGGCTTGCCGCAACGCGCGTCGGCGCGCCGCATCGCCGGCCGCGCCGTCACGGTGAAGCTGGTCAAGGCGGGTGACGCGCCCGCAGCCGCCGGACCGCCGCGCCACCTCGGCACGACCGCGGTCGAAACCGCGGGGCCGGACGACGTGATCGTCGTCGAGCAGCGCACGGGTATCGAGGCTGGCAGTTGGGGCGGCATCCTTTCGCTCGGCGCAAAACTGCGCGGCATCGCCGGCGTCGTCGCCGACGGCCCGGTGCGCGATATCGACGAAGCGCGCCAATACGACCTGCCGGTGTTCTGCGCGGCGCTGACTGCGCGCACCGCGCGCGGCCGCGTCGCCGAAGCGGGCACGAACGTGCCGGTGACGATCCGCGACCATGCCGTAGCGCCGGGCGACTACGTCATTGCCGACAACAGTGCGGTGGTGTTTATCGCGGCGGCCGACATCGAGCGCGTGCTCGCCGCGGCCGAACAGGTCGCCGCACGCGAGGCCGCGATGGCGAAGGCGCTGCAAGCCGGCAAGCCGATCACCGAGGTGATGGGCGCCAACTACGAAAACATGCTGCGCGATCGAGGGGAGCGGGGCAGCGGTGAGCGGTGAGCGGAAAGAGCTTTTCCCGCTCACCGCTTACCGCTAACGCTTTCCAAACGCTTCGCACTGACACTCCCCTCACTCTCTCCGAGACCTCCCATGACTGAAGCACTTCAAGACAAGAACGTCGCCCGCGCGGGCGCGCTCGATACCGCAACGCTCAGCGACGCGCTCGACCGCCTCGGCATCGCCGGACAATGCCACCGCATCAAGGGCCGCGACCCGGGCATGCATCTCGCCGGCCGCGCCTACACGATCAAGTACGGCCCGGCCTCGACGCCGCCCGGCACAGTCGGCGACTACATCGACGACATCGCGCCGGGCACCGTGCTCGTGCTCGACAACGACGGCCGCGAGGACTGCACCGTGTGGGGCGACATCCTCACCGAGATCGCGCATCGGCGCGAGATCGGCGGCACGGTGATCGACGGCATCTGCCGCGACGTCGCCCTCGCCTTGAAACTCGGCTACCCGATCTTCAGCCGCGACCACTGGATGCGCACCGGCAAGGATCGCGTGCAGGTCGAAGCGGTGCAGGTCACGGTCAACATCGGCCAAGCGCGCGTGCAGCCGGGCGACATCCTGCGCGGCGATACCGACGGCGTCATCGTGATTCCGGCGGCGCAAGAAAACGCCGTGCTCGATGCCGCCGAGGAAATCCATGCGGCCGAGATGCACATCCGCGACGCCGTGCGCAGCGGCAAGCGCCTCGACGAAGCGCGGCGCGAACTCGGCTATCACCAGTTGCAGACGCGCCGGCGCTGAAAGGAATCGATGAGATGACCACCGCAAGCTATCCGTTCCTCGACCTGCCGACCGTGCGCGCCGACTTCGAGCGCCCGGCCGCCGCACTCGTCGCCGCAGCCGCCGCCATTCCGGTCGCGACCCTGCATGAAGCTGCCGGCAAGATCGGCGCCCTCCCCGCCGCGATCAAGCCGGTCGCACTGTCGTTCAAGATCTGCGGCCCGGCGCTGACCGTGCAGTCGCCGCCCGCGGACAATCTCTGGCTGCATCGCGCACTCGTCGTCGCCAAACCCGGCGACGTGCTCGTCGTCAGCGTCAGCGGCCACTACGACGCCGGCTACTGGGGTGAGGTGATGTCGACGATGGGGCGCGTGCGCGGCCTCGGCGGCCTGGTCATCGACGGCTGCGTACGCGACGGCGCGATCCTCGAACAGTTCGGCTTCCCGGTATTCGCACGCGGCCTCTGCATCCGCGGCACCGGCAAGGACTTCGCCGCACGCGGCTGGATCAACCATCCGCTGATGCTCGACGACCTCGTCGTGCACGCCGGCGACCTGATCGTCGGTGACACCGACGGCGTCGTCGCCCTGCCACGCACGCGCATCGGCGAGATCGTCACCGCATCGCACGACCGCGAAGCCAAGGAACAGGAAATCATCCGCCGCCTCGAAGCCGGCGAGGCCTCGCTCGATATCTACGGCTGGAATCGCGGCTGAGCGTTGCGACGGAGCTTTGTTGAAGTCCCGCGCACTGGATTCGCAGCGCATACGTTGTCGGTCGGCGCTGTAGTAATGGACCGCCGCGAGTAGAGCCGAGCGCGAACGGTTTCAACCGCTTTCGCGCGAGACGCGCGAAATTTTCGCGCCCTACAAACGCAGAGTGCCTGCGCGCCAGCGCTGGCCCCGGCGCGCACGATGCGCGCTGCTCCGGCTCTTCCGGGTCCCCATTACATTGCGGCGGCAGCGGACGAAAAGGCCCGCAGGGTGCGCGCGATGGATCGCGCGCATTCCGCTATTGCACATGGATGTGCAATTAGCGGAACCCGGCCGCTGACGCGGACCCTTCGGGCAGGATGCCCGAAGGGCGCAATGTTCTGGGGCGGCGTTTCTTTGGTTACTTTCTTGTCGCTGCTGACAAGAAAGTGACCCGCTCGCCCGCAGGGCGAGTGGAAGCTCTGCTCTACAAGTCAGACGTCAAACGTCGATTCCATACCATCGAATCGACAACAGCAAACGACTCGCCCACGATCGAATGCCAAAGACAAGCCACGTCTCGGCAACGTCTCAGTCAAACAAACCCCAATAGACAAACCGTCAGCGACTACGCGCCGGCACTGCGCGCTTAGCCGCCTTCGCCGGCTTGGCCGACGCCTTGGCCGCTTCGTCGCGCGCCGCGAGATACTTTTTGCGCAACAGCATATTGTTCTGGCGCACCACGTCCTGCGCGGCGTCGGCGTTGCCGTCGCGGATCGCCTCGTACAGCGCACGGTGACGGCTGATCACGCTCTTCGCCACGGCGCCGGTCGTGTACGGCGACAGCGAGCGGTAGAGCACGTGCACGACGGCCTGCATCATCGCTTCGAGGAAATGGTTGTGCGAGGCGCGCGCGACGGCGTTGCGGAAGGTCATCGACGCCTGGGTGAATTCCTGCTGCGTGCCGACCAGGCCTTCGGCCTTTTCCAGCGCCGCTTCGAGCGCGACCAGATCTTCGGGCGTGGCCGCCTGGGCGGCGAATCCCGCGACTGCGGTCTCGACCGTAAGCAGCGCGTCGAAGATTTCCTCCTCGCGCACGCCGATCAGCTTGAGCTGGATCGCCAGCGCTTCGGAGAAGCGTTCGGGATTGCCCTGGGCGATGCGTGCGCCGCCGCCTGCACCCGTGCGGATGTCGACCACGCCGAGCGCTTCGAGCCGGCCCAGCGCTTCGCGGATCGGCAGGCGGCTGACCCCGAACTGCTGGGTCAGGTCGCTTTCCGAACCGAGGAAATCGCCGGCGACGAAATGCCCGTCGAGCAAAGCCTCCTTGATCTGTCGCTCGACGCGAATCGCGGTCGATTCAGAACGGCCTAGCTTCCATACCGGCGTTTCGCTTTTCTGGCGCTGCATATCGTCTCCTGACAGGGGCTCTCGGCTATCGCACTGCCGCGGTATCGGCAAAAGCGGACGCTGCGATCGAGGCACGTCCATTCTTAGACAAATCCGGCGGATCGGCAACGTGGGCGTCGGCGGGGTCGCCGCTGCGCGCTTCGAATTGGGCTGCGGCGAGCGCATCGGTCAACGCGGCGCGCGGCAGGTCGCGCACGATGAAGACGAAGCGCGAACCGCGGTCGGCGTCGGGCCACGCCGGCAGCGGCTCGGCCTCGTGCAGCCAGCGCTGCACGCCGTGCATCGCCACGGGCAGGGCTTCGCCACGCACGTGGACGACGGCCTTGAGTCGCAGCAGTTTGTCGCCGTGATGGTAGGCGACGCTGCCGAGCCAGCTGCTCAGCACGTCCCAGTCCATCGGCGTCTCGACGCGGATGCAATGCGCGCGGATGCCGCCGTCGTGCGCTGGCCGCGCACAGTCCGGGCCGTGCCGATGATCCGCATCGCAATGCGTGTGATCGTGGTCGTGCGCAGTCGAAGAGCGCGCATGCCAATGCGCAACGTCAACCGAAGCGTCCGCCGCGGCGCGGTCGCGCAGGCCGATCAGTTCGGCCGCATCGATCTCGCCGTAATGACAGTTCAGGCGCGCCGCGGCCGGGTTGAGCGCATGCAGGCGCGCGGCGAGTTTCCAGTAGTCGTCCTCGCCGATCAGGTCGGTCTTGGTCAGCAGCAGGCGATCGGCGAGCATGACCTGACGCACCGCTTCGGCCTGTGTATCGAGCTGACTCGACGCGTGCAGGGCGTCGACCGTGACGATGACCGCGTCGAGCGCGAAGCGCTTGGCCAACGCCGCATCGCGCAGCAGCAGCGCGGCAATCGCGGTCGGATCGGCCAGCCCGCTCGTTTCGATAACGACGCGGTTGAAGGCCGGGATGTCGCCGCGCGCGCGCCGCGCATGCAGCGCGAGTAAGGTCGCGGCGAGATCGTCACGCACCGCACAGCAGACACAGCCGCCATCGAGCAGCACGGTCTGCGCATCGACCGCGGCGACAAGCAGATGGTCGAGCGCGATCTCGCCGAACTCGTTGATGACGACGGCCGTGTCACGCATACGCTCCTGGCGCAGCAGGCGCGACAGCAAGGTGGTCTTGCCGCTGCCTAGGAAGCCGCTGATCAGAGTGACGGGCAGCCGTGCCGCGGCGCGCTCGGCGCTGCCGGCGTCGCGTCCGTCGGGATTCGCTGTGGGGGACATGCTGCCTGCGATCTATCCGGGAAGGGCCGCGCGGGAATGGCGAAGAGGCGCACGGATTTGCGTTTGCTCTAATTGACATACAGTATGTCATTCAATTCGGACGCGTCAAGGCGCCTTCTCCCCGTGCCGAACGCATGCGGCAAAGTGCCGCCCGCATCTTGACAATCCGTTATATCGCATACAGTATGCGTGATGTTGATTCCGATAACACGACAAACGACGGAAGTACGGGAGGCCTATGCTCGCCGAGGCAAAGAACAGCCTGCTGACCCAGGTATCCGCGGGTACGCCGATGGGCGACCTGCTGCGTCGCTACTGGCACCCGATCGGCGCCGCGACCGAATTCGACAAAATGCCGGTGCGCGCGGTGCGCGTGCTCGGCGAGGATCTCGTCCTTTATAAGGACCTGTCCGGCAACTTCGGCCTGGTCGATCGCCAGTGCCCGCATCGCCGCGCCGATCTGTCCTACGGCTTCGTCGAGCAATGCGGCCTGCGCTGCAACTATCACGGCTGGCTCTACGACGAGAACGGCAACTGCATCGAGCAGCCTTACGAAGACATCGCCAATCCGCAGGCCAAGCTCAAGGACCGGATCAAGATCAAGTCGTATCCGGTGCAGGTGCACGCCGGCATGATCTGGGCCTATCTCGGCCCGGCGCCCGCGCCGCTCGTGCCGAACTGGGAACCGTTCACCTGGCAGAACGGCTTCCGCCAGATCGTCATCTCCGAAGTGCCGTGCAACTGGTTCCAGTGCCAGGAGAACTCGATCGATCCCGTGCATTTCGAGTGGATGCACTCGAACTGGAGCGTGCGCCTGCGCGGCCAGACCGGCCCGTACGGCCCGACGCATACGCGGCTGAACTTCGAAGAATTCGAATACGGCCTGATCTACAAGCGCATCCGCAGCGATACCGACGAGAAGCATCCGCTGTGGACGACGGGCCGCCTCGCGCTGTGGCCGAACGTGTTCTGCCTCGGCGATCATTTCGAATGGCGCGTGCCGATCGACGACGAGAACACGCTCAGCGTGACCTGGGCGTTCAACCGCGTGCCACGCGAGCGCGAACCCTACGTACAGGAACGCATCCCGGCATGGCGCGGCCCGGTCAAAGACGAAACCACCGGACGCTGGATCACGAGCCATGTGATGAACCAGGACTTCGTCGCCTGGGTCGGCCAGGGCCGCGTCGCCGATCGCACTCAGGAGAACCTCGGCAGTAGCGACCGCGGCATCGCCATGCTGCGCCGGCATTTCTTCGACGATCTCGACGCGATCGCCCAAGGCAAAGACCCGAAGGGCCTCGTGCGCGATCCGGACAAGAACGCCTGCCTCGCCCTGCCCGTAGCCGGCCGCCATCTTTTCGTCGACGGCCTGACCCGCGAACAGCTCAAGGCGCACCCGATCCTCGGCCGCCACTTGAACGACTACGCGTTCCAGTACGGACAGCCCGACAGCGTCAAGGCGGAGTTCCGCGACGCGATGGGCATCCGCATCGACGAGCAGGGCAACGTCGTCGATCTCTGACGTATTCAGCTCGTTCCGGCACGCTGCGGCAACAGCCGCGGCGGCCATGAAGCGCCTCGCTTGCGACGAGCGTCGCCAAAGCACGATGCGGATTCCACTCCGCTCAGTCTAGCCACTATGATCCGCGTCGATGCCTGAGAACGGCTTCCGGTAGCGGATCATTGATGACCTCTCCCCTGCTCTCTTCCGTCGGCTCACTGGCCCCCGGCCTTTGCCTGCTGCTGGCGTTGTTCCTGCTCGCCGCGGGCGGCCCGCTGCAACACGCGAATCGCTACCTCGCCGGCTTTCTGCTCGTGCTCGCCGTTGATATGGCCGGCTGGGCCGCGGATCTGTTGCCGGCGCCGCTGCGCGAGATCCTGATCTTCCGCCTGCCACTGTGCTTTCTCGAAGCGCCGCTTTTATATGTGTATGCCTCGAAGCTGTGTTTCCCAACCCGGCGCGCGAGGCCTCACGTCGCGGCGGCGCTCGCGACGGTTGCGTTCAGCGCGATCTCGTTGCTGCCGCGCGCAGGCGCCTGGTGGTCCGGCGCGGCACCCGCACTGGATTCGCTGTCGAGCCGCGAAGTCGATCTCGTCGTCAACGCGGCCGCACTGCACGTCCAGCACTATGTTTATCTCGCCCTGATGATCCATCTTCTATGGACCTATCGACGCGCCTACCGCGCCGCATATTCCAATCCCGACGGCATCACCTTCGCCTGGCTCGCGACGGTGGTCGGTGTTTCGTTGCTGTCCCACATCTTCGCTCTGCTCAAAAGCCTCGCCTGGATCAGCGATCACGCGGCGACCTATTACGCGCTCGAACGGATCATCGCGGTGATCGCCGCGTTGGTGATCTGTGCCCTTACCCTCGCCGCGCTGCTGCGCCAGCACTTATTTCTCGGCGTGACGATCGATGCTAGCGGCGCCGATGACTCCGCCGCACCGGCCTTGGCCGCAGAGCGAGAAAAAACCTTTGCCGAACAGGCCCCCGCGCTCAATGAGGCGGCGCTCGCAAAACTCAAGGCGTACATGGAACGCGAACGGCCGTTCCTCGACCCGGGACTGACCATCCGCAGCCTCGCGCGCCGCATGGGCATGGGGCAGCGCGAGCTGTCACAGCTCGTCAACCGGCAACTCGGCGTGCATTTCTTCGACTTCGTCAATCGCCACCGCGTCGAGACGGCGGCGGCCTTGCTGGCCGATCCCGCGCACCGCGACACCACCATTCTCGACATCGCCCATCGTTCGGGCTTCAACACGAAATCGTCGTTCAACGCGGCTTTCGCCAAGCATCTCGGCGTGACGCCGACTGCGTTGCGCGTGCGTGCGGCTGCCGCAACAGTGCCGGCCTAAGAGGCCGCGCTGCTTCCCTCTCTCGGCTGTGCGCGATGAAATGCTTCGGGCAAGCTGGTCGCATCAAGGGAAATGCCTCTTGGCGAGCACAACCAAATCAATGGCCATGTGCTCCCATGCAAAAATCGAGGCGCCGCCCTGACTAATCGCCAGACAGTTCGGCCAGTTCGCGCACCCGGTTATTCGCTCAAGCGAATCCCCGCAATGGCTTGCGGTATGCTGACGCCCTCGCGGCAACGACCGCTTAGCTCAAGCGTCAGGAGTCTGCATCTTGTCAGAATCGGACAGTCATAAGACCGAATCCATGGGCGGCTTCGCGTACGTCGTTGGTGGCCTTGCGTTTATCCCCTTGATTGGAGTGCTTTTTGGGATAGCAGCCATCGTATGGGGCCTAACAACAGACAAATCTGGTCGCAAGCTGCTGATTGCTCTTGGCGCAAGTGGCATCGCCTTCACGGTGATCCTGTATGGATCTCTCTTCTACTTTGCGTTTGGGCAGCGAGGCGGTGTCTACGACGACCTACGAGCCAAGCTTGCTCAAACCTCGTTAAACTCGCTTGTTCCAATGGTTGAGTTTTACAAAATCCAGAACGGCCGCTATCCCGAGTCCCTGGACGAGCTGCAGAAGTCTCTTCCTAAAGAAAGCTTCGTGTCGGTATACGACCCAAGTGTAGGAGCGTTCGGCACTCAACCTCCGCAGTTCTACTACCAACGCACCGATGCTGACCACTACTACCTAAGGTCTGTCGGCCCGGACGGAAAACCTTTCACACAGGACGACATCGTTCCGCAGATTGCTCCGACTCCCGGCGGCAAAATTGGACTACTCGTCAAACAGCCACCCGGCTCCTAGCCATTTGCTCAAGCGGACCGCTGTGGTGGATTGCGGTATTCTGACCTGCGTCGCAGCCGCGGCCACCCAATCCAAGCGCTAGGCTGTATGTCGAAGACGTCCCAAGAACTCCGAGAAGATTCACCTGCATTTCTTATCGTGTTTTGGTGCGATCGTTGCGCATGCGCAATCAACTCGAACAACGAACGCGATCACTTTCACCACGAACAATGTGGCGGCTGCCTCAAATTCAAAGCGATCGACGGCGATTGGGGTTACTGTCGCAGTCACGAGTCAGTCTATAGCGGCCGCAAGATGTTCGAGCACGACACATGCTCCAAATGGGTCGAAGGCAGATGGTAGGGCATGCCGCCTAACTCTTCGCTCAAGCGGATCGCTGTGACGGCTTGCGGTATCCTGCTGCCCCCAGCGGCAGTGGCCGCCTAGCTCAAGCACCAGCCACTATCTGATGGACACGAAAATAGTCGACGGGGATCTGCTTGACCAACAGGTCGAGGTTATCGTCAACACCTGGAACCGCAACATCATTCCTTGGTGGCTTCTCATACCCCAGGGTGTTTCGGGAGCCATCAAGCGGCGAAGTGGCTACAGACCTTTTCAAGAAGTTGGCAGGTTGGGTGCCATTCCTCTAGGCGGAGCCGCCCTAACTTCAGCGGGCCGGCTGCCATACAAGGGCACCATCCATGTCGCCGGCATCAACATGCTGTGGCGTGCGTCAGCAATGTCCATTCAAGGCTCGGTACGCTCTGCCATGGCTCTCGCCGCCAAGCATGAGTTTCGTTCCGTGGCATTCCCGGTTATCGGCGCAGGTTCCGGTGGGTTTAAGGAGCCTGCCGCTTTCGCGCTCATGCTGGAGGCCCTCAAAGATATCCGCAGCACCGCACACGTTGTCATTGTTCGCTATCGGCGCAATGGTGGCTAGCTATTTGCTCAACCGGATCGCTGTGACGGATTGCGATATGCTGGTACTGATGCAGTAGTGGCCGCTTAGCTCAAGCAGTAAATCGCTTTGGAGACCTTCACGTTGCCAAGAATCCTTTATTCCGGAACCAAGAACGCCTCCAGCTGGGCCTTTCGCGCATGGTTGGCACTAAAAGAAGCCAATGCTGAATTTGAGGAAATCGTCGTCGACATCCGGCCTCCTCAAAGATTCTCAAACCTGAAAAAAATTGCCGAATTTTCTCCGCCTGGAGCGGTGCCCGTGCTTGTGGATGGGGCAACCGTCATTTTCGACTCATTGGCAATCATGGAATACGCGAATGAGCTCTGTGATGGGGCTTTGCTTCCTCAAGAAGTTCTGACCCGGGCAAGAGCTCGCTCATTTGTATCGTGGCAACATGCCGGACTCTCATCCATATGTCCCCGCCTCTCATTTGAAAGCTTCTTCTACCCCGATAAGCGTGCCATGTCGCTCGATGAGCGCCATCAAGCAACTGGAATTTTCTCAGTGTGGGAGCAGCAACTTGAGTCCAGCGGTGGCCCATACTTGTTTGGAGCCCTCTCTCTGGCAGATCTGGCTATGCTGCCGTCTGCGTTGCGTTTGACTTCGCATATGGAAGACCTGAAGCAGTGGCCCGGTGTTTCCGCATGGACTGCTGCTCTGCTTTCAAGAAGCACAGTAAAGGAATGGCTCTTGGACGCCAAACAACAACCTGTCGTGCCACTAGGCGACTACATGCCCTAAGACCTGAGCGGTCCAACCGCTCGACCAAGCGGACCACGGCGGAGAGGTTGTGACATGCTACTCAACGCGGCAACGGCCGCTTACCTAAAGCGTTAGAACTTATGGGCAGCACTGAAAATTTGGAGGTTCAATCCTTACTCATCGAGGCACTCCAAGGGTTGCTCGACTCTCGGATCGGCATTGTTGAGGCAGCTCGCGCAATTTCCCGAGCCTGCTTCGCACTGCGACAAGACAAGAATCCTTTGTTCATTCCGTTCATCCGCATCGATTCGGAGACGGACAAGTTTCCGGTTGGCAAAGTGCGTGAATTGTGGGCAGCTGAAGCTCTCGCTCACTACGATCAAGAGCGAGCTCTCACAGAACAGCGCTACAGCTCTCTTGCCATGCAATCGGCCACAGCGTTGCTTGATTGGGCACGTTCGCAAGAGTACTAACTATTCACTTAATCGAACTACTGCGAGAGATTGCGGTATCTTGACGCTCATCGCGATAGCTACTGCTTACCGCAGAATGATCTGACGCCCGCTGTGGCAGCGACCTCCTATCTCCAGCGATACACACCTATGCCGACGAGATCAGCATATTCCTTTTTTCTAACGTCGCTCTTCTTGGTGAGTCATGCAGCCGAGGCACAAAGCATGAACGCTCGAGACAGCACGTGCCGAAACATTGTCGTAACCGCAGAACTGGTCCAGTGCTTGAACCAGGCGTTGAAAGCATCCGACACCAAGCTCAATCAGACCTATGCTCAAGTGAAAAGCTTGCTGTCCCCGGAAGACAGAAGAGCGCTGACGCATGCACAACAACTGTGGATTCAGTACCGCGATGCCAACTGCAAAGCGGAGTACAACCTCTATGGGGGTGGCTCTGGCGGACCGCCGACGCACCTAGCCTGTCTCGAAGCAGAGACTCGCGCCAGAGATGCTAGCTTGAAACGCTCATTTGGTTGGCTTCAGGAGAAAGCTGGCAGTTGAGGCGACGCCCAACTATTCGACCAAGTGGATCGCGGCGACATGTCGCGGTAACCTGGCACGCGCCGTGGCAGCCGCCATTTACCTCATGTGTTACCCGTCATGTTCACGCGTCATGCCAACTCGCTGGAAATCAACGTCAGTGATGTGCGCTCGCCCGAAGAGCTCCACGAGCTTTTGTATCAAGCCTTCGAGTTCCCCGAATACTACGGCCGAAACTGGGACGCCTTCGACGAGTGCATGCGTAACGTCGTTGCACCTCGCGCAATTCGCGTATCAGGCTTGATGAATATGCGTTTCCGTATGCCAAAAGAGGCAAAACTTTTCGTCGCGTGCTTGCAAGATTTCGTCGCCAAGGACACCGAGCATCGAATACCCTTGCATGTCGACTAGCTATTCGCTCCAGCAGACCGCTATGGCCGGCTGAGGTTGCATAGTAGTCATCGTGGTAGCGGCCGCTCAGCTCAAGTATTAGCTTGCAATGAAACTCATTCCTAAGCTTTCGACACTATTCCACTTTTCAGACGCATTCGCGTGGCTGATATTTATCGTCGCTACGGGCGCGGCTCTAGCTATGCCATTGGTAGAATTTGCACCCCGATCAGGGATTGGGCGCGCCACAGAAATTCCCTTATATTTCCCCTTGCTTTTCGCCCTCGTAGCCTTCGGTGCGCTCAGCCTTACGCGGCGTCATTTGCTTGGGTTGCCGCTAGTTATGCTACTACCCTTCGCTTTCGATTTCTTCACCGACTGGTTCGCCGCAGTTTCATATTCGCTGTTCGCGTCGTTAGTCTTCGGCGCACCATTCATGCTCGCGTTCGTTGAAGCTCGCCGAAAAGTCCGTCAGGTAGCAAGCTAACTATTCGCTCGAGCGGATTGCCCCGACAGATTTCAGCATCCTGACACTCACCGCGGTCGCAGGCACTTAGCTCAAGGGTTAGATCGCATATGCCATGGACACAATCTTCATTTCGACACCAAATAACGTAGCAACATTGAAGGCCGTTGCGTCCATCGTTTTTGCTAGCCTCGGCCTCACTGAAACCGAAGAACGCTTCAGCGCAAACCATCCTCCCGACGAGCACTACTTTGTTGGCTATGCTGCAAATGTCGCCGTAGTGGTTTCAGACATAGACGATGATCGCTTGCTCAATTATCCATTCGCTCTCACGCTCAAACGTCCAACCTATCGCAAGGGCAGCACGCCTATCAGCACAGAAGTCGGCGCCATCGCTACAACATTGTCGCGCGCGGGCTTACGAGCCTTTGTTCCAACTGGTGCCTGGCATCTCGAGGGCTGGAATGGGCAGGGTGTTGAATATGCAGGCTAATTATTCGCTCAAGCGAACCGCCGTGACGGCTTCCGGTATCCTGATACTCCTCGCGGCAACCGCCGCCTAGCCTAAGCGTTGAACCCTGTAACGGATTTTGCACATGCTTCGATTTTTCGAGGAATACGCCAAACACTTCGCGCTCAATGGCGGGCAAGCCCTGCAAGGTGTACGTTATTTATTGTCGCACCCGGACTTTGACCGTGTGGCATCACGGGGCACGGCAAAGCATATGTACCTCTCTTTAGCGCTTCGTTCTAAGCGTGTTCTCAACGACACGTTTTTTGCTTTGATGCCGCCACACTGGCATCACTCCAAGGCTGAGCTGGCTCAGATGACACGCGTCCCGTTTTCGCGTTGGTTTCAGTACGGCTACTGCGCATGGCGGTTCACCGATACAGGGGAGCCGAAAGCCTGCTTACCTCCCGACATTGATCGGCGATGGGATCCGCGATGCAAAGAGTAGGGTCTATTCAACCGCTCAGCGCGATTTTTTTGCTTTCGCCCCGCCACGACAAGTCCGTGGTTGAGTTTCGGCGTTTGCCGAAATGAGAACAATGCGCTCGTGTTTAACCGCCATTTTTTTGCTTTTGTTGGCTTCCTGCATGCGAAGCGCTTCGCCGGAACAATCCGTGTATGAAGCAATCTGGTCGGGGATATCGGTAAACCGTCCAACGAAGCCCATAGCCGCAACGACAGACAGTCGTTGGTTCCTGGAGAACGAGCTGAGCAACGTTGTAGCCAACGGTATGCAAGCACGTGGCGGCGAAGAGGCTTGGCTGAAACCAGAGTACGTGCCTCTCCTTGAGGAACTGTATCGCGTAAATAAGAGAAATGAGCCACTCGGCTGGCGCCCGACCGATAAATCCGCAACAGTTCTTGAAGGAAATTTTCTTTCTAAACCACGCGATGAGGAAGTCCAGGCGATGTGCCTAGTCCCCACTGGAAAGAAGACAGTTGGTGTCGCTGACGCGAGCCTTAGTCGGTCTTATAGACCATACTACAGTTTCTCCCGAGTAGCTTTTAGCCGTGATGGATCACTTGCCATGGTGAAGTATGGGCTTGCTTGCGCGCCACTATCGGGTGGTCATGAGGCATTCGCAATACTCAAGCATGTAGGAGATGATTGGGTGCTTGTTGTGAGCCGACTGCTCTGGATCTCGTGACGTCTAACTATTCAATCAGGCGGTTCGCTATGACGAGTTGCTGCACCCTTACATTTTTCGCTGCAGCGACCGCCGAACTCAAGCGTTAGGTTGAAAATGCGTAAAACGCTGGCCCTCATCATTGCCTGGACAGCAATCGCTCCCCCGCTAGGCGGCTGTCAATTTCTCGACAGCTGCGGACCATCCAGCAGCGCTATTTCTGGCGCAAAGAAATTTGGCCGAGAATACTGGTCCAATCTCTTCGAAGAAGTCGAGCACACCAGTTGCGAGTTCAATTGCTTCTTACCTAGCTTCAAGCAATTGGAATCTATCGCGACAAGAAGGCCTGTCATCCCTCACCTTCCCAAAGGCGCATCGGACGTTGCCGTGGTACTGCGCTTTTGCTTTGACCATGGCATTAAGCTCATCCTGAGAGACCTGCATACTCCGCAAGGAAAGATTTATATCGCCTGGGGTTTTGATCCACCACAGTATGGCGAAGTGCTTTTGTGGTCACGAAACTGACGTTAGCTTGGCAATTCATGCCTGGACTCCTTTGGGAAGCAGTCGGGCAGGAGGCTGATTGGCAATAAGCGAGGTGCAGTCGAGCACACGACCTTTCGGCGAGCTGCACATGTTGCCGCCGGGATGTTCACGCGAAGCACGTTTCAGAGGCTAGCGAACAGCCGCCGGCGAGCGAACCGATACCATCCACAGATCAAGACATTCAATGTAGCGACATTGATGAGGCCAATGCGGCCTGCACACTGTAGTCGCTCGGCGCGCAAATCCACCAGGCATCTCCAAGTCCGCGGTATTTCGGCCAGAATGGGTCCCGGAATGAATCGAATTAAGCATCCAACGACCGACTTCGCGTAGTCGGTCGCCGGCTGCCCGGCGTTCAGCGATTCTGCCGCGATCGTCCTCGACCGCATGCCGGAGCAAGCCGTGACTTTTGAAGAAATGCAGAAAGATTTCATCGTGCGCCGCAAGGGTTCGCTCGCACTGCCGCTTACCGGCGTGATCGTCTATTCGACCGCCGCCCTGCTCAGTCTGTGCGTCGATCCCGTGCGCCACAATCTGGTCCTCGCGCTGTGCTTCTGGGCGATCATGCCGGTCGGGCTGTTCGTCGGCCGGTTGCGCGGCGAGGAGATGCGCAACGTCGAGACCAATCCACTGTTCGACCTTTCGGCGAAAGCGCGCGTGATGGCGCTGGCGACCTGGGCGATTCATATCCCGGTGTGGATTTACGCGCCGACGCTGTTTCCGATTACGGTCGGAATCGGCTTCGCGCTGCACTGGATCGTCTTTTCGTGGACGACGGGGCACCCGGTCGGATTCATCCATCTCGGCATGCGCATCGTTTTCGTGTTGTGTACATGGCATCTGTTCCCGGCGAACCGAATGGGCGCAGTCGCGGCCGGCGTCGCCTTGGCCTATGCGATCTCGCTCGCCCAGCTCTGCACGATCGACTGGCGCGTACGTTTCAACTTGGATCGCGATCCGCGCTGGGCATAGGCACCCCTGCGCACATGCACAGACGCCCGCCCGGATTAGCGAGCGGGGCGTCGATACGCGTGAATCGGAAGCGGCGCGGTGCGCCGCGTCCGCCTACTTGCGCATCGCGGTGACTTCGATCTCGACCAGCCAGCCCGGATTGGCAAGACCTGCGACTTTGACGACCGAGCGCGCAGGCAGGTTCGGCTGTTCCTTCGTACCGAAGAACTGGCGGTAGCCTTCCATCATGCCGCCGAAGTCCATCTTGCCTTCGTGCGCGGGATCGCCGACGAGGAAGATCTGCATCTTCACCACGTCGCCCATGCCGAGGTTCATCGACTTCAGCGACGCTTCGATCTTTTTCAGAATGCTGACCGTCTGCGTCTTGGTGTCGCCGTACGACTGCAGGCTGTCCTTCGGCGCGGCCTTGTCGGCGACGTCGGGCACCGAGCCGCTGAGGAAGACGATGGCCTGGCCGGCCGGCACTTCGACCGCCTGTGCGATCGGCATGCCCGGGGGTCCGTTGTAGCGGATCGCGTCCTTCGCGGTCGCTGCGGACGCACCGAGAACCGCGGCGGCGGCGAGCACGGGCGCGGCGATCTTTTCGTGGATTTTCTTCATGCTGGTTTCTCCTCTATGACCCCGTACGAATGATGCAGATTTGCGCTTTCCGCGCTCAGCGGAATTTCGCGATGTCGGCGGCGCTGAGCGCGTCGCTGTACTGATTGCCGAAATGCGTGCGCACGTAGTTGACGATCGCCGCGACCTGCGCGTCGGAAAGGAACGTCCCGAACTCGGGCATCGCCTTGCGGCCCTTGAGCACGGTCAGCGCGATGTAGAGCGAACTCGCCAGCTTCGGATCGGCGGCGAGCGCAGGATAGTGTCCTGCGCCTTCGGCGCCCTTTGCGTCCGGCATGTGGCAGCCTTGACAGACGGCATGGTAGAGCACCGCCCCGTCTTCGCCGACGAACTTGCCGCCGCTGACCAGTTTCTCGGGCGGAGGAACCTTGTCGGTGTCGGCCGCCGACGCGAATCCGCTCGCGCAGAGCGCAATCACAGCGACGACGGCGGCAACGCGTCGCGAGAGACGAAACAGAATTTCCTTAGCCATTCTTCTTCTCCGATGCGTTGGAAACGATGCGCGCGTGCAGACGCGAGATCGCATCGAGCGAAGACAGAATCGCGCCTTCCTGCCAGGCCGGCAGGCGCGAGGCATGTTCGCCGGCGAGCGCGATGCGGCCGTCGATCTGGCACAGATTGTCGTAGTGTTTGTCGCGCGTATCGCCGCGCCACGGCGCAAAGCAGCCGAGCGTGAACGGCGACCGGTGCCAGGCGACGGATACGCCGTTTTCGAATTCTTTCGTGTACTGCGGATGGATCTGCGCGCCGAGGCGCACCGCCTCGCGCACGCGCTCGGCCGGATCGAGCGAGGCGAACGTGTAGGAGTTCGGTCCGAACGCATAGGCGCCGAGCAGCACGCCCTTGCCGGGCAGGTTCTGTCCCTGCATCGGATAGCTGATCATCGTGATCGGCAGATCGGTATAGGTCACGCCGCCGTAGATGCGCTCGTCCTCTTCCCAGAAGCGGCGCTTGAACTGCAGGCCGACCTTGGTCGATGCGACGTAGGCCGCCGCCGCGCTGATCGCCGAGAGCATCGGCTCGCCCGCGCGCATGGGAATCTGCGAGAGGATAGACAGCGGAATCGTGCACAGGCACCAGTCGGCTTTGGCCACGACCGGATCGCCGCCCTTGGCCGCGTCGATGTAAGACACGGCCACGCCGTGGTCGTCCTGATCGATCTTCACCACCTTGGCGCCGAACTGCACGAGCGGCTTGATCTCGCTATAGATCGCCTGCGGGATGCGGTCCATGCCACCGGCTGGCTCGAACATCGCCTGACCCATCTCGTAGTCGTGATCGGTCACGAGGTATTTCCACAGGCCCGAATCGACCAGCGTCTTCGGATCGATCGGCGTCGACGACTCGGGCTTGGCCATCAGGCCGCCGCCCGGATCGATCTGGTAGCCGCGGCTGCCGTCGACTGCGTGCGAGGCGACGTAACGGTACTGCTTGTCGAGCACGCCCCAGCTGCGCATCGCCGCAAGCATTTTTTCTCGGTCCTCGCCGGTCAGCTCGGCATCGAGGCCGCCCTGGTTGAGCGATTTCGCGAGCAGCTCGGCAACGTGGCCCTTGAAGTCGCTGCGCACGTGGCGAAAGCGCTGCGGCTTGCCGTCGAACGCCTTGGTCGAATGCAGATAAGCATTCTCGTTGACCTGGTTGAACGACTGCATCGGCACCTTGAAGCGGCGCGCATAATCGAGGATGCCGTGATGATGGTACGGAATACGCCACGCGCCCGGATTGAAATGCAGGCCGGCGTCGAATTCGCATTTCTGCTTGAAGCCGCCGAGTTCGGTGAATTCATCGCCGCCGCGCAGAGTCCAGGCGCGGCCGCCGACGCGATGACTGTATTCGAGCACTTTGACCTTGTAGCCGGCGCGGCTCAGCTCGTACGCGGCGACGAGGCCGGCATAGCCGGCACCGAGGATGAGCACCGAGGTACCGCGCGGCGCGCCTTTGAGTTCGATCGGACCGGCATAGCTCGACTCGGCGGCGAAGCCGAGCGCGCTCATGGCCTGGTACATCACGGCCGCGCCGGACACGGCGCCGATGCGACCGAGGAATGCGCGTCGGGTGATCGATGACGTTGGGTTGTCGGACATTCTTTCTCTCGCTTTCTTTGCTCGTCATCCCCGCTCAGTCGGGGTGATTACAGTCGTGGGACTGGTACGGGTCATCCAGTTGTTTTTCTTGGCTCGTCATTCCCGCGTGCTTTTGGCGGGAATCCAGCGCCTTTGCTTTTGATGTCGCTGATTTATTCTGACCATACCCCTTCGCTCTCCTGTCGCAAGAGCTTCCACTCGTCCTACGGACGAGCGGGTTACTTTCTTTGCTTGCCCAAAGAAAGTAACCAAAGAAATGCCCCCCGGGAGCCGCGCCCTCCGCGCTGCGCGCTGCGGGTTCGCGAGGGCATGCCGGGGTTTGCTCGATGGACATCCTGTCCATTCGCAAACTCGCGCGCTTCCTGCGCGCGATCCTGCGGACAGTTCCGTCATGCCCTCGCCGCGACTGACGGGGACCCGACGATCAAGGGCCGAAGCAGAAGCGAGAGCGAAAGATGTCCGCAGGTGCTGGCACATCACAAAAACTTCGTCGGCCAAATGATCGTGCGCCACATATGCGCAACGGGTGAACCGTCGAAACCCAGGCCCTCTTTCGGCTGCTTGAAGTGGCGGCCGATGATGTCGACGAACGGGTCCCAGGTCACCTGCGCGTTCGGGTCGAACGAATAGATGTCGTTGAGCGTGATAAGGCGGCTGGTCATGTACCACTTGTGGTTGCGCGCGTACTCGTAGTCGGCGCGGATGTAGTCGTCGACCTGGTAGTCCGGGCCGAAGTAGCGGATGTACGCGTCGGGATATTTGTAGCCGACCGATTCGTCCGGGAAGAAACGCAGCGCCTGGTGGTAGCGGATCGCCCAGCTCACCTGTTCGTCCACGTAAGGCGCGATCAATTGCGCGCCCCAGTAGCCGTGATCGGAGCGGATGAAGCCGCCGACGGCGATGTCGTGCAGCAGGCAGGCGAGCACGGTCTTCTCGTCGTGACCGCCCTTGAGCGCATGCGTCGCGCTCTGCAGTACGTGGTTCGGCGAGCCGAAACGGTTGCGGAAGAAATCGAGCAGGGTCGGCGCTTCCGGCATCTTCGGCAGGCGCGGGTCGTCGCCCATGAGGAACTTGCGCTTGTCCGGCTTGCTGCCCGGCGGCGGCGGCTGGTTCATCGTGCGCGGGTCTTTGTCGCCCGAGACGAACAGTACCGATTTGACGATGCGCTGTTCGAGTTCGTCGATCATGCGGTGTTCGAGTTCGTCGGCGCGCTCGGATAGGCTTTTCGCGGGCTGCCCCGCGGCTTGCGGATTCGGCGTACTCATGGCTTTGCTCCGGGCGCCGCGGCAGGGCGCGGCGGAATATTCGGTTTGCTGACCGCGCGGATCTCGGTGTAGTGCCGGAGTCCGTCGACGCCGTACTCGCGGCCGATGCCCGATTCCTTGAAGCCGCCGAACGGCACGTCGGGCTCGACGCCGAGATGATGGTTGATCCAGGCCGTGCCGACTTCGAGCTGCTCGGCCGCGGCCTTCGCGCGCGCCGGATCGGCGCTCCACACCGAACCGGCGAGGCCGAAGCGCGAATCGTTGGCGCGACGGATCGCGTCGTCGACGTGGCTGAAACGGATCACCGGCAGCACCGGGCCGAACGGTTCTTCGTCGACCAGGCGCGTACCTTCGGCGATGTCGGCGACGATCGTCGGCGCGATGAAATAGCCGGGCCGGGGCAGCGCGTCGCCGCCGCAGAGGATGCGCACGCCGTTCTGTTTCTTCGTGTCGGCAAGCAGTTCGAGTACGCGCTCGTACTGCATCTTGTTCTGCACCGGGCCGACCAGCACGCCTTCCTCGAAGCCTTCGCCGACCTTGACCGTGTTCGCGACCGCGACGAGCGCCGCGCACAGTTCCTCGTAGATGCTGTCGTGCACGTACAGCCGCTTGATCGCCTGGCAGATCTGGCCGCTGTTGCCGAAACTCGCCCAGAACAGTTTCGGCGCGACCGCCTTGACGTCGACGTCGTCGAGCACGATCGCCGCGTCGTTGCCGCCGAGTTCCAGGGTGACGCGCTTGAGCGTGTTCGCCGCACTCGCCATCACGCGCTTGCCGGTGGCGACCGAGCCGGTGAACGAAATCTTGTCGATACCCGGATGCTCGGTCATCCAAGCGCCGAGCGCATTGCCGCCGGCGACGATGTTGACCACGCCGGGCGGGAAATGCGCGCGCGCGATCTCGCCGAGCAACAGCGTGGTCAGCGGCGTGTACGGCGACGGCTTAAGCACGATCGTGTTGCCCGTGTAGAGCGCCTGCGCGATTTTCGGCATCGCTAGCAGTACCGGCACGTTCCACGGCGTGATCGCGCCGATCACGCCAAGCGGATGATGCTGCAGCTCGACGCGGCCGCGCGCGTCGTCGCGCAGCAGTTCGGTTTCGAGTTTGGTCGCGAGGATGCCGTCGAGATTGACCAGTGCGCGCTGGATTTCCTCCCGCGCGCGCTGCAGCGGCTTGCCCTGCTCGCGCGTCAGCAGCGTCGCGATCTCTTCCGTGCGCGCCTTGACCGCGTCGCCGAACGCACGCAGCGCCTCGCGGCGCCGGTCCTGCGGCGTGCGCCGCCATTCGGGAAACGCGCGCCGCGCCGCGGCGACGGCGCGGTCGAGCTGTTCGCGCGTCGCATCGGGGCACAGCGCGAACGCCTCGCCCGAGGCCGGATTGATCACTTCGAACGCCGTTGCGCCGGCTTCGGCCTTGCCGTCGATCGTGTGCGTGAAACCTTGCTGCATATTCTTCTCCGAACTCATCGCGGCCTTGCCGCAAGCACTGTGCAACGAACGCCGGCACGTTCGCGAAAACGGCACTTCCGTGTGCCGGAGCGGACTCCGATGCCGCTCTGTCCCGAACCGGAATGCCGCGCTCCTGCGACGCAAGCCGCCTACATATCCAGAACCAGTTTTTTGCCCTTGCAACCCGACACGCAGATCATCATGACCTTGCCCGATTCGTGCTCGGACTTGCTCAGCACGAGATCGCGATGATCGGGAACGCCTTCGAGCACACGCGTCTCGCACGTGCCGCACACGCCTTCATGGCAGGAGTACGGTGCATCGACGCCGGCTTCGAGCAGGGCGTCGAGAATGGACTTTCCCGCGGGCACGGTCACGCTGCGCTGCGCCTTGGCAAGTACGACTTCATACCCTCCGTCGGTCGCGGCCTCCTGCGTGTTGGCGAAATATTCGACATGGCCGACGCAGTCGGGCCGGCGCTGCACGGCGCGCTCGAACGCGGCGAGCATCGGCGTCGGCCCGCAGCAGTACAGATGCGTGCCGGCCTCGGCGCCGGCGGCGAGCGCGTCGAGATCGAGCATGACCGCTCCGGGCTCCTGATCGAAACGCAGGATCACTTCGCCGTGCCTGAATGCGCCGGGCGCACTCAGATAGTCGAGGAACGCGGCATGCGCGCGCGTGCGCGTGCAGTAGTGCAAGGTCCATGCGCGGCCGAGCGCTTCGAGGCGCCGCGTCATCGACAGGATCGGCGTGATGCCGATGCCGCCGGCGACGAAGACCGAGCGCGACGCGTTTTCGTCGAGCTCGAAGTTGTTGCGCGGATGGCCGATCGTCAGCACCGTGCCGGCCTGCACGTGATCGTGCACGTACTGCGAGCCGCCGCGGCTGGCCGCGTCGCGGCTCACTCCGATCGCGTAACGGTCGCGCTCGTTCTGGTCGTTGATCAGCGAGTAGCTGCGCACCAGACCGTTCGGCAGATACAGATCGACGTGCGCGCCGGCCGTGAACGGCGGCAGTTCGCCGCCGTCTTGCGCACGCAGCTCGAACGTCGCGATCGCCTCCGTTTCGCGGCGGCGTGCGCTGACGATCGCTTGCAGAGTCTGGGTCATGGCGGCGGCGGCTCGCGTTACCGGATCAGGCTGCTTTCTTCGCCGGCAGGCGGAAGACCTTGCGCGCGTTGTCTTCGTAAATCTTCTGCTTGTCTTCGGCGCTGAGGAAATCGAGTTTGTCGATCAGCGATTTTACGTCGTCCATCGAACGGCCGCTCTTCGGATCGACTGCCGAGCCGACGCCCGGGCATTCGGTGCCGAACAGGCAGCGGTCGACGCCCACGGTCTTGATCAGCAAACGCAGCGCTTCCTCGGTGTAGAGCACGGTGTCGAAGTACAGCTTCGACATGCGCTCGGAGAAGCGCTGCCCAGCAGGACGGCGCAGCGACGGCGCCTCGAAGCGGCCGAGCTGATACGGGATCGCGCCGCCGCCGTGGCTGACCACGACCTTGAGATTCGGGAAGTCTTTGTACACTTCGGAATTGAGCAGGCCGTAGACGGCGACGGTCTCTTCGTTGATGAAATGCAGCGAGTACGGCACGCGCTCCGAGCGCGAGCCGGTGCCGTGGATATGCGCCGGCACATCGAGTTCGCAGAGCTTCTCGTAGAGCGGGTACCAGTAGCGGTCGCCGAGCGGCGGCGCTTCGACCCCGCCGTTTTCGTACGGATCGGGATTGAGCAGGCAGCCGGCGAAGCCGAGTTCCTTGATGCAGCGCTCCAGTTCCGGCAGCGCGCGCTCGATCGGATCGCCCGCGGTCTGCGGCAGCCCGGCGATGCCGGCGAACGTGTCGGGGAAAAGCTGGGTCTGCCGGTAGATGATGTTGTTGCACTCTTCGGTGAACCAGTGAACGATCTTCGCCGGCTTCTCCGACTGCATGAGCTGGAACGGACGCGGCGAGACGAGCTGCAGGTCGGTGCCGTGATCGCGAACGTAGTCGAGATGGCCCTTCGGCCAGGTCTCGGCCTTGTTCGCCGCGGCGCGGATCTCGTCGTCCGTCACCTTGACGCCGCCGCGCCCGTGCGAGCCGCGGCTGGCGATCAGGGAGGCTTTATACGCCCACAGCTCGGTCGGTGCGCTGACGTGGGCATGGCAATCGATGATCATGCAAAACTCCAGGAAAGATTCGAAACGGAACGAGCGGTAAGAGTCACGGCGCAGCCCCGGCGAGCAGTGGTGCCGCGCCCGTGGCGACGGGCATATCGTCGGGAAGCAGCAGCGAGGCCGAGCGCACGTTGTAGAAACTGCCGTCGCCCGCGCAGGCCGGCGCCTTGCCTTCTTCAAGCTCGCGCGCAAGGCGCAGCATCAGCCTGCGGAACTGGACGACGCCGCGGTCGGACGCACCGAGGCGCTCCTTGGTGCGGTCGACGATCGGCCCCATGCTTTCCTGCACCGCGGCGTCCTGATTCGGGATGCCGTCGATGCCGGTGAAGTTCGCCGCGCGCTGGCGCACGCGGTCGATCTGGTAATCGTTGTCACGGTTGAGCAGCGGTTTGTATTCGTGATCGACCGGACCCCAGAAACCGTCGCGGCCACCGCGGAAAGCCAGTTCCTTGTCGTCGTAGGCGCGCGCAGGGCTTGCGCTGAACGACCAGGTCCAGGTGTTCTCGTCGTCGATCGGCACCCAGGCGTGGCCGTCGTACGGCTCCCTGCTCGACTCGGCGAAATCGCCGACTGGCGGAATCATCGAGTAGAACGGCAGCAGAAACTGAGTGACGCGCCAGTAGTACGTGCCCGGTTCGGCATTGCGCCGCGCCGCGATCAGCAGGCCGTAGCCGGTTTCCTGCACTTCGAATACCGGATGTTTGTCGGACGCGTGGTACTTGTTGCTCGGGCCGCCCGACTTTTCGCTGCGGCTGTGCAGAAACGAAATGTGGCTCGAATCGATGCCGCCCTCGACCGCCTGCGCCCAGTTGCACTGCTGCAGACGCTTGGTCGAGGTGTGCTGGCGTTCGGGCAGGCGCGACCACTCGAAATCGGGCAGCGCGGGTTCGTGCTCGGGCGCGCCCATGTAGACCCAGATCACGCCGTTGCGCTCGGCCGTCTTGTACGCCTTGATGCGCACCTTGGTCGCCGCCGACATGCCCTGCGGTTCGGCCGGCATGTCGACGCAGATGCCGTCGACGTCGAATTTCCAGCCGTGATAGACGCAGCGCAGACCACAGTCCTCGTTGCGGCCGAAGAACAACCCCGCGCGCCGGTGTGCGCAATAAGCATCGACGATGCCGACGCGGCCTTGCGTGTCGCGGAACGCGACGAGATCTTCGCCGAGCAGACGCAGACGCACGGGCGCGCCGTCGCGTTCGGCGATTTCTTCCGAGAGCAGCGCGGGCATCCAGAAGCGGCGAAACAGCTCGCCCATCGGCGTTCCCGGTCCCACGCGGGTCAGTTTCTCGTTGTCGGCCTTCGACAGCATGCTTTCTCGTTTCCTTCTAGAACATCTAAAAAATGCTCGTCATTCCCGCGCGCTTTTGGCGGGAATCCAGCGCCTTTGCTTCATTCAAACCATTCGAAAGGCACTGGATTCCCGCTTTCGCGGGAATGACAAGGCATGTTCTTCATCCATCTTCATTCCGCTGAAAACTCCTCAAACTTCCTGCGTATCGACAAGTCGATGCGCGCGCTGTGGCTGCCAGACGACGAAGCCCATCGCGTTGCCCGTGCCCGCCTCTGAGCGGTAGCACGGCACGTAGTCGACGACGCGCATCGCCATGCCTGCGGCGCTTGCCGCGGCGATCACCGGCAACCAGTTCTTCACTTCCGACGTGCCCGACTGCAACTGCGCTTCGTCGATCGCGCGCAGCCACGCGAGGTCGCGTTTCTGCGCGGCGTCGATCAGCGCATGGTCGAACGCCTCGTCGATGACGAAATGGCTCAAGCCGCCCGACGCGATCAGTACGACGCGCAGATCTTCGGGCCACGCCGCGATCGCTTCGCACAGCGCGAGACCGAGATCGACGCAGCGCGTCGCGCGCGGCTGGTTCGGCGGATAGAACGTGTTGAGCATGATCGGCACGTGCGGCGGCACCTTGCCGGCCATCAGACGCTGATAAACGAAGCCGAACGCGTGCGGCATGCCGGTCGGGCCATCGCTGCCGCGCTGCGGCACTTCGGTCGACACGGTGACGTCGTGGCCTTTGCCGACGAACGCTTCGATCAAATGACGCGCGAGCGGCGCGTGCACCGGATAGACCGCGTGCTCGGCCGGCTTGATCGCCACCGAAGAAATCGAAATTCCCGGCGGCATCTTCGCCAGACGTTCCGCACTGACCGGCTCGTCGAACACCGCTTCGCCGCCGAACACCCATAGCGCCGGCGTGATCGCTGGGCCGAATACTTCGCGCTGGTCGTTGCCGACGATAACGACGACGTCGGCCTTCGCCTCGTCGAGTACGCGCGTGAGTTCGTTCAGCGCGGCCGTGCAGCGCTCGGCGCGTACGCCGCGTTCGTCGAGCGTGTTCTGCGCGGCGAGATTTTCCGCGGCGCGCAGCGTGACGAGTTCGTCGAATGTGTAGGTGCGGCCGCGGAACGGATGCGCCGGATCGGCGCGGTCGGCGCGCACGCGCAGATCCCACTTTTCCGGCGGGGTCGACAGCATCGGCCCGTGCGAGGTGCCGATCGCGAGCACGATCTCAGCCACGCCGACCCGCTCCGTCGCCGGCGCAAAGGTGTTGCGGTTTTCCGCTCCGAATCGATGCCGCGGTCTGCATAACGCGCCTCCCGTCGCCCCGGTCGTTTGCCGGTGCCTTGTTCGAATTTAATCATACTGTATGCGTGTTATGCGACAAAAGTCAACACAGGCGAAAACCGCCGAATCGGCGCGGCGCAACCGCGCTGCGGCCGTGCGCCACGAGCGCCTCGGCACAGCGAAATGCACACCGCCGTTTTGCCGCAGCCGGCGCAGCCGCTACCATGCCGGACAAGCCCCAGCCGACCAAGTCCATGACGCTTTCCGCAAAACCTCATACCCTGCGCGAAACCCCGTCCGCGGCGCGCGGCCACCGTTCCGCCTGAGGCGCCACGCGGCGACCGGAGCGAATATGCATCTGCTGCTCGTCGAGGATGAGGCCGACACGGCGCGCTATATCCGCAACGGCCTCAAGGAAAGCGGCTACACGGTGACGTGGTCCGGGCAGGCCGCCGAGGGCCGCCATCTCGCGCTCAACGAGCGTTGGGACCTGATCATCCTCGACCGCATGCTCGCCGACGGCGCCGACGGTTTGTCGATCGTCGCCGCGGTGCGCGAGGCCGGCGTGAAGACGCCGGTGCTGATCCTCAGCGCGCTCGCCACGCTCGACGAGCGCGTGCGCGGCCTGCGCGGCGGCGGCGACGACTATCTGACCAAACCGTTCGCTTTTTCCGAACTGATGGCGCGCATCGAAGCGCTGCTGCGCCGCTCGGGCCTGCGCGATGACGCGCGCCAGCTCGCCGTCGCTGACCTGAAACTCGACCTGAGCACGCGCCGCGTCGAGCGCGCCGGCCAGCCGATCGCTCTGCAGCCGCGCGAGTTCCGCCTGCTCGAATATCTTGTCCGCCATCAGGAACAAGTCGTCACGCGCACCATGCTGCTCGAAGCGGTATGGGACTATCACTTCGCTCCGCAGACCAATGTCATCGACGTGCAGATCAGCCGCCTGCGCAACAAGATCGACAAGGGCCATACGCTGTCGCTGCTGCGCACCGTGCGCGGCGCCGGCTACATGATCAGCGCGCATGATTAGGCTCTCGCGCTCGGTCGCGTTCCGCCTCGCGCTGACCAGCGGCCTGCTCGTCGTCGGCGCGATCGTCGTCGTCAGCGTCGTCTTCTACTTCGGCACGGTCGGCATCGAGGCGCGGCGCATCGACCGCAAGATCGCGCTCATCGCCGACCGCTTCAGCGACTCGGCCAAGACGAATGCCCTCGCCGCTCTCGCCCAGCGCGTCGACCAGGCGCTGACCGACGGCATCGATTCGGATACCGAGATCTACTATCTCGCCGATGCCGACGGGCATCGGCTGACCGGCAACATCGCCGTCACCGACGCCGACACGCGCACGCTCGACAAGATCGTCAACCGCACCGTGGTGCGCGCCGGCCGCCCGTCGTTCGCGCGCCTGCTTATGCGCCGCCTGCCCGACGGCGCCCTGCTCATCATCGGCCGCGACATGGGCGACCTCAACGAGGTGCGCAATCTCGCCTGGCGCTCGATCATCACGGGCAGCCTGCTCGCGATCCTGCTCGCAATCGGCGGCAGCCTGCTGTTCCGGCGCCAGATCGAACGGCGCATCTTCGCCATCCGCCACACCGCCGCGGACATCGAAGCCGGCAATCTGAGCCGGCGCATTCCGCTTTCGGGCGACAGCGACGAGTTCACGCGTCTGGCGCAGGACATCAATCGCATGCTCGACCGCATCGAGCATCTGATGGACGGCGTACGCCACGTCTCCAACACCATCGCGCACAATCTGCGCACGCCACTCGGCCGCATCCGCGGCCAGCTCGACGAAGCACTGCGCGGGCTGAGCACGGAATCGGGATTCGCCGCGGTCGGCGGCTCGGCGATCCGCCAGATCGACGATCTGATCGTCGTGCTGGAAAAGCTCCTGCAGATCGCCGAGGCCGAATCGGGTACGCGCCGCCAGCCGTTCGAGCCGGTGTCGCTCAAGGACGTGATCGTCGACGTGGTCGAACTCTACGATGCCGCGGCGGAGTCCGAAGGCGCCACGCTGACCTGGCATGCGGACGAAGAAGCGATCGTGCTCGGCGACAGGGACCTGCTCGGCAGCGTGCTCGCCAACCTGCTCGACAACGCGCTCAAGTACGCCGGCAAGCCGGCGCACATCGAAGTGACCGCCGAAAGCACAGCCGATGCAGTCGTCCTCAGCGTCGGCGACGACGGCCCCGGCATTCCGGCCACGGAACGCACGCGCGTGCTCGAGCGTTTCTACCGCTCGCACCACGGCGAATCGGGCAGCGGCCTCGGCCTGTCGATCGTTGCCGCGATCGCCTACCTGCACGGCGCCAGCCTGCGCCTCGAAGACACCGCACCGGGCCTATGCGTGCGCCTGTCTTTTGCGCGCACCGAATCGGCAACCTTTCCGAATGGCAATGATTCGTCCATGTCGACGACAGGTGAGCGTATCTAAAGTCCGGGCAAAAGCGGACTTTGGATCATGCGCAATTCCTTATTCACCTGGCTCGCAACGGGAGCGATCGGCTCGCTCGCGTGCATACTCTGTGCCTGCGGCAGCGCCCACGATGCGCAGACCAAGACGGCCGGCGCACCCGCGGCGGCCGACGGCTGCGTCGTCCTGACGCCCGCGCAGGCCAAGCAGGTCGCCGTCCACGCCGCCGCGCTGCATGAGTTCGTCGCCCATGTCGACGCAGTCGGCTACGTCGATTTCGATCAAGACGCGACCGTGCAGGTGTTCACGCCGTATCAGGGCCGCGTGCGCCAGGTTTTCGCCGCGCTCGGCGACAAGGTGAAGAAAGGCCAGCCGCTGTTTTCCGTGGACAGCCCCGATCTGGTCCAGGCGCAATCGAGCTTGATCACTGCGGCAGGCGTGCTCGCACTGACCACGCGCACGCTCGAACGCGCCAAGCAGATGCTCGGCGTGCAGGCGAGCGCGCAGAAGGACGTCGAGCAGGCCACGTCCGATCAGCAGACCGCCGAAGGCAATTTCAAGGCCGCGCGCAATGCCCTGCGCATCTTCGGCAAGACCGATGCACAGATCGACGCCGTCGTCGCCTCGCGCAAGACCGACGGCGAGCTGGTCGTGGCGAGTCCATTCGACGGCGAGGTCACCGCGCGCAACGCCGCGGTCGGCCTGCTGCTGCAACCAGGCAGCGCGCCCGCGCCATTCACGATTTCGCGCACGTCGGTCGTCTGGCTCACTGCGAACGCGCAGGAAACCGATCTGCCCGCGCTGCGCGTCGGCCAAGCGGTGACCGCGCGCGTCAATGCGTTTCGCGATCGCGCTTTCGAGGGCAAGGTCGCCGCGATCGGCGCGTCGCTCGACCCGAACACGCACCGCGCCTCGGTACGCGTGCAGATCGACAACCCGCAGAACGAACTGCGCCCGCAGATGCTTGCGACCTTCGTTATCCGCACGGGCGAGCCGCTGCAGGCGGTCGCGGTGCCGTCGGCGGGCCTCGTGCGCGAAGGCGACGGCACGATGACCGTATTCGTCACCGAGGACGGCAAGCGCTTCAGCCGGCGCGCGGTCGTGCTCGGCATGGACGACGGCAGCCTGCACCAGGTGATCTCGGGCCTAGCACCGGGCGAAAAGGTCGCGAGCGAAGGTGCGCTGTTCGTCAGCAATGCGCTGGCGGTGCAGACGCGGTGAGCGGTGAGCGGTGAGCGGTGAGCGGTGAGCGGTGAGCGGTGAGCGGTGAGCGGTGAGCGGTGAGCGGTGAGCGGTGAGCGGTGAAAGCATTTGCATCGGCTGCTTCTTGTCAAGCTCTTTCCGCTGACCGCTCCCCGCTCCCCGCTCCCCGCTCCCCGCTCCCCGCTGCCCGCTGCCCGCTGCCCGCTCCCCGCTGACATATTCAGATTCTTACGGACGAACACAGGTGTTCAGAGGACTCATCGCATTCGCGCTCACACGCAGGCCGATCATTCTGCTCGGCCTCGTCGTCTTCGTCGTCGCCGGCCTGCTCGCATTCTCCAAGCTCAATATCGAGGCGTATCCGAATCCGGCGCCGGTGATTCTCGAAATCACCGCGCAGGCGCCCGGCCTGTCGGCCGAGGAGATGGAGCGTTACTACACGCGGCCGATGGAAGTCGGGCTGGCGACGACGCCGGGCGTTGAGAACATCCGCTCGACCTCGTTCTACGGCCTCTCGTTCGTGCGCGTCACATTCAAGTACGGCGTCGATTACTACTTCGCCTACACCCAGGCCGCGCTGAGCTTGCAGCAGAACGTCAGCCTGCCGAACGCCGTGCAGCCGCAGATCCAGGCGTCGAGTCTGGTCGGCGAAATCCTGCGCTACCAGTTGAAAGCGCCGCCGCATTTCGGCCTGACCAATCTGCGCACGCTGCAGGACTGGACCGTGGAGCGGCGCCTGCTGACCGTACCCGGCGTGCTCCAGGTCGTCACCTGGGGCGGGACGACCAAGGACTATGAAGTCAACGTCGATCCGGCCAAGCTGGAAAGCCGTGGCGTCACCCTGCCGCAGCTGATCACCGCGATCGGCAACGCCAATTCGAACGTCGGCGGGCGCACGGTCAACTTCGGCCAGCAGTCGATCAATATTCGCGGCGTCGGCCTGATCCGCGACGGCACGGACATCGGCAACATCGTGCTGTCGCAGACCAACGCCACGCCAGTACTGGTCAAAGACGTCGCCGAGGTGACGGTCGGCAATCTGCCGCGCCTCGGCAAGGCCGGACGCGATGACGAGAACGACGTCGTCACCGCGATCGTGGTGATGAACCGCACCCTGCAGACCAACGAAGTGCTCGCGCGGGTCAAGGCCGAGATCAACAAGATCAACCACGACGGCAGCCTGCCCCCGGGCGTGCACCTTGATCCGTTCTACGATCGCTCGACCCTGGTCAACACGACCACGCACACGGTCGTGCACAACCTGATCTTCGGCTGCCTGCTGGTGTTCTTGATCCAGTGGATCTTCCTCGGCGACCTGCGCAGCGCGATCATCGTCAGCGCCAACATTCCGGTCGCGCTGTTCTTCAGCATCATCGTCCTCGTCGCGATGGGCGACTCGGCCAACCTGCTCTCGGTCGGCGCGGTCGATTTCGGCATCATCGTCGACTCGGCCGTGATCCTGGTCGAGAACATCTTCCGCAACTTCCAGCGCGCCGAGCACGAGCAGCGCGAGATGCTCGAAGTGCACAACGCGTCGACGACCGAAGTGCATCTGCGCAGCAAGGCCAGCGGCTGGACCGACCGCATGCGCCTGCTGCTGCTCAGCGCAAGCCAGGTCGATCGCGCCGTGCTGTTCTCCTCGGCGATCACGGTCGCCGCATTCACTCCGCTGTTCACCATGCAGGGTGTCGAAGGCCAGATCTTCAGCCCGATGGCGCGCACCTATGCCTATGCGCTGACCGGCGCGCTGCTCGCGACCTTCACGATCACGCCGGTGCTCGCTTCCTTGCTGCTGCCGGCGCACATCGACGAAACCGAAACCCTCCTCGTGCGCCATATCCGCAGGCTGTACACGCCGCTGCTGCAATGGGCGCTCGCACGGCGCCGCATCACCGTGGCGATCGGCGTCGCCTTCCTCGCCGTCGCCGCGCTGCTGTTGCCGCGCATCGGCACCGAGTTCCTGCCGGCGCTCGAAGAAGGCAATCTGTGGATCCGCGCGACGATGCCGACGACCATTTCGCTCGATGCGGGCATGGAGAAGGTCGATCGCGTGCGCCGCATCCTCAAGTCGCATCCGGAAGTGCTCACCGTCGTCTCGCAGCACGGCCGCCCGGACGACGGCAGCGACGCGTCGGGCTTCTACAACGCCGAGTTCTTCGTCCCGCTCAAGCCGTTCAACCAATGGCCGAGCGGCTATACCAAGGACAAGCTCATCGAAGATCTGCAGAAGGAATTTTCCGACGAGTTCGCCGGCATCGAATTCAATTTCTCGCAGTACATCCAGGACAACGTCGAGGAAGGCCTGTCGGGCGTCAAAGGCGCGAATTCGGTGAAGATCGTCGGCCCCGATCTCGCCAAGCTCGAAACCCTCGCCGACCAGGTGCTGCACGAGATGAACCAGGTCAAGGGCGTGACCGACCTCGGCGTGTTCCGCGTGCTCGGCCAGCCCAACCTCAACATCACCGTCGATCGTGCCAAGGCCGCGCGCTACGGACTCAATACCGGCGACGTCAATGCCGTCGTACAGGCCGCGGGTGCCGGCACGACGGCGACGACTGTGCTCGAAGACGACCGCCAGTTCGCGCTCAACGTGCGTCTCGCCCCGGCCTACCGCTCCGATCTCGAAGCGATCCGGCGCATCAAGGTCGGCTACGTCAGCGCGAGCGGCGCGGCCGCATACATTCCGCTGAGCGAGGTGGCGAACATCTCTCTCGATACCGGCGCGTCGTACATCTATCACGAGCGCAACCAGCGCTATATCCCGGTCAAGTTCAGCGTGCGCGGACGCGACCTCGGCGGCACTGTCGCCGAAGCGCAGGAACGCATCGCGAAGAACGTCGAACTGCCGCCGGGCTACCGCATCGACTGGGCCGGCGAGTTCGAGGAACTGCAGCAGGCCAAGGACCGCATGGCCGTGATCCTGCCGATCACGCTCGGCATCATCCTCGTCCTGCTCTATATCCTGTTCGGCTCGCTGCGCGACAGCCTGCTTTCGCTCGCGGCGATTCCGTTCTCGATCGCCGGCGGCATCATCGCGCTGTACGTGTCGGGCCAGGTGATGAGCGTTTCGGCAGCGATCGGTTTCGTTTCGCTGTTCGGCGTCTCGGTGATGAACGGCATCCTCATCATCACGTACTTCAACCATCTCGTCGTCGAAGGCCACGAGCCGCTCGAAGCGATGCTGCTCGCCGCCGAGCAGCGCATGCGCCCGCTGCTGATGACCGCGTTCTCCGCCTGCATCGGCCTGCTGCCCGCAGCCATATCGACCGGCATCGGCAGCCAGGTGCAGCGCCCGCTCGCCACGGTCGTGGTCGGCGGCATGCTGCTCGGCCCGATCATGCTGCTCGTCGTCGCGCCGGCGCTGCAGGTGATGGCGATGGGGCGTTCGCGCGGCGCCGTAGCAAAACCGTCCGCACTGGAGCGCGCACCATGATGCCGTGGAAAAACGCAGCGCTGCGCGAAGACGCAAAGAGTGTTCTCGCCCGCGCCTATGCGCGTTCGCGCGAAAGTCTGCTGTGCTGCACGCTCGCCGCGATCGCCGGCTGCGCCGCCGGACCCGACTACCGTCGGCCGGAGCTGCATACGCCGCAGCGGGTCACGCGCGAAACCCTGACCGAAACCGTCGCCTCGCAGGGTGCGCAAGGCAACGCGCAGCACTTCGATGCGGAAGCGACGATCGCGCGCGAATGGTGGTCGGCGTTCGGCTCGCCCACGCTCGATGCCCTGATCAAAGAAGCGTTCGAGCACAATCCGAATATCGACGCCGCGGCCGCAGCCCTGCGCGCGGCGCAGGAGAACGTTGCCGCCCAGCGCAGCACGTTCTTCCCGAGCGCGCAGCTCAATTACTCGCCGAGCCGCCAGCAGAATGCGGTCGGCACGATCTCGCCGACGCTGACCTCGGGCGCGCCGCAATACACTCTGCACACCGCACAGTTGTCGATCGCCTACGTGCCGGATGTGTTCGGCCTCAACCGGCGCACGGTCGAATCGCTCGCGGCGCAGGAAGACCAGCAGCGCTACGAACTCGACGCCGTCTATCTCACCCTGGCTTCGAATGTCGTCGCCGCGAGCGTGCAGGAAGCCTCGCTGCGCGCGCAGGTCGACGCGACCAACGAGATCATCGCGGCCGAGACCAAGGCGCTCGAACTGCTGCGCTTCCAGGCCAAGGCCGGTTATGCCAACGGCCTCGATGTCGCCGCGCAGGACAGCGCGCTCGCCGCGGTGCAGGCAAGCCTGCCGCCGCTGCAGAAGCAGCTCGAACAGACGCGCGACCTGATCGCGATACTCGCCGGAAAATATCCCGCCGAGGCCGGCGCGGACCGCTTCGATCTCGATGAGCTGCGGCTGCCTTCGACCCTGCCGCCGGCACTGCCCGCGCAAATCGTCGAGCGTCGTCCCGACGTGCGCGCGGCCGAGGCGCAGGTGCGCAGTGCGAGCGCGCAGGTCGGCGTCGCCGTCGCCAATCGCCTGCCGCAGTTTTCCCTGAGCGCCAACTACGGCGGCAGCTCCGAGAAATTCACCAAGATGTTCTCCGACCACAACGTGTTCTGGGCCGTCGTCGGCAGCGCCACCCAGACCGTGTTCGACTTCGGCGCGCTCAAGCACAAGCAGAAATCTGCCGAAGCCGCGCTCGACCAGGCCGCGGCGCAATATCGCGGCGTCGTGCTCAGCGCATTCCAGAACGTCGCCGACGCGCTCTATGCGCTCGATGCGGATGCCAAGGCGCTCGCGGCCGCGGAACGCGCCGAGGCGAGCGCAAAGAAAACACTTGACCTCACGCGCAAGCAACTCGACGCCGGCTTCATCAACGCCATCGCGCTGCTCGGCGCGCAGCAGTCGTACCAGCAGGCGCGGATCGCGCTGATCCAAGCGCGCGCCGCACGTCTCAACGATACGGCGGCGCTGTTCCAGGCACTCGGCGGAAGCTGGCTCGACAAGTAGCTCGGGCGCGCGCACCCCGCTCGGCTTTGCAACGAAGATTCGGTGGCGCAGGCGCTTCGTGCCTCGCGCGGTGCTCACCGAATTCCGATACGGAATCGCTTAGCGTTGCGCGCGCCCGAGGCCGGAATTCCATTTCCGCGCCGCGCATCAGATCAATAAATCTTCGTAGAACGCGCCGAATGATTTGCTCGGATGAGCGATCTGGATTTCGAGTATCCACACGCCCGGTGTCGGAATGCCGTCGAACTTGCCGAGATCCCCGGCCTTGTAAATCGAATGCGGGAAGTCGCTGACGCGATGGCCCTGGATATCGAGATTGAGCACCCAGCCCATTTCTTTGGCGCGGCGATCGGCGTAGTCGTACAACGCGGGGCCGGTGAGCTTGTCATCGCGCCACACACGACTCACGTCCTCGAACAAGGTCTTGGCCGCTACGGCACAAGCGGCCTTTTCCGGATCGCCGCCGGTCGTGTACGTCGCGCCGACGTCGCCTTCGTGTCCGCCAAACACCGGACCGATGTCGATGAAGAAGATGTCGTCGTCGCCGAGTTCGACATCGCCTTCGGATTGCTCGTTGAATTTCTTCGTCGTGTTCGTGCCGAAACGAATATGCAGTGGATGCCAAATCCGTTCCATGCCGAGATCGTCGAGAATCTTGCGGCCGAGCGCGGTCGCTTCGGATTCACGCATGCCCGGCTTGAACGCCGCGACCATCTGTTCGACGCCGCGCCAGGATTGTTTGCTCGCGTAGCGCATCGCTTCGAGATCGAAGGCGGCGCCGACGGCTTCTTTCGCATACTGCATAAATTTCCCTCAAGTGGATGGACATGTGGCGCCTCGTTGCACGGCGCCGAAGGTCCGGGTCATCGACGGCGCTCGGCATGGGCCGGCGCAGGGCGTCGATTGCGATTCTGCGTATAAAGCGGGAATGAAGTTAGCGAGTTGGGGCGATGGGCATTCCAAATCCTCCGAGAACGGAGGGCGCCCTTGCCTTGATGATCGAAAGCGAGCGTGGCGGATAAGATCCGTCGCAGCACCCCTCGTTCTCGATTGTGCGATGACTTGCATTCACACACTGGGACGCCATCCAATCGATGGCGCACGAAGAGTCTTCCCGATGCACCGCCTTCGTGTCAACACCTTGTCCGCGAGCCCGATCGAATCGCCACGATGCGCGCCGCGCCGAAGCGAATGATCAAAGATTCTCGCCGCTGAACTCGCTACGAGCGATCAGCGCAACACTCGCCGCCCGCTACCGTGCCCAGGTGCGCGACGTCTTCGTCGACGGCTGGAATTCCTCGACGCGGTGATTGCCCGTATCGACAAGCAGTATGCGATCGGGCGTGGCGACCGCAATGCCGGCCGGCTCACGCGTCGGATAGCAGATCGGATCGGTGCATGTGTACTTTCCGCCGTCGAATTCGCTGACCGTCTTTTGTTTGAGATCGAGTGTACGCACGCGGCTGTTGTAGGTGTCCGCGACGAGCAGACGCTCGCCGTCGACGGCGACGCCGAGCGGGTGTTGCAGACGCGCAATGCTGAACGCACCGTCGACGCGGCCGAAGTCGAACAGGCCGGTGCCGACCACGGTCCAGGTGCGATCCCTCGCTTCGAGGTTTATCGCGCGAATCGCCGAGCTTTCCGCATCGGCGACATAGAGCGTCGCGCCGTCCTTGCTCAGCGCCAGCCCGCTCGGCTGCGCGAAGGCGGCCTCGGCGGGCAGCCCGGTTTGCAACGCTTCATCGCCGCTGCCGGCAAAGCGCGCGACCGTGCCGCCGGCGAGATCGACTACGCCGATTTGATGCGTGCCGGCATTGGCGAAGAACAGTTGATCGCCCTTCTTTTCCAGATCCCACGGCGAAGCCAGCGCGCTCGTCTTGCCCGATTGCGCGGAGGTCGGCAACAGACTGCCGCGTTTGCCGGTGCCGGCAAGCGTGGTCACCGCGCCGGTTTTCAGATCGATGCGGCGAATCGCATGATTGCCGGTGTCGGCGACGAAGATCGCCTCGTTCGACGCGATCAGTCCCTGCGGATGATCGAAGCTTGCAACATCCGCCGCACCGTCTTTGAAACCGGCTTGACCGCTGCCGAAACGGCGCAGATCGCGGCCGGCATCGTCGAGCAACACGATTTGGTTGTGGCCGGCGTCGGCCAGTGCCCACTGCGCGTTCGCGCCCCGCACGCTCTTGAGCTTGCCCGGAAAAAGAAAGCGGCCTTTCGTCGTTTCTTCGAGCTGCAGCGCAAGCTTCGCCGGCTTCAGATCGCCGGATTGGCTGGCCTGCGCGACGAGATCGCCGATCGCCTTGCCGAAACGTTCCGGATCGGGCTCGCCAGGAATCCGCCCGAGGATGCTGCCGTCCGGCCCGATGATCGCGAGCGTCGGCCACGCCTTCACGTCATAGGCGTTCCAGATCGTCATCTTCGGATCGTGCACGATCGGATGGCGGATTTCGTAGCGGGCGATCGCGTCCTTCACGCTCGACGCGTCCTTCTCTTCCGCGAACTTGGGCGAATGCACGCCGATCACCACGACTTGCTCGGGATACTTCTGCTCGATGCTGCGCAGGATCGGAATGATGTGGATGCAGTTGATGCAGCCCTCGGTCCAGAAGTCGAGAATCACGACGCGCCCGCGCAAGGACGCGATCGGTAGCGGATTGGCGACGTTGAACCACTGCAGGCCGGGCCGCGCGATTTCCGGCGCCGATGCGCCGCTCGCCGCATGCACGGCGCGCAGATGCGCGAGGCCGGCAACCGCGATAAGGGCAAGACCAGCCACGCTGGCGAATAGGCGGCGATACGAAAATGTCTGCATTTGTATACTTCTATGTTGGTTTACGCGGCCGGTTTGAAATTCAACGCAACGCCGTTCATGCAATAGCGCAAGCCGGTCGGCGCGGGACCGTCGTCGAAAACGTGGCCGAGGTGGCCGCCGCAGCGCCGGCAATGCACTTCGTCACGCTGCATCCCGAGAGAATAGTCCTTGCGCTCACCGACCGCGTTGGGCAGTGGGCGGAAAAAACTCGGCCAGCCGGTGCCGCTGTCGAACTTCGTCGCCGAAGAGAATAGATCGAGATCGCAGCCGGCGCAGGCGAAAACCCCGCGGCGCTTCTCATGATCAAGGGGACTGGAGAACGGGCGCTCGGTGCCTTCGCGGCGCAGCACGTCATACTGCGCCGGAGTCAGCAACGACCGCCACTCGCTGTCGCTGTGATTTATCTCGAACGATTCATGCTCCGCCGCATGGGCGTCGCTCACACCAGAAAAACGCAAGCGCGCCCACAGCGCGGCAACGCCGAACATACCCGCGGCGGTAAGGAATGCCCGTCGACTGAACGTACCCGATTCGCCTTTGCTCATTGCACCCTCCGCAATCCGCATCGTCGGCGCGCCGGCAAATCGTCGCGCCTGCCATAAAGACGGGCGCCGGCGCTGAAACCTTACACGGCGAAGTGCGCAGGAGGGTTTGGCGGAGGGCTGAACGTCGGCTATCGAACCGAAGCCGCCGGTCGCAAAGGCCCGCTATCGAGTTCAATAATGCTTGAGCTAAACGGCCGCTGTCGCGAGGCAACCGTCTTCGCGCCTAGCGCTTTTTCCCTCCGACACCGGGCACGGCCGCGATCTGAATCATCCATGCGGCGATTTGGCGTTCGTCGAGGTCGTCCACCGATTTAAGCTCCACGCCCCGAGTAGATTTGCCCATTGCTACCGGCGTCACTGGCGGTACCGGCTGGAGCGTTGCACCGTTCACGAACATCAGCTTGACGTGGTCCGCGAATCCGCCGCAACAGAAGCACCAGCCGTCGCCAACGCCGTAGTACGACATGCCCCATTTCACGGAGCGCTGCAGGCCGGGAAGCGTCCCGGCCGCAAGAGCATCGACGCGTTCCGCAATGCTGCGCTGCGGCTGCGGCAGACTGGCAATGTATGCGAGGACCGGCTTGTCGCCGACCGCAGCCTTTGCAGGGCTGGCCTTGCCGGTCACCATGGAGTCGGGCAGAGCCGTAGCAGCGTTGCCTTTTGCCGCTGCGCGCTTGGCCGGCTTCTGGTCTATGAGCTTGGGAGTCTTATCCGTCTTAGGGGCGGGCATGTCGGTCACCTTAGCGCAGAAGTGTCGATGTAACGCTTGAGCTGAGCGGCCGCTGCCGCGAGGACTAAGAGCTTACCGTAACCGCCAGCCAGCGGCCCGCTTGAGCGAACAGTCAGGTAGGTCCACGAGCTGGCTGCGCTTACTTGGCAAGGCCAGGCCCAGACAGTTCGCGTCCATTGGTTTTGAAAAAGCCAATCCAGGTGAATCCAAGCGGGATGGCCACGGCATCTAAGGGATCAATGCGGCCGCATCGGCCGGCGACCCAGAGACCATCCTCCATGATCAACCGCACCTCCATCTTCACGACCACGGCTCACGCGTTCCGGCGCGTCTCATTGTGGGCCTCCATTTCGCTGCTTTGTGCCACGACGTCGTCCATGGCCGCTGCCCCTATGCAGACACAATTGCCCGACACGCCGGTGGGCCGGCTTGGCGGCGAACTGATCCGCCATGCCAATGCCGACGGTCCCGAGCGAATCCGGCAATGGGCGCCCAGCGTACTGTCGGCATCCATCGCCGCCGACGACAAGGCCGCATTCATCACCGACTTGGCCTCGGCGGCACGCGACAGCGGCGGCTTGGACGTGTTCGACGTGCGCAACGATCCGCACCAGCCGGGGCTGCTCGAAGTCGCCGTCAAGGGACGTCGCAATGGGCAGGCCGCACTGTTCTGGCTGACCGCCGAACCCGCGAGTCCCGATCGGCTCGCGCAGGCGACGCTGGTCCCGATGGACAATCCGCTTTATGCCGACTGGCCCAAGGGGGCGGTGTCGCATGCGGAGCTGGCGAAGCAGATACGCATCGTACTGGACCGGCTGGTAAGCGTGTCCGACTTCTCCGGCTGCGTAACGATTGTCGACGGCAGCGAAACCGTGTTCGACGAATGCCGCGGCATGGCCGACCGCAGTTTCAACGTGCCGATCGATCACGAGACGAAGTTCCGCATCGCTTCGGTCGGCAAGATGTTCACCGCGGTGGCCGTGGCGCAGTTGATCGAGGCCGGCAAGCTGTCGTGGAACGACACGCTGGCGAAGAGAGTCCCGGAATATCCCGATCAGGCGACGGCGAAGAAGATCACCGTGTGGGACCTCCTGCACCATACTGCAGGCCTCGGCGATTTCATGGTGCCGGAATACTTCGAGCACTCCGAGCGCTACGTCAATCCGATGGACTATCTGCAACTGATCGCTCGCCAGCCGAAGGTCGCCGAACCGGGCAAGGGGTTGAACTACAGCAATGCCGGCTATGTCTTGCTTGGCCGCATCATCGAGAACGTTTCTGGTGAAAATTACTTCGACTATATCCAGCACCACATCTTCGAACCCGCGCAGATGACGTCCAGCGGCTTCCGCAGTGAGGACGAGATCGTGCCCGGGCTTGCGGTCGGCTACTACCACGACGACGGGGTGTTCTCTCGTACCTGGAAGGCAAACTGGCTGAGGGGCATCTACAAGGGCAGCCCCGCAGGCGGCGGTTACTCCACCAACACCGATCTGCTGAGATTCGCCGCCGCCTTGAACGGGAACAAGCTGCTCAAGTCTGCAACACTGGCGAAGATGTTCGACGGCGGAGTGCCGGCCGGTCCCGGTTTCATCGGCGCCGGAATCGATGAGCGGCTCTCACACGGTCGCCACATTCGCGGCCATCAAGGAGGCATAGAGGGCACCACAGCCAACCTGCAGATGGTTTGGGAAACCGGCGCGGCCGTAGCGCTGACCAGCAACCAAGGGCCGTCGCAACACTGGTTGCTGGCCGAGCACATCGCCGACTTGCTTGCCGCCGAAGGGGCCAAAAATTGAGCCGCGGCAGGCGCATTGCCTCTTCTTCTGTTACCAAAGCCTTTCGGCTCGACACTTCTTCTGGAGCAAAACCATGGAATACCTTTTCCTAGTCATTCCTTTCCTAGTGATGTCGGCCCCGGTGGCCATCGTGCTGATCGTGATGCGCTACGGTTATCGACGGACACAGGCCCGTTACAACGTCTTGCTGCAACTCGCCGACAAGGGCGTGGAGCTGCCGCCGCAATTGCTGTTGGAACCGCAGGTGGCCTACTCCGAGCGACGTCGGGCGCTGGTATTGATCGGTGCCGGCCTGGGGCTGATCACGATGTTCCTGACCTTGCCGGGTCAGCTCGACAACGGCCTCGGCATCGACCGCCTGTGGGGCATCGGCTTGCTGCCGCTGATGACCGGCTTGGGCTATCTCGCCAGTTGGTGGTTGAACCGGCGAGGCGATCTGCGTGACTGATAGCGCCGCCGAGGCGCGCATCGATCGGGCTTTGGTCACACGCATACGATTGAACGGCGACCGCCGGGCCTTCGAGCAACTGGTGCGTCGGAATCAAGGCATGGTGCGCGCGCAACTGCGTCGACTGCTGCACGGCGATGAGTCTGCGGCGGACGACCTGGCGCAAGAAACTTTTATCTTGGCCTGGCGGAATCTGGCTCAGTTTCGCGGCGAAGCGCGGTTTTCCAGTTGGCTGTATCGAATCGCCTATACCTGTTTTCTTCAGGCACGCCGTATTCCCGCACGATATGACGATGTCGACGACGAAACGATGGGGCAACTGCCGGCACCGAACCGTGCGATCGATCTGCAGCTTGATCTTGAACACGCAATGCAACGATTGTCGGTGGCCGAGCAGGCAGTGCTATTGCATTGCATACAACTCGGCCTCAGCCACGAGGAGGCGTCCTATGTATTGGGGATGCCGCTCGGCACAGTGAAGACTCATGCAATGCGGGGCAAGGCAAAATTGAAGGCGTGGCTGACCGACTGGCAAGATGGCGGCACGGAGAAGACATCATGAATGAATCGAACGACGACACAATCGAGACGCTGCTTCGGCGACAGTTCGAAGGTCCCGTGCTGGACGATGGTTTCAGCGAACGCGTGATGCGGCATTTGCCGTTGCGTCGCCGACGCATCGCTTGGCCGATATGGTTGGGTGTCCTGATCGGGGCGGCAGCATGCTGGATCTGCCTGACCAATGTGCCTCTGCTGTATGTCGGCTGGAGAGACAGCCTGGCCGGAGTTCTGTCGCCGGCCGTGATCGGTTTGTGGCTGGCGATGGCCGCGTTGTCGTTGCTGGCTTTAGGGTGGGGCTTGGTGGAAAGCAGAGATCGCTAAAGCGTTTCTTTGCATGGCAAGGTAGCTTTTCCGGCGGAATCAGCCGTCCAGAATTGGCTGAATACAGTCGTCCGGAAGAGACCCAAAGTCATCAGTGCAGAAACACGGGGACGATGATCGTCCCGCCAACCATGGCAGCCGCGATACGCGGCATGATTTCACAGCCGGCCGCCATCCCAAACATGATCGACGCTAGGCTGACTACGAGGCAGCGACGACTGTGGCTATCTGTATTTTCTCGTGCAAAGGCAGGGATCAGCGTTTCGTCGCAGAATCCCAATGCTCCACAATCCTCCCATTCTCGATACGAAACATGTCGAACCAAGTGGTCGTATATTTCTTGGTCGGGTCTTTCGGGTCCGTATTTTCGTGCACAAAGGCAAGGATGACCATATCACCCTCGCCGACAATAGCGACCAGCGGTGCCTTGATTCTCGATTCGATCGTTTTCTGCTTGGCTAGTTTGCCGAAGAATTCGACAAACCCTGCACGCCCCGTTGGCACGTTGGGGTTGTGCTGAATATACGATACGGCCAAGTACTTATCGGCCAACTCCAAGTGTCCACCTTCGAGCACCTCACGCCAGAAGTCATAAACTAGCCGTTTGTTCGTGACCACCTTAGCGTCCTGGCCTGCAAGCATTTGTTCGTGATTTGGGTTTGCCATCACCGGCAACTGCGCCCAGAGCGACGAGGCCACGAACAGCATGGATAGGAATAGCAACGGACGGAACATTGACTTCACGTGCGATCTCCAAAAATTGTTGGGGCGCCCCGCATGAGGCACAAAGCCGGGCAGCGGAAAAGTGGGGCTTTGCCCGGTGGTTTCACAACCAATTTGTTCTCTCTGCCCAACGTGGCCGCGGCGCACCCAAAGAGCCGTCCTCGAAGTGGGACGGGATATACGTCGCACAAATAGTGACCCGACATGCCGGCATGTTCTTTCAGCAGCGAAAAGGAGACGCTCCCATTCTGCTTGAGCAGGTCAGCGAACGCGCCATTGGTGAACCGCCGGCCAAGTCGGTGTCGAGTAGCTCAGCAGCCTGAAGACACTCCCATAGCGGCTATCGAATGGCCGCAAGGAAGCAGACTGCCCAAATGATTGTGAGTCTGCTTTTGGCCGAACTCGGCCGCCGGGAAACGACCCCAAGCCGTCATTCGCCCATATCCGTGCGAGCGAGCAGTTGAGCAGCGCTTTGAAACTCTACTCGTTGACGCTGATGATTGTGAGAGCGACCGATTCGCAGAACAAGTTGATTACCGCCTTTCGACGAGCGCCCACACAGCCGCGATCGTAAAGGCGATCGTGCGCACCAAATGGAATGTCTGGAGTTGTCGATATGCCGCTTCGGTATATCCGTGTGCCTGCATGTCGTCGTGCGCGAATGCGGCCCACGGAGTGCTGAGAATCGAAACGACGCACAGCGTTGCAATCCCCCAGACGGCCCATCGTGAAATTCGCACCGGTGTGCCCCACAGTGCGAGAGTCCACGCCAAGCAAGCGGCGCCGAACGGCAGTACGACGATCGGCAGGCGTCGCGTGTATCCGCGACTGAAAGCCTGGAGCGCGGCGTCCCCTACCGCGCTCATGTCGACGTGGATGCGATAGACATTGAAGAACAATAGCCAGGCGATGCCGACGCTGAACCAGAGCAAGGCCAGTCCGGCCGCCTGCAGCCAGACCATCGCATGCTCGGGAATGAAAGCCGAAGCCGGCTTGCGCGTGAACGCCGCCTGCGCGGTGGCTCCCAGATAGAGCAGCAGCGCGGCAACCAGCGTACCGAGGAAGATCATGAAATAGAGCGGCATGACGGCAGAATATGGCCTAGAAAGGAAGGTGACCGACTCCAGCGTTCGTCGCGAACGCCGCGCGGAAGCTCATTCGCCGCGCTTCCCGTTCGCGCGGTAACGGATTCGCCAAACCGTCGCCATCATGCAAACGCCCAGCAATAGCAAGGCCCATGCACTGAGCGCGGGTGCCGGCGTCGCCGGAGTCGAGGGAGGCGCCGCATTGACGGTGACGACAATACTGGTGCTGCTGCCGCTGTAAGTCGTATCGCCGGAATAAGTCGCGGTGATCGCGTGGGTGCCTGCACTCAGGCCGGCGGACGCAAACGTGGCGACGCTGCCGTTCAACGCGACGTTGCTGGCGAGAGAGGCTGCCCCTTCGCTGAAACTCACCGTGCCGGTCGGCGAAGCGGAAGGCAACTGCAATGCGGATTGCGTCGCCGCAGCGCCAACGGAATCGGGAAGGCGGTCGACGCTCACCGCGGCCGAGAACGTAATGAGCTGGCCGACGAAGGCGGGGTTGGGTGACGCGTCCAATGTCGTCGTCGTGCCGATCGACTGCACCCCACCGACAGAGCCGTTCACCGTCAGCCCCTGCCCCGAGCCGCCGGTGCCGCGGATACCTCGCTGCAATGGGTTGGTGGCACCGGAATTGTTGAATGTATAAATGCGGAACTGGGTCGTTCCGCTTTGTACACCGAGCGCACTGACGTCGGCCGTAATCAGTTGCCCGCCAAAAAAAATTCCCGAGAACGTCCCCGAACTCAGCGTGGCCGCATAGTTGTCGACGCTGGAACGGATTTCCCAGTTTCCGCTTCCGTCATAGTTGTTGTAGAGAGAGAAAGCGACGGACGAATAAGTGACGTTGGTGCCCGTCATCGAGAAGGCGAGATAGTCGGTCGCGTCGAAAGCGCCGCCGCTCCAGTTGTCGAATTCGTAGGCGTTGGCGAACGGGCCCGGACTCGTCAAGCCGGGACCGCCGCTCAAGTTTCCTGCAGAAGCGAGGTTGGGCGATACGCTCGTCGGCGGCAGCGGCACGCTGCTGTCGACGGTTCCCGACGGATTCCAATACGCGAGAACCTCGGCGCAAGCCGGCGCCGAGACAGTGGCGATCAGCACGAAGGCGAGGCCGCTGCAGAGCAAGCGCAGATTTTGGATACGGGATTTGAGCAAGCAGATCATGGAGGTCTCCGGCATCGTGGCGAATCGACGCCACGTCGTTTGTGGCATTCAGAACACGAGCAGGTAGTACGCCTCGTCTTCGTCCTTGTCGTTGTCTATGTAGTACGTCGATACGCTCACCGACGTGTTCGATGCGCTGAAGACGCTGACGGCGCTTCGATAACTTCCGTCGATCGTCGCGGACAGGAATCGGCTGCTCACGGGAAAACCGAAATCGATCCGAGTGTCTCCTGCGCCCTGGCGCGAATAGCCGAAACCGCATGGCGGGGCGGACGCTGCGCTTGCGCCAAGTTGCGAGTTGAAGCAACGCACGATGCCGCCGCCTCCGGGGATGACGTATGCCATTGCCTTGACCCAACCGCCCTGGTTGGGATTCTGCTGCGCCGCCCCGTCGGCGACGAAGGCGTAGTTCGAGTCACTATGACCGAACACGCCGAAGCCGCTCGTGCTGATTCCGCTCGCCCCCGTGCCGGAGGTGCTGACGCCGGCCACGCCCGAGCCGGCCTTGCCGACGCCGAGCACGCCCGATGAATTGCCCTGGTCGGCGAAGCCGGCGACACCGACTGCCGACGTGCTGCTGGTGTAGCCGTGCACACCGTCGAACGAAGCACTTTCGCCGAGCACGCCGGCGGCGCCTTTCGCACCGGTACTCTTGCCGTAGACGCCGGTGAAGCTGACGCTGAAACCCTGCACGCCATCTCCATTCGCGCTTTCCGCGTGAACGGCGGCGCCGGTGCCGCTGACGGCCTGCACGCCATAGCCGCTGAAACTCGTGCCGAGCACCCCGGTGCCGCCGGTGCTGGCGCCCTGCACGCCGGAGTTCCGCGCGCTCGTGCCAAGCACTCCGACCGCATCGGTCGATTCGCCCCAGACCCCGGAAGCGGGAACATTCGGATTGGTGCTGGTGCCGTTGATGCCGTGCACGCCGGCGTTGCCCGAGGTGTTCGCGACCGAAAACGCTGCGTTCGGTGTCGCCGTGCTGCCGGTATAAGGCAAGGTAAAGCTGCCGGTGCCGGCGGAACCTTGTGGACCGGTTGCGCCGGCGGGTCCGGTGGCGCCGGTCGGTCCGACCGGGCCTTGCGGACCGACGCTGCCGACCGCACCGGGCGCGCACGGACCGAGCTGTCCGGTCGCGCTCACACAAGCCGGCAAGTTGCGCGCCGCGCCGTTCACGAGCACCGGAATGATGACTTCGCCGTCTTCGTTGACGCGCAGGCGAATCTGCGATCCGCTTGCGTCGGTCACGACGAGGCCGTTGCCCGCGTTCGGTTGAACGACGACGTCGGCAGCGCTCGCGGACGTCACGCCAAGACTGAGCGAGGCAAGTGCCGATGCGATTGCCCGCATCATGCGGGTATGGCGAATAGTCACGAAAATTTCCTGTTGCGTCGAAATAAGCTGTATGCGGCGACAAACAGCATGGCGGCCAGCAGCACCCAGCGGCCCGCTCCGAGCATCGGCGCAGGCACCGTGCCGCCGGAGACATCGAGAAACCAGTTGACGAGATTGCCGCCGTCAACCGAGTTGAATTGCGTGGGCAATCCCGGTGCGATATGCGCGATGCTGGCGTTGTTGTCGCGTGCGTGCACATAGGCGATCGTTTGCGCCGCGCCTTCGGCGAGGGCAAGCGCGCCGCGCTGGCCGGCAACGCTGCTGCGGACATCGAGCAGATGCCCCGCGGCACCTTGCAAAGTCAGCGAGTGCGCGACGCTTTGCGCCGCGGCGACGGGAAAGAGGATTTGCTTTCCGGAAACGGTGGCGACGACGAAATCGTAGAAATTCGTCGCGCCGGACATCTCGCTCGTACCGTTGCCGCAGGCATCGACGATCGCGACGCGGCTGGCGCCGGGGTCGAAGTTGCCGGCATTGGCGAAGTTGCCGCCAAGCGAGATCCGACTCGCACCGGCAGCGAAACTGCTGCCGCCGCTGAGATCGAGATTCGCGATCGAAGTGAGGTTGGCGGCACTCGCCATGAGCGAGCCCGCAACCGTCAAATCCGAGCAGCCTAGATCGACGTTGTTGTCGGCGACATTCAGCGACGAGCCTGCGCCGACGATGATCGTCGCGAAGGCGTTTCGCATCGCCAGGATCAGCAGCGCGCAGCCGAGTAAGCGTAATGCTCTCGGCGCGCCCATCGACCTCGCGCGAACGAATATCGTGACTGGCATGCGTGCTACCCAAAGAAAACGTTTCTTCCGCGCCAAAGCCGCCGTGCGGCTGGAGCGCCAATCTGGACGAAAAACTAACGAAGAAACGCGGGCGTCGCCATGACATGATCATGCCGTTGCGGCATGTACGCTGCGCGAGATTTTCTTTCCCGCGTCCCTGCAGAAAGCGGCTCTACACCAAGCCGTGCCGCAATGCGTAGCTCACCGCCTCGGCGACGTTGTGCACTTGCAGGGTGGAATAGATTTGGCGGATATGGTTGCGCACCGTGTCGGTGGCGATGCCGTGGCGCTCGCCGATTTCGCGGTAGGACAGTCCGTCGACCAGGCCGCGCAGCACATCGAGTTGGCGCACACTCAAGCCGAGATCGCGCGGCAAGCCCGCGTTGCCGAACGCGCCCCTGTGGCTTTCGCGCACAAGGCGCATGAGGGTGCCGGCAAGAGCGCTGCTCAGCGGCGATCGTCCCTCGCGTATCTGCTCCAGCTTGGCGATCATTTCGTCGCCGGTGACGCCTTTGAGCAGATAGCCGTCGGCGCCCGCACAAATGGCGGCGAGGACGTTGGCCGGGTCCTCGAATACCGATAATACGACCACGCGCAGTTGCGGGAAGAGAGTTTTGAGTTCGCGCGTGAGATCGATGCCGCTGATCTCCGGCAGGCCAAGATCGGTGATGACCAGATCCCAGGGCATCGGCATGCTCAGTTCGCGGACTTTCCGCGCAGCGGAAAGCAAGGGCGCCGCACTCGCGTAGCTCGCCACCAGCGTAAAGCCGGGGAGACTGCTCAAGAGCAGAGCAAGACTGCGGCGAAAACGGGGATCGTCTTCGACCGTAGCGAGACGCATCGCGGCAATGTCGTTCATTCGCGCACGCTGCACGGCTTTGCCGATGCTGGCAATGACATGTTCATGCGTGCGGCGAGATATCGGGCCAGGTCAGTTCTATCTGGGTGCCCGCCGCCGCCGCACTCGCGATATCAAACCGCGCGCCGATCGCTTTGGCCCGGCGCCGCATGCTTTCGATGCCATTGCCCGGCGTATCCCGACGGGGATCGAAGCCGATGCCGTCGTCGCGGATGCCCAAGGAAAATCCCTTGCCGACGTTCGCCTGCAGACGGACCTCGACCGACCGAGCACGAGCATGGCGCGACGCGTTGTGGAGCGCTTCGAGCGCGAACAGCAGTACATGCCGGCGCACCTCGACGGGCAACGAAATCTCCTGCGCTGGCGTGGACAGCTTCAACGACAGACGCGGCTCTTCGTCCGGGAAGAGACGGCGGGCATGATCGGCAATCTGCTCGCCGAGTTCGGCAAGCCCGGCCTTGCCGCTGCGCAGCGACCACACCAGGGAGCGCAAACCGTTGCTGAGCAGGCCGGCGACGCTGCCGATCTCGCGCACGATGCGCGTCTGCTCGGCGGCATCGGTTCGCGCCGCGGCGCCGGCAAGCATGCCGATGCTGCCGAGACCGGCGCCGATCTCGTCGTGCAGGTCGAGCGCGATGCGCGTGCGCTCCGATTCCACGCGCAACAACGCCGCAACGCGCAGGCGGTAGATCAGCACGAGCAGCGCCAAAGCCGCAAGGCCGAACAGAGTCTGCGCCCAACCGGTTCGGTACCACGGCGGGAGTACGCTGAATTCGACGCTCGCGGGAGGATCGGACCAGTGCTCGCCGTCGAGGCTCGCGCTCATTTCGACGCGATAACCCCCAGGTTCCAGCGCGGCGAACTGCAGCCTCGGGTCGCGCATCGGCAGCGACCAATCGCCTTCGCCGCCGATGCGCGAACGGTATCGCAAGAGATTGCGATCGCGATAGCTCAAGCTGGCGAATTCGAGTTCCAAACGACGATCGCCCGGTTTGAGCTGGAGCGGCGCACCCGGATCGCGGAGTTCGGCATCGACCTGGCTGCGCACGAGTACGGTTTTAGGGATGCCGAGAGCTTGGCTGCGCACCGCCTTGGGCACGCGCCAGATGCCGTGGAAACCGGACGTCCACAGATCACCCTCGGCGGTTTCGAGCGTGTAGTTGGTGCTGTTGCCGGGCAAGCCGTGCCATGCGCTGAGACGTTCTGTGATTCTCCAGCCGTCCTCGCAATCGGCGCACGCCTGCACGCGCACCGGCTGTCCGTGACTGAGCCAAATCTGTCCGTTTTGCGCAGGCGCGGTGCTGCTGATTTCGCCGCCGCCGATACTGCGATTGCCCGGCAGAAGGCGAAGCTCGTTATGTCCATCGAGGGCATATAGACCGCCGACCGCGACGAGCCAGATGTGCTCGGCATCGACGCGTTGCACGGATTGGACGGTGCGCAAACCGTCGCCGGCGACGCAGTCTTCCGCCGTCGCGTGGTCGTCGGGAAAAACGTGCAATCGGCATACGCGCCCATCGACCCAGGCCAGCGGACGATCGTCGCGATCGTCGAACCAAAGAACCGCCACATGCTGCGCGCCGGCCGTGCGGATCGGCACCGGGCGGGACGCGCCCGGCGCGAGGCGGAGCAGATCTTTCTCCGTATAAATCCACACCGCACCGGTACCGTCGGTGCGGCAGGTGTTCACGAATTCCGTCCCCGCGGGCATGTCGGCCACCGGCTCGAATGCTCCGTCCTTGAACGTGCTGCCGCGCCATGCGTACACCTTGGACTCGGAAACGGCCCATATGTGCTGTGGCGGCTGGATGCACAGATCGGCATCAAGCTGTTCCTTGGCGACGACACCGGTCGCGGTTTCGATGCGAAGGATGTTTCTCGGATCGCCCTGCACCCAAGTGGTGTCGCCGGCCTGCCAAAACCTTTTCAGATTGTTCTTGGAAAACCAATTCCACGTATCCGGTTCGGGAAATTGAATGAGACCAACGGAGGTGCCCAGCCAAACACTGCCTTCGCGATCGACCAAGATCGGGCCGCCGGTCGGAAGTATGGTGGCGTCGACGTTCAAATTGCGGAGGTGTCCATTTGCTTCGAGCGCGGTCAGTCCCTGGGTCACGATCCACAACGTCGAACCGCGCTGGGTCATGTCGCGCACGTACTGGTATCTGCCGAGACTTACGATCTGCTTCGCGCCATGCGCATCGACTCGCCATATGTCGACGTCGGTGCCGGTGCGCTTGCTCAACCACAGTACGTCGTCGTCGCCGGCGACTCTGTCGAACACGCCTCCGCGCAGCACGAGTTCTGCGGCCGTGTTGTCTCGCAAGCGCCAGACTGCTTCGTCGGTTACCGCGACCATCGATTGTCCCGCCGCACGCAGGCCTCGGAACTTTTCCGTTGCCGGCATGCCTTGCCCGGCGCGCTGCCATTGCATCGCGCGGTCGCGCCGCCACAATTCTTTGCCGAGCACGATCCACAGATTGCCTCGTGCGTCGAAAGCCAGCGCAACCGAATTGTCGATCGGCTTGCCTTCGGGGCCGAGCACAGGCTCGACGGCATCGCGCGTACGCCGCCACAAGCGTCCGGAACGCGCGCTTCGCGTTCGGATCAGCAACTCGTCGTCTGCGCCGACAACGAGACCGAGAGTGGCGACCGGATCGTTGAGCTGGTTCGCAGCCCATGGGACGAAATTGCTCCCGTCGAAACGAACCAGACCGCGTTGCGTACCGATCCAGATGAAACCCGCTTTGTCCTGTGCGAGCGCTTTGGTTTCGCCGGAACTGAATCCGACGTTTTCATCGTAGATGCGGAAATAACTCTCTTGCGATTGCACCGCCTTGAACGGCGCAATGAGTAGAAAAAGAAACGGGAAGTAGCGGCAGATATTGGCCATGAGCGGATTACTCGATCTGTCCGTCACCGTCGGCGTTGATGCGCGCAAGCTGCATTTTTCGCAAGCACCCGGGTGCGGGCACCGTCCCGTTTCTTCTTCACAAGAATATTGCGCTCGACCAATTGACTGCGCTCTCCCTGATGGAGAAGCAGAAGCAACAGGCCCGTCGGCAATCGATCCTATCCTCGCCGCCGACGTCGATGCAATCTCTCACGATGACGGCGAAAGCTCTTGCCGCGAGTTTCCATTGGCGCACGCAGCTCAACCTGCTTTCAGATGGAGTCTTCGAATTTGAGTTTGCCAGAAGCAGTGCGTTGGGAGATGCCTGAAGCCTAGGTTCCACGCCACGGAGCGCTTATCGCGCGGATGAAGAACATCCATCGGTCCGCGGCAAGCGCTCGCGAGCGATGCTTGAGGGAATTTCGCTGCAGCGAAATTTCAGGTAAGACGTCCCTTCAAGACTTCCGTGATCCAGTTCATCACGAGCCGCACATGCCGCGGCACGCTTCGTCCGTGGGCATGCACGATAGAGACGGGCATCGGTTGGCAGGTGTGCTGCGGCAGGATTTCGACCAGGTCGCCGGCCATCACGCTGGGCATCAGGCCGATGCGCGGCGATTGGACGATACCGAGTCCCGCCAGGCATGCCGCGTTGTACGAGTCGGTGCTGTTCACCGTGATCAAGCTGCGCATGGGGTATTCGCGATACACGTTTCCGTCGCGATATTCGAAACCCGGCGTGTCGGCGCCGAAGCCGATCGAATAGTGGACGACGAGATGGTCCTTGAGATCCTCGAGCGTCCGCGGAGTCCCGTGTTTGCGCAAATAAGCGGGACTCGCGCAATTGATCATCGAGAATTCGCCGAGCCGGCGCGCGACCAGGGCCGAGTCCTGCAGATTGCCGACGCGCAGGACGCAATCGAAGCCTTCGCGAATGACGTCGACGCGGCGGTCGGTCGTCGATAGCTGCACTTCGATATTCGGGTGCGCCGCGAGCCACTCGGGCAGGCGCGGAATGAAGGTCGATCGCGCAAGGCTCTGCGGCATGTCCACGCGCACGCGTCCGCGCAACGAGGTCGGCGTCTGAAACAACGAGGCGAGTTCATCGGCATCGTTGACGAGTTGGCGCGCGCGCAAAAGGAATGTTTCGCCGTCCGGCGTCAAGCGCACGGCGCGCGTGGAACGCTGCAGGAGATGACTGCCGACATCGGCCTCCAAAGCACGCACGGCCATCGACACGCGCGCCTTGGACAAACCGAGATGCTCGGCGGCACGAGTGAAGCTGCCGAGTTCGGCAACCTTGACGAACATTTTCAGCGTATCGGTTTCCACGATGCCATTGTTCAGTAATAGTTGACGGTATGTCGAGCCTTCACGGGCTTTTCTCCGCGCTCGGTCGCCATTATCGTTTCGATCACCTAAACAATACCAGCCAGGAGACAACCATGACGACTTCCCGCAACAACCCGATCGCGCTGATCACCGGCGGCAGCCGCGGCCTCGGCCGCAGCATGGCCTTGCACCTCGCCGAGCGCGGCACCGACATCCTCTTCACGTACCGCGCCGCGGTGGCCGAAGCGAACGATCTGATTGGACGCATCCACGCGCTTGGCCGCAAAGCCGTTGCGCTGCAGCTCGACGTCGCCGACTCCGCGTCATTCGACGCGTTCGGCCACGCTGTTGCGACGGAACTCGAGCGCAGTTTCGGCAGGAAGAATTTCGATTACCTCGTCAACAATGCGGGAACCTCGCTGCATGCGAGCATCGCCGAAACCACGGCAGCCCAACTCGACGAGATCTATAGCGTGCATTTCAAGGCGCCGTTCCTGTTGACCCAGCGCCTGTTGCCGCTGATCGCCGACGGCGGCCGCATCGTCAATATTTCCAGCGGGCTCGCGCGCATGACGCTGCCGGGCTCATCGGCCTACGGCGCGATGAAAGCCGCCGTCGAAACGCTGACGCGGTACATGGCAAAAGAGCTGGGCGAGCGCCGGATCACCGCGAATGTGATTGCCCCCGGCGCGATCGAGACCGACTTCAGCGGCGGCATGGTCCGCGACAATCCCGAGGTGAACCAACGGATCGCATCGATGACCGCACTCGGCCGCGTTGGCTTGCCCGACGATGTCGGCGGCGCGGTAGCGATGCTGCTTGCCCCCGAAAGCGGTTGGATCAATGCGCAGAGGATCGAAGTTTCCGGCGGCATGGGTTTGTAAGCGAATCCTAAAGCGTGAGGGTCGACACTGCCGACCCTCACGCGATTGATCGCTCTGACTCTGACGATATGCGGTCCGAAAGGGCTTCTTATGCCTTGGCTATTGCTAGCCGAGGAACCAAAAGACAGCCAAGCAAATTCCGTCCACAGCAGGCCAATTCGGCAACGTCGCGCAGAAGCGAATAGTCGGTACCCGGACTATCGAAATGCTCCGTCGAGCATGAGAAATACGACAAACAGGATAAGAAACGGTGCCGCGAAGAATAGAAGTTTTCGCGCGACACCAACTAATTGCGCGCCACGCTCCTGAAGCTTTTCGGCCCGCCCCTGAATGCGTTCCGCTTTTTCCATATTCTTTTGAAAGGCGGTGAATTGCACTCGCTGCATCTGAAGCGCTTCCTCTTGATGAGCGAGCTGTTTTTTTCCCTTCACGAATTTCCGTGAGAATTCGGACTACCAATTCGTCATTCATAAGTGCCGACGCCTGAGCTAAGCGAGCGCTGCCGCCAAGGCCGTCAGAATATCGCAAGCCGTCACTGCGATCCGCTTGAGCGAATAGTCCGACCTCGTCGATTCACATCCCAAGCGCAGCCCCTGCGAGCAACGATCACGCCGCGGCCCGCAATTCGGCAACCGGGTTACCGGGTAGACGCGGCGGTTCGGCAGCGCTGGAGTCCCGAACAGATCGTCGGATTGTCCCGAGCCCAAGGCCTGCTCGCCCCCAGCCGCTAAACCCTCTACGACCGTTTGCGGCACGACAAACGCAATGGAGAAGCTTGCGGCGATTCACCCGAATCCTGCCGAAGATGGGCCGCAAACGCCGTCAGATGCCCCTCGCACACTGAGAAAGCCCTGCGCGAGCCACTTTTCAAGCATAAGAGGCCGCGGTATCCACTGTAAGCATCCAAACGCACTGCTTGCGCGTTTCCACCTACGACCCGACATGACAATCCCTTGACATGGAGTCTGCCGCCCCAACCAAGTATAATGCGAACCATTCTTATTTAGATGCGAATCGGCGTGCTGCTTTCGGAACTGGCGATGGGTGCATCGGCCACAGTCATTGAGGTCACGGACAACGGAACGAACGACGTGATCGCGCGACGTCTGCGCGATCTCGGCTTCGTCGCCGGAGAGCCGGTGCGCCTCGTTGCGCGCGGGCCGCTCGGCGCCGATCCGCTGCTCGTGCAGATCGGCTATACGCGCTTCGCCCTGCGCCGCGCCGAAGCCGCGCGCGTGACGATTACCGTGGACTCGACGCCATGACCGGCGCGGCCGACACCTTGCAGATCGCCCTCGTCGGCAATCCGAACTGCGGCAAGACGGCGCTGTTCAATCTGCTGACCGGCACGCGCCAAAAAGTGGCGAACTACGCCGGCGTGACGATCGAGCGCAAGGAAGGCCATTACATTGCGCCGTCCGGACGCAGCGTGCGCGTGCTCGACCTGCCCGGCGCGTACAGTCTCGCCGCGACGAGTCCCGACGAGGCGATCACGCGCGACGTCATTACCGGCCGCTATCCGGGCGAGGCCGTGCCCGATCTGATCGTCTGCGTCGCCGATGCGACCAATCTGCGCCTGCATCTGCGCTTCGTGCTCGAAATCGCCAGGCTCGGCCGACCGATGCTGCTCGCACTCAATATGATGGACGCGGCCAAGCGCCGCGGCATCCGCATCGACACAGCGGCACTCGCGCAGAAGCTCGGCATGCCCGTGGTGGAAACCGTGGCGATCAAGCACGGCGGCGCGAAGGCGCTGATCGAACACATCGACGCCGCGCCGCAAGTCCATCCCTATCCGCCATCGTCTGAGCCGGCCGCGGATTTGCACGCCGAAGTTCGCGCGATCCTCGCCGCCACGGTGAGCATTCCGCGCCGCACCGCCGCCGTCGACGACGCCATCGACCGCGTCGTGCTGCATCCCGTGCTTGGGCTCGCGATCCTCGCGCTGGTGATGTTCCTGATCTTCCAGGCGGTGTTCTCGTGGGCGACGCCGCTGCACGACGGCATCGATGCCGGCATCAACGCCGCCGGCGAATGGCTCGGCGCGAGCCTGCCCGACGGCGCGCTGCGCAGCCTCGTTGTCGACGGCGTATTCGCCGGCCTAGGCACGGTGCTCGCCTTCCTGCCGCAGATTCTGATCCTGTTCCTGTTCATTCTTTGCCTCGAAGAGTCGGGCTATCTGCCGCGCGCGGCGTTCCTGCTCGACCGCATGATGCTCGCCGCGGGACTTACAGGCCGCTCGTTCATTCCGCTGCTGTCGAGTTTCGCCTGCGCGATTCCGGGAATCATGGCGACGCGCAGCATCCCCGATCCGCGCGACCGGTTGACTACGATTCTGATCGCGCCGCTGATGACCTGCTCGGCCCGCCTGCCGGTCTACGCGCTGCTGATTGCGGCGTTCATTCCGCAGCGTACCGTCGCCGGCATATTCAATCTGCAGGGCATCGTGCTGTTCACGCTCTATGTCGCCGGCATCGTCAGCGCGCTGCTCGTCGCCTGGGTGATCAAGCGCATCCGCAAGGACAAGAGCGAACATGCGCTGATGATGGAATTGCCGTCGTATCGCATGCCGCATCCGCGCGACATCCTGATCGGCCTCTATGAGCGCGGCATGATCTTCGTCAAGCGCGTCGGCGGCATCATCCTCGCCCTGACCGTGCTGCTGTGGTTCCTCTCGAGTTTCCCAGGCGCACCGGCCGGCGCGACCGATCCGGCGATCGACTACAGCCTCGCCGGCATGATCGGCCGCATGCTGCATACTGTGTTCGCCCCGCTCGGCTTCAACTGGCAGATCTGCATCGCCCTGGTTCCGGGACTTGCCGCGCGCGAAGTCGCGGTGTCGTCGCTCGCTACGGTCTACGCACTCGCCGGCAATGAAGACGGTTTGCAGGCGATCGTCGCTTCGCAATGGTCGCTGGCGACGGCGCTGTCGCTGCTCGCCTGGTATGTGTTCGCGCCAATGTGCATCTCCACGCTCGCCACGGTCAAGCGCGAAACAGGCTCCGTGCGCAACGTCGTCGTGCTCGCTGGCTATCTGTTCGGCCTCGCCTATCTCGCGTCGTTCGCGACCTATCAGATCGCCAAGGCGCTGTCGTGAGCTACGCGATCTTCCAGACCGCGGTGATCGCGCTCCTCGTCGCCTGGAGTCTCTGGTTCGCGTTCCTGCGCCTGTTCCCGCGCAGCTACCGCGCCGTGCAGGCGCAAATCGCGCATCGGCTTTCGGCTTCGTCCAACGCCACGCTGCGCACGCTCGGCGCGAAGTTCGCACCGCAGCAAGTTACGAGCGGTGCCGGCTGCGGCAGCGGCGGCGGCTGTTCGAGCTGCGGCACCTGCGCGCCGTCACCGCCGCCGGCCGACGACGTGCATCCACTCGTCTTCCATCCGCGCGCAAAACGCTAGTCTTTTCCGCGCTGCAAGGTGCGCGGACCGCGCAGACTCATTTCCCGACGGCGCCCGGTTCTCGCGCCTGCGCGAATCTGCGAAGATGCGGAGGTGCGCACCCAGGCGGACAATCAGGTCGACGTACTCGTCGTCGGCGGCGGCATCAACGGCGCGGCGATCGCGCGCGATGCAGCCGGGCGCGGCCTGTCCGTTCTGCTCGTCGAGCAGGACGATCTCGCCGCGCACACGTCCAGCGCAAGCAGCAAGCTGATCCACGGCGGCCTGCGCTATCTCGAACAATACGAAATCTCGCTCGTCGCCAAAGCACTCGCCGAGCGCGACGTCGTTCTCAATTCGGCGCCGCACAACGTCAAACCGCTGCGCTTCGTACTGCCGCACGAGCCGCATCTGCGCCCCGCGTGGATGATCCGCGCCGGCCTGATGATGTACGACCGCCTCGGCAAGCGCCGCGCACACACCTTCCCGCACTCGCGCCGCGCCAAGCTGCGCGACCACGTTGCCGGCCGCGCGCTGCAGCCGCAGTTCGACACGGGCTTCATCTATTCCGACGCCTGGTGCGACGACGCGCGCCTTGTCGTGCTCAATGCACTCGACGCGCAGCAACGCGGTGCCGAGATCGCGACTCGCACGCGCTGCGAAGCGGCACAGCGCAGCGCGCAAACTTGGACGGCGCAACTGCGCGGCACCGACGGCGCAGCGCGGCAGGTCGAAGCGCGCGTTCTCGTCAACGCAGCCGGGCCGTGGGCGGTCAGCTTTCTCGACGGCATCGCACGCGTGACGCATTCGCATACGCTGCGCCTGGTCAAAGGCAGCCACATCGTCGTGCCGAAGCTCTACGACCACACCTACGCCTACACCTTCCAGCAAGTCGACCGGCGCATCGTGTTCGCGATCCCGTTCGAGCGCGACTACACCCTGATCGGCACGACCGACCTCGAATTCGCCGGTGCGCCCGGTACGCCGCGCATCGACGCCGACGAGATCGTCTATCTCTGCGCCGCCGCCAACCGCTACTTCGCGCGCTCGATCGCGCCGAGCGACGTGGTCTGGAGCTATTCGGGCGTGCGCCCGCTGCTCGAAGAAGCCGGCGTGTCGGCGTCCGAGGTGACGCGCGACTATCTGCTCGACTTCGACAACGGCGAGGCCGACAAAGACCGGCGTGCACCGCTGCTCAACGTGTTCGGCGGCAAGATCACCACACACCGCAAGCTCGGCGAGGAAGCGCTCGACTTGATCGCACCCGCGCTCGGCAACACGCACGGCGCGTGGACCGCGGATGAGCATGCGCGCCTGCCCGGCGGCGAGTTCGCCGAGGACGCGCACGAAGGCGAGAACCCGTTCGACAAATTCCTGCATGCGACCGTGCTGCGCTATCCGTGGCTCAATGCCGGCCAGGCGCTGCGCTATGCGCGCGCCTACGGTTCGCGCATCGACCGCGTGATCGGCAGCGCGCGCAGTCTCGGCGAACTCGGCGAGAATTTCGGCGCCGACCTGTACGCGGCGGAAATCGATTATCTGCTGCGCGAGGAATGGGCGCGTTCGAGCGACGACATACTCTGGCGCCGCAGCAAGCTCGGCCTGCGCTTGAACGCAGACCAGCGCGCGCGGCTCGACACCTATATGGCAACCAAGGTGAATGGATGAATCCTTATCTCGGCGAATTCGTCGGCACGGCGACCTTGATGCTGCTCGGTAGCGGCGTGGTCGCGGGCGTGCTGCTGCCGCAGTCGAAATCGCAGAACGGCGGCTGGCTCGTGATCGCCGTCGCCTGGGGTTTCGCCGTGTTGTTCGGTATCTACGCCGCAGCGCCGAGCGGCAGCGGCGCGCATATGAATCCCGCACTGACGATCGGCCTCGCCACCCTCGGCAAGTTTTCCTGGGCGCAGGTGCCGGGCTATGTCGCCGCGCAAATTTCCGGCGCGGCGCTCGGTTCCACACTCGCCTATCTCGCTTACTTGCCGCATTGGAAGCTCGATCTCGATCCGCTCGCCAAGCGCGCGGTGTTCTGCACGGCGCCGGCAATCCGCGACTTTCCTGCGGCGATCCTCTGCGAAGCGATCGGCAGCTTCGTCCTCATGTTCGGCGTGCTGATCATCGGCGCGAACAAGATGACCGAAGGGCTGGCGCCGTTCGCGGTCGCCGGCCTCGTCGTTGCGATCGGCCTTTCGCTCGGCGGTCCGACCGGTTATGCGATCAATCCGGCGCGCGACCTCGGCCCGCGCATCGCGCATGCGCTGCTGCCGATCCCGGGCAAGGCCGGCTCGGACTGGAGCTACGCCTGGGTGCCGGTGTTCGCGCCGATCGCCGGCATGCTGCTCGCGGCCGCCTGCTATCGCGCGCTGTACGGCTAAGCCGCCGCCGCGCGCAACGAACGACGCAATCATCGGGAGCAAGATCATGAGTCAGTCCTACGTTCTCGCGATCGATCAAGGCACGACGAGTTCGCGCGCGCTGCTGTTCGACCATGCCGGCAACATCGCCGCGAGCGCGCAGCGCGAGTTCGCGCAGAAGTTTCCGCAGCCCGGCTGGGTCGAGCACGATCCGGTGGAGATACTCGCCAGCGTCGAGGCCACGGTCGCCCAGGCGATCGCGACCGAACGCAAGCTCGGCCAGATCGACATCGCCGCGATCGGCATCACCAACCAGCGCGAGACCACGGTGGTGTGGGAGCGCGCGACCGGTAAGCCGATCCACAATGCGATCGTCTGGCAGTCGCGGCAGACGCGCGCGATCTGCGACGAACTGATCGCCGCCGGCCACGACGCGCTCGTGCGCGCACGCACCGGCCTGCTGATCGACGCGTACTTTTCCGCGACCAAGGTGAAGTGGATTCTCGACCACGTCGACGGTGCGCGCGAGCGCGCGAGCCGCGGCGAGCTACTGTTCGGCACGATCGATACCTGGCTGATCTGGAACCTGACCGACGGCAAGGTTCACGTCACCGATGCAAGCAACGCCTCGCGCACGCTGCTGTACAACATCCACGAGCAGCGCTGGGACGACGACCTGCTCGCGCTGTTCGACGTGCCGCGCGCGATGCTGCCCGAGGTGCGCGCGTCGAGCGAGGTCTACGGCCACACGACGCATTTCGCGCGCGGCAAGTCGATCCCGATCGCGGGTGTTGCCGGCGATCAGCAGGCCGCGCTGTTCGGCCAGGCATGCTTCGCCGGAGGCATGGCGAAGAACACCTACGGCACCGGCTGCTTCATGCTGATGAATACGGGCGCCAAACCGGTCGCTTCGAAGAACGGCCTGCTGACGACAGTCGCGTGGAATTTCGGCGGCAAGACCGAATATGCGCTCGAAGGCTCGATCTTCGTCGCGGGCTCGGTGATCCAGTGGCTACGCGACGGGCTGCGCCTGATCGACGCGGCCGCCGATTCCGAAGCCTATGCGCGCCGCGCGAAGTCGAACGACGGCGTCTATCTCGTGCCGGCCTTCGTCGGCCTCGGTGCGCCGTACTGGCGCAGCGACGTGCGCGGCGCCATGTTCGGACTCACGCGCGGCACACGCAAGGAGCATCTCGTGCGCGCCGCACTCGAATCGATGGCCTACCAGACCCGCGACGTGCTCGCCGCGATGCAGGCCGATTCGGGCCTGCAGCTCAAGTCGCTGCGCGTCGACGGCGGCGCGATCGCGAACGATTTCCTCGCCCAGTTCCAGGCCGACATCCTCGGCGTGCCGGTACAGCGCCCGCGCCAGCTCGAAACCACGGCGCTTGGCGCGGCCTACCTCGCTGGCCTTGCGGTCGGCTACTGGCAGAGCCGCGAGGAGATCGCTCAGCACTGGGGCGTCGGCCGCGAATTCACCGTCGAGCTGGACGGCACCGAACGCGAGCGGCTCTACGCCGAGTGGCAGCGCGCGGTCGGCGCGACACTCGAATTCCGCATCGCGCCGGGCGGCTGAGCGGCACCGGTACATCGCCGCGAGGGCGCCTGCGATGAGCGGAAAAATTCACATCGAAACGCATGCCTTCGAAGTCGAAGACGAGCACGGCCTGCGCACGATCCTGATCCATACTCAGCCGGTCAGCGTTGACGACCACGGCAATGCGAGCGAGCTCCCGCTCGGCGCGGAATGGCGTCTGCGCAACGGCGAATCGGTCGTACCGCTGTCCGGCGTCGAATTCGAAACCGCGCACCGTAAACGCTGGCGCAAGGTCGGCTGAGTGCGAAGAGCGCCTATTGCGGTTCTTCGACGACGTAACCCTTCTTGCGCATCGTCGCCAAGCGGCCGTCCGCATTGACGAGCTCGGATATCGGCAGCACCGCAAACGTGCTCGGGTTGTCCCAGAGCGCCGCCTCGGCGGCTTCGATCCATTCGGTCTGCAAGCGTTTGCGCGCATCGGCGAGCTTCTCGCGCAAATTCGCATTCGCCGCAAGCGCATTGAGGCACACGCTACGCTGATCCGGATACGGCAGGCTCTTCAGTTTTTCGAGATCGCCGATCGCCCAGGCGTTCGCGCGCGCGCGCATCGCGCCGAGGTCGGTCTCCAGGCGCTGGATCGTCGTCGCCAGGCAATCGATGTCGAGCTGGCCCGCGGTGCTCTTGAAGTCGTCGATCGCCTGGCGCGCGTTGTCGACCGGGATCTCGACTTCGATCTCGCGGATCGACACGCGATGCTGTTTCGCGATCTTCTCGATTACCGGCCACAACGCGTTCTTGTTGGTCATGCCCGACTTGCCGATCGCCTTGCTGTACAGCTCGTTCGCGGCGAGGATCGGGCGCAGGCGCTCGACGCCGTCATCCTTGCCGAGGTAGCGCTCCTTGAGCGGGAGCCAACGCGCGTACAAATCGGGCGGCAGCACTTGCTTGAGCGTCGCGCCGTCGGCGTTTTTCTTCGCGCTCAATGCCGCAGGCAGCAGGAACATAGTGCGGAAGAATCCGATCTTCACGTCGGCCTGCGCATCGGTCAGCACTTCCTGCGATTGCGCGATGATTTTTTCGACTTCGTCGGAACGCCAGCTCAGCGTCTTCGGCAGCGGCGCCTGGGTGCCGAGGATCCACAGCACGTGGTCGCTGTCGCGGCGCGTCACCTTCCACAATCCCGGACCGGGCTGCTCGCCGGCGACGAGCACGGTATCGAGCGTCGGCGGCGACGCGTTCGACGGCGCCGCTGGAGGCGGCGACGGCGCCTGCGTCTCGGGCGGCGTTTGCGCCGCGGCGGCCGCGCAGACCGGCAACAGAATGAGCGAAAGCAGGATGGCGCGCATGAAGCCCGTCGCGGAAACGTGGGGCGGCCAGACTAAGCCGCGGGCGATGAATTCCGCATGAAAAAAGCCGGCCATCGGGCCGGCTTTTCTACGTTCGTCCGCAAACGCGGAGAACTATCGCTTCATCGAATTGAAGAACTCGTCGTTCGACTTGGTGTTCTTCATCTTGTCGAGCATGAATTCCATCGCGGCAAGCTCGTCCATCGGGTGCAGGAGCTTGCGCAGAATCCAGATCTTCTGCAGCACGTCGGGTTCGATCAACAGGTCTTCGCGGCGCGTGCCGGAACGGTTGATGTTGATCGACGGATAGACGCGCTTCTCGCTGATGCGGCGGTCGAGGTGCACTTCCATGTTGCCGGTGCCCTTGAACTCTTCATAGATCACTTCGTCCATCTTCGAGCCGGTTTCCACCAGCGCGGTCGCGACGATCGTGAGCGATCCGCCTTCCTCGACGTTGCGCGCCGCGCCGAAGAAGCGCTTCGGGCGCTGCAGCGCGTTCGCGTCGACGCCGCCCGTAAGCACCTTGCCGCTCGACGGCACGACGGTATTGTAGGCGCGCGCGAGGCGCGTGATCGAGTCGAGCAGGATGACCACGTCTTTCTTGTGCTCGACCAAGCGCTTGGCGCGTTCGATCACCATTTCGGCGACCTGGACGTGGCGCAGCGCGGGTTCGTCGAAGGTCGAAGAGACCACTTCGGCGCGCACGGTGCGCTGCATTTCGGTGACTTCCTCGGGACGCTCGTCGATCAGGAGGATGATCAGATGCACGTCGGGATAGTTGTGCACGATCGCCTGGGCGACATTCTGCAGCATCATCGTCTTACCGGCCTTGGGCTGGCTGACGATCATGCCGCGCTGGCCGCGGCCGATCGGTGAGACGAGATCGAGGATGCGGCCGGTGATGTCTTCGCTCGAACCGTTGCCGCGCTCGAGGTGGTACATCTTGCGCGGGAACAGCGGCGTGAGGTTCTCGAACAGGACCTTGTTCTTCGATGCTTCGGGCGGCTCGCCGTTGATCGTGTCGACCTTGAGCAGGGCGAAGTAGCGCTCGCCTTCCTTCGGTGGCCGCACGCGGCCGTTCAGATTGTCGCCGGTGCGTAGGTTGAAGCGGCGGATCTGCGAGGGCGAGATGTAGATGTCGTCGGGGCCGGCGAGATAGCTTTCGTCCGGCGTGCGCAGAAAGCCGAAGCCGTCCTGCAGGATTTCGAGCACGCCTTCGGAGTAGATGCTGCCGCCACTGCGCGCGTGCGCCTTGAGGATCAGGAACACGATGTCCTGCTTGCGGGCGCGGGCGGCGCCTTCCTGGATGCCGAGGTCCTCGGCCATCTTCAGGAGCTTGTACGCGGGCTGGCGCTTCAGGTCGTTGAGATCGATGGTGACGCCGGTATTCGGGCCCTGGATCTCGACGAACTCTTCGTCGGCGTCGTTGTTGTTGTTGCCACCGCCGCCGCGGTTGTTCGGATTGCCGTTGCCGCGCTGCTGATTGCGGTGACGGTTGCGCCCGCGGCCACGGCGATCGTCGCGGCCGCCCTGCTGCTTCGACGCATCGCCCTCGTTGCCGCCGGCTTGGGCGGGAGCGGGAGGCGCGGTGTTGCCTTCGGATTGGGGATTGCGGCTCTCGCCGCCGTTTTCTTTGGATTCGGTTTCGGACACGGGCTGACCTTCTTCGGTGCCGTTGAGAATGATGATCGGAATGATGGCGCGGCTCTCGTTTCGCGCGCAGCGCCTTTCGATACGCCGCGCGGCCAAGACCGAGAACTGCGCGGACGAGCCTCGAGAATTTCCCTGGAGTTCGATGCCGCCTGCCGCATCAGGCGGGCAGGCGATTCAATCGTGGGGGAGTTACTGCATGGGCGGGGCTTTCGAGCCCCTTGATGAAATATACCTTAGCACTTCGAATTACGGGCGTCCAGCCGGCAGACCTGGCTCAATCGCTACTGCTGCTGCCGGAATCGCTGCCGCCGCAGTCCGAACTGGAACTGTCGTTGCTGCTGCCGGCGTCGCAATTTGCGCTGTCGCCGCCGGACCATCGCGAGCCGTCGTCGCTCGATCCGCTGTCACCGGACGACCAGAAGACCGAACCGCTGTCGCTGCTGCTCGAGTAAACGTCCGCACTGCCCGCGTCACGTCCGTCGGCGGCTGCCGGGGAGGTGCGGCGACGCGCACCGGCACGGGCGATCGCAATCACGATCGCCGTCAGCATACCGCCCACGAGAAACATCCAGATCATCGCGCCCCCGCTGATCTTCGCCGCCGGACTCGATCCGGCGAGGTATTTCAGCCTTGGCGGGCCAGGCTGTCCTGGCGGTCGATCGCCTTATCGATCAGCTGCTCGAGCTGCTTCTTGCCGACCGCGCCGATCTGCGTGGCCTGCACCTTGCCGTCCTTGAAGATCATCAAGGTCGGGATGCCGCGCACGTTGTAATTGCGCGGGGTTTTCTGATTGTGGTCGATGTTGATCTTCTTGATCTTGATCTTGCCCGCATAGCTGTCGGCGAGCTGGTCGAGGATCGGCGCGATCATTTTGCACGGGCCGCACCATTCGGCCCAGAAGTCGACGAGCACGGGCTCCGCGGACTTCAGTACTTCGGCATCGAACTGGTCGTCGCTGACATGGGTGATGGCTTGATGGCTCACGGGTGGCTCCGGCGGAAACGTGGTAAAGGGCGCGCTAATGCGGCGGAAGGGGCTGGCTTGCGATACAATCGGACGCCAAGCGATCGCTGGGTCGGATGAAATCAAGGAATTCGTTCCCATTTCAGCCGAAGCGCGAACGCATTTCAAGCGGCACTACGCAAAGCACGAGGTTGGCAGGAGTTGGGGACGATTCCGCCGGATTTCAAGCACCAGGCGCCGCTGCTCGCGCGAGCTTTCGCGTGACCACCGATACGAATCCATGCCCGCCCAGACCCTTACCGACACCTTTTTCGACAGCTTCGACCTGCACCCCAGCGTGATCGCCGGACTGCACGCCGCTGGCTTCACCCGCTGCACGCCGATCCAGGCGCTGACCCTGCCGGTCGCGCTGACCGGCCGCGACATCGCCGGCCAGGCGCAGACCGGTACGGGCAAGACCGCAGCCTTCCTCGTCGCGACGATGCAGCGCCTGCTCACGCGTCCGGCCATTGCCGAACGCGGCCCGACCGATCCGCGCGCCGTCATCGTGGCGCCGACGCGCGAACTCGCGATCCAGATCGAGAAGGATTTCCAGCACATCGGCCGCGGCACCGGGCTCAAGTCCGCGCTGATCTACGGCGGCGTCGACTACGACAAGCAGCGCGATATCCTGCGCGCCGGCGTCGACATCATCATCGCCACGCCGGGCCGCCTGATCGACTATTTCAAGCAGCACGTGTTCTCGTTCAAGGCAGTCGAGGTGTTCGTGCTCGACGAAGCCGACCGCATGTTCGACCTCGGCTTCATCAAGGACGTGCGCTTCCTCATGCGCCGCCTGCCCGAGCGCGACCAGCGCCAGTGCCTGCTGTTCTCGGCGACCTTGAGCCATCGCGTGCTCGAACTCGCCTACGAGAACATGAACGAGGCCGAGCAGCTCACCGTCGAAACCGAAAACGTCACCGCCGACCGCGTGCGCCAGGTCATGTATTTCCCGGCGAGCGAAGAGAAGATTCCGCTGCTGATCGGCCTGCTCTCGAAGAACGAGGCCAAGCGCAGCATGATCTTCGTCAATATGAAGGTCGCCGCGGAGAAGGTCGCCCGCCGCCTTGAGAAGCAAGGCTTCCTCGTCGGCATGTTGTCGGGCGACGTGCCGCAGAAGAAGCGCCAGAGTTTGCTCGGCAAGTTCCAGCGCGGCGAAATCGAAATCCTTATCGCCACCGACGTGGCCGCGCGCGGCCTGCATATCGACGGCGTCAGCCACGTCTACAACTATGACCTGCCGCAGGACGCCGAAGACTACGTGCACCGCATCGGCCGCACCGCGCGCCTTGGCGCCGAAGGCGATGCGATCAGCTTCGCCTGCGACATGTACGCGCAGAGCCTGCCCGACATCGAGGCCTATATCGGGCAGAAGATTCCGACCGCCGCGATCGATCCGTCCCTACTCGTGCTGCCGCCGCCGCGACCGCGGCCGGAAGGCGCGAAGCCGCTGACCGACGACGAAGACGACGATGGCAGCGTGCCGACCAAGGGTCCGCCGCAACGCCAGCGCGGACCGCGCTCGCGTCATGGCTCGGGTGAACCGCGCCGCGAAGGCCGCCCGCGCACGCATGCGCCGTCGCCGCGCCCCGCGCCGGCAGCGGCAGTGAACGAAAAAGCAGCCGCAGCGCCGTCGTCCGCGAACGGCAGCGAAGCGAATGCCGGCGATCCGAACCGGCGCCGTCGGCGCCGCGGCGGCCGTGGACGCCGCAGCGGCGAACGCATGGAAACACCGAATGTCGCCGGCATCGACGTAGCCGTCGCGCCGAAGGGCAAGCCCGCGACGATCGCGACCGCACCCGCAACGGCCGCAGTGGCCGTCGCCGCCGAGGCGAAGCCGGCGAAGAAGGCCGGTTTCTTCCATCGCGTCGCGCGGCTGTTCAAGCGTTCCTGATCGTCCGCGTAGCGACCGCCGACGCATGATCCGCGACGCGACGCCCGGCGACTTTGCGGCGATCCTCGCCCTCAACGCCGAGTCGGTGCATTTCCTCAGCCCTCTCGACGAGGGCCGCCTGCAGCGTCTGCACGCCCAGGCCGCCTACCATCGCGTCGTCGACATCGACGGCACGGCCGCCGCTTTTCTGCTCGTGCTGCGCGAGGGCGCCGACTACGACAGCCCGAACTATCTCTGGTTCGCCGCGCACTACGCGCAATTCCTCTATATCGACCGCATCGTCGTCGACGTACGCCGGCACGGCCGCGGACTCGCCGCCGAGCTGTACGACGATCTCGTTCGATTCGCGCAGGACTCCGGGGTCTCGCAACTGACCTGCGAATTCGATCTCGATCCGCCCAATCCCGCGTCCGCGAAATTCCACGCGCGCTATGGTTTCCGCGAAGTCGGTACACAATGGCTCGGCGGCGGCAAGAAACAGGTGTCGCTGCAAATCCGCAGCGTCGCCGAATAGGCGAGCAAACCCGCTCAGCAAACCGCGCCCCTCGGGTATCATCCCGTTCAAATAATCCGGGGAGGTTGCATGGGTCTGTTAGACACCGTCACACGACACAAATCGATCGAAGCGCTGCAGGCCGAAGCCGGCACGCGCGGCGATTTCCGCCGCGTCCTCGGCCTGTGGCAGCTCACGGCGATCGGCATCGGCGGCATCATCGGCGTCGGCGTCTTCGTCCTCGCCGGCCAACAGGCGGCGCTGAACGCAGGCCCTGCGGTCGCCCTCGCCTTCGTCATCGCCGGCATCGCCAGCGCCGCAGCGGCACTCTGCTACGCCGAGTTCGCCGGCATGATCCCGGTGACCGGCAGCGCCTACACCTACGGCTACGCCGTGCTCGGCGAGCTGCCCGCCTGGCTGATCGGCTGGGATCTGCTGCTCGAATACGCGCTGATCGTGGCGGTCGTCGCAATCGGCTGGTCGGGCTACGTGCAGTCCTTTCTCGCCAGCATCGGCATCGTGCTGCCGGTGTGGGCGCAGGGTGCGCTCGGCACGGGCGACGGCCGCGTATTCAACGTGATCGCCGCGCTGGTGACGCTAGGGGTCGCCGCCCTGCTCGTGTTCCGCACGGAGTGGGGCGCGCGCTTCAACACCTTCGTCGTCGCGATAAAGGTCGCCGCAGTCGCGCTCGTGATCGGCGTCGGCGTGTTCTATGTGAATCCGGAGAACTGGCATCCGTTCATACCGGAACGCGTGGTCGGCACCGACGGCGTCGGCCATTTCGGCTGGCGCGGCATCGCCACCGCGGCCGCGGTCGTGTTCTTCGCGGTGTTCGGCTACGACACACTGACCACGGCAGCGGAAGAGTCGAAGAACCCGCAGCGCGACCTGCCGCGCGCGGTGCTGCTTTCGCTCGGCATTTCGATGGCCATGTACCTGGCCGTATCGCTCGTGCTGACCGGCATCGCCAAGTACCCCACACTCAACACCGAGGCGCCCGTCGCCGACGCGTTCAAGAACATCGGACTTGGCGGACTCGCCGCGGCGATTTCCGCCTCGGCGGTGTTCGGGCTGGTGAGCGTCCTGTTCGCTTTCATGCTCGGCGCAGCGCGCATCTGGTTCGCGCTCGCGCGCGACGGGCTGCTGCCCGCTTGGTTCGCGCACGTGCATCCGCGCCACGGCACGCCGCACCGGCCGACCATCGTGCTCGGCGTATTTACCGCTCTCGTCGCCGGACTGTTCCCACTCGACGAAGTGGCCAAGCTCGTCAACATCGGCGTGCTCTCGGCCTTCATCGTGATCTGCGCGTCGGTGATCGTGCTGCGCATCCGCAAGCCGGAGCTGCCGCGCTCGTTCCGCACGCCTTTCGTGCCGCTGATACCGTTGATCGGCATCGCCTTCTCGATCTGGCTGCTATCCGAATTAGCCGCGGTCACCTGGCTCGTGTTCGTGGTCTGGGTCAGTCTCGGCCTAGTCGTCTACTTCGGCTACGGCATGCGCCACAGCAAACTGGCGCGGTGAGCGGGCGTGATTCGTTTCGACCAAGTCAGCAAGAAATATCCGTCCGGGCAGGAGGCGCTCACCGATCTCTCGTTCGAACTCGACGCCGGCGAGATGGCCTTCATCGCCGGTCACTCGGGTGCGGGCAAAAGCACCCTGCTGCGTCTCGTCGCGTTGATGGACCGGCCGACGCGCGGACAGATCACGGTCAACGGACAGAACCTGGTCAAAACGCGGGCGCGCAAGGTACCGCAGGTGCGCCGCGGCGTCGGCATGGTGTTCCAGGACCATCGCCTGCTGATGGACCGCAGCGTGTTCGACAACGTCGCCCTGCCGCTCGAAATCGCCGGCTGCACGCGCGAAGAGATCGGCCGCCGCGTGCGCGCCGCACTCGACAAGGTCGGCTTGCTCGCGCGCGAAGCCTCGCCGCCGGTGACGCTATCGACCGGCGAGCAGCAGCGCGTCGGCATCGCGCGCGCGATCGTCGGCAAGCCGCCGGTGCTGATCGCCGACGAGCCGACGGGCAATCTCGACCCGATGCTTTCGGCTGAAATCATGAAGCTCTTCGCCGAGTTCGAGCAGGTCGGCACGACCGTGCTCGTCGCGAGCCACGATCTCAATCTGATCAAGCGCATGAACAAGCGCGTGCTCGTGCTCGATCACGGCAAGCTCATCGACGACTTCCGCCCCGTTGCGGCGAGAAGCGAGGTTCACGCATGAACCGCCGCGTCACGCCCGCCCAGGGCCGGCCCGAGAGGCTCGTCGCGGCACCGCCCGCCGCGCGCGCGCCGACGCGTGCGCGGCCCGGCATGGGCGCATGGCGCGAGCATCACTCGCGCAGCTTTCGCACGAGCCTAGCCCGCCTCGCCGAGCGCCCCGGCGCCACCGTGCTGACTCTGCTCGTGATGAGCCTCGCGCTGTGCCTGCCGTTCTTGCTCTGGCTCCTGCTCGACAATGCGCGCACGCTCGGTGGACATCTCGACGACGCGCGCGGCATCGGCGTGTTTCTCAAGCCCGAAATCGATGCGGCCGCGGCGAAGACGCTCGCGGAAACTCTGCGCGCACGCGCCGACGTCGCCGACGTGGTAATCAAGACGCCCGAACAGGGCCTCGCCGAATTCCGCAGCCAGTCGGGATTCGCCGACGCACTCAAGGTCCTGCAGAACAATCCGCTGCCGACCGTATTGATCGTGACGCCGAAAGCCGCGGCGTCGCCGGGCCACGGTGCGCCGGCACTCGTCGACGAACTCGCGCACGATCGCCAGGTCGACCAAGTGCAGTACGACGCGCTCTGGCGCCAGCGCCTCGATGCAATCCTCGCCTTCACCGCGCGGCTCGCCGGCGTACTCGCGATCCTGCTCGGACTCGCCGCCCTGCTCGTGGTCGGCAATACGGTGCGCAGCGACATCGCCGGCCGCGCCGAAGAAATCTCGGTGATGCAGTTGCTCGGTGCCGATCGGGCCTTCGTGCGCCGTCCGTTCCTGTACGTCGGGCTTTGGTACGGCGCGCTCGCGGGACTCGTCGCACTCATCCTGATCGGCGCGGTCGAGATCGCGCTGTCCGGTCCGCTGAACCAGCTCACCGCGAGTTACGGCGAACGCTTTTCTATTCACGGATTGTCGATCGTGCAAGCACTGGCCCTTCTCGGCGCGAGCGTCGTGCTCGGCTGGCTCGGCGCGTGGATTGCCACGGCACGGCAATTGACGCTGGGACATCCGCAATGAGCGAAGACCGCGTTCAACTCGAAGCCTCGTGGAAAGCCCGCGTCGGCGATTACCTGCAGCGCCCCGACATGCTAGCGCTCAGCGAATTTCTGCGCAGCGAACTGCGTCGCGGCAAGATCATCTATCCACCGCCCAAGCGCATTTTCACCGCACTCAACACGACGCCGTTCGATCAAGTCAAAGTCGTCATCCTCGGCCAGGATCCGTACCACGGGCCAAACCAGGCCCACGGCCTGTGCTTCTCAGTGCTGCCCGGCGTGGACGTGCCGCCGTCGCTGAACAACATCTTTGCCGAGATCGAACGCGATCTGCATATCCCGCGTCCCGATCACGGCTGTCTGCTGCCGTGGGCGCGGCAGGGCGTGCTGCTGCTCAACGCGACCCTGACCGTGCAAGCGCATCAGGCCGGCTCGCATCAGGGTAAAGGCTGGGAAGGTTTCACCGATGCCGTCGTCGATCATCTCAATCGCGAGCGCGAGAGCCTCGTGTTCCTGCTCTGGGGCAGCTATGCGCAGGCCAAGGGCAAGCTGATCGACACGCACCGCCATCTCGTGCTCAAGGCACCGCATCCGTCGCCGCTTTCCGCCTACCGCGGCTTTATCGGCTGCGGGCATTTTTCGCGCGCGAATACCTATCTGCACGAGTACGGGCAGACGGAGATCGACTGGCGTCTGCCGCCTGCGAGCGAGATCGTGTTCGACTGAAAGCGCGTCGCTACATCTGCCGGAACAGATGCAAATAGCTCCGGCTGACCGGCAGCACTTCGTCACGATGCTTCAAATGAATGTCCGCGGTTTCGTTGTCGCCACGTGTGACGTGGCTGATCGCGCGCAGGTTGACGACGACCGAACGGTGCACCTGGGCGAACTGCGCGGGATCGAGTTGTGGGATCAGTTCCTTGAGAGTCGCGCCGACCAGCGCCTCCACAACATGGCCGGTGTCGTTGCGCCAGGCGACGCGCGTGTATTTCGCGTCCGAACGCATGTAGTCGATGTCGTCGACCGCGATCAGCCGCAGCGTCTGGCCGACCTGCGCGCGCAACCAACGCAACGGCGCGGGCGCCGTTTGCCGCTGCAGTTGCGCAGCGAGTTCGCGCAATAGCGTCTCGGTATTGCGCGCGGGCTGCGCGGCGGCCAAACGTTCCTTGAGCCGCGTGACCGTTTCGACGAGCCGCGCCGCCTCGACCGGTTTGACCAAGTAATCGAGCACGCCTTGGGCAAATGCCTGCACGGCGTAGTGATCGTAAGCCGTGACAAAGACCAGGTGCGCTCGGCGCCCGATCGCATGCGCGGCGTCGATGCCAGAAAGTCCGGGCATTTGCACGTCGAGAAAGCAGATATCCGGACTCGCCGCCTCGAATGATTCGATCGCCTCGCGGCCATTGCGCGCCTGCGCGACGATCTCGAGTTCGGGCCAGACCTGACCGAGCTGGCGCGCGAGCGCTTCGCGCAACAACGGCTCGTCGTCGGCGATCAGGGCGGTCGGCCGCGCGCTCACGCGGGCGCCGCTGCGGCAGGCAGGTCGAGTTCGGCGCAGACGCCGTGTGGCGGACGTTCGGTCACCGAGAGACTCGCGCGTGTGCCGAAGATCAGGCGCAGGCGCTCGCGCAGGTTCGACAAACCCGTACCGAGTCCGCTGCTCGTGGAGTGCAGCCCAACGCCGGTATCGCGCACGCGCACGAGACAATGTTCACCGCGGTGGCGCACTTCGATGTCAATGCGTCCGCCGTCCTCGGCCGGATCGATGCCGTGGCGCACCGCGTTCTCGACCAGGGTCAAAAGTGTGATCGGCGGGCAAGTCAGCGCGCGCGCCGATTCGTCGGCATGCAGCGAATAGGTCAGGCGATCGGGCATGCGCATATGCATGAGTTCCAGGTACGCCTGAACCAGATCGAGTTCCTGCCCCAGCGTGGTCGACGCCTCGTGCAGACGCGGAACGGCCGCACGCAGATACGCGATCAGCGCACGCAGTACCGCAGGTGCTTGAGGCGATCCGGCATCGACGAGTGCCTGCACGTTCGCCAGGGTGTTGAACAGGAAATGCGGTGCGACTTGAGCCTGCAGCAGATGCAGCCGGGTGTCGAGTGCTTTGCGTTCAAGTTCGCTGCGCTCCAGCTCGAAGCGCAGGGCTTGATCGCGTGCAAACGCTTCTTTCTGCCGGACCAGGGCGCCGAGTGCGATCCAAGGACCGACCAGGAGACCGGCAACGTTGATCCCCATGAAACAGCCACGCAGGTGCTCGACTTCCCAGAACGGCTGGCCTTCCACGTTCGGCAGCCAACTGAACACGGCGAATGCCGTCAACGGTATCGCGACCGCGACACCAAGTACCTGTAGCACCCAGCGCGCGAGCCATGGCGGTAGACGGCGCGGCCATTGTTCGAGCAGCCCGAATCCGAGCACGGCACCGAGGCCGATCAACAGAACATGGCCGCCCAGTTCGGAAGCCGGCGGACAGCCAAAGACCAGCGCGCGCCACAATATGATCGCAACACACAACGCAAGCGTCAGGCGCCGCCAGCCCAGCAATAGGGCGAGGCCGCGCGGTTTGGCGGAAATCAGGGTCGTGGACATGGAAATAGCATAGTCCAGTTCCGCATCAGGCGGTGCCGGCCGGCATCGCTCGCATACGTCCATTCCACTTCGGCACATCCACGCCTTTGATCAGAAGCCACAAGCACAGCGACAGCTCGGCGACGAAGCACGGAAGCAGGATCGCCGGAAACATCGCATCGGCGAGCTTCGGCGCGAGGATCAAGGAAAAGCTGTTGATCAAGTAGCACACACCGGCGATCGGCATCAGCACGCCGAGGAACTTCGGCAGATATCCGCTGCGGAAAATCAGCCAGCCGAGCACGATGCACTCGCAGCCGAAGAAGATCAGGCCGATGCCGAACCCGTACCCGTGTGTGCGCACCGCCACGTAGGACAGGGCCTGCAATTGCTCGGGCGTAAACGCCCCCAAATATTTGGCGTCGTCGAGCAGGAACATCGGCAGCATCAGATTCAACTTGTTCGCCACGAACACCGACATCGCGACGAGATCGAACAGCAGGGCAAGCAAGGCGATGTTGCGGTTGACCGGCCGCAGCAGCACGTAGAGCACCATTGCCAGGCCGACGTCGCATACATGTTGGAGCAGATCGCCCGCGACACCGATGCGCCATAGCGCGGACGAAGCCATGAGACTGTGTGCCGTCGCTGCCGCATCGCCCGTGACGACCAGCCCGTTGCGCACGAACATTTCGCCGAGGCCGCCGGCGACGATGATGACGAGATACATTGCCCCGCCGGCGCGGGCGTAGATCTGCGGAGAGCGGAGGAAGTCAGTGTCCGTCATGGCGTTTCCTCACAAACGCGGCAGCCACATGATCGCGGTCGCCGCCGCGATGCCGACCGCCATCATCAGACTGAGCGCCGTCAGACCACCGGCCATCACGACCTTTGCGCTCGGGCTGCGGCTCTGTTGCGCACGCAAGTACAGTTCGACCACGCCTTGCGGAAGGAAGTACGCCACCAGACCCAGGACGGTCAGCGCGGGGCCGATAAAGGAGTCGGGATCGAACCCGACCGGGCCCTGGTTGACGACAATCCAGAACATCAGTCCGACGCGGAAGAACCAGACGCCGCTGACGGCGAGAAACAGGCGCAAGGCCCACTGCCGGTGCAAGTCGAACCGATGCGCACGTGCGCGACGCCAGGCCACGGTCGCGCAGGTCAGAATCAGCAGCGCGTTGAAGCTGATGATGACGTGGCTGGCGAAATCGCCGACCGTGCCGCGCATCCAAATCACCACCAGGCCGCTCACGCTCATGATCACCGCCGCAACGAGGTAGGCGCGGCCGGTCCAGCGATGAAAGGCGGGCAGCCGGCGCCGCAGTGGCGGGATCAATTGCAGCAAGCCGCCGATGGTAATCACGACAGCAAACAACAGATGCATGCCGAGCACCAGGTTGAGCCCCGGCTCGCCGGCGACGTAGCCGTGCGGCAGGACCTTGTTCCACAGTTCCGGCCGCCCTTGCGCGGCGGCACGGCCATAGAAACCGGCGACGTAGGCGGCGAAGATCAGTTGGCCGAGGGCCGCCACGCAGAACCAGAACCCCGCCGCATAGCGCAGCAGACGGCCGGCCGTGCGGCCCCGGTCGGCATCCGATCGGGAGGTCCCCAATGCCCCCTGGGGCTGGCCGGCTGCAATCGCGGCCGTAGTGGAAGACGCGCTCATCGTCTTGTTTCCTCAAGATTTTCCAGCGCGCAGTGTCGCGAGCGGAAATTCCTTGGAACAGGGGCAAGCCGACGAAGGACGCCGCCGGGGGCACGGAATACGCGGGCCAGGGATGAGCAGCGCGGCAGCCATCTTCGCCCTGGCGCAACGGCTGCAACGCACCGTCCCACCGGTGCGTCTCTAGGGTGAAGGAAATTTAACCCCCGGCCAGTTTGGTTAGAGTACTATGCGGTTCAGGAAATATGTTACCGTTCGGTCACGGAACTTTTTGCATCGTTTAGCACTCTCAAGGCGCGAGTGCTAAACTGCCCTCCCTAGGAGACCCGCATGTCGTCCACCGCTACAGCTCTGGTTTCGAACAACCTGCCGATTCCCAACGCGCTCGGCAGCCTGGATTCTTATATCACTGCCGTGCACCGCTTCCCGGTGCTCACGGTCGAGGAAGAGCAGTCCCTCGCCAAGAACTTCCGCTCCAACGACGATCTCGAAGCGGCGCGCAAGCTCGTCATGGCGCACCTGCGCTTCGTCGTCCACGTCGCCCGCGGTTATTCGGGCTACGGCCTGCAGATCGGCGACCTGATCCAGGAAGGCAATATCGGCCTGATGAAGGCGGTCAAGCGCTTCGATCCGGACATGGGCGTGCGCCTGGTCTCGTTCGCGGTGCATTGGATTCGTGCTGAAATGCACGAGTTCATCCTGCGTAACTGGCGCATCGTCAAGGTCGCCACGACCAAGGCGCAACGCAAGCTGTTCTTCAACCTGCGCAAGTCAAAGAAGCGCCTTGGTTGGATGAACAATGCCGAAGTGCAGGCCGTGGCGAAGGATCTCGGCGTGCCGGTATCCGACGTGCTCGAGATGGAAGCCCGCCTGTCGGGTCACGATATGGCCTTCGACGCGCCGACCGATGCGGACGACGAAGCCAAACCAGCACCGGTCGCTTATCTCGTCGATGACGGCGCCGATCCGTACCATACGCTCGAAAACGAGAGTCAGGAGGAATCCGACCTCGGCACGCTCAAGGCCGGCATGGCCAAGCTCGATGCGCGTTCGCGCGACATCATCCAGCGCCGCTGGCTGAGGGACGGCGAGAAGGCGACGCTGCAGGAGCTGGCCGACGAGTACAAGGTCTCGGCCGAGCGTATCCGTCAGATCGAAGTCAACGCGATGAAGAAGATGCGCACGTTGTTTGCGTAAGTTCTTCAGATAGGAACGTTGAAGCAAAAGCAGGGCCCGGGCGACCGGGCCTTTTCTTTTGGGATTGCGCTCTCTGCGCTATCCCGCTTCGGTATCTTTTTCGTCCGCGGACGTATCGTCCTTGTGGCCGATAATGATCCGCGCCGCGCGCTGATAGCTCCAGTAAGCGACGGCCCAATTGAGCAGCACGACAAGGCGGTTGCGGAAGCCGATCAAAAAGAACACGTGCGCGGCGAGCCAGAACCACCAGGCGATCAGGCCCGAGAAGTGCAGTCCATGCAGATCGACGACCGCCGCCATGCGTCCGATCGTGGCGAGATTGCCGAAGTCGCGATAGCGAAACGGCCGCGGCGCCCGTCCCGCGAGACGATCGCGAATGGACTGCGCCACATGCTTGCCCATCTGCTTCGCGGCCGGGGCGACGCCGGGCACGGGCTTGCCGTCCTGGGTGAGTGCGGCGAGATCGCCCGCGATGAAGATCTCGGGATGTCCCGGCACGGAAAGATCGGGCGCGACACGCACGCGCCCGGCACGATCGAGTTCGACGCCAAGCGAGCGCGCCAGAGGCGAGGCCGCGACGCCCGCCGCCCAGACCACGGTGCGCGCAGGGACGAAAACTCCGCCCGATCGATAACCCTGACCGTCGATCGCTTCCACCGGCGAACCGGTGACGACCTCGACGCCGAGGCGTTCGAGCTGCTTCTGCGCCTTGGCCGACAGCGATTCGGGGAAGCTCGACAGGATGCGCGGCCCGGCCTCGATCAAGCGCACGCGCGCCGAGGCCGGATCGATGTGGCGGAACTCGCGCTTCAATGTGTGCCGCGCGATCTCGGCGAGAGTGCCGGCCAGTTCGACGCCGGTCGGACCACCGCCGACGATGGCGAAGTTCAGCCAGGCCCGGCGTTTTTCCGCATCCGTCTCGGCCTCGGCATGCTCGAATGCGAGCAGCAGGCGCCGGCGCAGCAGCAGTGCATCGTCGAGCGTCTTGAGGCCGGGCGCGTGCGGCGCCCAGCTGTCGTGACCGAAATAGGCGTGCGTCGCGCCGGTGGAAAGCAGCAGGGTGTCGTAGCCGACGACATTGCCGTCGTCGAGCACGACGCGCCGCGCGGCCGGTTCGATGCGCTCGACGCTGGCGAGGCGCACCTCGACATTTTTCTGCCCGCGCAGAATGTGGCGCAGCGGCGCGGCGATATCCGGCGAGGACAGGCCGGCGGTCGCGACTTGATACAGCAGGGGTTGGAACAGGTGATGGTTCGCGCGGTCGATGAGGAGAATCTCGACCGGTGCCTTGCTCAATGCGCGCGTAGCCCAGAGTCCGGCAAAGCCGCCGCCGACGATGACGATGCGATGAGGTGCCATACCTGCATCGTATCCATTTGCTGCGCTGCAAGAAAGCGCTATCGCTCAGTACAAATCGACCGGATCGACGTCGAGCGACCAGCGCACGCGACGGGCCTCGCGCAGAGCGCGCAGTGCGGCAATCCAATCGGGCAGGAACGCATGCAATCGCGCGCGTTCGTCCGCATTGAGCAGGAGCTGCCCGCGCTGCAAGCCGGCGCGGCGCGGCATCGGCGCCGGCATCGGCCCGAGCAGGCTGACACCTTCGGGCTGCATGGCCAGAGCCGCGGCGGCTTGCAGAAATTCCTGCACGTGGCTTTCTTGCGGCGCGTCGGCGCGCAACAGAGCGAGATGCGTGTACGGCGGCAAATCCGCCTCGCGCCGCTCGCGCAGCAGGCGCTGCGCGGCGGCCGCGTAACCGTGGCCGAGCAGGGTGCGCAGCAAGGGATGATCGGGATGATGCGTCTGCAGCCAGACCTGTCCGGGCTTGCGCGCGCGACCGGCGCGGCCTGCGACCTGCACGACCAGTTGCGCCAGACGCTCTTCGGCGCGGAAGTCGATGCTGAACAAACCTTCGTCGACGCCAACGATGACGACAAGGGTCAGGTTCGGCAGATCATGGCCCTTCGCGAGCATCTGCGTACCGACGACCAAGGCCGCAGCCTCGGGTGCAAGCTCGTCGAGCAGATCGTCGAGCGCATTCTTGCGCCGCGTGGTTTCGCGATCGACGCGCACGAGCTTGGTCTGCGGAAAAATTTCCGCGAGCGATTCTTCCAATCGCTCGGTACCGAGCCCCTGCGGCGCCAGATGTTCGTTGCCGCATTGCGGACACGCGTGCGGCACGCGTTGTTCGGCGCCGCAATGATGGCAGCGCAGCCGCGCGGCACCGCGATGCCAGGTCAGCGGCTTGTCGCAGCGCGCGCAGGCCGCATGCCAGCCGCATTGGCGGCAGGTCAGCACGGGCGCATAGCCGCGCCGGTTGCGAAACACCAGAGCCTGCTCGCCGCGTTCGATGCAGGCGCGCACGGCGGCGATCGTTTCATCCGCCAGCCCGTGGCGTAACGGCTTGCCGCGCAGATCGACAAGGCGGAACTGCGGCAAGCGCGCCGCGCCGGGCCGCGCCGACAGATGCCGTTTGCGATAGCGGCCAGCTTCGACGTTCGCCAGTGTTTCCAGCGACGGCGTCGCCGTGCCGAGCAACACCGGCACGTCGAGCGCGCGTCCGCGCACCAGGGCGAGATCGCGCGCCGAATAGCGCCAGCCTTCCTGCTGCTTGTACGACGCGTCGTGCTCTTCGTCGACGATAACGATCCCCGCGCGCGGCAGTGGTGCGAACACGGCCGAGCGCGTGCCGATGACGACATCGGCCTCGCCGCGCGCGGCGGCCAGCCAGGCGCGCGTGCGCTCGCCGTCGGAAAGCCCCGAGTGCATCACCTCAATGCGCGCGGCGAGGCGTTCGCGGAAGCGGCGCAAAGTCTGCGGCGTCAATCCGATCTCGGGCACGAGCACGAGCGCCTGACCGCCGCGCGCGACGACCCGCTCGATCAGGGCCAGATAGACCTCGGTCTTGCCGCTGCCGGTAATGCCTTCGAGCAAGGTCGGCGCGAAACGGCCCAGCTCCGCGGCGATCTCGTCGACCGCGGATCGTTGTCCATCGGTCAGCGGCGGCCCGTCGATCCGCGCACGCATCGGCGCACGCAGCGCGAGCTGCGTCGTCGCGATCAGGCCGCGCTGGCGCAGATTCGCCGCGGCGCTGCGCCAGCCCGGCAACTGCTCGTCGAGTTCGGAGTAATGACGCGGTCCGAGCGCGAGAAGCTCGAACAGCATGGCCGCGCGCGAGCCTGTACGCGGCAGATTTTCCGGCGTCGCTTCGCCGGCCGCGCGAACCAGAGCGCGTTCGCCCGCAGCGGGCGCCATCGGTGCGGGCCTGCGCAAACCGACCGGCAGCGCGGTCTCGAGCACTTCGCCGAGCGGGTGCTGGTAATAGCGCGCCGCCCAGGCCAGGGTCGCCGACAGTTCGGCGGAGATCAGCGGCGTCTCGTCGAGCACGCTCTCGGCGCGCTTGAGCTTGCGCAGGTCGACCGCGCTCTCCCGCGCGTGGCCGATCACCACGCCGACGCGCAGCTTGCCGGCAAAAGGTACGGCGACGCGCACGCCCGCTGCGATCGCATCGGCCTCGATGCCGCTCGGCGGCAGATAGTCGAAACCCTGCGCGAGCGGTACCGGTATGGCTACCTGCAGGACGGCGGACACGGGGGCCTTCCGGACAGCTGAGACGGGGGCTTTGGCTCAAGAATCATCGGTTGCGAGAGAATTGTGATCGAAACCTCAACTTTGAGCTGCAACCTGCCGCCGTTGTTGAGCTTTTTCGCTTATCCACAAGCAATGTGGATAAGTCTGTGGACGAGGGCATGAACGAAGCCGCAGAAAGCGCATGGTAGCGCGCCCCCGCTCGCCTTGGTGAATCTTTAACCAGTTTGAAATATAAGCACGGGATCAATAGCTTGCGATCGTTTTTTTGCCGCCTTCCGGCGCCGGCGCTAACCGGTCTGCGGCCTCCGCGTCAAGCGCCTCGGCTTGTGTACAGACGCCGCGGAGGAGGCACAGAAGGGCACCGAGGTCAACCGCATGCGAGGCCGCGCGTTGAAGAATGCGAAGCAAGCCGCAAAGTGGAAATCATGGCCCCGATCGCTGGCACAATAGCAACCCCCACCTCCGATTATGCCCGACGCGTGGACGCGGTCAGCACGAATCAGCGCGCACTCGATCAATTCCTGCGCGGCGTAGAACGGCGCGCACTGCGCATGGCCGAACTCGCCTGTGGCAGCCGCGACGATGCGCTCGATCTGGTTCAGGACGCGATGTGCGCGTTCGTGAAGAACTATTCGGCCAAGCCGGAAAGCGACTGGGCGCCGCTGTTTCATCGCGTGCTCGACAGCCGGCTCAACGATTTCCACCGCCGCCGCACGGTGCGCAGCCGCTGGCTCGCGGTGTTCGACCGCAAGACCGACGACGACGACGCGTACGACCCGATCGAACAGGCCGAAGACACCCAGAACCCAGGTCCGCTGCTGCGCCTTGCCGGCAGCGAAGCGGGCAAAGCGCTCGATGCGGCTTTGAAAGCGCTACCATTACGCCAACGTCAGGCGTTTCTACTGCGTATGTGGGAAGGTTTCGACGTGGCCACGACCGCGCAGGTCATGCAATGCAGCGAGGGCAGCGTGAAAACGCATCTGTCGCGAGCACTGACCGCCCTGCGCCGCGCGCTGGAGGACCATCAATGAACCGCCAAGAACAACATCTGACCGAACAACCCGCCTGGATCGACCAGGCCAAGACCGTACTCGACGACTCGGCCCGCGATCTCGATGCGACGACGCTGTCACGCCTCAATCGCGCGCGGCAGACCGCACTCGCGGCGTATCGCCCGCGTCCGCCACGCGTGTGGCTGCTGCCGGCCGGGCTCGCCAGCGCCGCCTGCGCGTTGCTGCTCGCCTTCGCGGTATGGCAGCCGCATCGCCATGCCGGCGATACGGGAACGTCGCCGACCTCGACCGCCACCGCGGCCAAGTCCGGCGAGACCGACGCCACCGACGAAGCCTCCCCCGAGTTCTATCAGAACCTCGAGTTCTACGCTTGGCTCGACGCGCAAAACAAAGGCGGCGACGGTTGAATACGCTTCGTCCTCTCGCCTTCGCGGCAGCAACTCTGCTTGCTGCCGTCGAGGCTCATGCTGCGCAGCCAGCGGCCACGACGGTCCAGGCGGAAGCGCCGCTGCCGCCTAAATTCTGGTCGGACTTGAACGGCCAGCAGCAGCAGGTGCTCGCGCCCGCGCGTGAGATTTGGGACGAACTCGCACCCGACGTGCAGGAACATCTCGCGCAAACCGCGCAGCGTTGGCCGAAGCTGACCCAGCCGCAGCGCGAACAGCTCAGCAAGCGCATCGAGAAGTGGACGAGCATGACCCCGGTGCAGCGCACCAAGTTGCGTGAGCGCTATCAGCAATTCCACCAGCTTCCGCCCGAGCAGCAGACGCGCATGATCAATGCGTTCAAGCGCTTCGACGCTCTGCCCGAAGCCGAACGCGCGCAGTTGCGCGAACAGTTCGAGCGCATGAGCCCGGGCGAGCGCAACGCCTTCCTCGCCGGCGCCGGCATGCAAGGCCACGTCGGCATCGTGCGCGAAGTGCTCGATACGGTGCCCCAGCCCGAGCGGCGCGCAACGCGCGAGATGTTCGACACGTTCACGCCCGAACAACGCCAAGCCTTCGCCAAGGCGTGGCACGCATTGCCCGAAGACCAGCGCGACGGCTATCGCCGGCAGATGGTGACGATGTCGCCCGAGCAGCGCAGTCAGGCGCTGTCAGCCAAACCCTGATCCGCGGTGGCCGCGTGTGCGACCGTCGAAACAACCTTATTCATGCGGCTTCGCTCGAAGCCGATGCGCAATTCACGTGGATCACACGGTCGCCAAGCTGACCAGGAACGCCGCCGCCGCGCAGAACGCAATCAACACCGTGTAGCAGGTGCCGATCAGGCCGTACTTGAGCGTCGTCATGAACCAGCCTTGTTTGTATACTTTTCTCTGCATGAGAAAAAGGTAGATCGGCAGCCACCAAGCCATCACGAAAAACAGCAGGTTCAACGGCGTCACGAGCCACGTCGCCGCACTTTCGGCCCAGATCTTCGCCATGCCCACGAGGGTGAGCAGGAACAGCGACTGGAAGATGAAGGCGTGACTGTGCAGCGCGACGATGATGTGCTCCATGTACAGCCTGCGTTTGAACACGTAGACGATCTTAAGCAGCAGCGCGAACAGCGGCATCAACACGAACAATACCTGCGGCAGCGAACCGATCGCGCCGATGATCAACGGCTTCGGATCTTTGCCGAGCTTGCTGAGATTCTCCTTCGCGCGTTCGAGCAGTTGGTTGGCCCTATCGTCGAAAAATTTCGGCCCGCCCAGATGCACGGGGTTGTCTTTCGGATTCCAGGCGTTGCCGGCGATGGTGAAATTCAGATCGTCGCTGTCGGGATCGGGCGGCGGCGCGATGCCCTTGGCCTTGGCGTCTTCGGCCTTCTTCAGATACGCCAGGCGCTTCTCGGCTTTCCTTTCGATCTGCCGCGTCTGCTTTTCGATGCCCTTGCTCGTCGCCTCCGGCGCCGCGGACCCGGTCTTGTGCAAGGCGGCGAGCGCGGCGTCGCGCTGCTTCACCACGTCGTCGGCGGTCGCCGCTTTGCCGATCGCGTCGGTCGCGTCTTCCTCCGGACTGTTACTGAAATTGGTGTCGCCGATCGCGAACTGCATCAGAAAGAACGCGAGAATGCTGAGGAAAAAGTACAAACGAAACGGCGTGACGTAGCGCACGCGGCGCCCCTCGAAATACTCGTTGGTCAGGTATCCGGGGCGGAAGTAGAGCGGCAGGATCGTGCGGAAAATGCGCGAGTCGATGTTGAGGATCGTGTCGACGATATCCGAGAGGATGCTGGAAAGATGCCGCACCATGCCCTTGACCGGCTGGCCACAGGCATAGCAGTGAGGGCCGAGCAGCGTCGTGCCGCAGTTCGCGCAGGCCGCCTGCACCGGCGCAGGCTCGGTGTGACTGGAATGTGCAGAAAATTCCGCGTCCTGCGGCGCCGATTCGGGCGGCATCAGCGGTGCGGGCGGCAGCGGATCGAGAGGCGCTTTGTCGTCGGCGGTCGTGGTCATGGCGCGCATGCTAACGCGGATTGCCTCCGCCGTAGCGCACCCGCGCGAGGCCGCGTTTCGCGCACGCATCGGCTAAACTGTGCAGCCGCAATTCGCCAGCACCCTCCCATGCTTCCCCTTCCTGCCACTTCCGGCGCGGCAGGCCCCGTGCGGCTCACCTTTGGACGCGAGCTGCGCGAGACTTTCGTCCTCGCCCTGCCGCTGATCCTGAGCCAGCTTATGGCGGTCGGCATGAACGCGATTGACGCGATGCTGGCCGGCCATCACAGCGCGGTCACGCTCGGCTCGGTCGCCGTCGGCGCGGGCATCTGGTCGATCGCCATCGTCGTCGCGATCGGCGTGACCATGGCCGTGCCGCCGTCGGTCTCGCAGTTGCACGGCGCCGGCCGTCTGCCCGAAGTCGGCACGGTGTTCCGCCAGGCGCTGTGGCTCGCGCTCGCACTCGGCCTGCTGTGCTGGGCCGGCGTGCGCGCGAGTGCGCCGCTCGTGCGCCTGATCGGCGTCGATCCGCAGTTGTATACGGAAGTCGATGGCTTTCTGCGCGGCGTGTCCTGGGGTGCGCCCGCGATCGCGGTTTTCTTCACCATCCGCGGCGCGAGCGCCGGCGTCGGCATCACGCGGCCGACCATGTACTTCAGCCTGATGTCGCTGCTCCTGCTTGGTCCGATCGCCTACGTGTTGCTGCACGGCAAGCTCGGCTTCCCGGAGATGGGCGCCGGCGGCATCGGGCTGGCGACCGCGATCGTGCTGTGGCTGGAGACGTTCGCGTTTCTCATCTACCTGGTCGCGCACCGCGGCTATGCGCCGTACGCCTTGTTCGCCAAGTTCGAGTGGCCGAATCTGCGCGCGATCGGCGAACTGTTGCGCATCGGCGTACCGATGGGCGTGACCGTGTTCATGGAGGCGAGCCTGTTCATCGCGACGACGCTGGCGATGGGCACGCTCGGCACCGACACGGTCGCCAGCCATCAGGTCGCGCTCAACGTCGCCTCGCTGTTCTTCATGATTCCGCTCGGCATCGCGATGGCGACGACCGTGCGCGTCGGCAACGCGGTCGGCCGCGGCGATGCGGCCGGAGTGCGCTCGGCCGGAATTGCCGGCTTCGTTCTCGCGCTGGCGACGCAGACCTTGTCGGGTGGCGCGATGGCCCTGCTGCCGACGACGATCGCCGGCTGGTACTCGAACGACGCGACGGTGATCTCGCTCGCCGCGCAGCTTCTGCTGCTCGCGGCGATATTCCAGTTCTCCGACGGCATCCAGGTGGTCGCGAACGGCGCGCTGCGCGGACTCAAGGACACGACGATGCCGATGATCATCACCACGCTCGCCTACTGGGCGATCGGCATGCCGGTCGGCTACTGGCTCGCGTTCAAACAAGGGCTCAGCGCACGCGGCATGTGGATGGGCTTGATCGCCGGCCTGACCGCCGCCGCCGTGTTGCTGACTCTACGCTTTCTGCGCGCGAGTAAGCCGCGCGCGGCATGACTTAAGGCGTATGCTCGCGATCGGCAATTCAGGTAGGCTGCAAGTGTGATGCAGTTTGGAAACCCGTTCGGTCCGCGCGCGGATTGAACCGCCAATTTAACGAGGACGTTTTCGAGGATCATATGGCAGAGAAAAGCCGCGGCGTGTTCGCCACCCTGTTCTTCTGGGCTTGGAGCCTGTTCAATTTCGTGCGCCGGCTCGTGTTCGGCGTGATCGCGGTGATTCTGCTGCTCGGCTTCCTCATCGCGCTGCGCGCTGGCGGCGGCGGCGGACCCGCGCTGCAGGAACGCACGGCCCTCGTGCTGAACCCGCAAGGCAGCATCGTCGAGCAGTACAGCTCCGACCCTATGCAGCGCGCGTTCGCCGGCGTGTTCGGACAAAGAATCAAGGAAGTGCAACTGCGCGACATCGTCAAGGCGATCGACGCCGCAGCCGCCGACAAGCGCATCGAACGCCTGGTCATCGAACCGGACGAAATGAGCTCGGCCGGCATGTCGACGCTGCACGAAATCGGCGCGGCGATCGACCGCTTCAAAGCCGCCGGCAAGGACGTCGTCGCGGTGTCGAACTCGATGAGCCAGGGCCAGTATCTGATCGCGGCGCACGCCAACCAGATCCTGCTGCATCCCGACGGCGACCTGTTGCTCGAAGGTCTCGGCCGCTATCGCACCTACTACAAAGACGCACTCGATTGGCTCGGCGTCGACGTGCATCTGTTCCGCGTCGGCGAGTACAAGTCCTACGCCGAACCGTACATCCGCAACGACGCGTCGCCCGAATCGAAGGAAGCCGATCTGTTCTGGATGAACGGCGTGTGGAACGACTATCTCAAGGAAATCGGCGCCGCACGCAAGATCGATCCGGCGGCGATCTCCGCGCAGATCGAAAACTACTCGAGCGCGATCAAGGCCGTCAACGGCGACCTCGCCAAGCTCGCGCTCGACGGCAAGCTGATCGACAAGCTCGCCACGCGCGACGAAGCCGAGGCCTACCTGATCCAGAAAGGTGTCAAGGAAGAGAACAGCTATCGCAAGATCGACTTCCAGGACTACGCCGCGCTCGTGCAGCGCGAAAATCCGATCGACACGCGTCCGCAGGTCGGCGTCGTCGTCGCCCAGGGCGAAATCTCCGACGGCGATCAGCCGGCCGGTTCGGTCGGCGGCGAGTCGACCGCCAAGCTCGTGCGCCAGGCGCGCGAGAACAAGAACATCAAGGCCGTGGTGCTGCGCGTGAATTCGCCCGGCGGCAGCGCGTTCGCTTCCGAGCTGATCCGCCGCGAGGTCGAACTGACCAAGGCCGCGGGCAAGCCGGTCATCGTTTCGATGGGCGACGTCGCCGCGTCGGGCGGCTACTGGATTTCGATGAACGGCGACCAGATTTTTGCCGAGCCAACCACGATCACCGGCTCGATCGGCATCTTCGGCCTGTTCATGAATTTCCCGAAGACGCTCGCGAAGATCAACGTGCACACCGACGGCGTCGGCACGACCCCGCTCGCCGGCGCACTCGATCCGCGCCGCGCGCTCGACCCGAAAGTCGGCGACATCATCCAGAGCATCATCGACAAGGGTTATCAGAACTTTATCACCAAGGTCGCCGCGGCGCGCAAGAAGAAGCCCGAGGAAATCGACGCGATCGCGCGCGGCCGCGTATGGAGCGGCACCCAGGCGAAGGAGCGCGGTCTCGTCGACCAGCTCGGCGGCCTGCGCGAAGCGGCCGCGGCCGCGGCCCAGGCGGCCAAGCTCGGCGACAACTACCAGGTGCGCTACGTCGAGAAATCGATGTCGACCTGGGAGCGCTTCGTCGTCAGCTTGTCCAACGATGCGACGGCGCATATCGCCCAGGGTCTCGTCCCCGAATCCATGCGCACCCTGCTCGCACAGCCCGACGTGCAAAGTCAGCTCAAGCTGCTGCGCTCGCTCGACAGCAACAAGGTCGGCGTGTTCGCCTACTGCTTCTGCGAGATCAAATAATCTTGAGAGAGTACGTCTCGCGACGGCCAGGGATGGCCGTCGATACGTGATCCGGTTTTGGCCTGTTTGGCGGAATCCGTGTTCGCGGCAGGGATGTGATTGGTCGAGCACAGTGCTCGTTTCTGCAGCTCACGCGTGAGCCCGCTCGCCGGCAACCACGTTTCGGTTTGCCCGACTCCTTGAGGCCTAGCCGCCAGCCTCTTCCAACTTTTTGTCCATGTCTTTTTTCTGCTGATCGACCGTGTCCTGCACGGCCTTGGCCTGGTCGATCGCCTTGAGCTGCGCGTCGATCACGGTCTTCTGCTTTTCGGCCGGGGCCGCCTGCGCAGCCGCCGCCGGCGGAGGGGGGCTGTTCGAGCAAGAAACGGAGAGCGTGGCAAGAACGAGCAGCGATAGCATGGCGAAGCGCATGGCGAACTCCCGACGGTGCCGCTAAAGTCTGCGCCGTGACGCTTTGCATCTCAAGCGAAGCCGTCGCATTTTGAGCAATCGACGCGGAAGCCTCACCATGACGACAAATGCGGCGCGCTGGCGCCTCGACGGACAGGTCGCGCTGATTACCGGCGCCAGCCGTGGCATCGGCTTCGCCACGGCGCGCGAACTCGCCCTGCTCGGTGCCGATGTGCTGATGGTTGCGCGCGACGAAGCGCATCTCGAATCGGTGCGCGCGGAACTCGCCGAAGAATTTCCCGACAGCGACATCGTCTGCTTCGCCGCCGACGTCGCCGATGCCGAGCAGCGCCTCGAAGTGTTCGACTGGGTCGCCGACCTCGAACTGCCGCTGTCGATCCTCGTCAACAACGCCGGCGGCAACACGAGCAAACCGACGCTCGACTACGACGAACACGAAGTGCGCGCGCTAATCGAACTGAACGTGATGAGCGCGTTCGAGATGTGCCGCCTCGCTCATCCTCAACTCGCCGAGCACGGTAACGCCGCGATCGTCAACATCAGTTCGGTGTCGGGCCTGACCCACGTGCGCACCGGTTCGCCGTACGGCCTGACCAAAGCCGCGCTCGCGCAACTGACCAAGAACCTCGCCTGCGAGTGGGCCGAGGACGGCATCCGCGTCAATGCCGTGGCGCCGTGGTACATCCGCACGCAGCGCACCGCGGTCAAACTCGCCAACGAGGAATATCTCGACGAAGTGCTGGAACGCACGCCGATGGGCCGCGTCGGTGAACCCGAGGAAGTCGCCGCCGCGATTGCTTTCCTTTGTTTGCCGGCTGCCTCTTATGTCACCGGCGAGTGCATTGCGGTGGACGGCGGCTTCCTGCGCTATGGCTTTTAGAAAAACAAAAAAACGATTGACCTCGGATCAACACGCAAGGGCACGGATAAAGATACAAGGCTCCATTTACTTGCTCTGATCCGTGTTCTTCCGTGTTGATCCGTGTCAAACAAAGTTCTCTATGACGCACACACTCCGCCTCGAATACCGGCCGCCCTACGACTTCGCCAATCTGCTCGGCTTTTTCACCAAGCGTGCGATTCCGGGCGTCGAGCGCGTCGATGCGGAAAGTTATCAGCGCCTATTCACCCTCGATGGCCGCGTCGGCGAATTCCGCGTCACCGCGGCCGGTGATACGGCGCTCGACCTGCACGTCGATTTCGCCGACGAGGCGCAGCTCGCCGACATCGTCGCGCGCGTGCGCCGCATGTTCGATCTCGACGCCGACATCGCGGCGGTCAACACGCATCTCGGCAGCCGGCGCCACCTCAAGGCGTGCATCGCGCGCCATCCGGGCCAGCGCCTGCCGGGCGGCTGGGACGGCTTCGAGATCGCCATCCGCGCCGTGCTCGGCCAGCAGGTCACCGTTGCCGCAGCGCGCACGCTGACCGAGCGCGTCGTGCGCAAATTCGGCCACGAAGCGGTGACGCCGCGCGGCGAGAGCGTGTATCTGTTCCCGACGCCGTCCGCGCTCGCCGACGCCGACCTGAGCGGCCTAGGCATCACCGGCGCGCGTATCGCCACCCTGCGCGCGATCGCCGCAGCGGTGCGCGATGGCGACGTCGATTTTCGCGCCGACCGGCCGCTCGCCGAATTCGTGCGCATGTGGACCGCGCTGCCCGGCATCGGCGAATGGACGGCGCATTACCTCGCGATGCGCGGCCTCGCCCATGCCGATGCGTTTCCGGCCGCCGACATCATTCTGCGCAAGGCCGTCGCGCGCGACGGCAAACCGGTCGCAACCAAGGCGCTCGAAGAAATGTCGCAGGCCTGGCGGCCGTACCGCGCCTACGCCGTGCTGCATCTATGGCGCTCGACCATGGTTTGACCGCTTCGCCCCACCCGGACTGCTGCGGCGGCCCTTGCGCCGACCGTACGGCGCGGTATGCTGCTCGCGAGCGATACTTCCACGAGGCCGCCATGAACGAAGCTGCTCTGCATCCTCACGATACGCGCCGCGAAGTCGACCGCTGGCTCGGCGACTACAGCGAAGACCACCGCAACCCGACCAATATCACGATCCACTGGATTTGCGTGCCGGCGATCCTATGGACCGTCGTCGCCCTGCTCTGGGTCGTGCCGGTGCCGGCCATGCTCGGTCGTGCGGGGCTCTGGGCCGCCGCGGCGATGGTACTCGCGATCGCGTTCTATCTGCGCCTGTCGCGGCCACTCGCATTCTGCATGCTCGCGGTCTTCGTCGTCTTCGGCCTGATCACCGAAGCCCTGTACCGCGCGATCGGGCCTTCACAGCTAATGTGGCTCGCGATCGGCGTGTTCGTCGTCGCCTGGGTCGGCCAATTCATCGGCCACAAGATCGAAGGCAAGAAGCCGTCGTTCCTGACTGACCTCGCCTATCTCTTGATCGGCCCGGCCTGGATCGTCGCCAAGCTGATGCGGCGGATCGGCATCGCGTATTGAGGCCCGCATTTGCGGACAGCGGAATCGAGAAACGGACTGGCAGCCCATGCCCAAAAAGAAAGGCCGGCGCGAGCGCCGGCCTTTTTGTTTCGTCAAGCGGCGTATCCGCCGCCTGCATTCTCAGAACGTGTACTGACCGCCGACTGACAGCACATTGCCCTTGACGTTGAACGCGCCGACCAGCGTGCTCTTCGAGGGCGAAATGTCGTTGATCTTGGCGTCGTCGACGAACAGGTGCACGAAGGCCGCATCGAAGCGCAGATTCTCGCTGTACTGGTAGCCCGCGCCGACCGACAGCCAGACGCGCGAGTTGTCCGGCACCTTCGGATCGCGCGTCGCATCGCGCGTCGGCGTCTGATCGTAGGCGAGGCCTCCGCGCAGCGTCCAGCGCTCGTCGAGCTTGTAGTCGCCGCCGATCGAAGTGAACCAGGTGCTCTTGTAGCTGAAGTCTTCCGTGCTGCTCGGCTGCGCCGGGTTGGCATAGATGATCTGCAGGTTCTTGAAGCTCGACCAGTGCGTGTAGTTCGCGGTCACGCCGAAACTGAAGCGGTCGTTGACGGTGTGCCACCAGCCGACGTTCGCGTACCAGGGCGTGCTGAAAGCCGCTTTGCCGGGACCGCTGACGAAAGCGGGATTCAGCAGCGGCGCCAGGTTCGAAGGAACCAGGAACGTCGCCGTGCCGTCGATCGTGTTGTTGACCTGCGTGCGCAGGTTGAAACCGATGCGGTCGGCCGAGGTCGGCTTCCACAGCACACCCAGGCCCGCGCCCCAGCCCCAGGCAAAGCCCTTGAGGCCGGCCTGGCCGTCGGCTTCCTGCGGCAACACCGCGCCGCCGGTCGGCTTTGCGAGCAGCGCGCCGATGTCCACGTCCTGGACGATTTCTGCGGAAGTGCGCTGAGCGAAGATGCTCGCGCCGATCGACAGCTCGTCGGAAAGTTTCCACGACCCCGCGATGGTGATCGCGGGCGACTGCAGCTTCGTCTTGACCGAGTTGTAGCGGCCGATCCAGCGGTCGTCGTACTGGGTCTGGAAACCGAACGGCACCGACACGCCGAGGCCGAGCGCAAAGCGGTCGCTCAGCGGACGGATGTAATACGCCGACGGCACCGGAATCGTGTCGCCGCCGTCGCCGCCGTTGCCGCCGGTCATCGGCTGACCGAACGCATCGGCGCCGGTGCCGTGGAATTTGGCGCTGAAATTGATTGCCGAAACGATGCCGGCGACGCACGACGTGGTGAAGTCGCTCATCGCCGCGGGGTTGTTGACCACAGCCGAGCAGTCGCCCGGCGCGGCCGGGCCGCCACCCTGCGCACGGCCGAGGCCTTGCGCGGAGTTCTCGGTGAGCTGGAAGGCGCTCGCGTAGGCGCCCTGGCTGGCGATCGTGGCGGCGACGGCGAGGCTCAGCGCGGTCAGGGCCGGAACGATTCGCTTGTGTTGCTGGATTTTAGTCATGGCGAGATGTCCTTGAAGGTTCCGGGGTTATTGCTTGACGACGGCGCTGTTCGTGACCTGCACGGCCATGCCGTTGGAGCCGAAGAAGCTGGCGGCCTGGGTCTGCATTTCCACCGTGGCCTGCGGCGAGTAGCTCGGATCGAGCAACGAGCTGTGCGCGCCGGTGACGAACTGCACCGAGTTGCGGATGCCCGTCGCCGACTGCGTGCTCGCGCTGATCCGCGGCAGGCCGAGCACGGCGATGATCGGCAGGCCGCCGGACAGCGGCGAGGTCGCGACGGTATTCGGAATCACCTGGTCGGGCAGCCAATTGCCGTTCGCGTCGAAGTACTTCGGATTCGTCGCGTCGCCCTGCAGCGGCGGACTGCCGCCGACCACGGCCTGAGCGAGCAGGTTCTTCTTCGCCAGCACCGCGCCGGTGCCCGCGTCGCCCGCGTAATTGATCGGGTCGCCCGAGTCGATCACGCTCTGCGTCGCGACGACGAAGGTATTGAACTGCGGGGTGCCCGGCTGAATCCCGGCCGCGGCGAGGCCGGAGAGAATGACCGGACCGAACGTCGGCGAAGCGACGAGCAGATTGGTAATGCCGCCGCCCGGCACGTTGAGCACGGCGTTCTGCACGGCGGTGTTCGGCGTGTTCGCGAGCGCCATGAACGTGGTGCCCTCGATGCTGCCGAGCGAGATGCCGAGGAAGGCGACGCGCGAGGCGTCGAACAACGGCGTGCCGTCGAGACCGACGACCGAAGGAATCGCCGTGCGCAATTGGAGCAGGTCGGACACGCCCTGGCGCAGGTTGTCGCGCGAAGTGCGCAGGCTGGTCAGATTGATGAAGTACGAACCCGACGAAGCGACCGTGCCCGGGATGGGCTGGTTGGTCGTCGGATCGATCTGCGGCAGATCGAAGGTACGCTCACCCGTGATCAGGCCGGCCGCCGGGGACCCGGCGAGCAGATTGTTGCGGTAGAACGGATTGGTCGGATCGACGCCGTGCAGCGGCAGATCGATCGCGATCGCGGCGAAGCCGGCCTGGGTCAGCGCAGCAACCGCGGCGAGCATCGTCGTGCGGTTGCTCGTGATGCCGTGCTGGTAGATCACCACCGGCCAGCCGGCCGCGGGCTTGGTCTTGCCCGAGTTCGCGTTCGGCACGCTCATGATGACCGGTACGGTCTGGTTCGAAGTCGCGACCGGCAGCGGGTTGGCCGCGGTCACGTGCGTCGAAGTCGGATCGAGGCCGAGAGCGTTACATGAGGCAACCGTGCCGCACGGCGGAGCCGACCAATATCCGGTCAGCGGGCCGGTCGGATTGCTCTGGGTCGGCGCCGACAGGTAATACGGAACGGTCAAGGCGCCGACATAGATATCGGCGATCGGCGGCTGGGTCGGAATCAAGTCGGCCAGGGTCTTGCCGATCGGCACGACGGCGATGTTCTGGTTCGGCTGCGCGTCGACGACGCCGGTCATGGCCTGCAGGCTGACCGTCGTCGCCTGCGTCGTCGCCGTCCAAGACAGCACGATGCTGGCCGGGTCGACGCCCGCGCCCTTCGCCGCCGCTTCCTGCAGATTGGTCAGCTGGCGCAGCGGTTCGAGCTGGCAGGCCGAATTGTCGTCCAGCGCGATCAGCGTCGATTTGCCGCCCGTGCAGAGCGGATTGGGACGCTTGGCGAAACCGTAGATCAGCGATGAGCGCACCGGCGTGCCGCCCGCGTCGGTGATGCCATTGGTCAGCACCGCCATGTACGACGTCAGCTGCTTGAGCGGCTTGGTCGGCACAAGAGCAAGCGTCGCACCGCTGGCGCCATTGGCGGCCAGCGTGGCGACGTATTCCTGCGGCGAGGCGAGTTCGCGCACGACGCCGGTGACGGCGCCAGACGCTTTATCGGTCTTCACCTCATAAAGATGCACGCTCTTGGTGGCGGCAACGCTGGCCGGCGTCAGCGGCCCGGCGAAGGTCGTGCTCCACGGCGCGATCGTGCTGAATCCGTCGAGCGAATTCAGCGCGTTGTATACAGCAGCCTGCGCGGCCGGCGTGCCGGGCGCGATCGGGATATTGAGAGTCAGGTCCTTCGAACCCTGGCGCAGCAGGTCGGTCGGGAACGGCACGGTGCTCGTGGTCGGATCGAACTGCGCGGTTACGCGCAGCGGCACGGGTGCGGTGTAGTCGTAGGCTTGCGCGCTCTGGCCGGCAAGCGCCGCCAGCAGCAGGGACGGCAAAATCAGGGGGCTGAAGCTGGGTCTGCGCATGGTTTTCTCCTCCGCGCGGGGCGGCATGCTGGTGGAAAATCAAGAATTCAAACGCTTGTTTCGAGCGATTATGCCGAGAAGTCGACGGCTCGGCTCGCTGCATCGCAACACTGGCTGCGTCATCGTGACCGCGCATAGCCGCAGCCGGATGAGAGCCATCCGTCCGCTGGTCATTCGTGGAGTCGCGCCGGTCATCCGCATTCCCCGTGTTCTTCGCGATCTTCTGCCTTGCCTCCGCCGCAGTCAATCGCGGCCGGAGGAATCTGCGGAACCGAGCACGTCCTGCGCGCGGAACGGGCGCGGCGCATACGCGAAGTCGCGCATCGCGGCGGCATTGTCTGCAATCAGCGGCTCCGTCAGGCGCGCAAGCGCGCCCGCGCCGATGCGTCCGCGCGCGAGGCGCACGCCGACGCGCAACAGAGTCAGAGGAACCGGCAAGGCCAGCGCCAACCGCGGTGGTCCGATCGCGATGCGCCGGAGCATCGCGTCGAAGCGCAGGCGCTCGCCGCCACCGAGCGGGTATATTTTTGCAAAAGTGGATTCATTGCCAAGCGCGGCCAAGCAGGCCTCGGCCAGATCGGCCGCGTGCACCGGCTGACGCAATCCGTCGGCGCCGAGCGGAATCGGCAGCATGCGCCAGCGCCGCGCGAAACGCGCGATCGGTGCGAGGCTGCGGTCGCGGCCCGTTCCGTAAATCAGGGTCGGGCGGAAGATCGTGGCGTCGATCTCGTGCTCACGCGCGTCGCCCATCAGCAGCGTTTCGGCATCGCGCAGGCGCACGCTCAAAGCGCGTTCGGCCGCATCGATCGAATCGCGCTTGCTCTCCGCGCTCATCGAGCTGAGCGCAATGACGCGCCTTGTCTCGGCGCCGAGCGCATGCGTCGAGACCGCGCGCGCAAACCAGGCCGCGAACGCATCGAGCGGACCGAAACTCAGAACGATATTCACCGGCGGTGGCGGCGGCACCTCGCCGCAGAGATCGCCGCGCAGCCATTCGATCTTCGCCGTCGCGCGCGCGTCCGTGGGAATACTACGGCTGACGGCGAGCACGCGATCGCCGCGCGCGGCGAGCTTCGGCAGCAGGAATTGTCCGACCACGCCGCTCGCACCGAACACCAAAATCGTCGCCACCTTGCCGCTCCGAGAACGCATCGCGGCAAGTTTACCGTCGCGCCGTGCGCCCGCACCGCCACGGTCGCGACGCAACGTAAATTTCGCAAGTCGCGACAAGGCTTGCGCTATGCTTCCGCCTCCCCGACACAACGGCGCGGAGTCAGCATGATCGCTCGCATCTGGCGCGGAATCACGCCGAAGGAAAAGGCCGACGACTACCTCGCCTACCTCGACCAGACCGGCCTTGCCGACTACGCGAAGACACCGGGCAACCGTGGCGTCACGGTTCTGCGCCGCGACCAGGGCGAGCATTGCGAAATCGTACTGATGTCACTATGGGATTCGATGAGCGCCGTGCGCGAGTTCGCCGGCGAGAACCCCGAGAAGGCGGTCTACTACCCCGAAGACGAACAGTATCTGCTGCAGATGGAGCCGCTCGTGCGGCACTACGAAGTGGCGCGGCAGATCGCGCCGGGAGAAGCCCTGCCGTAGATTGCAAACTGGGTACGCGGCCCAGTTTGCAATGCGCGGCTTAGGTCATTGCGGCGCGTTGGCTTTTTTCGCCGACTTTTCTTCTTCGACGTGCGGCGGCACGGGCTGGCCTTCTTTTTCGTCGCGCCGATCGAAGACAAGAGCCCTGCCAAACACCAGCTGCAGCCAGCCGGGGTAGGTACACGCATGATCGACTACCGCGCCTATGCCGCCGCCGATAAGAATGTTCCCGAACATTCCCGCATTGACGCGGGATATCGCAGTGCCCTTCGCATCCGCCGTATCCGGATACTTGCACACCACTTCGACACTGAGCTGTAAACGCTACCTACTTTTTCTTCGGAATGTACAAATCCGTAATCGTGCCTTCGTAAACCTCCGCCGCCATGCCGACCGATTCGCTCAGGGTCGGATGCGGATGCACGGTCGCGCCGATGTCGGCCGCTTCGCAGCCCATTTCGATCGCGAGCGCGAGTTCGGTGATCAGTTCGCCTGCATTCACGCCGGTAATGCCCGCGCCGATGATCTTGTGTGTGGCCTCATCGAAGATCAGCTTGGTGAAGCCCTCGGTGCGCGCGATGCCGATCGCGCGGCCCGAAGCGACCCACGGGAACTTGCCGATACCGTAGTGGATGCCCTTGGCTTTCGCCTCGGTCTCGGTGACGCCGACCCAGGCCACTTCGGGATCGGTATAGGCGACGCTCGGAATCACACGCGCGACGAACTCGCTCTTCTGCCCCGCGCAGACTTCCGCCGCGACTTTGCCTTCGTGCGTCGCCTTGTGCGCGAGCATCGGCTGGCCGACGAGATCGCCGATCGCGAAGATGTGCGGCACGTTGGTGCGCATCTGCTTGTCGACCGGAATGAAGCCGCGGTCGGTGACCTGCACGCCGGCCTTGTCCGCGTCGATCTTCTTGCCGTTCGGTGAGCGGCCGATGGCGACGAGCACGCGGTCGTAGACCTGTGGTTCGGGTGCCTTCTCGCCTTCGAACGTCGCCTTCAGCCCTTCCTTGTTCGATTCGATCTTGGCGACCTTCACCTTGAGATGGATACCGGCGTAGCGTTTGGACAAACGCGTTGCGAGCGGCTTGACCAGATCGGGATCGGCGCCCGGCATCAGTTGGTCCATCAACTCGACCACGGTCACCTGCGCGCCGAGCGCTTCGTACACGCACGCCATTTCAAGGCCGATGATGCCGCCGCCGACGACGAGCAGTTTCTTCGGCACGTCCTGCAGCAGCAGCGCATCGGTCGAATCCATCATGCGCGGGTCTTCCCACGGGAAGCCCGGCAGCTTCACCGCCTGCGAGCCCGCGGCGATGATGCACTTTTCAAAACGGACGAGCTTGCTGCCGTCCTTGGTTTCGACTTCGATCTCGTTCGGCGAAACGAACTTGCCGACGCCCTGCACGACCGTGACCTTGCGCTGCTTGGCCATGCCGGCAAGGCCGCCGGTGAGCTGCGCGACGACCTTGTTCTTGAACGCGCCGAGCTTGGCGATGTCGATTTTCGGTGCGCCGAAGTCGATGCCGATTTCGCCGGCGTGACTCGCTTCGTCGATCACCTTGGCCGCGTGCAGCAACGCCTTCGACGGAATGCAGCCGACGTTGAGGCAGACGCCGCCGAGTGCCGCATAGCGCTCGATCAGCACGGTGTTCATGCCGAGATCGGCGCTGCGGAACGCGGCCGTGTAGCCGCCGGGACCCGAGCCGAGCACGACGACCTGACACTCGACGTCGGCCTTGCGTCCCGATGCGCCCGCGGCCTTCGGTGCCGGCGCCGCAGCGGCCGGGGTCGGTGCGGCAGCGGGAGCAGCGGCAGGCGCGGCTTTCGGCGCTTCGGCCTTCGCCGGCGCGGCACCCGCGCCTTCGCTTTCAATGATCGCGACGACATGCCCCTCGGAAATCTCGTCGCCGAGTTTGACCTTGATTTCCTTGACCACGCCGGCCGACGATGCAGGCACTTCCATCGTCGCCTTGTCCGATTCGAGCGTGACGAGGCCCTGGTCCTTGCTCACCGTGTCGCCCGGTTTGACCAGGATTTCGATGACGGGAATGTTGGTGTAGTCGCCGATATCGGGGACTTTGACTTCCGTGATAGCCATATTCTTCTTTCTTCAAATGGAGGAGTGCTACTTGGTCTCAGACTGACTGGCAGCCGATTTGCAAGCCGCGGCTATTTTTTGCCCGTAGCTCTGACCCAGTTTTTGCAACTCCGGCGTAACTGCATGTACTCGGGCCTGCGCGATTTGCATCGACTTCTGCGTCAGTTGAGGCATGCGTTCGAGCAATTTCTTACCAAGCGGAGATTGGTAGAACTCGATGATCTGATGCAGTTCGTCTTCGCTGAACACTTCGGCATAGACCGCAGCCACATCCACCTTGAAATCGTTAGAAGACAGCACGCCCGTCATAAGGTCCGCCGTCTTGCCGCCAAACTCGCCGACGATGGGTTTGGCAGCCTCACATTTGGCGGTTGACTCAAGCTGTTTTTCCATAATTGCGCGCGTTTGCGTCTGCACGCTTTGCATCATCTTGTCGAACTGTACGACTTGAACCAGTTCCAAAGCGAGTTTGGTTTTGTTGTCGGTTGGAGCAGGATTCTGCTCTGCGCCAAAAACCGCCGGCGCCACCGCGACAAATACGAGAGCAAGGAATTTGTTCAACACGATGTTCTCCCTTTAATCATCAGAGCAAACTGCGGCGCATATCGGCCAACAGCTGAGCCAGATAAGCGGTGAACCGCGCCGCCAGTGCACCGTCGATCACGCGGTGGTCGTAGCTGAGCGACAGCGGCAGGATCAGGCGCGGCTGGAAGGCCTTGCCGTCCCACACCGGCTTCATCGCCGACTTGGTCACGCCGAGGATGGCGACTTCGGGCGCGTTGACGATCGGCGTGAACGAAGTGCCGCCGATGCCGCCGAGCGAGGAGATCGAGAAGCAGCCGCCGGACATTTCCGCCGGGCCAAGCTTGCCTTCGCGCGCCTTCGCCGCGAGCGCCGAGATTTCCTTCGCGCTGTCGACGATGCCTTTCTTGTCGGCATCCTTGAGCACCGGCACGACGAGGCCGTTCGGCGTATCCGCAGCGAAGCCGATGTGGAAGTATTTCTTCAGCACGAGGTTCTCGCCGGTCGCATCGAGCGAGGCGTTGAACTGCGGAAATTTCTTCAGCGCCGCGACCACGGCCTTGATCAGGAAGCCGAGCATGGTGAACTTGACCCCGGCCTTCTCGTATTCCTTGTTCAGGGCGACGCGCAGCGCTTCGAGTTCGGTGATGTCGGCATCGTCGTTGTGAGTGACGTGCGGAATCATCACCCAGTTGCGCGCGAGGTTGGCGCCGGAAATCTTCTGGATGCGCGAGAGCGGCTTGGTCTCCACTTCGCCGAACTTGGCGAAGTCGACCTTCGGCCACGGCAGCAGATCGAGACCGACGCCACCGCCGGCCGCAGCCTTCGGCGCCGCGGTCGCGCCTGAGAGCGCGGCCTTGACGTACTTCTGCACGTCTTCCTTGGAGATGCGTCCCTTGCGTTCGCTGCCGGAGACCTTGCTCAGATCGACGCCAAGCTCGCGCGCGAACAGGCGCACGGCGGGACTCGCGTACGGCACCTTGTCGGGCATCACCGTGTCGGCGCCGAAATTGATCGGCGGCGAACTCGGGCTGCCGGCCGCGACGACCGGAGCCGCCGCAGGTGCGGGCGCCGGAGCGGATGCGGACGGCGCGGGCGCAGCGGCCTTCGCCGCGGACGCTGCGGAAGCTGCAGCCGGCGCAGGCGCGGCACCGGCCGCTTCGATCAATGCGACGACATGGCCTTCGGCGACTTCATCGCCGACCTTGACCTTGAGTTCCTTGACCACGCCGGCGACCGACGACGGTACTTCCATCGTCGCCTTGTCCGATTCGAGAGTAACGAGACCCTGGTCTTTCGCCACCGTATCGCCGACTTTTACTAGCACTTCGATGACCGGCACGCCGCTGTAGTCGCCGATGTCGGGAACCTTGGCTTCCTGCACGCCACCGCCCGAGGCGGCCGGCGCAGGCGCCGGGGCGGGCGCTTCGGCCTTGGCTGCAGGAGCGGGAGCCGGCGCGGCCTTGGCCGCGGCGGGTGCCGGAGCCGGCGCGGCGGCGCCGCTTTCGATCAGCGCGACCACATGGCCTTCGGAAATCTCGTCGCCGAGCTTGACCTTGATTTCTTTCACTACGCCGGCCACGGACGACGGCACTTCCATCGTCGCCTTGTCCGACTCGAGCGTGACCAAGCCTTGGTCCTTCGTTACGGTGTCGCCCGGTTTGACCAGGATCTCGATCACCGGCACGTTGGTGTAATCGCCGATATCCGGCACCTTGGCTTCTACGACTTCGGCCATGCTCCCTCCTCAAAGGCGCGTCGGCCGCCGTAGGCGTCGCGCCGGGTCTGATCAAACCTCGAATCTGCTGCGAAACGGGGCGCGGCGAGGCCGCCTCTCCATCATAATCCGATCCGCCGATTACGCCTATTCGATTTTCCTCGTGACTTTCGATATTGGCATGCGCTTTCGGTGCGCACTACCCTCGCTCAGTTTCGACCGCCTCGCCAACCCAGCCGCAAGGACCCGTCATGCTCGCGATCCGCAACCTGTCGAAAACCTATGCCAACGGCGTGCAGGCGCTGAAGGACATCACCCTCGATATCCCGAACGGCATGTTCGGCCTGCTCGGCCCGAACGGCGCGGGCAAGTCGACGCTGATGCGCACGATCGCGACCTTGCAGGACCCCGATGCGGGCACGATCCATCTCGACGGACTCGACGTGCTCGCCGACAAACAGGCCGCGCGGCAGACGCTCGGTTATCTGCCGCAGGAATTCGGCGTCTATCCGAAAGTCACCGCCGAAGTGATGCTCGATCATTTCGCCGTGCTCAAGGGCGTGACCGACAAGAAGGAACGCAAGGGGCTCGTCGAAGCCCTGCTGCGTCAGGTCAATCTCTGGGAGAAGCGCTACTACAAGCTCGGCACGTTTTCCGGCGGCATGCGCCAGCGTTTCGGCATCGCCCAGGCACTGATCGGCCAGCCGCGCCTGATCATCGTCGACGAGCCGACCGCGGGCCTCGATCCGGAAGAGCGCAATCGCTTTCTCAACCTGCTCGCCGAAGTCGGCGAACAAGTCGTCGTGATCCTGTCCACCCACATTGTCGACGACGTGACCGACCTGTGCCCGCGCATGGCGATCATCGCGCAGGGCCAGCTACGCCTGGTCGGCGAGCCGCGCGAGGCGATCCGCTCACTCGACGGACGCGTGTGGCGCAAGACCCTGACGAAAGACGAACTCGCCCAGGTACGCGAGCGCATGAACGTGCTGTCGTCGCGCCTGATCGCCGGCCAGCCGGTCGTGCACGTGCTTGCCGACACAAGTCCCGGCGACGGCTTCGTCGCGGTGCCGCCGAATCTCGAAGACGTCTACTTCGGCGAGCTGCGCCGCGCCGCCGCTCCCGTCGCGCAAGCGGCCTGAAGGGACTCACATCATGTTAGGAAAAATCCTCGCGTTCGAGCGCAGGCTGATCCTGCGCAGCCCGCTGTTCTGGATCGTCGCGCTCGTGTTCGGCGCAATCGCCTTCGGTTCGATGGCCTCCGACAACGTCAGCTTCGGCGGCGGCATCGGCAATGTGCACCGCAATGCGCCGCTGGTCGTGATCAACCTGCTCGCCGCGTTCAGCCTGTTGTCGATCCTGCTCGTGACGATCTTCATCGCCGGCGCCGCGCTGCGCGATTTCGAGCAGAACACGGCCGAACTGTTCTTCACCACGCCGATCAAGAAGCGCGACTACCTGCTCGGCCGTTTCGGCGGCGGCTTCATCGCCGCGTTCGGCGTGATGGTCGTCGCCGCGCTCGGCCTCTGGCTCGGCAGCACGATGCCGTGGCTCGATCCGGCGCGGCTCGGTCCGACCTCGTTCGCCGCGTACCTGTGGTCGTTCGGCATCCTCGTGATCCCGAATCTGCTGTTCATCGCCGCCCTGATGTTCGCCTTCGCGACGCTGACGCGCTCGATGCTCTACACCTACCTCGGCGCGATCGCGTTCATCGTGCTGCATACGGTCGCCGAGAGCATGACGTCGAATCTCGATGCGCGCTGGGTCGGCGCCCTGCTCGATCCGTTCGGTGGCAACGCGCTCAACGAGATCACGCGCTACTGGTCGGCCAACGACAACAACTCGCGCCTGCCACCGCTGTCGGGCTGGCTGCTCGCCAACCGTGCGCTCTGGCTCGCAGTCAGCGCAGCGCTGCTGTTCGGCGCCTTCAGATTGTTCCGTGCCGACCGTGAAGGCCTGCGCCTGTTCCGGCGCAAGGCCGCGGCAAGCGCAGCGCCGGCAAGCGGCACATCCACGCCGAGCGGCACGATCGCACTGCCCGCCGTGCGCCTGCAGAGTTCGTTCGGCGCGCAGTGGCGCCAGTTCCTGCATCAGACCTGGTTCGACCTGCGCAGCGTGCTCGCCGGCGCGCCGTTCCTCGTCATGCTCGTGCTCGGCCTGCTGGTCATGTTCACTGTGCTCAGCTTCGGCGGCGAGTTATACGGCACCAAGGTGCTGCCGGTCACCGCGAACATGAGCCGCGTGCTCGCCGGCGGCATGGGACTGTTCCTGACCCTCGTGCTCGCGGTCTACGCGGGTGAGCTGATCTGGCGCGAGCGCACGCTGCGCGTCGCCGAAGTCAGCGACGCCTGCGCCGCACCGAACTGGGTGCCGCTCGCGGCCAAGCTCGTCGCCCTCGTCGGCATGATCGCGGCCTTCGTCATTGTCTGTGTCGTGTTCTGCATCGGCTGGCAACTGACGCACGGCTACACCCACCTGCAGCTCGACCTGTACGCCAAGATCGCCGTACTCGCGGCGCTGCCGTTCGTGCTGACCGCGGCGCTGTTCGTGTTCCTGCAGACGATCAGCGAGAACAAGTTCTTCGGTTATCTGCTCGTTGTCGCCTTCCTCGTCGCCCAGTTCGCCCTGCCGATGCTCGGCTGGAACCATCCGCTCTACAACTTCGGCAAAGCCCCGCCGCTGCCGCTGTCGGACATGAACGGCTACGGCCATTTCCTCGCCCCGAACCTGATCTTCCGCGCCTACTGGGGCGCACTCGCCGCGGCGCTGCTCGTCGTCGCCGCGGCGTTCTGGCCGCGCGGCACCGGCGCGAGCTTCGGCGAACGCACGCGGCGCGCGTTCGCCCGGCTGCGCGGCGGCAGGCCGTTGTATGCCATAGCCGCACTGCTCGTCGTCTTCATCGGACTCGGCGCGTGGATCTTCTACAACACGAACATCCTCAACACATACCGTTCCGAGGACGCCGGCAAGGAGCGCCTCGCCAACTACGAAAAAACCTATCGCGCCGCATGGAAGGACCGCGCGCAGCCGCGCATCACCGCGGTCAAGGCCGACGTCGACATTTATCCCGACGAACTGCGCGTTATCGTGCGCGGGCATTACCGCCTGGAGAACAAGACCGCCGCGCCGATCGACGAACTGTTCGTTCACTTCGAACATACGGACAAGGTGAAGAAGCTCGACTTCGCGCCGCACAGCGTGGTCAAGCGCGACCAGGACTACGAGCTGGAAATCTACAAACTCGCCACACCGATGGCGCCCGGCGCCGCAATGGATTTCGATTTCGAAATCGAACTCGGCCAGGACGGTTTTTCCGTCGACGGCGGTGAGAAGCAGATCGTCTACAACGGCACCTTCTTCAACAGCGGCGAGCTGCCGCAGTTCGGCTACCGCGAACGCGGGCAGTTGTCCGACCGCAACGACCGGCGCAAGTACGGCCTGCCCGAGCTGCCGCGCATGGCGCCGATCGACGACATGAAGGCGCGCGGCGACACCTACATCTCTCGCGATGCCGACTGGGTCGACTTCGAGACCACCGTATCCACCGTGCCTGACCAGATCGCGCTCGCACCGGGCTATCTGCAGCGCGAATGGACGGCAAAAGACGCCGCCGGCCGCGAGCGCCGCTATTTCCAGTACAAGTCGGACACGAAGATCCTCAACTTCTTCTCCTGGCTGTCGGCGCGCTGGGCGGTGAAGAAGGATCGCTGGAACGACGTCGCGATCGAGATCTATTACGACCCGCAGCACGCCTACAACATCGACCGCATGATCGAGTCGGTGAAGAAGTCACTCGATTACTACACGAAGAACTTCTCGCCGTACCAGTTCCGCCAGGTGCGCATCCTCGAGTTCCCAAACTACGCGGCCTTCGCGCAGAGCTTCGCCAACACGATTCCGTATTCCGAATCGATCGGCTTCATCGCCGACCTGTCCGACAAAGACGCGGTCGACTACGTGTTCTATGTCACCGCGCACGAAGTCGCGCACCAGTGGTGGGCGCACCAGGTGATCGGCGCCAACGTGCAGGGCGCGACCATGCTGTCGGAATCGTTCGCCCAGTACTCCGCGCTCATGGTCATGGAGCACGAGTACGGCGCCGGCCAGATGCGCAAGTTCCTCAAGTACGAGCTCGACCGCTATCTCGCGACGCGCGCGACCGAGCGGGTCAAGGAAAACCCGCTCGCGCTCAACGAGAACCAGCAGTACATCCACTACAACAAGGCCTCGGTCGTGCTCTACGCGCTCAAGGACTACATCGGCGAAGACACGCTGAATGCCGCGCTCGCCGCGTTCATCAAGGCCAAGGCGTTCCAGCAGCCGCCGTACACGACGTCGTACGAGTTCCTCGACACCCTGCGCGCCGGCACCGACCCGGAGTGGGCCGGCCTGATCGACGATCTGTTCAACAAGATCACCTTCTTCGACAACCGCGTGACCCGCGCAACGGCAAAGAAACGCGCCGACGGCAAGTACGATCTGACCCTCGAACTGCACGCCGAGAAAAAGTATACCGACGGCATCGGCAAGGAAAGCGACGGCAAGATCGACCTGCCGATCGACATCGGCGTGTTCGCCAAGGCGGCCGACGGCAAGGAGGCAAACCAGAAAGTGCTGTACCTGGAAAAGCGCGAGATCAAGGACGGCGACAGCACGATCACGCTCACCGTCGACGGCGAACCCTACGAGGCCGGCATCGATCCGTACAACAAGCTCGTCGATCGCAACTCGAACGACAACCGCAAGAAGGTGACGGTGGAGTAAGCGTTGCCCTCCCCGCGATGGCGGGGAGGCGCGCATCGCCAAGCGCGGCTAAGCGGCGGCGAGTTTTCGCTCGCGATCCAGTTTGAACTTCAACCCGTTCGCGCTGCGTGCGGCTCGCACAGCGAGCGAAGTCAAAACACTTAGCCCTTCGACTTCGCCGCCGCGGGCCTGCGCTTGCGGCGAATTTCAAACGGGATCATTTCGATTCCGCCCGCGCATATCCGCAGCGCGGCTTCCCGCGCTGACGCAAAGCAAACGCCTTATTTCTTCGCCGGCATGGAATCGAGCAGCTTCTTGTACGCCGGCACATCGACCGGCACGCCGTCGGCATTGCAGCTGCCGAGCGCGCAGAGCTGTTTGCGGATCGGCTCGTTCGCCTGCGCGACGAGATGGAACAACGCGTTCTGTTCGAGGGAGCCGCGCACCGCCGCCGCGCCGGGGCCGCGCGCGAACACGGCGACATCTTCGCCGCTGTGCGTTTCCGCGCCGAGAGGGACGACCGCTTCCTGCATGTAGTCCGGCGCTTCGGTATCGACGTGATCGAGATCGGGCCGGCCGTGCTTCGCCGGGAAGAATGCGGTCGCATTGTGCGGATAGGTCTTCGGACCTTCGGCCTCGCGGTCGCTCGCGCCCGCATAACCCGGGCCGTTGGCGTAGCCGATCGTCGTGATCGCGCGGCCGGTCGCGTCGCGCGCGAGGTCCTTCGACGGTGCGCCTTCGCCGCTCGATCCGCGCAGCTTGCCGAGAATCGGGTTGCCGCGATTCGCGTAGCCCGCAAATGTCATCGTGTGCGAGTGGTCGGCGGTGACGAGGATCAAGGTGTCGTCGGCCGAGGTCAGTTCGGCCGCCGCGCGGATCGCATCGGAGAACGCAATCGTTTCGGTCAGCGCGCGATACGCGTTGCCGGCATGGTGGCCGTGATCGATGCGGCCGCCTTCGACCATGAGGAAAAATCCGTTCGGATTGTTCTTCAGCACGCCGATCGCGGCGCGCGTCATCTCGGCGAGACTCGGCTCGACCGCGGGCTTGGCCTGGGTGCGTTCGTACTCGTACAGCATGTGCTCGGGATTGAACAGGCCGAGCAGGTGCGTGGTCTTGGCCGGATCGAGCGCGGCGAGCTGCTGCGCATTCCACACGTAGGCCGCACCGGGCTTGGCCTGCCACTGCTTGATCAGGTCGTGCTTGTCGAGGCGCTTGCCGATCAGGCCGTCGTACTGCGGATCGGGCTGCGGCGCGAGCATGAATTCGGTGCGGCCGCCGCCGAGCGCGACGTTGAGGCCGCCGCCGAACGGAAACTCGACGAGCTGGCGCGCGAAGTCGACGCAGCCCTGCTCGCGCGCGTCGTCGGGCATCGCCATGTCGTATTCCCAGTCGCGTTCGGGCAGATGGCCGTAGGTCGCCGCCGGCGTCGCGTGGGTGATGCGCGTCGTCGTCACCGCGCCGGTCGCCATGCCGGCGCGCGCAGCGAGTTCGAGCGCGGTCACCGCTTCGTTGCCTTGCGCGGCCTTGCAGTCGCCGCGCTTGCCGATCTGGTTGACGCCGATCACGCCCGAGCGCGTCTTCACGCCGGTCATGATCGCGGTCATCGTGCCGGCCGAATCGGGTGTCTGGAAATCCGTCGTGTAAGTGCGCGACAGCGCCGTGTACGGGAACGTCTCGAAGCTCAGGCGGTTCTCTTCGCCCGAGGCGCCTTTGCGCTGGCCTTCGAGAATGCGCGCCGCGGCGATCGTGCCGGTGCTCATGCCGTCGCCGAGAAAGACGATGACGTTCTTCGCTTTCGCTTTTGCCGCCGGCAGATCGGCGCGGTTTGCAGCCGCCGCCGCCGCGCCGGCGCGGAACCACCAGGCCGGCGTCTCGCCGTCGGGATGTTTCACCGCGGCGACGTCGATCGTCGCGGCGACAGAAGGTTTCGTCGTCGCCGACGGTGCGGCGCAGGCGCCGAGGATGCCGCACAGCGCAGCGCAAAGCGGAACGAGCGCACGGTCGCGCAGCATCGTCGTCATCGTTGTCTCCCCAGTTCAGAACCCCAACGATTATCGACAAAATTGTGACGGCTTGACGAAATCGCCCCGTCCGCCGCGCGCCGGCGCGTGGCGGACGGGGCGATTGTCTCGATTACGGCGTGCGTTCCTTGTCGTTGTGCTTCTTGTCGTAAATGCGCGCGCTCTGGCGGTTTTCCTTGCGCTGGATGCGCGCCTGCTCGCCTGCGCCGACGTGGCCATTGGCGCCGGCATGCGCCTCGGAACGGTCGACGTGCGCCTGGCCGCGTTCGAGCGAGCCGGCTTCGCGATTGGTCAACTGGCCCGAGCGGATGCCCTGGTTGATGCGCGCTTCCTGATTGACGTTGCGCTGCACGTCGGCCTGCATGCGCTGCGAGGACACGGAGTTCGGATTGCCGGTGACGCCGTTGTGCTTGTCCTTGTAGATGTCGGCGCTGACATGGTTCTGCTCGCGCTGGATCTGCGCTTTCTCGCCGGCGGTCAGCGGCCCGTTCTTCATGTCGCGCGCCTCGGTGGCATCGACGCGCTTTTCCTGGTTTTCCAGACTCGCGGCTTCCCTGGTCGAGAGTTGGCCCGACTGCAGGCCCTGCTCGATGCGTTTCTGCTGGTCGGTGTCGCGCGCGGTTTCGGTCGCGGCGTTTTGTGCGTGCGCGCCGAGCGAAAACAGCACGGCGGCGGCGATGGCGATCAATTGACGTTGCATATTCATTCTCCCTTTTCGGTTGGGCGCACGAAGACTGCGCGCAGACCGCAAAAACGGCCCTCGCCGTGCCGCGTTGACAGCGAATATGAAGCGATGCCGAACGGCAAAAGCGCAAGCGTGCGTTGTCATCCGATCGGCAACTCGTCCGTTAAATGGCGGTACCACACCCCCGCCGATCCGCACGGATATGAAACGATCACGAATTCTTCACCTCGCAGTGCTGCTCGCCGCCGGCAGCGGCGCCGCGCAGGCCAGCGGCCCCGCCGCGACCCTGAGCCGCGAAGACGCGCTCTGGCTCGACCGCGTCACCTACGGCCTCGACAGCACGACCGTCGCGCGCTTCCGCGAACTCGGCAAGCGGCGTTTTCTCGAAGAGCAGCTCGCCGGCAAGAACGATGCCCTGCCCGCGCCGGTGAAGGCGCAGGTCGACCAGCTCGACATCGCCCACGACTCCGCCGCGAAACTCGTCGTCGACGAGATCGCCGAGCAGAAGCGCATCAACGCGCTCGGCGATGAAGAATTGAAGAAGACCGCGCGCAAAGATCGCAACGATATGGGCAACAAGATGGCCTACGAGGCCACCCGCAGAGAGCTGCTGCGCGCGATCTACTCGCCCGACCAGCTCAAGGAACAACTCGTCTGGTTCTGGCTCAACCATTTCAGCGTGTTTTCGCAGAAGGGCTATGTGCGCTTCCTCGCCGGCGACTATGTCGATCACTCGATCCGCCCGTACGCGCTCGGCCACTTCCGCGACCTTGTCATGGCGACGCTCAAGTCACCGGCGATGCTGCAGTATCTCGACAACGCGCAGAACGGCGCGAACCACGTCAACGAGAATTACGCGCGCGAACTGATGGAGCTGCACACGCTCGGCGTCGGCTCGGGTTATACGCAGGGCGACGTGCAGGAACTCGCAAAGATCCTGACCGGCGTCGGCATCGACCCGAACCACGACGATCCGAAAGTGCGCCCCGCGCTGCGCCACTACCTCGTGCGCGAGGGCTTGTTCACGTTCAATCCCGAACGCCACGATTTCGGCGACCGCGTCCTGCTCGGGCAGAAGATCAAGGGCGGCGGCTTCGACGAAGTCGAACGCGCGGTCGACCTGCTCGTGAAGCAGCCCGCGTGCGCGCAGTTCGTTTCGCGCAAGCTCGCCACCTATTTCGTTTCCGACGATCCGCCGCCGAAGCTGATCGAGAAGATGGCGCGCACGTTCCAGCACAGCGACGGTGATATCGCCGACGTGCTCAGGACGATGTTCGAGTCCGACGAATTCGCCGCCTCGCTCGGCAGGAAGTTCAAGGACCCGATGCACTACGTCGTGTCGTCGGTGCGCCTTGCCTACGACGGCAAGACGATTACCAACATGCACCCGATCGTCACCTGGCTCAACAACCAGGGCCAGTCGATGTTCGGCCACTCGACGCCGGACGGCTACGCACTGACCGAGAACGCCTGGGCCAGTTCGGGCCAGATGAGCCGGCGCTTCGAGATCGCACGCATCATCGGCAACGGCAATGCCGGCCTGTTCGATGCGGCCGACGGCACCAAGAGCGCCGATGTCGGTTTCCCGCAGCTTTCGTCGAAGCTCTACTACGACGGCATCCAGCCGTATCTGTCGAAGACCACGCTCGCCGCGCTAGACAAGTCGGCTTCACAGCAGGAGTGGAATGCGTTCCTGCTTTCGTCCCCCGAATTCAATACTCGGTGATTTCTCGTGCTCGTCATTCCAGCGAAAACGGGAATCCAGTTTCTTCTTCTCGTGATTTTTCGAGCAAAGGCTGGATTCCGGCTTTCGCTGGAATGACAGAAAACCAAGAGGTACCGTTATGAACCGCCGCCACTTCCTCCAACTTGCCGCCACCGCCTCTGCCCTGCCCGCGCTGACCGCAGCCGGGCGCGTGTTCGCCGCGCCGCCGTCTTCGCCGCGCTTCTTGCTCGTGTTCCTGCGCGGCGGCTACGACTGCGCGAACATGCTCGTGCCGTACTCGAGCGACTTCTATTACCAGTCGCGGCCGAACATCGCCGTGCCGCGACCTGATGCGAAATCCGGCACGGGCGCACTCGCGCTCGACAGCGAATGGGCACTCGCGCCGGCGCTGCGCGACTCGATCGGCGAGATGTACAAGAACCGGCAGGTCGCCTTCGTGCCGTTCGCCGGCACCGATGATATGTCGCGCAGCCACTTCGAGACGCAGGACAATATCGAACGCGGCGAGCCGACTCAGGCCCACGTCGATTTCAACTCGGGCTTTATGGCCAGGCTGTCCGGCACCCTGAGCGGCAAGGCGCCACCGATCGCGTTCACCGACGCGCTGCCGCTGACCTTCCGCGGTGCCAACGACATCCCGAACATCTCGCTCAAGTACGTCGGCAAACCGGCCTACGACGACCGCCAGAGCGCGATTCTCACCTCGATGTACCAGGGCAACCGCCTGCAAGCCGCGGTCAACGACGGCCTCGAACTGCGCGCGCACGTCGCCAAGGAATTCGAGACCGAGATGAACCAGGCCAACCGCGGCGCCGTCAATGCGCAGGGCTTCGCGCTTGAAGCGCAACGCATCGCCAAACTGATGCGCGACCAGTACCGCCTCGGCTTCCTCGACATCGGCGGCTGGGATACCCACGTCAACGAGGGCGGCGCGCAGGGTCAGCTTGCGAACAATCTCGCCAATCTCGGCAACGGCCTCAAAGCCTTCGCCCAGGAACTCGGCCCGGAGTGGAAGAACACCGTCGTCGTCGTCGTTTCCGAATTCGGCCGCACCTTCCGCGAGAACGGCAACCACGGCACCGACCACGGCCACGGTTCGGTCTACTGGGTGCTCGGCGGCGGCATCGACGGCGGCCGCATCGCCGGCGAACAGGTCAAGGTTCAGCAGTCGACCCTGCTGCAGAACCGCGACTACCCGGTGCTCAACAACTACCGCAGCCTGTTGGCCGGCATGTACCTGCGCATGTGGGGACTGTCGCCGGCGCAGCTCGCCAAGGTGTTCCCCGACACCAAGACCGCCGATTTGCGCTTGGTGTAACCCGCACGGAGCCGATCGATGCAGTGATCGATCGACTGCGCGTCAGTTCTTGAACATGCCGCGCAGCACCGCGCCGGCGATGCCGCCGGCCACGCCGGTTTCGACATTCTCCGCCACGCTCTCGCCGCCGAGATAGGGCGCGAGCGCATGCGCAAGGTTCGGTACGGTCAGGGTCTGCAGCCAGACCTTGCCCGGCCCGGTCAGGCGCGCGATAAAAAGACCGTCGCCGCCGAAGACCGCGTTGGCAAATCCGCGCATCAAGGTCACGTCGAAGCCGACCGTGCCGGCGATCATGCCGACGTGGCCCGGATGCACCTTGATGCTTTCGCCGGGCGCGAGGTCGTAGATGACCGCTTCGCCGCCGAGTTCGACCCAGGCCGTGCACGGGCCGCTGAGTTTCTGCATGACGAAGCCGTTGCCGCCGAAGATGCCGGCGCCGAGCGAGCGCTGGAATCCGGTCGCGAGCGTCGCGCCCTCGGTCGCGCAGAGAAAGCCGTGACGATGGATCAGATACGATTCGCCCGCGCGCACGTCGACCTGCTGAATCGTGCCCGGTACTTTCGCGGCAAAGGCGATCACGCCCTGCGCGCCGGGCGCGGAGTATTCGGTCATGAACACGCCGCCGCCCGAGAACGCGCGGCCGAGTGCGCCCCAGATGCCTTTCGCGCCGGCGGTGAACGCGGTCGTGCGCATCTGCACGGCGTCGGTCATCCAGGAAAACTCGCCCGGTTCGGCGACGATCTTGTCGTTGCCTTCGAGGCCGATTTCCAGCACCGGCATCGTGGTGCCCGTGATCTTCGCTTTCATGCTCGAGTCTCCGTTGATGGATACAAGTGCTGCGCGCTATTGCGCCGCAGAATCGCCGACGACGAGAATCTTGAAACTGCCTTCGAGCACCGGCGCGCGCGGATGCGGTTGCTCGGGCGTCGCCGCGGGCTTGGCGCCAAACTTGGCCGCGGCGAGATAAACACGATGACTTTCGGGATCGAGCGCCAGGGTGCGCGCGCTGGTCTCGGTCGGCAGCGTCTGCGCAACGGTGTAATGATCCGCATCGATCTGCTTCACCACGGTCAGCGAGCCGTCTTCGCCATTCGAGCTGAAGACGATGCCGCGCTCCGCATCGTAGGCCGCCGCGTCGGGGCCGTTGCCGATCGCCACGCTCGCGACGAATTTGCCGGAAGCCGCGTCGGTCACGACCATGCGCCGGTTCTGGCAGACGGAAAACACGCGCCGATGTGCGGCATCGAGCGCGAGACCGGACGGATCTTCGCAGTCCTTGAGCTTCCATTTCGCCACGAGCGTATTGCTGCGCGTATCGATCACGCCGAGTTCACTCGTGTCCTCGATATTGAAATAAACGCGGCCGTTTTCGTCGCTCGCGGCGAATTCGGGCTTGCCGCCGACGGCGATCGTGGCGAGAACTTTCTGCGTCTGCGGGTCGATCACGCTGACGTCCTTGCTGCGGCCATTGAACGTAAACAGATGCTTCGATGCGTGGTCGTACAAGATCGCATCGGGATTGCGCCCACCGACGGCGATCGTGCCGACCGGCTTGAGTGTGGCGAGATCGAACACAGTCACGCTGTCGGCGCGGCCGTTGCTCGTATAGCCTTGGCCGAGTTCGGGCGCGAGGGCGAAACCGTGGATGCCTTCGGTACCCGCTATCGTCGCAGCAAGCGTGCCGTCGGCCATGTTGACCACGAGGGCGCGGTCGCCGCGGCTGACGAACAGATGCCCCGACTTCGCATCGGCGAGAAGATAGTCCCAGCCGCCGAGCCCGCCGACGTCGTATTTCTTGAGCAAACTGTACGCAGGCGTCGCCGCCTTCGCCGGCGGCCCCGCATGCACGGTGGAAACGGCTGCGAGCAAGCTCGCCAGACAGAACAGTGTGGGGAACGTGCGCATGCAGCGACCTCGGCTAGTGGAATCCGGCGGCGCGGAGTGTCGCCCACCGCTTGTTGGATTTTCCCTAACGCTCAGCCGCTTTTGGCGTAGCGCCGCAGCACGCTCCAGCGCTCGAACTTGGCTGCGCGCGAGACGGACGCATTCGCCGGGCTCGTCGAGGGCAGCGCGAGCACGTCAACGCGCTCGCGTAACGCAGGCTGCAGTTGCGGTTCGATATGCCGGCGGAACCCTTCGGCCGCCTTGCCGCCGTTGAGCGCGATCGCGCGGATCGTCGGATAGCGCACGAGCAGTTGCGGAATCGCGTTCGGCACTTCGCTCGCCTTGACGATGCTGCTGTCGAGGCTGCCGGGCCGTTCGACCTGTTCGTACACGTCCCAGATGCCGATACCGCGCGCGTGCAGGCGGGCGATGCGCTGCGCATACGGCAATTCACGGCCCGCGTCGAACAGCTCGCCCATGAAAGTCCAGAACAGATTCTGGTTGTGCGCGTACGACTGCTGCAGTTCGAGCGAACGCAGCGACGGTACGGTGCCGAGCACAAGCACGCGGCAGTCCTCGCCGACCTGGGGCGGAAAACTCTTCACATGGTGCGACGCGTCCGGGCTCATGCGCTTAGGCGACAATAAAAGTATAGTTTTATCTTTTTATCAAATGCAGCATACAGGCTTCATTTACATGAACCCAACACCAACGCGCGAACGCGATAACCGACAGTTAACTTCGATCTAATCGCGTTTTCACTTCCGCGGCGTAGGCTTGTTCGCGTGCCGCAGCGGTCAGAGAGCGCGGCGCTTCTTCCCTCTCCAGGAAACCACCATGAATCAAGACATCATCCAGGGCAAGTGGCAGCAGATCAAAGGTTCGTTGAAATCGCAGTGGGGCAAACTCACCGACGACGATCTCGCGCGCTTCGACGGCAATCGCGAATATCTGATCGGGCGGCTACAGGAACGTTACGGCTGGCAGAAGGACAAGGCCGAGCAGGAAATCCACCACTACGAGCAGGCGCTGCACGGCGCGAAAAACAAGGCGAAGGCGGCCTGATCATCTCGACCTGGGCCGAAGCGGCCCTCGCGATCCGGTGCGGAAGCCGCGTCAACAGGGCTTGCGCGGTTACCGCACCGGATTTGGCGGAAATCCTCAGGATTCTTTCTTGAGCGAGGCCAGATCGGCCAGCACCTGACCCGAATTCTCTTTCGGATCGACGCCCACGTAATGCTTGGCGACCTTGCCTTCCGGGTCGATCAAAAACGTCTCGCGCTTGGCATAGGCGCCGATCACCGGATGCTTGCTCAGCACGCCGTAGGCTTTCGCGGTCGCCTGCGTGTTGTCGGACAGCAGCGGGAACGGCACGTGGTACTTCTCGGCGAACGCCGCATGCGATTTCACGTCATCGAGGCTGACGCCGAGCACTTCGGCGCCGGCCTTGCGCAGTTTTAGTACGTCGTCGCGGAACGTGCAGACTTCGGTCGTGCAGCCCGGCGTGTCGTCCTTCGGATAAAAGTACAGAACGACCCACTTACCCTTGTATTGATCCAGCGCGCGCCAGTCGCCCTTCTGGTCCTGCAGCTTGAACGTCGGTGCCGCGGCGCCGACGGCCGGCGCGGCGGCGTCCTGGGCGTGGACTTGGAACGCGAACGCCGCGGCGGCGATCAGGGCGGCAAAGCGCAATACGATTTTCATGACTGTCTCCGGAGGAAAGGCAAGGACGATAGACCGGAGAGTACGACTATTTATTGCGCGGCGCCTTCTTCGCCCGTTTTACCCTGCACGAGAGGCAGTTCGGCCGCCTAGATTTTGAGGCTCGTTGGCTTGCGGTGTGACGTGGCGGACTTTCGTTCTTCTTTTCTCGCGCTCTTCTTTGCTCGTCATTCCGGCGAACGCCGGAATCCAGTACCTTCAGCTCTCTTGTGCGAGGCAAAGTCGCTGGATTCAGGCTTGACCAGCCCTTCGGCTGTTGAAAACCGCCGGAATGAAAGTGCTGCTCAGCCCTCTATTTCATCTGCAACAAATCCCACTTATTTCCATACAAATCCTCGAACACGGCGACCGTGCCATAGGCCTCATACCGCGGCGCCTCGTGGAACTTCACGCCTGCGGTAAGCATGCGCGCGTGGTCGCGCGCGAAGTCGTCGGTGTGCAGGAACAGGAAAACGCGGCCGCCGGTCTGCTCGCCGACGCGCGCCGTCTGCTCGGGCCCCGAAGCCTGGGCAAGCAACAGCGGCGTCGCCGCGTCACGCGCGGGCGCCACGAGTACCCAGCGCTTGCCGCCACCGAGGTCGGTGTCGGCCAGCACTGCGAAGTCGAGGCAACGGACGTACCATGCGATCGCCTCGTCGTAGTCGCGCACGACGAGGCTGACGGCGCCGATCTTGCGTGTCATAGCCGCCTCCCCGAACTATTTTTTCTTGGTCGTATTCGGTAGATGCGACATGTCGAGGCCGCCCGTCTCGAACACCAGGGTCTTCTTGCCCTCGTCGGCAAGCACGACGTCGATCGCCACCTTCTTCGTCTTCAGCACGCGCGCGATAAAGGCTTTGTCTTCGTCGATGAACAGCGCGGGTTCGCCGGTCGGCGGGATCGTCGCCTTCCACGGCTTCGCCGGCTCGCCGTCGAAGCTGACCGGCAAGGTCTTGCAGCCGGACTTGCAGTTGAACTTCTCGTTGTCGAGGATCAGGTAAACCGTCTGCCCCCACTCGGGATGCTGGCGCAGGATCAGGTGCACACGCTTGGCGTCCTTGCCTGTTGCGGCCGGCGGCGACAGCGGCGGGTTGTTCTCGATTGAACCGGCGTACTGCGTGCCGCCCTTGACCGGCGTGACCGTGTACGCCCACAGCCTCGCGAGGCGGCGCGCTTCGCCTTCTTCTTTCGCCTTCGTGGTGACGTCGGCGAGCGTCTCCTTGATCTTCGCCGCGGCCGCGCTGTCGGGATATTTCGCCACGGTTTCCGCGCCGATCTGCGCGGCGATGTCGAGGCTGCCGCTGCTGCGCATCTGGTCGTAAAGCTTCAGGCCCTTGTCGGCCTGCGCGTCCGCATTCGCCTTCGCCGCGGCGGCGGCATCCTGTGCGGCCGGGGCCGACGTGGGCGCTGACGGCGGATTCGACCCCGACGAACACGCCGCGACGAGCATCGCGCTCAAGGGAACGATCTTGAAAAGCGGCCGCAGCACCATGACGAACCTCGTTGCCGAACGATGCGGCAACGATACCCGATTTGCCTGCGCGTGCCGAATCGGCACGGCGGCGTGTTTATGGATTTTCGCGCTTGAGCACTTCGGACAGCCATTCCGCGTAGACATGCGCCGTTTCGAGCGAGGCGCTGCGCAGGCCGCGCGTGGCGAGGTCGAACGCATGCTGCAGTTGCTGCTTCTGCGCCGGCGTCTGCGCTTCGTCGTGCAGCGCGCCGCCGCCCGAGCCCATGCCGGCGCAGGGATTGTCCGCGCGCGCGTCGAAAGACCTGCTTTCGGGGCTGACCAAGCAGTTGATCACGTGCTGGAAATGCGAGCGTGCGCCGGGCAGGCGGTCCGCTGCGCGCGCCATTTCTGCATGCACCTGCGCGGTGATGGTTTCGATGCGCTGCGCGGGCGCGGCGAATGCGCCGAGCGGCGCGGCGCCGAGCAAGATCGCGGCGGCGAGTGTATTGCTGCGTATCATTCGGAATCCCCCTGTCGAAGCGCTGCCGACGGCAGCTCGCAGTTTCGACCGGAGTACGCGCGTTTTCCTTACGCCGGCCGCGTCAGCGGCACGGATCGCGGCCGAGATTCTTGTCGTAGCTCGATGCGTCCTGATCGTGGTCGCGGCCTTTGCGCCCGGCCGCGCCGGCGCGGCGCAGCTGGTAGCAGGCGTCCTCGCGCGAGATGCGCGTGGAAGTGACCGCGACTGTCTTCGGAGCCGCCTCGCGTGCGCGTTTCGCGCCCGGCTTGGCCGCGGCGGGAACCGAGTGCGGGCAAGCGCTATGCCGATAGAACACCTGGCCGTCGGCCGTGCGGCATTCGTAGGAGTTCGCGGCCGGCGCGGCGCGAGGCACCGTCGTCTTGCCTTGCGTGCGGCGCGCTGCGGATTTGTTTTCGACCGCGTATTTCGGCGACGCGGCGGGACTCGGCGCAGGCGCCAGGGCGACGAGCGACTGATCGGCGCCTGCCGCGCACGGCCGATCCTGGAACGTCGCCGCTCCGTGTGCATCGACGCATTGATAGACCGAACCGGCGCGTGCGCCGGCCGCGTAGCCGGCGAGCAGAAGTATCGCCAGCCATTCGTACCAGCGCAGCGGCCGCGGATCGCGATGCAGATCGATCATGTTCCCCTCCCTTTCGTGGCTCGCATCGTGCGCCGCGCCGTTCCGTGTCGCCATGTGCAAACAACCCGGCGTCATGTAGGAAATGACCAATGGCGGACGCATTTAACTGCGACCGCCCTACAATCCCGCTTTCGCTACGCACCGGGAGTATTCGCATGAAGTTCAAGATCGCGCTGCGCGTCGCACCGCTGGCCCTGCTCGCCGCATCCGCCGTCGCCTCGGCGCACGAGAATCCGCCGACGATCGACGCCGCGCTCAAGCTTGCCAAGGAACAGCACCTGCCGGTGTTCATCGACTTCCAGGCGCAGTGGTGCTACTCGTGCTATTTCATGGCTTCGCATGTGCTGACCGGCAAGGAATGGCAAGCGGCCGAGAAGCGCTTCGTCTTCGTCGAGACCGACGCCGACTCGCCCGACGGTGCGGCGTGGATGGAGAAGCTCAAGGTCAAGGCACTGCCGAGCTACGTTGTGCTCGACGCCGACGGCGCCGAGCAGGGCCGCATCCTTGCCGAGCAGCCGCGCGAGAAGTTCTATCCCGCACTGAACAAAATTCTCGGCGGCGGCGATGCACTCGACACGCTCAAGGCCGAAGCGGCCAAGGGTTCGACCACGGCGCTCGCCGACGCGTTGTCGAGCTATTACGCGCGCGGCCAGGTCGGCGACGGCTTGACTTGGTATGCGAGCTTGCCGGCTGCATTGCAGAAGAAAGCCGAAGGCGAAGCGAAGCCGGCAACCTGGGTCGCGCGCCTGCAGATGGAGAAGGCGGCGAAGGACAAGAACGCGGCGCAATGCATCGCCGCCGCGCAGAAAGTGCTCGCGGGCGATCCGGGCTGCGATCGCTACTACGTGGTCGACACACTCAATTCCTGCAGCGAAAAACTGCCCGAGGCGGAGCGCAAGACCCTGCTGTCGGCGCAGCGTCCCGCGCTCAACACGCTGCTCGACCGCCAGGTCTTCGTGCCTGCGCCGACCTGTGCCGACCAGCGCAGCGCGGTGTTCGCCGCGGCCGATCTCGACCAGGCGATCGGCGACGGCGCCGCGGAGAAAGCCGTGCTCGAACGCGGCATCGCCGCCGCAGAGAACGCGCTCGGCGGCGCCGCACATCTCGATCTCAAGCGCGACCGCAACGCTGCCGACAATCTGCGCGTCTATCTGTCGCGGGCGAACCGCATCGGCGACGTCGACGCGCTGATGCCGAAACTGATCGCCGCTTATCCCGACGATTATGTCTATCCGTACCGCTACGGCCGCAGCCTGCTCGAGCGCGGCAAGGCAGCGGAGGCCCTGCCGTATCTCGAACAGGCGTCGGAGAAAGCATTCGGCGTCAACCGCCTCGGCGTTGCCGGGCTGCGCGCAAAAGCCTTGATCGCGCTCAACCGCCGCGCCGACGCGGAGAAGGTCGTCGCCGAGGCGCTGCAGGCGAACGGCCCGTGGTTTCCCGAGGCCGCGGCGAAGCTGAAGGCGACGCTGAAATCCTAGTTGTCGCCGGAACGGCGCGTCTTCCGCACGCCGTTCCGGCTGTCGCTCAAGGAATCCCTGCCGCTGTCGCGAAGCGCCGCACGGCCGCGGCATCGCGGTAGTCGAGTTCGATAATCTCGCGCAGCGCCTGGGTCTTGTCGGCGGCGCGCGCGTGGTAGTCGCGCATGATCGTGTAGCCGACGTAATAGCCGAGATCGCCGACGCCATAGCGATTGTCGGGCGCGTTGTACAGCCAACCGCTCCACGAAGGATTGTCCTTCTCGGCGAGGAAGTCGCGCCTCAGTTCGGCTTCGTGCTCGCGGCCGTATTGCATGTACGGCAGCGGCGGCGTGCGTCCGGTTACGCGCTCGGCGACGAAATCCGCGGCGCCTTCGTACATCACCTGGGCGAGCAGGCTCGTGCCGGGGCCGTGCTCCTGCGTGTGCACGTATTCGTGCACGTTGAGCAGGACGAGCTGATCGGCCGGACGGCCGTGAAAGTACACCCCGAGGCGCCGGCGCAGCTTGTCCGGCAGCTCGGAGAGATCGACGGTTTCATCGCCTGCGGCCAGCTCGGCACCGATCAATACCTTGTCGTCGAGCGTCGTTCCGCTCGAACGCAGACAGCCGACGGTGAAGTAGATCTTGGCCGGGCGCAGCGGCGGATACAGTTCGCGGAATTTGGCGATCGCCGGCTCGAACTCTGCGCCGCGCCGCTTCAGCGCAAAGGTTTTCGCGCGCATTGATGCCCAGAACTTCGGATAGTTGCGGATCGCGTCAACGTAGCAGCCGGCATCGTAACCCTTGGCCTGCATGAAAGCCTTGAGGCCTTCGGTGCCCGGATCGAGAAACGTTTTCTGCAGCAGTTCGCGCTGGCGCGACGGTTCTTGCTCCGCGCGGACTTGATCATAGGCCTGCCAGAACCGGTCGATATCCGAAGAAATCACCGGGCTCGCGGCCGGTGCCGCGCATGCCGCGGTCGCGGCCAGTATCACAGCCAGCCATCCCGCCGCCTTCTCCCATCGCATCGCGAACATCGCAACCCCTGCTTGAACGAAAGTCCGGGTTCGATGCGGCCAGATGGAGTAGGGGTTTAAGCGCTGCTTGTTCGAGGCTTTGGCAAGACAAGAGCAGAACAAAGCCTCAAGCATGGAGAACGCAGAGCACACGGAGAGAAAACACAATCGATGTGCAAGCTCTTCTCCGTGTTCTCCACGTTTCAATCGTCGGCTTTTCTCAGTTTGCCGTGCGTCGCCCAATCGAAGAAGCGCGACTCATGCGAGCGCCGCGGATTCGACCGCAAGCGCTCGCGGCCCTGTCTCGCTTCAGGGTTTGACGATCTCCGACTCGACCACCATGTCGAGTACGTAGATCTGCGACGGCGCGTCTGCCGGCGCGTTCTTGATCGCGAAGCGTTTGACGCGCAGCACGTTGCGCGTGCCCGCCTCGTGTGTGTAGCCCTCGATATCCTGATACAGCGACTGCCACTCGCCCGGGGTTCCGACGGCGAGGCCGTTGGCGTCGTAGCGGCGCTCGCGCACGCGTAGACAGAGCTTGTTCGGGATCAGCGGATGCGAGCACGGCTGAGTCTGTGCGTCGACTTCGAGGAACAAGGTTTCGCCTTCGCCGCCGTAGCGCGTCTCGGCGGTCGGTTCGCCGACGAAGTCGAGCGTGTCGCCCGAATCGGTCACCAGGCGCAGGCGGAAACCGTCGCTCGCCGTGCGGATGTCGATGCGCGGCTTGGCCTGCAGGCGTCGGCCGATCTCATCGTCGAGCTTGGTCAACGCGGGATCGGCACAGGCCATCAAGGTCTGCGCCATGCGCGCGACTTCGAGCCGGCCGTTGTCGATGCGATAGCCGCCGCCGAGACGGTTGCAGGCATTCGACACGCCGAGCCGTCCGCCGCGGAAATCGAGTTGCAGCGGCAGCTTCGGCCGTGCGAACAGCGCGTCGATGCGCGCGCCCTTGGCATCGTTCGCGTCGTGCAGCAGCCAGTGATAGGCCGACAGCGTGGCGCTGTCGACCGGCGCGGCGATGGCGGCCGGTTTCGGCGCCGGCGTGGAACAGGCTGCCAGGATCGGCAACAAGAGCAGGGCGTATTTCATCGCGTTCCTCCCATGGAATCCGAAAACAGAGCGGAGATAGCTCAGGATCCGATTCTACGGGAGGAACGGGCGAACGGAACCCCGGCCGTTCCCGCATGGCGGGCACGGCCGGCGATTTCGGCCTACAGCTTCGCCGAGAACGTCACGAAGAACTGGCGCGGAGGAATCGGATAGGTGTTGTACGTGGCGGACGGCGCGCCGACGATGACCTCGTACACGCCCTTGCGGTCGGCCAGATTGCTCACGTTGAGGCTGACCTTGGCGTCGTGCACCCAGTTCCAATCGTTCGGCAGCGCGTAGCTCGCCTGCAGGCCGAGCAGGAAGTAGCTCGGCACCGAGAGGTCGTTCGTGTACGTCGCGTAGCGCTTGCCGACGTAGTCGCCGCTGAGTTGCGCGCTGAAGCCGCCGAAGTTCGTGCTGAAAACGAATTTGTTGAGCCAGTTCGGGCTCGCCGGCACGCTCTTGCCCGAGGTATGCACGATGCTCGGCACGTTCTGACCGGTGACCGGGTCCTTGGTGAATCCGCCCACGTAATCGTCGTCGTACTTGGAGCGGTTGTAGGACAGCGCATCGTAAAAACTGAAGTGCTCGCCGAAGTGAAAGGTCGCCGAGAGATCGATGCCGTCGGTGGTCACGCTGCCGACGTTGTTGATGATCACCGCGCCCGGGTTGATCGTGGTAAATCCCGCCGAGGCGCCCACCGCCAACAGGCGGTTGGAGAAATCGACGTGGTACGCGCTGACCTGGCCGTCGATGCCGCTGATCGGTCCGAACTCCAGCTCGTGCTGGAAGCGCCAGCCGCCTTCGTAGGCCCATGCCGTTTCCGGCGCGATGTTCTGCTTGAACGTGTTGAACAAATCCTGGCTGCCCAGACTCCACGGCGACAGACCGCCCGCGCCGTAGGTGATGAACTGGCGCATGTTCTTCTGCACGTTGACGAAGAGCTGGTCTTCGGGCGTGACCTCCCACAGCGCACCGATCTGCGGCAGGAACTTCTGCCGCGTGTAGATGCGTCCGCTCGGCAATTCGAGGAAACCCGCCGTCGAATTCGGCAGCGGTGAGATCGGCGCCCAGCCGTGCGCGAACTGATAGCTCGCCTTGAACCCGGCCTGCAAGCGGATGTTGTCGCTAAGCTTCCATTGGTCCTGCAGGTAGGGCTGCACGACTTCGTTCTTGATCTCGCTGTTGTACTGCGTGATCAGCGGCTTGAGCGTGTCGCCCGGGCGCTCATACGGGCTGGTCGGATGATTGACGTCGAGCGCGTACCAGCGGCGGTTGGTCGAGGAACGGTTCATCTCGTACCAAAGACCCGCGTCGATCTGGTGATCGCCGAACTGCCAGTCGAAACTCGTCAGCCAGCCGCGGCGATTGATGTCATATTCGGTCGTGCGCGTCGCATAGCCGGAGCCGCCGAACACGGTTTTCAGATCCTGCCCCGGGAAATACGCGCCGAACAGCTTGGGCAGGCCGGCGACCTGGATCGGGCCCGCGACGACGCCGACGCCGTCGTCGTGGTGATAGTAGACCTGATTGGTCCAGGTCATCGCGTCGTTCAAGCGCCACTCGTACTTGGCGTAGCTCAAATAGTCGGTGCGCTGCGCGTCGCTGTAGTAGTTGAGATAGTTGTTGCCGGCTGACGCGGGCGGGGCGCCGTTCGCGCCCAGGTAGGCGAGCGCACGCTGAAAGTCCGGATACATGAACGGGCGGTTGTAGGGCCGCGGCGTGCCTTCGCCGGCACCGGTCGCCGAACGGTAGATGCTGTCTTCGTTCGGCTCGATCTTGTCCGAATAGGCGACGTAGACGGTGAGCTTGCCGTTCTCGTCGTCGTGGACGAACTTGCCGTTGGCCTGCCAGCCGCGCTGATGGCCGGCGAAGTCCCAGGCGCGCTGGTCCTGGTGCATGATCGACGCGTAAGCTGAATTGCCGCCGGCGAATTCGCCCGTGTCGTAGCGCAGGAAGGTGCGCGTGGTCGCGTTGCTGCCGAAGGTCTGGTTGATCTGGCCGCCCATCTTCTTCAGCGGATCGGACGAGAACGTCGCCACCGTGCCGCCGAGGTTCGAGGTCGAAGCGGTCGACAAGTCGCCCGCGCCCGAGGCCAGGGTCACCGCCGACACGTTCTCGCTGATCACCGCGCGCTGCGGCGACAGGCCGTTGTAGTTGCCGTACTGCTGGTCGCCGAGCGGCACGCCGTCGAGCGTGTAGCCGAGCTGCTGGGTCGAGAAGCCGTGAATGAACAGCAGCGTGTTCTGCTCGTTGTTGCCCCACGGATCGGCGGTCTGATAGAGCACGCCAGGCAGCGTCTGGATCGCCTTGAGCGGGCTCGCACCGGGCTGGATTTTCTGGATCTCGGCGCCGCTCAACGACACGGCCGAGCGCGTCGAGTTTTTAGCGCTGACGACGACCGAATCGAGCTGGTTCGCGCCGTCGGCTGAGGCCGCGGCGACGTCCGCCGCATCGGCAGGGGCGGCCGCCGTTTCGGCAGCGCCGGCCTGCATCGCGACGAGCGCGCAGAACACGGCCGCCGACAACACGCACACTCGCTGACCTCGCGCGCTCGCGCGCGATGAATTCGTTTTCAACATGGAAGATTCCTCTTGGCGTAGCCGTTACGAAGGCGCGCGGCAAATCCGGCATGCCGCGCCGCACCATCGGGCGAATCGTAGGCAGGCTCTGTGTCAGAGCGATTGCAGGTGCAAGGCAGATGCGGACTCGGACGAGATCGCGCACGGCGACGCGATGCCGCCGTTCGATCTTCGCCGCCGCGCTGCGCCCGTGTTCAGCGGTATGCGTCCTCGCGCAAAATAGGCGCGTGAGAAAAATCGTCCACATCGACATGGACGCGTTCTATGCCTCGGTCGAACAGCGCGACGACGCAAGCCTGCGCGGCAAGCCGGTCGTCGTCGCCTGGCGCGGCGCGCGTTCGGTGGTCTGCGCCGCATCGTACGAGGCGCGCAAGTTCGGCGTGCGCTCGGCGATGCCGGCGCTGCGTGCGGCGCGGCTGTGCCCGCACGCGATCTTCGTGCCACCCGATTTCAGCCGCTACCGCTCCGTCTCCAAGCAGGTGCGCGAGATTTTCTTCAAGCACACCGACCTCGTCGAACCGCTGTCGCTCGACGAGGCGTATCTCGACGTGACCGAACCGAAAACGGATTTTTCTTCCGCGACCGCGATCGCCAAGGCGATTCGCGCGGAGATTTTCGAGACGACGCAATTGACCGCCTCGGCCGGCGTCGCGCCGAACAAGTTTCTCGCCAAGATCGCCTCCGACTGGCGCAAGCCGAACGGCCTGTTCGTGATCAAGCCGGAACAGGCCGAAGCGTTTCTCGCGCCGCTCGACGTCGGCAAGATTCCGGGCGTCGGCAAAGTGATGAACGCGAAACTCGAATCGCTCGGCGTGCACACCTGCGCCGACTTGCGCGCGTTCGACCTGCGCGAACTCGAACGCCGCTTCGGCCGCTACGGCGTGCGCCTGCGCGAACTGAGTCTCGGCATCGACGAGCGCCGCGTGAATCCCGACCAGAGCGTGCATTCGATCTCGAGCGAAGACACGTTCGCCCACGACGTGCTGCTCAGCGAAATCGAACCGATGATCCGCGAACTCGCGGCAAGAACCTGGACGGCGACGCGCAAGACCGATCGCGTCGGTCGCACCGTCGTGCTGAAACTGAAGACCGCGGATTTCCACATCATCACGCGCAGCCATACTCCGCCCGCGCCGCCGCAAACTGAAGAGGCCTTCGTCGCACTCGCGGTCGGCCTGCGCGAACGCGTCGATCTGCCGCCGCGCACGCGCTACCGCCTGGTCGGCGTGGGCCTCGCCAATTTCCGCGACGAACACGAGTTGCCGCCGCAGGCCGAACTGTTCGACGAATCGGCATAGTCCGCATGCGCGCCCGTCGTGCGCCGCCATCGAGGCGCACGCAAATCGGCAATGAAACTGGACGAAGTATAAATGTGGATTCTTCGTGAATTCAGGCGATGCTAACGGCATTGCGGCCGCGAAATCGCTAGTCTGACTGCGCCGAACGACACCACCGCCGTCCCGGAGTCGCAAGGCAATCGTCGCGCCGATGCGGTAATCAGGCACCGGCCGATCGAGAGGCGGACCGGCGAGCTCGCGCCGGTCCGGCAGCACCTCGCTGTCGACCTTGCCGACGCCTCGGCGCGACGACTTCCTCCCCATTCCCGAGGTTCATATTATGAAAACAAAACTGCTCTCCCTGCCGATCGCGCTGTCCGTCGTCATGGTCGGACAAACTTCCGCACAGACCGCAACGGCGGCCGCCGTGCCCGCAGCGGTAACGACCGCGGCCACCACCGCCCAGGCTGCCTGTACCCAGGTGCAGGCGGACGAACTGCAGCATCGGATCAATGTCACGCTCGGCAACGCCAGCGCCGTCTCCTCGTCGCAGACGACACTCGAAGCCGACCGCGCCACGCTGCGCACCGCCGAACAGGCCCTGCACACGGCGATCCAGGCGTATCTCTCTGCGGACGAAACCACGCTGAAGAACGCGCACACTCAGTTGCAGGACGACTTCGTCCAGCTCAAGGCCGATGTGACCGCGGGCAACAGCGGCAATCTCAGCGCCGACCAGACCAAGATCACCACCGACGCGGCGGCGCTGCAGGCGGCCGAAGCGCAACTCGGCGCCGATCACCTCGCGCTGGCCAACGCCAATGCCCTGCCGCGTTGCGGTGGTCCCGGCGGCCCGGGCGGACCCGGCGGCTTCCACCACGGCGGCGAGCATCGCGACGGCCGCGGCGGCGGACGTTGAAATCCGCTTGCTCTTGCATAGAACGGAGCGGGCGCAAGGCCCGCTCCGCATTCATTCGATGATGTGCGGAACGAAGCGCGCGGTGTCGCGCGTGATCAGCGTCGCGTCCTCGCGGATGCCGATGCCCGACGGCCGATCGGCCACGACCCAACTGCCGATCAGCGGATAACCGCCGGAAAAGTGCGGCAGCGGGTGCACGGCCTGGCGGATCGTCGGCGCATCGTCGTACGGACCTTCGCTTGCATCGACAGAACCGTCGGCGAGATGCAATTCGATGTTCGCGCCTTCGCGCGAGAAGTACGGCTTGCGCACCCAGCCGGCGGACAGCGGCGCGGGGGCCTCGTCCTCGAAGAATGCCGGCAACAAATTCGGATGGCCCTCGTGACGCTGCCAGAGCAAAGGCAGGATGCCCTTGTTCGACAGGATCGCCTTCCACGGCGGCTCGATCAGATGGATGCCCGAGGTCGGCAACGCCTTGCCGAATTCTTCAGCGAACATGAATTCGAGCGGATAGAGTTTGAACAGCGTGCCGATCACATAGTCGTCGGTGTCGGTGAAGCGCCCGTCTTCGGACAAGCCGATGTCTTCGACCGCGATCGAGTTCGTCGCGATGCCGGCCTGCTCGGCGCAATCGCGCAGATAGGTGATCGTGGCTTGGTCTTCGACCGATTCGCGCACGGCGGAAAAATAGAACGGTCGCGGCAGGCGCTTGGCGATGACGCCGAAGGCCTCGATGAGATTTTCCTGGATCAGGTTGTACTGGTCGGTGTGCGCCGGCAACACGCCGCGCTTGCGCTGTTCTTCGAACCAGTGCCACTGAAAGAACGCCGCTTCGTAGAGCGAGGTCGGCGTGTCGTAGTTGAACTCGTAGAGCTTCGCCGGGCCCGCGCCGTCGTAGGCGAGATCCATGCGGCCGTAAACATGCGGGGCGGCGCTGCGCCAGGAATCGGCGATCCAGTTCCAGTAGGGTTCGGGGATCGCAAGCCGTTTCAGCAGCGCTTCGTCGCGCACGCATTCGGCGACCAGATCCATCGCCATCTCGTGCAGCTCGCCGGTCGGCGCTTCGAGATCGCGCTCGATTTCTTCGAGCGTGAACGCGTAGTAGGCGCGCTCGTCCCAATACGTGTCGCCGGCGATCGTGTGGAAACGAAAGCCGAGCGCTTCGGCGCTCGCGCGCCAGTCCGGGCGCTCGGCGATCTCGACGCGGCGCATCGGTCAGCCTCCGGATGAACCGCCGCGCGCGCTGGTGCTCGTACCGCCCCAGCCGCTGCGCGCCGCGGCGACCGAACCGAAGCCCGAACGCGAGACGGTGACGGCGCGGTTCGGCGTGATGTCGACCGAACGATACGAACGCGCAGTGGAGCTACCGCTCGAACCGTAGCTGCCGGAGTAACCGCCGCTGCTGCCGTAGCCGTCGCGGCGATCGTCGAACTGCGCGTACTGACCCGAGCGCAGGCGGTAGACCGGCGAGGCGTCGAAATAGCTCGGCCGTCCCGGCGAAAGCATTTGCGAAATCAGGAAGCCGGTCATCAGCGGCGACCAGAAGCCCGACTCGTTGGAGCGCTCGCGGCAGAGTTCGCCGAACTCGGCGATGCACTCTTCCTTGGTCTTGAACTTCGGCGCGTTCGCGACGTTGGCCTTCTCCGCGCCGTCGTGCGCGCGCTGGCAGACGTCGGCCGCGTTGCCGTCGGCAGTGCAGGCCGCGACGTCGGTGTAGAAGCCCTTGCGCATCTGGTCATCGGGGGTGTTGTCGCAGCCGGCGACGAGCAGCGGCGCGGGCGCCATCAAGACCAGGGTCAAGGCACGGGAACGTTTCATCGTGTCTTCCTTCAGATTGCTATGTCTAACGAGAGCGGGAGATCGAACTGCGCAGAACACGGCGGGAAAAACACCAGACCGGATCGCGGTCTTGGCTTTTCTGCGCGTGCCGGATGTTCTGCGCGGTTCAGTCTGGTTCCGTCCGTCGTGTTCAGTACGTCATGCTCGCCGCGTTGAGAATGCCGACGCCGATCGACAGGCCGGCGAGGAAAATCGCGGGCGCGCGTTCGTTGTTGGTGATCTCCTCTGAGATGCGCGGCAGAAACCAGTGCACGGCGAAGAACGTCAGCGTCTGCACGACGAGCGCGACCACGCTCCAGACGAGGCAGTCGAACCAGCTCACCGACTGCGCGATGGCGGTCGCCACTGGAATGATGAAGCCGAGCAGGCCGCCGACGAATGAAATCGCGGCGGCTTCGTTGTTCTCGCGGATCAGGCGTATTTCGTCGTGCGGCGTCACGCGCAGGTAGACGAAGATGAAGACGCCAGCCATCAGGATCGCAAGACCGAAATAGGCAAGAAACGCGGGCAGCGTGCTCAGCGAGCGGAAGACATCGGACGACATGACTCACTCCTTCAGGTGATCTCGAATTCTGCGGTCGACAACGCGATGCCGACCGCCTGGCTGATGACGAAATCCTCGGGCCCGGAATCCTCGCCGGCGACGAGCAGCAGTTCGTTGCGCTGCATGCCCGGCAGTTCGCGCGAATAGAGCATCGAATACAGGGTCAGATCGTATTCGGGCGTGTCGAGGTCTTTCTTGTAGATGCGCTCTTCGAGCGGCACCGGCTGCGCCATGCCCTCGCCTTCGCCCCAGACGCGCGTATAGCTGCGCTCACCGAGCGTGTAGTCGGGCAGGCGGCCCGAGGTGACCCAGCGCTCGAACGCGTCCTTGCTCGAAGGATTGATCGACTCGGCATAGACGAACAGATTGACGTCGCCCGGCGCACCGTCGACCGTCGCGATCTGCAGAAACGCATCGTCGGTCAAATACAGGCGGTAGAGGCGACTGCCTGCGCCGAGGTCGATGTCGCCGATCGCCTCGATCGTTTGCGGACTCGACGGCCAGTCGAAATTGAACGCGTCGGCACCGAGCTTGGCGAGCAGGTCGTCGAAGCTCACCGCGCCGCGCAGGCGCGCGCCATAGGGCAAGGTCGTGCCCGGTTTCGCGCCGTTTTGTTTGTTGCCGAACCAATCCATCGCAACCACCCTCGCTATTTGTATCGACGCTCTGCGCCGTCATTCCCGCGCGGGCGGGAATGACGGCATTATCGGTTTGCCGCAGCGATCAGCTGGTTTTTACCTGCTCTGCGGGCACGGCCTGCGCCGGCGTCGCCACGGGCGCGCCCAACTGCGCAGGCGGTTCCACCGTCGCAGTCACTTTCTGGTAGCGCGCGAGCACGTCGTCCGCACTGACGCTGCCGGAAACCAGGCCCGCCTTGGCCAGACGCGTTTCCAGGTCGCCGTCGCCGTCGCTCTTGGCGAGCGTCTCGGCCGCTTCGATCTGCGCACCGCGTTCGAGCTGCTGAGCCTTGACCCGCTCGAGCGAATCGAGCGCGGTGCGCAGCTTGGCGTTCTGACCGCTGTGGCGCGCGGCGATCGCGGACTGCGAACGCAGCACGCTTTCGTTGACCTTGACCTGATCGACCTGCTGCTGCAAGCCGGTGATGCGGCGGTCGGCGGTCTTGATCGCGACGTGCATTTTCTCGACCGCAGCGGCGAGCGAGTCGTAGTCCTTCTGCTCGCCGGCCAGTTCGCTTTCAAGTTGGGCGACCTTGGTCGCGACGTCGCGCGCGAGGTTCTGGTCGTTGGTCGCGAGCAGGCGTGCGATGTGGCCTTCGTACTCGGCCTTCTTCGCCTGCTTGGCCTGCAGCTTGTCGCCGGCGAGTTTCTGCTGGGCCATCAGGCGCGCCAGCTCATCCTTGGCACGCACGCTTTCGTTCTGCGCATCGCGGATCTCCTGGTCGAGGATGCGCACGGCGTTCTTGTCGACAATGGATTGGCCGGCCTCGGTCGCCGCGCCGCGGAACAGGGTGAGGATTTTTTCGAGAATATTCATCGGATTTTCCTTGGCTCAGCTTTTGTGAGAAGTGCGACCCGGGAGGGTCGCTTTTTGATTTGCGCGTTCACGCATGAACGCTAATGTATTCCTGCAGTGCGTGCGCAGCCTGCAAGGTATTGTCGGCCAGCGTCGTCACTTCCTCGACGATGTTGGCAATCGGCGAGCGCGTCGAGAGTTCGCCGAACACGGTGTAGACGTCTTCGCCGTCAAGGGTCTGCAGGCCGATATTCGACAAGGGATTGAGCGGATTCAAGCGCAGGCAGGCGTCGTTGAACGCGGCGCGGTCGCGCACCTGCGAGCCGAGGCACAGCGGCGTCGAGACGAACAGTTGCTGGCCGGAAGCGGCGAGGTGGATGTCGAGATCGCCGTGCTCGGGCAGCGAAATCGCGATGGTCGGCTCAGCGCCGGCTTCCAGGCGCATGTGCAGAGGCAGATGCTCACGGGCGATGTAGGCTTCGAGCGCATCGAACAAGGTCGGGGTGGTCCAAGGGTGCGTCATGGCGGCGTAATCCTTGATGGTTACGAGTGGCGGGGAAAGCGAGGGTTCGCGCAGGGCAAGCTCCAGCTGAGCCAGCACCGAGGCATGCTCGGCGCGGACGTAGACCTGGCGCGCGACAAGGCCTTTGGCCCGCATTCGCTCGCGGAAGGCTTGCTGGCGCTTGGATTCTGCAGAACGGGATTTGATGATCGGCTGGGTCGTGGCGATTGTTATTAGTAACGTTACGTGTAACGTCGGTCGCCGTCAATATGACTTCCGACCTACTCGCCGAACGTATGGGCTGTGGAATGCAGGCGCGAAGGCGGCGCAGCACACGGCACCCGCCCCCACTTCGCGTCCGCGCAATCGCGTAGCGAGTCCGGTTTCCTACAAATCCCGGAGCGCATGCGCTATTCTCGATGTAATCGTTTCCAACGCAGTCAACACCAAGGATGCAGGCATGTCGCAACGTGTGCAGTTCCCCGCGAATTTTCTTTGGGGCGCGGCAACGAGCGCGTATCAGATAGAAGGCTCGCCGCTCGCCGACGGCGCGGGGCCGAGCATCTGGCAACGCTTCACCCGCACGCCGGGCATGATGGCGAACGGGGATACCGGCGACGTCGCCTGCGATCACTACCACCGCTGGAAGGATGACGTCGCGCTGATGAAGCGGCTCGGGCTGCAGGCCTACCGTTTCAGCATCGCCTGGGCGCGCGTGCTGCCTGACGGGCGTGGCCGGGTCAACGACAAGGGACTGGATTTCTACAGCGGCCTCGTCGACGAATTGCTGCGCAACGACATCGTGCCGCTGCCGACCCTGTTTCACTGGGATCTGCCCGCCGCGCTCGACGATCGCGGCGGCTGGCTCAATCCCGACATCGCCGCCTGGTTCGCCGAGTATGCGCAAGTGATGTACGCGAAGCTCGACGACCGCGTGCAGCAATGGGCGACGCTCAACGAACCCTGGGTGGTCAGCGACGGCGGCTATCTGCACGGCGCGCTCGCGCCGGGCCATCGCAGCAAGTGCGAGGCGCCGATCGCGAGCCACAACCTGCTGCGCGCGCACGGTGCGGCGGTACAGGCGTACCGCGCGATCGGCAAGCATCGCATCGGCGTCGTGGTCAACATCGAACCGAAGTACGCGGCGACGCAAAACCCGGCAGATCTCGCCGCGGTCAAGCGCGCCGACGCGTATATGAACCGGCAATACCTCGACCCGCTGCTGCTCGGCACCTATCCCGAGGAACTCGCCGACATCTTCGGCGAAGCGTGGCCGTCGTGGCCGGCAGAAGACATGGCGCTGATCAAGCAGCCGATCGACTGGCTCGGGGTCAACTACTACACGCGCAACGTCACCCGCTTCGACGCGGACAGCTATCCGCTCCAGGCCACGCCGGTGAAGCAGAACGCGACCTACACCGAGACCGGCTGGGAAGTGTATGCGCAGGGACTCACCGACACGCTGACCTGGATCCAGCAGCGTTACGGAAACCCGCCGGTCTACGTCACCGAAAACGGCGCGGCGTTCTACGATCCGCCGCAGGCCGAGAACGGCGCGATCGACGATCCGTTGCGCGTGAGCTATTTCAAAAAACATCTCGCGGCGGTCTCCGACGCGATCGCGCAGGGCTGCGATATACGCGGCTACATGGCTTGGTCGCTGCTCGACAATCTCGAATGGTCGCTCGGTTTCTCCAAGCGTTTCGGCATCGTGCACGTCGACTTCGCCACGCAGCAGCGCACGATCAAGGCCAGCGGCAAGCTCTATGCGGACGTGATCGCGAGCAACGGCGCGGTGTTGAACGAGGCGTCATAGACGCCCGCGGACTCAAGGCAGCTTGCCCGACGCCGGCCGCTTGCCGTTGTCCACCCAATCGACGAGCTGATCGAACGCGCGCGCGATTTCCGCCGGCTTGAACACGCAGTGGCCTTCACGGTTGACGTACTGCTGGACGAAATTGTCGCCGTAGCCTGCGCGCTGCGCGCTCAATGCGTATTCGAAGACACTCGCCGCCGGCACGAGCGGATCGCCGACGTCGTGCACGGCGAGCATCGGCCGCGTGAGTTTGCCGCTCGGCGTATACCAGCGCGCGAGCCACGCGCTCGCCTTCGGATCGGCGCGATAGCGGCGCACGCCGTCGTTGAGTGCAGCGTCGTCGCCCGAGTTCACGTAGATGAGATCGGCATTGCCGAGCGGGTTGCCGTGCGCACGCTGCTGGGCGTCGCGGAAATCGCTCAGCGTGTCGGCGATCACGTCGGGCAACGACTTGGCGTCGGCCGTCCCGTACCAACGCAGCAGTGCAGCCCGCGCCGTGGGTTTGGTTGCGAGCGCGCCCGCGATCTTGTGCGTGACGGTCTTGTCGGCAACGTAGTCGGCCGGCACCGGAACGAGCGGCGGCAGTACGCCGGGAAAGTAGAAATCGAAAGCCGCGGCAAGCGCGAATTCGCGCTGCATGAGTCTGTCACTCGGCTCGATCGCGCCGCACAGCGACAGCGCACCGGCGTAAATTTGCGGCTGGGTTTCGATCGTCAGCGCCGTCAGCGTGCCGCCCATGGACATGCCCATCACGAGAAACTGAGCCGCCTCGCCATGCTGCGCAACGAAGTGCTGGCGCAATTGCTCGGTTTCTTTCGCGGCTTCTTCTATCGCCCAGCCGCCGGCGGAATAGCCTGACTGGATCACCGCATACTTGCGCTGCAGCAGCGGCGCGAACATCGGCGACAGCGCCTCATCGGCGCGGAAAATTACGGGCGTTTCCGACGTGCCGTGAAAGAAGACGACGACGCGATGATTCCAGTCCGGTGGAACGTCGATGCGATACGAGGCGCCTGCGAGCGTGCCTATTTCGACGGTCTTGGTGTTTTCGCCGTGCGCCAGTGGAACGAGAAGGATCGCGACAAACACGACAAAAGCTCTGCTCGTCGTTCCAGCGAAAGCTGGAATCCAGCTTTTGTTCTTTTGCAAAAAGCAGGATGAGAAAAAACTGGATTCCAGCTTTCGCTGGAATGACGACAGGGAAAATCTCATCCTTTCACGCTCCCGAGCAACAAACCTTGCAGATATTGGCGCTGCAGCACGAGGAACAGCAGCAGCACCGGCAATACCGTCACGACCGAACCGGCCATCATGAATTCATAGTCCTGCACGTGCTCGCGCGACACGGCGAGGCTGGCGAGACCGACCGGCGCCGTCTGCCGGGCTTGGTCGCTCAGCACGATCAAAGGCCACATGAAATCGTTCCAGCTCGCGAGAAACGTCAGCACGGCAAGCGTAGCGATCATCGGCTTGAGCAGCGGCAGCACGATAGAGAGAAAAATTGTCCATTCGCCGGCGCCGTCGATGCGTGCCGCCTCGATCAAATCGTCGGGAATCGAACGTGCGTACTGGCGCACGAGGTAGATGCCGAGCGCAGTCGCGAGCGCCGGCGCGATCACGCCGCCGTAGCTATTGACCAAGTGCAGCCACTTCATCAGCAGGAACAGCGGAATCATCGCGATCTGCAGCGGGATCAGCAGCGCGGCGAGCACGAGTTGGAACAGACGGTCGCGGCCGGCAAAACGCAGTTTCGCGAAGGCGTAGCCCGCGCTCAAATTGAAGGCGAGCGAAAGCACGGTGACCGTGCCCGCGATCAGCAAACTATTGAGCAGGTAGCCGCCCATGCCGCCGCGCTCGAACAGATCGCGGTAGTTGGCCAGCGTGGCCTTGGCCGGCAGCAGCGGCGGTGGATAGTGGCTCGCCTCGCCGGGCTGCATGAAGGACACCGACAGCATCCACAGCAGCGGCAGCAGGGTCAGCACGGCGCCGCCGATCAACAGCCCGTTGACGATCCATATCGCCGCGCGCGAATTCGTGCCGGCGCTCATGCGGTCTCGCCCCTGGCGCGCGCGAGGCGCAGCAGCAGGCGCGTGATCGCGAAGATCAGCGCGAACAGAATGAAGGCGATCGCGCTGGCGCGGCCGAGGTTCCACCATTTGAAGCCCTCCTCGTACATGAGGTAGAGCACGCTGACCGTGGACTGCAGCGGGTCGCCACGCGTCATCACGTACGGTTCGGCGAACAACTGGAAATAGCCCGCCATCGTGATGATCGCGACGAGCAGCAACACCGGACGCAGGCCGGGAAGAGTGATATGCCAGAACTGGCGCCGGCGCGAGGCGCCATCGATGCACGCGGCCTCGTACAAGTCCTGCGGAATCGCCTGCAAGCCGGCGAGCAGGATGATCATGTTGTAGCCGAAATTTTTCCATACCGCGAACAGCGCGAGCGCGGGCATCGCCCAATGCGGATCGCCGAGCCAGTCGATCGGGCCGATGCCGAGGAAACTCAGGCCATAGTTGATCAGGCCGTAGCGTGTATGGAACAGATAGCGCCAGATCACCGCGACCGCAACGACCGTGGTCACCACGGGCGCGAACAACGCGGTGCGGTGGAAGCCCTTGAACCGCGCGAGCGGCGAATTGAGCAGCAGCGCCGCGCCGAGCGAGGCCGCGAGCGACAGCGGCAGCGAGAGCACGACGAACCAGACCGTATTGCCGAGCGCTTTCCAGAACAGCGGCGTGTTGAAGATATCGAGATAGTTGCCAAAGCCGACGAAGCGCATGTTGTCGAGATTCGCAAGCGCGTAGAGGTCGAAGTCCGTCAGACTCAACAGCAACGCAGCGCACACGGGCAGCACGAGGAATACGCCGAGCACGAACAGCGCGGGCGCGACGAAAGTCCAGGCGCTGCGCTGCGAGTTCATAGCTTTATCTTCCCTTCTCCCATCGGGAGAAGGTGCCCCGAAGGGGCGGATGAGGGAAGAGCCTTACATAACCGAATTGAATTGAAGAAGTCCAACTCCCTCCCCTCATTCGGCGCTGTGGACATCGCAAGTTTGCTCAGCGAGAGAAGGTAGGCACGCACACTCATGGCTTCGCCCCCTTCGCCAACAGCGACCGTCTCTTAGCAAGAATCACGTCGTCGATTTTCGCATCGAGCGCGCGCAACGCGCTGTCCGCGCTTTCACCGCCACGCACGACGCGCTCGGCGGCAAGCTGCATCTCGTTGGCGATGCGTTCCCACTCGGGCACCTTCGGCGTCGGCTTAACCCGTTCGAGCTGGTCGCGGAATGCGTGCGTATATTCGTCGGTTTCCAGCTCCTCGAAATCCCAGGCGCTACGCCGCGCGGGCAGGTCGCCGGTCAGCGAGTAGAAGCGCTGCTGCTGCTCCACTTCGGAAAGAAACTCGACCAGTTCCCAGGCGAGCTGTTTATGTTTCGACGCGCGGAAGATCGCGAAGCTCGATCCGCCGGCTGCGCCGCCGCCCGGTCCGTCCGCGCCGGGCAGCGGCGCCGTGCCCCAATGGCCCTGCACGTCGGTCGGCAGGCGCCGCTTGAATTCGCCGATGTTCCACGGGCCGGTGATGTAGAAGGCGAAGTAGCCTTTGCCGAATTCGTCCCAGACGTTGGCGATCTGCGTGTTGCTCATCGGCGGCGCCCAGTTCTCGCGGAACGCCTCGACATAGAAGTCGAGTGCGCGGCGGAATCCCGCGCTTTCGAAGTTGCCGCGCGTGCCGTCGTCGACCAGCAGCGGATCGGGCTGTTGGATGGCGAGATTGAGCAACGGCTCGAATTCGTTGAGCGGCAGGAAGATCGCGTACTTGTCCGCGCCCTGGCTGCGCTTGATCGCGGCCATCGCGCGGCGCCATTCATCCCAGTCGCGCGGCGGATCTTCAAAACCCGCCGCAGCGAGCAGATCTTTGCGATAGAAGAGCAGACGCGTATCGACGTACCACGACACGCCGTAGAGGCCGCCGTCGACGACGTTCGTGTCCCAGATGCCGGCGAAATAATCGTCGCGGCGCACGACGTTCGATTTGTCCACATAGGTCTGCAACGGCTCCAACGCGCCGAGCGCGGCGAACTCGGGAATCCAGGTGTTGCCAAGCTGACACAGGTCCGGCAAGGCATCGCCGGCGAACGCGGTCAACAGCTTTTCGTGCGCGGCCGTGAGCGGCATGTTCTGCACGACCAAGTGTACGCCGGGATGCGCACGCTCGAACTCGACGAGCAGTTCGCCGACGACCTCCCCCTCGCGGCCGAACGTCCAGAACTTGAGCGTCGTTTCCTGCTTCGCGGGCGCGCATGCGCAGAGGGCGGCCAACGCCGCCCACGTCGCGATTCGCGCAAACCTCCCCGCCCCGCTTTTTGCCACGACACCTCCCCAATCAACGGTTGCCGCGGATGCCGCCGCGCCCGTTTACTTTTTCGCCGTCTCGTCGAGCCAGCCGCCGGTGAAGCCGGCGCGCTTCAGGCCTTCGCGAATATACGGATTCTTGCGCATCGTTTTCCAGATGAAGTCGCTGCGGTAGTTCTCGATCATCGTGACGATCGGGCCCTGGTCGATGCCGATATAAAGCGTATCGAACCAGCCCTTGCCCGGCACGACGCGGCCGGTGCGCAGCGGTCGGTCGGTGAAGGTGAAACTCGGATTGAATCCATCGACGAAACCGTACTTGGTGTACAGGTCGTCGCCGTAGCGCTTCTGCATTTCCTCGATCGCGGGGATGACGATTTCCGGCGCGAACGCGATCGAGCCGATCGCCGCGGTCGGCGCGATCGTGCCGTCGTCGACCGAATAGCCGAGACCGGCGCCGCGCGCGATGTAGCCGTAGAACGGCTTCGGATCGTTCGCGTAGCGGTCGGGCTCGCCTTTGCGGCTGGCGCCGCGCGGGCCGTTGCCCGCGGTGAGGCCCCAGACGTTTGCGCCATAGTCTTTCCACTGCATCGGGTTATGGATGGCATATTCGCGCTGTGACAATGCGGCGCGCTTGCCGTTCTCGAAATAATCGATGCCCTTGTCACGCATGTAGTCGTCCTTGAGGCCGCGGAAATCGATCCAGGTGTGCGTGTACTGATGCCAGAACGCGGGACCGGCGCCGAGATGAGTCTGTCCTTGGAATTCGCCCCAGGTCTTGCCGTAGGTCTGCGTCCAGCGCGTCCAGGATTCCGGGCCTAGTGCGTGCGTCGGCGAGCCGAGCGCGAGGATGTACAAACCGAACGCTTCGCTGTAGCCGCGGTAGTAGTTGTAGTCGAACCCGTTTTCGGGCGTCCAGCCGCCCTGCACGAGCGGATTGCCGTCACTGAACCAGCGCCAGTCGACGCGGCGGAAAAGCTCGTCGGCCAGGCGGCGGATTTCTTCTTCGTCCTTGGTGTTGCGATCGTAGTAGGACTGCGCGAAGAGCACACCGTACATGAGCCAAGCGGTATCGACGGAAGACAGCTCGACCCAACGCGATGAATTGAAGCGCTTGCCCGTCTCCATGTCGAGGAAGTGGTAGAAGAAGCCGTGATAGCCCGCCGCATCCGCCGCATCGCTCTGCGGCGCGTCGTGGAAGAAGCGCAACGCTGCCAAGGTGCGCTTGACCGCCTCGCCACGCTTCATCCAGCCGCGCTCGACGCCGATCCCGTACGCGGTCAGACCGAAACCGACCGAAGCGATCGAGGCGAAGTAGTCGTTGCCCGGCACCTGCGGCCAGTGATCCGGCATGAGCCCGTTCTTCGTATTCGCGCCGTCGACGAAGTATTCGAACGTGCGCTTCTCCACATCGTCGAGCATCGCCTGCTGCGCCTTCGGCAGCGCGGCGAATCCGCTCGGCGGTGCCTTGGCGAGCGCGGCATCCTGCCAGCCCGCGGCAAGCACTAGCAAGGCGATGAAAACGTTTACATTCAACATTCGAACGTAGTTGCTGAAGCTCATGCAGTCCTCAATCTCATTGGGCAGGTGGTTTTGGCGCGCGGCAACGGAAGCGGGCCGATTCGGCGATTCGACAGTACGCGCGGCGATTCGTTCCCTTATTCACGAAGATGCCCGCACTGCTCAGGTGAGTCAACTCTCACGCTCCTCGGCGACGATCAATGACTGCAATACGTCTGCATCACGAGAACCGCCTTTTCGTTCGCGGCACTCAGTTGCTGCGGCGTCAGTTGCTTGCCTTGATCGGCGAGAAACGCATCGAACTCGGAAAGTGCATCGGGATCTCCGCCCTGGGAAGATATCTTCTTTCTCAAATACTGCTGAAGGCTAAGCCGATACGCGTATGACTGTACCGCATCGGGCACGGCCCACTGCAGCTCGTTCAAAGCGCTGCAGTCCCCTTGCGCGAGGAGGTCGGAGGCAAACTGCGCGACAAGATCGCGGCGCCTTAGTGCTTCGTCCAAGTCCGCCGGTTGCAAGCCTTGTGTGCGGTATTCGTCGTAAGCCCAATGGGTGTAGTCGCGCTTGGCCTGTGCATCGCCTGCGAGGGCAGCGCGTTCGAGCCATTGCGGCCAAGAATCGATCTGCCCGCGCTCGAGTTTTGCACAGGACTCGTCGAGGGCTTTTCTGTTTTGCATGGCTTTCGCGACATTCTTGATCTGATCATCGGAAGAAGGGCGGCCTCCCCGGTTTTTCATTGCTGCTTCAACTTGCAATTGCACATCGATTTGTGCGGTCTCGTAGTCGGCGTCGCTGCGCTTGTCGCGGCGAGCGCATGCAGCCAGCGCCTGGCCCATCTCACGCATGGCATCCGGCACTCCGCGTGACGCGTCTTCCCGCCTGGCATCGACGACATGGTCAGGCAACGAATCACCCGGCGACAAGAAAGATCGCAGCTGATTCGAATCGATCGCGCTTTGTGCGCGCTCGTGCGGAACGACAATCGCCGCATCGAATTGTTTTGAGTTATCCACGTTCCTCGCGAGACCACTGACCGTATTTCCCGATGACCCGGACCCGCGGTGGTGAATGATCTCAACGCCAATCAAAATTCCTCCGGCCACCACGACGGCGCCAAGGATGGATTTCCAGAATATCGATCTCATAAAGCGCGAACGAATCGGCCGGGCTGCGGATGAGCTGCACCAATGCAGCCCACCCGCAGTTGTCCAGCTACGGCCCTACGGTGAGGTTGTAAGCCTGAGTATTCCAATAAGAATCACCGCCAAATCCATACGGCGTCGTCGTAACGGGATAGGTGCCAGCCGGCAGGTTCACCGGTCCGGTACATGTCCAGTGCGGCGTGAGGAAGGCACCGGGCGTGGTGCAGACGAACTGTCCGCCCACGTAGACGCTGTAGTAAGACGCGCCCGGAGCAGTCCGTCCCGCCCAGATATCGAACTGGACGGCCGTTTTCGGCCCCGTGGCGACAATGTTTGCAGCGTGACCCATGCCTGTTCCGACAAGAAGCAAAGCCAACGCAGCGGCAATCTGTTTCGCTTTCATCTCATAACCTCCGTCGTTCTGAAACACCGCGGCAACCCTTCCCAAGATTGCAGCCGGCAAGTGAGGCTCATCGTGAAGCAGCCCCGCGAATGGCATCTCGACGCCCAGCGCCTCAATGCGAGCAGCCCGTCCGGGCTGCAAACTCAATTCTGAAAATGATCCGACTAGAAACTCTCGCCTGCGTCGAATGGATGCGCAGATGTCGCACGCCACTGCAATACCAGATCATGGCGCCGGCGCCTTGCAATAGCGATCGATGAATGCCTGGTGGGGAGGCATAAGGTCGACACAGTTGGCGATCACTTTCTTGATGCCACCGACAAATTCTTCGAGTTCGGCCTGGGGCATCTGGTCGACCATCGGATGCCAGCGCTCGGGGATGATGCGTTGCCCGATCATCACTTCGACCCAACTGGGTTGGGCGAACATTTCTTCGGCGTTGCGATAGAAGCGCCCGCTATCGCGGAACAAGCGGATGTTGTCGGCCAGTTCCTTCGGTATCGACATCGTGCGGCAATAGTTCCAGAACGGCGAGTCGTCGCGTTCGGTCGCGCAGTAATGCAGGATGATGAAATCGCGAATGCGTTCGATCTCGAACGCCGCCTGCGCGTTGTAGCGATCGCGAATCACATCGCTGAAACCACGATCTGGGAACAGATTAATCAAACGAGCAATCGCCGACTGGATCAGAAAAATGCTCGTCGATTCGAGCGGCTCGAGAAAACCGCTGGCCAAGCCGATCGCGACGACGTTCTTGTCCCAGCATTTCTTGCGCTGGCCCGGCACAAAACGCAGGACGCGCGGCGACCCGAGCGCGCGGCCGTCAATCCATTTCGTCAGATTGGCCGCCGCCTCGTCATCGCTGATATATTTGCTCGAATAGACGTAGCCGTTGCCGGTGCGGTGCTGCAGCGGGATGCGCCAGGTCCAGCCTGCTTCGCGCGCCGTGCAACGCACGAACGGCGTCGGCGGCCCAACGTTCTCGCACGGCATCGCCACTGCGCGATCGCAAGGCAGCCAGTGCGACCAATCTTCGTAGCCGGCCTTCAGGGTCTGCTCGATCAGCAATCCGCGAAACCCAGAGCAATCGATGAATAGATCGCCGGAAATCCTTTCGCCGTTCTCCATCACGACCGCATCGATATAGCCGTCGCCCGGGCGCTGGATCACCCGGGTGACCTTGCCCTCGGTACGGCGCACACCGTGCTTTTCGGCGAACGTGCGCAAAAACTTGGCATACAGCCCCGCGTCGAAGTGGTAAGCGTAGGCGATATTCGCGAGGGGCGAGGCTTCATTGACGTCACCCGCCGAAGTCATGAACTTGCCTTTTACCGAAGCAAGCGTATTGAGTGAATAGTCGCCGATTTCGCTGGCGTTGCCTTGCTTGTGAGCCTTGAGCCAGTACTGATGGAACGGCACTGACGCGTAGTCATGCCCGATTTGCCCGAAGCCGTGTACGTAGGAGTCGCCGATGCGCGCCCAATCGACAAATTCGATGCCGAGCTTAAACGTGCCCTGAGTCTGCTTGATGAAATCGACTTCGATAATGCCAAGCGTGTGGTTGTAAGCCTTCAGGTGCGGAACAGTTGCCTCACCCACGCCTATAGTCCCTATTTCCTCAGACTCGATTAGTCGGATCGAATAATCCCTGCCCATGATCTTGGCCAATCCGGCGGCAGCCATCCATCCGGCACTACCTCCGCCGACGACAACAATGCTCTTGATGCGATTGTCAGTCATGCTTTGTTTTCACCCATTGGATGAAACGAGTGCGGATTCGTGAAAATCCACCCAGATCATCCTTTATGAAATTTTCATTAAAAATCGCATAAATCTTCTTGCCTGCTATAGACTGAATATGCCGTGACAAAAGACAGCAATATTTTTAATACATCCGTTTATTTCATGGAGTCATGCAGATGAAAAAAACTTTTTCGAGTTTCATACTCTTCGCATTATCTATAACGAATGCCACGGCGGCAGCGATTTGCCTATCAGGCGAAGGCGCTTATTATTTCGTTGCCCCGTGCGCTCATGATGGCTATCGAACTTCGTACATGTATTTTCATGTCTCAGGAAGTCAAATCGGCTGGTGGGGTGGATCGGAAGCCTATTCCGCTCCGGTTGCAGCTGTAGGCTACAAAATAGAAGGAGATGAAGCATCTTTTGACTGGAGTACCCTGCGACAATTTATCCACGATAAAGATATCAATCAAGATAACATTTATATTTGTGTAACCCCTCAGATTCAAACTACACCAGTTGCGCTATGTACTCCGCAAAATAACGTGCCTCCAGGTACGTATATAATTGAAGCCCGTCCGCAAGGAACAGATATTAACGTAAGTTTTAGTGTTGGCGTAGCCACATTTCCTTTGCCGTCCGGCTAAACCTCGAAGACGAAATCAGAGTTCGGCGCAATACCTGAAAAATCAGAACTGGGGCGATGGCACGTCCATCGCCCCCTCTACCCCAACGGACACGTGCCGGGCCACATCCAGACCAGAAGTTCGAGCATTTGAGGTTGCAGGCGTACCTCGAATGAACGATGTTGCTTATAGCAACCCCCGACCTCGAACATCTTCGGCACTTGAGGCTATGTTCTTCCCTAGATAAGGAAATAGCTTTCACCTCAATCCAGGTGACGCCCTAAGACAAAGCCCGCCGAAGCGGGCTTTGTCTCGAAACAGACGAGCGCATCGTCAGAAGCGGAAACCTGCGGTCAGCTTGACCGTGCGTACAGGAGTCCACGTGTCCCCATTGGTGTTGAAGAGTGCGATGGGGTGATACACACCGTTGCTGCCCCAGTTGATCAGGTAGTCCTTGTAGTTGATGAAGTTGAAAATATTGATCGCGTCGAGACGGACATAGAACGTCATACCGCGGGTCAAATCGAAATTCTTGTTCACCGAAAGATCGATCTGGCGCACGCCGAAGATCGGCCCTCCGACCAAGAAACTCTTTCCCGGCGGATTGACTGCCGCATAGAACCGAGCAGGGATTCCGTTGGGCGGCCCGCCAATATCCCCCTGACTTTTGACATCGTTATATGGAGAGGTCGTCTCCAACGTCAACTTGCCGGTAAAAGTCATGTCCCACCAGCCATCGTAGGTGCCAGTTGCCACGAAGCGGTGCTTGGGCACCGCTGCAAGCGGAATAAATGGGTAATCGTGGATCGTCGCTCCGTCGAACGCGTAGTGTTCGTCGCCGCCACGATTACCTCTTGCGTGCGAGTAGGTATACGCAAAGGTGGCGCCCCAGCCCGAATCTCTGGTGTACGGCTTTTCAGCCGACAGCAACAGCTGAGCCGTCTTGGTTTCAATGCCGTTGTCACCCAGGATCAGCGCACCCAGGCCGGGAGGAGAGTTACCCCACGGCTGGCCGCCGTCCTTGAAGAACGAACCGTCCGGGTAGCGATTACCAAGAGTGAATGCGAACCCGTCCTTGCTATGGAGATACGCCAGCGTGGCGCTCGTGTTCCAGTCACCAACTTTGTTGCGCATGCCAATGCTGAACTGATCCGTGTACGGCACTTTTAGGTTGTTGTTGAGCAGATCAACTTCCGAATTGCGCCCTTTCGCCGTAACCAAAGACGCCAAGGCGCCCATACCGCCGAGATACTTCGGATCCCAATTCACACAGGTATTAGACGGGTTGCATCCGGCCACGGGATTGAAGAAAACATCGGTCTCGGTCAACGCACCTTTGACCGGCTCCAGCCCCATGTAGTCGAACAAGTTGCGATCGTAGCTTCGTCCAGCGCCGCCGTAGATCACATGTTCCTGGTCACCATTGAGGTCGTAGGAGAAGCCCAGGCGAGGAGCAAACGAATCCTTCGGCGTCTTGCGGTTGTGGCCGTTGCTGATGTAGTCGTTGATGTTGATGCCGCCCTTGGCCAACGACTGTGCGTAGGTCTGACCTGCCGGCGCGTTGGGATCCTGCGCATTGAATGCCGCGATCGCTTCCGGGAAAGTGACGAAGTTTTCGTACGAGGGAATTTTCTCGTAGTCCCAGCGCACGCCGAGATTGAGCTGAAGTTTGTCGTTGACGTCCCAGTCATCTTGGATGTACAGGCCGTACTGCTTGTTCTTGGAAGTTATGATCGGCGACGTGCCGGGGAATGGGGTGCTGAACTTGACCAAGTACGGCGGCAAGTTGGCCGGAAAGTTTGGGCCGATGGCGTAGAAGAACTGCGGATTGATCGCCGCATTCTCCGACTGGGTCAGCTCGACCTGCTTGATCTTGAAGCCCATCTTGATGGTGTGGTCGCCCATCCAGTTGAGGTTGTTGAAGGTCAGGTCGTCCTGGATTGCTGGGCCCTTCTGTCCCTTGTCTTGGATCGACAGGCCCGAGGTCGCGTCGGTCCGCAACACCAGTTTGTTCTGGTCAGTGCCGTTGGTGTAGTTGTTCTGATTACCGAAGGTGTAGGCCGTCGGATTGTAGAACGCGCTTTCATAGGTGAGCTTCAGGTCGTTGTACCAAGAGTCAGCCGTGTGCTCCCAACGCAGGTCGTAGCGTTTGTCATTGTTGGCCAGCTTCTTCGATGCCGATGCCGCCGTTTGATCGCCTACGTCGTCGCGGCCAGCCTCGTTGCGATATTTCGCGCTCACCTCGATGCGGTCCCGATCACCGATCTCCCAGTCGATCTTGCCGAAATAGAGATCCTCGAAGAACGGTTTGTTGGTCGGGCCCAACTGTGCGCGTGCCGCGGGCGGGAGGTATTGATCGAGGCCGACCAGGTCGCCCGGCTTCACCGTTTGTGGTGTGGAGAAATTTTTTCCTTCATAGGAGAAGAAAAAATGCATCTTGTCCTGGATGATCGGGCCGCCGATGGCAAAGCCGAACTCGTCCGTATAGGTGGGAACCTTACCGTTGGCATTGGCCTCGGCTGGTGTGCGCGCACGCCAATCTTGATCGCTGTGCGTGCCGAAGACTTCACCGTGAAACTCATTCGTTCCCGACTTGGTCTGCGCAACGATCGCCGCGCTGCCGATCTGATCGAACTCAGCCTTGTAGTTCGAGGTGATAACCTTGTATTCGCCGATCGCAAGCTGCGGAAACGGATTACCTTGGCTCTGATCCTGGCCTGACACGCCGCCGGTCAGCACGTAGCCCTTCTGGCCGACGCCATCGATGTAAACATTGATCGCACTCGTCGTCTGAGCACCTCCGCGCAACTGCGTATGACCGTCGCTGTCGACCTGGAATTTCATGCCGGGGACGGTGTCGGCGAATTCGAGGAAGTTGCGCGTGATCTGCGGAATCCGGCGAATCTGCTCAAGCGATACGTTGGTCCCAATTTCCGAGGTCTTCACTTCGGTTAACGCCGTCCCTGTAACGGTAATGCCTTCGAGCGTCGCCGCCCCGGTAGAAGGTGCGGTCGCTCCCGTCGGCGCAGCAAAGTCGAGCGTGCCCGTGGTCGCCACGGCGAGGATGACGACTTTTTCCGTACCGGGACCGGCGTCGACTTGATATCGGCCAGGCGGTAGGCCGACCAGGGCATAGCTGCCGTCGGCAGCGCTCGTCGTAGTGCGGCGTAAGCCGGTGTCGAGATTTTTCGCGGTGACCTGCATCTGCGGCGGCGCCTTGCCGCGTAAACCGGCATCCGACGATTGCGCCCAACTCATCGCCGGCATCGCCACAGTGGCAATGACGGCGCTGCGAATCAGTGAGGCGAGGATTTTCTTCTTAAAGGGCAGTGGCTTTCTCATGAGTTCTCCTCCCAAGGCGAACATTTCTAAGTGGCTGTGTTACTACGTTTCTTGATTGCGGCGATGTTGCGATTCTTCTCCCGGTTTCAGTGGCCGCCGGAGCTGGCACGCACAACGACCTCGCAGGCCAGGGTCGGTGCGGCACGGCGTTGTTGATTCGGCTTCTCGATCGCGATGGCGACGCGTTCGAGTGCATTGCGACCAAGATCGGCGATGCGTACGCGCACGGTGGTCAGAGCCGGCGTGACGTAGCGCGCGATCGGGATGTCGTCAAAGCCCGCGAGCGCGACGTCCTGCGGCACAGAAAGGCCGGCCTCGGTGAATGCACGCAGGCAACCGACGGCCATCATGTCGTTCGCCGCGAATACGGCGCGCGGCGACTTGCCGCCTTTCGCGAGTGCGCGGCCGGCGGCATAGCCGGAGTCTTCGCTGAAATCGCCTTTCACGACTTTCACGGCGGCCTTCGGCGCGAATGCGGTCATCGCTTCGCGATAGCCGCGCTCGCGCTGCTGCGCGTCGAAGTTGTCTTCGGGGCCGCTGATGAAGGCGACGCTCGTGTGGCCCGCATCGAGCAGATGCCGGGTCATCGCGTGTGCGCCGCCGTAGTTGTCGATATTGAGCACGTCGAACTGCGGGCTCTTGAGCGCGGAGTTGAGCAGCACGGCGGGCGTGGATTCCGGCAGGTTCGCGCGCAGAAACGCAGCGTCGACGTGCGGGGAGAGGATCAGCATGCCGTCGACGCGGCCCTGCATCGCGCGCAGCGCGGTAGCGGCCTCGTCGGTATCGCCATGCGAAGAGGAGACGAGCAGGTGCAGACCTCGCGCGCGCGCGGCGAGATCGATGCCGCGAATCAGCTCGGAGAAGAATTCGCCGTACAGGTCAGGCAGCAGCGCGCCGATCGTCTGCGTGCGCTTGGTGATCAGGCTGCGCGCGGCGCTGTGGGGCACGTAGCGCAGGCGCGCGGCGATACTGGTGATGCGCTGGCGCGTCTCGTCGGTGACGGAGGTGTGGCCGTTGAGTGCGCGCGACACCGAAGCCACGGACACCCGTGCCTCGCGCGCGACATCACGTATGGTTACCGCCATGCCTTCCGCCCTCCCGCGTAGTGCATATGACGTTGTTTACGGCTCGTGCCAGCAAGCTTGCCTATCGTTATTTCTGCAAACGTTTACACGACACGCGGTGCGCAATGTAAACGTTTCCAAGGGATATTGCAAAGGCGGTGCAACAAACTGCACTGCCGGCGGGAATTTCGCTTGCCGAGAGCGCTTGGCGGCGAGTTCTTGTCGATGAGGTGCGGACGGATGCGTCGAATGGCACGGCCGCACAGTTCGAAACGACGGCCGTACGAGAGGCCGAGAAACCCTGCTCAAAAGAAAGTGGCGTCATCGGATTGCGGCGCCCGTGCCAGCACCGCAATCCCGAGAAATAAACCGGCTCACTTCGCGCACGTACCGTCGTCGCGTTGCGCGACATGGGTGCGTGCGCCAACGCACTTACTTCAGCAAATCGTGAAACTTCTTGCGGAACTTCGCCACCTTCGGTGCAACGACGAGCTGGCAGTAGGGCTGTTCGCCGTGCAACTTGAAGTATTCCTGGTGATAGTTTTCGGCCTTGTAGAACACAGTGAACGGCACGACTTCGGTGACGATGGTGCCGCTCCATTCGTGGCTGTCGGCCGTCTCCTTGATCGCCTTCTCGATCGCCGCCTTCTGCGCGTCGTTGCGGTAGAACGCGACCGAGCGGTATTGCGGGCCGACGTCGTTGCCCTGGCGATTGAGCGTGGTCGGATCGTGAATAGTGAAGTAGGCACGCAGGATCGTATCGAGCGTCACCACGTTCGGATCGAAGCTGATCTGCACGACTTCGGCGTGGCCGGTGTTGCCGTCGGACACTTGCGCATAAGTCGGATTGGCGACATGGCCGCCGGCGTAGCCGGACTCGACCTTGGTCACGCCTTTCAGTTCGGTGAACACGGCCTCGAGGCACCAGAAGCAGCCGCCGCCGAGGGTGACCGTATCGGCAGCAGCATCGGTTTTGGCCGGCGCAGCGCCGACGGCAATCGCAGTAGTCATGATCGCTCCAAGCAATAGCGAGAACAAACGTAGCATGGCGTTTTTTTCCAGAGGGGGATGCTGGATTGGATCGCGCATCGGCGCGAAACCTTACGCCACGACGAGGCCGGGCTTGGATAAATGAGGCTGCGCCCCGCCGGTGGCAAGCCTCGCGCGGGCGCGGGCGCGGGCAACCGGGCGCAGCGGGGCGAGCTGCGTCACGCAGCCCGCCCATCATTGCGACGATTACGGCAGCAACTGGACCGTCGAGCCGAACGTCTTCGATGCCGCCTGCGCGAAGAGATCGCGCCACGGCAGGATGTTGACTCCGGCCACGCAGCCGGTTCCATCCTGCCAGCCGGTGAGCATGCGGTTCTGCGAGAAAATCTGCCGGCTGTAGCAGGCGCCGTACGGATTGGAGTAAGCGTACAACTGGGTCGACGATGCCGGCGCGCTGGTCAGCGCGTGGCTCGCATCGTAGTTGCGCGTCACCGTCGACAGCACGTGGTTGTCGCGCCAGGCCGTCGCCGGAATTCCCCACTGCGTCGGCGCGGTGAGGCTTTGCGCGAACTCCTGATCGGCATAGGTAAACAGTGTGAAGCTGCCGTCACCCGCCGCGGTCGGCACCTGCTCCTGCTTGAAGGTCAGCGGGTAGCTGCGCTGCTCGTGCACGACCAGCGTATTGTCGCCGTCGTTGCGCGTGGTCGTCAGATCGATCTGGGTGTTCTGCAGCGTGCCCTGCTTGAACGTCGTGCTTGTCTGCAGCAGGGTCTGGTTGCTCGAGAAAGCGATGTTCGCGGCAACCTGGGTCGTCACCGTGCCGTGCGACGTGTTCGCCGTGCCGGAAATCGCGTAGCTGCGATTCGACGTCACCAGAACCGTGCCCGAACCGCTCGAGCCGTCCGCCGACACGTTGACGTTTTCGGTCACAGTCACCGGCGGCAGCGCGACGAGATTGTTCGCGGTCACGGCACCGGTCACCTGCGTGCCGCCGTGGTCGAGATAGAGCAGCAGGTTGCCGGCGACGTTGAAGTAGCTGGTCGAGTTGTACACGCTCAGCGCAAGCGCATGCGGCTTGCCGTTGCTCAGCACGCCGACGAACGGAGTCAGGTCGACGCGATACGCCTCGAACGCCAGCGTCTGCACGCCCGGCGTCGGCCGCCAGAGGATCGGATCGGCGCCGCCGGTGAACACCCACGGGAAAATCGGCGCGATGCCGGCCGGCTGGCCGTCGATCGTCACCAGAGTTTCGCGCAGGGCCGTGCCGGTGTTGTCGCCGAACACGCCGGCGATGTCGTCCGGCAGATTGAAGAACCAGAACTCGTCGCTGCTCTGCCCCTGCGCATAGACGTCGAGGAAGGCGCGCTCGATGTTCGTCGGCAGCGCGGCGAAGTTGGCGACGTATTGATCGCCAGGCTTGTTCAACGTACCCGTGCCGGCGGTCGCCGTGGCATTGAGCGACAGCACTGAGTCCGGCCGCGGCGCAGGCGATCCCTCGCGTACGCCGCCGACCATCGGGTAGAAATTCAGCGTCGCCGTGCCGGTGATGACGCCGTCGTAAGTAACGCCGCTGTCGACGCCGACGAAGTTGCCGAGGTCCGCATGGCCGACCTGGCTCGCGCCGAACAGCGCGCTGTAGTCGGTCAGATCGCGCTCGATGTGCCACGACGTGGCCGCGGGCGGGGCGATCGACGGTTCCTGCGTCGTACCGAAATAGATGATCGCGCCGCCGAGCCAGATTTCCGCCGTGCGATCGTACTGGCGCGTGCCGACGATGTTGTAGTCGATGCTCAGCACGACCTTCTGCCACGGACCCGCGCACCCGCTCGGCGGCGTGTAGCTGATCGGCTTCGCGTTGTAATCGACGAACTGCTGGTCCGAAAACAGGGTGACGGTGCACGGCGCAGTCGGCGGACGCGGCACAAGCGGATCGGCCACCGCAACGTCTCTCGATCCCACGGTCAACGTCTGCGCTTGAACCGCCGCGCCCGAAGCGAGCGATGCGGCCAAAAAGACAAAGCAAGCCCCGAGCCTACTGCGTTTGGAAAACATAATGCCCCCAATGCGATTGGTTTCCCTCTGTGCAACGAGGTTTAACAGAGAAACCGTAAGATTCCCTGAAATTTGAATCGATGCAACGCAGCAAAAACGCAGCCTACGTCGCACTGTTCGCGACATGCCAAATAGCGCGCAATTTCGGGGCTACGGAGATACCGATCGAGATGAGGCGAAAGGAGCGGCAACCGCCCTGGCGGCGGTGCCAGGAACGGACTGTTACAGCACCTGCTCGACCATCTGCACGAGCTGGGACTTCGATACCGAGCCAATCCGGGTCGACGCGACAGTGCCGTTCTTGAACAGAAGCAGGGTCGGCGCCGAGCGCACGCGCCAGGTGATCGCGGTGCGCTGGTTCTTGTCCACGTCGACTTTCACGACTTTCACCCTGCCCGCGTAGTCACGCGCCACGTCTTCAAGCATCGGTGCGATCATCTTGCACGACGCACACCATTCGCCCCAGAAATCGACGAGCACGGGTACGCCGGACTGCAATACTTGCGCGGCGAAGTCCGCATCGGTGGCATGGGCGACGGAAGTCATGGCAGGGAGGCCTCAACCGTGCGTTAGCCGCACTTCGAGTAGCCGCAATTGAGGCAAGTCGCGCAGCCGTCCATAAGGATCACCGCTTGCGTGTTGCACTTGTTGCACAGGGTCGCGCCGGCCGGGAAGCCGCTCGCGGTAGGTTCGACGAGTTCGATCTCGGCAGTCTTGCGCGCGGATTCGCCGCCGACGCCGGCGAGATCGGCGCTCAGATCCTGCGGGGCGGCGGGCTTTGCCTCGGCCTTGCTTTCGACGCTTAGTTCAGGCTTTTTTTTTGCGTCGTTGCCGGCCGCACGCGCTTCGTACGCGGCGCGCTTCTCGGCGATCAGACGGCGCTGCTCGGGGTCGAGTTCGGGATCGTGCAGCAGGCCGATCATCTTGAGGTGCTGCTCGACGATCGCGCCAAGCTCGGCGACGATCGAAGGCATGTAGACGCCGCCGGCCTTGAAGTAGCCGCCGCGCGGATCGAACACGGCCTTCAATTCTTCGACGATGAAGGTGACGTCGCCGCCCTTGCGGAACACGGCGGACATGATGCGCGTCAACGCCACGATCCACTGGAAGTGGTCCATGTTCTTCGAGTTGATGAAGATCTCGAACGGGCGGCGCAGCTCGTGCTCGGTGCCCTCGTTGAGCACGATGTCGTTGATCGTCACGTAGAGCGCGTGCTCGAACAACGGCGATTTGATCTTGTAGGTGGAGCCGACCAGCATGTCCGGCCGCTCGACCTTCTCGTGCATCTGGATCACTTCGGCCTTCGGCGGCACCTCGATCGCATCGCGCGGATCGGGGCCGACGGTGGGGATCGTGCCGTCGTCGGGCTTGCCTACGCTGTAGCCTTTGATTTTCTTCGTGATCTTGATTGCCATGATGATCCGGCTCTTTCCTGTGAGGTCGTCATCGACCGATTTCTGTTCCCGTTACTACCCAGCAAACGGCGAAGCCGCGTGACGGCCCCGCCGTCTGCGCTCAGCGCTTCTTCGCCTTCTTCGCGACTTTCTTCGGCGCCTTCTTGGCGACTTTCTTTGCTACCTTCTTGGCCGCTTTCTTCGGCACTGCCTTCTTCACGGCGCGACGGATCGCCTTCTTGCCCGCCGCAACCTTCTTCGCGACTTTCTTTGCGACTTTCTTGGCCGCCTTCTTGACCTTGGCCTTGTCGGCAACGGCCTTCTTCGCGACTTTCTTCTCGACCTTCTTGACCGTCTTCTTGGCCTTCGCCTTGTCGGCCGAGGCTCTCTTGGCGACTTTCTTCGCGGCAGCCTTGACCGTCTTCGCAGCGGCGGCGGCCTTCTTCGCCACGGCCTTCTTCACTGCGACGGCTTTCTTCACGACCGCATCTTTCGCCGCAACCGCGGTGTTGCCCGCAGCCGTTGCCGTGTTGACCACAGCGGTTTTCACTTCGGCCATGACCGCGCCGGTCTTCTCGACCGCAGCCTGACCGACTTCCTGCGCTTTCTCTACGACGACGCCGACCGCATTGCTCGCGGCCTCGCCGATGGACTCAACGCTCTGCATAAATATCCCTCCGGTTCTCTAAGGCAATAGATCAAAATTCCTGACGGCAACAACCCCGAACGGCGAGACGCGATTCGGTGTTGCGAATTTACCCTTTGCGCAGCGCCGCGCAAGTGCTTTTTCTTGGTTACCGCGAAGAGGCAGAACATCGCCCGATGTTTGCCGCGATTCACCGGCGCGAAGTGCGCCGTCGATCTCGAAAATTGCCTTAGTTTCTCCTCCGGATCGCGCTCATCGCGCCTGTGTACCACGACACAAAATATGGCACATTTCCGAGAACAAAACCACTACCTATTGTGATTGAGGCCGACCACGCCCTGTAGACCCGAGGCAATCGTCCGGACTGCCCGAAAACGCCGTCACGAGACGGTATATTTGTATAAAAATAAATTAGTGGACGCGCCTTGTGAAGCGGTCCTGCGCTTCACGCATGCGCATGATCGTCGCCGCACGGCGAAGATTCGATCTGCAAGGTCGCGTGATCCACATCGAAACGCCGCGCCAGCATTTCCGCCAGCGCGCGGCGTACCTGATCGGCATCCGCACCCGCCTGCAGCACGACATGAGCGGTCAGCAGAGACTGGCGCGAACCGAGCGTCCAGGCATGCAGATCGTGCACCTGCTCCACGCCCGCCGTCGCGAGCATCTCGCGTCGCACTGCCGCAATGTCCATGCCTTCCGGCACGCCTTCCATAAGGACGTGGCCCGCCTGACGCAGCAGAGTCCAGGTACGCGGCAATATCCACAGGCCGATCAGCACGGCGATGATCGGATCGACCAGGGTCCAACCGGTGAACTGGATCACCACGGCGGCGACGATCACGCCGACCGAGCCGAGCATGTCGCTCCACACTTCGAGATAGGCGCCGCGCACGTTGAGGCTGGTGCCGCTGCCGGCACTGAGCAGGCGCATCGAGATCAGATTGACGACGAGGCCGAGCACGGCGATGACGAGCATGCCGGTCGAGGCGACTTCGGCGACTTGTCGAAAGCGGCCGGCCGCCTCCCACAGGATATAGCCGGCGACGAGAAACAGCAGGCCGCCGTTGACCAGCGCGCCGATCGCTTCCATGCGCGCGTAGCCGTAGCTGCGCCGCGCATCGGCAGGCCGCCGGCCGAGACGCACGGCAACGAGCGAGATCGCCAGCGCGATCACGTCGGTCAGCATATGCGCCGCGTCCGAGAGCAACGCCAGACTGTTGGTCATGATGCCGCCGACCACCTCGGCGACCAGGAACGTCGCCGTCAACCCGAACGCCCACCACAGCGGCCGCTCGTGCCGGATCTCGCCGGCACCATGATCGTGTCCTGCACTCATCGCTCGTCTCCTGAACTCGTGATCGCGTGGCGCCCGGCGTGCGCCTACAGGTTATCGCCGACGGCAAAGGTCTGCTCGATCGGGCTGACGTAAATCCAGCCCGCATCGGCATGCCCGGTTCGCGCGACGCGGCGGACGATCTCCACCGCGCGCGACACTTCGCCATCGTCGCAGCACACCTCGACCTGGACTTCGTTGATGACCTTGCCGCCGAGATCGACCGAATAGTCCTGCTCGCGTGCGCGCAGCGCATGCAGGAAACCTTTGACCTCGAACAGGCTGATCCGGTGGAAGTCGGCTTCCTCCAGAGCGCGGACCAGATCGCCGACGCGGTTGTGGTGCACGAATGCCTTGATCTGCTTCATGGCGTTTCTCCTTGCGTGTTGCGTTCGGCCCGCAGTTCGAGCCATTCGTAGAGCACCGGCAGCAAGATCAGGGTCAGCAGAGTCGAACTGATCAGGCCGCCGACGACAACCGTGGCGAGCGGGCGCTGGGTTTCCGCACCGACGCCGCTCGACAGCAGCATCGGCACTAGGCCGAGGATCGCCACGCTCGCGGTCATCAGCACCGGACGCAGGCGCAGCGCCGTGCCCTGCACGACGGCATCGCGCACCGACAGGCCCTTGTCGCGCAGTTCGTTGAGGAAGCTCACCAGCACGATGCCGTTGAGCATGGCCACGCCGAACACGGCGATGAAGCCGATCGCCGAAGGCACCGACAGATACTGCCCGGTCACGAACAGCGCGATCAGGCCGCCGATGGTCGCGAACGGCACGTTGGCGATGATCAAGGTCGCGTACTTCACCGAATTGAACGCGGTGTAGAGCAGCACGAAGATGAAGAAGATCGTGATCGGCACGATCACCGCCAATTTGGCCAAGGCGCGCTGCTGATTCTCGAACGCGCCGCCCCACTCGACCCAATAACCCGGCGGCAGCTTGACCTGCTGGGCGATGGCCGCGTCGGCCTCCTTGACGAAGCCGTCCACGTCGCGGCCGCGCACGTCCATCTGCACCACGGCATAGCGCTGCAACTGCTCGCGGCGCACGAAGGAAAATCCCTCGGCGACGCTGACTTCGGCCACTTCTGCCAGGGTCACGATCGCGCCGCCCGACGTGCGCAGCGGTATGCGGCGCAGAGCTTCGACCGAATCACGCGTGGCCTCGTCGAGACGCACCGCGATATCGAAGCGCTTGACCCCGTCGAGCAGGACGCTGACCGGCTCGCCGCCGAGGCCGTTGCGCACCAGGGTCAGCACGTCTTCGGCATTCATGCCGTGCCGCGCCAGTTCCTCGCGATTCACCGCGATGCGAATCTGCGGCTTGCCGACGTTGGCTTCGAGCGACAAATCGGCCACGCCGGGCACCTTGCCGAGCGCGGCCTTGATCTGCGCGCTGAGCTTGTCCAACTGGGCGAGGTCTTCGCCGTAGAGTTTCAGCGCGAGAGTGGCGCGCACGCCGGAAATCAGCTCCTCCACGCGCATCTGGATCGGCTGCGTATAGCTCGGCACCACGTTCGGCACGACGCGTTCGAGCGTCTCCTGCATGTCGCTCTCGAGTTTCTTGAGGCTGCGGCCGCTGGTCCACTCGGCTTCGGGCTTGAGCGCGGTGTAGATCTCCATGTAGTTGACGTCTGCGGTCTCGCCTTTTTCGGCGCGGCCGATCATCGCCAGCGTGGTTTCCACTTCGGGGAACTGCTTGAACGCCTGCGCGATGACGTTGCTCGTGCGGATCGACTCGTTGAGCGACGTCGACGGAATGCCGGTCACGCGCCACATGATCGAGCCTTCCTGCAACTGCGGCATGAACTCCTTGCCGAGGAACGGAAAGATCGCCAGGCTCGCCACGAGCGCAGCGATCGCGCTGACCACGACCGTCTTCTTTTTCGCCAGTGCCTTGTCGAGCAGCGGCCGGTAGACGCGCTTCACGCGTGCGACGAGCCAGGTGTCGCGCTCTTCCTTCGGCTTGAGGATCAACGAGGCCAGCACCGGTATCAGGGTCAGGCTCAGGATCAGCGAACCGGCCATGGCGAAGGCGATGTTGAACGCCATCGGCTTGAACATCTTGCCTTCGAGGCCCTCCAGCGAGAACAGCGGCAGGAACACGACGATGATGATGATGATCGCGAAAGCGATCGGGTTGGCGACTTCCTTCGCCGCAGCGAGCACCGCGGCGGTGCGGTCGACCTTTTCGCCGTGTTCGAGTCGTTCGGCCATGATGCGGAAAGCGTTCTCCACCATGACCACAGCACCGTCGACCATCATGCCGATGCCGATAGCAAGGCCCGCGAGCGACATCAGGTTCGCCGAGAGGCCGAACTCGCCCATACCGATGAAGGCGATCAGCATCGCCAGCGGCAAGGTCACAATGACGACGACGGCCGAGCGCACTTCGCCGAGGAACAGAAACAGAATCACGGCAACGAGGATCGAGCCTTCGATCAACGCACGCACCGCGGTTCCAACCGCCTTGTTGACCAGATCGGTGCGCTCGTAGATCGGCTTGAGCACCATCGTGTTCGGCAAGGCAGCCCGCACCGTGTCGAGCTTGCTCTTCACCGCCTCGACCACGCTCTTCGCGTTTTCGCCGATGCGCGCGAGCGCCTGACCCATGACGACTTCCTCGCCGTCGCGAGTCACCGCGCCGAAGCGCGGCGCCGGTGCTTCGGTCACCGTTGCCACGTCGCGCACATAGACCGGCGCACCGTCTTCGGACTTGAGCACGATCGCGCCGATGTCCTGCGCCGACTTCAGCAGACCCAGGCCGCGGACAAGAAACTGTTCGCGGCCCACGTCCATGACGTTGCCGCCGACCTGACCGTTGTTCGCCGGAATCGCGCTGATGACATCGTCGAAGCCGAGGCCGCGCGCGTACAGGCGCTGCGGATCGATGCGCACCTGGAACTGGCGCTCGCCGCCGCCCCATGAAGTCACGTCGTCGACGCCCGGCGCGGTGCGCAGGATCAGGCGGATCGTCCATTCCTGCCAGGTGCGCAGGTCCATGTCGGTGACCTGCTCCTTGCTTACACCCGGCGCGCGTTCCACCGTGTACCAATAAACCTGGCCGAGGCCGGACGTGTTCGGGCCCATGCCCGGCTTGCCGTAGCCCTGCGGCAGGCGGTCGCCGATTTCCTGCAGGCGCTCGTTGACCAGCTGCCGGGCGAAGTAGATGTTCATGTCGTCCTCGAAATAGACCGACACGTACGACAGACCGAACAAGCTGACCGAGCGGATCTCCTGCACTTTCGGCAAGCCGGCGAGAGCCGATTCGACTGGCGTGGTCAGCAGCCGCTCCACGTCTTCGGCCGCGAGTCCTGCCGACTCGGTATAGACGTTGACCTGGACCGGCGTCACGTCCGGGAACGCATCGATCGGCACGGTGTGCACGGCGCGGAAGCCGAGGAAGGCGACGACCGCGAAGGCGATCACCACGAGAAATTTGTAGCGCAACGAAAGTTCGACCAGGCGGTTCAGCATGACGCACCTCCACGGCGACGGCGGTTGTCAGTGACCATCGCCTTCTCCCAGTTGTGCCTTGAGCAACTGCGCCTTCAGCGCGAACGCGCCCGCGACAACGACCGCGTCGCCAGGACTGATGCCTTCGGCGACGATCGTGGTGTCGCCGATCACCGCACCGGTGCGCACCGGCACCGCCTCGATGACACCGCCGGCGTTCTTGCGGAACACCACGCTGTCGCCCTGAAACTGCACGAGCGCGGCAGTCGGCACCGCAAGCGCGCCGCGCGAGCCGGCGCCGGCTTCCGCGTCCAGATAGACGTCGACGAAATCGCCGCCGTGCAGGCGGTCGTCGGGATTCGGCACTTCGATGCGCACCACTGCGTTGCGCGTGGCTTCGGAAGTGCGATGCGCGGTGCGCAACACCTTGCCGCTGATGCGCCGGTCGCCGATCACGATCGTCGCCGGGCTGCCGACGACGATGCGCGGCGCGGCGCCCGCCGGCAGCTTGGCGTCGACCCAGACGATCGACTCATCGACCAAGCGATAGAGCGTGCGGCCCGGTTCGATGCGCTCGCCGACAACGAAATTGTCCTCGGTGATGCGGCCTTCGTGCGGGGCGCTCAAAGTGAACTGGCCGTTGACCGTGCCGGCCGAAGCGCCCGGCAGGCCGTACGCCTGCGCCTTGGCGCGTGCGCGGTCGAGCGCCACTTTGGCCTCGCCGATGCGGCGGCCGGACACGGCCTCGGGGCCGAGTTCGGAAACGCGCCGCCATTCCTGTTCGGCAACACGCAACTCGGCCTGTGCGTCGGAAACCGCCACGCTGGCCAGAGTGACCAGCGGCGTGCCGGCGCGCACTTCGTCGCCGAGCTTGGCTTCGCGGCGCACGACGAGCGCCTCCACGCGCGGAGTGATCAGCGTGGTGCCGTAGGCGTTGTCGAGCACTTCGCCCGGCGCGCGCAATTGCTCGCCGGCAACCGAAGGCTGTACGACGGCGACGCGGATTCCGGCCGCGTCGAGCGCCGCGTCGCTCATCTTTACGCTGCGCGCATTTTCATTTTCCTCATGTGCCTCGCCTTTGCCCGCCTGCTCGGCAGTTTTACCGTTGCTCGCCGCAGCAGGTTGGGCGGAAGAGTTTTGCGGCGCCTTGGAACAAGCACCGAGGGCGAGCAGCGCGGCCGCGGTCAGCGGCCGCCATATCGATCGGGAATTCATCGTCGGGGTTCTCATAGGTTGCGCTCCAGTCCGGCCCACTCTTCGAGCTGGCCGGTCGCGGACAGATAGTCGGTATAGGTGCGCCAGAGCCGCGCCTGCAGCTTGGCGCCGGCCAATTGCGTGTCGAGGGTCTGCTTCAGCTGCAGCAGGTAGTCGGTCGTCGACAATTCGCCCTGGCGCCAGGAACGTTCGAGAAGATCGGCGCGGCGCGTCACGTCGGTGCCGCGGCTGCGCTGCCAGCCGGACCAGGCGCCGCGCGCTGCAGCGTAGCTGTCGACCGCGCGGCGGCGCTCGGCCTCCAGTTCCAACCGCACGCGCTGCAATTCGGCTTGGGCGGCGTCGGCCTCGGCTTGCGCGGCAACGACTTCGGCGCGGTAGGAATTGCGCACGAACAGCGGAATCGTCAGCGTCACTCCGTACACCCGGTCGGCCGGACCGCCCGCGCGATATTCCTTGCGCCCGCCGTACACGCCGACGGTGGGATCGGCGACGCGGTTGCGCCGCGCGACTTCGACTTCGCGGTCGCTTGCTGTTGCCATCGCCTGCGCAACCTGCCAGTCCGGCAGAGTCTGCAGATCGTCCGTCGCGGGTTGCGCCGGCGGAAATCCGTCGGCGGCCATATCGGACGATACGACCTCTTCGGCGACACCGCCGACGCTGCGGAACTTCGCCTCGGCTTCGGCCTGGTCGGCGAGCAACTGCGCCTGTTCGGCCTGCGCTTCGTCGCGGGCCAATAGAGCAAGATCGCGTTCCAGTCCGGAGATATCGCCGGCGGTGAACTGCTTTTCGGCCAAGGTCGAGAAGCGTGTGATCAAGGCGAGCCGGCGGTCCCCCGTGGCGACTTGCTGCTGCGCAGCCTGCAGATCGGCCCAGCCGGTCAGCCATTGCCTGGCGAAGTCGCGCCGACGCACGTGCGCTTCCGCGCTGGCGAGATCGAGCTTGGCGTTTGCCGCATCGCTGCGCACGCGCCGCTTGCCACTCAAATCCAAAGTCAGGTTCAAGCCTGCGCTGAGCGTTTTCTCTTCGCCGCCGTTGTCGCGGGTCAGTTGCAGTTCGGGGTTGTAGAGCGGTTGGCCGGCGGCGTCGAGCCGCGCGCGCGCGGCGGCGATTTGCGCTTCGGTCGCGCGGTAGCTCGGGTGTTGCTGCCATGCGCCGCGCAGGGCTTGGCGCAGCGGCGCCATGACACTGGCTTCAGCAGCGAACGCCGCCTGCGCAGCAAAGGTGAAGACCGCCACGGCCATGGCGGATCGCGCGACGAGGCGTCGCGCCAGTAAAAACAGGAACATGGAAAAATCCTCTGAGTCGACCAAGACCTTCCGCTCAGAGCGGAAGGCGCCTGCAGTGCGACGTCAGACGATTGGAGGGCGCAGTACGGATTCGCGCGGTGAGAGCGGCGGCGAGGCTGCCGTCATCGGCAAGGCAACGCCGGAGAAAACCAGCGACGGCAGCGCCACGACCGGCGTGGACAAGGCGGACCCGTGCAGGCATCCACAATGACAGCCGCCGGAATTCGCATGCCAGCAGGCGGCGCCAACGGCGTCGTCGCCGCTATCGGCGACGGCCACGCTGACGGTGGCGGTCGCATTCGGCTTTGCACCGGCGTCCATCTGGCTACCGTCGCTCAAGCACGCCATCGCCACGCCGACCTTGAACAGGATCGCGACCACGCCGAACCACGCCACCGCGAAAAGGCGGCGGCGCAGGCGCGTAATCAGCGGCGGCAGGGAGCGATCCATGCGGCGCACTCTAGCCGCTGCACGCAGGGTTATACAATTTCAAAGCACGGACAAACTTGCGTTGCCGCACATTCTTGGCGGCGTGCGCAGCGTGCATCCATGCCTTTCGGCCTATATGCCGGCTTGGCGGCGGGCATAGAATCGGCGCCACTTCATTGCCGGAGCGCCGCCATGTCGATACGACCGAAAGTGCTGTTCCTTGCCTGTGCCGCGTTCTCGGTATCGGCTTATGCGCAGCACGGTATCGATGCGGGTGACATCAATCGCAACGGCGCGGCGTGCAACGATTTCTTCGACTACGCCAACGGCGCCTGGCGCACCGCGCATCCGATCCCCGACTACATGGACCGCTGGAGCCGGCGTTGGGAATCGGGCGAAATCAACAAGGAGCACGTGCGCGACATCCTTACCGACGTGTCGAAGAAGACCGATTGGTCCAAGGGCAGCGCGGAGCAGTTGTCGGGCGACTTTTATGCCGCGTGCATGGACGACGCGCGCATCGATGCACTCGGCGCCAAGCCGGTGCAGCCGCTGCTCGACGAAGTGCGCGCGTTGAAGACGCCGGCCGATGTGCAGCGCACGATCGCTCATCTGCACGACATCGGCATCGCCGTGCCGTTCGGCCTGATGCCGGCGCAGGATTTGCACGATCCGACCCAGATGATCGCCCACCTGACCGCGGGCGGCCTCGGCCTGCCCGATCGCGACTATTACCTGAAGCCGGAAAAGCGTTTCGCCGAAGCGCGCGAGAAATATCTCGTGCACGTGGCGAAGATGTTCGAACTCGCCGGCGAAAAACCCGCGGCAGCGAAATCAGATGCGGCGACCGTGTTCGCGTTCGAGAAGCGCCTCGCCGAAGCCTCGCTCGACAATGTTGCCCTGCGCGACCCGACGCAGCAGGATCACAAGACCCGCTTCGCCGATCTCGGCAGACTCGCGCCGAGTTTCGACTGGGCCGCGTACTTCGACGCGGGCAAGCTGGCGCATGCGGACCTCAATGTCACCCAGCCGAAGTTTCTGCAGCAGTTCGACAAAGAGCTGAAATCGACGCCGGTCGCGCAATGGCGCAGCTATCTCGAATGGCAGGTGCTCAACGCCGCGGCCGATTCGCTGTCGGCAGCGTTCGTCGAGCAGAATTTCGCCTTCAACGGCAAATATCTCAGCGGTGCGAAGGAGATGAAGCCGCGCTGGAAGCGCTGCGCCGAATCCGCCGACAACCAGCTCGGCGAGGCGCTCGGCAAGAAATACGTCGAGAAATATTTCCCGCCCGAAGCCAAGGCGCGCACGCAGGAGATGACGAAGTACATCCTGCTCGCGATGGGCGACGTGATCCGCGATCTCGACTGGATGAGCGCGGAGACCAAGAAGAAGGCGCAGGAGAAACTCGCCTCATTCACCGTTAAGGTCGGCTATCCCGACAAGTGGAAAGACTACGCCGGCGTGCAAATTTCGCGCGGCTCGTACTGGGACGACGTGGTCGCCGCGTCGCGCTGGAACGTGGACGACGGCCGCGGCCAGATCGGCAAGCCAGTCGACCGCGCGCGCTGGGGCATGACGCCGCCAACCTCGAACGCGTACTACAACCCGCTGCTCAACGAGATCGTTTTCCCGGCCGGCATTCTGCAACCGCCCGCGTTCGACGTGAAGGCGAACGACGCGGTGAACTATGGCGCGATCGGCGTGGTGATCGGCCACGAGATCACCCACGGCTTCGACGATGAAGGTTCGCAGTTCGACGCGAAGGGCGCGCTGAGCAACTGGTGGACGCCGCAGGACAAAGAAAAATTCAACGCGCGCGCGCAGTGCGTGGTGAAGCAGTTCGACGGTTACTTTATCGAGCCGAACATCCACCACAACGGCAAGCTCGTGCTCGGCGAATCGATCGCCGATCTCGGCGGCGCCAAGCTCGCCTTCCTCGCTTACAAGAAATCGCGCGAAGGTAAAGCGCCGGAGCCGACCCTCGACGGCTTCACCCCGGAACAGCAGTTCTTTATCGCTTGGGGCCAGTGGCGCGGCGACGAGATCCGTCCCGAAGCGCAGCGCAAGATGGTGCAAGGCGACCCGCATCCGATCGCCAAGTACCGCGTGAACGGTCCGCTGTCGAACCTGCCCGCGTTCAAGGACACCTTCCAGTGCAAGGCCGACGCGGCCATGGTTCGCCCCGCGGCCGATCGCTGCGAGGTCTGGTAACGCACTGCATCGCCGCCGCCCGCCTGGGAATGATTCACCGGCGGGCGGTGTGGATGCCGCTCAGGAAAACACGCTCAGATTTTTCGCGATGTCCTTGCCGGCATACGGCGGGAACACGTCGAGTTCGAGATCGGGATTGCCGATCAGCATCGCCTTGGTATTGCTCAGCGCGTCGAATCCCGCTTTGCCGTAGTACTTGCCCATGCCGCTGTAGCCGACGCCGCCGAACGGCAGGCTGTCGATCCAGCAATGCAGGTTGGTCTGATTGACGCAGCCGCCGCCGAACGAGAGGCTGCCGAGCACGTAGTCGATGTTCGCCTGATTCTTGCTGAAGACATAGGCGGCGAGCGATTTCGGCTTGCGCTTGATGATGCCGACGATGTCCTTGAGATCGCGGTAGGCCATCACCGGCAGCACCGGGCCGAATACTTCCTGCTGCAGCGCCGGATCGCTCCATTCCGACGGATACAGCACGGTCGGCTCGACATAGCGCGCCTCGATGTCGCAGCGTCCGCCATGCACCACCTTGTGCGGCAGGATGTATCCGGCGACGCGCTCGGCGTCGTGTTTGCTGATCATGCGCGCGAAGTCGGGGCTCTGCTGCGGGTCCTCGCCGTACATCTTGACGATGGCCGCCTTGAGCTTGCGGATGAATTCATCGGCGACGCTCTCGTGCACGTAGACGTAGCCCGGCGCGATGCACCATTGCCCCGAGATGGCGTTGTGGCCCCAGGCGATGCGGTCCGCGGCGATGTCGAGATTCGCCGTCTCGTCGACGATGGTCGGATTCTGCCCGCCGAGTTCGAGCAGGACCGGCGTGAGATTTTCCGCGGCCGCGCGCATGACGATCTTGCCAACCGCGGAACTGCCGGTGAAGAAGATGAAGTCGAACGGCAGTTGCAGCAGCTCGGCGATTTCCTCGCGGCCGCCCGTCACCACGGCGACGTTCTCGGGGGCGAAGTACTGCGGAATGATTTTCTCGAACAACGCCGCCGTCGCCGGCGTGGTGTTCGCCGGCTTGAGGATCACCGTGTTGCCGGCCGCGAGCGCGGCGATGGCCGGATCGAGCAGCAACAGGATCGGCGCGTTGAACGGACCGATCACGAGGGTGACGCCGTACGGTTCCTTGTAGATGACGCCGCGATTGCCGGTGGCTTCGAGCCCGGCCGGGATCGGCACCGGCTGCGGCGTCATCAGTTCCTTGAGATGTTCGCGGTAATAGCGGATCACGCCGGTCGGCACGGTGATCTCGAACAACTGCTCGAACGGCGGCTTGCCGAAGTCCTGATACAGCGCGGCGCAGAATTCGTCCTGATGTTCGCGCAGCATGCGTTCCATGCGTTCGAGCTGGTCGATGCGCCACGCGTACGGCTTCGTCGCGTCGCTGAGGAAATGCTCGCGCTGCGCATCGAGCAGCGCCTGGAATCGGTTCGCCATGACCCGCGCTCCCGCTACTTGGTCGTGTAGCCGCCGTTGATCAGGATCGTCTGCCCGGTGATCCACCAGCCGTCCGAAACTAGGAAACGGATGAACGGCACGACGTCCTGGATATCGGTCAGGCCGGTCTTGGAAAACTTCGACAGCGCCGCGGCCGTCTTGTGGTAAGCCACCGCATCGGCGCCTTCGGCCGGATAGAAGAACGGCGTGTCCATCGGGCCCGGGCCGACCGCGGTCACCGAAATACCGCGCTCGCCAAACTCCTTCGACGCGGCGCGCGTGAAGTGCTCTACCGGCGCCTTGGTGCCTTCGTAAGCCGCGTAGAACGGTGTGTACGCGCCGAGCAGCGAAGTCACCAGGGTGACGACCTTGCCGTTGTCGTTGACGTGCTTGCCGGCTTCCTTGAGAAAGAAGAACGCCGACTTCGAATTCACCGCGGTCATCTCGTCGTACTCGGCTTCGCTGATTTCGACCATCGGCTTCTTCAGCACCTTGCCGACCGTATTGATCGCGATGTCGGGCCGGCCGACCGCGGCAACCGTGTCGGCAAACAACTTTTCGACCGCGGCCGCGCTGGTCAGATCGGCCTGGAACGCCACGGCCTTGGCGCCGGCGGCCTGGATGGCGGCGACGGTCGCTTCGGCTTCAGCCTTCGACGACGCGCTGTTGTAGTGCACCGCGATCGCCTTCACGCCGTTCGCGGCGAGGTCGCGCGCGATAAGGCCGCCGAGGTTTTTCGCGCCGCCCGCGATCAGCGCGACTTTGCCCTTGATGGAATGGTCTGCCATGAGAATCTCCGTTCGATGGGTGGGAACGTGATTCTAGGCAAGGCGCGCACGCGGATTGGACAGCGCGGCCTGGATGGATTGTCCAGAATATCCGCCCAATCCCGTATGTCGCGCAGGCGAAACTTTCGCTACGGGCTACTTATCGATGGGGCGCAAACTAGTATTCATTCGTTCGGACTGAGCGTAGCGCTGAAGACATGGAGGCGAAGCCTCCTGCATAAACCCGTTCGGGCTGAGCGTAGCGCCGAAGGCGCGGAGTCGAAGCCCGTCGCGACGGCACTTCGACTTCGCCGCTGCGCGGCTACGCTCAGTGCGAACGGTTAAAACCTCATCGCATCGAGTCAACAGGCAGACGCCGCGGATGCGGATGCGGATGCGGAAGCGCGCATCGTGTCGGACAGTCTGCGCAGGCGCGCATCGAGCACCGGAAACGGCACGATGCCGGCCGAGAGCACCGCGTCGTGATAGCGGCGCACGTCGAAGTCGCGGCCGACTGCAGCTTGCGTACTCCGGCGCAGATGCTTGAACTCCTCGCCGCCGCCCCAGTAACACGCGGCCAAGCCCGGGAAATCCGCGGCATAGGCCAGGGCCAAGCGCCGGCGCAGTTGCGGCCGCGTGATCGCGTCGCGCGCGAAGTATTGCTCGGCCCGGTCAAGCGTCCAGCGCTTCACATGCATGCCGGTGTCGACCACGGTACTGATCGCCATACGCCGGTCCATCAGGCGGTGAGCGTAGAGACCGAGCGCATCGTCGTCGTAGACGCCGGCTTCGACGGCGAGGCTGCGCGCGTACTCCGCCCAGCCTTCCGGATAGCCGGAGATGATGAAAGCCTTGCGATAAGGCGACAGCGCGGCGTTCGCCTGGATGCTGTCGATCTGCAAGTGATGGCCCGGCACGAGTTCGTGGTAGATCAGCGGCGACGCCCAAAACCAGGACGCGTCCTTGAGATTGCCGCCGTTGAAGAAGTAGGTACCGCGCGGCGTGGTCTCGCTGGCCGGGCCGTAGTAGCCGTTGACCATGAGCGCTTCGAGTTCCGGCGCTTCGGGCGCCACGTCGTACGGCTTCGACGGCGGGCGCAGAAAGAAGCGCGACAGATGCGGCTCGAACCGCGCGAGCGCAGCGCGGAAGCGCGCGGCGACCTCGTCGGTGTTCGCGGCTTTCCAGCGCGCGCCGTCGAGCAGTTCCTGGTGGAAGGCCTGCGCCGATCCGCTGAAGCCGAGTTTGCGCCGCATTCCGGCCAGCTCGCTGTCGATCTCGGCGACGGTCTGCAGGGCGCGTTCGTGCACTTCTTTCGGATCGTGCTGCCGAGACAGGCGCACGCCGCAGAGAAAACGGTAGTACTCCGGTCCGTCGGCGAATTGCCAGAGCCCAACCGCCGGTTTCGCCTTCGGCAGATAGCTTTGCTTGAGTGTCGCAGCCAGTTGCTGCAATGCCGGGACGACACGGCGGTCCAGGGTTTTTCCGGCACGTGCGCTGAAATCGTCGGCACGCGCGCCAGCAACGTCTTTCAGGCGTGCGCGCGCCGGCACAAAAGTCGCGGCCGGCTGGCCGAGAAGCTCGTCGAGGTAGCGCACGATGCCGACGACTTCCTCGCGCGGATAGACAATGCCGCGCGCGATCTGACCGCGCAGCTTCGCGTCGATCTGGCCGATGTAGGCCGGCGAGGCGTCGAGCAGGGCCAGGTAGCGGTCCTGTGCTTCGTTCGTCGCCAGTGACGCCGCGGCGAGGCGATCGGTCAACACGGACAACACCGACGTATACGGACCGAGCGGAAAGTCGAGCCAGTAGTAGCGATGCCAGCCGAGGCTCGCTTCGAGATCCCAGCGCAAGACGTCGGCCGTTTCGCGATCGTCGTCGCTCAGCGCCGTGGCACGTAACCGCTCCAGGCGTACTAGCCAGGCCTCGGTTCTGCGCGCGGATGCCTGCGAATAGTCGAATGACAAATCGGGCAGCGGCGCATCGGCATGTGCGTAGGGCAACCAGCCCGAGGCATTCGGCCGTGGTTGGCGCGCAGTCTCGTCGAGGATCGCGTCGAGCGTGTCGCGCGCGGGCGCAGCCGTTGGTGCGGCCGCCACCGCAGTGAACGAAGGCATCGCGCCGGCGATGCCGGCCGCAGTTAGGCTGCGCAGGAACTCGCGGCGGTTGAACACGGGCATGATCGATACTCCCCTGATTGATCTTGATTGAGCGGAAAAGCCGCGCGCGGATCGCCCCGACTCCATCGACGCCTTAACCGGCGTTCTGCGAACGAGGTCGGGCGATCCGGCTTTTTTTTATTGTTCGACGCTTGCCGGACTCCTCCTCTTCCAGTCTATCCAAGAGCCGAGGCACGAACTGTGCAGCGAGTATGAACGGGGCGGTTGCACCCTGCTAAACCGGCGGCCGAATCGCCGGATTTTTGCGGGCTGCCCGACAGCGACCTCCCGGTTAGGCCCACACAATCTCATCGGCGGCGTCGGCGCGTTGCCGCAAGCGTTATCGATTTCATTGACGGAGAGCACAAAACTTCGCACAGTTATGCCAAAGCGCTCGTGCGGATCGGTTTGCATCGAACGGCGCCCGTGAGTTCGCCATTCCGAAACCAAAGGGTATCCCGCATGGGCAGCCGTCAACCGAACGCCATCGCCGATCCCGTCGGCGGCTGGGCGTCGATTCGTCGATTCCTGTTCGATCACAGCGTGGTGCTGCTTGCGGTGCTGCTCGCCGCGATGCTGGCCGTCGCATTCTGGTACCTGCGCACCCAGCAGGAGGTCATGGTCTCCAGCCTTACCGAGGAAGGCACGCGGCTGCAGGCGGAAACCTTGGAAACGGTGCGCTCCCTCTACACCGCCGAGGTCGTCGAAAAAATCCGGGATCACGGCGTCGTCGTCACCCACGATCACCTCGACAAGGAAAACGCAATCCCGCTGCCGGCCACGCTGACGATCGAACTCGGCGAGCGCCTGAGCAAACGCAATTCGGGACTGCACGTTCGGCTGTATAGCGATTATCCGTTCCCCTGGCGCAAGGACGGAGGCGCGCGCGACGCGTTCGAACGCGAGGCGCTCACCGAACTGACGCGCTCACCCGACAAGCCGTTCTTCCGCTTCGAAGAACAGCAAGGCCAACGCGTGCTGCGTTACGCGGTCGCCGACGTCATGCAGCCGGCCTGCATCGGCTGCCACAACACGCATCCGTCGAGCCCGAAGACCGACTGGAAAGTCGGCGACGTCCGCGGCGTGCTCGAAATCACGCGTTCGATCACGCCCTCGGCTTTTGTCGCGCAGGCGGAACAGACGCGCGCGCTCGCCGCGATCGGCGGCATGGGCTTGCTGAGCCTGATCGGCCTCGGCCTGGTACTCGGCAAGCAGCGTCGGGACGCCGACATGATGCGCCAGGTGGCCGCCAACCTGTCGGCGATGGACGACGCTTCGCCGGTCGGCACCTTCGTCACCGACGCGCAGGGTTACTGCACGCACCTCAACCAGGAATCCTTGCGCATCACCGGCTATACGTCCGAGACGCAGACGAGAACGCTGTGGAGCGCGGGCGTCCATGCCGACGACCGCGAGCGCGTCGAAAGCGAGTGGCGCGACGCCGTGCAGCGCCGCGAGAACTTCGCCGCGGAATGCCGTTTCCAGCGCGGCGACGGCGCGATCACCTGGGTGAGCTGCAAGGCCGCACCGATGGTCAGCGGCGGCCGTCTGATCGGCTATGCGGGCACGCTCGAAGACATCGCGAACCGCAAACAAGTGGAGCAGATGAAGAACGAATTCGTCTCCACCGTCAGCCACGAATTGCGCACGCCGCTGACTTCGATCATGGGCGCGCTCGGGTTGCTCGCCGGCGGCGTCGGCGGCTCGCTGTCCACCGAATCGAAAACGCTCGTGGACATCGCGCACAAGAACAGCGAGCGCCTGGTTCGTCTCATCAACGACATCCTCGACATCGAAAAGATCGAATCCGGGCGCATGCATTTCGATCTGCGTCCGGTCGAATTGTCGCCGCTGGTCGAGCAGGCGATCGCCGCGAATCAGGTGTATGCGAAGCAGCTCGGCGTGACGTTCGCCTTCGACACGCAGTATCCGCATGCACGCGCCAACATCGATTCGGACCGGCTCATGCAGGTGCTGACCAATCTGATGGGCAATGCGGCCAAGTTTTCGTCGCAGGGAAGCTCCGTGGAGATTCGGCTCTCCAAAGAACAGAACATGGTGCGCTTCGAGATCACCGACCACGGGTCGGGCATTCCCGAATCGTTCCGCGACAAGATCTTTTCCAAGTTCTCGCAGGCGGATTCCTCGGACGCGCGCCAGAAAGGCGGCACCGGGCTCGGCCTGTCGATTTCCAAGGCGATCATCGAGGCGATGGGCGGCTCGATCGGCTTCAGCTCGCAGCAAGGTAAGGGCACCACGTTCTACTTCCGCCTGCCCGAGTGGACCGAAAGCGAGGCGGCAGAGCAACCCGCGGTGCCGATCTCCGACCAACGTCCGCGCATCCTCGTCGTCGAGGACGATCGCGACATCGCGACTCTGTTGACGATGATGTTGGAGCGCGCCGGCTACGCAGTCGTGTCGGCCTACAACGCCGCTTCGGCGCGGAAGCATCTCGCCGAGGGCGGCTTCGCCGCGATGACCCTCGACCTCAAGCTGCCCGATCTGGACGGCCGCGCCTTCCTCCAGGAAATCCGCGCGAATCCGATGACGCGCGATCTCGCCGTCGTCGTGGTCTCCGGTCAGCTCGGCCAGTCCCGCCAGGCCGACGGCAGCGAAACGAACTTGGTCCTCGACTGGATTGCCAAACCGATCGACGAGAACCGCCTGCTCGACGCGATGAAGCGCGGCATTCATACCGAAGCCAACGGCCGGGCACGCGTACTGCACGTCGAGGACGACGCCGATCTGCGCCACGTCGTCAGCTCGCTCTGCCGCGACGTTGCCGACTTCGATTTCGCTTCGACGTTCGAGGAAGCCGCCGGCCTGCTCTCGGCGCAGAGGTACGGTCTGGTCATTCTCGATCTGGAGTTGCCCGATCGTTCCGGCTGGGACTTGCTGCCGTTCGTCGACCGGCAAACGCCGCGGCCGGCCGTGCTCGTTTTCTCGGGGACTGAACTATCCGGCGAGGATTTGAGTCGAGTAACCGCGGCGCTGGTGAAGTCGCATGTATCCAATCTCGAATTGTTTGAAGCCGTGCGCGCGCTGACCGGACGCGTCAAACCGGATGGACCGGAAACCACTTAAGGAGGAAATCATGACCAAGAAGTCTCTTCAACGCATACTCTGCGTGGAAGACGAGGTCGACATTCAATCGATCGTGCGCATCGCCCTGGAAACCATCGGAGGCTTTGACGTCATGATCTTCGGCTCGGGCCACGACGCGCTGCGCGCCGGCCCCGCCTTTCGCCCCGACCTGATTCTGCTCGATGTGATGATGCCCGGCATCGACGGTCCCGCGACGCTCGCAGCGATGCGCGCGACCGCGGACTTCAAGGACACGCCGGTCGTCTTCATGACGGCCAAGGTTCAGGCGCACGAGATCGACCTCTATCGAAAAATGGGCGTGATGGAAGTCATCGCCAAGCCGTTCGATCCGATGACGCTGTCGGAAACGCTGCGCAAATTCTGGGCCGCACACGAAGAAGCCTAGAGTGAGCAAATCGATCAACATCGAAGAACGTCTGCGTCTGGTGCGTTCCCAGTATGCGGTGCAGCTTCCGCATAAGTTGGCGAGCCTGCGCAGCGCGTTCGAGAAGTGCGACGACAGCGAAGTTCTACGCTCGCTGCGATTCCAGGCGCACGGGCTCGCCGGCTCGGGCGCCACGTTCGGATTTCCGCGCGTATCCGAACTCGCGCGGCAGCTCGAAGCGCTGTTCTCCGAAGCGCTCGAACAGGATCGGCTCCTGCTCGAACAGGAGCAGAAGGCGGCCACATCCTTGCTTGCGGCGCTCGATCGGGCGGCGCAGAACTCCACTGCGGCCGTACCGATTCTCGCGCCGCTGCCGTCTTCCTCGCGCAGAGTCGTGTACCTGGTGGACGACGACACGGCCTCGGCGGAAGACCTCGCCAGGCAGCTCGGCTATTTCGGCTATCAGGTGAAAACCTTCGCGACGACGCGGGCTTTTTCGGAGACCGTCGCCGACCCCGCACTCGTCGCCGTGCTGATGGACGTCATGTTCTCGGAAGGCGATCTGGCCGGCACCGACGTTATCGCCGAAATGGTTGCCGCCAAGCGCTTGCGCGTCCCCGTCGTCTTCATATCGGCGCGCGGCGATCTGACCGCACGGCTCGCCGCCGCGCGCGCCGGCTGCGCCGCCTATCTCGAAAAGCCGGTCGACGTGCGCACCATGGTTGGCACGCTCGACCATCTGCTGCCTGCCACGTCGGAGCCCGAGCGCGTGCTCATCGTCGACGACACCGAAGAACTGGCCCAGCACTACGCTTACACGCTGCAGTCGGTCGGCTTGATGACGGACGTCGTGACCCATCCGACCGACGTCCTGTCGCACCTCGCCAACTTCCGTCCCGACCTCGTGCTGATGGACATGTACATGCCCGGCTGCACGGGTGCAGAACTCGCGAGTGTGATCCGCCAGTTCGAGGGATATCTCTCGGTGCCGATCGTGTTCCTTTCGACCGAGCGCGACACCAGCCGGCAGCTCAACGCGATCAAACTCGGCGGCGACGATTTCCTGACCAAGCCGATATCGCCCGAGCATCTGATCGCCTCCGTGCAATCGCGCCTCTCGCGCTACCGCGCGATGCGCATGTACATGACCAAGGACGGTCTGACCGGGGTGCTCAACCACACCGCCGTACGCGAGCGCCTCGAAGTCGAGATCGCGCGCGCGATCCGCGCGCTTCAGCCGCTTTGCTTCGCCATCATCGACCTCGACCGGTTCAAGTCGGTCAACGATACCTACGGCCACCAGACCGGCGACCGCGTCCTGCGCACGCTGACCAATCTGCTTCGGCAACGACTGCGCAAGACCGATGTGATCGGCCGGCTCGGCGGTGACGAATTCGGCGTGATCCTGCCGAACACGCAGGCGGACGAGGCGATCCGCATCTTGAACGAAGTCAGCGACGCGTTCTCCAACGTGCGCCAATATGCGGGAACGAGATATTTTTCCACGTGCTTCAGTTGCGGAATTGCGCAGTACGAGATCGGCACGACGGTCGAAGATCTGATCGAGGTGGCCGATCGCGCGCTCTATCGCGCCAAGACGGCGGGACGCGCGCGCGTGATGCCGAGCTCGGGGCACAACTGAAACATCCGCCTTGGCGCTCAAACGAAAATGCCCGGCCCGGCGAGAGAAGATTTCTCGCCGGGCCGGGCATCAAGACCGATACGAATTTCTGCGATGGATCGGAAGCGCGAGCTAATCCGATCCGAGCGCATCAGAACTTGCCGTAGTAACCCTCTTTCAGCGCATCGAACAGATTGGCGGCGGTGTGGGTCTCGCCGTCGTATTCGATCTCTTCGTTGCCCTTCGCTTCGACCACCGTGCCGTCGTCGAGCTCGAAACGGTACAACGTGTTTTCGAGGTCCGACTCTTTCACGAGCACGCCCTGGAACGCGGCCGGGTTGAAGCGGAAGGTCGTGCAGCCCTTCAAACCCTGCTTGTGCGCGTAGCGGTAGATGTCCTTGAAATCCTCGTAGGGATAATCGGTCGGCACGTTCGCCGTCTTCGAGATCGAGGAATCGACCCAACGCTGCGCGGCGGCCTGGATGTCGACATGCTCGGTCGGCGTCACTTGGTCCGCGGCGATGAAGTAGTCCGGCAGCTTGGCCTCCGCGTCGTCGGTGAACGGCATCGCCTTCGCGTTGATCAGCTCGCGGTAGGCGAGCAGCTCATAGCTGTAGACCTCGACCTTCTCCTTGCTCTTCTTGCCTTCGCGGATCACGTTGCGGCTGTAGTGATGGGCGAAGCTCGGCTCGATGCCGTTGCTCGCATTGTTTGCCAGCGACAACGAGATCGTGCCGGTCGGCGCGATCGAAGAATGGTGGGTGAAACGCGCACCGGTTTCAGCCAGTTCATTGACCAGTTCGGGCGCCACTTCGGCGACGCGCTGCATGTAGTGGCTGTACTTCGCATGCAGCACGCGGCCCGGGATTTTGTCGCCGGCCTTGTAGCCGTCGCGCACCATTTCCGGACGCTGGCGCAGCATCTTCGCCGTGACCTCGAACTCCCGCGTCATGATCGGCGCCGGGCCTTTTTCCTTGGCCAATGAAGCCGCGACTTCCCAACCGGCAATCGCCATGTCACGCGCGATCTGTTCGGTGAACTCACACGACTCCTTCGAGCCGTACTTCATCTTGAGCATCGTGATCGTCGAACCGAGGCCGAGGAAGCCCATGCCGTGACGGCGCTTCGACAGAATCTCTTCGCGCTGCTGAGCAAGCGGCAGGCCGTTGATCTCGACGACGTTGTCGAGCATGCGCGTGAACACGCGCACGACTTCCTTGTACTCGTCCCAGTCGAAACGCGCCTTCGGCCCGAACGGATCGCGCACGAAACTGGTGAGGTTGACCGAACCGAGCAGGCACGAGCCGTACGGCGGCAACGGCTGCTCGCCGCACGGATTGGTCGCGCGGATGTTCTCGCACCACCAGTTGTTGTTCATCTCGTTGACGCGGTCGATCAGGATGAAGCCCGGCTCGGCGTAGTCGTACGTCGAGGTCATGATCATGTCCCACAGATGCTTCGCGCGGATATGACCGTAAATCTTGCATGCGACCTGACCGTCCTCGCGCGTGATGTAGTTGCGCGTCGTCGGCCAGTCGCGCCAAACCACCTTGGCCGGATCGTTCAGATCGATCTCGTCCTTTTCCTTGATGTTGACCGGAAACACGAGCGGCCAATCGGCGTCGCTCTCGACCGCCTGCATGAAGCCATCGGTGATCAGCAGCGAGAGGTTGAACTGGCGCAGGCGGCCGTCCTCGCGCTTGGCGCGGACGAAATCCTTGACGTCGGGATGGCCGATCTCGAACGTGCCCATCTGCGCACCGCGACGACCGCCGGCCGAAGACACGGTGAAGCACATCTTGTCGTAGATATCCATGAAGGACATCGGACCCGAGGTGTACGCGCCCGCGCCCGACACGTACGCGCCACGCGGGCGCAGAGTCGAGAATTCATAGCCGATACCGCAGCCGGCCTTGAGGGTCAGGCCCGCTTCGTGGACTTTTTCGAGGATGCCATCCATCGAATCCTCGATCGTGCCCGAGACGGTGCAGTTGATCGTGGACGTCGCCGGCTTGTGCTCGAGCGCGCCCGCGTTGGAGGTAACGCGCCCGGCCGGAATCGCACCGCGGCGCAGCGCCCAGAGGAAGCGCTCGTACCAGTATTTCTGTTTTTCGGGATTCGCTTCCGGCTCGGCCAGCGCACGCGCGACACGTTGATAGGTGCCGTCGATGCTCGCGTCCACCGCTTCGCCCTTCTTGGACTTCAGGCGGTATTTCTTGTCCCAGATATCGTAGGAAGCCGGTTGCAGCGGGATCGTCGCTTCGCCGCGATCCAAGGCTTCAACACGTACGGTGCTCATCGTTCGTTCTCTCCCAGCTTTTTATGGTTGCGGCATCCTGCGTGGCGGCGATTGTTCTACAACTTATACGGACCGCACCGCCACGCTTTCATTGCCAAACTTCTGAGGAAAACTCCCCCTACGGCGCCTTTCCGGTCGTCCCGGCCAGGCACTCAGTTTCACTCGTTTGAATTGTCGCGTCTGTTGCCCCGTCCAGCGCCCGATGCGCTGTCTTACACTTTCGTTTCCGCCATCTCGAACCCAAGCTCTTGGGGATACTTTGCTCAAAAGTACACAAGATGTTGTGGGCCGCGAGATGAATGCAACCGTACGCCTTCACATTTTGCTTGTCAAAGGATTTTTTTAATCCCGATTAATCAATAATTTATAGCGCTCAATTGTGACAAAACACGAGCTTGATTCCGGACCGCGCGGAAACTGCGAAGGAGTTGATGTCCGCGCCCATCTCCGCGCCGCGAAAATGGCCGCTGTCAAGTTTTTTTCTGCAATGCCGACGCGCGAAAAAACTCAAACTACACAAAGAATTAAACGCGATTGCAGCGCGAGCGCCGTTGGCGCTCACTGAGTCGGAAGGTCAATGAGGCGATACGAAGTTGGACTAGAGAGCCGTCCGACGGACGCCGATCCGTTTGCAACTTGGAGCTAGACCGTTTCAGAACGACATCCACTTGACCAGGAATCGTCGCCCCACAGGTCATATCGGGTTGAGTGGTAGGTCGTCGGTTGTTGGCTCCTGCAAGACCTACACCAGCTCTCCGCATCCGCTTTCGTCACACGCCGGGCAGCTCGTCGGCCACGAGATGCCCGGCTTGAACCTGGCGGCCTGGGCTTGGGAGGCGTGGCGCGTCCGGCGAGGCGACCGATATTTACCCGGATAATATTGATTACTCATTTTGACCCGGGTAAAATTTGCATGGACTCATCACTCCTACCCCGTCATGCAGGTTGCAAGCTCCAGCTCGTACACGACTTTCGATGGCCCTCGGCGCATTGCAACGGGGTCTCTGCAGGCGAATGCTTTGGCCGCCAAGAAAGCGCTTGAAGGCACGTCGGCCGGCCCTGTTCTGATCTTCGATGACGCGACCGGCCGCTGTGTCGATGTGGATACGCGGGGAACGCACGACGAAGTCGCCGCACGCTTCGCTGCCGAAGCGCGCGCCGCGGCAGAGCCTGCTGGCGGAAATGAGGCTCTTGAAGCGGCCAGTCCGAAGGGCCGGGGTCGCCCCAAGTTGGGAGTGGTTCCGCGCGAAGTGACCCTGCTTCCCCGACATTGGGAATGGCTCGCCACGCAGCCCGGGGGCGCCTCGGTGGCCCTCAGGAAACTGGTCGAGGAAGCCCGCCGCATCGGCGCCGACAAAGACAGGCGCCGCCTGGCGCATGAGCGGGCCTATCACTTCATGCAGGCGATCGGCGGCGATCTGCCCGGCTTCGAGGAAGCCACTCGGGCGCTATTCGCCAACGACGCAAACCGGGTCGACGAGCTTCTTGCCGTTTGGCCTCGCGATGTGCGCGATCAGGTCATGCGGCTTGCATTCGATGACGAGAGTCCGAGCCTTTCTTCCGACATCTGATCGAACAGGAAAATTTTGAAGATGACATCGACCACGCAATTCGTTCGCTACCTGGAACCCACGCAGCAATCCGGCCGCGCATTCGTCATGAGAAGAATGCAGGGCAAGGTCGTCATGCTGAACCTGCTGCGCTTGCGCGAGACCGCCGACTATTCCGGGAATCCGGAGTTGGCGCCGGAAAACCCCATCAGCGGCGCAGAAGCATTCGATCGCTATATCCAGCACACGCTGCCGTTTCTGCGTGAAAGCGGAGGAGACCTCCTGTTCCTCGGCTCAGGAGGCCCGCTTTTGATCGGCCCCGAAAACGAGCGGTGGGATCTCGCGATGATGGTCGAGCAAAGCAGCGCCGATTCCTTCCTCGCTTTTGCCGACAACGCGGAGTATCTCGCCGGCATCGGCCATAGAACGGCGGCAATTGAAGACGCGCGCCTGCTTCCGCTGACCCAAATCGAAGCGGCGGGCTGAAGAGAAAAAATGAAATTTCTGAAAGCCAACGGCATCCACATCGGCTACGACAGCTTAGGCAACGAAAACGACGAGGCCATCCTGCTCATTTCGGGTCTTGGCGCCCAGATGATCCGCTGGACCACACCGTTCTGCGAAAGCCTGGCGGATGAAGGTTTTCGCGTCGTCCGCTTCGACAATCGGGACGCGGGCCTGTCGACGCATTTCACGGACTCGCCCGTGCCGGATTTTTCCGCCTTGGCTAACGCCGTTGCGGCTGGGCGCAGGCCGGATGTGCCTTACACGCTCGATGACATGGCGGCAGATGCGATAGGACTGCTGGATGCCTTGTCCATCGATCGGGCGCACGTGGTCGGGCGGTCGATGGGCGGCATGATCGCGCAATTGATGGCGAGCGATTACCCGCAGCGCGTATTGTCGCTGACGTCGATCATGTCCAGCACGGGCAATCCCGATCTGCCTTCTGCCGCGCCCGATGTCATGGCAATGCTGACGAAGCGCGCGCCCGATCCCATCGAAGACGAAAACGGATTCGTCGCGCACGGCCTTGCGTTTGCAAAGCGCATTGCCGGTCATGGCTTCGGCTTTGACGAAGAAGCGCATCGGGCCATCGTTTTGCAAGAACTCCGCCGCGCTTACGACCCGGCCGGTTTCGCCCGGCAGATCGGCGCCATCGCCGCGACCGGCGACATCCGGTCGCGATTGGCCCACATCCTTGCGCCGACCTTGGTCGTGCATGGCGCGGATGATCCATTGATACTCCCGGCATGCGGCAAGGACACGGCAGCATCCATCCGAGGTGCGGAATTTCTGCTTATCGACGGCATGGGCCATGATTTGCCGATTGCGCTCTATCCGACGCTCGTGAAGGCGATCTGCCGGAACATGAGCCGGCAGAGCCGCGAAAGTGTCGGCACCGGCGGAATTCGCCCAAGTCCTTGATAAAATTGCTGTATCGAACCTCGGCACAGTACAGCCAAGTTCGGTCCCGGAATCATCGTGAAATGAAAAAAGGAACGCGCGGTTAAGTTTGCGGTCTGTCAAGCCGCTCGATAATTGAAAAACGCGGCTACCCGGACCGCAGCCGCGTCATCCCGCGATCAACGACGAACGCCAGCACGAAGGAAACCATGCGCCCATTCTTTTCCCCCGCACGCCGCAACGCGACCGCCCTCGCCCTGCTCCTGGGCTTCGCCGGCCTGAACAGCATCACGGCCGCATATGCCGCCCTGCCCGTCGCCGTCGACGGTCAGCCGCTGCCATCGCTCGCGCCGATGCTCGAGCGCGTCGTGCCGGCGGTCGTCAACATCAACTCGAAGACGCATGTACGGGTCAACAATCCGTTCATGAACGATCCGTTCTTCCGCCAATTCTTCGGCATGCAGAACATGCCGCGTGAACGCGTCGAACAGTCGCTCGGCTCGGGTGTGATCATCGATGCGAGCAAGGGCTACGTGCTGACCAACAACCATGTGATCGACGGCGCCGACGACATCTCCGTGACCCTGCACGACGGCCGCACGCTCAAGGCCAAGCTGATCGGTAGCGACCGCGATACCGACATCGCGGTGATCCAGATCCCCGCCGAGAATCTGACCGCGCTGAATCTCATGGACTCCGCGCAACTGCGCGTCGGCGACTTCGTCGTCGCTCTCGGCAATCCGTTCGGCGTCGGCCAAACCGCGACCTCGGGCATCGTCTCCGGTCTCAACCGCACCGGCCTGCGCGGCCTTGGCATCCAGAACTTTATCCAGACCGACGCCTCGATCAACCCGGGCAATTCGGGCGGCGCGCTGGTCAATCTCAAAGGCGAGCTGGTCGGCATCAACTCGGCAATCTTTTCGCCTTCGGGCGGCAACGTCGGCATCGGTTTCGCGATTCCGTCGAACCTTGCCAGCAATGTGATGAACCAGATCATCACCACGGGCAGCGTGCGCCACGGCTCGCTCGGCGCGCAGGTGCAAAGCGTCACTCCGGAAATCGCGCGCATGCTCGGCGTCAAGGAAGATCAGCAAGGCGCGGTGGTCACCCAGGTCCGCGACGACTCGCCCGCGGCGAACGCGGGCCTGCAGTCGGGCGATGTCATCGTCGCAGCGAATGGCCGCCCGGTACAGAACGAAAGCGATCTCTACAATGCCGAAGGCCTCGCCGCGATCGGCTCGACGATCGACCTCAAACTGCTACGCGACGGCAAGCCGGTGACGGTAAACGCACGCATCGAGGCCGAAAAAGTCGCGTCGAGCGAAGGCGCGAAGCTCGACGCACGGCTCACCGGCGCGACCCTGGCCGACGTGAGCGACCGCGCGCGCGCCGACGGCAAGAGCGGCGTCAGCGTGGTCAGCGTCGCAGCGGGCAGCCGCGCCGCGCAGATCGGCCTCAAGGCCGGCGATGTGATCTTCGGCATCGGCAATCGGCGCATCGGCACGCTGGCCGATTTCACCCAGCTCATGAAACGCGTACAGCGTCTGCAGGTTCAGCTCGCGGTCGTACGCGGAGGCGATACCTTCTTGGTCACCTTGCAATAATGCATCGTTCGCGAAACTTGGGCGATAATGCGCACCTGTTCCCGAATCCGCAGATAGCCGCAAAGTGAAAAACGCACATAAATATACTTTCACCGTTCTTGCCTGCGCTCTCGGCGTAGCCCTCGGTTTCGGCATTGCCTCGCCCGCCGCGGCCCAGGCTCCAGCCGCGGCGAAGCCTGCGGCCAAGCCGGCAGCGAAGAAGGCCGCTCCGGTCGCGGCCAAGGCCAAGGCGCCTCCGGGCATCATCTGGCGCGGCGACCGCGCGACCGAACGCGGCTTCGTCGCCGACCTCGCCAAGCAGTACGAGCTGTCGCGGCTCGGCAAGGTGACGATGCAGCCGTTCAGCACGATCTCGGGCATCGACGCGGTCAACGACGGCACCGCCGACGTCGCCGGCAGCGCCCGTCCGGCCATGCCGGGGCGCGCCGAGGAAACGAATCTCACGTTCTACCCGGTTGCCTGGGAAGCGATGGTGCCGATCACCTCGCCGAAGAATCCGACCGACAGCGTCACCCTCAAGCAGCTTTACGACATCTATCTCGGCCAGGTGAAGAACTGGAAGGACCTCGGCGGACCGGACTCCGAGATCAATCTCTACGCGATCGCCGCGCCGCTCGACGGCGTCGATTACGTGCTGCGCAAATACATCTACAACAAGGGCGACCAGGCAATCGCAGCACCGCGCGTGTACATGAACACGATGAAGCTCGAAGAAGGCGTGACCATCGACCCGCGCGGCCTCGGCTTCACCACGTTGTCATCGGTCTACGGCAATCCGAAGATCAAGGTGCTCAAGGTCGAAGGCGTGCCGGCGACCTCGGCGACGATCAAGGACGGCAGCTATCCGCTGTATGCGCCGCTGTATCTGGCCCTGCGCAAGGACAGCAAGAATTTCGAAGCGGCCGAGAAGTTCGTCAATTACGCGAGCTCGGATGCGGGCAAGGCGATCATTCGCAAGCATCAGCTCGTGCCGATCGACGACGCGCCGGCACTGACGGCCGAACTCGACAAGAACTCGGTCTGGGTCGCCGAGCGCGCCCAAGGCAAGGGTGAAGCGCGGCCGGTATCGGCGCCCGTCGCGACGGCCGACTATCTCATACGCACCCAGCCGAACTCGGTCGAGGCGCAGGAAGCCAAGCAGCGCGCGGCCGAAGCGCTGGCGCAGAAGAAGGCTGCGGCGAGCAAGCCGTAAGGCCTCGGGCACTCGCATGCGCATCCGCGCGATTACGTTCGATCTCGACGATACGCTCTGGCCGATCGAGCCTGTGATGCTGCGCGCCGAGCGGCAGCTCGACGCATGGCTGCGGACGAACTGCCCGCGCACCGCGGCGGCCTATCCGGTCGAGGCGATGCGCGCATTGCGCAACCGCGTCGCCGACGAGAACCCGCAGATCGCGCATGATTTCAGCGCGCAGCGCCGCTTGTCGCTGCGCGCGGCGCTGCTGCCACACGGCTACTGCGACGATCACGTCGATGCCGCCTTCGCCGCGTTCTACGCCGAGCGCAACCGCGTCGAGTGCTATACCGACGCGCTACCCGCGCTCACGCAGCTCGGCACGCGCTATCCGCTCGCGGTGATCACCAACGGCAACGCCGACCTCGGTGCGATCGGTCTCGCGGCGCATTTCCGCTTCACCCTGCATGCGAGCGCGTTCGGCACGGCCAAACCGGCCGCGGATATTTTCCACGCCGCCTGCGAACGGCTCGAACTCGCTCCCGACGAAGTGCTGCACGTCGGCGACGACGCCGAACTCGACGTGATCGGCGCACATCGTGCCGGACTGCGCAGCGTATGGCTGCATCGCGGCGCAACGAGCTGGACCGAGGCGTCGCGGCAGTCCGAAGTTCATCCCGACCTGATCGTGCGCAATCTAGCCGAACTCGTCGATGCGCTCGAAGAGCCGGTGGTACGCGCTGCCGCGAGATAAGCCGGCAGCGGCAAGCTACTTCTTCGTCGTCTTGGCCGGCGCCGGCAGTTGGTCGAGCATGAATGCGTAGGCTTCGGCCGTCTCGCGCCAGTGCGTATAGCGGCCGCTCTTGCCACCATGGCCGGCCTCCATGTTGATCTTGAACAACAGCGGATTTTTGTCCGTCTTCGTCGCGCGCAGCTTCGCCACCCATTTGCTCGGCTCGTAGTACTGCACCTGCGAATCGTTGAGGCCCGTGGTGACGAGCATCGCCGGGTAGTTCTGCGCCTTGACGTTGTCGTACGGCGAATACGCGAGCATGTACTCGTAGAACTTCGTGTCCTGCGGATTGCCCCACTCGTCGTATTCGTTCGTCGTCAGCGGAATCGAATCGTCGAGCATGGTCGTGACCACGTCGACGAAAGGCACCTGAGTGAAGATGCCGCGATAGTCCTGCGGCGCCATGTTCGCGATCGCGCCCATAAGCAAGCCGCCCGCGCTGCGACCGAAGGCGAACACCTTGTCCTTCGCCGCGTATTTTTGCGCGACGAGATATTCGGTCGTGTCGATGAAGTCGGTAAACGTGTTCTTCTTCTTCAGCAGCTTGCCGTCTTCGTACCAACTGCGGCCGAGTTCGCCGCCGCCGCGGATATGCGCGAGCGAGACGACGAAGCCGCGATCGAGCAGAGACACGTAAGCGGGGCTGAAACGCGGATCGTTCTGCGCGCCGTAAGAGCCGTAGCCGATCTGCAGCATCGGCGCGCTGCCGTCGCGTTTCAGGTCTTTGCGCCAAGCCACCGACACCGGCACCTTGACGCCGTCGCGCGCGACGGCCCAGACGCGCTCAGTCGTGTAGTTCGCCGCGTCATAGCCGACCACGGCTTCGCGCTTTCTCTCTTCGCGCTTGCCGGTGCGCATGTCGAGGTCGTAGACCGTGTTCGGCGTGACCAGCGAGGTGACGTTGTAGCGCAGCACGTCGGTGTTCGGCTCCCGGTTGTCGCCGATAGTCGCCGCATAATCGGCTTCGGCCACGTCGACGAGACGCGACGCACCTTCGCGCCACGGTTTGATGCGCACGCGTGCGAGGCCTTCGCTGTGCTCGCCGATGACGAGGTAGTCGCGGAACAGGGCGATGCGGTCGACCGTCGCGTCATTGCGCGCCGGCACGATCTCGCGCCAGCGCTTCTTGTCGCCGGCCTGGGCGTCGTCGACCTGCATCACGCGATAGTTCTTCGCTTGCCAGTTGGTGCGGATCACCCAGCGCCGATCGATGTGCTCGGCGTGGTATTCGAGATCGTGCTCGCGCGGAGCGAGCACTTTGAAGCGCGCCTTGGGCTGGCTCGCCGGGATAAAGCGGATTTCGCTCGACAGCGTCGACTGCGATTCGATCGCGATGAACTTGTCGTCGCCCGTGCGCGCGATGTCGAGGTAGTAGCTGTGGTCGCGCTCCTCGTAGACGACGGTGTCCTTCTTCGGGTCGGTGCCGAGCGTATGTTTTTTCACGCGCACGGTGAGCAGGGTGATCGGATCGTTCTCGACGTAGAACAGCGTGCGGTTGTCGTCGGCCCAGGCCATTGCACCGGGCGTGTTTTTCAATTCGTCGGGTAGAATCTTGCCGCTGACCAGATCCTTGATGCGGATCGTGAACTGCTGACGCCCCGCGGTATCCTCGGCGTAGGCAGCCAGCTTCTCGTTCGGGCTGATTTCGTATTGGCCGATCTGGAAAAAGTCGTGGCCCTTGGCGAGCACGGGTCCGTCGAGCATCACTTCCTCGTGCCCATCCGGCTTGCCGCAGCGACGCAGATAGACCGGGTATTCCGCACCCTGCGCGTAGCGCGTCTGGTACCAGCAATGACGGTACTTCACCGGCACGCTGGCGTCGTCGGGCGCGAGACGCGCGGCGATTTCCTTGTACAGCGTCTCCTGCAGCGCCTGCGTATGCTGGGTCATCTGCGCGTAATAAGCGTTTTCGGCCTTGAGGTAATTGAGTACCTCGGGCTTGCTGCGCGTGTCGTCACGCAGCCAGTAATAGTTGTCGATGCGCGTGCCGCTCGGCGAAGACACCGGATACGGATGCACCGCGGCGACCGGCGGCTGCGGCACCGGCTGCACCGGCTCGCGCGGCTGGGTCGCGCAGCCGGCAAACAGCAATCCCGCCAGCAGCGGCGCGGCGCGCAGACGAAGTCGGAAGAAGACAGGCACTGACATTTCCGGTATCCCGATTGCTATGCGATGCGCGATGGTAGACAGGCCGGGCGGACGAAACAATCCGACCGCGGCCTCATAACGGAATACAAACATTCGGCGGCTACAATCGGCGGCCTTTGGGTCGTATTACGGGGTAGTCCATGTCATCGAATTCGCCGCAGCGAGGTATGCCGCCGCTGCCATTGCTGATCTTCTCCTCGCGCTGGCTGCAGCTGCCGCTCTACCTCGGCCTGATCGTCGCGCAAGCCGTCTACGTCGTGCTGTTCGTCAAGGAGTTGCTGCACCTGATCAAGGGCGCGATGAACTTCAGCGAGCAGGAAATCATGCTGATCGTGCTCGGCCTGATCGACGTGGTGATGATCTCCAACTTGCTCGTCATGGTCATCGTCGGCGGCTACGAGACCTTCGTCTCGCGCTTGCGCCTGGAAAACCATCCCGACCAGCCCGAGTGGCTCAGTCACGTCAACGCCTCGGTGCTCAAGGTCAAACTGGCGATGGCGATCATCGGCATCTCCTCGATCCATCTGCTCAAGACCTTTATCGCCGCAGGCACGCTGGACGGCCTGCCGATGTGTACCGCCGACGACTACATACTGATCAAGGCCACCGACGTGGCCGCGCCGCGCTGCAATACCCTAACGCCGACCGGCGTGATGTGGCAGACCATCATCCACTGCGTCTTCATTCTTTCCGCGATCGGCATCGCTTACACCGACCGCATCATGAATGAAGTGGCGGCACGCAAGGCAGCGAACGGACACTGACGCGCCGCACGAGCAGCGGTACTTCCATGCGAGCGGGCTGCGCGGTACCGCCCGCTACAGATGCAGTTCGAGATTGCGCGGCGTCTTGGACAAATCCTCTTTCGCCTTTGGCACGTCGGCCGCCGTCGCCGGCGTGCTCGCGTCGACGACTTCGAGGCGGAACGCTGCGGCCTTGACCTTGCCTTCGCCGGCCAGCAGATAGCCGAACTGGATCACGGCGCTTTCCACGGGAATATCGAGGACTACGTCGTATCCGGTCCACGACGTCGTGCCATTGACCGGGCGCGAACCCATGTCGTCGAACTTCAGCACTTTGCCGTTCTCGCCATCGACACGCATCCATAGTCCGGCCTGCCCAACGACCTCGACAGAGCTGAGCTGCGCGGAGAAGCGCACGCGCTTGCCGCGATAATCCTGCGCCGAAATGGCCTGCATCACAGTGGCGAACTGATTCGCCGGGACATCCGGCGAACGAAGGTGTGTTCCGGTCGAAGAATGCCACATCGCCTCGATGATCGAACAGCGACCGCCACCCGACAGGCCTTGCGCGATGTCCGTCCAGGTGCGGTAACGATTTACCGCATTGCCACCGAACGTCCAATCCTTAGGCGGCCCCACCATCGAGGTAGTCGAACTGCTGATATTGAAGCTCGAGGTATCCTGGGCGGACACTCCATGGCAGAACAAGGCCATCGTGAGAGCCAGTGAGATCGCACTAATACTCGGTAATCGCCACATTGCGTGGTCCTCCATCAAATCAGGGAACATCGTTTGCCTCGGCATCCGAAGCGGATGGGGGGGTCGAATCGAGCAGAAAATCCGCCACCGTGGACCGTGCAGTCGACCGCGGCTGCAGGCGCATCAATTCCGCCGTCACCCGATCGGCGCCGCTCGCTACCTGCACGCGCGACGCCTCGGACACGGACATTCCGTGCATGCGCTGAGCGGACACCACGACCAAGGCCAGCGACGCCGCAGCAGCCAGCGAAACTAGATAACGCCCATAGCGCCGCCGCGATGCTTGTATCCTAGCCTCACGCAGAATTCGCTCATCGATCGCGGGCGCAGGCCGTTCGTCGACCGCGGCAAGGTATGCCTTAAGCAAAGCGGTATCGAATTCCTCGCGGCTCATCGGGCTTCCTCCAGATCACGGCGCAGGCGCGCGTACGCGTAGCGCAGTCGACTCTTTACCGTCTCGCGCCCGGTCTGCGTCGCTTCGGCGATTTCTTCGAGCGTCATTCCGCTTTCAGCTTGCATGAGGAAGGCTTCGCGCTGCATCAGCGGCAATCTCGACACCGCGGCATTCATCGCGTCGCGATGCTCGACGCGCAAGGCGATTTCCAGTGGCTGCTGCGAGACCTCGTCCGCGATCCGCTCCAGGTTCTCGTCGGCCACGGAATCTTCCCAACGCCGCCCTCGGCGACGCAGGGAATCGATCATGCGCCGATGCGCGATGGAGAACAGATAGGTGACGAAACTCGCCGTCGGGCGATAACGGACGCGACCGTGAACCACCGCAAGCCACACTTCCTGAAAAATTTCGTCCGCCTCGGCCGGACTGGCGGCAAGGCGCAAGGCGTAGCGATACAGTCGGTCGCGGTGACGCAGATACAAGGACCGGAATGCCTCGGCGTCGCCGTTGCCGAAGCGCTGCATCAGCTGCGCATCGGAAACCCCGTCCATGCCACCGGCTCGCGCTTCGCCGATATCCTGCGGCGGCGCGGAGCCGTGCAAAGTCCCATCATAAAAAGACGCCGCCCATGCCGTCATGCCTGCACCCGTCGCGCTGTTGTCCAGCTCATTGATCGCCACCGCGGGGCGAATGGGGTTAACGCGTATCAATCCGCGTCTAGCGCAGAGAACTTATCCGATAACTTTTTGATAACGCCAGGCGTCCGCGCCGTCTTCGTAGAAGCCGTGCTTCTCGCCGAAACGCTGGAAGCCGAGGCGTTCGTACAGCGCAATCGCCGCAGCATTGTCTTTGCGCACTTCCAGACGCAGGCGCGAGCAATCGCGTTGGTGTGCCGCCGTTTCGACCGCAGCGAGCAACGACTTGGCGATGCCGCGCCCGCGCGCGCGTTCCGCTACGGCGATCGAATAAAGACGTGCGATATCGCTGCCCTGGCGATAGAACACCACGGCTTTTCCGAGCAGTCCGTCTGCGTCGACTGCGGCGAGTACCGTCGCCGTCGCGCTATGCAGGTGCTGCCGGTATTGCCTCAGCGACAAGTGGTCGGTCGTGAACGAGGCACGTTCGAGCGCAAGCAGCGCGCCGAGATCGGCGTCGACGGCGGGGCGGATCGAAATATCGGTGTGTGAGGAGGACATGCGCGACGCCTAAACCAAGGCCACAGGCCGCGACAACGAAGCCGCGGACCCGACGTGAATTTCAAGTGAATTGTTGGATTTCGCTGAATCCCGAGCGGCGCAATTGTGTCAAACTGCGCGCCTCGTAACTACGGCGCAGGCCGCCATGTCCGAACCCCCGTCCATATTCTCGGGTGCTCTCCTCTCCGTTTCAGAGCGGCCGGCGCAATTGCATTCTTCGATTCCGCGCGCTGACCACGCATGAGCAGACTGGTCATCGTCGTGGAAAAAGCCTCGGACTGGGGCTCGTACTATCCCTCGGATAACGTCGTCGCGGCTCAGGATTATTTGAAGGAGTCGATCGACGTCGACGACGAGCGCGTGCAGGTCATCAATCTTTGCCGCAGCTACAAATATCTCGGCATCGGCTACTACGTTTCTCTGCTCGCCGAGGCACGCGGGCACAAGGTCATTCCCTCGGTGCGCACGATCAACGATCTGCGCAAGCGCGCGCTGTACGGCCTCGACATCGAAGATCTCAACCAGAAGCTGATCAAGTTCCTGCCCGAAGGCGGGCGCGACACAACCGATTTCGGCGTACTCGTGTATTTCGGCGAGACCAGCTACGCGGCCCTGTCCGATCTCGCGCGTCAGGTCTTCGAGAGTTTCCCGTGCCCGATCCTGCGCCTGGAATTCGAGCGCGAGAAGGTCTGGCAGATCAGCGCGATCAAACCGGCCGGTCTGCATACGCTGACCGACCAGCAGGAAGACTCTTTCGCCGCCGCGCTCGACAAATTCTCGAAGAAGCTCTGGCGCAAGCCGCGTGCGCGCAAGGCCTACCGTTACGACATCGCGATGCTCGCCGACCCGAACGAGGCGATGCCGCCGTCGAACAAGCGCGCGCTGAAGTCCTTTATCGAAGCCGGCAAGGAGATCGGCATCGAGGTCGAGATCATCGGCAAGAACGACTACACGCGTCTGGCCGAATACGACGGCCTGTTCATCCGCGAGACCACCGCGCTCGACAACCACACCTACCGCTTCGCCAACAAGGCGGAGAAGGAAGGCATGGTGGTGATCGACGATCCGGGCTCGATCCTCAAGTGCACGAACAAGATCTATCTGCACGATCTGCTTAAGTCGCGCAAACTGGCTACGCCGAAAACCGAAATCCTCTACCGCGACGACGCGAAAAAGCTCGCCGAGCTACCCGACTTGCTCGGCTTTCCGATCGTGCTGAAGATCCCGGACGGCTCGTTCTCGCGCGGTATCGTCAAGGTGGAGACGCCCGAGCAGCTCAAGACCGCAGCCGACGATCTGTTTCAGCACACCGCCCTCGTGCTCGCTCAGGAATTCATGTTCACCGAATTCGACTGGCGCATCGGCGTGCTCGACGGCCAGGCGCTGTACGCGTGCCAGTACTTTATGTCGCGCGGGCATTGGCAGATTTACAACCATGGCGCGAACGCGTCGCAGAAGTCCGGTGGCTTCAAGACCTTGCCCGTGCGCGACGCACCGAGCGACGTCGTCAAGCTCGCCCTGAAAGCGACCTCCTCGATCGGCGACGGCCTCTACGGCGTCGACTTGAAGCAGAACGGCGACCGCATCGTCGTCATCGAAGTCAACGACAACCCTTCGATCGACGCCGGCGTCGAGGACGATTACCTCGGCGAAGACCTTTATCGCCGCATCATGGAAGAATTCCTGCGCCGGCTCGAACGCAAGCGGCTCGGCATCACCGATTGAGCGGAGCGCTCCGCGTCTCGAAATAAGTCTCTTCGGCGCACGTGCCCGCTCTTACCTGAGAAGCAACGCGGCCAGCAAGGCGCTGCTGCGACTCTCGGCACGCGCTCGCCGCCGCACGGCAGGCTTGCGCGAACGATGTGCGCGGCGCGAAGCGGGTTTTGCGCCGTGACGATGCAGCCGCGCCCAGGCCGAGTGCGACGCAGCGAACAGCGCGCGCCAACGCAGGATCAGCAACTGTGCCGCAGGCACGACCACGAGCCAGAGCGGCAGCCAGCCGATCCATTCGCTGCGACCGCGCAATGCCGGCAAGCACAACAGCGCAAGGCAGCCGAGCGCCAGCCAAGCCTGCGCGATGCGCACGGCGATTGCCGGTTCTTTCACGCCCATCGAGGGAATCGCACTTGAATACAAGAACGTCGCACGCATGATCTACTCCTCGCCAGATTGCGGACGAGCTTGCCGCGCGACCATCTCAGCGCCTGAGATTGCGCGGGCTCGCATCCGTAGCGTCGACGCGGCGCGTCAAATTCCGCGGCACCGGCACATTCGGTGTCTATAATGCAGACAGGACTCGAGGACTCGTGATGGAAGGTTCGCACTTCCTTCAGTACATGGTGATGTTTCTCGCCGCAGCGGTGATCGCGGTGGCGTTGTCGAAACGTGCGGGGCTCGGCGCCGTACTCGGTTATCTCGGCGCGGGCGCGCTGATCGGACCGAGCTTCCTCGATTTCGCACCGGACATGAGCCAGGCCAACGAGTTGTCCGAACTCGGCGTGATCCTGCTGCTGTTCGTGATCGGTCTCGAACTGTCCCCCGCCCGCCTTTGGCTTATGCGCAAGGCCGTGTTCGGTGCCGGCCTGATCCAGGTCGTCCTTTCCGCGCTGATCCTCGGCGGCATCGCGGTCACCGTCGGCGTGACGATGTCGAGCGCGGTCATCGTCGGCCTCGCCCTCGCTCTGTCCTCGACGGCAATCGGCTTGCAGATCCTTGCCGAGCGCAAGGAAATCGGCGAACCGCACGGCCGCCTCGCCTTCGCCATCCTGCTGTTCCAGGACTTGGCCGCGATCCCGATCCTGGCCCTCGTGCCCTTGCTCGGCGTCCACGGCACGCCCGAAGCCGGCGGCAATACGTGGATCGCGGCCGCGGAGGCAATCGGCGTGATCGCGGTCGTCGCGGTCGGCGGCCGCTATCTTCTGCGCCCGGTCTTCCGCGCGGTGGCCGCAACGCAGATTCCCGAAGTGTTCACCGCGATGGCTCTGCTCGTGGTGTTCGGCGCGGCGTGGCTTATGGAACTGGCCGGCATGCAGATGTCGCTCGGCGCGTTTCTCGCCGGCGTGCTCCTCGCCGATTCGGAATTCCGTCACGAGATCGAAGCGCAGATCGAGCCGTTCAAAGGCCTGCTGCTCGGCCTGTTCTTCGTCGGTGTCGGCGTCTCGCTCGACCTGCATCTGGTCAAACAGCAGCCTGTCGCCATCGGCCTGATCGTGATCAGCCTGCTCGCGGTCAAGGCACTCGTGCTGCTTGCGCTCGGCAAGGTGTCCGGCAGGCTCGATTTCAACGAGTCGGCCAGGCTCGCGCTCGTGCTCGCCGGCGGCGGCGAGTTCGCCTTCGTCGTACTCAACCTCGCCCGCGACCATCGTCTGCTCGAGTCGGGCCAACACAGTTTGCTCGTCGTCGCGGTCACTTTGTCGATGGCACTGACGCCGTTGCTCGTGATCGGCGGCAGCAAGTGGCTGACCGAGCGAAAAAAGAAACCGCAGCCCGAATTCGACGTCATTCCCGACCAGCATCCGCGCGTCATCATCGCCGGCTATGGCCGCGTCGGCCAGATCATTGCGCGCGTGCTGCGCGCGCAGAAGATTCCGTTCACCGCACTGGAAAGTTCGGTCGAGCAGGTCGAACTGGTCCGCCGCTTCAATCAGAACATTTACTTCGGCGATTCGAGTCGGCCGGAGCTTCTGCGTGCCGCCGGCATCGAGAAGGCCGAGATCTTCGTCCTTACGACCGACGATCCGGAACTCAATATCCGTACCGCGCGCATCGTCAAACGCCTTTATCCGCACATCAAAATCATCGCGCGCGCGCGCAATCGCCAGCACGTGTGGCGGCTCATGGATCTGAGCATCGACGGCATCGTGCGTGACACGTTCTATTCGAGTCTGGTCATGGCCAAGGGCGTGCTCGTCGATCTCGGCATTGCGCCCGAGATCGCAAAGGCGCGCATCGATATCTTCCGCAAGCGCGACGAACAATTGCTGCGCGACCAGCACCTCGTCTACGACGACGATGCGGCGCTGTTGCAGACGGCCAAGGACGCGCTGGCCGACCTGGACCGGCTGTTCGAGGCCGACGAGCGCCCCGCGGAAATCGAAGCCAGCACTGAGGAAGAAGACGAGAAAGCGATGATTCCGGGCACTCCTTAGCGGAATCCTGTCGTCTCCGTCGCTACCCAGACAACGCCAGGATGAACCGGTGCGCAACCGTGCCGTTCGGCACTCCCGCGCACGCTTGCGCCGGCGTAGAGTGGCCCCACGTTGGCCGTGTTCCCCGGCTATCGAGAGATCGACAATGCTGACCTTTATCCTCTGGCTGCTGCTCTTCGTGTTTTGCTGGCCGATCGCGCTGGCCGCACTGATCCTTTATCCGATCTTCTGGCTCGTGCTGCTGCCGTTCCGCCTCCTCGGCATCGCCGTCGAAGGCGTCTTCGAGTTTCTGCGCGCACTGCTGATGCTGCCGGCCCGCGTGCTCGGTGGAAAGCCCGCGGCGCGCTGAGCGCTCCGCTACTGGATCGAGCTAGCCGAAAAACCAGTAGCAGACCAAGATCGACGCGAGGATGCCGGCCAGGTCGGCGACGACCGCGCAGCCGACCGCGTGCCGTGCGCGCTTGATGCCCACCGAACCGAAGTAGACGGCGAGCACGTAGAACGTGGTCTCGGTGCTGCCCTGCACGGTTGCGGCGACGAGCGCGGGGAAACTGTCGACGCCCTGAGTCTTCATCGTCTCGATCAGCAGCGCGCGCGCTGCGCTGCCGGAAAACGGCTTGGCCAAAGCGGTCGGCAGCGCATCGACGAAGCGCGTGTCGAGCCCCACGCCCTGCACGGCGAGGCGCACCCCCTCGAGCAGGAAGTCCATCGCGCCCGATGCGCGCAGCACGCCGATCGCGCAAAGCATCGCGACGAGATACGGCAGCACGTCTTTGGCCACGTCGAATCCCTGTTTGGCGCCTTCGATAAAGCTCTCGTAGACCGGCACCTTCTTCACCGCGCCGACGACAAGGAACAGCAGAATGATCGCGAACATCGCGAGATTGCCCGCAAGCGATGAGAACGCGGCAAGCGCGGCCGGCGCAAGCGAGGCGAGCGTCGTGATGAAGATCGCCATCAGCACGGCGAAGCTGCCGAGATAGGCCAGCACGACAGGTGTGAACAGTTTCAGCTTCTGCACAAAGGCAACGGCAAGCAGCCCGGTCAAAGCCGAAGCGCAGGTCGCAAGCAGAATCGGCAGGAACACCGTCGTCGGATCGTGCGCGCCCTGCTGCGCGCGATACATGAAGATCGTCACCGGCAGCAGCACGAGTGAAGACGAGTGCAGCACGAGGAACAGAATCTGGGCATTGCTTGCGGTATCGGGCTTCGGATTCAGCGTCTGCAGTTCGCGCATCGCGCGCAAGCCCATCGGCGTCGCCGCGTTGTCGAGGCCGAGCATGTTGGCGGCGAAATTGAGCGTAATCAGGCCGATCGCGGGATGGCCGCGCGGCACCTCGGGCATCAGCCGAGCGAACAACGGTCCAAGAGCACGCGCGAGCAGATCGATCAGGCCAGCCTGCTCGGCGATGCGCAGAAAGCCGAGCCACAAGGTCAGTGTGCCGAACAGCAGGATCACGACTTCGACCGAGAGCTTGGCCATGTCGAACAACGCGGCGATCATCGCAGCGAACACGGCCGCATCGCCGCCCAGGGTCCAGCGCGCAAGCGCCGAGGCGGCCGCGACGAGGAAAAAACCGAGCCAGAGTTTGTTGAGCATCGCGCAAGAATAGCGGTTCGGCGCGCGAAGAGCGGCTTGCAGCGCGAGATCGAGGCCAATCGGAAACGATCGAAGCGGAGACAGCCGCTTCTGAAACTACCCTAGCCGCAGTTAGTGCGCCTCGTTACGCCCCGATCTGCGTCAGGCCGTCTTTTCCGACGGCGGCTCGTCGTTCCACTCGAAGCGATAGCCGAGTCCGTAGATCGAGGCGATCGGATCGACGCCGACGTCGGCAAGCTTGCGACGCAAATTCTTGATATGACTGTCCACCGTGCGGTCACTGACCACGCGATGATCGCTGTAGAGCGCATCCATCAATTGCTGGCGCGAATAGACACGACCGGGCTGAGCGGAGAGTTTGCGCAGCAGACGGAACTCGACCGGAGTCAGCGCCAGCGGCTGACCACGCACACGCGCTTCGAAACGTTCGTCGTCGAGATCGATCGGCGGCTGCGGCGCATTCGCTCCGAGCGCCACGCGTCGCAGCACGGCCTTGACCCGGGCGACGACCTCGCGCGGACTGAACGGTTTGCAGATGTAGTCGTCGGCACCGAGTTCGAGGCCGAGCAGTCGGTCGATCTCTTCGACGCGCGCGGTCAGCATGAGAATCGGCACATCGGCCGCGCGCTTGTCTGGCAGCCCGCGCAAGGTGCGGCAGATCGTGAGCCCGTCGACGCCGGGCAACATCAGGTCGAGAATGACCGCGTCCGGAGCATGCTGCTGAATCCACTCGACCGTGCCTTCGCCCGTTTCGCGCACACTGACCTGGAAGGCCGATACGGCGAGGTAGTCGCGCAGCAAGGCGGCAATCTTCGGCTCGTCCTCGACGACGAGGACATGTTTGGGCGCATCGGATTTGGTCGAATCGTTCGCTGAAGTCGTCATGCGAGAGTCTCCGTGCTGCGCGGCAGATCGATGAGGATGCGCAATCCGCCGAGGGGCGAGGTTTCGGCGCTTATCGTACCGCTATGCGCCTCGACGATGGCGCGGCAAATAGCGAGCCCCAGGCCGGCGCCGCCGCTGTTGCGCGCGCGCGAGTTGTCGACGCGATACAGGCGCTCGAACAACATCGGCAGCGATTCGGCCGGTACGCCGGGCGGGGTGTCGTCGAGGATCAGGCGCACCGTCTCTTTGACGCGCGTCAATTCGATGCGGATTCGCCCCGGCGCGTCTGTGTAGCGCCGCGCGTTGGCGATAAGGTTGTCGAGCAACTGGCCGAGACGCCGCATATCGCCGCGGACGGCGAGGCCCTCGCCCGGCAGATTGAGTTCGAGCGCGAGGCCCGCGTCGGCACAGGCGCGCTTCTGCAGTTGCGCAGCGTCGCGCACCACTTCGACCAAGTCGAGCGTCTCGAAACGGTATTCGAGCGCGCCGGCGTCGGCGAGCGCGAGTTGATACAAATCCTCGATCAAACCCGACAAGCGATGGCCTTCAACGGCGAGCGAGTCGAACGCGGCCGGCGTCGGCGCGCGCACGCCGTCCTGCAGCGCGGAAATCTCGCCGCGCAATACGCTGAGCGGCGTGCGCAGTTCGTGCGCGATGTCGGCGCCCCAGCGCCGCCGTGCCTCGCGATGCGATTCGAGCGTCTGCGCGAGACGGTTGAAGTCGCGCGCCAGCGCACCGAGTTCCGCGCTGCCAGCCGGCGCGACGCGTTGTTTGTAGTCTCCCGCGGTCAGCGCATGCACACCTTGGGTCAGCGCGCGCACCGGCGCGAGCAGCCAGCGCGCGATCGCGAACGCGAAGCCGAGTGCGACGAGCAATGCGACCGCGCCGGCGATGATAGCGCCGTGCCGCTGTGCCATCGCGAAGGCGAGATCGGGGCCGCCGAAGGTGCGCGCGGGAATCTTGCGCATCAGCAGGTGGCCGACTTTTTTACCATCGGATTCGATCGCGACGCGCAAGATCTCGGTCTCGTCGGCGATGCGTGGGTCGCCGATGACGGGTTGCTCCGCCGCGTCGATCAGCAATACCCGGCTGGCCACGCCCATACGCATGCCCGGGCCTTCGCGCGGAGGCCCGTCGGGCGGCGGCGGACCCGGCGGAGGCACCGCGTCCGGTGGCGGCGGCTCGACGCGCGGCGGTTCAGGCGATACGGCTCGCGGCTGATTCTCCGCCGCGAGGCGGTGCTTCATGCGGAACGGATCGACATACCCCTCGAATGCGCGCACGTCGTTGCGCAGGAAATCCCAAGAGTTGTGATCGGCATAGGCGTCGGCCAGGCGCTCGCCGGCCGATTGCAGACGCTGCCGCGCGACTTCGTTGAGGTAGGTCGAAAAGCCCTCGCGGAAATTGCGCTGCTGCCAGACGACAAAGCCGGCAATGATCGCCACGGTCAGCACGGCGAAGGCGAGAAACAGGCGATGCCACAAACGCAGGCGCATTGAGAACGAGGAAAATAATGAGTAGGCGGCCACGATAACGCGGCGCAGACGCCTGCGGAACATGGGCATTCGAGCTTTCAAGATTTCTCCATAGTTTCTGCGCGCTGACTGCGATATCCGCATGGAAGATAGCCTACGTCGAGATTAACGGACTCCCCACCGCAATCACGACAGGACGGGAACAGGTGTTGCGGCGGAAGCCGCTCGCGGAGCCGCCGTATCCGGCAAACCTACGGCGGTTCCGCGAATTTCCCCGCCCCCGGCGGCGCCGATCTAGCGCTCCGAATGCCCTGAATCGTAATAGTCCCGACGGCCGAACATGTCCGGCTTGATCAGGTCGATGAATGCGCGCGCCTGTTCGGACAGATACTTGCCCTTGCGCATGACGACACCATAGCTTCGCTGCGGAAAATATCGCCGCATATTGCGCGCGACCAGCCGCTCCTGGTCCGCCGGCTTGACGCAGATGCCGGTGACGATCGAGATCCCCTGCCCCATCGCAACGTATTGCTTGATCACCTCCCAGCCGCCGACCTCGATCGCGACGTGGTACGGCACCTTGCGCTGCTGGAAGACAAGATCGACCATGCGATACGTCGTGAGACGCTGCGGCGGCAGGATCAGCCCATACGGCGAAATGTCTTCGAGCGCGATGTCGGCCTTCTCAGCGAGTGCATGGCCGTGCGGCACGATCAGCATCGGATCGAACCAGCGCACCGCTTCGTAGTCGAGATCGTGCGGCACGTCGAGCATCGAGCCGACCGCGAAATCGACCTTGTCCGAACGCAGCAAGGCCAGGCCATCGATGCCGGTGACGTTGGCCAGATCGAGGCGCACGTCGGGAAACTTCTCGCGATAGGCGCGCACCCATTCGGGCAGCAAATACTGGATCGTCGAGTTGCCGCAGGCGATGTGGATCTCGCGTGCCGGCGTGCCCGTGCGGCGGCTACGGAACTGATGGTCGAGATTCTCCATGCCCTCGACGAGCGGCCGTGCCAGTTCGTAAAGCACCTGACCGTCTGCAGTCAACACGAGACGCGGGCGCGTGCGTTCGAGCAGGCGCGCGCCGAATTCGGATTCGAGCGCCGACAACTGCAGGCTGACCGAAGACGGCGAGAGGAACAGCGATTCCGCCGCACGCACGACGCTGCCGAACTTCACCGCATAACAGAACGCGCGCAGCTGCTTGAGGCGGCTGCCTTTGTAATAGAACCGCGCCGACTCGGCATCGCCTGCGCGCTTCGCCGCCGGCGCGGCCTTGCCGCGGCGACGCCCTCGCGCGCTCGATTTCGCTCCCGTTGTATCCGAATTGCGCATGAAATCCGTTTTGAAATCAAAATATTAGTTATTATTTGATTTTTTCAAAATATTTCATTGAAACATTCGATTTGTCAAATAGTTTTTCCAAGCCTAGTGTGCTGCTACGCAACATAGTGGGTACGGAGCGCGATTCATGAGCTTGAGTGCGACCTCGACCGATGACTGGACTTGCCAGCAGCAGAGCCGGACTGCGCTCGCCGCACGCATGGCCGACGCGCCGGCAACCCGAGCGGAATTCGCCGCCAGCATCGATCGCTGCGTGCACGCGCTGATTTGCGCCACGCCCGTTGCGACCGCTTTGACCGAACTGCGCCGTTGGCTGCGCGACGACGCGGTCACCCTCGCCGACGGCACACCGGTCGATTTCGCCCTGTTCGACGACGCGATCCTCAGCATCGACGAACGCATCGCGCAGACCGGAGCACGCAGCCAGACGCAGCTTCTGCACGCCTCGCGCCAGCTCGCCGAGTCGATCTACGCGAAAACCTGATTCCGCGCGAGCGGACCCGCCGACGGGAGATGTCTCCCGCCTTTTCCATCCTCCACCCCCGAAGACCAAGGAACGCAGCATGAAACCGACTCTTCCCTCCGCCGAACAGATCAAGCTGGACTGGGCGAACAATCCGCGCTGGACCGGGATCAAGCGCAACTACACGGCCGAAGACGTCGTACGCCTGCGCGGCACCGTGCACGTCGAGCATTCGCTCGCGCGCCTCGGCGCCGAGAAGCTGTGGAAATCGCTGCACACCGACGACTTCGTCAACGCGCTCGGCGCGCTGACCGGCAACCAGGCGATGCAGCAGGTCAAGGCCGGCCTCAAGGCGATCTATCTTTCCGGCTGGCAGGTCGCGGCCGACGCGAACCTTGCCGGACAGATGTACCCGGACCAGTCGCTGTACCCGGCGGACTCCGTGCCGGCCGTGGTCAAGCGCATCAACAATGCGCTGCTGCGCGCCGACCAGCTCTATCACGCCGAAGGCGACGACTCGATCGACTTCCTTCAGCCGATCGTCGCCGACGCCGAAGCCGGCTTCGGCGGCGTGCTCAACGCGTTCGAGCTGATGAAGGCGATGATCGAGGCCGGCGCCGCGGGCGTGCACTTCGAAGACCAGCTCGCCAGCGTGAAGAAGTGCGGCCATATGGGCGGCAAGGTGCTCGTGCCGACGCGCGAAGCCGTCGAGAAGCTCAATGCCGCGCGCCTCGCCGCCGACGTACTCGGCGTGCCGACCTTGCTCGTCGCGCGCACCGACGCGGAAGCCGCCGACCTGCTGACCAGCGACGTCGACGCGAACGACCAGCCGTTCACCACCGGCGAGCGCACGGTCGAAGGCTTCTACAAGACGCGCAACGGCCTCGACCAGGCAATCAGCCGCGGCCTCGCCTACGCGCCCTACGCCGACCTGGTCTGGTGCGAAACCGGCAAGCCCGACCTGAAGTTCGCCAAGGCGTTTGCCGATGCGATCCACAAGCAGTTCCCGGGCAAGCTGCTCGCCTACAACTGCTCGCCGTCGTTCAACTGGAAGAAGAATCTCGACGACGCGACGATCGCCAAGTTCCAAAAGGAAATCGCCAGCTACGGCTACAAGTTCCAGTTCATCACGCTGGCCGGCTTCCATGCGCTCAACTACTCGATGTTCAACCTCGCGCACGGCTACGCGCGCCGTCAGATGAGCGCCTTCGTCGAACTGCAGGAAGCCGAGTTCGCCGCGGCCGAGCGCGGCTTTACCGCGGTCAAGCATCAGCGCGAAGTCGGCACGGGCTATTTCGACGCGGTTACGCAAACGATCCAGCAAGGTCAGTCGTCGACGACCGCGCTCAAGGGTTCGACCGAAGAAGAACAGTTCCACGGCGAAAAAGCGGCGTAAGTCTTCCATACGCCCGATAAGAAAGGGCGGCTGGCAATCACGCCTCGGCAAAAAAAAGCGCGACTCGATGGAGTCGCGCTTTTTTGTTTATGCAGGCATCCACAACAGATTGAGCAGACCGACTCTCGGCCCGCGTGTGTGGCGGACCGCCTATTGAGCCGCTGAAGCAGGAGCAGGGCTCGGTACGTCGGGCTGGAGGGAAGGAGACGGCTCGCGCACCTGCGCCACGACTTTGCGCACCGCGGCGATCACCGCGTCGGGACGATCGAACTGAATATAGTGCGTCGCGTCGTTGAGCACTTCATGCTCGCCGCGCGAAGACCAGGTCGCTTCGTCATTGTGCAGTTCCAGCCACACGGCCACCATCCTGTTGACTTGTTCGCGGGTCATGCCGATCAGCTTCATCATTTCCTCGCTGTACGGCCTGGCGCCCGTGAGCACTACCAGGGGTCGATCGCCGAGCCGGCGCAATTTACCGGCCTCGGCGAACGTATCCGGCAGCGCGCTCATCTCCTTGGCCGCCGCGTCGAGTGAGATCGGGAAGAAATCCAGCATTTCCTTGTGCACCGAATCCAACAAAGGCGTCGGCCGCACGTTCGGCAAAGACAGCATGCTCGCCGCGGCGATGCGCACCAGTCCGCTCCAGGCGAGTTTCGCCCCTATCGACATCACCCTCGCTTGGTTCTCCTCCGCGGCTCTCTCTTTTTCGCCCTTGGGATTCACCGCCTGGAAACGCTGCAGTTGATCCGGATGCGAGGCATCGACGAAGACGAGGCCGGCAACCTGATCGCCGTAGTTTTTCGTGTAGGTCATGACGTAGGGGCCGCCGAGCGAATGTCCGACCAGCACGAACGGTGGCTTCTCGCCGGCGTTTGCGAGCAGCGCATGCAGGTCGGCGACGACCGTGGTGCCGTTCTGCGGCCCCGCGTGAGGATCGCTCCACATGATGCCCGCGCGGCTGTAGGCGCAGGCGCGCGTGGTCTTGGCGACGTCATCCTGCACGGCGGCCCAGCTCAGCGAGCCGTGCGTGTCGAGGCCGGCCTCGAATACGACCGTCGGCGACCCGCTACCGCGGCAGTCGATCTGCAATCGACGCCCGCCGATGTCGACGAGTTTTCCCGGCACCGGATATTCGCGTGCGGCGCGCATGCGGCTGACGAATTCGTAGACCGTGCCGCACAGCGGTATGAACACGACGAGGCCGACGACGCCCCACAACAGCCATTTCAACCAGCGCCAGCGCGAGCGCTGCGGGCGACTCGGACGATCCGTAACGGGAGAGACATTGATGGACATGATGACCTCGGCGGCGCGCCTGTCGTTGACTAAGGTTCGTGTGGTTTCGAGTCGAACGAATCGCCGGCCCATGTCAACGGTTCCGACGCTGGAGCAGGCGCGGTTACGACCAAAAACTTATCCCAATCAGGACAAATAGAATACATCTTATCCTGATCAGGACAATAACGACCTAAAAGGGAACGACGATTACGACTGCGTCCGGGCCAGCTAGCCGATGAGAACCGAGCTCGTACGACCGTGCAGGGCATCCTCGAGAGGGAAGCGCCTGCGACGGCGGAGATCACCGGAGCAAACACAAGGAAATTTGCGCAAGTGCCGCCCGCCGCGACGAACATCGGATTCACCTCGACCGATGCAATCGGCGGTGTGTCGGGTTCGCCGGAGCCACCATCCGCGTTGCTCGCCCCTGGAAAGACGAGCATCAGAGGATTGAGAAATTCGGCCCGCGAATACGCGGCGCGAATCGGACCCTCAGGAAAGATGATGCAGATCGCCCGGAAGATCGATGTCGAACGCGAGCGCTTCGTTCGCGACGGCATCGATGCGATCGGAGCGCCGGACCAGCAGATCGCGCATGCCGCGGTCCGATTCGGCATCGATCGCACCGAACCAGGCACGCGGCAGCAGAGCCGGCGCACCGAGCTGCCCGGCGTAGAAAGAAGCAGCCGCGCGATTGGGCGCGTTGCGCCAGCGATCGCGCAACGCGCGCAGATGCAAGGCATCGAGACGCGGCTGGTCGCATAGAACGACGAGAACACCTGAGCAACTCGGCGAGAGCGCATCGACTCCGGCGCGCAGCGAAGCGCCGAGTCCTTGCCGCCAATCGCCGCAATCGACCGGGCGAATCGGCAGATCCGTCAGTTGCGGGTAAATCCGATCGGCGTCGAATCCGAGCACGACCACCGCTTCGTGCGGCCGTGTCTCCAGCGCGAGCCGCGCGGCGCGGTGCACCAGTGTTTCATCGCGAAAAATCAAAAGCTGCTTGGACTGACCGAGCCGCGTCGATGCGCCCGCGGCGAGCACGACGACACCATGCTTGGCAAAATTCTCAGGCATCGACATTGGCGACGCGCTGCGCAACGACCAGACGCCTGCGCGCAGAAAAATACTGTTGCAATTGCGCGGCGATCGCGAGCGCAACCGCTTCGCCGCCGTGGCCGCCGAGATCGAGCCCGATCGGTGCGCGCAGGCGCGAAGCGAGGCGCTCGCGCGCACCGGCATCGAGTTCGCTGAGCAGCGCCTCGCGACGTGCGGCCGGACCGAGCAGGCCGACATAAGCCGTTTCGGCCGCAGCGCAGAAGCGCAGCCAGGCCAAGTCGATCGAGTAGTTGTGGCTCATGACCAGCATCGCGTCGTAGCGATCGCCGGCCACGGCCTCAATGGCCGCTTCGGGCGCGAGATCGACCAGGCGATCGATCGCCGCATCCTTGGCGAAGGCGGCCCAGCGTCCGCGATGTTCAACGACATCGACAAACCAGCCGAGCCGGCGCGCGAAAAGCGCGAGCGGCGCGGTTTCCGGACCGGCGCCGAGCAACAGTAGGCGCGGCGGCGCGGCGATCTCGACGTGCAGCGCGGTCTCGATCGGCACGTCGCTCGCATCGCCCTCGCGATTCCACTGCACCGCGATCGATCGCAGGCTCGCGGCGTCCGAATTCGATCTGCCTGCGCCGAGCTCGTTTTCGTCCATCGCGAAGGCCAATTGCAAGTCCAGGCCGCGATCGAGCGCGGCGAACAGCGCGCGCGCCAACGGTGCACGCGGCGGCAACGGCAACAGCAGCATGTTCACGCGGCCGCGGCAGCCAATGCCGCTGCCGAACAGCAGGTCTTCGTCGCTGCGTGTGTCGAAGTCGACCGTCGCGGCGCGGCCGCCGCGATGCACCCGCGCCGCCGCGTCTTCGAGCGCGGGTTCGAGACAACCGCCGCTGATCACGCCATGCTTGAGTCCCTTGCCGTCGAGCAACACAAGCGCGCCGGGCTTCTGATAGGTCGAGCCTTCCGTCGCCGTCACGATGCCGAGCACCGCGGTCTCGTTGCGCGCATGAATGCGCCACAGCGCATCGAGCAGACCGCGCAGACCACCGGCGCTCGTATTCGTTTCGTCTTTGCCCATGCGCTCATGGTAGCGCAGCAGAGAAAGCATCCGATCAGGCGGTTGGGCGCACAGAAACATCGAGAGCCGTGCCAGATGAATCGAACTTCCACGTGAAGCGACTCATATTCAACGCCGCTCGCTTCATGTGCGCGGCGCCAGCCGCCGATACTGGATCGCCTCGCTCAGATGAGGCGTGGCGATCGCTTCGCTACCGGCGAGATCGGCGACTGTGCGCGCGACGCGCAGGATACGATGGTAGGCCCGTGCCGACAGACCGAGCTTGTCGAGTGCGCGTTCGAGCAAGGCGCGGTCGCTTGCCGACAGCGCGCAATCGCGCCGCAACTCATGCGAGCCGAGCAGCGTATTCGGCTTGCCGGCGCGCTGCATCTGCCGCGCACGTGCGGCGACCACGCGCTCGCGCACGACCGCGCTCGACTCACCCAACGGCGCGGCATCGCCGAGTTCGGACAGCGGCACGCGTGGCACTTCGACTTGCAGATCGATGCGATCGAGCAGCGGACCGGAAATGCGCGCGCGATAACGGCGGATCGCCTCGGGCGTACACGCGCAACGACCCGACGGGTCGCCTGCATAGCCGCACGGGCACGGGTTCATCGCCGCGACGAGCTGAAACGCTGCCGGAAACTCGGCCTGCCGCGCCGCACGCGAAATCGCGACACGCCCCGACTCGAGCGGCTCGCGCAGCACTTCGAGCACATGACGGTCGAATTCGGGCAGTTCGTCGAGGAACAGAACGCCGTGATGCGCCAGCGAAATCTCGCCCGGTCGCGGGATCGAGCCCCCGCCGACGAGCGCGACCGCGGACGCCGTGTGATGCGGTTGTCTGAACGGCCGGAGCTTCCAGGTACGCAGATCCATGCTTTGCCCGGCGACCGAGCGAACGGCGGCCGATTCCAGCGCCTCACGCTCGGTCAACGGCGGCAGGATGCCGGGCAAGCGGCTCGCGAGCATCGTCTTGCCCGTGCCCGGCGGCCCGGAGAGCAACAGATGATGCGCCCCGGCAGCGGCCACTTCGAGCGCGCGGCGCGCCTGCGCCTGTCCGCGCACCTCGGCGAGATCGGGATAGTTGTGGTCGTCCCCGGCCGTATTCGCCCCCAACAAGACAGCGCCGTCCGCGAGGCCACCCGCGCCGCGCAGGAAGGCAAGCACGTCGAGCAGGGTGTCGGCGCCGCGCACCTCCGCGCCGGAGACGAGCGCAGCCTCGGCCGCGTTGATTCGTGGCACGATCAGCGCGCGACCGGCGTGGGCGGTTTTCAACGCCGCGGGCAGCACGCCCGTGACCGCGCGCAGTTCGCCGGAAAGTGCGAGTTCACCGAGGAATTCGTACGCGGTCAGGGTCTCCTTGGGTATGTGGCCCGCGGCGGCGAGAATGCCGAGTGCGATCGGCAGGTCGAACCGGCCCCCGTCCTTCGGCAGATCGGCCGGCGCCAAACTGACGGTCACGCGCCGGGCGGGATATTCAAACTGCGCATTCTGAATCGCCACGCGCACGCGGTCGCGTGCTTCTTTCACCGCGGCCTCGGGCAGGCCGACGATCGAGGTGCCGGGCAGGCCGCCCGACAGATGCACTTCAACCGTCACCGCGGGCGCGGCGACACCGTCCTGCGCCCGGCTATGGACGGTGGCGAGACTCAAGGAAACCCGGCCGGCAACGCGGAAAACCGGCGCCGATCGGCACGGTTACGGAGGAAAGTCGCTTGGCGATCGCCGCGCTTGGCAGTGGCAATCAGAGTTCGAACATCCGTGTTCGGCTGCCGATCCCGGCAGTGTTCCCAAGCGCCCATCCATGATTGGGCTTGCATCCAAGATTCCGCGTGCGGCCGTGCCGGTTCCACTTGCTGTCCGTGCAAAGAGGGTTGCATTGCATGCAAACCAGACGACGAGCCGTGATCGTCGCAACCATCGGCGCAGAGCGCCGACCTTGATTCACGGCCGTCCGCGGAAAACTCTGGTCTTATCGGCTCCATGCCGATCGACCGTCATTCAGTGAGACGCCGCCTTGCCGGCCAGCAGCACTTCGAGTTCGGCGACGCGGTGCTCGAGCGATTCGACCATTTCGCGCGTGCGCAGCAGGACGCAGCGTTGCACGTCGAATTCCTCGCGCGTGACGAGATCGAGCCGGCGCAGGCCGGAACGCAGCGCGTCCTTGAAATTCGCGGACAGATCTTCGCGTGCCTCGTTCGAAGATGCGCCGAGGCGCTCGCGCGCTTCTTTCAAATCGGGTGGGACGAGATCGACCAGGCGGCGGGCCAGGTCGTCGAGGGTGGAGACGGCAATCACGGCGATACCTCTCAAACAACGATGTGCAGCGGACGGGGAAAGCCTAGCCGAAGGGTTTCGGCCGGGCAGTGGCAGTTTACTGATTCGCTTGTAGGAATTTTCCTACACGCTAGACAGAAACAGGTGAACGTACGTCACGCAAAAGCGAAAGCGCACGGGTACGACTTTTTCGGTATAGTCGGGCCACACGAGACTCTTTCGACAAGCATGAAACTGGTCACCGCCATCATCAAACCGTTCAAGCTCGACGACGTGCGCCAAGCACTCGCCGAAGTGGGCGTGCAAGGCATCACGGTGACCGAAGTCAAGGGTTTCGGCCGGCAAAAAGGCCATACCGAGTTGTATCGCGGCGCGGAGTACGTCGTCGATTTCCTACCCAAGATCAAGATCGAGATCGCGGTCGCCGAGAACATCGTCGAACGCGTCGTCGAAACGATCCTTGCCTCCGCGAACAGCGGCAAGATCGGCGACGGCAAGATTTTCGTGCACGATCTCGAGCAGGTGATCCGCATCCGCACGGGCGAAACCGGGGCCGATGCGTTATAGATGCGAGCGTAGTCACGGGCGCGGGCGATTTCCGAATCGCGCGATGGATTTGCGCCTCGCATCGACTACTCGTATAGGCGTTTAGGCGTCTATTCGCGACAACCTTTGACGCGACGCAGCATTTGTGCTTTAGTCGTGCGAATGGAATAACGCATTAGTACACGCGGCGCCCGGATGCGCCGCCTTTGTCGTCGCCAGATGCCGGCGGGCCGGAACGTTTCCGCCGCATCAAGCAAGATCGGGAAACACCATGTCGCAAGCCGTTGCCAGCTCGCTTTACCACCCTTCGTTTGAACACGACAGTTGCGGTTTCGGACTGATCGCGAACATCGATGGCAAAGCGAGCAAATGGCTCATCGACCAGGCGTTCTCGACCCTGGCGAAGATGTCGCATCGCGGCGGCATCGGTGCCGACGGCATCACCGGCGACGGCTGCGGCATCCTGCTTTACCGTCCGTTCGGCTGGCTGCGCGTGCTCGCCGCCGAGGCCGGCATCCGCCTCGGCGACCGCTTCGCGTCGGGACACGTCTTTCTCGACCGCAAGGACGCCGCGCGTGCCGCGGCGCAGAAAGCCGAGCTGGAAAAGCATCTGCGTGCGGAAGGTCTGAACGTCGCCGGCTGGCGCGAAGTGCCCGTCGACGCGCGCGCCTGCGGGCCACTCGGCGAAGCACACCGGCCACGCGTCGAGCAGATCTTCGTCGACGCGCCGGCCGGTCTGGCCGAGGCCGCGTTCGACCGCGCCCTGTTTCGCGCGCGCCGCCTCGCCGAGAAAACCTTCGCCGACGACGTGCATTTCTACGTCGTCACTCTGTCGGCGACGACTTTCGCAGCCAAGGCGATGGTCGCACCAGGCCAGTTGCGCGCGGCCTTCCCCGATTTCTCCCATCCGAGCGTCGAGGCGAGCGCCGCGGTGTTCCACCAACGCTTCTCGACCAACACGATGCCGCATTGGCGTCTGGCCCAGCCGTTCCGCCTGCTCGCTCACAACGGCGAGATCAATACGATCAAGGCCAACCGCAACTGGGCGACGGCGCGCGCGGCCAAGTACAAGTCGCCGCTCGTGGACTTCTCCGACCTCGGCGAACTCGTCACGACCAAGGGTTCCGATTCGCAAAGCCTCGACAATATGCTCGAAGTGCTCGTCGCCGGCGGCCTCGACGTGCTGGTGGCGATGCGCGTGCTGATTCCGCCGGCGTGGTCGTCGCGCGAGGATCTCGACGAGGATCTCGAAGCGTTCTACGAGTACTACGCGCTGCACAGCGAGCCCTGGGACGGCCCGGCCGGCATCGTGCTCTGCGACGGGCGCCATGCGGCCTGCGCGCTCGACCGCAACGGCCTGCGCCCCGCGCGCTGGGCGCGTTCGGACGACAACCACGTCATCGTCGCCTCGGAAGCCGGCCTGTGGGACGTGCCCGACTCGCGTATCGTCGCCAAGGGCCGCCTCGGGCCGGGCGAGATGATCGCGGTCGACCTGATCGAGCACAAACTGCTGAACAGCGCCGCGATCGATGCGGTCAATCGCGCGCGCGCGCCGTACAAGAAGTGGCTGCGCCAGGAGCTGATGTATCTCGAATCGCACCTGATCGACCCGGCGCTTGCCGCCGAGCCGTTCTCGCCCGAGGTACTCGCGCGCTACCAGAAGCAGTTCGCGCTGACGCGCGAGGAACGCGACGTCATCCTCAAGACGCTGGCCGAAGACGAAGCCGAAGCGACCGGTTCGATGGGCGACGACACGCCGATCGCGGTGCTCTCGCAGAAATCGCGCCCGCTCTACGAATACTTTCGCCAGTCGTTCGCGCAGGTGACGAATCCGCCGATCGATCCGCTGCGCGAGCGCCTGGTCATGTCGCTGACCACCCAAATCGGCCTCGAGCGCAACGTTTTTGACCTGTCGCCCGACAATGCGAAACAGGTGCTGCTCAATTCGCCGATCCTCTCGCAGCGCAAGCTGCGCCAGATCCTCGCCCTGCCGCACATCGCGCCGGCGAACATCAAGCTCGATCTTTACTACGACGAAAAGATCGGCCTCAAGGCCGCGATCGAAGATCTCTGCGACCGCGCCGAAGAAGCGGTGCGCAACGGCACGATGCTGATTCTGCTGTCCGACCGTTATCCGGTACCGGGCCTGCTGCCGATCCACTCGCTACTCGCAACCGGCGCCGTACACGCGCGCCTGACCCGCAAGCAGCTGCGCTGCGACTGCAACATCCTCGTCGAGACCGCGAACGCGCGCGACGCGCACCACTTCGCCTGCCTGATCGGCTTCGGCGCGACCGCGGTGTATCCGTACCTGTCGTATCAGACCCTGTTCGACATGAACCGGCGCGGCGAACTCAAGGGCCGCCAGGGCGAGCCGCCAAGCGAGATCGGGCGCAGCTATCGCCGCGGCATCCAGAAAGGCCTGCTCAAGATCATCTCGAAGATGGGCATCGCGACGATCGCGGGCTACCGCGGCGCGCAATTGTTCGAGATCGTCGGTCTCGCCGACGAAGTCGTCGAGCTGTGCTTCCCGGGCACGCCGTCGCGCATCGGCGGCGCCGGCTTCGCCGACATTCAGAACGAGTACAAGGCGCAGTCGATCGCCGCGCGCGACCCGAATTATGCGCTGCCCGCGGGCGGCCTTATGAAAGCGCTGCCGGGTGGTGAATTCCACATGTACAACCCCGAAGTCGTCGGCGCGCTGCAGCTCGCGGTACGCACTGGCGACGCGAAGCTGTATCGCCGTTACGCCGACGCGATCGACGGTCGCGTGCCGGCCGCACTGCGCGACCTGCTTGACGTGCACGCGGTCGGTACAGCGGTACCGCTCGACGAAGTCGAGCCGATCGAGACCATCTTGAAGCGCTTCGACTCGGCCGGCATGTCGCTCGGCGCGTTGTCGCCCGAGGCGCACGAATCGCTCGCGATCGCGATGAACCGCCTCGGCGCGCGCAGCAATTCGGGCGAGGGCGGCGAAGACCCGGTGCGCTACGGCACCGAAAAGATGTCGAAGATCAAACAGGTCGCCTCCGGCCGTTTCGGCGTCACGCCCGCCTATCTGGTCAATGCCGAAGTTCTGCAGATCAAGGTCGCGCAGGGCGCAAAACCCGGCGAAGGCGGCCAGTTGCCGGGGCACAAGGTCAACGCCCTGATCGCACGGCTGCGCTATGCGCGGCCCGGCATCGGCCTGATTTCGCCGCCGCCGCATCACGACATCTATTCGATCGAGGACCTCGCCCAGCTGATTTACGACCTGAAGGAAGTGAATCCTTCGGCGCTCGTCTCGGTCAAGCTCGTCGCCAACGCGGGCGTCGGCACCATCGCCGCAGGCGTGGCCAAGGCCAACGCTGACCTGATCACGATCTCCGGCCACGACGGCGGCACGGGTGCCAGTCCGTTGACTTCGATCCGCTACGCCGGTTCGCCGTGGGAACTCGGCCTCTCGGAAACGCAGCAGACCTTGGTGCGCAACGGCTTGCGTCAGCGCGTGATCGTGCAGACCGACGGTGGCCTCAAGACCGGCCTCGACGTGATCAAGGCGGCAATGCTCGGCGCGCAGTCGTTCGGCTTCGGTACCGCGCCGATGGTCGCACTCGGCTGCAAGTATCTGCGCATCTGCCATTTGAATTCCTGCGCGACCGGCGTGGCGACGCAGAACGACGAGCTGCGCAAGAAACACTATGACGGCCCGCCCGAGCAAGTGGAGAATTTCTTCCGCTTCGTCGCCGACGATGTGCGCCGGCACATGGCGCGTCTCGGCGTGCGCAAGCTCGATGAAATCATCGGCCGCACCGACTTGCTCAAGCAGCGCGTCGGCGCGACGGTCAAACAGAACAAACTGAATCTCTCCCCGCTGCTCGACAATGGCCTGAGCGGCGAAGCACCCGGCTGCGCTGCCGCGCCGATCCCGCAAAGCGATCTGGCCAAGCGCATCGCTGCCGACACGAAGGCCGCGGTCGAGAACGCGTCGGGCGGCGAATTCCAGTACGCCGTCATCAACACGGACCGCTCGATCGGTGCGCGCCTCTCCGGCGACGTCGCGCGCCGGCACGGCGACCAGGGCATGGCGGCGAATCCGATCACGCTGCGCCTCACCGGCGCCGCGGGTCAGAGCCTCGGCGCCTGGAACGCGGGCGGCGTGCACATCGTCCTCGACGGCGAAGCCAACGACGGCGTCGGCAAGGGCATGGCCGGTGGCCGCATCGTCGTGCGTCCGCCGAAGAACGCGGGCTTTTCGAGCCACGAGTCGTCGATCGTCGGTAACACCTGCCTGTACGGCGCCACGGGCGGCGAGTTTTATGCCGCGGGCCGCGCGGGCGAGCGCTTCGCCGTGCGCAACTCGGGCGCGCTCGCCGTCGTCGAAGGCGTCGGCGACCACTGCTGCGAATACATGACCGGCGGCACCGTGGTCGTGCTCGGCCGCTGCGGCGTCAACTTCGGCGCGGGCATGACCGGCGGCTACGCTTTCGTCCTCGACGAAGCGCGCGACTTCGTCGACCGCTACAACCACGAACTCGTCGACATCACGCGCATCTCGCACGAAGGCATGGAGAACTACTGGCAGCATCTGCGCACCCTGCTGCTGCGCTACGTCGAGGCGACCGAAAGCGCGTGGGGCCATCGCATCGTCGAGGAATTCCGCGAGCTGGTGCACAAGTTCTGGCTGGTCAAACCGAAGGCCGCCAGCCTCGACTCGCTCGCCGACGAACTGCGCCGCGCAGCGTAAGAAAAGAAATTGTTTGCCACGGATTGCACGGATGAACACGGATAGAGAACAAAATTTCGATTTTTATCCGTGCTTATCCGTGCAATCCGTGGCCAAAACCGCTCTTGTTTCTGGTGAATTGTGAAAAAAGATAACTTTCCATTTTTGCGCTTCCCCCGCGAGCTGCCGCGCGAACTGAACGTGCCCGTGCGCGTACTCGGCTATGGCGAAATCCACACAACGTTTACCGGCGAGCAAATCACCGAACAAGCCTCGCGCTGCATCGACTGCGGCAATCCGTATTGCTCGTGGGGCTGCCCGTTGCACAACCACATTCCGCGTTGGCTCGAACTCGCACGCGAGGGCCGCGTCGAAGATGCTGCCGCGCTGATGCACGAAACCAATCCGCTGCCCGAGATCTGCGGCCGCATCTGCCCGCAGGATCGCCTCTGCGAGCAGGCCTGCACGCTCGAAACCGGCTTCGGCGCGGTAACCATCGGCGCGATCGAGCGCTCGATCACCGACGAAGCATTCAAGCGCGGCTGGCGGCCGAAGCTCGACCACGTCGAGCCGACCGGCAAACGCGTCGCCATCGTCGGCGCCGGGCCTGCCGGTCTCGCCGCTGCCGACGTGCTCGCCCGCTCGGGCGTTGCTGTCGAGGTGTTCGACCGCTACGAGGAGATCGGCGGCCTGCTCACGTTCGGCATTCCGCCGTTCAAGCTCGACAAGAAAATCGTCGACACGCGCCGCGACGTGCTCGAAGGCATGGGCGTGAAATTCCGCCTCAAGACGGAAATCGGCAAGGACATCGAATTCGCGATGCTGGTGAAGGATTACGATGCCGTCTTCCTCGGCACCGGCGCGTACAAATTCGTCGACGGTCAGCTGCACGGCCAGACCTTGCCCGGCGTGCACGCCGCGCTGCCGTTCCTGATCGCCAATATGCGCCGCCTGCTTGGCACCGCGACAGCCGAGGACGTGATGCCGGAGCTGCTCGGCAAGCGCGTCGTCGTGCTCGGCGGCGGCGACACTTCGATGGACTGCGTGCGCACCAGCGTGCGCCACGACGCCGAGAGCGTGACTCTGGTCTACCGCCGCGACGAAGCCAACATGCCCGGCTCACGCCGCGAAGTGAAGTACAGCCGCGACGAAGGCGTCGATTTTCTGTTCCAGCGCCAGCCGCTCGAAATCCTCGGCGACGCCAACGGCGTGACCGGCGTGCGCGTCGTCGAAACGCGCCTCGTCGACGACGGCAGCGGCCGCGCGCGCGCCGAGGCCGTGCCGGGCAGCGAAGAAGTCCTGCCCGCCGACGTGGTCATTCTCGCTTTCGGCTTCCTGCCCGAACCACCCGCCTGGGCGACGGCGAGCGGAATCCAGTTTGCGCAAAATGGAAAAATTATACTCGGCGGCGCCGATACGGATGGCAACATGCGGCTGCCGTTGCAGACGACGAATCCGAAAGTCTTCGCCGGCGGCGACATGTGGCGCGGCGCCGACCTCGTCGTGCGCGCGGTGCTCGACGGCCGCGAAGCAGCGAAGGCGATCAAGCAGATGTTCGCCGAACAGGCGGAGAGCGGAGAGCCGGCGATCGCGTGAGAATGTAGACCAGCATCGCGCGCAAACGAATCTCATCCGCCGCGAGAACACATGTTGCAGACAAGGCATAACAAGAGCCTTGTCACGCTTCCACTCGAATGCGAATCGATATTTTCGGATTTCGTGTAGCTCTTACCTCATCGTCAGGCTTTTGTAAGCTACCTGCGACTATCGTACGCCTCGTAATGCAGGACTCCCCAGGTCGCTACCCCCGACCTCTGCATTGCGACCCCGAACGGCCCGCTCTCCCCAGCGGGCCGTTTTTATTTCCGGTCGCGAAAAAAAACGCCGCCCCGGAGGGCGGCGTCGGACTCCTTTCGGTGGATCAACGTTCCCAGCGGCCGGGCACGTAATGCCAACGCGGACCGCGCGGCTCCCATGCCGGCGCGACCCAGTGATAGCCGCGGCGCTCGGACATCCAGTAGCCGCTGTGCCAGACGTGGCGGCTGCCGTTCCAGTACCAGTAGCCCGGCGCCCAGACGTAGCCTGCGCGCGGCGGCGGTACGGCGACGACGCGCGGCGGCGGCGGCGCAACACCGATGTCGACATAGACGCGCGCTTCGCCGGTCGACGGCGCGAGTGCGGCACCGGCTGCAAGCGTGGAGACAAGAAGAATGGCGGGCAAGCGCATGACGATCTCCTGTTTGAGTGGTCGGCCCGGGCGCGGTCTGCGCCGCGGTGCCTTGTGCTCATTAATGCGCGGAGAAGATGAAAGCCGACCGAACGCGCGCCACCCGTTCAGGCGGCATTGCGGCGGAAACGCTCAGCGCCGCACCGGCACCTGCCAGTCGAGCAGCGCCTTGCGCGCCTGTTCGCGGCCGAGTTCGATCACTTCGGCCGCGCGATGGAATTCGTAGAACGCGCAGACATCGCGCGGCACGCTGATGATCAAATCGGGCGGTTGCGCCGCAAGTTTGTAGCGCGTGACGGTCTGCTGCACCACGTCGAGCGTGCGTCCGAACAATTCGAGCACGCCGGGATCGGCGGTGATTTCCGCGTGCTTCTTCTCGCGCTTTTCGAGCAGGCCGTCGATGAAACTGGCGATCTTGCGCCGCGGCGCCGCATGGGCGTGCTCCGTTTCGCCCGCGGCGACCGGCTGAATCGAGCCATGCTCGTCGGCGGCGGGCACCTCGTCCGTCATATCGCCGAACGTGGAGTCGGCGGCCGGCGAAGCGCCTCCGTCCGAATCGTCGGGGCCGTTGACGTCGATCGCGATGGTGCAGTCGGTCAGGTCGCGCAGGGTCGGCGTGATCGGCACCGGATTGAGCAGGCCGCCGTCGACGAGCGTGCGGCCCTCATAATGATGCGGGCGGAACACGGTCGGAATCGAGATCGAAGCGCGGATCGCGTCGAACAGCGGCCCGCGCGAGAACCAGACCTCGCGCTGCGCGTAGAGATCGACCGCTACGGCGGTGTAGCTGATCGGCAATTCCTCGATGCGGATGTCGCCGATCAAGGTCTTGATCTGCTCGATGATGCGATCGCCCTTGATGAAACCGCCGCCGGAGAACGTCCAGTCGAGCAGGCGCAGCACGTCGAGCCGCTGCAGGGTGCGCGACCAGTCGCGATACTCGTCGAGCTTGCCCGCGGCATAGATACCGCCGATCAGCGCACCCATCGAACAGCCGGCGATGCTGCGGATGTCGAAACCCTGCGCGCGCAGCTCTTCGATCGCGCCGATGTGCGCATAACCACGCGCACCACCCGAACCAAGCACGAGCGAGACGGTCGGTGCCGCACGCGAAACACTCACGCAGGCGCCCCGGCGTAGCCGCTGATCGTGAGCTGCAGCAGGATCTTCATTTCCTCGCGCAGACTCAGCGGCGAGAGAATCTCGGCATCGGGGCCGTACTTCAGCACATCCATGAGCAATTCTTTGGAATTGCTGTACGGCAGTTTCAACTCGTAGCGCCCATCCTTGAGCCACGTGCCCTGCTGTTGCGAATGCCAGTGCTCATCGGCGACCCAGCGCGCGGCGTGCGCGGAGAAGCGCACCGTCGCCCAGTTCTTCGGCGCACCGGAGAAAATGCCGTAGCTCGAGGCGAGATGCTTGTTCAACTCGTCTTCGGCACGATCGAGCGCAGGCGCATCGAGCACCTGCGCATCCTTGATGCGGTCGACGGCAAAGCTGCGCAGCGCTTCGCGGCTCTCATCCCAGGCGTCGAGATACCAGTTGTCGCGATAATGGCTCAGGCGCTGTGGCGACACTTCGCGCTGCGTCGCCTGGTCGGTCGAGCGCGCGCGATAGCTGAACTTCAGGCGCTTGCGTTCGAGCACGCTGCTCGCCACGTGGCGGAACGTCGCTTCGTCGATTTTGCGCGTGCCATAGCCGATCACGCGGATGCGTTCAAGCGGCGCCTTGCGGGCGCCGCCGTCGGCCTGACTCGTCAATAGCTTGTCGATGCGCGTGCGGAACGGCGCGAGCGCCGAGGCGAGCACGCCCGGGCCGGTGCGCCCGATCAATTCGTTCAGCGCGAGGAGGGCCTGCAGTTCCTCGCTCGTCAGCCACAGGCCGGGCAGCTCGAAACGGTCGGCTTCGTCGGCCGCGTAGCGGAACGCCGCCTCGCCCTCGCCTTCGATCGGCGCGCCGAGCGCGTCACGCAGGAAGGCGATGTCGCGGTAGGCCGTCGCGCGCGAACATTCGAGCTCGTCAAGCAGGCGCGCCAGCGGCACCGGATAGCGCGAGGCCTTGAGGATGCGATGCAGGGTGAGTATGCGTTCGTAACGGTCCATGCGGCTATTGTGCCCGCTCCCGCGCCGGCGGTCATGCGCGGGATGATGACAGGCGGCCCGACCGGCTCCGAGGGGCAGATTCGGCTTCGCAACCGCCATAACGACCCCGTGACTCGTCCGCCTCGCCGCGCGTCCGTTTCGGCAGGCATTCGCCGATTGTGCCGAAGCGGCGGCATGCCCTGCCGTCCGCAACCGGTTCATACGACCATCGCCAAGAAATCGCGCGACCCTTTTCTGCCGTGAATGCGGGCTCGTTCCGCTCACTGCACGTCGCAGCCGTTTGAAACATCGATCAAGAAAGACAAAGGATAAAAAGTTACTTATGTAAATTGTATATTTGTACGAAAGAATACAAATTAACGTTTTCCTGATGTATACCTGAATGAACGGCAGCCAAATCGGGGGCTTTCGCGCATTGCAGGGGCATAATGCGCGCCGTTTTGCGAACCCCCATCGCAACGACAACAAGGAGACCTGACATGAACAAGAAGATCCTCGCCGGCGCGCTGGCGCTGGCCCTCCCCTTCGGCGCTTACGCGGCCGATACGAACACCAACGACGGCAACTGGCACGGCAGCGGCGAAGCCGGCCTCGCTCTCGCGAGCGGCAATGCCAAGTCGCAGAACCTCAACGCCAAGCTGACGCTGAAGAAAGAAGACGAGCAGTGGAAGTACGACTTCTTCCTCGAAGCGCTGCGCAACAAGGCGAATGTCACTTCGACCACGATCGGCTATGTAAACGGCCAGCCGGTCCCTCAGACCACGAGCAAGTACGATCTGACCGCGAACCGCTACGACGCAGGCGCGTCGGCCGGTTACAAGTTCGACGAGCGCAGCTATATCGTCGGCGCGCTGCGTTACGAGCACGACGGATTCTCGCCGTACCAGTACCAGTACACCGCGTCGGTCGGCTATGGTTACCAGGTGCTGAAGACCGCCGCGGACGAACTCTCGTTCGAAGTCGGCCCCGGTTACAAGGTGCAGCAGCCGAAGGGCGCCTACGACTACACGATCAATCCGCCGCAGTATCACAAGGACGATTCCGACAAGTACATCGTCGGCCGCGGACTGGTGAACTACAAGCACAACTTCAACGACACGACCTCGCTGGTCGAGACGTTCCTCGTCGAAGGCGGTAGCGACAACACCTACATCCAGAACGACATCGGCCTGCAGGTGAAGATGAGCGACAAGCTCGCCCTCAAGGCCGGCTATCAGATCCGCCACAACACGGAAATCCCGGCGTTCTCCGGCTACACGAAGAAGACCGACCAGTTGCTGACGACGAATCTCGTCTACGGCTTCTGATCGACAGCGCTGTTCGATTCCAGTAAAACGGGCTCCTCGCGAGCCCGTTTTTTTATGTCCCGGATACTGGTCTTCCAACACGTCGCGGCCGAACCGCTCGGCACGCTCGATCCGCTGATCCGCCGGCGCGGGCATCGGGTCAAGTTCGTCAACTTTGAACGCCAACCCGAGGCGAAGCCGCGGCTCGACCGCTACAAGGGCCTGATCGTCCTCGGCGGACCTATGAACGTGGAGGACCGCGCGCAGCGTGCGCACCTGCAGACCGAAATCGACGTGATCGGCGAGGCCGTCGCGCAGGGCAAGCCGGTGCTCGGTATCTGCCTCGGTGCGCAACTGCTTGCGCACGTGCTCGGCGGCGAAGTGCGCCGCCACCGGGTCAGCGAAATCGGCTGGTACGATCTGGCCACGACCGACGCGGGCCGCGGCGATCCGGTATTCGCGCCGCTCGGCGAAGCCTCGCCGATCTTCCAGTGGCACGGCTACACCTTCGACCTGCCCGCGGGAGCCACGCATCTCGCCCGCACTGCGACCTGCGAGAACCAGGCCTTCCGCCACGGCACGAACGCCTATGGTTTCCAATTCCATCTGGAAATGGACAAGCCGCTGATCGAACGCTGGCTCAACCTGCCGAGCTACCGCGACGAGCTGATCGCCGCCGGCCTCGGCCGCGACGCGGAGACAATCCGCGCCGACACCTTTGCGCGCATCGATGCGATGCAAGGCAAAGCGCACGAGGTGTTCAACAATTTTCTCGACCTGATCGGTACGCCGGCGCGACGGCGCAAGCTCGCCACCACTTAGGTCGCTAGCGAGGCCAGGATTTACTCAAATCCGCACCTGCACATCGCGCATCGGCGTGGCTGTCTGCAGAGAACAAGGTCATAAATCCGTTCTGCCGCGTTTCGACTTGGAAAAAAGTCGCAAACCGCTGCTCCGAACCGGCTTCCGCATCGATTTCGACCTGTAGGTGCCTCGCACCGTCCGAGCAGGACCGCACGGGACCATATGAGAAAGCGAGTGCCGTCTTTGCGCTCTCTTGTGATGGCGAAAGTTTCTCGTGCAGCTCTTTCAGCTTGGCGATTGCGTTGCGCGAAGTCCAGTTCGCGGCTTCGTCCCACCGAGACTGAATCCATTCGTCCACGAAGTCGCGCACATTGACCGCCACGGGCTGCACTCGGCGCATCGTCCTGTCGGCTCGCTCGTAACGATAAATATGCGCGCGCGTCATCATCTCGGCCTCGATGGTTGCGCCCTCCACGCGCAATTCGAATCCGCCGCCGACAGCCTTCAAGGTCGGCTCGGGCAAAAAGCGCGTATAGCCATTTTCTTTGTGCCAGAGAACCGCCGGCTTGTCCTCGTCCGAAGTGGGTTCGAGCACGTCGACGGCGAATTTGCTCCAACGTGACGTGCACCAAGGTGTGCCATGCGCGGCGACGATACGCCAGCCGGGCGTGCGATCTGCCGAAACGAAGACGTACTTGAAGAAATCCCCGAAAGCGCCTTTCACCTCATCGTAGGGAGCGCTTTGCCACCGCAACTTCCGCTTCCAACCATTCGAGTCAAACGCATAGACCAGAAGCATTTCGTCGTAGCCACAACCGATCTCGAAACTCGCCATAATCGCGATCAATTGGGACGTACCATTCGGCCGTTCCACGCGAAACCGCAAATGGGCTCCGTAGAAGAAATCGCTCTCGGATGCCGATTTCGGCTGCGAAGCACGAAGCAGGCCATCCAGTTCGGACTGAAGCGACTTCGGGTTCGCATCCCTGCCCTGACAGCGCATCGCCGCATCCGCCGTCTTAGCGAGCGCTTGCTTGAGCTGCGAAATCTTGCCCCGCATTTCTGCGGGCACGAGGTATCTCTCCTCTTCGGAAATTTGCGCTGCGGCCAATTGCCGCCGCAACGGAGCAAGGCTATTTGCCTGACTTTCCACCTGGAGCAGACAGGGCTGAGCAGCCAGCGTCATAACCGGCAATCCCAGCAAGAGAAACAGCACAAAGCTTCGCATCAGCATGGAAGCGCCCTAAAGACGATGCGACCGACGATGAAAGAGCATGCTCGACTCACGATGCGCCATACCGTCACGTGCGAAAGTGTTATTTTCATGGAGAGCGCATGGCCGATTCCGTTCGGATTTGACGATATACGGAGATATTGCCGGTCGCGCCGCAGCCGTCGAGACTGAGCGTGATGCAAGCAATCGATGTGTACGCTCACTCCGCGCGTATCGCCGCAATCGGATCGAGCAGGGCCGCCTGACGCGCCGGATAGATCGCGAACGCAAGGCCGATCGCCGCGCAGAGCGCGACCGACAGCAGAATGAGGATCGGCGACCAGGCCACCTGCCAGCCAGCGAACGCGGCAATCAGGTAGGCGAGCAGCGCGCCGAAAGCGAGGCCGATCAGCGCGCCTGCGGCGCAGATCACGACCGCTTCGCGCAGGAAACGCACGACGATGTCGCGCCGCCTCGCGCCGAGTGCACGCAGCAGGCCGATTTCGCGGCGGCGTTCGAGCACGTTTGCGAGCATGATGTTCATGATGCCGATGCCGCCGACGAGCAGGCTCACGCCGGCGATCGAGCCCATGACGATCGAGAAGATGCGCTGGGTTTTCTGATTCTGCTGATAGAGCTGCTGCGGCACGATCAAACTGTAGTCGCTCGCGCCGGCGTGGCGCTGATCGAGCACCTGGGTCATCACACGCGCGCCGGCGGCGAGACCGTCGGGATTCTTCACGCTGACAAGGATGCGGTCGACTTCGTCCTCGAGCGGCGTGAAGCGGAACCGCGCCAGCGCGCTCGCGAGCGGCAGGTAGATGCGATTGCTTTCGACACCGAGAGCAACGCCCTCGAACTTGTCCGCGCCGAGATCGCGGTCGGCGAGCACGCCGACCACGCGCAGCCAGACATGGTTGACCTTGATCATGCGACCGATCGCGCCGCCGCTAGGGAACAGCGTGCGTGCCGCCTGCCAGCCGAGTACGGCGACCGCAGCGAGCGCCTGGTCGTCCTCGTTGGTCAACGCGCGCCCTTCGGCGAGATGCAGCGCGGCGAGAGAAAAATAGTTGGCGCTGACGCCGCTCGCCTGCACTTCGCCTGCGCCCTCGTCACTGAACACGGCGTAGCTGCGGACTTTTTTCTCGGCCGCGTAAAGCTCGGCATTCGGCACGACCTGCAGCGCTGAACGTGCGTCGGCAAGGGTGAGGCCGAGACTGCGCGCACGCGTTTCCTTGAGCGTCTCGGAATCCTGCTCTTTGCGCTCGGCGATCAGATTATGCAGGCCGAGGCTTTCGACCAGGCGCAGCGCTTCGCGCCGGCTGCCCTCGCCGACGCCCTGCATCGCGACGATCGCGCCGACGCCGAAGATCAGACCGAGCAGGGTCAGCAGGGTACGCAGTTTGCGCCGGGTCAGCTCGTCGATCGCCTCGCGCCATGCAGACGGCATCCGCTGCAGCAAGGCATTGGGATGCTTCGCGGCATTCATGGCGCGGCCGCCGCCTTCGTCGCCGCGGCTGCGGTCGCCGGCTTCTTCTCCACGCCGGGGGCAGCGCCCTGCGTTTGCGGTGCGGCGAGCACGATCTCGTCGCCGCTGCTGAGGCCGTCGAGCACCTGCGAACGCGCGGGCCCGCGCACGCCGAGCTTGACCGGGCGCGTCGCCGTGCCGCCGCCCGTGCGCACCGATACTTCGCTGGTCTCGCCGCTCGCACGCACGGCGATGTTCGGCACTGTGATCGCGTCCTTCGCATCGAGCAGGACGATGTCCGCGCGGAATCTCTGGCCGGGCGTCCACGCGTATTTCGCCACCGCGGCGGCATCGACTTTCGCCTTGAACGACAAATACTTCACCGGCGAATCGCGGCCGCGCGGCGCCGCGGCCGCGGCGATCCAGGCGATCTCGCTCACGACCTTCTGCTCCGGCGCGCCGAGCGGCGCGAGTTCGACGCGCTGGCCTTCCTTGAGGCCGCCGGCTTCGCTCTGCGGCAGCGCAAGTTCGACTTCCATGTTTTGCGTGTCGGGCAGCGTCGCGAAGTTGTTGCCGGCCCACATGCTCGCGCCGACACGCGGCTTCTCGCCCGACCAGTCGGCTTCGAGCACGACGAGGCCGTCGTGCGGCGCTTTGAGTTCAAGCGCGGCGAGATCGCTGCGGCGGTCGCTGGCCAGTTTGTCGTTGGCTGCACGCTGTGCGTCGATCAAAGCGAACTCGGCCTTGCCGCGTGTCGTCGCCATCGATTTCTGCCAGTTGAGCGTGCCTTCTTTGACGCCGAGGAAATGTTCGTCCTGCACCGCGTCGAGAATGGTGTTGCGCGCGAGCAGACCGTCGCTCGCACCGGCATAGCGGCGCGCGATCGCGAGCAGACCTTCGACCTGGGAGAGATCGACTTCGAGCTTGCCGGTCGCGCCGTCGAGCTCGCCTTCCTTCGCCGCACGCGCGAGCGTATTGCGCTGCAGATCGACGAGCGCCGTCGCCAGCTGCAGCTTGCTCGACTCCGCGGCGAAGCGCGCGACGAGGTCGCCCTGCTTGACCCGGCTGCCGTCGGGCAGCGCCCAGGCGAGCTGGCGCTGCGACCATTGCTGGCCCGGCACGGTCAGCGGCGTCGCCTTGGCCGACTTGAGTACGCCCTCCGCCTCGATCGTGATGCGCGCCGGCGCATGGACTACGCGCTCGGTAACGGTCAAATCCGTCGGTGCCTTCGCACAGGCACCGAGCAGGAGAACGGCGGCGAGCAGCGGACGCGCGTTCATTTCGCCGCCACCTCGGTCGGTTTGCCGGAAAACTCCACGCGCACCGCCTGACCCGGTTTGAGCTTGATCCCGGTCGGATCGAGAGCGATGCGCACGTCGATCACCGGCACCGGCTCGACGCGCGACTTGCTGTGTATCGACAGGCCGATGTCGTCGACGCGGCCGCCGAGACTTTGTCCGGCACCGCCTTCGAGCAACACGCGCACCGCGTCGCCGCGATGCACGCGCGTCAGATCACGCTCGGCGAGGCCGACGCGCACGGCCAGCGAAGTCACGTCGGGAATTTCGCCGACCGACTGGCCGCGCCAGATCTGCTTGCCGATGTCGATCTTCTCGCCGTTCCAGCTCGTGCCATGCAGAAAAATGCCGTCGCGCGGCGCGGCCACGCTGAGCGAGGCGATCGCCGCCTGCATGCGTGCGACGTCTTCTTTCAGGCGCGCCGCACTGACGTCGACCAGGCGCTGCTCGGCGGTACGCCCAACCGCCGCCGCCTCGGCGCGCTTGTGGCTCGCCGCGGCTTTCTGCTCGGCCTTGCGCTTGGCGATCAGCAGTTTCTTGAATTCAACGCCGGGCACGTAGGCTTCGGGCTGGCTCGCCTTGCGCTGCGCCTTGGTCGCGTCGGCTTCGGCCTCAGCCACGGTCAGATCCTCGGTGCGCGCGCGTTCGACGAGTTCGAGACGCAACTTCTCCTGCTCGCGCAGCTTGGCTTCGAGTTCGCCCTGTTTGGTCGAAAGCGTCTTCATCGTTTCGCCGCCGTCGAACGAGACGAGCGGCTGGCCCTGCTTCACCGCCTCACCGTCGCCAGCCATCTGGGTGATCGTCAGCTGCCACAGATCCTCGACCTGCGGCGGCGAAATCGCCGCGGTCACCTGCGCATAGATTTCGCCGTTGGCGCGCACCGGTTCGCTGCGCACCGTGGCCGCCGCCGCGAGCGGTTTCGCCTGCGCCTGCTCACTGTCGACGCGCACGCTCATGCCCGGCTTAAGGGCGAGGCCGAGATTCGCCGGCAGGTCGAGTTCGACGAGGAAGTACTTGCCCTCGCCCCACTGCGCGCGGCTTTCCGGCGCGCCGGAAATCGATGCGATCTTGCTCGCCACCGACGCGCCGGGCAGAGCATCGAAGCTCAGCTGCACGTTCTGCCCCGATGCAAGTCCGGCGCGGTCGGATTCGAGCACCCAGGCGCGCACGCCCATGCGCCCGCCGGCGTCGACGATCTGGCCGACTTCGTTGCCCGGAAAGGCGGACGAGCCTTCTTCGTAGCGGCCCGTGCCGAACCAGCGGCTGAAACCGTGCACGACGGTGCCAGCGCGGTCCGCACGCACTTCCGCCTCGTCGACCTGGACCTGGTCGTAGTCGTGCTGCAGCTTCGATTTGCCGATTTCGAGTTTGCCGTCGTCGCGGCGCCGCGTGACCGCGTCCTGCGCGGCGGTGAGTTGCTGCTGCTTGAGCTGCAGGTCGTGTTCGGCGCGCTGCAACTCGGCGCGATAGCGGTCGTAGTCGAGCGCCGATACCAGCGTTTTCGGCAGCGCCGCGTCGATCTTCGCCGTATCGAGCGCGGCCTGTGCGTCGATCAGCGCGAGCTCCGCATCGGCGGCCTTGAGTTCGAGTTCGCTCGCTTCCTTGTCGATCTTCGCCGCGGTCTGTTCGGCCTGCGCGTCGAGCGTGCGCATCTCGGCGGCAGCCTGGCCCGCGTCGATGCGCAGGATCACGTCGCCTTTCTTCACCTGCGCACCCTCGGCCGTGTAATAGCGCAACACGACCGGCGAGGACATCGACGGCGGACAGAAAATCGGCTGCGCATCGAGCGCGCGCACTTCGCCGGAAAACACCACGGCCACCGCCGGGCGTGCGGCGACGGCGAGCGCAGCCAGCAGCACGATCGAACTAGGTCGCGCGATCAAATTCGATCCTCCCGTCGCGCAGATGCACCTGGCGCTGCGCGCGAGCGGCGACGTCGGCATCATGAGTCACGAGCACGACGGTCTGGCCCTGCGCATGCACTTCTTCGATCAGGCCGAGTACGTCGGCGGCGCTCTTCGAATCGAGATTGCCGGTCGGCTCGTCGGCGAGCAACAGAGCCGGCTGCATCAGCAATGCGCGCGCGATCGCCACGCGCTGCATCTGGCCGCCGGATAGCTGGTCGGGCCGGTGGTCGAGGCGCTGCGACAGGCCCATGCGTTCGAGCAGGCTGTGCGCGCGCGCTTCGAGTTGCGGTGCCGGCTCGCGCAGAAAGCGCTGCGGCAGCAGCACGTTTTCGAGCACGGTCAGGCGCGGCAACAGATGGAACGACTGAAAAACGAAGCCGATGCGGCGATTGCGGAAATCGCTCGCGCGCTCGTCGTCGAAGGTCGATACGTCGGTCGCGTCGAGGTGGTAGCGGCCCGAACTCGGGCTGTCGAGACAACCGAGGATATTCAGCAGGGTCGACTTGCCCGAGCCCGACGGGCCAACGATCGCGACGAACTGCCCCTGCGGGATATCGAGATCGACGCCGGCCAAGGCATGCACCTTCTGGCCACCGACCTGATAGCGCCGCGTCACCCCTTCGAGATTGACCATTCCGCGCCCGACTCCCGCCTGTCCGTCATGGCAAGACTACGCGGCGCGGGAAATGTTCCGCAATGGCGGCAACTGCGTGGCGTCCGCTCGGTATCGATGCAGCAGGGCCGGCGAACGCCGGCGTGTCCGGCAAAGCGAGAACGGCAGTCGGCGCGTGGGCTCCCGCAGCCTTCAGTCAGTCAGCGGCGCGCCGCGGCCGGCGCACAACGCGCACCTTGGCGCTGCTGCCGCCGCCGCAGAAGAACCGCTCGCCGCCGTCAGATTCGAGTCCCGACACGCCGACGCCCGGTGGCATGTCGATCGTCTCCAGCACCTCGCCGGTCTGCGGGTCGATGCGGCGCAGGTCGCTCTTGTCGCCTTCCCAGGTGCCGTGCCAGAGATCGCCGTCGACCCAGGTGACGCCGGTGACGAAACGCTGCGCATCGATGGTGCGCAGGATTTTTCCGGTTTCGGGATCGATGCGATGGATCTTGCGTTCGCGGTACTGGCCGACCCAGAGCGAGCCTTCGGCCCAGGCCAGCCCGGAATCGCCGCCGTTGCCGGGCGCCGGGATCGTGGCGAGCACACGCCCGCTCTGCGGGTCGATTTTGTGGATGCGATCCTCGGCGATCTGGAACAGATGGCGGCCATCGAAGGCCGTGCCGGCGTGCGCGGCCATATCGATGGAGCGCAGTGTCTTGCCACTCTCCGGGTCGAAGGTGCTGAGCCGGTCACGCGCGGCGAACCATACGTGCTGCCCGTCGTAGGTGACGCCGCCAACGTCTTCGGCACCCGAGAAGGGGCCGTACTCACGAATGATGTCTGCGTTTGATCGTTTCATGCGCTCATCCTAGCCGTTCGGCAGCGGCACGGAGAGTAACAAGGTCGTCGCGATTCCGGGCAGCGGCGCGGCCATCCAGCGCCGCGCGCGTCCGCGCCCGAGCGCCTGCACTTTACCGCCCGCCGCGAGTGCATCGAGTGCGCGTTGCACGTTGCGCTGGCTCGCACCGAGCGCGAGAGCGAGCGCCGAGCTCGACCACGACTCGCCGTCGGCGAGAAAGGCGATCACCGCGGCGTGCACGTCTTCGACCGGCGGAGCGAGGACGACGACCTCGCGCGCGCGGCGCGGCTGCAGCACGAAGCCGCCTGCGGTCGCACTGATCTCGGCGAGTTCGGCCAGCGCCTTGCGCAGGCGGCCGATTTCGACGCGCAGGCGTGCGCGGTAGGATTCGTCGGCGCGCTTTGCGCGGAACGCACGCGCGACAAGCGCATCGCGCGCGACGTCCTCGGGCCACGCTTCGGCGAGCGCACGCGCGAGCGCGAACAACACCGGCCGCGTCGCCAATGGGACTACCGTACCACCGACGCGGACGGCACGACGGCAGGCATCGACGACCAGCGCTTTCGAAGCGAGCAGGGCTTCGACGTCGGCGAGCACGAGCAACCGCTCCTCGCCACGCGCGATGCGGCGCGCCGCGGGCGTAGCGAGAACGCGGGCGGCCTGCTCGACTTCCACCGCGAGCGCGGGAATGCCGGCCTCGCGCGCCGCGAGCGTGGCGCGCGCGAGCGCCGCCTGCGCGGTTTTCGTGCGCAGGCGGCGCAGGGCAATGCCTGCGGCGATCAATTCGTGCGTCGCGCGCAGTGCAGCCGGCAGCGAGGCGGAGTCGAGTTCGGCAAGCCGGCGCTCTGCCTCGTCGAGACGACCGATCAGCAGCAGGCGGCGGATTTCGAGGCAGCGCGCATGCGCCGCATTGGCGTCATCGCCATGCGCTTCCAAGGTCGCACGCGCCGTATCGAGCGTGCGCGCAGCCCAAGCCAGGTCGCGCGCGGCCAGCGCGACCTCGGCTTCGGCGACGACGCAGCGTGCACGCGCCACGGCTTCCTTCGCACCGAACGCGCGTGCCGCACTGCGCAATAGCGCCTTGGCGCGCGCCCATTCGCCGAGCTGCGCCATCGCAATGCCGCGCAAGGCCAGCGCAGGCGCGTCGTCGCGCAGGGCGATTCGCTTCAATGCGCCGAGCGGATCCCCCGCGGCGAGCGCGTGCGCCGCGGCGCTGATCAGCGAATCCATTTGAGCGAACCGGTCAATCGCGCCACACTTGTCACTCCCGCCGTTTCGATTCGCCGTTCTACGCTCTCTGCGACCGTCAACCCGCACGCCGCGACGCATACCCACGTCCGGCCTGCGCCATCCAGAGGAGAGAATACGATGACCACGCACACGACCGGAACACGCGAACAATGGCGTGCCGCCAGGCTCGACCTGCTCGCCGCGGAGAAAGAGCATACGCGGCGCGGCGACGAACTCGCACGGCGGCGCCAGGCGCTGCCATGGGTACGCATCGACAAGGCATACCGATTCGACACCGAGGCCGGCCCGGCGACGCTCGCCGACCTGTTCCGCGGGCGCTCGCAGCTTCTCATCTATCACTTCATGTTCGGCCCCGATTTCAAAGCGGGCTGCCCGTCGTGCTCGGCGATCGCCGACGGATTCAACGGCGTCGCCGTGCACCTGGCGAATCACGACGTCGCCTTCACCGCGGTGTCGCGCGCGCCGCTCGCAACCCTGCTCGGCTACCGGCGGCGCATGGGCTGGAGTTTCCCGTGGGCGTCCTCGGGCGGCAGCGATTTCAATTTCGATCTCAACGTCTCCTTCAGCGAGGAACAGCAGCGCAACGGCGGCATCGAATACAACTACGAGGACGACCGTTATCCAGTGGATGAGGCCAACCCGCCGGAAATCGTCGTGCGTCTTGCAGCGGGCTGCGGAACCAACGCCGCCGCGTACACGCGCGACCGGCCCGGCGTGAGCGCGTTCGCGCTCGAAGACGGCGTCGTCTATCACACCTATTCGGCCTACGCGCGCGGCGTCGACGGCATCTGGGGCATGTACCAGTGGCTCGACCGCGCACCGAAGGGACGCAACGAGAGCGGCATCTGGTGGCGGCGCAACGACGAATACGCCGAGCCGGCTAAAACTGCGGGCGAGTCGTGCTGCGCCTGAGTCCATCAGGCTGCACCGCGATCGAAGCGGGCGAGGCTGCTCCGGCCTCGCCCGCACGCGCCTCGCGCCACCTCCACTTCGGCGTCTGCGCCCTGCTCTTCGTTGCTGCGACGGCGATCACGGTCCGCGCCTGCCTCGCGATGTCGGCGATGGCCGACGCGCCGATGCCCGGCGGCTGGGCGATGTCGATGATGTGGGCTCCGATGTGCGGGCAGACCTGGGCCGGCCTCGCCGCGTGCTTCGCCGGCATGTGGTCGGCGATGACCGTCGCGATGATGCTGCCGGTGCTCGCGCCGGCGCTATGGTCCTACCGCACGGCGGTCGCCGGCACCGCGGCGACGCGCGCGGATCGGCTGACCGCGCTCGCCGGCCTCGGCTATTTCGCCGTGTGGACCGGATGCGGAGTCACCGTCTTCGCGCTCGGTATCGCGCTGACGCAGACGGCGCTGCGCTACGCGGCGTTTGCACACGCGGTTCCGATCGCGAGCGGCATCATCGTCATCATCGCCGGCGCGTTCCAGTTCTCGGCGTGGAAGGCACGGCTTCTGGCTTGCTGCTGCGCGATGCCGGAATGCCGCCGTCATGCGCCTGCGACTGCCGGTGCCGCGTGGCGCCACGGCCTGCGTCTCGGCCTGCACTGCATTGGCTGTTGCGCCAATCTGAGCGTGATTCTGCTCGTCGTCGGCGCGATGGATCTGCGTGCGATGGCGCTCGTCACCATCGCCATCGCCGCCGAACGTCTTGCCGCCGACGGCATCTACATGGCGCGCATCGTCGGCGCCGCCGCGATCGGCATGGGGCTGTCGCTCACCATCCAGGCCGTGCTCGGCGCGGCCTGAACGCTACGGCGACTTGATCTGCTGCGCGGCTTCGGCCACCGCGCGCGGCGCGGCGAACGTGTCGGTACGCGCGTTGCGCCAGAATGACTTGAACACGGCATGGTCGGGCATGCGGCCGTCCAACAGATCGCCCGGTTCGAGGTATTGATACAACGCAGCAAGCGAACGCACCTCGTCGGGCGATACGCGGCGGATGATGTGTTCGGGTCCCAGCTCACCCGGATGAGTCAAGCCGGCCGCGGCGATCAGTTCCTTGAGCGCGTGCAGAGTGTTGTCGTGGAAATTCTTCACCCGTGTGGATTTGTCCGGCACGTTGAGCTTCTTCCAACGCCCCGCGTTCTGCGTGGCGACACCGGTCGGGCAGCGGTCGGTGTGGCAGTTCTGCGACTGGATGCAGCCGAGCGCGAACATGAAGCCGCGCGCAGCGTTGCACCAGTCCGCGCCGAGCGCGAGCGTACGTGCGAGGTCGAACGCAGTGATCACCTTGCCGCTCGCGCCGATGCTGATCTTGTCGCGCAGGCCGAGCCCGATCAGCGTGTTGTGGATCAGCAGCAGCGCCTCGCGCAGCGGCACGCCGACGTGGTCGGTGAATTCGAGCGGCGCCGCGCCGGTGCCGCCTTCGCCGCCGTCGACGACGATGAAGTCGGGCAGGATGCCGGACTCGTGCATTGCCTTGGCGATGCCGAACCATTCCCAGGGATGACCGAGGGCGAGCTTGAAGCCGGTCGGCTTGCCGCCCGATTTTTCGCGCAGCATGGCGATGAACTGGAGCAGGCCGAGCGGCGTAGAGAATGCGCTGTGCGCGGCCGGCGACACGCAGTCCTGACCGATCGGCACGCCGCGCGCCTCAGCGATCTCGGGGCTGACCTTGACCCCTGGCAGCACGCCGCCGTGGCCGGGTTTGGCGCCCTGCGAGAGCTTGATCTCGATGAGCTTCACCTGCGCATTCGTCGCATTCTCGGCAAAGCGTTCGAGGCTGAAACTGCCGTCGTCGTTGCGGCAGCCAAAATAACCCGAGCCGATTTCCCAGCAGATGTCGCCGCCCATCTCGCGGTGGTAGCGCGACATCGAGCCTTCGCCGGTGTCGTGATAGAAACCGCCGAGGCGCGCGCCTTCGTTGAGCGCGCGGATCGCGTTCGCCGAGAGCGCGCCGAAACTCATCGCCGAGATATTGAACACGCTCGCCGAATACGGCTGGGTGCACTGCGGGCCGCCAATGGTGATGCGGAAATCGTGGCTGTCGATTTTTTTCGGCGCGAGCGAATGGTTGATCCATTCGTACTGCGTGCGGTAGAGGTCCTGCTCGGTGCCGAACGGACGCTTGTCTTCGACGTCCTTGGCGCGCTGATAGACCAGCGAGCGCTGCGAATGCGAAAACGGCGCCTCCTCGGTGTCTGACTCGACCACGTACTGACGCAGCATCGGGCGGAAGAATTCGAAGAAGGTGCGGAAGTGACTGGTGATCGGAAAATTGCGTCGCAGCGTGTGCCGGGTCTGCGAGAGATCCCAGATGCCGACGAGGGTCAAGGCGCCGAAGATCGCCGTCGACCAGCGCCAGATCGGCCCGTCCCAGAGCATCGCGACCGAGAGCGCGAACAAAACGATAGAGGCGGCGAAGGGCAGGTAGCGCGATGGCAGCATGATTGGCGTCTCCGGGGCGAAGGCTTGCGCGAGGATACTCCGTTGCGTTTACCGCGTGCGCTCACCGCGATTGGCCGAGCTGAAACGGAAAACGCGTAAACTTGCGTCAATGGATCGACCCGCTCCTCCGCAGAAACCCCGCCGTCCGCGCGCCAAGCCGAATCCGCCGGATTCCGCGCCGCCGCCCGCGCCTGCGCCGAAAGCCGCGGCAAAACCCGCCAAGACCGCGGCCGCTGCGGCGAAGCCGAAGCGCGCCGATCTCAACACACGCCCGCAGATTTCGGTGCCGCCGGTCGGCGCGGTCAAGCGTCCGCCGGGGCGCGTGCAGATCGAGAAGCAGCCGCTCGCGCGCGTGGACTGGGCGCGCGTGCGCGAACGCCTCGGCGAGTACGCCAAACTCGCGCGCATGCACAAACCGATCGGCACGGTGCTGCTGCTGTGGCCGACCTGGTGGGCGCTGTGGCTCGCCGCGGGCGATTTTCCGCCGTGGCCGGCGTTGATCATCTTCACCCTCGGCGTATTCCTCATGCGCTCGGCCGGTTGCGTGATCAACGACTATGCCGACCGCAAACTCGACCCCGAAGTGAAGCGCACGCGCGAGCGCCCGATCGCCGCGGGCACGGTCAGTCCGCGCGAAGCACTCGCGGTCTTCGCCGTCCTGCTCGTGTGCGCGTTCGTGCTCGTGCTGTTCACCAACACCTTGACGATCGAACTGTCTTTCGTCGGCGCATTCCTCGCCGCGACTTACCCGTTCACCAAGCGCTATACGCACCTGCCGCAGGTCTATCTCGGCGCCGCGTTCGGCTGGTCGATCCCGATGGCGTTCGCCGCGGTGACGAACTCGACGCCGCCGCTGTGCTGGCTGCTGTTCCTCGCCAACGTGCTGTACTCGACCATCTACGACACCGAGTACGCGATGGTCGACCGCGACGACGATCTGCGTGTCGGCGCGAAATCGACCGCGATCCTGTTCGGCGACGCCGACCTGCCGATTCTCGGCGTGCTGATGGCGATGTTTCTCATCGCGATGGCGCTCGTCGCCCAGCGCGGACACCTGCATTGGCCGTACTTCGTCGGCGTCGGCGTCGCCGCCACGCTGTTCGCCTACCAGCTCTGGATCATGCGCGGCCGCGACCGCGACGCTTGTTTCGCCGCATTTCGCAACAACAACTGGGTCGGTATGGCGCTGTGGGTCGGCATCGCCATCTCGCTGGCGATGAAGTAACGACAAAATTCGCGGCCGTTCGTGGCGAGGCATCGAACCACGCGCAGCCATCCGATGACGACGTTCGCCGTTCGATACCTCGCGGCGGACGGATTGGGAATTTGCAGCTTTGAAAGATACGCAGCAGCACCAAGAAAACGCCATCCGTTATATGCAGGTCGACGTCTTCGCCGAGCGCGCGGGCGGCGGCAATCCGCTCGGCGTCGTGTTCGGCGCGGACTCGTGGAGCGACGCCGACATGCAGCGCTTCGCCGCTTGGACGAATTTGGTCGAGACCACGTTCGTGCTCACGCCGAGCAGGGAGCAGGCAAGCTATCGCCTGCGCATCTTCACGCCGAGCAAGGAAATTCCGTTCGCCGGCCATCCGACGATCGGCAGCGCGCACGCCGCGCTTGAAGCCGGCCGCGTGCACGCGCGCGACGGCGGCCTGATCCAGGAATGCGGCGCCGGGCTGCTACCGATCCGCGTCGAAGGCGAAAGCGCCGCGCGCCGGCTCTACGTGCAGGCACCCGCGGCGCGCGTGCTGCGCAGCGGCGCGGACGATATGCTGCTGCAAGCCGTGCTCGGCGAAGTCCGCCTCGGTGCGCTACCGCCGGCCTTCGTCGAAGGCGGCCGCCGCTGGTGGGTCGCCGAGTTCGCCGACGAGGCGAGCCTGCGCACATGGAAACCCGATCACGCGGCGATTCTCACACTCGCGCGCGCGGGCGACAGTCTCGGCCTGTGTGTTTTTGCTCGTGCTTCTGCCAATCCCGAATCGCGAATCGCGAATTCCGGCTACGACGTCGTCGTGCGCGCGTTTCCGGCCGGCGTCGGCATCGTCGAAGACCCGGCCTCGGGCGCAGCGAACGGGCTTATCGCCGCCTACATCGCCGAACGCGAACCGCAAGGCACGCTCGCACGCGGCTATCGCGTCAGCCAGGGCCGCGAAATGGGCCACGACGCGACGATCGACGTGCGCATCGACGCGCGCGACGGCGCTGACGCGGCGATCTGGGTCGGCGGCCGTTCGCATACGATCATCGACGGCACGGTCGCGCGCAAGATCGACTGAATTTTCCGCCGCCCCTAGATCCGCGGCGCAGCGTCGGACCTTGTCGATGCGCCGCGGTTGCAAACATTCCGGCGCTAGGCGGATTTTTCCTGCGCTTTGTAGCCGGGCTGGCGGAACGGATGCGCGTCGGCAAACTCTGAAAGCTCGAAGCAGCGCTTCGACAACGCGGCCACGTTCGGAAACGGCGCGATGTCGAGTTTGTAGAGATCGGCCATGATGACTTGGCCGGCGATACAGATATCGGCGACGCCCGGCGCTTCGCCCAGCGCGAACGGCGCAGCCGGGCGCCGGCTGAGCAGCCGCTCGTAAGTCGCCAATCCTTCCGCGACCCAATGCCGGCACCACGCTTCGATCGCCGCCGCGTCGGCGCCGAATACCGCCGCGAGATGCTTGCGCACGCGCGGCACGACGAGAGGATGCGCGTCGGCAACCGCAACAAGGGCGAGCGAGCGCGCATAGGCGCGTTCTTTCGCGTCGGCCGGCAGCAGCCGCGGCTGCGGCCGAATGTCGTCGAGATACTCCATGATCGCGAGCGACTGGAAAAGTCGATGACCTTCGTGCACGAAGGTCGGCACCACATGCTCGGCGTTCAACTCGGCGTATTCGGCGTCGAACTGGCGGCCCGACAAGATATCGACTTCGATTTCTTCGAACGGGAGTTGCTTCAGCGCGAGCGCGGCGCGGACGCGGAAGGCCGCATTCGAACGCCAGAAGCCATAGAGCTGGATAGTCATGGGATCGGTCCTTTGTGCAAATTTCAGGAATATCTTCGTGGGATCGTAGCGCCGCTGCGCGTCATTCAGAGCAGCACGCGGCGAAAGTCGCCGAGCAAGCGTGCGAGTTCAGCGGTAAAGCGCGCCGCCGCCGCGCCGTCGATGACGCGATGGTCGTAAGACAGCGAAAGCGGCAGCAGCAGGCGCGGCTGGAACGCACTGCCGTCCCAGACCGGTTCGATCGACGACTTGGAAACGCCGAGAATGGCGACCTCGGGAACATTGACGATCGGCGTGAACGCGGTGCCACCGATGCCACCCAGCGAGCTGATCGAGAAGCTACCGCCCTGCATGTCTACGGGCACCAGCTTGCCGTCGCGCGCCTTTGCGGCGAGCGCCGCGGTTTCGCGCGCGATCTCGCCGAGGCCTTTTTGATCGGCGTCGCGCAGCACCGGTACGACGAGGCCTTGCGGCGTGTCGGCGGCAAAGCCGATATGAAAATACTTCTTCACGGTCAGCGTTTCGCCGTCCGCATCGAGCGATGCGTTGAAACGTGGGAATTGCTTGAGTAGCGCAGCAGCAGCCTTGATCAAGAACGCCAGCATGGTGAATTTGATACCGGACTTTTCGAATTCTTGATTGAGCCTTAGGCGCAAGGCTTCCAGCTCGGTGATATCGGCGCGGTCGTGCTGAGTGACGTGCGGCACGACAGCCCAGTTCCGCGAAAGATTCGCCGCGGAGAGTTTCTGGATACGACTCAGCGATTGCACTTCGACCGCGCCGAATTTGGCGAAGTCGACATTCGGCCACGGCAGAAGCGTCGGCCCTGCGCCGGATGTGGGCGAAACCGCAGTTTCGGCGCGCTCGGTCGCAACCGATGAAACGCTGCGCGCATGGGCTTCGACGTCGCCGCGCACGATGCGGCCGTTGCGGCCGCTGCCGAAAACTCGGCTCAACTCCACGTCGAGTTCGCGCGCCAGGCGGCGCACGGCGGGGCTCGCATACGGCACCTTGTCCGGCATGACGAACGCGGCATTTCCTCCTGCGAACGCCTGGGTATCTTCGGCGAGCGCTTTTTCGACCGGTGTCGCGGTGGCCGTCATCGGCGAAGGGGCGGCATCGGCTTCGTCACCCAGTGTCGCAGCGTCCGGCACAGTGACATCGACGGCGGCTTCTGCCGTTTCGATCAACGCAATCACGTCGCCTTCGGACAGTGTGTCGCCGATGCGCACCTTCCATTCTTTGACGACGCCGGCCACGGACGACGGCGCTTCCATCGTGGCCTTGTCCGACTCCAGCATGATGATGCCCTGGTCGACCGCGACGCGATCGCCGACTTTGACCAGCAACTCGATGACCGGTACGTCGCGCGAACCGCCGAGGTCCGGCACGCGTACTTCTTTCAGGTTTTGCATATTTGTCTCTATGGTTGCGCCGCGTGTATCGGCGCCTCTGCCGAATCGCCGCGGCGGCTCGCGTCACACCGCGGCCGGATCGACCTTTTCCGCGTCGATGCCGAAAGCCCGGATCGCATCGGCAACGAGCGAGCGCGGCACCTGCCCGTCGTCGGCGAGCGCCTTGAGCGCCGCCAAGGCGATGAAATGCCGATCGACTTCGAAGAAGGTCCGCAGCGCCGCGCGCGTATCCGAGCGGCCGAAACCGTCGGTGCCCAGGGCGACAAAGCGGCGGTCGTGGATAAACGGGCGGATCTGGTCGCCCACGATCTTCATATAGTCGGTGGCGACGACCACAGGCCCGGCGCGATTCGCCAGGCACGTTTGCACGTACGCAACGCGCGGTTCGGCTTGCGGGTGTAGCAGATTCCAACGCTCCGCGGCGAGGCCGTCGCGACGCACTTCGGTCAGGCTGGTCGCACTCCAGATGTCGCAAAGAACGCCGTAGTGCTTCTCAAGCAGTTCGGCCGCCGCAAGCACTTCGTTGAGGATCGCGCCGCTGCCCATCAACTGCACTCGCGGCGCGTCCTGCGGCGCGTTGCCGGCATCGCGCAGCAGGTAAAGACCTTTGAGGATGCCGGCTTCCACGCCCTCCGGCATCGCGGGCTGCGGATAGTTCTCGTTGAGCAGGGTGATGTAGTAGTAGATGTCTTCGTGCTCCGCGAACATGCGGCGCAAGCCGTCCTGCACGATCACCGCGAGTTCGTACGCGAACGCAGGATCGTACGAGAGGCAGCTCGGAATGACCGACGACAGTACATGGCTGTGGCCGTCGTCGTGCTGCAGACCTTCGCCCATCAGCGTGGTGCGCCCCGACGTGGCGCCGAGCAAGAAGCCGCGCGTTCTCGCATCGGCCGCGGCCCAGGCCAGATCGCCGACGCGCTGCAGGCCGAACATCGAATAGAAGATGTAGAACGGGATCGTGGTCAGCGCATGATTGCTGTACGACGTGCCCGCGGCGATCCACGACGAAATCGCGCCCGATTCGTTGATGCCTTCCTGCAGGATCTGCCCGTCCTTGGCTTCCTTGTAGTAGCTCAGCTGCCCGGCGTCCTGCGGCGTATAGAGCTGGCCGAGATAGGAGTGGATGCCGATCTGGCGGAACAGGCCTTCCATGCCGAACGTGCGCGATTCGTCCGGCACGATCGGGATGACGAGCTTGCCGAGATCGGGATCTTTCAGCAGGGTGCTCAGGATGCGCACGAACGCCATCGTGGTGGACTGACCGCGCTCGCCGCTGCCCTGCAAGAGGCTCGCGAAGGTCGAGAGCGGCGGAATCGGCAACGGCGGCGTCTCATGGATGCGCGCGGGCAGTTGGCCGCCGAGCGCGCTGCGCCGCGCGGCGAAATAGCGGGCTTCGTCGCTGTCCGACTCAGGCCGCAGATAGGGCATCTCGTCCAATTGCGCATCGCTGACCGGCAGCGCGAAGCGGTCGCGGAATGCGCGCACTGCGTCCGCACTCATCTTCTTCAGCTGGTGATTGATGTTCTGGCCTTCGCCGGCCTCGCCCATGCCGAAGCCCTTGACCGTCTTCGCCAGGATCACCGTCGGCCGACCGCTCGTCGCGACCGCCTGCGCATAGGCCGCATAGACCTTCTCGGCATCGTGGCCGCCGCGCGTGAGCTGCCAGATGTCGTCGTCGGACATATCGGCGACCAATGCCAGCAACTCCGGATATTTGCCGAAGAAGTGCTCGCGGACATAGGCGCCGCTCTGCGACTTGAACGTCTGATAGTCGCCGTCGACGCATTCCATCATGCGCTGGCGCAGCAGGCCGCTCGTGTCTTTCTCCAGCAGCGCGTCCCAGCCGCCGCCCCAGATGACCTTGATGACGTTCCAGCCGGCGGCGTGGAAAGTTCCCTCCAGTTCCTGGATCACCTTGCCGTTGCCACGCACCGGACCGTCGAGACGCTGCAGATTGCAGTTGACGACGAAGATCAGATTGTCGAGCCGTTCGCGGCCGGCGACGGAGATCGCCGCGAGCGATTCGGGCTGATCCATCTCGCCGTCGCCGAGAAACGCCCAGACCTTGCGCCCCTGATGCTGCTTGAGGCCGCGGTATTCGAGGTAGCGCATATAGCGAGCCTGGTAGGCCGCAGTCAGCGGCCCGAGCCCCATCGACACCGTCGGGAACTGCCAGAAATCGGGCATCAGGCGTGGATGCGGATACGAGGACAATCCCGCCCGCGCGGATTCGCGGCGGAAGTTGTCCATGACTTCTTCGCTGAGACGCCCTTCGACAAAGGCGCGGCCGTAAATACCCGGCGCGGAGTGGCCCTGGATGTAGACCATGTCGCCGTCGAACGTATCGGTACGGCCGCGGAAGAAATGATCGAAGCCCACGTCGTAGAGCACGGCGGCGGATTGGTACGTCGCGATGTGCCCGCCGACGTTCGAATGCTTGCCGGCGCGCAGCACCATGACCATCGCGTTCCAGCGGATGTAGGCGTTCAATCGGTGCTCGATGGCGAGATCGCCCGGATAATCGGGCTGGCGTTCGCGTGCGATTGTGTTCACGTATGCCGTCGTCACCTTGCCGTGCAAATCGCCGTGACGGCTCGCGTCGAAGTCGCTGAGCTGATCGATCAGGTAATGCGCACGCGCACGCCCGTCGGCTTTCGTCACCGCGTCGAAGGCTTCGACCCATTCGCGGGTTTCCGCCGGATCGATGTCGGATGGGCTGACGGGGAAATTCATAAACGGCTCCGAATGGGCTGATTGGTCCGATCGCGCGAAGCGAAGGCGGAAAGAGGAATCGGGACGGCGGCGCTAGGCGCGTCGCCAGACGATTGCAATTGCAATCGATACACCACGATCATGCCGCGATACAATTGCGATTGCAACTCAAGGCACGCGGGAGGCATCGCCCATGGCAAACAAAGAACCGGATTTGTGGTTCTCTTTCGTGCGCTCGCATCGCGTGCTGATCCGCGAAATCGAACGCCGGCTCGCCGCCGCCGGCCTGCCGGCTTATGCCTGGTACGACGCGCTGTGGGGCGTGGAAAGCGGTGAGGACGGCACGCGCCGCATGCACGAACTCGCCGATGCGATCGTGATCGAGCGCTACAACCTGACCCGCTTGGTCGACCGCCTCGAACAGGAAGGACTCGTCACGCGTGCGCGGTCGCCCGAAGACGGCCGCGCCGCTTACGTCACCATCACCGACGCGGGACGCGCGCTGCGCAAGCGTATGTGGAAGATCTACGAGACAACCGTGGCCGAGCTTTTTCTGCCGCAGTTCGACGCCAAGGCGCAACGCAGCGTTTCGCAGGCCCTGGATCGTGCCGCGCTGGCCGCGCGGCGGTCATCGCAGGACGCCCAGTAGCGCGCGACGCGTTCGCATATCGGCGGTCGACGGTTCGAACGGACTTCCCCTGCCTCTGCGGTCGCCTCTGCGGTCGCCTCTGCGGTCGCCTCTGCGGTCGCCTCTGCGGCTGCGAGCCGCCGTCTGCCTGCATCGGTCGCCCGGTCGCGATGCTGCGAATTGAAATTAATTAAGCGTTCAATTATAAAGACGCCATGAAAACCAAACCCGGCAAAGCGGCGGCCGCGAAATCGCCGAAGCCCGGCAGCGGCGGCAAACCGCGCCGCCCCGGTCGCCCGAGCGCCAAGGCCAACCCCGATCAGCGCGCGCGCCTGCTCGATGCCGCGGTCGCGTTGTTCGGCGAACGCGGCATCGCCGCGACCACGCTGCGCGCGATCGCGCAGCGTGCGAAGGTCACACCGGCGCTGCTGCACTACTACTTTGCGAGCAAGAACAGCCTCGTCGAGACCATCCTCGCCGAACGCGTCGCGCCGTTCGTCGCCGTCTCGGTCGCGCCGCTGCTCACGCCGCAGGCGAGCCCGCGCGCAACCTTGCGCAGCTTCCTCGAAGGGCATATGCGCAATATCGCGGCGAATCCGTGGATGCCACGCCTGATGGTGCGCGAGGTGCTCAGCGAAGGCGGCGCGCTGCGCGACCAGATCCACGCCCAGTTCGCGATGACGGTCGCGCCGAAGATGCTCTGGTTGATCGTGTCCGCGCAGCGCAAAGGCGAGATCCGCACCGATCTCAATCCGGTGCTGATCGGCGTGTCGCTGATCAGTCTCGCGGTGTTTCCGTTCGCCGCCGCGCCGCTGTGGCGCAGTGTGGCTGCCTCGCTGTTCGAAGGCTTGCCCGAGCAGACAATGCAGAACGTGCGCACGCAATTGGCCGCCGCCAAGGGCTCGTTCGGCCTCGTGCCCACGACGCAGGACGATCTGATCGAACACACCCTGACCCTGTTCGACAGCATGCTGGAGAAGCCGCGTGCAAAATCGAAGCCTTGAAGTTCAAAAGCTGTCATTCCAGCGCAAGCTGGAATCCAGCTCTTACATAGCGAAAAGAAAAAGCTGGATTCCAGCTTGCGCTGGAATGACGAGACAAAATCTCCGGCTTTTTGCGGTCTTTTTTCTTGTCGCGGTCTCGCTCGCCGGCTGCGCGCGCAACAACGGCGAGGCGCCGCTGCTCGGCACGCTCGAATGGGACCGCATCGCGATGCCCGCGGAAGTGTCCGAGCCGATCACGCAGATCCTGGTCAAGGAAGGCGACATGGTCGCCGCGGATCAGTTGCTGCTCGCGCTCGATCCAAGCCGCACCCAGGCGCAGGTCGACGCGGCGCAGGCGGACGTGACGCGTCTGACCGCGGCACTCGACGAACTGCGCCACGGCGCGCGCGTCGAGACGATCGACGCCTCGCGCGCCGCACTCGCGCGCGCGCAGGCCGGCGCGGTCAACGCCAAGCTCGCGCGCGACCGCGCGGCGGAAATCCGCAAGCGCGGACTCAACAGCCAATCCGATCTCGACAACGCCGACGCCGCGCTGCGTCAGGCGAACGCCGATGCGAACTCCGCGCGCGCGAATCTCGACGAGCTGCTGCACGGCACGCGCATCGAAGACGTCAATCAGGGCGAAGCCGCGCTCGCGCAGTCGAAGGCGACGCTCGCGCAACTCGAAGTGACCTTGTCGCGCCTGAGCGTGCGCGCGACGCGCGCGGGCCGCGTCGACACGCTGCCGTACAAGCTCGGCGACCGCCCCGCGCAGGGTGCAAGCCTGGTCAGCCTGCTCGTCGGCGATGCGCCGTACGCACGCGTCTACGTGCCCGAACCGCTGCGCGCGAGTCTGCGGCAAGGCGCGCGCTTCCAGGTCAAGATCGACGGCGCCGCGCAGCCGTTCAACGCGACCGCGCTGCGCATCGCAAGCGAAGCGACGTTCACTCCGTACTACGCGCTGTCCGGCGACGACGCGAGTCGGCTCGCCTGGCGCGCGGAACTGGCGCTCGACGCATCGGATCAGACCAAGAATCTGCCCGCCGGCATTCCGTGCCAGGCGACGCTTGTCGGTGAGACGAAACATTGAAGAGCATTGGCCACGGATTATGCGGATGACACGGATAAAGCAGAAATATTTATTGCTTTGTTCTTTATCCGTGTCATCCGTGTAATCCGTGGCAAAAAATGCTCCTAGCAGAACACCACAAATGGACAAAGCCAACGACAATGCCATCGTCGCGCGCGGACTGACCCGGCGCTTCGGCGATCTCGTTGCGGTCGACCATGTCGACCTGACCGTTGCGCGCGCGCAGGTTTACGGCTTTCTCGGACCGAACGGCAGCGGCAAGTCGACGACGATCCGCATGCTCTGCGGCTTGCTCCTGCCGACCGAAGGCGACATCGACGTGCTCGACTGCAAGATTCCGCAGCAAGCCGAAGCGCTCAAGCGCCGCATCGGCTACATGACGCAGAAGTTCTCGCTCTACGACGACCTGACCGTCTACGAGAATCTCGACTTCGTCGCTGCCGTGCACGAACTGTCGCGCACCGACGCGCGCAAGCGCATCGACGAATTGTTGACGACTTATTGGCTGACGCAGCAGCGCGACCAGCTCGCCGGCACCATGTCGGGCGGACAAAAACAGCGCCTCGCCCTCGCCGCGTCGGTGCTTCACAAGCCGGAACTGCTGCTGCTCGACGAGCCGACCTCGGCGGTCGATCCGCAGTCGCGGCGCGAATTCTGGGACTCGCTGTTCGCGCTCGCCGACCAGGGCACGACGATCCTGGTCTCGACGCACTACATGGACGAGGCCGAACGCTGCCATCGTCTCGCCATCCTCGACCACGGCCGCCTCGTCGCCGACGGTAGCCCTCGCGATCTCTGCGCCGCGCTGCCGGGCCAGGCGTTGCTGATCGAATGCGCCAATCCGCGCCGCGCTCAGACCGCACTCGACGGCGAGCCCGCGATCGTGTCGATGGCGCAGATCGGCGCGCATCTGCGCGTGCTCGTGCACGACGGCGCCGATGCGCGCGCGACGATCGCGGCGAAGCTCAAGGCGCAGGGTATCGATGCACGCATCGACGCGGTCGAGGCGAATCTCGAAGACGTGTTCGTCGTCGCGACGCAAAGGCCGAAGAACAAGGCGGTCGCCGCATGAACTCGCGCACCTCTTCCCGGTGTCATTCCTGGGCGAACGGGATTTTCAACAGCCGGCGAGCTGGTCTTCTCGTGCTATTTGCTGTCCGATCCACACAAAGCAAAGTCGCTGGATTCCCGCTAAGAGCCTGCGGGAATGACGAGCGATATTTTCCGGGCAGTGTGCCATGAACCTGCGCCGCCTGTTCTCAATCGTGCTCAAGGAGCTGCGCCAGCTGCGCCGCGACCGGCTCACTTTCGCGATGATCGTCGGCATCCCGACGATGCAGTTGCTGCTGTTCGGCTACGCGATCAATCTCGACATTCGCCAGTTGCCCGCGGCCGCGCTCGATCAGGCGCAGACCGCGCACGCGCGCGAAGTCGTCGCTGCGCTCGCGGAAACCTCGGTGATGGATTTCCGCTATCACCTGAAAACCCCGCAGGAACTCGATGAACTGCTGCGCGGCGGCAAGATCAGCGCGGCGCTCGTGATCCCGGCCGACTTCGAGCGCCGGCTCGCCGAACAGAACCTCGACACGCAGCCGTGGCCGCGGCCGCCGCTGCAGATCGTCGTCGACGGCTCCGACCAGGTCGTGCAGCAGGCGGCAGCGCAGCTCGCCCTGCTGCCGCTGCAGAACCTGCTCAACCCGGCCGCGCCGACGCCGGTGAAGAACGTCGAGATCGTGAACTTCTACAATCCGGCGCGGCTCGCGCCGGTGAATACTGTGCCCGGCCTGATCGGCGTGATCCTGACCATGACCATGGTGCTGTTCACCGCGATGGCGATCGTGCGCGAACGCGAGCGCGGCAATCTCGAATTTCTCATCGCCACGCCGGTGTCGCCGTTCGAGCTGACCCTCGGCAAGGTGCTGCCGTTCGTCGGCATCGGCCTCGTCCAGGTCACGGTCGTGCTGCTGCTCGGCATGCTGATCTTCCATGTGCCGATCCGCGGTTCCCTGCTCGACGTGTACGGCGCCGCGCTCGCCTTCATCGTCGCGTCGCTGTCGCTTGGCGTGTTCTTGTCGACCCTGGCCAAGACGCAATTCCAGTCGATGCAGCTCGCCTTCTTCACCTTTCTGCCGCAGATCCTGCTATCGGGCTTTATGTTCCCGTTCGCCGGCATGCCGAAACCGGCGCAGTGGCTCGCGGAAATTTTCCCGATGACGCATTTCATCCGCCTGATCCGCGGCATCATGCTGCGCGGCGCACGCCTGTCCGAACTGTGGCCGGAACTGGCGGCACTCGCCGCGTTCTGCGTCGTGACCCTGACGATCGCCGTGCTGCGCACGCGCAAGCGCCTCGACTAGGCCCGTGCGCTACGGCTTTTTCGCCGCTTCGCGTTTCGCTTTCTCGACGACAAGCGCAAGAACCGGAATGTCGACGTAGGCATACGACGGCGGATCGAAATTGCCCAACACGACGACGGTGTACGGCGAATCGAGCACGAGATTGAGATCCGTGCTCACGCCCGGATAGCCGCCGCTGTGGCCGACGACGGTGCGGCCGTACACATCTTCGATTTGCATCGCGTAGCCGTAGTGTTCGCCGGAACGCCACGGTTTGGTCATCTGTGCGAACACGCCCTTGCTCACGAGTTTGCCGCTGCGCAAAGCCTCGGCAAAACGAACCAGATCGTCCGCCGTGGAAAGCGCACCACCGGCCGGGCTGCCGATATCGCCTTCGGCTTCGTGCCAGTCGGCCGAGAGATCTTTATCGGTCATCTTCGTGTACGGGGTAACCATATGCGCACTGCGATGCGGAATATTGTTGGCATCGCTGTGAGTCATTCCGGCCACGGCGAAGATATGTTTGCGCAGATAGTCGGGATAGTCCTCGCCCGATGCTTTCTCGACGATCGCGCCGGCGAGCACGAGGCCGGCATTGCTGTAGTCCCAACTCGTTCCGGGCGCGAACTTTGGCTCGTCTTTGTCGAATAGCGGCAGAAATTCCGCCGCGCGTTTCGTGCCGTCCTTCATCATCGCCGGCGTGCGCTGGCCAAGAAAATCGCCGAGGCCCGACGTATGCGACAGCAGCATGCCGACCGTCACCTTGTTGCGCACGGTCTGGTTCGCATAATCGGGGAAGAACTTCCCGACCTTGTCTTCGAACGACAGTTTGCCCTGGTCGACGAGCTGGCCGATCGCGGCCGCGGTGAACATCTTGCCCATTGACCCCAAGGTGAACTCGGTCGAGCCGTCGATCGGCGTTTTCTTTGCACGGTCGGCGTAACTGAAGCTCGAACTGACGATGACTTGGCCGCCGCGCGCGACGCTGACGATGCCGGAGAACACGCCGTCACGCGCGCGCTGCCGGGCGATGTCGATCACCGCCGCGACCAAACGCGCATCGCTCAGATCTTTCGGTAGTGAAGATTCGGGAGGCGGCGTCACGATGATGCCGGCATTGACGATCTTGCCCGCGGCGTCGGTGTTGAATTCCATCTGGTACCAGATGCCGGACTGCAGACCGATCATGAGCCATGAACCGGACTGCTCTTCGGACTTCTCGGTCTCGGCGACGCGGAAGCCACCGTTCAGCATGCAGGTTTCTGCATCGCGCTGCACGATCCTGTCGACCGGGGCGTGCTTCGCGGTCTCGGCGGACAGATGCGCGAGCGTCCATGTCCGGATCTGCGCGATGTCCTTCGTAGCACAGGCTTTGAGCCAGCCTTCGCCCAAACGCCCTGCCTTCGTGTCGGGCAAATACACACTGGCGGCGGATCCATCGGCCGCCGGCACAACCGGGGCAACGCCGAAGAGAAGCAGCAGAATCGACAACGACAGAGAGAGGCGGGTTCTCATGACGTGTTTCCCTGGGTGGCGGGAGGGGGGCGAACGCGGCAAGGATGCCGCAATTCGTTGTCTCTGCGTTAAAAAAGCCTAAGCATCCCGTCAATTCAGCGCACATGCGTGGAATGCGTGCGTAGCAACGACTACACTGCGTCGCCGTTGTATCGAAATCCGCCGTATTCATGATGCTTTCCCCGACTCTTCGCGCCGTGCCGCGAAGCCTCCAATTCGCGCTGTCGTTTGCCCTCGCCGTCATCTGCGCGGCTTGCAGTCAGGCGCCCGCGCCGGCGCCTGCCGCACCGGCGCAGCCGTCGCCGACAATCCCGCGCATCACCGACAAGGTCGAGGCCGCCGGCAGCGACGGCGTCGAAGTCGCCGCGCGCTATCCGTCGATGCGCAACGAACTCGCGCCGCTCGAAACCGCGATGCGTGCCTACACCCAAGCACAGCAGGCTGACCTGGCCGCGCGCGTCAAACAGCTCAAGCCCGAAGCCGAGCGCGCCGAGCGCCCGGCCAAGCTCGATCTGGACTTCACTGTCGCCACGCAGACCGTCGCTTTCGTCAGCGCGATCGCCCAGGGCCAGGCCGACATCGGCGACGCCAAGCCGGCCGCGCTGCGTGCGACCTTCAACCAACATCTGCCGAGCGGCAAGATCGTCGGCTTCGCCGATCTGTTCACCGATCCCGCGGCCGCGCTGAAGATTTTCAGCGACGAAGTGCGCCGCCGTCTCTACGCCGAGTACGAAGCGCGCCTGTACAACCAGAATCTTCCGCAGGCCGAACTGACCGCGCGCCTGAAGACCATGCACGCACTGGTCGACAAGGGCACCGAGCCCGCGGCGGAGAATTTCGCCGGCTTCCTCGTCGATGGCGTCGAAGGCAAAGCGATCGGCATCACCGTGATCTTCCCGCCCGGGCAGGTCGCCGCCGATACCGACGGCCCGCAGCAGGTCGAGGTGCCGGTGAAGCTCTTCGTCGACGCGGTCAAGCCCGAGTACCGCGACGCGTTCGACAAGGACAGCTCGGCGCCGGCCGCGCCGCCGTCGAATCCCGCTTCGCGCTGAGCCGCAGCGCCGCATGAGCGTCGCCGTCCTGCTTCCCGGACTGGACGGCACCGGCGCCCTGCTCGAGCATTTCGCCGAGTCGCTCGGCTACACGCTGCCGGTCGGGATCGTGCGCTACCCGGCCGATCTCGCCGCGAGCTACGCCGAACTGGAGGAAATCGCCAGGGCAGCACTGCCCACCGATAAACCGTACCTGCTCGTCGGCGAATCGTTTTCCGGTCCGATCGCCATTTCGCTCGCGGCCAAGGCGCCGCCGGGCTTGCGCGGGCTCGTGCTCTGCACGACCTTCGCGCGTTCGCCCGTGCCGTACCTGCGGCCGTTCTCGCCGTTCCTGCAGATTGCGCCGACGCATCTGCCGGCCGCCGTGCTGCGTTACCTGCTGCTCGGCCGCTGGGCGACGCCGGCGATCGACCGAATGCTCGAGGCGGCGCTCGCGGAAATCTCGCCCGAGGTGTTGCGCAAACGCGTCGACGAAGTGCTGCGCGTCGATGTTTCCGCCCAACTGCGCGCCGTGCGCGTGCCGGTGATGTATCTTCAGGCGAGGCAGGATCGGATGATTCCCGCCTCCGCCGCGGAGCACCTGCGCCGGATCGTGCCGTCGATCGACATCGTCAAGATCGACGGCCCGCATTTCTTGTTGCAGGCGGCCGGGGAACATTGCGTGGAGAAAATTCTCGACTTCGCCCGGCGCGTCGGTTTGTCCGCCGGGGCCTGACGTTCCGCCAGCCGGGGAGATGTATGCAAACGGCGCAAGTCTTGTACTTCGTATTGAGCGCAGTCCTGATCCTCGCCGGCCTGGCCGGCACCATCGTGCCGGCGCTGCCCGGCGTGCCGCTCGTGTTCGCCGGCATGCTGCTCGCGGCGTGGGCCGATCATTTCGAGCACGTCGGCACGGTCACCCTGATCGTGCTCGGTGTGCTTTGCCTGCTCGCGATCGCAATCGATTTCGTCGCCGGCCTGCTCGGCGCGAAACGTGTCGGCGCGAGTGCCTGGGCGATCTGGGGCGCGATGATCGGCACCGTCGTCGGCCTGTTCTTCAACCTGCCGGGTCTCGTGTTCGGCCCGTTCCTCGGCGCGGTCGTCGGAGAACTGCTGGTCGGCAGTCATCTCGGTCGTGCGACCCACGTCGGCATCGGCACCTGGCTCGGCCTGTTGTTCGGCACCTTGGCGAAGATCGCGCTGTGCTTCGCCATGCTCGGTATATTCGCGCTGAGTTTTCTGTTCTGACTTCACCGCGACGCGCGCGCTCAAGTCGCGTGCGCTTCGGCTGCGGCGGCCTCCGGCTGCACGCGCACGGCGCAGATGACGCCGATGATCAGCAAGGCGATGCCCGCGAGCGTCGGCCACGGCGGCACGGCGCCGCGCAGGATGAATGTGTAGGCGAGCGCGGCGAGCGTCTCGAACACGATCAACTGCCCGACCAGGGCGGTCGGCAGGCGCTGGCTCGCCGCGTTCCAGCACAGCGTGCCGACCCACGAGGCGAGCAGGCCGATCGCCGCCATCAGGGCGAGGAACACCTGCGGCCACGGCCCGAACGGCAGCGGGAACGACTGGCCGGTCACGGTGAATCCAATCCACAACACGGCGTAGCCGGCGAGCGCGAGCGGCAAGGTCGCGAGACCCTGCGCGGTGGCCCAGGTGCGCGGGCTGTGCGTCGGATGACTGCGCAGCCAGTCGGCGTTGCGCAGCGGATACCAGGTCCAACAGGCAACGCCGACGAGGGCGAGCGCAGCGCCTGTGGCGTAGCGCAGATAGTCCGGATTCGCCGTCGCGCGCAGCGCGGCGAGTTCGTCGAGGTTGACGCAGGCCAGCCCGGCCGCGATCAGCAGCAGCGACGGCGCGAGCTTGCGCCAGGTCAGGCGCCGCGCGCGTTCGCGTCGGTTGGCGCAGATCGCGATCACCACCGGCAAGGTGCCGATAATCACCGTCGGCACCGGGCCGCCGGCGCGCTGGATCGCGCTCGCGAGACAGAGGTAGTAGAGCAGGTTGCCGATCGCGACGAGTTTGAGCGCTTCGATCCAATCCGCGCGTGCGAGCTGGCGCAAGCGCGCGCGGTCGAACCAGGCGAGCGGCAGCGCGATCAGACCGAAAGCGACGTAGCGGCCGACCGACTGCAGCGCGGCCGGATAATCCGGCAGCCACAGCGGGCCGACGAAAACCAGGCCCCACATCAGGCCGGCGGCGAGTGCGTAGAAGATTCCGATCCACATGGCGCGCAGCGTAAGTGCCGGCGCGCGCGGCGTCTTGTACCGGATTGCGCTCGCGCCGTGACGGCGGAAATTCAGCCGCGGACTTGCTGCCGGTAGCGCGCCGGCGTGACGCCGTAACGGCGCAGGAAAGCGCGGGTCAGATGCGCTTGGTCGACAAGCCCGGTCGCTGCGGCGACCTGCGCCGGTGGCGTGCCGCCCGCGAGCAGGCGCTTGGCCTCGTACAGACGCAGCGCCATAAGCATCTTCTGCGGCGTCGCGTGATGCTGCGCCTTGAAGCTGCGCAGGAAATGGAACGGACTGAGGCCGGCGACCGCGGCGAGTTCGTCGAGCGTGATGCGCCGCGCAAGATGCGCGCGCAGATAGTCGATCACCGGCGCGAAGCGCGGCGCGGCCTCGGCCTTCGCCGCGCGTCCGATCCGCGCATGCGCGCGGAACTCGTCGAGCAGGAGCTGCAGCAGGCTGTCGAACGCGAGCGGCTCGGTCGTCCGCCACAACTCGTCGAGCAGCATGCCGACACGGCGCGCGGTGACCGCGCGATCGCGCACCGCGTCGGCGAACCACCAGCCGCTGTCGCCGGCAACGCGTTCGAGCGCGGCGCGCTCGACGTAGATCATGCGGTAGCGCCAGCCGCCTTCGGTCTCGGCGCGGCCGGTATGCAGCTCGTCGGGATTCATCATCACGAGCGAATCGCGCGGCGCGAGATGATCGGCGCCGCGATAGCGGAAGCGCTCGGTACCGGTTTCGATCGCGCCGAGGCCGAAGGCTTCATGCGTATGCGGCTCGAACGCGTGGCGCACGATGTGCGCGCGGTACAACTCGACGCCCGCGCAATGCGCCGCGCGGCGGAACTCGGCGCGGTCGAGCGCGTTGTCGAATCGCTCCGCGGCGACCTGCATCGGGTTCACATTCGCGGCCATGTCAGGCGCGCGCGGGCGGCAGCACGTAAAGCAGGATCGAAAAGTACTGCAGGGTGCTGCCGGCAAGCACGAATAGATGCCAGATCGCGTGGTGATACGGCAGCGAGCGCATCTTGTAGAAAATCACGCCGAGTGTGTATGCCGCGCCGCCGCCGAACAGCAGCCACAGGCCCGCGGGCGCGAGCGCGGCGACGAGCGGCTTGATCGCGACGAGCCCGACCCAGCCCATACCGATGTAGAGCGCGACCATCGCGCCGCGGAAGCGGCGCAGCGAGGTCAGCTCGAAGATCGCGCCGAGCGCGGCGAGCGACCAGACGATCGCGAACAGGCTCCAGCCCCAGACGCCGCGCAAAGTGACCAGGACGTAAGGCGTGTAGGTACCGGCGATCAGCAGGAAGATCGCGATGTGGTCGAAGGCGCGCAGGCGCGGGCGTTCGGGCGCGGCGCCGTCGAGGTGCTGGATGCCGGCGCCGTGGTACAGCGTGGAGGCGAGATAGAGCACGATCATCGTCGCGCCGTAGACCGCGCAGGCAACGAACGCATAAGGCTCGCCGCTCGCACGCGCGGCGTAGAGCAGCACGACCGTGCCGACCGCGGCGAGGACGATGCCGAGGCCGTGGGTCAGCGTGTTGGCGATTTCCTCGCGGTCGGCGTAGGACTGGACGATCGATGCGGACATGCTCAGACCTTAGCTGCAGTCGCGTTTGAAAGAAAGCAACGCGTTCTCTGTCTCGATTGTCAGAAACGTAATGTTATATCATTACATTTCTGACAATCGAGAAACTCCCGTGTCCCAACGATTCCTGTTCCGCGCCCTCTTCGTCTGCAACGCGTTCACCCTGCTCGTACCGCGCCCCGGTTCGGCGCAGGCCGATCCGCAACCGCCGCAGAGCACGACCGAGCTGGAAAGCATCATCGTCACCGGCAGCAAGCGCGACACGCCGTATCTGCAGAGCGATCTTTCGGTGACCGTGCTCGACCGCAAGGCGCTCGTCGACGCCGGCGTGCGCGATCTGCGCGACGTGGACAAGCTCGTGCCCAACGTGAAGTTCAACGCGATGGGCCAGCTCAGCAACATGTTCATTTCGATTCGCGGCATCGAATCCAATCCGTTCCTGGTCAACCGCGCCTCGGTCTACGTCGACGGCATTCCCTTTCGCGAGCTGAGCAACGCCGTGCTCAATCAAGTGGAACAGATCGAGGTCCTGCGCGGGCCGCAGGGCACGCTGTACGGCGCCAACAGCGAATCGGGCCTGATCCTGATCCGCACGCGCGGGCCGGGCGACAAAGTGGAGGGCGAAGCCAACGGCATCGCGACCGGCCATCCCGGCGGACAGGGTTTGTCGGCCGACGGCTTTCTCGCCGGCCCGCTCGGCGACGGCACGCTGTCGGCGTCGCTCGCGCTTAAGCGCGAAGGCGACGACAGCTATCTGCGCAATCTGACCCCGTATGCCGGCATCGCCGGCCATCTCACCGAGACTTATCTGCAGGGCCGCCTGCGCTGGCATCCGAACGCGGCGATCACGCTCAATGCGCTGGCCTATCAACTGCGCACGACCGCGCCCGGCATGTTCGAATACGAATACGTGCCGCTCGATATCGGCTTGTACAACCGCACCTACGCCGATCTGTACAACGGCGGCCGGCGCGGCGGCGATTTCACTTATCTCAACGACGCGCCGAAGAAGACCTCGGAGCTGGAGACGGTCGCCGGCGCGAGTCTCGCCTGGCAACTGGAGTCAGGCCGCATCGACGCCGCGCTTTCCTATCGGCAGAAACGCGACACCTCCGCTGGCTACGATTTCGACATGACCGCCGCGCCCGTTCTCGCCGGCCGCATCCACAACGACAATCGCTATCTCTACAGCGAGCTGCGCTACAGCTCCGCGGAAGAGCAGCCGCTCATCTACGTCGCCGGCGTTTCCGCCTATGACGAACGCAAGAACTCGATTCTCGGCACGATGGTCGGGCCGGGCACATTGCGCGACTACCGCCTCGCGCCCGCGCAGGGCTCGGACGGGCGCGACTACAGCGTGTTCGCCACGGCCAGCTACACGCCGCCGGCCTGGTCGAAGTGGACGGCCAGCCTCGGCATGCGTTTCGACCGCGCGCAGCGCTCGACGCGGCAGCAGGCCGGTATGCTCGATCTCGGCCCCGGCGGCAAGGTGTTCTACCGTTCGGCCGAACTCGCGCACACGTTCGACGCCGTGCTGCCGCGCTTCTCGCTGCGCTACGACGCGTCGGCCGATCTGACGTTCTATTCGAGCATCGCCAAGGGATACATCCCAGGCGGCTTCAACCTCGCTGCCGCACAGAAAGACGTGATCAACGACAAAGTGCTGCGCTACGAGTCGGAAACGATGTGGAACAAGGAAGCCGGCTTCAAGGCGAATCTATGGAACGGCGCTGGGCGTATCGGCGGCGCGGTCTTCCACATCGCCTCGAACAACTGGCAGGAGATCCAGGTCGCGACCGACGCGAACGGCCGGCCGATTTCTTCGGACTACGTCGGCTCGGATGCGTCGATCGTCTCCAAGGGCGTCGAGGTCGAAGGCGAGGTCAATCTCGGCAAAGGCTTCAGCCTGACCGCGAACGCGGCCTACGTCGATGCGACCTACCGCGACCTGCTCGCCGCGCCCGGAGTGAACCTGCGCGGCAACCGGGTCAAGCTGACTCCGCGCGGCGACGCGTATCTCGCCGCGCGCTATACCGATCCGTCCGGCTTCTTTGCGCGCATCGACGCGTCATTCACCGGCCGCACCGCGCTCGACGAACGCAATCGCGCGTTCCAACCCGGCGTCGTCGTGTACGGCGCACAACTCGGCTACGAAACCGCGCACTGGCGCTTGCGCGTGTTCGGCGAAAACCTGTTGAACGCGCGCCGCTTCAACGGTCTGATCTTCGACAACCTCGCTTTCGGCCGTGACGGCAACTACTACGGCCCGCTCGACCGGCCGCGCATCGTCGGCGTCGAAGTCGGCTATCGGCTCTGAGTTTGCGCGCTGCGGCGCGGGATCATGCCCGTTTCGCTTTCGTGACGTCGGCGAGGATCTCGAACGAGCGCAGGCGCGCGGCATGGTCGTGCACCATCGCGGTGACGATCAATTCGTCGGCCCCGGTGCGCGCGAGGAACTCGTCGACGCCCTTGCGTACCGTGTCGGGCGCACCGACGACCGAGCACGACAGCGACTGTTCGAGTAGGACCTTCTCCGGCGTGGTCGCGACCATGCCGATGTCCTCGATCGGCGTGGGCAGCCGTCCCGGCGTGCCGCGGCGCAGATTGAGGAACGCCTGCTGCAGGCTCGTGAACAGTCGCCGCGCCTCGCCGTCGGTGTCGGCGGCAAACACGTTCAGCGCGACCATCGCGTACGGCTTCGCCAGCGTCGCCGACGGCTTGAACAGGCGCCGGTACAGTTCAAGCGCGTTCATCAGCTCGGCCGGGGCGAAATGCGAGGCGAAAGCGAACGGCAGGCCGAGCGCCGCGGCGAGCTGCGCGCCGTAGAGACTCGAACCGAGCATCCACAGCGGCACTTCGGTGCCTTCGCCCGGAATCGCGCGCACCGGCAGCGGTGCGGCGCCGGCCTGCGGCGTGGCGAAATAGGCCTGGAGCTCGAGTACGTCCTGCGGGAAGCGGTCGACGTCGCCGGCGAGATGCCGGCGCAGGGCGAACATGGTGCGCTGGTCGGTACCCGGCGCGCGGCCGAGGCCGAGATCGATGCGGCCCGGATACAGCGTCGCCAGCGTACCGAACTGTTCGGCGATCACGAGCGGCGCGTGGTTCGGCAGCATGATGCCGCCGGCGCCGACGCGGATCGTATTCGTGCCCGCGGCGACGTGGCCGATCACGACCGACGTGGCCGCGCTGGCGATGCCGGGCATATTGTGATGCTCGGCCAGCCAGTAGCGGTGATAGCCCCAGCGTTCGGCGTGCCGGGCGAGATCGAGCGTGTTGGCGAGCGACTGCGCGGCGGTCGAACCGGCGCAGATCGGCGAAAGGTCGAGGAGCGAAAGCGGCACGCGTAGAGGTTCCATCGCGACGACATGGCGCCGCCGCGGCGCCGATCAAGGGAGCCGGCGATGCAGTTTTCGTTTCGTGACTTGCGCCGCGCTAGACCACCGGCGGATCGCCGAGCCAGCGCCGCGCGCCGGGCCCGTTGCGCCCGGCCAGATCGTTCGGGTTGCTCAGCTTGCAGCGTTTCAGCGACAGGCAGCCGCAGCCGATGCACTGATCGAGACCGATGTTGAGCAACTGCAGCTCGGCGATGCGCGCTTCGACGCGGCGCTTCCAGCCGCTCGACAGGCGCTGCCAGTCGCGGTCGGTCAGCGCACGGTCGTGCGGCAGGGCCGCGAGCTGATCGATGATCTCGCCGAGGGTGTAGCCGATGCGCTGCGCGAACACGATGTAGGCGATGCGGCGCAGCACCGCGCGCGGATAGCGGCGCTGCCCCGATGGCGCGCGTATCGAACCGATCAAACCGCGCGCTTCGTAGAAGCGCAGCGCCGTCGCGGCGACGCCGCTGCGTCGCGCGACCTCACCGATCGCGAGCATCGATCCACCGGTGGAACGCTGCGTCTTCACGCCATCTCCTTGACTTAGAGTTAACTCTAACTTGCAGACTGCCGCCCCGCAAGCCGAACCGAGGAAGCATCATGTTGCACATTCAACGCATCATTGCGCGCGCATCGCTCGCCGCGATCGTCGCCGGCGCGGCGCTCGCCGCTGCGGGCTGCGGGCCCAGCACGGCGACCACGGCGCCGCCTGCGCCCGAGGTCGTGGTCGCGCCGGCGCAGGCGAAGCCGGTGCGCCAATGGGACGAATTCAACGGCCGCGTCGCCGCGACCGATTCGGTCGAAGTGCGCGCGCGCGTCAGCGGCTACATCGAACGCGTTGCGTTCAAGGAAGGCGACGAGGTCAAAGCTGGCGATCTGCTGTTCGTGATCGATCCGCGCCCGTACCGCGCCGCCTACGACAGCGCCGTGGCTCAGCTCGAACGCGCACGCGCCGCGGCACAGCTCGCCCAGGCGCAGGACCAGCGCGCGCAGGCGCTGATCGCGGCCAAGGCGATTTCGCGCGAAGAGTTCGAGACGCGCCGCGCCGGCCTGACCCAGGGCAACGCCGACGTGCGTGCGGCCGAGGCCGCGGTCGCGACGGCCAAGCTCAATCTCGGCTTCACCGAGTTGCGCGCGCCGATCGCCGGACGCGCGAGCCGCGCACTGCTGACCGTCGGCAATCTCGCCCAGGCCGACCAGACCGCGCTGACCAGTGTCGTCTCGCAAGATCCGATGTACGTCTATTTCGATGCCGACGAGCACAGCTATCTGCGCTACAAACAACTCGAACGCCGCGGCGAACGCAAGGACGGCGCGAGCCCGGTGCGCGTCGGCCTCGCCGACGAAGACGGGTTCCCGCGCGAAGGCAAACTCGATTTCCTCGACAACCAAGTCGATGCACGCACCGGCACGATCCGCGTGCGCGCCCTGCTCGCCAATGCCGACCGCACGCTCACCCCGGGGCTCTACGCCCGCGTGCGGCTCGGCGGCGGCGAAGCCGCGGCAGTATTGATCGACGACAAGGCCGTGCTGACCGACCAGGACCGCAAGTACGTCTACGTGCTTGGCGCCGAGAGCAAGGCACTGCGTCGCGACATCGTGCTCGGCCGCACGAACGACGGCCTGCGCGTGGTGCAGTCGGGTCTCGATGCGGGCGACAAAGTCGTCGTCGCCGGCATGCAGAAGATTTTCTACCCGGGCATGGTCGTACGCGCGAGCGAAGCCGGCGCGGTGGCGCCGCCCGTTGCCGCGAACGCGGCACGCTGAGGAGACAGACACATGGATTTCTCCAAATTCTTTATCGACCGGCCGATCTTCGCGATCGTGCTGTCGATCATCCTGTTCGCTATCGGCCTCATCGCGATTCCGCTGATGCCTTCGGGCGAGTATCCCGAAGTGGTGCCGCCGAGCACAGTCGTGCGTGCGACCTATCCGGGCGCGAATCCGAAGGAGATCGCCGAGACCGTGGCGCAGCCGCTCGAAGAAGCGATCACCGGCGTCGAAGGCATCATGTACATGAAATCGGTCGCCGGCTCCGACGGCAGCCTGCAAATCGTCGTCACCTTCAAACCCGAGGTCGACGCGGACACGGCCGCCGTGCGCGTGCAGAACCGCGTCAGCCAGGCGCTGTCGCGTCTGCCGCAGGCTGTGCGCGACTACGGCGTGACTACGCAGAAGCAGTCGCCGACGCCGCTGATGTACGGCGGCCTGTATTCGCCCGACGACAGCCGCGACGCACTCTATCTGCGCAACTACCTGCTGCTGCACGTCAAGGACGAACTCTCGCGCCTGCCCGGCATCGGCGACGTGCAGCTCTACGGCGCGGGCGACTACGCCATGCGCATCTGGCTCGATCCGGACAAGCTCGCGGCGCGCGGCCTCAGCGCGGGCGAGGCGATCGCTGCGGTGCGCGAGCAGAACGTGCAGGTCTCCGCCGGCCAGCTCGGCGCGGAGCCGTCGCCGAAGGACACCGACTTTCTCGTCTCGATCAATGTGCGCGGCCGCCTTGCGAGCACGGCGGAATTCTCCGACATCGTGCTCAAGAACGGTGCCGACGGCCAGGTCGTGCGCCTCGCCGACGTAGCGCGTGTCGAACTCGGCTCGGGCGACTACACGCTGCGCTCGTACGACGGCAAGCACAATATGGCCGGACTCGGCATCTTCCTCTCGCCAGGCGCCAATGCGCTTGCCGTCGCCGACGCGGTCTACGCGAAGATGGACGAACTCGGCAAACACTTTCCGCCCGGCGTCGCCTATCACGCGGTCTGGGACCCGACCGTGTTCGTGCGCGATTCGATCCGCGCGGTGCAACACACGCTGATCGAAGCCGTCATCCTCGTCGTGCTCGTGGTGATCCTGTTTCTGCAGACCTGGCGTGCTTCGATCATTCCGCTCGTCGCCGTGCCAGTCTCGGTCGTCGGCACATTCGCCTGGCTCTACCTGCTCGGCTATTCGATCAATACGCTGACCCTGTTCGGCCTGGTCCTCGCGATCGGCATCGTCGTTGACGACGCGATCGTCGTCGTCGAAAACGTCGAGCGCAATATCGCCGAAGGGCGCACGCCGCTCGCCGCCGCGCACCAGGCGATGCGCGAGGTGTCGGGCCCGATCGTCGCGATCGCGCTCGTGCTCTGCGCGGTGTTCGTGCCGATGGCGTTTCTGTCGGGCGTCACCGGCCAGTTCTACAAGCAGTTCGCGGTGACCATCGCGATCTCGACGGTGATCTCGGCGATCAATTCGCTGACCTTGTCGCCGGCGCTCGCAGCCAAACTGCTGACTGCGCACGGTGCGCCGAAGGATGCGTTGGCGCGCGCGATCGAGCGCATGTTCGGCTGGCTGTTCGGCCCGTTCAACCGCTTCTTCGAGCGCAGCTCCGGCAATTATCACGGCGCGGTCGCGCGCGTGCTGCGCCGGCGCGGCACGGTGTTCGCGGTCTACGCGGGCCTGCTCGCCGCGACCGCGCTGCTGTTCCACGCCGTGCCGGGCGGCTTTATTCCGACTCAGGACAAGCTCTACCTGTTCGCCGGCGCGAAACTGCCCGAGGGTGCCTCGCTCGCGCGCACGGATGCGGTCACGCGGCAGATGATCGACATCGCACTCGCCGATCCCGACGTGGCGATGATTCCCGCGTTCGCCGGCTTCAATGCGCTGCAACTGGTCAATACGCCGAACATCGAGAACTCCTACGTCATCCTCAAACCGTTCCACGAACGCAAGCGCAGCGCGAACCAGATCGTCGCCGACCTCAACGCCAAATTCTCCGCGGGTATCCAGGGCGCGTTTCCGTACGCGCTGCTGCCGCCGCCGATCCAAGGACTCGGCAACGGCTCAGGTTATTCGCTCTATCTGGAAGACCGTGCCGGTCTCGGCTACGGCGCGCTGCAGAATGCGATCACCGCATTCCAGGGCGCCGTTGCGCAGACGCCGGGCATGACTTTCCCGGTCAGTTCTTACCAAGCCAATATCCCGCAGCTCGAGGTCAAGGTCGATCGCATCAAGGCCAAGGCGCAGGGTGTCGCCCTGACCGATCTGTTCGACACGCTGCAGACCTATCTCGGCTCGGTCTACGTCAACGATTTCAACTTGTTCGGCCGCGTCTACCGCGTCATGGCGCAAGCCGACAGCGCGCACCGCCAGAGCCCCGAGGACATCGGCAAACTGCGCGTGCGCAACGAGCGCGGCGAGATGGTGCCGGTGGCGGCAATGACGACGATCGCGCAGGCTTACGGCCCCGATCCGGTCGTACGCTACAACGGTTTTCCGGCCGCCGACCTGATCGGCGATTCCGATCCGCGCATGCTGTCTTCCGCGCAGGTCATCGCCAAGCTGCAGGAGATCGCGGCCAAGGTGTTGCCCACCGGCATCACTCTGGAATGGACCGACCTGAGCTATCAGCAGGTCACGCAGAGCCATGCCGCCGCGGTGGTGTTCCCGCTCGCGGTGATGCTGGTCTTCCTCGTTCTCGCCGCGCTGTATGAAAGCTGGATCCTGCCGCTCGCGGTGATCCTCATCGTGCCGGTGTGCATGTGCGCGGCGCTGTTCGGCGTGTGGCTCTCGGGCGGCGACAACAACGTGTTCGTCCAGGTCGGCCTCGTCGTGCTGATGGGCCTGGCGTGCAAGAACGCGATCCTCATCGTCGAGTTCGCACGCGAGCTGGAGATGCGCGGCGTCGGCATCGTCGAAGCCGCGCTCGAAGCCTGCCGCCTGCGCCTGCGCCCGATCGTGATGACCTCGGTCGCCTTCATCGCCGGCGCGGTGCCTTTGCTGCTCGGTCACGGCGCCGGCAGCGAGGTGCGCTTCGCCACCGGCATCACCGTGTTCGCCGGCATGCTCGGCGTGACCCTGTTCGGCCTGTTCCTGACCCCGGTGTTCTACGTCGCCCTACGCAAGCTCGGCGGCAGCGATGCCGCGTGGAAGCACGCACATGACGCGGAGCACGGCCCATTGTTGATCGCTCACGAGGGCCAGCTCCATGCTTAAGTCGACGCTGTCCGTCTTCATCGTTTCGAGTCTGGTCCTCGCCGGCTGCGCCGTCGGCCCCGACTATCGTCGCCCCGATGCGCCGGCGCCCGTGCAGTACGCACGCAAGGATGCCGTGCCTGCGGGCGACGTCGCCGCGCCAGCCGCAGGCGATGCGCAGTTCTGGCAAGCGTTCGGCGACGCGCAGCTCAGCGCGCTGATCGATGCGGCGCTTACCGCGAACAACGATCTGCGCGGCGCACTCGCCCGCTACGACGGCGCCAACGCGCTGCTGCGCGAAGCCAAGTTCGACGCGCTGCCGACGATCACCGCGAGCGCGCAGGGCGGCCATCAGCAACTGAGCCGGGATCAGGCTCTCGGTGGGCCGCGCAGCGCGCGCAGCTACAGCGCCGGCATCAATGCGAGCTGGGAACTCGACCTGTTCGGCCGCGTGCGCCGCGAGATCGAAGCGCAGCGCGCCGAGACCCAGGCGAGCGCGGCCGATCTCGCCGCGATGCAGGTCGCGATCGCCGGCCAGGTCGCGAGCACCTACGCGCAGTTGCGCGGGCTGCAGGAGCGCCTGCGCGTCGCACGCGACAATGCCGCCAATCAGCGCGAAACCTTGAGTCTCGTCGAAGCACGCTATGGTGCCGGCCGCGATACCGAGTTCGATCTCGCTCGCGCACGCGCGCAGTTCGAAACCACGTCTTCGCGCGTGCCCGCACTCGAAGCGCAAATCGCCATCGCCGAGCATCGGCTCGCCGTATTGAGCGGCCGCGCACCGGAAGCCTTGATCGCCGAACTCGATCCGCCGCAGCGCCTGCCCGCGTTGCCGCAGCCGATCGACCCGGGCACGCCGGGCGAGCTGCTGCGCCGCCGCCCCGACATCGCCGCGGCCGAAGCACGTCTGCATGCGGCGGCCGCGCGCGTCGGCGTCGCCACGGCCGATCTGTTCCCGCGCCTGTCGTTCAGCGGCTTGCTCGGCACGCAGGCGTTTCATCACGACGCCTTGTTCAAGAGCGGCAGCGAGACGGCCTCGGGTTTTCTCGGCATCGACTGGTCGTTTCTCGACGTCGGCCGCGTGCGCGCGCGCATTGCCGCGAGCCGCGCCGACGCGGCGGCCCTGCTCACGCAGTACCAGCAGACCGTGCTGCTCGCGCTCGAAGACACCGAGAACGCGCTGATCCTCGATGCACGCACGCGCCGCGAGGACGCACAGCTCGAACGCGCCGCGCACGACAGCGCCGACGCGGCAAGGCTCGCGCGCGTGCGCTACCAGGCCGGCGTGATCGATCTCTACGAAGTGCTCGACGCCGAACGCAGCCTGCTCGCCGCGCAGGATGCATTCGCCGACAGCCACACGCGCAGCGCGACCGCGACGGTCGCGCTGTACCGAGCGCTCGCCGGAGGCTGGCCGCAGCGCATGCCGGTTGCACTGTCCGCGGCGACGTCCGCGGCGGAGGCGAGCCGGCATGACTGAGCCCGCTGCCATACGCTCGTCGCCCAAAACTGTCGCGGCGACACCGTGGAGCGCGATCGTCGGCGTCATCTTCGCCGGCATCGTCGCGGCGCTGCATGTCGGCAAGGCGCCGATCGCACTCGCACAGATGCAGGTCGAATTCGCGCGCTCGTTGGCAGGGCTCAGTTGGGTGATGGCCGTGTTTCCACTGGTCGGCGTCGTGGGCGGCATCGCCTCCGGCGTACTCGTGCAACGCTGGGGCGACCGGCGCATGCTCGCGGCGGGCTTGCTCGTGCTCGCCGGCGCAAGCGCCGCGGGTGCGCTCGCATCGAGCTATGCCGGTTTGATCGCGAGCCGCGTCGTCGAGGGCCTCGGCTTTCTGATCGTGGTGGTCGCCGCGCCCGCGCTGCTGCATCGATTGACGCCCGCGCGGCAGCACGGTCTCGTGTTCGGCCTGTGGAGCGTGTTCATGGCCAGCGGCATGGCGCTGTCGATGCTGTGCGGACCGTGGCTCGGCGGATGGCGCCGGCTATGGGCCGTCGATGCGGGCCTCGCGCTGCTGATGGCCGCGCTCGTTTGCGCGCTGCCTGCCGCGCCGCGGTCCGATGCGACGCAGGCCGACGGCCTGCGCCAAGGCATCACGCAGACCTTGCGCGCGCGCGGTCCGCTGATCCTCGCGCTCGCTTTCGCGGCCTATGCGCTGCAGTTTTTTGCCGTGCTGAGTTTCCTGCCGGTATTCCTGATGCAGCGCATGGGCATGAACCAGGATGCGGCCGGCACGCTGAGCGCGGCCGTGGTCGCGGCGAATATTCTCGGCAACGTCGGTGCGGGCGCCCTGCTCGCACGCGGCATGCCGCCGGCACGGCTGATGATCCTGAGCAGCGTCGCGACGGGACTCGCCGGCGTCGGCCTGTTTCTGCCGGCGCTACCAGCGCCATTCACCGTGCTGCTCGGCTTTGTTTTTTCCGCTACCGGCGGCCTGCTGCCGCCGACCCTGCTCGCCTGCGCACCGCGTGCGGTGCCGCGTCCGGCATTGGCGCCGCTGAGTCTCGGCTTGGTGATGCAGGGCAATTATCTCGGCCAAGTGCTCGGGCCGCTCGTGGTCGGCGCCATCGTCGGCAGCGCCGGCTGGGCAGCCGCGGCCGTTCCGGTCGCATTGGCCGCCGCGTTCGGTATCGCGCTCGGCCTGCTCTACGGATTCGCTGCTCAAAGAGAACGACATGCCTGATTCGATCCGACGCGTCGACGTACACGCGCACGCCTGGAGCGTGGACTATCTCGATCGCCTCGCCGCCGCCGGCTTCGCCACCACGAGCGCGCACCGCGGCCTCGGCGCGGAGCCGACGCATGCACAACTGCAGGTGCGCTTCGCCCAGATGGACGCGGCGGGCATCCGCACGCAGGTGCTTTCGGCCACGCCCGCGTCGCCGCATTTCGAGCGCCGCGAGAACGCAGTGAAGCTGGCCCGCCGCATCAACGACGAATACACCGCGCTCGTGCAGCGCCATCCCGAACGTTTCCGCGCGTTCGCTTCGCTGCCGCTGCCGCATGTGGACGCGGCGCTCGACGAGCTGGATTGGGCGCTCGCCCAGGACGGCATGCTCGGCGTGGCGATCACCACGTCGGTTCTCGGCCGTTCCATCGCCGATCCGATGTTCGAGCCGATCTACGCCGAACTGGACCGGCGCGGCAGCGTGCTCTACGTACATCCGGCCGGCTGCGGCGCGGAGTCGCCGCTGATCCAAAATCATCGCCTGACCTGGGCGCTCGGCGCGCCGGTCGAGGACACGGTAGCGGTCATGCACCTTTTGATCGCGCAGATTCCACAGCGCTATCCGCGCATGAAGATCATCGCGAGCCATCTCGGCGGCGCTCTGCCGATGCTGCTGCCGCGGCTCGATCACGCCGGCAGCTACGAAACGCCGGAAGTGCCCGAGCCGCCGAGCCGGGCGGCCAAGCGGTTGTGGTACGACACGGTCGGCCACGATCATGTGCCGGCGCTGCGCGCAGCGGTCGAAAGCCTCGGTGCGGATCGCTTACTGCTCGGCACGGATTTTCCGCATCAGAGCGGCGAACTGTTTCAGGCCGCGGTCGGCTATGTCGAGCGCGCCGGCTTGTCTGCCGACGACACCGCGGCGATCCTCGACCGCAATGCGGCCCGGCTGCTCGGGCTCGACTGATGCCTATTCGTCGTTCGACGTCGCGGCTCGATGCCCGCGACGTCGCGGCGATGACTCAGTTGCGCGCGAGCGGCGCCTGCGCGTCCCAGCCGCCACCGAGCGCGCGGATCAGCGCAACGCTCGCGCGCAGTTGGCGCGTGTCGAGGCTCAACGCGTCGCGCTGAGTCTGCAGCGCGGCAGTCTGCGAGGTGACCACGTCGAGATAGTTCACCGCGCCCTCGCGGTAACGATCGAGCGAGAAGTTCAGCGAGCGCTGCGCAGCCTCGACCGCCGACTTCTCCGCGACCGACGCGTCGCGATAGTGGTTGAGCAGGGCGAGATTGTCCTCGACCTGGGTGAACGCGCCGAGCACGGTGCTGCGGTATTTTGCGCTGGTCTGATCGAAGATCGCGCGCGCCTGCTTGACGCTCGCACTGCGCTTGCCGCCGTCGAAGATCGTCAGCAGCGCCGCGGGACCGATCGCCCAGAACGAACTCGGCTGGGTCAGCCAGTTGCCGGCTTGCGAACTCAGATAGCCGCCGCTCGCGCCGAGACTGATCGACGGGAAGAACGCGGCGCGGGCGACGCCGATGTTGGCGTTGGCCGCTTCCATGCGCCGCTGCGCGGCGGCAATGTCGGGGCGGCGCTGCAGCAGCAGCGAAGGCACGTCGACCGGCACCGCCGGCAGCTTGATGTCGACGATCGCAGGCTCGATCGAGAACTGCGAAGGCGACACGCCGATCAGCGCGGCGATCGCGTGTTCGGCAAGCGCGCGCTGGGCCAGCGTCTGCTCGGCCTGCGAGCGCGCCATGTCGAGCTGGGTCTGCGCACGCGCGACGTCGAGGCCCGGCGCGATGCCGCCGCGGTGACGCTCGTTGGTCAGATCAAGTGCGCGCTGGTAGGCCTTCACCGTGTCGTTGAGAATCGCGCTGTCGCGATCGAGACCGCGCAACACAATGTAGTCGTCGACGAGTTGGGCGATCAGCGACAGGCGCGCGTTCTCCAGATCGTCTGCCGCGGCTTCGGCCTGCGCATTGCCGGCGGCGACTTCGTTGCGCACGCGGCCCCAAAGGTCGAGCTCATAGCTCGCCGAGAAACCGACCGAGCGCGTGTCGTATAGCTTGACCGGCGACGGGTTGGCGGCGTTGTTTGAACTCTGCGAACGCTGCAGGCTCGCGCTGCCGCCGATCTGCGGAAACAGATCGCCGCGCTGGAAATCGCTGTAGGCCTGCGCCTGTTCGTAGTTCGCGAGCGCCGCGGCGAGATCCGGGCTGCCGGCGATCAAGCGCGTCTGCAGCTCGCCGAGTTTCGGATCGCCGTACAGCGACCACCACTCGTCGCGCGGCAGGCGGTCGGCCGGCTTGGCCTCGGTCCACGGCGTGCCGATTTCCTTGTAGGCCGCGGCGGTCGCGACTTCCGGCGTCTTCATCGTCGGCGCGAACGAGCAGCCGGAGAGAGCCACCATCCCGGCGAGCAGCGTTGCGAAAGCGGCAGCTCTTCCCTTGCCCCCTTGGGAGATGCCCCGAAGGGACGGATAAGGGAAAAGACTCTGACGATGGAATTCGGTCAGAGCTTGCGGCGCTCTTCCCTCATCCGGCGCTTGAGTGTCGCGGCTTCTCCCGGCGGGAGAAGGGAAGCAAAGATTATCCTTTTCCATTTTTACCGTTTCCCGCCGAAGCCACTTGGGTTTTCGATTGCGCGCCGGCGATGCGCACTTCGGTGCCGGTGACGACGCCGTCGGGCGGATTCTCGATGACGCGGTCGGCCGCGGTCAGGCCCGAGCCGATCTCGACGACCTTGCCGAGATCGCGCGCGATCGTGACCGGCTTGACCACGACCTTGTTGTTCGCATCGACCGTGGCGACACTGATGCCCTTCGCATCGAAGATCAGCGCGCTGCCGGGCACGCTGAGCGCATCGGCCTTGCCGGCCATCGCCAGACGCACGTTGGCGAAGCCGCCCGGAAGCAGTTCGCCGGCGGCATTGTCGACGCTGAGCTGCATCAGGGTCGTGCCGCTCGCCGCATTGACCGCCTGCGCGGACGACTCGACGGTCGCCGCGTAGCTCTTGTCCGGCTGGTCGGGCACGCTGAGCGTGGCCTTGGTGCCGGGGCGCACGCTCGGCACATAGTTCTGCGGCACGTTGACGTAGACGCGCAGCTTCGAGGTGTCGGAGACGACGAACAGTTCCTGGCCCGCGCCGCCGCCGACATTGATCAGCGCGCCGACGTCGGTGTTGCGCGTGGTCACGGTGCCGTCGAACGGCGCGACGATGCGGGTGAAGTTCTTCAGCGCGACGAGGCGGTCGACGTTCGCGCGCTGTGCGGCGACGAGCGCGTTCTTCGCGGCGAGGTCGCCGGTCTTCTCATCGACTTCCTGCTTCGACACCGAATCGGAGCCGAGCATCGCCTGCCAGCGTTTCGCCGTCGTCGCCGACAGCGCGGCATTGGCCTGCGCGGTGGCGAGATCGGCCTTGGCCTGCAGCAATTGCTGGTCGAGGTCGGGCGTCTCGATGTTGGCGAGCACTTCGCCGGCCTTCACCTGGGTGCCGATGTCGTGCTTCCAGTCCTTGAGGTAGCCGGAGACGCGCGCGTAGATCGGCGCACGCTGCCAGGCTTCGATGCGACCCGGCAGTTCGAGGCCGGAGGTGTTCGCCACCGCCGTCGGCGGATTGACCGCAACGGTCGCCAGTGCCTGTGCCTCGGTCCAGTCGTGCAGGCGCGAGGACTCGCTCGCGCGCACGATCAGCCCGTGCGCGACGATCACGGCCGCGACGACGGCCGCGGCGATGCCGGTCAGGCGCAGGCCGCGCCGCGAGACGGGTTTGTTGGGGGTATCAAGCTGCGACATGGGACTCTCCGAACGAAACTTGCGGCGCCGGCTTCTCGCCGTGGCGCCGATGAATAATGCTGAAGACGACGGGCACGAAGAACAGCGTGGCGATCGTGGCGAAGATCAGGCCGCCGATCACCGCGCGACCGAGCGGCGCGTTCTGCTCGCCGCCTTCGCCGAGGCCGAGGGCCATCGGCGCCATGCCGATAACCATCGCCAGCGCGGTCATCATGACCGGGCGCAGACGCACGAAGCCCGCTTCGAGTGCGGCCGCGGTCGCGTCGCCGAGTTCGTCGAGCTTTTCGCGCGCGAATGAGATGACCAGCACGCTGTTCGCAGTCGCCACGCCCATACACATGATCGCGCCGGTCAGCGCGGGCACGCTCAGCGTGGTGTGAGTGGCGAACAGCATCCAGACGATGCCGGCAAGCGCCGCCGGCAGCGCGGTGATGATGACGAACGGATCGCTCCACGACTGGAAGTTGATCACGATGAGGAAGTAGATCAGCACGATCGCGCCGATCAGGCCGAACAGCAGGCCCGAGAACGCGCTGTTCATGGTCTTGACCTGGCCGAGAAGGACGACGTTCGCGCCCTTCGGCACGTCCTTCGCATTGGCGTCGATGATCTTCTGCATGTCGGCGGCGACGGCGCCGAGGTCGCGGTCCTGCGTGGTCGCGTAGATCTGCACCATCGGCCGGATGTCGTACTCGCTGAACACGCCGTTGACCTGGGTGCGCGTGATGTCGGCGATGCCGCCGAGCACGGTGGTGCCGCCGCCCGGCGCGTTGATCGAGACGTTGCGCAGCGCTTCGAGCGAATCGAGTCTGTACTGCGGCGTCTGCATGACGATCGGATAGGTCACGCCGTTGGCCGGATTGAGCCAGAACGTCGGTGCGACCTGGCTCGATCCGGCGAGATTGACGACCAGGCTCGAGGTTACGTCGCGCGTGGTCACGCCGGCGTACTGCGCACGCGTGCGATCGACGTCGACCTTGAGCGCGGGCGCGCTGCCGGTCTGCTGGATACGTGCATCGGCGACGCCGGAAACGTGCTTGATCTGGGTCAGCAGTTTATTCGCGTAGTCGAAGTTCGCTGCGAGGTTGTTGCCGCGGATCTGCAGGTCGATCGGCGCGGGCGCGCCGAAGTTGAGGATCTGGCTGACGATGTCGGCCGGCAGGAACGCGAAGATCATGCCGGGGAAGCGCCGCGGCAGCTCCTCGCGCAGACGGCGCATGTAGTCGGCGGTCGGCGCGTGGCCTTCGGCCAGCGCGACCTGGATGTCGCCGTCCTGTTCGCCGATCGTGCCGGTGTTGTTGTAGACCGTATTGATCGAGGACAGGAACGGTGCGCCGACGTTGTCGGTGATCGTGACGATCTCGTTGCCCGGAATGATTTCGCGGATCGCGCGTTCGACTTCGGCGAATCGCGCCGAGGTCTCCTCGACGCGAGTGCCGACCGGCGCGCGCACGTGGATCAGCATCTGGCCGGCATCGACGAACGGAAAGAAGTTGCGGCCGAGGAACGGCACGAGCAGGAATGAAGCGAGGACGACGACGAGGAAGCTGCCAACGAAGACTTTGCGGTGGCCGAGGGCGAGGGCGAGCAGGTCGTGGTAGCTCGCACGCATGCGCTCGAAGCGCGCTTCGAAACCGCGCTGGAAGCGCACGAGCGGATTGCCCGACCGCGGCAGCACCCTGTCGTTGCCATGTTCGTCGGTGTGCGGCGCGTGCGGACGCAGCAGATAGTTCGCCATCGTCGGCACCAGCGTGCGCGAGAGCAGGAACGAACAGACCATCGCCGCCATCACCGCCTCGGCCATCGGCACGAACAGGAAGCGGGCGACGCCTTCGAGGAAGAACATCGGCACGAACACGATACAGATACACAGCATCGAGACGAAGGCCGGCGTGACGATCTGCTGGGCGCCGTCGAGAATCGACGTGCGTACGTCCTTGCCGTGCTCAAGGTGCCAGTTGATGTTTTCGATCGTCACCGTTGCGTCGTCGACGAGGATGCCGACCGCGAGCGCGAGGCCGCCGAGGGTCATGATGTTGAGCGTCTCGCCGAGCGCGGACAGGATGATGACCGCACCGAGGATCGCCAGCGGAATCGAAATCGCGATGATCACGGTCGAGCGCCAGCTGCCGAGGAAGAGCAGGATCATCAGGCTGGTCAGCGCGGCCGCGATCACGCCTTCCTTGGCCACGCCGCCGATCGCGTTGCGCACGAAGATCGACTGGTCGCCGATCGCTTTGATTTCGAGCGCGTCGGGCATCGACGGCTTGACCGCTTCGATCATCTCTTTAACGCCGTCGACGATCGCCAGGGTTGAGGTCGCGCCCGACTTGAGCACGTTCATCAGCACCGAACGGCCGCCATCGACGTGGACGATATTGGTCTGCACCGCGCTGCCGTCGCGCACGTTGGCCACGTCGCGGACATAGACCATCGCGCCGTTGACCGCCTTGATCGGCAGAGCGCCGAGGTCTTTCAGATCGGATGGTGCGTTGTTGAGATTGACCGCGTATTCGAGGCCGCCGATCTTTTGCGAACCGACCGGCGTGAGGATGTTCTGCGCCGCGAGCGTATTGGCCACGTCCTGGCCGGTCAGGCCGCGCGCGGAGAGCGCCGCGGGATCAAGGTCGATCTGCACCTGGCGCGCCTTACCGCCGAACGGGTACGGAATCGCCGAGCCCTGCACGGTGACGAGGCGCGTGCGCAGCTGGTTCATCGCGAGGTCGGCGAGGTTGGCCTCGGTCAGGCCCTTGCCGGACAACGCGAGCTGCAGAATCGGCACAGTCGAGGCGCTGTAGTTGAGGATCAGCGGCGGCGTCGCGCCGGGCGGCATGTTCTTCAGCATCAACTGCGCGGCCGCGGTGACCTGCGCGTTCGCCGTTGCGATGTTGACGTTGGGATGGAAATAGATTTTGACGATGCCGAAGCCGGTGAATGAGTTGGCCTCGATGTGCTCGATGTCGTTGACCGCGGTCGTCAGCACACGCTCGAACGGCGTGGTCATGCGGCCGGCCATCTGGTCCGGCGGCAGGCCCGTGTACTGCCAGGCGACGCCGATCACCGGGATATTGATGTTCGGGAAGATGTCCGTCGGCGTACGCAACGCCGCGAGCGGCCCGATGATGAAGAGCAGCAGGGCCATCACGACGAAGGTGTAGGGACGCGAAAGCGCGATACGAACCAGGGCTTGCATGGAGGGATTCTCGAGCGGGAAACTTGCCGAGGCAATTATGCTGCCACGCCGCAAATTTTCATCGGCGGGCGTATGAAGATTTGTTTAGGCAGTCGCGGCGAACTGCCGCAAAAGCCGCGAAAACCCAATCCCGATGCGGCCTGCAGCGCGAATGCTTGCGTATGAAATTTTGTTCATACGACGCCGTCTTTCTGACGAAAACGTCAGCTTGAATCGCCCGCGCAGAAAATCGTCATGCGTGTGCCCGGCACGCCGTCGTTGTCGGCAATCTCGATACGGTACTCGTGCAGTTTGACGATCGCCGAGACGATCGACAGACCGAGGCCGAATCCGGCCGGTTCGCATTCGTGCTCGTTGCGGCAGGCCTTGGTGCGATAGAAACGGTGCAGCACGGCTTCGCGTTCCGCGAGCGGAATGCCGGGACCGCTGTCGATCACGTCGATGCGCGGCCCGGTTTTCCCATCCACCGCACGCAATACGATGCGGCCGCCGGCCGGGGTGAACTTGATCGCGTTGTCGACGAGGTTGGAGATCGCTTCGAACATCAGATCGCCGTCGGCGCTGACCGCGGCGAGCGCGGCCGGCGTGTCGAGCGCGAAGGCAATGTGCTTGTCCTCGGCCAGCGGCGCATACAGTTCGTGCACGCGCCCCAGCTTCTCGCGCAGGTCGATCTCGCCGAAGCCGGCGCGGCGGCGGATGTCCTCGAGCTCGGAGATGCGCAGCAGGGCGCGAAAGCGGTTGAGCAGGCTGTCGGTGTCGGCGATGCAGCGCTCGATCGTCGCGGTGCGCGTGTCGTCGCCGGGAGTCTCGCGCTGCAAGCGATAAAGCTGTGCGCGCAGACGCGTCAACGGCGTGCGCAGATCGTGGGCGATGTTGTCGGAGACGCCTTTGACTTCGCCGAGCAGATTCTCAATGCGGTCGAGCATGCGGTTGACGATGCTCGCAAGCATGTCGACTTCGTCGCGGCGGTCGGAGATCGGCAGGCGCACACCGAGATCGCCGCGCATGATCGGTGCGACCGCGGTCTCAATGCGGCGCACGCGGCGCAGCGGCCCGCGGCTCAGCAGGTAGCCGCCGAGCAGGCCGGGAATCAGCGCCAGGGTCAGCGCCCAGGCGAGGCTGTTGCGGATGATCTTGCCGACCCGGTCGACGGTCCAGTAGTCGCGCACGAGCAGCAGGATGCTGCCGTCGTCGAGACGCCAGGCTACCGCGCGCGGATGCGAACTCGGCATGCCGTTGATGTGCTCGACCCCGCTCGGCAGCTCGTGCACCAAGCCGTCCTGCGGCAGGTCGGCAGGCAGCTTGTCGATCTCGCCCGAGAGATAGCCGCCGCCCGAATCGAACAAGCCTGAGGACATCGTGCCGGGCAGATCGAGCGAACTGGTCGCAGCGAGAATGGTCGGCAGGCGATCGCGCTCGATCGAAGCGAGATAGTGCATGCGCTGCACGAGGATGTTGTCGACGATGTGTTCGAGATAGGTCGCCGTCTGCCAGTTGATCATGCCGATCAGCAGCACGGTCCAGGCGAGAAAGAAGCCGCCGTAGATCATGATCAGGCGCGCCGTACTCGAACGCCAGCGTTCGCTCAGCGGCGGCGCGACGGGAGGAGTCTCGAGTTTGGTCATCGCCGCGTTCGCTCAGCGGCTGTCGCCGATGCGGTAGCCGATGCCGCGCACGGTGTGGATCAGCGGCGGTAGGCCTTCCGGATCGACCTTGCGGCGCAGGCGCGCGATGTGCACGTCGATCACGTTGGTGCCCGGGTCGAAGTGGTAGCCCCAGACGGCCTCGAAGATCATCGAGCGCGTCAGCACCTGGCCAGAGTTGCGCATCAGGAATTCGAGCAGGCGGAATTCGATCGGCAGCAGTTCGAGCGACACCTTGCCGCGCTTCGCCGTGCGCGTCATCAGGTCGAGATCGAGATCGCCGATGGAAAGATGGGTTTCCGGCGCGGCGACGCGGCGACGGCGCAGCAGCACTTCGACGCGCGCGGCCATCTCGTCGGGCGCGAACGGCTTGGTCAGATAGTCGTCGCCGCCCGCGCGCAGACCGCGCACGCGCGCATCGACGTCGGACAGCGCGCTGATCATCAGCACCGGCGTGTCCACGCCGGCGCGGCGCAGTTCGGTGACGAGGGTCAGGCCGTCAAGCTCGGGCAGCATGCGGTCGAGGGTGATCGCGTCGTAGGCGCCGGTCAGGGCGCGCTTGAGGCCTTCGCGGCCATTGCCGACGCTGTCGACCTCATTGCCGTTGTTCGCCAACTCGGTGACGATTTCGCGCGCGGTCAGCGGGTCGTCTTCGATCGTGAGGATTTTCGCCATGCTGCAAAGTGTGCAGCAATTCGGCGCGGAAGAAAATCAAGGGCCGGCGGATGCGGATAAAGCAGCGGACCCGTCACCGCGCCCATGCCCGAGATGGCCGGGCCGGACGCAGACAGACGCGGAACAACACGGATAGAGCTACGCAAACAGAAATGTTTATCGGCCCTATCCGTGTCGGTCCGTGTTACTTCGTGTCAAAAGCGCTTTTCGTCACTGCGCCCGCGAGATCGTGAACTTGCCGAACGAAATGCCGAGATCGATGCCTTCACCCGCGCCCGACAGGGCCAGAGTCGAGGTGCCCTTGGTCAGCACCTGGGCCGTGCCGGATTTGATCACACCGGCCTGTGCTTCGGCCTGCGCATAGCTGCCGAACAATTGGTCGGTATTGGTGACTTCGGCGAACTTGCCCTTGCCGTTTTCCACACGGTACTTGCCGACGGTCAGGCCGCCGCCGACCGCGACGATGTTGACGTTGAAGGTCTTGCCGTTGTCGCAGGTGATCGTGCCGTGGCCTTCGGCGTGCTTATAGATCGCCGACCAGCCGGAGAGGTTGAAGCGCATTTCGCAGTCCGTCTTGCCGGCTGCTTCGACGCGCGTGGCGTACAGACCGGCGGACGCAACGGCGGCAACGGCGAATGCAGCGAGAATTCGTGAACCCATGACCTACTCCTCGAACGGGGTGGAGATTCGATAATACCGAAACAACCTGAACAGACCAGGTAGCGCAGATCGGCGCGGCGAAGATCGGAACTTGAGCTGCTTCAACGTCGTCCTAGCTAATAAGCGTAAACTATCAGTCATTGCGAAAGCGGAGGGGATGAATCATGGCTCGCTTCGATATTTTGGTTCACGTGCGCCGCTACGAAGGCGATTCGCTCGCCGCAAATGTCGCACTCGCTTTGGCGCCGAGACTCGACGCCCACGTCTCCGGTCTTTACGTCGCCTCACTCGGCACGGTCGCGTATTCGACGCTCGAAACCGTCGTGTTCCAGGTGCAGGAGGCCGACGAGTTGTACGGCACCGCACTCGCCCAGCGCGAAGGCTGGGCGCAGCGGCTCGTGGCGGCCGGGGTCGCCGGCGATTGGCTCGTCGCCCAGGGCGAACCGGTCGAGGCGATCTGTCACGCCGCACGCTGGTGCGATCTGGTCGTCGCCGAGCGCCCGCAATTGAATGCCGACGCACCGATCGGCTGGGGCATCGTCTCGCGCACCGTATTCGGCGCCGGCGTTCCCGTCGTCGTCGTCCCCGAAACATTGAAGCCGGCCAGCGTCGGCGAACGCGTTCTGGTCGCCTGGAACCACAGCCGCGAAGCCGCGCGCGCGGTCCACGGCGCGCTGCCGCTGCTGCGTCAGGCCAAGCAAGTCCTCGTGCTCGACGGCGCCGAACAGATGAGTCTCGTCGGCGCCCGCCATCTGCCTTCGCTCGATCTTGCCGCGTATTTCGCGCGGCACGGCGTCAACGCCGAGTTCCGCAAGTTCGATGCCACGAGCGGCTACGGCGCCGGCATCCTCGACACCGCACACAAGGCCGGCTCCGACCTCATCGTCATGGGCGCCTGGGGCCATTCGCGCATCGCCGAACTCGTGCTCGGCGGCGCCACGCGCCATCTGTTCCAATACAGCGACGTGCCGCTGTTCGTCGCACACTAAATCGCGCGACGCCGCTTATCGGCGCGTTGCGACGTCATCGTGCGAGATGAAGTTTCTCGCGCAGGGCCGTTTCGACTTTCTCGGGCGCATCGCCGCCGCTGCGGCGGTAGATGATTTTCCCGTGCGTATCGACCAGGAACAGTCCCGGCGTGCCTTTGACTGAGTACTGATCGGCAATCGCGTCGCCGTCGACAATCAAAGTGAAGCTCAGTTTGCGCTCGCGCAGCGTCTTGACCGGGTCGCCGTCTTCCTTGATGTCGATCGCGTAGACGTCGAGCTTGCCCGCGCCCGCGGCGGCGTAGACCTTCTGCACGTACGGCATCAATGCTTCGCAATACGGGCACCAGGTCGCCCAGAACAGCAGAACTGCCGGCCGCGGCAAATGCTGCGGATCGAAGCGGACCGTTTTCCCGTCCGCGGTCTTGCCCTGCCAGGCCAGGGCGGTTTCTTGTGCGAACGCAGCCTGCACGAACAAGCTTGCAGCGGCGGCGAGCAGGCAAATCAGCAGCAGTCGTTTCATGCGAAAGTCTCCGGGGCGGACGAAAGGCGCGGTGCAACGGCGGCCCTCCTGCAGTAGACGGAGCGCCGGCGCGAAACCTTACGGCTGGCGAAAAATGTCATCAGCCGGCATGCTACTGCCACACTCGCCCCGACACGCCGCCATGTCCGAATCCCGCCCTGCGCCGCGCAGCTACCGCTACTACGATCTGATCCTCGGCGCCTTCGTCTGCACGATTCTCTGCTCGAACCTGATCGGGCCGGCCAAAGTCGCGAACGTGCATCTGCCGGTGATCGGTGACCTCAGCTTCGGCGCCGGCGTGTTGTTCTTCCCGATCTCCTACGTGTTCGGCGACATCCTCACCGAGGTCTACGGCTACGCGCGTGCGCGCCGCGTGATCTGGTCCGGCATCGCCGCGCTGGTCTTCGCCTCGATCATGGCGAGCGTCGTCGTCGCCCTGCCGCCGGCCGCGGGCTGGCACGGCCAGGAAGCCTACGAATCGATCTTCGGCCAGACCCCGCGCATCGTGTTCGCCTCGATCACCGCGTTCTTCTTCGGCGAGTTCGTCAATTCGTATACTTTGGCAAAAATGAAATTGTGGACCAACGGCAATGCGCTGTGGTCGCGCATCATCGGCTCGACCATTGCGGGCGAAGGTGTCGACTGCCTCGTGTTCTACCCGACCGCATTTCTCGGCGTCTGGGACACCAAGCTCGTGTTTGCGGTCATGGTGTCGAACTACGTGATGAAGGTGGTCTGGGAAATCCTCGCGACGCCGCTGACCTACCGCATCGTCGCCGCGCTCAAACGCGCGGAAAACGAGGACTACTTCGACCGCGACACGCAGTTCACACCGTTCACTCTGCGCACCTGACCCGCCGCGCGTTTTTCGCGCTTTCGCCCGCGGCCGCCTACGGCGCCCGCGCAAACTTCGATTGACCACCGTCCCCAAGGCCACCTACCATCCGCGCGCTTTTGCGTGCGGCCCGGAGCGGCCGCGCGCACGAGACTCGATCGGGCCGCCCCGCCCGGTCGTGTCGTCGGGACAGTTCCCGGCGATTCTCATAAACACACAAGAGGTATTGGAGTAATGAAGAAAGTTCTATTGGCCAGCGTCTTGGCCGCGTCGATTCTCGTCGCCAATCCGGCCGCCGCGCAGACTGCCGACGGCAGCTTTTTCGTCGGCGGCGATATCGGGCATGCCAAGCTGGACGAGAGCGGCCTGGATTCCGGCAATCTGTTCGCGGTCAACGGCGGTTATCGCTGGCAGATCGCCCCGGCACTGAAGATCGGCGCGGAAGGCGGCTATGTGCAGCTCGGCGATTTCGACGCGGGCTGGGCCGACGCCAAGGCCAAGATGAAGGGCTGGACGCTCGGCGGAAACCTGCACTACAACTTCACGCCGAATTGGTACGCGTCGGCGCGCCTCGGCGCGTTCTTTGCCGACCTCTCGTTCTCCTCGCGCTACGGTTCGTACAGCGATGACCGCACGGGCAGCTACGGCGGCGTCGGTTTCGGTTACGACTTCAGCAACAACGCGAGCGTGGGCCTGAACTACACGCACTTCCGCGTCGCGGGCAGCGACGTGAATGCGCTGTCGGTCAACGGCGAGTGGCGCTTCTGAGCGAAGCAAAACTCGGGGTAACAAAAAAGGCCGCATTGCGGCCTTTTTTGTCGGCTTTCGTCGAATTGCTTACTCGAGATCGAGGAACGAGCGCAGCTGTTCCGAACGGCTCGGGTGACGCAGCTTGCGCAGCGCCTTGGCTTCGATCTGGCGGATGCGCTCGCGGGTGACGTCGAACTGCTTGCCGACCTCTTCGAGCGTGTGGTCGGTGTTCATGTCGATGCCGAAGCGCATACGCAACACCTTGGCCTCGCGCGGGGTGAGGCCGCCGAGCACGTCGCGCACGGTCTCGTGCAGGCCGGTGCCCGTCGCCGCATCGACCGGCGATTCGATGCTGGTGTCCTCGATGAAGTCGCCGAGATGCGAATCCTCGTCGTCGCCGATCGGCGTTTCCATCGAGATCGGTTCCTTGGCGATCTTGAGCACCTTGCGGATCTTGTCCTCGGGCATCTCCATCTTCACCGCCAGCTCTTCCGGCGTCGGCTCGCGACCCATTTCCTGCAGCATCTGGCGGCTGATGCGGTTGAGCTTGTTGATCGTCTCGATCATGTGCACCGGGATGCGGATCGTGCGCGCCTGATCGGCGATCGAACGCGTGATCGCCTGGCGAATCCACCAGGTCGCATAGGTCGAGAACTTGTAGCCGCGGCGGTATTCGAACTTGTCCACCGCCTTCATCAGGCCGATGTTGCCTTCCTGGATCAGATCGAGGAACTGCAGGCCGCGGTTGGTGTACTTCTTCGCGATCGAGATCACGAGACGCAGGTTGGCCTCGACCATTTCTTTCTTCGCGCGGCGTGCCTTGGCCTCGCCGATCGACATGGCACGGTTGATTTCCTTGACGTCGGCGAGCGACAGATAAAGCGTCTTTTCGAGCGCGACGAGCTTTTCCTGCTCGGCGAGGATTTCTTCCTTGTGCGCCTTGATCGACGACGCCCACTTCTGCTTCTTGCGGATGATGTCGTCGGCGAACTTCGGATTGGTCTCGTTCGACGGGAACGCCTTGATGAAATCCTTGCGCGGCATGTGCGACTGCTTGATGCAGATGTCCATGATCACGCGCTCGTGCTGACGCACGGTGGCGACGACTTCGCGCAGCTTGCGCACGAAGGCGTCGATCATGATCGACGGCAACTTGAGTTTGAGGAAAGCCTCGGCCATCTGGTCGCGGATCTTCTGCGTCTTCTTGTCTTCGGTGCCGATCTTGCCCGCGCTCTTCTGGAACTTCACGTACAGACTGCGCAGTTCCTCCATGCGCCGCGTCACCTCGGCCGGATCGGGGCCGCTTTCGCCGGGGCCGGCCTCTTCGCCGCCTTCGCCTTCTTCTTCGTCATCGTCCTTCGCTGCGGCGCCGCCGCCTTCTTCGGCCTCGAGCAATTCTTCATTGACTTCGAGCCCCGGCACTTCGATGTCGGCGAAGCCGGTCAGCACTTCGGACAGGCGCTTGCGGCCCTCGACGTGCTGGTCGTATTCCTCGACGAGCAGTTGGATCGACCACGGAAAGCTGGCGAGCGAGGACTGGACCTGGCCGAGGCCCTCCTCGATACGCTTGGCGATGGCGATTTCGCCTTCGCGGGTCAGCAGCTCGACCGTACCCATTTCGCGCATGTACATGCGCACCGGGTCGGTGGTGCGGCCGACTTCGGCGTCGACGGCCGAGAGAACGGCAACCGCTTCTTCGGTCGCGGTTTCGTCGTCGGTCGCGACGGGCGTCTCGGGCAGGATCGAATCGCCTTCCGGCGCGACCTCGTGCACCTCGATGCCCATGTCGTTGATCATGCCGATGATGTCTTCGATCTGCTCCGGATCGACGATGTCGTCGGGCAGGTGGTCGTTGACCTCGGCGTAGGTCAGGAACCCTTGTTCCTTACCCTTGATGATCAGGGTCTTGATTTCGGACTGTTGCTGGCTGCGGGCGTCTACGTTCATGGAATCTGCGGCTTAAAGCTAAAGACTGGAAAGTATAGGAGGGGTGTCAAGGCGAGGCCGGGATTGGGGATTCGGGATCGGCAAGCTGGCCCGGGCGCAGACGCGGGCTCGCGCTCTACCTAATCCCGAATCTCCAATCCCGAATCCCGGCGCGCTCAGCGCGCCTCCAACCAGAACGTCACCGGTCCGTCGTTGACGAGACTGACCTTCATATGGGCACCGAAACGGCCGATTTCCACTGTCGGATGACGGATTTTTGCCAATTCGACCAGACGGTTGAACCAACGTTCCCCTTCGGCGGGCGCCGCCGCAGTGGAAAAGCCCGGGCGCATGCCCGAACGCGTATCGGCGGCGAGGGTGAACTGGGAGACAAGCAGCAGCCCGCCGCCGGCCTGCGCCAGCGACAGGTTCATTTTCCCGTCCGCGTCGGCAAACACTCGATAGCCGAGGACGCGGTCGAGCAGGCGCTGGGTCTGCGCCTCGCCATCGCCGGGTTGCACACCGACCAGGGCGAGCAGGCCCGGCCCGATCCGGCCGACGATCTCGTTTTCGACTTGCACGCTCGCCTCGGCGACGCGCTGGATCAGGGCAATCATGGGTTTCCGATGCGGCGGCGGCCGCGGCCAGGGACGACCGCGCGATGGTCGCGGCTGGCCGCGGCGCGGTCAATCTGACCCGGCGCAAACGGCTACAATCCGGTGTTTTCATCGTCGCCCTCCGCATGCGCTGGTATATCTGGATCGTCTACGGCCTGCTGCGCCTGCTCGGCCTGCTGCCCCTGCGCACGTTGCAAGCGCTCGGCGCGGGCTTCGGCTGGCTGATCGGCCGCAGCGACAATCCGATGCGACGCAAGGCCGAGCACACTCTCTCTCGCATCAATACGGATTTCGGTGAGGAAAAGCGTCATTTTCTTCACGCGGCGCTCGGCGAAGCGGGCAAGTCCTTCCTCGAAATCGCGAAAATCTGGACCGGCGATCCCGCGCGCACGCTCGCCCTGGTGCACGAAGTACGCGGCGGCGAGCTGTTCGACGCCGCGCTGGCGTCGGGACGCGGCCTGATCGTCGCCGCGCCGCACCTCGGCTGCTGGGAACTGCTCAATTACTGGCTGTGCAGCCGCACGAAGATCGCCATCGCCTACCGCCCGCCGCGCCAGCCCGAACTCGAACCGCTGCTGGTGCGCGCGCGCGGCGGCCTTGCCGCCGAGCAGGTCCGCGCCGAAGGCAGCGCCGGCGTGCGCACCTTGTTCAAGCGCCTCGCCGCGGGCGGCGTGGTCGGCATCCTGCCCGACCAGGAGCCGAAGCAGGGCGAGGGCGAATTCGCGCCGTTCTTCGGCCGGCCCGCGCTGACCATGGTGCTGCTCTCGCGCCTCGCCCAGCGCACCGGCGCGACGGTGTTGTTCGCGTTTGCCGAGCGCCTGCCGCACGGCGCAGGCTACGTGCTGCATTTCCTGCCTGCGCCCGACGGCATCGCCGACGCCGATCTGCCGACCGCCGTCGCCGCGCTCAATCGCGGCGTCGAGAACTGTATCCGTCTGGCGCCGGCGCAGTACCAGTGGCACTACAAGCGCTACTCCGCACAGCCACCGGCAAAAGAGGTTGCCGATTAGCTTCGTGTAAACGCGCTTTCTACTTGCAGAGCGCGTCCAGTTTGTCTTCGGGCAGAGCGTTGTACAGCGCCGTCACCTGCGGCGGATTGTTCAGATGCTTCGCGCGGCGCACCTGATTGAGAAACGTATACGAGCGCGGCACCAGCGGATTCGGATCGAATCGATAAGCCGGATCGGCGAGCGCATCGGCAAGGCCGATGAACTTGACCCCGCGCTGCTCGTACGCGGTGAGCAACGAGTCCATCATGTCCGCGTTGAACCGCGAGAGATGCAGCAACAGAACATGCTTGATGGGCCGCCCGAAATCGAGCGTCGCCAGTTGTTCGGCGATATCGACCGCGCCGCGCGCATTGTCGATGAAGCTGGACTTGAGCCAGTCGATACTCGCGGTATCATGTTTCGCCAGACAGCGCTCGTACGGGGCGATCCATTCGTAGTCGAAAAAATCGACCGTGACTTCGGCGATGCGATAGTGCCGCTCCGCGAGGAATTGGCGGACTCCGGCACGCTTTTCGACCGTGTCGCCTTCGGCGAGGAACGGAAAGCGGAAGTAGCGAAAGTCTTTGTCGCCCATCAATTCGCGCAGCAGCGGATCGTTCTTGCCGATGTCGGCTAGGTAGTCGGACAACGGCGTCTTCACGAGATCTAGATGCGAATACGTGTGGTTGCCGAGCAATTGCCCGCCGGCCACCCACAGTTCGAGCACGCGGCGCGCCTGCGGCTCATCGGCAAGGCGCCCGCCATTGATCATGCCGTACACGCCGGTCAGGTGATGCTTGCGCAACGCGGCAAGCATCGTTTCGACCGTTTTCACGCGATCGCCTTTATCGAGGGCATGACCCGGCAGGTCATCCACCGTGACCGCGATTTCGGTGGCGGCTCTCGCCGGACTGAACGCGGCGGCGAATGCCACGACGAGCCCGAGAGCGAAAAACCGTTTCCACGCATTCATTGTCCTTTCCTCGCTGTCGACTTGGGACGCTTGCCGGTGCTCTTCGAAGGAACGGGTTCGATATCCGCGGGCTCCATCAACGCGATCGGAACATCGCGGTTTCTGACCGCCAGATTGCCCGCATAGTCGCTCGCGAAGATGCGCACGATGTAGTCGCCGGCCGGCAGCTCGTCCGTTTTCCACAACCCCGCAGCGAAACCGCCATCGCGCACCGTGTTCGTGGCGATATAGCGGAAGCGCGTCGCCGCACTGCCGTAGACGGTGATGCCGCTGTTCGCCGCGTAGGCGACCTTGGTCGCGTCGCTGTCGGCGGGAATGCGATCGAAGATCAGGTTCATGCGTGGCTGCTCGAAACCGGGCGCGGCTTTGCCGTCCTTGTCGAGGATTTGATAACCGAGCGAGTACAGGCCGAGGCGCCGGCGCGCTTCGTTGCCGTCGACCTGGTCCCAGGCTTCGACGACGATCGCAACGCCGCGCGCATCGCGCGGGACGATCACGCGTCCGCGCCGCTTCTGTGTGAATGCCTTACCGTCGGCGTTCTCGATCTGGACGCTCTCGATGCGCGGCGCCACGTGGTCGGCGAAATCGGTGAAGCCGAGCGCGATTGCGTTGTGCGTGTAACCCCAGTTGCCCCAGGTCAGGTGCACGTGCGCCATCGCATTGGTCGTGCCGAGCACGTCGCCTGGGGCGAAGCGCGTGCCACGGCGTACGCGCACGCGGTCGAGCGCGCCGGTCTCGTCGCGGATCAACTGGAAGCGCGCGGGATCGAGCGGCGCATCCTTGAGGTTGCGCCCGACGCGCATGTGGATGTAGCTCAGTGTGTCGAGGCTGAAGCCTTCGCGCAGCTCGCCGAGTCCCCAGGTGCTCAACGGGTCTTCGACCTTGGCGTCGGCGATCGCGAGCACGGCCGCGCCGACGTTGTTGCGGATGTCGAGGCCGTCATGCAGATGATCGCGCGCGTCGCCGCCGTAGGCGCCGCGCGCCTCGCCGACCGTGCCGACGATTTCGTGACGCAGGTTCTGCGGCCGCACCGGCCAGCGCCCGCGCGTATCGGGCGCGGGTGCATCGCGCGCCGGACCGACGGGCGCGGGCGGCGTGGACGCCGACGCATCCGGCACCGGCCGTATCTCGTGCAGGCGATGACTCGCCGCATCGCTCAGGCGCAGCGCGCCATTCGCGTCGAGCGCGATTCCGGCCGGCCGCACGAAGCGGTCGCCGTCGCCGCTCGCGCCGGTCAGCACGGCCATCTGCGCATCGGGGGCGAACTGCAGGACGAGACCATGCGCCATGTCGCCGGCATAGAGATAGCCGTCGCGGGTCAGTGCGAGGCTCAGCGGCCGGCGCAGCAACACTTTGTCGCCGAGCGTCGTCGAGCGCGCAAACGTGTCGACCTTGCCGTCGGGCGCAACGCGCCTGATCGCCCCGTTGCCGGTGTCGGCGACCCAGACCGTGCCGGCCGGGTCGACGACGAGCGCACACGGCGTATCGAAGCTCGCTCCCGCGCCGATGCCGTCGCCGTAAGCCGGCCCGTCGCCGCCGGCGAGCGTGCTGACCATGCCGTCGGTGCCGATTACGCGAATGCGATCGTTGTACGTGTCGGCGACGTAGACTTTGCCGGCGGCGTCGACGGCAACGCCGATCGGCGCATCGAACTGTGCCTGCGCCGCCGCGCCGTCGCGGTAGCCCGCGCTTCCGGTGCCGGCGAGCGTCGTCACCTGACCCTGCGGCGTGATCTTGCGGATCGCGTGATTGCCCGTATCGGCGACATAGAGATTGCCGACTGCGTCGCGCGCAAGGCCCGAAGGCGTGTTGAACGCGGCGGCCGCGCCGATCCCGTCGGCAAAGCCCTCGCTGCCGCCGGCCAGAGTAGAGACCGCACCGTCCGCGCCGATGCGACGGATGCGATTGCTGCCGCCGGCGTCAGCGACGTAAAGATTGCCCGCCGGATCGAGCGCAATGCCCCAGGGGTCGGAGTAGCGCGCTTGCGCGACGGGCCCGTCGCGCAAGCCATCGATGCCATCACCGGAGACGAGGGCGATGCGCGCGGGCCAGCCGAACGCGGTCGGCTTCGGGCCGGCCGGCACCGACGCGGGCACCGGCTTCGACGCTTGCTGAACAGGCGGATTCCCGCCGAAAAACACGAAGGCGAGCGAACTGGCGACGAGCACAAGAAACAAAATCAGGATTCGTCGCGTCATGCGGGCTACGGTCGTTCGAAAGCGCGCGAGTATCGGCTCGTTGCCACGCGTAATGCAAACCTCGCACGCCGTCTGCACATTCGCGCAGCGCGAATCCACTGCGAAATCACGAACTTTTGTGCCGCCGCAGGGTAAAGTATCGGCATGTATCTGGAGTTCTACGGCCTCAAAGAGGCACCCTTCTCGATCACGCCGGACCCGCGCTACGTATTTTTGTCGGAGCGCCACCGCGACGCGCTCGCGCACCTGCTGTACGGAATCGGCAAAGGCGGCAGCGGCGGCTTCGTGCAGCTCACGGGCGAGGTCGGCACGGGCAAGACCACGCTGTGCCGGCTGCTGCTCGAGCAATTGCCGGAGAACACGCGCGTCGCGCTCGTGCTCAATCCGCGCCTGTCACCGGTCGAACTGCTCGAATCGATCTGCGACGAGCTGAAACTCGAAATCGGCGACAAGAAAGGCAGCCTCAAGGGACTCGTCGACACGCTCAACGCCTATCTGCTCGACGCCTACGCGCAAGGCCTGCGCGTGGTGCTGATCATCGACGAGGCGCAGAACCTGTCGACCGATTCGCTCGAACAGGTGCGCCTGCTAACTAATCTCGAGACGCCGACGCAGAAATTGCTGCAAATTATACTTTTGGGCCAGCCGGAGCTACGCGACAAGCTCAACGACCCCGAGCTGCGCCAGCTTGCCCAGCGCATCACCGCGCGCTACCACCTCACCCCGCTCGACCGCGACGAGACCGAAGCCTACGTGCGCCACCGCCTCGCCATCGCCGGCGCGCTGCGCTCGCCGTTCTCGCGCCTTGGCCTGCGCGCACTGTACAAGCGCTCCGGCGGCGTGCCGCGCCTGATCAACATCATCGGCGACCGCGCGCTGATGGCCGGCTACGCACGCGAACAGTCGTCGATCGGCGAACGCCTGGTCGATCGCGCAGCCGACGAGACCTTGCCCGGCAGCGTGCGCTACCGCCTGCGCCACTACGGCCCCTGGGCCGCGGCGGCCTGCGCGGTGATCGCACTCGGCGCCGGCGCGTATTTTTCCCAGCAGCGCAAGGCCGAATCGGCCGCCGCCACCGCCGCAGCGCCGGCGCCCGCACCGGCCGCGGGAGCGACGACGACCGCTACCGCGGCGACGCCACCGCCGCCGCAGGAAAATGCCGCCGAGAAGAGACTCGCCGCGCTCGCCGAGAATTCCTCCGATTCCGAATTGACCGCGTGGACGCAGTTGCTCGCACGCTGGCAGGTGACCTCGGCCGAAACCACGGTGCGCGACGCCGCGCGCTGCCGCAGCATCGTCTTCGCCGGCATGAACTGCCTGCGCGGTCACGGCACGATCGCCCAGCTCGCGCGCTTCGATCGCCCGCTGATCCTGCCACTCAAGTGGGAGAACGCGAACGCGTGGGCGCTGCTGCAAGGCGTCAGCGGCGACCAGATACAACTCAATCTCGCCGGCGAAAGTTTCCGCATCGGCAAAGACGACCTCGCCAGCGTCTGGGACGGTGAATTCGTCGCCCTATGGCGCCTGCCCGACGATATTCCGGCCAAGCTGCACAACGGCGATGCCGGGCCGGGAGTGGCCTGGGTCAAGGCGCAGCTCGCGCGCATGGACGGCGGCGCCGGCGATGCGGGTCCGGCGTTTTTCGACGATGCGCTGGCCGACCGCATACGCAAGCTGCAGACGGCCTACGGCATCAAGCCCGACGGTATCGTCGGTCCGGAAACGCTGTTCGCGCTGTCGGCGCTCGATCCGTCCGGCCCGCATCTGATGCGCAACGTGCAATGACCGCGCGCGGCAATTCTGCGCCAACGACGAAAAGCCTACGAATGACGAGCCCATGTCGCTGATTCTCGAAGCCCTGAAAAAATCCGAAGCGCAGCGCCGCCTCGGCGAGATGCCGAATCTCGGCACGCCGATCACGGCGACCAAGCGTCGCCGTAGTGCGCTGCCGTGGCTTGCGCTCGGCACCGTCGTCGTGCTCGCCGCAGCCGGCGGCTGGCGTTTCCTCGGACAGCATGCTGCGCCGGTGCCGTCGACCACCAATCCGGCTCCGGGCAAGCCTTCGGCGAAAGCCGATGCCGGCACGCCGCCCACGTCTCCGACCGCGCCACGCCAAGTAATCAAAGCGCCCGTGTCGGCGGCGCCTCCGGCCGCGGCAAATCCGCCGCCGCCCGCCCAGCCGAAAAAAGACATGGCACCGCCGACGCCGGCCACGTTGCCCGTAGCTGCACCGCCTCCCGCCGCGGTGCCGGCCCCCGCTCCGGCCCAGGCGCCTGCGCCTGTATCCGCTCCGCCGCCGGCCGCCGTGCATCCGCCCGCGCCTGCGCCCGCCCCGCCGCCGCCCACGAGCGACGTACCCACCGTCGACGAATTGCCGCCGGAACTGCGCAGCGCCCTGCCCGTCCTGCCGATCACGATGCAGGTTTATTCACCCGATCCGAAACGCCGCTTCGCCATCATCGACGGCACGCGCGTGGTCGAGGGCGAGAGTATTCGCGGCGTCACCGTACAGGAAATCCGTCCGGCCGGGCTCGTGCTCGAATTCCAGGGCCGGCGCGTGCTGCTGCCGCGGCCTGGTTCCTAATCCGCGAGCGCGGCGCGTGTTCGTCTACGTCGACCGCCAACGCAAGGCGTCCCTGCCCTGGGCCACGCTTGCGATCGTCATCGCCTGCATCGTCATGTTCCTCTGGCTCGCGTTCACACCCGACAGCGAGCGCTGGCTGCAGTTCGTGCGCGAATGGGGCACGGTGCCGGCGCGCCTCTTCGATGCCAACGCGCCGCTGTTGCAACAGCTGATCGAATTGCGCTGGCTGCGCCTCGGCACCGCGTTGTTCATCCATGCGGGATGGCTGCATCTGGCCGGCAACGTGCTGTTCTTGATGATCTTCGGCGTGCCGGCCGAGCGCGCGCTCGGGCCGTGGCGTTTTCTTCTGCTGTTCCTGCTCGGCGGCGCGCTGGCCAATCTCGCCGAGGCGGTGATCCTGCCGAACACGACCCGGCCGATCGTCGGTTCGAGCGGCGCGGTGTCGGCGATCATCGGCGCCTATCTGGGCTTGTTCCCGCGCGCGCGCCTCGGGCTCGTGCTGCCGCTCGGCATGTTTCTCGAATTCGTGCGTATTCCCGCGCCACTGCTGATCGGCTTCTGGGCCCTGCTGCAGATCGCGTTCACCTTCGTCGGCCCGGCCTTCGGCGCGGTTGCGTGGGGCGCGCACATTGCCGGTTTCGCCGCCGGGCTGCTGTTCGCGCTCGTGTCGAAACCGGCCATCGCGCGCCGACTGCGCTCGTAGGCGAAGCGGATCACACGCCGCGCCGGTCGTGCGAGAATGCGCGCATGAAGAGCAAGAAACTGTACAAGGTCACCTTCCTGAGCCAGGGCAAGACGCTCGAACTCTACGCACGCCATGTCGCATCGAGCGCGCTCTGGGGCTTCACCGAGGTCGGCGATCTGGTGTTCGACCAGCAAGGCGAAGGCGTGGTCATCGATCCGACCGAAGAGCGCCTGCGCGAAGAATTCAGCAATACGCGCGTGCTGCACCTGCCGATCCAGTGCATCCAGCGCGTGGAAGAAGTGGAGAAGCGCGCGCCGCTCGTGATCCGCGACGCAACCAGCGGCGAGAGAGTCGTCACGCCGTTCCCGATCGCGCCGCCGCTGCGCAAGCCGTAACGCGAAGCGAACGCACGAACACGAGATTTGATCAGCCGAATCCGCGCGTTCGCGAATCCGCCTCAAACATCCTCGGCCACGCCAAGCGTTTCTTCGGCCAGGTGCCGCAATCGCTGAATCTCCTGCGCCATGCGCGCCGACTCTTCGCGATCGAGTTCGCGTTCGCAGTAGACGCGGCTCAGGAACAGGATCGCATCGTTGCCGTCCGGATCGTCCGCATAGCCGGGGTGAGCGCGGATTTCGTCGAGCAGCTCGGCGGTCACCGGCGCGACGTGGAAATGAATCGCGAATCCCGGCGAAAACCCGAGCTTGTAGAAAACGACTTTTTGCGGCGCATAAGCCGAGCGCAGCAAGCGCTCGGCATCGGCGAGCACGGCTCCGAGTTCCTGCAGCGATGCCGGACTCAGCTCATGCAGCTCAGATTTGCCCTCGCGCGCGGAAACCATCAGATAACCCGAATATCGGGAATCGCGCCGATGGGTGACTTGCCAATGCCGGGCGGCAAATATCCGATAGGGATCCATTGCCGATGCCGTCAGCCGTTCTTCTCCTGCGCCGCCGCGGCCGGCTTGCGCTGCAGCGCCAGGCCCTTGAGCACGTTCATCGCCTCGCTCAGCGCGTAGTCGTCGGTATTGCCGCGCGCGCTCGGCTTGTCGTCGTCGACGCCGTCCTTCTCATTGGTGCCCTTGAGGTGGTTCGGCAGGTCGCGCTCGCCGGTGATGAAGCTCGGCGGCGTGTCGCGCGCGACGAGCTTGAGATCGCCGAGTTCAATATCGGGGCGGATGCCTTCGGCCTGAATCGAGACGCCGCTCGGCGTGTAGTAGCGCGCCGTGGTCAGCTTGATCGCATGAGTGTCGTCGAGCGGCAGCACGGTCTGCACCGAGCCCTTGCCGAACGTGCGGCGGCCCATGATCAGCGCGCGGTGATTGTCCTTGAGCGCGCCGGCGACGATCTCGGCGGCCGACGCGGTGCCGTTGTCGGCGAGGACGACGATCGGCGCGCCGTCGATCAAGTCGCCCGGCGTCGCATTGAAACTCAGGTCGGACTGCTTGAGCCGGCCCTTGGTCGTGACGATCACGCCCTTGTCGAGAAAATCGTCGCTGACTTCCACCGCCGCGGTCAGCAGGCCGCCCGGATTGCTGCGTAGATCGAGCACGAGACCTTTGATCGCCTGGTTCTTGTCGCGCAGCTTGGCAAGCTTGCGCTTGACCTCGCCGCCGGTGTCTTCCTGGAACTGCGAGATACGCAGATAGGCGTAGCCCGGTTCGATCCAGCGCGTCTTGACGCTGGCGACGCGGATCGCTTCGCGCATGAGCTTGATGTCGACCGGCGCATTCGCGCCCTCGTGGACGACGCCGAGAGTGACCTGAGTGCCGGCCTTGCCGCGCAGCATATTCGAGGCTTCGCTCGCGTTTTCCGCGGTGATCGGCTTGCCGTCGATGCGCACGATCGTGTCGCCCGGCTTGATTCCGCCGCGTTCGGCCGGCGAATCGTCGATCGGCGCGACCACGCGCAGGGTGCCTTCGACCGTGAGCACTTCGATGCCGAGGCCGTTGTAGCTGCCGGTCGTGTCTTCCGACAGTTCGGTCATTGCCTTTTCGTCGAGGTATTCGCTGTGCGGATCGAGATTAGCGAGCAGGCCTTTGACCGCGGATTGCATCAAGGTCTTGTCGTCGACCGGCTCGACGTAGGCCTGTTTGACCAGGCTGAACACCGCGGCGAAGGCGCGCACGTCGTTGATATCGACGCTCGGCTTCTTCGCTGCATCGGCCGCGGGTGCCGCGGGCGGGGCGCCGGGCTTGGCTTCGTCGGCGTAGGCGAACGGCGAGCACACGGCGAAAGCAAGTGCGACTACTAAGGGTTTGATCGACATGGCGCGAACCTTCAAAGGCGACGAAGCGGCACGATTATGCACGGTGGACACGTAAACCTAGGTAAAGCCTCGCGCCGCACAATCAAGGCTTGAGCCAGCCGCGCGGATCGATCGGCTTGCCCTGCGCGCGCAACTCGAAATACGCCCCCGGCGTTTTCTGCCCGCCGGTGGCACCGCTCGTGGCAATGGCTTCGTTCGCGCTGACCCAATCACCGACGTCCTTGAGCAGAGTCTCGTTGTAGCCGTAAAGGCTCAGATAACCGTCGCCGTGATCGACGATCAGCAACAGGCCGAAGCCGCGCATCCAGTCGGCAAAGACGACGCGGCCGTGCGATACCGCGTGCACTTCCGCGCCCTCGTTCGAGGCGATCACGATGCCGCTCGACAGCCGATCGCCCGACTTCGCACCGAAGGCCGTGACCAGTTTGCCGCGCACCGGCCAGTTCAAACGACCGCGCTGCGAAGCGAACGGTTCCGCGCCGGCGAGCTGCTTGGGGATGTCGGCGAACACGTCGCGCAGTTTCGCGAGCAGGTCGCTCAACTCCTTTTCGTCCTGGCCGAGAGCGGCGAGCCTGGCCTGATCGTCCTTGAGCTGCTTGTCGAGGTCCGCGAGCACCTGCACGCGCTGCGCGCGCTCGACATCGAGCTGCTTCGCCTCGTCGGCGCGCTGCGCGCGCGTTGCGGTGAGCTGTGCGGTTTCGTCGTCGATCTCCTTGTGCACCTGCGCCAGCGCGTCGAGATCCTTGAGCAGGGCCTTGATCTGTTCGACACGCGCACGCTCGAAGTAGTGGAAGTACTCGAGCATGCGGCCGATCTTGGCGACGTCCTCTTGCGCGAGCAGCAGCTTCAGTTCCTCACCGTGGCCGACGACATAAGCCGAACGTAGCAGCACCGCAAGCGTCTCGCGCTGCGCCGTGAGCTTGACGTTGAGTGCATCGCGCCGGGTTTCCAGTTGCTGCAGCTTGTCCTGCTGGCCGGCAAGCTTCTGGTCGATCGCGTGCAGTTCCTTCGCTGCGGCCGCGACTTTCAGATCCTGGTCGCGCAGGGCGACGACCGCAGCGTCTTTCTGTGCGCCGGTTTCTTTTTGTGCGTCGACGATTTTCTTGATCTCGGCACGCACTGAGTCGAGCTTTTGTTTGGTCTCGGCTTCTTGGGCGGCGCGCTGGGTTTCGTCGTTTTGGGAGTAGGCCGGGCTCGCGGCGAGCAGGCTGGCGACGGTCAGCACGATTGCGGCGGCTTTGCTTGTTATTTGTGCGAGGCGTGGCCTTGCTGAGGCACGATCCAACGTGCTCGGCTTTCGCTTCTCCCGCTCGTCATTCCCGCGAAAGCGGGAATCCAGCTCTTGCTTTGACTTTGACGGGTGAGAGCGAGAGCAAAAGCTTCCACTCGTCCTGCGGACGAGCGGGTTACTTTCTCTTGCTTGTGCAAGAGAAAGTAACCAAAGAGAACACACCCCGGGAGCCGCGCTCGCAGCTTCGCTGCGAGTTCGCGAGGTCATGCCGGGGTTCGCTCGATGGACATCCCTGTCCATTCGCGAACTCGCGCGCATCCTGCGCGCGACCCTACGGGCGAATCCGTCATACCCTCGCCGCGGCTGACGGGGACCCGAGATCACAAGCAAAAGCAAAGGCAGAGCCGAGAGTGGAGCGCCTGCTTCTTGCTCTAGCTTCGGCGCGCACGACGCGCGCTGCTCCGGCTTCTCCGGGTCCCCATTACATTGCGGCGACAGCGGACGATCAGGCCCGTAGGGTGCGCGCGAGGATCGCGCGCATTCCGCTATTGCACACGGATGTGCAATTAGCGGAACCCGGCCGTTGTCGCGGACCCTATGGGCAGGATGCCCATAGGGCGCAATGTTCTGGGGCGGCGTCTTTTGGTTACTTTTCTTCGCTGCTGAAGAAAAGTAACCCGCTCGCCCGCAGGGCGAGTGGAAGCTCTGCTCTTCAAACGCCAAAGAGCCAAAGCAAAGTCGCTGGATCCCCGCCAAAAGCACGCGGGGATGACGAGCCAGAGCAGAACGGAACTCCGGCCTCGACCGAAACACCGCCAAGAAACGAAACAGAGAAAGCAGACTCAAGCGAACCGCACGAGTGAATGCCCCGTCATCTCCGCCGGCTGCGCCAGCCCCATCAACGCGAGCGCGGTAGGCGCGAGGTCGCGCAGTGCGCCGTGTTCGAGCGTCGCCTTGCGGCCGACGTAGACGAGCGGCACGGGGCCGACTGTGTGCTGGGTGTGCGGGATGCCGTTCTCGTCGAGCATCTGTTCGAAGTTGCCGTGGTCGGCGCTGATCAGCATTTCGCCGCCGGCGTCGAGGATTGCGGCGAGAATCTTCGCGAGCGCTGCGTCGACGGCCTCGGCGGCCTTGATCGCCGCAGCGAGTATGCCGGTGTGGCCGACCATGTCGGCGTTGGCGATATTGCAGACGATGAAGTCGTACTGCTTGCCACGAATCGCCGCGGACAATTTGTCGGCAAGCTCGGGCACGCTCATTTCCGGCTGCAGGTCGTAGGTCGCGACCTTGGGGCTCGGCACGAGGATGCGGTCTTCGCGCGCGTACGGTTCTTCGCGGCCGCCGGAGAAGAAGAAGGTGACGTGCGCGTATTTCTCCGTCTCGGCGATGCGCAGCTGCGTCAGTCTCTGCGCGGCGAGGTATTCGCCGAGCGAATTCGACAGCGATTGCGGTGGATAGGCGACCGCGCTGACCGCCAGCTCGGCGCTGTACTCGCTCAAGCTCACGAATGCGGCGAGCTTAGGCTTGCGCGCGGCGGCGAAACCGGCGAACGCCGGATCGACGAAGGCCTGGGTGAGCTGGCGCGCGCGGTCGGCGCGGAAGTTCATGTAGACCACCGCGTCGCCATCGGCGATTTTCGCGCCGGCGCCGATGACGGTCGGCTTGACGAACTCGTCGGTCTCGCCGCGCGCATACGCCGCGTCGAGTCCGGCTTCGGCATCGCTCGCGTGAAATTCCGACTGCGCATCGACGATCGCGTCCCAGGCCAGCTTGACCCGGTCCCAACGCTTGTCACGGTCCATCGCGTAGTAGCGCCCGCTGATCGTGGCGATGCGCGCGTTGCCGAGTGCCGCGCACTTCGCCTGCAATTTCTCCAGCGAGGCGCGCGCGCTCTGCGGCGGCGTGTCGCGGCCGTCGAGAAAGGCGTGCACGGCGACATGCGCAACACCCTCGCGGCGGGCGAGATCGAGCATCGCGAAGATGTGTTGTTCCTGGCTGTGCACGCCGCCGGGCGAGAGCAGGCCGAATACGTGCAGAGTGGAATTCACAGCGGCCTTGCATGCGCCGACCAGAGCGGCGTTGGTGTAGAAGCTGCCGTCCTCGATCGCCGCATCGATGCGCGTGAGGTCCTGATAGACGACGCGGCCCGCGCCGATGTTCATGTGGCCGACTTCGGAATTGCCCATCTGCCCGTCGGGCAGGCCGACGAAGCGGCCGTGTGTCTCGACCAGCGTATGCGGGTAGGTCGCGATAAGATGGTTCCAGGTCGGCAGCTTGGCCTGAGCCAGCGCGTTGTTGGCGGGATCGTCGCGATGGCCCCAGCCATCGAGGATCAGGAGCAGAATCGGCTTCGGTGCGGGCACGACAAACCTTCTTTGGAGAGCGAACGGCGGATGGCCGAAATGGTAGCGGAAATCCCGCGGCTGCCGTCATTCCGCGAAAACGGAACCCGGTCGCCGAAGACCTAAACTTTTTTTCCGCTGCCCGCATCTGAATGCCTGCAGACCGATTCCAGACACCACAATCCGGGAGATTTCCATGATCCGCTACAAACTCGCCCTGTTGCTCACCCTCGGCTTCGTCGCGCCGGCCTTCGCCGACGACGGCGACATCGACAAGGTCAACGGCGGCATCACCGTCGCCGACGGCGGCAGCGCCGGCAGCCTCACCACGGTCAACGGCGGCATCCGCGTCGGCTCGAACGCACAGGCGAAGAGCGCGCAGACCGTTAACGGCGGCATCGACGTCGGCTCGGGCTCGTCGCTCGATTCGGTCGAGTCGGTCAATGGCGGCATCAAGCTCGGCAGCAATACGCGCATCCGCAAGGACGTCAACGTGGTCAACGGCTCGATCTCGCTCGCTTCGGGCGCCGACGTCACCGGCAAGGCGGCCAACGTCAACGGCGGCATCAAGCTCGACGCGGCGCACGTCGGCGGCGGCCTCGATACGGTCAACGGCGACATCCTGGTCGGCGCGAACTCGCGCGTCGAGGGCGGCATCGTCGTCGAGGAAAACCACAGCTGGTTCAGCATGAACTCGCGCAAGCCGCGCGTGGTGATCGGCCCGCACGCGGTGGTCCAGGGCACGCTGAAGTTCAAGCGCGAAGTCGAACTCTGGGTCAGCGACAGCGCGACGATCGGCCCGGTCGAAGGCGCGACCGCGCAGAAGTTCAGCGGCGACCAGCCGCCGCAGTAAGAACGACCAGCCGGCTCCGGTGCGCATGGCGCCGGAGCCGGCAGCGTCTCAGTTCGAAATTTCCACATCCCGTTTGCGCTGAGCCCGGCTCGCGCAGCGGATGAATTCGAAAGCGCCTTTCGACTCCGGCCGTCCGGGCCCACGTTCAAGACGAACAGGTTTCAAACCCAGGCATTACTCCGAAGCCGGGCCGCTGGCGGCCTTCACACGCGCTGCCTACAATCCGGAACCCGTTTCGCTTCGGAGTTCCGCAATGCGCTGCTTCGCGCTCCTGCCGCTCATCGCACTGATCGCCGCCGACCCGTCTTCGGCAGCGCCCGCCGGCAGCGCATTTTCTGCCGCGATCAAGGCCGAAGATTTCGCCGCGCACGGCAAGCTCCTCGCCGACGAGACGACGTGGCCGCAATGCTCGGCGGACCGCGAATTCCGCGCCGCGCGCGCAGCGGCCAAACCGAAACAGACGCACTGAGGACGTCGTATGCCGATAGTCGTTCTTCTCTCGCTCGCCCTGCAGATCGCCTGCGCCGTCCACGTCGTGCGCACGCGCCGCGAGCTGTACTGGATCTGGATCATCCTGATCGGCTCCTATCTTGGCGTGATCATCTATGTGATCGCCAACGTGCTGCCCGATCTCCGCCACGATCCGCGCGCGCGCAAGACGGCGACGAAGGTGCTCGACACGATGGCGCCGGAGCGCCGGCGCAAGCAGATCGAGCAGCGTCTCGAACTCGCCAATACCGTCGACAACCGGCGCGCGCTGGCCGAGGAATGCCTGAACCTCGGCGACTACGCCAACGCCGCGGATCTGTATCGCTCGATCCTCACCGGTATCCATGCGAACGATGTCGGTTTTTCGATCGGCCTCGCCCAGGCCCAGGTCGGCCTCGGCGACCATGCCGGCGCGCGCGAAACGCTGGACAAACTCTATGCGGCGAATCCGCAGTTGCGCTCGAACGATGCCGACCTGCTGCGTGCGCGCATCGACGAGGCGCTCGGCGATCCGGAAGCGGCGCTCGCGCGCTACCGCGATCTCGCCACGAGCTATCCGGGCGAGGAGGCGCGTTACCGCTACGGTGCCCTGCTCGTGCAGCGTTCGCGCTACCGCGAGGCGCGCGAGGTATTCAACGACATGCTCAAGCGCGCGAAAGTCTCACCGAGCTACTACCGGCGCAAAGAAGCGCCGTGGCTCGACGCGGCCAAGCGCGATCTCGCCAGCCTCGGACCGGGCTGAATCGATCCCAACTCGCGGCGACGACAGCGTAACCGGTGCAGCGATTTCTTTACCGGCCTTCGCGTATTCTCGCCGCTCGTTTTTTTTCCGCAGAACCACGATGAGCAGGGGATTTCCCACGCCGCTGCGTGCGGCATTGCTGTTTTTCACCAGCGTTTTTTCCGTTACCGGCTTCACCGCCGAAACCCCGCCAGCCGCCGACGCCGCGCCGCCGTTCCAAGTCGAGCGCAGCCACGTGCACACCCTGGTCTCGCGCACGCTCGGCCGCACCTATGAAATCTACGTCAAGCTGCCGCCCGGCTATGACAAGCCGGAGAACGCGCAGCGCAAGTATCCGGCGGTGTATCTGACCGACGGGCCGTACACGTTCCAGGTCGCCTCGGGCATGACGCGCGTGCCGTTCAACCAGGGCACGTTCGAGGATTTCATCCTCGTCGGCCTCTCCTATGCCCGCGGCGAGGAACCCGTGGTGAGCCGCGAACGCGACCTGACGCCGTTTCCCGACATCCGCGACAAACCCTATCCGACCGGCGGCGCCGCGGCCTATCTCGATTTCATCAGGAACGAGGCGATGCCGCTGGCCGAGTCCACGTACCGCATCGATCCCGCGCAGCGCACCTTGGCCGGACAGTCGTTCGGCGGCCTGTTCGGCCTCTGGGTGCTGTTCACCGAGCCGGCTCTGTTCCGCAACTATGTGCTGACCAGCGCGTCGCTTTGGTACAACCGCCGCGCGATGTTTCCGCTCGAAGCAAAGTTCGCCGAGCAGCACAAGGATTTGAACGCGAACGTCTGGTTCGCGATCGGCGCGAACGAGCATCCCGCGCCGTGCGGACGCACGCCGAAAGAATGCACGGACGAAAATATGGTCGCCGATCAGGCGGCGATGGTGAAGGCACTGCGCTCGCGCCGTTATCCGAACCTCAAAGTGCATGCGAAAGTCGTCGAGGGCGCGTATCACACGACGACCTTTCCGGTAGGCCTGCTCTGGGCCATGCAGGACCTGTTCTTGACTCACAGGTTGGAGACGAAATGAGCGACGGTATGGCGATCTCGGCGACGGACGCGAGCCCCGGCTTGGACCAACCGAACACTTCGGCGGCGGCGCCCGCAGCGCGCACCGCCGACCGCAACCGCGGCCTCGATGCGCTGCGCGGCGTGTCGATCATCTTCGTCATCTTCAATCACATCGGCATCCGCATTCCGCTCGCGAAGACCGCGCTCGCGGCCTTCCTGCCCGCGTGGCTGCTGCGCGGCCTGAACTGGAACGGCTACGAAGCCGTGTTCCTGTTCTTCGTGCTTTCCGGCTTCCTGATCACGCGCCGTTCGCTCGAACGCTGGCGCGAACTGCCGCAGATCGCACCGGGCCGGTTCTACGCGCTGCGCGCCTCGCGCATCCTGCCGACCCTGGTGCTCGTGGTATTTCTGTTGAGCGTGTTCCACCTCGCCGGCGTGCCGAACTTCGTCATCAGCAGGCCGGAACAGTCGCTCGGCGGCGCGATCGCCTCGGTGTTCGGCCTGTATTTGAATTGGTACGAAGGCAGCTACGGTTATCTGCCGGGCGGCTGGGACGTGATCTGGTCGCTGTCGATCGAAGAGGTGTTCTACCTCGCCTTCCCGCTGCTCTGCCTGACTCTCGGCCGCGGGCGCTGGGCTTTCGTCGCCGTGCTGGTCGCGCTCGCCTTGTCGGTGCCGTTCGTGCGCGAGGCGATCGATGCGCAGAAGAACGAAATCTGGTCGGAGAAAGCCTATCTTCCGGGCATGTCGGCGATCGCCGTCGGCGTACTCAGCGCGATGCTCGCCGCGCGCGTACCGCAGCCGCGGCGCTGGCTCGCGCCCGCGCTGTGCCTGCTCGGCGTCGCTGGCATCTGTTCGGTGTTTTTTGCCGGTGCCTTCGTCTGGAAGCTCATCCATCACCACTATCTGCTTCTGCTGATCGGCAGCGCTGCGTCTCTCGTGCTCGGCCTGCACTGGCAGGCCGCATCGGCGACGCCGTGGCGACTGCGCGGCCTCGGCTGGCTGTGCTCCTGCGGCCGGCTCAGCTACGAGATTTATCTGTTCCACATGTTCTGCGTGTTCGCGATCGTCACGCTCGCGCAAAACCTCGACCTCGGCAAGCCTTGGGGCTGGATCTGGTATCCGCCGACACTCGTGTTGTCGTGGCTGCTCGGCCTCGCGATCGCACGCGGCTACTCGCTGCCGTGCGAGCGCTGGCTGCGCAGCAAGTTCTCGCGCCGCGCGGCCTGAGCCGGGGCACCGGCGCGGCGAATTCAGCCGCCGCTCGCGGCGAACGTCACGCGCACACGCGTGCCGCGGCCTTCGGCGCCCGCGGCGAGTTCGACCGTGGCGCCGTGCGCGCGCGCGATTTCCTCGACGATGGCGAGGCCGAGGCCGTTGCCTTCGCGCTCGCCGCCGGCGATGCGGTAGAAGCGCTCGAACACGCGTGCACGTTCGGCTTCGGGAATGCCGGGGCCGTCGTCCTCGACTTCGAGAAACGCCGCGTCGGGCGCGCTTCCTTCCGCCGTGCGTGCGCCGCGCTCGATTCCGCAGCGCACGGTGACGTTGCCGCCGTCCGGCGTGTACGCGAGCGCGTTGTCGATCAGGTTGGCGAGCAGCTCGCGCAGCAGCCAGTCACTGGCCTGCACGCGCGCGGGTGCGGCTTCGAGGCCGAGGTCGATGCGCACGCCAAGGGCGCGGTCGAAGTGCGCGGCGACACCGTCCTTGGCGAGATCGGCAAGGTCGAGCTGGCGAAAATCGCCGGCCGGATTCGCCGACGGCTCAGCGCGCGCGAGCGCGAGCAACTGATTCGCGGTATGACCGAGGCGCTGCATGCCGGCATGCAGGCGCGCGACGCGCGCGCCGAGCGCCGGATCGGCGATGCCCTGCTGCTTGAAGTCGCTCGACAGCACTTCGAGCTGGGCCTGCAGCCCGGCCAGCGGCGTGCGCAACTGATGCGCGGCGTTGGCGAGAAAGCGGTGCTGTGCGCTCGCCGCTTCGGCGACGGTCGCGAACAGGCGGTTGAGCGCCTGGGTCAGCGGGCGCACTTCGCTCGGCACCTGCGCTTCGTCGAGCGCGGCGAGATCGCGTGCGGAACGGCGCGCGATCTGGTCGCGCAGCGCGAGCAGCGGGCGCAGGCCGACGCGCACGCCGACCCAGACCAGAAGCAGAGTGCCGAGCAGTTGCGCGACGTCGCTCGCGACGATGAAAGTCAGCATGTCGTGCGCGGCGCCGCTGCGCTTGTTCGTCGTCTCGGCGACGCTGATCAGGATGGTGTTGCCCGCGTTGTTCAACCGATACGTCGCCACGCGCACCGGCACGCCGCGGTATTCCGCGTCGGCAAATGACGGATTGTCGCGGTTCGCGGCCGCGGTCGGCAGGCCGGCGTCGCCGGCGACGAACTCGCCGTTCGTGCCGAGCACGAGATAATAGATTTCGTCGTGATTGTCCGCGCGCAGCACGGCGATCGCCTGGTCGGACAATTCCGATCTCACCTTGCCGTCGGCGCCGATGTCGAGATGCGCGGCCACCGCGACGATCGAACTCGCCAGCACCTGGTCGTAGGCCGCGTCGAGCGGGGTGGTCGTCGACAGATAGTCGATCAGCACGCCAGCCGCGAGCAGCAGCGCGAGCGGCGCCGACAGCAACAGCAGCAGACGCCGCCGGATCGAGAATACGCGCGGAGCGGACGCGTTCGCCACGCGGCGCTCAGCTTTCGTCGAGGCGATAGCCGAGCCCGCGCACCGTGCGGATCGATACCGTATCGCCGAGCTTGGCGCGCAGGCGCGAAACGTAGACTTCGACCGCGTTCGTCGTGATGTCGTCGCTCCAGCTCGACACCGCCTGCTGCAGGCGTTCCTTGTGCACGACCTGGCCCGCGTGCAGGGCCAGGCATTCGAGCACGGCCCATTCGCGCGGAGTCAGGTCGAGCGGTTCGCCGCCGACGCGCGCTTCGCGCCGCGGCAGATCGAGATGCAGGCTGCCGACACCGACCTGCGGATTGCCTGACGCCTTGCTGCGCCGGATCAGCGCACGGCAGCGCGCGGCGAGTTCGGGCACGGCAAACGGCTTGACCAGATAGTCGTCGCCACCGATGTCGAGCGCGTTGACGCGATCGGCAAGGCCGTCGCGCGCGGTGACGATCAGCACCGGCAGGCTGCTGCCGGCACGGCGCACGCGGCGCACGAACTCGAAGCCGTCGATGCCGGGCAGGCCGAGGTCGACCAGGAGCAGGTCGAACGTCTCCTGCTGCATCGCCGCTTCGGCCATCTCCGCGCTCGACACACGGTCGACCGCGAAGCCGCTCTGGGTCAGGCCGCGCACCATGCCGTCGGCCACGAGGGCATCGTCTTCGATCACGAGTATACGCATGAGGTTTTGTCTTCCGCCGAGGCGATGTGCTGTTCGATGACGGGAAACCTTAGCAGCAATGCGGTTCCGACGTCGTGCGGAAATCTACCTCGCCGGGCGTTAAATCCGCCAGGGAAGCCCAGCGCGCCCGCGCGACGGGCGTTTCCCGGCGAGGCGGTCGGCTTTCTCGCTTGCGGCCGTGCGCACGGCCGGTTCGGCATAACGGTCGGCAAGGTAAAGGCCGAGTTGGACCCAGAGCAGGCTTGCCATCAGAAAAGGCAACGCCAGCGCTCGATACGGCGAAAACAGGGTCGCGCCCACCAGAATGGGCGGAAACAGGAGCAGGCTCCAACACTGCCAATGCCGGCGCAGCGCGCGCTGGCGTTGTTCGGCGAGGATTTCGTTCGCGATCCGACGCGGCAAGCCGTATTCGCGTTCAAGGGTTTCTGCAGTGATGCGCGACATGAGCGGTCCTTGTCGATTCACGAGCCGAGTACGAACGGATGGGCGCGGCGGCCGAATTCGCGCCACGCCCGCACGCCGAGCCACGCCAGCGGCACGAAGAAGCCGAGCAGCAGGGTGATTACCAGCGCGTTGACGTACGGCGACGCAAACGGCGCATTGCCAATGGTCAGGGCGATCAACATCGCGAGGATCAGCAGCAACACCTCGTTCCAGCGCGCGATGGCGCGGCCGATCAGGGCATTGAGCATCAGCACGGCAACGAATACGTCGCCGCAGACCAGGGCGGCGACGACGCTGCTGATCTGGAAGACATTGCCGTGGACAAGCTGCTCGCCGATGATTCCGCTCATGGCCTGCGCCAACGCCACCATGCAGACGAACTGCACCGCACAGCCGATCAGCAGCGGCTTGAATACAGCGACGAGCACGGCGCGCTTGGCCGTCTCGCCGCTGCCAATGCCGGGCTGGGTGCCGAGCAGTTCGAGATCGCCGCCGTTGCCGGTGAACGCGCTGATGAGGCGCGGTACGAACAGATTGCGCAGGGTCATGAACGCGTTCTGGCCGAAGATGATGACCACGAGCCCCATGTTGTTGACCAGGTGCAGCGAGACGAACAGGAACGCGGTCAGCACGCTGATCAGCAGGGGCAGCAAATAGCGCTGCGCCTGCATCGGCACCGACACCGGCGCGAACGGATTGCCGAGCCAGACCTGCACCGCCTGCACCGGATTGCCCGGCTTTGCTGCGTCGAGGCGGATGCGCTTCGTCGCGCCCGGCGTGGAGAAGTCCTGTAGCGACGTATCCCAACCGGATCGGCCGGAAAGCAGCTGGCGGCGATAGCGGCCGAGCAGCAGCGCGCCGCCGTCGGCCGTGTCGTCGGTCGAATCTTCGAGCAGCGCGTGCCGGCGGTGGTAGAGGAAATACGCCATCGCCGCCGCCGCACTCCAGGCCCACAGCGAAAAGCCGCTGTCGCGCACGCCCGGCAGAATGCCCTTGTTGGCGAGCAGCCAGCAGAGCAAGGGCAGCAGTCCGACCATGCCGCCGGCGAGCGAAAACGTCCGCGGCAGCACGGGCGCGGCGAAGGCGCCCAGCGCCAGGCAGGTACCGAACGCGAGCATTGCCGAAAAGCCGGCGCTGCCGTGCACCGCCGCGACCGTCGCCGGCGCGGCCACGATGCAAACGAAATGCACGATCAGTCCGGCCAAGGTGGCGCGGATCGCCGCGGGCATGCGCAGCCGATATGCGTCCTGGATGAGCATCAGGGTCCGGTTCGCCGCGACCGACCACCACATGATTCCGGCAAAGGCGAGGAAATAGAACGGGCCTATTCCCTTGCCGTCGAGATGGTCGCCCTGCAGCAGGGACATGGTGCCGCTAAAGAGCATTACGGCGGCGCCGGCGTAGACGATTTTCTGCGTTGCCGACAGGCCGACGCCGAACGCGGCGAACGCTTGCGCGGGTTTCATTGCGCCACCTCGACGAACAGATCTTCGAGGCCGAGGATTTCCAGGCGCGCGCCGGGCACGTAGGCGATCTCGGGCCAGTCCGCGCCGGGCTGGCGCTCGATCACGAGCGCAGCCGAGCCGTCACTCAATTTGCGCCGATGCAGCTCGACGGCGAGCTTGTCGCTCGTGACCGCGTCTTTCGGCACGATGAGCCGCGCAAAGCGTTCCTTGATCTCGTCAGCCGGCGCATCGAGCAGCACGCGGCCCTGATGCAGGAAGACAATGCGCGAGGCGACGCGCTCCAGATCGGAGACGATATGCGTGGAAAACAACACCGTCGTACCCGCATCGGCGGCGCGCACGGCGATTTCGGCGAGCAACTCGCGCCGCGCGGCCGGATCGAGCGCGGCCGCCGGCTCGTCGAGCACGAGCAGTTGCGGGCGAATCGCCAGCGCGCGCACGAGATCGATGCGCTGGCGCTCGCCGGGCGAAAGTTTGCCGAGCAGGGCATCGCGCGGCAGTTGCCAGCGGTCGAGCATATTGCGCGCGAAATCCGCGTCCCAGGTCGGATAGAAACGCGCAACGTAGTCGAGCATGGTCCCGACCTTCATCCAGGCCAAGGCGTCCGGCTGCTGCGGCACGTAAGCGAGGCGTTCCTTGGCGCGGTCGCTCATCGCCAGCGCGCGTTCGCCGAAAATCTCGGCCGTGCCGATGTCGGGCTCGATAAGGCCGAGCATCGTGCGGATCAGGGTCGATTTGCCGGCGCCGTTACGCCCGATCAGGCCGAGCACGCTGCCCGGTTCGATCGACAGGCTGACGTCGTTGAGCACCTGCCTGGCGTCGTAGCGCTTGGACAAACGGCGCACGCAGATCGGCGCGGCGCCCGCGTCGCCGACGACGATGGCGGAATTTTCCAAGGCGGGGCTCCTTGTCGTAGCGGATACGGCGTTCATTCCTGGTCCTCCAGCAGTTCACCGAGCCGGCGCAAGATCGGTTCGGACGGCAGTTCCAACTCGCGCGCCTGGCGGGCGAGCTCGCGCAGATGCAGGTCGATCAGTTGCATGCGTTTGTCTTCGGGCTGAATGCGGCGATGCGTGGCGGCGACCGCCATGCCCTTGCCGCGCAGGCGTTCGAGCGCGCCCTCGCTTTCGAGCAAGCTGTAGGCGCGCGAGACCGTCATCGGATTGATCGCGTGCTGCCCGGCGACGTCGCGCACCGACGGCAGCAGATCGCCCGGCGCCAGTTGCCCGCTCGCGATCATGCGCCGCAGCTGGCCGACGATCTGGCGATAGATCGGCTCGGGTGCCGCGGGCTGAATGAGGAGCAGAGAGGCGTCCATGTGTATCAATATATTGATACACATGGACGCTGTCAATCACGGCATGACGCGCGGCGCCGGGCCTGGCGTCCCTACGCGCTCCGGCGGCCGCATGACGGCGCTGCTTGGCGCTGCCCTTTCCTAAACATCTTGAGGCCCTACAATACGCAGCGTTCCTAAAAATACTGCCCTTTGTGAAAGAACAATTACGCTCCCTGATCGAGCAGGCGCTGGACGGCCTGCGCAAGGCCGGCACACTGCCGGCCGACGCCGTTGCCGCCTTCGTTCTCGAACGCACCAAGAGCCGCGAGCACGGCGATTTCGCCACGAACGCGGCCATGGCCCTGGCCAAGCCCGCGCGCAGCAATCCGCGCGCGCTCGCGCAGGCGCTCGTCGCCGCTTTGCCGCAAAGTACACTTTTGCAGAAAGTGGAGATCGCCGGGCCCGGTTTCATCAATTTCTTCCTGAGCCCGGCTGCGTATCACGAAGAAGTGAAGCAAGTGCTTGCGGCGGGTGCGCAGTACGGCCGCAGCACGATCGGCGGCAATAAGAAAACCCAGATCGAGTTCGTCTCGGCCAATCCGACCGGACCGCTGCACATCGGCCACGGCCGCGGCGCCGTGGTCGGCGACTGCCTCGCGCGCGTGCTCGCGGCGACCGGTTCCGACGTCGGCCGCGAGTTCTACTACAACGACGCCGGCGCGCAGATCGACAACCTCGCCAAGTCAGTGCAGGCGCGCTGCCTCGGCATTGACGTCGATGATCCGCGCTGGCCGGCCGACGGCTACCGTGGCGACTACATCAAGGACGTCGCGCGCGCCTTTCTCGCGGGCGACGTCGCGCACGCGGACGGGCGCGACGTGCAGGCGAGCGGCGACGCGAACGATCTCGACGCGATCCGCCGCTTCGCCGTGGCCTATCTGCGCCACGAACAGGATCTCGATCTGCAAGCATTCGGCGTTGCGCCGTTCGACACCTACTATCTCGAATCCTCGCTCTACACCGACGGCCTCGTCGAGAAGACTGCGAGCGAACTCATCGCGCACGGGCATACTTTCGAGCAGGACGGCGCGCTCTGGCTGCGCACCACCGACTACGGCGACGACAAGGACAGGGTCATGCGCAAGTCAGACGGCAGCTACACCTACTTCCTGCCCGATGTCGCCTATCACGTGACCAAATGGAAGCGCGGCTACCAGCGCGTGATCAACGAGCACGGCAGCGACCATCATTCGACCCTGATGCGCGTGAAGGCGGGCCTGCAGGCTCTCGACATGGGCATCCCGAAGGGCTGGCCCGAATACGTGCTGCACCAGATGGTGACAGTGATGCGCGATGGGCAAGAGGTAAAACTTGGCAAGCGCGCAGGTGGCTACGTCACTCTACGCGACCTGATCGACGAGGTCGGCCGCGACGCGACGCGCTATTTTTTGATCGCGCGCAAATCCGACTCGCAGATGGTGTTCGACATCGATCTCGCACGCTCGCAGTCGAACGACAATCCGGTCTACTACATCCAGTATGCGCATGCGCGCGTATGCAGCGTGCTGCGCCAGCTCGACGAGCGCGGAATCCAATGGGATCGTGCAAACGGCTTGGCCAAGCTCGACAAGCTCGGCAGCGAGCACGAAGCCGCGCTCATGGCCGAGATTTCGCGCTACCCGGAAGTGGTCGAGGCGGCGGCGTTGAATCTCGAACCGCATCTGATCGCGAGTTATCTGCGCGAGCTTGCCTACGCACTGCATACCTATTACAACGCGCATCAATTCATCGTCGAAGATGTCGACGTGCGCGACGCGCGCATCGCTCTCGCCGTCGCCGCGCGCCAGGCGCTCGCCAACGGACTCGACTTGCTGGGCGTCTCCGCCCCGGAGCAGATGTAATGGCAAAACGGAATTCGCAAGCGCAGCGCAACGGCGACCGCCGGCAGACGCCCGCGTGGGCGATGGTGCTGCTCGGCGCCCTGCTCGGCGTGGTCGGCTCGCTCGCCGTGCTCTATGGCGGCAAGATACCGACGCTGCGCGGCGGCAAGAACCTGCCGCAGCCGAATCCCGAAGCGGTCGCGCCGAAGGAATCGGAGAAAGCCATTGCCGAGGAAACGGCCAAGGCGCAGCCGCCCGCGCCGCCGAAGAGCAACTACGATTTCTATTCGGTGCTGCCGGAAAAAGAAGTGGTGATTCCCGATTCGGAACTGTCCGCCAAGGCCAAGGCGGAACAGGCGCGCGCCAAGCAGCAGGCGCAGGCGAACGCGGCGAACAACGGCACTGCGACGACGCCGTCGACAACCCCGCCGCCGGCCGCGGGCGGTGGACGCTACATGCTGCAGGTCACCGCGACCAGCGACGCAAGCGCCGCCGAGGCGCTGAAGGCCAAGCTCGCGATGCTCGGTTTCACCGCCAAGGTCTACACGAGCACCACCGACGGCAAAACCCTGCACCGCGTGCGCCTCGGGCCGTTTGCGACTGCGAGCGAAACCGAAACGTCCAAGCGCGCCCTGGCCGAAAGCAGCATCAGCGCGATTCCGGTCAAAGAAGCAAACTGAGTGCAGGATGCACTCATCCCGTGCAGGCCATGGATGGCCGATGACACGGGATCCAGCTCGCCATCCCGTGCGCGCTTCACCCCGACCTCGCACAGAATGTGCGATAAGCCGGGACTCGGCTCTTCAATAAAGCTTCAGCCCGCCGCTGCCTTGAACGCCGCGCGCGCCGCATCGAGCGTATCGGCGATGTCCTGCTCGCTGTGTGCGGTCGAAATGAATCCGGCTTCGAACGCCGACGGCGCGAGATAAACGCCGCGATCGAGCATGGCGTGGAAGAAGCGGTTGAACGCCGCGACGTCGCAGGCCGTGGCCTGGGCGAAGGTTTCCACCTTCTCGGCGCTGAAGAACAGGCCGAACATGCCGCAGACGCGGTTGACGCTGAACGGCACGCCGGCTTCGCGCGCGACGGCAACGAGGCCGTCGGTGAGCAGAATCGTCTTGCGTTCGAGTTCGGCGTAGAAGCCCGGCGCCTGGATCACTTCGAGCATCGCAAGCCCAGCCGCCATCGCGATCGGATTGCCCGACAAGGTGCCGGCCTGATACACCGGACCCGACGGCGCGATCTTTTCCATGATCTCGCGCTTGCCGCCGTACGCGCCGACCGGCATGCCGCCACCGATGATTTTTCCGAAGGTGGAAAGATCGGGCGTGACGCCGTACAGCGCCTGCGCACCGCCGAGGGCGACGCGGAAACCGGTCATCACTTCGTCGATAATGAGCAGCACGCCGTATTGCGTGCACAACTCGCGCAGTCCCTGCAGGTAGCCCGGCCGCGGCGGTATGCAGTTCATATTGCCGGCAACGGGTTCGATGATCAGGCCGGCGATTTCTTCGCCGGCCTCGGCGAACAGCGCCTTCGCCGCGTCGAGATCGTTGTACGGCAGGGTCAGGGTCAGATCGGCCAGCACCTTCGGCACGCCCGGCGAGGTCGGCACGCCGAAGGTCAACGCACCCGAGCCCGCCTTGACCAGGAACGAATCGGCGTGACCGTGATAGCAGCCCTCGAATTTGACGATCTTGTCGCGCCCGGTCGCGCCGCGCGCAAGCCGGATCGCCGACATCGTCGCCTCGGTGCCGGAATTGACCATGCGCAACACTTCGACCGAAGGCACCAGGCGCGTGATCTCCTCGGCCATGCGCACTTCCGCGGGACACGGCGTACCGAACGACAGGCCCGCGCGCGCGGCCTCGACGACTGCCGTGCGCACCTTGGGATGGTTGTGGCCGGCGACCATCGGCCCCCACGAGCCGACGTAGTCGATGTAGCGCTTGCCGTCGGCGTCCCAGAGATAGGCGCCGTCAGCGTGATCGGTGAAGAACGGTTCGCCGCCGACCGACTTGAACGCACGCACGGGCGAATTGACGCCGCCGGGCATAAGAGGTTGGGCGCGCTGGAACCAATCGTGATTCGTGGTCATAGGTAAGGTCTCAAAAATATTTGTGTTTATGCGGGTTTCGCGCAGAAGCGCAAATCATTGCGCCCTGCTTTTTCCACCGCGTGCCGAACAACAGCCGGGCGCGATCAATCGCGTCGCTATGGCCTGCGCTCGGCTTCGCCATCCGCCGGCAAAAAGAACTTTTTATACTTTTGCGCGGCGGCATAGGGATCGGCCGCGCCGAACACGCCGGAGATAACGGCGAGGTAGTCGGCGCCGGCTTCCACGAGCGGCTGCGCATTGTCGGGCGTGATGCCGCCGATTGCCACCAGCGGCAGGCCGAACACCTTCGCCTCGCGCAACAGGGTCGGCACAGCGCGGCGCGCGCTCGGCTTGGTCGGCGAAGGGAAAAACGCGCCGAAGGCGAGGTAGTCCGCGCCGGCTGCGGCCATTTGTCGCGCCCGCTCGATCGAGTCGTAGCAGGACACGCCGATCAGCGCACCCGCGCCAAGGCGCAGGCGTGCGTCGGCGATGTCCGCGTCGTCTTCGCCGAGGTGCACGCCCGCCGCGGCCACAGCCGCTGCGAGATCCACGTCGTCGTTGACGATCAGCGCCGCAGCGTGGCGCGCGCAGAGCTCGCGCAAGGCCCGCGCCTCGCGCAGGCGGCGGTCGCCGTCCGCGGTTTTGTCGCGGTACTGCAGCAGCACCGCACCGCCGCGCAGAGCGGCTTCGGCGGCGGCAAGAAGATCGGCGCGCGGGCCGTCTGTGATCGCGTAGAGGCCGGGTCGGCTCAGGCTTGGGTGCATGTGCCCGAGTGTACCGGTAAAATCGGCGAATATTTTGCGCCCGCAAGCGGGCGCGAAGATCGTACAACGGCCTCTCCCGGCCGCACTCTTTCCTCAAAAACTTTGATTCCGACCATGAACGCTACCGCCCCTCAGGCCGACGACACTCCTTTCCGCAAATTCATGTGCGTGGTCTGCGGATGGATCTACGACGAAGCGGAAGGCTGGCCCGACGACGGCATCGAGCCGGGCACACGCTGGGAAGACATTCCGGAAACCTGGACCTGCCCCGACTGCGGCGTGACCAAGGCGGATTTCGAGATGATGGAGATTTAAGCGCTGACGGCTGAGGGCCGTGCTTCGGCCCTTAACCCTCATCCCTCGCCCAGTCCATGTGCCGCGCGGACAGATAGGCGACGCAAAGCGGAAACAACAGATAGCGCGAAGTGATCGAAAGTATCTGGGAAACCAGGCCATAGGAGCCGCCGATCCCATCGCCACCGAAGAAAGAGAAATACCAGAACCCGGTAAACGCGATCAGGACAGCGAGATTCACCGCCGAACCCGCTGCAATTTGCCGATAAACTGCGGGAAACATCCGGGTCAGGAAATGGCCCGTGATAAAGATCGACGGAATCATCACGAACGGAAACAAAACCAAGGTTGAGATGCCGAAACCGTTCGCGGCGAGAGCTATATCGGCGTGGGTCGTGATGGCCCGGATTGGCACGTAGCTCCATACGTTGGCGGCGCACATAAGCGATAGCCAGTAGAGAAACATCAGCCAATAACGCTGTGAACTCATCCAGGGCATCGAAGCCAGCATATAGACGGCAAAGTAGAGCGCGCCGTTGCCCAAGAACGGCCCGGACAAAGCGATGACCGCCACAGCCACCCCGTGTCCGCTCGCGAAGATCGGCGTGTAGTCGACGTTGTCGGACACATCGCCGAGGAAGAGGATGTTGTAGACCGTTGCCGGGCCATAGTCGATGCCGAATGGCCTTTGCATCCACCCCAGCGACCAAGCCATCACGGAATGAGCGTACTCGTGAGTCAGATAAGCAACATCATGAGCCACGAGCGCCAAGAGAGATGTCGCCAAAACGAACGCGAAGCTTCGCCAGACCTCCGCGCGCGCCTTCCATTCCGGAACACCGTCCATCGGTGCCATCCCTTCAAACGATTGGATTGCAAATATAGCGAGACCCGGACCTACCGCAACCACGATGTAGCCGAGGTGATTTCAGAACGAGTTAGATCGGTGGACTAGAGCGCCTGCTCCTGGCCCACGCGACGCTCTGGGCTTTCCCCGCGCATTCCGGATTCGAGCCTTTACTGCAGCCGATTCGTCCCTCAATCCCAGCGCGAAGATCGCGCTCACTTCGCCTTCGAATTCCGGAAATTGGTGCGCGAGCGTCGCCAATCCACCATACGCCCAAGCCCGAACGAATTTGTTCGGGTGCGAGAGATCGCGCATCAGCAAGCGATGAAGCACCTCTTTCCGGCCCCCGGGAATTTCGACCGCGGGCAGTTTTTGCAGCAGCTTCACATGAAGTTGCCAAGTCGCGGGTGCGGCCAAGGCATGCAACAACTCGTCGGCTCCGCCGACAATCTCCACCGCATCCGCTCCACGAGCGGAATTCAATTCAGGCGCGGCAGATTCGTGCCAATCTCGGCGAGCTGCAGCGAAACCGTGTCGGCGTCCTCGGCCTGCGGCATCAGCGCGAGATAGCGGCGCAGATCCTCGCTCGCCGCGCGCACATGGCCGAGCTTGAGATAGAACTGGCCGCGATCGCGATACTCGCCCGGCTGGTGCGAGTCGAGCGTGAGCAGGCGGTCGCAGCAACGCAGCGCCTTGTCCCACTGCTCGCGCTCGGCGTAGACGCCTTTCAGGTTGCGCAACATGCGCGTGAGGATCGCGCGATGGCTTGCCGGTTCGAGCATGCGCGCAAGGCGCGCGTCGTCGATGTCGTGGGTGTCGAGATGCGTGCGCGCGCGGCGGCGCAGCTCGGCCGCATCGAGCGAACGTCCCTTCTGGAACGGATCGAGCACGACGATGCCTTCGTCGAGCGGCAAGCGCACGAGGAAATGTCCCGGAAACGAGACGCCTTCGAGCGGCACGTCGAGCCGGCGCGCGAGTTCGATCTGCACGACGGCAAGCGAGATCGGATTGCCGAGGCGCCGATCGAGTACATCGTTGAGATAGCTGTTGCGCGGATCGTAATAGTCCTGTTCGTTGCCCGAGAAACCGAGCTCGTCGAACAGAAAACCATTCAGCGTGCGCAGTTGCGTCGCCGCGGTTTCGGTCGGGTCGAGGATTTTGCGCAGGCGCTCGCCGTAATCGCGCAGTTGGGACTCGTAGTCGGCCGAGGCCAGCTCGGGATATTCGTCCTTGGCGATCAGCAGGGCCGACGAAAACAGGGGGATGTCTTCGTCTTTGGCACCGCGCAGAGCGATCCAGGAATTGTCGCTGTGCATTTCTTATTCTCCGGGGCGGGAGCTTTGCCCGATATTACGCGAAACATATTGAATTTGTGCTAACCGTTTCCGCAGTCGAAAAGCGCCGCCGCGGAAGGCCGATTCCGGCGCTTGCGCCGAGGCGATCGCCAACGCCATCGCGTCAGCGAAATGCCAGAACGCTGTCACGCCCGCTCCACCCGGCCTTGTTCTACTGCAATCGGAAATAAGGCTGCAGAAGGATGATTGCAATGCGCCAATTCGTGCCGATGACCGACGAAATGCTTTACCGCGCAGGCGGACCGCCATGCCGGCTCGTGCCGTATCGTGCGGGGCTGGATTGCTGGCATGCGCTCGGCGAAGACGGTTACTACCGCTTCGAAGACGAGTCGCGGAGCGAGCTTCCAGGACGGGAGTTGCGTGAGCGCAGCGAAGCCGCAAACGATGTCGCGGCTATTTCGCCGCAGCGGGCGCGACCAGTTTGATCTCGAACAGGTTCGGCCAATACTTGCCGGTGACGAAGAGACGGTCGGTCTTGGCGTCGTAGGCGATGCCGTTGAGCACGTCGACGCCGGCTGTGTCGCGATCGCTGCGCGAGAGCAGCCCCGAAAGATCGATCCACGCCGCGACCTTGCCCGTCGCCGGATCGATGCGCGCAATGCGGTTGGTCTGCCACACGTTCGCGTAGATCTGGCCCTTGACCCATTCGAGTTCGTTGAGCTGATCGACCGGCCGCCCCTGTACGGTGACGTTGATCGCGCCGGTCTGTTTCAGGGTTAGCGGATCGAGCACGCGGATCGTCGAACTGCCGTCGCTGAGCAACAGGTTCTTGTCGTTGCGCGTCATGCCCCAGCCTTCGCCTGGGTAGTTGAACTTCTTCTTGAAATCGAACGTGGCGAGATCGAAGACGTAGCCTTCCTGCGTGCGCCAGGTCACGGCGACGAGCTCGTTCTTCCAATCAACGATGCCCTCGCCGAATACGGCGCTCGGCAGGTCGCGCTGCTGCAACACGCGGCCGGTCTTCAGCTCGACCTTGCGGATCGACGAAGCGCCGTTCATGCCGGTGCTCTCGTAGAGATAGCCGTCGCGAAACAGCAGCCCCTCGGTAAAGGCGCCGCGATCGTGCGGATAGATGTTGACGACTTCGTAGGAGTAGACCGGAATCTCCGCCGGCGCCGCCGCCGGTGCGGCTGCAGCCAGTGCGATCGGCGCAACCGCGGCGAGGAGAAGACTGAATATCCTCATGGCATCCGATCGCCGCCGATCAGCACGACGTCGGCACGACGCCGTGCGAACAGACCGACGCAGACCACCCCGACGATCTGATTGATCTCGGCTTCGAGCGCAGGCGGATCGACGATACGCAGGTTGTGCACGTCGAGAATCACATTGCCGTTGTCGGTGACCACGCCGTCGCGCCATAGCGGCTGGCCGCCGAGCTTGACGAGTTCGCGCGCGACGTAGCTGCGCGCCATCGGAATCACCTCGACCGGCAGCGGAAACTTGCCGAGCACGTCGACACGCTTGGACGCATCGATCATGCAGACGAATTTCTTCGATGCGGCCGCGACGATTTTCTCGCGCGTCAGCGCCGCACCGCCACCCTTGATCAGATTTTTTTGCGGATCGCACTCGTCGGCGCCGTCGATGTACACGCCGAGTTCGCCCGCGGCATTCAGATCGATCACATCGATGCCGAGCGCCTTGAGCGCCTCGGTCGATCTTTCGGAACTCGACACCGCCGCCTTGATGCGCTCGCGGATCTTGCCGAGCTCGTCGATGAAGTGCATCACCGTCGAACCCGTGCCGACGCCGACGATACTGCCGTCGTCGACAAATTTGATGGCGGCCTGCGCAGCGAGGCGCTTCTGCTGTTCCTGCGGACTCATCGTTATTCCAGAGACAAAATGAAATCCCACTGCGCTTCGCTCACCGCCAGCACCGACAGGCGGTTGCCGCGCTGGACCAGGGCGAAATCCTTCAACTCGGTGCGGTCTTTCAGCTCGGTCAGCGTGATCGTACGCTTGAGCTTGCGCTTGAATTTGACGTCGACCAGCGACCAGCGCGGTTCGGCGCGGGAGGACTTCGCATCGAAATAGTCGCTCTTCGGATCGAATTGGGTCGGATCGGGATGCGCTTCCGTGTCGACCGTCGCAATGCCGACGACGCCGGGCACCTCGCAGCTCGAGTGATAGAACAACACCTGGTCGCCTTTCTTCATCGCGCGCAGATGATTGCGCGCTTGGTAGTTGCGCACTCCGCTCCAAGGTTCGGTCTTGCGCGCCTTCAAGTCGTCGATCGAGAATTCGTCGGGCTCGGACTTCATCAACCAATAGTTCATGGGCGCGTCTCCGGCGGCGTGCAGTCGATCAGTTCTTTGTCGGTCGCGATGAAGTCGAGCGCAACATCCCACTCTCGCGCAGCGAGCGCATCGACTTCCTGGAAAGAGTAGCCGATTCCGACCAGCAGCGGTTGCGCCGGGCGCGGCGCGCCATGCAGAAACGCGAAGCTGCGATCGTAGTAACCGCCCCCCATACCGACGCGCCGGCCGGAACGATCGAACGCGGTCAGCGGTACGAGCACGAGATCGATTTCCTGCGCGGTCAGCAGATCGGATTCGGTGTGTTCGGGCTCGGGAATTCCATAGCGATTCGGCCGCAGTTCGGCGTTCTTGATCAGCGGCGCGAAACGCAGGCCGCGGTCCTTGCCGACGATCGGCAGACAGTACTGCTGCCCGCGCGCATTGAGCCGCGCCACTGCGGCATGCAGCGGCAACTCGCCGCCGACGGCCCAATAGCCGGCGACGCGCCGATCGACGAGAAATTCAGGAAGCTGCTCGAGACTGGCCGCCACGCCGTTGGCCGCGGCGATGCGCTCGGCCGCGCTCAGCTTGGTGCGACGCTCGCGCATCTGCGCACGCAAGGCGGCGTGCGCGTCGAAACTCGAAGTATCCATCGTCGAGGCAGGCATGAGCCCTAAGTTAAGCAGGCGGCCCGTCACGCGCAAGGCGCGCGGAAAAGCTCGTGTCGAAAAGTACGGCCGGAAACGGCTGCCTTTTGATTTGCGCGCTTCGGATGAGCGCAAAAACAAAGTACGTCCTCCGCGATGCCGATGCACATCAAACGACCTTGATCCGAAGATCAGGTGGGAGGGCTCGCTCGTCGTCAGGCTTTCCGCACACGGCGGACATGCACACGGACTTTCGCACCGCCTTCCCGGGGTCGTTTATAGGACCAAGGCGATATGTTTGGATGCGCTGTCGCACACCGCAGGGGACGCCGGGCTATTTTACGTGCGCAGCAAGGACGCTGTCGAGTTTGCCGCGCAGCGTCTGCAATTGCTGCGCCAAACTTCCGCCGTCGATATCAGCGCGCTGCTTGCTCTGCATCAGCTCGTGCGCGATGTTGAGCGCGGCCATCACGGCGACGCGATCGAGCCCTTGCGTGCGCGTATTGCCACGCACCTCGCGCATCTTGCCGTCGAGATAAGCCGCGGCGGCGATGAGGCCGGGCCGTTCCTCCGGCGTGCAGCCGATGAGAAATTCGCGGTCGAGAATGCTGACTGCCACGGGCGTCGCCTCGCTCATGCATTGCTCTCCAGCGAACGCAGACGCACGATCATCGCCTCGACGCGCGAACGCGCCTGTTCATTCTTCGCCAAGAGGTTCGCTCGCTCGACGTTGAGCTGTTCCTGGCTCACGCGCAGGCTGCGGTTTTCCTCGGTCAGCCGATGCACGAGTTCGATCAAACGATCCAGCCGCCCGCTTATTTCGGCGAACTCGTTGACGAGGTTGGGCGACTCCGGCATGCCCGCACTATATGCAAGCAACCGGATACGGTCAACGCGCTCAAAGCCGACGCTTACGATGGGCCGGCGACGGCGACGCACTGCTACAATGCGCAGGCTATCCGGCAACTCGGGCAAACGGTGTCGACCACGGCGATCAGCTATAGCGAACTCGGCGATGCGCTTGTCCGCGCGCAGGCCGGCGTGGGTGCGGCCGACCTGCACGGCTCATTGGCCGGCTATCTCTGCGGCGGCGGCAGCGCCGACGCGCGGCATTGGTTCGACGCGCTCGAACTGAGCCAGGACGAAGACGCGGCCAAAGCGTTGCCCCCGCCCCTGCTCGAACAGCTCTATCGCGACTGTGCGACCTGGCTTGCCGATCCGGAGCTTGGCTTCGAGCCGCTGCTGCCGGGCCCCGAAACACCGATCGACGCACGCGCCGAAGCTCTGGTCGAATGGTGCCGCGGATTTCTCGGCGGCTTCGGCCTCGCTGGCGCCGGACACGACGGCACGCTGTCGCGCGACGCGCGCGAAATCCTCGCCGATTTCGACACGATCGCCGCAACCCATTTCGAGCACGCCGGCAATGAAGACGACGAAGCGGCGCTCGCCGAAATGATCGAATTCATCCGCGTCGGCGCGCTGCTGCTGCATGCCGAGCTGCATGCGGCGCCGCAGTCCGGCGCGACCCTGCACTGAAAGCCGAGAGCCGAGAATGGGACATGGTGAATCATCGACGGCAAGGAATGCGGTCTGGTCAGTGCGTGTTTTCGACCGATTCCCCATTTCCGATTCCCGACTTCCGCCTTGTCCATGATCGAGCAGAAAGAGTACGCCCGCCGCCGCAAACAGCTGATGCGCATCGTCGGCGATGAGGCGATCTGCATCGTACCGGCCGCTCCCGAGCGCGTACGCAACAACGATTCGCATTATCCCTACCGGCAGGACAGCGACTTCCACTATCTCACCGGCTTCGGCGAACCCGAGGCCGTGCTCGCCCTGATTCCGGGCCGCGAGCACGGCGAGCAGATCCTGTTCTGCCGCGAGCGCGATCCGGAGCGCGAAGCCTGGGACGGCGCTCGCGCCGGTGCCGAGGGTGCGGTCGCCGACTACGGCATGGACGATGCTTTTCCGATCGGCGACATCGACGACATCCTGCCCGGCATGATCGAAGGCCGCACGCGCGTCTACTACCACTTCGGCCGCGACGTCGAGTTCGACACCAAGCTGATCGGCTGGGTCAACCGCGCGCGCGAGGCGGTCCGCCGCGGCGTGCGCGCGCCGCACGAGTTCGTCGCGCTCGGTCATGTTCTCCACGATCTGCGCCTGTACAAGACGCGTAGCGAACTGCGCGTGATGCGACGCGCGGCGAAGATCGCCGCCGACGCACATGCGCGCGCCATGCGCACGGTGTGCGCCGGCATGAACGAGCACGAGATCGAAGCCGAACTGCTGCACGCCTTCCGCAAACAGGGCGCCGTGCCGAGCTACGAGCCGATCGTCGCCGGCGGCGCGAACGGCTGCGTGCTGCACTATCGGGCGAACAATGCGCCACTCAAGGACGGCGACCTGCTGCTGATCGATGCCGGCGCGGAAGTCGACTGCTACGCCTCGGACATCACGCGCACGTTCCCGATCAACGGCAAGTTCAGTGCGGCGCAGCGTGCGCTTTACGACATCGTGCTGGCCGCCCAGCGTGCGGCGATCGCCGAGGTGCGGCCCGGGCGGCCCTTCATCGCCTACCACGATGCCGCGGTGCGCGTCATCACGGCAGGATTGATCAAACTCGGCCTGCTCAAGGGCAGCGTGCAGAAGAACATCGAAGAGGGCGCATACCGGCGCTTCTACATGCACAAGACCGGGCATTGGCTCGGCCTCGACGTGCACGACGTCGGCGACTACCGTATCGACGGCGAGTATCGCGAACTCGAACCGGGCATGGTCGTCACGGTCGAGCCGGGCATCTACATCGCGCCCGACGCAAAGGGCGTGGATGCAAAATGGCGCGGTATCGGCATTCGCATCGAGGACGACGTCGTGGTGACGCGCGGCGAGCCGGAAATCCTCACGTCGAGTGTGCCGAACGATCCCGATGAAATCGAGGCGCTGATGGCCGAGGCGCGAGCGTAAGGCGACATGGTTAGTCGAATGAGCCGCTCCAGCAAGCGAAAGCCGACAGCCGGCCGGCTGATCGCCGCGGCATTGCTATTCGCCCCGAGTCTTGTACTTTCCGCCACCGCACCGGTCCACTACGGTTTGTTCGGCGATGTCCACGTAGCGACGCCGGCCGGCGAGCCAAAACGCACGGTCATCCTCGTATCCGACAAGGACGGCTGGAATGCGCGCGCCGAGTCGCTGGCCAACGCATTAGGGAACGACGGCGCTCTCGTCTTCGGCATCGACTATCCCGCCTATCTGAAGGAAATGCTGTCGATCAAGAACGATGCCTGTCATTTCCCGTCCGCACACATCCAGGAGATGAGCGACTGGATGCAGAAAAATCAAAAAGTAAAGAATTTTACTTATCCGCTTCTGGTTGGCGACGGCGCGGGCGCCGCTTTCGCTTACGCAGTCGATGCGCAGGCGCCGAAAGGCACGTTCAGCGGACTCGTCACCCTGGGCTGGGACTTCGGCCAGCGCTTCCCGAAACCGTTTTGCAAAGGCGATGCGGGCGAGATGTCTACGCCGGATGGCAAGGGTCTCTATCGCATCGCACCGGTGGGGACGCTGCCGAATCGCTGGCTGCCGCTACCGTTTGCCGACGGAGCGCGCGCGGACGGCGTGCTCACGCTGCTCGAAAACGCTTGGAAATCGCTGACTGCCGCGCTCTGGCTGCGCTCGAATCAAGACGAAGATGCCGGTGCCCGATTGAATCGGGCAGTCTCTTGGCTGACTGCGCCGTCCACGGCTGCGAAGCCGCTACCGAGCGACATTGCCGACTTGCCGCTGGTCGAAGTTCCCGCGCAAGGCGCTTTCGCAGAACGCGTTGCGATCATCTTGACCGGCGACGGCGGCTGGGCGGGACTCGATATCGCCGTCGCCGACCAGTTGAGCAAACGCGGCATCGCCGTCGTCGGCCTGAATACACTGAAGTTCTTCTGGCAGACGCGCACGCCTGCCGAAGCCGCGGACGCAGTCACACGCATCATCGGCCACTACGGCAACGAACATCCGCAGGCGGATTTCGTCATGATCGGCTATTCGTTCGGCGCAAGCCTCGCGCCGGTCGTCGTCAACCGCGTGCCTGACGCCGCGCGTGCGCGCATCGCCGCGCAGGTACTGATTTCACCCGATGCGGAGGCCGTATTCGAGATCCACGTCGGCGACTGGTTCGGCTCCACACACCACGAGGGCGCCATCCCAATCGCGCCCGAAATTGCGAATACGAAGGTGCCGGTGATCTGCGTTCACGGCGCAGAAGAAGGCACCGACAGTTTCTGCGCCGAGCTTGCCGGCAAGCCGAACGTCCAGGATGTTTCGTTACCCGGTGGGCATCACTATGACGGCGACTACGATGCGCTCGGTGAGCGCATCGCTACGAGCTTGCCATCACGCGCCAAGGGTGCCAATTGACCGTTTCGCTCTGACGGGATGCTCAGCAGGCGGCAGCGCTGAGAGTCTTTTCCCAGGTGGCGGACACCATTTGGCCGCCCTGGCCAGTCCAATTGTCACCGCCTCCGCAAGGATTGTTTACGACAGGCATGACTGGATCATTGGTCGTTGCATGTGACACCGCTCCGCACGACCAAGTAAAAGTCCAGTAATAGCTGTAGCACCCTCCTGACCCCGGGAACGTCGCGTTAGCCGGGCTCGGAAAAATTCCGGCGAAGAAGACCAAAGCGCAGATCAACCTCAAGCAAACCATATTTCTCATAGCTGTGCTTCCTGTTGATTAACTAACCTGGCTGGAATTGATGCCGCCAGAGCGGCAGCGGCCCAACTTTGCTCTCTTTGATCTTTATCGGTCAAGTTGTGAGTGGCCACGCTGGCACAATGCGCGCAACGATAATTAAATCGATAGCTTCTGTCTCGTAATATTCTTCATGAGAATAAAAAAGGGCCGACATAGTGCCGGCCCTTCTCTCATTAAGTCACATCCAGAATTTACTTCTTTCCGCCACCAAAGTGGACGTTCATTTCGAGCATGACCAGCCTGCCGAACGCGTTGTAGTTGTAGATGTTATAGAACGGGAATGCGGAGTAGGTCGCATCGTATGGCGGGCGTGAATTGAAGATGTTGTTCCCGGTGAGCGTCATCGAGGCATCGTCGCTGAAGTTGTACTGCACCGATGCGTTGTAGACCATCCAGGGAGCAACCGTACCGCTTCCGTCGTAGCGCCAGGTCTTTCCGTAGCGCGTCCCGCGAACGACGGCACTCCACGGACCGATTTCCCAAGCAACGGATCCCGCAAAAATTTGCTTGAACTGGTTGTAGTAGTCCGTGATGTGCAGCAGGTCGGTGTCGGGATCGTTGGGGAACTGACGATAGGTGTGCTTCAACGTATCGTTGTAGTTGGCGCTGAAGGTAAAGTCGCCGAAACGGCCCGCCTCCCACTTGTACGACGCGTTCAGCACGATGCCGGACACCATTTCGCTGGCGATATTGATCGGCACGGTGGAAACGGTGTTCAAGGCATTCGGGCTGATGAGCGCATCGGGCGGGTTTCTCGTCACCTGCGCAATGTACTGCTGACAGGCTGGCGAGGTGCCGTCGACCGGCGTACCGCCTCGCGTATGCCCGAGGCGGCAATCCGCTTCTTTCTGCAGAATGGTATCGATGCTGTAGTTGGAGACTTCGTTCGAGATTTTGATGTGGTAGTAGTCGGTCTTCACCGTGAAGTTCGACGATGGTGACCAGACGATGCCGTATCCGAACGATTTCGCCGTGATGTACTGCAGGTCTTTATTGCCGGTGGAGCGACCGTTGATCTGTACCGAGTTGTACGGCGTATTGCAGTTTGTGTAATGGTCGCCTTGCGCAACGCGGCAGTTGTAGTAGTCCGTGACGCTGGTAAAGAACGAACTGCCCTTGGAAAAGATGTATCCCATATCCGGCGCGCGGAACGCGGTACCGTAGTTGCCACGGATGAGCAGGCTTTCGAACGGCCGGAACTCAAGGCCGAGCTTGTAGGTGACCTTGCTCTGGCTCGAACCCGCAGCACTGTATCGATCCCAACGCGTGGCGAGGTCGGCGGTCAACATGCTGAAGATCGGCACGGTGAACTCGCCCGCCACGGCCTGCCGATCGCGCGTGCCGTGTCCGCTGGTGCCGCCGAGGTTGTAGAACTGCCCGGCGGTGACGCGCGGATCGACCGGATTGTCCCAAAGCTGATCACCCGCCTCGACCACACCCGCAAAACCCACGGAACCGGCCGGCAACTGAAACAAATCGGTGTTGGTGACCGTCAGGTTTACGTTCTGCGTATACGTTTCCGAGTCGCTTTGCACCACGCCGGAGAGGGCGTTGTACTGGTCCGGCGTCATCGCCCCCCAAAAATGCCCTGTCTGCGAAATGTGGTAGGCGGGGTAGTTGTTTCCTTTGTAGTTGTAGACGCCGTCCTGAGCCCCGAGGAACCAGGCGTTCACCGGGCCGGTCAGGAAGCGGCGGCGCTTCGAGTTCGTGTCGTCCTGCGAACGATGGTAATAGGCATCGTAGTTCCAACCGGAATCACCCAGATTGCCGCGCACGCCGAAGTTCACGATGTAGCTATGTTCGAAGTATTTGCCGTCGTTGGCGCCTTTCACTTCTTCCGGAGCGAGAATGTACTGAAGGAGATTCAGCAGGTGCCCGGAATCTCGATCGTAAAGCGCTCCCGAAGAATTCCAGAATTCCGAGTAGCTGCCGCCGGTGTGATAGCTGATCTTCGTGTAGTTCAGCAGACCGTCGGCATATACCTGCGCGTTGTCATTAATTTGGTACTTGAGGCTCAGATACCCGTTGACGATCTTTTGATCGGGAAGGATGGTTCCATCCGAAAGATCGTAAATCGTGCCGCAGTAGGTGCCGAAATTCGGCCGATTGCTGTACGAGAGCGTGCCGTGAAACAGGTAGGAGATGGCGGAGCACGTCGACGATCCCGGATCCACGTACTTGTTGGTCAGCGCATCGCGCGCCACGCGATCGCGGCTCGCAATCGGCGCAGCGCCGTTGAGCGTCGGGTTGTCGGCTGCGCTGTCGGTGTAGCCGCGTTGGCGGTAATAGATCGGATTCTGCTTGGTGAATTCGAGCGCCCACAGAGCATCTAGCTTGCCCCAACTGTTGCCTCCACCGATTTGCAGGCGCTGCGAAGCGCCGCCGCCGTCGGTAAAGCCTCCCGTACGAAAATTGAGGGTGACACCCTCCATCTTTTGCTTGAGCACGATGTTGACGACGCCGGCAATGGCCGCCGAGCCGTAGATCGCGGACTGGTTGCCCGGCAGAATGTCGATGTGGTCGACGATCATCATCGGGACCGTCGTCAGATCGACGAAGTTGCTCGTGCTGTTGTACAAGAAGGGGAAATCGGCCATCGGGCGGCCGTTCATCAGCACGAGCGTGAAGCTCGGATCGAGACCGAGCAAGCTGATCGTGCTCGCTCCAGGGGTAAAACCCTGGGTGTTCTGGCTGTCCTGGACATTGCCGTTTGCAAGAGGCATGGCGCGCAGAGCGTCGTAGACGTTCTTGAATCCTTCGCGCTTCATTTCTTCGCTCGTGATCGTGATCGTCGGCGACGCCGTTTCGATCTGCGCGCGCGGAATCAGCGAGCCGGTGACCGTGACGCCTTGCAGCTCGGTCGTATCTTTCTTCTTCTCCTGCGACTGGTCACCGGTGCTTTGCGCCCAGGCGCTACCGATCGACAGGGTTGCATACAGGCCCATGACAATGGACGAGACAAGTAGACGTTGCTTCATGTTTTTCCCCAACCTGAAGTGATACGGAAACCGGGCTGTTATCGGACCCGCCCGATCGACTGCATGGATGTGGAATTTCGCGAGACAGGCCGCTCTGCAACTTCAGAGTGCAACGCTCTCCCCGGATCGCCCCTCAGCTGATCCGTACCCCATGCCTGGCATGAGGCAGCTCCACATCTGTAAAGCGACCATAACAAAAGATTAACGTACCTGTCAATTTGCTGAATGCATGGCGAAATCTTCGTTTTGCACCCCGTCGGACCGCCCTTTTCGCACTTGCAATATGTAATCAAGTGTTGTGGCGGGCAATAAAAAAGGGCTGGTCCGAAGACCAGCCCTTGGCTTTTTCAGCGAAGTTTGTCCGACTTACTTCTTGGCGCCGCCGAAGTGGACGTTCATTTCCAGCATCACCGAACGGCCGAGCCCGTTGTAGAAGAACACATCGTAGTACGGGAAGCGCGAGTTCGAGCGGTCGAACGGCGGCCGCGAATTGAAGATGTTGTTGCTGATCAAGGTCATCGACGCGTCGTCGGTGAAGTTGTACTGCACCGAAGCGTTGTACAGGATCCACGGGCCGACCGTGTGCGAGCCGTCCGCGCTCCAGGTCTTGCCATAGCGCTGCCCACGTACCGTCGCACTCCAGGAATCGATGTTCCAGGTCGCGTTCGCCGTGAAAATCTGCTTGAACTGCGTCCCGTAGAGGCCCCACAGATTGAGGCGCAGGTAGTCCGTTTCCGGGTCGCCCGGGAACGTGCGCTGCGTGTGCTTGAGTGTCGTGTTGTAGTCGGCGCCGAGGATGACGTTGCCGAAGCGGCCGACGTCGAAGCGGTACGTGGCATTCAACAGGACGCCCGACACCATTTCGCTGGCGACGTTGATCGGGTAAGTCTGGACACTGTTCAACGCACCCGGCGCGAACGGGTCGTCCGCCGGATTTCTGTTGACCTGGCCGAGGAACGCCTGGCACGTCGGCGAATTGATGTCGACGGCGACGCCGCTGACCGTCTTGCCCAAGCGGCAGTCCGCTTCGTTCTGCAGAATTCGCGCGTAGCTGTAGCTCGCCACCTCGTTGGAAATCTTGACGTGGTAGTAGTCCGCCTTGACGTTCAAATCCGGCGTCGGCGACCAGACGAAGCCGTAGCCGAATGACTTGGCCGTGATGTACTTGAGGTTCTTGCTGCCGGTCGAGTTGATCTTGAGCTGCTGCTGCGGACAGGTGTCCTCGTTGTAGTGATCACCCTGCTGCACACGGCAGTTGTAGTAGTCGACCGCGGCCGAGGAGAAGCTCGTGCTGCCGTTCGAGAAGATGTAGCCCATGTCCGGCGCGCGGAACGCGGTGCCGTAGTTGCCGCGGATCAACAGAGTCTCGAACGGACGGAATTCCAGACCCAGCTTGTAGGTCACCTTGCCCTGGCTGGAGCCGGCCGCTTTGTAGCGGTCCCAGCGCGTGGCCAGGTCGGCCGTCAGCATGCTCGTGATCGGCACGGTGAGCTCCAGCGCCACGGCCTGGCGATCGCGCTTGCCGTGCCCGCTGTTGCCGCCGATGTTGTAGAAATCGCCGTTGGTCACGCGCGGATCGACCGGGTTGTCCCACAACTGATTGCCGCCCTCAAGCACGCCGGCGAAACCGACCGAACCGGCAGGCAGGGCGAACAGATCGGTATTCGTGACCGTCAGGTTGAGGTTCTGCGTGTAGGTCTTCGAGTTGCTGCGCACATCGTCCGAGATGCCCATGTAGTCCGCGGGCGTCATCGCATTCCAGAAATGGCCGGTCTGATTGATGTGGAATGCCGGCAGGTCACGGCCTTTGTAGTTGAAGGTACCGTCCTGCGGACCGAGGAACCAGTCGATCGCGTTGTCCGTCAGCATACGGCGCTGTTTGGAGTCGACCTTGCTCTGCGAGCGATGGAAGTAAGCGTCGTAGTTCCAGTTGGAATCGCCGAGCGTGCCGCGCACGCCGAAGTTGACGATGTAGTTGTGCTCGATCAGCTTGGCGTCGTTGGCGCCGCGCACTTCTTCAGGAGCGATCACGTACTGCGCGTTGGTCAGCACCTTGCCGCTGTCGCGGTCGTAGAACGGGCCCACGGCCGAGCCTGAGCCGAAGAACTCGTTGTAGCCGCCGCCCGACAGATAGGTCACCTTCATCGTGTTGAAGGTGCCGTCGCCGTAGATCTGGGTCGTGTCGTTGAGCTGATACTTCAGGCTCAAGTAGCCCGAAAGCATCTTCTGCCCGTTCATCATCGTGCCATCGGACGAATCGTAGATGCTGCCGCAGTAGTTGCCGAAGTTGGCTCGCGACGAGTACTTCATCGTGCCATGGAACAGCCCAGCGATTTTGCCGCAGGCCGCCGAACCCGGATCGACGTACTTATTGGACGCATCGATCAGGACGCGGTCACGCGAAGCAATCGGTGTCGCGCCGTTCAAGGTCGGATTGTCCGCATTGCTGTCCGTGTACGAACGCTGGCGATAGAAGATCGGTTCCTGGTTCTCCGCCTGCAGCGCCCAGAGCACGTCGAGCTTGCCGAAGCTGGAGCCACCGCCGATCTGCACGCGCTGGCTCGAACCGCCGCCGTCGCTATAGCCGCCGACGCGGTAGTCGAGCGTGACACCGTCCATCTTCTGCTTGGTCACGATGTTGATGACGCCGGCGATCGCCGCCGAACCGTAAATCGCGGACTGGTTGCCCGGCAGAATGTCGATGTGGTCGACGATCATCGCCGGCACCGAGGCCAAGTCGACGAAGTTCGACTGGTTGTTGTAAAGGAACGGGAAATCGGCCATCGGCCGGCCGTTCATCAGGACCAGGGTGAAGCTCGGATCGAGACCGAGCAGGCTGACCGTGCCGGCTCCGGGGGTGAAACCGGAGGTGAACTGGCTGTCGGCGATCGAGCCGGTGGCCACCGGCAGCGAGCGCAGCGCGTCGTAGACGTTCTTGAAACCTTCGCGCTTCATGGTGTCGGCGGTGATCGTCACCGTCGGCGAAGCCGTTTCGATCTGTGCGCGCGGAATCAGCGAGCCCGTGACGACGACGCCCTGCAGCTCGGTGGCTTCTTTTTTCTTGCCGTCCTGCGAGGCGTCGCCGCTGCTCTGCTGCGCGATGGCGGTGCCGACCGACAGGGTCGCGCACAAGCCCATGATGATGGAAGAGACGAGTAAGCGTTGCTTCATTGGTTTTTCCCCGACCAAAAAATGCCCACCCAGGCCTTTATCTTGCCGGCCCGGCCATTGAGTTGAGATGTGGTTGATTCGCGGACCGCTGCGATGAGCGAGGGGACTAGGCCCCGATAAATCTGCGACTTTCTTCGCGCTTGTGCTCACGCACGAGGCGCACCAGCACTCGTACACCGACCATAACAATCCGCTAACTTCGATGTCAATTTTGTGAAGTATTCTTCATGGTCGTAAATTTTGGTTACCCGACATTTACGGGTCGAGCCATTCCGGCTCGAACCGGCGGGCGCTCTGGGCAGCGCGAACTCGGGGGGCTAGAATCGACTGGAATCCATTGTGGGCGGATGTCGGCACGATCCACGGACGGTCTGAAAAACTCCATCGCGGAATTTTTCGCAAGCGCTGGCGGTTGCTGCACGAATAGGGTGATGCACGTTTCATTTTCAGACTTCCCAAGGAGCCTAGCCATGCGAATTCTTCTCGCGACCACCGTACTTTCCGCGGCGCTGCTCGCCGCATGCGGCTCGTCCGCACCACCGCCCCCGTCCGCCCCCGCCGTCGCGCCGATCGCGAACGCGGTGACCGGCACGATCACCCTGCGCGAACCGCGCGAGCTCAGCGATGCGGCCAAGGTCGACATCAAAGTGGTAGACGTCGCCCAGCCCGAAATCGTCCTCGCCCAATCGACGATTCCGAACGCGAAGCAGCTGCCGCTGTCGTTCAACCTGCCGATCGACACGAACAAGGTCGACCCGAAGCGCACCTACGCGGTCGAAGCGATCCTGACCGACGGCGACCGCCGCTTCCTGCAGGTGCTGCAGCATCCGGTGCTGACCAACAAGAACCCGGCCACGGCCGAAGTGATCCTCGCGCCCGAGCCGACCCCGGCCGAGAAGCTGTTCGAAGAATACAAGAAGGCCGCGGCGCAGACCGGCAATCTCAAGCAGATCAGCGGCAAGTACTCGAACGACAACTTCGGTACGGCCTGGGACGCGTTCACCTCGAACGGCAAGGTCAAGTTCGTACGCGAAGTCACCGATGCCTACGACGACAGCGGCCGCACGACTTACAAGATCGCCTACAAGGACGACAAGCCGTGGGTGATCGTGCGCGAGACCTCGCCGGTCGGTTCCAGAACGGTGCTGGCGACGACCAAGGTAGGCTGGGGCGACGACGGCAGCCTCGTGATTCACGAGAAGGACGCCAACGGCCAGACCTCCGACGTCTCCGACGCCGATGCGAAGGCGATGCAGGCGCATGCCGCCGCTGCGCTCGACGTCGCCCAGGGCCATGCGCCGAAGCCGCAGACCGGTGCGCAGACCGACGAAAAGGCCAAGCCGGCCCCAGGGAAGAAGAAGCACTGATTCCGTAACGGATGCACTTGCATCCCATCGGATGATAAAAAAGGGCGCCTTTCGTGGCGCCCTTTTTCATTGCTTATTGCCCATCGACCACTGCCAGAGACAACGGCCGGAAGCCACCTCTAATATGTCGTCGCACAGCGTCGTGGCGACGACGGATATCGAAGCCTACTGGTCGGCTTCGATCGCGAAAGACGCCTTGCCCACGACCTTTCCATCAACGGAGAGTTCGACGCGATATTTGCCGACCGGCCAGCCGTTGTTCGGCTTGGACAGGCTGAAAGTCGCCGTGTTGACGACGCCGTCGGCCGTGAGGTCGGCGCTGTCGATCTTGTAGTTCGGCGGGGCTGCTCCGTGCGTGTCGACCGCGATCCACGCGCCGGTCATTTTCGCGCCTTTCTCGATCTCCGCCATGCCGGCGTGCACGAAGATTTTCGTCGTGCTCGGAGCAAAGGTTTCGACGGCGTCGCCGTCTTTGCTGTCCGAGACGACGATATCGGTGAAATGAGGTGCGGCGAAAATCGAGGCGGAAAAGAGCAGACCGAATAGCAGCGAAGTTTTGCGAAAGACCGTTTTCATATCGAAAATTCCTCAGTTGAGCGACAAAGTTCTTCATCGCGGAAGAGCGGGCGCACCGACGCAACGCAAGCAGTTCAACCCGCGCCCCGATCGTGCTTCTATGCCGTTGCGAAAATCGCCCACACCCGCACCAAAACACACAGCAATCTGCATGCCAGTCGGGTAACAATCGATGCGATTCACCGCGCGGATTGCCTCCCGCGCGGTCTTGGATTCGGTTTGCAGGTCCGGCCCGGACTCTTTAACTTCGACGCGCTTTCGCAAAAGCGTCGGCGAACGCATTATTCGCCGGTGCTGCGGCAGCGGGCTTGGCCAAGCCGCCGCGATTGCCCGGCATTGGCTTGGCTCCGCGTGGATCACGCGAAGCGGCACCGTCGCGCATCGACGTGCGCGCTTCGCCGATCGGATCGTCGAGCCGCATCGTCAACGCAATGCGCTTGCGCGGCAGATCGACCTCGAGCACCTTGACCTTGACGATGTCGCCAGCCTTCACCGCTTCGCGCGGATCTTTGACGAACTTGGTCGACAGCGCCGAGATGTGGACGAGACCGTCCTGGTGCACGCCGATATCGACGAAAGCGCCGAACGCGGCGACGTTGGATACGCGGCCTTCGAGGACCATGCCGGGCTTCAGATCCCTCATGTCCTCGATGCCGTCGGCGAACTCGGGCATATGGAACGCCGGACGCGGATCGCGGCCGGGCTTTTCCAGTTCCTTCAAGATGTCGCGCACGGTCGGCAAGCCGAATTTCTCGTCGGTATACTTTTCCGCCTTGAGCGCGCGCAGGAAGGCGATGTCGCCGATCACCTGCTTCATCTCGCGCGTCGACTCGCCGAGGATGCGTTCGACGACCGGATAGGCTTCCGGATGCACGCTCGACGCATCGAGCGGATTGTCACCGTTGGTCACGCGCAGGAAGCCGGCGCACTGCTCGAAAGCCTTGTCGCCGAGCCGCGGCACTTTCTTAATCGCCGCGCGCGAGCGGAACGCGCCGTGCTCGTCGCGATACTTGACCACGTTTTCGGCGACGCTCGGCGAAAGGCCGGCGACGCGAGAGAGCAGCGAGGCGGAGGCCGTGTTCACGTCGACGCCGACGCTGTTGACGCAGTCCTCGACGACGGCGTCGAGCGAGCGCGCCAGCTTCACCTGGTTGACGTCATGCTGATACTGGCCGACGCCGATCGCCTTCGGCTCGATCTTGACCAGTTCGGCGAGCGGGTCCTGCAAACGCCGCGCGATCGACACCGCGCCGCGCAGGCTCACGTCCATCTCGGGGAATTCCTTGGCCGCGGTCTCCGAAGCCGAGTAGACCGAGGCGCCGGCCTCGGACACGACGATCTTGGCGAGCTTCAGATCGGCATGCTTCTTCATCAATTCGCCGGCGAGCTTGTCGGTCTCGCGCGAGGCGGTGCCGTTGCCGATCGAAATCAAATCGACGTTGAACTGCTTGCACGCGGCGGCGAGATAGGCGATCGACTTGTCCCATTCATTGCGCGGTTCGTGCGGAAAGATCGTGCCGGTGCCGAGCACCTTGCCCGTGGTCTCGACGATGGCGACCTTGACGCCCGTGCGGATGCCCGGATCGAGGCCCATCACGACCTTGTGCCCGGCCGGCGCAGCCATCATCAGGTCCTTGAGATTGCTGCCGAACACACGGATCGCTTCATCCTCCGCCGCTTCGCGCGCACGGCCGAAAAGGTCGAGAGTGAGCTGCAGCATCAGCTTGATGCGCCAGAGCTGGCGGCAGGTCTCGCGCAGCCAGGCATCGGCGGGGCGGCCGCGCTCGGAGATGTCGAAATGCACAGCGATGCGGCCTTCGCCTTCGGCATGGCCCTGCTCGGCGTCGGTGCCGGGTTCTAGGTCTAAATCGAGGAAACCTTCGTTGCGCGCGCGGAACAGCGCGAGCAGGCGATGCGACGGAATCGCCTTGAGCCCCTCGGCATGATCGAAGTAATCGCGGTACTTCACGCCTTCGACTTCCTTACCGGCGACGACCTTGGCGCGGATCTGCCCGCGGCCCCACAACCACTCGCGCAGTTCGCCGATCAGCGTGGCGTCTTCGCTCATCTCTTCGAGCACGATCGCGCGCGCGCCGTCGAGCGCGGCCTTCACGTCGGCGACGTTCTTTTCCGCATCGACATACGCCGCGGCAAGCACGTCGGGCGCCTCCGTTGGATTGCCGCGCAGCGCGTCGGCCAGCGCCTGCAGGCCAGCGTCGCGCGCGATCTGCGCCTTGGTGCGGCGCTTCGGCTTGTACGGCAGATACAGGTCTTCAAGACGCGCCTTGGTGTCGGCTTCGAGAATCTGCGCTTTCAATTCGTCGGTCAGCTTGTTCTGCTCGGCGATGCTCGCGAGCACTGCGCCGCGGCGCTCTTCGAGTTCGCGCAGATAGCGCAGACGCTCTTCGAGCATGCGCAGTTGGGTGTCGTCGAGACCGCCGGTCACTTCCTTGCGATAGCGCGCGATGAACGGCACGGTCGCGCCTTCATCGAGCAGTTGTACGGCCGCGGCGACTTGGTCGGGCTTGGCGGCAATTTCCTGGGCGATCTTGTGTTCGATATTCGACATGCGCGCGGAGCGAGGCTCGTCTGTTCGGTGATGGGATGCGCATTGTAAGAGAGCGCCGGGACTTGCAATCCAGCGCGGTTTTGTGGAACGGATGCGCCGCTGTGCTCAGACTTCGTCGCCGACCACGGCCTCGTACAGCAGCGGCAACAGATTCAACGCGATCACCGTCGCCGAAACGATGCCGCCGACGATGACGACGGCGAACGGGCGCTGCGTTTCCGAGCCGATGCCGTGCGAGAGCGCGGCCGGCAGCAGGCCGAGACCGGCCATCAGTGCGGTCATCAGGATCGGCCGCAAGCGGCTCGCCGCACCTTCGAGCACGGCGTCTTCCATCGCGCGGCCCTCGGCGCGCAAGGCGATGATCTGCTCGACCATGATCACGCCGTTCTGCACCGAAATGCCGGCCACGGCGATGAAACCGACGGCCGCAGAGATCGACAGATGCAGTCCGGCCAGCGCCAGCCCGGCGAGACCGCCGATCAGGGTGAACGGCACGGTCGCGAGAATCAGCAGTGCCTTGCGGATCGAACGGAACGCCCAGAACAACAGAATGAAGATGCCGACCAGGGACAGCGGCACGATGATCATGAGCCGCGCGGTCGCGCGCTTCTGGTTCTCGAACTGGCCGCCCCAGGCGATGCGATAGCCGCTCGGCAGTTTCACTTCGTCGGCGACACGCCGCATCGCTTCGGTGACGAAGCTGCCCTGGTCGCGCCCAAGCACGTTGACCTTGATCGCGACGATACGGCTGCCCGACTCGCGCAGCACCTTCGCCGCGCCCTGGCGCTCCTCGATGCGCGCGAGCTGGCCGAGCGGCACGGTGCCGGCACCGCCGGGGAGCGTCACCGGCAACTGCGAGACTTTCTCGACCGAGTTGCGGAACGGCGCGTCCAGGCGCAGGGTCACGTTGAAGATGCGATTGCCCTCGTAGAAATTCCCGGCGACGGCACTGCCGAGCGCGGTCGCGACCGTCGTCGCCGCGTCGTTGACGTTGATGCCGTAGCGCGAGAGCACGCCGCGGTCGAGCGCGACGTCGAGCTCGGTCTGGCCGCCGATCTGGATTTCTTCGACGTCGGCCGAGCCGGGCACCTGGCGCAGCACGGCAGCGATCTCTTCGCCTTTCGCCTGCAGCACGTCGAGGCTTTGTCCCGATACTTTCACCGCGATCTCGCCTTTCACGCCGGACAGGGCTTCTTCGACGTTGTCCTCGATGTACTGCGAAAAATTCGTCGGCACGCCGGGCATCGCATGGATTTTCTTCTCCATGTCGCGGATCAGCGCTTCCTTGTCGGCAAAGCGCCACTCGCCGCGCGGTTTCAGGTCGGCCATGATTTCGATATTGTTCGGCCCCTTCGGATCGGTGCCGTCGTCGGGGCGGCCGGTCTGAGTGATGACCTGCGCTACCTCGGGATACGAGAGCAGAATCTTGCGCACATGCCGCTCGACTTCCTTGGTCTTGTCGAGCGCGGTCGACGGCGGCAGATCGACCGTGAGCCAGATATTGCCTTCGTCGAGCTTGGGCAGGAACTCGCTGCCGAGCAGCGGCGCCAGAGCGAGCGCGACGACGAGCAAGCCGATCGCCGTACCGATGACGAGCTTGGGATGCTTCGCCCAGCGGCCGAGATCGGTGCGGTAGCGCAGGCGCAGGCGCTCCATCCACGGACTGTGTTTTTCTTCGAGGCCCGGCTTGCGCGTCGCCCATGACAACAGCGCCGGCACCAGGGTCAAAGTGAAAATCACCGCGCCGGCGAGAGCGAAAGTCAGGGTCAGCGCCATCGGCGCGAAGATTTTTCCTTCAACGCGCTGAAAGGTGAAGATCGGCAGGAAGGCGAGGATGATGATCGCCTTCGAGAACAGGATCGGCGAACCGAGCTGGGTCGCCGTCTGTTCGAGCACGCCGAGGCGCGACTCCGCCGTCCCGGCGCCGCGCACCGCGTCGAACGCGAGGCGCACCATGAGCGCCTCGACCAGCACGACGGCGCTGTCGATCATGATGCCGAAATCGACCGAACCGAGCGAAATCAAATTCGCATCGATGCCGCGCACGCGCATCAGCAGAAACGCGGTGAGCAGGGCCAGCGGAATCACGCTCGCGACGATCAGCGCCGCGCGCCAGTTGCGCAGAAACACCAGCAGCACCGCGATGACCAGCGCGGCGCCGACGCAAAGATTCTCGGTCACCGTGTCGACCGTGTGGTTGACCAAGGCGGTGCGGTCGTAGATCGGCAGGATGCTGACCCCGGTCGGCAATTGCTTCTGCACATCGGCGATGCGCGTCTTCAACGCCGCGATCACCTTGGCCGGGTCCTCACCCTTGGTCATCACGACGATGCCTTCGACCACGTCGTCCTGCTTGTTGTAGCCGACGATGCCGTAGCGCATCTGCGTGCCGATCACCGCCTCGCCGATGTCGCGCACGAGCACGGGCTGGCCGCCGAACACCGCGACCGGCACGCGGCCGACGTCGTCGATCGTGTTGAACAAGCCGATCGCGCGCACGACCAGATCCTCGTCGCCGCGCTTGAGCAGGCCGCCGCCGGTATTGACCGAATTCGCCTGCAGTGCCGCGCTGACCTGTTCCAGCGAAAGGTTGTACTTGCGCAGCAGATCCGGATGCACGTGCACTTGGTATTCACGGATCGCGCCGCCGAAGCCGTTGATGTCGGCGACGCCGGGCACTTGGCGCAGCGCGGGTTCGATTGTCCAGTCCTGGATCGCGCGCACTTCGTCGCGCGACATGTCGGCCGGCGCCTCGACGATGTAGCGGTAGATTTCGCCGACCGCGGTCGACAGCGGCGCGAGCTGCGGCTGGATGCCCGTCGGCAGGGTGATCTGCGCGAGCTTCTCCATGACCTGCGCGCGCGCGAAATAATCGTCGGTGCCATCGGCGAAGGTCATCGTGACCACCGACAGACCGGTCATCGAGATCGAACGCAGCTGGGTCAGCTTCGGCACGCCGTACTCGGTGCGCTCGATCGGCAGGGTCACCGCACGCTCGACCTCCTCGGGCGCCTGCCCCGGCACGAGGGTGATGATCTGCACCTGCACGTCCTGGACGTCCGGAAAGGCCTGCACCGGCAGTTCGCTGAACGCGTAGATGCCGGCGATCGCGACCATGAAGGTGATCGCGACGACGAAGACGCGCTGCTTGATCGCGAAGTCGACGAGGGCTTTCAGCATGCCTTGCCCCCCTTCTCCCATCGGGAGAAGGTGGCGCGACAGCGCCGGATGAGGACATGGCGTTGCGGGTAAACGCAACGTCGCCGGTGCGCAGAGGTGCTTCCCTCATCCGCCCTGCGGGCACCTTCTCCCGATGGGAGAAGGGAAGCGAGCGCGCTCATTCCGCCTGCCCCAGTTCGGCGTTGAGCAACACGGCGCCGCGCGTAACGACGCGCTCGCCGGCTTTCAAACCCGACTTCACGTAGGCGACGCGCTCGCCGATCACGCCGAGCTGCACTTCGCGGCGCTTGAGCGTGCCGGGTGCTTCTTCGACGAAGACATAGTGATGCAGCCCGAGGCTGATCAGCGCCGCGTTCGGCACGGCGACTTCTTTATGCGCGTCGTCTTCGAGCGGACTGACACGCGCGAACATTTCCGGCTTCAGGCGCGGATCGGGCGCGTCGACTTCGGCGCGCACGGCGATGCGCCGTGTCGCCGGATCGAGTGCCGCGCCGACATAGATGATGTGGCCGGCGAAGTGCTCGCCGTCGATCGCGTCGACGTCGATGCGGATGTTCTGCCCGTTGTGCACCTTGCCCATGTCTTGTTCGGACAGCTCGAAGGCAACCCAGAGCTTGTTCGGATCGGTGACGATGAACAGCGGATTCGCCGCGTCCGGCCGCACTTCCTGGCCCGGATTGATCGTGCGGTCGACGACGATGCCGGCGATCGGCGCGCGCAGCGCATAGCGTGCGCCGTCGCCCGTGGGATCGAGATTGCGCAGCACGCTCTGCGCACGATCGAGTTCGGCCTGGGCCTGGCCGAGGTCGGCCTGCGCGCCTTCGAGGTCCTTGCGCGCGAGTACGCCGAGTTCGGTCAGCTCGCGCGCCCGCGCAAGCGCCTTCTGTTTCATCGCGAGATCGGCCTGCGCCTTGCGCGCGTCGGCGCGCGCCTGGGCGAAGTCGGGCGAGTTCAGCCACGCGAGCACGTCCTTCGCCTTGACGCTCGCGCCGGGCCGCGCGACGAGTTCGACGACACGGCCGGTCACCGGCGAGAACACGCGCACGGTCACATCTTCGTCGAAGGCGAGCTTGCCGGGCAACGCCTGCACGGTCGGTGCGGCGAGCGCCTCGACCGGCGCGATGTCGAGATAGTTGAGCTGCTCGGCGCCGGCCGCATAGTGCAGCGTGTCGTTCGCCGCCGACGATTTCGGCGCATCGACCTTGGTGTCCGACTTGCCGCGGAACAGCCAGATCGCCCCGATCAGGATCACCAGCGCGGCCGCGGTCGCGGCGACGACCTCGAACGGAAATCTCGATGGGGAGTTCTTCACGGTGTCATTCCTGCATTGTCTTCCGGCGCGGCGGCGGCGAGCGCGGCGAGGGCTTCGGCGAAATCCGCGTGCGCATCGGTGGCGTCGTCCTGGGTCGCCTTGAGCGAACGGCGCGCGTCGAGCAGGTCGGCGAGCGCGAGGCCGCCGCGTGCGTAGGCCGTCTCCACCGTTTTTTCGGTGTCGAGCGCGCGCCGGGTCAGATCGCTGTCATAGCGATGCGCACGCTGCGCGGCGGCAGCGAGATCGGCGCGCGCGCGGTGCACGTCGGCGAGCGCGGCGACGCGCACCTTGGCGAGATTCGCTTTGGCCGCGTCGATGTCGGCGTACGCGCGCGCGATTTCGCCCTTGTATTGATTGCCGGTGAAGATCGGCACCGACACGCCCACGCCGAGCAGGGTGTGGCCGACGGTAGGCGCGGGCGTCGGCATCGGATTGTGTTCGTACTGGCCGCTGATCGTGATGTCACGCGACGTCTGGGCGTGGGCGAGTTGCAGCGCCGCCTCGGCGGCGTTGACGCGCTTCATCGCTGCGACCATGTCGGGGCGACGCGCGAGCACGGCTTCGGCGGTCTCGCGCGAAGTGCCGGCGCCGGCCGGAGCGTCGAGCACGCCGGCCACATGCGGCCAGTCGTCCGCCACCGAGAGTTCCTGCGATTGCGCGGTGACGTCGATCAACGCTGCCAGCGCAACCTGGGCGTCGCGCAGCGCACCGAGCGCCGAGTCGACCGCGTTGTCCGCGGCCGCCGCGTCGATACGCATGCGTTCGACGTCGAGGCGCGGCAGGTCGCCGACGCGCAAGCGCTGCTCCGACGCGGCGATCGAACGATGTTCGATCTCGGCCAGGGTCTGCGCATTTTTATACTTTTCCTCGGCGCGCTTGAGCTCCCAGTACGCTGCGGTAACGGCAACGCGTTCGCCGCGCACGCTGTCGGCGTAGTCGGCGTGGGCGGCGTCGGCGTTCGCCTCGGCCTGGGCGAGGCGATGTTTGCGTTTGCCGCCGCGTTCGATCGGCTGGGACAGGCTGACGACCGTGTCGAAGCTCTTGTTCCAGTAGTTGCCGGGACCGTTGTGCCCGGCCGGATTGATCTTGCTCGTCGAATAAGCGAGCGTCGCATTGGGCCGTTCGCCCGCGGTGATCTTGTCGGCCAGGGCCTGGTCGACTGCGGTTTGCGCAAGCTGCAAATTCGGGTCGCGCGCGCGCATAAGCTCAAGCGCGCGCTTGAGACTCAGGTTCGCCTCCGCAACCGGCTGCGCCGCCAGCATGCCGACAGCGGACAGGAGTACTGCGAGTTGTAAGAGGCGAAGCGCAACGGAGGTTGGGCTTCGACGCATGCGGGTTGCCGTGTATTGGGCCGCGCGGCCTCGAAATACACGGGCAACGTGGGGCTTCAGCCGCGCGCACGATACCGGATCAAGCTGTCAACAGCCTGACGATCGGGCTGGAATCGGGGGGCGCTGTTCAGGCTACGCGGCGCTGGCCGCGTTTCAGATGCACGAGCAACAGCGAAATCGCCGCAGGGGTGACGCCGGAAATGCGCATCGCCTGGCCGACCGTCTGCGGTTGCACGGATTTGAGTTTCTGTGTGACTTCGGCCGAGAGGCCATGCACCTGGGTGAAGTCGAAACCGGCCGGAATCGGCGTGTCCTCGTGCCGGCGCTGACGCTCGATTTCCTCGTTCTGGCGTTCGAGGTAGCCCGAGTACTTGGCCGAAATCTGTACTTGCTCGGCGACGCGCGCGTCGCCCACGCCGGGCGCCAGGGTTGGCACACGCATCAACTGCGCGTAATCGAGTTCAGGGCGGCGCAGCAGGTCGAGCGCGTGGGTCTCGCGCGACAGCTCGACGCCGATCGACGCGGCGATCTCGCGACCCAGCGCGTTGTTCGGCGCGGCCCAGAGCGACTTCAGCCGCGCAGTCTCGGTCTCGATCGCCTCGCGCTTGCTGCGGAAAGCGTCGTAACGCGCGCCGTCGAGGCTGCCGAGTTCGTGGCCCTTGTCGCACAGGCGCAGGTCGGCATTGTCCTCACGCAGGTTGAGGCGGTATTCCGCGCGCGAAGTGAACATGCGGTACGGCTCGCGCGTGCCGTTGGTGATCAGATCGTCGATCAGCACGCCGATGTAAGCCTCGTCGCGGCGCGGCGTCCACGCTTCTTCGCCGCGCGAATTGCGTGCGGCGTTGATGCCCGCGATCAGGCCCTGTGCCGCCGCTTCCTCGTAGCCCGTGGTGCCGTTGATCTGGCCGGCGAAGTACAGGCCTTCGATCGCCTTGGTCTCGAGCGACGCCTTGAGTCCACGCGGATCGAAGTAGTCGTACTCGATAGCGTAGCCGGGCCGCGTGATGTGCGCGTTCTCCAGTCCCTTGATCGAACGCACCAGTTCGAGCTGCACGTCGAACGGCAGCGAGGTCGAGATGCCGTTCGGATAAATCTCGGTCGTGCCGAGGCCCTCGGGTTCGAGGAAGATCTGGTGCGAGGCTTTCTCGGCGAAGCGCACCACTTTGTCCTCGATCGACGGACAGTAGCGCGGACCGACGCCTTCGATCTTGCCCGTATATAGAGGCGAGCGGTCCAGGCCGGCACGGATGACTTCGTGGGTGCGCTCGCTCGTGTGCGTGATCCAGCACGGCACCTGGCGCGGATGATCGGCCGCGTCGCCCCAGAACGAGAACACCGGCACCGGCGTATCGCCAGGCTGCTCGGCAAGTGCGGCGAAATCGATACTGCGCCCGTCGAGACGCGGCGGCGTGCCGGTCTTGAGCCGATCGACTGCCAGCGGCAGCTCGCGCATGCGCGCGGCGAGACGCTGCGCCGGCGGATCGCCCGCGCGGCCGCCCGCGTAATTCTCGAAACCGATATGGATCTTGCCGGCGAGGAAGGTGCCCGCGGTCAGCACGATGCAGCGCGCGCGGAAGACCAAGCCCATCTGGGTGACCACACCGGTCACTTTCTGCCCCTCGACGGTCATGTCTTCGACGGCCTGCTGGAAGATCGCCAGGTTCGGCTGCGTCTCCAGGCGCTCGCGGATGTAGGCCTTATATAAGGCGCGGTCGGCCTGGCAGCGCGTGGCGCGCACGGCCGGCCCCTTCGAGGCGTTGAGCGTGCGCCATTGAATGCCGGCGCGGTCCGCGCCTTGCGCCATCACGCCGCCGAGCGCGTCGATCTCCTTGACCAGATGGCCCTTGCCAATGCCGCCGATGGCCGGATTGCAGCTCATCTGGCCGAGCGTTTCGATGTTGTGCGTCAACAGCAGCGTGCGCGCACCGAGCCGCGCCGCGGCAAGCGCAGCCTCGGTGCCGGCATGGCCGCCGCCGACGACGATGACGTCGAATTGCTGGTCGAAGTTCATGGCAAAGCCGGCGAAAGCGCGGCGCACTCCATCATGGGGTTACGGTGCGAAAGTATACCAGCCCGTGTTTGGCACGGTTCCTGCTCTTACTCCGACGCACTTCGGATGAACGCACAGCGCAGCTAAAGCGCGCTGATAATTGGGCTCAGGGGCCGATTCGCGCGAGTCCGAAGGACGCAGCAGGGATTGAGCGAAGGGATTTCAGGAGGAAAGGCTGGCGCCCGGCGGTCTTAGGAACAGGGGGAATCCAAGAGGACCGTATGCCGGGCGCCAGTAACCCTATATTCTTTGCGAGCGACTCGCTCTGCAACTTTCCCGCGTTGGACGCCTCTTCGGCGTCTCGAAGCAACGGTCCGTAGAGTAACTCCGGACGTGCTACAAAAACGTGAAACTACCCACACCGCCGCAACTCTGATTCGCCCCTACCGTACCTTCGGCTTTCGCTTCACGTCAAGTTTGGACGTTTTGCGTCACTTGCCCCGGGTTTCTGTGCAAGGGCGAGCCACTGCCGAAACATTGTACCGCGGGTGATGCGAAAAAAAGAGGTTTTTGTGTGTCGAAAATCTCGTTATTTTCTAAAACCAGTTCACATTTTCTGCAAATCGCAGAATGGCACGACCCTTGCTGAACTGACTTGACCCGAAACCCGGGTTGGAAGAAGAACGCCTCAAGCCGAATCATGTTGACCGAGAACCACACCAGCATCAGCAGCGTGCAGCACCTGCGCCACGACCTCATGATCGAATTGGGCCGTCTGGAAATGGCGATGGAAGACGCCAATCGCCGTCAGGACACTGAACAGCAGAGCACGATCGAGAGTCTGCAGAACAAGCACGCACGCGTCAGCGCCGCACTGAGCAGGCTGCCGCAGGACCGCTGAGGCGGCTGCCGCCGGGCGAACTGTCGCAGCCACGGCACAGCGTGGCCGCACCGCACGATCGGGTTATGATCGTGCCCATGTCCGAATCGTCCCAACATCCTTCGCCCGCGGCTGCGGGCCTGCCGGTTTTCGCCGACGTCGAGCGCGCAGCCAAGCGCATTGCGCCGCACGCGACGCGCACACCCGTGCTGCGTTCGCGCGGCATCGATGCGCTCGCCGGCGCGACGCTCTCGTTCAAGTGCGAGAACTTCCAGCGCGTCGGCGCATTCAAGTTCCGCGGCGCCTGCAATGCGGTCTGGTCGCTGTCCGACGAGACCGCCGCACGAGGCGTCGTCACTCATTCTTCGGGCAATCACGGCGCGGCGCTGGCGCTCGCGGCGCGCACGCGCGGCATTCCCGTCCACGTCGTCGTGCCCGAGAACGCGGTCAAGACCAAACTCGCGGCGATCGAAGCCTACGGTGCGAAGCTGCATTTCTGCGCGCCGACGATCGCGGCGCGCGAAGCCGCTGCGGCGAAAGTCCAAGCCGAGACCGGCGCCGAACTCGTGCATCCCTACGCAGACGCGCGCGTGATCGCCGGCCAGGGCACGGCCGCGCTGGAATTGCTGTCCGAAGTCGGCGAACTCGACGCGCTGATCGCACCGATCGGCGGCGGCGGCCTGATCGGCGGCAGCGCGATCGCGGCCAAAGCGCTGCAGTCCGGCATCGAGGTCTATGCCGCCGAACCGACCGGCGCCGCCGACGCCTACGAATCCCTGCGCCGCGGCGCGCGCTTCACCGACATCGTCGCGGACACTGTCTGCGACGGCCTGCGCGGCCTGCTCGGCGAGATCAATTTCGCCCTGCTGCGTCATCACGACATTCGCGTATTGCCGGTCGACGATGCGCACACGATCGCGGCGCAACGCCTCGTCTTCGAGCGCATGAAGATCGTGATCGAACCGTCTTCGGCGATCGCGCTGGCGGCGATCCTCGCCCATCCCGAAATTTTCCGCGGGCGCCGCGTCGGCGTGATTTTCTCCGGCGGCAATGTCGATCTCGATCGGCTGCCCTGGCAAGCCCCGTAGCTTGCGGACTTGCCCGATCGCGGACGCATCGAAGCGGCGCGCGCTGACGAAAATCCGGCGCCCGTTCTCGATCGCGTGATCGACCCGCGGCCATTCCGACCGCTCCCTTTTTCATCAGGCCTGGAATCCACTATGAGCAACGCCACCGTCGATCTGATCCGCCGCTACTACGCCGCCTTCAATGCCGGCGACTGGGACGGCATGCTCGGCTGCCTGAGCGAAGACGTGGTGCACGACATCAACCAGGGCAAGCACGAAACCGGCAAGCCCGCGTTCCGTGCTTTTCTCGCGCACATGGAGCGCTGCTACCGCGAGCAGTTGCGCGACATCGTCGTGATGGCCGCAGAGAACGGCGACCGCGGCAGCGCCGAATTCGTCGTCCACGGCGAATACCTCGCCACCGACGAAGGCCTGCCGCCGGCGAACGGGCAGAAATATGTATTGCCCGCCGGGGCGTTCTTCGATATCCGCGACGGCCGCATCACGCGCGTGACCAACTACTACAATCTGCCGAATTGGACTGCGCAGGTGGTCGGCCCATGACGGCGAAATCGAAACCCCTTGTCCGCTGCCGCTGGGCAGACGGCGGCAACGATCTCTATCTCGCCTACCACGACGAAGAATGGGGCGTGCCGCTGCACGACGACGACAAACTGTTCGAATTCCTCGTGCTCGAAGGCGCCCAGGCCGGCCTGTCCTGGTCGACTGTGCTGAACAAGCGCGAGGCTTATCGGCGCGTGTTCCACGGCTTCGACATCGGCCGCGTCGCGCGCATGACCGACGCGGCGCTGGAAAAGCTGCTGCTCGATCCCGGCATCATCCGCAACCGGCAGAAGGTCTGGTCGGCACGCAACAACGCGCGCGCGGCGCTCAAGGTCATCGACGAAGTCGGCAGTCTCGACGCCTATTTCTGGTCCTTCGTCGACGGCAAGCCGATCCGCAGCCATCGCCGCGGCCACGGCGACGTGCCGCCGCGCACGGATCTGTCCGACAAGCTCAGCAAGGACATGCAGAAGCGCGGCTTCAACTTCGTCGGCTCGACGATCATCTACGCGCATATGCAGGCGACCGGCATGGTCAACGACCATCTCGTCACCTGCTTTCGCCACGACGAAGTGTAATTCTCGCTCGAACGCGCATGTGCCCACGTATTTGCGCGGGCGCAATGCTGCGTATCCGCCGTTATTTCACGGCGCGGTAGGTGGCAACGGTTGCCAAACGTACGTGCCGTCGATCCGGCGAATACGGCCGATGCCCGGAAACGGCGCATGCGCCGCCGCGAGCCAGTAGCCCTGCGCTGCAGCGTCGGCGAACAGCGCCTCGCGAGTGACGCGTGCGCGCCGCGGCTCGCTGTCGTAGTGGATCGCGATCTGCGGATCGGCGATCTGCACCGCGGCGACGTGCAGCACATCGCCGCAGACGACGAGATCCTGCTGCTGGCTGTGAATGCGATAACCGGTGTGGCCGACCGTATGGCCGTCCATATTCACCGCCGTGATGCCCGCAACAAGTTTGGCACCGGTCTCGAATGTGGCGAAGCGATGCGCGGCAATATAGGGGCGCAGTGAAACCGTCACGCCGTCGAAACTCGCACGCACGCTCGGATCGACTTTGCCGAGATTGTCTTTGTCCTGCCAGAACGCCGCTTCGCGCGCCTCGGCATAGACGGTCGCGTTCGGAAACACTGCGCGCCCACCGCGCGCAATGCCGCCGACGTGATCCGGATGCAGATGTGTGACCAGGATCGCGTCGATCGTCTCCGGCGCATAGCCGGCCGCGTGCAGCCGGCTTTCCAGTTTGCCCAGGCCGGCGCCTTGCAATTGCCCCGCGCCGGCATCGATAAGAACGCGCTGGCCGCCCGTGTCGATCAGATAGGCGTTGACGGTCGTGGGCACGCGTTTCGGCAACGTCGCCTTTTCCAACAAGCCTGGGACTTTGCTGGGCGAGTCGGCGATCAGCAGCGTGTCGGCATCGAGGTCGAACGTTCCGTCCGAGAGCGCGACGATGGTGAATTCGCCTAGGCGCATCTTGCGCACGCCGGCCTGCTCTGCGGCATCCACATCGGTAGCGGAAGACGCGACGGCAGCCAATGCGGTCAGCGCGACGGCCAACGGTCGGGACGAGAGAATTTCGCGGTACATGCAGGCACTCCTCGATACGAAAGAGCGTCGAGAATGCTCCACGCATGCGCGCGCGAACACTGACGGCCGCGCAGGCCGCCCGTTCAAAATTGTTCGATCACGAGCCGACCGGGGCGCCGAGCAAGCGCACGGCGATCTCGGCCATGGCACGCAGGCGATCCATCCCGCGCACGTCTTCGTGATAACCCATCCAGACGTCGCGCGCCGGCGGCGCATCGCCGAGATCGACGCACCGCAGTCCTTCCGTCCGATCGCCGAGCGGACACGGCAGGACCGCGACGCCGAGGCCGCGCTCGCACAGTCGCGCCTGCAGATGGCGATGGTTGCCGCTGAAGACGCTGCGCGCGCGCGGCAGCATGCGCTGCAGCCAATCGACTTCGGGATAGCGATGGCGCTCGGTTTGCGTCATCAGCAACAGGTTCGTTGCGGCGCCGCCGTCGATATTCGGATCGGGTGCATCGCGCGCGACGTAAGCGGCGTAGTCGACGCGCATCAAATGCCGCTGCACGATGTTCGGCTCGGTGAAAGGCACCACACGGAATGCGATATCCGCCTCGCGCCGCGACAGATCGAACAACCGCGTATCCGCGAGCACTTCAGCCGTGATGCCCGGGTGGCGCAGGATCAGCTCTTCGAGCACGCATGGCAGCACGTAGGCGGCGAACCAGTCGGGCGCGGAGATGCGCAGTGCGCCTTCGGGCTTGGCATGGTCGCCGGCCAGTTGCCGCTGCATGGCCAAGGCGTTGGCTTCCATCTGCTCCGCCCAGCGCAACGCGGCTTCGCCCGCATCAGTCAGCACGACGCCGTCGCTGTGGCGCTGAACCAATGCGTAGCCGGCGTCCTTTTCCAACGCGCGCAGGCGGCGCCCTACGGTCGGGTGGCTCAGTCCGAGCAGGCGCGCCGCGGCGCCGAGCGATCCGCTGCGCGCCACGGCGAGGAATATCCGTAGATCGCTCCAGTCGACATTCATGACGCAATCATTCTGCCGGATGCGATGAAGCGCTTTAGCGCCGCGAGCCGCGCAGGCGCTCGAGTGGAAAACTTGCGATCTCGCCGCCACCGCGGCCGCGGCGCGGCTGGCCCGGATCGGGCGCCCAGGCATGCGCGTAGATGACTTCGTAAGTCGCCGGCAGCAGGCCGTCGGCGCGAAAGGCCTCGTATGCCTCGATCGCACGGCGATAGTGCGCACGCCCGGTCAGGCCGCGTGCGCGCGCCGGGTCGGCGTTGGTCGCGCCGATCGCTTTCAGCTCGCGCATCAAGGTCGGCGCTTCCTTGTACGTCAGGGTGAAATGCTCGGCATCGAGCACGGGATCGCGGAACCCGCCATACATCAGCGCGTCGCCGACGCGCGCGATATCGGCGAACTGGCTGACGTGCGGCGACCGGTCCGTCTGCGCCCATGCGGCACGCAGCTCGTGCAAGGTGTCGGGACCGAAAGTCGACAGCGCGAGGTAACCGCCGGGACGCAGCACGCGGCGGAATTCATCGAACAGCGCGGGCAGGTCGTCGATCCACTGGACGCAGAGGTTCGAATAGATCACGTCGATACTCGCGTCGGCGAACGGCAGCGCGCGCGCATCGGCATTGACACGCGCGAGCGGACGCAGCCACGCGGGCTTGATCCGGTTCAACATCGGCAATGCCGCATCGAGCGCTATCACCTGCGCGCCTTTCCAGCGCGTGCGCATGGCCTGCGCCGCATGGCCCGGACCGCAGCCGAGATCGAGCACGCGCGCGGGCGCCGCTTCCACGTAGTCGAGACGTTCGAGCAGGCGCTGCTCGACCTCGCGCTGAAGCACGGCGTTCGCCTCGTAGCTCGACGCGGCGCGGCCGAAAGCGCGGCGCACCTGGCGCGTATCGAACGGCGGCGTCATGCGCGTGCAGGGGCGCGGCTTTCGTGCGCCTCGTGCGGAAGAGTCGAATCGGTCGAGCCCGGCTGGTTTGAATCAGGCACAGTCAGCGCGGGCAATCTGTCCGCGAAATCGAAGATCGCTTCGGCCACTTCCTGCGGATGGCTCAGGAACGGCGCATGGCCCGAGTCGATTTCGACGAACTCGCCGCCGGCACTCTGCTGCGATGACCAGCGCATCGCTTCGGACGAGATCAAACGGTCGCGCCGCCCGGCGATCCAGAGACTCGGCATGCGCAGTTCGGCGATACGTGCGCGCAAGTCCGAAGTTTCGAGTACGCGCAGTCCGTCGACGAGCACGCGCATCGGCGGTTCGCCGCGCTCGAATACGCGCGCCTTGAGATCGCGCAGCATCGACTGCGCATTCGCGCTGCCGATCAGTTCGAGGGCGAGAAAACGCTCGATCGCGCGGCAGTAGTCGCGCTGCAGACCGGTGCCGAATTCGGTGAGAACGTTGGGTGCGACGGCGTGCGGCCAATCGGGCGCGCTCAGCAGACGCGGCGATTCGGCGATCTCAACGAGGCCGCGCACATGTTCGGGCGCATCGAGCGCGGCATGCAGGGCGACAAGTCCGCCCATTGACCAGCCGACCCACAGCGCGCGCTGCGGCGTAGCCGCGGCGATACGTGCCGCCCAGTCCCGGGCGTCGACCACCGCCGCGTCGTCGCGGCTGAAACCGTGACCCGGCAAATCGACCAGATGCACGCGGAAACGCTCCGCGAGCAGCGGCGTCAACGGCGCGAAGATGCCGCCGTGCATGGCCCAACCGTGGATCAACACCAGGTCGGGGCCGGCGCCGACCGTTTCGATATGCAAAGTCATGAATGGTTTTTCAGTCGAATTCGAAAAAGAACAGCTTGAGCCACGCAATACACAGAGAGCACCGAAAGGAGCAAATGAACCATCTGAATTTCTTTCCCCGTGCTCAGACCTTGGCTTTGCTCTTGTCGCCACCTTCGCGGCGCGCATGCGCGATCGCGCGTGCAAGCGCGTTGAGGAGTTTTTCCACGTCGGCTTCTTCGTGCAGCGCTGACAAGGTGACGCGCAGCCGCGCCTTACCTTGCGCGACCGTCGGCGGACGAATGGCAGGCACGTAGTAGCCGTCGCTTTCCAGACGCCGCGAAGCGATCAGTGCCGCACGACTCGCGCCGATCAGCACGGGCTGGATCGGCGTGCGCGATGCGACCAGATCAATGCCGCGCTCGCTCGCACCCGCACAGAAGTGAGCGACGAGGCGGCCGAGCTTGGCCCGCCGCCAATCCTCGAAACGCGCGATGTCGACCGCCGCGCTTGTCGCTGCGGCGAGCGCGGGAGGCATCGCCGTCGTGTAGACGTGGGGGCGGGCGAACTGGACGAGGCCGTCGATCAGCGCCTTGCTGCCGGCGACGAAGGCGCCGCCGACGCCGAGCGCCTTGCCGAGCGTCGCCATCAGCACCGGCGCATCGTCCTGCTTCAATTTCGCTTCGACGAGACTGCCGGCGCCTTCCTCGCCGAGCACACCGATGCCGTGGGCGTCGTCGACCATCAGGGTCGCCTGCTGCGCCTTGCACAGCCCGGCGAGTTCGCCCAACGGCGCGATGTCACCGTCCATGCTGAATACACCGTCGGTGGCGACGAGGGCGGCGTGGTCGGCGGACGATTCGAGTTGCCGCCGCGCGCTGCCGACATCGGCGTGCACGTAGCGCTTGAGCGTCGCACCGGACAATCGCGCGCCGTCGATCAGGCAGGCGTGGTTGAGCTTGTCCTGCACACAGACGTCGCCGTCGCCGAGCAAGGTCTGGATCGCGCCGAGATTGGCCATGTAGCCGGTCGAGAACAGCAGCGCGCATTTGCGCCGCGTCCAGCTCGCGAGCTTGTCTTCGAGCGCTTCGTGCTCTTCGCGATGACCGCCGAGCAGATGCGCCGCGGTCGCGCCGACGCCCCACTGCCGCGCCGCGCGGATCAGCGCTTCCTGCAAGCTCGGATGCTGGGCCAGGCCGAGATAATCGTTGCTGGCGAAATTGACCAGGGTCTTGCCGTCGATGCGGATGCGCACGCCGTCGACTTTCTCGACGCTGCGCAGCCGGCGCAGCAGATCCTGCCGCGCGCGTTCGGCTTGGACGGAAGCGAGGCGTTCGATGAGATCGGGACGGGTCATGCTTTTCGCTCGTCATTCCCGCGAAAGCGGGAATCCAGCCTTACGCTTTAGACCGTTTCCAAGAAGCATTGATGACCACGAAGAAGCGGATTCCCGCTTTTGCGGGAATGCCGATCCAAGGGTCAGGCCGCCTCGACGATATCCGCATGCACCGTGCCCGGCTCAAGTTCCACCTGCATCGGCGCAATGCCGAGCCGCGCGAACAGAGCCTGGTCGTGCTCGACGTCGGGATTGCCGGTTGTCAGCAGCTTCTCGCCGTAGAAGATCGAATTTGCGCCGGCGAAGAAGCAGAGCGCCTGCAGCTCGTCGCTCATCTCGGCGCGGCCCGCGGAGAGGCGCACCATCGAGCGCGGCATCAAAATGCGCGCGACCGCGATCGTGCGCACGAACTCGAACGGATCGAGCAGGGCCGTGCCGCTGAGCGGCGTGCCGGCGACCTGGACGAGCCGGTTGATCGGCACCGACTGCGGGTGCTCGGGCAGGTTCGCCAGGGTGTGCAGCAGGCCCGCGCGCTGCTCGCGCGATTCGCCCATGCCGACGATGCCGCCGCAGCAGGTTTTCATGCCGGCCGAGCGCACGTTTTCCAGGGTGTCGAGGCGGTCCTGGTACTCGCGCGTATGAATGATCTCGCCGTAGAACTCCGGCGCCGTGTCGAGATTGTGGTTGTAGTAGTCGAGGCCGGCCGATTTCAGCGTCTGCGCCTGCGGCGCGCTGAGCATGCCGAGCGTGGCGCAGGTTTCCATGCCGAGCGCGCGCACTGCGCCGACCATTTCGGCGACCTTCTCCACGTCGCGGTCCTTCGGTGAGCGCCAGGCCGCGCCCATGCAGAAGCGCGTTGCGCCGGCGGCCTTGGCCTGTTTGGCCTTGTCGAGCACGGCGTCGAGCGACATCAGTTTCTCGGCCTTCACCCCGGTCGCATAGCGCGCGCTCTGCGGACAATAGGCGCAGTCCTCGGGGCAGCCGCCGGTCTTGATCGAAAGCAGGGTGGAGACCTGCACCGCGTTCGCATCGTGATGCGCGCGATGCACGGAGTGCGCGCGCGCAAGCAGATCGTTGAACGGCAGGGCGAATAGCGCGAGCACGTCGGCGCGGCTGGGATTTTCGGGCGTGGAAACGGAATGCAGATGGGCTGACATCGCAAAACTCGCGGCTGGCGTAGACTGCCCGGAGTGTGAATATGCCGATACTTTCTGTCAACCCGAAACAGCCGTCATTGGTTGACAGACTGTGCCGGCGCCTGCAATTCGCGCTGCTACCGCCGCACTGCCTGTTGTGCGGTGCGCGTAGCGGAACGCCGCGCGATCTTTGCCCGGCCTGCGCCGCCGATCTCTCAGCGAACCGTAGTGCCTGCGCGTGCTGCGCCCTGCCGCTGGCAACGCCCGCGGCACTGTGCGGTGAATGCCTGCAGCGCGAGCCGCCGTTCGATGCGGCCTACGCGCCGTTTCTCTACAGCCATCCGCTCGATCTCTTGATGACTCAACTCAAATTCGGCCGCAGCCTCGCCGCCGGACGCGTGCTGAGCGAACTGTGGATTACGGCGCTGCGCGCCGCACTTGCGCAAGGCACTATCGCAGATATACCGGACGCCGTCGTGCCGGTGCCGCTGCACGCGACGCGTCTGCGCGAACGCGGCTACAACCAGACGCTCGAATTGGCCAAGCCGCTCGCGCGTGCCTTGCGCATCGCGCTCGCACCAGGCCTGCTGCGCCGCACACGCGCGACGGCGGCGCAGGCGAATCTCGACGCGGTCGCGCGGCGCAGGAATCTGCGCGGCGCATTCGAAGTCGATGCGAAGGCGCTCGCCGCGGCCGGCGCTCCGGCCCGCGTCGTCCTGCTCGACGACGTGATGACGACCGGCGCGACTCTGCGCGAATGCGCGCGCACGCTCAAGCGCGCAGGCGTGGCACGGGTCGAAGTCTGGGCGCTGGCGCGCGCGCCGCATCGACGCTGAAAGCGGGCCCGCCGGCGGAATCGCGCCGACGCACAAATCCATTCCGCAGCGCAGCTACCCATCTTTGCGAGGCTGGATATACTCGGATGGCTTATTCCGTACCGCCCCATCGTTGTTTCCGTCCATCAGCCTGTTTCTAGGGAGAAAGGCATGTTGCAACAATACGGTTACTGGATCGCGCCCATCTGCGCCCTGCTTGCGATTGTTTACGGCGTCTGGTCGCGAAGTTGGATTCTCGCCAAGCCCGCCGGCAACGAACGCATGCAGCAGATCGCGGCGGCGATCCAGGAAGGCGCGCGCGCCTACTTGAACCGCCAGTACACGACGATCGGCATCGTCGGCGCGGTGTTATTCCTGGTCATCGGATTCGCCTTGAACTGGCCGACCGCGATCGGCTTCGCCATCGGCGCCATTCTCTCGGGCGCCACCGGCTTCATCGGCATGAACGTCTCGGTCGCGGCCAACGTGCGCACGGCCGAAGCCGCGCGCTCGGGCCTCGCCGCCGCCCTCGACGTCGCCTTCCGCGGCGGCGCGATCACCGGCATGCTCGTCGTCGGCCTCGGCCTGCTCGGCGTCGCCGGCTATTACATGGCCCTGCTGCATTTCGGCTTCGATACGACACACGCGCTGCACGCATTGGTCGGCCTCGCGTTCGGCTCGTCGCTGATCTCGATCTTCGCCCGCCTCGGCGGCGGCATCTTCACCAAGGGCGCCGACGTCGGCGCCGATCTGGTCGGCAAGGTCGAAGCCGGCATCCCCGAGGACGATCCGCGCAACCCGGCCGTGATCGCGGACAACGTCGGCGACAACGTCGGCGACTGCGCCGGTATGGCCGCCGACCTGTTCGAGACCTACGCGGTCACCCTGGTCGCGACGATGCTGCTCGGCGGCGTGCTCGCAACCGACCTCGGCGCGAACGGCGTGCTGTATCCGCTCGTGCTCGGCGGCGTATCGATCATCGCTTCGATCATCGGCACGTTCTTCGTCAAGACCAAGCCCGGCGCGAAGATCATGAACGCGCTGTACAAAGGCGTGGCGGTATCGGCGATCATCGCTGCGATCGCGTTCTACTTCATCACCACGCAGTTGATGGGCGGCGCGAAGATCGGTGCGATGAACCTCTATTTCTGCGCGCTGATCGGCCTTGTGCTGACCGCGGCGATGGTCGTCATCACCGAGTACTACACCGCGACCGAGTACGCTCCGGTGCGTCACGTCGCACAGGCCTCGACGACGGGACATGCGACCAACATCATCGCCGGCATCGGCATCTCGATGAAGTCGACCGCCTACCCCGTGCTCGCGGTGTGCGCGTCGATCTGGGGCGCGTATTCACTCGGCGGCCTCTACGGTATCGCCATCGCCGCCACGGCAATGTTGTCGATGACCGGCATGATCGTCGCCCTCGACGCCTACGGCCCAATCACCGACAACGCCGGCGGCATCGCCGAAATGAGCGAGCTGCCGAAGGAAGTGCGCGCCGTGACCGACCCGCTCGACGCGGTCGGCAACACGACCAAGGCGGTGACCAAGGGCTACGCGATCGGCTCGGCCGGCCTTGCCGCGCTCGTGCTGTTCGCCGACTACACGCACAATCTCAATAGCCAGCCCGGCCTCGCCGGCATCACGTTCGATCTGTCGAATCACTACGTCATCATCGGCCTGTTGATCGGCGGCCTTATTCCGTACCTGTTCGCGTCGATGGCGATGGAAGCGGTCGGCCGCTCGGCCGGCTCGGTCGTCGAAGAGGTCCGCCGCCAGTTCCGCGAGATCAAGGGCATCATGGAAGGCACGACCAAGCCCGACTACTCGCGCGCAGTCGACATGCTGACGCGCTCGGCGATCAAGGAAATGATGGTTCCTTCGATCCTGCCCGTGCTCGTGCCGGTGATCATCGTGTTCGGCTTCAAATGGCTCGCCGGCCCGGTCGCCGCGGCGCAAACGCTCGGCGGCCTGCTGATCGGCACCATCGTCACCGGCCTGTTCGTCGCGATCTCGATGACCACGGGCGGCGGCGCCTGGGACAATGCGAAGAAGTACATCGAGGACGGCAACTTCGGCGGCAAGGGCTCGGACGCGCACAAGGCCGCGGTCACCGGCGACACGGTCGGCGATCCGTACAAGGACACCGCGGGCCCCGCGGTCAATCCGCTGATCAAGATCATCAATATCGTCGCGCTGCTGCTGATTCCTTTGTTGTAGTACAAGCACCGCCCTTTCCCGCGGCTCTTGCCGCGGGAAAGGTTGGCGAACGGGAGGTCGTCATGCGCGTTTTCTTGCCTTACGCAAAACTGGTCAGCGAGCATCTGGGTATGTTGCTGCTCGTCGCCCGCATATTGACCGTGATCGGCTGGCTGACGGTGCTATTTGCTGTCTGGTTCATTGCTGTCTCTTTGTCCTCCCCCACCTGGCAATTCGGCGCGCTGAGCGCGACCATCGTCTTCGTCTACGCCTTCGGATTTCTGGTCGTAGGCGGAGTCCTCGCCGCCCTCGTCGCCATCGAGGAAAATCTACGCCGCAGAACCCGCGGATTTTGAAGCGGCCGGCGCACCGGCCAAATCCGAAACCCCATTTCCACACCCAACGGACCTGCCATGAACATTCGCTATTCCGTTCCCGTTGCCCTCGCACTGCTCGCTTCCTGCACTCACGTCGAACAAAAACCCGCTGCCGTGACCCAGAACAAAACCGCCGCCACTGCCACCGCCGAAGACCCTTATCTCTGGCTCGAAGACACCGATAGCGCGAAGGCGCTCGACTGGGTCAAGGCGCGCAATGCCGAGTCGGTCAAGGCCTACGGCTCCTCGCCCGAGTTCGAGAAGACACGCGACGCGATCCTCGAAGTGATGGATTCGGACGCGCGCATTCCCTACGTCGCCAAGATGGGCGAGCACTACTACAACTTCTGGAAGGACAAGGCGAATCCACGCGGCATCTGGCGGCGCACGACGTTCGCCGAATACCGCAAGGATCATCCGACATGGGAGACGCTGATCGACGTGGATGCGCTCGGCAAGGCCGAGGGCGTCAACTGGGTGTTCGAGCAATGGGATTGCCTGAAACCGGAATACCGGCATTGCCTCATCTCCCTGTCGCGCGGCGGCGCAGACGCGACCGTCGTGCGCGAGTACGACCTCAAAACCAAGTCGTGGGTCAAAGACGGCTTCAGCCTGCCCGAAGCGAAAACGCAGGTCACCTGGATCGACAAGGATCGCCTCTACGTCGCCACCGATTTCGGCCCCGGCTCGATGACCAAGTCGAGCTATCCGCGCATCGTCAAAGAATGGAAGCGCGGCACGCCGCTGGCCGACGCGAAGACCGTGTACGAAGGCAAGGAAGACGACCTCTCGATCAGCGCCTATCGCGACCATACGCCCGGCTTCGAGCACGATTTCGTCACCCGCGCGATCGATTTCTGGAGCAGCGAGAATTTCCTGCGCGGCAAGGACGGCAAGCTGACCAAGATCGACATCCCGCTCGACGCGGCACGCTTCGAAACGCAACGCGAATGGATGACGGTGCAGCTGCGCAGCGCGTGGACGGTCGGCGCCAACACCTATCCGTCCGGTTCGCTGATCGCGATCAAGTTCAACGACTTCCTCGCCGGCAAGCGCGACTTCGCCGTGTTGTTCGCGCCGACCGAGTCGACCTCGCTCGCCGGCTATTCGTGGACGCGCCATCACTTGATCCTCGAGACGATGAAGGACGTCGTCAGCCAACTCGAAGTGCTCACACCGCCCGCCAAGGCCGGCGCTGAATGGAAGCGCGCACCGCTCGGCGGCGCGCCGGCACTGTCGACGATCTCGGCGCACGTCATCGATGCCGATGCGAGCGACGCCTACTTCCTCACCGTCACCGGCTTCCTCGAGCCGACCACGCTGTACTACGGCACGCTCGGTCAGGGCGAGGCGAAACCGCTCAAGCACAGCCCGAGCTTCTTCGACGCATCGAAGTATCGCGTGCAGCAGAACTTCGCCACGTCCAAGGACGGCACGCGCGTGCCCTACTTCGTCATCGGGCCGAAAGAGATGAAGCTCGACGGCAGCAACCCGACCCTGCTGTACGGTTACGGCGGTTTCGAAATTTCGCTGCAGCCGTCCTACTCCGGCGGTATCGGCCGTGCATGGCTCTCACGCGGCGGCGTCTATGTGCTCGCGAACATTCGCGGCGGCGGCGAATACGGTCCACGCTGGCATCAGGCCGCGCTCAAGGGCAACCGCCTGCGCGCTTACGAGGACTTCGCCGCGGTTGCCGAAGACCTGTTCGCGAAAAAGATCACCTCGCAGCCGCATCTCGGCGCGATGGGCGGCAGCAACGGCGGCCTGCTCATGGGCAATATGCTCACGCTGTATCCGCAGCTCTGGAGCGCGATCGTCTGCCAGGTGCCCCTGCTCGACATGAAGCGCTACACACATCTGTCCGCGGGCGCATCGTGGATCGCCGAATACGGCGACCCCGACAAGCCGGAGGAATGGGCTTTCATTAAGACGTTCTCGCCGTACCAGAATGTGGCGAAAGGCAAGAAGTACCCGCCGACGCTGTTCACCACCTCGACGCGCGACGACCGCGTCGGCCCGCACCAGGCGCGCAAGATGGCCGCGCGCATGCTCGAGTACGGCGACGACGTGTCGCTCTACGAAAACATCGAAGGCGGCCACGGCGCCGCGGCCGACAACAAGCAGGCCGCGTTCATGTCGGCGCTCGGCTACGAGTACCTCTGGAATCACGTGAAGTAGGCGACTCGTTCACGCCCGAAAAAAAGCCCGCATCGCGCGGGCTTTTTTTGTTTCGCCGATCAGCTTCCGGGCAACAGCGAAATGTCCGCCACGTCGAGGAACATGCCGCGCAGCCGGTTGAGCAAGGCCAGGCGATTGGCGCGCTTGGCCGCATCGTCGACCATCACCATGACCGCGTCGAAGAACTTGTCGACCGGCTCGCGCAGGCCGGCGAGCTGCTGCAAGGTTTCGACATAGCGGCCTTGCGCGGCGAGCGGCGCGATCGCCGCGGCCGTCGCGTCGACGGCACGGTGCAGATCGGTTTCGGCACCAGCATCCAGCAAGGCGGGATCGACCTTGTTGCCGGGCTCGCCGCCGGCCTGGCGCAGGATATTGCCGATGCGCTTGTTCGCCGCAGCGAGCGCCTGCGCCTGCGGCAGCTTGGCGAATTCGACCACGGCGCGCAGGCGGCGGTCGAAGTCGGTCAGGTCGGCCGGCGCGAGCGCGCGCACGGCCTCGAAGGCTTCGGCGGAAACGCCCTGGTCGGCGTAGTAGCTGCGCAGGCGGTCGAGTACGAATTCGTAAAGTTCGCCGAGCAGGCTTTCGCGGCGCGCGCCCGCGTCGAGCGCCGGCTGCTTGCCGTCCTTGCCCTTCGGCAAGCCCGCGGCGAGCGCGGACTCGGGCAGCAGTTGCAACGCTTCGATCAACAGCGCCTTGAGATCGAGCTGCAAGCCGCCTTCGATCAAGGTGCGCGCAAGTCCGAGCGCGGCACGGCGCAGAGCGAACGGATCCTTGTTGCCGCTCGGCTTGAGGCCGACGGCGAAGATGCCGGCGAGCGTGTCGATACGTTCGGCGACGGCGAGCACCTGGCCGACCTTGCCCTGCGCGATCGTGTCGCCGGCAAAGCGCGGCGCGTAAAACTCGTCGAGCGCCTGCGCGACCTCGGCATTCTCGCCGTTCGCCGTCGCGTAGTAACGGCCCATCACGCCCTGCAGTTCGGGGAACTCGCCGACCATGCGCGTCAACAGATCGCATTTCGACAATGCGGCCGCGCGCGTGGCGAGGCCCGCATCGACGTCGAGTCGATTGGCGATCACACGCGCCAATTCGGCGACGCGCACGCTCTTGTCCCAGACGCTGCCGAGACTCTGCTGATACGTGACTGACTTCAACCCGTCCTGCTGCGCGGCCAGCGGCGCCTTCAGGTCTTCGTCCCAGAAGAATTTCGCGTCGGCGAAGCGCGGGCGGATGACGCGCTCGTAGCCCTTGCTGATCTCGGCCGGGTCTTTCGATTCGATATTGGCGATGCCGATGAAATGTTCGGTCAGCTTGCCGTTCGCGTCGAACACCGGCACGAACTTCTGGTTCGTCTCCATCGTCATCACCAGCGCTTCCTGCGGCACGGCGAGGAAGTCGCGCTCGAACGTGCAGGCAATCGCAACCGGCCATTCGGTCAGGTTGGCGATCTCGTTGCAGAGCGCATCGGAGAGACGCGGCACACCGCCGGTCTGCTGCGCGGCGCGCGCGACTTCTTCGCGCACCTTCGCGCGCCGCTCGGCCGGATCGGCCAGCACCTGCGCCGCGCGCAAGGCATCGAGCCAGGGATCGGCATCGGCGACATGCACCGGCTGCGGATGATGAAAGCGATGGCCGCGCGACTGGCGCCCGGACTGCAAACCGAGAATCTCGCCGTCGACGATGTCGCTGCCGTAGAGCATGACCAGCCAATGCGCCGGGCGCACGAAGGCGTAGTCGTGATCGGCCCAGCGCATCGGCTTCGGGATCGGCAGCGCTTTGAGCGCCTCGACGACGATCTCGGCAACGAGCGCGACGGTCGGCCGGCCTGGCTTCTCGCTGCGCGCGACGAAACGCTCGCCTTTGGCGTCGGTGATACGCTGCAGCTGCTCCACCGCAATGCCGTTTTTCGCGGCAAAACCGGTCAGCGCAGGCGTCGGCGCACCGCTCGCGTCGAGGCCGATGTTCAGATACGGCCCCAGCACTTCGGACTTCTGCGACGGCTGTTCGGCAGCCACTTCGGGGACCAACACGGCGAGGCGGCGCGGAGAGCAGTACGTCTTCGTGCCGGCCAGATCGGCATCGATTCCGCGTTTCTTCAGGCCTTCGCCGATGCCGTTCGCGAACGCGGCGGCGAGTTCATCGAGCGCCTTCGGCGGCAGTTCTTCGGTGCCCAGTTCGATCAGCAGGGACTTCTTCGTCGCCGTGGACATCAGGCGGCTTCCTTCTTGTTCTTGATTGCCGAATTTTTCAAACCCGGAAATCCGAGTTTCTCGCGCTGCGCGTAATAGGCCTCGGCCACCGCCTTGGCCAGATTGCGTACGCGCAGGATGTAGCGCTGGCGTTCGGTCACGCTGATCGCGCGGCGTGCGTCGAGCAAGTTGAACGTGTGGCTGGCCTTCATCACCTGCTCATAAGCCGGCAGCGGCAGTCCCGCTTCGACGAGCTTCTTCGCTTCGCCCTCGCAGGTGTCGAACCAGGCGAACAGCTTCTCGACGTTCGCGTGCTCGAAGTTGTAGGTGCTCTGTTCGATTTCGTTCTGCAGGAACACGTCGCCGTAGGTGACGACGCCGTGCGGCGCCTGCGTCCAGACCAGGTTGTAGACGTTGTCGACGTTCTGCAGATACATCGCGAGGCGTTCGAGACCATACGTGATCTCGCCGGTAACCGGCTTGCATTCGAGGCCACCGGCCTGCTGGAAGTAGGTGAACTGGGTCACTTCCATGCCGTTGAGCCAGACTTCCCAGCCGAGGCCCCAGGCGCCGAGCGTCGGCGATTCCCAGTTGTCCTCAACGAAGCGCAGGTCGTGCACGAGCGGATCGACGCCGAGTTCCTTGAGCGAGCCGATGTACAAATCGAGGATATTGTCCGGATTCGGCTTCATCACCACCTGATACTGATAGTAATGCTGCAGGCGGTTCGGGTTCTGGCCGTAGCGGCCGTCGGTCGGGCGGCGCGAGGGCTGCACATAGGCCGCGGCCCACGGCTCGGGACCGAGCGAGCGCAGAAAGGTCGCCGGATGGAAGGTGCCGGCGCCGACTTCGGTGTCGAGCGGCTGCAGCAACACACAACCTTGCTGCGCCCAATAGCGGTTCAAGGTCTGGATCATGTCTTGAAAGGTCGGGCCGGGCATGCGAATCAGGTCCTGGAGCACGGTTGCGGGCGGAAAGCGCGCTAGTATATCGGCTGAAACGCGACTACGCCGCGGCAGCAAGGGTGAATCGGGAGTCCCATGGCCATCGCTCCACAACGCAATGCGCCGGCCGCCGCGCCGACGGCCAAGGCCGACCCCGAGCTTTCGCTGCATCGCAAGCTCGACCTCGAAGCCGTGCTCGGCGTGCTCGTGCGCGACGGCATCCTCGCCGACGAGGACGTGCTCAAAGTCCGCGCCGACGCGCGCACCGCGCGCAACAAGATCGAACTGCATCCGCTCGCCCTGATCGCCAACCTCAAGCTGGTCAATGCGCGCGACAAGAAGCCGCTCAGTCTCGAAGTGCTGACCCAGTGGCTCGCCGACAAGGCCGCGCTGCCGTATCTCAAGATCGACCCGATGAAGGTCGACGTCGCCGCCGTGACCCAGGTGATCTCGCACGCTTACGCGCAGCGCTACCGCATTCTGCCGGTCGAGGTGTCGAGCCAGCAGGTGACGATCGCGAGCTGCGAGCCGTTCGATACGCGCTGGCTCGCCGACATCGGCCATGTGCTGCGCCGCGAAGTGCATCGCGTCGTCGTCAATCCGGTCGACCTGCAGCGCTATCTGGTCGAGTTCTACGGCGTGCAGCGTTCGATCCAGCGCGCACGCGACGCGAAGACCGACACGAATGCGATTCTCAACTTCGAGCAGTTGCTCGAACTCGGCAAGTCGGGCGACGTCGGCGCCGACGATCGCCACGTCGTCCATATCGTCGACTGGCTGCTGCAGTACGCATTCGAGCAGCGCGCGTCCGACATCCATCTCGAACCGCGCCGCGAGATGAGCCCGATCCGCTTCCGCATCGACGGCGTGATGCACAAAGTGTTCGAGCTGCCGACGCCGGTGATGACTGCGGTCACCGCGCGCGTGAAAATTCTCGGCCGCATGGACCTCGCCGAGAAGCGCCGTCCGCAGGACGGCCGCATCAAGACGCGCTCGGCCGGCGGCCGCGAAGTCGAACTGCGCCTGTCGACCATGCCGACCGCGTTCGGCGAGAAAGTCGTGATGCGCGTGTTCGACCCTGACATCGTGGTCAAGGAATTCCGCCAGCTCGGCTTCTCGATGGACGAAGAGCTGATCTGGCGCAGTCTGGTCGAACGACCGCACGGCATCGTGCTCGTCACCGGCCCGACCGGCTCGGGCAAGACGACGACCTTGTATTCGACGCTCAAGCACTTGGCGACGCCCGACATCAATGTCTGCACGGTCGAAGACCCGATCGAAATGGTCTCGCCGGAATTCAACCAGATGCAGGTGCAGGCTTCGATCGATCTCGATTTCGCCACGGGCGTGCGTACGCTGATGCGCCAGGACCCCGACATCATCATGGTCGGCGAAATCCGCGATCTCGAAACCGCGCAGATGGCGATCCAGGCTTCGCTGACCGGCCATCTCGTGCTTTCGACCCTGCACACCAACGACGCGCCGAGCGCGCTGCCGCGCCTGCTCGATCTCGGCGCGCCGCACTATCTGATCCAATCGACCCTGACCGGCGTCGTCGCGCAGCGCCTCGTGCGCACGCTGTGTCCGCACTGCAAGACCGAGACGAAGCTCGACCTGCGCGCCTGGGACGCGCTCGTGCATCGCTGGAACATCCCGCCGCCGGCGCGCGTGTACGGCCCGACCGGCTGCCTCGAATGCCGCAACACCGGCTTCCTCGGACGCACCGGCATCTACGAAATGATGCGCATCTCCGCGCCGATCCGGCGCATGATCCAGCCCGAGATCGATCTTGGCCGGCTCAACGAAGCGGCTTTGGCCGAAGGCATGCGGCCGTTGCGCGTGTCCGCCGCGGCCCAGGTCGCGCGCGGCGTGACCACGATATCCGAGGTGATCGGCGTGCTGCCGCCGGTGGAGTGACGGCCGCCGCAGCATTGTATACATTGCGGCGTTTTGCCATCGCGCAGAAACGAAAAAGCGGCCGGTGGCCGCTTTTTTTCTCCTGCCGCAGCGGTCGTGCTGCGGTTCGCAACAATTCGGTGGTCTTGCTTACTTCTTGGTCTTGCGTGCCGTCGCGGCCTTGGCGAGGAAGTTGTTGATCGCCTCGTTGGTCACGTCGTACAGGGGTCGGCCCGCGTTCGCCGCAGCGGCCTTGAGCGCATCGCGCACCTTCTTGGAAACGCGCAACGAAGCGTCGCGGGTCTCTTCTTCGTTCTTTGCCATAGGGGGTACTCCGAATAGGGGTATAGAGCAGCTAAGGAGATTGCGTAAACATTGTATACAGGGGTTGGTGAAATGCAACGTGCGAACGCAGCACTGTGTACTTTGTAACAATGATAAAAAGTCCGCCCGGACGGGCGGCCTGTCCGTTCACGTTCCGGTGGGGTCCGGACGGCTCTCGGCCTGCGGTTTGATCAGGAAGCGCGCACCGATGATGCCGAGCTCGTAGAGCACGCACATCGGGATCGCGAGCATCAGCATCGACAACGCGTCGGGCGGGGTGAGGAAGGCTGCGACCACGAACGAAGCGACGATCGCGTAACGCCGGCTTTCGACCAACTGCGCCGGTGTGACCACGCCGACGACGACGAGAATCAGCAGCACCACCGGAATCTCGAAGCACAATCCGAACGCGAGAAACAGCAGTACGGCGAAGTCGAGGTATTTGCCGATGTCGGGCGATACCGTCACGCCGGCCGGCGCGAACGCGGCGGTGAACTTCGCCACCGCCGGCAGCACGAGAAAGTAGGCGAAGGCGCAGCCGATGTAGAACAGCACCACCGCCGAGACCAGGATCGGCACGGCGAGGCGTTTTTCGTGCTTGTACAGACCCGGCGCGACGAACGCCCAGAGCTGGTAGAGCACGACCGGCATCGCCAGCACGAGGGCGACGAAGAAGGCGAACTTGACCGGAATCAGGAACGGCGCGATCACCTCGATCGCGATCATCGTCCCGCCGTTCGGCAGATGCGAGACCAGCGGCAGGGCCAGCCAGCCGTAGAGCTTGTTCGCGAACGGCAGCAAACACAGCAGCAAGATCATCACCGCCGCGACCGCCTTGAGCAGGCGCGCGCGCAGTTCGATCAGATGCGAGATGAAACTCTGCTCGCCATCCTCGCCCTGAGATTCAGTGTTGCTCATGGCGCAGAGTGTCGGGAGGCGGAGGCGGGGCCGAAGGCGGCGGCTCGATGGGTGGCACAGCGGTCGCTTCGATTTCCCTGGCGGTCTGTTGGACCGAAGATTGAATACCGGCCGAAGTGTTGCGCAGGTCGTTGTGCAGGTCCGTCGCGGCGCGCTTGGCTTCTTCGATGCTGCGTTTCAGATCTTCGGCCTGCAGTTCGCGTTCGATCTCGTCGCGCACGCTCTGCCAGCTGTTGCGCGCACGCCGCGCCAGCGCGCCCGCGGTGCGCGCCACTTTGGGCAGGCGCTCCGGGCCGAGCACGAGCAGGGCCACGACCGCGATCAAGCCAATCTCGCCGAAACTGAAATCAAACATGGCTCCGCGCCCGCTGCGATTGCGTCAGTGCGAATCCACCTTGCTGGAATTGCTTTTCGCGTTGTCGTTCTGCGTCGGCGGATCGGCCTTCAACTGCGCCTGATCGTCCGGATCGGCGATGCCTTTTTTGAAGCCCTTGATCGCCGACCCGAGGTCCTCGCCGATATTGCGCAGCCGCTTCGTGCCGAACACGAGGGCGACGATGACGAGAAGAATGAGCCAATGCCAGATGCTGAAACCACCCATTTGCGACCTCCAAAAACCGCTTCAATCAATGGTTGGCATCATATCCCATCGCCGCTGCGGAAACCTTAGTGGCCGTACTCTTCGAGGCGATCGCGGAAGTCCACGACCGGGTTCGGCACATTGCTGACGCCGCCGGCGAAAATGCGCCGCGGCGTCACGCCGGCGCCATAGACGGCGGCATTCGCGTCGTTGTCGATCGAGATCACCGAGCCGTCGAGCGCGGCGCCGGCAAACAGACCGCGTGCGCGCGAGTACGAGAAGATTTCCGCCTTGAGCTGGGCGTCGGTCGAGGCCTGCGCCGTGCGCCCGACCGGGCCGGCCGCGGCCGAGGCGTCCGCGCCGAGCGTGAACTTGCCGTGCACGATCGAATCAACGCCGCGTTGGGTGCGGAACACGAGGATCACGTCGGTCGACGACACACCGGCCTGGAAACCGATGCTGCCACCCGACATCGAAATGAAGCTCGGATTGCTCCAAGTGCCGTTTTCGGTTTTCACCGACAGCAGCCCGAGACCGTGGCGGCCGCCGATCACGAGCCCCGCCTTGATCACGTCGGGAATCACCGCGACCGCGTAGGCATTGGCGATCATGTCCGACGGCAGCCCCTTGTCGGGGGCCTGGGTCAAGTCGCGCAGCACGCGCACGGCGTTGGCCGCACGCTGGTTCTCGGCCTCGCCGGCAAACACGGTTGGGACACAGGCGAAAATCGACGCAAGAACGAGCAACCAATACTTCACGAGAACTCCTCGAAGGTGACAATGTGGAAAAAGTAGACCCACGCGCATGAACACGACGGCAACCGGACCGGCCTGCGGTCCACGTATAATTGCACGATGACCGACATTATCGCGCCGCAACCAGCTTCCGCGCAGGCGCCTGGCGCGAAAACCACGGTACTTCTCGTCAACCTCGGCACGCCGGACGCACCGACGCCGGCTGCCGTGCGCCGCTATCTCGCGGAATTCCTCTCCGATCCGCGCGTGATCGAGACACCGCGCTGGCTGTGGTGGCCGATCCTGCACGGCGTGATTTTGCGCATACGCCCGGCGCGTTCTGCGCACGCCTATTCGAGTATCTGGACCGAGCAAGGTTCCCCATTGCTGGTTCTCAGCCGCGCGCTGAGCGAAAAGCTGCGCGGCGTTTTCGCTCCCACGGACGTGAATGTCGAGCTTGCGATGCGCTACGGCACGCCGTCGATTCGTGACGTGATCGCTCGTCTGCACGGCGAAGGCGTGCGCCGGCTGCTCGTGCTGCCGCTGTATCCGCAATACTCCGCCGCCTCGACCGGCTCGGCCTTCGACGCGACCACGCGCGCGTTGCAGACGCTGCGCTGGCCGCCCGAGCTGCGCTTCGTCAACGACTATCACGACGATCCTCGGCATATCGACGCGCTCGCTGCGAGTGTGCAGGCGCATTGGCAGCAGCACGGCCGCGCGCAGAAGCTGCTGCTGTCGTTCCACGGTCTGCCGCAGAGCTGCATCGATCGCGGCGATCCGTATCTCGATCATTGCCGCGCGACGACCCGCCTCCTGCAAGCGAAACTCGGCTTGAACGACAGCGAATGCGCGTTGAGCTTCCAGTCGCGCGTCGGCCGCGAAGTATGGATCAAGCCGTATACGGAAGAGCTGCTCGATCGCTGGCCCAGCGAGGGCGTGCGCAAAATCCAAGTGCTCTGCCCCGGCTTCGCCGTGGATTGTCTGGAAACGCTCGAAGAAATCGCCATCCGGGATCGCGCGCGTTTCATCGCCGCGGGCGGCGAGTCGCTCGACTATATCCCGGCGCTCAATTCGCAAGACACCCAAGTCGATGCGCTCGCCGGACTGATCCGGCGCCATCTGCAAGGCTGGACGGAAGCGACGCATGCAAGCGCGTGAGCTGACGATCGCGACACCGCACCTGCGTCTCGCCGCCAAGGCCTGGGGCGATCCTGCGCTGCCGCCGCTGCTTGCGATCCACGGCTGGCTCGACAATGCGGCGAGCTTCGATACGCTCGCGCCACTGCTCGCCGAACACTTCCATATCGTCGCGCTCGACCTGCCGGGCCACGGCCGCTCGCAGCATCGTCCGCCCGGCGTGCGCTATCACTTCATCGACTATCTCGACGACGTGCTCGCCGCGGCCGATGCGCTCGGCTGGGAACGTTTCAGCCTGCTCGGCCATTCGCTCGGCGGCGGCGTTGCGAGTTTCCTTGCCGCCGCATTTCCCGAGCGCGTGCAGAATCTGTTTCTCATCGAAGTCGCCGGCGCGGTCAGCGCACCGGCCGACAAATCGCTGGCGCAACTGCAGAAAGGCATCGTGCAGTTCCGCGAGAACGCCGCCAAACAACTGCGCGTATTCACCAATATCGACATCGCCGTCACCGCACGGCGCAACGCCGGCGGCCTTTCGGATGACGCAGCGCGTACCCTCGTGTTGCGAGGCATCCGTGAAGTCGAAGGCGGCTGGTCCTGGTCGTCCGATCCGCGTTTGATGCCGGCCTCACCGCAGCGCTTCACCGAAGATCAGGTGCTCGACGTGCTCGCCGGCGTGCACGCACCGACTCTGTTCGTGCTCGCCGAACCGATGGCCCTGCAGATTCCTGAAGCGGCGATGCTCGCACGCGCTGCGCAAATACCGAATCTGGCTCTCGTGCGCCTGCCCGGCAACCATCATCTGCATCTGGAAAACGCCGAGCCGGTGGCCGAGGCGATCCTGCACTTCGTGCAATTTCCTCCGCCGTCGCCCGATCAGGCCGATGCGATCGCACCCGCTTCGCGCAAGAACTCGCGCATAGAGTCATAACCCGAGAACAGATGGCTCGCGCTGCCGAGTCTCGTCGCGGCAGCGATATTGCCGGGCATATCGTCGATATAGGCGGCGCGCCGCGCGCCCCGCCACACCGACGTCAGGCTTCGATCAAGCGCGCCAATTCCGCTTTGAGTGCATGCCCGCGCGCCTTGAGCCATTCACGCTGCTCTTTCCAGTCGGGATAGAGCGAACCGACGAGAGCCCAGAATCGCGGCGAGTGGTCGCGGTAGCGCAGGTGGCAAAGTTCGTGGATAACGACGTATTTGAGCGCTTCGGGCGGCGCGAGCGCAAGGGCGAGATCGAGGGTGACCGCATCGCGCGTGTCGAGGCTGCCCCAGAGGCTCTTCAGCGGCTTCACGCGCACGCCGGTCGGCGCGCGGCCGAGTTCGGGCACGTAGCGGGCGAACAGGCGCGAGACATCGCGGCGGATTTGCGCCTGCAGGAACGAATGCAGCAATGAACGCACCGCCGACAGCGTGCGCTTGTTGTGCGGTTTCGGCAGGGTGAGCACGAGGCGGTCCTCGCCGTCGAGTTCGATATGCGGGAAGGCACCGTCGCGCCAGATCAGGCGCTTGGTTTCGCCGCGCAGAGGAATCAGCGTCGGGCGACCCGGTTCGATCGGTGGCGGCGCGTCTTCGAGTTGCAATTCGTCGAGCTTACGTTCGAGCCAGTTCGCATGTTTGCGCAGGAAGGCGAAGACCTGCGCAGGATGCGTCGAAGGCGGATAGGAAACGCGCGCGCCGCCAGACGTAACGGTCAGGCGCAGGCGCCGGGCACGTGGGTGCGCGGCACGCAATACCTTGATCGTATCGCCGTCGTCGGTCGCGAGTTCCAGATAATCGTTCTGCTCTGCCAAGGTCATACCTATAAACCTCATTGTTGCCTCGGCGTCGCGTGACCGGATGGCTTACTTTTTGTCGGTGGGTCGGGGGAGTCCGAACCACTCTTCAAATTTTGCAAACAGCCGTCTCAATTCGAGAGACATCAACGCGAAGACCGCGTCGAGTTCGGCGGCGGCGCTTTCCTTGTCGCCTTCACCGAGTTCGTCCTGAATTACGTCGAGGAAACGCAGCTTGCGCACCACCAGGTCTTCGCCCAGGGAGAAGCTCAGACGGTCCTCGAACGTCAGCCCCAGCGCGAACACCTGTTTCCCACTTTTCAGATGCTCCCGTACCTCGTCCGTTTCAAGCTCCTGGCGGCGGCAGCGGACGATCGCGCCGGACTCGACCGGATCGCGCAGTTCGCATTCGTCCCCGAGCGCCAATCCGGCAGGCAATTTCCCGCCTGCGAGCCAATCGGTCATCAACACCCGCGGCGATTCTTCCGCCGCCATCGGCAGCGCCGGAAAGCTGCCGAGCGCCTCGCGCAATTGCGTGACGGCTTCTTCGGCGGCTTTCTTGCTTGCGGTATCGACGACGAACCAGCCTTCCTTGCTGTCCAGATAAGCACTCCGCTTTGACAGGCGTATGAAAGCGCGCGGGAGAAGATCGGTCAACACCTCTTCCTTGAGTCTTTTACGCTCCTTGCCACCGGGCTTTCGGCCGGTTTTTTCGGCTATTTTCTGCAAACGTGCCGCTAATTCGTCGTTTATTACCGAAGATGGCAGAAGTTTGTCTTCACCACCGAGGGTCACCAGGGCAAATTCGCCGGTCCGGTGGACCAGGGCTTCTTCATTACGGCCGAACGGGGAAACGAAGCCGCGCGTGGCGAGTTCGATCGGTCCGCATGGCCGCAGCTTCTTCTCGACGAGATCGTCCTCGAGCGACTTGAGCGATTTGGCCACGGCGGGCGAAAAGCGAAACAGGGTCAGATTGCGAAACCACATGGAATGAAGGTCCTGAAATTGGGCGTATGGACACGAATCGACGCGGATGGACACGGATCAAGAGCGAGAGCCCTCAATCGCTTTATCCGTGTCGATCCGCGTTAATCCGTGTCTGAAATTTCTTTTGCACTGTCGCCGAGCAGCCAATCGGTTTGCGATAGCGGCGGGTTCGGCGAACGCGCACCGAGCGAGGCGAAGTCGAACAGCTCGCGGTCGGCGAGCTGCGAGGGCGCGATCGACGTCATCGAACGGAACACGTTCTCGATGCGCCCCGGGGTCTTGCGTTCCCACTCGTGGAGCATGGCCTTGATCGCCTTGCGCTGCAGGGTTTCCTGCGAACCGCAGAGATTGCACGGCATGATCGGATACGCCTTCATTTCGGCGTACTCGGCGATGTCGCTCTCCTTGCAGTAGGCGAGTGGGCGGATCAGCACGTGCTTGCCGTCGTCCGACTGCAGCTTCGGCGGCATCGCCTTGAGCCGCGAGTGGTAGAACATGTTGAGGAAGAGCGTCTCGACCATGTCGTCGCGATGGTGGCCGAGCGCGATCTTGGTGAAACCGGCGCGTTCGGCGTGCGTGTAGAGCGCGCCGCGGCGCAGGCGCGAGCACAGCCCGCACATAGTCTTGCCTTCGGGGATCACGCGCTGGACGACGCTGTACGTGTCTTGCTCGAGAATCTCGAACGGTTGATCGACGCTGCGCAGATAGTTCGGCAGGACCGTTGGATCGTAGCCCGGCTGCTTCTGGTCGAGATGCACGGCGACAAGCTCGAAGCGCACCGGCGCCTTCGCCTGCAGCTGGCGCAGCACGTCGAGCAAGGTATACGAATCCTTGCCGCCGGACAGGCACACCATCACGCGGTCGCCGTCTTCGATCATGTTGTAGTCGGCGATCGCTTGGCCGACCTGGCGGCGCAGCCGCTTGGCCAGCTTATTGGCGTCGATACGCTGGGCGGGCAGCGCGAGAGGGATAGCGTTCATGTGAGCGGTGAGCGGTGAGCGGTGAGCGGTGAGCGGTGAGCGGTGAGCGGTGAGCGGTGAGCGGTGAGCGGGAACAGTTTGCATTGCTTTCATTCCCGCGCAAGAGGGGCTTTCAACAGCCGCAGGGCTGGTCATCCAGCTCTTGCTTGTCACGCTGTCGATGAAAGAAGAGAGGCGAAAGAAAATGCCGGGCTGCCGCTTGCGTGGATGTGACGCAGCGGGAGTGCATATTGTAGGCCCAAGCGCCCGCCATCAACCGCGGTAGCGCTCCTGCAATAAAGCAAAGACCGCGCGCAGGCCGAGCGCCTCGCCGCCCGCAGGGCGGCCGGGCTTGTCCGCATCGTTCCAGGCGTACGTGTCCAGATGCAGCCACGGAATCGTCTGCGGCACGAACCGTTCGAGATACAGTGCCGCGGTGATCGACCCTGCATGCCGGGACGGACCGGCATTGGCCAGATCGGCGATGCGCGATTCGAGCATCGCGCGATACGGCGCCCACAGCGGCATATGCCAGATCGGGTCCTGTTCGCGGCGGCCCGCGGCGACCGCGGCGTGCGCCAGTTCTTCGCGGTTGCCGAACAAGGCCGGCAGATCGGGACCGAGCGCGATGCGCGCAGCGCCCGTCAGGGTAGCGAAATCGACGATCAAATCGGGTTTCGATTCGCTCGCATAGGCCAGCGCATCGCAGAGCACGAGGCGGCCTTCGGCATCGGTGTTGTCGATCTCGACGGTCAGGCCGGCGCGCGTGCGAATGACTTCGCCTGGACGAAAAGCATTGCCGGCGACCGCATTCTCCACCGCGGGAATCAACAGAGTCAGACGCACCGGCAAGCGCGCGCGCAGCACCAGGTCGGCCAGCGCGATCGCATGCGCCGCGCCGCCCATGTCCTTCTTCATCCAGCGCATACCGTCCGCCGACTTGAGGTCGAGGCCGCCGGTGTCGAAGCAGACGCCTTTGCCGACGATGACGAGGTGCGGATGCTTGGTCTCTCCAACGCTTAGCTCGGCCAGACGCGGCGCGCGATGGCTGGCACGACCGACCGCATGGATCGTCGGGAAACCGTGCGCGAGCAAATCCTCGCCGACCCATTCGCGATACTGCGCCTGATGCTTTTCAGCCAGCACTTTCACTGCGGCGGCAAGTTCGACCGGGCCCATGTCCTCGGTCGGCGTGTTGACCAGGTCGCGCACCTGCGAGGACGCATCGATCCGCGCTTCGATCGCGCGCAGCACGGCGCCGTCGACCGCAAGCCGCGCCGGCGCGCGTGCCGCCTTGCGATAGCGCGTGAACTGGTAGGCGCCGAAGCCCCAGCCGAGCGCGGCGCGTTCGGGATCGAGCGCGATGCCGCCAGCGTCTAGGCGATAGCTGCCTTCGGGCAATCTCTGCGGCAAAGCGGCGAGCGCATAGAGATCGTCCGCCGCGGCAATGCCCGCGAGCACGCGCTTGGCCTTGCCCTGCGCATCGGGCAGCAGGCAGAACGTGCCCGGCACGGCTTCGAAACCGCTGGCCGCGATCCAATTGGCCGCGGTCTTGCCGAGTTTGGCCGCGGTGGTGCGCAGCGACGCCTTGGTCACCGCGATGAGGGGAATGGCCTGGGGGGCGCGACGTGTTTCGATCAAACCGTGCATGGGTGCTTCCCGACCTGGAGGTGACGATAAGATTACAACCTCCCGCGCCTGCGCACGACGGGAGTCCATCGCGCCCGCGCGGCCGACCCGCGCTAAACTACAACGCAGCTCGCGTATGGATGCCTCCGTGCAGATCGACCCTTCCGAAATCACCCGCCAGCTCGTCGAATTGCGCGTCGAACACCGCGATCTCGACGCGGCGATCGCCGCCCTCGCCGCGAATCCGCACGGTGACGAACTGCGCCTTAAACGCATGAAGGTGCGCAAGCTGCGCCTCAAGGACATGATCTCGTATCTGGAATCCAAGCTGATTCCCGATCTCGACGCCTGACCGCACGACGCAGGCCACGCATGAACCTTGCGCTGTTCGACTTCGACGGCACGATCACGTCGCGCGAAACGTTTCCGCTGTTCATGCGCTTCGCCGTGTCGAAACCGCGCCTCGTCGCAGGCAGCATCGCGTTCGCGCCGATCGTCGCCGCTTATCGAGCCGGGCTGATCTCCGGATCGACGATCCGCTCCGCTCTGATCCGCTTCGGTTTTCGCGGTGTGCCGGCTGCGCGCGTGGAAGAAGCGGGCCGCCGATTCGCGCGTGACGTCCTCCCGGACCTGATCCGCCCCAACGCGATGGAGCGCCTGCGCTGGCATCGTGAACAGGGCGACGCCATCGTCGTCGTATCGGGTGCGCTCGACGTCTATCTCGCGCCTTGGTGCGCCCAGCAAGGGCTCGATCTTTTCTGCTCGCAACTCGACGACGTCGAAGGCGTGTTGAACGGACGATATCGCGGACGCCAGTGCGTCGTCGCGGAAAAAGTCCGCCGCGTGCGCGAGAAATACGATCTGTCGGGCTATTCGACTGTTTACGCCTACGGCGATACCGAAGAGGACCGCGATCTGCTCGCCGTCGCCGACAGGAAATTCTTCCGCTGGCAGGAACTCCGCTGAGTCTGGGCCATCGCCCATTCGAGCCCCGCGGTCGACGGCGCTCGAATGCAAATCGAAACGCGCCGGCTAGTTTGTAGAACTGGAAGCGGCGTCCGACTCGGCAGCGAGCACGCTGCGCCGCTCCGGCGTCAGCTTGAGGATGCCGTGACGGATCTCGCGACTCAGGATGATCTTCGCGTCGCGCACGATGCTTTCCAGCTCGGCATGGAATTCGAGCTTGCCTTCGGCGTCGGTCCAGATCACGCGGCGTTCGCGCAGCTTCTGGATAAAGCCGCGGAACAAGGCCTTGTCGAAAAACTCCGGCGCGTTGAGTTCGTGGAGCAGCGACAGGCGCTGCGCGGTCAGTGTGCAGAGATTTTCGAGTTCGGCCGAAGTCAGCGTGTTCGGCCCGTTGCGCACGAGCGCGGCGATCGCGATGTAGTAGCGCTCGATGGTCTGTAGCAGCATCTGCGCGATCACGCGCAGTTGGAACGCACCATCGCTCTGCCCCGGATCGCGCTGCACCGACTCCCGCTGCGCATCCGTCTTGAGCAGGCCGCGCGCGACGAAGAAGTCGATCGTCGCTTCGCAGCGCGCGGCGAACTCTTCTTCGCCCCACGGCAGGAACAGCTCGGCCTGCACGAACGGATAAACGACGCGACCCAGGCGCAGGATCTGCTCGCGCTTCATGCTGCGGTTGTTGAGGAAACAGCAGGCGATCCACGCCGCCGTGGCGACAACGTGCAGCACATTGTTGCGGAAGTACGAAAGCAGCACCGCCGCCTTGCCTTCGCTTGCCAGCACGTCGCCGAGCGGATGCTTGATGCGCACGATGGCCTGCATCTTCTCGCCGTAAGCGATGATCTCCGCGGCCGAGAGGTTCGTAATCGTCAGCCGATCGGAATAGGGCAGCGCGGTAATCATGCTGCGGGTCAGATCGATCTGCGCGAGCAGGTCAGATTCGGCCATCGCGTGTTTCGGCGTCGACAACAGGACCAGCGCAAGCAGGTTGATCGGGTTGACGTCGACCGCACGGTTGATATTGACGACGATGCGCTCCGAGAGCGCATCGACCGCGGGCTTGAGCCATGCCGGTTTCGCCTCGGGGTCGGTGGTCGCCTCGCGCCAGTTCGCGTCGACGCCGTCGAGCAGCGGGGTGAGAAAGATCGGTTCGCCGAAGTTGACCGCGACCTGGCCATAGTTCTCGCGCAACTTGCCGAGCGCGCGCAGCAGCGCGAACCAGGATTCCTTCTCTTTCGGCTTGCCCGATAGCTCGCCGATATAGGAGTCGCCTTCCATGATGCGCTCGTAGCCGATGTAGACCGGCTGGAACACCACCGGCCGCTGCGATTCGCGCAGGAAACTGCGCAAGGTCATCGACAACAGGCCGCCGCGCGGCGCAAGCGTGCGGCCCGTGCGCGAGCGACCGCCTTCGACGAAGTATTCGATCGACACGCCGCGCGCGAAAAGCTGGCTCACGTATTCGCGGAACACGGTCGAATACAACGGATCGCTGAAGCTGCGGCGCATGAAAAAAGCGCCGCCGCGGCGCAGGATCGGGCCGAGGATCGGCAGGTTGAGGTTCACGCCTGCCGCGATATGCGGCACGACCACGCCGTTGCGGTAGAGCAGATACGAGAGCAGCAGGTAGTCGATATGGCTGCGGTGGCAGGGCACGTAGACGACTTCGTGCCCCGGCGCGATCGCGCGCAGCTTGTCGAAATGCGCGACGCGCACGCCCGAGTAGATCTTGTCCCACAGGCCGGTCAGCAGCGACGAGGCCGAGCGCACGAACGGATGCGACTGGTCGGCGGCGATCTCCCAGGCCATGTCGCGTGCCTTGGCCGTCGCGGCATCTTTATCGCTGCCTTCTTTGCTTGCCGCCGCGGCGATCGCGGCCTGCACGGGCGCGGCGTTGACGACGGCGTGGATCAGCGTGCGCCGGTGCGACAGGTCCGGGCCGATCACGACCGCGCGCTGGCGCTGGAAATGCACGCGCAGCACGCGCGAGACTTTGCGCAGCGTGTTCGGCGCGTCGCGCTCGGTCGCCAGCACCTGGCGCAGCGACACCGGCGTGGCGAAATGCGCGATGGTGTTGCGGCCGTTGAGCAGGATCGCGAGCAGGCGGCGGAAGCGGCCGACCACGCCCCAGTTCTCGGCGAACAGCACGCGGAACCAGCCCGCTTCGCGGTCCGGCGCGCGGCCGACGAAGATCGACACGGGCACGAGCTGCACGTCGATGTCGGCATTCGTGCGCACCGCATCGAGCAACTGCGCGAGCGTCTGCGAATGGGTTTTCGAGCGCGGCTTCTGGAACCACCAGCCGTCGCGCCGCGACAGCGCGAGCATCGCGCGCTGCTTGGTCAGGCCGGGAATGTCGAACGGCCGCAGCGGCTCGGGCAGGCCAGCTTCGCGGCAGGCCTGCTCGAGAATCAGCGTGTCGGACAGACCGTAGCGCTCGATCACGTAGCAGACCGGCACGGCCGGATCGAGGCCGGCGCGCGGATCGGCCGGATCGCGCTGAATCTTGAGCCACGGCCCGGCCAGCGCGCCGAGCGCGCGCAGCCACCATGGCGCCTGCGGCTTGGCCGCAATCGGCGGAAACGAACCGGTTTGATCGTTCATCTGGGCGATTGTACGCAAGCGCGCGCGAAACGATCGTTATGCGAGGGAAACGATCGCGGCGCGAAAACGACGACGGCGCCCGCAGGCGCCGTCGTCCCCGAGCGCTGGGATTTACTTGTTCGCCGGCGCCGGCGCGGCGTCGGTCTTGGCCGGCTGCGGGTTCGCCGCGGCGGCGGCTTCCTCGGCCTGCTCCTTCTGCCACTTCTCGACGGCCTGCTTGCCGTACCACTTGCCGTCGACCTTGACCAGATCGCTTTCGGTCGTGAACGGCTTGTCGAATGCGGAATACGTGATCTTGACCTTGGCCGTGTTGCCGTCCGTGCTGACCGTCTCGGCCTTGACCGAATCGAGCCAGTCGTCCAGCTTGAGGCCGTAGGCCGCGGCAACCTGCTTGAAGCCGCCAAGAGCGATGCCGGCCTTGACCATGCCCTGGTCGTAGCTCAGCGCGCGCACTTCGTCGAGCGACTTGAGGTTGAGGTCGCGCGCCGTCTTGGTCACCGCCGCGATCGCCGCCTTGGCCAGCGCCGGATCGGTGAACTTCACGCCCTGCGCCCACTTCGCGGCCGACTCGACCAGCGCCGACGTCTGCTGTTTCTGCTCGTCGGTCAGGTCCTGGTTCTGCTGGATCGCGCTCTGCAGGAAACCCTGGCCCATCGCGATCATCATCGGGATCTGCGCTGCCTGCGCATCGAGCTTCTTCAGCTGCGGCTCGGCTTCGGCGAACAGTTTGTCTTCCGCGCCCGGCGCGGTCAGCTTGGTCATCTGATCGGCGAACTTCTTCTTGTCTTCTTCGCTCGGCGGATCTTCATTCATTTTCTTCGCCCAGTCGCCCTTGATCTTGGCGACTTCGGCGGCCGGCAGCGCGGCGGTGAGGAAAGCGTTGATGTCGTTGCCGCGCAGCGCGCGCGCAGCGGCCAGCACGGCCACGTCCGGCGTCGCCGCAGGAGCCACGGCCGGCGCAGGCGCGGGCGCTGCGGTGGTGGCGGCTTCTTCCTTCTTGCCGCAGGCGGCGACGGCGGCAGCCAGCGCGAGCAGCAGGGCGGTGCGTTTGAACATGGTGGACATGGCGTTCCCCGGTCGAATGAGTGGATTAAAGTGCGGCGACTTTAGTGAGGCGCGCGGTGCTTGGCAAGGAAATCCCGGCCCGGCAGGCACAGCCCCGGTACAAAATCATAATTGAGAAGTGCGACCGGGAATGGTCGCTTCTGACTTTTGCATTGAGCGACCAATGCTCAAATGCCCCGAAGTGCGGCCGGGGACGATCGCATTTTGCTTCGCGTGATCAGAAAAGGTCCGCAAAAAAAATCGGACGACTCAAAGGTCGTCCGGCAGAGTACTGGCCTTTCACCAGTGGGAACCGTTTTTGTTGTTTGCGGTGTTCCTACGGCAATCGGGGCGTTGTGTGAGGCTCGTCGTTTGGTAATCGCCGTATTCCATGAGCGGGTTCAACGCTCGTGGCAGAATATACTTGGATCACATTTCTAATGCAATACCTTAACTTATATACTCTAAGTTATTGAATTTAATATCCGTTCATCTTTTTTAAACGGACCGAAAAGCTTCAATCCGCGAGCAGACTCGCCAATCGCGCGATATGCGAAGAGGCGAGTTCCTTCTTCGCCTCGGCATCGGCCGCTTCGTCGAGACCGTCGCGATGCAGATCGTCCGCCGGCAATTCGGCCAGGAAGCGGCTCGGCTCGTTGCGTACGATCTCGCCGTAGCGCCGCGCGCGCGCGGCGTAGGACAAGCACAGGCTTTCGCGCGCGCGGGTGATGCCGACATACATCAGACGGCGTTCTTCGTCGGTGCGGCCTTCCTCGACGCCGGCCTCATGCGGCAGCTTGCCCTCTTCGACGCCGACGATATTGACGAAGCGAAATTCGAGGCCTTTGGCCGAATGCAGGGTCATCAGGCGCACCGCATTGCCCGCATCGTCGCGATCGGCGTAGGTCAGCAGCGCGAGTTGCGCGGCCAGGTCGCCGACGCGCGAATCGCCCTTCTGCATCGCGCGGAACCAGTCGGCCAGCTCGCGCAGATTTTCGATGCGGCGTTTGCGCACTGCCTCGTCGCGGCTGTCGGCTTCGAGATGGGTCACGTAGTGCGTGCGCCGGATCACCTCGTCGACGAGATCGGCCGCCGACAAGGTGCGCGACGCGGTTTCGAGTTCGTGCATCAGCTCGGCGAAACCGGCGAGCGCCGACGCCGAGCGCGGCGCGAGCTGCTTCAGCACCGAATCGCTGTTGGTCGCGCGCAGCATCGAGGAATGCCGCGCCTGCGCCAGCTCACCGAGCTTCTCCAGCGTGGTCGCACCGATGTCGCGGCGCGGGATGTTAGCGACGCGCACGAAAGCCGCATCGTCGTCGGGATTGACGATCAGGCGCAAATAACCGAGCACGTCCTTGACCTCGGCGCGTTCGAGAAACGCGGTGCCGCCGGTCAGGTGATACGGCACCTGGGCCAGGCGCAGCGCCTTTTCGAGCGCGCGCGACTGGTGATTGCCGCGGTACAGAATCGCGAACTCACTCCACGCGGCCTTGTACTTCTGCGCCAGATGCGCGATGCCGGCAGCGACGCGCTCGGCCTCGTGCTCGTCGTCGCGACATTCGAGCACGCGGATCGGCGCGCCTTCGGCGTGTTCGCTCCACAGACTCTTTTCGTGCACGTGCGGGTTGTGCCGGATCAGCGCGTTCGCCGCACGCAGGATGCGCTTGGTGCAGCGGTAATTCTGTTCGAGCTTGATCACCCTGAGCTGTGTGTAATCGCGGCCGAGCTGGTCGAGATTCTCGGCGTTCGCGCCGCGCCAGCCGTAGATCGACTGATCGTCGTCGCCCACGCAGGTCAGCGCGCCGCGCGTACCGGCGATGGCTTTCAGCAGGCGGTACTGCGCGGTGTTCGTGTCCTGATATTCGTCGACGAGCAGATAGCGGATGCGCTCCTGCCACGCGCTGCGCACGTCGGCGTCGTTTTCCAGCAGGTTCAGCGGCAGGCGGATCAGATCGTCGAAATCGACCGCGTTGAACGCGGCGAGGCGGCGCTGGTAATTGACGTAGAGCGTCGCCGCTTCGTGCTCGCGCGGGCTGCGCGCACGGTCGAGCGCCGCCTCGGGCGAAAGGCCCTCGTTCTTCGCCGCGGATACGAGATTGCGCAAAGCGAACAACTGGTCCGGCTTGGTCGCAGCCGGCAGGAGTTCCTTGACGATCGCGCCCGCATCGTCGGCGTCGAGCACGGAAAATCCGCGCTTGAGGCCAAGCTTGGCGTGCTCGAACTGCACGAACTTGAGGCCGAGCGCGTGGAAAGTGCTGACCGTGAGCTGTTCGGCCGCCTCGCTCTTGAGCAGTTTCGCCGCGCGCTCGCGCATCTCGCGCGCCGCCTTGTTGGTAAACGTGATCGCGGCGATCTTCGCCGGCGCGAGATGCTTGCGCGAGACGAGATAGGCGATCTTTTCGGTGATCACGCGCGTCTTGCCCGAACCCGCGCCGGCGAGCACGAGCAGTGGGCCGTCGCAATACTCGATCGCGGCGCGTTGTTGGGGGTTCAAGCTCATCAGGAGCGCGATTGTGCCCGGATCGCCACGCGCGCGGCAGCTTGACAAAAACTCAACTCAAATTCTTCCGCACTACGCCTCGCGCGGCGCGTTGCGAACGCGTTCAAACAGCCGCGAGGACTTCCGCGCAATCGCGCTCGATCTTCAGCGCGAACAGATCGTCGGCGCGCGTGCGCCCGCGGTTGACCGCGGCGATCGGCTTGCCGGCGCGCGCGGCCTCGCGTGCGAAGCGGAAGCCCGAATAGACCATCAGCGAGGAACCGACCACGAGCATCGCATCGCTCGCCGCGAGATGCGCATACGCGCGCTCGGCGCGTTCGCGCGGCACGTTCTCGCCGAAGAACACGACGTCGGGCTTGAGCATGCCGCCGCAGGCGCTGCAGGCCGGCACGTCGAAGCCGCTGAAGTCCATGCCGTCGAGGTCGGCGTCGCCGTCGGGCGCGGCGAGCGCATCGAGCTGCGCCCAGGCGCGATTGCGCCGTTCGAGCTCGTGCTGAAACGCTTCGCGCGGAATGCGCCGCTCGCAAGCGAGACAGCGCACTTCGTCGAGCCTGCCGTGCAAATCGACGACCGCGCGGCTGCCCGCAGCCTGGTGCAGGCCGTCGACGTTCTGGGTCACGAGCGCCGCAATGCGGCCGCGCGCCTCCAGCCGTGCGAGTGCCTCATGCGCCGCGTTCGGCCGTGCGTGACCGAAGCGACGCCAGCCGATCAGGCTGCGCGCCCAGTAACGCGCACGCGTCGCCGCGTCGCCGACGAAGGCCTGGTAGGTCACCGGCGGCGGCCGCTTCCAGCCGCCCTCGAGATCGCGGTAGTCGGGAATGCCCGAGGCCGTGCTGATGCCGGCGCCGGTCAGCACGAACAGGCGCGGATGCGCCGCGACGAAATCCGCCAGCGCCGCGATCGGTGCTGCCGCCGACTCGATTTTTGCCGCCGTGTTGTCGAACATGCCGTCGATTCCTCGTCTACCGCGGACGCAGGCCGCGCAGGCACATCAAGATGGGTCGGCACGCCCGTTTTCGCAAGCGGCGCAGGGCAGCCTATGCGACCGACGGTTCTTCTCGCCGCCGACTCGGATTAGGATGACGCGAGTTTTTCGGGACGACCATGGCCAAACTCTACTTCTACTATTCCGCAATGAACGCCGGCAAGACCACGACCTTGCTGCAGAGCGCGCACAACTATCACGAGCGCGGCATGCGCACGCTGATCTTCACGCCGAAGCTCGACAACCGCTACGGCGACGGCGTCGTCGCTTCGCGCATCGGGCTCAAGGCCGACGGGCATATTTTCGTGCGCGACGACGATCTGTACCGGGTGACGCGCGACGACATCGAAGCGAACGGTCCGCTGCACTGCGTGCTCGTCGACGAAGCGCAGTTCATGACCAAGGCTCAGGTCTGGCAGCTCACCGAAGTGGTCGATCAACTCAAGATCCCCGTGTTGAGCTACGGCTTGCGCACCGATTTCCGCGGCGAACTCTTCGAAGGCAGCCAGTACCTGCTTGCCTGGGCCGACAACCTCGTCGAGATCAAGACGATCTGCCACACCGGCCGCAAGGCGACGATGGTCGTGCGCGTCGACGAACACGGTCGTGCGGTCAGCGACGGCCCGCAGGTCGAGATCGGCGGCAACGACCGCTACGTCTCGGTCAGCCGCGGCGAATTCAAAAAGATCATGGCCGGCGAAGGCCGCATCGAAGCGAAGCAAGGGGAGCTGCGCCTGTAGTCCGGGCCGCTTTAGGGGGATTTAAGACCATGCAGAGGAAACTCGTCGCCGAAGAAACCGGGAAGGGCACGGGCTTGCGCATCCTCCTGATCGAAGATCAGCGCGACATTGCGGCGAACATCTGGGACTTCCTGGAGCTGCGCGGATTCGTCATGGATCACGCGGCCGACGGAGCGAACGGCCTGCGCATGTCGCTCGACGGCGGCTACGACGTCATCATCCTCGATCTCGGCCTGCCCAAGCTCGACGGCATCGACCTGTGCCGCGCGCTGCGCCAGGCCGGCCGCGATACGCCCGTGCTCATGCTGACCGCGCGCGACACCTTGCAGGACAAGCTCACCGGCTTCGCCGAGGGCGCCGACGATTACGTGGTCAAGCCGTTCGCGATGAAGGAACTCGAAGCGCGCATCCGCGCGCTCTACCGGCGCGGGCGCCTGCAACACGGCGACCTGCTCCACGTCGCCGACCTCGTGCTCGATCCGGTTAAGTACACGGTCGAACGTTCGGGCCAGCCGCTGACCCTGACACGCGCCGGCTTCGTCCTGCTCGAAGCGCTGATGCGCAAGTCGCCGAACCTGGTGCGCCACAACGACCTCGCCCACGCGCTCTGGGGCGACGGCCCGGGCGACATCGCGACCCTGCACACGCACTTGTCGGTGCTGCGCTCGACCATCGACCGGCCGTTCAAGAACCACCTGCTGCACACTGTGCACGGCTTCGGCTACCGCATCTCCGAACACGCCGATGCCTGACGAGCCGAAGCTCTTTTGGCCACGGATTACGCGGATCGACACGGATAAGGCAGCGGCAAAAAACTTCGAGCCTGGCGATAAAATAAAAAATCATCAGTGCTGAATGCAGCGAAGCGCCGCTTCGCGCAGTCGAAACTCGCGGAATTTCGCAGCTTGTGCCGCGTCGACTTGGCGCCTTCGGCGCTACGCTCGGTGCGAACGGATTGTTTGTCGACAAACCCGTTGTCGTTTTTGCTTTATCCGTGTTGATCCGCGCAATCCGTGGTTAAATTTCTTTTCGCTCTCGCCGCGAGTCAACTCGGCATGCCGGTCAAATTCAGCCTCCGCTCGCGCGTCGCGTTCACCTTCGCCCTGCTCGGCTTCGTCGTCAGCGCCTGCGTGGCCGCGATCGCCCAGCATTTCTCGTCCGCCTACGTCAGCCGCGTGGTCAGGGAGATGCTGCGCGTAGAAGGCGAATACCTGCGCGACCGCTACGCGGCGAACGGCGCCGTGCCGGTCGAGCACTCCGCGCACTTCTACGCCTTCCTCAGCGGCAGCGAACGCGCGCCGCCTGCGGAGTTCGAGCGCTACGCGCCAGGCGGCCCGTACGAGATCGGCGGCGACGGCCCGCAGCGGTACGCCGCCGTATACGCGATCGGCGAGCGCCGACTCTACGTCGTGCTCGACATGGGCCTCGAAGGCGTGCGCGAGCGACGCCTGACCGGTGACCTCATTGCCCTCGTCCTCGTCGGTACCGCGCTGTCGGCGTGGCTCGGCTGGTTCTGGGCCGGCCGCGCGATCGCGCCCGTGCGCCGCCTCGCCCAGCGCGTCGACGTGCTCGAGCCGTCGCGTCGCGGTGCGGTCAAGCTCGCGCCCGACTTCGCCGCCGACGAGGTCGGTGCGCTCGCCGAGGCCTTCGACAACTACCAGGAAAAACTCTACGGCTACGTGCGCCGCGAACGCACCTTCACCGCGGACGCGAGCCACGAGCTGCGCACGCCGCTCGCGGTAATCCGCGGCGCGATCGAAGTGCTGCTCGATTCGGGCCAGTGCAGCGCCGCGATCGTCACGCGCCTGAAACGCATGCAGCGCGGCGCCGACGAACTGCGCGACCTGCTCGACGCCCTGCTCGTGCTCGCACGCAGCGACGAAGCCGAAGCGAACGAAGGCCGTACGCCGGACCTGAACGAACTGGTCCGCAGCCTGCTCGCCGAGCGCCGCGACGCGCTCAGCGAAAAACATCTGAGTCTCGCCCACGAGGGCGCCGCCAACCTCGCGATCGCCGCGCCGCAGAAAGTGCTGCGCGTGATCCTCGGCAATCTGCTGCGCGCGGTGACCCAGTTCGCCGACGGCGGCGTGCTGCGCGTGCGCGTCGCCGAAGACGCGGTCAGCATCGCCCACGAAGGCACGCCGGCCGCCGCCGCGCCCGGCGAGGCGCCGCTCGACGTGCGCGAACACGCGCTCGGCCTCGGCATGATCCGCCGCGTCTGCGAGCGCTGGGGCTGGCGTCTCGAAGAAAGCGTCGCCGCGAACGGCGATCACGGTTTCGTCCTGCGCTTCGCCTGAACCGTTCTTACACGGGCGTCGCTCCCCGTTACCAAAGGCATGTGCAAGGCTGCGGCAATCTCCGCACGCTAAACAGCTGACCCCGGAATGGCCGAAGCTGCGAATCATGCGTGTCTTGCTCGTGGAGGACGAACCGGAAATGAGCGCGGCGCTGAGCCAGGCGCTCGCGCGGCACGATGTGGTCGTCGACTGCGCGGTGAATCTCGCCGAGGCCGCGGCGATGACGGCCGATGAAGTCCACGACGCAATCGTGCTCGACCGCCAGTTGCCCGACGGCGACGGCCTCGCCCTGATCGCCAAGCTGCGTGCGCGCGGCAACGCGACGCCCGTGCTCGTGCTGACTGCGCGCAGCGATCTCGCCGACCGCGTCGCCGGCCTCGACAGCGGCGCCGACGACTATCTCGGCAAACCGTTCGCGTTCGAGGAACTGCTCGCGCGTCTGCGCGCCCTGCTGCGCCGGCCCGCACAGGTGCGCAGCGACGTGGTCTGCGCCGGACGCCTCGCGTTTGACTTCGGCCATCGCGAAGTCAGCGTCGACGGCACGCCGCTCGATCTGCGCCGGCGCGAACTGTTGGTTCTCGAAGCGCTCGTGCGGCGCATGGGCCGCATGGTGCTGCGCGAGGCGCTTATGGAAGCCGTGTTCGGCCTCGACGACGAAATCCAGTCGAACGCGCTCGACACCCACATCTCGCGCCTGCGCCGCAAACTCGCCGACGCCGGCGCCGGCGTGGTCATCCACGGCGTGCGCGGCGTCGGATACTTTCTGCGCGAAACGCCGTGAGCCTGGCACGGCCGCGCTCGCTCAAGTGGCGCCTCGTTGCGCCGCTGGTGATCCTCGAAACCGTGATGATGACCGCGTTCATGGCGCTTGCGGTCGGCGCGATCTGGAGCACGGGCATCGTCGTCGACAACTACGAGGGCGGCACGCTCGACGTACTCAAGGACGCCGTCATCCGCGACGGCTACGGCGAGCTGCGCCTCAAGCCGACGCCGGAACTCGCCAAGCTGCGCGCCGATTCGCCGAACCTTTGGTTTCTCGTCCGCGACCGGCAAGGCTACCGCCTCAGCGAGGGCCAGGTGCCGAACGATTTCGCACCGCTCGCGAGCATGCTCGAACGGGTCAGCGAGGCGCGCCTGTCCTCGAACGACGGCCGCGAACAAGGCCGCCCCGAAGCCCTGGTCAAATGGCAGACGACTGCCGCGGGCGAAGTGCAGATCTTCAGCGGCACCCACGGCCGTCTGACCTTCAACCGCCTGTTCGACAGCGCGTCGAGCGGCTATCTGACCATCATGCTACCGCTGCTCGCGCTGATGACGGTGGCCGCGCTGATCGCCACGCCGCTGGTCGTGCGTCGCGCGCTGCGCGGAATCGGCAGCGCGGCCGACGCGGCCGAGCACATCGACGTCGACCGCCGCGGCGTGCGCCTGCCGCTCGCCGGCGTGCCCGAGGAAATCGCACCGCTCGTGCAGGCGGTCAACGCCGCGCTCGGTCGCCTCGACGAAGGCTACGAGAAACAGCAGCGCTTCCTCGTCGACGCCGCGCACGAACTGCGCACGCCAATCGCGATCCTCAACGCGCGCCTCGCCCTGCTGCCGGCGAGCACGATCAAGACGCGCCTCGCCGAGGACGCGGTGCGCCTGTCGACATTGACCGGACAACTGCTCGACCGCCAACGCCTCGATCAGGACCGGCGCACGTTCGCCGAGATCGATCTCGTCGCGCTCGCGCAGCGCGTGGTCGCCGATCTCGCCCCGCTCGCGGTCGCGGCCGGCTACGAGATGAGCTTCGATCCCGACTGCGAACGCCTTGTCGTGCAGGGCGACGCGAGTGCGCTCGAACGCGCGCTGACCAACCTCGTGCAGAACGCGATCGACCACGGCGGCCGCCGCGGCACGATCGCCGTGCGCGTCATGCACGAAGGCTGGATCGAAGTCGCCGACGAAGGCGAAGGCATCCCGCCCGACCAGCGCGAACGCATCTTCGAACCGTTCCACCGCCTGCGCGCCGACGGCCGCGGCACCGGCCTCGGCCTCAATCTCGTGCGTGAAATCCTGCGCCTGCACGGCGGCCGCGTGAGCGTCGTCGATACGCTGTCGGGCGCCTGCTTGCGCCTGATTTTTCCGGTCCTGCGCTGAGCGGTCGCCGCGGCGAAATCCGACCGACGCCCGTCAGGGTGCCGGCGGCAAAATCATGCTGGCCGGCTGGAGCAGGTACAGCGCGACCGCGATGACGATAAGGTAGGCGAGCAGCGCGAACGTCCAACCCATGTTGTGGCGGATCACGTCGCCTTCCCTGCGCACGAACTGGCTCGTCGACACGCCAACGCTCGCCGTCTGCGGCGCCACCGGCTTGCCGATCTCGGCGCCGACCGAATTGAACGTCGGCAACAGCAGCGCGGGCATGCCGAGTGCATTGCCGACGAGCGCCTGGAATTTGCCGAACATCGCGTTCGTCGAAGTATTCGAGCCGGATAGGGCGACGCCGATGAAACCGAGGATTGGCGAGACGATGACGAACGCCGTGCCGAGCGAAGAGAAGCCCTTCGCCAGCGACGAGGCCATGCCGGAAAAATTGAACACATAGGCGAGGCCGAAGATGAAAATGCCGACAAGCAGCGCGCCCCACATCTGCGCGAACGTTTTGCGGAAGATGGCGCCGAGCGTCTTGCCATCGAGCTTGCCGGCCGCGAACAACCACGCGGCGACGAGAATCCAGGCGGCAAGGATCGACGTGCCGCCGATCCACGGCGCGAAGTTGAACTGCGCGGTGATCGTGGTCTTGATCTCCGGTGCATTCGCGCTGACCTTGGCGAGAAACCAACTCACTTTCGGCAACGACGACCACGGCCCGGTCCACGCGGCGACGACGACGAGCAGGATCGCGAATGGCATCCACGCCTGCACGACTTCGGCCGGAGTCAGGCCGTGGTCGCGCGTCGCGCCCGCGAGTTTCGTCGCGGGCACAGGCACGCCGCCGTAGCCGAGCACGGTTTTCGGCTGCCAGAACTTGAGCAGCAGCAACAGTGCAGCGAAACAAACGATCGCGCCGGTCACGTCGGGCAGGTAGGGGCCCATGTACTTCGCGACCGGATATTGGCCGGCGATGTAGCCGAGCGAACCGACGATCGCGAGGGGCCACGCGCTCAGCATGCCCTGCCGGCCCGAAACGAGGTAAAGCAGCACCCACGGCGGCAGCAACGCGAGGATGGCGACGACGAAACCGACTGAACCCGACAAGGAGAGCAGCGGATAGCCCGTCACCGCGGCCAGCGAGATGATCGGCGCGCCGAGCGCACCGTACGACACCGGCGCGTTGTTCGCGATCGCGGCGACGCGGATCGCGTTGAGGTCCGAGATGCCGAGCGAAATCAGGATCGGCGCGACCACCGCCCACGGATAGCCGAAGCCGACCAGACCTTCGAGCAAGGCGCCGAACGCCCAGGCGAACAACATCGTCTGCACGCGCACGTCGAGGCTGCCCTGCGCGATCAGCCAGCGGCGGAAGTTCTCGAACAAGCCCGTCGCCGACAGCGTGTTGAACAGGATCAGTCCCCAGAAGGTGATCCAATTGACGTTCCACATGCCGGTTGCGGCGCCGTAGAGATACGCCTGGCCGCCGACGTCCGCCGGCATCTTCCACACCCACACGGCGAGGACGAAGGTGACGGCCGAACCCGCCAACGTCGCGACCCACGCCGGAGCGCGGAATACGGCCAACATGACGAGCAGGAAGACGACCGGAATCAAGGCGACGAGACAGGTCAGACTGAGATTGCCAAGCGGATCGATCAGTTGCGTGAACATGACGCCTCCGTCGGTGCCGGCCGCTGCGGCCGTCAATTTCTATACTTTTTTGTCGCGTGGTTTCCGCTGTCTTGCCGGGAATGTCTCAGTTTGAAACCGAACCCGTTTGTTCTGAGGTATCGAAAGACGAACTCATGCCAAGATCGCCATCCGTGGTTCGATAAGCAAAGCGCACCGTGCAGACCTTGGCGAAGCATCGCCATGAACGGAAGGCAGGAACTGCAAACTGAAACGTCGTCGCCTCGCAGCGCTGTGCAGTTTCCCGTCCGCTGATTTACGATGAACTCCCGCCCTGCCGGCAGCGCGCGCGACTACAGCATTATGAACCCCTCCGTCGCCACTGCACCAAGGTACGATGCCGACGCGCGCCGGTTTGTGCTGCGCCAGGCATTGAGCGACGTGCTGCCGGTGCAGTGCCTGCTGACCGGCGCCGAAGAAACGACGCCGTTCGAGTGCGACGGCCTTTCGGCGTTCCGCCAGGTGCCGTTCGCGGTTGCGCTGCCGGAAACCGAAGCCCAGGTGCGCGACGTGCTGCGCGCCTGTCATGACTTGAAGATTCCGGTCGTCGCGCGCGGCGCCGGCACCGGCCTATCGGGCGGCGCGATGCCACATGCCGACGGCCTCGTGCTCTCGCTTGCGAAACTCAACCGCATTCTCGAACTCGATCCGGTCGCCTGTACTGCGCGCGTCGAACCCGGCGTGCGCAATCTCGCCGTGTCCGAGGCAGCGGCGCCGCACGGCCTCTACTACGCGCCCGATCCGTCTTCGCAGATCGCCTGCTCGATCGGCGGCAACGTCGCCGAAAATTCGGGCGGCGTGCACTGCCTGAAGTACGGCCTGACTGTGCACAACGTACTCGGCCTGCGCGGCTACACCATCGACGGCGAAGCCGTCACGCTCGGCGGTGCGGCGCTCGATGCGCCCGGCCTCGATCTGCTCGCGCTCGCGATCGGTTCGGAAGGATTGCTGCTCGTCGTTACCGAAGTGACGCTCAAGCTGATCCCGAAACCGAAGATCGCCCAAGTCGTGATGGCCTCGTTCGACGACGTGGTCAAGGCCGGCGACGCGGTCGCCGCGATCGTCGCCGCGGGCATCATTCCGGCCGGGCTGGAAATGATGGACCGCAAAGCCACAGCCGCAGTCGAGCCGTTCGTGCGCGCCGGCTACGACTTGAATGCCGAGGCGATCCTGCTCGCCGAATCGGACGGCACACTCGAGGAAGTCGCCGACGAAATCGCCGAGATCGAGCGCGTGCTGCGCGCCGCGGGCTCGACCCAGTGCATCGTCTCGCAGTCCGAGGCCGAGCGGCTGAAATTCTGGTCCGGGCGCAAGAACGCGTTTCCGGCCGCGGGCCGCATCTCGCCCGACTACTACTGCATGGACGGCACGATTCCGCGCAAGCATCTCGGCCGCATGCTGCGCGCGATCGAGGAGATGGAGAAAAAATATACTTTGCGCTGCATGAACGTGTTCCACGCCGGCGACGGCAATCTGCATCCGCTGATCCTGTTCGACGCACACGAACCCGGCGAGTGGGAGCGCGCTGACCGCTTCGGCGCCGACATCCTCGAACTCTGCGTCGCGCTCGGTGGCACCATCACCGGCGAACACGGCGTCGGCGTCGAGAAGCTCGGCTCGATGTGCGTGCAGTTCGCGCCGGCCGAGCGCGAGGCGTTCTTCGCGATCAAGCGCGCGTTCGATGCCGACGGCCTGCTCAATCCGGGCAAGGCGATCCCGACGCTCGCACGCTGCGCCGAGTACGGCCGCATGCACGTGCACGCAGGCGCGCTGCCGTTCGCCGACCTGCCGAGGTTCTGAGCCGCGACCATGCCGAGAGCGTTCGACCAGCCCGCCGTCGCCGCCAAGTTCGCCGCCTATCCGCGGGCGATGCGCGACAAGCTGCTCGCCTTGCGCGAACTCGTGTTCGAGGTCGCGGCGAACACGGACGGCGTCGGTCCGCTCGAAGAGACGCTCAAGTGGGGCGAGCCCGCTTATGTGACCGCGCAGTCGAAGAGCGGCAGCACCGTGCGCATGGATTGGAAGCCGGCGCAGCCGCGGCATTACGCGATGTACTTCCACTGCCAGACCCGCCTCATCGATAGCTTCCGCACTTTGTTCCCGCACACGTTCGCGTTCGCCGGCGAGCGCGCGATCGTCTTCGCCGAGGACGACGTCCTGCCGGCCGAAGAGTTGCGCTGCTGTATCGCGATGGCGCTGACCTACCACCTGCGCGCGGCGAAGCGATGATGGAGGCCGCCCTTGCCGACCTGCGCGACCGCATCGTCGCCGCGAACGCCGCGAAGACGCCGCTGCGCCTGCGCGGCGGCGGCAGCAAGGATTTCCATGCCGAAGCGCTGATCGGCGACGAACTCGACACGTGCGCCCACCGCGGCATCGTCGACTACGAGCCTTCGGAACTCGTCGTCACCGCGCGCTGCGGCACGCCGCTCGCCGAGATCGAAGACACGCTTGCGCAACACGGCCAGTTTCTGCCGTTCGAGCCGCCGGCGTTCGGCGAGGCGACGACGATCGGCGGCGCGGTCGCCGCCGGCTTGTCCGGCCCGCGCCGCGCGAGCGCAGGCGCGGCGCGCGACTTCGTTCTCGGCGCACATCTGGTCGATGCCAACGGCGAGCTCAAGCGCTTCGGCGGACAAGTGATGAAGAACGTCGCCGGCTTCGATGCCTCGCGTCTGCTCTGCGGCTCGCTTGGTGTGCTCGGCCTGATCGCGCAGGTCTCGCTCAAGGTGCTGCCGCGGCCGTACGACGAGATCACCTTGCGCTTCGACTGCGACGTGAAGGCCGCGCTCGCGCTGTTCCACCGCTGGCGCGCGCAGCCGCTGCCGGTGTCGGCGACTTCGTGGCACGACGGCGTCGCGGCCGTGCGCTTGTCGGGATCGCCGAGTGCGTTGCGCGCCGCGCGTGCCGTGCTCGGCGGCAGTGTGCTCGACACGACGCAAGCGCCGACCTGGTGGCTCGGCCTGCGCAACCAGACCCATGATTTTTTCCGCCGCGGCGACAAGCCCCTGTGGCGCCTGTCGATACCGGCGACCGCGCCGATCGGCGCATTTGCCGACGGCTTAATCGAATGGTCCGGCGCCCTGCGCTGGCTGCACAGCGCGGCGCCGGCCGGCGAGATCCGTGCAATCGCGGAAAAGCTCGGCGGCACGGCGATGTTGTGGCGCGGAGCCTGCGCGACGACGCGATTCCATCCGCTCGCGCCGGCCAATCTCGAACTGCATCGCCGGCTGAAGCGCGAGTTCGATCCGAACGGCATCTTCAACCGCGGCCGCCTGCATCCGGAGCTCTGAACTTGGAAGCGCATCTCGCCGACGCGATCAAAGACACCGCCGACGGCCGCGACGCCGAAGCGATCCTGCGTACCTGCGTGCATTGCGGTTTCTGCAATGCGACCTGCCCGACCTATCAACTCACCGGCGACGAACTCGACGGCCCGCGCGGCCGCATCTACCAGATCAAGCGTGTGCTCGAAGGTGAAGCGCCGAGCACCGCGACGCAACTGCATCTCGACCGCTGCCTGACCTGTCGCAACTGCGAAACGACCTGTCCTTCCGGCGTGAAGTACGGGCGCCTGCTCGACATCGGCCGCGCCGCGATCGCCGAGCGCGTACCGCGCAGCACGACGCAGAACCTGCAGCGCGGTTTCCTGCGCTACGCGCTGACGCGGCGCTGGCTGTTCGCACCCGCGGTGCGCATCGGCCGCGCCTTGCGCGGCGTGCTGCCGCCCAGCCTACGCGGCAAACTCGCGCCAGCGCGTGACGCGGGCCGCTGGCCTCGCGCTTCACACGCGAACGATGCGGCACCGAAGCGCGTCCTGCTGCTGCGCGGCTGCGTGCAGCCTGCGCTGATGCCGAGCATCGACGCCGCCACCGCGCGCGTGCTCGATGCTTGCGGCTACGCCGCGATCGTCGCGCCCGACTCGGGCTGCTGCGGCGCCCTCGATTTTCATCTCGACGCACAAGCCGCGGCCGCGGCGCGCGCGCGGCGCAATATCGACGCGTGGCTCGCGCAGCTCGACGCCGGTGCCGAGGCGATCGTCATCAACGCCTCGGGCTGCAGCGCGATGGTCAAAGACTATGCGCATCTGCTGCGCGACGACCCGCTCTATCGCGATAAGGCGCAGCGCGTCGTCGCTGCGACGCGTGATCTCGCCGAATTCCTGCCGAAACCGCTGCAGGCCTTGGCCGCGCAGCCGCGTGCGCCGCTGCCGGAAACCCTGCACCGCGTCGCCTTCCATCCGCCGTGCACCTTGCAGCACGCGCAGAAAATCACCGGTGCGGTCGAAGGCATATTGAGCGCGTTCGGCGCCGAGCTCGCGCCGTTCGCCGAAGCGCATCTGTGCTGCGGCTCGGCAGGCACGTATTCGATCCTGCAGCCGGAATTCTCGCAGCGCCTGCGCGAGCGCAAGCTCGAAAATCTGCAGCGTGCAAACCCTGCGATGATCCTCTCCGCCAACGTCGGCTGCCTCGGCCAGCTCGAACCGGCCGCGCAGGTGCCGGTGCGCCACTGGATCGAGTGGATCGACACCGTGCTCCAACTCGGCCGCTGACCGTACAATCCGCGCGTGCTCACCGACAACGAACCGCTCCAGTTTCACACGCAAGACTGTCCGCTCGATGCGGAACGGCGCGACATGCTTACGCTGACTCGCGATGCGGGTGCCCGTCGCGCGCATCATCAGACATTCACTCGCAAAGAGTTTGGGGACCGATGAAGTTCGATACCGTGCGCTGGGGCATTGTCGGCTGCGGCAACGTCACCGAAGTGAAGAGCGGGCCGGGATTACAGAAGGCGCCGCATTCGCAACTCGTCGCAGTGATGCGCCGCGACGCCGACAAGGCGCGCGACTACGCGCGCCGTCACGGCGTGCCGCGCTGGTACAACGACGCGCCGAAGCTCATCGGCGACGCCGAAGTCGATGCGGTCTACGTCGCTACGCCACCGTCGACGCACAAGCACTACGCTTTGATGTGCATCACCGCGGGCAAGCCGGTCTATGTGGAAAAACCGTTTGCCCTCGACGCCGGCGAGTGCGAGGAAATCGCCGCCGCAGGCCGCGCCGCGAACGTGCCGGTCTTCGTCGCCTACTATCGCCGCGCACTGCCGCGTTTCCGCAAAGTGCACGACCTACTCTTCAGCGAACGCGCGATCGGTGCGCCGCGCATAGTCAACGTGGTGCTGCACGAGACGCATCATCCGCGCTACCACGATCCGGCCAACCTGCCCTGGCACGTGCGCGCAGAGATTTCCGGCGGCGGCATCTTCGTCGACATCGGCTGCCACACGCTCGACCTGCTCGACTTCTTGTTCGGCCCGCTGCGCAAGGTGCAGGGCATCGCGAGCAACCAGCTCAAGGCTTATCCGCCCGAGGACACCGTGGCGATGTCGTTCGCCTTCGACGGCGGCATGCTCGGCACCGGCCTGTGGCATTTCGGCGCCTTCCAGCGCGAGGACCGCGTCGAAGTGATCGGCGAGCGCGGGCGCATCAGTTTTGCCACATTCGGCGACGCGCCGATCCGCGTCGAGAACACCGCCGGCGTGCACGAGTACCGCATCGAGAATCCTCTGCACATCCAGCAGCCGTTGATCGAAACCGTCGTGCGCGAACTGCGCGGCGAAGCAGCCGCGTGTCCGTCGACCGCGCTCAGCGCGACGCGCACGAATGCGGTGATGGACGCGGTGCTGCGCGACTACTACGGCAGATAGCCGACGTGTTGCGGCCGACCTGGCTTATGTCGCCGCGATAACAAAAAATTCAAAATTGCGCCGTGGCGAACTGGCAGACTGACGCAAGCAATTGCGTCGGTTGCCGGTCTGCTGCCAAGCCATGCGTCTCTCGAACGTCGCTGCCTGCTTTTTCCTCGCCTGCTTCGGGCTGGGCGGCCTCGCGTTTGCCGCGCCGGTGAGCGCCGACCATATCGAAGTCGAACTCGTCAGCGAAAACTCGGCACTCGTGCCCGGACACAACGCGTGGCTCGGCCTGCGTCTCAAGCACGAGCCCGGCTGGCACACTTACTGGATCAATCCGGGCGATTCGGGCCTGCCGACCAAGCTGAGCTGGACCCTGCCCACCGGCTTCAAGGCCGACCCGATCGCGTGGCCGACGCCGAAGCGTTTCCAGCTCGGTGAGCTATACAACTTCGGCTACGAACTCGACGCGCTGCTGCCGGTATCGATCTCGGTGCCAGCGGAAGCGGCGATCGGCTCGACCGTGCAGCTCGGCGTCGAAGCGAAATGGCTGGTCTGTCACGAGGAATGCGTGCCGGGCAAGGCGAATCTGCGCATTGATCTTCCGCTCGCCGCGAAGGCCACGCCGGACCCGGCATTCGCCGCAGCATTCGCGGCTGCGCATGCCGCGCAGCCGGCGAAGTCGGCGTCGAAAGCCCAGGCCCGACTGATCGGCGACCGCGTTGAAGTCGCACTCGACGCAACGGATCTGCGCCGGCCACCGACCGACGCCTTCGCCGCGCAGACCAAGGTCGTCGCCAATGCTCCGCCGACCATCGCCGAGCGCGGCGGCAAGTCGGTGCTGACGTTCGCCAAAAGCGACTACTTCACCGCCGCGCCCGAGCATTTTGAGTTGCTGCTACTCGACGGCTCGGCAAAAGCCGTGCTGATCGACGCGCCGTTCGCGCCGGCACCGCCGTCTTCTTCCTCCTCCTCCACTCCCTGAGGTGTTCGTCATGTCGCTACGTACGCTCGCTCTCACTACCGCACTCACCCTTGCCGCACCTTTCTCTGCCGCATTCGCCGCCGCAACGGTCGGCGCCGCCGCGCCCGACTTCTCGCTGACCGACGCAAACGGCAAAACGCAGACCTTGTCGCAGTACAAGGGCAAGACCGTCGTGCTCGAATGGAACAATCCCGGCTGCCCGTTCGTGCAGAAACATTATTCGAGCGGCAATATCCCGAAGCAGCAGGCCGACGCGACCAAGGACGGCGTGATCTGGCTGACGATCAATTCTGGCGCGGGCGGCAAACAGGGTCATCTCGACGCGGCCGGCGCGAAGGCGTTCATCGTCCAGTATCAGGCGAGCCCGACCGCCTACCTCTTCGACGGCGACGGCAAGGTCGGTCATCTCTATGGCGCGAAGACCACGCCACATATGTACGTGATCGACGCTGGCGGTACGCTGCGCTACGTGGGCGGCATCGATTCGATCGCCAGCGCCGACAAGGAAGACCTCGCCAAGGCGACGCAGTACGTTCCGCTCGTGCTCGCCGAGCTGAAAGACGGCAAGCCGGTTTCTGTGGCGACGTCCGAGCCGTACGGCTGCTCGGTCAAATACGGATCGTGATTCCGACAATGCAGCCGGCTTGATCGTTGCCGTGCCGGCCGCAGCTTTAACGCGGGCTCCCGCTCTGACCTCATGTCACCGACGAAGCACAGGCTCGCGCTGCATTCCGTGCGCGCGAGCGGCGTTTGCGCGAGACGTTGAAGATCGCCGCCACCGCGTTCCGCGACAGACGCGACGATAAGAAACCGGCGTGCGAAAATGCACGCCGCACGAACGTCTCTTTCTTTCGCCCTCCGCCGCTTCGGTCTTTTCGATGCCTACTTCCTCCACACCTCTGCGCGTCGGTCTGATCGGCTACGGCTATGCCGGCAAAACCTTCCACGCGCCGCTGATCGCGGCAACGCCGGGCCTCGCGCTCGCCGCAGTCGCATCGAGCGACGCGGCCAAAGTGCATGCCGACCAGCCGACGGTCGATGTCACCGATGCCCAAGCTCTCATCACGCGAAGCGATATCGATCTCGTCGTTATCGCTTCGCCGAACGACACGCATGCGCCGCTCGCGCGCGCGGCGCTGGCGGCCGGCAAGCACGTCGTCGTCGACAAGCCGTTCGCGCTCGACCTCGTCGAAGCGCGCGAACTGATCGCCCTCGCGCGCGAACGCGAACGTCTGCTTTCGGTCTTCCACAACCGCCGCTGGGACAGCGATTTTCTCGGCGTGAAGCAGGCGATCGCCGACGGCCTGGTCGGCCGCGTCGTGCATTTCGAATCGCATATCGACCGCTTCCGCCCCGAAGTGCGCCGGCGCTGGCGCGAAGGCGCGGGCCCCGGCGCGGGATTGTGGTTCGATCTTGGCCCACACTTGATCGACCAGGCCTTGCAACTGTTCGGCCTGCCCGAGCGCGTGCAGGCGAATCTCGCCGAGCAGCGCAGCGGCGCACTCAGCGACGACTGGGCGCACGTCGTGCTCGACTACGCCCGCGGCCTGCGCGTGATCCTGCATGCCGGCATGCTCGTCACCGGCGGCAGCGCGCGCTACGTCGTGCACGGCGAGCGCGGCAGCCTGGTCAAGCGCGAAGCGGATCGCCAGGAAGCGCAACTCAAGGCCGGCATCGTACCGGGCGCGGAAGGTTGGGGCGCCGATCCCGACGCGATACTCTATTACGACGGCAATGCAGCCGCACGCGAAGTGCCGACACCGCCGGGCGACCAGCGCCAGTACTACATCGGCATCGAACGCGCCTTGCGCGGACTCGGCCCCAATCCGGTGCCGGCGCACGAGGCGCTCGACGTGATGATCGTGCTCGAAGTGGCGCAACGCGCGGCGCGCGAGGGCAGAACCCTCGCGGTGAACACGGAAGACACGACTGCTCACGCGTGGCGGAACCGGCAATAAAAAAGGCCGCCCTTCTGACAGGGCGGCCTCAACGTACTGCAAGGGCCGAACAGACAGGCTGGTACGGGGCCTGCATATCAACCGCTCACCTTAAGACGGACCAACTGGTTCATGACGCCGTCGAGGCCGTCGAACACGGTGAGCTTGCCGATCTTCTCGGTCACTTTCTCCAGCGACTCGAGCTCCTTCAAACGCAACAGCATCGGGTTGTCGGCGAGCAACTTCGCCGTGTTGAGCGCCGAACGCATGGCGTTGGCCTCCTCACGACGGCGGATCACGTTGGCCTGCGCCGACTTCTCCGCCTGCACGACGCTGTTCAAGATGTCGCGCATCTCGCCCGGCAGGATCACGTCCTTGACGCCCACGCCGAGCACTTCGACACCGAACTCGACGACGCGGCCGCGCACGTAGGCGTAGATGTCGCCGTCGAGCGACGCCTTGTCGCCAAGCAGCTCGTCCAGCGTGCGCGCAGCGACGACCTTGCGCAGACCGAACTGCAGCTCGCGGTACAAGTACTCGGCGAACTTCGCCACCTTGGTACGCATCGCTACCGCGTCGACGACGCGATAGCTCGCAGCCAGGTTGACGCGCAGGCTGACCTTGTCGCGAGTCAACATTTCCTGACCCGACACTTCGGCGCTCTGCACGCGCAAATCGACGACCTCGACCGCAACGTTCTTGGCGAAGTTCCAGAACGCATACGCGCCCGGCGTCAAAGTCAACGCGAGCTTGCCGTCGACGAAGACCAGACCCGCATACTCCGCCGGCACGTCGAGCGCGACGGCGTAACGCGACAGCGTGCCGAGCTGACGCAGACGCTTGACCGTGGCCGCGGCGACCTGCAAATCGGTACCGATCGCCACGCACTCGACCTCCGTCTTCAGCGGACCGCGCCAGTACAGCTTGCGCGAACCCGGTGCGAGCACGTCGACGAGCTTGCCGTTCTGCGAAACCAGACCGACTTCGCTCGTGCCGATGTCGGCGAGCACGAAGGTCTCGCCGAGATCAGCACCGAGACGCTCGATCAGCACATCGACATCCTTGCCGTCGTATTCGCTCTTGGCCAGATCGAACACGCGAACTTCGTTGTTGCCGAACGTGACGATCCAGTACACGCCCGGTGCGAGCACGCTTTTGAAGCGACGGTTCTTGTACTTCAGGCCGCGCTCGCCGTCTCCGACCACGACCCTCTTCATCCACAACATGACACCACTCCTTCTGTGACGGCGGCATTCGTATACTTTTTTTGCACGTCGCCGCCGGGCCGCGCAAAACGCAAAAAAGATGGAAACGCCCCTGACGACGCCGAAGCGGAAAGCCGGTGCGCATACGGTTGGGATTGCGGCGTGTCGAACATTCGGTGCGGCACTGTGGCGGCTGCCGTACTTCGCATTCTCGACACCGAATCCGCGCCGACGCGGGACCGGTTTCGGCCATCGCCGCCGCTGCGCACCGCGTCGATCGAACCGGCAAGCCGATCGTTTCGGAGCGGAACGCACGGGGCGTTTCCTGGTGTGGGCTTGCGCCCTGACAGCACTGCGTAACAGGCAGTTTCAAAGAGCGGGATTCGAACCCGCGACCCGAAGGGGTTACCTTCTGCTCTACCCAACTGAGCTATCTTCTGGCGGAGTGGACGGGATTCGAACCCGCGGCCTTTCGATCGACAATCGAATGCTCTACCAACTGAGCTACCACTCCCACTCGTGCGAACGACGTCGTGCAAACCTCGGCATACGCACGGGCAGAGCCCGAGCGCACCGGCCGGGATCGATCCCGGACCGCTGCGACCTGTCGTTTCATCGCTCGCGCATTGATGCTTGTCGCCAAGCATCAATTCTGTTGGCGCTTGCCGCGCCGAATTCGTCATCTCTTCGCGAACGCCAATGTTTTGATTCCTTTCGCGCGAGACGCGCAAAAGAAAACGCCCCGGGGGCAAGCCTCCCGGGGCGTTCGCGGTACACGGGAGGTCGGTTTGGACCGACCCCCATCGATACGATGTCAGGTCGGATTCGCGCGCTGCGCTTCGCGGCGCGGCATCGCGCAGGCGAGCGCGCGCAGGCCGCGATCAGCGGCGCTTTGCGCAATATTCGAGTGGGTGAAATCGATTCGTTTCATGACAATGCTTGGAAAATTTTTCGCACGCGGATGTGCGAGGCGGCGCACCTTACGCCTGTGCGACGCAAAGCGCAAGTGCATTTTGCAAAAATGCTAAAAGTGGATTTTGCTGCAACATGCGCCTTCGCCGGCGGCAAAGGCACACACGATCGCTACGGAAGCGATTCGCCCTCGCGCACCGGCGCGCGCAGCTCGCTCGTGCTCGCGGCGATTTCCTCGGTGATGTCCGGGCCCGGCTCCAGCTTGGTCGCCGCGGTCACTGCGTCCGGCAGATGCGCGGAGAGGTACCAGGCAAACAGCAGGGCGCAGCCGAGAATACTCGCGGCGATGAAGAACGTCGCCCCCGCCCAGATGCCGTGGTCGTGCGAGCCTGAAACCAACGCGAGCGTGGAGGGGAACAGGAGCGCACCGACGATGCCGGCGATGCTCGACACGCTCGCCACCGCGCCTTGCAGGCGGCCCTGCTCGCGCGGATCGACGAGGTGGCTCATCATCGCCTGCGCGGCTGGCTGAGCCACGCCCCAGAACGTTGCGATCGGCATCGCCGCCCAGAACCAGTAGCCGGTCGGCGCCAGCGCGTACAGGGTGAAACCGAGCATGCCGCAGGCGAGGCCGAACAGCAGCGCGCGGCGTTCGCCGAGCTTGCCGACGATCGGCTTGATCAGGCCGCCTTGCACGATGGCCGAGAGGATACCGACCAGGCCGAGAGTGATGCCGACCATGCGCGGACCCCAGCCGAAGCGGTAGTCCGCGTAGAGCACGAACGTAGTCGGATAAACCATGTGCGCGAGTGCGATCAGCGCGACCACACCGACCAGACCGAGCACCTGCGGGTAGCGCGAAAGCAGCTTCAGCGCGCCGAACGGATTCGCGTGCGCCCAGTCGAAGCGCGCGCTGCGCTTGTCCGGGGTCAGCGATTCCGGCAGCACGAACAAGCCGTAACAGAAGTTGGTCAGGCACATGAACACCGCGGCCCAGAACGGCAGACGCGGGTGGATTTCGCCGAGCAGGCCGCCGATGACCGGCGCGATGACGAAGCCGACGCCGAACGCAATGCCGAGCACGCCGAACGCCTGCGCACGCTTCTCCGGCGGCGTCACGTCGGCAACGTAGGCGTTCGAGGCGGAGAAGCTCGCCGAAGTGATGCCCGAGATCACGCGGCCGATGAACAGCAGCGGCAGCGTGTTGACCAGGGCCATCATGAGGAAATCGAGGCCGAGGCCGAGGTTCGAGGCGAGGATGATCGGGCGCCGGCCGAAACGGTCGGCGAGCGCTCCCTGCACCGGCGTGAACACGAACTGCATCGCCATGAATACGACCGCGAAGGCCATGTACCACCACGCCGCGAGCGACGTGTCGCCGCCGACGAAATTCTTGATCAGGTGCGGCAGCACCGGAATGATCAGGCCGAACGAGAGAATGTCGATCAGCAGCGTGATGAAAATGAAGACCAACGCCGCGCGGCGCACGGGAGGTGAGGTATTTTCCACTGGAATATCCATCGCGGCGGCGGGAGCGAATTGAATCACAAAGACAGGTTCCACGCACAAAGAATTGCGTGAACGATCCCGCCCTTCGACTGGCGAACGTCGATCTCGAACCTGCTGGCTGAATGAATAGGAATCGCGCGTCGCCGAGTGAGCCAGCACGCACTTTTTGCAAAGTGCCCGACGAAACCGGCACCCGCTTTCGACGATCCGATGCGCAAGGCGCGCGGAGGTCGTAAAGACCTCGGGCCGGTCGAATTGCTCAGCCCAACCGCATCACTTTTGCGGGGTGATCTTGAGATTTGCGATGAGGCCGTAGCCGTTGCACCAAAGCCCGACGGAGCCGCCGCTGCGAGTGCTCAGTTCGTTCACCGTCAGCGACGGTTTTGCTGCGCCGTTGACGAAGACGCTGACTTGCCGTTTTTGCACGACGATCTTGACGTGAAACCAGGCGTCGCCGTCCGGCGCGGGTTCGATCGATTTCTCGAACTGCCCGGGCTTTTCCTCGCGCAGCTTTTCCCACGGCCACTGCGGCTCCGAGATGTATTGGACAGCGTGCGACCTCTTCACCGGATCCGCAGCGCGAAAATTGAACGGACGGAAGTACACCGCATCGTGGGTGACCGCATTTTCGACGCGGAATGCCACGCCGACGAAGCTGCTTTGCGGCGGAGCGCTCCTGCCCTTGGCATCGAACTCGATGACGCCACCGGCGAACTCGAACCCGTCGAGCCAGACGACTTTCTGCTCATCCCGGTCGAACTCGATCGCGGCCCTGCCGTCCTTGTCGACGAGTTTGGTAGCGGCGACGTCACCTTTCCAACCCTTCCCGGTCGGCACCGACTTGAGATCGGGTGCAACCGCCTGCGCGCCGGACGCGCAGGCGTAGCAGGCGAGAAGCACGGCGACCGCCGACAGGGCGAGAGTTCTCCCGCGCATGCCGTTATTTCCGCCGCGGCGCGTCGATGTCGATGAAGCGCAGGAACTCGCCGCGCGTGCGCGCGTCGGTGCGGAACGTGCCGAGCATCTGGCTCGAGATCATCGACACGCCGGTCTTGTTGATGCCGCGCGTGGTCATGCACTCGTGCGACGCGTCGATGACGACGCCGACGCCGCGCGGCTTGAGCACGTCGTCGATGCAATGCGCGATCTGCGAGGTGAGTTTCTCCTGCACCTGCAGGCGGCGCGCGAAGATTTCGACGACGCGGGCGAGCTTGGAGATGCCGACGACGCGATTGGTCGGCAGGTAGCCGACGTGGGCGCGGCCGATGATCGGCGCCATGTGATGCTCGCAGTGCGAGGCGAACTCGATGTCGCGCAGCACGACCATTTCGTCGTAGCCGGCGACTTCCTCGAAGGTGCGGCGCAGCTCGTCGGCCGGATCGTCGGCGTAGCCGGAGAACCAGTCCTTGTATGCATTGACCACGCGCTTGGGCGTGTCGACCAGGCCTTCGCGGGTCGGGTCGTCGCCGGCCCAGCGCAGCAGCACGCGCACGGCGTCCTCGGCCTGGGTTTGGGTGACGGGCGGGGACTTGGGGGATTTCTTTTTCATCAGACCGATCGGTAACGCAAAGAGAGGGGGACGCAGTGTAACGCGATCGCAATCCGCTTGCGCTGTGCCGCCGCGACCGCGCGCGCCGCACGGCCCCGCGCGTTTGCGCGATCGACAACTGTGCGCTGCACGGATTCCTGCGCGCCGCGCTCCATGCCATCATCCGCCGCGTCCATGACGCTGACCGCACTGAGCCAACTCGATTTCGCCACCGCCGCCGCGACGTTCGGCATCACCGCGCTGACTGCGGCTCTCGGCGCCGGCATGCGTACACGCACTTCGCCGTGGCTGACCGCCTTCTTCGTCTGCCTTGCGTTGGAATACGCCGTGGCTCTGGCGATCATGGGCTGGCGCGACGAACTGCCCGATGCGGCGATCCGCTGGCTGCACACGCTCAACGTGCCGGGGGCCTACCTGCTCGGGCCGCTGTTGTATGGCTATGCTCTGGCCCTGACCTCGGTGTCGCCGCCGCGCGTCCGCGACGCATGGTGGCATCTGCTGCCGTTCGGCGCGACGCTGGCCTTCTCGCTCGGCAACGCGCTCTACGCGCTCGACACATCGCCGACGGGGCAGTTTCTGTATCAGCTCAGCTATCACGCCTGGGTGCTGCAGGGTGTGCCATATATCTGTCTCACCGCGCTGCGCACGTATCAGGCGCGCGCCGTGCTCGAACAGGTCAGCGCGGACGAGGGCGCGCTGCACCTCGCCTGGCTGCGCTCGCTCGCCGCCGTGGTCGGCGTGACCTGGATGCTCGCCTCGTTCGACCGCCTCCAGCGTATCGCCGACACGCACGACTTCGAATGGCTCGGCACGGCGATCGCGTGTGTGATCATGATCGCACTCTATCTTCTCGGCTGGTTCGGCCTGCGCCAACGCATCCTGATTCCGCCGGAACTGACCGAGCCGCCCGCGCGCACCGACGACAGCGCGGCCGCACGCTACGAACGTTCGGGGCTTGATCCCGCACAATGCCGGCAGATCGCTGCCGAATTGACGCGGTTGCTGACCAATGAACGTCTCTATGCCGACGGCTCGTTCGACCTGCAGGCGCTGAGCCGGCGCAGCGGCTGGCCGCCGAACTACGTGTCACAGGCGCTCAACCAGGGCCTCGGTCGCAATTTCTTCGAGTTCGTCAACGGCTTCCGCGTCGCTGCGGCGGAAACCTGCCTGGCCGACCCGGCCGATACGCGCACGATCCTCGAAATCGCCCTGGCCTGCGGCTTCGGCAGCAAGTCGACGTTCAACACCGTGTTCAAGCGCATCAACGGCTCGACTCCGGGCGAATTCCGCCGCGCGCGCGCTGCACCGGCAACGCAGACGACGTCCGCTTAGACCCCGCGACGACGTTCTATCCTTCCCGTTCGGACGACGCTCGTCCCGATTCGCGCTGCAATCCACGCCTTTGCCACGGGAGACCCACGATGTACGCAAGACTCGCCCCGCTTTGCCTCGCTCTGCTCTGTTCCGTGACGACGTTCGCGCAAACGCCCGAGGCGGACAAAGCGAAACTGGTCGACTTCCAGTGGGGCGTGAAGATTCCGCTGCGCGACGGGGTGAAGCTCAACGCGACGCTGTATCGGCCGTACGAACAGAAGGCGCCGGTGCCGTGCGTGTTCACCCTGACCCCGTATATCTCGCAGAGCTACCACGAGCGCGGCATGTACTTCGCCACGCACGACTATGTGTTCTTGACCATCGACGTGCGCGGCCGCGGCAATTCCGAGGGCGAGTTCACCCCGCTGCTGCAGGAAGCGAAGGACGGCCACGACATCGTCGAGTGGCTGGCCAAGCAGTCCTATTGCGACGGCAAGATCACCATGTGGGGCGGCTCCTACGCCGGCTACGACCAGTGGGCCACGGCCAAGGAATTCCCGCCGCATCTGGCGACGATCGTGCCGGTCGCCTCGCCGCGCCCGAGCGTCGACTTTCCGTTCGTGAGCAACATCTATTATTCGTACGACATGCAGTGGCTCACGCTGACGAGCGGACACACGAGCCAGGAGGGCATCTTCGGCGACCTGGCATTCTGGGCCACGCAGTTCGACAAGCTGTACAAGAGCCATCGCCCGTACAAGGAACTCGACACTGTCGTCGGCAATCCTTCGCCGATCTTCCAGACCTGGGTCGCGCATCCCGAGCCCGACGCCTATTGGGACAGCTATAGCCCGACGCCGGAACAGTTCGCCAAGATCGATCTGCCGATCCTCTCGATCACCGGTCAGTACGACGACGACCAGCCCGGCGCGCTGTCGTTCTACCGCGAACATTTCCAGCGCGGCTCCGAAGCGGCGAAGGCCAAGCATTACCTGATCATCGGCCCCTGGGACCACCCGGGTACGCGCACGCCGAAGGTCGACGTCGGCGGACTCAAGTTCGGCCCGGCCAGCCTGGTCGACGTGAACAAGCTGCACAAGGACTGGTTCGACTGGACGATGAAGGGCGGCAGCAAGCCCGAGTTCCTCAAGGACAAGGTCGCCTACTACGTGCTCGGCGGCGGTGCCGAGGAATGGCGTTACGCGCCCTCGCTCGCCGCGGTCACCGCGGAAGCGCGCCCGATGTACCTGTCATCGGAAGGCGGCCGCGCCAACGACATCTATGCGTCGGGCACGCTCGGCGCGGCCAAGCCCGCGTCGGGCGGCACGCCGGACCGCTATGTCTACGACCCGCTCGATACCAAATTCACCGCATGGGACGGTTGGGCGGACTTCGAGACCGGCCTGATCTCGCAGCGTGGCCTGATCGAGGCGAGCGGCAAGATCCTCGCCTACCACACCGCGCCGCTCGCGCAGGACACCGAACTCGCGGGCTTCCCGAAACTCAGCGTCTGGCTTTCGCTCGACCAGCCGGACACGGATTTCATCGCCTTCCTCTATGAAATCCGCCCCGACGGCAGCAGCATCCAGCTCGGCTCGAACATGCTGCGCGCACGCTATCGCAAGGGTGTGCGCGAACCCGCGCTGGTCAAATCGGGCGCGATCGAACGCTACGACTTCGACGCGTTCCCGTTCACTGCGCGCCGCATCGGCAAGGGCAGCCGCCTGCGCCTCGTGTTCGGTCCGCTCAACTCCAAGCAGTTCGAGAAGAACTACAACGCCGGCGGTGTCGTCGCCGAAGAGTCCGGCAAGGACGCACGCACGGTGACGGTGACCCTGTATCACGACGCCGCGCATCCGAGTGCGTTGTACCTGCCGATCGCCGCGCCGAAGAAATAAGCGAACGTCTCGCTGGGGAGAGAGTTGATGTTCGTGCGATTCGCCCTCGCCTGGGCGCTGCTGGTGTGGTCCCTCGCGTCCGCCGCCGCACCCGCGGCGGACGCAGGCAGCCCCGTCGATTTTCGCTGGGGCGTGAAGATTCCGCTGCGCGACGGTGTCAAACTCAACGCCACGCTGTACCGGCCGCAGGGACAGAAAGAGCCGCTGCCGTGCATCTTCACCCTCGATCCGTACGTGGCCCAGGGTTTTCATGAGCCGGCGAAATATTTCGCCGGCCACGGCTACGTGTTCGTCACCGTCGATGCGCGCGGCCGCGGCAATTCCGCGGGCGAATTCACACCGCTGCTGCAGGAAGCCAAGGACGGCCACGACGTCGTCGAATGGCTCGCCGCGCAGGACTACTGCAACGGCAAGATCGCCATGCACGGCGGCTCCTATCTCGGCTATGCGCAATGGGCGACGGCCAAGGAATTTCCGCCGCATCTGTCGGCGATCGTGCCAGTCGCTTCGCCGCGGCCCGGTGTCGATTTCCCGATGCACAACAACATCACCTCGCCGTACGTCATCCAGTGGCTGACGCTGACCAGCGGGCGCGACGTGCAATTCAATCTCTACGTCGACCGCGGCTTCTGGGACGGCCAGTTCGGCAAGTGGTATCTGCAGCATCGTCCGTTCCGCGAGATCGATACGCTGGTCGGCAATCCCTCGCCGATCCTGCAGACCTGGCTGGCGCATCCGTACCTCGACGCGTTCTGGGACAGCCACGCTCCGACCACGGCGCAGTTCGCCAAGATCGACCTGCCGATCCTCACCATCACCGGCCAGTACGACGCCGATCAGCTCGGCGCGCTCTCGTACTATCGCGACCATCAGGCGCAGGCGACGCTGCAGGCCCGCGCGCGCCACTATCTGATCATCGGGCCGTGGGACCATTTCGGTTCGCAGATGCCCACGGCGCAATACGGCGGTGTGCGCTTCGGCCAGGCCGCGGCGATCGACCTGCAGCGGTTGCATCGCGACTGGTACGACTGGACGCTCAAGGGCGCCCCACGGCCGGAGTTCCTGAAAAACAAAGTTGCGTACTACATGGTCGGCGAGGGCGACGGTGAATGGCGCTATGCCGATTCGCTCGCCGCGATCACGGCGCAGCCGCGCGCGCTGTATCTCGCTTCGGCAAACGGACGCGCCGACGACGTGCTCGCCTCGGGCTCGCTGCACGCCGCGCCCGTGCGCGGTGCCGCGCAGCCCGACCGCTTCGTCTCCGATCCGCTCGATACGCGGCCGTTCGTCTCGATCCGCGACGCCTACCGCGCCGGCGACCACGGCCTGCTCGACCAGAGCGGCTTGCTCGACGCGGCCGGCAGGATTCTCGTCTACCACTCCGAGCCGTTCGCCGAAGACACCGAACTGGCCGGCTTCATCAAACTTAGCGCGTGGCTCGCACTCGATCAGCGCGACACCGATCTCTCCGTCTTCGTCTACGAGATGAAGAGCGACGGCCGCAGCATGCTGCTCGCGTTCGACGTAATGCGCGCGCGCTATCGCAAGAGCCTGCGCGAGCCCGCCCTCGTGCAGCCCGGTGCGATCGAACGCTACGACTTCGATCACTTCAATTTCATTGCGCGCCGCATCGCCAAGAGCAGCCGCCTGCGTCTCGTCGTCGGCCCGGTGAATTCGCGCAATATGGAAAAGAACTACAACGCCGGCGGCGCGGTCACGGAGGAATCCGCCAAGGACGCGCGCACAGTGACGATCAAGCTCTATCACGACGACGCGCATCCGAGCGCGCTGTATCTGCCGATCGCACAGGCGCCGGCAAAAGCCAAACCTTGATGCCGCCGCCGCGTCGTTCGCGGCGCGAATCTCTCTGACACCCATCGATCCGGATCGCGAAGACGCTCGTTCGTCTTCGCGCCTCTGCGTCGCAGCGCATGTCACGGCGCTTTCATAGAGCCGTGGAATGCTGCTGCGCTTTTCGGCGCTCCATGCCGGAAGGGGTCAACGGGGATATTCCATGTATCGAAAAACTACACTCGCCCTGGCTTTGAGCCTGGCGATTTCCACTCTTGCCTGCGCCGCGCAGCCGGCTGCCGACAACACCGCACCGTCCGCCGACGCAGCCGCCGCCGACAGCGCAGGCGCGACGCAGTCCGCCAAAGAACTTGAAGCGATCTCGGTCGTCGGCACCGGCCAGGCGCGCCAGGTCCAGCGCATCACGTCGAAGAACCTCGACGCGCTGCCGCCCGGCACCAATCCGCAGAAAGTGCTGAACATCCTGCCCGGCGTGAATGCGCAGTCGATCGACGCGCTGAGCGCGAACGAGCAGTCGCTGACCTTGAGCCTGCGCGGCTTCAATTCGACGCGCCTCGGCTACACGCTCGACAACATGCCGCTCGGCGACAGCGCGTACAACAACTACAACGGACTGAGCCTGCCGCGTGCGCTGATCGCGGAAAACCTTGCCAGCGCAGAACTCGCCGAAGGCATCGGCAATATCGGCACGCCGTCGACGAGCAACCTCGGCGGCGCGATCTCATACAAGTCGAGCGATCCGGCGAAAACGCCCGGCGCGCGCTTCACCCAGACCTTCGGCTCGGATGCGAACCGGCGCAGTTTCGTGCGCCTCGATACGGGCGAATGGAACGGCTTCTCGGCCTACCTGTCCGGCATGTACGCAACCTCGGATTTGTTCGTCAATCAGCCGGCCTACAACCAGTCCACGACCAAGCAGTTCAACGCCAAGGCGGTCTACGCATTCGAGTACGGCAAGCTCTCCGCCTTCGTCGATACCTCGCGCACCTCGCAGGCCGACGACTTCTATCTGTCTAAGGACGGCTTCGCGCGCGGCCTCGGCTGGGACTGGGGCGGCTACGCGCCGAACTGGCAGAAAGCGCTGAGCCGCGCCTACTGCAACGCCGGCAGCCTGAACGCGAAACTCTGCGACAAGAGCGGCCCCGACCAGGACGCCGACGGCGCTTTCACCGGCGGCCAGATTCTGCGCAACGACGACGTCTACTACGTCGCCGGCGACTTCTTCCCGAGCACCAACGTCGATCTGCACGCGCAGGTCTACCATCACGAGGACAAGGGCGCGGGCAACAACTGGAACAGCGGCAGCTGGTCGAACTTCGGTACGCCGCAACAGCTTCCGCTGATCGTCCGCACCACGCTGTACACGATCAACCGCACCGGCGCCCAGCTCAGCTTCGGTTGGGACGCGGGCATCAACCGCCTCGAAGGCGGCGTGTGGTACGAGCACAATGTCAGCTCGGCCTCGCGCTACAACTACACCGACGTGACCGGCCCGACCAGCCTCGACGGTTTCATCGGCCGCCAGCCCGACGTCGGCGTGTTCGCCCAGCGCACCGTCTGGGAAACGCGACAGGCCTGGCTGCGCGACACGATCAAACTGATGGACGATCGCCTCACTCTCGACTTCGGCCTGAAGAGCCCGCACGCCACGTCGAGCGCGACCGCGCTGCCCGGCGTGGCGAAGAAGCCGATCCTGCCGACTTCGAACAATCAGTTCGCCACCGGCAAGCTGTCGGCGAGCAAGGCTCTGCTGCCGCAGGCCGGCGTGCGCTACGAACTCGCCGAAGGCCAGGAAGTCTTCGCCGGCTATGCGAAGAACATCGCCATGTTCCAGGGCGGTTTCAAGCTCGGTCCGCAGGCCGTGAGCCAGGCAGTGTGGGATTCCCAGGCCGGCGCACTCAAGCCGGAAAAATCGCGCACGCTCGAAGCGGGCTACCGCATCGTGCGCGAAGACTTTCAGGCTTCGGCCGCCGTCTACGACGTGAACTTCGACAACCGCCTGCTGCAGTACAACCCCTGCGATTCGCGCCAGCCGGTCGGCCCGAACTGCGGCAACCGCTTCTACAACGTCGGCGGCGTGTCGAGCCACGGCCTCGAACTGACCTTCCTGTGGACGCCGTCCGAGCACTGGCGCTGGTACAACTCGGCCTCGTTCAACCGCTCGACCTACGACAACGACTACGTGCAGGGCGGCGTGCTGCAGCCGACGCGCGGCAAAATCCAGGTCGATACGCCGCAGAAGATGTTTTCGAGCGAGCTGACCTGGACCGATGGCCCGCTGTTCGCGACCTTGCGCGGCAAGTACACGGGCCGGCGCTACTATACCTACACCAACGATCGCGGCTTCGGCGGCTACACCACGTTCGACCTCAGCGCAGGCTACGATTTCGGCGCGGTTTCCTACGCCAAGGACGTGCGCGTGATGCTCAACCTGACCAACCTGACCGACCGGCGCTATGCGGCCAACCTGGACAGCAGCGTGTTCGCTCCGGTCGATCCGAGAGGCACGATCTATGTGTTCCACGCCTCCGCGCCGCGGCAAATCTTCGGCTCGATCGATGTGCGCTTCTAAGCGCGGCGCAGCGGCTTCGCCCACGCGCGTCGCCATTGCGGTGCGCGCGAAAACGTTCGCCTGCGCATGGCTGCTGTCTTCCGCCGCGTTCGCGACGGGAACGGAATTCACCACGCCGCATCGCGACGATGCGGCGGGCGCACAGTCCGTGAGCTTCGCCGGCCAGACCTTCGTCAATCACGGCCTCGTCGGCACCGGACGTCTGTCCGCACAGACCGTGGATTTCCTCGGCGACACGCTCGGCTCGTTCTCCTCGCTCGGCGTCGACAAGGCGAGCTGGCGCCGCGTCGGCGATCACTACGAAGGCGTCCTGTGGACCCTGCCCGATCGCGGCCGCAACGATCCGGGCGCCGGCCTGTTCTACGACTACGCCGCGCGCCTGCACCGCTTTCGTATCCGCTTCACGCCGTACACAGGCCGGCCTTTACCCGCCGACGTCGCCTCGCAGAACCAGATGCGGCTCGTGCCCGACGGCGGCCGTGAACTGCGCGACGTTCGCGGCACACCGTTCACCGGCGCCGATCCGGGCGCGGCGACGAAAAATATCGGCGGCACCTTGTTTCCGGTCCCCGCGCAAGGCGTCGGTGCGGGCAAGATCGCGATCGACAGCGAATCGCTCTCGTTCGCCGCCGACGGCAGTTTCTACATCGGCGACGAATACGCCGCCTATGTCTACCTGTTCGACGGCAGCGGCCGCATGCGCGGCGCGCTCGTGCCGCCGAACGCGGTCGTGCCGCACACCGCCGGCAAAATCAATTTCAATTCGCTCGCGCCGCCCGACAGCGGACGGCGCAACAATCAGGGCGTCGAAGGCATGTCGTTGTCGCCCGACGGCACGCGCCTTTTTGTCGCCCTGCAGAGCGCGCTCGTACAAGACACCGCGCGTGCCGGCGACAAACGCGATGCGAGCGGCCGCGTGACCCTGCGCGTGCTCGTCTACGACACCGCGCAGCGCGCGCTGCCCACGGCGCCGATCGCGCACTATGTGATGCAGTTGCCGGCCTACACCTCCGACGGCGACGGCGGACGCGTGAACCGCACCGCCGCACAGAGCGAAATCCGCGCGCTCAACGCGCACCAGTTCCTGATGCTCGCGCGCGACGCGAACGGCCTCGGCGCCGACAACGAAAAACCGATCGTCTACAAAAGCGTCCTGCTCGCCGACACCGAAGGCGCAACGAACCTCGCCGGCGGTGTCTACGAAACCGGCACGGAATCGGTGCTGCGGGCACAGGACGACACGGCGCTCAAACCCGGCATCGAGCCGATCCGCTGGACCGAGCTGGTCGATCTGCTCAACCCGACCCAGTTGGCGCGCTTCGGTCTCAACCTCGAAACCAAGCCGAAGAACCGTCCGCTGACCTTGTCGGAAAAATGGGAGGCGATGGATCTGGTTTCCGTGCTCGATCCGGCTCATCCCGACGATTACTTTCTTATCGTCGGCAACGACAACGACTTCATCGCGCGCCGCTGCGTGATGCAGAAGCAGCGCTGCGATTCGGAATTCGACAACGACAATATGCTGCTCGTGTACCGCCTGACGCTGCCCGGGATGCAGGCTTACGCGACGCGCAAGCGCTGAGGCGATACGATGCCGATGGCGGCCGGGCGAATATTCTTCGCCTCGGCCGTGCTCACATATGGCTAGGTTTCCTTAGGTGCCGCATCGAGATACACCTCGACGCGATGCACGCCGGCAGCCGGATTGAGTTCGATCGAGTTGTCGGCCTGCGCCACACCATCGAGCAGCACGCTGCCGGGCGGCCGCGACGCGTCGCGCTCGACGTGGATTGCATACGTCGCGTCGCCGTGCCGGTAGGCAAGGTCGACACCGGGCCATGCCGCCGGCAGGCGCGGCGCGATGCGCAGGCGTGTGCCTTCGCGCGTGAGGCCGAGGAAAGTCTCGACCAGCAAGCGGTACATCCAGCCGGCCGAGCCGGTGTACCAAGTCCAGCCGGCGCGGCCCGCATGTGCGGGATTCGCGTAGACGTCGCCGGCGACGACGTACGGCTCGCCTTTGTATATTTCCGTACTTTTTCCGTCGACCGCGTGGCCGATCGGATTGATCAGGCGGAACAACTGCCAGGCGCGTTCGACGCGGCCCGCCTCGGCGAACGCCATCGTCGCCCAGACCGCCGCGTGCGTGTACTGGCCGCCGTTCTCGCGCACGCCCGACAGGTAGCCGGCGATATAGCCCGGATCGGGTGCGTGTATATCGGGCGCTCCCGTCGTCGCGCTGCGACTTTCCTCTTTCGACGCTTCGTGGCGCCGATCGAACGGCGGATCGAGCAGACGGATCAGACGCGCGTCTTCGTCGACCAGGTGTGCGTCGAGCGCATCGAGCGCGCTCGCCGCGCGCGTGGGGTCGGCCGCGCCCGAAAGGACGGCCCAGCTCTGCGCGATCGAATCGATGCGGCATTGCCGGTCGTCTTTCGATCCGAGCGGCGTGCCGTCGTCGAACCAGGCGCGGCGGTACCACTCGCCGTCCCAGGCATGCGATTCGATATTCGCCTGCAGTTCCTGCGCCTCGCGCTCGCAGCGTGTAGCGAAGATGCCGTCGTTGTGCAGGCGCGCGATCGCGGCGAATTCCGTCAGCACGCGATAGAGAAAGAATCCGAGCCAGACGCTTTCACCCATGCCGCCGGCACCGACCGCATTCATGCCGTCGTTCCAGTCGCCGCTGCCCATGCGCGGCAGGCCGTGCACGCTGCCCTTGACGCCGGCCAGCCCGTGCTCGATCGCGCGCACGCAATGCTGATAGAGATCGGCCATCTCGTTCGAACGCAGCGGCAGGTCGTAGTACGACTCTTCGCCCGCATTGAGCGGCCGGCCTTCGAGATAGTGGCTGCGTTCGGCGAGGATCGCGTGGTCGCCGCTCGTATGCACGTAGCGTGCGACGGCGAGCGGCAGCCACAGATAATCGTCCGAGCAGCGCGTGCGCACGCCGCGGCCGCCGGGCGGATGCCACCAGTGCAACACGTCGCCCTCGCGGAACTGGCATTGCGCGGCGAGCAGGATCTGCTCGCGCAGCAGGGGCGGATCGGCGTGAACGAGGGCCATCGCGTCCTGCAGCTGATCGCGAAAGCCGAAAGCGCCGCCGGACTGGTGGAAACCGCTGCGCGCCCACAGTCGGCACGCGATCGTCTGATACAGCAGCCAGCCGTTCGCGAGCAGGTTGAAACCGGCGTCCGGCGTGGTCGCGACGAGGCTGCCGGCGAGGCGGTTCCACACCGCCGTGACCGCCTCGAACGAAGCGCGCGCCGAACCCGAGCGGCGGAAGCGCACGACGAGATTCTCGGCTTCTTCGGCGCTGCGCGCGGCACCGAGGCGGAAGATCACCTCGCGCGTCTCGCCGTCGGCCAGTTCGAGCGGAACCTGGATCGCCGCGCACGGATCGAGACCGGCGCCAATGCGGCCCGACAGCGTCGTCCGCTGCATTGCCGCCGGCGCCGCAAGATTGCCGTTGCGGCCGATGAATTCGCTGCGATCGGTGCTCACCGTGCGCTGCGAATTCTCGGCGTCGAAGAAGGCGACGTGCTCGGCGAACTCGGCGTTCCAGGTGTTGCGCGCGAACAGGGCGCCGCTCGCGTCGAGCCAGCTGGCGACATGCTGCGCGGTCTTCGCCGGCAGATCGCCGAGCACCCACTCGACGTAGCCGGTGATCGTGAGCTTGCGCGCGCGGCCCGAATCGTTGTGCAGGCGCAGAACGAAGAATTTCACCGGCGTCTCGGCATCGACGTGCATGCGCAGCTCGCTCGCAATGCCATCCTCGATGTGCTCGAACTGGCTGTAACCGAAACCGTGACGCGCGATATAGCGGCCGTTGCCGCAGGCGGGCAGCGGCGACGGCGACCAGTACGCGCCGGTCTCTTCGTCGCGCAGGTAGAACGCTTCGCCGCCTGCGTCGGATACGGCGTCGTTCTGCCACGGCGTCAGCCGGTATTCGTGCGCGTTGTCGAAGAACGTATAGCCCGAGCCCGCTTCGCTGACCACGCTGCCGAAATTCGGATTGGCGAGCACGTTCACCCACGGCAGCGGCGTGCGCTTCGCCGCGTCGCAGACGATCACGTATTCGCGCCCGTCGCGAGCGAAGCCGCCGTAGCCGTTGAACAGATCCAGTTTCGGCATCGGCACTTCGCGCGTATCGACCTCCGCGTCCTCGCGCGTGGCAACGAGCTTCGGCACCGCGAATTCGCCGACCACGGACTTCGTGTCCTTGAGCTGCTCGGCGAAACTGCCCGCGCGGTCGCTGAGCACGACACGCGCGACCGCGAGCAGTTGCACGCGATCCTCGTGCGGGATCTGCGCGCTCGAACGCACGAAGACACCGCCGGGCTTGTCGATCATTGCGGCTTCGCCGATCGCGGCGACGGCGCCGTAGATCGCATCGTTCACTTCTTGGCGATAGCCGCCGCGCTCCTCGTTGAGCACGATCAGGTCGAACTTCAGGCCCTTGTTGCGGCAATAACGCTGCGCGGCGACGGCCTGGCGGACCAGGACGAGCTTGTCCACGTCTTCGATCAGCACGAGCGCGATCGACAGGTCGCCGGAAATGCCGTGCGCCCACAGGCCGGCCTGGCTCAAGCGGTTGCTGGCGATCACGTCGGCCTGCGCGCGCCGCGCCGGATCGGCGTAGAGAATCGCCGAAGCGAGCCGTGAATAGAGCTGCGCTTCGCTTTCGGCGACGTTGATCTGGCCGAGCAGCATGCGGTTGTGCGTCGGTGCGATCGCCAGCGCGCGGTCGGCGAGCGCGCGGTCGCGATACTTGTCGACCAGCGCGAGCACGGCTTCGCGGCTGGCACCGGCGCCGGTGACGAAGTCGACGATGACGCTGCTTTCGGCCGGCACGCTGACGCGATGGCGGATCGCCACGACCGGATCGAGCACGTCGCCGGCCGTGTTCGACAGCGCACCCGCGCGCTGCAGCGCGGCCGGATCGTTCGCGCCGCGGCCGCGGCCGAGAAAACGTACGCGGTCGGTCTCAAACGAAGTCTCGGCCGGCGTCGCGCGGCCCGCCTCTTCGCGTACGCAGAACAGATGCACGAGCCACGGCTGCGCGTCGTCGGCCAGACGCGGACGGCGCGTGGCGAGAATCGCCGGATACGCCTGCAGAATCTCGGTCTGCACGAACAGGTTGTTGAACGCCGGATGCAGCGCGTCGGCCGCGCCGGTGTTGAGCACGACTTCGGCGTAGCTGGTCAGCTCGAACGTGCGCGCGACGCGCGCGCGATTGGTCAGGCGCAGGCGGCGCAGTTCGACATCGTCCTCGGGCGAGACGACGATCTGTACGCGCGCATCGCCGCGGTCCAAAGTCAGGCGCTGCTCGACGCGCGCGTCGTCGAAGGTGATCTCGTAGGCTTCGACGTCGGCCGCGGCGACCATCGCGCCGGTGCTCCAGACCTTGCCTTCTTCGACGTCGCGGATGTGGATGAAACTGCCCCAGCCGTCGCGCGTCGGATCTTCGCGCCAGCGCGTGAGATCAAGCTCGTGCCAGCGGCTGTAGCCGGCGCCGCTCTGGGTCAGCATGACGTGGTAGTTGCCGTTGCTCAGCAGCTGCACGGCCGGGCGCGGCGTGTCTGCGCGCGTGTAGCGTCGCTGCGGCGCCGCCGGTGCTTCCTCTTCGGCGCGCGCGTCGAGCAGGCGGGTGTCGCCGACTTGCACCGTTTCCGCGCGCGTGATTCGCTCCTGCAGCAACAGCAGCACGGCGGCCAGTTCGGCGTCGGCGGCGAAGCGCCGCTGCATCGGCGCGCCGTTCACGCATTCGTCGAACGCGACCAGGCTCATGCCCTGGTGATGCGCCATGTACTCGCGCACGACGCCGACCGTTTCGCCCGCGGGCAGATGCGCCGGGGTGAAGTCGATCGCCTCGTAGTAGCCCCACTGAGACCACCAGCCGCGCGCGGCGAGGTCGGCGAGGTTGCGCGCCGCCTCGCGCGGAGCGACGAGCAGGGCGAGCGCGCTCGCGTACGGCGCGATGACGCGATCCTGCGACAGGCCGCGCTGCAGCCCGAGCCCCGGCGTGCCGAACGCGCGGTAGTGATAGTTCTGTCCCGCGTCGGTGAGGAAATATCCCGACTCGGAAATGCCCCACGGCAGGCCCTGCTCGCGGCCCCAGGCGATCTGCTGCGCGACGGCGACGCGCGTCGATTCGGCGATCAGGCTGCCGGGCCACGCCGGCATGATCAATTGCGGCATCAGGTACTCGAACATCGAGCCGCTCCACGACAGCAGCACCTGGCCGTCGCGCGTCTGCGTCTGCACGCGGCCGAGCGAGAACCAACCGTCCTGCGCGATCTGGCCCTGGGCGACGGCAATGTAGACGGCGAGGCGCGCTTCGGACGCAAGCAGGTCGTAGTAGCCGGCGTCGCGCCGGCCTTCGCCGACGTTGTAGCCGATCGCGAACTGCTCGCGCGCCGGGTCGTAGAGGAAGGCGAAATCGACGCGCGCGAAATCGGCGCACAGCGCGCCGAGCGCTTCGATCTCGTGCATGCAGGTGCGCGCGAGTTCCTGCGCCGCGGGCGAAATCGACTTCGCCACGGCGAGCGCGGCGAGACTCGGCATCGGCGACTGGGTGTGGATGGCGCCGGCCGCATTCGCGACCGCAGCGGCGATCGACACGTCGCCGACGAAATCTTCGAGGTCGGCCATCGCCATCGCGGCCTGGCGCACCAGTTTTTCGCTCCACTCGCGCTCGAGCGGCGCGCCGGCCGACAAGGCCGCATGCAGCGCCTGCGCACTGAGGAACAGCTCGCGCAGCGCGGCGTGGATCGGCGCGATCGGCAGCTCAGGCGGCAACTGCCGCGCCGAAGCGAGCGCGTCGGCGAAAGGCTGCCAGACTTCGCCGCCCGTGCGCTCGCTCAATGCGCGCAGCACGGCGAAGGTGTCTGCAAGACCGGCGAACACCTGGCGGCCGACGACCGGTGCGTTGAGGCATTCGTACAAACCTTGGCGCAAGGTCAGTACGTGGCCGACGAAGTTGCCGCTGTCCACCGTCGAGACGTACATTGGCTGCAGCGGCTGCAGCGTCGCCGTGTCGTACCAGTTGTAGATGTGGCCGCGATAACGTTCGAGTTTCTGCAAGCTGTCGAAGGTGCGCCGCGTCGCCGCGAGCAGGCCGCGCAGCGAAACGTAGCCGAGATCGTGCGCAGCGAGATTCGCCAGCAGGCCCATGCCGATGTTGGTCGACGAGGTGCGGTGCATGATCTTGACCGACGGATACTCCTGGAAGTGATCCGGCGGCAGCCAGTTGTCTTCGGCGCTGACGAATTGCTCGAACCAGGCCCAGGTTCGGCGCGCGGCCTGGCGCACGAAGGCGGTCTGCTGCGCGTCGAGCGGCTGCGCCGCACGCGTGGGCGCGCGTGCAGTCCACGCAACGATGGCTGGAGCGAAGAACCAAGCGAGCAGCCACGGCAGCGCGAGCGCCAACGCGTCGGCGCGGAACGGGATCAGCGCAGCGGCGACGGCGAGCGCCGCGATCGGCGCCGCTTTCATTTCGTACCACGCAGCCGTCGCGCCTTCGCCGCGCGCGCGCTGCGCGACCACGCTCGATGCGACCCACTGCAGCAAGTGCCGCTTCGACACGTGCACCCGCCAGCCGGTGCGCACGATCGCGCTCGCATTCTGCACCGCCTCGAACGGCAGGCAGATCAGGCGGAAAGCAACGCGCAGTGCGGCCGTCCCGAGGTTGCGCAGGACGTCGCCGAAATGCCGCGCGAGTCCGTTGCTCGGCACGCGCAGCAATGGCGGCAGGGCATCGAGAATCACCGGCAGGAAAACCGCGGCGAGCACGAACGCGGTCCACGCGCTCGGCGCGGGCAGCGCCAGCCATGCGATCAGCAGCAGAGCGAACAGGGCCGGCGGCAATACACTGCGGCGCAGATTGTCGAAAATTTTCCAGCGCGACAGCCACGACAACGGATTGCGTTCGCGCCGCCCGTCGGCCATCGGCACCGAAGGAAACAGCCATGCCGCGATCTGCCAATCGCCGCGAATCCAGCGCGCGCGCCGTTGCGCATCGACGCGATAGCTCTGCGGGTATTCCTCATAAAGTTCGATATCGGCGGTCAGACCGGCGCGCGCGTAGCAGCCTTCGAGCAGGTCATGGGAAAGAATCCGGTTGTGCGGGAAACGCCCGACCTCCGCTGCGTCGTCGGCGCGCTCGGCCGCTTCCGCACCGAGCGTGCGCTCAAACGCCTCGACGTCGTAGATGCCCTTGCCGATGAACGAACCTTCGCCGAACAGATCCTGGTAGAGGTCGGATACGGCGAGCGTGTACGGGTCGAGCCCGGCATCGCCGCCGAACATCGTCGCGTAACGCGTGCTGCCGGCCGACGGCAGCAGGTTGCCGATGCGCGGCTGCAGAATCGAATAGCCCGACTCGACCCTGCGCGCGCCGGCATCGAGACGCGGCCGGTTGAGCGGATGCGCCATCGTCTCGACGAGTCTGCGCGCGGTGTCGCTCGGCAGGCGCGTATCGACGTCGAGCGTGATCACGTAGCGCACGCCGTCGAGCACGGCGCGATCGCCGACGATGCAGCTGAACGCATCGGCATTTCCGCCGCGTAACAGCGCATTCAAGTCGCCGAGTTTGCCGCGCTTGCGTTCGCGGCCCATCCAGTGCCGCTCGCCGTCGTTCCATGTGCGCGGGCGATGCAGCAGAAAGAAATGCGCCTTCGCATGACGCTGGTTCAGTTCGCGGATCGCAGCGACCGCGGCGTCGAGCACGGCCGCATCGCCCGGCAGATGTTCCGCGTCGGCGTCGGGAAAGTCGCTCAGCAGGACGAAGCCGAGGCCGTCGTTGCGATTGGCCAGATAGCGCAGTTCGAGCTGATCGGCGAGCGAGTCAGCTTCTTCCGTACTGCCGATAAGGCACGGCACGACGACGAGCGTGCGCGCATCGGCCGGAATGCCTTTGCGGAAATCCATGCGCGGCAACGGCTGCGGTGCGACCAGAGAAAGCGCGAGACGATCGACGACCCAAACCGCGGGTTGACTGATCGCAACCACCGCGCAGAACGCCGCAACGAGACGCAGCCAGAGCGGCAACTCGGTCGTCCACAATACGTGCAGCAATGGCACGGCCGCGGCGAGCCCGAGCACGACGACGGCGGTGCAATAGACCGGGAACGGCAGGCCGCCGCTGCGCCATTTCTCCCGCTGCGCCGTCGCGATGCCGGCGCCGCAGTGACGCAGCAAGCGCGTACGCCCGGCACCGACCAGGTGGTAGCCAATATGTGCTGCGGGCAGCGCGTCCGTCGCGGGTGCGTCCGCCGAGGCGGCGCGCGCAAGGTCGAGTGCGGCCTGCGCGACCTCAGATTCGCTGTGATCGGTAAGCCGGGCGAAATGCTCGACCGCATGGCGATAGGCGTCGCGCGTGGCGAAGTCCATGCGCGCATAAACGCCGGCCGGGTCCTGGCCGAGCACGCGATCGACTGCGCTCGCGGCTTCGACGAAGTCGTGCCAGTCGAGCGCGTCGAGCAAGCGCAGGCTCGCGATCGAGTTGTCGATCGTGACGCGGTCGAGCGCGCGCTCGTGATGCGAATTCTGCACGAGCTGGGCGATCGACAGCCCCGCCTCGGCGAGACGCTGCTCGATCCACGACAGCGGCAGGTTCAGCGCCGCGCCCGCACCGTGCAGGCGCCGCGACATTTCGGCGACGAAGGCCTGAGTCAGCGGCGGCTCGGTGCGCGCCATATCGGCGACGACGAGGATAAGGCTCTTCGGCTCGCGCTGCGCCGTCTCGAGCATCAGCCGCGCCCAATGCGCGGCGAGACGACTGTGCGCGAGGCCACGGCGCACACGTGCGGCGGCGCGGCCGAGATTCTCGATCAACGCAGCGCGCAGCATGATCGGAATCGCCCAGAGTTCGCCGAGGCTCAGCGGCGCGCGCTCCTGGTAGGCGCGCACGAAGCGCGCGAGCGCATCCTGGTCGACGCGGCCGTCGCCGTGCGAGATGGCATCGAGCGCAAGGTCGTACACGCGCGGCATGCCCGCGCTCGCGCCGCGTGTCAGCACCGGCAGTTCGGCGCTGTAACCGTGCGGCAAATGAGTGCGCGTCTTGCGCACTTGTTCGTGGATCACGTGCAGCTGATCGAGCAGCCATTCGCCGGCCGGGGTGATGCGGTGCTTGTCGGCGATCGCCGCGGCGAGCGCGCGACAGGTGTCGTCGATCAGTGCCTCGTTGTGGCGCAGCCGTTCGAGCAGTTGCACGTCGCCGCGGCGTGCGCGCCGCCATTGATGTTCGCCGGCGAGTTCGCCGCCGCGTTCGCCCATCTGCGCAGCGGTCAGCAGTTCCGCGCGCAACGGCGCTTCACTGACCCGCACGCGGCCGCGACGCTTGCCGAGTTTGCGCGCCGCGAGCGCCGCACCAAGCGGCAGCCCGATCCGACGCATCGCCGGCAGTATCAAACGGCTGAATCTTCGTTTCGCACGTTTCGAGTCCAAGCGCAGTCCTTGTCGTTGCGACGGCCGCGTACACGCAAGCGCGAGCCGCCTCGCTCATTCCCCTTATGAGTGTGGAAAGGCCAAGTCGCAGTGCGCGAAGAAAGGTCGAACGCACCGGTTGCGGACATGTGCGCCCGCGCGACCTGAATGATGTCTTTGGTATAGCCGAGCAAGGCGAAAGAAAACGTAAAAACGCGTTGCGCTTCGTTCATCTAGCGGCGGCGATGCCGCCTACACGTCAATCCGCCAGCAGCAAATTGACGAATGGTTTGCGATTCTTCCAGCGATAGCCTTCGAAGTCGCGCGCATCGGAGGAGAGAATGCGGCCTTCGCCGAGTTCCTCGGCGAGAACGACAAGCGACGCATCGGCCAGATCCATCGGCAGATTCGCATAGCGCCGCATCAGTGTCTCGATGCGCAAGAGGGCATCGTCGGGCAGGTCGGCGACGATGGCGGCGCCGTGCGCGATGTCGCCGACGAAGACATTCGCGCGGTCCGGATGTACGCGGTGGGCGAGCAGATGCACGACTTCGGTCAACACGGGCCAGGTGGTGATGAAACCTTCAGCAGCATACTTTTGCGCGGCTCGCACCGCGCGGTCGTGATAGCGATCGCTGCGGCTGCCGAGCGCGATCCAGAAGCCCGAGTCCGCGAGAATCACTTGGCCGCGCCCTTGCGTGGCTTGCCGGGCTTCGATGTCTTCTCGGGCCGATAGGCCGGAGCCGCCGGTTCGTTGACCGTGTGGCGCAGCTTGCCGTCGAGGGAGTCGCTCAGATAGTCCTTGTAACGCGTCGAGAGATCTGCGGGCGCTTCGAAGCCGCCGATATAGCCAGAAGCCTGCATCAGCTCGAACGCGTTCGGCCGTGCTTTCGCATGGCGCAGGTAGTACTCGCGCAAGGCGTCGCGCAGCACATCGGAGGCGGCGCGCGCGCCTGCCCCCTGGGTCAGCTCGATGAAGCGCCGCGCGTCTTCACCGGTCAGACGCGCATTGATGCGAATGGCTGCTGTGCTCATGGCAGTGCCTTGATTTTGCTTGTCATAATCGTATGACAAGCAGAAAATCGATGCAACTCACCGCGTCCGCCAGCTTATTCGACCCGACAGAACGCCGCTTTCAGATAACGCGATTCCGGCACGTTGGCGAGCCAGGGATGATCGGGGCCGGCACCGGAGACCTTGATTACCTGCACGCTGCGATTCGCATAGAACGCCGCGCGGCGCAGCATGTCGAGGAACTGTTCCTCGCTGACCAGGCCGGTGCACGAACAGGTGAGGAAGATGCCGCCCGGCTTGACCGCGCCGAGGGCGAGCTTGTTCATGTCGAGATATTTCTTCAGCGCCGGAATCACCTGCTCGCGGTCGCGCGTCATCTTCGCCGGATCGAGGATGACGACGTCGAACTTCTTCTGCGGATTGCCGGCCACGTCGCGCAGCCAGGCGAAGATGTCGGCCTGGATGAACTTGACCTTGACCTTGTTGAGCCGCGCGTTCTGTTCGGCGATGCCGAGGATTTCCTCGTCGAGGTCGATGCCGACGACTTCTTCCGCGCCGCCGCGCGCCTTGGCATAGATGCCGAACCCGCCCGAATTGCAGCACAGGTCGAGTACGCGCTTGCCGGCGCAGAATTCGGAAAGGAACAAACGATTGTCGCGCTGATCGGCGAAGAAGCCGGTCTTGTGCTTGCTGCCCGGCGCGGCGTGAAACTGCACGCCGTGCTCGTGGATCACGCTCGGCTTCGGCGCCGGCGGCGCGTTCCAGTCGAAACTCTCCTGCTTCTGCACATGTTCTTCGGCGAAGGCGTAGATCTCCGCGTCGGGGAAGTGCTGCAGCAGCACGCGCTTGATCAGATCGCGCTGCTTGAACATGCCGGCCGAGAAATACTCGACGACGAGGGTGTTGGCGAAACGGTCGACGACGAGACCGGAAAGCCCGTCGCCCTCGGAATGGATCACGCGGTAGGCATCGGTCACCGTGTCGAGCTTGAGCACCTCGCGGCGCAGGCGGATCGCTTCGTCGATCTTGCGGGCGAAGAAGGCTTCGTCGACCGCTTCATCCGGATCGGCGGTGAGCACGCGCAGGGCGATGCGCGAATGGCCGTTGTAGAAGCCGCGGCCGGCGAACACGCCGTCGCGATCGACGATGTCGACCACGGTGCCGGGCTTGGGTTTCGGATCGGGCTTTTCGACCATCTTCTGGAAAATCCAGGGATGGTTGGAGCGGCGCTCGATCTTCAGGCGGACGAGAGGATAGTCGTTGTTCGGGGAATTCATCGCGACATGATAAGGCATGCGCCGCGATCGACGGCATTCGCGTCAGTCGAGCGCGCGCCGGTAGCGCACTTCGTCCACGGCGACGCCCCAAACCACGTCCTTGCGCACCGTGCTATCGGCAACCCAGCCGTCACCCCGGTAGAAGCGTTCGCCGCGCCGGTTGCCGGCCAGCAGCCAAAGCAGGGCGTCGCGGAAACCCTGCTCGCGCAAACGTGCCCGCGCGGCAGCAACGAGCGCGGCGCCGAGACCACGGCCCCACCAGTCCGGATCGACATATAGTGCGCAGAGTTCGCCCGATGCCGGCGCAGCAGCGTCGCGTGCCGGCATCGTTGTGACGAATCCGCGAACCAGGCCGTCCACCACCGCGACCCGCGTCGCCGGTTGCGACGGATCGGCGTTGGCGAAATCGTAACGCCGCGCGCGGTCTTCGGCGCGCAAACCGTCGAGGTATTCCTGCGCGAGTAGGCCACGATAGCCGGCCTGCCACGCACGTACGTGCACGCGCGCAACGTCGATCGCATCGTCGGGTTCGGCCGGTCTCAGCAGCATGCGGTCAGTGTGGCACGCGGCGTACGCCTTGTGCATGCCGATGCCATCCCCATGATGAAGCCATGGAAATCGCTCCGATCACCGCCGAAGCCAGCATGGCCGCCGTGCGCAACGATCGTGCGCGCGTGCGCTACGCGGTGCTCGGCGCGCTCGCGCTCGTCGCCGGCATCTGGCTGGTCTGGCTCGGCGCCTTCGCGCTCGGCTGGGACATGGACGCGCTCGGCATCCGTCCGCGCGATCCGCACGCGCTGATCGGCATTCTCACCGCGCCGTTCGTGCACGCGTCGTTCGAGCATCTGATGTCGAACACGCTGCCTCTCGGTCTGCTATCGGCCTTTATGCTCTATGCCTATCCGCGCGCGGCGCGCTACGCGCTGCCGCTGATCTGGATCGTCTCCGGCCTCGGCGTCTGGCTGTGGGCGCGGCCGTCGCTGCACGTCGGCATCAGCGGCATCACCCACGGCCTGATGTTCTTCCTGTTCCTGATCGGCCTGCTGCGGCGCGACCGTCTCGGCGTCTCGATCGCGCTCGCGGTGTTCTTCCTCTACGGCGGCATGACGATGACCGTGCTGCCGCGCGAAGAACACATCTCGTTCGAGTACCACCTCGCCGGCGCGATTGCCGGCGTCATCGCCGCGCTTGCGTTCTACAAGCTCGACCCCGCCGCACCGCGCAAACGCTACAGCTGGGAAGACGAAGAGGAAGAGGCCGAGTTCAGCTACTCCACCCAGCTCGACCAAAACGAACTCGAACCCGAGCGCCCGCGCAACGTGCCCGTACTCTGGGACGGACCGCGCCCCCAGCCGCTCGGCGGAGACAACGTCGTCGATTTCCCGCCGCGTCGCGAACGCGAGAACCCGACGGTGCATTGACCGCGGCACGCGGCACCTCCGAAGAAATGTCCGCACGTCCGCCGCGATTGTCCGCGGACGCGCATCGTGCGCTTGTTCGCCGCACCAAGCCTCGCCGCAACGCGATTCACTCTCTGGCATGCGACTTGCTGTTGCAGACGGCCCGCGCGGTATTGCCGCCGTCCATACACCCAAGGAGCCCTCTGTGCTGCGTTCTCTTTTTCTCGCTGCTGTTCTGCCGCTCGCACCCGTCATCGCCACAGCGGCTCCGCTCGATCCGTCGGTGATCAAGCGCATCGATGCGGATGTGCAGACCGTGCTCGAGCGCAGCGGCGCGCCGAGCGCGGTCATCGCGATCGTCGACGACGGGCGCATCGTCTATCGCAAGGCGTACGGCTTGCGCGATCGCGAACACCGGCTCGCGGCAACCGTCGATACTCACTACGAAATCGGTTCGATCACCAAGCAGTTCACCGCGGCGGCGATCCTGCAGCTACAGGAGGCCGGCAAGCTGCGCATCGACGACAAGTTGTCGAAATATCTGCCCGATGCGCCGCATGCCGACGAAGTCACCCTGCGGCAACTGCTGTCGCATACGAGCGGGCTGCCCGAATATCTCGACGCGATGGAAGAGGCGCACACGATCGACAAGCCGGCGCGCTTCGATCAGCTCATTGCGCACGTGGCCGGCAAGCCGCTCGATTTCCCGCCGGGCAGCCGCTGGTCGTACTCCAACACGGGCTACGCGCTGCTCGGCCGCATCATCGAGACCGTGTCGCAAGAATCTTATCGGCACTACGTGCAGACGCATCTGCTCGATCCGGCCGGGATGACCAAGACCTACACCGTCGCCGACGAATGGCGCCTGGCGAACAAGGCGCTCGGCTACCGCCGCAACAATGGACAAATCGAACGCGCGCCGACCATCGCCGATTCGGTCGGCTGGGCAGCGGGATTCCTCGTCTCCACCATCGACGACGTGCAGAAGTGGAACGCCGCGCTGGAACACGGCCGCATCGTCACGCCGGAAAATTACGCCTTGATGGGCACTTCGGTTCGGACCGCCGATGGCGGCGACAGCGGCTACGGCTTCGGCCTGTTCGTCGACTCGGTCAACGATCAACCGCGCATCGGCCACACCGGAGGCACGCTCGGTTTCACTACGGCGGACGAATATTTCCCCAAACAGAATCTGCACGTCATCGCCTTCACCAATCTGCGCACCGATCCGCGTCCCGGCGAAACGATCGCAAATGCCCTGTTCGACGATCTGTTTCCCGAGATCGCCGCCGCGGGAGCGAAACCGGCATCGGGCGAGAACGGCGACGCGACCGCCAAAGCGAAAGCGCTGTTCGCCGAGTTCCAAAGCGGTGCCGAAAGTTCACCGCTGCTCGGTGCCAAACTCGATGCGAAGATGAAAGCCGGCCTGGCGAAACGCCTTAAGGCGCTATTCGCTCCGTACGGTGCGCCGACACGCTTCGTCTACAAGGGCTCGCGTCCGGGCACCGACTCTCATTGGCACGATTATGTGATCGAATTCGGACCGGGCAGCCGGCTCAAGTTTTCCATCGCTCTCAGCGATGAGAAGAAGATCGTTTCGATCTCGTACGGATAGGCGACGCGGTTTACTTTGCACCGGTCGATGCGCGCCACGATCGCGCGGCAACCTTTTACCGAGGCCTCGCATCGAAACAGGTTTCACGGCCTCGTCGGCCGACTGCGGAGATCGATTCATGCCTTCATGTCTTATCGGCGGCGCACCGACGCGCCGCGGATTCGTCGTCGCCGGGTTCGCTCTGCTCGCGATTCCGGCGTTGGTCGGCGCCACCTTTTCGATCGTCGCCTGTGACCGCGACGGCAACTGCGGCGCCGCGGTCGCGACCAACAATCTTGCCGTCGGCGCGAGCGTGCCGTATGCCAAGGCACGCGTCGGCGCTCTGGTTTCGCAGTTCGAGACCAATCCGCACTACGGTCCCGCGGGTCTGGCCCTGCTCGCCGCAGGGCAGGCGCCCGATGCAGCGCTCAAAAGCCTGCTCGACGGCGACGGCGATTTCGACGGAACGACCATCGCCGAACGCCAGGTCGGCATCGTCGACACCAAAGGCCGCGCGGCGGTCTACACCGGCACCGATGCCGCGAAAGCCACGTGGGCCGGCGCCGAGCGCGGCGACGGTTATGCAGTCCAGGGCAACGGGCTCGTGGGCAAGGCGGTGCTCGCGGCGATCAAGGACACGTTCCTGTCGTCATCGGGAACGCTCGGCGAACGACTTATGGCCGCACTCGAAGCGGGACAGAATGCCGGCGGTCAAGCCAGCGGAAAACTGTCCGCGGCATTGATCGTGCGCACGACCGAAGGCGATTGGCAGGACATCGACCTGCGCGTCGACGCCGCGGCCGAACCGCTGCGCGACCTGCGCCAACTGCTCGAGCGCCACTACGCGCTGCAGGCGATCATTCGCGCCGAGCATCAGGCCAAGAAGGGCGCGGCAGCCGACGCGCGCGCCTCGCTATCCGAGGCATTGCGGCGCAGCTACGGCTGGGATCGCATCTGGCGTCGCGCCGCGCGACTCGCGATGACGATGGGCGACGGCGACCGCGCGATGGATTGTCTCGGTGTATTCCTTTCGATCAATCCCGCCTGGGCGAAGACGGAACTGCGCGACGATCTCTATCGACCGCTGCGCGAGCGCTCGCTTTTCCAGACCTGGAGCCGCTGAGCGCGCCGCTCAATCCACATCCGCCAGGAACGAAGCGCTCAAACGCAACACCTCGTCTGTTTGCTCACGGTGCGGAACGTGGCCGCAACGATCGAGGATCGCCAGCGTCGACGCGCCGCCCACTCCGTCCACGATGCGGCGCGGAAACGCCTCCGAACCGTACTCATCCGCGTCGCCGTGGATGGCGAGGACCGGGCAGCGGACGCGGGCGAGCTGTGCGTCGAGGTTCCACGACGAAAATTCCGGCGACAACCAAACCTCGGTCCAGGCATCGAGCACCCAGCGCGCCTTGTCACCGTGCCATTTCGTCAGTTTCGCGAACTGCGCGGCGTCGGCGAACTGCGCTTTCGCCGCGCGAATTCCGTCCAGGGTGCGCTGCTCGACGAAAGCCTGAGCGGATTCGGTCACGACCGCCTCGCAGCCGTCACCGCAGTTCGCCGCAGTCGCCAGCGCCATCGCGCCGCCGACGCTGTGACCGAACAGAACGAAGCGGGCAAGGCCGAGCGCCTTGCGCAGCGCCGGAAAAAATACCTCTGCTTCGTCGTCGATGAAACGAACCGACGCGGCCTGCATCGACGGCGTCGACCGGCCGAAGCCGAGGCGATCGTAGACGATCACTTCGCGACGCGTCGCCGCGGCAAGAGCGGCCGGAAAATCGCGCCACAGTTCGACGCAGCCAAGCGAATCGTGCAGCAGAACGATCGGCGCACGCCGAGCGTCTTCACCGACCCAGCGTCGCAGGAAAACGCGGCCGCCCGGAACGTCCGCGAATGAATCGAGAGTTTCCATCATCATGGCTAGCGAGCTTCTTTATCCTTCCACGGCAAGACGATATCGCATAAGCCACACCGTACGAACGCGCCGGCTCACGCATCGCGATGCCACAGCGGAAATTAAGGTCTTTCAGCGTTGCGGATTTCGCTTCGCGCGCGAACTCGCCGAGCGCGTAGCGCCACGCGTGCCGGCCGTGCTCGCGGTCACCCCGCGCTCGCGGCCCCAGACGACCGCGGCACTGCGCCGATTGACGCCGATCTTGGCGTACAACGTGGCGACATGGTTGCGCACGGTATTGCGCGAAAGACCGAGCGCGGTCGCGATCTCCGCATCGCTGCGCCCTTCGCAGATCAGGCCGAGCACTTCGATCTCGCGCCGGGTCAGTTCGGCCAGACCGGTAGGCGCCGCGGCGCCCGGATGGCGAAGCTGGGCGAGTCTCTCGATCACGCTGCGGCCGAACCACGACGCGTCCTGCATCACCAGTTCGATCGCCGCGATCAGTTCGCCTTCCGAACGTTTGCGCTCGGTCACGTCCTCGACCACGCAGAGCGCATAGCGCTGCTCGCCGATCTCGACCGGCTCGGCCGAGAGCAGACAATCGAGCTTCGCATCCCCGGCGCCGCGCAGGACGACCTCGCGGTTGCGCACGCTTTCGCCCGCGGCGAGTTCCGTACGCAGGATCTCACGCAGTTCTGCTCCGATCGCGCTGTCGTTGTTTTCTTCCGACGCAATCGCCGCACCCTGGCCGAAGCTCGCGGCAAACGCCTCGTTCGCCTCGACGGCCTCGAAATCGGGCAGGCGGCAGACCACCATCGGCACGGGCGCGAGGCGGAACGCCTTGGAAAAGCGTTCTTCGCTCTGGCGCAGCGAATCTTCCGCGCGCTTGCGCGCCTCGAGATCGATAAAGGTGAAGAGCATGCAGGCTTCTTCGCCGACCTCGAGCGGCTGTCCGGCGACGACGACGAACTTGCGGCTGTTGTCGGGCAGGCGCAGCAGCGCCTCGGTTTGCGTGATGGTCGCGCCCTGCTGGAGTTTCGCCACCGCCTCGTCGCGATTCTGCGTGCCTTCGAGCACGTCGATCTCGTAGACGGACGCGGCAAGCACGGCGTCGCGTTCGTAGCCGCTCATCTCGACAAAGCCCTGGTTGACCTTGATGTAGCGCAGGTCGGCGAGGCGGCAAATCACCGCGGGCGCCGGGTTGGCGTTGAACGCGCGCTCGAAGCGCTCCTCGGCGCTGTAGCGTTCACTGACGTCCTGGATAACGAGCACCAGCGACTCGGTCTCGTCGGCCGCGTTCGTCAGGATCAAACCGCGCACCTGGTGGAAGCGGCGAAAGTCGTCGTCGTCGCTGCGCGTCACCTCGACAGTCACGTCGCGGAAGACTTCTCCGCCGAGCAGGCGTTCGATCGGATACTGCGCAGCGCTCAGCGCATGATGGTTGCGGAATTTCAGCACGAACTTCTTGCGGTACTGCGCAGCGTTCGCGCCGAGTTCGTCGAGCTCTACGCAGCCGTGGATCGCCAGCGCGGTCTCGTTCGCCCAGACGATCGCGCCGTCCGCATCGACGATAAGGATGCCCTCGGTGAGGCCCGAAACGATCTGCTGCAGTTGACGGCGGTCGACCTGCGGTTTCTCGGCGGTGGCATCCATAACGATTCCTCGACAGAGAACCGATTGTAGACCGTGCGTCCGCAGCAATGACCGCCAAAAAGTACCAGATGCACTGGTGCAGCTGCGTCTGGGCGCGAGCGGGCGCCGGGCATAGCCTGTCTTCACCACCGGACTTCGGTGGACAAGGAGATGAACCATGAAACAGTCGCTTGCACTATCCGCCGCGCTGCTCGCCGCAACGGTCGTTGCCGTGCCGGCAGCCCTGACCGCTACGTCGGCATGGGCCGCGGACAACACCGCCGCCGATTCCGGGCAGCCGGTCACCGACGGATGGATCACGACCAAGGTGAAGGCCGAACTGGCGACCACCGACGGCGTGAAAAGCATGGATATCTCGGTCGAGACCAGCAACGGCGTCGTCACCCTGACCGGCGTGCTCGCCAACGACATCGCGGTGAAGAAAGCGGTCGCCGCGGCCGAGAGCATCAAGGGCGTGAAGAAGGTCGACGCGTCGGGACTCAAGGCGAAGAACTGAAGCGCACATCCGCCCTCGCCGCACAACATCAACCAACCGGAGAACACTCGTGAACGAAGACAAGATCAAGGGCCAGTGGAAACAGCTCAGCGGAAAGATCAAGGCGCAGTGGGGCAAGCTCACCGACGACGATCTCACCGTGGCCGAAGGCAATCGCCAATATCTCGCCGGCAAACTGCAGGAGCGTTACGGCATCGCCAAGGAAGAGGCAGAGAAGCAGATCAAGCAGTTCGACGACGCCCTTTAACCTGAGATACGGGGAGCGGCCGACGCCGCTCCCCGATCGGGAGACCGCGATGCGCAAATACGTTATAGCCTGGCTGCTCGGCGTACCCGCCGGCGTGCTGGTGCTGGTTTATCTGTTCACTCATCTGCTCTGACCGCGGCGAGCGGTCTTGGCGATAACGCGCGCCCGCATCGCTCAGCGCGTCAACGCGGCGGCCAGGCCCGACCAGCGCTGCGTACTGCGCGCCATCGCCTTGGCCAGAATGTCCGCGCTCGCCCATAACCGCACTTTTTTGCGCGCGCGCGTGACTGCCGTATAGACCAGCTCGCGCGTGAGCACGCGCGACTCGCGCTCGGGCAGCACCACTGCCACCTCGTCGAACTCCGAACCCTGCGCTTTGTGCACAGTCAGCGCATACGCCGGCTCGCACGCACTGAGGACCAGCGGCGGCAGGGCGCGCAGGCTGCCGTCGGCATTGCGGAACCAGACTTCGAGCGCACCATCCGTTCCGCTCGGCAAGGCCACACCGATATCGCCGTTGAACAAGCCGAGTCGATAGTCGTTGCCGCCGACGATGACGAGGCGGCCCGCATACCATTCGTCCGCGCCGGCACCACTGCGGCGGCGCAGTTCGCGTTCGACTTCGGCATTCAGCGCACGCGCGCCGAACGGGCCTTCGCGCAGCGCGCAGAGCAGGCGGAACCGATCGGCCACGGCGAAAGCCGCATCGGCATCGGCGGCGCCGGCGAGTTCGGCATAGCCCGGCGCGATCTCGGCCGCAGTTCGTTGCGTCAACTCGGCGGCCGTGACGGGCAGCATAAGCGCTTCGTTGCGGCCTTCGTAGAGCACGCTCAACGCATTCTCGACATCGCCGCGGCGCAGGGCCACGGCGAGACGACCGATCGCGCTCTGTGCGGTGAAACGATGATTGCCGCGCAATTCCACGTAGGCGTCGGCGAGCGCGTTCGGCGCAGCAGCAACGTCCACATTTTCCAGAAGACTGTTTTCCAGCCATTGCGCGAGCCCCGGCGAATAGCCTGCCGTATCACCCGCTGCGTGACTCAACGCGCCGAACACGCGGCCGGCCTCGACCGCGGCAAGCTGGTCGCGGTCGCCGAGCAGGATCAGACGCGTCGGCGGCGCGAGCGCTTCGCATAGACGCGCAGCCAACGCGAGGTCGAGCATCGAGGCTTCGTCGATCACCACGAGGTCGTAGGGCAACGGGTTGCGCCGATCGAACCGCGCGCGCCCGCTGCTCGGATTGAGTCCGAGCAGGCGATGCACCGTTGCGGCGGCCGTCGGAATCGCGGAGTCCGCATCGCCGGCGCGTGCGCGCAGCGTTTCCGACAGGCGCGCGGCGGCCTTGCCGGTCGGTGCGGCGAGCGCGATGCGCGGCGGCGGCGCACCGCGCATCGGCGCCGTCTCGACGATCAGGGACAGCAGGCGCAGCACGGTCGTCGTCTTGCCGCTGCCGGGACCACCGGAAATGATCAGAAAGCGCGAGCGCAAAGCGAGCAGCACGGCAATGCGCTGATCGAGGTCGTCACTGCGGCTGCGCGCTGCGGCGGGCTGTGCCAATGCGGCACGCAACGCCGGCGGATCGATGTGGGCGATGTCGCCGGCGAGGCTCGAATCGGCCAGCCGCGCGCGCAGCGCCTCGGCGACGGTCTGCTCGTAGACGTAGTAGCGGCGCAGATAGATGCGCTCTTCCGCATCGAAGACCAGGGCAGCGGCCGCGGTCACATCGCGCGCGACGAGCGACGATGCGCTCAGTGCTGCGCGCACCGTTTCCACCGTCGGCAAACGCGGCGGCAGTTTCGCCTCGGCATCGATGGCGAGATCGGCGGCGAAGTCGTGCAACGCGGCCAGCGGCAGGCAACTGTGGCCGCGCGCGAGCGCCGCGCTGACGAGTGCGGCGGCAACGCCGAGCGCCTCGCCGGCGTCCGCGGATTTCACGGCGAGAAGACGGCCGAGTGCGGCATCGACGGCCTGCAGTACACCAAGCGCTTCGAGCCGGTCGATCAACGGCGTCGTCATGCCGCCGCCTTGCCCGCGGGCGCCAACAGCGCGTCGATCGCTGCGATCAATTCCACCGGCGGCGTATCCACATGCACGCCGTCGACACCGCCCGCATCGAGGCCGCGCACGAACAGATACAGTGCGCCGCCGATGTCGCGCGTGTAGTCGTAATGCGGATCGCGCGAGGCGAGCCAACGGTGCAGCGCGGCCAGATAGATCAGATATTGCAGGTCGTATTCCTTGTCGCGCACCGCCGCGGCGAGCGCCGCGGGCGCGTAGGCACTCGCTGCCTCGGGCCCGTCGTCCGCACGCGCATGAAGAAGATTCGTCTTGTAGTCGATCACCCACCAGCGTCCAGCGTGGCGCACGACGAGATCGAGCACGCCGGTCATCAGCCCTTCGAGCCGCGCGATGTCGAAGCGGCGGCGCTCGCCGACGTAGCCGTATTGCTGCAGCAGCGCCAGCCAGCGCGCCGTATCGACCTGGCCGAGGGCGAAATGGAACGGCATCTCGGCGCGATATTCGCCGGGCGTGAGATCGGCGAGACGCAAACCGGTGCCCTCACCCTTTGCCCTCTCCCGCTCGCGGTAGAGGGGAGCAGTCGGAGTCGCGCTGCGCGCGAAACCGTCACCGATGGGCAGCGGCGCGTTGAGCGTGCGCGCAACGAGGTTGACGAGCAGGGCGCGTGCCTCGGCCGCATCGGCGGCGAAACCGTGGCGCTCAATGACACGCTCGACCAGGGCTTCCTGATCCGCCGGCGCGCCGCGGCCGCGCCAGTCGCGCCATGCGGCGAAATCGGCAACTTCGATCAGCTCGTGAAACGCCGTACCGAAACGCGCGCCGGCGAGCACTTTGGCCGGCGCGCCATCCGCGGCCGGCGCCGCGCCTTCGTCCTCGCGGTCGGCACGCGCTTCCTCACGCGCGCCCGAAGCGAGGCGCGAATAACTGACGATGCGCCAGTCGTCGCGCACGCGCCGCGGCATGGTGCGTGCGATACCGCCCGCGGTGCTGGTGCCATCGGCGGCGCGGCGCGCTGTTCCGACGGCGGGCAGGGTGTCGATCGCGACCGCGCCATCGGCGGCAGCGCGCACCGCATCGAGGCCGCGTGCGAGCAGGTTCGCCTCTTCGTCTTTGCCGCCGTCCGCGCCGAGCAGATGCAGCAGCGCCGGCGTTTCGCCGCGGCCGATCGGATCGACCGCGACATAGGCCGCGCAGCAGGCGCGGGTCAGCGCGACGTAGAGCACGCGCAGGCGTTCGGCGAGATCGTCGCGCGCCGCAGCATCTCTTGCCGCGACCGCCTCCGGCTTGGCTACGGCTTCGGCATCGACGGCCACGTACGACAGCGCGCTGCCACCGTCGTCGCGATAACGGTATTCGCGCGGATACTGCGTGCCGGCGCCGCGGCGCATGCCGGCAAACGGCAGGAACACGACCGGGAACTGCAGACCTTTGCTTTTATGAAAAGTATAAATTTTTACTCGGCCCGCATCGGATTCGAGACGCAGCTGTTCGTCCTCGTTCTCGTGGTCGGCATGCGCGATGCGCGCCGCGAGCCAGTCGACGAGGCCGCGCAGGCCGACGCAGTCGCCGCTCGCGCTCTGCGCCAGCTCGGCAAGCTGCAGGTAGTTGGTCATGCGCCGCTCGCCGCGCGCGGAATGCAGCAGAGCCGCGGCGCGGCGCTCGAACACGCGCGACAGTGCTGCCGCAACGCCGCGCTCGCGCCAGATTTCGCGCAGCTCGGCGAGCCATTCGAGTTCGTCGCTCCATTTGCGCGGCACCGCGGCGAAGTCGAGAAAGTCCTGCGCCGTCGCATCGAACAGCCGCGTCGCCAGCGCGCCGCGCAGACGCGCCTCGTCGAAGTCGGCGAGCGCGTCGAGCAGGACGTGCAGATCGAGCGCCTCTTCACTTGCGAACACGCTGCGCCGCGTGATGCTCGCGCTGGCGATACCTCGCGCGCCGAGAGCCTGCTGCATTTCGAGTGCCTCGTCGTGCGTAGCGACGAGGACGGCGATATCGGCCGGCGCGAGCGCACGATGGCGGCCGTTCTCGCGCAACTGCGCACGGCCCGCGGCGAGCAGATCGAAAATGCCCGATGCGCAGGCGGCGGCGAGCTGCGCGCCGGCAGCTTCCTTGCTCGTGCGCTTGACCGCGTCGTCGCGATCACGCCAGAACGTGAGCGGCTGCACCGGTCGGCCGTCGATCAGCAGATCGTCGTCCGCGGCTTTGCCGCCGGGCGCGAGTTCCTGGTAGTCGATGCCGGCCTGGGCGAAGGCGCGTTCGCCCGCGTGGGCATAGAGTGCGTTGAGCGCGCGCAGATAGGCGGGCGAAGAGCGGAAGTTCTGCGCCAGCGTCTGCACCTGCTCGACGCGGCTGCGTGCGCGCAGGTAGGTGTGCACGTCGCCGCCGCGAAAGCCGTAGATGGCTTGCTTGGGATCGCCAATTAAAATCAGGTCGCCGAACGTGACCGTACCGAGACTCGTTTGTCCATCGTCTGCGGCGCGGGAGGGACCATTCGTAGGGCGAACGGTAGGGTGAGGGCGGCCATAGATCGCGTCAAAGATCTCGAACTGCTGCGTATCGGTGTCCTGGAATTCGTCGATCAGCGCGACCGGGAAACGTTCGTGCAAGCGCGCGGCGAGCTCACTGCCGCGCGATCCCGTCAATGCGTCGTGCAGCTCGCGGATTTCGTCGTCGTGCGAGTAGCGTGCGGTCGCGCGCTTGATCTCGGCGACCTGCGCGCGCACTTGCTCTGCGGCATCGGTCAGCAGGGCGATCGCGCGGCCGCCTTCGCTCACGTCGGGCAGCAGGCGGCGCGCACCCGAAAGCAGCGGTGCGAGGATCCTGGCGAGCGTGTCCGGGCTCTTGAACGCCGCGCGCAGGACAAGGAAATCTTCTTTCGTCGCGGATGCCGAAACGCGGCGCCAGTAGTCGGCCGAGGCCGTGGCGACGAGGTCTTTGTCGCTGGCGACAAGCTCGCCCGCGAGCGCGCGGCCGGCGAGCAGGCCGAACTCGTCGAGCGCGCGCCGACAGAAACCGTGGATGGTCGAGATCGGCGCGTGGTCGATATCGAGCGCGGCGAGGCGCAGCCGGCGTTGCAGTGCCTCACGCGTCTCTCCGCTGGCAAACGCGCGGGCGATCAACTCCTTCGCCTGGCGCGTCTCCGCGGAATCGAACGATGCCGACAAATCGCCGACGCCTTCCGCATCGTCGAGCAGAGCCGCGCAGGCGATCAAGCGCGCGCGCAGGCGGCTTTTCAACTCCTGCGTGGCCGCGTCGGTAAACGTGACCGCGAGAATGTCGCGCACTGCGCGGCGGCGTTCAACGACAAGGCGTAAATGCAGGCCGGCCAGCGTATAGGTCTTGCCGGTGCCGGCGCTCGCTTCGATCAGCTGCAGACCGTCGAGCGGCATCGTTAGGGCGAGATCGGGCGCGCTCATTTCGCCGCCTTTGCTTTGCCGCGCGCGGCGGGCGATTTCTTCGTCTTCGCTTCGGCGCCGTCGGCATCGATTTTCTGCAGCGTACTCAATGGCGGGGCGAACACGCGCAGCGCACAGTCGGCGAAATCACGGCTTTCCGCGGCGGCAGGATCGAAGAAATCGATATCGCGTGCCGCCAATGCGAAAGCCGCGTCGGCATCGTCGCCGCGATGAAAACGACCGCTGAAGAAGCCGCCGCTTGCTGCGCTGAGCGCCGCAGCTTCCCAGGCGATTTCGTCGTCATCACCCTTGCGCTTGTCCGCACGCCGTTTCGCATAGGCGTACGACGCTTGCGGAAAGAACGGCAGCGGGGCCCCTTGTCCACGCACGTACAGTTGCGCCAGATCCGTCAGCCAGCGCCGCGCCTGCTCCGGCGCAACCGCGCTCGCGCAGCGCTGCTGCAGTTTGCCGTCGTTCCATTCGAGAAGGACCAGTCGCGCGTCTTCGCGCACGGCGGCGAGAACTAGGTAGTCGAGCCATGCCTGCAGCAGACGGTTGCTCTCCGCTTCCTTGAGCAGCGCATGCACCACGAGGCCGCCGTGGTGTTCGGGCAGAACGCCGCCGAGTACCACGCCGCCGAGGTCGAACTCGAACGGCGTGCCGGTTTCGCGCGCCACGCTGCCGATCCACGCGTTGCGCGCGGCCGATAGCGCAGCAAGCGGGGCCTGCAGTTCGCCGAACGCCTCGGTGCCGGCACTGCCGGCCGGCAGTTCGGCGCGCGCACGCAGCAAAGCGAGCTGGGTCGTCGGATCGGTTTTTTCGCCGTCGTCGAGCAGCGCATGGAAGGCCGCATAACGCGCCAGCCCCGAGAACGCGAGATCGTCTTCGTCGTCGATCGCTTCGGGCGCGCGCGACAGTTCGATGGCGAATGCGCGTGCGAAGAACGCGGCGGCCGGATTGCGCCACCAACGCTTCCATTCGCGCCAATCGACCGGGATCGGCGCGGAATCCGCGCTCGGCGCCTCGGCATCGACAAAGCGCGCCGCGCGCTTCGGCCTGCCGCCGCTCGCCGTGCTTTGCCACGCGGGATCGTAGGTGAACAGCGCCGAATCTTCACCGTCGAACAAACGCGGCGAAAACGGCTGCAGCGGATGTTCGACGACGCACGCAGCGGTGTCGACACCGTACTCGCCGAGGATGCCGAGCAGCTCGGACACGACCGCGGACGGTTCCTCGCGCGAGCCGTCGCGCGCGTCCTCGCCGACCCAACTCAGATAGAACAGCTCGCGTGCCGCCATCAGTTGCTGCAGGAACAGATAGCGGTCCTCGTCGCGCACCGACGGTTCGACGCGGCGGTCTTCGCCGCGATCGAACGGCGCGGCACGATCGCGGCGCGGGAACGCGCCTTCGTTCATGCCGATCAGGCAGATCACGCGAAACGGCACGGTGCGCAGCGGCACCATGCCGCACATCGTGATGCCGCCGCCGAAAAAGCGGTAACCGCGCTCGGCCTCGCCGAGGGCAGCGGCGAGTTCGTCGCGCACGCAGCGCCAGTCGAGCGCGTCGATCATGCCGGCTAGCGAGGTTTTTTCGGCGAAGTCTGCAAGTACCGCACGCACGCGTTCGAGCGCGCGCATTGCGTCGCGGTCGCCGTCCGCATCGAACAGGTCGGCAAGCGCGTCGTTGTAGAGCTTCTGCCATTCGCGCGGCGCCTGCTCGCGGCGTTGCGCACGTAGCAGGGCATCGAGCAGATCGACGATGCGCAATATCGCGCCGAGCAGGCGCGCATTGGTGCCCTCGACCGCCGCGTCGGGCGCGATGCCGGCGACGAGGCCCGCATCGGCGTCGGCCAGCTCGCCGCTCGCATAGCCGAGCAGGAGACGCGCAAGGCCGAAGCGCCAGCTGAATTCGGCATACGCGCCGGCACCGACGGACGCGCGCTGGGCGGCGTCGAGACCCCAGCGCACGCCGGCGTCGCGCAGCCACGCGGACAGCCGCATCACGTCGTCGGCATCGAGGCCGAAGCGGCGCTGCAGCGCGGGCAGGGTCAGCCATCCCGACACCTCGGCCAGCTCGAACCGTGACGCCGGCAGCGCAAACAGACGCAGAGCAACGCCGATCAACGGATGCGTTTCGCTCAACGGGCAATCGGACAGCGCATAGGGCAGGTAGCGTGCGTCGTCGCGCGCGATGCCGCCGAATACGGAGTCGATGTGCGGCGCGTAGGCACCGATTTCGGGCGACATGACGACCACATCGCGCGGTGTCAGACTCGGATCAGCAGCGAACAGATCGAGCAGGCGATCGTGCAACGCCTGCACTTCACGCAGGCGCGAGTGGCATTTGTGGAATTGTATAGAAGCATCGTATTCGACTACGCCTGCCGATGGCGGCAGACGATCGAGCACGTCGCGCTGCACGCGCGCGAGCAGCGCAGTGCCCGTCGATGCGCGCGAACAGTCGTCTTCCTCGTCGGGCTGCACGAGTTCGTAAGAGAAGAGACGTTCGATCAGGTCGCGGCCGGCGCGGCCCCAGGCGGCGAGCGCCGGGTTCTCGTCGTCGGCAAACGCATCGCTGTCGAATTCGGCACCGTCGCGCAGGCGTTGGCGCGCGCTGCGCACGTCGCCCCAGTATTCGCGGCACGGATTCGGCAGATAGAAATCGATGTCGATATGCCGCGCGACGCCACCGTAGAAACGCAGCAGATCGGGCGAAATGTTCGCGCAGGCGAAGGCGGACAGGCGCGGCGGCAGGCCGGGCGGCGTGCGCGAGCTGGCACCATAACGCTGCAGCCAGTCGGCGAGCAGTTGCGCGCGATGCGGTTGCGCGGCGGCGTGGACGAGGCGGCGCCACAGTTCGGCACGGAAATCGCCGGCGTCGGCGCCGCGCTCCCAGCGCGCGAGGCGTTCGCTGCGATAAGCGAGATCGCGTTCGTAGGCGTGGGCGAGCGCGTCGGCGAACTGCAGTCGCCGGCTCATGTCGCCGTTGCCGATGGCCGTGGCGATTTCGCCGTGACCCGGCTCGCGCGACAGCGGACCAAGCAGGGAGAAAACCCGCCAGCGCAGGATCGAGCGCTCGTAGCCGGACTGTTCGACCAGATCGGGATTTGCGGCGCGCAGCAATTGCCAGGCGTATTCGGCCGGCGCGGCGAAATCGACGTTGGCGATGATGCCGAGTTTTTCCGCGAGGCGGATTTCCAGCCAGCGGCGCAGGCCGAACTGCGGCACGAGAACGATCTCGGGCACGAGCGGATTTGCCGACGCCACGGGCTCGCGCAGGCGCTGCGCGAGCCGGTCGAGCAGCGCATCCGCATCATTGCCGTGGACGAGACGAAACCCCATATCGCGAGCATACGGTCTGGCGTCGCGGCATGCGAGACTTGCGCGGAGGGTCCGCGCCGGTGCCGGTTCCGCGTCCTCTAAAGTAGTAACATTGGAAACCAATTAGTCCGGAGCGCCTTGCATGAACGCCCAGCCTCGCCGCGTCGAACATCTGCAGACCGACAAGGGCAACGTGCCCGTTTACACCACGGCCGTGGTCGAGCAGCCCTGGTCCAGCTACAGCGTCGACGATCACGCGACCTGGGCCACGCTGTTCAAGCGTCAGCGCGAAGTGCTGGTCGGCCGTGCCTGCCGCGAGTTCATCGAGAATCAGGAGCGCTTCGGCATGACGCCGAACGCGATCCCGAAGTTCGAGGAACTCAACCAAGTGCTCAAGCGCGGCACCGGCTGGGAACTGATCGGCGTCGAGGGCCTGCTGCCGGAACTGACGTTTTTCGACCATCTCGCCAACCGGCGCTTTCCGGTGACGTGGTGGATACGCCGTCCCGACCAGATCGACTACATCAGCGAGCCCGATCTGTTCCACGATCTGTTCGGCCACGTGCCGCTGCTGCTCAATCCGCTGTTCGCCGACTATATGCAGGCTTACGGCGCAGGCGGGGTGAAGGCGCACGGCGTCGGCGCGGAAGCGCTGGTCAACCTGACCCGTTTGTACTGGTACACGGTCGAATTCGGCCTGATCAAACAGAACGACGGTCTGCGCATCTACGGTTCGGGCATCGTTTCCTCGAAGGGCGAGTCGATCCACTGTCTGGAATCGGCGGCGCCGAACCGCATCGGTTTCGACTTGAACCGCATCATGCGCACGCGCTACCGCATCGACACGTATCAGAAGACTTATTTCGTCATCGACAGCTTCGAACAGCTGATGCGCGCGACCGAGCCGGACTTCACCCCGTACTACGCCGAACTCGCCGAGCAGGATTCGATTCCGGCCGGCAACGTGCTCGACAGCGACAGCGTCTATCAGCGCGGCACGGGCGAAGGCTGGCTCAACGACGGCGACGTGTAGAATTTCGCGTCACCGCCATGTCGAAGGAGCGATCATGCCGAACCGCAGGAAATTCGTACAAACTCTCGCCGCGTCTGCATTTGCCTCGGCTTGCGGTGTCGTCAAGGCCGGCGAAGCGGCGATGAAGCGGCCGACGACGAATCGCATGCCCGACGAAGCCGAGCCGCACCGGCGCACCTGGATGGCGTTCGGCGCGAGCGAAGAAGTCTGGGGCCGCAAGCTGATCGCCGAAGTACAGCGCAATCTGGCCGGCATCGCCCGCGCGATTGCCGACTTCGAGCCGGTGACGATGCTGGTGCGCGAAGAAGAGCATGAAATCGCCAGCGAACTCGTCGGCAAGAAAGTCGAGCTGCTCGTGTGCGCGATCGACGATCTGTGGATGCGCGACACAGGCCCCGTGTTCGTCGCGCAGCCGGGCGGCGGCCTCGCCGGTGTCGATTTCAACTTCAACGGTTGGGGCGACAAACAGGAACACACGGACGATGCGCAGGTCGCCGAATTCGTCACGACCAAGGCCGGGGTAACGCGCATCGCCACCGACCTCGTGCTCGAAGGCGGCGGCATCGAAGTCGACGGACACGGCACGGCGATCATCACCGAAAGCTGTGTATTGAACGACAACCGCAATCCGGGCAAGAGCAAGGCGCAGGTCGAAGCCGAACTGAAACGCCTGCTCGGCCTCGACAAAATCCTCTGGCTGCCCGGAATCAAGGACAAGGACATCACCGACGGCCACACCGACTTCTATGCGCGATTCGCGCGGCCCGGGGTCGTCGTCGCGGGCTACGATCCCGATCCGCAGTCGTACGACCACGAGGTCACGCGCAAGCATCTCGACATCCTGCGCGCGGCGACCGATGCGCGCGGGCGCAAGTTGGACGTGGTCACGCTCGAAGCGCCCGGCACGGTGCGCGAACGCTACGCGAACGACGACTTCGCCGCCGGCTACATCAATTTCTACGTGTGCAACGGCGCCGTGATCGCACCGCAGTTCGGCGATGCGAAAACCGACCGCGCGGCGCAGAGCAAGCTCGCCGCGCTGTTTCCGGGCAGGAAGATCGTCGCCCTCGATATCGACGCGATCGCCGCGGGCGGCGGCGGCATCCACTGCACTACGCAGCAGGAGCCCAGGGTATGATTCGGCGACGCAGGCACGCCGCCTGGTGACCAAGCCGGTCCATAAATAAGAAACCGTTCGTGTTGAGCGTAGCCAAGCTCGGCATCGCGAAGTCGAAGCACCCGAAATTCCACGGCTTGCGGCACTTCGACTTCATGCCCCGGCGCTACGTTCGCTGCGAACGGATCGTTTATTCGCAAACTCTTCACTGCCGCACCGGAGCCCTATGTCTTTCGCCACCGCCGATCTTTCCGACGCGCATCCCGAAGCACAGGTCTGTGCGCCGATATTCCAGGATTACGGCGGCAAGCGCGCCTTCCACGGGCCGATCGCGACGGTGAAAGTGTTCGAGGACAACGCGCTCGTGCGCGCGACCTTGGAAACACCGGGTGCGGGCCGCGTGCTCGTCGTCGACGGCGGCGGCTCGATGCGCTGCGCGTTGGTCGGCGGCATGCTCGGCGAACTCGCGCTGAAGAACGGCTGGGCCGGCATCGTGGTCTACGGCTGCGTGCGCGACACGACCGAGCTTGCCGCGCAGGACGTCGGCGTGAAGGCGCTCACCACGCATCCGCGCAAGAGCGACAAGGGCCTGCATACGGGCCATGCCGAGCGCGTCGTCGAATTCGCCGGCACGCGCTTCCGTCCGGGCGCATGGCTCTACGCCGACGCGGACGGCATCGTCATCGGCGACGCACCGCTCCATACGTAATAGGCTACTGCACGAGCGGCGGGACACGCCGAGAACGCGCGGCTAGATCAATTCGTCCTTGACGCAGTCGATCAGGGTCTGCGGCACCGCGGACTCGGGCACTTCGATCGTCGCCGCCTGCCCGTCGACGATGCGCGCGATGCGATAGCGGAAACCGTCGCGCAGCAACGGCGGTGCGGCGATCTTCGCGCCTTTGGCATGGGCGTGGAACAGATTCTCGACAACGCTGCGGTCGCGCGGCGACAGTTCGCTCAGACCGATGCGGCCGCGGCTCGCGATGCGCGAGGACGGGCCGCCGATGCCGGCAAGGCCGCCGAGACGTTCGATTTTCAGTTCGTCCATCGCACGACCGCCTACAGACCGACCGCCGACCAGCCTTGATCGACGGCCTTGTAGACTGACGCTTCGGCGGGATAGAGCGACTTCGCGATCTGCCGCGTGCGCTCGGCGAACGCCTTCATCTTCAGGCGCGGACTCGGCGGGTAGCCGGTCAGGGCCTGGTACCAGATGTGCCCGGCCTTTTCCCAGCTCTTGCCGCCGATCGCCATCGCCGCTTTGTAGAAGGCGAGATTCGGGAAACCGCTCGAATCGTGCGGGTCCATGCCGGCCTTGTACTGTTTGTAATTGCTCGGCTGCGGCGCGAGGCAGTGCTTCGCGCCCGGGTCGGCCATGTCGCGCAGGCAGGTGTAGCCCTGCGACTTCGCGTCGGGGCCCATGATCTCGCTGCCGATCAGCCAATCGGCCTTGGCCACGGTCTGCTTCTTGCTCCACTGGCGGAACATCGAACCGAACACGTCGGAGATGCTTTCGTTCAAGCCGCCGGCCTCGCCGCTGTATTCGAGCTGCGCGCTGAACTGGGTCACGCCGTGAGTAAGTTCGTGGCCGATCACGTCGTTGCTGCGCGTGAAGTCGAGGAAAATCTCGCCGTCGCCGTCGCCGTAAACCATCTGGCCGCCGTTCCAGAACGCGTTGTTGTATTTGCGCCCGTAGTGGATCGAGGACTGCAGGGTCATGCCGCGCGCGTCGACCGAATTCCGGCCGAATACTTCGCGATAGAAATCGGCGACGCCGGTCGTCGTCGTGTAGGCGCGCACGGCCGACTTGTCGCTCGCATCGGCAGGTTTCGCGATCGGCCGGCCCGGCAGCGCGGTGCCCGTGGCGCAGTCGTAGACGGTGATCGCCGGTTTGGCCGCGAGAGTCACTTTCGCGGCGACGGATTCGACCGCGATCACACTGCTGCGCCCGAGCAGCGAGCGCAGCTTGCGCCAATGCTCCTCGAACTGCACGGTATCGGCGCAGTCTTTGCGCTGCTCGGACGAGAGTGCCTTGTCGCGCGCGAGGCGTTCGAGCACTTTGGGCGGGATGATGTGACAGCGGCAAGTCATGGCAGGCTCCGGCGGCGACATTCGCTTATGGATTCCACTTTATCGGCCGGGCTTGGACCCGGCCACGTGAGTCGCCGCAATGGTACTCCTCGACGCCTTCACGAACGATGTGTTCGTTGGCGCTCTTGCCGCCGGTTTCGATCGTCACCGAACCGGCGACGATGACGCCGAGGAGGAGCGCGAATCGCACTCCTCTCCGATGCGGGCGATTATTTCTTGCCGTTCGCCGCTTGCTCGATCATCTTCGCGACCGCTTGCGGCTGCGAAACATAGATCGCGTGGCTGCCGGCAACTTCGGTCACCGCCGCGCCTGCACGCTTGGCCATGCTCCGCTGCGCCGGCGGCGGAATCATGCGGTCTTGCGTGGTGACCAGATACCAGCTCGGCTTCGACTTCCACGCCGGCACGGTAATCGTGCCACCGAGCGCATTGACGCCCCACGGCACCTGCGAGTCGGCCATGAACTTCGCTTCGTCGGTGTTGACGTCGCCGGCGAACGCCGCGGCGAACTTGGCCCGGTCGAGCATCAGGAAGCCGTCCTGCGGCGGCAGGATCGGCGGCACCGGCGCGCCGGCCGGCGGATTGGCAATCAAAGTCTGCACCGACTCGCCCTGATCGGGGGCGAACGCGGCGATGTAGACCAAGCTCTGCACTTTCGGATCGGTGCCGGCCTCGGAAATCACCGCGCCGCCGTAGGAGTGGCCGACGAGCACGACCGGGCCGTCCTGCTGGGCGATGGCGCGCTTGGTAACAGCGACGTCGTCGGCGAGCGAGGTGGTCGGGTTCTGCACGACGGTGACGTTGTAGCCGTCCTTCTTGAGGATGTTGTAGACCTTCTGCCAGCCGGAGCCGTCGACGAAGCCGCCGTGGACGAGAACGACGTTCTTCGCCGCGCTGGCGGCATGGGCGGTGGTGCCGACGGACAGGGCGGCGGCGGTGGCGAGGACCAGGGTTTTCAAGTTCATGGGATTCTCCGAAGATGGGTGGTTGGGCTTGTGCGTCGGTTGGAGGAAGGATTTCGCGATCCGTCCTTGAGGCACAGATTGCGCCGCCGCCCCTGCGCGCACCATCGGTCGAACGACCGATGACCGCGCGACCCCGCTGTAACTAGACTCGCCCCTCTTTGGCCGCCTATGCGATCTGCCGTGGACATTTCCGAAGTCGCCCTGCTCGATGTGATTCGTTCGCTCGCCTTCGTCGGCGACCTGGCCATGGGTCAGCCCACCGATCATTCTCCGCGCGCGGCCTGGATGGCCGGGCAACTCGCCAAGACAGCGGGCGCCGATGACGATATATGCCGGCAAAGCACAGCGGTCGCGCTGATGCGCTGGTCGGGCTGCACGGCCAATGCGCCCGAGTTCGCGCAATTGTTCGGCGACGACGTGGGCGGTCGCAAAGCGCTGCTCGCGATCCAATCCGCGGGCAGTGGGTTTCGCGCGGGCACCGATCGCAAGGGTTCGGCCTTCCTTTCGCTGTCGCGCATTCACTGCGAGGTGTCGGGCGATATCGGCGTGCAGCTCGGCCTCGACGAAGCGACGCAGTTCGCACTGCGTCATCTGTTCGAGAGCTATGACGGCACCGGCGCTCCGGGCGGTCTGCGCGGCGAGCAGATTCCCGTTTCGGTCTATCTGGCCTCGCTTGCCGGCGACCTGGAAATCTTCAACCGCCTCTACGGTCTCGAACAGGCGTGCAAGCTCATCGATCAGCGCGCCGACGTGCTCTATCCGCGCGAACTGGCCGAGCCGCTGATTGCGCATGCCGCGCAATGGCTCGCGGCGCTCGACGACGATCCGACCTTGTGCGGTCCGTGTTCGCTCGACGCGGCGTTCACCGGGCGCACGACGTCACTCGAAATCCTTGCCCACGTCATCGACCTCAAGCTGCCGTGGATGACCGGCTATTCGCGCCAGGTTGCGGAATTGTCGCGCAGCGCAGCGCTTGTCCTCGGCCTCGACGCGGCGGGCCAGCAGCGCGCCTACCGCGCCGCGCTGATCCACGGCATTGGCCGCGCTTCGGTGCCGAACATGATCTGGAACACGCCCGGCCGGCTCGCGGCCTCGGCCTGGGAGCGTGCGCGCCTGGTGCCGTACTGGACCGGCCGCGCGGCGCGGCAGATCGGCTCGCTCGCCGACGATGCGGAAATCGCCTCGTATGCCTACGAACGCCAGGACGGTTCCGGTTATTTCCGCGAAGCGAAGGCGAGGAACATTCCCGTCGAAGGGCGCATCCTCGCTGCCGCCGCCGCGCTTGCCGCGCTGCGCTGCGAGCGCCCGTGGCGCGACGCGTTCGCGGACAACGCCGCCGAGTCCCTGCTCACAGCCGAAGTCGGCGCGGGACGCTACGATGCGGAGGTCGTGCATGCGCTACTCGACAGGCATCGCCGCGCACCGGCGCACATTGCGGCGAAACCGGCAGGCGGCCTGCTCAGCGAACGCGAGCGCGACGTGCTGCGCTGGATCAGCCACGGCGCGAGCAACAAGACCGTGGCGCAGAAACTGTCGATCAGCCCGAGCACCGTGCGCACTCATGTCGAAAGCGTGTTCCGCAAGCTCGAGTGCTCGACGCGTGCGGCGGCGACGCTGAAGGCGACTCAGCTCGGTTTGCTCTAATCCGACTCAGCCAGGAAATCGACGCTCGCTGCAAAACGATCATGACCCTGCACGGGAAAATTCTGTCCTGTGCAGAGTCTTGGCGGACGGCTTCGTTTCGCGCCGTCCGCGCCGCCGACTTGCCTCAGCCTGCGCCCTTGCCGGCGAGGTGGAAATCGAACTGTAGCCACCACTGGCGGCCGTAGGCGTTGTACCAGCCCGACGAATAATTCGGCCAGCCCGCGCTCTTGTCGACCGGAATCGAGTTGGTCAGGTTGTTGACGATAAAGCTCACGCGCAGGCCGGTATCGAACTCGTAGCCGACGCTGCCGTTGTACTGCGTATAGGCGCCGCGCAGGCCGGAATAGTCGTTGAGCGGAATGCGCCCCCAGCGCGTGCCGTTGAGCGCGGCGCTCCACGGACCGAGGTTGAAGCTGACGCCGGCATTGACCTTGGTGCGCCAGTCGCTCTGGCGCGAGAGGTCGTTGAGATAGTCGCGCACCGGATCGCCCGGGAACTGCTGATAGGTGTGCTTGAGCACGTGCGTATAACCGGCGTGGAAGCGATAGTTGCCCCAGCGGTCGGTGTCGAGACGCGCGTTCGCGCTCAAGTCGATGCCCTGGGTGATCTCACTCGCCGCATTGACCGGCGCGAGCGTGATGTTGGTCACCTGGTTCGGCAGCACCGGCGCCGTCGGTGGATTGCGCTGCACGCGCGCGAATGCGTCGCGGCATAGCGCCGAATTCACATCGACCGGGGTGCCCGATTCGGTCTTGCCGAGGCGGCAGTCGGCCTCGGTGCGCAGGATCTGCGTTTCGTCGAGGCTGGTGACTTCATCGCTGATGCGGATGCGGTAGTAGTCCGCACTGAAGTCGAGGTCGTTGCGCGGCGAGAAGACGAAGCCGTAGGTGAACGACTTGCCGCGCTCGGGCTTGAGATCGAGGCTGCCCGACTGGTTGAAGTTCATGTTGTAGCTGTTGTCGCAGCTCGACACCGGCTGCGGCGGATCGGCCGTGCGGCACTGGTAGACGTCGGTGACGTTCGGCAGATAGCCGGTCGTGTTCTTCGCGAACAGATAGTTCATGTCGGGTGCGCGGAACGAGGTCGCGTAGGTCGCGCGCGCGAGCAGGCTGTCGAACGGCCGGTATTCGAGACCGAGGTTGTAGGTGTCCTTGCCGACCTTGCGGCCGCCGTAGCGGTACTGGTCGTAGCGCGCCGCCGCAGTCAGGGTGAGCTGGGAGAGCAGCGGCACGTTCGCTTCGACGCCGCCGGCGTAGCGGTTGCGCACGCCGTGGTCGATCGACGCCGCGCTCTGGCCCCAGATCAGACCCTGGTTGATGCGCGGATCGGGACGGTTGGTATAGCCCTGGCGACCCGCTTCGAGCACGCCGGCGAGGCCGAGCGGCCCGGCCGGCAGGTCGAACGGACTACCGTTGACCGAGAACGTCGCGCCTTCGGTCCAAGCGTCGTCGCGTTCGAGCGTGCGCGTGGAAATCGAGCGGAACTGGCTCGGCGTCAGCGCCGTGATCAGGCGCGTCGGATCGGCGTTGTAGCTCGGGTAGGTCACGCCGTTGTAGTCGTGCGTGCCGGTCGGCGCACCGAGGAAGAACGCATCGACGTTCGGCGTGAACGCAAAGCGGCCCTGGTTGCTGACGTATTCGGAGCGGTTGAGGTTCGCCTCGTAATGCCAGTCGGACGCGCCGAACGTGCCCTTGATGCCGAGGGTGATGTCCGAGCTGTGCTGGAGGAAGGTGCGCGCGCTCTGTTCGGTGCCGCCGATCTCTTCGGGCGCGAGGATGCGCGTCCAGTTTTCCAGGCGGCCGGTCGCATCGTTCCAGAACGACGGAATCGACCAGTTCGGCGAGCGCACGACGGTGGCGACATTGGAGAAGCTGTAGAGGAAATCGCCGTAGAGTTCGGTCGTGTCGTTGAGCGTGTACTTGAGGCTCGCATACGCGTCGGCGAGCTGCTGGCGCGTCTGGATCGTGCGGAAGCTGTAGTAGCGGTCGCTGCTGCAATAGGGGCCGTACTTCGGACTCGTGAACGTGGTCATGCTGCCGTCCATCAGTCCCGACACCGCGCCGCAGCCGGCGCCCGGGAGGCTGTAGTACTTGCGCGAGACCGGGTCGCGGTAGCCGATCAGCGCGCCCGGCAGAGTACCCGGCGCTGCGTAGCGCGAGTACGTGTCGGTCAGGTCGCGGTCGCCGTAGAAAATCGGATCGCGATTGGTCAGCTCGAGTGCGAACACGCCGGAGAACGCGCCCCAACTGTGGCCGCCGATGAACTGCACGCGCTGGTTGTCGCCGCCGCCCTGCTGGGTGCCGCCGACGCGCACCGACACATCCGCGCCGTCGTACTCGCGCTTGAGCACGATGTTGACGACGCCCGCGATCGCGTCGGAACCGTAGACGGCCGAGGCGCTGCCGCTGAGGATTTCGATGCGGTCGATCATCACCGTCGGAATATTGGCAAGATCGACCGCGCCGACCGAGCCGTTGTACGCGACCGGATAATCGGCGACGCGATGGCCGTTGATCAGGGTCAGCGTGTGGTTCGGTCCGAGGCCGCGCAGGTTGATCACGTTCGCGGCCGGCGTGAAGGTGCTGCCGAAATCCTCGCCCTGCACCGAACCGGTGTTCTGGCTGATCTGGGTCAGTACGTCGAACGCGTTGCGGAAGCCGCCCTTGTCGATGTCGGCTCCCTTGATCACGGTGACCGGTGCCGGGCCTTCGACCTGCGCGCGCGGAATGCGCGAGCCGGTCACAGTGATCTGTTCGAGCTGGTTCGCGCTGGCTGCGGCGTCCGTGCCGGGCGTTTCATTCTGCGCGAACAGAGGCAATGGCAGCAGTGCGATCATCAAAACCGCGTACGCCGCATGCCGGCACAGCGGCGACGTGGTGTTTGCGTACTTCAACTTCTTTCTCCCGAATCGATGACGAATCCTTTTGCCGCGGCGCAGCAAATGGAGCGGGAGAATAACGATTCCGACGCGCCGCGATCAGGCGCGTTCGGTATATGAATATGCGCATAAAGCGCGCACCGCGGCGACGAGTCGCACGCGGTGTGCGCAAGTTCGCACTACTTGGCTTTGGCCGCGGCGATATACGCGTCGATATGCTGTTCGAGCACCGGCAGCGGCACTGAACCGATTTCGAGCACGGCGTCATGGAACGTGCGGATGTCGAACTTCGTGCCGAGTTCTTTCTCCGCACGCGCGCGCAGTTCGACGATCTTGAGTTCACCGAGCTTGTAGCTCAGCGCCTGGCCGGGCCACGAGATGTAGCGATCGACCTCGGTCTCGACTTCGTGCTGCGACAGCGCGGCATGACCGGCGAGATAGTCGATCGCTTGCTGCCGCGTCCAGCCCTTGTGATGGATGCCGGTATCGATGACCAGGCGCGCGGCGCGCCACATCTCGTAGGTCTCGCGGCCGAAATCGTCGTACGCCGTCTGATAGATGCCCATCTCCTTGCCGAGCTTCTCGCAATACAACGCCCAGCCTTCGCCGTAAGCGGAAATGTAGCTGTGCGTGCGGAAGTCCGGCTGTGCTTTCGCTTCGAGAGTCAGCGCGCCCTGCAGCGAATGGCCTGGCGACGACTCGTGCAGAGTCAGTGCAGTCAGGTTGTACAGCGGGCGCGAAGGCAAGTCGTAGGTGTTGACCCAATACGTGCGCGCGCCGCCGCGGCCCGCAGTCCAGAACGGCGCGAGCGCGGCCGGCACCGGTTCGATGCCGAAGCGTCCGCGCGGCAGGGTCTTTACGTAGTCGCCGATCTTGGCGTCGACGCGCTTGGCGATCCATGCGGCGTGCATGAGCAGTTCTTCCGGCGTCTTCGCATAGAACTGCGGATCGGTGCGCAGGAATTTGAGGAAGGCCGGGAAATCGCCCTTGAATCCGGTCGCCTGCATGGTCGTCTGCATCTCGGCGTCGATGCGCGCGACTTCCTTCAGGCCGATCTCGTGGATCGCTTCGGGATCGAGATCGAGCGTCGTGTATTCCTTGATCTGCTGGCGATAGTAGGCGTTGCCGTCGGGCATCGCTTCGGCCGCGAGTGTCGTGCGCGCCTTCGGTACGTATTCCTCGCGGAAGAATTTGAGCAGCTTCGCGTAAGAAGGAATGACTTTTTCGCGGATCGCCTTGACTGCGTCGGCGCGCAGCGCGGCTTGTTCGTCGGCCGGGATCGTCGTCGGCAGTTTCTTGAACGGCTTGTAGAAATCGCTGTCTTCGGGTTTATCGATCTTGGCAAAAGTCGAAATGGACACATCGCGGCCGTCGAGTACGGCGCGCGGCACCGAGAAGCCGCGCTTCAATCCGGCGTGCATGTTCGCGATCTCTTCGTCGAAATAGCGCGGAACGTCGTTGAGGCGGGCGACGTAGGCGCGCGCGGCGGCCGGATCTTTGAGCGGCCGGTCGGCCATAAAGCGCAGATTGGTCCAGAACTGCGTGTCGCTGTTGAGCGGCATCTCGTAGTCGCGGAAACGCAGGCCGGCGGCGAGGTTTTCGATCTGCGGCTTGTAGATTGCGTAGTTGACGCGGTTTTCCGGCGAAAGCTCCTCGGGCTTGAGCGCGGCTAGTTTCTTCAGCACGTCGTCCCAGTAGGCGAGCCGCGCGGTCTGCGCTTTCGCATCGACGGCCGGCAGGCGATTGTCCTTGTCGCCCGCTTCGCGATCCTCGTCGTCCAGCCCCGGGAACTGCTGCTGGCGCCAGGCCCATTCGGCCTTGTACAACTGCTCGAACTGGCGGTCCGCGGTTTCGGCATGCGCGGCGCCGACGAGAGCCGCGGCGAGAAGAACGAAGAGGGGGAGTTTTTTCATCGCGATGTGCTCTTTTTCGGTGCGGTTTTTTTCTTTTTCGGCGGCTTCGGCAGCGGCAGCTGCAACTGCGCCGTGGTGATCGCGATCAGCCGTGACAGCCACTCACGCTCGTCCCATTTTTCCTCGGCGACAAGATACCAAGGTTTGGCCTGCGGATACGGCGATACCGCCTCGACCTCGCCGAGGAATTCGCGGCCGGCCTCGGTCGGCTTGACGAACAGGCGGTCGTCGCAGATCAAGGCGACGAGCCTGCCGTCGCAGTAAAGGCCGTACTCGCCGAACATCTTGCGCGCGGACACGCTGCCCGCGGCGGCGATCTGCTCAAGCACGAAATCGACATTGCGCTGCGATGAAGACACGGTCATTCCCTCGCGCTTTCGTCGGCGCTGGCCGCGCGCATATACGCTTCGAGGCCGCGCTCGGCGGTTTCGACGAAGACCTCGCCGGTCACCTCGAATGCGGCGATGCGGTCGGGGCGGAAGTTGCGGAAATCGTTGCGCAGACGGCACCAGGCACCGAGCGTCCAGGCGCCGCCCCAAAACGCGAGGCAGAGCGGCTCGACCTCGCGCGCGCTCGTGCGCGCCGCCGCGTCGGCATAGTCGAGGCGCAATACGCGATGCTCGACCACCGCTTCATGCAGCCGGTCGATCACGCTCGCACGCTCCATGCGTTCGCGCCAGGTCGGGGCGAAGATGCGCGAGCGCTCGCTGCGCTGACGCAGTTCCTGCGGCAGCACCGCTTCGATCTTGAGCAGCGCGGCCTGCGCACCCTTGGCCAAGCGCGCGCCGGCGAACGCGCGCACGAAGCGCGTGCCGACGACGAGGGATTCGAGTTCGTCCGCAGTGAACATCAGCGGCGGAATGTCCGCGCCCTTGCGCAGCACGTAACCGACGCCGGCCTCGCCCTCGATCGGCACGCCCGAGGTCTGCAGATCGACCACGTCACGATAGACGGTGCGCAGCGAAACGCCGAGCGTGTCGGCCAGGCGCCGCGCGGGCAGCGCCGTGCGCCGTCCGCGCAAAGCATGGATGATGAGGAACAGGCGGTCGGCGCGGCGCATCCGGACATTGTTTCCGCTCCGCGCACATTCGTCCAGCGGCGACTAAGCGGAATCGGTGAGATAGCCGGATGGATGAGCATGATCGCCTGCGCCGCCTGCTAGATCCTGGTCATGCGCATATGCCAGTTCGTTTCCCAGGTCTTACCTTCGTCGATGGAAAACGCCTGCTGCCAATGCGCCGAGGTTGGCGTGATGTCGGACCAGATGAAACGCGCGAGCACCGGCCTGCTCTGGTGCTCGGCACGGCCGTAGAAGCGGCCGACGCCGTCCTCGAAATGACCGACGACGGGCGGTTCGAGCGCGCCGGTATGGCTCGACGCCCAGTAGATACTCCACTGCTTCTTTTCGCGGTCGAACAGGCGCAGTGTCATGCCGCGGAGTCCGCCGTTCCATTCGGTGACGAATTCGTCGGCGTTGGCGTAGCCGCCGAGCATCGAACGGCAGTCGTTGGTCGCTTCGAACTTTTCCCAGTCGTCGCTGCCGGCGAGGCGTTCTTTCAGGCGCTCGTTGCGCACGAGGAAGCGTCCCAACAGGAAGTCGAAATCGTGCGGTACATCAGATGCGGAGGACGACATCGGGAAAGATTTCCTTTCGCTGGCGTGGGCGGGTAGACGGGCGGTCAAGGCCAGCGCTGCGAAAGCGGCGCCGGCCTCGATCCATTGCCGGCGTGCCGGCTTCACTGACGCGAGAACAGGCCGACCCGGTTGCCTTCGCTGTCGATAAACTGGGCGAAGTAGCCGATGCCGTCGGGCAGCTCGGTGCGCGGCACGATCGTGTCGCCGCCTTGCTCGTGCACGCGCGCGAGCACGACGCGCAGGTCGTCGACATTGAGGTAGACCGTACTGCCGAACACCGAGGGTTCGATCTGCTCGTGCTGGATCAGCGCGCCGCTCGAATTCGGCTCACCGCCGTACGGGAATATGGCCATTTCGCCGCCACCCATGTTTTCGCGCTTGAGCTGCACGCCGAGGATGGCCTCGTAGAATTTCTGCGCGCGATCGAGGCGACTGGCGGGGATTTCGAACCAGGCTGGAACATTGGCTTGTAGCATGACGTTATCCTTGTGTCGTGATGAGGGGAAATCAGAGGTGGCGGATTTCGTCGGGCGGGTTCCACCAGGCGTTGTCGCGGCCGTTGCAGTACTGGATGGGCGCCGCGATCAGATCCTCCGCAGCGGCATCGTCGAGCGTCTTCAGATGGATCGTGATGTAGTCGCCGCCGAGTTGTTCCAGGTGGCCGCGCCCGAACGGACGCACGCCGCAATGGCGACAGAACAGGTGATGCTGGCTGAGCGTGCCGAATTGATAGTCGCTGAGTTCACTTTCGCCGGCGAGCACGCGGAAGTCGGCCGGCTTGACGATCGCCCCCCAGCTGCGCGTCTTTGAACACATCGAGCAGTTGCAGCGGGTCGTGCCGGCGGCGAGGTCGATATCCGCCTGATAGCGCACAGCGCCGCAATGACAACTGCCGCTGTAGGTTTTCTTCATGGTTGCTTCCCCGGGTTGAATTTCGATGGTGGCTAGGATGCTCCGGTCCTGCTGCCAACGTGTTGTCAGCAGGCTGGCGTCGCGCCGGCGCAACCGCGACAATAAACGTGTCCCCGTGCGCAGAACGTCAATGAATCAACCCGACTTTATCGAGGTCTTCGACCAGGCGATTCCCGCCGAACAATGCCGCGCACTGATCGCGGCGTTCGAGGCCAGCGACAACATCCATCGCGGTGCGATGGGCGGCGGCGTCGAAACATCGATGAAGAACAGTTGGGACATCTGCATCTCCGACGACAAGCGCTGGGCGCAGGCGGAGGCGGCACTCAACAATGCGATGCTGCGCGGTCTGCTCGCCTATCTGCGCAAATACCCCTACACCATTCTCGGTCCGGTCTGGCTGCGCATGAAGGACCCCAAGACTGGCGGGTCGACCCTGCTCGATCCGGACAGTCTGATCGCGCTCGACGACACGCGCCTGACCGCGCTCGTGATGAAGGCGTTCCGCCCGGGCCGGATCAACGTGCAGAAATACATCGCCGACGAAGGCGGTTACCCGCGCTGGCATTGCGAGGTTTATCCCGAGCGCAAGCCCGACACGCTGAGCCGCACCCTGCTGTGGACGATCTACCTCAACGACGATTTCACCGAAGGCGAAACCGAGTTCTATCACCAGCAGCGCAAGATCACGCCGAAAACCGGCAGCCTGCTGATCGCACCCGCAGGCTTCACCCATACCCACCGCGGCAACAAGCCGAAAGGTGCGCACAAGTACATTGCGACCTCGTGGGTGTTGTTCCAAAGTGCAGACGTGCTGTACGGCACGCCGCCTGCACAAGGCACGACGAATCCGGACGGGCAATCTCAACCCGCGAAGTAGCGTCGGCTTTCGCCGGTCGACGTATCGACGGTTATTGAAAGCGCATGCTTCGCATCGGCCTTATTTCCGATACCCACGGCCTGCTCAGGCCCGAAGCACTCGCGTTCTTGCGCGGCAGCGACCATATCGTTCACGCCGGCGACATCGGCAATCAGGACATCCTGCAGAAGCTGTCGGCCATCGCACCCGTTACCGCCGTGCGCGGCAACAACGACAAAGACGAGTGGGCCAGGACGATTCCCGAAACTCAATTGGTGAAGTTCGGAAAAACGTTCGTCTATGTGCTTCACGATCTTGCCGAGCTCGATATCGAGCCCAAGGCCGCCGGCGTCGACATCGTCGTTTCCGGGCATTCGCATCGGCCTATCGTCGAGAAACGTGATGGCGTCCTCTTCGTCAATCCCGGCAGCGCCGGGCCGCGGCGGTTCAAGCTGCCCATCGCCGTCGGAGAACTTGTCATTGCGAATGAGTCGATTGCCCCACGCATTGTCGAACTCGGCAACTAATGATCGGGCACGATGAAGTTTGAACTGTTCGTACCGAGCGTAGCCAGATGGCGACACGGTCAAAGTGTCACTGCAACAGGCTTCGACTCCGCGCCTTCGGCGCTACGCTCAGCCCGAACGGGTTCATATCCGTTGCGGCCACATCAAGAAGCTTGTCTGCACTCGCCAAAGCCACGCGACAATGGAGTTTGAACCGTTCGCACTGAGCGTAGCCGCGTAGCGGCGAAGTCGAAGTGCCACTGCAATAGGCTTCACTGCGTGCCTTCGGCTCTACGCTGAGCCCATACCGGATTCATACCCAATTCGCGCCACGCCAATAAGCTCGCCTGCACTTGCCAAAGCCACGCGGCGATGCCATTCGCTTCGTTGCGGATTCGCCGAAAACTATGCGGCAGGCGCTTCGTCCGGGCTGCGCAGCAAGAGCCGATACGCCGGATTCTCGCTCTCGTCGCGATAGGCGTAGCCAAGTCGCGCAAGGAACTCGGCGAACGCCGCGCGATCGCCCGTCGGCACCTGGATGCCGACGAGGATGCGGCCGTAGTCGGCGCCGTGATTGCGGTAGTGGAACAGACTGATGTTCCACGCGGGATCGAGCGCGTCGAGGAAGCGCGCGAGTGCGCCGGGGCGCTCGGGAAAATCGAAGCGGTACAGCAACTCGTCCACGGCGAGATCGCCGCGACCGCCGATCATATAGCGCAGATGCAGCTTGGCGAGTTCGTCGTGGGTCAGATCGAGCACTTCGAAACCGCCCTGCACAAACGCCTGCGCGATGCGCGCAGGTTCGTCGCGATCGCGGATCTGCACACCGACAAACAAGCGTGCACGCTTTGCATCGCCGATGCGGTAGTTGAATTCGGTAATGCTGCGCGCGCCGAGCAGGGCACAGAAACGGCGGAAGCTGCCGCGCTCTTCGGGAATGGTGATCGCAAACAAGGCTTCGCGCGCCTCGCCGACTTCGGCACGCTCGGCGACGAAACGCAGACGGTCGAAATTGAGGTTCGCGCCGCTCGCGATGGCGACGAGAGTTTGATCGTGCAGCCCTTCGCGTTCGGCGTATTGCTTGGCGCCGGCGACCGCGAGCGCGCCGGCCGGTTCGAGCATACTGCGCGTGTCGGCGAATACGTCTTTGATCGCCGCACAAAGCGCATCGGTGTCGACGCGCAGCACTTCGTCGACATGCTCGCGGCAGAGGCGAAAAGTTTCTTCGCCGGCTAGTTTGACCGCGGTGCCATCGGAAAACAGGCCGACTTCGCTCAGCTCGACGCGGCCGCCCTTTTCCAGCGAGCGCGCCATCGCGTCGGAATCTTCGGTCTGCACGCCGATGATTTTCACTTCGGGCCGCACGGCTTTCACATACGCGGCGACGCCCGCGATCAGGCCGCCGCCGCCGATCGGCACGAAGATCGCGTGGATCGGCGCCTGATGCTGACGCAGGATCTCCATCGCGACGGTGCCCTGGCCCGCGATTACGTCGGCGTCATCGAACGGATGCACGAGGGTCAGGCCGCGCTCGGTACCGATTTTCACGGCTGCGTTGTAGGCATCCGTATACGACTCGCCCGCAAGCACGATTTCGACCGCATCGCCGCCGTGCGCGCGCACCGCATCGATCTTCACCTGTGGCGTCGTCACCGGCATCACGATCACCGCGCGCGTGCCAAGCTTGCGTGCCGCGAGCGCGACGCCCTGCGCGTGATTTCCCGCCGACGCGGCAAACACGCCACGCGCGCGCTGCTCGGGCGAGAGCTGCGCCATCTTGTTGTAAGCACCGCGCAGCTTGAACGAGAACACCGGCTGGTTGTCCTCGCGCTTGAGCCAGATGCGATTACCGAGGCGCGCCGACAGATTGGGCGCGAAGTCGAGTTCGGTTTCGCGCGCGACGTCGTAGACGCGGGCGGTGAGGATGCGGCGCAGATAGTCGTTGGTGGTCGGCGTGCTCATCCGCCGCAGCGTAGCACGTGGGCGCGCCGTCTTGGCGCCGGCCTACCGCGTTGGATTATTTCGCAGCAAAAGAGGTCGGGCGGCCCCGGGGAATCGTCGTCCTACGAGAACAATTCGCCCTGCGGCGACGCCGCGCGCGGCACGCGGAACAAGCTCGTGTCGAGCCGCACGGGCCGGCCGCGGTCGATGCCGTATTTGCGGCAGGCGAGCTGGAAGCGTTGGCGGATCAGGTCGGCGAATTCGCCTTCGCCGCGCATGCGCGAACCGAAGTTCGGATCGTTGTCGCGACCGCCGCGCATCTGCTGGATCAGACTCATTACGTGGTCGGCGCGCTCGGGCACGTGCAGGGCGAGCCATTCGCGGAATAGGTGTTTAAGTTCGTATGGCAAGCGCACGATGGTGTAGCCCGCTGCCGGTGCGCCGGCCTGCGCGGCGCCTTCGAGAATTTTTTCCAGGTACTTGTCGGTCACCATCGGGATGATCGGCGCGACCATCACGCCGCATGGCACGCCCGCGGCGTTGAGTGCTTCGATCGCCTTGAGCCGGCGATGCGGCGCACTCGCGCGTGGTTCGAGTGTCGAGGCGAGGCGATTGTCGAGCGAGGTGACCGAGACGAAGACATGCACGAGATTGTCGCGTGCCAGCGGTGCGAGCAGATCGAGATCGCGCTCGACCAAGGCGTTCTTGGTGATGATCGTGAATGGATGCCGGTGTTCGCCGAGCACTTCGATGATCGAGCGCGTGATGCGGTAGCGCCGTTCGATAGGCTGGTACGGATCGGTGTTTGCGCCGAGATTGATCGGCGAGCATTGATAACTCGGCTTTGCCAGTTCCTTGCGCAGTTGCTCCGCGGCGTTGGTCTTGGCGAACAGCTTGGTCTCGAAATCGATGCCCGGCGAAAGATTGAGATAGCTATGCGAGGGCCGCGCATAGCAATAGATGCAGCCGTGCTCGCAGCCGCGGTAGGCATTGATCGACGCGGTGAAGTGGATGTCGGGCGATTCGTTGTGGCTGATGATCGTGCGTGCACGCTCTTCGGTCACCGTGGTCTCGGGCCGCGGCTCGGGTTCGGTTTCCTGCTCCCAACCGTCGTCTTCACGCGTCTTCGTCAGCGATTCGAAGCGACCCTCGGGATTCGACGGCGCGCCTCGGCCCTTGGTGCGCTGGGGCACGTCGAGACGATCGGTGTAGTCGGGCTTGCGTTCACGGCGCAACATGCAGCGAGTATGCGCCGCGCGCGTCTCAGCACAGGAGAAACCGCGCGCGCCTGAAGAAAAAAGGCAGCCGTTTCCGGCTGCTTTTTGCTATTCGCTTTCCACAACGTGCGCACTAGTGCTGGGCGTACATCGCCATCACGTCGCGGCGCAGCGCCTGCTGGCTGTCGCCGCGGCTGTAGAACATGTGGCCGCCCGGGTATTCCTTGACCTGAACGCGGTGCGGATCACCCATCAGCGGCATCTGGTCGACGATCAGCTTGGACGCCATGAACGGGCAGCTCAAATCGCCCCAGCCGTGCACGATCAGTACCTGCAGCTTCGGGTCGATCGCGGCGGATTGGCGCAGCTCCTGCACCGAACCGCGCGTTTCGTCCTTGCGGTCCCAGGCGCGGTTCACTTCGTAGCTCAGCGCGTTGTAGCGGCCGACGTATTTCCAGCCGACCGTGCGCGTGACGAAATCAACCATCGCGGTCGTGGTCGGCGCGATGATCGCGTCGAGCAGCGGATCGTTGGTGCGCTGATCGGGCGAGAACGGGAACGGGTCCCACTCGGTGACGTTGGCGTCATAGCGGCTGCCGAGCTTGCCTTCGTTGCGGAATACTTCGCGCAGGAACGCCTGCGTCTCCAGGCGGCCGCCGGCGCGGCGCACGAAGGCCGGATCGAGACCGGACAGTTCGGTGACGCGCTTGACGATGCGCTCGACCGCCTGCGGATCGGAGCGTCCCTTGAGCAGGTCGACGACATAGTCGCCACGCGTGTATTCGATCACCTGCGCCATGGTCGTGTCGTTGAGCTTGCCTTGGCGCTCAAGGTTCGTCGCGGTGATTGTCGGCAGGGTCAGCATCCACGGCAGCGGCGAGAGGTCGCCGTTGTCGTTCTGCGCGCCGGGATCGAGATACGGTGAGACGAGCACGTTGCCGTTCATCGCCACGCCGAGCCGCGTCTGCAGATAGTGAGTGATGCGCGGACCGCGGAAGCCGCCGTAGCTCTCGCCGACGAGATATTTGCGCGACATCAGGCGATGATTCTTCACCAGCCAGTCGTAAATGATGCGCGAGAGATATTCGATGTCGGCCTGGGTCGAATAGAAGTGCTTCTTCGTCTCCTCCTCACTGACGCGCGAGCGGCTGAAACCCGTGCCGACCGGATCGATAAAGACGAGGTCGGTGAAGTCGAGCCACGAGCCCGGGTTGTCCACCGGCGTCGCCGGATCGGACGGCGAATTGCCCTCGGCGCCAAACTGCACGCGCTTCGGACCGAGCGCGCCGAGATTGAGATACACCGACGAGGCGCCCGGACCGCCGTTGAGCGCGAACGTGATCGGCCGGTCTTTGCCCGGCGCAACGTACGCGACGAACATGACGTCGGCGATGGTCTTGCCCTTCTCGTCGAGCACGGGCAGCGAACCGACCGTCGCTTCGTAATTGATGGTCTTGCCGGCGATCGTGGTCGTCTGCGCAACCGACTTGTCGGCGGGGAAGGGCGGCAGCTTGCCTTCCTCGGGTTTGTTTGCCGCTTCTTTCTGCGCGTCCTTGGCGTTGTCGTCGGCCCAGACCGGGACGACGATCAGGGTGGTCGCCATGGCGACGGCGGCGAGAAACAGTTTCGGCAAACGTGGAAGCATTTCGGCACCTTGCTGGATCGAGCGGACACGATCGCGCAGCATAACAAGCGGCTCGCGCCTGCCATGTGCCAAAAGCAAGGGTCGCGGCTGGAATCGCCGCGGTGCGGATCAGCCCGAAGGCGATCGCGACGTCGCCGCCGCCGGCGGCGCATCGGCCGGCGCGCCCGACAGCTTGCGCCAGATCCGCGCGAGATAGCGCAAGATCTTGGGCAGCAGCCAGATAGTCAGCGCGATGAACAGCGCCAGCAGAACGAGGAACGCGAGCGGATGCGCGAACATGAGCCAGAGGCCACCGAGCAGCAGGCCGTCTTCGCCGGCGCTCGCGGTCCAATTGGTGAACGGCTCGGGCGAGGTGTTGATCGCCGCGCGCGCGCCGGCCTTGGCCAGATGTGTGCCGCCCGCGATCGCGCCGCCGAGGATGCCGGCCGCCATCTGCAAAGCCGGTCCCTGGTCGCCCATCGCGCCCCAGGCCAGCATCGCACCGATCGGAATGCGGATGAAAGTATGGATCGAGTCCCAGATCGAGTCGAAGCCGGGCACTTTGTCGGCGAGGAATTCGGCGATCAGCATGATCGCCGAAGCGCCAAGCACCCAGTTGTGCTCGAGCACGACGAGATCGCTCGGCAAATTCACGTATCCCAGGCGGCCGAGCAGGCCGACGATAAAGACCGCCGCGTAGAGGCGGATGCCGCTGGCCCAGGCCAGGCCTCCGGCCAGAGCGATTTGCTGCAGATGTTCCATGACCGCCTCCGCGCTTCACGACATCGACTGCCGCATTGTAGACCGGGCCGATGAATCCGCCACGATCCGGCCGTGCGCGGGTTTTCCAGGAATGCCGCAAATCGGCCCGATGCCGCCGTCGCTCCGGGCCGCTCTCGCCTTGACGGGGAATCCTATGGCAGCATTTCGGCAAAAGGGGACTTCCCATGCGCTGGATTTTGCTCGTTGCCGCCATTGTCGGCTTTGCCGTCGCTTTCACGACCACGTCGCCGACTCTCATGGGCGCAGGTCTGATCATCGGCTGCGTGACGCTACTCTGTCTCGGCTTTGCGCTCGCGGCCGCGCGTATCGCACAGACCGCGCAGCCGGAAGCTACGCTGATCGTCGACCCGGAAATCAGCGCGCTGCGAGTCAAGATGAACGCAGCAAAGAACCGCTCAGCTACGGCTGCGCCGACCGCCTCAGCCGACGCTCTGCCCGGCCCGGATCGACCGATCTGATTTTATTGCGCTGCGCTTTGACAAGCCCGTCACGAGGCGCACAATGGCGCCGCGGTCAACCGACCGTTATCAGGGAGCGCGGCATGGAATTCATCACGTATCTGATTGTGGGCGCAATCGCCGGCTGGCTGGCCGGTGTCGTCGTAAAAGGCGGCGGGTTTGGTTTGATCGGTGACATCATCGTCGGCATCGTCGGCGGTTTGATCGCCGGATGGCTGTGTGCGCATGTTCTCAATTTCTCGGTCGGCGGCGGCATCATCGGCCAGATCATTACCTCGGCGATAGGCGCGATCATCCTGCTCTTGATCATCCGCCTGGTGAAACGCGCGTAGCTGCCGTTCCAACATGGAAAACGACAAAGGCCGGAAGTGGGACTTCCGGCCTTTGTTTTTTCTGGATCGCCTTGCCGATGGCAGGACGGTGCGAATCACTTGGTGATGTCGACGTCCTTGGTTTCGCGCAGGAACAGCGCACCGATCACGAAGGTCATTCCGGCGATGATCACCGGATACCACAGTCCCGAGTAGATGTTTCCGGTCGCCGCGACGATGGCGAACGAGATGAACGGCAGGAACCCACCGAACCAGCCGTTGCCGATGTGATAGGGCAGGCTCATCGAGGTGTAGCGGATGCGCGTCGGGAACATCTCGACCAGCCACGCGGCAATCGGCCCATAAACCATCGTCACGAGCAGGACCAGATAGGTCAGCAGCAGGATCGCCACAGGTGAATTGATCGCCGCCGGATCCGCCTTGTCGGGATAGCCCGCGGTCTTCAGCGCCTCGAAAACCTGTTTGCTGAAAGCCGCCGACTGGTCGGTGAACGCCTTCTTGTCGAGTGCATCGCCCTCGAAACTCGGGATCGCAACGCCGCCGATCGACACGTTGGCGACGCTGCCGGCTGGCGCTTCCGCATTCGAGTACGGAATGCCTTTTTTGGCTAGCACCGATTTGATGATGTCGCACGACTGCTTGAACGTCGCCTTGCCGACCGGATCGAACTGGGTCGCGCAGCGGGCCGGGTCGGCCGTGACCACGACGGGCGCCTTGGCAGCCGCTGCTTCGAGTGCCGGATTCACGGCGTGCGTCAGCGCCTTGAACACCGGGAAATAGGTCAGCACCGCGAGCAGGCAGCCGGCCAGCACGATCGGCTTGCGTCCGATCTTGTCCGAGAGCCAGCCGAACAGAACGAAGCCGCCGGTGGCCAGCGCCAATGCGATTGCGATGTAGATGTCAGCCTTGTCGGCTTCGAGGTTGAGGGTCTTGGTCAGGAAGAACAGCGAATAGAACTGGCCGCCGTACCAGACCACGGCCTGGCCCGCGGTCGCACCGAGCAGGGCGAGAAGGACGATCTTGCCGTTGGCCGAGAAGAAGCTCTCGGTGATCGGCGCTTTTGAGGTCTTGCCCTCGGCCTTCATCTGCTGGAACAGCGGCGATTCGTGGAGCTGCATGCGGATCCATACAGAAACGAGCAGCAGAAAGAATGAAACGAGGAAGGGAATGCGCCAGCCCCAGGCTTCGTACGCTTCCTTGCCGATCGAGTTGCGGCACAGCCAGATCACGATCAACGAGAGAAACAGACCGAGGGTCGCCGTGGTCTGGATGAAGCTCGTATACAGGCCGCGCCGGCCGTGCGGCGCATGCTCGGCGACATAGGTCGCCGCGCCGCCGTATTCGCCGCCGAGCGCGAGGCCCTGCAGCAGGCGCAGCACAATCAGGATCACCGGCGCGGCGATGCCGATCGCTGCATACGAAGGCAGCACGCCGACGAGAAAAGTCGACGCGCCCATGATCACGATCGTGATGAGAAAAGTATACTTTCGCCCGATCAGATCGCCGAGCCGGCCGAACACGAGCGCGCCGAGCGGACGCACGGCGAAACCCGCGGCGAAGGCGAGCAGGGCGAACAGATACTGCGTCGTCTCGTTGAGACCGCCGAAGAACTGCTTGCCGATGATCGCGGCGAGCGAGCCGTATAAATAGAAGTCGTACCACTCGAACACGGTGCCGAGACTCGACGCGCCGATCACGCGTACGTGATTGCTCGTCAGCGGCGCAGCGCCTTGCATTGTCGTTGCCATGAACTATCCTCCCCGATGGTTTCTTGGTTTTGTTCCGCGCCCGAACTGCGCGATGGCATCGCGCCTCGGGCGTAGAATCGCGGTTGGCAGTATCGCGTCGGCGCGAAGACATAGTCTGTTGGACTAAGGTCCGATTCCGGCGTCCGCGAAACGCGGCAAAGTGGTCTTACCTCGCAATGCAGCATGAAGGATGATGTCATGTCGAAGATTTATCCGGTCCCCGCCGACGTCGCCGCGAAGACGCGCGTCACCGCCGCCGATTATGAGAAGGCGTACGCCGAATCGGTGAAAGATCCCGAAGGCTATTGGGGCCGCGTCGGCAAACGTCTCGACTGGATCACGCCGTACACTCAGATCAAGGACGTTTCCTTCGACGCCAAGGATCTGCACATCCGCTGGTATCACGACGGCACGCTGAATCTTTCCGCGAATTGTCTCGACCGCCATCTGGCCACGCGCGGCAACAAGACCGCGATTCTCTGGGAAGGCGACGATCCGGGCGAATCCAAGCACGTCAGCTATCACGAACTGCACGAGCAGGTCTGCCGCGCCGCGAACCTGCTGAAGAATCTCGGTGTGAAGAAAGGCGATCGCGTCACGATTTATCTGCCGATGATTCCCGAAGCGGCCGTCGCGATGCTCGCCTGCGCGCGCATCGGTGCGATCCACTCGGTCGTGTTCGGCGGCTTTTCGCCCGACTCAATCGCCGGACGCATCGCCGATTGCACGTCGAAGCTCGTCATCACCGCCGACGAAGGCCTGCGCGGCGGCAAGAAGGTGCCGCTCAAGGTCAACGTCGACGAGGCGCTGAAGCGCCCCGGCACGAACAGTGTGGAGACCGTACTCGTAGTCAAGCGCACCGGCGCGCCGGTCAACATGCAAGCGCCGCGCGACCGCTGGTGGGATGCGCTGATCGCCGAGCAAAGCGCCGAGTGCGCGCCCGAGCCGATGAACGCAGAAGATCCGCTGTTCATCCTCTACACCTCCGGTTCGACCGGCAAGCCGAAAGGCGTGCTGCACACCACCGGTGGTTACGGCGTGTTCGCGAGCTACACGCACGAAAGCGTCTTCGATCTGCGCGAGGACGACGTGTACTGGTGCACAGCGGACGTCGGCTGGGTCACCGGGCACAGCTATATCGTCTACGGCCCGCTCGCGAACGGCGCGACCTCGCTGATGTTCGAAGGCATTCCGAACTACCCCGACGTTTCGCGCTTCTGGCAGGTGATCGACAAGCACCAGGTCACCTTGTTCTACACCGCGCCGACCGCGATCCGCGCGCTGATGCGCGAGGGCGAGGCGCCGGTGAAGAAGACTCAGCGCACCTCGCTGCGTCTGCTCGGCTCGGTCGGCGAACCGATCAATCCGGAAGCCTGGGAGTGGTACTACCACGTCGTCGGCGACGGCCGCTGCCCGATCGTCGACACTTGGTGGCAGACGGAAACGGGCGGCATTTTGATTACGCCGCTGCCTGGTGCGATCGCGACCAAACCGGGCTCGGCAACCAAGCCGTTCTTCGGTGTGAAGCCCGCGCTCGTTGACGCAAACGGCGCCGCGCTCGAAGGCGAGGCCGAGGGCAATCTGATTCTCACCGACTCGTGGCCCGGCCAGATGCGCACCGTTTACGGCGACCACGAGCGCTTCATCGAGACCTATTTCAAAACTTATCCGGGCAACTACTTCACCGGCGACGGTGCGCGCCGCGACGCCGACGGCTATTACTGGATCACCGGCCGCGTCGACGACGTGATCAATGTTTCCGGTCACCGCATCGGCACGGCCGAAGTCGAAAGCGCTCTCGTCGGTCATCATGCCGTCGCCGAAGCCGCCGTGGTCGGCTGTCCGCACGAGATCAAGGGCCAAGGCATTTACGCTTACGTCACCCTCAAGGCCGGCGTGCAGCCGACAGACGAATTGCGCAAGGAACTGATCGCCCACGTGCGCAAGGAAATCGGTCCGATCGCGACGCCCGATCATCTCCAGTGGGCGCCGGGCCTGCCGAAGACGCGCTCGGGCAAGATCATGCGCCGCATTCTGCGCAAGATTGCCGAGAACGCGCCCGATCAGCTCGGCGACATTTCAACCCTTGCAGATCCGTCAGTCGTGAAGAACCTCGTCGATACGCGCCTGATCCGCTAAGTCTGCATTCGATGCCTTGACGCGGCGCGGCGCATGACCAAGCATGCGCCATGCGCACGCTGACCGCCGCCGATTTCTCCGTCTCCCGACTCCCCGCCGAGTTGGGAGACGATGAAATCCATCTATGGTTTTTTCCGCGATACCGCTCCAGCGATGCGGCGAAATCCAATGGCATGGACTGCTTGCGCGGCGTACTCGCGGCGTATCTGGCTGCCGATGCGAGCACTTTGCGTATCGAGCGCAACGAGGCGGGCAAACCGTATCTCGCCGATGCGGAGCTGCAGTTCAATATTTCGCACAGCGGCGACGCGCTCCTGGTCGGATTGAGCCGTAGCCAGCCGCTCGGCGTCGATCTCGAAAGCGGGTTTCGCGAACGGCCGTACCTCGAGATCGCGCGGCGCTATTTCACCGGCGCCGAAGCGGCGGCGCTCGCTGCGTTGCCGGCCGAACGGCTTGCGCCGAGTTTTCTCGAACTGTGGAGCGCCAAGGAAGCCGTGCTCAAAGCGATCGGTCGCGGCATCGCCTTCGGTCTCGATCGCGTCGGCTTCGAGTTCGGTGTGGACGACGCAGTATGGCGACTGGATCACATTGCCGAAGAAGCGCGGCCGCTCGCGGATTGGCGCACCGTGCGCTTGAAGCCGGCTGCAGGCGCCACCGGCGTGCTGGCCTGGCAAGGTCCGCAAAGGCGACTCCGAGCCTTTGCCGCCGCGGAGTCTGCGACGATTTCAGCAACTTTGCCGTCTTTATGGCAATGAATCGCAGCGCGGACATGGATATGAGCGGGCTGGAGCAACTGTCCGGTTTTGCCCGACTGGTCGATGCAAGCGTACTCGCCCGCGCACAACGCGGCGACATGCAGGCGTTCGCGACGTTGTACACGCACTTCGGTCAGGCCTGTTACGGCTTGGCATTGCGACTCACCGGAAACAAGGCACAAGCCGAAGACCTGGTGCAGGAGGTATTCTTGAAACTGATCGAAACCATACGCAGCTATCGCGGCGATGCGCCGTTCGGTGCGTGGCTCAAGCGCATGACTGCGAACGCCGCGATCGACCATCTGCGCAAGAACAAGCGTTTCGTCGATGCCGATCCCGACGCGATGTTCGCCGGGCTCGACGCGCCGGAAAGCGGTCCGGCGCAGAAGCTCGACGCAGCCGCTTTGCTGCAGCGACTGCCGCCGCGTGCGCGCGCTGTCGTTGTGCTGCATCAAATCGAAGGCTACACGCATACGGAGATTGCCGAATTGTTCGGACAAAGCGAAAGCTATTCCAAATCGATCCTGTCGCGCGGGCTGCAGCGTCTGCATGCCATCGTCGCGCCGGCCGAGGCCTGAACCATGAATGTCACCGATTCTGCCAACCTGCAAACCAGCGCACTCCTGCGCACGATCACGGACATCGAATCCGAGCCGCCCGTCGATCTGTGGTCGCGCATCGAAGCGGCGCACGGCACGCGAGTCCGCCGCCGGCGTCTGCGCCGGTTCGTCGCCGGCGGCGTTTTCAGCGCGGCGCTGGTCGGCGCGGTCGCGCTCGGTGGCTTGCGTCTGCCCTCGGGTATGCCTAGCGGCGGCGCGAGTATCGACTGGCAGGCGCGTGCACAGGCGCTCGAATTGCAGTTGCAGGCGCTCGAACGCGATCACGGCGCGGTCGGTAGAACCGTTGCCAGATACGATGCCGGTCCTGCTGCGACCGAACTCGCCGATATCGACCGCCGCCTGCAAGCGGCCTACGAACACGGAAAGTATACAAATGAACTTGTTCCTTTGTGGAAGCGACGCAGCGAACTTCTCGACACGCTGATCGCGGCGCGTAAGGAAGGGTTGACTTTGACCAGCATCTAAAGGGTACGTGCCATGTCCCGCATACTCGGTTTGACTATCTTGCTCGGCGCCGCCGGCGGCGTTTTCGCCGCGGATGCGGCAACCACACCTGCTCTCGACGCGTCCGGCGGCAGTGCCACTTCGACCGCCGTCACCCAGCGCGTGCGTGAGGAAATGCATCAGGTTCTCGTGCGATTGGCCAGCACGGGCGCGCTCGGCGCGCATCCGGAGCAAGTGACGCTTCAGCTCGACGAGCCGGCGCAACGTTCGATCAATCTCGGCCTGCTCGTCGATGCGACCAGTGCAAACAACGCACGCGACGGTCTGCGCGTGTTCGGCACCACGCCAGGCGGCACGGCCGAACGGATCGGCGTGCATCCGGGCGACGTCATCGTCGCGGTGAACGGCCGCTCGTTGCGCGAACTCGGCGCAGACGACAATGGCCGCGCACTCGCGGCCTCCACGCTGAAGTCCAGCGTCGATGCGTTGCCGGCCGATGCGAACGTGCAGCTCGACGTGCTTCGCGGCGGTACGCAGCTGGCGCTGAACGGCCCGTTGCAAAGCGTGCAGCTGCCTGCACTGCGCGTCGCGCTCGGCGTGTCCGGTGCGGCGGCCGATCTGCCCACGCAGGCGGCCGCCACGGGTTGCGGCCGCATCGGTCTGGTCGATCTCGCGCCGCGTCAGGAGAAGCTCTACGGCGCGACGATTCTGCTCGTCGATGGAACTGCTCCAGGCCCATACGGCGCGAAGAGTTATCGCGTCGATGCCGGTACGCACGAGCTGCTCGTCGCCGAGCGCATTCCCACGCGCGCGATGGGCATGGGCGAATTCGCATCCCTGCGCAAGAGCAAACCGAAATCTCTGACCATTACCGTCAAGCCGAATACGACGGTGCTGATCGCCGCGCGCTTCAACGAAGATCGCACCAGCGAGCTCAACAAGGGCGGCTACTGGGATCCGGTGGCGTGGAAAGAGATTGCCGAAACCTGTCCCTAAGCTGACCCACGCGGGTTTGCCGACGTGGCATAACGAACTTTCTCCGCCATAACGTGTCTGAGTAGGCACTCCCCCACAGGGTCTCCTCCACACGGACGTGGTTTCTTTAATCGACACATCTCCTTTCGGTTACGACCCATGCGCTATTCTTGGCGCATGGGTTTTCTCTGCGCGCATCGTTCGTGGGCAGGCGTGCTGTGCGCCTTGCTGTTGTCGTTGCCGGCGCTGTCAGTAGCACGCAAATCGACGTCTCCACCCGATTCCACACTTCTACCGGCCTCGTTCCGCGAGACGATCGAACGCGGTGTCGCCAACGGCGCGTATCAATCCGTCGCCGTCGGCCTGATCGATGGCAAGCAGCGCGGGACCTTCTATTTCGGCCATCGCGACGGCGCGGATTCCAAACCCGCCGACGATAAAAGTCTGTTCGAAATCGGCGCGGTCGGCGAGGTCTTCACTGGACTTCTGCTCGCGCAGGCCGCGCTCGAAGGCAAGCTGCGGCTTTCCGATCCGATCGAGAAATTTCTGCCTGCGCCATTTCCGTTCACCGATGCGCGCCTCGGAAAAATCACTCTGCTGCAGCTCGCCACGCAACATTCGGCGCTGCCCGCGCGACCGGCGAATTTGTTTCCCGCCGATCTCGACGACCCCTATGCCGGCTATGCTGCGGAAGATCTGCTTGCCCTGCTCGCCTTTCATCGTTCGAGTGCAAAAGCAGACGATGCCGCGTACGGCTATTCGATCCTCAACGCCGGCCTGCTCGGTCACTTGCTCGGCCGCATCTATCAGATGCCGCTTGGCGAAGCGCTCGCTGCCAAGATTTTTTCGCCGCTCGGGCTGAAGCGATTGACCTTTGCGGACGACACAGATCTGTTGCCGGGACATGCGAGAGGTGCGAGCGCACCGCATCGCCATTACGGCGCCCTCATCGGTGCGGCGGGACTGCGTGCCGGCTTGCCCGATCTGCTCGGCTTCCTGCAGCTCAATCTGACACCGAACGATTCGCCGTTGCGCGCCGCTCTGCTGCTCGCGCGGCGGCCGGATGCGTCCGGTCCGGCCGACCAGCTCGGCTTCGGCTGGAACGTGCGCGAGAAGATCGACGGCACGGCGACCTGGCCTCTCGTCTGGCGCGCAAGCCAAACGGCAGGATTCGCGAGTTTCATCGGTTTCCGCACCGACAAACAGAAGGCCATCGTCGTGCTCGGCAATGCTACCGAAGACGTCGCCGCACTCGGCATCGCTTGGTTGGGCGACACTTCGCCGCCCGAGACCGCGCATGGCTTCGCCGATGCCGGAAGCAATCGCCTCGAAGAGTATCCCGGTCTCTACCGGGTCGCCTCCGGCGTCGACGCCATCGTGCGTGCGGACGAACAAGCACTGAGCCTGCAAATGCCCGGCGCGTTGCCGGCGCGCCTGCAAGCGGCGGACAAAGATGTCTTCGTCGCCGACGACGCAGGGTTCGGTGTCACCTTCATCCGCGATATCGATGAGATCGTCGGCCTCGTATTGCACGGCGGCGGCCAGAATGTCAGTGCGAAGCGCTTGAGCGCGCGCGCCCCGCGCCTTGCACGCGTGCCGATCGGGATCGACGCTGCGGCGCGCAGCGCCATGCTCGGCGATTATCGTCTCGACGATGCAACTTGGCTGCGCATCGCCGAATCCGCACAGGGCTTGAACTTACAGTGGACGATGGCCGAGCGGCGACGTATTTTTCCTTATGCGCCCAGTCGTTTTACCGACGCGGACGGCGCGGTCGAGTTGCAGATCAAGCGCACTGCAGACGGTCGCGTCGCCGGCATCGATCTCGACCTCGCCGGTACGCGCCGCGAAGCCGTGCCGCTGCGCAAATATGTTCATTGAGAAGACCCATGACCCGACTCAGCGTCAACGTCAACAAGATCGCCGTGCTGCGCAATTCACGCGGCGGCCAAGAGCCCGATGTCTACGCCGCCGCGAAGGCCTGCATCGCCGCCGGCGCGGCCGGCATCACAGTGCATCCCCGCCCTGATCAAAGACATATTCGTCCCGACGACGTGCGCGCATTGAAGTCGCTTATCGGCGGAGATGTGGAGTACAACATCGAGGGTAACGGTTTCGCCGGCGCACGCGGCGGTTACCCGGGCTTGCTCGCGCTGGTCGAAGAAACTCGGCCGACGCAAGTCACGCTCGTGCCCGACGGTGATGCACAACTCACTTCCGATCACGGCTTCGATCTGCGTGCCGATGCGGCGCGGCTGAAGCCGCTCATTGCGCAGTTGAAACAACTCGGCGCGCGAGTCAGTTTGTTCGTCGATATGGACGCCGTCGACGTCGCGCGTGCCGCAGAGATCGGCGCCGACAGAGTGGAGATTTACACCGGGCCGTATGCAGAAGCCTTCGCTCACGGCGACTATGCCCGCGAGTTGGCCATGTGCGTCGCCTGTGCCGACAGTGCCCTCGCCACGGGTCTCGGCGTCAATGCCGGACACGATTTGAATCAGACCAATCTCGGCACGTTGAAAGCTGCGATTCCACAGCTCGCCGAAGTCTCGATCGGCCATGCTCTGATCGGCGAGGCCCTGTATGGGGGCCTCGACGCCACGATCAAGGCCTATCTGCGCATCCTCGCCGCCTAAGCGATCAGCGACCGGCGGGCTCGATGCTGATCCGGCGCAGATTGGCGTTCTTCGCAGTCGCGAGGATGTCGGCGACCCGTTCGTAGCGCGTCCGCGCCTCCGGACGCAATGTCAGCGGCGGTGGATCGTTCTGCTGCGCTATCGTTGCGAGATTGCGCGCCAGTTCGCCGCGATTGATCGCTACGCCGTTCCAGTACAGCTCGCCGGTTTCCTTGATCGAGAGCTTCACTGGATCGGCGGAGGACGGGCAATCAAGCGAACAGTGCGAGAAGTCGAGCGTGAGCTTATGCGTGAGCAGCGGCGTTGCGATCATGAAGATCACGAGCAAGACCAGCATCACGTCGACAAGCGGAGTGACGTTGATCTGTGCAAATGTCGGGGATTCGCGATCGAGCGTGAAAGCGGCCATCCGGCGGTCTCCATTGGGCACGGCAGTGTGCCCACGCAGAATAGCGTGCCGAAGCCGCGGCAAAATCCGCGGCGGCGATTTTCATGATTTTCATTAGCGCAAAAGAAAACGCCGCATCGCTGCGGCGTTTGTTTTTCGACTCGCGAGCGAACCGGCTTTACTGGCCCGCGCCACGCGCCGGCTGGAAGCCGATTTTGGTCATGCCGGCGTTCTTCGCGTCCGCCATAACGGTCGCAACGAGCTGGTACTTCGCGGTCTTGTCGGCCTGAATCTGCAGTTCCGGCTGCGGACTCTTCTTCGACGTCACCGTCAGCATCTGCTGCAGCTGTTCTTCCGACACGAGCTGGTCGTTCCAGTAGAACTGCCCGCTCGAACGCACCGACAGCGTGATCGGGTCGGGCGGATTCTCGACTTGCGGCGGCGGATTGTTCGTCGGCTGCGGCAGGTCGATCTTGATGCGATGAGTCAGCATCGGCGCCGTGATCATGAAGATGATCAGGAGCACGAGCATGACGTCCACGAGCGGCGTCACGTTGATGTCGGCCATCGCGCCGCCGCCGCTGTTACCTGCACTGAATGCCATGATTCTTTCTCTTCAAACCTGTTACTGACCGCCGTGCTGCGGCGTCGTGATGAAGCCGACCTTGACCATGCCCGCGTTCTTCGCGTTGGTCATGACATTGGCCACGAGCTGGTACTCGGTATCCTTGTCGGCACGAATCTGGATTTCCGGCTGCGTTGCCTGCGGCGCGACGACTCGAAGCTGGGCCTGGAGCTGGCTCTCGGTGACCTGCTCGTCGTTCCAGTACATCGTTCCGTCGTGACGCACGGCAATGGTGACCGGCGGCACCGGCGGAGTGTCGGTCGGCGGCGCGATCAAGGTGCCTTGCGGCAATTCGACCTTGATCTTCGGTTGAGCCAACTGCGTCGTGATCATGAAGATGATCAGCAGCACCAACATCACGTCGACGAGCGGCGTGACGTTGATTTCCGCCATGATGCCGCCGCTGTTACCGCCCGCACTCATTGCCATGGCTTACTTTCCTTCGACGCGCGAACCGCTGACAAAGAAGTCGTGGAGGTCGTGAGCGAACTCGTCGAACTTGCCGAGCGTAACGCGGTTGGCGCGGTTGAACACGTTGTAGGCGAGCACCGCCGGGATGGCGACGCCCAGACCGATCGTGGTCATGATGAGCGCCTCACCGACCGGACCCGCGACGGCGTCCATCGACGCGTTGCCGCTGGCACCGATCTTGAGCAGGGCGTGGTAGATGCCCCACACGGTACCGAGCAGACCGACGAACGGCGCGGTCGAGCCCGTCGTGGCGAGCCACGTCAGACCGGTTTCGAGACGGCCACTTTCGCGAGCGACGCCCTGACGCAGAGCGCGGTCGACGTACTCCGAGCGATTCAAGGTCTCGGCGAGGCGACTGCCTTGAGCCTGACTGTGCTGTTCGGCGGCCACGGTGACATCGAGAGCGATCTTCGAGAACGGCTCCCAACCCGGCTGCTCTTCGAGATGGCGCTTGGCATCGGTCAGAGACTTGGTTTCGAAAAACTGTTCGCGTACCGAGTCGCCGCGACGGCGAATGTTGAACATGCGCCAGGCGTTGACGATGATGAAGAACACCGAGCCGAGCGACATGATCACGAGCGTGACGAACACAACCAGACCTAAGGTGTCGAAGTTGTGCAGCAGATGTTCGAAGCCCATCTGCGTGAGAGCGGCGGCATTGCCTTGTCCGGCAACCGGAGCGGAAGCTGCTTCTTGTAACATAACCTTACCCTTAAGTTTGTGGTCCTGAAATTCCGCCGGAATCGCCGGCAATCGTCACATTTAAATCAATCTGCCAAGGTGAAATCGACCGGGATCAGTGCGTAGCCTTCATACGGCTGGCCACCCTTGCTTCCCGGATTAAACATCCAAGTCTTCGCCGCCGCAATCGCAGCCTGATCGAGCTCGCGATATCCGGACGACTTCTCCACGGTGATTTCCTTCGGCGAACCGTCGGTCGCAATCAACACCTTCAGGATGACCTTGCCGGTGTGATGCTCGCGCACGGCCTGCGGCGGATACTTCGGCGGACGCATCTTGCGGTAGCTGATGTTCTCGCTCGGCGCAATGTCGACCGGAGCCGCAGGCGGAGCCGGCGGAGCGGGCGGCGGAGCGGGAGTGGACATCGGCGTCGGCGTCTCCGTGACGACCGGCGGCGGAGCCGGCGGCGGCGGAGTCGGCGGCGGCTTGATCTTCTCGACGATCTTCGGCGGCGGCTTCTTCGGCGGCTCCGGCGGCGGCGGCGGTGGCGGTGGCGGCGGCGGCGGAGCCGCCGAAGAAGCCGCCGCCGA
>NZ_SCNG01000005.1 GCF_005503555.1 Rudaea sp. 3F27F6
GCCCTGCGCGCGGCCCGCAATCGGCGCCTGCCCCGCGCAGCGCCCCGGCACCGCAGATGCCGGCGGACAGCTTCGACGACGACGAAATCCCCTTCTGAGGGATACCTCGCTGAAAGATGGTGCATTTTCTTCTGAAGCCCGCATTGCTGCGGGCTTTTTGCTGTCCAAAAGGGTTGTTGCGGATCGGGAGTAGTTTTTCGATCGGCGCTAGCACCAAATTTTGCTGCATTGTCCGTCTGTCGAAATCACGCGTGCACTGATTTCGCTTTTTTCTTCTGCCAAATTCCGAAGGAAAGATTCCCACTTCTGACCGATGAAACGGTCCTGCGGAACTTGCAGGCATCGCCCTTCGTGACGACCCAACTGCCGAAAGGGGGAGCTCGCAGCGGCAGAGTTGATTGGAAACGTTTGGCCGTGTTCGCAGAGTAAACTGCGCCCTTTACTCTGCGGCGGAATCGCCAGTATGGATATCGTCTTCTTGTTGATCGGAGCGGGATTGGGATGGCTGCTCGCTCGTGTAAGTCGGGCGCAGACGGTTTCCGCTGCTCCGACGCCGCAGGCGCCAGCGGGCGCTCCTGCGCAGGAGGAGGCAGCCAATGGGGCGAGTGATGCGCCCGCGGGATCGCCAAACCTGGACGGGGCGGCTACCGTTGCTGCGGGTTCCGCCCCCGATCCGCGCGCTCGCGCGAATGGGCTGGCGAGAGAGCTTGCGCAGTTTTGTGAAAGCGCGGATCAAGGCGACGATCTAGAGCACGAACCACGCTTCAATGAGTTGCGAGCTATTCTCTCCACGGCGCCGTTTACACCCCAGGACCGTCTGAACCTGGTGACGTCTCAGAACATCGCGATGAGCTGCGCCGGGCTCGCCGCGATGGCTGCCGTTGGCGATGAAAGCCAGCTCGGCGTGGCTCGTGTCCTTGCGCGTATGGGTTATATGGCCTTGCACTTCATCCTCAGGTACCTCGGTGAAGCGAAGGATCCCAAAGTGTGCGCAACCGTGTTGCTGCGCGCGCAGCGTTGGTGGACTGAACATCCACCGACACGCGCCGCTTTTGTTGCCTTGCTGGATCGACAGCACGGCCTGGACATCCATCCGGTCGTCGGGGAAGTACCCGATGGCGGCGATTGGGATCTCGATGAGCGCAGCGAGGTTCTTGGCGCGATCTCACATCCGCTGGTGAACGACTTTCTTGAAGCGCTGAAACGGGCGGACCGTGTTCGCAGTGGCGAGCGCGAAGTTCTGCGCGTAGGGCGTGCGCTGCCTGCCGAAGAAGAAGAGCCGTTCGCCGAGAACGAGGCGACCCACGAACGCATCCAAGCGCTGACGCAAACGCTGCTGCGTCCCGGTAAACCCAGTCTGGTGCTGGTCGGCCCGGATGGTGTCGGCAAGACGACGCTTGCCCGGGCTGCGCTGCGTGAGCTTGTCAAACAAGGCTGGCGGATCATTGAAGCCACGCCCGCGCAGATGATGGCCGGTCAAAAGTACATCGGCGAACTGGAGCAGCGGATAGAAAACTTCGTGCACGGCCTCGGTAGCGGGCGTGCTATTTGGTTCGTGCCCGACTGTCATCAACTGCTCGAAGCCGGAACGTGGTCGCAGAACCCACATGGCATTCTCGATCATTTGCTGCCTTATATCGAGCGCGGGGCGTTGCAGATCCTCGGTGAATCGACCGCCGTGGCCTGGACGCGGGTGATCGCGCAGCGCCCGCGTGTCGAGGTTCTGATCGCGGCATTGCGTGTCGAGCCGATGACTGACGCCGAAGCCCTCGCGCTCGTGCGCGACTGGAGTTTGAAATGGCAAAACAAGCTTGGGCGTGAGGTCATCAGCGATGCGGTCGCCAGTGAAGCGTGTGAGCTGAGCCGTCAGCAATTTCCGGAGCGGCCGGAGCCGGGACGCTCGCTCGACTTGCTCAAGGAAGCACTTGCCGCCGCACAACGCACGCAACCGCCGACGCTGCCTATCGATCGCGACCAGCTCTTGGCAACGCTTGCGCGCAGCAGTGGACTGCCACTCGAGATTCTCGACATCGGTCGCATGCTCGATGTTGCCGCAATACGCAGCTATTTTCTGCAGTGCGTGATCGGCCAGGAAGAAGCGGTCGATTGCTTGGTGGATCGCATCAGCATGCTCAAAGCCGGTCTGACGGATTCGCGGCGTCCGATCGGCGTATTTCTATTCGCAGGGCCGACCGGAACCGGTAAGACCGAGATCGCGAAGACACTAGCGCGCTTCCTGTTCGGAAGCCCTGATCGCATGTTGCGTTTTGACATGAGCGAGTATCAATCGGACGACGCGTACTGGCGGTTGATCGACGATGGCGAAAAAGGGCGCGCCACCTCGCTGACCACGCGCATCCGCCAGCATCCGTTTTCCGTGATCCTGCTTGACGAGTTCGAGAAGGCCAGTGCGCGCATCTGGGACCTGTTCCTACAGGTTTTTGACGACGGCCGCCTGACTGATCGTAGCGGCAACACCGCGGATTTCCGCCATAGCATCATTATCTTGACCTCAAATCTAGGTTCGACGATCTCTACCGGCGTGGGCATGGGGTTTGTCGGGCAGCGCGGAGCATTTTCTCGTGAACTCGTGCAGCGCGCGATCGACACGACGTTCCGCCGAGAGTTCGTCAATCGACTGGATCGCGTCGTGGTGTTCAACCCGCTGACGCGCGCCCTCATGCGCGACATACTTGAGAAGGAACTGCGCAGCGTGCTTGAGCGCCGCGGCTTCCGCGGGCGCAACTGGGCGGTGGAGTGGGAGCCTTCCGCGATCGAATTTTTGCTCGAAAAGGGCTTCACGCCGGATCTCGGCGCGCGTCCGTTGCGCCGTGCGATTGACCAGTATCTGCTCGCACCGCTGGCGCGGACGATGGTGGAGCATCGCGTGCCGAAAGGTGAGCAGTTCCTTTTCGTGCAAGGAGAGGAAGACTCACTGCGCGTCCGTTTCGTCGATCCGGACGAGACGGCAGTCGACGCGCCCGCAGCGGCGGCTCGAGATTCCTCGGATCTGCGCACGCTGGCCCTGGAACCCCGTCTCGACGACACGACGCTTGCGGTGTTGCAGCGCGAAATAGACGCGCGTTCAGAGAAGCTTGAGGAGCCGGTCTGGCTGGAGCTCAAAGAGGAAGCTGTGCAGGCGATGCAGCGCAGCGACTTCTGGCAGCAACCGGAACGTCAGCAGGTGCTCGATCGGCTCGAGCGCATGGATCGAATCGAGTCCGGATTGCGCTCTGCCAATTCACTTTATGCGCGCCTCAGCCGCGGCGCTGGGCGGAGTGCCGCTGAGTTCGTGCGGCGGCTAGTTCTGCTCGTGATGGCCATCGACTCGGCTATCGGCGCCATAAAGAACAACGAAGCCGAAGGGGCGCAGATCGAAATCATCCCCGCAGACATACGCACGGCATCCGCGCTGGAATGGCGCGATCGGATCGCCGACATGTATGTGTCCTGGGCGCAGGCGCGCGGGATGCGCATCAGGCGGCGAGGACCCAACGCGGCGTCGGGCGCCCTGCATCTTGATGTTTCCGGATTCGGGGCATATCAAACGCTGAGGAGTGAGCAAGGACTGCATGTCCTTGAATCTCGGCTCGGCGAAACTGAAGTTCGCCACAGTGTACGTGTCAGCGTCAGTCCCGATTCGGTGTCTCCCGTGCCGCCAACTCAGACTGACTCGGAGTCGCGCGTATGCCGCCGTTATACCGATGGTCCTTCGCCATTGGTGCGGGACAGTGTTCGCGGATGGCGCAGCGGCCGTCTCGATCGCGTGTTGGCGGGCGATTTCGACTTGCTCAGCGCTGCGTCGGAATAGCGAGGACATGGTCGCGCGAGCGCAGGTCCAGTTCGCTCGATGCTCTCAAGCGTGCAAGCAAACTTGCGAAAATGAAAATGTTGCATTTGGGCCCTCAAAGAGCTGCTATTCGCAACAAATGCAGTGGCGTTGTTGTATTGCTTACTGCGTTTGCTTGTGCCGATTGAGAAATCGTCTTATGTAACACCTACAGAAGTAGGCAGAACCGTTCTAAATTCCGCGATGAAGCAACCGCGTGAATTTTTTTGAGCCAGCGGGAAATCTGGGTTTTTTGTTTTTCCGGGTTGGCTCGGCTCGAAGAGAAATGCCTTGGCGATCGGATGAAAAATCATCCGCTCAGCCATAGCGGCATCAGCAGCGAACTCATCGGTCAAGCTCGGCAATACAAAGACCCGTGTCCTCACGGGTAGCGGCCTACATTTTGCGCGCAAGGAATATTGCGGCCCAATTCACGTTCCGCTCGAATCTCGCGAATGGTCCGTTTCTTGCCGCGGTACTGTGGACCAGTACGGCAAAGCGGACGCATCCAGCTTGGGAATGATGAAACGAACTGCGACGATGTATTGTATGTGCGCAGGGGGAAGACAACGAAAATAGTAGGGGAAGGTGTAACGCAACGAAGGCTAGACGCGTTGAATGCCCTCTGGGACGGTCGCGCCGGCGATAAGGATCGCACTGGGCTCAACCGTAAATCGCAGTCCAACGACAGTAAAAAGGATTCGATATGAAACAGGGTAACGAATCACTACAAAATGGCAGCAGTCCCGACGCAATCGCCAGCATGCTGGCGGGAAATATCCTGGCAAGGCACTTCGAGCGAAAACCCGCGGTAACGCAATACACCGACGAATCGAAACCGGCACTTGAAGCCGCTCCGGTAAACACGAGAGACAAGACGTGCAAGCCGACGCTCAATCCGTGCTGCAAACCTCCCGGCGAGACCGCCGTCAAGGGCACGCAGACGAAGACGTGCAAACCGACGCGCAATCCATGCTGCAAGCCGATGCCGCCCGGCGGAACGGCCGTCAAGGGCACACAAACGAAGACCTGCAAGCCCACGCGTAATCCGTGCTGCAAGTCCGTCGGCGAAACGGCCGTCAAGGGGACGAAAGAGAAGACCTGCAAACCGACGCGTAATCCGTGCTGCAGGGGTGTCGGCGAAACGGCGGTCAAGGGCACGCAGACGAAAACGTGCAAGCCCACGCGCAATCCATGCTGCAAGTCCGTCGGTGAGACAGCCATCAACGCCACCCAGGCGAAGACCTGCAAGCCGACGCGCAATCCGTGTTGCAAACCTCCCGGCGAAACCGCCGTCAAGGGTACGCAGACGAAGACCTGCAAGCCCACGCGTAACCCGTGCTGCAGAGGTGTCGGCGAAACGGCGGTCAAGGGCACGCAGACGAAGACCTGCAAGCCGACGCGCAATCCTTGTTGCAAGCCGAGGCCGCCCGGCGAGACGGCTGTCAAGGGCACGCAGACCAAGACCTGCAAGCCGACCCGCAATCCTTGCTGCAGACCACCCGGCTGAACCTGCTCTTGGCGGTCGCGCAAGCGACGCTGCCGGCCTGAAGGAAAGTGGCACGTACGCCGGTCGCGGGCGTACGTGCTGCGCTAGACTTGTTTCTTCGATTGGGGTCGAGGTCGTTGCTTGATACTCACGCGCCATAACACGCCGGTGTTTTTGCTCAACGCGGGACTGCTCTCGACGCAGACATTGATGGAGCATGTCGTCGAAGTCCGCTCGAACACCCATCGCAATCGCGGCTTCAGCGTGACATGGGGGCAGGATCAGGGTTTCTACGTCAAGCAGCACATGCCCGATGAGGGCCTCTGGGAATCCGATTCCAGCGTCGTCAACGAAGCGCGCATTCTCGGAGTCCTCGAAGACGTCGCCGCGCTGCATGGCAGCGTACCGACGCTGCGTTATTTCGATGCCGTCGCGCAGACTCTCGTGACGGACTGGCTGTCCGGCATGTTGCCGTGCCGCGACCTCGCGCGGTCCTCGGCAAGCGATCCTCTGGCGGTCGCGCGTCATCTCGGGCGCTCCCTGGCCGGCCTGCACGCGGGTTTGGTGCGTGTGCGGGCGAGTGATGACTTCGCTTTTTCCGAACAGACTCCGTGGGTTCTGCGCTTGCGCAATCTGTTTCCCGTCGTCACCGCGGACCAGAGCTGGGGCCAGGCTGAACTCGTGCGCATCGTGCAGAGTGAGCGCGCGACCATGGCCGCTCTCGAACGCCTGGAACGCACCTGGCCGCAGCGCCGCCTGATTCACGGCGATATGAAATGGCAGAACTGTCTGCTGCCGGCAGAACCCGGGTCCGCAACATCCGGCTGCGTATTTATCGATTGGGAGATGGCGGCGCTCGGCGATCCGCTATGGGATCTGGCCGGCATGGCGCAGTCCTACATCGGCGATTGGATGAACATTTTTCCCGCGGAGACGACCGACGCGAGCGATGCAACCGTGCAGCACGCGGCCGACGCATTTCCGACGCATCGAGCCGCATTGCGCGAATTGTGGTCGGGCTACGCATCGGTCGAGCGCGGCGCATCGCGCCCACGTTTGGCCGCGCTGCTGGCGGCGCGTCTGATCCAGACGCTGTATGAAGATATCGCCGGCGAGCCCGACATAGCGCCGCAGCACGCTATCGTGCTGCAGCTCGCATGCAATGCGCTCGCCGATCCCGAGCGCGGCGCCGAATCCTTGTTCGGGGCCGCATGAGCGCAGCAGAAAACGAAAATCCGCCGTGGTGGCTGGCGATCTGCGATACGTTGACGCCGATGTCGTGTACAGACGACGGCACGTTCGTGATCGGCGGTGCGCGTTTCGAAAATCACGTTCGCACGGCCGCACTCGACGATCCGTTCCATGATCCCGATCCGCGCGTGGCGGCGCTGCAGCGGCATCTGTACCACGTCCACTACGCACGCATCGAAAGCGTCGATGCCGATTCTCCGACCTGGCAGGCGGACGATCTCCCACCGCTGCGTTCCGGTCCGTGGCGCGTGCTCGAACAACTCGCGCCTGGAGCACTGGTCGCGCAGCGCGACATGCTCGTTCGCCGCCTCGAAGCCGGCGAGTATCTGTACGATGGCGTGCCCGCGCGGCCGATTCGCGGAAGTGTCGTCATGCGTCAGCGCGCGCGCGCGAGCCGCGTGCTCGACCCTTCGTTTCAGTATCTATTCGGCGAAACCGAGGCGGATGCGCAGAGCGACGCGGCGACGGTGCGCTACTACTTTGCGGCCCGCGTCGAACATCTCGAAGCGCTGGTGCGTTGGCTGACGAGCCGGCTCGATGCGGCTTGCGTTCCGTTCCAGCTGAAGTATCCGGCACAACAGTCCGATCTGCTGCGCAGCGACGCCGTGGTCCTGTACGTCGGTGCGCGCTACGCCGCCCTGGTTCATCGGGTAATCGCACAACACGCGCGTTCTCTGCGCCGCTGGGTGCGTGCCGTCGCGCCGTTATGGGCACTCCAACTGTTGCCGGGTGTGGCGTTCGCGCAGGATCCCGCGAGCGACGACAGCTTCGGCGGCAGTCGCTGCCGAGCCCTTGCACGGGGACTGCTGAACGCAGCGACTTCCGCTGCCGAACCCGCTAGCGTCATCGCGCACGTACACGACGCGTTCGTCGATGCCGGCATCGATTGGGACTTCCCGCATCTGGAGCAGGGCGACCCGTTCGGCTTGCGCGCGCTGCGCTTCGAAGCGGCTGACGGCCACCGCACGAGCCGCGGCACGCTCACGTCTGCGACAACTCTGGAGAGTACGGCGCTCGAACATGCGGCACGCATCGGACGGCAGTTGTGTGCCAACGCTCTGTGGCATGGAGATCGCTGCACCTGGATCACCGACGACGTTGAAGACGTGGACGGTCGACAGGTGCTGTTCGCGCGCACGATGAACGGCAATCTCTACGACGGAACACTGGGTATTGCAAGCTTCCTTGTGCCGCTGGCGGCCGCCACGGGTGAAACGATCTTTGCGGACGTTGCCGCGGCCGCGTTGCGACACGCTTTGCATCATCCGGCTGCGAACGAAGCGAGTTTGTACGAGGGCCGTCTCGGCATTGTCGCCGGCGGATTGACGTTGGCAAAAGCATTGGGCGACGCAAAGCTCGTGCACGACTATGGCGAAGAGGCGGCGCGTCTCATCGCGACCTTGCCCGAGGCGACCGTCGACGCGGACCTGATGCACGGCATGGCCGGTGCAGTCTTGTGCCTGCTGCAGATTGCACGGGACCTTCCGCAGCATGCGGCCGCTGCGATCGACGTCGCGCGCCGCTACGGCCGCGCGCTGTGCGCGCTCGCGCAGCGGTCGAGCCACGGCTGGCATTGGCCGGCCAACGGCGCGCCGCTCGGGCTCTCCGGTTTGTCTCACGGCAATGCCGGCATCGCCGTCGCGTTTGCCGAGTTGGAACGCATCGATCCGGATGCGACTTGGCGCGACGCACTGAATACCACGCTCGCGTACGAAAAATATTGGTTTCTGCCGGCGCAGGGCAATTGGCCGTATCTCTTCGCCGAAGATGCGCAATCGTTCGACGATCGCCCGCAATCCTGCGGTATGGCGTGGTGCCACGGTGCACCTGGAATCGCGCTGTCGCGGCTGGCGTTGTGGCGCATTACGCGCGACGCCACCTTCCTCGAATCTGCGACGACGGCATTGCAAACAATCGTGGCAGACTTGTCGCGATCGGTGCCGGCCGCCGGCACGAACGACAGCTTGTGTCATGGACCGCTCGGCAATGCCGACATTCTTCTGACCGCCGCGCACGTTATGGACGATACGCAATGGCGCGACGTCGCCGCACGAACTGCGTGCGACGCGATTGCTCGTCATGAGGCAGGTTCCGCATGGGAAAGCGGGTTGGGTATTGCGAACGGGATCAGCGACGGATTGATGCTCGGCGTCGCCGGCACGGGATACTTCCTGCTGCGTCTGGCGCAGCCGACAGTGCCTATGGCCGTGCTGCTGCCGTTCGTGCCGGCTCTTGTGTAAGCATGTCCGACGTGGTTCGTCGGCAAAGTTGACTGCATCATGAGCCATTCCGCCGAGTTTAATGAAGCTGTCCGTACGGGTGACATGGCGGCGATCACCCGACTGCTTCCCCGACTCAGTCCGGACGCTTTGAATATCGAAGATGATCGTCTCAGGTCACCCCTGAGCTATGCCGCGGAGAGTAGCGAGGCGGGCGTCGATGTACTGCGTGTTCTGATCGAGCATGGAGCAAGCCTGGAGGCCCCCGCAGGCTGGGAGTACGAAAAGGGGCGAACTGCATTGTCTTTCGCCATATCGGCTGGAGATCCTGCGAAAGTTGAGGTGCTGCTCGACGCAGGTGCGAACCTAAATTACTCGAGGGACGGCTTCGGCGCCATGCTCGACGCGGTGCATGGCCGCGATATCCGCTGCGACACGAGGTTGCTGGCATTATTGAAGTTGCTCATCGCGCGCGGTGCGCGTCTCAACGACGTGAGCAGGTACGAGGAATCCGCGCTGCGCGTGTTGTCGAATCGCGGCCGGTTTGATGCCGTCATGCTCTTGCTCGATGCGGGCGCCGACGAGGTTCAGTTGCAGTGGTCGAGTCTGACCAAGGCCGTCGCGATCGGAACATTGGCGGATATTGAAATTGCACTCGCTGCCGGCGCCGCACTCGAACACCGCGACTTTTGGAAGCGTACCCCATTGCTGGTCGCAATTATGACTGGAGATATCACTAAAGTACGTCGTTTGATCGAGCATGGCTCCGATGTGACGGCAACCGGGCGATGCGCCAAGCCGCCTTTCTTCTATGCGATACAAGAGCATCACGAACCGATGCTCCTCTGGCTGCTTTCGCAGGGGTTTTCTCTTCGACAGACAGACGAGTTTGGTACGCCGGCACTGACGGCCGCGGCAGAGGAAAACAATCTCTCGGCGGTGCGCATCCTGCTCGATGCCGGTATGGACCCCGATGAGAAGAGCGATCATCTCAACGCGCTTTACTCAACTTCCTCCCCGGCCATCGCCAGGGTGTTATTGAATGCCGGCGCCGATCCAGGCTCGCTTCCCTTCGAGATGCGACGTGCTCTGGCCGGACTTCCGTCAACGCCGGAGTTGCGACTGCTGCAGGCGTCGGAAGACGAGTTTCAGCGGGGGTGGCATCGCCGCTTCGGCATCGCCAATCCGGAAGAAATGACCGAGCCTTTCTGGCGCAATATGGTCGTTTCCGGAGTGAGCGGATATGAAGCCGAAAACCGCTTCACGGAGCGTACTGCGCATGGCCGCGAGCCCGTCTGGTGCGCACAGCGCTTCGGTCAGTCGATTACATTTCTCGCGGATGGAAGAGTGATCCAGATCGGGGGAGAGCATGAAGATTCTTACGATCCGGACTTCTGCATCTACAACGATGTTTTTGTGCACGAAATCGACGGCAGTTTTCGAATGTTCGGCTATCGCGCCGAGGAATTTCCACCGACGGATTTCCACACGGCAACGCTCGTCGGAGAAAAGATCTACATAATCGGATCGCTGGGATACTCCGATGCGCGGCGATTCGGAACCACCGCAGTGTACGTGCTGGATACACGGACTTTTCGAATCGAGCGGTTGAAAACATCCGGTGACGTCCCTGGTTGGATCTATCGCCATCGCGCCGTCCTCTCAGCGTCGAATGAGATTCGTGTTTGGGGCGGCAAAGTCGCAAGCATGATCGATAATAGGGAAGTTCATACAGCTAACGAGCGAATCTTTCTGCTGGACCCGGAGCAGTTGATTTGGAGCGTTCTCGCTTAGCGTAGATGCCACGGCGCCGACTGCGCGAGATTGGCACGGATCGTGCCCCTGAGTAAGTACACGGGTGCGAGGCAATGCCATGAACGAACAAACACATGTCGAGACTCATGCATTTGAAGTCGAAGACGAGCACGGCAATCGTTCGGTCGCCGTTCAAACCAAGCCGATCAAGGAAGACGAGCACGGAGATAGGCGAACGGTGCCGCTGGGCATGGATCTCCGACTGCGTACGGGTGAAGCGCTGATGCCGCTGTCGGATACGGAATTCGCAACCGCCGACGGCACGAAGTGGCGCAGGATCCGGTAGCCGCCGATAGTTTCGTATTACGCCGAGGACCGATTCCTCCATCCCCGTTTTGTCGCGCCCGCGAACATGACGTCGCCATCAGGAGAGCCCCATGCCAGAACGAACAGCCATCGAACGCGCCAGGCGCGACAAACGCGCGGGCAAATCGCCGAGCACGCAGGCCGGCGAATTCGTGCGCGAAGAAATCGAACATATCCGAGAGGGAAAGCACGGCGCGCGTTCGACCGAACAAGCCATCGCGATCGGCTTGTCGCTTGCGCGCAAGGCCGGTATCGCCGTGCCCGCACAGGGCAAACGCGCATCGTCCAAGCGTGCGAGCACAAGTCCGAAGAAAGCGGCTCGTGCTGCATCAAAAACCGGAAAAGCCACTTACGCCAAGCGCTCGCGCGCAGTGACGCGTGCGCTCAAGCGCGAGAGCCATGCCGCCGCCACGCCGAAGGCGCTCTCGGCCCATGCGAAGAAAGCCGCGCGCAACCGCACTGCGAGCGAGCGTTCCGCCTCGGCGCGCAAAGCCGTCAAGACCAAGGGCGCGAAAGGCCGAGCCGCCGCTGCACGCAAAGCAGCGCAGACGAGGAAACGGCGTCTGCGCTAGGTCTCGCGCGAAACATGGTCAATTCTTGTCGCTGCTAGCCGAGTCGCGCGATGGGTGCATTGCGCGACTCGGACTGCCGATAAAAAATCTCGATCGAGATACCGCCGCCGCATTGCTATCTGCCGCGCAAGTCGCCTTAAGCAGATCGGCAACCTGCACGATAGGCGACTATCGATCGTGCAAATTTCCCGACCATTGCACGACAAACTTGGCGCTCCGGCATGGCGGATATCTTGCATCGAACGACAAGCCCTTCATGGAGCAACACGTCATGCTGATCCAATTCCTCTTGATTGCCGCCAGTCTTCTTTTGCTACTGATCGCCGGAGCGTATGTAGCGATCGCCGTGATGCTGAAGATGACGAGGTCGCGCATGATGCGCGCCCAACTGATGCAGGTAGCCAGGAAATAAAGGCCTCGGTTCTGCGGAACGATGCTCGAAGTGCACCGGGATGCGCGGACTTTCTAGTGTGGCCGGGCATTCGTTATCCATGAATGCTCACGCATTGCCTGGCGCTTAGCTGCGTTCGATGAGCCTTGATTTTCGGCTGCGCGGCCTGCGCAAGTCTTGGGTCAGCCAACCCCATTCACGCGCGAAAAAGAGGCGGTGGTGGTTATCCGCTTCGACTGGCAACAGCGCTACGCCGGCCGGCGGTAGCTCAGCTCGAGCAATTTCCTGTGTTCTTGTATCAGCGCTTCGAGCGGCTTGCGCCGCTTCGCGGTCCCCGTGTTTCCGGCGGTTCTGTACGCGGCCGCCGCCGACGCACGAACTATTTTTGGGAAACCGAGGTTCCGGCCGACCATTGCCGTCGACTCGCAACACGGCACGTTCGTTGCTTTCGCCTCCTGTGCCTGCAGGCGAGTGCCGGCCTCTGCAGGAAATTCAACGAACCGGCGAACCCTCAAGAGGAAGATTTCATGACTCGTTCGACTCGAAAGATTCTCGGCGCCGCGCTGCTTCTCACGCTTACGGCTGCGAGCGCCACGGCCGGCGCCGCCGGCGCCAATCTCGATTGCAAGCTGCGTTTTTCCCTTTCCGGCTGGTCGGCCATCCTTGAACATTCGGAAGGCAAGGGCGTCGTAACCTGCGAAAACGGCCAGCGCATGGCGGTGAAAATTTCCGCGAAGGGCGTCGGACTTACCGCGGGAAAATCGCGCGTCGACAATGGCAGCGGTACGTTCACGGACGTGCGTACTATTGACGATGTACTCGGCAGCTACGCGCGCGGTGAGGCGCATGCCGGCATCGTCAAATCGGGTACGGCGCAGGTGCTGACCAAGGGCACGGTGTCGTTGGCTTTAGCCGGTTCCGGCCAGGGCATCGATCTCGGTATCGCGGTCGGCGATTTCACCATCGAACGCGAATAGCTGCGGATTTTGCAGGTCTTGAGATGCGTGCTTCCTGGCTGTCTTCGCTGCGTCTACGCATGCGGCGCGCTTTCGTCAGAAAGCCGGCGGTCGCCGTGCGCGCCGTCGTCGCTGTGGGTCGGCGCGAGAACAGTCCGGAAGCCACGCGCATCGTGCGCAAGCAAGAAGAAGACGACCGTCTCGATCAGGCCTTGATCGAGACGTTTCCGGCGAGCGATCCGATTTCTCCCCATATTCCTTCGCCACCACGCAAACGATTCGCGGCTCCCGGCGCGTTGTAAAAAGATCGTGCATGACGCTGCATCGTGCCTGATCCTGCATTGCAATTTGCCTGAGAACACAGCGTTAAATCCCTGTAGCACTGTGATTGCCAAAGAAAAATATTCTGGCATGCAAATTGATCTCCTTCTCTGCACCACCCACGAAGGAGCCGCAACATGAAAAGACTGTTAGCAACGACTCTTTGCACCGCCATGGCGTGCACGCTGCCGTTCGCCACGTTCTCCGCCGCGTATGCGGACCAGGCCGCTCAAGAGCAATCGGCACAGCCCGGAACGGATACCTGGATCACGACGAAAGTCAAAGCGGAGCTGATGGCCACCAAGGGCATCTCCTCGACGGATATAAGCGTCACTACGACCAACGGCGCCGTGACTCTGTCCGGTGTCGTCGACAGCAAAGTCCAGGTCGAAAAGGCCGTGGCCGTGACGCGCGCTGTGAAGGGCGTGCACGATGTCGATTCGTCCGCGCTCAAATCGCGTAACTAAACCCATTCTTCGCAAAGGAAATCGCCATGAATCAGGACCGCATCGCGGGCCAGTGGAAACAACTGGCCGGGAAAATCAAAGCCCAATGGGGCAAGCTCACGGACGACGACGTCACCCTTGCCGAGGGCAACAGCGAATACCTTGCCGGTAAATTGCAGGAACGTTACGGTATCGCGAAGGACGAAGCACAGAAGCAGGTCAAGGAATTTCGCGATCGTCTGCATTGATCCGATATAAAACCACTTCTCTTGAAAAGTGGCGGGAGCATGCTGGCAAGGATTGTTGGGTGCTCCCGCTTTGCGTGGAGGTGCATCATGACTACGTTATGGGAAATAGCAGAAACCGTGCGTGCGGAAGAATCGGCAAAAGGACAACAACCGGGGTGCGCGACGCCCGTCGTCCAGGCCACGCCTGTGCGCGCCGCCGAATCTCCGGTTCGCGTCGGCCCGGCGCGGGCCTTATCGGCAGTGCGGAGACCGCGAGCGCGCATCTCACAGCGGATTCTTTCTCCGTCCAGTGATTCGCACACGCCCGGTCTTCCTTAGTCGCGGCGGCAGACAGTGGCTGGCCGCGAACCCTATGAATCGAGTGTTACGATCTCCCTTATGACTACGCCACACGGTGAAGACGTCAGCCGCATTCTCCTGATCGACGACGACCCCGGCATTCGCCGCACCTTTCGCGCTTGCCTCGAAGCCGCCGGGCACCGGGTGGCCACGGCTTCGGATTTCAGCCAGGCGGAAGTGTCGCTGCAGTCCGACGTGTTCGATCTCTGTTTTATCGATCTGCGCATCGGCAATGAATCGAGCATCGATTTCCTGCCCGTGCTGCAACAAGTGGCGCCGTGGATGCGCACGATCATGGTGACAGCCTATTCTTCGATCGATACCGCAATCGACGCGATTCGCGCCGGTGCGGTCGATTATCTGGTCAAGCCTTGCTCGTGTGAGCAACTACGCTTGGCCGCCGCCAAACAAATTTCCGCGCGGCGCTTGGAGCGCCGCCTGGAGGCGCTGGAGAAAGAAGATTGCTTCACCCAGGTCGCCGAACTCGACAGCGCGAACCCGACGATGAAGAAGATCCTGGAGACTCTGCGCCAGGTCGCCGATACGGATGCTTCGGTGCTCATCCTCGGCGAGAGCGGCACCGGCAAGGGACTGGCGGCGCGCATGGTGCATCAGTGCAGTGCGCGGGCGAAGGAGAATTTCGTCACCGTCAACTGCCCGTCGCTGTCGGCCGAACTGCTCGAAAGCGAGTTGTTCGGACACAAGCGCGGCGCGTTCACCGGCGCCACCGAGAACAAACTCGGGCGCGTGGATCAGGCCGAGAACGGTACGCTGTTCCTCGATGAAATCGGCGACGTGCCGCTGGTGCTGCAGCCGAAACTGCTGCGCTTTATCCAGGATCGCGAATACGAGCGCGTCGGCGATCCGGTGACGCGACGCGCCAATGTTCGCATCGTCGCCGCGACCAATCGCGATCTCGAAGAAATGGTCAAGGAAGGCACGTTCCGCGAGGATCTGCTTTATCGCATCAACGTCATCAGCGTGCGCATGCTTACTCTGCGCGAACGCATCGAGGACATCGATCTACTCGCTGAGAAATTCCTTCTGCGCTTCGCGGCGAACTATCACCGCAAGGCGCGCCGCTTCAGCGCGGCCGCGATCGAGGCCATGCGCACCTACTCTTGGCCGGGCAACATCCGCGAGCTGCAGAACGTGATCGAACGCGCCGTCATCCTGAGCGGCAGCGAAGAACTGGGCGGAGAGCATCTTTCGATATCGCCGGAGAGCTCTCCGCGCCAGCATCCTCGTATCGGCGAGGCGGTCAGCCTGCAGGATCTGGAGCGCGCGCACATCACCAGTGTGCTTGCCGGTACAAACTCGTTCGACGCGGCGGCAAAGATCCTCGGCATAGACGCTTCCACGCTGTATCGTAAACGCAAGGAATACGGTCTATAGCCCTATTCGGACGCCGCCTCACAGCGGCGGCTTGCGCACTCTGCCGAAGATCAGCGAAAGCACGAACAACACGAGAAACAGGAAGAACAGAATTTGCGCGATGCTGGTGGCGGCACCGGCAATGCCGAAAAAGCCCAGCGCTCCGGCGATCAGCGCAATGACGAGAAAAACCAACGCGTAGTAGAGCATGGTGTGTCTCCTGTTGTTGGGACGAACATGTGTCCGCCAATAGTTCTATGAGCACGGAGCGTGCCAAGAACGCGCCGCGACAGTTGAAGGACTTGCGCCTGCGCGCACCTCGTCCGTCCGGGCAAATTGCAAGGAGCGCGGTCTGCGCTCTTGCAAGCCACACGGATGACCGAAGTTCATCGCGCGACGACGCGGCATGTCAGGCGGAGCGCATCTTTGCAGTAGCCGCGTCGCGAGGTGCGGGTTCGCCTTTCTTGCCGAGCTCGGCCAGCAGCGAACTCAAGTCCTCGGCGTGCTCCTCCTCGTTCGCGAGGATTTCTTCGATCATGCGCCGCGTGGTCGGATCGTCGCCGCCGAGGTAGCCGACCATTTCGCGATAGGTGTCGATCGCGATCCGTTCGGCAATCAAGTCCTCTTCGAGCATCTGCACGAGATCGTCGCCCGGCACGTACTCGGAGTGAGCGTGCGAAGCGAGGTGCTTGGGATCGAAATCCGGCTCGCCGCCGAGCTCGACGATGCGCTTCGCGATGCGGTCGGCATGTTCCTGCTCTTCCTGCGCATGCTCGAGGAATTCGGCCTGGACGCTTTTCGCGTGAATTCCCTCCGCGCAGAAATAGTGCCGCTTGTAGCGCAGCACGCAGACGATTTCGGTGGCGAGTGCTGAGTTGAGCAGCTCGACCACGGCCGCGCGGTCAGCGCTATAGCCTTTCGTGATGGCGCCTTGCCCCAGACTCTCGCGGGCACGCGCACGTATCGTTTCGGTGGCGGTGAATGGGGAAGTTTTTTTTGCCATATCGATCTCCGCGTTATGAAACCGGGCGCACCAAGAGTTGGTGGGCCTGCTGGAGTGGTGGCAAGGTCTGTGCCAGCGCCGCAGGCCCGCACGTTGGTCGATTAGTGCGCCGCCGGCATGCAAATCGCACGGCGGAATTTCGCTTTCGTGCAGTTTGCCGATCGTGTCTCTGTCGATGCTTTGCACGTTCGCACGAGCGTTGCAGCTAGACTGGGCGGCAGCGGCAGCGGCAGCGGCGGCTGCGGAAACCCGAACTCTGTCCTCGCCCTACGGCCAAGATGCTGGCGGCTCGGAGAATGTTTCCATCGAGTCCTTCCTTGAGTCGGCTCTCGTTTGGGCTGAGGCATTCGACGTCGGTGCCAGCCAGGGCCTGGCATCAACCAGCCTCTGGAAAAAATTTTCCGTATTCCTGTATTGCGTCAAAATCTACGAGTGAGTTGGCGCCCGACTATTCGCTCAAGCGCACCGCTATGGCGGGTTGCGGTATCCTGGCATTCCTCGCGGCGGCGGCCGCTTAGCTCAAGCGTTAGGCTGCAGAAGAAACCAACAGGGGCATGAGGCATGGCTCGTGACATCGGCTTGGAGGAGTTGATTCGCGAAGAATTGCAATCCGTTTCCGGCATCTCGAGCAAGTCTATGTTTGGTGGGCAGGCTTGGCTCCTCAACGGCAATCTGCTCTGCGGTGCACGCGACGACGGCATGCTTGTTCGCTTGGGAAAAGGTAGAGACACATGGGCACTTCAAATCACCGGCGTCGAGCCAATGCTCTCACGCGGTCGCGTTATGCACGGCTGGGTCCGTTGCAAGTCCAATGTTTACGGTGAGGACTCTTTGCGCACACAGCTTTTTTCGCGCGCACTTGAGTTCGTCCGCACACTACCGGGCAAGTAACCCATTTAGCTGCGGCTTAACTATTCGCTCAAGCGGACCGCTGCGACGAGTTGCGGTATCCTGAAACCCCTCGCGGCGGCGGCCGGTTAGCTCAAGCGTTAGGCCGCTACGACGCTTTTGCGTCTTGGTGGTCTCTTAGTGACGAGCGGCGTAGCATCGACTCAAAGTCAATTGTTCGAGCCTTCCGCCGCAAGCTCTGCCCTGAGGGCAGATGAAGCAGCATCTTCTTGCCACCGCAATCCTCATTGCTGCGCTCGTTCTCTATAGCATCAGCATGATTCGAGCGGGTGCTTCCCTCTTCGCCATCGGCGCCGCAGGCGAAATCTGGTTGCAGAGCAAATCCGGGCGGTGTTGATTTGAACTTGATCGAGAAAAATTTACGCAGCTTTGCGGGGTGGGCTAATCAGGTTACTTATTGGACTTCAGGCCGAAGAATTCTCGAAAAACCTGTGCTGTTGTTAGCGACTGGAAAATCAGATGGCGAGCTATGTCACGTACGAGAAAGATACGAACGATCAGGAGCGCAGCAAGGTGGGGGGCAGTTCCTTGTTGCCTCAGTCCATTGGTTGGCCAGTTGATCGTTTTGGCAAGAAGCTGATGTTCCTGGCGTCGCTCTCATCGGATCTTTTGAAATCGGAGTGCGGAATCGACATTCCGCAAGGGCACATTCTTTCGATCTTTTGCCCATACGAGAAAGAAGACATCGAGTATCCGATCGACATGGCCCGAGGCCGTGAGCGTGGATTCGTCGTTGTCCATCCGGCGGAGGCGCCGAGACAGGAGTTTGGGGATCCGATCCTTCCGGCGAAGAAGCTGGAGTTGAACAAGAAGTTCGCGACGGACGAAGACGAGTTCGTCGAGGACATCGACGACAAGATTGGAGGCGGCCCCAATTGGCTTCAAGACAGGTTCGACTACGCCGGCAACCAGTTCGTGATGCAGATTTCCGGGATGTACTTCGGAAAGATCATTCCGACGCACAAGAATGTGTTCATGAGTGGCGTCTTGTACGTTTTCTATAATCAATTCAGCAATGAGGGACTGGTGACGCTGCAGTATTCCTAGCTGCAGCGCGCCGCCTGGAGGCGTGAGGGGCGGTGGAATGCCCCGAGAAGCCTACATCAATACCGGCAAGCCGCTGTTTGCTAAGCTCATGCCTTCATCCCGTAGACGAGCTTCGCCCGCCTTGCGCGGCGCTACGATGGCAATGCCCGCGTTCGTACGCTGTCGTGTGCTGAGCAATTTCGCGCGATGATCTTTGCTCAGCTGCGTGCGTACACCAACAAAATTGATCAGTCGGACCGATCCATGGCGATCACATGACCAATACTGATCACTGGCAAGTAAGGTAAGACCTCTTTCGACCATCTGCAGCCATTGGCTAAGTGGGGTAGGGCTAAAAGGGAGCCTTATCGTGGGTAGGAGAGGGCGGCTCGCGACCCGAAGCCGTCAGTCGCGAATGACCGCTCTTCGGCAGCAGTCTCACGAAAACTCTCGCAAGAGGTCGATCGCTTCATGCGCAGTGGTTCACGAAATCAGATCGTCCAATGGGCTCCGAACCTCCAATGCGCGGTTGACCACATGCGTGTAGATCATGGTCGTATCCATGTGGCGATGCCCTAGCAACTCCTGGATCGTGCGGATATCTTGGCCTCGCTCCAGCAAGTGGGTGGCAAAGGAATGCCTCAACGTATGCGCCCCAAAGGTCTTGGCGATATTCGCTTGAGCCGTGCGCTTGATCGCGGCTCCCAGGGTTCCTTCGTATAAGTGATGCAGACGATATACGCCGCACCTCGGATCAAGAGATTCGTGGTCGGCAGGAAACGCCCAGAACCACGCCCAGCTTTCTCCGGCCCTGGGATACTTGTGTTTGATAGATAGAGGCGTCTCTACACCGGGGCGCCGCATTTCGCGGCCCCTGGTCCATAGGGACTTGGCGTAGGCCAGCTGGCGACGCGGGGGATCTTCCATCGCCGACGGCAACATCATAATCCGATCCTTGTTGCCTTTCGCCTCACGAATGACGATGAGGCACCGATCGAAGTCGATATCCTTGACGCGCAGTTGTAGGCACTCCATTTTGCGCATGCCCGTTCCGTATAGCAGCCGAAAGAGGAGTTGTTGCACACCAGAAGCGACATGAAACAGCCTGGGACTCAGGACGACCGGTAGCCGTTGCGGGGTATGCGGACAGCCGATCTCCTGCATCCACGGCAGCTCGATATTCAGCACCCGCTTGTAGAGAAAGAGGAGTGCTGCAAGTGCTTGCTTGTGGGTGGAAGCCGATACGCGGCGTTCGTTGGCCAGATACGAGAGAAACCTCTCCACCTCCGGCTGACCCATGTCGCGCGGGTGGCGCAGCCGATGGAAGCGGATGTAGGTGCGGATCCAGAGAACGTAGATCCGTTCGGTGCTGAGGCTATAGTGATGGTAGCGAACCCTTTCGCGCACCTGATCGAGCAGGCGCGTGGCTCGTAGTGGCGGTGGCGTACCGGGACGCATAGCCTATGCCGTTCAGCATAGGATTGTGACAAAACAAGCGTATGACAGCCCGTCACTACCTTGTAAGCTATTGATTCTGCGGAGAGCCAATCTGGTTAACTAGAAAAACCTGTTAAAACAAGTTAGGTTGCACATCGGACCAATGTACGAATTTGTAGTCACAGATTTTTCCGCCGTGCCCGCTGAGCAGCGACACACATTTCCTACTCGCGATGCGGCAACTCGCTTTGGTTCAAGTCTTGCCGCCCGCCGTTGCGCAATCTTCATAGCGCACATCGTCGACCACGTGGACTACGGAAATTTTTATGTTTGGTATAACGAAGACCTCGCCTTCGTCCGTCTCGACGAACATCGAGAACACTACGCATCAGATCCTCTGAGAGCATCATTCGTTGGGCCATCCATTCAATTTCAAGACGAGGACAATGAGCTATTCGAGGTGTTGCCATCGCAGGTCGTCGGGCGCGCGCAGGCAGCCGAAGCGCTGCAATGTTGGCTCACTTCTGGCTTAAAGCTGTCGTCGTTGTCCTGGTCCTAGGCAATTCGTAGGTGCAACCTAACTATTCGCCCAAGGGGACCGCTGTGACGGGTTGCGGTATTCTGATACTCCCTGCGGCAGCGACCGCTTAGCTCAAGCGTTATGTGATTCATCACGGGGGGCAGCGATGGGTAAAGCAGTGAATAAGTCAAAGGAAGTGGATGTATACATCGCTACTCGACCTCCGGATACGCAGCGTGCGCTTGAAGAACTGCGCTCATGCATTTGGAAGGCCGCGCCCGGCGTTTCCGAACTGATGAACTACAACATCCCGGCGTTTGCCTTGGTCGTTGGCGGCAAGCGCGACAAACAGATCATGATCGCGGGATATGCCCAGCATGTCGGCTTCTATCCTAGCCCGGACGTGATCGACGCATTCGCGGATCAGCTTACAGGGTACAAGCTCGCCAAGGGATCCATTCAATTCCCATTGAGCAAACCGATTCCAAAGGCGCTGGTCGTTAAGATGGTGAAATACAGGTTATCCCAGGTACAGAAATGAGGACCTATCACATAACAATCAGGTGCAGCGGACGGTCCGCTGCGCGGGCCGCCGCTGAACCGGAGCGGTAGCTGTCACGGTGATAGACGAGCGACTCCTCAAGCGGTGGAAAATCACGCGAACGCTTCTCTCCGAGGCGGCGAAGCAACTTTCGGCGGCCGATGGCTTTGCCCTTTACGAGGAATACATTGAACACAATGAGCTTGAGCTCGCGCTTAGCACTCTGGAGGACCTTGCAAAGCACACTCCTGTCGATTCGGCATTTTGGCGCAATTTGAAAAGAGCCGCAGACGTCATGGGCCTCCGTGAACGCTCTATGGCCTTTCGTCAGCAGGCCCGGGCGCGACGCAATGCCAGCTAACTATTCGTTCAATCGGACCGCTGAGACGGGTTGCGGTATCCTGCCGCTCCTCGCGGCAGCGGCCGCTTAGCTCAAGCGTTATGGCGCTCGCCGCCGAGAGCTGTCGGGTCATCTGAACACAACGGCCGCTTCGCGGCCCACAATTGACAGGTCCGACTGTCTCAATGTGGCCGAAAGAGGCCATACCTTACCTGCCGGCTATCAGCGTCGGTCATGTGATCGGCATGGATCGGTCCGTCTGATCAATTTTGTCGGTGTGCACACCCTGCTCGGTAAGCTGCACAAGCGCTTGCCTTGGCTGAAGATCGGGCCGGCTTTCTCCTGGGTCAGCACCTTCGCGGAAACCTCCGACGGTTTGCTTTATTTCGGGCCGCATCTGCAATACGGGCTGCGTGTGCTATTCGCCATGGCCTGCGGCGGCAACGGTATCGTTTTCTGTAGCGTGAGTGCGGATATTCTCCTCGGCGACGTGCGTGCCGAATGCCAACGGTGAATTCACGCCACACGTGCTCCGCGCACGAGAAAAAGCGTGCGAATCGCCCGCGGACTTGCCGCAGAACATGCAGATCGCAATGCGAGCAGACCCTCAGGTCGGCGGAGCATCGTTCTCGACGAGGCTGCGCAATACGCTCGGCCGCAACGGTTTGACCAGGTAATGATCGAAGCCAGCCTGCTTCGCGCGCTCGCGATCGACCGGCTGACCGTAGCCGGAAATCGCGATCAGGCGGATCGCCGCGTTTTCCGGCCCGGCGCGGATGATCTTGGCGACTTCGAATCCATCGAGGCCGGGCAGGCCGATGTCGAGCAGGATCAGATCCGGCAGGAATTCCGTCATGACTTCGAGCGCTGCCTTGCCGCTGTGCGCTGCCTGCGTCCGATGCCCCCACAATTCGAGCAGCGCGGAAGTGCTCGCGGCGAGATCGGCGTTGTCGTCGACGACGAGCACACGCCATGCACGTCGAGTCTTTGTCACATCGTTTTCGTTCGCGGGCTGCTCCTTCGGCATTTCGGTGGTTTCGATCAAAGGCAGGCGCATTTCGAATTCGCTTCCCTGGTTGAGACCGCCGCTGCGCGCTTGGACTTTTCCGCCATGCAACTCGGTCAACTTGCGCACCACCGCGAGACCGACGCCGAGGCCCCCTGCGGTGCGGGCCAGCGACTGATCGGCCTGGATGAAGGCGTCGAAAATATGCGGCAGCAAATCGGCGGCAATGCCCTGGCCGTTGTCGCGCACGGTCACGATCGCGTTGCCGTCGGCGCGGTCCAGGCTGACGCGAATCTCTCCGCCGACCGGCGTGTATTTGGCGGCGTTGTGCAGAACATTCGCCACCATCTGCACGAGGCGTATGTGATCACCCATGACATAGTGCGGCTCGACGTCCTTGCGCATGTGCAGGCGATGCGCGCTCGTCTCGATCTGCGGCGATACGATTTCAACTGCCGCCTGCATCACGTCGCGCAGATCGACCACCTCCTTTTTGAGTGTGATCTTGTCCTGACTGATGCGCGCGACGTCGAGCAGGTCGTCGACCATGCGGACCAGATGGTCGAGCTGGCGGCGCATTGCCGGCAGCGCGTCGTGCTTCGATCGGTCGCCGGCGCGCGCTTCAAGCAGATAGACGCTGTTGCGCAGCGATCCGAGCGGATTGCGCAGCTCATGCGCGAGCATGGCAAGGAAGTGATCCTTGCGCCGATCGGCGATCAGCAAGTCTTCGGTGCGCTGGCGCAGGCGGTATTCCAATTCCTTGCGTTCGGTGACGTCGAGGACGAAGCCGACGTATTCGTCCTTGCTGCCCGCGATCGCGGCATAGCCGACCACGACGGAGATGCGCTCCCCGGTGTCCTTGCGCAGCAGCTCCTTCTCGAACGGCTGGCAGAACACATCGCGATCGAGCCGGCGGAATATTTTCTCGTCTTTCCCGCGGAACTCGTGGGGCGTCAGGTCGAGCAAGTTGACGTTGCCGTTCTTCAGGTCTCTGCGTGAGATGCCCAGCATGTCGAGCAGTGCGGAATTGCAGTCGACGACGGTGCCGTCGCGGCGGAAATTCAGAATGAGACCGATGACATTCGAATGAAGCAGGACGCCGAGGCGCGTTTCGGTGATGCGCAGGGCGCGGTCGAGGCGTTCGCGTTCCGACAGATCCATCCAGCAATGCACCGCGCCGACGATGTTGTGGTTCTCGTCGCGGATCGGGGCCACGTCCACGAGCACGCGCAGCGGCGCGCCGTTCTGGCGTGAGATGATCCAGGTTTCGCCGTGCACCGCGATGCCGGCGCGCATCGCCCGATGCAACGGCAACTGTCCGGGCGCGGGGAAGCTGCCGTCGGGCAGAATCTTGTGATACGCGGCGTCGGCCGGCACGTGGTTGGTCTGATCGCCGATCCATTCGCGCGTCACGCGGCTCATGGCGACGATGCGGAAATCCGGTGCCGGTCCGGTCATGAAGATGCCGATCGGCGCATTCTCGAGAATCGTTTCGAGGATACGTTCGTTGGCGAGCGCGCTGCTGTTGCGCCGGGCCAGCGCGTCGGTCGCCGTATGCAGGGCGAGTTCGGCGCGCCGGCGCTCGGTCACGTCGCGAAACACCATGATCGCGCCCTGGATCGCGCCATGTGCATCGATGCTCAGCGCGGCGCTGTCTTCGATCGCATGCTCGGCGCCGCTCGGGGTGCGCAGCACGGCCGCACCGCGCGGCGGAACCTTGCGCGCATCGCTCAGCGAAAGCGTAACCGGATCGCGGATCGGTTCCCCGCTGGTTTCGTCGACGAGATCGAAAACGTCGGCTATCGGCAAACCGACGACTTCCGCGGCGGGCCGTCCGAGAAGGTTTTCGGCGACCGGATTGAGCAGGACGATGCGGCCGGTTTCGTCGGTGACGACGACGGCATCGCCGATACTGTGCAAGGTCGTATGCAGCCAATCGCGTTGGGCGCGCAGATGGCGTGCCGCGTCGGCGCGCAAATTCAGATCGCGCCGCAACAGGAAAGCCACGGCGAAGATCAGGGCGATGCCGATCACGGCGCCGAACACGCTGGCAAATTGAGCGAGTGCCTCGACGTTTTGAGCGCGTCCGGTGCGCTGCGCACGCAGCTCGATCTCCGCTTTGCGCATCGCCGCGACTTTGTCGCGCGCGCTCTGCATGAGGTTCAGGCCGCGACCGGTTTTCAGCAACGCGACCGCCGCCTCGCGCTGGCCGGCGTCGACCAGTTGCAGGCTCTGCGCGAGTTCGGCATTTTTCTCACGGATGATCTTCTCGAGATCGTCGAGCCGTGCTTGCTGCTCGGGTTCGTCGCGAAGTTGTTCGCGCAGCCACGCCATGCGTTCGGGCAGGCGTTGCATGGCGCGGTGATAGGGTTCGAGATATCGTGCATCGTCCGCCAGCAGGTAGCCGCGCTGGCCGGTCTCGGCGTCCTGCAGGGTCGAGAGCAATTCGTCGATTGCATCGCCGGTCTGGTGCGCGTGCTCCATCGCTTCGTGCGCAGCGACGAGGGATTCAATATTGCGCAAACCCCATACGGCGTTGGCGAGAGTGACCAGGGCTACGGCGCCGAGCATGATGATGCCGAGCGTTCGATGGCGGTTGGAGATCGCGGGAGAGATCAGCTTGCGCATAGTCTGCATCCTATTGCGGGCATGACGTTTCGGCGGACTCCCCGTGCGTGTGCCGTTCAATCTACGCCAATGAGGATTCTGCGGAGTCGCGGATCGCGAACACGATGCGCGCACCGCCGTTCGGGCTCTTGCGGATTTCGATGTCGCCGCCGTGCGCGCGCGCCACCGCACGGGCCGCGGTCAGTCCGAGTCCGAAATGCGCATCGTCGCGCTGCGAGGTAAAGAACGCATCGAGAACGCGAGCCTGGGCGCGGTCGTCGATGCCGGGTCCGTCGTCGTCGAAGATCAGACGCGTCTTTCCCGCCGCGGATTCCACGGCGACCGTCACCTGCGAAGCGCCGGCTTCTGCCGCGTTGCGCAAGATCGCAGCAATCGCGCACACGCCCGCGGTGCGGGCGATGGACAGGCGAGATTCTTCATTCGTGACGACGACCGCAACCGCGGGCGCTTCTTCATCGTGCGTCGCCGCCTGTGCTTCTTCGATCAGCTCGTGCAGATCGATGGTCGCGCGCGAGGGTTGCGCCAGCGCTGTCGCGTAGGTGCGCAGGCTTCGTAGCAGATGCTCCAGGCGCAGTTGATCCTGGCGCAGACGTTCGATGGCGTCGCCGGCGCGCGGTTCGCTGTTGCGTTGAATGAGCGTCTGCAGAATCTCCACGTTCATCGACAGCGAGTTGAGAGGATTCGCCAGTTCGTGAACGAGGTCGCGCAGAAACACGGCCATGTCCATCGGCGCGGGCCCGTTCTCGAAATGCGTTGGGGCCGTCATTTCAATCTCCCGGAACTTCGACGCCATCGATACTACCTTGTGAGCGCTCGGCGATGGCACTTCTCATAAGAGTGAAGTCGATATCGCTTCGCATTGCGCGGACCGCATCGTGCTGTCGATTTCCGACGTCGCGGTCGCGGTGGGCCGCAGGCAATTCGCCCGATGCGAGCGCCGCGGACGCGCATTTTGCATGCCCCGATGTGCTTCGATTGGCGTCAAATCGTAATGGCACGATTGATGCTCCCGACCAGAGTACATCGAATTTTTCGATGTTCTTTCCTCTGCAATCAGGAGCAATCCATGAACCAGAACCACCAGTCTGCGCCAAAGTCCTCGTCGGGCTCGCATGCCGAGCATCATGCCAAGGCCGCCGAGCATCATAGCCAAGCCGCAAAGCATCACCAGGAAGCCGCGAAGCACTACAAGAACGGCGACCAGCAGAAGGGCGATCATCACGCTCATATGGCGACGGGACATGGGCATCAGGCCCGCCACGCCGATGAAGAGGCGTCGCGCGAATACGCCAGCCAGCATGGCAATGGCAAGCACTAATCAATAGTGAGCGGCGATGAGGGGTGCGCCCCTCATCGCCACGACGCAGAGTTGCACAGCTTGCGCGATTTTTTCTCATGACGGTTGCGCAGGCAGCGCCTGTTCGATCTTGCCGATGTCCTGCCACGGGTCGCGGCGCCGACGTTTGAGCAGACCGGGCACATCGTGCAAGGTGAACGCATCGGCAGAAGAGATCCGCCGCAGCTCTTCCCAGCCGATCGGCAGGGCGACGCCGGCATGGTCGCGCGCGCGCAAGGAATAGTTGGCGATGCTCGTCGCGCCGCGCGCGTTGCGCAGGTAATCGATGAAGATCCGGTTCTCGCGGTTCTTCTCGCCGGCCACGGCGACGTAGTTCTGCGGTGATTGCGCCGCGAGAGTGCGCGCTAGCATCTCGGCGAACGCATGCGCTGCGTTCCATTCGGCGGCCGGCCGCAGCGGCACGACGACGTGCAGGCCCTTGCCGCCTGAAACGCGCAGCCAGGATTGCAGCTGCGTTTTTTTCAGCGCAGCACGCACGTCTCTTGCCGCGGCGGCGATGCGCTTCCAGGCGACGCCCGCACCCGGGTCGAGATCGAAGACCAGGCGGTCGCAATGATCCGGATCGTCGATCGTCGCGCCCCAAACGTGCAATTCGATGGCATTCATCTGCGCAAGCTGGACGAGGCCGCGCGGCGAATCGATGTAGAGATAACGTGCCGTCTTGCGGTTCTTCTCCTTGATTTTGGCGCTGTGCACCGCGTCGCCGAGAGACGACTCCTCGTGTTTCTGGAAGAAGCAGGCTTTCTCGATTTCACCCGGGCAGCGCACGATCGAAAGCGGTCGTCGCATTGCTTCGCGCAACAGCCACGGCGCTACGGCGGCATAGTATTCGGCGACCTCGGACTTCGTGATTTCCATCGCCGGATAGACGATGCGGTCCGGATGAGTGATCGCGACTTTCATCGATACCACGTTCTTGGGCGCCTTTTCAGCACGTCGCTGCGCGGGTGCTGCGGATGTGGCAGGCTTCCGGCGCTTCGTATCGGCTTTCGAAGCCGCGGCCTTCTGCAGCGCTTTCATGATGCGGTCCTCGAACTCTTCCGGATAAGCCTTGTTCGCAGCAAAGTGTAGCCTCGAGCACGAACGACCAATTCCAGATTCATGCCAGTTGCAAGCTGACGGATTCGCAAGGCCGATTCCAACGCGGCGCAGCAGTGCTTCGCGTCGTCGCGTTCATGCGCATCTCTCTCGTCATCGCTGCCTGCCTCGGCAATTTGCATGGTGCAATTTTTGCAGTCGTGCAAACTGCTCGGTTCGCCCTCGGCAGGCGCGGACATTGTTGCGATCTTCGGCCAACTTCGGGTTGGCATACAAATTGATGGGAGTCGAAGCGATCCTTTTCGCGACGAGGCACATCATGAGCACACGTGATCGAGAGGAAGTTCATTGGCGTGAATTGCGCAAGCGCTTGGTCGAGGCCTGGAATCGCGACGGTATCGACGATGCCGATGCGGACGACGGCAGCGATCTGCAGATGCGCGTCCGCATTCCCCACTACCGCGATGAGAACGGCGAGCGTGCCGTTCACCATCACGGTGGCTCAGGAGACCGTCTCTGCTCGCCATCGCCGTAGATCGCGCCAACCTATCGGTCGAACCGCTGCCGCCGGCCGGACGCTGACGCCGTGCGCCTGGTTTATGTGAGCGACGACGAGCCCGGCCTGCGCCGGCAGCGGCGGCGTGGGCGCTTCGTTTATTTCGGCGCGCGTGGCGAGGTGAAAAGCCCCGCCGTCCTGCGCCGGATTCGCAAGCTCGCGATCCCGCCGGCTTACGTGGACGTGTGGATTTGCCGCAAGGACAGCGGCCATCTGCAGGCGACGGGGCGTGACGCCAAAGGGCGCAAGCAATACCGCTATCACGCCGATTGGCGCAAAGTGCGCGACGCGGCCAAGTTCGACCGGCTGGCGGCGTTCTCGCAGGGACTGCCGAAACTGCGCCGCCAGATCGCGGCGGACTTGCTTCGTCCCGGTCTTTGTCGCGATAAGGTCATCGCCGCCGTCGTGCTTCTTCTGCAGCACTCGCTGATCCGCATCGGCAACGAGCAATACACGCGCAGCAACGGCTCCTACGGGCTGACCACGCTGCGCAACCGGCATGTGGAGATCTTCGGCAGGAAGATCGAGTTCAAATTTCGCGGCAAGAGTGGGCGCTTCCACACTGTGCGCCTTGCCGATCCGCGTCTGGCGCGCATCATGCGGCGTTGTCAGGAATTGCCCGGCCAGTACCTTTTCCAATACCGCAACGACGAAGGTGGTGTCGAACGCATCGACTCCAACGACGTGAATGCCTATCTGCACGCGTCGCTCGGCGAGATGTTCAGCGCCAAGGATTTCCGCACCTGGGCGGCGACCGTGCTCGCCGCGCAATATCTCGCAGGTCAAGCGGACGCCGCGCCGGCGGACCGCGCGCGCCGCATGGGCGAAGCGGTCGAGTACGTGGCCAAGCGCCTCGGCAATACCGCGGCCATCTGCAGAAAATCCTATATTCACCCAGGCATTCTTCTGGCATATGAAAAAGGCGATTTGTACATGCCGGCGAACGGCAAGGCGATCGGTTTGCGATCCTTGTCCGCAAGCGAACGCAGCGTACAAAAACTGCTGCAGCGGCAGCGCATATCGGGCAACAAGCGTCGAGCGCATGCGCGTGGCGCGGCATCGGCTTGAGTGGCGGCGGGTTGCCTCTGCGGCGCAGGTATGCGAGTTTTCTCCGAGTTTCTACAAGAAGGTAGGGCGATGACAGCACATCCGGGCCAGCTTCCTCCCGAGTCTCTTCTCGAAAACATTCCGCGTCTGGTGACGGCGTATTTCGTGGAAAAACCGGATCCGGGCGTTGCCGCACAGCGCGTCGCTTTCGGAACCTCGGGACACCGCGGATCGAGCCGGCAGTGCAGCTTCAACGACATGCACGTCGCCGCGATCAGCCAGGCGGTCTGCGCTTATCGAAAAGCGAACGGCATCGACGGCCCGTTGTTCCTCGGCTTCGATACGCATGCGTTGTCGGAGCCGGCGTTTGCCACGGCGCTCGAAGTTCTCGCCGCGAATGGCGTGGACACGATGATCGCGGCGGGCAACGAATACACGCCGACGCCCGCGGTATCGCATTCGATCCTCACGCACAATCGCGGACGCTCGTCGGGCCTCGCCGACGGCATCGTCATCACGCCTTCGCACAATCCGCCGGAAGACGGCGGCTTCAAGTACAACCCGCCGAACGGTGGGCCGGCCGACGTCGACGTTACCGGCTGGATCGAGAAGGAAGCGAACCGCCTGATCGGAATCGGCAACACGGAAGTCAAACGCATGCCGTTTGCGCGCGCACGCGCCGCCGCGACGACGCACGAGCACGATTTCCTCGGCAGCTATGTCGGCGATCTCGGCAACGTGATCGACTTCGATGCCATTCGCGGCGCCGCGCTCAAGCTCGGTGTCGATCCGCTCGGCGGTGCCGGCGTGCATTATTGGCCGCGCATCGCCGAGACTTACGGATTCGCTCTCGACGTGGTGAACACCACGGTCGATCCGACGTTTCGCTTCATGACCTTGGACTGGGACGACCGCATCCGCATGGACCCGTCGTCCAAGTTCGCCATGCAGCGGCTGATCGGGCTGGCGCAGAAATTCGATGTCGCTTTTGCCTGCGACACCGATCACGACCGCCACGGCGTCGTCGCGCCGGGCGCCGGGCTGATGCCGTCGAATCACTATCTCGCGGTGATGATCGACTATCTGTTCCGCAACCGCGTGCTATGGCAACGCGATGCCGGCGTGGGCAAAACGGCCGTGTCGAGCGCGCTGATCGATCGCGTCGCGCAGGGGCTCGGCCGCCATGTGTACGAAACCCCGGTCGGATTGAAGTGGTTCGTCGACGGCTTGCTGCAAGGCTCGCTCGGCTTCGGCGGCGAAGAGAGCGCGGGTGCCACTTTTAATCGTGCGGACGGCAGCGTGTGGACAACGGACAAGGACGGCATCGCCGCCGCGCTGCTCGCCGCGGAGATCACCGCGAAAAGCGGCCGCGATCCCGGCGACTACTATCGCGATTTGGTGAAGAAATACGGAGAGCCGCTGTCGAGCCGCACCGACGCGCGCGCCACCGCGGAGCAGAAGAAAAAGCTGTCGCAGCTCAGCGCGGATCAAATCACCGTCAGCGAGCTGGCCGGCGAAAAGGTCGAACAGATCCTCGACCGCGCGCCGGGCAACAACGCGCGGCTCGGCGGAATCAAAGTCGTCGCGGCGAACGGCTGGTTTGCCGCGCGCCCGTCGGGGACGGAAGACATCTACAAAATCTACGCCGAGAGTTTCGTCGACGAGGCTCATCTCAAGCGCATCCAGGAAGAAGCGCAGAGCGTGGTCGACAAGACCATCGGCGCGAAGTGAAGCGCGCTGCCGAGCGGCACAACTGCACGTCGCTGTAACGCCGTTGGCAAGGAATTCGCGCGGCGATCGAATTTCGCCGCCCGGCGGGTTCAGACCAGCGCGAGCAAAGAAAGGCCGACGCTGCCGAGCGCGCCGATCCCGTTCGCACCGGCCGCGACGAGCGACAGCCGCGCACCGGGATCGCCGAGCATTTCCGCCCAGGTCTTGTCCTGCGCGAGCTGCGCACGTGCGGTGCCCGCGCTGCGCCACGCGCCCATGCCGAACAGCAGGGCGGAGACGCCGAGCAGGAACGGCGCCGCGCTGCCGCCGGGGCTGACGAGCATGGTGGTTCCGCCGATGGCGCTGCTGATCAAGGCGGATATGCCGACCAGCGCCGGAGTGAATTGCTGCAGCAAGATTTGTTGATTGTCGAGATGCTCGTTCTGGTTCATCTCGTCGTGTTCGATATTCGAGTTCGCCGCCACCGCATCGACGCGTTCGACCGTGCCGACCAGCGACTTGTTCGCGTCGGGCGCGACCTGGCGTCCTTCGCCGACATAGTTGGCGTTCTGCATAGGCTGATTCTGCATCTGCTCGCTCGTACTCGAGCGCAGCGCGTTTTCGCCGAGGCCCGCGTTGCGCAGGGTTGCGGCGATGTCGAGCGAGCGCGCGGCGAAACTCTGCCGCAGCGATGCAGCCTCTTCGGCCTGCGCGTCTTCCGCGACGCTGCCGCCTTTCGCCGCTTCGGTCTGCGCCTGTCCGGGTTTGAGCTGCAGGTTCAGCAGGGAAGGGCCGTCTTCCTGCGCCGGCTCCGCCATTTGCTTGAGGGCGTCGGCGAGCTTGCCGTCCACGCTCGTCGCCGCGGTCGAGACCGCGTTGCGTCCGAGCGCATCGAGTTCGGTTTCTTCCTCGCCGAGTGCGATCGGCGCCGCTTCTTCTTCGACGTCGGCAAAGCGCAGATTGGTCGAGGGAGTGGATTTGTCCGTGCCGAGCAGGCTCGCTTCGGCTTCCTCGTCGCTGCCGGCGGAACGCCCGATCGATTCTTCTTCGTCGGCATGCGCCACGTTTGCGTTCGGGTCGGCCCCGCGGCTCTGCGCGGAATTATTAGTTTCCGCCGCATTTTTTCCGGCCTGGCCGTTGCCCACGCGTGCAGATGCATTCGCATCGCTCTTGCTGCCGGCCCAGTCGTTGAACGATTTGTCGCTGAGATTGGACGGATCGACGCGATTGCCCGAGCGGCCGTCGAGCAGGGACGCCGCGGCTTCGCCGATGTCGTGCACCGCGCCGCCGACCGCATCGCCTATAAACGAGAGCGGTCCTTCGGAATGGGCCTGGCCGGCGCCGCCGTCATAAAAAGAATCTTGCGCGGAATACGTGTTGACGAACGAGAGGTTGCTCCCGCCGTAGACATTGTCGGCCGCGCCGCGCGAGAGCAGCGAACCGAGTGTATTGCCGACCGAGTTGAGGGTGTTGCCGACGACGTCGAGCAGACCCTGTCCGTCGCTGCGCTGACTGCCGTAGCCGTTCGCGTCGCCGATCCTAGTGTTGTTGCCGTAGTCGAAGCCGCCCTTGTTCTGGCCGCCGCCGATGCCGTCGCCCCAACCGCTGTTTTTTCCGTCGAGCTTGCCGCCGTCGGCGCCGCCGGTACTGTTCGCTTGCGGATCGGTACTTCCTTGTGCTCCCTGCGGTTTGAGCGTGACGCTGTCCTGACCGCCCTGCGAGTTGCCCGACGCTTGTCCCGTGCGCGTCTGTCCGTCCTGGCTTCCCTGATTGTCGACTTTGTTGCCGGAATCCGTCGGCGCGTTCGGATCGGACGGCTTGTTTGCGTCGGCCGGTTTCGAGTGATCGACGATGTGCGTCGATCCGCTTTGGCCCGACGCTGGATTCTGCGGCGCGTTGTCGGTGGACGGCGACGCGTGATCGGCGGCGGGCGAGGGTGCGTTGTCGTCGTGCGCACTGTCCTGCACTTGCGCATGCGGCGAATTGGACGCGTGCTGCGCGCTCGCTGCGTCCGCGTCCGCTGAATCCGGATGCGGTTGCAGTGCGTGCCAGGATTGACCGGCATTACCGACAGGATTGGCGCCCATGACTCGGCCTCACTACAGCATTACCGGTTCGATCTTACTCTTCGCGCGCGCAAATACGCCTGGGGTTTTCCCTAGGTTGCGGCATCTGCGAGGCAAGCCTATGTTCCTGTCGCGGCACAGATTTTTGCCGTCCGCATCGTGCAGAAAAACGAGATTTCCGTCATGAATATTGAGCGCAAGCATCTTGGCAATCGACCCGGCTTTCGCGCCTCGTCGCTTGCCGGCATCGTGTTTCTCTGTGCCGCGGCCGTTCCGTTCGAAGCGGGCGCCGTGGCGATCCTCGATTCGCGTATCGACTTTCAAGGCGCTGTAACGCTGGCGATCAATTCCGGCAGCGCCGACGTGTCGATCAAGAGCATCTACAACTCGGGCACGGCGTCGTCAGGTTCGCTGCGCGTCGAGCTGTGGGCGGTGCAGTCCGCGGCGACCGGCAACAGCCCGAATATTTCCGGCTACAAGACCGCGCAGATTTATACGCGCGATGTGTCGGGCGGCGCCGATACGCTGGGTCCGAATCAATCCTTCGACGACATGAATCTGCATCTGCAGTACACGCCGCCGGGCGATCCTTCGTACAACTCTTACGTGCTCGTGCTCGAAGAGCATTTCGCCAATTGCAACACCTCGGATCAGTATTGCGGCGACGCCTACGTCAACGTCGCGCAGAACGGCGTCGTGCAGATCGGCCCGGGCATGACCGGCAGCTGGTACGACCCGAATCAGAGCGGACACGGCTGGATGCTCGAAGTGCTGCCGAACAACCGCTTCTTTGCATCGTGGTTCGTCTTCGCACCGAGCGGCGGGCCGACGTGGATCGTCGCCCAAGGTACTTACAGCGGCGATACCGCGACCTTGGCGGCGGCGCAGCGAACGGGCCCGGGAGGCTTGTTTCCGCCGAACTACAACGCATCGATGACGCAGGCGGTGAACTGGGGCAACGAGACCATCCGCTTCACCGACTGCAATCACGCGACGGTCAATTATTCTTCCGGCGTCGCCGGCTACGGCAGCGGAACCATGGCGCTTACGCGGTTGACGCAGCCGGCAGGCTTGACCTGTCCGTAGACTGGGCGGCGAGGGAGCGCCGGCTCGCGGCTTCGAGCACGAACTTGCGCGCCGGTTTGCCGAAATGCACGACGTCGCCGACGGCATGGAAGCCGAGGCGGCGGAAGATCGACGGTACGGCGGTATTGTTCGCATCGCAGAAGCCGACGAGGCGCGGCAGGCGCAGCGTGTCGAACGCATGCACGCACAGCGCGCGCGCGCCTTCGACCGAATACAGGTGGCCCCAGAATTCGGCGCGCAGCCGCGCGCCGATCTCGATCTCGTCGGAGCCTTCGATCGGCATAAGCGAATACAGTCCGACGAAGCGGCCTGCGTCGTCGCTCGCGTGCCAGACGCCGAGTCCGGGCCGCTCGCGATAGAGGCGGTTGGATTCCGCGATCATCGCGGCAACTTGAAAGAATCCCTGATGGCACGGTTCGAGCAGCCAGCGCGCGACGCGCGGATCGCCGTTCAAGGCCTGCACGGTGTTGATGTCGCCGTAGCGCAGGCCGCGCAACGACAGGCGGCGGCTGCGCAGCAGCAGCGCACCGGGAAAGTCATCGGACAAGTCCATGCGGGCGAGCCCGTCAGCGCGAGTTCGCGATCAGGCCCGCGTCGGTCAAGGCGAGATGGCGCATGTCGAAACCGCTTCGCGCGAGCTTGCGTTGACTCGTGTCGGCCAGATTGCGGATCGCCTGCACATTGCCGCTTTCGCGCGTGCCGATCGCCAGGCAGGTCTCGTACATCAGCGCCTCGGCGACCAGTTGCCGGTGGTGCGAATCGGCCGGCGGCTGCGCGTTGCCTGTCGCATAGAGCTGGTGCATTTGCGCACGCACCGCCTGCACGTTGGAGACCGGAGGCAACGCCGTGCGCTCGTTCGCCGACATCCACATCACGACGAGATAGGCGGCCATCACGTCGGCGAAATCGTCGTTGTGCAAACCGTACGGCGAGACCGCGCGCGCGAAGGTTCCCTGGATGTCGCCGAGAGTCTGGTCGATCTTGCGCGCGGTGTCGGCGCCCGCGGCGTTGGCGATGTTCGAGTACACCTCGCCGCGCATTTCTTTCGACACGCCCGGGTCGTGCCCGATCAGCAACACGGGCGCGGCGGCGGAGGCGACCGGCGGCGGCGCCGTCGCGTAGCCTGCGCCGGCGCGCGACGGCAGTGCGCGCGACGGGCGCAGCGTGGATTTGTGATAGTCGTTCTGCTGCTGCAGGATGCGGCTGGTCGAGATGATCGACGACTGCATCTGCACGGCTTGCAGATGGCTGGACATCAGGTCGAAATTCATCGGCCCGGCGACCGTGATCTGCGCCGCCGCGTATTGCAAGGGCGCGAACAGCGCCGCCGCGGCGAGACTTAGGCCGGGCAGACGCGATGCGACTCTGCGGACTTGGAGTTTGGGCATCGTCATGAGCGAAAAAACCAAGATTGCCCCTGCGGGGGCAATCTTGGCTCGTTTCGGGTTAAGAGGTTGTTACCTATCAGTGCGTCTGGCCGAGGTTGGACAACGACTGGCCGATCTGCGTGATCGCGCTGTGGATGCCGTTGGTCATGTAGCTCAGGCGCATCGACTCGGCGGTCAGCTGAGTCTGCAGTTCCATGATCTTGTCCTGGTCCGCGGACGCCTGCGCCTTGCCGCTGTCGCTGGTGTCCATGACATCCTGCGAATGCTGCTGGGCCGCGTCGCAGAGCTTGTCGGACAGATCTTTGACCGCGTCGGCCTCGGACTGCAGGCCCTTGCCGAGCGCACGCGCCAGGGCGCTGAACCAGTCGCCGCCGCCGCTGAGGCCGGCCTTGCCGCTGGCCTTGCTGTTGCCGGTGCCGTTGTCCTGGCTGTCCTGGATGTCCTTGAGGTCCTTCATCGCCTGCTGGAAGAACTGCTGGAACTGGTTGCTCAGATCGTCGACCTGACGTTGCAGGTTGCCGACATCGGCTGCGGAAGAACCGCCGCTGCCGCCGCCACTGCCGCCACCGTTCTGCTGCAGCATATCGATGATCTCCTTGAGCAGATCGTTCGTGCTCTGACCGCCGCCGAGCGGACCCGAGCTGCCGTTATAGGCATCGTTGAAGGACTGCTGCGCGTCGCTGATCGCCTGCTGGCCGAGCTGCATTTGCTGGCCGGCCTGTTGAATGGCTTCGTTCGCCACCTGGGAAACGAGCTGACCGAGCATCTGGCCGATCATGGAACCGATCGGACCGCCGATCACGCCGCCGATGATGCTGCCGATTTCGCCGAATAGACCGCCACCGCCACCGATACTCATAGCACTGCTCCTTCAAAGTATGTAGACGTTCGCCGCACTGGAAGATCTGGTTGCAGCGGGGGGCGACTGAATTCCACCGCTAGCTGGCGAAGTAAGTTACCGATGCGGTCGCGGAGGCGTAACTAGGGCGTTCCCTACCTAGGGAAAACCCGATGCCTAGAGGTCGCGGATCAGCCAGCCGTGCGGGAACGGCGGCGGCGCCACATCGCTCGGAGCGGAAATCGCCGCGGCGGCGACGCGTTCGGGCGTTTGCTTGCTCTTCCACGCCGTGGCGATCGCGGTCAGGCGCTGGCGCGTTGCGCGCGTATAGGCGCCTTCGAGTTCGCTGCGCGTGTCGGCTTCGAGCTTGTCCGGGTAGAGGCGGGCGGCTTCGGCGTCGAAATCGACGAGGCTGACGAGGCGTTCGAGCGCACCGGCGTAGGTCTCGTCGCTCAGCATGCCGCGCTGGGTACGCTGGCACGACCATGCGGTCAGGTATTCGATCGGCCCGAACGCGCGCTTCGGCGCGGCGCCGAAGAAGCTGCTGTCGAGACTCACGCCGGACGGCAGCGCCGCCGGACGCAGCCGGCCCGCGCCCCACGAAGTGAGCTGGCCGGCCGGCAGATCGGCCCGCTTGAGCGCGGTCGCGAAGGTCGCGGCGACCGCGCGCTTGGCTTCGTCGGAATCGGATTCGGCGACGATCAGGATCAGCTTGAGAAACGCCGGATAGCCGTCGTCGTCGCCGAGGCGGCGTGCGACGCGCTTCAGCAGGGCGAGGCGGAATTCTGCGTTGTCGTTGTGGATCAGCGCGGCGGCCAGACGCGCTGCGGTGCCGCGCAGACTTGCCGCATCGAACGGGCCCGCGCTCATGGCAACGCGCTCAGGCGAGCGGCGCCAGAATGTATTCGGCGAGGCTGTCCAGGCCGGCCGCGTCGAAGGTCGTCGGCGATGCCGGCAAGGTCGCGGCAAGATCGCGCGACGATGCGCCGTTCCACGCATCGAGCGCGAGCACGTCTTCGCCCGGATCGCGGTGGCCGGCGCCGTCGCGGCCGGTCGAGGCCTGTTCGGCCAGCGCGGGAATCTCGCGCGCAAGCGCATCCAGGCTCGCCGCATCGTTGGCGTGCAGCAGGGCTTGCAGATGCAGATTGTCGGCCTGGATTTTCACGGCGACGATTCTAGGCGTTTTACAGATTGGAGACACCTAGGACCGACCCTAGATGCCCGCTGCGCGCCGGCGCGGCAAATTCTTAACCCGGAGCATGTCTAGAATACGGCCGAGCGGGCTGCGGCGGATGCCATGAGCAAGCAAAAGAACGACGGCGGCGACAAGACCGAAAAGCCGACCGCCAAGCGCATCAAGGATGCGCGCAAGGAAGGCGACGTGCACAAGAGCCGGGAGCTGACCTCCACGGTGCTCGTGCTCGCGTGGCTGCTGATGTTCTGGCTGTTGATGCCCTACGTCGTCGCGCGCCTGCAGGCCTTGTTCGCGCAGGTCTTCTCCGCGGTGAGCCGGCCCACGGACATGGCCCTGCACGCCACCTTCATCGAAGCGCTGAGCACCTTGTTGTGGATTTGCGCGCCACTCTTGCTCGCCGCATGCGGCGTCGGCGTGCTGGTCGAGTTCCTCCAGGTCGGGCCGATCATGGCCTTTCAGCGCTTGAAGCCCATGGTGTCGCGTTTGAATCCGGCCGAAGGCGTGAAGAAAATCTTCTCGCAGGAAAATCTGGTCGAGCTGGTCAAGTCGATCGTGAAGACGGGCGCGCTGTTCGGCATCCTCGTCTGGGTCGTGTTCTCGATGATGAATCAGTTCCTCATGCTGCCGTTCGGCCAGCCCGCGGCCGTCGCTGCGGCGCACTGGCAGGGCATGCTGCGCATCGGCATCTGGGTCGCCTTCATCTTCTTCTTCGTTTCCGCGGTCGATGCGTTCTACCAGCGCTTCGCCTACGTGCGCAAACTGCGCATGAGCCGGCGCGATATCCGCCAGGAGCTCAAGGACACCGAAGGCGATCCGTACATCAAGGGCCGCCGCCGCCAACTGCATCAGGAATGGGCGCAGCGCAATATGCTGGCCGCGGTGCGCAAGTCGAGCGTGGTCGTGACCAATCCGACCCATATCGCCGTCGCCCTGATCTACGAGCCCGGCGAAACCGATCTGCCGATCGTCGCGGCGAAAGGCGAGGATTACGAGGCCGAGCTGATCCGCAAGGAAGCCGAGGAGGCCGGCGTGCCGATCATGCAGAACGTGCCGCTCGCGCGCGGCCTGCACGAAAACATCGAGATCGAGGATTTCATCACCGCGGAATTTTTCGAGGCGGTGGCCGAGGTGCTGCGCTGGGCCGAGAGCGTGCGCAGCGCGCGCGGTTAGTCGGCACGTTGCCGAGCCTCAAAAGCAAGATCGCAAGACTCAAACGCGGCGAATTCGAAGAAGGCAAAAATTTGATCTGCTCTTCTCCGTGTTTTCCGCGATCTCCGGGTTTCGTGATCGTGATCCTTCTTCCGCTCTCGCCGCCGTCAGAACAAAGCGCGCAAGGTCGTCAGCAGGGTCTTGTTTTCGAACAGCTTGCGCAGCACGACTTCGAGAAAGACGCCGAGCATCAGTAGCACGATCCAGGTGCCGAGCCACGCCTTGATCGGCATGGTCAGGGTGAACACATTGAGCTGCTGCGCATAGCGGTTGACCAAGCCGAGCGAAAGATCGACGAGCGACATGACCACGAGCGCCGGCGAGGCCAGCAGCAGCGCGGTGGTCATCTGGTAGCTGAATTGGCCGATGAAGAAATCGGCGGCCGGCGGTTTCAACTGCGGCAGGAAGGCGCTGACCGGCCAGATGGCGTAGCTCGACAGCAGCAGGTCGAGAAAGACCATGAAGGCGCCGCTGGTCATGAACAGCCACGCGGCCAACTGGCTCAGGAACGCGCCGGTCAGCGAGGTCTGATGACCGGCGAGAGGATCGACCACGCTCGCGATGGTCGAGCCGACCTTCGCATCGATGAAGTTGCCCGCGCTGCCGATCGCCCAAAACACCGCGCCGAAACTGAAGCCGATCGCGATGCCGATAAAAATTTCCTTGACGATGACGAGCGGCCACGGGCTGTTCAGACCCGCGCTGAGCGGCGCAGCTGCAGAGGCGAGCGGAAACACGACGAGGGCGAGGCTGACGAAGAAACTGTTGCGCACGAGTGCCGGCATGTTTTCGCCGGTGAGCAGCGGCAGCATGAGAAACGCCGCGGCAATGCGCGGCAAGGTGAGCGCGACGCCGACGACCTGGTCACCGAAAAGCTGCGGCGTGAAGAAGGCCATCAGCGCACCATCGACGGAAATTGGGTGAACAGCCGTTCCGAGAAGGTGTACAGCGTGCCGCCGAGCATCGCGGCGGTGACGAACAGAGTGACCACGATGGCGAAGAATTTCATCGTATAGCTGAAGGTCTGCTCCTGCAACTGCGTCGCCGCCTGCAGGAACGCGATCGTCAGACCGACGATCGACGCGGCGACGATCGCCGGCGCGGACAGGATCAGCACCAGCCACAACGCATCCTGAGTCAGGCGGATGATGTCGGCGTTCATCGCGGCTCTCAGGTATAGGTCAGCACGAGGCCGTGCACGAGCTTGGCCCAGCCGTCGAGGAAGACGAACAGCAGCAGCTTGAACGGCAGCGATACCGTCGTCGGCGACAGCATCATCATGCCGAGCGCAAGCAGGATGTTCGACACGATCAAGTCGATGACGAGGAAAGGCAGAAAAATCAGGAAGCCGATCTTGAACGACGCGGTCAGCTCGCTCACGGTGAACGACGGTACGACGACGAGATAGTCGGTGTCGGTCACGCTGGCCTGCTTGTCCGCCGGCAACAGCCGCTGCGCGCTGCGCAGGAAGAACTGCCGCTCGGATTCGCTCGAATGCTTGAGCAGGAAGGCGCGCAGCGGTTCCTTGCCGGCGTCGGCCATTTCGACCATGCGGTTCACGTCCATGCTGCGGTTCGGGTTCTGCTGCAGCCGCGCGTTGATCGAGTCGTAGCTCGACATCATCACCGCGTTCATCACGTACACCGACAGCACGATGGCGAGGCCGTTGATCACCACGTTTGGCGGCGTCTGCTGCAGGCCGAGCGCATTGCGCAGCAGACTGAGCACAACGACGATCTTGGTGAACGAAGTGACCATCACGGCGACGAACGGGGCGAGCGCGAGGCCCACCACTGTCGCGATGATCAGGGCGGGACTGAAGCTGGTGAGATCCATCGCGCTCAGCCTCCGTCGGCGATCCACTCGGTCAGACGCACGCCGAGCGTATCGCCAACGGCAACCAGTTCGCCGCGGCCGATGCGCTTGCCCGCGCTGCGGATGGTCACTGCGGCGTGGTCGAGCGTCAGCGGCAGGTCGAACACATAGCCCGGTTCGATGCGGGCGAGATCGCGCAGGCTCGAATCGACGGCGCCGAGTTCGAACTCGAGTGCGACGGGAATCTGCGCTTGCGCATTTGCGGCGGTGGCAGCAGTGTTGTGGATGTCGCTGGCGGTGTCGTTCACGGGGTAGCTCCTTGCGTTGCCGGTGGTGGCGGGGCCATTGACGTGTACGCGGCCGTCCCGCCAGGTCGCCGGCCATTGAGTGAGACGATGCGATGTTCTGCGCAGACGCAGATCGGCGAGGACGCCGGTTTTCGTTCCGAGCACGATGACGTCGCCCGCAACGAGGTCGGCGATATCCGACCTGCGCAAACGCGGACCCGGTGCAGTCAGCAGCAGGCGCTCGCGCAGCAGGCCGGCGTCGGGCCGCGCGGTCGCAGCGGACTGCGCGGCGCGTGTGCGCAGGGTTTCGGCGAGCGCATGCGCGAGGCCCGACGACAGTGCGACGACGCCGATGGATTCCGCATCCTGCACTGTTGCGCGCAGGCCGAGCCAGACCACGCCCGCGGTCGGATTGCCGGCGACCAGCAGTTTCCGCGGCAGCAACGACTGGCCGAGCAAGTCGGACAAAGCATGCAGCAAGCGTTCGTGCGCGAGCGTCCATGCGACGCAGCGGCCGAATCCTTGATAGTCGTTCCAGGCGCCGCCGGCGCACGGGTCGAGTATCTCGTCGCGGGCGAAGGCGAGGAGAACGCGCTCGCTGCCCGCCTCGCATTCGACGAGTTCGCGCGGCAGCGGACCGGGCGCGGCGACGCTGAGGCGCACGCCGTTCTTCGCCGTGAACACGCGGGCGGCGTCGAACAGCTTGCGTGCGAGTTGTGCGCGGGCGCCGTCGAGTTTCGGCAGGCGCCCGCGCAGCGATTGCGGCGTGCGCGCCGCTGCCGCGTCGTGCGGAGAGGGATGCGTTTGGCTTGCGTGTGCCGTCATCGCGTTCTCATTGCCAGCCTGACCAGTTCCTGGACGTTGTGCACGCCGAGCTTGCCCATCATGTTGGCGCGGTGAAGTTCCACCGTTTTCACGCTGATGTTCAAGATGTCGGCGATGACCTTGTTGAATTTTCCGGCGATGACGTACTCCATCACCTCGCGTTCGCGCGGCGTGAGTTTCGCCAGTTTCTTGCGCGCCTCGCCGTCGTCGTCGTCCGCGGGTGCCGCGGCGAGCGCACGCTGCACGGCGCCGATGAGGGTATCGCTGTCGAATGGCTTTTCGATGAAATCGCTGGCGCCGCGGCGCATCGCCTCGACGGCGAGCGGAACGTCGCCGTGCGCAGTGACGAAGATCAGGGGCATGCGCACGCCGAGGCGCTGCATTTCCTCCTGCAGTTCGATGCCGCTCATCTCGGGCATGCGCACGTCGCTGACCAGGCATCCGATCAGCGGCGCGCGTGCGGCGGCCGTAGCCGCGCCGAGAAATTCGGGCGCGCTCGCGTAGGCATGTACGCGGAAGCCCGCGGTCTCGAGCAGCCATGCGGTCGAACGGCGGAACGGTTCGTTGTCGTCGACCAGATGCACGCAAGTTGCCGCGGTGCTCATGCGGCCGCCTCCGCGCGCGCCTGCGGCAGGGTGACGACGAACACGCTGCCGCCCTTCGGATTGTCTTCGAAATACAGACGGCCTTCGTGGTACTCGACGATCGAGCGGCAGATGGCGAGGCCGATGCCGAGCCCGTCGCTCTTCGTCGTGTAGAACGGCGTGAACAACTGTTGCGCTTCCGCCGCGGACAGGCCGCAGCCCCGGTCGCTGACGCGCAGCTCGATCTGCTCGTCGAGATTGATGCGCGCGCCGATGCGCACTTCGCGGTGTTTCGGGTCGCTGTCGCGCATCGCCTCGATCGCGTTCTTCACCAGATTGAGCAGCACCTGTTCGAGCATGACCCGATCGGCGAACACGGGCGGCAGCGAAGCGGGCAGCTCGGTGGCGACGCGCACGCGCTGCTTCTCCGCTTCGAGCTTGAGCAACTGCATGACCGTGGCGACCAGGTCGCTCAGGGCGAGTGCGCTGCGCTTCGGCTCGCGCGCGCGCACGAACTCGCGCAGCCGCGCGATCACGGCGCTTGCATGCGCGGCCTGCTCGCGTGCGAGCATGAGCGCTTCACCGCTGCGCGAAAGGTCGGGGGACTCGCGGCCGATCAGGCGCAGGGCGACGTTGAGATAGTTGACGATCGCCGCGAGCGGCTGATTGAGTTCGTGCGCGAGCGTCGTCGTCATCTCGCCGACGCTCATCACTCGCGAAGTGAACAGCAAGCGCTCGGCCTGGGTCTTGTGCCGGCGCAAGGTTTCGTTACGGGCACTGACGTTCGCCACGGTAAGAAGCTCGGCCGCATGATCCGCCGCGGCGAAGCGGACGCTGCGTAGCGCATACCAGCGCCGCGACTCCGCGTGAAACGCTTCGACTTCCTCGTTGCCGGCCTGCAGCTCGGGCGCGTCTTCGAATTGGCGCAGGAACTCGCTGCGCGTGGTGTGTCGATCGAGGTTGGGGAATTCCGCGGCGAAGGCCGCGTTGTGCATTTGCAGTTCGCCGTCGGCCTCTGCGAACACTGCACACGGAAGTGGCACGGCATCGAGCAGCGCTTGCGCCGAAGGAAGCGAGTGACTCGTGCGCTCGCGACGAGTGGCAGGCTTGCGCGCAGGGGTGACAGTCCGTGTGTTCGCGTTCGATGTCATGCTTGCCATGCTGCACCGAGAGGGGCGGAGTCTACTCAGAGTGCAACACCGGAAGTGTTATTTTTTGGTAAGGCATGCTTCGATTTGGTTTTATCGCGAAAGAAATATTTGCGACGAGCATCACAAAGCGCGCATTGTTTTTCGCGCGCAACGTGAAACTATTTTCATGATACGCGCCGCGTAGGCGGCACATATTTGGCAAACGACGAGGAGTCTTCATGCGCAATCCGATCCGCCGCATTTTCGTTTTGTCATGCTTATTGTTTTTGTCTTATTCGTTGAGTGCGTTCGCGCAGGAGCCGGCGAATGCGCCGCCGTCTTTTTCGATGGACGTGCTGTCATTGATCACTCCGCTGCTCATCGTTATCGCCGCCGGCGTCGCCGCACTGTGGTGGATCAAACGGCGCTACGCGGGCGTCAGCGGTGGCGATGCGTTGCGCATACGCAGCGTGCTCGCAGTGGGGCCGCGCGAGCGCATCGTGCTGTTGGAAACGGAGCGGCAGACCTTGGTGATCGGTGTATGTGCGACGTCGATGAGCACGCTTGCGCAGTGGCCCACCGAGCCGCGCGCGAGTGACGCACAAGCGAGTGACACACAGCTGTAAGCGAAGCTTAACTTCGCGCAAACACTTTGACGTTTAGACTCCGCGACGAAAATTTTTGTTGTCGAAGTTGCTTGCCTAGCGGTGGATTAGTTGGGTAGGCTGAACAAATAGGGACAGGGGCGTGGGCGCGGAATTATTCCGTGAACACGGCATTGGCTGTGGAGGAAGAGCTAGTGAACCTCGCCCCTAGTTTCTCTGTTGTCTGATGTTGTTTTAAACGAACGCGGCAGTCGCATTGCCCAAGCGCTATGCGGCGCACGCGATGTTCGTGAAACGATCGGCTCTGCATGGAGCCGACGATCGTGACGCCGGCTTCCGAAGTTCATTCGACGGTCGAGCCGCGCGGACGCGGTTACAGCGACATCGTGCTCGCCTTCGGCGTCGTCTCGGTCGTCGCGCTGATGATCTTGCCGCTGCCGCTGGCGCTGATCGATACGCTCGTTGCGGTGAACATCCTGATCGGCGTGGGCTTGCTGCTCCTCGCGATCTACATTCCTTCGCCCGTCGCGTTCGCCAGTTTTCCGAGCGTCTTGCTGATCACGACGCTGTTCCGGCTGTCGCTGTCGATCGGCATCACGCGCATCATTCTGCTCAACGCCGACGCCGGCCACATCATCAACACCTTCGGCAATCTCGTCGTCGGCGGCAACCTCGTCGTCGGCATCGTCGTCTTCCTCATCATCACGGTGGTGCAGTTCATCGTCGTGGCGAAGGGCGCCGAACGCGTCGCCGAAGTCGCCGCGCGCTTCACTCTCGATGCGATGCCGGGCAAGCAGCTCTCGATCGACTCCGATCTGCGCTCCGGCCTGATCGACAAGGACGAAGCGCGCCGCCGCCGCCGTCTGCTCGAAACCGAAAGCCAGTTGCACGGCAGTCTCGACGGCGCGATGAAGTTCGTCAAAGGCGACGCCGTCGCCGGCATCGTCATCATCATCATCAACCTGCTCGGCGGTCTGGCGGTCGGCGTGATGCAACTCGGCATGCCGCTTGGCGATGCGGTGCACACCTACAGCATTCTGACCATCGGCGACGGACTGGTCTCGCAGATTCCCGCGCTGCTCGCCTCGATTTCCGCCGGCCTCATCGTGACGCGTACGGCGAGCGACGACCGCGACCGCCATCTCGGCGAAGCCATCGCGCGGCAGATTTCGAGCGAGCCGCGCGTCGCGCTGATCGCGGGCGTGGTCGCGTTGATGCTGATGCTCGTGCCCGGCTTTCCCAAGTTCGTGTTTCTGTTGCTCGCGGTCGCCTTGCTCGCGTTCACGGCTTGGCGCGTGCGCGACCGGGTCGGCTTCGTGCGCCGCCTGCTGCGTCTGCCCGAGGAGACGGCCACGGCGGATGCGCGCGCAGGTGCGCGCGACGAAAGCGAACTGCCGCTGCTGCCTGGCTTGCTGCTCGAACTCGAAAGCAGCACCGCCGCTGCGCTTGGCCTGCCGCGCGTGCGCGAGCAGTTCGCGCGGCTGGCGCAGCGCATGCGCGAAGACTTCGGCGTGCCGCTGCCCGCTCCAGTGGTGCGTCCGGTCGGCGCGATGCCGCCCGGTGCGTATCGCCTCTATGCACATGGCGTGCTGATCATGAGCGGCGTGCTGCGCACCGATCTGCATTTCCGCCGCGGTGCGTTCGCCGCGGCGGCGGCGAGCAAGAACGATCTCGTCGTCGCCGCGCGCTTCCTGCCGCCGCTCGAAGGGCATTGGTCGGATCATGCAGCGGCAGCCGACGACGGCGCGGCCGCGCTCGAACCGCTCGATCTGCTCGCCCTGCATGCCGAGCTTGCATTGCGCCGGCATCTCGGCCTGTTCATCGGCATACAAGAGGCGTCGAACCTGTTCAACCGCATGGGCCGCGACTATCCCGATCTGGTCAAGGAACTGTTGCGCGTGGTCGCGCCGCAGCGCGTGTCCGAAGTGCTGCGCCGGCTGGTCGACGAGAATGTCTCGATCCGCAATCTGCGCGACGTGTTCGAGGCGATCACCGAGGCTGGCGGCCGCGAGAAAGACGTCGTGCTGCTGACCGAAAGCGTGCGTGTCGCCATGCGCCGGCACATCTCCGACCGCTACGCCGCGGACAGCCGTTCGCTGAAAGTGCTGGTCGCGCATCCCGAACTCGAAGACAAGCTGCGCCAGTCGGTGCGCGTCAGCAGCGCCGGCACGCAGCTCGCGATCGATCCGGAGCTTGCCGCGCGCATCCTCGGCGAGATCGGCCAATGGCGCAATCGCGAAGGCGGCTTTGAAGGAATGGTGCTGCTGTCCTCGCTGGATGTGCGCCGGCACCTGCGCAAGTTGATCGAAATCGAATATTTCGAACTGCCCGTATTGTCGTTCCAGGAGCTGGTGTCGGACATCAAGCTCGAACCGATCGGACAGTTGAGTGCGTGAGGAAAACAGAACTCTCAGCAAAGAGGAAAGGACGGTCCATATGGTTGAGTTTTTGGGGAAGAAGAAATTCTGCGTGCGCTGGTGGCTGCTGGCGTGGCTGTTGCTTTCGGCGGTGGGCTTTGCCGGCAGCGCAGCGGCGGCGACGATCCCGTTCCAGCGCGAGCAGGTCAGTTACGATTTGAAGGACGAACCGCTCAAGGATTTTCTCGAGCGCTTCTTCGCCGAACAGAACTTGCAAGCCGTCGTCAGTCCGCTCGTCGCCAATCAGGGCGGCACTTTGAACGGACCGCGCGCCGGTACGCCGGAGTTGGTGTTTCGCAGCATCGCCGCGTCGAACCAGCTCACCGCCTATTACGACGGCGGTGCGGTATACATTTACAAATTGTCCGAACGCATCACGCGCTACTTCGCCGTGCCGCCGATGAAGACGCAGGATTTCGTGCGCGCCTTCCAGGAAATGCGTCTCGGCGACAGCAACAACTCGTTCAGCGCGCGCGTAGACACCGGCTTGATCGTGGTGTCGGGCACGCCGCGCTTTATCGACCAGGCGCAGGAGCTCACCGCCACGCTGCGCCAGGAGAACACCGCCGCGCCGGCCTCGTTCCGCCTGTTCACTCTGCAGTACGCGATGGCCGCCGACACCAATATGACGGTCGGCAATCACGTCATCAACGTGCCCGGCGTGGCGACCATACTGCGCCAGCTCATGTACCCGAACCAGGGCTCGGCGAATTTCGCCGCACCTCACGATCAGGTGCTGCGCGCCACGGCGACGCGCCTCAAGGGCACCGGCCTCGCCGGCGTCGGCAACGACGGCGGAAGGGCGGGGACCGATCGCAACGGGCTGCCGCCGCCGCTCGCGCCGCCGTCTGCGCAGCAGGGTTACGCCGAAGCGGGCAACTACCCGAACGGCGTGCCGATCGCCACCGCGGTCGAGTCGAGCCAGCCCGGCAAGGGACGCGACGCGCGCATCGTCGCCGATCCGTATCGCAATGCCGTAATCGTGCGCGACGCACCCGACACGATGCCGCTGTACGCCTCGCTGATCAAGGAGCTCGACGTCGAGCCGCGCATCGTCGAGATCGAAGCGACGATCATCGACGTCGACAAGCAGAAGCTGCTCGATCTCGGCGTCGACTGGCGCTGGCAGAACGGCCGCACCGCGATTCAGTTCGGCACCGACATGGGCACGACGGCGTTCCAGAACCAGCTCACCCAGGCGCTCGGGCTCAACAGCATCACCAATCTTCCGGAGAAGCTGCCCGGCTTGCAGATCGGCGCGATCGTCGGCGACTCGGGCAAGTTCATCGCGCGCATCAACGCGCTCGGACAGCGCGGCATCACCAACGTCGTTTCGCATCCGCAGGTGATGACGCTCAACGACGTCGAGGCGGTGATCGAGAATACGCAGACCCTGTACGTGCCGGTCAACGGCGCTTACGAAGTCGATCTGTTCAACGTCATCGCCGGCACCGTGCTGCGCGTGACGCCGCACATCATCACCGAGTTCAACCACGACCGTATCCGTCTGGTGATGAACATCGAAGATGGCGACGTGAGCTTTCAGTCCGTGTCGAACGGCGGATTCATTCCGCAGGTCTCCAACTATCCGACGATCACGCGCACCGCGGTGAACACGCAGACCATCATCAACGCCGGCGACAGCTTGCTGCTCGGCGGACTGGTCAAGGATTCGAGCGACGTGCAGATCAGCAAGATTCCGCTGCTCGGCGACATTCCCGTGCTCGGCAATGCGTTCAAGCACACGGTGAAGGAACGCAGCCGCAAAGAACGCCTGTTCCTGATCAGCCCACGCCTGGTCGCGCTCAATCGCATCAGCGGGCAGACGCCCGGCGCGACCCAGCCGGGCGTGAGCGTCGAAGGGCTCGACGCCGAAGATGAAAGAGAGCAGCACCATCGCGCCGATCCACCGCCGGCAAATCCGCCGCCGGTTCCGGCGGCGACGCCGGTTCCTCCGCCAGGGAAGGCCTGAGGAAATTCGCCACAAGGACAAACGCGTTTCCACTGTTGCCGAATGATCCGCCGTGAGCGGAACAGGATGGAAAATATGCAAATACAACGACCCAAACAGCGCAAGACAGACGACACCGAACCGGCTCTCGCCCTGCGCCTCATTCGCGGCGTGCATGCGGGCGCGGAACGCCGTTGCGGTCCGGGCGACGTGGTCGTCATCGGCGGCGGCGACGACTGCGATCTGATCCTCGCCGACGCGGCCGTGCAGACGCATCACTGCATCGTCAGCGTGATCGGCTCGGATATCGGGCTGCGCGCAGTCGAAGCGACGGTGCGTGCCGGCGGCCGCGAGATTTCGCCGGGCGAACCGGTGCGCATCGCGCCGTTCGAGGTGGTCGAAATCGGTTCGGCCGCGTTCGCGTTGGGCCTGGCATCCAACGAAGAAGAATGGGCGCGCATCCGCGAAGCGGTATCGACCGCAGCGGAAGGCGCCGGTGCGGACAACCCGGCTCTGCCTACGGCGCGGCATCGGCGGCGTCTCGCGATCGGTGCCGCGATCGCAGTCGCCGGTGTGGTCACTTGCGCGATCTCCGCGCAGTGGCTGCGGCCCGCGGCACCGACTCTGGCCGCACGCCAGGAAATGGCCGAGCGCATCGTGCGCGCGTCCGAACTGCCCGAAGTGCGCGTCGGCGGCGACCGCGGACGCGTGCGCGTCAGCGGCATCGTGGCCGAGCCGGCGCAGGCGGAAAAGCTGCGCGAGGTGCTTGGTGCGAGTCCGGCCGCGGCCGACATCGATCTGCGCAGCGGCAGCAACATCGCCCAGGACGTCGTCGACGTGCTGCGTCTTTCGGGACTGCCGGCGGAAGGGCGTTATCTCACCGAAGGGCAGGTCGAAGTGCGCGGGCATTTCGGCGATCAGGCCAAGCTGCAGAAGGTGATCGAATCGCGCGCGATGCACGAGATCGCCGGACTGAAGAAAGTGGTCACGCTCAACACCGATGCGCCGCCCGCGCCGCCGAGCAAGCCGGTCGACGACACCAAGCTGATTTCCGAAGTGGTCGGCGGCAAAGACCCGTACATCGTGACCAAGGACGGCTCGCGCTACTACATCGGCGCGACGTTGCCCGGCGGGGCGAAGCTGCAGGCGATCGACGGCCAGGACGTGATCGTCGATACCGGCAACGCGGTGAAACATCTGGCCAGGCTGGACAACATCAAGAACGGCTAGTTCGAGACGGGCACTGCGCACGATGCGCAGTGCCCGCGGGCCAGGGACGGCCCGGTACGAATCGGATGCGCAGGCAGCCGGTTCGTCGCAACGGGTTCGAAGCGGTTTCGAATTCGCTGCAGGCCGCAAACCTTTCGGATGGGGTTGCGCGGATCCTTTCATTACGTTTTCAACGGCAGGAGAACGACATGGCAATCAACAACACCACTTCCACCTCCACCTCGCATATGAGCGGCACCGGCAGCACGCAACAGCCGAGCAGCTCGCTCGCACCGGGACGCAGGCCCGTCGACTCGGAAGAGGCGAAGAGCTGGTTCGAGGCGATGGCGCGGGCCTGGGGCAACGCGCTCGATCAGCAGGCGTCGCGCGTGACCGAGCTGTCGCAGGAGCTTTCCAACGGCGGCGACCAGCCGTCGACGATGACTGTGCTGACCGCGGAGAGCTTGAAGATGCAGTTCCTCGCCAACAACGCGTCGACGGCGAACAACTCGGTCGGCCAGGCGCTGGAAACGCTCGGCAAGAAGGAATAAGCGCAAATCCGCTTCGCTCGTCGCCGCGCGTACTCGCGCGGCGGGCGCAGGTCGCGAACGTTTTTACAGGAGACAGTCATGATCGGTGAAGTCACTACAGTGGATTTGACGGCGCTGCTCGGCGCCGCCGGCAGCACCGCGTCGCCGGCGCAGAGCCGCACGGTGTTCGACATCGCGCAGTTCCAGAATGCCTACGCGCGTGCAGGGCAGACGGTGGAAATGCAGGACCCGGCCAAGGTCGCCGCGCCGTCGCAGGCGCAGGAGTCGGAAGGATTCCGCGCCGTGCTCAACACGCTCAACGCGCTCAACGGCCGCGCCGCCGGATTGGGCGACAACGCCGGCATCAGCGCGACCAAGGACATGAGCCCCGGCGACATGCTCATGATGACCGTGCGCTGCCACGAGTTCATGTTCCACTGCGAACTCACCGCCAACGTCGCCAACCGCTCGTCGGACGGCGTGCAGCAGTTGTTCCGCCAGCAGTCGTAACCCGCCTAGAGAGGCTTGCCATGCGTATGCGCTGGTTGTTGATCGCGTGTGTCTTTCTCGTCGCCGGCTGCAGCCGCGCGGTGCTGTTCGCCGAACTCGACGAGCGCCAGGCCAATCAGGTCGAAGGCGCGCTGCTCGCGGCGAACATCGATGCGGACAAGGAACTTTCCGACAACAAGAAAGGCTGGAAGGTGCTGGTCGAGCGCGACGATTTCCCGCAGGCCGTCGAGCTGCTGCGCGCGCAGGGACTGCCGCGGCCGAGCTTCGACTCGCTCGGCACGGTGTTCAAGAAGGAGGGTTTCGTCTCCTCGCCGCTGGAAGAGCGCGCACGCTATCTGTACGCGCTATCGCAGGAACTGGAGCACACGATCGCGACGCTCGACGGCGTCATCGCCGCGCGCGTGCATATCGCGCTGCCGCAGCACGATGCGCTCGATCCGAATCCGAAGTCCGCTTCGGCTTCGGTCGTGATCACCGCGCGGCCGGGTTCGCCGGTGCTCGACTACGAAACCAAGATCAAGGCGATCGTCAAAGACAGCGTCGAGGGACTCGACGACGCCAACAAGATCACCGTCACTTTCTTCACCACTGGCGTCGACGCGCCTTCGAGCGTGCCGCGCACGGACGCTTCGCACTCCGCGGCACTGGTCATGGTGCCGAAGATGCTGCGGCGCTATGAGCCGTTCCTCATCGGCCTCGTGCTCGCCGGCCTGTTCATGGCCTGCGCATGGTGGTCGCGCGAGCGCTGGCTGCCGCTGCTCGCGCAGGCGAGGACGCCGCGCCGTGACTGAAGCGTCAGCCGCCGTCGCCTTCGACTGCGCACGCCTGCGTTCGCTCGCGCTGCAGGAAGCGCACGCCGAATGGCTGCCGGAATTGTCCGCGGCGCTGATCGCGCAGATGCGCGCTTCGCCGCTCGGCTTGCGCATGCTCGCGCGTGCGCTCGCGGAAGGCCCGGCCGTAGAACTGTTTGCCGTTCCGCTCTGGCACATGCCGGCGCACGCGGAGTGGTTGTTCTGGCCGCGGCCGGCCTTGGACGAAGCCGCCCTGGATCTCGCCGCGCTCGCGCTGTCCGGATCGATCCGCGGCACGGTCAGGCGCGATGCGGTGCTGCGCCTCAAGCGCGTTCTCGGCGAAGTGCGCTATGCGCTCGCGCTGAGCGAGCCGCCGGGCGATACCTATCCCGCCGGTTTCGCCGATGCGCTGGTCGCCGACAAACCGCTGGAAAGATATTTTTTCGCGCACGGCTACGCCGAATTGATCGGTCATGCCGGAGCGTTGCATGCGGCCTGTGCCGAGCGCATCCGAGTTTCGCTGCCGCCGAAGAAGGTTCCGTCGCTGCCGCATCGGTTGGACTTCGCGCGCGCAGCGGCGCACCTGGATGGCTTGCTCGCCGCCGCCGACCAGGCGCCGGCCGAAACCGAGGAGCGCGTAGCCAATGGCTGATATCGCTGTGACCGACGCGCGCGACCTCAAGCTCGCGATCCGCGGGCCGGTAATCAAGCGCGCCGCATGGGAATCGCTCGAACGCGCCGATGCCGCGCTTGCGCTGCTCGACGCCACGCGCGTCAAGATCGAGCGCGAAACGGCGGCGGCGCGCGAGGCCGCCCTGGCCGATGGGCACGCCGCGGGACGCCGCGCCGGCCTCGCAGAACTTAGCGACGAACTCGATCGCGTGAACCAGGCCAATCGCACTCTGCTCGCGAACGAGAGCGAACGCATCGTCGAACTGGCGCTGGCCGTCGTCGCGCGCATCGCGCCGCGGCTCGACGTCGCCCAACTGCTGCCGCCGCTGATCGATGCAGCGCTCGCCGAAGTGCATGCCGAGCAGGCCGTGCAGATCCGCGTCGCGCCTGATGCGGTCGCCGCCGTCGAAGCCGATCTGGAACGCCTGCGCGCGGAGCATCCGCAGATCGCCGTATTCCAGGTCGTCGCCGACGAGACACTCGCGCCGGCCGGCTGCGTGCTGCAATCCGAATCGGGCTGGGTCGAAGCGGGACTGCACGAACAACTCGCCGCGATCGCCGAGGCGTTGCGGCAGGCCGCGCGGGAACACGCATGAACGCGCGCATCGAAACGGGCGCGGCACATGCGCATCTGCGCGACGCAATCCGTCAGAGCACCACGGTGCGTCGGATCGGGCGCGTCGCCGAAGCCTACGGCACGCTGATCCGCGTCACCGGCATCCAGGCGAGCATCGGCGAGGTCTGCGAGTTGATCTCGCCGCATTCGCGCCTGCTTGCCGAGGTCGTCGGCGTGACCCGGCAGCACACGCTGCTGACACCGCTCGGATCGCTCGAAGGCCTGTCGCCGAACACCGAAGTCACCGTCGTCGGCCGCCGCGCGACCACGCCCGCGGGCGACGCGCAGCTCGGCCGCATCCTCGATGCGCTCGGCCGGCCGATGGACGACAAGGGCGATCTGGTTTGTACGGACGAAGTGCCGATCTATCGCGACTCGCCGAATCCGTTGACGCGGCGGCTGATCGAGCGCCCGCTCGGTTCCGGCGTGCGCGCGATCGACGCCGCGCTGACCCTCGGCGAAGGCCAGCGTGTCGGCATCTTCGCGCTGGCCGGCGGCGGCAAGAGCACCTTGCTCGGCATGCTCGCGCGCGGCGGCGACGCCGAAGTGAACGTGATCGTGCTCGTTGGCGAACGCGGCCGCGAGGTCAACGAATTCATCCACGACAATCTCGGTGCCGAAGGACTCGCGCGCAGTGTGCTTATCGTCGCCACCTCGGACCGGCCCGCGCTGGAGCGCAGCCGCGCCGCGTACACCGGCACCGCGATCGCCGAATATTTCCGCGACCGCGGCAAGCGCGTGCTGCTGCTGATGGACTCGGTCACGCGATTCGCGCGTGCGCTGCGCGACGTCGGCCTCGCCATCGGCGAACCGCCCGCGCGGCTCGGCTATCCGCCGTCGATATTTTCCGCGCTGCCGAAGCTGTTCGAGCGCTCCGGCAACAACGAACACGGATCGATCACCGCGCTCTACACCGTGCTGATGGAAGACGACGACGGTTCCGATCCGATCGCCGAAGAGGTGCGCTCGATTCTCGACGGGCACATCGTGCTGTCGAAGAAGCTCGCCGCGGCCTATCACTATCCGGCGATCGATATTCTCAGCAGCGCCAGCCGCGTGATGCCGCGCGTCGCCACGCCCGAACACCAGCGCGCCGCAGGCATGCTGCGCAAATATCTGGCGAAGTACCAGGAAATCGAATTGCTCGTGCAGCTCGGCGAGTACAAGCGCGGCAGCGACGCCGACGCGGATTTCGCCCTTGACCGCATCGGCGTGATCAATGCGCTGCTGCGCCAGGACGCACACCGGCTGACATCGTTCGGCGACGCGCTCGCCGGACTCGACAAGGTGCTCGCATGAGCCGCCGCTATCCGCTCGAACCTTTGATCGCCACGCGCACGCTGCGCTGCGAACGCGCGTTGCGCGAAACTCAGGCGCGGCAGGCGGTACTCGCCGAACGCTGTGCGGAACGCGACGCCGCGCTGCGCAAGCGCATCGAGCTGGGCGATCAGCGTGCGACGCAACAGCAGTATCTCGCCAACGTCACCCACGCCGGCGAGTGCAGCCCGAGCGGATACGCGCGCATCGAACAGCGCACTCTCCTGCTCGACGTGCAGATCGAGCAGCAGGCCGCGCGCGTCGCGCAGGCCGAACAGCGCGTGGCCGAGGCCGAGGCCGAGGTGGCGAAGGCGTTGAAAGTGTTCCGCGCCGCGCAGGCCAAGCTCGATGCGCTGGAGCAGCAGAAGCAGCGCTGGCGCAGCGAACTCGAACGCGCGCAACGGCGTGCGGAAAACGGGCGCGCGCAGGAATTGACCCAGTATCGGCGAACCACCGCGGGAGGAATGCACCATGCGTAGCGAATCATCCAGCGAAGCCCAGCGCGCGCGCGACGGCGATGCGACGCGCACCGCGCCGCGGCGCGTGCCGTCGGCCGACGATATGCAGCAGTTCCGATCCTTGCTGGAAACGAAGCAGACGCCGCCGCGCGGCGATACGCCCGATCCTCTCGGGCAGAACGTGCGCAGCGTGCTCGACGACGATGCCGACGAACCCGCGCCGCGGCGCAAGGGCGGGCTCGCCGACACCGACGGCAACGCGCCGGCCGACGTGTCCGCGATGTTGCTCGCGCAGCGCATGGTCGCGCAGAGCGCGCCGCAAAGTGTCGCGTCCGCACCGCCGCCCGCGCCGCCGCAGCAACTGGCCGAGCTGATCGAAAAGCAAGTCGCGCGCCTGCTCGTGTCCGACGGCGCGCGCAGCGGCGCTCGCGATGCGAGCGTGCGCCTGCAGTTGTCCGACACGGTGCTGCCGGGCACCGAGCTGAGCCTGACGCGGAGCGAGAACGGCTGGCGCCTGCGCGCCGATATTCGCGCACGCGATTCCTACGAACGCATCTGCGACTGCGGCAGCGAACTGACGCGGCGCTTCGCCGAACGCGGACTCGGCGAGATCGAGTTCGAGCCCGTGCTGCACGTCTGAGATCGAAGGAATGAATATGCTGCAGCGGACTATCGCGATGGCTCTTTTCTGTCTCGGCGTCGGTGCGTGCACGGCGAACGCCGCGCCGCAGGAATCGGCGCCGAAGTCATCAAGCGCATCGGCGCCAAACAAAGAAGCCGCGCCGCGCACCGCGGCAGCAGCGAACGCCGGCACGCCGGCTTCGACGCTGTACTGCCAATCGGGCGCCGAGCCCGCACAGACCTGCCGCATGGAGATCAAGACCGAGCCGGGCACTGCGGATATGACCCTCGAATTCACCTTTGCCTCGGGCTCGGTGCGCTTCAAGGGGCAGCATCAGTCGGCGTGGTGGTCGGGGCAATTGAACGGCAAACCCGCGATGGGCTACGAACTCAACCGCGGCCACACGCTCTACAGCACCACCGATCTTTCGACGACGTTCGCCTGGTGGTACGGCGACATGCAGCACGGCAGCTATTGATCGGCGCGTCGCTTCGGCACGCACGCTTTCTCTCTTCGCAAGGTCCTAGGGTTGTCCCTAGCTAGGGTGCGACCCAGCTAGGCAGGGACATGCGATCTTGGTGCAATCCACGCATCGTTTTCGTTCGCGTCGGAGAATGCCATGTCGCAAGTCCAGACCGTTACCCAGCAGGCCGCCGCGCCGTCCGCGCAGAACGACGGTTACGTCGTGCAGCACGGCGATACGCTGGCGAAGATCGCCGCACAGCACGGCGTCTCGCTCAGCGAATTGGAAGGCGCGAATCCGCAGATTCGCAATCCGAACCTGATCTATCCGGGCGAGCAGGTCACGATTCCGGGTGGACAGTCGAGTTCGGGCGCGAACGGCACGAGTGGTCCGAGCGGATCGCAGGCCGCAGCGCCGAGCGGTGCGACGCCGTCCACGTTGCAAGGACGCGAAGACCAGGCGATGGGCTACTTCATGAGCCAGGGCTGGTCGCGCGAGCAGGCCGCCGGCATCGTCGCGAATCTCGAAGTCGAATCCGCGCATACGCTCGATCCGCATATTCAGCAGTACGGCGGCGGCCCCGGCTACGGCATTGCGCAATGGGAAGGGCCGCGCCAGGCGCAGTTCCAGCAGGTCATGGGCAAGGACATCCACAATGCGAGCTACGGCGATGAACTGCAGTTCGTGCAGTGGGAATTGACCCACAGCGAGTCTTCCGCGGGCAACGCCCTGCGCACGCAGACCAGCGCCTACGGTGCCGGCATGAGCGTGCTCAACAACTACGAGCGCCCGGCCGATCGCAATCAGCCGGCGCGCGGCGAACTCGCCCAGCAGATTTTCGATCGTTCGCATCCGACCACCGGCGGCGGCGCGCCCGCTCCGGCACCCGCGCCGAGTCCGGCGCCTGCGCCTGCGCCGTCGGGCGGCAGCTACACCGTGCACAGCGGCGATACCTTGTCGTCGATCGCGAACCGTTTCCACGTCGGTCTCGGCGCGCTGATCGCGGCCAATCCGCAGATTTCCAATCCGAACCTGATCCACGCGGGCCAGACGATTCATCTGCCGGGTCATGCCGCCGCTTCGGGCGGCAGCGACTACGCGGTGCAGCGCGGCGACACCATGTCGGGCATCGCCAACAAGTTCGGCGTCTCGCTCGGCTCGCTGCTCGGCGCCAATCCGCAAATCTCCAATCCGAACCTGATCTATCCGGGGCAGACGGTGCATGTTCCGGGCGGCCACGGCGCGGCCTCGACGGCTCCCGTCGACGGCAGCGCATCGACCGGCGCGGTCAAGGGCACCAACGCGGCATCGATCGCGCAGAAATATCTGGGACGCTACGAATCGGATCTGCAGCGCTCGGGCGTGACCCAGGCCGGCGTCGACACGAGCGAATCGTGCGCGAACTTCGTCACCTCGATGCTCAAGGACTCGGGCCAGATCAACTGGCACACGAATCTGGTCAGCGATCTGAACACGCGTCTGCGCGGTCAAGGCTGGCATCAGGTCAGTCTCGCCGATGCGAAGCCCGGCGATGTGTGGATCTGCAACGGCGCCCACGGCGAATCGCATACAGAGATCGTTTCGAGCAACGACGGTCACGGCCACGTCACCCTGATCGGATCGAACAATCATCCAGATCCGGGCAATCAGCAGATCAACTACGACAGCTACTCGGCGAACATCTCCGGATCGTTCATCCTGGCGCCGCCGTAAACGTCTCCTCGCGGCCACGGAATGGCGGGAGGTTGCAGGGAACGAGGGCGGACTCGAAGAGTCCGCCCTCTGCTTTTTCAGCGGGTTACTTGCCGTTGTCGAACAGCGCCTGCGGCGCGCCGTATTGCTGCGGCCAATCCTGCCAGGCGACGTCGGTCGGGCCGATCACATAGGCTTCGACGCGCCAGGTGTCGCCCTGCCGCTTCAGCAGCGCGGCGTACTTGTCGGACTTGTGGCCGTGTTCGGCAGCCTCGCGGTAGCGTGTGCCGTCGTAGCTCGGCGCTTTGCCGCCGGGCCCCTGCATCGCGGCGTGCACGAAAGCCCACTCGCCGAGCACGCGCAACTGCTTGACCTTGAGCGTGAGCGGCTGGTGCATTTCGCTTTCGGCCGGCGCGGCGGCGCTGGCAAGAATCGCGGCGCGGGCCGGATCGTCGGCGGCGAGATCGCGCGCCGGAATTTGTGCAACGGAAATCGTCATGGCGAGAGCGAGCGGAAGTGCGGAAAGAAAATGTCGTTTCACGGTGATATCCCGTGCTCGATGATGCGGACCGAACGAGTCTAACCCCGGCACCTTGTGCGGCGGGTTAAACGCGCGTGAACCCGCTGCCATTGGAGCCGATGCGCCGCGGCACGCCATCTGGGGACGACCCTAGGTTTTTCCGCCGCGCGCTGCGACGACCTATGGTCGGCCCTAGTTACTTCGGTGCGCGACCGAAACGTACATTAGGGTCGTTATCGATATCTCTCGGAGAACGCCATGACCGACACGGTGGATCAGGCCACGGCCAAGATTCAGCACGATGTGCACGATTCCGGATTCCTCGGCACGGACAACAACAGCCACGTCAAAGACGCCGACAAGGAGCTGGCGGGTCTGCCGGCGAGCGACGCGAACAAAGTCGTCGGCAAACTCAGCGACGGCGACTTGAAGGCCTGGGCCGACGACGTCAACAGCGGCGGCATTTTCGGCGCGCAGGGTCTGTCCGCGGGCGAGAAGAAGGATCTGTTCAACACTTTTGCGCAGAAACTCGACGGCGATCAGTTGGCGCGCGTGTCCGCGGCGTTCGGCGGGAGTCGCGACGACGTGATCGATCTCGGCCGTTCGGTGGCGCAGTACGGCACCGCCGATGCGAAGGTCGAATACGTCAAGCAGCTCGCGGGCAAGACGATCGACCAGCCGAACGAGTTCCAGAACGGATTCTTTTCGCAGACGTCGATCGGCGGCGACCGCGAGGCCATCGCGATCGGCGAAGTGCTGAGCAGCCTCAAGGGCAACCCGCAGGCGGTCGACAAGGCATTCAGCGCATTGAACGGGCAGCAGCTCAATGCAGTCGTGCGCGGTGCCGAAGGCCAGCGCACTACGACGTATACGGGTGCTTCGGGCCCGAGCAACACGACTGACGCGCGCCTGACCAACCAGATTCTTTCCGCCGCGGGGACCGGCAACGATCCCGCGGTCAAGGCACGCGTGTTCGAGTCCGGCGCGAAAGCGATCGGCGACATCAAGGACAGCGATCAGCTGCTCACGCCGAACGTCGGCGCCAAGGACGACGTGAAACGCGTGACCGACGGCCTCACCCAGATTCTCAACAGCGATACGACCGGCGTGACCCATGCGCTCAAGGTCGATCAGCTCAGCGGCAAGGCGCTGACGAGCTATCTCAAGGAAGTCGTGTCGGCCAATCCGAGCGCGGGCAATCAAACCGTCGGCACGATGCTCGCGCGTCTGCAGCAGGGCAACGATCTGAGCCAGAATCCGTTCGACTACGTCAACCAGACCGTCGATGACGGTCATGGTGGCAAGGCCTTCGTCAACGCGGAAACAGTGGGCTATTTCTCCGGCGGCATTCAGGCGGCGATCAACAGCATCAGCAGCGACGAGAAGACGCAGGGCGATATTCTCGGCAACGTGCTCAACACGGCCGTCAGCGTCGGCACCGGCTGGAAAGTGCCGACGCCGGTCAAGCTCGGCGCGCAGGTCGTCAACGGCGGCATCAAGGAAGCGGTGCGCGAAGTGGTCGCCGACGTGACGAGCAAGAACAAGACGCTCGCCGACGCGCTGTTCCAGATATCGCTGCCGCACGACGCCAACGGCAAGACCGCCGAACTCGCCTCCGATGCCTCCTTCCTCGCCGTGCGCTCCACGGTCGTCGAGCAGAACCGCTAAACTGTCGCGGTGTTCGGACGACGGCATGCGGCGTGGTCGAATTGGCATTCCCAGCGTGGAGAAGAGGCTGGCTGTTCGCGACGATCCTGTTCGGGATCGTCGCCTGTTCGGCTGCGGCCATGCCTGAGCTTGCGCCACCCGCAGGCACGCAGCGATATGTCGAGGAGCGCAGTTTCAATCCTCTGATCGACGCCGCCGAAACGGAACTGCTCGGCGACTTGCGCCGCGACTACGGCACGCTCGAAACGCAGCGCTGGACAGTCCCGCGCTCGCTCGATTTCTCCGCGCTCGTCGCGCACTATCGCGCGCAGCTCGGCAACGGCTGGAAAGAGGACTCGCGTCTTGCCGGTCCGAGCAACACCAATCCGCGAGTGCTGTTCACGCGCGACCGCAAAGTCGTCGCGCTGGTCTACGTCGCGCCGTCGGGCGCCGACATTGCCGTGCTGATCGTCGCGCAGTCGGCGAAGTAGCCGCATCGCGCGGACCGGAATCGGCGCACCGCCAGAATTGCGATCGGTTCGCGGCGTTGCTTCGGCTTCGTCCGGCACAGTGTGCTCTTCTTCTATTCAACCAAGAGTGTTGAGCGAGCGTGGCATTCGCCGTTCGCTATCTGCGGGCGAACGAGTCTGCTCGAACTCGACCACCTGGGGTCATTCCTAGCTAGGAAACGTCCCAATAGGCAGGCGCCTGCGACATGCGCAGAATCCGGCAAACGCCTGCGAATCGGGCCGTTGCCAACCAAGGAGAATGTCATGTCGACCGTGTCATCGATGCTCGGAAATGTCACGCTTCAATCTCATGCCGATTCTGCTCTGGCGCAGACGGATTTCGGTTCGGGCGGCGCGGGTGTTCGCGCCGAATCGTTCTCGGCCGCTCACTCGCAACTGGCGTCCGGTGAAAAAGCCGTGCTCGCCACGTTCGCCGGCGTGTTTGCGGCCAACGGCCTCGCCAGCATGGTTGAGGGCTACGCGACCGCGGGCCTGCTTTCCGCATTTGCGAACCCGGCCGGCTCCAATCATTTCTCCAGCCCCGCATTCAACGCCGCCACGTCGCTGGCCACGGTGTTCGGTGGCCTGCTCGGCGGCATGGCGCAGCGCGCAGCGGACGTGATCGGCGGTGCGATCACCCAAGACGCGGCGACCGGCTTGCTCGAATCCTGCCGCGACGACCGCCAGGGCATTCGCGGTTTTGTCGATCAACTGTTCGGCGGCCAGAACGAATCGCATATCGATCAAGTCGAGAATGCGCTGCAGCGCACCGACCTCTCGCAGCTTTCGAGCGGCCAGCGCGCGACCTTCCTGATGATGGCCGGTCACGCCGCGGCCGACGGTTACGTGAGCCGCGCCGAAGCGAATGCGATGGTCGATTTCCTCGATCGCGCTTCGGGTGCGACGGGCAAGCAGTGGACGGTGAATCAATCGGGCAATCAGGCGCACATCGATCTCGGCCGCTACACGCTCGATCTGAACAAGTCCGACTCGTCGTTTGTGCTGACCAACAAGGCCACGGGGCAGGCGACGCGCATCTGGGGCGATCCGCACTTCGACGTCAACGGCCAGCAGATCGGCACGTTCAAGGGACCGATGACGCTCAACCTCGACGACGGCACCAAGATCACGGTGTATCCGAAAGCAAGTGCCGACCACAACGGCACGGCTTACACCGATCAACTGGTGATCACGCGCGGCGATCGCGCGCTCGACGTCACCGGGCTCGACCAGCAGACCAACGATCATCTCAATATCTTGCAGTCGCCGGTCGGCGGCCGTCTGGTCGATCTGCTCGCGCCCGACGGTGCCGAGCTGTACGAAAATTCCGCAGGCCAGGGGGCATCCACCTGGTTCGAGCTTCAGGGCCTGAGTCTGCAGTCCATCAGCAGCGACGCGCTCGCATCGATTTAACTCGCCGAACCGAACCTCGGCATTCCGTTCGCGAGGGTCGTGCACGGAATGTCGAGGTGCTGCTTCCGCCGGGTGGCGCAGCATCTGCAGCGGACCTTTCAACATATCGGCATTTGCGTTCCCGCACGCCGCCTATTCCACCCCAAGATCGAAGCTCGATAAGCCGCGCGTAGAAGAGCGCAGGTGCAGCGGGTCTTTGCTGCACGACCGAAAGATTGATTTTTGCGGCGCGCCGCCAACCACTCTCGCCGGCACGGACGTGCTGGGAATCCTGCCTGCACGATGTTGCCGAATGCGTTTCCCCTAGGCGGAAGCGCATGTCAGTAGACGATACGTGATGACGTAGCTCAAGACAGACGGCATTGCCGTCTTCGTCGTGCCGATGCACGAACGAAATCATCCGCAACGTCGAGAGAGTCGTCATGTCGGCCTTCGTAAACTTCGCCACGGCTATCGCCGCGACTGCCATCGCCGGTTTCGGCAGACGCTGCCTGTGCGGAACGCATCGAGGCGAGCGCGACGGCGCTGCGGGGCGCCCATGACAGCCGCGCCTTACCCGATCTTCGATGCCGCGAGCGCGCGAGCCGCGGCGAATCTGCCGCGTGGAGCGAGAGTCGCGCTGGTGATACCGGGCGCGGATCCGCACCTTGTCGCGCTCGAACAAGCGCGAATCAACGCCTTGTTGAATGAATGCGGCTGTCGTCTTTCGGCGACGGTTCTTATGGCATGCGTTGCCGCGGTCGTCGTATTCGACGTTGTCGGCTGGACGGTTTTGCGCGAGTCGCCGGTCGGCATCGTGACCGGCGAGTTGCTCGCGGTGTTCGTTGCCGCGGGCATCGGCCGATGGGTTGGCATCGCGAACGCAAGAAGAAAGCTGCGCATCGTGCTGTCCGCGATCGGCGATCGAATCGACGGAGACCATTTACGAAGGAGAGCGTCATGGGCTGTGTGAGCGGTTACACCAAGACATCCAAAACCTGCAGCGAGACGGCCGATCACGGCTACAGCCAATGCAGTCAGACCGCCGACGAGGGCTACAACAATTGCTCGTCGAGTTACTACAACGAATGCCATTGGTACAGCCCGTGGAATTGCATCGCCGGCTGGTTCTGCAGCGCGTGGACGTGGATATCGAACATCGTCTGCGTGGCGTGGACGTGGATATCTAATGTCGTCTGTGTCGCCTGGAACGTCATCACGACGTTCGTCTGCCTGGTCTGGGACGTGGTCACCGCGATCATCAATGCGGTCATCGTCACGATCGAAAGCCTGCTCGCGCCGATACTCAACGCCATTGCACTGATCGTTCAATTCATTTTTGCGATTCCGATTCTCGGCCGCTTCCTCAGTTGGGTGTGGAATATCGTCACGACGATTGTTTACGGAATCGCCAGCGTGGTCGATGCAATCGGATGGCTGATCGGGATCCGGCCGGAGAAGCGCTTGCTGCTGCTCGTGCTGAATCAACTCGACGAACAACGCAAGCCTGTCGCCACCGAGGCCGACTTGATGGCATCGATCGCACGCATGATCCAGGTCTATCGCGACGAGGCCAATGTCCGCGTGCTGCCGGTCAAGTTGTTCAACTATCGGACGCCGGCGTCGGACGATCAATCGGCATCGGACGACTATGTCGTTACGGTGTCGCAGACTGGCGTGCCGCAGCGCCTCGACGTCAGCTGCGGTGGATCGAACGCCGCGTCGGATCTCGGTTTCGAAGGCGCGGATTTTCAAAATATCCTGATCCTGTCCGGTTTCTGGACCAACTGGCGCCGCCTGATCGGTTACGGCGCGCCGGTCTGTGCGTTTTCGGTACGGAGTTTTTCCGGATCCAGCGACGGCTGTTCCAACGGCCCGCTGGACGACTATGTGCTGGTGAACTTCTCGGGTGCGGCGCCGGATGCGAGGCTGCCCGACAATGCGACTCTCGGAAAGTCGACCATCCTGCCTCACGAAAGCGGCCACGCGTGCAATTTGTGGCACGTCGATCCGTCCAATCTGATGCAGCCCGACGATCCGCGCACGACCAATCTGTCCACATGGCAGGTCATGCTCGTGCGCGCTTCGCGCCATGTCACTTATTTCTGAGGTGCCGCAACGGCGGTAACGCCTCTCGCCGCAATCGATGCGTCGCCCGCATCTTCCGCGACGGCGATGGCAGAGGCGCGGATGCCGCCGTTGTCGAAGCAGTCCGTGCTTCGAATACGCGTCTCGCGGCCTTGCCGGAACTGGAATTCGCGAGTCGCCGAATCATCGTGCGGCTTGACTGCACGCGCGCTTCGGGCGCGGGATATGGCGAACTCTTCTTTTCTCGCAGGCGTGTGAGGAACGGCCGCACACTACAGCCTGCTTGCAGTGTGATGGAGTTCGCTTTATTTTCTGTTGTTTCGCATATACAACTTTTGTCCATATATGATATCTTGAACTCGAAATTCTTCCTGATCGAGTCTTTGGGCCGCGTTTTCATTCATGCACTCCGCCTCCAACGCCAGGCTTGCATCACTCAGTACGCTGGGCTTCGGCGCCGCGCCGCTCGGCAATCTGTACACGCAGGTCGGTGACGAGGACGCGCACGCGGCGTTGGCGGCGGCCTGGGAAAACGGCATCCGCTATTTCGATACCGCGCCGTATTACGGTCACGGTCTTTCCGAGCGTCGGCTCGGCGAGGCGTTTGCCGCATGGCCGCGCGAGAAGTTCGCTGTTTCGACCAAGGTCGGGCGCGTCATCGAGAAAGACGCCACGCGCAGCGCGCAGATCAACGACGGATTCGCCGTCAGCGGCAGCAGCGCGGTTTTCGACTACAGCGCCGACGGCGTGCGCCGCTCGTTCGAAGCGAGTCTCAAGCGCCTGCGCCTGGAGCGCATCGATATCCTGTTGCTGCACGATATCGGCAGCCTGACCCACGGAGCGAAACACCAGGCGGTCCTGCGCCAGGCGCTCGACGAAGCGTTGCCGGCGATGGCGCGATTGCGCGAGGAAGGTCTGGTCGGCGCGATCGGGCTCGGCGTCAACGAGCAGGAAGTCTGCCTCGACGTGCTGCCGCATTTCGATCTCGACTGCATCATGCTCGCCGGCCGTTACACCCTGCTCGAACAGGACCGCTCGCGCGAACTCATGCAGCTGGCGCTCGCGCGTCACGTGAAAATTCTCGTCGCCGGGCCGTACAACTCCGGGCTGCTCGCCTCGGCGAGCGCTCCCGGTGCGACGTACGACTACGCTCCGGTCGATGCGGCGACACTGGCGCGCGCACGCAGCATTTACGATGCCTGCGCCGCGGAAGGTGTCGACGTCGGTGCCGCGGCGCTGCAGTTTCCGCTCGCGCATCCGGCGGTCGGCACGGTCGTGGCCGGGATGCGTTCGTCCGCGGAAGTGCTCAGTGCCGCGGCGCGCCGCGATGCGGCGATTCCTGCGACGCTGTGGCGGCGCCTGCAGGCGGCGGGTATGCTGCCTTCCGACGCGGCTTTGCCTGCCTCATGATCATCGACGCGCACCAGCATTTCTGGCGTGTGGATCGCGGCGACTACGATTGGTTGACGCCCGCGGCGGGCGCTCTGTATCGCGATTTCGCCGCGGCCGACCTGGCGCCGCTGCTCGCGCACACGAACGTACGCGGCACCTTGCTCGTGCAGGCGGCGGCGACCGAGGAAGAAACGCATTACCTGTTCGAGCTGGCGCACAAACATGCCTTCGTCAAAGGCGTGGTCGGCTGGACGGAATTCGCCGCGACGGATGCCGCCGATCGCATCGCTCAGCTGAAGAATGCCGGCGCGGGCAAGCTCAAGGGCCTGCGCCCGATGATCCAGGACATCGCCGATCCCGACTGGGTGCAGGAGCCGCACCTCGATGCCGCGTTCGATGCCGTGATCGCGCACGATCTGGTGTTCGATGCGCTGGTCAGGCCGCGGCATTTCAATGCGCTGAAGAAGCGCCTGCAGCGTCATCCCAAATTACGCACGGTGATCGACCACGGCGGCAAGCCCGATATCGCGCATGCCGGCTTCGATCTCTGGGCACTGCATCTGGAGCGCTTGGCGCAGGAGACCGAGGCCTACTGCAAGCTGTCCGGCCTGCTGACCGAGGCCGCGCCGGGCGCGACGATCGACGATCTCGCCCCGTACGTCGATCACATCTTTGCCTGCTTCGGCGCCGAACGCGTGATCTGGGGCAGCGACTGGCCCGTGGTCAATCTCGCCTCGAACTATTTTGCCTGGCTCGACATGGCGCGGGCGCTGGTCGCGCGCTGCGCGCCGAATGCGGACGCGGCCGTGTTCGGCGGCACGGCCGTGTCGGTCTATCGATTGGATTCCCCGCAACACGCAGAAATCGATTTCACGAGAACGCTATGAGTGGAAGATTGCAAGGAAAACACTGCCTGATCACCGCCGCGGGCGCCGGCATCGGCCGCGCGAGCGCACTGGCCTGCGCGCGCGAAGGCGCGAGTGTGCTGGCGACCGACGTCGACGCGGCGGCGCTCGCTGCGCTCGCCGGCGAGAACGCGTCGATCCGCACGGCGACGCTCGACGTCACCGACCCAGCGCAGATCGCCGCGCTCGTCGCGGCGAACCCGGTCGTCGACATGCTGTTCAACTGCGCGGGCTATGTGCATGCGGGCAGCATCCTCGACGCCGACGAGGCCGCTTGGCGGCGTTCGTTCACGATCAATGTCGACGCGATGTACTACACCTGCAAAGCCGTGCTGCCGGGCATGCTCGAACGCGGCCGCGGCAGCATCATCAATATGTCCTCGGTCGCGTCGAGCATCAAAGGCGTGCCGAACCGTTTTGCCTACGGCGCGACCAAGGCGGCGGTGATCGGTTTGTCCAAGGCGATCGCCGCGGACTACGTCGCCCGCGGCGTGCGCTGCAATGCGATCTGCCCGGGCACGGTGAAAACGCCTTCGCTCGGCCAGCGCGTGAAGGCGATGGGCGGCGACGAAGCCGCCGTCTGGAAGAGTTTCACCGATCGTCAGCCGATGGGGCGCCTCGGCGAAGCGGACGAGATCGCCGCACTCGTCGTCTATCTGGCATCGGACGAGTCTTCGTTCACCACCGGCACCACACACGTCATCGACGGCGGCTGGGCGAACTGAGGAGCGCACGATGAAATTGTTTCGATATGGCGAAGCCGGCAGCGAGAAGCCGGGAATGCTCGATGCGGACGGTGTCGCGCGCGACTTGTCGCAGGTCGTCGACGACATCGCGGGCGACGTGCTGACGGCAGCGGGGTTGGCGACATTGCGCGCGCTCGATCCGGCCGCGTTGCCGCGCATCGCCGGCAACCCGCGTTACGGCGCCGCGGTCGGGCGCGTCGGCAAGATGATCTGCGTCGGCCTCAATTATTCCGACCATGCGGCGGAAACCAACGCGAAGGTGCCGGATCTGCCGATTCTCTTTATGAAGGCCACGACGGCAATCGTCGGGCCGAATGACAACGTCGTCATCCCGCGCGACTCGGTCAAGACCGACTGGGAGGTCGAACTCGGCGTGGTCATCGGCAATGTCGCGCGCGACGTGTCGCGCGAACAGGCGCTCGATCACGTCGCCGGCTATCTCGTCGTCAACGATATTTCCGAGCGCGAGTTCCAGCTCGAACACTGCGGGCAGTGGGTGAAGGGCAAGAGCTGCGATACCTTCGGCCCGCTCGGTCCGTATCTGGTTACGCGCGACGACGTGGCGGACCCGCAGAACCTTGCCATGTGGCTCGAAGTGAACGGCCACCGCTACCAGAACGGCAGCACGCGCACGATGGTGTTCGACGTGGCCTATCTGGTCAGCCACGTCAGCCGCTACATGACCCTGATGCCCGGCGACGTGATTTCGACCGGCACGCCGCCCGGCGTCGGTCTCGGCCAGAAGCCGCCGATCTATCTGAAACCGGGGGACGTGATGGAACTGGAAATCGAAGGTTTGGGCAGGCAACGTCAACAGGTAATTGGATGGCAACGATGAATCGAGAAACGGATATTTCCCTGCGCAACGCTGCGGAAAAGAAACATGCGGCAAGCATCGTCGCGATCGAGGCGTTCGACGTGCGTTTTCCGACCTCGCGGCAGCTCGACGGATCGGACGCGATGAATCCGGATCCCGATTATTCGGCCGCGTACATCGTGTTGCGTACCGACAGCGCGGACGGTCTCGCCGGCTACGGCCTCGTCTTTACGATCGGGCGCGGCAACGACGTGCAGACCGCGGCAATCACCGCGCTCTCGCATCTTGTCGTCGGTCGCTCGGTGGACGACGTGCTCGACGATCTCGGCGGCTTTGCGCGTAGCCTCACCGCGGATTCGCAACTGCGCTGGCTTGGCCCGGAGAAGGGCGTCATCCATATGGCGATCGGCGGCGTCATCAATGCCGCCTGGGACATGGCCGCGCGCCGCGCGCACAAGCCGTTGTGGCGCTTCATCGCCGAGATGAGCCCGGAACAGCTCGTCGCACAGATCGACTTCCGCTATCTCACCGATGCGCTGACGCCCGCCGAGGCGCTCGGCATCTTGCAGCGTGCCGAAAGCGGCAAGGCCGCACGCATCGCCGAGCTGATCGAGAAGGGCTATCCGGCCTACACGACCTCGCCGGGCTGGCTCGGCTACGCCGACGAGAAGCTCGTGCGTCTGGCCAAGGAGGCGGTTGCCGACGGCTTCCGTACGATCAAGCTCAAGGTCGGCGCGAACGTCGAGGACGATGTGCGTCGCTGCGGTCTCGCGCGCGCGGCGGTCGGCAAGGACATCGCCATCGCGATCGACGCGAACCAGCGCTGGGACGTCGGCCCCGCGATCGACTGGCTGCGCCGGCTGGTCGAATTCGACATCGCCTGGATCGAAGAACCGACGAGTCCGGACGACGTGCTCGGCCATGCCGCAATCCGCAAGGGCGTGACGCCGATGCCGGTATCGACCGGCGAGCACACGCACAATCGCGTGATGTTCAAGCAACTGCTGCAGGCTGAAGCGGTGGATCTGATTCAGATCGATGCGGCGCGCGTCGGCGGGGTCAACGAGAATTTGGCGATCCTGCTGCTCGCGGCGAAGTTCGGTGTGCGCGTGTTTCCGCACGCGGGCGGCGTCGGCCTGTGCGAACTGGTGCAGCATCTGGCGATGGCCGATTTCGTCGCGATCACGGGCAAGATGGAAGACCGCGCGATCGAGTTCGTCGATCACTTGCACGAACACTTTGTCGATCCGGTGCGGATTCGCGACGGCCGTTACCTTGCGCCGGCCGTGCCGGGGTTTTCCGCGCAAATGAAGGAGGAGTCGATACGCGAGCATCGCTTCCCGGACGGCGCGATCTGGGCGGAGTGATCGACGTCGGAATTTGTTTGGCAGATTTACGCAATCGGTGCGGCGAACGCCGCGCAAGAAATTCTGCGTAGTCTACGAAGACGCAGGAAGCCGTTCGGCAGGGATCGCTGCTGCGCTGTTTGGATGATGGGATAACCGTAGTGTCGGGAAGGCCGCTACGAGACGAAATTGCCGCAGGAAGCCGGGTTTGATCGCGATGCGCTGACGCGCGGGAGGTTTGCGTGCTGGCGTTTCGATGGTGTGTCCCGCGTGCGGGCTGCGCGGGGAGGAAAGTTGTTGCGGCGCAGCTTTCTTTCTGATTGAAATTTAGTTTTATATACGCAACAAAATAGATATTCACATTCCAAGTTCCCGGTCCCACGGGAACGCCTTTGAGGGAGGGTAGAGTTCGTGAAACGATCTTTTCTGTCGGCGGCCATCGGCTTCGCTCTGATCGCCACCGCCCATGCGTCGGCACCTGCCGATGCCGAGCAGCAACAACCCAGTTCCGCTTCCGCGAATGCGCAGCCCGCGTCGAAATCGCAGGCCGGCGCGTCAACTTCAGATACTACATCGGCATCCGGGCAGCCGGTGGAGATGAGTGAGATTCAAGTCACCGGCGTGCGCGCGAGTCTGGCCGAATCGGTGTCGCTCAAGCGCGAGGCGGATACGGTCAGCGATTCGATCTCGTCCGAAGACGTCGGTAAATTCCCGGTGCGCAACATCGCCGACGCGCTGCAGCGCATTACCGGCGTACAGGTCAACCGTTCCTACGGCGAAGGCAGCACGATCAACCTGCGCGGCCTGCCGCCCGACATGGTGATGAACACCTACAATGGCCGCGAATTGCCGTCGCCGCAGGGCTCGCGCAGCGTGGACTATTCGATCCTGCCGACCGACTTCATCCAGTCGCTGACGATCTACAAGTCGCCGACCGCCGACATGCCGCTGACCGGCCTCGCCGGCACCGTCAACATCGAGCCGATCAAGCCGCTGAGCCTGAAGGAGCGCTTGGTTTCGGTCAACGTGACCGGCATCTACGACTACAATTCGAAGAAGGGCAATCCCGAGATTTCCGCGTTCTTCGGCGACAAGTTTCTCGACAACACGCTCGGCATCGCCTTCGGCGGACAGTACAGCAAGCGCGCGATCGCCAAGGACTGGAGTTCGTCGTGGTACTTCGAGCCGCGCCAGGAAGTCGGGCCGGGCGTGAGCCCGCTCTACCCGAACGGTTTCGATGCGAACCACAACGGCGTCTACACCGACACGTACCGGCTCTGGCATTACACCGACGATCGCGAAGAATTCGGCACGCGCGAACGCAAGAGTCTGACCGGCATGGTGCAATGGCATCCGAACGAGTCGTTCGAATTCCACGGCGATTATCTGTACTCCTGGCAGCGCAACAACATCACGCCTGCGGCGGTCGAGATTCGCAATACGAATGCGGCCGGGGCTTTCTCCAACACGGTGACCGACCCCAACAACGACATCATCGCGATGAACGTCGCGAACAACCAGATTTTCGCCTCGGCTTTCACCGGGCGCGATCTGGTGTTGCTGCAATCGCTCGGCGCGGGCGGCACCTGGACGCCGAACGAAAAATGGACGATCGAGGCCGGAGCTTCCAAAGGTGAGGCTTCGGAAAAGAACAACGCCAATCAGTTGCTCGCCTACACGTACCAGGACACGTGGTACGACATGCGTACCGACATGGGCGGCCTGCCGTCGTGGGGATTCAGCAATCCGAATTTCAACCTGCTCGATCCGAACAACTACTACATCAACGGCATCCGCGGCAGCCTGACGCGCAACAAGAACGAACAGCACTCGGGCCACATCAACGTCACGTTCCAGAGTGACCTGGGCTGGCTCAAGTCGGTGCAGTTCGGCGCCAATCAGTCGTCGAACTATTTCGGGCAGAACGGCTACAGCGTCTATACGAACAACATCCCGGTCCTCGCGCAACTCGCCGGACAGCCGGTGGTGACCTGCCCCGTGGTCGGCGGCAATTGCATCAGTGCAGCGCCGTACATGCGCCTGGCGCCGACCGGCGGCAACTATCTCGACAGCTATTCCGGCGGTTCGAGATTCCCGAAGAATTTTCTTTACGCCGATCCGTACGGCTTCTTCAGCCGCTATTCGATCGCGCAACTGGTCGCGGCGATTCCCGGGTTCCTGCAGTACTCGCCCAGCGCGAACGTCAACGAGCGGGTTCTCGCCGAGTATCTGCGCCTGAACTTCGGCGATGCGGACGACCGCTGGTCGGCGACGCTCGGCATCCGCCACGAGAGTACGGATACGAGCGTGCGCACCTATTCGGTGGTGATGGACAAAATCGTCTACGATCCGAATGCGGACCAATTCGCCTCCCAGGCCAATCCGACGATGAAGGCTTCGGTGTTGTCCGAGACGAGTTCGAGCAAGGGGCAGTGGCTGCCGTCCTTCACCTTCAAGTATTCAATCAACGACGACTGGCTGCTGCGCCTGGCCGCGGCGAAGGAAATGACCCGGCCGAACTTGAACAATCTGAGCCAGAGCCAGTATCTCGAAATTTTGCAGACGCCGACCGGCGGCGGCTATCCGCTCGCGGACACGAGTTCGGGCAATCCGCACCTCGAGCCGTACCTGGCGAATTCCTTCGATGCCTCGATCGAGTGGTACTTCAGCAAGGAAGGCATGGCGTCGGCCACCTTCTTCTACAAGGATGTGTCGAACTGGGAGTTCTCCGCGCAGGAGCACAAGACCTATCCGATCCATCTGGTCGACGGCACGACGCGCGACATTCCGTTCCTGGTGTCGACGATCGCCAACGGCGGCGGCTTGAAGATCAAGGGCGTGGAGCTGTCTTACCAACAGCCGTTCACGTTCTTGCCGGCGCCGTGGGATGGATTCGGCGTCGTCGCCAACTACACCTACGTCGACGCCGGCGATGTGACGAACAAGGCGACCGGCGTGACCACGCCGACCTTGGGCATCTCGAAGAATTCGTACAACGTCAGTGTCTACTACGAAAAAGAGAGTTTCAACGTGCGCCTTGCCTACAACTACAAGGGCGGTTATCCGGGCGCTTACCAGATGGGGCCGGGCAGCCCGAGCGGTCCGCTCGACTACTGGGGTGTTGCGCCCGTATACACCAAAGGCTACGGCCAGCTCGATTTGTCGGGCGGCTACAGAGTCAACGAGTGGTGCGAGGTCAACTTCTCGGTCATGAACGTGCTCAACAAGCCGGACTATCAGGACTATGTGCAGATCGGCGGCCAGAAGTATCAGCATGCCTACTGGCAGGAAGGGCGCATCGCGCAGATCGGCGTGCATATGAAGTTTTAGCGCAGCGGACCGTTGCCGGCGCGTGCGCAGCCGCGGCTGCCTGTTTGCAACGGTTCCATTTGAAATCGGTACGAGTGGGTATGCCTCGTTTTCTTGTACGACTATTTTGGGAACCCGTCATGAAAGTAAAACCGTCGCTGTTGTTCACATCTGTTCTGACCTCGCTGCTGGCGGCCGCTGCGCCCGCGTTCGCCGCTGAAGCACAGACGGCCGCGCATCCCGTCGCGGCGATCCAGGACAAGGAGACGCCGGCGCAGCGCGATGCGCGCATGGCCTGGTGGCGCGAAGCGCGCTTCGGCATGTTCATCCATTGGGGCCTGTACGCGGTGCCCGCAGGCGTGTGGAACGGCAAGCCGATCGACGGCGTCGGCGAGTGGATCATGAACGACGCGTCGATTCCGGTTGCCGACTACAAGAAGCTCGCGCCGCAGTTCAATCCGACTCAGTTCGATGCGCACGCCTGGGTTGCGCTGGCCAAGGCGGCCGGCATGAAGTACATCGTGATCACGTCCAAGCATCACGACGGCTTCGCCATGTACGACTCCAAGGCCGATCCATTCAATATCGTGCAGGCGACGCCGTTCAAGCGCGATCCGCTCAAGGAACTCGCGGCAGAAGCGCAGAAGCAGGGCCTCAAGTTCGGTTTCTATTACTCGCAGGACCAGGATTGGACTGCACCGGGCGGCGCCGCGTACAAGACCGGCAACCATGCGCCGCCGACCTTCCATTGGGACAAGGCGCAGGACGGCAACTTCGCCGAGTACCTGCACAAGAAGGCGCTGCCGCAGCTCAAGGAACTGCTGACGAACTACCAGCCCGCGCCGGCGGTGATCTGGTACGACACGCCGACCAAGGACATGACGCCGGAGCTCGCGTCCGAGTTCGTCGCGCTGACCAATGCGCATCCGAACCTGATCTGGAACAACCGCCTCGGCGGCGGCTATCCGGGCGATACGGAAACGCCCGAACAGCATATCCCCGCGCAGGGCTTCCCCGGCAAAGACTGGGAAACCTGCATGACGATGAACGAGACTTGGGGCTACAAGTCGACCGACACGAATTTCAAATCGACCGAAGTGCTGATCCGCAACCTCGTCGACATCGCGAGCAAGGGCGGAAATTACCTGCTCAATGTCGGCCCCGACGCGACCGGCGTGATTCCGGCAGCCGAAGCGGAGCGCCTGCGCGAAATCGGCAAGTGGCTCGACGTCAACGGTGAGTCGATCTATGCAAGCGGGCCGACCCCGTTTGCCGGCGATCACGGCAGCTACTCGGCCACGGAAAAGACAGTCGGTGAGGGCAAGCCGAAGTGGGTGCCGAAGTGGGATTGGCGCGCGACGACGAAGAAAGGCAAGGTCTACGTGCATCTGTTCGAGTGGCCCGGCACCACGCTGAAACTCGACACGGGCAAGGTCAAGGCGAAGTCGGCCTATCTGCTCGCCGATCCGCAGCACGCGCCGCTCGCGCTCAAGCAGGACGGCAAATCGCTCGAAGTGAAATTGCCCGAGAAGCCGCTCGATCCGATCGATACGGTGCTCGTGCTCGAAACCGGGTCCTGAAGTGGGTTCTGGCCGACGTAGCGGCGCAGCACGGTTGCGTAGCGTCTGCGCCGCGTTCGCGCTCGCGGCGGCGCCGATGCTGCTCGGCGCGTCGGTTGCGCAGGGCGTCACCGATCCTGCGCAGAAGTACCGCGAATTTTCCGTCACGGCGACGAGCGGAGCGGCGACGCTGCAAGCCACGCTGCGCGAAGCGGCTGCGTTTCGGCGCGAGCATGCCGCCGTGCCGATCCGTATTCGCATCGCCGCGGGCCATTACTATCTGGATGCGCCGCTCAGGATCGGACCTGAACTCTCCGGTACACAGGCCGCGCCCACCGAGATCGTCGCCGCCGATGCGGACAAGCCGCCGCATATCTACGCGGGTCGTCGCCTCGACGTGCAGTGGAAGCCATACCGCGACGGCATCTGGCAGGCGCGGGTTGCATCGCCCACCTTCGATCAAATCTATCTCGACGGCAAAGCGCAGGTGCGCGCGCGTTATCCAAACTTCGATGCGAACGCGCAGGTGCTCGGCGGCTATTCCGCCGATGCCTTGTCGCCCGCACGCGTCGCACGTTGGAAAAATCCCGCAGGCGCCATCGTGCAGGCTCTGCACGGCAGCCGCTGGGGCGGCATGCAGATTCCGATCCTCGGCAAGAAAAGCGACGGCAGCCTGATCTTCGGTGCGGCCGTCGGCAACAATCGCCCGTCGCCGCCGCATGCGATCTATCGCTACGTCGAGAACGTATTCGAAGAACTCGACGCGCCCGGCGAATGGTTCTACGACGCGGCGCGCTCGACGCTGTATTTCCTGCCGCCTGCGGGCGTCGATTTGAAGCGTGCGAAGGTCGAGGTCGCTGGCGCCACGCGGATCTTCGACCTGCGCGGCGGAACCAACGCGCCGCTATGCCATCTGCGCATCGCCGGACTCGCGCTCGGGCATGCCGGTGCGTCGTTCCTGCGCAATACCGAGCCGTTGCTGCGCAGCGACTGGATGATCGCGCGCGAGGGCGCCGTGTTCCTCGAACGCACCGAGGACATACGCATCGAGGGCAACGAGATCGCCGATTCAGGCGGCAACGCCGTCTTCGTCAGCGGCTACAACCGCCGCGTCGCGATCGCCGGCAATCATATCCACGACATGGGCGGCGGCGGCATCGATTTCGTCGGCATGCCGGCGGCGGTGCGCTCGCCGAGTTTTCGCTACGAAGACTTCGTACCGTTCGAGCAGCTCGATCTCAAGCCGGGCCCGAAGTCGAACGACTATCCGGCCGATTCGGCAGCCGAGGACAATCTGATCCATCGCATCGGCCGCATCGAGAAGCAGGTCGCCGGCGTCGACGTCGACATGGCGATGAACATCCGCGTCGCCCACAACAGCATCTACGAAGTGCCGCGCGCCGGCATCAATATCGGCAGCGGCACCTGGGGCGGCCATGTGGTCGAGTACAACGATGTGTTCGACACCGTACTCGAAACCGGTGACCACGGTGCCTTCAACAGCTGGGGACGCGACCGCTTCTGGCATCCGGACCGCAAGACCATGGACGCGCTCAACGCCGCGCATCCCGGTTTGTGGAAGCTCGACGTGCTTACGCCGATCACGTTGCGCCACAACCGTTTCCGCTGCGATCACGGTTGGGACATCGATCTCGACGACGGCTCGTCGAACTATCGCATCCACGACAACGTGCTGCTCAACGGCGGCCTCAAGTTCCGCGAAGGTTTCTCGCGCGAGGCCTGGAACAACGTTATCGTCAATAACAGCTTCCATCCGCATGTGTGGTTCGCGCAGTCGAACGACGCGTTCGAGCGCAATATCGTGATAGCGCCGTATCAGCCCATCCTCGTGCAGCATTGGGACGCGAAGATCGACAACAACTTGTTCCCGACCGAACGCGCATTGGCGGCGGCGCGCAAGCTGGGCCTCGATGCGCACTCCGCATTCGGCGATCCGCAATTTCTCGATTCTGCGCGCGGCGACTACCGAGTTGCTGAGAAGAGCCGCGCACTCGCACTCGGCTTCACCAACTTCGCCACAAACGATTTTGGCGTGCAGCGTGCGAGGCTCAAGGCGCTCGCGCGGCAACCGGTCTTCCCCGAGCTTGCGTCGGCGGCGGAGAAAGCGCCGGATCAGCGGTTTCCGTTCTTCGGCGCCGAAGTGAAGAACGTTTCGACCCTCGGCGAGCAGTCGGCCGCGGGACTGGCCGAAATCGCCGGCGTGCTGGTGCTCGATGTACCGCCACAGAGTGCGGCTGCGCGCCAAGGCTTGCGCGCCGGCGATGTCGTTGTCGAAGCCTCGGCGGATGCCTTCGGCAATCCGGCCGAACGGATCGACAATGTTGCCGATCTGCAGCGCCTGCTGACCGCGCGGGCGTGGCGCGGTGAAATCGCCGTCGTCATTGCCCGCGATCAAAAGCGGCACACGCTGACTTTGCGGATCGGCGAGTAGCCGCGATTTCCTTCGCATCGAAGCGGCAGCCCAAATTGTGGGTCGCTGCGCGCATTGTCGATCTCGTATCAGGCCGGCTGGCGTCGTTTTGACGCAGCGCTTCTCGAATCGAGGGCCGCTGCCGCATACATCCGCAAATCGCGAACATAGCGGCTTTTAGTCGAACCAGGACGCATGGGTTCCTGAAACCGGTCTTGCCGGTGCTGGGGCGCGGCGCATTCGGTTGCGATGACTGGTGCGGCCGACTTGCGGCGCTGCTGTGGACGTCTTTGCGGCAGAGAGGTCTTGGCGCGAAATCGGCGTTTGGGAACGCCGATTTGATTGCCGCATGTGGCAGTCGCCTCGGTTGAATCGTTGGTTGAATCGTTCTCGAAGCGGCCGAGAAGAAAACGTTATGTTGATTGTTATATGAAATCGTGTTTTACTTTTGAACATAACGATAAGGGCGGGCCACGCAGCCACGCCTTCATTCCATCAACTGGAGGGGAGAAAAATGCGTAAGTCTCTATTGTCGTCGTCCATCTACGTGGTCCTGACTGCGGCGGCGCTCGCGAGTGCGGCGGCGAAGGCGGGCGATCCCGGCAGCGAATCCGCGCGCAGCGATGCGGATGCGCAAGCACAGTCCGCGCCGCCCGAGAAAAGCGATGCGGCCACCCAGCTCGGCGAAGTCCAGGTGTCCGGCTATGCGGGCAGCCTGGCGAAGTCGGTCTCCGACAAGCGCAACGCGGAAGTGATCAGCGACACGATCTCCGCCGAGGATATCGGCAAGTTTCCCGAAGAAAACATTGCCGAGTCCGTGCAGCGCATCACCGGCGTGCAGATCACGCGCAGCAATGGCGAGGGCCAGTCGGTCAGCATCCGCGGCCTCGATCCGAAGTTCACCGCGGTCACCTTGGACGGCCGCGTGATGCCGTCGCCGACCGGCTCGCGTGCGTTCGACATGACTATCCTGTCGGCCGACTTCGCCAACGCGGTCGACGTGTTCAAGTCGCCGACGGCCGATATGAGCGAAGGCGGTCTCGGCGGTACGATGAATATCCGCACGGTCAGCCCGATCGCCTATGGCAAGCAGCGCTTCTCGGTCATCGCCGAAGGCAACTACAACGACCAGGCCAAGGGCACGGCAGAGCCGCATCTGGCGGCGTTGTATACCAACACCTGGGCCGACAAGACGTGGGGCCTCGTCGTCGGCGTCGATTACAGCCAGCGTCGCTTGAACACGGAGGCCTACAACGCCTACGGCATGCAGCCGTTCACGCCGAAGTTCAATGCCGACGGCACGCTGGCCGCGGGCAGCCCGCTCGATCTCAACGGCGGCAAACCGTACTACTTGCAGAACGCGACCTATCTCGACCAGAACATCGGCACGCGTTCGCGCGGCAGCTTTATGTCGAAGCTGGAGTACAAGCCCAGCGAATCGCTCGAACTGCGTCTCGACGCACTCTATTCGAAGTTCAAGAACGACACGTATCTGCCGGCAAATGCGCAGCGCCAGGTCGATTCGCTCGGTCCGGCCGTGCCTGCCGGCGTCTACGTCGATCCGGCCACGAATTACGTGCTTGGCTACAGCGCCGACGGCGTCGATCTGCGCAATAACGCGCGCTCGAACTATCAGGTCGATACGCTGAAATCGTTCGGCTTCGGCGGCACATTGTCGTTCGGGGCGTGGACCGCGGACGGCGAGGTGTCGTATTCGCGTGCACAGCGCTTGTCCACCGATTTTTCTCTTGAGGTGCTGGCGCGGCCGAGCGGTTTCTACAACATGCGCACCGATCTTTCCGGCATTCCGACCCTCGGTTTCAATCCCACCGGACCAGGTCGGCCGGACCCGATGAATCCGAACAGCTTTTACGCGATTGGCTTCAACGGCGATCTCGAAACGCCGACCAGCGACCAGATCCGCAACGCCAAGATCGATCTTTCGCGCGATCTCGCCTGGGGCTGGTTGTCCAAGCTGCGCTTCGGCGTCGATTACACCGACCGCAATTTCGCCACGGGCAGCAACCAGATCGCGATTTCGCCGAGCCAGATTTGCAGCGTGCTCGGCTGCCAGGTGTTCACGGCACCGGATAACAGTCCTGCCTTCAACGCCGCGCCATGGATGCAGATGTACGGCGGATCGAGTTTCATGTCCGATTACGGTGGCCGCTCCTCGTTCCCGAAGACCTGGCTTTCGGCGAATCCGTTCCTGTTCCTGCAGTCGCTGCCTTTATCGAAGATACTTGCGCTGTCGCCGCTGAAGCACGACTCCGGCAGCATCACTTCCACGGAAGAAAAAGTATATTCGGCCTACGTGAAGCTGGATTTCGGCAGTGAAGACCAGCGCTGGAACGGCAATGTCGGCCTGCGCTTCGTGCGCACCGAGCAGGCTTCGACTGGCTTTGGGCCGGTATTCTCCGAAGGCATCACCTTCGATCAGGGTGGCGCGCGCACCGGCGCGAACAAGTATGCGTTCCAGACGGTGGGGAACGACTACAACGAGGTCTTGCCGAGCCTCAATCTGAGCTACCGGATCAGCGACGACCTGATCGCGCGCTTCGCCGCGGCAAAAGTGATGCAGCGTCCCGACCTCAGCCTGATCGCGCCGACCACCTCGGTCAATGCGAACGTGCAGAACATCAGCGGGGGCAACCCGAACCTCAAGCCGTATCTGTCCAATCAGTTCGACCTGTCCCTGGAGTGGTATTTCAACGAACGCAGTCTGTTGTCGGCTGCGGTGTTCTACAAGGATGTGTCGAACTTCGTCGTGAATTCGACCTCCAGCGCGACGTATCCGGTCACCTTCGTCAGTGAAGTGGGCAGTCCGACTCGGCCCGTCACGTTCTCCGTGTTCCAGCCGAAGAACGGCGGCGGCACCAAGATCAAAGGCATCGAAGTCGGCTACCAACAGCCGTTCACGTTCCTGCCGGGCGTCTTCAAAGACCTCGGCGCACAGGCGAACTACACCTACATCAAGGCCGATCCGATCGTCGTCACCGAGGGCCAGGCGCCGGTGCCGCTGTCGGGTGTGTCGAAGAACAGCTACAACGTCGGCGTCTACTACGAAAACCCGACTTTCGGCGTGCACGTGCTCTACAACTATCGCAGTGGCTTCGTCGCCGATCCGTCGAGTTACTTCGGTGACGGCGACTTCGGCAAGTCCTTCGGTACCGTCGATGTTTCTGCCAACTACAACTTCAATCAGTGGGTCAGCGCGACGGCGTCGATTTCCAACCTGACGAACGAACCGCTGCGTAACGTCACCAAGTACGGCATCAGCCGCAACTACGAGCTGGACGGGACGCGCTACACGCTCGGAGTGCGGGTTTCGTTCTGATGGTGCGTCCGGCCGATCGCCGCAGCCGACCCTCGGCTGCGGCGGTCAACCCGACGCGGATGTTTATGGACGGGAGTGCAGGGTGCCTCCTTCCTCTCAGCCGGCAGCTTCTCTCCGACGGGCTGCCGGTTTTTTTTTTGCAGGTCGCAGTGCAATTCCGCAAGGCATGTGGACCGGATTTGCAGTCGGTTGGATACCGGCTCGCGTGTACAACGCTAGACTGTCGCATCCGTTGAGCGCAATTGCGACGGTTTATCTGCACGCGCGCCCCGCTTGAAGACACAATCCGCTTTCTTCACTACGCCATGCGCCTGACCGACTGCCACAACTTCCACGACTTCCGCAAAATGGCGCAGCGGCGGCTGCCCGGGCCGATCTTCAACTACATTGACGGTGCGGCCGACGACGAGGTGACGTATCGGCGCAATACCGCCAGCTTCGAGCGCTGCGACCTGGTACCGAACGTGCTGCGCGGCGTCGAAGACGTCGATCTGTCGGCCAACGTGATGGGGCAGAAGCTCGCGCTGCCGGTGTACTGCTCACCGACGGCGCTGCAGCGCCTGTTCCATCACCGCGGCGAACGCGCCGTCGCCGCCGCGGCCGGAAAATTCGGCACGCTGTTCGGCGTGTCTTCGCTCGGCACGGTGAGCCTGGAGGAAGCGCGCGGCCTTTGCGGCGGCGGTCCGCAGTGCTATCAGTTTTATTTTCACAAGGACCGCGGCCTCAACCGCGCAATGCTCGAACGCGCGCGCGCCGCCGGCATCGAAGTGATGATGCTCACGGTCGACAGCATCACCGGCGGCAATCGCGAGCGCGACAAGCGCACGGGATTCTCGATTCCGTTCAAGCTGACCTTGGCCGGCATGCTGCAGTTCGCCCGCAAGCCGGCGTGGGGCATCGACTACGTTACCCACGAAGCGTTCAAGCTGCCGCAGCTCGACGAGCACGTCGACATGGGCGGCGGGGCGATGTCGATCAGCCGTTATTTCACCGAGATGCTCGATCCGTCGATGAATTGGGACGACGTTGCCGAGATGGTCAAGCTCTGGTCGGGCCGGTTCTGCCTGAAAGGCATCATGTCGGTGGCCGATGCGAAGCGCGCCGCGGACATCGGCTGTAGCGGCATCGTGTTGTCGAATCATGGCGGGCGGCAGCTCGACGGATCGCGCTCCGCGTTCGATCAGCTCGCCGAGATTGTCGACGCGGTCGGCGACCGCATCGACGTGCTTATGGACGGCGGCGTACAGCGCGGCACGCACGTACTCAAAGCGCTTTCGCTCGGAGCGAAGGCGGTCGGCCTCGGCCGCTACTATCTGTTCCCGCTTGCCGCCGCGGGCCAGGCCGGCGTCGAACGCGCGCTGGAACTGATGCGCATCGAGATCGAACGCGGCATGAAGCTGATGGGCTGCACGTCGATCGATCAACTCTCGCGCGCGAATCTGCGCTTCCGCTAAAGCTCTTCGGCTTTCCGCGGTGGTCGCGGAACGTCGGCATGCGCGCGGCAGCGTGCACCGCGCGCATATCCCCTGATCCGATCCGCGCATTCTCGGCGCGCGACTCGATTTCCACGCCTTTCGGCGAACGCGTTGCTGCGTCGCAACTTGATCTGCGCGCATGACCGATGTTTCATATACGCAAGTAAATTTCATAATTGAATAGACGTCGAATCGAACCCAAGGCTGTTCACGGCCGTTCGGCGCTCGCGACTCTCCAACCCACCACGCAGGAGAAGTTATGAAAAAGTATACCGTTGCATTGTCTCTGGCCTTGCTCGGCTTCGCGCAGCTCGACGCTGTCGCGGCGGTTGTCGCGCAGGCCGGCCCGAATCCGATACCGATCGATCAAACCGCGACGACCGACAATGTGCAGGTTCTGCTGGCGACGCTCGCGGAGCGCAACAGCAGCGCATCGGTCGCCAATCCGAGCGAAGGACGCAAAAACTTCTACATCCAGAATTTCAATACGACGTCCGACTATCTTGCCTGGACGATCTTGCTTCCCGCCGCGGCGAGCTATCAGCCGACGGTTATGCTCAGCGCGAGCAGCGGTCAGCAGTTCAGCCTCAGCGTGAACGGCAGCGTCGCGGCGACGTTCACCGCGACGGGCGGCTGGCAGCGCCAGGTCGCGCCGAATATCAGTCTTCCCGCGGGCAGTGTGGTGGTCAAACTTGCGCGCACGGGCACGCTGTCCGGCAGCGCGCAGATCAAGTCGCTGGAGCTGCTGCGTGCGTCGGACGTGAGTGCGTACACCACGCGCGTCGCCGCTGCACGCGCGAACACAACCTGGCTCAGCCAGGCCAAGTACGGCCTGATGTTCCAGTACGGCTCGTGGGGTTTCCCGGCCGGCGGCGGTGCAGCGCTGCCGCTCGATCAGCAGGCGGCCAATTTCAACGTGGCCGACTTCGTCAACATGGTCAAGTCGACCGGCGCGTCCTACGTCATTTGGTCGATCAGTTGGTGGGGCTATCACATGGACGCGCCGCTGGTGACGCCGAACGACATCGTCACGGCCGCAGGTGGTCCGGCCAATCCGCATCTGACTGCATCGACGGATCTGATCGGCAATGTGGCGACCGCGCTGCAGGCGCAAGGCATTCGCTTCGCGCTCTACTATCACACCGGCGACGAGGACTCCGCGTGGTGGCCGTATCAGTTTTATCCGACCAGTTTTTCGGCGAACGGCACCGGCGACCGCACGGCGTTTTTCAATAACTGGAAGAAGGTCGTTACGGAAATCGGCCAGCGTTACGGCAGCAGCTTGGACGGCTTTTTCTTTGACGACGGCTGCATCTATTATCCGGCGCCGTTCGAGGCGCTCCAGGCCGCGGCGCGCACGGGCAATCCGAACCGGCTGGTGTCGTGGAACGGTTCGGTGTTCGGCGACATTCCAGTCACCGACTTCCAGGACGTGCAGTTCGGCGAAGGCAGCCAAGGCCAGGCGACGACAGGCAGCGCGGCGGCGGGCGGCAACGGCCTTTATACGTCGGGGCCGAACAAGGGTTTGCTGCAGCATGGCATGTTCACCCTCGACAACGACTGGGGCGTGCACCAGCAGGGCCAGCAGATCGTCAGCAACAACACCTCGGCGGGTACGATGACGAGTTGGATTCAGGACGCCTCCTCGCGCGGCGTGCCGATCAGCCCGGACCTCATGATGTACGAAGACGGTACCGTGTCGGCGACCGACCTCGCCATGCTGCAGCAGGTCAAACAGAACATCTACGGCGGCTCGGCGGCGACGGTAGTGAACGACGGCGACAGCGGCATCGTCTATTCCGGCTCATTCTCGGTGAGCAGCAACCGCAACGTGGGCGACTATGCCAACGACGTGCACTACACGGCGACGAACGGCGATTCCGCGACCTATACCTTCTTCGGCAAGGGCATCGATTTCCTTACCGAGAAATATTCGGACGAAGGACAGATCGACGTCGCCATCGACGGCAGCTACGTCACCACAGTCAATGCTGTGAACGGCACGCGTCTGGCGCAACAGGTGCTGTATTCGCAGACTTGGCCGACTTCCGCCACGCACACGATCAAGCTGACGAAGAAGAGCGGTACCTACATGTTGGTCGATGCGTTCCGTGTATACAACACCGCGCAAACGATGAACGACACCAACTCGAACATTGCCTACGCCGGCAGCTGGACCTACAGCGGCAACCGCAACGCCGGCGATTTCGCCAATGACGTGCACTACACCCGAACTGTGGGCGACTCGGTATCGTTGAGCTTTTCAGGCAGCAAGATCGAGGTATTGGCGCCGACCGACAGCGGCGGAGGAAATGCCGATGTCGCCGTTGACGGCGTATTTGTGAGAACGGTGAGCGAGAACGCCGCGTCAGGATATAACCCGCAGCAAGTCATCTTCTCGCAGACCTTCGCGAACGGCGGGGCGCATACGATCAAACTGAGCTTGAAAAGCGGCTCTTACATACAGATCGACGCGTTCCGCGTGTACAACTGATCCGCGTGATCAGCTATCGGTAGACATCGCAGATCCAACGGTGACGGCGCGAAACCGCCGTCACCGATTCCCGGACCGCTGCGCGAGCGCGTCGCGCAGCGAAAAGATCTGCCGCATCGGCAGCCATTTCTCGCCGGGCTTGGCGAACGGCAATGCCTGCTGGAACTGCCACATCAGCGCTTCCCATTCCTGCACGCGTGGATCCGCTGCGTCGCTCGCGGCCTTGAGTTCGGCGGAATAACTCTCGCCGACTTCCATCACGAGTACGAGTCGGTTGCCGGCGCGGAAGATGTCGAGATCGAGCACCCCGGCCGCGCGGATCGAATCGACGATCTCCGGCCAGACCGTGTCGGCGCGGTGCCAGCGTTCGTACTCGGCGATCAGCGCAGGATCGTCCTTGAGGTCGAGCGCGTAGTAGAGCCGCACGGCGTCAGGCCGCCGCGAGCCTGCGCGTGCGCAGGGCATAGCCGAGGATCACGGCAAAGCAGATCGTCGGCACGGCCATCGCGCTGTGGATGCCGAAGCGGTCGGACACCGCGCCCATCAGCGCGGTCAGTACCGCACCGCCGATGATCGCCATGACCAGGAACGACGAAGCGAGCTTGCGGTCGTCGTCGCCGAGGTTGCCGAGGCCGAGACTGAAGATCGTCGGGAACATCACCGACATGAAGAAACTCGCGGCGACGAGCGCGTAGATGCCGAACTGGCCCGGGAAAAGGATCGCGTAGGCGGTCAGCGCGATATTGATCCCAGCGAACAAGGCGAGGATGCGTGCCGGTGCGAGTGCGCGCATCGCCGCGGTGCCGGCGAAGCGGCCGAGCATGAATACGATCAGCGACGCAGTCAGATAGTCGGCCGCGCTTTTCTCGGGCGTGCCGGGCACGGTGCCCTGGACGTAGCGGATCAGATAGCTCCAGATGCCGACCTGGGCGCCGACATAGAAGAACTGGGCGATCACTGCGAGCAGGAAGTTCGCGTTGCGGAACAGTTTGCCGAGGTGCGTCGCGCCGCCGGCGCGGTCGGATTCCTGCACCGCCGTCGCCGGAAACTGCGTCAGCGCGATCAGCACCGCCCAGACCACGACGACGAGCCCGATCACCAGGTAAGGCGTCTGCACCGCGGCCGATTCGGCGGCGTAGTAGGCCTGGCGCGCATCGGCCGTCATCGCGGCAAGCTCGGCCGGTGTATGCTCGATGCCGGAAAAAATGAAGTGCTGGCCGACGAGGACGCCGGTGATCGAGCCGAGCGGATTGAACGACTGGGCCAGGTTGAGCCGCCGCGTCGCGCTTTCGGCCGGGCCGAGCACGGTGACCAGGGGATTGGCCGAGGTTTCGAGAAAGGCAAGACCGCTCGCGATCACGAAGAGCGCGGCGAGGAACAGGCCGTAGGCGTGCTGCGCCGCGGCCGGGTAGAACAGGAACGCGCCCGCGGCGTACAGCGCCAGGCCGATCAGCAGCGCGCCCTTGTAACCGAAGCGGCGCATGCAGATGCCGGCCGGGATAGCGAGCAGGAAATAGCCTAGATAGAACGCGCTTTGCACGAGGCCGGCCTGGAAATCGGACAGTTCGAAGGCCTTCTTGAACTGTTTGATCAGGATATCGTTGAGGTTGTTCGCCATGCCCCATAGAAAGAACAGGCTGACGATGAGGGCGAAGGCGGCGAATGCCGTCCGTGCAATCTGCCCGCTGGACCGCGTCGTGCCGCTGTCGGCGTAATGCATGATAGTTTCCTCCCTCTGCGCGCGGTGTTTGGTGGACCCGGTGCCGCGCGGATAGAATTTTGTTGAAGTCTATCAGCAATATCGAAATCGTTGCAAATATGAAACTTGGTTTTTGATATCGTGCCGCTGCAGGACGGCGCCGTCCGCGACCTGCCGCCTCCGAAGAAGGAATACCGAATGACGAAAGCGACCAAATACCGCGCGCCTGCCCTCGACAAGGGCCTGGACATCCTCGAGCTGCTCGCGCGTACCTCGGGCTCGCTCAACATGACCGAGATCGCCCAGGGCGTCGGCTACTCGAAGAGCGAGATTTTCCGCATGCTGCAGGTGCTGGAGACGCGCGGCTATCTCGCGCGCGACGAGAACGACTCGTCGTACACGCTGACCAACCGGCTGTTCCTGCTCGGCATGGAGCGGCCGCCGATCAAGGATCTGTCGCGGGCGGCGCTGCCGGTGATGCACCGCCTCGCCGACCAGATCCAGAACGCGTGCCATCTCGTCGTTCCGTCGCAGGAGCAGATCGTCGTCATCGCCCGCGTCGACGCGCCGAGCGACCTCGGCTTCGTCGTGCGCGTCGGCCATCGCCGTCCGTTCGCGCACTCGACGTCGGGCCTGGTGTTGTTTGCGTTCCAGAGCGAAGAAACGCAGGAGCGCCTGCTCGCCATGATGGAAGCCGGCGAGGACCGCTTCAAACGCAAGCAGTTCCTCGCCAACGCCACGCTGATTCGCGAACAGGGCTATGCGAACCTGCGCAGCGAAGCCGTCGACGCGGTCATCGATCTGTCCGCGCCGATCCTGCAGCGCGGCCATGCGGTCGGCACGTTGACCATTCCGTTTGTCGAGCGCCATCCGGTTTCGGTGCCGATCAAATCGGCGATCCAGCACCTGCGCGACGCGGCCGACGAAATTTCCTCGGCACTGCTGGCCTGACGGAAAAAGTTTTCAAAACCAAGTCGATATTGTTCAGTTCGATCCGCTGCGCGATTGCCAGGGAAGTCGGATCGAACTCGCACGCTGTTGGTGCCACGGCTGCGAGTGCCGTGCAGTCGGGCACAGGCTGAAGCCAGCCGCCGCTATCTTGCCAAGCCGCGTGGGTCGGTCGGTAGCCGCATGCGCCATCTGAACGCACCGAACATAGTGCCCCGAGGTTGAGTCGAAGACCAGCCCGGTTCTCGAGCTGAACGCATCAGCGTGGACTACGTCGTCCTCGATGATGCTCGCGCACGCAAGAGTCGACTGCTTCGTCGAAACAGGAGTCGGCATAGTTTCTGCGCCGAGTTGCGCAGATCGAGCGGCCGCATTCGCATCTCTGCAAAATTCAATGACGTTTGTTGCGACGGTGCGCACGCGTAGAACGTCTGAGGTCACGTTCTTCGTTACCTGCGCTCGTGGTTCATGGATACGACCAAGTCCGTCAGATGGTTCGGCACGCCTTATGTTTTGATTACGCTGGCGGCCTGCGTTTTTGCTTTCGTCGGTTTGTCGGCGAGCAGTTTTTGGACCGATGAGCTGTTCACCCTGTACGTCATCCAGCATGCGGATGGACTCGGCGAGGTGCTGCGCCGCGCGCTGACCGACGTGCATCCGCCGCTCTACTACATGTTCCTGTACGAGTGGAGCCGCCTGGTCGGCTATTCGGAATGGATTCTGCGCCTGCCGACCGCGGTGTTTTTCGTCTCGGCCCTGGCATTGTTCTGGTTCGCTGCGTCGCGCGTCGTCGCCAATCGCGCAGCGGTCTGGTTCGCCTGCGCGCTCGCGAGTCTGTCGCCGTTCTGGTTCGAGCAGACACAGTACACGCGCAGCTATGGACTGGCAATGCTGCTCGCGGCGCTGCTCCTGCATCTGGCCATCGCCATGTCGCCTTCGCGCGCGCCGGCCGATCGATTTCCGTGGGCATGGTGGCTGACGTTCACCGTAGTCGGTGCGGCCGCGAGTTTCACCCACGCTTATCTGCTGCTCGCTTTCGGCATGGTCCTGCTGTACCTGCTTTTCACCGTGCCCAATCTGCGCCTGCGCATGGTCTTGGTGGCGAGCGGGGCGCTCGTGCTCGCCTGCAATGCAGGTTATTACTATCTGCTGACGAAGAGCACGCGGCTCGATTTCGATAATCTGTGGTTCCGCAACGATCTCGGCTTCTTCCTGCGCCAGTTCGGCCAGCTCTTGAAGCAGGCGCTCGGTCCTTCCTCGCTGGCCGCGGTCGTCGTGATCGGCATCGTCTGGTTGTGGAGATGGCGACGCTCGGTTGCGTCGGCGGCCGTGCCGGCGACGGCGCCCGTCACTCCCGATCGTCGCTGGGCGGAAGCACTGTGCATCACCGTGCTGGTTGGCATTGTTGTCGCCGGCATCGGCGTGTCGATCGCGATCAAGCCGTCATTCTCCTACCGCAACGTGCTCGTCGCGGCGCCGTTCATCTGGCTGCTGTTCGCCTGCCTATACGATTCGATCGAAGCGACCCTGCTTGCCGGGCGCGGATTGCTCGTCTGGACGGCGCTCGTCGTGCTCGTCAGCCTCAATCTCGTCCGGCTCGGCGGACGCGTCTATCCGCGCACCGAAGAATGGCGGCAGTCCGCGCGCTTCGTCGAAGGCTTGCCGGGCTGCGCGAACGAACCTGTTCCGGCGGTCTTCCCGTATTCGTTCGCGGCGCCGACTCCGGCCATCCGCAATCTGTTCTCCGAGTATTTCTACGGCCACTACTTCAGCGAACGCGAGCGTCTGCGCGTCTACGAGGCGACCGATTTTGTCTTCGCCGAAGGCTCGGGCGAACTGAGTCCACTGCTCGTGAAGCGCGCGCGCGAGGCGTCGACCGCCGACGCCTGCCATTTGCTGGCGTGGAGCACCCATATGGTCGAACCCGACGTAATCCGCCTGGCCATGGACCTGGCACGCCAGCCGGCGTTTCAGTCGGCACGAGTGGAGATTCAGGAACTGCGCAACTGGGTGCCGAAGGGCGTCGGCTGGGGCTGGACGTCGAATGCGTACGTGCTGCTGGTCGCATCGCAGGACGCCGATCTGCAAGCGGAGTCGCTCTCTTATAGCGCGGCGCCGAACGTGGCCGATTCGCTCGGCGACCGCTGGTCGGTGCGCCACGTTTCCGGCGACGTCAGCGACCAGCGCACCGGGCAAGTGGTCGATACTTATTCGGTACAGCGCGTGAAGTATCGGCAGAGTGCGCCGTCCAACGAACTCGTCGCCGTGCCGCGCTACCTGTGCCGGCAGAAGCTGAGTCCGTCGAGCAAGAGCATCTGGCCCGGCCTCGGCGGCCGCGGCTGTTACGCGAGCCGCGGCCTGCCCGATCCGTCGTTGCGTTTCGGTGCGAGGATTCTTGAGTAGGGGCGACGCGATCTAGAGAAGGCGGTTACTTCAATCCTTCCACGTTTTGCGCAACGGATGCGCTTCGGTGTTGAAGGTGACCGCGTCGAAGTCGAGCGCATCGTCGGCGGCGAACAGCAGATAGTAGTACTTCAGCGTTTCGGCGTAGAGGAAGCTTTCCTGCGAGTCCTTCTTGCGCTTGTCGACCACGCTTTCGAGCGCGGCGAAGCCGGTGTCGGTGCGGCACCAGCGCTCGAAGTCCTCGAACATCTCGCGGCCTTCGTCGAGGTAGCGCGTGTCGCGGGTAAGCCGGCGCAGGTAATAGGCCGACTCGACGATCTCCGGGCGCAGCGCATAGCCGGGACTCGTCACCTTCATCGCGCGGTAGTCGAGCGCTTCCGGTTCGATGCCGTGAAGGCGCCACATCTTCATCGACGAAGCCTGCAGCTTGCGCGCGCGCTCCAGATCGCCAGAGACCGCGAGCAGGGCGGGGAAGAACGCATCGAGTGCGCCGAACTCGCTCTTGCGTCTCGCACCGGTGTTCATATCGACGTGGCCGTACCAGAGTTCGCCGCGCACCTTGTCCGCGACGCGGGCGTTGAGCGCTTTGATGCTCGTCTCCCACATGGCCTTGCAATCGCCGTCGCCGAACAGGCGCCAGCATTTGTACAGATACTCGTAGTACGAATCGATACCGCCGGCGACCGAGCTGTCCGTGCTGGTCCAGTGGCCGCTGGCGACGTCGAACGTCGCGCCGACCAGATCGAGCTTCGAGCGGCGCTTGTAGGTTTCCACGAGTGCGCGCTTAGCTTTCTCGTAGTAGATCGGCTTGCCGGTCAGCTTCGCCAGCGTGCCGAATTCGAGCAGCAGGGTGCCCGATTCCGCCGGCCCGCTCTCGGTGCCGCGTGTCCTGCCGGTGCGCAGATTGACGTCGACATAGGGCAGACCGGTCGGCGAATCGAACGCAGGCAACAGGCGCGTGCCGAGATCGTCGGCGAGTTCGAGCAGGCGCTTGTCGCCGCTGAGCTGATAGGCGGACAGCAGGCCGCCGAGATGGCGGATGGTGATCTCGAACGTTTTGACATAGATGTCTTGGTCGAACGATAGCTTGGTCTCGATCAACTCGCGCGCCTGCTTCGCTTCTGCGTCGAGGCCCATCAGGATCAAGGTGTCGAGCGCATCGACCGGCGTCATCAGCAGCGACTGCGCGTACCAATCGTGTGCGGTCTTGCTCAGCGGGCGGATCTCGTCGTGGCCGGCGGCGTACTGCATATAGCCCTGCCAAGCGCGCCGGGTTTCGGCTTTCACCTTCGCCGCGAGTTCGACGGATGGGTTCGCTGTCGCTTCACGTGCATCCGCCGCGGAATTCGCGTTCGATGTCGAGCAGGCGAGAAGCAACAGAAAGGGCAGCAGGTTCTTCGATGTCATGTCGAGGCTCGTGGCGATAGTTTGTTGTTCGTCGCTCCCGCGCACTCAGCGGAAATGACGAATCGGGAGTCAATGGTTGCCGAGGCTGCGCAAACTTATGCTGCGCTTGAGGTCGGCCAAATCTGCCTTGCTCTGCAGGCGCATCGTGATCGATTCGCCCGGCAGCAAGGTCAGCGCGTTGTCGGACAGCTCGAGGTCGAGATTGCCGAAGTCGATCCATACGGCACGCGCAAGTTTCTTGGCCGAAAGTGTCAGCCGATAACCGTCGCCGTCGGCGGCGATGTCGGCATGCAGACTGGGATCGCTCAGGGCTAGTTCTTTTGCCGCGGCGAAGTAGACGATATCGCGCGCGAGTGTCGCGCCGTTCACAAGCAGCTCGTATGCGACGACGGTGCGCTTGGGATCGGCGCCGCGCAGCAGATCGGCATCGGCGAATTCGCCGAATCGCGTTGCGGCGGCCGCGGCGAGCGTCACCGGTTTGCTTTCCTCGCGCAGCAGCTTGCCGTCGAGATCGAGGACGCGCAGACGCATTGTGGCCGCGGTGGGTTCTTGGCGGTCGTTGAGCAGACTGACGGTTGTGGTGCCATGCCGGCGTAGCGCGGCGACCGCGACCGGCGCGTAGAAGCGCTTCGCGTGAAACTGCAGCGCCTTCCAGCGCCCGTACCAGTCGATGCTCGACCACGAGGCGCCGGGCCAGACGTCGTTGAGCTGCCAGTACAGCGTGCCCATCGTGCGCGGCCGGCTCGCGCGATGATGCAGGGCGGCGAGTTCGATGCCTTCGGCCTGAGTGACCTGGCTCAAGTAGACGAAGTCGGCGAAGTCCTTGGGTTCGCCGTATTCCTCGCGCACGTATTTCAGCAGGCGCGTATTGCCGTCGCCGTAGAGAAATTTCTGGTGCGCGCGGATCACCGGCGAATCGACCTGCATCTCGTCGGGCTTGGCAATCGTCGCGATCGTGCGCATCTCCGGCCACGCCTGCAGGCCGTACTCGGACATGAAGCGCGGCGTTTCGTCGAGATAGGCGGCCGCCGGTTTCGCCGGGCCGCCCCAGACTTCCCAGTAATGCTTGTCGCCGTTGTCGGAATCGTTGCTTGCGCCGTCGAGGTCGTTGCTCGGCGAGCTCGACCAGTACGGCACGCCCGCGCCAAGTTCGGCGACCACGGCGCGCAGATCGCGGCCGAACAACTGCTCATAGCCCGCCCAGGCTTTCGCGGCGAGCGCCGGCGCCTCCTGGTCGAGCTTCTTCTTCCAGCCCCAATCCTTCCAGCCGGTTTCGACTTCGTTGTTGCCGCACCAAAGCGCGAGGCTGGGATGATCGCGCAGGCGCCGCACCTGTTCGCGCGCCTCGGCGAGCACATTGGCGCGGAAGCGCGGATCGTTGGCCGGAGTCGCACCGCCGCCGAACATAAAGTCCTGCCAGATCAGGATGCCCATCTCGTCGGCGAGATCGAAGAATTCGTCGGACTCGTAGTAACCGCCGCCCCAGGAACGCAGCATGTTCATATGCGCATCGCGCGCCGACTGCAGCACGCGCAGTTGCTGCTCGCGCGTGACGCGAGTCGGGAACATGTCGAACGGAATCAGGTTTGCGCCCTTGGCGAAAACCGGCACGCTGTTGACCGCGAAGGCGAAGCCGCGGCCCTTGTCGTCGCGCTCGTGGCGCAGTTCGATGCGGCGCAGGCCGGTGCGCCGCTGCGCTTCGGCACGAGTGCCGTCTGCGGCGACGTCGAGCGAAAAGGTATACAAAGGCTGCGTGCCGTAGCCGACCGGATACCAGAGGCGTGGATGGGCGATGCGCAGCGGAATATCGATGCGGTTCGTTCCGCGTTTCAGCGTTGCAGTTTGTTTCGCGGTCTGCAAATCGGAAGATCCGGCGAGTCCATAGTGCAGTTCGAGTTCGGCTTTGCCCGCGCGATCGGCTTCGATTTCGACCTGCGCAGTCACGCGTGCTTCGTCGCCATCGATGCGTTCCTGCGCGATATGTAGATCGGCGATGCGCAGCGTGTCCCAACTTTCCAGCCGCGCCGGCTTCCAGATACCCGCGGTGACGTAGCGCGGCCCCCAGTCCCAGCCATAGTGGTAGCCCGGCTTGCGCACGAAATTCTGCGTCAGCACACCCTTGGGTTCGTCACCGAATCCCCAATCGTAGTTGGCCGGCAGCTTGGCTGGCATCGCCTGCACTTGGGCGAGGACGTGCGCGATCGGTGAGTGAAACACGACGCGCAACTCGTTCGCGCCGGCCTTGAGCGCGCCGCGCACCGGCATACGCCAGTTGCGGAACATATTGTCGGCCGAGGCGAGCTTGCACCCATTGAGATAGACATCGGCGTAGGTGTCGAGGCCGTCGAACACGAGGTCGTTATGCGTGTGCGCCAGCGTCGCCGAATCGACATCGAAGCGCGTGCGGTATTCCCAGTCGGCGAGGCCGATCCACTGCAGCGCTGCTTCATGCGCGCCGACGTAAGGGTCTTCGATCGCGCCGTTGGCGAGCAGGTCGGTATGCACATTGCCCGGCACGCTCGCATGCTGCCACGCCGCGGCCTTGGGATGTGCGCTCGCTGCCGGCCCCGGAACGGCACGCACCTGCCATTCGCTCTTACCGAGATCGATCGAACTCGGCGACGCGGCATACGCGATCGTCGCCGGCGTCACGAGCGCCGATACGGCCAAGAAGATCGTCGCGGAAGCGCGCTTGAATGCGGCGCCAAGGTAATCGCTCGTCATTCCTGCGAACGCAGGAATCCAGCTTTTCCTTTTGATGTTCCCGCGACAAAGCAAGATCAAAAATTGGATCCCCGCTCGACCAGCCCGTCCGCTGTCGAGAGCCGCGGAAACAACGAAAGACATGAAGCTCGGCATTTTCATCAGTGCTTCAACTCCTCGGCTTTCAGTTCGCGCAAGCCACCGCCCGGCGGCGCCCATTGCAGATGCAGATCGGCACCGCCGCCGCGCTGCACATAACCGATACGCAGGCGATGCACGCCGTGTTGCAGCGGCACCAGGACCGAGCGCGGCTGTTCGTAGTCTTCGTTGCGCACCACGGTTTCGCCGTCGATGGCGAGAGACACGGCATCGTCGGCGCGCACGACAAAGCGATAGATACCGTCGCTCGCCGCAGTGAATTCGCCGTCGAAGTCGAGGCCGTATTCCTTTTTCCCAGCGAACTCCTTCAGATCGAACGCGCGGGTTTCGCCCTGCGCGCCCGGTTTGCGCTGCGTCACGGTGTTCTCGAACTCGAGCAGAGTGGGGAAGCGGCCCTCGTAGTACGCATAGGTCGCGCCCGCTGACTTGCCGGCCGCGGCAATGGCAGGCTTGAGTCCACGATTCCACAAAGAGGCATTGTATACACCGCTGCGGCGGCCGTCGGTTGCGACCACAAGGGTGCGCAGTTGGCGTTTCTGTTCGAGTGGCAGGTCGACATCGACCGGGCCGGCGTAACGCGGCGAATAGCGCGGATCGGGCAGGCTGCCGTCGAGCGTGTAGTAGATCGCGGCGCCGGGCATCGGCGCGGCAAGCTGCAGGCGGTAGTGCGGCTGGTCGATCTGCAGCACGTCGCCGAAGCCCTGCGGTTCGGGAATGCGATAGCGGATACCGGCACGGTCGAGGCGCGGATACTGGCTCGCCAGCCGCCGCTCGAAATCGGCATAGTCGCGCGAGCTTTGTTCGGACCAGCCGATTTCGGCGATCGCGAGTGCGCGCGGGAACACCGCGTACTCGGCCGTTTCCGCATTCGGCATATGCTCGCTCCAGGCGTTGCCCTGCACGCCGAGGATATGGCTGCGCTCACGAGCCGACAGCGCGGGCGGCAGCGGGTCGTAGGCGTAGACGTTCTGCAGCGGCAGATAGCCGTTGAACGCGAAGGTCTCGCTTTCCACCGGCCCTTGCGCGTAGTCGAGATAGCAGTAGCCGGTCGGCGACATCACCACGTCGTGGCCCTGCTTGGCCGCGGCGAAGCCGCCCTTTTCGCCGCGCCACGACATCACGGTCGCATCGGGCGCGAGGCCGCCTTCGAGAATCTCGTCCCAGCCGATGATGCGCTTGCCTTTGGCATGCGCGATTTTTTCCACGCGGCGGATAAACCAGCTTTGCAGCTCGTCCTCGTTCTTCAGTTTCTCGCGCCGGATCAGATCCTGCACGAAGGCGCTCTTCTTCCATGCGTCCTTCGGCGCCTCGTCGCCGCCGATATGGATGTACGGCGCGGGGAACAGCGCGGCGACCTCGCCGAGCACGTCGTCGAGAAAGGCGAAGGTTTCTTCTTTCGGGCAGAAGATATTTTCGCTGACGCCCCAGTTCGTCCACACCTCGAAAGGTCCCGGCGTGCAGGCGAACTGCGGATAGGCGGCGAGTGCGGCCTGCGCATGGCCCGGCAGTTCGATTTCGGGAATCACCGTGATGTGCCGCGCGGCGGCGTAGGCGACGATCTCGCGCACCTGATCCTGCGTGTAGTACAGCGGACCGTAGGCGATGCCATCGCCGACATAGGGATCGACCTTGTGCTCGACCACGGTCTCGCGGCGCTTGGCGCCAACTTCGGTGAGTCGCGGATATTTCTTGATCTCGATGCGCCAGCCCTGATCCTCGGTCAGATGCCAGTGGAAGGTGTTGAGCTTGTACTGCGCCATCAGGTCGAGATATTTCTTGACGAAGGCGATCGGGAAAAAATGCCGGCCAACGTCGAGATGCAGGCCGCGCCAGGCGAAGCGCGGCGCGTCGTCGATATCGATCGCGGCAACCGTGGGCGCGGCCTGCTTGGTCACAGGCAGCAGTTGCATCAGTGTCTGCATGCCGTAGAACAGGCCGGCGTCGGCACCGCTGATATGGATGCGGTCGGCATCGGCGACCAGGCGGTATGCTTCGGCGGCGATGCCGGGGCGCGCCTTCGTCGTCTCGAACCAGAGGACATTGCGTTGCGCGCGCTCCGGCTTGCCGTCGCGGATCGGCAAGTTCAAACCCTGCGTTTCACCGAGCCAGTCGGCAAACATCTGCGCCGTGGCGCGCGCGGATGCGTCGGCGGCGTAGATTTGCGTCGCGCCGTTCAGCGCGAACGCCCCGGTACTCGGTCGCACCGAGCGCGGTTGCGGCACGACCGCGGCCGCGTCGTTGCGGCCGTCGGCATAGGTCGAAGCGGAGGCGCAGAGCAGGAGGAAAAGACAGGCGATGCGGAGCATAGGCGACCTCGATGTTCGAAGGCGCCGCCTCTTCGCAGCGGCGGCGCGGGCATGCGGGCGATGGGCGCGACGATTGTAGCCAGCGGCGGAAAAAAAGCCCGGCCAGGCCGGGCTGGAGGGGAAACATCGCCGCACAGTCAGAATTTGTAGTTGAGCTTGATCGACAGTTCGCGGCCCACATAGTCGGCACCGGTCAGCGTGGAAATGAACTCGAAGCCGCCCGAGTATTCGGGGATGCTGCCGACGCGGTCGAAGATGTTGTTGACGAAGACGGTCAGCCTGGCGTGGTCGTTGAGGTCGTAGCCGACCGAGACGTTGTAGGTGATCCACGGCGCGATATTGGCGTAGAACAATTTGCAGTTCGCATCGCCGACGCTCGGCTGGGTGCCGTCCGGCAGGGTCACGCAGGCGCCCCAGCCGTTCGCGCGCACGCCGCCGATGCGCTGGCCGAACAGGGTCACGTCCCAGCCCGCGCGCTGCCAGTTCAGCGTCGCATTCATGCGGCTGCGTGGATTCATGTAGGCGTTGTTGAGCAGCGGGTCGGTCGGCAGCACGCGCTGCAGATACTTGATGTTCTGCGTGTAGTTGAGGCCGAACTTGAAATCGCCCCAGTTGTCGGTCGACAGCCGGTAATTGACCGCCGCGTCGACGCCGGAGACGTAGAACTGGGCTTCGTTGATCGAGCTGATGTACGCGGCCGAGATATTGCCGCTGGCGTCGCGGCGGATGTCGTTGAGGATCATCTGGCAGTAGGCCGATCCCTGCGCGTGCGCGGTGTACGGCGCGCCGCCGACCTGCAGGCCGGTGCGGCAACCGGCCTCGTCTTTGAGCGCGGTGGTCAGGTCGAGATTCTGGATCGCATTGTCGATGCCGGTGTGCCAGTAGTCGGCGCTGAGCGAGAGGCCGTCGATCCAATTCACGTCCCAGACCACGCCGGCCGACCAGCTATGGCCCTTCTCCGGCAGCAGGTTGGGGTTGCCGCCCGAGTACTGGGTGAAATAAGAGTTGTGGGTGACCTGCGGACACGAGGACTGGTGGCTCATGATGCACTGGTAATAGTCGGAATAGATGCCGACCTGCTGGGTCGATTCCGTCTGGTAGATGTCGATCATGTCCGGCGCGTGGAAGTTGGTGCCGTAGCTGCCGCGCAGCAGCACGCCGTCGACCGGGCGCCATTCGAGCGCGCCGCTCCAGGTGCGCGCCATGTTGGCGATGCTCGCGTCGTCGTACTTGTCGAGGCGCCCGGCCAGCGTCGCGGTCAGTCGCGAGAGCAGCGGAATGCGCAGCTCCAGTGCGCTCGAATAGCGCGTGCGTTCGCCGCCGCCGGTGTTGTAGTTCTGGAACGGATTGCCGTACGTCGTCGAGTTGCCGCGCGGATCGGGATAGAGCTGGAAACCCTGGTGATTCGCTTCGAGCACGCCGGCGACGCCGAGCGGCCCGGCCCAGAGGTCGAACAGATCGCCGCTGACGGTCAACTGCGCCTGGTTCATCCACGAGATCGCATCGTTGCGCCCGCTCACACCGAAGCCCGCGTACTGCGTCGGCGAGATCGGATTCCAGAAGCGCGTCGGGTCGAGCTGGTAGACCGGATAGCTGGTGCCGCCGATCGTCGTCGTGCCTTGCTGCGGGCCGAAGTAGAAATCGAACATGCCTTGTTCGTTGAGGCCGGTGAACGACTCGTGCACCCAGTAGACCGAGCGCCCGACCGACGCGTCCCAATTGAACCGGTCATTGAAGATCGTGCCCTTGATGCCGGCGTGGACGTCCCAGTTCTGCTCGCGGTCGTAGGTGTTGCCCTGCGTGCCCATTTCGCGTGCGCTGAGCTGGCGCAGATAGTTCCAGCCGACGCCGTTCCAGTCCGAACCGCCGCCGATGAGCTGGCCCGTGGTCTTGTCGTAGAACGAGTTCGGCAGGCCGCCCATCGAATAGAGGAACGGCAATTGCGTATTCGAGATGCCGGTGGTGCGATAGATCGACGCGGCGCCGTAGGCGGTCATGCCGTTGCCGAAATCGTATTCGCCGTAGACGTAGCCGTCCGTGTCGTCACGTCCCGGCGTCAGCACCCAGTCCTTGAACAGCGCGTTCTGCGCGCAGTAGTAGCCGCTTGGGCTGTTCTGCAGGCGATAGGCGCCGGCGAAACCGGCCTGTGTGCACGCACCGGCCGGCGGCGTGATGTAGCTGCCGTCGGCGGCCTGCAGCAGGATGCCGGGATAGGACTGGTAGCCGAACTTGCGCGCAGTCGGGCTCCAGGTGCCGTAGCCTGCGTCGGAGTCGGAATCGGTGTAGGGGCGGTCGTGTCCCCAGAGCGCACTGCGGTGCAGCTTCTCGAAGCTGTAGACGACGTGCCAGTCGTCGCCGCTCTTGCCGCCGACCCAGGTGAAATCGCCGAAGCGGCGGCCGCCGCGCTCGGCCTGGCCGGTCTGCACCGAAAATTCGTCGCCCTCGTAGCGGTGCTTGAGGATGATATTGATCACGCCCGCGACCGCGTCGGAACCGTAGATCGCCGACGCGCCGGTGTAGAGGATTTCGACGCGGTCGATCATGCCGGCCGGAATATTGTTGGCGTTCTGGAACGTGTAGCTGTTCGATCCGCCTTGCGAAGGCTGCGGATAGTCGCTGACGCGGCGGCCGTCGATGAGCAGCAGGGTGCGGTTGGCGCCGAGGCCGTGCAGATTGACCTGGCGTGCGTTGACCGTCGTGCTGCCCCAGCTCGGCGGCGTCTCCGCGCGGAACGACTGGGTCAGCGAGTTCATCACCTCGTAGACCGTGGTGAAGCCCTGCGCCTTGAGCGTCTCCGCGCTGATCACCGTGACCGGCGTCGGCCCTTCGATTTCGGCGCGGGCGATGCGCGAACCGGTGACGACGACTTTCTCCAGCTCGGCGGCTTTCTTGGTTTCTTTCTGTGCGTCGCCGTCCGCCGGCGCCGGATTTGCGTCCGCGTTTTCGGCGCGGGCGAAGGCAGGCGAGAGCAGGGCGACGGTCAAGGCAACGGCAAGCGTTCTACGCGCTGTATTTGTATACATTTTCTCCTCCCCGATGAGTTGTGCGATTCCAATATGGCAAACTTGGATCGATCTAAATTTAGTTCAAATTAACAACTCGGTTTCATATATTCGCGCGTTGCAGCAAGGCTCATGTTGCGACCGCCGCCCCATGCGGCGGACGCGATGTGCAGGCGCAAAACTACAGGATCGAAACTGCGTTCATGGCGTGCCTCGCAGCCAGCGCAGGACTTCGTAGCACGCCCCCATGGTGTGATAGTCGGTCTTGCCGGCCGGACTCTTCTCGTCGTCGTACTTGTGGTTGTCGGCGTCGAGAATGCGATACCACGCGCCGTAGCGGTGATCGACCATATGCTCCCACGAATAGGCCCAGAGCCGGTCGTACCACGTCCAGTACTTTTCCTCGTGCGTGCGGCTCGCGAGCAGCGCGGCGGTAGCGAGCGATTCGGCCTGGACCCAGAAATATTTGTCGCTGTCGCAGACCGAGTAGTCGGGCGCGAAGCCGTAGCAGATACCGCCGCGCGCTTCGTCCCAAGCGTGTTCGAGCGCCTTGCCGAACAGATGCCTAGCGATCGGTACGAGCCAGTCGGCGGCGGCGCTGGGCGAAGTGGAATCGGGGCGCGCGGAGGCGGCGCCAAGATGTCGGTCGAGGATCAGCAGCAGCTTCGCCCACTCGGTCTGGTGTCCAGGCTGGAAGCCCCACGGGCGGAACAGATGCTTCGGGTCGTCCTTGTGATATTCCCAGTCCACGCGCCACTGCGCATCGTAGTGTTCCCAGACGAGGCCGCCGGCCTGCTGCGCCTGACGCAAGGTCATGTGTTCGGCGAGCAGGAACGCGCGGTCGAGATAGCGCGTCTCGCGCGTCGCTTCGAACGCGGCGAGCATCGCCTCGCACATGTGCATGTTAGCGTTCTGGCCGCGATAGGCGGAGAACTGCCATTGCGCGTCGGCCTCGTCGCGGTAGAGGCCGAAGGCCGCGTCCCAGAAATATTTTTCGAGCAGGTCCCAGGTTTCGTTCATCCACGCGCGCGTCTCGGTGATGCCGGCTTTGTACGCGGTCGCGTAAGCGAGCAGGACGAAGGCGAGACCGTAGCAGTGGTTGGTCCGGTCCTCGGGTTTGCCGTCGCGCAAGGTCCAGGCGTAACCGCCCGTCGTCGGATCGCGATGCGCCTCGCGCAGATAGCGCAACCCGTGCAGCGCGGCGTCGCGGTACTCGGCATTGCCGAACTCGCGCAGCGCCATCGCGTAGTTGAAGACGAAGCGCGTGCTCGAAACGAGATGGCGATGGCTGCGATCGTAGATCGTGCCGTCGTCCTTGAAGTAGTGGAAGAACCCGCCTTCGGCGTCGATACAGCGCGGATGGTAGAACGCCATCGTCTGCTGGATATGTTCGAGCAGGAAGGCTTCGCTGCGAAAATCGGGCAGGGTTTTTGCGTTCATCGATGGCCTCCTTTGCCGCCGATCAGGGACTGGACTTCGGCGAGATCGGGCATCGCCGCGAACGCGCCGTGGCGCGTGACTGCAAGCGCGCCGACCGCGGCGGCGAAACGCAGGGCGTGAGCGAGTGCGTCTTCGTCGCGCAGAAAATCGGCGAGGCCGCCGCGATCGACCGCGCGGTCGGCGAGCGCGTAGAGCAGGCCGCCGACGAAAGCGTCGCCGGCCGCGGTCGTGTCGATCGCGCGTACCGCGTAGCTGGCGACGTCGCCGCGCTGCGTGCGCGTGAACCAGCGCACCGGCGCGTCGCCGTCGGTGACGATCACGATCTGCGCATGGCCTTGCCAGGCGCGGTCGAGCACGAGGCGAAGATCGTCGTCGTCGGCCTGCGCGGCCTCGCCGCGCAGGCCGTGGGCGAGAAATTCGAGTTCGCTGCGCGCGAGCTTGATCAGGTCGGCTTCGTGCAGTGCGGCCCAGAGGCGCGGATGCGGATCGGTGTGGCGATCCCACAGCGCGGGCCGCCAGTTGAGATCGCAGCTGACGACCGCGCCGGCGGCGCGCGCACGCTGCATGCCGTAGACGGTCGTGTCGGCGATTGCGCTTTCGGTGAGGCTGTTGGAGCAGACGTGAAAACTCGCGAGGCCGTCGAAACAGGCATCGTCGAAGTGTTCGCGGCGGAACAGCAGGTCGGCTGCAGGCGGCCGGTAGAAATTGAAATGCCGTTCGCCGTCGTCGTCGAGTGCGACGAAGGCGAGTGCGGTGTTGGCCGCGTCGGTGCGCGCGGTCTGCACGGTGCCGACGCCGAGGCGCTGCAGGCTGTCGAGCAGGAAATCGCCGAACATGTCCTGGCCGAACATGCCGACGAACTGCGCGTCGCCGCCGAGGCGCGCGACCGCGACCGCGACGTTCGCCGGGGCGCCGCCGGCGAATTGGTGGAACGCGCGCGGCTCGCTGGCGTCGTGCGCGGGCTTGGCGAGGAAGTCGATGAGCGCTTCGCCGAAACAGGCGATGCGGGTGGTTCGATTAGTCATGCGTCAGGCCGGCGGCGGCGTGCTGTCGCGCACTTGCAGTTGTGCGGGTGCGGTGGTCTGGCGCGGTTTGCCGCGCTGCTCGCCGAGCTGTTCGAGCAGCAGCTCGGCGGCCTGGCGTCCGCGTGCGCGCGGCTGCGCGGCGATCGTGGTCAGCGGCGGCGTCGCGAGCGCAGCCTCGGGAATATCGTCGAACCCGGTCAGGGCGAAGTCGCGGCCGGGCTGCATGCCGCGCGCGGCCAGGCCGAGCATCAGGCCGAGCGCGACCGCGTCGTTGTAGCAGACCGCCGCGGTCGGCCGCTGCCTGCCCTTGAACAGGGCCGGCGTGTGTGCCGCCGAATCGATGCGGCTCGGTGCGGTCTCGATCATCCATTCCGCGCGCGTGCGCAGGCCGGCGTTGCTCATCGCCTGCTCGTAGCCGGCGCGGCGCTGGCGGCACGAGCTCGAGTCGGCATGGCCGCCGTAGAAGGCGATGCGCCGATGGCCGCGCTCGATCAGATGCGCGGTCGCCATCTCGGCGCCGCGCGCGTTGTCGAGCGCGAGAAAATCCCAGTCGTCGCCTTCGAGCTTGCGGTTGAACACGAGTACCGGAAGATGCGTGCCGAGCACCGCGCGCAGTTGCGCGGGGTCGCTGTGTTCGGCGGGCGAGAGAATCAGGCCGGCGGGAGTGTGCTCCATCAGCGAAGCGAGCACGGCCTGCTGGCGTTCGGGCGATTCGCCGGTATTGCCGAGCAGGGTGACGTAGCCTTTGTGGCCGAGCGCCTCGTCGACGCCCGCGGCGAATTCGGCGAAGAACGGGTTGGACAGGTCATTGATCACGAGGGCGATCGCGCTCGACGTGCGCCGGCGCAGATTCGCCGCGGCGCGGTTGTACACATAGCGCTGCTTGGCGAGTTCGGCCTGCACGCGCGCGCGCGTGTTCGGATGCACGAGCGGGCTTTCGCGCAGCACGAGCGAAACGGTCGCGCGCGAGACGCCCGCACCGGCGGCGATGTCGCTGACCGTCGGTGCGTGGCGCTCGTTCTTGGCTGAGGCTGCGGTCTTCTTCATTCCAAACTCTTCCTTTTACCGAACCGGGTAAGCCAAGGATTGAACCACGGAGAACGCGTAGAACACTGAGAACGCGCAGGCAGAAAACCCTCTATGTTGCAGCACTTCTCTGTGTTCTCCGTGGTTGAGGCGGTCCGATTTCGTTGTGCAATTTCGACAGGCTGCCGCACTACTTGGCCGCGGGATTCGGGCAGGCCGCCGGCGGCAGATCGGCCGCATGCGTGCCCCAGTCCGGCGCCTTGTCGGTCAGCACATAGCGGATCGTCGCGCCTCGACGCAGAGTATCCCAATCGGTGTAAACGCGGGATTGGGCGCGGCCGTCGATCTGTGCGCCGGCGACGTACTGCAGCTTGGCGCCGTCGGCGCCGGGCGCGTCGATGGTCAGCGTCTTGCCGTCGGCGAGGTCGATCTCGGCATGCTCGAAGCGCGGCGTGTGCAGCAGCAAATGCCCCGTGCCCGGCATGCCCGGATACAGGCCGAGTGCGCTGAACAGGTACCACGCCGACATCGTGCCGAGATCGTCGTTGCCGGTGACGCCGCTCGGGCCGTCGGTGAACAAGGTCTGCGCCGCGCGCACGACCACGGCGGTTTTCCACGGCGCGCCGGTCAGCGTGTACATCCACGGGCTGTGCAGGTCGGGCTCGTTGTTCGGGTTGTAGCGGAACTGGTTGTAGTAGTCGTAGGCGCCCATCACCCATTCCTTGCGCGCGGCGTGCAGCGGGTCGGCGAGCAGCTTGTCGAGGGCGAAGAAGACGTCGAGGCGCTTTTGCGTCTCGGCGGCGCCGCCCATCGCCTTGACCAGCGCGGGCACGTCCTGCTGTTGCAGCCACTGATACTGCCACGCGGTGCCTTCGTGGAAGCCGTCCTCGCTGGTCGGCGAATAGGGTTTGTCCTTCGGCGAATACCAGTTGCCGTCGAGGGTCTTCGGTCGCGGGAAGCCCTTGAAGCCGCCGTGCTCGGCATCGACGACGGAGGCGTCCCAGAGGTTGCGCCAGTTGCCGCTGCGCGCCGCCCAGCGCTGCGCGTCGGCGTTCTCGTCGAGGCCGCGTGCCATCAGCGCCAGCGCGCAGTCGGCCTGGGCGTATTCGAACGTCGCCGAAGCCGCGTGGTTCTGATCGACGTCCATGGTTTTCTTCTGTCGATAATCCTTGTCGTATTCGACGAAACCTTTCGCGATGTAGTTGCGGTTGCCGGCGCGGCCTTCCTCGCGCCACGACGCGGGCGGCACATGGTCGGCGTTTTGTTTGAGCGCGGCGTACGCGCGCCGTGCTTCGTCGTCGCGCAGCGCGCCGTATTTCCACAGGTCGGCGAGAAACGGCGTGACCGGATCGCCGGTCATCGTGTTCGTCTCGTAGTTCGCATAGCCCCAGCGCGGCAGCCAGCCGCCCTGTTCGGCGATCGTCACGACCGAGCGCGCGATGTCGCGCGCTCGGTCGGGGCGCAGCATCGCGATCATCTGGTTCTGCGCGCGGTAGATGTCCCAGAGCGAGAAGAACTCGTAATAGGTCCAGCCTTCGGCCTTGTGCGTCTTGCCGTCCCAGCCACGGTAGCGGCCGTCGGCGTCGTTGCCGGTCAGCGGCTGCAACAGGGTGTGATAGAGCGAGGTGTAGAAGACGACGCGGTCTTCCGCCGTGCCGCCGCGCACGCGCACGCCGCCCAGTTGCTTGCGCCAGACCTCCTGTGCGTTCTGCCGGATGCGGTCGAAGCCGAGCGGCTTGCCGTCGGCGTAGCCTCCGCTGCGCAGATTGCCGCGCGCGCCGTCGGCATCGACGTGCGAGACCGCGCTGACGATGGTCACGCTGCGCGATTCCTTGGTGTCGAAAGTGAACCACGCGCCGTTCGGCGATTCGTCCGCGCTCGACTCGCGCGAACCGGGTGCGGCGCTGAGCTTGCTCCAGGTGCCGTGGGCCTTGAACGGGCGGTCGAATTCGAGGCGGAACCAAGTCGTATAGGTGCTGCCGCCGCAGAAGCTCAGGGTTTCGAGCGAGCCTTCGACGCTGTGATCGTCAATGATCTGGATATTCGAATGCAGCACGCGGTGGCGCGCGTTGGCCTGGCCGAGATTGACGAGCACGTTCGCCTGCGCGTTGCCCGCGTAGGTGTAGCGCTCGGCGCCGACGCGCGTTGCTGCGGTCGTCTCGGCGTCGATGCCGCCGTAATCGGTCAGCCGCACCTTGTAATAGCCCGGTTTGCCGATCTCGCCTTGATGATCGTAGGCCGAGGCATAGCGCATCTGGTCGAACGTCTCCACGCCGGTGGTGTCGAATGCGAACCGGTTGCCTGCGCCGATCTCGCCGGTCACCGGCAGAATCGAAATCAATCCGCCCTGTTCCCAGCAGCCTGCGCCGGAGAGAAAGAAATGGCCGAAGCCGCGGATCTTCTTGTCGTCGTATTGCCAGCCGGCGTAGTGCGAACCGATCGGGCCGACCTGGATCATGCCGAACGGCGCCGACGCGCCCGGAAAGGTATTGCCTTCGTCCTTGGTGCCGATGAAGGTGTTGACGTCGTTGACCGGATCGCTCGCCGTTGCCGCGGCGGAAAGTCCGGTGACGACAAGCAGGGCAAGACCGCAAGTGAGGGATCGAATGCGCATAGTCATATAGGCGAAGAAAAAAAGACGCCCGGAACACTCTTCCGGGCGAGAGAGCAAACAGATATCACGAAATAGCTATCGCAACGAGCGAACGCGTCATCTCAGAATGTCAGGGTTCCGCCTACGGCCACGCGGCGCTCGTTGAGGGTGTAGGCGCTCGGATAAATCGCGCTGGGATTGGCGACGAACTGGATGGTTCGATTGATCGATGAATTGTCCAAGTTCTGCACATCGGCGAACACCGACAGATTTTGATTGATCTTGTAGGCGAGGTGCATATCCACCTGGTTGCGCCCCTGCACATAGGTATCCTGCGCGCCCGAGCCGTTCATGTCGCCCGCCGTCGAGACCAGATATCTGCTGCGGCGGTTGAACGTGATCACGCCGCTGAAGCCATACTTTTCGTAGAACACCGAGGCGTTGTAGGTGTTCTTCGACAAGCCGCTGAAATCGGTGGCAAACGGCACGCCGTATTCCGGAGCGGCGGACTGCTGGCCCTTCGAATACGTTACGTTCATCTCGACGCCGAAGCCGGACCAGAACGAGGGCAGGAAACTGAAGAACTGCTTGTAGTCGGCCTCGACGCCGCGAACGTAGGCGTTATTGACGTTGAACGGCGTGTATATGGTCCAGGTGTAGCCGTTGATGGCTCTCTGGTAATCGCCTTGATGGATGAAGTTGTGTATTTGCTTGTCGTAGAGCGCGACCGAAAACACCGAGGTGGGCAGGAAGTACCACTCGTACGACAGGTCGTAGTTGTACGAAGTGAACGGCTTCAGGCTCGGATTGCCCATGGTGATATGCAGCTGCGTGATATCGACGTTGGGGGCGGGAATCTGGCTGCCCAAGGTCGCCAGCGAAATGGTCTTGCTGGCGGCAAAGCGCAGGTCCATCGTGTCGGTGAGATTAGCGATCAGGTTCAGGCTGGGCAGGAACTGGTGCATGCCGCCGCGAAAGCCGAACTGTGTTTCCGGCGCATGCGTCCATTGCGGCTGCGCACACTTGTCGGTGTAGCACTGGATCTGGATGGAATTGATGTCGTAGAACGAGGTCGTGAATTTTTCCGGATAGTTGATGTAGCGCACGCCGATGTTGCCGCTGATCGGTAGCGGGCTTTCGAACTTGAAGTTCGTCATGACGTAGGCGTCACGCGTGCGTTCCGTCTGCGACCAGATGGTGGAGCCCCAATTCTGCCCGAGCGGACTCGCGCGCATCGCTTCCATCGAACCGCCGAAATACTGGTTCAGCCACAAATTCGGGTTGATGTAGAACATCGGGCTCGGCAGCCCGTTGGTCAGCGGCGACGGCGTGACGGCCGATTGCATCGGCGCAAGATAGCCCAGATTGTTGCCGTTCTGCGCATCGCCGTAGTTGTTGTCGAAGTTGTAGTGATAAGAATTCAGCCGGCGTATCTGCTGGCTGATCTTCGCGCCGAACTTTATCGAGGTGATGAAGCCGTCGTCGAAATTGCGCGTGATGTCCGCCTTGAACGTGCGCAGGCGGTCCGCTCCGTACTGGTCGTAATTGATCAGCTTGTCGTTGCCCCAGGCGTTCGGGTCGGCCAGGTTGATATTCGAGCTGGCGGAAATGCTCGGAACCGGATTGCCGCCGTGGAAGCTGTAGCCGCCGTACATGTTCGGATAATTCGGCGGCGCATAGAGACTGGACGAGATTCCCAATTGCGGGCGCCACCAGAAGTAATCGTCGTGCGTGCCGTTGAACTGGATCGTCTCGCTGAATTGCCAGTTGTCGATCTGGGTGTCGAAATTGAGATTGATGTTCTTGTTGTTCGTGCTCTGGCGCGTGATCGGTTCGATGAAGATGAACCAGGCGTCCGGCGAGTTGATCGAAGTGATCACGTTGTTCTTGTCGGCGGTGAACGTGACCGGGCCGGAGGAGGTGATGCTGCCGTCGCTGTTCTTGATCGGATAGTCGGGAGTGTCCCAATGCTGGAACGGAACGACGCCCATTTCTATCGTCGTCGAGTTCAGCTTCTTCTTCGTGTACAGAGTGTCCAGCGTCACCGTGGTGGAGTCGGTCGGCCGCCACTGCGCCGACAGGAAGCCGGTTTTGGTGTCGACTTTGGAATAACTTTTGCCATACGTGGGGGCTTGCATGTAGTAGAACGGCCCCTGCTTGCCGTCGATCGAACTGATCGTCGCATAACTTCCGTAATCGCCATCGGCGACGGTATTCGCGAAATAGCGCTTGTTCCAGTCGAAGCCGACCGTCAGGCCGAAGGTGCCGTCGGCGAAGATGTTGCTGTACAGCGCGGTGATATCCGGATAATTGCGGTTACCGGTTTTGCCTGGCGAGCCTTGCTCTTTCGCGCTGAGCAAAAATTTTTCTTTGCCGATGCCGAACGGCGTCACCGTGCGCAGATCGACGGTGGCGCCGATGCCGCCTTCATCCAGATCGGCGCGCGAGCCCTTGTAGACCTCCAGGCTGGAAAGAAAATCCGGCGAAATGACGTTGTAGTTGAAGGTGCGGTTTTGCTCGCCGTTCGCGCCGCCGTTCGCCAGGTCCACGGTGGGCATGGTCATGCCGTTGTAGGTGGCCAGGGTGAAGTCCGTGGGCAGGCCGCGCACGCTGACGTACTGGCCTTCGCCGTTGGAATCGCGCGTCATCTGCACGCCGGTGATGCGCTGCAGGGATTCGGCGAGATTGGTGTCCGGGAATTTGCCCACGTCTTCGGCGGATATCGCATCGACGATCGTCGTATTCGTGCGCTTGAGGTTGAGGGCGCGATCCAGACTGCCGACGATGCCGGTGACCTCGATGGTGCCGAGGGTTGCTTTTTCCTCGGCCGATTTGTCGACGGACTTTTGCATTGCGGAATCGGTTGCGGGTGCGTTGGCCTTGGCCGTTTCCTGCGGTTTGGGCTCGCTTGTCTGCATCGTGGATGGAGAGGCGGCATCCGCGGCGAACGCATACATGGGCGCCATGCACGCCATTCCGAGCCCGACGCCGATCGCTTTCACTATCGACTTCTGTTTGATTGACAAGCTACCTTGGTCCATTTTTTTGCACCTCTGATTTGAGAGAGCAGCGCATTGACAAGCCGAATCCGCGCGGTCGGACGCGGCATTCGGCACGAGATTCTTGCGGCAAAATTAGATCGATCCAATTTCGACGTGAACCCACGGCGTGCATATCTCGGTCTGTAGACTACGGAAAACGTCGTCATTCGACGGAGTGTCGAGACGACGGTGCAGTACCGGCAGCGAGCTAGCCCAACTCCCCGTTGGTTTAGATCGATCTAACTATCCCGGCGCGTATTTACTACGATTCGTTTCCGGATGTAACGCCGCGCTGCACCATCCGGTCTACGCGTTCGCAGAACTTAGCGCCGCAACGAGCGCGCGCACGCGCGCGACATCGGTCTGCACGAAATCGGGTTCGAGTCCCGGCAGGTCGGTGCGGCGCAGTCGCATGAGCGAGCGGTGCTCGCCGCCGGCCGAGGCGTGGCATTCGTCGACGCCGCTGCGCGCGACGAGCTCGCCCACGTTGGCCGCGTTGACGCCGCCGCCGGCCATGATCGCGATGCGGCCGTTCGCCTGACGCACTATCTGCGCGAGTGCATCGGCGCCGAGCGCCGCGTTTGCCGCGCCGCCCGACGTGAGTACGCGCTTGCAGCCCAAGGCGACGATCGCTTCGAGCGCGGCTTCGCGATCGCGCGCCGCATCGAACGCACGATGGAAGGTGACGTCGAGCGCACCGGCTGCCGCGATCAGTTGGCGGCACACGCCGCTGTCGATATCGCCGTCGGCATCGAGCGCGCCGATCACGACGCCGTCGGCGCCGGCCTGCACGCAGGCGGCGATGTCGCGCAGCATGACCGCGGTTTCGGCGTCGTCGTAGAGAAAATCGCCGCCGCGCGGACGGACCAGCACGTGGATCGGTATGTGCAGCCGCTTGCGCGCTTCGACGAGCGTGCCGTACGACGGCGTCGTGCCGCCTTCGCGCAGATTGGCGCAGAGTTCGATGCGGCCGGCGCCACCTTCCTGGGCGGTAAGGGCGGAACCGATCGAGGCGGCGGCGATTTCGAGCAGGGTGGTCGACAAGTGGAAAGTACCTTGGTGGAAATGGCGGAAGATTCGGCGGCCCGGTGGCGGCGCGCGGCAAACTCTATCATTCTGCGCGAGCGATCGGACTCGTTGCCGCGGCGCCGCGCACGGCGCAGTGAAAGGCGCTCACTGCGAATTGAAAGATACCCTTGTTGCTTGAGTATATGAATCTTGCTTTTGTATATGAAACAAAATGATCATATAGTCGCGCAGAGAGTGCAATCGGGAGAGGGCAGAGAAAATGAGCAAGTATGTCGTGACGATGTGGGCCGCCGCCATCGCATTGCTGGCGGCGGGATCTGTTGCATCGGCGGCGGTGGAACAAGCCGCGCCGGCCGCTGCCGACGGCACCGCCGCGCCGTTGTCGCCGAAGCTGGAGGCTTGGCGCAAGCTCGGCTTCGGCATGTTCGTGCATTGGGGTCTGTATTCGGAACTCGGCGGCGTCTGGCAGGGCAAGCCGGTGACCAAGGGCTACTCCGAGCAGATCCAGAGCTGGGCGAAGATTGCACACGCGGACTACGCGAAGGTCGCCGAGCGCTTCAGCGCGCAGAACTTCGATGCCGATGCGATCTGCGGCCTCGCCAAGGACGCCGGCGCGCGCTACATCGTCGTGACCAGCAAGCATCACGACGGCTTCGCCATGTTCGACACGAAGTCGACCGACTTCAACGTCGTCAAGCGCACGCCGTTCGGCAAGGATCCGCTGAAACTACTGTCCGCCGCGTGCCGCAAGATCGGCCTCGGCTTCGGCGTGTATTTTTCCCTCGTCGACTGGCACGCGGGCCATGCCTTCGATCCGAACAACAACAATCCGATTCCGCCTTTGATGGAGCCGCTGATCGAAGAGCAACTGCGCGAACTGATGACCAACTACGGGCCGATCACCGAAGTCTGGTTCGACATGTCCTCGCCGACGCCCGCGCAGAGCCGCAAGTTCGCCGCGATCGTGCGCGAACTGCAGCCGCAGGCGGCGATCAACGGCCGCATCTGGAACAACGTCGGCGACTTCGTCACGCTCGGCGACAACGAGGCTCCACCGCCGGGCCTGCAGCCGCCGTTCGAGGTACCCGCGTCGATCTATCACGAAACCTGGGGCTATCGCAGTTGGCAGAAGCGCGAGGGCGCCGCCGAAAAAGTGCGCGAACTCGTGCATGGCCTGAGCGAGGCGCGTGCGCGCGGCGGCAATTATCTGCTCAATATCGGCCCGAAGGGCGACGGTTCCATCGTACCGTTCGAGGCGGAGGTGCTGCGCGGCATCGGCGCATCGCTGCGCGAGCATCCGGCCGCGCTCGAAGTCGGCCGATCGGCGCCGCCGGTCAAGATCGTCGCCGCTGCGGCGGGCGGTTCCGTGCGTATCGCACGCGATCAATGGAGCGCCGGCACGAGCTTCGGTTTCCGCAACGGCTACGAGACTCAGTATCCGACCACGATCGTGCTGTCTGCCGCCGTGTCCTCGCCGAAGGCGCACGCGGCCATGCTGCGTTTCGACGGCGTGACTGCGCCGGCGAACGCGCGTTATCGCATCGCGGTCGGCGATCAGGTGCGCGAGCAGGATGCGCCGTCGCTTGCCGCGGGCATCGGTCCTTTCGCGTTGCCCGCGTCGGGGACGGTGCCGTTGAGCATCCGCCTGGCGACGCCTGCATTCCCGGCCGAAGACCTCGGCCTCAAATTCGACGCCGTGCAACTGCTGCCGGTCGCTGCCGGCAAGGAATCCGCACCGTGAACGTTTCGCGCCGCGATTTCCTTGCCGCTGCCGGCGCGGGCATCGCGGGCGGCATGTTGCCGTGGACGTACGCGCACGCCGTTGCGAGTGCTTCGCCGCCGCGGCCGACGCCGCAGCAATTGCTCTGGCAGCGCGACGAATTCGCGATCTTCGTCCACTTCGGCGTCAACACCTACACCGATCGCGAATGGGGCCTCGGCAACGAGGATCCGCAGATATTCGCTCCGGCGAACCTCGACGCGCGCCAGTGGGCGCGCAGTGCGCGCGAGGCCGGTGCACGCGCAATGATCCTCACCGCGAAGCATCACGACGGCTTCTGCCTGTTTCCGACCGCGACGACCAAGCATTCGGTCGAAAGCAGCCCGTGGCGCGGCGGCAAGGGCGACGTGGTGCGCGAGTTCGCCGATGCCTGCCGCGCGGAGAATCTGAGCGTCGGCCTGTACTGCTCGCCGTGGGACCGCAACGCGTCGGTCTACGGCAGCGACCGCTACAACGAGTTCTACTTCGCGCAACTGAGCGAACTGCTGACGCGTTACGGCGACATCCAGGAAATGTGGTTCGACGGCGCCAACGGCGAAGGCCCGGGCGGCAGGCATCAGATCTACGACTGGCCGCGCACCTTCGCCCTCGTGCGCAAGCTGCAGCCGAACGCAGTGATCTTTTCCGACGCCGGGCCCGACGTGCGCTGGTGCGGCAACGAAAAGGGCATGGCGGGTTATCCGAACTGGGGCCAGGTCGATCCGTCCCAGGTGCCTTATCCGGGCGCGGACAGTCCCGCGGTCGCGAACGCGTTGCTGCATGGCGATCCGGCCGGCAATGTCTGGCGGCCGGCCGAAGCCGACGTGTCGATCCGGCCGGGCTGGTTCCATCACGCGGCCGAGGACGACAAAGTCAAAAGCGTCGAGGCGCTCAACGCAATCTGGTTCGCCTCGGTCGGACACAACGCCAAGCTGCTGCTCAACGTGCCGCCGACGCGCGATGGCGTGTTCCACGCGAACGACGTGGCGCGCCTGCGCGAATGGCGACGCGCACGCGAGGCGCTGTTCGCGCACGATCTCGCCGCAGGCAAGGCGGTGTCATGGAAGCGCACCGGTGAGCGTTCCGCGCTGGCCGAGATCGATCTCGGCGCGGTCGAGCGCGTCGGCATCGTGCGTCTCGCCGAGCAGATCGAACAGGGCCAGCGCATCGCGCGCTACGTGGTGCACGGCACTGCCGACGGCGCGTGGCAGGAACTCGCGCAAGGCTCGACGATCGGCGCGTGCAAGCTCGATCGCATCGCGCCGCAGCCGTTGCGCCGGCTGCGCGTGACCGTTGCCGATGCAATCGCGCCGCCGTTGCCGCTGAGTATCTCGGCTTACGCGGGTTGACGATGCGGCACTAGTCCGCCTTGCGCCGCGCTTCGTCGGCCACGTTGCCGGTTTCGCGCACGACGACGCGGTCGAACGTAGCGCCTTTCAGCTCGGAGAACTCGAAGCGCAGGTCGCGCTCCTTGGCGAAGAACTGGGTCGGCGCGAGCGGATAGATCGCGAGGACCAGCGAGCTTGCGGTCATTTTCAGATGCGTGTCCTCGACGCGGATATCGATGTCGCCGTGCTCTTTCGTCGCATAGCGACCGACGAATTTCGCCAGATCCGCAGGCGCCAGCGCGATTGCGGCCGGCGGCGTGTACGGCGGCGCGCCATGCGCGTAGCTGTAGACCCGGGTCATGCGCCAGCGGCCGTCTGTGTATTCCCACAGATGGTCGAACTTGGCCTGGCCGGAAGGGTATTCGTGCTTGCCCTTCTCGGTGATGAAGAAAAGATGGTCGCCGATCAGCAGGGCGCGGTTGCCCGCCATCGGGTAGAACTTCACCGACCCCGCTACCGCTTCGCGGCGCAGATGCCAGTCCGGCTTGCTGCACAGGTTGTTTTTGATCGAGTCGACCAGGCTCGCTCGCGTTTTCGTCAGGCCGCCGTTGTCATGGTAGAACTCGACGTCCTCGCTGAAGAAGTCGCCGATCGAGGCGGTGTCGCAACTGTTGTACGCACGCCAGAACGCCGCGTCGCCGGCGCGGACCGCCGCCTCGGCATCGGCTTTGGATATGTCGGCGGCATGCGAGCTCGTCGCGGCGCAGGCAAGCAGGAACAGGACGAGCATCGATTTCATCGCAACGAACTCCAGTGGAAGATACGAAGCGGACACGGCCACCAGGCGGCCGGTTGCACGGCCGGCTGCGGCGGCAGCCTATACTTCGCATCTGTATCACCACGTATTCGAGGTATGAACTTGGAGGAACGGCAATCCCCGCCGCCCGCAGCGGAGGCGAAGCGCCTGAACAAATACATCGCCGAGAGCGGCTATTGCTCGCGGCGTGAGGCGGATCGCCTGATCGCGGAACGGCGCGTCACCCTCAACGGCCGCCCGGGCGGCATCGGCAGCCAGGTCGGCGAAGGCGACGAAGTGCTGATCGACGGCCAGCCGCTGCTGCAGCGCCGTACCGACGCGCGCGGGCGCAAGCACGTCTACATTGCGCTGAACAAACCGGTCGGTATCACCTGCACGACCGAGCGCGAGGTCAAGGGTAATATCGTCGACTTCGTCGATCATCAGGAGCGCGTCTTCCCGATCGGCCGCCTCGACAAGGATTCCGAGGGGCTGATCCTGCTCACCAGCAACGGCGACATCGTCAACGAAATCCTGCGTTCGGAGAACAACCACGAAAAGGAATACCTGGTCGGTGTGAACAAGGCGGTGACGCCGGAGTTCCTCGCCGGCATGGCGCGCGGCGTGCGTGTGCACGGGCAGATGACCAAACCGTGCAAGACCTCGCGCATCGCCAAGTTCGGCTTTCGCATCGTGCTGACCCAGGGCCTCAACCGGCAGATCCGCCTGATGTCCGAAGCGTTCGGCTACCGCGTCACTCAACTGCGCCGCGTGCGCATCGTCAACGTCAAACTCGGCGCGCTCAAGCTCGGCCAGTGGCGCAATCTGACCGAACAGGAGCTGCGCGGGCTGTTGCCGCAGCGCACGGACTGGTAAAGGGAACGCGGGCCATCCGCTGCGGTCCATGGTGGCGGCCCGGCTCGCGGCCGCATGAACGGAGATCGGCATCGTGAATAGGCGTATCGGCAGCAAGCTGTTCGGATTGGCCCTGATCCTTTCTGCTCCAGTGGGGGCGACGACGTGGGGGCCGCAGCAGGTCCCCGATCCGATCAAACCGGGCGGCGTCTGTCAGGTTTCGGTTCCGGCGAGCTACGGCTCGTACATCTACAATTGGCCGTCCAAATACGATCAAGTCTTTTGGCCGCTGACCGATACGCACGGCATCTGGTTCTGCGCTTCTTCGGGATTCGTCGCCTTTATCGGCGATTTCAAAGATATGACGGACGCGGATCGCGCCAAGATCGCGGCGTACCTGGCGAAGAATCACAAGCCCGGCGCTGAACCCGAGCTGATGGACAAACTGCAGCGCATGGAAGACTTATATGCGCTGCGGACCAAGGACAAGACTTTCCAGATCACTCTCCTGCGTGCGCTGGCCTATCTGCACGAAGAGCATGGCGATCAGGCCGGCGCGACGCGCCTGCGGCACAAAGCGCTCGAGGAAATCCGTCGGGTGTTGACGGCGGAACCGGGAGAGCAACAGCGATTCGAATATCTTTTCGTGTCCGCCGCCTACGAACGCAAATTCGGCAACGATAAGGCGTCCGACGAGGCGCTGAAGAAACTCGACACGGCTCTGGCCAACAACAAGAACGAAAAGCTCGCCGACTACGTGAAGTATCTGACCGAGCTAAAGCAGGACGTGCCGCGAATCGCGCCCGGCGGGCGGCTCGCTCCCGAGCTGCTCGACAAGAAGCCCTGAGGCCGGCGCAATACCTACATCATCGGCACTGCGCGCGGCAACCGTTGCATCACAAGGTCGCGATGAACAGCGGATTGGGATAGAGCAGGCCGACGACCTTGCTGATCACTTCGCGGCCCTTGTCGCCGTTGGTCAGGATCACCGCGCCGACTTGTTTCTTCGGATCGAAGAACACCTGCGTGCGCACGCCCCAGTCGGACCCGCCGTGGTCGATGACGGCGGTGCCGTTGAGGTCCATGATCTCCCAGCCGAGGCCCAAGCCGGCGGTGCCGCTGCAGGCGTCCGCTGCGAGGCCTGCCTTCGTGCAGACGTCGCGCAGTTCTTTATCGCTGACCGTGTTGCGCGTGCTGACCATCTGCTGGTCGGCGATTTCGCGCGTCAGCCCTTCGCGGCGCATGACGCTGATAAGGAATTTCGCGTAGTCGGCGGCCGTCGTGCGCACGAGGTCGGCCCCGGTCCATTGGTTGGATTCTTTCGGCGCGGTTTCACCCTTCGGCCCGTGCGGTTCGGCGAGGCGGCCGGCAAACCAGTCGCGTCTCGTGTACGCGGTTTCCTTCATGCCGATCGGATCGAACACGTACGTCTGCGCAAGTTCTTCGAATGGCTTGCCGATCCTTTTCTCGGCGAAACGGCCGACGTAGTCGTAGCCTTCGCCCGAGTAGCCGGTACGCGTGCCGGGTTCCCATTGGAAGGTCAGCACGCCCTTGGTCTGGCGGCGCCAGTTCTTGAAGCCGGTCTGATGCGTCAGGGCGAGGCGCGCAGTCAGCAGTTTCGCCCAGGGATTGTCCTTGACGTCGGGATCGACCCAGTACGGATACATCGGCTCGTCGAGCGACAACTGGCCTTTCGATGCGAGGCGCAGAATCAGCTCGGCCGAGATCGGTTTGGTCAGCGAGGCGAGGTTGTACAGCGTCTTCTCGGTTGCCGGCACGCCGGGGCTTTGTTCGCCGTAGACGGCAGTCCAGGCGAGCTTGCCGTTCTCGATGTAGGCGACGGCGACGCTCGGCACGTCGGACTGCTGCAGCCATTGCGGTGCCTGCCGGTCCAGTTCGGCGCGTAGCGCTTTCGCCGCGGCGGAAGGCCGGGCCGATTCGTTCTTGATCGGAGTCGAAGCACAGGCTGCGACGAGGAGCATCGGCAGCAGGCAGGCGATGATGCGGTTTCGGATCATGGATTTCCCTCGGCGGACGCAACGCCGGGTTGGATACAAAACCGCGGAAAAAGGTTGCAAGCGCGGCGCAGATCATTTCATCGGCGCTATCCCGAGCGAATTCTCGATCGCGCGCGGATCGAAAACCTTGCCGCCCTTGATTACGGTGCTGATCTTCTTCAGGTCGTCGATATCGCGCGCGGGATCACCGTCGATCAGGATCATATCCGCGTACTTGCCGGCGGCGATCACGCCGAGGTCGCGCTCGACTCCCATGACCTGGGCCGAAGTGAGCGTCGCCATGCGCAGCACCTGCGCCGGTGCGATGCCGGCACGAACGTAAAGCGCGAGTTCGTGATGCAGCATGTAGCCGGCCAGCGCATCGGTTCCCGGCACGATGACGACGCCCGCATCGTAGAGCGCTTTGAGCAAACGCAGCATGGAAAGAATCGCCGCGCGGTAGGCTTCTTCGTGGCCCTTCGGCACTTCGTAGGCGCCGCCGATCAAGCTGCGGCGGACTTCCTGCGGGAAACGATAGGCGACGTTCTCGACGCCGGGCGTTATCTGTTTTGGGCTGCCTGCAAGCCGCGCTTCGAGCAAACCCATGGTCGGGTCGAGCACGGTGCGGTGACGCTTTAGAAATTCGATGAAGTCGCGCACGGCCGGTTTGTCGGGGGGGAAATCGCGTGCATGCTCGGCAACCTTGATGAAGCGTTCACTCAGTAGCGTGGTTTCTCTGACCCGTGGGTAGAGAAAATTCAATTCGACGTAGTTGAAATGCTGGATCTCGTCGGCGCCGGCTTCGATGAACTGGCGCGCGGACATGAACGCCGGCACATGACCGCTGAGGCGCAGGCCGCGCGCGTGCGCACGGTCGGCGATCACCGGCACGAGCTGCGGCTTGAGCGACATGTAGACCTTGATCTGCACGTAACCGTGATCGGCATACCAGTCGACCGCGCGGATCGCTTCCTCCGCGCTGTCGGCGAACTTGCCGACCGGTACCGCGTTCGGCCCGGTACCGTCGATGATGCCCGCCTTGAGCACACGCGGACCGATTTCGCTGCCGTCATCGAATCGGGCCATACGCTTGAGGAACACGCCCGTGTCGTTGGCCAGATCGCGCGCGCTGGTCACGCCGTTGGCGATGTCGAGCATACCGTCGACTTCATCGAAATGCTGATGGTTGTCCCATAGCCCGGGCATGAGGAAGCGCCCGTTCGCTTCGATGATTTCGGCGTCGGCGCGCGGCTGAAATTCTGCGTCCTGGGCGATGCGTACGATACGTTCGCCGCGGATCAGCACGCTGGTGTTTGCCGTCACGGACAGATCGCGCGGGTCGAACAAGCGCGCATTGCGGATGACGAGATCGCCTTTCGGTGCGTGCGTGAGCCGCGCCGCGGCGTGTGCAAACCAGATCCGGTTCGTATCGTCCTGGGCTTCGAGCAAATTCTCCACCTCGCGCTCGTGTCCCGGGGCGATGGTCGACAGCCACGTCGATGCGACCGCCGCGGTCGCGCCGCTTTCGTCGAGCCACACGGACCGCGGCATGAAACTCAGTCCGGTGATTTGGTACTGAGTCCATTTCGCCGGCTTGCCGTTGTCGGTTGAGGCGATGCTGCCCTCGGTGGTGATGCTTGCCAAGCCTTCGGGCAACAGCGCGAGCCGATGGTCCGGCGCTTTCAACAATGCTCGTGCTAGCACGCCATAAAACTCGGGCGGCGGATTCGCCGGCATATAGAAAGCGGAAGCTGAGAGCGTGCGCTGCCCGCGCTCGCCGGTGTTCTCCCAGTTCGCGACGCCGTCGTGCAGCGAGAAATGTTCGGCGACGGGCGCTTTCATATAGTCGACGCCGCTGCTTTCGTATTTCAGCGGAATCCCGGAGGAATCGAGCGACCAGGTCGCGGTGATGTGATCGCCGTGGCTGCGGTCGTTATACGTGTATTCGACGCGTGCATTGCCGTCGGCTTTCGAGCGCACTTCCTGCCAGCCGGCGCGGTGGGCCTGCATCAGGATGCTGTCACGTCGTACGGTCTCGCCGGCCGTGGCGTTACAGGCAAGCAGGGCGAGAAGAAGGAACCCGTCGGTACGCATGCGCTTTCTCTCAATATTGCCAATTTTCGTTGTACAACGTACAGTGTTTTTGTTCAATGAGCAAATAAATAAGTATCTGAAAGAGGAGTTCATCATGACATTCAGATATACAACGTACATTTTGGTGTGAAATATGACTGCCGTGCTGCAGCGCTCGTTATCCATCACTTCGCCGCTGGCGATCGCCGGAACGGGGGCATTTCTGCACCTCGACGACGGCACGGAGATTCTCGATGCCTGCGGCGGGGCTGCCGTTGCATGCATAGGCCATGGCAATCGCCGCGTGGCGGAGGCTGTTTCGCGACAGATGCGTTTGTTGAGCTACGCCCATACCGGCTTCTTCACTTCGGCGCCGGCGGAAAGCCTCGCGGAAATTCTCGTCGGACACCGGCCTGGCGGCATGTCGCGCGCACTGTTTCTGTCGTCCGGCTCGGAAGCGGTAGATGCCGCGGTCAAGCTCGCGCGCCAATATTTCGTCGAATCGGGGCGGGGTGAACGCAGCCACATCATCGCGCGTCGGCAGAGCTACCACGGTGCGACTCTGGGCTCTCTCTCGATCGGCGGCCATTGCGCCAGGCGTGCGCCTTACCTGCCTCTGCTCTCGCCCTGGGTCAGCCATGTGGCGCCTTGTTTCGCGTTCCACCATCGCCTGCGGAACGAAGACGATGCCGCGTACGTCGCGCGGCTGGCGCATGAACTGGAGGCGGAATTCCAGCGCATCGAGCCCGGCAAGGTTCTCGCGTTCTGTGCGGAAACGGTCGTCGGCGCCACGACAGGGTGCGTGTCTGCGGTGCCCGGATACTTCCGCGCAATGCGCCGGGTCTGCGATCGCCACGGTGCGCTGCTGATCCTAGACGAGATCATGTGCGGCATGGGCCGCACGGGCCGCCTGCACGCATGGGAACTCGAAGATGTCGTTCCGGACATCCAGATCATCGGCAAGGGGCTCGGCGGCGGCTATCAGCCGATAGGCGCCGTGCTCGTTTCCGAGCGCATCGTGCAGGCGCTGTCGGCCGGCTCGAAGGGTTTTATGCACGGGCAGACTTACCAAGGCCATCCGGTGGCCTGCGCGGCGGCTTACGAGGTCCAGCGTATCATTGCCGAGGAAGGCTTGGTCGCGGCGGCGGACCGCAGCGGTGCCGTGTTCCTGCGTCATCTCATGCACGAACTCGGCGCGCATCCGCACGTTGGGGACATTCGCGGGCGCGGCTTGTTCGTCGGCATCGAATTTCTGCAGGATCGCGCGACGAAACGCGCGTTCCCCGCTGCGTCGTCCATTGCCGATCGAGTGCGGCAGGCCGCTTTCGATCACGGCTTGCTGGTCTATCCGGGAACGGGAACCGTGGACGGCGAAGTCGGCGATCACATACTGTTTGCGCCGCCGCTGAATTCGACGCCCGATCAGCTTGAACTGATCGTCGAGCGATTTCTGCGCGCGCTTGCCGCGGTGTTTGGCTGAGGCTTTTTCAGGCCCTGGCCACGGGCCGCTTTTCGTGTGTGGACAGCAACTCGATACCCGACAGCACCTGATCGATGAAGCTCTCGAAGCTGTCGTCCAGCGGCGCCTCGCCGCCGTTTTGCCAGCGCAGGATAAACGCCTTGTTGGCCAGCAACGGAAGATTCGCGGCGAGTACGGGATGTTTGGCGGGATCCACGTTCAACAGGCGTTTCTGCACCGCCGACTGCCACGTATCCTGTTCCGGTACGGGAGAGAACTCCTGGATGACGAAGCCGATCAGCGAGGCAATGATCGCGTTGTAACCGGCCGTCAGCCGGCTGCCGCTAAGACCGGCGTTTTGCAGCGCGCCGAGCACGCCCTCGACGAAATCGAAGTCGATGCTCAGGTTGCCGACCAGATGCGCGCCGACCAACGGCGCCACATTCGGATGACGACGTACCGAATCGCGATAGCGATGGAACATTTCACGCAAATAGCGGCGCCAGTTTTTGTCCTTGCGCGAGGGCGCCACGTTGCGGAAGACCGTGGCGACGACTTCGGCGAAGATGTGGTTCTTCGTCGGCACGTGCCAATAGATTGCCGTCGGATAGACGCCGAGGCGCTTGGCCAGATCGCGCAGATTGAATCCGTCTACGCCGCGCTCGTCGATTTCCTCAAGAGACGCTTCGATTACGCTTTGGCGCGACAGTTCCTGCCGGGTCGAAGCGGGCTTCTTGCGGAGTTGTTTTTTCGAAGCGGCGGTCATCGCAGCATACTGCGTGAAGCGGCGTCTCCTGTCCACGAAGGAGACACAGCGAGAACGGCTTTCAGAATCTCGCGATGCGGAACTTGCGTCCCTTGATTCCGCTCGCGCGCAAGCGGTTCAGCGCCTTGTCGGCAAGGCCGCGCGCGATGGCGACGTAGGAGCGCGTCGGGAAGATGTCGATCTTGCCGATCGCATCGCCCTGGAGGCCGGCGTCGCCGGTCAGCGCGCCGAGGATGTCGCCGGCGCGCAGCTTGTCGGTCTTGCCGCCGTCGATGCGCAGCGTCGCCATCGTCGCAGGCAGGCCGTCGTGCGATTTCGCATTCGATGCGGGCAGTTTCAGCCAGCGCAAGGATGCGTCGGGATTCTTTTCGAGCTCGGCTTTTTCCAGGTCGTGTGCGCGATGCACTTCGCGCGGGGTGACCAGGTTCAGCGCCAGTCCCGTTTTGCCGGCGCGCGCGGTGCGGCCAATGCGGTGGCGATAGATGTCGAGGTCGGGCGGCAGCTCGTAGTTGACCACCGCGGCGAGATCCTTGATGTCGAGCCCGCGCGCCGCGACGTCGCTCGCGACGAGTACGCGGCAGGAGCGGTTGGCGAAGCGCACGAGCACTTCGTCGCGGTCGCGTTGTTCGATGTCGCCGTGCAGGGCGAGCGCGGCTATGCCCTGGTCGCCGAGTGCCTCGACCACGTCGTCGACATCGCGGCGCGTATTGCAGAACACCACGCTCGACTCGGGCCGGTGATGCAGCAGCAGGGCGGCGAGCGCGGCCGGTTTGCGCGCGAGGTCGATCTCGAAGAACTGCTCGTCGATCTCGGGCCGCTCGGTTTCCGCGGCGACCGTCACTTCGAGCGGATCGCGCAGCGTGGCGCGTGCCATTTCGCGGATCGCGTCGGGGAACGTAGCCGAGAACAGCAAGCTCTGGCGCGACGACGGCGTCTTGCCGACGATCTCGCCGATCGCCTCGGCGAAACCCATGTCGAGCATGCGGTCGGCTTCGTCGAGCACGAGCGTACGCAGCTTGGCCAGACTCAGGGCGTGCTTGCGCAGCATTTCCTGCACGCGGCCCGGCGTGCCGACGACGACGTGCGAGTCCTTGCGCAGGCTGGCGAGCTGCGGCCCGAGAGCGACACCGCCGGTCAGGGTCAGCACCTTGAGGTTCGGGATGTCGAAGGCGAGGCGGCGGATTTCCTTGGCGACCTGATCGGCCAGTTCGCGCGTCGGGCAGAGCACGAGCGCCTGCGGTTTCACCTGAGCCGGATCGAGGCGTTGCAGCAGGCCGAGGCCGAAGGCGATCGTCTTGCCGCTGCCGGTTGGTGCCTGCGCGATGAGGTCGCGGCCGGCGAGCATCGCCGGCAGGCTCTGCGCTTGCACGGCGGTCATCTCGGTGAAGTTCAGTGTCGCCAGAGCCTTGAGCAGCGGCGCGGCGAGGGGGAGCGAGGAGAATTCGGACATGCCGCCATGATCGCATGCGCGGGCAAAAAATGCGCCGCGCAGGCGATGGTGCGGCCGGCTAGAGCGTCGGCGAATCGTCGCCGAGCAGCGCGTGGCGCACGATCTTGATCGGCGCCGCACCCTGCTGCATGAACTCGTCGTGGAATTGTTTCAGATTGAATGCGGCGCCGCGCTTCGCCGCGACGTCGGCGCGCAGCTTGAGGATTTCGAGCTTGCCGAGGGTGTAGTAGAGATAGGTCGGATCGCCTGTGCCGCGCTTGGTTTCGACCGTGCCGACCCCGCGCGACTGATAGCCTTCCTTGACGAAGAAATCCACCGCCTGGTCGAAGGTGAACTGGCCGGTGTGCAGTTTGATCCCGGCGATGAAGCGCGCGTTGCGCAACAGCGCGTCCTGGAGCTGACCGAGGCGCAGCAGTTTCTGCCGGCGCGCATCGGTCGGGAACAGCGCCTCAGCGAGGCCCTCGTCGAGCATCATTTGTTCGCAGTAATGCGCCCAGCCTTCGATATTGGTATTGGCGCCGAGCAGCTTGCGCACGCGGTCGTGGATCTGCTGCATCCAGAGGAACTGCACGTAGTGGCCCGGATAGGCCTCGTGCGCGGCGACGACGGTGATGACCGGATAGCTGAACTGCGCCATGAATTCGTCGACGCGTTTTTTCTCCCAGCCGCTCTCGGGCAGGGTGACGTTGAAGTAGGCTTCCTTGGCCTGGGTTTCGTAGGCCCCCGGCGTGTCCATCGACGCAAACGTGGTCGCGCGCATGAACGGCGGCGTTTCTTCGAGGGTCGGCCGCACATCCGACGGAATCGCGATGATCTGCTTGGCGTCGATGAACTTGACCAGGCCGTCGAGCGTGCCGCGGAACGTGTCGAGCAGTTTCTTCGGATCGGGATGATCGGCGGCGAGATCGGCGAGCACCTGCTGCGGCGTTTTGTCCGGTTCGAGTTCCTTGGCGACCTTGGCGAACTGCGCCTGATTCGCGCGCAGGTTGGTCATGTCGATCTCGACGAGTTTGTCGAGCGGAATATCGACCATCTCGTCGTACTGCAGCTTCTTCGCGTAGGTGTCGGCGCCGAGTTTGAAATCGCCGTTCGACTTCGGCAGCAGGTCTTTCTTCAGCCACGCGGCGTAGTCGCTCAGCGACTTGATCACCGCGGCGTTGGCTTCGGCGAACTGCTTCTTCGCCGTGGCGTCGTCGACGTCGGCGAAGGCGGCCGGCACGTCGTTCTTGAAGAATTCGATCAGGCCGGGCACTTGTTCGAGCGCGATCTCGGTGAAGATCTTCGGCGGGTTTTTCAGGTTCGCGCGCGCGGCGGCGAGCGCCGCGGGCATCTGCTTTTCACGCGCGACGAGCAGGCGCAGGCGCTCTGCCGACGGCGCGAACTTGCGCTCCATGATGACGAATGCGCTGTTGGTGATGCCACTCGAATACGTGTCCGGGTTCTTTTCCCACGGCCGGATCGTTTCCAGCGTGAGCAGGGTGCTGCGGATATTGCCGAGCACGAGGTCGCGGTCGCCGCGCGCCATTTCGCTGAGCGGCAGCGGATCGAACGCGGCGAATCGCGCTTCGTATTTCTTCAGCTCGGCGATCTGCCGGTCGATCTGCGCACGCGAATAGTCTTCGAGCTTGTCGTCGTACTTGTGGATGCCGGTCTGGGTCGCCAGGGTCGGATTGTTCGGGAAGTAATAGTTGTCGAAAAATTCGTCGGCCATCGCCGCGAAGGCCATGTCGGGCGGCACGACCGGAGTGAGCGCGTGTACGGCGGGAACGAACGATGCGGCGAGCAGGACGCCAATCAGCAGCTTGTGCGGCAAAACAGGCATGACGCGGAATCCTCGTACTGGATGGAAGCGGTGGATGCGGACGCGGCGCTGGCTGCGCCGCGCAGTCACTTCTTCTCTGCGCCGCCGGCGACGCGGAACTTCTTGCCCTGGCGCGCGGACATGCGCGCGGCGAGGCGGTCGGGCAGCAACTTCAGCGCGCCCTTGATCGTACGGTTGAGGCGGCCTGGGATATACACCGCTTCGCCGCGCTCGACTGCGGCGAGGCCTTCGCGCACCACGCGGTCGGCGTGCATCCACATCCATTTCGGCATCTTCGAAACGAGGTCGCGCGCGCCGTTGACGTCGTGGAATTCGGAATAGGTGAAACCGGGGCAGAGCGCGCTGACGTGCACGCCGCGGTCGAGGTTTTCGAGCGCGAGCGCCTGCGAGAACTTGATCAGATAGGCCTTGCTCGCCGCGTACAGCGTGTGTCCGGCGGGCGCCGGCACGTGCCCCGCGAGCGAGGCGACGTTGACGATGCGGCCGTAGCCGCGCTCGCGCATGCCCGGCAGCAGGCGATAGGCGAGTTCGGTCGGCGCGGTGATCATCACCTGGATGAAATCGGCATGCACCTGCCACGGCTGCGAGAGCAGGCTACCGACCACGCCATAGCCGGCATTGTTGACCAGCAAATCGATGCGCAGGCCGCGCTGCGCCAGCTCGGTGCAGAGCGCGACCGGCGCGTGCGCATCGGCAAGGTCGGCGGTGATGCAGTCGACCTCCACCCCATGCGCGGCCTTAAGCTCGGCGGCGAGTGCGGCGAGCCGGTCCGCGCGCCGCGCGGTCAGCACGAGTGCGTGGCCCGAGGCGGCAAGCTGGCGCGCGAATTCGGCGCCGATGCCGGCGGAAGCGCCCGTGACCAGGGCGCGGCGGACGTTCGCGTCCGATGTCGTTGCGGCGGATTTTGCGGCGGTCATGCGCGCAGAATATCAGCAAGGCGGCCGCCGCGCCGAACGCGCAGGCGGGACGCTCAACGCGCCTGCAGTTTCGCCAGCGATGCGCGTGCGCGTTCGGCGCCCGTACGCACGAGTTCGACGATGTCCTGGGTTTCCTCGTCGATCATTTCGGGAATCTGCGCAACCAGCTTGTTCGAGTTCTCGAACAGGACGATCGACTCGCGCTTGAGTGCGATGCGCTCGCTCGCCGGCAGATCGGTTTCCTCGCTGCGGCGCAGGCTGAATTCCGCCCTGAGGGCATCGACCCACGCGCGCACCGCGATCATCTGGCGCTGACCGGAAAGATACTCGGGCAATTGCTGCACCATGCGCTCGACCACAGCGAGTTCTTCGAGCTGCACGCGCGTCGCCGAGTTCGCGCGCAGTTCCATCTCCGCCTGCTGCAGGCGCATGCCGATACGGTTGATCTGCGCGGTGGGCTGGCCCGGATCCTGGCGCTGCATTTGCTCGTCGTAAGTGCGCGCCTTGGCGTAGTAGGCGCGCGCGGTGGTGTAGTCGCCGCCCTGCGCCGCGATCGACGCGGCGATGCCCGATTCGAGCACGAGATTGACGAGATTCTTGATGTTGTGCGGATCTCTGGCATAGAGACTTTCCTGCCGGCGGATCGCATCCTCGGCGTACGCGAGCGCCTTCGTCTGGCGCTGCGGATCGTCGTGGTCCTCGACCTGTACGCGCGCGCGGTAGAGCGAAGTCGTCGCGAGCGCGTTGCCGATATCGTCGCGGTCCTTGTCGTCGGTGGCGACGCGCAATGCGGTCTCGTAGCCCGCGAACGCGTCAGCAAGCAGGACGAGGCGCCGCTGGTTGGTGATATCGATGCCCGGAGACTTGGCGAATTCGGCGAACGCGTTCGCGCGCGCCTGGATCAACGCCGACGGCTCGCCGGCATCGGGCGTTTCGCGCGCGAGCGCGGCGGCCGTCTCGAAGTGCGCCTTCGCCGCGGCGAATTGCTGCGCGTCGGCTTCACTGCCGGCAAGCAGGGTCTGCGCCATCAGGCGAGGATATTTCGATTGCCTGTCGGCGGGTGCGAGCGCGTCGGCACGCTTGACCGCGTCGAGGGCGAGACTGGCGGCCTTGGCGCGCTGCGCCGGCGGCATCAGTGCGCGTTCCTGGATCTGCGCGAGCTTGATGTAGCCGATCGCGGTTTCGAGCAGCAGCGCACGGTTGTCGCCCGCGTCGGCGCCGAGCCGGCCGAGATACTCGACGCCGGTGTCGAGCAGAGTCTGCTGCGCCTTGCCGGTGCCGGGCACGTCGACGATCTGCAGGAACACGTCGCCGACGAAGCGGTTGGCGAGGTCGCGCACGCCGTTGAAGTGACGTTCGGCGCGCAGCGTTTCCGCGCGCGCGACACGTGCCTGGTGCAGGGCGAACGCGGACAGCGCGAGCAGGCCGGCGACGGCGAGCGAACCGAGGCCGACGCCGAGGCGATGACGCACGAGGAACTTGCGCGCGCGGTAGGCGAGCGCACCATCGCGTGCACGCACGGGCCGGTCGGCAAGATGGCGCCGCACGTCGTCGGCAAACTGTTCGACCGAGGCGTAGCGTTGCGCCGGTTCCTTGCGCAGCGCCATCAGCACGATCATGTCGAGGTCGCCGCGCAGCGCACGGCGCAGGCGTTCGGCGTCGAGCGTCGGCGTCGCCGCAACGGCGTCGCGGCGGCCCGGCTCGGTGACCGTCGAGCTCGGCCGCGCCGGATCGGTGCTGACGATCTCGCGCACGAGCGCGTGCAACTGCGAATTGTCCGAGCGGTACGGGCTGCGCCCGGCGAGCAGGCGATAAAGCAAGACGCCCAGCGAGTAGACGTCGCTCGCCGTGGTGATCGCCTCGCCCTTGACCTGCTCGGGGCTTGCGTATTCCGGCGTGAACGCATGGATCGTGGTCGGCGCGCCGGCACCGTCGCCGCCGGCGTCGAGCAGGCGCGCGATGCCGAAGTCGAGCAGCTTCACCGTTCCGTCGAGGTCGACGAGGATATTGCTCGGCTTCAGGTCGCGGTGCACGACCAAGCGCTGGTGGGCGAACTGCACCGCCGCGCAGACATCGCAGAACAGCAGCAGGCGGTCGCGCACGCCGAGCGCGCGGCGTGCGCAGTAGCGGTCGATCGGCTCGCCGTCGACGTGATCCATGACCAGATAGGGCAGGCCTTCTTCGGTCGTGCCGCCGTCGATCAGGCGCGCGATGTTCGGATGTTCGAGACCGGCGAGGATTTGCCGTTCGATGCGGAAGCGCGCGGCGATCTGCTCGCCGCCAAGGTCCGGACGGATCAGCTTGACCGCGACGATCTTGCGGTACTCGTCGTCGTCGCGCACCGCCTTGAACACGCTGCCCATGCCGCCGCGCGCGATCTCGCCGACGATGCGGTACGGGCCGAGGCGCCGGCCGATCCAGTTCGGCGCGGGTGTCGCAGCGCTGCCTGCTGCGGATTCGAGCATACGCGTGTCGAGCTGCGGCGGCTGTTCGAGGAAGCGGTCGCCGCCGTCGGCGCTGGCGATCCACGCCAATGCCTCGCGGTACAGCGACTCGTCGCCGCCGCTGCGTGCATGCGCATGTGCCTCGCGCCCGGCGGCGGGCAAGTCGAGACATTCGCCGACGATGTCGGTGAGTTTCTGCCAGCGATCCGAATTCATAACCCCTAAAGCGAAGCGCGACCTGAAACGGCTCATCCCGCGGGCGACCCCTCGCCGCGGACCCCGATGAGCCGCTTTTGCCGATTCTACGCTCAATGCAATGCAGGCGGCCTCGTCCGAGGTCGCAAATCGAAAAGGAAACCGCCATGACCGATTGTTCGCACGTCGTCCCCGCCGCCCGCACCCCGGCGCTGCGTTTCTCCCTGCTCGCGGCCGCCGTGCTGACTTGCGCCGCGGCGGCAAATGCGGCCGAAGCGCCGAAGCCGGCCGCCGCGCGCGGCCCGATCGCGCAGTACTGGATGGACCTGGCCACCTACAACCTCATGGGCATGGACGAGATGCCGCAGATGGACGGCATTGCCGGGCGCATGATGGGCAATATGATGGGCACGCGTGCCGCCCAGGGTCGCGACGGCCGCCACGCCAAGGGCGTCGGCAACTTCGGCATGACCAAGTTCAGCGGCATGCCGGGGCGGCACATCGACATCGCCTTGTACACGCAGAACAAGCCCGCGGGCACGAGCGCCGCGCAGGAGACGCCGCAGCGTGCCGATCTCGGCGCCGCGCCGCTGCACCTGATCACGCCGCCGCGCGAGAGCGCGACCGGCGGCAGCGACGAAATCGAGTACCCCGAGCGTCCGCGCGGCCGCATCCTGTTCTATTGGAGCTGCGGTGCGCAGGTGAAGCCGGGCCAACCGCGCATCATCGATATGGCCAAGTTCTCGGTCGAGGACTATCGCGGCTTTATGCAGGGCCGCAGCGTGCCCGACCGCGGCGCGCGCGCCGAGCCCGGCTATGCGATCTGGCCGAACGACAAGGAGAACGCGCGCGTTGCGCGCGGCGCCTCGGTCGCCGGCGAGCACGTCGTCGCCGGCGACGGCGTGCCGGACAACCTGCACTTCACCCTGTCGCGCGACCAGGATTTCATGCCGAGCCTCAAACTCGATTCGGAGGGCAAACTCAGCGAATCGGTGCATGTGCGCTGGCCGTCGATCGGATCGGCGCGCGCCTATCTGCTCACCGCGATCAGCGCGAGCGAAGACAAATCGGGTGCACCCGATCTGGTGTTGTGGAGTTCGTCGGAATTGCCGGATTCCGGCCAGGGCCTGATGAACTATGCGTCGAACGCGAACGTCGACAAGTGGCTGCGCGAAAAAGTGCTGCTGCCGGCGAGCCAGACCGAGTGCGACATTCCCGTCGGCATCTTCGACAAGCGCGAGGCGGCGATCCTGCAGGGCATCGCCTACGGCAACGAAGCGAATTTCTCGTATCCGCCGAAGCCGGCGAATGCGCCGCCGTCGTGGTCGCCGGATTGGGTCGCGCGTGTACGCAACAAATCGGTCGCGATGAACATGCTCGGCGAGAACGCGGCGTCGATGCGCGGGCGCAGCCGTGGCGAAGAAGGCAGCCGCGACGGCGAAAGTCGCGGCAAGCAGGAAAAGAAAGGCCCGGTCGACGCGCTCAAGGGCATCTTCGGGCATTGAGCGTTTGCCGGCGGCCTGGTCGATGGCCTGTGCAGTCGGAAATGAGCCGTTTTCCGCCGAACTGCGCTTTGCAGTACGAACAGCCGCGATGTGGTCGTGCGGCATGGCGCGCAAATCACTAGAAGGTTCGAACAATGAAAGCAATCGCTCTCGCATTCCTCGCACTGCTCGGACAGCTCTCGACCTCGGCAGTTGCCCAGAATCTCATTACCAATGGAAGCTTCGAATCGCCGGTCGTCTCGCCGACCGGATACACCGAGTTTCCCGTCGGCGACTCCGCGCTCAGCGGATGGACGGTCTTCGGTCCGTCGGGGATGAATGTCGCCATTGTCGGCGGATCGTTTGCATCTTCCGGAGTCACGTTTCCCGCGCAGGATGGCGTCCAATGGTTGGATCTGAGCGGTACCAACAGCAGTAACACCGAGGGCGTGCAGCAGTCCGTAACGACAATCGCAGGCCGGCAATACCAACTCTCCTTTTACATCGGCAATACGACTGGCGGCGGGGTATTCGGATCGACCAGTACGGTCGAGGTGCTCGTAGACGGCGCCGTCGCATTCACCGATACGAACTCGGCGATCAACGCGACTTCGCTAACCTGGCAGCAGTACAACCATACCTTTGTCGCCACCGGATCGACGACGACGATCGGATTCCGCAATGCTGACCCCGCCAACGACGACAACAATTCGCTCGACAATGTCGTGCTCACCGAGGTGGCGCCAACTGCGACCGCGACGACGCTGAGCCCCGCGCCGAATCCTGCGACGGTCAACCAGAGTGTGGTTGCCACAGTGACGGTGAGTGCGGGGGCGCGGCCGGAGGCGTCCGGCGGCCTCGCACAGGCTGCTGCGGCCGCCGCCGCGATCGGCGGCACGGCAAGCGTCTCCGGAGGCGGCGCGAGTTGCGTGGCGAGCCTGAGCAACGGCGTGGGCAGTTGCACGCTCGTCTTTGCGACGCCTGGCACTTACACGCTGACCGCGGTTTATGCGGGTGATGCGCAGAACGCGCCGTCGAGCGGCACTGCTAGCCTCGTCGTCAATGACGTACAGGTCGCTTCGGCGGCCGTCGCGGCGCCGACTGTGTCGAACGCGATGCTTGCCCTGCTCGGCGCGCTGCTCGTGATCGCAGGGTGGCGCGGAGTGCGCAGAAACCGCTGACGTCGCTCAGCGTGGTGCGACCTGCGCCGCTTCGAGTTCACGGCGCAGGAAGAGCCGCGCCATGGTCCAGTCGCGCTTGACCGTGGCTGGCGAGAGGTCGAGTGTCTCGCCGACCTCTTCGATCGACAGGCCGCCGAAGTAGCGCAGATTGACGACTTGCACTTGCCGCTCGGACAGCCCGGCGAGCTTGTCGAGTGCGGCATCGAGGGCGAGGAAATCCATTTCCATGCGCAGGCCCTCGGCCTCGTCGTCGTCGCGCATCAAGGGCAGGCCGTCGCCGCGTTCGAGATGGTCGAGGCTGGTCACTGCCACGTCGCCGCCGCGCTTGAGCGCGCGCTGCGCGCGCGCGTGGTCGACGAGCACGTGGCGCATGATCTGCGCGGCAAGGCGAATGAAATGCGCGCGGTCGTTGAGTTCGAGTTCGCGCCGCTCGGCGAGGCGCAGAAACACTTCGTTGACCAAGGCGGTCGGCTGCAGGGTGTGATCGGCGCGCTCCTGCTGCAACTGGCGCCGTGCGGCGCGATGCAGTTCGGCGTAGACGCGCGGCATTAGCAGCGCCATCGCGCCGGATTCGCCCGTCGCATGGCGATGCAGCAGAGTCGTCAGCGCTTCGGTCGAATCGTGTGTTGCGGCGGGAACGGGATCGGTCATCGTGGCGCGTTTCGCGGGAAAACGGGAATGCGGCTGCTATGCGAACCGTGGAGAAGTATATTCGCAGCCGCGCCGGTGCATCTTCTGCGATCGTGCGCGGCGACTCCGCGCGACGACTCACGCGGCAGGTGAGTCCCGCGTCACGAAACGCCGTCAGGCGCCGGGCAGCATGCGCCGCAGTACGCCGTCGCGCAGCACGCAATGATGGTAGATCGCGGCGAGTCCGTGCAGCACGGCGACGGCGACGATCGTATGGCCGAGGTATTCGTGCAGCGTGTGCAGCAACTGCTTGGCGGCCGCGCCGAAGATCTGCGGTTCGGGAAACTCGAACAGCCAGAAGAAGGCCAGCGGCTCCTGCTGGGCGATGCGCCAGCACACGCCGATCGTGGCCTGCGCGATCAACATCAGGTACAGGCCGTTCTGCACCGCCGCCGAGGCGAAGCGCTGCGCCGGATTGCCGACCCGCGTCAGGCGGCGGCCATGTGCGAGGCGCCAATAGACGCGCCAGGCGAGCACGGCGATAAAGAGCAGGCCGAACGACACATGCAGCGCTTGCAGCAGCTTGCGCACGGGCGTGCCGCGCGGCAGCTCGCCCCAGACGATGGCGGAGAAATACAGGAAGACCACGAACAGCACGACGAGCCAATGCAGCGCGATCGTGATGCGGTCGTAGCGGGTGGCCAGCTGCTGCGGCGTTGCGGTGCTGCTCATCGGCGTTCTCCTCGATAGTGGCTCGGCGTCCGAGCCTATCCAGGCGAAGCCACGTTTCGCTGACGGCGGCATGCAGCGGCGGATTTTCGGCCCGATCGCGACCGCGGCGCGCCGATGCGCCGCGGCGTGGCCGTGCGATGCGACCCTTCAGAACTCGCCGATCGCGTGCGCCTTGGCAAGCAGGGCGCGGCGGAACGATTCGGGCAGCGGCTTGTGCCAGTTCACGTAGAGATGATCGTGCTCGGTCGGCGTCCAGCCTGCGGCGATCGCGACTTCCTGCGCGCGTGCGTCGCCGGTGTAGCCGAAGAACGCGTCGCAGCAGTCGGCATAGCGCTCGAACGCGTACTTGAGGACGAGAAACCAGGAACCGCCGGCCGCGTACATCGCCTCGCGCTCGTGCGGTTGCATGCGCTTGACCGTCTCACCGTTACTGCACGAGCCGCCGGACAGGTAAATGTCGCCGAACGGGCGCATATGCGAATAGCTGAGCAGGTGTTGGGCGCCGTCGCCGTCGCGGTAGAGGGCGACGATATGGCGCGGGAAATCCGGCACGGGTTGCTTGAACTTGCGCTGGAAAAGTTCGCCGACGAGAAATTCGGCGTCGTCGATCTCGGTGATCGTCAGGAAGCTGCGCAGCGATTCGGGAATAACGTGTAGAGCGGGACGAAGCATGTATGCGGAGTCGAGCATTGCGGAAGGCGAAGGGTAGCGGACCGCGGCGCAAAATCCCATGCGTACGCCGGCGCATGGCCGAGTCGCATCTATGCCGTTCGTGCCAATCAGTCCGGCGCATCGTGCGATGCACAGACACGGCGATGGCGGCGCTTTCAGCTGCGCGTTTCGCGCAGCAGCCGCTCCAGTTCGGGCGGCTCCTTCCAGTGATGGCCGCAGACATAGCGCGGCAGCAGCCAGCGATTGCTGTTCGCTTCGACCGGCTGCGGCTCGCCGGTGAAGGCGGCGCGCAGGCGATGTTCGTGCGCGTACTGCGGCAGGTATTCGCGCACGAGATAGTCGTTCCATTCGCCGTAAGGGTAGGCGAACAAGGTGCTGCGGTAGGGCGACAGATGCGTATCGAGCCAGTCGGCCGCGGCGCGGATCTCGGCATCGGCATCCGCATGGCTGTCGATCGATTTGAACGTACCCTTGCGCTGCTCGCGCTGCACCGTCTGCGGCAGGGTCGCGTGGTTGTGGTCCCAACTGTGGTTCTCGATCGCGACAAGGCCTTCGGCCGCGGCCTGCGGCCACCATTCGTCGCGCCACCAGTCGCGCCCGGCCATGCAGGTGACGTCGAGCACTGCGCGTGCCGCGGGCGAGACGATGACGAAACTGGTCGCGTGCGCGCGCATGCCGGTCGCCGCGGCGAAATCGCGCAGGATGCCGGCGAAACCGCGCTGTGTGCCGTAGTGCGGATGTTCCATGTCGTACCAGTCGAAGTACGAGCCGTCGTCGAAGGTCAGCGCGACCGCGTTGTCGACGCTCGACGCCGGTGTCGCGCCGAGCAGGGCATCGACGACTTCCGCCGCGGAGACGATGCGCAGGCCGAGCCGTGCGATCGTGCGCAGATCCTCGGCGAGGGCGACATGATCGTTGGTCGCGTAGTCGTTGCCGGCAATGTTGTTTGAATGATAGGTGAGAATTGGTACCTTCATGTCTTGCTAAATCTGGCTGGTGACTCGACCAATGGCGGCCCCATAGAATAGCCGCATATCGGTATCCCGCGTTCGGGAATCCCTCGGCCGTTCGCGCTGAGCACAGGCTCGCAGAGCCGGAGTCGAAGTGCCGCTTCGACTTCGCTCGCTCCGCGGGCTACGCTCGGCGCGAATGGCTTGTCCGTCTTCCCTCAATTCATTTTGTATCTGGAGCTTGTATGCCCGCCGTCGCCCTCAACCCCGTCGATCTCTACGACGTCCGCTCGCTGCTCACCGAAGAAGAGCGCATGGTGCAGGACACCGTCGCGCGCTTCACCGACGAGCGTGTGCTGCCGATCATCGGCGACTGCTTCGACAAGGCGCGGTTCCCCGTCGAATTGATTCCCGAGATGGCCGAACTCGGCCTGCTCGGTTCGTCGCTGCCGGTCGAGTACGGCTGCGCGGGCATGAACGGTGTCAGCTACGGCCTGGTCTGCCAGGAACTCGAACGCGGCGATTCGGGCCTGCGCAGTTTCGCCTCGGTGCAGTCCTCACTGTGCATGTACCCGATCTACGCCTATGGCAGCGAAGAGCAGCGGCGTGAGTGGCTGCCGCAGATGGCGCAGGGCAAGGTCATCGGCTGCTTCGGCCTGACCGAGCCGCACGGCGGCTCCGATCCGGCGAACATGAAGACGCATGCGAAACGCGACGGTTCCGACTGGGTCATCAACGGCGCGAAGATGTGGATCACCAACGGCAACCTCGCGCATATCGCGATCGTCTGGGCGCAGACCGAAGACGGTATCCAGGGCTTTATCGTGCCGACCAACAGCAAGGGTTTCGCCGCACAGGAAGTGCACAAGAAGATGAGTCTGCGCGCCTCGGTGACGAGCGGCCTGTTCTTCGACAACGTGCGCGTGCCCGACTCGAACCGCCTGCCGAACGTGAAGGGCCTCAAGGGACCGCTCGGCTGTCTGACCCAGGCGCGCTACGGCATTACCTGGGGCCCGATCGGCGCGGCGATCGCCTGCTTTGCCGAGACGACCGAGTACGCGAAGAACCGCATGCTGTTCAAGCGCCCGATTGCGGCGACCCAGGCGGTGCAGATCAAGCTTGCCGACATGGCGCGGCGGATCACGCTCGCGCAATTGCTGTCGCTGCAACTTGGCCGTCTCAAGGACGCCGGCAATATGCAGCCGACGCAAGTGTCGCTGGCGAAGTGGAACAACTGCCGCATGGCGATCGATATCGCGCGCGAATGCCGCGACATCCTCGGCGGTGCCGGCATCACGACCGAGCACAGCCCGATCCGCCACGCGCTCAATCTCGAATCCGTGATCACCTACGAAGGCACCGAGACCGTGCATCAGCTCGTGGTCGGGCGCGAGGTGACGGGGATCAACGCGTTCTGAGGACTTCGATGCGCAATCCCGTCTCGATTGCTGTGATCGCGCTGTTGGCGGCGGTAGCGGCGCTGCTCGCTTATCAGTTCCTCGTCGGCGAGAGGCGGCAGAAAGAATTGGCCGGCGCGGTCGCTGAGCTGACGCAGGGACAGCAGCAGATGCGCAAGGAGTTGGATCGCGAGGAGGAACTGCGCAAGGCGGTGAACGACCCCGAAAGCCAGCGAATCCGCGAAGACCTGCAGGCAATTGCGGGCATGCGTGTCGCGATCGTGGAATTTTACCAGACCAATGGCCGGATGCCGGACAGCCAGGCGGAGACCGGCCTGCCGCCGGCGGAGCAGTATCGCGGCAAGAGCTTGAAATCCGCGAGCCTGCTGCCCGGCGGCGTGATCGAACTCGTGTTCGATGCCAGCTCCGGCATCGACGGCGGGCATATACGTTTTATCGCCGATACTTCGCATGCCGAAGCGATGGGCATTCAATGGCGCTGCGAAACGTCGGACTACGCGCATATCCAGCGGGTCAGTCCGGCGTGCGCATACAAGCCGGCGGCAACGCAAAATGTTTCTGCACCGGCTGCGCCCGCAAAACCCTGATGGTGGATTTTTCGCGGCACTCGCATGTCGTGAAGACGAACCGAGTTGGAGCTAAGTAACGATGAATCTCGCCGATATCCGTCTTGAAACCGAACGCCTGATCCTGCGCCCGATCCAGCGCGAGGACTTCGACGCCTGGGCCGACTTCATGGGCGATGCCGAATCCGCGCGCTTCTTCGGCGGCGCGCAGTCGCGCCCGATCGCCTGGCGCGGATTCCTGACCATGGCCGGCGCCTGGACGATCCAGGGTTACTCCATGTTTTCGGTGATCGAGAAAGCGTCCGGCCGCTGGATCGGCCGCATCGGTCCGTGGGTACCCGAAGGCTGGCCCGGCACCGAAGTCGGCTGGGGCCTCGCGCGCGAGGCGACCGGCAAGGGCTACGCGACTGAAGCCGCCGAGGCGAGCATCGACTGGGCGTTCGCGAACCTCGGCTGGTCCGACGTCATCCACTGCATCGATCCGGACAACGTCAATTCGGCCCAGGTGGCGACGCGGCTCGGCTCGCGCAAGCTGCGCCAGGGTTCGATGCCGCTGCCGTCCGGCGACATGTCCTGCGACATCTGGGGCCAGTCGCGCGAGGCGTGGTTCGCACGCCGGCGTTGATGCCTTGACCCGCGCGCGGCAAGATGGGCGCAGCGAGTTGAACAAGGATACCGACGTGGTCAGCGTTTACGGCATGAAATCCAGCGGCAACTGCTACAAGGTGCAGTTGCTGCTCGAACAGTTGCAACGGCCCTACCGCTGGGTCGAAACCGACAGCGCGCATGGCGAGACGCGCACGCCCGAGTTTCTCGCCAAGAACGCCAACGGCAAGGTGCCGCTGCTCGAACTCGACGACGGCCGCCTGCTGTCCGAGTCGAATGCGATCCTCAATTTCCTCGCCGACGGCACGCCGTATCTTCCGGCCGATCCCTGGCTGCGCGCGCAAGTGCTGCAGTGGATGTTCTTCGAGCAGTACAGCCACGAACCTTACATCGCCGTGGCGCGGTTCATCTGCCTGTGGCTGCCGCCCGACCACGCGCGTCGTGCCGACCTGCCGCGCCTGGCCGAACGCGGCGCGCAGGCGCTCGCGGTGATGGACAAGCACCTCGAAGGCCGCGAGTTCTTCGTCGGCGACGAATACTCCATCGCCGACACCGCGCTGTTTGCCTATACCCATTGCGCTGCTGACGGCGGTTTCGATCTGGCCGCGTATCCGGCGGTCTGCGCCTGGCTTGCGCGCGTGCAGGCGCAGCCGCGCTTCGTGCGCCTGCAAAGCTGAGCCGCGCGCAGAGGGCAGGGTGCTGCGGTCGGCCATATAGAGATCGTCGAATCACATAGCGGGCATGTGCGGCTCCGGCTGGCGAGCAGGTCAACGCATCGTGGAATCCATCGTTTATTGACTGGCTGCCGCCGGCTCATCTTTCCTGCCTTGAATGCGGGAAGGACGAGACAAGGCATTCGCGCGCAGAATCGGGGATATGACGATGTCCGGCAATGCAACAGAACATCGAAATATAAGGCGAGAGCACTGCCCGCCGGCATGGCTCGCGATCGGCATGGCCATGGCCCTGTCGTTGTCGTTGAATGTCTCTGCGCGTGACGCAGCGGACGCAGAAGCGCCCGGCCGGCACTTCGATCTCACGGCATACAAACTGCAGACGCCGATCGCCCAAGGCGACAGCGTGCGCGAGATCGTGCAGCCGGCACTGCGCGATTTCTCCGCATCGTTCTTCTACTTCGACGCCAAGGCCAAGGCGATGGTGTTCGCATGCCCGGACAATGGCGCTTCGACGCGCGGATCGCATTTTCCGCGCGCGGAGTTGCGCGACACCCATGAGTGGAAATTCTCCGCTCCGGGCCGGCGCAGCCTCAGCGCGTCGCTGGCCGTCGCCCAGCAGCCGCGCAGCGGCGACATCATCATCGGGCAGATTCACGGCAACGGAAAAGGCACCGAGGCGCTGAAGATCCGCTGGATCAAGGGCGACGTGGTCGTCGGCATCAAGGCGCATCCGGACGATCAGGAGCAACGTGTCACCCTGGTGCGCGGTCTCGCGCTCGGCGACCGCATCGATTACCGAGTTGCGCAGGCAGACCATACGGTGACGGTCACCGTCAACGGCGTCTCCAGGCCGTTCACCTATGATCGCAGTTGGGACGGCGACACGGTTTATTTCAAGGCCGGCAGCTATCTGCAGGACAACTCCGCGTCGGGTTCGCTCGGCGTCGTGAAGTTCTTTTCGCTGTCGAGCGCGGCTGATCCGTAGGCCGGGTACGGCCATTGCGATTTCGGAAACGGGGCGAATTGGTACTGCGCGCTGGGCAGCGGCTGCCATAAAATACGTGCCAATCTCATTGGACTTTGCGCATGAACGCCGCCCTCAATCCGATCCCCGCACGCCACAAGAACGTCAACCGCGCCGAAGTCTGCGACCAGAATTTCGCCGAATTCGTGCGCGACTGGTCCGGATCGGTACGTGCCGGCGGCGCTGAGGATGCGCCGATTCTGCCGGGCAGCATCTGCAGCCGGCGCGATTTCATCGATCTGTTCGATTCGCAGTTGGTCTCGCGCCATCTCGACCTGATGGCGCGCGTACTGCGCGTGAAGAACAAGGTGTTCTACACGATCGGCTCGTCGGGTCACGAAGGCAATGCGATGGTCGCGCGGCTGACGCGGCATACCGATCCGGCCTTCCTGCATTACCGTTCCGGCGGCTTTATGGCCGAGCGCTTCCGCAAGTTGCCGGGCATGGACCCGATCATGGATTCGGCACTGAGTTTCGCCGCGAGCGCGGACGATCCGGCCAGCGGCGGCCGCCACAAGGTCTGGGGCTCGAAACCGCTCTGGGTGCTGCCGCAGACCTCGACGATCGCCTCGCATCTGCCCAAGGCGCTCGGCACCGCGGTCGCGATCGAGCAGGCGCGGCGCATCGGCCACACGCTGCCGGTGCCCGAGGATTCGATCGCGATCTGCTCGTTCGGCGACGCCTCGGCCAACCACGCCACCGCGCAGACCGCGTTCAACGCCGCGGCGTGGACGGCCTACCAGAAACTGCCGGCTCCCGTGCTGTTCGTCTGCGAGGACAACGGCATCGGCATCTCGGTAAAGACGCCGACCGATTGGATCGGCGCGAGCTTCAGCGGCCGCCGCGATCTCGATTATTTCTACGCCGACGGCCTCGATCTTGCCGAGGGTTACGAAGGCGTGGCGCGCGCCGTGCACCACTGCCGCACGACGCGCCGGCCGACCTTCCTGCATATGCGCACGACGCGCATCATGGGCCATGCCGGCACCGACTTCGAAATCGAGTGGCGCAGCTTCGAGGAACTGATGACGGTCGAGGCGACTGACCCGCTGCTGCGCAGCGCGGCGATCGCGCTCGAAGCCGGCGTGTATACGAAGGAACAACTGCTCGCGCGCTACGAGGATTTTCGCGCGAAGTGCTTCGCCGCGGCCGAACAGGCCGATCGCACGGCGAAGTTGAACTCGCTCGCTGAAGTCGTCGCGCCGCTCGCGCCGTACACGCCGGCCAAGGTGCAGGCCGAGGCGCAGCGCGCCGACTACGAAACGCAACGCGTCAAGGTGTTCGGCGGTGCCGAGAAGCTGCCGGAGAAATTGCCGCCGCGTCATCTGGCGATCCAGATCAACAACGCGTTGCACGACTTGTTCGCCAAGTATCCCGAAGCCCTGCTGTTCGGCGAGGACGTGGCGCAGAAGGGCGGCGTCTACACGGTGACCAAGGGTCTGCACAAAGCGTTCAAGAACGCGCGCGTGTTCAACACCCTGCTCGACGAGACGATGATCTTCGGTCTCGCCCAGGGCTTCGCCAATATGGGCATGCTGCCGGTGCCCGAGATCCAGTACCTCGCCTATTTCCACAATGCGGGCGACCAGATCCGTGGCGAGGCGGCCTCGCTGCAGTTCTTCTCGAACAATCAGTACCGCAATCCGATGCTCGTGCGCATGGCCGGACTCGGCTACCAGCGCGGATTCGGCGGCCACTTCCACAACGACAATTCGATTACCGCGCTGCGCGACATTCCGGGCCTCGTCGTCGGCTGCGCGAGCCGCGGCGACGATGCGGCGACGATGCTGCGCACGCTCGCCGCGCTGGCCAAGGTCGACGGCCGCGTGACGATCTTCCTCGAGCCGATCGCGCTGTACATGACCAAGGACTTGTACGCGGCCGGCGACGGCGAGTGGTCGTTCGCCTATCCGGCGCCGAACCAGGCGATGACGCTCGGCGAAGGCCGCGTGTACAACGAGGGCGCGAACGACCTCGTCGTATTCACCTACGGCAACGGCGTGCCGATGAGCCTGCGCGCCGCGCGCGAGATCGAGAAGAGCAAGGGTTGGAAGGTGCGCGTCGTCGACCTGCGCTGGCTCGTGCCGCTCAACGAAGCGTATATCGCCGCGCAGGCGAAGTCGGCCAAGCGCATCCTTATCGTCGACGAGGGTCGCCACAGCGCCGGCATCGGCGAGGGCGTGATCACCGCGATCGCCGAGGCAGGCTTCGGCGCCACGCCGTTCAAGCGCGTGGTCGGCGCCGACACCTACACGCCGCTCGCCGGCGCGGCCTTCCTCGTGCTGCCGGGTGAGGCCGATATCGTCGCTGCGGCCGGCACGCTCGCCTAACGGTACTGACGCGCCGACGGCTGCAGGCACGCCGGCGCGTTCGCGCATCGACCTCTCGCGCTAGCGAAGCGAGGTCGTGCGCACGATGTGACGAATCGCTAAAAAATCTTCGAGGCGGTCGTCGGTGCCGTCCCGGTTCGCCTTCGCGTGTAAGCAGGCGAAGGCAAAGTACCGAAATCTCGCTCGTTGTCCGCAACCGTCGAGAACGGAATCGCTCCGTCCTCAGGCCCGCAGACGGCGTGCGCTCAATCCGGCGAAGCCGAGACCGAGCAGAGCGAGCAGCCACGGCGACAGCAGCGGTGCAGGCACGACGGGCGCATTGACCGTCACGACGAGCACGGCGCTCGCGCTGCCTTCGTTGTTCCCATCGCCCGAATACGTTGCACTGAGGCTGTGCGTGCCGGAGCCCAGCGGGCCGACGGTCAAGGCCGCACTGCTCGATAACGCACTCGCCGTCGTCAATGTCGCTGTGCCGAGAATCGCGGTGCCGTCGTAGAACGTCACCGTTCCGGTCGGCGGATCGCCGAACACCGTAGCAGTCAACGTAATCGGCTGGATCGCGCCCGCGGGATTCGGACTGGCACTCAGCGACATCGTCGTCGTGTCCTTGTCGACCGTCTGTGTCAGCATGCCGTTCGAGGGGCGATTGTTCGTGTCGCCCGAGTAACTCGCCTGGATCGTGTGCGAGCCGACCGACAACGTGCTCGCCGCACAACTCGCCGTGCCGCCGCTGAGCGCTAGGCCGGTGCATCCCGCAAGTGCGCTACCGCCGTCGCTGAAGTCGATGCTGCCGGTCGGGTTTGTGCCTCCCGCGGCCGGCGTCACCGTTGCGGTGAAGCTCACGCTGTGACTGAAGCGACTCGGGTTCGCTGAACTGGTCAACGTCGTGCCGGGCTGTGAGGGATTCACGGTCAGACTGCCGCTCGGCGCCGTGCTCGCGCCAAAGCTGCCGTCGCCGTTGTAGTGCGCAGTCAACGTCTTCGTGCCCGCCGTCGACGGCGTCAGCACACAGCTCGTCGCCGGCAAGCTGATCGTGCAAATGTCGCCGGCTTGTGCACCGCCGTCGCCGATCGTGATCGTGCCGATCGGCGTGCCGCTGCCGGGCGAGGTCACGGCAACCTGGGCATTGACCGTAACCGGACTGCCGAGAGTGATCGCACCGGGCGATGTCACTGCGGTCGTGGTCGCGGCCTTGGCGACGGACTGGGTCACCGCGCCGCTCGCCGAGCCGGTGAAATTCGTATTCGACGGCGCATAGTTCGCCGTGACCGAATGACTGCCGACCGCGAGGCTCGCGGTCTGGCACTGCGCTTTGCCGGTGCTGTCGAGTGGCACGGCGTTGCAGCCCGACAGCGCGACACCGCCCTCACTGAAGCTCACCGTGCCGTTGGGCACCGCGGTGCTTCCAGCGGAAGTATTCGTCGTCGTAGCGGTGAAGGCGACCGACTGACCATAGACACTGCCTGCCGGCAGCGATTGCATCAACGCGGTTGCGCTCGATGCCGAGGTGATCGTCAAACTGCCGTTCTGATAAGTGGGCGCGTACTTCGCGCTCGTCGCGCCGGTGGGTGTGATGACGTAGCTCGTGCCGGGCGGCGATGCAGACGTGGCGTTGGTCGTGAACGTCGGCATCGCGGTCAGGCTGTTCGCCGCTGTGTCGCCCGGGATGAAGCCCGTGTAGCTCGCGCCGAATACGGGATCGGGCGCACCGAACGTGCGGCTCGCATCGTTGGCCTTCACGGTCAGCGCGGCTTTGGCAATGATGGCGTTGAGCGTTTGCGGATTGCCGGCAAAACCGTTGGCATCGGTGACGACGACGGCGAACGAATACGCTGTGTCGGCGGCCACGGTCGGCGTGCCGTTGAGGCCCCCGGTTGCGGTCAAGGTCAAACCCGCAGGCAAAGTGCTGCCGGGAGCCAAGGCGAACGAATAGGGCGCGGTGCCGCCGCCGGCCGACAAGCTAGCCGCGTACTGCGCGCCGTAGGTGCCGGAGGGCAGGCCCGTCGGCGCAATGGTCAGATTGCCGAAGGTCGCCGTGCAGGTGCGCGACTGGTCCATCGTCGCCGTTGCCTGGGTCGGCATTCCGGGAACCGCGATGCAACTGCCGCCCCAAACGAGTGCCTGGCCCGCGACAGGTTGCGTGGCCTTCAACGTGACCGTGGAGATATTGTTCTCACGCGCGAAAACGGCGGCGCATGCCGGGCCGCCGCTCGAAGTGCAACCGTTGATTTCGCCGCTGCTGCCCGACCCACTCGGTTTCGGTGTCGCCGATACGCTGCCGGAGCCCGCTACGGTGACGTTGAGATTGAAACTTCCTCCACGCACTTCGACCGCGCCGATGTCGCACTTGCCGTTCTGCGGGCGGGCGACGCCGCGCTGATCGGTCGCGACGGCGTTGCCGTCCGCGTCGATGCATGCCGCCGAGTCGATCGCGTCGAGCGCGATGCTTCCCACACCGGGAAGCATCGTTGCCGTCAGGCCGCCATTGTTCTGCAGCGGGCTAAGTTTGAGGTCGGCCGCCGCCGAACCGATGTTGTGAATGTTCTGCACGCCGTTGTCCGGGGCGCTACCCGCAGAAACGTTGTACGACCCCGACCAAGGCGCGCCGATGTCGGTGTTGGCCTGCAAATTTCCACCGGGGTCCCTGGCGGTATTTCCGACCACGATGGAATTGTTGATTTTTACCGTATTGCGGACGAGTCCGAAGATTCCGCCGGCGTAAAGCCGGCCGGTGCCGTCCTGGTTCATCGTGCTCGCTGAATTGTTTCCGCTGATGGTGACGTTGGTCAGCACGGCGCCCGCACGGTCTCCGAGCCCGATTCCGCCGCCCGCTCCGCTCAAAGAGGTGTTTCCGCTGATGGTGACATTGGTCGCGACCAATGTCGGCGCGCCGGTTCCGTTGTATTTGGTACCGGGGTCGAGAATGATTCCGCCACCCACTTGGGTCGAGGTATTGCCGCTGATGACGCTGTTGCTGATATAGGCTTTGTTCGTGGACTGCAGAATGATTCCGCCGCCGTACCCTTTTACGGTGTTGCCGCTGACGGTGCTGTCGGTCATCACGAACACGCCGCCACCGGCGGCGATCCCGCCGCCGCTGCCCAACTGCCCGGTCGACACGTTGTTGCTGACGATGCTGCGGCGCAGAGTCAATTTGCCGTCGCGGGAATAGATTCCGCCGGCATTTCCGCGGGCCGCGTTATTGCTCACCGTGCTGTCGATCAGGGTCAGGTCGGCGAACACGCTGCAGATGCCGCCTGCATTGAGAACCTGCTCGGTGTAGCAGCTGCCGCTGCCGGCATTGCCGTTGCTGATCGTCAGTTGGTTGAGGATCAAACCGCTCGGAGTCGAACTGGAGCGCGGCGCTTTATGCCGGAGAATCCGGAACGCATTGGTATTGTCCGTGCTCGGGCGCGGGCGCTTGATCGTGACGCCGCCGACCCGGCTCGCATCGATGCTCAGGTTGTCGTCGGTGATGTCGAGTGTGCCGAACGGCGCCGCGGCATCGTCCGCCAGGGTGATCGTGTTCGCCGCCGTGCTCGCCGAGCCGCCGTTGAAGACGCCTGGGCTGAACGAGATCGTGTCGTTGTTCTTGTCGCCGATCGTGCCCGCCGCGGCGGCGCAATTGCCCGACACGGTCGAATTGTTCATGGTCAGGATCGCCTGCCGCAGCGTGCAGGTGGCGGGCGCCGAAGGCAGGGTGTCGCCGGGCGAGGTCACTATGATGGTCGCGGCTTCGGCCAAAGTCGGAGCCAGACCGAGCGCCAGCAGCATGCCGTTGGTCAGTGCGGTGCGCGCAGGTTGTCGGCAAGCGCGACCTTGTCGTTCGAGCGATTTCATCGTGTCCCCGTTCGATGCTCGTAGTTGCAGCGGCGACCGCAATCGACGTGCTCTTGCGCGTTCCCCTTCGCTACCCCGAAGGCGCACGCGAGCCTTGCGGTCGCCAGCTCTGTGGCGTCGGACTTTCTTGCAATCCGTATTTGTTGTCCAGGTCAGGCGAAAAAAAATCGCGTTCCTATCATCGAGGCGATTTTTTTTTCGAACAGAGCCGTCAGGGGATCGCGACCGCGGCGCCGCGCGTCAGTTTCGCGCCGCGAAAATAGGCGATGCGCAGATCAAGGCCGTCGCGGCTCTTGCCGATGTAGACATAGCCGCGCTGCTGCGCATTCGGCCAAATCGGCGAGTCGAGCGCTTTGGCGAATGCGCCGTTCTCGAGTTCGAGGACGATGCCGATGCACGGATAGGCATGCGCCACGGCGTATTCCTCGAGAAGAAAACTCGCGCGCTTGAGCATGGACATGACGAGAACGGTCGATCGCCAGCGGCGGCCGATCAGGCAGCGGTAGTAGTACATCGGTTCGCCGAGCCGCGGCAGCACCATCGGCGCGGCCGTGCACACGCCCGCGATTTCTCCTGCGCCGTCGCGTGCATGCAGTATTACTTCGGGCAACCGCCGGCGAGCATCGGCCTCGGTCGAGAAGGCGTTTTCGGCAAGCCAGAAACGCACGAGCTTTTCCGCGTCGGCGGCAGCCGGTGCGTGCGGCCAATGCTCGACGAATTCGATCGGGGAAAAGCTTCGCGCCTTCTCTTCCATGCCTGGTCTCGATTGCAACGCCGCAAAAATTCGGCGATAAAGTTCGTTCTGCGACGAATGATAAAACAACGAAGTGGCTTACGATCCCTCCGAGATGCCGACGTCGGCTGACGCTCCTGCGGCCGATCTTTCGAGCCAGCATTCGAGCAATTTCCCCGACCTGCTTCGACAAATGGGCGCCTCGCTGCTGGTCTCCACGTATCAAGCCGGCAAGCTCGTGCTCGTGCGCAGCGACGGAAATATCATCAATACCCATTACCGCAGCTTTCAGCGGCCGATGGGCATGGCTCTGTCGAACAAGGGAGCCTTGGCCCTCGGCACGCAGATCGAGATCATCGAATTCCGCAACATGCCGGGCGCCGCGGCGCGCCTGGACCCGCCGAACAAAAACGATGCGGTATGGATGCCGCGGCGCAGTTACGTCACCGGGGCGATCGACATTCACGAGATGGCATACGGTGGGGACGAGGAACTGTGGTACGTGAACACGCTGTTCTCGTGCCTGTGTTTGCTGGACCGCGAGTCGAGCTTCGCCCCGGTATGGCGGCCCAAGTTTGTGACGAAGTATTCGGCGGAGGATCGCTGCCATTTGAACGGCCTGGCGATGCGCGACGGCAAGCCTGCGACGCTGACCGCGCTCGGCATCAGCGACGAAGTCGAAGGTTGGCGCGCCAACAAGCGCGACGGCGGTGTCGCGATCGACTATGCGACGAAGGAAATCGTCGTGACCGACCTGTCCATGCCGCATTCGCCGCGTTGGCACGACGGTAAGCTGTGGCTGCTCGAATCGGGTCGCGGCGCCTTGTTGCAGATAGACGCGGCGACGGGAGCGAAGATCGAAGTCGCGCGCCTGCCCGGATTTCTACGCGGGCTCGATTTCCACGGGCCTCTCGCCTTTGTCGGCCTGTGTCAGTTGCGCGAGACGAATGCGTTTACCGACATTCCGATCACCGATGAAAACCGCGAGCGCAGTTCCGGCATCTGGGTGATCGATACGCGCAGCGGTCAGACCGTCGCGATCCTGAAATTTACCGGCGGCGTGCAGGAAATCTTCGCGATCACGATTTTGCGCGGCGCGACGTATCCCGAGGTCGTCAACGAAAGCGGCGATCTGCTCGCGTCGATTTATGCGGTGCCGGACAGCGTGTTGCACGAGGTCGCGGCTCCGCGGGTCTAGTGCGACGGCGCATCTTCGCAATAGGAAATTACGATTAAGCGAGACGAATCCGGACAGGCGTCATCAAGTCGCCGAGCAATCGGCGTCGGGCCGGTCTATCGGGACGGGGCGGCCAATGTCTTAATGAGCCGTCCGCATCGGCCCGCACGTAGTTTCGGGCTAGAATTGAACGATGAGCGCGCAACTGACCATCCTGTTCGCCGACGTCAGCGGCAGCACCAAACTGTTCGAGGTTCGCGGCAATATCGAGGCGCGGCGCCTCGTCGCGCGCCTGCTCGGCGCCCTCGGCGAGGTCACGCGCCAGCACGGCGGCCGCGTCATCAAGAACATCGGCGACGAAATCCTCTGCACCTTCCCGGGACCGATCCAGGGTCTGCTCGCCGCGGTCGACATGCACCAGTGGGTTTCCGGCGACGACGAGTCGGCGCGCGAGAGCCTGGCGATCCGCGTCGGCCTGCACCACGGTGAAACCCTCATCGAAGACAATGACGTCTACGGCGACGCGGTCAACACCGCGGCGCGCATGACCGCATTGGCCAAGCGCGAGCAGATCATCACCACCGCATCGACCGTGCGCCTGCTGACCAATGCCGGCATGCTGCGCACGCGTTCGATGGGACAGACGCGCGTCGCCGGCAAGCTCCTGCCGATCGATATCGTCGACGTGCTCTGGCAGGAGGACACCTCGAACCTGACCATGGTGCAGCGCGCGATCTCGGTCGAGAGCGCCGCAGCGCCGCGCGTGCGTCTGCAACTGCGCTACCGCGGCCGCGCGATCGACCTCGACGAACTCGCGCCGCCGTTCACCCTCGGCCGCGATCTGTCTTCGAGCCTCGTCGTCGAGGCGGAGTGGGTGTCGCGCAACCATGCGCTGATCGAGTACAAGCGCGGCTACTTCGTCATCTCCGACCGTTCGACGAACGGCTCGTGGGTGCGGTTCGGCGAAGACGACGAACTGCCGTTCCATCGCGACGAGGTGCGCCTGCTGCGCAGCGGAACGATCAGCCTCGGCCAGACGATGGCGCTCAATCCGGACCATCTGCTCTACTTCCAGTGCTGCGAGTGAAGTTCGGAGTGAGGCGCCGCCTCAGCGCTCCGTAAGAAATTTTTCCGCCGCGTGTCGATTCCGTAATTTCCGGTTCGTCGAGTAGACAGAAACGGGCAGGCGAGACAGCGTATCGCCGCTCCCGACCGGAACCGAGGAACAGGCCATGTCTGCAGAATATTCGTTCAAGACCGAGTCCGTGGCGCTGGCGCCGTCGGCGTTGGCCGAACTCGGTAAGCTGGCAACGCTTGCGGTGCGTGCCGGCGTACTGCTCGCGAGCATTGCGAACAACGTGCTGTCGAATCCGCGCAATGCGGCGATCATCGCCGTACTGATCCTGATCGCGACGCCGGTCTACTGGTACTGGAAACGGCGCGGTTCAGACCACCAACGGTTCCGGCTCCAGCGCGACGCCGTAGCGTTCGAAGACAGTCTGCCGAATGCGCTGCGCGAGCGCCCAGATCTGCGCACCGCCCGCGCTGCCGTAGTTGATCAGCACGAGCGCGTGCTGATCGGACACGCCGGCGTCGCCGTCGCGAACGCCCTTGAGCCCGCAGGCCTCGATCAGCCACGCGGCCGAGAGCTTGGCTTGCCCGTCGGCCGTCGGCCAGACCGGGAGCCTGGCGTGCTCGCGCTTGAGTGATTCGGCGAGCGCGGCCGGCACGATTGGATTCTTGAAGAAACTGCCCGCGTTGCCCGTCGTCGCCGGATCGGGCAATTTGCGCGTGCGCACACGTGAGATCGCGTGCGCGACGGCGCGCGCATCGGGCACATCGACGCCCATCGCGGCGAGTTCTTCGCGCACGCCGTCGTAGTCGAGGCGCAGTTCGCGCTCGCGCGGCAGGAGAAAATCCACGGCGGTGATCAGATAACGGCCGCTCTCGCGCTTGAACAGCGAGTCGCGGTAGCCGAACGCACATGCGGCGCGGTCGAGGTGCACGATCATCCGCGTGCGACGATCGAACGCTTGCACGGCATGCACGAACTCGCCGACTTCGACGCCGTAGGCACCGATGTTCTGGATCGGTGCCGCGCCGACGCTGCCGGGGATCAGGGCGAGGTTTTCCAGGCCCTTCAATCCGTGCGCCAGAGTCCAGTGCACGAAATCGTCCCAGGTTTCGCCCGCGGCCGCGCGCACCAGCGCGGCGTCGCCCGGTGCACCGGCGACGTGTTGCTCGACGATGTCGAGGCCGCGCGTGCGCAGCGCGAGCACGATGCCGGGCCAGTCGCGCGTGAACAGCACATTGCTGCCGCCGCCGAGAATCAGCACCTCGCGCCGCTGCGCCGCGGCCGCATCGAGCAGGGCGGGCACGGCATCGAATTCGTGGATGTCGATCAAGGTCGCGGCGCGCGCGGGCACGCGGAACGTAGCGCGGTCGAGCAGCGACGCGTTGTCGTGGACCGTATAGCCGAAGTTCGTGGGCAGAGAAGCGGGGCTGTCGTTCATGCCGTGCTCTTGCCGCCATGCGCGCGCAGCGCGTCGACGCAATCGCCGATCAGTGCGGGTCCGCGGTAGACCAGGCCCGAATAGAACTGCACGAGGCTGGCGCCCGCGGCGAACTTCTCCGCGGCATCGCCGCCGCGCGTGATGCCGCCGACGCCGACCAGCGGAATCGCGCCGCCGAGGCGCTGCGCCATGCCGCGCAGTACGGCGGTCGCCTTCGCCAGCAGCGGCCGGCCCGACAGTCCGCCGGTTTCCTCGGCATGGCGCGCGCCCGCGACTGCGTCGCGCGCGATCGTCGTGTTTGTGCAGATCAGGCCGTCGATCTTCGCGGCAAGCAGGACTGCAGCGATACCGTCGAGTTCGGCCGCGGAGAGATCGGGTGCGATCTTGAGCAGCATCGGCTTGCGTGCGCCGTGCTGTGCGGCGAGCTGTTCCTGGCGCTCGCGCAGGGTGCCGACGAAGCGCTTGAGCGTCTCTTCTTCTTGCAGATCGCGCAGACCCTGCGTGTTCGGCGAAGAGATGTTGACCGTCACGTAGCTCGCGCGCGCATAGACGCGTTCGAGGCAATGCAGATAGTCGTCGACTGCGTTCTCGTTCGGCGTGTCCTTGTTCTTGCCGATATTGATGCCGAGCACGCCGCTGAACTTCGCCCGTTCGACGTTGCGCACGAGCGCATCGACGCCGCCGTTGTTGAAGCCGAGGCGGTTGATCACGGCTTCGTGTTCGGGCAGGCGGAACATGCGCGGCTTCGGATTGCCGGCCTGCGCGCGCGGCGTGGTCGTGCCGACTTCGACGAAGCCGAAGCCGAGCGCGGCGAGCGCGTCGACGTAGGCGCCGTTCTTGTCGAGCCCCGCGGCAAGCCCGACCGGATTGACGAAGTCGATGCCGAACACGCGCACCGGCAGCGCCTTGGGCTTCAATGCGAGCAGTGGGTTGAGACCGGTGCGGTAGGCGGCCTCGATCGAGGTCAGCGCAAGCTCGTGCGCGCGCTCGGCGTCGAGGCAGAACAGGAAGGGGCGGGCGAGGGCGTACAAGACTTGCCTGGATCGTTGGGGTTATTTGGACGACAGGCGCGTCTGCCGCGCGCTGCGCTTTTCGGCGATTTCGACCATCGTCTCGATGCGGATCAGGCGCTTGTCGATCTCGTTGGCGGCGTTGGCGAGCTTGTCGACGTTCTTCGCCAGGCGGTCGAGGTCGTCGCGCATGCGCAGCACGTCCTTGAGCACTTTCACCGCGTCGAGCAGAGCGCCCATCAGTTCGCTTTGGACGGCTTGGCCTGGCGGCCGGCGATACTCGCGAGCGCGCGTTCCACCGAGGCGTTGGCCGCGCGCACGCTGCGCCGCATGGCCGGCAGAGCTTCGCGCAGTTCGGCGGTCAGGGCGACGAGTTCCCGCGGATCGTCGATCGTGTTGATGCCGTAGGCGCGCACGGCCTCGCGCATAAGTTCGCTCATATTCATGCCGCGTTCTTTGGCGAGGTTGCGGTAATGGCGTTTGTCTTCGGGCGAGACGAGCAGGGTGAGGCGTTGTGTTTTCATGGCGGTATTTCGATCCCGCGATCGGTGCGACCGCGAACATGCAAATCCTAGACACATGATAATGTCATGTGCATGTCCATTCAATGTTCCGCCACGGGCCCTGCGCCGTCAGTGCATGTGCGCGGCTAACCAGGCGATGCCGCCGAACAAGGCCATCAGTACCCAGGCCACGAACCCGAAGACCGCGAGATTCAGGTAGCCCAGGATCAGCCCGACGAGGGCGAGTCCGTCGCCCTGCAGCGCGCCCGGCGGCGCGCGGCGGATTTCGCCGCGTGCGACGTGGCCGCAGACGATGGCGATGATCGCGCCGAAGAACGGAATGCCTAGCCAGCTCAGAATGCCGAAGATCAGGCTCATGATCGCGCTGACGCTGGTCGTGCCTTGGATCGGGGTGCTCATATCGCCCTCCAGGGTGGTCGTGGCGGAATCATACTGAAGGCGCATTCGCGACGCCTGTCCCGATGGTAATGCGCCGCGGTCGGACTATGATGGCGGCCATGAGCACGATTCTTCTCGAGTCCACGCTGACCTGCCCCGAGTGCGGACGCAAGCATACGGAGACGATGCCGACCGACGCCTGCCAGTGGTTCTACGACTGCACGCACTGCGGCGCCTTGCTGAAACCGAAGGCCGGCGATTGCTGCGTGTTCTGCTCCTACGGCGACCTGCCTTGCCCACCTATACAGGCCGAAGGCAAAGGCGGCGGTTGTTGCGCGGCGCATTGATTCCGCACGATAGCCGGTAGGAAACGGCGCCCGGAGTTCTTTGCCTTCTTCGCGTCTTCACGCGGTCGCGTGAGACAGTTTCAGTTTGCGCTTCGAGACGAAACCGGCCGCGGTTCTGGCTGAAATAGCTCGACTCTTGACTCTGGACCGTGATCCAGACTCTAGACTTTGCGTCCAGGAGGATTTCCCATGTCGAATCTCAGTATCGGCCAATTGGCCCAGCGCACCGGCGTCGCCATCGACACCGTGCGCTACTACGAACGCAACGGGCTGCTGCAACCCGCCGGACGACTCGCTTCGGGCTATCGCCGCTATGGCGACGCGGAGTTGAAGCGGTTGCGTTTCATCCGCCGCGCCAAGGCGCTCGGCTTCAGCCTCGAAGACGTGCGCGCGCTGCTGACGCTCAGCGAGGAACGCAACGTCGCCAAGGTCAAACGCGCGGCGCAGGCCAAGCTCGCCGACATCGAAGCGCGCATCGCCGAACTCGAACGCGTGCGCGGCGGCTTGCGCACGCTGATCGCGGCCTGCCCGGGCCACGGGCGCGCCGAAGCCTGCCCGATCCTCAACGCACTGACCGACGAGGAGACGCACTGATGTCCACGTCGAATCAAGAACATCACAAACACGATCACTCTATGCACGGCCACGAACATCGCGCGCACGACCACGCGGGCAAGGAGATGCCGGTGAAGGCGAGTTGCTGCAGTACGTCCAAACCTGCGCATTGCGATTCGCCCGCGCCGATAGACACGTCTGCAGCGGCGATCGATCCGGTCTGTGGAATGACGGTGAAGCCGGGCACGCCGCATCGCGCTGAACATGCGGGGCAGGAGTATCTGTTCTGCTCGGCCGGCTGCCGCACGAAGTTTCTCGGCAATCCGGCGCACTATCTTGCGCCGAAAAAACCGGCCATAGCCGCGGCGCCAGCCGTTGCGGGCGCGAAATACACCTGTCCGATGCATCCGGAAATCGTGCGCGACGCCCCCGGCACCTGCCCGATCTGCGGCATGGCGCTGGAGCCGATGATGCCGAGCCTCGACGACGGCGAGAATCCCGAGCTGACCGATTTTCGCCGCCGCTTTCTGCTGACCTTGCCGCTGTCGCTCGCGGTGTTTGCGCTGGCGATGTTCGGCCATGCTTTCTCCGATTTGTCGACGGCCGCACGCACGTGGCTCGAACTCGTGCTGGCCGTGCCCGTCGTGTTCTGGGCCGGCTGGCCGTTTCTCGAACGCTGGGCGCAGTCGATCGCCAACCGCAGCCCGAACATGTGGACCCTGATCGGCACGGGCGTGCTCGCCGCGTTCGGCTACAGCGTTGTCGCGACCGTGGCGCCGCAGGTCTTCCCGGATTCGCTTCGCGAACATGGGCGCATCGGCGTCTACTTCGAGGCGGCCGCCGTGATCGTCTCGCTGACCTTGCTCGGGCAGATTCTCGAATTGCGCGCACGCTCGAGCACCTCGGCTGCGATCAAGTCTCTGCTCGGGCTCGCGCCGAAAACCGCGCGCCGCCTGCGCGATGACGGCAACGAAGACGACGTGCCGCTCGATGAAGTGCGCGTCGGCGACCGCCTGCGCGTGCGGCCCGGCGAGAAGGTACCGGTCGATGCGGTCGTGCTCGAAGGACGTTCGAGCGTGGACGAATCGATGCTGACCGGAGAACCCATGCCGGTCGAAAAGAACGTTGGCGACAAAGTGATCGGCGCGACACTCAACGGCACCGGCAGCCTCGTGGTTCGCGCGGAAAAGATCGGCGCGGAAACCGCGCTCGCGCAGATCGTCGGCCTCGTCGCGCAGGCGCAGCGCACGCGCGCGCCGATGCAGAGACTGGCCGACAAGGTCAGCGTCTGGTTCGTGCTCGGCGTGCTTGCCGTCGCGGTCGCGGCGTTCTTGGTCTGGGGCTTGTTCGGCCCCGAGCCGTCATGGACTTACGCGATCGTCAACGCGGTCGCCGTGCTGATCATCGCCTGTCCGTGTGCGCTTGGCCTCGCCACGCCGATGACGGTCATGGTCGCGAGCGGACGCGCCGCGCATGCCGGTGTGCTGTTCCGCGACGCCGAGGCGATCGAACGCCTGCGCACGATCGATACGCTGATCGTCGACAAGACCGGCACGTTGACCGAGGGTAAGCCGGCGTTCGGCGAGGTCGTTGCTGCGGCGGGCGCGGAGGCCGACGAAGTGCTGCGTCTTGCGGCCAGCCTAGACCTCGGCAGCGAGCATCCGCTCGCCGCCGCGATCGTTGCCGAAGCGCGGCGACGCAACTTGCCGCTCGATGCGGCAGCCGACTTCTCGTCGGCGACCGGCAGCGGCGTGCGCGGCCGCATCCGCATGCAGCAGGTGGCGCTCGGCAACGCGGCGCTGATGAAGGAAGTCGGTGCCGATGTCGGTGCGGTCGGCGCCGATGCCGAACGTCTGCGCAAGCAAGGTGCCAGCGTGGTCTTTCTCGCCGCCGACGGCCGTGCGCTCGGCTTGATCGCGGTCAGCGATCCGATCAAGGACTCGACACCCGAGGCCGTCGCCGCGCTGCACGCGGCCGGCCTGCGCATCGTCATGGCGAGCGGCGACAGCGTGACCACGGCGCAGGCTGTGGCCGCGCGCCTCGGCCTCGACGAAGTGCACGGTGGAATGCGTCCGCAGGACAAGGCCGCGCTCGTCGCCACGCTCAAGGCGCAGGGCCGCCGCGTGGCGATGGCCGGCGACGGCATCAACGACGCGCCCGCGCTTGCTGCCGCCGACGTCGGCATCGCCATGGGCACCGGCACGGACGTTGCCATGTCGAGCGCGCAAGTGACCCTGGTCAAGGGCGATTTGCGCGGCGTCGCGCGTGCGATTGCGATCTCGCAGGGCGCGGTCGCGAATATGCGCCAGAACCTCGGCCTAGCTTTTATCTACAACGCGCTCGGCGTGCCGCTCGCGGCGGGCGTGCTGTATCCGTTCACCGGCCTGCTGCTGAGTCCGATGGTCGCCGCACTGGCGATGAGCCTGTCGTCGGTCTCGGTAATCGCCAATGCGCTGCGCCTGCGCACGGCGCGGGCGTGACTCAGTCGGCGCCGCGGCGGCGCAGCAAGGCGTAGGCGAACGACTGCGGCGCGCCCCAGGGCGTCGCGTGGGTTTCGCGCGCTTCGTCGATCAACTCGAAATCCGCGCCGAGCAGCGCGGCAATGTCGGCGGGATCGCGGCGCGCGACGGTCAGGCCGCTGCATTTCTCCGGGCCGTCGCTGGCGAAGCCGCCGATCACCGCATGGCCGCCTGGGCGCAGTGCGGCGGCGGCAGATCGCGCATACGCCTGTGCTGCGGATGAGTCGGTGAGAAAGTGCAGCACCGCGCGATCGTGCCAAATGTCGAAACCCGCCGGCGGCAATTCAGCGTTGGTGATATCGGCGACGCGCCAGTCGATCTGCGCCGCGCGATCTCCGAGCCGCTGCTGTGCGGCACGCAGCGCTTCGGCGGACAGATCGAGCACGGCAATCCGCGCGACGCCGCGGTCGAGCAGATCGTCGACCAGGGTCGACGCGCCGCCGCCGATATCGATCACGCGGCTCTGCACATTCAGCCCGGCGCGTTCGAGCAGGCGCAGCGAGACGTCGAGATGCGGACGGAACCAGCTTACTGCTTGCGAGTCCTTGTCGCGGTATACATTTTCCCAGTGGTCTTGCGCGTTGGTCGTCATGGGTGTGCGTGGCGGTGATGCAGGTCGGGGAGGTGCGCGTGCGTGCGCGCGAGCTGGGCGTGGATGGCGGAGTGCCAGCGCAAAACACCAGCGCCGCGACGAGGGCGGCCGCAATGGTGTTGCGGGCGTCCATGCACTAACGATACGCGCAGTTACCCGATAACCACAATCGAGGCAGGCATCAGCTTTCCTTCTCCCATCGGGAGAAGGTGGCGCGGCAGCGCCGGATGAGGGAAGAGCGTGTCATTTCCTCAGTCCGTTGCATCGTGCGAGGTTCTGCCCTCATCCGCCCTTCGGGCACCTTCTCCCGAGGGGAGAAGGGAAGGCAGAGGCAGCTATCGAGTTCGGGTGCTAGCTTCTCTTCTCCCATTAGGAGAAGGGAAGAAAAAGCAGTTACGGATCGAGCTTGATGCCCGGCGCAGGAAAGATCTTTTGACACGGATCAACGCGGATGAACACGGACAAAGCAAGAAAAATGCTCTATCCGTGCCAATCCGCGTTTTTTGTTTTGATCCGTGTCAATCCGTGGTAAATGCTTTTCCTAGCACCTCTGCACTGCAACGTTACAGATCGAACTTGATACCCTGCGCGAGCGGCAGCGCGTCGGAGTAGTTGACCGTGTTGGTCTGACGACGCATGTACGCCTTCCACGCATCCGAGCCCGATTCGCGGCCGCCGCCGGTTTCCTTCTCGCCGCCGAATGCGCCGCCGATTTCGGCGCCCGAGGTGCCGATGTTGACGTTGGCGATGCCGCAGTCGGAGCCGGCCGCGGACAGATACCTTTCCGCCGTCTGCATGTCGCGCGTGAAGATCGAGCTCGACAAGCCCTGCGGCACGCCGTTCTGCAGATCGATCGCCTCTTCGAGCGAGTCGAACTGCATCGCGTAGAGGATCGGAGCGAAGGTTTCGGTCTGCACGACGGCATCCGCGTTCTTCACGCCGCTGACGATGGTCGGCAGGACGAAGTTGCCGGCGCGGTCGCTCAGCGCAGCACCACCGGTTTCGATCTTGCCGCCTGCGGCCTTGGCCTTCTCGATCGCGCCGAGGAAGCCGTCAACCGCGGCCTTGCTGTTGAGCGGGCCCATCAGCGTGGTCGCGAGCGTCGGATCGCCGATCTTCTTCTCGACCTGCTTGTACGCGGCGACGAGTTTGCCGACCACGTCGGCGAAGATCGACTTGTGGATGAACACGCGGCGCGTCGTCGTGCAGCGCTGGCCGGCCGTGCCGACCGCGCCGAACACGATCGCCGGGATCGCCAACTTCAGATCGGCGCTCGCGTCGACGATGATCGCGTTGTTGCCGCCGAGTTCAAGCAGCGAACGGCCCATGCGCCGTGCCACGCGTTCGCCGACCGTGCGGCCGACCGCGGTCGAGCCGGTGAAGCTGATCAGCGGGATGCGCTTGTCGTCGACGAAGGTCTGCGCGAGTTCCACGCCGGCGTCGTTGAACAGGAAGAACAGGTCGGGGAAACCGCCGGCCTTGAGTGCCTCGTTGCAGATCTTCATCGAAGCGATCGCCGAGAGCGGCGTCTTCGGCGACGGCTTCCAGATCGAGATATCGCCGCAGACGGCGGCGATGAACGAGTTCCACGCCCACACCGCGACCGGGAAGTTGAACGCCGAGATGATGCCGACGAGGCCGAGTGGATGCCATTGCTCGCTCATGCGGTGGCCGGGGCGCTCGCTGTGCATCGAATTGCCGTAGAGCATGCGCGACTGGCCGACGGCGAAGTCGGCGATGTCGATCATCTCTTGGACTTCACCGTCGCCTTCGGGCTTGATCTTGCCCATTTCGAGCGCGACGAGCGAACCGAGTGCGTCCTTGTGCTTGCGCAGTGCTTCGCCGCAGAGGCGGATCGCTTCGCCGCGCCTCGGCGCCGGCGTCGTGCGCCACTCGGCGAACGCGGCCTGGGCGCGCTGCACGATCGTTTCATAGTCGCTCGCCGACGCGGAATGCACGCGGCCGATCACCTCGTGCGTGCTCGGGTTGACCACTTCGAGCGTGCCGGCGTCGCTGGTCTTCGACCATTCGCCGTTGCCGAGGTAGGTGCCGGAGACGGTGCCGGTCAGGCCGAGCGCCGCGAGAATCTTGTCGGACATAGGTATTCCAGATTGGCTTGAAAAGACCGCCAATTATAAACCGGGAATTGGTACTTCCCGGGGCCGCGGCGTCAGAATCTGGTGGGGCCAATATCTTCTGCCAAGAAGCCGTGCTTGTTCGACCCCAGGAGAAAGGACCGAAAAGCCTCAGTGACGCAGAACGCGGAGAAGAGCCTCGACATTCGTGATTCTGTGTCTCCGTATTCTCGATGCTTCCGTCTTTTGCTTTTTTCTTCGCGCGCCGGCAAAGGAACCTGCACGATCGGAGCTTCGCGCCGTCGGCCAGAGAGGTTTATCGGTGAATTTTCCTTAATGCTGCGACGGAAACGAACGACTATCCGTCCGGTCTTGGCCTGTCGGCATTGAGGCACCGGGGTCGAAGCTGGAGTGAAGAGAACCGCATTCCCTTTGGAGTATTGCCATGAAATACAGAGTTGCCAGCGTGGTCCGCAAAGCGCTTCTTCTTTCGGCGCTGCCGTTCTGCCTGATCGCTTCCGCTGCCTCGGCAGGGCCGATGGTGACGTATTCCGCCTATAGCGGAACCTATAGCGGCGTTCACGATTCCGGCGCGATGACGGTTTTTCTCGGGTCGAACGGTTCCGTCCTATGCAGGTTCAACAGCGGCAGCAGCGACTCTCCGCTGGCCAATCCGTTCGTGATGCCGGGCGTCTCCGCGAACGGCGCGACGCTCAACAACGGTTTTGCCGGCACGGCATTCAGTTGTGCGAGCCTCGCCGGGTCGGTGAATTTTGCCTATCAGCTTCCTCTGGTCGGCGTCGTCGGCACGCAGCCTTTCCCGCCGATCTACGCCGCCGATTCAAAACCCGTGGCTTTCAGCGGCACCTGGTTCAACAGCCGCGGCGATCAGGGTAACTTCCAGGTGTCCTATTCGCCGAGTGCGGACGGTCAGAGCAACTGATAGTTTGCTTGCGCGCATGAGTGTGCAGATGGGCGCACGTCGTCGCGCCCGTCTGCTCCGAATTCGGTCCCGCATGTCTGTGGTGAGGGACAGGATCCTTGCTTCTGCGCGAGAGTGAGTGCCTTCCGGCATACGATGGCCGCGAACCGATAGGTTATCCTCCGTGCCATTCCGGGACGGGGGCTTCATGAAGAAAGCGGCTAACGGTGATCTGATTCTGCTGCTGGCACTGGCGGCGGCGAAGCTCGTCTTTCATATCGCAACCAACGGCCAGTACGGCTTCCATCGCGACGAACTGCAGTTCCTCAGCGACGCACGCCATCTCGACTGGGGTTATGTCGCTTATCCGCCGCTGACGCCGTTTCTCGGCCGCATCCAGTGGGAACTGTTCGGTGCCTCGCTGACCGGATTCCGCTTTTTCCCCGCGCTCGCCCAGAGCATCGTCTTCGTCGTGGTCGGCCTGATGGCGCGCCGGCTCGGCGGTGGACGGATCGCCATGTTGGTCGCAGCGTTCGCCACTGCTCTCGCGCCGGTGTCGCTGTCGGGCAGCACGCTGTTCATGTACGTCACCTTCGACTATCTCTGGTACGTGCTGCTCGCGTACTTCGTCGTCTGCCGCATCGAGTCCGGCGACGCGCGCTGGTGGCTCGCGATCGGCGCGATGGTCGGGCTCGGCATGATGACCAAGTACACCGCCGCGTTGTTCGCCGTGGGACTGGTCGCCGGCGTCGTGTTCACGCCGCTGCGCGCCGACCTGCGCAGCAAGTGGCTGTGGTACGGCGTCGGCTTGTCGCTGCTGATCTTCCTGCCGAACCTGATCTGGCAGTTCCGTCACGACTTCGTCACCCTGGACATGCTCCAGCGCATCCACGCGCGCGACGTGCGCATCGGCCGTGCCGACGGATTCTGGATCCAGCAGATCAACAACGTCTCGACCAATCTTTTCACTTTGCCGATATGGGTCGCGGGTTTGGCATATGCGGCCTTTGGCGCGCGCGGGCGCTATCGGATCTTGGTGTGGATGTTCGCCGTGCCGATCGCGCTTTTCGCGCTCGCGCAGGGCCGTGGTTACTACACAGGGCCGCTGTATCCGATGCTGTTCGCGGCGGGCGCGGTCGCGCTGCAGTGTTGGCTTGCTGGACGCACTCCTCTTGTGCGCCGGGCCGCGTGGAGCGCCGCCGGCCTGCTGTTGCTGGCCGGCACGGTGGTGGTGCCGGTCGTGCTGCCGCTCGTGCCGGTCGAATCGAGCCATTGGCAGCGCCTCAATACCCTCAACGGCGGCGACTTCCGCGAGCAGTTCGGATGGCCGGAACTCGCACGCGAAGTCGCGCGCATTCGTGCCGGCCTGACTGATGAGGAACGCGCGCAGACCGGCATCTGGGCAAGCAACTACGGCGAAGCAGGGGCGCTCGATTTGTACGGGGCGCAATTCGGTCTGCCACAGGTATGGAGTGCGGCCAATTCGTTCTGGCTGCGCGGACCGTACGGGCCGACGCCGCAGAACATGATCGTCGTCGGCGCCGATCGCAAGGATCTCGATCAGCCGTGCACGACGGTCGAACTTATCGGCCATACCGGCAACGAGGCCAAGGTCGAGAACGAAGAGACGAAGTGGCATCCGAACATTTTTCTCTGCCGCGGCGTGCGCAAGCCGCTCGTGGAGCTGTGGCCGACATTGGCCGAGTTTATGTAGCCCTAGGAAAACGCGCCGCGCGCCGCCGTGTCGACGTTCTACGCGGAGATGCGGGCCGGCAGTGCATGGCCCGGCTTCCAGTCCGTTGCGGCGAGCTGATCGAGCAGCGCGACCACATCGGCGCGGCCTTGCTTGTCGTGGATCGGCAGAACGAGCAGGTCGCCGTCGCGCGCCCATTCGAGCACGATGCGCGCGGCTTCGATTTCCTCGCGGCAGGCGAGGATCGCACTCGCGGCGATGCCATTGCCCAGCAACTCGTCGTGCAACAGCGCGACGACTTCGCCCGAACTGCGTCCACGCGCGAAGCTGACGAGTTCCTTGAGCACGACAAGATCGGGGTGTCGGCGTGCGGTGACGGCCGCAAGCTCGCGGATATCGGCGTCTTCGCGATTGCCGGCCTGGCCGAGCACGACCGCGAGGCGACCGGCGGGAGACAACGCGCGTGCGACGTCGAGCAAACCTTGCAGGCCCTCGGGATTGTGCGCGTAGTCGACGAGCACGGTCGCGGTGCCGAAAGTCCAGCGCATCAGCCGGCCCGGATTGTCGCTGTTGCTCGCGCCGAACCGTGCGAAGACCTGCGCGATGAGCGTGTGGTCGAGGCCGAGCGCGTATGCGACGAGGGCGGCACCGGCGAGATTGGCGATGTTGTACTTTGCCGCACCGTTCGCGCTGAGCGGCATGTCGGTGATGCGGCCGAGCGATTGGTCGATGCCGTCTGTATGCAGGATCAACTCGCCATTGCGCGCGCCGCAGGTCGCACCGCCTTGCTCGCGGTGAGCGATCAGCAGGGGATGGTCGGCGTTCAACGCAAACCAGACGATATGTTTTGTTTTCCCCCGAATCTCGAACGCCGCATCGTGGCTTCTGCGCACGAGCACGGCGTCGTCGGCGTTCAGCACAAGCATGCCGTCTTCGCCTAGCGCGTGCGCGACGACGAGCTTGGCGTCGGCGAGATCGTCGAGCGAGTGCACACCGTACTCGCCGAAATGATCCGCACTGATATTGGTGACGATCGCCGCCTGCGCGCATTCGACCGCGAGCCCGCGGCGCAGGATTCCGCCACGCGCAGTTTCGAGCACAGCGGCATCGACGCGCGTATCGCGCAACGCTGTGCGCGCGCCGGCGGGGCCGGAGTAGTCTCCGCCCGCGATGGTTTCGCCGCCAATGACGACGCCGTCAGTGCTGCTCAATGCGGTGCGCCGGCCCGCGCGTTCGCTGATCGCGGCGACAAGGCGCGTTGTCGTCGTCTTGCCGTTCGAGCCGGTGACGAGCGCGACCGGAATCGCATGCAGCGCATTCCAGTCGATTGAGCGAGGCGAGGGTAGGGCGTCGAGCAGCCACGTGTGCGAGCCTTTGCCTTCGCCAAGCGTCAGCTCGCTATCGTCGAGCAGAACAGGGAGCGCGCGCTGGTGCGCTTCGTCGAGCAGCGCGACGAGATTGGGGCGTCTCTCTGCCGCCGCAGCGTGCTTCAATGTCTGCAGCGCGAGTTCTTCGTCCCAGATCGCTGGGTAGGCAGGTGCGTGGAAATAATCTTCCCTTCTCCCCTCGGGAGAAGGTGCCCCGTCTTTGATAAAAGACGGGGCGGATGAGGGAGAAGCGCCGCGATGCAGAGCGACGCGGGTGAGTTCTTCGATGCGATTCCAAATATCCGTCAGCACGGTTTCCGTGCTCGTCATTACCTCGTTGTTCCAGTAGCGCAGAATTTCGATGCCGCGCTCGCCGAGAAACGCCGCGCGTTGCGTATCGTGTTTCAAGCCGGATGGCGCATTGTGCTGGCTTCCGTCGAGTTCGATCGCGAGGCCCAATTCATGGCAGTAGAAATCGAGAATATAAGGACCGACCGCCTGCTGCCGGCGAAATTTTTGACCGTGCAATCGCCTATCGCGAACGAAAGACCAGATCAATCGTTCGGGATCGGTCAAGCTTTTGCGAAGCGCGCGGATGAAGGTCAGAGCTTCTTCATCGAACGGGAGCTTCTCGCCAATGGAATCGGTCGCTGCAGGAGCGGTGGGTTCTTCCCTCATCCGGCGCTGCCGCGCCACCTTCTCCCGAGGGGAGAAGGACAGCAACGCTCGCTCCAATGCCCATTCATTGACTTCGGTTGCCGTCAGCAACTGATCGATCGGGGCGGCGATCGCAAGCGCGCCGCGGCCATGTTCGATGCGCGCGGCAATCGGCGCTGATGGCCAGCCGAGCTCCTCGCGCAGATGTTCGACATTGGCGCGCCAACGCGCGATCGTGTCGTCGTCGAGCGCGATGCCGGGCGACGTTTCGAGCACGGCGCCGGGCACGGAGAAGTAGAGATTGGCGCCGGTCAGGCGGCGCGAATCCTCGAACGGAAGCGGCATGGGAGGGATTCGTCGGCGGGCGCGTTCAGTCTTCGTTCTCGCGCGCGAAGCGGATGCCGCGTTCGTCGCGAATCAGACCGTCCATTTCGACCACGGCGCGCTCCTCGACGACGGGCTCGATCGCCGCGACCGGTTCGACGCGCTTGATCGCAGGCGCGGGCGTGCCTTCGGGATGGAACTTGGTGATCTGCTTCCACGAGCGCGCGAGCGCGTCGGCGAAGACCAGGAGCAAATCGCCCGGCTGCCCCATCTTGAGCGCCGCGTCGATCGCCTGCTGCTCGTCCGGGATGATGGTGATCGCGGACGCCGGCACGCCTTTCTCCTGCAGCGCTTTGGCGATAATGCGCGGCACTTCGTCGCCGTCGCGGCCGCGCAGCGTGTCGTCGCGGCGGCATATGTAATGGTCGAACTTGCCGGCGACGACGTTGGCGATTTCGCGCAGGTCCTCGTCGCGGCGATCGCCCGGACCGGCGACGACGATAATGCGGCGTCCCGCCACGTCGAGGCGCCCGGCGAGATCAGCCATGACGCCGACCGCATGCGCGTTGTGGCCGTAGTCCATGAGCACCTTGAACGGATGCTCGTTGAACACGTTCATGCGCCCGGGCGCCTGGAAGAAGGTCGTGTCGAACGTGCGCAGGCCCTGGCGGATCGCGTCGAGCTTGATGCCGAGGGCGAAGGCGAGGCTTGCCGCGACCATCGCGTTTTGTACGTTGTGCAGTGCGCGGCCTTCGAGCGTGGCCGGAATCAGGTGCGTCCACATCAGCGGGATGTGGCTGCCCTTGTCGTAGAGCGTGATCATCGAGCCATTGACGCCGGCTTCGAGCGCGCAGGCGCGGCCGCCCGCGCGCACATGCTCGCGCACGAGCGCGTGCGACGGATTCATCGTCACGTAGCAGATGACTTTCGCCTCTGTGTAGGCCGACATCTTGAGCACGTTCGGATCGTCGGCATTGAGCACGGCGCAGTCCTTGGCGACTTCGATCGGGATGCGCTTCACTTCGGCGAGTTGTTCGAGCGTGTCGATGCCTTTCAGGCCAAGATGGTCGCTCTGCACGTTGAGCACGGCGGCGACGTTGACCTCGGGCACGCCCATGCCGGCACGCAGCAGACCGCCGCGCGCGACTTCGAGCACGGCGATGTCGATGTTCGGATCGGCCAGCACCATGCGCGTCGACACCGGGCCGGTCATGTCGCCTTCGACCGTGCGCTGGCCGTCGATGTAGACGCCGTCGGTCGTGGTCAGGCCGGGCGTGTAGCCGGCCATCTTGGCGATGTGCGCGAGCATGCGCGAGGTCGTGGTCTTGCCGTTGGTGCCGGTGATCGCAGCGACCGGTACGCGCGACGGCGTGCCGGGCGGAAACAGCATGTCGACGACCGGGCCAGCGGCGTCGCGCGGCGTGCCTTCGCTCGGGCTCACGTGCATGCGGAAGCCCGGCGCCGCATTGATCTCGCAGATGCCGCCGCCGACGCTTTTGTAGCTTTCAGCAATGTTCGGCGAAAGGAAATCCACACCGCCGACGTCGAGCCCGATCGCGCGCACGGCGCGCACGGCCATGTCGCGGTTGTCGGGATGGATGATGTCGGTGACGTCGGTCGCGGTGCCGCCCGTGGAAAGATTCGCGGTCTTGCGCAACGGCACGACCTGATCCTGCTTCGGCACCGAATCCACGGTCAGATCCTGGCCTTCGAGCATAAGGATCGCTTCGCGGTCAAGGTTGATGCGGGTCAGCACCTTCTCGTGGCCGACGCCGCGGCGCGGATCGGCGTTGACCTCGTCGACCAGTTGCGCGACCGTGCGCTTGCCGTCGCCGACGACGTGGCCCGGCGTGCGCTTGGTCGCGGCGACGAGTTCGCCGTTGACCACGAGCAGGCGATGGTCGTCGCCGGCGAGATAGGTCTCGACGATGACCGAGTTGGAATGTTCCTGCGCGGCCTTGAAGCCGGCGATCACGTCTTCGTCCTTGGTGATCGCGATCGTGATGCCGCGGCCGTGGTTGCCGTTGTACGGCTTGGTCACGACCGGGCCGCCGAGCCGGCGCGCGGCGCGCAGGGCGGCTTCCTCGGTGCGCACGAGTTCCTGCTTCGGCACTGGAAGTCCGAGAGAAGCAAGAATCTTGTTCGTCTCTTCCTTGTCGCTGGCGAGTTCGACTGCGATATGCGGCGTGCGTCCCGTGACCGTGGCCTGAATGCGCTGCTGGTACTTGCCGTGGCCGAGCTGCACGAGCGATTGCTCGTTCATGCGCAGCCACGGAATGCCGCGCTGCTCGGCGGCGCGCACGAGCGATGCGGTCGAAGGTCCGAGCGCGCGGCGCTGTGCGTAGCGGATGAACTGGTCGCGCGCTTCGGCGAAATTCCAGCCTTCGGGCACGCTGTCCTTCGGCCGCAGGTCTTCCGGCAACAGCGAGGCGAGCAGGCGTAGGGCGAGATCGCCCGCGGCAATGCCTTCTTCGCGCTGCGCGTATTCGTAGACGACGGTGTACACGCCCGGGCGCGCGTCGCTGATGCTGCGCGTCTTGCCGAAGGTGACGTCTTCGCCGGCGACGTTCTGCAGTTCGATCGCGACGTGTTCGAGTACGTGGCCGAGCCAGGTGCCTTCGCCTTCGCGCATGCGGCGGATAAAGCCGCCCGGCTCGCGATACGAGCAACCGTGTTCCTGCAAACCTGGCAGTGCTTCGACGAGTCCATCGATGAATTTTTCGCCGAGCTTGGCCGTCGGCCAGTTTTCCAGCTCGCCGAGGTCTAGTTCGAGCTTGATGACCGGAAAGTGCGCGTACAGCGAAGGGCCGACGTAGACGGAACGATCGAGTATGCGCATGCAAACCTCCCCAGTTTCAGCGTTCATTCCTGCGGAAGCGGGACACGCCCGCCGCCGATGCACCACACGCCGAAACGGCGTGAAACCGCTATGCGCCGAGCCCGCCGGCGATATGGAAAGCGACGTTTGCAAGACCGTGACCGAGGATCGGTACAACGAGGCTGCCGGTCTTGAAACGAAGCCAACCGCCGGGAATGCTGCCTATGAACGGAAACAACGCGGACATCAGATCGAAGCCGAATTTTCCGTCCGAATAGTTCAAGCCGTGCCAGACGCCGAATACGATGGCTGTAGAGAGAATAACCGCCCACGGCGTTCCGTCAACCGCCGCCTTGCGCTGCACGAGGCCGAGCAGCAGCGCCGGCACGATGCCCCGATAGACGAGTTCTTCCGATATGCCGGGCATGACTGCCTGGAAGGCGAGGGTTTCCGCATCGGGCACTCCGGGCTTGAACAGTAGGCCGAGACAGGTGCCCCAGACGATGAACAGCAGGACTGCAATCGCACCGATTTTGAGATGACTCTGCTCGAGCGTCAGCCCCACGGCCTGCGGCGACAGTTTGAACGCGGTAATAGCGAGCAAAGAGAGGACAATGCTGTATATCTTGCCGGTCCAGTTCCAGTGAGCGCCGAAGAGAACAAGACTGTGCGCGACCGTGGGCAAACCGGTGATGAAGTCGTCGAGAGCGAGATAAGCCGCGGCGAGCAAAGCGAAGCCGATCAGAATGCGTTTGTCCGCCGCGCGGGCACACAGAAAGACGACGCCCGCGATCAACGCGAACGAAAGCGAAAATATCAGGGCGTTGGTCAATGCGTATGCTTCGGCGACACCAGCGATCCGGCCGAAGCCGTGCGCGTAGCGAGGTTGAAGGTCGCGCCGGCGACGAGGATGTGCACGGTGAGGCCGAGCAGACAGACCGGCTCGTTCTCGCTGACCTGATCCATCGAAGAAAACTGCATGCCGTTGGCGTCGACTACGGTCACCGCGCCCGAGCCTTCGACTTCGAGCGTATTGTCGGGACGGATGAACGCGGCGGTGTCTTCGTCCAAACCGATGCCGACAAGGAACGGATTGTAGGCGAGCGCAGCGAGCAGGCGGCCGAGACGGTCGCGCTGGCGGAAGTGCTGGTCGATCACGAAGCGGTTGGTCAGACCGAGACCCGGCGCAAGACGCACACTGCCCGCGGTCGGCGAGGCGCCTTCTTTGCCGAACGCGATCATGTGCTCGGAAAGGATGCTCGCGCCGGCGCTCGTGCCGCCGACATGGACACCGCGCGCGTTGCAGGCGCGGATCGCCTGCGCGATCGGCGTGCCGCCGAGCAGGGTCGAAATGCGCAGTTGATTGCCGCCGGTGAAGAAGATGCCGCTTGCGTTCTCGATCAGGTCGATGCGGTTGCGCTCCTCGGCGTCGCGGCGCGTATCGAAGTCGAGCGCGGTGACGCGCGCGGCGCCGAGTTCGGAAAAGATGCCTTCGTAGCGCGTGCCGGTGTCGGCGAGCTGGCTTGCGGTCGGGATCACGACGATGTCGGCGTCGCGGCCGCCGCAGAGGCCGACGAAACGTTCGAGGATGCGCGCGTCGTGGTGCTTCGCTTCCGCGCCGCCGATCGGCACGATCCAGCCGCGTTCGGCACCTTCGTTGACCTTGCTTGGACTCATGAGTACGAGATTGTTGACGATATGGTTGATTACTGAAAAGTACAGCCGGGGACCGCCTACTCTCGGTTCCTGCAATCGCAGACGAATGCAAAAGCAAATCGAGGAGCGCGTCTGGGCCGCTGCGCTGCAACGCCTGCGTTCGTCCATCAACGAGCGCAAACGCAAATCGAACTGGCGGCCCCGACACGATTCGAACGTGCGACCTTCCCCTTAGGAGGGGGACGCTCTATCCAGCTGAGCTACGGGGCCGTGCTTATAAATCAATACGTTACGTTGATTCAAGTATACCGCTGTGACCAAACTGTGACTATTACAGATTGATTTTGTCTACCGCGCCCTTCTTCTTCCGTGGGGCAAGATGGGCGTAGCGCTCGGTAATAGCAGATGACGAATGGCCCGCAAGTACTTGAACTGCGCGCAATGGTACACCGGCCATGACCATGTGCGAACAGAATGTGTGTCTTAGGATATGCAGATTGCCGCCCACGTTCGCCAGGGCGGCCACGCGGGCGAATTTGTGGGTTAGGGTGTCCGCCGCGTAGGGCGAAAGCGATTCGCGCCCCAAACCCTTCAGAGCGATCTTGGCTGAAGCATTCAATGGCACTTCTCGCCAGCGGCCGGACTTAGTGCGTTTCTCGTCGGTCGATTCGATGTGGATCGATCTGCCACGAACATCCGAGCGCACCGCCTTGGCAAATTCGCCCCGCCGAATGCCGGTGTTTGCCATGAATCTCCAGATCTGCGCAGTAGCCTTGTCGGCCTTGTAAATCTTCGCCAATTGCGCCTTGGTATAGAACTCGACGGCCTTGTCCGCAGTGCCTCGCGGTGCCTCTATGTACTGCGCTGGACTCTTCTCGATAATTTCCAGCTTGACGGCGCGCTTTAACGCAGCCTTGAGAATGCGAATCTCCTTGCCGACCGTCTCTGGCTTAACCTGCTTCAACCTGGAGAGTCGGAACTTGTCGATCTCACGAGGAGGCAAGGAAGCAATGTGATATCGGCCAAGCGCCGCCCTTGCGTGCTTCAACTCGCTCTGGCGGCGTTTCGGGCTAGTACTTGCCTCGCAGTACTCATCAATCCAGTCTGCAAGAGTAGGGGATGGTCCTACTGGTTGGATGCCAAGGGTAAGCTGGGCCTCTTTCTCGCGTTTGATTTTCTCAGCCGCACTGGCCTCAATCTTTCCGAGAGATCGCCGAAAGCGTTCCCCATTTTCACGCCAGTTGAGATACCACTGACCTTCGCGTTGGTAGAGGGTTGCCATTCTGGGGATGCTGCTATGGATTCATCTAGCAAAGCGCGGGAGTATAGTTTTTTTCCTAAGAAGCGGCGTGCAGGCAACCTGGCCTTCGCGAACTGAGTTAGGCACACACCGCAATAGTGCGCTGCCTCTGCCTCAGTCAGCCAATCTTTCCCGCGTAGGTCGAAGTTCTTTTCGGTCACATATCCCCCGTAACCCAAGCCACCGCCCGCGCAGACCAGTAGCAAACCGCGCCAACGGTTCCGACAACGAAAATGGGGAAGGCGGCGGTGAACGCGAGTGCCGCGAAGAGTGTCATGCTCGCTCCTTTACGGCAGAAATTGCCGCATTCAGCTTCGCGTGCGCTTGCTCGAACTTCGGGACGCTCGGCTCCATCAGCACGATGCAACCGTCTTTTCTGTCCCAAATATGGGAATAGAACGCGCTTAGCTCCTCAGCCGCTTCGATTAGTTGCCGCACTCGCGCGTCAGTTGGGTGGCGATACAGCGGCTCCGGACGGTCTCCAAACGACAGCCTGGGTTCGTTCTGGGTAAACGAAATTCGGCCATTCGCGCGAACGGTTACCCAAAGAGCCGGCTTCTCGGTTTTCTGATCTGTCATGCTCGAGCCTCCACCTTCATCACCTTGCATCCGCCTTCTTCGGCGACTTTGGTCATGTCCGCAGTTCCACGACCGCCAGGGCATGTAAATTCAGCCTTGTGTTGCGGTTCGCTACCATCCCTTAGAATTTCGTGAGAGGATGCAAACCAGAGAATTAAATTCGAGAGAGCAGCTATGGAGTACATACCTTGGGTTGTGATGGCCTCTGGTTTAATTCTTTTGTTCTTCTACAGCGTCTTTCATAGAAGTTATTTGCAAAGTGCGCTGAATTCCTCTCTAACCGTTGACTTAGTGATGCGGGTGATTCTTTCGTTGGTGGTTGTCGGAGCGGCTCTTACGGTGGTGCTCTCTTCAAAGTACGAAGTAGGCACGGAGCGATGGGCTTTCGGAGTCATCGGCACCGTTCTAGGCTATTGGTTTCGAGGAAAGTAGACTCATTTCAGGCAGTTGGTTGCTCGTCTTTGTTCGGGTCAGGCGAGTGGCTTGCCAGCCTCATCCATTCGGCTTGCGATCTTCTTCATTAGGCCGCCAACCAATTCAAAGATGTGTTTCGCTTCGTCTTCCGTGTACTTCTGATCCAGGTGCATAGTCGCGTTGCGGTAAGGGTTCTGCATGGCGACAAGACCAGCATGGATGGATTCGAAGAAGTGTCCGTCTCCAGAGAAACGATCGCCAGAATTGGGCCAGCGGCTATTTATCTGCTTCTGAACTCCCTCCAACATAATCCGCCAGTTCCGCGCCTGTCCGGTTGTAGGATCGGGGATTCCGAGGCAGCGCGAAATGGCACGAATGCCAGCTTCCAAACAGCGCAGCGAATGAAATGCACTTGCCGTGCTTCGCCCAAGGGCGAGGCAGTTTGACGCTTCTTCCATGTCGTAGATCAACGACGGAAACTTGTTCTGTAGATCGGTACCAAAAGGTGGTTCCTCAGGTTCAAAATACCTACTCTTATCGCGCTCAATAACGAACAGTCTGACAAGTGACAACTCGCGCGTCAGGGTCGCATCAATGACATTCAAAGATTCTCCTAGGTCGGAGAATTTCATTCCTGGATTTGATGTCTCAAGCGTCTTGACAAGATCGACGGCAGCCATCGCCGTAATCTCGGCACCCATTTCCATAACGTTGGTATGAAATCGGCGAACGCTACTAGCAATTTTCTTAGCTGTGGAATCATCAATTCTTGAGTCAGCTTGTTTCTGTGCTATGGAAACTACACCCCAGGTCTGCATGAGCGCGGACGAAGCAGCATAGAACGCGACCCCATTGATCTTAAGCATGTCGAGCAAGCTCCGCGTTTGGCTGGAGTCTCTCATGCTACTTCCGTTGAGTGTGGGAAACATCCTCTGTTGGATGAATTTGCTGACGATGTCAATCGCGGACGAAAAGTCAGCGTTCCTTCGTAGCTCAGCTATCATCCTGTCGCGCTCGACGTCTTCATCTGCGGGAACAGCCCAGGCGAACGCATCTCCATGCGCAAGCCATTGGCTGCCTCCTGCGATTTGTCTGTGGCGATGGGTGGGGCGGGGAGAGGGCCGAACCATTTGAAGTCGGGATCCAGGTCAGCCACATCAAACCAGGCCCCGTAGTCGCTGCTCGTATTGCTCTGATGCAGATTGCAGATGAGGCCGTCTTTCGACTCCACTACTTGAACGAGCGCCGGCTCGTTGGCATCAGACCAAATCACGTAGCCGCGTATGTAGTAAGCACCTTCCATTGTTGGCTTCGCCTTCGTCCAAGATCGTGCGCGGTCGAGGTCGGCGAGGACCTTCCTTGCAGCGATGTACTGAGGAAGCGAACGGCAGCCTTCATCGGTGTCGTAGAGATCGGCTAGATCGCGTAGCGCGCCTCTCGCACGGTCAAGCAGGGTGGGGGTTGTCATGCAAATCTTCCTTTGCAATCTCTGCGGCAAAGTGGTCGGCGAGCAACTTCGTGAAGTCGTAGTCTGCAAACTTCACATCAAGCGCTTTAATCAGCTTCAATGCCGCTTCCTCGTCGTGGGGAAATCCTTCGACAATGGCTTCGACATCAACTTCGATCGACAAACTGATCATCGGTATTCCTTTCCGCCGAGCCGATGAACTGGCCCGGCGATTGTTGAGATTTGGTGGCAGCGCCGAGCGCTTACGCTCTTGTCGCGGAACCTATGCGAATAGGTCTTTCGCTGCCGTAGTCGTTACCAGTACGCGCGTTTCTTGATGCGAGCGAAGGGGATATCGTCGTCGTCAAAAGCAGCGCCTTCGCCGTTGCTCGCGTCGGCTTGTTTCGGATTGCCTGTCGAGCGTTGAGAGTTATTGGCGGATGCGTCGCGCTTGCTGCTGAGCAGCTTCACGTCGGAAACTCGGAGCGTCTTGTACGTCTTGCCCTCGTGCTCTCGCTCGCCGATCTCGCCAGCGACACCGATGTTGTCGCCCTTCTTGATGTATTCCGCGAGCTTCTCGTAACGCTCGCCCCAGGCGTTGCAGTCGAACCATAGGGTTTGCTTGCTATCGCCATAGCCGCTATCGAAAGCGACCGAGAAGCCGGTTACGGGTTTTCCGCCACTCGTGTGACGCGTCACAGCGTCTTTGCCAACGCGGCCGATGTAGTAGGGGATCATGCAGCCTCCTTGGTCGCCATCTTCGGCAATTCTGTTTTGAGGTATTTGCGTTCGTCGATGGTGAACAGACCGCCCTTCGTTGGCGCCCTCCAAAGCACTTGCTGTTCATGTTGAGGCAGCTCATACCAAGCCTCGGCGATGGCGTAGCCATCTGGTGATTCGGTGGCGAGAGCCGTTTTGATGAAAGCGAATGTTCGCCAGTTGCGACCAACCGCAGCTTCGTGCTGCAACTGGTTCATTGCATCGCGCTCTTCTTCGCTCGCAAGGTCATAGCCGCCTTCGGATTCGTTGGCGACGTCGATGGCCTGCGCCAGCTTGTCGGTCGTATACGGCCAAGTCTTTGAGGCGCGTTTGATGACGGCCTTCTTTGCCATTTGGTCCGGCCATTCAACCCAAGGCCCGGATTTCTTCTTCGTGTACGCGCTAGATTTCTCGCGGATCTTCTCGATCTCGGCCCAAGCCATACACTCGGTGAGAATGTCGCCTTCTTTTGTCTTGGCAATCGCATAAGCGCCGACAATTGGGCGTTCCGAAGCGTCTGCCTTGAAGGGGTCCGTTTGATGGGTTGGCGCAGCCGCGGGACCGTTGTAGACAAACGTGTCACCTTCTCGCACAACATCAGCCCTGGCCCAAAGAATTGAGCCAGAATCGGTCGCGATCTTGATCAAGCCCTTGTAGCTGATATCCAGAACGATCGCGCCATCCCTAGGAACAAGATACGCGTAGCCGTTCGCAGGATTGAGTGTAAGCCCGGTGGAAGCAACGTTGATCATCGCCAACTGCACAGACTGCTTGTTGCGATTTGCAGTGCTGAGTGCGAAGTCGTTCTTCATCAATGCTTGCATGGCAAAGATGCTTTCACGATCGTAGTTGATCAGATTTCCGCCGATCTTCTCGAATCGCTGCTTGCTGTTTTGAATGCCTTCCTGATACGGCTGAATATCGCTGCTCATCTTCTACTCCTCAAAGAAAGAAAGCGCCGCCAAGCCCTGTAGAGTGCGGCGCTCGGAAATCAGGCGGCGCCCTTTGGTTGTTCCTTCGCCCAAGCGATGACTCCGCGCGCTTGAAGCTCGCGATCGCCTTTGGATTCGCTGTCGTGTCGCTTCGCTCGATCGATCGCTTGTGAATACACCGCAGCAGACATTCCCGTATTGCGCAGCGCCTGTGCTACACGTTCGCGGACAGTCGCTGTTGGCGCGCCGTACCGCTCGTTGCGGAATGCGCAGAAGTCGAGGACGGCGCTCATGGGTGCCACCCGAAAGCGACAGCGATCAGGCCGACGACAGCGGCAACGCCAGCGACATGCAAAGCGGCCTGCACGATCGGCATGTCGAGTAACTCGGTGCGAGGGCGTTTCACTTCGCGCCCCCGAGCACCTTTGCGCCCCCAAGCAAATTGTGTTCAACTGATTTGAGATCGAATTGAAGGGGATGCGAACTATGAATTTGCTGTCGGCTGACTGTCCTCGCTGTTTGGCAAAGAACGCCACATTGGAGATCATTCATCGAACGCCCGAGCGACCGAAGTTGTTGGAGCTTTTTGAGCTTCTGTGCATCTGCCGAGTTTGCTTTCGAGGTGTCATTGCGGTGTGCAATCACGTCATGGAGGAAAACACCATGCGCGAGGAATTCCTTTATACGGAGCCGAAAGTCATGGACATCGACGTTCCGGCCCATATCCCCCCAGAGGTCGAGCGGACGCTCAAGAAGGGGTATGAAGCTCTGCGCGCACGAGACTGGGAAACAGCCGCGATGCTCGTCGGAAAATCGATTGACGTGGCGACCAAGTTTTTTGCCCCGGACTTGGCAACGCTGACTCTGTTCGCCCGAATAGAGCGACTCACGAGCGATGGACGACTTACAAGGGAACTCGGTGCGTGGGCGCACCATGTTAGGTTGCTGCGCAATGACGCCATGCACGATCCCTTGGATACGTCCGAAAAAGATGCGCGCGATATTTCGCACTTCACCGAGTTGACCCTGAACTACCTGTTTACGCTTCCCGGAATGCTCGTGGAATTCCAGGGCACGACGTCGCCGTAGATGTAGCCGTTCATCGTTTGCTTGGCTGGTCACGCTGCGATGCTCCTCTAGTCGTGTTTGCCCGCAGCGGCGTTGTAGCGCTGCGTTTCGATTCGGTCGTCAAACTCGGATTCGCATGCTTCGCGAGCGGCTGACTGGATCAGCGTTGCGAACTTGCGGTAGTCGCATTCGGTGAGTGCGGCGATCAGCTTGTCCCGCTCGCTCATCCCCACTTCTTCGAGCAGCGATAGGCGCTCTCCGTGGTCGGACCAGAACTTCTCTTCGAGCGCATCGATCGCCGTCGCGCGGGCGTCGGACCTGTTCAAGTCCCACTCGTAGCGGTTGGTGTCGGCGGTGACTGGATCGAGAGTCATGCCGGCTTGTCCTATTTCGGATGGACAAGGGCGACCTGCGCCGTTGATTCGGAGCGCAGAGTTCTCTTGAATGCCATCCCACGCACGATGCGGAACGGAAGGTCTGAGCGATCCAGATTGGTGTCCGCAAGCGCGTGCTCGTACCGGCGAATGCGTTCGGCGTTCCGGTAGTTGTCGTAGGTGAGGACGCTCATGGTGCGGCCTCGGCCTGCGAACTGGTGAGCGCGCTGCGTAGCTTCGCCCGTAGCTCTTCGGCTTCGTCAAACGACAGTGAGACGTAGACGTCGCGGTCGTTAGTGCGGATCGCAATGCAATCCTGTTCGCGCGCGACATCGAAATTCGCCGGGCGATGAACGCGGGTCTGACTGAGGTACATCGGATTCTCCACTGCCGGCTGAGTTCGGCGTGGGAAGAACAATACTAGCCAAGCTATTTGTTGTCAATAGCTGTGCTAGTATTTCGTGACTTTCTATCGAGCGCGGCACCAAACGCCGCCCTACATGAATTGCGGGTATGAAAAAGCCGCCATGCGGCGGCTTCGGGGATTTGTGCTCCGGGACGGAGGTGGCGCGTCCCGGAGCGGACTTACATTCGACTCAATAGGTCAAGGGCGATTGCCACCATCCACCACGGTATTTCGATCTAGATAGACCTACTCTTTGCCTATTGAATATGGAGCTTGAAAGGTTGAAGCATGATTGCACCTTCTGTGTCGATTTACCGGCCAATCGCCGGCATAGTGAGGATAGCAATCAAGGTGGCATGGAAGAAACTGAGAAGGGCAGGATGACCTAGAAGTCGCCTCGCGAAGGCATAGCTTGAACTATGCTTTCGACTTCCCGAGCTTCGCCATGGCTTTGAGTTTCAAGTTTTCCATACGGATACCTCAAAGTTGGACTCGGCCATTTGTGAAGCGGCTGACCGTGGCACCGCAGCCCTGCCATCGCGGTAACGGTGGCGGGGTTTTGGCATTGCAGGTGAAGGTGGGGAGTGCAATCCTTTTTTTTCCGACAAACTCGTCTTGAACGGTGGCTTTAGTAGGAGCATCATTTCCACAGGGCCAATAGGGGGCACTGCAATGGAACTTGGCAAAACTCCGGGCGGTATAAGTCTCGTCAAATTCATTCGACAAGTTAAGCGGGAGCTTCTGGCGGCAGAGGACAACACCAAGCCATACATGGAGCTTCAGGAGATCAAGCTCGAAACGCATTTCGAGCTAGTGATCAAAAGCGAAGCCGAGGTTGATTTCTACGTCATCGATGCGAAGCTCGCCGGCGACGCCAAGCAACTCCACAAGGTGGAACTGAAGTTCAAGCCGCTCCCAAAGGCGCCACCACCAGGACCTCCGGGGCCGAGCGGGAAGAAACATCAGGAATCAGAACAGCCGATCTCTCAGACTGAGAAAGAGACTTTCGTGCGGGTTCTGACCGCCTTTGTTGCGGCGATGGGTCTGCCAAAGCAAGAAGGACCTGTCGGTCACGGCCCAACGTTCCGTCCAGAAGTGGATGTTTCAGGTGACGGTGATATATCCGACGTCATAGAGAAAATCGAAGATATGGGGATACAGGCCCAAGCCGAGGAGAAGTATCAGGCGGGTGCCGGCTAGTTGGTAGGTGGTGCCAATCCAGTCAAGGAGATCTCGCCAGGTAAGCGCTCACGGGCTTCGTCCCGAGCCTCCCAGTGCGAGTGATTATGCTTTGTCGGATTTCGAGTTCTTGGATTCTTTCGAGCCAAGCATTATGCGCAATTGGTGCTCTAGAGCAGATCGAGCAACCGGAAACTTTTCCTGAAAGTAACTCCAAGCGTCATTCGAGGCACGCTCTTTAACCTCGAGGGCAGCGGCTGGAAGATCTTCGCTTCGATAGTGCATGTAGGTTCTAACTTTCGTTATTTTGTCCCCCATGCTATTCACAAGTTCTTCTATTTGAGTGCAGACTCTTTCTGGAAGAAAGATACGGTTCTTTTCAAAAAAATCGACGAAGGTAATCAGGGATGTAATGGCATTTTCATGCGCCTGTCCTTGTCTTGCTTCATCAGTTCCTTGGGACGCTGAAACAAATGTCGTCGCCGCGGTATTGGCTTCGACGAGCAAGGTATATATCTGCACTACTACATCCGCTTGCTTGTCATGGAGCTTGGAGAATCGAACCTGGTGTTCGGTGGCGGCGATGCTTAGTTGAGATCGAAGGCGCTCAATTTCGACGTCTGCCTGAGCCTTTAGCTGAGCCTTGTGCGTTTCCAGCTTCTGATCGTACTCTGCCTTGATAGCATTCTTTAGTCGCTCGCTAATCCACGACTTGAATAGCCAGACAAGCAGCCCGGCAACTAAGGCGCTACTGGCAATAGAGCTAACGAGGGTCGGAATTAAATCCATCGATCATTCATATTTGCCGATCACTGAGCCTCGACGGTCTAGGATCTCACTTCTTCAACGCAATCAGAATCATGACCACCATCGACAGTACGTTTATTAGGAAGTTGATGAGCACGGAGATGACCTTGGGTAGCTTCAGGTCATCGACCTTCGAGCTGGCATGGGCGTAGTTCAGAACGAGTAGGGCGAGTCCGATTCCCCCAATGGTCCACCCAAATGCGTCATTCAGAGGCGCCGGGGCTTTAAAGAACTCTGGATGTTCGCGGAGATAGTCGCCACCCGCAATGAGTGATCCGCTAATACCAATGTTCCGAATGTAATCGAAGACGTACTTAATCGCATCGCTTCGAAGGATGTCGTGATTCGTCCAGCCGCGAGATTCCTGGTCAGGACTATTTTTCATCTTGGCAAAGTGTAAGTCGCACGGCTCTCAACCTAGCTCACGCCTGAGTCAGCCCATCTGCAGGACTGACAGTGTTGCTCCCAATAGCTGTCACCGTACCCCAGATATTGTCCACTTGTTGTGATTGGCGAGAGGCACCACGGGCATACTTGAATACGATGTCCGTTGAATGTCACCGAGATTGATTGCTTACGCAGGATGTTCGGTGGAGGCCCAAGTGCCTTAATAAAGCCAACGAGTAGATCGTCATCACTTACGTTGCTTTGAATGCTTACCTTGTCCGCGAGATATGGCGAGTACCCCACCATCTCTCGATAAGTGATCTCGTGCCAAATGGGCAGAATGCGTTTTTCGCCCGTTGCAATGGATATTGCATTGAGGGAATCCAGTTCGTATTGCGGCCAGTTTTTCTTGAAGAAACTGTGGCTTAGAACCACGGCGCCAAAGCGACTCTTTATTAGCCCGGCATCGATGGATCTGCGCAGAGAGTCGCCAAGCGAAAGGGAAAACTCGTCGTACCAGACTTGGTAACCGTATCCGACAAGTAGGGTGACTAGGCGCCGGACAATGGATTCCTTGTCTTCCGAGGCATGAGAGATGAATACGTCAAACTCGTACTTTGTTTGGTCGGGCGCGTCTTGGGCCACACGTATCCCCTGATACTGAGGTCGCAATTTTCAGCGGCATTCCGTCTCTACAACTTCTTTATCGCGAACCTGGTCGAAGCTACTTCCCCGCATTCGGCTCGGGGCTCTCGGCTGATGTTGGATCGTGCATAGCTCCTCCAAGACGTTCTTTCCCTAAGTGCGCACCACTGGAGCCAATCGAAGTGGCTCCTCCATCATCTCGGAATTGCTAAACACATTATCGGCGTCAATCTCACTTCCATTCGCCGCTAACAAGAGCCTGGCGCGCAAATCAGTTGCATCACGGTCGATGATAAATGATCCTGACCCGTCTTCGTGGGAGATCGCCAGTCCATATTTTGCGTAGATGGCAAGGATATCGCGGACAAATGCTTGCGACTTTGCGCGATCGAGGCGCTTAAACGGCTCATCCATCCAGGTTTCCTCTTACATTCATTGCCGCCGCCGATATCCCAAGTAACTTCGCCGCCATAGCTTCCAGGCATGACTAGAACTTTACCCCGGCATTGGGATAGAAACTTTGGAAGCTCAATGAGGTAACGGCAATTCCACGAATGCCTGTTGCGAGCTCCGCTATAACTAATTGATTATATAGAATCTCACGCTGTGCGAGATTGTTTTGATTTCATGTCCCTCACCAGGGGGAAACCATGAAATTTGATCCATTCGATCCAAAGTTCAGGGCTTGGTGCGCCGAGCAGGACCGGCGCGCCGCCGCACTCTGTCTTCCGCTGCCTCGATACTCTGAATTGTGCGAGCGCTACCTAAGAGCCTGCCAAGAAGAGCATGGTGCGGCGAGAAATGGCGCTCGCTACAAATCGCCTCCAGGTCAGCGGCGAATGCCTCTGCTGAGCCTGGTACCTGGCGCAAGAGAGCGACCGCAAGACTCTCAACCGCGATGTGAACCGCAGTCACGTTGTCATCTGCGCGTCGTTCGGGAGTGAAAATCGCGATGGCGTCCTCGGTCCTGTTCGGCCTGAGCTCACGATAGGCGGAACTGATCTTGGCTGGATCATCAATTCCCAGTGCGGCTGCGAGCGCTGGGGCGCGTTTTGCGGAAACCGGCTCTTTTCCTTCCATCCATTGCCAGATGGATCCCTGAGTCACGCCGACTTCGACTCCGATGGCCTCCTGAGACTTCGTAGACCGCTCAACTGCGGCCTTGATAGTCGCGGCCATCGCGCGTTCTTCATCGCTGAGAGTTCGTTTACCCATAACTAGCTAGGCTACTAACTGCGGCTTCTATCCGCCACGAGCTAAGCTATTTACAAATACTAGCCAAGCTAGTATGGTGCGAGAATGAAGCTCGCCGACTACATATCCGATTCCGAACAACGCAATCAACTTGCTGATGCGGTTGGAACAAGCGCCCAGTACCTATGGCAGCTTTCAATTGCATGGCGTGGCAAGCGCGCCAGCAAGGTTATGGCGCAGGCAATCGAGCGCGAGACCAACGGCGCAGTAACACGCTCTGATCTGCGCCCCGACATCTGGCCCGAGCTTTCGGCGCCGAAGAAGAAGGCCGCGTGAGATGGGCATCCGTGTACGCCTCTGTAGGGCACTTCGATTCCGGCTCGGAATCGAGCATATGCCGAGCCAGCCGGCTCTGGCGGTCAGTTCATTGGCTTCAAACCGATCAGCGACGGAAGAACATGCTGATGGAATTGGTCGGGGAGAAGCTCCTTGAGCGAATTCTCGAAGCTTGTGACGCTCTCGTCTGGCATCCCCTGTAGAACATATTCCACGTCCTTCCGTGCGAGGCCGTCTATCAGGTATCGGGTGAAATCGGGGTTGTGCTGTGCTGCGTATGCGAGCGCTCGAATGACGATCGCCTCGGCTCTCGATTTCGCTGCCAGCGTGGCTATTTGCTTGGCGATTTGCTCGGAAGTCGCGGCGAGTTCCATTAAGACGTCCATTTTTGCTCCGGTGGCGGGTGAGTGGCGAGAAAAGTCGGAATCCTATCACCGTAGCACCGTAATTCTTTCCCGCGCCACGCGTCTGCACATCCTCGCAACCAACCTCCTTTCGGTCACGGTGGAATTTGCGCGCGGCGTTTTTCTTCAACTCGTCCATTGCCGCCACGGTAGCTGGGGCAGAGACTGACTTCTACGTGCATTCGGAGATCCTATGAACGTCGGCGATGCTGCCTACAAGACTGTGCACGATTATCCGGGCGGAAGCGTTGCGCTGGCGCCGCGGATGGCGATGTCTGATGCAGTCTTGCGAAACAAGGTCAACCCGAACTGCTCGTCGCATCACCTGACGTTGGCAGAGGCGGATTCGATGATGACCCTAACCAATGATCTACAGATCTTGCGGTCACTCGCGGCAAATCACGGTTGCGCAATAGTGCCGCTCGAACCTGTGCAGACAGATTCATTGCTGAATCTCTCCCTCGAAGAGAACGCCGCGAATGGGCGATTGATGGAGACCATCCATTCCGCAGTTGCCGATGGCGTGATCACGCAGAACGAGCTTCGCCATATCTGTGCTGCGGGCAACCAAGTGCAGTCCGTCCTGATCGCTCTTATCGCGCGACTGACGGCGAGCGCCAAAGCTCCAGCGCTGCGGCCTGTCGCATAACCCCAGAAACCGTCGACGTAATTGGGGACTTTCGACCCCTGGAAAACGCGAAAACCACACTATCGTTGCCGAAACGGAGGGCGAAGATGGCAAGAGACAATTTAGCGAAGAAGGTCGTCAACAGCATTGCGCTGGAGGCGTACTCGCTCAAGAAGTCGAGCCGACAGGTGCTGGAGAAGTCGGACAGGCTCCGGGCATACATGCAGCTCGGGGGCAAGCAGCTACCCAATCATATCCGTCTGTACCCGCAAGATTGGCTGGACATCGATCGCGTTGTGCGGGACCAATCGGAGGGTAAACGTACCGCGCGTGACGTGACATGGGGGTGCGTTCCGCTAGCACGCTCAGACGAGCCAGAGGAAGCCTTTGCTCTGAAGGCCGAAGCCGCATGAACGTACACGATCAGCGGCTCTTGGAAATTCTCGTGCAGCGAAATCGCGAAGCTGCACGCCTCCTTGATTCCATCGATTCGCCTGAGGCGAGAGCTTGCGCACGTCAGCTTGAGCGTGCGCTGGACGACCTTGTGATTCGGAACGAAGCGATGCCATTCCTCAGGGCGAGCATATGAGAGAAGCCATCATCGCGTTTCGCCAGCGACTGAACGATTGGCGCCACGAGCGCCGAATCCAAAAGCTGTACGTAGCGTTCACGAACATCTATTACCACCAGTTCTCGCTGCCCCAAAAGTTGGCTGCATGGGATGCGTACTGCGTTGCCGTTAGTCAGCGCTCGCCAAAACAGATCGAGCGTATGGAGCGCGCGAAGGGGCTAAGGGCCTAATCGAATGAGTTCCGACGCGCGCATTGCTACTTCGCTTCCATCTCACCCTAAGACCAAGAAGCTCCGAAAGAGACTTGGCGGAGAGGGCTGTTGGGCGTTGATCTGTCTATTCCTCTTCGTGGCCGAAAATCGACCGAGCGGTGATCTCTCCGGCATGACAGTGGAGGATATCGAGCTTGCGGCGAATTGGGGCGGCGACGATGGCGCGCTCGTCGCCGCATTACTCGATGTTCGCTTTCTCGACGGCGCAGATGGGCACTATTCGGTCCATGATTGGTCAGAACACAATCCCTGGGCTGCAGGCTCTACAGATCGCAGCGAGTCATCGAAATGGGCTGCGCTTTGCAAGCGCTATGGCCGCGATGGCGCTGCGGAACGCATGCCGGAGTATGCGACCCGCATGCGACCCGCACCCGAACCGCATGCGCCACGCACAAATCCGCAATGCGATCCGGATGCCCCGCTTCCGTCTCCGTCTCCGTCTCCGATTCCAAAAGAAGGGGAAAGCGCGGCTGACGCCGCCCCTCCGACTGCAAAACCCGCAAGCAAAGTGGCGTTTCGTGTCTGGCTGCGCTCGCTGCCAGAGGGCTCAATGGCGATTCCTGAGGATCACGCCGTCTTCGCCTACGCGGAGCGAGTGGGAATTCCTGCGGAGTTCCTGAAACTGGCATGGGATTGGTTTCAACGACGGTATTCGCAAAGCGAGAAAAAATACTCTGCGAGAGGCTGGCCAAAAATTTTCCAGGACTCGGTAGAGGGCAATTGGGCGAAGGCTTGGTGGGTGGATCCGGGCGGTGAGTACAAGCTCACCACAGTAGGACTGCAACTGCAGCGCGCAATGGCGCCGGATGCCGCAGCATGAAGCCTCGCGAAAACAACTTTGCCATAGCGGAGCAGAACGTTCTTGGCGGCTGCATGCTTGACGCCAAGGCGTTCTGGTCAATCGCGGACGTAGTGACGGAGCGCGACTTTTCCAGTCGCCGACATTCGGTCATTTTCGGCGCGATAAGCGAACTTGTTCGAGAGGGTAGCTCCGCAGACTCAATCACCCTTGCCGAATGGTTCGAGTCGCACAAGATTTCCGATCTTGTGGGTGGTGTGAGCTATGTCATTGATCTGGCAAACACTACGGCGAGCACAGCAAACATTCGGGCATGGGCGGAGATCGTCCGGGACCACGCGATCGGCCGTCGCGTTCGAGAGGCGGGCACAAAGATCGCCTCACTAACTGGTCCGGACTCGCTTGCAGAGGCTCAGGCAGTCCTCGGCTCGGTTGTCGGTGGGTCAGCGGCGCCGACCAAGGACGCGAAGGCCGCTATGCGCGGTGTGTTGCGGGTGATGCAAGCGCAGACCGACCGTGATTCCGATCTGCTCGGCGTGTCCACCGGCTTCCCGATGCTCGATGAAATGACCGCGGGATTCCAGGTGGGTGAGCTGGTCTTGGTGGCAGGGCGCCCCAGTATGGGAAAGAGCCTGCTGGCGATGCAGTTCGCGCATACGGCAGCGGCAGCGGGCGTTCCTGCACACGTCGTCACCTTAGAAATGCAGACCGCGGCTTGCGTCACTCGCATGATCTCGGCGCGTTCGGAGGTGCCCTTTGACATCGTGCGGGACGCAAAAAAAATTGAAGATCACCACTGGCCTCGAATTGTATCGGCAGGCGACGACATAGGCGCTTTACCCCTGTACTTCGACGATGACGTCTACGACTTGGCTAGCGCATTAGCGCGAATTCGTCAGGCAAACATGCAGCACGGGACTAGGCTCGTCGTGTTGGACTACGTGCAGCACATGCGGCTGCCCGAAGCCCAAACGATGGCCCTCGCGGTGCAAGAGGTAACGCGAGAACTGAAGGCGACGGCCAAAGCGCTCGGAATAACGATCGTCCTTGTCTCGCAGCTCAACCGCTCGCTTGAGCAGCGCGCGGACAAACGTCCGATGATGAGTGACCTGCGCGAGTCGGGCGCGATTGAACAGGACGCCGACGTGATCCTGTTCATCTACCGCGATGAGTACTACAACACCGAATCGCCCCATGCTGGCTTCGCCGAAGCACTGATCAGGAAGCAGCGCAACGGTCGAACGGGAATGGTCCCGTTGCGCACTCGCTTCGATATCCAGCGCTTTGACGCAGCGCCGGGTGGATTGCCACAAATCGCTCCAAGCGCTCCTGCGCGCCGATATCGCGGATTCGGTGGCAACTCAGGAAGAGCGATCAATGATTGACTCTCTACGCGAACTGGCTGAGCACCAGATGCGAAAGAACATCGCGACTCGAGCCGAGAATCGGGCGTGGGTAAAAGAGCATATTCCAGAACTTGCGCTGCTGTTCGATGGCCTTGCGGAAGCCTGCATGGAGCCCCGTATGGTGGTTTTGGAAAGATTCGCATGATTCGAATCACCATCCCTGAGGCACTACCCGGGCAGAACGTTCTACTCCGCATGCACTGGGGAAAGCGCACTCGTCTCCGCAAGCGGGTGGCATGGCTCGTCAAAGCTGCGTTGTTGGAGCACGGCAGTGGATATCAGGTTGGCGCGCCACCCATTCAGCGCTGCCGCATCACGATCACGCGCCGTTGTCGGCGACGGCTCGATGACGACAACGCGGCGAGTAGTGCCAAAGCGGTGCTTGACGTTCTGCAGCCGCTATCAAAAACGCATCCTGACGGCCTGGGCGTCATTCAGGAGGACTCGCGGTGCTGCATCGTGGCGCCGCTTGAGGTACGTCAGGAGCCCGGTAAGGGAGAAACCTTGGTGGAGATCGAGGAATTGCCGTGACAGCTGAGCGCACCGATTGGCAGGAAACCGGGCGTGATCGTATGACTCGCGATCAGCAGAAATTGCTCAACGCGGCCTGTGGCGATTTGGCCGAGGCAATTCGATTTTGGCACGGTGCCCGATTTGACAAAGATGACTTCCGGCATCTGATCGCAGCGTGCGTGTTGGGTGAGCGAATTGTCCCTGGAGTTAACACGGGCCACGGTAATCCCGGTCTGATCCGCATGTCCCGTAGCAGTTTGGAATTCACGAGATCGCAGGCGACCGAGGCCATCAGGATGGCATTCGACATTGGAGATAACCCGGGGGATCAAGGACTATCGAGTAAGCCGGTACGGTGGGGAGCAACCGTATGCCTTGCCCGTTTCGTGGCGGATGAGCGTGACGCTGCGTGAGATCGAAGAATAGCCGACCGCTGACCGACGACGAGGCCGAGTGGCTTGCGGATGTGAAGAGCGTCGCCTGCGCTTTTTGCGACGCACCACCGCCGGTAGAGGCCCACCATCCGAAGCAAGGGCTCCATTTCGGCACGGTGGCGGCCTGCCATCAATGCCACGAAGCGAGAGTTTGGCGTATCGGCAGAATGACGGAACAGGAAGCAGCGAACGAAACGACGCGACGTGTGGTGCGGCTCCGGGCCGGGAAACCGGCATCGGTAGCACTGATGTCAACAGACCAGAAAGCGAGATCGAACCGCTTGTCGTCGGACAAGATTATTCCAAGGGGTGCGGCGTGATATCGCGTCACTACGTGAAAGCATACAAATTCGATGGCGAAGAGCTGGATGCGTTGGACGCGCCCGGCTGCTGGATCGAACTGAGCCTGTTGGATACGCAATGATGATGGTGGCTCGCCAGTGGCACCAACTACTTGCTCGCTTCGGTCTTCACATGGGCGCACGCCGTGGACTGCGAGTGAGCGAAGTCAATTATGTTTGCAGTGAAGTGCATGATGAAGACAACCAAAGAGAAAGCACAGCCCATGATGATGCACCAGGTGGTCGGAGCCCAGGTCGCAGCGCGGGAGTTTCGCATTTCAGCATATACGGCCTCGGCAAAAAGCCAGAATACGATCATGCCGATCACGAACGAGATCCAGTAAAGCGTCCAGAACATGCGATCGGTAGAGGCTTCATTGAAGATGTGGCCCTTCCCGTACAGAACGTATCCGGCTATGTACAGGAACGAGATACAGAGACCGAGATTCTTGATCAGGTCGACAAATTCCTTCGCAATTCTGCGCCAGAACTCTCGCATACGATTTCCCCGTCGTTGTCGTCGCGCACAAGGTGCGCGTTGGCAATCTCACGGATCGCGACGAAGGCTGAAGGTTCCATTGAATGCCGAGCGCACAGCGCGGCGCCGTTAGCACTTAGAGGTGAAGTGTGACGGTCTACACCAAACCGGAGCGCTTCGTGGAGCGCGGCCAGCGCAGGCGCATCGTTGCAGAGATAAATCAGCGTGGCGGTTGTGCCTGCTGCCTGAACCGCGACAAGTCGGCGGATGCGTGGGGTAGGTCGTTCTGCACCGGCAAGTCGCGCTGCTTTCCACTTTGTCTGCATACGCCTGGAATCAGATTTGAGCTGGACGAAACTACGTTGGGAGAATCGAGTGATCAATGAAGCGCAGTTAGATGTCCGGCTGGAACAGTGGGCGAAGGAGTACGGGCAGGGCGGCGACATGCCGCAGACTCGGACCCGGAACTGCCTACAGTCCCTGATCGACCATAGGGGTTTCGTGCCATCTGCGCGCGGCTATTCCGGCACGCCGATCGGCACCGCGGCCGATGAGGTCGAGCAGGCGATCTGCACGCTCGCTCAGATGCGCGGCACGCCGGGCACAGTCAGTCTTCCGTTCCGGGCTGCCATGTGCTTGCGCGCCTACTATCTGTCGCCTAAGCATTGGCCCGAGAATGAACGGCTGCGCACATTGGCCAAGGTCGGCATTCCTATGAGCCGGCAGACGTACTATCGGGCGGTGCAGTACGGACGAGCCTTCCTGCTCGGTGCGCTCGTCACCGTGAGGGCGGAGTCTGCGTGAATACATAGCCAAGATGCCCGGGGTGAGGCGTATGATGTATAAGCGAACATCAATTCCCATCTATTGATGGTCCGGCGCCCCTCTGGAGATTTTATGAAATTGGAACAGGAACAAGAATGCCCTCTTTGCAGCAGCCCAGCGAGCTTCTACTGGGTTGATTACAGCAATAGAAAGTTCTTTAAATGCCCAAAATGTACCTATTATCAAATATCTAAGGCAGCGGAAAAACGCATTATTGATTCACCGCAACAATGGCGTGACGAATATTCAAAGCACGCCTCTTCTGCGCCCGAAGGGTTTCGTCTCGTAATTATCGTACCAAGCATTCCGCCTGGCGCTGGTACACAAGTTGCTCTATCAGGCGACTATGTGGCAATCGATGATCTTCCTTAGCCATCCGCTCAAGCTGAGCGCTGTGATTGGTTGCGGTATGCTGATGTTTCCAGGGACAGCCGCCGTTTAGTTCGAACTTTTTGGCACAAAAAAGGGGACTCTTCAAGTGAACTTCACCTATGTTGATAATTCAAATGTGTATGCTGAGGGCTGCCGAGCATCAGCTGTGGCAAAGAAAATGCCCGGTGCGGAATCGTACATTGAGGCCATGAGGAACAATGTGGTTGATCGTTCGTGGAACGTTGATTATGGGCATCTTCATGAGTTTGCATGTGGTGACAAGGCGGAAATTGGCTGCGCGAAGCTATGGGGTTCTCCGCCGCCCAGTGACTCCTTCTGGAAGATGGTTGAAAGAAAGGGTTTTGAAGTAAAGACTTACGACAAAAATTTCGCCGGGAAGGAAAAGAAAGTGGATGTTGCGATTGCGCATCAAATTACGAAAGATGCCTATACCGGCAAGATCAAGAAAGGCACGGACGAAATCACGCTGGTTGCAGGAGATAAAGACTTCTGCCCGGTCGTAGAAGACCTCGTAGAAAATGGCTTTACTGTGCACGTCGTTTTCTGGGACAACGCAGCGCCAGAGCTGAGGGCCGCGTGTAGTAAGTTCACAAGCCTCAATCCGTTCTTGAGCTATGTCGGCAACGCGAGTGCTTAACTATTCGTACAAGCGGACAGGAATTGTATGGAGGTCACGGTAGATCAAAGCGTTGTCGATCAGGTTGGCACGTCGCATCGAACAATGGATGTCAACAGCGATGCAACTGGCGCGCAAACGGTACTTGCCGAAGCTGATGCCTATGAAAATGCTTGCGTAGCTACACGATCGGAAATAGTGTACGAGGATGGGCATAGTGACGGTTCTCGACCGCGACTCGAATGGGGAAATGCTCCGCGGCCATTTCGTCTATCTCGGTTTCGCTGAGGAGTCAGGTGGCGCGATTCACGTGAAGGTCGGGCGATCATCTGACCCATACCGACGGTTTTTGGCGCTATCGCATGCAAGCCCGATCGAGATCAAGCTGTTTCGGTGCGTGCGCCTCCCGTATCTCGAAAGCTCGAAGATCGCGGAGAAACTGATACATCGCGGCTTGGCGGAATTCCGTTCGAACGGTGAATGGTATCGGTTCGATGCAAGAATTCCTGAGCACAAGCAAACTCTGCATCGCGTCTGCAGGGGCGTTCTGGATAAAGTCGCCTCGAGCGGATGGCATTGGGATACAGTGCACATGAAGGCGTTGCGCGCTTTGGCTCGACAAAACCAGGCGATTGGACGCCAGATCAGTTTGAAGGCTGCATAGCAGTCGTGACAAATGAAGTTTCAAGCCCGGGCCAGTCCCGGGCTTTTGCGTTTTCAAGCCCCGTAAAAAACCGAACGAATCCGGCGCTCCCCGGACATCGGCTGACTGGCTAAGCCGGTCGCGGGGCCACCTTTTCTGCGGCAGTTAGAGCAAGAAGCCGTTCCCGTCGTGAGACGCCACCGGTTCGCCTATTCGGATCTTCATCGCTACCCATTCACTGCCGCAGGACCTTTTTGGGAGATTCCCATGTGCCGATTCTTCGGCCGCTTGTTCCGTTCACCGTTTTCAATTCTGGAGACCATCATGTCAAAGCTCGACAACGTTGAAACCATTGTTTCTCAGCTTTCCACCGATCTTGGCGAACTCACTACGGCCGTATCTGGCATCGGAACGGATGTCCAGGCCGCGCTCGACAAGCTGTCGACTTTGAATGCCAGCGTCGTCACCGATGCGGATCTGGCGACTCTCGCGAATCAACTTGGCGCGATCGATCAGGGCGTGAAGTCGGCTACTGCCGGCCTGAACGCTTCAAAGATTGCAATCGACACCGCTCTGAATCCCACACCGGCACCTTCGCTGGCCGAACCGCCTGCGCCGGAATCGCACGAAGACGCGGCCGCTGTCGGTGCTGCGGGTGGCTCCGAGGCCAAGCCGGAAGGCTAAGCTGTGCTCAATCTTCCTGTCACGCCAGCGGATTGTCTGGCGCAGGCAATTGTGCCTGCGCTGGACTTGCTGCCGGGAAAAATGGATTCGCAAGAAGCGCGCGTCCAACTACTGGCAACAGCGTGGCAGGAGACAAAGCTACGGACGAGGCATCAATACGGCAATGGACCTGCGCGCGGCCTCACGCAGTACGAGCGAGGTGGCTTGCAGTGTGTTCTCAGTAATCCGCTGACGCACGTCCTCGCACTCCAGCTTTGCGAAGCACGGGGCGTTGCTCCAACTGCGTTCGACGTTTGGAACGCGCTCGAATTCGATGATGTTCTCGGCTTCGGAATGTGCCGATTGACCTGCTGGGCCGATTCAAAGCCGCTGCCGGCGCTCGGCGATGCAAACGCTGCTTGGGCGTTCTATCTAAGCGCTCAGAATCCGGGCGTCCCGCGACCAAAAGACTGGCCTGACAGCTACCGCATCGCACTTGAGGCCGTAGAACATGGGTGAGCCTGTATCGAGCACGCTGGGGATCAAGCTGGGAACTGCGGTATTCGGCTTTGCTGGCGGCATTGTCTCCCTGGCGTTTGTGAAGGACTTATCGCGCACTCAAGCAATTCTCGCGGTGTTTGTGGGACTAATCACGGCGATTGCCATTACGCCGATGATTGCAGAATGGACCGGTTTGAAATCAGCCGGTGTCGAGAACGGCGTCGCTTTTGTCATCGGGCTGTGCGCGATGTCGGCTCTGCCGGCAGCAAAGAACGCAGTGAGGAACCGCATCGGTAACCTCGGCGGAACTGCATCCCAACCCAATCAGGGGGACGGAGGTGCGCAATGATCCACATCTCGATGCTCGATCTCGTCGATGTCATCGCTTTGATTTCGATCACTCTGTTGATCGGTGATGAACTTCGCGTCATGGACGGTCGTCGACAACCATTGCTCGCGATAGCGTTTGCGATGGTGGCAATAGGTTCGTTTGTAGGTATTTGGTTCGACATTGGACCAGGTGAGCCGAAATGGTGGGACGTCATTATCGATGTCGGTCTTGCTGTGTACTTGGTGCTGCTGCGCCGACTTGATACGGCGAGACAGCTTCGCCGTCTTCACTTACAGCGCAACACGAGGTCACTGCACTGATGCTTGAGAAGATCGCTGCACTGTCCGCGTGGGCAGGAGAACTGCCGCTCAAGATCTGGCTGCTCGCTGCGGCAGCACTGTTCGTAGTGCTCTCGCTGGTCACGTTTGCATGGCACGAGCGCGAGCTCGGCGAGCAGAAGTGCGAGGCGCGCGTGAATGCCGCGACCACCGCAACGGAAGCGCAGGTCAGGCAGGAAACACTGGCACTCGCTCCATACCTCGACAAATTCAACGCGCTAGACGAAGCGCTCAAAAACAATGCGCCTCCAATCCAGACTGACTTTACTTGCGCTACTGCTGATCCTGCCGTCGTGCTCCGCGCTAACGCGCGCTAAGCCCGTCGAGTTCCGTTGCCCGCAGCAGTGTCGCGACAAATGCCCAGACGCGCAGGAGTGGAACGGCCGTAAGGATGACGACTATCTCGTCTGGCTACAGCAGACGCACATCAAGCAAGGTGAAGCCTGTGACGCACGGCGACAACTATGCGCACGATGTCTGGATGCGTTAGAGCGAGCAGGAGTGATCAAGCAGTGAGCGGTTCGCATTTCGGTCACGCCATTCAGGTTGTTGAGGTTGTTCAGTTTTCGGACGGGTCCTTTCCGCCAACCGGAACCCCAGCGGGAACGCAGAGCCGCAATTTGTGTGAATAGACGGTTCGAATTCGTTTCCCTTTCTTAACAATTCATGCCAATCGTCAATCGCCGTGAGTTCGCTGAGCTCGTGGGCTACAGCCCGCGTCAGGTCGCGGACTACCTTGATCGCGGCATGCCATGCGAGCGCAGCGGAAAGAAAGGGGAGGCCGTCGAGATCGATACGGCGAAAGCGATTCGCTGGATGATCGAGAACGTCCGCTTCGGCAGGCCCGTCTCGGATGATCGCGAGCGCTTGGCCGCAGCGCAGGCCGATAAGGCCGAATTCGAAAACGCCGTTCGTCGTGGCGAGTTCGTCTCGATCTCGATGCACGGCGAATTGTTGCGAAGGCTGGCTGGTGAGGTTGCAGGGCAGATGGCGGGGTTCCCCGGCCGCGTTGCGCCAACCGTCGCGAACATGAAGGACCCCGCGCTCGTACGCGCAAAGCTCATCGATGAATGCAATGACGTCCGCGACGCTGTCGCCGGAGTTCTCGGGATCATCGCCGCGCAGTTCGATGGCGCTGGCGATCGAGTACCGGGCAGCTCAGGCGATAGCGAAAGCGCCGCCGAAGACAACACCTGATACGTGGGCTGATGCGAACCGGCGCCTACCTAAGGGAAGCGCTGAGCCCGGCAAGTGGAAGTCATCGAAGACCCCGTGGACGATCGCGATCTGTCGGGCAGCGGTGAACCCGCGTGCTCGTCGCGTCGTGTTCTGTGAAGGATCGCAGGTCGCCAAGACCGAGACGATGTTCAACATCGCTGGGCACAAGCTCGATACCGATCCGGCGCCGATGTTGTTCGTCGGTCCAACGAAGTCGAACGTGAGCACGGTAATTGAACCGAGGTTCTCGGAGATGCTGCGGCAAAGCGCTTCGCTGGATGCGAAGACGTTGAAGGGTAGGAAAGCAAAAACACTCGCGAAGCAGATTGCTGGTGTGTTGTTTCGCTTTGCGTGGGCAGGTTCGCCAACTGAATTGGCCTCGCAACCGGCGCATACAGTGCTCCTGGACGAGATCGATCGCATGAAGGCGATTCCGGGCGAAGGCGATGTCGTGTCGATTTCGGAAGCTCGAACGGCAACGTTCATTGATGGGCGCCTTGTCATCGGATCGAGTCCGACCGAAGGCACCGTCGACATCGAGCGCCATCCTGTCACGGGAATCGATCACTGGAAGGTCGCGCCGGGCGATGCGATTGCTTCGGCGATCTGGTCGCTATGGCAGGAAGGGACGCGGTTCGAGTGGGCGATTCCATGTCCACACTGTCATCGCTTCTTCGTGCCGCGGTTCCAATTGCTTCGCTGGCCGGAAGGAAGCACTCCAAGACGCGCGCTACTTGAGGCGCGACTGACATGCCAGCGGTGCGGCGCGGAGATTGAGGACGCCGACAAGTTCGCAATGAATGCGGGCGGTACGTTCCTAGCCTGGGGGCAGGATGTCGTCGGCTACGATCCGGCGCAGGCTGGACGTCCTTGGCATCGGCAGCTTGGCTTCGGCGATGAAAACGGCGAAGTGACCGGCGAAGTCGAGGAATCGGACATCCAGAGTTTCTGGGTATCCGGTCTCTGCTCGCCGTGGGTCTCGTTCGGACAGCGAGCTGCGGCTTGGCTGCGCGCGGTGCGTAGTGGCGATCAGGATCGTGTTCGCGCCGTACTCAATACCGGATTCGGCGAGCTCTACGCGCTGCGTGGCGACGCGCCGGCTTGGGAGGACGTGAGGTTAGGCTGCTCGATCGAATATGCCTATGGCCGTGTACCGCAGGATGCGCAGCTTCTTTTCTGCACGATCGACGTCCAAAAGAATCGCCTCGTTTATGTCGTGCGAGCTTGGGGACCGTCGTTCGAATCGTGGCTCGTTGAGAAGGGTGAGATCTACGGCGAAGGCGATACCGACAAACCTGACGTGTGGGAAAAGCTCGATCAGTTCGTGCTGCGTACGTGGGATGGCATGCCCCTACGGGCTTGCGCGGTCGATTCAGGCTTTCGAACCGATCAGGTGTACTCGTGGTGTCTGAAATATGGCGCAATCGCATATGCGACCAAGGGCCGCGACAAGCCGAGCAAGATCTTCAATAGCAACGAGATCAGCGTCAATGATCGTCACAAGCTGCAGCTTTGGACGATCGACGATAAGCATTTCAAGGGGTGGGTCCAGGCGCGCTTTAGTTGGCGCCCGGATCAGCCCGGAGCGTGGCACACACCGCAAGGCGAGTGGCCTGATCAAGAGGATTACTACCGGCAATTGGTCGCCGAGCAGCAATTGCGATTGCCATCCGGCCGCGTGATGTGGATCGGCGGTCACAAGGCTCACGACTATCTTGATTGCGAGGCCATGCAAGCGTTTCTCGCACATGTACATGGCGTGGCAAATCTGCGTCCAGCAGGCTCGCCAGTGACCACGCAGACTGCGCGCATCGTTAGTAGGCCGACAGTTCGATCCACTGGTGTGCAGGTATTTTGAACAGTAACGACTGCCGTGAGGCAGCCAAATGAGACCCATGGCGACCTATACCGAACGACTGGCGACCGTCCAGGCGGCGATTGACGACATTCTCACGACCGGCGTCAGTGTGCGCCTGAACAACAGGTCGCTAACGAAGGCCAATCTCACCGAACTGATGGCGCTTGAGCAGAGATATAGCTCGCTCGCTGCGATGGAGAATGCGGCGGCTAACGGCGGCGGTCGAGCGCGTGTCACCTACGTGACGCCGCTATGACCAGCGTGATCAATCGCGCGATTGCTCACATCGCGCCCGGCATCGCCGTCAAGCGTGAACTGGAGCGTCTGCGCTTCAAGTCGCTTGAGAATGCGGGCGCTATCGGAGCTACGGCCACTGGGGACGGTGCCAACTTCCGCGAAACGCGTTGGCCTGGCGCGTCGCGAGTCCTGCGAAGCATGGCTTCGTGGTTTGCGGCGCTGGGGAGTGGAACAAGCGATTTGAATCTGAGCGAGCAGCGCACCTTGCGTGCACGCTCTCGCGATGCAATTCGAGCCTTTCCGATCGCCCGTGCGGCAATGACTCGAGCGCGAACAAACATTGTCGGGACGGGACTCATCTGCCGTCCGAGCGTGGATTACGTGACGTTGGGAATCACTGCGGACGAAGCGGAGGCCCTCAACTCGCAACTGCAGGCGTCTTGGGAGCGTTGGGCGGAAGACGCGCTCGAATGCGATGCTGAAGCAACCTTGGACTTCTATGGCCTGCAGAGCCTCGCTGTCTTCTCGGCGATGCTGAGCGGCGACTGCATTGCGCTCACGCCGTGGGTCGAGCGCCAGGGCGGCGTCTCCGGGCTCAAGGTGCAACTGATCGAGGCGGACCGGCTCGAAACACCCGAGCAGCAACCGGACCGCGCCGGGCTGATCAACGGCGTCGCACTCGACGATCTGGGCGCGCCGGTCGGCTACTGGATTCGCAGCAATCACCCGGGCGATGCGCTGATCACACAGCAGCCGCCGACCTGGACTTTCCACCCGGCATTTGGCGAGGAAACCGGGCGCCGGCGTGTGATGCACATCTGGAACGATAAGGAACGGCCGGGGCAGGTCCGCGGCGCACCGTTTCTTGCTCCGATTCTTGAACCGCTTCGGCAACTCTCGAAATGGACTGACAACGAACTGATGGCCGCCGTCATCTCGGCCATGTTCACGGTCTTCATCGAGAAGGGACAGGATGTCCTCGATCCGAACGGTAATGCCCTCAGCGCCTTTGGTGGCGTGCCGGCTGGACCGACGGCGACGGGTCAAGTGGATCAGTCTACGCTCGTGCCGCCCGTTCCGGCGCAGAACGTCGCGCTCGGCAACGGCGCGGTCATTGAATTGGCGAACGGTGACAAGGCGAATTTCGCCAATCCTGCTCGACCCAATGCGCAGTTCGATCCGTTCTTTGTCGCCATGGTCAAGCAGATGGGCGCATCACTCGAAATGCCGAGCGATGAAATTCTGCTGACCTACGCCGGAAGCTATACCGCAGCGCGCGCGGCCATGTTGCAGGCATGGCGGTTCTATACAGGCCGTCGCGCACGCACGGTGCAGCAGTTCTGCGATCCGATTTATGGGTTGCGGTTAGACGAAGAGGTCGCAACGGGGCGCATTCGCTTGCCGGGCTATTCGGACCCGATTCGTCGACGGGCTTATTCACGGTGCGTCTGGATTGGTCCAGCACGCGGCGCGATGGATGAACTCAAGGAAGCACAGGCGGCCGAGAAGCGCATTGCGATCGGTGTCAGCAACGAATCGATCGAATGCGCAGCGATGACAGGTGAGTCTCGCGACGCCGTATACGACCAGCAGGTTCGCGAGATCAATCAGCGCAAGCGCGACCAAACGTGGGAACTGCGTCCGACGGGTGTCGTTCGTTACACCCCAATCGACAATCCAGACGGTACACCGGTCACGCCGAGCGACCCGGCAGAAGCCGATAACCCCGAAGACCCGGAGCAGCAGGAATGATTCGCGCTTTCGATGTGGCATGCGCTCAGCACTGGCTGATCTTGCCCGATGCGCTCGAACGGATCCTCGCGATCTGCGAGCGGGATTTCAGTCACGAGGCCCTGGCGCAATTGCAAGGCAAGCCACTCGACAACACGCGCACCGTTGAGAAACGAGCAAACGGAATTGCTGTGGTGCCGATCGCCGGGCCGATCATGCGGTACTCGAACATCTTCACGGAGATTTCCGGCGCGACGTCGACGCAGGTTCTCGCGACCGACATCCGTACCGCGCTCGACGACCCGACCGTGACGGGAATCGTGCTCAACATCGATTCTCCGGGCGGCGACGCGCGGGGAATCAACGAGATGTCCGACGTCATCCATTCGGCGCGCGGAACAAAGCCGATCGTCGCCTATGCCGGTGGCACGATGGCGAGTACAGCGTATTGGATTGGCTCAGCCGCCGACACGGTCGTTGCAGACGACACAGCTTTGCTGGGATCGATTGGGTCGTCTCGACTATCGAGGATACGAGCGAACGCGATGCCAAGTCAGGACGCCGCACCTATCAGATAGTCAGCACGAACGCGCCGAACAAGCGCCCAGACCCCACTACCGAAGCGGGACGTGCGCAGTTCCAGGCCGTCGTCGACGCCCTGGAAGAAGCCTTCCTTGAGAAGGTTGCGCGCAATCGAGGTGTCGCGGTGGGTTATGTCAAATCGAATTTCGGCAAGGGTGGCGTGCTCGTCGGTAAAGACGCCGTGAACGCTGGAATGGCTGACCGGCTCGGGTCGCTCGAATCGGTCATTTCTCAACTCGCTGCCAAAGCGAAACTGAAACAACGAGGTCTAATTCAATGAGTAACGAATCGATTACCGTCACGAACGATGCGGACTACCGCACGGCGCTCAACGCCGGCTACAAACCCGAGAACATCAAGATTTCCGCCCCCGACAATTCGGCAGCTATCGAGGCTGCTCGAAGAGAGGGTGTTGAATCCGGCAAAGCCGATGGCCTGAGAGAAGGCCGTGAGCTGGGCGCGACGGCGGAGCGCGAACGCGTTAAAGGGATCAACGATCTGCATGTTGCCGGTTTCGAAGCCGAGCGTGATGCAGCCGTTGCGGCCGGCACATCGATTGCGGACTACGCAGTCGTGCAGGCCAAGGCGATCAAGGATCGCGGCATCACAGTTGATGCGATGAAGCGTGATTCCAAAGGTGCTCCGCATGCCGCGCCAGGCGATCCAACAGCGGGAGCGAGTTCGTGGGATCGCATCGTCGACCGCCACAAAGCCAAGGCCAAAGCGGCCTAATTCCATCTTCTCTCGCCGCGAGGCGACGTATTCCCAACTAGACGGAGAAAGCCATGCCTGTTTTGAACGAAACCCTCCACGCCGGCGGCTTCTTGCTGTCCGGAAACTACGATGGCAGCAAGATTTCAGTCGATCAGATCGTCATCGCATCCGGCGCTGGTGTTCTTGCCACTGGCGCCGTGCTCGGCAAGATCACCGCTTCCGGCAAGTTCACTGTCCTTGCTCCGGGCGCGAGCGACGGCAGTCAGATCGCTGCCGGCATCCTGTGGGCGTCTGTCGACGCGACCTCGGCCGATGCGGTCGCCACCGCAGTCACCCGTGACGCCGAAGTCACTGGCGGCGAGTTGACGTGGCCCGGCGGCATCACCGGTCCGCAGAAGACGACTGCCATCGGCCAGCTCGCAGTCAACGCGGTCGTCGTTCGATAGCCCACATTGATCCCAACCCCTGCCAGGCCCGCTTGTCGGGCCTTTCTATTTTCACGCTCGCCGTGACGGCGAAAAATCCCATCTGACGGAGAAAAACCATGGCTTCGATTGACGTCTTCAAAGGCGACGCGTTTACGACCTTCGAACTTACGCAGGCAATCAATAACGTTCCGTACATCCCCAACTTCTTGCAGTCGCTCGATATCTTCGAGGCGGTACCGGTCCGTACCGAAGCGTTTGCGATCGAGCAGCGCGACAATGTTCTGAATCTGGTTCAGACCTCGCCACGCGGTGCACCGGCAACGGCTCGGACTGACAACGGCCGCTCGCTGCGCTACTTCCCGACGGTCCGCGTCGCGAACAAGGATCGGCTCAACGCGTCGGAGATTCAGAACATCCGTGCGTTTGGGTCCGACAGCGAGCTCATGCAGGTACAAGAAGAGGTGCTGCGCAAGCTCACCAATCTGCGCAATGACCAGAATCTAACGCATGAGAACATGCGTCTCGGCGCGATCCAGGGCATCGTGAAGGATGCTGACGGAACGACGATCCGCAACTGGTATACCGAGTTTGGCGTGTCGCAACCGGCAGAAGTGAGCTTCTCGTTTTCCTCTGCGACCGCCGCAAACGGAACTATCCGCGGTCAGTGCGCCGCGATCGTTCGCGCAACGGCTCGTGCATCGAAGGGTGCATGGATCGATGGACGGTCCTACGTCATGGGTCTTTGTGACGACACCTTCTTCGACGCTCTCGTCGGGAACGCGGAAACGCGCGCCACGTACCTCAACCAAGCCCAAGCAGCAGAGTTGCGTACGGGTACGGCCTTCCAGACCTTCGTCTACGGCGGTATCACGTTCGTGAACTATCGCGGCACGGACGACAACACCACCGTGGCTGTGCCTAACGGGAAGTGCAAGTTTTTCCCCGTCAACGCGCCGGGCGTGTTCAAGCAGGCCATGTCTCCCGGTGAATCGTTCGATTGGGTCAACACCCCGGGGCAGCCGTTCTATGCGCTGCAGATTCCGGACGACGATCGCAACATGTTCGTCGATCTGGAAATCTACAGCTACCCGCTATACGTCTGCACGAAGCCGCTCATGCTGCAGCGTGGCACTGCGGCCTGATGAAGATGTTCAAGCACAAGCACAACCGACCGGCGGAAACGCCGGTCTCCTTCCCGCTAGCGAACGAATCGATTCCCGATCCCGTCCCGCTGCTTACAGAAATCCGCGATCTGCTCAAAGACATGCGTGATGAGCAGAAGTGGTTGCGCGAACAGCTCGTCCGCAATGGGGTTGTGTTGTGACGAATGCGGCCATTGCTCGTATTGATGCTGCTGTCTTCGCTTCGTTGCGGCGAGCCGGCTTGGCCGATGCGGCGACTTATCAGGACGAGCTAGGAACGGTCCCATGCACTGTCGTTCTGGAGCGAGATATCCAAGAACTCGGCGATATCGGCCAAGTGATCGGACAGCGCACTGTCGCGACCTTCCAACTCGTCGAAGTGCCCCGGCCGAAGCGCGGGGCGACCCTGTCAATCGGCTCCGAGACGTGGGCACTCGAAAAGCCGGTACAAGGCCAGTGTGACGAATCCAGCGAGCAATGGGTGCTGAACGATGGCTAGCACTGACCCGATCACCTGGCAGCTTGCCCTGGCTGTGCAGGCGCAACTGCAGCTGATTCGCAAGGTCAATGGGTACTTCACCGACATCGGCGACCTGGTGTTGCTTGAGGAATCGGTGACTCCGACCAAGGACCAGATTCCTGTCGTGGTCGACGTGAACACGTCGCGGCTTTCGACCGATCCGAATGTGAATCGACGTCAGCGTTCCATCAGCTTCACGATCGAGGCGGCCGTGAAAGCTTCTCTGAGCAACGCCAAGCAATTGGCTCACCAGATAGTCGGCGATGTCGAATCGGCGTTCTCGAAGCCGCAGGCGTCCATCACGGGCATTGCAAATGCGAAACTCACCGATTCAACGATTCTGAAACGGCCCGACGGGCTCGATGCCATCGTGGTCCAGTTCAACGGCACGGCGAACTATCTGCCGCGCACCTAACTATTTCGGTCTACCCGAAACCAGCCGACTGCCGTGAGGCAGCCGATCAGACCGTCGCGAGACGGCCATTTATCCTTTTGGAGGTTTCAACATGGGTGCTACCCAAGACGTCGGCTTTCTGGCCGAAGGCAATCTGAAATTCGGTCTCCTGGCATCCGATGGCCTTACGCCGATCGGCTATGGAGTCAGCAAGAACACCGTCAAATTCGAGTACAACTCCGGTCAGCCGACAGTGAAGCAGCGCATCAGTAAGGGCATTGGGACCTACGGTCGAATCCTCGACCAAGTCTATGTTCCGAAGCCGTCGGCGTTGACGCTGACGTTCGACACGATCGATGCGCAAGGTATCGCGCAGATTTTCCGCGGCGATCTGACAGCACTGACCGTTACCGGAGCAACCGTTGCACCTGCAGCGTTCAACGTGCCCGCGCTCGATCTTTACGTTCCCATCGCGCCAGGGAAGAGGTTTATGTCCGCGGTGAGTGTAACGAATACCGGTGGCACCACGACCTACGTCGAGGGCAGCGACTACGATGTGGACTACAGCCTCGGTCTCATCATCTTCTATTCGGCAGGCGCAATCACCGTCGGCAGCATCAAGGTCGGATACACCTACGCAACCTACGCCGGTAAGACGATTGCGGCGGAGAAGTTCACGCAGTTGAACATGCAGATCGTGTTCGATGGCAAGAACCTTGCGGATGGCAAGTACATCCAGGTGGACGTGCCGAAGGCCGTCATGGCGCCGTCGACCGCGCTGGATTTGATGAGCGAGAACTTCGCGAACCTGACTCTTACCGGCTCGCCAATCTCGGTCGCTGGTGCGGCGCCGCTTACGGTGAACTACATCACCACCATCCCGAATGGCTTCTGAGGACGCGATCATGGCAGACGAAGCGAAAGTCGAAGCGGCGAAGGCCACAGATGCGAAGAAGATCAGGCTGAGGTTCACGCAGCCTCATCGTCACGTTGGCACCGATGGCAAGAGCAAGACCTATCAGCGCGGCGACGAGGACGCCTTCGGGCAAGCGGACGCCGACTTCATCCGCGCGCAGGGCAGCGCGCAGACGGTCATTGGGGCATAGTCAGAAGCAAGAGGAAAACGCCGGATCGGCGTGTAGGAAAACGTCGATCCGTCGGCCCCGGATTGAACCGGGAATGGGGCGGCAGTAGGATGCGGTCGGGAATCCGACGGGGGGACTTTATGAAGATTGGCTTGATCGCGCTATTACTCTTGGTGCAGAGCAATCATTTGTTCGCAGTCACGTACTCTTCAATGGAGCACGTCAGGGTCGGGAATAGGGTTGTGAGCGCCGGGGATCGTGTTTCTCAGTTTAGAGATGCGGCGGATCCCGAGAAGGTTATTCCTCGGTATAACGAGTACGGCGTCAAGATCGGCGAGCAATGGCAGTACAACCGAGGCAACGGCAGTTGGACGCTGATCAATGTCAATCTCAATGGCATCGTGACCGGCGTGCTCGACATGATCGATCGTTAGAGGCAGACATGTCGATGAGAAAGGTATCGAGATCGCTAATTTGGCTGCTCCCACTGGCTTCCGCATCGCTTGTCGCAAAGGAGTGGTGCGAAGTACCAGGGAAAGGCGGCTACTTCGCGGACAAGTGCCCGGCAGGCACCGCGAGTAAAGTGGTTGCCGATCCCAAACCAAAGCAGGAGGAATGGCAGCCTCGAATTGGAATGACCCAAGCCGAGGTGATGAAGGTCATCGAGTCAAAAGACTGCTGGGACCGCGCGTTCAGGTGGTGTGGCTCGCACAAGGTAAATCGGACCGAGAACGCAAGAGGAACGCACGAGCAATGGGTGTTCGGCAATGAGCGCTTGAGTTGGTATCTCTATTTTGACGATGGCGTTCTGACAACCATCCAAGAATGAAAAACCCGGCCTAGCGCCGGGTTTTCTTTTTCTTTTGATCTTTTAGCTGATCGATGTCGTGCTTGATACCTTGTTCGAGGAGATAAATGACCTCTCCTCGAAATGTGCGTTTACTGACCATCGATCGTTCGAGGATCATTCGAAATACATCGGGGGCGAGTTCCAACTGCATTTCTTCCTCATCGAGTCGGATGCCGCTGGCCTCCATGCGTCGCCATTCTTCTTCGGCCGTCAGCCCGTCGCGAAGAAATTCAAGCGTAACTTTGAAGTATGCGCAGAGCTCAAGTAGCAATTTCGGCCGAGGCATCGCCAGACCGCGTTCGTAACGGGAAATCTGTGTCCATCCCACGCCTACTGCTTCGCCGACCTCGCGCACAGTTAGGCCACTGTCCGTGCGCAGCTTTTTCAGCCGCGCGCCAAATTCGTTATCCATAAATCAAATGATCGTGGCAAAGTGCACAGAAAGCAACAAAGTGCTTGACAAATCCACAAAAGGCCACAAAGATACACAAAAAGCTCCAAGGACTGAGGAATCAAATTATGAGTCGGGAGAAAGTGTCGCCCGGAACAATGATGCCAATGCCAGCGGACCGAGATTTGGCGCTGGTGAAACTAATGGGCCGGCTCGTCAAAGATGCAAATGATTGCTGGAACTGGGACGGAACGAAGGACTATTGCGGATATGGTCACGCGTACATCGAAGGTCGGAGCGTGATCGCGCATCGACTCATGTATGCACTCCATTTCGGCCCGATTCCTCATGGGGGAGACATGTCCTCAAAGCGCAGATTCATTTGCCATCACTGCGATAATCCATCCTGCTGCAACCCCAATCATCTTTACCTCGGAAGCGGCGCAGACAACAGTCGAGACATGGTTGAGCGTTGTCGCGGCAGGATCGGCCATAGGGTGAGCTATTTGCGCGGTCGTCAATGGTCGTTAGATCGATCTGAGATACCAACGGGGAAAGTCTATTGGGCCATTCAAGGAGATGTCAGGTCACTTCACGAGTGGGCGGAATATTACGGCGTCAACTTCTGCACACTGGATCAACGATTGTCTTCCGGATGGCCCGCCATGTGCCTAGGCGATCCACCATATTCCTACGATGGAAGAAAAAGGAAGGGTAGAGAAGTTCACGTTCGATTATCCGGCAAGGCAGCGGTGGAACAGTACCGATCAGATCAGGAAAGGGGGGCGGCATGACCAACATCATCCACGCGGACTTCCAGGGAACTGACATCACGTTTTCAGGCGATGGTTGGTTCAACGCGACTGGTGCTGCCGCCAGGTTCGGTAAGCGGCCTGTTGATTGGCTAGAACAACGGGACACAGCGGAGTATTTAGCCGCTCTGGCCAACAGCGAAGGCAAAAGTGGTTTTCTGGAACAATTCAACGAAATCAGTCAGTTGAAAGGCGAGCGTCCGGCGAGCCAAGCAAAATTACTCCGATTGTCCAAGGGCACGGGGTTTGTCAGGACCAAAGCCGGCTCTCCGGAAAACGGTGGCGGCACATGGATGCATCCCAAGCTAGGTGTGGTGTTCGCTCGCTGGTTGGATGTTCGATTCGCGGTCTGGTGCGACGAGCAGATCGACAAACTGCTCCGCGGACAAGTGGATTGGAAACGCGCCCGTCACGAAGCATCTGCCACATATAAAGGCATGTGCGATGTGCTGCGGCTGGTGCGCGAGGAAGAGGGAAAGAGCACGGCGAGCTACCACTATGCAAATGAGGCGCGCCTAGTAAATCGTGTCATCACGGGTGAGTGGGGAGGCCTTGATCGCGACGCACTTCCTCTTACTGCGTTGGATCTTCTGGCCAAGCTGGAGGCAAAAAATCTGGTGTTGCTAGCTCGTGGCGTCGGGAGAGAGGAGCGGGCCAAGGCGCTCGAATCGATGGCTATGGCATGGAATCAGAAGACGCTCGCGAGCGCGGCCTAACGAGAAAAATATTTTGAAATGTGTCAGCTAGTGAGACTCAAGGCAATGAAGCTATTTGGTCGACGATATCCAGTTCTGCCCCGGTATACCAAGATGGTCTAACTTGGTCGTCCCAAAGCATATTTTTGGCAAGTCAAGCGAGTTTCCCACAAGTTATCCACTGGTAAGCCGACAGAACAGTTGGATATGCTGCAAATCAGATTCCGATGCGGTCCGAATTTGAGCGTTGCCAAGCATCGGAATAAATCGCAAGTTGAGGGGCCTACTGTTTTTCGGAGTAGGCAGAGTCAGAGGAATGTAGAGAATGCGAATCGAAGGGCCGAGTTGTCGAAAAAGCAGCACGGCCCAAAAACGAGAAGACCCCAAGCGCGCCAACGCTTGAGGTCTTGATTACAAAACCCCCTTACCAGGAGTTTTCTAACGTGGAAAACCTTACTACAAACAGTGCGCAATCGCAATTTCGCCGCACGGACGTGGCTTCTAAGTCAGTCGACAGCTGCACGCCGGCGGCATCCCGCATTCACATATTGCATCCCGAACGTCATGTTTTGAACGCCCTCAGCCCGGCAGTTCGGGGATTGGCTGCGAAATACAGCCGCTTCGACAACGAAGAGAGCGAGTGGGAGTTCTACCGGGACAGGGCAGTGAAGGAGTTGGAAGCAAAGCGGCGCCGGGAAATGTTGGCGCACGGACGAAAAGCTAAGAAGGCGCGACTGACTGGAGCGCCTTACATGCAACTGGTTGTGCGGGGTGAGGCAGAACCGGAGTTCACAAGGCGCAGGGAGATCGGTCGGCACCTGCCAGCCGACTGTATCGACCCGAACCAGCTAGCTCATGGCAGTTCGACCTTGACTGAATTCGAGGTGGCGGAATTGAGGTATTTGCTGGAGCAGCGGGCCTCACGGTCGTCTGGCGCGGGTGACGCCGCATAGAGGTATCTGAAATCGGGATTGCGAGGCTGCAGCGACTTAGAGCTTGTATCTAGGCAGCCTTGCTCGATTTGTTGGTCCGTGCGGGGCGCGTTGGCTTGGAATCCGTTACCGGGACCAAGCTAAGGCGGAAGCCGAGAGCGTTTGCAAGTTTGCTGACGGTTGTCATGGTCGGATTTCCCTCGCCACGAAGCGTCTTGTATAGCGTCTCGCGGGCAATGCCAGTAACGCGCGCCAGTTCGGTGATATTGCGAGCACGAGCTGCATCGCCGAGGACGCTAGCAAGAAAGGCTGCGTCATCCGGCGCTTCTTCTAGGGCGGCCTGGATATATAGCTGAATGTCGGTTTCGTCGCGTAGATGCTCGACGGAATCCCAAACGCGTGTCTTGATCTTGCTCATAGTCAAAGCTCCTTCGCCATTCGAACGGCGATTTCGATATCGGCGTCTTGGGTGCGTTTATCGCCGCCACAAAGCAGGATGTATGTGATTCCAAGGCGCTCGGTGTAATAGATCCTGTAGCCGGGGCCGTAGTCGATCTTCATCTCGGATACGCCGCCCTTGAGGGTGCGATGTTGACCGGGATTGCCGGAGCCCAGTCTTCGGATGCGAACAGAGATACGTTGTTTGGCCTCACGGTCACGCAACGAGTTGAACCAATCGTCAAAAGCAGAGGTGCTGATGATGGTTGTCATTTGTCCATTATAATGGACAAAAATCGCCGAATGCAAAGTATTCCTACCTCGTAGCCCCGCCAAGTGCGGGGCTTTTCATTTCCGGAGTTCGAATGGCAAAGAGCAGCATCAACATCAACGTCGACGCGCTGATTCGTCTTGCCTCGTTCACGCGCGATCTCAGCGAGAAGCAGATTTCGCAGGTCAAGATCAGGGCGATCTCGACGCTAAAGCGGCGATTGGGTGCAGAGGCGTCGCGGCAGATCAGCGAGAAGATTCTGAACCTGCCTCCGCGCGTGATCAGCGGCTATCTCGACGTCAAGGCGGACGAGCAATCCATCACGTTGACGGGCTCTGACCAGCGACCACCGATCTCTGCGTTCAAGCCGACTTGGGGCGGCCGAACATCACCGGGTGTTGTCGCGACGATCTGGCGAGATCAAGGCGCAGTCGTCTTGCCACATACGTTCCTGCGCCCGGGCAGCAAGGAAGTCTGGCAGCGCATCCCGACATCGCGCTCGAAGACGCAGCAAGTCGGTCAAGGACGCGACTCGTCACGTCAAGTCATCCAGTCGGCCGGTGCGCTCGTCGGCCGCCTTCCCATCGTCGTGCGGAAAGGGCCAGCGATGGCCCGCGCGGTCTACGAGCGCAAGCACGGCGACATTTACCCGCAACTCGTTGAGTTCGGCCGAAACATCCTTTCCGACGAAGTTTCGCGTCTCGTCGACCTACTGAAGAACCGCTAATGGCAACCCAACAAGAAATCCTCCAGTTCGTTCTCGAAACGCAAGGTCAGGAAGGGCTTGATCAACTTACCAATGCCCTGGCGAAAGCCGGGAAGCAGGGCGGCGAGTCTGGCGCAGAGCTAACGAAGCTCGCCGATGAACTTGGCGGATTGCTGGAGCGGGTCAATCAGATCGAAGGTCTGCAGGCGCTGCAGGACCGTCTGAGCGCTGTCAGCGAGAAGCTGGCCGCCGCCCGAGACGGCCTCGCGAATCTCAACAGCGCATTCAGTGCGACCGACAAGAGCAGTGCCGAGATCGCGAAGCAGTTCGACGCCGCGAACAAGTCCATTGAAGACCTTACCGCGCAACACGATGCGCTCGCCGTCCGGGTGTCCACTGCCTCGGCTGCTCTCAATGCAGAAGGCGTCGATACCAAGAACCTTGGAGTCGCCCACGATGAGTTGAGCAAGAAGGCACAGGAGGCGGGGTCGAAGCTGGCAGATACCGCCGCCCAGGCCAATCGTGGTGGCATCAGCTTTGCGTCACTCAAGGAAGGAATTGCCAAGGCGGCTGAATCGCTGAAGGACGGGGGAGAGAAAGCGATCGAATTCGGGAAGCACCTTCTCGAAATCTCGGGCATTGCAGGAGTCGTTGCCTCCGCGCTGGCGACGATCACCGGATTCCGCTTCTTCGAGAAAGGCGTGGAGGAAGCGCGGTCTGGCGAAGTCGCGCTCGCGAAGCTGAAAGCGGCTGTCGACGGGAATCAGGAGTCGTTCAACCATCTGAAAGAAGCCGCTGAAAAGGCGGCCGATTCCGTTGGTACAACCGGCAACGTAGCAGTCGAGACACTTACGCGGCTCACGGCGCAGTTGGGGAATGCTGACGCCGCGGCGAAGGCATTGCCGGCGACCTTGACGCTTGCCAAAGCTGCTCAGATCGACTTCAACGAGTCGGCCGATCTCGTCGCTACCACGCTCAAGGCGTTTAGCCTCAATGCGGATCAGGCTGGGCAGGTTGCCGACAAGCCGGCGGCGATTGCTGCTCGAACCGGCGTCAACCTTGCCGACCTGGCGCGCGGCGCCGCAGAGGTGGCCCCACTAGCGAAACAAGCTGGCATCGGCTTCGACACTGTAGCGAGCGCGCTAGCGGAACTTTCGAGCAAAGGCTTCGACGCACAGAAATCGAGTGCGGGGCTACGCGAGTTGTTCGTCGCGCTTGGCACGCCGACGAGCAAGCTCCGGCAAGACCTCGTCGGCCTCGGTATCGATACAACCTCGCTCAATTCGATAATGGATGGTCTGCGCGGAGCCGGCGATCGAGGCACCAAGGCGCTTGAAGACCTTAGCGTCAAAGGACGTGCGGCGGTTCTAGCCCTTGAGCAGGGCGGTGGCGCCGGGCTGCAGCAGTTCCAGAAAATCCTGGACGACTCCGCAGGCTCCGCAAGCAAGACGGCGAAGCTGCTCGGCGATACGCTCGATGGTGCTCTCAAGGGAATCGGGCGAACCGTCGACAGTCTGGCGGAGGATATGGTCAAGGAGTCGCTCCCGGCGGTCGAGGGCGAACTCAAGAAGCTCAATGAAGAACTGAAGGACGTTGGTAAGTCCGAGACATTCAAGACGCTCAAGGACGGCGTGAAGGATTTTGTCACCGACGCGGTGAAATGGTTCGACCAGTTTGCTCACGCGATCGATTGGAAGGATTTCGGCAAACAAATTTCTGAATGGGCCAATAGCGCGCGCGAGTCATTCGCGCTGATTTCCGAGAGCGTAGGAGTTGTAGGCAAGGGCTTCGGAATTCTCGGCAACATCGTGGGCGCGGTCTGGAACACGATCAAGACCGTATTCGATTCGATTGCCTCCGCCACAAGCTATCTCGCATCTCATGTGGTAGAGAGTCTGGCTTCAGCGCTCGATAAGATTGGATACTTCAGCGACGCGGCTGCCCAAAAGGCGAAAGAGTTCCATGATCTCGCGAAGCAATATGCTGACAATGCCACGGCCTACTGGAATGCCGGAGATGAGGCCGCAGAGAAAGTCGGCAAGTCGCTCGGAGACCTAACGGAAAAAATCCTCGATGCAGGAGAGAAGGCAAAGGATGCCGCACCGAAGCACGAAGAGCATGCGAAGAGCCTCAAGGACTCGGCCGAACAATCAGAACACGCCGCGGCTGCAAGCAAGTTGGTTGGCGACGCGATATCGAAGACAGCAGACTCCGCACAAGCATCTACATCGCGAATCCGAGGCTTCCAGGCGAGCCTAAATGAGGCAGTGACTGCGCTTGGTGTTTTGGAGCATGCGGGCATCACTACAGGGCCTGCTGTCCAAGCGTTACGAGATCAGATTCAGAGTGCCAGCGCGCAGCTTCGAAGTTTTGGTAATGACGCTATAAGCGGCGTCGTCAACCCGTCATTGCTGGGAATGAAAGCAAGCGTTGCGGCTGGTTCAGAGGAGTTTAAGAAAATTCAGGCAGCTGCGGCCGGATTGAAAATAACTTTGCAGGGCGATTTGGCAGAAGCCGCCGACACAGCAGCCAACCATTTCAAGTTGATCGAAGCGACGTCCGATGGGAGCGCCGCAGGAATCGCAAACGTGCGCAATGCGTTCCTCGATTACGCAAGAAAACAGTTGGAGGCTACGCAGAATCTAACCGAAGGCGAGAGGTATTCGACACAAGCGATGCTTGAATCGAAAGCCGCCGCACTGGGCCTGACGAATATCCTACAAGGTCTAATAGATGCATCGAACAAATCCGGTATTGCTGCCCGCGAAGCCGCCGGTAACTACCTCGAAGGCGTGCGCCAAGCTCAGGAAGGGGCGAAGCTGCAGCAGGATCAGATGGCAGAAGGCGCCAAACGCGCGGCAGAGTGCGACGCTGCTCTAGCAAAATTGAAGGATACGACTGCCTCCTTGGCAGATCGCGAGAAAGCGCTGGCGGCCGCAATGGATTCGGCGTCTGACGCCACTGAGCGACAAGCCGCTACCGCAGAAGGTGCAGAGACGGAGATGGTCGGGGCGATGGGGGCGGCGCAAAGCCTTGGTCAGATAATGGCAAATACTGGCGCGCAGTTCAGCGCCGTATCCGAAGCTGCAGGCCACGAGTTCACCGCCGCGCTTGATCACGCGTTGACGAGCATTGGATTGGTGAAGGAAGGTACAACCGACCTCACCAAGAGCATGGGAGATTTGCGTAACGCGGTGGATACCGGCTCCGGGATCGTGTCTTACTTTAAGACGCTCGAAGCGGTTCAAGAGCAGACTCAAGCAAAGATCGATGGGCAGCGCGAATCGCTTGCGGCCACGATCAGTCTTCTCAACACGTACGGCACCGCCGCGCAGACGAACTTCGGCATCGCCGGGCAAGGTGCAGACAAACTGCTATCTGCATTATTAGCGCAACGACAGGCCCTGCAGGACGGCAACTCGGGGTTCACCTTGCTCGGCCAGCAGGAGCTTGGCCCACTCCAACAAGCCCTCGACAGCGCCATCCAGCGCACGCAGCAGCTCGCGGATGCCGCAAAGGCGGCCGAGCAGCAATACGAATCTCTCGCCCAGGGCATCCATGATTCGCTGCTCCAGGAGCAGGGCAACCAGACGGCACTTGAGGACGAGCGGCACCAGAAGCAGCTTGCCGATCTCAAGGCGGCAGCGGAAGCGGCGAACACTCTGAACTCGCAGAGTTATCAGCAGGCCGTGCAAGAAGAGAATCAGTTGCACGAACTCAAGATGCAGAACCTGCAGAAGCAGGCGCAGGCCGCGGCCAATTCGTCCAGTTCAACCGGCGCAGGTTCGTCCAGCGGATCGACGTCCTCATCCTCAGGCGATAGCGGAGCATCGTCCTCGCAGTCGTCGGGATCGGCGGGTTCGAGCGGTACGGTTTCGCGAATCGAAATCACACTCAACGGAAACAACCTCGGCGGCATCAATCTGAATGATCCACGCGATCAACAGCGCATTCTGGATGTGGTGATGAACGGCCTCAGAAACGCTCAACGGAGTGCGGGGTACTAATAATGAGTCAGCCTTTCTCCATCGGCACAGTCACCCTCGATACCGAGCTGCAGTGGATCGACGAATTCGATCAAGGCAGCGATCTGGTAGGGCAGACCGAAACCATCAGCATTACCGGCGCGCTGATCATCCAGGCATCGGCTCAGCAGGCGGGTAGGGCGATGACTCTCCAGAGCGGGAGCAGTGGTGATCAGTTCTGGGGCCCGCTGACGCGAGCGCAGGTCAATGCGCTGAAAGCCTTAGCGGATGTCCCTGGCGCGACCTATCCAGTCGTGTTGAGCGATGGGCGCAGCTTCACTGCGATGTTTCGTCGAGCCGGTAAGGCTGCTGTGACGGCAGCGCCGATCACGTTCTACGACCCGCCATCGGACAGTGACTACTACAACGTGACGATCTATCTAATTCTGGTTTGACCGTCCTTCCAACCCCGCAGAGAACCCGGCTTCGGCCGGGTTTTGCATTTCTGGAGTCCAGATGACCATAACTTCGCAAGACATTAAGTTGCGCCAGTCCGAGCGCATGACCGATTTCGACGACGGCGGCGGCCAAATGTCAGCGGTCGAGATCGTCGACGGCGTCGTCGACAACGTCTTTGGCGACCTAGCCGAGCTTGACGGCGTCACAGGCCATACCGTGATGCGCAAGATCTACGCGCAGGTCGACGTGCCCGGTACCGACACCTATATGCGCGCGTTCGCCTTCCTATCGTCGCCGCCGGCGGATCCGAACGAATCCGTCGTTGCCTTCGATACCGGCAGCTACTCGGACCAAAAGGCCGACGCCGCCAACTACGTCCAGAACTACCGCATCCCGAGCAACAAGACGCAGTTCGTCCTCTATGGCAATCACATCGTCGGCCAGCAGACGATCCAGCTCTATTGCCGCGATCGCACCATCGCAACGCCGAACATCGGTGACGTGCTGCTGCTCTCTGTCGAAGCAAGCGGCTATCTGAATGTCCAGCAGTACATCAAAATTGATTCGATCCTGAGTCGCCAGACTCTGACGTTCGAGGACTCGCAGGGCACGTTCACGAAAGACGTGCTCATCCTGCAGATCACGACGCCGCTTCAGTATGCGTTCCTCGGCCAGCCGGATCCGCAGCGCTACACGAGCAGCGTTAATGCGCCGACGATCGTGCGCGCGACGCAGGTCTCCGACTCGTCCACCTTCTACGGAATCCAGCCGTTGAAGCTCGCCGCGGCGATCGGCGACACGGTCGTCAAGATCGACAGCCCCTTCGTGCGCGTGGTGCCGACGACGCAGGCCGAGGCGCCGCTGACCGACGTGCTCGCCGGCGAAGGCGTCATCGCGATGTGCCAGAGCGGGGCTGCGAATGCATTGTCGATATCGGTCTCGACAGTACTCGCGGCGGGTGCCTCGGTCACTCGCTTCTTCGGCACGCCGTTCACGCGCCGCTCGCTGAGTATCAGCTTCGGCGGCTCAACTATTGTCGACGACGGCAATGGCAATCTCGTTTGCACCGCGGATGTCACCTGGTCGGGCAGTGCGGACTATGTGTCGGGCAGCTTCACGTTGACGCACACGGGCGGCGCAAGCGGGACACTCTCGGCAATCGCCACACCTGCTGGCGGAGTGCTACAGCAGACGCGCTCGATGGCGATCCCGACGCCGAACGGCGTTCGCCAGCTCGCATTCATCGGCAACATCCCGGTTGCACCTGTCCCGGGCAGCGTGATCATCGACTATCTCGCGCTCGGCCGTTGGATTCGCCTCACCGACAACGGCGATGGCACGATCAGCGGCCTCGAAGGGCAGGGCGTAGGTACCATCACCTACACGACGGGCTCGTTTGCAGTCACGCTCGGCACATACCCGGATAATGGCTCATCCTTGATTGTCTACTGGGGCACCAGCCTGACGACGCGCGATTCGCATGCGGACGTCACGGCCGGCACGGCCAACTACACCTACCAGCTGGCGCACTATCCAACCGCGACGACGGGCATCACGATCGCGTGGGCCAGTTCCGGCGTCGCCAAGAGCGCGACCGTTGGGGCCGATGGAACGATCAGCGGCGATGCGACGGGAACCTGGAACTTCGGGACGGGAGCCATCGCGCTGTCGACCGCACAGTTCCCGGACGCGGCCTTCACGCTCAGCTATTCGTACCGGGATCCCGCGACCTACAAATACGTCAACGTCAATCCGTCGATCAGCGCGAATCAGATGGCGTTCACGTTGCCGGACGTGCCGCTGCCGGGATCAGTGAACTTGACGATGCGCGGCACCTCGACGTCATCCACGTACTTTGTCGCGCAATTCGTCGACGACGGCAGCGGCGGATTCAAGAAGCTCACCGATCCGACGCAGCCGCTCGCAGGTACGAACACGGTGGATTATTCGACCGGGGCGGTCAATTTCTGCTCGATCGTCAACTTCATCGGAAACACGCCGATCTATTCGGACGGCGTGCTGACGGGCTGGACCACGTCTGCGCAGCAGTGGTCGAAGAACGGCGAGCCGCTGTCGATCGGCTACGGCGTCGCCGGTGCGGTCAACGCGACATCTGAGCAGTTCACGCCGGCAACGACATCGATTTCGCTGGCGACGGGTGCCGTGGGGCCGGCCGTTCCCGGCTCGGTGCGGCTGAACTTCCGCAGCAAAACCTACGTCGACAGGAACGGTCAGCTCTATCGCGATATCGATCCGACCACGAACGTCGGCGTCGCCGCGGGCACGTACGACTATGCGAGCAACACCGCAATCTTCACCGCCGCCGGCGGCGGGAGCAATTCGTTCGCATGTGTTTCGCTGCTCACGCAATACGTGCGCACCGGCATCATGAGCACGGTGTTCCACGCGCGTGGCGCGCCGCTGCAGCCGGCCAATTTCACCGTGCGGGCAGTCAAGCTCGACGGGACCGTGCTGAATGCGTCGGCCAACATCAATGGCGTAATCAGCGGCGATTTCACTGGGTCGGTGAACTGGGATAACGGGTATATCTCGCTGAGCTTCTACGTGCTCGTTGATCCTTCGCAGGTCTTCGCGAACTACGTCATCTACAAGTCGGTGCCACTCGCCGCCGCGATTATTGGCCTCGACCCAGTCCGATTGCCGAGCAACGGCAAAGTGCAGTGCTATCGGCCGGGCCAGATTATCGTTGTGCACAACACGCAGACCACAGGCATCACGCCGACGGCCGGCGCGGTGACAAATCTCGGGCGCCCGCGAATTTCGTTCGCGACGCTCACGGATTCGTCGAATCCGCCGAAAGACATTCTGCCCGTCTGGTACACGGCAGACCTCGACGCGGGCACAGTCACCTGGGCGAATCCTCTCGACTTGAGCGCGTTCACGCTGCCGGTGCAGATCCGACACCGCATCGAAGATATCTATACAGCGGCCGACGTGCAGATCACCGGCGAGATCACTCTCCAATCGCCGTTGACGCATGCGTTCAGCGCCGGCGACAGCTACGTCTCGTCGTGCCTCTACTACGGAGATCTGCAGGCGCGCGTGACGAATCCCTTCACCCAACAGACCTGGGACGGAACGTTCAAGGATGCACCTGTCGGACCCGGCACGACCGCCCAATACAACTCGGTCGTCTACCCGGTCCAGGTCGCGGACGATTCATTGACGCAAGACCGCTGGGCGTTCCAGTTCTACTCAGTCAATTCGGTGTCCGTCATCGGCGAGATCGCCGGCAATCTCGGCCAGTTCCCGATTACAGCCGATATCGCACCGAACAACCCGGTCTCCGGCAAGCCATATTTCACAGTCAAGCAAGGCGGCTGGGGCAGCGGCTGGGCAGCCGGCAACATCTACAGATTCAACACTATCAGCGCTACGCATCCGACATGGCTGCTGCGCTGCACGCAGCAGGGGGCGATCACGGTGACGACCGATCAGATTCGATTCCAGGTTTACGGCGGAGGCAAAACCACATGACGACGACGCGGTACTACATATCCAGCGACGCGGGCGCGCCGCCGATCAACAGCACGCAGGGCAGCTACGCGGCGGTTCTGCGCGCCTGTCTCGTCGCGGGCTATGGCAGCGGTGGAAGCGCGAAAACAGGGGCGGGATGGACGGAGCCGTTTGCGGCTTCCGGGAACATTGCTGTCTTCCAAAATTCGACGGCCGCGGGTGGCACGGGCTGCTATGTGCAGATCGACGAAACGGGCACCTCATCGGCAGGTCCTGTAAAGCTCACCGTCTATCAGTCCATGTCGAGCCTGACGGATGGGACCAATCCGACGAATTCCTATCTCGCCTATCGCTTGCCGGCTGCCACGGCGAAGCCATCGACGTGGCATGTATGTGCGGACGAGTTGACGTTCTATTTCAGCATTGCGCAGCCCGATTCCGCAGCGGCCGTCAACATATATCCGTTCACGGCCGGCGCTGGCGATATTGCCTCGTTCTCGACTGCGGATGCGTACCGATATTTTTGTCTCGGACCGATGGGGTCTTTTCAGCCAATTTTCGCCAACGGCGGTTTTACGTCGACGTCGGACATCGGGTTATCGCTTGGCCGCGAATATACGGGCATCGTGTCAGGCTATTCGCCGCACAGCTTGCTCGGTATCACTGCGGCAAACGGCGCGATCTTCGGCGACGACGGCTACCCGATCACGCCGTCACTGAACGGCGCAAACAACTACGTGATGCCGGCACTCGTGGTGAGAAACAACGTCGTCCGGGGCAAGCTCCGCGGAATCAGCATTCCGCTGTTTCATTGCGGGATCGATTTCGATTCGTCGACGGGGCATTCCGCCTACAACGAGAACACGAGCTTTGCCTTTCCGGGCGGCAGCAATCTCTCGCTGTTCTCGCTCTACAAGGGTTCTTCCAGCAAAGCCCACGGCGGTGTGCTCATAGAACAATCGCTGAGCTGGTAGACCATGGCCAACGAATTCCTCACGCTGGCTTCGGCGCCGTCGCCATACGTTCGCGTCCGCGGCTATTCGTTTGCACAGCTCGCACCGGTTCCCCAGACTCCGCGCGATCCCTCGCGCGGCTTTCTGCTCGCGCCGGGGTTAGTCGGCGGCGAGTTGTTGGCGGTCACCGTCAATGGCGCGCCGGCGCAGCGTACGGTCGATCTCTTCGAGTACGCATCGCGCGCCTGGGTACGAAGCACCATGTCGACGATCGACGGTATCGCTGCGTTCGATGGCCTCATCGTGGGTCGCGAATACATGGCGATCGCGCGCGACGATCAGCGCATCTACAACGATTAGATTCTCGCGCGTATCACCCCGGTCCCGTACTCGAGCTGAGCGATGGCCTACACGCCTCCCGGCGGCGACAAACTGGCGTTTCCGTTCTCTCGCAGCTACACCGCGCCGACAGGCAACGAACTTTCATTTCCGCTCGCCGACTTCGATTCTGGCGCAGGCTTGCCGATCGCGCGCGCGGACTCCTACGCGTTGTTCGCGGGCACCACGTTGAATGTGCCGGCACCGGGCGTACTCGCTAACGATGTGCCGGCCGGCGCTACGCTCGCGCTCCATTCGGCGCCGATCCACGGCATCCTCTCGCTCCACTCGGATGGGAGCTTCTCCTATACGCCGACATCGGGCTATTCCGGGCCGGATTCGTTTACGTACGATTTGAGCAACGCGGCCGGCACGGCGACGGCGACGGCGACGGTGACCTTGACCATCGCATTGTTGCCGCCTGTGATGCGCTACATCGCGACCGAGACAAAGATGCCGTATCAGCCGACGTCGCGCCTGCCGATCGAACTCGCCTCGGGCTGGTCGATGCGTGATCGAGCGAATGCGGAGCCATCGATGACTTGGGAGACAGCCGCGCGCTGCTCAATCTCGACATTGATGCCTTGGGCGCGCGATGCGCGCGTCGCGGCGGGCATGCGGTCGATCTGGGGTATGCGCCCTCGGGAAGCCGTAGAACGAGCAACATCGTGGAATAGGGACGTGCGTATCGCCGCAGCGGCGTCCAGTGCGTGGCAACTCGCGCGCCAATTCCCGAGTACCGATACAACTGCGTCCTGGATCGCGCGCCCGACGGTGGGAAGTCAGCTGTCCGCGCTATCCCTCGTGCGGCCGCGCGCGGCGGCTAGTGCGGCTTCGACCTGGACTCTGCGACAGCGCACGCCGCTGCGGACATGCATGCCGTGGGGCTACGCGCCGCGCGTGCCATGGCTGCCGCACTCGCCGGGCATCGATGTGCCGCCCGTTGTGCCGCCAGCGCCGTACTACGTACCGCCGCGCGGTGATCGACTCGCGCTCCCGATCCAATGCCTTTATTCGCCGCCGAAAGGCGATCAGCTCTATCTGCCGATCGGCCCCTTTGCCTGCTATGCGGCTTCGCTCGGCCGCCGGAGATACATCGTGCTCAATTCTGCCGCCGTGGTGCGTCTGCCCGAGCGCACACCCATTCCTGTTTCCGCGATCACGCTCGCGTCAAGCGTCGACGACGTGGCTTGGTCCGTCAGCATCACGCTCGCGGATCCTGCGCTCAAGGCCATACCTGTTGCCCGACTCGAACGGCCCGCAGAGCATCGAGGTCAACGTCAACGGCTACATCTGGACGGCGATCATCGAATCCTGGCAAACGCAATCGAAGTTCCCGGCCGACGTTGTGACTATGACCGGCCACAGCCGCACGATGCTGCTCAACGCGCCCTATCGGATGCCGCGCGACTACGCGCAGGCGGCACAGAAAACCGCACAACAGCTCATGAACGACGAACTGCAGTTCAGCGGTTTCACGCTGGACTACGGTACGACCGACTGGCTCGTGCCGGGTGGAACATGGACCTATCAGCAACAAACGCCGATCGGCGCAATCCAAAGAATAGCCTCTGCCGCGGGCGCGATCGTTCAGTCGCATCCGTTCAACGATGTCCTGCAGATCCGGCCGCGTTGGCCGACAAACCCATGGGACTGGGCGTCGACGTCGCCGGACAAGACCGTGCTGGATGACTTCACGCCGCAGCTCACCGCGGTCGACCAAACGAGCGGCACGGCGACATATCAAATCGCAGGGCTTCCCCTCTGGCCGGCAACGGCAACGGATATGCCGGGCCTGATCTCGCCGCTTCACCTCGTACAGTTCGTCGCTGCCTCCGGATGGAAGGGGCAGGTGGCGTCGGTGCAAATCAATGTGCAGATGCAGTCCAATACTGGCAGTGCGAGTGCGCTGGTTGTGGCGCAGGACATCAAGCTCGATTCGCCCCCAGCTGATCCGATCTTCGACTATGTGCTCGTCAGCGGGCAGCAGGTTGGAGTGAGTTCGCCAATTATCCGAAACGGTCGTGCCGGCACTACTCGGCTACCGCAGATCGTCGATGCTCTGATTACCGACGCAACGGTGCAACGCGAGCGCGGCCGCAATGCAATCGCGGGCGGCGGCGAAGGAGTCGCGCGTGCGAATTTTTGGCGAGCGTTGACCGGAACGCTACCGGGGACCCGCTACATTAAGGGCAGCGTCACCTCGATCAACGCGGACGGTAGCTTGACGGTGGCGACGACCGACGGCGGCGCGATTTGCGCGCGACCGCTTCCGGGACAAACTTGGGCAATCGGCGCAGGCGTATTCGTTCAAGATGGCCGAGTTGTGGACACGGCACCCACACTTACTGGTGTAACTCAGTATGTCTAGACGCACCGCCAAAACAAAATATCCTTTTGGCTGCTTGAACGAAGAGTTAAGTTTCTATGCTAAATATTGCGCGAGCGCAGAACTGCGTGATGGCGGCGGCAAACAAAATGCCAACGACGAGCAAGACCCAACGAGTTTTGAGCCAACCAGCACGATAGTCAGAAGATTGCGCCACGATGTCAACGATATAAGCTGCGCAGTAAGCCACGTTTGCGAGCACAGCAAGCACAAACAGAGTTAACAGGCTATCGAGCGACAAGACCTGTTTGGCATGTGGCAAATTGAATGTGTAGATGCCCAAGACCACCGCGCAGAGCGCTAGATTGTAAAAAATCCGACCCCGTTCCCAGAACCAAATTGCGCTTGTCAATGTGCTTCGGATGGCTTGTGAGTTCATTAGTGCCTACCCATGCAACCTAACGTCTGAATTGAGCCGCGCCGCGAAGCGGCGTCGGCTTGAATGAATTGTTAGCTGCGATGCGACTCACCCCGACGACGAGGGCCAGACGGAAGCTGCCGGCTGGCACCCACGCGATTGCGACGAGCGATCACAATCTTGCTATCGGCTAGCAGCTTCAAGGATAGCTCTCGCACCAGCCAGTCAGGTGCATTAGGGAGTGACAAGTCATAGCTAAAATGCCTCCAGACCCTATTACGCAACTGCCTGGGTAGCTTGCTGTCACCACCACGCCATTCCTCACAGAGCCAGCGCGCAATGCCTTGCTTCTCGAGCGGCAACAGATCCAGATGCTTCTCAAGGAGTTCCAGGCTGCGCTGATTGCTATTCATGGCAGCTAACGCTTGAGCTAAGCGGCCGCTGCCGCGAGGAACGCCAGCATACCGCAATACAATTGAGCGCACCGGCAAAGCGCCTGCTAGACCGTATGACTACGTGGCCTCATTCTTAGAACTGCCACGAACGGCGCGAGATATCTCACCGGCCGCCAAGCCCACCAGAAACGCATTGATGGAACCTGGCCACGGAGATACCGCATGCCAAGGTTGAAGATAACTAATGGCGAAAAACGATGCGATGAGGAGACTGGCGCCGAGCAGCCCGTGTACCCAACTGCTCAAATTGAGCCGGCCGAGAAAGTAGTAAATAGCGAGCGCGACAGTCAGAGCAGCACTGAACGTCAGCCATGGGGAATTCATAGTGCACCTGTCCTGCTGTGCGGTCGAACGGGGAAGCCAAGACGTTCCTAAGCCGGGAGTGTCAGGATACCGCAACCCATCGCAGCGGTCCGCTTGAGCGAATAGTTAGGCATCAGACTGCAGGCGGAGAACCATTTTGCGCACAAGCTCAGCCTCAGTTGAGGCCTCAGGCGGCAGAACCGTACTTGGAATTTCCCCTTCTGCTATGGCGTCTCGGTACGCCAAATATTCATCTTCTTGGAGCCAAAGCACCGCGTCTCGCTTTGAAGCAAAGTGGTGGCGCTTTCCGTCAAGGTCGAGGACTTCAGCCCCCCCGTCAGTGAACACTCGAAGACGCGCCCACATAACGGAATCGTTGCTACTGTCGAGCCACCAGGATTCTTCCTGCGGACTGCCCATAGATGCCTAACGCCTGAGATAAGCGGCCGCCGCCGCGAAGGACTCAGCATACCGCAATACGTTTGAGTGCCCCGGCAAAGCTAAGCGTCCATGCCGTCCGCTCGCGCGGCGCTGCTTCCGGTGCAGAGATAGGATGCACCGCGACTGCGTGAAGAAGTCGGGGTAGGGGCGAGCGCACAGTAGAGAGGGTCTATGGACATTCCCCGAAAAGCTGTGCCAAGATTCCTGGGAGGATGGCACGCCGTGGTGCCTAGAACGCGTGTTTCTAGGGGATAGGCAAGGGGAATGAGATATTTTCGCGCGATGCGCGCTGATGCCGATCAATTTCCAAGAATTGGGCAATCCGGCGCGTTATTGGGCGTGCGCGTTGCTGAACCGGCTGATGTGGAAATTGTTGATGGGGTTGTAAAACCGCGATCAGGAGGAATGTCAGTTGCCGCTGAGAATCCACGGCACTTGCCTGATCATCGACGACCAAAAACACTAGGTGGGACAGGTACATATCCGGTGTTTTCCATTCAGGAAGAACACTTGGGTGAGGAACTTGAAGCCTACCTAGATGATCTTAATGGCACAGATCCATACCATTTTGTGATCGCGCCGCGGCAATCATGCCCATTTTTGGCATACGAACGAGCGATTCACGCAACGCGGGAGCGATGGACTCATGTCCATATCGACTGAATATTTCCAGACCCTTGCGCAAGTGTTCCTAGCGCGCAGGGACGCGAACGAAGATCGTGAGGACGACCTCATGGCGGTTCTTGATGTGCTCTGGTATCGAATGAATCGCTCGGAGAGAGAGGCTGTAAAAGTAGTTTCCGAACGAATATCTAGCGGAAAAGTATCTGAGATAGCATTTGCGAACGAAATGTTAAGTACTCGGCTTTTCGGGGAAGTCGCAGATTTGCAGCAATTTGTGAGGGTGGCTACAGATACGGCCATGACTTTTCAAGCTATCGGGCGTACCTTCAGCATGCTTACGGCGGCTCGTCCTCCTCAGCCGTCAGCGCGAAATCGCGGTGATGCGGTTCGATTTTGTTACGCCGATTAATTCTATGAGTATCCGTTGTAATACCGTTTTGCTGTGCGTTTCATCGATTCTGAGCGCCGAATCAGGGATGTGGACGTTTGTAAACGTCGTTGAGAGTTTGCGCGTTCTGAAACTTAACGAGCGCATGCAGCTCGAGACCCATTCGTACTGGGAATTTGACGACGAGGACAAGGGGAAGACGACATTCCGCCTCGAAATTTGGTCGACAGACGAAAACCTTGTCGCGACAGGAACAGAACATACTGTTGATGTCGCTGAAAGCGGCACCGCGCGTATCAAGCAGACGGGGTTCGTGCTGCCGCCGACCGAAGGAAAATATGTCGTGCGCATGGCCTGGCGTAAGGGCGACGGGGAATGGAGCCGTTCCGAAGCAAGGTGGCGGATTACAGTGGAATTGGTCACTGATCCGGCGCATCAAACTCTCGCGACCATATAGGGCACTCGGTTGCTCGAGCTGGCAAACCTGTATCCCTCAAAAATTGAGTGTGGGCAGGCCGAAAATGCCTAGGGTGGGCGAGCTCTACTTCCTCGATAATGCTATTTCTTCGAGCGGCACGATGTCCAGGCCGCTATACCATTTGTACGCGTATCTTCGTGCTCCGATGTAAGCCTTGAACGGACCATAGCGGTTTGGTCCGATCTCCATGTGCCAGCTGCATGCGTCGCTACGTAGGGAAATCAGGCCGCTGGCAAATCGTCGAGCGAGCTAAGTTCGCAGCCTTCGATGTCGCCAGGATCAATATCCAAGCCGCTGACCCATAGCCGGATGTACTCGATCGCGGCGTCTCGGTCAGCATGTATTGTCGTGGCATGCGGGTCTTGCCAATCCAGCCAAAGCCAACGAACGGCATAGCCTCCGGGGCATCCGTTCATTTGCGTGATTTGCTTGCCATCGAGCCATGCACCCCAGGTGACGCTCATCCCGATGGGACCGTAAGTCAACTGCTCAATCGCTGTCTTGTCGCCGCGCATGCCGGCAGTGTAGCGGGGTAGGTCGCAGGGGTTGCGACAGGGATTCACTTGCAGATTTTGGCACTGTGACCATTTGTGACCAAAACCGTGCGATTTAGTGCATGGTAGAAAACGTAACTTATTGATTTATATATGCGTGGTGAGCGAGATATTCCCTTAGGAGGGGGACGCTCTATCCAGCTGAGCTACGGGGCCTTGTTTTACAAAACAACGAGTTAAAATATTTTCAAGTATACTGCTGTGCTGGTTTTGCGCTAGTTCTACAGCCGTATCTTATCTGCCACTTCTGTCTTGTCCTGCGTTGCAAAGTGCGCATACTGCTCGGTAATCGCAAAGTTCGAATGGCCGGCTAGGGCCTGGGCAGTTCGCAGCGACACCCGATGCATCAGGAGATGCGAGCAAAACGTATGACGGAGGATGTGTAGATTCCCGCGGATACCTACCTTCTTCGCCGCACCCGCAAACGCGCGAGTCGGAGCATCCTTGCTACATGGCGATATTCTATCGTCTCCGAGGCGGCGCAGGGCAGACTTAGCCGCAGCGTTCGGCGCAACCTCGCGCCACTTGCCTGACTTGGTTGGCCTGTTCCGGTACCCTCGATCCGGATTGTGTTATCAACGATAGGGCAAAGCGCACCGGCGAAGCTGAGCGTCCTCGCCGCCCGCTTGGTGTTTTGGGAAACGGCTAGACTGGCTCGTTCCTAGAGCCGCCACGAAAGGCCCGAGATATTTCACCGGCCGCTAGGCCAACTAGAAAGGCGTTCATGGCGCCAAGCCACGGTGACGTCGAACGCCACGGCTGAAGTATTTCAACAGCAACAACTGACGCGATGAAAAGACCGGCGCCGAGCAGTCCGTATAATCGCGCATCTTCGTCGTGTGTTGCTTACTTGCTCAAGAGTTGCTCGCGCAGATTCTCCTATGTGCAACGACGAATCTTGCGCCCGAAGATGAGACGAATCGTAGCTGCAAGTCGACAAATCGCAATTCGTTCCGCGATTTCTTTCGAATTTCCGATCGTACGCGTAGCATGCCCACGCATTCTCGGATTTGGAATTGTTCATGTGTGCAGACAGGGTGCATCCGCCCGAAATTTTTATGCGTGCGCTCGCTTATGTGGCGTTGTGGATGATCGCATGCGGCGTGTTCGCGCTCTTATGGTACATTTTTGATGTCTATTTGCACCGTCACGTCTGGGCTCCCACAGACTATATTCGCTGGGCCGCGGTCGAGTGGTCGACGCTGTTTGCCTTGGGGCCTCTTGCGTACTGGCTGTCTGCGCTTAAGCCGATCGAATCGCCTCATCGCTTGCGCAATTTTTGCTTCCATCTTGTCATGAGCGTCGGGTTTACGGTGCTTGCGGTGATGGCGGCAACGTTTCTCTCTCTCTTCGTTGAGCCCGGAGAGCCTGAAATTCGCCCGCAACTCGATGAGTTTGTCTCAAAACATGGCGAGGCGGGGTTTCTGGCCTACTGGGTGCTAGTGCTGACACGGCAAGCGGTTTGGCTGCATCGTGAAAAGGTGCGCCGAGAGCTACAAGCGAGCCACCTTCAAACCCAGCTTGCTCAATCGCACTTGCAATTGCTTAAGATGCAATTGCATCCCCATTTTCTGTTCAACGCATTGCACACTGCCGCAACGCTGAGCCGGGAAGATGCAACTGCTACTGAGGATATGCTGCTTCGTCTTGCGGAACTGTTACGTACCTACCTCGACGATGATCGCCAGGAAATTACGCTGCAAGAAGAACTGGATCTGATCGAGCTCTATCTCGGCATTCAGTGCGTGCGTTTCAAGGATCGCCTGACCGCGCGCGTCGACGTTGCTCCGGAGTTGATGCAGTACGCTGTTCCGAGCCTGATTCTGCAGCCGATCGTTGAGAACGCCATTGGCCATGGCATCGGAAAACACATTGGCGACGACTGCGTAGAAATCTCTTGCAGTAGTGTCACTGGGTATCTTTGCATCGATGTGCGGAACCGAAACAGCACGGTAGCTGGCACATCGAAGGATCCGTTCCGGCGCGGCATCGGCTTGTCCAATTCGCGTTTGCGTCTGGCCGAGCTCTACGGCAGCGAGGGGCGGATTCTGCTTGAGGCACTCTCACCGCGCGGTGCAGTTTGCAGCATTCGCGTGCCACTTAAGCATCTTGCTGCCATTCCGGCTGCCGAACGACGAAGAGTTGGATGGGGCGGGAACCGAGCTGTGGATCTGGCGCTGCCATAAAATGGCAACGGAACTTCCTCTCTGAACCATGAGTCGTATCGTTGCCGACGCGGGGGGCGATATCAAAGCTCACCGGCCTCGGCCGTTTGAAACAATATCGATATCGGAGAGAGCTATGCGTTTGACAGCGTTATTTGCGGTTTTAACCAGTCTCGCCTTCGCCCACCCCATCTTTGCACAGGAGATCAGCGCCGGCGTTGGCGCAACCGCCGATGAGAGTACCGAGAATTCGGCGTCGAGCACGCCCCTCGCAGTGACCGTATTTTCGGATCGCGTCGCTTTCGATGCCGTGTATCCGCAAGCATCTCGCGCTAATTTTGACAATTTAATTGGAAGTTCGGCGCCATTCGGCGCCGGTCCCGTCCGGGTCTTTGGGAATGTTGCACCGGCGACAGGCCCGAAAGTGGTCGATCAGCTGGTTGGACTTCCGGCCAGCTTTTGGTTTGGAGCGCAAACTCAGTCGAGCAGTTTTGTTATCTCCAACTTTGTTGCGCAGATCAAGATTCGCGGGGGCGCCAATGCCATTGGCATGGACATTCAATGCTTCGGTTGCGACAGCGCTGGCGGTACGCCCGCACCCGTGAACATGACGGTATTCAATCCCGCGGGGCAATTGATCTATTCGACGTTGATATTCCCGCAAGGGCTGACAGGTATGCCGTCCGGTGTCCCGGAATTCCTCGGCATAAGCGCGAACCGGCCGATAGGTTCGGTCGTCGTCGAGCGTTACAGCAATTGGCTGTTTGCCAATCTGCGATACGAACAAGCGAATCGTTGATTTAGGTTCGCCAAAATCTACCGCGAATCTTCTTGAAGTTGCTTTACGTGCGGAGAGCCCCGGCGGGCCACACTCTTGGATCGACGTCGATTGAGTATGGTCACCGGGGCGGCATCACGCGACTACTTTCAATAGATGATGGATTGCGACGGCGTGATGGTGAACGTGCCGCTTATGGAGCAATCGTAGGTCGGTCCATGTCCGTTGGTGGCGGTGCCGTAGCCGCCGCTGATCTGAGCCTGGTTCGAGGGCGGCGAGCTGCTGATGTTCTGCGTGTTGTTCCAGATGAGATTCGCGTTGAAGGTGCAGGTGGACGCGGCCGGAGCGGGGCCGAACCCGAGCTTCTGCCAGAAAACGAAACCGAAAACGAAGTTCAGGCTCAGAGTGTTCGCGCTTCCGTCCCATTCCAATGGCATGGGGCCGATCGGAAATTGATTGGCATCTACCCTGATCCCTTCCGTTGCCGATCCGTTCGCGTACTGGCAGTTGGAGTTGAGCGCAGCCGACGTGATCGTCAGTTCGCCGGTGCTCGGAGCAAAGGAGCCTTGCATCGACAGGGTGCAGTTGACTCCCGTTGTCGCATAGGGAGGTGCCGTCGTGCTCAGCGTGACTGGCGCGGCGAACGACACCGTTCCACCCGGTGAGACATTCCAAGCGAGTGCCGTCGAGCTGAGACTCAAGCTGGCGCATAGCGCGCCCGCGTACACGGCGAATGAGGCCGCTGCGATCGCGAGCGGGTTTTTCTTGGTCGTCTTCGAAACGTACATGAATTTCTCCTGGTAACGTTGCGATACATCAATTTCGCGAGCCCCCCTTGGCGCGCGAAGACCTGCCGCAAGCCGTTTTTTTGACGGCACTGCGGCGGAGCGAATGTATCGGCGGATGACGACAGGGACGTATCGGAAAAGTCGCAAGATTGTGTCAGCGAGAAAGGTCGCGGGCGCGCAGCAGATTTCCACGTATCGGGACTGCCGTCTGAAAAACGAAAGGGCCGCAAGCGGAAGCCGCTGCGGCCCTTGTTTCATCAGACTGACTTGGACGCTGGCGAATTGCGTCTGCTCAACTGACCTGCTTGCCGTCGATCGATGCTGCAAGATGTTCGTGCCGTCGACCGATTCGATCCCGCGTTTGCGCCCGGCGATCAGGCGTCGTCGATCGCGGCGTTGTGATAAACCTCCTGCACGTCGTCGAGTTCTTCGAGGCGATCGAGCAGGTCGCGCAGGGTTTCTTCGGTTTCGCCCTCGACCTTGACGCGGTTTTCCGGACGCCAGACCACGTCGGCGCGCGTGGGTTCGAGCTTCGCTGCGACGAGTGCCTTCTTCACGGCCTCGTAGTTCTCCGGCGTGCACAGCACGGTGCTTTGACCGTTCTCCGCCTGCACATCGTCGGCGCCGGCTTCGAGTGCGACTTCGAGGACTTTTTCCTCGCTTGCCGCGTCAGGCGTGGCGAAAACGAGCTCGCCCTGATGCTTGAACTGGAAGGCGACCGAGCCCGACGTGCCAAGGTTGCCGCCGTGCTTGGTGAGCGAGCTGCGCACGTCGGCGACGGTGCGCTGCTGGTTGTCGGTCATGCAGTCGATGATGATCGCGATGCCGCCGGGGCCGTAACCCTCGTAGCGCAGCTCGTGCATGTCGGCGGCGTCGGCGCCGCTCGCGCGTTTGAGTGCGCGCTCGATCGTGTCGCTCGGCATGCTGACCGCTTTCGCCTTGTCGATGCCGGCGCGCAGGCGCGCGTTGCTGGCGGGGTCGGCGCCCTGGCGTGCGGCGATCGTGATCTCGCGAATGAGCTTGGTGAAAATCTTGCCGCGACGCGCGTCTTCGGCGTTCTTGCGGCCTTCGATGCTGGGGCCTCTGCCCATAAGAATTCCTGCGTATAGTCTGGTGTGCGTATTTTATCAGCGCCGCCCGCGTTTGCCGTGCCCCGGATTCGAAGCGGTGCAAACAGCGGACAAAAGAAAGGCCGAGCGGGGCCCGGCCTTTCTTTCTAACTCGGCCGTGGTTTAGGCGGCCTTGTTGTCCTTCTTCTCGTCTTCCATCAGCTTGTCGACCATGCTGGCCGGCACTTCGGAGTAGTGGTCGAACTCCATCGTGAAGTTGCCGCGGCCGCGCGTTGCCGAGCGCAGGTAGTTGATGTAGCCGAACATTTCGACCAGCGGCACGAAGCCCTGGACGAACGCCTGCGGACCCTTCTGGCCCTGGTCGCTGACCTGGCCGCGGCGGCGGTTGATGTCGCCGATCACGTCGCCGAGGAACTCGGCTTCGGTCACGACTTCGATCTTCATCATCGGCTCGAGCAGCTTCGGCTTGGACATCTTGTGCGCTTCGCGGAAGCAGGCCTTGCCGGCGATTTCGAACGCGAGTGCGGACGAGTCGACGTCATGGTACTTGCCGTCGAGCAGGGTGAACTTGAAGTCGACGACTTCGTAGCCGGCGATCTGGCCCTTCTTCGACTCGGTCTTGACGGCGAAGTCGACCGACGGGATGTATTCGCGCGGGATGCGGCCGCCGACGATTTCGTCAACGAACTCGACGCCCGTGCCCGGCTCGGTCGGCTCGAAGCGGACCTTCACTTCGGCGAACTGGCCCGAACCGCCGGACTGCTTCTTGTGCGTGTAGATGTGCTCGACCGCCTGGCCGAACTTCTCCTTGAAGCTGACCTTCGGCTTGCCCATGACCGCCTCGACGCCGAGCTCGGTGCGCATGCGGTCGATCGTGACTTCGAGATGCAGTTCGCCCATGCCCTTGAGCACGGTCTGGCCGGTGGCCGGATCGACCTGCAGACGCAGCGACGGGTCGGCCTTGGCCATCTTGTAGAGCGCGGTCGACATCTTGTCGATGTCGTTGCGGCTCTTCGGTTCAACCGAGACCGAGATCACCGGGTCCGGGAAGCGCATGCGCTCGAGCAGCGCGGGCTTCGACGGATCGCTGAGCGAGTCGCCCGTTTCCGTATCCTTCATCGAGACGAAGGCGCAGATGTCGCCGGCGCGGACTTCTTCGATGTCCTTGGTCGCGTTCGCCTGCACTTCGACGATGCGGCCGATGCGCTCTTTCTTGTCGCGCGTGACGTTGAGCAGGGTGTCGCCTTTCTTGATCACGCCCGAATAGACGCGCACGAAGGTGAGGGTGCCGAACTGGTCGTTGATGACCTTGAACGCGAGCGCGCGCGCCGGCGCGTCGTCGGTCACTTCCTGCACGCCGATCGCCTTGCCGTCTTCGTCGACCATCGCGATACCGCCGTTCTCACCCGGGGCCGGCAGATAGTCGATGACGCCGTCGAGCAACTGCTGCACGCCCTTGTTGCGATAAGACGAACCGCAGAACACCGGCACCAGCTTGCCTTCGATGCAGCCCTTGCGGATGCAGGCCTTGAGCACGGCCGGGTCGAACTCGCCGGTCTCGAGCAGCTTCTCGAACGCTTCGTCGTTCATCGCGAGCGCGCTTTCGAGCAGGTCCTGGCGCAGCTTCGGCAGGTTCGCGACCCACTCGTTGTCGGCGGTCGCGGCGAACTTGACCTTGTCCTTGACCTGGTCGAGCGGAATCGTTTCCCAGGTCGAATCCTTGTCGTGCGAATCCCACTTGTAGCCGACGCCGGCGACGAGGTCGACCATGCCGCAGAATTCGTCATGGCTGCCGAGCGGAACCTGGCAGAGCAGGGCGTTGGCGCCGAGGCGCTCGCGGATGCCCTTGACGCAATGGCCGAAGTTCGCGCCGATGCGGTCCATCTTGTTGACGTAGCACATGCGCGGCACGCGGTACTGGTCGGCGAGGCGCCAGTTGGTCTCGGTCTGCGGCTCCACGCCGGCGACGCCGTCGAACACGACGACCGCACCGTCGAGCACGCGCAGCGAACGGTTCACTTCGATCGTGAAGTCGACGTGTCCCGGGGTGTCGATGACGTTGATCTGGTAGCCCTTCCACTCGGTCGAGACCGCGGCGGACTGAATCGTGATGCCGCGCTTGCGTTCCTGTTCGAGGTAGTCGGTCGTGGTCGAACCCTTGCCGTCCTTGGTGTCGTGCACGTCGACGATCTGGTGCTTCTTGCCGGTGTAGTAGAGCACGCGCTCGGTCGTCGTCGTCTTGCCCGCGTCGATGTGCGCGATGATGCCGATGTTGCGATAGAACTTGAGGTCTTTGGTTCTGGCCATGGTCTTGAACTCGAAGGTTTGGAACTGGAAAACTGGAAGTGATTCGGGCGATCGAAAATGCAATCGCCCGCGGCAACCGATCGAGGATGCCGAAGGCGGATGAAAGTCGTTTGACGCGACGCCGATCGTTCGGTGGAAGATCAACGGAGACGCGAGTCGTCGTTGCGGGTCGCTTAACCCGCTGATTATACCTGTTTTGATCCCCTTTTGTGCACCCAGGCCGGCTCGCCCCGGGTGACTTGCGGTTTTTGCCGCCTGTCGGCGGCAAAGTGCGGCGTTCGCGCCCGGTCCGGGCGCCGTCTGTCGCGGTTTATCGCGCCGGTTTCGGCAGCGCCCGGATCAGGCTTTCGATCCGCGCTTGGTCCTCCGGCGTTGCCGGACTGTAGATGACCATGTTCAGGTCGGCCCGGCCGTCGACGGCGAAGCCCGAGAACTCCAGGGCGATCGGGCCGACAACCGGATGGCGCAATTGTTTCGTGCCCTCGCCATGCGTGCGCACATCGCGTTCGCGCCACATCGCGGCGAACTCGGGGCTTTGCCGGCTCAGGTCGGCGATGAGCGCCTCGATTTCCTTCGATGCGCCTGCGCGCACCGCATCAGCGCGGAACGTGCCGACGACGAAGCGCGCGACGCTTTCCCAGTCGTATTGCACGGCGCGGACGCGCGGATCGCAGAAGATCATGCGCAGAATGTTGCGCCGCTCCGGCGGGATCATCGCATAGTCGGTCAGTACCGCCACGGCGGCACGGTTCCACGCGACGACGTCCCAGGTCGCGGTGCGGACGATCGCCGGACTGAACGGCAGCGCGTCGAGCACGCGTTGCAGGCGCGGCGTGACGCCTTCGGCCGCGCGGTAGCGGACTTCGGGCTGCCGGCCGAGGCCGAGCAGGAACAGATGCTCGCGTTCGGCATCAGTCAGCATCAGCGCGCCGGCGATGCGGTCGAGCACATTGGCCGAGGGCGCGCCGCCACGGCCTTGTTCGAGCCAGGTGTACCAGGTCGCGCTGACGTGGGCGCGCTGCGCGACCTCTTCGCGGCGCAGGCCGGGCGTGCGCCGGCGCCGCAGGGGCAGGCCGAACGAAGCCGGATCGAGTTTCGCGCGGCGATCCTTGAGATAGTCGCCGAACTGGTTGTCTTGCATGGCAGACATGCCCGTCCTGTTAGTTTTTATACCTGTATAACGTCACTACTGTACCCCGATACATTATGCGCCGAAATTAGTCTCCGTCCATTCCGGACAGGAGATAACCATGCGTATTTTTGTCACCGGTGCGAGCGGTTTCGTCGGCTCGGCCGTCGTCAATGAATTGATTTCCGCGGGGCACGAGGTGCTCGGCCTCGCGCGCTCCGACGCTTCGGCTGCGGCGCTGATCGCGGCCGGGGCCGAAGTGCATCGCGGTTCGCTCGAAGACATCGACAGCCTCAAGCGCGGCGCAGCCGAAGCGGACGGCGTGATCCACACCGCGTTCAACCACGACTTTTCCAGATTCGCGCAGAACTGCGAAGACGATCGGCGCGTGATCGAAGCCTTGGGTTCAGTGCTGGCCGGCTCCGACCGCCCGTTGATCGTCACTTCGGGCACCGGCCTCGACGTACCGCCCGGCCACGCCGCCACCGAGGAAGATCCGCATTTGCCTGCGTCGGTCGTGCCGCGCGCGGCCTCCGAGGAAGGGGCCGACGCCGCGCTTGCGGCCGGCGCGAATGTTTCGGTCGTGCGCCTGCCCCAGGTTCACAACACGATTCGGCAGGGTCTGGTCAGCTACACGATTGCAATCGCCCGCGAGAAGCAACAGGCCGCCTATGTGGGCGACGGCAGCAATCGCTGGTCTGCGGTGCATCTGCTCGATGCGGCACGCGTCTATCGGCTTGCGATCGAAAAAGCGCAGCGCGGTGCGAAATACCATGCCATCGCGGAAGAGGGCGTAGCGAACCGCGATATCGCCGAAGTCGTCGGCCGGCAATTGAAGGTGCCGGTGGTATCCATCGCTGCGGAAAAGGCGGCGGCCTACTTCGGCTGGCTTGCCGCGTTTGCCGCGCGCGATATGCCGGCGAGCAGCGCGCTGACGCGGAAGCGGCTCGGCTGGCAGCCCGTCGGTCCCGGCCTGCTCGCCGACCTCGAACGGTTGCAGCTCGCGACGGGCTAAGGAACACCGTCTTCGTCCGGCGCGTCGATTCGCAAATTCGCGGATCGACCCGCCGGCGAACGCTTATCCGCTATGTTCGTCGCCCTCGTCGCCGCCGGCCGCGCGCGCTTCGGGCAGGCGCGTGGCGAGCAGCTTGTCGATGCGATGGCCGTCCATATCGGTGACCTCGAAGCGCCAGCCTTCCCAGACGAAGGCGTCGCCGGCCGTCGGAATGCGGCCGAAATCCTGCAGGGCGAAGCCGGCGAGCGTGTTGAAATCGCGCATCTCCGGCCAGCGGCGGATGCCGAGGCGGTCGAACACGTCGGCCACCGCGGCGAGCCCGTCGATCAGGAACGAGCCGTCGTCGCGGACGACGATTTCCGGTTCGCTCTCCTGGTCTTCGTCGTCGCCGGCGATCGCTTCGAGCAGGTCGGCACGCGTGACCACGCCGCAGAGCGTGCCGTATTCGTCGGTCACGATTGCCATCGACACGGGGCGCGTGCGGAACTCTTCGATGACCTTGAAGATCGGCGTCGCCTCGTGCACCACGAGCGATTTCTGCATGACCGCCTGCGGCGCAAGTTCGGCGCCGTCGAGCAACTGGTCGAGCAGGTCGCGCTTGCGCACCACGCCGAGCACTTCATCGATGCCGCCGCGGCAGAGCAGCAGTTGTTCGTGGCGGCACTCCCGCACTTCGCGCAGGATCGTCTCGTGCGAATCGTCCGCGTCGATCCAGACCACGTCCGGGCGGATCGTCATGATGTCGCGCGCGCGCCGCGTGCCGAGATTGAACGTACGCTCGACCACTTCCTGCTGTGCGTGCTGGAGCAGGCCGGCGCGGCTGCTCTCGGCGACGAGCATGCGCAACTCGTCGGGCGAATGCAGCGCGCCTTCTTCGCCGCTGCCCGGGCGCAGGCCGAACAGCCGCAGCACGCCGTTGCCGAGGCCGTTGAGGACGTAGATCGCCGGACGGAACACGAACAGGAACGCCGCGAGCGGACGCACGATAAGCAATGCCGTGCGTTCGCTGCGCTGCAAGGCCAGACTCTTCGGCGCGAGTTCGCCGAGGACGATGTGCAGCACGGTGATGACGACGAAGGCGATGGCGACCGCGATCACATGCGATGCCGCTGCCGCGCTGCCGCCGAGCGGCGCGAGCAGCGGTTCGATCAGATGCGCGAGCGCCGGCTCGCCGATCCAGCCGAGCGCGAGCGACGAGATGGTGATGCCGAGCTGAGTCGCGGCGAGATAAGCATCGAGGCGTTCCACGGCGCGATGCAGGGCGGTCGCGTTCATGCGCCCGAGTTCGACCAGTTCGGTGACACGGCTGCGGCGCATCGACACCAGGGAAAATTCCGCCGCGACGAAAAAGCCGTTGGCGAACACGAGCAACAGTACCGCGGCGATGCGCCAAAGGTCGGCGGCGAAAGTATCCATGCGAATCCGGGTTTCCTCTCTCAGTCGTCGGCAAGACGATAACCGACGCCGACCTCGGTCAGTAGATGTTTCGGCTGCGTGGGATCGGTTTCGATCTTGTGGCGCAGCGCGCGCATGTAGATGCGCAGGTAGTGCGGCGACTCGACATGCGCTGCGCCCCAGACCTCGGCAAGCAGCTGGCGATGAGTCATGACCTTGCCGCGGTGGCGCGCGAGCGCGGCGAGCAGGCGATATTCGATCGGGGTCAGATGCACGTCGGCGCCGCCGCGCTGGACGCGGTGCGCGGCGAGGTCGATGACCAGGTCGCCCGCTTCGATGCGCGCCTCGGTATCCGGGCGCTCGCTGTGCGCGCGGTGGCGTTCGGCCACGCGCAGGCGCGCGAGCAGTTCGCCGATGCCGAACGGTTTGGTCAGATAGTCGTCGGCGCCGAGGTCGAGCGCGCCGACTTTGTCGCTCTCGCGATTGCGCGCCGACAGCACGAGGATCGGGCGCGCGTACCATTCGCGCAGCCGCGAGATCACGTCGAGCCCGGAAATATCCGGCAGGCCGAGGTCGACGATCGTGATGTCGGGCTGGCGCAGCGCCGCTTCGCGCAGGCCTTCGGTACCGTTGGTCGCGATCTGCACGGCATATCCGTGTGCATCGAGCGCGGTCGCGAGAAAGCGCGCGATCTGCGGATCGTCCTCGATCACGAGCACGTTGGCGCGCGGCGCAGCGGCGTTCATCCTTGCGGTTCCGAGATCAGCGGCAGAGTGAAGGTGAATTCGGCGCCGCCGCCGCGGTCGGCCGAGTAGTTGCGCGCGCGGATGTCGCCGCCGTGCGCTTCGACGATCGCCTTGGCGATGGTGAGGCCGAGACCGAAGCCGCTCTGCGCCGCTTCGTCGCGGCCGCGGTGGAATTTCTCGAACACCAGCGTCTCTTCGCCGGCCGGCAGGCCCGGACCGTGGTCGCGCACGCTGACGACGATTTCGTCGCGCGCCGTGCCCGCGCTCACTTCGATAGAACTGCCGCCCGGAGTGTACTTTTGCGCATTGTCGAGCAGGTTGAACAAAAGCTGCTCGATCATCACTTCGTCGACGTGCAGCAGTGGCAGGTCGGCCGGCAGGTCTACCTTGATCTCGCGTCCGCCCTGCGCTTCGTGCAGGCGATGCAGCACAGCGCCGAGGATTTCCTCGAGCGGCACCCATTGGCGCTTCAGGCTCAGCTTGCCCGAGGTCAGCCGGGTCAGGTCGAGCAGGTTGCCGACCAGGCGGTGCAGGCGGTTGGCCTCATCGAGCACGGTACGCAGCAGCGCCTTGCGCTGCGGTGCCTCGATCGGCTGGCCGGATTCGTCGAGCAAGGTCGACGCGGCGCCGACGATGCTCGCGAGCGGCGTGCGGAAATCGTGCGAGATCGAAGAGAGCAGGGCGTTGCGCATTTTCTCCGATTCGATCTCGACGTCGGCCGCCTGCGCGGTCTCGGCGAGCTGCACGCGCTCCATCGCGACCGCGGCCTGGCTGACGAAGGATTCGATCAGTTGCATCTGTTCGGGCACGTCGAGCCGCGCCGGGTCTTTCGGCCGCAGTCCGACCACGCCGATGCAGCGCTTGAGTGCGTTGAGCGGCAGGTAAAGCGCATCGCCGTTGGCCAGTGTGTCGGTATTGCGTCCGGCTTTCTGGCGGTGATCGTAGGCCCACTGCGCGATGCCGAGATCGTTGCCGGGCACCGGGTAGCGCGCCGCGTTTGCGACCACGGCGCCGCGCGTGCAGAAGTGGCTCGGATCGAGCAGATGGCCGTCGGCGTCGGGCAGCAGTACGGCGGCTTCGCCGTCGATGTCGGCGAGGATGTGTTTGATCACGATGCGGCCGAGGTCGTCGACGTTGCGCGCTTTGGCCAGCTCGCGGCTCAAAGCGTAGAGTTCGTTCGTGCGTCGTTCGCGCGCCCGCGCGACGGTGGCCTGACGCTTTCCGCGCGCGGCGAAGTGGCTGATGACGAAGCCGGTGGCGAGCATCACGCCGAAGGTGATCAGGTACTGCGCGTCGGAAACCGCGAACGAGTAGATCGGCGGCACGAACAGGAAATCGAACAGGCATACGCTGAGCACGGCGGCGAGCGCAGACGGCCCGCGGCCTATACGCGCGGCGACGTAGACGGTGCCGAGCAGATAGAGCATGACGAGATTGGTCAGCTCGATATGCGTGTAGAGCAGTTCGCAGATCAGCGTGATCACGGCGACGACCGCCGCGCTGCGCGCGTAGGCCGACCACGGGCTCGTACGCCGCGGCGCGCGCTGCGGCTGCGGCGCGTCTTCGTTCTTCTCGCCGGAGATCACGTAAACATCGATCACGCCGCTGAGCCGCGCGATCTCGTCGACCAGGGACGGCCGCAGCCGGTCGCGCCAGCGGCTGCGGCTCGGTTTGCCGATGATGATCTTGCTGACGTTGCGCCGGCGCGCGTAGGCGATCAGTTCGTTGGCGACCGATTCGCCCGACAGATTCGCCGTTTCCGCGCCGAGCGTCTCGGCCAGTTTCAAATTCGCCAGCACGCGGTCGCGCGCCGCGCGCGGCATGCGCGCGAGCGCCGGCGTCTCGACGTAGACCGCGATCCAGCCCGCGTGCAGCGCGGTCGCCAGCCGGCGTGCGGCGCGCACGAGGCGTTCGGACAGCGGGTCGGGACCGATGCAGACGAGCACGCGCTCGCCCGCGGCCCAGGTTTCCGCGATCGCATGATCTTCGCGATACGCGCGCAGCGCCGCATCGACGCGATCGGCCGTCGTGCGCAAAGCGAGTTCGCGCAGCGCGATCAAGTTGCCTTTGCGGAAAAACGAGGTCAGCGCCTGGCCGGTCTTCTCGGTCGCGTAGACTTTGCCTTCGCGCAGGCGCTGGATCAATTCGTCGGGCGGCAGGTCGACCAGTTCGACCTCGTCGGCCGCGTCGAACACGCGGTCGGGCACGGTCTCGCGCACCTGCACGCCGGTGATCTGCGCGACCACGTCGTTGAGGCTTTCGATGTGCTGCACGTTGACCGTGGTGTAGACGTCGATGCCGGCGCCGAGCAGTTCCTCGACGTCCATCCAGCGCTTGGGATGGCGCGCGCCGGCATGGTTGCTGTGTGCGAGTTCGTCGACGCAGACCACGCGCGGATGGCGCCGCAGTGCCGCGTCGACGTCGAACTCGGTCAGCACCACGCCGCGGTGTTCGAGCTGCTGCGGCGGCAGTACTTCGAGACCTTCGAGAAGTTTCTCGGTATCGGCGCGGCCGTGCAGTTCGACATAGCCTACGACGATGTCGACGTTTTCCGTTCTGAGCTTGCGCGCCGCTTCGAGCATCGCATAGCTCTTGCCGACGCCGGGCGCGGCGCCGAAGAAAATTTTCAGCCGGCCGCGTTGCGCGCGGGCTTCTTCGCGGCGCATGCGCGCGAGCAGTTCGTCGGGGTCCAGCCGCTGGTTTTGCGTGCGGCGTTCGGGCAGGTTTGCAGCCATGCGGCATTGTCGCACACGCACGGCAGGCGATTCGGTCGTGCGCGGCATGCGGATGCCCGTTGCTGCGGTTTGCGGTAGGCTCGCGCGGAATTTGGGACAATCGCGCCATCGTCGAATTTGGATCGAGATTCAATATGCGGGGAGCCATACTCGTCACCGGCGGCGCGGGCTATATCGGCAGTCACGTTGCGCTGCAGCTCGCCGAGGCCGGCGAGAAAGTCGTCGTCCTCGACGATCTGAGCACAGGATTCGCCGCCGCCGTGCTCGGCGCGGAACTCGTGGTCGGCGACGTCGGCGATGCTGCGCTCGTCGCGCGCACCCTCTCCGCGCACGGCATCGACACGGTCATGCACTTCGCCGCGCGCACCGTCGTGCCCGAATCGGTTGCCGATCCGCTGCGCTATTACGCCAACAACACCTGCGCGACGCGCAGCCTGCTCGCCGCGTGCCAGGCGCATGGCATTGCGCACTTCGTCTTTTCGTCGACGGCCGCCGTATACGGCATGCCGGCCAGCGGGGTTGCGAGCGAGGAAACGCCGACCGCGCCGATCAATCCTTACGGCGCCTCCAAGCTTATGAGCGAATGGATGCTGCGCGACCTCGCCGCGGCCGGCGGCCCGCGCTATGTCGCGCTGCGTTATTTCAACGTTTCCGGTGCCGACCTGCACGGACGCATCGGCCAGTCGACGCGCAATGCCACGCTATTGATGAAGGTCGCCTGTGAGGCCGCGGTCGGCAAGCGCCCGCACGTATCGATTTTCGGCACCGATCTCGCCACCCCCGACGGCACCGGGGTGCGCGACTACATCCACGTACACGATCTCGCCCTCGCGCATGTGCAAGCCCTGCGCTATTTGCGCGACGGCGGCGCTTCGACCACGTTGAACTGCGGTTACGGCCACGGCTATTCGGTGCGCGAAGTGATCGGCGCAGTCGAGCGTGCGGCCGGCTCGGCACTCGAGGTCAGGGAGCTGCCGCCGCGGGCGGGCGATCCGCCATCCCTGATCGCCGACGCCGGCAGAATCCGCCGCGTGCTCGACTGGCAGCCGCGCTGCGACGATCTCGATCTGATCGCGAGCACCGCGCTGGCCTGGGAGCGCAAATGCGCTGCCGCCGAGAAAGCGGACTGAAGATTTTGCCGAACCGCGCCGACGCGAATGCCGCTCAGTTCTTTGCCAGCGCGAACGCGAGGTTGCGCGTTACGCGGTCTTGCTCACTTCGCGGCAGACGGGGATCGGCGAGCAGTTCGCGGCAGAGGCGCGCGCTTTCTTCGCGATCGTTGCACCAGTACAGCGCGATCGACAACTCGTCGCGCGCACGCCAGTCGTAGATGCTCTGGTCCATGAACAGGCGATCTTCGGGCTGGACGATCGCGGCGGCGATGCGCGCGAAGTCGCGCGCGAGCACGTAGCGCTGACGCAGGCGCCAGTAGCGCGCGAGTTCGCAAGGCGCTTCGGCGCGCGTCGGGCGGAAATCGTAAGCATCGAGATAGGCCTCGACGATGTCGGCGTGCTTCGCTCCGTTGCGCTCCTTGAGCAGGGCGAACTGCAGTTTTGCGACGTAAGTCTCTTCGTCCCAGCCCGGCATCGCTGCGCGCTTGGCATAGGCTGCGATCGATTTGTCGATCATGCCGCCGTCGCGATAGCTCTGGGCGAGATAGAACTGGTAGCGCGCGTTGCCCGGATCGGCAGCCAGCGCTTTTTCCAGAATGCGCGCGTCCTCGACGTACTTGCGTCCGCTCGTGCGCCGCGCGCCGTCGTCGCCGATGCGATAGAACGCGTTCTTCAAGGTGGCGCGGGTGAAAGTCTGAGCGCAGTCGATGTATTCGTGGGTGACGCCGGTATAGAAAAAACCTTTGTCGAGCCGGACCAGATGCGGCTGGCTGTAGGTCAACGCGCCGAACTGAATGACCATGTCGTAGCAGTCGGCGCTCAGCTCGCCGAAGTCCGAGGCGACGATGGTGTCGTCGGCGTCGATGACCAGGGCGTAGTCACCGTGCTTGCGCGCGAGGTCGAGCGCCTCGTTGCGATTGGTGGAGAAATCGACCCAGGGTCGTTCGATCAGCTCACCGGGCAGATCGGCCAGCGTGCGGCGGATGATGTCCTGGGTGCCGTCGGTCGATCCGGTATCGGAGATCGCCCAGGCGTGGATATGCGGCCGGACCGAGCGCAGGCAGCGCTCGATCACGGCGGCTTCGTTCTTTACGATCATCGAGAGGCAGATTCGCATCTGCGGATTGTGCACGATTGCCACGGTTCTCCGAAAAGGGTTTCGTTGGAACGATCGGGCGCGCGCGGCGCCCGCGTTTCGCTCAGAGCTGATTGATTGCGTACCACCACTGGCAAGTACCGGTGCTTCCGGCCGGATAGAAGCCGGCGAACGCGACGGTCGGCGGCGCCGTCGTCGGCGTGGTCGGAATCAGCACCGAGGTTCCGCTGCCGCCTGCCGCCGCCCGGACTATTTGCGCACCGCCCTGCGAAGCGAAGGTCGTTCCCGAGTTCGGCACGAAGAAAATGATGCGCTTGCCCATGACGCAGGTGGGCAAGGTGACCGTGAGGCCGGCCGTGCCGACGCCGAAGTAGGAGTGAGTGTCCGTATCGGCGATCGTCGTGCTGGAATTGATCTCGTTGGTGCTGGCGGAAAGGACGTTGCTCGACGCGGCGGTCGGAACCGCGAACGCGCCGTTGGCCTTGAGGAACGCCGTGGCGCCCGCGCCCGAATTGCTGCCGAGCCGCGCGGTCGGAATGGTTCCCGTGTTCGCATTGCCGAGCGCGGTGACGACGCGGTTGCCCGTGGCCTGCGCGGTGCCGAGCGTCGTCACCGCCGCCGAACTCAGGGTGACGTCGCCGGTGACGGTCGCCGGGGTCTGCGGCGAAAAAGGAGTGGTGCCGGTCACGTAAATTTGTCCTGCGGCCGTGCCGTTGGCGAAGCCGGCACCGGTCGCGCCCGTCGCGCCGGCAGCACCGACGGCGCCGGTCGGTCCGGTGGCACCTGCCGGTCCGGCCGGCCCTGTGGGGCCCGTCGCTCCTATCGGACCGGTGATGCCAGTCGCACCCGTTGCACCTGCACCCGTTGCTCCCGTCGCACCGGCGACGCCGGTCGCGCCGGTAGCACCGCTTGCGCCTACGGCACCGGTCGGACCTGTTGCGCCGGTCAAGCCGGCGCCGGTCGCACCGGTTGCGCCCTGTGCCGAAAGCACCGACCAGACGGTGGGGGCGGAACCAGGGGCGACGTTGAGGTTGCTGTTGACTGCGACGTAGCTCGATCCGTTGTAGGACACGACCGAGTTGACTGCATAGCTCGTCGCGTTGTCCCAGGTACCTAGATAGGTCAGGCCCGCGCTGCCCGTCGCGCCCGTGGCACCGGTAGAACCGGTCGCGCCCTGGATCCCTTGAACGCCCTGCTGCCCCTGCGGGCCGGTGGGGCCTATGGATCCGATCGGGCCGGTTGCTCCCGCGGCGCCGACGGCGCCCGTCGCGCCGGTGGGACCGACGCTGCCGGTTCCTCCGGGTCCGGTCGGGCCAACGGGTCCGATCGGGCCTGTTGCGCCGGCGGTGCCGACGGCACCCGTCGGGCCGGTCGGGCCAATGCTGCCGGTTCCTCCGGGCCCGGTCGGGCCCGTTGCGCCGACGGCACCGGTCGCTCCGGTTACGCCTGCGCCGGTCGCGCCGGTAACGCCCGTTGGGCCGGTCGGTCCGGTGACGCCCATCGGCCCGGTTGGTCCGGCCGGACCGTTGCCCGTTCCGGTACCCGGCACGCAGGGGCCGAGCGTGCCGGTGGCCGTGTTGAAGCAGACCAGGGCGCCTTGCTGGGTGGAAGCGCCGAGGCCGGGCAGGATCAGGTTGCCGCTTGCGTCGACGCGAAGGCGGATCGCGTTGCCGCTGCTGTCCTTGACGACGAAACCGCCGCCGCTCGGCGGCGTGACAGTGACGTCCTGGGCGGATGCGCAAGTGAAAGGCAAGGTCGCGGCGATGGCGACGCTGAGCAGCGACTGGCGCAGAGAAAGTGTGTTCATGGACGGTCTCGATCGATATCCGGCGGAGAAGGATGTACGGGCAAACCGGGGTGTCGGCGCTATACGAAATTGCCGTTGACGATTACCAAACCAAATCGCCGCCTGCGGGCGGTTTCACTGCGATATCGCCGGCAGTCTCGATGCCGGCGACGGAAAATTCAGCGGTGAAAGGCGCAAGGCGGAATTGCGCAGGGTGACGCTCCTGTCGAAACCGCCTTGAGCGTCGTTCTAGGCTTTCAGGCCGGGCCGGCGCGCGAGGCCGGCACCGGCGAGCATCGCCAGTCCGAACAAGAGCATGCCGAGCGGCGACAGCGCGTTTGCGGGTATGGCGGTGTTGTTGATCACCGCAGCGAACCATCCGGTGGCATTGCCGCTGCCGCCTTCGTTGGTCTGATTCGGCGCGAGCTGCTGGCCGACCGCGTGCACGTCGGAAACACCGACGTGAGTAATACTTTGCGAACCGCCCGAGAGTAGGTTGATGTTCGCGGCTTGTCCGGCGGCCGTGCTGCGGAACTGGATCGGCAAGCCGGCGACGCCGCCGATGGTCAGCAGGCCGGCGATCGTCTGCGTGGTGCCCGCCGCGAAGAGATAGCTCTTGCCCGTCGCGCTGAGGAAGCTCACGTTGGCGAAGCCCGTATTGCCGAGGATTTGCGACGAAGCCACGCCATCGACGAAGTTGACCGAACTACTGCCGGCGAGGAAATTGCCGGAGTTCGACCAGTCGCCTTTCACGGTGATCTGTCCGCTGCCGGCATCGAGTGTGCCGCCCGCGCCGATGATCAGGTTGGCTACGTTGGCCAGACTGCCGCCGGCCAGCGAGAGCAGTCCGCTGATCTGCAGGCTGGAACCGGAAAGATTGAGGCTGCCGCCGCCTAGGGCGAGCGAGCCGCCTGCCGGCACGACGACTTGAGCCGACGCCGTCGACGCGGCGCACAGCAAAACGAACACCAACAAAGCTTGGCGAATTTTTTCCACGAGCGAGTCCCCCTGAGACAGGCGCCGATGATACGTCGGCGCAGGGCTTTTGGAGTGTCGACTGCGCCACATTTTAGGATGTGTAAGCACCGCGCTCAGCCCTTGCCGTCGAGCAGCGGGTTCAGGCGCAGCGCACTGCCCCGCGGTTTGCCGGGCACGTCGGGCTGGCGGGACGCGAGCCGCGCTGGTGTGGCCGGGCTCGGCGCTTCCGCAACGCGATACACGCGTTTGTCCGCGCGCTCCGTCGGTCGCCCGCATCGCCCCGGAGGCTGCGCTGCGGGCAGAATTTCAAGCTGGCCTCGAATCTCTCACTTGGACGAAAGCATCGAGGGGTCTTGGCACCCCTCTGCCGAGCTATCGCGGCCGAATAACCCAATCCGATTCTTGAACCGTGCCATTGAGCAGTTGCGCTGCGGCGCATTTTTCCGAAGTGGCGGCGGTGATCCGGATCGTCCCGACTTCTTCCGGGCGAATCATCGTTTCTCCCTTGGGATGTGTGCCGACCGTGTTGCGCTCAAGGGAAAAAGCATCGCCGACCAGCAACCTTGCGTTTTCGTGGAAACAGACGTGAATGACATCGTTTTGCCTGTCTCGAACGCGGCCAAATTTTTCTTCGTCCGCATGTGAAATGGAAAAAAGCGATAGGGACGTCACTGTCGAAATCGTTAATTTGAGAAATGCGTTTTTGATATTGGGTTTCATGAAGGTAAGAGATTTTTTGAGGCGATTATTTTATTTCTTTGCTTATAAAATTTGTACGCAAAATTTGGGGTATGGGATAAATTTTGAGTAAAGAAAAGAAATAAGACGCCCGCTCGGGGCGGACGTTCACGTCTGGACGCTACGCGTCATTCGCGAGAGCTGCCTGATCAGGCTTGTGGCCAAATTCTTTGGCGCAGCCCGATCGTCGCAATATCGGTGTTCGAGCTGCCGCTGAGTGCGGCCTCGTAAAAAGAGTGGTAGCTGCGACTCTCAGATGCCTCTCGCCCGTGGCGAACGGCAGTGTTGCCAAGCCACGTCAAAATGGACGCTGCGTGCTCTCGGTACTGGTCAAGGTTCGTGCGGGCTCATACATGCGGATGCAGATTCTGCGGTGGATTCGAGGCGAGCAGGGCGCGCGCGTCGATACGTCGTTGAATCAAACGCCGCCACCCACGGCAACCGGCAACGATGCTGAGCGCACCGGCCGCGAGACCGAGCGGCCACGCGCCGAGTGCGAATTCGATGACGGTGCCGACGGCGCACACGACGAGAGCGACGAGCGCCCAACGCAGAGAACCGTTGTCGAAAGCGCAACTGGCAAAAGCGGCGATGACAGCGAGGGTGCCGAGGACTTGCAAGGCATGCATTGCCACGCTCCTGTCACAGCTTGCCGTCGAGTAGCAGATTCAGGCGCAGTACGTTGACGCGTGGCTCGCCGAGGATGCCCAACTGCCGGCCTTCCGTGGCTTGGGCAATCAACTTGGCGACATCGGCTTCGGTACGCCCGCGCACGCGGGCCACGCGCGCTAGCTGATACTGGGCCGCGGCCGGCGAGATTTCCGGATCGAGGCCCGAGCCCGATGCGGCGGCCAGATCGACCGGCACCGGCGCGGTGTTGCCGGGATCGGCCGCATGCAGCGCATCGATGCGCTGCTTGGCCGCGTCAGTCAACGCCGAGTTGGTCGGCCCAAGATTCGAACCGGTCGAAGACGCCGAATTGTTCGCAAACGGCGTCGTTGCCGAAGGCCGGCCCCAGAAATACTTCGGATCGTTGAACGATTGGCCGATCAGGCTCGACCCGAGCGCCTTGCCGTCGCGCATGATCAGGCTGCCGTTGGCGGCATTGCCGAACAATACCTGTGCGATGCCGGTGACGATCAGCGGATAGAGCACGCCGGTGACGAGAGTGAGGACGAGCAGCAGGGTCAGAGCGGGGCGGAATAGCGTTTTCATGAGAGCACCGTAGGACATTGGCCTTACAAATTAGAAATGCAGGATCGCGTCGAGCAGAAGCGTGGTCTGGCTGTTCTTGCGTCCACCGTCGTAGGCCGGGACGTCGTAAGAATGCTCGTAGCGCAACTCCGGACGCAGCTCGAGATCAGGCGACACCCAGTGCGTCATGCCGAGGGTGTGGCTCGTGTAGTGGGTCGGAAAACCGGTGCGCTGGCCCTTTTCGTCGTTGTACCACTCGTTGCGGAACGAGATCATATTGGCCGGATCGAGTTCGACGTTGAGGTAGTTGACGATGCCGAAGGCGCCGGCATTGCCCGGGTAGGGCGACGAACCGGCGACGCCCGGCGTGGCGCCGGGACCGTAGCCTGGGATGTTGCGTCCGTAGATGCGATACACCTCGGTCAGAGTGTGCACATTCGGGGTGAAGCGATGCCCCCAGGTGACGACGAACATCTGGATGTTGTTGTAGTTGTAGTCCGACTTGTTCCAGTTGTTGACGCAGGGATAGATCATGTCGTTGTTGTCGGCCGACACCCAGCGCACGCAGGCCTGCAGTGACAGGCGCGCCGACGGATTCCACAGGGCCACGTCGTTGCTGCCGTTGAGGCCGAGCTGGACCGTCCACTGATCGCTCAGTTTGGTGGTCGTCATCACGCCCATCTGCGTGTAAGGATCGACCGTGTACAGAATCGAATGGGTCAGCAGATAGTTGTTCGGCGAAAACTGCGCTTCGATGTCCGGCAGCGACAGCCAACGGCCGATGCGCACGTCCATGCCTTGGGCGACCCACGGAATATAAATGTCTCCGTAGAACAGCATCGGGTCATAACCGTAGATCTTGCCGTTAAGCGGCTGATTCGGATTCGGGTTATTGAGCAATTGATTGCTGAATATGCCCTTCATCGTGGTGTAGTGATAGTCGTAGCCGTACAGGTTGTCGAAGTGGAAGCCCCAATCGATGTGGTCGGTCTGCACCGTGTCGGGAATACGCTCGATGCGGAACAGGAACTGGTTGAATTCGACGCGATTCGGGCGCGACGCATACGAAAGCGGATAGTTCGTATGGCTCGACGAACTCAGATTCACCGAAGGGTTGATCCAGCCGTAGACCTCGATACGGTTCTTCTGCATCCACTGGCCGAGGTCGGTGCACGCGAGCGCCTTTTCCAGCGGATATTGTGAGTTCTCGTTAGGTACACCGATCGGATAAGCGACGCCGCCGAGCTGCCATTCGGCGGAGGGAAACGGCGGCGAGGAGAACGGCGAATCCATTGCGCGCCGCGCCGGTGCCGGCGCATTCGGGTCAGCCGGCGCGGGATTGGCGTCCTCACGATAGGCTGCCGCGAGACGTGAAAAAAAGCCCTGACTGCAATCGCCGCTGCCTGTATCGGCATGGGCGCTGTTTGTCGCGGCGAGCAGCAGGGCGGTGGAAAGAAGCAGTAGACGCACAGGTATTCCTTATTCTTAATTGATTGGTTTCATCGAGCGGGGCGAAACGCTCACAGGCTTGCCTCAGATGCCGGCGTAGCCGCCGAGGTAGTACTCGTCTTCGGCGCTGGCGTATTTCGGCTTGTCTTGCGTCGAGGCCGGTAGCGCGGTGACGGAGGTCAAGCGCGTCGCTTCATAACTTGCGTCGTTCGCCGCGCTCGGCGCTTCGGGTTCGATCGCTTCAACTTCGGGATGCGGGTAGACGGTTCTGAGCAAATGCATGTGCATGGTGTTCTCCTTGTTTTTCACGCCAGGTGCAGGGCGACGAGGATCATGTCGATGATCTTGATGCCGACGAACGGCACGATCAGGCCGGTCACGCCGTAGACGAGCAGGTTGCGGCGCAGCAGTTCGCCCGCGCCGACGGCGCGGTACTGCACGCCTTTCAGTGCAAGCGGAATGAGGAAGATGATGATCAGCGCGTTGAAGATCACCGCCGAGAGAATCGCGCTCTGCGGTGTGGCGAGATGCATGATGTTGAGTGCGTTGAGCGCCGGGTAGGTCGAGGCGAACGCCGCCGGGATGATGGCGAAGTACTTGGCCACGTCGTTGGCGATCGAGAACGTGGTCAGCGATCCGCGCGTGATCAGCAACTGCTTGCCGATCTCGACGACCTCGATCAGCTTGGTCGGGTTCGAGTCGAGATCGACCATGTTGCCGGCTTCCTTCGCCGCCTGGGTGCCGCTGTTCATCGCCACGGCGACGTCGGCCTGCGCGAGCGCGGGCGCGTCGTTGGTGCCGTCGCCGCACATGGCGACGAGGCGGCCTTCGGCCTGGATATCGCGGATCAGCTTGAGCTTGGCCTCGGGCGTCGCTTCGGCGAGGTAGTCGTCGACGCCGGCTTCGGCGGCGATCGATGCCGCGGTCAGCGGGTTGTCCCCGGTGATCATGATCGTCTTGATGCCCATGCGGCGCAGTTCGGCGAAGCGCTCGCGGATGCCGCCCTTGACGATGTCCTTGAGCTCGATGACGCCGAGCGCCTGACTGTTCTCGGCAACGACGAGCGGCGTGCCGCCCTTGCGCGCGATGTCTTCGGCGGCGCGCGTCACCGCGGCCGGCAGGGCGCCGCCCTGCGCTTCGACGTACTTCTTCACCGCATCGAGCGCGCCTTTGCGGATCTGCTGCGTGCCGATGTCGACGCCGCTCATGCGCGTCTGCGCGGTGAACGGCACAAACACCACGCCGCTGCCGCCGAGCTCGCGTTCGCGCAGACCGAACTTGTCCTTGGCGAGCACGACGATGCTGCGGCCTTCGGGCGTCTCGTCGGCGAGCGAGGCGAGTTGCGCGGCGTTGGCGAGCGCTTTGTCGTCCACGCCGGGGGCCGTATAGAACGCGACCGCCTGGCGGTTGCCGAGGGTGATCGTGCCGGTCTTGTCGAGCAGGAGCACGTCGACGTCGCCGGCGGCTTCGACCGCGCGCCCCGACATCGCGATGACGTTGGCCTGGATCATGCGATCCATGCCGGCGATGCCGATCGCCGAAAGCAGGCCGCCGATCGTGGTCGGAATCAGGCAGACGAGCAGGGCGACGAGCACCGTGATCGTCACCGGCTCGCCGTGGCCCGCGCTCTGCACGGCGTACAGGGAGTAGGGCAGCAAGGTCGCGCAGGCAAGCAGGAAGATCAGCGAAAACTTGGCGAGCAGGATGGTCAGCGCGATCTCGTTCGGCGTCTTGCGCCGTGTCGCACCTTCGACCATCGCGATCATGCGGTCGAGAAAACTCTCGCCCGGATTGCTGACGATGCGCATGATGATCCAGTCCGACAGCACGCGCGTGCCGCCGGTGACTGAAGAGCGGTCGCCGCCCGATTCGCGGATCACCGGTGCCGACTCGCCGGTCACCGCGCTTTCGTCGACGGTGGCCGCGCCTTCGACGATTTCGCCGTCGCCGGGAATGAACTCGCCGGCTTTGACGATGACGAGGTCGCCCTTACGCAAGTCGCTCGCTGAGCCGACAGTGATCGCGTCGCGCTTGTCGAGCGAAGGGATCTTGTTGGCGACGACGTCCTTGCGCGCGCCGCGCAGCGAAGCCGCCTGCGCCTTGCCACGGCCTTCGGCGATCGCCTCGGCGAAGTTCGCGAACAGCAGAGTGAACCACAGCCAGAGGGCGACGCCGAGAATGAAGCCCGAAGGTGCCTCGCCCTGTCCGACCAAGGCCTGGATCCACAGGGCCGTGGTCAGGACGCTGCAGACAAAGACGACGAACATCACCGGGTTGCGGAACTGCGCACGCGGCGAGAGCTTGCGGAACGCGTCGCCGATCGCGGGGATCAGCAATTCTTTGCTCAGTGCGCTGGTAGTTGCAGTAGTCATAATGAATTCCGTATGTGATTCCTTGCTTTGGCTCGTCATTCCCGCGAAGGCGGGAATCCAGTGCCTTTGCTTGTTTTGTTGTTTGTCGAGGCCAAAGACAAAGTCGCTGGATTCCCGCTAGAAGCACGTGGGAATGACGAGCAGGATTTCAGTGGCCGGACGCGATCAGCTGTTCCGCGATCGGCCCCAGCGCAAGCGCGGGCAGGAAGGTCAGAGCGCCGATCACGATCACCGTGCTCGCGAGCAGCACGACGAACAGCGGCGTGTGCGTCGGCAGCGTGCCGGCGGACTGCGGCACGTGCTTCTTCGCCGCGAGCGAACCCGCGATCGCGAGCATGCCGATCGCGAGCGGGAAGCGCGCGAGGAACATGCATAGGCCAGTCAGCACGTTCCAGAACGGCGTGTTCGCCGACAGGCCGCCGAATGCGCTGCCGTTGTTATTCGACGCCGACGACAATGCGTAGAGAATTTCGCTGAAGCCGTGGATGCCCGGGTTGGCGATGCCGGCCACCCCGGCCGGAGAGAGCACGGCGATCGCAGTGCCGATAACGATCAGTGCGCACGGAATCAGCACGACGAGGCTCGCCATCTTCATCTCGTAGGCTTCGATCTTCTTGCCGAGATACTCCGGAGTTCTTCCCACCATCAAGCCGGCGATAAACACGGCCACGACGGCGAACGCGATCAGACCGTACAGACCCGAGCCGACGCCGCCGAAGATCACTTCGCCGAGCTGCATCAGCCACATCGGTACGAGGCCACCGAGAGGGGTAAGCGAATCGTGCATCGCGTTGACCGCGCCGCACGACGCCGCCGTCGTGATCGTGACGAACAGGCTCGACGCGGCGATGCCGAAGCGCGTCTCCTTGCCCTCCATGTTGCCGCCGGCCTGCAGCACACTCGCCTGCTGGTCGAGCGGCAGGCCGCTTAGCGCGGGGTTGCCGGCCTGCTCCGCCATCGTGCAGCCGATCACCAGCGGCACGAAGATCACCAGCATCGTCGCGAGCAGGGCCCAGCCCTGGCGGCGGTCGCCGACCATGGCGCCGAAGGTGTAGCAGAGCGCGGCGGGAATCAGCAGGATCGCGAGCATCTCGATGAAATTGGAAAACGGCGTCGGGTTCTCGTACGGATGCGCCGAGTTCGCGTTGAAGAAGCCACCGCCGTTGGTGCCGAGGTGCTTGATAGCGATCTGCGACGCGGCCGGCCCGAAAGGGAGGGTCTGCGCGGCGACGGGCGTTTCCTTGGTCACCTCCTTGCCCGCGGCGTCCTTCACCGCATTGCCGTCGGCGTCCTTGACCGTCTCGGTCGCCGTGGTCGGCTGCAGCAGCGGCACGTCCTGGTAGGCGCTGAAGTTCTGCACGACGCCTTGCGAGGCGAGCAGCAGGGCGACGACGAACGACAACGGCAGCAGCACGTACAGCGTGCTGCGCGTCAGGTCGACCCAGAAATTGCCGATGCCTTTGGCGGTCTTGCGCACGAAGCCGCGGATCAGCGCGATCAGCACGGCGATGCCGGTCGCGGCCGAAAGAAAGTTCTGCACGGCGAGTCCGAGCATCTGGGTCAGATAGCTCATCGTCGACTCGCCGCCGTAGCCCTGCCAGTTCGTGTTCGAGGCGAAGCTGATCGCGGTGTTCATCGCCGAATCGGGCGCGATTGCGCCGAAGCCCTGCGGATTGAGCGGCAGCCACTGCTGCACGCGCTGCAGCAGATAGACGACGAGCAGGCCGAGCACGTTGAACGCAAGCATCGCGATCGCATAGCGCTTCCAGCTCATGTCCTCGTCCGCGCGGATGCCGGACACGCGATAAATCAAACGCTCGACCGGCGCGCCGATGCGATTGACACGGTTCGGCTTGTCCGCGAACACGGCAGCCATAAAGGCGCCGAGCGGCTTGACCGTCAGCAGCAGGACAACGAGATAGAGGCCGATTTGCAGCCACGCATTGGCGGTCATTCGAACCACTCCGGTTTGAGCAGGGCCACGGCGAGATAGGCACTCAATGCGAGCGCGACGAGGCCGGCGATCCAATACAGGGAGCTCATCGTTTCGCTCCGTTCTTGCACAGGGCGAAGTACAGCCCGGTAAGGGTGAGCGCCATCGTGGCGCCGACGACGAAGAGGTAGATCACGACTTGTCCTCCAGGCGCGCGCACAGGCGCAGGAAGGCGACGGTCGAACCGATCAGCGCGATGAGAAAAAGCAGGTAGAGAGCATCCATAGCAGTGGCCCTGTTGGGAACGGCCGCCACTGTAGGTTTGCGCCCATAAGAAAGGCGTAGGAATTTGTCGTGCCGTATAAAAAACACGTAAAAATCCAACGGCACCAATGCTCTTGCAAATCGATTGTCGTTGTGGCAAGAATAAGACGGCTTCGCAATGATGCGAAGGCTTAATCTGGAAGGATCGCTATGGGGAGATGGCGAAACTGCTGGGCAGAGGGAGGCGCTGCGCTCAGCCGGACAATGAAACGGCTTCCGCAGCCTGCGGGATATTCTTCTTTTATTCGTGCCGTGGCGTTGAATTTCCCGTACTGCACGCGACCTTTCTTCATCGACTTGCGCTTAAGCGCGACCTCTCGATTCCCTTCGTACTCCACTGTGGAATTTCGCTCCGCTGCCAATGCCGCGGCAGAGTTCCTTTGCGCGCGTAAAAAGCTCCGTAAGGGGAACGTATGTATGGGTGCAGTCGAATTGACTCGCACCGATCTTCCCGCGCGGTTGGCGCAGCCTCCTTAGCGACTTACCTACTGCGCTGCGTTGCGAACACAAAAAAGGGGAAGGGGAATGAATTGGATTCTGAGATGCGCGGCATTCGTATTCGGCCTGCTGAGCAGCGGCACCTTATTGGCGCAATCGTCGCCGTTTGTCCCGATGGTGCCAGCGCGCCTGCTCGATACTCGATTGGGTAATACGACCGTGGATGGACAGTTCGCCGGCACCGGGCCGGTGGCGAGTCTTTCCACTTTGAATTTGACAGTTTCGGGCCGAGCCGGCATTCCGGCCAGCGGCGTGGGCGCGGTGGCTTTGAACATCACAGTGACCGATCCGGGCGGCTCGGGCTATCTCACGGCATGGCCGACCGGTACGCCGGTACCGAATGCCTCGAATCTCAATTTCACCGCGGGCCTCAGTATTTCCAACCAGGTGATAGCCAAGATCGGAGCGAACGGCCAAGTCTCGATCTTCGTCTATGCCGGAACCGGCACGGCCAACATCATTGCCGACGTTGCAGGCTACTTCCCTACGACATCGGATTTTTCTCCTCTTACACCCGCGCGGCTGCTGGATACGCGCGCGGGAATGGCCACGATAGACGGGCAGTTCGCCGGAGGCGGCGCCATCCCCGGCGGCGGCACACTCAACCTGACCGTGTTGGGGCGCGGCGGAGTGCCGGCTAGCGGGGTCAAGGCTGTCGTAGTGAATGTCACGACCGCCAATCCCACCGCATCGATTTTCGTGACGGCATGGCCGACGGGAACGGCTTTGCCGAATGCGTCCAACCTCAATGCGGTTGCCGGGCAGACCATTCCGAATCTGGTGATCGTTGCTCCGGGAACGGGCGGCAAAATATCTCTCTTCAATAGCGCGGGATCGACCGATTTGATCGTCGATGTCGTCGGCTATTTTTCCTCGAACACGACGTTGTCGCCGCTGGTTCCCGCCCGTTTGCTGGATACGAGGCCCGGTTTCGCCACGATCGACGGCCAGTTCTCAGGGCAGGGAGCGGTAGGCGCCGGCGGTACGCTCAATCTCACCGTGCTGGGGCGCGGCGGCGTGCCGAGCGCCGGCGTTGGTGCCGTGGCTTTGAACATCACCGCGGTAGTCCCGTCGGCTGCCGGTTATGTCGTGGCGTGGGGTACCGGGACGACATCAGGAAACTTCCCACCTCGTGCGATGGACATCAACTTCAGGGCCGGAGACGTCATTCCGAGCTTGGTGATCGCTCAGGTAGGGCCGAACGGTCAAGTCTCGCTGTTCAACAGTAATGGTTCGACGCATCTTTTGGCCGATGTGGTGGCATGGTTTCCGAGCGCGGGTTCCGGTCCGCCGCTGCCTCCGGCCAGTGTTGCCGTCTCCGCAGCTACAGGTAGCAATTCTCTGACTGCGAGTTGGACTTTGAATGCCGCTGGGGCGGCACCGACGTATCTGAAGATTCAGCGGGCGACCAATCTGGCTGGACCTTGGACAGCGGTCAACGGCAGCTATACGCCGGCGACGTCGGGGCAAATGGCCGAGTTGGTGTTTACGAACGCGACCTATTACTACGGAGTCGCTGCCTGCAATGCGGCAGGATGCAGTGCTTACACGGTCAGCAATCCCGGAGCGGCTATTTCCTGGATTCCGGCAATGCCGGTTTCCGACGCCCCCGTCATTGCATCTATACCCGCTACCGACCCGGTATCCGATCGGGTCGGCGCGACCGCTGCGCAGTTCCGCGTGGACGAATCGGGCAATGCGACTTATTCGATACCGATCCAGGCACCACCGGGAACAGCCGGAGTCGCACCGAAAGTTGCGCTGAGTTACAACAGTCGCCTGCCAAACGGATTGATGGGTCCTGGCTGGGCGATCGAAGCCTCCTCGCAGATCAGTCGTTGCCGGCAAACGCGCGAGAGCGGCGACTTCGGTCAAGCAGACGGCAACCCGCAACCCATAAATTTCACCGCGTCGGATCGCTTCTGTCTGGATGGGGTTCGTTTGCTGCTGACCGACAACAGCGGTAACTACGGGGCCGACAACACGATCTATTCCCCCGAGACCGACCCGACCACGAAAGTGACGGCGCGAGTCTCGGGCAGCTATGCCGGGCCCGACTTCTTCATTGTCCAGCGCAAGGATGGCACGACGAGCACCTACGGCTATATGGCGTCGTCGCCGAATGCGTTGGCCACTGCATCGCTGAACGGTCAGAACGTGGCGATCAGCTGGAGTCTTGCGCGCACGCAGGATTCGAAAGGCAATTACATCGACTATCTGTACAACAGCCGCCCGGCGAGCGGTTCGTTGCCGTTTGCCGCCGCGGCAGTGGAAACGACATTGGCCCGGATCAGCTATACGGGGCATGCGACCGCGCCGGTCTCCTCTCCTTATGCGAGCATCAGTTTTTCATATGCGGCGTTGCCGACCACGTTAGTCAGACTGGGCTACCAGAGCGGAGTTGCCTTCGTTCAAACGCAGCAGCTTTCCAGTGTGGCGGTCACCGATGCGTCGGGCATGCTGCGCTATTACGAATTGGCTTATCAGTCTTCTCTGTCGGGATCGCAGTTCCAGCAACTCAGGCAGGTTCAGGAGTGCCGCGACAGCAGTAAGGCAGTTTGTTTCGCACCGACGAAATTCACCTGGTCCGCTGCTCAGAATACGCTGCAGCCCGGGACGAAATATCAAAGTCAGAGCGGCCCGAATTTCACCAGTTTCGCCGGATACAAAATCGCCGACATCGATGGCGATGGACGTCAGGACTTCGTCTGGGCCGTCAACGACAATGCTTGCGGCAGCGGTAAGAGCAGCATTTACGTCGGTTTTCTCGATCGCACTGCCGGCGGCGAGATGACCCTCAGCACGGCCGGACAAGCGAGAACCTGTGCGCCGATCAATCTGAGCGGCAACGATCAGTCATGGAATCTGCTGGACTACGACGGGGACGGACGTGCGGACTTGCTGATTGGCGGTGCGATAGGGAGCAACTGGAAGGTTTTCTCCAGCCTTGGCCGCCCAGTTGCAGGTGCTGCCGTTTTCGGCAGTGCCGATTTGCTGGCGACACTCGCATCGCCGATTGTCGTGATGAGCTATAACGATCCACTCGGGAATGCTTCCACGGCGGCCACCGGCCTGCTTGCGGACTTGAACGGCGACGGTTTGCCGGATTTCATCTACCCGACCGGCGGCAACCGATTCAGCGCGCGATTCTTGACTCGGCAAGGGAGCGGCCTGACGTTTTCGTCGGCGTACAACCTCAGCTACAGGGTCAGCGATACGACCTGTACCTATGCGAATTTCCCGAATGCAAGTTCGCTCGATTGCTACATTTCCATCTTCAACACCAATTCGGCAGTGCACCGCTCGGCGATTGCTGCCGATGTCAACGGCGATGGAAGGGCGGACCTCACGGCACTCGTGCAGGCCGTCACCCTTCGCGAGGGTTGCTCGACCTGTGGTCCTGCCACGAACCGACGAAATTACTGGACACAGTTCGTCGTCTCGCAGATCACGCCGCCGAGCGGTTCGACGCCGGGCACCGTCCTCTTGCAAGAGCGATGGTGGGATACGAGCTTCACCTTGCCCGACGACAACCGCAAGGTCTATGTAGCCGATCTCAACGGCGATGGGCTGAGCGACATCCTCTATCAAGACACGACCAGCGCTACGACATATTGGGCGCTGATAAACAACGGCAGGGGTTACAACACGCGCATCTCGGTCGACAACATCAGCAACGGTGATTTGCTGCAATTGGCCGACATCAACGGCGACGGCAAGACCGATCTGGTCTATCCGGTCGGCAGCTCGCCGTTCAGCACGTACAACTATCAAAGTCTCGTGCCGACCTCTGCCACGACGGAGGGTTGGAGTTTCATGTCGGTGCCCGGCACAGTGCCTGGCGGCGGCTTGTATGGCTATAGCGACTGGATCGCGCTGATCGGTGATTTCGACGGCGACGGCGCTCCGGACTACCTCGGTCTGTCGACCACGGTCAGCAGCAACAATGTATACACGAGCCGCGCGGGCGCCGGCAGCCGCTATCGGCCGCGCGATGTGATTACCGATTTCACCAACGGCCTCGGTGCGATCACGCGCGTTACCTATCAACCGCTGACCAACATAGGCGTCTATCAGCGCGGCGGGATCAATGGTTATCCGGCATTGACCGGAGCGCTCGACTACGGATGGGCTTCGCCCGTGTTCGATGTGCTGGCACCGATGTATGTGGTCAGCCAGGCATCGAGCAGTGCGCCCACGCAGGCCGACGCCAATGCTTTCAGCACAGTCTACTATCGCTATCGAGGCGCGACGATGCAGTCCGGCGGTCGCGGCTTCCTCGGGTTTTACGAGACGTGGAGTTTCGACGGCAACGACGGCGCGGCTACAGCGCAGCATGTCGCTACCATCAATCGCTATGCCCAGCGCTATCCGATCACGGGCATGCCGATTGCGACCTTGAAGCAGGCCGTCAATGGAGCGACTGTCACGCGCGGGAGCTCGCAGTTGGATGCCTGCGCTGCGAATGCGGAAGCGGCGGGCTACAACTGTTTCTCGGGCGTCGTCGGCAACGCATCGGCCCCCGATTTTCAGTTTCCGTGGCCTGACATTCTGAGCGCATGGGGCACCGTGTTCAGCGTCGGCGCGCAAACGCCCGTGTGTGCGGGCCCGGGTTGTTTGGCGAACATCAATACGAATGTCTGCACGTTGGGTGGAAACGGCAGTCAGTCGATGGCGCGTCCGCCTGATTACACCGCGGGTGTTTTCACCGGCTCCTCGAGCGTCGGGCCGGTCTTTACCTACATCAGTTATACGCAGGATGCGACCTACGATTTGGCGACGGGCTCGCCTGCGCAACGCGCCATCTACGCGCTGGTCGAAAACTGGTTCTGCTACGACGGCAACGGCAGTACGGCCGGCACGGGCAACCTTATGGGCAGTCGTACGCTGACGACTGACGGTCACGGCACGGCATCGGCAGAGAAAGTCGTCGCGAATGCCTACACCGACAACGCGAGCATCTGGCAATTGGGCCGGCTGACGCAAAGTGTCGTGAAGTTTGCCCGGCCCGGGCAGACATCGCGTTCACGGACGACGAGCTATACCTACGATGCAGGCAGCGGGCTACTGACTTCCGAACGTATCCAGACAGGCGGCCAAAGCGATCAGGATTTGCGCACACTGTACGATCTGGATGCTTGGGGAAATCGTACGGCGGCTTATCAATGCAGCGCCAATCTGACCGATGGCCAATGCCGTACTCGCAGCGGCGTCAATCAGCGCCAGAACGGCCTGACGGTATTGCGTTACGCCAGAACCAGCTACGACGCGATCGGGCGTTACAGTACGGGCAGCGTCCTGCCGTTCTATTCGGCCGCTGGCGCATGGAACGAGCAGCAGGTCCTCAGCGTAGGCAGGCGCGACGAATTCGGCAATCCGGTACAGCAAAAGTCGATCAACGACAGCAGCGGCTACACGCTCAACGGAATCGCGACGACCCAATGGTCGCAGTACGGCGTTCTCGGCAGGCCGTATTTCACCGCGGACGGCACAGGCAAGGCAGGCACGACGACTTACCGCTCCTGCAGCGGCGCCGAAGCGGTCGGTTGCTCGAGCGATACGCGTTTCAAGTTCCGTTCGCAGACGGTGACGGTCGGCGCGCCGTCGAGCTGGACCTACTACGACGTACTCGGCCGCCCGGTGTTGCAGGTGACGCGCAGCTACGACGGCAACGATACGACCAAGCAGTTCAGCGGCGTGTGCGCGTATACCGATGCACATAACCGTACTACCTATCAATCGGAGCCGTTCTTCCTGCCGGTGGCGGCATCTACCGACGGCGCACCTAATCTCACAGCTTCATCGGCCTCGCCTTGTGCAAGCGCCACGTATGCAACGATTTCGACTTATGACGTGATCGGCCGCGTCGTGCGATTGACTCAGCCTGACGACAGTGCGATCAGCAAAACCTATTCCACGTTGACGACCACGACGAGCAGCCCGCGCAACGCAGTCTGGAGATGGACCCAAACCACCAACGTGCTCGGCGAATTGGTTTCGACCCAGGACCCGCAGGTGACGGGCGACGCAAGCGTAGGACTGACCGTGACGCAGACGTACGATGTGTTCGGCGATGTCGCCACGATCGTGCGCAACGCCGGCAGCGGCGACATCGTTACGAGCTACAGCTATGACGACCTGGGTCGCAAGATCAGTCAAAGCGATCCGGACAGCGGAACGACCTACTTCAGCTACAACGCCGCAGGCGAGGTTATCGGTCAGACGGATCAGAAGAATCAGACGATCGCGTTGAGCTACGACGCTCAGGGCCGGCGCTGGCAACGCACGACGAGCAATGCGGCGGACGGCAACAATCTGACCGATACCTGGATTTACGACACGGCTCTCAATGGATATGGCCAACTCGCCAGCGAGTCGCGCAGCGGAACAAGTGGTGCGACGACATCGTTCTCGCGCGGCTTCGCCTACGACAGCTACGGCCGTCTGCGTACGCGAACGACGACGATAGCAGGCAAGGACTACCCGGAAAGTACGGCCTACGATGGTTACGGTCGGCTAAAGGCACAGCAGGACATAAGCGGTCACTACGTGACGCCGGGCTACAGCGCGAACGGGTATTCGGCAAGCCTGATCGATAGCCGCATCGGTACTCTGTACCAACTGCAGACGACGACGGCACGCGGCCAAGTCGTCGGCGACATGCGCGGCGGCAGCACATCTCTGCAGAGTACGTTGACTTACTACGACGCGACAGGCCGGCTCAGTTCGGTATGTTCGGGCACGAGTTGCGGTTTACAGGATCTGCAATATCACTTCGATGCGGCCGGCAATCTCGATGCGCGCACGCGTGCCTATCGCGGATCGGCGACGTCCGAGAGCTTCACTTACGATGCGATCAACCGGGTGACACGGGCGGCATTGATCCGTATTCAGGGTGCAACGCCCGTACCAATTCCGACCCTAAACCTAAGCTACGACCAGCTCGGCAACATCTGCACGAAAACGCCGCTGAGCGGCGGTGCGGTGGTGTATCAGTACGCAGGTCGCGCCGGCTGCAGTCAGCATGGCTCGCTCGGCAGTCCGCACGCGGCGATATTCGTGGCCGGCAAAGCGTATGGCTACGATGCGAACGGCAATCAGACCACGAACGCGGATGGACGCGCGATTAGCTACAACGCGCTCAATCAGGTGACGCAGTCGGTCGACAATGGTGTAACGGTAGCCTTCGAGTACGGTCCGGACGGCGATCGGTTCAAGCGTACGGACAGCGATGCCGGCGCAACGCTGTACTACGTAGGGCAAGTGGAAATCCGGTTCGTAGCGGGGCAGGCAAACGTACGGCGCTATCTGATGGGCGGCAAGGCGATCGACTACGTACGCTCGACCGGCGCCCACGAAACGCGCTACGTCTTCGTCGACCATCTGGGCAGTACGGATGTAATCACGAACCCTGCGGGCCAGGTGCTGGAAAGCCAGAGCTTCGACGCGCACGGCAACCAACGCGACCCGATGACCTGGCAAGGCAGCGTGGCGGCGACGAGCTACATCGGTTTCACGGGGCAGGAGCACGTGAACAGCCAGGGCTTCATTCACTTCAATGGGCGGATTTACGATCCGACGCTGGGGAGGATGTTGCAGGCCGATCCGGTACAGAACCCAGGAAGCCAAGGGCTGAATCGATATGCCTACGTCGCGAATAACCCACTGACACTGACAGACCCGTCCGGATACTCGTGGTTCGGAAATCTTCTGAAGATTGCTGTAAGCGCGGCGATTTTTTACTTTGCTCCTGCGTTGGCCCCGTTTTTGGGGAACTCAATGATGGCGGCGTACGCTGTTGCCGGATTCGCAGCCGGAGTGATCCAGACGGGCACCTTGCAAGGCGGGTTAATTGGAGCATTCTCCGCGGCGGCGTTCTACGGGATAGGAAGCTATCTGGGCCGACAACCTTGGGCTACTAATATCGTGAATGGATCGAGGGAGTTGAACTCCGTCGGGCAGACCGCGCGAGTAGTAGGCAACGGCATTGTCGGCGGCGTGACGTCGGAGTTGCAGGGTGGAAAGTTTGGAAGTGGTTTTTTCTCTGCCGGAGTGAGTGCGGCGGTGATGCCGACAGTGAACGGTATTCACAACGGTGCACTCCAGTACATGGCCACCGCGATGGTTGGCGGCACGGCATCGGCGCTGTCGGGTGGAAAATTCATAAATGGCGCCGAAAGCGCGGTGATGCAAAAAGCGATTGCAGATGGCTTGGATGCGGCGCGACAAGCAGCACAAGAGACCCCCGACCAGCGTGCAGCTAAACTGGGGCGCCCTCTTGAGCCACAGGAAATCACAGCAACTCACCAGGCAATGATGGCTGCGTTTGGTGAAGACACTATCGATTACGATTCAGTGTACGTCACCAACCAAAAATTCATTCCAGTTCAGTCCGACAATGTAGCAATCACACCGAACGGAATCATTCACTACCCCAATGATCCTGGGAACTTGGCAACTACGGGCGATCCGGAGGACATCGGATTGTTGATCCACGAGATGACTCACGTTTTGCAGTATCAGCAAGGAGTAAGTGTCTTTTGGAAAGCGGCGCCGCTTCAGATTCTGTACTACGGAACGTTCAGAATGTTCGACGTTTATGCAGTTCCATCCGGTGTGCCGTACAAGCAGCTCAATGTAGAACAGCAGGCCGATTGGGTCCGTGGCCGCGTCTACCCCAACCAGGTGAACTACAAATGACAAGTGCGTACACGCTGGTGGCTATGCTTGCCTTGATCCTGACGTCGAAAGACGACTATCAGCGATTCGCCGTTCATCGCTCGGCGCTATGTGTACGGGCTGGGCTTTCGGTCAAAAGTTACCCTGCTGGGGGCTGGCTAGGTGGCGACGCTCGCGAACTACGAGTCACTTACGCGGGGGGGCTGGGTACGAAATCTGTGGGGGCTCCGAGCGTTTTGCAGATTTATGTGCGGCCGACTGATGAAAGTGCTCCTAATCCTCCGCGCTTTGATGAGACGCGGGCTATGCCGATAGAAGGCATAGACGGTTTGGTGGAAACGACACGCGATGAGAGTCCTTATCGAGTGAAGAAGATTGTCGGTCCGAGCACTTCGGCGATTTTGGGACGCTTTATTGCTGAGTGTCGTGATCTTCGCTACAGGGCTGACGATGAATGCTCGCGTTCCTTCAACTACCAAGGATTGGCTGGGGTCTACTATTTTTCCGGCACCGATCTAGCCAGTTGGAAGGAAATGGAGTTAGTTCTAGAGAGAGCGCTTGTTTCAAAAGATATTGTGCGCTGTTCGCGTTAGCGCCGGCGTTTCGGCAGCATTTGCGCCAAGCATCAGGCAACTGAGCAATTCTGGAATGCGATATGTGGCTACCGCTGTGGTCGGCGGTGAAGCGTCGGTCGTTTCGGGAGGGAAGGATGAGCGAGGTCATTCATGTGGTTTGGCGCTCAATCTTTGCGGCGTCGATGCTACTTCTCTCGCAATCGGCCTGTAGCGTGGACGATATGCGCAAAGAGTTCCCAAGAAATTTTGAGCTGATGAGCGATCAAGTCGCAGAAGGAACGCTGGATGTTCCTATCAGCGAGATTTTCTTTTTGGGTATGGTGCAAGTAGGCAAGCTCGCTGATGCGGCTGGGCGCGGTGATACCAAGCAAATGCAGCAGCTCGTTGCTCAAGGTGTGCCGGTCAACGGAGTAGGGCAGCGCGGGATGACGCCGCTTTTGTGGTCTTTGGGAAAGCGAAATATGAAGGGCTTTCTTTGGCTCCTTGAACACGGGGCAGATCCGAATTTAGTATCTTGCTGCGATATAAAGAGGCCCAAGCTAAGCCCAATGGGGATGGCGGCTCAGGGTGGCGATTCGGGTTTTTTGGAAGCTCTGCTAAGCCATGGCGGTGATCCGAACTCAATTGTTGATGATGTTGAGCGAACGCCAATTTTTTATGCGGTGACGTTGCGGCGGATGCGAAACATCGAATTGCTTATCCGGCATCGTGCCGATCTCAATCGCGTGGAGTTGAGAAATGTCACGGTTATGGCGTTTGGGCATACAGTGCTTCAGCATGCACTTGATTCTTCGCAGTTTGAAATAGCTCTTACGCTTCTGCGGGCTGGGGCCAATCCTTGCGTCAAGGATCGTTCAGGTCATTCAGTGGCCGGGGCATTGATTGGAAACAACAATTCCGGGGCGACATGGCAGGACCGAGCGGCTTTCCCTCAGGTTGTCGATTACCTCAAGAAATATACCTGCGAGTGACAAGAAGAGGGTGCGCCACACTAACCTGTTCGGCAAAATTCTCGGTGCAGGCGCGGTGGTATTCAATCCCTTCGATCTCAATTCGCATTGCAGGGCATCAATGTGGATAGCGCCGGGCATCGGTCCTCGCGGCATAACTAATTTCTATATCTTTGGCGATACTTTGAGCGCAGTTTGGTTTTTTTAATTTCAATTAATGAAAATAGCAGCACCTTTTCAAAAACTCGATCGATACTCGACCAAAATTTTTTGGCATTGATCAAGGTGGAGAATATGGCTCAGAAAATTCTTCAAGGGAGTTCCATCGTGATCGCGCTTCTGCTTTCGCAATCGGCGTGTAGTATGCAGGACGAAATAAAACGGAAAGAGTCCAGTGGGTACGAGTTCATGGCGGGTCAAATTATCCATGCGGCCATGACTGTCAGAATTGAAGACGTGTTCTTTCTTGGTTCAGTCGAAATCGGCAAGCTTGCCAGCGCGGCTGAACGAGGCAACACGGAACAGATGCAACGGCTGGTCGATCAAGGCGTGGCGATCGATGGAGTCGGGCAGAGAGGGATGACGCCGCTCTTATGGGCCATGGGCAAGCGGGGCGTGACTGGGTTCCGGTGGCTGCTTGAACACGGAGCAAGCCCCAATTTGGTGTCATGCTGCGACGTAAAAAATTCACAGTTAAGCCCAATGGAGGAGGCTGCGGCGATTGAAGACTCGCAGTATCTTCAGGCGCTGCTCGAACACGGAGGAAATGCCAATCTGATTGTTGATAGCGCCGAGAGGACGCCAATCTTTTCTGCGGTAAAGTTTCGACATAAAAAGAACATTGAGCTACTGGTTCGATATCGCGCCGATCTCAACCGCGTGACACTGAGTGACATTACCGTAATGGCTTTTGGCGGCACTGCGCTTCAGCAGGCGCTCGATTCTTCGCAATTTGAAATCGCCTTAATACTTCTGCGTGCAGGTGCCGATCCCTGCATTAAAGACCGATCTGGGCACACCGTAGTTGGCGGCATGATTGGTCGAGGCAATTCAGGCTCCACTCTGCAAGATCGAGAGGCTTTCCCTCAGATTGTCGAGCACCTCAAGCGGTATACGTGCGATTAGCCCTGCGACGTGCGCTCTGTGCACAATTGCCTTGCTCGATCGTCGCCAACGCATCGTGCGCGATGAGGCGGAAATGCATGCGCAGCAATTCGAACGACATTCAATCCGGAAATTTTGGTATTGATGATCGAGGTCATTCATATGGTTTGGCGATCAATCTTTGCAGCATCTGCACTGCTTCTCTCGCAATCGGCCTGCAGCGTAGACGATATGCGCAAAGAGTTCCCGAGAAACTTTGAACTGATGAGCGATCAAGTCGCAGAAGGAACGCTGGATGTTCCTATCAGCGAGATTTTCTTTTTGGGTATGGTGCAAGTAGGCAAGCTCGCTGATGCGGCTGGGCGCGGTGATACCAAGCAAATGCAGCAGCTCGTTGCTCAAGGTGTGCCGGTCAATGGGATAGGGCAGCGCGGGATGACGCCGCTTCTATGGGCCTTGGGTAAGCGCAATGTGATGGGATTTCTTTGGCTGCTCGAGCACGGCGCCGATCCGAACCTGGTGTCGTGTTGCGACGTCAAGCGACCTCAGCTCAGCCCGATGGGGATGGCAGCGAAAGGAGGCGATTCACGCTTTTTGGAAGCTCTGCTCAGTCACGGAGGGAATCCCAATTTAACGGTTGATGATGCAGAAAGAACGCCGATTTCTTATGCAGTGACGCTGCGACGCACCCGGAATATCGAATTGTTGATCCAGCATCATGCCGATCTGAATCGCGTGGAGTTAACCAACTATCCGATCGCGGCGGCTGGAGATTCTGTCCTGGAACTTGCAATTGGCTTGAACTACTTCGAAGTGGCCCTTCTACTCCTTCGTGCAGGTGCAGATCCGTGCGTGAAGAATCGCTCTGGTCACACTGCCGTCAGCATCATGGTGGGCCGAGGCAACTCGGGCTCGACTCAAGAAGATCGAGAGGCTTTCCCGCAGATTGTTGAGTACCTCAAGCCGTATACGTGCGCTTAGCTCGACGGAGCGCGCTCTGTACACAATTGCCTTGCTTCATCAGCGCCAGCGCAGCGCGCGCGGTGAGTAAGGAATATCGGCACCGCTGCCGAGTGCGAGAAGACTTTCGTCACCGAAGGCGACGGCATGGCCTTGGCAGCGATGGGGCGGACGCGGACGGGCACGGCTCCGTCGTCGAGGCGATGGCCGCGCTGCGAATAGTTTGACGATCGGGTTACAAGTCAACGATTCTGCGGGGATCCGTTGCGTTCTTGCGTATCGCGCCAGCGGCGAGTGGCTGCGTCGCGCGATCGCTCGCGCGCTGCGCGGCCTCATTTTGCTCTCATTCTGCGAAGTCCATCGATCTCGTTTGAGGCAAGGGCGAACAACGTCACGTTAACAATCGTTCTATTTCTTTATCATCGGCTTGCTTCCGATTTTTGATGTGACCTCGCCGGGTTTCAGGGGGCTTGGCAGGTCGCCCGGGAAAGAGATCGTCATGACTTCGCCGCCCCCAATGCACCGCACGATCTCGTCGGCCTCCGAGCCTGGCTCGGCGGACCGCGATTCCGCCAGGGCCTCCGATTCCGCTTCGCAATTTCGTCGCGCCGACGCGACGGCGACGGGAGACGCTTATCAGGGCCACGGACACGGGCAGGACTGGTGGAGCCGCCTGAGCAATACCCAGGCGGACATGCTCAGGCCGCTGTCCGCGCAGCTTTTCGAAAAGCTCGACGACGCGTTGTTCGATCGCTCCGGTTCTTCTTTCCAGCAGTTCTTCGAGGGCATGCGCGTTCTGCGCAAGAACCGCGAAGCGCTGATCCAGGGTTGGTTCGACCGTCTCGACGAGGCATGGAAAAATCTGCGGCCGCAGGCGCCCGGTTCGTTTCGGCCGCGTCTGGTTTCCGCTGCGGGTGCCCCGGTCGATGCGAACGGCGGTTTCTCGCTGGTCGATGACGTCACGCTTGAGCGCAAGCTCGCGATCGAAAGCTCGATCGCACGCGGTGCATCCCTGTGCCGCATGGAGCTGCCGCCGCTGTGCCATCGCCTCACCGTGCTGCGCAAAGGTGTTGTAGTCGAGGCCGACGAAGTGCCCGCGGCGCCGGCTCTGCTGGTGCAAACCTTCGCCAAGTCTCTCGACGAAGTGCCGAGCCTGCCGGTCGAGGTGGCCTTGGTCGTATTCAAGCTGTTCGACCGCGTCGTGGTGAGCACGGTCGAAGCAGGCTGCAAGGAACTCAATCGCATCCTCGTGCAAGGCGGCGTGGTGCCGCAGTGGAATTGGTCGCCGGCGGCGGCGCATCGGGCGGCGATGGCGCGCAGCAACCGGGCTATGCCGGCCGCGCCCGCGCCGCAGCGCGAGTCGTGGGAAGACCCCTCATGGCTGGAGACGGTGCCTGCGCTCGGCCCCGACCTGCATGATGCGTCTATGCCGCCGGGCGCGGATTTCGCCGCCGGCAATTTCGTCGTACCCAATCTCGAATTCGGCGCGGAAGGTTTTCCGAGCCCGGTCGAACAGGCGCGTCTGACCGCGACGGTGCGTGCGCTGCTCGAACATCGCCGCATGGCGCGCTATGCCACGGCATGGGCCCCCGGTGCCGGACATGCGCAGGCGATGCCGGGCGCTGCGGGACCGGCAATGCCGATGGGCGCGATGGCCGGCTGGAGTCCGGCTATGGCCGAGCCGGTGCCGCGCGCGCTCGAACTGCATACCTTGATGGAAGTGCTGGCGTCGCTGCCGCCGCCCAAGCTGCCGACCTCGTGGGTCGGTGAAGCGGAAGAGACCTGGGACCCCGGCATGCTCAAGCACGAGTTGAGCCGGACCCTGCTTCAACGCATGCCGCCCGGCGCGGCGACGAAGGCCGCGCCCGCTGCGGGCGCGCCAGAGTCTGCGAAGGACGGTCGCGCCGATCAGGCGGAAGTCCCGCTCGGCGAACACGAAGACGTCATCGATATGGTCGCGATGATGTTCAGCTACATTCAACAGGATCAGGCTCTGCCTGCCGGCGTGCAGGCGCTGCTCGCGCGCCTGCAACTGCCGTATCTGCGCCTCGCCTTGGTCGATTCGCGCATGTTCACCGATGCCGGTCATCCGGCGCGCGCGCTGATGGATCGTCTTGCCGAGGTCGGCAAGAGCTGCACGCCCGGTAGCCCGATGCTCGCGGAAAAAATGCTGAAGATGCACGCGCTGGTCGGCCGCATCGTCGCGAACCACGATGTCGGTTATGCCTTCTTCGAGCGCGAATGGACGCAGTTCCGCACTTGGTCCGATGCGGTCGCCGAGCGCGCCGCGGCACGTGAGCGCGATCAGCTCACTGCCCTGGCGAATGCCAATCCGAAAGCACTGGCCGACGAAGCGCCTGCCGCGGCAACGTCTGCCGACGAAGCGATCATCGATACGAAATCCGAGCCGCCGCTCGCCGAAGAGGCTGCGCCGGCCAAGCCGACAATGACGGCGAATGCGTCTGCCGAACAACTGGCCGAACGTTCACGTCTGCATCAGATCCGTCTCGCGGTGACCGCGCGCATGCACGGGCGCCTCGACGGCCGCGATATGCCCGAAGGGCTGCGCCATATCCTGTCGTTGCTTTGGGTGAATCGCCAGACGCGAATCTGCCAGCAGTACGGAGAGCGCTCTTACGAAGCGTCGTGGCTGGAGAGGCAACTCGACAGCGTCGTCGCTCTGTTGTCGGTCAAGCCGAGCACGAAGGCGCAGAACGATCTCGACCAGGATTGGCCCGGAATGGAACGCGCTTGGGGCGACGTGCTGGCCGAAGGGCCGGCGTCCGCCGAGGCGCGCGCGCGCTGGATCGCCATGTTCCGGCGCTGGGCCGAGGTTCGCACCGGCAAAACGGCTGCCGATCCCGCGCAGCAGTGGAATTGGCACGAAGGATTTACTGCTTCTGCCGACCCCGTGCATCCATCTGCGGTGGAGGATGTGCAATCGCTAGATGAGGTCGCAGAGGAATCGGCGCCCGCCGAGCCCTCCTCGCCGGCTGAAGCGGACGCGACGCCGGCGGCCGGACGCAGCTCCGCGTTCAAGATCAAGCCGATCCTGACCAAGCCGAGTCCGACGCGCTGGGCGATCGGTGACTGGATCGAGTTCAAGGACGAAGCGGGCGAGGGCGCTGCCGAGCCGAAGGCGAGCCGCGCCGGTCGCGGCAAAGTTTCCTGGATCGGCGCCTTCACCGGGCGTACGATTTTGGTCAAGCCCGACGGCACGATCTGGCGGGAAGAAAGCCGTGTCGATCTGGACGATCTGCTCGATCGCGAACTGGCCTTTATCGTTCCGCGCGCATCGCTGTTCGATCGTTCGCTGCAGTCGATGTTCAGCAAGCTGCGCGACGGTGTCACGTCGGCGCTGTCCTGACGATTCGATTCGAGTCTCTCTTGCTCTGACGGTTCCGCGCGTCTGACGCGCGGACGTCGCTGCGTGCGCGGTGCCCTTGCCGTGCGCCACTTCTCCATGGATCAAACGGATACCGATCGCGGCTACATGCCCGCGCGTTTCGCCGCACCGGTCTGCGCGAGGTTTGATAAACGTTGTCATCGCCACGCCGAAAAGGTCCGAAGATTCTTGAGTGTTCGCATATGGCTAAAACGATGAACTTCAATATTTATTAATAGGGACAATCAATTATTGAATTCTTCGGGACTGAAACCGAATTCACTGAAAGCGTGAAAATCGTCTGATAACGTTGTCATTCGGGGGCATAAGAACAAGCAGTCAGTACGCAAGACCAAAGGCGACGGCGAAGCCAAGGAAGCTCGCCGGCTGGAGTGCGTCGACGGAGTCGGCAGGTGGTTCTTCGTTCTGTCACTCGATAATCCCGGAGGCATTCATGTCTGTACAACTGAAACGACTCGCTTTGGGCAATGCACTAGGAATGGCCTTGGCGTCCGCCGGCCTCATCAGCATCGCGCCGATCGGCGCGGCGCATGCGGCCGGCGCTGCAGCATCGGCCTGCGCTGCGGCGTGGAACGCCGGCACGGTTTATACCGGCGGCAATACCGCAAGCGAAAACGGCGTGAACTATCAAGCGAACTGGTGGACGCGCGGCGACGATCCCGCGACGAACAGCGGCGCCAGCGGCAGTGGTAAGCCGTGGACATCGCTGGGTGCATGCGGAGAAACGCCGACGCCCACGCCTACTCCGACACCCACGCCGACCCCGACGCCCACACCCACGCCGACTCCAACTCCTTCGGGCAACTGCAACCCGGCCTGGGTCGCAACGACGGCTTATTCGGGCGGAGCGCAGGTCAGTGAAAGCGGCGTCAACTACAAGGCGAACTGGTGGACGCAGGGCAACGATCCGGCGACCAGCAGTGGCCCGAGCGGCAGCGGCCAGCCGTGGACATCGGAAGGCAGCTGCAGCGGTTCGCCGACACCGACTCCCACGCCAACGCCCACACCGACTCCTACGCCGACACCCACGCCCACGCCGAGCGGCCTGGTGTTCAGTCCGTACAAGGACATCACGATCAATCTCGACTGGAACACCAACATCATGCACACGGCGATCACCGGCACGTCGATTCCGGTCGTCGGCACGGGCAGCCTGGTATCGACGCAGGTGCCGAATCTCGGTGCGATCACCCTGGCTTTCGCCACCGGCAGTTGCGGCAGCGAAAACTGGGGCGGCGTCGGCGCGGACAGTTTCGCCACTGCGAACGTGTCGGCCCTGGTCAACGCCGGAGTGAACTACATCGTCTCGACCGGCGGCGCCGCGGGCACGTTCTCCTGCGCCAGTCAGTCGGGCATGAGCACGTTCCTGCAGCGCTACGCATCGTCGCGCTTGATCGGCGTCGACTTCGACATCGAAGGCGGCCAGTCATCGACCGATATCGCTAACCTGGTCGCTCAGGTGAAGTGGGCGGAATCGCAGTATCCGAATCTGCGTTTCTCGTTCACGCTGGCCACTCTGGCTGCGAGCGACGGCAGCTACGGTGGGCTCAACACACTCGGCGACACGACGGTAAACGCGATCAAGAATGCCGGCCTGTCCAACTACACGATCAACCTGATGGTCATGGACTACGGCGGCGCGTCGTCGGGCGTCTGTGTCGTTGCCGGAGGTGTCTGCGACATGGGCCAGTCGGCGATCCAGGCGGCCGTCAATTTGCAGCACAGCTACGGGATTCCGCTCAGCAAGATCGAGCTGACTCCGATGATCGGCGTCAATGACGTGTCGAGCGAAACGTTCACCATCGCCAACGTCGACACGATCGTCTCCTACGCGGCGGCGAACGGGTTGGCCGGGTTGCACTTCTGGTCGCTCGACCGTGACACGCCATGTCCGAGCCCGACCAGCACCGCATCGTCGACCTGCAATTCGGTCAACGGCAGCATGGTGCTGCAGTACACCGATCGTTTCCTCAGCGATCTCGGTCGTTAGTCGCTGCATGGACATCGCGCGAGGATGTGCGCGATGTCCGCCATATCGGCACCCGGCGGCTTCGGCCTGCCAGGTGCCTTAGTGAAACGACTTCCGCTTGCGAACGCCGTCAGTTGTTCTGTTGCGCGGGCCGCGTCTGCGGGCGCGGCGGCGGGCGTCCGTTGTTCGAGTCGCCGGGGCGCGGGCGGTTGCCGCCGTTGCCGGGATTCGGCAGCGGTCTTCCGCCTGGGCCGACGCCGCCCGGTGGGCGTGGCGGCGGTGTGGTAACCGGCGGCCGGCCTCCCGGTCCATTGCCGCCGGGTGGGCGCGGCCGCGGCGGTGGCGGGCGCCAGTCGCCCGGCGGGCGTCCTCCGCCCCACGGCGGCCGCTGCGGCGGGCGCATCGAGGGCGGTCGCGGCGGCAACGGGCGATAGATCGGCCGATGGTCGATCCAGTAGCCGCGGTTGCGGTACCACGGCCGCGACGGATAGTAGCTGTCCCAATACGCGCCGAGCGAAAAGCTCACGACCGGAATGCCGAGCTGCGGCCCGTTGCCGTCGAGATAGACCGTCTCGTTGTTGTTCTGGACGAACTGCAAATATTGCGCGTAGATCCAGCCGCGGTCGGCGCCGACCAACACGTCGCACCAGGAATAGCCTTCGACGCAGCCCTGCACCTGCAGGCCGGTCCATCTCGGCACCACGGTGACCGCCGGATACTCGGTGCCCGGGCCGCTGCGCAGGTTCACGTCGGCATTGACGTAGGCGTCGGCGGCGAAGACGGACAGCGAGGTGCACAGCAACAGAACGGAAAGGACGAGTTTCGATACGAGGCGCATACGGGACTCCCCATCATGGCGACGCTTCATGGTAGCGCTTTCGGCGGCGCCGAATGTGCACAACCTCGCCGAATCGCAAACGGAGTCTGCGGAACCGAACGCGTCTAGCCGACGCGCAGCACGCTGCTCTGCTCGTACCAGTCGCCGAGCACGATGCGCTCGGCTGCGTTGCCGTCGAGCGCGAAGGCATGCGTGGCCGGTCGGTGCGTATGACCGTGGATCAGTTTGTGCACTCGGTGTTCGCGCATCGCTGCTTCGACCGCGCCTTGGTTGACGTCCATGATTTCCATTTTGGCCGTGGACGTGTGCTTGCGGCTTTCACCGCGCGCCTGTGCGGCGAAAGCGCGGCGCTCGGCCAGCGGCTTGGCGAGGAACTGCTGCTGCCAGCGCGGATCGCGCACGAGCGAACGGAATTTCTGATATTCGACGTCGTCCGTGCAGAGCGTATCGCCGTGCATCAGCAGCACGCGCTCGCCGCCGAGTTCGATCACGGTCGGATCGGCGAGCAGGGTCATGCCTGCGCGCGCCGCGTAGTCCGCGCCGAGCAGGAAATCGCGATTGCCGTGCATGAAATAGACGGGGACGCCCGCGTCGCTCAGCGCGCGCGTCGCCTGTGCGATGCGCGCGGGCAGGGCGGCATCGTCGTCGTCGCCGATCCAGCTTTCAAACAGGTCGCCGAGGATGTAGAGCGCGTCGGCATCGCGTGCTTCGCCGGCGAGCAGCTCGACATACGCGTCGACGATCTGCGGACGCACCTCGTCGAGGTGCAGGTCGGAAATGAACAGCGTGGTCATCGACGGAAGCTCGCGACGCCGACCGTGGCCGGCGTCGCGCGGCGGCTTACGGCAGCAGGTCGACCTTGTCGATCGTCACCGGCGTCGTCGGCACGTCGCTCGGCAGCGGGCCGGCGGCGCCGGTCGGCACGGCGGCGATCTTGTCGACCACGTCCTGGCCCTTGACCACCTTGGCGAACACGGCATAGCCCCAGGTCATGCCGTTGGTCTCGGCGGTGAAGTCGAGGCGCTTGTTGTCGACCACGTTGATGAAGAACTGCGCGGCGGCCGAATGCGGGTCGCCCGTGCGCGCCATCGACACGGTGTACTTGAGGTTGGATACGCCGTTGTTTGCCTCGTTGCGGATCGGCGCGCGCGTGCGCTTGAGCTGCAGGTCCTTGGTGAAGCCGCCGCCCTGAACCATGAAGCCCGGGATCACGCGGTGGAACACGGTGCCGTTGTAGAAACCTTCCTTCGCATACTGGAGGAAATTTTCGACCGACTTCGGCGCCTTGTCCGCGAGCAGTTCGATCGTGATGTCGCCCTGGCTGGTGTGCAGCACGGCTTTGCTCGCGGCCGCGGTAGCGGGCGTCGCGGCGGTGTTTGCTGCGGGCTTGTTCGCCGGCGCGGTGGCGGCAGGTTTTGCTGCAGCGGATTTGGCCGGGGCGGCCGGTGCCTGGGCGAATGCGAGCGGCGCGGCGAGAAGAAGAGCGAAGCTGAGCAGCAGATGTTTGGTCATGAACGAAACTCCAGGTGCGAAGGCCGCCATGATAGCGGCATGCAAAGGATGCGCACAGTCGCGCGTGCCGGTTACGGATGCGTTTGCGGCCGCTGCGGATCGTCCAACGCGATGCCTTGCCGGCACAACGGGCAGTCGTCGGGCTGCCACAGATCGAATCCGCGCTGCGCCAGCGTTTCCACGGCTAGGCCCTGGGCGGCGAAATACGTCGTTGCCGCATCGCCGAGAACGAGCAGCGCGCCGATCGCGCCGACGGAAGCGCCCGCCTCGGTGAGCGCCGCGATCGTCGCGCGCGTCGACGAGCCTGCGCTGATCACGTCGTCGACGACGGCGACGTGCTTGCCGCGCGCATGTACGGTCAATCCGCGCGGCAGCCGGTATTGCGCTTGATACAAACCGGAGTCGGCGGCGTTTGAAACAAGTTCGGTGTAGTAGAACTCGGCACCGAGAGCGGCGGCGACGGCCTGGGCGAGAAACGCGCCGCCGAGGAGCGGGCCGCAGACGACCGAGACGGAATGCGGACGCAGCTTGTCCGCGAGTGCCGCGGCGAATGCAGCGGTTCGCGCCGGGTCTACGAACAAGGCATCGAGCATCAGCCAGACGTCAGTGTGCAAGCCGGATTCGAGCAGGAAATGGCCCCGCCGTTCCGGCACGGCGAGCGAAGAAATGGGCGTCATGCGGAGGATTCTACGCCGCGAGCTTCTCGCCGGTCTTCACCTGCAGCTTGATGTCGAGATGCTTGAGATAGTCGCGCTCCTGTTCGAGATCGGTGCGCGTCAGCGGATGCGCGTCGAGCCACGCTTCGGGCAGGCGCAGTTGCAGGGTGCGGTCTTCGAGTTTGAGGGTGAGTTGCGGCAGCGGCTCGGCCTTGCGCGCGCGTTGCAGCAGCACGGCGAGGCGCAGTAGCGCGGTGACGCGCGCGGTCGAGCGGCGCAGGCGCTCGGGCGCGATGTCGATGATGCTCTGATCGGGCTTGCGCCGGTGGCAGCGCAGGATGATCGCGAGGACGATCTGCTCGTGGCGGGCGAAGCCGGCGAGGTCGGAGTTCTCGACGATATAGGCGCCGTGCACGTGGTGTTGGCTGTGCGCAATGGCGAGGCCGATCTCGTGGATACGCGCGGCCCAGGCGAGCCAGTCGCGTTCGTCGTGGCCGAGCTGCCAGTCCACCGCGATCGAATCGAATAGCGCGTTCGCGGTCGCCTCGACGCGGTCCGCGTGGGCACGGTCGACGCCGTAGCGGTGAGCGAGCGCGTCGATGCTCGCCGTGCGCGGATCGCGATGCTCGGCGCGGCCGATCATGTCGTAGAGCAGGCCCTCGCGCATCGCCGTTTCGCAGACGCGCATCTGGCGGATGTCGAGGGCGTTGAATGCGGCTTCGAGAATCGCCACGCCGCCGGCGAACACGCCGACGCGGTCCTCGGCGAGGCCGGGCAGACGGATGCGGTCGATGCTGCCCGCGGCGAGCAGGGCGTCGCGGATTTTTTCCACGGCGACGCGCGAAATGCCGGTGTCGCTCCAGCCGCAGGCCTGGGCGACGTTGCCGATCGCCTTGGCCGTGCCGCTCGAACCGATCGTCTCGCTCCAGCCGTGCGCGCGGTAGTCGGCGGCGAACTGCTGCAGCTCGACCGAGATTTCGCTCTGCGCGCGCTGCCAGCGCTTGGCGCTGAGCTTGCCGTCGTCGAAGAAGCGCATCGTGCTCGCGACGCAGCCCATCTGCAGGCTTTCTTTCTCCAGCGCGTCGAAGCGCTGGCCGATGATGAATTCGGTGCTGCCGCCGCCGATGTCGATGACCAGGCGGCGCTCGGAGGACTCGGGAATGCCGTGAGCGACGCCGAGATAGATCAGGCGCGCTTCCTCGCGGCCCGAGACGACCTCGATCGGATGGCCGAGCGCGTCTTCCGCAGGCACGAGAAAAGTGCCCGGCACGGCGAGGCGGCGCACGGTGTTGGTCGCCACCGCGCGCACGCGCTCGGACGGCAGGCCCGACAGGCGCTGGCCGAAACGCGCAAGGCAAGCCAGCGCGCGGTCGCGGCGCGCATCGTCGAGGCTGCCGTCGGGGCGCAGGCCGGCGGCCATGCGCACGCTGTCGCGCAGGCGGTCGATCACGCGCAGTTCGCCGTGCTCGTAGCGCGCGACGACGAGATGAAAACTGTTCGAGCCCATGTCCACCGCGGCGAGCAGCTCGCCGTTGCGGATTTCCTGGTTGCGGCTGTTGCTCACTCTGAGGGCTTCCCGATGCTTTCGCTGCGCAAGATCGCAAATCGTAGCGGGCGAATGCAAGCGAATTATGACAATCCTATTTCCGCCGCAGCAGGCCGAGGACGGCCGCGAGGGCAGCAAGCGGCAGCAACAGGCAGAAGAAACCGAGATGGACCATGCCGAACGCGCCGCCGATCGCGCCGACGAGGAAGCCGGCCACGGCCGGCGCCATCTTGCGCAGACGCGCGCGCGCCGGCGCCGCGGCGCCGCCGAAGGCGAGGTCGGCAAGGTCGATGACGATCTGGGTGACGTTGCCGGTCATCACCGTCGTCGGTCCGTGGCCGGCGAAGGTCGTGCGCGAGGCGGCATTCTGGATCGCCATCGCGACCACGCCGAGCATGCCGGTCAGGATCGTCAGCGGCGCGTCCGCGTCGAAGATCGGCGAGGCATAGACGCCGACGCCGAGGAACGTACCAAGGAAAATCATCTCGGCGACGAGAATCGGTACGACGGCATCGCGCTGGCGCCGCGCGCAGCGCAGTTCGAACACGCGCGTTGCGGCGACGGCGAGCAGGAACACCGGAAACGCGAGCAGCTTGCCGAGCAGGCCGCTGCGGCCGCCGGCGAGCCCCGCGCCGATCAGGACGAAGTTGCCGGTGACGTGCGCGGTGAACAGGCCGAACAGGGCGATGAAGGCCGCCGTATCGACGAAGCCCGCGGCGAAGGCGAACAGCGTGCTTGCGGCGACGTCGGTGGACGGCGCCGCAGGCGTCGCGGCATTGCGGGATTCGGTGGCGGAAGTGTTCATCGCAGGTCGCGCGGATTCTTGCGCATCGCGATCGGCTTCACCAGCCCCGTGCATCAATGCTTCGCCGCGTGCACTTCGGCGATGTAGCCGCCGGGGAATTCGATCACTGCGCTGCTGCGGTCGCTGCCGTCGAAGCGCGGCGCAAGCACCTTGGCGCCGTTGGCCTGCGCCTTGGTCAGGGTCTCGTCGAGATTATCGACTTCGTAGCCCGTGGTCTCGCGGCCGAACGGATAGGGCAGATGGCCGTCGCTGACGAGTAACTGCATCTTGCCGAAGCCCGACTCGATGCGGATGCGCCGATAGGTTTCGTGCGGCTTGCCGATCTCGCCCGCGTCGGCGCGGCGCTCGTCGGACACCACGCGTCCTTGTGAGAACTGGAGGAAGCCACGCACGAAGGCGTCGACCGCGTCGCGCGAGAGATAGACGCGATTGTCCGGGACGCGGGTGAGCGGCTTGTAGTCCGGTTTGGCGTCGTGCCAGTAGAGCTGCATCTTCACTCCGCCGGGCCATTGGATCACCGTGTCGAGACCGATCGGATCGCGGAACGGCTCGACGATCACTTCGGCCCCGGCCGCGCGCGCGGCGGCGACGGCTCGGTCCATATCGGCGACGAGCCAGCCGGTGCGCTTCTGGCCGAATGGATAAGGAATCGGTGTGGAGAAGGCGAAGGTCGACAGCGTGCCGACCGGCGTCCACACGTATTGCGCCTGCGTGCTGCTCGGCACCGGCAAGACGTTGGCGGTGATGCGCGGCGATGCCTTGCCGCCGAAGGTCGCTGTGAAGCTCGCGATGAACGCGTCGTAGTTCTTCGCATCGTCGAGATAGACGTGGGTCGTGTCGTACTGCGCGCCGACCGCAACGCCGCTTGCTGCCGGCATTTCCTTGGCCGGCGCGGCGGCGGTGAGCAAGAGCAGCACGGCCGCGAAGGCGGCGTGGTGCAGGCGGATTCGCGGCGACTCGATGCGCATGATGATTCCTCGGAAGTGGGACGAAGGTGGCGTGACGATGTCAAAAGGCCCAGCACGAACAGCCGAGCGCGCCCCAGAAACTGCGCGGATCGGCGAGATCGGTGGCCGCTGCGTGTGGGTGTCGATGTACGCCGCAGGCTGCGTGCCGAGGCGTTGCGTGCATTGCCGATTTCGCCGCGTCGGATTTCCAATGGCGGCTGCCGAAATTCACCGGCGACCAATCCGGCATCGGCGCCGGCATCGGCGGATCGAGCGGCTTGAACTCGGCGTCGGCGTAGACGATTTTTCCACCGACGACGGTGAGCACGGAAACGATCTCGCGGATACGTTCCTCGGGCAGGCTGAAATAGTCGTCCGAAAGCACGGCGAAGTCGGCGAGCTGGCCCGGTGCGATCTGGCCCTTGAACCCTTGTTCGTTCGAGAACCACGTGTTCGCCCGCGTATACAAATCCAGCGCCTCGTGGCGGTCGAGGCAGTTGCGCGCGGGATAGAGGCGCGTGCCGCCCAGCGTGCGGCCGCTCGTCAGCCAGTACAGCGAGGTCCACGGATCGTAGCTCGCCACGCGCGTGGCATCGGTGCCGGCGCCGACGCGAATGCCGAGTTCGAGCATGCGCTTGAACGGCGGCGTCGCCTCCGCGGCCTTGGCGCCGTAGCGCTCGACGAAATACTCGCCCTGATAGGCCATGCGGTGCTGCACGGCGATGCCGCCGCCGAGCCGGGCGATGCGTTCGAGATTGCGCTCGCCGACGGTTTCGGCGTGGTCGAAGAACCAATGGATGCCGTCGAGCGGAACGTCGCGGTGCACCTTCTCGAACACGTCGAGTGCACGGCCGATCGACTCGTCGTAGGTCGCATGCAGGCGCCACGGCCAGCGTTTCGCCGCAAGTGTGCGCACGACGGCTTCGAGTTCGCCTTCCATGCCGGGCGCAAGCTGCGGGCGCGGCTGACGGAAGTCTTCGAAATCGGCCGCGGAGAACACGAGCATCTCGCCAGCGCCGTTGAGCTTGTAGAAATCGTCGCCTTGCTGGTAGCGATGGTTCTGCGTCCAGCGCGTGAAGTCGGCGAGTTCCTCTTTCGGCTTTTGCGTGAACAGGTTGTAGGCGATGCGCAAGGTCAATTGGCTGCGCGCATGTAGGTCGGCGATGACCTTGTAGTCGTCGGGATAGTTCTGGAAACCGCCGCCCGCGTCGATCACGCTGGTCACGCCGAGGCGATTCAACTCGCGCATGAAGTGGCGCGTCGAATTGAGCTGGTAGTCGTACGGCAGCTTCGGTCCGGTGGCGAGCGCCGAATAGAGCAGCATCGCGTTCGGTTTGGCGAGCAGCAGGCCCGTCGGCTCGCCATTCGCGTCTCTGACAATTTCACCGCCCGGTGGATTCGGCGTATCGCGCGTATAGCCCGTCGCACGCAGGGCCGCGGCGTTGAGCAGGGCGCGATCGTAAAGATGCAGGATAAACACCGGCGTATCGGGTGCGGCGGCATTCAACTCGGCAAGCGTCGGCAGACGCTTCTCGGCGAATTGATGCTCGCTGAAGCCGCCGACCACGCGCACCCATTGCGGCGCCGGCGTGCGCGCGACTTGCTCGCGCAACAGGCGCATCGCGTCGGCGAGCGAGGACACGCCGTCCCAGCGCAGTTCGAGGTTGTAGTTGAGGCCGCCGCGGATCACATGCAGATGCGAGTCGATCAGGCCGGGAATCACGCGGCGGCCGCGTGCGTCGATCACCTGCGTATTCGCATCGGCCAGCGCCATGATTTCCGCATCGTCGCCGACCGCGACGAATTTGCCGTTGGCGACAGCGACCGCCTGTGCCTGCGGCTTGCCGCGATCGACGGTGGCGATCCTCGCGTTGTGCAGGATCAGATCGGCGTGTTGCGGCATGGCGATGTCCTTGGGAATTCTGTCGCGCCGGCGGCTTTTCTACTCGTCATTCCCGCGTTCGCGGGAATGACGGTCGTGAGGCACGTGTGTTCCTTGCGGTGTGCTTTCAGTTCTTGCCTTCGATAAAGGCAAGCAGATCGGCGTTGAGCTGGTCGGCATGCGTGCTCGCGAGGCCGTGCGGTGCGCCTGCGTAGACCTTGAGCGTCGCGTTCTTGACGATCTTCGCCGACAGTCTGCCGGAGTTGTCGATCGGCACGACTTGGTCGTCGTCGCCGTGAACGACGAGGGTCGGCACGTCGATCTTCTTCAGGTCTTCGGTGTAGTCGACTTCGGAGAACTGTTTGATGCAGTCGTAGAGTCCCTTGAGGCCGCCGAGCATGCCCTGCAGCCAGAACGAGTCGACCAAACCCTGCGACTTTTTCGCGTTCGCGCGGTTGAAGCCGTAGAACGGACCGGCGGCGAGGTCTTTGAAGAACTGCGAGCGATCGGCGAGCACGCCGGCGCGGATACCGTCGAATACCTCGATCGGCAGGCCGCCCGGATTCGTCGCGGTCTTCAGCATCTGCGGCGGCACCGCGCCGACGAGTACGGCCTTGGCCACGCGTTTGGTGCCGTGGCGGCCGATGTAATGCGCGACTTCGCCGCCACCCGTGGAGTGGCCGACGAGCACGACGTCTTTCAGATCGAGCTGCTCGATCAGCTCGGCCAGATCGTCGGCGTAGGTGTCCATGTCATTGCCGTGCCACGGCTGCGCCGAGCGGCCGTGGCCGCGGCGATCGTGCGCGATGGTGCGGTAGCCGTGGCTGGAGAGGAACATCATCTGCACGTCCCAGGCATCGCCCGTGAGCGGCCAGCCGTGGGAGAAAACGACGGGCTGCCCTTTGCCCCAGTCCTTGTAGAAGATTTCGGTACCGTCTTTCGTGGTGATCGTGCTCATGGATGATCCTTGACAGTGGAGGGAACGGAGGGACGGCGGTGCCGCGCGCAGCGGACACCGGGATACAGCATGCTCGCTATGCGATGGCGATTCAGTGACCTTCTTCGGCGTTGAACATCGCCTTCGCCTTGATGCGGACAAGGATTCGGTTCCCGGCAAAACGCGCCGATATCCGATCCTCGTCCGGCTTGGTCTTTTCGGCAGAGGGGCTTACGGCGTCATGTCGAACAACAGCAGCTCGGCATCTTCTTTCGCGAGCACGGCGAGTTTTTCCGCATCGGTCCATGCTGCGGCGTCGCCGGTGTTCAGCGTCTCGCCGTCGACTTCGATCGCGCCGCGCGCGACCTGTAGCCAGAGCTTGCGGCCCTTGGCCGGCACGTAGGTCAGCGTGTGCTGCGCGCTCAGGCGCGTGGCGTAGAGATCGACGTCCTGATGAATCTTGAGCGCGCCGTCGCGCGGCTGGCCCGAGGCGATCAGGCGCCATTGGTCGGCGAGATCGGCCGGAGCGAAGCGCTGCTGCTCATAGCCCGGCTTGATACCGCTGCGCTCGGGCATGATCCAGATCTGCAGGAAATGCACCGGATCGGTCTTCGAGGCGTTGAACTCCGAGTGCACGACGCCGGTGCCGGCGCTCATGCGCTGCAGTTCGCCGGGCTGGATCTGCGCGCCGGTGCCCATGCTGTCCTTGTGTTCGAGCGTGCCGTCGAGCACCCAGGAAAGAATTTCCATGTCGCGGTGCGGATGCGCGCCGAAGCCTTTGCCCGGCTCGACGCGGTCTTCGTTGATGACGCGCAGCGGGCCAAAGCCCATGTGTTTGGCATCGTAGTAGTCGCCGAACGAAAACGTATGGCGGCTCTTGAGCCAGCCGAAATCGGCGAGGCCGCGGTCGTGCGAGAGGCGGGTGATGTGCATGGCGTGCTCCAGGGATTCGATGGAGCACAATTTAGGCCTCGTCCGGGTCCGCGCCTAGCCGGCAGGACGCGAACTCGGTGTTCGCATTTGCCGAACACGGTATGCCCGCGGCGCCGCAGCGTGCCGCCGCCGCATTGGCCGCGGCGCCGAGACAGGCGTGTGCGCCGCTACGCGCGGGCCAACCTTCGATCGCGGATTGCGCTCAGCCGGCCTGCGCGTCCGCGGTCTTCGCCGCGTAGCAGTCCATGACGCGCGTCGAGTAGACGAGCGCAGCGCCGGCGTTGACCGAGATCGCCGTGCCGAGCGCTTCGGTGATTTCCTCGCGCGTGGCGCCGGCGGCGATCGCCGCGGCGGTGTGCACGGCGATGCAGCCGTCGCAGCGCAGCGTCACGGCGACGGCGAGCGCGATCAGCTCGTTGACCTTCTTGCCGAGCAGGGCGGTTTTTGCCGACGCGCCGCTGAGGCCCTGGTAGCCGCGCACGACGTCGGGGCTCGTGTGCGCGATGGCGCCGACGCCGGCCAGCACCTGTTTGTGGTATTCATTCCAGTCGAGCATGCTCATGGCGACTCCTCGCGGTGGGGTGCGGCGACTATAAATCCGGATCGGTCGCGGTGGACGTCCACCGCGGAAAAATCCGCGGCTCGGGAGACATCTTTGGATTACGACTTCGGCGACATCCGCGCCTTTATCGAAGTGGTCGAAAGCGGCGGCATCAATGCGGCGGCGACGCGGCTCAACGTGTCGAAGTCGCAGCTCAGCGCGCGCGTCGCACGGCTGGAAAGCGAACTGCGCGCCAAGCTGTTGCATCGCTCGCCGCGCGGCATCGCCGTCACCGACGCGGGCCAGCGCTTCTACGAGCGCATGCGCGAGGTGTTCGCGCGTATGCAGCAGGCGGTCGACGAAGCGTCGGGCGAGGAATCGGGTTCGCTGAGCGGCAGCCTTCGCGTCGCCGCGCCGATGACCTTCGGCACCGAATATCTCGGACCGGTGCTGTTCGCGTTTATGCGTGAACACCCCGCGCTCGAAGTGACCCTCGAGCTCGACGATCGCTACGTCGATATTCTCTCGGGCGGCTACGATCTCGGCGTGCGCATCGGCCGCCTGTACGACTCGACCCTGATGGCGCGGCGCATTGCGCCGAGCCGGCGCGTGCTCGTCTGCAGTCCGGAGTACGCCGAGCAGAACGGCACACCGCACGCGCTCGAAGACATTCAGGGCCACGACTGCATCTGCTACGGCAATGCCTCGGTCGCGCCGTACTGGCAGTTCGCGCCGGCCGCCGAAGGCGAGGCGCCGCGCCAGATCGTCGTGCGCGGCCGCACTCACTTGAACAACGGCGACAGCATGCGCGACGCAGCCGTCGCCGGCCTCGGCATCGCCTTGCTGCCGATGTTCATCGCGGCGAAGGCGCTCGCCGAGGGCAGACTGATCGAACTGCTGGCGGAGACGCCGCCGACCGCCGATACGATCTACGCCGTCTACCCGCAGACGCGCTACGTCAGCCGCGCCGTGCGCGCGCTGATCGATGCGCTCGTCGCCGCGTTCGACCGCACGCCGCCGTGGGAGGGCAGGCCGTCCGCACGGGAATGATCGAACGCTAAGCGTGTTTGCGCGTATCATGCCGGGCTTCTTTTCCGTGCCGAGCCGACCGCCAGGCAGCTATCCGCCCGATGCCTTCCTCTCCTCCGATTCCGCACCGCGGCCTGCTCGCCGGCCTGCTCGCCGCGCTGACGATGCTCGGGCCGTTCTGCATCGACGCGATCTTTCCCGCGTTTCCGGCGATCGCGCGCCAGTTCGGCGCGAGCGAAGTCGCCATGCAGCAGACGATCAGCGTCTATCTGTTCGCCTACGCTGCGTTGTCGCTGTTCGTCGGCGCGATGTCGGACGCGTGGGGTCGCCGCACCGTCATCATCGGCGGCCTCATCCTCTTCCTCGTCGGCACCATAGGCTGCGCGCTCGCGCCGTCGATGCAGACGCTGCTCGTGTTCCGCGCGCTGCAGGGCATGTGTGCGGGTATCGGCATGATCGTCGGCCGTGCGATCGTGCGCGACTGTTTCGAAGGTGCGCCTGCGCAGAAGCTGATGGCGCAGATCAGCATGATCTTCAGCCTCGCGCCCGCGCTTGCGCCGATGTTCGGCGCGGCGCTCGTGGCCTGGGACGGCCGGCCGTTCGCGCCGCCACCGGCCGGGCTGGTCGGCTGGCATGCCGTGTTCTGGGCGCTCGCGGTCTTCACTTCCGTGCTGATCGTGCTGTGCCTTGCGGTGCTGCCGGAAACGCATGCGCGCGAACGGCGCATCGCCTTCCTGCCGAGCACGCTGTTCGCCAACTACCGCAGGATCGTCACCGATCGGCCGTTCGCCGCACTCGCGCTCGCGCTGACGTTCAACTCGGGCGGATTCTTTCTCTACATCGCCAATGCGCCGGCGCTCGTGCTCAACATCCTCAAGCTCGACCAGAACCATTTCCCGTGGTTGTTCGTGCCGGCGATCAGCGGACTCACGCTCGGCGCGCTGTTGACCAGCCGCCTCGCCGGACGCGTGTCGGTGCGCGCGCTGGTCGGCAGCGGCTACGCGGTGATGCTGAGCGCGTCGCTGCTCAATCTGCTGATCGCCTCCACCGTGCAGCCGGCGCGCGTGCCGTGGACGGTGCTGCCGATCGGGCTCGGCGCGATCGGCGTTAGCCTCGTCGCCCCGGCGCTCAACCTGCTCGTGCTCGACCGCTTCCCGCAATACCGCGGTGCGGCTTCGTCGGTGCAGTCGTTCTTCATGTTGATCTGCAGTGCGCTGCTCGCGGGCGTGCTCGGGCCGCTCATCGCGGTCTCGGCGCTGCACCTCGCGATCGCCTCGGCGGTGTTCTATCTGCTTGGCCTTATCGGCTGGAGCTGGTATCGCGCGATCGCCAAGCGCATTCCGGAGAAAATCGACGGCGATGCGGCGGTGGTCGCGGCGACGGGAACGAATCCGGATTGAGGCGTGTACGGGGGGACGGTCAAGGCATCGGGGATGCGGTGCGGCAAGACCGTTGATACGAAATTTGAATGGGGGTGTTACGCATGCAGAAGCAAGACAAGGCCATTGCCTATTTCCTGATCTTCCAAGCCGTGGTCGGCGGACTCGTTTTCGCAAATTTGGCCGTGAATACATCGATCCCGCTCGGAGTATGGGTGGTCTTCGCACCGTTGATCGCGGCGGCACTGGCGGCGGGAATCAGCTCGCTGGCGCGCAAGCGCTGGGCGGCAATTCTCGGCGCGGTCGTCTTCGCCGCGCAGGCGCCGATATTCGCTTCGCACTATTTTTCTTACAGCGCGTGGCTCGGTATACATTTGGATTTTGCGTTTACCTGGAACGACCAGGCCAAGGTCGGCGTGAACGTGTTTGCCCTGGTCATGCTGATCTGGTCGGGTTTTCGCCTCAACGCGCCCGACAGTCCTTTCAAAGAGACGACGCCGAGCGAATCCGCATAGGCATCGTCGGATGCCTCAGCCGGAAGCCGCAACGCTCAGGATCGATGCGATTTGCCCTGCGCTCTATAAAACGGCCGCACGAATTTAAATGGATTGCCGAAGCGGCAGGCCGATGCGAGCGGGGCAATCTGGTCAGACGAATTCTTTGCGACTACGGATTGTTCAAGCAGCAACTTTTTAACTCACAGCACCAACCATTGCCCCTGCGGAAATTTGCCGTGGTATCCCCACGGCATCCTTCCCTTGATATACCAGCCAATCCGCTCCTGTGTGAAAGCCGTCAGGGCTTGCCGGTGGATCAGGAGTGTGGCGATGGTTTCCACGTCGTCCGCAAGCAGCGCACAGACTTCCGCGTCGGGACAACGGTCCCAAGCCTGCAAATGGGCTTGGCGGGCAAGATCGGTAATCGCGGGATTCGCCGCATTCGCCAGAGAACCGGCGCGCTTATGGTCCGCACAGCACAAGTCTTCATAGGGCTGCTGATACGGTGGTGCGTAAAACACATCGGGATCGTTTTCGATGCTTGCGTGCATTTCATCGCGATTCCCCATCGTGCTCGCCTGTGCTTCCGGCTCGCCGATATGAGCCAGCCAGGGACTTTGAGAGAACTGCGCGTAGAGTGCTTCGTAATCCATAGAACACACGGTGAGCCCGAAGGAAGGATTTGCCTACTGCAGCGAAGTATCGTTTCCGAAATGCGCTTATCGGACTGATCCGGCCTACGCGTCGGCACTTTGCACGCGCGGGTTGAGAGTATAGGTGCCGCCCGTGCTCGCTTGAGCAAGCACGTGGCCTTGCAACGCGCGACGCAGGTTCGCCCCGGTCAGATCGCCGGATACGTCGAGCTTGGCGACGTCGAGCGCGTACACAGTGAACACGTAGCGATGGACCAGGGCATCGTTCCACGGCGGACACGGGCCGTCGTAGCCGTAATATGTGCCGCCCATATCCTTGTCGCCGGCGAACCAGCCGGTGTAGTCGTTGATGCCGTGGCGCCAGCCGTTCGGCGCGGCAGGGCCGCTCTTGCCGCGCGCGCTGACGCCGTTGCTATGGCTGCCTGCCGCGATCTCGTGCACCGAGGCGGGAATGTCGATCAGCAGCCAATGAAAGAAATCCACACGCGGCAGCGTGGCCGGCACTTCGCGGTCTTCCTGGTTGACGTCGTCGCCGCGGCTCGGCACGTCCGGGTCGTGACAGATCAGCGCGAACGATTTCGTCGCAGGCGGCGCGTCGCTCCAGGCGAGGTGCGGATTGCGGTTGGCGCTCAGCGCAACGTGGGTCTTCGCATCGATCACGCAGAAGGCGAATTCGCCGGGAATGCGCGCGCCTTCGGCGAAGCTGTGGCTGGTGAGTTTCATCGGATGCCTCGTTCGCAGGAAAAGAAAGATGCCGCCGATATTGTGGAGGAACTGCACCGTTTGCAACCGCGAATGCAGGATCAGACAGCGCGACCAAGCGCGCAGCGGTTCGATTTATCGAACCGCTTCCGATCTATCACGGAGATAAGATTCCGGCGCGACTAGGTGCGCTTTTACGCGAGTGCGTGTGTCGCCGCAAAATCGCGGCCCGCAGGAACGTTTTACGCCACTGATGCGAGCAGGCCGCGCCCGGCGAGCCAAGCGCGCGCATCTTCGGCGTCGCGCTCGAACCAAGCGCGCGCGGAGCCGAGGCGGAAGGTGTAGCCCCAGGCATCCATGTCGTCCATGAGCCGCGTGCTGCCGACGCCAGGCAGATAGTCGGCGAGCAGAATCTGCAGATAGCAGGTCGCGTCCTCCTCGTCCTGCGAGTCGGAAGCGTCGGTGTGGATCGTGGCACGACGTTCGGCCGGCGCGACGACGAGATGGCAAGCCTCGTGCAGCAGCGAATGCACAGGCGTGTCGCCGCGCGCGTAGACGGCGGCACCGATCACGCCGGCTTCGGGCTCGCCCCAATAGCTGCCCGGAATCGGCGCGCCGTCGGCGACGCGTTCGAGCGCGAGGCCGTAGCGCGCGAGTAGCGCCTCGGCGTCGTTCCAATCGATGTCGGCGAGAGTCAGCAAGAGCAATTCGGCCACGGATTACACGGATGACACGGATTTAAAAGCAGAACATTCATTTGCTCTGGCGTGCTATCCGCGTCTTCCATGGCACAAAGAATCGGTAAGAATGATTCGGCCGCGGATTGCACGAGTGGCACGGATCGAAAAGCAAAACAATCGTTTTTGCTCTATCCGTGTTATCTGCGTAATCCGTGGCAAAAAACTCTTTAGCTTCTTCAGGCCCCGCCGGTGGCTTTGTCGGGCAGGGCGATCGACAGTTCGAGCACGTCGTGGTCGCCGTCCTTGTGCGTCTTCACGTCGACCGCGTTGGCGTCGACGTTGACGAACTTGCGGATCACTTCGAGCAGCTCGCGGCGCAGCAGCGGCAGATAGTCGGGTGCACCCCGGCCGCTGCGATCGCGCTCTTCCTGGATCAGGATGGTCAGGCGGTTCTTGGCCAGCGAAGCGGTGTTCTGCGGACCTTTGCGCAGAAAATCGAAGATGCCCATGCTAACCTCCGAATACGCGCTGGAAGAAGCCCTTCTTCGGCGCTTCGGTGAAGCGCATCTCGCGCTCGTCGCCGAGTATTCGCGCAACCGCATCTTCATAAGCCTGTCCGGCGTTCGACGTATCGTCGAGGATGACCGGCACGCCCGAGTTGGACGCAGCGAGCACGCCTTCGGATTCGGGGATCACACCGACGACCTTGATGCCGAGGATTTCCTCGACGTCGCCGATGCTCATCATGTCGCCCGTGGCGACGCGCGCCGGGTTGTAGCGCGTCAGCAGCAGATGCTCCTGCACCTTGCCGTTGCCGGCTTCGGCCCGCTTCGTTTTGGAAGACAGCAGGCCGAGAATGCGGTCGGAGTCGCGCACCGACGAGACTTCCGGATTGACCACGACGATTGCGCGATCGGCGAAGTACATCGCGAGGAACGCGCCTTTCTCGATGCCGGCCGGCGAATCGCAGATCACGAAGTCGAATTCCTCAGCGGCAAGCTCTTCGAGCACGCGCTGCACGCCGTCCTGGGTCAGCGCGTCCTTGTCGCGCGTCTGCGATGCGGCGAGCACGTAGAGATTCTCGAAGCGCTTGTCCTTGATCAGCGCCTGCTTGAGCGCGCACTCGTTGTGGATGACGTTGACGAAGTCGTAGACCACGCGGCGTTCGCAGCCCATGATGAGGTCGAGGTTGCGCAGGCCGACGTCGAAGTCGATCACCGCGACTTTCTTGCCGCGCTTGGCCAGGCCCACCGCGATGCTCGCACTCGTCGTCGTCTTGCCGACGCCGCCCTTGCCGGATGTCACTACGATATTTTCGGTCAACGTAAAATCTCCATTTTTATACAAAGCAGCAAAAGCGGAATCCGCCTTTGCGCATCATCCCCGCGCGCGCGGGAATCCGGTTTTTTCTTCGCTGCGAGCGCTTGCCGCGTTCACGGCACGAGCGCCTCGATCAACAATTTTTCGCCGTCGAGCCAGGCCTGCACGGGCTTGCCGCGCAGCTCGGGCGGCAGATCTTCGAACACGCGGTAGCGCCCGGCGATCGAGACGAGCTCGGCCTGGAAATCCATGCAGTAGATGCGCGCCGCGGCGTCGCCTTGCGCGCCGGCGAGGGCGCGGCCGGAGAGACGGCCGTAGATGTGGATCGAACCGTCGGCGATCACTTCGGCGCCGTTGCCGACCGTCGCGTTGACGATCAGGTCGCGGCCGCGCGCATACACCTGCTGGCCCGAACGCACTGCCTTGCCGTGGCGCAGGCTTGAGGCTGCGATGGCGGCGGGAGTCGGCGCGCGCACCGGCGCTTCTTCCGCGGCCTTGGGCACTACCTTCGGCCGCGACGGTGCGGGGGGCGGCGCGATGTCGGCGGCGCCCTCGTCGTTCTGGCGCTCGTAGACCGCGCGGAACTTCGCCAGCAGCGGCAGGCCGAGTTCCTTGGCCAGCGCTTCGTTTTCGGTCGTGCTGTAGGAGAGGCCGACCGGCAGCATGCCGGCTTCGCGGATCGCGTCGAGGAAGGTCTGCGCTTCCGCGGCGCTCGGCAGTTGCGGCAGGCGGCTCAGGTCGAGAATGACCGGAGCGCGGCCGAACAACTGCGGCGCGGCGGCGACTTTCTGCGCGATTTCTTCGCGCAGCGCCTCGGCGTCGTTGACGTTGAGGCGCAGGTTGGCGATGCCGACCTGGCCGAATTTCAGTTCGAGAATCGGCTCGACGGCCGCTATGGTCGCTCGCATGGAGACTGGCTTCTTTCCCTGACTCAGGCGATGCGCGCCTGCGGCGCGGCCTGACCGTGCACGCGCTCGGCGAGCCAAGGCTGGCTCGGCAGGGCGCCCGCGCCTTCGAGGTATTTCTGCCGCACGAACTCGAAACTGCACAGTTCCTTTGCAAGCAGCGACACGCGGCGCGATACGCGCTCCATGTTCTGCTGGCCGACTTCGCGGAAACCGTAGGTGCCGTGGAACAGCACGGCGACGTCGTCGCGCGGTTCGAGGAACACTTCGCAGGCGAGCAGTGGCACGCGCACTTCGGCGAAGCTGGTCACGTCGGCATAGAAGATGCGGCCGAGGCCGAGGCCACGATACGGGCGCGCGATGACGATGCGGTCGATGTAGAGGAACTGCAGATAGCGTTCGCGGAACCAGGCGAAGTTGTCGCTGCCGTAGTCGGCGTTCTCGCGCAGACCGATGAGAAAACCGGCTAAGTGGTCTTCGGCTTCGGCGACGCGGAAATAAGCGGCTTCGTTGTAGAACTTGCGTACGCTGGTCGCGTCCAGCGGCAAAATCGTGGAACCTGCGGCGTTGTTGAGCGCGAGGATCGAGTCCAGTTCATGCTCGCGAACGTCGCGAATGGTGATGCTCATGCGGACGTGCTCCGTGGGCGAGGGCGCGTCGGGGCGCGCTTGATGGCGCCTATTATTGCATGTGCCGCCGGCTGGAGCCATGACGCGGCGCGGGCAATTTCGTTAAAGAAAGGTGAGTGGCGGGCGGCCGCCGCCGGGCCGGCGGAGCGCTTCTATCGTCCGCCGGCGCCCGGCGACCGTCCCGTGTCTTCGGCCCGGCGCGGCGGCCGGCCGGCGCGGTAGCAACGCCGGAGAATTCGGGCATGCCAAGTGCGCCGGATGCGCTGAAGCAGCGGACGCCGATGTTACTTTCTGCATGTTGCCAGGGCCTCGCGGCATTCTATGATGCGCATATGAAGTTGCCCCTGTTCAATCACGTCCGCCTGCTGCGCTACGCGGGCCTGATCACCTACGCGGCGGTCGGTGTGCCAATCCTGCTCGTCGGCAACAGCCCGGCGGCGGTGGTCGGCAACCGCGTCGCCTGGGTGGTCGCCTATGCCGTGTTCGGCATCGCGTACTGGCTGGCGACCGGCAATATGGGCGCGCGGCGCTCGTGGCTGTCGCGCCTGCCGATGCTGCTGCTTCTGTACGTGATGGCGATCACCATCGGCTACTTCGGCTCGCCCGCGCTCGCTTCGTGCCTGCTGATGGTGATCGCGGTGATCCTGCCGTGGCTGCTGCCGGTGTCGCTCGGCGCGTTCCTGCTCGCGCTGATGAATTTCTCGCTGGCGCCGCTGTACGTGCACCTGATCGACCCCGAGTACAAATTCTCCTGGGTCGAAGCGATCCTGCAGTGCGTCATGTACATCGGCTTCTCCTCGATGACCTTCGTCGCTTCGCTGGTCGCCAAGCAGCAGGCCGACCTGCGCGAGGAACAGCGCCGCCTCAATTCCGAACTGCGCGCGACGCGCACCCTGCTGACCGAATCGAGCCGCATGAGCGAGCGCATGCGCATCTCGCGGGAGCTGCACGATCTGGTCGGCCATCATCTGACCGCGTTGAGCCTCAATCTCGAAGTCGCGAGCCATCTCGTCCACGGCACGGCGCAGGAGCACGTGCGCCAGGCACAGACCGTGGCCAAGCTGCTGCTCTCCGACGTGCGCGAAGTGGTCAGCCAACTGCGCGAGGGCGACGCGATCGACCTCAGCGCGGCGCTGAAGACCCTGGTCGACGGCGTGCCGGGGCTGATCATCCATCTCGACCTGCCGCCGCGCTTCGCCGTCGACGATCCGCTGCGCGCGCAGGTGATGCTGCGCTGCGCCCAGGAAATCATCACCAATACGGTCAAGCACGCCGGCGCCGCCAATCTGTGGCTGCGCTGCGAGCGCACCGAAGCGAACGAGCTCGCGATCCACGCGCGCGACGACGGCCGCGGCGCCGCCGCGTTCAAACAAGGGAACGGCCTCAGAGGCATGCGCGAGCGTCTCGCGCAGGTCGGCGGCCGCCTGAATATCGATACGAATCTCGACCGTGGCTTCGCGCTGGACGCGTGGCTGCCGCTGGAGGCTGCACGATGACGACGAACAAAATTTCCGTATGCCTGGTCGACGACCAGACCCTGGTGCGCCAGGGCATCCGCTCGCTGCTCGAACTGTCCGACGACATTTCGGTCGTCGCCGAGGCCGGCGACGGCGCGCAGGCGGTCACTTTAATTCCGCAGGCAAAGCCCGACGTGGTCCTGCTCGACATGCGCATGCCGGGCATGTCGGGGCTCGACGTGCTCAATGCGCTCGCGGCGCGCGACGAACTGCCGCCGACCATCATCCTGACCACGTTCGACGACGACCAGCTCGTGCTCGCCGGGCTCAAGGCCGGCGCACGCGGCTATCTGCTCAAGGACGTCTCGCTCGAACAGCTCGTCGATGCGGTCAAGGCCGTCGCCGGCGGCGGTTCGCTCGTCGCGCCGGTGGTGACTCAGCGCCTGCTCTCTGGCCTCGAGCGCATGCAGAACGATTTCGTCAGCCTGGAGCGGCCCGATCCGCTGACCGACCGCGAGACCGAGATCCTGCGCCTGATGGCCGGCGGCTACAGCAACAAGGAAATCGCCAACTCGCTGACCGTGGCCGAGGGGACGGTGAAGAACCACGTCTCCAACATTCTCTCCAAGCTCGGCGTGCGCGACCGCACGCGTGCGGTGCTCAAGGCGTTCGAGATCGGCATCGTTTGAGCGGCGCCTGCCCGGCACGCGAACGTGCCGGGAGGGCTTGCCGTGCCCGATACGGCGCGGCCGTTTGCGGCTGGCGCCGGCAGAATGCCCGCTCCCATACACAATGCTGCGGTCGCCGTAGCCATTGCCGGAATTTGCAAGTAACATTCCGGGAGCGCTCGGGCTGAACGCGGGCGGACGGGAAAAATCCCGGTTCCGATTCCGCACGCCCCGGGTCTTTATCACGCGGTCGCGCCGGGGAAATGACGCGGCTTGCCGGTTCCACACTGGAGAGAGATCGGATGGTTCGCCTGCTTGAGATTTTCGTTGCCCTCATCATCGTCGCTATCCTCGCGGTGGTCTTCGCGATTGCGCTGCCGAATCACCGGCACATCGACAAGTCCAAGGTTTATTCCGCGCCGGTGCGCCAGATTTACGACGTGTTGAACGGCTACCGCACCTATCCCTCCTGGCCGTCGCCGCTGCGCGCTTACGATTTGAAGGTGCGCTTCGATTTCTACGGACCGGAACGCGGTTCGGGGGCGAAGATCAACTGGATCGGCTCGGGCGACAGCAAGATCGGCAACGGCAATCTCACGATCATTCCCGATCCGGTGCAGGACAAGCAGGTGCGCTGGGCGATCGAGAACAACTGGAAGGGCACGGGCAAGACCTTCACGTATGACCTCGAGCCGTCCGAGAACGGCAAGACGGTCAAGGTCACGCTCGGCTACGACGTCGACTACGGCTGGGATCTGCTGGCGCGCTACTCCGGCCTCTACGTCGGCGGCGAGCCGTCGACGTTGATCCAACTGCACCTCGAAGACCTCGAAAAGTACCTCTCGTCCGTGCCGAACCTGGACTACAAGGACACGACGTTCGAGGTCAAGGACGTGGCCGCGCAGCCGTTGCTCTGCGTCTCCACCCAGGCCAAGCGCTCGCTCGACGAAGTCGCCGACGCGACCGACAAGGCGCTGACCCAGATCCAAGCCGACATCAAGCGTGGCGAACCGGCGAACGCCGCCGACGCGCCGCCGGCCGAGACCGACAGCAAGGGCAAGAAGAAGGCCGCCCCGGCGGCGCCGAAGGTCCAGGTCGACACGACCGGTCCGCGCATGACGGTGACCTCGAACTGGGGCGACGAGAACTACGAGTTCGACGTCTGCCTGCCGGTCAGCCGCAACGACATCAAGCTGACCGATCCGGTCAAGGCCGTGCAGTCGTACGCCGGCAAGGTGCTGACAACCTCGTTCACCGGCTCGCCGGCGCAGTTGCCGCTGACGCGCCTGCTGCTCAAGGCCTATGCGCTGACCCACGGTTATGCCTTCGACGACAGCGGCACCGGTCCGGGACGCTTCTACGACGAACTGACCACGACCGATGCGCACGCGGCCGAGGACAACCAGTCGTTCACGGTATCGCTGCCGGTCACCGTCCAGCAGTAAGCAGGATGTACAACGCAGCGCGGGCGGAGCGAACCTCTGCCCGCGCTGTTTCGTTTCCGGCGGATCGAAATCCGCCGCGCGGCGCGGAACTTTTTCACGGCGCCGCGGTATTTGTCTCGCGGCCGTGTTCAAGCCGGCCGCGTTCTCTCGGGGAAAAATTGAATATCACTTGGGATCTTCGCGCATGATCGAAACCCGGCAATTGAGCAGACGCTACGGCGACCTTACCGCCGTCGACGCCATCACCTTCAAGGTCGAGCCAGGACAGGTGCTCGGCTTTCTCGGACCGAACGGCGCCGGCAAATCCACCACAATGAAAATGATCGCGGGCTTTCTCGGCCCGAGTGCAGGCAGCGCCAGCGTCTGCGGCCACGACGTCGTCGACGACGCGCTCGCGGCGAAGCGGGTCACCGGCTATCTGCCCGAGGGCGCGCCGAGCTACGGCGAAATGACCACGCGCGCGTTCCTCAATTTCATCGCCGAAGCGCGCGGCATCCCCGGCGCCCAGCGCAGCCAGCGCGTCGAAGAAGTGATCGAGCGCCTGCATCTGCACAACGTGCTCGAACAGTCGATCGAGACGCTGTCGAAGGGCTTCAAGCGCCGCGTCGGGCTCGCCCAGGCGATCGTCCACGATCCGGCCGTGCTGATTCTCGACGAACCGACCGACGGTCTCGATCCGAACCAGAAGTTCGAGGTGCGCAACCTGATCAACACGATGGCCAAGGACAAGACCATCATCGTCTCCACGCACATCCTCGAAGAAGTGCAGGCGGTGTGCACGCGCGCCGTGATCATCGCGCGCGGCAAGATTCTCGCCGACGCCACGCCGGCGGAACTCGAAGCGCGTTCGCGCTACCACCAGGCCGTATCGCTGACGACGAGCAATATCGCCGGAGCGAAGGACGTGCTCTCGCGCGTCGCCGACGTCGCCGCGGTCGAGTACGACAAGGTCACCCAGCGCCTGACCGCGATCCCGAAACGCGGCCGGCAGATCTTCGGCCCAATCAGCGAACTGCTGAAGTCGCAGGGCATCCCGGTCAGCGAACTGCAACTGGAATCCGGCCGCATGGACGAAGTATTCCGTACGATCACGCACGGCGACCTCGGCGAAGACATGCCTGAGGAGGCGCGCGCATGAGCAGCATCGTCACCGTATTCAAGCGCGAGCTTGCGAGCTATTTCGCCACGCCGGTCGCCTATGTGTTCATCGTGATCTTCCTGCTGCTCGCCGGCGCGTTCACGTTCTACATCGGCAATTTCTACGAGCGCGGCCAGGCCGATCTGCTGCCGTTCTTCAACTTCCACCCGTGGCTGTATCTGTTCCTCGTGCCGGCGGTCGGCATGCGCTTGTGGTCGGAGGAACGCAAGAGCGGCACGATCGAGCTGCTGCTGACCCTGCCGATCACCATGTGGCAGGCCGTGGTCGGCAAGTTCCTCGCGGCGTGGGCCTTTATCGGCATTGCGCTCGCGCTGACCTTTCCGATCTGGATCACCGTGAACTATCTCGGTTCGCCCGACAACGGCGTGATCTTCGCGAGCTACCTCGGCAGCTTTCTCATGGCCGGCGCGTTTCTCGCGATCGGCTCGTGCATTTCGGCATGCACGCGCAACCAGGTCGTCGCCTTCATCCTGACCGTGGTCGTGTGCTTCCTGTTTCTGCTCGCCGGTTTCCCGCTCGTGCTGAACTTTTTCACCGCGTGGGCACCGCAGGGCATGGTCGATGCGATCTCGGGTCTGAGTTTCTTGACTCATTTCGCCGCGATCGCCAAGGGCGTCATCGACCTGCGCGATCTCGTCTACTTCGCGTTGACCATCGCGTTCTGGCTCTACGCGAGCGCGGTCGTGATCGATCTGAAGAAAGCCGACTGATTGCTCTGCTCGTCATTCCAGCTTTCGCTGGAATGACGACAGAGAAAGAGAAATATTCCGGAATATGACGATGAATCCCAATCGCAAACTCCTGAGCTTCGGCGCACTCGTGGTCCTGGCGGTGCTGTTCGTCGCCGTGATCCTGGTCAGCAACACGCTGTTCCGCGGCGCGCGCCTCGACCTGACCGAAAACCATCTCTACACCTTGTCGCAGGGAACCAAGAACATCCTCGGCTCGATCGAGGAGCCGATCACGCTGAGCCTGTACTTCTCCGACAAGTCTGCGGCCGAGAGCACGAATCCCGACGCTGCCGCGCTGCGCAACTACGCGCCGCGCGTGCGCGAGATGCTCGCCGAGATGGCCGCGCGCGCGGGCGGCAAGCTGCGCGTGCAGACAATCGATCCGCTGCCGTTCTCCGAAGACGAGGACCGCGCCACGACGCTCGGCCTGCAGGCGCTGCCGTGGGGGCAGGGCGGGACCAACCTGTTCCTCGGCATCGTCGGCACGAACTCGACCAACGGCAAGTCGGTCATGCCGATCGCGAACCCGAACAAGGAGACGTTCCTCGAATACGACGTCGCCAAGATGATCCACGAGCTGTCGATGGCGAAGAAGCCCGCCGTCGGCCTGATCTCGGGACTGTCGATGGGCTCGGGCTTCGATGCGCAGACGCGGCAGATGCGCCAGCCGTGGGCGATCCAGTCGCAGCTCGAGCAATTGTTCGAAGTGCGCACGCTCACCGCCGCGTCGGTGAAGGCGATCGACAAGGACATCAACGTCCTCGTCGTCGTGCAGCCGAAGAACCTGCCCGACGAAGCGCAGTACGCGATCGACCAGTTCGTTTTGCGCGGCGGCCATCTGCTCGTCTTCGTCGACCCGCTCGCCGAGAGCGACGATTCCGGCGCCGACCCGAACAACCCGCAGGCGGCGATGATGGCCGACCGTTCCTCCGACCTGCCGAAGCTGTTCAAGGCCTGGGGCGTCGACTACGACGTGAAGAAGATCGTGCTCGACCGCGAGCACGCGCTGCAGGTGACCTCGCCGCAGGGTCAGCCGATCCGCCATCCGGCGATCCTCGGCTTCAACCAGCGCGACCTCAATCCGATCGACGTGACCACGGCGCAGTTGCAGAGCATCAACGTCTCCACCGCCGGCTTCTTCCAACTCGCGAAGGAGTCGAAGAACAAGCTGACGCCGCTGATCCAGACCAGTGCCGACGCGATGACCGTGCCGGCCGACCGGGTCAAATTCCTCTCCGATCCGAGCCTGCTGCTCGTCGACTACAAGCCCGACGGCACCCAGCCTTTCGTCGTCGCCGGCCGCCTCGAAGGCAAGTTCGTCACGGCGTTTCCCGAGCGTAAGGACGCGGGCCATCTGGCCGAATCGCAGGCACAGGGCGAGATCATCCTCGTCGCCGACACTGACCTGCTGACCAACCGTCTCTGGGTGCAGGTGCAGCAGTTCTTCGGCCAGCAGGTCATGAATGCGTTCGCCAACAACGGCGATTTCATCGTCAACTCGGTCGACAACCTCGGCGGCTCCTCCGACCTGATCTCGATCCGCGGCCGCGCGACCTCGCAGCGCCCGTTCACCACGGTCGACAACATGCGCCGCGCCGCCGAGGAAAGTTTCCGCGGCAAGGAGCGCGAGCTGCAGCAGCGTCTGTCCGACACGGAGCGCAAGCTGACCGAACTCCAGAGCGGCAAGAGCAAGGAAAACGAGATGATTCTCTCGCCCGAGCAGAAAGCCGAGCTGACCAAGTTCCAGGATCAGAAAGTCGCGATCCGCAAAGAGCTGCGTCAAGTGCGGCGCAGCCTCGACGACCGCATCGAAGCGCTCGGCACGCGTCTGAAGCTGATCAACATCGGCCTGATGCCACTGCTGATCACTCTGTTCGCCCTGGGCTTCGCCTGGTTGAAGCGTCGGCGTCGCGCGTGAGGATGAAGGGATGAATACGAAGACGTTTTACGCACTCGCCGCTGCCGCTGTTGTCGCACTCGGCGCGGCCGTCTGGATCAACTCGGCCAACGCACCGGTCAGCGAGGAATCGGCCAAGGACAAGCCGCTCGCGCCCGGTCTGCGCGACGAGCTCAATCAAGTCGATGCCTTGAGCCTGAGCGGCGCGGCCGGCAAGACCTACGTGAGCCTCAAGCGCAATGGCGACGGCTGGCAGGTCGGCGAGAAGTCCAACTACCCGGCGGACGTCGCCAAGCTGCGCGAGTACCTGTACAAGCTCGCCGACGCCAAGGTGCTCGACGCGAAGACGGCGAATCCGAAGCGCTATGCCGAACTCGGCGTGGAGGACACCGGCGCTGCCGATGCGAAGAGCATCCTCGTCACGCTCGGCGGACTCAAGCAGCCGTTCAAGCTTATCGTCGGCCTCTACAACGGTCAGGGCGGAGGCGGCACCTTCGTGCGCCGCGACGGCGAAGCGCAAAGCCTGCTCGCCAGCGGCAACCTGCTGGTGGAAAAAGATGCGGCCGCGTGGATTCGCCACGACGTGATCGACGTCGACTCGGCAAAGATCAAGGAAGTCCGGCTGACCGGCCTCGACGGCAAGACTCTGAGCATCTACAAAGACCAGGCGAGCGACGACAACTTCAAGGTTGCTGACGTGCCGAAGGGCCGCGAACTGGTCTCGGACTTCGTCGCCAACGGCCTCGGCTCGGGTCTGTCGAATCTGCGCGCCGACGACGTCGCCGCAGCGAAGGACGCGGCTGCATCCGAGCAGAGTTACAAGGCCCGCTACCTCGGCTTCGACGGCCTCGTCGTCGACGTGATCGCGTGGGAGAAAGAAGGCAAGTCGCGCGCACAGTTCGCCGTCTCGACCGACGCGGCGCAACTCGACGCTGCGGTCAGCTCCGCGCAGGCGAAAGACAAAGCCGCTTACGACACGGCCGTCGCCGCGGCCAAGCTCAAAGTCGTCGAAGCGAAGGGCGACGACGCGGCGATCGCCAAGGCGGAAAGCGAAGTCGCGAAACCGGCGTCGTTCGCCGATCCGGCCAAGGATCGCTCTGAGCGGATCGCCGCGGCGAACAAGGCCGCCGAAGAATTGAACAAACGTCTGCAAGGCTGGACTTACACGGTGCCGCAGTACGCCTACTCGAATTTCCATAAGAATCTCGACGAGCTGCTGAAGCCGCTCGAAACCAAGTCCGCAGCGGGCACGAAAGGCGGCAAACCCGCGCCGCCGCTCTTGCCTGCCAAGCAGCCGTAGCGGCGGTCTCGGTTCCGATCGACGGCAGGATCTTGGCGCGGTTCACGCGGATAGAATCAGTTTCGCTACGGCGGGAGTATTCGCATGAAATCTCGATTCCCTTCCGCGCAAGAATATTCAGCGGAGAAAGCCCAATATCCTGCTTTGGCGGTCGTCGACATTCGCGCGGAACAAGCCGCCGTGGCCGAGTCCTACCGCAATCTGGTTCTGCTCGACGTCAATACCGACTGCATGCGCTTGGCCGTGTTCGAGGGCGAGTATCGTTGGCACCATCATCCGGATTCCGACGAGCTATTCCTGGTCGTATCGGGAACTTTGCAAATCGATATCAGGGACGGGGAGCGCATCGAACTTGGCGAGTGGCAAAGTGTGGTCATCCCGGCAGGTACGGTGCATCGAACGCGGGCGATCGGCCGCACGGTCAATATCACTTGCGAAAAAGCTGGCGCACAGACTGTGTTTGTCGACGTCGCCGCATAACGATTCGGCGAATGCCGGTACTGTGCATCGCTCAACTCGAACGTTACACCGGCCGCTGTGAAACGACTTCTGCCAACGCTGCTGATTTGCGCCCTTGCGCTTGCATCGCGGGCGGTGATGGCCGCTGCGGTCATGCCGGCGCTGCCGACAGAGTCGTTGTCCGAAAAATCGGTTTTGCTGCCCGCGGATCTTCCCCATATTCCGTGCTTGCTCGTCGTCGGCTTTTCCGAAGCCTCTCGGTCTCAGACCGAAGCGTGGTCGCGCCGCGCAGAAAGCGTGGCCGCGCCCGGCGCGCTTGCGGTCTACAGCGTGTCCGTTCTCGAGGATATTCCCGGTTTGCTGAGAGGGTTTGTGGTGAGAGGCATTCGAAATGGCGTGCCTGAGCGTCTTCACGATCGATTTCTCATCGTCTCGAAGCAATCCTCGGAGTGGAAAACGATGACTGCCTACGCAGAGCCCGACCTTGCCTATCTCGTGTTGACGAACAGTGGGCATGAGATCGTCTGGCGCGCGGCCGGGCCGGTTACCGAGTCGAGCGTCCAGGCACTCACCAAACAAATCGCGGACCTGGCTCGGCCCGTGCAAATCCAACAATCGGCTCAAGGCGATGCGCCCGCTTCGCGGCAGCCGCACTGAACCGAGGCATTGACGGCATGACGCTCGCACTCATTGTGATAGCAAGTCCAAATCGCGGCAGCTTCGCTCACGCGATGGCTGCCGTCGCCGTTAACACGTTGCGCGAACGCGGTTACGAGATTGCGTACCGCGACTTGTATGACGAGGCGTTCGATCCGGTACAGCGAACAGGAGAGCGCGACAACACTACATCGTCCGATGCGCTCGTCGAGCTTTACTGTTCCGAGCTGGCTCGCGCCGACCTGATCCTCGTGTTTCATCCGAATTGGTGGGGGCAGCCGCCTGCGATCCTCAAGGGCTGGATCGATCGCGTGTTCCGTCTCGGCACCGCGTACGCCTATCCCAAGAACACCGGACCCGACGGCGTACCGGTCGGCCTGCTCAAAGCGCGCCACGCACTGATCTTCAATACTTCGAATACGCCCGCCGACAGAGAGCATCAGGTGTTTGGCGACCCGCTCGATGCGCTGTGGAAAGCCTGCCTATTCGGCCTGTGCGGCGTTTCCAGCGTTATCCGGCGCATGTATGGCCCGATGGCCGCCAGCTCGTCGCCGCAGCGGGAAGCGTGGCTTGCCGAAGTGCGGACGCTTGTCGAGCAGGCGGCCTGATTGGTCCGGCGCGCGAGTCTTCCAAGTCTTGGATTCCGGCCGGGTTCCCCTCCCGGCAGAACAGCGCCTGCCGCCGCTGCCCTGCAGGGAAGCCGCCGATCGCCGATAATGCCCACTTTTGCGCGAGCAGTTTCGATTCGATGAAGATTCCCAAAGGCCTGCAACCGTTGATCGACGATGGTGTGATCGATGCGGTGTTGCGGTCGCTCAAGAGCGGCAAGGAAGCGTCGGTGTACGTCGTTCGCTCCGGCGCCGATGCGCTGTGCGCAAAGGTATACAAAGACATGGCGCAGCGCAGTTTCCAGGCGCGCGTGCAGTACCAGGAGGGGCGCAAGTTTCGCGGCAGCCGGCAGGCGCGGGCGATCGCCAAGGGCAGCAAGTTCGGTCGACGCGAGCAGGAATCCGAATGGAAGAGCGCCGAAGTCGACGCGCTCTATCTGCTCGCCGAGGCCGGCGTACACGTGCCGCGGCCGCGCGGATTCTTTCATGGCGTGCTGCTGATGGATTTGCTCGTCGACGCGGACGGGCACAACGCGCCGCGCCTCGGCGAAGTCGAACTCACGGCGCAGCAGGCGCTCGCGTTTCACGCCGCGCTGATGCGCGATGTGGCGATGATGCTGTGCCTCGGTTTGGTCCATGGCGATCTGTCGGAATACAACGTGCTCGTCGCGCACGACGGGCCGGTGATCATCGATTTCCCCCAAGTGGTCAGCGCCGCCGGCAACAACGCGGCGCGCACGATGCTGCTGCGCGACGTGCACAATCTGCGCGATACGCTGGCGCGCTTCGCCCCCGAGCTTGCCGCCACGCACTACGGCGAAGAAATGTGGGCGCTGTTCGAGAAAGGCGAGCTGTTGCCGGATTCGCCGTTGACCGGCAAGTTCGTTTTCGACGAGCGCAGGGCCGATGTCGGCGCGGTCATGGCGTCGATCGACGAGGCACGCAAAGAGGCGCTGATTCGCCAGCAAGGCCGTGAGGAAGCGGCGCTGCGCGATTGAGCGATTGAAAGTGTTATGTCCGTTGCGGCTGCGCGACGGAGTTCGGCAACACAGAAAACTGCGCGCCGCTATGCAAGAGCTCTCTCTGTTCAACCGCGATCTTTGCTTTCGCTGCACCTCGATCCGCGTTGCAGAAATCCGTTTTCCACTGCGCCTCAGTAGAAGCGCAGATTGTCGAGCTCGAACCAGACTTTCTCGCCGGGCTTGCCGCCGGCGGTGAACACGACCTGCTGCAGATCGTTGCCCGTCCATACCGCGACGGGTTGCTCGCGCCCGAACGGCGCCAGGCCCTTGAGTTCGGCGAACGGAATCTCGACGCTGCGCCACTGCTTGTCGAGCTTGACCGGCGCCGACCAGCGGCGGCCTTCGAGTCCGCGCAATTCGATACGCTCATTGCCGTCGCCGCCGCGGATGTCGAAGCGGATGCCGCGATACACGCGCAGATCGACCGGCGCGACCGAACCCAGGCTCAGCGGGAAGATGACGCCGGCATAAGCCTTCGGCTTGTGCGACAGCCGCGCCTGCATCGACAGCGCATGGCCTTCGCCTTCGCGCGCGACGATCTCGGTCACCTGCACGGTGCGGTCGTTGCCGCCGTCCGCTTCGTCGGTGCGCAAGGTGTCGAGCGCGGTGCGGCCCGATGCCTGCTCGAAGTCGTCGATCAATGCCGCGGCGATCTTCTTCGCCGGCAGCGCCGTCTGTGCGTTGCCGGGTGGCAGGCGCGTGCCGGGACCGTGCACCTGGCGTCCGCCGATAAAGACGCGCTCGATGCGCTGCATGTCGGCGATGTTGTCCCACGGTTTGCCGGCGACGAGGACGAGATCGGCGCGCTTGCCGACCTCGATCGTGCCGCGATCGCCGAGACCGAGCGCGGCGGCGTTGGCCGCAGTGCCTGCGCGCAGCGCGTCGGCGGGTGTCAGGCCGGCCTGCACGAGCAGTTCGAGTTCGCGCAAAGTCGCGCGGCCGTGCGGCGTGCCGGGCATGCCCGCGTCGGTGCCGACGAGGACGGTGATGCCGGCATCGTGCAGAGTGCGCACGTTGGCGAGCGCGGTGGCGAAATTGCGCCGGCGCTGGGCGACACGGCGATCCTGCGCGTCGGCCGGCGGTGCGTGATCCATCTTGACCGGTTCGTAGACCGCCAGCGTCGGCGTGATGCGCATGCCGTGCTTGCGCATCAGCTCGATCAATTCGGCATCGACCGGCGCGTCGAGCAGGCTGTGCGCGAGCGCGTCGACACCGGCACGCGCGGCCTGCTTGCCACGTTCGAGCGTCACCGTGTGGGTGAACACTTCGAGGCCCTTCGCGTGCGCTTCGGCGACGAGCGCGGTCAGCGTGTCCTCGCCCATGCTGACGTTGTCGGGATCGTTGTTGTAGCGCCAGCCGTCGGTGAACGCCTTGACCAGGTCGGGCTTGTACGCGGCGACCTCGTCGACCGCGGCGCGCGCGGCGGCCGGCGAGTTGACCCACTGCGTCGTCGCCTCATCGCCCCAGTCGGCACCGTGGCCTAGCGGCGTCGAGATGCGCGCGGCGAAGCGCACGTCGGGCGTGGCGATCGTTGCCAGCCACTCGCGCCGCGGCGCGTAGGCTTCCGGCGCTTCGTGGAAATCGTTGACTGTGGTGACGCCCGCGGCGAGGTAGGCATTGGCGATCTGCGGCAGCGTCGCCGGCGAGCCGCCGGGACTCCAATGCGTGTGCACGTCGATCAGGCCGGGCAGCAGCACCGCGCCTTTGGCGTCGATGCGCTGCGCGCCGCGCGGCGTGGACAGAGCGTTGCCGATCGCAGTGATGCGGCCGTTCTCGATCAGCACGCTGGCCGCGTACGGCGCGCGCGTCGTGCCGTCGAAGATCGTCGCGTTGGCGATCAGCAGCGCGTCGCCCGTCGGCGCGACGGCGGGCGAGGGCGCGGCGCAGGCAAACGCGAGCAACGCAGCGGCAAGGGCGCAGGCGACGGTACGGGAAGCGGGAAGCATCGGCTTATCTCTTTTCCGGCGTCGCGCCGGCGGTATTGGCGGGAGGGGCTGCGGCGGCCTGCGCCGACATCGTCGTGCCGAACAGATGCACGCTGTTGCCGCGCCGCTCGGCGACGAGGTTGAGGCTTTTCGCGACGCTGTGGGCGAAGCCGACCGGATCGTTGGCCGAGTACAGGCCGACGATGCGGCGCGCGCGCAGTGCGGGTTCGTCGATGATGATGTGCACGTCGCTGTAGCGCGCGAACTGGTCGGCCGCGTACTGCAGCGTGTCGCCGTTGAAAGACAACATGCCGTCGCGCCAGGCGAGCTGGCGCGCGACGCTGTCCTGCGCAATCTGGGCGATTTCGATCGCGTGGCCCTTGCGCGCCGACGCCTTGAAGTTTGCCGGCAGGCGCGCGGGCGGTGTCGTTGCGCCGACATCGGCGACGTCGACGATGCCTTCGCGCACGAGCACTTCGGTTTCACCTTCGCTCTGGCGGTCGACCGAGACGAGGAAGCTCGTGCCGACTGCGGTTACCGACGTCCCTGCGGCATCGACGACGAAAGGCAGCTCGCGGTTCTTGGCAACGTCGAACACGGCCGCGCCGCGCTTGAGGCGCACGCCGCGCCGCGTGGCGTCGAAGGCGACGTCGACCGCGGAATCGGAATCGAGCGTGATCGTCGAGCCGTCGGGCAGCGGCACGCGCAGCACTTCCCCTTTGCGCGTTGCGTAGTCGGCGCCGGAATGCGCAGCGTGACGAACGCCGAGCGCGACGACGGCGACGCCCGCGGCGAGCGCTGCAGCGACACCGAGCGCGCGCAGCCAGCGTCTGGCATCGCCATGCGGTCGCTCGCGTGCGCCGCCGGCAAGCGCGGCGGCGCGGTCGGTGCGCACATAGACGGCGCGCGCGCGTGCATACGCGCCGAGATGGCGCGAGTCGGCGCGCAGCCAGCGCTCGCGTTCGGCGATGTCGGCGTCGGCGAGCGGCGCGCGGTCTTCGCGCGCGACCCAGGCCGCGGCGGCCTCGTCGATGCCCGGATCAGGATTGCGGGTCTGCATGTTGCCTTACTCGTTTGCCGAAACGGCGCGGCGCGGGATTCGCGGCGGCGGCCGGTGCGGATTTCATCGATTCCATCAAGAGGCGGATGCCCTTGCAGATGTGTTTTTCCACAGTGTTCTCGCTGAGCCGCATGCGCGCGGCGATCTCCTGCTGCGACAGCCCTTCGACGCGGCGCAGGGTGAACGCTTCGCGGCATTGCGCGGGCAGGCGTGCGATCAGGCGGCCGACTAGGCGCAGTTCCTGTTGCGAGGAAATCGCGCGCTCGGGCGTCGCCGCTTCGTCGGCGACATCGATCCGCTCGAACTCGGAGTACATCTCGATCGCGACGATGCGCGCGCGCCGCATCGACTGCAGCATCACCGACTGCGCGGTCTTGTACAAATAGGCGCGCGGCTCGCGAATGTGGCCGACGTCATGCAGGGATGCGAGCACGGCATACACCTCCTGCACGACGTCGTCCACGTCCTGTCGCTGCGCGCCGCGCCGCACGAGCCAGTCGCGTAGGCCCGGCTCGTGCGGCAGCACGTGCCGCGCGAGCCACAGCGCGCGATCGTCGGAGACGGCGCTCATCGTGCGCACCGCGCGCGCCGAGGCGCGGCGGAAACGGTGCGCGTACGTTGGCAGCATCTGGTTTTCATTCTGCTGATGCTCAAAAGCCCTTGCTCAAGGTCACATAGTAGTAGCGCGGATACGGCGTGTAGACGAGCGAGTTGTAGCCGAACGTGTCGGACGAGATCGGCGGGCGCCGGTCGCGCAGATTGTTGATGCCGACCTTGACCGACGTACGCGAGAGCAGATCGCTGCGCGCGTCGCCGAAGTCGTAGCGCGCGAACACGTTGGTGTACAGCGCCGAGTCGATTTCCCAGTTGTGCCCGGTGCTGTCGATCAGTCCGGTGTCGTAGAACGAACTGACGTAGCGCAGGCTCGCGCCGGCGGTCAGCGGGCCTTTGGTCCAGACGAGGTTGCCGGTCCATTTTATCTTTGGCTTGCCGCCCTGGCCGATCAGGTCGCCGCCACCGGTGATCGACGTGCCCGGATTGATCGTGCCGGCCGCGCGCGCGGCGAGCAGGGCGGCGATCTCGGGCGAGGGCGAGCGATAGAACTCGATCAGGCGCGTGCCGTTGAGGGCGAGGTCGAAGCGGCCGATCGCGGTATCGGGTGATTTCCAGTTGATGCCGAAATCGATGCCGCGCACGGTCTGCGGCTGCAGGTTGACGTACTTGTCGAGCACGTAGAGCACCTTGCCCGCGGGCGCGAGGCCGGTGCCGGTGTAGCGCGCGATGTCGTCCGCGGTCGGCGCCGCACGTATCACGTTCGGATTCGAAGTGCCCTGCACGCGGTCGAGGTAGTCGAGGATCAGCGCATTGCCTTCGCCGAACAGGCCGATGATGCCTTTCTGCTGATACTTGAAGTAATCGACCGAGAACGTCGCGCGGCCGGCCGACTCGGGCAGGAACTGCGGCTGGAAGACGAAGCCTGCGCCGAAGTTTTCCGAAGTCTCGGGTTTGAGATCGGGATTGCCCGAGCGACGCGCGGTGGTCGAAGAACTCTGGTTGCAGTTGGCGAACGAATTGATCACGCCGCGGCGCAGGTCGGCTTCGCACTGGATATAGTCGGTGCGGATGTTCGAGCGCGTGACCACGCTGGCGTTGATCTGCTCGAGGTTCGGTGCGCGGAAGCCCTGTGCCCACGAGGTACGGAAGCGCAGGCCTTCGACGATCTGCCAGCCGAGCGCGATCTTCGGTTTGGCGACCGAACCGAAGTCGCTGTAGTGCTCGGCGCGTCCGGCGATCTGCAGATCGAGCGAGCGCACGAGCGGGATGTTCATCTCGTTGGAGACGAGCGGCAGCGAGAGTTCTGCGAATGCGCTCGCGACGGTGCGCGAGCCGCGCGTGTCCGGCGTCGGGCTGACGCCGAACAGATCGCTCGGATAGCTGATGCCGGTGACCGAGTCGGTGTAGGTAATGGTGCCGTTGACGCGCGGATCGCGGCGGTCGTTCTGTGTTTCGCGCCGTGCTTCCAGGCCGAAGGCGACGCCGACGTCGCCCGCGCGGTAACTGAAGACGTCGGGACGCGACGCCTTGAAGTCGAGCATCGCGAGCGTGTCGGTGCTCTTGCGCACCGCCTTGATGCGGAACGGCGCCGAGGCCGCGTCGGAGTTGACCGGAACGAACGGGTTGTATGCGTTCGGCGTCGAGTCGGCGAGCGCTTTCTGGAAAGCGGTGAGGCTGATCTGATCCTGCACGTCGCGCACGGAAGCGCGCGAGTACACGGCCGCGCTCTCCCAATCGAAGCCGAACAGATTGCCGCGCAGGCCGGCGAGCAGGCGGTACTGATCGTTGACCACATTGATCTGGGTCGGCGTGGCGAAGCGGTAGCTCGTCATCGTCACCGGCAGGCCGGCGGCGGGGATGTTGAGCCCCGGCAGGCGGTTCGGATTCGGACTACCGTTCGGCAAGGTTGCCGCGCCGAACGGGTTCCAATAATTCGAGGCTGGAATCGTTACCGGCAGCGACGAGATCGAATTGACCGGCGGCTGCAATGAATCGGCTTCGGAGCGGTAGTAGCCGGTCTCGCTGAAGAAACCGATGCCGTTCTCGAAATCGTACTTCGTGGTCAGAAACAGATTGAGGCGGTTGACGTCGGGCGAGATCGAGATCGGCCAGCGCGCCTGCGCGTCCTGGCGCGTGTCGCGGTCCTTGCCCGAAGTCTGCAGCGTGCCGGTGCCGAGGCAGACGCCGCTCGCGATGCCGACCGCACAGCCGCCGTCGGCGACGGGCTGCGAGTGGAACGCGCCGGCGGCGGTGGTGACGGGCACGCCGTTCGAGGTGATCTGCTTGGCGCTCGCAGGCGTGGCGAAGTTGCCCCATTCGCTCGCGGTCAGGCGATTGTCGAGCGCGTTGACGCCGGCGAAGCGCGTGTTGACGAAATCGAAGCGACGATCGGAGGTCGAGGTCCAGCCCTGGTCGAGCGAGTTGAGCCCGGTCGTGGTGTAGTAGCTGTAGGCGAGAGTGACGTTGCCGCTCTGATTCGCGAAGTTCTTGCCGATGACGCCGCTGAGCAAGGTGTCGCGCCATGCGGTGCCTTCGCCGGCTCCGCGCTGGATCGAGATATTGCCGCCGTCGACGTCGTCGCGCAGGACGTTGTTGACCACACCGGCGACCGCGTCGGTGCCATAGATCGCCGCGGCGCCGTCGAGCAGCACTTCAACGCGCGCGAGATTCTGCACCGGCACCGCGTTCGCGTTGTAGGTCAGCACCGGCACGAGCTGGTCGTCGGCCTGGCTGGTCGGATGCGTGACCGTGCGCCGGCCGTTGATCAGCAGCAGGGTATTGCCGGGGCCGAGCCCGCGCAGATTGACCGAGGCGATGTCGCCGCGCGCATAGTTCGAGCTGTTGCCACCGTTGTTTCCGGTGAAACTCACGTCGCCCATCTGCGGGATCGCGCGGTAGAGATCGTCGCCCGAAATCGCGCCGGTCGCTTCGATCTGCTTCGCATCCAAGGTCGTGATCGGCAGGATCGCGGCGGCGGCCGAACCTTTGATCTGCGTGCCGACGACGGTGACTTCGCCGAGCGAGTGCGTCTCTTTGCCGGCCGCGGCGGGCGTGGTCTGTGCCTGCACGGGCTCGGTGGACGATTGCGCCTGGGCCGAGGCGAGCGGCGTCGCGGCGAGCGAAGTGCGCATCGGCGCGGCCGCGCCGAGCGTGATCGTGCGGCCGTCGTCGGCGATCACCGCGAGGCCGCTGCCGGCGAGCAGACGTTCGAGCATCGCGTGCGGATCCATCGAGCCCTTGAAGCGTGCGAGCTTGGCGCCGTTGCGCGACGGCGTGCCCGGCGCGACGATCTGTACGCCGGCCTGGCGCGCGAATTCCGGCAGCACTTCCTCGATCGTGCCGCCTTGCAGATCGAACTCGACATCGCGCGCGAGCGCGGCCGTCGCCGGCAGCAGCAGGGTGGTCAGAAGACAGGCGCGGATCGCGCGGGTCAGCAACGCCGGCTCGGATGAATGCATGAATCTCCCCAGTGAATGGATAACCCCGAAAGCGCCTGCTTACCCCGCAAGCGGCGCCGTTTTCAGATCACGATGCACGAGCGTCGAAGTTCCGCCACTCCAATGCAACAATTCGTAGATGACGATGCAACAATGATCCCTTTGCGAGGCAGCCATGCGTGAATTTGCGGCAATCGGTGCACTCTTCGGCGCGCTCGGCGTCGTCCTCGGCGCGTTCGGCGCCCATGCTCTGCGCGGCGTGCTCGACGAAGCCGCGCTGCGGACCTGGCATACCGCGGTCGAATATCAGCTTTGGCACGCGCTCGCGCTGCTCGCAGTGTCGCTTGCATTGCCGCCGTCGCGCTGGCGCCGGGTGAGCGCGTTCGCGTTCGCCATCGGCATTGTGCTGTTCAGCGGCAGCCTTTATGCGCTAGCTCTGGGTGCTCCGCGCCTCGTCGGCGTGATCACGCCGTTCGGCGGGGTTGCTTTGATTGCGGGGTGGTCAGCGCTGGCCGTTGCCTGCTTTGCTCTTCGCCGGGATCAGTAGCAGTTGGCGAAAGGTGCCCGCCCGCATCGATTTCTGATAACTCAAACTGGCGAATTCTTGGTCAGCAGATTCACCGTTACCAATGCGTCGATTGCGCAGGGACAAAGATAGAAAGGAAATCGCGGCCGGCTAATAAAAAAAGCCCCTGGTGTTCGCCGGGGGCTTCGCAATACGACTCAAAGTAATGACTCGTCTCAGCTTCGCCGATAGACGAACAGCGCGCTCAGACCGATCAAGACAAGCAGTGCGAGACTCGACCAACCGCCGAGCGGCGCGGGCACGGCCGGGATCAGGGCTTGCGCCTGGCCGGTCAGCGTAAGGTTGAGCGAGCCTGCATTGGTCGTCATCGTGATGGTCTGCGTGTAGGTCTGTGCGGCGGCATTCGGCGCGGCTATGCCGCTTGCGGAGGCGACGGGTGCGTTCGCGGTCGCGGGGCTGGCCGAGGTCGGTGCGAAGACGTAGCCGATCGTGCACGAAGCGCCCGTGGCGATCGTGATCGGCAGTGCGCCGCAGGTGCCGCCCGATTGTGCGAATGGTGTCGTCGCAGGCGTCACCGCGGTCACTTGCAGTGCTGCAGTGCCGCTGTTGTTCAACGTGGCGAACTGCACCGGGCTGGTCGAGCCGACCGTGACCGGACCGAAGTTGATGCTGGTCGGGCTGATGGCGAGAGTGCCTTGCGTGCCGGTGCCGCTGAGCGCCACGCTGCCGCCGCCCGGCACGTTGGCTGTCACCGTCAAGGTTTGCGAAGCCGCGCCCGTTGCGGTGGGTGCGTAGGTGTAGCCGATCGTGCACGAAGCGCCCGCGGCGATCGTGATCGGCAGGACACCACAGGTGCCGCCCGATTGCGCGAACGGTGCGGCTGCTGCGGTCACTGCAGTCACCTGCAAAGAGGCCGCGCCGGTGTTGCTCAAGGTGACGGATTGAACCGCGCTCGTCGTGCCGACCGGTACCGAACCGAAACTGACACTGCCCGGCGCGATACCGAGCGTGCCTTGCGTGCCGGTACCGCTGAGCGCGACGCTGCCGCCGCCCGGCACGTTGGCCGTAACGGTCAGCGTTTGTGAGGCCGCGCCCGTTGCGGTCGGTGCGTAGGTGTAGCCGATCGTGCACGAAGCGCCCGCGGCGATCGTGATTGGCAGCGCACCGCAGGTTCCGCCCGATTGGGCGAACGGCGCGGCGGCTGCAGTCACCGCGGTCACTTGCAAAGAGGCAGCGCCGGTATTGCTCAACGTGACGGACTGCGCTGCGCTCGTCGTACCGACCGGTACCGAGCCGAAGCTGAGGCTGCCCGGCGCGACGCCGAGCGTGCCTTGCGTGCCGGTGCCGCTGAGCGCAATCGTGCCGCCGCCGACGTTGGTCGTGACGGTCAGGTTCTGCGAAGCGGGGCCGGCCGCGGCCGCAGCAAAGGTGTAGCCGATCGTGCACGAGCTGCCTGCGGCGATCGTGATCGGCAGCGCGCCGCAAGTGCCGCCGGACTGCGCGAATGGCGCGACGGCGGCAGTCAATGCGGTGACCTGCAGCGACGTGCCGCCCGTGTTGGCGAGGGTGACGTTCTGCGCGGCGCTGGTCGTGCCGACCGGCACGTTGCCGAATGCGAGCGGTGCCGGCGTGATGGTCAGCGCGCCCGGAGCGAGGATCGTCGTGGTGTCGGTCTGACTGTTATTGCCTGGAGTCAGATCGGTGACGCCGGCCGGGACGGTGACCGTAGCCGTGTTCGACAGGGTGCCGCTGGCTGCTGCCGAAACCGCACATATTGCGGTGTAGGTGACACTGCCGCCGACGGGCAGATTGACCGTGTCGCTCAGATTGCCGTTGCCGCTTGCTGTGCAGGTGCCGCCGCTGGCGCCGCTGCAGGTCCAGGCGACGCTCGTGCAGCTCGCCGGGAAAGTATCCGCGACGGTTGCACCGGGCGCATTGCTCGGCCCGGCGTTGCTCGCGACGAGGGTGTAAGTCGTGTTGTTGCCGGCGGTGACCGAGGTCACGCCGTCGCTGTTGGTGATCGCCAGATCGGCCTGCGGCGTCAGCGTGTCGGTGTCGGTCGCCGAGTTGTTGGCAGGAGTCGGGTCGGTGACCGCACTGGAAACCGTCGCGGTGTTGCTCAGCGTTCCCGTGGCCGCTGCCGAAATGGTGCAGCTCGCGGTGTAGGTGACCGAAGCGCCGGCCGGCAGGTTGGTCGTGTCGCTGATGTTGCCCGAGCCGGAGGCCGTGCAGGTGCCGCCGCCCGCGCCGACGCAGGTCCAGGTGCAGGTCAGCGCGGCCGGGAACGTGTCGGCCACGGTGGCGGCCGGCGCGGCGGAGGGGCCGGCGTTCGATGCGGTGATCGTATACGTCGTCGCGCCGCCCGGAATTGCGTTGGTCACGCCGTCGGTCTTGGTGATGCTGAGGTCGGCTTCGTTGACCACGCTGAACGTGTCCATCGCGGAGACGCCGCCGACGCCGCTCTGCGGCAGGCCTTCGGCGATGATCGTGATCGCATAGGGCAGGCTGCCCGCGGTGTTGACGCCGAAGTTGAACTCGACCACGGTGCTCGCGCCGTTGGCGAGCGGCGCGGTCGTCGTGATGACGCCCTCGGCGAGGCTTGAATTGAGGCCGCCGCCGAGCGGCTGCGCGGCAGGCGTCTGCAGGGTCAGTGCCTGCGCGGTCACCGTCGTCGTGTCGGTCAGGGTGATGGTCTGCGTCGGCGAGTTGAGTGCGCGCAGATCGAGTTGTCCAGCCGGCGCAGCGCCGCCGGTCAGGGTCGACAGACCGACGATGCGGAAACGCATGGCGATCAGGGCCTGCCCGGAAGAATTCGTGTACTTGCGCCGGATCTTCAGCGTGCCGCTGGTCCCGTTGGTCACCGCGGTCGAATCGCGCACGAGGTTCGGCGCGGCGCTGTCGGGCTGCGCGGGATCGACCACGCTCGACGTCATCGAATCGGCCGTGTGCATCGGCGCCGAGGTCGTGGTGAATGCCGTCATCGTCGGCCCGCGCTGCGGACCCGGCGCGCCGAGCACCGAGGCGATGCCGTCGATCATGCCGCCCGTGGTGCTGACGAGGACGAAGTCCGCGGCGTTGTTGCCGGTGTCCTGCGGGTATCCCGCGCGCGGCGAGCCGGTGGGCACGGTGCGCCGCACCCAACTGTGCTGTCCGGACGTGGTGATGCCGGCGGCCGGCGCGAGTCCCGCGCCTTCCTTGTAGTCGGCGTTGGTGACCGAGCTGTAGCCGACCGAGTCCAGGCGCCGCGCGCTCGTTGCCGTAGCCGTGGAGAAAATCGCGAGACCGATGTCGTCGGGCAGAAAGCCGACGGTCGCCGATGCCGGATTGACCGAAATGTTCGCCGAGCCGCTCGCCGTGATGCCGGTGCCTGTCGGGTAGGTCGAAAGACTGTAGGTATTACCGGCCGGCGAAGGCGAGGCCGGCTGCGTCGAGATAAGGAAATAGCCGCGCGGCGGAATCGCGAGCGGTCCGGCCGTGCTGAGAGTCTGCGGAATCACGAGGAAGGTCGTTTCCGAAGCTCCCTGCGCTCCGGCGATACGCCAGCCGGCACCGTTGGGTCCGGTCGGATCGGCGCCGGGCACCGCGTCGATGATCGTGATCGATTGGTCGGTGTTGTTGTACAGCTCGATGAACTCGTCGGCCGATCCGTCCGAGCCGGGCGGGGTGGTGCCTTCGCCGCGCGTGCGGAATTCGCTGATCAGAATGTCGCCCGGCCCGGGCGGGGCGGGACGCGTGTCGAAGGTCAGAGTCCAGCCGCCGCTGATCGAGCCGCCGTCGAGATTGGCGTCGTCGATGATGTAGAGGCTCCAGGTGCCGTTCGGATTTTCGCCGTTGAACGCGGACAAGGTGTAGGTATACGGCGCGGCCGGCGCGGGCGCTGGGAACAAGTCGGTCGTGCCCGAGTTCGCCGGCCGATAGTTTCCAGCGACGAACGGCACGCCCGTGTTGCCGGTGACGGTCGACGGCACAGGACGCGCGGCATAGTCGTCGAGAGTGAATGTGAGGTTCGACACACCGGGCGAGCCGGCGCCGAAGTCGGACATGATCACCGACTTGCGCCCGCTCGGCGAGACAAGAAGCATATCGATGTCGGCCGGGAAGGCATGCGAGAGCCCATTGAGCGTGACCGATACGCGCTGGACCACGCCGCTTTGGCCGCTCACCGTGATCGGCGACGGATACAGCGACGCTGCTTGACCGCTTGCCGGGCATGGATTTGGACAGTCGGTGATCGTGATGGCGGTGGCGTTGGTGAACGACGTGGCGGCAAGCGCCGCCGACGGAAGAATGCACAGCAGCGCAGCCACGAACATCCCGAACGGGATGAGCCGAACATTGCGTTTCATTGTTATCCCCAAAAGATTTGACGACCCCGATTACAGACTGTCGCACTGCCCCGGATCCCGCACTGTTGCTCCGAGACCACTCCAGCCACCCGCGCCGTCCGCATCCCCGCGGTTCCGACGCATGTTCCCCGTACTGGATTCCCCGCCGCGCGCGCAGAGCGGCGCTGTCGGCTTGTCCACTTTACCGCAGATCCTTCCAGCGGGTACGTGAAAGAGGGCGGTTTTCTGACACGGCGGTAACAAAAACTTTCGATTGCGACAATTTTGACAGCTTCGGTACGTTTGCCTCGATGCAAAATTAAAACTTGTTCACGCGGCTTCCCGCGGCGATAGGCGCGGCGCATACTCCGTATCAAACGTTCGTTCGATACCAATAAAACGCTCGCAATCGGAGGGAATATGACGGCACCGCATGTACGGCGCGTTCTTGCGCATTCTGTACTTTTTGCTTTCTCCACTTTTGCCTTTTTCAGCGCCGAGGCCTTGGCCGACACGATCACCGCGCCGGGCATGTCGGCGCCGGGCACCCTGGTCTACGACGCTCTCGGCATGCCGACGATCACCGCGGCCACCGACAACGACGCCGCGTTCCTGCAGGGTTATGCGCAGGCCAAGGCGCGTTTCTTCGAGATGGATTTCACCCGCCGCGGAGTCAGCGGCACGCTCGCCGAACTCGTCGGCAAGCCGGCGCTCGCGAACGACATCCAGTCGCGCACGCTCGGCCTGCGCCGCGCGGCGCTAGCGAGCTGGCAGGCGATGGACGACGACACGCGCGGCTGGCTGCAAGCCTATGCGAACGGAGTGAACTACTGGCTCAAGACGACGCCGTCGCTGCCGCCCGAGTACGGCGCGCTGAGTTTGAGCAAGGCCGAGCCGTGGTCGCCGATCGACACGATCTGCGTCGGCAAGGGCCTCGCCTACCAACTCTCGTTCGATTCGTCGAAGATCCAGAACACGATCAATTTCGCCGCGTACCAGAAGGCTGCCGCCGCAGCCAAGGTCGATCCGGTCGCCTTGTACTTCGGCGACACGCACCGCTTCGCGCCGCCCGATTCGACCGTGACGATCCCCGGATTCAAGCCGGGCGCGGCGAGCGCCGGCATGTCGGCCACGGCGTCGCTGCAGGCGGCGGGTCAGACGGCAGCGGTGCAGCCGGCGCAGATTTCGGCGCAGACGGTGAAGCTCGCGCAGGGCTGGCTCAACAAAATCGCCAACCATCCGCTGATCGCGCCGACGCTGCGCTCGCGCGCCGGCCGCGAAGGCAGCAACGAGTTCGCTGTGTCGGGCAGCGTCACCCAGTCGGGCAAGCCGATCCTCGCCAACGATCCGCATCTCACGCTCGCGCTGCCGCCGGTCTTCATGGAGATGCACATCACTTCGAACGATCCGGCGTATTCGCAGCCGCTCAACGCGAGCGGCGTCAGCGTGCCGGGCGCGCCGGGCATCATCCAGGGCTGCACGACGAACGTGTGCTGGGGCTCGACGGTCAACCCGATGGACGTCACCGACTTTTTCCAGGAGACGTTCCAGACCAACGCCTACGGCCTGCCGACCGCGATCGTGCACAACGGCACCGCGGAGCCGGTGATCTGGCAGTTCCAGAGTTACTACGTCAACCAGATGACGCAGGGGCAGACCGACAATCTCGTACGCGACGATTCGATCGGCTTCAGCAACGGCGGCGTCACCGTGATCGTGCCGCGGCGGAACAACGGCCCGGTCGTGCAGATCGACGGCAACAGCGGTCTGTCGATCGCCTATACCGGTTTCGGCCCGACGATGGAGCTGAAGGCGTTCAAGAAGATCAACCGCGCGAACAATCTGAGCGATTTCCAGAACGCGCTGACCTACTTCGATTTCGGTTCGCAGAACTTCGCCTATGCCGACACCGCTGGCAACATCGCTTATTTCACCAGTGCGGAAAATCCGATCCGCCAGGATCTGCAGCAGGACGGCGGACCGGGCGGCGGCATTCCGCCGTGGCTCGTGCGCGACGGTTCGGGCGCGCTGCATCACGACTGGCTGCCGGTGCAGAATCCGCAGCCGAACCAGGCGACGCCGTTCGAGATCATGCCGGCGTCGGAGATGCCGCACATCATCAATCCGTCGGCCGGTTTCTTCGCCAACGCCAACAACGATCCGATCGGCATCGCCGCGGGCAACAATCCGCTTTCGATGCAGCGGCCCGGCGGCGGCATCTACTATCTCAACTACAACTACAGCGTCTATCGCGTCACGCGCATCAGCAAGCTGTTGTCGGCGCTGATCGCCTCGGGCAAAAAGCTCACGCCGGACGATATCAAGAACGTGCAACGCAACCGCCAGCCCGCGGACGCGGAACTGGTGCTGCCGTATTTGCAGACCGCGTTCACTAACGCGCAGGGCAGTTCATGGGCACAGTTGAGCCAGCTCGCCAACGATCCGGCGGTCGCGCAGGCGATGGGGTATTTGAACGGCTGGAATCTCGCCACGCCGACCGGGCTCACGCAGGGCTACGACAGTCCGCTCGTCGTCGACAATCCGCTCGGACTGTTCCTGCCGGCCACTGCGGGTCCCGATCCCAGCGTATCGGCGACGCTCTACTACATGTGGCGCAGCAATGCGATCAAGAACATCGAAGACAACACGCTGACCGGTCTCGGCCTCGGCAGTTACCTGCCCGGCGACGAGGACGCGTGGACCAGCGTGAAGTTCCTCCTCGACGCATTCCCGCAACTCGGCGGCAAGGGAGTGTCCGGGGTGAACTTCTTCGCCGTCAGCGGCGCGCCCGACGCGGCGTCGGCGCGCGACTATGTGCTGCTCAAGAGCTTGAAAGACTCCCTCAACCAGCTCGCGAGCAACGCGTTCGCGCCGGCCTTCGCCAACTCGACCAATCTCGGTGACTATCACTGGGGCCAGCTACATCGCTTCGTCCTCGAGCATCCGCTCGGCGGCCCGTTCAACGTGCCCGGTGCCGGCAGCCCGTATCCGTTCACCGATCTCTCGGCGAATCTGCCGGGCCTTGCGCGCGACAGCGGCTGGGAGACGGTCAATCCGGGCGGCGGCACGCTGCGCGTCAGCGGCGTCAACGACTTCATGTTCAGCGGCGCAACCGCGCCGGGTCGCCGCTTCGTCGGCGAGATGTCGCTGCCGATCAATGCGGTCGAGGTGATCCCCGGCGGCAACAGCGCGGTGCTCGGCGATCCACATTACGTCGATCAGCTGCCGCTCTGGCTGGTCGGCCAATACCACCCGCTGACGGTCGGCAATCCGTAACGCGAAAGTCGGAAAAATCAGCAGCAAGGGCGGGGAAATTCAAGCGTTCCTCGCCCTTGCCGATCCATGCTAAGGTCGAACCGTTTTGATGGGGAGACTGAAGAGTGGATCGAGCCGTACCCGCTACAAATGCCTATGCGTTTCCGCTGCTCGTCAAGCAGCTGTGGAACGCGCCGCTGACCCGCTTCGCCGATCAGGAAATCGTCTACCGCGAACTGCGGCGCTACACCTACCGCGAATTGCGCGCACGCGTCGGCCGGCTTGCCGATGCGCTGTCGAAGCTCGGTGTCGCTCACGGCGATGCGGTCGGCGTGATGGACTGGGACAGCCATCGCTACCTGGAAAGTTTCTACGCCGTGCCGATGATGGGCGTGGTGCTGCTGACGGTGAACGTGCGTTTGTCGTCAGAGCAGATTCTCTACACGATCAATCATGCCGGGCCGAAAGTGCTCCTGGTCAACAGCGACTTTCTGCCGCTGCTCGAAGAGATCGCGCCGAAGCTCGAAACCGTCGAGCATTTCATTTGGATCAGCGACGACGACAAGGCGCTGCCCGCGCAGGCGAAGTGCGCCGGCGAATACGAACGCCTGCTCGCCGACGCGTCGCCCGATTTCGCCTTCGCCGATTTCGACGAGAACACGCGCGCGACGACGTTCTACACGACCGGCACGACCGGCCTGCCCAAGGGCGTGTACTTCAGTCATCGCCAGCTCGTGCTGCATACGATCGCGACGATGGCTGCGCTGTGCAGCCCGGCATCGGGCCAACGCTTCCATAACGGCGACGTCTACATGCCGATCACGCCGATGTTCCACGTGCATGCCTGGGGCATGCCGTACATCGCGCTGCAGCTCGGCGTGAAGCAGGTTTATCCGGGCCGCTACCTGCCGGATTCGCTGATCGATCTGATCGTGCGCGAGCAGGTGACGTTCTCGCATTGCGTGCCGACGATCCTGCAGATGATTTTGTCTTCGCCGAAAGCGGCCGATGTCGATCTTTCGCGCTGGAAGGCGGTAATCGGCGGATCGGCGTTGCCCGTGGGTCTGGCGCAAGCCGCGCGTGCGCGCGGCATCGACGTGTTCGGCGGCTACGGCATGTCGGAAACTTGCCCAGTGCTCGCGCTCGCGCAGGTGCATCCGAATCTCGGCGAGGTCAGCGAAGAACGCGAACTGGCGATCCGTTGCAAGGGCGGCGCGCCGATTCCGCTCGTCGAATTGCGCACGGTCGACGCGGACATGGGCGACGTGCCCGAAGACGGCAAGACCTCGGGCGAGGTCGTCGCGCGCGCGCCGTGGCTGACCCAAGGCTATCTCGACAATGCCGACGCTTCCGAGGCGCTGTGGGAGGGCGGTTATCTGCATACGCAGGACATCGGCAATTTCGATCAGGGCTATCTGAAGATCACCGACCGCATCAAGGACGTGATCAAGACCGGCGGCGAATGGGTGTCTTCGGTGCAGGTCGAAGATCTGATCTCGCAGCATCCCGCGGTCGCCGAAACGGCCGTGTTCGCGATCAAGGACGAACGCTGGGGCGAGCGCCCGCTCGCACTGGTCGTGGCGAGAGCGGGACAGGCGGTCGGCGAAGACGAGATCAAGGCGCATCTGTCGCGCTATGCCGAACAAGGCCTGATCTCGCGCTATGCCGTGCCCGCGCGCGTGCTCGTGGTCGAGGCGATCGAAAAAACCAGCGTCGGCAAACTCAACAAGAAATTGCTGCGCGAGAAATATTCGGCGTAGCCGCGCGCGGCGCCGTGGCGCGTGCGTGGACAAGCACGCGCGCGGAATGCCAGCATTGCGCATCGACCCATCGCGTAGCCGGGCAAGCATGAGCAAAGAGACGGCAAAGCCGCGCCGCAGCAAGACCGCGAGACCCTCGCGCGGGCGGCCGAAGAGCGCGGAACTCGAACAGCGCCTGCATCAGGCCGCGCTCGATCAATTGCTGCGGCATGGCCTGCGCGGCATCACCGTGGAGAAGATCGCCGAAGCCGCGGGCGTGCCGCGCACGACGTTCTACCGGCGCTGGCAGAATTGCTCGCAAGCCGTGGTCGCGGCGATCGAAGCGGCGACGCACGAGGCAAATCCGATCGCGCCCGATACCGGCAACGTGCGCTCCGACCTGATCGAGATGGCGACGAACATGGCTGCGCTGCTCACCGACGCGCGCTTCGGCCGCGCCGTGCGTTTCCTGATCGCCGAAATGGACGTCGAGCCGGAGTTTCGCCGTGCCATCCTCGCCGTCGTGCTCGATCGCCGGCGTCTCGCCACGCGCGTCCTGCAGCGCGGCATCGCGCGCGGCGAACTGTCCGCCGACGTCGATATTCCGCTGACGATAGAGATGCTGTCGGGCGCGCTGTATTTCCGCGCGTTCTTCGGCGAGACCGCGCCCGACCGCGCCTACGCGGCGCGCGCGGTCGACGCGGTTCTTTCCGGCGCCTGATTGCGCAATAGCGCGATGCCGGCGGCCGAGACGATCAGGGCTGCGGACGCGGCGAGCCAGATCGCGGCATAGCCGAGGCGCTCGGCGAGTACGGCGGCGAGGATCGGCCCGAGCGCGGCGCCGAGCATGAACAGGCTGCCCTGAATGCCGTAGATGCGCGCAAAGTGCTTCGGACCGAAGCGGCGGCTGACCAGATAGGAGACGACGTCGCTTTCCGCGCCCGAGCAAAAACCGAGCAGGAAGCCGATCAGCGCGACCGGCGCCGCGGCCTGCAGCGTGCCGGTTGCGAGCGCGCCCGCGGCACCGCAGAGCGCGGCGATCGCACCGACCTGGCGTGCCGGCAGCCAATCCATCGAAGCGCCGCCGAGCAGCCGGCCGACGATCGTGGCGATGCCGAAGAAGAGTTGGAAGCGCACCGTGGCGTCGGTGCCGAGGCCGAATGCGCCGAACGCCGCGGCCAGATGCGCGACGACGCCGAGCAGCGCGGCGCCGAGCAGCAGGAAGGCGCCGGCCATGATCCAGAAAAATTTCGTGCGCAGTGCTGCGGCGAGATCGATTCCGTCGTCGTCCGTCTGCGCGAACGCGGCCGATACGCGCGGAGCGCTGCCGCCGAGGCCCATGCCGCCGATCAGTGCGGCGGCGATGGCCAGCAGGGCCATCGCGCGCAACGCGGCGCGCCAGCCGTCGGCCGCGGCGATCGGCGCGATGATCGGCGGCAGCACGATCGCGGCGAGGCCGATGCCGGTGAAGGCGACGCCGAGCGCGAGGCCGCGGCGCGCGTGATAGCGTGCGACGATGACTCGCGCATAAGTGATCGGCGCCGTGCCTGCGCCGAACAAGCCGGCCGCGGCGAAGGCGCAGTACAGAGCGGTCGGCGACGACGCAAGCGAGGCCAGCCACAGCGTCGCCGCGAACGCGGCACCCGAGACCATGACGACGTGAAGCGGGCGGAAGCGATCGGCGAGTGCGCCGGCGAGCGGCAGCGCGAACATCAGTGCGACCAGATGCGCGGTGAGCATGCCCGACACCTGCGCCTTGCCGATCGAAAATTCGGCCGCGATCGGCGCGGCGAGATAGGTGAACAGGGTGAGGCAGAGGATGCTCACGCCGCAGCAGAGGCCGATCGCCGCCGTCGCCGGCAGCAGCAGATCACGTATCCGGTTCATGGCGTTGCTCCGCGCAGCCAGAGGTCGTTGGGTGCGCGGCGATACGGCAGCGCGGAAAAATCGAAGCCGAGTGTACCCGGCGCGTCGATGTAGAAGATCTGCTCGGCAAGCGCGCCGAAGCCGGCGTGGAAGTGTTGTGTACTTTTGACCACGACGAGCCGCCGCGTGGCGAGCGCGATGCCGGCCGCCGCGAATACTTCCGGGGAAAAAGTCTGGGTGCGCTCCGAGCACAGCGCGATCTCGACGTCGCCGACGCGCAGCCCGGCAACGTCGCCGGTCGGCACGCTGATGCCGCCGTAGCCCGGCGCGGTCTGGCGCAGGTCGCGGCGCAGGCCGATCACTTCGGCGACGAGATCGACCGGCGCGCCCGACAGCGCCGAGCATTTGCCGCCGATGCGCAGCGGCAGTGTCGCGCCGAGGCCGGCCTTGAAAGCGAATGCGGTCGCGACCGGATCCCAGAGCGCGCCGATCGCGCACGGTCCCGGCGGCGTGGCGAGCAGGCGGCTCAGCACATAGGTCGAATCGCCCGGCGCGCCGCCGCCGGGATTGTCGGCGAGATCGGCGGCGACGATGAGTCCTTGCGTTGCGCGTGCCGCGGCGAGCAGCGCGTCGATCGAGGTCAGCGGCGGCGTGCATTTTCCGCGCAGTGCGCGCAGCTCGTTTCCGAGCGTCGCTGCGAGCGCTGCGCCGTTGTCCTGCGCCGCGTCGGTGTAGACCAGCACCTTGGTGCCGATGCTCGTGCTGTCGCCCCACGGAAAGCCGTGCGCGATCGAGATCGACAGCGCCACGCCCGCGGTTTCGAGTTCACGCAGGCGGGAGACGAAAGCGCGCATCGGCTCGCGTGTGGTGTGGTAGAGATCGAGTTGCTTGCAGTCGTACATCGCTGCTGATGCGCGGCGTCCGCCGTCCAGCTGGCGCGCGCACAGCGCGGCGAGTGCGTGCGTGCTCTCGGCGATGTCGGTGTGCGGATATTCCTTGTAGCAGACCAGCGCGTCGGCGAGTTCGACCATGGCGTCGCTGAGATGGCAGTGCGGATCGAGCACCGCGCCGAGGAAGGAGCCTGCGCCGATGCGCTCGCGCACGCGTGCAAGCAGATCGGCTTCGCAGTCTTCGATATCGGGCGTCGCCATCGCGCCGTGCAGATTCAGCAGCACGGCGTCGAACGGCTGCCGCGCTTCGAGATCGGCGAGCAGTGCCTCGCGCAGCTCGATCCACGAGGCGGTGGTGATCGGTCCCGCGGGCTGGGCGATGAGATTCGGGCCGACGACGATCTCGGCGCCGCGGTCGAGCAGAGGGCCGAACAAGCTGCGTCGAGCGTCTGCGCCGTGGCCGAAGTCCGTCTCGATGAAATCTACGGCAGAGCACGGGATCGGAGAGAACGCATTGGTCTCGTTGGAAATGCCGCCGTAGTAGATGCGCATCGAGGGTTCCGCTGCAGGAAAGAGACGCGTCGCCGCGTGTTTCGTGCGGCGATGACGAATTTATTTAATGATACACTTGTGTATCGTAAATAAACAATGATATCGTCGAAAACAAGAAATACAGAAGAACAAGAAAAAATTCTAGCGATACAAAAAAGTATCAGATAACGACGGGAGGACGGAGTGGGAATCCGACTGAAATCGCTGATCCGTTATGGATCGATGTTCGTGGCCGCGGTGCTGGTTCTGTTCGCGGTCTGGCTGGGCGGCGCGCTATGGGCGCGCGCGCAAATACGCGACGTCAATGCGGGAAGTACGCGCATCTTCGCCGAGGACGGCGTCGCCGAGCAGGAGTACGTCACGCTCGGCGGCGTGCGCCAATGGATCAGCGTGCGTGCGATGACGCGCGGGCAGCCCCTGCTGCTGTATCTGCACGGCGGTCCCGGCGGCGTGATCAGCGATGTCTCCTATGTCTTCGCCAGACCCTGGGAAGATTTTTTCACCGTCGTGCAGTGGGATCAGCGCGGCTTCGGCCGCTCGGCGATCGATCTCGACACGATGGCGCCGGTTACCGAGGAGCAACTCGTCGCCGACGCGATCGAGCTGATCGAGCAACTGCGGAAGCGTTACGGTCAGCGCAAGATCGTGCTCGTCGGCCAGTCTTTCGGCACGATCATCGGCGCGGGCGTGGCGCGGCAGCGCCCCGATCTGCTGCACGCTTATGTCGGCTTGGGCCAGGTGACGAACTGGTCGACCATCTTCGCCGACGCGCGCGCCGCCATGCTCGCGGACGCGCACGACGCGAGCGATCCCGCGCTCGTCGACGCACTCGACAAACTGCCGCCCGCGCCGCCGGCGAGCGATCCCGTGGCATACGCGGGCTGGGGCGACCGCATCCAACTCGAAGCGGTGCGCCGCGGCCACTTTTGGTACAACGCGCGCAGCGAAGGCGATCTTTTGCGGCGCATTTTGAACTGGCAGTTGCTGTCGCCGACGCAGTCGCTGGGCCAGATCGGCGCGAGGCTCGTCGGCAGCGGCAAAGAAAAGACTTTGTTGCCTGTGCTGCGCTCGATCGCGGACTGGGATTTCCGCAAAAAGCTCGGCACGCATTTCGACGTGCCGATGATCTTCGTCTCGGGACGCCACGACTTCATCACGCCGGTCGGCAACGTCATCGCGCTCGAACGCGAAATCGACGCGCCGTCGAAATCGATGAACGTGTTCGAGCATTCCGCGCACGTGCTCGTCGTCGAAGAACCCGGACGCATGCTGCGCGTGCTGACCGATCAAGTCCTGCCGATCGTCGAACACGCGACGCAGGAGGCCGCGCCGCCATCGCAGGCACCAGGCGCTTCTCCGTAACCCGATCCAAATCCGGCGTCCGCGGCGGCCACGCCGGGCGCCGTCAGCCGTGCCATCCGAAAAAAAAGAGAGGAGGGGAAATGACGAAACGTTCAGCGAACCGCTTTGAGATACCGACCATCGCCAGCGTGCTCGCGTTGTTGTCCAGTTGTGCCTTTGCCGCCGAACCGGCGGACAAGCCGGCCGAGAGCGAGGCGAACGCGCTCGCCCCGATCATCGTCACCGCGCAAAAGCGCAGCGAGAACGTGCAGGTCGTGCCGATTTCGATCAGCGTGCTCGGCAGCGAGCGCCTCGAACAGATGCATGCGACCCAGCTTGCCGACTACGCGAACTACATGCCGGGCTTGCAGGTGATCAGCTCGGGCACGCCCGGTGCCGGCACGGTGGCGATGCGCGGCATCTCGCCGCTCGGCGCGAATTCGACCGTGTCGACCTACATCGACGAAACGCCGCTCGGTTCGAGTTCCTTTTACGCGCACGCGTCCGGCAATATCCTCGATCTGCTGCCGTACGACGTCGAGAGCTTCCAGGCTTTTCGCGGTCCGCAGGGCACGCTCTGGGGCGCCGGCGCCTTGGGTGGCGTGATCCAGTACACGACGCGCAAACCCGATCTCGACGAGACCTCGCTGCGCGCGGGCATGGACATGTTCGGCGTGGACGGTGCGGGCAATGTCGGCGTCACCGCGCGCGCGCAGATCAATCTGCCGCTCGTGCCGGGCCAGCTTGCGCTCAGCGCGAGCGCGGCGCGGCAGGATACGCCGGGCTACATCGACAACGTGCGCCGCGGCGGCAACGACCAGAACGGCTACTCGCAGACGGCCGGCCGCGTCGCCCTGCGCTGGAAGGCGAGCGACGATCTCGACATCGCGCTCAGCGCGATCAAGCAGAAAGTCGATGCCGACAACGACAGCAACGTCGCGCTCGATCCGGTCACGCTGCGCCCGCTCTACGGCAAGTGGCGCAACGACAATTACGTCGCCGAGAGCAACCGGCGCGATCTCGACTACTTAAGCGCGACGGTGAACTGGGACGCCGGTTTCGCCGATTTTGTCTCGGCGACGAGTTATTCGCGCACGAGTTTCAGCTCGGTCGTCGACGGATCGAAGTCGTACGGCATGCTGTTTGGGCTGTTCGGCCAGCCGCCCGGCGTGGTTCCGTTTCAGGCGGATCTGCGTCTGTACAAGACGACGCAGGAGTTTCGCTTGACCTCGAAACCCGACGACCGTTTCGAGTGGCTGGTCGGCACGTTCTACACCAATGAAACCAGCCGCAACTATCAGGTCGCCGGCGCGCTGAATACCGATCTCGTTCCGGTCGCTGGACTCGATCCCTTGTTCGTTGCGCAACTGCCGTCGAGCTACAAGGAATATGCGCTGTTCGGCAACGTCACCTGGAAGTTCGGCGAGAAGTTCGACATCGCCGCGGGCCTGCGCTGGGCGCGCAACGAGCAGGAATTCAGGCAGGTCAGCACCAGCCTCGTGCTGCCGTCGACCGACCGCCTCGGCAGCTCTGCGGAAAACGTGCGCACCTGGTCGATCGGGCCGCGCTGGCGCATCGGTGCGGACACGATGCTCTATGCGCGCGTCGCCACCGGCTATCAGCCGGGCGGCCCGAATGTGGTGCTGCCAGGCATTCCGCCGACGGTCGCCGCCGATACGCTGACCAACTACGAGGCCGGCGTGAAGACGGATTTGTTCGATCATCGCCTGACTCTCGATGCGGCCGTGTACAACATCGACTGGCGCAAGATCCAGGTCACCGCGACGCAGGCCGGGTTCAGTTACACCGTCAACGGCGGTAAGGCGAACAGCCGTGGTTTCGAAGGATCGGCGGTGTATTCGCCGGTCGCTGGTCTGCGCCTTGGCTTCGCCGCGGCCTACACCGATGCGACTTTGTCGGAAAACGTGCCTTCGATCGGCGGCCTCGACGGCGATCGTCTGCCCTACGCGCCGAAGTGGAGCGGCTCGGCGACGGCGGATTACACCTTCGCCCTCAACGGCAGTTGGACTGCGCGTATCGGCGGCGGCGTGCGCTACGTCGGCGAGCGCGTCACCACGGTGACGCATAGTCCGCTCGCATTGCCATTGGGCGCCTACGAGGCGGTCGATCTCAATGCCGACATCGCCAACGACCGCTGGACCGTGCGCCTGTTCGTGAAGAACCTGACGAACAAGGGCGCGTATCTTTCGGCGACGCCGCTGACCAGTGCGCTGACCGGCGCGATCGTCGACGTGCGCGCGACGCCGCTGCAGCCGCGCGTGATCGGCGTGGGTTTCGACGTGAAACTTTGAGCGGGCGCGGAACGCTGAGGGGGCGAGTCCGCACGCAAGCGCACAGCGCCGCAATCGAGGCTCTGTCGCCGCCGTATTCGAGCGGAGTCGCTTCGGCGTGAGTCGGTGAAGTTCGGTTGGGCCGCGCGTAATGCGCGGCCTCAAAGGAATCGGGCAGCGATCGCGGCATTGCGCCGCCTGCCGCTACGGCGGCGTGCAATTCCTGCGTGACTCTTGTGTGGCGCGGCCTCAGCGGCCGCGCGATTTGCCGGTGCGCTTTGCCGCGGGCTTCGATTTGCGTTTCGGCGCGGCGGCGGATTTCGTTGCGTCGTGCAGCACGGCATCGTTGTCGCCGTGCAAGGTCAGCAGTGACTGCATCAGTCCTTCGTCCGCGCTCGACATGACCGCGAGCACGACGGCTTCGTCGCACTGCTCGGCGACGTAGGCGTGTCCCATATTGCTGTCGATGTAAATCGACTCGCCCGCGCCGAGCACGATCGGATCGTAGAACTCGGTGTGCACCTTGATCGCGCCAGACAGCACGTAAAGATATTCCTCGCCCGAGTGGCGCACGAGTTCGCCGAATTCGTGCACGTTCTTCGCGCGGATGTGCGTGATCGCCGGCACCATGCGTTTGCGCCGCAGTTCGGTGCAGAGATAGTAATAGTCGTAGTTCTTCGTGTTGACGCGCACCGCGTCTTCGATGTGGCCGATGCTACGGCGCGCGGTGACCGTGGACTCGCCGGCCGCGTCGGGATCGGCGAACAAGTCCGCCATGCGCATGCCGAGGCGCTGACTGAGCTGCTGCAGCTTGTCGTAGGTGAGGGTGAGGCGGTCGTGTTCGACCTTGGAAAGAGTCGACACGGGAATATCCACGCGCTCGCTCATTTCCTTCAGCGTCCATGCGTTGCGCGTGCGCAGCGAGCGCATGACGCTGCCGAGCGTCGGATGGCGATTGTTCGAATCCATGTTGTTTCCTGATTGCTGTCCTTGGGTGGCCTGCAGGTCGCGGCAGGTGTCCGATCGGAACCGCGGCCGCGCCGGCTTTTTGGGCACTGCGAGAAGCATACGCTCCAAGCGTGTATCGTCAATATTTGTCCTGATTAGAAAATTTCTATTGACAATTTTCCGATTGGGACTAGAGTGGCCTCACAAGAGACAGTATCGTTGGGAGACGAACATGTCATCGCACCAGGCCTCGTTGTCCATGAGCCGTCGCCGTCTGCTTGCAGCCGCCGCCGGTGCCGCCGTTACCGGTTTCATGCTTCCGCGCTTCGGTCGTTCCGCGACTGCCGCTGCGCCGGAGCGAAAAAAGTATCCGAAGAAAGTAACCGACATCGTCGAGCGCTCGCTCGTGATCGACATGCTCGCGCCGCTCAAGCTCGACTTCCGCCCCGAGGCTTACGCCGAGCCGCTCACCGCGGCCGATGCGGAGATGTTCCGCTCCTGCGGCATCACCGGCTTCCACAATTCGATCGGCGTCGGCGGCGCGAGCGCCTATGACGACGCATTGAGTTTCCTTGCGGCGTGGAGCGGCTTCGTCGCGCGCAACACGGACGTGTTCACCCAGGTCGGCGTCATCACCGATCTCGACAAGGCCAAGGCGCAGCGCAAGATCGCCGTGATCATGGGTCTGCAGAACGCCGACGAATTCCGCAGCGTGAAGGACGTCAAGGAATTCTTCCAGCTCGGTCTGCGCTGCGCGCAGCTCACGTACAACACGCAGAACCTGATCGGCAGCGGTTCGACCGAACGCGTCGACGGCGGCATCAGCGACTACGGCGTCGAAATCATCAAGGCGATGAACGAGGTCGGCATGCTGATCGACGTCTCGCACAGCGGCGACCGCACCACGCTCGAAGCGATCGAGTTGTCGCCGCGGCCGATCGCGATCACTCATTCCAACTGCCGCGCGCTCAACAACCATCCGCGCCTGAAAACCGACGAAGCGATCAAGAAGCTCGCGGCCAAGGGCGGCGTCATGGGCATCACCGGCGTGCGCATGTTCGTCAAGGACAAAGACCCGACCACGATCGAAGACATCGTCGACCACATTGATCACGTAGCCAAGCTCGTCGGCGTCGAGCACGTCGGTATCGGTTCGGACTCGGACCTGATGGGCTACGACAAGATGCCGCCCGACCAGTACAAGCAGCTCAAGGCGGCGTACAAGGCGAGCTACGCGTTCCGCGACAAGATCGACACCGAAGGTTTCGACCATCCGCGCAAGGTCTATGACCTGACCGAGGCGCTGCTGCGCCGCGGTTACAGCGAAGCCAATATCCAGGCCGTGCTTGGCGGTAACTTCCGCCGCCTGCTCGCCGAATCGTGGGTGCCGCGACCGCCCGCGCCGCAGAAGAAGCCCGAAGACGGCAAGCCCACCGATGCGACGCAGGAGAAGAAGTGATGGCGACGAAGACCCGCTTTGCCATACCGACCTTGGTCAGCGCGTTCGCGCTGCTCGCCGTCGCCGCGCATGCGGCCGACGACGTGACCAAGCCGGCGGACAGCAACAACCCCGACAACACGCTCGCACCGATCATCGTCACCGCGCAGAAGCGCAGCGAGGACGTGCAGAGCGTGCCGATCTCGATCAGCGTCATCGGCAGCGAGCAACTCGAACAGATGCATGCGACGCAGTTGTCCGACTACGTCAATTATCTGCCCGGCGTGCAGATGATCACGTCCGGCACGCCGGGGCTCGGCGCGGTGGCGATGCGCGGCATCTCGCCGCTCGGATCGAACGCGACGGTGTCGACTTACATCGACGAGACGCCGCTCGGTTCGAGTTCGTTCTACGCGAGATCGGCCGGCAATGTGCTCGATCTGCTGCCGTACGATGTCGAGAGCTTCCAGGCACTGCGCGGACCGCAGGGCACGCTGTGGGGCGCGGGTGCGCTCGGCGGCGTGATCCAATACGTCACCCGGCAGCCCGATCTCGATCAGTTTTCCATGCGCGTCGGCGGCGACGTGTTCGGCCTCGACGGTTCGGGTGGCCTCGGCGTCGGCGCCCGGGCCAGCCTCAACGCGCCGCTGATCCCGGGCCAGCTCGGCCTCAGCGTCAGCCTCGCGCGGCAGAACACGCCGGGCTACATCGACAATCACCGCACCGGCGAGAGCGACCAGAACAGTTTTTCGCAGACCGCAGGAAGAGTCGCACTGCGCTGGAAAGCGACCGACGATCTGACCATCTCGCTTGCCGCGATCAAACAGAAGATCGACGGCGACAACAATGCCAACGTCGCCCTCGACCCGCTGACCTTGCAGCCGATTTACGGCAAGCGCTACAACAACAATTACGTACCCGAGCCGACCACGCGCGATCTCGACTATTTCACCGCCACGGTGAACTGGGACGCCGGCTTCGCCGACTTCGTTTCGGCGACGAGTTATTCGCAGACGATCCAGCGCGGCGTGCAGGACGCCACAATGACTTACGGCGTGCTGTTTCCGGCGTTCGGCCAGCCAGCGCCCGGCCTGTCGGACTTCAGGCTCAAGCTGAATCTGTACAAGGTGACCCAGGAGTTCCGCCTTGCCTCGAAATCCGACGACCGCTTCGAGTGGCTGGTCGGCACGTTCTACACCAACGAAACCAGCCGCAACTACCAGCGTGCGAGCGCGGAGAAGTTCGACGGCACGCCGATCCCCGGGCTCGATCCGCTCGCGCTTGCGCAGCTGCCGTCGAGCTACAAGGAATACGCGCTGTTCGGCAACGTCACCTGGAAGTTCAACGACAAGTTCGACATCGGCGCGGGCCTGCGCTGGGCGCGCAACGAGCAGGAGTTCACCCAGATCAGCAGCGGATCGATCCTGCCGACCACGATCACGCCGGGCAGTTCGGCCGAGACTGTGCGCACCTGGTCGGTCGGGCCGCGCTGGCATCTCACTCCGGACACCATGCTGTATGCGCGCGTCGCGACCGGCTACCAGCCGGGCGGCCCGAACGTCGTCCTGCCGGGCGTGCCGGCGACGGTCGGCGCGGACACGCTGACCAACTACGAATTCGGACTGAAGACCTCGCTGATCGATCATCGCCTGATTCTCGACGCCGCGGTGTTCAACATCGACTGGAAGAAGATCCAGGTCAGCGCCTCGAACAACGTCGCGACCTATCTGGTCAACGGCGGCACGGCGAACAGCAAGGGCCTCGAATTCTCCGCGCTGTACACGCCGGTCAACGGTCTGCGCCTCGGCTTGAACGGCGCCTACACCGACGCGAAGCTGACCGAGAACGTTCCCGCGGTCGGCGGACTCGATGGCGACCGTCTGCCGTTCATTCCGAAGTGGAGTGGCTCGGCGACGGCCGACTACTCGTTCCCGCTGAGCGGCAGCTGGACCATGCGCGTCGGCGGCGGTCTGCGCTACGTCGGCGACAGCTACACCATGGTGAATCACAGCCCGCTCGCGCTGCCGATGGACAGCTACGCCGCTGTCGATCTCAACGCCGACATCGCCAACGACCGCTGGACCGTGCGCTTCTTCGTCAAGAATGCTACGAACAAGAATGTGTACGTGTCGCTCTCGCCGATCCAGAACGGCGGCACCGGTGCGATTTCCCAGGTGTCCGGAACACCGCTGCAGCCGCGCATCGTCGGCGTCGGCTTCGACCTGAAACTCTGAAGGACTGTTCAAGATCATGCAGATCAATCCGCTTACCCGCGATACCTCGATCGAGCCGCTGCCGTCGCCGTACTTGCTGTTTCTCGGCGACGCGACCGAACCCGGTTTCGCCAAGACCGCGTTCGGCCTGCGCGACTGGGCGCCCGAGCGCTGTCTCGGCGAGTGGTCGACGAATGCCGCGACGGTGACCACCGGCCTGCCGCGGCTGACGCCGAAAGAGGCGCGCATGCGCGGCGCGCGCGGCCTCGTCATCGGCGTGGCCAGCATCGGCGGCGCGATCGGCGCGAGCTGGATTCCGCATCTGGTCGAAGCGCTCGAAGCGGGACTCGATCTGGTCAGCGGCATGCACCATCGTCTGACCGACGTACCGCAACTCGCGGCCGCCGCGGAGCGCTGCGGGCGCAAGCTCGTCGATGTGCGCGTGCCGCCGCCGAACATCCCGATCGCATGCGGGCGCAAGCGCAGCGGCAAGCGCCTGCTCACTGTCGGCACCGATTGTGCGCTCGGCAAAAAGTACACCGCACTCGCGATCGCCAAGGCGTTCACGGCGAAGGGCGTTGACGCCGATTTCCGCGCGACCGGGCAGACCGGCATTCTGATCGCCGGCTCGGGCATGCCGATGGACGCGGTGATTTCCGATTTCGGCGCGGGCGCCGCCGAGATGCTGAGTCCCGACGCGGCGCCGACGCACTGGGACGTGGTCGAAGGGCAGGGCTCGCTGTTCCATCCGGCCTACGCGGGCGTCTCGCTCGGCCTGCTGCACGGCAGCCAGCCCGACGTGATCGTGGTCTGTCACGAAGCGGGCCGCACGGAGATGATGGGGTATCCAAGTTATCCGCTGCCGAGCATCGAGGACACGATCAGTCTCAACCTCCGGCTCGGCGCACGCACGAACGCCGCGATCCGCTGCGCGGGAGTGAGCGCCAACACATCGCGTCTCGACGAAGCGGCGGCGCGCGAGTGGCTCGCGCGCGAAAGTGCGCGGCTCGGCATGCCGGTGGCGGACCCGATCCGTGGTGGGGAAGAATTCGAAAAGCTCGTCGCGGCCTGTCTTTCTTGAAGGCCGCAGCGAGAGGGAAGGCGACAAGTTGCAGAGTCCCGTCGTTGCCCGCGTGTTTTTCGCGGGAATGACAGAAAATTCGCGATCGTGGGAGGACAAATCATGAAAAAAGCAAAATGGTTGCTCGCGGTTTCCGCCGCGTTGACGACGCTGTTCGCAGCCGCGCAGGCACCGACCGAAACTTCGCCGCCCGCGGCGGCGGCAACCGCGCCGCCGGTCGCCGACTCGGTGCCCGGTCTGACCAAGACCGACGTCGACGCCTGGCTCGACGGCTACATGCCTTACGCGCTCGCGACCGGCGACATCGCCGGCGCGGTCGTCGCAGTGGTCAAGGACGGGCAGATCGTCACTTCGCGCGGCTACGGCTACGCCGACGTCGACGCGCGCAAGCCGGTCGATCCGAAATTGACCTTGTTCCGCCCCGGTTCGGTGTCGAAGTTGTTCACCTGGACCGCGGTGATGCAGCAGGTCGAGCAGGGCAAGATCGATCTCGACGGCGACGTCAACAAGTATCTCGATTTCCAGATCCCTGCGCGCGACGGCAAGCCGCTGACCATGCGCCAGATCATGCAGCACGTCGGCGGATTCGAGGAGCAGGGCAAGGAGATCATGACCTACGGCCCGAACCCGCCGAAGTTCGACGACCTGCTCAAGCGCTGGACGCCCGAGCGCGTGTTCGAGCCCGGCACGACGCCGGCCTATTCGAACTATGCGACCTCGCTGGCCGGCTACATCGTCCAGCGTGTCTCCGGCGAGTCGTTCGACGACTATCTCGACAAGCATCTCTTCGCGCCGCTCGACATGAAGCACTCGACGTTCCGCCAGCCGCTGCCGGCGGCGCTCGCACCGCTGATGTCGAAGGGCTATCGGCGCGCCTCCGAGCCGCCGATCGAATTCGAGAACGTCGGCCCGGCGCCGGCCGGCTCGCTGGCGTCGCCCGGCGAGGACATGGCGCACTTTATGATCGCCCATCTCAACGGCGGCGAGTACAACGGCAACCGCATCCTGCGCGCCGACACGATCGAGAAGATGCACAACAGTCCGCTGACCCTGCTGCCGCCGCTCAACCGCATGGAGCTCGGCTTCTTCGAGACCAACCTCAACGGCCGCCAAGTGATCGCGCATCTCGGCGACACCCAGGTATTCCACACTTCGCTGCATCTGTTCCTCAAAGACAACGTCGGCTTCTACGTGTCGTTCAACAGCGCCGGCAAGGAAGGCGCGGTCGGTCCGCTGCGCGGCGCACTGTTCCAGGACTTCGCCGATCGCTATCTGCCGAACGTCGCGCCGCCCGACGGCAAGGTCGACGAGAAGACGGCGAAAGAACACGCGCAGTTGATGGCCGGCAAGTGGACGGTGTCGCGCGGATCGCGGTCGAACTTCCTCGCGATCACCGACTTCATCGGCCAGAACACGCTCAGCGTCGACGAAAAAGGCAATCTCGTCACGCCGTTCAAGACGCTCGGCGGCGCGCCGCGCCAGTGGGTCGAGATCGCGCCGTTCGTCTGGCGCGACAAGAACAGCCACGATCGCTTCGCCGCCAAGGTGGTCGACGGCAAGCCGGTGCGCTGGAGCTTCGACACGATATCGCCGTTCATGGTGTTCGACCGGCCCGAGTGGTACCGCGATTCGGGCTGGTTGATGCCGTTGTTCTCGCTCGGCCTCGGCGCGCTGCTGCTCACCGGTCTGTTCTGGCCGATCACCGCGATCGTGCGCCGCCGCTACGGCGCCAAGCTCGCGCTCGACGCGAAATCGCTGAACGTATATCGCTGGAGTAGGATCGCCGCGATCGCCGTGGTTGCCGCGATTGCCATCTGGGCTTTCACCGTCACCACGATGATGAAGGACCTGAGCAACTTCAGCTCGCGCTTCGACGGCGTGCTCTGGTTCGCCGAAATTTTCGGCACGGTGGCCTTCATCGGCGGCTTCCTCGTGATGCTGTGGAATCTCGCCACGGTCTGGCGCGGCGACCCCCGCTGGCCGGCGAAGACCTGGAGCATCGTGCTCGCGCTGTCGGCCTTCTTCGTCCTCTGGGTCGCGCTCGCGTTCAAGCTGATCCATTTCGGCACGAACTTCTGATGCCCCTCGGTAGACCGCTTGCGCCGCAATGACCGGCGCAGGCGGGATGCCGTTGCGGTTGCTAAGCAAAACCCGTTCGCCCGGAGCACATCGAACGGCGAACGTCACGGCGGATTGCCGTTCGTGCTTCGACGGGCAAGGCGCATCGCCGCCGGGTTTGTCGAAGCATCGCCGCGAACGGCACGGCGCATTCGCCTTCAACCTGCTGCATATCGGAGTGGATTTCTGATGCCTTCACGCAAGCTGCACGTCGAGATCAAGGAACTGCGCTTTGTCACGCCGTTCCGCATCTCGGGCTATCTGTTCGAGAAACAGGACGTCGTCATCGTCACCATCGAAGAAGGTGCGCATCGTGGCCGCGGCGAGGCCGCTGGCGTCTACTATCTCGGCGACACGGCAGCGAGTCTCGTCGCCGCGATCGAAGCGCACCGCGGCGAGATCGAGGCGGGCCTCGACCGCGCCGGCCTGCAACGGCTGATGTCGGCCGGCGGCGCGCGCAACGCGGTCGACTGCGCGCTCTGGGATCTCGATGCGAAGCGCAGTGGCCAGAGCGTATTCGAGCTTGCCGGTCTAGCGCCGCCGAAGGCACTGCTGACGACGTTCACGCTCGGCGCGGATGAACCCGCGGCGATGGCCGAAGGCGCGCGCCGCTATGCGCAGGCGCGTTCGCTCAAATTGAAACTCACCGGCGATCTCGAACTCGATCTCGCGCGCGTCAACGCGGTGCGTGCGGCGCGGCCCGAGACGTGGATCGGCGTCGATGCGAACCGCGGCTACGCGATCGCCGAACTCGATGCGCTCGTGCACGGGCTCGTTGCGGCCGGCGTGTCGCTGCTCGAACAGCCGCTCGCGCGCGGACGCGAGGCCGATCTCGAAGGCTACGTGTCGCCGATTCCGATCGCGGCCGACGAAAGCGTGCTGACCTTGGACGAAGTGCCCGCTCTGGTCGGACGCTTTAATATCGTCAACATCAAACTCGACAAGTGCGGCGGACTCAGCGAAGGCCTGGCGATGGCACGCAAGGCGCGCGAACTCGGCCTCGGCGTGATGGTCGGCAACATGACCGGCACGAGCCTGGCGATGGCGCCGGGCTTCGTGCTCGGCCAGCTCTGCGACTTCGTCGACCTCGACGGGCCGATCTTCATCGCCGACGATCCCGAGCCGCGCGCGCGCTACGCCGACGGCACGATCTGGTGCGGCACGGAACTCTGGGGCTGAGCGCACATCGCGCATGAGCACCGCGACCGCCAACGCGCTCGAGCGCACCTGGTTCGGCCAGCCACGCGGATTGACCGTCCTGTTCCTGACCGAGATGTGGGAGATCTTCTCCTACTACGGTATGCGCGCGCTGCTGGTCTATTACATGACCAAGCAACTGCTGATCGGACAGGAGCGCGCGTCGCTGATCTACGGCGCCTACACGGCGACCGCGTACTTCACGCCGATCTTCGGCGGCATGATCGCCGACCGCTGGCTCGGCAAGCGCCGCGCGGTGATACTCGGCGGCAGCATCATGGCCGTCGGGCATTTCCTCATGGCGTTCGAGCCCGCGTTCTATCTTGCTCTCGCAACGATCGCGCTCGGCAACGGCCTGTTCATGCCGAGCCTGCCGAGCCAGATCGACGACCTGTACAAACCCGACGACGCGCGCCGCGGCTGGGCCTACAACGTCTACTACGTCGGCATCAATCTCGGCGGTTTCCTCGCGCCGCTGGTCTGCGGCACGCTCGGCGAGTTCTACGGCTGGCATTGGGGTTTCGGCGCGGCCGGAATCGGCATGCTGGCCGGACTGTCGATCTACGTGCTCGGCGGAAAATATCTGCCGGCGCAGGAGCGCGTGGTGCGCGTCGTCGAGAAAGCGAAAATCTCCTGGACCGAGTATCGGCCGACCCTGCTGCTTCTGCTCGCGGTCGGCCTGTCGGTGACCGTGTTCCGCGCGGCCTATGAGCAGATCGGCAACACCGTTCCGTTGTGGGCCGACGTCGGCGTCGATCGCGCGACGAGCTTCGCGACGATACCGATGACCTGGTTCCAGTCGCTCAATCCCTTGCTCGTGTTCCTGCTCACGCCGCCGCTGCTCGCGTATTGGCGCCGGCGCGCGCAGACGCAGCGTGAGCCGACTTCGATGCAGAAGATGGCGCTCGGCGCGGTGATCGTCGCGGGCGCGTATCTGCTGCTTGCGTTCGCGGCATTCGAGGTGGGGCAGGGACGTGCGCACTGGCTGTGGTTCGTCGCCTATTTCGCCATCTTCACGATCGGCGAATTGCATATCCTGCCGGTCGGTCTCGGATTGTTCGCGCGGCTGGCACCGGCCGGCTACGGCGCGACGACGATCGCAGCCTGGTTCTGCGCGATCTTCACCGGCAGCCTCTGCGCGGGTTTCGTCGGCCGCTGGTGGAGTTCGCTGAGCCACGCGGCTTTTTTCTTCGTCCTCGCCTGTATCGCGCTGCTTGCCGCGGCCATGCTGATTGCGCTCGACCGCACGGCGCGGCGCATCGAGCGGCAGCGCTTCGATAGCATCGCAGCGACGACCGCATCCCTCGTTCCGACACACGGCTGAGCATACGATCATGTCCTCCTGGTTCCAGCGTTTTCTGTTGCCGGGGTTCGCCTTCAAGGCCGTGGTCATCGGCGGCGGCTATGCGACCGGCAGAGAGCTTGCCGAGTTCTTTATGCCGAGCGGGCCGTGGGGCGGCGTCGCCGCGATGGCGCTCGCGACCCTGATCTGGAGCGCGGTGTGCGTTGCCACGTTCGCCTTCGCCCGCCTGGTCGGTGCGCGCGACTATCTGAGTTTCGTGCGCGCCTTGCTCGGCCCGGGCTGGGTCGTGTTCGAGATCGCCTACGTCTTGTTCGTGGTGTTGATCCTCGCCGTGTTCGGCGCGGCCGCGGGCGCGATCGGCGAAGCCATGTTCGGCCTGCCCAAGCTCGTCGGTACGCTTACGCTGATGGCCGGCATCGCCCTGTTCGCGACCTTCGGCAACACGTCGGTCGAGCGCCTGTTCAAGTACGTGTCGTTTCTGCTCTACGCGGTCTACGCGATCTTCGTCGTGCTCGCGATCACGCGTTTCGGCGACCGCATCCTCGCCGGCTTCTCGGTGCCGGCCTCCGCCGACGGCTGGGCGCTCGGCGGCGTGACTTACGCGAGCTACAACATCATCGGCGCCGTGGTCATCCTGCCGGTCCTGCGCCATCTGACCAGCACGCGCGACGCGGTGATCGCCGGTGCGATCGCCGGTCCGCTCGCGATGGTGCCGGCGCTGCTGTTCTTTGTCTGCATGGTCGCCTATTACCCCGAAGTGGCGAACGAGACCCTGCCGTCGGATTTTCTGCTGCAGAAATTGAATCTGCCGGTGTTCCACCTGCTGTTCCAGTTCATGATCTTTGCCGCCCTGCTCGAAAGCGGCACCGGCGCCGTACACGCGATCAACGAACGCATCGACAAGGCCTGGCGCGTGCGCCACGGTGTCGAGCTGTCGGCCGCTTCGCGCCTCGCGATCGCCCTCGTGCTGCTGGTCGGCTGCATGCTGCTCGCCGATCGCTTCGGTCTTGTGGGATTGATCGCCAAGGGTTATCGCGCGCTTGCGGCGATCTTCCTTGCCGTCTACGTCTTGCCGGTGATGACGCTCGGCGTCGCACGACTATGGCGCAGCCGCGGCATCGAAGGAAAACGATTGCACCACGGAGAACACGGAGGGCACGGAGGGCACGGAGAAAAAGCCGTGAAGAGTCCTTTGTGATGCCGTTGCTTTGCGTGTTCTCCGCTTTTCCCGGCGTTCTGCGTGTGGCCGTCGTTTGATCCCGCTTTCATCTGTGGTCGTGGAGGATTTATGAAGAAATCCCTTTTCCCGCTTTTCGCTGTCTTGTTTGCTGCGTCGGCCGTTGCCGCGCCACCCGCCGATTTCGAAGCGCGCGTCGAAAAACTGCGCAAGGAGGTCGGCGTGCCCGGCATGGCCGTAGCCATCGTCGAGGACGGCAAGGTGACGATGGCCAAGGGATTCGGCACGCGCGCGCTCGGCCTGAACGAAGCCGTCGATGCCGACACGATCTTCATGACCGGCTCGACCGGCAAGGCGGTGACGAGCGCCGCGCTCGCCGTCCTCGTCGACCGCGGCAAGATCGGCTGGGACGACAAGGTCATCGACCACATGCCCGATTTCGCCATGTACGACCCCTGGGTCACGCGCGAGATCACGATCCGCGATCTGCTCGTACACCGCAGCGGCCTCGGCCTCGGCGAAGGCGACCTGCTGTTCGTGCCGCGCGCGGGCCTCTCGCGCGCCGAGTCCGTGCGCCGCCTGCGCTATCTCAAACCGGCGACGAGCTTCCGCTACGGCTTCGCCTACGACAACGTGCTCTACATGGTCGCGGGCCAGTTGATCGAAGCGGTCAGCGGCAAGACCTGGGAGAAGTTCGTCGCCGAAGACGTGTTCAAGCCGGCCGGCATGCTGCATTCGACCAGCGACGACGACGTGCGCTTCACCGTCGCCGACCGCGCCTATCCGCATGCGCGCATGGACGGCGGTCTGCGCGGCGTCGGCAAGCAGGAGCGCCTCGACGAGCGCGACGGCCTCGGCCGCAACGCCGCGCCGGCGGGCGGCCTCGCGGTCAGCGCCAACGACATGGCGCGCTGGCTGATCATCCAGCTCAACCGCGGCAAGCTGCCGGAAGGCGAGGGCCGGCTGTTCTCCGAAGCGCAGAGTGCGCAGATGTGGACGCCCGAAGTATTCGTGCCGACGAGCAAGCGGCCCGAGTCGCTCAAGCTGACCGTGCCGAACTTCAGCACCTACGCGCTCGGCTGGGGCGTGCAGGACTACCGCGGCACCAAGGTGCTGCAGCATTCCGGCGCGGTGCTCGGCTTCCAGACCATCGTCGCGCTGATCCCGGGCAAGAACGTCGGCTTCGCGATCATGATCAACAGCGAGGACAGCGGCATCTACGCCGGGCTGCTCTACGAACTCTACGACCACTATCTCGGATTCCCGCCGAACGATTGGCCGGCGAAGTTCAGCGCCTATCTGAAGGAACGCGCCGCGAAAGGTCTCGAAGCCTACAAGGCCGACGCCGCCAAGCCGGCCAAGGTCGGTCCGTCGCTGCCGCTCGCGCGCTACGTCGGCACCTATGCCGATCCGTGGTACGGCCAGATCGAAGTCTCGCAGACGAAAGGCAAGCTCTCGATCGATTTCAAATCGACGCCGCGCATGAACGGCGCGCTCGACCACTGGCAGTACGACAGCTTCGTCACGCGCTTCACCGACAAGACGATAGAGCCGGCCTACGTGACCTTCGCCCTCGATGCCGACGGCAAGATCACCGGCGTGACGATGAAGCCGGTGTCGCCGATCGCCGATTTCAGCTACGACTACCAGGACCTGTCGTTTACGCCCGTGGAAAAGTCAAAATAGGCGCACCCGACCGGGATCCCGTTTGCTTCATGCCGCTGTGCGCGGTGCGAAGCGAACACACCGGGATGGGTTCCACTTCCTGGCCAACCGCGAGACACCATGAACAACACTCTGCGTTCGACTATCCAGTACGCCTTCGCCGCCTGCGCCGCCGTCGCGGCTTGTGCTCCGCTGGCCGCCGCCGAAACCGACGCCGCGCTCGCCGCGCGGGTCGAGCGCGTGCTCGCGGCGACGCCGCTGATCGACGGCCACAACGATCTGCCGTGGGGCATCCGCGAGCGCTTCGGCAATGCCGACGGCGTGGACCTGCGCGCGGACACGCTGAAGCTGCCGCGCCCCGCGGATGCATCCGAAGACTGGATGCCGTTGATGACCGACATCCCGCGCCTGCGCAAGGGCCATGTTGGCGGCCAGTTCTGGTCGGTGTGGATTCCGTCTTCGTTGACCGGCGCCGCGGCGGTGCAGACCACGCTGGAGCAGATCGACATCGTGCACAACATGGTCTCGCGCTATCCGGCCGACATGGAAATGGCCGGCACGGCGGACGATCTGCTGCATGCGCGCAAGGCCGGCCGCGTCGGTGCATTGATCGGCATTGAAGGCGGCCATCAAATCGGCAATTCGCTGCCCGCGCTGCGCCAGATGTACGCGCTCGGCGTGCGTTATATGACCCTGACCCATTCGCAGAACAACGACTGGGCCGACTCGGCGACGGACACGCCGAAGCATCACGGCCTGACCGCCTTCGGCCGTGCGGTCGTCGGCGAAATGAACCGCCTCGGCATGCTCGTCGATCTGAGCCACGTTTCGCCGGAAACGATGAAGGCGGCACTCGCCGTCTCGACCGCGCCGGTGATGTTTTCGCATTCGAGTGCGCGCGCGCTGGTCGATCATCCGCGCGATGTACCCGACGACGTGCTCGCGCTGGTGAAGAAAAACCGCGGCATCGTCATGGTCAACTTCGCACCGCCGTACGTTTCCGCCGAGCGCGCGCGCTGGGAGGCCGACCGCGCCGCCGAGCAGACGCGCAACAACGCGCCGCCGTTCGCCGGCCTGTACATCGGCCAGCCCGATCGCGCCAAGGCCGCGCTGGCCGAATGGGATAAGGCGCATCCGCTGCCGCCGGTGACGATCGCGATGGTGGCCGACCACATCGAACATATCCGCGATGTCTGCGGCATCGACTGCGTCGGCATCGGCTCCGACTTCGACGGCATTCCGTCGACGCCGCAGGGCCTCGACGGCGTCGACAAGTATCCGGTGCTGTTCGTCGAGCTGGCGCGTCGCGGCTGGAACGACGCCGATCTCGCCAAGCTCGCCGCCGGCAACATCCTGCGCGTCCTGCACGAAGCCGAAGCCGCGGCCAAGCGCCTGCAGGCGACCGCGCGGCCGTCGTCGGCGACGATCGAAACCCTCGACGCCGCGCCGAAAAAATCTTCCTGAGAGGCGAAAACATGAAACGAATGATCTTGTCGTCCCTGGTAATGGCCGCGTGTTCGCTGATGACATTCGGCATCGCATCGGCTGCCACGCCCGTCTACGACATCGTCATTCGCAACGGCCGCGTGCTCGACGGCGCGGGCAATCCCTTCGTACGCGCCGACGTAGCGATCAAGGACGGGCGCATCGCGCGCATCGGCAAGATCGACGCGGCCGGCGTGCGCGAAATCGATGCCAGCGGCAAGTACGTCGCGCCCGGCCTGATCGACATGATGGACCAGTCGGGCGAAGTGCTGCTGAAGAACGGCGCTGCCGAGAACAAGCTGCGCATGGGCGTCACCAGCCTGATCGCGGGCGAGGGCGGTACGCCGGTCGATGCGGAGAAGATTCCCGAGTACTTCACCCAGCTTGAAAAGCAGGGCATCGCGGTCAATTTCGGCACTTACTACAGCGCCGCGCAGGCGCGCGTGAAGGTGATGGGCGATGGCGCGGCCAGGCCGACGCCTGCGCAATTCGAGGCGATGAAGGGCCTCGTCGCGACGGCGATGAAGAACGGCACCTTCGGCATCGCGAGCGCCCTGATCTATCCGCCCGACTCTTTCCAGACCACGGACGACCTCATCGCGATGGCCAAGGTCGCGAGCGCCTGCAACGGTTTTTACTCGACCCATATGCGTGACGAGAGCGGCAAGCTGCTCGACGCGATCGACGAGGCCATCGCGATCGGCGAGAAGGGCGGCGTCAAAGTCGAGATCTTCCACATGAAGGCGGCGTGGGCGCCCGGCTGGGGCAAGCTGATGCCCGAAGCGATCGCCAAGATCAATGCGGCGCGTGCGCGCGGCGTCGACGTGGCCGGCGATCTGTATCCGTATACCGCAGGCGGCACCGGCATCGACATCACCGTGCCGAATCATCTGTTCGCCGACGGCGCCGAGCAGGCATGGAAGAAGCTGCGCGATCCGGCGGTACGCGCGCAGTTGAAACGCGAAGTCGCCGCCGGTTCACTGCCGGGCTGGTCGAACCTCGTCGAAGCGGCAGGCGGTTGGGAGCATGTCGTGCTCGCCAACTCGTTCAACGAAAAGTACGCGCAGTATCACGGCAAGAGTTTCGCCGAGATCGGCAAGGCGATGAACAAGGACCCGGCCGACGCGGCCTGGGACATCCTGCTCGACGCGCTGCCGAAGCGCGCGATGGCGCTGTACTTCATGATGGACGAAGCCGACATCGAAACCGCGCTGAAGCAGCCCTGGACCAGCGTGGGCACCGATGCCAGTGCCGCCGAAAAATTCGGCGAGGTCGACGCGCTCGGCCTGCCGCATCCGCGCGCCTATGGCACGTTCCCGCGCGTCATCGCCGAATACGTACGCAAGCGCCACGTGCTGACGCTCGAAGAAGCCGTGCGCAAGATGAGCTCATGGCCCGCCGCGCGCCTCGGCCTCGCCGATCGCGGCGAACTGCGCGAAGGTCTGCGCGCCGACGTGATCGTGCTCGACTACGACCGCGTGCAGGACCGCGCCGACTGGACCCATCCGACCGCGGCGCCCGAGGGCATCGATACCGTGATCGTCAACGGCAAGCTGGCGATCGATGCGGGCAAATACACCGGGGCGAAGAGCGGTGTCGTGTTGAGGCACGCTTGCACGCGCTGATTTGTGCTTCTTTCGCTCGTCATTCCCGCACGCTTTTGGCGGGAATCCAGCGACTTTGCTTTGGTTTTTTTGTTGGTCTAGAAGCAAAGGCTTCCGCTCGTCCTGCGGACGAGCGGGTAACTTTCTTTGCTTGTGCAAAGAAAGTCACCAAAGAAACACCCCCCAGAACATTGCGCCCTACGCGCATCCTGCGCTCCGGGTCCGCGACATCGGCCGGGTTCCGCTAATTGCACATCCGTGTGCAATAGCGGAATCGGCGCGATCCATCGCGCCGACCCTGCGGGCCTTATCGTCCGCTGCCGCCGCAATGTAATGGGGACCCGGAGAAGCCAGGGCAGCGCGCATCGTGCGCGCCGAAGCTAGAGCAAGAAGCAGGCCCTCTGCTTTCGTGGGCGCGCAATTGGTCGTGCCCGGCTCTGCTTTTGACCTGGCTTTTGACCTCGGGTCCCCGTCAGTCGCGGCGAGGGCATGACGGATTCGCCCGTAGGGTCGCGCGCAGGATGCGCGCGAGTTCGCGAATGGACAGGATGTCCATCGAGCGAACCCCGGCATGACCTCGCGAACCCGTAGCGCGTAGCGCGGAGGGCGCGGCTCCCGGGGTGCATTTCTTTGGTTACTTTCTTTGGGCAAGCAAAGAAAGTAACCCGCTCGTCCGTAGGACGAGTGGAAGCTCTGCTCTTAAACAAACCAAAGCAGAGCAAGGGCTGGATTCCCGCTTGACCAGCCCTTCGGCTGTTGAGAGCCGCGGGAATGACGAGCAAAAACTTCGTGCGATCGCAAGATGCCATGCGCGCTAGTCGCGCCTCAACCAAGCCGTCAGCGTTTGTCGTGCCAACACCAATGCCAAGGCTCATAGGCGATGCCGTGCGGATTGCCGCGCGGGTAGCTCAAACTGAATTTGTATGTCCCGGCGTTCTTGCGCAGCCACGCGAACGCCGGTGAACGTTCGAATTCTTCTTCGAGTGCTGTGTAGCCGGGTGTGGTGATGTCGAGCGCGCGGCCGGTGTGGTGCTCGCTGTAGCCTGGTGCGGCGCTGACGCGCAGGATTTCCTGCATCGACTGGCCGCGGTCGAGTTTGCGTTTGAGGATGCCGAGTTGGTATTCGATGCCGCGAAACGCGGAGACGATTTCCAGTTCGACGCCGGCTTGCGCCGCGGCTTCGCGCATGCGCATCCACGCGCGCGCCGCGTGCGGGGCGAGGTACTGTTCGCGTCCTTGCGTATCGCGGCCGATGCTCGCCAGCCGCCGCGGCTCGCGCACGCGGCGCAGTCCGCGCACGCGGCCGTAGTCGCGTGGCACGCCGAGCGCGAACGCGGCGCTGACGAAATCGATTTCGCTGGTCTGGTTCATTGACGATCGGAGTATAGGGAATCGCGCGGCAAATGCCGTGCTCAGCCTTGCGGCATGATCAGGGGCAGAAGCACATGCAGCACGATGTCGGTGCTGAAGTGCGCAGCGATGGCGTGTTCGATACCGTAGCGGCAGAACAGCCAGCCGAACGCGATGCCGCAGACGGCGTTGGCTGAAATGATGCTGATGACGATCGCCGGATTGAGCGGTACTTCCGAGACGGCCGACCAGTTTGGCAGATGCGCCGCGCCGAACAAGATCGCGGCGATGACGATCGCCGTCCAATAGACCGACGGGCGCGGTGACAGAATGCGCGTCGCCAGCCACACGAGGGCGGAGACGAGGAACAGACGGAACGCCGTTTCTTCGACGATGCCGCCATAGAATGACGCGAGCAGCCCCTTCCACGAAGCGGGGATATGGCTCACGTCGATGGCGTCCGCGGGCAGCGGCAGTATTGCCTGTAGCAGGCCGGCTGCGACCGCAGCCACAATTCCGACGACGATCGCCAGAATCCACCGCGATGACGGCGGGGCGGAGGCGCCGGCGAGCCAGCGACGAATTGCCGGGCTGTCCAATCCGAAACGTTGTCCTGCGCGCAAACCGATGTAGGCAAGCAGGGCAATCACGACGAAATTGGCGCCGAACGTCACCAGAATCCCTCCGATCGGCGGCCACGCTTTCTGCGTCATCGCGAGGGCATAGGGCAGGACCAGCAGCGATGCAATCGCTCCGCTCGCGCCGAGTACCAGCGCGATTGCGCCATTGCGATGGTCGGGCCTATCGTTCAACGCAATCTCGTTCACGACTGTTTCGCTCACGGCTGCTTGTCCTCGCTGTCGTCGACCGGGGGAATGCTGTTGCGCATGCGGCCTGCCTTGCGCAGCGCGTCGCGCAGCACGTACTCGATCTGCGCGTTGACGCTGCGCAGTTCGTCGTCGGCCCAGCGCTGGACGGCGTCGAGCACGTCGGCGCTGATGCGCAGCGGATAGGCTTTCTTATCGGCGGCCATTGGTTTTCCGTGCGGCGGGTTTGTCCTGGTAGCGCAGTTTGCCGATCAGGAGTGCGAGCACGATGAGGCAAATGCACACCACAAAAAGGACGGTGGCGATGTTGCGCTTCGAATCATCTTGGAAAAAAGCGTAGAGCGCGATGCCATGCGCGATGATCAGCGCCGCAAGGACGCTGACCATCATGCTCACGAACTGGCCGAGACCCTGGACATCGGAAACCCGCTCCCAGTCCACGCCGTGGACGAGGCCGCGCGGCCCGCGCACACGAATCACGATCGCGAGGATGAGCATCACGATGCCGGCGGCGCTGGCCACGATCAATTCGGTGAGCTTGTCCGTCATGGCACGCCCCGCTTAGTTGTATAGCGTCCCGGTATTGACGATCGGCTGCGTTCCGCGCTCGCCGCAGAGCACGACGAGCAGGTTCGACACCATCGCCGCCTTGCGTTCTTCGTCGAGCTGCACGACGCCGCGCGACTTCAACTGGTCGAGCGCCATCTCGACCATCGTCACCGCGCCTTCAACGATGCGTGTGCGCGCAGCGATGATCGCGCTGGCCTGCTGGCGCTGCAGCATCGCCTGAGCGATCTCGGGGGCGAAGGCGAGGTGAGTGATGCGCGCTTCGATCACCTTGACGCCGGCGCTGGCGAGGCGTTCCTGGATTTCATTCTGCAGATGGTCGGCGACTTCCTTGCCGTGGCTGCGCAGCGAGATGCCGCCCGAGTCGTGCGAATCGTACGGATAACTCTGCGCCATCTGGCGCAGCGCGGACTCGCTCTGGATGTGTACGAAGTCTTCGTAGTCGTTGACCTGGAACAGCGCTTCGGCGGTATCGACCACCTGCCAGACGACGACCGCGGCGATCTCGATCGGATTGCCGTCGAGATCGTTGACCTTGAGTTTGGACGATTCGAAGTTGCGCACGCGCAGCGAGACGCTAGTTTTCGAGTAGAACGGATTGGCCCAGCGCGGACCTGGGTCGCGCACCGTGCCGACGTAGCGGCCGAAGAATTGCAGCACCTTGCCTTCGTTCGGCGCCACGGTGAAGAAACCGCAGAGACAGATGAGCAGGGCGAAGGCGATCAGGATAGCGGCCACGATGATCCACACGCTCTTGCCCTGAACGCCATAGATCAGCCAGGCCACATCGGCCAGCAGCAATACGATCAAGCCGATCAAAGCGGGAATGCCGGATGGCGCGGAAACGGAACGCTCGTTCATGGTGGTCTCTCCTGTGGGTGAGGAAAAGATATCAAAAAGATATCAATTATTCAACAGGTATTCACGACGATCGAAAAATGGTTTTGGTTAGTGGAGAAAATTGATGAAAATCAAATAATAAAAGAGATTATTGAATGTAAAAAAGAGACTGGGCGTCGACGATTGGAAGCTCTCGCGTGTCGAATTGGGCCGCGCTGAGTCGTCTGATTGTTGAGTCGGGACGGAATCTTCGCGACGGCTTTGTTGCTCCCGCTCGGATGCAGGACGTTTGTAGAGTGGGGCGGCTTCCGCTCTTTCCCGGAGAAACGCATGAGCACTTCCTATCGTTGGGTCATCGTCGGCGCCGGCGCGCTGATGACCTGCGTCGCGTTCGGCGCGATGTTTTCGCTCGCGGTGTTTCTCGAACCGATCGCGGCCGAGACGGCGTGGTCGCGCGCGGGCATATCGAGTGCGATGACGCTGAACTTTCTCGTCATGGGCCTCGGCGGTTTCGTCTGGGGCGCGGTGAGCGACCGCTACGGCGCGCGCATCGTCGTGACGATCGGCGCGGTGCTGCTCGGCCTCGCTCTTGTGCTCGCGAGCCGGGCGACGTCACTGCCGTTGTTTCAGGCGACTTACGGCGTGCTTGTCGGCGTTGCCGCGAGTACGTTCTTCGCGCCGCTGATCGCGACCACGATGGCCTGGTTCGACACGCATCGCAGCCTCGCCGTCGCCCTGGTATCCGCCGGTGTCGGCGTGGCGCCGATGACGGTGTCGCCGTTCGCGCGCTGGCTGATCGACGCTCACGGTTGGCGCCCGGCAATGCTGACGATCGGCATCGCCGCCTGGATTTTGCTGCTGCCGGCGACCCTGCTGGTGCGCCGTGCGCCGGCCATTGCGGCCGCCGCACCGACTGACGACGCGGGCGGGCAGGACCAGCGCAGCGCGATATTCGCCGCGCTGCGCTCGCCGCAGTTCATCGTGCTCGGCCTGACCTTCTTCGCCTGCTGCATGGCGCACTCTGGGCCGATCTTCCATATGGTCACCTACGCGATGACCTGCGGCATCGCGCCGATGGCCGCGGTCAGCATCTACAGCGTTGAAGGATTGGCTGGACTCGGCGGCCGGCTCGCGTACGGACTGCTCGCCGACCGGCTCGGGGTCAAGCCGGTGTTGGTCGCTGGGTTGACGATACAAGCGCTGGTGATCGCCGCCTATCTCTTCGCCAGCCGGCTCGATCAGTTCTATGCGCTCGCGGTGATTTTCGGCGGCACTTACGGCGGAGTGATGCCGCTCTACGCCGTGCTCGCGCACGAATACTTCGGGCCGCGCATTCTCGGCACGGTATTCGGTGCGGCGATCATGCTGTCGAGCCTCGGCATGGCCGCGGGGCCGCTGGTCGGCGGCTGGATCTACGACGTCAACGACAGCTACGCGTGGTTGTTCATTGCATCGGCGATGGTCGGCCTCGGCGCCGCGGCGATTGCGCTGGCCTTTCCGCCGCCGGTGCGTGCGCGCGGCGTGCCGGCCTGATGCCGATCAGGGGCGCAGCGGCTCGATCGAATCGATGCGGACGCGCCCGAGGGTGTTGAATCCGGCATAGAACCGCCACGGATCGCCGCTGCCTGTCGACAGCGCGATATGGCCTGCGTCAAAACCTTGCAGCGCGGCGTCGTAACTGCGCCAGCGGCCGTCGACATAGGCCTGCGCCCAGGCGTGCGGCACGAAGACGTTGGATTTACCGGCGTAGCTGTCGATGTAGACGAGGCCGTCGACGACGCGCGTCGGGATGCCGAGCACGCGGCCGAGCGCGGCGAGCAGCACGGCGTGCTCGGTGCAGTCGCCTTCGGGGTTCTTCGCGACTTCGAGCGCCGACGCGTAGCCGACGCTGAGGTCTTTGTTGCGGATGAATTTGCGCACGAAGTCTTCGAGGCTCTGCATCTGCGCGGCCGGCGTCTTCACTGCGCCCGCGCCGTCGTGTGCGAGTTTGACGACTTCGGGGGCTGCGCTTTGCAGCCAGTCGTTCGGCTGTGTGTCGATGGAGGTCGGCTTGGCTTCGCGCGCCGGCGTCGTGTTCGCGGCGCCGAGCGGCGCGATGCGCAGTTGGATCTTGTCGCCGGTCTTCGAAACCTGTTGTTCGTCGGTCGTGGCGAACTGCAGCGGCTCGCCGCTCGCATCGGTGGCGCTGACGACGAGGCTGACGCCGTTTGCGCGCTCTTCCGCGCTCAGTGCGCGCGGCGAAGAGAGCAGGGTGCGCACGAGGATGTCCGATGCCTGGTTCGGCGCCGTCGCGCAGGCCTGCGGGCATGCGAGCATGGTCAGCTCGTAGCCCATCATCGGCACGAGCAGCTTGCGCACCGTGAAGTCGGCCTCGACCCACGACACGGTCCGCGTCGGCGAGCCGCCGAGTTCGATGACCTGTTCGATGCGCACGAGTTCGTGCTTGCCGTCGGGCAGTTCGATCGTCTGCTTATCGGCGACGCGCGAGTCGACCTCGACCGCTTCGAGATTCTCGGCCTGGAACGTGAGCGTCTTGTAGCGCGAGCCGGGCGTGAGCCCGTGCTTCTCTTCGGCGAGGCGCAGGCCTTCGGCGAGCACCGCGCCGCGCGGCCAATCGATAACGCGCGTCTGCTTCGCGCCGCCGACTTCGGTCGTCACTTCGAGCTTGCCGTCGGCGCGGATGACGCCGGTTTGCACGCTTTCGATGCCGGAGATTTTTGTGCGCGACTCGAAGCGCAGCGGTTTGCCGTCGGACGTTTCCTCGTCGGTCTCGCTCGTGCTCATGCCGACCTTGAGGCCGGAACGTTCGATCTCGATCTGCATCGTCTGCACGGTGCGCACGCTGGCGCCGGCGACGGTGCGCGTTGTGTGCATGTGGCCGATCTTGCGGCCGTCGAGCAGGACGCTCATCCAGGTTTCGTCGGGCGGAGCCGCTTGGGCGACGGAGGCGAGCGAAAGCAGGAGGAGAGCGAAGAGGCGATGCAGCATGGATGTTCGCGGAGATCGGGGAAGGCGCAGCATACTAGACCCGATATTGGTGCGTCGCCCTTTCGCTATACTGCGGACGAATCGCAATGACCGGAATCCGCATGAACGATACGACCAGCTTCGCCGTGTTTCTATTTCCGCAGGCGATCGAAACGCTTGGGCCGGTGATCAAGCCGTATCTGACCGACGTGCCCGCGGTTGGACCGCATATCGTCTGTTCGGAGGTCGATCCGGCCGGCCCGTTCTTCACCCTGACCGTGCAGGGGCGCAGCGCCGATGGCCGTGCGGTCGAAGCGGAACTGCTGGTGCCGCATGCCTTCATCAAACTCGTCGTGTCGCTGCACAGCGAGCACGGCTTCGGTTTCGGTGTGCGCGAAAAGGCGGTGGCGGCACCCGCTCCCGCTCCCGCTCCGGTCGTGGCGCCTGCAGCGCAGACATAGAATTCGCGTTGGGAGCGCGATTTATCACGCGCTGCTTTCCTGCATCGCAAAGAGAAAGAACGCCGCGCGAAACGGATGAGCGTGTTCGCGCGAGGCGCGCGAACGCCGCAGCCTTACGACAAAACTTTCCAGCCCTCCGCCGTCAGCAGCTCCAGCGGGCGGAATCGCGCTTTGTAATCCATCTTCGCGTGGCCTTCGATCCAGTAGCCGAGATAGACGTGCGGAAGCCCGCGTTCGCGCGCGATCTCGACCTGGCGCAGGATCGCATGCGTGCCGATGCCGCGCGCTTCGTGGGCAGGATCGTAAAACGTGTAGACCGCGGACAGGCCGGTCGTAGTGATGTCGGTGACCGCGACGGCGAGCAGTTCTCCGGCAGCATCGCGCAGTTCGATAAACGACGTCGGACTCCACGCGGTGTAGAGAAAGCGCGTGAAGTCCTGCGGATCGGGATTGTCCATGCCGCCGCCCGCGTGGCGCGCGTCGAGATAGCGCCGGTACAGAGAAAAATATTCGTGGCTGTAACGCGCGGGCACCACGCTCAATTCCAGGTCGGCGTTGCGCTTGAGGTTGCGGCGCTGGCTGCGATCGGGACTGAATTGCGCGACCGGAATGCGCGCCGGCACGCAGGCGCGGCATTGCGGACACTGCGGATGGTAGACATGGCCGCCGGCGCGACGGTAGCCGCGCGTCAGCGCGTGCGCGTACATGCGCGGCAGATGCGGCGCCGAAGGATCGATGACGAGATTCTGCGCCGTCCGCTCGGCGAAGTAGCCGCAAGGATGCGGCAGGGTCTGAAACAAGCGGACGGTTTCGGACTTCATGGGCTTATTTTATGCGATCTGCGGGGATTCTGAACAAGTCCAGAAGGTCCGCAGATTACCGGCGGCTATCGCAGATCAAGCGCCTCGCGCTCGATCGGGCGCTGCCCGGTCCTGGTGCGCAATGGGTTCGCACGTTTGAAACAGTTCGCGATCACGCTGTTGCGCGCTTTCTTCTGTGATCGCGAGCCTCGGGAGCGGCCATGCTCAGCCGCACTTTTCAGCGACGGCTTCCGCTCCGGGCGTCCCGGCTCGAATCGATCAGGCCCGCGCCGCAACCTCGTCGATATGCAGAAGCAAGTCGGCCGGATCGGCGTAAACACGAAATGCGCCGGCCTTACTGAGTTCGTCTTCACCGTAGCCGCCGGAAAGCAGGCCCACGCCGAGGCCGCGCGCGCGCTTGGCCGCGATCATGTCCCAGATGCTGTCGCCGAGAATGAGCGAGTCGCGGATGTCGACGCCGAGGCGTTCGGCCGCGGTGAGAAACAGATCCGGGTCGGGCTTGGCGTATTTGACCTGGTCGCGCGTGACCACGGGCACCTTGGCTGGATCGATGCCGAGAGAGGCGAGATTGTGCCCAGCGGTTTCCATGCGTCCACTCGTTGCGATCGCCCAGGGGTTGCCCTGCTCGGTGAGGTAGTCGAGCAATTCCCGCGCGCCGGGCAACGGACGCACGCTGCTCGACAACTCCTTGTAAGCCGCGGCGTGATTGCGGCGCAGGCGGTCGAAGCGTTCCGGCGTGGCGTCGAGTCCGGTCTCGCGCAGCAGGATATTGGTGAACAGACCGCCCGACATGCCGATCTTGCGATGAATGCTCCACACGGGAATCTGGATGCCTTCGGCGTCGAGCGAGGTCTTCCAGGCGAGCACGTGCTGGTACACGCTGTCGATCAGGGTGCCGTCGAGGTCGAAGAGGAACGCGGTCTTGGTGCGCGACATGATGATTGAGCCCGATGGAAGAATGCGGTCGACGGCGGCTGTGTTGCGATCCTCGCGGTTGGATGATCGCGAAGACACCCGATTGCGGAAATGTCCCGTCGCTAGAATATCTTGATGATGCCGAGCCAGTTCAACATCAAGAGCAGGCCGATGGCGATAAGCAGCACGGTGCGGATGTTCCAAACGAAGCGCGAACGGCGCTCGGTCGGCGTACGCTCCTTGTTGCGCGACTGTTCGAGTTCTTCGGCGTAGCGCGTCGGCGGCTCGATGCCGATTTCGCGCAGCATCGCGCGCGCGCGCGCCTGATCTTCTGAATGTACGACCCAGACCTGCGCCCAGCCCTCGCGATTGGGTTTCGTCGCGTAGCTCGGGCCCTTGTAGTCGTGGCCGGCGTAGTTGCTGCGATTCGTCACCGAGGTTTCGATGCCGGCATCGCGCAGCAGCGCGACGACGCGGTCGACGTTTTCGTTGCGGGCGGAAGTGTAAATCTGCCTCATAGTGCTCGGTGTTTGCTCGAAAAGTGCGAAGAGGATGACGGTTTGCCGATCTCGACGATCGGCGAGGATCGCTCGGCTACTTCTTGTCCTCGACCAGCCGCATCATGCCTTCCTGAGCGGCCGAGGCAACAAGGCGGCCGTCGGCGGAAAAAATCTGCCCGCGTGCGAGGCCGCGCGCGCCCTGCGCGGTCGGGCTGTCGAGCGCGTAGAGCAGCCAGTCGTCGGCGCGAAACGGACGGTGGAACCACATCGCATGATCGAGGCTCGCCAGATGCACGTTGCCGTTGAGCCAGGAAATTCCGTGCGGCAGCATCGCCGTGCCGATCAAGTTGAAGTCCGAGGCGTAGGCGAGCATCGCACGATGCAAGGCCGGTGAGTCGCCGATGCGATCGATCAAGCGAAACCAGATGTGCTGCTTCGGCGGCAGCTTGCCCGGATTGAAGTCGTCGCGCGGTTCGACATAGCGTAGCTCGAACGGTCCACGGCTGCCGAGCCAGCGTTGCAGCTTGACCGGCAATTTTTCCAGTTCCTGCGGCGACAGCGCTTTGCGCGACGGCAGCACGTCGGCCAGCGGTACGTCGGGCATCGCGGTCTGGTGCTCGAAACCCGGTTCGTCGATCTGGAACGAAACCGTACAGTTGAAAATCTGCTCGCCATGCTGGATCGCGATCACGCGGCGCGTAGAGAAACTGCGCCCGTCGCGCGTACGCTCGACGTTGTAGACGATCGGCGCGGCGATGTCGCCTGCGCGCAGAAAGTAGGCGTGCAGCGAATGCGCGCCGCGGTGATCTTCCACCGTCTGCTGCGCAGCCGACAGCGCCTGGCCTAGCACTTGGCCGCCGAACACGTAACGTGTACCGATGTCGCGGCTCTGGCCGCGGAACAGGTTGTCTTCGAGACGCTCGAGGCCGAGCAACTCGACCAGTTCGGCGACGACGGGGTTAGTCATGCGGACTCCGCTCTGTTGCGAACGCACATTCTAACGTAGAGGTGTGGTTTCGCGTCTTCGACTTTGCTTCGTCTTGCGGTGGGGATGTTCTTGGCAGTCGAGTGTGCTCGCTTGTCATTTCCGTGGAAGCTGGGCTTTTAGCAGCACAGGGGGTGCGGTTGGGCTTACGCCTTTAGCTCGTCATTTCCACATGGGCTAGGGTGGTTGTCGTTTTTTGCTCGTCATTCCCGCGAAAGCGGGAATCCAGCTTTCGCTTTTGCTCGTCATCCCCGCATGCTCTTAGCGGGGATCCAGCGACTTTGCTTTTTTGCTTTCGTTTGAGAGCAAAGGCTTCCGCTCGTCCTGCGGGCGAGCGGGTCACTTTTCTTCAGCAGCGAAGAAAAGTAACCAAAAGACGCCGCCCCAGGACATTGCGCCCTGCGCGCATCCTGCGCTCCGGGTCAGCGACATCGGCCGGGTTCCGCTAATTGCACATCCGTGTGCAATAGCGGAATGCGCGCGATCCTCGCGCGCACCCTGCGGGCCTTATCGTCCACTGCCGCCGCAATGTAATGGGGACCCGGAGAAGCAGAGCAGCGCGCATCGTGCGCGCCGAAGCAAGAACGACCTTCGCGGGCGGCGGCTTTTGATCTGTCTTTTGATCTCGGGTCCCCGTCAGCCGCGACGAGGGCGTGACGGATAAGCCTGAAAGGTCGCGCGCAGGATGCGCGCGAGTTCGCGAATGGACAGGATGTCCATCGAGCGAACCCCGGCATGACCTCGCGAACTCGCAGCGGAGCTGCGAGCGCGGCTCCCGGGGCGGCGTTTCTTTGGTTACTTTCTTGTCGCTGTAGACAAGAAAGTGACCCGCTCGTCCGCAGGACGAGTGGAAGCCTTTGCTCCTAAAACCCATAGAGCCAAAAGCAAAGTCGCTGGATCCCCGCCAAGAGCATGCGGGGATGACGAGCGAAGGAAGCGAGAGCGGCGCGACGAATCGCGCCCTTACGGCCGAAGGCGAGCAAGCCCCGCCGCAGGCACAATTTCGTTCCACGGAAACAGCGGCCCTGGATCCTGCCGTCGCCGCAACATGATTTTCGGATCGTCGCTCGCCGGTTCGAGGCGCGTGTCGAGGTCTTCGTGGCCGGCGACATAGCGCAGGCTCGGAATGTCGTGACGGAGTTTCTGCAGCAGCGCGAGCAGGGATTGGATCTGCTCCTTCGTATACGGCACGGTAAATGCTTGGTGCCGGCTGTCGCCCCAATGCGGATAGCGGCCGACATTGAACATCTCGATACCGATCGAGCGCGTGTTCCAGCCTTTGGTGTGGTTGGCGACATGGTCGGGCGCGACGAAGCGGTATACCGCGCCGGCTTCGGTGATGTAGTAGTGACCGCTGTTGCCGGTGCCTTTTTCGGGGTAATGCACGCGCTCGCCGAATTCGCGCGTCATATTCATGTCAGGCAATTCGGTGCAGTGGATGACGACGAGATCGATTGCCGAGAGCTCGCGATGATTGAGCTGGGCCGCGTAGGGCAGCGGCCAATCGTGGACGACGAGATCGGGAGGTGGGGCGGCGATGGGCATGCGCGCAGTCTCGCACGCGTGCGGGAGGCCTGCCAGCGGCATGCGATAATCGGCACATGAAACCCTTCCTGATACTTTCGCACGGCCTCGAAAGCGGCCCCGAGGCGACCAAGGTGACGGCGCTCGCTAAGATCGCCGAACCGCTCGGCTTCCGCAGTGTGCGCCCCGATTATCGCGATCTCGACGTTCACCGCGACGTTGGCCGGATCGACGAACGCATCGCCCGGCTCAAGTCGCACGCGCCGGCGGATGCGCCGGTCGTGCTCGCCGGATCGAGTATGGGCGCGTTTTCCTCGGCGCTCGCTTCAACCGGGCTGAACTGCATCGGCCTGTTTCTGATCGCGCTGCCGCTGGCGATTCCCGGCTATGCACGCACCTTCGAGGCCGCGCGCGTGCCGACCGCGCTGATGCACGGCTGGGAAGACGAGCTGTGTCCGGTCGATGCCGCCATCGCGTTTGCGCGCGGCCGCGGCGATGCGATCACGCTGCTGCACGACGACCATCGCCTGAGCAATCACGTCGATTTCATCGCCGAACAATTCCGCCTGTTTCTGGGGCAGTTCGCTTGAACGCGGAGAATCCCGGCGCACGCAAGTTCTTCGCGACATGTCCGAAGGGCCTCGAATATCTGCTCGTCGACGAGTTGAAGGCGCTCGGCGCCGACGATGCGCGCGAAGCCTTGGCCGGCGTGCATTTCAGCGGCGGACTCGAACACGGTTATCGCGCCTGTTTGTGGTCGCGCCTGGCCAGCCGCGTATTGATGCCGATCACGGAGTTTGCCGTCGCCGACGGCGACGCGCTTTATCAGGGCGCGCTTACCGTCGATTGGAACGAGCATTTCGGCAGCGACGCGACGTTTGCGGTCGATGCGGTCGGCAGCACGAATGGCCTGACCCACACTCAGTTCGCCGCGCTGCGCGTCAAGGATGCGATCGTCGATCAGTTCCGCGAGCGCGGCGGCGAGCGTCCGAGCGTCGATACCGAGCAGCCGTCGGTGCGAATCAATCTGGTGCTGCGCAAAGGTCAGGCGATCCTCAGCATCGATCTGGCCGGCACGCCGTTGCACCAGCGCGGCTATCGCCTCGGTAAAGGCGTGGCGCCGCTTAAGGAAAATCTCGCCGCGGGCATGCTGCTGCGTGCCGGATGGCCGGCGGTGTATGCCGGCGGCGGCGGTCTGGTCGATCCTATGTGCGGTTCGGGCACGCTCCTGGTCGAAGCCGCGCTGATGGCCGCGGACATCGCGCCCGGACTGCGTCGCGACTATTTCGGTTTCTTCGGCTGGCGCGGCCACGATGCTGCACTGTGGAAAACGCTGCATGACGAAGCGCAGGTGCGTGCGCGCAGTGGCGCGCAGGCGCTGCGGCCGGCCTTCTTCGGCTTCGATCGCGACGCCAACGTGCTGCGCGAGGCCGTGCACAACGCGCAATACGCGCAGATGTCGGGATTCATCCATCTCGGCAAGCAGATGCTCGAACATTTGCGTCGGCCGCAGGAATTGCCGATGCCGGGCTTGGTGATCTGCAATCCGCCCTACGGCGAGCGCATGGGGTCGGACGCGGGCCTTGTCGATCTGTACCGCCTGCTCGGCACGAAGCTGAAAGCCGAGTTTCCGGGCTGGCGCGCGGGCGTGATCACGTCCGACGAGAATCTCGCGCGCGCGATCGGCCTGCGCGCGGACAAGAAGTACAAGCTCTACAACGGCGCGCTTGAATGCGTCTTTCTCAACTTCGACATCGCCGCCGCCGATGCACCGAAGCCCGAGCCGAAGCCGCTGTCGGCAGGCGCGCAGATGGCGAAGAACCGCATCGAGAAAAATTACCGGCATCTGCGCAAGACCGCCGCGCGCGAAGGCATCGAGTGCTGGCGCGTCTACGATGCCGACCTGCCCGAGTACGCGGCGGCGATCGATCTGTATCGCGAGCATCCGCGCAACGGCGGCGCACCGCAGGATTGGCTGCATATACAGGAATACGCCGCGCCGGCGAGCGTCGATGAGAATCTCGCGCGGACGCGCCTGCGCGAACTCGTGCGCGCCGCGGGTGAGGCGCTCGGCGTACCGCGCGACCGCGTCGCGCTGAAGCAGCGCCGCCGCGGCAAGGGCGGCGAGAAGTACGGCAACCTCGACCACCGCGGAGAATTTTTCGAAGTCGGCGAGGGCGGGCTGCGTTTTCTCGTCAATCTCTGGGACTACCTCGATACCGGATTGTTTCTCGACCACCGCCCGTTGCGCGCACGCGTGCGCGAACTTGCCCGCGGCAAGCGTTTCCTCAATCTGTTCTGCTACACCGGCAGCGTCAGCGTGTACGCGGCGGCGGGCGGCGCGATGGAGACGACCAGCGTCGATCTGTCGCAGACGTATTTGGAATGGGCGACGCGTAATTTCGCCCTCAATGGTTTCGCCAATCAGCAGCATAGGCTGGTGCGCGCCGATGCGCTTGGTTATCTGCAGAATCATTCGGCGATGTACGACTTGATCTTCGTCGACCCGCCGACGTTCTCGAACTCGAAGAGCGCGGACGATTTCGACGTGCAGCGCGACCATGCGCGCCTGCTCCAGCTTTGCGCCGAGCGTCTGCTGCCCGGCGGCACGGTCTTGTTTTCGAACAATTACCGCCGCTTCAAACTTGACGAGGCGGCGCTCGGCGCCTTTGCCATCCGCGACATCAGCGCGGGCACGATCCCGTTCGATTTCGAGCGCAATTCGCGCATCCACAAAGCCTGGGAATTGACGAAGAAATAACGCTGTTCAGTTTGGTGTCGAGCGGGCCCGATCTAGGCTGAACGGTTCAGGGAAATGCGTCGATTTTTCAGAGTCGATTCAGCCGAAAAACCGCAGCATGCACCTGCGGCCAATCGGTCGCTCTTGTACTAATCGGAGCAGCATCATGAACTTCAGCAAGCGTGGTTTTCGTGCGATGGCTTTCGGCCTGGTCGCCGTGGCCGGGCTCGCATTCGCGTCGGTGGCTTCGGCGCGCGATCACTTCAGCCTCGGCATCAGCGTGCCGGGCCTGTCGATCGGCGTTGGTTCGCATCACACCTACGTTGGCGTCGGTGGCGGTTACTACGGTGGCTACGGCGGTGGTTACTATTCACCGGCCTATTACGGGCAGACCTACTATGCGCCGGCGCCGGTGTACTACCCGGCATATCCGAGTTACTACAGCGCGCCGGTCGTCTATCGCAGCGGCTATTACGGCGGTGGCTACAATCGCGGCTACTACCGTGGGTACAACCACGGTTATGAGCGCGGCTACTACCGCGGTCGCGACGCCGGGCGCGGCGGTTACTATGATCGCGGCGGCTACTACCACCGTTGACGGGTTACCCGGCGCCTGCCTTCCCCCAAGTTTGAGCGTCGGTCTGCGGCCCCGCTGCTTCGGCAGCGGGGCTTTTATTTGCGCGAATATTCGGTGCATCCCGAGCGGTGCGGGATGAAAAGCCGGGGCAGGCCAACTTTCGGCAGGCTGGCCGTCTTCAATCCGTCACATTATGATGCCGACTATTCTTTCGATACGGATACCCAGTGACTCAACCGCAACCGACGCCGCCCACCACGGGTTCGCAAGCCTGGCTGTTTTTCCGCCAATGGCTGAAGAACCCCCTCAGCATCGCCGCGCTCGCGCCTTCGGGTACGCAGTTGGCCGGGCTGATGACGGCGGAGTTGCCGGACGGCACGAAGCGCGTGATCGAACTCGGCGCCGGTACCGGCGTATTCACGCGCGCACTGATCGATGAAGGCATCGCGCCGGAGCAGTTGCTGGTCGTCGAATTGAATTCCGAACTCTACGAGCATCTGCGCGGCCGCTTCCCGAATGCGCAAGTCGTTTGCGGCGACGCCTGCGAGCTGACCAAGATCGCCGCGGAAAAGGGCTTCGCCCGCGCCGGCGAAGTCGATGCGGTCGTCAGCGGCCTTGGCCTGCTCAATATGTCGCGCGATCTGCAGCGTTCGATCATGCGCTCTGCGTTCGACGTGCTCAGGCCGGGCGGCTCCTTCATCCAGTTCACCTATTCGCCGAAGCCGCCGCTCGCGCGCGAGCTGCTCGACGAACTCGGCCTCTCGGTTCGCCGCGGAGGCTTCGCCTGGCGCAATATTCCGCCGGCGTCGGTGTTCGTGTTTTCGCGCAATCGTTCGGAGCAGATGCACGCCGTCAGAAGCTGAGGCGTCCGGTTCAGACTCCGTTTTCGCCGCGGCCCGCATAGTCCGCGGCATCGGCAAGCGGAGGGGCGGCATGAACCGTATATGCGTGCTGGCTTTGGCGGTGCTTGGTGCAATGAGCATCGCGGCAACTGCGATTGCACAATCGCAATGGGTCATCGGTAGCGGTCGCAGTTATCAAGTACAGGGAACGGGCGACGCCGCAGGCGAGCAAGGGGCGACCGTGACGCTGCGATCCGGCAATGGCGAGCCGGAAAAATTCGGCGCTTCGCTCGCGCGCCTCGATGCCTCGCCTTACCGAAACAAGACCATCGCGCTTTCTGCCGATCTCGACACGCGCGATGCGCAGCAGGGCGCCGGCATCTGGCTGCGTGCGGACGGCGCCGACGGAAAGCTGGCGTTTGCCAATTCACAGCGGGAGCCGGTGTTCGGAACCGTGTTGAATGTGCATCGCCAAGTGCAGATCGACGTTCCCGAGCAGGCGACGGTGCTGGTCTTCGGCACGTTGCTGAGCGGCAACGGCGAAGTCGTCGCGCATAAGCTGCGCCTTACTGCGATGAAACCCGAACCGACTGCCCAGGTGGCGCCGGACCTCGTCCTCGATGCGGCCATCCGCACCGTGCGTGAACACGCTTTGCATGCCCGCGACGTCGACTGGCCACAAGCCGAGCCCGAAATCCGCGCAATGGCGAAGAACGCGAAGACCTCGAAAGACGTTTATCCGGCGATTCGCGCGCTGCTCGCGAAACTCGGCGATCATCACAGCATGCTGCTCGAACCGCAGGCATCGCGTCGGTTCGCCGAGGGTGGAGCGCCGAGTTCGATGCCGATTGTCGAATTGAAGCCGGACAATATCGGCTACATCGAGATGCCGGGTTACTCGGGTGTGGAGGCGAAGGCGCAGGCCGAATTCGTCGGCGGTATCGTCGATGCCATCGGCAAGATCGCCCCGCAGGCGCACTGCGGCTGGATCGTCGATCTGCGCAGAAACGTCGGCGGCAACATGTATCCGATGCTCGGATCGCTGCGACCCTTGCTCGGTCCAAAACCGCTAGGCAGTTTCCGCCACGCGAACGGCGAGTCGACTCCGTTCACCGCCGTGAACGGGCCAGCCGCATCGCCGCGCGTCGGGCCGGATCTGCAATCGGCGCCGATCGCCGTGCTGACCGGGCCGCAGACGGCCAGCTCCGGCGAAGTCGTGGCCGTTGCATTCCGCGGCCGGCCCAATACGCGCTCGTTCGGCGCGGCGACCGCCGGTCTGAGCACCGGCAATCGGACCTTTTCTCTGGGAGACGGCAGCATGCTCGCGCTGACCACAGTCGTCGATATGGATCGCGACGGCCACGTCTACGGCGGCAAGATCGAACCGGATGAGACCGTCGCGCCAGCCAAGCAGGGCGGCGCGGACGAAACGCTGGCTGCCGCTGCGGCATGGCTTGTGCGTTCGCCGAGCTGCAAACGCTGAAATCGGGGTGCTTTTCAGGCGCGCTGCGCGAAAGGCGCGGATTTACGTTATACCCGCTTGTTTGCTGTACGAGTCGCGACGGGGCGAATCGCGCCTCTCCGCCGATCCGATTTAGAATGGCCGCCTCTGCACCGAGACGAGGCCTGCCATGAACGCTCCCACCCGCATCGACACCGCGCGCACGATCCGCGCGCCGCGCGGAAACATCCTTACGTGCAAAAGCTGGCTGACCGAAGCCGCATTCCGCATGATCCAGAACAATTTGGATCCGCAGGTGGCGGAAAATCCGCACGAACTCGTCGTCTACGGCGGCATCGGCCGCGCCGCGCGCAACTGGGAATGCTTCGACGCGATCCTGCGTTCGCTGCGCGAATTGAACGACGACGAAACCTTGCTGATCCAGTCGGGCAAGCCGGTCGGCGTGTTCCCGAGCCATGCCGACGCGCCGCGCGTATTGCTCGCGAACTCCAACCTCGTGCCGCACTGGGCGACCTGGGAGCATTTCAACGAACTCGATAAAAAGGGTCTGATGATGTACGGCCAGATGACGGCCGGCTCGTGGATCTACATCGGTTCGCAGGGCATCGTCCAGGGCACTTACGAAACCTTCGTCGAGCTCGGTCGTCAGCACTACGGCGGTTCGCTCAAAGGGCGTTGGATACTGACCGCGGGCCTCGGCGGCATGGGCGGCGCGCAGCCGCTCGCCGCGAGCCTGGCCGGCGCCTGTTCGCTCAACGTCGAATGCCAGCAGAGCCGCATCGATTTCCGCCTCAAGACGCGCTACGTCGACGAGCAGGCGCACGATATCGATGACGCACTCGCGCGCATCGAAAAGTATACAAAGTCGGGCGAGGCGAAATCGATCGCGCTGCTCGGCAATGCGGCCGAAATCCTGCCCGAGCTGGTCAAGCGCGGCGTCAAGCCCGACGCGGTCACCGATCAGACCAGCGCGCACGATCCGGTCAACGGCTATCTGCCGATCGGCTGGAGCGTCGAGCAGTGGATCGAGCGGCGCGCAACAGACCCGAACGGCGTGCGCGACGCGGCGAAGAAGTCGATGCGCGTACACGTCGAAGCGATGCTCGCGTTCCACGCGCAGGGCATCCCGACGGTCGACTACGGCAACAACATCCGTCAGATGGCCAAGGACGAAGGCTGCGCGAACGCGTTCGATTTTCCCGGTTTCGTCCCGGCCTATGTGCGCCCGCTGTTCTGCCGCGGCGTCGGGCCGTTCCGCTGGGTCGCGCTGTCGGGCGATCCTGAGGACATCTACAAGACCGATGCGAAGGTGAAGGAGCTGATTCCCGACGATCCGCATCTGCACAACTGGATCGACATGGCCCAGAAGCGCATCGACTTCCAGGGCCTGCCGGCACGCATCTGCTGGGTCGGCCTCGGCCAGCGCCACCGTCTCGGCCTCGCGTTCAACGAGATGGTGCGTAAAGGCGAACTCAAGGCGCCGATCGTGATCGGCCGCGACCACCTCGATTCCGGTTCGGTCGCAAGCCCGAACCGCGAAACCGAAGCGATGAAGGACGGCTCCGACGCGGTCAGCGACTGGCCGATCCTCAATGCGCTGCTCAACACGGCGGGCGGAGCGACCTGGGTTTCGTTCCACCACGGCGGCGGCGTCGGTATGGGCTACAGCCAGCACAGCGGCGTAGTCATCGTTTGCGATGGCAGCGAAGCCGCGGACAAGCGCATCGCGCGCGTGCTCTGGAACGATCCGGGCACAGGCGTGATGCGGCATGCCGATGCGGGCTATGAGATCGCGCAGGCTTGCGCCAAGGAACAAGGCCTGAAGTTGCCCATGAGTTGATTCGGGCGAATCGTGCCTGATCGACGGCGTGCTGGCTTTCACTCTGCTCGATCTGACCCGCAAGTTCCAACACCGGCATATGACTTCCGGTCGGTTCGCGCCGGCCGGCAGTTCGCTAGACTCGCGGCGCCCCGACTGGAGGATGCCGCAATGCGTGTTTCGCTGTTGTTCGCTTTGGCGATGGTTTATGGCGCTGCCGGTGCCACGGAGTTGACGGTTCCTATCCATGCCATGGAACCCTTGCTGGGCAGTTGGCATTGCGACGGTGTGTTTCCTGCCAGCGGCAAGACCATCGCTTCGACCATGCGTTTCGATATCGATTTGGGCGGTGCGGCCGTGCTCAAGCATCACGACGATATCGCCCCGGCCAGCTATCGCGCGGTGGAAGGGTGGACATACGATGCGAAGGGCAAGCAATTCAATGCCGCCATCGTCGACAACTTCGGCGGTGCGCGTCGCTTCAGCTCCGGCGGTTGGGAGGGCGACACGTTGACGTGGGCATCCGCGCCGGAGGTGCAGCCGGCGCAGAAGTTTATTTACGTGCGTGCAGCGAATGGCGTACTGCGCGTGGATTGGCAGGTGATGCGCGACGACAAATACGTGGTCGGCGACACGCTCACCTGCAAACGCCAATGATTCGGCACGTGCGGTGGGATGAGCTTTTGCGCATCCCACCGGCATTCGCGAGATGTCGGGCCTCGCTTCGAGTTTCGCCTCGCTCGACCGAAGCTGCGATTCAGCCCGGAATTTCGGCCTCGACGAGTTCGCCGAGCAATACCAGCGATTCCTGCCAGCCGAGGTAGCACATCTCGGGCGGGATCGCGTCGGGAATGCCTTCCTGCACTACGTTCAATTCGGTACCGCAGATCACCGCACGCAGGTCGATCGTGGTGACCATCGTGCCGGGCAGGTTGGGATCGTCGAAGCGGTCGTCATGACGGATACGTGCGTTCGGCACCAGCTCCAGATAGGTGCCGCCGAAATTGTGGCCGCCGCCGGAGGAAAAATTGGTGAAGCTCATGCGATAGCGGCCGCCGACCTTCGCCTCGAGTTCGTGCACGGTGCAGGTGAAACCGTTCGGCGGAAGCCATTTGCTCAGCGCAGCGGCATCGAGGAAAGCGCGGTAGATGCGTTCGGGCGGGGCGCGCAGGACGCGGTGCAGACGGATGGTGCTGGACATGGTCGTTACTCGTTGGTCGAGGAGAAGCCCTCATTGTCCATGACGCTTGGGCGATACTGAAATCGACATCGCGGTGCGGAAAAAAACCGGGGCCCGGATGTCGATTCCGCCGCTGCCCGTTCGTCGTAGACAGGCAAACGGCCCGCAATGAAGAAAAAACGGGCCGTCCGTCAAACCTCAAAGGAGACCCAACCATGCGATTTCTATCCCTGATCCGCGTCCAGGAAAACACCGGCAAACAGCCCAGCCAGCGCCTGATGAGCGAAATGGGCAAGCTGATGGGAGAAATGACCCAAAGCGGCAAGCTGCTCGACACCGCCGGTCTGATGCCGACGGCGCAGAGCAAGCGCGTGAGTCTGCGCGGCGGCAAGATGGCTATCGTCGACGGGCCTTTCACCGAGACGAAAGAAGTGATCGGCGGTTTTGCCATGTTCAAGGTCGAGTCGCTCGACGAAGCGATCGTGCTGACCGAGCGCTTCGTCGAACTGCACGTCGAAGACGGTTGGGAGATCGATTGCGAAGTTCGCCAACTGGTCGAGCCGGATTTTGACTCGCTCACTTCTTGCGAAGATCGTCGCTGAACCGATTGAGCGCCGTGGCTGAGCGGCGCGATCGGCGCGGAAGAAGCCGTTCTTTTGCGCCGCGAATGGCGCCGCGAGGTCGGTTTTTCCGGCTGCTTTATTCGCCATCTAGGCAGTGTCACGGTCGGCCGTCCGCAGGAATAACAAGGAGCGCCGCGGCGATAGCGGCGTGTGCGCGAACGAGACGCGAGTCACGCTTGCAGATAGTCGGAAACTTGTTCAATCCTTCCAGTGTCGATTGCCCGACCGCATATTGCGGATTAGGCGCGAGGGGGAAAGGAATGAGCAAGCTCAAGCTGTTGCTGTTGGCGCTGGCGTTTACCACCGTCGCCGCCTGTTCGAGCCAATCGGCCGATAAGTCTGTCATGGCCCCCGCGCTTGTCGGCGAAAGTTCGAAGCCGGGGACTTTTCTCGCCTACGAGCATACAGTTTCGATCAACGCGCCCGCGGAGACGCTGACGGCACGCATGGATGCGACGCGTGTGGCCTGCGTCGAGGCGCGCTTCGGCGCCTGCACCTTGTTGAGTTTCGACCAAAGCGGCGCGCGCTATGCCGGCGGCCGCGTGGTCGTGCGCATCGCGCCGGCCGGCGTGGAGCCGCTGGTCAAGCTCGCCAGCGAAGGCGGCGAGATCGGTTCGCGCGAGACCAAGGCGGAAGATCGCGCCGAGGCGATCGCGGACATTGAGCGGAAGAAGGACCTGCTGTCCCGGCAGCAGACGCGGCTGCTCGAATTTCAGGGGCGCAAGGATTTGCCGGTCGCTGACGTGCTCGCGCTCACGCGCGAACTCGCTCAGATCGAAACGGATCTTGACGGACTGAACAAGGCGCGGGCGAACGAGCAGCGCCGAATCGAGACCAATTTGCTGACGATCGGTTTTCGGCCCGACAAGGAAGAACGCGCATCGCGCTGGAGCCGCGTCGGCACAGCGTTCCGCAATGCGTCCGAGCGACTCGCCGAAGGCGTTGTCGACACGGTCGAGCTCGTCGCCTATGCCTTGCCGATGCTGCTCGTCGTTTTCGTGCTGGCACTGATCCTGCGCTGGTCGTGGAGACGCTTTTCGAGAAACCGTTCGGCTTAGCGCAAAGGCGCGGCGGCGTTTCGGCGATAATGGCGCCACGATCCGCTCGGCCGGATGCGAGCGTTCCCGTTTCGATCCGGCGCAAACACGGGGGAAGAACATGAGTGTTTCAGGTGCGGGCGGCACGCCCGGTGGCGTAGGACAGTTTCTCGGTGGCTTCGTGCTCGCCGTGGTCGGCGGTTGGCTGCTAATGAACCAAGTCACGGTCGCAAGCGGCGCGTGGATGCTATGGGGCTACAACTCGTTCGGCATTTCCCTGGTGCCGTTCCTCGCCGGTGTCACGTTGCTGTTCTTCAACGGCAGATCGGCGTTGGGATGGCTACTGCTGCTCGGTGGCCTCGCTATCGTGATCGCCGGCGTGATCGCCAATCTGCAGGTGTATTTTCGTCCGACCAGTCTGTTCAATACGCTGATGATGCTCGTGTTGCTGTTCGGCGGCATCGGTTTGATCGCGCGTTCACTGCGCGCGCAGAGCAGTTGACTGCTATGAGCCATCCCGAACTCGACAATCCGATCTGGTCGTCGCTCAACAGCGTGCATGGCAGGCTGGCCTTGCGTTCGGGCGCAGTCGCCCGCTATCTGGCGCAGTACGCCCCGTTTCTCGGCGTAGCCGATGCGCAGCAGGCGCACGTTGCCGATCTCGACGCCCTCGTCGCACCCGATGAAAGCGTCTACCTGATCGGGGTCGCGCCGAAGGCGCCGCCGCATTGGCGGCTCGATGCGTTCCGCCCACTCGCGCAGATGATCTGCGAAGAACCGATTGCGGTGATCGACGGACCCGACGTGATCGCGCTGACCGCCATGCACCGTGCCGACGTGCTCGCGCTGACCGCGCTGGTCTATCCGCATTATTTCCGCGAGCGCACGATGGATATGGGGCGCTACTTCGGCATCTATCAAGACGGACGGCTTGCCGCGATGATCGGCGAGCGTCTCGGCGCGGAATCCGCGCAGGAGATGAGTGCGATCTGCACGCATCCGGATTTTCTCGGCCGCGGCTACGCGCGCCGGCTGACCGCGATGCTGACCAACGACACGCTGCAGCAGGGCAGGTTGCCGTTCCTCCACGTCAGTTACGAGAATCCGCGCGCGCTGAAACTCTACGAGCAGATCGGCTTTCGTCTGCGCCGCGACATTCCGTTCTACTCGTTGCAGCGCGCTAAGATCGCACGATGACCAGCGCTAACGTGGTCGTTGTCGCCGTCGTCCTGGTTCTCGCCGTCGGCCCTATTGTTCTCGGATTATTTGGAGCGTTCGGGCCGAAGCGCGTTGCCGCAGCCGCGAGCGGAGATGCACATGCAGCGTGGAACTGGCGTCTGACGGCGCTTTCGACGCTGCTCTACGTGCTCGCGTTCAATCTCACGTTCTTCCTGCAGGAATTGTTTCTCGTGTTGCCGAAGGCGTTCACGCCGGGCATACGCGCAGCCTTGTTTCACAACAATCATAGTTGGCAAGGCGATCATCCGCTTGCACGACTCTTTCAAGGCACGGGCGCGGTTGCGACCGTGCTAGCTGCACTTGCCTGCGCGTGGTTGCTGCGACGGAGCTCAGTCCAATCCACTACAGCGCGACTGTTTCTGATCTGGATGGCCTATTGCGGTTTCTTTATGGCGCTGCCGCAGGTCGCGGTTGGCGCGCTCAGCAACGGCAGCGACCTCGGCATGGCGATGGGCTATTTTGGCCTCGGCGCAGCGGTGAAAGCGGTGTTCGCTCTGGTTGCCTTGGCTCTGATTCCGCCGATTGCATTGTGGTTGGACAGGCAAATGCTCGAACTGGCCGACGATCCTGCGCGCATCGCGACACGTGGCGCGCGTACGCGCTTCGTCCTGCAGACGGCCGTGCTGCCGGCCTTTCTCGCGATCCTGCCGATCATCGCGTTTCGCGTACCGCGCGAATGGATCGAAGTGGTGATGCCGCCGCTCGTGGTCGCATGGATCGGCACGGTCTGGATGTTGGCCGGTGCCTGGCGCATCGACGACGCGAAAGCGGGCGGCCGCGCCGGCGAGATATCGCTGGCGCGGCCGCTGATCGCGGTGTTGCTGTTGTTGCTGATTTTCCAGTGCGTGCTCAGGCCGGGCATCCGTTTCTACTGAGCGCGCACCGTCGTGCTCGGCTTCAGGCCGCGTCGGTCGCCTCCGCGCGCACTGCGCGGCGCGCGACGTATGCGCCGAGCATCGCGCTCGCGAGCAGCACGAGCGCGGCGACGAAGAACGGCGTGCCCGCGTGCGGAAACGGCGCGTCGGGCCCGATCGAAGCAGCGTAGACGCTGCCGAAAAACAGCGGCGAGACCACGCCGGCGATGCTGCCGACGCTGTTGTTCGCACCCTGCAACTGGCCTTGCTCCGATTCGGATACACGCTGCGTCATCAGCGACTGCAGGGTCGGCATCGCCAACGCCCACAAGGCGTTCGGGAACATCGCCAAAGTGAAGGCCCATGCGTTCAGCGCGAGCCCCATGCAGCCTATGCCCACGGTGCCGGCGAACAGGCCGAACACCATGACCTTGCGGTCGCCGAAGCGCTTCACCACCGGTCCGGTCAGCGTGCCCTGCACGATCAGTTCGAGCAAACCGGCGAGGGCGAGCAGCATGCCGACCTGCCACGCGCTCATGCCATAGCGATAGCCCGCGTAGAGGACGAAGACGGCCGAGAACACGTGGTGCGCAAAGTAGAGCAGGAAGTTCACCACGGCGAGTCCGGTCAGTTCGGCGTGCGAACGCAGCAGGCGCAGCGCGCCGAGTGGATTCGCGCGGCTCCACGAGAATGCCATGCGCCGCTCCGGCGCCAGCGATTCCGGCAGGATGAAAGCGCCGTAGAGGAACGCGATCGCGCTCATCGCTGCCGCGGTCCAGAACGGCGCGCGCGGCGACCATTCGCCGAGTACGCCGCCGAGCAGCGGTCCGGCGACGAAGCCGGCACTGAACGCGGCCCCGATCAGGCCGTAGCCGCGCGCGCGGTTCTCCGGTGTGGTGATGTCGGCCATATAGGCGTAGACGGTCGTGAAGCTGGCCGAGGTGATGCCGGCGACGATGCGGCCGAACGCGAGCCACCAGAGATTCGGCGCGAGCGCCATCAGCACATAGTCGATGGCGAGCCCGGCCGTCGATATCAGGATGACGGGACGGCGGCCGTATTGATCCGACAGCGAACCGATGATCGGCGAGGCGACGAACTGCATCAACGCCCACAGCGCGACGAAGATGCCGTTGATGATGCCGGCGCGCGAATTGGAACCGGAGAATTGTTCGATCAGCGAAGGCAGAACAGGGATGACGATGCCCATCGCCACGATGTCGAGCATTGCGGTGACGAGAATGAACGCGATCGCGGCCTTGCCGGCGCGAAAGGCAGGTAGTGACATGATTGAGTTGTCCGAGGAGTGCGCGCCGAAGGCACGCAAAAAAAGAAGCGGCGGACGCGCGGTGCGCCCGTCAATGCGCTACATCAGATGTTGGAAACACTCTGCATGGCGGACCTCGGAACTTACGTGTTGCAGGATGCGCATGATACACGAGCATTCGCATAGCGCAACCCGGCGCAGCGGTGGATGTGTCGCATGGCACATCGAAGCGAAGCGCGTCGTCGTGCGGATACTCAGCTCGCGAGCGGTTTCAATCCGCGCGCGGGGTCCAGCGTGAGTTCGTACCTCGGCAGATTTACCGGCCGATGCGTTCGCCGAGAGCTTTCGCGGCCGCGGGATTGCGCTCTTTCGCTGCGCTGATGAAATAGATGAACACGTCGCGCGGCGCGGTCGGTGTGGCACTGTCGGCAACGCGGGGCAGGTCGGTCGGATCGGCGCCGCCGGACCAGATCCGCGCGCGCTGCGCCCAGGCATCGAGGTCGATCGCGGCGTAGCCGGTGTCGATCTGCGATTCGCTGCGCATCAGGCGCGCGTAGACGAAATCGCCGGTCACGTCGGCAAGCGACGGATATTTCGGCGAGTCGGTATACACCGTCGCGATGCGCTGTTTGCGTGCGAGCTCGACGTACTCTTCACAGAGAAAACTCGCGTGGCGCACTTCGAGCACGTGGCGCAGCGGTAGGCCGTCGAGGACGCGCGGCAGCAGATCTATGAACGCGGCGAGATCGGCCCGGTCGAACGCCTTGTACGGCGGCAACTGCCAGTTGATCGGGCCGAGGCGGTCGCCGAATTCGGCCAGACCGCCGAAGACGAAATCGTCGATCGCCTTGCCGGCCTCGGCGAGCACGCGGCGGTCGGTGCAATAGCGCGGCGCTTTGAGCGAGAACACGAAATCGTCGGGCGTTTCACTGCGCCAGCGTGCATAGGTCGGCGCCTTCTGCGGGCTGTAGTAGGTGCTGTTGATCTCGATCGTCGAAAGCTGGCGGCTGGCGAATTCGAGCTCACGCTTCTGCGGCCATTTCGCCGGGTAGAAGTGGTTGCGCCACGGCGCGTAGTTCCAGCCGCCGATGCCAGCGCGGATACGGGTGTCCATCGCGGTGTCCTCGTGTCTCGGCCCATCGTATTGGAAATGCGACGGCGCTGCCATGCATGCGCATCGCCCTTATGCGCTGCGCTAGACTTTGTCGTTATGAAAATCGCCCTGGCTCAATGGCGCATCGAGGCGCCCGCTTCGTTCGCGGAATTCGCCGCACGCATTTCGGCCGAAGCGGAGTCGGCGGCCGGGCAGGGCGCGCGCATCGTCGTGCTGCCGGAATACCTCGCACTCGAACTTGCCGCGACATTGGACGCGGCAACGCGCGCCGACTTTGCGGCAACCCTGGCCGCGCTGCAGCCGATCCATGCCGATTGGCTGCGTTTGTTTTCCGCGCTGGCGGTCAAGCACGGTATCCATCTGCTCGCCGGCACTTTTCTTCTCGCCCAGGCGAACGGCCGCTATCGCAATCGCGCCTATCTGTTCGCGCCGGACGGCGCGCACGTCTTTCAGGACAAGCTGACCCTGACCGGCTTCGAAAATGCCGCGCGCGTGATCGAGCCCGGCGACGCACTCAAAGTGTTCGATACGCCGCACGGACGCATCGGCATTGCCATCTGCTACGACAGCGAATTCCCGCTCTACGCGCGCGCGCAACGCGAAGCCGGCACGCGCTTGCTGCTCGTGCCGAGCTGCACCGACACCGAAGCCGGCGCGACGCGCGTGCGCATCGGCTGCATGGCGCGCGCGCTCGAAAACCGCATCTACGTTGCGCAGTCGGTCACCGCGGGGCAAGCGCCCGACAATCCCGCGCTCGACACCAACACCGGCCGCGCGGCGCTCTACGTCGCCAGCGACCGCGGCCTGCCGGAAGACGGCGTCGTCGCCGCAGCGCAGCCCGGCGCAACATGGCTGATCGCGGAAGTCGATCTCGCCGCGCTGGAGGCGACCGCGGGCAATGCGCAAGTCGCCGTTCCGGCCGATTGGCTGCAGCAGTCGCGTCCGAGCGTGGCCCGAGCCACGGTCGAAGTTCTGTAGATTTCGTCGCAAAACGCCATGCGCGATCAGCGGCGCGCGTCACAGTGCGCGTGACGGCGTGCGCGGTTTTGCGTGCGTCTCAGCCACTGCAACAATCGTGTCATCTCATATGCGCAAAGCGGGATGACGGATCTATGCCGGCGACGTTGTTGGCCGACTCGATTCGTTGCTTCGTAAAAACCGCTTCGCGAGACATTTGATCGACTGCGGAATCATCGGATGCAGTTGTACATTTGCAATTAAAATCGACAATTCTGGATTGAAAATTTCGTTTGCATTGTAATCGATCTTCGTGCAATAGAATTCGGCAATCGCAATGAATGCGGAACTCGATGCGGCTTATGTAGTCGTGTGGTAGCGAAGAAACGAGGCCGGCATGAGCGGCGCAAGCGGCATTTCAAATCGGGACGAATAAAGGAGCTGTGCTCATGTCGGAAATCATCGTTTGCCGGACCATGCCGCTCACCGCCACGCAGGCGGACGCCGCCCTGCGGCGCAGTATCGAAATCAATCCCGCGAATGCGGACGGGCACCGGATCGTCGCGCGCAGCGAGATCGGCAGACGCGGCGGCCCGAGACGCCTCACCGTTGCGATCAACCACAAATGGCCGACCAACGGTGTGCGCTTGAGCGTACAGTTTCTCGACAATCCGGAGCCGGAGTTGAGAAGGCGAATCCTCACTCACATGAATGCCTGGTCGAAGACGGCCAACGTGAGTTTCGCGGAAACGCGGGAGACGGGTCAGGTGCGCATCGCGCGCTTGGATCAGCCAGCGGAAGTCGCCGGATATTGGTCGTATATCGGCACGCAGATACTCGGCATCGACAAGGATCAGCCGACGCTCAATCTCGAAGGCTTCACGATGAATACCTCCGAGGCCGAGTTCAAGCGCGTGGTCCGGCACGAGACCGGACACACTCTCGGCTTCGAGCACGAGCATATGCGCCGCGAGCTGGTTGCGAAGATCGACCGGCGCAAGGCGGTCGCCTACTTCGACCGCACCCAGGGATGGACGGAACAGGAGACGCTCGATCAAGTGCTGACGCCGCTGTCGAAGAAGTCGACGCTCGGCACGACCGAGGCCGATGCGCTGTCGATCATGTGCTACCAGATTCCCGGCGCGATCACCAAGAACGGCAAGGCGATTGCGGGCGGACGCGACATCACCAAGAAGGACTTTCAGTTTGCCGGTAAGTTGTATCCGCTTTCGACCAAGCGCGCCGATGCGGCATCTCAGCCGCAGGAAACATCAAAGCCGAAGGCGAGGGCCAAATCGCCGTTGCAGGATGGTGCGGCCGGCAGAGATACGTTTCATATCGTCGTGTTGACGCCGTTCGAGTACGAAGAACCGCAAGCGTCGCAGCCGGCGGCGAGCAAGGCGGAGAAAAGGCCGCAGTTCCTGCGCGTGCTCGCGAGCTACGCCGGCGCGCGCGTGGAAGCGGCGATGCGCGTGTCGTCGAAGGGCGCCGCAGCCGCAAAGGGCAAGCCCGCGGGGCCGACGCGATTCGGCTCGATCATCGGCATGCACGAGCGGATCAAGACTTACACCAATCTCGGCAAAGGCACGCTGCCGAACAAAGAGCAGTTGGCCGCGTTCGGCAGCGATCTGTTCGAAGCCTTGTTCCGCGACAAGGTTCTGCGCTTGTACGACGAGGCGCGTTCGCGCCAGCACGGCGGCAGGCTCGACATCGTCTTCACCTCGATGGTGCCGTGGATCGCCGAGAAGCCGTGGGAGTTCGCCTACGACCGCGCGCGCGCGAGCTTTCTCGCGACGGGAGAAACGCATTTTGTGCGCAACGTGCTGACCGGCGTGCCGGCCGATTTCATTGCGCCGTCGCTCGGTCCGCTGCGCATTCTCGTCGTATCGGCGCAGCCGAGTGGCTATGGCCTGCTTTCGATCGAGCGCGAAACGCAGTTGATCGAAGACAGCTTCGCTCCGCTCAAGAAGGCAAAGTTGGCGCAAGTCGAACTTCTTGCACGCGCGACGCCGGCAAAGGTTCACGCGCAACTGTCGAGCGGCGCATTCAACGTCGTGCATTTCATCGGCCACGGCGACTTCAACGAAGACACCCAGGAAGGTTCGTTGATATTCGAGGACGACGACGGCGGCGCCGCAGTGCTGAAACAGTCCGCGGCTTGCGAACTGTTCTGCCAGCGCGGCATCAACCTGGTTTTCTTGAATGCCTGCCGGACCGGCACGGGCGGCCGCGCGGAATTCAACAAGGGCGTGGCCCAGGCGCTGGTCGCGCACGGACTGCCGGCGCTCGTCGCCAACCAGTACAGCGTGCTCGACAGTTCGGCTGCGCATTTCGCCCAATATTTCTACTGGGCTTTGAGCCAGGGCAAGACGATCGGCCAGGCTGCCTGCGAAGCGCGGATCGCGGTGAACTGTCTGCCGCAGCGCGAGATCATCGATTGGGCCGTTCCCGTCGTGTATGCGCGCGATCCTGCAACGGTTCTGTGCGAGCCTCCGCAAAGCCAGACGGCGGCGCCGGGCACGACTTAGATTTGGCCGACATAAATCCGTACCGATTTTCCTACGAGGAGAACATCGATGGCGACGAAAAGCAGAAAGGGCAAAGGGACGTCGAAGAGCAAGGGCAGCCAAACCGGTAGCCCGAAAAAAGGAGCGAAACCGGGTTCCAAGCTCGCGCAGAGGCGCAGGTCTCCGGCCGCGATTCATGAAGAGATTGACGACAAATCTCCGGTGAGTCTCGAAGAAGCGCGCGCCTTGGTGCGCGCCGCGGCTCCGACGCGTACAGTGGCTCCGGCACGCGCAATCCGACGCGCGGCGGCACCGGTGGAGCAGCCGGTCGCTCTGGAATTGTTCGGCGAAGAGCGCGAGCGTCTGATCGATCAGCGCAACAAGGAACGCGCGCAGCAACTGCGCGATTATCAGGCGACGATGGCGATCATGAAGCAGCGCGGCGTGAAGAAAGCGCAGCCGGCGTCGGGCGGCGCGGGCCGCCGGCGCGCATTGAGCGCGGACGCCGGTTCGTTTCAGCCCCTGCAGGTGATGGCCGAAGGCGATTCGTGGTTCGAATATCCGGTGCCGTTTTTCGGCGGCGGCATCGTGCCGAGGCTGGAGAAGCGTCTCGGCGTTCCGATTCTCAATATGGCCGCGGCGGGCGATGAGGTTCGCTTTATGCTCGGCGTCGAACAGCGCAAACGCTTGCAGCAGAATCTGCAGAGCGGCTGTCCGGCCGGTGGGCCGTGGGACGTCGTACTTTTCTCGGGTGGCGGCAACGACATCGTCGACAACCCGATGGCGCTGTGGATCCGCGACTTCCAGCAGGGTGCGTCGCCAGGAAGCCTGATCAATCAGCCGCGGTTCGACTCGGCGCTCGGCATCGTGCGCGCGGGCTACGAGGATCTGATCGCCATGCGCGACACGTTCAGTCCGACCACGCAGCTCGTCTTTCACTGCTACGACTTTGCCATACCCGACGGTCGCGGCATCTGCGGCCACGGCCCTTGGCTCAAGCCGGCGCTCGATCTGCATCGCATCACTCAGCCGGTGACGGCGGCCGCGGTGGTCAAGGAAATGCTGCTGCAGTTCAAAGGCATGCTGGATAGTCTCAGCGCGGCGCATCCGGGCAAGATCACGATTATTTCGACCCAGGGGACGCTGGATCCGAAGCCGAGTTCGTGGCACAACGAACTGCATCCGCAATCCAAGGGCTTCGACCAGTTCGCCGGGATGTTTCGCGACGCGTTGAAGACGCTCTTTCCGAATCGGGTGATCTAGCGCGGCACGCTAGCGCAAAGCGATGCGCGGCCGCCGTACCGTTCGAGGTGTGCGGCGCCGTCGCCGAACTTGGATCGGACGCTCCGTTAAATTCGGTAACGATGTCGCTCGCGGAGCCTTTGCCGGGCGCCGCGAGAACGACGATCGCCGTCAGCCCAGTTTGAGATCGACGATAAACTGCGACGCGTCGCTTTCGAGCTTCGCGATCACGTCCTTGCGTCTGCGCGCATAGAAGTCGGTGTTCAGCGTCATGCGCTGCGCGGCGGTCCAGAAATTCACCTGCCGCGCGCCCCACTTGAAGAACAGGAAGCGCTTGCGCTCGTCCGTGCTGCGAAAGTAGAACGCGCCGAGCGCCATGCTGAGCGCGCCGTTGTCGGAACTCTGCACCGAACCGAGCTGGAAATTGCCGCTGTCGCCGGTCGAAGCATGGAAGTCGAACATGCGTATCGCGCCGTCCTCTTCGGTCAGCGAAGACAGCGCGGCGATCGACTGCTGCAGCACCGCGAGCTGGTTCTGCGTCGCGATGGCGGTGATGATCTTGAGCGCGGCCTGGTCCATGCGGAATTCGCCTTCGCTCTGATCGAAGCTGGTGAAGGCGAACTGCTCCGTCGTCCAGCCGAGGTTTTCCAGGACTTCCACGTATTTCTGGTACCACGCGCGCGTCTGCGTGAAGCGGTCGCAGGCGCCGCTGGCCGCACGCTGGGCCAATTGAACGGAGTAGAGCACGTCTTCCTTCTGCTGCTCGCCGACGCCGTCGACGAAGGACAGCAGGCTGCCGACGTCGACCTTGGCCGCGAGCGGCGGCGCTGCAGTCCGCCCGCGCGCGATCGTCGTTTTTGCCGCGCGCGGCTTCTTGCCCGGAGCAAGTCCTCCGCGCATCAATGCGATCGGCGCGGGGGGCAGGATGAGATCGCGGACATACGCTTCGAGTCCGACGGCGACGATGTTGTGATCGGGCATCGTCGATTTCGCTTTGCCGCCGCCTTTCGGCGCACGCGCTTGGCGCATCGGCTTCAGCAGCGCTTGATGCGGTTGCTCGATCAAATGGCCTTGCGCGTCGAATTCGGCACTGAGGACGAAGGCCGACTCTTGCGCCGTGTAGCCGGGATCCCAGTGCGTGTTTCCGGGCACGTTGCAGTGACCGTAGTGGCCGCCTTGGCTGACCCAGATTTGCGGATTGCGATTGTGGCCGCCGGGGTCCTGGCCGTTGACCGCCGGCTTGGGCGGTCCGTCGGGCCAGACTCTCGGCACGCCGTGCTCGGCTTCGATCCAGCGGCAGAGGCGCGCGACGTTGGCGAGCGCCTGCGGATTCTTCGGCAGATGGGCGAAGCCGACGAGTTCGATCTGCACGGCGGAATCGCGATTGGTCTCGATGCCGGGCGGGTGTTCCAGGGCGCGCGCGCCCTCGGCGGTGTCGATGTGCTGGAAAATATCCGTCGCGCTCACGGTGAAATGCGGATCGGATCGGCCGCTGCGAAACGCCTCCATTGCGCCTTCGGCCGTGCTGCCTTCGGTGGTGTGATGCACGATACGATACGGCCCGCTCACATAGGGGCCGCACGAGCCCGAGATGGGAAGCCATTTGGCAAATGGACACCGAGCCATAAATCCCCCTTGGATTTTACCAAAATCGCGGTTTGCGTCGGATAAAAATCGGGGTGCAGCGTAATACGCCGAACGGCGGCGTACAACGGCCCATTTTTGAAAATGGGCGCGGTTATTCAAAATGGTCGGTGATTATTTTGCGTCGCGCGAATGTGCTGCGACGCGTGGGCGGACGGGATCGTCGGTTCGACGGTCAGATCGGCAGCAAGGTGGTGACCCACAGCGAGGTGCAGGCCAGGCCGCAGCCGATCAGCGTGGCGGCGAGCACGTCGCTCGGGTAATGCAAGCCGAGCACGACGCGCGAAGCTGCGACGAGCAGTGCGAATGGAATCAGCAGCGGTGCCAGCCACGGGAAGTACGCCAACGCGACGATCGTGAAGGTGACCGCATGCAGGGTGTGTCCCGAGGGAAAGCTGAACTCGTCGAGCGGCAGCACGAGCGGCACGATGTCCTGATGCGTGCGGAACGGGCGCGGGCGCCGCGTCCAGCGTTTGAGGCCGCGGTACATCGAGGCCGCGACGATGCCGGTCAGTGCCATCTGCAGCGCGACGTGGACGCCCTTGATGCCACCGAAGATCGCGATCGCGAGCATCAGCACGTACCAGAAGACGCCGTCGCCGAGGCGGCTGATCACACCGAAGAAGCGCGCGATCGCGCGGCGTGCACCCCAGTGATTGGCGCGGCGGCACAGACCGACTTCGCGGCTGCGCAGTTCGAGGTTTTGCCAGAGTTGCGTCGCGGTCATGTCGCTCCCTCGCTGAATTTGCCGTTGCCGGCCAGTTTGTTGTTGGTCGGTCCCAGACCCGCGAGCAGCTTGGCGAAGCTCGCGGTGACCGAAACGGGATTGAGTTCGGCGACCGCGGCGACGGCGGCCTCGCGGATGTCCGTGCGGGTCACGTCGCTGCGCACCAAGTCGAGCGTCGCGCGCAGGAAGGCGTCTTCGTTGGCGAACGCCACGCGGCGTCCGCATTCGCCGGTCAGGTGCTCGCGCGCCGCGCCGTAGTCGAAGGCGACGGTCGGCAGGCCGCTCGCGAGCGCTTCGAGAGTAACGTTGCCGAAGGTTTCGGTCAGGCTCGGAAACAGGAACAGATCGGCGCTGGCGAAATGCCGCGCGAGTTCGTCGCCGCGCTGGATGCCGGCGAAGATGAAGTCGGGGTTTTCCGCGGCGAGCGCGGCGCGCGCCGGGCCGTCGCCGATCCAGATGTAGCGCGCGTCGCGATGGATTTTCTGAATCTCGCGGAACGCGCGCACGGCGAGCGGCAGGTTCTTTTCCGGGGCGATGCGGCCAACGTAGATCACCGCGATCTGGCCCGGCTTGAGGCCCCACTGCGCGCGCAGCGCTTCGTCGCGGTGCGTCGGCGAGAACAGCGCGTTGTCGACCGCGCGGCGCAGGAGGACGACGTTGCCGAACTTGTTCTCGATAAGGAAATCGCGCAGCTCGATGGTCGGCACCAGGGTCGCCGCGCCCTGGCGATGGAAGCGGCGCAGGTAGGCGAACACGACCGGAGTGAGGAAGCCGAAGCCGTAGTGGCGCGCGAAGTCGTCGAAGCGCGTGTGGAACCCGGTCGCGGCCGGAATGCCGAGCGCGCGCGCCGCGCGCAGGGCGGAATAGCCGAGCGGGCCTTCGGTGGCCGCGTAGATCGCGTCGGGGCGCTCGTCCTTCCAGAGCTTGCGCAGACGGCGTGCGGTCGGCAGGCCGAACTGCAGGCCCGGATACTTGGGCAGGCGCGCGCCGCGCACGAGGATGTCGGGGCCGTTCTCGTCGGCGTCGTCTTCGGTCTGGCGCGGACGCACGACCTGCACCGCGTGTCCGGCGTCGCGCAGACCTTGCGCCAGGCCGGCCACGGTCAGGGCCACGCCGTTGATTTCCGGTGGAAACGTCTCGGTGACCATGGCGATGCGCATGCGCGGCACTCCTGCGTTTGATGCAGGCTAGTCGGCATGCTTGAACGAGGGGTTACGGATTTATGTCTAGCGCGTTACGCGGTCGGCTGCGTCACGAATCGGATGCGGTCCGTGCGTTTCAGAGAAAGCGCTCGGACGAGTGAGCTGCGCCGGAAATCGATCCGGCAAGGCGAGGCCGGATTGCCCGGCCCCGCTGGGACGTTCTTGCTTCTACGGGTGACCCGCAATCGTCACGGCGTTACGCGTTGCCAGACCTGGGTTTCGCCGAGCAGGGCGAAGCCGATGAATCCGCGCACTTCGAGTTTCTTGCCGCCGTCGACGAGGCGCATCTTGCACTTGTAGACCTTGCCGTTCTGCGGCTTGAGGCAGGTGCCGCCTTCCCAGGTGTCGTCGCCGCTCTTCTTGAAGTTCTGCAGGATGGTCATGCCGAGCACCGGCTTGTTGTGGAACTCGCCTTCGCAGAGTTCGCAGACTGGATTCGGGCCCTTTTCCGAAATCATGATCTCGGTGACCTTGCCGCTGAGGATGCCGCCGTTCTCGGAAATCTCGACATGCGACTTCGGCTTGTTGTCTTCGGTGAACGTGGTCCAGCTGCCGACCGGCGTGGTGTCGGCGGCGAAGGCCGGGGCGGCGCAGAACGCGGCGAAAGCGGCGAAGAGAAAAGTGTACGAACGCATGACGACTCCCTGGTTGTGGTGGTTTTTGTTGTGCGCGGATCGGAAACCGATGCGGCGCGGGTCAATACGGTCCCGCACAGTTGGTTACAATTGGCGATCCTATCCAAAGTCTCGCAGTACATCCATGACGCAAAGCATCAAGGAATCGGCCGAGCGCCTCGCCGGCGCCGTGGTCGATCCGCATACGGGCAGGACGCTCGCCGAAAGCGGCGCGCTGAAAGGCGTCGGCGCCGACGGCGACAAGGTCGCGGTCGACATCGTCCTCGGTTACCCGGCGAAGCAATGGGAAGGCGCGCTGGCGCAGCAGGTGCGCAGCGCGCTGCAGGCCGATCCGCAGATCGGTCAGGTGACCGTCGGCATCGCCTCGCGCGTGCATGCGCACAAAGTGCAGAACGACCTGACCCCGCTGCCGAACGTGAAGAACGTTATCGCCGTCGCCTCAGGCAAAGGCGGCGTCGGCAAGTCGACCACGGCGGCGAATCTCGCCCTCGCGCTCGCCGCCGAAGGCGCCAAGGTCGGCCTGCTCGACGCGGACATCTACGGGCCGAGCATCCCGCGCATGATGGGCGTGTCGGGCAAACCCGATTCGAAAGACGGCAAGAGCATCGAGGCGAAGATCGCGCACGGCATCGCCACCATGTCGATCGGTTTCCTGATCGAAGAAGACACGCCGATGATCTGGCGCGGTCCGATGGTGACCCAGGCGCTGACCCAGTTGCTCAACGACACGAACTGGATCGACCTCGACTATCTGGTCATCGACCTGCCGCCCGGTACGGGCGATATCCAGCTGACCCTGTGCCAGAAGGTGCCGGTCTCGGGCGCGCTGATCGTGACGACGCCGCAGGACATCGCCACGCTCGATGCGAAGAAGGCGTTGAAGATGTTCGAGAAAGTCAGCGTGCCGGTGCTCGGTATCGTCGAGAACATGGCCCTGCATATCTGCACGAACTGCGGTCACAGCGAACATATTTTCGGTGCGGGCGGCGGTGCGGCGATGGCCGCGCAATATGGCGTTCCGCTGCTCGGTTCGCTGCCGCTCGACATCCGCATCCGCGAACAGGCCGACGGTGGCGTGCCGACGGTTGCGGCGGAACCGAACGGCGCGCTCGCGCAGAGCTATGCCGAGATCGCACGCAAGACCGCCGCCCAGCTCAGCCTGCGCGCGCGCAGCAAGGCGGCCGGTTTTCCGAAGATCGTCATCCAGAACACCTGACAACACATCCGACAGGAAACAACGTGATCATTCATCCCAAGGTCCGCGGCTTCATCTGCACCACGGCGCATCCGCTCGGCTGCGAGAAGAACGTGCTCGAACAGATCGGCGTCACCGAGAAGGCCGGGCTTGGCGCACCGGCGCGCGCGCCGAAGCGCGTGCTCGTCATCGGCGCGTCGACCGGCTACGGGCTCGCTTCACGCATCACCGCGGCGTTCGGTTACGGTGCGGCGACGCTCGGCGTGTTCTTCGAGAAACCGTCGAGCGAAGTGAAGCCCGGCACCGCCGGCTGGTACAACTCGGCCGCGTTCGACAAGTTGGCCAAGCAGGCCGGTCTATACAGCCGCTCGATCAACGGCGATGCGTTCTCGGACGAGACGCGAGCGCGCGCCATCGAGATCATCGAGAACGAAATGGGCGGCAAGATCGATCTCGTCGTCTATTCGCTCGCCTCGCCGGTGCGCAAGCTGCCTGAGACCGGCGAAGTGGTGCGCTCGGCGCTGAAGACCATCGGCGCGCCGTTCACCGCGCTCTCAGTCGACACCAATCGCGACACGGTCGTGCAGGCCACCGTCGAGCCGGCGACCGAGCAGGAAATTGCCGACACGGTGAAAGTGATGGGCGGCGAGGACTGGGCGCTGTGGATCGACGCGCTGAGCCGCGCCGGCGTGCTTGCCGACGGTGCGCAGACGATCGCCTACAGCTACGTCGGCACCGAAATCACCTGGCCGATCTACTGGCACGGCGCGCTCGGCCGGGCCAAGCAGCATCTCGACGACACCGCGCGCGAACTGCGCGGGCGCCATGCCGCGCAGCATCTCGGCGCCTACGTCGGCGTGATGAAGTCCGTGGTGACCCAGGCGAGCGCGGCGATTCCGATCCTGCCGCTGTATATCGCGATGGCGTTTCGCGTCATGAAAGAGAAGGGCCTGCACGAAGGTCCGATCGAGCAGGCCAACCGCCTGTTCCGCGACGCGCTCTATCGCATCGATGGGCAGGCGCCGCAAACCGACGGCGAGGGCCGCTTGCGCCTCGACGATTGGGAAATGCGCGACGACGTGCAGCAGGCCTGCAAGGCACTGTGGCCGACGGTGACGACCGAGAATCTGCGTCAGGTCACCGACTACGACGGTTACAAGCGCGACTTCCTGCGCCTGTTCGGCTTCGCCCGCGACGACGTCGACTACGACGCCGACATCGGCCCCGACGTGCGTTTCGACGTCGTCGAAATCTGAGTCAACGCCGCGCGGCCGACCTGCCGCGCGGCGATTTCGCCCGCGGCGCCGCGGCGCCGAGATCCGCCAGGTACAGCGCGAGCATGCGCACGCATTCCTTGTCGAGTGCGTCGATCGCGGCAGGTTCGCTGCGCGCGCTCAATTCCGTCGCCGCTTTCATCTGTTGCAGTACGGCGATCGCCGCGGTGGTCGCCTGCGCGGGCGCCAGCGCGGGTGCGATCGCGTGCAGGATGCGCTGCAAGCGCGCGAGCACGGCCGTGCGGAATTCCGCGCCGCGCGCGGCCTTTTCATGGCGCAGGGCGTCGAGCAGCGACAAAATCGCGGCGCGCTCGGTCTTCAGATCGACGAACACGCGCAACAATGATCGCGCCAGCGCTTCGACGGCGAGCAAGGCCGAAGCGGCCTCGATGCGCTCGAGCGCGGCGACGGTCAGTTCGAGATAGCGCAGCATCAGCGCATCGGCGATCAGTTCCTTGTTCGGAAAGAACTGATACAGCGAACCGATCGGCGCGCCGGCGCGCGCCGCGATCTCGGTCATCGTCGCCGCGGCATAACCTTTTTCCGCAAACACCGCGATCGCCGCCTCGATGAGCGCGGCGACGCGTTCCTTGCCGCGCTGGCGTTGCGGGGTGCGCGCGGCAGGCGAAATCTTCTTCGTTGACATTTGTGAGGATTTCCTCATATATTTTGCGAGGACATCCTCATGTTCTCACCTCTGGGCGCGACCGCGCAACACGGTCGGCCTGCCGACTTTCGGAGCATCCTTATGATCGAACTCGATTCCGCCAGCACCGCTCTCGTCCTCGTCGATTTGCAGAAGGGCATCCTCGCCATGCCGACCGAGCCGCACGGCGGCGAACTCGTGTTTGCCGCGGGCGCCGCGCTTTCGGCGCGCTTCCGCGCGGCCGGCGCGCCGGTCGTGCGCGTGCGCGTCGATCTCGGGCCGAATTTCGCCGACGCCCCGTCCAGCCTCGTCGATCAGCCGACGCCGCGGCCGCCGGGCGGATTGCCGGCCGACTTCGCCGAGTTTCCCGACGATCCCGCGGCGCACGGCGATCTGATCGTCACCAAGCACAGCTGGGGCGCTTTCCACGGCACCGACCTCGATCTGCGCCTGCGCCGCCGCGGCGTGCGCACGATCGTGCTCGGCGGCATCTCGACCAATGTCGGCGTCGAATCGACCGCGCGCAGCGCCTTCGATCTCGGCTACGACGTCGTGGTCGTCGAGGACGCCTGCAGCGGACGCTCGGCGGAGATGCACGCGTTTGCGTTCAAGTACATTTTCCCGCGACTCGCGCGTGTTGCGGTCGGCGCGGACTTGCATTTCGGCCGCGCACGCTGAGGCGATCGGCCATGCTCGCGAGACTGTCCAAACCGGCGCAGTGGGGGCTGCTCGCGATCTTGTCGGCGGCCATCGCCGGCGGTCTGTTCGCTCTGCATCTGCCCGGCGCGCTACTGCTCGGCCCGATGTTCGCCGGCATTGCATTCGGCACACACGGTGCCGAAGTGCGCGTGCCGGCAAAGGCTTATATCGGCGCGCAAGCGATTGTCGGCTGCCTGATCGCAAACATGATCACGCCGGCGATCGCGCAGACCTTTCTCGCGCATTGGCCGCTGTTCGTCGGCACGATTGCGGCGACGCTCGTCGCCAGCATCGCCCTCGGCGCAGGATTGAGCCGGGTCGCGCGCACCTTGCCCGGCACCACGGCGATCTGGGGCGTAACGCCCGGCGCGGCTATGGCCATGGTGCTGATGGCCGAGTCGTTCGGCGCCGACGCGCGGCTCGTCGCTTTCATGCAGTATCTGCGCGTCATCTGCGTCGCCCTGGTCGCCGCGGCAGTCGCGCATTTCTGGCTGCACCTGCAGGACGTTGCCCCGGTGCAACCCGTCTGGTTTCCGCCGCTCGACGTGATGGCATTCGCCGGCACTCTGGCCGTTGCTGCGATCGGCGCCGTGGTCGGCGTACGTTCGCGCATCCAGGCCGGCGCCTTGCTCGTGCCGGCGCTCGGCGCGATCGTGCTGCATTTGGGCGGCTGGCTGAAACTCGAACTGCCGCCGTGGCTGCTGACTGCGGTCTATGCGCTGATCGGCTGGAGCATCGGCCTGCGCTTCCGCCGCGATACGCTGCGCTACTCATTGCGCGCATTGTCGCCGATCCTGTTCTCGATCGCGGCGCTGATCGCCGTCTGTGCAGGCCTGTCATGGCTGCTCGTGCAGGCGGCCGGTGTCGACGCGCTGACCGCCTATCTGGCGATGAGCCCGGGCGGCATGGATACGGTGGCGATCATCGCTGCGTCCAGCCACGTCGATCTCGCCTTCGTGATGGCGATGCAGGCGGTGCGCCTGATCGTCGTCATCGCCCTTGGCCCACGCTTGGCGGCGTGGGTTGCGCGGCATATCGGAAAGCAGTCTGCCGCGGCCATACCGGCGCACGACGCCGCCACCCGAGAGGACTCACAATGATCGACTACGTTGCCTGGTTCTTTGCCGGCGCGCTGGCTGCGAACGGCGTGCCGCATTTCGTCGCCGGCGTGTCGGGGCGCGCTTTTCCGACGCCGTTCGCGCGCTTTTACGGACGCACCGAGTCGACGGCCTGGTTCAACGTGATCTGGGCGGCGCTCAATCTGGCCGGTGCTTATGCGCTCATCTGGCACGTGGGCACGTTCGACGGCGGCAACCTCATGCACGCTGGCACGGCCGGCCTCGGTGCCTTGCTCCTCGCGCTCGCCATGGCGGGGTGGTTCGGCAAGGAGTATGGCGGCAATCGCCCCGGCTCCCGATCCTGAGCCGTGCGGCGAGTCCGTCGCCGCTGCGCGAATCAGGCGGCGGCGCGCAGGTTGAGTTCGCTGGTGCGGTCGAACACGTGAAGTTTGTCGAGATCCACCGCGAGGCGCACATGTTCACCGGGACGCAGGCGCAAGTGGCCGCCGACGCGCGCGACGAGGCGCTCGCTGGCGCCGATCGAGACATTCAGTATCGTCTCCGCGCCGAGCGGCTCGACGACCTCGGCGATGCCGTCGAGGCAGGCGTGTCCGGGCTGTGCGTCTGCTGCGGCGAGGTGCAGTGCCTCCGGCCGGATGCCGAGCCAGACCGGCTGGGCGTCGGCGAGGGCGAACCGCGCGTGCAGCGCGTTCGGCAAGGGGACGGTGAAGCCGGCGCCGGACAGCGTCCCCGATTGCCAGCGCGCTTCGACGAAACCCATCGCCGGCGAGCCGATGAAGCCGCCGACGAACTTGTTGAGCGGACGTTCGTAGAGTTCGATCGGCGCGGCGATCTGCTGGATCTCGCCGTCCTTCATCACCACGATGCGGTCGCCCATGGTCATCGCCTCGACCTGATCGTGGGTGACGTAAATCGTCGTCACGCCGAGGCGCCGGTGCAAGCGCGAGATCGAGGCGCGCATTTCGCCGCGCAGCTTGGCGTCGAGATTCGACAGCGGCTCATCCATCAGGAACACCTTCGGCTCGCGCACGATCGCGCGGCCGAGCGCGACGCGCTGGCGCTGGCCACCCGACAGGGCCGCGGGCTTGCGTTCGAGCAATTCGTCGAGCTGCAGCATCTGCGCGGCGTCGAGCACGCGCCGGGCGATCTCGGCCTTGGGCCGGCCGGCGAGCTTGAGCGCGAAACCCATGTTTTCGCGCACGGTCATATGCGGATAGAGCGCGTAGTTCTGGAACACCATGGCGATGTCGCGCTCTTTCGGCGGCAGCAGGTTGACCGCGCGGCCGTCGATTTCGAGCGTGCCCGAGGAAATTTCCTCGAGCCCGGCGATCATGCGCAGCGTGGTCGACTTGCCGCAGCCCGAGGGGCCGACGAAGACGACGAATTCGCCGTCGCCGACGTCGAGGTTGAAGTCTTTCACCGCGGCATGCCCGTCGGCATAACGCTTGCTGATATTGCGCAGGTTGACGGCGGCCATGACGCTGTTCCGGACACGAGACGGGCGACTGCGAGGGTACGCTACCTTGCGGATTCCGACCAAGCCCTACTGTCCGGGCCCGGCTGCGCGTATCATGACGCTCCTTTGCGTCAGGACCGGAGTGTCGGTGAGCATCAAGAGTGATCGTTGGATCCGCCGCATGGCGGATAAGCACGGCATGATCGAACCGTTCGAAGCGGGGCAGGTGAGGGTCAACGCTTCCGGCGGCAAGCTGATTTCCTACGGTACGTCGAGTTACGGTTACGACGTGCGCTGTGCCGACGAGTTCAAAATCTTTACCAATATTAATTCGACCATCGTCGACCCCAAGCATTTCGATTCGCGCAGCTTCGTCGACGTGAAGGCGCCCGAGTGCATCATCCCGCCGAATTCCTTCGCTTTGGCGCGTACGGTCGAGTATTTCCGCATACCGCGCAACGTGCTGACCGTCTGCCTCGGCAAGAGCACCTACGCGCGCTGCGGCATCATCGTCAACGTCACCCCGCTCGAACCCGAGTGGGAAGGCCATGTGACCCTGGAGTTTTCCAACACGACGCCGCTGCCGGCGCGCATCTACGCCAACGAAGGCGTCGCGCAGATGCTGTTCTTCGAATCGGACGAGGTTTGTGAGGTAAGCTATGCGGACCGCGGCGGCAAGTATCAGGGTCAGCGCGGGGTCACCCTGCCGCAGGCATGATTCCGACAGACTGCAGCCATCCGCATCCGTCACCGTCGAGTCCTGATCCCACGAATTCGAGGCACGCAACAGACATGCAAAAGCTCAATTTGGCCCAAGGTTTCAAACTCGTCCTGCTCGCACTGCTGCTTGCCGCGTTGGCGGCCTGCGGACGCGACAACATCAAAGAAGGCACGTCCGACGCGGCCACGTCGCCGAACCAGTACGACCTCGTCGTACGCGCGGACAAGGACGGCCAGTTCGATCTCGACAATGCCACCGTCGACACGCAAACGCTGCGCGACCATATCCGCTACCGCAACGAGAACGGCCAGCCCGTCCACTCGATCCTGCTCAAGCCCGGCGAGAAGCAGAAGGTCACCAATGCGCAGGTCGCCGGCCTTGCCGGCATCTCGCGCGACCTGAAGATCGAAAGCTACGTGCTCGACAACGACGGCAAGCTCAAAGTCATCCAGATTGCCGACGACGGCAAGAAATAACGCTCACTATTCGGGAGAGATCCACATGCACATGCGTCGCACCATCACCGTCCTCGCCGCCGCGCTCAGCTTGGCTTTCGCCGGCGCGAGCATCGCGCGCGACATCGAAGACGGCAGGCTGATCATCAAGATCACCAAGGACGGCAAGTACCAGGTCGGTGACGCGGTCACCGTGGACAAGGTCGGCATGTACGGCGCGGTCGGCGGCTTCTATCAGGAAGGTCTGGACAAGAACAAGCCGCTCAGAGGCATTCTCGTGAAGAAAGCCGAGAAGGCCAACGACGAGCAGAAGCACATGATCTACGTCACCGGCAAGCGGATGTCGCTGCCGGTCTATCTCGATGTCGACGGCAAGGAGCAGGTCTACACCGAGCCGGAACCCGCGCCGGCGGCTCCGGCCGCCCCCGCGGCGGCACCGGCTGCCGAAGCGGCTCCTGTTCCGGCCGCTGCGCCGGCACCGGCACCGCAGGCCGATCCGAACAAGCACTAAAGCTTTCCACGCTTTTGAATTGCAAACAGCGCCTCTTCGGCGCTGTTTGTTTTTCGGCAAGCCTTACGGAGTTGGGTGCGGGTCGGGGACGTTGATGACCTCCGGATCGCAGATTAAGTACTCGTTGGTCCTCTTGTTTTGCAGGACGAGGCCGAACGTGAACAGGGTATTTTCGCTGTTCGTGTTGGTGGCCCATGCGGAACGGCCGTTCGTCTCAGGATCGATCATGACCTGATACCCCGTGTCGCCGGAGACGCCATTGGTGATGATGATGTCTTCGTGTGTTTCGTCCGACAGGGTGAAGGTCATCTGGAACGCTCCCTTCTTACCGATGATGTGAATCGGGTGCTGGGAGAAAGCATAGAAGTATTTCCCATCTCCGGTATTGCCGCCGAATCCCACGCGGGCGACGGTCAGTACATATTCCATCCCTGGGCTCGGCTTAGTGGGCTTATTGATCGTTTTGCTTTCTTTCATTGCTGGTCTCCGAGTGGAAAAAGCGAAGCAGTTTCAGATAGGCGGGATGACGGTAGCCCAGGCTGTCGAGCCTATCGACGATAGCCAAGGCTTCACTTTTACGCCCGGCCAAAAAATAGGCGGCCGCTTGCAGATTCAGAACGCCGATTTCGGTCTGAGTATTTGTCGGGCTTGGCAGCGACAGTATTTTTAAAACCTCGTCTGCGTCGGCCGCAGCATTACCGGTATTTTTCTCGTAGGAATCCAGGGCGCGCGCGATCAGCAGATCGGCGAGCGTCTTCCTCGCCGAGGCATCCGCCGGCGACTTGTCGACAAGCGCGCGTATCGCACTGATCTCTTCCGCCAGCACGGACCCCGCCACTGGGCCGATATCAGTGCGCTGACGAATCCATATGGCGAACGAATGCAAGAGCAGAAATTTGCTCGAAGAAGGGGTGCGCCGAATCATCTCGTCGCAGGCGTCGGCGTTCTTCGTGATCAGTTCTTTCGCAGGACCGACGTGTCCACGCAAGTATTCGATCCAACCGAGATAAAGGCCGGCGGTGATGCCATCGTGACGCCAGGAAAGATTCTTGAGATCGACCTGTTGTAGCGACTGCAGCTCTTCGTAGGCAGCCCGGTATTGATCGGCTGACGAATCCACTTCACCCAAACTCAGCGCACTGAGCGCGACATGCATTCGCGCGATTGCTTCGCGATATCTCAAAGGCTGGTCGTCTGGATTTTTCTTCCGCGCTTCGACCAGCGCATCGACGGCCGAAGCGTGCTGCCGCTCAGCGTCGGCTAGCATTCCCTGAGCTTCGTCCACGCTGCCGAGCCAGGTCAACGTATTGGCGGTCTGGACCAGAATGTCGGTATTGTCGGGGTCAAGCTTATGTGCGCGCCGCTTGAGTTCCAGTGATGCGTGAAAACCCTTCTGAGCATCATCGTAATGGCTGCGGCGATAGTCCAGCGTTGCCAGGTTGGTATGCGCGTAGGAAAGCTCGATCACGGACTTCGGATCGTCCGGCTTGAGGTCGACTTGTTTCTGTGCGGCCTGGAGATAGCGGTTCCAGTTTGCTGTGGCCTCTTCGTAGTCGGACTTGCTGTAAGCAAGCTGCCCGAGCCAGAACACCGCATTACCGTAATCGAACCAGGCGTCCGTATTGTTCGGGTACTCCGTCGTGAGCGATTGCGACAACGCGGCGGCGCGCTCGAACGATTCGGCGGCGCCCTTGATGTCGCCGCGCGCGAGGCGGATTTCGCCGATCTGGCGCAGCGCGCGCTCGCGCATCAGATTCACCGGCAGGTTCGAGGATTCGGGCGGCACCGACGCGAGATACTTCATCGCTTCGTTGCCGACGCTGTCGAGCACGTCGAGCTTACCGAGCGGGCGCAGGCTGTCGGTGAGTTTGCCGAGCATGAAGCCGACCAGGGACTCGGCCTGGCTGCGCTGCTCGACGGCAGCGCGGCGCTGGATCATCGCGACGATGCCGGCGACGCCCGCGACGACGCCGAGAACGACGATGGCGCCGAGCGCCGCCGCACGCGCGCCATGCTGCCTGCGCGCGCGTCGGCGCGACGCGTCGATAAAGCGGCGCTGTTCGGGCGACAACGACAGCGCGGAGCCGGATGCAAGACGCGAGGCGTCGTCGAGCTGGCTGCCGGCCGGCAGAAGGAAATCCTGGCGTTCGCCTTCGCTGCTCCAGCGGCGCTGCGCTTGCGCCACGCGGGCGCGCACGAGCAGCAGGCGCTGGTTCTCGGTGATCCACTGCTGGATGCGCGGCCATTGGTTGAATAGCGATTCGTGCGCCACGGCGAACGCGGGCGCATCGCCGAGCAGCACGCTGGTGAAGAGACGCTGGTCGACGAGGCCGCGAACGAGCGCCTGCGTATCGGCGTCGTCGATCTGCGACCACAGCACCGGCTGGCCGACCGGGGAGCGGTCGTCCTCCTCGATCGAAACCATTCTGCGCAGAAGTTCGGGCAGATGGCGCTGCGAGGCGTCGGTGAGCTGGGCGAAAGCCTGTTCGGCATGACGCGCGAGCGAGCCGGCGAGGCCGCCGACCTCGTGGTACGCGGCGAGAGTCAGCATCCCGGTTGCCGTGCGCTTCTCGTAGAGCACCGACAAAGTGTGCTGGAGCAAGGGCAGGGACTGCGGATGCTGCGCAGCGGCGTCGCGCAGAATGTCGTCGAGGCGCAGGCCGGTTTCGCGGTCCTGCTCGAAACTCAGGCCGGCCGCCTGCGCCGGAACGCGGATGATCTGCGCAACTTCGCCCGACGAAAGAGGCGCCAAGTCGAACTGGCCGTCTTCGGCTTTCAAGTTCACGAGCGCCGGCACGCGCACCAGATTCGGATAGAAGTCGTTGCGGCACGCGGCCAGTGCGGCGACGTGGCCGGTTGCCAGCAAGTTGGCCAGGCAGCCGAACAAGGTGCCGAGCGCAGCGACGGCGTCGTCCTTCTGCGCGAAGGTCCGCTCCATCTGATCGAGCACGAGCAGCAGGACCGGCCGGCGCTGTTCGGCGGCCTGGAAATCCGCGCGGCGCAGCAGGCGATCGTCGAGGCTGGCGAACAGGGTGGGCGGATCTTGCAACAGCGAAGTGGCGATCCACTCTCTTTCCGTTTCGTGGAACAACGGTTCGCCGCCGATGCGCCACTGCAGCATCGCTTCGGCCAGCGCGGCGAAAGGGTCGGCCGCGACATGGGTCGGTTCGATGCGCGCCACGGCGAGCGCCTGGGTGCCGTCGAAGCCGTGCGCCTGAGTCAAAAGCGGAACGACGCCGGCTTGCAGCAGCGAGGTCTTGCCAGAACCGCTCGGGCCCAAGATCAGCACGAAGCCGCGGTTCTCGGCGAGGCGCGATTGCAGGCGCGACAGCACGGCCGCCTGCGCCTGGCTGCGGCCATAGAAAACCGCACGACGGTCGGCGTCGAACGCGGCGAGGCCGGGATAAGGATTGCCTTCGGTCCACGTCGCGATGTGCGTCGGCGCCGCGGCATAGTCGTCCATGAACGTCACCGGCGCGGTGACGCGATAGCCGCGTTTGCGGATGGTGGCGATGTAGCGCGGCTGGGTCGCGCTGTCGCCGAGGATGCGGCGTAACTGGGCGATGCTCTTGTGCACCGGGTTGTCGCCGTAGAACGAGCCGCGCCAGAGCGCGATCAGCAATTCTTCGGCGCTGACCACCTCGCCGGCGCGCTCGCAGAGGAACACGAGCACGTCCATCAGTTTGGGTTCGATGGATTGACTCGCGCCGGCGCCGTCGATGCGGCACTCCTGCGGAGCGATCAGCCATTCGCCCAAACGGAAACGGGAAGGCTTCGCCGCAGCGTTCATCGCAAGTCCCCGTGATTCCCCTGTTCCAGACTTCGAATGCTGTGGGGTTTTGCGATAAAACTCAATAGATTGCCAATCGTAAGGTTTCCGGAAGGTCGAATTGGCAATAAACAGGAATAACGCACTGACCGCGCGACGACTGGCCGATGGCCTGCCGGCGGCGCGCCAAGGGGATTGGCGAGCCAATCCGTAATCAGCAATGTCAGTGAGATTGCCATGACTACGATCGATCACATTTCCACGGATTCGTTTTCGTTAAATCAATCACAAAAAAATTCGGTTTTCGAATTAGCCGGCGCGCCTAATGTCGAGGCAAGTCTGCTGCTGGAAACCGTCTTCGATGCGGCATGCCGTTGGGTCGAACGCAATTACCAGGACCCGACGCTCGACCCCGCCCAGATCGCGCGCAACCTGCGCTGCTCGCGCGCCACGCTGTACCGGGCCTTCCAGGCGCGCGGGCTGACGGTGTCCGGCTTTATCCGCCAAGTGCGTCTCGAACAGGTCTGCGCGCGGTTTTCCGTTGCGGCGCCGCGCGTTCCGATCAGTTCGATCGCGCTCGAGTGCGGGTTCGAATGCTTGCGTCATTTCAATCGCAGCTTCAAGGCGGCGTTCGGCAGCACGGCCGGCCAACTGCGCACGATGCTGTTCGTGCGTGAAGCGGGCTTGAGCGGCGCGAGTTTCGGCTAGAGCAAGGCGGCCGTAGAAACCGAAGCGACTGCGACGCGGCGTCGCTTCGGCCGGTCGAGGATCGAGCAAGGTCGGCACGCCGTCGGGCTCCGCGCCTGAAACGCTGTGGACCCTGCTTTCGACGGGATTTCCTATCGGCCTGGCATTGCGGACGCAAGTCACATTCGAAGCCGCGTTCGGAGCGGCGCAGACATGCGAATTGACTTCGGTTCTCTTCTCGCTCGCCATGCTGCTTTCCCGATGATCGATGGGCGAATCGCCGGGCTCGTGACGGCAGGCGACGGATTGCCGAAGGCATGGGCCGATCTCCGTAATCCGGTTGCCTTCCTGCGCGCCAGGATTATGCGAACGCGGCGCCACGCCGGACATGGCGAGAAGTCTCAATTGAGGACGCAGCGTTTCCCGTCATCGAAGGTGTTTTCGAATCCGCGCCAGAAATTTTTCTTTGCAGAGTTTCGGTGACGCCGTCGTGGTTTTGAGATTCGGTGTCCGCAATTGAGACGTTCGGCCATCGTCAATGGATTGGGCAAAAGCGAAAGTGCTCGGGTCGGAGTGAATCGCTCCGTTCCTTCATGGAGATCTCATGAGCACCACGAGCCGCCCGATCGTCATTTACGGTAACGGTCTTTTTCAGGACGGTTATCCGAGCCCGCCGGTGCCTTACGAGACGCAGATTCAGCAGCTGAATAAAGGTGTCACCAGCGTACTGCTCTGGTCCATACATATTCACGAAGGCGGCGATTTTTATCTCAACGATTCGCCCTTCGTCATCGACGGCAATGTCGTCTACAGCACCAATCCGAGTAAGGGCATCAATCCAGATTTCCCGAAATTGGTGTCTGCGCTATTGCACGGCGGCAGCGTTCGCGAATTGCTGATTTCGGTCGGTGCCTGGGGCACGACCAGCGATTTCTACAATTGGTACGCGGCGCGCAACGCGGTGAAGAAAAACCTGGCGATGCTGAAGTCCACGTTCGGCATTACCGGCGTCGATTTCGACTACGAAGGCGATTACTCGCAGGACGATGGCAACAAGATCGTCGATCTGACCTTGGACGTGGCCGCACGCGGTCTGTTCGCCACGTACTGCCCCTACACGGCGGCGGACTGGTGGGTCGATTGCCTGCAGAAAGTCTACAAAAAGAACAACCGGATGCAGCCGGTGCGCTGGTTCAATCTGCAATGTTATGCGGGCGGCTCGGGCAACCAGCCGCAGGACTGGGCACAAGCCGTCGCCATGGCCGGCGAGACGGGCGTGACCGATCCGAAGGCGTTCATCGTGCCGGGCTTTGCGGTGTTTCCGGACGGTCTGACGCCCGCGCAGATCCAAAGCACGTTTTCAGGTTTGAAGAACAGCGGTATCGCCGGCGGCTTCCTGTGGAACAGCGGGGCCATCTGGCAGGGGGAATCCACCAATCCAAGCTACACGCCGGGCGCCTACGCCACGGCGATCGACAAAGGCCTCGGCTGAGAAATCGTCGGCAAGAACCGGATACAGAAAAGTATTCATTGAGGCCCAAATCGATCTGGGTCATGCGCGCTGAACCCTTTCCTTAGTCGGAACGCACAACCATGAAAAACGTATTCTTTGGGTTGGCACTCAAATACGACGACGGCGTGCAGACTCAGGTCGCGATGAGCGGCAGCGGCACGATCGTGGAGGTGCACAAGTCGCAGGCGTTCGACAAGCTCTGGTATCACGTCGGCAGCATCGACAAGATGAACGTCAACTGGAGCCGCAGCGTCGAGTACGACAGCGGCGTGACGCCGAGCGTCGCCGTCAATCGCCAGAACAGGGTGGTCGAAGTGCACAAGTCCGAATGGAATTCGGGACTCTGGTACCGCGTCGGCACGGTCACCGGCACGCAGATTCATTGGGGAACGAGTCGTAAGTACGACTCGGGCGTCAGGCCCCGGGTCGCCATGAACGACGCCGGGGTCGTTGTCGAAGTCCACGAGTCGGAATGGAACTCGGGACTCTGGTACCACGTGGGCAGGCTCAACGGCGACTCGGTGAACTGGGCCGGCAGCCAGCGCTACGACAGCGGCGGCACGCCGAGCATCGCGATCAACAGTCACGGCATCGTGGTCGAAGTGCATAAGTCCGAATGGAACAACGGCCTGTGGTATCACGTGGGCCGCGTCAACGGCAATTCGATCAGTTGGGGGCCTTCGCTGCACTACGACACCGGCGCCTCTCCGTCGGTCGCGGTCACCGACGACGGCAACGTGATCGAAGTGCATCAGTCCCAGGCGGCCGGCACGCTCTGGCAGCGTTTCGGCAAGATCAACGGCGACCGCATCGACTGGGTCGGCGGCGCGGTCAATTTCGACGACGGCGCGACGCCCTCGGTCGCATGCGCGAGCAATATGGCAATCCAGACCCATCAGTCGGAGAACTTCGCCACGCTGTGGTCGTCGACTTCGCTGATCGTCGATCGTGCGAGCTGGATGCAGGACAACCTCGCCGCACTGCAGGACAAGACGCTGTCGACGCTGACCGTCGGCGCCTCGCACGACGCGGGCATGTATCTCGGCGACAGTTTCAATCTGTTCGGCAAGACCCAGGATCTCGATCTCCACGGCCAGCTCTCTAACGGCATCCGCTATTTCGATCTGCGCCCGCTCTGGGACGGTTCCGATTTCTACCTCTATCACGGCTCCGCACTCATCAAGGGGCCGAAGCTTTTCGTGGTGCTGGAAGACATCCGGCGTTTCCTTGAAGAGGGTCATCGCGAACTCGTCATCTTGAAGTTCTCGCACTACAAGGACATCGATGACGCGATTTACAAGAAGATGACGCAGATGATCCAGCACTATCTCGAGCGCTGGCTCTACAGGACCTTGCCCGAGGGCCAGCGTTTGGCCGACGTCAGCCTGGGCAGTTACCTGGCCCGCACCGCCACGGTCCTCGCCGTCTGCGACGGCGACTTCCCGGTAAGAAATCCGGCGAGGGGCATCTGGGTGTATCGCGACTGGGAATCGCCGACGGCGGCGCAGGGAGATCTGCGCGTGTTCGACCAATACGCGAACACCACCGACTACGAAAAGATGAAGAACGACCAGTTGACCAAGTTCGCCAACTACAACGGCAAATGCAAGGTCGATCCGAATCTGCCGTGCGACCAGTTCCTGCTGTCGTGGACGCTGACGCCGATCACCGCGGTCTGGCTGTACTCCAAGGAAGCGAACCGCAACCTCGGCGCGGTCATGGCCGGTTTGAAGGTGCCGAACCAGCACGACTGCATTCCCAACCTGCTCTACGTCGACTACGTCGAATATGCGCGGGCCACCGATGTCGCGATGTTCCAGAACAACGTCGCCCACTTCGGCACGTGAAGCGCAGGTCCGGGCGCGCAAGCGTGCCGGTTCGTTGAAGGTCCACCGACGGGAGAAGGTCATGGGTCAATTCGAGAGAAAGGCGGTTTCCGCAATCTGTTTCGGCGTTTCTCTGGCGTTCGCCGGCAGCGTTTCGGCCGGCACGTTTCCGGATTTCGGCTACGCGCCGCCGTCGACCGATTTCAAAGGTACGCTGTTCGAACTCAGCCAGAACTACCCGAAACAGCTACCCGCTGCGCCGCTGCCTGCGTTCTTCAAACTGCTGCCGAGCCCGCTCAGCAACAACTTCGAGACCTGGCGCACCTATACCGCCGCGGTCGGAAAGTACTGCCTGGAAGGCAACGTGGAAAACGACTGGGTCGTGCAGAAGAATCCGGTGCGGCACTGGTACCACGCGCCGTGGCAGCACTACGGGCCGCTCGGGCGCGAGGGCATCCACGGGCTGACCAAGGAAGCGCAGATCCAGACCAAGCAGCTCGCGCCGACCCAGGTGGCGACCGGACAGACCTATGCGGTCGGCATCTACAACGACGTCGGCGGCTATACCTTCGGTGAGGTCTGGAAGAATCCGCAGAATCCCGATCCTTCGTACACCACGACGCCGAAAAGCTTCCATGACGGCACCGTCGTCTGCAAGGCGTTGTTCGCCGACATCGATCTGGCGCAGGTGCCGTTCCTGGTCAACCCCGTTCTCTGGCGGGGCTATATCACCGACACGTTCCATTCGGCGAATCGCACGATCAAGAACGTCGCCCTGATCCAGATGGACTTCGCCGTGCGCGACTCGCGCATTCCGGGCACAGGCTGGATCTTCGGCACGTTCCAATACAACGGCGCGATGACCGGCAAGCCCGGCTGGGACAACTTGGTGCCGGTCGGCGTGCAGTGGGGCAACGATCCCGAAGACACCGGCGACAGCTACACCAACAAGCAGCCCGTGGTCACCAAGATCAATCCGGATCTCAAGCAGACCGCGATCAATGCCAACACCAAGGAACTGCCGCCGACACATCTGGGCTGGAACGGTCGCCTCGACGGCCCCGTCGACAACCCGGTCAGCGCCTGTATGAGCTGTCACTTGACCGCCGAGAGTCCGCAGTTGTCACCGATGAATCCGACCTTCCAGGCACCCGAAAAAGTGCCGCCGGTCGGTTCGAAGGAATGGATGCGCTGGTTCCAGAACCTCATGGCGGGCACGCCGTTCGACGCGGCGGCGCTGAGCACCGACTACAGCCTGCAGCTCGCCGGCGGCATCGCCAATTTCTACGAATGGAAGTGCGACCAGGGCGGCGTCTTCGTCAACGGAGGCAACGCCTGCCAGCAAGCCAACACGCAGCTCAAGCTGCGCAAGGCGGCCACACCGCAGCAGCCGAAGATCTACAAGATCGAGCGCGATCCGGTCCTCGAGCAGCTGCAATGAACCGACTCCGCACGCTTCGGCTCCGTCAGGGGGGCTGGGCTGAGTGGCGCGGAACTTCGGGACGGGGGGCGGCCGGTGCGGAAACGCGCCGGTCGCCCGCCGAACTTCAGCAAGTCGATCCTGCCGCGTAGTGCTGGTCTTCGCGCGTCGTCAGCGCGACTTCGAGGCACAGGCGCATCGCGGCAGTCATCGTTGCCAACGGCAGGCTCGGCGCACCGGAGTGCTTCGTCGCCTGCTCGGGCAGAAAGGGCACATGGATAAAACCGCCGCGCACTTTCCGGCGCGCGCGCGATAGGCGGTGCATAAGGCCGTAGAACACGTGGTTGCAGACGAAGGCCCCGGCGGTCTGCGACAGCGAGGCGGGAATCCGCGCCGCGCGCAGCGCACTGAGCATCGCTTTGACCGGCAGAGTGGAAAAGTACGCATTTGCCGCATTTTCCACAATGCGCACATCGACCGGTTGCTCGCCGGCATTGTCGGGAATGCGCGCATCGATCAGATTGACCGCGATACGTTCGAGCGAAATGCCGTCACGCCCGCCGGCCTGGCCCAGGGCAATCACAAGCGCGGGGCGATGTTTGCGCAGCAGCACATCGAGCGCCGGTAGCGAACGTGCGAATTCGGTCGGCAGCATGGCGCCGACGACTTTGTGTCCGGCGATCGTCTCGCCGTCGAGCGAACGCGCGATTTCGAGCGAGGGATTCGACGTCTCGCCGTCGAACGGATCGAAGCCGGTCAGCAGCGCGACCGGCGCCGCGGTTTTGCCTTTCGTGGATTTCATCGGAAGATCAGTACCGCCATCAGGATCACGTTGACGACCAGCAGGACGAGTGCGGTCGGCGTCTGCGCGCGGATCACCGCATACTGGTCGCGCAGTTCGAGCAACACCGCCGGCACGATATTGAAATTCGCCGCCATCGGCGTGAGCAGCGTACCGCAATAGCCGGTCAACATGCCGAGCGAGCCGAGCACGGCCGGCGCGGCCCCGTGCTTGTGGATCAGCAGCGGCAGGCCGATGCCGGCCATCATCACCGGGAACGCGGCGAACGCGTTGCCCATGATCATCGCGAACAGGACCATGCCGAAGGCGAACGCGAGCAGGCAGGCGAGCGCCGAGTCGGTCGGAATGAACATGCCGACGATCGAGGCGACCGCATCGCCGACGCCGGTCGCCGCGAACACGCTGCCGAGCGTGGCGAGCACCATCGGCAGAAGGGCGACGCAGCCGAGCGTATCGAGCAGGCGGCGGCCTTCGGCGAGCGCTTGCGATGCGGGTGCGCGCGTCGTGCGCAGCGCGGCGGCCGCGGCGATCACGCAGGCCAGGGCGAGCGAAACGAGGGTCGCCTGCGCCGGTTCGACGAGCGGTGAGCCGTGCCAGGGGATATGCGGCAGGGCGAGCACGAACACGATCGTTGCGAACGGAATCGTCAGCGCCGGCAGGAACAGCTTGTTGCCGAGACGCGTGGCGGAGTCGCGCCGCTCCGTTTCGGTCGAGCCTTGCTTCTGCATCGTGCCGCTGGCCGCGAGCAGGCCGAGCGCGATCACGCCGACGCCCATCAACTGCGCCGGCCAGCGCGTATGCGCCACACTCGCGGCCTGGATCGCATCGCCGAAGACGAAAGCGCAAGCGAGCACGGCCCAGAACGCGCCCATCGACCAGCGCCGCTCGCGCAGGTTGTAGATCGCGCAGAGCGCGAGGAAGGCGCCGATCAGCCAGTAAACGTATTGGAGCTTGATCACGCGGCGTCACCTCGTGTCGGCTGATTTTGCGATCCTCTCCTATCGCGCGAATCATGCGACGGGTTTTTCCGCCGTTGCCGGTCGACGAGAGTGCGCTGCACCCAGCAGATGCGCAGCGCGTGGATCACGAAGGCGGCGATCGCCGTGGGCAAGGCCCACAGTGCGATCGCGAGCGGATCGAGCTGAATACCGTTGCGCGCATAGAAGCCCTGGATCAGCAGCACCGCACCGAAGGCGAGAAAAACGTCTTCGCCGAAAAAGCGGCCGACGTTATCGGTCGCCGCGGCAAGTGCGTGCACGCGTTCGCGTTCGTCGGCGTCGAGTTCGATGCCGTCGTTCTTGGCCGCGGCCTCACTCATCGGCGCGATCAGCGGGCGCACGGTTTGTGCGTGGCCGGCAAGGTCGAACAGACCGAGCATCGAGAGCAACTGGCGCGCGCCGAGATAGGCGATCAGCAGGCGCGCGAGCGAGAGTTTGCGGAATGAGGCGATCCATGCCTGCGCGCGCTCGCGCAGACCGTAGCGTTCGAGCAGGCCGATCGCGGGCAGCGTGAGCACGAACAGCAGCAGGGCGCGATTGCTGACGAAGGAGTCGCCGATCAGCGCGAGCAGGTCGTCGAAGCCCATACCCGCGGCAAGCGCGCTCGCCACGCCCGCGGCGATCACGACGAGCACCGGATTGCGCTTGAGCGCGAATCCGACGATGACGACGGCGACGCCGATTAACGGCCAGTAGTTCACTCTTATGTCCTCCCGTTTTATTACTTCGCTGGCAGCTGGGCTTGGGATTGCTGCTAAGCCCGTCATCAGTTTTTTTCTCTGCCCGTGATTTTCGAACAGATCGTTTTGTTCGTAGGAGCGCGATTCATTGTGCCCGGCTTTTGCTTTTTTGCTTGTCATTCCCGCATGCTCTTAGCGGGAATCCAGCGACTTTACTTTCGTTCTCTGTTGTTTAGAGCAAAGGCTTCCACTCGTCCTACGGACGAGCGGGTCACTTTCTTGTCTACAGCGACAAGAAAGTAACCAAAGAAACGCCGCCCCGGGAGCCGCGCCCTTCGCGCTACGCGCTTCGGGTCCGCGAGGCCATGCCGGGGTTTGCTTCGATGTACGTCCATGTACATTCGCAAACGCCGCGCGATCCCTCGCGCGGCCCCTGTGGGCTGATCCGTCATGGCCTCGCCGCGGCTGACGGGGATTTGGGATCACGAGCCGGAGCAAAGGCAAAGGGCATTGTTCGCTCTAGTTGTTTTTCTACGCGGCAATGCGGCCAATACCGACTCCGGCTTTGTTCAGTGCTTCGTTCAAGCGTTGCGCAAATGTCGCCGCGTCGGCGCGGTCGCCGTGAACACAGAGGGTGTCGGCGCGGATGTCGACGAGTTGATTGTCGCGTGTGTGTGCCTTTCCTTCCGTCGCGATTTGCACGGCCTGGGTGACGGCGGCGTCGACGTCGTGGATCACGGCGCCTTCTTCGCGACGCGGGGTGAGGGAGCCGTCTGCGCGGTAGCGGCGGTCGGCGAAGGCTTCGTGGGCGACGACGAGGCCGAGTTGTGCGCCCGCGTGCGGCAGAGCGCTGCCGGCGAGACCGACGAGAATCAGTTGCGGATCGAAATCGCGCACCGCGTTGGCGATCGCCTCGGCGAGCTTGGCGTCTTTCGCCGCCATGTTGTAGAGCGCGCCGTGCGGTTTGACGTGGTGCAGACGCAGGCCCTGCGCGCGCACGAAGGCGGCGAGTGCGCCGATCTGGTAGAGCGTCGCCGCGTGCGCTTCGACCGGAGAGATCGCCATCTCGCGCCGGCCGAAACCCTGCAGGTCGGGCAGGGACACGTGCGCACCGATCGCGACGCGATGTTCGGCGGCGAGGATCACGGTGCGCTGCATGGTCATGAAGTCGCCGGCATGAAAACCGCAGGCGATGTTGACCGAGCTGACCCAGGGCATCACGCCGGCGTCGTCGCCCATCGTCCAGGCGCCGAACGATTCGCCCATGTCGCAGTTGAGATCGATGACCATAGGATTAAGAATCTCTTTTGTCTCGGATCATGGGAATGAACATGGATTGCGAAACGGCAAATCGGTTTTGTCGGACTCGCTCATGTCTGTGCTGTTTTTATCCGTGTTCATCCGCGTAATTCGTGGCCAATGCTCTACCAGCTCTGACGCAAACGCCAATGCACATGTTCGGCGAGGCGCGCGAGCGCGTGCTCGCGCTCAAGATAGCGCATCTGTGCATCGGCAATGTCGGTCTCGGCGAAGCGCACGCGGTCGCCGGGTCTGCGCTGGGCGAGTCGCGGCAGGTCGATCGCGATGACCTGGGCGATGCGCGGATAACCGCCGGTCGGCGGCGCCTCGGCGGTCAGCGCGATCGGCACGCCGCCGGGCGGCAGTTGCACGGTTCCGGGCGCGACGCCTTCGGAGACGAGTTCGATCGGCGCAGCGAGTGCAATCGCTACGTCTTCAAGACGATAGCCGACGCGGTTCGAGTCGACGCCGATGCGGAATTCGGCGCCGAACAGGGCGCGCTGCGAATCGCCGTCGAGACGCTCGAAGTGCGTGCCGGCAATCGCGCGGATCGGGTGAGCGGTATCGACGTCGAACCAGGCGCGCGGATCGAGTGACCAGTTTGTCGAAAAGACATTCTGCTTGTCGGTGCCTTCGTCGACTGAAGCCGATTCGAGGCGTTTCCACAAATCGCCGCAAAGCGAACGCGGTGCCGGCGCGCACGCCAAGCTGTCGCCGGCAGCGAGTGGGCGCGGCAGCGGCCCGAGTCCGGCGTTGACGTCGCTCGCGCGGCTGCCGAGCACCGCGGGCAGGTGGATGCCGCCGGCGACTGCGAGGTACGCGCGCGCGCCGCGGCGCATGCCGCCGAGATTCAGTTCGCTGCCTGCGCGCAGCAGGACGGGCCGCCAGAGCGGCACGGTTTCACCGCCGCAGCGCGCGTCGATTTCCGCGCCGGCGAGGGCGATCAGCAGATCCGTTTTGCATTGCAGGCGCGGGCCGCGCAAAGTGATTTCGAGTGCGGCGGCGTCCTGTGCATTGCCGACCAGCAGGTTGGCAAGCCTGAGCGATACAGGATCCATCGCGCCGGCGGCGCCGACGCCGATCGCAGCGAATCCGTGGCGTCCGCCATCCTGCACGGTGCTGAGCAAGCCGGGCGAGAGAACGCGCAGGCTCATCGCGAGAAGCGTCTTGCTCGGCGGTGCGATGGGTGGCGGCCGGCGACGTTGTTTGCGGCACCGCGCGTACGGACCGGGATCGGCTTCGCGTCTGCACGAGATGCGGGCGGCGAGTTAACCATGTGCCTGCAGTCGGGCGAATTCGTCGGCGTCGATCGCGCGGAAACGCACGCGCCGTCCCGGCGTAAGCAGGGCGGCCGGGTCGCGCGAGGTGTCGAACAGAGTCAGCGGCGTGCGCCCGATGATCTGCCAGCCGCCCGGCAGTTCGCGCGGATAGATGCCGGTCTGCGCGCCGCCGATTGCGACCGAACCTGCCGGCACGCGCCTACGCGGGCTCGCGCGGCGCGGCGTGTGCAGGGCCGGATCGAGCCCGAGCAGATACGGAAAGCCCGGTGCGAAGCCGAGCATGGCGACGCGATAGTCGCCGGCGGCGTGGCGCGTGATGACGCCGGCCTCGTCGAGTCGCGCAAGCAGCGCGACCTCGCCGAGATCGGGGCCTTCGTCGCCGCCGTAGCAGACCGGAATTTCGACCGCGGAGTCTTCCGCCGCGATGGAGTCGTTCGCGGTCGCCGCAGAAGAAGAGCGCAGCAGCGCGAGCAGGCGTTCGGCGAGACGCTCGCCGGGCGGCAACGCGGATTCCGCATCGTTCCAGGCAAGCGGGTCGTAATGCACGGCGACGCTCGCGTAAGCCGGCACGATGTCGGTCACACCGGGCAGCGCGGCCGCGCGCACGGTCTCCGCCGCCGCATGGGTGCGCGCATTGAGTGCGGCGTCGATGCCGCTGCCGAGGCGCAACAGCAGGGCGCGATCGCCGAGCCATTCGATCCCGACGTCGCTCATCGAACGGCGTTGCCCGTGAGTTGCGCGAGCAGTTCCTTGCTGCGCGCGGAGAGCGCGTCGGTCGCGTAAGGCACACGTTCGCCGACGCCCCAGACCGGCTTCGGCCACGCGGCGTCGCCGGCGTGGCGCGCGACGACGTGCACGTGCAGTTGCGGCACGATGTTGCCGAGCGCGGCGACGTTGAGCTTGTCGGGCCGCACGACCGCGCGCAGCGCACGCGAGCAGACCTCTACTTCGTCGAGCAGACGATGCTGCTCGGCGTGCGCCAGATCGATCCAGTCGCGCGCGCCGTCGCGCCGCGGCACGAGGATCAGCCAAGGGAAACGCGCGTCGTCCATCAGCAGCACGCGTGACAGTTCGAGATCGAGCAGCGGGTGCGTATCCGCGGCCAGTTGCTTATGCAGCACGAATTCGGCGGTCATTGTGCGTCGCCGAGATGGCGGGCGAAGAAGGCGAGTGTGCGTTCAAGCGCGAGCGCGGCGCTGGCCGCGTCGTAGCTCGATGCGGTCGCATCGCGGTTGAAGGCGTGATCGGCGGGGTAGGTGTAGATTTCGAGTTCGCGCTGCGCAGCCGGCATCGTGTCGGCGAAATGCAGTTCGCTGCGATGGCGTGCGATCGCTTCGGGAGGAATCGATTTGTCGCGCTCGCCGAAATGGAAGATCGCCGCTGCGTGCAGCGGTTCGTGGAGGAAGTTCACATTGCGCGAGCCGTAATAGCTGACCGCGGGCAGGCCGAGACGCATTGCCGACAGCATCGCGACCGTGCCGCCCCAGCAATAGCCGACCACGCCGATCTTTCCGCTCGATGCAATCGACGCGGCGGCGCTGGCGACGTCTTCGAGCACGCGCTCGAACGGCGTCGCGGCGACGAGTTCGCGCGCGCGCGTCCAGCTTGCCGGATCGTAGTCGAGGGCGACGCCGTGTTCGATGTGATCGAAGAACGCCGGCGCGATGGCGACGTAGCCCTGCGCGGCGAAGCGATCGGCGACGCTGCGCATATGCGCATTGACACCGAAGATTTCCTGCACGACGACGAGGCCGCCCTTGGGCACGCCGTCCGGCCTGGCGACGTAAGCGCTGATGCACTGCGTGCGCGTGGTGCCGATCTGGATCGTTTCGCCCATCGTCTGTCCTGCTGCCGGTATCGCTGCAGCCTAAATCCCGGACAGGCAAAGTCAAGCGCGCTTGAAGCCCTGCACCTGGTTGCGCCCGGCCTGCTTCGCCGCATAGAGCGCGCGGTCGGCGGCGTCGATGAGTTGGTCGATCGCGTCGGCGTGCGGCATCCTGCCGAGCATTGCGGCGCCGATGCTGATCGTCGTCGGCGGATCGGTGCCGGCCATGCGTTCGGCGACCGCGCGGCGCAGGCGTTCGGCGAGGCTGGCGCTGGCGCGCTCGTCGCGATTCGGGAACGCGACGATGAATTCCTCGCCGCCGAAACGGCCGAACAGGCAGTCCTTGCCGAGTTCGTTGCGGATGATGCGCGCCGCCTTGATCAGGAAGCGGTCGCCGGCGAGGTGGCCGTAGCGGTCGTTGACCAGTTTGAAGTGATCGAAGTCGATCAGCAGCACGGTCAGGTCGTGGCGCCGCGATTTGCATTCGGCGAGCAGCTTGGCAAGCTCGCCGAGCATGTGCGAGCGGCTGTGCACGCCGGTCAGCGCGTCGGTGATCGTGGCCTGGTAGAGCGAGCGGGTCTGGCGTTCGAGCTGGTAGTTGGCCTGGGTCAGCGCCGAGTGCTGTTTGTCGAACAACTCGTTGCGCGCGGCCAGGGTCAGGTTGAGGCGTTTGAGACGGATCAGCAGGGTGACAAAGGTCGCCAGCATGATCAGCATGGCGGCCAGCGCGGCGATGCCGTAGTAGCGCTCCCAGCGGCCGCGCTCCAAACGCTCGCCCTGCAGTTCATTGGTGCGTTCGGCGAGTTCGAGCTGCTGTTCACTCTGCTCGCGCACCTTGCGTATCTCGATCGCCGCGAGCAGGCGCGAGGAACGCACGCCGAGCAGTTCCTCGCGCAGTGCGGCGTAGCGGTGGCCGAAATCGTGTGCGGTGGCCATGTCGTTTTCGGCTTCGGCGAGACGGTCGCGCAACTGGTAGGCCTGGGCGAGATAGGGTTTGAGGCCGGCGGAATTGAGCCGCGGCGAGACGTCGTCGAGCAGGCGATGCGTCTGCGCGGTATCGCCGTGCGACAGGGCGATCTCGGCCAGCGACAGTTCGCTGCGCGAGATCAGTTCGCGCTGGTCGATCTCGCGCCCGATCGTGAGCGCCGCGTCGAAATGCGGCGCTGCCTCGTCGGCACGGCGCAGGCCGAGCAGGGCGCGGCCGACTTCGAGATGCTCGAAGCCGATCGACGGACGATTGCCGAGCGCTTCGCCGATCGCGAGCGCCTCGCTCGCCGCGCTGAGCGCCGCGGTGTATTCGCGGTCGTCGTTGAGAAAGCCGGCGTAGGAACCTTGCACGGAGGCGTAGAACCCGGGCTGTGCGTAGCGCGTCGCCGCCTGCACGGCCTTGTTGAAATAGCCCTGCGTGGTCTGCCGGTCGTCGAGTTCGCGGTAGAGCAGGGCGACATTGCGGTAGGCGACGTCGAGGCGCACGTCGATGCGTTCGCGGATCGCGAGCGCCTGGAGGAAATAGTCGAGACACTGGGCGAATTCGCCGCGATCGCGCGCGACCGTGCCGAGGTTGGTCAGCGCGGCGGCTTCGCCGGCGCGGTCGCCGAGCTTGCGGCGCAGGGCGAGCGCCTTGGTCTGGTGCTCGAGCGCGGTGTCGACGCGCCCGCGACGGCGGTCGAGCACGCCCTGATATTCCTCGGCCGCGGCGGCAAGCCGGTCGTCGTGCGCCGACCGGGCGAGTTGGGCCAACTCGTCGCTGATCTGCTGCCCGTGCGCGTAGTCGCCGTTGGCGAGCACGGTTTCGATGCGCGCGATCAGTGCGGTGCCGTGTGCATGCGTGTCACCCGCAATCAGCGCGTCGTCGCCCATCGACCGCCATTCGCGGTTCGACAGCTCGTCGGAGGACAGGGCGGCATAGAGGAGGGCGAGGCGGCGCTCGGCCTCGATGCGGCCGCGCAGGCCGGCGATCTGATAGGCGATGCGCGGCAGCACGTGCAGGGTTTCGTCCATCCCTGCGGCAAGCTGCTTGGCGGTGGTGATCGCCTGCGCGCGCGGAAGCGCCTCGACGGCGCGAGTGACGTCGGCGGCGAAGAGCGCCGCGGCCGCGAACAGCAGCCGTCCCGTGTTGCCGATCGCGGCAAGCGAGAAGCGCGGCGCGGCGCGGAAACCGGCACGCCGAATCCAAATTGAGTCCATTCGCAATCGCCCCATGAGGGTTCCGGAAGCATCAAGCGGGAGAGGCGGAGGCGATCCGATCGCCGTTTTCCGCCCGTGGCTCGCCTGATGGAACGGATAACCGACCTAGGCGAAAAATTTCCCTAGTATAATCGGTAAATCTCCGTACAGCCAAAAGCCATGCCCGCACGTTCGCAAAAAGTCGGTTTCGTCAGCCTCGGTTGCCCCAAGGCGCTGGTCGATTCCGAACGCATCCTTACCCAGCTCCGCGTCGAGGGCTACGAGATCGTGCCGAGTTACGACGCGGCCGACGTCGTCGTCGTCAACACCTGCGGCTTCATCGACGCCGCGGTGCAGGAATCGCTCGATGCGATCGGCGAAGCGCTCGAAGAAAACGGCAAGGTCATCGTCACCGGCTGCCTCGGCAAGCGCGCCGAGGTGATCCGCGAAGCGCATCCCGACGTGCTCGCGATCTCGGGCCCGCAGGACTACGCGAGCGTGATGAACGCTGTGCACGCGCAACTGCCGCCGAAGCACGATCCGCACATCGACCTGCTGCCGGCCAAGCGCAAGCATGCAGCGGCGGACGATGGCATCGGCATCAAGTTGACGCCGAAGCACTACGCTTATCTGAAGATTTCCGAGGGCTGCAATCACCGCTGCACCTTCTGCATCATACCGTCGATGCGCGGCGATCTCGTTTCGCGCCCGGTCGACGAGGTGCTCGTCGAGGCCGAGAAGCTGGTCAAGAGCGGGGTGCGCGAGCTGCTCGTGATCTCGCAGGACACCAGCGCCTACGGCGTCGATCTCAAGTACGCCGAACGCGAGTGGAAAAGCGGCAAGGTGCGCACGCGCATGACCGAACTCTGCGCCGCGCTCGGCGACCTCGGCGCCTGGGTGCGCCTGCACTACGTCTATCCGTATCCGCACGTCGACGAAGTGATTGCCTTGATGGCGGACGGCAAGATCCTGCCGTATCTCGACATTCCGTTTCAGCATTCGAGCCCGCGCATCCTCAAGCTGATGAAGCGCCCGGCGGCGAGTGCGAAGACGTTGGAGCGCGTGCTCGCGTGGCGCAAGGCCTGTCCCGAGATCACCTTGCGCAGCACCTTCATCGTCGGCTTTCCGGGCGAGACCGATGCCGAGTTCGAGGAGCTGCTCGACTTCCTCGACACGGCCCAGCTCGATCGCGTCGGCGCGTTCGCGTATTCGCCGGTGGACGGGGCGAAGGCGAACGAACTGCCCGGCGCCGTGCCCGAAGAGGTCAAGCAGGAACGCCTCGAGCGCTTCATGACCAAGCAGGCGCAGATCAGTGCGGCGCGCTTGCGCAACAAGATCGGCACCACGCTGCAGGCGCTGGTCGATCAGGTCGGCAAGGACGGCGCGATTGCGCGCACCGCGGCCGACGCGCCCGAGATCGACGGCCTGCTGCACATCGCCGACGGCCACAAGCTCAAGCCGGGACAATTCGTCGATGTCCTCGTCGAGTCGGCCGACGAACACGACCTCGGCGGCCGCCTCGCGCGCTGATCTGGCCGATGCGTTTCGTCGCGCCGGTGCGCGAAGCGGTCGATCCGCTCGTGTTTTCCCGTCCGCCACTCGACGCCTGGAGCGAGTATTCCGCTCTGCTGCAGGGGCCGGTCTGGCCGGCGGTGGCGCAGATCGCTTCGGCCGGCGCAAATGCGCAGAGCGCCGGCGACGCAGCGATGCCGCAGTTCGCCGAGCAGACGCCGGCACTGCTGCGCGACGGTTTGCACTACGAATCGCGTATCGCCGAACGCGGCCAGGTCGCGACACGCGCGGAAAACTGGCATGACCTGCTCAATGCGCTGATCTGGCTGCGTTATCCGGCGATCAAATCGGCACTCAATACGCGCCAGGTCGCCGAAATCGCCGTCGTCGGCGCGAAGCGCCGCAGCCGCGCTCAGTATGCGTTGACTCATTTCGACGAAGCCGGTGTCATCGTGCAGGTCGACGATCCGGCCCTGCTCGGTTTGTGGGACGCGCACGACTGGCATGGCTTGTTCTGGCGCGAGCGCGAAGCCTGGCGCGACGGGCGTATCCGCATCGACGTGTTCGGTCACGCGCTGCTCGAACATTCACTCAAGCCCGGTACGCTGCTGGTCGGCAAGGCGCTCGTGGTCGCGCCGTGCACGAATATGCCGCAGCGCCTGGGCGCGGCCATCCGTGCGGGCGCGCTGCTCAACGACCCACTCGAACTGCGGCCGCTGCCGCTGTCCGGCATCGTCGGTTGGCACGACGGTAATGCGGACGAAGAGTTCTACGCGGCGTCGCCGTGCTTCCGCTCGCGCCGTGCGGGGCGCAGCTATCCGTCGCTGACCGTCCTGCATTGACGCTGCCTGCGCGCACGACACGAAGAAACCGATGAGCCGCACGATCGCAATGTTGATGTATCCGGGAGGTCAGTCGCTTGACGTGACCGGTCCGATGGAAGTGTTTGCGCTCGCCTGCCGGCAGGCGCTCGAAGAAGAGCCCGGACGCGAACCGCCTTACCGCCTGCGTTTCGTCGGTACACAGCGCGGCCCGGTCGGCATGGCCTGCGGCCTCGCGTTGCATGCGGAGTTGGGCTACGCCGAACTGCCTGCGGACGTCGACACCGTGCTGATCAGCGGCGGCATGGGCGATGCGCTCGACCAAGTGCGTGCCGACGCCGACCTGGTCGCCTGGGTGGCGGCCTCTTCCGCGCGCGTGCGGCGCATCGGCGCGATCTGCAGCGGTGCCTTGTTGCTCGCCGAGGCCGGCGTTCTCGACGGGCGCCAGGCGACGACGCATTGGCGCGACGTCGGCGAATTGCGCAGCCGCTATCCCGGCGTGCGCGTCGTGCCGGATGCGATCTATGTCCAGGACGGCAGCGTTTGGACCTCGGCCGGCATCACCGCAGGAATGGATCTGGCGCTGGCCATGGTCGCCGCCGACCTCGGCATGCCGCTCGCACTCAAGGTCGCCAAGCGCATGGTCATGATGGTCAAGCGCTCGGGCGGGCAAACTCAGTTCAGCAATCTGCTCGACGCGCAGCATGCCCCCGATGCGTTCGCCGACCTCGTGCTGTGGCTGCGTGCCGATCTGCGGCGCACGCGCGATGTCGATGCCTTGGCCGAGCGCATGCACATGAGCCCGCGCCATTTCCGCCGCCGCTTCGTCACGCTTTTCGCCACGACGCCGCAAAAGTATCTGGAGCAATTGCGCGTCGAAGCGGCCAAGAGCCTGCTCGAGAACACGCGCAAAGGACTCAAGCGCATCGCCGACGAATGCGGCTTCACTTCCGAGGAAAGCCTGCGGCGCGCCTTCGTCCGTCAATGCGGCGTGCGTCCGCTGCAGTATCGCGAGCGCTTCGGCACGGCCACGCCTTAGCGGCCGCGATGGCCGAATCTGCGCGCTGCTTGTCCGCCGCAAAGCCGGCGGATGTGACATCGTAGTTGCGCGCGTTTGTGCGCAAGCCTCAAGGATTTTTCATGTCATTCAGTCGTTTTTGCGCATCGCTGCTGAGCGTGGCGCTGATGTTCTCGGCGGCCCCAAGCGCGCGCGCGGCGCACGAGGCGCATACCGAACCGAAGATCCAGGTCGGCATCGTTCTCTTCGACGGCGTGCAGATCATCGATTTCAGCGGGCCGTACGAAGTGTTCGGTGCAGCCGGGTTCGGCGTGACCACGCTCAGCGTCGACGGCAAGCCGGTGACCACGGCGATGGGCCTCAAGGTCACGCCCGATCTCGCGTTCGCCGCGGCGCCTGCGTTCGACGTCCTGCTCGTGCCGGGCGGCGATGTCGGCGACGCGAGCAAGGACCCGCGCATTCTCGAATTCGTCCGCGCGCGCACGAAAGGCGCGAAAGCGGTGCTCTCGGTGTGCACCGGAGCTGCGATCGCAGCGGCGTCCGGCGTGCTCGACGGACTCAAGGCGACCACGTTCAAGCCGTATCTGGACAAGTTTGCCAAGGATTTTCCGAAGGTGAATGTGGTCCGCGACGTGCGCTGGGTCGACAACGGCACGGTGATTACCGCCGCGGGCCTCGCCTCCGGCATCGACGGCGCCTTGCACGTCGTTGCGCGGCTGCGCGGCGTCGAAGTCGCGCGCAGCACGGCGGTGCGCCTGGAGTACGACTGGAAGCCCGAAGGCGGTTTCGTGCGCAGCCTGCTCGCAGACCGCTACTTGCCGAATCTCAACGACGTGCGCTGGCCTGCCGATGCGAAGTTCGAGGATCGCTACGCCTACGGCGACCGCGATCAGTGGCGCGCACGCATTCTCGTGCGCGCGGCGACGAAGCCGAAAGATCTGTTGGCCCTGATCGCCGCGAGGATGGAGCAGGCGCCGGGATGGAAGAAGGATGCCGCCGGTGCCGTCTGGCATGCGCAGCAGGAGGGACGGTCCGTGCGTCTGGCCTTCACCACGGAAGGCGACGGTGCCGACGGCAAGGGCTACCTGCTCGACGTGGCGCTCGACGCGCAGTGATCAGGTTGCGGCTCGATCGTGGCGTTACGGACGGCGCGTGCGCGCGTCGTCCGGCGCATCGTAGCCGACCGCGGTGACGACGTAGCGCCGACTGCCCGACGGTAGCGGCGCTTCGAATTCGTCGTCGACGCGTTTCTTCAGCGCTGCGCGCGCGAGCGGCGAATCGATGCTGATCCAGCCGAGCGTCGCATCGGTCTCGTCGGGGCCGACGATGCGCAGGTGCTGGGTGCGGCCGTCGTCGTCTTCGACCGCGAACCAGGCGCCGAAATAGATCGCGCCGCAGTCGCCGGGTTTCTCCGCGGCGATTTTGAGTTCGGGCAGGCGCTTCGATAGATAGCGCACGCGCCGGTCGATCTCGCCGAGCTGTTTCTTGCGGTAGGTATATTCGGCATTCTCCGAGCGGTCGCCTTCGGCCGCGGCCGCGGCGAGCGCCTTGACCACCTCGGGCCGGCGTACGCGCCAGAGTTCGTCGAGCTCGGCCTTGAGCCTGGCCTGTCCTTCGGCGGTGATGATCGCGGTCGAAGCAGCTTGCGCCGGACGCCAGCGGCTCATGTCGCGATCGCCAAAGCAGAAAGGACCAGGCGCGCACGCACACGCATTGGCGCAAGAAGCGGCATGAGCTATTTCTTCAGCAGCGAGCCGAGCACGCCGCGCACGAGCGCGGTGCCGAGGCGGCTGCTGCCGCTGCGGATCGCCGACTTCGCCATCGTCTCGATCATGCCTTGGCGGCGGCCGCTGCCGAGCAGGGCGTCGCTGATCGCCTTGCCCCAGCCCGAGCCGGCAGATTGTTGCGCGCCGCCTTTGCCGGCCGCATCGCCTGCGCCGGGCGTCGCAACCGTATTGCCCGCTCGTTGAGTCAGAATCTCGAAAGCCGATTCGCGGTCGACCGGCGTGTCGTACTTTCCGCCGACCGGCGAGCGCGAGCGGATCGTCGCGCGTTCGGCGTCGGTGATCGTGCCGATGCGGCAGCACGGCGGCACGACCAGCGCGCGCTCGACCGGCAGCGGCACGCCGCCTTCCTGCAGAGTCGAGACCAATGCTTCGCCGACGCCGAGCTGGGTGATGACCTGGGCGACATCGCCGACCGCCGGATTCGGCGCGAAGGTTTGCGCGGCCGCGTTGACCGCTTTCTGGTCGCGCGGCGTGAACGCGCGCAGCGCGTGCTGCACGCGGTTACCGAGCTGGCCGAGGATCACGTCGGGCGCGTCGTCGGGATTCTGCGAGCAAAAGTACACGCCGACGCCTTTCGAGCGGATCAGGCGCACGACCTGCTCGACGCGCTTCTGCAGCGCGGGCGGGCAGTCGTCGAATAGCAGATGCGCTTCGTCGAAAAAGAACACGAGCTTGGGCACGTCGAGGTCGCCGACTTCGGGCAGTTTCTCGAACAATTCGGAAAGCAGCCAGAGCAGGAAGGTCGAATACAGCATCGGCTTGAGGATCAACTGATCCGCGGCGAGGACGTTGACCACGCCGCGTCCCGACATGTCCTGGCGCATGAAGTCGGCGAGATCGAGTGCGGGCTCGCCGAAGAACTGGTCGCCGCCCGCGTTTTCGAGCTGCAGCAGCGAGCGCTGGATCGCCGCGATCGAGGTCGGGCTGATCAGGCCGTATTGTGCCGAGAGATCCTTCGTGTTGTCCTTCTCGGCGGCGAAGCTCAGCATCGCGCGCAGATCCTTGAGGTCGAGCAGCAGCCAGCCGTGGTCGTCCGCGGCCTTGAAAATGATTTCGAGCACGCCCGACTGCACGTCGTTGAGTTCGAGCAGACGCGAGAACAGGTTCGGGCCCATCTCGGACACGGTTGCGCGCACCGGGTGGCCGAGCTTGCCGTAGATGTCCCAGAAGATCACCGGGTTCGCGCTCGGCACGAAGTCGGTGATTCCGAGTTTTTCCAGGCGCGGTTTGAGCTTGTCGCCGACGACCGCAGCCTGCGAGAGGCCGGCGAGATCGCCTTTCACGTCGGCAAGGAACACCGGCACGCCGAGCTTGGAGAAACCTTCGGCCATCACCATGAGCGACACCGATTTGCCGGTACCGGTGGCGCCGGCGATCATGCCGTGGCGGTTGCCGTACCTGGCGCGCAGAAAGATGTCCGGCGTCTTGCTGCCGGGCAACTGGCTCTTGCCGAGAAGAATATCGTTTGCCATTTCCTGTCCCTTGTCTGTTCGCGACGCCCGGGCGAATGTTCTCACGCGCCGCGCCGTTCCGACAGAGCCGCGCCGCCGGCGTGCTAGGATTTCGGCTCGCGGATTCGTCGCCACCAGGGAGGTCTTCATGTTGCGAATCGTTGCTCGTCTGGCGCTGCTGGTTTTGTTCGTATCGAGCGCTCACTGTTTTGCCGCCGCCAAAGCCGGCGATCCGGCCCCCGACGTCACTCTCGGCATGACCTTGTCCGGCGATCCGGCCAAGGTGGCGGACTATGCCGGCAAGGTCGTCGTCGTCTCGTTCTGGGCCACGTGGTGCGGTCCGTGCCGCAAAGAGCTGCCGATCCTCGAAGGCCTGCAGCAAGCGGGCAAGGGCGCGATCCAGGTGATCGCGGTGAACATCGAGAGCCGCGATGTGTTTCGCAAGGCGGCCAAGGTGCTCGGCGATTTGCACTTGTTGCTCGCCAACGACCGCAACGACCGCAGCCAGAAGGTCTACGAGGTCAAGGCGATCCCGCACATGATCATCATCGGCAAGGACGGCAACATCCTCAGCGTGCACAAGGGCTACGGCGAAGAAAGTCTCGACGGCATCGTCGACGAAGTGAATCGCGCGCTCGCCGCGAGCCCGGCCGCGGCGGCGAACAAGGGCTGAACGGTTTGCGTCGCGCCGACGCGAGGGGTTGTCGCATAGCGACACCCTGTGTAACTTGTGCGCGTCTTCACGCACGGTGACCGGGAATGTTCACAATTCGTTATTGCGCAGCAGCGGTTTGCGTCATCGCACTGGCTGGCTGCGCGGGCCAGCCGCAGAAAAAATCGGCCAAGGCCGGCGATGAGAAAGTCAGTCCCGCGGTAGCCGCGCTCTACACGCGTCTTGCCGACGACGAAAAGCGCTATTTCGCCGCGCGCGATCCGGCCACGTTCAAGAACGACGAAGCCGCGGCGACGGCTTCCTACCAGTGGGCCTGGAACGATGCGCAGGACGCCGCCGTGCTCTGCACCAAGACGCACGGCTGCGATACGACCAAGTTCGATGCCGCGTTCGCGCGCATGTCGGGCAATCCGAACGCGGTCGCCGCGGGCGACGAGACGGTGACGCCCGAAGCGACGACAAATGCGGGCGAAGCCTCGGCGGTCGCCGCTGCGGTCCCGGAAGTCGGACGCACGGTAACCCTGCTCAAGGGCCGGGAATTGTCCGAGGTGATGACCCTCAACGGTCCGGTCAAGGTCGCGCTCGAAGAGTGGCTGACTTCGCTGCGTCCGAACCTGATGGACACCTACGAGAACTACCAGTACCTGCGCCACCTGATGTGGCCCGAGTACGAGAAGGCCAAGCTGCCCGAGGCGATCCTGTTCGGCATCATGGCCAAGGAGTCGGGCGGGCGCGTGCATGCGTATTCGCGTTCGGGCGCGGCGGGCCTGCTGCAGTTCATGCCGGCGACCGGCCAGCGCTTCGGCCTGACCTACGAGGACGGTTTCGACCAGCGCTACGATCCGCAGCTCGCGGCGCGTGCGAACGCGGCGTACATCAACGAGCAGCTCGAAATCTTCAACAACAAACTCGAAATGGTCATCGCCGCCTACAACGGCGGCGAGGGCCGCATGCAGCGTCTGGCGAAGGGCGCGCCCGATGCGAATTTCTGGGACCCGCAGATCTTCGCTCAGTTGCCCGCGGAAACGCGCGACTACGTGCCGGTCGTGCTCGCCGCAGCATGGCTCTATCTGCATCCGGAAAAATACAACCTGCAGTTCCCGAAGATCGACGGCCGCCCCGGCACGCTGGTGCTGCAGAAGCGCGCGTCGCTGGCCGAGCTCGGTGTGTGCCTCGGTTCCGAAGGCAATGCGCACGACGGCTGGTTCCGTACATTGCGCAATCTCAACCCGGCCATCGATCCGCGCGATCCGCTGCCGGCATCGTCGCGTCTGCGCGTGCCGCAACAACTCGTGACCCTGTATGAGCGCAACTGCATGCGCGGGGCCTGGGGTTCGGTTGCGAGCGACCTGCATGAGGCCGTGCTCGCGACCCCGGCGCCGGTGATCGCCAGCGCCACGCGCCGCGCACCTCCGCCGCCGCCGGTCGCGAAGGCGCGGCCAAAAGCGGCGCCGACTTATGTCGTGCGGCGCGGTGAGACACTCAGTTCGATCGCGCGCAAGCTCGGCTGCGACAACGCGAACGAACTGGCCAAGGCCAACGGCATCAAGCCGAAGGACATCGGCAACGTGCATCCGGGCCGCGTGCTGCAGGTCGGCGTCTGCACGCAGTAGTCGGCGCGACGGCGTAAGCAACAAAAACTAGCCTCTGAACATAGGTGCGCGCGGTTTTTCTCGACGCCGCGTGCCGCTAGCGTCCGTACGGCCGAACGTTCAGCAAGCGCCCCGACAGAAGGCGCCGCGAGCGGCAGCCGGGCAGGCACGACGTCTCCCGCATTCAATCAATCGGGGAGACTTCGCATGACTGCATCCGCTTTCGCCAAGGCGTGCGGCAATTTGTTGATTGCCGCACTGCTTTCCTGTTGCACCACGACGACCGCGCTGCGCGCCGCGCCGGCGCGGCCGGGCAGCATCGCGCCGGCCAGCGCGTATTCGCCCGCGCTCAAAGGCAAGATCGATTACCAAATTTACCTGCCGCCGGGCTATGCGAATTCGAGCGCGCGCTATCCGTCGCTCTATCTGCTGCATGGGCGTGGCGACTCGATGACGGCGTGGACGCGGGTGAAGAGCGATCTCGACGCGCTGATCGCCGCGGGCAAGATTCCGCCGATCATCGTCGTGATGCCCGACGCGCCGTGGTCCGGCCGCGGCAACTGGTACGTCGATTCGGCCTACACCGGCAGCGACTATCCGGGGCAGCCGGTCGAGACGGCGTTGACCCGAGACCTAGTCAAGGACGTCGACGCCAACTACCGCACCGTGGACGGCCGCTGGGCGCGCGCGATCGGCGGTTATTCGATGGGCGGCGCCGGCGCGCTGCGCTATGTGTTCGCCCACACCGATCTGTTCAGCGCGGCGCTCGTGCTGAGCCCGGCGGTCTATCATCCGCTGCCGCCGAAAGATTCCTCGACGCGCGACTACGGCGCCTTCGGCATCGGCGACAAGCGCTTCGACGATGCGCGCTATCAGCAACTGAGCTACGCCGCGCTGCTCGGGCAGGTCGATCCCGATGTTCCCGTGCACCTGTACCTCGCCGTCGGCGACAAGGAATACGTCAATCCCGAGCCTGAGGACGCGAGCCACGATCTCGATTTCGAAACCGCGGTGGTCTACAACAAACTCGTGCGCGTGCCCGGCGTGTCCGCCGACTGGCGCGTACTCGGCGGCGGCCACGATTGGGACGTGTGGCAGCCCGGTTTCAACGAGGGCGTGCAGAATCTGTTCCGCTACGTCGGCGCCGCGCAGCCGCAGGTGATGGACACGCCGCTGATCGGCACGGCCGGCGACGACTGGGCCGGCGGTGTCGTGCCGGACGGCGCCGGCGGCGTGATCGTCGCCCTGGCCGCGGCCGGTTCGATCGACGGCGCGACCTATGCGGGCAGCACCGACGCGGTCGTCACGCGCTGCGCCGCGAACGGCCAGACCTTGTGGACGACCGAGTTCGGTACGTCCGCCGCCGAGCGGCTGTACGGTGCGATCCGTAATCCCGACGGTTCGGTCACCGTCGCCGGATACACCAACGGCAATCTCGACGGCGCGCATGCTGCGTCGAACAGCGCAGGCGATGCGTTCGCCGCGGCGGTCGGCATCGACGGCAAGCTGCTGTGGAAACGCCAGTACGGCGATCCCAAGGCCGCCGACCGCGCTTATGCGATCGCGCCAGACGGCGCCGGCGGCAGCTATCTCGCCGGCTACACCAAGGGTTCGATCGACGGGGTCACCGCGAACGCGGGCGACAAGGACGCCTTCCTTATGCGCATCGATCGCAACGGCAATCTGCTGTGGAGCCGCCAGTTCGGCGGCCCGGGCGAGGACAAGGCGCTCGCGGTCACGGCCTCGGCGAACGCGGTCTACGTTGCCGGCGTCACTTCGGCAGCGATGCCGGGCGGCAGTTCGGCCGGCGGCACCGACGGCTGGGTCGCGGCGTTCACGCCGGACGGCACGCGCAACTGGCTGCAGCAGGTCGGCACGGCCGGCGACGATCTGATCTCGGGCGCGGCGATCAATCCGAACGGCATCCTGCTCGTCACCGGCACCTTCGGTCAGGGCGAAAACGGCGGCAAAGACGCCGTGGTCATCGCTTATTCGCCGGACGGGCGCCAGCGCTGGCAGCGCCAGATCGGCACGGCCGACGACGATGCGGGCGTCGCGATCGCGGCGCCGAGCGAAGACAACATCACGATCGTCGGCCATACCAAGGGCCGCCTCGCCGCACAGGTCGGCGACCGCGATCTGTTCGCCGCGGTGCTCGACGGACGCGGCAAGGTGCAGAGTCTGCGTCAGTTCGGCACGGTCTACGCCGACGGCGCCGACACGTACTCGGAATCGAACTTGTTTATGGCGTTAGACGGTGCGACCGTCTGGACCAGCGGCGTGACCTACGGCAACACCACGGCGACGCGCAATCACGGCGGCGCCGACGTGTTCGTCTATCCGCTGCGCTGAAGACGATGGGGTGGCGCGTCGCTCTAAGCGGCGCGCCACCGATCGGCACCATCAACGGCCGTAGACGAAGGTCGTTTCGGTCTTTGCCAACGTGTGGCCGTGCAGAAGGAAGCCGATCAGCGCTGCGCTCGCGTCCGCGGGCGCTTCGAGTGCGGCGACGTCAAGCGCGTACAGCGTGAACACATAGTGATGCGGCTTGTCGCCGACCGGCGGGCACGGGCCGCCGTAGCTGCGCGTCGAGTAGTCGTTGCGATGCTGTGTGAATACGGCACCCGCTGCAGGCAGATGATCGATCGTCACCGGGATATCCGTCGCGACCCAATGCCACCAGCCGCTGCCGGTCGGTGCGTCGGGATCGTAGACGGTGAGGGCGAGGCTTTTTGCCTGCGTCGGCACACCGCTCCAATGCAGCGGCGGCGGTGTGTTGCCGCCTTTGCAGCCGAAGCCTGCGTAGACCGCACTGATCGGCAGCATGGCGCCGTCGGCGAAGGCGGGACTCCACAAACGAAACTTGTCCGCGTCGGCAGCCCGCGCGTGGCCCGCCGCCAACGCCGCACAGAAAGCGACGATTGCCGCGGTGCGAATAGTTGCCATGTTTATGATCTCCGTCTCGATGAAAGGGAGATGCAAGGCTAGTGGCGCAGAAAGCGCCGCATTGTCCGCTCGCGCTCGATCTTTGTTCTTTCGCGCTCAGCGCGCGTCGTCGATGCTCAGCCGCGTAGCGTGCTCGGGGTGACGCCGAAGCGTGCGCGAAAGCGCTGGGTGAAGCGCGATGCCGAACCGTAGCCGCAGCGCTCGGCGATGCGCGCGATCGGCGCGTCGCTGCCTTGCACCCAGGCCAGCCCGGCCGACAGGCGCAGATCGTCGAGCAGTCCGCTGTAGCTGGCGTCTTCGTCGGCAAGCCGGCGGCGCAGAGTCGCGGGACTGATGTGCAGCGCCTCGGCAACCTCGGCCGGTGCGGGCGGTGCGGCGAGGTTCCCGGCCAGATGGCGGCGCACGCGTTCGGCGAAACTCGGGCGGCACATAGCCCATACGGGCACGTTGCAGGCATCGAGTGCGGAGGCGACCTCGGCGACGCGCGCAGCGAGCACGCCGGCCGGCAACGCGGGCTCGTCGAGGCCTTGGCCGAGGCGTGCGACCGCCTCGCTCAGATAATCAGGCATCGACGCCAGATGGAATGCGGCGGTCGGCGCCGAGACGGCGTGGGTCTCGCGCGCGGCCTCGCGCATCGCAGCGGTTTCGATCTCGATGCAGAGGGCTTCGTAGCGGCCACGCGCGGGAGGTGCGTTCTCGATTGCCAGCACCGCGCCCGCAGCCACCGCGATCAGGCTACCCGGCCCGGCATCGATGTCCCTGTGTACATCGCCGATGCGTTTGCTGCCGGCATCGACGCGGATCAGCGTGAATCGCGGGAACGGCACCGCGGCGATACGTTGCCGGCGGCGCACCGACAGGCGGATGCTTCCGAGTTGCAGATTCCCGGCCGGCGCTTCGCGTTCGCGCATCAGCCGCCGAGCGCAGCGCCGACGCGCACCGCGGCGCCGGGCTGAGGAAACGTCTGCATCTGCACGGCAGGCGGCAACAGCAGGATCACGGTCGAACCCATATTGAAACGGCCCATCTCGGCGAAGCGTTCGAGGCGGATTTGCTTGTCGCGCCAGTCCTTGTGCGTGATTGCGCTCGCGTAAGGCGGAATCTCGAGGCCGCTCCAGACCGTCTCCACGCTCGACACGAGCATGGCGCCGACCATGACGATGGCGAAAGGCCCATGCTCGCCATCGAAATGGCAGACCAGGCGTTCGTTGCGCGCGAACAGCCGTGGCACGGCTTCGACGGTGAACGGCGCGACGCTGAACAGCCTTCCAGGCACATGCACGGTCTCGCGCAGGGTGCCGGCCAGCGGCATATGCACGCGGTGATAGTCGCGTGGCGACAGATAGACGGTGACGAATTGTCCGTTCGTATACTTTTGTGCTTCGATCTCGTCGCCGAGCAGTTCGGCGACGGAGAAGTCGAAGCCCTTAGCCTGGAAGATGCGGCCCTCGCGGATCGGTCCGGCCTGGCTGATCTTGCCGTCGGCCGGGCAGGCGATCGCGTGCGGATCGGACGGCGCGTTGCGCGCGCCGGGCTTGAGCGCGCGCGTGAAGAACGTGTTGAAGCTCGCGTAGGCCAACGCGTCAGGCTGCACGGCTTCGCTCATGTCCACGGCGTAGTTCTTGACGACGGTGGAGATAAGGAAATTCTTCCACGGCGCCAAGGTCCAGCGCGTCGCCCAGTAGACGATGCGCGACAGCGCGCGGTGCGGCAGCAGGTATTGCAGGAGCAGGCTGGGTGTCATAAGGGTGAGAAGAGCATTTTTGCCACGGATCAAATCGGATGGAACGCGGATAAAAGCGGATCAAGACACGACAATATTTTTATCCGACTTTATCCGCTCTGATCCGTGGCGAATGCTTTTATCTTTTGGTAGCGGCCAATGTGGCCATGTCGTCGACGAGATCCTTGACCGCGAACGGCGGGCGGAACAGGCCGACGAGCTTGCCCTGCGGATCGACGATGACGATCGTTCCCGAATGATCGACCTCGATGCTGCCGTCGTCCTTCTTCGTGCGCGAATAGATCAGGCCGAGCGAGCGCGTAAGCTTGGTCAGTTCGGCGTCGGTGCCGGTCGCGGCGATGAAGTCGGGGCTGAAGAAACTCACGTAACGGTTCAACGCGTCGGGCGTGTCGCGCTCTGGATCGACCGAGATGAAATCGATGCGCAGCTTGTCCTGCACGCCGCGTTTGCCGAGTTCGGCCCAGACCGATTTCAGTTCGGCCAACGTGGTCGGGCAAACGTCGGGGCAGGTCGTGTAACCGAAGTAGACGAAATTCCAGTGGCCGCGCCAATCGGCCAAGGTCAGCGGCTTGCCGTTGGCCTGGGTCAGGCCGAAGTCGGGCACGGCGCGCGCTTCGGGATAGAGCAGGGCGCTCGCGAGTTTCGGCTGTGCCGGCGCGCTCGCGTAGCGCGTGCCGAGCCACAGGCCGAACGCGGCGACGACGGCGGCGAGCAGGATGAGTACGGTGAGGTTCGGGCGCGAGGCCGGTGCGGGTGAGTTCATGCCGGCATTATAGCGGGGCGGAAAGGCGCTCCCGGCGGACTCGTTGTCGCAGAGTGAATTGCGCGCTTGCGCCGGTTCGACACGCGGCATTTCGCTGCGTGCCCTATATCCGCAAAGGCCGTGAACGCCGGATTCGGTATACTCGCGCCATGACTACCGAACTTTCCACGATCATCGATTTCATCCGCTACGGCGCAAGCCGTTTCGCCGGCGCCGGACTCACCTTCGGCCACAGTTACGACAACGCGCTCGACGAAGCGACGCATCTGGTGCTGCACACCCTGCATCTTCCGCACGATCTTTCGCCGGCCTACGGTTCGGCGAAGCTGACTGCGGCGGAGAAGAAAGCCGTGCTCAAGCTGGTCGAGCGGCGCATCAAGGAACACAAGCCGGTCGCTTACCTGACCGGCGAAGCCTGGTTCGCCGGGCTCAAGTTCAAGTCCGACGAGCGCGCGCTCGTGCCGCGCTCGCCGATCGCGGAAATGATCTTGAACGGTTTTTCGCCGTGGCTCGACAACCTCGTCGTACGGCGCGCGCTCGACCTCTGCACCGGCTCGGGCTGCATCGGCATCGCGATGGCCTCGCATAATCCTGACTGGCGCGTCGATCTCGTCGACGTCAGTGACAAGGCGCTGTCGCTCGCGCGCGAGAACATCGAATTCCAGAACGTCGAAGACCGCGTGCGCGCGCTCAAGTCCGATCTGTTCGCCAAGCTCAACGGCGAAGTCTACGACCTGATCGTCAGCAATCCGCCCTACGTCACCGAGCAGGAATTCGCCGCGCTGCCGCCCGAATACGGCCACGAACCGGCGCTAGGTTTGAAAGCCGGTCGCGACGGCCTCGATTTCGCCCTGCGCATTCTCGACGAAGCGCCGGCCCATCTGGCCAAGAACGGCTGGCTGATCGTCGAAGTCGGCGAATCGGAGCGTGCGCTCGTCGAACTGCTGCCGAAGTTGCCGCTCAACTGGATCGAATTCGAAGTCGGCCAGATGGGTGTGTTCGCGATCTCGCGTGAGGACATCGTTGCGCATGCGAAGGCGATCAAGGCGGTGCTGAAGAAGCGCTAGTTTCGCCTTCTCCCGTCGGGAGAAGGTGCGCGAAGGGCGGATGAGGGAAGAGCCTTTCGGGTTTTCACGGCGTTTCGTGATGGAGCGTCTTTCCCTCATCCGGCGCTGCGCGCCACCCTCTCCCGGCGGGAGAAGGGAAGCAAGAGCGAGTACAGAGTGTCGAGCAATTCGTTTGGAAAGTTGTTGACGGTAACGACCTTCGGCGAAAGCCACGGTCCCGCGATCGGCTGCGTCGTCGACGGTTGTCCGCCGGGGCTCGACATCGCGGCGGAAGAGTTCCGCCGCGATCTCGAGCGGCGCGCGACGGGCAAGTCGCGCCATACGTCGCAGCGGCGCGAGGCGGACGAGATCGAGATTCTTTCCGGCGTCTATGAAGGCAAGACCACGGGCACGCCGATCGCGCTGCTGATCCGCAATACCGACGCGCGCTCGAAGGACTACGCGGAAGTAGCGCAGACGTTCCGGCCTGCGCATGCCGACTACACCTATTGGCAGAAGTACGGCATCCGCGATCCGCGCGGCGGCGGGCGTTCGTCCGCACGCGAGACGACGATGCGCGTCGCCGCGGGCGTGATCGCGAAGAAGTGGCTGCAGCAGCGCTACGGCGTCGTCGTGCGCGGCTATCTCTCGCAGATCGGCGAGGTGACGCCGAAGTCGTTCGACTGGAGCGCGGTCGAAGAGAATCCGTTCTTCTGGCCCGACTCTGCGGCGGTGCCGGAACTGGAAAAGTACATGGACGCGCTGCGCAAGTCGGGCGATTCGGTCGGCGCGCGCGTCACCGTCGTCGCCGACGGCGTGCCGCCCGGCTGGGGCGAGCCGATCTACGGCAAGCTCGATCAGGACATCGCCTCGGCGCTGATGTCGATCAACGCGGTCAAAGGCGTGGAGATCGGCGACGGCTTCGCCGCGGTCGCGCAGCGCGGCAGCGAACATCGCGACGAAATCTCGCCGCAGGGTTTTCTTTCCAATCACTCCGGCGGCATTCTCGGCGGCATTTCCTCGGGTCAGCAGATCGTCGCTTCGATGGCGCTCAAGCCGACTTCGAGCATCCTGATCCCGGGCCACAGCGTGAATTTGCAGGGCGAGCCGGTCGAGATGCGCACCAAGGGTCGTCACGATCCTTGCGTCGGTATCCGCGCGACGCCGATCGGCGAGGCGATGGTCGCGCTCGTGCTGATGGATCACGCACTGCGCCACCGCGCGCAGTGCGGCGACGTGGGGCCGATCGCGCCGTTGATCGCGGGCTCGGTGTAGACGGCAAAGCAATTGGCCACGGATTGCACGGATGAAGACGGATCGAGCTTTGACTCGTCGCTGCCGTGAAGGCCGAGATTCGGCGTCTTTGTTCTGCTGCAGCGATTTGAAAGTCCCTGGATTCCGGCTTCCGCCGGAATGACAAAAAAATTTCCTGATCCGTGTCCATCCGTGTAATCCGTGGTCGAAACGCTCTTATGAATGCCTCCGCACAACGTCCGAAAGTCTGGGTCTCGCGTCCTCTGTTCGACGATATTCTCGATCGCCTGCGTGCGTACTTCGACGTTGAAGTCGAAAGCGAAGACCGCGATTGGACACGCGCGCAGATGGCCGAGAAGCTGCGCGACAAGACCGGCGCGGTGCTCGGCGTCGCCGATCCGGTCGATGCCGGCGTGATCGCGCAGACACCGCTGCTGCGCGCGGTCGCCAACCGCGGCGTTGGCTACAACAATCTCGACATCGCCGTGCTCGCCAAAGCCGGCATCGTCGCGACCAACACGCCGGGCGTGCTCGACGAGACCACGGCCGACTTCGCCTGGGCGCTCATGCTCGCGACCGCGCGCCGCGTCACCGAGGCCGAGCGCTATCTGCGTGCGGGGCAGTGGAAGGGCATGTCGTTCCACATCATGCTCGGCGGCGACATCCACGGCCGCACGCTCGGCATTCTCGGCATGGGCCGCATCGGTCAGGCCATCGCACGGCGGGCGAGCGGCTTCCGCATGCCGGTGATCTATCACAACCGTTCGCGTGTCGATGCGGCGATCGAGCAGGACTGCAGGGCTCGCTACGTCGATCGCGACACGCTGCTGCGCGAAGCGGATTTCCTCGTGCTCGCCGTGCCGATGAGCGCGCAGACGCGGCATATCGTCGGCGCAGCGGAACTCGCGCTGATGAAAACCGATGCAATCCTGGTCAATATCGCGCGCGGCGGCGTGGTCGACGACACGGCGCTGGTCGCCGCGCTCAAACAGAAGCGCATCGCCGGTGCCGGGCTCGACGTGTTCGAGCACGAGCCGGCCGTTCCCGCGGACATGCTGGCGCTCGACAATGTCGTGCTGACCCCGCATATCGCGAGCGCGAGCTTGGCGACGCGGCGCGCGATGGCGAGCCTCGCAGTCGATAACCTGATCGCGGCGCTCGGGCATGGGCCGAGCGCAGGCAAACCGCCCAATCCCATTTCTGCCGGTCCGTCGGCGTAAGCGTTATTGCGGCTAGTGCCGGAACGGCGCGGAAAGGGCAGGCGGGCCGGTCCGATTTGGACGTCCAAACGTCTATTCTCCGCCGCCGGACTGCGTGCTATGCTGCTGCGCAACAAACAGAAGATCCACTCCCCGAAGCCGTGAGTTGAAAACGATGAGCAAGAAGGACAAGTACAAGGTTGCGATAGTCGGTGCCACCGGTGCCGTTGGCGAAACGCTGCTGTCGATCCTCGCCGAGCGCAAATTCCCGATTTCCGAACTCGTGCCGCTGGCCAGCGAGCGCAGCGCGGGCGGCCAGGTCGAATTCGGCAACAAATCGATCACGGTGCACGATCTCGCCAAACACGACTTCAAGGACGTCGACATCGCCTTCTTCTCCGCGGGCGGCAGCGTGTCGAAGGTGCATGCGCCGCGCGCGGCGGCGGCCGGTGCGGTGGTCATCGACAACACCTCAGAGTTCCGCTACCAGGACGACATCCCGCTCGTGGTCAGCGAGGTGAATCCGCATGCGATCGCGCAGTACACCAACCGCGGCATCATCGCCAACCCGAACTGCTCGACCATGCAGATGCTCGTCGCGCTCGCGCCGATCCACCGCAAGTACGGCATCAAGCGCATCAACGTCGCCACCTACCAGTCGGTCTCGGGCGCGGGCCGCTCGGGCGCCGAAGAACTCGGCAAGCAGACCGCGGCGCTGCTCAACTTCCAGGAATATCCGCCGTCGAAGTTCTCCAAGCAGATCGCGTTCAACGTGATCCCGCACATCGATGAGTTCCAGGCCAACGGCTACACCAAGGAAGAAATGAAGATGGTCTGGGAGACGCAGAAGATTCTCGAGGACAAGTCGATCCTCGTGAACCCGACCGCGGTGCGCGTGCCGGTGTTCTACGGCCATTCCGAGGCCGTGCACATCGAGACGCGCGACAAGGTCACGGCCGAGGAAGCGCGCGCGCTGCTCGAAACCGCGCCCGGCGTGAAAGTGATCGACGAGCGCAAGGCCGGCGGCTATCCGACCCCGGTCGGCGACGCGGCCGGTAAGGACGAGACCTTCGTCGGCCGCATCCGCGAGGACGTGTCGCATCCCCACGGCCTCGACCTGTGGATCGTTTCCGACAATATCCGCAAGGGCGCCGCGCTCAACGCGGTGCAGGTCGGCGAGCTGCTTATCGCCTCATATATTTGATCGGGTAGGCATTCGGGGCCGCATTCGCGGCCTCTGGCTCTTGCGAAAAACGCAATGGCGTTTCATAGTTATGCCCCTTAGGTAATGTGCATTCTAGAATTGCACTGCCGGGCTGAGTCCCGGCACTTTGCCGTTGCGCCTGACTTAAGAGTCGATTTTCTGGGGAAATGCCATGAAAGGGCCGATCAAATCTGCGCTGTCCGTTGCCTTGGCTATGGCCGCAAGCCAAGCGTTCGCGCTTAGCTTGGGGCAGATCCAGATCAAGTCCGGGCTGAACCAGCCGCTGCTCGCCGAAATTCCCGTCATCGCCGATTCCGCGGCCGAAGCCGAGGACTTGCGCGTCGACCTGGCTTCGGCCGAGGATTTCCAGCGTGTCGGCCTGTCCCGCGCCCGGGTCACCGTACCGATCGAATTCTCCGTGGCGAACAACGGCCGCGGGCAGAAGGTGATCCGTCTCACAACGAAAGAGGCGGTGCGCGAACCGTTCCTAGACTTCCTCGTCGAAGCGAGCTGGAGCAAGGGCAAGCTGCTGCGCGAGTACAGCGTCCTGCTCGACCCGCCGGTGACCGCGCCGGCGGTGCTCGCGTCAACGACCAAGCCGGCGGAAAAGCCGAAACCGGTCGAGGCCGCGCCGCGTGCCCCGGTCAGCCAGAGCCGCCCCGCCGAGGAACCGAAGCCGGTGGCCCAGGCTGCACCTGCCCCGGCCCCACGCCCGGCGCCTGCGGCGCCGCCGCCCGCGACCGCGGCTTCGCGCGGCGGCAGCGAATACACCGTGCAGCGCGGCGATACGCTGACTCAGATCGCGCACGAACACGGCGACGACCAGCGCGATTTCAATCGCATGCTGGTCGCGCTGTACAAAGCCAATCCCGAAGCCTTCGCGGGCAACATGAACGCGCTGAAGACGGGCGCGGTGCTGCGCATCCCGTCGTCGGACGAAGTGCGTGCGGCCGGTTCCCTGCGTGAAGCCGCCGCGGCAGTGCGCGCGCAGTATCAATCCTGGCAGGGCACCGGTGCGGCGACCCTGGTCGCCAATACCGGCGCGGCGCCGGCATCTGATAAGACTGCTCCCGCTGCCGCACCGCAAAAGGCCGCGTCCGAGCGCGTGGCCCTGGTGCCGCCGTCCGGCGCCGGTGGCGAAACCGGATCGAGCCGCGGAGGTTCCGGCGGCGGCAACAAGGAATCCGCCGCGCTGCGCGCCGATCTCGCGCGCACGAAAGAGGTTCTGTCGAGCCGCGAGCAGGAGACCGGCGAACTCAAATCGCGCGTCACCCAGCTCGAGGACATCAACAACAAGAGCCAGCGCCTGATCTCGCTCAAGGATTCGGAGATCGCCGAGCTGCAGAACAAGCTCAAGCAGCTCGAAGCGGCAAAGGGCGGGGCAAAGCCCGCGGATACCGCAGCAGCTGCAGCCGCCGCTGCGGCGGCTAAACCTGTCACGCCGCCGGCAGCGACGCCTGTTCCGGTGCCTGCCGCTCCCGCGCCTGCACCTGCGCCGGTTGCTGCGACTCCGGCGCCTGTTCCGACGCCTGCTCCGGTCGCAGCCGCACCTGCACCTGCACCCACGCCGGCCGCGCCGCCCGCCGTACCGGCCGCAGCGCCGGCACCTGCGCCCGTAGCTGCATCGCCCGCGGCGACGCCGAGCCCGGCTGCGACGCCGGCTCTGGCGCCTCCTGCACCTCCGGCCGCACCCAAGCCGACCGCCGCCGCGGCGCAAAAAACCGCGACCACGCCAGCGGCCAAGCCGGCGACACCGTCGTCGGCCGCAAAGCCCTGGTATGCCGACTACATCGGCGACAACCCTTACGCGCTCTATGGCGCGGGCGGTGTTCTCGTGCTGATCGCCGGCTGGCTGCTGAGCCGCGTGTTCGGCAAGAAAAAAGTCAATCCGCGTCCCACTGCGGCCGCCGCGGCCGTCGCCAGCGAGGAGATCGGCACCGACGAAGAAGCCCGGCTCGAGAAGGAAGCTGAGCATTACTACGACGACGCGCCGGCCGCCGCTGCGGCCGCGCCGCAGCACACACACCCGGTCGAAAGCGACGACGAGATCGAGCAACTGCGCCGCCATTTCGACGACGGCGATGCCGACCGTTTTGTCGCCCTCGCGCATTCGCTGCACGAGAAGCTGCCGGAAGATTCGCCCGAGTGGCATGAAGTCGCCGAGCTCGGTCGCCAGTTGCTGCCGGGCAGCCCGCTTTTCGCCGAATCCTCGCGCGCAGCGCAGGACGGGCATCATCCGGACGAGTTCTTCTTCGACGACGAGCCCGGCGCCAAGCGCGCCGACGCGGTCCACGACGACGCTCACTCGCACGACGCACAGATCAAGGCGATGGCCGATCTCGACGAGCCGCTCGCGTTCGAGCCGCGCAGCGAGCACAGCAACGAGTCGAGCGAACTGGCCGACCTGGAATTCGAGCGCGAATTCGGCAAGCACCTCGACGCGGAACCCGAGGCGCTCGCGGGCGACGACGAACCGGGCCATCATCATTCCGGTCTGCTCGACGAGGACACCATCGGCACGCGTCTCGATCTCGCCCGCGCCTATCTCGACATGGGTGATCCGGAAGGCGCGCGCTCGATGCTCGACGAGGTGCTCTCCGAAGGCAATCCGACGCAGAAGGAAGAGGCGCGCAAGCTGCTCGCCGAGATTTGAACGCCAACGCCGCGCACGCCGCGGCCAATCCCCTGAAAGCGCGCTGCTACAATCGGCGCGCTTTTTTGTTTTCGGCGGAAGCATTTTGCGCATTGCACTCGGCATCGAATACGACGGCACCGATTTCCACGGCTGGCAGCGCCTGAGCCACACGCCGAGCGTGCAGGCCGCGGTCGAGACGGCGCTGTCCAAGGTCGCCGACGAAGCGATCGAAGTCACCTGCGCCGGGCGCACCGACGCCGGCGTGCATGCGCGCTGCCAGGTCGTGCATTTCGACACCAACGCGCAGCGCAGCGAGCGCGGCTGGACGCTCGGCGCGAGTTCAAATCTTCCGTCGAGCATCGCCGTACTGTGGGCGCAGCCGGTCGCCGAAGACTTCCACGCGCGCTTCTCTGCGCTGGCGCGGCGCTATCGCTATACGATCCTCAACCGCCCGGTGCGCGCCGCGCTCGACGCGCGCCACGCCGCCTGGGAGCGCGTGCCGCTCGACGCGGCGGCGATGCACGCGGCGGCACAGGTCCTGGTCGGCGAGAACGACTTCAGCGCGTTCCGCACGGTCGCTTGTCAGGCGCGCACGCCGATGCGCAACGTGCACGAGATTGCGGTCGCGCGCGACGGCGGCCACGTTACCGTCGAGATCCAGGCCAACGCGTTCCTCCATCACATGGTACGCAATATCGTCGGCAGCCTGCTGCCGATCGGCCGCGGTGAGGAAGCGCCCGATTGGATCGCGCAGTTGCTCGCCGGCCGCGACCGCGCCGTGGCGGGGCCGACCGCGGTTGCACAAGGGCTCACGTTCCTGCGGCCGTACTATCCGGCAGAATATGGCCTGCCCGAGGAATTCAGCTGGCCGGCGAAGGAGGCGCGATGAAACCGGAAAAGCCGAATCTGCGCACACGCATCAAATTCTGCGGCATGACGCGCGTCGAGGACGTGCGCGCCGCGGTCGCGCTCGGCGTCGATGCGATCGGCGTCGTGCTGACCGACAAGAGCAAGCGCTACGCCGGCATCGAGCGCGCGCGCGAGATCCGCATGGCGCTTCCGCCGTTCGTCGATCTGGTCGCGCTGTTTATGGACGACATGCCGGGCTTCATCGCCGAAGCGGTCGCCGCGGTGCAGCCCGATCTGCTGCAGTTTCACGGCGACGAAACCGCACAGGACTGTGTGCGCTACCGCGTGCCGTACCTGCGGGCCGTGGCGATGGGCGGCGGTGTCGATCCGGCCGAGGTCGTGCGCGCGCATCCGGCCGCGGCCGGATTCGTGCTCGACGGCCACGCTGCGGGCGAGCAGGGTGGCAGCGGCAAGACCTTCGACTGGTCGGCGGCGATACGCGGTCTGATCAAGCCTGTGGTTCTGGCCGGCGGCCTGACCGCGCACAATGTCGGCGACGCGATCCGCGCGCTGCGGCCTTACGCGGTCGACGTTTCCAGCGGCATCGAGTCCGCGCCGGGTATCAAGGACGCGGCCAAGCTGCGCGCCTTCGTCGACGCGGTACGCGCGGCGGACGCGGCCTAGCGCATGGCGCACGCGGTCGAGGAATTCGCGGGCGCCGGCCGCGCTTTTGCGCGCGAGGACCTCACCGGCCTCGACCGGCCTCTCGTGATCCGCGGCCTGGTCCGCGACTGGCCGCTCGTGCGCACGCGCCTGTCCGATGCCGACTTCGCCGCGCGCCTTGCCGCGTTCGACAGCGGCGCGCCGGTCGACGCCCTCGTCATGCAGCCCGGCGAAGACGGCGTGATCGGCTACAACGCAAACTTCGATGGTTTCAACTACGAACACCACCGTGTCTCGGTCGGCAAAGGCCTGCAGCGCCTGCTCGATTTGGCAGCGTACGAGCGCGTGCCGGGCATTGCGATCCAGAGCGCGCCGATCCCGCGCTGCCTGCCGGGCTTTCTTGCCGAGCATGGCCTGTCGTTTCTCGACACGAGCGTGGAGCCGCGCATCTGGATCGGCAACCGCGTCACCACGCCCGCGCATTTCGACGAGTATCACAACATCGCCTGCGTGCTGCGCGGGCACCGCCGCTTCACCCTGTTCGCGCCCGAGCAGGTCGGCAATCTCTATGTCGGCCCGCTTGAGTTCGCGCCGACCGGCGCGGCGATCAGCATGGCGCGGCTCGACCGCCCCGACGATCCGCGCCATCCGCGCCTCAAGCTCGCCCTCGCCGCGGCGCAGGTCGCCGAACTCGAAGCGGGCGATGCGATCTACGTACCGCCGATGTGGTGGCACCATGTTGCTTCGCTCGACCCGCTCAACGCGCTCGTCAACTACTGGTGGAAGTTTGTGCGCAGTGACGGCTATGCGCCGCAGACCGCGCTCGGCTGCCTCATGCACGATATCCTCGCGTTCCGCTCGCTGCCGCCGGCCGAGAAGCGCGCCTGGAAGGTGCTGCTCGACCACTACGTCTTCGGTGAGGATGACCCCGCGGCGCATATCCCGCCCGAGCGCCGCGGCATGCTCGGCACGCTGACGCCCGAGAAAGTGGCCGAGCTGCGCGAGAAGATCCGCAGCTATCTCTGAAATCCGGCGCGGCACCGCGTTTACAGCGAAACCGCGCGAGATTGTGTACGCTATAGCCACACCATGAGCATCTCGCCTCGTCCATCGTCGCCGTTCGGCCGCTCCCTGCGCCGCTGGCGCCGCGTGCCCGCGGCCGCGGTTCGATAACCGCCCGCAGCGTCGCGCGCGGGCCGTTCTGGCCCGGAATACGAATCGAAGAAGTCGCCGCAACCGCGCCATTCCGCCGTTGCCGCGCCAACCGTTTTGGAGAGTCTCTCATGTTAGCGAACACGTTCAACGCCAACGCATCCGCCGCGGCCATCGATTACACGCAATACCCCGATGCGCATGGCCGCTTCGGCGACTACGGTGGCCTATATGTCGCCGAAACCTTGATGGAACCGCTGGCGGAACTGCGCGAGGCCTATCTGCGCCTGCGCCAGGATGCCGATTTCATCGCCGAGCTCGACCGTGACCTGAAGCACTACGTCGGCCGGCCGAGCCCGATCTATCACGCCGAGCGCCTGTCGCAGAAAGTCGGCGGTGCGCAGATTCTGTTCAAGCGCGAAGATTTGAACCACACCGGCGCGCACAAGATCAACAACACGGTCGGCCAGGCGCTCGTCGCCAAGCGCATGGGCAAGCGTCGCATCATCGCCGAGACCGGCGCCGGCCAGCACGGCGTCGCCAGCGCCACGGTCGCCACGCGTCTAGGCCTCGACTGCGTTGTCTACATGGGCGCGGTCGACATCGAGCGGCAGAAGATCAACGTCTATCGGATGAAACTGCTCGGTGCCGAGGTGGTGCCGGTGACCTCGGGCTCGCAGACCTTGAAGGACGCGCTCAACGAAGCGATGCGCGACTGGGTGACCAATGTGGCCGATACGTTCTACATCATCGGCACGGTCGCCGGGCCGCATCCGTATCCGATGATGGTGCGCGACTTCAATGCGATCGTCGGCCGCGAGGCGCGCGCGCAGATGCTCGATCAGTACGGGCGTCTGCCCGATGCGATCACGGCCTGCGTCGGCGGCGGCTCGAACGCGATCGGCATCTTCCATGCGTTTCTCAACGACCGCGAGGTCAAGCTGATCGGCGCCGAAGCCGCGGGCGACGGCATCGAAACGGGACGCCATGCCGCGTCCCTCGCGGCGGGCCGTCCCGGTGTGCTGCACGGCAATCGCACCTACGTGATCTGCGACGACAACGGCCAGATCACCGAGACGCATTCGATCTCGGCGGGTCTCGACTATCCGGGCGTCGGCCCCGAGCATGCCTGGCTCAAGGACACCGGCCGCGCGAGCTACGCCGGCATCACCGACGAGGAAGCGCTGGCGGCGTTCCACGAACTCGCGCGCAGCGAGGGTATCCTCGCCGCGCTCGAATCGAGCCATGCGGTCGCGCAGGGCATCAAGCTCGCGCGCGATATGGACAAAGACAAACTGATCCTGGTGAATCTGTCCGGCCGCGGCGACAAGGACGTGCACACGATCGCCGCGCGCGAGGGCATTGCGCTATGAACCGCATCGACCGACGTTTTGCCGAACTCAAATCCGCCGGCCGCACCGGCCTGATCCCGTTCATCACCGCGGGTGATCCGTCGCCCGATTCCGTCGTGCCGCTGATGCACGCCCTGGTCGATGCGGGTGCCGACCTGATCGAACTCGGCGTACCGTTCTCCGATCCGATGGCCGACGGGCCGGTGATCCAGCATGCGAGCGAACGCGCGCTCGCCAAAGGCGTGGGCCTCGCGCAGATCCTCGCCTGGGTCGGTGAATTCCGCAGCAAGGACGCGAACACGCCGATTGTGCTGATGGGCTACCTCAATCCGATCGAGATCCACGGCTACGCGAAGTTCGCCGCGGAAGCCGTCGCCGCCGGTGTCGACGGCGTGCTCCTGGTCGATTGTCCGCTCGAAGAGTCGGAGACGATCCGGCCGCTGGCCGATGCGGGCCTGCACCGCATCTTCCTCGCGGCGCCGACCACGGTCGACGCGCGTCTTGCGGCACTGACCGCGCAGGCGAGTGGATTTTTATACTATGTCTCCTTCGCCGGCGTCACCGGCGCGAATCGCCTCGATCTCACTCCGGTGCATGCCCGCGTCGCGGCGATCAAACGACTCGCGCCGGAGTTGCCGATCGCAGTCGGTTTCGGCGTGCGCGACGCACAATCGGCGGTGGCGATCGCCGAATTCGCCGACGCCGTGGTGATCGGCAGCGCACTCGTCGAACATCTGGTGAACTCCGCGCCGGCCGCTGCGGTCACAGACTCCGCACGCGGATTTCTTGCGCCGATCCGCCAGGCGCTCGATACGCGTTCGACGCGGCATGCCGCGTAAAACGCGCGATGAAGGTATCTCGAAGCCGGAACAGCCGGTAGAATCGCGCGTTTCCGACACGAATGGGGCCGGCCCGGCGCAGTCCGGCCCGGCCCCAGACGATTCGGCGGAGCCCGTACGCATCGTCACTGCGATGCCCGATGCGGAACTCTACGACAGCGAGAAAGACGACGACATGAGCTGGCTACAGAAATTGATGCCTTCGCGCATCCGCACCGAAGGCAACACGAACAAGGGCAAAGTGCCCGAAGGCTTGTGGGAGAAGTGCGAAGGCTGCGGCGCCGTGCTCTACGGCCCCGAGCTCGAGCGCAACCTGCAAGTCTGCCCGAAGTGCGGTCATCATCATCCGATCTCGGCGCGCAAGCGCCTGGCCGCGCTGTTCGACGACGGCGTCGGCGAAGAATTGTATGCGTCGCTCGAACCGGTCGACGCGCTCAAGTTCAAGGACTCGAAAACCTACAAGGTGCGCATCGCCGCAGCACAGAAATCGACCGGCGAAAAAGACTCGCTCGTCACCATGCGCGGCAGGCTCAAGGGACAGCCGCTCGTCGCGGCGGCGTTCGAATTCGGCTTCATCGGCGGCTCGATGGGCTCGGTCGGCGGCGAGAAATTCGCCCTCGCGGCGGAACTGGCCTTGGCCGAGCGCATCCCGCTGGTCTGCTTCTCGGCGAGCGGCGGCATGCGCATGCAGGAAGGCCTGCTCTCGCTGATGCAGATGGCGAAGACCTCGGCCGCGCTCGCGCGTTTGCGCGGCGCCGGCGTACCTTACATCTCGGTGCTGACCGACCCAACCACGGGCGGCGTCTCGGCGAGCCTCGGCATGCTCGGCGACATCAATATCGGCGAGCCGAAGGCGCTGATCGGCTTCGCCGGTCAACGCGTTATTGAGCAGACCGTGCGCGAGACTTTGCCTGAAGGCTTCCAGCGCTCGGAATTTCTCGTCGAACACGGCGCGGTCGATCTGATCATCGACCGCCGCGAAATGCGCGATCGTCTCGCTTCGCTGTTTGCGCTATTGCTGCGTCAGCCGCGCGCCGCATAGCGCCAATCGACCCACGAGCAGATACGACTTTAAAAAACAGCGACTGAGTTTTCGACCGAATCGGATGCTACCGTTCGGTCTGTCGGGGCTTTGCTTCGTGAATGATTTCGACAGGGCGTTCTTGGCCAAGCACGATGAGGCCGTCGACGATCTCGGACCAATCGGCCTTCTCCGAAGCGCCATAGGAAATCGCACGGGCGCTCACCGTTCCAAATCGGCGAAGTTCTTTCACATCGAGATAGTGGACGTCGCGATCACGTGAGTCTGCGAGTGCGCGCGCTTCGAGCGAATCGGGCGAGGCCGGTGCCAGCGCCTGCGGCTTTTGTCGGCCGTAGTTACCGGAAAGCGCCGAGAAACCGATCACCGCGAGCCGGTCGCCGAGCAGTTCATGCAGACGCGAGCCCATGTTTTTCTTGCCTGCCGGAAAGCGCGATTGCTTGGCGCCGTGGATCGTCGCGCACCAGACAATGATTTTCGCGTGCGACGGCAAATGCGCGCGGTACCAAACCACGTTCTCGTACATCGCCAGATCGCGCAGCGACGCGTCGGGTGTGCCGGCCGGGTTCTGGAACTGAAAGTATTTCGAGAGGTTCGCAGCCATCAGCGCATCGCGTTGTGTCATCTCGCTCCGATTTGTGCCGTTTAAGCTGGCCTCGATCGAATTTGCGCAAGCGCGCAGCCGTTCCAGCGCGGTGTTGTCGTACGGCGATTGATCGCTGTATCGCCAATTCGTATGCCGATCGATCTCGCTCTCGCAGCCGCCGCGATCGGGGACAGGCAATTGCCGCGTCAGATCGGCGGCGAGGCGTCGATGTTGATACGCCGACGTGGCGCTGGTCGGTTGGAAATCGATGCCGCCAAGTCTGATCTTGCCGGTTGAAGCCTTTCGATGCAGGTAGTCGACGAGTGGATCGAATTCGCGCGTCGCTGACCAGATGGCGCCGACCGCATCGGAGAGTTGCAAAGATTCGGCCGTACCCGCTGCGTACTGGCGTTCGAGATCGACGAAATCGTAGATCGGACTCTCAAACAGAACAGCCGAGAAGCCGCAGCGGTCGATCAAACGCTCGACCAGCGAAACCTTGGTTGCGATGGAGTTCCCCGCGCCGTGACCGCTGTCCTCTCCGAGAACGACGACAGGCTTGCGGCAAACATCATCGACAAGCCGCTCAAGTTCGGGATTCGGCGCCGGCTTCGCGCCGAGTTCGGCCGCGGAAGCCGGCAGAAAACTGATGCAGCCCACTGCAATCGCGATACTTCTTGCGTATCGACTCAACCAAGACGATGCGGACCTGGCTCGTCGCTGTGAAAACGATCGCGGCATAACGACTTTCCCCTTTTTGCCCGTTCGGCTATCGAACGCGCGGAAAGTGGAAAGTTCGCACTCGGTCCGCTGTCGTGGCCTGGTAAAAAAAACCAGATGCGGAAACGCGGGCGTCTACCTCCCCTGCGCCTGCGCGCCGCGTAAGGTCATGACGGCGCAGGTGACCGTCGCGACGAGTTTGCCGTCGTCACGGGCGATATCGCATTGGTAGTGACTGATCGTGCGCCCGCGATGCGTCGCCCAGGCGCGTGCGCGCAGGGTCGATTTCCATACCGGACGCAGGAACGTCGCCTTCAGGTCGATGCTGGTGAACGATTCGTCTTCCTGCATCAAGGTCGAATGCGCGGTGCCGAACGCGGCATCGGCGAGTTCGCAGATCAGGCCGCCGTGCACGGTGCCTTGCTGGTTGCCGTGGATCGCCGCGTCGGCGTCGATTTCGAGCGTCGCGCTCGCCTCGTCGATATCGACGATACGCATCTTCAGCAGTTGCGAGATTGCGGTCGGATAGCGCAGGAACGTCTCTTCGCCTGCACGCAGCGTTCCCGCGAGCTGGCGTTGCAGATAGTCGAGCACGGGCAGCGGTTTGGGCTCACCGCTTGCAGCGCTGTCGTCGACGAGATGAAGAGGGCGATTCATGCTTGGGCTCCCAGCGTTTCTGGCGACGCCACGACGCGGTCGTCGATCGGGAAGTGCAGCAGGGCGGCAAACAGGCCGGCGAGCGCGGTCGCGCTCCACAGCAAGGTGTACGAGCCGGTCAGATCGAAGACGAAACCGCCGAGCCAGGCGCCGAGGAACGAGCCGATCTGATGGCTCAGGAATACCACGCCGAACAGGGTGCCGAGATGGCGCACGCCGAACACTTTGGCGACGAGGCCCGAGGTCAGCGGCACGGTGCCGAGCCAGGTCAGGCCCATTACTGCGGCGAAGACGACCACTGAGGCCGGCGACTTCGGCAACAGGAAGAATGCCGCGATGGTGACGCTGCGGATCAGATAGAGCCAGCCGAGCACATACTGTTGGCGGTAGCGTCCGCCGAGCCAGCCGCAGGTCCACGAGCCGGCCATATTGAACAGGCCGATCAGAGCGAGCGCGGTCGCGCCGAGCGCAGCCGGCATATGACAAAGAAACAGGTATCCAGGCAGATAGGTCGCAATGAATGCGAGTTGGAATCCGCAAGTGAAGAAACCGAGCGCGAGCAGCAAATAGCCGCGATGACGCAGGGCGATGCCGAGCACTTCGCGCAGCGGCGTGGCGGGGCTTTCCTGCGCACGCGAGCCATCGTCGGCCTGCCGATCCAGCGCAATGCCGAACGGCGCCGTGGCGAGGATCGCGAAAGCGAGCACGAGCAGGGCGAACGACATGCCCGAAGCCTGTTGCACGCCTTGTGCGAGCGGCACCATAAGCACTTGGCCGAGCGAGCCGCCGGCGCTGGCGATGCCCATCGCCATGCTGCGCGTTTGCCCGCTCGCGGCACGCCCGACTGCGCTCAGTACGACGCCGAAGCTCGTGCAACTGATGCCGATGCCGACGAGCACGCCCATGCCGAGGATGAGAAACACGCCCGATGGCACCAGCGCGGCGAGGCTGAGGCCAGCGGCGAACGTGATCGCACCGAAGGCGACGACCGGTGCCGAGCCGAAGCGGTCGGCCGCGGCGCCGGCGAACGGCTGGGCGAAACCCCAGACCAGGTTGTGCAAGGCGATCGCGAACGCGACCAGGGTGATCGGCATGCCGCGGTCGAACGAGAACGGCCCGATGAACAGGCCGAAGGTCTGGCGTATGCCCATCGCGACGCTGAGGATCAGCGCGCCCGCGATCACGACCGGCAGCGCCGGACTTCTCCAAAACGAATACGGTGTTTGTGCTGCCGCCGACATGGGAATACCTCCGTCGCCTCATCGTGGCGGCGACGTGTGCGGCGCACAAACGAAAACTTGTCTACGACAGGTGAGGGCGGTTCACTCGGCCTCGCCGCGGAAGCGCGCACTCTCGGCGAGCAGCCAGTCGCGGAACGCGCTGAGGTCGCGGCGCTTGTCGACACCCTCGGAGCTGACCAGCCAATACGCTGTCTCCGCGGTCAACGTTTTTTCGCTGGCGGCGACGAGCGCGCCGCTCGCCAGTTCGGGATCGATCAACGGGCGCCGTCCGATGGCGACGCCGAGGCCGCGCGTTGCCGCGGCGAAGGCGAGTTCGATCGTGTCGAAACGCAGACCGGCCATGGCGTCGATGCCCTCGATGTGTGCGGCGGCAAGCCACGCCTGCCAATCTTCGCTGGCCGGTTCGACGTGGATCAGCGCGGCGCGGCGCATATCGACGAGACCCTCGGCGTCGAGCACAGTCTTGCGATACGCCGGGCTGCACACCGGCAGCAACTCTTCGCCGAACAGGCGCGTCCAGGTCGTGCCCGCGGCCGGGACACGGCTCATGCGGATGGCGAAATCGAAGCCGTCGGTCGGAAAGCCGACCTGGCGCCGCGATGTGTCCACGGCCACGTTCGCCTGCGGCCAGCGACGGCGGAACTCGGCGAGGCGCGGCAGCAGCCAGCGCGAGGCGAATGTCGGTGCGCAGCTGACCGCGATCGCACCGCCGCGCTGCGAGGGCAGGCGCTGGGTACCGATCGCGAGCAGAGAAAACGCTTCGGCCACATAGCCGAGGTAGTCGGCACCCTCGGCCGTGAGCGAAAGTCCGCGCGATTCGCGCACGAACAGTTCGACGCCGAGCGCTTCTTCGAGTCCGACGATGCCGTGGCTGACCGCGCTCGGGGTGACGTTCAATTCGGCGGCGGCGAGCTTGAAGCTACGCAGCCGCCCGGCGGCTTCGAAGAAGCGCAGCGACGACAGCGGCGGAAGACGTAGCGGCATGATCGAATCTGTGAGCCTGGCGGCGCTGGCTTCCCGTTCCGTCGGGAGAAGGGAAGATCAGGCGGCCTTGAAGGCGCCGTACTTGCGCAGGCGCCGGTAGCGATTTTCGAGCAGCGTAGCGGCGTCGACTTTTTCCAGTTCGCCGAGCTGGTTGAGCAGCACGGCCTTGAGGCGGATCGCCATATTGCGCGGATCGCGGTGCGCGCCGCCGAGCGGCTCGCGCAGCACCTTGTCGACGAGGCCGAGTTCGAGCAGGCGCGGCGCGGTGATGCCGAGCGCTTCGGCGGCTTCCTTCTTTCTGTCGGCGCTCTTCCAGAGAATTGCCGCACAGCCTTCCGGCGTGATCACCGAGTAGGTCGAGTACTGCAGCATATTGGTCACGTCGCCGACGCCGATTGCGAGCGCGCCGCCGGAGCCGCCTTCGCCGATCACCGTGCACAGGATCGGCACCTTGAGTTCGGACATTTCGAGCAGGTTGCGCGCGATTGCCTCGCTCTGGCCGCGCTCTTCGGCACCGACGCCCGGATACGCGCCCGGCGTGTCGATGAAGGTCAGTATCGGCAGACGGAAGCGTTCGGCGAGCTGCATGAGGCGCAGCGCCTTGCGATAGCCTTCCGGCCGCGGCATGCCGAAGTTGCGGCGGATCTTGGTCTTGGTGTCGCGGCCCTTCTGGTGGCCGATGACGACGACGCTGTGCCCGTCGATGCGGGCGAGGCCGCCGACGATCGCCGCGTCGTCGGCATAAGCGCGGTCGCCGGCCAGCTCGACGAACTCGTCGCAGATCGTCTGCACGTAGTCGAGTGTGTAGGGTCGCGCCGGATGGCGCGCGAGTTCGGAAATCTGCCAGGAACTCAGGCTGCGGAAAATCTCCGCGGTCTTGCGTTTGAGCTTGTCTTCAAGCTTGGCGATTTCCTCGTCGATATTGAACGCTTGACCGTGGCTGGCGGCGCGCAGTTCGGCGATTTTCGCGTCCAGTTCGGCGATGGGCTGTTCGAAATCGAGGAAATTCGGGTTCATGTATCGCAATGCGGGGCGCTTGGCGCGCAAGGGGGCGGATTATAGCGCAAGGGGCGTCGCGGGGGCCGGCGCGGCCGGCCTACTCGGAGCTTGCGCCCCCGCGGCTCAACAGCAGCTCGGTGCCGAGCACGCCGGGCAGCGCATCGAGGCTGCGCTTCAGGTCGGCGCTCGCACGTACGCGGAAGGCGGCGCCGAGTTCGAGTTCGCCGCGGCCGAGCTTGTTCGCATAGCTCAGGCGCATCGGTGTCCTGCCGCCGCGATGGCCGGCGATCAGCTGCTGCAGTTTGGCGATGAAGCCGGCGTCGACGCCGTTGAGCTTGACGCGCAGCAACCGCGCCTGGCGCGCGAGCGCTTCGTCTAGCGTCGACACGCGCCGCGCGCGCAGCTGGAAGCCGCCGTTGAATTCGTCGACCGAGAGGCCGCCTTCGACGACGAGGAACGCGTCGCGCGTCAGCAAGGCGCGGTATTCGACGAAGACTTCGCGGAACAGGCTGACTTCGATGCGGCCGGACCAGTCTTCGAGCTGGACGAAGGCCATTGAATCGCCGCGGTTGCGCATCGACACGACCTGGCCGGCGACGACGAACGGCTGATCGTTGAAGCGTCCGCGGCGCTGGTCGGGCGCGGGCGGCTTGTGGTGTTTCGCGACCTCGCCGAGCGGCGCATCGGCAAGCTGCACGAGCAGCTCGCGCCAGGCTTCGGTCGGATGGCCGGAAAGATAGTGGCCGAGCGTCTCGCGCTCGCCGATCAGCATCTGCTGCAGCGGCCAGTCGTCGACGACCGGCAGTTTCAATTCGATCGGCGCGGCCGCACTCGAACCGAACATGTCGTTCTGTCCGGCCTGCGCGTCGCGCGCCTGCTGCTCGGCGGCCTTCATCGCCTCGGGAATCTGCACCATCAGCGAAGCGCGGTTCGGCGCGAGCGCGTCGAGCGCGCCGGATAAGGTCAGCGCTTCGAGCACGCGCTTGTTGAGCTTGGTCGAATCGACGCGGCGGCAGAAATCGGCCAGATCTTTGTACACGCCGTTGCGCTCGCGCTCGCCGGCGATGCTCTCGCAGGCAGCGCGGCCGACGCCCTTGATCGCGCCGAGGCCGTAGCGGATGCTGCCGTCGTCTTCGGCGCGGAACGGATACGACGAGGCGTTGACGTCGGGCGGTTGCACCTTGATGCCCATCGCGCGGGCTTCGTCGAGGAAGTTGACCACCTTGTCGGTGTTGTCCATGTCCGACGACAACACCGCTGCCATGAATTCGGCCGGGTAGTGCACCTTGAGCCACGCGGTCTGGTACGAGACCAGCGCATAGGCCGCGGCGTGCGACTTGTTGAAGCCGTAGCCGGCGAACTTCTCCATCAGGTCGAAGATCGCGTCGGCCTTGTCGCCGGCGACGCCGTTCTTCGCCGCGCCGTCGCGGAAGATCTCGCGATGTTTGGCCATCTCCGCGGCGATCTTCTTGCCCATCGCGCGGCGCAGCAGGTCGGCGCCGCCGAGCGAGTAACCGCCGACGATCTGCGCCATCTGCATGACCTGTTCCTGGTAGACCATGATGCCGTAGGTCTCGGCCAGCACCGACTCGACGCGCGGGTCGGCGTATTCGATCGGCTCCTCGCCGTGCTTGCGCTTGCAGAAACTGGGGATCTGCTCCATCGGGCCGGGACGGAACAGCGACGTCAGCGCCATCAGGTCTTCGAAGCGGTCGGGCTTGGCCTCCTTGAGCATGCCCTGCATGCCGCGCGACTCGAACTGGAACACGGCGACGGTCTGCGCGCGCTTGAACAGGGCGTAGACCGGCGCGTCGTCGAGCGGGATCTTGTCCATGTCGAGCAGCGGCTCGGCCTTGACCTCGCGCCGCGCGTTGATCGCCTTGACCGCCCAGTCGATGATGGTCAGCGTGCGCAGGCCGAGGAAGTCGAACTTGACCAGGCCGACCGCTTCGACGTCGTCCTTGTCGAACTGGGTGACGACGCCGTCGCCGCCTTCGGAGTAGAGCGGGGCGAAGTCGGTGAGGACGCTCGGCGCGATGACCACGCCGCCGGCGTGCTTGCCGGCGTTGCGGGTGAGGTCTTCGAGGCTCAGCGCGAGGTCGATCAGCTCGCGCGCGTCGTCGTCGGTCTCGTAGAGATCGCGGAAGTCGGCGACGATGCGGTCGGGCTTGTCGCGCGACTTCTTGCTGCGGCCGAGCGCGTCCTCGAGCGTGATCGGATCGGTCGGGATCATCGGGATGAGCTTGGCGATCTTGTCGACCTGGCCGTAGCCCATGCCGAGCACGCGGCCGGCGTCGCGCAGCACGGCCTTCGCCGCCATCGTGCCGTAGGTGATGATCTGGCTGACCTTCTCGCGGCCGTATTTGCGCGCCACGTAGTCGATCACCGTGTCGCGCCCGTCCATGCAGAAGTCGACGTCGAAATCGGGCATGGAGATACGTTCGGGATTGAGGAAGCGTTCGAACAGCAGGCCGTAGCGCAGCGGATCGAGATCGGTGATGCCGAGGCTCCAGGCGACCGCGGAGCCGGCGCCCGAGCCGCGTCCCGGTCCGACCGGGATGTCGTGCGATTTCGCCCAGTTGATGAAGTCGGCGACGATAAGGAAGTAGCCCGGGAAGCCCATCTTCACGATCACGTCGAGTTCGCGGTCGAGGCGTTTGATGTAGTCGTCGCGAGTGAAATCGTCGGCGACGCCGTGCTTGACCAAGCGCGTTTCCAGGCCGGCGTGCGACTGGCTGCGGATAAAGCTGTCGATCGTCTCGCCGGGCGGCACCGGAAAGTCGGGCAGGTAATAAGTGCCGAACTTGAGTTCGAGGCTGCAGCGCTTGGCGATCTCGACGCTGTTTTCGAGCGCCTCGGGCAGATCGGCGAACAGCTCGGCCATCTGTTCCGCCGACTTCAGGTACTGCTCGGCGGTGTAATCGCGCGGGCGCTTCGGATCGCTGAGCAGGCGGCCCTGGCGGATGCAGACGCGCGCCTCGTGCGATTCGAAATCGTCGCGCGAGAGAAAGCGCACGTCGTTGGTCGCCACGCAGGGCAGGTCGAGCTCGGCGCCGAGTTTGAGCGCGGCGTCGATGAAGTGCGCCTCATCGGTGTGGCCGGTGCGGGTCAGCTCGAAATACCAGCGGTCGTCGAACCAGTTCAGCCATTCGCGCATCGCCGCGCGCGCCGCGTCGAACTTGTCCGCGAGCAGCATTTGGCCGACGTCGCTCTGGCGGCCGGCCAGCGCGATCAGGCCGGCGCTGCATTCGGCGAACCATTCCGGCTGGGCGAGCACGTAGTCGCCCTGGCGCCCTTCGAGATAGCAGCGCGAGACGAGCTTGGCGAGATTCAGATAGCCGGCGCGGTCCAGGCAGAGCAGGGTCAGACGATGCGGCCGGTGCGCGTCGTGCGGATTCGGCAGATACACGTCCGCGCCGGCAATCGGCTTGATCCCGTTCGCTTCGGCCGCGCGGTAGAACTTGACCAGCGCGAACAGGTTGCACTGGTCGGTCAGCGCGAGCGCCGGCTGATTGGACTCGACCGCACGGCTGATCAGGTTCGGCCGGCTGCCGGCCTTGGCCGGATCGCCGTATTCGGGCTTGTCGGGCAGGCGGATCGTCGAATCGACCAGCGAATAGTCGCTGTGGACGTGCAGGTGGACGAAGGAGGGCGTCATTACGATCGTTGCGCGGATGGACGGTGATTTTAGCAGCAGCGGAAGGCATGAAAGCAGAACGGGCTGCAGCCGGTCAGCAGGAGCGAACCCTGCCTTCTGCGATGCTCACAAATCGTTACTTCCGTGACAAGAGAAGAAACATTTCGATAGGCGATAATCCGCCACCGATACGGTTTCCTTTTCCCATGCCGGTTTCCGGCCGAGACGCTATGCGCCTGCTCTGCACAATCATTTTACTTTCCCTGATTAGCGCCTGTTCCAAGCCGCCGCCGTCCGCCGGACCGGCGACGACTCCGGTCAGCGTGGCCGCGGCGACGCGCAAGACCGTGCCCGATCTGCTTGCCGCGGTCGGCACGGTCGAAGCGATCAACATGGTTGCGGTGAAGTCGCTCGTCGACGGGCAACTGCTCGAAAGCCACGTCAAGGACGGCGACGAGGTCAAGGCCGGGCAGTTGCTGTTCAAGATCGATCCGCGTCCGGCGCAGGCCGCACTTGCGCAGGCGGATGCGGCGCTGGCGAAAGATGTCGCTGCGCGCGATCTGGCCAAGGCGCAGGTCGACCGCTATGCGCCGGTGGCGACCAAGGGATTCATCTCGGCCGACCAGATGCAGCAGTACCTGACCACGCACGAGTCGGCTGCCGCGGCGGTCAAGGTCGATCAGGCCAACGTCGCCGCGGCCAAGCTCACGCTCGGCTACACCGACATCCACGCGCCGTTCGACGGCCGCGCCGGACGCATCCTCGTGCAGCCGGGCAATCTGGTGAAGGCAAACGATACGAACGCGCTGCTGACGATCAACCAGATTGCGCCGATCTTCGTCAACTTCGCCGTACCGGGTGCTTACGTCGAGCGCGTACGCAGTGCGCAGGCCAAGGGCGTGCTCGGCGTCACCGCGCGCGGCGACGGCGTGAAGCAGGCGCAGAACGGCGAACTCGCCTTCGTCGACAACGCGGTCGATCCAGCGACGAACACAGTCAAGCTGCGCGCGCAGTTCGCGAACAAGGACGAAAGCCTGTGGCCGGGTCAGTTCGTCAACATCGCGCTGACCCTCGGCACCGACGCGGACGCGGTCGTCGTGCCGAACGCCGCGGTGAAGGCGGGCCCGAACGGCAATTACGTTTTCATCGTCAAGGCCGACAACAAGGCCGAGCAGCGCGCGGTGACGGTGCTGCGCAGCGTTGCCGGCGAGAGCGTGATCAGCAAGGGTATCGATGCGGGCGAAACGGTCGTCGTCGACGGCCAGTCGCGCCTGGTCAATGGCACCCTCGTGCAGATTGCCGAGGCGAAACCGGCGGATGCGTCGGGCAGCGCGGTCGGCGATGCTGCTGCGGTGAAATGAGACTGCGCGAATGAGCGTTTCCGAAATTTTCGTCCGCCGCCCGGTCATGACCACCCTGGTCATGATCGGCATCCTCGTGTTCGGCATCGTCTCGTATCGGTTGCTGCCGGTGTCGGATCTGCCGAACGTCGACTTCCCGACGATCCAGGTCACCGCGACCCTGCCGGGCGCTTCGCCGGAGACGATGGGCTCGGCCGTGGCGATGCCGCTGGAGAAACAGTTCTCGACGATCCCCGCGATCGACTCGATGACCTCAGTCAGCGGCATCGGCCAGACTCAGATCACTCTTCAGTTCACGCTAGACCGCAATATCGACGCCGCCGCGCTCGACGTGCAGTCGGCGATCTCGGCCGCGTCGCGCCAATTGCCGCCGACGATGACGACGCCGCCGACCTTCCGCAAGGTCAATCCGGCCGACGCGCCGGTGTTCTTCGTCGGCATGACCTCGAAGACGCTGCCGCTGTCGAAAGTCGACGAATACGCCGAGTCCCTGCTCGCGCAGCGCCTGTCGATGGTCGACGGCGTGGCCCTGGTCAACGTCTACGGTTCGCAGAAGTACGCGGTGCGCATCGACCTCGACCCGGGTGCGATGGCGACGCGCGGACTCGGCATCGACCAAGTCGCGGCCGCGGTCGGCAACGGCAACGTCAACCTGCCGACCGGCACGCTGTACGGCAGCGACCGCACCTACAGCGTCATGGTCGGCGGCCAGTTCGCCGCGGCCAAGCCGTTCGCCGACCTGATCGTGAGTTACCAGAACGGCGCGCCGGTGCGCCTCGGCGACATCGGCCGCGTCTACGACGGCGTGCAGAACGACAAGGTTGCGGCGTGGTTCAACGGCCAGCGCGGCGTCATGCTCGCGATCCAGAAGCAGCCCGGCGTCAACACGATCGCCGTGGTCGAACGCATCCGCACAATCCTGCCGAGCTTCTCGACGCAATTGCCGACGGGCATCGAGCTGAAGGTGTTCTACGACCGCACCGAAAGCATCCGCGCTTCGGTCGAGGACGTACAGTTCACCCTGATGCTCGCGCTTGCGCTGGTCATCCTCGTGATCTTCCTATTCCTGCGCAATCTCTCGGCGACGATCATTCCTTCGCTCGCGCTGCCGATGTCGATCGTCGGCACGTTTGCGATCATGTATCCGTTCGGCTACAGCCTCGACAATCTCTCGCTGATGGCGCTGACCCTCTGCGTCGGCTTCGTCGTCGACGATGCGATCGTCATGCTCGAGAACATCTCGCGCCACATGGAAATGGGCAAGCCGCCGCTGCAAGCGACCTTCGAAGGCGCCAAGGAGATCGGTTTCACCATCGTGTCGATGACGATCTCGCTCGCCGCGGTGTTCATCCCGATCCTGTTCATGGGCGGCATCATCGGCCGCCTGCTGCACGAGTTCGCGGTGACCATCGTCGCCGCGGTGTTGGTCTCGGGCTTCGTCAGCCTGAGCCTGACGCCGATGCTGTGCAGCCGCATGCTCAAACCGCACCACGGCGGCGGTGCCAGCGAAAATCGGCACGGCGCCATGTATCAGGCGTTCGAGCGCGGCTTCGACGCGATGCAGAACGTATACCGGCGCACGCTCGAATTCTGCCTGCGGCATCGCCGCGGTGTGGTGTTCGCGTTTTTCCTGATCCTCGCCGCGACGGGCTGGCTGTTCGTCGCTATCCCGAAGGGATTTCTGCCGAGCGACGATACCGGACAGTTGTTCGTGTTCACCGAGGCCGATCAGGACGTCGGCTTCGACGAAATGGCGCGCAAGCAGCAGGCCGCGACCGACATCGTGCGCAACGATCGCAACGTGCAGGGCGTGTTGTCGTTCATCGGCGTATCCGGTTCGAGCGCGACGCTCAACCTCGGCCGCATGATCGTCACGCTGAAGCCGCGCAGCGAGCGCGCGTCGCCCGAAGACGTGATCCAGGAACTGCGGCCGAAGCTGCAGGGCATTCCGGGCTTCAAGGTCTATCTGCAGAACATTCCGATCATCCGCATCGGCGGCACGCTGACCAAGACCCAGTACCAGTACACGTTGCAGGACACCGACACGAAAGAACTGTACAGCGCCGTGCCGAAACTGCTCGACGCGATGTCCAAACTGCCGGGCTTTCAGGACGTGACCAGCGACTTGCTGATCGCGACGCCGCAGATCGACGTCAAGATCGACCGCGACGCCGCATCGAGTGTCGGCGTGACCGCGGCGCAGATCGAGAACGCGCTGTACACCGCGTTCGGCCCCGCGCAGGTGTCGACGATCTACACTTCGATCGATCAGTACTGGGTGCAGATGCAGGTCGATCCGTCGAAGCAGGGCGATCCAAATATCCTCAGCCAGATCTACGTGCGCGGCAGCAGCGCGACTCTCGTGCCGCTGTCGGCCGTGGCGAAGTTCGACAAGTCGGTCGGGCCGGCGACGATCAGCCATCTCGGCCAAGTGCCTGCGGTGACGATTTCGTTCAACCTTGCGCCCGGCGTGAGCCTGAGTCAGGCGGTCGAACGCATCAACGGCGTCGTCGGTCAGCTCAAACTGCCCGACACGATCACCGGCTCATTCCAAGGCACGGCGCAGGCATTCCAGTCTTCGATCTCGGGCATGGGCGTACTGCTGCTGCTCGCGGTGTTCGTGATCTATCTCGTGCTCGGAATTTTGTACGAGAGCTTTATCCATCCGCTGACGATTCTGTCCGGCCTGCCGACCGCGGCGTTCGGCGCGCTACTGACCCTGATGCTGTTCCGCATCGATCTGAACCTCTACGGCATGGTCGGCCTGATCATGCTGATCGGCATCGTCAAGAAGAACGCGATCATGATGATCGACTTCGCGCTCGAAGTGGAACGCAGCGGCGTGCCGCCCGAGAAGGCGATCTTCGACGCCTGCCTCGTGCGCTTCCGCCCGATCATGATGACCACGTTCGCCGCGCTGTTCGGCACCTTGCCGATCGCGATCGGCTTCGGTGCCGGCGGCGATTCACGCCGACCGCTCGGCCTCGCCGTCGTCGGCGGCCTGCTCACTTCGCAGGTGCTGACGCTGTATCTGACGCCGGTGATCTATATCTACTTCGACCGGCTGCAGCATTGGCTGCAGCGGCGGCGTGCGAAGGGCGATGCGCATGGGGTGGTTGCCACCTGACTTGGTTTTCGGTTGCGGCCGGTACCTTCTCACTTGGATTGAAGTAGGGCGTGATTAGGGCGCGATTCCTCGCGCTCTGCTTTGCTCTCTTTTCTCGTCATTCCCGCGTGCTCTTGGCGGGAATCCAGTGACTTTGCTTTTTTTTGTTTAAAAGCAGAGCTTCCACTCGTCCTGCGGACGAGCGGGTCACTTTCTTGTCACCAGCGACAAGAAAGTAACCAAAGAAACGCCGCCCCGGGAGCCGCGCCGCCTACGGCGGTCCGCGAGGTCATGCCGGGGTTCGCTCGATGGACATCCGTGTCCATTCGCGAACTCGCGCGCATCCTGCGCGCGACCCTTGCGGGCGATTCCGTCATGCCCTCGCCGCGGCTGACGGGGACCGAGATCAAAAGACGGATCAAAAGCCGCCGCCTACGAAGGTCGTTCTTGCTTCGGCGCGCACGATGCGCGCTGCTCTGGCTCTTCCGGGTCCCCATTACATTGCGGCGGCAGCGGACGAAAAGGCCCGTAGGGTGCGCGCGATGGATCGCGCGCATTCCGCTATTGCACAAGGACGTGCAATTAGCGGAACCCGGCCGCTGACGCGGACCCTTCGGGCAGGAGGCCCGAAGGGCGCAATGTTCTGGGGCGGCGTTTCTTTGGTTACTTTCTTGTCGCTGTAGACAAGAAAGTGACCCGCTCGCCCGCAGGGCGAGTGGAAGCTCTGCTCTCAAATCAAAATGGAGAACACCAAAGCAAGAACACAAACCGACGTCATGCCCAGCGACTTTTCAACCTGAGCGCAGGCCGTTCAATGACGTGCCAAGAAACAACCGCCAACGGCAGCGCAATCAAGAACCCGCAAACGGCATTGACCAACGCGGATTGCGGTCCGATGAGCGTGACCACAATCTGCTGCGCGGGATAACCCCAGAGATAAAGTCCATACGAGTAGTCGCCGAAAGAGTTGAAGCGGCGCAGCGGCGACTGTGTACCGCCGAGGCGATAAGCAAACCAGAAGACAAAGGCAACCTCGGCCAACGCAAACAGGTACGCGTAGAACAAAGTTCCGGCCGTCGCCCAGGCAAGCGCAACGAATATGAGCACGACCACGCCGTGATTCGGAATACGTTCGCGCCAGAGCCAGCAAAGGCTGCCAAGCGCGAATAGAGCCGCCATGCGCAGATAGTCGGTGAACGGCGCCGACAGCATCGGTCTGAAGTAAGCAACGGTGATTGCTCCGAGAATCACGAGTAAAAATGTCGCTGCATTGCGCCGCGCGAGGACGCCGCAAAGGCCAAGGGCGGCGACGCAGGCGTACATCAGCACTTCGATCGGCAAGGTCCAGATCGAGCCGTTGATCACGGCAGATGGATGGTCCGTGAATACGCCGGACAGCAGCCAAGCCAGTCGCGGGCCGAAGTGCAGGTTGGTCAGCACGTAGTTCCAGGTTTGCGAGTCCGCGTAGTAGTCGCGTAGCGGCAGCGTAGTGAACATCGGCCCGAGTGCGAACGCGCAGACGAGGATGCAGGCGGCGTAAGCAGGCACGATACGCAACACGCGCGCACGCAAGAATGCGCCGAGATGCGCGCGGCGCAGCCAGCTTGCGCTGACGAGGAAGCCGCTGACGACGAAGAACAGATCGACTGCGATCTCGCCGGAATAGCTGCTCCAGCCAAGCCAGAGGAAGAGGTCAGCCGGTCCCTGTCCGCTGATGCTCGGCGCATGTCCGTAGATCACGAGCGCGGCGGCGAGGAAGCGCAGCAGAAGGAAATTGTCGCTGCCTTGGGCGACGCCGTCGGCGATGGTCGGGTATCGGCGCACGCGCTCGCGCGGTTATTTGCGCGGAGGTTTCGACGCTGCCGGCTTGGTCGCGGCGGGCTTGCCTTTCGGATAGCCCGGAATGCGCGAGAACAACCAGCTCAGCGGATTCTGCGTCCATGCCTGAGTGACGAAATCTTCGTGCTTGGTGCCGGCCGGTGTCGGCACGAAGCTCACGCTGCCGGGCAGCAGCTTGATTGGAAGCGCGGTCTTGAAGCGCACGCCGGCGTCCATGAGTTCGGACTTGAGCGCCTCGTTCTGCTCCTGCGTCGATTCGGTCCAGGTGCTGAAGAAGAAGGCACTGCCTTGCGCGCGTTCGATCCACGCGGCGAATTTGTCGATGTTGCCGTAGAGCGCATCGAGCAGGATCACGCCCTGCAAACGCGAACCGATCTGTCCAACCGAGAGCGACCACGCCGCGGGCAGGTAGCCGCCCGAGTAGGCGACGAGCACGACCTTGGACTGCTTGAACGCGCCGTCGGCGCGCTTGTCGTGATATTGCAGTGCGAGCTTCTGCGCCGCCTCCTCGACGAATTTCTTGAATATGCCGCGCTGCCAGAAACGACCCGCGCTCGAATCGGCCGCATCTACTGCGAACTGCGGCGCGACGAGCACGGCGTTGATGTTGGCCGCGGCGAGCTGCGCAGCGACCTGCTGGCGGTCGAGCACGTCGCGCGACAACGTGGCGCCATTGCCGTGAAAGAACACCACGATCAGCGCCGGCTTGCGCACGTCGAAACCCTGCGGCAGGTGCAGCAGCACGCGGTTGTCGCTGAAGATTTCGTCTTCCCAGTGCACCGAGCCGTCACGCGGGGAGACGTGGCCTTTGCGGTTGCCGTCGGTCTTGTCGATGAATTTCTTGCCCGAATCGGGGATCAGGCCGCGGAACGGAAACGGCGCGTAGTCGAACGGGACGAACGCAGTGATCGGCGCTTTGAGCGGCGCGATGGGAACCTTGGGTGCGGCCGATTGCTTGATCGACACGGCAGGCTTGCCGCTGCCGGTCGCGGCAAAAGCCGGACCCGATGGCGCGACGAGATTGAAAAGCATTGTCATTCCCGCGAATGCGGGAATCCAGTGTCTTTTCTTTTTGCTGCCGCGTTGGCACCGGCCAAAGGCGCTGGATTCCCGCATTCGCGGGAATGACAGGCCCGTGGATTTTCGCGTATCTCGCTTCACTCGGAGTTATGTCGCTCTACGCGCAGTTCGCATCGGCAAAAATATCGCAAAAAAGGCCGGCGCGGCGATCAGGTAGGCGATGCCGCTGATCTGCAGCACGCTGGCGAGGCCGAACGAGGTCGCGATGATCGGCACGAGCGCCGCGCCGATCACCGAGAACGAACCGTTGATGCCCCAGGCCCAGAGGAACATCGCGTTCTTGTTGAGGCGGCCGAGCCAGGTCATCGCGGTCGACATCGGGAAGCCCATAAGGAACGCGGGCGGCGCGATCAGCAGGAAGCAGCAGACCAGGCGCAGCGCATACGGCAGGCGGCCGATCGCGTCAAGCACCGGGTCGATGACGAAGCCGTAGGCGATAAGCAGGGCGCCGATGGCGATGAAGATGATCGGCATCGTCGTCTTCGCGCGCTCCATAAAGCGCTCCGAGGTCAGGCTGCCGAGACCCGAGAACACGAGCATGCCGGTGATCAGGATCGACGCGGACACGGTCGGGTTGCCGAGCGGCAGCACGAACTTCGCGATCAGCGCGACCTCGACCATGATGTAGCCGAGGCCGAGGCAGGCGAAATAGAGGATCACGCGCAACTGTCCCGGCGTGCGCGAGAAGATCGTGCGCCAGCCGAGCAGTACCGGAATCGCGACGAGTACGAGCGCGGCGACCGCGGCGATGCCGAGCGTGGCCCAGAGCAGCAAATAACCCCATTCGTCCTGGAAGATTTCCAGGCGGTCGGTCGTGCGCGAGAGATCGCCCGGCTTCACGTAGGCGGCGAAGTACGGGCGGTTGTTGGTCAGCGGGCGCGTGTCGAACACGTAGTCGGAAAGGTCGGTGCCGTTGCCGTGCAGCAGCGAGTGCCAGGCGAGCTGGCCCATCACGGTGGCCGGCACCGGTGCGGGGGCCGCGTCGGGTGAAGAGGCGTTGGCATCGGGGCCGGTCGGATCGGCTGTAGGACCGGTCGGATCGGCAGCCGGGGCAGTGGGATCTGCTGCGGGCGGCGCAGTCGGGTCCGCGCTGTTCGCAGCGGGCGCTGTCGGATCGGCCATCGGCGCGGTCGTCGGTTCCGACGTCGGCACGATCGATGTGCCTTTCGCTTTCGGACCGGCCGAGCCGCTCGCGATGCCGGCCGCGGCGGCGGCCTTCGCCGCTTCGTCGTCCGCGCCGAAGATGCTTTCGCGATACGACTTCAGGCTGTCGGCGGTCTGCTTGGTGTCGAACTCGAAGCCCGGATAAGTCAGCTCGTCGAAGCTCATCGCGTGCGTGTGCGCGTGCAGCTTGTCGATGTCTTCGGCGCTGAATCCGCCGCGCTTGTACAGGACGGTCGCGGTCGAGAGATAGCTGGCCGCGGCATAGAACTCTTTCGACAGATCGGCCTTGGGATCGGCGTCGCGCGCCGCCGCGACCATCGTCGCGTAGAGCTTGAGCACCGACTTCGGCGGCTCTTCCTTGTTCCACAGCGTCACCGAGAGCACGCCGCCGTCGGCGAGTGCGCGCATATAGGCGCGCATCGCTTCGCGCGTGTAGGCGTACTTCTCGACGATGGCAAAACCGCCCGGGCTGGACAGGCCGGCCGAGTCGGCGAGCGACACGTCGATGACGTCGTAGCGCTTGTCGGTGTTGGCAAGATACAGGCGCCCGTCGTAGTCGATCACGTCGAGCTTGGGATCGTTGAGGATGTCGCCGGAGAAATCGCGCAGACCCTTGTCGTTGCGGAAGGCGTTGAGAATTTCCGGATTGCCCTCGGCGACGGTCACGTGCTTCGAGTTGTGCAAGGCGACGCGCGTGGAGATGCCGCCGCCGAACTGCACGACGAAGGTGCTCGGGTCCTTCTTGATCACGTACGGGTAGATCATCGGCAGATAGCGGAAGTAAGCGACTTCTTTGTCGCTCAGATTGCGCATCACGCCGAACGGACCTTCGCCGTCGATGTACATGCCGAGATAGGCGTTCGCCGGCATCTCCGGCAGGTTGAAGCCGGCGTTGTCCGACAGGCCCGGCGCGAAGTGCAGGTACGAGCTTGAATAGACTTCGAGATAGCCGAACGGCGAGGCGTTCTCGTAGACGCGCTGGTTGTCGGGGAATTTGCGCGCGTAGGACACGCCCTTGTAGTCGGACACGGCGAGCTTCGGAATCGCGAGCTGCTGCGGCAGCCAGAAATGTCCGGCGATGCAGAGTACGCCGAGCACGAACAGCGCGGTGAGAGAACCGCTGCGCTTGGACTGAGCAAGGAACCAGACAATGCCCGCGGCGAACCACAGCGCGAGCGGCACGACGACGAGATTTTCCGGACGGAACAGATACAGACAGCCGAGCAGGAGCAGGCCGCCCGCGCCCGCGCCGACCAGGTCGGCGAAGTAGATGCGGCCGAAGGTTTCCTTCATGCGCAGGAACACTGCGCCGAGGAAGAACGCGCCGGCGAGGAACGGCGTCAGGTACAGGACGAAGTTGCCGAACAACTTCCACTTCTGCACCGGATCGGAAATCAGGAAGATCGCGTTGAACGGAATCTGCTGCGCGATCAAGTTTGCCGCGACGATCAGCGGACCGAACGCGAGCAGGGAGACATTGGCGACGCCCTGCCAGTGCTTCTCGAACCAGTCGTTCGCCGCGCACATGACGACCGAGGTCAGGCCGAAGCCCATCATCGCCAGGCTGACCACCATCGAGCCGAAGTGCGCCCACGAGCCGACGCTGAAGATGCGCATGATCGAAATCTGCAGCGCGATCACGGCGCCGGCGATCAGGGCGACGGCGAGATAAAAAAGAAAAGCCGACCGCGGTTGCGCGGTCGGCGTGGAGATACGGGATGCGGTCATTGAATTAGCAGTATCTGCTTTTGATCGTCATTCCGGCGAAAGCCGGAATCCAGCGTCTTCGATTTTTCGGCACGCGTTCTAAGACGCTGGATCCCGGCTTTCGCCGGGATGACGAGCTGGGAAATCACTTCGTGTCTTTGGCATCGCCGTTGTGCGCACCCTTGATCTCGCCGTCGACGAGCTTGGTGAACGGCACGAACGGCACGACCTTGTTGAAGATGTCGCTGCGCGAGACGGTGATGTCGCCGTTCTGGCCCTGGTGCTTGATCACCTTGAGCACGCGCTGCGCGCCCGGCGGTCCGACCGGGATCACCATGACGCCGTTCGGCTTGAGCTGCTTGAGCAGCGGCGGCGGAATGTGATCGATGCCGCAGGTGACGACGATCTTGTCGAACGGGCCGTTTTCTTCCCAGCCGTAGTAGCCGTCGGCCTGCTTGGTCGTGATCGACTTGAACTCGTTGTAGCCGTCGCCGATCAGTTCGTCGTAGACGCTGCGCGTGCGCTCGGCGAGCGGCTTGATGATCTCGATGCTGTAGCACTTGTCGGTCAGGTGCGAAAGGAAGGCCGACTGATAGCCCGAGCCGGTGCCGATCTCGAGCACCTTCTCGCCGGTCTGCACGTTGAGCACCTGGGTCATGCGGCCGACCGCGTGCGGGCCGGAGATGGTCACGCCGAAGCCGATGTCGAGGAACGCGCTGTCGTAAGCGTGCGCACGGTTGACCGGGCGGCAGAAGTCTTCGCGCGGCGTGAGCAGGAAGGCGCGCTTGTTGCGCTCGTCGGTGAGATCCTTGTTCTGCACCATCGCGTACATGCGATTCCAGCGCTGGGTGAGGAATTTCGGATCTTCGCCGCGGTTCTTCACCGCCCAGGCGACGAATTCCTCGCGGCTGTCGATCGGCACCTTGACGTCCCAGGCGAAGGGCACGGGCACCTTGCTGTCGGCGCCGGAAATGCTCGCGCGGGCGAGATTGGCCACGGGCGCGGCGGCGAGTGCGGTGATCGATCCGAGTACGAATTGGCGTCTATCCACTGGGACAAGCTCCTTGGCAAAGCGGGGGTTAGGTCAGTGCAATAGGATACGGGAAACGCGTCACGAATGCCGCTATGGGCATGGTTTCGGCCTGTTCGTTCAGCGGCAATTTGCTGGCAATCGGGCGCGCGCAAGGCGCACAATCCGGCGTCCCCGAGCGGAGCGCTGCGTTGATGAATCCTGTGTTGCCTCGTCGCGGTTTTCTTTCCCTGGCCGCCGGCGCGGGCGCCGCGGCGCTGCTGCCGTATCCCGTCGCACGCGCGTTCGCCGCGGCGGCCGAGGCCAAGTCCGGCTGGGCCGGATACGATCGGGCCGTGGTGATCGACACGCTCGGCAGCCCGGGCGGCTCGATCGACGACGATTCCAACCAGCTCAATGCGCAGGACTTCGTCGACATCGGCAAGTCGGGCCTGACCGCGGTCAATCTCACCGTGAACTCCCAGGGCGTCGGCAGCTATGCGCGCGGCTTCGACGCCACGATCGACGAAATCGCCTACTGGAATTCGCAGATCGCCGCGCATCCCGACCGGCTGCTGCAGGTGCGCCGCGCGGCTGATCTTGCCGAAGCCAAGCGCAGCAACCGCCTCGGCCTGATCTACGGCTTCCAGGACGCCACGCCGTTCGGCGAGAACCTCGATCGTCTCGACACGTTCTGGAATCTCGGCGTACGCGTCTACCAGCTCACTTACAATAAGCGCAATCTCGTCGGCGACGGCTGCCTCGAACCCGGCAACGCGGGGCTCTCCGCGTTCGGCCGCAAGCTCGTCGAGAAATTGAACGAACGCAAAGCGCTGATCGACTTGTCGCATGCCGGCGAACGCACCACGCTGGAAGCCACGGCTGCGTCGAAGGCGCCGATTGCGATCACCCATACCGGCTGCGCGGCGATCAACGCAAACCCGCGCAACAAGACCGACAACGAGTTGAAACAGGTCGCTGCGAAGGGCGGCTATGTCGGCATCTATCTGATGCCGTTCCTGCGCGGCAAGGGCCAGCCGATGGCGACCGACTTGATCGCGCACATCGAACACGCGGTCGAGGTTTGCGGCGAGGATCACGTCGGCATCGGCACCGACGGTTCGGTCTCGCCGGTCGCGGTCACCGAGAAGTTCAAGAAGGACTTCGCCAAGCAGATCGAGAATCGGCGCAAGGCCGGCATCTCGGCGCCCGGCGAAGACCCGAGCGTGTATACCTTCCTGCCCGATCTCAACCGCGCCGACCGCTTCGCGCGGATTGCGGAACTGCTCGCCGCGCGCAAGCATTCCGACGCGCGCATCGCCAAGATACTCGGCGGCAATTTCGCCCGCCTGCTGAACGACGTATGGGGAGCCTGAAGATGAATGTTTCGAAGACGACGAAGTCGCTGACATCGATCGCGCTGGCATTGGCGGCATTCGCCGCGGCGGCGGTCGAACCCGAGTTTTTTCCGCGCAAGGCTGCGCCGGGGCAGAGCTATCCGTTTTCCGAGGCGGTGCGCGTCGGCGACATGCTGTATTTGTCGGGCGACATCGGCATCGATGCGAACGGCAAGCTCGTCGCCGGCGGCATCAAGGCCGAGGCGAAGCAGGTCATGGACAATATCGGCGCGAATCTCGCGCGCCACGGCTCGTCGTTCGATCGCGTCGTGCAGTGCACGGTCGCGCTCGCCGATATCGCCGACTGGCCGGCATTCAACGAGGTCTACCGCGGCTATTTCTCCAAGCATTTTCCCGCGCGCATGGCCTATGCGACGGGCGGCCTTGCGCTCGGCGCCAAGGTCGAAGTGCAGTGCAATGCGGTGACGGGCAAGTAAGCGGCGCGACGGCGACTCAGGCCGCTAGGTCGCGGTGCATGATCACGTCGGTCTGTGCATCGTCGCCGAGCTGGAACACATGCGCGCCGGCTTCGACGAAACCGCATTTTCGATAGAACGCGATCGCACGCGGATTCTGCTCCCACACGCCGAGCCAGAGCGTCGCGCCGTCGAGTTCGCGCGCCTCGGCGAAGACCGCTTGCATCAACGGCTGGGCGATGCCGCGGCCGATCCATGCGCGGTCGATGTAGAAACGCCATAGCTCGACCGCGTGCTCCGCGGGCACGCAGTCGGGCACATGTCCGCTGCGCAACTGCGCGTAGCCGGCCACGGTGTCGTCGATGTCGACGAGCAGGGTGCGGATATGCGCCGACTCGATTTCCGCGCGCTGCTTGTCGACACCGTAGGCGGCGGCCGCATGCGCGGCCATGTTCTCCGCGCTGTTCACTGCCGCGAACGTATCGCGGAAGGTGCGTTCGGCGAGCGCGGACAACGCGGCGGCGTCGGCCGCGCTCGCGCGACGGATGGTCACGGCGCTCACGCGCGGCCCGAGAATTCCCCGGTCGTGGTGTTGACGAACACCGCTTCGCCGTTGGTGATGTACTCGGGCACCTGGATTTCGATGCCGGTGTTGAGCTTGGCCGGCTTCGAGCGCTTGGTCGCCGACGCGCCCTTGAGTTCGGGCGCGGTGTCGACGACTTGCAGAGTGACCGTTGCCGGCACCTGCAGACCGATCGGCGCATCGTCGATCAACTGCACGTAATAGCCTTCGACGCCGTCGACGATATAGCCCGCAGCGTCGCCGACGGCGCCGGCGTCGAGGGTGTATTGCGTGTAGTCCTCGTTGTCCATAAAGACGAAGGCTTCGCCGTCCTTGTACGAGAAATTCACTGCGCGACGTACGAGCTCAGTTTCCTTGAGGTCGTCGTCGGCGCGCAGCGAGATGTCGAGTTTCTGCGCGCCGGGCACCGAGTACATGACGAAGCGGAAAGTGACGTTGCCGCCGCGGCCTTGCGGCGAGCTGCGCTCGATCTCACGAATCTGGTAGACCTTGCCGTTGTATTCGACGACGTTGCCGCGTTTGATTTCGAAGGCTTTCATTTTTTTGAGGTAGTGGAAGCGGTAGGGAGAAATCCGTGTTCGCGCAGGAAGCGTTTCTGCCGTTCGACGCCGTCGGCGCTGGCCTTGGGGTCGGGGTCGAAATCGTTTTCCTGGTTTTTCAAATTGCGTGTCAGCAGGTGGCCGACGTTTTCGTAGACGGCCAGTTCGCAGACCTTGCCGGCCGCGCGCATCGCCGTGCAGAATTTCTGCGCACCGCGCAGCGGCGTCAAGGTGTCGGCCGCGCCCTGGATGACCAGAGCCGGCGGCGTGCTCGCGTCGACGTGTTCGAGCGGCGAGTAATCCTTGGCCTTGCCGCGTCCGCGCAGCAGCTTCTCGAACCAGCCGTCGGCGGCCACGTCGAGCGCCGGCGAAACCATCAGCAGCGCGCTCGGACGCAGACCCGCGTCGGCGCAGCGTCCGGTCGCCGCCGCGCCGAGCAACTGACCGCCTGCAGACACGCCGTAGCCGGCAATGCGCTGGGTGTCGATGCGCAGCTCGTCGGCATGGGCGCGCGCCCAGGCGAGTGCGGCGCAAGTGTCTTCGAGCGAGTCGGCCGGGGTCGTCGTTTCATTCGACAGGCGATAGTCCACCGCGATCGCGACCAGGCCGAGATCGGCGAAGCGCTGCGCCGAACCGAACGTCCATTCGGCGCTGCCGGCCGCCCAGCCGCCGCCGTGGAACAACAGAATGGCGCTGCGCGGCGTGGTCGCGTTGCCGGCGGGCTGGAACACGAAAGCGTTCAGTGGCTTGCCGCCGACTTCGCGATAAGCGTGCTTGGTCGGTTCCGCGGGTGCGGCCCGCGCCGACGAGAAAACTGCGAGCGACAGAACCGCAGCGGCGATAACGCCGAACAAGGTGAAGCGACCGGCGACGTGCATAACTTTCATCTCCCCAGGAAAGCTTTTGTGTGTGAGGGCTCGATGCATCGAGCCCGGCTATGTCCGCGCCACCCCGAACTGCGCGCGGAAAAAATCGCGGATTACTTCGGCGCCAGCCGGATCGCGCCGTCGAGACGGATCACGCTGCCGTTGAGATAACGGTTCTGCAGGATGAAGGCAACCGTGTCGGCGAATTCCTCGGCCGTGCCGAGACGCGAAGGGTAGGGCACCTGCGCGCACAGCGAGTCGTAAACCTGCGGCGGCATGCCTTCGACCATCGGCGTGTGGAAGACGCCCGGCGCGACCGTCATCACGCGCACGCCGATGCGCGCAAACTCGCGCGCCATTGGCAGGGTCATGCCGACCACGCCGCCTTTCGACGCCGAATACGCTGCCTGGCCGATCTGGCCTTCGAACGCGGCGATCGACGCGGTGTTGACGATGGCGCCGCGCTCGCCGTCCTCGCCCGGCGCGTTGTGCTGCATCAAGTCGGCAGCGGCCTTGGCCACATTGAAGCTGCCGATCAGGTTGATGCGCACGGTGGTCTCGAATGTCTTCAGCGGCATCGGCCCGTCCTTGCCGAGCACGCGTCCGGCGCCGAGGATGCCGGCGCAACTGATCGCCGCATTGAGCCCGCCGAGCCATTCGTGCGCGGCCTTCGCGTTCGCCGCGACCTGCTCTTCGCTGCTCACGTCGGTGTTGAAATAGCGTGCGTTGGCGCCGAGCGCGGCCACCGCCTGCGTGCCTTTTTCTGCGCTGACGTCGAACAGCGCGGCCTTCGCGCCGTGCGCGAGAAGATGTTTCGCTACGCCGAAACCGAGACCCGATGCGCCGCCGGTGACGATGGCCTTGACCTGATTGAGCTGCACGATGCTTCCTGATGCCGATTGCGGGCGCGCATTTTAGCCGAAGCCGGGGCACGGCCGGGATTGGGCACCGTCGAGACAGATTCCGATGACGCGCTGATGACGGCTGGTATCGATTGCATTTTTTTCTCGCCCCGTGATGCGGATCAAACTCCGCGGCTGCGCCGAAGACTAGACTCTCGCCGTGGCTGCGGAGTGAAGAAATGTATATTTCTGTTGCGAAAATTGCGCAATCTCTCGTGAAGCTCGGCGTTTATGCGGGCCTCGTTTTGACCGGAGCCGCGTCGTCTATCGCGGCCGTGCCGGCCGCACCGGCCAGCGATGCCGACGCCGCGCGTTTTCTCGCGCAGGCGACGTTCGGCACGACGACCGCCGATATTTCCTCGCTGCGATCGCTCGGCTATCAAGGCTGGCTCAACAAGCAGTTCAGCGCGCGCGCTTCGACGCAGGCGCCTTATCTGGACTGGATGAAGAAGCAGCCTGCCGGCAGCAACGACGTCACCGATTCGACGCGCCTGCAGGCCTGGGCGATCAATTCGCTCGGCACGGGCGACCCGAGCCGAGCGGGATTTCCGAACAACGCGCCGGCCGACCAACTGCGCCAGCGCGTCGCCTTCGCGCTCAGCGAGATCTTCGTCGTCTCGAACAAGAACGGCACGCTCGCCGACGAGCCGTGGGCGCTGGCGAGTTTCTACGACACGCTCGCTGCCGATGCGTTCGGCAACTACCGGACCCTGCTCGAAGACGTGACCAAGCATTCGGCAATGGGCACGTACCTGTCGATGATCCAGAACCAGAAGGCCGATCCGACACAGAACATCCACCCCGACGAAAACTACGCGCGTGAAGTGCTGCAGTTGTTTTCGATCGGCCTGGTGCAATTGAATCTCGACGGCACGCCGCAGCTCGGCACCAACGGCCAGCCCGTGCCGACCTATGCGCAGCCGACCGTGCGCGGCTTCGCCGCCGTGTTCACCGGCTGGACCTGGAACAACACCGGCTGCGGCGCGACCACATGGACCTGCTGCGACAAAGACCACTACTTCGGCTGGGACTGCGCGCCGAGCGATCACGACGTCGCGGCGTGGCGCAAGCCGATGCAGCCGGTCGAGTTCTGGCACGACGCCACCTCGGACAAGCAACTGCTCGTCTATCCGGGCGTCGCGCTTGCGGGCGGCGTGCTCGTCCATGGCGGCAAGGCGCAGGCCGAGCTGACTGCCGCGCTCGACAATATCTTCCGCCATCCGAACGTCGGGCCGTTCGTGTCGCGTCAGTTGATCCAGCGTCTGGTCACGAGCAATCCGACTCCGGCCTACGTGCAGCGCGTCGCGCAGACGTTCAACGACAACGGCGCCGGCGTGCGCGGTGATCTCAAGGCCGTGGTGCAGGCGATCCTGCTCGACGACGAAGCGCGCAACGGCCAGACCCTCGCGCCGACCACTTACGGCAAGCTGCGCGAGCCGCTGCTCAAGCTGACCCACGTCTGGCGCGCGATGGCCGGCAAGTCGGCGAGCGGGCGCGACGACAATATCAACACGTGGCCGCCAATCGAAGACCAGTACGGCGAAGCGCCGCTGCGTTCGCCGAGCGTGTTCAACTTCTTCAAGCCGGTATTCGCGCCGCCCGGCGAACCGCAGATGCGCGGGCTGCGCGCGCCGGAATTCCAAATCCTCACCGACACCGCCGCGGTGCTGACGCCGAATCATCTCTATCACGAGATCTTCTGCAACTACACCGGCAGCACGGACTGTTGGGGCAGCGACGATGCGGCGACGATCCAGATGAACCTCGCGCGCGATGCGTCGCTGGCCGCATCGAGTCCGGACAAGCTGATCGACAAATACAACGTGCTGTTCCTGTCCGGGCAGATGTCGAGCGCAATGCGCGGCATCCTGCTGACGCGCCTCAACGCGCTCACGGCCGCAGACCGCGGCGCCGCCCTCGGTTTGGTGCGCGTGCAGCACGCGCTCTACCTCATCATCAATTCCCCCGAATACGCGATCCAGAAGTGAGGCCGTCATGTCGGTGAATCGTCGCGAATTTCTGCGCAAGAGCATCTGTGCCGCGCTCGGCGGCGCGGGCTTGTACTCCGCGTTCGGCAATCTCAACTTGCTCGCCGCGGCGGCAAATTTGAATGCCACGTCCGACTACAAGGCGCTCGTCTGCGTCTACCTCTATGGCGGCAACGACAGCTTCAACACGATCGTGCCGTACGACGCGGGACTGTACGCGCAGTACGCGGCCTCGCGGCGCAACCTCGCGCTGGCCCAGGCCGACATCGCCGCGAACGCGCTCAACGCGCTCGCGCCGCCGAGTGACGGCGGCCGCTACGGCCTGCATCCGGCGCTCGGCGACCAGCGCGCGAACTCCGGCAACGCCGGTCTCGCCGCGCTGTTCAACAGCGGCAAGGCGGCGGTCGTCGCCAACGTCGGCAGCCTGCTCTCTCCGATCACGAGCGCGCAGTACCGGCAGGGCAACGTGCCGGTACCGCCGCAGTTGTTCTCGCACGACGACCAGACCAGCCAGTGGCAGACCGCGCGCCCCGACGACACAAACGCGCTCGGCTGGGGCGGGCGCATCGCCGACCTGCTCTACGCGAACAATAGCGGCCAGGTGCCGATGAGCATTTCGCTGTCGAGCGCGAACCTGTTCCAGCGCGGCGCGATCGTCGACCAGTACGCGATGGACCCGTCCGGCGTGACCATGCTGAACTATCTCGGCAACGGCCCCGAGTCCTGGGTCAGCGGCGGCGAAGATGCCGAGAGCACCGCCGCCTATCAGGCGCTGCTTGCGCGCGGTGCGCAGAGCCATGTGCTTGAGCGCGCCTTCGCCGACACGACCACGCGTGCGATCTCAATCTACACCTTGGTGAACTCGGCGCTCAATCCGGCCACGCCGCTGCCGCCGCTCGCGACGCCGTTTCCCGACAACGACCTCGGCCATCAGTTGTCGATGGTCGCGCAACTGATTCGCGTGCGTGCCGCACTCGGTATGAAGCGCCAGGTGTTCTTCGTCTCCGCCGGCAACTACGACACCCACGCCAACCAACTCGGCGACCAGCAGGACAACCTCTCGCAACTCGGCCAAGCACTCGCCGCCTTCTACGCGGCAACCGTCGAACTCGGCGTGGCCGACAGCGTCACTTCGTTCACCGCCTCCGACTTCGGCCGCTCCCTGCCGGTTAACAGCACTGGCACCGACCACGGCTGGGGCGGCCACCACTTCGTCATCGGCGACGCCGTGCGCGGCGGCCGCTACTACGGCACGATGCCTTCGCTCGTGCCGAATACCAACGCGCAGCCGACCGCGAATCCCGACGATACCGGCTACGGCCAGATCGTGCCGACAACTTCGGTCGATCAATACTCGGCCACGTTGGCGAGTTGGTTTGGGGTGGGGGCGTCGGATCTCGCTACGATCTTTCCGAATCTGGGGCGTTTCTCGACGGCGAATCTTGGGTTTATCTAGATATTTCAACTTAAACTCTGACGAAAACGTTGCCTCAGTTGGCTTGGACTGACTCTAGTCAGGAAACCTAGTGGTCGGAGTGAAAGTTGTCGGCTCGCAACAATCCAGTTTGACAAGCGTGTTCTTGCGTCCTAGAGATTAGATTAATCTAACGCTTGTCGTCGTTATCGAGGGGAAGGAATTGACTACGCGTACATGGTGTTGCCGGCAATAACTCAACAATGGGTTGTGATCAATCGATCACTTGTCCACCCAATTTTCTACCTACGTCCGGTAGCACTTCGTGTATTGCTCTGAAATCGGATTGCTGCAAAGCCGGGAATCCAATTCAACCCACAGGCGGCGGAAGATCCCTGATAGAGGCCGATCTTCGTGGTCTCCTTTTCGGCTTAGCTTGAGACGGAAACTTTTTAAGGAGCTGATGAATGCGAGATTTAGCTAGGAACGGCAAGTTTCGACTACTCCGACTTATAACTGCTTTCTTTGGGTTCGTTTTCGTTTTAGGGCTGGCGGCGCAGAATGCGAACGGGCAAGCCTGCAAACAAGATGGCGGCACAGCGCAATGTACGAGTCCCGATCCGCTGCCTGCTTTCTACGAGCCCGGAGGATTCGACTTCTGCTTTGCAGTGCCAGGATTGGGTGTCGGACCTGCCGCTCCCAACGACTACTATCCATCCAGCTATGGTTTCTCGACGGAGCAGGGTGCAGTAGATTTTATGCAGCAGTCGATCGTATGTGGCTCGTCCCGCTTCTGCTCGATCGCTTTGACCCCGAATGCGCCCTTTGACAATACCGGTTTCAATTCGGCAATGGCGTGTAGGCAAAGCGGAGCTACACCCACGAACACGAACTGCTATTCGGGTTACCTGATAACTTCCAGCACGAGAGATAGCCAGGGCGTGTGCGGCTCTGTGACCTCGCAGGCTGGTCTGGAAATGTTTCGGTATAAGCCGACGCGTTGTCCTCCCGGATATAGTTGGGGAATGCGTTCTTCGACAGGGGAGATGGTATGCATGCTCAACTTGCCTCAAGACAATACCTGTCCTGTAAGCCATCCCGCTCAGCCCGCAAGCGGGGCTAAGGTCTTCAACGAGACCGACTTCTCGCTGCCGGGAAGTCCCCTGCACTTGAAGCGCGTATACAACAGTTTTGGCTACTGGCCGCCAAGTGGCGCCATCGGACCGGCCGATTCAACCTGGGGACCCTTTTGGCGCTTGGATTACGATCGGCGCCTGTACGTTGTGAGCGGCACCGGGGATATTGCCTATGCGGTTGTGCGCCCCGATTTCGGTGCTCGCTATTTCACCAGTTCAGGCGCCGAGGAAACGCACTGGAACGGGCGGGTAGCTGACGTGTTGACCCCGTTGGCTGGAGGCGGGTGGCAGGTGTCCACCCAGAACGACGAAATCGAAACCTACAATGCGTCAGGTCAGTTGATCGCGCTGTGGGACAAGACCAATCTCACCCAGACCTTGACCTATGACAGCAACGGACGGCTCCAGCAGGTCACTGACAGCCGAGGACGGTCTCTGACATTCTCTTACGGGCTCTCGGGAGTCAATGCTTCGACGACGAATGTCGTCTCGGTCACCACACCGGATAATCGGGTATACCAATACTCCATCAGTCTGTTCGGCAGTTTATATAGTGTGAGCTATCCGGATTCGACCCAACGCCTGTACCAATATGGCGATAGCAGTTTTCTCGCGAATGCCAATGCCGTTATTGGTGTGGTAGACGAGAATGGGTCCCTCTACGAGGGAATCACCTACGACAACCAAAGGCGGGTGGCTTCGACTTATCTCGCCCCCAATGTCGCCAACGGCACGATTGATCTCACGCAATTTTCCTATCACACCTATAGCACGACGGTCAGCCGAACGATCAACGCATCCGATTCAACACCGGTCGTGCAGACCTCCGTTCTGGGCTTCACGGCCGTAAACGGTGTGAACAATTTTGCTTCGAGCACTCAGCCTTGCCCGGCCTGCGGTGGTGTACAAAGCAAGCAATACGATGCGGCCGGATACGTATCCAGCGCCACCGATTTCAACGGCAATACGACACAGTACACCTATGACGATACGCGTGGCTTGGAGAAACGGCGCGTGGAAGCCAGTGGCACGGCATCGGCCAAAACGATCAATACGACTTGGAACGCCAATTTCCGTGTCCCCGATTCGCGTACCGTCGTCAATGCCAGCAATGCCACCGAATCGCTGACCAAGTGGGCTTACAACACTCGCGGCCAAGTCCTCTCGCGCTGCGAGATCGATCCTTCCGTATCGAGTGCCTCGTCCTACACCTGCGGCTCATCCACGAATGCGCCGCTCGGCGTACGCCAAGCCTCCTACACCTATTGCGAACAAGCCGGCGTCACCGCAGGCACTTGTCCCTTAGTCGGCCTGGTCCTCACCGTCGACGGCGCACGCACCGATGTCTCCGACGTCACGACCTACGCGTACTACCAGACGACCGATGTCTCCGGCTGCGCCACGCTCGGCGGTACCTGCCACTACCTCGGCGATCTCTATCAAGTCACCAACGCGCTCGGCCAGACCACGACTTCCGTCAGCTACGACAAGAACGGCCGTGTCACGCGCATGAAGGACGCGAATGGCACCGTCACCGACATGAGCTACCACCCGCGCGGCTGGCTGCTCACGCGCACCGTGCGCGCCAACGTCGACGGCTCGGCCTCGTCGGGCGATGCGATCACAACGTTCGCCTACGATGGCGTCGGCCAGGTGACCAGGATCACTCAGCCCGACGGCGCGTATCTGTCCTATACCTACGACGCCGCGCATCGTCTGACCGACATCACCGACAACGCCGGCAACACGATTCACTACACCCTCGATGCGGCCGGCAATCGCACCCAGGAACAGACCAAGGACCCGACGAACACGCTCACGCGCGCGTTGTCGCGCCAGTACGATCAGTTGAGCCACCTGACCAAGACGCTCAACGCGGCCAACGCGGCCGTGCAGACCTACCAGAACCCGGCCGAGGCGGCGCCCACGGGCATCACCTATACCAACGGCTACGACGGCAACGGCAATGCGATCTACTCCGTGGACGGCAACGGCGTCGGCACCGAGAACCAGTACGACGCACTCAGCCGGCTGACCAAGACCCTCCAAGACCACGCCGGCACCGGCACAACCAAGGACACGGCCACGCAGTACGCCTACGATGCGCGCGACAACCTGCGCAGCGTCACCGACCCGGACGGCCTCGTCACGAGCTACACCTACGACGGCCTCAACAACCTTTCCGCGCTGCAAAGCCCCGATACGGGAGCTAGCGGCTACACCTACGATGCGACCGGCAATCGCAGCGGTCAGACCGATGCGCGAGGTGTCACTTCCACCTACAGCTATGATGCGTTGAACCGCCTGACCGGCATCGGCTATCCGACCACGAGCCTCAACGTCAGTTATTCCTACGACCAAGCCAACACGACGACTGGCTGCGCGAGTTCGTATCCGCAAGGAAGACTGACCACGATCACGGATAGCTCGGGCAGCACCGTCTACTGCTACGACCGCCGCGGCAACGTGACGAGCAAGAAGCAGACGGCCAACGGCGTCGTCTCGACCGTGAGCTACGCCTATACCGTGGCCGACCGCGTCCAGTCCATCACTTATCCGAGCGGCGCGATCGTCGGCTACGCGCGCAATGCGCTGGGCCAGATCACCGCGATCACGTATCAGGCGAACGCCACGGCGAGCGCACAAAACCTCGTTGCGAGCGCGAGTTACCTGCCGTTCGGCCCATTGAGCCAGATCGGTTTCGGCAACGGGCGTAGCCTGAGCAAGACCTACGATCAGGACTACGCGATCGACAAAGTGGTTAGCTCCGATCCGAACGGACTGATCGTTGATGCGACGGTCGATCCACTCGGCAACCTGGTCAATGCGAGCAGCTCGGTCAACGCGAATCCGCCGACGCAGAGCTACCAGTACGACGCGCTGTATCGCCTGACGACGAGCCAGACCGGCGCGACACCGCCGTCGCCGCTGGAGAGCTATGCCTACAGCAAGACCGGCGACCGCACGAGCGCGGCGCTGAACGGCGGCGCCGCAACGGCCTATGCCTACACGGCCGGCACGCATCGCCTGCAGAGCGTCGGCACCAATGCGCGCAGCTACGATGCGAACGGCAACACGACGAGCACGAACGGCAATGCCTTCAGCTACGACGACCGCAACCGGCTCAGCGCATTGAACGCGAACCTGCCGAGCGGTACGCAGGCGACCTACAGCTACAACGGCAAAGGCGAGCGCGTGGCGAAGCTGATCGGCGCGTCGGGTCAACTGCAGACCGCGACAACCTTCGTCTACGGTGAAGGCGGCCAGCTTCTCGGCGAATACGCGAACGGCAACAGTCAGGAGTATGTCTACCTCGACGGCATCCCGGTCGGCATCGTGACGGCCGCACCGCAGACGGGCGGCGGCACGCAGAATCGGATGTACTACGTCGAGACCGACCAACTCGGCACGCCGCGGGCGGCGGTGCTGCCGGGTGCGACGACCTCAGCCGATACGATCGCGTGGAAGTGGGATTACTTCGGGTCGGCGTTTGGGACGCATCAGCCGGGCGTACAGACGCTGGTGGTCAATTTTAGGTTTCCCGGCCAGTACTTCGATGCAGAGACGGGACTCAACTACAACTACTTCCGGGGCTATGACCAAGCCACCGGGAGGTACATCGAGTCCGATCCAATTGGATTGGCGGGTGGAATCAATACCTACGGTTACGTGGGCAGTAATCCTCTTGATTCTGGGGATCCTTTCGGGTTGACCAAGGTCACAGGTACTTGGGTTTCGCCACCACGTCTTAACCTAACAGGTGTAGGAATCGATGGCACCGAACTGGTGCCAGTTCACTGGTCGTGGTGGGGGTATCTGAAATTCGTCAGAGTGCACGGCCACGCGAACGGGTATGTAAATATCGACGTGAAGTGTGAAGCGGAATCTGAAGTCGATTGCCAACGGAATTCACGTCAATGGGAGATGCACCTGCAAATCAATAACTCTTATTACGGGAGTTTTGACTGGGGGCCTAATTTATATGCTAGCGCCATCGGGTTAAGGGCAGGAATAGGTGGAACCATCGGCGCCAATATGCTCCTTGGAAGCGCGGCAGCTGCGCAGGCGGAGCTCGAAATGCTTCGCAGATTAGATGCGAGAGCAGGGGCGCTAATCCGGCAATTGATGGAGAATGGGCCGACAGCGATCTGTATGCTTCATGCCTTGGCTAGATAGCGCGGAAATTCGTATGTCTCAGTTGCTTTCCACTCAGTGCCCGGTATGCCGGCAGCCGGCGGTTGCTGCCCTCAAACTTCTTTTCCTCGGACCATTGAAAATCATTCGTTGTCGGAACTGCAATTCGGGCATCGGTTTATCACCTACGATTCCAGTCTTAGGGATTATGTATTCCACTTTGGCTTTTCCTGCTGGAGCGATCTTTACCATCTGGCAGATACAGTCTTTTGGTAGTCCGCTGCTGCTCATCCTTTTCTTTATCCTTGGCGGTGTAGCGGTGTGCGTACCTGCCGTACTTCTTGTACTTTTTTTTGGTCGACTGATCGTTAAGTTGCCCTCGTAGTGCAGGCAATATTGCAATCCACTGATCAGGCGCATCGGACACATTGAATCTGGCTTCGCCCATTGCTTGAATGTTTAGCGGCTACCCGAACTTTGTGGCGTTCACCTCGCGCAGGTAGCCACAATCATCGACCTTCAAACTACTCAAGCATAGAACCAGACGGAATTCGAGGACGTTTAGAAGTACCAGCCGGTATCGTCACTGTGATCGCAGGTAGAGCGACCTTCGTCACAAAAAAAGAGTAGTCTGCCCGGCAGAAAGGCTTGGAGTCCGAGCCACGCAAAGGCTCCGCGCATCGACGCCGGCCGCCGTAGCTTCGATGCGCTTCCCAAGCGGCGGGCCGATATCAAGGAGGCGGGCTGTGAGCGACAAACCTGCAATCGTTCTTGTTCATGGTTTCTGGGGAGGCGCGGCGCACTGGAGCAAGGTGATCGTCGAGTTGACGCGCAAAGGACACACGAAGCTGCGCGCGGTCGAGGTTCCGTTGACGTCGTTGGCCGACGATGCGGAACGCACGCGCAAGATGGTGGCTCAGCAGAACGGTCCCGTGTTGCTGGTCGGGCATTCGTACGGCGGCGCGGTCATCACCGCGGCGGGCGATCTGCCGAATGTGGTCGGGCTGGTTTACATCGCGGCGTTTGCACCCGATGCGGGTGAGAGTCCCGGAGGCATCAGCCAGGCCAAGCCGCCCGCGGCATTCAGCAATATCGCGCCCGACAGCGACGGCTACCTGTGGATCCAGTACGACAAGTTCCACGAGAGTTTCTGCCAGGACTTGAGCGCCGACGAAGCGCTGGTCATGGCGATCACGCAGAAGGCGCCGCTCGGCAGCACGTTCGCCGACGTGATCACCGCGCCCGCGTGGAAGAAGAAACCTTCGTGGTATCAGATTTCCAGCGAAGACCGCATGATCAATCCCGAGAACCAGAAGATGATGTCGGCGCGCATGAATCCGCGCAAAGTCATCACGCTGTCGGCAGGCCACGCTTCGCTGGCGTCGCATCCGGTCGAAGTCGCCGGCTTGATCGACGAGGCGACATCGTCCGCATAAGACGAAGTGAAGATGTGCGCTCTCCCGCGGACGCAAGTTCCGGGAGCGCGCGATAACCGCTGCTTGCTTGCAACTCGGTCGGCAAACTCGTTCGATCGAGAGTCCCTAGGGAAAACCCTAGCTAGGGTCGCCCCCGATTGGAAACGTTTACATCGCCGCCTATGGTGCTATCCGGGTCTATCTCTTCAGCAGCCCGCGGTCGTTTCCGCAAGCGAGGTGTCTCATGGCAGACAATGCAGGTGGCATAGGCGGCGCTGGCGGCGTCGGTGGAATGAACAGCGTCGCCCACACGCAGGACAACGACGCGGCCGGCGCGCAAATGGCAAGTCTGCACGGGGCTTCGGCGCAACAAGCGTCGGCTCAAGTCGCGCAGCAGCACCAGACGGAACAGGCCGCGCAGCAAGAGACGGCGCAGACGGCCTTGGCCACGGCGCACTTCAATTCCGAGGCGCAGGCGCCGCCGTCGCTGGCCGCGCAGCAATTGGCCGCGTTCTCGGCTGCGGCCGCTCCGGCGGCGCAGCAGCAGATCAACACGTTCAGTGCTGCGATGGATCCGGCCCAGGCGCTCGCTGCTCCGGCGCGGCAGATGTTGGCGCAGTCCGCGCAGGACGCAGCGGCGACGCCGCAGACCTTGCAGAGCATCGACCCGGTGGTGGCGCAACAACCGTTCACTGCTTTGTCGGTGCCAACGCTTACCGCGCAACAAGCGGCCACGTTGCAGAGCGCGCTGAACACGCCGGGATATTCCGTTTCAACCGCGACGGAAACGCAATTGGCGCAGGCCCGCGCGATCATGCAGCTCGACAAGGCTCCCAATCCCTGGGCGGCGCCCGAGATCAAGAAACCTTCGTTAGAGAACAATCCGACTTTCAACACGGGCTTCATCTCGAATTACGGCTTGCCGATCACCGGCAATCAACTGCCGGCCTTGACCGTGTCGCCCGGAACGCAGACCTGGATGAAACCCTCCGGCGCGCTGCCCGACATCGGCGGTACCGTGGCCCTCGGCGCGGTCGCATCGCTGCCGAGCGACTATGCAACACGGCTGGGCTTCAAGAACGCCGACTTCGGCGGCTTCGCGGCGACCAACGTCGCCAATCTGATCAAAGGCATGAATATCCGCAGCCAGGACATTGCGCTCGGAATCAAACTGCAGGGCGATACCTCAAACGGAGGCAATCTGTCGTTGTCGGGCAGCGCAACGTTCAACCACGGCAGGTTCCAGCATGCCGACGTCAACGTGCATGGGTCCGAGGACTGGACCAATCCGGTGAGCCGGGCGAATCTGCCGGATTCGCGCCCGTAAGCCTCCGCGTCTTCGCTGCAACTCGCGCCGCAAAGAACGTACGGCGCTTCGGCAGCGGGTCGCGCAACGTTCGCAAGACGCGCTGTCATGCCGAACTTGCAGGACGTCTGAAGAATTCCGCGCAGGAATTCTTTGCGCGCTTTAGGCGCGGCGCATGTGCGGCTGCGACGCATCCGGCGCTTACAGGCCCGGTCCGCTCACAGTCGGGTTGACCGATCGCCAACACGATGAGCCGAAATTTCCTCGATTGCGCTAATGATGGCGAGGTGGTGACGCGCCTCGTTGTTTTTGCACACTCGAACGAAGGAAATTCCGATGAAGTTCAAAACGCCCCTGCTGCTGGCCGCCATGGCCGCGACGGCAGGCTTGAGCATGGTTGCGACCGCGACCGAAACGGCTGCGTCATCGCAGGTGCAGCGCGGCCGCTATCTGGTCCGTGTGACCGGCTGCAACGACTGCCACACGCCCGGCTACGCGCAGAGCGGCGGCCAGACCGATGAGAAATTGTGGCTGACCGGCGATGCGCTCGGTTGGAAAGGGCCGTGGGGCACGACCTACGCGACCAATCTGCGCCTGTTCCTCGACAAGCTCAGCGAACCGCAGTGGCTGGCGCATGCGCGCACGATGCAGCCGCGCCAGCCGATGCCGTGGTACAGCATGCGTGCGATGAGCGACGAAGATCTCAGAGCGATCTACGCGTTCGTGAAGACGCTCGGACCCGCCGGCGTTGCCGCGCCGGCGTATGTGCCGCCGAGCAAGCCGGTCCAAGGACCGGTCGTGCAATTTCCGTAAATCGCGGGCCGGCGGCACTCGCCGCGGCCCGCGTTGTCAGGAGAGGAAGCCCAAGTCCGCGGTCGGAAAATTCTTCACGTACGGAAAAATTTCCGCGATATCGCAGCTCTGCACGCCGAGCCAGCTTGCGAGCGTCGCCGAGTACTGATCGCACGACACGCCGGGCATCATCTGTCCGCGCGCGAGGCAGTCGGGTCCGTTGAGTGCCTGGTTCGGAAACACGCTGCCGCTCGCCGCGGGCGCGCCATAGATGCGCTGGCCTTTCACCGCACCGCCCATGACGAACTGCATGCCGGCCCAGGCATGGTCGGTGCCGTCGCCGTTCGAGTTCAGCGTACGCGCGAATTCGGATAGGGTGAAGGTGGTCACCGACTGCGGAATTTTCAGATCGTTGATCGTGCAGTTATTGAACGCGGCCAATGCCTGCGAGATCGTCGTGAATAGCTTCGGCTGTTCAGTGAGCTGGTTGTCGTGCGAATCGAAGCTGCCGTAGCCGATAAAGAAAATCTGCCGCTTCGCGCCGAGCTTGTCGCGCACCGAAATGATCTTGGCGATCTGCTGCAGCGCCGCGGCGATCGGGTTGTTGGCCGGGAACGGCGTGGTCAGCGCGGGCGCGGCGGCGAGCGCGGTCTGCATGGTCTGGTAGTAGCCGAGCGAGTTGTTCACGGTCTTCGCGTAGGTGCGCGAGAACGGATCGGCATAGGTCTGCGCGAGCATCTGTTCGAGCGCGGACAGGCGCCCGGCACCGCCCGTACCGGTGTAGCCGTTGAGCCCGACCGGGCCCGACGCGGTCAGCGTGTACGGCTGGATCGAATCGCCGACCTGGAAGCGGTTCTGTCCGCTCAGCGACAGCGACATCGGCACGGTCATGCCCGGATTGAGCACGTGCAGGCGATCGGCGAGCAGGCCGCCCCAGCCGGTCACGCCGTTCTGCTTGGGCTGGCCGTACTGCCACTGCGCCTGCTGGTCGGCGTGCGAGAACAGTTGCGGCGGCACCGGATAACCCGGCGTCAGGTACTGCGACTTGTTGATCGGCTGCAGAGCCGTGCCGACGTTGACGACGAAGGCCGCGTTGCCGGCGTTGAATACGCTGGCGAGTTCGGTCAGGTTCGGATGCAGGCCATAGGTTTCGCCGCTGCCTGCGCCGAGCACGTTGACCGGCACGAGCGTGTTCTGCGCGATCGCCATGCCGGCCGGCGGCCCGCCGCTGCGCGCCGTGCTGTAGGCGGCATAGCGCGTGCTGTCGCTCGGAATCAGCATGTTCCACGAATCGTTGCCGCCGAGCAGGAACAGGCAGACGAGGGCCTTGTAGTCGCCGACCGGTGCATAGCTGCAACCCTGCGCGAGCGCGGAGTTGAGCAGGCCGAACTGGGTCATCAATGCGCCGCCGGTCGACAGCGCGAAGCTGCTGCAGGCGGCATTGCGCAGGAAATCGCGGCGCGAGCGGGAGAAAGAAGTCGTCATGGCGATTCTCACTTTTGGATCGCGAATTCGGGGGACGCGAGCACGAGCTGCAGCGCGGTCTGCGTGCGCCCGAGCGCGTTGCTCGCGGGCACCTGGTTGACCGCGCTCGCGATCGCGGTGTGGCTCGTCGCGCTCAGTTGTCCGTAGAGCAGATCGTGGTTGATCTGTTCGATCAGCGTATCGATGTTGCCGGCGAGCGCGTTAAGGCCGTCGAGGTCGATCGCGATCGTCGACGCGGTGTTCTTCGGATTGCCCTTGTACGCACCGACCCTCGAAGCAAGGTCGTTCGCCGTGCTGATCGTGCTGGTTTCGCTGAGGATCTGGAATTGCGGACCGAACAGCCCGGAGTCGCCGAGTTCGCCGGGCGGCAGATAGCTCGGCGAGTAGAAGTTGAACACCGACGACGCGCCTTCGGGCCGTTCCGCGTAGTTCGACTGCGGATTCGGAAAAGTATACAAACCGCTGGTCGAGGCCGCGCCGTAGTAGCGCCACAATGCGGTGAGCTTGAGCAGCGGTTCGCGCGCCTTGCCAAAGACGAGATTCGGGTACTGCGACGGGATCGTGCCGGTCAAGGCTTCATTGTCGGTAAGCACCGCGGTGACGACCTTGCCGAGATCGCCGCCGCTCGCATTGAACACAGCGGACACGCGCGCGACGTAGGCCGGCGTCGGATTGCTGGTCACGAGTTGCTGGATCAACTGGCGCGAAATGAACGGCGCGACGTTCGGATGATTGACCAGCACGGCGAGCCCTTGCTGCAGATCGCTGGCGCAAGGCAGGTTCGCCGGCAGCGTCTTCGCGTCCGAATTGGCGCCGTAATTGCCGGTGTAGCTCAGCAGGCTCTTCGCGCCGAAGTCGTGATACTTGTCGTAGCAGGTCAGCGGCTGGTATTCGGCGATCGACCAGCTCGTGGACGAAGCCGGGTTGGTGTAGAAGCCGGTCGTATAGCTCCAGCCGGTGAACACGCGCGCGTAGGCGCCGACCACGGACTGCGGGTAGCTCGGGATCGGATTGCCGTTCGCGTCGAGTTTCGGCGTGCCGTCCTGGTTGAGCAGCACGAGGCCGATCGTGAACAACTGCATCACTTCGCGTGCGTAGTTCTCGTCGGGCGACGTGCCGATTTTCGGATTCGCCGGCACGTTGCGCAGATAGGTGAGCATGTGCGACATCGCCGGGCTCAGGGTGACGTCGTAGATCAAGTTGTAGAACGTCGGCGCGTGCGGCGTGTAGTTGGTGTCGGTCCAGCCGCCGACGTCGCGCGCGAGCATGTCGTAGTACTCGGCGAGTGAAATCGGATCTTCGTTGAGTCCGGCGAATTGGTCGGACACCACCATGATCTGCGACAGCGCCCAGGCCACGCGCTGACGCAACTGGTCCGGCGCGGTGACCGCGTTGTTGAACCAGGCTTCCATGCGGTCGTTCTGGCCGGGATTCTGCACAGCCTTGTCGAGCGACTCGACGTACGGTCGCATCGGCGACGCCGGCATCGCGAGCTGTTTGGCGATCCAGCCGTGATAGCCGAGGCTGCGCAGTTCGGCGATCGCAGCAGGCGTCGGTCCGAACGTGGCCATGGTGAGAAAACGCGCGGCCTGCGCGTCGGTGGCCGGTGTGTCGAGCATCAGGCCCGGCAGATCGCGCGCGGGGTCGGGAAGCGTGTGCGGCAGCGGAACTCTCGGTGCGACGTCGGCGGCCTGGACTGCGCCGCAGCAGGCGAGCAGGGCGATGACGAATGCGGATGCTTTGCGAGAGGAAAAACGGGACGATCGAGGACGGAACGGGAACGGTCGCATGGAAGGCTCCTGCGAAGGAAGATCGACGGCTCGGACTCTCCGCTCCCCCGGAGACATAGCAGGCAACGCGCTTCGATTCGGGCGGTTGACTGCGATCGCGACGAATATACCGAATCGAGATGACAGCGCGGCGGGCAGTCGCTCTGCGTTCAGTCGCACATCACAGTTTGCGCACGCCGAATGTCGGCGCGGCGTATTCAGTCGATGCGAAAGGCGTTCTGCAGGACCGCCGAATCCAGAGCGGCGAATGCGATCGGGTCCGCGGGCGAGGGCGAAGGTGCTGTGATCTGCAACTGCCACCAGCCGACATCGTGCCAGGCGCCGAACTTGTAGCCGGCGTGATGCAGCGTCGCGCAATGGCGGAAGCCATAGGCTTCGTGCAACGCGACGCTGGCCGCGTTCGGCAAGGTGACGATGCCGAACGCGTTGACGTAGTTCTGCCCCTTGAGCACGGCGATCAACGCGGCATAAAGACGCCTGCCGATGCCGCGGCCGTGGAAGTCGGCATGCACATAAGCGGTGACTTCGACCGACCAGCGATACGCGGCGCGTTCGCGATGCGGGCTCGCGTACGCGTAACCGGCGATGCGGTCGCCGATCGTGGCGACGAGCCAAGGATGCGTCGGCAGCAGCTTGGTGATGCGCGCGGCCATTGCATCGACGTCGGGCACTTCGGTTTCGAATGACACGGAACTCAGTTCGACGTGCGGTGCGTAAATCTCGCGGATTGCTGCTGCGTCGGCCGCGTTCGCGGCACGCAGGACGAAGTCGTTGTTCATGGCTGTCGGTAAATCTTTCCGTTCTTCATCACAAAGATAACCTCGCGTATCGCTTCGATGTTGCGGGTTGGATCGCCGCGCACTGCGACAAGGTCTGCGCGCAGACCCGGTGCGATGCGGCCGAACTCGTCCTGCTTGCGCAGGATCGTTGCGTTGACGCTGGTCGCCGCGAGCAGGGCCTGCACCGGGCTCATGCCGAGCTTGACCATCCATTCGATCTCGCGCCAGTTGCTGCCGTGGGCGAACACGCCGACGTCGCTGCCGCAGCCGATGCGCACGCCAAGCTTGAGCGCCGTGCGGAATGCCGCGGCAGAGTCCTGCATGCGTTTGCCGGGCGGCGTCTTGCCGGGCTGGTAGCCTTCGTTGTACTGCGCGATGGCCTCGACCGCGGTCAAGGTCGGCAGATAGGCGACGCCGCGCTGCTTCATCAATTGGAAGGTGCGCTCGCTCGCGTTGTAGCCGTGTTCGATCGTATCGACGCCGGCGAGCACGGCCATGCGCACACCGTCGTCGCTCGATGCGTGCGCGGCGACCGGCCGGCCCGAGAGATGCGCGGCGTCGACCATCGCCTTGAGTTCCACATCGCTGAATGCCGGGCGCACTTCGCCGCCCGGGCCGATGCGATAGTCGGCATAGAGCTTGATCCAGTCCGCGCCACGGCCGGCCTGTTCGCGCACGGCGGCAATGCCGGCATCGATGCCGCTGACCTCTTGTGCGCCGCCCGGCAAGTCGGCATCGGGGCGGAAACCGCGCGGGCCGGGGCCGTACGACGCGGTCGCGACAATCGCGCGTGTGGCGATGAAATAGCGCGGGCCGGCGACCAGGCCCTCGTCGATCGCACGGCGCAGCGAAACATCGTCATAGCCCGCGCCCTCTGTGCCGAGATCGCGCACAGTGGTGAAGCCGGCGAGCAGGGTGTCGCGCGCATGCTGCGCGGCGAGCAGGGTGCGATAGGCCGTCGGCTCCTTGAGCACCTGGTCGTTCCAGCTCGTTTCGTTGTACGGGTGCAGGAACAGATGCGCATGCAGATCGATCAGGCCGGGAAGCAAGGTCGTTTCCGGCAGGTCGATAATCTTTGCGTCGGCCGGCGCGGTGATCGACGCGACGGGGCCGGCGGCGACGATGCGTTCGCCGTCGATGAGCACAGCCCAGCCGGCGTGCGCGGGCTCGTCCGCGTTGCCGGTCCATACGCGCGCGGGCCGCAGCAGGGTCGGTGCGGCCTGCGCGAGCGCGCAGAAGGCGCAGAGCAGCAGGCCGATCGCGGCGAGAATATTTTTGCGCATCGCGCTCAGGTAATCGTGCGGCGGAAGTCGAGATCGTAGCGCGAGCCGTGTACGAGCACGTGCACGCGCAGGTTGGTGATGCTGATCGGTCCGCTCGGCCCCGCTTCGGCGACGTTGGAATGGCCGACGTCGGAAGGATCGACCACGGTGATGCTGCCGTGGCCGACGATATCGACGACGTTGTCCGGGCCGATGAAGGCGGCCGTGTCGGGATCGATGCCGATGCCGAGCGCAAACGGATTGAGCGCGAGCGCGGCGAGCAGGCGGCCGAGCCGGTCCGCGCCGGCGCCGCCCTGGTCGATGACGAGGCGGTTCGACAGGCCGAGGCCCGGCGCGAGGGTGACGCTGCCCATGCGCGGCGTCGGTCCGTGCGCGCCGCCGGCAAGCATATGTTCGGCGAGGATCGCCGCGCCCGGGCCGATGCCGCCGACGGCCATGCCGTCCGCATTGCGCCGGCGCAGCAGGCGCGCGAGCTGGGTGCCGCCGAGCAGGGTTGACAGGCGCAGCGGCTGGTCGGCGCTGAGCAGGACGAATTCGGCGCGCTCGATCAGGGCGAGCGCCGAGGGCTGGTCGCTGTTGCTGCGGTTGCCGAGGGCGAGCCGCTGCACGCGGCCGGCACCGAGCGTGAGCAGGGCGGTTTCGATTTCTTCGCTCACCGTCTCGTCGGGCATCTGCGCGGTGATGATGACGATCTGCGGCCGCTGCCCAAGCATGGCGAGGATGCGGCGGAAGATTTCGCTATAGCCGTCGGGCCGCGCCTGGGTGCCGATGGGAATCAGATAACCGCGGGACTGGTCGGGAGCAAGGCGTGCGGGCAAGGCGTTTCCTTTGTTCGGCGGCGGAATCGGCGCAGCTAGTGTACTGGACGCCGATTGCGCTGCGGCAGCTTAGCCGCCGAATGCGCGCCGGCGCGCGCGGTTGACAAGCGCGCCGGCGAACCGGCCAAATCGAAATCCGATCCGCTCTTTGTTTGGAATGCCGATGCTTCGTTATGCGCTGCCGCTGCTGCTGTTCGCCAGTTCCTGTTTCGCCGCAGAGGCCGCGCGCAAAGACGAGGCGGCACGCATGGACGAAACCGTTGCCGCGTACGCCAACGCGGGCGAGTTCATGGGCACAGTGCTGGTCGCACGCGGCGATCGCGTCGTGTTGAGCAAGGGCTACGGCTCAGCCAATCTGGAATGGAACATCGCCAACGCGCCGTCGACGCGGCTGCGCCTCGGTTCGATCACCAAGCAGTTCACCGCGGCGGCGATCCTGCTGCTCGAAGAGCGCGGCAAGCTCAGGATCGACGACCCGGTGAAGAAGTATCTGCCCGATGCGCCGGCCGCGTGGGACAAGATCACGGTCTTCCATCTGCTCACCCACACTTCGGGCATTCCGAACTACACCGGCTTTGCCGAGTACCCGTCGATCGAGCCGTTTGCGAAGACGCCGGACGAGCTGCTCGCGCTGTTCCGCGACAAGCCGCTCGACTTCGCGCCGGGCGAGCAGTGGAGCTACAGCAATTCGGGCTATACCGTGCTCGGCTGCCTGATCGAAAAGCTCGGTGGTGTGAGTTACGGCGAGTTCCTGCGCGAGAACATCTTCGATCCGCTCGGCATGAAGGATTCGGGCTACGACGCCAACCGGCGCATCCTCGCGCGGCGCGCGAGCGGCTATGTGCCGGACATACACGGCTTCGTCAACGCGGGCTATGTCGATATGAGCATTGCCTTCGCCGACGGCGGACTGTACTCGACGACCGAGGATCTTTTGCGCTGGCAGCGCGGACTGTTCGGCGGCAAGCTGCTCAGCGCCGCGTCGCTCGCCAAGATGACGACGCCGTTCAAGAGCGACTACGCGTTCGGCGTCGAAGTGCACGGCACAGGCGCCGGCAAAATGATCGAGCACGACGGTCACACCGAAGGCTTTGACACGACACTGGCCTACTATCCAACGCAGAAACTGACCGTGGTCGTGCTCGGCAACGTCAACAGTTCGGCACCGCAGAAGATCGCGGCCGACCTCGGCGCCATCGCGCGCGGCGAGAACGTCGCGCTGCACACCGCGCGCAAGGAAGTGAATCTGCCGGCGGCTTTGCTCGCCGAGTACCGCGGCGTTTACCGGCTGCGCCCCGGACTCGACGTCGCGGTCACGCTCGAAGGCGATCATCTGATGGCGCAGGGCACGGGCCAGCGCAAGTATCCGCTGTTCGCCGAATCGGAAACGACGTTCTATTACAAGGTGATCGAAGGCCGCATCGAGTTCGTGCGCGGCAAGGACGGCAAGGTTGACCGTTTCATCCTGCATCAGGGCGGCGACATGCCAGCGCTGCGAGTGACGCCGCAATAGCCGAATGCGCCTCGCCGGGCTTCGTTCCCGATCACGAGCACCCAGACCGCGCCGTCCGAGACGAAGCGGTGGCAAGGACGGCAGCGCGACTCTGTCAGGGGTCGTACTGGCAAAAAAAAGGGCCGGCGCAAAGGCCGGCCCCAGGTGCAATCATTGCGATGGATTATCTCGCAGCAAGGCCGCTCAGAATTTGTACTCCGCACTCAACATCAAGGTGCGGCCGCGAAGCGGCAGGCCTTGGCCCGGTACCAGCACTTCCGGGTTGCGGCGGTCGAAGGCGTTGAACAGATTCGCCTGCAGCGTGGCGTTCTCCCAGCCTTTGTACTGCCCCCACAGGTCGACCGTGGTGTCGGAGGTGATATGGCAGCGTGCGGGGTCCACGCCGCGGTCGGCGCAACCCTGAAGCGACCCAATGGTGTCGTCGTTGCCCCAGGCCAGGGTGGTGCCGCTGGTGTAGTTGACGCGCGCGCCGGCGCCCCAGCCATCGCGATCCCATGAAGGGTGGAGAATGGCCCGCGTGCGCGGGCGGCCCATGCGGCCGATCCAATTCTCGGTATACGCGTTCTTGAATGTGTCCCAACTTCTGTAATCGATCTGGTAGGACAGATCGAGACCGACGTTCAACTTGCCCCAGTCGTCGAGATCCCACTTGGTGTTGATGCCGAGATCGAGACCGGACACACGCGTTCGCGCCAGGTTCTGGTACTGCAGTGCGATGGTGCGGATCGGACCAGCGGCAAAGCGGATGTCCTGACCGGACAACTCCTTCACGCGGCGCGCCAGCCGGTCGTCTTCGGCCGTGACCGGATCGCGTTCGACCAGTTTGGCGCTGTCCTCGTTCTCTAGCACTTGGGTGACGTCGAGAGTGGAGATCTCGTCGCGGCGTTTGATGTTGTAGTAGTCGAGCGTGATGGCGATCTGCGAGATCGGCTGCAACACGAATCCGAGCGTGAAGCTGTTCGAGCGCTCGGGCTTCAAGTTGGAGTTGGGCGTGACGGCCGAAGGGAAACTGACGGCGCAGCCGGAGCTGTAGGCCTGGACGGCGTCGAATTTGTCTTCGACGTTGCCGGTGGCGAGGATGTCGCGCATGCGGATCGCGGTGGCGCAGCGCTTCGGGTCGGCGTATCCGTTGTTGAACCAGGAGGCGCCGCCGTTGCCGGTTTCAGGCAGGCTCGGCGCGCGGAAGCCTTGCGCCGCCGTGCCGCGCAGCATGAAGTTGCTGGTCAGTTTGTACTTCAAGCCGATCTTCGGCACGATCGCGCCGGCCTGGCCGAAGGCGCGGTCGCCGCGCAAGGCCGCGTTGGCCTCGAATTTCTCGGTGAACGGCGCATCGATCTCGACATAGGCGGCGCCCAGATTGCGCGAGCCGGAAATCGATACCGCGGAGAAGCCGACGATGCGCCCCTGTTGGATGTTGTCGCTGCTGGCCTGATCGAAGGATTCGTGGCGCAGTTCGGCGCCGGTGGCGATCTGCAGCGGGCCGCCGGCGAGCTGTCCGATCTCGCGCGTACCCTTGATGTCGAAGAACGTCTGGCGATAGGTGCCGTGCGAACCCATTTCCGGGAACATGCGTTCGAGCAGCTCGCGTGGATTCTGCTGGCCGAACTTGTATTCGCCGCTGACGATGGCGTCGTAGTAGGCATAGCGATCGCGGTAGAGATGCTGCTTCTGCGTCGCGTGCGATCCCATGATGCCGACAGCGCCGTCCCAATCCCAGCCGAAGTCGTTGCCCTGGATGCCGACAAGCGCGCGGTACTGCTTCGAGGCGCCGACGTTCTTGAACATGTCGGGGTAGTCGGCGAAGCGGTAGTTCAGGCCAACCGGAAAATCGAACGGGTTGTTCGGATGGCCGACGGGAAGCTCCGGATCGGTGAAAGACTGCAGGCCTTTGCCCCAGGTGTACCAGGTCGTCGGCACGCCGTTGACGTTGCTGCGTGGAATCGCGGTGTGGTAATCGTCCTGCAGCTTGGCGAATTGCGCCTCGGCGTAGACCTGATGGTCGTCCGACAATTTGTAGCGCGCGCTGCCGAAGAAAGTGGCGCGGTCCGCCGGCGGCCTGGCGTCGCTGTTGGCCCAGTAGTCGAACCAGCACAAGCCGCCGGAGAGGTTCTGCGGCGCGCAGCCGGGCGCGGCCTGCGAAATGCGCTTGCCGGCCAGAGCCGGGTCTTTATAGTTCGTTGGGTAATAGCCGACATAGTTGCCGGGAACGGAACCGGTCGAGAGGCTGTCGCGGTCCGGGTTCATCTGGATGTACCAATCGGGCAGATACGGGCGCGCTTCGCGATCGGTATAGCCGCCGCGGCGGAAGATCTCGAAATTCGCATAGACGTTGTAACCGTCGTCGGCGAGACTGCCGAAACCGGCGGTGATCGACGCCTTGCGTTCGGCGTCGAGGAAGCTCGCGCGCAGCGACTGCTGCACCACGCCCTTGACGCTGACGCCCTTGAACTCGCGCCGCGTGATGATGTTGATGACGCCGGCGATGGCGTCGGAGCCGTAGACCGCCGACGCGCCGTCCTTGAGAACTTCGACGCGTTCGATGATCTCGCTCGGGATCGAATCGACGTTGACGAAGTTCGACTGCAGGCCGTCGGCGAAACCGTAAGCGGAGACGCGCCGGCCGTTGAGCAGTACTAGCGTCGCGTTGACGCCGAGGTTGCGCAGCGACACGCCGGTCGCGCCGCTTGCCCATGAGTTGGCGCCGCCGAGGTCGCTGATCGCATCGTTGCTGTTGCTGGTCAGGTTGGCGAGGATCTCCTGAACCGTGTTCGCGCCCATCCGCTCGATTTCCGCGTGCGTGATGATCTGCACCGGCGACGCCGTTTCCGTGTCCGTGCGCTTGATGTTCGAGCCGGTGACGACGACCTCTTCCAGTCTCGCGGCTTGAGCCTCGGGGCTCTTGCCGGAGTCGCGGTTCGTGCTTGCGCTGCTCTGCGCACCGGCAGCAGTTTGCGCATAGCTCAAAGAAGAAAAACCGCCGTTGCCCACCGTGACGGCGAGAGAAATACAAACGGCCAGATGTTTGCAGCGGACGGCGCGAAAGGGAAGCGTACTTCCGATTTCGGCAAAAGCGCGACGTCCGGATTCCCGGTTCTTGTTCGACATGCCCTGATCCCCATGAAGTTGGAAAGTTCTAATTGGCCGTGTCGAGACAGATGCAGGAACGGTCGCGCAACGGGTCCCGCATTTATCTATTTTTTCTTTTTTCGATCTAGAACTATTACCTTTGTTTACATGCGGAATTCAGCACAATTAAAAAATAATGAAAATAAAAAACCCGCACGAGGCGGGTTCGATAAGCAAGAAAAAATAGGGAAATCTGATCAGATCGATTTAATGGGTTGCGATATCTTTCCTTTCTTTATTTTGTGCGGAATTTCGCATAATTCAGTTCTGTGGGGCGAGTGCGCTGTGACGCCGCCCATAGCCGAGATACACGACGAGGCCGAGCAGCAGCCACACGCCGAAGCGCAGGTAAGTCGTATACGGCAGGCCCCAGATCAGCCAGCACGAGAAGCCGATGCCGACGATCGGCACGAACGGCACCAGCGGCGTGCGGAACGGACGGTGCAAGTCGGGCTGGCGCCAGCGCAGCACGGCGACCGCACTGCAGATGACGATGAAGGCACCGAGCACGCCGATGTTGACGAGCTTGGCGAGTTCGTCGAGCGGGAACAAACCGGCGGCGACCGTGGTCACGCAGCCGAGCAGCACGGTCGTGCGATGCGGCGTGTGCCAGCGCGGATGCACCGCGGCGAACCAGCCCGGCAGCAGGCCGTCGCGCGACAGGGCGAACCAGATGCGTGCGCCGGCAAGCAGGTTGGCGAAGATCACGCTGGTGATGCCGCAGATCGACGCGAGCGAGATCGCGATCATCACCTGCGGCAGGCCGATCGCAGTGAACGCATGCGCGACCGGCGCGTCGTTGTCCAGACTCGTGTACGGCACGATGCCGGTGAGCACGAGGCAGATCGCGAAATACAGCAGCATCGCAATCACCAAAGACAACACCACGGCGCGCGGCAGGTCACGCTGCGGATTGCGCGCTTCCTCGGCGGCCGTGGTCAGCATGTCGTAGCCGAATACGGCGAAGAACACGATCGCCGCGCCGGTGACCACGCCGTGCAGGCCGAACGGCATGAACGGCTGCCAGCGCGCGGGATCGACGAAGCCGACGCCGGCGACGATGATCAGCGCCGCCGCGGCAATCTTGATCGCAACGATCACCGTGTTGAAGCGCGCGCCCCATTCCATGCGCACCGCGAGCAAAGCCGTGATGGCGAGCGAGATCAGCACCGCGGGCAAGTTGAACCATCGTCCCGGCGCGCTGCCGTACGCGCCCTGCGCCCAGATCGGCAGCGGAATATGGAACGCGTCGAGCAGGGCCTGCACGTAGCCTGACCAGCCGACGGCGACGACCGCGGCAATCAATGCGTATTCGAGCAGCAAGTCCCAGCCGATGATCCAGCCGGCGAATTCGCCGAGCACGGCATAGCCGTAGGTATAAGCGCTGCCCGACACCGGAATCAGTCCGGCGAATTCCGCGTAGCACAGCGCGGCGGCCGCGCTGGCGATGCCGGCGATCAGGAACGAGAGCACGACCGCGGGGCCGGCCTGGGTCGCGGCGACCGTACCGGTCAGCACGAAGATGCCGACGCCGATGATGCCGCCGAGACCGATCGCAGTGAGATGCCAGAGGCCGAGCACGCGGCGCAGCTCGCCGCGCTGCGCGGTTTCGGCTTGCAGCAAAGCGATGGATTTGCGGCGGGTCATAGCGGCGAGAATCGACATGCGGCGGCGTTCCTCAATCGGTGGATTGTTGGCTTCGGTGTTCGCGTGCTTCGCCGTCGCCGCACCGCGGCAAGAAAGCGCCGGCGATGCCGCTCGGAGAAGGGTTGCGAAATGTATTCTCTGTGCTTTCCGTGATCCAAATTCTCTGTCGTTTTGTCTACATGCGAACGTGCGCGCTGGGTTATGCGAACGGCCGGTCGATCGCAGGCGACGGCGGCGTGAACCACGCCGCGCCGTCGTCAGTGACATGGAAATGATCTTCGAGGCGCACGCCGAATTTTTCCGGCACGACGATCATCGGTTCGTTGCTGCAGCAGTTGCCCGGCGCAAGCGCGACGGCATTGCCGCGCACCAGATATGGCGCCTCGTGCACGGCCAGACCGCAGCCGTGCCCGGTGCGATGCGGCAGGCCCGGCAGGCGATAGTCGGGACCGAGGCCGCCGCGTTCGAGCACGGTGCGCGCGGCGGCATCGACCGCTTCGCCGCTGATACCGGGACGCACCGCGGCGAACGCCGCCTGCTGCGCGGCGCGTTCGAGTTCCCAGATGCGCGCCGCATCGGCCGAAGGCTTGCCGTAGATATAGGTGCGCGTAATGTCGGAGTTGTATCCATGCACGCTGCAGCCGGTGTCGATCAGCACGAGTTCGTTCTCGCGCAGACGCTGCTCGCCCGGCACACCATGCGGATGCGAGGTAGCTTCGCCGAACTGCACGATGCAGAAGGTCGAACCGTTGTCCGCGCCGAGGCGGCGATGCGCGCGGTCGATGAAATATTTGATCTCGGTCGTGGTGACGCCTTCGCGCATCAGGCCCGCGGCGAGCCGATGCACGTGCAGGGTCATGTCGCAGGCCTGCTGCATCAGTGCGAGTTCGGCCGGCGACTTGCGTGCGCGGCAGCCGTCCACAATCGCGCTGGCATCGACGATCGCGCGCCCGTCGAGCGCACGGCGCAGACCCTCGAAGACGAAGTACGGCGCGGCCGGATCGAGCGCAAGCGAATGCGCGCCGCGTTCGGCCATCGCAGCGGCGACGAGCGTGTAGGGATTTTCGTGTTCCTCCCACAATCGCGGTACAGCCGCGACGGTGAGCACGTGCGCGAGCGTCGCGCCCTCGAACGCAGGGCAGATCGCGATTGGCTCGCCATCGCGCGTGATGAGCAGGGCGACGAGACGTTCGCTTGCGCCCCAAGGTACGCCGCAGAAATAGCGCAGCGATGCGCCTGCAGTGACGAGCAGCGCATCGGCGCCGCTGTCGTGCAGCAGGCTACGTGCGTGTTCGATACGCGCTTCGTAGTCTTGGCGCGCGATCGGCGCTGCGCGCTGCGCCCAAGGCGTGAGCTGTGCTTCCGCTTCGGTGGCGCTCAACTGGCCGATTTGATCGTTCATGCTACCGTTCCTCTCGATGCTGCCTTAGTCGAAAAACCCAAACCGTTCGCCCAGAGGTATCGAAGGGCGAACCTCACGCCGGGATTGCTGTTCGTGGTTCGATACCTCACCGCGAACGGAAAATCGTTACGAGGCTATCGTTAGCTTTTCTTGCCGACATCGTCCGTGGTCCAACGTCCGTCGATCAAACGCTGCATGCCGCCGGGATTGCCGTCGCGCAACTCGGCTGGCAGCAACGCGGCAGGCACGTTGTCGTAGCAGTGCAGCGCGGCGAAACGGCGGATCGCCGCGGGCATGCCGACCGCGGTGAAGCCGGGATGGCCGGTGCTCGGATACGGACCGCCGTGATTCATTGCCGCGCTGACCGCGACGCCGGTCGGCATCTTGTTGCCGATCAGGCGGCCTATGCGCGGGCGCAGTGCCTGCGCGATCTTTGCCGCGGCGGCTTCGTCGATGTCGCTTTGTTTACTTGTATACAGCGTGCCAGTGAGGTTGCCGTCGAAGGACTGCGCGACGGCGATCATGTCTTCGATGTTCTGCGTGCGCACGATCAGGCTGGCCGGGCCGAAGACTTCGGTCTGCAGCGCTTGCGCGGCGGCGAGGAATTGCTGCGCATCGACACCGAGCAGGGTCGGCGCCTGCCGATACCCGGGCCGGGCATCGGCCTGGCCTTCGGCAAGCACGCGTGCGCCCGCGTCGGTCAACGTGGCGAGACCACGGCGGAAGTGATCGAGCACGCCTTGCGAGAACAGCACATTGGCGGGCGCATTGGCGAACAGCGCGCTTGTTGCGGAAACAAAGGCATCGCCGTCCGCACCGTGCGGCACGATCACGATGCCCGGATTGGTGCAGAACTGGCCGCTGCCCATCGTGCACGAAGCAAAGAACTCCTGCGCCAGCTCGGCGCCGCGTTCGGCCAATGCGCCGGGCAGCAGGAACACCGGGTTGACGCTCGACATCTCCGCATAAATCGGCACGCCGGCCGCATCGGCCGCGGCCTTGAGCGCGAGGCCGCCGGCGCGGCTGCCGGTGAAACCGATCGCGCCGAGGCGCGCATCGCCCGCGAGTTTTGCGCCGAGCGCGTTGTCGACGTGGTAGAGCATCTGCACGCTCGCCGCGGGCAGGCCCGCATCGAGCACGGCGCGGTGCGCGAGTTCGGCAAGGCGCCGGCTCGTCGCCGGATGCGAGGGATGTGCCTTGGCGATCACCGGATTGCGCGCGGCGATCGCGCTGGCGAAATCGCTGCCGGCGATGGCATTGAACGCGAACGGGAAATTGTTCGGCCCGAACACGAGCACGGGTTTGTTCAGCGGTGCGAAGTGCGAGCGCAGGCCGGCCTGCGTGTCTAGCGTCGGCTGCGTCCACGAACTTGCGCGCACGGCCTGCGCGGCCTGGCGCAATTGGTTCGTCGTGCGCGGCAGCTCGACCTTGGCCAGGCGCGGTTCGCGCGGCAGCGCGGTTTCCGCATGGGCGAGATCGACCAACGTCGCTGCGTCGGCTTCGATCGCCGCCGCGTAGGCATCGAGAAACGCGGCGATGCGCGCGGGCTCGCAGGCTGCGAGCTGCGTGGCGGCAGCGCTGGCAGCGGCGAGCGCGGCTTCGACGTCGGCCGCACCGCTGACCGGGAATTCGGGGCCGATCTCGCCGGCCGAGATCGGGTCGAAGGCGCGGAAGCCCGCGCGCGCATCCAGCGATGCACGCCAGTCTCCTGCGATCAGCACAGGGGCGAATGCGCTCATGTCAGAGCTTCGGCTGCGTGGCGATCGCGTGCTCGATCACCTTGAGTGCGTCGGCGCGTTCCGCGCCTTCGAGCACGAGCCGCGGTGCGCGCACCGTTTCGCTGCCGATGCCGACCTTGTCCTGCACAAGCTTGATGAGCTGGACGAACTTCGGCACGGTGTCGAGGCGCAGCAGCGGCAGGAACCAGGCGTAGAGTTCGGCAGCGGCCTTGGCGCCGCCGTCGCGCGCGAGTTCGAACAGCTTCACCGACTCTTTCGGGTAGGCGTTGACCAGGCCGGCGATCCAGCCGGTCGCACCCATCGCGACGCCTTCGACGATCGCGTCGTCCATGCCGACGAGCAGTTCGAGGCGGTCGCCGAGCAGGCTGCGCAGCGCGGCGAAGCGGCGCACATCGCCCGAGGATTCCTTCACCGCTTGCACGTTCGGATAGGCCTGTGCGAGTTCGGCGATCTGCGCCGGACTGAAATCGGTTTTGTAGGCGATCGGGTTGTTGTAGATCATGCACGGCAGGTCGGTCGCTTCGATCACCGCGCGCAGATGCGCGCCCATCTCGCGCCAGTCGGTCGAGTAGACATACGGCGGCAACACCATAAGGCCGCGGCAGCCGATCGTCTTGGCTTCGCGCGCGAGGCGCACGGCTTCGGCGGTGGACAGCGCGGCGATACCCGGAATGACCGGCGCGCGCTCGCCGAGCGCCTGCACGAGCGTGCGCAGAATCGCGAGCTTCTCGTCGAAGCTCAGCGTCGCCGCTTCGCCGAGCGAACCGAGCGCGACGATGCCGGTGCAGCCGGCGTCGATCATCTGGCGCGCATGATCGGCGAGAAAGGCGTGGTCGACTTGACCATCGGCGGCGAACGGCGTGGTGATCGCGGGAATGACGCCGCGCCAGATCGAATTTTTGCTCATTGAATTTCTCCTGATTGAAATGGACTGATGTTTCGCAAATCTTTCGACGTCATTCCCGCGAACGCAGGAATCCAGCGACTTTGATCTTGGGTGTCTCCAAAAAAGCAGAGGCACTCGATTCCCGCCTTCGCGGGAATGACGATTCTTTATTGGGCTGTCTGATTCTCGATTGAGGCGAAATCGCTGTCGGCGAGCGTCGCCAACCGCGCGGGAAAAATCGGAGGGCGCAGACCGCCGCGCGCATAGCGGCCGAGTTCGGCCAGCGCAGTGCCGCAGATGCGGCCCTGGCAGGCGCCCATGCCGCAACGCGTCTGCAGCTTGGCCGCGCGCGCGTCGTCGAAATCGCGCAGCGCGGACCAGGCGACGTTCTCGCAGCGGCAGACGACGGTGTCGTCGGTCGCGAGTTCGCGCACGCGAGGATCGAGAGCGAAATGCATTTCGAGCAACGCGGAGAAACGCCGCGCGCGACGGCGGGCGGACTGCATGGCTTGCGCGGCCTGCATCGCGCCGGCCGCGGCATGTCCGGCGATGGCGCCTTCGATGCGCGCGGCGTCGCGTCCGCCGATGCCGCAGATTTCTCCGGCGGCGTAGACGTTGGCGAGGCTCGTGCGCTGATCCGCGTCGACCGCGACGCGCGGATGCCGGCCGCTCGCGTCGAGCGCGCAGCCGAGCAGCTCGGCGAGTTCCACGTTCGGCACGAGACCGTAGCCGACCGCGAGATGGTCGCAGTCGATCTGTCGCATCTGTTTGCCGATGCGCAGTTCGATCGCGCGCAGTTGCGCATCGCCGTGGGCCGCGGCGACGACGGCGCCCGCGCGGTAGGTCACGCCGGCGAGGGCCGCGCGCAATGCGACGGCTTGCGCGGCTTTGGCCGGCCAGCGCCAGAGGCGGCTCGCGAACGCGGCCAACTGTGCGGGAGCTGCCTGCTCGTAGATGCCGAGCACGTTTGCCCCGTGTTTTTTCAGCGTTGCCGCGGCCGCGAGCAGCAGCGGACCCGAGCCGGCGACGACGACGCGCTTGCCGGCGATCGGCCAACCCTGCTTGACCAGCGCCTGCGCGCCGCCGGCGCCGAACACGCCCGGCAGAGTCCAGCCCGGAAACGGCAGCAGCAGTTCGCGCGCGCCGCAGGCAAGAACGAGTTTGTCGTAGCGCAGGCTGCGCGCACGGGCGTCGTGCTCGACGAGAAGTTCGTTCTGTGTTGCTGCGACGATCTGAGTCTGCGCGAGCCAGTCCAGATTCGGAAGATTCGCGACGGCGCGGAATGCCGCCGCCGCATCGGGCGGCACGGCGCCGCGCACATCGCGCCGCCAGACCTGGCCGCCCTGGGTCGACTGCGCATCGACAAGGCCGACGCGCGCGCCGTATCCGGCCGCGGCCTGTGTAGCGGCGAGGCCGGCGGGACCGGCACCGACGACGAGTACGTCGTAGCGCTCAGCCATGTGCAGGCTCCGTCGTAGTTTCCACGCGCATGCCTTCGCGCACGAGGGTCATGCAGGCGCGCTGATGGTCGGCGCCGTCGATGCGTACGCGGCACTCGAAGCACAAGCCCATGCCGCAGAGCGGCGCGCGCAAGCTTGCGTCCTTGCGCGTGCCGAACGCCGTTGCGACCTGCGCAATCGCGGCGGCGACGCTGAATCCGGCCGGCACCGTGACGCTGCGGCCGTCCACTTGCAGACGGATTGGAGTATGGGCAGCGCTCATGCCAAGGCCCGCAGCGGCAGATAAGGTGCGGGATCGATCGCCGGGCGCCGTCCGAACAACTGATCGATCAGCAAGCCCGCGCTGCCGAACGCCGTGGTCACGCCGAGCCCCTCGTGACCCGCGGCGACCCAGACATTGCGCAGGCCCGGCACCGCGCCGAGGTAGGGACGGCCGTCCGGCGTAGTCGGGCGGAAGCCGGTCCAGATGCGCAGCGCCTGCAGATAGCGCAGGCGCGGCAGGAAGGCAAACGCGCGCGACAGCATGGTGCGCACGGTCGACATCGAGATGTCGCGCGAGTCGTCGAATTCACGCGACGAGCCGATCAGCACCTGCCCGGTCGGGCGCGGCTGCACATTGAACGCGACCGAGACCGGCGCGTTGCCGTGCGCGCTGTCGGCATAGCCGAGTTCGAGCAGTTGATGGCGCACGAAAGCCGGATAGCGTTCGGTGATGACCAGATGGCCTTTGCGCGCACGCATCGGCAGCATCGGCAGCAACTCGGGCACGGCGCAGCCGGTCGCGACGAGCACCGGCCCGCTCAGGCGCGTGCCGTCGTCGAGCGCGACGCCTTCGGCGACGAGCCGCTGTGCGCGGCGGCCGAGATAGAGCCGTGCGTTGCGCGCCGTCGCGCGCTTGACGAGGAACTCGGCAACGCGCGGTGGATAGACCACGGCCTCTTCGGCAACGAGCATGCCGCCGGCGAGGCCGGGCGCGAGTTCGGGTTCGAGTTCGTAGAGCGCGTTCGCATCGATCGCTTCGGCGAAGACGCCGGCCTGCGCGAGCCGCGCGATTTTCGCTGCGATGCCGGCGCGCTCATGTTCGTCGCGCGCGATCCACAAGGTGCCGCAGCGGCTGAATTCCGCTTCGGGCAGATCCGCATAGGCTTCCCACAATTGCTGCGAATAGCGCGACAGCGCGAGTTCGGCAGGATCGTCGTCCATCACGACGAGATGACCCATCGACGCGGCGGTCGCGCCGCCGCCGACCGGGCCGGGCTCGACGATCGCGACGTGCAGGCCCTCCGCCGCAGCGAGATCGGCGCAGGCTGCCCCGACGATGCCGGCGCCGACCACGATCAAGTCGAATGCGCTCACGCCTTCGCGTCGCCCGTCGCCGCGCCGACGCCCCAGGCGAACGGGTCGGCGGGATCGATGTAGAGCGTGCTCTGCGCGGTGATGTGAGCGCTGCCGGTGATGCGCGGAAGCACGCCGCGCGCGCTGCTTGTGTATCGCGCTTCGAACAGGCTGCCGAGAATGCTTTCCTGCCGCCAGGTCGCGTCGGGCGCGAGTTTGCCGTCGGCGGCGAGGCAGGCGATCTTCGCGCTGGTGCCGGTGCCGCACGGCGAGCGATCGTAGGCGAGACCGGGGCAGAGGACGAAGTTGCGCGCGTCGGCGGCGGCCGTCGGCGCTGCGGCATTGACTTCGATATGGTCGATCTCGGCGCCGTCCGCGCCGGTAATGCGATTCGCTTCGAGGGCGAGGCGCACATGCTCGGTGTACGCGGTCAGCTCGCGCACATGGGCGAAATCGAGCGGCACCGGGGTGTCCTCGGTGATGAAGAACCAGTTGCCGCCCCAGGCCACGTCGCCCGTCACCGTGCCGAAGCTGGGCACCTCGACGCGCACGCCGGCGGCATGGCGATAGCTTTCGACGTTGTCGATGGAGACGCGGCCGTCTTCGTGCAGTTCCACGCCGACCGTGCCGACCGGCGTTTCGAGCTTGTGCAGGCCCGGCGCGATGCGGCCGAGATGGGCGAGGGTGCGGATCACGCCGATGCTGCCGTGGCCGCACATGCCGAGATAACCGACGTTGTTGAAGAAGATCACGCCGGTGCAGGCGTCTTTATCGACGGCCGGCACGAGCAGGGCGCCGACCATTGTGTCCGAGCCACGCGGCTCGCAGGCGATTGCGCTGCGCCAATGGTCGAACTCGCGGCGGAAACGCTCGCGGCGCTCGGCGAGCGAGCCGCCGCCGAGATCGGGGAAGCCGGCGATCACCACGCGCGTGGGTTCGCCGCCGGTATGCGAATCGATGACGTCTATCTTGTGCATCCCGGCATGGTGCGGCGGATGGGTTTTCCGGTCTAGAAAGAGTTGCTGCGTTTGGATGCGGAATTCGGCACAATCGATTTCGATGACCGCAATCCCCGCCGCCGAGCTCGAAAGCCTGTTCGACGCATTGCCCGACGTGGTGTTCTTCGTCAAGGACGCGGTCGGACGCTATACCCACGCCAATCTCACTCTCGTGCGCCGGCTCGGGCTCAAGCGCCGCGAGCAGGTGATCGGGCGTGGCGTCGCCGAACTGTTTCCGGCGCATATGGGCGGCTCGTACGCGGCCCAGGACAAACGCGTGCTCGGCGGCGAGACGATCGAGGACCAACTCGAAGTGCACATCTTCCCGAACCGCGCGCCGGGCTGGTGCCTGACACGCAAGCATCCGCTGCGTGTGCGCGGCAAGGTGCGCGGTGTGGTCGGCATTTCGCGCGATCTCGGCCAGCCAGACGGCCGCCATCCGACCTATGACCGCCTGCGCCGCGTCGTCGACCATCTGCAGCGGCACTATGCCGAGAACGTGCGCATGGCCGCTCTCGCCGAACTGGCCGACGTGTCGCTGGCCCAGCTCGAACGGCATTTCCGCCACGTCTTTCAGATCACCCCGCAGCAGGCACTGACGCGGCTGCGCATCGAAGCGGCGATGCGTGCCCTCGCCGGCACCGAGCGCATCGCGGAAATCGGCCAGGCCTGCGGCTTCGCCGATCAGAGCGCGTTCGCGCGCCAGTTCAAGGCGACGGTCGGGATGACGCCGCGTGCGTATCGCAAACTTGTTTCTGTATAGCTGAGCACGTTTTTCCCGTGCGTTTCGCACGGGCCACGCACGGGCCGATGCCGGTTGTTGTTGCGGCAATTGCGCAGCGCTCGCTGCGAATTGACAACGATTCCGAGAACGCGCCAAATCGGGCGCTTTCCGGTCGCTGCGAGGAGTCCGCATGTTTCGCTATTGGTTGCTGATGTTGTTCGTGGCCGCGCCGTGCTTCGCGCAGGATGCGGGGCACAAAGACGATGTCGCGCGCATGGACGAAATCGTCCGTTCGTACGTGTCGAACCAGTCGTTCATGGGCAGCGTACTCGTCGCGCGCGGCGACCAGGTGCTGCTGAGCAAGGGTTACGGCTCGGCGAATCTGGAGTGGGATATCCCGAATACGCCGACGGTGAAATTCCGCCTCGGCTCGATCACCAAGCAGTTCACCGCGGCGTCGATCCTGCTGCTCGCCGAGCGCGGCAAACTGAAGCTCGACGATCCGGTGAAAAAATATCTGGCCGATGCGCCTGCGGCCTGGGACAAAGTCACGATCTTCCATTTGCTGACGCATAGTGCGGGCATCGTGAATTTCACCGATTTGCCCGACTACAAATCGATCGAACCGTTCGCGAAAACGCCGGCGGAGCTGGTCAAGCTCTTCCGTGACAAACCGCTGGAATTTCAGCCCGGCGAAAAAATGAGCTACAGCAACTCGGGCTATATCGTGCTCGGCTGCGTCATCGAAAAAGCCGCGGGCGAGAGCTACGTGAAGTTCGTGCAGGACAATATCTTCACGCCGCTCGGGATGAAGGATTCCGGCTACGACTCCAACTCGGCGATCATCGCTCGCCGCGCCAGCGGCTACACGCACGACGAGCACGGCTTCGTCAACGCGGGCTATATCGACATGAGCATCCCGTTCTCGGCCGGTGCGCTGTATTCGACCAGCGAGGATCTGCTGCGCTGGGAGCAGGGGCTGTTCGGCGGCAAGCTGCTCAACGCAGCGTCGCTGACCAAGATGACGACGCCGTACAAGAACAACTACGCCTTCGCTCTCGAAGTCAGCGACAACAAAGGCCGCAAGATGATCGCGCACGGCGGCGGTATCGAAGGCTTCAACACGCAGATGAGCTATTACCCTGCGGAAAAACTGACCGTAATCGCGCTAGCCAACCTCAACGGGCGAAGCCCTGGCGAGATCGCCGACAAACTCGCTTCGGTGGCGTTCGGCGAGAAGGTGATCCTGCCGTCGGAGCGCAAAGAGGTGAAGCTGCCCGCCACCGTGCTGGCCGCGTATCCGGGCACGTATCACCTGCGCCAAGGATTCGATGTCGCCGTGACGCTCGAAGGCGATCAACTGGTGGCGCAGGCCACGGGACAGCCCAAATTTCCGTTGTTCGCCGAATCGGAAACGAAATTCTTTCTCAAGGTCGTCGATGCGCAGCTCGAGTTCCTGCGCGGCAAGGACGGCAAGGTCGATCGTCTGGTCCTGCACCAGGGCGGACGCGATACGGAAGGGCTGCGGCAATAATCCGCAGCGCGTTTGCTCAGGCGGCTTTGCCGACTTTGCTGCCGTTGTCGCGCGCGAGTTGCGCGCTGAGCCATTGCCCGGTTTCGATCAGCTTCGGCAGATCGACGCCGGTGGCGATGCCCATGCCGTGCAGCATGTAAACCACGTCCTCGCTCGCCACGTTGCCGCTCGCGCCGCGCGCGTACGGACAGCCGCCGACGCCGGAGACGGCAGAGTCGATCACGGCCACGCCGAGTTCGAGGCAGGCAAGGATATTGGCGAGCGCCTGGCCGCGCGTGTCGTGGAAGTGGATCGCGAGCGCGGACATCGGCACTTCGGCGCCGACCGCGGCGAGCATTGCGCGCGCCTTCGCCGGTGTGCCGATGCCGATCGTGTCGCCGAGCGAGATTTCGTAGCAGCCCATGGCGTGCAGCGCTTTCGCCACGCGCACGACGTCGGCGAGCGGCACGTCGCCCTGGTACGGGCAGCCGAGCACAGTGGAAACGTAGCCGCGCACGGCGACCTTGTCCGCCTTCGCGCGCTCCATCACCGGCGCGAAGCGTTCGAGCGATTCGGCGATCGAGGCATTGATGTTCTTGCGGTTGAACGCTTCGCTCGCCGCGGTGAACACGGCGATTTCCTCGACGCCGACCGCATGCGCGCGCTCGTAGCCCTGCAGGTTCGGCACGAGCACGGGATAGCGCACGCCGGGCTTCTTGTGGATGGCCGTGTAGACCTCGGCCGCGTCGGCGAGCTGCGGCACCCACTTCGGACTGACGAAGCTCGTCGCCTCGACAGTCTGCAGGCCGGTCGCCGAGAGCCGATCGATCAGCTCGATCTTGACCGGCGTCGGCACGATGGTCTTTTCGTTTTGCAGACCGTCGCGCGGGCCGACTTCGACGATGCGGATTTTGTCAGGTGTGGAATTCATGGCGGGCTCGTGGGATGCAGCTAGGGATATCGAAGCTTTAGCCCTCCCCTTCAAGGGGGTGAGGCAGCACGCTCGCGAACCAAGGTTCGCGTGCTGCCGAACGCCCGAAGCAGGAGCGAAGGGCTGGGTTGCTTTGCGAGGCATGGATGCCGAGCTTAGCAACGTTGGGTGGGGATGGTGTTGCTCGGTCGCGCAGAGTTTGCAGAACAACCTCGAGCAAATCTTCTAGATTCTCAAATACTTCGTTGTTCCAGAATCTCAAAACGGTGAAGCCAGATCTTTCGAGAAATCGCGTTCGTTGTCGATCATATTCAAGGCGATCGGCATGTTGGGCGCCGTCCAGCTCAATGACAATTTTACGTTCTAAGCAGACGAAATCGAGAATGTAGTCGCCGAACGGGTGCTGCCGGCGAAATTTGCAATGGTCGAGTTGGCGGTGACGCAGGCGTTGCCACAGCTTTGATTCTGCATCGGTGGGTGCGTTGCGCAGGCGGCGTTGCAACTTCGCGGCGAGAATTTTTTTGTTGGTTTGTCCTTGCATGACGGCTCTCCTTGCTGGCGCTTTCAACAC
>NZ_SCNG01000006.1 GCF_005503555.1 Rudaea sp. 3F27F6
CTCCCGGCAGATTCCCCCCCAGCGCTGCGCCCCGCATTTCTTACCCCCGCCTCAAGACAATTCCCCGTTCATCAAGAAGCAAGCGAAAAACACCGTGGCCGCCTATCATGTCGGCGAAAATTTTCTTCTCCGACGCGTGCGTGCCGAATTGACATCTGTGCGCCATGTCGCATGATGGCCGCTGTAACGGGGACACAGCCGGGGTACCGTGACCGAATCCGACATCACCTTGCGGCTCGCCGCCTGGCGCGAAGGCGACCGTGTCGCGCTCGAACCGGTGATGCCCGAACTTTACGGGCTGCTGCATCAGATCGCCGTGCAGCGCCTGCGCGGCGAATCGGACTCGGTCACGCTCGATCCGACCGACCTCGTCCATGAAGCGGTCGCACGCCTGTTCGGCGCGGGCAAGACCTTTGCCAGCCGCGCGCATTTCCTTGCGGTCAGCGCGCTGTACATGCGCTCGATCCTGGTCGACCGCGCGCGCGCGATCCTTGCCGGGCGCCGCGCCGGCCGGCTCGCGACAATCACCATCGGCAGCATCGCCGACTTGTCCGACGACACCGGAGCGATGGATGTCGTCGTGCTCGACGAGGCTCTGCGCAAGCTCGAAGCGATAGACGCTCGCGCGGCACAGGCGATGGAGCTGTCCGCATTCGCCGGCATGGAGCGCGGCGACATCGCGTTGGCCCTCGGCGTGTCGGTGCCGACGATCGACCGCGACTTGCGCTTCGCCCGCGCTTTCGTCAATCGTGCCTTGACCTGAACGCATGAGCGAGCTGCGCCGCCTGTTCGAACTCGTCTGCGACTTGCCTGCGCCGCAACGCGAGGCCGCGCTGCAGGCGGCCGGCGCCGATGCCGCGCTCGCCGCCGACGTGCTCGCCCTGCTCGACGCCGACGCGGCGACGCGCACGCGTTCACGCGCGCCGCTGAGCGCGATGATCCGCCAATTCAGCGCGACGGAACTGCAGCCCGGAGACGTGCTCGACGCTTGGCGCTTGGTGCGCGAGATCGGCCACGGCGGCATGGGCGCGGTGTATCTGGCCGAGCGCGCCGACGGCCACTTCACTCAGCAGGCGGCGATCAAGCTGATCCGCGGCGCGGCCCACGGCGACGTCGCGGCGCGCTTCGCACGCGAACGTCAGTTGCTCGCCAATCTGCAGCATCCGCAGATCGCGCGCCTGCTCGACGGTGGCGCGACGCCGGGCGGCGCGCCCTACCTGGTCATGGAATATGTCGACGGCGTTGCCCTCGATGCCTGGTGCGAGCGCACGAAGGCCTCGCTCGAAGCGCGTCTGCGTGTCTTCGTGTCCATCTGCGCAACGCTGCAGTTCGCGCACCAGCATCTGGTCGTGCATTGCGATCTCAAACCGTCGAATGTGCTCGTACGCGACGACGATACGCCGGTGCTGCTCGACTTCGGCATCGCGCGCGCGCTCGACCGCATCGAGGCCACCGCCGACGAACACAGCTATTTGACGCCGAGCTACGCGAGCCCCGAGCAGGCGCGCGCAGAAGCACCCACGGTCGCCTCCGACGTGTATGCGCTCGGCCTGCTGCTCTACCGTCTTGCGACCGACGCGACGCCGCCGGCGTACGACCCGGCGAACCCACAACCGATGCCTGCGCCGAGTGCGGCGACCGCGAACGTTCCGTGGCGATCGCGCCTGCGCGGCGATATCGACGCGATCTGCGCGCGCGCCTGCGCGCTCGACCCGGCGCGGCGCTATCCGTCCGCGCTCGCGCTGGCCGAAGACATCGAGCGCATCGCCGCGCACCGCCCGGTGCTCGCGCGCAAGCCCACGCTCGCCTATGTCGGCGCGCGCCTGTTGCGGCGATGTTGGCCGGCCTTTACCGTCGGCGCTTTGATGCTCGCCGTCGCGATCGGCTTCACCTGGCGCACGCTGCACGCGGAACGCGACGCGCGCGCGCAGGCGGCGACGGCGGAAAGCGCGCTCGATTTCGTCGGCTCGGTGTTCGCTTTGTCCAACCCGAAGACCAGCGGCCGCCACGACTTCAGCGCCCGCGAAGTGCTCGACCAGGGGGCACTGCGCATCGAACGCGATCTCGCCGCACAGCCGCGCGTGCGCGCGCGCCTGCTGGAAACGCTCGGCGAAGCGTATCGCGGCATCAACGAAGGCACCGCGGGCGCGCCGCTGCTCGAGAAGGCCGCCGCGCTCAATCTCGATCCGTCCGTCGCCGATCCGCTGGCGGCGGCGCGCGCCTTCGATGCGCTGAGCCGTGCCCTGCTCGACACGCGCCAATCGGCGGAGCGCGCGGAGGAAGCGGCCCACCGCGCCCTGCAACTGGTGCAAGAACATGCCGCCGACGATTCCGAACGCGTTGCCGCGGCGCTTGACACCTACGCCGCCGCTCTCATCGGCAACGACAAGCACGGTGAAGCGCGCAAGGTCGCGGAGCAGAGCCTGCAACTGCGCGAGCGTTCGGGAGCGGCGCCTCTGCTCGTAGCGCGCAGCCTGCACAACCTGAGTCAGGCCGCTCTGCATCAAGCCGATTTCCCCCAGGCGCATAAATTGTGCGCGCGCGAAATCGACCTCTACCGCAGCGCGGGCGCCACGCACACGGACGATTACCGCGCGGCGCTGGTCTGCGACAGCATCGCGCTTCACCGCAGCGGCGAGCAGGCACGCGCGACGGAAACGTCCAAAGAAGCCCTCGCCCTCGCGATCGAACTCTACGGCGAGGACAGTGCGACGGCGACCTCAAGCCGCCTGTCCCTGGTCCAGTTCCTGACCGATGCAGGGCAGTACGCGGACGCGCTCACCCTGGTCGATCAGGCCGTCGCCGCGCGTGCGCGCCTCGACGGCGAGCGCAGCGGCCGCTACGCCATGGCCCTGTCTTTCACGGGCTGGGTGCGGCACGAAATGGGCAGCTACACGGAAGCGCTGCCGCGCCTGCAACGTGCCGCCGCCATCTACGAGAAGTACGTGGCGAAATCGCCCAACGACACCACGCTGCAAACCCTGCGCGTCTATCTCGCCGCGAACCTGGTCGACATGGGCCAAACGAGCGCCGAAACGCGCAAACTGCTCGACAACGCCATCGCGGCGTGGACGGCCAGCGATCCGAAAACCATTCAATTGGCCTACACGCGGCTGCCGCTGGCGAAATGGCATGTGGCGAACAAGGAGTACGCCGAGGCCGCGCTTCTGCTCGACCAGCTCGATGCGCCGGAGGCCAAGACCAATTATTGGATACGTTCGCGCGCCGCGCAGTTGCGCGCGGACATCGCGCGCGTCAAGGGCGACGCGGCCGCCGCGCTGCGCTTCGACGAACTCGCCTATACGACCACACTCGGCGAAGTGGGCGCCACGCACCCGCATACGGCGCGCTATGGGCTGTTGTGGGCCCGCAGCCTCAGAGCGTCCGGCCAGGAGGACAAAGCCGACGCTCTGGAAAAGCCGCTGCGGCCGATCTTCGAGGCGGCATTCCCCGCGGACTCCGCGTTCCGCCGGGAATGACTCAGGACGCTGCGCTCAGTTCGCCCAATGCGATTCGCGGATAAAGTCCTTCGTCGCCGCGGCGAGCTTGGGATCCTGCATCGCCATGTGCAGCGTCGCCTGGACGAGACCGAGCTTGTTGCCGCAGTCGAAGCGCGTGCCCTCGAAGCGATAGGCCAGCACCGAACGTTCGCCGAGCAGAGCTTCGATCGCGTCGGTCAACTGGATTTCGCCGCCCGCGCCGGGCTCGGTTTTTTCGAGCAGCTCGAAAATGCGCGCCGGCAGCACATAGCGGCCGACGATCGCGAGATTCGACGGCGCCACATCGGGCTTCGGTTTCTCGACGACGAGGTTGATCTTCGCCGCGCGCTCGTTAATTGCGGTCGCATCGACGATGCCGTATCTGTCGGTCCGGTCGTGCGGCACTTCCTCGACCGCGATCACGCCCGCGCCGTTCTCACGCATCGACAGTTCGGACATCTGGCGCAGGCAGCCCTTGCCTGAGTTCCAGATCAGATCGTCGGCGAGGATCACGCCGAACGGTTCGTCACCGACGACCTGCTTGGCGCAAAGCACGGCATGGCCGAGACCGAGCGCTTCGGGCTGGGTGACGAAGATGCAGCGCACGTTCTTCGGCAAGGTGCCCTGCACGAGGGCGAGCAGTTCCTTCTTGCCCGACTGGGTCAGCTTGGCTTCGAGTTCGTAGGCCTTGTCAAAGTAGTCCGCGATCGCGTGCTTGTAGCGATTGGTGACGAAGATCAGCGTATCGGCACCCGCGTCGACGGCCTCGTCGACGGCGTACTGGATCAGCGGTCGGTCGAGCACGGGCAACATTTCCTTGGCGACGGTCTTCGTCGCCGGCAGGAAACGCGTGCCGAGGCCGGCCACGGGGAATACCACTTTGCGCATCGGTTTCGCCATTACAGCTCCTAAAGCAAAAATATTCGGCCACGGATTACACGGACAAACACGGATAAAGACTAAGCACGCTCTTCAATCAGATTTTATCCGCGTAATCCGTGGCAAAAAAGCTCTTCACGCTTGCCCGCGTGCGATCGGCACGATTTCGGCCTCGGTCTCGGGGCGGAAAGCGAATTCCGGCAGCAGGCTGGTCAGGCAGCGGCGCAGGGTGTCCTCGTCGTAGTCGCGCACGGCCTGCGCGGCGCGCGCGAGCTGGATATTGAGCAGGTCCCACGACATGCTGCGCGGCTGGGCAAGGAAAATCTTGGCGTGGCTGGTATCGACGTAGTTTTCCTGCGAATGGAACAGTTCCTCGAACAGTTTTTCGCCGGGACGCAAGCCGGTGTAGACGATATGCACGTCGCGGCCCGGCACCTTGTTGGCGAGGCGGATCATCTGTTCGGCGAGATAGCTGATCTTGACCGGCTCGCCCATGTCGAGCGCGAAGATCTCGCCGCCCTGCCCGAGCACGCTGGCCTGCAGAATCAACTGGCAGGCCTCGGGAATCGTCATGAAGTAACGCGTGATTTCCGGGTGCGTCACCGTCACCGGACCGCCGCCGCGGATCTGCTCGCGAAACAGCGGCACGACGCTACCGGCCGAATCGAGCACATTGCCGAAACGCACGGTGATAAAGCGCGTCGCCGAGCGCGCGGCCAGGTTCTGGCAGAAGATTTCCGCCGCGCGTTTGCACGCGCCCATGACGCTGGTCGGGTTGACCGCCTTGTCGGTCGAGATCAGCACGAAGCTGCCGACGCCGAAACGGTCGGCGGCCTGGGCCACGGCCTGCGTGCCGAGCACGTTGTTGCGGAACGCTTCGCGCACCTGCGTCTGCAGCAGCGGCACATGCTTGAACGCCGCGGCATGGAATACGATCTGCGGCCGCGCCTGGGCGAACACGCGCTCGCACACGGCTGCGTCGCCGCAGTCGCCGAGCACGGCGTTGAAAACGAGATCGGGGAATTCCTGTTTGAGTTCCTGTTCGATCTTGTACAGGTTGAATTCCGAAAGCTCGAGCACGGTCAGCGACTCGACGCCGAGGCGCGCGACCTGGCGGCACAGTTCCGAGCCGATCGAGCCGCCGCCGCCGGTGACGAGCACGCGCGCGCCGGACAGGCCGGTGCGGATCGCAGTCCAGTCGAGCTGCACCGGATCGCGGCCGAGCAAATCCTCGATCGCGACTTCCTTGAGTTCGTTGAACGCCATGCGGCCGGCGACGACGTCCTGCAGGCGCGGCACGGTGCGGAACGCGATGCCGGTCGTTTCGCACAGCTCGACGATGCGCTGCATCTGCGCGTTGCTCGCCGACGGCATCGCGATCAGCAGCATTTCGGCCGCGACTTCGCCGGCGAGATCGGGCAATTGTTCGAGGGTGCCGAGCACGGGCACACCATGCACCTTCGCGCCGCGTAGCTGCGCGTTGTCGTCGAGAATGCCGACCGGACGATAGCGGCGTTCCTGCGATAGCTCGCGGATCAGCGTCTCGCCCGCGCGCCCGGCGCCAAGCACGAGCACGCGCTTGGCCGGTATGCCGCGCGCGAAATCGAGCCGGCTGTCTTTCCAATATCGGTAGGCCAGGCGCGGCAAGCCGAGGAACAGCACGAGCACGGCCGGATAGATCACGAGCACCGCGCGCGGCACGGTGGAGAGGCGGTTGTAAAGAAACAGCGCCACCGCGATGCCGAGCGCACCGAGCACGCCGGCGCGCAGGATGTTCCATAGATCGGGCAGGCTGGCGAAGCGCCACAGCCCTTTGTAGAGCCCCGTCCACCAGAGGACGAGACCTTGCACGAAGACGACGATCGCTGCTTCAACAGCGAAGGCGACCTCGGGCACGGCGACCGGCTCCAGGCTGTAGCGCAGCCAGTTGGTCGCGATCCACGCCAGCCAGACCATCGCCAGGTCGTGCAGTACGACCGCCAGGCGCGGATGGATGGAAGCGATCAGACTGCGCGGACGCATGGGAACGGAAATCTCATTTTATATTTCTTGCTTTTTTGCATGGCTTGCCTGCTTCAGGCACCAGCGCTTGCCGGCGATCCATACGATCGCCGCGAGCAGGTAGACCGCGAGGGTCCAGGCAAAACCGGTGGACGGCGATGTCGGCGCCGCGCCGCGATTGACCGCATACAAGACCGGAACGACGACGCACAAGTTCCAGCCCATGTAGAAGGCGACCACGCGCGCATGCGAGAAGCCGCTGCGCACCAGCCACTGATACAGATGCTCGCGATGCGCACTATACCAGCGCCGGCCGCGCAGCATGCGCGAAAGCAAGGTGCAGGTCGCGTCGGCGACGAAGGCGGAACAGACGATCAAGCCGCTGAACGGCGAACCGTGGAAGGAAAGCGCCTGCAACACGACCGCGCCGGCGATCAACAATCCGAGCGCGCCGCTGCCGACGTCGCCCATGAACACACGGGCGCGCGGAAAATTGAACGGTAGAAAACCGACGACGGCCGCAGCGCCGAGCAGCAGAACCAGCCTGTTGTCACCCTGGACGAGCCAAGCGAGAGCGAGAAAAATGAAAATGGCTTGGCTCGCGAGCAAGCCGTTTATTCCGTCCATGAAGTTGTGCAGATTGACGAACCACACATTCGCGAGAACGAAAACGATCACGAGAACAGACGGGATCGCATAGTCCGCCGCCGTGAGGGTACGCGCTGCATGAACGCTGCCGCCGAACGGCTGCGCCGTCGACAAGAAGACGAGGAAGCGGAACAAATAGAAATACAAAACGACGACGGCAACCAGGTGCGCGGCCAGGCGCACGCGCGCGCTCAATCCGCGGTGATCGTCGATCCAGCCGACGGCGGCGACGATAGCCACCGCCGCGATGGCCGACTCGCCGAGGATGCGCATCTGGCCGTTGGCGGCGAGGATCGCGAGCGCGGCGAGAACCGCGGCGACGATGCCGATCCCGCCGCCGCGCGGCGTCGGCACGGAATGCGAGCGGCGCTGCCCCGGCATATCAAGCAGGCGGCGGCGATGCGCGTAGCGGATCGACAGCCACGTCGCGAAAGCGGAAAACGCCGCACAGGCAAGCACGAGAAAAAGGGCGGCCGTATCCGACACGTCTTCAGCCCGCGCTCTGCGTGCTTCTGCGGCTCCCGCCTTCGCAGGAAGAATCTCGCCGCAGGCCGAGCGCGTACTCTGCGCCCACGCCCTACTCGCCCGCGACGCCGTGGATCGGCCTCACCGAACCCCAGGTCTTGCAGCTCGGGCATTGCCAATGATGCGACTTGGCGCCGAAGCCGCAGCGCGTGCAGCGATAAGCGGCCTGGCCCTCGAGCAGGCGGCGCGTGAGATCCTGCAGCACGAGCAGATTGTCGCGCGCCGCGCCCTCGGAACGGTGCAGGTCGGTCACGATCAGAGTCATCAGGCCGCGCACCGACGGACGCTGACGCAGTTGGCGCGTAAGGAATTCGATTGCGATCGGCTCGCCGCGCGTACTCGCAAACAGCTTGGCTAGCGCGATCACCGGCGCGACGCCGTGCGAACGGTCGATATTGTCGAGCAGGAATTTCTCCGCGCGCTGCATCTGGCCGAGGCGCGCATAGCAGTCGAGCAACTGCGGCAGGATCTCGGGCACGAAGTCGACGTCGAGCGTGGCGACGCGCTCGAACGCGACTGTGGCGGCCTTGACGTTGCCTTCCTGCAGTTCGAGATGGCCGAGCACGATCTGCGCGCGCACGCTCTCCGGCTGGCTCTGCAGCGCTTGGTCGAGCCACTTGCGCGCATCGGCGAATTGCTTCGCTCCACGCGCGGTCTCGGCGAGTTCGCAATAGAACTGCGCGATCGTCGCGCCCTGCGACTCGCCGGTGATCTTCTCCATGCGCCGCGCGTGCTCGATCGCCTTCTCCCAGTCCTTCTCGTGCTGGTAGATGCCGATCAGATGCCGGAGCGCCGATGGCGCCTGGGCGTCCATCGCAACGAGGTCGGTGAACAAGGTCTCGGCGCGGTCGAGCAGACCTGCGCGCATGTAGTCCTCGCCGAGTTCGAGCAATGCGATGGTCTTTTCTTCATCGGAAAGATTCGGCCGCGCAATCAGATGCTGGTGCACGCGGATGGCACGGTCGACTTCGCCGCGACGGCGGAACAGGTTGCCGAGCGCAAGATGCGTTTCGACCGTGTCTCGGTTGAACTCGGCGAGCTGCAGGAACACCTCGATCGCCTTGTCGGGCTGCTCATTGAGCAGGTAGTTCAGGCCGCGGAAGTAGCTCGACGACAGTTCGGAGACGCGCGCATGGCGGCGGCGCTCGCCGCTGCGTTTGCTCAGGTACCAGCCCGACGCGGCCGCGACCGGCAACAGGGCGGCGCAGACCAGGGCGAGAATATAGGCGGTTTGCATCAGCGATTGAGCTCGGAATCCGTCGGCGAGAGGTTCGATCCGGCAGCGGCGGAATCAGTCCGCGCGAGTGCGCGCTCCTGCGCACGCAGACGTCCGCGCAAGCGCAGCACGAGGCCGAAATACACCAGCGCTCCGCCGAGCAGCCAGCCGAGCAGCACGGCGGCGATCAGCATCGCGCCCTTCGGCACGGACCATGTGGCGAAGTAGAAATCGTAAGCGACGGTCTCGCTGTTGAGCGCGCCGAAAATCGCGCCGGCGGCGGCGAAAGCGAGAACGAGCAGGACCAGGATCAGACGCATGCGGATGCGGGAAAGCCACGACGTCGGCGATTATCGCAGATCGCGCAAGGGCCGGGTCGGGTTCGATGCCCGACGCGAAGGATTGAAAAACTCGTTACTTTGCGGAAAGCGCGGAGAGCCGTGCCAAAGCGGACTTAGTCTTGCGTGCCGTTCACGCGCTCGCGCAGTTCTTTGCCGGGCTTGAAATGCGGCACGTGCTTGCCGGGCAGCGCGACCGGGGCACCGGTCTTCGGATTGCGGCCCATGCGCGGCGGGCGGAAATGCAGGGAGAAGCTGCCGAAGCCACGAATTTCGATGCGCTCGCCGTGAGCCAGAGCCTGGCTCGCCTGTTCGAGTACGTTTTTCACCGCCAGCTCGACGTCGTTGAAAGCCAAGTGACTCTGCCGCCCAGCCAATGCTTCGATCAACTCCGACTTGGTCATGATTTCTCCCCCCGATAAAAACACTACGGCCACGGATCACACGAATAAGCACGGATAGAGCGAACGTTCCTGATCCGTGCCTATCCGTGTAATCCGTGGCCTGTTTTTCCGCTCTACCCGGCATGACGCCGGGTAGAGCCTTGTGCAAAATCAGCCCTTGTTGCCGAGCTGTTCTTTGAGCAACGCGCCGAGCTTGGTCGTGCCGCCGGCAGCGCTCTGGTACTCCTCGAGCGCCGACGCCAGTTCGGCCTCGTCCTTCGCGCGGATCGACAGCTGCAGCATGCGGCCCTTGCGGTCCATGCCGGTGTACTTGGCTTCGACCTGGTCGCCGACCTTGAGGTGCTGGGTCGCGTCGTCGATGCGTTCCTTGGCGATGTCGTTCGCACGCAGGTAGCCTTCAACGCCGTCGGCGAGTTCGATCGTGGCGCCCTTGGCGTCAACTTCCTTCACAGTGCCGGTGACGATGCTGCCGCGCGGATGCGCCGCCATGAACTGACCGAACGGATCCTGCTCAAGCTGCTTGATGCCGAGCGAGATGCGCTCGCGCTCCGGATCGACCGCGAGAACGACGGCTTCGACCGTGTCGCCCTTCTTGAACTGGCGCACGAGGTCTTCGCCGGTCGCCTGCCAGGAGATGTCGGACAGGTGAACGAGACCGTCGATGCCGCCGTCGAGACCGATGAAGATGCCGAAGTCGGTGATCGACTTGATCTGACCCGAGACCTTGTCGTTCTTCTTGTGGATCGCGGCGAACGCTTCCCACGGATTCGACTGGGTCTGCTTCATGCCGAGCGAGATGCGGCGACGCTCTTCGTCCACGTCCAGCACCATGACCTCGACCTCGTCGCCGACCTGGACCAGCTTGGCCGGATTGACGTTCTTGTTGGTCCAGTCCATTTCCGAAACGTGCACGAGGCCTTCGACGCCCGGCTCGAGCTCGACGAAGCAACCGTAATCGGTGACGTTCGAGACCTTGCCGAACAGGCGCGTGCCGGTCGGATAACGACGGCTGATCGCAACCCACGGATCTTCGCCGAGCTGCTTGAGGCCGAGCGAGACGCGGTTGCGCTCGCGGTCGAAGCGCAGCACGCGCACTTCGAGTTCGTCGCCGACGTTGACGACTTCGCTCGGATGACGCACGCGCTTCCACGCCATGTCGGTGATGTGCAGCAGGCCGTCGATGCCGCCGAGGTCGACGAACGCGCCGTAGTCGGTGAGGTTCTTGACGACGCCCTTGACGACCGCGCCTTCCTGCAGGCGCTCGAGCATCTGCTCGCGCTCCTCGGAGTGCTCGCTCTCGACGACTGCACGGCGCGAGACGACCACGTTGTTGCGCTTGCGGTCGAGCTTGATGATCTTGAATTCGAGATCCTTGCCTTCGATGAAGACCGGATCGCGCACCGGACGCACGTCGACGAGCGATCCCGGCAGGAATGCGCGCACGTCTTTGATGTCCACGGTGAAGCCGCCCTTGACCTTGCCCGATACGCGGCCGGTCACGGTGGCATTGGCCTTCTGCGCTTCTTCCAACTCGTCCCACACCATGGAACGCTTGGCTTTTTCGCGCGACAGTCGGGTTTCGCCGAAACCATCTTCGATCGCATCGAGTGCGACCTTCACTTCGTCGCCGACTTGCACTTCCAACTCGCCCGCTTCATTGCGGAATTGTTCGATCGGCACGATGCCTTCGGACTTCAATCCCGCATTGACGACGACGACGTCATTGCGAATTTCGACGACGATGCCCGAGACGATGACGCCAGGCTTCAATTTGGCCAGCGATTGCTGGCTCTGTTCAAACAGTTCGGCAAAACTTTCAGTCATTTTGATTCTCTAGTTGATATACAGATCGCCCGCGGTTGGCTATTCGGCGCGATCCACCGGTTGTGGCACGTGAGGCTCTCGCCTTGCGTACCGTTGCAATTCCCCGCCGCGAACGGCGAGGGCCAAAAAGCATTTTCGCCACGGATTACACGGATTGGCACAGATAAATCCGAAGATTTTCAATCCGTGCTAATCCGTGTAATCCGTGGCCAAAACGCTCTGCTTGTTCTTTAGACCTAAGAGCGGACCAGCTCCAGCACCTTGGCGACGACGGTGTCGATCGACATTCCGGTCGAATCGACGAGAACGGCATCCGCAGCCGGCTTCAGCGGCGCCACTGCGCGCTCGGCATCGCGTACGTCGCGTGCCTCGATTTCGCGCAAAAGGGTTCCTAGTGTAACGTTCAAACCCTTTTCTTTCAACTGTTTATAGCGCCTTTTCGCGCGTTCCTCGGCGCTCGCGGTCAGGAATACCTTGTGCCCGGCGTCGGGGAAGATGACCGTGCCCATATCGCGGCCGTCGGCGACGAGGCCCGGATTCCTGCGGAACGAACGCTGTTTCTCGAACAGCGCCGCCCGCACCGCCGGGATCGCCGCGATCGCCGAAGCCGCCGCGCCGCAGGTTTCCGTGCGAATTTCCGCAGTCGCATCGAGGCCGTTGACGATCACCCGCGTCTCGCCGCCGTCCTTGGGATCGCGGAACGATATCTTCGTCGTTTCGGCGCAGCGCGTGACCGCTTCGGCGTCGGACAGATCGAGCCCGGCCAGGCTCGCCGCAAAGCCCACGGCGCGGTACAGCGCGCCCGAATCGAGCAGATGCCAGCCTAGCGCCGCGGCGACGTGCGCGCTGATTGTCCCCTTGCCTGAGCCCGAGGGACCGTCGATCGTCAGCACGGGAACGAGCTTCTCGGATTGCGCAGTGGGCATGGCTTGGCGGCAGTGGAAGACGCGGCATTCTAGCCGAGTGCGCGGTGGATGCCGAGAATGGCTGACTCGGGTCTCAACGCGGAAACGCGTTGCTGTAAGGAATTCCCTTTCAATCGGTCGAATAATCGACACCATGACGCTGCCCGCCGAGTCGAGACGGTTCGGCGGAGAGAGAGAGAGAGAGAAATCCCCATGAGAATCGGCAAACTTTCCGATATCCGCGCCGGCGAAATCACGCCGGAATCGATTTACCAGCGCCGCCGCGACGCGTTGAAAATGCTCGGCCTCGGCGCGATCGGCCTGGTCGCCGGCTGCAGTGCCGGGAACGCACCGAGCACGGGGGCCGGCACGGCGACGGCAGAGCCGAATCCCGACGAGAAACCGCTTGCGATCACCAAGAAGGACGAATACGTCGTGTCCGACCCACAGACCAGCTATAAGGACGCGACGCACTACAACAACTATTACGAATTTGGCACGGATAAAAGCGATCCGGCACGTACCTCGGGCCAGTTCAAGCCGCAGCCCTGGAGCGTCGAAATCGCCGGCCACGCCGAAGTCGTCGGCAAGTTCACCCTCGAAGACATCCTCAAGCCACACGCGCTCGAAGAACGCGTCTATCGCCACCGCTGCGTCGAGGGCTGGTCAATGGTGATTCCGTGGAGCGGTATCGCGCTCGGCGACCTGCTCAAGCGGTTCAAGCCGACCGCTCAGGCGAAATACGTCGCCTTCACGACCGTGCAGCGCCCTGCGGAAATGCCCGGCCTTGCCCGCGACGTGCTCGACTGGCCTTACCGCGAAGGGCTGCGTATCGACGAAGCCATGCACCCGCTCGCCTTTCTCGCGGTCGGGTTATACGGCCGCGCGCTGCCGAACCAGAACGGAGCGCCGCTGCGCCTGATCGTGCCGTGGAAATACGGCTTCAAGGGCGCGAAGTCCATCGTCAAAATCGAGTTCCTCGAAAACATGCCGCGTACGACCTGGAATCTCGCCGCGCCGAACGAATACGGCTTCTACTCGAACGTCAATCCGGCCGTCGACCATCCGCGCTGGAGCCAGCGCACCGAGCGGCGCATCGCCGGCGACGGCTTCAGCGTATTCGGCAATCGCATCGAGACCAAGCCGTTCAACGGCTACGCCGACCAAGTCGCAAGCCTGTACGCCGGCATGGATCTGCGCAAAGATTTTTGACCTTCTTCCAATGCGTCGAAGCCGAAGCAGTGCAACTTGGAGGCGCCGATATCTGGGCGCCTCTTCGACTTCGCCTCATTCGCATCGCGCACGAAACGCAAGGAATCCGGACACCGAGCGCCCATGACTTTATTCCGCGACCGAATCGCCGCCAGCAAGCCGCTGCTCTTCTTGCTCTGCCTGGTGCCGCTTGTCCTGCTCGGCAGCGACACGCTGCGCAACGCACTCGGCCCCGACCCGGTGGCTCAGCTTGAGCACGCCACCGGCCTCTGGGCGCTGCGCCTGCTGCTCGCGACGCTTGCGGTGACGCCGTTGCGGCGCCTTACCGGCTGGCACAAGCTCGTGCGTTATCGGCGCATGCTCGGCCTGTTCGCGTTCTTCTACGCGAGCGTGCATCTCGCCGTCTATTTGTTCGTCGATCTCGGCGGCTATTGGGCCGACATCTTCGCGCAGATCGCGAAGAAGCCCTACGTCACCGTTGGTTTTCTCGCCTGGCTGCTGCTGATCCCGCTCGCTTTCACCTCGACGCAGAAGATGATGCGCCGTCTCGGCCGGCGCTGGCAGACCCTGCACCGGCTCGTCTATGCGACCGCCCTGCTCGCCTGTCTGCACTTCCTCTGGCTGGTCAAGGCCGACAAGCGCGAACCGCTGATCTACTTCGCCGCGTTCGCCGTGCTGATGCTCTGGCGCCTGCCGTGGGCGCAGCGGCTCAGTTCGACGGGCAGGCGCCCTTCCCGCTTGCCGCATAGTCCTGCGCCGCGGACGCAATCCGACTAGCGATCGCCGCCAGCGCATGCCGATGCGCTTGCACGAGTTCGGCGTAGCCCTGCGCCGCGGTTTCGCGTGCGCTGCTCGCGCAGACCAGGGCCGAGGACTTGCCGTCGTCCATGCGCAGACTCCACACCGCATCGATCGCGGCGTAGTCGCCCGGCGCGGAGTCGAAACGGCGCAGATCGATCTTGACGTTCAACACATTCGCGCCGACGGGGCGCGGCTGGCCGGCAACGTCGGTCGTCGCCAGTTCGCGCGACAGGTCGGCGGACAGCGCGGCGCGCGCTTCGTCGGCGAGCGGCGCGATCCAGCGTTCCTGTTCGAGCGGCAGCACGCCGCCGCCATCACGCACGACGAGCTGCGGACGATCGACCTGCGGGGGTATGCCGACCGGCTGCAGATCGATCAGGAACTTCGCCTGCGGTGCCGATGCGGTTCCGGCAGGCGGCGTGCCGAGCAGGCTGTGATAGCGCGTCGGCGCCGTGCTGACGCAGGCACTGAGCAATAGAGCAGCGACCGCGAGCGCCGGGCGCATGCAGATGTCGAGGCGCGGGATCATGGCGGGTTTCCTTTACTGTTCTTTTCGGGCGCGTCGCGCAGTGCGGGATCGACCGGTTTGCCGCGCAGCAACGACTCCGGATGCACGCCGAGGTAGTCGGTCAGCGCACGCAGCGAGCGTGCGGCGCGCTGCATTTCCGCGAGCGTCTGCGCGAGACTCTGCTGCATCGGCGAGTTCGCCGACACCGCCTGCTGAGCGCTGCCGAGCGTGCCCTGCGCACCGGCCAGAGTCGCATTGAACTGCGGCAAGGTTGAGTCGTTGACCTGGCGCAGCGTCTTGTCGAGTTGGACGATCGTGCTGTCGAGATGCTTGCCGATCGACTCGAACGGGATCTTGCCGAGCTTCTCGACGATGCCGGTCATCTGTTCCTGCAACTGATCGAAACTGCCAGGCACGGTCGGCATCTGCACCGGCCGCGCGCTCGCGTCGAACTCGGTCTTCGGCGCATTCGGCATAAAGTCGAGCGCGATGTACAACTGCCCGGTCAGCAGATTGCCGACGCGTGCCTGCGCGCGCAGGCCGTGCGCGATCAGCGGCTTGACGAAGGCGGCCATGCGCGTGTTCTTGTCGCTCTCGTCCTTGCCGAGCTGGGCGATCTTTTCGCCTGCGCGTCCGAAGCGCTGCGGATAGATCACCACGCCGACGATCAACGGGAAACTCTGCTTGTCCGCCTCGTAGTCGAGATCGATCGACACGACGCGGCCGACGACGATGCCGCGGAAATCGACCTGTGCGCCGACACCGAGTCCGCGCAAGGACTGCTCGAAGCGCATCTGCAGATATTCGGGCTCGCCGTCCGGCGGCGCCATCGCAGTCTGCAGATCGTCGAACAGGACGAATTCCGCGTCTTCCGCCGCAGGCGTCGCGTCGCGCGGACCGGGCGGCGACTGAAACGCAACGCCGCCGGCGATGACGGTCGCGAGCGATTGCGTGCTGAGCTTGAGTCCGCTCGCATCGAGGTTCAGATCGACGCCGCTTGCGTTCCAGAAGCGCGAGGACACGGTCACGTAGCGGTCGTAAGGGGCATCGACGAACACGTCCACCTTCATCTGCTTGCCGTCCTTGTCGAGCTCGTAGGACACCACGCGACCGACCTGGATGCGCCGGTAGTACACCGGCGAACCGATGTCGAGCGAGCCGATGTCGGCCGCGCGCAAGACGAAGCGCCTGCCCGGCGAGCCGTGGATGACCGCGGGCGGCCGCTCCAGTCCGATGAAACTCTTGCTGACGTCGCTCGAAACACCGACATCGGCGCCGATATAAGCACCCGAGAGCAAGGTGCCGATGCCGGTCACGCCGGTAGTGCCAAAGCGCGGACGCACGACCCAGAAACGCGAATCGGTCGTGGCGAAGCTCGACGCGGCCTTGTCGAGTTTCACTCGCGCGATAATGTGCGTGCGATCCTTGGCGAGGCGGATCGAATCGACCAGGCCGATGACGACGTCCTTGTACTTGACCTGGGTCTTGCCGGCTTCAAGACCTTCCGCGGTGATAAACGAAATCTCGACCGACGGCCCTTCCGAAGCCCAGTTGTGCGCCACCATGCCGATGCCGATCAGGGCGGCGACGACAGGCACGAGCCAGATCAGGCCAACGTTCCAGCGCGGTCTGCGCACTACGGGCACGGGCGGCACCGGCGATGGAGGGGCATCCGTGGGGCGGTTCTGTTCGCTCATCCTGGGCTACTCGCTGCCATCGGCATCATCCCAAATCAGACGTGGATCGAAACTCATCGCGGCACACATCGTCAGCACGACGACGAGACCGAAGAAGACGATGCCGAGCCGCGGTTCGGCGGTACCGAGCAGGTGGAACTGCACGAGCGCCGAAACGAGCGCGACGACGACCACGTCGAGCATCGACCAGTAGCCTATCAGCTCGACGAAGCGGTACAAGCGCGCGCGCTGCTGCCGCGCCCAGGTGCTGCGCCGCTGCACGGTGACGAGCAGCGTGCCGAGCACGAGGAACTTGGTCGACGGCACCGCCACGCTGGCGATAAAGATCAGCAAAGCGATGTCCCACGAGCCGGACTTCCAGAATTCGACCACGCCGTGCAGGATCGTGCTCGCCTCGCCGCGACCGAGCATGCTCGTATACATCACCGGCAGGACGTTCGACGGAATATAGAGAATCAGCGCGGCGATCAGAAACGCCCAGGTGCGCGCCAGCGAATCGGGCTTGCGCCGGTGCAGAGGCGAACCGCAGCGCGGGCAGCGCGGCAGATCCGCGGAGCATGCCGAGCCGCAGGTATGGCAGCCGACGATGCCGAGTTCGTGCGCACGCGGCGCGAGCGCGGTCATGTACCCCACTCCACGTCGGTATCACCGGACAGGCGCCCCCACAGAATGCGCACGTCGCGCTTCGCGATCACCGTGACCAGCACGGTCAGCACGACGGTCGCATAAGTACCGGGACCCGCGATCACGTTCAGCATGCCCGAGAGTTTGACGATCGCGACGAGGACGCCGAGCAGGAACACCTCGGTCATGCTCCACGGCCGGATGTGATGCAGAACGCGCATGGCGAAACCGAATCCCGGCGCGCGCCGGCCGGCACGTGCGAACAGCAGCACCCAGCCGAGCAGGACGATCTGCAGCAGGGGCACGAGAAACAGCGTCGCCGCTGCGACGAGGCCGACGATCAGCGCCGAGCCCTGCGACAAAGCCGAGATCGCCTGCAGCAGATTCGCCTCGTTGTGCATGCCGCCGACCGTGATGCGGATCACCGGCGAGACGTTGGCGATCACGAAAACGATCGCCGCGGTCAGCGTCAGCGCAAGCAGATGGTCGATGTCGAGCCGGCTCGCACGATAGAGCACGGCGCGGCAGCGTCCGCAACGCGCGACCTCGTCGTGGTCGAGATCGTGCTTGCGATAAACCGAATCGCAGTGTTCGCAAACGACGAGGGCGGGATAGAGCGTCATGATCGGCGGCGCGCCCCAACGCCTCGGCGTTCGGGTCAGATGATTCCGAGAAACAGCAGGGCGAGGCCGCCGGCGATCACCGCGGCCGCGGCGATCAGCCACCAGATGTCGTTCTTGCCGGCACCGTTCGGTTGCCCGTCGCCGCTCGGCGACGCAGCCGAAGCGGACGACGGCACCGCTTTCATCGTCTGGGTGACGTTCGGCGAAAAATCCTGCGCCGAGTGTGCGCCATGACTGCTGCTGGAACGTTGCGGAAATCCGGGCGCCTCGACGAGGAAACGGTCGCGGCCGAAGCACAGTTGATCGCCCGCCTGCAGGATCGCGTCGCTGGTTTCGACGCCATTGACGAAGGTGCTGCCCGCATCGAGATTGCGCAGCACGATCGTCCCGTCGATGTATTCGACTGCCGCATGCCGCGCGGTCATGCCGGGTTCGTCGAGGCGCAGATCGGCCTGATCGCCGCTACCGACGACGAGCCGGCCGCGCACCGGCACGATTTTGCCGAAATGCATGCCCGACAGGCCGCGCAGCAGCACGCGCGCCGGCAGGTGGCGCACGGCTTCGGGCGAGGACTGCGATGCGGGCGGCGGAATGTCGTCGCGAATGTCGGCGTCGTGGTCGGGCTTGAGCACGAACGGCACGCTGCCGAGGCTGACCATATCGCCGTAGCGCAGGATCGCGCGTTCGCGCACCGGCCGCGTATTTACATGCGTGCGCGCCTGCGCGTCGAGCACACTCAGCTCGATTCCGCGCTCGCTCAGCCTGAGGCGCACATGATGCGGCGCGACGCCAGTACCGGCGACCGTGATGCCATTGTCCGCCGCCGTGCCGATCCGGGTCTCGCCGGCGCCGACCAAGGTGTCATCCTGTTCCTTGTTCGGGAAGGAAATACGCATGCTTGAATATCGTTCCGCTTCTTTGTACACAATGTAGCATACGGCCCCGAGAATCGGCCCTGAACAGACCAAGGAAATTCCATGCCCAGCATCGACATCCGCCGCAAACATCATCATTCACTGAAAGAAGCGAAAGCTGCGGTGAAGAAGACCGCCGCCGCCATCGGCAAGAAGTTCGGTATCGAGAGCGAATGGGATGGCGACACCCTGCACTTCGAGCGCGCCGGTGCGAGCGGTGCGATCCACGTCACCGACAAAGAAGTCCACGTCACCGCGCAACTGGGCTTTCTCCTCGGCGCCTTGAAACCGATGATCGAGAAGGAAATCGAAAGCCATCTCGACAAGGGACTCGCTTGAATCCGCCGAGCGAGCCGCAGTTGGCATAGTGTGAATATTCTAGGCTGCATCCCTAGATTGAGCCCATGGCGACGCATCCGCGTCCTCGAATCGTAACGGGAGTAAAACGATGGCTGGCAAACCGAAACTCAAGTCGAAATCCAAGGCCAAGACGGCCGCGAACGAAGCCGCATCGGCGTCGAACAAGTCGATCGTGGAATCTGCTCAGCAGATCTGGCTCGCCGGCCTCGGCGCGTTGACCAAGGCGCGCGAAGACGGCACCAAGTTGTTCGAGAACCTGGTCAAGGAAGGACTGAGTCTGGAAGCGGCGACGCGCAAGATCGCGACCGGCAAGGTCGACGAAGTGCGCGGTGCGGTCGAAACCGGCGTCAGCCAGGTGCGCGAGCGCACGCAGGAAACCTGGGACCGCCTCGAGCAGGTCTTCGAGTCGCGTGTTTCGCGCGCGCTAGGCAAGCTCGGCGTGCCGGGACGCAAGGAGATCGACGAACTGCTCAAGCGCGTCGACGAGCTCAACAAGCACGTGGTCAACCTCAACTCGGCGGCAAAGAAAGTCGGCTTCGGCGAGACCCTGACCAATAAGGTCAAGCGCGCGCGCGACGACTTCGGCGATCTGGTCAAGGACATCGAGGAAGCCCAGCTCGCGGCCAAGCAGACCGTGCAGCGTTCGGTCGCCCGCCTGACCGACGCGGTCGTGCCGGCCAAGCCGAAAGCGGCCGCCAAGAAGGCGGTAAAGAAGGTCGCGAAGAAGGTCGCCAAGAAGAAATAAGCGCCACCGCATCATCGCTTCGCTGCAAAAAACCCCCGGGCTCAACCCGGGGGTTTTGCTTTTCGGGGCCGGAAAAACCGCACTGCGTCAGGCAGAAACCGCTCCGTCATATTAAATAAACTTAATAGTATGTAATTGCCTTGACAATCATTGCTTCGACAATATTATTGCCGCATGCAAAAACATCTCTCCCTGCACGATCTGCGCGACGACTCGAGCCTGCCCCTGCTGATCCGGCAGATTCGCGAAAGCATGCTGCGTCTGATCGAACGCGAGATCAAAGCGGACGGTGTCGAGATCAACTACAGCCAGCATCTCGTCGTGAAGATCCTTGCCAAGACCGGACCGCAGATGCCGGGCGACCTCGCACGCTTCCTCGACCACAACGCCGGCGCGATGACGCGCCTGATCGACCAGCTCGAAGACAAGGGCTATGTGCGGCGCAAGCCGCATGCCCAGGATCGCCGTGCGCTGACGATCGAGCTGACCCCGGCCGGGCAGGATCTCTGGCGCGCGATGAGCCAATACATGGAGCGGGCCCAGGAACTGGCCATGCAAGACCTGAAAGCTCCCGACCGGACCAAACTGTTCGAGCTGCTCAAGCGCGTGCGCGACACGCTCGACCAGACCCCCTGAATCACCTCGAAAGAACCCTCCCATGCGTGCCATCTCCTTCCCCCTTCTGCTCCTTTCCGCCGCAATCGCGCTGGCCGGTTGCGCCAGCACGGCCGGCCTGCATACCGACGGTGTGGCGACTGATGCGGCGACCCTGCACAGCGAACGCGCCTTCGCCAAGATCAAGACCACGCCGGCGGCGTGGCCGTCCGCCGATTGGTGGACGCGCCTCGGCGACACGCAACTCGACACGCTGATCGGCGAAGCGCTCAAGGACAACCCCGACCTCGCCAGCGCCGACGCACGCGCCAAGCAGGCGCAGAGCCAGGTCGAAGCGCAGAACGCCAAGCGCCTGCCGACCGTGAACGCCGACGGCAGCGTGGCCGGTGTACGTCTGCCGACCACGGCGTTCCCGAAGCCGATCGGCGGCTCGTTCCAGACTTTCCCAGCGGTCTACGCGAGCTTCAGTTGGGGGCTCGACATCTGGGGCGGCAAGCGCGCCGCCTGGGAAGCCGCGCTCGGCCAGGCCCGCGCTGCCGAGATCGACGCGCACGCCGCGCGCCTGACGCTCTCGGTCAACGTCGCGCGCGCCTACGTGCAGCTCGGCTACGGTTTCGCGGAAAAGGACGTCGCCGATGCCCAGCTCAAGCGCGCCAACGCGTCGTATACCCTGGTCAAGCAGCGTGTCGCCGCCGGCATCGACAACCAGATGCAGATCAAGCAGGCCGAAGCCGAGGTCGCCAGCGCCGAACAGCAGGTTGCCGTCGCCGACGAGGCGATCGACTCCGGCCGCATCGCCCTCGCCGTTCTACTCGGCAAGGGCCCGGATCGCGGCCTCGACATCGCGCGCCCGCAGGCGCTCAAGCCCGCGGCGCTCGAACTGCCGCCGAGTCTCACCGCCGACCTGATCGGCCGCCGCGCCGATCTCGTCGCCGCGCGCTGGCGCGTCGAAGCGGCGACGAAGAACATCGCCGCGGTCAAGACCGAGTTCCTGCCGAACCTGAGCCTGTCGGCTTTCGCCGGCCTCACTTCGTCGTCGGCGGACAATCTGTTCTCGCTGCCGGCACGCTTCTATATGGTGCAGCCCGCGATCAGCCTGCCGATCTTCGACGGCGGCCGCCGCCGCTCCGACCTGCGCAACGCCGATTCGAGCTACGACCTTGCCGTCGCCCAGTACAACTCGACCCTGGTCGGCGCGATCAACGACGTCGCCGACCGCGTCGCCAACCTCGATTCGCTGCATATCCAGATATCCGCCCAGCATCGCGCGGTCGAGGCCGCGCGTAATGCCTGGGACCTGAGCCAGCAGCGCTACAAGGCCGGCATCGGCAGCTACCTCGACAGCCTGAGCGTGCAGCAGCAACTGCTCACCGCCGAGCAGCGCCTCGCCGTGCTCGACGCGCAGCAGGTCGACACCTCGGTGCGCCTCGTCCAGGCGCTCGGCGGCGGCTTCGACGCGAGCGGCGACGTACCGCCGATCGCGAGCGCCACGCCGTAATCGATCGAAAAAATTCCCCGACATTCTCTTGAGACTCAAGCCATGAGCACCCCGAACCCCACCCGCGAAACCGCCGCGCCGACCAACGGCCGGCGCAAGTTCCTGCTGCGCCTCGTCCTCCTGATCGTCGTGCTCGGCGCTGCCGGCTTCGGCGTCTGGTACTACACGATCGGCCGCTGGTACGAAGGCACCGACGACGCCTACGTCAACGGCAACGTCGTGCAGATCACCCCGCAGGTCATCGGCACCGTGATCAAGATCAACGCCGACGACGGCAACCTCGTGCACAAGGGCGACGTACTCGTCGAAATCGACGGCAGCGATGCGCGCATTGCCTTGCAGCAGGCCGAAGCGCAGCTCGCGCGCACTGTGCGCCAGGTGCGCGGCCTGTACAGCAACGTCGAAAGCGGCCAGGCCGTGGTCGCTGCGCAGAAAGTGTCGCTCGACCGCGCACGTGCCGACTACGCGCGCCGCCAGGGGCTCGTCGCCACCGGCGCGATCTCGGCCGAAGAACTCGCCCACGCCCGCGACGCCCTCGCCGCGGCCGAGAGCCAGCTCGCTTCGACCCAGCAGCAGTTGAGCACGACCCGCGCGCTCGTCGACGAGATCGTGATCGCCAAGCATCCCGATGTTCTCGCCACGTCGGCCGCGCTGCGCACCGCCTATCTCAACGACGTGCGCTCGAAGATCTACGCGCCGGTCGACGGTTATGTCGCCAAGCGCAGCGTGCAGGTCGGCCAGCGCATCCAGCCCGGCACCGCCTTGATGGCGGTCGTGCCGCTGCATCAGGTCTGGGTCGACGCGAACTTCAAGGAAACCCAGCTCGCGCATATGCGCATCGGTCAGCCGGTCACGCTGAAGTCGGACCTCTATGGCGGCAGCCTCGAATTCCGCGGCAAGATTCAGAGTCTCGGCGTCGGTACCGGTAGTGCGTTCGCGCTGCTGCCGGCACAGAACGCGACCGGCAACTGGATCAAGATCGTCCAGCGCATTCCGGTGCGCATCGAACTCGACCCGAAGGAACTCGACAAGAACCCACTGCGCATCGGCCTGTCGATGGCGGTCGACGTGAACCTGCACGACCAGAGCGGCCCTGCCCTCGCCCAGCAAGCGCCGAAGGAGCCCGTGTTCACCACCGACATCTATCAGAACCAGATGCAGGGCGCGCAGGCCGACATCGACCGCATCATCCACGAAAATGCGGCACGTCCTGGCGAGGCTTTGTCGCAGCGCTGAGCTGCTTCGCTATTTGAAGTACGGCGGTGAGCGGTGAGAGCGCAACAAGCTCTGGCGCTTTTGCTTCTTTCGCTCATCGCTCGCCGCTCACCGCCCACGATCTAAAAAAATGGCCACGCCCAATCCCATCCCGTTCGTTCCGCGCAACCCCGGCCTGACCACGATCGGCCTGTCGCTCGCCGTCTTCATGCAGGTGCTCGACACGACCATCGCCAACGTGTCCCTGCCGACGATCGCGGGCAACCTCGGCGCGAGTGCGGACCAGGCGACCTGGGTCATCACCTCGTTCGCGGTAAGCAACGCGATCGCGTTGCCGCTGACCGGCTTCCTCACCCGCCGCTTCGGCGAAGTGAAGCTCTTCGTCGCGACCACCCTGTTGTTCGTATTCGCCTCGTTCCTCTGCGGCATCGCCCAGAGCATGTCGATGCTGATCCTGTTCCGCGCGATCCAGGGCGCGGTCGCCGGACCGATGTACCCGGTCACGCAAAGTCTGCTGCTGTCGATTTATCCGCCGGAAAAACGCCCGCAGGCGCTCGCTCTGCTGGTCATGGTGACGATCGTCGCGCCGATCGCCGGCCCGATCCTCGGCGGCTGGATCACCGACACCTACACCTGGCCGTGGATCTTCTTCGTCAACGTACCGGTCGGCATCTTCGCCGCGGGCGTGGTCTACCTGCAGATGCGCGCGCGTCCCTCGCAGACGATGCGGCCGAAGATGGATTACATCGGCTTGGCCACGCTTGTGATCGGCGTCGGTGCGCTGCAGGTTCTGCTCGACAAAGGCAACGACGAAGACTGGTTCCAATCGAATCTGATCATCATCCTCGCCATCGTCTCGGCGATCGCGCTGACTATCTTCCTGATCTGGGAGCTGACCGACAAAGAGCCGATCGTCGATCTCAAATTGTTCCGCCACAACAATTTCATCTTCGGCACGATCTCGATGACCCTGGCCTACGGCGCATTCTTCGCGATCAACGTGCTGGTACCGCAGTGGCTGCAACGTTATCTAGGCTATACCGCGACCTGGGCCGGCCTCGCTGCCGCGCCGATCGGCATCCTGCCGATCCTGTTGACGCCGTTCGTCGGCAAATACATCAACCGGGTCGACCTGCGCATCGCTGCCGCGGCCGCGTTCTGCATCATGGGATCGACGAGCTTTATCCGCTCGGGTTTCTATCTCGAAGTCGATTTCTATCACGTGGCGATGGCCCAGTTTATCCAGGGCCTCGGCGTCGCCTTCTTCTTTATGCCGTTGATGCAGATCATGCTGTCCGATCTGCAGCCGCACGAGATCGCTTCGGGCACCGGCCTCGCGACCTTCGTGCGCAACCTCGGCGGCAGCTTTGCCGCGTCGATCACCAACTTCATGTGGCAGCATCGCGCCATCGTGCATCACGCGCAATTGACCGAACACCTGACGCCGTTCGACCCCGACACGCAGCAAGCCGTGGCGACGCTCGGCCGCGGCGACGACCCGGTGGCCTACCGTGTGCTCGACAATATGATCAATGCGCAGGCGTACCAGATCTCGTTCAACGAGCTGTTCCATGTGCTCGGCTACATCTTCCTCTCGCTGATCGTGGTGATCTGGTTCGCCCGCCCACCGTTCGGCGCGCGCGCTGGCGGCGGTGGCGGCGGCGGCCATTGAGATTGATGCGAGCAATGAACCTGGCGAATCCGCGCGACGCGTATCGTCGCCATTCCTGGAATCGGATCGTTGCGCCTCGCATAGGCGCGATAGGCGCCTGCCTATCGTTGGACTAGAACGGTCGATGTGACATAGCAAAACAGAAGCCCCGCCGAAGCGGGGCTTTGCATATCAAGACCAATTCGCTTGTCATCCCATCCTTCCGCCGGGATGTCCAGCATCAGCGACTACTGGTTGACGGAGCAAGACAACGGAGCCGATGCGCTGCCGAGCAAGTTCCGATTGGCGTCGAACGCCTGAACCGTCATTCGCTGGAGGTTGATTCTAGGCGGGCAGCCGGTGTTCTCGAGAGCAAAACATTCGGTCGAATTGCTGCACTCGCTGACGTTGTACGACTGAGTTCCGGAATACTCGTAAGTCCATACAATCGATACCGTGCCTGCAGGAACGCTGGCGTAGCAATCTCTTTCAAGGGTGCACATGAGACTGGTGCCGGAAGCTTGTGCGTGCACTGCGGAAGCAAATGGCAGGGCGCTTAGCGATAGCGCTGTCGTCAGAGCCACAACGATTGCGGTTTTCATGCTTTCTCCTTGCATAACAACTGCCCCCTGCAGCATGAAATGCTAGCACTGTCAGTTCCGTCCGGGCTGTGCACTTGGTGCTGCGGCACGCCGGATCCGTACACGAGACCCGGCATGATGAAGCGCATCGGAGGAGTCAGCCTTCCGCCGCGTAAAGCAAAGTCTCCTGCTCCAGCTTCGGCGGCAGGCGCAGTGATTTCTCGAAGCGGAAGCCAAGCTTTTCGAGCAACCCAATCGAGCGCTCGTTGCCCGGAGAAACAATCGCGACGATGCGCTGCAGGCCGAGCGTCTCGCGCGCATAAGTCATCGTCGCCGAACCCGCTTCATAGGCGTAGCCGCCGCCGCGCCACGGCGGCAGAAAGGCGAAACCGAGATCGACGTCGTCCAGCGTCTCGCGCTTGATCAGGCCGCACATGCCGATCGCCTCGCCGTTCGTCTTGGTCTCGACACAGTAGAGGCCGTGGCCGTGCTTGGCGTACATATCGATCGGCCCGTTGCGCAGATAGGCGCGCGCATCGTCGAGGCTGCGCACGCCTTTGTCGCCGATGAACTGCAGCCAGGCCGCATCGTTGACCAACTCGAAAACGAACGCAGCATCGCGTTCCTCGAGCCGGCGCAGGAGCAAACGCGGGGTTTCGAATACGATCGTCATGGCGGTTCCGCAATCGGACAGAACCGCACTCTATCGATTTTGTCCGGGCGACGACAGAGACTTGCGAAGCGCCGCCCGCGCATTGCGGTTCAACGATTGATCTGGCGCATTCCCGCTTCGCTATAGCGCGCACCCGCGGCGACGCCCTGCGGCGCGATCGCTTCGATCGCGGCGAGTTCGTCGGCGCTGAAATCGATCTCGGCAGCGGCAAGATTTTCTTCGAGCCGCGCAAGACTCGTCGTGCCCGGAATCGGCACGATGTGCTCTCCCCGCGTGAGCAGCCACGCCAGCGCCAACTGCGAAGCGGTGACGTGCTTCTGCTCGGCAAGCGCTTTGATTTTTTCGACCAGGGCCAGGTTCTTGGCGAAGTTTTCGCCCTGAAACCGCGGCGAACTGCGGCGGTAGTCGTCCGCGGCGAAATCGTCGATGCTCTGGAAACGGCCCGAGAGAAAGCCGCGGCCGAGCGGACTGAACGGGACGAAGCCGACGCCGAGTTCGTTGCAGACCGGCAGCACTTCGTCTTCGGGGTCGCGGTTCCACAGCGAGTACTCGCTCTGCAGCGCGGTAATCGGATGCACCGCATGCGCGCGGCGCAGCGTCGCCGCCGAAGTTTCCGACAGGCCGAGCCAGCGCACCTTGCCCTGCTCGACCAGGCGCGACATGGCGCCGACGGTATCCTCGATCGGAATATGCGCATCGACGCGATGCAAATAGTAGAGATCGATGTGTTCGACGCCGAGTCGCTTGAGCGACGCCTCGCAGGCACGCTGCGCATAGGCCGGGCTGCCGTCGATCTCACCGATCGATCGCGGCTTGCCCGGCTCGAAGGTGTAGCCGAACTTGCTCGCGAGCACGATCTGCCCGCGCCGGCCCGCAATCGCTCTGCCGACCAACTGTTCGTTGGTTTCCGGTCCGTAGATGTCGGCCGTGTCGAGCAAGGTCACGCCGAGATCCAAGGCTCGATGGATCAGGTCGACCCCGCTCGACTCGTCGGGCCGGTTGGTCGTGTAGGCGTGAGTCAGGCCCATGCAACCGAGGCCGAGTGCGGAAACCTGCGGGCCGTTCGGGCCGAGGGTGCGGGATTTCATTGCGAGTTCCTCTTGTTGTTTCCCTGCTCTCACGAGGAGAAGGTGGCGCGGAGCGTTGCATAAGGGAACGGCCTCACAGGCCCGAGCACCGCCCCAGAGGGCGATGCCTTTCCCTTATCCGCCGTGCCGGACACCTCCCCCCGAAAGAGAAGGAAAAATCAGGCCGCGTTCTTGAGCGAAGCCATGTCGATGACGAAGCGATACTTCACGTCGTTCTTCAACAGCCGCTCGTAGGCCGCGTTGACCGACTGGATGTCGATCATCTCGATGTCGGCGACGATGCCGTGCTCGGCGCAGAAATCGAGCATCTCCTGGGTCTCGGCGATGCCGCCGATCGCGGAACCGGCGATGCTCTTGCGTCCACCTATCAGGCTGCCGCCGAGCAACGGCGGAGTCAGTTCGGTCAGCGCGCCGACGAGCACCATGTGACCGTCGCGCTTGAGCAAGGCCACGTACGGATTCATGTCATGGCCGTTCGGCACCGTGTTGAGCAGGAAGTCGAAGCTGCGCGCGTGCGCGCGCATCGCCGCCTTGTCGGTCGAGATCAGCACTTCGTCGGCGCCGAGGCTCAGCGCGTCCTTGGCCTTGCTCGGCGAAGTCGTGATCATCACCACGCGCGCGCCGAGCGCATGGGCGAACTTGACGCCCATGTGGCCGAGACCACCGAGGCCGATCACGCCGACCTTCTGGCCTTTACCGACCTTCCAGTGGCGCAGCGGCGACCAGGTGGTGATGCCAGCGCAAAGCAGCGGTGCGACGGCCTTGAGGTCGAGCTTCGGCGAAATCTTCACGACGAAATGCTCGTCGACCACGATCAGGTCGGAATAGCCGCCGAAGGTGAGCTGATCGCCGCTGCGTTCCTTGTCGTTGTAAGTCCAGGTCGGCACGTTTTCGCAATACTGTTCGAGCCCGTCCTGGCACGAGGAACAGGTGCGGCACGAATCGACCATGCAGCCAATGCCCGCGAGGTCGCCGACCTTGAACTTGGTGACGTCGCCGCCGACCGCGGTCACGCGGCCGACGATTTCGTGCCCCGGCACCATCGGATAGAGCGAATTGCGCCAGTCGTTGCGCGCCTGGTGCAGGTCGGAGTGACAGATGCCGCTGTAGACGATTTCGATCTGCACGTCGCGCGGCCCCGGCGAGCGGCGCTCGAACGTGAACGGCACGAGGGCGGATTGCGCGTCGTGCGCGACATAACCTTTGGCTTGCAGCATGGTAGGTCCTTGAGCTGTGGGTCGGGAAATTTGTCTGCATCGCTGGCCGCACGCAGCGGCGTCGACGCAGTATAGGCTGCGGACGGCGACCGTTCCGTTATGGCGATGCGCCAACGGCCCGGCTTATGCCCGCCCCGCATGCCGAGCCGCACTGTCGCGCTCGGCCCGCGTCCGCCCTCGGATACCTCGAGCGGACACCTATTTCTAAAGGAAACGTTGGCGCTAGCCGTCAATCGGCCTGCGCAGGCCGCACCACGGCCGGCAGAGCGTATCGCGGCGCATGCGCCTCGACCTCGACACCGCCGGTGATGCGCGCCTGCTGCACGTCGGTGTAGAAGTAGTACGGAAACGGCAGCGGCGAAGGCGGCGCGCTCGCCGCGTCGAGGCGTGCGCGGTGCTCGTCGGACAGCGAGAAATCCAGAGCGCCGAGCGAATCGGTCAGTTGCTCCGGCTTGGTCGCGCCGACGAGGATGCTAGCCATGCCGCGTTTGCCGTAGAGCCAGTTGAGTGCAGCCTGGGCCATACTCACGCCGGCCTCGCGCGCCACTTTCTCCAACTCCGCGACGATGGCGAAGTTGCGCGCGCCGAGTTTGTCGAAGCCCGGCGGCGGGTTGCCGCCCGCACTGGTCACCTGCAGGCGCCCCTCGCCAAACTTCGCGTTCGGCCCGGCTTCGGACGGCTTGTACTTGCCGGAAAGCAAACCCATCGCGAGCGGACTCCAGGCGACGAGGCCCATGCCGAGTTCAACGGCGAGATCGGCAAACTCGAGCTCCGCATTGCGTTCGATCAACGAGTACTCGACCTGCATCGCCGCGACGGGCTCGAAACCGCGCCATTGCGCCAACGTCTGCGCACGCGCCGCGTACCACGCCGGCGTGTCGGACAGGCCGACGTAGCGGATCTTGCCTGCGCGCACCGCGTCGTCCATCGTGCGCATGACCTCTTCGGCCGGCGTCATCCGGTCCCAGGAGTGCAGATAATAGAGATCGATATAGTCAGTCTGCAGGCGCTTGAGCGACGTCTCCAGCGTGCGCAGCAGGCTCTTGCGCTGATTGCCGCCTGCGTTCGGGTCGCCGGGGTCGGCGTTGTAGGTGTACTTGGTCGCGACGACGAGCTTGTCGCGCCGGCCCGATTCCTTCATGAATTCGCCGAGCCAGGTTTCGCTGGTGCCGTTGGTATACAAATTCGCGCTGTCGACGAAGTTGCCGCCGACGTCAATATACGTGTCGAAGATGCGCCGCGCGGAATCGCGCGCCGCGCCCCAGCCCCATTCGTTGCCGAAGGTCATCGTGCCGAGCGAAATGGGACTGACGCGCAGCCCGGAGCGGCCGAGCAGAACGTAGCGGTTCAACGACATGGGAGATTCCTCGGCGGTAATGCGGATCGGAATGGGCGCTACTGTGCTCCTTGCGATTGCGGTGAAAAATAGGCATGGTCTTGAATATCCATTAAGCCAGGCTAATCAATGCGCCAAGACCACACCGTCGCGCTGCGCGCGTTCCGCGCGATCGCCGTGAACGGCAGCTTCACGCGCGCCGCGCGCGACCTCGACGTGAGCGCGTCGGCCCTGAGCCAGACCATGCGCGCGCTCGAAGCGCGGCTCGGCATGCGCCTGCTGCAGCGGACCACGCGCAGCGTGACCTTGACCGACGCCGGCCAGGACTTTCTCGCCCGCATCGCACCCGCGCTCGGCGAGATCGACGGCGCGATCGAGGAAATGCGCAACCGCAGCGGCCGCCCCGCGGGCACGCTGCGCATCACCATGCCGCCGGTCGCGCTGCCCGCGCTGATCGCGCCGAACCTCGCCGATTTTCTGCGCGCCTATCCCGACATCCGCCTCGATATCCGCACCGACGCCTCGCTCGCCGACCTCGTCGCCGAAGGCCTCGACGCCGGCATCCGCCTCTCGGAAAAACTTCAGCCCGGCATGGTCGCGCAGCGGCTCGGCGGGGCGCAACGCTCGCTGCTCGTCGCCTCGCCGGCGTACCTGAAGAAACACGGCACGCCCAAGCATCCAAGCGAGCTGGCCGAACACAACTGCCTGCAGTTCCGCTACGAGGCAAGCGGGCCCGTGTACCGCTGGGAGTTCGCCTACCCGTCCGGGCCGCGGCGTGGACGCTGGTTCGAGACCGACGTCGGCGGCAACCTGGTCTGCAACGACAACGGTCTGCTGATGCGTGCCGTGCTCGACGGCGTCGGCCTCGCCCACGTCATGCAGCACGAGGCCGCTACGCACATCGCGGCGGGCCGCCTGGTCAGCGTGCTCGACCGCTGGCTGCCGCCGTACGACGGTTTCTACATCTACCACCCGAGCCGTTTCCAGGTGCCGCCGAAATTGCGCGTGTTCGCCGAATTTCTGCGCGCACGGCTGACCGAATTGTGATTGCTTGTTCGAGCCGCCTTCGCGGCAAACCGGGATTGCCTATGCAGCGCGCGTTTTGCATCGTGTTGGCCGCCGCCCTTGCGTCGGCGCTAAGCAGCGCTGCGGAGAACGCTACGGCATTCGATGCCGGCACTGCGGCGGCAACGCAGAACGAAGCCCGCCCAACCGAAGTGCCTGCCTCCACGCGCAGCTGGCGCGACCTGCTCGCCGACGGCAAGCGCGCCTACGAGCATGGCGAATTCGCCCGCGCGCTCGAAAACCTCACGCCAGCGCTCGCCGGCGTGGAACGCGAGCCCGGTGCCAATTCGAAAGATCTGATCGAAGTGCTCGACCGGTTCGGGATGACCCAGCGCGAACTCGGCCGCTACAAAGACGCCGAGGCGACATTTCGCCGTGAACTCGCATTGAACGACACCGCTCATGGCAAGAAGTCCATCGCGTATGCCGAGAATCTGCTCGATCTTGGCCATACGCTGTCCGATGCCGACGAATACGAACGCTCCGCACCGCTGACCGAACAGGCGAACGCGATCCTCCGCGCCTTGCCCAAGGTGCCGGATTCGACACGTTCATGGGCCCTGCACGAGCTGGCCAGCGTGCGCTACAACCAGAACCGCGACCGCGAAGCCGAAGCGCTATGGCAGCAGACCCTCACGATCCGTCTGCGCATCTACGGCGAAAAAAGCACGCGCACGGCGACGACGCTGTTCAATCTCGCCACCCTCGCCTCGAACGATCCGGCAAGAAAGGCCGAAGCGCTGCGCCTGTTCGAACGCGCGCTCGCCGGCTACGAAGCGGACGCGCCCGAGCAGGCCGACGTCGGCCTCACCCTGCTGCGCATCGCCGACATCAAGCGCGAAAACAACGCCGGTTACAGCGTCCTCGCCCCACTCTATCGGCGCGTCATCGCCATCTACGAACGCGCCTACGGCCCCGAGCACAAGAACCTGGCCGTGCCGCTGGACGATCTCGCCGACGCGCTTGAAACCGGCAAGCAATACAAAGAGGCGATCGCATTGCGCCTGCGCCTGCTCGCGTTGATCGAACGGCATGGCGAAACCTACGGCGACGCCGTGCTGCAGCACGACTCGCTCGCCGAGGACTACGCCGCGGTCGGCGACGACGCTCAAGCCAAGCGCCACGAGGACCTTGGCGCGGAACTGTGCAAGAAGACGGCGTCCTGCGACGACTGAGGCCGGGCGCCGCCGGACCGCGTCTTCGTCCGGTCAAATACGCCTTGTAACGTCGGCGTCATGCATATCCTGATGCTGTCCGACGTGTACTTCCCGCGCGTGAACGGCGTATCGACTTCGATCCGCACGTTCGCGCGCGAGCTCGAGCGCTTCGGCCACGGCGTCACTATCGTCGCGCCCGAGTACGCGGCCGACGACGGCGCTCGCGACGAATTCGAGACCGTGCGCCTGCCGTCGAGCAAGATCTTCTTCGATCCGGAAGACCGGCTGATCCGCCGTTCCGCCCTGCGCGCGGCCGCGGCGCAGCTCGCACAGCGGCGCTGGGACGTCATCCACATCCATACGCCGTTTCGCGCGCATCAGCTCGGCGTCATGCTGCGCAAGCTCAGCGGCCGGCCGCTGGTTGAGACATACCACACTTATTTCGAGCCCTACGCCAAGCATTACTTCCCGTGGCTGCCCGCGGCGCCGCTGCGTTTTGCCGCGCGCAGCATTTCGCGCCGGCTCTGCCGCGAGGTCGATCATCTGATCGTACCGACGCAACAGATGGACGATGTGCTCAAGCAGTACGGCATCGCCACGCCGACGACGATCATTCCGACCGGCATCGATCTCGACGAATTCGCCGGCGGCGACGGCGCGCGCTTCCGCCAAGCGCAGGACATTCGCGCCGATCAGCCGACTCTGGTGACGGTGAGCCGGCTCGCAGCAGAAAAGAACATCGGCTTCCTGCTCGATGTCGTGCAGGCTCTGCGCGGCGAATTTCCCGATCTCGTCTTCATCATCGCCGGTGAAGGCCCCGATGCCGAAGCGCTGCGAGCCAAGGCGCGCGCGGCGAATCTCGAACCGCATCTGCGTTTCCCCGGCAATCTCGACCGGCGCACCGCGCTGCTCGATTGCTATCGCGCCGGCGACGTGTTCGTCTTCGCCTCGCCGACAGAAACGCAGGGCCTGGTCCTGATCGAGGCGATGGCGCTCGGCGTGCCGGTCGTCTCGACTGCGGTCATGGGCACCGCCGCCGTGCTCGCGGGCGCGCAGGGCGCGCGCATCAGCGGCGAGGACGTCGCGAGCTTCGCCGGCCATGTCGCCGCTCTGCTGCGCTCGCCCGAGCTGCGCGCGCAACTCGCCGCCGCGGCGCGCGAAGACGCGCGCGCATGGAGCGCATCCACGCTGATGCGCCGCACGGTGGACTTGTACGAACGCCTCGCGAACGCGCAGCCGGACTTGGAAGTGGGAGCTGCGTCTCATCGCAGCGCATGACCTTCGCCACATGCGCAGCACGCGCGCAAGTTCTCTTATAGCCGCACCGCGCCGCTTGCCGCCGCATCGCCCACTCCGTCGAGGAACGCCCATGAAACGCCTGCTCGTTTTGGCTCCGCTCGCCTTGTCCCTGCTCGTCGCGCAAGCCGCGCTCGCGGCCGAAACCACCCAGTACACCGCGCTCGTCAACGGCGGCAAGACCAAGGCCGGGCATCAGACCGTCACGCGCGACGGCGACGGCACGACCAAGGTCGATTTCTTGTTCAAGGACAACGGCCGCGGCCCGGAACTGAAGGAGGTCTACAAGCTCGACAAGGACGGCAACTACGCGACCTATCACGTCGAAGGCCAATCCACGTTCGGCGCGATCATCAACGAAACCTTCGCGCGCGAGGGCGACAAGGCGCGCTGGAAATCGACCTCGGACAAGGGCGAACAGGAAGTGTTCGGCAGCGCGCTGTACACACCGCTCGGCGGCACGCCCGAAGCGCTGTCGGTCGCGATCGCCGCGCTGGCCAAGCGCAGCGACGGCAAACTGCCGCTGATCCCGAGCGGCACCTTGACCATGCAGAAACTCGTCGATTCCGAAGTCACCAAGGGCGGCGAGAAACGCAACGTGCAATTGCTCGCGCTGACCGGCATCGGCTTTACTCCGACCTTCGTCTGGGCGACCACCGACGCGAGCCCGCGCGTGTTCGCGCTGATCTTTCCGGGCTTCCTGCAACTCGTCGAGGACGGCTGGGAAGCGAACGCGGGCGAACTCGAAAAACAACAGAAAACCGCCGAGAAGAACCTGCTCGTCTCGATGCAGCAGCGCCTGGCACATCCACTCGCCGGTTCGACCCTGATCCGCAACGCGCGCGTGTTCGACAGCGAGCGCGCCACGCTCGGACCCGCGAGCGACGTGTTCGTGCAGGACGGCCGCGTCATCGACGTGGTCGATACCGGCAAGGAAAAGCGCAAGGCCGACCGCACCATCGATGCCGGCGGCCGCACCCTGCTGCCCGGCCTGTTCGACATGCATGCGCACACGAGCGCATGGGAAGGCGGCCTGCATCTCGCCGCCGGCGTGACCACGGTGCGCGACATGGGCAACGACAACGCGACCCTGCAGGACTTGATCGCGCGCGAACGCGAAGGCAGCCTGCTCGCGCCGCACATCGTGCCGGCCGGCTTCATCGAAGGCGAAAGCCCGATGTCGGCGCGCAACGGCTTCGTCATCAAGGATCTCGCCGAGGCGAAGAAAGCCATCGACTGGTACGCCGAGCACGGCTATCCGCAGATCAAGGTGTACAACTCGTTCCCGAAGGCGATCCTGCCAGAGACGACCGCTTACGCACACAGCAGGGGCCTGCGCGTCAGCGGCCACGTGCCGGTGTTCCTGCGCGCGCAGGACGTCGTCGAGCAGGGCTACGACGAGATTCAGCACATCAACCAGGTGCTGCTCAACTTTCTCGTCACCGACAAGACCGACACGCGCACGCTCGAACGTTTCCAGTTGCCGGCCGACAAGGTCGCCGGCCTCGACTTCGACTCGAAGGCGGTGCAGGACTTCATCGCTTTGCTGGTCAAGCACAAGACCGCGATCGATCCGACCCTGACCACGTTCGATTTCATCCGCCAGAAAGACGGCGACATGTCGCAGGCCTACGCGGTGGTCGCCGACCATATGCCGCCCGACGTAAAACGCGGCTTCCTCCAGGGCACGATGAAGATTCCCGACGAGGCCTCAGCGCAGTTGCATGAGAAGTCGTACGCCAAGATGATCGAATTCGTCGGTCGCATGTACAAGGCCGGCGTGCCGATCGTCGCCGGCACCGATGCGCTCGCGGGCTTCACTCTGCAGCGCGAGCTCGAACTGTACGTGCAGGCCGGCCTCACGCCCGCGCAGGCGCTGCAGGTCGCCACGCTCAACGGCGCAAAGTATTCGCGTGTGGAAGAGGACCGCGGCGTGATCAAGCCCGGCTGGCGCGCCGACTTGATCCTCGTCGACGGCGATCCGACCAAGAATATTTCCGACATCCGCAACGTCGCCCTGGTGGTCAAAGGCGACAAGGCTTACTACCCGAGCGAAGTCTACGAAGCGCTCGGCATCAAGCCGTTCGCCAAGGCCCTGGCTGTGCAATAACGCACAGCCGGACCCGATGCGGATTCAATATTTTGCTGCGCGAAATTTCACCGAAGCGAAGTCCGGACGGCGATAGCCCGTCCGGACTCGGTGCTTAGTTGCCGCCGATAACGGGCTGCGGCGTACACGTGCCGGTAACCGATGCGCTGCCGATCAGCTGATTGTTCGCGTCGGTAACGGTGACGCTCCAGGTAATGCTCACTTCGCTGACGAAGGGGCAGAAAAACGTACAGGTTGCACGGTCGCCGCAATTCTTGCGGTACACCGTTGCACCGGCTGCGTGTTGACCAGCCCCCAATCGTAGTGAAACGGAGTCGGAGAACTTGGACTCGATACCGAAGCAAAACAAGCGTCGCTGCTGCCGCCGCAATCGGCAGTGACGGACGCAACGGCCATTACCGGAACGAAAGCAAGAACACCGAGGAAGAGCTTGGCTAATTTCACGGAAAAATCCTTGTGAATTAATCGAGAAAGCCTTGCCCGCCTAATCCCAATTCGGCACGTGATGGCACGCAACGAGATAAATTCAAAAGTGGAACCGCCTAAGCGCTTGCCCGTGCTGAGTGCGACGCTCTGCTCAAATATATTTGCACCACCATAAAACACCGGGCCGATTTGAGCGGCATTTCAAGCAAACCGCAGCCATAGCAACTGAGCGATTCTCCGCATGCAGTTTCTTTGCATGGCCTACTCCAGCCGCGCGTAGCGCAGCAACGCCACACCGCAGGCAAACGGCCGGGCATCGATCAGACGCAGCGGAACCGTGCCGCCGATATCCTTGAGCATGCCGCGGCCTTTGCCGAGTACGGCCGGATTGACCAGGAAATGGAATTCGTCGATGAGTCCCGCGGCAGCGAGCGCCGACGCGAACGTCGGGCCGCCGTAGACGAGAATGTCCTTGCCCGGCTCGCGCTTGAGCCGCACCACTTCCTCGACCAGATCGCCGCGCGCAAGCGTGGTATTCGGCCAGCGCGTCTCTTTCAAGGTATGCGTGAACACGACCTTGCGCATCGCGACGATCTTGCGCGCGAATCCGCTGCGCGCATCGCCGGCCTGCTCGGCGACCTGCTGCCAATGCGCGTAGAAGCCCTCTTCGGCCATGACCCGGCTGAGCAGGATCGTATCGGCCGCGGCGGTCAGTTCTTCGTGATGGCGGCGCAGTTCTTCATCCCAGGTCCAAGGCTCGCCCCAATTCCATGTCATCCAGCCGGTGCCACCCTGCGCATCGGCGGTGAAGCCGTCGAGCGAAACCTGCATTTCCAGTTTGAGCTTTCTCATCGCCGCGCCTGCGTCGGATCGGGAAACGGGTCGCGCCATGCCGGCAGTTCGTGCAGACGCGCATACCAGCGCGTGATGTGCGCATAGTTTTGCAATGGCAATTCCGCGGCGTCGAAACCAAGGAACATCGCGGTGTGAAAATCGGCGACGCTCAAACGGTTGCCGACGAGAAAGTCGCGCTGCGCCAGATGCGCGTCGAGCACCGGCGCGAACTGATCGAGGAACCGCGTTGCGGTCGCGATCGCCCGCTCGTCCGCTTCGCCGAGGCGCAGCGCCGGCTTGATCAGACGCTCAAAGAAAATCGTGCCGGTATGGCGGTTGAAATGCGCCGTGCCCCAGTTGAACCAGCGCACGATATCGAGCCGCGTGCCCTCATCACGCGGCCATAACTCCGAGCCGGTTTTCGCGGCGATATGACAGGCGACCGCAGGCACCTCCCACAGCGTCAGGTCGCCGTCGACCAGCGCCGGCACCTTGCCGTTCGGGTCGATCGCGAGATACTCCGGTGTCTTGTGCTCGCCGCGCGCGAGGTCGACGCGGACGTATTCCACCGCGGCACCCGTGTGCTTGGCGACCGCACAGGCGACGCGCGGATGCGGCGATTCGAAGTAATAGAGTTTCACCGATCATTCCTTATCGTTGTACCGTGCTGCTCAAGTTCGCCAAGCAATTCCGCGAGACGCTCGAAGCCTTGGCTCCAGCCGCCTTCGTGACCGTCGCGCGAAGCGTCGGAAGCGAAGCCTACCTGGCGGAAAATCATTTCGGTCTTGCCGCCGAGGTCGTTCAAGATCACCGTGACCAGGGTCTGCGGGCCCGGCCGGCCGTCGTCTTCATCCCAGGCGTGGGTAAAGACGAGCTTTTCGTCGCGCACGATTTCGCGGTAGATCCCGCTGAGCCACAGCTCCGCGCCGTCCGGCGTGACCATACACGCGCGCCAGGCGCCGCCGACGCGCAATTCGCCGCTGCTGTGAGTGACGCGGAACCCGTGTGGTGCGGACCAGCGCAGCAGATGCTCGGGCTCAGTCCAGGCCGCGAACACGAGACGACGCGGCGCATCGAACACGCGCGTGATCGTCAACGCGCGTGCCGAATCGGCGGATTTACTTGCCATGCGATTTCCTCCGTTGCAGTTTGGTTTTCGTCTCGTTCTTCCGCAATTCGCTCAGATACAAGTCGAGATGGTCGAAGCGCTGCTCCCAGTAGACCCGGTACTTCTCGATCCAGTCGCTGGCTTCGCGCAGCGGCCGCGCCGCGAGCTTGCAAGGGCGCCGCTGTGCGTCGCGTCCGCGCGTGATCAAGCCGGCGCTTTCGAGCACCTTCAGATGCTTGGTCACCGCAGGCAGGGTCATCGCAAACGGTGCGGCGAGTTCGTTCACCGTCGTCTCGCCGCTGGCAAGGCGCGCGAGGATCGCGCGCCGCGTCGGATCGGCGAGTGCGGCGAATGTGCTGCTGAGTCGGTCGACGGACATGAAATACACCAATCAGTTAATTTACCAAATGGTAAATTACAAAATCGATTGCCGTCAACAGCAACCAGGGGTGGAAATCGGACCTCGCTCGTCCTGAGGTATCGAAGGACGAATAACGACGAGCCCGCAGCGGCGACTTCAGCGTGCGCACGAACCCTAGGGGCGAAATCTTTCCACCTTTGACAAGGATTGCGTGCACGAGGCGATAATCCCGCGCCGCGGCGCATGTCGATTTCCGTTCCGCCCGTTCGTCGTCCGGATACACCTCAACGAGAAACCGCCCCATGAACGATGCAACCGCCTCCGCCACCGCGGCCGAAAAGCACAAATGGCTCGCCCTGACCGTGCTCTGCCTCGGCGTACTGGTCGACGTGCTCGATACGACCATCGTCACCGTCGCCCTGCCCTCGATCAAGAGCGATCTGCGCTTCGACGACACCTCGCTGGCCTGGGTGATCAACGCCTACATGCTGACCTTCGGCGGCTTCCTCCTGCTCGGCGGCCGTCTCGGCGATCTGTACGGACACCGCAAGTGGTTCCTGATCGGCATCGCCGGATTCGCGTTGACTTCGTTGGCCTGCGGCCTCGCCCACTCGCAGGAAATGCTGATCGTCGCGCGCGCCGCGCAAGGCATTGCCGGCGCGGTGATCGCCGCGGTCGCGTTGTCGCTGATCATGGATTTGTTTCCCGAGCCGGTCGAACGCGCCAAGGCGATGGGCGTATACAGTTTCGTCGCCTCGGCCGGCGGCAGCGTCGGCACGATGCTCGGCGGCGTGCTGGTGCATACGCTGAACTGGCATTGGATCTTCTTCGTCAACCTGCCGGTCGGCGCCGCGGTGATCGCGTTCTCGCTCAAGCTGCTGCCCGATACGCACAACGAAAAAGCCGACCCGCGCCTCGACGTGACCGGCGCGATCACGGTCACACTTGGTATGCTGCTCGCCGTCTATGCCGTGATCAACGGCAACAGCGCCGGCTGGACTTCGGTGCATACGCTGGGCCTGCTCGGCGCGGCCGCGGTGCTGATCGCGATCTTCCTCGTTATCGAATCGCGCGTCGCCCATCCGCTGATGCCGCTTGGCATGTTCCGCCTGCGCAATGTCTCGACCGCGAACGCGATCGGCGTGCTCTGGGCCGCGGCGATGTTCGCCTGGTTCTTCCTTTCCGCGCTGTATATGCAGCAGGTGCTCGGCTACGACCCGCTCCAGGTCGGCCTCGCCTTCCTGCCGGCGAATCTGATCATGGCGGCGTTCTCGCTCGGACTCTCGGCCAAGGTCGTGCTGCGCTTCGGCATTCGTTGGCCGATCGTCGCCGGCCTCGGGCTCGCCGCACTCGGCCTGCTGCTGTTCGCACGCGCGCCGGCAGACGGCAGTTTCGTCGTCGACGTGCTGCCCGGCATGCTGCTGCTCGGCCTCGGCGCGGGCATGGCGTTCAATCCGGTGCTGCTCGCGGCGATGAGCGACGTCAGTCCAAGCGATTCGGGCGTGGCGTCGGGCCTGGTCAACACGAGTTTCATGATGGGCGGCGCGCTCGGCCTCGCCGTGCTCGCGAGCCTCGCCGGCGCACAAACCGGCCGCCTGCTCGCGGAAAATGCGGACAAGCTGACCGCACTCAACGGCGGCTACCATGCCGCGTTCTTCGTCGGCGCGATCTTCGCTGCGCTGGCCGCCCTGCTCGGCGCAGTGTTCATCCGCGCCTCGATGCCGACGGGCGAACAGCCGGTGGGGCATTGACCGATTCCGTTGCCTGCGCCTTTCGGACATCCCATTGCATCCGATGCTTTGCGTCCATGCGGGATATGCGACGGGTTCGATGAATCGAACCCTGACAAAGCACGCTTGCGCTCGGTCTCTGCCGCAAAGGCAGAGACATGGCTTCGACATCGCGTGTAAACTGGCCGCGGACAATTTCCGCGATCAGCGGCCGTGATGAACGAGACAGACGCAGAAAACTACGAAGAACAATGGTGGATCGCCTCGCTCGGCGATGTGCTCGTATGGGCGCGCATGCGCGTGCTCGACTCGGGCGTCGCCGAAGTGTTCAACGCCGAAGGCGAGACGCTGCGCTACGACGACGAAGATGCGGCGCGCATGGCCCTGCTCGACGCCGAGTTCCGCTCCTTCGACGGACTCGACGACGACGATGCGACGACGCTCGGCTTCGAACTCGATTGGATCGAGCCGCCCGAGGCGGAGAATGACGAAGAACTGCTGCCGCTGATGACCGAGAAGCAGGCCCGGCACTGAGCGGATCTTTTCCGCCGCGATCGACCGGGGCGTGATCGGTACTCGCTGGCGCCAACCCCTTCTTCTTCGCACTCGACCCGCATCGCGGCTAACCTTTGGACTCCGGCCTTCTGCGCCGGACAGGCAAGCACTCAGGAGCAGATCATGAATCTCGACCTCGCCGGCAAGCACGCCCTCGTCTGCGGCGGCTCGCAGGGCATCGGCCGCGCGGCGGGCATCGAACTCGCCCGGCTCGGCGCCGACGTCACCCTGCTTGCGCGCTCGCGCGAACCGCTCGAAGCCGCGCTCGCCGAACTGCCCGTCGTGCATGCGACGCAACAACATGCCTATATCGCCGTCGATATGCGCGATCACGCCGCGCTGCGCGCCAAGGTCGAAGCGACGATCAATGCGCCGAAGCCCGTGCAGATCCTGATCAACAACACCGGCGGCCCGCCGGGCGGCCTCGCCGAGAACGCCAAGGTCGAGGAATTCGCGGAAGCGTTCCAGCAACATCTGATCGCCAATCAGGTCCTGCTGCAGACGGTGCTGCCCGGCATGCGCGTCTCGGGCTACGGGCGCATCGTCAACGTGATTTCGACGTCGGTCAAAGAGCCGATCCGCAATCTCGGCGTGTCGAACACGATCCGCGGTGCGGTGGCGAGCTGGTCGAAGACGCTGGCAGCGGAACTCGGCCAATACGGCATCACGGTCAACAACGTACTGCCGGGTTACACGAAAACGCAGCGCCTCGACCAGATTCTCGGCGATCGCACGAAGGCGACCGGCAAGAGCGTGGACGATATCTCCAAGGCGATGCTCGCGAGCGTGCCGCTCGGGCGTTTCGCCGATGCCGCCGAGATCGCGAACGTGATCGCGTTTCTCGCCTCGCCGGCCGCGGCCTACGTCAACGGCATCAACGTCCCGGTCGACGGCGGACGCACGCTGTCGCTCTGATGCGCAGCCGAGCCGCTGCGATCGGAGTTCTCTTCGTCGCGGCCGCTCTCTGCGCCTGCGCCGGAAACCCCAAGCCGCCGATTGCGCCGGCAGACGAAATGTCTAAGGCGACTTCGTCCGTCGGTCCCGGTGCGTTTGCCCAACTCAATGCACTGCAGCGCGAAGCGAACGCGCTGAATTCGCCGCTCGCCGCGCACGAGTTCTACCGCAAGCGTATGCAGCAGAGCGAGGACGGCCTGCGCAACCTGATCGCCCAGGTGCTCGCCGCGAACGAGTCCGAACTCGGCGACTACGAACGCGCGGTGCAGCGCTTTCCATTCGGCGCTCCGAATTTGCGCAGTTCGGCCGCGGCCATACCCGAGCGCGAGCGCTACCGTGCGGTGAATGCCGTCGACGGTATCGCCACGCTGGCGCGCGACCGGCGCATAGTCGTGATCAACGAAGCGCATCACGTCGCACAGACGCGCGTTCTGACCCTGCAACTGTTGCCGAAATTGCGCGAATTCGGCTACACGCATCTTGCCGTTGAAGGCCTCGACGAGCGCGATCGCGAACTGGCCACACGCGGCTATCCGGTGCAGACCAGCGGCACATACGTGCGTGAGCCGCTCTACGGCGAAATCGTGCGCCGCGCGCTCCAGCTCGGCTACGTCGTCGTGCCCTACGAATCCGCGCGCCCCGAAGCCGATGCGGAGTCGCGCGAGGAAGATCAAGCCCGGCACATCGTCGAGCGCGTGTTCCACCCCGCTCCCGACGCACGCTTGCTCGTGCACGCAGGCTATGCACACGCGCACAAACGCGCCGGCTATCTCGATGCCGAGCCGATGGCGCTGCGCCTCAAGCGCAAGACCGGTTTCGATCCGCTGACCGTGGACCAGACCCTGCTGCGTCCGATCGAGCCCGCACGCGAATACCGCGACTATCGCGAGCTGTTGCAGCGCTTCGCGATCGCTCAGCCGAGCATTCTCGTCTCGCGCCGCGACGCCGAACCCTGGAGTCTGGAGCCCGGCTATTACGACGTCAGCGTGATCCTGCCGCCGCCGCAGAAATTCCTCGTCGGCCGGCCCGACTGGCTGACGCTCGGCGGGGCGCGCTCGCCGGTCGCGATCGACCTCGCCCTCAGCGCGGCGCACCTGCCCTGCGTCGTCGAAGCGCGCTATGCCGGCGAAAGCAACAAGGCCGTGCCGGCGGACCGCATCCTGGTCGAACGCAGCGACACCCAGGCCGTGCTGTTCCTCGCGCCGGGCGGCTACCGCCTGTCCGTGACCGATGCTTCGGGCGGCGTTTTCGAGCGGCGCAATCTGCGCGTGGATTGACGATTGCGCCGCGCCGGGCCTGCTATGCTTTGCGCATGACCGACGCCAAAAAGTCCAGCCTCACCCATCTGCTCGAACGCAACCGCGCCTGGTCGCTCGACCTGCGCAAACGCGACCCCGACTACTTCCGCCGCCTCGCCGACCAGCAGGCGCCGAAATACCTGTGGATCGGCTGCTCCGACTCGCGCGTGCCGGCGAACCAGATCATCGACATGGCGCCCGGCGAAGTCTTCGTCCAGCGCAATGTCGCCAACGTGGTCGCACACACCGACCTCAACTGCCTGTCGACCATCCAGTTCGCGGTCGACGTGCTCAAGGTCGAGCACGTCATGGTCGTCGGCCACTACGGCTGCGGCGGCGTCAAGGCGGCGCTCGAAGGCATGCGCCTCGGCCTCGTCGACAACTGGCTGCGCCATGTCGGCGACGTCGCGCAGAAGCACGCGCGCACGCTCGACGAGATCAGTCTCGCCACCCTGCGCCACGCGCGCCTGTGCGAACTCAACGTGATCGAGCAGGTCGTCAACGTCGCCCAGACCACGGTGGTGCGGGATGCGTGGGAACGCGGCCAGAACCTCACCGTGCACGGCTGGTGCTACAGCCTCGAAAACGGCGTGGTCAACGAACTCGGCATCGAGATCACCAGCCATGCGCAGCTCGCCGAGCAGTACGCACATGCGCTGACACGCCTGCAAGCCAACCTGCTGCGCACGGACTGACACGCCGATGACGACATCTCGACTTCTGCTGCTGTGCCTGCTCGCCGCCGCGCCGTTCGCCGCGTCGGCGCAGGGCGATCCGGTCAAGGAAGCGGCCAGCCGCGGCCTGCTGCGTCGCGGCCAGGAATCGCCGAAAGAGCACGAGATGTCGCCGGCCGAATGGCGGCGCCAACAACTTGCCGCCGCGGACAAGTCCGAGGAAATCATGCGCCGCGCGCAGAAGCAGCCCGGCCTGCTCGCGCAGTACATCACGATGCAGGCGGCCTACGACGCCAACGACGAGCGCGCGTTCCGCCTGATCTTCGGCCAATACCTGTCGTGGTTTCAGACCTGGATCGGCGACTACGACGGCGCTGCACGTTCGTTCTCGATCGCGCAGCCGGCGCAGCCGGACGATGCACCGTCGCCGCTCGGCGGAGGCTGGCATCCGCGCCCCGCCGACGAGGTCATTCTCGAACTGACGAAGGACCGCAAGGCGGTGTTCTTCAACGAGGCGCATAGCGCCCCGGTCACCCGCACTCTGACCGTCGAGCTGCTTGCGCGCCTGCGCGCGCAGGGGTTCACCCACTTCGCTGCGGAAACGCTCTACGTCAAGGAAATCGCCGAACTGCGCCGGCTCGGTTATCCGACCTCGAAGGTCGGTTTCTACAGCGAAGAACCGATCTACGGCGAAATGGTGCGCGCGGCGCTCAAGCTCGGCTACACCGTCGTCGCTTACGACGCCGAGGACGCGGGCGTCGGCGATGCGCGCGAACGCGGCGGCGCGCAGGCGCTCTACGATCAGGTGTTCAAGCACGATCCGAATGCACGCCTGGTCGTCAACGCGGGCTTCGGCCACATCCAGAAATCGGGCGTCTATCTCGGCGGCTCGAGCATGGCCAAGTTCTTCAAGAAGATCAGCGGCATCGACCCGCTCGCCGTCGAGCAAACCATGCTGATCCAGCATCAGCGCGGCGACCAGAATCATCCTTACTACGGCCCGGCGATGCAGGTCCCTCATCCGGCCGAGCCGTTCGTCTACGTCGACAGCGGCAACAAGCCGTGGACGCTCAAGCCCGAGCTCTACGACGTCAGCGTGTTCTTTCCGCCGGAGACGATGACGGAAAACCGTCCGAGCTGGCCGAGCCTCGCCGGCACGCGCCAGGCGTACTCCGTCAGCACCGATCTGTGCCGCAACCAGTTTCCGTGCCTGATCGAAGCGCGTTACGCCGACGAAGGCGAAGATGCGGTCGCCGCCGATCGCACCGTGCTCAACGTCATCGATCCGAATGCGCCGATGTCGCAGCGCCTGCTCTCCAATCACGGCTCTGCACAGAGCCGCCTGTATCTCTACCCGGGCAGCTACCGCCTCAACATGATCAACAACAGCGGCCGCGTGGTGTCGTCGCAGTCGGTCACGATCGCGCCCGAGGCGAAGAAGTAGATCAGCCGCGCGGGGTTGTTCCCGCCTGCTCCAACCACAGGCGTCGCAACTGACGCGCCGAGCCGAGGCCGGCCATCGTCGCTGCCGATTCGACGCTGACGCCGGTCGCCAGCGCCTGTTTGGCGACCGCGAAGCGCAGGCGCGCGTGGTACTCGCGCACCGACATACCGGTCGCATCGCGGAAATGCCGCGTCAGCGTGCGCACGCTGACATGCGCGCGCGCTGCGAGGCGCGGCAGAGGCCAATCCTCGTGCGCGGCGCGCGCAAGCGCATCCTGCGCACGGTGAATGCCCGGGTCCATGTGATTGCGGCCTTCGAGCCACGGCGACAGCGCCGCATCGTCGGGCGCGCGGCGCAGATAGACGACCATGTGCCGCGCCACCTCGACGGAAAGCTGCGGACTCGCGAGTTCGGCGATCAGGTGCAGAGCGAGGTCGATGCCCGCGGTGATGCCCGCGCTCGTGTAGAAGCCGCGGTCCTCGACGAAGACGCGGCTGTCGAGCACCTGCGCTGCGGGCGCCTCGGCGCGCAGCGCCTCGATATTGAGATGATGCGTGGTGCAGCGCTTGCCGTCGAGCAGCCCGGCGCGCGCCGCGAACAACGCACCCGCGCAGACGCAGGCAAAGCGCTTCGGCACCGTGCCGACTTCGCGCAGCCAGCGCACGAGCGCGCGCCCCGGCTTCGAGGCGAGCGCCGCCGCGTCGTGCGTGGAACCGCAGACGATCAACAAGTCTTCCGCGCGCAACGTCGCCGGCAGCGGCTCGATCCGCCCAAGAGTCACGCCGATCGATGTGGTCGCAGCGGCTTCGGCCGCGGCGACGCGCACGCGGAACTCGCCTCCGTGTGCGGCCGCGATACGGAACGCCTCGGCCGGCCCGGCGAAATCGAGCAGAACCAAATCGGGAGGTAGAACGAAACAGACGTCGATGGGCATGGGGGGACTTCTTGAAGAGCATTTTTGCCACGGATTACACGGATCAACACGGATTAAGAGCCGAAATATTGGAATTTGATTTAGTGATGTTCCGCTCTATCCGTGTTGATCCGAGTAATCCGTGGCCAAAATCTTTTCCGCTACACCGCCAACGCTTCATCCACCGTCACGATACGTGCGAAGCGGTCGCGCAACACCAGCTCTGTGCGTTCGCGGATGTCCTGCGCGCTGAACGTCCTACCGCTGCGCGGATCGGTCATCGGAAACGTCAGCGTAGCCTCGCTGACGAAATCGACCTGATAGCCGAGGTCGCTGGCGACGCGCGTGGTCGTCTCGCAGCACTGCTCGGTGCGGATTCCGGCCACGAGCAGACGACGGATCCCGCGCTCGCGCAGCCAACCGTCGAGACCGGTGTCGGTGAACGCATTGTGCACATGCTTGACGAATTCGACCGCGTGCGTGTCCGGCATCCATTCGAGCGGCTTGACCAGACCGCTTGCGAGCGCGAACGGGCCGTCGCCGTCCTCGTGCAGGACCCGCACGACGGGCCAGCCTTTCGCCGCGGCGCCTTCAATCAGCTTGACGATGGAACTGCGGAACGCCGGCAGGTCATCCTCGCGCCAGTAATCGCGCTGCGGAAAAGATTGCTGCACGTCGATGCTCAGTACGGCGGTGTCGATCTTGCTCATGATGGGCTCCAGTGGTTTCAAGGTGCCGACATCGTGAATCTTTCGTCGCCGGCTTTCGAGCCGGTTTCGAGACCAGTATGGGACAATCCGGGCCAAATCCGAAACGCCTGCGCCGATCGGCTTGCCGTGCTGCTCGCGGCGGCACGGTCGCCGATCGCGTTGCGGGCGTATTCGCTCCGCATTCGGCGCCTTTCGCATTGCGCGGCGCTAAACTAGGCAAAAGACTCGGGATCAAGCATTCATGCTCACGCCGCCAATCGATCTGCAGAAGTGGATAGCCGCACACCGCGACGAGCTGAAGCCGCCGGTCGGCAACAAGTGCATCGTTGACGGCGATTTCATCGTCATGATCGTCGGCGGCCCGAATGCGCGCAGCGATTACCACTGGGAGGAAGGCCCCGAGTTCTTCTACCAGATCGAGGGCGAGATGGTGCTCAAGGTCCAGGACGAAGGCCGCGCGCGCGACATCCCAATCCGTGCCGGCGAGATGTTCTACCTGCCGCCGCGCGTGCCGCACTCGCCGCAGCGCATGGCCGGCGGCGTCGGGCTGGTGATCGAGCGCAAGCGGCTCGCTCACGAGAAAGACGGGCTGCTTTGGTTCTGTGCGAACTGCAACCACAAGCTCTACGAGGAATACTTCCACCTGCACAGCATCGAGCGCGATTTTCCGCCGGTGTTCGAGCACTACTATCGCTCGCTCGATGCACGCACCTGCCGGAATTGCAGACAAGTGGCCGAAGTTCCGGAAAAGTACCGAAACCCGTAAGAGCGCGATTCATCGCGCCCGGCTTTTGATCCCGCGCAGAAGACGCGAGCGAACTGGACTGTGCATGTTCGCGCAAGGCGCGCGAACATCGCATCCTACGGCGTCGCTGCACGCACCGGAATCGGCACGCTGCAGACATCGACGTGGCCGAGCGGCACCTTGTAGAACTCGTCGATGCGGTTGCGCCGCGATTCGATCAATGTGGCGAACGCGGGCGTGTCGGTGCGCATGACTTCGAGGTTCACACGTTCGGCCGCGGGCACGTCGGCAGCGAGGCGCACGCGTTCGATCTTCACGCGCTGCTCGGGCTTGTCGTAGAAACCCATCGCGGCGGCGCCACGCGGCAAGCTCGACAGCAGGTCCATGCCCTGGACGACACGGCCGACCGTGGTGATGTTGCGTTCGAGCCAGCGCGGCGCCTGGCCGATCACCGCGTAAAGCTCAGTGCCGCCGCCCGTGTCGACGTCGAGATCGCGGCCCACGCCGACCGTGCCGTAGCAATGCGCCAGCCAGGCCTGACCGAGCTTCGGGTCGCGTGCGCTCGGAAAATCACCGGAGAATCCGGTCTGCGCCGCGTAGCCGTCAACGTCGGGCAGGCGCACGAACGGAATCTTGTCGCCGATCGGCATGCTGAACTCGGCTTTCAGCGTGCGCTTGGCGGTCTTGATCGCGCGCTGTTTGGTCTTGTCTTCGCCGTCCGGATCGCCCCACTGCACGACGTAGTTGTCCTGCACGCGCAGGATCGCGAGACCGTCGAAGTAGCCCTCGTGCACCAGCGCCTTGACATTGGCGACGTGATTCGGCGCGAACTCCGGCGCCAGCTCGATGACGACGCGGCCAGACTTGAGATCGAGATACAGCGTGTTGGCTGGATCGAGCGCATGCCAGTCCGACGGCTTGGAATTCTTGATCACGTCGGTCATCGTCGGCGGCTTCTTGCTAGCGCCGTCGGCCGCATACGCACTGCCGATCGCCATGCCGGCCAGCGCTGCCGCACAGGCAATGCCGAGACTGCGGAATCTGTTCTTCATCGCTTCCCCCTGTTGTCGAAGATTATTTCTTTGCGTCGCGCGATTCCGTTGCGAGCATGCCGAGGCGGACCATGCGCTCGACCTGCACGCCGTCGCGACTGATCGTCAAGGTCACGCGCTTGCCCATGTTCGCGCGCAGCTGATTCTGGAAATCCGCGCGGTCGCGCACGCCCGCGCCGTTGAACTTGAGGACGAAATCGCCGCTGCGCAGATTCGCCTCGGACGCCGGCGTGCCGCCGATCACCGAACCGATCTGCACGCCTCCGTTGACGCCGAGCTTCTTTATCTCGTCGGCGGTCATATTGCGGAACTGCGCGCCGAACGGCAGTTTGTAGCGCACGTAGTAGGTCGCGACGAGCGCGGCGGGCGCCGGGCCGTCGTCCAGCGTGCACGCCGCGGTCATCTCGGTAGCGAGCTTCGCGGCGGCTTTTTCATCGGCCGGCAGCACGTAGACCAGCGCCTTGTCCGCGCCGACGCGCACGCCGGTGCGCTGTGCCCAGTCGCGCGCGGTCCCATCGGCGGTCGGGTAGCAACCCGTGCCGATACGCACGAAGCTCTTGGCGACGAGTTTGCGCTCGTCCGCGCGGATGCCGGTGCCATCGGCGATTTCCGGCGTCTGCGGCGGCGGCGCCGCACGCAGTTCGGCGACGAGGTCCGCGCCGTGGCCCGCGGTGACGCTGTAGCGCCCCGGCTCCACCGCCGACGGCGGCGGCGCGGCGCCCGGTTCGAGCCGTTCCGGCGCGCGTTGAAATACCGCGCAGCCGCCGAGCAACGACAAACAGACAATGTGGACCGCGAAGCCGCGGAATTTCTTGATAGACAGGGCCGACATACGCAGCGATAGTAACGCTTTAAAAGTTAAGGAAGCGGTGAACTCGTTCACCGCTTTCGTGGGCGGCAGAGGCTCGACGCAAATCGGGCACTTCCCTGCCCGATTTCGCGCCGTTTTCGCTCCGGGTTCGTGCCGGGTTTTTCAGAGATCATCATGTCGTCCGCCGCCGCCACTACCGCCATCGACTCGAAGCGCACACTGCGCGTCGCACAATTCCAGATCCATTTCTGCGTGCTGTTATGGGGATTCACCGCGATCCTCGGCAAACTGATCTCGCTGCCCGCGCTCGCCCTTGTGCGCTGGCGCATGCTCATCGTCACTGTTGCGCTGCTCGTCGTGCCGAAGGTCTGGCGCGGGCTGCGCGCGATCACGCTGCGACTGTTCTTCGCCTATGCTCTGGTCGGCTTCTTCGTCGCGATGCATTGGCTCGCGCTCTATGCCTCGATCAAGCTCTCCAACGCCTCGGTCGGGGCGACCTGCATCGCGATCGCGCCGGTGTTTCTCGCCGTGCTCGAACCATGGCTGGCGCGGCGTCGCTTTCTCTGGCATGAGTTGTGGATCGGCATCGGCGTGGTGCCCGGCGTCGCCCTTGTCGTCGGCGGCATTCCCGACGAGATGCGCATGGGCGTACTCGTCGGCGTGGTTTCCGCCTTTTTCTGCGCCCTTTTCGGCGCACTGAACAAGCGCCTCGTCGAGCGCGCCGACCCGTTCACGGTGACGGCGATCGAACTCGGCACCGGCGCGGCGATCCTCTGGCTGATCGCGTCGGTCGTGCCGCACGACGGCAGCGTGTTCGATCTGCCGAACGCGCAAGACGGGTTCTTCCTCGCGGTGCTCGCGATTCTCTGCACGCTGGTGCCGTTCACTTTGTCTCTGGTCGCGCTGCGCCATTTGTCGGCGTTCGCCGTCGAGCTCGCGGTGAACCTCGAGCCCGTCTACGCGATCCTGATCGCGATTCCTTTGTTCGGCGAGCAGCGCGATCTCGATCTTTCGTTCTATCTGGGCGTCGCGATCATCATCGGCGCGGTGCTCATACATCCGCTGCTCGAACGGCGCCGGCCGCACAAGGTCGAAACCAATGTCGCGGGTGGAGTGGATTGAACGGCGGTTTGAGCACGGATGGGCATGGATAGAAGTCCGCAGAGCAGATCGTCCATGAGTTCATCGGGATTGCTTTATCTGTGTCGATCCGCATTTATCTGCGCATGTCGGCGTCGAAACGCTTTGCTCCATTTGAATCTCGAATTCGAAAGCAAGAGCCGGAGTGCTTGCGATCATGCGCGTCTCTAAGCTGCGTCCACCTTCACCGAAATCCAAAGGAACGCAGATGAACGTCATGCTAAAAAACGCGGCTCTCGACGCCCTCGAAGCCGATCCGCGCTGGGCCGCCGTCGTCGCCAAGGATGCGGAGGCCGACGGCAGTTTCTACTACTCGGTCAAAACTACCGGCGTGTACTGCCGGCCGTCCTGCGGCGCACGCTTGCCGCGACCGGAAAACATCGCCTTCCACGCGACGCGCGCCGACGCCGAGAAGGCCGGTTATCGCCCGTGCAAGCGCTGCAAGCCCGACCAGCCAGCGCTCGCCGACCAGCACGCGGCCACCATCACCGCCGCCTGCCGCTGGATCGAGGACGCCGAGGAAGTACCGAGCCTCGACGCGCTCGCCACACAGGCCGGCATGAGTCCGTATCATTTCCACCGCGTGTTCAAGGCCGTCACCGGCGTGACGCCGAAGGCCTATGCCACAGCTCATCGTGCACGGCGCGTGCGCGACGGACTCAATCGCGGCGACCGCGTCACCGATGCGATCTTCGATGCGGGCTACAACTCCAATGCACGCTTCTACGAGCAGTCGAACGCCCTGCTCGGCATGACGCCGAGCGATTGGCGCCGCGGCGGCGCGAACGCCGAAATCCGTTTCGCGATCGGTCAGTGCTCGCTCGGCGCGATCCTCGTCGCGTGTAGCGAAAAAGGCATCTGCGCGATCCTGCTCGGCGACGATGCCGATCGGCTCGCACGCGATCTGCAGGACCAGTTTCCGAACGCCAGACTGATCGGCGACGATCCCGATTTCGCCAATCTCGTGGCGCAGGTGGTCGGTTTCGTCGAAGCGCCGGGCCAAGGTCTCGACCTGCCGCTCGACGTGCGCGGTACGGCGTTCCAGCAGCGCGTATGGGACGCGTTGCGCAAGATTCCGGCCGGGTCAACGGCGAGCTACAGTGAGATCGCCGAACGCATCGGCTCGCCGAAGGCGGTGCGCGCCGTGGCGCAGGCCTGTGCTTCGAACAAGATCGCCTTGGCGATTCCCTGCCACCGCGTGGTGCGCAATGACGGTGCGCTCTCGGGCTACCGCTGGGGCGTCGAGCGCAAGCGCGCACTGCTCGAACGCGAGGAGCACGCATGAACGTGGCGGCGACAGCCGACCTCGTTGTTGCGCAAACCCCGGTCGCACGCGTTGCGCAACTGGACTGGGCGCGCATCGAGAGCGATCTTGATGCGCGCGGTAACGCGCTGGTCGAAGGCTTGATCGAACCGGCGCGCTGCGTCGAACTCGCTGCGCTCTACGACGACGACGCGCGTTTCCGCAGCCGTGTGGTGATGGCGCGGCACGGCTACGGGCGCGGCGAGTACCGCTATTTCCGCTATCCGTTACCCGGCACGATCGCCACGCTGCGCGAAGCCTTCTATCCGCATCTCGCCCCGGTCGCGAACCGCTGGAACACGGCGATGGACATCGCGGCGCGTTACCCACCGACGCACGCGGAATTCCTCGATCAGTGCCACGCCGCGGGCCAGACGCGTCCGACACCGTTGCTGTTGCGATACGGCGCGGGCGACTACAACTGTTTGCATCAGGATCTGTACGGCGAGCAGGTGTTTCCGCTTCAGGTCGCGATCCTGCTGTCCGACCCGCAGCGCGATTTCGTCGGCGGCGAGTTCGTCCTCACCGAACAGCGGCCGCGCATGCAGTCACGCCCCGAAGTCGTGCCGCTGCGCCAGGGCGATGCGGTGATCTTCGCCGTGCATCATCGGCCCGTGGTCGGCGCGCGCGGTACCTACCGGGTCAATCTGCGCCACGGCGTCAGCCGCGTGCGCAGCGGCAGACGGCATACGCTCGGCATCATCTTCCACGACGCGAGTTGAGCGCTGAGGTGGTAATCAGCCGCCAGCCGACGGACGCGGCAACGCCATGCGCGGGGCCGGCGAACAGGCCGACGAGAGATAGCCGAGCCCTTCGCTGTCGTGGGCGAAGGTCACCGAAGTCTGGCTGCCGTTGCGCGAAACGCTGACGACGTAAATACTGTCGTAATCGTCGCTGGGCCATGCCGGCACGATGCCCGGATCGCCACCGTTGTGCTTGACGATATTGGCGACGAGCTTGACCAGTTCCTTGTGTTCCCAGGCCAGAAACACGGTGGAACTTTGGTATTTCGATTTGGCCAGTTCGGACTCGACGTCGTCGATGTCGCTCTTGCCGTATTTTAGATTGACCGTCACGCCCGCGGCGACCGCGGTCGGCTCGATCGTCGCGAGCGCACGCAGGTACCAATAGTCGACGCCGTTGTCGTCCTGTTTCTGTTTCGGCTCGACGGCGAAGACGTAGGCCGGTGTGCCGTATTTCGCAAGAAGGATATTCGGCAGTGCGACCGCGCGATTCTGGCCCTGACAGGTCAACTGGCCGTTGTCGACGTCGGCCGGCTTCTCGCCATGGCGGACGAAGACGAGGGTCTCGACGGTCGGTGTCGCGGCCGACGCGGCGGCGGCCGCAAACGAAAGAACGAGCGCCGCGCCGGCGGCGCGCAGAAGAAGGTTGAGCATCGTGACCTCGCTACGAGAAAGTCCGCCGCGACATGCCGCAAGGGACGGCCGCGACTGCGGCCGTCACAATACTGTCACACGGTTTCTTGCATCGGGCTGACGATTGCCCGACTGAGGCATGAACGCTCAGCCGGCATTCACCAACAGACTGTTGACCCGGCGCACATAAGCGGCCGGGTCGTCGAGCTGTGCGCCTTCGAGAATCTGCGCCTGTTCGAGCAGGAGGAGGCCGAGATCTGCCGCGTGCGCGGCGTCGCTCTCGCCTTCCAGGCGCCGCACCAAAGCATGCGTCGGATTGATCTCGAGCACGGGCTTCGACTCGGGCACGTCGTGGCCGGCCTGCTTGAGCAGACGCTGCATCGCCATGCCCATGTCGTTCTCGTCGAGCACGAGGCAGGACGGCGAATCGGTCAGGCGCGAGGACACGCGCACGTCGCGCACGCGCTCGCCGAGCAGTTCTTTGAGCTTCGACACGATACCTTCGGCGGCCTTCTCGGCTTCCTTGCGCTGCGCTTCGTTGCTGCCGCCGAACTTGGAGAGGTCGAGATCGCCCTTGGCGACGTTGCGCAGCTTCTTGCCGGCGTATTCGGTCAGATAGCTCGACATCCAGTCGTCGATGCGTTCGTACATCAGCAGCACTTCGATACCGTGCGCCTTCAGCGCTTCGAGCTGCGGGCTGCCCTTGGCCGCGGCATAGCCATCGGCGGTCAGGTAGTAGATCGAATCCTGGTCGGCCTTCATGCGGCCGATGTAGTCGTCGAGCGAAACGGTCTGCGCGGCGCCGTCACCCTGAGTCGAGGCAAAGCGCAGCAGTTTGGCGATGCGCTCCTTGTTGGCGAAGTCTTCGGCCACGCCCTCTTTGAACACGCCGCCAAACTCTTTCCAGAACGTCGCGAACTTTTCGGGCTCGTCCTTGGCAAGCTTGTCGAGCAGATCGAGCACGCGCTTCGTGCACGCCGCCTTGAGTTTTTCCAGGTTGCGATTCTGCTGCAGGATTTCGCGACTCACGTTGAGCGGCAGATCGTCGGAATCGACCACGCCGCGGACGAAGCGCAGATAGGCCGGCAGCAATTGCTCGGCCGCATCCATGATAAAGACGCGCTTGACGTAGAGCTTCAGGCCTTTGCGGTCGTCGCGGCCGCCGCCGAAGAAATCGAACGGCGACTTGGCCGGGATGTAGAGCAGCGAGGTGAAATTCTGGTTGCCTTCGACACGGTTGTGCGACCACGCGAGCGGATCGTTGAAATCGTGCGAAATGTGCTTGTAGAAATTCTGGTAGTCCTCGTCCTTGAGTTCGGACTTCGGCCGCGTCCACAGCGCCGATGCCTGGTTGACGACTTCCCATTCCTCGGTCGGCTTGCCATCGTTCTCCTTCGGCATGCGGATCGGAAAGCCGATGTGGTCCGAATAGCGCGCAATCAGGCTGCGCAGCTGCCAGCTCTGCAGGAATTCGTCCTCGTCGGCCTTGAGATGCAGGGTTACCGCGGTGCCGCGCGCGGCCGAAGCGACCGTCTCCAGGGTGTATTCGCCGGTGCCGGCGGATTCCCAACGCACGCCGTCGTCCGCCTGCGCGCCGGCTTTGCGCGTGGTCAGCGTCACCTTGTCGGCGACGACGAAGGCTGAGTAGAAACCGACGCCGAACTGGCCGATCAGGTTTGCATCGGCTTTCTGCTCGCTCGACAGCGCCTCGAGATACTTGCGCGTGCCGGAACTGGCGATCGTGCCGATGTTGGCGATGACTTCGTCGCGCGTCATGCCGATACCGTTGTCACGGATGGTCAGCGTGCGCGCGTCCTTGTCCACGCTGATATCGATGCGCAGTTCGCTGTCGCCGCTGAGCAACTCCGGCTTACCGATCGCCTCGAAGCGCAGCTTGTCGCAGGCATCCGAGGCATTCGAGATCAGCTCGCGCAGGAAGATTTCCTTGTGCGAGTAGAGAGAATGGGTGACCAGATGCAGGACCTGGGCGACTTCGGCTTCGAACTTATGGGTTTGCGCGGCTGACACGGATAAGGCTTCCTGATTCAACGAGATGCGTGACGGTAGGGCCGAGGCGGCGCGATTTCAAGCGCGCTGTAATAAATCGGGAACAATCGGCTCGGAAGATGGCGGCCCCGGCCCTGAGGATCTCCGCCATGAGCACCGTCGCAGCCGAAGCCGTTTCCCTGCCTGCATCGCGACCGCAACTCGATCACAAACCGGGTAGCGCCACGACCCTGGTGTTTCTCGCCCTGCTCGCGGTCGGCCTCGGCTATACCGCCTGGAGCCTCGTCGTCGACATCGGCAGCACCGGTATGCGCGCGACGACTTGGGTGCCGTTCCTGCTGCTCGGCGTGGCCCTGCTGATCGCACTCGGCTTCGAGTTCGTCAACGGTTTCCACGACACCGCAAACGCCGTGGCGACCGTGATCTACACGCATTCGCTGCCGGCCAACGTCGCCGTGATCTGGTCCGGCCTGTTCAACTTCCTCGGCGTGCTGTTCTCTTCGGGCGCGGTCGCCTTCGGCGTGATCTCGCTGCTGCCGGTCGAACTGATCCTGCAGGTCGGCTCGGGAGCGGGCTTCGCGATGGTCTTCGCCCTGCTGATCGCCGCGATCCTGTGGAATCTCGGCACCTGGTATCTCGGCCTGCCCGCCTCGTCGTCGCATACGCTGATCGGCTCGATCATCGGCGTCGGCATCGCCAACGCGCTGATGCACGGACGCGACGGTACGAGCGGCGTGGACTGGACGCAGGCGACGAAGATCGGCTGGTCGCTGCTGGTCTCGCCGCTGGTCGGCTTCATCTGTGCGGCGCTGCTGCTCTACGTACTCAAAGCCTTCGTCAAGAACCGCGAGCTGTATCAGGAGCCAAAAGGCAACACGCCGCCACCGTGGTGGATTCGCGGCCTGCTCGTGCTCACCTGCACCGGCGTGTCGTTCGCCCACGGCTCGAACGACGGCCAGAAAGGCATGGGCCTGATCATGTTGATCCTGATCGGCACGGTGCCGATGGCCTATGCGCTGAATCGCGCGATGCCGGTCGATCAGATGACGCCGTTCGTCGCAATGGCGACCACGACCCAGGCCTCGCTGAACAAATATGCCACCGGCCCCGCGCCGGCGGATCCGCGCAAGACGCTGTCGGATTATGTGCGCACTCATTCCTGGAACGATCAGGTCGTACCGGCGCTCAGCGCGGTGACCGGCGAGATCGGCGCGCAGGTCAAAGCCAGCGGCACCTTCGCCAAGCTGCCGGTGCAGTCGGTCGCGAACGTGCGCAACGACATGTATCTCGCCTCCGAAGCGATGCGCTTCCTCGACAAGGACACGCACAGCTCGGTGTTCGACGCGGACACGAAGAATAATCTCGGCGCGTTCAAGCAGCAGATCGACAGCTCGACCAAGTTCATTCCGCTCTGGGTTAAAGTCGCGGTCGCCATCGCCCTCGGTCTTGGCACGATGATCGGCTGGAAGCGCATCGTCGTAACCATCGGCGAAAAGATCGGCAAGACCCACCTGACCTATGCGCAGGGCGCGAGCGCCGAGCTCGTCGCGATGACGACGATCGCCGCGGCCGACATGTACGGCCTGCCCGTCTCGACCACGCACGTGCTGTCCTCGGGCGTCGCCGGCACAATGGCGGCGAACCGCTCGGGCCTGCAGCTCGGCACGCTGCGCAATCTCGCCATGGCCTGGGTGCTGACCCTGCCTGCGGCGATCCTGCTGTCCGGCACGCTCTACTGGCTGTTCAGCCGCATCACTTGAGATACCAGGCGACAAGCGGCGGCACACACACCGCCGCTTGCGCCGTCCGCTCTTACCAGCGCAATACGGCCTTGCCGTAAACGTAGGCACCGTTGAAACCGAACGGCGAGTAGCTCGTATAGGGCAACTGGCCGTTCTGCGTGTTGGCGAAGATCGTCTTGTCCGGGTACTCGTTGGTGATGTTATCCGCGCCGATGGTGAAGTCCCAGCGATCGAGGTGGTACGTGCCGGAGAGATTGAGCAGCACCTTCGCACTGTAGGTCTGGTCGAGTGCCGGGTTGCTTGCATTGAGCACGGTTACGTCGCCGTAGCGGGTCGCATCGCCGCGCAAGGTGAAGCTGCCGATGGTCCAGTCCGCACCGAGGGTGTACTTGTTGCGCGGCGAACCGACGGTCAGACGCCCGATCTCGTCACGCGTTACGCGCGGGAAGACGAAACCGTTCTGCGCGAGAATCGGCGGATTCGGCTGAATACGCAGCACGTCGGTCTTGTTGTAGTTGCCGGCGAGGCTCAAATTCAGCGTCCCGGCACGATCGAAATCGAGCTTGTAGTTGACCACCGCATCGATGCCGCGTGTGCGCGTATCCGCGGCATTGGTGAAATAACGGCCGCCCTGCACGCCCGGAAAACCGTGGGCCTGCAGATATGCCTGCACCGCGGGACTATTCAAATTGCCCGACAGAATGATGCGGTCGTCGACCGTGATCTGATACGCGTCGATCGTCGCCGACAAGGCCTCGGTGGGCTGCAGCACGAGACCCAGGCTGTAGTTGCGCGACTTCTCCGCCTTCAGCGGCTCGGCGCCAAGCGCGATCGCCGCCGGATCGGTCACGGCGAAGGTGCGGATGTTCTGGAACTGCGAGCCGGTCGGCGTCGACACCAGGTTACTCGACGTGGTCGAGAAATATTCCTGCGCGAGCGAGGGCGCGCGGAAGCCGTTCGATATGGTGGCGCGCAGCGCGACCGCCTCGGTGAACTGGTAGCGCAACGATAGCTTTCCGGACAGCGCGCTGCCGAAGTCGCTGTAGTCCTCCCAGCGTCCGGCCAGACCGGCGGAGAGCTTGTCGGTCAGATTGGTTTCGAGATCGAAGTACGCGGCGTAGCTATGGCGGCTGTGCGAACCCGAATCGCCGGGCTGGAACCCAGGGAAAACCTGGGCGCCGGTCTGGTAGTACGACGCCGGCTCGCCGGGCGAAATTTCATAGGTCTCGTGGCGGTATTCGGCACCGAAGGCAACGGTCACCGGATTCGGCAGAAAGCCGACGCTCACGTCCTTGTTGAAGTCCGCGTTGAGCACGCCCTGCTCGTTCTTCAGCGCCCCGTCGTAGAAGCGGGTCGGACTGGCAGCGCCGAGATTCGTGTTGAGACTGTGCGCGATGTCGATCGTCAGGCGGTTGTAGCCGTAGTCGGCGCTCAGATCGTAGTGCCAGCCGTCGCCGACGAGGCCGCGCAGGCCGACGATGCCTTGGCGGTCCTGCACGTTGAACAACTCCAGTGGCAGGAATCCGTTCGGATAGATCGACAGAATATTGCGGCTGTCGCCCGCCGCACGAAACAGGCCGTTCGACGTCGAGTTGCGGTTGCTCGCGTCGACGATCCCGTACAAGGTGGCGTCTTCGCCGAGCTTGTATTCGCTGTTGAGTGCAAGCTGGTACTGATCGAGTTGCGGATCGCCGAAACGCTGCGCGACGACACCGGGCGGCGGCGCGGTGACCGGGCGCACGGTCACGCCGGGCGCCAGCACGTAGGGCTGGGCGCGATCGGTTTGGTCCTGGCCGAGATACTGTGCCGACAGATGCACCCAGCCGCGATCGCCAAGCTTGAAGCCGATATCGCCGCCGGCGAGCACTTGGGCGCCGTCGCCGGCGCTGTACTGGCCGGTCTGCAAGGTGGCACTGCCGTGTTCGCTGCCGCTCTTGAGCACGATGTTGACCACGCCTGCAATTGCGTCGGAACCGTACTGCGCCGACGCGCCGTCACGCAGCACTTCGACGCGTTCGATCGCCGCGATCGGGATCGCATTGAGATCGACCGGCGCCGAGCCGCGCCCCTGGCTGCCGTTGACGTTGACCAGCGCCGAAGAATGCCAACGCTTGCCGTTGACGAGCACGAGCACCTGATCCGGCGAGAGTCCGCGCAGCTGCGCCGGGCGCACGGCATCGGTGCCGTCGACCAAAGCCGGACGCGGGAAATTAAGCGACGGCACCACACGCGCCAGCGCCGTGGCCAGTTCCGTCGTGCCGGTCGCCTGCAGCGCCTCGGGCGTGACGATATCGATCGGTGACAGCGACTCGGCCACGGTGCGGTTGAGCGCGCGCGTGCCGGTGACGATGACGGTTTCGAGATTCTGCTGCTGCGGCTGGGCCGCCGCGGGGGTGGCCTGCTGGGCACGTGCGGCCTGACTGGCCGCCAAGGCGGCAACGATGGCGACGGCGAGGCTGCAATTCGACGGGAAACGGGCTGACATGGGCGACTCCTGCTGCTGCGAAAATGCGGGCGCAATCAGGAACAAGGAGAAATGTCGCGGATGCCTTTGTGGCCCGACGCCTCCCCCGTTGGGCTGCTGCGTCGCACCAAAATAGTCCCGAAGTAAAATTTTTGCAAAATTGCCGGAGCTTATAAGGATCGCCGGATTCGTTATGGCGGCTCAGCGCCGGTTTTTCGAACCTGCAGAAAAGACAAAGCGGCCGCCATTACTGGCGGCCGCTTTGGACGAGGAGCACAGACGCGACTCAATGCTCCAAGAAGGAATCCGGCGAGGATCCGGACGCCGGATTGTAAGTCTTACTCTTCGTTGGCAGTGGCGTGCTTGGACAGATCTTCCTGAATGCGCGCCGCTTTGCCTTCGAGACCACGCAAGTAGTACAGCTTGGCGCCACGCACCTTGCCGCGACGCTTGACGTTGACCGAGTCGATCGTCGGGCTGTGCGACTGAAACACGCGCTCGACGCCGAAACCGTGCGAAATCTTGCGCACCGTGAAGGCCGAATTGAGGCCCGCGTTCTTCTTCGCGATGACCACGCCTTCGTAGGCCTGCACGCGCTCGCGGTTGCCTTCCTTCACCTTGACGTTGACGACGACCGTATCGCCCGGGCTGAACTCCGGCAGTTTACGGCTGATCTGGGATGCTTCGAATTGTTGGAGGAGATTGCTCATAACACGAGTCACTCAAGTTGGATGGGATTATATGCTTAGTTTTGGGTCGCGCTGACGACCAACTTCACTACTTTTTCGTATCTTTCTGAAATTCAAGCAAAAATAAATTTTCTTCCGGTTTCAGTGCGACCCTGGCCAGCAAGTCGGGCCGGCGCTGCCAGGTACGTCCAAGTGCCTGTTTCCGCCGCCATTTTGCAATGGCCGCGTGGTCCCCCGAAAGCAACACGGGCGGTACCTCGCCGAGCTCATGCGCCAATGGCCGCGTGTAATGCGGACAATCGAGCAAGCCGTCCGAAAACGAATCCTGCTGGGCCGAAGCCGCATCGTTGAGCGCACCGTCCTGCAACCGTCCGATCGCATCGATCAGCACCGCCGCGGCAAGTTCGCCACCCGAAAGCACGTAGTCGCCGATCGAAATTTCCTCGTCGACTTCATGCTCGATCAGGCGCTCGTCCACCGCTTCGTAGCGTCCGCACAGGAGGATCAAACGTTCTTCTCGTGCGAGATCGCGCACCTTGTCCTGCGTGAGCCGCGTTCCCTGCGGACTCAGGTAAATCGTTTTGGCCGGCTTCGCATCCGCCGCCCGCGCCGCACGCAGCGCATGGCGCAACGGATCGATCAGCATGACCATGCCGGGACCGCCGCCGAACGGCCGCTCGTCAACGCGCCGATATGCATCGGTCGCATAGTCGCGCGGATTCCAGCCGTGCACCGCGAGCAAACCGCGTTCCTGTGCCCGCCCGACCACGCCGATTCTGGCCGCGGCGTCGACGAACTCGGGAAACAGCGTGATTACGTCGACGCGCACGCTCAGAAATCCGCATCCCAATCGACGACGATCTTGCCGCCTTCGATATCGACTTGCTTGACGAATTCGCCGGTCACGAACGGCACCAGACGCTCCCGATCGCCGTCCTTCGCGACGAGCACGTCGTTCGCGCCGGTCGAGAACAGATGGCTGACCTTGCCGAACGCAACGCCTTCGAGATTGAAGACATCGAGCCCTTCGAGATCGACCCAGTAGTACTCGCCGTGTTTCGGTTTCGGCAAGGCGGAACGCAGAACGCGGATCTCGGCGCCGATCAGGGCCGCCGCAGCATCGCGGCTGTCGACGCCGGGCAGACGGGCAACGATGCCCTTGCCCTGCGCCCTGCCCTTCACATTCGCATATTCGACTGCGGCGTCGGCCATGCCGACGAACCAGGGCGAATACTTGAAGATCCGGATGCGCGGTTCGCTGTAGGACTCGAGCTTGACCCAGCCTTCGACGCCGTACAGGCCGACGATCTTGCCGAGGACCAGCTGCTTCTCGTCAGGCGCGGCCATCTTCACGGCCTCGCGCGGAATCAGGCAGCGGCCTTGGCCTGCTTGCCGGCTTCCTTGAGCAGCGTGCGCACCTTGTCGCTGAGCTGCGCGCCCTTGGCGACCCAGTTGTTCACGCGCTCGACGTCGAGCTGCAGGCGCGTTTCCTTGCCGGCCGCGACCGGGTTGAAGAAACCCACGCGCTCGATGTTGCGGCCGTCGCGCGCCTTGCGCTCGTCGGCGACGATGATGTGATAGAACGGCCGGCCTTTGGCGCCGCCGCGGGAAAGACGAATCTTGACCATGTTTATTTCTCGAGAATTTATCGGGTACGGATTTAGCCCCGAGCCCGGCCGCGAGCATCGCAGCACGTCCGCATAGCGCGGACAACAGATTCGGGGACCGCGCATTTTAGCCGAATTTGAAAAAAAATAAAGCCTTTTCAGCGATGTGCGCGAAGTGGTCGCGTAAGCTCGCCATTGCGTGCCGGCAAATTGCCGCGAAGCCCGTCGTTTCAAACACGGATTGACAAGCCCGCAGGCGCTGCACACACTCCCACGTCCCGTGCGCCGGGCCCTTGTCGATCAACGTTTTCCAGGAATTTCCTTTGAGCCCAGCCCCCGCCGCCGACACCCCTTTCATCGCTGCCGACGTCGGCGGCACCCATGCCCGCCTCGCCCTCGTCCGCTTCACCGCGCAAGGCGCCGTGTCGATCCTGCACTACTCGGAATATATCTGCGCGGAATACCCCGACCTCGCGACAATCCTGCGCACCTTTATCGAGACGCACGGTTCGTCCGACACGGTCAGCGCCGCGATTGCGATCGCCGGGCTGCAGGACGGCGACAATCTCATCAACCCGAACCTGCCCTGGCACGTGTCGCTGTCGCAAACGCGGCAAGCCGCGCGGCTCAAGGACCTCGCTCTGATCAACGACTTCGAAGCGCTCGCGCACGCCGCGCCGCATATCGATCTCGCCTCGGCGCAGCTGCTCAGCGGACAGCCGGTCGATCCGTCCAAGGTGACCACGCTCGTGGTCGGCCCGGGCACGGGCTTCGGCCAGGCCGTACGCATCCCGCATCAGCCGCGCCCGGTCGTGATCACGAGCGAGGCCGGGCATGCCGCGCTCGCGCCGGGCAACGAGCTCGAAATCGACATCCTGCGCGAGCTGTTCAAGCGCTGGCCGCACGTCGATCGCGAACGCGCGGTGTCGGGCCCCGGCCTGCTCAATCTCTACGAATGCATCTGCATCCTGCACGGCGTGCCGGCCCTGCTGCGCACGCCGGCCGACGTGACCTCGGCCGCGCTCGCGAACGCGAATCCGCAGGCGGTGACCGCGCTCAACGTGTTCTGCGGCCTGCTTGGCAGCCTCGTCGGCGATCTCGTCCTCGCCTACAACGCGCGCGCCGTGTTCCTCGCCGGCGGCATCCCCTCGCGCATCCGCTCGTTCCTGCCGACGAGCAAGTTCGTCGCCCGTTATCACAACAAGGGCGCGCTCGGCGAAGTGATCAAGCACGTGCCGATCTGGCTGATCGAACACGGCCAGCTCGGCCTGATCGGCGCGGCCGCGTGGTACCAGGATCACAACGCGTAAACCGATGCGGCAGCCCCGCTCTCGAATCCTTATGCAGTCGAGAGCGCAGAAAAGCGGATCGGTTCCGCAAAAACGCAAACCCAAGATCGAACCCTGTTGCCTTATTCGCGCGCATCGATTCTGATCCGCATCGCCCGCCTCCCAACGTTTCTCGATCGCATGAAAATTCTTGTCACCGGCAGCAGCGGCCATCTCGGCGAAGCGCTGATGCGCCGCCTGCGCGATTCGAACCACGAAACCGTCGGTATCGATATCCTGCCTTCGGCGTACACGGACGCGGTCGGCTCGATCGCCGACCGCGATTTCGTCCGGCACTGCATGCGCGGCGTCGATGCTGTGCTGCACGCGGCGACGCTGCACAAGCCGCACGTCGCCACGCACGCGCGCCAGGATTTCATCGATACCAACATCAGCGGCACGCTGAACCTGCTCGAAGAAGCCGTCGCCGCGAAGGCGAAGTCTTTTATCTACACCAGCACGACGAGCGCTTTCGGCGACGCGCTCACGCCGCCGCCCGGAGCGCCCGCGGCATGGATCACCGAAGACGTCGTGCCGATTCCGAAGAACATCTACGGCGTCACCAAGGTCGCTGCGGAGAATCTTTGTCAGTTGTTCCGGCGCAAGTTCGGCCTGCCCTGCCTCGTCCTGCGCACCTCGCGGTTTTTCCCCGAGGCCGACGACAACAAGGAGATGCGCGACCGCTTCGTCGACGCAAACATCAAGGCGAACGAATTCCTCTACCGCCGCGTCGACGTCGCCGACATCGTCGATGCGCATCTGCTCGCGATCGACAAGGCGCCGCAACTCGGTTTCGGCCGCTACATCATCAGCGCGACCACGCCGTTTGCACGCGCAGACCTGGCGGAGCTGCGCAACGACGCGTCCGGCGTTCTGCACCGGCTGTTTCCCGACTACGCCGACGAATATGCGCGCCACGGCTGGCACATGTTCGATTCGATCGACCGCGTCTACGTCAACGAACTGGCTCGGCGCGAACTCGGCTGGGAGCCGCGCTACGACTTCGCCTACGTGCTCGACCGGCTGCGCGCGAACGAGGATTTCCGCAGCCCGCTCGCGCAGGCGATCGGCGCGAAGGGCTATCACGAAGAAGTGTTCGAGGAAGGGCCCTTCCCGGTCGATTGAGCCGCAGGCTCAGGCGTACTCTTCGACGGCGCCGCCGATCCAGGTCGCACTGACCTGCGAATGCTCGTCGAGCGCGACGAGATCGGCCGCGTAGCCCGGCGCGATGCGCCCGTGGCTCGCACCGAGGCCGATGAACTCCGCCGGATACGTCGACGCCATGCGCACCGCTTCGTCGAGGCTGACGTCGAGCCAGGCCACGGTATTGCGCACCGCCTGAGCCATGTCGAGTACCGAGCCCGCCAGCGTGCCGTCCGGCACCGTCAGCAGGCCGTCGCGCGCCGTGGCGATCTCGCCGTTGATGCGAAATGACGGATTGTCCGAACCGACCGGCGGCATCGCGTCGGTGACGAGAAAAATCTTGCCGCGCGGCTTGGCGTCGAGCGCGACGCGCAGCGAGGCTGCATGCACGTGATGGCCGTCGACGATCACGCCGCACCAGCTCGCGGCATCGTCGAGCGCCGCGCCGACGACGCCGGGTTCGCGGCCGGTCAATGGTGTCATCGCGTTGTAGAGATGAGTGAAACCGCGCACGCCGAGATCGAGCGCCGCGCGCGTTTCCGCGTAGCTTCCCGCGGTATGGCCGGCGGCGACGATCACACCGCGCGCGACGAACTCGCGGATCACTTCCGCGGGCACGCGGTCGGGCGCCAGGGTCAACAGCGTCTTGCCATTGCGCAGCGAAGAAGCCATGTCGATCTCGGCTGCGCCGGGCACGCGGAACTTGCTCGCGTCGTGCACGCCCTTGCGCGCCGGCGCGAGATACGGACCTTCCAAATGGATGCCGAGAATACCGGGCACGCCCTGCGCGATCGCCGCATCGACCTCCTCAATCGCCTGCTGCATGACCGCGGCATCGTCGCTGATCAGGGTCGGCAGCATGCCGGTCGTGCCGAAGCGGCGGTGCGCATGCGCGATGCGACGCACCGCCTCGACATTCGGCTCGTCGTTGAACAACACGCCGCCGCCGCCGTTGACCTGGGTGTCGATAAAGCCCGGCACGAGACTGGCGCCACGCAAATCCAGGGTCTGCTGCGCACGTCCGCCCGCTTCGGCCGCAGCAACGATATCGACGATGCAGCCGTCCTCGATCAGCACCGCCAGCCCGTCACGAAAACCGTCGTCGAGCAGCACTCTGGAATTGACCAGCGCGGTCACCATCACACCGTCCTCGTCACCTTGTTGAGATGCGGCGGCACGTCGGGATTGCGCCCGCGTGCGATCGCCAGCGCGTTCGCCGCCTTGTAGAAGCCCTGCACCGCGATCAACGGCGCGCAGGCCGGATGCGGCGCAGCGGCGACCGGCAGCGCATGCGCCTGACCGGGGTCGCTCGAAGTGATCCACACCTTCGCGCCGCGGCCGGCGAATTCGTCGGCGACTTCGCGCGTGCCGGCCAGCGACTCGTCCTGCTGAGTCAGGAACAGCACCGGGAAATCGCGCCCGACCAGGGCCATCGGGCCGTGTTTCACTTCGGCCGAGCTGAACGCCTCGGCATGCAGTCCGCAGGTTTCCTTGAGTTTGAGCGCGGCTTCCTGCGCGGCACCGAGTCCGAGTCCGCGGCCGACGACGAACAAATTGTTCGCGCCGACCAGTCCATCGACCAGAGGCGTCCAGTCCATCGCCCAGGTCGCGCGCATCGCCGCGGGCGTAGCACGCAAAGCATCGAGCAACGCTTCGTCGCCTTTCCAGCGCGCCGCGATATGCACGAGGGCGGACAACGAGCAGATGTAACTCTTCGTCGCGGCCACGCTGAGTTCGGGCCCGGCGCGTACCGGCACGACGGTGTCGGCAACGGCGGCAAGCGGCGAATCCTCGACATTGACCAGGGCGACCACGTGCGCGCCGGCCTGCTTCGCGCCCTGCGCCGCACGCACCAGATCGGGACTGCCGCCCGACTGCGAAATCGCGATGTAAAGCGCGCCGTCGAGCTGCTGCCGCGAGTGATAGATCGAGCTGATCGACGGCGACGCCGACGCGGTCATCAGGCCGACCTGGGTTTCAAAAACATATTTGCCGAACGTGGCCGCATGGTCGGAGCTGCCGCGCGCGCAAGTGACGATAAAGCGCGGCGGCGTCGCCTGGAGTTTTTCGACGAGACGCAAAACGATGTCATCGTTGGCGGCGAACTGGCGCCCGACGGCGTCGGCGCTCTCGCCGGCCTCGTGGTACATCTTGGTCTCGTTCGGCTTCAGCATGGGCGTGACATCGTTGTCATTCGAGGCGTGGATAGTAGCCGGAATTCGTCGCAAAGCAATCGCCCGGCGCCTATTCGCCGTGCAGCTCAGCGACGAAATCGTAGGCGTCGCCGCGATACAGCGAGGTGGTGAATTCGACCACGCGGCCGTCGTCGAGAAACGCGCGGCGCTCGATCGCGAGTGCGGGATTGGCCGCCTCGCAGCCGAGCAGCTTGGCATCGTCTTCGGCGAGCGCGACCGCGCGCAGGCGCTGCAAGGCGCGCGTGGGACGGCAGCCGATTTTCTCCAGCGCGTCGTATAGCGAAAGTTTGATCGCGTTCGGATCGGCGATGACCGCCGCAGGCACGACCGTCGATTCGACCGCGAGCGGCTTGTCGTCGGCGAAACGCAGGCGGCGCAGGCGAATCACGTCGGCACCCGGCGACAGATTGAGCGCCATCGCCTCTTCGGGAGTGACTTCGCCGACGCCGCGTTCGAGGAATTTAACGCGCGGCTTGAGCCCGCGTGCGCGCAGGTCGTCGGTGAATCCGGTCAGGCGCGAAAACGATTTGACGATGCGCTCCGCAACGAACGTGCCGGCACCATGACGCTGAGTGAGCAGGCCTTCTTCGACGAGGCCGCCGATCGCCTTACGCACGGTGACGCGCGAGAGCGCGAGCTTTTTCGCCAGATCGCGTTCGCTCGGCAAAGCCTGGCCCGGCGGAAACGCGCCGGACTCGATCGTGTTCTGGATCGCGCGGCGCAGGCGCAGATAGGCGAGCGAGCGCTGCGCTTCACTGCCGCGGTCGAGTTTGCGATATTCGGCGTACAGAGTCGCTTGCATGCCACCATCATACCAATGGAATACCACTTTTGCCAAATTACCGATTTTTGACAGAGTCCACAGCCCGAAAATCGGCTATTCGGCGGCTATGGAATTCAGTGGTATGAAAGTGGTATCATTCGCGAACTGGACAAATTTTCCAAACAAAACAGGCTTCCGGAGTGCGCCGTGGCAGAAATGAAAGTGGTCGATCTGTTTGATCTCGTGATCTTCGGCGGCACTGGCGATCTCGCCATGCGCAAGTTGCTGCCGGCGCTGTACCGCCGCTACGCCGACGGCCAGATTCCCAACGACAGTCGCATCATCGGCGTCGCGCGCACCAAGGACAACGACCAGACTTATCGCGACAGCGTGCGCGCCGCGCTCGCCGAGCATGTGAAGAAGGCCGATCCGGCGACCGTCGATCGTTTCCTCGAAAGCGTGCACTACTTCGGTCTCGACGCGACGCAAGACGCGGGCTGGAACGAATTCGAGACCGACCTCAAATCGCGCTCGGGCCGCGTGCGCGTGTTCTATCTGTCGACCAGCCCGAGCCTGTTCGTCGCGATCTGCGACCGCCTGCGCGCTCACGGCCTCAACGGCGAGGACGCACGCGTCGTCATCGAGAAGCCGATCGGCAGCGACCTCGCCAGCGCGACCGTCATCAACAACGACGTCGCCAGCGCCTTCGATGAAAAGCACGTCTTCCGCATCGATCACTATCTCGGCAAGGAGACGGTGCAGAACCTGCTTGCCCTGCGCTTCGGCAACGTGCTGTTCGAGCCACTGTGGAACGCGCGCCGCATCGACCATGTGCAGATCACGGTCGCCGAAACGGTCGGCCTGGAAAAGCGCGGCGCCTATTACGACAACGCCGGCGCACTGCGCGACATGGTGCAGAACCACATGCTGCAGTTGCTCTGCATGGTCGCAATGGAAGCGCCCGCCTCGCTCGACGCCGACGCGGTGCGCGACGAGAAGCTCAAAGTGCTGCGCTCGCTCAAGCCGATCAACCAGAACAACGCGATCATCAATACCGTGCGCGGTCAGTACCGTGCCGGCGCGAGCAACGGCGGCGCGGTGCCCGGCTATCTCGAAGACCTCGGCAAGCCCTCTTCGCACACCGACACCTTCGTCGCGATCAAGGCCGAAGTCGACAACTGGCGCTGGGCCGGCGTGCCGTTCTATCTGCGCACGGGCAAGCGCCTGCCGACGCGCGTGTCCGAGATCGTCATCCAGTTCCGCTCGATTCCGCATTCGATCTTCCATTCCTCGGCCGGACCGATCGCACCGAATCGCCTCGTACTGCGCCTGCAGCCCGACGAAGGCGTGAAGCTGTGGCTGATGATCAAATCGCCCGGCCCCGGCGGACTGCGCCTGCAGGAAGTGCCGCTCGACATGAGCTTTGCCGAAGCCTTCGGCGTGTCGCAACCGGACGCGTACGAGCGCCTGCTGCTCGACGTCGTGCGCGGCAATCTCACCTTGTTCATGCGCCGCGACGAGGTCGAGGCCGCATGGAGCTGGATCGACCCGATCCTCGCCGCCTGGAAGGCCAACCCCGAAGCGCCCAAGCCGTACACGGCCGGCACCTGGGGACCGAGCGCCTCGGTCGCGCTGATCGAACGCGACGGCCGTACCTGGCACGACTCGGACACGAACGACGCATGAGCGCATTGGACTATCACCGCTACGCCGACGGCGCCCAACTGGCCATCGCGCTCGCCGCGGCAGTCGCGAACGACCTTGCGCGCGGCATCGAAACGCGCGGCCATGCCCTGCTCGCGCTCTCCGGCGGCAAGACCCCACTGCGTTTTTTCCAGGCGCTTGCGCTGCAGAAACTCGACTGGGCCAATGTCACCGTCACCCTCGTCGACGAGCGCTGGGTCGCACCGGACGATGCGCGTTCCAACGAAGGCTTCGTGCGCGCGAATCTGCTGCGCGGCGCCGCCGCGGCGGCGCGCTTCGTGCCGCTGTACAAAACCGGGGCGGCAACGCCCGAAGAAGGTCTGCACACAATCGCGGCCAGCATCGCCATGCTCGACCTGCCGTTCGACGCGCTCGTGCTCGGTATGGGCGAGGACGGACACACCGCTTCGTTCTTCCCGGACAGCGACGGACTTGCCAACGCCACCGATCCGAAGACCGACGCCATCGTCCTGCCGATCCACGCGCGCAGCGCCGGCGAGCCGCGCATCACCTTGACCCTGCCGACCATTCTCGACAGCCGCGCGATCTATCTGCACATCGAAGGCGAACGCAAGCGTAGCGTGCTCGAAACCGCGCGCTACGTCGCCGCGACGAATCGCGCCTATCCGATCAGCGCTGTGCTGCGCAATGCGCGCGCGCCGCTGCAGGTCTTTTGGTGTCCGTGAGTGGTGAAAGAAGAGCTATTGGCCACGGATTACACGGATGAACACGGATCAAAAACCACTTAAATTCAATTCGCTTTATCCGTGCATATCCGTGTAATCCGTGGCCGAAACGCTCTTGAATATCCATCGTCGATCAAATGCGATTGCAAGAAGATGAAGGTGTGAAGACATGCCATTGAATCCCGCCATTGCCCAAGTCACCGCCCGCATCGCCGAGCGCAGCCGCGCGACGCGCGAGGCCTATCTCGACAAGATCGACCGCGCGAAGGGGCACGGCCCGCATCGCAAGCGCCTGTCGTGCGGCAATCTTGCCCACGGCTTCGCCGCCTGCGGCAGCGACGACAAGGCGACGATCCGCGCCAACGTGCGCGCGAACATCGGCATCATCAACGCCTATAACGACATGCTTTCCGCGCACCAGCCCTACGAGCGCTATCCGGAGCTGATCCGGCGCGCGGCGCGTGCAGTCGGCGCGACCGCGCAGGTCGCCGGCGGCGTGCCGGCGATGTGCGACGGCGTGACCCAGGGCCAGCCCGGCATGGAGATGTCGCTGTTTTCGCGCGACGTGATCGCACTCGCCACCGCAGTATCGTTGTCGCACGATATGTTCGACGCCGCGCTCTACCTCGGCATCTGCGACAAGATCGTGCCGGGCCTGATGATCGGCGCACTCACCTTCGGCCACCTGCCTTCGATCTTCGTGCCGTCAGGACCGATGCCGAGCGGCATCAGCAACGACACCAAGTCGAAGGTGCGCCAGCTTTATGCCGAAGGCAAAGCCAACCGCGAAGAATTGCTCGAAGCCGAGGCGGCTTCTTACCACGCACCCGGCACCTGCACCTTCTACGGTACGGCGAACTCCAATCAGATGCTCATGGAGCTGATGGGCCTGCATCTGCCCGGAGCCAGCTTCGTCGCGCCGGACAGTGCGTTGCGTGATGCGCTGACCGTCGCTGCTGTCGAACGCGCTGCCGCGATCACCGCACTCGGCGCCGAGTACACGCCGATCGGCCGCATCGTCGACGAGCGCGCAGTCGTCAACGGCATTGCCGGCCTGCATGCGACGGGCGGTTCGACGAATCTGCTCTTGCACATCGTCGCGATCGCGCGCGCCGCCGGCATCGTCATCACGCTCGAAGATTTCGACGCGATCGCGAACGCCGTGCCGCTGCTCGCGCGCGTCTATCCGAACGGCAAGGCCGACGTGAACCAATTCCACGCCGCAGGTGGCCTCAACTTCCTGATCGCGCAATTGCTCGATGCGGGTCTGGTCCATGCCGACGTGCTCACCGTCAACGGCACCGGCCTCGACGGCTACCGCAAGCACGCCCTGCTCGATACCGAAAAGAAACTGGACTACGTGCCAGTCGCGCCGGCCAGCTACGACGAAACCGTATTGCGCCCCGCCGCGAATCCGTTCCGCCCCGACGGCGGCTTGAAAGCGCTCGACGGCAATCTGGGCCGCGCCGTAATCAAGATCTCCGCGGTCGCACCCGAACGCGCGGTGATTGAAGCGCCCGCGATCGTGTTCGACGAACAGGACGACGTGAAGGCTGCCTTCGAGCGCGGCGAACTCGACCGCGATTTCATCGCCGTGGTGAGATTCCAGGGCCCGCGTGCCAACGGCATGCCCGAGCTGCACAAGCTGACGCCGACGCTCGGCGTGCTCCAGGACCGCGGCTTCAAGGTCGCTCTCGTCACCGACGGACGCATGTCGGGCGCTTCGGGCAAGGTGCCTGCGGCGATCCATCTGACGCCCGAAGCCGCTGCGGGCGGCGCGATCGCCAAAATCCGCAACGGCGACGTCGTTCGTCTCGATGCGAACGCCGGCACGCTCGAAGTCAAAGTGGATGCGGCGACTTTTTCCGCGCGGCAGCCGGCAAGCGCCGACAACTTGGCCTCGCATCACGTCGGCCTTGGCCGCGAATTGTTTTCATTGTTCCGTGATACGGTCGGCGCCTCCGATGCGGGCGCTTGTGTGTTCAATTGATGAAAAGCGTATTTCGACACGGATAAACGCGGATGAACATGGACGGATGCAGAAACCATTTTGATTTACGGCTCTCTGCTTTTCTCCGTGTCCCTTCGTGTTGATCCGCGTCCGAATTTTTTTGGAGTTCGTAGATGACCACCCCCATCGAAAAGAAACAAGCTGAAGTCGAGAAAACCCTGCGCCTCGCGCCCGTGGTCGCCGTCGTCGTGATCGAAGATCTCGCCGCGGCCGTGCCGCTGGCGAAAGCGCTTGTCGCCGGCGGCATCCCCGCGATCGAAATCACCCTGCGCACACCGGTCGCGCTCGATGCGATCCGCGCGATCTCCGGCGAAGTCGAAAGCGCCGTGGTCGGTTCGGGCACGGTGCTCACGCCGAACGATCTGAAGGCTTCCGAACGCGCCGGCGCGCGTTTCGCCGTATCGCCCGGGGCGACCGACGCGCTGCTCGCCGCCGCCGACGCGAGCCTGCTGCCATGGCTGCCTGCCGCGGCCACCGCGTCCGAAGCGATGAAGCTGTTCGAGCGCGGCTATCGCTACCAGAAATTCTTTCCGGCCGTCCCGGCCGGTGGCGTCAATCTGATCAAGGCATGGGCTTCGCCGCTGCCCGCGATCAAGTTCTGCCCGACCGGCGGCATCCGCGAGAACACCGCGCCCGACTTTCTCGCCAGCCCGAACGTTGTCTGCGTAGGCGGCACTTGGCTGAGTCCGGCCGAACTGCTCAAGGCCGGCGACTGGAAGAAAGTCGAAGAACTGGCGCGGGCGGCCGCGGCGTTGAAAGCGACGGCCTGACCGATAGCGAGGGGAACGCTAAGAACAGGGCGTGCCGTCGGCGCTCAAGCAGGCGGCATGCAGTTTGTGCCGGTACAGCGACGTGTAGTTGGCGAGCACGCCTTTTCCGCCCGCGTCGCCATTGATGAGTTGGTTGATCCAGAAGCCGGTTACTGGTTGGCCGATCAGCACGTTGCCATTTACTGCCGCAAGCCGATGAGTCGTTGCTTCCGGCATTGCGAGATCGAATTTCGCCCACCCGTTTTCTGCATCCGGAATCTGGAAATTCGCCGTAACCAGCCTCGACGCAACGATCTGGGAGGCGGATTGCTGCTGGCCAAAAGTCGCCACCTGCGTTTCATAGAACAAGCCTTTGCCCCAGACCGGAGGCAAGGTGACGATCTCCGGTGTGTTCTGCCCTTCCTCGCGATCGAAGATGGCTGCACGTATCGCACTTCCTGACGTCCCGCCGAGCGCCTTCGAGAAGGCAAGCTCGAACGGCGGCCGCACGGCACCGTTGATGTAGTAGGGATCGACATAGAAACGCTTGGTCGGATAGGTGATCACCCATTCCGATGCGGCCGCCACGCTGTTCGAAGTCCAGTACTCGTTGTGAATCTCGTTCGCCATGAACACAGCGGATACGGCATCGATGGGACGCGCGAAAGCCAGCGTCAGTCGGCCGGCATCGGTCATGACGTCCGCGGACAACGAGGTCGCATTCGAGACATTCGGCGTAAGCGCATCCGGCCGGCTGTGCTCGCCGCGGCCGTCTTTGACATAGAACTGTGCAATCGCATCGGCACCATAAGAGAACACCGTACCGTTGGCGACATTGAGAACCATGCCGTTGCCGACCAAGCCACCCGTAGGCGGACCGATGTCCTTGGTCGAATCGGCAACCCACTGACCGCCGGCCGCCCAGGCATTGACCGCACTCGCGCAATCGGCCGGAACGCCTTCAACATGAGTGATCGCGTTCAAAGTCGCGCTCGGCCCAGTCACCGTTCCCATTTCGATGATTTCGATATGCCCTTCGCGTGTGCGTGAGACATCGGTCGGGCCACCATCCTTGCCTTGCATCGCACTGCCGTCGAAATTGGCCGTCGTCAGAGCCAACGCCGTCGCCGACGTTCTTGGCAATTTCGGCACCGTGCAACTGTTGTCGTTGGTGAAGATCGCCGCTCCGCCGTTTCCGGAGTCGACCACCGCGCCGACCCAGTAGTCATCCGGCGATAAATACAGATTGAAATCCTGCACGTCGCGGCCGTTGTAGCCTTCGAGCAGGCGCACCTTGATCGCCTTGCCTTGATTGGTCGTATTGAAGACGGCGAAGAACGTCGCGTAGCCGCCGTTGACCGTGTAATACGGATAGACGAGCACCTGCCCCGCTCCATACGGGTTGAGATACATCGCCATTGCTGCGGGCGCGCAGAGACTCGCCGCAGCGCCGAAGAAAAAAGTACCGAGATTCCGTTTCATGATCTTCTCCCCGGCTCAAGAACAAGGCGTGCCGTCGGCACGCTGGCAAGCGACGTGCAGTTTGTGCGGATACAGCGCCGTATAGTTCGCCAGCACGCCTTTTCCGTCGGCATTGCCGTTGATCAACTGATTGACCCAGAAGCCGGTCACCGGCTGTCCGAGAAGCACGTTGCCATTAGTGGCAACGAGACGATGGCTCGGCGCGACGGTCGGAGCCAAATCGAATCGCGCCCAACCGTTGTCGAACTCGATGCCACCGACAGATCCCGCGACGAGACGAGACCCGAGCAAAAAAGATTGTGCAGCCGGCGGTTGCCTAAAAATCGGCACCTGTGTTTCGTACATCAATAGCCCGTCGCCCCCCAAAGACCCTACCGAGAAGTAGATCTTGCCTTGGATAGCTTCTTCGCGATCGAAAAAATCCGTGTCAATGGGGCTATAAGAACTATTGCCTACAAATTTCTGATCGAACGGCGGCAGCACTGCTCCCGTCACCCAATAGGGATCCACGTAGAACCGCTTCGTCGGGTAAGTGATCACCCACTCCGATGTCGCGCCGATACTCTGCAACGACCAGAACTCGTTCTGGATCTTGTCGGCCATGAACACGGCGGAGACCGCATCGACGGGCCGCGCATAGGTCAGCGACAAGGGCCCGTCGTCGGTATAAACATCGGCGGTCAGCGAAGTGGCGCTCGAAATATTCGGCGTCAGTGCTTGCGGGCCACTGTGCTCGCCGCGATCACCGCGCGCATAGAACTGGGCGATGGCATCAGCCCCGTAGGAAAACACGGTGCCTTTGTCGACATTGAGAATCACGCCGTTGCCGAACAGTCCGCCCGACGGAGGACCGATGTCCTTGCTCGCGTCGAGCGTCCATTGACCGCCGTTTCCCCAGGCATTGACGATGCTCGGGCAATCGGTGGGCACACCCTGTACGTGAGTGATGGCGCTCAAGGTCGCACTCGGATTGGCTACCGTACCCATTTCGATGATTTCGATATGCCCTTCGCGCGTGCGCGAGACATCGGTCGGCCCGCCATCCGCGCCTTGTGTGCCCGTGCCGTCGAAGTTCGCGGTCGTCAGCGCCAACGCTGTTGCCGACGTTCTCGGCAGCTTCGGCACCGTGCAGCTATTGTCGTTGGTGAAGATCGCTGCGCCGCCGTTTCCGGAATCGACCACCGCGCCGACCCAATAGTCGTTTGGCGACAGATAGACGTTGAAGTCCTGCACGTCACGGCCGTTGTAGCCTTCGAGCAGGCGCACCTTGAGCGCTTTACCCTGGTCGGTTGTGTTGGTGATCGTGAAGAATGTGGCGTAGCCGTTGTTGACCGTGTAGTACGGATAGACGAGTACTTGACCCAGGCCGTTCGGGTTCAAGTGCATCGCCCTCACAGCAGGCGAAGAAAGGGCAGCCGTGGCGGCAAGAACCCCTATCGCAATTCCTTTCATGACACTCCCCAGTAGCTATCTGCCCCCTGTCTGGAACCTATCGACGCCCCCACCGTCAGGCAAATGAAAAAAAGTTTACTTTGCCTGCCCTCCTGAGGGCCGCACCGGCGCGGTCGAGCCGCGGATCACGAGGGTCGGGCTGAAGCCGACATTGTCGATGCTCTGCTCGGCATGACGCCCATGTTTTAGCTCGGCGATCAGGCGCTCGGTCGCGCGCCGCGCGATGTCCTCGGTCGCTTGCTTGGCGGTGGTCAGCGCAGGCCAGCACTGGCGCGAGAACGGGCTGTCCTCGAAGCCGGCAATCGACAGGTCGAACGGCACATTGAGGTTCGCCGCCTTGGCCGCAGCGAGCACGCCCGCGGCGATTTCGTCGTTCGAGCCGAAGATCGCGGTCGGCGGCGACTTGAGCGCCAACAGCCTGCGTGCACCGCGGAAGCCATCGTCGAACGAATAATCGCCTTCGACGATCAGCGCCTTGTCGAGCGCAATGCCGTAGTGTTTGAGCGCATCCTCATAGCCCTGATAACGCTCGGGACTGGAACGGTGCGCCTTGCCGCCCCAGAGAAAACCGATGCGCTGATGGCCGAGCTGGATCAGATGCTCGGTCACCGCATAGGCGGCGTCGCGGTCGTCGACGAAGACGCAGGGGAAACCGTCGCGCGGATCTTCCGCCGCGGACAGAATGCGCACGAACTTGATCTTGTTCGTCGCAAGGAAATGGATCAATTCCATGCGCTCGGACATCGGCGGCGCGAGCACGAGGCCGGCCAGACGCGAACGCTGCACCAGTTCGCGCAGTTCTTCGGCCAGCTCGGGCGAATTCGAGTCGCAGGGATGGATGTTGAGATCGAAGCCGGTCTCGCGGCAGACGGAAAGCACACCGTTCTGCATCGCGATGACGTAGTACGCGTTCGGGTTGTCGTAGACCATGCCGAGCGTGTACGACTTCGCACTGCGCAGGCTGCGCGCGGACTGATCGGGTTGATAGTTGAGCTCGGCAATCGCGCGCTCGACGCGCTTGCGCGTCGATTCGAGCACCGACTGCTCCTGATTGACGACACGCGACACGGTCTTCAACGACACCTTCGCGCGCAGCGCGACGTCCTTGATCGTGGCGCTGCGTTTGCGGGTCGTATCCAGCGTCGTTTGTCCCATCTGCATTGTCCTCGTCTCATTGTCGCCGGAAAGCCATTTCGCGACCAGTTGAAATATCGCCGCATGGCGTGGCCCGCGACGACTTAGCGCAGTTCGCGCCCGCTATCGCTGCCGTCTTCGCCGAGCCGCCTGCGAGATTGTTGGCTCGATACCGTTATGCGCGTCACAAAATTTTCAATTTTCGTATCGTTGTCATTGGCGAATATACGGAAATTTGGCTCTGCAAAGCCATTCTCACCCGATATCCACGCTGAAAACAAATTTTGTCACACATTGTTGACAACGTTGTCATCATGCTGGAAACTCCGCCGCGACTGATGGGATTCGATCACTGTCGGCAGATACAAGGGGATTTCGGAGCGCACTCCGAAACGTTTCAGTCCTGAAGCGGGGAAGCTGTACACGATGCAAGGCGCAAGTCCGCAATTCGTCGATCAGCCAGCGCAGCCTGCGTATGCAGCGCCCAGCGCACGCGCGCCGTTCCTCGCCGCCGACGTCGGCGGGACACATGCGCGCATCGGCCTCGTCCGCCCCGGACCGGATTCGGCCAACGGCCGCGACCGCCTGAGCATCCTGCAGTACCGCAAGTTCGCCTGTGCCGACTACGCCAGCCTGCACGACATCCTGCGCGAATTCACCAATACGGTCGGCGGCCCGGTCGCGGCTCACGCCTGCATCGCCTGCGCCGGACTGCTGCGCGGCGACGATCTGATCAATGCAAACCTGCCGTGGCGCGTGTCGATCTCGCGCCTGCGCAGCGAACTCGGCCTCGACCGCATCGTGCTCGTCAACGACTTCAAGGCGGTCGCCTACGCCGCTCACTTCCAGGGCACGGCGGGATCTACGCCGATCGCCGGACGCGGCGCGATCGATCACACCCAGCCGCGACTGGTCGTCGGCCCCGGCACGGGACTCGGCGCGGCCGTGTTGATTCCGGGCGCAGACCTTACGCGTCCCGGCATTCTCGCCACCGAAGGCGGCCACGCGGCGCTCGCCGCGCGCACCGAACTCGAACTCGAAATCCTGCGCCGGCTCGGCAACGGTTCGGCACACGTGCCGAGCGAACAGATTTTCTCCGGCCCCGGCATGCTCGCCCTGTACCGCACGCTTTGCGCACTGCGCGCCGCGCATGCGCAGTTCGAGTCGCCCGCGCAGATCACTGCCGCGGCGCTCGCACAGAGCGATGCGCTCGCACTGGAAACCGTCGAACTGTTCTGCGCCTGGTTCGGCAGTCTGATCGGCGATCTGGTGATGCTGCTCGGCGCCTACGGCGGCGTCTATCTCGCCGGCGGCGTGCTGCCGCAGATTGCGCCGCTGCTGCGCGACAGCGGCTTCGCCGCGCGCCTGAGCGACAAGGGTGCGCTGCGCGAGGTGCTCGAACGCGTGCCCGTGCACCTGATCGACCACGGCCAGCTCGGCGTGACCGGCGCGGCGCACTGGTTCCTCGATCACGAATACGAAGAAGGAAAACGCTGAATGGCTCCGCCGCGCGCGGACAGAGAACACGGGAGCAAAAATCGGTGCGGGACGCACGTATAAAAATAAAAAATGCAAATAAGTGGAAAAGAGCTGGAGATGCGGCTACGCCAAGTCTTCCTGACCATACACACCATTGAGAGGGCCACCGATGAAATCCAGAAAAACTCTGCTTGCGGCGAGTATCGCGGCAAGCCTATACGCCAGTGCGTTCGCCTACGCCGCCGATCCGGCAGCGCCGGCAGTCGATCCGCAACAAGCACCGGCCGACTCCAAGAAGACCGCCGAAGAACTCGGCACCGTCGTCGTCACCGGCATCCGCAACACGGAAGAAGCCTCGCTGCGCCTGAAGCAGGCGTACGACTCGCACGTCGAAATCGTGACTTCTGAAGACGTCGGCAAGCTGCCGGCGAAGAACGTCGCCGACTCGCTGCAGCGCCTGCCCGGCATCAACATCGCCAGCGCGTCCGCGAGCGAAGGCGGCTTCGACGAAAACGACCGCGTCTCCATCCGCGGTACCGCGCCGAGTCTCACCCAGACCTTGATCAACGGCCACAGCGTCGGTACGGGCGACTGGTTCGTGCTCAGTCAGGTGCAGACGATCGGCCGCAGCGTCAGCTACCTGCTGCTGCCGTCGGAGATCGTCAGCGAAGTTGTCGTACACAAATCGTCCGAAGCGAAGATCGTTGAAGGCGGCGCCGCCGGCACGGTCGACATCCGCACGCGCAAGCCGCTCGAATACTCGAAGCCGCTCACCGTCGAGGCAAGCGTCGGCGGCGTCTATTCCGATCTGCCCGGCGACACCGAGCCGCAGTTCTCCGGCCTGGTCAACTGGAAGAATGCGGACAACACATTCGGCGTGATGTTCCAGGCGTTCTACGAGAAGCGCAGCCTGCAGCGCAACGGCCAGGAAGTGGTCAACGGCTATCAGCAGATCCAGGCTACCGATCAGATCGCCAAGGACCACCCGGATCTCGCCGGCAAGTACTATCCCGACGAAATCGGCTCGGTGTACTTCACCCAGAAACGCGAACGCAAAGGCGGCGTGTTCGACATCCAGTACAAGCCTACCGACGACCTTTCGTTCGACCTCAACGGCTTCTTCTCCAAACTCAAGGCCGACAACTACAACCGCAACTACATGGAATGGGGCAGCCACTCGTTCATGAAGAGCGGCGCCGGCCTGCAGAGCTACAAAGTCGACGGCAACCTGATCACCGCGGCCAACTTCGCGCCGGTGCCGGGCAGCACCGACTCCTACGGCGTCTACGACATGATCTCGCGCCCCGGCGCGTCTTCGCAGACCCAGTTCCTCACCGCGGAAGCGAAGTGGCGCACGAACGACCATCTCAGCTTCACCGGCCAAGTCGGCACGACCAAGGGCAAGGGCGACAGCCCTGAACAGAACGTCCTCGAAGTCGGCACCCAGGCCGGCGCTGGCGCGAGCTGGCAGATGCAGGGCCTCGGCCGTCCGATCAACTGGAATCTCGGCGGCGACAACACCACGCCTTCCAACGTGCAGCTCGGCCAGGGCTGGATCTTCGGCGACCAGAACATTCACGTCACCGACAAGGAAAACTGGCTGCAGGCCGACGGCGAGCTGGCGTTCGACAACAGCGTGCTGTCTTCGCTCGACTTCGGCGTGCGTTACGCCAAGCACACGCGCGAAAACAGCAGCGACATCGGCCAGGGCCCGACCGGCGACTGGACCAATCCGGCGAACCTGCCGGGCTCGTTCCAGCGCTACCCGGGCGACTTCCCGAGCACCATCGGCGGCAGTTTCCCGATCGCCTGGTATCTCACGCCGGAGCAGCTCGCCGAGTTCAACCGCAAGTTCGCCAATCGCGATCCGGTGCAGCGCTTCAACTGGCAGAACATCTACCGCGTCGAAGAAAAGGACACGGCGGTGTATCTGCAAGCCAACTTCACCGGCGACCGCTGGAGCGCCAACGCCGGCGTGCGCTACGTCAACACCGATCAGGACATCAACTACAACACGACGACGCCGGAGAAGTACACCGTCGGCGGGCCGTTCACCGGCTCGGCCTTCGGCCCGTACTACACGAGCAACTACAGCAACTCCGACGGCAAGTTCCTGCCGAGCGCGAACTTCAAGTTCGAGCTCGCCCAGGACCTCATCACCCGCTTCTCTGTGTCGCAGACGCTGACGCGCCCCGACTACTCGGCTCTCGCCGGCTCGGTCTCGCTCGACGACCTGACTCACACGGGCAGCGGCGGCAATCCGCAGTTGCGGCCCATCGTCTCGACCAACTTCGACGCCGCGCTGGAATGGTACTTCGCGCCGCGCGGCCTGCTGTCGGCCGGCGTGTACACGATGGACCTGAAGGACTACGTGAACTTCGCCAACCAAGTGCGCACTTACAAGGACGTGCAGGCGAGTCAGAACGCGGGACACGATGTGTTCGTCGACTACAAGGTCAGCGTGCCGAGCAACGTCGGCGGCAGCATGAAGGGCGTCGAGCTGAACTACATCCAGCCGATCGGTGAAAACTTCGGCGTCGCGCTGAACTACACCTACGCCAACGGCCACGCCAACGACACCGACCGGCCGTGGCTGCAGGGCGCGTCGAAGAACACGGTCAATCTGTCCGGCTACTACGAGGACGACCGTTTCAGCGCACGCCTGACCTATACGTACCGTTCCTCGTTCTACGCGGGGGTGAGCCGTTCGGACAGCTACTTCCAACAGGGCATCGGCAACCTCGCCGCGGCGTTCGGCTTCAAGGTCAACGACTGGGCGACGGTCACGCTCGACGCGCTGAACCTCAACGACCCGAAGATCAAGTACTACACGCAGAACCCGGTGCTCGGCAAACAGCCGTACGCGATCTACACGAACGGACGCCAGTACTACGTCAATCTGCGCCTCAAGTTCTAAGCCCTGCAAGAAGAAGTCCCGCTCCCGGCAACGGGAGCCGGGACCGGCCTCCGCCGGGCGCAATCCCTTTCAAGGCGTTCTCCAGCCGTTGCGGGCCTTGTGTCATTCGAGGCCCGCTTTTTTGTCCGCCAAAAGAAGAACGGTATGATCGAGCATCGTTTGAACGAGCGCAGCACCATGCAGGACATGCCGCGCCTTGCGCACAAAATTCTCTACGCGATGGGACTTCTGCTGACGTTGACGCTGGTCAATTGCCGCAGCCCGAATCCCGCGCCGCCCAAGACCGAGCCGACGGCTACCGTTTCGGCCACCGCGAACGACAATATTCCGCTTTCCATCATCCCTGCGCCGTATTCGCTGCAGCGCAAACCCGGTTACTTCGAACTGCGCGACGGCGCGGCGCTGCGCGTGCAATCGTCGGAGCCCGAGGCCATCGCGGCTGCGGAATGGTTGCGCGACATTGCACTGCGCACGCGCGGATTGCATCTGAAGGTGGAAACCTTCGACCTGAAAAAAACGGGATCGAATTTCAGCAGCGATCCGGGGATCGACATATTCCTGCTGAAGCCGCCGCCCGACGGCAACGAACACGACGAAGACTACTATCTCGACGTCACTGACAAGGGCATCACGATTGGCACGTCCTCGGGTCACGGCGCCTTCAACGCCGCGACGACGTTGTGGCAATTGCTCACGCTCGACGGCAAAACCTCCGGCCCAGCCCGCATTCCGAATCTGCATATCCAGGACCAGCCGCGCTTCAAGTGGCGCGGGCTGATGCTCGACTCGGCGCGGCATTTCCAGCCGCCCGAATACGTCAAGCAATTCATCGACTGGATGGCCCTGCACAAATACAACGTGTTGCACTGGCACCTGACCGACGACCAGGGCTGGCGCATCGAGATCAAGCAGTATCCGAAGCTGACCGAGATCGGCGCCTGGCGCACGCCGGCCGGCAATCCCAAGGATGCCAACGGCAAACCGGTGCGCATCGGCGGCTATTACACGCAGGAACAGATCCGCGACATCGTCGCTTACGCACAGGCTCGCCGCGTCACGATCGTGCCCGAGATCGAGATGCCCGGCCATGCGCAGGCGCCGATCGCGGCGTATCCGCAGCTCGGCGTCACCGGAAAGAATCCCGGCGTGTCGCCCGACTGGGGCGTGCACACCTATCTCTACAATGTGGAAGATTCCACTTTTACCTTTTTGCAGAACGTGCTGACCGAGACGATGGCGCTGTTTCCGTCGCAGTACATCCACGTCGGCGGCGACGAAGCGGCCAAGGATCAGTGGCAGGCGTCGAAGCGCGTGCAGCAGCGCATGCGCGCGCTCGGCGTGCACAACGAGATGGAAATGCAGAGCTGGTTCGTCAAGCGCATCGAGAAGTTCCTCGCCGCGCACGGACGCAAGCTGATCGGCTGGGACGAAATCCTCGAAGGCGGCCTGCCGCCGCAAGCCACAGTGATGTCGTGGCGCGGCGTCAAGGGCGCGGTCGAGGCGGCGAAACAGGGCCACGACGTCGTGCTGTCGCCCGATCCCGATCTCTACTTCAATCATCTGCCGACCGATCTCGCCGAAGAACCTGCGGGTCGTCCCGATCCGATCACTTTGAAGAGCGTTTACGACTTCAATCCGATCCCGAAAGAACTCAGCGCGGACGAAGACAAGCACGTGCTCGGCGCCCAGGCCAACCTGTGGAGCGAGTATCTGTCGACGCCGGACAGCGTGACGCGCGCCGCCTATCCGCGCGCCGCCGCGCTCGCCGAAGTGCTCTGGTCGCCCGCATCGACGCACGACTGGCATGGTTTCCTCGAACGTCTTGTCACGCAGACCGAGCGCTATCGTGTGCTCGGTCTCGGCTACGCGCAGACGCCGTTCGCCGTCGATATCCGCCGCGACTACGACGCGAAGACGAAGCAAGTCGGGATCGAAATGTCGAACCAGATCGCCTTCGGCCAGATCCGCTATACGCTCGACGGCAATGCGCCGACGCCGCAATCGACTTTGTATCAGGCGCCGTTCAAGACGCCCGCGCACGGAGAAATCCGTGCCACGGCATTCGAGCGCGGCATTGCGTTGGCCGATGCGCGTGTGCGCAAGCTCGATGCGCAGGCTCTGCTCGAACGCAGTTCGGCGGAACTCGCCTCGTGCCGCGCCAAGCCCGGCCTGCCGCTGAATCTGCCGGCACCGGTCGGCGGTGCGCCCGACAAAGTGTATGCGGTCGATATCTTCGAACCGTGCTGGGTGTGGCGCCACGCCGATCTCGACGGCATCGCACGCATCGAAATTTCCGCGGCGAGCCTGCCGTACAACTTCCAGCTGTGGAAGGACATCAAGCAAGTCGTCGAGCACAAGCCGGAGAGGTATCCCGCGGGCGAACTGCAGGTGCACCTCGATCGCTGCGACGGCGAACTGCTCGCAGTCGCTCCGATCGCGTCCCTGCTCGCACGACCGAACGGCGCCGAATTCGATCTCGCTCTGCCGCCGCGGACGGGTGCGCACGATCTCTGCCTGCGCTTCGCGAGCGGCAAGCACAATCCCCTGCACGTGATCGACTCGGTGCGGCTGGTGCCCGGCCCGTGAACGCGCCGGCGGCGCGTCTGCTGTCGCTCGATGCACTGCGCGGCTGCACGGTCGCGGCGATGTTGCTGGTCAACGATCCCGGCGACTGGGATCACGTTTACGCGCCGCTCGAACACGCAGCGTGGCACGGCTGCACGCCGACCGATCTGATCTTCCCGTTTTTTCTGTTCGTGATGGGCACTTCGGTCGGCCTCGGCATCGTGCCGCGCGTCGAACAGGGCGGCGATGCGCACGCCTTGTTCCGCGCCGCCTTGTGGCGCGCGCTGCGCATCGTCGCACTCGGCCTTGCGATCAATCTGCTCGCCGCGTGGCTCTTGCCGGGCGCGCATTGGCGCATTCCGGGTGTGCTGCAGCGAATCGGCCTGTGCTTCGCCGCGACGGCCGCGTTCGCGATCTGGGGCAAGCCACGCCTCTGGTGGATCGCCGCCGCAGTGCTGCTGCTCGGCTACTGGGCCCTGCTGCTTGCGGGCAGCACGCTTGCACCGTGGGACAATATCGTCAGCCGCATCGACAGCGCCGTGTTCGGGCCGACCGTGTATTCGATCGACGCGGCGAGCGGCCGCGGTCACGATCCCGAAGGGCTGATCGGCACCCTGCCTTCGCTCGCGACCAGCCTGCTCGGCCTCTATGCCTCCATATGGCTGCGTCGCGAACAGCGTACGCATCTGTTCGTCGCCGGTGTAGTGGCCGTACTGGCCGCGTGGCTGTGGTCGTATTCGCTGCCGTTCAACAAGAATCTGTGGACGCCGTCGTTCGCACTCTGGTGCGCGGGTTGGTCGACACTGGCGCTGCTGGCCTTCCACGTTGCCGTCGATCTGCGCGGCTGGCCGGCGCTCGGCCGCCGCTTCGGCGTCAACGCGATTGCCGCCTACGCGGGCTCGGAGCTGATGCAAATCTTGTTGCCGGCGCTTGGCTTGCAGCAGCCGATCTACGATCGTGTATTCGCGAGTTGGATCGTTCCGCTCGCCGGCCCGAACGCAGCATCGCTGGCATTCGCCATCGCATTCGTCGCGCTGTGGTGGGCGATCGTGTTCTGGATGGACCGGCGGCGCTGGTACATCAAACTCTGAAAAACCGGTCCGCGTTCAAAGCACGGGCCAAAAAAAAGCCCGCCATTCCGACCGCCGAAGCAGCCGGAATGACGGGCGTGATAGCGATCAAGCCGTTGCCGGCTCCGCTTCTTCGAGATCCTTGCCGACATCCTTCGCCGCTTCGGCGTGGTGATCGGCCGCGATCATCATGTAGAACGCCGGCACCACGAACAGGGTGAACAGGGTGCCGATCGCGAGGCCGGTCGAAATCACCAGACCCATCGCGAAGCGACCCGCCGCACCCGCACCGGAGGCGATCACGAGCGGCAGCACGCCGAGCACCATCGCCGCGGTCGTCATCAGGATCGGACGCAGACGCACGCCGGCCGCATGCTGGATCGCTTCGAGCTTGTTCATGCCTGCGCGCTGCGATTCGTTGGCGAACTCGACGATCAGGATGCCGTGTTTCGAGACGAGGCCCATCAAGGTGACGAGACCGACCTGGGTGTAGATGTTCAGGCTCGAAATCAGGTTGACGAAGATCAGCGCGCCGAACAGCGCCATCGGCACCGAGACGAGGATGACGATCGGGTCGCGCAGCGAATTGAACTGCGCGGCGAGCGCGAGGAACACGATGATCACCGCGAACAGCAAGGTCGTGCCGAAGCCGCCCGACTCCTGCACGAACTGGCGCGACGGACCCGCATAGTCGACGCTGTAACCGCTAGGCGCCGCCTCGAGCACCGCATCGCGCAGGAACTGCAACGCCTCGCCCTGCGACATGCTGCTGGCGCCCTGGATCGTGGTCGAGTTGAGCTGCTGGAAGTGGTTGATCGAACGCGGCACGACTTCGTGCTTCACGCCGGCAACAGTCGACGCCGGAATCACCGAGCCGTTCGGCGCACGCACGTAGTAGTCGAGCACCTGGTCGGGATTGAGGCGGTCGGCCTGCAACACCTGCGGGATCACCTTGTACGAACGTCCGGCGATCGAGAAGTAATTGACGTAGCCGCCGCCGAGCGCCGCGCCGAGCGCGCCGCCGACGTCCTGCTGAGTCAGGCCGAGCGTCGTGATCAGGTCACGGTCCATCGTCACCGTCGATTGCGGCTTGTCGATCTTGAGGTCCGCGTCGATAAACCAGAACTTGCCCGAGTCCTGCGCTTTCTTCAGCACGGACTGGACCACTTCGTTGAGGTTCTGGAACGGCTCGGTGGTCTTGATCACGACCTGGATCGGCGCGCCCTGCGCACCCGGCAATGCCGGCAGCGCGAACACGAACACCTGGCCGCCGGCGATCTTCGCCCACAGCTCCTGCAGTTCCTGCTGCAGGGTGTGCGCGGTCTTCGAGCGCTCTTCCCACGGCTTGAACGCAATGCCGCCGAAGCCCGTACCCGGCTGGGTGATCTGGAACATCATGTCGGTTTCGGGCAGCTTGCTGCCGATGTCGTACATCTGCGAGGTGTACTGCAGCATCTGCTGCGACGTCGCGTTCGGCGGGCCGTTGAGCGAGTAGAACAGGAAGCCCTGGTCTTCCTCGGGCGCCAGTTCGGACTGCGCGGTCATGCCGAGCAGCATGGTCGCGCCGAACAACAGCACGCCCATCACCACGATCACGCTCCACGACGTGAGCGCGCCGCGCAACAGACGCTCATAGCCGTGACGAACGCGCTCGAACACGCGGTCGATCGTCTGCACGAAGCGATTGCTTTCCTGCTCGGCCTTGAAGAACTTCGCGCACATCATCGGCGACAGAGTCAACGCGACGACCGCGGACACGGTGACCGCGCCGGCGAGAGTGAACGCGAATTCGCTGAACAGCGCGCCGGTCAGACCTTTCTGGAAACCGATCGGCACGTAGACCGCGACCAGCACCACCGTCATCGCGAGAATCGGCCCGGCCAGCTCGCGCGCGGCGAGCAACGAGGCCTGGAACGGCGATTTGCCCTCTTCCTTCATATGCCGGTCGACGTTCTCGACGACGATGATCGCGTCGTCGACGACAAGGCCGATCGCAAGCACCAACGCGAGCAGGGTCAGCAGGTTCATCGAGTAGCCAAGTGCCAGCATGATGAAGAACGTGCCGATCAACGACAACGGCATCGCGATCACCGGGATGACTACCGCGCGCAGCGAACCGAGGAACAGGAAGATCACCAGGGTGACGATGATCAGCGCTTCGACCAGCGTATGCACGACCTCGCTGATCGAGGAGCGGATGAACGTGGTCGAGTCGTAAACGACCTCGCCGTGCAACCCGGCCGGAAGCTGGGCGACGATGCCGGGCATCGTTTCGTGCACACGCTTGGCCACGTCGAGCACGTTCGCTTCGGGCGCGACCTTGATGCCGATGAACAGCGCCTGCTTGCCGCTGAAAGCGACGTTCGCGTCGTAGTCTTCGGCGCCGAGCACGACGTTGGCGACGTCGGACAGGCGCACGATCGCGCCATCCTTCTGCTTGACCGAGAGCTGCTTGAACTCCTCGACCGTGTGCAGATCGGTGCCCGCGGTCAGCTCTACGCTGACCATCTGACCCTTGGTCGTGCCGACCGCGGCGAGATAGTTATTCGCCGACAGCGCGGTGTAGACGTCGCTGGCAGTAACGTTGTGTGCGGCGAGCCGGCGTGGATCGAGCCAAGCGCGCAACGCGAACTGGCGCGTGCCGAACATTTCCGCGTTCTGCACGCCCTCGATCGAGTCGAGCTTCGGCTTGACCTCGCGCGCGAGGTAGTCGGTGATGCTATTGGCCGGCAGCACGTCGCTGCGGAAGCCGAGGTACATCGCGTCGATCGATTCGCCGACCGCGACGGTCAGCACCGGCTGCTGTGCCTGCGGCGGCAACTGGTTGCGCACCGAGGTGACCTGGGTCTGAATCTGGGTCAGCGCGCGGTTCGCATCGTAGTTGAGGCGCAGGGTCGCAGTGATCGTCGACACGCCGCTGACCGAAGTCGAGGTCAGGTAGTCGATACCCTGGGCCTGCGCGATCGCCTGCTCAAGCGGTTGAGTGATGAAGCCCGCGATCGTCTGCGCGTCGGCGCCGTAATAGGCCGTCGACACGGTGACCGTGGCGTTCTCGGTCTTCGGATACTGGCGCACGACCAGATCGAACACCGCCTTCACGCCGAGCACGAGGATCAACGCGCTGACGACGATCGCAAGGACCGGTTTTTTGACAAAGGTGTCGGTGAAATGCATGGCTGCCTACCTTTGCGATCGTCCGTGATCGCGAATTCAAAGCGGACTCCGTGTCCGCGCTTATCGTGAGCCCCTCTCCTTTCAGGATCGGAGTTGGCGGTGAGGATTCGCGATCGACCGATCGCGGCGACAACAAATCCTCACCCGGCGCTGCGCGCCTGCTCTCCCGCGGGAGAGCCTTGCAAAATCAATGCTCCTGCGGCTTCGGATTCGCCGCATCCGTCGGCTGTATCTTGTTGTCGATCGTGATCGGCGCGCCGTTCTTCAACTTGATCTGGCCGCTCGTGACCACTTCCGCACCGTCGTCGACGCCCTTGGTGATCGCCACCTGGTCGCCGCGCGTTCCGTCGGTCGTGACGAAAGCCTGGGTCACGACGAGCGCATCGGCCGGAATCGGCGGTGCGCCATTCGCCGCTGCCGGCGCGGCGGCCTGCTTGCCGCCGTCCTTCTTCGCCTGCTCGGCCGCTTCCTTGTCCGCATCGGCTTTCTTCTTGACGATGTAGATCGTGGCGCCGTACGGGTTGTAGACGATCGCGGTCTGCGGCAGGGTCAGGTAGCGCGTCTTCGTGCCGACGTCGATCGTGACGTCGGCGAACATGCCCGGCGTCAGCAGCTTGTCGGGATTCGGCACCTTCGCTTCGATCATGACGTTGCGCGTATCGCTGTCGACCTTCGGATTGATCGCCGAAATCTCGCCCTCGAACGTCTTGCCCGGGAACGCATCGAGCTTGAGCAGCGCCTTCTGTCCGACCTTCACGTCGGCCAGATTCTTCTGCGGCAGATGGAAGTCGACGAAGACCGGATCAAGCTGCTGCAAGGTCACGATCGTCGTACCGGGATTGAGAAACGTGCCCGGAGTGATCGTCACAATGCCGGCACGGCCCGTGAACGGCGCGCGCAACTGCTTGCGCTGGACGTTGACCTGCTGCTGCGCGACCGCGGCCTGCTTGGCCTTGAGATCGGCGGCGGCCTGGTCGTAATCGGCCTTGCTGATCGCCTGCACGGCTAGCTGCTGCTTGGCACGGCCGAAAGTGACTTCGGCGAGCGCAGCGGCGGCCTCGAGTTGATGCAGTTGCGCCACGTCTTCACTGTCACGCAGTTGCAGCAGCAACTGACCTTCTTTGACCTCGTCGCCGGACTGCACGTTGACCTTGGTCACCAGACCCGACAAATCGAGCGAGAGATCCGCACCGCGCGCGGCACGCATGCTGCCGACCGCACTCAACTGCGGCTGCCATTCCTGATAGGCCGCCTTCGCCGTACTCACGGTCGCCGGCGGCGGCGGCTTCATGCCAGCGATCATCTTCATCACGAGCATCACTTTGATACCGGCGATCGCTGCGATCAGCAACAATACCAAGAGGATCATGATGATCATCTTCTTGGTCGTGCTCCACTTCTTCTTTTCCACGGCAGCCATGTGCTGCTCTCCTCTAGTCTGTAATTGTTCCCGCATCCGCTAACCGGCGCGCAGGCCGGCAGACGGACAATTCACTTCGCGCCCCGCTATGCGGCGCGAAAATCAGAGAGGCTTTGCGCCTTCGCGACCCGCCCGGCTATTTCGCCGCCGCATCGGCGACTTTCTCCGCTGCCCCTTCCTGCCAACCGCCGCCGAGCGCGGTGTAGAGCGCCGCCGTGTCGGCGAGACGCGCCGCCCGGGCCTGGATCAGGCCGAGCCGCGCCTGCTGGTACTGACGCGTCGCGTCGAGTTCCTGCAGATAACTTGCCGCGCCGTCGCGATACTGAATCTGCACGAGTTCGAGGCTCTTGGCCGCCGACTGCTCGGCCTGCGCCTGTGCCTTGAGGTTCTCCGCGTCGAGTTCGAGCGCGCGCAGCGAGTCGGCGACGTTCTGGAACGCGCCGAGCACGGTGAGCTGGTAGTCCGCGGCGGCCTTGTCGAGGCCCGCTTCGGCCGCACGCTTCTGCGCGCGCAACGTGCCGCCGTGGAAAATCGGCTGCAGGATGTTCGCACCGATGCTCCACGCTTTCGTGCCGCTGGAGAACAGGTCGTCCGAATGCAGCGCCGACGAGCCGAAGCTGCCCGACAGGGTGATCTGCGGAAACAGATTCGCCGTCGCCACGCCGACCTGGGCCGTCGCCTGATGCAGCGTCGCTTCGGCCGCGCGCACGTCGGGGCGCTGGCGCGTCAACGTGGACGGCAACGACACCGGCACCTCGCGCGGCAGGCTCAGCGCATCGAGATCGAGCGCGGCGAGTTCGGTTTCCGAAGGGAACTGGCCGAGATAGACCGCGAGCTGAGTCTGCGTCTGCGCCAACTGCTGACGCAGCGGCGGCAAGGTGGCCTGCGCCGCCGCGACCTGGGCGCGGATGACGAGCACGTCGGCCAGCGACTTCGCGCCGATCTGGTTCTGCGCTTCGACGAGATTGAGCGCCTTGCCATAGGCACCGATGATCTCTTCGGTTGCGCGGATCTGGCCGCGCAGCGACGCTTCACGGAAGCTCGCGGTCGCGACGTTGGCAGCGAGCGTCTGATAAGTGCCTTCGAGCTGGAAGCGCTGATAGTCGGTCAACGCGTTCTGCGCTTCGACGCCGCGGCGCACACTGCCGAACAAGTCGAGCGTGTAGTTGACCTTGACCCCGGCGTTGTACAGCGTGAACACAGAGCCTGCACCGGGCACTGCCGTACCGACACCATTCTGGTTGCCGCGCGTTGCACCGACGTTCGCATCAACGCTCGGGAACAGCGAGCCGCGCGCGGCGTTCGTGTTTTCCTGCGCCTGACGCAAAGCCGCCTGGGCAGACGCGATGCTCGGGCTGTGCGCGAGCGCCTGGGCAATGCGCCGATTCAGTTCGTCGTTGCTGAAGCCGGTCCACCATTGCGCCGGCACGTCGGCACCGCTGACGAAGCGCTGCGCATCGCCGGTGGGCACCTTGGTCTCGACGGTCGTGGCCGGCAGCGGATCCTTACGGTATCCACCGACGCCCGGAGCCGCGGGCGAACGGAAATCCGGCCCCGCTGCGCAGCCCGCCAACATGGCGAACAAAGCTCCGCCCAGCACGCCGCGGCGTGCGCTTGCATCTTTCAGGGTCATGTGGCAATCCAAAGATTTTGTACTTGTCCGTTCAATATTAGATGAGTTGCGAATGCGACTCAATGACTGACGGATGAACCTCATCAGGGTTCGTTCATTTGCGCGTGCTTTCTAACATGGAGCCCCATGTCGTCCGCAACGCCCGAAAGTCATTTCCCTTGTAGACGAGTGAGCTCACGCGAAATCGACACCGCGCATGCGGAAGATTTCATGCGCCATTCTCAAATCCTGCGAATCGATGATCTGAACGCATCGAGACAGCATCACTTCTCCGATCAGCGCGTCCTAGAGTGATCTGTCTCTCACTCTCAGCCCACGGTTCTCACGAGCAAGCTCTTAGCCAGCGCTCCCTGAAACCGGCCTACGCCGCGCGCAAGGTGCAGCAAGCAGAACAACAATGCGATGCCGAGCACGAACAACAGCGGTTCGGCGATAACGGAAGGCACGATGTTCGTCCCCTCGATGTTGATGCCCACAGAGAAGTCGTTCGGCAATCCCAGCGCGACCACGTGCACGAGCGGAACGAAGATGAAACTCAGCGACAGAGCAATGCCGGTGACCGCGATGGTGAAATAAACGATCCCGAGCGGCAGCATCAAGACAAAGTAGAGCAAGGTGGACCATGTGCGCGGATCGGTGAACATGTCGCCGATGCGGCGCCAGAACGACTGGTTCGGCGGCGTGTAGACCGGACGCCGCGGCATGCGCTCGCCAAGCATGGTCTCGATGATGCGCGACTCGACCAGGGCGAGCACGCGCGTCGTGCCGAAGAACAGCAGCGCGAACAGCACGCCGAAGATCAGCAGCGACAGTCCGAACGACAGGGTCACGCCGACCACGGTCCAAGTGAAATAGAAAATCCCGGTCGCCAGCGACAGCAGCATGTAAAACAAGCCGGCATAGGCGCGCGGATCGGCACCGACGGCGAAGAAGCGGCCCCATGCCGTCCTGCGCGGCCGCGGCGGCGGCGGGCGCAGCGCCTGCTGCACCTGCACTTCCTTGTCGACATAGATTTCGGCGACCTCTTCCGGCGCGCCGTAGCTGCCGACGATCTTGGCCAGCACTTCGGCTTCGGACTTGCCCGGGTTGTCGTGCATCTCGCCGCGCAGATGCTCCTCGGCATCGTAGTGCGCGTCCTGGATCAGGGCGGGATCGGCTCCCCTGCCCTGCAAAGTCGCGCGCAGTTGGTCGAGATATTCGGCGATGGTTTGCGGTGTGCCTGCGTTCATGCCCAGTCCTCACGTATTCGTTTGTGCCGTCGTCCTTCGCGGCGAAAGTCGGAAAGCGAATATCCCCGTTCGTGCTACTCGATCAGAACCGAGTCGACGAAGTCCCGCGTGTCGATCCAGGCCAGGCTCCATTCGCGCAATACGCGCCGGCCCAGCGCGGTGATGCGGTAGTAGCGTCGTGGTGGCCCCGTCACCGACGGCTCGACGATGCTTTCGAGCAACTCGGCCGCGGCCAGATTGCGCAGTACCGGATACAGCGCGCTCTGTTTGCCGCTCAGCACGCCGCCGCCGGTTTCTTCGAGCCTTTTCGCGATCTGGTAGCCGTACATCGGTGAACGCGCCCGCGCGAGTACGCCGAGCAGCACCAGCGACACCGTGCCGGCGGAAAGCTCCTTTTGGAATTTCCACAGATGGCCGTCCGTATCGCTCACGCAAGCCACACCCTCGCCATAGTCACAGGTGAAGGATAGTGTTTACTTGATAATAGCGAATGCGCCAAAAGTCATGGCCCGACGGAACCCGCCGGGCCATGAAAGTCATCGTTCGATGAAACCGCCTCCGCTCGTCACTCCTGCGGCTGCGGGAATGACGGAATCAGCAGGTGAGGCTCAGTTTGCGAGCAACTCGTAGCTCGCGATCAGCTCGCATATGCGGCGCACGTCCTGATCCATCGCGCGGTCGCGCTGCATGAAGCCGATGCGCTCGCGGATCTTGGCGAACGCCGTGCGTACCGCGGAGCCTGCACGGAATTCCGAGCTCGCGACGAGTGCGGCCATGAGCTTCTTCACTTCGTCGACGAATTGCGCATGGCTGTCGTGATCGGGCTTCGGCGCGCCGGAAACCTTCGCGGCGACACTCTGCCAGTCACCGCGTGCGGCCAGAGTGCGCGCCGCATTGAGCATGTCCTGCCGATATTCGAGCGCCTGCGCCGCGGTATACATTTCCAACGCGAGCACGTGCCCCAGGTCGTCGATCATGTCGAGCACATGGCGCGCTTCGTTGGTACCCATCGAGACATGGTCCTCGGCGTTCGCACTGGTCGGCACCGAGTAGACCGAAGCGGGATGCGCGCGCGTGGCAAGGTCGTTGACCAGCGCAGCCGCCGTGTACTGCACGATCATAAAGCCCGAATCGGTCGCGTCCTCGTTGCCGATCAGGAACGCCGGCAGGCCGTCGTTGGTTGCCGGATCGACGAGCTTGTTGAGACGTCGCTCGCTGATCGAGGCCAACACGGGAATCGCCGCCTTGATGTAACTCATCGCGAGCGCGAGTGGCATACCGTGGAAGTGGCCGGCCGAAATCACCTGGTCCTCGATCACCTTCGCGTCCGCCGCGTCGGGAAAGATCAGCGGATTGTCGGTGACCGCATTGAGTTCGATGTCGATCACGCGCTGCGCCTGCGCGAGCGCGTCGCGCACCGCACCGTGCACCTGCGGAATGCAGCGCAGACTATAAGCGTCCTGCGGCTGATGCTTCTTGCCGCCCTTGAACGGCATAAAGCGCGCATAGAACGCTTCCTTGCCGTGCCGTTGCGACGGCGGCACATAATCCCAGCCGATGTCGAAGCGGTGGCGCTGGTCTTCTGCGTCACTCCACGAATCGGCAAGCCAAGTTTTGAAGCGCGGCACGAGATGGTACGGAATGTCGACCAGGGTCGATTCGGCGAGCAAGCCGCGCAGATTCGCTGCGGTCTGCACCTGCCCCGGATGCGGGCGCAGCGCGTGGACTTCGGCCTTGAACGCGGAGCTGCGGCCGGCGAATGCGTCGAGCGTCATCGCCGCGGCGAGATCGGCGGTCGCGAGCAGTTTTTCCAGCGCATCGCAGGCAAGCGCTCCGCTCGCCAACATCTGCGCGGTGCCATTGTTGAGCGCCAGACCTTCCTTGAACGACAGGCGCACCGGCACGAGTCCGGCGCGCTTCAATGCCTCGGCGCCTTGCACGCGCTCGCCGCGATAGAACGCTTCGCCCTCACCGAGCAGCACGATCGCAAGATGCGACAGCGGCGCCAAGTCGCCGCTCGCACCGACCGAACCCTTCTCCGGGATCACCGGAATCACGTCGCGATTGAGCAGCTCGGCAAGCGCCTGCAGCGTTGCTGTACGGATGCCGGAATGTCCGCGCATCAAGGTATTGACGCGGATCGCCAGCATTGCGCGCACGACTTCGACCGCGAGCGGCTTGCCGACGCAGACCGCATGCGTGACGACGAGGTTGTGCTGCAGCTCTTCCATCAGCGTGCCTTCGCGCTGCTCCGGATTGCCGCCGGGCAGTTCGTCGCGCACGCGATGCGCGCCGAGCAGTTTGTCGGCGTTGCTGCCGAAACCGGTCGTCACGCCGTAGATCGGTTCGCCGCGCTGCACCTGCTGGGCGAGAAAATCCGCGGTGCGCTGCACCTTGGCCAATTGCCCGGCGTCGAGTTCGATCTTGCGGCCGTTCTTCGCGATCGCGACGAGCTGGTCGCGGCTCAGGCTGGAGCCATCGAGGCGGATCGGGGAATTCATATTTTCATCGCCTCGGCTTGTTCGAGTTCCACGCGGAGAGTGCGCACCAGCTCGGTGCGCGGCACCTCGAATTGGTCTTCCTTGCGCATGTCCTTCACCGTCACCGTGCCCTTGGCGATCTCGTCGGTTCCGAGCACGACGACGAAGCGGATGCCCGCGCGGTCGGCGTATTTGAATTGCTTGCCGAGCTTGCCGCCGTCGAGCACGACTTCGGTCGCAATGCCGCCGTTGCGCAACTGGGTCGCCAGTTCCAGATAGGCCGGCAACTGTGCCTCGTCCATCTGGGTGACGAGCACTTTCACCGTCGATTGCGCGGTGTCGATCAGCTTCGCTTCGCGCAACTGCCAGAACAGGCGCGTCGCGCCGATCGAAATGCCGACGCCGGGCAGATGCGATTTCGTATAGTTTTCCGCAAGACTCTCGTAGCGGCCGCCCGAGCAGATCGAACCGATCTGCGGATGCTCGTTGAGCATGGTCTCGTAGACCGTGCCGGTGTAGTAGTCGAGGCCGCGGGCGATCGACAGGTTGATCGCGTAGTGCGTCTCCGGCACGCCAAGCGCGTGGATCATCGTCAGCACTTCGCGCAGTTCGGCGATGCCTTGATTGAAGATTTCCGTGCCCTGCCCGAGCGCGTCCAGCTTGGCCAGCGCGTCGACGTGACCGTGCGAGCGGATCTGCACGAAGTCGAGAATCTTCGCCGCCGCCTGCGCCGACAGGCCGAAGCCTTCGCCGGTCAAGGTGTCGCGCACATAGTCCGCACCACGCTTGTCGAGCTTGTCAACCTCGCGCAGCGCGAGCGCCTGCTTGTCGCCGTCGGTGATGCCGAGCCCCTCGAAGAAGCCGCGCATGATCTTGCGGTTGTTGAGCCAGATCGTGAACGGCCCGATCGCGAGGTCGCGGAACACGCTGTAGATCACCGCCGGAATTTCCGCGTCGTAGCGGATCGACAGCGAATCCTTGCCGATCACGTCGATGTCGCACTGGTAGAACTCGCGAAAACGCCCGCGCTGGGCGCGCTCGCCGCGATAGACGCGCTGCATCTGGTAGCGGCGGAACGGGAAACTCAGGTCGTGCTCGTGCTCGGCGACGTAGCGCGCGAGCGGCACGGTCAGGTCGAAGCGCAGCGCGAGTTCGGGCAGCTTGCCCGCGTCCTTGTCCGCCGCGGCGAGCGCGCCGGTCGACTGCACGAAATACACCTGCCGTTCGGTTTCCCCGCCCGACTTGGTCAGCAGCACGTCGGAGTATTCCATCACCGGCGTTTCGATCGGCAGAAAGCCGAAGCGTTCGTAGTTGCGCCGGATGGTGTCGAGCATCTCGACGAAGGCGATCTGATCGAGCGGCAGCAGTTCCATCGCACCGGGCATGGTGCGGGCTTGGGTCAACGGCATGGGTTTCCTTGCGCGAAACAGCGGCGGAACGCCGCGAGCGCGCATTTTATCACGCAGCCGCGCCGAGCCCGATATGCCTGCGGCGCGGCGCGGTGGAACGCTCTAGAGCGTCTTGCCGACTACATCGTCCTTGAGCTTGAAGCGCGAATCGAGGGAGAGCGACTCGCCGTTCTGCAGGTCGGACAGGCTCTGGTTGTCCGCGACCTGTTCCTTGTGCATCCACGGCGCGGGAGTGACCGGGCCAGGAATGTAGCCTTTCCAACGCCCGTCGTGCGGCCCATTCCGATCGAGCCAGAACTCTACCGGCACAATTGCCGAAGTGCCGATCGGCTTGCCATTGATTGTTTCGGTCAAGTCGTATTGCCAACGCTTCGCGGCATCGATGCTGGCGCTTTCCAGCAGCTTGCGCCATTCCTGAGCTTCACGTTCGTTGCTCGTGCGGACGTCAAGGCTCGTCTGATACGGCATCGCTTCGACGACCTTGCCTGTCTCGTCCAGACGCACGCTCAGCAGCACTTTGCCGCCGACATGCGCGCGCACCGCGGACGGTGGATAGCGCGGCGGTCTGATCTGGGCGCGGCTCTGCATCGGGCTACCGAAATGCACGCCAACAATGCGAACTTTGTACTGATCACCGGTTACGGGCTCAGCCTTGAGCTGCATATTGACAGCAGTCTTGGCCGTCACGGCGTGTCCGTCAACTTGAATCGGCTCGAACGTCCAGCCGCGAATATTTTTGTCGACCAGCGTTGCGATTTCATTGGGCAACTGGCTGCGCAGCTTGTAATCGCTGACATGCCCGTCGGGGGAAATCTGAATCTCGCCCACCGCACTCATCGCATAAGTAGCATCCGGCTGCGCACCCTTCGCCGTCACTGCCCCTGCCACAAACAGAATCACCGCCAACAACGATCCGCGCGCAAGCATGCTCATCTCCGAACACTGCAGAAGCCGCAATTTATGAGCAAATCGCGACCAAGGCAAGACAAAGGCTCCGCCGTCCGTTTTAGTACCCGCCCTGCTTGCCGATCTTGTATTCGAGCGTGGCCCAGAGCGAGCGCGTCGACGCGCCGAAGGTGTTGCGGTGGTAGTCCGCGTAGTCGAGCTGGATGCTCAGGTCTTTGCGCAAAGCATAGTTGACCATCGCATTGAGTTCCGAGCCGTAGCGCTGGCTGATGTGCTCGGCGAAGAAATTGTGAAAGGTCACGCTCCAGGTCAGGCGCGAGGCGACTTTGCCGAATGCGGCGACGTAGCGGTCCTCGAGCCCGTTCGGCGGGGTGTTCTTGAACTGGCTCGTCCAGCCGTCGAAGTTGTGGTTCGAGCCGTACGGCGAGGAGAACGCCGCCTTGCCATTGCCGCCGAGCACTTCGTCGCCGAGCTTGAGGCTGGCCCAGGCGAAACCGTAGCTCAGTTCGAGCATGCGGTAGTCGGCCGAATAGTGCAGTGGATTGTTGCGCCAGCTCGATTGGCGAGCCCCCTCCGCAACCCAGCCCAATGCGGTGCCCGTTGAACCGAACGAATACTTGCCGGTCCAGCGCAGACCCGAGGTGCGCCAGGAGTATTTCGCACTCGTATCGTTCTCGACGAAGTAGCCGTAGCCGGTCAGCGTGCCGAGCGGTAGCGTCTGGTCGACGTGAATGAGATTGGCGTCGAGTTGCCATTCGCGCTGGGTCGGGTCGGGATAGTCGTGGCCGACCGAACGCTGAGCCTCGTCGAGATGGTAGTACTTGATTGTCGTGCCAGTATCGAGCTTGAGCGCGGCGGCAATCGCGTCAAACGACTGCGGATTCTGCCGCCACAAACCGGGGGTGAAGAAACGATCGTTGTCGAGACTGACGTACTGGCGGCCGAGCCGGGTTGAAACCGTGCCGTTGTCCCAGGCGATCCAGGCGCTAGAGATTTCGCTCGACGGCGGATCGCCTTCGGACGGCAGATGAGTATTGCCGTTCGCGCCGGTGTTGTAGTGCTCGCCGAACAGGGCGAAGACACGCGTGCCTTCGATGTAGGCGCTCCATTGCGGCGCGAACTTCCACAGGTAGCCGAGGGTGAAGCGCAGCGTGTTCGCGTTGGCCGGCTTGGCATAGCCGACCTGATCAATGTGCGCCGAACGGTAGCGCAGATCGACGACGAGACCGTCGGGCGGGTACTCCAGGGCATAGGCGCCGCCGGCCTGTGCCGCAAACACGCCGCTCACGAGCCATCTTGCCGCAAATACTCTGCGCGCCTTCCCCATTCGAAAGTCCCCGGAGTTATGTCGGGAAGCAATGTAAACGTCACAATCGCGGCGACCAAGTTCCGTGCGCGCATTTGCTTATGCGGCGCCGCGACATATGCAAACAAGCAGGCCGGCCTTGACCGGGCAAAAAAAAAGAAGGCCGGATTGCTCCGGCCTTCTGGGAACACACGCCGCTCGGGCGGCGATTCGATTGTCAAACAACAGGGCTGATGTTCGTCGATGCTTAAAACTGAAGACAGATGCCAGCCATCGCCAGCACTTAAATTTCACAATAATTTTTATTAAATTATTTTAGAATCCATATTTTTCATAAATATTAAACGGAGAAACGTCGGAGACGGTACAACTGGAATTATTAGATAAATGAGGCCATTGCATAAGATACAGAGGAGGATTATAACCATTGCCATTCCATGTATAATCATAAAACATTCCATTTATCTCCTGCGATATTGCATCAGCTTCGGCTTCGTCATTGAAATTAGCCTCCCCAATATACCAAGGCAAAGGGAAGCGAAGCAACCCAGTTGCAGCATTCGCAACGAGAAGCTGCGCGCTATTTCCTGCGTACGGATAAATATGAATTTCAATTGCCGCCGGCGGCGTCGTATGACCAAAGACCGCCCCAATGTTGTCAATACCGCCAGCAATCTCCCCAGATGCAAAGCTGAATCCTACGCTATCTGCCGTGCCGTATATAGAACGATATTTCGGCCATATATACTTCATATACTGATATCTCGCATTGCTCTGACTGCCAGTCATCAGCTCATTACCGAGGTCATAGTATATTTTGTCAAATCCACGCGTTCCGCCTATAGCTTGATGAACCGAGCTTATTACACCCCAGTTTTCGTCCGCCATGGCCTGATTAAATCCACCCCAATTTGTCGGATCATTCGACCCCAAGGCACCAAAAGAAATGTGCAGCACGGAAAACCCGAACGAGTGTATGTCATCGATCAGATTCACCAAATTACTCATATTCTGAGAACTTAGGGAACCACCCGCAGAATCCATTACTGTTCCACTACTTAGACCGTGGCCAAAAAACAGCATTATGCGAATCTTGTCCTGCCCGGCATTTCGCATATTTTGCAGCGCCTGACGAATCGCGATTGTTTGCGTATTGTAATTCACAATTACGCCAAACGGCTCCTGCCCTCCCGGCGGATACTGTGTGCAATCAGTTTTATACCAATTGAAATTACTACCTCCGCGTGCAATCGGAGGCGTCGGCGGCGCTATTTGAGCATTCGCGGCAGCTACCAGCAATAAATATATAACAAATGCCACTATTGCTTTCATAAAATCTCCTAGATTTGACAAATCTCTGCGAGAATGAACAAGCAACGAATCAAGTGTTATTGATTCGCACATCTTCTAACAGGTTTATATGACAGGTGAACGATCCTGCTTAAGAGCGAAGGCTTCGGATTACGGCTACGGCATGCAACGATTGTGTGGCAGGAACCAGATGGAAGTCGATTCGAGCCTGAGCCACATTTCGGCGCCGGCAGGAAAGTTGTGACATCTGTACAGCGCCACAACGAAGAGAAAAGTGCTCAGCACACCTCACGGCATACAGTTGGGCAATCGCGCGACGCGCGACCGCGCATCTTGCGCGATCCGTCAAGTGATCTGATATGAAAGGAGCTTTGCTCGATTTGGGGAACGCGCGTCCAGCCTCGGGCGTTCTATACAGCTTCGCAAATCGCTTCATGCCGCAATGCGGACAGTTGCAAGCACATGCAACATGGCTGTACTGCGTGCGCGGCCTATCGGTGCGTCAGTCACTACAGTGATTGTTCGACTTCAATTGATGATAGATCTCAATACTCTTCCATCATCGCTCTTCGTCATCTCGATTGATGATTTCAGAGTCACACCGACATAGCACTAACTAACTCAGCCTCAATGAATTCCCCCGGCAGAGCCGGGGGGGGGCTTACTCGATACTCAATTATGTAATTAAACGCTTTTCCAACGAAAGGAAAATTTCTTACGCCGCTTAGAACTGAAAGCGAATACCTACCGCCGTGCTGATCACCGAAGCGCTGGTCTTGGTCTGAACCGTGCTGCCGGCCGTGGGGCCGGGGCCAATCGCCAGCTGGTAGCCGTTGGCGAGACCGTCCGACACCTTCGAGTACATCGCACCGCCGTACACGTCGAAGTACTTGTTGAAGCGGTAATCGAGAACCGCCGAGAACGCGTCGAGGCTGCCGCTGCACGAACCCGCGCTGGCGTCCGAGCACGGAGCGCGCACGACTTGACCCGAGCTGACGGTCGTGTGGTAGTCATTCTGGTCGTAATGGTAGTAGCCGACGCCGAGGCTCAGTTCCTTGTTGAAGTTGTACTTGCCGCCGACCCACGAAACCTGCAGCACCTTATCGCGCGGATAGGCGTTGTTGTTGACGAAGGCGATGTGGTAACCGCCAATCGTCTCGAAGTTGGCCGCAAGCGGGTTCGACGGATTCGAGTAGGTGATGCGCTCGTAGCCGCCGGAGAGCTTGAGGGCGTCATTGACCTTGTACGAAGCCGCCAAGGTCCACGACTCGTTGTCCGAGATCGTCGCGGCGAGCGAGTCATGCGACACGCCCGGAGTGATGAGCTGAGCGGCGCTCAGCGACGCCGCTGCGATCGACTGGTTCTTGAACGCATACACGCCGTCGATCGACAAGCCGCCGAAATCCGCACCGACGTTGACCTGACCGCCATCGCCCGGGCTGCCGCTGTTCTTGCCGAACTGCCACAAGCCGCCAACGTGGAAGTTCTCGTACTTGTACATGTACTTGATCGAGTCGTCGGCGCGCGTGTTCTCGGTGTTGCCGCCGCCGGCGGTCGCACCCGAGTAACCGATGACCGAGAACGCGTAGGCACCGCCCTGCGGGTCGTACTTGTTGATCGTGTCGGTGAGCAGGGTGACGTGGCGGCCAAGGGTCAGCGTACCGAACTGCGCGCTGCTCAGACCGGCCCAGCCCTGACCATTGAAGATCTGCCCGGCGCGAGCGCCGTCGGCAGCTGTTTTCTGGTCGCTAAGTGCACGGCCGTTGTTGTACGTGAGCGACTTCACCGCGTCGGAGATGCTGCCCGAAGCCGGGTTGAAGCCCATTTCGACGTTGAACACGAAGTTGAGGCCTTCGGCGATCGGCTCGGTGCCCTTGAGGCCGACCTTGGACTGGCTCATCGCGTTGTTGGTGACCGACGTGACAGATTTATTGCTGTTCTTCGAAACCAGGTATTCCATGCCGACGTACATGTCGTGGCTGTAGTCGGTACCGTGGTTCTGATAGGCCACGCCGACGTCGACGGTGCCGTACAGCGTGATGCCGTTCCAGGTGAGATTGATGTCGTCCGCAGCCAGCGCGGAAGTCGACGCGCCGATAGCGGCGAGTACGGCGGCGCAAAGCAGCGTTTTCTTTGCAGACACAAACGCTCGCGTATGAATGTGCTTCATGGGAATTCCTCGGGGTAGTTATGTGGGAAAGGCTGAAGTCTGTATGGCCGCGCGTGCGCCAGAACACGCAGAGTCCCTGCTCGTCGGCGCACATGTTAAAAATTCAATGTGACAGTTATTTGACGGCGGCAATGGTTCCAGCCTCCCCGCCCGAGTCCAATTGGACCAAGGTACCAATGGCATCCCATTGATCCCAAATGGTTTTTACTCCAGCGGCCGGCGCCGGGAGTCAGCCGGGAATATGTTTCCGCCAGCAAAGCAGCCGCGCGCGCGTGCCGCCCTCGGCCGATTCGTCGATGACGAAGCCGAAATCGTGCAGACGCGCGATGGCATCGACGAGACTCAGCCCGAGCCCGCTGCCGGGCACGTTGCGCGCCTCATCGGCACGATAGAAACGCTGCAGCACCGACTTGCGCTGATCGGGCGCGATGCCCGGCCCCGAATCGCTCACCGCGATCACCGCGCCCTGCTCGACGCTGCACAGCGACACGCCGATCGTGCCGCCGGGCGGCGTGAACTTGATCGCATTGTCGATGAGGTTGCCGACCGCCTCGAACAACAATTCGCCATCGCAGGCCGCGGTCGGAGTCGCTTCGATGTCGAGCAAGAGGCGCACGTCGCCCTGCGCCGCGAGCGGCTCGTAGAGCCCGACCAGCTTGCGCAGTATCGGCTCGAGCGGCGTCGGCGACACGCCGGCGCGGCGGCGCTTGCTCTCGATCTCGGAGATGCGCGACAAGGCGCGGAAGCGCGTCAGCAGCAGGTCGGTCTGAGTCAGCGCGTGATTGAGCGCCACGTGATGCGGCGACGCGTCTTCGAGAGACTGCACAGTGCGGTAGATCGACGCGCGCAGACGCGTGAGCGGCGTGCGTAGATCGTGGGCGATATTGTCGCTCGCGGTCTTCACCTCGCCCATCAGACGTTCGGTTTCGTCGAGCATCGCATTGACGATCTGGGCGAGCGCGTCGAGTTCGCGGTTGCGCCGCCCTAGCGGCAGGCGCTGACTGTAATCGCCGTCGGCAATGCGCTTTGCCGCGCGGTCGATCTCGCGGATATGGCGCACGGCCGGCAGGCTGTAGAACACACCGCCGAGCACGCCGAGCAACAGAATCACCCCGGCGATCAGAAAGCAGCCGCGCAGCAGCGATTGGCGGATCTGTTCAAGCAGGGCGACGTCGCGCGCGACGACGAGCACGTTGCCGTTGTCCAGTTTCTGCCCGAGCGCACGGACTTCGAGCGCCTGCGGGAACAGGTCGGCACTGCCCTCGGTCTGCAGCGCCTGCGGTTTGCCGTTCACCGTCAATCCGCGCGGCACGCGCGCCAGGTTGCCGACCAGCGCGCGGCCGTCGGGCGCATACACGCCGAAGTAGCTGATATGGCGCACGTCGCGAGCGATTTCGTAAGCGATGTTCTGATCCAGTTGGCCCGGCGTCGCCGTCGAGAACACGTGCGCCTGGCTGCGCAGGATCTGGTCAACCTGCTGGTTCTGGTAGCGCGCGGTCTGCCAATAGATCAACCCAAGCAGGCCGACCACGGCGAGGGCGAACAGGCCGCCGTACAGTACGGTCAGGCGGAAACTGGTAATGCGCCAGAGTTCAGCGAGCATCGCCGAACTGATACCCGGAGCCGCGCACCGTGTGAATCAGCGCGGGACAGCCGGCTTGTTCGAGCTTCTTGCGCAGGCCGGCGATATGCACCTCGATCAGATTCGTGCCCGGATCGAAGTGATAGCCCCACACCGCCTCGAAGATCATCGTGCGCGTCAGCGTCTGCCCGGAGTTGCGCATGAGGAATTCGAGCAACTGATACTCGGTCGGCTTGAGGCCGAGATCGAGATCGCCGTAGAACGCATTGTGCGCGACGCGGTCGAGCGTCACGCCCTGCACGCGCAGTTGCGTCGACTCCACCGACTGCGTCTGCCGGCGCAGCAGGACCTCGACGCGCGCGGCCATTTCATCGGAAGCGAACGGCTTGGTCAGATAATCGTCGCCGCCCGCGCGCAGTCCGCGCACGCGTTCGTCCACGTCGGACAAAGCGCTGATCATCAGCACCGGCGTGTGGATGCGCTGCGCGCGCAGGGCACCGACCACATTGAGCCCGTCGATGTCGGGCAGCATGCGGTCGAGCGTGATCACGTCGTAGTCGCCACGCAGCGCGAGCTCCAGGCCCTCGCTGCCGTTATCGGCGCGGTCGACCTCGAAGGCGTGCGCGGCCAGTTCGGCGACGATTTCGTTGGCCGTGCTGTCGTCGTCCTCGATGACGAGGATTCTGCCCTGCACGGTGGTGGTGGTGGCAGTCATTGTGTCGTGCCCAAAGGAACCGTACGGGCTGCGTCGAACCCGGCCTTTGCCCATCCGAACCGGGCGTGCCGGTCGGATCGCATCGGCGCGCGCCCCTACAGTGAGCCACGAAGCCGCAGCGATCACAACCGGAAGTTGTCGATATTAAGAACCTTTAATCGCTGCGCCCGATATTAAAAAACTTTAAACACCGGGCCCCGGAACATTGACCTAGCATGCCGCATCCGTAACGGCACCACGGCCGCAACCGAAGCCCATGAATTCGCTGATCCGCATCGCCCTGTCCCGCCCGTACACGTTCATCGTGCTGGGCATCTTGATCCTCATCATCGGCCCGCTCGCGATCCTGCGCACGCCGATCGACATTTTCCCGAGCATCAATCTGCCTGTGATCAGCGTGGTGTGGACCTACAACGGCCTCGCCCCGGACGACGTCTCCGACCGCATCGTCACCTACTTCGAGCGGCAGATGACGACGACGGTCAACGACATCGAGCATATCGAGTCGCAGTCCCTGCCCGGCGTCGGCGTGGTCAAGGTGTTCTTCCAGCCCGACGTCAACGTCAACGCGGCGATGGCCCAGGTGACCGCAATCGCCCAGGTCGTTCTCAAGCGCCTGCCGCCCGGCATCACGCCGCCGCAGATTCTCTCGTACAGCGCGTCGAGCGTGCCCGTGCTGCAGCTCGCGCTGACCAGCAAGACGCTGACCGACCAGCAGCTCTTCGACCTGTCCAACAACTTTATCCGCCCGCAGCTCGCCCAGGTCGAAGGCGCGGCGATTCCTTCGCCCTACGGCGGCAAGAACCGTCAGGTCGTGGTCGATCTCGATCCGAACGCGCTGCGCTCGAAAGGACTCTCGCCGTCCGACGTGACCACGGCGATCCTCGCGCAGAACCTGATCCTGCCGTCCGGCACACAGAAGATCGGCACGTTCGAATACAACGTCACCCTCAACAACAGCCCGAAAGAACTCGACGAACTCAACGAGCTGCCGATCAAGGCGATCGGCGGCAGCGTGATCAAGCTCAGCGACGTCGCCCACGTGCGCGACGGCTACTCGCCGCAGCAGAACCTCGTGCTCGTCAACGGCCAACGTTCGGTGCTGACCACGATCCAGAAGAACGGCAAAGCCTCGACGCTCGACATCGTCGCCCACGTCAAATCGCTGCTGCCGACGATCCAGGCCGGCGCGCCGAAAGGCCTTGAGATCGGCAAGCTGCTCGACCAGTCGATCTTCGTCAAGGCCGCGGTATCGGGCGTGATCCGCGAAGGCGTGATGGCGGCGGCACTCGCGAGCCTGATGATCCTGCTCTTCCTCGGCAGTTGGCGCTCCTCGCTGATCATCGCGGTATCGATCCCACTGTCGATCCTCTGCTCGGTCGCCGCGCTGTCGGCGATCGGCGAAACGATCAATGTGATGACCCTCGGCGGCCTCGCGCTCGCGGTCGGCATCCTCGTCGACAACGCGACGGTGACGATCGAGAGCATCAACTGGCATCTCGAACAGGGCAAGGAAGTGCCGGTGGCGATCGTCGCCGGCGCAGGCCAGATCGCCATCCCGACTCTCGTCTCCACCTTGGCGATCTGCATCGTCTTCGTGCCGATGTTCTTCCTCAACGGCGTCGCCAAGTACCTGTTCGTGCCGATGGCCGAGGCGGTCGTGTTCGCGATGATCGCGTCCTACATCCTGTCGTTCACCCTGGCGCTGACCCTGTCGAAGTATCTGCTCAAGCCGCACGTCGATCCACACGCGCCGACTGCGCATCCAATCGAGGACGCGATGCGCGAAGACCCGACCGAACACATGGCGGGTGGCTACGGCAATCTGCTCGCGCGCTTCCAGCGCCGCTTCGAGCGCGCATTCGAGAGCGTGCGCGAGCACTACCGCGGCCTGCTCGCACTCGCGCTCGCTGCGCCGAAGAAATTCGCGGTCGGCTTTCTCGGCATCGTGTTCGCGTCCCTGCTGCTGATTCCGTGGCTCGGCGAAAATTTCTTCCCGAGCGTCGATGCCGGCCAGATCAAGCTGCATATGCGCGCGCAGACCGGTACGCGCATCGAGGAAACCGCGCGTCTCGCCAGCCAGGTCGAGAAGACGATCCGCCGTATCATTCCGGCCGACGAACTGAAGAGCGTGGTCGACAACATCGGCCTGCCGGTCAGCGGCATCAACATCACTTATTCGAATTCCGCGCCGATCGGCCCAGCCGACGCCGACATTCTCATCTCGCTCAACGAAGAGCACGGGCCGAGCGATGAATACATCGCCGCGCTGCGCGAAGCGCTGCCGCGCGAATTCCCCAGCGCGACGTTCTCGTTCCTGCCGGCCGACATCGTCAGCCAGATCCTCAACTTCGGCCTGCCCGCGCCGATCGACGTGCAGGTGGTCGGCTTCAAGCGCGAGGAGAACCGCGCCTACGCCGAAGAACTGCTGCACCGGATGAAGCGCGTGCCCGGCCTCGTCGACCTGCATCTGCAGCAGGCCTTCGACCAGCCCGAGCTGCACGTCAGCGTCGATCGCGCGCGCGCGCAGCAGATGGGCTTCAGCGAGCGCGACGTGGCCAACGACATGCTCGTGTCGCTGTCGGGTTCGGGCCAGGTCGCACCGACCTTCTGGGTCAATCCGAAGAACCACGTTTCCTATCCGATCGTGGTGCAGACGCCGCAGTACAAGCTCGACTCGCTGAGCAATCTGGAGAACATTCCTATCACCGGCCCCGGCAGCAAGCAGCGCCAGATTCTCGCCGGCGTCGCCAGCGTCACGCGCGGCCAGGGCGACGGCGTGGTCTCGCATTACGACGTACAGCCGACCCTCGACATTTTCGGCGCCGTGCAGGGCCGCGACCTCGGCGCGGTATCGCGCGAGATCGATGCGATCCTGCGCGACACGGAGAAAGACGTGCCGCCCGGCTCGACCGTCGCCCTGCGCGGTCAGGTGCAGACGATGGAGGAATCCTATTCGAGCCTGTTGTTCGGCCTCGCCGGCGCGATCGTGCTGATCTATCTGCTGATCGTGGTCAATTTCCAGTCGTGGCTCGATCCGTTCGTCATCGTCACCGCCCTGCCCGCCGCGATCGCCGGCATTGTCTGGGTGCTGTTCCTGACCGGCACCACGCTGTCCGTGCCCGCGCTGACCGGCGCAATCATGTGCATGGGCGTCGCCACTGCGAACAGCGTGCTCGTGGTCAGCTTCGCGCGCGAGCGCATGGCGCAGGGTGCCGACGCGTTGACCGCGGCGATCGACGCCGGCTACATCCGCTTCCGCCCGGTGTTGATGACCGCGCTCGCGATGCTGATCGGCATGCTGCCGATGGCCTTCGCCATGGGCGAAGGCGGCGAGCAGAACGCGCCGCTCGGCCGCGCGGTGATCGGCGGCCTGATCTTCGCCACCTGCGCAACACTGTTCTTCGTGCCGGCGGTGTTCGCCATCCTGCATGCGCGCGACCGGCACGCAGAAACAGATGGCGCACCGCTTGATGCCCAGCCTGCCGGGGCCTGATCGACAGAGACGGGCCCTTCGCCAAGAACGACTGCACTGTCTGCGAACAAACCAAGCTGAAACCGGGCGCGGCCGGTCCGATCGATACCGACGCGCCTTCATGAGAGAAGAGATATGTCCGCCAACCGTTCCGCCGCCACTCCCTCGCCGCGCCGCCTGAGACTCGTCGGCATCGTCGCCCTGGTCGTCGCGCTTGCTCTCGCGATCACCGGCATCGGTGCGCGCACTCACCGCGAACACGCGCTCAAGCAGAAGGTCGATACCGACTCGGTGCCGACCGTGACCCTGATCGCCCCGGCGGCCGGCGAGTCGAAACAGCAGCTCGTGCTGCCGAGCAATGTGCAGGCGTACTACGACGCGCCGATCTACGCGCGCGTGCCCGGCTATCTGAAGAAGTGGTACGTCGACATCGGCGGCAAGGTGAAGGCCGGCGACGTGCTGGCCGATATCGAGACGCCCGAACTCGATCAGCAGTTGCAGCAGGCGCGCGCAGACCTCGCCACTTCGGTCGCCAAGCTCAAATTGGCCGAAACGACCAACCTGCGCTGGCAGAAAATGCTCGCGGCGACCTCGGTGTCGAAGCAGGAGGCCGACGAAAAATCCAGCGATTTCGAGGCGCGCAAGGCGGAAGTCAGCGCGCAACACGCCAACGTCGATCGGCTGCAGGCGCTGGCCGGGTTCAAGCGTGTGGTCGCACCGTTCGACGGCACCGTGACCGCACGCAAGACCGACATCGGCGCGCTGATCAATGCCGGCAGCGGCAGCGGTCCCGAACTGTTCCGCGTCGCCGATACGCACAAGCTGCGCGTCTACGTCGACGTGCCGCAGGCCTATGCGGAGCGGATTGCGATCGGCATGCAGGCCGCGCTGCAACTGCCGGAACGGCCCGGCAAGACCTACCCCGCCGCCGTGGTCAGCACGGCGAACGCGATCAATGAATCCTCACGCACCCTGCTCGTCCAGCTCGAAGCGGACAACGCCGACGGCAAGCTGATCGCCGGCTCTTACGCCGACGTGCATTTCGATCTGCCGGCCGCAGCGGGGTCGCTGCAGCTGCCGGTCACCGCGCTGATCTTCCGCCAGAACGGCCTGCGCGTGGCGACGATGGGCGGCGACGGCAAAGTGGTGATGAAGAGCATCCAGATCGGTCGCGACTACGGCACCAAGGTCGAAATCGTCGACGGCCTCGCGGCCAGCGATCGCGTGATCGACAGCCCGCCCGACTGGCTCGCCCAGGGCGACAAGGTGCGGCCGCAGCAGGCCGCGCAAGGCGATGCGAAACTCGCTGCTGCCGCGGCGCAGCCGGCCAATGCGCAAGCCCAGGCGGGAACGCACGAATGAACGCGCTCAAACCCCTGCTGCGCACGCTCGCGCTCGCCGCAGCGACGGCGGCCTTCGCCGGCTGTTCGTTCGCGCCGAACTACGAAAAGCCCACGACCGACGTGGCCGACACCTACAAAGAAATCGGCCCGTGGAAGAACGCGGCGCCGTCCGACCAACTCGAGCGCGGCGACTGGTGGCGCGATTATCGCGACCCGACGCTCGCCGAACTCGAAGCGAAGATCGACGGCGCGAATGCCGATCTCGCCGTCGCCGCCGACCGCTACGACCAGGCGCGCGCTTATCTCGCGCAGACACGCAGCGGCGAGTTTCCCGAAATCAATGCCGCCGGCCTCGCCACGCGCAACCGCCAGTCCGATCACCGCGCGCTGCGCTCGGCTTCGCAGCCGGAGTACTACGGCGACAATATCGTTGGCGCCGCCCTGAGTTACGAGCTCGATCTCTGGGGCCGCGTGCGCAACACGGTCGCCGCGGGCAAAGCAACGACGCAAGCCGCGGCGGCCGATCTCGCCTCGGTACGCCTGTCGTTGCACGCGCAACTCGCCGACGACTACATCGCACTGCGCGGACTCGATGCGCAGGAGAAACTTCTCGTCGATACCGCGCATGCCTACGAGGATGCGCTCAAGCTGACCCAGAGCCGCTTCGAGGGCGGCATCGCCTCGGGCCTCGACGTTGCGCGCGCGCAGACCCAGCTCGACGCGTCGCACGCACAGATCACCGACGTGCGTGCGCAGCGCGCGCTCTACGAACATGCGATCGCAAGTCTGGTCGGCGTGTCTGCGTCGAAATTCTCCTTGCCGGCGCAAGTGGTCGATCTGCCTTTGCCGGCAATTCCGGTCGCGCTGCCGTCGACCCTGCTCGAACGCCGCCCCGACGTCGCCGCGGCCGAACGCCGCGCCGCCGCGGCGAACGCGCTGATCGGCGTCGCCCGCGCCGCGTTCTTTCCGTCCATCAGCCTGACCGCGAGCGGCGGCTTCGAGAATACCGGGCATGCGGACTGGCTGACCGCGTCGAACGGCTTCTGGTCGATCGGCCCGCGCTTCTCGTTCGCCCTGTTCGACGCCGGCAAGCGCCACGCCATCGACGCGCAGGCGCATGCCGTGTTCAACGAAGCGGCCGACCGCTACCGCAGCACCACGCTGACCGCGTTCCGCGAGGTCGAGGACAATCTCGCCCTGCTGCATCTTCTCGACGAAGAAGCGAAGCAGGAAAACGCCGCAGTCGCCTCGGCGCAGAACACTCTGCATCTGGCGATGGACCGCTACGAAAACGGCGCAGTGAATTATCTCGATGTGGTCGCCTCGCAGACCGCGGCATTGCAGGCGCAGCGCACCCTGCTCGTCCTCCATGACCGCCAGTTGCGCGCCAGCGTCGGCCTGATCCGTGCGATCGGCGGCGGCTGGTCGGACGCTGAGATGCCGAAAGACCTGAGCGCGGAACTGGCCCACGCCGGCACAGCGACAAAGGCCGAATGAACGCCGCTCGGGCCGCGGCGCTCAGAAACGAAAGCGCATGCCGACCATCGGGCTGAGATTGGAATGGTGCAGATAGCCTGACGCCTGCCCACCCGCCGCCTTGGAATACATCGCGCCTCCGTACACATCGAAGCGCTTGCTCAAACGATAGTCCGCCACCGCCGAATAAGCATCGTAGGTGCCGCTGCATGTCGGCACGCTCGTGTCCGAACAGGACTTCACCCCGTAGCTGTTCTGGTCGTAGTGATAGAACGCGCCGGTGATGTCGAAGTCGTTCGTGATCCGATACTTCAGCCCGCCCCATGAAGCCTGCAGCACCTTGGGCCGCGGAAACGCGGCGTTGTTGCTGAAGCTGAAAAAGTAGCCGCCGAGACCGGTGAATCCCGCCGCGAGCGGATTCGACGGATTCTCGTAGCGGATGTGCTCGTAGCCGAGGAACGCCTTGATTGCGCCAATGAGGTAACTCCCGGCCAACGTGTACGACGTGTTGTCGGAAATCGTCGCTGCGAGCGAATCCTGCGGTGCGGTAGTGGCCTGCGCCGGACTCAGCGAAGCGGCACTGATCGCATCATCCTTGTGCCCGTAAATGCCGTCGACCGAGAGTCCCGCATAGTCGAAACCGATATCGCCTTGCCAGGCCTTGCCCGGACTGCTGTCGGTCTTGCCGGGCTGATAGAGAACGCCGGCACGGAAACCGTCCTGCTTGTAGAAATACTTCAGCGAACCGTCGAGGCGCGCGTCCTGCGTCGCGCCCATGCCGGCGACGACGCCCGACAGGCCGATCACCGAAAACGCGTACGAGCCGCCCATCGGGTCGTACTTGAGAATATTGTCGAGCAACAGCGTGTTGTTGCGGCCGACGGTCAGCGTGCCCCAGGTGGGCGAACTCAAGCCGGCCACGGCCGGCCCGTTGAAAATCTGGCCGGCACGCGAGCTGTCGCCTGCGGAAGTCTGGTCCGCCAATGCCTTGCCGTTGTTGTGCGCGAGCGACGCAAGCGCGTCGGCGAGGCGCCCGGACTGCGGATCGAAGCCCATCTCCACGTCGAACACGAACGACAGATCGTCGGTCAGCGCTTCATTGCCGCGCAGTCCAAGCTTGGATTGGCTCAGCCCGTTCGGCGCGACCGACGTGATCGACTTGTTGCTGTTCTTCGCAATCAGGTATTGCACGCCGACGAACCAGTCCTGACTCAGCGGCGCACCGTGCGACTGATAGGCGACGCCGATGTCGAACGCGCCGTAGAGCGTGATTCCGTTCCAGGTCAGGCTGTCGTCCGCATGCGCCACGCCGGCCCAAGCGCACACAAGCAAGGCCAGTCCGGCGGCGATGCGCCGTCGCGCAAGAATCAATCGGGAAGCCGGCGTGCGAATGGTTCGGGCAAATCCGGCGCTGCGGGCGTAGGTGACCATCTGGCGGCTCCAGGAATCGTCTTCGCGCAAACAATGCAAAAGCCGTGCGCGCGAACCGCATTAGCATGCGATCTGCGGCGGCATTCGTTGCTGACTCTCCCCGCGCCGAGTGGACGATATCCATGCGATATAGTCAAGGAAACACATCGGATTTCTCGACACCAACGAAGGCATGCTGCGGTGCAGAAAAAGATTCCTATCCGGCGCGGCGTTTCTCACGAACGAAAAATTTCTGCGCGAATCGGCATCATGCCTGTAAGGAAATTCGCGCGAAGGCCGTCTTATCGTTGAACGCAGCGCAACATCGATTTGTCTTGCCTGCGCCACAGCCGGGTCATAACGTAGGGAAAGGAAGAGCCAAGGCACCGCGATGCGGTTTTTTTACGCATGCCTTATGACTTTTCCCTCACAACGATATGCACCGGTCGAAGCGCCGAACCAAGGCGCCAATGCAGTCGCCGTAAAAACTTTCACCCACGCAACGGAGCACACCATGACCAACAAACTGATCAAACCGCTGACCCTCGCCATCGGCACGGGCCTCGTCGGCTCGCTCGCGCTCGTCCAGATCGCCCAGGCGAATCCGACCTTCCAGATGAACAGCCTGGTCGCGGGCTACGCCCTCGCCGGCACCGAAGGCAAGTGCGGCGAAGGCAAGTGCGGCGCCACCAAGGGCAAGAAGTGCACGGAGATGCCGGACAAGGCCGCGCAGGACAAGTGCGTCGCCGAAGCGCACGCCGACAAGGCGAAGGGCAAGGAAGGCTCCTGCTCTGCCGACAAGAAGGGCAAGGAAGGTTCTTGCAGCGCGGACAAGAAGGGCAAAGAAGGTTCCTGCTCCGCTGACAAAAAGGGCAAGGAAGGCTCCTGCAGCGGCCACTGAGTACGATGCTTCGTCCAGCCGCCATCCATGGCGCCGGACTCGGCCTGCGGCGGTCCCTACTGGGGCCGCTGCAGGACTGGCGAGCGGCGCAAGAACGCGACGCCGACGCTGCGGGCGCGATCGATTTCTTCGAGGTCGCGCCGGAGAACTGGATCAACGTCGGCGGCCGGCTCGGCAAGACGTTCCGTTCATTCACGGAGCGATTTCCTTTCGTCTGTCACGGCCTGTCGCTGTCGCTCGGCGGCCCCGCGCCGCTCGACGAAACGCTGCTGCACAAGATCCGCCGTCTGCTCGATGAGCACGGCATCGCCACTTACAGCGAACACCTTTCGTACTGTTCCGACGACGGTCATCTCTACGACCTGCTGCCGATTCCGTTCACGCAAAGCGCGATCGATTATGTCGCCGCGCGCATCCGTCAGGCGCAGGACATCCTAGGCCGGCGCATCGCAATCGAGAACGTGTCGTCCTACGCCACGCCGGGCCAGGAAATGAGCGAGATCGATTTCACCAACGCCGTGCTGCGCGCCGCCGACTGCGACCTGCTGCTCGACGTCAACAACGTCTACGTCAACAGCGTGAATCACCGCTACGACGCGAAGGCGTTCATCGATGCGGTGCCGGCCGAACGCGTCGCCTACATGCACATCGCCGGTCACTATGACGAAGCGCCCGACCTGATCGTCGACAGCCACGCCGCTGCGGTGATCGACCCGGTCTGGAATCTGCTCGATCACGCCTACGCGCATTGCGGAGTGAAGCCGACCTTGCTCGAACGCGATTTCCGTTTTCCTCCGCTGGCCGAACTGCTCGGCGAGCTCGAACACATTCGCGCCATCCAACTGCCACGTTCACCCGCAGCGTCTGCACCGCCGCGCCGGGAAAACGCCGCGCGCAGCGCGCGCTGAAAGCGCGGCATTCGACCGTAACCGCACAATCCCCATGCTCGATCTGAACGCGACGCAGTCCCTGCAATACCGCTTCACCGCGCATCTGCGCGATCCCGCGCGCGCGTCCGCGCCGGCCGGGATCGAGGACCGCCGCCTGGAGGTGTATCGCGACCTGGTCTACGCGAACATGGAGAGTTTCATCTCGTCGAACTTTCCGATCATCCGCAGCCTGTACGCCGATGCCGAATGGGAAGTCCTCGCCCGCGCATTCCTGCGCGAGCATCGCTGCCATACGCCGCTGTTTCCCGAATTCGGCCGCGAATTCCTGCGCTGGCTGGAAACGCGGCAGGCGCAGGGACACGACGATCCGCCGTTCCTGCTCGAACTCGCGCACTACGAATGGGCGGAACTCGCACTGTCGCTCGATGAGGCGGATATCGGCGCGGTGCCGCACGATCCCGCGGGCGATCCGCTCGTCGGCATTCCCGTGATCTCGCCGCTCGCCTGTGTGCTCGCCTATCGCTTTCCGGTACACCATATTTCGGCGGACTGGCGTCCCGCCGAAGCCCCCGCCGAGCCGACCCTGCTCCTGCTTGTGCGCAACCGCGACGACATGGTGCGCTTCCACGAGATCAACGCGCTCAGCGCGCTGCTGATCGAACGCCTGCAGCAGAACCAGACGGCGAGCGGAGCCGAATGTCTCGATGCGCTGCTTGCCGGCTACGATCCTGCCACCGCCGAGAACTTGCGTCCTGCCGGTATAGCCGTCCTGCACGAACTGCGGGAACACGAAGCGATTCTCGGCACGCGGCTTTGAGTTTCACAGCCTGCCGTTTGCCTCGGCTTGGATAACGACGCAAGGCGGCGTTTTTTCGTGTAAGGATCGGCGTTCGGCTTCGTCCAATCCCCAACTCGTACACAAGGAACGCTGCCGTGACCAATCTGATTTCTGTCTGGGAATCGCTTACCGCACGCCTGCGCGGCGTCGGCGAATCGCTGCCACCGCTCGTGCTGCGCCTGATCATGGCCTGGGAATTCTGGGAATCGGGCTCGGAAAAATATTTGGGCGACAACTGGTTCACCGATATCCAGTCGAAGTTCCCGTTTCCGTTCAGCGCGATCCCCGCTGACATCAGTTGGGCTTTGGCGACCTATCTCGAACTTGGCGGCGCGGTATTGCTTCTGTTCGGCCTGTTCACGCGCTTTGCCGCCTACAGCCTGATCGTACTGACCTTCGTCGCGACCGCCGCAGTGCACTGGCCCGACATGATTTCGATGTGGAGCGATCTGGCCAAGGGCTATGCGATCACCGACATGGGCCATGGCAACTTCAAGCTGCCGCTGCTGTTCGTCGTCATGTTGCTGCCGATCGTTTTTTCCGGCCCGGGCAAGATCAGTCTCGATCACCTGCTCTCGCGCATCTTGCGTTCCGGGAAAAATATCCCGCCCGTTGCCGACGCCTACGCCTGGGCTCTGGCCAGTCTCGCTCTGGCGATCCCATTCCTCTTGTTGACTCCCTTTTTCGGCGCGACCTTGCTGCTTATCGCTATCGCGCTGGGCCTGTTCGGTCGGTTCGCGCGCGCGTGACGCGGCCATGTCCGAACATTCCACCGACGCAACGACGCCGCGCAGCCATCCGCTGCGCGAAGGGGTTCGCCGCAATGCGGTGGCCCTGATCAGTCTCACCGTCGCCCTGTTCGCCACGAGCTACAACACGTGGCGCAACCAAACGACCGAGGCGCACCGCAACGTGCGCGAAGCATCGTTCAAGCTGCTCGAAGCCTGCGGCGAACTGCAGCAGCTCGCGCAGCACCGCTACTACGGCGGCGATCACTCGCAGATGAACTGGATCGCCGGCTGGGGCAAGGCCACGCTGATCCGCGATATGGCGCCGCTCGTGTCGCCGGCGACACAGGCGCACGCCGACACGCTGTTCGCGGTATGGAAGGAAAATGCCGGCGAACTCGAAAGCGGCAAGGGCAACTCGGAACAGGCCGTCGAATCCGCACTCGATGCGGTCGCCGACGCGGCGCGGGCGGAGTTGCTGGCTTTGCATTAGCCGCTCGCGCTCGTTGCAGGCCTCGATCCATCGGATTGAGATCGCCGACGCGGGCACGTATGCTGCGGCCATGTCTGCAACCAGCACTATCAAATACGCCGAGCGTTTCCGCGGCTTTCTTCCGGTCGTCGTCGACGTCGAGACCGGCGGTTTCGACAACGAGCGCGACGCGCTGCTCGAGATCGCCGCGGTCGTCGTGCGCATGGACGAGACCGGCATCGTGCATCCCGATCCGGCCGTGTCCACGCACGTCGTGCCGTTTCCGGGCGCGAACATCGATCCGCGCGCACTCGAAATAACCGGCATCGACCCGACTCATCCGTTCCGCGCGGCGGTCGAGGAGCGCGAAGCGCTCGATCTGATCTTCCGCCCGATCCGCCGCGCCCTGCGCGAGTACGAATGCTCGCGCGCGGTGCTCGTCGGCCACAACGCCTCGTTCGACCTCGGCTTTCTCAACGCCGCGATCCGCCGCACCGGCTACAAGCGCAGTCCGTTCCACCTGTTCAGTTGCTTCGACACGGCCACGCTAGGCGGCCTCGCCTACGGCCAAACCGTGCTGAGCCGCGCGGTGCAGGCGGCCGGCTTCGAGTGGAACGAGAACGAGGCGCATTCGGCCGTCTACGACGCCGAGCGCACCTCGCTGCTGTTCTGCGACATCGTCAACCGCTGGCGGACGATGAGCGAGGCCTGCGCTACGCGTTAGGTATTGCTAACATTCTGCATCGCAAACTGTTCTCTTTGCCGGAGGTTCGACCATGACCCTGTCGCGAGAGCCGCGCCTGCATCCCGTCGCGATCGCCGACCTGCGCCCGACCCAGATCACGGTCGGCATGCGCGAGGTCGAGGCCAAGCGCAAGAGCTGGAAAGATCATCCCGACTACAAGAAGGCGGAGTTCCTCGGCAAGCATCTGATCCCGGTCATCTGGGGACTGGATGAGCGCTACTACGTGATCGATCATCACCACCTGTCGCTCGCACTGCACAAGGAAGGCGTCAAGCACATCGCCGTCACCGTGGTCGCGGATCTGCGCCGGCTCGACGAAGAGGCGTTCTGGTTCAATCTCGACAACCGCGGCTGGATGCACCCGTTCGATGCCAAGGGCCGACGCCGCGGCTACGAGGACGTGCCGAAGAAGATCATCGATCTGGTCGACGACCCCTACCGCAGCCTCGCCGGCGAACTGCGCCGCCTCGGCGGTTTCGCCAAGGACACGACGCCTTTCAGCGAATTCCTCTGGGCCGACTTCCTGCGCCGCAGGATCAAGCGCAAAGCCATCGAGGCGGATTTCGACAAGGCGCTCGACAAGGCGCTCAAGCTCGCCAAGAGCGAAGACACCGACTACCTGCCCGGCTGGTGCGGACCGATCGTCTGAGGCTGCGCTGCCGGCCGCATGCGGTCTTAGCTGAACGAAACCCGCACTGTCCGCCGCAGCGATGTCCGCGCCGCGCCATCGTCGGCGTTATTGGAGTTGCAGCATCCAATCACTTGCGGAGAAATCCATGAACGTTGCAGGGTCCACTCGTCGTATTCCGCGCACGCGCGTCTGGCTTGCGCGTTCGCTCGTCGCTCTCGCCGCCGCGACCGCGCTCAGCGCCGTCACCGCGCCGGCGGCGCATGCCGGCGTATTCGTCTCGGTCAACATCGCTCCGCCGGTACTGCCGGTCTACGCGCAGCCGGCGATCCCCGGGCCGGGCTATATCTGGACGCCGGGCTACTGGGCCTACGATCCGGTCAGCGGCTACTACTGGGTGCCCGGCACCTGGGTCATGCCGCCGTATACCGGCGCGTTGTGGACGCCGGGCTACTGGGGCTGGGGCGACGGCGCCTACGTCTTCCATGCCGGCTACTGGGGCATGCACGTCGGCTACTACGGCGGCATCAACTACGGTTTCGGCTACGTCGGCGTCGGCTACGCCGGCGGTTATTGGGGGCCGCACGGCTTCTACTACAACCGCGAGGTCAACCACATCACCAACGTCAACATCACCAACGTCTACAACAAGACTGTGGTGGTCAACAACGTCAACCGCGTGAGCTACAACGGCCCGGGCGGCATCAACGCGCGGCCGAACGCGGAAGAAATGCGCTACGAAGGCGAGAGACGCACGCCGGCCATCGCCGAGCAGGTGCGCCATCAGACGCTCGCGAGCCAGAACCAGGCGATGCGCGCCTCGGTGAACCACGGCACTCCGGCAATGGCGGCGACCGCGCGCCCCGGCGCCTTCGAGCGCTCGGCCAATCACACGGCGACGGGCGGCAATCCGACGGCGATGCGTTCGGCCAACTACGCACCGCGCTCGGGCCCCGGACCGCAGGCGAATTTCGCCGCGCGCAACGCGGCCCCGCATCCGGGTGCGCCGCAGGCGAACTACGCGCAGCACAACGGCGCGCCGCCGCATCCCGCGGCACCGATGGCACGCTCGGCTCCGCCGCAGCACGTCAACCAGGCGCCGCACCCGAACGCCGAACGCGCCGCGCCGCGTGCACCCGCGGGCCATGAAGCGAGATCCGAGCATCGCTGAGCGAAACCCGGCTGACACCGCTACGAGAGGCCGTCCTTGCGACGGCCTCTTCGTTTGTGCAGCGGCACGCCGGACCGCGTGCGGCTTGAGTTCATCGCACGCCGGGCCCATCATCTGCCTGCCATCGTTATCACGCTGCCGAACGCCTCATGCCCATCTACGAATACGCCGCCGTCGAGCAAGGCTGCGCTTACTGCGAGGCGCATTTCGACCTGCGCCAGAAACTCGACGAGGCCGAACTGACTGCATGCCCGCAATGCGGCGCGCCGGTCAGGCGCGTGCTCAGCGCGCCGAACGTGGCGATCGGCAATGCACACGTGCTCAAAGAGAGCAACGTCGAGTCGAAAGGCTTCACCCAGTATCGCCGTGCCGGCAAAGGCGTCTACGAGAAAACCGCAGGCAAAGGACCGAAGTACATCAGCGGCGATTAACGCGTCTTCCGTATACTGCGCTGCCTTCCGTCGTTCCTACGAATGACGGGCCAAAAGACTTTGCAGCCTGGAAACGCCATGCGCTTTTTGCCGACTCTTTGCGTTCTTTCCGCAATCCTGATGTGCGCGACCTCGTTCGCATCCGATACGGCCAGACTCACTTACCCCGCAGCTAAAAAGGACGCACAGACCGACACGTATCACGGCGTGCAAGTCGCCGATCCGTATCGCTGGCTGGAAAATCTCGATAGCGCCGAAACGCGCACCTGGATCAGCGCGGAAAACAAACTCACTTCGGGCTACCTCGATGCGATCCCCGGCCGCGACCGCATCAAGCAGCGCCTGTCCGAACTGTGGAATTACGAGCGCTACGGCGCGCCGCAGAAGTACGGCGAACGCTGGTTCTACACGCGCAATGACGGCCTGCAGAATCAGTCGGTGCTCTACGTCGCCGACTCGCTCGACGCGACGCCGCGCCCGCTGCTCGATCCGAACACCCTGTCCAAGGACGGCACGATCGCGCTCAAGCAATGGTCGGTCAGCGACGACGGCAAGTACGTCGCCTACGGCCTGTCCTCGGGCGGCTCCGATTGGGAGGAATGGCACGTGCTCGACGTCGACGCGGGCAAGCCGACCCAGGACGTGCTCAAGTGGGTGAAATTCTCGAATACGAGCTGGCGCCGCGACGGCACCGGCTTTTTCTACAGCCGCTACGATGAGCCGAAAAGCGATGCGCTCAAGGCCGCGAACAAGTTCCAGAAGCTGTATTTCCATCGTCTCGGCGAAGACCAGGACGAAGACCTGCTGATCTACGAGAATGCCGAGCAGCCCGACTGGCGCTTCCAGGCCGAGGTCAGTGACGACGGCCGCTGGCTGGTGATCAGCGTAAACCGCAGCACCGAGCCGAAGAACCTCGTGCTTTATCGCGACCTCGCCAAGCCGTATCGGCAGAAAGGCGAAAAGAAAGTCGTGTCGCAAGTCAGCGCGCCGGGGCCCAACGTGCGCAATATGCAGACGCGGAAGGTCAAGAGCCCGTCGGTGATCACGCCGGTGGAAACACTGATCGGCGATTGGAACGCCGCCTACGAATTTCTCGGCAACAGCAAGGGCACGCTCTACTTCCTCACCGACGCCGACGCGCCACGCTACCGCATCGTCGGCATCGACACCGGCAATCCGGCCAAGGCGAACTGGAAGGAAATCGTGCCGCAGGGCAAGGAGACCTTGCAGAACGCGCGCATCGTCAACCGCAGCTTCGTCGCCACTTATATGCAGGACGCGCACAGCGCCGTGCGCCTGTTCGATCTCAAGGGCAGCTCGCTCGGCGAAATCGCTCTACCGGGCCTGGGCGCGGCGGCGGGATTCAGCGGCCGGCCGCGTGATCAGGTGGCTTTCTATACTTTTTCCAGCTTCACCGCGCCAACCGCGATCTACCGTTACGACCTGAGCGCCGCGAGCGGCGGCGTATGGCGCGCGCCGAAAACCGCGTTCGACCCCAGCAGGTACGAGACTAAACAGGTATTCGCAACGAGCCGCGACGGCACGCGCGTGCCGGTGTTCGTGACTTCAAAGAAAAACCTGGCGCTGGACGGCAACAACCCGACGATCCTCTACGGCTACGGCGGCTTCAACATTCCGCTGCAGCCATCCTACTCCGCGGCTGTCGCCGCGTGGCTCGACCTCGGCGGCGTCTATGCGGTCGCCAACCTGCGCGGCGGCGGCGAATACGGCCGCGACTGGCACGAGGCCGGAATCAAGACGCACAAGCAGAACGTGTTCGACGATTTCATCGCCGCGGCCGAGTTCCTGGTCAAGCAGAAGTATACGGCGCCGGCCAAGCTCGCGATCCGCGGCGGCTCGAACGGCGGCCTGCTCGTCGCCGCGACCGAGTTGCAAAGACCCGAGCTGTTTGCCGCGGCGATCGCGCAGGTCGGCGTGCTCGATATGCTGCGCTTCCGCGACTTCACCATCGGCAAGGCCTGGGAATCGGACTATGGCTCGGTCGACAACGCCGACGAGTTCAAGGCGCTCTACGCTTACTCGCCGCTGCACAACGTCAAGCCGGGCACCGATTACCCGGCAACCCTGATTCTGACCGGCGACCACGACGACCGCGTCTTCCCCGCGCACAGTTTCAAATTCGCCGCAGCGATGCAGGCGGCAAATCTGCAAGGCAAGCCCAAACTGATCCGCATCGAGACGCGCGCCGGCCACGGCCAGGGCAAGCCGACCGCGATGCAGATCGACGAGGCGGCCGATGTCTACGCCTTCATTCTCAGCGCGATGGGCCTCGCGCGCTGAGCCGAAATGCGATCAGGCGGGGCGCATCGTGTCGGTCGCAATCGAGCGCCCGGTGATGCGGTCTCGCCAGCGCAGAATCGGCAGCTCGAAAAAATGGTAGACGAACGCGGCGCAGCCTATCGCCACGACGACGAAAATCACGGCGGCCAGAGCACATTGCGCCGGTGTCGACCATTTCCACGGCGAGAATTCCATCATGCAACGCATCACGCCGAGCTGGCACAGGTATAGCGAGTAGGACCACAGCGCAACTCGGCGCACGCACGAGCGCAGCGACTGCGGCAGTTGCGGACCGTGCCAGCCGGCAGCAAACGGCAGCAGAGCCGCGAGACTCGCGGAGACCAGATTGAACAGGAAAGTCCGGGCGAAGAAATTGTCGTCACGCGGCAGCAGAAGATAGGCCAGCGCAGAGACGGCGATACCGAAAAAACCTGCAATGGCGATGAGTCGGCAGCTGCGCATCGACATGCCGCGGACCGCATAGAACCAGACAGCGATCACGCCATAAATAAAGGCATCCAGGCGAACCAGCGCAACCTTGCGCACGCCCGCGTCCCAAGACGGGTCGTACCACAGCACGTAGCCGATGCGGATCGCGCTGATGAAGGCGATCGCGAGCAGAAGCCAAGCAACGAGACTGCCGCGCCAGCGCACGCTGCGGCCCAGCGCGAGTACGACCAGCGGTGCGATGAGATAGAACAATTCCTCGACCGACAGGCTCCACGCCTCAGGGAACAATTGAGGATGCGGCCAGGCGAAGTTCTGCATGAAAACCAGATACGCGGCGAACTGCGGCCAGTCCTCGTGTACCGCTCGATAGAGCACGATGTTGAGCGCAAGGAAAAGAAAGTAGTTCGGCAGCGTGCGCAGCCAGCGCCGGGTCCAGAAACGCTTCAATCGGAAACGGCCGCTGCGGAACTCGTCGATGAGGATGCCGCCGATCAGGAATCCACTCAGCACGAAAAAGAGTTCCACGCCGAGCTGGCCCGCCAGCCACCAGCCGTCGAGCGCGGAAGTCAGCGGCAGGAACATGAAGGTGGCATGGCCTCCGAGCACCAGCAGCACGGCCAGCGCACGCAACAGGTCGAGGCCGAAAACGCGCTCGCGAATCATCACGCTATTGTACACTTCGGCCAGCAAACCCCGGACTTCTGATGCGACATTCCACCAAGCTGCAGATCGACGCCAAGCCGCATTTTCCGCGTGTACATTCCGGCGATCGCTGCGCAACCCAGCACGAAATACCATGAGCGGCGGCACACGCAATTTCGGCCTCGATCTGATGCGAACGACGGCGAGCATCTGCGTCATGGTCATCGTCCACGGCAGCTTCTGGTTCTATCACCTCTGGCCCGACCAGCGCGATGTCTGGTATCTCGGTTCGATGGCGATGGACACGTTCTTCGTCCTCAGCGGATTCCTGATCGGCTGGATTCTGCTCGACATGGCCGGCTCCGGCCCCGGCTGGGTACGCCGGTTCTGGATGCGTCGCTGGATCCGCACCTTGCCGAACTACTATCTGTTCCTGCTGATCAACGTCGCCATCTGGTTATGGACGCAGGGACCCGTGCCGCAATGGCCGAAATACCTGGTTTTCGTGCAGAACCTGGCGTGGATACAGTCGCCGTTCTTCCCGGAATCGTGGAGTCTTGCGCTCGAAGAGGCGTTCTACCTCTGCGCCCCGTTGCTGCTCGTCGCCACCGCATTCGACCCGAGCAAACCGCAACGCACGCTGCGGATCTGTGCCACGGTGATCTTTCTCTCGATCGTCATGCGCACGCTATGGGTGGTATACACGAACCCGCAGTGGGACGATGGAGTGAAGAAGATCGTTCTGGCGCGCGGCGATGCGATCCTTTATGGCGTCTTCGCGGTGCAGTGGCTGCGCTATGCGAAGCCTTCGACGGACTTGCGCTGGCGCCTCGCCCTCGGCGGCGTGGCACTCGTCGTGATCGCGGCGCTGCTTTTCCACTACAGCAACGAAAATACGAGTGTGCTCGCGCGCGTCGCGCCGTTCGCCCTCAACGGTGCCGGTTTCGCCATGATGCTGCCCTATGTCTCCAACCTCGACGGCAATCGCGCTCCGGCCGTCGTACGCTTGGTCTGCAACCGCATCGCGGTCTGGTCGTATTCCTGGTATTTGACCCACTTGGCGGTAATGCGCATCATGCAGGCGCTGGTTCCGCAGAAATTCGGCTGGCTCGGCAGTAGCGTCGAGTTCGTGTTGTTCGTCGTGTTTGCGCTGATATGGGCGTGGGCGAACTACACCTTGTTCGAGAAGCCCGTATTGCGCTGGCGCGATCGGATACTCGGCGGCAGTGAATTCAAGTCGCTTAACCAAGAAAAGCCGGCGGCACAAGCCCAAGCCGAGCAGCCTTACAGACCCACAGCCGAGCATCCGTGAAAGCCTTGGCTTCCGCCGATGAACCGCTTCAGACCGTGTGACGTTTCACTATGCCGCAATACCTTCTCGATGCCTTGACCAATACGTGGACGATATTTCAATACGTCTGCCTGATTTACTGCGTCGGCATCGCCATCGAAACCCTGTTCTCGGCGGAAAAAGCGCAGCCGCTGCAGGCGATCGGCTTCAACATCGCGTACACCGCGCTGTTCCTGCTAATGACCAACCTGCTCGTGCCGCCGCTCAGCGAACTGATCAAGCCGCTGACCGATCGTTATGCGCTGGCCATTCCGATTTCGTTTCCGGACAGTTTCCTCGGCCAGTTGGGCCAGACCGTCTGCTTCTTCTTTATCCTCGATTTCTTCTACTACTGGTTCCACCGCTTCCAGCATGAGTGGCCGTGGTTCTGGTCGATGCACAAGATTCATCACTCCGAATACTCGCTCAACATCACTACGGGGAATCGCCATCATTGGCTTGAGGAAGCGTTTCGCGTCTTCTTTATCTGGCTGCCGATCGGTCTTCTGTTCAAGCAGAAGCCGGTGACGATAGGCTGGCTCTGGAGCCTGTTCCTGCTTTGGGGCTACTTCATCCATATGAATCTGCGCCTGCCGCTCGGTCCACTGACCACGATCGTGAACGGACCGCAGGCGCATCGGCTGCACCATTCCAATCTGCCCGAGCACCACGACCGCAACTACGCGGCGTTCTTCCCGGTGTTCGACATCGTGTTCGGCACTTTCTGCAAACCCAAGCGTGGCGAGTATCCGACGACCGGCCTCGACACCGGCGAAAATCTCAACGGGCTGCTGCGCGCCAGCACCGCCCCATTCACCGACTGGTACCGCCGAATCGTCGGGCTGTTCGCGAAAAAGACCCGCGACGATACGACCGACCACACCGCAACCTGAGCGCAGGCTCCGCTTTCGCAAGCGGGCATCCCGCTCCGGAGCGGGCACATGCATATGTTTGCGCGCTCGACGCTAAGCGGCCGGAATCGAATGGCCCGGCAAGCATGTGAAATATTTTCATGTTGAAATCACCGCGACTACCTTCAGTCCGCGGGCATCGATCGTGTGCCGGTCTTATACTCCGACGGAATATCACACCGAGGTTCGGCCATGATCTACAACAGCATTCTCGACACCGTAGGCCGCACGCCGATCGTGCGCATCAACCGCCTGGCACCGGCCGGGGTGGAGATGTACGTCAAAGTCGAAGCGTTCAACCCGGGCGGCAGCGTCAAAGACCGCCTCGCCCTTGCGATCATCCTCGATGCCGAAGCCAAGGGCACGCTCAAGCCGGGCCAGACCGTGGTCGAGGCAACGAGCGGCAATACCGGCGTCGCGCTCGCGATGGTCTGCGCGGCCAGAGGTTATCCATTCGTTGCCTTCATGACCGAAACTTTCTCCGTCGAACGGCGCAAGCTGATGCGTGCGTTCGGCGCCAAGGTGATCCTGACGCCGGCCGCGGCACGCGGAAGCGGCATGGTCGCCGCGGCGCGCGAATACGCCGAGAAGCACGGCGCCTTCCTCGCCCGCCAGTTCGAGAACGAAGCCAATCCCTCGTTCCATCGCAATACCACCGGCGCGGAAATCATCCAGGATTTTGCCGGCAAGCGGCTCGACTGGTTCGTCACGGGCTGGGGCACAGGCGGCACCGCGACCGGCGCGGGCGAAATCATCCGCCTCGCGCGACCGGACACCAAGATCGTGCTGACCGAGCCGGCGACCGCCGCACTCGTCTCGGGCCAGGAGTGGAAGCCGCACAAGATTCAGGGCTGGACGCCGGACTTCGTTCCGGCCGTACTCAACAAGAACGTCGCTCACCAGATTCTGCCGGTCGACGAAGTGCTTGCACGCGACACCGCGCGCGCGCTGGCCAAGAGCGAAGGCATCTTCTGCGGCATTTCCTCCGGCGGCACTTTCGCTGCGGCGCTCGAAGTCGCCAAGCAGGCGAAGCAGGGCGACGTGATTCTCGCCATGCTGCCCGACACGGGCGAGCGCTATCTTTCGACCTTCCTGTTCGAGGGCGTCAACGAAGGCTCGGACGAAGCGTAACGACCGCGCATCGATCTCGCGACCGCACGGCAGCCTTCACGCTGCCGCGCACTTCTTCACCGTTTCCCAGGTGCGCGTCGTCAGTTCGGTGCCGAAAGTTTTTTCGATCAAGTTCATGAAGACGGGATTGCCCGCCTGCGGGACATAGGCGGTGAAGATTTCCTCCGCGCCGATCTTCAAGATGCGAGCACCCCGCACCTCCGCAGGCAAGGCCGGAGGTGACGCGAGCGGCGCACGCAGGAACGTCACCACCCGTTTCGCATTCGCCGGCAAGCGGAAGGCTGCATAGGGGTCGGCTTCGATCAACTCGCGCAGAGCAATGCTCGATCGGACGATCGTGCGGAACGTCCGGTCGAGATTCTTCGCCATCGCCGCCTCGATCCTGCGGGCCAAGGCGGCTTCGGATCCGGCACGCGCGTCGAACGCCACGTTGCCGCTGGAAAGCAGGGTTTTGACCGCGCCGAAGCCCGCGTTCTCGAAGCAGCTTTTCAGCTCCGGCATCTTGGCGTTCATCGGGCTTACGCCGCGCAGGAAGGCTACATAACGAGGCATCGAAATCTCCTAAGCGGGCTCGGACGCGATGCAGCCGCTCACTCCATCTGCCGCATGCGCCAGCCGCGCACCATGCCGTAGATGCTGATTGCGACCCATACGGTTTCGACGATGAACGCCGACAAGTTGAAATTGTAGATCAGCGACAACACCACGGCTGCGGCGCCGACGGCATTCATCGCCTGATAGATGAAACCGGTGCCGTGCAGTTTTCCGGCCTGCAACAGGAAGAAGGCGGTCAAGGTGACGACGACGCCGAACATTCCCACCCAATCGTGCCACTGCATTTTGTGCTCCTCATTTGGCCAGGACGCGATACATCGCGCCCGATTTCCGCGTGGGCAAAAGATCGAGCATCAAGCTCGATGAATCGGATTGCTACGAACGCTGGCGCAAGGCCTCGAACAAGGCCACGCCGGTCGCGACCGAGACGTTGAGGCTTTCCACCCCACCCTTCATCGGAATCTTCGCCAAAAAATCGCAAGCCTCGCTCGTCAACCTACGCATGCCCTCGCCTTCGCTGCCCATAACGATGCCGAGCGGGCCTTTCAGGTCGAGCTTATAGAAATCCTGCGCCGATTCGCCCGCCAGGCCGACCAGCCAGACGCCTTGTTCCTTGAGCGCCTTGAGCGTGCGCGCGAGATTGGTCACGGCAAAGAAGGCGACACGATCGGCCGCGCCACTCGACGCACGACGCACAGTCGGCGTGATGCCCGCAGCGCGGTCCTTCGGCACGACGACCGCGGTGACGGCGGCCGCTTCCGCGCTGCGCAGGCAGGCGCCGAGATTGTGCGGATCGGTCACGCCGTCGAGCACGAGGATCAAGGTGTCCTTCTGTGCCTTTTCCACGAGCTCGTACAGTTCGCTCTCGGTCCGCGGCGGCGGTGCGCGGTAGCGTGCGACCGCGCCTTGATGGCGCGCGCCGCCGGTCATGCGATCGAGCGCTTCGCGCGGACGCGCGTGCGGCTTCAAGCCGAGTTCGCGCGCCTTCTCCGAGAGCTCCTTGATGCGCGCATTGCTGCTGTCGGACTCGAAATAGAGTTCGAGGATGTTCTTCGGATCATTGCTCAACGCGGCATCGATCGAATGGATGCCGAACAAAAGTTCACCGCTCATTTGCGTTTCTTCTTCCCGGGTTTGACCGAATCGCGCGTTTCGACTGCGACATCGGGCGCTTTCGTTTCCTGCTTCTGCACCAGCCTGAAATCGATCTTGCGATCCTCCATGCTTGCGCGCAGCACCTGGACGCGCACTGCGTCGCCGAGACGGAACTGCAGGCCGCGCCGCTCGCCGCCGAGCAGATGCCGTACCGGATCGAAATGATAGTAGTCGTTCGGCAGCTGCGTGATGTGCACCAGGCCCGACACCTGCGATTCGGTCAGCTCGACGAACAGGCCGAACGAAGTAACGCCGGAGACGATGCCGTCGAACTCGCTGCCGACATGTTTTTCCATCCACGCGCACTTGTAGCGTTCATCGACGTCGCGCTCGGCTTCGTCGGCGCGGCGCTCGTTGTGCGAGCAATGCGTGCCGAGGCTGGTTATGTCGTTCGCGCTGTATGTGTAGTCCTTGGCCTTGCCGTGTGCAAGCGCATGGCGGATCGCCCGATGCACGAGCAGATCGGGGTAGCGCCGGATCGGCGAAGTGAAATGCGCGTAGTGTTCCAGCGCGAGGCCGAAATGCCCCGAGTCCTGCGGGCTGTAGACCGCAAGCGACTGCGAGCGCAGCAACACCGACTGGATCAGGCCCGCATCGGGGCGCTTCTTGATCTGCTTGAGCAGGTTCGAGAAATCCTTCGGCTCGACCTCGGCGTGCGGCGGCATGCGCAGGCCGAACTCGAGCAGGAACTCCTGCAGATCCTCGTACTTCGACTCGGGCGGCGGCGCATGCACGCGAAACAACGCGGGCACCTTGGCTTGGTCGAGGAACTTCGCCGCTTCAACGTTCGCCGCGATCATGCACTCTTCGATGAGCTTGTGTGCATCGTTGCGCGGCTCGGCGCCGAGCTGCACCACCTCGCCCGACGCGGCGAGACGGAACTTCACCTCGGTACTTTCGAAATCAATTGCACCGCGGCGTTCGCGCGCCTTGGCGAGTATTTGATAGAGCTGATGCAGGGTCTCAAGCTGCGGCAGCAGATCGGCCAGCTCGGCGCGTGCATCTGCGTCTTTCTCGCCGAGCGCTTGCCAGACGCGCGTGTAGGTCAGGCGCGCATGCGAACGCATGATCGCCTGATAGAACTTCGCTTTCGCCACCTCACCCGAATAGCCGACCTGCATATCGCAAACCATGCACAGTCGCTCGACCTTCGGATTGAGTGAGCAGATGCCGTTCGACAACGTCTCGGGCAGCATCGGCACGACATAGCCCGGGAAATACACCGACGTCGAGCGTTTCTGCGCTTCGTCGTCGAGCGCGGTGCCGGGGCGCACGTAATGCGACACGTCGGCAATCGCCACGACGAGGCGGAATCCGCCCGGAGTCTTCTCGGCATAGACCGCGTCGTCGAAGTCGCGCGCGTCTTCACCGTCGATGGTCACCAACGGCAGCTTGCGCAAATCCACCCTGCCCTTGATCTCTTCCTTGGCGACCTGCGGTTCGACCTGCGCGGCTTCGCGCAGCGTCTTGTCGGGGAACTCCGACGGCAGGCCGTGGCCAGCGATCGCCATCTCGACGATGATCGAGGGCGTCAGCCGCTCGCCGAGCACGCTGACCACTTCGCCGATCGGACCACGCTGCGCGGTCGGCGGCTGGGTGATCTCGGCGACGACAATCTGGCCGGAGCGCGCACCGCGATCCTTGCCGGGCGGAATCAAAATGTCCTGGTGCATGCGCCGATCGTCCGGCGCGACGACGACAATGCCGTTCTCGATCACGATGCGACCGACCAGACGCGTCACGCGCCGTTCCAGCACTTCGCAGATGGCGCCCTGCTTGCGCCCGCGCCGGTCGACGCCGACGATGCTGATCAGGGCGCGGTCGCCGTGCAGCACCTTGCGCATCTCCGCCGGCGAAATATAGATGTCGTCGCCGCCAGCATCGGGACGCAGGAAACCAAAACCCTCGGCATTCGCGATCACCGACCCCGGAATCAGGTCGAGCTTGGAGGCAACGCCGTAGGCACCGCGACGGTTCTGCAGCAATTGCCCGTCGCGCAGCATGGCGGCGAGGCGCTTGGTCAGCGCCTCGACATCGCGCGGATGCTTCAGTCCCAGCCCGCGCGCGAGATTTTCCGCGGTGAGCAGCTGACCATGCTCGCCGAGAAACGCGAGAATCGCCTCGCGGCTCGGTATCGGGAATTCGTAGCGCTGCGCCTCGCGCTCGATATGCGGATCGGCGGCCGTCCGGGCTTTCGGCGACTTCTTCGCCGGCAGTTTCGGCGGCGCCGGACGGTCGGGTTTCGCGAGCGCAACGGCGCCGCGCTTCGGCGCTTTTTCCGACGTGGGCTTGTTCACTTGCACAGGAGGAAACTCGGGCAGAAACCCGGGGCGCTTCGATGCCGTTTTTTTGCCGCGACTCGCGGACGGCCCGGCGCTGGCCACATCAGGCAGCCAACCGGGCAACTTTGTATTCGTTGTGCCGCGTTTTGCCGCGGCAGGATTTTTCTTCTTCAAAAGATTCTCTTAGATCTGGCTTCGCCGGGCTCGGCCCGGACGCGAAGCGGTGGTTGAAACAAGTTCCGTGGCGCTGCGTTCACCCGCCAAGCGGGCGATCTTCGCCGGGAACGAAAGAAATATGGCCGCCATTATAGGCCGAACGTTGACACCCGCGCGGAGGAGCGGTATCTTGCGCGGCCCTCGCAGGGCAAAGCCCGCGAGCGCACCTAGCCCAGGTGGCGGAATTGGTAGACGCACTAGTTTCAGGTACTAGCGGGTAAAACCGTGGAGGTTCGAGTCCTCTCCTGGGCACCAACAGTCAGTCCAGAGCAGTCCAACGACATCTGGAAGCTCTCTCGAAAGCCCGCTCTCATGCGGGTTTTTTGTTTTCTGGCGCATCTCTCAGCACTACCAGGAAGCTTCCGTCGCATTGCACGAAATCCGCGTGGATACGTTGCCGCGCTTGCCCTCGCCACTTGTCATTGCAAGCGCGAGTCAGACCTGGGCGTCCCGTCGCTAGACGCACGCGGCCTGTCCTTCTTCTCGATGCTGCCACCGAAAATGCGGGCTGAGCCCGCACTCTCCGTCACTTGATCAACAAATCCTGTTCTTTCTTGCCGGCTTTGATGGCCGCCAGGAACCAGCGCGGGCGCTTTCCGCGCCCCGACCATGTCTGCGAGGCATCGGCAGGATTGCGATACTTCAGCGCAGCTGGCCGTCTCACCTTCCCTTTGCGGGCGCTGCCAAACAACTCGTCCAGAGTGAGCCCTTCCGCTTTGAGCAATGCGAGAATTTTCTCTCGCGCTTTTGCAATGCTCTCCCTTGCAACCTCCAATTTTCTCTGTTCTGCTTTCTCGATAAGCTCGGCAAGCTGCTTGTGATTGAGAGATTTCAGATCAATTGCCATAAGGTCCTCCGTCTTTCCGAGAGATAAATCTCCAAACTATGGGTCGAGGGCACAAGTGTGAGCGTCACACTAAATGAAGCAGTATGCTTATTTTTCCCCAAATCCATTCTTTCATAACAACAGGCAGTGAATTTTTTACAACACAGGGGACTGAATTTGGATTCGTGATCAATGATTTATGTCGGCATCTGCGATCCGTCCGAACGGACGGTTACTGCCGTTCTTGCACGCGCCTGAAACAGACAACCGATGGCACCGGAAATTTTTCATCTAAAAATAAACGGCTCGCCAACGGATATTTAATAGACGATTGAGAAAATACTGCGCAGCTTTCCATATGCACGCCCTGATTAAGCAGCCCAATAGGCGCCGCTCGTCTTCATCAACCAGTTCAAGATGCTTTCGGTTTAGGGGAACACGTTGCTCCTAGGTGCTGTTCGGAGTTTGCGGAAATCGTTTGAACTGCCGACTCGCCTGCGGTACTGACTCGTAGTGAGCCTCCGGTTTAATTTCATGCAGTTCCACATAATGAATTACCGTTGCTCTCTACAGCCTGAGGCCCCCACTCTGCCCACCACATAAACTCAACGTGGCGGCTGCCGCCGAGCCCGGCACGCCTATTGCCATACCACCTACTCGCGTGAATCGTGCCGCACTACTGCGCGCTTGCCGCTCGCAATTTCTGTCGGAATCGTTATGATGCGGCGGGTCAACGATGCGTTAGCTTCCAGGGGGATTCAAATGCATATCTGGCGCGCGAGCCTTTGCGTGCTCTTTTTCGTGTGCGCGATTGCTCGTGCCCAAACCGCCGTTTTCGCAGCAGTCTCGATGCCACTGGCGGGACAGCACGCTGTCCACGCAGTCGATATTTCGATCTCGCCAAGCGGCTTGGTCGATGTCGGCGGCAACTGCATTGGCTGCGCGCGCAGCATCGATTTCGTCGGCACGCCGAACACACACGCGACCGATGAGCAATTCCCACCGAACTTGACTGACGAGGGCGGCAGCGACAACGCGCTCGGCTCGTTCGCCGCGGTCATTTCCAAGCCGATGGCTATGCCCGCGCTGTCGGATTGCCTGGCACCGCTCAATGGCCTACGGCATCGCGACCGTATGCCCCGACTGCACGCTTAGTTCACAGCATCCACCGACCTAACGGTTTCTTCCTTGCCTCGCCGAATACCGGAGAACTTACGATGACTGCCCTATTCCAACGCCCTTCGATGTTGACGCTTGCCATCACCGCTGCTTTGACCTTTGCCAACGCGTCCGCACAGGATGTCGCAGTCACGCCGCCGAGCGGCGGCGGTTTCGTCGTCAAGGACAGCAGCGGCAATGCAGTCCGTTTTCGTATCGATGCAAGCGGCAATCTGATCCTGCCCGGTCTCGGCGGTGCGGCTCAGCAAGGCGCATTGGTCTGCTTCAACTCGGCGACCGGAACGCTAGGCCCCTGTGTTCCCGGCACGGGAGCGGGTAACGGGCCTGCCGGTCCGACCGGCGCTACCGGTCCCGCCGGATCGACCGGTCCGACAGGTGCAACCGGCGCAGGAGCGACAGGTGCGACCGGCGCCACGGGACCGATCGGTGCAACAGGACCGATCGGTGCAACCGGGCCCGTGGGACCGACCGGAGCGGGCGGAACCGGCAGCGTTGGTCCGACCGGCGCAACAGGGCCGATCGGTGCAACCGGTCCTGCCGGGCCGACGGGCGCCGGCGGAACCGGCAGCGTCGGCCCTACTGGCCCGACCGGACCCAATGGCGCAGCCGGAGCGACCGGTCCGACCGGGCCACAGGGTATTCAGGGCATTCAAGGTGTCACTGGACCCACAGGCGCAACGGGTACGACAGGTGCAACAGGCGCGGCCGGCTTGGTCTATCAAGGCGTGTGGAATAGCGCAACGGGCTACGCAATGAACGATGTCGTGTCCCATAACGGATCGAGCTACGTTGCAGCGACGAACAATTTCAATAATGCGCCCGACTCCAACCCCACGGTATGGAGTGTTCTGGCGCAACAGGGAGCAACCGGTGCGACGGGCGCGGTCGGGCAAACGGGTGCAGCGGGTCCGGCGGGCACGATTGGCGCAACCGGTGCGACGGGACCCGTTGGAACGGCAGGCTCGGCCGGGGCAACCGGTCCTACTGGAGCAACCGGCGCGCAGGGTACGACGGGCCAAGTCGGCCCGCAGGGTCCGCAAGGACCCGCAGGCGTTTCGGGTTCGGGTGCCGTTTACGGGGACGGCTCTGCCGGCGCGCTGACCGTCAGCGGCATCACCGACTTCAGCCAGCTTTTGTCGAATTACAACTTCCAGTTCACGACGATCAACATTAATGCCGGCGCTACCCTGATCGTGCCAAGTGGGATGGTGCTGCGCGCGACCGGCAATTGCACAATCAACGGCACCATCGTCGTGTTGAACGGTGCGCAGACCAGCAACAACGGCACGGCGACCCTCGGTATCGGCTCGGCCATCCCGGGCTCACCGTTCGGCGGCATCGGATCGAATGTGTCTCAAGCTGGGCAGATCTCGAAATCCATTCTCGGCGGCGGTAGTGGCGCGCGTTCGACGTCGGTCACCAGCGGCTCGGCCGGCGGTGGTTCGGTCTCGATGCTATGCGGTGGTATCTACACGCTCGGTGCCGCGGGCGCCATCAACGTCAATGGTCAAAACGGTGTCGCGGCGACCGGAACCGGCACGGTGGGCGGCGCTGGCGGCGGCGCTGGTGGCTTTGTCGCGATCGCCGGCAAGACCAGCATCACCGTCAACGGCACCATTCTCGCCAACGGCGGTACGGGCGCGAACGGCTTCAGTTCGGCAGGCAACAACGCGCTTGGCGGCGGTGGCGGTGGCGGCGGTGTCGTGCACTTCTTCTCGCCGTCTACGCCAGTCGTCGGCGGCAGCGTGCAGGTCAACGGCGGATCGGCAGGTAGCGCCAGCGGTGGCACCGGCACTACTCCCGCGTTTGGCGGTGGCAGCAGCGGCGGCAATGGCGGCAATGGCGGCAGCACAACGGTCACCGCGACCGGTGGTTCCAACGGCTATATCTTGACGACGATTGTGAGCAGCCCGGAAAACTTCTTCCTCTAAGGCACGTTCGGCTCTCGCTTCGCATGCAAAAGCCCCCGAATCGGGGGCTTTTCTTTTGCCGGCGCGTACCGATGAACTGTGCCCTGGCGCAGTTGCAATATCAGATCACTCAGTGTCTGTGATCACGGCGAACCAGCGGTCGGATCGGCCTCGTGCATTTGAATCTCGCGCGCGCGAAATGCCTCGATCTGCGCCGCGGCTACATCTTTTTCGACAACGATGTGGCTGATCGCGTCGAGTTCGACAACCTGGTAGGCGGACAGCGCGCCCAGTTTGTCGGTGGTGACGACCACGGCGGTCTCGCTGCTGACTTCGATCATTCTTCGTTTGAACAGCGCTTCCTCGCTGTCCGTTGCCCATAATCCGTATTCCGCATCGACGGCGCAGGCGCCCGGGAAACACAGATCTGCTCGCAGGCGTCGAAGCTGCTCCAACGCCTGCGCGCCGATCACGGCGCCGATGCGGGGTTCCATGCGGCCGCCGATCATGAGGATCTCGAATCCTTCGCGTGCCATCAGGCATTGGGCGATGTCCGGGGCGTTGGTCACCACGGTCAATTGCTGCCTTTCTGGCAACGCGGTCGCGATAGCGTAGTTGGTAGAGCCGGCATCGAGCAGCAGCACTTGGCCCGGCCGCACCAACTTGACCGCAGCACGCGCAAGCGCTTGCTTGCGTGCCGAGTTTTCTTCGCGGCGTTGCGGGAGCGGCGCGAACGCGGGTGTCGGCAGCAAGGCGCCGCCGTAGACGCGGCGGCACACCCCCTGCGCGGCCAGCTTATGCAGATCGCGTCGGATGGAGTCCTCGGACACTCCGAACAACGCGGCAAGTTCGGTCGCCGTCACGCGGCCATGTTCGCGTAGCCGATCCAAGATGGCTTGTTGGCGTTCCTGCGGAAGCGTTTCGGCCGAGGTACTCATATGGCGCCGCTCCTATGCGGAGATGTGTCTACCAGTTTGCAGCATTGTACGCGTTTGAGCGCATTCTTGCGATATTTTGCATTAAATTGCGCATTTATATTGAAATTAATGCATGATTCGGCATACATTTCACAATATCACGAACAATCGTGCAGAAAATCAGAACTGATTTTCGAGCCCATGAGATCGACGCCTCCTTTGACGCATTCGTCCGACATCTGTGCGCAACCCTCCCTTTTTTGATTTCCGATATGTCTGCCCAATCCGCCACAACTTCTCTCCGCGCTCAGCAGCATGCAACGCGCGCCGCCTTTTTCGTCCCCGGCTTTGCCCTGGCTGCCTGGGCGCCCATCGTGCCATTCGCCAAGGCAAGTGCCGGCCTCGACGATGCCGCTCTCGGCTTGGTTCTTCTGTGCCTCGGCACCGGTTCATTGCTGGCGATGCCGCTTGCCGGGGTCATAACCTCACGCGAAGGCTGCCGCAAAGTACTCGTAGCGACCGCGCTGCTGATTTGCGCGACGCTGCCGCTACTCACCATCGCCGCTTCGCCCTGGTCGCTCGGCGCAGTGCTGTTTCTTTTCGGCATGGGTGTGGGTGCGATGGACTGCACCATGAACATGCAGGCGGTCATGGTCGAGCGCGATAGCGGCAAGGCCATGATGTCCGGCTTCCACGCCTTCTACAGCATCGGCGGTTTTGTCGGCGCCATGGGGATAACGGCCCTGCTGAGCGCCGGCGTTGGGCCCTGGGCGTCGTACCTGCCGATCGTCGCAGGTATCTTGGTCGTGTTGGTTTCGGCGTCGAAGTACTGGCGCGCCGATCGAGTGTCCCAGGACGTCCCTGCTCTTGCGCTGCCCAAGGGCGTGGTCATCTTTATCGGCATGCTTTGCTTCGTCACCTTCCTCGCCGAAGGATCGATGCTCGATTGGAGCGCCGTGTTTCTGCACGAGGTTCGCGGCGTGGACGCGTCGCGCACCGGCATCGGATTCGTCGTGTTCTCGCTGACGATGACGATTACGCGCCTCTTCGGCGATCGCTTGGTCCAGCGCCTCGGACGCCTGCTTGCGGTTGTCCTCGGCGGAGTTCTGGCGTCAACGGGGTTTTTGATCGCCACCTTGGTAACGCAGTGGGAGGCGGCGTTGTTCGGCTACGTCCTGGTCGGTCTGGGCTGCGCCAACATCGTGCCGGCCATGTTCTCGCTGGCAGGCCAGCAAAAAACCATGCCGGAAAATATCGCCATCCCGGCGATCACGACCTTGGGCTACGCCGGAGTTCTGGCGGGGCCTGCGCTGATCGGTTTCGTCGCGCAGGCCACGAGCCTCGTGACTGCGTTCGTCGGCGTGGCCGTCGCCATGCTCGGCGTGGCCCTGTCGATGCGCTGGCTCAAAGTCTGAGCAAAGTCGCAGATGTCGGCTTCCCGCGTTGAGCAAGCTATCTCGACGCAGGCGAGCTGACGCTTTAGGTATGCCGTAGAAAACAAAAATGGGCCATTCGGCCCATTTTTTATCCTTCTTGCAATTCTGGCGGAGAGAGAGGGATTCGTATGCACTCTCTCCCACTCCCCATCCGCCGGGCTTCCTTCGCGTCGAACCCTACCGGTCGATGATCCAAGGTAGTGGTCCAAGCGCAGAGCCTACCACAGCCCGCCCGTCTTCTTCCGTTCCTGCCGAACCCCTGCCGGCGCAGCCGGTGCTTCGGGCGCGCCGGACGCGCGCCCCAGGGGCACGAAGTGCCCGCCCGCGCCCGGAGGGCGCAAGGAGGGGGCCGGTCTGCTTCAATGCGGCAGCCGGTCACCCCTGTGCGACGCCCCGGCCACCTTCCGGGTTTTCGTCAGGTGCCTAATCTCATAGAAATGTTCCCCCTTCTCGCATGAGGAAGAACCGGGCCTCGCACTCCAGGAGTCCGGTCGCCCAAGCAAAAGGCCCGCCTAGGCGGGCCTTGTCTCAGGTCGGGGCGGCCGGGGCTTCGGGGTCAAGAGCGGGGCGAACGAACCCCGCTCAGTTCCAGACGCTGGGAACGAGCCACCAGCCGATCGGCCAGGTGTTCCAGCAGAACCGCATCGGCACACCGCTCATACCATTCGGGCACCGGCAACGGAGAGGCGACGAGCAGGGATTGTGCTCTGGCTTTTTTCGGCCGTTGAGTGAGCACGGCCAGCATCAGGTTCAACGCTTCCGCGTCCAACGGGGTCAAGGCGAAATCATCCACGATCAGCACATCCTGCCGCGTCCACTCCTTCCAGAACGCCGGCTCTGCTTTCCGGTCCCGCGCTGCCTGCCGCTCCTCCACCAGGCCCCGCAGCGTGGCATACCGCACGCGCCGGCCCGCCCGCAGGGCCTGGTTCCCCAGGGCGCACAACAGCCAGGTTTTTCCCGTGCGGACGGGGCCCGTAAACAGCATGTGGTGCCCCTGAGTGAGCCACGTGCCGGATTTCCAGCCGTCCAGCACCGTGGGGGACAATCCCCCGCCGGTGCCGGTCTCCTCCAGGCAGGCCGCCTGCGGCAATCGGGCCCGGAGACAGGCCCGCGCCAGACGTCGGCCCTGCCGGCCCTGCTCCTGGGCCTCCAGCAACACGTGAAGGGTGGCCTCTCCGGGCGCGGCCACCTCGGGCGACAGGTGGGTCCAGGCCTGGGCCATGTCCGACAAACGCAGACGGCGCAGGCGATCGGCTTGCGTTCCGGTCAACATACCGCCTCCCCCGCCGCCTGGCGGTAGAACTCCGGACCGCGCAGCGCGGGGCGGACGGGCGGATCGAGTGCGGCCACGATCGCCCGCAACGCCCCGATCGACCGGCTGCGTTGCGCGAGGGCTTGCGCGGCCGCCCGCTCCAGCGTCACCGCCCCATGCCGGTGGGCCAAGCCCCGCATGCTTTGGACTGCGGGCATGCCCTGAAGCGGGATCTCCTGGGCGAAATGGTGGGCGGCCAGCGACCGGGTGGCGGGGCCGATGGTGTCCGCCCAGGCCAGCAAGGTGGCCGGCGACTGGCCGACTTGGGACCGATGGGATTCGGGCAGATGGGCGATGTCGGTCGTGCGCCCGCCGCGCACCGTACTCGCCGCATGATCGGCCACACACTGGCCCTCGCAGAACAACCGCACGCGGTCCGCCACCCGGCACGGCTCGACGGGTTTTCCCGCCCAGGTGTGCGGCACACTGTAGTAGTGCTTACCCACGCAGACGTGGTAGTCCGGCGGCACGGTCTGCGCGCCGCCCCAGGACGCATAGGCGAACGGTGTGGCGGGCAACGGCACCAGTGCCGCCCGCTCGGTGGCCTCGAACACCGCCCGCCGAGTCCCGGCGCGCTTCTGGAACGGACGCTCATTGAGCCGGGTCAAGAGTTCGGCGACCGCCGCGTTGGCTTCGGCCAGCGAGAAAAACACGCGGCGGCGCAACCGGGCCAAAATCTGCCGCTGGACCATCAAGACGGCACCCTCTACCGCCCCTTTGTCGCGGGGGTGGCCGGGGCGCGCGGGCAGCACGGCCATGCCGTAGTGCCGGGCGAAATCCAGATAGTTGCGCTGGATCGTCGGGTCGCGTCCTGCCTTGGTGACGGCCGCCTTCAGGTTGTCGGGGACCAGCATGCGCGGAGCCCCACCGAAGAACGCCAGCATGCGGACATGGGCGTCGAGAAAATCCGGCACGCTTTGGCTGGCGCAGCCGCAGGCAAAGATGTAGTTCGATGCGGGCAAGACCGCTACGAAGATTTCGATGGGCACCCGCTCTCCGGTTTCCCGGTCCTGATAGCACAGCCGCCGGCCGGAAAAGTCCACGTAGACGCGATCGCCGGGCAGGTGGTGCTGGCGCAGACTCAGGCCGCGCGGCTGCCCGTAGGCGGCCTGGTTGAGCCGCCGCAGAAACTGGGCATAGGACAACCGTTCCGCCTCCGGGCGCGCCTGTGCATATTCCTCCCAGAGCAGGCGGCCGGTCACGCCGGGTTCCTCCAACTGCGGCACCAGGGCAGCGAAATCCGGCAGAGGTTTGCGCGCGAGCGGCCGGGGCTGGCGGAAACAGGCGCTCAGCGCCGAGGCCGGCAGATGGCGCAGGGCCTCCCACGTGTAGCCGCGTTCCCGAATCCGGCGGCGGTATCGGCCCACGGTCGTTTTGGATACAGCCAGGGAGGTGGAAACCAGCCGCGCGGACAAGTCGGATGCGGCCAGACGAACCAGGTCAAACAATAAGGGATGATTCACGGTAAAGCTCCTCAAGCAAGACGCGGAGCACACACCCGCCCGAGCCGCCCAGCGGGCCGCTTGACAAAAAGGGGGGATGAACCAGAATGGCGCCGCGGTGCGTCTACAGTCCGCAGCATCATCGAAAGGCCCGGGTCTCGATCCCGGGCCTTTCGTCGTTTTGGGGGGAAGAATCGGGGCGGTCGCGTCCTGGGCGGGCGGTCTCCTGAGGCGAAAACGGGCCTCACCTTAGCCGCAGACCGGGCGCCGTCAAGGCCCCGATTTTTAGGCGGAAACAGCCCTATGGCGAATTGACTTTGGAGCGCCGTTTGTGGAGAACGGCCCTTCGCAAAACGGCGTCAGAGATGGATTTTCGTAAGGCCGCCGAAAAGGAACCTCCAAAAACCCAAGCGCGCTGCGGCTTCCACAGGGGCAGAAAGTATACAAATCCCTAAATCCCTTTTTCCGCATCGGCGGCGGCTGGGCACTGTGGGCCTGGACGAAAAAAGGCCGCCATAAAGGCGGCCTTTTCGCAAAGGTCGCAACTTCCTCGGCTACGCTACGCACGTGCGACGGTCATATAAACCATACGAAGAGCCCCGGGTGGGACTCGAACCCACAACCTCCAGATTGCGAATCGTGTGCTCTATCCACTTGAGCTACCGGGGCGCCTAACCGCGCGTGAACTTTATCACGCCTATCCCTTGCGTTTCGAGTAATGTTGTGGATAATGGCGGTCGCGAATCGTGTGCGAACCTTCGGGTTCGAGCTACCGAAAAGGCCAGTGAAAACTGGCCTTTTTCTTTGCCTTAAAGAAAACTTCTGGGTATCCGCGAATGGGTCTCATGGTTTCTATCCGTGCCTACATCGCCGATGCCTTCCGTTCTCCCGCCCTTGTCTCCGTGACCGCCGCCCGAAGTTCCTCGGCTTCCCGCGCCGGCACATAGTCGGCCGGACTGTCGGCGGCCTGGAAGCCCGCCACGGCCCGGTTGGCCCAGGTCAAGGCCGCGGCGCGGTCGCCTCGGCCGGAAGCCAGCATCGCCTGGGCCAGGCTCCACTTGGCCACGCCATCCTCCCCCGTCAGATACGCTCGGTTTGTTCGCACCCGATTCGGATCGAGCCGGCCCAGCAGTTCGGCCGCCTCGTCCCAATGTTGGCCGCGCAGGGCGACGATGGCAGCCACGTAGTCGATCATGTCCCCGTATTCGCCTTGGTCGTTCTCATGCTGGTGCGCCAGAGCCCGCACGTCGGCCACCTCTTTGCGGGCATCGTCCGCCCGGCCCAGACGGGCCCAGACGCCGGCACGGGTCAACCGGGCGGTGAGCACGGCCGGCTCCCACCCCTCGGCCAACGGCTGATAGAGACGCAAGACCTCCTCGATCGCCCCTTGCTGCTCGCCCCACTTCCCCAATCCGCCTTCAACCGTGGCCAGATTCGAGAGGGCGTCGATCGTGTCCGTATTGCCTGGGCCGAGCGCCTTCCGGCGGCCATCGCGAACCGCCTCGGCCACCGGCTCCGCTTCACGGTAGCGCTTTTGGAAGGTCAGGCTCATGACGAGGCGGTGTTGGAAATCCAGCGTGATCGGGTGTTCCGGCCCTTTCTCCCGGGTGTATTGCTCGATGGCGTCGCGGAACACCCGATCGGCCTCGGCGTAGCGCTTCAACCGCAATAGGTCCACACCGTAGTTCATTCGCGCCCCGCTTTCCTGCGGGCCGTGTTCGGCGATCGCCCGTTCATAACTCGCATGGCTATACGGCAGCGCCGCGGCGGGATCGTGTTGCCGGTCGGAGTAGTAGATGGTCCACAGCGAGTTCAGCGAATAAAACACGCCGGCTCCGCCGTCCTCGGCCGCGTGCGCGGCCTGCGTCAACGCATCCAGTTCCGGTTTGAACTCCACCTGGTCGTTGCGGGGATCGACGAGCCGCCGGGCCAGCAAGGCCATACGGGTCTTGAGGGTGGGCGTGGCGGACGGCCCGAGCGCGCGTTCATACAGCGCCGCCGCCTGGGCGTATTGCTGTTCCGTACCGTTCGCGTCGTTGCGGCTGGCCAGCGCCTTGGCAATCGACTCATGGAGCCGGGCGGCCACCTCGGGGTCCTGGGGGAACGCCGAATCGATGCGGCCGGCGGCGGTCTGGATCGCCTCCCCCAGGGACCGCGTGCCCGTGCCGGCCTGGTCGACGTCGGCTTGGCCCAGCACGTCTTTGGTCAAAAACCCGAGCATGGCCCCCGACCCGCGCGCCTCTTTCTGCGCGGCGGCCGTGGCGGTTCGGGCTTGGACGAAAAGCACCGTGGCGACGACGAAGCCCACGATCAGCGCCGCCCACGCCGTGAGCACCCACGGCCGGCGGGCACGCGCCGCGGCCCAGCGCCGGGCGGCCTCCTCGGCCTGGGCGCGCTTCACTGCGTCCCGCTCGGCGGCCTGCCGCCGCTCGTCCAGGGTGCGCAGGCGCACCGCCAGCGTGCGCGCCGCCTCCAGCCGCAGGGCCGGGTTGCCGTTGGCGCAGGCGCCGATGTCCTCGCGCAGCAGCGGATCGGAAACGTCCGCTTCCCACCCCGCCGACAAGGGGCGCCTCAGGTCGCCGGCCACCAGTTGGAACAGGAGCACGCCCAGGGCGTAAAGGTCGGATTTGACGGTGGCCGACTGGCCGGCCAAGACCTCGGGCGCGACGTAGAGCGGCGTGCCGGTGAGCGAACCGGTGGCATCGAGGGTCGTGCCGGTTCGGGTGATGCCCAGAGCGTCCAGGCGCTCCGGTTCGAGCAGGCGCGCGCTGCCGAAATCGACCACGCGGGGGAGCCAGTGGCCCTCCTCTCCGTAGATCAGCAGATTGGTAGGCTTCAAGTCCTTGTGAAGGACGCCGAGCTCGTGCGCGGCGCCCACGGCGTCGGCCACCTCGGCGAGCCACGCCAGCCGTTCGGCCAGGGGCCAGGATTCCAGCCCGCCCCGCGCCCCGGCCCAGGTCTCCAGGTCCGGACCGCCGTCGTCGGCCTCCAGGAAATACGGCGCATCTTCGAAATCCCATTCCCGCACGCGCACGAACGCGGGCACGTCGCCCAGGCTTTCATACAGCAGCCGGGACAACGTGGCCTCCCGCTTCAACGCGCTCAGGCGGTAGCCGTCCAGGCTGAACTTGAACACCCGGGACTCTCCGGTTTTGGTGTGCTGGGCGCGCCAGACCTCCCCATGCTCGGACTGGTCCAAGGCGGCCATCAGGCGCCATTGCGGCCGGCGCGGCACGGCCTCGCCCGCCCGCAGGGCACGGCCAAGCGGCGCGCGCGGCAGGTGCTTGCCCTCCACCGGGCCCAGGATTCGATAGCCGACGCGGGCCACCGTGGTCAGCAGGGTTTGTGCCTCGTCGCCCAGGGCGCGGCGCAGTTTGCCGATGGCGTTGGTCAATGCACCTTCGACGACGATGCGGCCCCGCCAGACGTGATCCAACAGTTCGTCTTTGGTGACGGTTTCGCCCGCGTGGCGCAGAAGCAACCCGAGCACTTCGAGCGGCTTGCGTTCGAGTTCCGTGGGCACCCCGCCGACGGTCAGTTCCCATTTGCCTTCATCGAACACCGCCGCGCCCGCGCTCGTGCCGAAACGCCACCGCATCAGCGGCTCCCCCCGATTCTCTGCCACGCGATCCCTCCTGTGTGAAGGGGCGGGAGTCTAGCGCGACCGCGTCCGAGGTTTCCACTGCCGAACGTCGGAAAAGTGCAGAAAAATCAATGCACTGGAATCCGTGTGGTTTTCGTGTGGACTCCGTGCGGACTCTTTGCCGGCCGCTGGGCGAGCGTGCGCGCCTGCCCTTTCCACCGTTCCCGGAGTGTGCCATGCGTCGCCTGTTGCCTTTGCTGCTGTTCGCCGCCGCCCCTGCTGGGGCGAATCCCGCGCCGCACTATCTGAACGTGGTCAACAACTCGCCGGACACCCTGGCGGCGTTGGCCGCCCGGGTCCACGGCGGTGATCAGTGGACGCCCTTCGATGTCGGGCCGGACCGCACCTCCACGGTGCTTCTGGGCGGACAAACCGCCACCTTGGCTCTTCGGGGTGGGTGCGTGTTCGACCTGCGCGCCACGTTCCGGAACGGCCGCACCGTGACGGTCACGGACTTCAACGCATGCACAACGGCCACGCTCCATCTGGAGCAAGTCTTGCGAAAAGCCCAATAGCCGAATGGTCCGCACCGCCCTGCGTGGCACGTCTTTCTCTCTTCCGGAGTTCTCATGCGTTTCGTTCTGCTCCCGCTTTTCCTGTTGTCCTTGATGGCTGGTTGCGTGTCGTCCGGCACGAAGGTCGATCCTGACAAACTGGCCGGCTTCCAAAAAGGAAAAACGACCTACGACGACGTGGTGCGCGAACTGGGGCCGCCAAATCAGTCAACTGTGAACTCCGACGGGACGCGCACCGTGTCTTACACGTATTTTCAATCGCAGTCGGATGCGCGGTCCTTCATCCCCGTGGTCGGTGCCCTGGTCGGCAGCGCCCACACCGAAAACACCACCGTACTCGTGCTCTTCGATCGCCACGGCGTCCTGACGTCCTACCAGGCCACGCAGGGCGGCAGCACGCTCGGCACGGGATTGATCAGCGGGCAAAAGCAGTGAGTTCCGTCTACGCGCTTCTCCTGCTTCTCCTCGTCTTTTGCGCCTATCAGACGGTGGTTCGACCGCGGCGGCCGGAGTTTTCCAGCGGCAAACTGCGGGTGTGGATCGACGAGGCCTCCCGCGAGTTTTGCGTGTCCACGGCCGAGGCCATCACCCCGTATCGGATCCCGCTCGGTTGCGTCGATGTCGATTGGTCGACCATGACCCAGAAGAAGGAGGTCTACGTCTCCCATCCCGGATCGCCCGGCTATTTTTCCGGAACCTCGGTGAACGCAGGAAGCACCAGTTATACCTCCGGACTCGTGGTTCCGGGGCTTCCCCCTGTCGCAGGCTGGATCAAAAAGACGGTCAAGACCGGAGAAACGTTGGTGGGCTTCTATCGCCTCACGGTGCCGGACTATTTCCATCGGAAATGGAGCGGCAACGAGTTCACCGCCCATGAATCTTTTCGGGAACGGGTGGCGGCGGAGTTGATTGGCAACCGGGTTCTGATCGTGTTCCGGCTTTGGATGTTCCACCACCGCAAACGCCTGCGGCCGGACGCGTCGGCCCTGATGGCCGAATGGAACCGGGCGACCGGGCGGTTGCGCGACGAAGCGCAGCAGCGGGCGCGCGGCCTTCTGCATCCGATCGTGCTGTGCCGGTTCGTCGGGACGGTCCAGCCCGGCATCCGGTATCTGGCGATCGGCAAGGACGGCCGCGCCTTGTTCTTCGATGGCTCTCGATCGACGTCCCTGACCACGGCGGACATATCGGCGGTGGGCAAAACCCTGACCTTCCCCGTCGCGGATACGCGCGTGGAGATGCCCGTGCCGGACTATCTGGTGCGCGACGTCCAGAAGCGGTTTGCCTGATCGCCCCCCATCATCGAGTCAATGCCAGCGAGGACGATGCGCTGTCACGCCGGGATGGGCAGCGCGCGCCGGTGGGGGTGAGCCCGGAAGAGGCTCGTCCAGCCGGATGGGTCGGGCCGCGGCGGCCGGGCGTGGATCGGACGGAAGCGGATAGCGTTCCCGCCGGCGTTGCTCCCAGCGGTGCCACGCCTCACGGGCTTCCCGCTCGGTGGTCGCATACGCGGCCATGGCTTGGTCGCTGACCGCTTGGGCCGCCTGGCGTTCGCGCTCCTGGGCTTGCTTCAACCGTTCGCGCTGCCGGCTGCGGCGTTCGGCCCACTGCCGCCGGCTCGCCCGTTGCCATGCCTTGGGCTGCGGCTCTGCGTGGACACCCTCCCAGGCGCGTTGGGCCTTGGTGCTTTCGACCATGGCCAAGCCATGCGCATCACGTCGCCGGAGCGGCCGCGTTTGCGCACGCTCCCAAGTCGTTCGGGCTTCCTGCGCGTGCCGGAGCAGTCCCACGCACCGCGCATCTCGGTGGCAGTGCCGCGCCAGCGCCCGGAAATCGTCCCCTCCCAGCCGGTACTGCTGGGCATACGCCTCCAGTATTCGCCGACTGGCTTCGTCGAGGTGGGCGAGGTAATCCCGCACAAGATCGGCCTGGATTCTGAGTGTTTCCTCGGAGGCCCTTGCCTGTTCGTTCAATACCTGACTGCCTGCACCTTGGGCCATGCCCAGCCGGATGGGTGCTTGACCGGTAAATGTCCGAGAGTGTGGCGGCACGTTTTCGCGCCGACGGTCGGCTCGGGCTTGCGTCAACCCAGACCGCGTGGGGGTGGGCATCAAGCGGCCCTCTCGGTCAGCATGGGCCAAGATGGCCGCCAACCCCGTGCGATTCTGGTGGGCAATGGCCTCGTTTCCGGCAGCCCGATCGGCAGGCGCACCGCGGCGCCCCAGGGCCGTGGCCGACTTGCCGGCGTGCCGGGTCGCTTGGCGGGTCAAGCGTATGGCTTGGGCCACGTCGCCCGCATCTTCGGCGCTGCGCGCTTGTGCGGTCAGGGTGCGATGATCCACCCGTTCCGGCCGGCCCGCGCGTTCCAGATGCATATTGGTCAACGCTGCCACCGCGGCGCGCAGGGCTTCGACCTCCCGGGGACCGGTTTTCCGATCGTCCAGTTCGCGCACCTTCGTGGTGAACCCACCGGCATCGAGCCGCCGCGTGGAAAGGAGAAGATGAGCGTGGTGGTTTCGATCGTCGCCCCGGGTGTCGGGCGCGTGGATTGCGGCGGTCACCGCCACGCCATAGCGATCGACCAGGAAACGGCTCAGATCGGCGGCGAGGGCTTCCCGTTGCTCGGTGGACAGTTCGACCGGTAAGGCGATTTCCAGTTCTCGGGCGACGGCGGCATTTTTGCGGGTTTCGATCCGCTCGGCGGCGTTCCAGACGGCGGAGAAGTCCGACGCCCAAGCCGGGGCGGATTCGGGGGCGAACGTGTGCACCGAGACGACGCCTTTTCGATGCCGGTAGTCATGCACCGTGCCGGTTCGGGCGTCCTGGATTTTCGCTCCGGCCCGGTAGGCAGCCGCGGCCGTCGCCGCATGTCCGCGCGATCGGCTGAAGACCTTCAAGGAAGCATGAAACAGGGCGATGGCGGGCGCTCCGGTGGGGCTGCTTTCCAGCCTATCGGGTGCCGGCGAATCGGCAAGGCCTCAGAGACGCGAGAGATCAGGAAAGCCCAGGGGCGGCGGCGCGCAGCGCCGGGGTCTGGGGCGGAGCCCCAGCGCACGCAAACCGAAGGTTTGCCTAAGTGCGCTATTTGCTTTCCCGATTCTTTCAGGAGTAGGCTTTTCCGCACGGAGTGCCCAGTTTTGAAAGTGGCCTTATCACCCACACTATTTTCAAGATGATGGCAGCCACCACTCCTGTGCAGGTGTAGCTCAGTTGGTAGAGCGGAGGTGTGATAAACCTCGCGTCGACGGTTCGATTCCGTTCGCCTGCACTTTGTGTTAGACTACTTGCACACAATCAGGCAGCTGCATGGAGCCAATGGCTCTGTGTTTTATCAGCCCCTAGCCCAGTGGGGGTTTGCCGAATAGATTGGGAGAAAAAATGGCCCTATGCGGGGCCATTTTTTTTGCTCAGTTTTACAGGGTGCAACCTTGCGCCCCTTCGTTTTTTTGCTATCAAGGTAGGAGCCCCCTCGCCGGACTCCACGCATGCCTTGCCCCGACGAAATCCGCCCGCTGCTCCACGAACTCCTCTACGTCATCGAGCGCACCCAGCGCGTCTATCGCTCTACCTTCGTTCACGCCCCGCCACCCGATCGCGGTGATGGTTTCGCGCGCCTGATCGATCTGGCTGACCGAACGGCTCATCAGACCCGCACGGTCCTGGATGCGGACAGCGCGGCCCGGAGCCCCGCCTACGAGTTCCGGCCCTTTGGGCCGTTCCTGGGTCCGACACTGGCCCAACGCATGCGGGCTCGGCGCATGGCCAGCCCTCCGCCTATGCCGCCGCCCTCGTCGCCGCGCCCTGGCCGGAGCCTCCATTGAGCGCGCCGGATGAGGGAACGGACCGTCTGGCCGATCAGGTGACCAAGGCCGCCGAGCGTCTGGGGCAACTGCGCGCCCGGCAACTGCTGCGGCAGATGCGCATCGACACGCGGGCCCGGGAACAGGCGCGGCGGGAGGCTCATCGGCGCCGGCTGGAAATCGGCGCGGCCGTGTTGGAAGCCGGGTTCGATCTACCGGCCGCACACATCGTCGCTCGTCTGCGCCATTCGCTGGCGTTCGAACCCGGAACCTCAGCCCCGTGAACGCAGGGGGTAGACCCTAGAGGACGCGGGCGATCGCGTCCAGGTCGATCCCCTCGAACGCCAGCACCCGCACGCCCACCGTGGTGAACGGCCCCGTGCCGACGCCGTGGAGCAACTCGGGCATCGACAGCGGACGGCTATAGACCGCCCGGTGCTCGTCGTCGATCTCGTGCCCGACGTATTGCGCCCGCGCCTCGGCCGCCATGCCCGCGGCCTGCAGATGCTCAATGGCGGTTCTCCGCAACGAATGAAAGCCCACCTTGGGGCCCTTTTTCCGCGAAGACGGGGGAAGCTCGACTTTGATGCCCAACGCGACCAGATACCGGCCAAAAGCCGAACTCAGCCAGCCGCCCAGGCCGTTCGCGGCCCCCGGCTGGACACCGGGCAAGAGCCGGGTTTCCCCCGCGGCCCGCAGCGCGGCCACGCGATCGCGCAAGCCGAGCCGGATCAAATCCGGGTGAACCGGCACCTCGCGGATGCTCACCTCGTTCTTGAGGCTCTGCCCTTCGCCCTCATCCGTGATCCGCACGCACCAGAGGCCGTGGACGTCCACGAAATCCACCAGGGCGATCTGCCCCACTTCGCTCACCCGGGCCCCCAGATAGAGCCCCAGGACGGCTCCCCATCGGGTCTTGTCGTTGAGGCGGGCCAACGCATCCGGGGAATAGATTTTCTGGAGTTCCTGGGGCGTGAACGAGCGGAAGCCGAGTTTCTTCCGCTGCCGTTTTTCCCGCGCCAGATAGACGACGTGCCGGGCACCGGGGTTGTCGTCCCGGTCAAAGTGGTAGTAACCCGCCCCCTTGGCCCAGAGAAAGAATGCGGTCAAGTAAGACCCCTTATTGGTGAGGGTCGGCGTCGCGAGGCCGTTGCCGCGCAATGCAAGAAACCATTCGCTCACGTCCGTGCGGGTCACTTCGGACAGCGGCGCCTTCACCCCTTTCCAGGTGGCGAACCCATTCACGGCCGCCATTTTCTGGGTCAGGGTCTTGCGCGGCATCGTCGCCGGATCGAGGGTCAGCCGGTATTTTTGCGCCGCCTCGCCCAAGGCGATCGCCTTCACCTTGACCGCCGGGGGCGCCGCGGGGGACACGGCCACCACCGGCTGCGCCGTCATCAGGCGCAATGCAGCCAACAGGTCGGCGTTGTCCTGGGGAGTACCGTCGCTCTTGGCCTTGAGGACCCGCCCCGTCAGCGGGTCGGCTTCGTATTCAAAGCGCCGAGTTTCTCCGCGTTCGACCTCCGCAAGGATGCGGTCCACGGAAGGAATCGGCGAACGCGGCATGAGGGCATCTCGGGCAGCGACGAAGAGCGCAGCATAACGCACCGTCAGCGTGTAGGCGCGCACCCGCGCCGCCTGCGGGCAGGTGGTCTGAAGGCTGCGCTTCACCACGCGCAGACCGAGTGCCGATTGGAGAACAGCCGGAACCCGAAGACGAAAATGCCAGGTGCCGGACGAGTGGCGAATCACATGATGAGCCAGGCGCATGCGGTCGGAAGGGTCCAACCGATGGGTCCAACGCCTCTTAGCCGTAAAAACGACAAAGCCCCGAAAAATCAGGGCTTTGGAAACATCTGGCGGAGAGAGAGGGATTCGAACCCTCGATAGAGCTTTTGACCCTATACTCCCTTAGCAGGGGAGCCCCTTCGGCCTCTCGGGCATCTCTCCGGGATTTTCAGGCTGCCATCACCGACAGCGCATTCCCGCTGCGGACTCGCCGGCAACGGGGCGCATAAGATAGCCAGTTCGGCCGCCTGGGTAAAGACTATTCTTTACGCGGCGGGAGGTGTAGGGGTTTCGCCTTGTTCGGAATGTTCACGTTTGATACGTTGAAAGATCTCTTCGCGGTGAACTGCGACATCCTTCGGCGCGTTGATTCCGATGCGGACCTGATTTCCTTTGACGCCGAGAACCGTCACGCTGACCGACTCTCCTATCATCAATGTTTCGCCAACGCGGCGGGTCAAGATAAGCATACAAATCTCCTTCAGCCAACTCGTCGTTCCAAACGACTCAATGCGCAACATCAGCCATGACGGCACGCACACGGCAACGGCTAAAACGCTACGGGTATTGATCACCCGCCCCCTGAAGCAGACCGGACTACTCTAATTAATCTTGCAGAAGTAATCTGCATGTACCGGCCGGATCAATCAACCGATACTATCCGACGAATAACAGGCGTGCAATGAACCGGACATGATCGAATCCGCGCATGTGACCGGCTTCACGCAAATTTTGTGCCGACCCAGTCGGGCAGGTTCTGCAACGCTGTCGCCAGCGCCGGCGAGTCGTCGCCGCCGCCCTGCGCCATGTCCGGACGCCCGCCGCCTTTGCCGCCGATCTGGCCTGCAACGTGGGCGACGATGTCGCCGGCCTTGATCTTGCCGAGCGCTTTGCCGCTGACGCCGGCGACGAGCGACACCTTGCCGTCGTTTGCCCCCGCGAGCAGTACGACACCGTCGACGAGCTGCTGTTTGAGCTGATCCACGCTGTCGCGCAGCGCCTTGGCGTCGACGCCGGCTAGGCGCGCGGCGACGAGCTTGAAGCCATGGATTTCCTTGGCATTCGCAGCGAGATCGCCGGCCGCCGCGCTCGCGGCCTTGGCCTTCAGCGCTTCGAGCTCGCGTTCGAGCTTCTTCTGCTTGTCGAACAGTTGCTGCAGTTTGTCGACGACGTTGCCGCCGCTCGCCGAAAGCAGATGCACGACTTCGTCGAGCAGCGCCTCCTCGTCCTCGACGTGCTTGAGCGCGCCGGCGCCCGTGACGGCCTCGATGCGGCGAATGCCGGCGGCGACGCCGCCTTCGCTGGTGATCTTGAACAGTCCGATATCGCCCGTGCGCGCGACGTGCGTGCCGCCGCAGAGTTCGGTCGAGAAATCGCCCATCTTGAGCACGCGCACTTCGTCGCCGTATTTTTCGCCGAACAGCGCCATCGCGCCGAAGGCGATCGCGTCGTCGTACTTCATGTGATGCACGTCGGCTGCGACGTTCCGGCGCACTTCGTCATTGACCAAGGCTTCGATCTTCTGCAGATCGGCACGCGCGACCGGCGCATTGTGGGAGAAGTCGAAACGCAGGCGATCGGGCGCGACGAGCGAGCCTTTCTGCTCGACATGGTCGCCGAGCACTTGCCGCAGCGCAGAGTGCAGCAAATGCGTGGCCGAGTGATTGAGCACGATGGCCGCGCGGCGCTGGGCGTCGACCTTCGTGTGGACGCGGTCGCCAATCACGATTTTGCCCGAACGCACGCGGCCTAAATGGGCGTGATAGTGACCGGCTAGCTTGCGCGTGTCAGCGACGTCGAACGCCAGGCCCTTCGCATCGATCAGGCCGGTATCGCCCACCTGCCCGCCAGATTCGGCATAGAACGGTGTCCGGTCGAGAAGCACAGCCGCTTCGTCGCCTTCGGCGACCGAGTCGACCGGCTGTCCATCCTTGAGGATCGCGACGACGCTGGCGCCGTTGGCCTCGATGCTCTCGTAGCCGAGGAATTGCGTCGGCGCGAGCTTGGCGACGAGTTCCGCGGACAAGGTCAGGCCACCGCCGAACTTGCCGGCGGCGCGCGCGCGTTCGCGCTGCTTGTCCATCTCGGCCTCGAAGCCGGCCATGTCGACGCTGAGTCCGCGCTCGCGCGCGATGTCGGCCGTAAGATCGACCGGAAAACCGTAGGTGTCATAGAGACGGAACGCATCGGCGCCCGGAATCGCCTTGTCCGCGCGCGCAGCGACGTCGTCGAACACCTTCATGCCGTTTTCGAGCGTTTCGTTGAAACGCTCTTCTTCCATCTTCAAAGCCTTGGCGACCGCGTCCTTCTTCGCCGCAAGCTCGGGGTAGGCTTCGCCCATTTCCCCGACCAGGGTATCGACCATCTTGTAGAAGAACGGCTCGCGCACACCGAGCATATAACCGTGGCGCAGTGCGCGGCGGATGATGCGGCGCTGCACGTAGCCGCGGCCTTCGTTCGAAGGCAGCACGCCGTCGACGATCAGGAAGCTCGTCGCGCGGATGTGGTCGGCGATCACGCGCAGCGATTTGTTTTCGAGATCCTGCGTGCCAGTCAGTTCGGCAGCCTTCTTGATCAGGCGCTGGAACAGATCGATCTCGTAGTTCGAGTGCACGTGCTGCAGCACCGCGGCCAAGCGCTCCAGACCCATGCCGGTATCGACACAAGGCGCAGGCAGCTTGCTCAGCGTGCCGTCGGCCGCGCGGTCGAACTGCATGAAGACGAGATTCCAGATCTCGATGAAGCGATCGCCGTCTTCGTCGGGCGATCCGGGAGGGCCGCCGGGGATGTGCGCGCCGTGGTCGTAGAAGATTTCCGTGCACGGCCCGCACGGCCCGGTATCGGCCATCTGCCAGAAATTGTCGGATGCGTACGGCGCGCCCTTGTTGTCGCCGATGCGCACGATGCGCTCCGCGGGCAGGCCGATTTCCTTGTTCCAGAGATCGAATGCCTCATCGTCCGTGTGATAGACGGTGACGAGCAGGCGCTCCTTCGGCAATTTGTAGACTTCGGTGAGCAGTTCCCAGGCCCAGGCAATCGCCTCGCGCTTGAAGTAGTCGCCGAACGACCAGTTGCCGAGCATCTCGAAGAAGGTGTGATGGCGTGCGGTATAGCCGACCGAATCGAGGTCGTTGTGCTTGCCGCCGGCGCGCAGGCAGCGCTGGACGTCGGCCGCGCGCACGTAGGGCAGCTTCTCGCTGCCGAGAAAGACGTTCTTGAACTGGACCATGCCCGAGTTCGTGAACAGCAGGGTCGGATCGTTGCCGGGCACGAGCGGCGCCGAAGGCACGATCGTGTGGCCCTTGGATTTGAAGAAGTCGAGAAAGGTCTGGCGGATTTCGGCGCTGGTTTTCATCGGGACGTTTCGGCGGGAGTTCGCTGCGCACGGGACCGCACGGCCGCCGGACACATCAATCCGATTCGTCAGCCGTATCGTCGAACCCTTCAGCGCGGGTGATCATTGTAACAGTTGCGGTCTCAAAGCCGCGACGCAAGAGGAAGGCCGCGCGCTTGTTGCGCTCGGCGATGTCGGCCGGCTTGCGCGCGCCAAAGCGGCGACGCAATTGGCGGCGGATCAATTCGGGCCAATCGGGTTCGGCGGCGTCGATCAGCGCGCGCGCCGGGCCTTCGGCGATGCCGTGCTGGCGCAGTTCGGCAACGATCCAGCGTGCGCCGTAGCCGCCTTCGAGACGCGAGCGCACGAGCATTTCGCCGAAGCGATCGTCGCTTTGATAGTTCTTCGATTGCAGCGTTTTGAGCGCTTCCGCGCTTTCTTCGGCGTCGAGGCCACGCAGTTCAAGTTTGGATTTCAGTTCGCGCGCGGAATGCTCGCGGCGCGCAAGCAGGGCGAGCGCCTTGTCATAGGCCCCGCCCTGCCGATTATCGCCCTGCGATCGACGCGCCATGCCGGTGCGCCCTGCCCTCGTTCGCCGGCCGGATTACTCCGACGCGGCGGCGCGCGATTGAATGCCGCGGTAGATCAGATACGGCTCAGCGTTGCCGTTGATCACGGCCTCGTCGACGACGACCTTGCTGACGTGCTCGAGCGATGGCAACTCGTACATGGTTTCGAGCAGCACCGATTCGATGATCGTACGCAGGCCGCGCGCGCCGGTCTTGCGCTTGAGCGCCTTGCGCGCGACCGCGTTCAGCGCGTCGGGGCGGAATTCGAGTTCCGTGCCTTCGATCTCGAACATGCGCTTGAACTGTTTGACGATCGCATTCTTCGGCTCGGTGAGGATTTTTACCAGGGCCGCTTCGTCGAGTTCTTCGAGCGTCGCCACGACGGGCAGGCGGCCGACGAATTCGGGGATCAGACCGAACTTGACCAGATCCTCGGGCTCGACGTCCGCCAAAACCTTGCCGACGTTCGTGTGCTTGGACTTGCTGCGGATCTCGGCGGCGAAGCCGATGCCGGTCGACTCCGAGCGCTGCTGGATGACTTTCTCCAGCCCCGCGAACGCACCGCCGCAGATGAACAGAATGTTCTTGGTGTCGACCTGGAGGAACTCCTGCTGCGGATGCTTGCGCCCGCCCTGCGGCGGCACCGAGGCGATGGTGCCTTCGATGAGCTTGAGCAACGCCTGCTGCACGCCTTCGCCCGACACGTCGCGCGTGATCGACGGGTTCTCGCTCTTGCGCGAGATCTTGTCGATTTCGTCGATGTAGACGATGCCGGTCTGTGCTTTCTCGACGTCGTAGTCGCACTTCTGCAGCAGCTTCTGGATGATGTTCTCGACGTCCTCGCCGACGTAGCCGGCTTCGGTCAGCGTCGTCGCGTCGGCGATCGTGAACGGGACATTGAGCAGGCGCGCGAGCGTTTCCGCGAGCAGGGTCTTGCCCGAACCGGTTGGACCGATCAGAAGGATGTTCGACTTAGCCAGCTCGACTTCGTCGTTACGCTGGCGCGCTTCCATACGCTTGTAGTGATTGTAGACGGCGACGGCGAGCGTCTTTTTGGCTCGCGTCTGGCCGATCACGTACTGCTCGAGAACGTCGAGGATTTCCTTGGGCTTCGGCAGATGGCTGCGCGTGCCGGCGGCCTTTTCCTCAAGTTCTTCGCGGATGATGTCGTTGCACAACTCCACGCATTCGTCGCAGATGAATACGCTGGGGCCCGCGATGAGCTTGCGGACTTCGTGCTGGCTTTTGCCGCAGAACGAGCAGTAGAGAATCTTGTTGCTGTCGCCAGAGCGGCTCTGTCGATCTTCACTCATGCCGGGCCCCGGTTCCTTTACAGAGAAATGTCAAATGGAAGAATAGCATAGGCCGGCCGGATTGCCAGGCAATCCAGCGGACCGTGCGGATGAACGGATTCGGTCGTGGAAGGACGCTGTGGCGCGGCTGGCTACGCGCCCTTCCGATCGGCGAACGTCTGCGCTCAGGCGGTCTTGACCGACTCGGCCGGGCGCGACTCGAATACGGAATCGATCAGGCCGTAGGCCTTCGCGTCCTCGGCGCTCATGAAGCGGTCGCGCTCCATGTCCTGCTCGATCTTTTCGAGCGGCTGGCCGGTGTGCTTCACGTAGATGCCGTTCAGGCGGTTGCGCAGATACAGAATCTCACGTGCCTGAATCTCGATGTCGGTAGCCTGGCCCTGCGCGCCGCCCGAAGGCTGGTGGATCATCACGCGCGAGTTGGGCAGCGCGTAGCGCTTGCCCTTGGTGCCGGCCATCAGCAGCAGCGACGCGGCGCTGCAGGCTTGGCCGATGCACATCGTGCTGACGTCGCAGCGGATGTATTGCATCGTGTCGTAGATCGCCAGGCCCGCGGTGACGACACCGCCCGGGCTGTTGATGTAAAGATTGATGTCCTTTTCGGGATTTTCCGATTCGAGGAACAGCAACTGGGCGACGATGACGTTCGCCATCATGTCGTCGATCGGACCGACCACGAATACGACGCGCTCCTTGAGCAGGCGCGAATAGATGTCGTAGGCGCGCTCGCCGCGCGAGGTCTGTTCGACCACCATCGGCACAAGGTTGAGACTGCGGGTGGGTTCGTGGGTGGCGGTCATACGTTGCTCGCTATATCGTCGATCCAGTGCAGGAAGCTGAGGGCGAAGGGCTGAAGATCAAGGGCGCGTTTCGGCCCATGCCCTCAGCCCGGTCTCCTTACGACGGACGCATCGCCTCGCCGAAGCTCAACGGCTGCTCGCTGACCTTGGCGTGATCGGCGATCCAATCGGCGACCTGATCTTCCATGACGCGGCTCTGCAGCCCGCTCATGAGCTGCGGATCGCGCTGATACAGTTCGACCACGCGCTCGGGCTCCTCGTAAGTCGAGGCGAACGAGGCCAGCGTTTCGGCAACGCGGCGGTTGTCGAGGCGGATGTTGTTCGCACGCGCGATTTCGCCGACGAGCACGCCCGCGGCGACACGGCGGCGCGCGATGTCGAGATAAGCCTCCGGACCCGGAGCGACCTGGCCCTGCTGCTTGGCCTGTTCCTGCGCCTGCTGGGAAAGCATCTGCGCCTCACGGTCGATCATGCCCTGCGGCAGGTCGATCTGCGGGTGCGCGTCGACGAGCTTGCCGACCACCTCGTTCTTCAGGCGAGCCAGGAGCATGCCCTTGAGTTCGCGCTCCAGATTGGCACGCACGTCGCTGCGGAATTTCTCGATGCCGCCGTCCTTGATGCCGAACGCGGCAATGAAGGCGTCGTCGATTTCGGGCAGCTTCGATTCCTGAATGCGGATGATCTTCGCTTCGACCTGCGCGCGTCGGCCGGCCAGCGAGGGCTCGCGGAAATCCGCGGGAAACTCGACTTCCGCGGTCACCGCTTCACCGGCGGCATGATTGACCAGCGCGTCTTCGATCCCGGTCGTCATCGCGCCCGAACCGATGATCGTGCCGACGCGGTCGGCGCCTTCGGCCGGATGGCGGAAGCTGCCGCTCGCATCGGCGCCCTGCGCCGAATATTCGAACAGGGCCATGTCGCCGACTTGCGCGGCGCGCTCGACCGGCGCCCACTCGCGGCGCTGCGCGCGCAGGGTCTCGATCATCGCGTCGACGTCGCCGTCGGCCACGCTGGACGTCGCCTTGCTGATCTCGAGCTGGCTGACGTCGATCGCGCCGATTTCCGGCAGCACTTCGAACTTGGCCGTGTATTCGATCTGGCCGTCGGTCGGCTGGCCCGTCGTGTCGATCTCGGGCGCCATGGCCGGGCGCAGATTTTCCTTGCCGACCGCTTCGTTGAAGCTGTTGCGGATCAGTTCCGAGATCGCTTCGCCGCGCACCTGCGGACCGAAACGCTGTTCGATCACCTTGGCCGGAATCTTGCCGGGACGAAAACCCTTCAGACGGACGCTGCGCGCCACTTCGGCGAGACGAGCCCTCACCTGAGATTCGTACTGTTCGGCGGGAACGCGTACGGTGAGTTTACGTTCGAGTTTGCCCAGGTTTTCGACGGAAACTTGCATAGTTGGCACCTAGAATTTGATTCGAAAATTATACCGCGTGCCAGCGAGCACGCGAGGTAGAAAAACATAAATCGCGTGACCGCTTGCGCGATCGAAACTGTATATAAATGGTGCGAATGGAGAGACTCGAACTCTCACGGGTTGCCCCGCTGGAACCTAAATCCAGTGCGTCTACCAATTCCGCCACATTCGCCCTGCTTACATTTATTGGCGCTCGTCGCGCCGAACGCGGCGGCCGCGCGGCCTGCTGTCTCGCTGGCGATGCACAGAGTCGAGGGCGGCGTGGCGAAGCGCTGTCGCAACGGCGCATATGATGGCCGATTCGCCGCAGGGGGGAAAGTGGTGGGCCGTCTAGGACTCGAACCTAGGACCAAGAGATTAAGAGTCTCCTGCTCTACCAACTGAGCTAACGGCCCCCGATGGGGTGGATGATGGGACTCGAACCCACGACAACCGGAATCACAATCCGGTACTCTAACCAACTGAGCTACACCCACCACCGAGCCGGCAATTGTAGCGCAAGTTGTGGGTCGAAATACAACAGTCTTTCATCAATCTTGCAATGGCGCGCCCGGAGGGAATCGAACCCCCAACCCCGGACTTAGAAGGTCCGTGCTCTATCCGGTTGAGCTACGGGCGCATCCGGGTAGTGTAACGCACCGATTCCTCTACTCTCACGAAATCCGAAACGCTGAAAATCGAGAGCGGAGATAAATCGAAGAAAAGCGCCGCGCGCGGCGCTTTTCTAACTTTATCAGTGGTCGGGGCAGAGGGATTCGAACTCTCGACATCCAGCTCCCAAAGCTGGCGCTCTACCAGGCTGAGCTATGCCCCGATACGCCGCAGGCGCTATGCCGTGCGAGGGCGAGCATGGTAAGAGCGCGCCTCGATTGAGTCAACGCGAACCTTGCGTGCATGACACCCGCCGACGCGCTGCGCTAGCATCGGCGCCCCTTACGATGCGGAGACGGACGATGAACCTTCAGGGCAAGAAGATCGCGGTTACGGGCGCTGCGGGCAGCCTCGGCGCAGCGATCGTGCATGCCGCGCTCGACGCGGGCGCTGTAGTCGCCGCGGTCGATCATGCGCCGGTCGCAGCGGTGGACTCGAAGAATCTGCACGAATTCGGCGGCGTCGATCTGGCCTCGGACGAAGCGGCGCAGAAGGCGTTCGCAACCATAGACGAAAAGCTCGGCGGCCTCGATGCGCTCGTCAACGTCGCCGGCACGTTCCGCTGGGAGAAAGTCGAACACGGCCGCCTCGCGACCTGGGACCTGCTGTTCAACGTCAACCTGCGCACCGCGGTCGCTTCGAGCATGGCTGCCCTGCCCCTGCTTGCGCAGAGCAAGGCCGGACGCATCGTCAACATCGGCGCGGCCGGCGCGACGAAGGCCGCTGCGGGCATGGGCGCGTACGCGGCGTCGAAAGCCGGCGTCGCCAAGCTCACCGAGGCGCTGGCCGAAGAACTGAAAGACCGCGGCGTCACCGTCAACGCGATCCTGCCGACGACGATCGACACGCCGGTCAATCGCAAGGACATGCCCGATGCCGACCACTCGCGCTGGGTGAAGCCGGAGCAGATCGCCGCGGTCATTCTGTTTCTGCTCTCGGACGAGGCGCAGGCCGTGACGGGCGCGCTGATTCCGGTCGCGGGCCGCACCTGATTGTCTGGCTGCCGCGGCCGCTAGAGTAAAATCTCCAGTTTTCCCCAGTACTTTTCTTTCGTTCTCTGCCAAGGATCTCCATGAGCTCGCACATTTCCAACGTCCGCCCCAAGCCCGATCAAGTTCTCGTCGACATCGTCGACTACGTGACCAAGTACAAGATCACGTCCAAGCTCGCCTATGAAACGGCGCGCAACTGCCTGATCGACACGCTCGGCTGCGGACTCGAAGCTCTGGAGTATCCAGCGTGCACCAAGCTGCTCGGCCCGATCGTGCCGGGCACCGTGGTGCCGAACGGCGCCAAAGTGCCGGGCACGCAGTTCCAGCTCGATCCGATCCAGGCCGCGTTCAACATCGGCGCGATGATTCGCTGGCTCGACTTCAATGACACTTGGCTCGCCGCCGAATGGGGCCACCCTTCCGACAACCTCGGCGGCATTCTCGCCGTGGCCGACTGGATCAGCCGCAACAACCTTGCCGCCGGCAAGAAGCCGCTGACGATGAAGGACGTGCTGACCGCGATGATCAAGGCCCACGAAATCCAGGGCTGCATCGCGTTGGAAAACTCGTTCAACAAGGTCGGCCTCGACCACGTCGTGCTGGTCAAAGTGGCGAGCACGGCCGTTGTCGCCGAAATGCTCGGCCTGTCGCGCGACGAAATCATCAATGCCGTCTCGCTGGCCTGGGTCGACGGCCAGTCGCTGCGTACCTACCGGCATGCGCCGAACACCGGTTCGCGCAAGTCCTGGGCCGCGGGCGATGCGACCAGCCGCGCCGTGCGTCTGGCCCTGATCGCCAAGACCGGCGAGATGGGCTATCCGTCGGTGCTCAGCGCGAAGACCTGGGGCTTCTACGACGTGCTGTTCAAAGGCAAGCCGTTCGAGTTCCAGCGCAAGTACGGCAGCTACGTGATGGAGAACGTGCTGTTCAAGATCAGCTTCCCGGCAGAGTTCCACAGCCAGACCGGCGTCGAAGCGGCGATGACCCTGCATCACGAGTTGAAGAAACTCGGCCGCTCGGTCGAGGACATCAAGAAAATCACGATCCGCACGCACGAAGCCTGCATCCGCATCATCGACAAGAAGGGCCCGCTCAACAATCCGGCCGATCGCGACCACTGCATCCAGTACATGGTTGCCGTGCCGCTGATCTACGGACGCCTCACCGCGAGCGATTACGAGGACAGCGTCGCCTCCGATCCGCGCATCGACACCTTGCGCGACAAGATCGTCTGCGTCGAGGACAAGCAATTCACCAAGGACTATCACGATCCGGAGAAGCGCTCGATCGCCAACGCGATGACGGTCGAATTCAACGACGGCAAGAAGCTCAAGGAAGTCGTCGTCGAGTACCCGATCGGCCACAAGCGCCGCCGCAAGGAAGGCATCCCCGTGCTGGTCGAGAAGTTCAAGACCAACCTCGCGCGCCGCTTCCCGGTCAAGCAGCAGAAGACGATTCTCGATCTCTCGCTCGATCAGAAAAAGCTCGAGGAAACGCCGGTCAACGAGTACGTCGATCTGTACGTGATTTAAAAGCAAAGCCGAGCCGGCCAAGGATTGCGCGGATGAACACGGACAGAGCGATTTGCTCTGCGTCCAAATCCGCGTAATCCGTGGTTAACGATCTTCACTTTTCCAGGAGCAACGATGTCCACCACCCCCCCCCCGGTGTTGCGATAAACGCCCCCCTGCATCCGCGTTTCGATGAAATCCTCACGCACGACGCGCTGGCTTTCGTCGCCAAGCTGCATCGCGCTTTCGAGACGCGTCGCCAGGAACTGCTGAAAGCCCGCATCGCGCGCCAGGCCCGCATCGACGCGGGCGAGATGCCCGACTTCCTGCCCGAGACCAAGCACGTGCGCGAAGGCGACTGGAAAATCGCGCCGCTGCCGAAGGCGCTCGAATGCCGCCGCGTCGAGATCACCGGGCCGGTCGAGCGCAAGATGATCATCAACGCGTTCAACTCGGGCGCGGATTCGTACATGACCGACTTCGAGGACTCGAACAGCCCGAACTGGCTCAACCAGATCCAGGGCCAGGTCAATCTCTACGACGCGATCCGCGGCACGATCAGCCACACCAACGAAGCCGGCAAGGTCTACAAGCTCAACGACAAGATCGCGACCTTGCAGATCCGTCCGCGCGGCTGGCATCTCGACGAGAAGCACGTGACCGTCGACGGCCAGCGCGTTTCCGGTGGCATCTTCGATTTCGCCCTGGTCTTCTTCCACAACGCCAAGGAACAGATCGCGCGCGGCTTCGGCCCGTTCTACTACCTGCCGAAGATGGAGAGCCATCTCGAAGCACGGCTGTGGAACGACATCTTCGTGCTCGCGCAGAAGGAACTCGGCGTCGCCCAGGGCACGATCAAGGCGACTGTGCTGCTCGAAACCATCCTCGCCACGTTCGAGATGGAAGAAATTCTCTACGAACTGCGCGAGCATTCGGCCGGCCTCAACGCCGGACGCTGGGACTACATCTTCAGCGCGATCAAGAAATTCAAGAACAAGCCCGGCTTCTGCCTGGCCAACCGCGTCGCGATCAATATGGAAGTGCCGTTCATGCGCTCGTACGCGCTTGCACTCGTGCAGGCTTGCCACAAGCGCGGCGCGCCGGCGATCGGCGGCATGGCCGCGCTGATCCCGATCAAGGGCGACGCGGCGGCGAACGAAAAGGCGCTGGCCGGCGTGCGCCACGACAAGAAGCGCGACGCCAACGACGGCTTCGACGGCGGCTGGATCGCGCATCCGGGCCTGGTTCAGATCGCAATGGAAGAATTCACCGCCGTGCTCGGCGACAAGCCGAATCAGTGGGGCAAGCAGCGCGACGAGAAATTCGCGGCAGCCGACTTCCTCAACTTCGTGCCCGAGGCGCCGATCACCGAAGCCGGCCTGCGCAACAACATCAACGTCGGCATCCACTATCTCGGCAGTTGGCTCGGCGGCAATGGCTGCGTGCCGATTCACAACCTCATGGAAGACGCCGCGACCGCGGAGATTTCGCGCTCCCAGGTCTGGCAGTGGGTGATCAGCGACAAGGGCGTGCTCGACGATGGACGTAAAGTCGACGCTGCCTTTGTGCGCACACTGATTCCCGAGGAACTCGCCAAGGTCAAAGCGACGGTCACGGCGCAAGGCGAGAACGTCGACACTTACGACCAGGCTTCGAAAATCTTCGAGGAGATGGCGTTGTCGAAGAACTTCCCCGAGTTCCTGACTTTGCCTTTGTACGAAGCGATGGCCTGACCGCCGATTGCGGCGCGATTCGTCAAACCGGTCGTGTTGGACTTCGCGGAGCAACACTCCGCGAAGTCGAAACAATCGAGTTGCCGTATGCGGACGGGGCACTTCGACTTCGCCGCTGCGCGGCTACGCTCAGGGCGAACGGAAACTCGGGGTAGCTTTCAGGGCTTGTCGTCGGCCGTGCCGATCACGCGATAGTTGCCGGACTTCTCGTCTCGTTCGAGACGCAGAAGTCCGCGCTTCTTCCCCTCCTCGAGCAGCGCACTGAACGATTTAAAGCCGTAGTAGCTCTCGTTGAACCCCGGCTTGCGGCGTTTCACCGCCTGCTTGACCATCGAACCCCAGATCGTTTCGTCTTCGCCGCGTTCCTCGATCAGCGCATCGACGGTTTCGACGACGAGGTCGATCGCCTCCTGTCTCTTCGCCGCGTCGCGATCTTGAGGAGCCGGAGCCGCTGCCTTGACCGCTTTTTCCTCCGCCTTCTTTTTCGGCGGCTGGCGCTTCTTCTGCACGCGCACGAGGTCGTCGTAGTAGATGAACTCGTCGCAGTTCGCGATCAGCAACTCCGAGGTCGAGTTCTTCACGCCGACACCGATCACGAGCTTGTTGTTCTCGCGCAGCTTGCTCACGAGCGGGGAGAAATCCGAATCGCCGCTGAGGATTACGAAGGTATCGACGTGCTCCTTGGTGTAGCACAGGTCGAGCGCGTCGACGACCATGCGGATGTCGGCCGAGTTCTTGCCCGACTGGCTGACGTGCGGCACTTCGATCAGCTCGAACGAGGCGTAGTGCATCGCCGGACGGAATTCCTTGTAGCGCTCCCAGTCGCAGTACGCCTTCTTCACCACGATGCTGCCCTTGAGCAGCAGGCGTTCGAGCACCTTGGTGATGTCGAACTGCGCGTAATTGGCTTCCCTCACGCCGAGCGCGAGATTCTCGAAATCGCAGAACAGCGCGAGATTGCGCGATTCGGTCTGCATGGCTCTCTCCGCGGCGAAAGACGTCACTGTGCACCGGTCGGCGCGAGGCATCAAGCCCGGCGACATGCGGTCGCCATCGCGTCGGCATACACTGCCGGGCATGGACCCGTCGTCGCTTCTGCATATCCGTTCCGGCGAGTTGCTCGCGCTGCGCCTGTTCGATATCGCCTATTCGATCGACCTGACCCGCGCTGCCGAACTGTGGTCGGCGCGGGCCGGACGCGAGAGCCGGCGCAGCCGCCTCGCTACCGCCGCGCCGAAGGCGCTCGCGTTCGACGTGCCGCCTCTGCTGCTCGATCTGCCGCCGGCGACGATCGATATTGACGGCACGCCGGTCAGCGCGCAGATCAGCGCACGGCTGCACGATTTCGGCGTCGTCGCGCTGGCCGCGCGCATTCCGCTCGCCGATCTCGACTGGGCGCAATTCGCCGAGCGCTACAACGCACTCGACCGCACCATCGGCGCCAAAGTCGCGACGGCGTTCTGGATCGACCTGCTCGATCAGGTGCGACATACACTGCAACCGGCGCTCGATCGCCCCGCGGCGAATACGCTCGAAGAGGACTATCTGATCGGCATCGTGCAAACGCTGGCCGAGCCGCTGAGCGCGGAGCAACTGCGCGAGCGCGCCGACATTCCGGCATTGCTCGCCGGCGAGTCGCGGCCGCTGTCCGACGCCGCGCGGCGCGAGCTGATGCAGCGCAGTTATTCGTACTACGCCGACGACCTCGTCGTGCTCGGCTGGGACCGCGCCTTCGTCTACGAGCCGCGCGGCGACTCCGACGTCGCCGACATTATCGAGATCGCGAATGCCCAGCTTGTCGAATTTCGCTACTACGACGAGTTGCTCGACGCCGAACTGCCGCGCATGTACGACCGTGTCGAGGATGCGCGGCGCACGGTGTCGCTGCTCGCCTCGCGTCGCGTGGCACAGCTTGCGCACAAGCTCTATACCCTCGTCGCCGAGGTCACCGAATTGACCGAGAAGGTCGACAACGCGCTGCAGGTCACCGAAGACGTGTATCTCGCGCGCGTCTACAGCGGCGCTCTCGAACTGTTCCGCGTGCCGAGGATCGCCGCCGCCGTCGACCGCAAGCTCGCGATCATCCGCGATACCTATGCTGCGCTGTACGACGAGGCGTCGAGCCGGCGCGCGGAAATTCTCGAAATCGCCATCGTGCTGCTGATCGTCGTGGAGATCGTGCTCGCCCTGCTGCGGCATTGACCGCGGGCGCATAAACAAAAAGGCCGATGCGCGTTGCATCGGCCTTTTTGCTCTTGTATGGCGCGCCCGGAGAGATTCGAACTCCCGACCACCAAGTTCGTAGCCTGGTACTCTATCCAGCTGAGCTACGGGCGCGTTGTGATCCGCTTTTTTCAACCTTCCCTGGCTGAGCCCACGTCGCCCGATCGATCAGGTTCGGTGTGCAGCGAGCCGCGTATTATCCCGACGCCCCTACCCGTCGTCAACAGGTGCGCCCGAAATTTTCCTACGCGGTGCCTCCGCGCCGGCGGTAGGCGGGCGCGGGCCGATCCGCTAACCTCGCCGGAATGAGCCAAACCAGCTTTTTCTGGCACGACTACGAAACCACGGGCATCGATCCGCGCCGCGACCGCGTCGTGCAGTTCGCCGGCCAGCGCACCAGCCTCGATCTCGAGCCGATCGGCGAGCCTGTTTCCATCTTCTGCAAGCCCGCCGCCGACGTGCTGCCGCACCCGGCCGCCTGCCTGGTCACCGGCATTTCGCCGCAGCACGCCGAACGCGAGGGCTCGATCGAAGCGGAATTCGCCGCTCGCGTCGCCGAGGAACTGGCCGAGCCCGGCACCTGCGGCGTCGGCTACAACTCTTTGCGCTTCGACGACGAGTTCACCCGCAACCTGCTCTACCGCAATTTCTACGACCCGTATGAGCGCGAGTGGAAGGGCGGCAATTCGCGCTGGGACCTGATCGATCTCGCGCGCATGTACTACGCGCTGCGCCCGCAGGGCGTGCAATGGCCCGAGAAGGAACCCGGCGTGCCGAGCTTCAAGCTCGAAGACCTTGCGGCGGCCAATCATCTGAGCCACGAGCGTGCCCACGACGCGCTGTCCGACGTGCAGGCGACGATCGCCTTCGCCCGCCTGCTGCGCGTGCGCCAGCCGCGCCTGTGGCAGTTCTACTTCGACCTGCGCCGCAAGCAGCGCGCCTTCGAACTGCTCGACTACGCGCACCGCGCACCGGTGCTGCATGTGTCCTCGCGCTATCCGGCCGAGCGCGGCTGCCTGGCGATGATCGTGCCGCTGGCCGCGCATCCGACCCAGAACAACGGCGTCATCGTCTACGATCTCGACGTCGATCCCGCGCCGCTGCTCGAACTCGACGCCGACGAAATCGCCGACCGCGTATTCACTCCACGCGCCGATCTGCCCGAGGACGTCGCGCGCATTCCGCTCAAGACCGTGCACGCGAACAAGTCCCCTGCCCTCGCGCCATTGTCGGCGTTGAACGGCGTGGACACGGCGCGCATCGGTCTCGACGTCGAACGCGGCAAAGCCCACCTCGAACGGCTGCAAGGCGCAGAAGGTCTCGCGGAGAAACTGCGCCAGGTCTTTGCCGCGCCGCGCGACGATCGCGCGACGGTCGACGCCGATCTCGCGATTTATTCCGGTTTTCCGTCCGATGCCGACAAGCGTCTGTTCCGCGAAGTGCACCGCACGCCGCCCGAGCAACTCGGCGGGCGCAAGTTCGCCTTCGCCGATCCGCGCTATGCCGAGCTGCTTTTCCGCTACCGCGCGCGCAACTGGCCGCAGACCCTTGACGCCGCGGAGACCGAGCGCTGGATCGATCTGCGCCGCACGCGGCTGCACACGCAAACCGAGGCGACCGCGCTGACCTTCGCCGACTACTTCGCCGCTATCGCCGGCCTGCGCGCCGCGCCGGCCACGCAAGCCGCGCACTTGCCGCTGCTCGATCAACTCGAAGCCTGGGGACGCGAACTCGAATCGCGATGACGCGCTAAACTCGCCTTCAGTGCATTTATTTCGACGGAGCGATCGATCATGGCTGCCACGACCTACTTCACGCCTGCCAGCCTGAAGCTGATGCGCGAGTTTGCGCGCAACAACAATCGCGAGTGGTTCAACGAACACAAGGCGCGCTGGGAAGCCGTGGTGCGCGACCCGTTCCTGCACCTGATCGGCGATCTCGCCACGCCGCTGGCCAAGATCAGCAAGCATTTCCGCGCCGATCCGCGCCCGCACGGCGGCTCGATGTTCCGCATCTACCGCGACACGCGCTTCGCCAAGGACAAGACTCCGTACAAGACCTGGCTCGGCGCACGTCTCTATCACGAACGTGCGCCGCAGGTGCATGCGCCGCTGTTCTATATGCACATCCAGCCCGGCGAGAGTTTTGCCGGCGGCGGCCTCTGGCATCCCGAGCCGCCGACGCTTGCACGCCTGCGCGAATTCCTCGCCGACAATCCCGCTTCGTGGAAGAAGGCGACGCGCAGCAAGCGCTTTCTCGACACCTTCGAGCTCGGCGGCGATTCCTTGTCGCGGCCGCCGCAGGGTTTCGACCCCCAGCACGAATTGATCGAAGACCTGAAACGCAAGGACTTTGTCGCCTCGCGCGAGCTGACCGACGCGCAGATCACCTCGACCGAACTCGCGACCCTGATGGTCGAGAGCTTCAAGGGCGTGGCACCGCTGGTCGACTATCTCTGCGCTTCGCTCGACCTCGAATTCTGATGGCCGGCCAAGCGCATGCCGCGCTGCGCTGGATCGCGGCGTTCAAATTCGCCAAGGCACTCGGCCTCTTCATCGTCGCCGCCGTCGCATTCGGCCTCGTGCATACGCCATGGCTGGAGCGGCTCGCCGACTGGCTGCTGCACCTGCCGCTGCAGAACGGCCGCGTTTTTCTCAGCCACTGGGTCGAGCAATTGCTCGACCTGACGCCACGCCGCTTCGAGCTGATCGGCGGCGCCGCCTGTGTCTACGCCAGCGTATTCGCCGTCGAAGGCTGGGGCTTGTGGACCGGCCGGCGCTGGGCGGAATACCTCACCGTATTCGCCACGGCCTCACTGATTCCGTTCGAGGCCTGGGAAATCTGGCATCACTTCGGCTGGCTCAAGGTACTCGCACTGGCGGTCAATGTGACGATCGTCGTCTATCTGTGGCGTCTCGTTCGCCGCGAACGCTAGCCGTCGCGGCGGTGTAGTTTCGCCCCCGTGAAAACCACGCCGGGAAGTCAGGCGTCGGCGAACGAGAACGCAAGCACGTCGCGGATATCCTCGGTGCCCGCCATCGCCATAAGCAGGCGTTCGACGCCGAGTGCAACGCCCGCACAGTCGGGCATGCCGCTCGCGATCGCCGCAAGCAGATTCGCGTCAATCGGCACTTCGCCGAGACCGCGTTCGCGCCGCCGCCGATTGTCTCGATCGAAACGGGCGCGCTGCTCGGCTGCATCGGTCAACTCGTGATAACCGTTCGCGAGTTCCTGCGTGCCGAGATACAGCTCGAAACGCTCGGCCACGGGCGGATCGCCGGCACGGATCTTCGCCAGCGCGCATTGCGTCGCCGGGTAGTCGTCGATCACGGTGATGCGGTCGGCCGGAAATCGCGGCTGGATGCGGTGCGTCAGCAGCAGGTCGAGCCAGTCGTCGCGGCGCAGTCCTGCGCCGTCGACTTTCACGTCGCCGAGCGCGCGCTGCAAATCGGCTTCCGCAGCCGTGAATGGATCGATGCCGAGCGTCGATAAAAACAGCTCGCGATAAGTCATCTTCTCGACACCGGCGCGTCGATCGACCAAGGCCAGCGCCGCATTCACCAGTTCGATGGTCTCGTCGGCCAAGCGCCGATGATGCCAGCCGACGCGGTACCACTCGAGCATGGTGAATTCGGGATTATGTCGCCGCCCTGCCTCGCCGTTGCGAAACACGCGACCCAGTTCGTAATGGTCGCCGACTCCGGCCGCGAGCAGGCGCTTCTGCGCGAACTCGGACGAAGTGCGCAGCCAGCGCGACGCAGCGCCCGCGTCGACATGCCCGGAGAAACGCGTGTTGAAACTCTCGATATTCGGATCGGTATTGCCCGCCGCCGACAGTACCGGCGTTTCGACTTCGAGCACGGCGCGCTCGGTGAAAAACTCGCGCACGCGCGCGTACAGGCGTGCGCGCAGCCACAGCGCAGCGTGCAGCGACTCAACCCGCATGCGCGGCGAGAAATTCGAGCAGACGCGCTTCGTCCCAGACATCGACGCCGAGCTCCTGGGCTTTGTCGAGCTTCGAGCCCGCCTCGGCGCCGGCAACGACGAAATGCGTCTTCTTCGACACGCTGCCGGCGACCTTGGCGCCGAGCGCTTCGAGCTTGGCCTTGGCCTCGTCGCGCGTCAGTGCGTTGAGCGTGCCGGTCAAGACCACGGTCTGGCCGTCGAGCGGGCCGGCGGTCTCCGTCGCGTCGTGCGCCGTATTCGCAAGCAGCGCGGCAAGTGCCTTTTCGCAGCGCGCGACGAGATCACTGCCGTTCGGCGAGACGAGCCAGTCGTGCAGGCTCTGCGCCGTGTCGGCCGGCAAGCCGGCGGCGGTCAACGCGTCGAGTTGTGCCGATTTCAACGCGGCGAAGCTGTCGAAATGCTCGCCGACCTGCGCGGCGCGCTTGTCGGTCAGCTTGGCAATATCGCACTCGCCGAGCAGGTTGCCGAGCTTGAGCTTGGCGCGCAATTTCGGCGAAGGCGCATGCGCATCGGCGACGACCACGCCGCGCGCGAGCAGTGCGTCGATCACGACCTGATTGCCTTCCTGGGCGAAGAACGAGTCGATCGCATGCGCGACTTCGGCGCCGATATCGGGTACGAGTTTGAGGATCGGCCAGGGCAGATGGCGTACCAGTTCGAGTTCGCCGAACCAGGTCGCGAGCGCCTTCGCCGTGCTTTCGCCGACGTGGGTAATGCCGAGCGAATACAGGAATCGCGCCAGCGTCGTGCGGCGGCTGCGGTCGATCGCCTCGATCAGGTTCTCGGCCCACTTGGTCGCCACCTTGCCGGCCTTGACCGTCTCCGGCGTGGTGCCGTCGCGCTCGTCGGCGCGGCGTTTCATTTCGAGCAGATCGGCGAGCTCCAGCTTGTACAGGTCGGCGACCGACTTGACGTAGCCGAGCTCGGTGAGGTCTTCGATATAGCGTTCGCCGAGACCGTCGATGTCCATCGCGCGGCGCGCAGCGAAATGGAAGATCGCCTGCTGCACCTGCGCGGCGCAGCTCAGGCCGCCGGTACAGCGCGCCACCGCCTCGCCTTCCTCGCGCACGATCTCCGAGCCGCAGACCGGGCACGTCGCCGGCATCGTCCAACGCGGACGCGCATCGTGCTGCGCGTCGGCGACGACGCTGACCACCTCGGGAATCACGTCGCCGGCTCGGCGTACGATCACCGTGTCGCCGATGCGCACATCGAGACGCGCGACCTGATCGGCGTTATGCAGGGTCGCATTGGTCACGGTGACGCCGCCGACGAAGACCGGCTTCAGGCGCGCGGTCGGCGTCGCCGCGCCGGTGCGGCCGATATTGATGTCGATTGCTTCGATCGTCGTCGTCTGTTCCTGCGCCGGAAACTTGTGCGCGATCGCCCAGCGCGGCGTACGTCCGACGAAGCCGAGTTCGCGCTGCAAGGCCAGGTCGTCGAGCTTGTAGACCACGCCGTCGATATCGAACGGCAGCCCGTCGCGCTGCGTACCAATGCTGCGGTAGTAAGCGAGACAGCCGTCCGCACCGACCGCCGTATCGGCCAGGGTGCTCACCGGGAAACCCCAGTCGCGCAGCTTGCGCAAGGTCTGCGAATGCGTCGCCGGCAGCGCGCCGCCTTCGACCACACCGACCGCATAGGCGTAGAACGCGAGCGGACGCTTGGCCGTGATGCGCGGATCGAGCTGACGCAGTGACCCGGCGGCCGCGTTGCGCGGGTTGATCAGCGGCTTGATCTTGCCGCCGGACTCGCGTGCCATCTCGTTGTACTTCTCGAAGCCGGCGCGCGGCATGTAGACCTCGCCGCGCACTTCGAGCACGGCCGGCCAGTCGCGGCCGCGCAGCTTGAGCGGAATCTTTTTGATCGTGCGCAGATTCGCGGTCACGTCCTCACCGCTCTCGCCGTCGCCGCGCGTGGCGCCGCGCACGAACAGTCCCTGCTCGTAGCGCAGGCTGATCGCGAGGCCGTCGAATTTCGGTTCGGTGGAAAACGTCAGCGGCGCATCGCCGTCGTCGCCGAGGCGCGTGCGGATACGGCGCACGAATTCGTCGATCTCCTCGTCGCTGAACGCATTGGCCAGCGACAGCATCGGAATCTCGTGGCGCACTTCGGCGAATTCGCTCGACGGCGCGGCGCCGACGCGCTGCGTCGGCGAATCGGCGGTCACCAGTTCAGGATGCACGGCCTCCAGCGCCTCCAACTCGCGCATCAGAGCGTCGTACTCCGCGTCGGGGATCGTCGGCGCGTCGAGCACGTGATAGTCGTGGCTGGCTTCGTCGAGCTGCGCGCGCAAATGCGCCACTCGCTTGAGGATGTCGCTGGAAACGGTGGATTTCATCGCGTCAGTTTATGAGGAATTTCCGCGCCTGTGCAGAGTTTTGCGACGGCAACGTGCCGACCTGACCGGCGCAGCCCGGGCTCATGCGGGCCGCCCGTGGCGTCTTGCATGTTGCACCGCGCTTGTTCGATCCTTGCCGCATCCTGTGGGGAGATCACGATGGCGAAATCAAACTGGAAGGCATTTCCGCATCCCGACAAAGCCTACGACTACGCGGGCGACAAGCTCGCCAAGGCCTGGGCCAAACTGCATGCCGGCGACCAGGAGCCGCTCCCCGACGAAAAACATGTCTCCAAGCTGCTCAAGGCCAATCCGAAGCTCGGCAAAGACGCCGGCAAGATCGCCGAAGAGCTGCAGGAAGCTTGGCGCTCCTTCCACCGCGGCGATTTTCACGAAGCCTACGAGGCGGGCGTCGCGCTGAAGGCGCTCGGTGCCTCAGTCGCGATCAAGGCCGGCGGCATCCATGCAACCTATCTGGTCGGCAGCGACAAGGAAAAGACCACGCGCTTCCAGGCACTCGCAGCCCTCGCCGACGACGCGATCGCCGCGCTGCCGGGCGAGGCAAACTCGCACTATCGCCGCGCCTTCGCGCTCGGCCGCTACAGCCAGACCATCTCGATCACCCAGGCGCTGGCCCAAGGCATTGGCGGCAAGGTCAAGGAATCGCTCGACCACACGCTCAAGCTCGCGCCGAAGCACGCCGAGGCACGCACGGCACTCGGTCTCTACCACGCCGAAATCGTCGGCAAAGTCGGCGGCTTGCTCGCCAAACTGACCTACGGCGCGAGTGCGGGCGAGGCAGAGAAACAGCTGAAAGAAGCGCTCAAACTGACGCCCGACTCACCGATCGCCTGGGTCGAATACGGCAACGCCCTGCTGCTTCTGCACGGCGACAGCCGCGAGGACGACGTTGCCGAAGCCTATGCAAAGGCCGCGAAGCTCAAGCCGAAGGACGCGATGGAAGCGCTCGATGCAGCGTGGGCGAAGGAACAGATTGAATAGCTCGCAGCGAGTCTCGGAGACGGTATCGTGAAAGGAAGGTTGTTTCTCGCAGCTATTTTGACCCTGATGGCTTCGATGGCGAGCGCACAAGTCGGCCATAAAGCTGTTCGGGCATATCCGATGTTCAGTGCAGCGAGCTTGTCTTACAGCATTGACTTGCGTAGCGTCGAGTTCAAATCAGGGCATCCCAGCAAAGGCGAAGATCTTTCGACCTCGATGAAAGCGCCGACTGCCGCTTGCTTCCAAATTTTGAGGGATAACGTCGAGACATTGAAGCAAAACCCGGACATCAGGATCGAGATTCGTGGTCATGCCCATGTGCAGGAAGGCTCTGAGGCCGGTCGAATTGCCCTCTCGGAACGTCGAGCGAAGCTGATTTACGACTATCTGATTGCCAATGGCGTTCCGAGTGCCCAGGTCGGCGGCCCCAAAGGATTCGGCAGCGCGGACCCCATCGATACGAATGAAACGGAAGAGGGTCGCCAGCGCAATGCGCGCGTCGATTTCTTCATGTAGCAACGAATCTCCGCGCTTCGTTCACCGCCTGTTCGCCGTGATCGTTTCTCGGTTCCTTGCCGGGCGTTGATCTTTGTCGCACCTGCATACCGTGCGGAGAACTGCTTGCTGGCCGGCATGCGACTCGATTTCTCCGAGCTGTGGAGTGCGGCCGCGCATTTCGGCATCGCGACGACCGTGCATGTCTACGGCCCCCGCATCGGCAAAATGAAAATCGCGCCTCGCGGTTATGAGGCGCGGCGGTCGGCTATCGATCCGAGTGTTCGCCCGGGACGCTCAAACAGCCCGGACGGAATATTTACCAGACGCGCACGCGCTGCTCTGGCGCGAGATAGAGCTTTTGTCCCGGCTTGACCGCGAACGCCGGATACCAGACGTCGAGATTGCGCACGGTATCGGCGCGGTACATTCCCGGTGCATGACCGTCGGTGACAATGACGCTGCGCAGCGCGCCCTCGCGCAGTTTGCTGCGCCAGGCCTGGGCGAAGGCGAGGAAGAAGCGCTGATCGCCGCTCAATCCCTGCAGGGTCGCGGCGGGTTTGCCGCCGAGCGACAGCAGGTACGCGTCGTGCGCCGCGGACAGGCCGGCCACGTCGGAAATATTTTCGCTCAAGGTCTGCTTGCCGTTGACCGCGAGATCGGGAAACGGCCGGTACGCGCTGAACTGATCGGCGAGCCGCGCGCTCGCTTCCTCGAAGTGTCTGGCGTCCTCGGGCGTCCACCAGTTCACAAGGCGGCCCTGCGCGTCGAACTGGCTGCCCTGGTCGTCGAAGCTGTGGCTGATCTCGTGGCCGATAATCGAGCCGATGGCGCCGAAATTGACCGCCGCGTCCGCTTCCGCGTCGAAGAACGGCGGCTGCAGGATCGCGGCGGGAAAATTGAGCGCATTCGCCATCGGCAGGTTGACCGCGTTGACCGTCTGCGGCGTCATCACCCATTCGCCGCGGTCCGGCGCCTTGCCGAGTTTGGCGAGCGCCTGCTTGTAGGCGAATTCCTGCGCGCGCCGCGCGTTGCCGTAGGCATCGCCGCGCACGATGCTCAACGTGGAATAGTCCTGCCACTTATCCGGATAACCGACACCGACCTTGAGCGTGGCGAGTTTGGCGAGCGCCTTCTCCTTGGTCTGCGGCGTCATCCAGGCGAGTTTTTCGATGCGTACGCGGTAGGCGCGGATCAAGTCCTGCACCATCGCCTCGATCTTCGCCTTGGATTCGGGCGGGAAATACTTTTCGACGTAGAGGCGGCCGACGACTTCGCCGATCGCGCCATTGGTCGCCGTCACCGCGCGCTTCCAGCGATCGCGAATCGCCGGCGTACCGTAGAGCGCCGTGCCGTAGAAAGCGAAGTTCTCGTCGACGAAGGCCTTGGGCAGGAGGCCCGAGTTGTGGTCGAGCAGGCGCAGTTGCAGATAATCCTTCCATGTCTGCACCGATTCGCTGCCGACGAGCGCCGAGATGCCGATGATTGCGCTCGGCTGCCAGAGAATGAAGCGCGGCTGCTCGGCCAATCCGGCCGCTTCGAAATACGCGTTCCAATCCAGGCCCGGCGCCTTCGCCGCGAATTCCGTGCGCTGCCACGGATTGTTCGCCTTGTGCACGTCCTCGGATTCGACGCGTGGCCAGTGCGCTTTGGCGATCTTCATTTCGAGATCGAAGATGCGGCCGGCCTTGGCCTCCGCATCGGCGCTGCCGGCGAGCTTGAGCAGCGCGGCGATGTGCGCGCGATACTTGATGCGCAGCTCGGCCATCTTCGGCGAATCGGAGGTGTAGTAATCGCGGTCGGGCATGCCGAGGCCGCCCTGCAGCAGGTACGGCATCGTGCGGCCCGGATCGTCGAGTGCCTGGCTGATCCAAACGCCGAAAATATTGTCGGTATAGAAATTGGTCGCGTTGAGCGCATCGACGTCGGCGCGCAGGGTCGTGCCGAGATAGGCGCTGAGTTCCGCCTTGTCCTTGATCGCAGCTATGCGGTCGAGATCGGCCTTGATCGGCGTCATGCCCTTGGCTTCAATGCCCGCCTCGTCCATGTAGCTCGCATAGTAGTCGCCGACTTTTTGTGTGTCGGAGCTTTCGGGCGCCTTCGCCCCGGCGGCGTTCTCGATCAACTCGCGCAGGCGCTTGCTGTTGAGTTCCGACAAGATGGCCGAGGAGCCCCAGCTCGATCGGTCGGCCGGAATTTCGTTCGTCTTGATCCAGCTGCCGTTGGCGTAGTCGAAGAAATCGTCGCCCGGTTTGACCGCATGATCGATACCGGCGAGATCGATGCCGTGAGGCATATCGGCATCCTTCGCAAACGGCGCGGAGACAGCCAGCATGGCGATGGCAGCGACTAGGCAGGAGCGATGAACGCGCATGGTTTGCTCTCCGTGGCAAGACTTTCAATCTAGCTCGCCGGCGAACAGGCCCGCATGGGCTGAAAGTCACTTCCGCAGCATCCGCTCCGTCGCCGCTTGGCGGAAATCCCGCGGCGATTGCCCGGCCCAGCGCTGGAACGAGCGCGAGAACGCACTCGGCTCGGAATAGCCGAGCAGCCAGGCGATCTCGGCGAAAGTCAGCCGCGGATCGGCGACGTATTCGAACGCGAGCCGGCGCAGGGTGTCTTCGCGCAGATCGCGGAAACTGCATCGGGCTTCGGCGAGGCGCCGTTGCAGGCTGCGCGGCGACAAGCCCATGCGGGCGGCGACGTCGCGGATGTTCATCTCGCCGACGCGCGATATCTGCATCAGCGCCTCGCGCACAGACCGTTCGAGATCGCCGCTGCGCGGCAGTTCGCCGAGCAGCATCTGCGCCTGCCGCTCGACGATGCCGAGCAAAGTCGCATCGGGCTGACGCAGCGGCCGTTCGAGGAATTTCGAGGCGAAGCGAATCGAGGTCGTCGGCTGGTCGAACCGCACCGGGCAGCGGAAGAACTGCCGATAGGGGCGCAGATCGGCCGGGCGCGGATTGCGAAAGCACACCTCTTGCGGCGATTCGTCGCGTCCGCTGATATTGCGCGCGAACTGGACGTAGGCGGCCAGCGCCGTCTCGTCGACCAAGGACCCGAGACGCTTGGCCCCCTTGCTCCAGACCACGCGCACCGAATCGCCTTCACGGCGCACCGCGGACGAGACGCTGCTGACGAGCGCTTCGAGCTGCAGCCAGCGCGACAAGGCGCCACCGACATCCGGGCAGGCCAGCAGGACGTAGCCGAGAACGCCGAGATGAGCCGGCGTGATCGTGCGGCCGAGATGCAAGCCGAGCAGCGGATCGTCGAGCGCCTCCGCGGCTTTCTTCAGCAGTCGCCGCCAATGCGCGGAGGTGTAGCGCGTAAGCCCGTTGTCGTTCGGCGCGGGCGGCGGCTCGCCGAGTACGCGTTTCGCGTTCAGTCCCTTCGCTTGCAGATAGTCGAACAGCAGCCGCACATAGCTGCTCGAATATTCCGCCACAGCGTCTTGCGCACTGGATGCCATGGCGCAAACTGTCAAGAGATTGTCGGCGATTGTCAACGTCACGCGCTGCCGGCGGCGATACAGTTCGCTTCGATTTTCCGCGAAGGCTTCGTCGTGGCTCCCGACAACTGGCAGTGGCTGCATTCCCTCTTCGGCAGCGACGTGGATTGGAAGCAGGTGTTCCTGATCGGCATGACGCCGATCTTCCTGATCGCTCTCGTGCTCGAGTTCGGCGTGCAGAAAAAACGCGGACGCGGCGACCAGTTCCCTTTGAAGGAAATCGTCGCGAATCTGTCGCTCGGCGCGGGGTATCAGATCGCCGAGGCGCTGATGTGGCTCGCGATCAACGGTGCGATCTTCGCCTGGGTTTACCAACACAGGCTGTTCGATATCCCGGTGAACGGCTGGACCATCCTGCCGATCTTCGTGCTCGTGGAGTTCTGCTACTACTGGTTCCACCGCAGCTCGCACCGCATCCGCTGGTTCTGGGCGGCGCACGTGCCGCATCACAGCGGCGAAGTCATGAACTTCTCCACGGCGATGCGCCAGTCCCTGCTCAATGCCTTCGTCGGCATCTACGTTTTCTATCTGCCGCCGGTCGTGCTCGGCGTGCCGCCGGCCGTGGTGATGTTCTGTCTCGCCGTCGATCTCGCCTATCAGTACTTCGTGCACACCGAAAGCGTCGGTCGCCTGCCCGCTTGGTGCGAGTATATTTTCAACACGCCGTCGAACCATCGCGTCCACCACGGCCGCAACGCGCGTTACATCGACAAGAACTACGGCGGCGTGCTGATTATTTTCGACCGCTGGTTCGGCACCTGGGAGGCCGAAACGGAAGCGGTCGACTACGGCATACCGTCACAGATCAAGTCGTACAACTTCCTCGTGCTCAACCTGCACGAGTTCGTCGATCTATGGCGCGACGTGCTCGCGCCCGGCCCGCTGGCGCAGCGACTGAAGCATTTTTGGATGCCGCCGGACTGGCGACGCGACCAGCACGCGCCCGTGCACACCTGGACGGTCGAGGAAAAAACCTCGCCGCGCCCTGCGGAATCAGTGCAAACGCCGGCTGCGGTTCCCTCAACTGCCGGTCGAGCCTGAGCCAACGCTTTCCATTCAAACCGAAGAAATCCATGCCGATATCGACTGTCCTGTATGCCGCCGCCGCGCTCTCGGCCTTGCTCGCGATCGGCGCAGACTGGGAAGAGCGGCGCCATCGCGCCTATTACATTCTCAAGCCGCTCACGACTCTGCTGATCCTCGGCGCTGCCTTGGCGCAAGTACCGACGGCAGGCGGCGACTATCGGTTCTGGATCGTGCTCGGCCTGGGACTGTCGCTGCTCGGCGATATCTGCCTGATGTTCGAGGGCGACGGCTGGTTCACCGCGGGGCTCGCGAGCTTCCTGCTCGCGCACCTCGGATTTATTGTCGCTTTCCTGCAGGGAATATCGCTGGGCTTGCCGCCTGCCTGGACGATACTCGTCCTGGCCTATGCCATTGGGCTCTGCACTTGGCTGCTGCCGCGCGCGGGCGAGCTGCGCATTCCGGTCGCGGTTTACTGCCTCGTTTTGCTCGCGATGGTGCTCGCTGCTGCGATGCGGCTACAGACGCTCGGCAATGTCTCGGCAAAGCTCGCTCTCGCCGGCGCGCTGCTGTTCGTTCTGTCGGATTCGTGCCTCGCGATCCGCCAATTCGGCGGACCGTATCGTGGCGCGCAACTGATTATCCTGCTGAGCTATTGGCTCGCGATCGGATTGATCGCCGCTTCCATTTCATCGTTCTAGAAATTCTCCGATCGACGTCAATCGGCTCGACGGCCGCTGCACAGACGAAAAGCCCCGCCAAAGCGGGGCTTCTTCGATCGGCATGCAACGCTTCGATTTCGGCGCAGCGCCTACCAATGCACTCCGCGCATAATCGACGCGAACGCGACCTGCTCGCTCGTCGGCTGCTGCTGTTCGAGCGCCGCCCTGCCCTTCATGCCCTGCGACGCGGCCGAGTCCGGGAACATACGGAATGCGGTGTTCATGATGACTTCGTACAGGCGCGGTGCGCAGGCGTAGAGCAGTTGCGCGAAGACGCCCGTACGCGTGGCGATGCGCACGGGGCGCTCGATGATCGCTTCGGCGATCATGTCGGCGGCCTCGTCGGGCGTCAGCGTCGGCACCGACTCGTACATCTTAGTCGGCGCGATCATCGGCGTCTTCACCAGCGGCATGTTGATCGTGGTGAAGTTGATGCCGTTGTCGGAATATTCGGCCTGCGCGCAGCGCGAGAACGCGTCGAGCGCGGCCTTCGAAGCAACATAGGCCGAGAAGCGCGGCGCATTGGTCAGCACGCCGATCGAGGAGATGTTGATCACGTGGCCGCGGTGCCTTTCCGCCATGCCGGGCAGGAAGCCCATGATCAGGCGCAGCGAGCCGAAGTAGTTGAGCTGCATCGTGCGTTCGAAATCGTGGAAGCGGTCGTAACTCGACGCGATCGCGCGGCGGATCGAGCGGCCCGCGTTGTTGACGAGGATGTCGACGCCGCCGTGCTCGGCGATGATTTTCGCGACCAGTTCGTCCGCCGATTTCAGGTCGGAAAGATCGGCGATATAGGTGTGGCACTCGCCGCCCGCGTCGACGATCTCCTTCTTCGCCGCGGCGAGTTCTTCTTCGCCGCGTGCGCAGATCAGCACCTTCGCACCCGCGCCGGCGATCTTGAGTGCCGCGGCCTTGCCAATGCCGGACGATCCGCCGGTGATCAGCGCGGTGCGGCCCTTGACCTTGCCGCTCAGCGAGTGATCGACGAACAGGTCGGGATCGAGATTGCGCTCCCAATAATCCCAGAGGCGCCAGGCATAGCTTTCGAGCTTCGGCAGCTTGATCTTCGAGCCGCGCAGCGCGCGCTCGGTATCGCGCGAGTCGAAGCGCGTCGGGTAATTGATGAGCTTCAGCGCCTCGGCCGGAATGCCGAGGTCGCGCAGCACTGCATTGATGAAGCGCTTCACGGGCGGCAAGCTCGCAAGGCCCTGCTTCACCGCGGCCGGAATGAAGGCGAACATGCGCGCGTCAAGGCGCATCGACATCTGCGGCGCGTGGCCCGCATGGGCAAAGATGTTGAGCACTTGGCCGATGCGCATCGGCGCCGGATCGGTCAGGTGGAAACAGTCGCCGTCGAGGCCCGGCTTGTGCGCGATGTGGTCCATCGCGGCGACGACGTAGTCGACCGGCACCATGTTGACGCGGCCGCCTTCGATGCCGAGCACCGGCATCCACGGCGGCAGCATCTGGCGCAGTTTCTTCAGTGTGCGGAAGAAATAGTACGGCCCGTCGATCTTGTCGATCTCGCCGGTCTGCGAATGGCCGAGCACGGCGGCCGGCCGGTAGATGCGGTACGGACGCGTGCATTCCTTGCGCACCACGGCTTCGGATTCGTGCTTGGTCTTGAAGTACGGGTTCTCGCCGAGGTCCTCGGCTTCTTCGAACATGTCTTCGCGGAACACGCCGGGATAGAGGCCGGCGACGGCGATCGAACTCGCATGATGGAAGCAACCGGCCTTGGTCTCCGCCGCGACCTGCACGGCATGACGCGTGCCGTCGACGTTGGCCTTGTACTGGCTCTCGGCGTCGGCGGTAAGGTCGTACACGGCGGCGAGGTGGAAGAAATGCTTGATCTTGCCGGCCAGCGCCTTGCGCTGCGCGGGCGTGAGGCCGAGCATCGGTTTGCCGATATCGCCCTGCACGGCTACCAGACGTTTGCCGTCGTCGCCGAGGCGTTCGCGCAGCGCTTCGAACTTCTCCGTCGATCCCTTGCGCACGAGGCAGTAGATCGTGCCCTTGCGCGCATAGAGTTTTTCAACCAGGTGGCGACCGATGAATCCCGTTGCGCCGGTGACGAAATAAGTCATGTTCTACCCCGTTGTTGTCCCTGAAGCGAGTATTGCAATGCTGCCTGAAGATTGCTTGCTGCGCTGCATCGCGGCGAGGATCGAATCTGCGCTCGCGTTGACCGTGCATCGAACGCATGCGTAAAATTCGCAAAGCAATCCGGGGATTATCATGGCCGACCTGAAAGCGAAATTCGAAAAAGCCGGTGAAGACGTCAAGCTGCTCAAGGAGCGGCCGGACAACGACACTCTGCTCAAGCTCTACGCGCTGTACAAGCAGGGTTCCGAAGGCGACGTCTCCGGACCGAAGCCGGGCTTCTTCGATTTTGTCGGCACCGCCAAGTACGAAGCCTGGGCCAAGCTCAAGGGCACCAAGGCCGACGAAGCGCAGCAGAAATATATCGATCTCGTGAAAAAGCTCGGCAGCTGAGCCGCCCGCGGCGCACATGGCCCGCGAGACGAAGGATCGCATCCTTGAGATCAGCCTCGCGATGTTCAATGCGCAGGGCGAGCCCAACGTCACCACGAACCACATCGCCGACGAGCTGGAAATCAGCCCCGGCAATCTGTACTACCACTTCCGCAACAAGGAAAACATCGTCGAGCACATCTTTGCGCGCTTCGAGGCGCGCATGGATCAGGCCCTGCTCGTGCCCGACGACCGCCTGCCGAATCTCGAAGACGTGTGGCTACAGCTGCACATGGTGTTCGAGTGCATGTGGGACTACCGTTTTCTCTACCGCGACCTGGTCGACATCCTTTCGCGCAACCGCAAGCTGCGCACGCACTTCGCGCGCATCCTCGCGCGCGCCGGCGCGAGCACGCGTGACGTGCTCGCCGGGCTGGCCCAGGCCGGCATCGTGCGCGCGACCGCGGACGAAATTCGCGCGACCGCCGAAAACGTCCTGCTGGTGACGACGTTCTGGCTCAACTTCAATGCCGTACGTTCGAGCGGCGACCTGCACAAGATCGCGCCGAGTCAGGAAGACCTGACCCACGGCATCTACCAGGTGATGCTGCTGATCGCGCCGTTCCTGCGCGACGCCGAGCGCGTGCATCTCAATACGCTGGCCCAGGCCTACCGGCGTTGATGCCGGACGGCGCGGCGGCCGCCTCGGCTCCCCCTCACTTCTACCCCTCGACCGCGACATTTCGCTGCGCAACGAAATGCCGTATCGCACGCTTGCCTACGATCGCCGCTCTCCTTCACCGAGCGAGCATCGTTCATGTACGCACTTTTGTTGAGCAGCCTGTTTTCCGCGGCGGCGATCGCCGCGCCTACAATCAAAACCGTCGAACTGCCGGTGAACGGCTCGGCGGAACACGTCGCCCTAAATTGCGTCGCGCCGGCGCAACGCACGGACAAGGCGCTGTTGTTCGTGCACGGCGCAACCTTTCCCACGCGACTCGCGTTCGGATTTGAATTCAGCCCGGGCGACTCATGGCTGCATTTCGTCGCCAAGCAAGGCTATCTTGCCTGCGGCGTGGACTTCCGCGGATTCGGCACATCGAGCCGGCCGGCGCCGATGCGTGCTGCGGCCGGCGCGGCGGCACCACAGGAACGCGCGAACGATGCTGCAGACGACATCGCCGCCGCCATGCAGTACCTGCGAACGAAGCAAAACATCACCGCGATCCATCTGGTCGCGCATTCCTGGGGCACGATTCCGGCAGCGACCTACGCGTCGCGGCGGCCCCCAGGGCTCAAGTCACTGACGCTGTTCGGTCCGGTCGTCCCGGACGGCTCGCCCGGACCGCACGAAGAGGTCAAAGGCGCCTGGTTCTTTCTCACCGCGCCGCAGCGTCTCGAAGGTCTGCGCTTCAAATCGGTGCTCCCGCCCGGCAAGGTTTTGCTCGAACCGCAGATGGAAACGCGCTGGGCAGCCGAGTTCGCAGCATCCGCAGTGCACGAAGCGGGCGACGCACCGGGGCAGATGCGCATTCCGAACGGGCCCAATGCCGATATCGCCGATGCCGAGGCCGGGCGTTACCCTTACGAGCAGAAAGCGATCGACGTTCCGCTGTTCGTGGTGTACGGAAACTACGACACGGTCGTCAACGATGCGCAGGCATCGCAGTTTCTCGCGAAGTTCACCGGCACCGCGTTCAAGTGGCGACTACGCATCGACGACGGCACCCACGTCATGCATCTGGAACATCAGCGGCGATCGTTGTATGAAAGCGTCGCCGCCTTTGTCCGCACCGTGTCGGAACGACAGCCTTGAACGACGACGAACCCGATCTGAAGCTGTCGAAACTCGCCGCGGCGATCGCCGAGCCCGCGCGCAGCCGCATGCTCTGCAGCCTGCTCGACGGCAGCGCGCGCACCGCGACCGAGCTGGCAGTCACCGCGCAGGTCGGAGCCTCGACGGCCAGCGTGCATCTGGCGCGACTGCTGCAGGCAGGTTTATTGCAGGTCGTCGCCCAGTCGCGCCATCGCTACTATCGGCTGGCCGGCGAAGACGTCGCACGTTCGCTGGAGGCGCTGCTCGTCCTCGCCGACGCCTCGCCGCGGCGCCTCGTCCGCCGCGTGCCGACGGAGCTCGTGCCGGCGCGCACCTGCTACGACCATGTAGCGGGGCGACTCGGCGTGGCCTGGCACGACCGCCTCCTTGCGCTCGGCTGGCTGGAACGCAGCGACAGCGACAATGCCTACGTGCTCAGCGCGCGCGGAGAGCACGGCGCAGCGAAGTACGGACTCGACTTGTCTCTTCCGCAGCGCCGCCACCTCGCCTACGCGTGCATGGACTGGAGCGAGCGCCGCGCGCATTTCGGCGGCAGGCTCGGCGCAGCGCTATTGCAACTGGGCCTGCGCCGCCAGTGGCTGCGCAGGCGCATGGACAGCCGCGCCCTGATCGTCACGGCCAAAGGCCGGCGCGAGCTGGAAGCGCACTTCGGCGTTGTGCATCAGGCGGACTGAGCGCACCGCACCCGACGGTTGTGTTCAGAATGCCGGCAGCACCGCACCGTGGTATTTCTTCGCGATGAAGTCCTTCACTTCGGCGCTGGTCAGCGCCGCGGCGAGTTTCTTCACCGCCGGCGCATCGCGGTTGTCCGGCCGGCCGACGAGAAAGTTCACGTAGGGCGACTTGCCGTCTTCGATCGCGAGCGCGTCCTTGGTCGGATTGAGTTTGGCGTCGAGCGCGTAGTTGGTGTTGATCACGGCGAGATCGATCTGATTGAGCACGCGCGGCAGCATCGCGCCTTCGAGTTCCTTGAACTTGAGATGTTTCGGATTCGTCGCGACATCGCGCAGACTCGAAACCGGGTTGTTTGGGTCTTTCAGCGTGATCAACCCGGCCTTCTGCAGCAGAAGCAGCGCGCGACCGCCGTTGCTCGCTTCGTTCGGGATCGCCACGCTGGCGCCGTCCGGCAACTCAGCCAGCGACTTGTACTTGGTCGAGTAGGCGCCGAGCGGCTCGATATGCACGCCGATGATGCGCACGAGGCTGGTGCCTCTGCCCTTGTTGAACTCGTCGAGGTACGGACCGGTCTCGAAGTAACTCACGTCGATGCGCTTCTCCGCCACCTGCACGTTCGGCTGCACGTAGTCGGTGAATACCTTGATCGAAATATCGACGCCGTTGGCGGCGAGCTTGGGCTTGATGAATTCGAGGATCTCGGCGTGCGGAATCGCAGTCGCGGCGACGGTGAGTTTCTCCGCAGCGTAAATCGGCAGCGCGGCGAAGGCGGCAAGGAGGAGAATCAGGCGTTTCATGGGACGGATCACAAAAAAGAGGTAATCGCCTATTCTCCGCCGATTATGCCGGCGCCGCGATGACCCGGCGGCACAAGCATATGCCGACGCCGCCTATTCCTGCGTCAGCCGCGGTTTAGCGTCGGCTCGCACGCGCCACGAGCCAGTCGCCGAACGACTGCAATGCCTGCACGAGCACGAGCAGCAGCACAACGGTGACGACCATCACGTCGGTCTGGAAGCGTTGATAGCCGAAGCGCATGGCGAGGTCGCCGAGGCCGCCCGCACCGACGACGCCGGCCATCGCCGTGTAGCCGACCAGGGCAACTGCCGTGACCGTGATGCCGGCGAGTATGCCCGCGCGCGCCTCGGGCAGCAGCACGCCGAGCACGATCTGCCGCGTCGTCGCGCCCATCGCCTGGCTCGCCTCGATCACGCCGCGGTCGACCCCGCGCAGCGCCGTCTCCACGAGGCGCGCAAAGAACGGCGCGGCGCCGGCGACCAAAGGCGGAATCGCACCGGCGACGCCGAGCGAAGTGCCTACGAGCAGCAGCGTCAGCGGAATCATCACGATCAGCAGGATGATGAAAGGCAGCGAACGCAGCACGTTGACGAGAAACGACAAAGCCATGTTCACACCGCGCTGTTCGAGCAACTGCCCGCGCCCGGTCAGGAACAGCAGCACGCCGAGCGGCAGGCCGAGGATCACGCTGAACAGCAACGAGCCGCCGAGCATCAGCAAGGTGTCGACGCCGGCCGCGCCGATCTCGGCCCAGTCGATGTTGGCGAAAAATCCGTCCATCAGCCGATTTCCTCGACGACGGCACCGCCTTCGCGCAAACCGCGCAGCGCGGCATCGACGTCGCCGCCGCTCAGTGCCAGCGTGAGTTGCGCGTACGCCGTGTCCTTGATCTTGTCGACACGTCCGCCGATCAGGCCAAAGTCGACCTGGGTACCGCGCGCGATGCGGGCGAGCAGCGGCGCATGCACCGAATCGCCGCGCAACGTGACGCGGATGCGCTTCGCCGCCGCGACCGATTCGCCGGCGTCGTTCAGCACATCCTCGTGTTCGTATTCCTGGACGAAGCGGCGCGTCGTCGCATGCTGCGGATGCAGGAACACGTCGGCGACCTTGCCCACTTCGACCGGCCGTCCCGCATCGAGCACGGCGACGCGGTCGCAGATGCGCCGGATCACGTCCATCTCGTGCGTGATCAGCACGACGGTCAGGCCGAACTCGCGGTGGATCTCGCCGATCAGGCGCAGCACCGAAGCCGTGGTCTCCGGATCGAGCGCGCTCGTCGCTTCGTCGCAGAGCAAAATCGACGGCTCGCAAGCCAGTGCGCGCGCGATGCCGACGCGCTGCTTCTGTCCGCCGGAAAGCTGCGCCGGATAGTGATTCGCATGCCCACCGAGGCCGACGCGCTCGAGCAGTCCGGCGACGCGCCGTTCGACCGCGGCGCGGTCGGCATCGCCGGCGAGGCGCAGCGGAAACGCGACATTCTGCGCCACTGTTTTCGAGGCGAGCAGGTTGAAATGCTGGAAGATCATGCCGATGCCGCGGCGCTTCTCGCGCAGCGCGGCCCCGTCCAGCGCGGCCATATCGATGCCGTCGATCAGCACGCTGCCGCCACTCGGGCGTTCAAGGCCGTTGATCAGGCGCAGCAGGGTCGACTTGCCCGCGCCCGAGCGGCCGATGATGCCGAACACCTCGCCGGTTTCGATGCGCAGGTCGAGCGGATGCAGCGCGACCACCTCGCGCCCGTCGACGCGATAGCTCTTGTGGATGTTCTGGAAATGAATCAAGCGAGCGGCCCGTGACGAATCGCCGCGACCTTAGCCGGGCGCGGCCGCGGCCGCAAGAACCGCGTGCGCGTAAACGAAAGCGGCCGCACGCGGCGGCCGTTTTCGTGCAGTCGAAACAAGCTCAGGCTATTTCGCCGCCTTGTTGAGCCGGCGGCTCAGCGCCGCGATCTGGCGACTCAGGTCATCGATCTCGCGCTTGGTCGGAATGCCGAAGTAGTTCAACGCGCGACCGAAACCGGTTTCCACGGCCTGGGCATAGCTGCCGAACTGCTTTTCGATGCGCTCCACGATCGCGACGACGCCGGTCGCCTGCGCGCGCGCATCGGCCACGCTCTCTTGCGCAAACTGCGCCGTGCGCGTGACGAGTTCCTGGCCTTCTTCGGCGAAACGGCCGAACCATTGGCCGCCGTGTTTGCGTGTCAGCGAAAACGCGCCGAGTCCGGCAAGCCATACGCGGCGCACCTGCTCCGCCGGAGTATTCGCAAGCTCGATCTTGACGTTCTTGGTCTTCTTGCCAGCCATGCCGCTACCTCGTTTTTGGGGAGTGACGAGGAAGCTAGCGGGCGGGACTAGAACATTCACACTAACCTGCGGCGTCACTCAATCGCCGTTCTCGGCAGACGCGAAGACAGTTCGCGAATGAGCAGCTTGGCTTCCGCCTCTTCAAGTGATTGCCCCATTCTCACAGTTTGCGCGCCGTAGTCGAAAACGATGGGACCGATTTGCGGTCCGAAGAACGGCGGGAAAAATTTTTGCTGACTGGTGAAGGGATTCGCCGATGAGTCGCTCGTTCGCAGCGACCTCACTTCGGATGCGCGATACGTAAAGGTGCGACCGAAACTCATTATTTCGATGCGACGAGACAATTCGGAAAGATTGGCTGTAATGATCTCGCGGCCGACAAACTGCCAAAGCACGGTGATTGCCGCCCAGGCTCCTCCCAAAGTCCAGAAGGCAAGCCAAAATGAGAGAAACGCCATTGGCGTTTTTTCATTCGGATTCGTCAGCTCACGTAAAACCGTGATCTCGCCGAACGCCCAGCCGCCCATCCACACGATGAGAAACAAGATTGCGAACCAGTTTCGCTGAGCCGGGATCACGGCACGGAATCCGTCGGAAGTATTTTCAATCTGAAATCGGGCAGCCTGCGGTTCGACGAGCATGGACAAGAACTCAATAGGTCACAAGGATCAGCGCAACTTGATCTGATTGCTCTCGTACTTGCGATCGTAAGCACGCAATTCATCGCGGATATGCGCGATGCGCTGGCGGCCGAGCACGCTGCGCTCCTCGTCGAGCACATTAGCGCCGAGCAGTTCGGCCATGCGCTGCGCGGTCGGCAGCAGCGCGTCCCAGCCGTCGAGTGCGGTCACCGGGCCCGGCAGGGCCATGAAAAAGGTGACGCCAGGCGACTGCAGCGTGTCGATCTCGCGCATGTCGAAGCTGCCGGGCTTGATCATATTGGCCATGCTGAAGATCGGGCCGGCTTCGGGGCGGCCGGCGACGAGGCGGTGGAAGATACCCTTGTCGCCGAAGACGAGGCCGGCTTTCTCCGCGGCGACGATCAGGCTGGCGCCGTGGATGGTTTCTCCGGGGCGCGCGGCGACATGCAGGGTGACGATGCGTTCGACCGCCTGCGTGTCCGGACGCACGCCGGGCAGCGGACCCTTGCGCACCGGCGGCGCCGGCGTCGGTGCGCTGGCGCGCCCGGCCGAGATCGTCGCGCCGAGTTTGTCGAGTTCGTCCTGGATGCCAACGTCGAGTTCGCCCTGCGGCGGCACGGCGTCCGGATCGGGCATTTCGCCGAAAGACGGCTCGACGCGTTCGCCGCCTTCGCTCTGGAACAGCTTGCGCTTGCCCTGCCCCGGTCTGCGCGGGCGGCCGAAGAAATAGATCAGTGCGAGGATGGCAACGCCGGCGACGGCGAGGATGATGCGCAGCTGGGTTGGGTCCATCTTCCGGCAACTCCGATCGGTTTTGTACGGCTTTGGCGCGGTGGTTTCCGCGCGGGCGGCAGAGCCGGGTAAAAGTACACCGGCCGAAATGAACTAGGCCGCACCGGCCAGCTTCGCCGCCTCGGCCAAGTCTACTTGAACCAGGCGCGACACGCCCGGCTCGCGCATGGTGACGCCGCAGAGTTGCTGGGCGACTTCCATCGTCGACTTGTTGTGGGTGACGAAGAGGAACTGCACGCTCTCGCTCATCTCGCGCACGAGGTTAGAGAAGCGGCCGACGTTGGCTTCGTCGAGCGGCGCGTCGACCTCATCGAGCAGGCAGAACGGCGCCGGATTGAGGCGGAAGATCGAGAACACCAGCGCGACCGCACTCATCGCCTTCTCGCCGCCGGACAGCAGGGAGATGCTGGTCACGCGCTTGCCGGGCGGCCGCGCCATGATCGCGACGCCGGCGTCGAGCACGTTATCGCCGGTCAGTTCCAGATACGCCTGGCCGCCGCCGAACAGGCGCGGGAACAGCTCCTGCAGGCCGGCATTGACGCGGTCGAACGTTTCCTTGAAGCGCTGGCGCGTCTCGGTGTCGATCTTGCGGATCGCCGACTCCAGCGTTTCCAGCGCGGTGTTGAGGTCGGTGAGCTGCGAATCGAGATAAGTCTTACGCTGCGACTGCTCCTCGTACTCGGAAATCGCGGCGAGGTTGACCGGTTCGAGGCGCTTGATCTTGCCGTCGAGCTCGGCGATGTCGCGCTGCCATTCGTCGGGATCGGCGCCTTGCGGCAGCGTCTCGACCAGCGCGGCGAACTCGTGGCCGGCGGCGACGATGGCGTCCTGCAACTGCTGCGCGCGCATCTTCAGGCCGTGCTCGGCGAGGCGCTTCTCCGACAGCGCTTCGCGCGCCTGCTGCAGCAGGTGCTCGATGCGGTGGCGTTCCTGCTCGTGGCCGCGGAACTCGTGGTCGCGTGCTTCCAGCGCCCGGCGCGCCTCGACGAGCTGCTTGTCGATCAGCAGGCGCTGGTCGAGATAGATCTGGCGCTCCGCTTCGAGATCGGCGAGCGGGGTCTGGCCCGATTCGAGCTGCTGCGCGATTTCCGTCTTGCGTGATTCAAGCTGGGCGAGCTGGCCGCTCATGCGCAGCAGGGCCTGTTCGAGCGCCGCGGCATTGGTGCGCTTGGATTCGATGTCGAGCGCAAGACGATGCGTCTGTTCCGAGGCTTCGCGCGCGTTCATGCGCGCTTCCTCGCGCGCTTCGAGCAGACGGCGGCGCTCGCCGTCGAGATGCTGGCGGCGCTGTTCCTGATCACCCATGCGCGACACCGCTTCTTCAAGGCGTGCGCGCGCTTCGCGCGTGGTGGTTTCGTCGCCGGCGAGCTTGGTTTCGAGTTCGTCGATTTCGCCGTCGACGCGGGCGATGCGCGCCTGTGCGGTTTCGAGCTTGCCGCGGTGGCTCTGCAAGGCGCCGGCGAGTTCGGCAATGCGGCGATGGGCAACGTAGAGCTCGCGCTGTGCGTCGTCGCGCGAGCGTTCGGCATCGGCGCGCTGCGTCTTGATGTCTTCGAGGCGGCCACCGAGCGCGGCGATGCGTTCCTCGAAGACGGCGACCTGTTCCTTGAGCGCGTGGATTTCCTTCTCGCGTGCGATCACGCCCGCCTGCGCGTCGCCGCGGCGGCGCACGCGCGCGAAGCCCGCGCCGAGCCATTCGCCGGCCGGGGTGATCACCGATTCGTGCGATGCAAGGCTGCCGGCGCGCGCGCGCGCGGCGTCGGCCGAGTCGGCCGTGTGGATGTTCTCGAGGATGTGCAGCGCTGCCGCCGGCCCGCGCACGTGCGCGGCCAGCGTGCCCGCGCGCGCGCCGTCGCCGGGCGCCGACGCGACCAGGGCGATGTCGGACTTCCTCGCCTGCGCGAGTTCGCCGAGATAGTCCAGCGGCGCGTCGACGAGGACGCCGTCGAACAGGCCCGAAAGCACAGTTTCGACCGCGGTTTCCCAGCCCGAATCGACGTCAAGCGCCTCGCCGAGGCGCGGTGCCTTGTCGAGGCCGAGGCGTTCCAGCCATTCGTGCGCGGGCGATTTCTCCTGGCCGAGCGCGGCGTGCTGCAGCGCTTCGAGCGAGGCCAGGCGGCCGCGCATCGACTGCAGTTGCGTGCGCGCGTCGTTCAGGCCGGCAACGGCCTGGTGTTCTTCACCGGCAAGGTCTTCGTGGCGAGCTTTGCGCTCGTCGAGCAGCGCGGTGAAGGTTTCGACCTTCTCCTTGTGTTCGTCGTGGTCGGCGGCGAGCTTCTCGGCCGCTTCGCTCAGCGAGGCGAAATCGGCGGCCTGTTTTTCCGCGCGCAGCGCTTCGAGGCGGCGGCCGGTTTCCATCGACTGCCGGTCGAGATAATCCAGACGCGTGCGCTCGACCTCGGCAGCCTGGCCCGAGTCGGCGCTGGCCTTGGAGTGCTCGTCCCATTGCGACTGCCATTCGGCGAGCGCGAATTCGGCGGCCTGCTGCGTCTCCGTGGTCTGCTCGGCTGCGTCGCGCAGCGCTTCGAGTTTCGGCTCGCCGTCGAGCAAGGCGGCGCGCAAGGTCTCGATCTGCTCGCGGTCGGCGGCGATGTGCTCGCCGAGTTCGGCATGCGCGGTTTCGGTTTCGACGCGCGCGCGCTCCAGCCGTTCGCCGAGTTCTTTGTTGTGCTGAATCTGCTGTTCGACGCGGGCGATATCGCCGCCGACGCGGTAGACCTCGCCCTGCACGCCGTTTAGGTGATCGGTCGCGCCCTGGTGAGTCTCGCGCAAGGTCTCCAACTGTGCTTCGACCTGACGCTGATCGGCGACCAGTTTCTCGATGCCGGTTTCGGCCTCACGCAGTGCGTCGCCATGGCCTTCGAGTTCGGTCGCGATCGCGCGGTAGTGCAGGCCGCGTAGTTCGGCTTCCTTCTTCGCCTGTTCGGTCTTCAGTTCCTGCCAGCGCGCCGCGGCCTTGGCCTGGCGGTTCAAGTGTTCGAGCTGCTTGTCGACTTCCTCACGCACGTCGTTGAGGCGGTCGAGGTTCTCGCGCGTCGCCTTGATGCGGCTTTCGGTTTCCTTGCGCCGCTCCTTGTACTTGGAAATACCCGCGGCTTCTTCGAGATGTCCGCGCAACTCGTCGGGGTGCGCGGAAATGATCTCCGAGATCATGCCCTGCTCGATGATCGAATAGCTGCGTGCACCGAGGCCGGTGCCGAGAAAAAGGTCGGTGATGTCGCGGCGGCGGCAGCGCGCGCCGTTGAGAAAATACTGCGACACGCCGTCGCGGCTGGCCACGCGCTTGACCGAAATTTCGTTGTACTTGGCGTACTCGCCGACGACGAGGCCGTCTGAATTGTCGAAGATCAGCTCAACCTGCGCCGCGCCGACCGGCTTGCGTCCCGTCGAACCCGAGAAGATCACGTCGGTCAATGCGTCGCCGCGCAGGCGGCTGGCCGCGCTTTCGCCCATGACCCAGCGGATCGCGTCGATGATGTTCGACTTGCCGCAGCCGTTCGGACCGACGATGCCGGTCATATTGGTGGGCAGATGCAGAACGGTCGGATCGACGAAGGATTTGAAACCGGACAGCTTGATCGTAGTTAGGCGCATCAGTTCTTCTTATTGAGAAGTGCGGCCGCGGATGGCCGCTTCTTGAATTTCGCGATCGGCGAGGATCGCACAGATTTCCATTCCGTTCCGTTCAGATGCGCCGCGCGAAGCAGACGACCCTCGCATTGTGCAGCGGGTAGGCTTGCGCTAAGGTGCGCGCCCTCGCAACATTCAGAAATATGCAGGAGTACCGGCCGTGTCCACCAAGCCAAGCAAAGCGCTCGAAACGTTTCCGAACCCCCAGCCGGGTCGCGATTATACCATTCGCATGCGCGTCCCCGAATTCACCTGCCTGTGTCCGATGACCGGCCAGCCGGATTTCGCCGAAATGCGCCTGGAATACGTGGCCGACAAGACCTGCGTCGAGCTGAAATCGCTCAAGCTCTATATCTGGAGCTTCCGCGACGAAGGCCATTTCCACGAAGACGTGACCAATCGCATCCTCGACGATCTGGTCAAGGCGACCAAGCCGCGCTATATGCGCCTGACCGCCGAATTCGGCGTGCGCGGCGGCATCTACACCACGGTCGTCGCGGAACACCGCAAGAAGGGCTGGAAGGCGCTGCCGAAAGTCGAACTCTGACGGGCGCCGCTCATCGTTCCGGAGCGCTCTTGGCGGGGCTCTCAACGGCCGTAGAACTGGTCGTCCAGCGTCTTTGATTCATCCGGCTGGAAGGCTCTGGACTCCCGGATTGCGGGAGCCACGAGACTTTTGCCGCCGGGCGCAATGCCGAATTGCGCCCCTCGCCGACTGTTCAGCCTTTGCTCGCCGGCGCCGGTTGTGCCGGCGCAGCGGGCGCAGCAGCAGGCTTCGCCATCGGCAGCGCACTGCCCGGCGGGTACTCGATCTTCGCCTGCTGCTTGAGCTTGGCCAGGCGCTCCTCGCCGATCTTCTTCTGCAGGCCGCGGCGGATATCGTCCTTGACCTTGTCGAAGTCCGGCGGCGTCAGCGGATTGATCGCCTCGAGCTGGAAGACATGCCAGCCGAACTGCGTCTTCACCGGCGTGCGCGAGAAATCGCCGACCTTCATCTGCGCCAGCGCCTGGCCGAGCTGCTCGGGCAACTGGTCCGCGCTGATGTGCGAGATCGCCTTGGCCTGCGCGGCCTTGCCCTTCCATTCCTCGTAGACCTGAGCGAAAGCCTTGCCGGCGACCAGTTCACCCGCGGCTTTGAGTGCGTCGTCTTCGTTCGTGAACAGGAGGTTGCCGAAGTCGTACTCGGACTTGCCGAGGCGCGCGACCTTCGCGTCGTACTCGGCCTTGAGCGCGGCATCGGTGATCGGCGTCTGCTGCTGCAGGCGGATCATGGTCTCGTTGGCGAGCGCGGACAGGCGCGCGACCTCGATGTTCGCGGCGAAGGCGGGATCGGCCAGCAGCTTGTCGCGCTGCGCCTGCTCGGCCAACAGCACGTAGTCGCTCAGCACGCGCAGGATCTCGGCGCGCTGGTCCGCATTGGTCATGTCGGCCTTGGGCGCCTTCACGCGCACGAAGGCGTCGACCAGTTCCTGCGGCACCGGCACGCCGTTGACGGTCTCGGCGACCGGCAGATTCGGCGCGAGCTGCACGACGCGTTGATCGGGCGCCGTGCCCGAACAAGCGGCGAGCGCGAGGCAAACGGAGGCGGTAAGAATTTTACGCATGGGGTTTTCCTTCCAATCGAATCCGGGATAAGGCGTCGCGAAGGCCGCGCCGCGCATTCGTAATGCGTGGGTCGTCAGGTCTCGTCGGGCGTCCGCGTTTCCAGCGCCAGGGCGTGGATATCGGTCTGCATCATCGTGCCGAGCGTCTCGTATACGCGCTGATGACGCCGGACCTGCGGCAGGCCGGCGAAAGCGGCGGCGACGATGCGCAGGCGGAAATGCCCGCGTCCGTCGCGCGCGCCCGCGTGGCCGGCATGCTTGTGGCTTTCGTCGACGATGTCGAGCGCGCTCGGATCGAGTCCGGCGACGAGCAGCTCGCGCATGCGCGCTATGCGCTGCGGGTTCAGCGCGGCGGCAGTCACGGCAGGGTCTTGCGGAACGGCCGCACGTCGACTTCGCGGTAGACGCCCGCGGCGACGAACGGATCGGCGTCGGCCCAGGCCTTGGCTGCGGCGAGATCGACGAACTCGGCGACGATCAGGCTGCCGCTGAAGCCGGCCGGGCCGGGGTCTTCACTGTCGATCGCCGGGAACGGGCCGGCCAGTAGCAGGCGGCCTGCGGCCTGCAATTCCTGCAGGCGCTGCAGGTGCGCGGGCCTGGCCGCAAGGCGCTTCTGCAGGCTGTCGGCATGATCCAAAGCGGTGATCGCGTACCACATCGGCATAGTCTCGTCGGCCGGAAAGCGGCGAATGATAACGCAACGGGCCGGCCGCGCGGTTCGGCGCGGGCTATGGACAGGCGCGGCCAATCCTCGTAATCTGTCGCCCAAGCGCTGGCCAGCCAGGCGCGCCGCGAGCCGCGGCGCCGAACAAGACCCGCCCGCGCAGTTCTCTTGAGAATCGCCTTCCGCGCACGCCCGATGCGAATCGGCCGATGCGGTCGGGACGCAAATCCGCGCATCCGCTCTGCCCGCAGCTCCACGCGTCGCCGCAGCGGTTGGCTGGTGTGTACTTTTTCAGTTTCTATACTTTGGCGTATGCACGACGCATTGTTATTCCGGGACCGCGCGACACGCGGCCGCCACGCATGATCGAACCCATCGCATGAACACCGAAAGCGCCGCCGTAACGGGCGACGCCGGCAGCGCCGGTGCGTTTCCGCAGATCCCGCAGCAGCAGGAGATGCCGCTCGCGATCGTGCGCGGCGAGCCGGTCCTGCAGATGCCGCAGGACCTGTACATCCCGCCCGATGCGCTGGAAGTCATCCTCGAAGCGTTCGAAGGACCGCTCGACCTGCTGCTCTACCTGATCCGCAGACAGAATCTCGACATCCTCGATATTCCGATCGCCGAGATCACGCGCCAGTACATCGACTACATCGAGCTGATGAAGGACCTGCGCCTCGAACTCGCGGCCGAGTACCTCGTCATGGCCGCGATCCTCGCCGAGATCAAATCGCGCCTGCTGCTGCCGCGGCCGCCGGCCGAGGAAGGCCTCGAAGACGATCCGCGCGCCGATCTGGTACGCCGTCTGCAGGAATACGAACGCTTCAAGAAAGCCGCCGAGGACATCGAGACGATGCCTCGCGCGGACCGCGACTTCTCGGTCGTGCATGCCCATGTGCCCGACAAGAGCGTGGTGCGCGTGCCGCCGCCGGTCGACATGCGCGAGCTACTGCTCGCGCTCAAGGACGTGCTGACTCGCGCCGAACTCAAGGGGCATCACGAAATCCGCCGCGAGGCTTTGTCCGTGCGCAACCGCATGAGCGACGTGCTCAATGCGCTCGGCGACGGCAGCTTCCACGGCTTCGCGAGCCTGTTCAATCCGGAAGAAGGCCGCATGGGCGTGGTCGTCACCTTCCTCGCCATGCTCGAGCTGGCCAAGGAACATCTGATCGAAATCATGCAGAGCGAACCGCTGGCGCCGATCTACCTGAAATCGTTGGCTACGTGAATTTATGCGCTCATCCTTGATCGCGTGGATCACGAAGCGGCCATCCTCGGCCGCACTTTTCAACAACCGCGCATTTCTATGATGGAATTTCCACAACTAAAACGCATCGTCGAAGCCGCCCTGCTCGCTTCGTCGGCGCCGCTGTCGCTGCCGCAACTGTTCACCCTGTTCGGCGAGGACGAGCAACCGAGCCACGACGATCTCGCCCGCGCCCTCGAAGAACTGGCGCGCGACAGCGAAGGCCGCGGCGTCGAACTCAAGGAAGTCGCCTCGGGCTTCCGCTATCAGGTTCGCGCCGAAGTGAATGGCTGGGTCTCGCGCCTGTGGACCGAGCGGCAGACGCGCTATTCGCGCGCGCAGCTCGAAACGCTGGCCCTGATCGCCTATCGCCAGCCGATCACCCGCGGCGAAATCGAAAATATCCGCGGCGTCGCCGTATCGAGCAATATCATCAAGACGCTCGAAGAGCGCGAGTGGATTCGCACCGTCGGCCACCGCGATGTACCCGGCAAGCCGGAGCTGTTCGGTACGACACGCGTGTTCCTCGACTACTTCAATCTGAAATCGCTCGACGAACTGCCGCCACTCGCCGAGATTCGCGATCTGTCGGATTTCGATCCGCAGCTCGGCCTCGCGCCGGTCGCGATCGACGAGGCCGGTTCCGGCGAAGACGGCGACAGCGCGGCCTTCGAAGCCGCGCCGGAGGCGGCAACCGAAGCACGCGCGGAGCCGCAGGCTGAAGCCGGCGGACCCGCCGCAGATGCGCCGACCGCAACCGCGCCGGCGGACGCCGCCGACGAACTGCCATCGGAACCGGTCACACAGACCACCGAACCGACCGAACACGAAACACACGCAACCGGCGTTTCGGACGCACAGCCCGAAACCCACGAAACCGGACCGGTCGAATCGACCGAATCCACTGAATTCCACCAAGAACACGGTCTCGCCGACGAAGGCGACGCCACGACCACGGACGCCGATACGGCGCCTGCCCCCTCGGAGCACACCCCATGAACGCGCCCACGCAGCGCAGCCTGCTTAGCCTCAAACGCCCGCAACCGGGCGACGCGCCGGACGGCGCACCGATCTTCGAAGACCGCCTGCACAAAGTGCTCGCCAATGCCGGCCTCGGCTCGCGACGCATGCTCGAACAGCGCATCCAGAGCGGCGAGATCCACGTCAATACCAAAGTCGCCGAGATCGGCTCGAGCGTACGCGCGGGCGACCGCGTCGAAATCGACAGCAAGATCTTCGTCGTCGTCAACGACACCGCCGAGCACGCGAAAGTGCTGATCTACAACAAGCCCGAAGGCGTCGTCGCCACGCGCGAAGACCCCGAAGGCCGACCGACGATCTTCGAGCAACTGCCGCAGATCAAGGGCGCGCGCTGGATTTCCGTCGGCCGCCTCGACATCAACACGACCGGCCTGCTCCTGCTCACGACCGACGGCGCGCTCGCGCATGCGCTGATGCACCCGTCCACCGAAGTCGAGCGCGAATACGTCTGCCGCGTGCACGGCGAAGTGCCCGACGAAGTGCTGGAGAAGCTGAAAGCCGGGGTCGAACTCGAAGACGGCGTCGCACGCTTCGACGAACTCGCAGTGATCAGCCGTGGCGACAGCCACTCCTGGTTCCGCGTCACTTTGCGTGAAGGCCGCAACCGCGAAGTGCGGCGCATGTGGGAATCGCAGGGCCTTATGGTCAGCCGGCTCAAGCGCATCCGCTACGGCAACATCGAACTGCCGCGCGGCCTGCTGCGCGGGCAAAGCGAAACCCTCGACGCCGACTCCGTGAAGGCGCTGCGCACCCTGGTCGGCGCGGGCGATCCCGAGCCGTCGCTGACCTTGCAGCCGGTGATCAATCAGCGCCGCGCGAAGCCGTCGAACGAGTACCGGCCGACGCCGCATTCGCAACAGGCCTGGAGCGCCGGCCATGCCGACGAGGCGCGCGAGCTGCGCGCGTTCGACCGCATCCGCGACGACGGCCCGTTCCGTCCCGGCGCCAAGCGCAACAACAATAACAACAAGCGCAAGGACGGCAAAGGCAACAAGAAACCACGCGCCGGCGGCCAAAGCATGGGCCAGCCGGGCGCGCGCGACAATCAGCAACGGCGCGGCAAGAACCGTGGCGCCGGCCAGACTCAGATCGGCGTCTACCAACCGCCCGCGCGCACCTGGTTCGCCGGCGACGAGCGTCCGCAGCGCGGCAATCGTCCGCGTCCAGGCGGCGGGCAAGGCCAGAACGCCGGCCGCGGCCCACGCAACAACAATAACAACAACAGCGGCGGCGGCGCGATGCATCAGAACCGCATGCCGTTCGGGCAGAACGAGGGCGGTGCGCAGCAGCGCTTCAAGCCACGGCGCGACAACCGTCCGCGCGGAAACTTCGCCGACAATACGCAGGGGCAACCGCATCCTTTCCGCCAGGACGAAGCGCTGCCGCGCGACGACATCGGCAACCGCCTGCATCCCGAAGGCCGCCGTGGCGGCGGCGGTGGCGGCGGACGTCGCCGCTAGACGCAACACGCAAGAAAAAAGCGGCCTTCGGGCCGCTTTTTTTGTCGGCGATCGACAAGCTATCGATCGCCAAGCCGGTATGGCCTTCCGTGGCCTCGTTCTGATCGAACTAATCCAGCTTCAGGGCTTTCTTGTCGCCTTCGCGGCGGCGCTGTTCTTTGCCGCGGTATTCGGCTTGGCAGCCGTCGCGCTTGACCATCACGCAATCGAGGTAGTCGGTGATCTCAACCAGGGCCGCGCGGATCGCCTTGCCGGCCGGGGTGTTCTCTTCGTGCGCGAGCGAGCCGCCGAAGCCGCCGCGGTACACACCGACGGAGAGGCCGCCGCCCTTGCTGCGGCCTTCGACCGTGCGCGAGTACGAAACTTCGCCGGTGGTGGTGTCGACCACGCGAATGTCGACGGCGAGATAGGCTTCGGTCGACTTGCCGCCGAGGCCGATGCCGCGGAAGTTCAGGCCGCCGCCGGTGCTCGAGGTGTTTTCCTCGTACGAGGTCACCGTGCCCATGACCAGGTATTGCGCGCCGGTCACCTTGCCGATCTTCGCGCCCGTGCCCGGCGCGATGCGGCCCGACGCCGCGAGATTCTGTTCTTCGAGCACGTTCTGCAGTTTGCTGCGCTCGACGACGCGGAAGTCGCCGCTCGACGACAGCTCGTTCGACAACATGCCCGAAAGCTCCCAACCCACCCCGCCGCGCCACCAGCCCGCGCCGGACTCGTTCTTGAACTCCGCAACGCCGACCGTCGGCCGGCCGTCACCTGCGGCGTATGCACTGCCCGCGCCGACGAGAGCCGTCAACGCCGTCGCCATGGCCAGAACGTATTTTTTCATTGCAAACTCCCTGCATTTGGTGGATGGATGACGGCGCATTCTAGTGACGCCCGATTACGCATACCAGCGCACAAATCACGCGCCTCCTGCAAACCCGATCACATTTCCGGGGGTTTTCGTTCAGCCCTGGCCGAGCGGTAGCGCCGGATCAAGGTATTGGTCGAAGAATCGTGGGCGAGCCCGGCATCGTCGTCGGCCGCGATTTCCTTGCCGATGTTCTGTGCAAGCTGCTTGCCCAGTTCGACGCCCCACTGGTCGAACGAATCGATGTCCCAGATCGCGCCCTGGACGAAGGTGATGTGTTCGTACAAGGCGATCAGCGCACCGAGGCTGTGCGGAGTCAGTTGCTGCGCGAGCAAGGTATTGCTCGGCCGGTTGCCGTCGAAGACGCGGTGCGGCACCAGCCATTCGGCCGTGCCTTCGGCGCGCACCTGTTCGGCGGTCTTGCCGAAGGCGAGCGCTTCACTCTGCGCGAACAGGTTCGCCATCAGCAGATCGTGCTGCTCGCTCAGCGGACTCAACGGTTCGGTGAAACCGACGAAATCGCAGGCGATCAGCCGCGTGCCCTGATGCACGAGCTGGTAGAACGAATGCTGACCGTTCGTGCCCGGCTCGCCCCACCACACCGCCGAGGTGTCGTGATCGACGCGTTTGCCATCAAGCGTGACCGACTTGCCGTTGCTCTCCATCGTCAACTGCTGCAGATAAGCCGGAAAGCGCTTGAGGTAGTTCGCGTACGGCAGCACGGCCTGGGTCGCCGCGCCGAGGAAATTCGTGTTCCAGATGCCGATCAGGGCCATCAGTATCGGCATGTTCTGCGCGAGCGGCGCCGTGCGGAAATGCTCGTCCATCGCATGGAAGCCGTCGAGCATCGCGCGGAAATGATCCGGACCGACGGCGAGCATGGTCGACAGGCCGATCGCGGAATCCATCGAGTAGCGCCCGCCGACCCAATCCCAGAAGCCGAACATGTTCGCCGTGTCGATGCCGAACTTGGCGACTTCGCCGGCATTGGTCGAGACCGCGACGAAATGCTTCGCCACCGCCATTTCGTCTTTCAGCACGGCGAGCAACCAGGCGCGCGCGGCACGCGCGTTCGCCATCGTTTCCTGCGTGGTGAAGGTTTTCGAGGCGACGATGAACAGCGTTTCTTCGGGGGCGATATCGCGCGTGGCTTCGAAGAAGTCGGCACCGTCAACGTTGGAGACGAAGCGGCAGTCGAGGTCGCGCTGGCTGTACGCGCGCAGCGCCTCGTAGGCCATCACCGGCCCGAGGTCGGAGCCGCCGATGCCGATGTTGACAATGTGGCGGATGCGCTTGCCTGTATGCCCCACCCACTCGCCTTCGCGCACACGCGAAGCGAACGCGGCCATGCGCTCGAGCACTTCGTGCACGTCGGGCACGACGTCGCTGCCGTCGACCTCGATGCGCTGGTCTTTGGCCGCACGCAGCGCGATGTGCAGCACCGCGCGGTTTTCCGTCACGTTGATTTTGTCGCCGCGCCACATGGCGTCGCGGCGTGCAGCAACGCCGCCGTCTTCGGCGAGCTGCAGCAGCAGGCGCAGGGTTTCGTCGTCGATGCGCTGCTTGGAATAGTCGAGATACCAGCCGGCGGCTTCGAGCGCGTATTTCTCTCCACGCTTCGGGTTTGCCGCAAACAGGTTGCGCAGGTGCACGTCGCGTGCGCGCCAATTCGCGGCGAGCGCGCGCCAGACGGGTCGTTCAGTAAGTTTGGACATGTCGGATTCCGCGTAGCGAGACAATCATGAGCCCGCTCAGCGGCGAGCCGCACCTATTGTCGCGTTTCTGCATCCGCGGTGAAAGGCACGAGCGTACCGCGCGAATGTCCCTGCTCGGCCAGGTATTCGAGCCAGCGGTTGAGAAAGCTCGCCATGCGCATGCGATGGGCGAACAGGGTCTTGGTCGCGGGGAACGAACCCAGCGCATGCCACATATGCTTGCCTGCGTGGTAATGCGACACTTCGGCGACGTGCGCGTCGCTGTACATGCGCAACCATGCCGCCGCCGGCGCTTCGCTTTCGGCCTCGCGCATGCGGTAGGTCAATTTCAATTCGAGCGTGTACGCGTGGCGTTCGAGCAGATCGAGCTGCACGTCGAGGCCGTCGTCGACCGAGGACAGATAACTGCCGACGTCGAGCGTCTGCGGCGCGAACACGCGCGTGAGGCGGTGATAGTTTTCCGCATACAAGCCCATCAGGTAAGCGAACCTGCTGGGCAGTACGGCTTCGGGTTTTTCGATGACTAGCGACATGCGCGCATCATAGGCGCCGCTACCCCGCCCCGCCAGACTTGCGCTACTACCTCGTCAGCCGGTATTTTGGTTCTCTCACGGCGCCGTTTGCCCAGGTTTTTCACTTCGCGGCGAATGCGTATCGATTGCCCTCCCCCTGCTTGTGGACGGCCATGATCAAGACATTGATTTCGGCGTTGTTGTGCGCAGCCGCTTGCGGCGTTCATGCGCAAGATGCGCTCCCGGACAAAGACATCGCCCGTATCGAGAGCGGCCTCGTGCCGCGCATCCTGGTCGAAGGCGAGAAAGTGCAGACCTACAATCTGCATGAACGCATGCAGCGCTTCAACGTGCCCGGAATCAGCGTCGCGGTATTCAAGAACGGCAAGGTGATCTGGGCGAAAGGCTACGGTTATGCCGATGTCGAACGGCATCTGCCGGTCGATGCGCATACACGGTTCCAGTCCGCTTCGATCAGCAAGTCGGTCACCGCGTTCGCGGTACTGAAGCTCGCACAGGCTCGGCATCTCGACCTCGACCGCAACGTCAACGACTACCTCGTCAGTTGGAAGGTGCCCGACAACGATTTCACCCGAACCGAGAAAGTGACGATTCGCCGTCTGCTCAGTCACACGGCCGGCCTCAATGTCGGCGGCTTCCCGGGCTACGAGAAGACCACAAAGATTCCGGATACGGTCGGCGTGCTCGAAGGCGCCGGCAACAGCCCCAAGGTCGAAGTCGTCGCGGTGCCAGGCTCGAAGCACTCGTACTCCGGCGGCGGCTACGTCGTCCTGCAGAAGCTCGTCGAAGAACTTACCGGCAAACCGTTCGTGCGCTACATGCAGGACGAACTGCTCACTCCGTTGAAGATGAGCGAGAGTTCGTACGATCCCTACCCTTCCAAAAATATGAGCCTGGCCTACCAGGCCAACGGCAAGGTGTACCCGGGAGGCTGGCACGTTTATCCGGAACTGGCCCCGGCCGGATTGTGGACGACGCCGTCGGACCTGGCCAAATTCTGTTTTGCCGTGCGCGACGCCTCGCAAGGTGCGCCGGGCGCCTACTTGGCGCAGGAGTTTGCGAAGCAGATGCTGACGCCGAGCATGAAACCGGAAGGCGGCGATGGGTACGGACTCGGCCTGGAATTTCGCGGCAAGGATCTCAACGCCTCGTTCGGACACGGCGGCAGCAACGCGGGCTTCAAGAGCGAGATGTTTTACTTCTTCCGCCGCGATCTCGGCGTCGTGCTGATGACCAATTCCGACAGCGGGCGCATTGTGCGCAACGAGCTGACGCGTTCGATCTCGAACCTTTATCAGTTGGACCTGTTCCCGGCGAAGACCGTGAAACGCCAGCCGATGAGCCGCGCGGAGTTGGACGCCTACGCAGGGCGCTACCAGTTCGACAAGGAAAAGGACTATTACCTCACCGCCACGATCGAAGCGAACGGAGATTTGACTCTCAGGGATCTGGTCGACGGCAAGACCAACACCTTCGTCGCCGTCGCGCCCGACAAATTCGTCGACCGCTACAGCGGCGAAGAAGCCGAGTTCAAACGCGACAAGCCCGGCGGCGCGATCGTCAGCGTGCTTTACGACGGCGAAGAGACATTCCGGCACGTTGCGCAGTAAGCCAAGGGTTCTTGGACTTGCCAGCCGGCGCGCAGCAGGACTAACGTGGCCCACCCCGCGCAACGGCCGGGGAAACAGCTCACGGAGACCGCTCCATGACTTCGCTTACCGCTTTGCTGATGTTCACTGCGTGGACCTTGCTGCTCGTCGCCGCCGTATTTCTCTACCGCGGGATCAAGGTGCTCGGCGGCACGCCGATCAATTCCTGGGCACGCGGGCGCGAGACCGCGGCGAACTCGCCGTTCGCCGTGCGCCTCGGCGATGCGCACGCAAACTGCATCGAAAACCTGGTCGTGTTCGCCGCGATCGTGCTTGCGGCCGTCGCGCTCGGCAAGAGCACCGCGATCGATGCGTTCGCCCCGTGGGTCGTCTACGCGCGCATCGTGCAGAGCCTCGTCCATCTGCTCGGTACCACGCGGGCCTTGGTGACCGTGCGCGCAAGCTTGTGGGCGGTGCAGCTCGCGCTGTTTGCGATCATGCTGATCAAGTTGTTCTAGCCGCGGCGGCTGCTGGAACGATCCGCTATCCAGTTCTTGCTCGGCTTCGCGAAGTTCTGGTTTAGAACATGTGTTTCTCGATACCGAGCCAGGCGAGGATCTTGCTCGCGATTTCTTCGATCGACGTGTGCGTGGTGTTCTGCACCGGAATGTTCTCGCGCTTGAACAGCTTTTCCGCGAGCGCAAGTTCGTAGCGGCACTGCTCGATCTTGGCGTAGCGGCTGCCGGGCTTGCGCGCTTCGCGCACCTGCGACAGGCGCACGGGATCGATGTCGAGACCGAACAGGCGCTGCTTGTAGGGTTTCAGGCGCGGCGGAATTTCCAGGCGTTCGAGGTCGTCCGGCGTCAGCGGATAGTTCGCCGCTTTCACGCCGTAGTGCAGCGCCATGTACAGGCAGGTCGGCGTCTTGCCGACGCGCGATACGCCGACCAGGATCACGTCGGCGTCGGCATAGTTCACGTCGATGCCGTCGTCATGGGTCAACGCGTAGTTGGTCGCGTTGATGCGCGCCTCGTACTCGTCGAAATTGGTCATGCCGTGCGCGCGGCCGACCCGGCGCGAACGCTTCATGCCGAGTTCGCTCTCCAGCGGCGCGATGAACGGCGCGAAGATGTCGAGCATCAGCGCCCCGGATGTGGCGAGCACTTCGCCGATCGCCTGATCGACGACCGAATTGATCAGGATCGGCCGCATGCCCTCGGCCGTGTAGGTGTTGCGGATACGCGCCGCGGCCGCATGCGCCTTTTCCTCGTTGTCGACGAACGGGATGCGGAAGGTATTGAATTCGACGCCTTCGAACTGCGTCAGCACAGAGTGGCCGATCGTCTCGGCGGTGATACCGGTACCATCGGAGATATAGAAGACGCTTCTGGCCATTGCGGCGCTCGCAGTCGCGGGGACCCGCAGTGTACGCGATGCGGCGGATCGCGCCCCAGCCTTGTTTTGCACTGCACAAACCGGCGAAAATTGCGTTTCCCTGCGGCCTCCCGCGCATTCACTGGAGACATCCTTGAGCGATCTGGTTCTGTGGCTCGATCAACTGCGTCTGTCCGATCTCGGCAAGGTGGGCGGCAAGAACGCCTCACTCGGCGAAATGATCGGCAACCTCGCCAAACTCGGCGTATCGGTGCCCGGCGGATTTGCGACGACGTCCGACGCGTTCAAGCAATTCATCGCCCAGAGCGGTCTCGCCAAACGCATTCAGGACCGCCTCGCGGCGCTCAACGTCGACGATGTCGACGCGCTGACCCAGGCCGGCGGCGAGATTCGCCAGTGGGTCATCGACACGCCGCTGATTCCGGAGTTCGACGCGGCCGTGCGCGCCGCCTACGCCAAACTGTGCAAGGACGCCGGCGCGGACAACACCGCCGTCGCCGTGCGCTCGTCGGCAACGGCCGAAGATCTGCCCGATGCGTCGTTCGCCGGCCAGCAGGAAACCTTTCTCAACGTCAGCGGTGCCGACGACGTCGTGCACAAGATCAAGGAAGTCTTCGCTTCGCTCTACAACGACCGCGCGATCGCTTATCGCGTGCATCACGGCTATGCACACGAAGACGTGTTCCTCTCCGCCGGCGTGCAACTCATGGTGCGCTCCGACGTCGGTGCGTCGGGCGTGCTGTTCACTCTCGATACCGAATCGGGCTTTCGCGACGCGGTCTTCGTCACTGCAAGCTACGGCCTCGGCGAAATGGTTGTGCAAGGCGCGGTGAATCCGGACGAATTCTACGTCTACAAGCCCACACTCAAACAGGGCAAGCCCGCGATCCTGCGCCGCCAGATCGGCGCCAAGCAGCAGCGCATGGTCTATTCGAACAAGCCCGGCGAGCGCGTGCGCATCGAAGAAGTGCCGCACAACGACCGCATCGCCTTCTCGATCAGCGACGAGGACGTGCATGAACTTGCGCGCCAGGCGCTCATCATCGAGCAGCACTACGGCCGGCCGATGGACGTCGAGTGGGCGAAGGACGGCAACACCGGCAAGGTCTACATCGTCCAGGCACGCCCCGAAACGGTGAAGTCGCGCGCGCGCGCCACGCAGATCGAACGCTACCAGTTGCAGGAACGCGGCCCGACGCTCGCCGAAGGCCGCGCGATCGGCCAGAAGATCGGCGCCGGCAAAGCACGCGTGATCCGCTCGATCAAGGACATGAACCGCGTCGAGCCCGGCGACGTGCTGATCGCCGACATGACCGATCCCGACTGGGAGCCGGTGATGAAGCGCGCCGCGGCGATCGTCACCAACCGCGGCGGCAGAACTTGCCATGCGGCGATCATCGCACGCGAACTCGGCGTGCCGGCGGTCGTCGGCACGGGCGACGGGCTCGACAAGATTCCCGACGGCGCCGAAGTCACCGTGTCCTGCGCCGAAGGCGACACCGGCACGATCTACAGCGGCCTGCTCAAGTTCGAGAAGGTCACGGCCGACCTCGAACGCATGCCGCCCGCCCCGCTCAAGATCATGATGAACGTGGCCAACCCGGAGCGTGCGTTCGACTTCGCCATGCTGCCGAACGCCGGCGTCGGCCTCGCCCGCCTCGAAATGATCATCGCGAGCCACATCGGCGTCCATCCGAAGGCGTTGCTCGAATACGCGTCGCAGGACGCCGAGACCAAACGCAAGATCGACGAACGCATCGCCGGCTACGGCGATCCGGTGCAGTTCTACGTCGACCGTCTCGCCGAAGGCATCGCGACGATCACAGCGGCGTTTGCGCCGAATCCGGTCATCGTGCGCCTCTCCGATTTCAAATCGAACGAGTACGCCAACCTGATCGGCGGCAAGCGTTACGAGCCGCACGAGGAAAACCCGATGATCGGCTTCCGCGGCGCGAGCCGTTACGTCGATCAGAGCTTCAAGCCCTCGTTCGCGCTCGAATGCCGCGCGATGAAGAAAGTGCGCGAAGAGATGGGCCTCACCAACGCGTGGGTGATGATCCCGTTCGTGCGCACGCTCGAGGAAGGACGCAAGGTGATCGACGTGCTCGCCGAGAACGGCCTCAAGCAAGGCGAGCATGGCCTCAAGATCATCATGATGTGCGAAGTGCCGTCGAACGCGCTGCTGGCCGACGAGTTCCTCGACATCTTCGACGGGTTCTCGATCGGCTCGAACGATCTCACCCAGCTCACGCTCGGCCTCGACCGCGATTCCTCGATCGTCGCCAACCTGTTCGACGAGCGCGATCCGGCGGTGAAGAAGCTGCTGGCGTTGGCCATCTCGACCGCGAAGAAAAAGGGCAAGTACGTCGGCATCTGCGGCCAGGGCCCCAGCGATCACCCCGATCTCGCGCAGTGGCTGCTCGACGAGGGCATCGAATCCGTCTCTCTGAACCCCGACACCGTGGTCGACACCTGGCTGCATCTGGCCAAGAGCCGCTCGGTGTAATCAAAATTGCAAAAAGGGCTTTGCGCGATCGGAAATTTGCAGTTACAATTTGCGGCTCCCTGAATCGGTTTGACCGGGTCAGGGACGCCGGAAGGATTCTCGGAATCCAACCGGTCCCGCGGAATCCCTGGCCTTTCCGCGGGCGAAATCAAGTGGGGCTATAGCTCAGCTGGGAGAGCGCCACAATGGCATTGTGGAGGTCATCGGTTCGATCCCGATTAGCTCCACCACTTGATTCGACATTCGGGTTTGTTTGCAAACCCACGGTTTTCTCGGCGTCCCCATCGTCTAGAGGCCCAGGACATCGCCCTTTCACGGCGGTAACGGGGGTTCGAATCCCCCTGGGGACGCCAATTCCAATACAGCGGCATACCGCAACATCATTCAAACCGCGCTACGGCGCGGTTTTTTCTTGCCCGCACGTCACGTAAGCATTCAGACATTTATCGTCAATTGGGCGGGACTCCGTTGCGCGAAGCGGTCGGATAGTATGGACAGATCGCAGCATTGCGCGAGGCGCCCATGCACGGCTGGATTTCGATACCGGGAATTTGGCAGCTCGTCCTGTTGGCGCTTGCGCCTGTCGTCGGCTTCGCAGTCGGTGCCTGGAGCGCACGAAGCAAACATCAGATAGCGCTCTGGTTCGGCTATACACTGACTTATTCGGTGCTCGTGGTGCTGCTCGCATTTCTGTACGAGTCGCATCGTTTTCGCGGCCAATACAATCTGGCGGCGTGGAGCATGCTGGTGATTCCGATTTTCGTCTACGCGCTTCCCGCTGTCGGCTTACCGTGGCTGCTCGCGCGAAAGTTCGTGCGCTCGGGCAGCTCTCAAGAGCACGATGGCGACGCCGAAAAGCGCTCGGCACCCGGCATCGCGTTGTTCGCCATCAGCGCGGTCATGCTTGTGACGATTGCCATGGTGGCGGTGCGGAATATGCCAGTACCTGTGCCGCAATCGACCTATGTAATACCGCCGATCGACCCGACCAAAGCCCCGGAAGATTTGGCCGAGGTCACGAATGGATCGGACTGGTTGTGCACCCTGCTCCGGGAAGGCAAGCCGACGAGTTCGCTGATCGACTATCACTTCGACGCGCTCAATGCCGGCGCACACTGGCAGAGCTTCTCGCATCGCGGCGAGCTGCGGCCGTTCTTCGACCTCGATCATGCCAACGGGGCGGAACAGTTTTTCAGCGGCTCCTATTCCGTCGCCGACCGCAAACTGCAATTGGCCAGCGACTACGCCGGGATGCCGCTTTCTTCTACACATCAGTTTACCAAGGGCGATCAGGAAGCGATGCGGGCACGCCACGACCCGCGCTTGCGTGGCGAAATCGTGGTGCAGCCGAACGGATGGAAGGGCACACTGGAGTCGGTGTCGTTCCGTTCGCTCTCATCGGCGGCGATGTCGCTCACCGTCGAATTCAATGGCGATGTTCCGCGTACAACAGAACTTACCTGCCGCCGTATCCACGATTCAGATTTCCGCCCGATCGTGGTGCCGTCCGCATAGCCATTCCAACCGTGCCGCGACGATTGCAGCGGTCCCTTCTCTCCGATCGATAGGCTCGCGGCCGCCTACGGCGACCGCGCTCGGTACACCAATGTTTTGTCTGTGCAGCCGGTTTTATAGTCCGGCGATATGCACTTTGTATCTCGGCTGCGAAACCGGCCCCGGTACCGTGTTCGCACGCATCTGCTTGAGTTCCGCCTTGTCGTGGAAATCGACATACGGAGTCAGGTCGAGATTGTCCGGCACCTTGCTGAGTTGCTCGTCGCCGATCACCTTGATGTATTCCTCCATGAATTCGTTGTAGGCATCCCACTTGATGCCTTCGGCGCGCACCGCGGCCTGCTCTGCATGCAGGGCGATCTGGTGCGACGTCAGGTAATGCATGCCGAGCAGTTGGATCAGCGACTTCTCGACGGCTTCGTGCACGATCAGGAAGCGATCCGTATACACGCGCCGGCTGCGATAGACGAAACTCTTCGGCATATGCCGGTCGATAAAAATCGTATGGCCGTCGAGGCTGTAGCCGGCGAGATAAGGAATGTCGTAGCTGCGCTCGAGGTGTACGCGCGCGACGATCGATTTCATCGCCTTTTCCATCATCGTCTTGCCGATCACCCACTCCGGCCAGTGCGATTTGGGATGCTTCTTCGTATCGGGCGAGAGCGCTTTGTGGAACTTCGGGTGCCGTTTGGTGCCGTGCATCGTTCCCCTCCTCCGTGTCGGTCGAGAATTTCAGCCTAGCTCAAGTTTCGTTGAATTTTCCCAATCCGCGGCGGCGCGTCAACCGCGGCGTTCGCGGAAGAACGCGCGCAGCATCGCGCCGGCCTCTTCGCCGAGCAGGCCGCCCGCGACGGCGACGCGGTGATTATGCAAGGGCGAGATCAGTGTGTCGAAGACGCTGCCGGCGGCGCCGGTTTTCGGGTCGGTCGCGGCGTACACGACGCGCGCCACGCGCGCGTGCACGATCGCGCCGGAGCACATGACGCAAGGCTCCAGTGTCACATACAGCGTCGATCCGGGCAGACGATAGTTGCCTTCGCCCGCGCCCGCGTCGCGCAGGGCGACGATTTCGGCATGCGCGCTCGCGTCGTTGCCGCTGATGCTGCGGTTCCAGCCCTCGCCAATGATCGCGCCGTCGCGCACGAGGATGGCGCCGACTGGCACTTCTTCATGCGCGTCGCGCGCATGCGCGGCGAGTTCGAGCGCGCGGCGCATGAAGGCGACGTCGGCGGGATCGAACGTCGCGGCTGGCGGCAATGGGTTATCGAGAGACATCGCAAAATTCTATCAGTCCGGCGGTATGCCAATACGCAGCCGCTTGCAAGCAGTTCTGCGAGCGTGAGGCGCCGTCAGGGAATCTGCGCGAACGCCCGGCGCATCTGCACGGCGGCATAAGCCCGTTGTTCGCAGGCGCGGGAATCGCGGATACTGCGGCGCCCTGCCCGTCGGATTTTGCTCATGTCTGCATCGAACAAGAATTTCGCCAGCGACAACGTCGTCGGCGCCTCGCCCGAGATCCTCTCCGCGATCGCCGCGGCCAACGGCGGCGCACAGTCGTCCTACGGTGCGGACGAGTATTCTCAGCGAGTCGAGCGCAGGCTGCGCGAAATCTTCGAGACCGATCTTGACGTGCTCTGCGTGGCGACCGGATCGGCCGCCAATGCGTTGTCGCTCGCCGCGATGACGCCGGCCTGGGGCGGCGTGCTCTGCCACGAAGAAAGCCACATCAACAACGACGAATGCGGCGCGCCGGAGTTCTACAGCGGCGGCAAGCTGCTGGCGCTGGGCGGCGCCGCGGCGAAACTCGATCCCGCGGCTCTGCGCACGCACTCGCTGGCCAAGATCGGCGACGTGCACTGCACCCAGCCGACCTGCGTCAGCGTTTCGCAGGTGACCGAACTCGGCAGTGTGTACTCGCTCGACGCGCTCCGCGCGATCGGTTCCGTCTGCCGCGAGCGCAAGTTCCGCCTGCATATGGACGGCGCGCGCTTCGCCAATGCCCTCGCCGCACTCGGCTGCAGCCCGGCGGAGATGACCTGGAAGGCCGGCGTCGATGTGCTTTCTTTCGGCGCAACGAAAAATGGGGCGCTCGCCGCGGAGGCGATCGTCGTGTTCGATCGCACGCTGACCGCGGAACTTGCCTATCGGCGCAAGCGCGGCGGCCATCTGCTGTCGAAGATGCGCCTGATCGCGGCGCAGATGGACGCCTATCTCACCGACGATCTCTGGCTGCGCAATGCGCGCCATGCGAATGCGATGGCGCGGCGCCTTGCCGACGGATTGCGCGGTGTAGCGGGCGTCGTTGTCCATGACGATTGCGATGCCAACATCCTGTTCTGCACCCTGCCCCCGGGCATGAACGAAGCGCTGCATGCCCAGGGTTTCCATTTTTACGGCGATCGCTGGGCTCCGGGAGTCGTGCGGATCGTCACTTCGTTCGCCACGGCCGAGGCCGACGTCGATGCGTTCATCGCTGCGGCGCGCAGTGTGGGCTTCGCCTGAGCAGCAGCGCCGCCGGCGTCGTTGCCGGCGGCAATCCGAATCCTTCGAGCACGATCTTGCCTCGCGACTTGCCGCTCTCGAGCAGCGCGTGCGCGCGCTTGAGATTCGCCGCATTGATCGCGCCGAAGTGTTCGGCGACGGTCGAACGCACGATGCCGCGATCGACCAGCTCGGCGACGCGGCGCAGGATTTCGCCCTGACGCGCAAGCTGCGGCGTCTGGAAGGTCGAGCGCGTGAACATCGACTCCCAGTGCACCGACAACGACTTGCGCTTGAAGGCGAGCACGTCGAGCGCTTTGGGATCGTCGATCAGGGCGAACTGGCCTTCCGCTTCGAGGATGTCGACAAGCTGGGCCAGATACTCGTCGGTGTGGGTGATGCCGATCGCTGCGCTGACCTGCGCGATTCCCGCGGCCTTCAATCCTTCGGCCAGCGGCTTGGCATGATCGATCACATGATGCGCGCCGAGTTCGCGCACCCAGTCGCGCGTCGCTTCGCGTGAAGCCGTGCCGACGATCGTCCAGCCGGTGAGTTGCCGCGCCAGTTGCACGAGGATGGAGCCGACGCCACCGCCTGCGCCGATCACGAGCAAAGTGTTGTCGCGCGTTGGATCGGCGCTCTGCACTTTGAGCCGGTCGAACAGCAGTTCCCATGCCGTGATCGCAGTCAGCGGCAAAGCGGCTGCAGCGGCAAAATCGAGGCTGGCCGGCATCGGCCCGACGATGCGTTCGTCGACGCGATGCAGTTCGCTGTTGCTGCCCGGGCGGGTCACGTCACCGGCGTACCAAACTTTATCGCCGGGCTTGAACCGGCTCGCCTTCGCGCCGACGGCGCGCACCACGCCCGCCGCATCCCAGCCGAGAATGCGCGGCTGCCCATCGGTCGATTCCGCGCGCTTGCGCACCTTGGTATCGACCGGATTGACCGAGATCGCCTTGACCTCGACGAGCAGATCGAAATCGCCGAGCACCGGCTCGGTAATGTCGAGGTCGAGCAGCGATTCGGGATTGTCGATGGGCAGCGATCGATAGTAGCCAATGGCTTTCATGGGATTGTCCATTCAAGGATTGCGGGAGTCGTCGCCACCTCTATGGGGGCGAGCGCAATGTAGCGAAAGATCGCTGCGGCATGTCGTCATGACGCGGCAGGTGTTTCCGCGTTGTTCTGCCGCCTCGCTGCTCCCGGCGCGATGCCGATGATGCGCTTGAACGTGCGGCTGAACGCAGCCTCGGATTGATAGCCGAGTTCCTCGGCGAGCGCTGCCACGCTGACGCCGCGCTCGCGCAGCCGCGTCAGCGCATGCTGCATCCGCCACTGCGTCAAGTACTGCATTGCCGGCATTCCGACCAGCGCGGTGAAGCGCGCGGCAAAGGCCGAGCGCGACATTGCCGCTTCGCGTGCGAGCGCGGCCAATGTCCACGCGCGCCCCGGCTCGCGATGCAGGAGGGTCACCGCGCGACCGATCTGCTTGTCGCGCAGTGCGCCGAGCCAGCCGCCTTGTGCAGCGGGATCGCGCTCGATCCACGCGCGGATCGCCTGGATCACGAGGATATCGGCGAGCCGCGTCACAACCGTCTCGCCGCCCGGGCGCAGGGCACGCACCTCATCGGCCATAAAGCGCAGCGTCTCGGTCATCCAGTCGCGATGCGGCGAGTGCGCGGCTTCGATCCGGATCAGGCGTGGCAGCAGCGCAACGAGACGCTGCGCCGCCGGATGATCGAAGCGCACCGCGCCGCAGATCATCTGCGTAGTCGCGCCGTCGCCGCCGTGGCGCAGCACTTCGTAGCGCGCACTCAATGCCTCGCGCGGTAGATCGAACAGCCCGGCGCAATCGCCTCCGGGCGTATCGACGAGGCGGTGCCCCTGCCCGTGCGGCACGAGGATAAAGTCGCCAGGTAAAAGTCGCGTCGGCTCATGGCCGTCGAATTCGAGCCAGCCCTCGCCCGCGGTCACGACGTGGAACATCAGCATCTGCGGGAGCGCCGGCAGCGCGAGGCCCCACGGCGCTGCGAATTCTGAGCGCGTGTAGAAGATGCCGCTCATATGCAATCCATGCAGGGCCTCGCCGAGCGGGTCGACAGCGGCCCAGGGAGGCGGTGAGCTGTTCGACGCGGGAAGATTGGCGGTCATGAAGGCAGTATGCCTCAATGATCGAATCGTCCTGCCAATTTGGACGAAACAGCATGAAACTCCGACTATCAATCATTCAACGTCTTTCGATAAGGCCGGATAGTGGACGCCACGCAATCACGCGTGCACTCCGTCAGGAAACTCGCCATGACATCGAAAACGCCATCTCAAGACTCCCGCCCGATTCTCGTTCTCGGCAGCTCCGGCAAGACCGGCCGCCGCATCGTCGAACGCCTGCATGCGCTGGGGCATACAGTTCGCCTCGGCTCGCGCTCCGCGACCCCGGCCTTCGATTGGGAAGACCGGTCGACCTGGGCGCCGGTGCTAGCCGGTGTTTCGGCCGTCTACATTTCGTACTACCCAGACCTGGCCGCGCCGGGCGCGCCCGAGGCAATCGCCGCATTCACAGAACAGGCCCTCGCGAGCGGCGTACACCGTCTGGTGTTGCTGTCAGGGCGCGGCGAGCACGAGGCGCAGCGCGCCGAACAGGCACTGCAGGCCTCCGGCGCCGACTGGACGATTCTGCGCTGCAGCTGGTTTATGCAGAACTTCAGCGAGAGCGTTTTCCTCGACGGCGTTCGCGCCGGCGAGCTGGCCCTGCCGGTCGGCGCCGTGCCCGAGCCGTTTATCGATGCCGACGATATCGCCGACGTCGCGGTCGCGGCGCTGACCGACGATCGCCATATCGGCCAGCTCTACGAACTGACTGGGCCGCGTCTGCTCACGTTTGCGCAGGCGGTTGAAACGATCGCCGAGGCGACCGGTCGCGATATCAAATTCGCTTCTATTTCGCTGGATGACTATGCCGCCGGCGCGGCAGAGTACGGCGTACCGCCCGATCTCGTCGAATTCCTGCGCTATCTCTTCAGCGAAGTGCTTGACGGCCGCAACGCGCTTCTTGCCGACGGCGTGCAGCGTGCGCTCGGACGCGCACCGCGAGACTTTGCCGAGTTTGCCAAGGGCGCGGCTCGCAGCGGTGTATGGGCGTGAAGCCTCGTTGGTGCCACCTGGCGCGAATTGGCGTGCCTTTCGCGCCGGCTTTCTCGTGGCCCCCAATCGAGGAATCGGGACCGTAGGAGTCGATGGCAGAAATCCAATGTGCCGACGCTCGAAGCGCAACGGCGCGACCGGCAAGAGACAGTCGGTCGCGCATACTCCAGCCTATTCGGTGATATGATTCATATATAATTCATATAGAGCAAACGATATGGGCATTGTGAATATCGACGACGATCTGCACGACCAAATACGCAAAGCGAGCGTGGTGTCGTGCCGATCGATCAACGCGCAAGCGGCGTTCTGGATCAAGATCGGCATGTTGTGCGAACTCAATCCGACGCAGAGTTTCAACGAGATCGTCGCCCAGGAGCTGCGAGCCGCGGGCGTTGCGGCTAAAGCTGTGACGCAGGCTGCGGCGTGACCAAGCGGCCCGAGGAAATCGCCTTGATGGCGGAATCCGGCAAGCTGCTCGCCGAGGTATTCAGCCATTTGGATCGGCTGAACTTGATCGGCATGTCGACCATGCAGATCAACGATCTGGTCGACGGCCTGATCGTCAACGAACTCCACGCACGCCCGGCAAGCAAAGGGCAGTACGGATACGCCTACGCGCTCAACTCTTCGCGCAACCACGTGGTTTGCCACGGCGTTCCGTCAAGCGCGGATATCCTGCAAAGCGGGGATATCGTGAATTTCGATATCACCTTGGAGAAAAACGGCTATGTCGCCGACTCCAGCAAAACCTATCTGGTCGGCGACGTGCCGCCGCCTGCAAAGCGACTCGTGCAAGTGACCTACGAAGCCATGTGGAAAGGCATCGAGGTCATTCGCCCCGGCGCCAGACTAGGCGATGTCGGCCACGCCATCGAACGCCACGCGCGGAAAAACGGCTATTCGGTCGTAAGGGAGTATTGCGGGCACGGCATCGGACGTGAAATGCACGAGCCGCCTCAAGTGCTGCATTGGGGAAAGCCGCAAACGGGCCTGATGCTGCGGGAAGGCATGGTGTTCACCATCGAACCGATGCTCAACCAAGGCAGAGCTGACGTCTCGACCGAAGAAGACGGCTGGACCGTGGTTACGCGCGACGGCCGACTGTCCGCGCAATTCGAACACACCGTCGCCGTGACTCGGAACGGAGTACGGGTCTTGACCTTGCGCCCAGAAGAAAAGAGGCTGAACTGAGCCGGCGAAACGTCGAGGCCCGCCTATAAGTTCCTGGCAACGCCACGCGGCAAAATGATGCGAACCTGACGCAAGAGATATTTCAAAAAATTTCTCTCCACACACTCTCACTGCAAAGCAGGAAAAAGTCCCTACGACGGACTTGCCGTCGTAGGGACAACGGAATCAGAGTCAGTGGAACGACTGGAACGGAGAGAGATACAGATTACCGTTCATCTTGCACACCCAGGTCGATCTGGAATTGGTATTAGGCAGCGTGGCCGAGGAGATGCTCAATTGAGTCGCATTGGCACCGGTAGTCACGTCGGCGCCATTCCACCACATCGGACCGATCGTACCCGCGCAGGTCGCCGATGCGGGCGGACCGAATCCGCCGGTATCAACTTCGATCGTAATGTTATTGACGGAAATATTGCTGTAAACGGAATGGCCATTCGGACCAACGTAGAAATTGCCACTCCAAGCGGAATCCGTGCTTTGCACGACCGGAAAGCCGTAGTAGTCGAGGCAGGATACCGTGAGCGACTGCGGATTGAGGGAGAAATTCTGCCCGCCGCTCGTATTCAAATTCCCGGAGATACTGGTATCACAGGTGTAGTTTTGGACTACGGAATTGCTGCTGCTGTCATAAATCTGGTAGTGAACCGATCCCGAAAACGACACGTTTCCGCCTGGGCTGACGGTGGTCGCATTGGCCGGCGTTGCAGAAATCGCGCCGAGACTCAGAGCCAGCGCCGCCGCGGCGATTGCGAGAGAATTTTTCCGTGATGCCGTCGAAATAAACATGAATTTCTCCAAGTTAAGAAAACATACATTCAAGGACGGTCTGAAAATCTCATCCTAGGGTTTTCAGACCTGTCAATTCGGGCGCATGTCCGACTTGACCGACGCGAATCACGCAGGTGAATGCTTGATCCGCAGCAAATCTTCCGTGATCCGCAAATTCATCTAGCTCAAAACTCGACAAACGCATCGTCTCAGCGATGTCGTCGCCGCCATTCCGAAAGATCACCTGCCGAATTAAGCACCGTGATCAACCCGGCTTTCGCAATACTCTTCGACTTGTTCTTTCGTTTGTGTACTAGGAACAAAGAGCTAATCGATAAGGACCAAGTCACAATTCAATTTGCCAAGCCCTTAGCTTTTCTCGTGAAGATCCCTCGAAAAAGCCTGCAACAATTCAAAAAAACAAGCGACCTTTGATCGACCTGCCGGAAACGGCACGACTGCGTCGCAGCACGAAGCAAGCGCATACATTCCCGCCTTCATGGACTAAAATCACGGCTCGGGGCAGAATCCGCTCATTCATGCCGAACGTGTCGGCACCTCTTCAAAGCGCGGAAGGTTAAGTTCTACGCGGCGTTGTCGCGGAGCGGAACTCTGCGATGAAACGGAGTACCGCGAGCCATGCATCCAGACGCGCCCATTTCCCCGCACGGGGACTCCGATGCACGCGAGTGGTCGGAGCAAGTTCAGGCCCTTATCAAAGAAACCATCGACTCCCGCCCGACGGGATTCGCCGAACTCATTGTCGATTTGCACCATGAGTTGCGCCAGATTGCGCACGCCCGCCGGCAAGGTTCGGGAGCCGGCGACACATTGTCCACCACGGCGCTGGTCAACGAGACCTACATCAAACTCTGCAGCTCTTCCGACGCGTTGTCGGCAGTCAAGCGAGAGCATTTTCTTGCGATTGCGGCGCAGGCAATGCGCTACATCCTGATCAATCACGCACGCGACAAGACGGCACAGAAGCGCGGCCCAGACGTACATCACGAGCCGCTCGGCGAGAGCGATCAGGTCAGCAACGATGTCAGAGAGGCTGACCGCCTGCTTGAACTCGACGGTGCCTTGCAGCAGTTGGAACGGATCCGGCCGCGGCTCGCTCAGGTTGTGCAATTACGTTATTTCGGCGGTCTCAGCGAAAGTGAAGTCGGCCAGGTACTCGATCTCGATCCCAGTTCCGTTCGGCGCGACTGGGTCAAGGCCCGGGGCTGGCTGTCGCAACACCTCACAAAAGAGTGATGAACTTTCATGGAACAGAATCACAGCGATTGGCAGCGGCGTGAAGACCTGATCGATGAGTTGCTCGGGATGAGCGAGGACGGACGCGAAGCATTCATAGCCGCCCTCGCTGCAGAAGCCCCGCACGACGCCGACGCGCTACGCCGATGGCTCAAGGGGATCGAGCAGCCTCTCGCCCACCTGGACCCACCCTCACCCGCCTTGGCGATCGGCCAAGGCGATTTGATTGGTCACTGGCGTGTTCTGAGTCCGATCGGGCGCGGCGGCATGGGTGAAGTCTGGCTCGGCGAGCGCGCCGACGGGCTATTCGAGAAGAAGGTCGCGATCAAATTCATTCGCGGCGATCGCGCAGGACTGCGCGGCAGCATCGAGTCAGAGCGACGGCTGCTCGCCGGACTGCAGCACCCGGGGATCGTGCGCCTGCTCGACGCAGGCGTGAACGCCGATGGACATGCGTTTCTCGTGACTGAGTTCATCGAAGGCACCACGCTTGACGTTTGGCTCGAACAACGAAGACCGTCGCTCGCGCAGCGCCTCGACTTGCTGCATCAAATCTCCAATGCTGTGGCATATGCTCACGAAAGGCTGGTGATCCATCGCGACATCAAGCCGCGCAATATCATCATCGACCACAACGCCCGTGCCTATTTGCTCGATTTCGGCATTGCGCGTGCGTTGGTCGATCCGGCTGATGCGCTGCAAACGACGAATCTGATCCTAACCCCCGAATTCGCGGCCCCCGAACTGATTGTCGAAAACGTCGCCAGTGTTCGCTCGGATATCTATACGCTGGGCGGCGTGCTTTACTTTTTGCTGTGCGAAAAACCGCCGCTGTCTGTGCGCGGGCTGCCTCTCCTGGACGCCATCAAGGTCATCCGCGACGAGATGCCACCTCACACCATCACGGCCACCGGAGCTTCTTTCCCTGGGGAACCGCGACGGCTTCTGGCCGATCTCGACTCGATCGCGCTGAAAGCGCTGGCCAAATCCCCGCGGGAACGCTACGGCACCGTAGAAGCGTTTCTCGCGGACATTGGCGCGGCGCGCGCAAACCTCCCGATTCTGGCCTCGCCGCCCAGCACGTGGGATCGGTCATTGCGCTATCTGCGCCGACACAAAATTGCCATCACTATCGCAGCGATCGTCGCCCTATCGCTACTGGCGGGCATGGCAGGCACGTTGTGGCAAGCGCATGAGGCGAAACTGCAGAGCTTACGCGCGGAAGCAGAAGCAGCTCGCGCGAAGGCATCGGCAAAAAATGCGACCGCCGTACGCGACTTCCTGGTCGAAATATTCAGTTCCGCAAGCCCGGAAAATGCTCGCGGCAAAGTACCGACAGCAATCGAACTTCTCGATACGGGCGTGCACCGCGTCGAAGCTCAACTCGGCGACCAGCCGGAGTTGCAGGCACAGTTACTCGATACCATCGGCGCCGCCTATAACGGTCTCGCTCAGATCGACAAGGCCACCGACGCCATGCGCCGGGCGCATGCAATCGCCGTTACTGCGACCGGCGAAGACTCGCCGCTTGCCACCAAACTCACGATCGATTTTGCTCTCGCTGTGATCAATCGCAGCAGCAACAAACAACTCTACGAGGAACTGTCGCAACGGCTCGAAAAAATCGTGAATCGCCCCGAGGATTCACTGGACCCGGCACTGCGTATTTCCGCACTAACCGAATACGGCGCCCTGCGTGGCGCTCAAGGCAACTCCAAGGACGCCGAAAAATATCTGCGCGATGCGGTCGCCTTTGGGCATAAGGTCGCCCCGCAAGGAAGCGAAGAACTGGCCATTGCACTATTCAATCTGAGCTTCATTCTCTACGGCAAGGGGCATATTTCGGAGGCTGTCGATACAGTCAGAGAGTCATTGGTGCTTCGCGAACGGCTCTTCCCCCCGATCAGCCCGGCCGTCGCAGAAAGCCAGCGTATGCTCGCCACCTTGTCCAGCGTGATCGGCAACTTGGATGAGGCTGCTGATTTGATGGGAAAGGTCCAGGAAACCACGCGCATTCTGTACGGCGACACCAATGCCGAGTATTGCGTAGTCCTTTATGAGTTCTCCAATATTCGCAGCCTACAAGGACGGCTGACCGAAGCCGAAGCGCTCGCCGGGCAAGCACTCGCCATCTTGAAGAAGGCTGGTCTCGAAGGCTCCATACCGGAGATGCACGCCTACAATTGGCTGGCTCTTGCCAAAGGCCGCCAACGGGATTGGGCCGACGCGATTGAAAATTTGCGCGCATCGCTGGCGATCGCGACGAAGGCATTTGGCGGCAGCGGAAATGCGGTTCTCTCAAGGCGCCAGAATCTTGCCGGATTCGAAGGCATGAACGGCGCCTATGTCTCGGCGGAACATGAATTGCGCGACGTGATCGCCATCTACCAAAAAGCCGGCTCGGACAATATCGTGTCCCCAATGCGCTGGCTAGGCAATCTGCGGCGGCTTCAGGGTGATCCCATCGAAGCACGCAGCCTGCATACCCAAGCTCTGGAGAAAGCGAAAGCGTTGTTCGGCGAAAACGGTTTTCTCGTATACGCGCTGCAATTGGAGCTTGCCCTCGACGAGCGCAACTTACAGATGTTCGACCAAGCAAGGATCGATGCGGAAACTGCAAAACGGATGTTGCAGAAACTGCAGCACGACACCGACACGATCGATGCTCAAGACGTTCGCGGCATACTGGCCCAACTCGATGCGCTGCAGGGCCGATGCGCGGGCGCCGTCGCCGAACTCGAATCGACCTGGAAACGGCACAAGGAGTTGCAAGACACACCGGTAAATCAGTGGCAAACCGCCGAAGCGAGTCTGTTCCTGGCGCTGTGTCGGAAAGACATCGATGGTTCGAGTTCCGGCGAAGCGCAGTCGCTGCTGACCACGAGCGTTCGTACTTTACGCGCGTCTCCACTCGCCGATCCGTACATCAAGCGACTCGCTGAAACTGTGCAAGCCTCGAAATAAGAAGTTGCATCGGAGATCGCAAGCGGTTTTCGTAATTGTTGAACGCTTTGCTATGCAAACTGCGGTGTGCAACGTTCCGTGAGAACGGAGAAATGCAAAACGGCTCGCCCCATAATTGGATCGAGCCGTTTTCTATAAGTCTTACAAAAATTAGCCACATTGGTCGGGGCGGCGGGATTCGAACCCACGACCCCCTGCCCCCCAGGCAGATGCGCTACCAGGCTGCGCTACGCCCCGACCGTGACGTGAAAGTGAATTGTAGCAAAGTGTGCTGAAAAGTGCGGCTCGGATGGCCGGTTTCGATCTTCGTAGTTGCGAAGGATCGAAAAAATCAGTGCTTGAGGATGTGCAGTACTTCTTCCAGTTCCATGCGCACCTGGCGCACGATCTGGTTGGAGATGCTGGTCTCCATGCGCGCCTGCTGGCCTTCGAGACGCTGGCGTGCGCCGGTGATCGTGAAGCCCTGATCGTAAAGCAGCGCGCGAATCTGGCGAATCATCAACACGTCGTGGCGCTGGTAGTAACGACGATTGCCACGCCGCTTGACCGGCTTCAAGTTCGAGAATTCCTGCTCCCAATAGCGCAATACGTGCGGTTTGACCGCACACAACTCGCTGACTTCACCGATGGTGAAGTAGCGCTTGGCCGGGATGACCGGCAGTTCGTTATTGCTGCCTTGATCCAGCATAGGACTCGACTTTCAGTTTGAGCTTCTGGCCGGGACGAAACGTTACCACGCGGCGCGCCGAAATCGGAATTTCCTCGCCGGTCTTCGGATTGCGACCGGGCCGCTGATTTTTCTTGCGCAAATCGAAATTGCCGAAGCCCGAGAGCTTCACCTGCTCGCCGCGCTCGAGCGCCTCGCGCACGACATCGAAAAAAGCATCGACGAATTCCTTCGCCTCGCGCTTATTCAAGCCGACGTCGGTGAATAACCGTTCGGCCATTTCCGCTTTGGTCAGTGCCGCCATCCTTACCCCCTCAATCTCGCTTGGCAGTCGCGCTCCAGTGCCGAGACCGCCAAACCGACGCTTTGATCTGCGTCGGCATCAGTAAGAGTGCGTGATTCATCCTGTAAAATCAAGCCGATGGCGACACTTTTTAGTCCTTGTGCGAGATTTGGTCCGGCATAGCGGTCAAATACGAATACTTCGCGGAGAGCCGCGCCGACTGCGTGACGTACCGCAGTTTCGATTGAGGCGTAGCTCACACTTTCAGGCAGCTCGAACGACAGGTCGCGGCGCACCGAGGGATAGCGCGACAGCGGCTGCGCACGCGGCACATGACGATCGGCGAGCACGTCGAGGTCGAGCTCGAAGGCGTACACGTCTTCGGCGAAGTCGAGCGCCTTGCCGAGACTCGGATGCAGCGCACCGATATATCCCACCACGCGCTCGCCACGCCGGATCTGCGCGCTGCGGCCCGGGTGCAGCCACGGCTGTGTCGTCGGCACGAAGGTGAATTCCGCGGCGGCGTTGGTCAGCGCGAACAGCGATTCGACGTCGCCCTTGATGTCGAAGAAATCGAGCGCACGTGCCGCTTCGCCCCATTGTTCGGCAACGGCGCTGCCGCAAGCGACACCGGCGATTCGCGCGATTTCGCGCGGGCCTTCCGCACCGGCGAAGTACGCTCGGCCGACTTCGAATAGACGCACGCGCGTCTGCTGGCGGCTGCGATTCGTCGCGAGCGCGGCGGCCAGACCGGGCAACAGGCTCGTGCGCATGACCGACAGCTCAGCGGAAAGCGGATTCGCCAAAGCGATCGCCCCCTCGGCCAGACTCCATGTTTCCAATTGCTCGCGCGCGACGAACGCGAATGTGATCGCTTCCAGATAGCCACGCGCGGCGAGTTGCTCGCGCAGCGGCGCCGCGCCGACGCGATCTTCGCGCAAGGATGGACCGGCGAGCTCGCCGCTCGGGGCACGGTCGGGAATGCGCTCGTAACCGTGAATACGCGCCACTTCTTCGATCAAATCCTCTTCGATCGAGATATCGAAGCGCGCGCTCGGCGGCGTCGCCGTCCAGCCTTCGCCGTCTGTGACAATGTTCATGCCGAGGGCGGCGAGGATGCGCTCGACTTCGGGGTCCGGCACGCGGATGCCGAGTACGCGCTCGATGCGAGCGCGGCGCAGGCGTACCGGCGGGCGCGCCGGCAAATGTTCGGTGGAGACCGCCTCAAGGATCGGACCGATTTCGCCGCCAGCGGCCTCGACGATCAATCGCGTCGCCCGTTCCAGCGCACGGCGCGGCAACTCCGGATCGACGCCGCGCTCGAAGCGATGCGCGGCATCGGTGTGCATGCCGAGCTTACGCGCACGACCGGCCAACGCCGCCGGGGCAAAATGCGCGGCTTCGAGGAACAGGTTTTTCGTCCCGGTGCCGATGCGCGTATCCCAGCCGCCCATCAGGCCGGCCAACGCGACCGGACGGTCGGCGTCGGTGATCAATAGAAAACTATCGTCGAGGGTCACGTCACGTTCGTCGAGCAGACGCAAGCTCTCGCCCGCTTTCGCGCGGCGCACGCCGATCGGCCCCTTGAGCGTATCCGCGTCGAACGCATGCAGCGGCTGGCCAAGCTCGAGCATCACGTAATTCGTCACGTCGACGAGCAAGCTGATCGGTCGCAGCCCACTGCGGTGCAAACGTTCGCGCATCCACGGCGGCGTCTGCGCCGCGGCGTCGATGCCGGTGATGTAGCGGCCGCAATAGCGCGGACAATCGCCCGGCGCTTCGAGACTAATCTCGATGCGGCGATCGGACTGCGCCGGCACCGCCTCAATCGCGAGCGGCGTGTACGACACGTCGAAGGCAGCGGCGACGTCTTTGGCGACGCCTTCAAGCGAAAGGCAGTCGGCGCGATTCGGCGTCAGCCCCAAATCGAACACGGCATCGGGCAGGCCGAGATACGCCGCAAGCGCCGCGCCGACCGGCGCGTCGGCAGGCAGTTCGAGCAGGCCGGATGCGTCGGCGTCGATGCCGAGTTCTTTGGCGGAGCAGAGCATGCCGAACGACTCGACTCCGCGCAGCTTGGCCGGCTTGATTTTCAGTTCACCGACTTGTGCGCCGACCTTCGCCAGCGGCGCCTTGAGTCCCGCGCGTGCGTTCGGCGCGCCGCAGACGATCTGCAGCTTTTCCCCGCCAGCATCGACTTCGCAGACCTGCAGACGGTCGGCTTCCGGATGTTTCGCGCAGGACACGATCTGCGCGACGACGACGCCGTCGAGCTGGCCGCCGACCGGTTCGATGCTTTCGACTTCGTGGCCGATCATGTCGAAGCGCTCGGCCAGCGTGGCGCGGTCGGCTTGCAGCGGTACTCGTTCGCGGAGCCAGTTCTCTAAAATTTTCATGGGGTTTGAGTCTCTGCTTTTTTCCCGTCGTCCCGGCGGCTTTCAACAGCCGAAGGGCTGGTCAAACCGGAATCGAGTGTCTTATCCAAGCGAAAAGAAACGTCGCTCAATCCCGGCCTGCGCCGGGAAAGCGAGCGAAAGAATCAAGCGAATTGCTTTAGGAATCGAACGTCGTTCTCGAAGAACGCACGCAAGTCGGTAACGCCGTAGCGCAGCATCGCCAGGCGTTCGACGCCCATGCCGAAAGCAAAACCGGTGTAACGCTCCGGATCGATGCCGCAGTTGCGCAGAACTTCGGGATGCACCATGCCGCAACCGAGGACTTCGAGCCAGCGCGAACCGCCATCCGGCAGATCCCAGCGGATCACCACGTCAGCGCCGGGCTCGACGAACGGAAAGAACGTCGGCTTGAACATCATCTTGAAGTCGCGATCGAAGAACGCGCGCAGAAACTCGCGCAGCGTGCCCTTGAGGTCGGCCATCGTCGAGGTTTCGTCGATCAGAAGCCCCTCGACCTGGTGGAACATCGGCGAGTGAGTCTGATCCGAGTCGCTGCGATATACCTTGCCCGGCGCGATGATGCGGATCGGCGGTGTGCGCCCCTTGGCGGCACGGATCTGCACCGGCGAGGTATGCGTGCGCAGCAGGCGTCCGTCGGGAAACCAGAACGTGTCGTGCATCGTTCGCGCCGGATGATCGGGCGGGAAATTCAGCGCACCGAAGTTGTGCCAGTCGTCCTCGATCTCGGGGCCGTCGGCGACGTCGTAGCCGAGGCGTGCGAAGATCGACACGATGCGGTCGAGCGCACGCGTCAGCGGATGCAGGCTGCCACGCTCGCTGCGCCGTCCGGGCAGGGAGACGTCGACCGTTTCCGAAGCAAGACGCTGATCGAGCAATGCCTGCTCGATCTCGGCGCGACTTTCGGAGAGCGTCGCCTCGACCTCTTCTTTCGCGCGATTGACGCGATCGCCGAAGCTCTTGCGCTGATCCGGCGGCAGTTTGCCGAGGGTCTTCAGTTCGCTCGTGATCAGGCCGGCCTTGCCGATCAGCTCGACGCGCAGCTCTTCGAGCTTCGTCTGCAGCCTTTTCGGATCGAGCTTGCCCTTGATCTCGGCGACCTTCGCGCCGACGCCCTTGAGCTTTTCCTGGAAGCCGTCGTTATCGCGGAAGCGTTCGCGCAGCGATTCCATCAGGGCATCGATTTTCTTTTCCAAGCGATCGCTCATGCAAAGTCCAGGTCGTCAATTCCGCCACCCCGGCTTGACCGGCTCCGCTGCCGCGGAACGCTTTACCGGAATGACGAGCAAGAAAAACAAAAGGGGAGCTAGGCCCAGGCCCGGCTCCCCTCGCTTACCTCTTCGTTGAAGCGGACTGGCTCGATCAGATGCAACCGAATCGAGCCTTGCGCATCACGCTGCGAGCGCGCCCTTGGCCTTTTCGGCGAGCGCTCCAAACGCAGCGATGTCGTGCACGGCGATGTCCGCGAGCACCTTGCGGTCGACCGTGATGTCGGCCTTCTTCAGGCCGTTCATCAGGCGGCTGTAGGACAGGCCGAACTGACGCGCAGCGGCGTTGATGCGCACGATCCACAGCGCGCGGAACTGACGCTTCTTCTGCTTGCGGCCGATATAGGCGTACTGCTGCGCCTTGATGACCGCCTGCTTGGCGACGCGGAATACCTTGCGGCGGGCGTTGTAGTAGCCCTTCGCGCGCGAAATGATCTTTTTGTGTCGACGGCGGGCGACGACACCACGTTTGACTCGTGCCATGGTTTCGTCTCCTTATGCGTAGGGAAGCATGCGCGCGATGCGACCGGAGTCTTCTTTGCGCACGATGTTGGGACCGCGAAGATTGCGCTTACGCTTGGTCGACTTCTTGGTCAGGATGTGGCTCTTGAAGGCATGGCCGGCTTTGAATTTGCCGGACGCCGTCTTGCGGAACCGCTTGGCAGCGGCCCGATTGGTCTTGATCTTGGGCATGGCCCAACTCCTTAGTTTGATTTATTTACTCGCCTGAGCGGCAGCATCGCTGCTCTTTCCGTCCTGCTCTGGCTTAGCTTGTTTAAGCTCACGCAAGGTGAGCGGGTTCCAAAATGTACCTGTGCGATCGTTCCTGATCGCGAGAATCAAAAGCGGCCGTCCCGGCCGCTCTTTCCAACAAACCTTCCGCTCTTCGCGAGAGCGGAAGTTTCATCGCGCTGCGCGCGATTACTTCTTCTTCGGAGCCACCATCATCACCATCTGCCGGCCTTCGAAGCGCGGGAAGCTCTCGACCACGGCCTCCTCGGCAACGTCCGCCTGAATGCGTTTGACCATTTGCTCGCCGAGCTCCGTATGCGCCATTTCGCGGCCCTTGAAGCGGACGACGACTTTGACCTTGTCGCCTTCTTCGAGGAAGCGCTTCATGTTGCGCATCTTCACGTTGTAGTCGCCGTCTTCGGTCGAGGGCCGGAACTTCAGCTCCTTGATCTCGACCTGCTTGGTCTTGCGCTTCGCCGCATGCGCCTTCTTCTGCTGCTCGAACTTGAACTTGCCGTAATCCATGATGCGGCAAACGGGCGGATCGGCGGTCGGTTGGATTTCGACCAGATCCAGGCCCAGCTCGGCAGCCATGTTCAGCGCTTCATCGCGCGACAGGATGCCTACCTGCTCTCCTTCGGCGCCGATGACGCGCACCCGCGGAACACGGATTTCCATGTTCTTGCGGTTAGCTTTTTCAGTGGCTATAGGTGAATCTCCAGAAAGTTAATTTTTTGAATTCAAGAAGTTATTGAACATTCTTGAATTCGCTTCGCAGCTTGTCGCCGAACTCGGCAATCTTCATCGATCCCAAGTCCTCGCCAGACCGCGCACGCACGGAGACGAGTCCGAGTTCCTTCTCGCGATCGCCGACCACGAGTAGGTACGGAATCTTCTGCAACGTGTGTTCGCGTATTTTATAGCCGATTTTCTCGTTGCGCAAATCCGCCTCTACGCGGAAACCTTGCCGGACAAGGGCTTGCGCCGTTTCCTCGACGAATTCGGCCTGCGCGTCGGTGATATTCATGACCACCGCCTGCACCGGCGCAAGCCAAGCCGGGAATTGGCCGGCGTGATGCTCGATCAGGATGCCGATGAAACGCTCCATCGAACCGACGATGGCCCGGTGCAGCATGGCCGGCGTGCGCCGCTGCGAGTGTTCATCCACATATTCGGCCGCGAGGCGTTCGGGCATGAAGAAGTCCACCTGCATCGTGCCCAGCTGCCAGGAACGGCCGATGGAATCGCGCAAGTGGTACTCGATCTTGGGTGCATAGAACGCACCCTCGCCCGGCAGCTCCTCCCATTCCACCCCCGCCGCACGTAAAGCGCGACGCAGCGTTTCCTCGGTGCGATCCCAGAATTCATCGGAACCCAGGCGCTTCTCCGGACGCAACGCGAGCTTCACCGAAATATCGGTAAAGCCGAAATCCGAGTAGACCTTGAGTGCCTGCTTGTGGAACGCCGTCACTTCGGACTCGATCTGATCCGGCGTGCAGAAGATGTGGCCGTCGTCCTGGGTGAAGCCGCGCACGCGCAGGATGCCGTGCAGCGCGCCCGACGGCTCGTTGCGGTGGCACGCGCCGAACTCGCCGTAACGGATTGGCAGATCGCGGTAGCTGTGCAGGCCGTGATTGTAAATCTGCACGTGACCGGGACAGTTCATCGGCTTCAAGGCATACGTGCGCTTCTCCGATTCGGTGAAGAACATGTTTTCCTTGTAGTTGTCCCAATGGCCCGACTTCTGCCAGAGCGACACATCGAGCACCTGCGGACAGCGCACTTCGCGATAGCCGGACTCGACGTAGACGCGGCGCATGTACTGCTCGACCACCTGCCAGATCGACCAGCCTTTCGGATGCCAGAACACCAACCCCGGCCCCTCTTCCTGCACATGGAACAGGTCGAGCGCCTTGCCGATTTTACGGTGATCGCGCTTCTCAGCCTCTTCGAGCTGGGTCAGATAGGCCTTCAGATCCTTGTCGTTGAGCCAGGCCGTGCCGTAGACGCGCTGGAGCATCTCGTTGTTCGAATCGCCGCGCCAATAGGCGCCCGCGACCTTCATCAGCTTGAACGCGCGCAACTTGCTCGTGTTCGGCACGTGCGGGCCGCGGCAAAGGTCGATGAAATCGCCCTGCGAATAGAGCGACAGCTCCTCGTTCGCCGGGATCGATTCGATGATCTGCGCCTTGTATTCCTCGTGCTTGTCGCGGAAGAACTTCACCGCCTCGTCGCGCGACTTGACCGAGCGCGATACCGGCAGGCCCTCGGCGACGATCTTCTTCATCTCGGCCTCGATCTTTTCCAGATCTTCCGGCGTGAACGGCGTCTTGCGTGCGAAGTCGTAGTAGAAGCCGTTCTCGATCACCGGGCCGATCGTGACCTGCGTGTCAGGGAACAACCGCTGGGTCGCCTGCGCGAGCAGGTGCGCGGTGGAGTGGCGCAGGATGTCGAGCGCCTCGGGGCTTTTGTCGGTGATGATCGCGACGTTCGCGTCGTACTCGATCAGATAGCTCGTGTCGACGATGCGGCCGTCGACCTTGCCGGCCAGCGCCGCCTTGGCGAGGCCGGCGCCGATCGATGCGGCGACATCGGCAATGGAAACGGGATGTTCGAACGGACGTTGGCTGCCGTCGGGGAGAGTGATGTTGATCATGATGGCTTTTCGTAAATTGCGGCGGACGGCCGCTTCCGGATTTTCGTCGTCGCAGGCGACGGCAAAAATTGCCCAACAAAAAAGGCGCCGTGGCGCCCTTTCTCAGCGACGTCGGCGAATGTGTTTCAGCGTGGGAAGGTTCGCGTAGACATGTCGCACACTCAGCCGCCGGTTACCCGTGCGCCACCTTTGTTCGATCGTTGCGCTACAGCCTAACGCAGAGGCCGGCACCAAACAAGAATTCAAGAAGAGAACAGGCAAAAAAATCCCCCGGCAGAGCCGGGGGATCGAACGAGTCGTTCAAGAGGTTCCCGAGCGGCGACGCCGGCCGGGCTTCGACACACCACTGCAGTTATTGCGAGCAGATGATGTAGGTGTTGTAAGTGAAAGTGTTGCTGTTGTGGTTGGTGACGATGACGGTCCACGACGTGTTGCTGGCCGGATACGTGGCCGTGACCGTCGTGTACTGATCTCCGCCGTTGGTCTTGACTCCGCCGCTGACTACCTTTTGTCCCGCCGGGCAGTTCACCGTCGTCGTGCACGGACCGCCGCCGGTGCAGCTTATGTTGGCGCTCGGGCCCGTATACGAGAAGTTGGCGGAAGTGCCGGTCGCACCCGTCGCACCGGCAGCACCTGCCGGACCCTGTGCACCGGTCGGACCCGCAGCACCCGCCGAACCTTGCGCCCCGACTGCACCTTGAGGGCCGGTAGCACCGGTAGGACCCGCAGGGCCTTGAGCGCCGGTAGCACCCGCTAGACCTTGAGCCCCTGCTGGACCGGTTGCGCCCGTTGTACCGGCGACACCTTGCGCACCGGTAGCGCCCGTCGCTCCAGCCGTTCCTTGCGGACCGGTCGAACCTGTGGCTCCCGTTGCGCCCGCCAGACCTTGCGGACCCGTCACGCCTTGCGCACCCGTGCTACCGGTTGCACCGGCGAGACCTTGCGCGCCTGTTGCACCCGTTGCACCTGCCACGCCTTGCGCACCAGCCGGACCTGTAGCTCCCGTTGCGCCCGCCAGACCTTGTGCGCCCGTCGCGCCTGCAGCACCTTGGGCACCGGTCGGGCCTGTAGCTCCCGTTGCACCGGCCAGACCCTGTGCGCCCGTCGCGCCTGCCACACCTTGGGCACCGGCCGGGCCTGTAGCTCCCGTTGCACCGGCCAGACCCTGTGGACCCGTTACGCCTTGCGCACCCGTGCTGCCGGTTGCACCGGCGAGGCCTTGAGCGCCAGTGGCGCCCGTCGTGCCTTGCGCGCCGGCGGGGCCTGCCGCGCCCGTTACGCCTTGCGCACCGGCGGGGCCTGTAGCACCCGTTGCACCAGCCAGCCCTTGCGGGCCCGTCGCGCCTTGCGCACCGGTGCTACCGGTTGCACCGGCCAGACCTTGAGCGCCTGTGGCACCCGTCGCACCAGTCACACCTTGCGCACCAACGGGACCCGTTGCACCAGCCAGCCCTTGCGGACCCGTTACGCCTTGCGCACCGACGGGACCTGTAGCTCCCGTTGCACCCGCCAGGCCCTGCGGACCCGTTACGCCTTGCGCACCGGTGCTGCCGGTTGCACCAGCGAGACCCTGAGCGCCTGTGGCACCGGTCGCGCCTTGCGCACCGACGGGACCTGTAGCTCCCGTTGCACCCGCCAGACCCTGCGGACCCGTTACGCCTTGCGCACCGGTGCTGCCGGCTGCGCCGGTCGCACCCTGCGGACCCACCGGACCGGTAGCGCCTGCGAGACCTTGAGCACCCGTAGCACCTGCCAAACCTTGCGCACCCGTCACACCTTGCGCACCCGTGCTACCGGTTGCTCCAGCGAGACCCGTAGCGCCCGTTGCGCCTGTTACACCTTGCGGACCGACAGGCCCGATGGCTCCCGTAGCCCCCGCCAGACCTTGCGGACCCGTCACGCCTTGCGCCCCGGTGCTACCGGTTGCACCCGCGAGACCTTGCGCGCCCGTGGCACCAGTCACACCTTGCGCACCGACGGGACCTGTAGCTCCCGTTGCGCCCGCCAGACCCTGCGGGCCGGTCACGCCTTGCGCACCCGTGCTGCCGGTTGCACCGGCGAGACCTTGAGCGCCGGTAGCGCCTGTCGCACCTTGCGCCCCCGTACCGCCCGTGGCTCCTGCCGGACCCTGCGGCCCAGTGGCGCCGACGGCGCCCGCCGCGCCAACTGCACCGGTCGCTCCAGCCTGAGCCATCAATCCCCAGTTCGTGGTATCCGTTGCGGGACTACCCACATTTTGGCCAGTTAGATTCACATAAGTGGAACCGCCTTGCGTAACGACGTCGTAGGCCGAATAACTGACCCCGGTTCCACCGTAAGGACCGATGTACTTGTAGCCCGAACCGGTCGCACCCGCGACGCCCGTTGCGCCAGTCGCACCCGTAGCGCCCGCAGCACCGGTAGGACCTTGCTGGCCCGAAGGCCCCTGGACGCCCTGCGGTCCCGTTGCGCCGGCATCACCCTGCGCGCCCGTTGCACCGGTAGGCCCAGCGGCGCCGGTTACGCCGGCAGCACCGGTTGCTCCAGTCGCGCCGGTCGGGCCGGTCGGGCCAGTAGGTCCGGTCGGCCCGGTCGGCCCCGTCGCACCAGCAGTCAGCCCGGTCGGGGTGGTGAAATAGCCGAATGCGTCGACGATCACTTGAGTCGGCGTCTGCGAGAAAATCGCAAACTGACCATTGGTCGAATTGATCGTCGCAATACCTTCGTTGGCCACGGTCTGGCCGCCGACAAAGTTCAGCCAGCTCGTTCCGAGCGATCCACCTTGCGGGTAGACGGACAAGAAACCGTACTGTGTCGGCGATCCCAGACCATAGGCCTGAACCGTCACGTTGAGCGTCATCGCGGCCGGAATGGTCGTACCGGGATAGCCCGAGCAAGCGCCGCCACCTTGAGACGGACCGCCAGTGCCACTGTAGACGCGCGTTTCGAGCGCACCGAACGCACCGCCGACAATGCGCGTATCGACGATGCGGCACGGCGTGATCGGGACATACACCAGATCGCTCGGGCTGCTGATGACGGAATTGACCTGCGACGAATCGGCGCTGGTCTCATGCCCGTTTGCCGTGGTCGTGGTGTTCGCGCTGCGGACGGCGGAGCTCTTGGCCGCGCTGAGTGCCGCGGACAGCGTCGGCGCGTTTGCCGCCTCGACGAAACCGCGCGTATCGCCCTGCATCAGATTGTTGATCAGCTCGACGCGGGTCGGATCGATCGTGCCGTCCGATCCATTCTTATATTGAGCGGAATACAGATCGGCGATCTGCACGGCATATGCGTAGCGTTGCTTAGCCCGGGACAACGAGTCCGGATTCAGTGCCGCGGGATTGCCGCTGCGCGGTGAGAGTTGGATATTGCTGCGAACATCGGTGAAATCGACGGCTGACGCGGCCAACGCCTGGGAAATGGCGAAAGCCAACGTCGTCATCGCAATCGCTTTGCGCTTGACGGATAGCATGAACGTAACCCCCTGTAGGTTAGTTTTCTGATTTGAACCGGCTTCCTCGATCCGCTCGACACACGCGCAACCGGCGATGCGTCCGCGCAAACGCAGACGCATCCGTTGCGATCCGGATGTAGGCCGTTTTTTTGTGAAGAATCGATGCTTGCCGGCACCTTGCACAACACCGGAGCGCAGACGCACGCCCGGCTGCAACGACGCTCACGCGCCGCCGCTGCACCCTCTTGCTCATCGCAAGAGATGCAAATTGCCGTTTTGAGTTTCCTTTCACACCCTGACGGGCGTGCCCCTGTAACACGCGCAGATTAGTGTGATTCGTCGCACTAATCAATTATCAATAGTGTGTCGGAAGTCGCAAATTAAGAAAGCGCGTCATCCTCGTGAAATGAAGATGCACACGACCGCGGCTCGCGCGGTTTGCGCAATGGGAATTTTCAGATCGCGCAGCTCAACACGCGCCCTTCGCGCCAGGATCGCGTTGCGAGTTCGGCCAGTTCGAGCGCCCTGATGCCGTCGTTCAAGCTCGGCGTAGGCTGTGATCTGCCGGCCAGCACCTCGGCGAAATGCGCCATCTCGATCGCATAGGCGCGGCGATAGCGTTCGAGAAAGAACGGCTCCGGCACGTCGGCGCGGACCGCATCGGCGAGCGACGCCGTCACCTCGGTCGGACGATGATTGCCCGCCTGCAGCATGCCGGCGCTGCCGAGCACCTCGATGCGCTGGTCGTAACCGTAGGCCGCATGCCGCGACGTGTTGATCGTGCAGAGCCGGCCGCTGCGCGAGCGCAACGTCACCGCGGCGGTGTCGAGATCGCCCGCCGCACGCGCGCCGTCGCTCAGGCAGGCGCCGGTGGCGTAAATCTCGACGATTTCGTCGGCGACGAGCCAACGGCAGACGTCGAAGTCGTGGATCAGCATGTCCTTGAACACGCCACCCGACTGCTTGAGATAGTCGAGCGGCGGCGGTCCTGGATCGCGGCTCGTCAAGACCACGACTTCGGGCGCGCCGATCTCGCCCACGTCGAGGCGGCGTTTCAGCGCGGCAAAGGTCGGATCGAAGCGCCGCTGGAAACCGATCATGCACGGCACGCCCGCGCTGGCCACGGCTTCGGCACAAGCCTGCGCGCCGTCGAGATCCGAAGCCACCGGCTTCTCGCAAAAGATCGCTTTGCCCGCGCGCGCCGCGCGCGAAATCAGCTCGGCGTGCGTCGCCGTGCTCGCCGCGATCACCACCGCGGCAACGGTCGGATCGGCCAAAGCCTGCTCGACGTCCGCGGCACCGGCGCCGTGCGCCGCGGCCAATTCGGCAGCCGCGGCTGGATTCACATCGACGACATAACGCAGCCGCAGCCCGGCCTGCGCCGAAAGATTGCCCGCATGAATGCGGCCGATTCGGCCCGCGCCGAACAAGGCGATTTCAGTCATGACCTTCACGCATCAAAATCACCGCTGTGGGCCGCCTCGTTCGGCTTCAATTCGAGGCGATACGCCAGCGCCACGAACAAGGCCTGACACAGACAGATCGTGCTGGTCAGCGCGCGGAACGCGAACACGCTGCCCTCGTCGACCTTGAGCAATACATTGGCATGCGCGGCGAGCGGTCCCAGATCGGACTCGCTGATCGCAATCACCTTGGCCTTGCGCTGGCGCGCGAGACGCGTGCAGAACAGCGTCTCCTTGCCGTAAGGCGGGAAACTGATCGCGATCAGCGCATCGCCCTTGCCGATGCTGTGAATCTGCTCGCGGTGCATGCCGCCGAGTCCGTCGACCAGGTGCACACGTTTCTGCGTATGGCCGAGCGCATAGGCGATGTAGCTCGCGATCGCGAACGAGCGCCGCACCGCGACGATATAGATGTGCTCGGCCGACGCGAGCACATCGACCGCGGCGTGGAAACGCGCTGGATCGAAACGCTCCACCAGTTCGTCGAGGCCGACGCGGCAGGCGTCGATGAAACTGCGTGCGATCTGAGTCTCGTCGAGTTTTTCCGGCCGCTCGGCGATGACGCGGCGGATACGGTGTTGATAACTGCCGGACGGTTCGGTGCGCTCGCGAAACGCGTCGCGGAACACGGCCTGCATCTCGCTGAAGCCGGTGTAGCCGAAACGCTGGGCGAAACGTACGACGGCCGAAGGATGCACGTTGGAACCTTCGGCGATGTCATTGACCTTCTGCAGCATGATGCTCGACCGATGCTGCTCCAGATAGCGCGCGACCCCTTGCAGTTGGCGCGGCAGCGACTCGAACTCGTCGGCGACGCGCTGCATGAACTGATCCACGGCATTGCTGACGGCCAAAGGCAGGCTCCTCGGTTGGGCGCGTTGTCCGATGTTATTCGGCGTATCGTTAAATGCGGCTTGGCGCAGTCTGCAACATATGGAATAAAAATTCCATATTTCTATTTAATGCAATACGAATTGCAAAGACTGCGAACAGGCCCTATTCTCCTTCATCTGACGCGCACCTCCGCAAGCCTACGATACGCGCATGACAGATCGTATCTCCGCCGCCGTCGCGCGGCCCCTCGACGCCATCTTCCTCGGGCGCGTCGCCGTTGACCTCTATGCGCAGCAGATCGGTGCTCGCCTCGAAGACGCGACGAGCTTCGCCCGCTATCTCGGCGGCTCCTCGGGCAATGCCGCATTCGGCAGCGCACGCCTCGGCCTCAAATCGTCGATGCTGAGCCGCGTCGGCAACGACCAGATGGGTCGTTTCCTCGTCGAAACGCTCGCGCGCGAAGGCTGCGATACATCGCAGTTGCACGTCGATCCCGATCGCCTGACCGCCTTCGTCCTGCTCGGTATCAAGGATCGCGACACGTTCCCGTTGCTGTTCCACCGCGAGAACTGCGCCGATATGGCGTTGTCGACCGACGACATCGTCGAGGCGCACATCGCCTCGGCGCGTGCGCTCGCGATCACCGGCACGCATCTGTCCACACCGGGCACGCTCGCCGCCTGCCTCAAGGCGCTGGATCTCGCGCGCAAGCACGGTCTGCGTCGCGTCCTCGACATCGACTACCGCCCGGTGCTCTGGGGCCTCGCGCCGCGCAGCGACGGCGCGACGCGCTTCGTCGCCAATGCGGCCGTGACCGACCATCTGCGCGACGTGCTGGCCCGGTTCGACCTGATCGTCGGCACCGAGGAAGAGTTCCGCATTGCCGGCGGCGCCGACGATTTGATCGACGCGCTGCGCAACGTCCGCGCCGCGAGCGACGCACTGCTCGTCATCAAACGCGGCGCGCTCGGCTGCAATGCAATCGATGCGGAGATCCCGGCGCGGATCGAAGAGGCACCGCTCGTCGCCGCGCCGAAAGTCGACGTACTCAACGTGCTCGGTGCCGGCGACGCCTTTATGGCCGGCTTTCTTTACGGCTGGCTGCGCGACCAGCCGATCGAAACCTGCTGCGCCTATGCGAACGCCTGCGGCGCGATCGTCGTTTCCCGCCACGGCTGCGCGCCGGCGATGCCGAGCCGAGCCGAACTCGAATATTTTCTGCGCCAAACCGGAAAGATCGAAGGCGATGCGCGTGAACTTCGTTTCACGCCGAATGCGCAAAAAGCGCGCGCCTATGACATCGCCACCGATGCCGAACTCGCGCATCTGCATCGCGTCAGCGTGGCGCGCCCGCACTGGGAGGATTTGCACGTATTCGCCTTCGACCATCGCAGCGCATTGGAGGAAACCGCGCGGCGCCACGGCGCCGACGCCGCGGCCCGCCTGCCCGTGCTGAAAAACCTGCTGCTGCGCGCCACCGAGCAGACCGAGGCGGCCTTGGACCTCGCCGGCCATATCGGCGTGCTGATCGACGACCGCCACGGCCAGGACGCGCTCAACGCCGCAAGCGGGCGCCGCTGGTGGATCGGCCGTCCAGCCGAACTGCCCGACACGACGCCGCTCGCCTTCGAGCACGGCGCCTCGATCGGCACGCAGCTCGTCACCTGGCCGCAGGAACATACGATCAAATGTCTTATCGTCTTCGATCCGGACGACGCGACTCTGCGCGCCGAGCAAGAACGGCAGTTGCGCACGCTCTACGCCGCCGCTTGCGCGAGCGGCCATGAACTTCTCATCGAAGTCATCGCACCGGCGCATGCTCCGGCGGCGCAGCGCGGCGATCTGGTCCTGCGCGCGATCGAACGCATCTACGCGGCCGGCATCAAACCCGAATGGTGGAAGCTCGCGCCACTCGCCGCCGCCGACTGGCCGGCACTCGACGCTCTCATTACACATAGCGATCCGTGGTGCCGCGGCGTGCTCCTGCTCGGCGCCGACGCACCCTACCCCGAACTCGCCGCCGGCTTTGCCGCCGCGGCCGGCAGCGCGACCTGCCGCGGCTTCGCCGTGGGCCGCAGCGTGTTCGCCGAACCGGCGCGCGCATGGTTCGCCGGCGAGATCGACGACGACGCACTCGTCGCGCGCGTGCACGCGAACCAGTGCGAACTCGCTGCGCTTTGGCGCGCGGCGCGAGACAATGTCGCGGGTCCTGCACCGGTGGAAACAAAAAGAAATTTTGGCCACGGATTACACGGATGAACACGGATCAAGCAAAAAAAAATTTGATCGAGCTTTGCTCCTGCTCTATCCGTGTTCATCCGCGCAATCCGTGGCAAACGCTCTTCTTCTCTGGATCGAAATGAACAGACCGACGATCCGACTGACAATGGCGCAGGCGCTCGTGCGCTATCTCGCCGCACAGCAAGTGCGCATCGATGGCGAGATCGTGCCGCTGTTCGTCGGTGCCTTCGCGATTTTCGGCCACGGCAACGTCGCCGCGCTCGGCGAAGCACTGTACGAGCACCGTGACGCGCTGCCGACCTATCGCGCGCACAACGAACAGGCGATGGCGCACACCGCAATCGCCTACGCGAAAGCGCAGATGCGCAAGCGCATGATGGCGGTGACCACTTCGATCGGCCCTGGCGCGACTAACCTCGTCACGGCCGCCGCGCTCGCCCACGTCAATCGCCTGCCCGTGTTGTTCCTGCCCGGCGACGTGTTCGTCTCGCGCGCGCCCGATCCGGTGCTGCAGCAAATGGAAGACTTCGCCGACGGCACGGTCAGCGTCAACGATTGCTTCAAACCGGTCTCGCGCTATTTCGATCGCATCGTCGCGCCGTCGCAATTGTTGACCGCACTTCCGCGCGCGATACGCGTGCTGACCGATCCCGCGCAGTGCGGGCCGGTCACATTCGCGCTACCACAGGACGTGCAAGCGCAAGCGTTCGACTTCCCCACAGCGTTCTTCGAACCACGCATCATCTCCGCGCCGGCAACGGTGCCGTCGCCCGAGCAGATTGCCATCGCCGCCGATGCGCTGTCGCTGGCGCAGCGCCCGCTTATCGTTGCCGGCGGCGGCGTGCTCTACGGTGAAGCGGCGAGCACGTTGCGTGGCTTCGCCGAGCGCCATGGAATCCCCGTCGCCGAAACCCAGGCCGGCAAGGGCAGCTTGCCGTTCGATCATCCCTTGCAGCTCGGCCCGGTCGGCGTTTGCGGCAGCACCGCGGCGAACGCGCTTTTTGCCGAAGCCGATCTCGTGCTCGCCGTCGGCACGCGTCTCGCCGATTTCACCACGGGATCGAACGCGCTGTTCGCACAAGCGCGACTCGTCACCCTCAACGTCAACGCCTACGATGCAGAGAAAAACTCCGCCCTAGCAATCGCGGCCGATGCGACGGCCGGGCTCGAAGCGCTGGCCTTCGCCTTGTCGGGCTGGCGCGCTGCGGCGGAATGGCGCAATCGCGCCGCTTCGCTCGGCGATGAATGGCGCGCCACCGTCGAACGCCTCACTTCGGCGCGCGACTTTGCGCCGGGCGAACTGCCCTACGAAGCCGACGTGATCGGCACCGTGCAGCGTTCCTCGCCCGATTCCGCAGACCACGACATCGTCGTCTGCGCAGCCGGCGGACTGCCCGGCGAACTGATCAAGCTCTGGCGCACGCGCACACCGGGCGGCTATCACGTCGAATACGGCTACTCGTGCATGGGCTACGAAATTGCCGGCGGCTTGGGCGTAAAGATGGCCAAACCGGAGCGCGAGGTCATCGTCATGGTCGGCGACGGCAGCTATCTGATGCTCAATTCCGAAATCGCGACCTCGGTCATGCTCGGCCGTAAGCTGATCGTCGTCGTGCTCGACAATCGCGGCTTCGGCTGCATCGGCCGCCTGCAGCGCGCCTGCGGCAGCGCGCCGTTCAACAATCTCGTCGACGAAGATTGCGCGACCGTCGCCGCCGGCGCGCCGGCGATCGATTTCGCCGCGCATGCGCGCGCGCTCGGCGCCGCGGCCGAACATGTCGACGATATCGCCGGGCTCGAACAAGCGATGACGCGCGCACGCGCGGCAAAGAGCACTTACGTGATCTCGCTCCGCACCGATCCGCATCGCAGTACGCGCGAAGGCGGGAGCTGGTGGGACGTGGCCGTGCCCGAGGTCTCGTCGCGCGCGTCCGTGCGTGACGCGCGCGACGCCTATGCAGCCGCACTGCGCAAACGCGACGGAGGCGAAAATCCATGAGTCTTCTCGTCAAAGCGCAACGCGACGCCTCCCATCTCGTCCGTATCACGCCGCAATCGGCCGGCTGGCGCCATGTCGGCTTCGACGCCTGGCACCTCGCTGCCGGCGAAGAGCTTCAGATCGACGTCGCCGAGGACCGCGAAACCTGTCTTGCCGTCCTGCGCGGCGCAATCGATTTCGACACCGGAGCGCTACGCCGCGAACGCTTCGGCGGCCGCGCCAGCGTATTCGATGCGCAGCCGCCGCATGCTTTGTATCTGCCGCCACGTAGCTCGGTTCGCCTGCGCGCCTGCGATGCAGTGGAGCTCGCCCTCGCGAGCGCGCCGGCCACGGGCCGATACCCGGCGCGCATCATCGAGCCTGCGGCGATGCCGCGTTCGACACGCGGCACGGGCAGCAACGAACGCTACATCTGCGATGTGCTGCCGCAGAGCGAAGACGCCGAGTCCCTGCTCGTCGTCGAAGTCCGCACGCCGGCGGCGCATTCGTCGAGCTACCCGCCGCACAAGCACGATGCCGACGATCCGCCGCGCGAAACGCAGCTGGAAGAAATCTACTACCACCGCATCGACCCGCCGCAGGGTTTCGCCTTTCAGCGCGTCTACACCGATGCGGGCGATCTCGACGAGACGATGGCGCCGCACGACCACGACGTCGTCCTCGTGCCGCGCGGCTACCACCCGGTGGTGATGCCGCACGGCTACCGCGGCTATTACCTCAACGTTATGGCCGGACCGCGGCGCGAATGGCGCATGCGCAACGATCCGGCGCACGAGTGGATGCTGAAGCTATAGCTTCCCTTCTCCCACCGGGAGAAGGTGGCGCGGCAGCGCCGGATGAGGGAATAGCTTCACAAACTTGAAACGCCATTTCAGTTTGCAACGCCTTCCCCTCATCCGCCCTTCGGGCACCTTCTCCCGCGGGGGAGAAGGGAAGAAGAACCTATGAAGCGGATCGAGCTTCCTCGGCGAACAACTTCCCGATCTGCGCAAACAGCTTGAGATCGTCGAGCGAATCTTCGAGCGTCGTCTTCACCGGGGCACCGTTGAACACCGCATCATGGAACGCATCGAGCTCGCCGCGGAACGGGTCTTCGTGGAACGGTCCGATCGTTTCGGTCGTCGTCTCGTGGTCTCCCGAGCGCGTGATCTCCAATCGCGTCGGCAGATGGCGGACATACGGCGTGTCGTAATTGATGCGAAACATGGCGCGATCGCAGAGCACGTCGATACCCGAGTCGAAGCGCGCGATATGGTTCGTCACCGCTTCGTACACCGCAGTGAAGTGGCCGTAGTCGAACAACACCGCGATCGCTTCGCCGCCGTTGCGCTGACGCGCGGCGAACACGCGCGGTGTGCCGAGCAGCTCGCGCATTGCCGAAAAGCTGTGTGAAGACAACCCGGTCAGCACTTGGTAACCACGCACGACCGCCGCGGGCGCATCGGCGCCGACGACAGCGCGCAGCATTGTCTGCGTGCGCGCCCTGCCCGCGTCGATCACGGCCTGCGGCACGTCGTTCGGCTTGAACACCGGGCGCGTCTGCGCGACGAAGAACGGCGCCTCGCAGATCAAATCGCGCACACGCACATGCTGGACTTCACTCCGCGCCGGCATGCGTTTTTTGAGTTCGAGGAACGGCCGCGCGTAGCGGCGCATATAGCCGACGAAGATCGTCTTTTTGTAGTCGCTCGCCCGCGGCAGCAGTGGCAACAACTGCTCGACATTGAGGCACACCGGCTTTTCGATGAACACGTGCTTGTCCGCGTCGAGCGAGCGCGCAAGCAGATCAGCATGGAGATGATCGGGCGTCAGAATGAAAACCGCATCGACCTCCTTGTCGCTCAACAACGCGTCCGCATCGGCATGCGCGCGCGCGCCGTAACGCTGCGCGACGTGCGCCGTGAGGCTCGGCGATACGTCGTTGACCGCGACGATGCGATAGCGCGCATCGTCCGCGAGCAGCGGCAGGTGCATAAGCTGGGCGACTTCGCCGAGGCCGATCAGTCCGACTCGGATGGTCATTGCGCACCTCCGCTCAAGGACTGGAGGTACTCGAGGTTCTTGCGCGCGAGCACCACCGGCTCTTCCGTCTGCGTCGGACTCCAATCCTGTTCGATGATGCACGGTCCGGCATAGGCCTTCTCGGCGAGTAGGCCCATGACTTCGGCCATGTTCACCGCACCGTCGGTCAGCGGCGCGAAGATGCCAGCTGCCGACGCCTGCGCGGTGTCGATTTCGCCGCGCAGCAAACGCGCACGCACGCCGGCGTCGATGCTCTTGAAATGCACGTAACCGATGCGCGGCCAGACCTTGCGCATGTAGGCCGCCGGGTCCTGCCCCCAGGCGGCATGATGGCCCGTATCGAAGCAGAGATTGACTTCGGTGTCCTGGAGCAAACGGTCGATCTGCGCTTCGCGCTCGACGCAGGTGCCGAGATGCGGATGAAACGTCATCGCGATGCCGTACTCACCGGCAAGACACTGCTGCGCGTCGCGCACCATGCCGACCACGGTTTTCCAACCGGCCTCGTCGACCACGCCGCGGCGGCCGGACGGATACCAGTTGCCCTCGTCCATGATGACGACGTGCTTCGAACCGGCGTCGCTGACCAGCTTGCCGAGCTGCTCGACGGTGGCGAGCAGCGCGTCGTGCGTGGACGGATCGGCGAGTGTGTGCACATGCGTTGCGCCCGTGAGTTTGAGCGCGCGCGAGTCGAGCGCGTTCTTGAGCTGCGTCGCGTCGGTCGGCAGAAAGCCGAGAGGACCGAGCTCGGTCGTCGCGTAGCCCGCCGCGCGTACCTGATCGAGATACTGCTCGGGCGTGTAGCGGTTGTCTTTGGGATAGTAGATACCCCAGGAACAAGGGGCGTTGCCGATCGATAACATGGTCGTGTTGCCTTGGTTGTTGAATAGGTCTTTGTTCGTCATCCCAGCGAAAGCTGGGATCCAGCTCTGCCGTCAATCTGGGGAAGAGCTGGATTCCAGCGTTCGCTGGAATGACGGTGCTCTAGTTTTGGCCGTCGATTCTGTTTCCTTGTGCATCGAACAGCGTGACTCGCGCCGCATCGAATGCGAACACCGCGTCGCCGTCGATGCGTACCGGCGCATCGCCGAACACGCGCGCAGTGATGCGCACGCCATCGTCAAGGCAAAGCGTGACGAGGCTTTCCGGCCCCATCGCCTCGTTGGCGAACAACTTGCCGCGCAGGCGATTGCCGTCGCCCGCAGCGATGCGCAGATGTTCGGGGCGCACCCCGACGGTGATGCGGTCACCGCGTTCAAGTGCGAGATCGAGCGCCGGCCAGCTCGCGATCGGCGCCATCTCCAGTCCGCCGGCGCGCAACGCGATGCCAGCTTGCGTGCGCGTCGCCTGCGCGGCGATCAGGTTCATCGGCGGATCGCCGACGAAACCGGCGACGAAGGTCGTTGCCGGTCGGCGATAAATCTCCAGCGGCGGCGCGTACTGCACGATATCGCCCGCGCACATCACTGCGATACGCGTGGACAAGGCCATCGCTTCGGCCTGGTCGTGGGTCACGTAAACCGCGGTCATGCCGCGGCTGCGCTGCAGGTGATAGAGGAATGCCCTCGCCTCCACGCGCATGCGCGCGTCGAGATTCGACAGCGGCTCGTCGAACAAAAACGCATCGGCCGGATGGACCAGCGCGCGCGCAAGCGAAGTCCGCTGCTGCTGGCCGCCCGAAATCTGCGCCGGCAGGCGGTCGAGCAGATCGGCGATATGCAGCACGTCGGCGACCTCGCGCGCCTGCGCGCGGCGTGCGTCCGCCGCCACGCCGCGCACCTTGAGCGGATAGGCGATGTTGTCGGCAATCGTCATGTGCGGATACAGGGCATAGTCCTGGAACACCATGCCGATATTGCGATCCTTCGGCTGCGCATGAGTCACGTCGCGGCCGCCGATGCGGATGCCGCCGCGCGTCGGCTGTTCGAGCCCGGCGATCATGCGCAAGGTCGTCGTCTTGCCGCAGCCGGAAGGGCCGAGCAGGCAGACGAATTCACCATCGCCGATGGCAAGATCGATCTCGCGGATCGTGTCGATCGCCCCGTAGCTCTTGCCGATCTTGTCGAGTTGGATCGAAGCCATGAATGCCCTTAGGACTTGATCCCGCCGAAGAAGCGGAATCCGTATTTGCGGTTGACGTACCAGTACAGCGCGATCACCGGCAGCGAATACAGTACCGAGTACGCCGCGAGCAGCGGCACGATCGGCGTGCCTGCCTGCGAGTAGAACGAATAGATTTCGACCGACGCGGGCATGCGCTGCTCGCTGCGCAGGAGCACGAACGGAATCAGAAATCCGCCCCAGACCTGGACGAAGGCCCAGACCGCCGCAATGGTGACGCCCGGACGCAGCACCGGCACGACCACATCGACAAAAGCGCGCCATGGCGAGGCGCCGGCGACGAGCGCCGATTCCTCGTAGCCGCGCGGAATGCTCGCGATGAAATCGCGCAGGATGAACATCGCCGTCGGCAACAAGCCACCGGTGAAGACGAGGATCACCGCGACTTGGGTGTCGATCAGGCCGAGCGCATTGACGATCAGGAAGATCGGCACCATCGCCGCCGAGCCGGAAACGACCGAGGAAAACAGCAGCAGCACGTATTCGATCACGCGCTTGCCGCGCAATGCGGTGCGCGCGAGCGCATAGGCCGCGAGTGTCGCCGTCGTCGCCACGAGCAACACCGTGCCGAACGCCTGCAGTAACGAATTCAGCAGTGCGCCGACCGCGGCGCGGTTGGCGAACACGCGCGCGAAGTTCGTCAGCGTCGGCGGCTTCGGCATGGCAAGGTCGAGATCGGCCTGCGCATTGAACGGCGCGAACACGAACCAGATCAGTGGCAGCGCGAACGCAGCGCCAAGCAGTGCGGCGCCGACACTGAAAGCCATGCGCGAAAACAGGGTGCGGCGATTCATGTGCCCTTCCCCTTAGCACGCAGACCGCGCTGGGCGAGGCGCAGATAGAACAGCGAAAACGCGAGGTTGATCAGCATGACGATCACGCCGATCGCCGCGCCATTGCCGAACTCGAAGCTCTTGAACGCGATGCGATACGTGTAGATCGGCAGAATGTCGGTCTCGAACGACGGCCCGCCTGCGGTCAACAGGAATGGCGTAAACACGTTGAACGTCCACATCGTGATCAGGATCAGATCGGTGACGATATGGCCGCGGATCAGCGGCAGCACGATGTCGCGGAATTTCTGCCACGAACTCGCGCCCGCGACATCGGCGGTTTCGAGGTAGCTCGGCGGAATCGATTGCAGCGCGGCATCGAACAGCATCATTGAGAACGCCGCGCCGCGCCAGGCGTTGAACAGGCAGATGGTCAGAAACGGGTGCTCGATCAGGAAATCGGCGGCCGGAAAATTCAGGCCGTGCAGCAACTGATTGAGCGTGCCTGCATCGCGGTCGAGATAGGCGAACCAGGCGAAGCCGACGACCACGTCGGGCAGTATCCACGCCAGCATCACGATGCCCTGCAGCAGCGATTTCGCCCGCGGCGACAGCTCGCGCGAAATCCACGCAAGGACGAGGCCGAGCAGCACTTGGCCGAGTAAAGCCGAGAACACGACGAACTGGATCGTCAACCACAGCGAGGGACCGAAGCCACCCTGACTCCAAAACGTCGCCGGATCGAACAGGTCGAGATAATTCTTCAGACCGACGAACTGCGGATGCAGCGCGTTCACGCCGAGCAGGCTGCGATTGGTGAAGCTGACCGCGATGATCCAGAAGAACGGGAAGACGACAAACAGGCCGATCAGCAGGCCCGCCGGAGTCATAAAGGCAATGCCGGTGCGCGAGGACACATTAGCGCCGCGCTGAGAAATCACGACTCGCCCCTTGCACGTTCGGCGCTCGACCATAAAAAGCCGTTCGAGCCGAGCGTAGCGCCGCAGGCGCGAAGCCTGCCCCGGACTTCGATCCGGGGGAGAAGCCGACTACGCCACTTCGACTTCGCCGCTTCGCGGCTATGCACGGTGCGAACGGCCTTGCGCCCATTGGTCACGGTGCCGCACCTCGCAAATCGAACGCGATCGTGCGATCGGTACCGACGATCTGCTTCACCGCGGCCGCGTACTCGCCCATCGCCGCGCGTGGCGTGAGTTTCCCGGCAATCACGCTTTCGGTCATGCGTTGAATCTCGGCCGAGACCTTTTCATAGTCGGCGTCGATCGGCCGTATCGTCGTCAACGGCAGCAGTTCGCGTCCGCTGTCGCGCAGGAACTGCGAGCGCGGCGGCAGCACGTCGTCGCGCACGCAGAGATGCTCGTTGTATTCCTGATAATTGCGCAGCGCCGGCGCCGAGTTCATGAAGGCGAGCAAGGACCACGCCTCGCGCGGATGCTTTGAATGCGGATTGAGCACGAAGCTGTTGCCGCCCGACACGCTGACGAAATCCTGCGCGCGCACGCCGCCGCCCGGCGCACGCGCCGGCATCTTCGCCCAACCGACCACGGCGTCTCGATCGGCGATCGGGAAATCGCCTTGCGGATCGATCGCGGTGTAATAGAACCAATTGCTCTCGATCAGGATCGCGCTCTTGCCGCGCTGGAAGTCGGTGAAGCTGCGGTTGCGCCCGCTGACCAGGCGCTGCGTGCGCGCTTCGCCGAGTTGCTCGTCGCGATAGACCGTTTTGTAGAAATCGAGTACGCCGAGAATGTTCGCACTGCTCACGATCCAGCGCCCGGTGTCGTCACGCAGTTCCTCGCCGGTGCCGGCCAGCAGCATCAGATAGCCCTGCATCGTCGTCGCCTCGCCCATCGCAACGCCGGCATTGATCTGCAGCGGGAAACTCTTCGGATCGAGCGCTTTCAGTTTGCGTGCCGCATCGAGCAGATCGCCCCACGAGCGCGGCTGCCAATGGTCGGCGTCGAGCCCGGCGCGACGGAACAGATCGCGCCGATAGAAGATCATGCGCACGTCGGTCTGCTCGGGCACGCCGTAGCGCTTGCCGCGAAAGCGCACGAGTGCCTGCGCGCTGTCCGGGATATGCGACCAGCCTTCCCACGCATCGGCTTCGGGCCCGGCGGTTTCGGCGAGCGGCTTGAGCAGGCCGGCATCGACGAAACCCGGAATCTGGAAGCCGTCGAACTCGGCGAGATCGGCGCCCTGCGCGGTGGCGAAGTCGAGCGCGAGCTGCTGCGACATCTGTTCCGCGCTGCCAGCGAATTCGCGCAGGCGCACCGCGACGTCACGGCCCTGCGCCCTGGCTGCGGCGACGTATTCGGGAATCACATACTGCTTGAGCCAGCGCGCCTCGGCGCCGTTCACGCCACCCTCGACGCAGCGGCAGGCGATCGACAGTTCGACCTGGGCCGCCGACGCGTTCGCCGCCAAGGCGATACCGAAGCACCATGCCGCGAGCGCGCACAGACAGCGGCGCACTGTCGAGGCGCGCTGCAAGCTGCGGGTGTGATGCGTCGCCGGCATTGCTATTCTTGGCTGAGGCGAAAACGAGATTCGGAAGCCGAGCTTAAGCATGCCCGAAGGTTTTCGCAATTTGCATTGCAAAATTGAATTTTTTGGAATACAAATTCCAAATCAATAAATCCTAGACACGCTTTCGCGGTGCGCATTTTTCCGCTGCAAGGAATGCTGCCCGGGGAGCCGGCGGGAAAAAACTCTACGCATCGCTGCCAACGCTACTCTACCCAGCGCCACGACGCGACTTCGGCTGCGGACCGACTTCGCCGCAGCTTCTGCGCAAGCGCAAGAGGCGACACGACAGGCCACCATGAAATCCACCATTCACCTCGTCTTCAAAACGCATCTCGATATCGGCTTCACCCAGCTTGCCGAACGCGTGCGACAGCAGTATCACAACGTCTTTATCCCCGCCGCGCTCGATACGGGCGAGCATTTCCTGCATGAAGACGCGGCGCAGCGCCTATTCGTCTGGACCACGGGCGCCTGGTTGATCTGGGATCATCTAGAAACGCAGCCGCCCGAACGCGTGCGCCGCCTCGAACGCGCGATCGACCGCGGCATCATTCGCTGGCATGCGCTGCCGTTCACCACCCACACCGAATTGATGTCGCCCGCGCTGTTTCGCGCCGGGCTCTCCTATGCGCAGGATCTCGATCGCCGCTTCGACGTGAAGACCGTCGCTGCGAAGATGACCGACGTACCGGGCCACACACTCGGTATCGTGCCGCTGCTGGCGCGCGCCGGAATCAAATTCCTGCACATCGGCGTGAACTCCGCGTCGACGCCGCCCGACGTGCCCGACCTGTTCCGCTGGCGCGCGCCGGGCGGCGAAGAAATCCTCGTCACCTATCAGAAAAGCTACGGCTCGACGCATTTCGTCGACGGCAGCGACGTGGCCCTGAGCTTCGCCCATACCAACGACAACGTCGGCCCGCAGAGCGTCGGCCAGGCGATCGACTGCCACCGCGACCTGCGCGACGAATTTCCCGATGCCGAGATCCGTGCTTCGACGCTCGACGCCTTCGCCGAAAGCCTGTGGCCGCTGCGCGAGCGCTTTCCGTTGATCGAAAAAGAGATCGGCGATTCGTGGATCCACGGCGTCGGTACCGATCCGGTCAAAGTTTCTCGCTTCCTTGCCCTGCAACGGCTCTACGATCGCTTCGACGAAGAAGGCCTGAGCGCGCAGCGCAGCGCGTTCGGCCGCCGCCTCTGCCTCGTGCCCGAACATACCTGGGGCGTCGACATCAAGACCTTCCTGCGCGACGAAACGCATTGGGATCGTGCCGATTTCGAGCGCGCTCGGCACGACGATCCACGCTTCGCATTTTGCGAGTCGTCGTGGAACGAGCAGCGCGCCTATCTCGATACGGCAGTCGAAGCGCTCGATGCCGACGACCGCGCGCTGGCACAGGCAGCACTCACTGAAGCTGCCGAACACAACGACGAAACACCTTCACCGGCACCGGTTGAAATAGCGGGAGAAATGGAGCTCGGCGGCTGGCGTGTCGCAATCGAGCCAATATCGGGCGCCGTGATGAGTCTCACCTCATCAAACGGCCTCCGCGTCGAGGGCGACGATCTGATCCGCTACGTCTACGAAAGCTACGACGCGAACGACGTCGCCGAGCATATGCGCACCTACCTCACCGATCGCGTGCGCTGGGCCCTGCTCGATCACGGCAAGCCCGGACTCGAACGCGCGCAGACCGCGCAGTCGGCGCGACGCGGTACGTGCCTGCTCGGCGTCGAATCAAACTCGCAACGTGCTGTGCTGCACCTGCAGACTCCATCCGCCGCGTGCGAAACGCTCGGTGCACCGAAACGCGTCACACTCACGTTGCGTCCGATCGACGCGACGCGCCTGCGTCTCGAACTCGTGCTGCACGAGAAGCCGTCCAACCGCATGCCTGAGGCGAGCTTTCTCACGTTTATGCCGAGCGGCGCCCGCGACTGGCATCTGCATAAACTTGGCCTATGGCTGCCGGCTGGCGATGTCGTGAGTAACGGCGGCGGTGCTCTGCATGCCGCTGCCGGCATACGTGCGCGCCTCGACTCCGGCGCAACGTTGCAGATCACGCCTCTCGATTCACCGCTGTTCGCGCCGGCCGATGCCGCCTTTATGTCGTTCGCGCCTGTTGCGCCCGATTTTTCTTCGGGCATCCGCTGCAATCTGCACAACAACAAGTGGGGCACCAACTTTCCGATGTGGTGTGAGGGGACGTTGCGCTTTCGGTTTGATCTCGCGCTGTCTTGATGTTGCTTCCGCTTAAGGGCTAGAGCTTCCACTCGTCCTGCGGACGAGCGGGTAACTTTCTTTGCTTGTGCAAAGAAAGTCACCAAAGAAACACCCCCCAGAACATTGCGCCCTACGCGCATCCTGCGCTCCGGGTTCGCGTCAGCGGCCGGGTTCCGCTAATTGCACATCCGTGTGCAATAGCGGAATCGGCGCGATCCATCGCGCCGACCCTCACAGGCCTTTTCGTCCGCTGCCGCCGCAATGTAATGGGGACCCGGAGAAGCCACAGCAGCGCGCATCGTACGCGCCAAAGCAGAGCAAGAGCTAGGCACCCCGCGCTTGGCTCTTGCTCTTTTTGCTCTTTTTGCTCTTTTTGCTCTTTTTGCTCTTTTTGCTCTTTTTGCTCTTTTTGCTCTTTTTGCTCTTGATCTCGGGTCCCTGTCAGCCGCGGCGAGGGCATGACGGATTCGCCCGTTAGGGTCGCGCGCAGGATGCGCGCGAGTTCGCGAATGGACAGGATGTCCATCGAGCGAACCCCGGCATGACCTCGCGGACCGCCGTAGGCGGCGCGGCTCCCGGGGTGCATTTCTTTGGTTACTTTCTTTGGGCAAGCAAAGAAAGTAACCCGCTCGTCCGCAGGACGAGTGGAAGCCTTGGCTCTTAAACCAACAAAAACAAAAGCTAAAGTCACTGGATTCCCGCTAAGAGCACGCGGGAATGACGAACAAAGAGCAATGCGGGCAAAGAAGAGCTGGATGACCAGCCCTACGGCTGTTGAAAGCCCTGCTTCCGCAGGAATGACGAGCAAAAAGAGCAAAGCCGCGCGCGAGGGATCACGCCACACTACTGACCACACGAAGAACGGCCACCGCGCAACGAACGCACGTGGAACAACCGCAAAAAACAACACGCAACCTGACATTCCCACGACATAAAACCCAGCTAGATTCCCGCCCAGCGCAACGCTGCCGAGCGGCAGCGTTGGGGTGGAGTCACGCGCGCGAATAGAATTTTTGTTCTACTTGAAACATTGTTGCAATGCAAATTGCAATAGAGTTTCAGGGTACCTATGCTCGTCCAGCGTCACGGACGCGCACCACACGCTCATCTCCTCCCCTCGTTGCGAAGCCTATCCATCTGCGGAGAGTCGTCTATGTGCCAATACCGAATCCTGACCTTGTCCAGCGTGCTTGCGCTGTCGTGCTTTCTCGGCGCGGCCGGCCACGCCGCTGAAACCGCGGCCGCGCCGGCCGATCCGAATCCCGCGGCGGCGGACGCGCAGGCTGCGCCGTCCGATGCACCGGCCATCACCACGGCCGATGCGAAGAAGACGCAGAGCATGGAAGCGGTCGTCGTCACCGGGCGTGCCGGCGTGGACGCGCGCACCAAGGAGCAGACCAGCTATTCGATCACGACGATCAGCGAGGAGCGTCTGCGCCTGCAGGCCCCGACCAGCGTGACCGAGTCGCTCAAGTCAGTGCCGGGATTCTGGGTTGAGGCGACCGGCGGCGAAGCGAGCGGCAACGTGCGTGCGCGCGGCATTCCGGTCGACGGTTTCGGCTCGATCAACCTGCTCGAAGACGGCCTGCCGATCCAGCATGATCCGTCGCTCGGCTATCTCAACGGTGACCAGGCGTTCCGTCTCGACGAAACGATCGACGGCATTGAAGTCGTGCGCGGCGGTCCGTCGTCGCTGTTCTACTCGAACGCGCCGGCCGGCGCGGTCAACTACATTCCACGCCAGGTCGGCAACGAGGCGTCGGGCCTGTTCAAGTACACGGTCGGCGACTACGGCCTCAACCGCGGCGATTTCTGGTACGGCACGCCGTTCGGCGACGGCTGGAAATTCTCGATCGGTGGTTTCTATCGCAAGGACGACGGCATCCGCGATCCGGGCTACACCGCGGACCGCGGCGGCCAATTGCGCGCGACGATCTCGAAAGAGTGGGATACCGGCAAGTTCAGCTTCGATCTGAAACGCTTGGTCGATACGGTGTACTTCGACCTCGGCATCCCGATGCGCACGTATCCCGACGGCAAGATTAAAGCGGTGCCGGGCTTCGACGGCAACTACGGCACCGTCGCCGGCCCCGAGACGAACCACATTACGCTGACCGGCCCGAACGGCAAGCCCTACTCCTATACCAACGACACCGGCACCCAGGTGCATCGCACTCAGGCGACGTGGAAGTTCGAGCAGGAATTCGGCGACAACTGGAAATTCAGCGACAGCCTGCGCATGAGCGATACCAACACCGTGCGCAACGGCATGTTCCCGAACCAGCTCAACTCGGGCCAGGGCATCATCAACACCGCGCTCGCTGCCAAACCGAGCCCGCTATCGCTGTTCCCCGGTGCTTCGGGACTGCGCCTGCGCTACGTCGATTCGCCGTCGACCTATTTCGACCTCGCCAACCAGAACGGCAACGGCCTCGCGATCATCGGCGGCCTGCGCAGCGTGACGTCGCCGACCGACGAGATCCTCAACGACGCGCGCGTCTCGACCAAGTTCGACTTCGGCGGCCAGCACGACTTCACCCTCGGCTACTACCTCGCCCACGTCAATTTGAAGTTCGACCGCTATTCCTCGACCGTGCTGCTCGACGTGCAGAACAACGCGCGCCTGCTCGACCTGGTTGCGGTCGACGCGAACGGCAACGTGCTCGGCAGCGTCACCCAGAACGGCATCTATCAGAACGGCTACGAGTGGGCCAACGCCGGCGGCAGCCAGACCACGAACGCGGTGTACTTCAGCGATGAGTGGCAAGTCAGCGACCGCCTGCGCATCGACGGCGGCGCGCGCTACGAGCGCGTCGAGTTCAACGGATCGAACGAGGTCAAGCAGAAGGTCAACTACGGTGGCGGCTTCCCGAATTCGCAGGTGCTCACCGGCACCGGCCAGTTCCTGCGCTTCGATCGCGACTTCAACAAGGTCGGCTGGACGCTCGGTGCGAACTATCAGTTCGACGAGCGTTCCGGCGCGTTCGCGCGCTGGACCAAGGCCTTCCGTCTGCCGAACGTGAGTTCGTACATCGACAATCCGTTCGCCACGCCGATCATCCAGACCATGGACCTCGGCGAAATCGGCTACAAGTTCGCCAATCGCTGGCTCGAGTTGTACGCGACGGGCTTCTACACCAAGTACAACAACGTCGGCTTCTCCACGGTGGTGTTCGACCCGAACAATCCGAACGTGCCGGGACCGAACCAGACCATCTACGCCAACACCAAGACCTACGGCCTCGAACTCGAAGGCGGCATCTATCCGGTCGACTGGTTCGACATCACCTTCAACGCGACGATCGAAGATCCGAAGTACAAAAACTTCCTCGGGTACAACAACGTCAACGGCAAGCCGGTCGCGTTCAACTACAGCGACAATCAATTGATCCGCGTACCGAAGAACAGCATCCGCATCGTGCCGGGCCTGAACCTGCTCGACGGCAAGCTGCGCCTGCAGGTCAGCGCCGAGTACGAAGGCGCGCGCTACGTCGATGCGGCCAATACGGTGCGCCTGCCCTCGTACAAGACCTACAACGGCAGCGCGAGCTACCAGGTCGACGACCGCTGGACCGTGTTCGGCTACGTCGACAATATCAACAACTCGCAGGGCCTCACCGAAGGCAATCCGCGCGCGGGCGAACTCGCCAACAACAATCCGCTGGCGAATACCTTCCTCGCACGTCCGCTGCTCGGCCGCACTTATCGCGTGTCGGTGATGTACAAGTTCTGATCAACTAAGACGCCGGCCGCCGCTGCGGCGGCCCGGCGTTCCGAAACGATGCTGCCCCCGGCACGGACGGCCGGGGTCGAAATCGCAGGGATGCGCTGGATGTCCCCGTGATCGACTGTTCTCTCGCTTCTCACGATACCCGGACCGGCAGCCCGGTTCTTCCGGCGATCAGCCATCGCAGCTCATCCTCGCGTCTGCGCTCAAGGCTACCTGTTCTCTCCGTCGCCAACGCTGTCCTCGCCGTGCTCTGCTTGAGCGCTGCGTTGTTCTCACACTCGGCTTGCGCCGCCGACAACGGCTGCGATCTCTCCGCAGCCAACGCGGCCAAGGCCGGCGGCGAAGCCTGCACACGCGCGTGGATGGACCACAATCTGCGCCTCAACGATGTCCAGGTGATCGGCACCCACAATAGCTATAAGCTGCATATGCCGCCCGAGGAATTCGCCGCGCACAAGGCGCATGACGCGCACGGTGCCGACGGTCTCGACTACGGCCATCGTCCGCTCCGCGAACAGCTCGATCTTGGCATCCGTCAGCTCGAACTCGACGTTTGGGACGATCCCGAAGGCGGCCGCTGGCTGCATCCGCCCGGCGCGCTGCGCCAGGGCTACGCGACGCCGCCGTGGCCGCCCGCGCAGGCCGCGCTGATGGCCAAGCCCGGCTTCAAGGTCATGCACCTCGCCGATATCGATTTCCGCTCGAACTGCGTCACTTTCGTCGCCTGCCTGAGCGCGATCCGCACCTGGTCGGCTGCATATCCGCGCCATCTGCCGATCATGATTCTGATCAACGCGAAGGACGGCAAACTCGGGCCCGGCTCCGTGCCGGCACTGAAGTTCGACACGGCCGCGTTCGACCGGCTCGACGCGGAGATCCGCAGCGTGTTCAAACCGGCGCAACTGATCACGCCCGACGAGGTGCAGGGCAAGTATCCGACCTTGCGCGAAGCCGTGCACGCGAACAACTGGCCGAGCCTCGGCCGCGCACGCGGACGCGTGCTGTTCGTGCTCGACGAGAGCGACGACAAGGTCGCGCTGTATCGCGGCACGCGCGCTTCGCTCGAAGGCCGCGCGATGTTCCCGACGATCAAGGAAGATTCGCCTGCGGCCGGCTATATCACGCTCAACGATCCGCTTGCTGATACGGCACGCATCCACGCCGACGTCGCCGCGGGCCTGCTCGTACGCACGCGCGCCGATGCCGACACCGTCGAGGCGCGCAGCGGTGACACCAAGCGCCGAGACACCGCGTTCGCGAGCGGCGCACAATACATATCGACCGACTATTTCGAGCCCGACTCGCGCTTCGGCTCTTACCGCGTGCGCTTCGACGGCGGCGCGATTGCGCGCTGCAATCCCGTGCGCGCGGCGGAGAAATGCGCGGGCATTCCGATCGAGTGAACGACAAAGTGAAATTCTATACTTTCCTGCTGTTTGCCCTGTTTGCGTCCGTCGTCCACGCCGAGGGCGGCGACAAGCCCGATCTAACCCTGACCGGCAAGCTCAGCGGCAAGGACAACCAGACCTACAAACTCGTGCCGTTCGACGTGCCGGCCGGCGTCGATCGCATCACGGTCGATTTCGCCTATACCGGCCGCGAGGAAAAAACCACGATCGATCTCGGCCTGCTCGGCCCCGGCGGTTTCAAGAACAACGCGTTCCGCGGCTGGAGCGGCGGCAACAAGAGCCGCTACACCGTGTCCGCAACCGACGCAACGCCATCCTACGTGCCCGGCCCGATCACGCCGGGCCGTTGGAACCTGCTGCTTGGCATTCCGAACATCCGCGAAAACGCGCATGCCGAATTCACCGCGAAAGTCTACTTTTCCAGAAACGGAAAAATTCCCGACCTGCTCGATGCACCGCTGCGCGCCGAATCGGGCTGGTACCGCGGCGATCTGCACATGCACGGCGCGCACAGCGACGGCTCGTGCACGCCGCAGAGCGGCAAGGGCAAGGTCCCCTGCCCGCTGTTCCTCAGCGCGCAGACTGCCGCTGAACGCGGCCTCGACTTCATTGCGTTGTCCGACCACAACACGGTGACGCAGGCGAATGCGGTGCGCGAGCTGCAGCCGTATTTCGATCGCCTGTTGCTGCTTCCGGGCCGCGAGCTGACCACGTTCACCGGACACGCCAATCTGCTAGGCACCTGGGTGCCGCTCGATTTTCGCGTCGGCAGCGCCGAGGTGCCCGACTGGAACGCCCTGCTGCGCAATGCGGCAAAGCTCGGCGGTTTCGTTTCGATCAACCACCCGATCCGTCTCTCGGGCGAAGTCTGCATGGGCTGCGGCTGGACCGCGGAACCCGAAGTCGACATGCGCCTCGTCCAGGGCATCGAAGTCGTCAACGGCAACGACGCCGACACGCTGATCTCAGGTATTCCGTTCTGGCAGGCACGTCTCGACAAAGGCTTCCGCCTCACCGCGGTCGGCGGCAGCGACGATCACAACGCCAAACAATGGGGCGAAAGCCGCGGCCATGTCGGCATCGGCACGCCGACCACGGTGGTGCATGCCGCCAACCTGTCACAGCGCGCCGTGCTCGATGCGCTGCGCGCGGGGCACGTCTTCGTCGACGTGTTCGGCAGCAAGGACAAGCATCTGGAGTTCACCGCGAAAATCGGCAACGTCGACGCCGAGATGGGCGACGTGATCGCCGTAGCGCAAAACGCCAAAGTGGATTTCTCGGTAAAGACCGCCAACGCCGCCGGCGGCAGCGTCGAGATCCTGATCGACGGCAAACTCGCCAATGTGATCGATCAACCCAAGATCGCCACCGCCGCACAAACCTTCGCCTTCACCTGGAGCGGTGACGGCCAGCGCCACTGGCTGCGCGCGAATGTGCGCGGCGCCGACGGCAAGCTCGTACTGGTCGGCAATCCTGTCTATGTGAACTTCAACACGGTTTCCGCCGTGCACTGATGGCGCAGCGCGTCGCGACTTGCGCGATGCAAGTCGCTACCATCGCGCGGATGACGCCAGCCCGCACCATCGCCAGCGCGAAGCATCCGACCGCCGCGACCAAGACGACGCGGCATCAGCATGCCGATGCGCGCTATACCGCCGCGGTTATCCCGACGACGATTCTCGCCGTGATCGCGCAGCTCGCCGATGCGGAAGGGCTTGCGGTCGAACCCTGGCTCGCCGGTCTCGGCATCACGCGCGCGCAGATCGACGACGCGTCGGTGCGCGTGTCGTACCGGCAGGCGAGCATCATCATCAAGCGCGCGTTGCGCTCGGTGCCGCGCAGCGGCTTCGGCCTCGAGGTCGGTGCGCACCAATCGAGCGGCACGTTCGGCGTCATGGGTCTGGCGATGATGACCGCGCGCACGTTCGGCGACGCCGTATCGATCGGCCTCGAATTCGCCGACATTACCGGCGCGCTGATGGACGCGGAGCTTGAGCATCCGAATGAACGCGATGTGGCGCTTGTGGTGCGGCCGAGATTTCCCGACGAGGAGATTCTGGTTTTCCTCTGCGAAGAATTGTTCGCAAGCACGCTGCAGCTCGCGCGCAGCATAGTCGGACCCGCGTTCAAGCCCGAGCGGCTCGAGCTCACCTACCCGGCACCGCCGCATGCGGGCGAGTACCGCAAGCTGTTCGACTGCGAACCGCGCTTCGGCGCGAGCCGCAACCGCCTCGTCGTCGGCGCGCGCTGGCTCGAGATGCGTCTGCCGACACATCATCCGGTCAGCGCACAGCAGGCGCTGGCGATCTGCCGCGAGCAGGCCGCGCAGATCAAGCGTCAGAGCGAGATCGTCGCCTCGGTCGAGCGCATCCTGCGCCGCCGCCTTGCCGAACATCCGACGCTCAGCGAAGTCGCGTCGCACCTGAATCTCTCCGAGCGCACGCTGCGCCGCCATCTCGCCGCGGCGGGACGCGTCTATCGCGACATCCACGATCAGTTGCGCACCGAGCGCGCGCTCGAACTGCTCAGCGCCGGCGCGTTGAGCGTCGCCGATATCGGCAGCGAAGTCGGTTACTCCGACGCACGCGAATTCCGCCGCGCCTTCAAACGCTGGACCGGTGCGGCACCGACCGCGATGCGGCATCTCGCCGGCCCGCTGGAATGAGAACCTGCGGGCAAAACCACTGCGCTCGATGATCTGCGCGCCGACGGTGCCCGGAATCCCCAGCTATCTCGCCCGTCTCTCGCTGCGTTTCGAGAACGGGCTCGGCGAGCTGCGTGGCGCAAACGGCCATTCGACGATGACCGATTTACCCCCCAAGATGGCCCCTCGCCCCCTATCGTCAAACGTTCGTTTGGCGCACATTGCCGAGCTGAAATTTCCGAGGAGAACCGCCATGCGCAAGCTAGCCGTCGTCGCCTTGTGTGCCCTTGCCGCCGGCTGCGGCACGGGGTCGAGCCCGCCGCAACCCGTCAGCGATGCGGACGCCGCGTTCGAGAAAAAACTGCAGGAGCAGTTCCTCGACGCGAAACCCGGCACGGTCATCGAGATTCCTCCCGGCAAGCATCAATTGCAGCGCGTGCTGACCTTGCGCGCGAACGGCGTGACCGTGCGCGGCGCGGGCGCGGACAAGAGCATCCTGTCGTTCAAGAACCAGGTCTCCGGCCCCGAGGGTATGCTGGTCTACGCCAACGATTTCACCATCGAGCATCTGGCGATCGAAGACTCGAAGGGTGACGGACTCAAGATCAACGACGGCGAGAACATCACGATCCGCGACGTGCGCGTCGAATGGACCGCCGGCCCGTCGAAGGACAACGGCGCCTATGCGATCTATCCGGTCAAGTGCAAGAACGTGCTGATCGAGGATTCGGTTGCGATCGGCTCGCGCGACGCCGGCATCTACGTCGGCCAGTCGCAGGACATCGTCGTGCGCCGCAACCGCGCGGAGAAGAATGTCGCCGGCATCGAGATCGAGAATTCGATTCGCGCCGACGTCTACGAGAACAACGCGACCGGCAACACCGGCGGCATTCTCGTCTTCAATATGCCCGACCTGACCCAGCACGGCGAGCATGCGCGCGTGTACAAAAACAAGGTCATCGCCAACAACCTCGGCAACTTCGGCGCGAAGGGCACGGCGGTCGCGAGCGTACCGGCCGGCTCGGGCATCATCGTCACCTCGAATCCGAAGGTCGAGATCTTCGACAACGACATCGCCGACAATCGCACGGCCAACGTCATCATCGCCAGCTACTACATCACCAACTTCGCCGACAAGAAACCGACCGAGGGCTACGATCCGTACCCGAAGTCGATCTACATCTACGGCAACCGCTTCTCGGGCGGCGGCGATTCGCCGGACGGCCTCGACTGGAAAGCGCTCAAGGTGTCGATGTTCGGCATCAGCGGCCACTTCCCCGACGTGCTTTGGGACGGTTTCGTCGACACCAAGATCATGACCAACGGCCAGTACCCGGCCGAGCAGCGCATCTGCGTGCAGAACGGCGAAGTCGAAGTGCTCAACGTCGACGGCCCGAACAAGTTCAGCAATCCGAAGGTCGGCAAGGAAGAATTCCATTGCGAACTGCCGAAGCTCGCCGCGGTCGAGTTGAAGGGCAAGGCTTGATGTCGTTCGCGTTTCGATCCGTGCGCGTCCCCTGCGCGCTGCTCGCGCTCGCCGCGTTCCTCGGCGGCTGCGCGCGCGCGCCGCAGCCGGTGCATTTCTTCGCCGAAGGCCGGCCCGGGAAACTCAGCGACTGGCATCTGGTCGAGGCGCGCGACGGCAAACTCGCGGCCAACACCGATGTCGTTCCGTACGATCTGAACACGCCGCTGTTCAGCGACTACGCGCACAAGTTCCGCACCGTATGGATGCCGAAGGGCAAGGCGGCGAAATACGATGCCGAGGGGCCGTTCGATTTTCCGGTCGGCACGGTGCTGACCAAGACCTTCTTCTATCCGCTGCCGAGCGGCGCTGCGCGCGACGCGAAGTCGGTTGCGCGCACTTACGACACCTCGCGCGATTTCGCCGGCGACCGTGCCGGCGAAAGTCTCGACTTGGCCAAGGTGCGCTTAGTCGAAACACGCGTCCTCGTGCGCCGCGACAACGGCTGGGAAGCGATTCCGTACATCTGGAACGCCGCGCAGACCGAGGCCGAACTCGCACGCACGGGCGATGCGATTCCGCTGGAACTGGTCGACGAGACGCCGGCGAAAGCAGAGCGCGAAGCGTTCGCCTACGTCGTGCCGAACGAGAACCAGTGCGCCGGCTGCCACGTGACCAACGTCAAGGCGAAGCAGATCGAACCGCTCGGACCGCGCGCGCGCCATCTCAACCGCGACTACGCCTACGCAAGCGGCAAAGAAAACCAGCTCGCGTATTGGACCGCCAAGGGTTATCTCACCGGCCTGCCGACAACGAACCTGCCGCGCGACGCCGACTGGCACGACACTGCGCAACCGCTGGCAGAGCGCGCGCGCGCCTATCTCGACGTCAATTGCAGTCACTGCCACAGCCCGACCGGTCCGGCCAACACCACCGCGCTCGATCTGCGCGCGGCCGCGACCGACCTGCGCCGCCTCGGCCTGTGCAAGCCGCCCGTCGCCGCGGGACGCGGCACCGGCGATCGTCTGTTCGACATCGTGCCGGGCAAGCCCGACGCATCGATCCTGCTTTACCGCATGACTTCAAGTGAACCCGGCGTGATGATGCCCGAGATGGGCCGCAACACAACGCATAAAGAAGGCGTCGAACTGATCCGCGAATGGATCGCCGCGACATCGGGGACTTGCGACGCCTGAAAAAACGACGAACTGAACTAGGGAGGCAGCCGTGAATAAAACTATACAAACGACACGATTGACCCGGCAGGTGCGCATCGCGCTCTTCGCCGGCACGACCACGCTGCTGGCGAGCGCGGCCACGTTCGCCGCCGAACCGGCCGAGGCTAACGCCGACGCGCAGACCCAGGCATCCGCGCAGAACGCGCAGCCGGCCAAGACCGACGATGCCGCGATGCAGCTCGGCAACGTCACCGTCACCGCGCAGAGCCGTTCGCAGCAGGTGCAGGAAGTGCCGATCGCCGTACAGGTGATCACGCCGGCGCAGATCGAAAAACTCGCCGCGACCGACATCTCGAAGATGGACATGTACGTGCCCGGCCTTTCGGTCAACGGTGACCAGCCGACCCAGCCGAACTTCAGCATGCGCGGCATCGGCACGGGCGATTTCGGCATCGGTACCGACGCGCCGGTCGGCGTCTACGAGAATGGCGTCTACATGGGCAAGACCGGCGGCGCGCTGCTGATGTTCAACGACATCGACCGCGTCGAAGTGCTCAAAGGCCCGCAGGGCACCCTGTTCGGCCGCAACAGCGCGGCCGGCGCGATCTCGGTGACGACGGCGACGCCGAGCGAGCAGTTCGAAGCCAACGCGCGCCTGCGCCTCGGCAACTACGGCGAGCGCTACGGCGACGGCGTGCTCAATACGCCGCTCAGCGACAACCTCGCGTTCCGCCTGAGCTTCGTCGACAACCAGAGCGACGGCTGGCTGCGCGACGCGCAAACCGGTAAGCATTTCTACAAGAACGACGACTGGGCCACGCGCATGCAATTGCACTGGAACGGCCCGGCCGATACCTCGGTCAACTTGGCTTGGGAACACGAGCGGCTCAAGCAGCCGCCGCGCGCGACCATCGGCGTCTCGCCGGTGCCGCCGTACCCCGCACTGCCCTCGCCCGTGCCCGACTACTCGACCTTCATCGATCCGCGCAACGCGCCGCTCTACAACGAAGCGGACGGCGCGCGCGAGACGCGCACCTACGACTCCTTCGTCCTGCGCGTCGAACACTCGTTGCCGTTCGCCGACTTCACCTCGTTGACCTCGTATCAGCGCTATCGCACCTACAACCGCGAGGCGCAGGAGGGCACCAACCGCCTCGACCTCTATTTCGACGACGTCAACATCGAGCGGCACAAGTCCTGGTCGCAGGAATTCAAGCTCGCCGGCAAGACCGATCTCGCCGACTGGGTTGCCGGCGTAAGCTGGTACAAGGACGACGGTCACCAGACCAGCCAGATCAACTTCTATACAAACAGCATCGACACGCTGGCGAACAATGTCTACGGCGCGACCGGCGGCATCTTCGGCCCGATCACGCAGTTCCTGCAGGCCAACGGTTTTTCGTACTCGCTGCTCGGCGACCCGTGGCAGGAGAACATGATCAACCGCAACACCGCCACGGCGGCCGCGGCCTACGGCGACGTGATCTGGCATCTCAGCGATCGTCTCAATCTGACCACCGGCGTGCGCTTCACCCACGACAAGCGCGACTTCAGCTGGTACACGCCGCCGCGCATCGCGCCGCAGCTCGATACCACCCTGTCCGCGCTGGCCGCGATCGGCGTGTTGCCGCTGATCGAGGCGCAACTGCCGCCCGGCATCAGCCTGAACCAGAACATCTACTTCACCGATCCGTCGGCGCTCAACCATCCGGTCGGCTTGAACCGCAGTTGGAACGACACCAGCCCGCGCGTCGTGCTCGACTACAAGCTCACGCCCGACGTGATGGTCTACGCTTCGGCGACCAAGGGCTATCAAGCCGGCGGTTTCAACGCGCTGCAGATCGGCACCGTGTACAAACCGCAGACCGTGCGCAACTACGAGGCCGGCATCAAGAGCTGGTTCGCCGACTACAAGCTGCTGTTCAACGCGTCGGTATACTATTACAAATATTCCAACCTGCCGAACCTGGTGCTCGTCTCCAACGGCGCCGGCAACGGCGACCTGCCGCAGTACCAGATATTGCCGAGCGACCAGGAAGCCAAGGGCCTCGAATTCGAAGCGCGCTGGCAGGCGACCGACGATCTGCGCCTCAATGCCTCCGTGGCGTACATCGACCAGACCTACAGCAACTACAAAACCTCGGCCGGGCTCGACCTGTCCGGCCAACCGACCGGCGTGCCGCAATGGTCGGCCGCGGTCGGCGCCGACTACACCGTGCGCAACGTCGCCAACGGCGATCTCGACTTCACCCTGCAAAGCGCCTACGTCGGCAAATCGCGCTGCAATGCCGATTCGCAAACGCAGGGACAATGCATCCCGACCCTGCCGTTCAAGGTCGGCGGCAGCCAGACCCGTACCGACTTCCGCGTCGGCTGGTCGTCACCGAACGTGCCGTGGAGCGTTGCCCTGTTCGTCAACAACGTGTTCGACAAACAGTACGTCTCCGGCCTCAACCGCATCGTCACCAATGTGCTCGGCGTGACCAGCGCGGGCATCACGGCACCGCGCATGTGGGGCGTCGAGGCGGCGTATCGTTTCTGATCGATAACCGCGGCTGCGCAAGCGCCGCGGGATTCGGAATGCAGGATACGGCTTCATCGTTCCGTCGAAGCCTGTATCCGATATGTTCGGCGCTCGGCCTCTCCTGCCGCGCCCACCCGGTATGGCGAGAGCATCTCGCCGTCAGCCTGTTCGCAAACGGCACTCAAGGTACTTTGCCAGCGGCCACCTACAACTACTCTGCGTTTGCTTTCGACCCGAACAGCCCATCGCAGCAGTTCGCATGAACGAATCAGGTAGCGCTTGAAGGATAGAGAGGTCTGCAAAAATAAACCGTCAGCAGGGCAGCGAAAGCGGCGGAAACAGCGAGCTCCAACGTCTGCTGCCGCGGGAAGTCCGGCTCGAACAACGACCAGATTATCGAGACGCCGGTAAAAACGCCTACAAAGCCCCAGCGACGAATCGGAACATCAGGCATCGAAGTAGCCAACGCTACAGCCGCAGCAAGTACGATCAGAAGCGCAGAAGGATAGCTCAAGATAAGCAAAATCCCCGCTGGAACAGAAAAAAGTACACCTCCTAAGAGTTCGATGGAGTCGCCGCCTACTGGCCGCATAATGAGAAGAAGAAATAGCGTTGGCGTTGCCAGCCCCAACGTGAGAAAGCCAATAACGCCGCGCAAGAATCGCGCTCTTGTCGGACCTGACATGCGACACCTAAGGCTTCAGCCAAGCGGCCGCTGCCGCAAGAGCAGCAGGATACTGCAAACCGTCACTCTGGCTTTTTGATCGCTGTCCTATTTTGGTTGCGTCGGCCGATGCCCGGCTCTTTGTCGACCGCCTTGTTCCGGGTATCACCTAACTGTTCGCGCAAGCGGGCCGCTCTGACGAGTTGAAGTATGCTCATGGGCCTGCGGCAACGACCGCTCAGCTCAAGCCTTGAAGATCCTCCGATGGTCATTCCGAAGCTTAAATCTCTTACAAGCCCCGACTTGGCAGCGCCCGCGTTACCCAATGACCTAGAAGAATTTTCAGTTCCATTCGAAGCCATCATCGGCCCCTCTTCGATTAGCGGTGGCGATCTCTTTTCATTTACCGTAGTTAATCCAGCATTTCTGCTCTCAAGCCCTCGTACTACGTGGGGACGTGGCCTACTCATTCTTCCAGAGTTTTCGTGGTCAACGGTTCAATTCTCGGTGGAGCGTCTCCTTACCCTGGCTATGCGACCTAGCTGGTCGGATGTAGCGAACGAACTCAATAAAACCCTTTGCTGGGAGTTCGACAACTATCAGCAGGTCAAGCTCTAACCTTCGCTCAGGCGTGTGCTTGTCAAAGACTGCGGTATCCCGGCACTCCTCGCGGCAGCGGCCGCTTAGCTTGAGCGTTGGGCATCGGTGGACGTCAACCTGCAAGTAATCAACGAGCCCACCTACTCCGTTGGTTCCGTTGACAATGTTCGGCGCTACGACCGGGAACTAGTGTTGTGCGGCTTGGATCGGCCGTCGTCAATCCACGGCATCATATGTCGCTCCTCACAAGACGAATCGTCCTGTGTTGTTGCCGCTAACGGCGGGGCATCGTGCGTACACGACCGATCAATCACTGTCGTAGGAGACAGGTGCTTCTTGGCGATTGGAGATCACATAGTCGCCTTTGATCTGCCCTCGCTGAGTGTGCTGTGGGCCAAAGCACTCGATGCGTTTACATGTTTCGGTGTGCTCTTCGTCCCCTCAGCCGCATGCATCATTGTCCACGGCGAACTGAAAATATCTTGTGTTTCGCTCGACGGCGAAGTTGTATGGAGTGCGGGCGGCCGAGACATCTTTTCGGGGCCACTTCTCATAGAAGGCGACCAAGTCCTTGCGGAGGACTTCAATGGCGAGCGGTATTCCTTCGCGCTCGATTCCAGACAGAATTCAGGCCCCGATATCCAGTCATTCGCTCAAGTGGGTCGCTGCGACGGGTTGCAGTATCCTAATGCCACTCACGGCAGCCGCCGCCCAGCCCAAGCGTTAGCCCTTATGACCGATTACCGCACTATCTTGAAGAGAGTTGGATTTGTTTGGATCGCGTTCGGTTTAGTAGACATTGTATTCATGATCTACAGCATCGCTCGTGGGCAGAGTTATTCGTCGAGCTTCAACCTGTTTACTGTGGCCGTTGGTGCATTTCTTGTCCGCGGCAGCCTTGGAGCCACAACACTTGTCGTGTGGCTTTCCGCCTTCGCGCTCGCTTCATTCATTGGATTCCTTCTCACTTTTCCGTTTTTGCAACCCGTAGAGCTGCTTCTTGCCGAAGCCAAACTCAATCCTGGCGCTTCAACGGTTGCGTGGCTTATGACGATAGCTGTCCTGGCGTTGCTCGGCTGGAGTTACAAACAACTACGCTCTACTCCGGTTTTGGAGGCGCGCAAGGCCGATGGTCGTAGTACGGCGATGCCAAAGATTGCAATCGGCTTAGGCATAGCTTTCGTTGCCTTCTTGGTCACCATTATCAGCATGACACTTCATGGTGCTGTGGGCACTAAGGCCGTCGAACTAGCGAGGCAGAAACTTGGCCCGGGTTACAAGTACTCCACTCAGTCGTTTTCAAGCGGCGGGGGACACACCAGTGCAATCGTGGCCGCCTACAACAACGACGAGATCAAATATGTGCCTGTGGAGTGGAGCGAATGACGGCTAACGATTCCCTCAAACTCGCCGCTCTTGTTGAATTCATTGCTCACGGCGCGGGACAGAGAAATCACCGACATCAGCATCTGGTGAATGAGTCGAACATGCTCAGGTAAAGCTTCGGTGGAAATTCTGGCACTGATGCCTAACTGTTCGCTCAAACGGATCGCTGAGACAGGCTGCGATATCTCGATACCTCTTTCGGCGGCGACCGTCTAGTTCAAGCTTTAAGGCATCGGATTCGACATGAAACACAACAAGATTGAAAAACTTCTTAGCCGGCTCTGCGCAGAGCTTGGCTTCTGCCTTACTCCTGAGCAGAAAGAGCATATGACCAGCTTGTTTCCGCATTCTGTCGAAGCATTTACTGACGCAGTATTTGTAGCGGAAGGCCTTGACCCTAAGCTTGCCGATAGACATCTGTGGCGTCAGGTTAGAGATCATGTGAGCCAATGCTTCAGGGAGGTAAAGGTCGATGCCTAGCTATTCGCTCAAACGAACCATATTGACGGATTGGGGCATCCTGCCACTCATCGTGGCAGTGCCTGCTTCGTTCAACAGATAACCGACGCATGTTGTCTCGCCCCACTCCAGAAGAAGTAATTTCAGCGATTCATGCCGCATTTCGCGATGTAGGCCGAGCCGATGGAGTTTCGCTGCACGAGTCGACAGTAATTGACAAATTCGATACGAGCGACGAATGTGCGGCCGCTACGCCGCTTGATGTCCGACGAGAGTGTTTAGTACTACGCAAATAACACTGTGGCACAACGTGCGCTTGAGTCACACTGGGCGCACTACCTTCCGGCCAGTGGTCACTGATCGGATCGCGAGATCAAGAGCAGCGTAAAGTATTGCGTTACCTCAAGATTGAGCAACTGCGCCGCGCTCCAACCACCATAGCGCCGCGGCGACAGCAAGCCATGCGAGGAAGAACGGCCAACGCGGCAGTGGTCGGTCGCGTGTCGCGGTACCCATCGCGGACGAAGTTTCGCCCACGAGTGCATACGTCGCACGCACAGTGCTAGCCGCAGCCAACGCATGCGCTTCGTCGCGGGAACGCACATAGAACGGCCAGCGCATACCGCCGTTGAGCAGGCTGTGCCACCCGGCCATATCTGGCCAGTACGCCGCGCAATGCGTCGTAGCGTCGACGATCAACTCGCTATGCGCACCCGTTGTGCTCTCAATCGCAGCCGCGTCGGTAACGCCACAAAGCACGGCGCGCTCATCGATACGCGCCGTTAGAGGCAAGCTAGGCGAAGCGGCACCGCGTGTGCGCGCGACCGCAGCCAGCGCATCGCCCCACAAGGTGCCGAATCCCGCGCTCGCGCCGCCGAGGCTCAGTTTGTAGCTGTCGGCGAGCAGCCATAGTGCGACGCGACCGCTGCCAAGATTGCGCGACCAGGCCAGCGTCGAACCATCGTCGGCGCGCAACAGCGATGCAGCATCGGGCGACGTCACCGCAAAAGCGCGACGCGAAAACGTCAGCGCCGCGTCGTCGCGACCGAGCAGGCCATCGATCCGCACCGCCGATGGCGGCTCGGTTGATTCCAATCGATACCCCAACTCGACCCACTCCGCCGCAACCGCCGCCGGCAGTGGTCCGGTCACGCGCAGCAGCAGGCCAAGCCCGTCGCGCACGGCGGTGATGAGCGCTTTCTTACTTTGCGCGTCGAGCGCTGCCCAAGCGCGCTCGTCGACGATCGCAACATCGGCACGCCGCAGCGTCTCGCCGTCGAGCGCCGGTGTACCTTCGGAGTACGTCACGCCTTCGCTCAACATCATGCGGGTGTCCGCGGCGAGGCCGGCGTCGGCGGCCCAGCGGCGCAGATACTTGAGTTCCGCATCGGGCGCGCCGGCGAGCAGCAGGATGCGCGGCGGCACGTTCGCGCGCGCAGCGAGCGGCACCGTCACCGCATCGATACGTGCGCCGTCGCGATCGAGCACGTTCAGCGCGAACAATACGGCACCGTCGCCTTTCGCCGCAGCACGCAGATCGAAACGGCCCTGCGCATCGAGCGCACGCGTCGCTACCACCGCACCCGACGGATCGCGCAACTCGACGCGGCCGCCGTCGACACTTTCGACACGACCGCCTAGACGCCAAACACTGCCGGCACTTACATTGCCGGGGATCTCAAGCTCCACTACTCCACGCGACAGGGGCGCGGCGTCGAACGCAGCGACGAGACCACGCGCGGCATCGATGTCGCGTGCCGGCAGGCCGCCACCGACGATGCGCAGACGGCGTGCATCGGCATGCCGACGCAGGGCCGTGCCAAGATCGGGCGCGCGCTCGATCGCGCGGCCGGCATCTGCACCAGGCAGTGCGACGACACTCGCCGCGGGCGACAGCTGGGCCAGTTGCGCCGGCGTCGCGCCCGGCGTCAGCACGATGAGTTCGTCGCTCGCGAAGCGCTCCGGCAAGGTCGGCGGAAACAAGCTGAAGTACAGCAGCATCGCCGCAGCAATCTGCAGACCGATGCGCAGCGTGCGATGGCGCGACGCATGACGACTGCGCACGACACCGAGCAAAACGGAGAACACCAAAACGCCCGCGACGATGGCCGCTGTGTTCATCGCGCACCTCCCGCGTCCGATTGCAGCGCATCGAGATAGGCACGGCCGGCCGCATCGGGCGTAGCACGCGCCGCGCCCGTCGCAGCCGGCGCCGGCAGCAGCGGCCAGAGCAAGGCGCGCAGCGAATCGCGGCACTCTGCACAAGCAGGATCGCGCCGCGTACGATCGATCGCTGCAAGCACGGCAAGCGCATCGGGCAGGCTTGCCTCGCGCGCACGCAGCCATTCTTCGGCGCCGCTCCAGTCGATCGCGTTCGCATCCGCCGCATCGCCGCGCTGCAACCCGGACCACAGGCGCGCGAGCGGCGCATCGTCGATCGTCGCCGCGGCGAGCGAACCGCTGCGGTCTTCCACGCCTTTGCGCTCGCCGCTAAGGCGGCGCGCTTCGTCCGGTGCCGGCAGTTCGAGACCGACGCGTTCGAGATAGATGCGCGTCGACTGCTGCACACGCTTGATGAAGTCGAGCGCTCGGTATTCGTAAGGCAGCGCTTCGTCGGGGCGTCCCTGGCGCAGATGCAGCTCGGCTTGCCACATCTCGGCGAGCGCGGATTTGAGCGTCGCCTTGGTTTCCGCATCGAGCAGAGTCGCCGCCTCGGCAATGTCGTGCACATGGCCGAACTCGGCGACGATGTCGCCTTCCTTGCCGAACGTCGCCGCCTCCTGCCCTGCACGCGGCGCATGCGCATGCTCGTCATGATCGTCATGCTCGCCGCCATGTTCGTGTGCGGAGTCTGCAGCCTGCTCGGCAGCTTCGGCGTGCTGGGCATGCGTTTCGGACTCTTCGCCGAGAAATTGGCCGTAGCGCAGGCGCAGAATTTTCTGATCGACGCCGATCGCGTCCGAACGTGCAAGGAATGCTTTGTCGTCGAGTTTCGGTTTCTCGCTCTGCAGGGCTTCGCTGTCGATGATGATCTGACGTTGGCTGCGAAAGTAGGCAGGCATCGTCTTCTGCACAACGCCTTCGAGCCCCGCACTTTCCTGCGACGCCTGCGCAGGCCAGCGCAGGATAAAGCTGGCGCTGCGCGTGATGTTCGGCTTTGGCTCGCGGTTGTCGCTGACGGCGAGGCGCACGACCACGTCGTCGCCCTGGGCGACACCGAGCGCGGCGAGATCGAGTCTGTGTCGGTAACGCTGATGCTTCACACCGCCGTCGGCGCCGACCGGTTCGCCTTCGAGCGCGACAGTCTGTTCCTTGAATTTGACGTTCTCGCCGCTGCCTTGCGCGAGGGTGATCTGCAGTTCAGCGGCGGCGATGCCGTAGTCGTCGTCGGCCTCGAAGGCGAGATACCAATTCTTCTGCTGTGTGTCGAGCACGGTCAGGGTCTTCTCCGGTTCGAGTACGCGTATCTCGGGCGCGCGATCGGCGATCGCGTCGAGCCGATGCAGGCGGTCGTCGGCCGGCGGCGGCACACCATCGAGCGCGATGCGGTACAAGACCGATGCGTTCAACGCGCGCTCGCCGTGCCAGTCGGCGCCGTCGCGCGTCAAGGCCATGCGGCTGCCATCGTGGAAGACCAACGCCGCGGCTTGCGGCTCGGGATCGAAGCGCAGGCTCCAGCGCAGACGCGAACCTTCGGGCGCTTTCACATCGAGCGAGGTTTCGTCGCTCGGCGTCACATGCGTGTAGGCCGGTGGTTCGACGGCGATGCGCGTGCGCACGAGCGCTGTCGCCGCGGCCGCGTTGTGCGCCGTCGCGCTGCGTTGTTCGGTGTCGCTACGCGCACTCGGCTGCCATGTCGCGGCAGCGATGAGCAGTACCAGCGCCACACCGCACGCCACGAACAGGCGCGGCCACGGCCACGCCGGCCGCAAGTCGAGATTGATTTCCGCCAGGCATGCGTGCACGCGCATCTGCTGCAGACGTTGCAGCTCCGACAAAGCGGCGCCGTCGTGAAACAGCAGGGCCGCGCTGTCGTCCATCTGCACCGCCGACGCGTCGAGACGGCGCGCGAGCCAGCCTTCGTCGACGCTGCACCAAGCACGCCACGCGATGGCCGCCGTTGCCGCCAATGCCAATACCACGACGACGAACGCGGCGATCGAGCCGCCGATCCGCGCAGCCAACACAGCAGCCGCAACGACGAGCGGCAGCGCGGCGAGCGCGACGATGGCGAGCTTGCGCTGCGCTGCGGTGCGACGCAGATGATCGAGAGCTGCCGTGCTCACGCTTCGCGCTCCGTGCGCGGCCAGGTCGCCACAACGCGCTCGAACAGAAACACCGCAGCGATCAGCAACGCGAGCCACGCATCGAGCGGACGCGCGGCGTGCAGCCGGCTCGCCTGCGAACCGGCGGTCGCGGCGTCCGCAGTCGGACGCATCGCGGCTGCCTGCGCCTGCGTTGGTGCCGACAGCACATCGCCGAGTACGACGCGCAGGCGCTCAGGGAAATCCGCATCGAGCAGCATAGGCAATTGGTCCGGCGTCAACGCGCCGGGCAGTGCGATCAAACGACCGTGGCCGTTCGCCACAGTGCGCGCAAGTACGTTGCCGGTCGCGTCGCGCCAGAGCGGTTCGCCTTCGTTGCCCGGATGATTTGCCGCCAAGGCGACGCCGCCCCGGTCTAGCCAGCGATTAAGTACGGACGACGACGGCGCAAGCCAGATCAAAGCATCGCTCGTCTCGGCGACCGGCGCCTCGGCCGGCTGCGCATCGAGTTCGCAGTGTCGCCTTCCGCTTTGATTCCATGCGACAACGGCCGCGCGCAGATAGCGCAGCGAGTCTTCGCTTTGCGCCGCGTAGCGCACAGCAAGATGGAATGGCTTGCCCGGCACGGCTGGCCGATCCGGCATCTTTCCGGGCACGACGCGCCATTCGACTGCACGCGAAAGCCGCGGTTTTTCGCCGTCGAGGCCGGAAAGAGTTTCGGGCACGACGACGGTCAGCGCGACACCGGGCGGCAATTGCGCATCGAGTTCGCGCAGCAAACTTGCCGTGGCGATCTGCGCCGGCGCTTCGGTCTCGTCCATGCGCGGAAAGCCCGGCGCGAGGCGATGCCATTCGCTGTCGCCGGCACCGGCCGCGGCGCGCGCGTCGGCCAGTGCGACACCGGGCGCGACCACGGTCCAGACGCGCGTCGGCGGCGCGTCGCCGTTCCATACCGGCCGCGCAAGCAGGAGCGCGAACAAGGCCAGCAGAACGAGGCGCATCAACAATAACCACGGCCGCTCGAAACGCAGGCGGCGTTGCGGCCGCATGCGTTCGGCAACCCAGCGCAGCGCGGCGAAGTCGGTGGTCTTCAGTTCAAGCCGGCGCACGAGATGGATCAGCAGCGGCAGCGCGAGTGCGGCCAAAGCGGCAAGACCGAGCGGAGCGAGCAAGGCGAAACTCATGCCGCTCCGCCCCCGCCGCTCGCCCGCGTGGCGCCTGGCGCGAAGAACGTGCGCAGCGGTTCGTCGAGCGGACGATCGAGCACATATTCGACGTGACGGATGCCGGCCGCACCGAAACGGCGCGCAAGTTCGGCGCGCGCGGCGGCGAAGCGTTCGAGGTAGTCCTTGCGCACTGCACTGGCTTCGACGCGGCGCTCGGCGCGGGATTCCGGATCGCGCAAACGATGGCCGCCGGCGAACGGAAAATCGCGCTCCTCGGCGCTCAGCATCTGCACGGTCAAAACCTCGCGCCGCGCCGCGGCAAGGCGCAGTGCGAGTTCGACCGCTTCGTCGTCGAAGAAATCCGAGAACATCACGACGACGGCCGACGGCTGCACGCGTTCCCAGAGCGGGCGCAGCGCAGCGGCTTCAGGCCAGCGGCCAGCGGCTTGCAGACGCGCCAGTTCGAGAAGACAACGATCGCGTTGGCGCGAGCCGGCGCCGGCAGGCACGAACGTCGGCGCCGTCGCGGCCAGAGCAATTAGGCCAAACCGATCCCCCTGCCGCAGCGCCAGCTCGAAGACACAGGCGGCCAAAGTCTTTGCCGCGTCGAGCTTGGCGTAGCCGGGCCGCGCCGCATCGGCCTGGCGCATCGACGCGCTCGCGTCGACGATCGCCCAGGCGGTCAACGGGCTGTCGCGCTCGGCTTCACGGACGAAGTAGCGGTCCGAACGCGCGTAGAGTTTCCAATCGATGCGGCGCAATTCGTCGCCGGGCTCGTAAGCCCGGTACTGCGCGAATTCGAGGCCGGCGCCGCGACTGCGGCTCGCATGCTGGCCGAGCCCGTCGCCGCCGGCACCGCCGCGCGCGGCGAGACGCAGGTCGCGCAGGCGCGCGCGCAGCTCGGGCGGAATCAGCGAAGTCATGCGCTCAGGCGGGAAACGGCACCGACTTCAGCAGGGCCTCGATGACGTCGGCTGTGCCGCGCTGCTCCGCCTCGGCGGCGAACGAAAGCAGCAGACGATGGCTCAGCACCGGCGCCGCGAGTGCCTTGACGTCGTCGCGTGTGGCAGCGAGGCGGCCGTGGATCAGCGCGCGCGCTTTCGCCGCGAGTACGAGCGACTGGCCTGCGCGCGGACCGGCACCCCAGCGCACCCAGTCGCGCACGGCCTGCACCTCGCTGGTCTGCGGGCGCGACGCGCGCACGAGGCGCGTGATCCAGGCGAGCACGTCGTCGCCGACGTGCACTTCGCGCGTCAGCTTTTGCAATGCGACCACTTCTTCGCCGCTCATCACCGCGGCGATGTCGGCGCTCGCGCGTCCGGTGGTCTGGGCGAGAATCGCGCGTTCTTCGGCTTCGTCCGGATAGTCGACGCGGATATGCAGCAGGAAGCGATCGAGCTGCGCTTCCGGCAGCGGATAGGTGCCGGCCTGTTCGAGCGGATTCTGCGTGGCGAGCACGAAGAACGGTCGCGGCAGCGCATGCGTGGTGCCGGCATAGCTGATCGTGCGCTCCTGCATCGCTTCGAGCAGGGCCGACTGGGTTTTCGGCGGCGTGCGGTTGAGTTCGTCGGCGAGCAGCAGGTTGGTGAATACCGGCCCCTGCTGGAACTTGAAGTAGCGCTTGCCGGTGCCGTGGTCCTCTTCGAGGATTTCGGTGCCGACGATGTCGCTCGGCATCAGGTCCGGGGTGAACTGGATGCGGCGGAAATCGAGCGCGAGCGCCTGACCGAGCGAACGCACGAGCAAGGTCTTGCCGAGACCGGGCACGCCTTCGAGCAGGCAGTGGCCGCCGGCGAGCAGGCCGATCAGAAGCTGCTCGACCACGTCGCGCTGGCCGACGATGACCTGGGCGATCGCTTCGCGCAGCGCGCCGAGTTTGCCGAGTTGATGCTGGATGGATTGTTCGGTGATGGCGTCGTTCATAAGTCTGTTCAAATCTTACCTGGGTTCCCTTCTCCCGCCGGGAGAAGGTGGTGCGAAGCACCGGATGAGGGAAAAGTGCCGGGGATTCGCCGCGTATTTCCAAACCGCAAAGCCTTTCCCTCATCCGCCCTTCGGGCACCTTCTCCCGCGGGGAGAAAGAAAGCTAACTCGTCATCGCGTAGATGACGATGTTGACCGCGAACTTGGTGTTGTCCTCGGCGAGAAAGCGCTTGTTGTGCCAGTCGTAGTCCCATTCGCAGCCGTAGTCCTTGTTGCTGTAGAGCACGCCGAGGCGACCGTCGATTTCGATGCCCTTGAGATATTCGTGGACGAGATCGTCGCCCCAGCCGTTGAGCTCGAACGCGGTGTTCGGCGGCCCGTCGAATTTGAAGAAGGCGTCGTAGATCGCGTGCTTTTTCGGCAATTTCTTCAACGCGTCGGCGCCGAAAATCGACGCCATCTCGCGCTCGAAGGATTTGGCGAACAGGCCGTCGATGTCGTGGTTGCAGTCGTCGACGAAGACGAAGCCGCCGTTGCGCACGTAGCGCTCGAAGTTGCGCCGCTCGTCGGGATTGAACTCGACCAGTTTGTGCCCGGCGAGGTAGCAGAACGGCGCGCTGAGCATGCGTGCGTCGGCCAGCGGCAGCACGCGCTCTTTCGGATCGACACGCAGAGTCGTGTACTGAATCAGCGCGTCGAGCAGGTTCGCCGGCATGCGCTGATCGACGTTCCAGTCGCCCGACTCGTACATCAGGCGCGTGAACCAGAAGTCGTAAGAGCCGGGATTGGGGATTGGGGATTGGGGATTCGGTGAAGCGCCACGCCCACGCGCGTAAGGCGCTAGCGCGAGGCCGGCGAGCATCAGGCGGAGGAATTCGGCGCGAGTCATGAGGGAGAGCCGGGATTGAGGATTCGATGGCGTAGAGATTCAGTGACTGCAAGACCGTCGCTTTTCCAAATCCCCAATCTCCAATCCCGAATCTCAGCTATACCGCGTCCGACAGCGAGGTGAAGGTGAAGTCGCGCAGCTTGATCGCCGGCAGCATCATCGGAAATGCCAGGTCGAAGAAAAACACCGTGCGTTCGGCTCTGCCGACGTCTTCGACGTTGTTGAGCGCGATCACCGCGGACTCGTTGAAGCGAAAATTCTTGATCGGGTATTTGATCTCGCCGTTCTCGATGTAAAAGGTGCCGTCGCGCGTGAGCCCGGTCAACTGCATGGTCTGCGGATCGACCATGTTGACGTAGTGGGTGCGCGTAATCAGCAGGCCTTTGGCCGTCGACTTGACCAGATCGGCCGTGGACTTGTCGCCGCCGGCCATGACCACGTTGCCGGTTCCGCCGGTCGGCGTCTTGCCCTTCTGCGCCGCCCAGTAGCGCGAATAATGCAGCGCATCGACACGGCCGCGCGTCACCAGCGGCATGCGCCGGCGCGGCGTGTCTTCTTCGTTCCACGGCAGCACGGGCGCCTGCGCGTCCCACGGATCGGTATAAATCGTCACGCGCTCGTCGAACAATTTTTCGCCAAGGCGGGTGCCGCCGCCCTTCTTGCTCAGGAAACTGCGTCCCTCGTCGGCTTCGCGCGCGTCGAAACCGCCGTTCATCAGGAAGTACATGATCGGCATCAGCGCCTGCGGTTCGAGGATCACCGTGTACTTGCCCGGTTCGAGCGCCTTGGCCGCGATCGATTCCTTGGCCTTGCGCGCGGCGAGCGCGACGGCTTCCTTCGCATCGAAGGTCGAGACGTCGGCGCTGTTGCGCGCGACATAGCCCGAGCCGCGTCCGTCCGCGGTGCGCACGGTGCAGGTGAAATCGATCGTCGTGCTTTCCTGGTAGCCGAAGTTGCCCTTGCTGTTGGCGATCGCCGAGAACGCGTGCGTGTCGGTGAAGAAGCCGGCCGCGACGAGTCCCTGCTTGCGGCACGGCTCGATGCAGTCGGCGGCAACCTGGGCGCGATACTCGGGCGTCACCGCCGCGCTCTTGGCAACGAAGGTCTTGCTCGGCGCGTAGGTCTGTTTCTCGATCGCCGGCACGAACTCCGGATTGTCCGGCGCGAGATGCGCGAGTTCTTCGGCGCGGCGCACCACCGCCGCGAGCGACGCATCGTCGAAACGGTTGGTCGTGGCCGTGCCGACACGTTTGCCGAAGGCGACCTCGACCACAAGCTCGGCGTCGCGCACCGAGCCGCTGGTCGAGGCGGTGTTGGCCGCATAGCGCAGATTGCCGGTCTCCGCACCGTTCAATCTCGCCACGCATTGATCGGCCTTGGACTGGCCGATCGCCTTGTCGAGAATCGCCTTCGCGCCGCTTTCGCCGATCATGCCCATGAACCGCAACGCCTCGCTTTGCCGGACCGGCGGCCCGCTCTCGGTCAGACCGCGTCGGACAGCGACGTGAAGGTGAAGTCGCGGATCTTCATCGGCGGTATCATCATCACGAACGGCGATTCGTCGTCGCCGACGCGCACAGGCTTGCCGATCTCTTCGATGTTGTTGAGCATGATCGCCGGAGATTCGTTGAAGCGGAAGTTCTTCACCGGATACTTGATCTCGCCGTTCTCGATGTAGAACGTGCCGTCGCGGGTCAGGCCGGTCAGCAGCACGGTCTGCGGATCGACCATGCGGATGTACCAGGTGCGCGTGACGAGGATGCCCTTCTTCGTGCCCTTGACCAGGTCCATCGTCGACTTGTCGCCGCCGATCATGATCAGGTTGCCGGGCTGGCCGACCGCCTTCTTGCCCTGCTTCTGCGCCCAGTAGCGCGAATAGTGCAGATAGTCGATCTTGCCGTTGGTGACGATCGCGGTCTTCTCGCGCGCAAGGCCGTCGTTGTCCCATGGCAACACGCCGGCGTTCGCGTCCCACGGATCGGCGTAGATGGTCACGCGCTCGTCGAACAGTTTCTCGCCGACCTTGTTGCCGCCGCCTTTCTTCGACAGGAAGCTGCGGCCTTCGTCGGCGCGGCGCGCATCGAAGCCGAACATCATGAAGCTGATCAGGCCCGCAGTCGCGGCCGGCTCCATGATGACCGTGTACTTGCCCGGTTCGAGCGCCTTCGCATCGACCGAACCCTTGGCCTTGTCGATCGCGGTCTTGATCTCTTTCTTCGCGTCGAACTTGGCGACGTCGGCGAGATTGCGCGCGACCCAGCCCGAGCCCTTGCCGTCCTCGGTGCGCACGGTGCAGGTGAAGTTCATCCCGCTCGCTTTCTGGTAGCCGAAATTGCCCTTGCTGTTGGCGATCGCGGAGAAATCCTGCGAATCGCTGAAGAAGCCCGCGGCGACGAGCTTATCCTTGCGGCACGGCTCGATGCAGTCGGCGGCGACGGTCGCGCGGTACTCCGGCGTGATCGCGGCGGTCTTCTCGACGAAGGTCGTGCTCGGCTTGTAGGACTGCTTGTCGATCGCCGGCACGAACTCGGGGTTCTCCGGCGCGAGCTTGGCAAGTTCTTCGGCGCGGCGCACCACGGCTTCGATCGACTTGTCGTCGAACGAATTGATCGTCGCCGTGCCGACGCGCTTGCCGAACGCGACTTCGACCGCGAGGTCGGCGTCGCTGACGTAGCCGCTCGTGGAAACGTTGTTGAGCGCGTAACGCACGTTGCCGCCGACCGAGCCCGACAACGTCGCCGTGCACTCGTCCGCCTTGGATAACTTGATCGCCTTGTCGAGAATCGCCTTGGCTTGCTCTTCGCTGTATATGCTCATTATGTGCTCCGTGTCTTAGCCGAGGCTGCGCGCCGTGTTGATGACATTGACGCCGTTGAAGCGCGCCGTACTCGAACCGTGCGATACGGCCGAAACCTGACCGGGCTGGCCCTTGCCGTCGAAGAACGAACCGCCGAGGCGATAGTCGCTCTCGTCGCAGACCGCGACGCAGGAGTTCCAGAATTCCGGCGTGCGGATCTGGTAGGCGACGTCTTCGAGCGGCTGCGTGACCTTGCCGTTCTTGATCTCGTAGAAGAGCTGGCCGCCGAACTGCGCGTTGTAGCGCTGCTGGTCGATCGAGAACGAACCGTCGCCGACGATGTAGATGCCGTTCTCGATGCCCTTGATCATTTCCGCCGGGGCGAGCTTGTCTTTGCCCGGCGCGAGCGAGACGTTGGCCATGCGCTGGAACTGCACGCTCGACCACGAATCGGCGTAGCAGCAGCCCTGCGATTCCTTGAGGCCGAGGATGTGCGCCTGATCGCGGATGACCTGGTAATTGACCAGGGTACCGTCCTTGATCAAGTCCCACTTCTGCGTCTTCACACCTTCGTCGTCGTAGGCGACCGCGCCGAGCGAACCCGGCTGCACCTTGTCGGCGAAGATGGTGACCTTGTCGCTGCCGTACTTGAACTTGTCTTTGAGCTTGTCGAGCGTGGCGAAGCTGGTGCCGGCGTAGTTCGCCTCGTAGCCGAGCACGCGGTCGAGTTCGAGCGGATGGCCGACCGACTCGTGGATGGTCAACCAGGTGTGCGAGGGATCGAGCATCAAGTCGTACTTGCCCGGCTTGACCGAAGTCGCGGTGAGTTTTTCCTTGGCCTGCTTCGCCGCCGCGATCGCGTCGGCCTTCATGTCGTAGGAATTGCCGTAGACGACCGCGCCGCCCGGCAGCTCGATCTTGTCGCTCGCCTTCGCGTCGAGATATTCGAAGCCCATGCCGCGCGGCGCCGACAGACCCTGGCGCGAACGGAACTTGCCGGTCTTCTGATCGACCGCGGTCACCGTCATCGGCGCCCAGATGCGATGCACGTCCTGATCGATGTAGGAGCCGTCGGTCGAAGCGAAATACTTCTGCTCGTTGACCAGGAACAACGTCGAATTGACGAAGCTCGCGCCGGCCTTCATCGCTTCAGCGTTGACGCCGAGCAGCAGATCGACCTTGTCCTTGATCGGCACGGCCATCGAATTCTTGACGATCGGCGTCTTCCACGCCACGTCGCCGACGCCCTTGACCGGCGCGAGCTGCACCGGCTCGCTGCGCAGGCGCGCATTCGCCTTGGCGATCGCGACCGCCTGCGCGGCGGCCTTCGCCACCGCGTCGTTGGACAGATCGCTGGTCGCGGCGAAACCCCACGAGCCCTTGGCGACGACGCGGATGCCGATGCCGGTCGATTCGGTGTTGACCACGTTCTGCACCTTGTCTTCGCGCGTGACCACGAACTGGCGCAGGTAGCGGCCGATGCGCACGTCGCAATAGCTGGCGCCGCCGGCCTTGGCCGCGTTGAGCGCGACGTCGGCGAGTTTCTTCTTCGTCGCCACGTCGATCGTGCTGAGCAGCTCTTCGGCCGCAATCGCGCGCCCGTAGAAGCCGGGAATCGCCAAGCCGCCAAGGCCCACGCCGGTAATCTTGAGAAAATCGCGTCTGTCCACTGTCCCTCCCTCGGGTATTCAGGCACGGTCATGCCAAGAGTGAGACCTTGGCAAAGCCGCCGCGGCGAGTCATATGCCAAACGTCACGTCTTCGCGAATCGATGTCGACGTCGCACAAATGCGCTATCGACACTTCCCGCCCGCTCGCATGACAATCGCGTTTCAAATCGGGCGCCGCCAAACGTCCTCGCAATGACCCAGAGGAGTCCTGCATGCTCAATCGTCTGTTCTGCGCCTTCGCCGCGCTCGCGGCCGTCGCCGCAACGAGCGGCGCGTTCTCCGCCGTTCCCTACACGCGCGATCCGCAACAACCCGTCGACGAGGCCTACGGCAAGAAAATCGCCGAATATACGACCGGGCCGCAGTTCAACTCGCCGCTGACCGACTACCTGCCCGCCTCGCCGAGCGTACCGACGCCGGCCAAGGTGCTCGGCGACATATCCGGCGCGCCGAACATGCTGCCGTACACGAAGGATGTGGTGCGCTACTTCGACCTGCTCGCCGCATCGACACCGCGCGTGAAAGTGTTCCGCATCGGCAAGAGCGAGGAAGGCCGCGAAATGATCGCCGCCGCAGTCGCCGACGAAGCCCTGCTCGCCAATCTCAAGGACAACGACGCGCGCCTGACCCAGCTCGCCGATCCGCGCACGCTCGGCCTCGACGACGCCAAGGCCGATGCGCTGATCGCGCAGACCGCGCCGGTCTACTACATCACCGGCACCATCCATTCGCCGGAGACCGGTTCGCCGACCGCGCTGATGGAACTCGCTTATCGCCTCGCCGTCGACGACTCGCCGTACATCAAGAAAATCCGCTCGAAAGTGATCGTGCTGATCACGCCCGTGGTCGAGACCGACGGCCGCGACCGCATGGTCGACCTGTACAACTGGCATCGCGCGAATCCCGGCAAGACGCCGCCGCCGCTGATGTACTGGGGCCACTACGTCGCCCACGACAACAACCGCGACGCGATGGGACTGACTCTCAATCTGTCGCGCAACGTGCTCGACACCTATCTCGGCTGGCATGCGCAGGTGCTGCACGACCTGCACGAGTCGGTGCCGTTCCTCTACGACAACACGGTCGGCGACGGCCCATACAACGCCTGGGTCGATCCGATCCTCGTCGGCGAATGGCAGCAGCTCGGCTGGAGCAACGTGCAAGAGCTGACCAAGTTCGGCATGCCGGGCGTGTTCACCCACGGCGACTTCGACACCTGGAGCCCCGGCTATCTGATGTTTATGGCGGCGATGCACAACGGCATCAGCCGCCTCTACGAAACCTTCGGCAACGCCGGCGCCGACACGGTCGAGCGCATCCTCGATCCAAGCGACTACGCGCGCACTTGGTACAAGCCGAATCCGCCGCTGCCGAAGGTGCTCTGGTCGCAGCGCAACAACAACAACTACCAGCAGAGCGCGCTGCTCTCGACGTTGAACTATTTCGCCGACAACGAAAAAACTTTCCTGCGCAATTTCTATCTCAAGGGCAAGCGCTCGATCGAAAAGCCTTCCGCTGCCGGCCCCGCCGCCTACGTGCTGCCGGCAGACGATGTGCATCGCGATGCGCAGCGCCAGTTGCTGCGCGTGCTCCAGTTGCAGCACGCCGAGGTCAGCCGCGCGACCGCACCGATCACCGTGCAGGTGCCTGCACCGGCGAAAGATGACGGCAAGGACGAGGCGAAGAAGGACGACAAGTCGGCCAAGGACACCAATCCGAAAACGATCGCACGCACTTTCCCCGCGGGCAGCTACGTGGTGCGCATGGATCAGCCCTATTCGCGCATCGCCGACACCCTGCTCGACCGCCAGTACTGGGCGCCCGACGATCCGCAGAAACATCCGTACGACGATACCGCCTGGGCGCTCGGCGACATGTTCGGCAGCGAAGTCGTGCGCATCACCGACAACGCGATTCTCAAGGCGCCGATGGAAACGCTGCGCGAGCCGGTCCCCGCACGCGGCGGCGTACAGGGCAGCGGCGCGGTCTATCTGATCGACAATCATGCCGACACCGCGCTGATGACGCTGCGCTATGCGCTCAAGGGTGCCGATATCGCCGTTGCGGAAAAACCGTTCGAGGCGGCCGGCCGCCGCTTCGGTGCGGGAACGTGGATCGTGCGCAAGGCCGATCAGGCCGCGCTGGCGTCGAAGCTGCAGGAACTCAGCCTCGACGCTTACGCGGTCACCGCCGCGCCCGACGTCGCCGCGCACAAGATCGGCGCGCCGCGCATCGCTCTGATGCACACCTGGCTGTCGACGCAGACCGAAGGCTGGTGGCGCCAGGCGCTCGACAAGCTCGGCGTGCCCTACGACTACATCTCGACGCAGACCGTTGCGCGTGCCGACAACCTGCGCGGCAAGTACGACGTGATCCTGTTCGCGCCGATCGGCGCCGACAATTCGCAACTCGTGCTCAACGGCCTCCCGCTCTGGGGCAATCCGATGCCGTGGAAGAAGACCGCGCTGACGCCGAACATGGGCATCGACGAGACCGACGATATCCGCCCCGGCCTCGGCGCATCGGGTCTTGCCCATCTGCAGCGTTTCGTCGAACAGGGCGGCCTGCTGCTCGCCGCGGGCGACGCGGCGAAGTTCGCGATCGACGTCGGCCTCGCGCCCGGCGTGTCGGTCGCGCCAGCAAAAGACCTCAAGGTCGTCGGCAGCATCCTGCAAGGCGTGATCGTGGACGAAGCGCATCCGGTGACTTATGGCTATGCGAAAGAATTCGCCCTGTACAGTCCCGACGGCCTGTCGTTCAAGCTCAGCAACCTGCTCACCGGCGACGACCTGCCGACGGCGAAAGACAGCAAGCGCCCGACCGGCCGCGGCGGTCCGCACGATACCGATCAGCCCGAGGCGCGCGGCGCGGTGCAGGCGGCCGAACTGCCGTCGCCGAAGCCGTGGGAAGCGACGCCGCTCAACAGCGACCAGACGCGGCCGGGGCCGTTCTTCCCCTACACGGTGATTCCCGCGGATCAGCGTCCGCGCACGGTCGTGCGCTTCGGCGAGGCCGACGATCTGCTGATCGCGGGGTTGCTGCAGGGCGCGGGTGCGCTCGCCGAACGCGCCGCCGTCGTCGATGCGCGCTACGGCCGCGGGCATGTCGTGCTGTTCGCGACCAATCCGATCTGGCGCGGGCAGACGATCGGCAACTACGGCCTTGTGTTCAACGCGATCCTCAACTACGACAAGCTCTAGTCGCGGCATTCGCGGTGCAGATCCCGGCGCATGCCGGGATCTGCGGTTTCAATGTTCCGCTGTACGAAGCGCAGACAGCATCAGGCAATAACGCGTTCAAGTTCGCGGCACACCTGCTCGAAATCATCGTCACCGAGCCAGAGGCTGTTCGATATCGTCAAAGTGCGCGCGGCGAAATCGCGCGCATTCGGCACGTCGGCACGCGGCACGATCGTGGCGAGGTAGTCGTAATCCGGCAACGCATGAATAAACAGACGGCTGACGCCGAGGCGGCTCGTCCACAGTCGTTCCAGCGCGGCGTCGCGCAGTTCGCGCGTCGGCAGCATTAGCAACAGGAACGGCCACGTGCCCTGCGCACCGTCGGTATCGCGCAGAACCTGCACGCCCGCAATGCGCGCAAGTCGCGCACAGCGCCGCGACGCCTGTTCGGCGAGCGCACGCTGAAAATCGCCGAGGCGCGGAAATGCGCGTGCGCCGACCGACTGGCGCCATGCGCCGAGGCGATGCAGCGGAATCGACAACGGGAAATCGTCGCCGACCGCGGCGGTCGCATGGCCCACGCGCAGTGCGCGACGACGCGGCAGTCCATAGACGAGCGGCAGGCCGACCGGGCGATAAAATGCGTAGTAGCCGAGCAGTTCGAGCGTGCGCTTGAACTCCCAGGCCGCATCGGACGGAACGATCTCGTCGCTGCAACGGCGCAGCGCTTCGCGCAGCGACGGGTCGCGCGCGACCAGCAGGCCGCCTTCGTAGGTGGTCAAGCCTTTGCCGACGGCAAGCGAGAAGAATCCGATATCGCCTCGGCTGCCGACGAAGTCGTTACCACTATGCCGCGCACCGAGCGCTTGCGCCGCATCTTCGATCACCCAGGCGCCCGCGCGGCGCGCGCAAGCAATTGCGGTGTCGACGTCGGCGATGCGGCCGGCGAGATGGGTCGGCATGACCGCCAATGTGTTCTCGTCGCAAAGCGCGGCGAGCGCCGCCGGGTCCATGTCGATGCTGTTCGGCGCGAGATCACAGAGACGCAGTTCGAGCCCGCAATGCGCGACCGCAATCGCGACGAGCGGACAGGTGTACGCGGGGACGATCACGACTCGGCGCGTGCTACGCCGCTGCAAGGCACTCAGCGCGACGACGAGCGCCGCGGTGCCCGAGCACTCGACCTGCACGTCGTCGATGCCGAGAAACTCTGCCGCGCGCTCGGCGAGCGATGGCGTGGACGACGGCAGCAGGTCGCTCAACCGCGGCGGCAGGCCTGCGGTCGGCGGCGCTTCGCGCCATCGCTGGCTAGCCACTGGGCCGCTCGTCGTGGCCTTCGTCGGGCGGATCGAAGGCGAGGCAGACGATGCCGGCAACGATCACCGCGCTGCCGAACAATTGGACTAAGGAAAGATGGTCGCCGAAGATGAAGTACGACAGCACGAGCACGACGACGACTTCGAGGTGCGAAGCGGCGAATGCCGGACCGACCGGCGCATGCTTGAGCAGAGTCATCCAGGTGAAGAACGAACCGATGTAGCCGGCGATCGCGACGTACATCCACGGCGCGCTGACCACGCGCACGACCCAGGCGAAATCGGCGACGAACGGGCCGGCATGGTTGGCGTTGAGCTTGAAGCAAACCTGGGTCAGCGTGTCGAAGGTCATCAACACGAGGAATCCGATCAGATAAAAACGGCGCATGTCGATTCCTCCCTCAGCCCAGACCGACGATGGCGACGCCGAGCGCGATCAGGGTGCTGCCGATCACGCGCATCGGCGTGAATTTCTCGGCGAACAGCCAGCGCCCGGCCAGCATCACGGCGACGATGTTGATCGAACCGAGCAGCACGCCCTGGGACAATGGAATCAGCGACAAAAACGCCTGCCAGACGACGAACTCGGCGACGAAGAAGCTGACGCCGATCCAGATCCACGGCCGCTGCGCCATCGCTTTCCAGCGAGCGAGGCCGTCGCCGGCGTCGGGCTGTGCCGCCGCGGCCTTGAAGGCGAGATGTCCGCCCGTGTCGAAAGTGACGTTGAGCAGCCAGAACACGGCAACGAGCAGGGTCATGCGAGGCATTCACGCGAAGGGAGCGTGCATTGTCCGCAATGCGTGCGAAAGACGCAAAGTTGTGCGGCTTTCGTCAGCGTCTCAGTTTGAAATTTCGCGGTTGCGTTCGCGTTGAATGTAGCTTGCGCAGCGGACGAAATCTAAGCGCCCCTTCAAGCGCCTTTCGACTTCGGCCCTTCGGGCTTACGCTCAAGGCGAACGGACTTCAAACCAAGACACTGCTCGAACTACGGCGCGCTTACACAGCCGATGTCCGCTCCAGCGGAACAGTCGCTTCGTCATGCTCGAAAGCATGCAGGTCCATGTGATCGACCGGAATCGGATGGAAATCCTTTTCGTCGAACGCGACCTCCTGCAGCTTCCAGCCGTCGACGCTGCGCACCGCGCCCCAGAAGCGGCGCAGCGCGCCCCACTGCATCGCGATGACGCCGCGGCCGTTGTCGGCATCGACGGTCGGATCGCCGACGCCGGTCGGGCGTATCGGTTCGCCATAGAGCGCGGTGCCGAACAGATTGTCCCAGACCGACATGACCTGACCGAAATTGCAGTTGTGCAGATTCGGCCGCGACGGATCGACGCGCATGTGATGCAGGCGATGGAAGATCGGGCCGACGAAGATGCGCTCGAACACGCGGCCGAAACCGATGCGCGTATTCGTGTGCGAGAAGTTCTGCACGAGTTCGCTGACCAGTTCGAGCAGGGCGAACTGCGCGGCGTCGACGCCCATAAGCAGACCGGCCGAGGCGAGCACGAAGGACTGCAACACGCCGTCGAGATAACTGCCGCGATCGTTGGTCCAGCAATTCATCTGGCGCTGGCTGTGGTGCATGCTGTGCAGCGCCCACCACCACGGAATCGCATGCTGGGCACGGTGCATCCAGTAGTACGTCAGGTCGTAGACGATGTAGTAGAGAAAGAACGCAATGAACGGATGCTGCTCGATGCCCGGCACGAAACTCAGCAGCCCACCGCTCGGCTCGGCCGTCGCGCCGACATCGGCACCACCGCCGAGCAGGTTCGCGAACGGCGTCAGCACGAGAAACGCGAACAACGGATTCAGCCCGAGCACCATCAGCAGGGTGAAGGTGCGGTCGATCCTGGTCAGCTTTCTGTCCGTCCACACCTCGGCCGGAGCGAACGTCTCCAGCGGACGGAAGATGCAGGAAATGATGACGAGCTGGAGAAAGGCGATGATGACCGCCGCGGCGATGTCGTTCGGATCGCCCATCGCCTGGCCGACGTGCAGGAACGACAGCACGGGCACGACCACATGCCCGCTGACCCACGAAACGAGACTCGACCAGAACTGCACGACTGCATCAAACATGGCGCAATTGTCGCACGATCAGCGCAAAGAAAAGCTGAAGCACCCCGGTGCGAACCCGCGATGGCGCTTGCGCGAACGGCTGCCGCAGGCCGCCACACCCCGCACGCGCGGGAGCGGCGGCAGTGTGCGACGCCGACTCAGTCGAGCTTGCCGAGGAAATCGTTCTTGCCGACCTCGACGCCGTTGTGGCGCAGGATCGCGTACAGCGTCGTCGCGTGGAAATAGAGATTCGGCAGGACGAAGTTGAGCAGATAGATCAGGCCCTTCATCTGCACGTCGCCCGAGCGGCGCGGCAGGACGATGTCGCGGCTTTCGCTGCCGGCGAATTTTTCCGCAGGGATCGCATTGATGAATTCGAGCGTCTTGGCGAGGCGCGCTTCGAGCTCCGGCAGCGTCGCTTCGGTGTCGGCGTAGGAAGGAATCTCGGTACCGCTGAGCCGGCCGGCCGCAGCCTTGACCGTGTCGGAGGCGATCTGCACCTGCTTGATCAGCGGCAGCATGTCCGGCGCCAGGCGCGAATTGAGCAGCACGCCGACATCGATCTTCTTCGCCGCGGCGAAGGTCTCGGCTTTCTTCAGGAACACCAGCATGTTGGCGAACACGCGGTTCGTGGTCGGAACGAAAACGTCGTAGATCGAAACGGACATGAGAAATCCTGGGCGAAGGAAACAAAACGGCGCGCATTCTCGCATGCGCGCCGCTTATCTCCAATCCGCCCGCGCCGTCGCGGCGTGAACCGAGGCTCAGCCCGGCGAGTTCGCGTAGATCTTGACCACCTCGTAGAGAAACTTGCGCCCGTCCAGCAGCGACTTCACGCGGATGCGCTCGTTGAGACCGTGCGCGCGGCTGCCTTCGGCGTCGTGGAACATGCCCGAGAGGCCGTAGGTCGGCACGCCGGTCGCGTTGAGGAAGCGGCCGTCGGTCGCGCCGGTGGACTGCGTCGGCACGATCGCGACGCCGGGCCACAGCGTCTCGGCGACCTTGCGCACGGGCTCCATCATCTGCTCGCTGAGCGGCGGCAGCGGCGAAGGCAGGCCGGGCTCGCCGGTCGGCTTGACCGTGATCTTGTCGTCGCCCATCACACCGGCGATCTGCTTCTGCACCTCGGCGACCGGCACGCCGGGCAGGATACGGCAATTGACGTTGGCGCTGACGTGCTGCGGCAGCGCGTTCGGCGCGTGGCCGCCGTCGATCTGGGTGACCACGCAGGTCGTGCGCATGGTGCCGTTCCAGCCCGGATTGATCGCCCACAGGCGCTCGGCCGCGGCCTCGTCGGGCTTGGCCGCGAGCACCGCGCGCATGTCCGCGGCAACCTCGGGCGACGCGGTCTTCGCCTGCGCCTCGAAGTAGCCGCGCGTCACCGGATTGAGCGCGATCGGGAAGTTGTACGCCGAAAGCTTGGCCAGGCCGGCCGACAGGTGCGCGATCGGATTGTTCTTGGTCGGCCGCGAGCTGTGGCCGCCGACGTCGGAGGCTTCGAGCTTGAAGTCCTGGTAGACCTTCTCGCCGGCTTGAATCTGCAGCGCGACCGGCTTGCCGCTCTTGTCGAGTTCGCCGCCCGCGCCTTCGTTGAGCGCGAATGCCGCGCTGAGCGCTTCGGGTTTGGTCTGAGTCAGCCATTTGACGCTGTTGAACACGTCGGGCGTTTCCTCGCCGCAGGTCAGCGCGAGCTTGATGTCCCGGCGCGGCACGAAGCCTTCTTTCTTGTAGCGAATCAGGCTGTCGGCAAACACCGACGCCATCGCCTTGTCGTCGCTGGCGCCGCGCGCGTAGAACCAGCCGTTTTCCTCGACGAGTTTGAACGGATCGCGCTCCCAGTCCTCGCGCTTGGCTTCGACGACGTCGATGTGCGCGAGTAGCAGGATCGGCTTGGCCAATTTGTCGTGACCGTGCAGCACGGCGATCAGCGCGCCGTCCTGCGGGCGTTCGGGCGGCGCGAGGATCTGCGTGTCGCTCTTCGGAATGCCGGCGGCAACGAGGCGCGCCTGCATCGCTTCGGCGGCCTTGGTGCAACTGCCGACCGAGCGCGTCGTGTTGATCTCGACGAGCTGTTTGTAGAGATCGCGGAACGCGGCTTCGTCCGCGGACGGCGTCTGCGCCCTGCCCTGGCCGGCGAACATCGCCGCGGCAACGGCCGCGGAAAGAGAAAGCGATCGGACAACGGCGCGCATGCACAACTCCTCGGCTGGAAAGGCACAAGGTTGCAACGCGGCGGCGTCGAGATCAACCCCGCCGCGGACCTTTCGCAGACGAACGGCGCGGCTTATGCCAACCGCGTGGCGATAATGATCTTCGAGGTCAGCGTGCGATGCACCGGGCACTTGTCGGCCATTTCGAGCAGGCGCGCGCGCTGTTCTTCGCTCAGCGTTCCGACCAGTTCGATCTCGCGGTCGATGTGATCGAGCATCACCGGCTTGTCGCCGCAGTCCTTGCAGTCGTCGATGTAGCGCTTGGCGTGCTTGAGCCGGACGATCACGCGTTCGAGCGGAATCTGCTTGCGGTCTGCATACAGCCGCAGGGTCATCGAAGTGCACGCGCCGAGCGACATCAGCAGCAGTTCGTACGGCCCCGGCCCCGTGTCATTGCCGCCGACCGCTACCGGCTCGTCGGCAGCAAAGTGATGACGGCCGTCGAGCAGATATTGGGTGAACTTGCCCTCGCCCGTCTCGGCGACGACGACCGTGCCGCCGGCGACGTTCGGCTCATCGAAGCGCGCGCCGCTCATGCCTGCACCAGATCTTGGTATTCCTGGTGCTTCTTGATGTATGCAGCGATAAACGGACACTGCGGAATCACCTTCTCGCCGTGCCTGCGCGCCTCGTCGAGCACGTGCTGCGCAAGTTTCGAGCCGATGCCGCGGCCGCCAAGTTGTTCGGGCACGATCGTGTGGATGAAACGAATCGTGCCGGGCTTGCGTTCGTAGTCGACGTGCGCGGTGTGGCCGTCGACGGTCAGTTCGTAGCGATGGCGTGCAGTATTGTCGATGATTTCGTCGGTCACATTCGCTCTCCTGAAAAGTTGCTCATCGGCATCATACGACGAAGCGCACTTCGACGAATGCCGCGACCGATCGATGGTGCCCGCTAGCGTGGCGCCGACTAGATCAGCGCACTCACAGCCACGGCCTGCGACAGCCAATCCGCGACGCGCTCAGCCCACTCCGCCTGCCCGGCCTCGCCCGCAATCAGATCCTGGCGGATTTCGAGTTCGACGTTCGCCAGGCCGCGCTGCGTACCGTACACCGGGATCGCATAGTCGCTCGTGTCGCTGACCGAATACGGCTCGTTGTCACCGACTGTCCAACGCCCTTCCTCGCGGATCACGCGCAGCATGGCGTGCGCGAGCCGCTTATCGCGGTGATAGAGAATGCCGACCTGCCATGGCCGCGCGACGTCGAGATACACGGGGGTGAAACTGTGCACGGTGACGAGGATCGTGGGCCGCTGTACTTCGCGGCGCGCGTCAAGCTCGGCGGCCGTGCGCGCATGGTATGGAGCGAAGATCTCGCCGACACGCTGCTCACGCAGCGCCGCCGTCAGGTTGGCGTTGCCCGGAATGTCGGTGCGCTCGCTGCGCAGCGGGATCAGCGTCGGCGAGTCGAGCGGACGGTTGCAGTCGATGACCAGGCGCGAATAGGTCTGCGCGATCGCGAACGCGTCGAGCCGCGCGGCGAGCCGCGTCATCACGCCGGCTGCGCCGATATCCCAGGCGATATGCCGTTCGAGTTCGCTTGCGGCGACGCCGAGATCGCCGAGGCTGCGCGGAATGCGCCGCCCGGCATGGTCGCAGGTAAGGAAAAACGGCGACGTGCCTTGCGCATTCTCGATCGAGAACGCAGCCGGCTCGTCGGCCGCGAGCAGAGATTCCGTTACGGTCTCGCCATGCATGCCGGAAACGCCGCTCAGCCTTGCGGCGCGCGCACCGCGGCGCGGCGCGACCAGTCGAAGTCGAGAATCACGCGTTCGCCGCTGCGCGCATCGGTCGCCTCCAGGCGCGCGATGCGGCCGCTGCCGTCGCAGATCCAGGCGCGCAGATCGCCGTCGGCATTCGCCCCCGGCAGCTTGCCGCTGGCGCGGAAGCGATAAACCTGGGCCGCGCACTGGCTGGTTTTCGACGCACCTTCGATACGCGCATCGTGGACCGTCGCAATCGCGCGACGCATCGCGCCCATGTCGAACGCGGTCACCGGCACGAGCGAGCGGTCGACCGCGCTCCACACGCCGAGCGCCTTGATCCAGGCCTGCTCGCCGATGGCGACGAATTCCATCTCGTCGGTGCTCGCGTGGATGCGGTCAGGAAACACCACTTCGATTTGGCCGCTCATTGCCGGCAACGCGGGACCGAACAATCGCCCCTGTGCATAGCCGCGGAAGCCGCCCGCATCGACGACCTGGCCGAAGGCGCGCTGCACGTCGGCGCGCGGATCGGCATGCGCTTGCATGGCGACAGCGAGGCCGAACAGACCGGTGAGCAGAAATTTCATTGCGGCTCCGCGAACGAGGTCGCGAGAGTATCCGCATCCGTCGATGAATGCAGCTTATCGCCGGCCGCGCCGGTCAATTGGCGATGGCGACGCGATCGCGCCCGTGCGCCTTGGCTTCGAGCAGGGCCACGTCGGCGCGCTTGACCCAGGCGCGTGCGTCGTTCATGCCGTCGTCGTTGGTGGCGATGCCGATGCTGACCGTCGACATCGACACCGGAATGCCGTCGGGCTCGCCGGCGAGCACGCTCAGGCGAATGCGCTCGGCGATGATCTTGGCCGTCTCCGGCACGGTCTGCACGAGGACGATGCCGAATTCGTCGCCGCCGTAGCGGCCCGGCACGTCCACGTCGCGGATGCAGCGGCGGATAATGCCGGCGACGGCGCGGATCACTTCGTCGCCGGTCAGATGTCCGTACTCGTCGTTGATCTGCTTGAAGTGGTCGATGTCGATCATCAGCAGCGCCGCCGGCAGGCCCAGGCGCTGATGCCGGCGCAGAATCTCCAGCGCCTTGTCCTCCCAACTGCTGCGATTGAGCAGGCCGGTCAGGCCGTCGATGCGGTTGAGTTGGGCGAGCCGCCGGTTTTGCCGGTTGACGGTGCGCACGAGGTGATAGTGCATGCGCCCGATCGCCAGTGGATAAAAGATCAGCAGCGGCAGCGACGCAGCGATTTCGAGCATCGTCGTCTCCGGCTTCAATTGGAAGCCGAACACGAGAACGGTGACGAGGCAAGTCAGCACCATGCCGCCGAATGTGCGCGCAAGCAACTTCGATCCGCCGAGGCTCAGGCGGTCGAACGACAGCATCACCGCGGTCAGCGCACACGGCAGCAGGTTGAACTGCATCAGCGCGATCCACATGCCGCCGAGGCTTGCATCGATGATGAGGTTGCGCGTTTCGGCCTTGCGCGGCGACGGCGCGCGCATCGCGATTTGCAGGGCCAAATGCGGCCAGAGAAACCCGTTGGCGAACAGCAGGATCCAGGTCAGCCAGTTCGCGCCGTTGACGTAGAACACGCCGGCGACGCAGAAGAAACCTGCGCCGAGGCCGAGCGTACGCAAAAGGTGCATGCGCTTGACCAGGAGTCGTTCCTGGGTCATGAACCTGGCGGTTTCGACGAGAGGCACCGTCATTTCAGGCTCGCATTGTCCATATGGCCGGGAGGGTAAGCATGGTTAATCATTCGAATAAACCTAAGCAAACTTCATGCCCGCCTATATATGAAATCCCGTTTCCCTTGCAGAATCAATGCTTCTACGCGCATTTTTTACCGTGCGCAACGCAAAAAGAAACGGCGCGCACCGGAGTCCGGGGCGCGCCGTTCGAATCGTGAAACTGCCGCTCTGCGTTACTTTCTGTCGTTCGCCGTCGCATCGCGCGTGGCGCGGAACTCGGAATCCGCCGACCAATTCGGCCACTGCCGCGAGTTCGCGAGCTTGTTGCCGAGCTGATACAGCACACCGAGATCGTGGCTCATGCCGGTGAAAGCCCAACTCGCCTGCCATTCGTCGGCCGGCTGGTGGTAGCGGTTGGTCACATAGTCCTTGCGCGCCTTTTCGCCTGCTTCGAGGCCGCCGTCGACGAGATCGTTGCCCGATTCCCACGAGAACGCAGGCAGGCCGCGCTTGGCGAACGGGAAGTGATCCGAACGGAAGAAATGCCCCGCTTCCGGATGCGGATCGACGGTGAAGCTCAGGCCGGCGGCTTTGGCGAACGTTTTCGCTTCGTCGAGCAGTTCGGACTGGGCGTTGCCCGACTGCGACCAGTTCTTCGCCGGCCCGTTCGGGTCGAGCGCGTCCATATTGATGTCGGCCACGGTCTTCGCAATCGGATACAGCGGCTTGGACGCGTAGTATTCGGAGCCGAGCAGGCCCTTCTCTTCCGCGGTGACGTTGAGGAAGACGACCGAGCGTTCGGGCTTCGGCCCCTGGGCGAACGCGCGGCCGAGTTCGATCAGCGCCGCGGTACCGGTCGCGTTGTCGACCGCGCCGTTATAGATTTTGTCACCCTTGGCATCGGGCTCGCCGACGCCGAGATGATCCCAGTGCGCGCTGTAGATGACGGTCTCGTCGGGATGTTTCGCGCCTTCGACGCGGCCGACGATGTTCTGCGAAGTGATCACGCTGGAATCGACCTGATAGCTCGCCGAGAACGTCGTGTTCTTCAGCGTGACCGGCTTGAACTCGCGGGTCTGCGCTTCTTTCTTCAGCTTGTCGAAATCGAGCCCCGCGTTCTTCAGCAGCGAAACGGCGAGGTCGCGCTGGATCCAGCCTTCGAGCTTCGGATGAGTCGCCGACGGATTGTCGCGCACCACGTCGAACATCGTGTTCGTATTCGAATTCTTTACCGTCGCCCAGCCGTAGGACGCCGGGTCGGTCTCGTGCACGATCAGCAGGCCCGCAGCGCCGCGGCGCGCGGCCTCTTCGTACTTGTAGGTCCAGCGGCCGTAATAGGTCATCGCCTTGCCGCCGAAATCGCCGACGCCGGTCTCGAAATCCGGATCGTTGATCAGCACCACGGCGATCTTGCCCTTGAGGTCGATGCCTTTGAAGTCGTCCCACTTGCGCTCGGGCGCCGTCACGCCGTAGCCGCAGAAAACCAGCGGTGCCTTGGCGATGTCGACCGACTTGGCGCCGTCGAGCGGCGCGCGCACGGCGATCTCGGAGCCCTGGGTCAGGCTCTGTACTTTGCCGCCGACGTCGAGCGACAGTTTCGGCGCACCCTTGATCTCGGCGCGCAGCAGCGGCACGGCCTGGGTCCATTCGCGCTTGCCGTCCTTGAGATCGCCGCCCGGCGAGAGGCCGGCGCCCTTCATCTGCTCGATCACGTAGGCAACCGTCTTGGTCTCGCCCGGCGTCGCCGGACCGCGGCCTTCGAACTCGTCCGAGGCGAGCGTCTTCACTTCTGCCGACAGCCGCTTCGGGTCGAAGGTCGGCGCGTAGGCGGATTTGCCCGCGGCCGGAGGATCGGCGGCGATGGCGGCGGTGGAAATCGCCAGCGCGATGGCGGTTGCAAGCAGTGTTTTCATGACGCTCCCGTGAGTTGACCGAGCGTCGATGATAGTTCGCCCGCGTCGAAAGCGTCTACGAACCATGACTAATGGCATAGATGCGCGGCGGCATATTCGCCGCGCATCCGACAACCGATTTGCAGCGTCCACTTCGATGTGGCGAAGCGGACGGTTTTCTCACCCCGTTACTGTAAACCGCGCACTGGCAGGGCGATGCGATTGCCGGGATCGTAGTCGAGCTTCACGTGCATGTTCTGGCCCTGATACGCATAGACCACGTCGTAAAGTTGCGGCGCGTCCTTGCCCGGCACGACATCGCGGCAGCGCTTGACCACGCGCGTCACCGTGTCGTTGTTCTGATTGGCTTCCTGGATCTTCTTGCCGGCGATACCGCCGCCGATCGCGCCGGCGACCGTGGTCAGCTTGCGTCCGTTGCCGCCGCCGACCTGGTTGCCGATGACGCCGCCGGCGATCGCACCGATCACCGTGCCGGCGACTTGATGATTGTCCGACTGCGGACGCCGTTCGGTCACGGTCTGATCGGTACAGACGTGCTGCGTACCGCTGAGCGGCGTCACGCTGATCACTTGCGCGTACTCGCCGCTGTCCTGCTGCTGCGGAGGTGGCGGTGCAGAACCGGGCCGCGGCGCGTAGCCGGTTGAGGCCAAGGTGCCCTGCTGCACCGGGGGCACATTCGACGCGGCATTGTTCGGCGGCGGCGGCGCGCCTGCAGCCGCGTTGGGCGGAGCATTCGGCGGCGCGTTCGGCGCGGGTGCATTCGCCGGCGCCGTCAATTCCGCAACCGACATCGACGGCGGCGAATTCGGCGCCTGCTGCACCGGCGGCGGGTTCTGTGCGGGCGCATTCTGCGCCGCGTTGTTCGGCGTCGAGCTGCCGCAGCCCGCCAGCGTCACCGCGAGCGCACAGGTCAAAACGCCGGCGAATGTCTTCGACGACACGAATGGAATCACGTTCATGGCACTCTCCTTGCTCCCTGTGCTTCCGATGGTAGTCCGAAAACGTGTATGTTGGCTGAAAATCCGGCCGCGCCCGCGGTTGATTTTCGCCGTGGAAATCCGGCATGACAGGCGCGCTGCAAGGTCGCAAGATTTCCGCAGGAGTACGCCATGTCCATCCGCCTCGTCCCGCTTTCCGGTTTAAGCGCCTTGCTGGTGTCCGCCTGCGCCGCCACGTCGCCTTCGGCAACCGATAATCGCTCGGCGGCGCAGATTCACGGCAGCGCCTACTACGTCGAACGCATCGCGCTGCCGCCCGATATCGCCCTCGACGTGCAGCTCGTCAATACGCGCCTCGCCGATACGCCACTGGCGGTCGTCGCGCGGCAGCGCTACGAGCATCCGCAAGGGCCGCCGTACAAGTTCACACTCGACTACGACCCGGCCAAGCTGCAGCCGAACATGAGCTACGCCCTGTTCGCCACCCTGACCGACGCCGACGGCCATGTCTGGTTCGTCACCGACACGAGCGTGCCGGTAACACCCGGCAGCAAGGACACCGTCGAGTTGCGCATGGTGCGCACGACCCCGCCACCGCGTTAGATCTGCAGCACTCGCGAATTCGTGATCGTGCACGCGTTTCGCACGGCGGGCGCTTGCGCGAATCCGCATATACTTCTTCGAGACCAATTCGACACCACCGCTGGGGGAGAGTAAGAAATGAAATACCGATTCGCATCGCTGGCCGCCGGCCTGCTGCTCGCCTTGTCCGCACAGGCCCAGGCACCCGCCGCCAAAGCGCCCGCGCCTAAACCGCTCGTGCTCAAGGCCGCCCATCTATTCGACGGACGCAGCGGAGCGCTGGTCTCGCCGGGCATCGTCGTCGTCCAGGGCGAGCGCATCGCCGCGGTCGGCGCGAATGCGGCGATTCCGGCCGACGCCAAAGTGGTCGATCTCGGCGATGCCACCTTGCTGCCGGGCTTCATCGACGCGCATACGCACATCGCTTCCGACCACAACGACGATTGGGCGCAGGGCTTTTACGAAGGCATGCTGCGCTTCCCGGTCGAGCAATCGTTCCATGCCGAGCGCAACGCGCGCGCAACCCTGCGCGCCGGCGTGACCACGGTGCGCGAAGTCGGCGCCAGCGATTTCGTCGACGTCGCCCTGCGCAACGCGATCAACCAGCACATCGCCGAAGGCCCGACCATGCTGGTCGCCGCGCACGCGATCGGTTCCACCGGCGGCCATTGCGACTCCTCGCCGATGCCGCCCGACAAGGTGAAGCCGTCGGGCATCCTCGAAGGCGTGTGCAACGGCCCCGAACAATGCCGCGCCGCGGTGCGCGAACAAATGAAGTACGGCGCCGACGTGATCAAGATCTGCGCCTCGGGCGGCGTGCTCTCCGAAGCCGATCCGGTCGACGTGCCGCAGCTCACGCCGGAAGAACTCAAGGCGATCATGTCCGAAGCACATGCCTGGCGCCGCAAGGTCGCCGCGCACGCGCACGGCGATCTCGCCGCCAAGCTCGCGGTCGAAGCCGGCGTCGACTCGATCGAGCACGGCAGCTTCCTGACTCCGGCGACGCTGCAGTTGATGAAGCAGAAAGGCGTCTATCTCGTGCCGACGCGCATGACCCAGGAATGGGTGTTGGCGAAAGCCGACACGTATCCGCCGAAGATCGCCGGCAAGGCGCGCGCCGCGGCGACCGCGCACACCGACATGATGAAGAACGCGTTGAAGATCGGCGTGCTGATGGCCTTCGGCACCGATGCCGCAGTGTATCCGCACGGCAAGAACGCCGAGGAGTTCGGCGATCTCGTCGCGCTCGGCATGACGCCCGCCACGGCGCTGATGACCAGCAGCATCGGCTCGGCCAAGCTGCTCGGCATCGACGCGGACACCGGCACGCTCGAAGCCGGCAAGTACGCCGACATCGTCGCCGTGCCGGGCGACGTGCTCAAGAATGTGCGCGCAACCGAGAAGCCGCTGTACGTGGTCAAGCACGGCGAGTCCGTGCGCATGGAGTGAGTCGTCGCGAGCGACATCGAGTTCGCCTTGAGCCGCTCGTCGCGAGAACAGAACAGGCGCCGGAGTCTGCTTCCGGCGCTTCTTCAATCGGTCAAGTACCGCCCCACGGGAAGAGCACGAGCTGAGCGTCCGCTTGAAACGCACCGACGCGTTCCTCGGGCGGCGTGATAAAGCGAAGCACTTCCGTTTGAATCCGCTTCCGTTCGCAGTGCAGCGTTGGACCGCGAACGGCGATCACAATGTGCCGGCCGATTGCCGCACAGTTCAGTCGCGCAGGGTCCACCTCTGCAGAATCCGATGCTCGGTCTTGCCGAGCAGGCTGTGCACGAGGGCGAATTCGCGCACGTTCCAGCTTATCGGCCCGATCGCCTGCGCAGGCAGCAGCTCGCGGTCGTAAAGCAAGGTCACGTGCGGAGTGAAATCGCGCGTGACGTGTTTGCCCTGCCCGGTCTCGATCAAGCATTCGCCGAGCAGTTTGCGCAATCGGCGCAGCGGCGAGTCGCCGTCCTCGCCGAGCAAGACGCAGGGTTTCTTTTCCGCACGCGTGGCGAAGCTGGCGACACGATCGAAGGCGACGTCGAACGGCGCCGCGATGATGCGCTTGGCCGCGAGCGCCGCGCCGTCGATCAGACTCGTCGGCAATTCGGCGTAGTCGCCCAGATGGTGCAAAGTGATATGGAAGCGATCGACCTGCAGCGGCTTGCCGCGCAGGCCGTGCTGCTGGCCGATCTCGAGCGCCAGCCGCGCGATCGCCGCGCTCGCCGTTGCATCGGGGAAGATCGCGAAGAACAGGCGATCGGTCGGTTCTGCTGGCGCGAAGCCACCGAAAGACATTTGTCCGGGCATGGGCGAAGTTTAACGGTTGTGAGGATTTCGCAGGTTGAGCAATAACGCGATCGGTTCGGCTTTTTGCCGGCTTCCGCGTACGCGCGGCGTATCGGCAAACTCGTGAATCCAGCGTACGGAACAGTACGCAAGCCCAAGACTTGCAAGGAATTTTAACGAGAATTTCCTTTTTTCTCCGGTCGAATCGCGTAATCTCCAGGCACCGGACAGCGCAGGGGGCGATCGAACGCCGCTGCCGGGACGTCAGCACACCTCGACCAGGAGCGCCCCATGGCACTGTGGAAAGATCAGCCCAAGCAGTCCCCTTCCCCGGCCTTTGCGCCGGAGCCCGTCAACCCCACTCGCTTCGATGCGCCGGTCGCCGCGCCGGAAGCAAAAACCGAACCGGCCCCTGCCGCCGTACAGACCCCGGTGCGCCCGCCGCAGCGCGCGGCGGAGAAGTCCGAATCGCTGATCGCGCCCGACATCGCCATCGAAGGCAAGATCGAAGGCGCCGGGCACGTGCGCGTCGCCGGCCGCTTCAAGGGTGACATCAACGTGCATGGCGATCTGTCGATCGATCCGCGCGCGAACGTGACCGGCAGCGTGCGCGCCGAGAAAGTCGTTATCGCCGGCGAGCTCGTCGGCAACATCGACGCGGCCCAGCATGTCGAACTCACTCAAAGCGGCGCGCTGACCGGCGATCTCAAGGCGGCCACCCTGACCGTCGCCGCCGGTTCGCGCATGCGCGGCCACGCCGAGTTCGGTTGGGGCGACGAGAAGACCGCCGCCGCGCCCAAGACCGCCAACGGCACGGCCTCGTGAGCGGCCCGCGCGCGGGCCTGCCCGGCGCGACGCGCACTTGTCCGCACTGCAGGGAAACCATCCTCGACAGCGCGACGGTGTGTCCGTCGTGCAAGCATCATCTGCGCTACGGCGCGCCGCCGGCCGCAGGCGATGCGCAGGGTGCCGAGGCGATCACGCCGCTGCGCGTCGAAGGCAGCTTTCGCAATGCCGAAAGCAGCGCCTGGGAGTATTCGATGGTGCTGACGATCCGCAACGAACGCGGCGAGGAAATCGCGCGACGCCTGGTCGGCGTCGGCGCGATTCATCCCGACGAGATGCGCGCCTTCACGCTGAGCGTGGAAATGACCCCGACCGCGGGCCGAAATCGCACGCGGCACTGATCACCTCGCGCCCATGCCCTACTTGAAACGGCTCGCGTCCGCAAGAAACGGTCGCGAGCCGTTCTACAAACCGAACCTGAACGGAGCGAACGCCGATAACAGAATGCAAACCTTTGCTGCGGTGCACGCGTGCCAAGCTCGAATTGCCGGGAATGCCGTGTCCGCGCGGCATCCCATTCGAGAGGAGACGCTAACATGGCTCAATCCGAACAATCCGTAGCCCACGCGAACATGCCGCAGGAAGGTTCCGCTTCCCAGGGCAGCCGGTATCCGCTGATCGTGGGACTGATCGCCGTGGCATTCGCTGCGAATGCCTGGTTCTTCTATCACCAGGGCCAGCAGGACGGAGTAAACATCGGCTCGACGGCAACACCGATCGCAACCCCGATCGTGTCGCCGGAAGGCACTTCGCCGGTATCTCAGGCGACGACGGACAACGCCGCCGCAACCACAACCGAAACGCCTCAGCCCACGATGACCGGTGAAGCAAGCAAGTCCGCTGCGCTTGCCATGGGCGACAAGCGTGCGCAGCAACCTGCAGCGAAAACCAAGCCGACGAATCGGCTGGTGGCGAAGGCCACCAAGCCTGTTTCTGCTGGCGACGCCAGAACTCACGACCGTCAGGCCGCCCTGCTGCGCCGTCCGAACCCGGCGTATCCGGTGCAGGCTTTGCGTGCGCATGAGCAAGGCACCGTGCTTGTGCTTGCCCAGGTCGATGTCAACGGCCGCGTCAGTGACGCGCGTATCGCCCGCCACAGTGGTTCGAAGACTCTCGATCGCGCCGCGACCGCCGAAGTGCGCCGCTGGAAGTTCGAGCCCGCGCTGCACGACGGCCGCCCTGTCGTCGCCAGCGTAGAGGTGCCGGTGAGCTATCGTCTCGGCGACTAACCACAAGCCGCCGTCGGCAATATTTTAGTCACCCCCGATGGCGCGAGCGGAGCCCGCTCCGGAACTTGTCCGGAGCGGGCGATACATGGGATGCAGTCGAGAAATCGCACGCTGAATCCCCTTATCCGAAAATCTACTTGCGATGCGCCAGCACGTAGTCGATCGCCGCGCAGACAGCTGCCACCTGCGCGGCGTTGCACTGTTCGGGTGTCGCGCGCGGACTGTCGGGATAAACCTCGGTCGTGGTCTTGTATGGCGCATTGGTAATGCCTGCGCAGAGACCGAGATGGGACAACGCATATTCGATCACGCCGGGCGAGATCACAGGCGAACCGATGATCTCACCCTTCTCGTCCGCCGGCGCGATGTGGGTGACCTTAGCGACCTCAGCGATCACTGCCTGCTGGAACTCAGGCTGCGGGCGCGCGGCATCGTCGACCAGATAGAACCCGTCGGGCACGCCTTCGGGCTTGAAGTCTTTACCGTCGCGCGCGGCCAGCGCGGGACCAAACTCGGATTCGTCGGTGTCTGTCGTTTCGTGCAGGTCGATGTGCAGAAGAAAACGATCGCGCAGCGGTGCAACGAGGCGCAGCAAGGCGGCCGACTCGGCAGCCGGGCTGTTCTCGCGGAACGAACGGTTCGGATCGATCGCCTGCGGATTCCAGCGGTGAATTCGCTCATAGGCCCACGGGCTGATGCACGGTGCGACGAGCAGGTTGACGCGTCCGGCATAGTCCGCGGCGCGCGTGTCGACGAATTGCAAAGCGCCGTGCACGCCGCTGGTTTCATAGCCGTGCACGCCGCCGGTGACGAGCACGTATGGAAGATCCTCGCGCCAGCCGCGGTTGCGGATCGCGAACAGCGGATAACTGTCGGGCGCATAGTCGAGATGGCCGTACTCGGCCACGTCGAAGCGTTCGCGCAGACGATCGATCGCGCTCAGTACATCGGTCTCGTAACTGCGCCTGCGCGTCTGGCTCGCAAGCCAGGTAGCGACCTCGGCACTACCCCAGGGATGCCCAGGCGTGCCGATGGGATATGTCGTGGTGTTCAAAGGTTCGACTCACTTAAAGACTGCGGACCTTCGACTCTAACATTCGTGCGGCGCCACGACACCTCACGCACTTGTGATCTCGTTCCATTTTTGCGCATCCCGCTCGCCACGATCCTCCTTGCGCCACGTTCACGAAGAACGCCGTATATGCCCGCGCACCGCTCTCACGTATAGTCGCGCCGCCGCATGCAGCTCGCGCAGGTTAGGGGAATCTCCGGCCGAGTCCTGTGCAGGTGGCTATCGCCTTCGTCGCGCGCCTCCGTGTCGGTCCGACACGGATGGCCCGGTATTGCGTCGGCGTGGGCAAAGAGCATCCGACTCGGGGCAGCGTGCTTTTCCGCTTCGGGCGCAGCTCAAAACGGGGAATTTTTTCTGGGCTTGGTTCATTCAGGGGGAACTACGTGAAACGTTTGCTTCAAGGGGCCGTCATACTCGTGTCGACATGCCTCGCAGCGTCGACGGCGCAGGCCGCGCTTTCAAATGCCGACTTCGAGACCGGCGTCAACAACGAACCGCCGCCATCGTGGACGGTGAAATCTTTTCTCAACCCGGGCATCACTTTGCCGGTGCGCAGCTTGGCCGACCTGAATTTGCAGGTCGCGATAAACGGACATGCGGCTCCCGCCGCGCTGACGGTCACGGCGAGAACCAACGCCGGCAGCCGCTCGCAAACCGACCCGTTGCTCGGCTCCGGCGCCAGTTTCCGCTGGCCGCTGCTCGGACAAGGTGCGGCGGTCATCAACCAGAGCGGCAAAAATCAAAACGTCAACGTGCTCGAACAGACCGGAACGATGACGGTCGCCGACGTCGACCCGCACGACGGCCTGATCCATGTGCGTTTCGCGATCGCGCCGGTGCTGGAAAATCCCGCGCATCTGCCCACCCAACAGCCGTACACCTTCGTCGACATCACCAATCTCACGACGGGCAAGCCGCTCTATCGCATGTTCTACGGGCCGGATACGGCTCCGAACTATTGGAAGACATTGAACGTCGGTGGCACCTCGTACGGATATTTGAACTGGGAGCCGATCGACATCGCACCGGGCACGCCGGCGCTCAACCTCGGCGATCAAATCAAGGTGACGATCGTCGCCGCGGGATGCTCGCTCGGCAGTCACGTGGGCGAGGTCTACGTCGATTCCAGTCCCACCGCGTCGGGCAGCAGCAGCTTGTTCATCACGGCCAAGGCGACCGGGACGGTCTCGGCCGCCGGAACGATCACGTACAGTTATTCGTACGGCAACTACTCCGCGAATGTCGTCGGCGCGGCAAGCATCGAGATTCCGACGCCTGCCGGCCTCGCCTTCGGCTCGCTTTCCATTTCCGAGAGAGCGAGCTGTACGACACCGCCCGCGGGCATCGCCGGCACGATCAGTTGCCTTCTCAGCGATCCGTTGGCGGCAGGGGCATTCAAGCCCGGCGCTTTGACGGTCACGTTCAAGGTGCCATCGACCGCCACGCCGCCGCTCGTCCACACCGACTACACGATATCGGCCGCGGGATTTCCGGCGATCGCCGGGCCGCTCGTGCAGACGGCGTTTCAACAGACCCTCGCCTTTCCCGCGCAGACACCCGCACAACAGGCGTACGCGAACGGCAGCTTCCAGATCAATCCGCCGGCCGCGAGCGCATCGCCGAACTCGGGCAATCCGATCGTGTATTCGTCGAAGACGCCCGACGTGTGCACGCTGAGCGGCACCCAGGTGACGATCGTCGGCACCGGTCTTTGCACGATTGCGGCGAACCAGCCCGGAGACGATTCGCAGTACGAGCCTGCCGCCGAAGTGGCACAGAGCGTGACGATCGGCAACGCACCGGCGATCACGAGCGCCGACGGCGTGGCCTTCACGGTGGCGAACTTCGCCAGTTTCACCGTGTCGTCCACGGGCGCACCCGTGGCGAGTCTCGCGTTGTCTCCCGACGACACCTTGCCGAACGGAATCGCTTTCGCCGACAACGGCGACGGCACGGCGACTCTGTCGGGCACGGCCGCGCCGGGCACCGTCGGCAGCCATGTGCTGCATCTGACTGCGCACAACGCGATCGGGGCGGACGCCGCGCAGACGTTCACGCTGTCGATCGAGCCGGCGCCGAGCACGCTCGCGCTGACCGCAGCGCCGACGTCCACCGTGTACGGGCAGGCGACGACGTTGACGGCCTCGGTGGCCTCGGCGAATTCACAAGCCAGCGGCACGGTGGCTTTCACCGACGCCGGGACGACGCTTCCCGGCTGCGCCGCGGTCGCGCTATCCGCGGGCCACGCCCAGTGCGCGGTCGCAAGCCTTGCGTCCGGTGCGCATTCGATCAGCGCGACCTATTCGGGCGATGCGAACACGAGCGGATCGACCGGTCCGACGCCCGCAGCCGTGAGCGTGGCGAAGGCGACGACCGTGGTGAGTGTGGCATCACCCGGATCGATCGCCCTGGGCAGCCCGATCAGCATCGGCGCTACGGTCGCCGTCGCTCTCCCAGGCGCAGGCAGTCCGAGCGGCAGGATCGCGATCAGCGACGGGGGCACCGGCACCAGCGACCACTGCACGATCGTCCTGCCGGCAACGAGTTGCGCACTCGTTCCGAGCAGCGCCGGGGCCAAGACGCTGACCGCCACCTATGTCCCGGACACCGCCGCGGCGGTCAATTTCAACAGCAGCGACGGCACGGGCAGTCTGACGGTCGACGCGGCTGGCAGCAGTATCGCTTTGACAGCGAGCCGCAATCCGTCGACGTACGGCGAGGCCGTAACGTTCACCGCCACGGTATCCGCGGCGACGGGCAACCCGACGCCCGGCGGGCACCTCGCCTTCAGCGCGAGCGGCGTGCCGATCGACGGCTGCAGCGCAGCGATCTTGAACAACGGTGAAGCCATCTGCACGACGGCAACCCTCGCAGTCGGCGCGAACACGATCGCCGCGGCTTATTCGGGTGACACGAACAACCTGATGTCGCAAGGCTCGTTGACGCAGACCGTGGAGAAGGCGGCGACGACGCTGAGCATCGTGCCGGCCTCCGCGTCGATCCGCGCGGGAAGCAGTGTGAGCGTCAGCGCTAACTTGGCGGTGATGCGTCCGGGCACGGGCGTGCCGACCGGAACCATCGGCATAAGCGATGGCGGCGACGCTTCGACCGACCGTTGCACGATCGCGTTGCCGGCGGTCTCGTGCATTTTGACGCCGTCGCGATCGGGCAGCCTGACCTTGACCGCAGCTTATGCGGGCGACGCGAACTTCTCTGCGAGCGGCGCGAACGCGGCCCTCGCGGTCACGCTCAGTACGACTCGTTTGACCCTGACCAGCTCGCCGAACCCGTCGATGCTCGGCCAGGCGGTGACGTTCACCGTAACCGCATCCACCGTCGCGCCGAGCGAAGCACCGACGGCCAAAGCGGCGTCGGCATCGGCGGCGAACACAAACGGCCCGACGCCTCAGGCTTCGAGCCCGCCGACCGGCTCGGTCACGTTCAGCGACAACGGGACGATTTTGGCCATGATCGCGCTGAGCAACGGCGTGGCTTCTTATTCGACGACTGCTCTCGGCCAAGGCAACCACTCCATCACCGCGAACTACTCGGGCGACGGAAACAGCGCCGCTGCTTCGATCAGTCAAACGCAGCAAGTCAGCGCCGCGCCGGCACCCACGGTCGCCGCGCCCGCGCTGAACCGGTGGACGATGGGCTTACTCGGTTGCCTGATCGGCGTCGGCGCGTATCGGAATCGAAGGCGGCGCAACGCGCGCGGGTAGCGCCACGAAAAACCGGCGCATCGCAAAAAAAGTTCGAGTCGAACAGCAGCGGCGGTCCTGCACCACCGCTGCCGGCGTATTCGGATCAAACCGCAGGACATGCCTCCGTGCGCGGCCGGCGCAACGTAGCGGCGGCCCAGAGATAGATCAGCGTGCCGAGCAGTGCCGTCGTCGCACCGACGTAGCCGGTCGAAGTCCAGCCCCAGCCCGCCGTGATCGCCATGCCGCCGAGCGCCGGACCGAGCGCGTTCGCCGCGTTGAATGCTGCGTGATGCGAAGCGGCCGCAAGCGTCTGCGCCTCACCGGCCACGTCCATCAAATGCGTCTGCAGCACCGGACCGAGCGCGCCGAGCATGCCGATCGCCACCGTGATCGGCAGCAGGGTCCACAGCGAACCCGCCATGAGCGGGAACAACAACAGCATCGCCGCCGCGCCGAGCAGGATCACCGGCACCGCGCGAAAGCGCAGACGGTCGAACAACATGCCGCCGCCGAAGTTGCCGATCACACCGCCGAGGCCGAAGCCGGCAAGGCCGAGCGGAATCAGCGCCGGCGGCGCCTTCGTCACCTGCAGCATGGTCGGCGCGAGATAGCTGAATACACAGAACAAACCGGAGAAACCGACCGCGCCGATCGCCAGTGCCTGCCATACCGGCAGGCGGTTGAACGCGCGCAACTCGTCGAGCGGATGCTTCGGCGCTTCGGCGCGGTCGCGCGGCATGAACGCCGCGATCAATACGAGCGTGACCACGGCTACCGCCGACACCATCACGAAGGCCCAGCGCCAGCCGACGGTCTGCCCCATCCACGTCGCCACCGGATTGCCGACGAGGATCGCGATGGTCAACCCGAACATGGTCAGGCTCACTGCCTTGCCGCGCTCCTCGGGTTTGCTGATCGCCACCGCGGCAAGCGCGGCAACGCCGAAGTAGGCGCCATGCGGCAGGCCGGCAACGAAGCGCGCCAGCATCATACTCACATAGTCCGGCGCCGAAGCGCTGGCGAGATTGCCGAGCGCGTAGAAGCCCATCAGCAGGAGCAACAGCGCGCGGCGCGGCAGACGTCCGCCGAGAATCGCCAGCAGCGGCGCACCGACGACGACGCCGAGCGCATATGCGCTGATGATGTGGCCGACCTGCGGCTCGGTGACGCCGAAGCTCTTCACCATCTCCGGCATCAGGCCCATCGCGGAAAACTCGCTGGTGCCGATGGCGAAGCCGCCGAGAGTCAGTGCGGTCAGGATCAAGACGCGATGGCGCGGCGATACGGCCACGGCGGGCACCGCGGCTTGCACAGTAGAAATCGTTTCCATGACGTCATTATGCTGCACAGCAGCATAAGCCTCAAAGAACTCAACGTGAAAGAAACTTTAAGAAGCCTCGCGATTGCTGACAGAACCTGTCAGCAACGTGAGAATGCGGGCCCTTTCCCGCGTGACCCGAAGCCGGCAACCCAGGCATCATCCGATTCGCCCCTCTGATCCATTCCGCTCGCCCCATGTCTGCACGTTCCGGCTCCGCCCCCATTCTCGTCGCCATCGGCGCGCTGCTCGTCGCCATGGTGTCCTACCAGTGCGGTGCAAGCCTGGCCAAGCACCTGTTCCCGGCGGTCGGCGCGGCCGGGGCGACCGCGTACCGGCTCGGCCTCAGCGCGGTGCTTCTCATACTGCTGCGGCGACCGTGGCGATCGGCGCCGGCGAAGCCGAATCTGCGCGCGCTCTGGGGCTACGGCCTTGCGATCGGCGTGATGAACCTCGTGTTCTACATGTCGCTGCGCACGATTCCGCTCGGCATCGCCGTGGCGCTGGAATTCACCGGCCCGCTCGCGCTCGCCTTGTTCCACTCGCGCCGTCTGATCGACTTCGTCTGGGTCGCGCTCGTCGTGGTCGGACTGATCCTGTTGCTGCCGCTCGGCGACGTAGAAAAATCGCTCGATCCGATCGGCGTCATGTACGCGCTCGCCGCCGGCGTGGGCTGGGCGATCTACATCGTGCTCGGACAGAAGGCCGGCGCCGCTTACGGCGCGAACGCCGTCACCCTGGGCACGTCGATCGGCGCACTCGTGGCAATCCCCGCAGGCTTCGCCCAGGCCGGCACGGCTCTGTTCTCGATCGATCTGCTGCCCTATGCCTTCGGTGTCGCCGTGCTCAGCTCGGCGCTGCCGTACACGCTCGAAATGGTCGCGCTGACGCGCATGCCGGCGCGCACGTTCAGCACCCTGCTGAGCCTGGAGCCGGCGATCGCCGCGCTCGCCGGCGTGGTGTTGCTGAGCGAACACCTGGGCCCAATGCAATGGCTGGCAATCGGCGCGATCGTGGTAGCAGCGGCGGGCACGGCGCTGAGCGTGCGTCGTCCCACTACCGCCGACGAACCCGTGCCGAACTAGCTGCGTTTGGCTTCAGCCTTTCTGTCTGGCCGTGGCGAACAGCACATAGCCGGCAATGACGAAGATCGCGAAATACACCAGTGCCGTCGCGTGAATGTCGAATGCCGGCGCCGGTATTTTGCGCTCGCTGCCCTCGCCGATGTACTGGAGCATGGTCACAGAATAAGGGCTCAAAGAAGCCCAGCGCGTCGACAACATTCCAAGTGTTCCGACCCAGAGCAGGAAGCCGGCGCCGATCGGCACCATGGCGTTGCGATAGCGCAGCGCGATGGCGTACTGCAATGCCGCGATCGGCAGGCAGCCGGCGATATAGCCGAAATCGTCGAGCACAAAGTCGCGCCACGGAATCGGGGCGATCGGCATCTGCAAGCCCGGCACGATCACTGCCGGTATCGCTGCGGTCAGCCAAGTCGCCACGCTGAACAAGGCGACGAACAGCAACAGCATCGACAATATGATCGCGAGTTTGCAGAAATAGATCGTCGCTTTGCTCACCGGCAGCGCGTGTACCTGCTTCCAGGCGTTGTTGCGAAATTCGATCTGCACGATCAGGCTGGTCGCGAGCACGGCGCCCATCGGCAAGAAGAACACCGCCGAGGATTCCCAGGCGCTGTGCCATAGCCGCGTCCAATAGTCGGCACTCGCGTGCAACGCCGGCAGCTCGCGATAGCGCAGCAAACGCAGCGCGAGAATGATCGCCGGCGTGAACAATGCACCGGCAACAACCATCCACATCGCCAGGCTGCGGCGCTGCTTCAACCACTCGCCGCGCAGTACGTCGAAAAATGTCGCGGTCATGCGGCCTCCTTCACGCCGACGTCTTCGACCATGCCCATGAAGATGCTTTCGAGGTCACCGCGCACAGCGGCGACTTCGTGGACGCCGATGCCCGCACGCACCACGTCGCGGACAATCGCTGCAACAGCCACATCGTCGAGCGCAGGAAGGAGAAGGCCCCGCTCGGTCGACCTTGCACGGCATCCGTGCTGCATCAGGATCGTCGCCGCAGCGCGGTCGTCACCGGTGCGCAACGCGGTCGATTGCAGTCCGCGCTGGCGCTCGCACAGTTCGCGCAGGGTTCCCTGAAATCTCAATCGGCCGCGATGCAGGATACCGACGTGGGTCGCGAGCTTCTCGACCTCCGCGAGCAGATGGCTCGACACGAGCAGGGTGACGCCGCGCTCGCGATTGAGCCGCTGCAGCAGTTCGCGCATTTCGACGATGCCGCCCGGATCGAGGCCGTTGGTCGGCTCGTCGAGGATCACGAATTCCGGCTCGTGCAGTATCGCGATGGCGATGCCGAGCCGCTGCTTCATGCCGAGCGAAAACTGCGCCGTACGCTTGCGCCCGACATCCGCAAGCCCGACCAGGGCCAGTACGTCGTCGATGCGCTGCCGCGGACAGTGCAGGATTCGCTGCAAGAGCAACAGATTTTCGCGCGCGCTCAGATGATCGTAGAACGACGGGCTTTCGATCATCGAGCCGACCCGGCGCAGGATCGCGCAGCGGTCGTCCTGCAGGCGTTTGCCGAAGATTTCGATCTCGCCCTGCTGCTTGGTCAGCAGACCCAGCACCAGCCTGAGCGTCGTGGTCTTGCCGGCGCCGTTTGGGCCGAGAAAACCGTAGATGCTTCTTTGGGGAACTTGCAGATCGATGCCGTCGAGAACGACATCGTGGCGATAGCGGTATACGAGGTGGCGGGTTTGCAGACAAAACATATGGCGGCCTATGCGCGAGAAGGATGGCTCGCCGGCGGCAGCCGGCGCGGGTTTCGCAAGACAAAAATTTAGCTTTGAGTTAAATTACTCTCGCAAAAAATTTAAGTCAAACTTAAATTTCGGAGACGCCGTGTCACAATCCAGCCTTCCCGCCCCTCTGCGTGCCCGCAGCCGTGCCCTCGCCCGATGGCTGACCCTGCTGCTCGCGACCCTGAGTTTGTTGCTGTTGGCCGAACGCTTCAGTGCGGCCGGCATTGCGCTCTATCGCAACGACGCCGATGCCGGAACGTTCGGCCGCTTCGGTGCGCAGTTCGCCGCGGCCATTCCTGAAGCCTGCTATTTGATGGCGCTCTGGTGGATTCGCGCGGCGCTGCTCGAATTTGCCGACGGCGCGTTCCACACGCCGGTGATCGCCACGGCTCTGCGCAGAGTGGGCGTGACGCTCACGGTCGGCGCCGCAGTCGCGCTGTTTCTCGTGCCCGGCCTGCAGCGCCTATTTGGCGCCGGGCCGGGCTATCTGATTGCCTACGACATCGGCAGCGTCGCCCTGTGCGCGCTCGGCTGGTCGCTCGCCATGCTCGCGCAGGTGCTCAAGCGCGCCGCCGAAGTGCAATCCGAGCTCGACGAGATTTTCTGATGCCCGTCCGAATCACTCTCGATGCGCTGCTCGCACGCAAGGGCCTCAAGGCGAAACAGGTCGCCGCGCAGATCGGCGTCAGCGAGACCCATCTCTCGCTGTTCCGCTCGGGCAAGGTCCGCGGCGTGCGCTTCGCCACCCTGGCGAAACTCTGCGCAGTCCTCGAATGCCAGCCGGGCGACCTCATCGCCTACGATGCAGATCCAGCCGATCTGGCCGCGACGGACAGCACTGATGACGATTGAACGCCCTGCGTCGGCATCGCGGATATCGTTCGCTGCATTGCGGCCCGCGCCGTCCAAGAAGCCGATCCGATCGACCGCGGGAACCATTTTGTCGCCGGCGGAAATGAAACTGCTCGCGTAATCGCGTAACTTCCACCTGGGCAGGCGAACTTTGCCACCCGATACGACGGCCGAATGAAGGAGCGACACGCATGAGCCAACAGATTCGACACAATCCGCTGTGGACGCTGGCGGTGCCGCCGCTCGGCATCGCCCTGCTCGCGTTGTCCTGGGCCGTGCCTGGGCTGCCGGGCGTCCTCGTCCTGCTCGTGCTCGGACTCGTCGGCAGCGTGATCGCGTCGGTGCATCACGCCGAGGTGATCGCACACCGCGTCGGCGAGCCGTTCGGCACCCTCGTGCTCGCGCTCGCGGTCACCGTGATCGAGGTCGCGCTGATCGTGTCGATGATGTTGTCCGGCGGCGAGTCCACCTCGGGTCTCGCCCGCGACACTGTATTCGCCGCGGTGATGATTATCCTCAACGGCCTGATCGGCGCCAGCCTGCTCGTTGGCGGCCGCCGGCATCGCGTGCAGGACTTCAAGCTCGAAGGCATCAACGCCGCGCTCGGCACGCTCACCGTCATCGTCGTGTTCACCCTGATCCTGCCGAATTTCTCGACCAGCACGCCGGGCCCGATCTACACGCGCAGCCAATTGCTCTTCGTCGCTGCGGCGACCCTGGTACTGTTCGCCGCGTTCACCGTGTTCCAGACCGTGCGCCATCGCGACTACTTTCTGCCGGCGAAAGGCGATCCCGACGAACATGCGACGCAGCCGACCAACCAGGAGGCGATGACCAGCCTCGGCCTGCTGCTCGTCGCCCTCGTCGCCGTGGTGCTGAGCGCGAAAGGCATCTCGCCGTCGATGGAAGCAGCGCTGCAGGCCGCCGGCGCGCCGGCCGCGACGGTAGGCATTCTCATTGCCGCGATCGTGCTGCTGCCCGAGAGCGTCGCCGCGATCCGCGCCGCGCATGCGAATCGCCTGCAAACCAGCCTCAATCTCGCGATCGGTTCGGCCATTGCGAGCATCGGCCTGACCGTGCCCACCGTCGCCGTGCTCTCGGTGATGATGGGCTGGCCGCTCGCGCTCGGCGTCGACAACAAGTCGACCGTGCTGCTGATCCTGTCGCTGTTCGTCGTCTCGATCTCGCTGCGCACCGGCCGCACGACGATGCTGCCCGGCGTGGTTCATCTGGTCCTGTTCGCCGCGTATTTGTTCCTCAGTTTCGTGCCGTAGCAAACGCGGTCGGAATAAAACGCGATCGACCTGCGCGGAAAGAGGCTCGACGGCGCGCTCGCTCGGCCTCAGGTGGCGAATTTCTTCGCGCCGCTGACGCAGACCACGGCGCCCAAGGTCACGAGCAGCATCGCCGAACTCACGGTTTCGTGCAGCAGCAGCGCGGCAAGCGCGAGACCAAAGAACGGTTGCAGCAACTGCAACTGGCCAACCGCGGCGATGCCGCCCTGGACGAGACCGCGGTACCAGAACACGAAACCGATCAGCATGCTGAAGAGCGAGACGTAGGCGAGTCCGAACCAAGCCGGTGCCCTCACCTGCGCGAACGACGCAGGCATCGAGAAGATCGCCGCAGGCAGCATCACCGGCAGCGCCAACACCAGGGCCCAGCAGATGACCTGCCAGCCACCGAGGTCACGCGACAACCGCGCACCTTCCGCGTAGCCGAGGCCGCAGACGACGATCGCGGCGAGCATTAGCAGATCGCCGGTCAGCGAAGCCTCGATGCCGCCCCAGGCCGCGTAGCCAACGACGAAGGCGCTGCCGAGCAGCGAGAACAGCCAGAACGCCGGCCGCGGGCGTTCGCCGCCGCGGATCACGCCGAAGACAGCGGTGCACAGCGGCAGCAGTCCGACGAAGACGATCGAATGCGCCGAAGAGACGTGCTGCAAAGCCAGCGCGGTAAACAACGGAAAACCGACCACCACGCCGAACGCGACGACGGCCAGTGACGGCAGCTCTGCCCGGGTCGGCCAATGCTGGCGCAGCCCCAACAGCAGCGCCCCACCGAGCAAGGCGGCGATGCTCGCTCTCGCGCAGGTTAGAAACACCGGATCCAAATCCAGCACCGCCGCGCGCGTCGCCGGCAGCGAGCCGGCGAAGATGGCGACGCCGATGAAACCGTTGAGCCAGCCGCTTGCCGTTTTGTCCATTGCCGATGCCGTTTTCGATGGCTTGGTAGTACATCACGCGCGCCTTGGCTCGGCCACGCACAGTGCAATACAATTTCAAGTAACTGTTATGCTCTGAATGACCGTACAGATCGGACCAGAATTGAGCCCATGAAGCCGCAGCGAACGCGCATCGACGTTGTGATGGAGGCGATCCGCGCGAAGATCGCGTCGCGCTCCTATCTGCCGGGCATGCGCCTGCCCTCGGTGCGTGCGCAGGCGAAAACGATGGGGCTGTCGGTATCGACCGTGGTCGAAGCCTACGAACGGCTCGCCGCCGAAGAAGTCATCGCCGCGCGGCCCGGCTCGGGCTTCTACGTTTCCGGGCCGATCGCGCCGCTGGCGCTGTCCGAGATCGGCCCGCGTCTCGACCGCGAAGTCGATCCACTCTGGGTATCGCGCCAGTCGCTCGAAGCCGACACGTCGATGCTCAAGCCGGGCTGCGGCTGGCTTCCGCCCTCGTGGATGTACGAAGCCGGCATGCGCCGCGCCCTGCGCGTCGCCGCACGCGCCGACGCGACGGTGCTCGCCGACTACGCCACGCCGCTCGGGCTGCCCGCGCTGCGCCAGCTTCTCACCCGGCGGCTTGCCGCGAGCGACATCGACGCGACGCCCGAACGAATCCTGCTGACCGAATCCGGCACCCAGGCCGTCGATCTGATCTGCCGTTTCTTCCTTGAACCGGGCGACACCGTACTCGTGGACGATCCGTGCTACTTCAACTTCCACGCCTTGCTGCGCGCGCATCGCGCGAAAGCGATCGGTGTGCCGTTCACGCCGAACGGACCCGACCTCGCCGCCTTCGAAGCCGCGCTGCGCGAACACTCGCCGCGCCTCTACCTCACCAACTCCGGCATCCACAATCCCACCGGCGCCGCGCTGTCGCCGGTCGTCGCGCATCGCCTGCTCAAGCTGGCCGAAGACTCCAACCTGATCATCGTCGAAGACGACATCTTCGCCGACTTCGAAACCGACCCGGCACCGCGACTGGCCGCGTTCGACGGCCTCGCGCGCGTGATCCACATCGGCAGTTTCTCGAAGACGATTTCGGCCTCGTTGCGCTGCGGATTCATCGCGGCGCGCGCCGACTGGATCGACAGCCTCACCGACCTCAAGATCGCGACCAGCTTCGGCGGCGGCCAGCTCGCTTTTGCCGTTCTGCTCACCGCCCTGACCGACAGCGGCTACCGCAAGCACATGGAGGCGGTGCGTGTGCGCCTCGCCGCAGCAATGGACAAGACCCTCGCGCGGCTCGAAGCGATGGCCATCTCGCCCTGGATCGTGCCGCGGGCCGGCATGTTCGTCTGGGCCCGGCTGCCGAAAGGCATCGATGCGGCGAACATCGCACGCTCGTGCCTGCAAGACGGCATCGTGCTCGCGCCGGGCAATGCGTTCAGTCAGTCGCTCAACGCGAGCGGCTTCCTGCGCTTCAACGTTGCTCAATCATCGAATCCGCGCATCTTCGACGTGCTGGCGCGCGCTTTGGATCGCTAGAACTTCGACCCGGCGAGTCCGCTGCGCGCACGCTATCGCGGAATCCCCGCGCCCTATCCTATTCGCCAGCGAATCAGACGCCCGCAAGAGGAAAGCATTCCATCTGCTCGTGCCGCCGCTCGCCGTCATGGTGGCTATGGATAAGTTCAAATTCAGTCACACGCCAGCGGATCGGCGCAACAGATACTTGAGCAGCCCATGCTTCGGACGAACGCGAAACGGTGAGATGCGGTGCATACTGTTTCGGCGCACGCAGACCGTTGAATTCTTGCCCGATACGCAGCGACTCATGCAGCGTCCGCAACGCCCTCGTCGATTCTTCGTCAGGCAGCAGGACATTGGGAAATCCGCGACTGCCGTTCGCGTATCCCGTCGCGCGATCCAAGGTCACAAAAAACGGCTCGATCTTCACCGTCTGTGCCGACCGTAGAAGTGCGGCTGGCCACGGCTCACGCAGGCGATGAAATCGCCCGATCTCGCACAACGTGATATGAAAATGCCTGCCGTCGAATATCCGACCGGGCATCCGATGAACCTTCGCCAGCTCGGCCGCGGCGGTCCGGATCGTGTGCTGCACTTCGATCGGGACGTGAATACCGAAGAAGATGCTTTCGCTGTGTGGAAACGCGCTCGCGACGGACATGTTGCCTCCCGATATCGATTCGCAGAACCTTACTTCGTGCCCGCCGACGCCGCTTCGAGCTTGGCGAGATCGAGCTTGCGCATCGACATCACTGCCTGAATGAAGCGTTCGATCCGCTCCGAGTCGCCCGAGGCCATGACTTCGTCGACCAGCATCGGCGAGACCTGCCAGGACAAACCGAAGCGGTCTTTGCACCAACCGCAGATTTCGGCCTCCGGCACGCTGGAAAGCTGCGCCCAGTAGCGGTCGATCTCGGCCTGATCGCGGCACGACAGGAAGAACGAGACCGTTTCGTTGAAACCGAAGCCGTGCGGATGCGCGCTGTCCATCGCGGCGATCCAGGTGTCGCCGATGCGAAAGTCGGAGAACATCGTCGTGCCTTCGCGGTCGGGCTCGGCGCCGGCCGGATACGGCACGCGTAAGCCTGCACGCGAATCGTCAAATACGGAGCGGTAGAACGCCCCCGCTTCCTCGGCTTTGCCGCAGACATCGCCGGTGAACATCAGCGCCGGCACGATCGTCGGCCGCGGCTCACCGTCCGGATTGGACAAAATTAATTGCCACGATAGCCCAAAGCGATCCTGCACCCAGCCGAAGTGCGGACTGAACGAATAAGCATCGAGCGGCATCAGTGCCCGGCCGCCGTCGCTCAGTGCGGCCCATAGCATGTCGAGATGCTCGCGCGCATGCGCATCGCGCGACGGATCGAAATTGACGAGGAACGACAGCGACGGGTTGAAGCGCAGCGTCGAGCCGGCTCTCAGCGCCATGAAAGGCTGGCCGCACAGACGAAAGTAGAACAGATTGCAATCGCTCGATGGCCCGGTGCGGATGTGGGTCGCGACATCGATATGCGAATCCGGGAACACCGAGCAATAGAACTCAGTGGCTTCGCGCGCGTCGGTATCGAACCAGAGGCACGGCGTGATCGGCTTTACGAGCGACATGAGGACGTCTCCTGATTTGGGGGCTTCATCATGACGACGATCCAGGCAGCGCGTATTCGACACACTCCGCGCGAAAAATTGTCCGAGGCACGCTGCGTGCCTACCTCTGCGCTTTGTCGCCGCTTTCTCCACCGAGATATGCGGCACGCTGAGCCAAGATCGTTCCCGCCGACGCGGGAATGATCCGCGATGAAACGCATCTTTAGCCCACAGCCTTTTTCACGAGTGCAGCGATCCTCGCCTCTTCGGCCGCGCCCAACTGCGCGAGCGCAAAAGCGACCGGCCACATCGCGCCATCGTCGAGCTTCGCCGTCGCAGTGAACCCGAGCGTGGCGTATCTCGTGCCGAATTTCTGCGCGCTTTGGAAGAAGCAGACGATCTTCTCGTCCTTCGCGTAAGCAGGCATGCCGTACCAGGTTTTCGGCGCAAGGCCCGGTGCCGTGGCCGCGACGATGGCGTGGACCTTCTTTGCCAGAGCGCGGTCCGGTTCCTTCATCGCGGCAATTGCCGCAAGCGCGACTTTCTCGCCCTCTGCCCTGCTCTTGTTTGCGCGCTCTTCGGCCTTCAGCTCTTTGGCGCGCTCCTTCATCGCGGCGCGTTCGTCGTCGGTAAAACCCTGCGACGACTTAGCCGCCGCGGTGCCGCTCTTGACCGATTTGGCCGCGGCCTTCTTTGCCGGTTGGCTCATAAGAAATTCCTCGTTCGTATTCGGTTTGTCGATTCAACCGCGCTGCTGCACGCGGATCAAATTGCCGGCCGGATCGCGCACGGCACAGTCGCGCACGCCGTACGGCTGGTCGGTCGGTTCCTCGACGATCTCGGCGCCGCCGGCCTGGATCCGCTCGAACGCCGCGTCGACGTTCTTCGTCGCCAGCAGCACGATCGCGTAGGTGCCCTTGGCCATCATCTCGGCGACGGTGCGCTTTTCATCGTCGGTCACGCCGGGGCTTGCGGCGGGCGGATACAGGACGATCGACGTGCCGGGCTGGCCGGGCGGGCCGACGGTGATCCAGCGCAGGCCGTTGTAGCCGACGTCGTTGCGCACTTCGAAGCCGAGCACGTCGCGGTAGAACGCCAGCGAGGCGTCCGGGTCGTTGTGCGGGAGGAAACTCGCGTGGATGTTGATGTCCATAGTCTGCGTATTCATGCCGAATCGGGCTCGGTTGTGGATGGAGACGTCATGCTAGATCGGTCTCGGTGGGCGGCGCTTCTCGATTCCTGATCGGTCGTGTCACCTGCCGCGCCACGCACGACGGCATTCCGGCCGTGGCCTGCGCGGCCTTGTCCCGATAGACGCTCGGCGACATGCCGACCAGCTCGGCGAAGCGCGTGCTGAACGTGCCGAGCGACGAGCAGCCGACGACGAAGCAGACCTCGGTGACGCTGAGATCGCCGCGGCGCAGCAGCGCCATCGCGCGCTCGATGCGCCGCGTCATCAAATAGCTGTACGGCGATTCGCCGAAAGCCAGTTTGAACTGGCGGCTGAGATGCCCGGCCGACATATGCACGCCCGCAGCGAGCGCTTCGACGTTGAGCGGCTGCGCGTATTCGCGGTCGATACGGTCGCGCACGCGGCGCAGCCGGGCCAGGTCGCGCAGGGAGTGAGTGTCGGGTTTACTGGTCACCGCGAGATCGTCCCACTTCGCATCGTCGTGCTCAAGCGCACTTGCCACTCCCGCGAAAGCAGCGTTCTCCACATCCGGGGCCGGTTGTCCCGTTTCCGAGCTTCGCGAGCTGTCGACAAGAACCGGACTTCGAGCCACCGGCTTCGCACGGCCTCGCAACGACGGCGCACGCACCGCCGACGAAAACTGCCTAACCTTTCTGACGCAAAGCCTGGTTGACCACCTTGCGGATCAGGCTCGGATAGCTGATGCCGGCCTTCAACGCCGACTGCGCGAGTTCGTCGTCCTTGGCAATGCAGGGATTCGCATTCGGTTCGATCACATAGACGTTGCCGGCCGCGGTGACGCGCAGGTCGAAACGCGCGTAGCTGCGGATATTGAGTGCGCGATAGGCGCGCTTGCACACGTCGTCGATACGCTTCTGCAGTTCCGCTTCGAGCGATTTCGCGTAGTGATTCTTGATGCCCCAGCGCTTGCGATATTTTTCGTCCCATTTGGCCTTGTACGTCGCGATGCGCGGCTCGTCCTCGGCCATTTCGCCGAAGGTCATTTCGCGCGCAGGCAAGGTGCGCAGCGCGCGGTCGCCGATGACGCTGACGTACAGCTCGCGGCCTTCGATGTATTCCTCGGCGATCGCGTCGAGCTCCATACGTTCCTGGATCATTTTCACGCGAGCAAGAAAGCTCGCCTCGTCGTCGACGATCGACGCCTGCGAAATGCCGCGCGAGGCTTCCTCGGTCAGCGGTTTGATGATGCACGGCAGCTTGAGCCGCTTCGGCAGCCAGACCTTATGGCCGCGGTAGAACGTATGGAAGCGCGGCGTGCGCACACGGTGAAAACGCAGGATTTTCTTGCACAGTCCTTTGTCGTTGCAGAGAAACACCGCGCTCGAACTGGCACCGGTCACCGGCACGCCGAGCAGCTCCATCGTCGCAATGATGTTCTTGTCCCAATGCGTGGTGTTGCGATAGGTCTCGCAGAGATTGAAGATCGCGTCGGGCTTGAAATCGCGAACCGCATCGAGCAACGGCCGCACGTCGTCGAACAGGCTGAGCCGGCGCACCTCGTAGCCGCATTCGAGCAGCGCCTGCCAGACGTCGTTCTCGGTATAGCTGCCGTCTGGGTCAGCGAATTCGGCGGCGAAGTCGTAGTCGGGCTTCACCGCGTAAGGCAGGTCGAACACCATCAGTACACGGGTAGGCATGTCAGCATCCCGATCCGAAAGAATCTTTTCGTTCGTGATGAGGTAGCGAACCACGAGCGGCAATTTTGAAGCGCTGCATCGACGTGCGGTTCGCCCTTCGATACCTCAGGGCGAACGGAGAGACGCCGGCGGCGCGTAACACCAAAGCTTTCCCCCAAGCCGCGGCGTCAAGCCGCATCGTGTAGCAATAATTCTTTAGGCGTATGCGGCAGCGTCGAACCCTATGACAAGCAAGCGTCATTCCGGACAGGCCCGCGCAGCGGGCGCGATCCGGTATCCAGCGCCTTTGAAGGCACTGGATACCGGCTTTCGCCGGTATGACGAGATAAAAATCTGCGCGATACCAGGTGCCGAATCTTTTCCGAAGCCGCCTCTTGTGGCAGCTAGTCATCATCCATCGGCGAGCCGGCGCACCAGCATCGCCATCCGGACAGCCCTTCCATTCGTGGTGAGGTATCGAACCACGAGCGGCAACCTCGGAATGTCGCACCGGCATGCCGTTTGCCCTTCGATACCTCGGGGCGAACGGAGAGGCATGCGCTGTACACGACACTACAACTTCCCCCGCAGTCGCGTGGTGTAGCGGTAATTCATCATCAGCGTCGTCAGATAAGTCGCGAGCTGCAGCACCGCCACCGTGTCTGCCTCCTCGGTGACCAGGCGCAGCGCGCGGCTGCGCTGCAGCACCGCTTTGTAGACCTTGTTGACCATGAAGCGCCGCTCGCCACTCCAGTTCGACACCGAAGTCAGCAGCGACTTGCGGTGCGACTGCAGCAGCCTGGCGACCGACCGCCGCGTCTCGCCTTTCGCGCTGCCTTCGTCGAACATGCGGCGCAAGTTGTCGTCGTGGAATTCCGGAAAATCCTCGGCCTCGGCCTGCCGGCGCTTCTTGTAGTAGCGGTCGAGCGTGCTGCGGATCGCCGACACCTTCCACAACTTGCGGCCGCTCGCGCGCAGCGGCGGCTTGCCGGCGATGCCTGCCATCAGCTTGTCCACGAACAGCAGCTTGTCGAGCGCCTTCCAGCCGGCGTATTTCTTGCGCCAGTCGAGTCCCGGCGTCAGCCAGACCGCGAATGTCTCGACGAAGTCCTCGTCCGGGTGATACTGCGCGTAGTAGTAGTCGAGATGGCGCACGTAACTCTTGCTGTACGGACGGAAGCGATACGTATCGCCATATTCCTCGGACGAATGACCGAACACGCGCTGCCAACTGCGCTTGCGGTTGAGGTCGTAAGCGTAAGTCAGCGCGTGACCGCATTCGTGGCGCAGCAGCTTCATGCACCAGTCGTCGGTGTCGCCTTCGGCTTCGAGCATCATCTTGCGCTGCAGTTCGATCAGCCGCGGATGCGCGAGATAGAACGGGATGCCGATCACCGGCTCGCCTTCCGGCGTCAGCCATTCGTCGGCCAGATAGCAGCGCGGCTTGAACGAGATATTGCGCGCTTCAAGTTCGCGGTACAGCTGCGCGATGCGCGCCTCGAGCCACGTCCCTTCGATGTGCAGCGGCAGCTCGGACAGGCGCAGCGCGAGCAATGCCGCTTCGGGAATCGTCGCGAGATCGACCGGCTGCGTTGCGGCCGGATCGGCTTTCCCCTTCACGACGTCCTTCGAGTTCGGCATTTCGCTTCGTCCTCCGTGCTGGCACTGCCAGGCGTATGCGTCTCCGAATGATTCTGCCAACCTGACTCAACGCCGCCGCGACACCGATTGGCGCAGATCGAAAGACCCTTGCGCCGCCCACTGCCACTCACCGCCGGGAAAAGTGTACTCTCAGCCGTGCCGCCGTGCGCAGCACCGCGGCATCGCGGCATCGCTTTGCACAACAGACTCATTCAACGGGAGATTGATTTGAAAGCACTGTTCGCCGTTCTTCTTGCCGCCAGCGCCATCCAGAGCACCGCGGCCCTCGCCGAGTCATCCGCCGCGAAAGCGTCCGCACCCTCGCCTCTGCTCGGCACTTGGGCCGTCGACGTCTCGCGCCTGCCGATGCCGCCCGAAGCGCGGCCGAAGAGCGTCACCATCGCATTCAGCGATGCGGGCGGCGAGAAGTGGAAGATCGACGTGAACATCGTCAACACCGGCGGCCCGACGATCAACGCCTACGGCACCTATCCGCTCGACGGCACCGCCGTACCGAGCCAAGGCAGCACGATCGAAGCCGATACCGGCGCGGTCAGAATGCCGGCGACCAACGTGCTCGTAATGGGACTCGGCAAAGGCAGCATGCCCGCTTCGACGCGCATCTACACCGTCAGCGCGGACGGCAAATCGATGATCGAAACCGCGGTCAACCACAACGGCGTTCCGGTGATGCGCACGAACTACTTCACGCGCGTTCGCTGAGCGGAAAGCACGAGCCAACTAGGCGCGCCTGCACCGAATGGGATTGCGGCAACCGATACCGCAATCCTTCACAACATCCTGGTGCAGACCGCATCGCGCCTCGTACGATCAGGACGCGCGCCGAAACGTCGAGCGGCTGCGCACGGCCAGCGCGTCGCAGGTCCGCCCTTCCTGCTTGACGATGTTCAGTTCCGTGCGACTCCAGCGCAACGTGTAGCGCGCGCATTGCGGTGCTTCGGCCTTCGCATCGGCAATCTCGGTCACGACGATCTCGATAAACCCGCTTTGCGACGAGGACGAATCGATGCGATAGCGCCGATCCTCCTTTGCCGCGAGCCCGTGCGCCCAGACCAGCGTCTTCGCATCGAAATCGAACTTCAGGCGTTCATAGGAATGCACGGTCTTCTTCGGGCCGTCGTCGTAAACATTGTGAAAGACCAACTCGTCGGGCGCGACCAGAGCGACGTTGGTCACCACCGGCAAAGTGACCTCACGCCGATCATCGCTGTAGTCGCGGTATGTCAGAGTGCCGCTCCAGCGCCCCTCCGCGTCGGGCAGCGGCGATTTCGGCGCGGGATCGTAGAGTGCGTGGGCGGAAGTAGCGAGAAAAGCGAGCAGCAGAACGGACAGGCGCAACGTCATCGGCGGTTCCCTATCGGCATGTCGATTGAAGCGGATTCGACTTCGATGCCTGGGAGTTTGGGAAGGTTTAGTTGCTGCGCGGATCAATCCGACGAACCGTGCTACCTAATCACCTCACCACTCGTCTATCGCGGTTTCGCGCGGCTCCCGATCAATACGCCGGCCCGCCAGGCTGAGTGGGGCCGGGCACGTCGGCCTCGGCGGACACGGAGTAAACCGCCTCTCCCATTCGTGTCCATGTGGCGAGATTGAAACTGTCGCCGGCCGCGATCCGCGCCACGCCGATATCGCGATAGGTCAGCGGCTGTTTCGTCGCACAGACCTGCGGCAGTCCCGGCGCTTGCAGGAAGTGGACGTGCCCGGTGCCGACCACGCTGGCGCTGCTGGCACCGGGCACCAGCAGCGCAGTCGCTTCGTCGACGGCGATACCGCGCGGTGCGCCGCTCCAACCGTTCGCAGCCACGCGACAAAGGAGGGCGACGTCGCGGCCCATGCGATCGCGCACGCCGAAGTGCGGGTCGCCGATGATGCTTTGCAACGTGCAGACCGCAGCGAAGTCGCGATCGAACGTCAGGTAGCGATTGAATGGATCGGCCAGCGCCTGGCTGCTGGTCGCACCTTGGCTGCCCCGCGCGGTGTACACGAACTGAGTGAGCACATTAAGCCCGGCGCTGGTGCCGCCCACCGGCACGCCCTGCGCAATGCGTGCGTTGAACGCGGTTTGCACGGCCGTGCCTTTCCAGAAATTGATGTAGCTGGACTGGTCGCCGCCGGCGATCCAGATCACTTCAGCGTTTCGCCGCCCGGGACCCCAGGCGTACGAATGCCGTCGCTGAGGAAATCGGCTCGCTGCGCGGATCTCGTTTGCGGACGAACCGCGCCCTTCCCGTCGGCGATCTATCGCATCCCTATGCGCTTCGTGCCGATCTTTGCAGAAACCTTTCACCGACCGCAGAGCCCAACTGGCGCATGCACAGGCTGTTGAGCGGGAATTCGAGCAGGACGTGAATCAAGCTGAGCAGAAGCAACACCATGAAGCCGTAGGCGTAGTTGAAAAAGTATAGTCCCGTGGCAGCCAGGCTCAGTGCCGCGATTCCGATAAGACGCGGCCTTGGAACCGCAGTCCAGCGAATCACATCGGCTTTGATAAACCAGTTCAGATAGTGATAGGTGTAGACGAACGAAAGCAGTCCGGTGATCCTGGCGTTGAACGTCAGATCAGGCATTCCGAGAACGGAGCCCAAAGCCGGCGCGATGTCGCCGAAATATTCCTTGCCGATGGCGCCGAGTTCCGGAACGACGGTCGCCCTCGATGGAGGGACAGCCAGTATCAGGACGATCGCCGCGAGATACACCGCGATCAACGCGAACTGCGCGGGGCTTCTCGAGCGCAAGGCCCCGGCGGTCATGAACAGCAGGGTGAAAAGCGACACGTGAATCAGCGTAGGCAGCAATATCCAGGCGATCCGGAACGGCGCGTCCAATTGACCCACGGCGGCGAAGCAGATACCGGCGACCGCGAGGCATGCCCATATGCGCCGCTGTGTCGGCGCGATCGCCAGGATCGCGCACGCAACGAAGCTGAAAGACACGATGAGCCCCAACCAGAACGAATCCGCGACGAACATCGCGCCCAGTGCAACCGCGCACAGCACCGCCGCGATCGCCCGGTGAGGCAGAAAATACTTTCGATCGTGCAGCCAGGAAATCTCGGTTAGATAGTGCGCGGGACCGAGTATGGCGTACGAAAGCACGAACAACTCGAACGGCAAAAGATACGAGAGCCCCAGCGCCGCGAGAAGCAGGATCAGGTGCGCGACATCGCCGCGCGCCCTGGTCGCCTGGCTGGTGTGCTCGGGCGAGCGCCGCGGTGAAGCGGAAGGCCCGGCGTCGTTCGTAGCAAGCGCCCTAATCGGCGGGGCACGTCGTTTGCGGCGCTTGGCAGTCATGGTCCGAATATCGCACAAACGCACCGCGGTTTGCATCGTCGCGTAGTACCGGAACAGCCGGCCCTCCGTCATGCGCCGGGTGAATTGCGACGGTGAAGAAGACGGACCCATTTTCTGCTATCGAGCCTGCGCCAAGCGAAGTACCGGCACCGCGGTATCGGCCCGGATTCTGGCCACCGCGGCAACGAAGATCTCGACCTTCCATCCCGGCTTCGCGAACCTGACCTCAACCGCCACGCGTGCTGGCGCGTTGCCAGGCGCGCTACGTGCATCCCATGCGTGACTCAAGCGGACGACATCGGCGATGCCGGCGAAAAAAACGATGCGCACAGAATGCGCGTCTTGCCGCTGCCCGCTTGCGCAAGCAACGCTTCGTTCACGGCCGACACTTCGCGCCGCCGCCCTAACCTGACTTCCATACTTTTGATCTCTTTTCTTCACAAGCCTCATCACATCCACGGGAACCATTCGGCCATGCGACAAGCACGTGATCGCTTCACGCGCGGTCATCCATGACTCTTGCCACAGGCAACTCGGCGAAGTTTTCTTCAGGCTTGCCGCCGGGGCTTTTTGGGCGCGCGAATCCACTCTTCGCTTGGGAAATGCCCGTGCAAATTTTTGCTCCCCATCTCGTCGTCCACGCCGGAGTGCAAACATGACGCAACTCTCTCGCCGTCGTTTTCTCGCCGGCGCCGCGGCGCTCGGCGCCGTTGCCGTCTGGAGCCGCGCGATCGCCGCACCCTCGCGGACGAAATGGCGTGAGCATCGCGAGTCGTTTCGCGAAGGGGTCGCCTCGGGCGATCCGACCTTCGACAGCGTGATGCTGTGGACACGCTATACGACGAACGCCGCGCAGCCCGTTTCGCTCGATCTCGAAGTGGCCGAGGACGCCGATTTCAAGCATGTCGTCGCGGTCAAGAAAACCACCGTCGCCGCCGACGCGGACTGGACCTGCCGCGTGCTCGTCGGCGGCCTCAAGCCCGCGCGCGAATACTGGTATCGCTTTACCGATGCCAACGGCAACGGCAGCCGCATCGGGCGCACGCTAACCGCGCCCGGCCTCGACGACTCGCGTCCGGTGCGCTTCGCCTTCGTTTCGTGCCAGAACGCGAATCTCGGGCCGCAGACGGCCTACCGGCGCATGATCTACGACGATCAGCACGCGGCAAGCGACGAGCGCCTCGGCTTCGTGCTGCATCTCGGCGACTTCATCTACGAACTCGTCTGGTATCCGGAAGACCGGCCGCAGGGCTACTACGATCGCCGCATCCGCGATCTCGTGCGCTATCCGCACGGCGAGAAGCATGGCGATTTCCATATTCCGACCACGGTAGACGACTATCGCGCCGTCTATCGGGCGTATCTCGCCGATCCCGATCTGCAAGACGCGCGCGCGTACTTTCCGTTCGTGTCGATGTGGGACAACCACGAGTTCAGCTGGCTCGGTTGGCAGAGCCTGCAAATATTCGAAGGCAAGACCCTGCCACGGCAAACGCGCAAGGTCGCCGCGATGCAGGCATGGTTCGAATACCAGCCCGCGCGCGTGAAGAAGCCGAACCCGTCGCTCGAACGTTTCGCGGCACCTCATGTCGTCGATGCGCCGATCAATCATTTCGATGACGACGGCCTGGGCCAGGAGCCGAACAACCTCGCCGCGCTCGCAAGCCTCACCGGTTATCGCGCGCTGCGCTGGGGCCGCCACATCGATCTCATCATCACCGACCAGCGCAGTTATCGCTCGGAGGACCCGACCGGCGACGATCGCGCGGATGTTTTCACGAGCAAGGATTTTCCGAATCTGTTCCCGCAGGAAGCGCAGGAAATTCTCGACGCCGGCCACACGGCGAACGGCGGAAAGCCGCCGGCGACGATTCGCTTCGGTGACAAGGAAATCGCGAACTTCCGCAAAGACAAGCCCGCACAAACGATCCTCGGCGCCACGCAGAAAAAGTGGTTCCTCGATCGGCTCAAAACATCGAACGCGACGTGGAAAATCTGGGGCAACACGACGGGTACGCTCGATTGGCGCGCCGATCCGCAGAATCTTCCGACTGGCCTCACCAAGCCCTGGCCCGGCGCCGGCTACGCCGGTTTCGGCGGCGGCGATCACGGCAGCGCGTATGTCGAGCGTGCGCAAATTTACGACTTTGTCGCGAACGAGGGCATCACCGGATTTGCCACGGTCGCGGGCGATCGCCACAGTTTCTGGGCCGGTCTTGCCGCGAAAGCCTTGCCACCTCAGAAATTCGAACCGGTGGGCATCGCGTTCGTCACGGGATCGATCTCGGCGCCCGGACTCGTCGAGTCCCTGGAGCACAAGTTTCCGAAAGACCACCCGCTGCGCCCGCTCTTCGTCGCCGATCGCGGCGGGCCCAAACCGGAGCCCGCGGTCAATATGCTGTTGCGGCACGGCGTGCGCAGCTGTCTAGAATATTCGAAGAGCGGCGACATCGGCAAAGCGCGCGCGCTATCGAATGCGGACAACGCGCCGCATCTGCGCTTCATCGACATGGGTGGGCACGGCTACACGGTCGTGCGCGCGAGTGCGGACGCGTTCGAGACTGAATTCGTCTGCATCCAACGACCGGTCGAAAGCAACACCTCGGCGGATGGCGGTGCACTGGTTTATCGCGTCAAACACCGCGCGCCACTGTGGAAAAAAGGCGAGGCGCCACAACTGGAACAACAGATCACCGAAGGCGATCCGAAACTTTCGGTCTGAAACTATCCCCGAAGGCGGTCGGGCTTATTTGAGATCGATGCTCATCAGCCGGCCCTGTTCATTGGCGATCGATAGCACGCACGGCAATCGCTCCGCATCGAATTCCTCAGTCGCGGTCCTCGAAGCCGACCGAGAGCGTGCCTACGTAGAGGGCGGACAAGGCTTTCGCGTATTTCTTGTCGTCGCTGCGGTAGGTGCCCTCGCCCAGGGGGATTCCCGAAGCATTCTCCGCATGCCTCAGGCCAACCGACTTCGGCGGAGAATCTTTGGTCATGGCTTCCAGTCGTCCGCCGTGCCAGTCGGTGATCGCGCCACCGTAGTCCCAATCCAGTCCCGTGTAACTGATCGGGGCACCGTTTTTCGCGGCGAGTTCAGCGAGAGTGACGCCGATGCGGAGACCGTTGTCGAAATGCCAACGCGATTTGTCGCCGATCACACGGATCGAGCCGATGCCGCGCTGGTTCGCGTCGTCGGCGAAAAAAATCTCCGCTCGGCGTTGCGGGTCATTGCCGAATAAAACAATGCCGTCGAACTGCTCGCCCTCCGCGCCGTTGACCTTCTCGATGCGCACATTTTTCGCGCCGAACCGGCGGCGCAGGTTCTCGAGCGTGACTTTGGCGTGGAAAAATCCCGGCAGCAGGTAGGTACTGTCGGCGTTGAGATCCGCGGGCGCGGCGTCTTCCCAAAGTTTGACGCCCTGCAGCGATGCCGAGCGCCGCACTTCGTCGGACTCGCTCGCCGTGGGCGGCGCAGCGATGGCAGACGAACATGCACAGACCACGGACCAGCCCAGCAACCAAAGTCTCCACCGTTTTCCGTTCCAGTTTTTCACTTTTCCCCCTTGATACTTAGCGAAATCATCGTCCGCGCCCGAGGGAATGGTATCCCTTGGGATCGCCATCGAGGCGTCGGATTATCGGCTTTCGGCAATAAGTATACCCAGCATTCGCAAAGTCCTTGCTCTCTCGATGGCCTGCCGCCTGTTCGCTACGCTATGGCAAAATCATCACAGCGTTTCATTCGAATGCCGCGCCGACCAAGGAGCCCGTCACTTGATGCGTTCAATCCAGAGGAACATCATCGCGCTCTCGCTACTAGCCGCAGGCCTTTGCGGAAACGGCCAGATCGAGGCCGGGCAGCGGCAACCACCGATATACAGCCCAGCGGAATTGCAAGAGGACTATGCCGTCCTCCGAAAGGCTTTGGAGACGACTTACCCCAGCCTGTACCGGTTCACCGACCGTTCGATCATGAGCCAATATCTGGACGACGCTTTTCGGTCGTTAGACAAACCTGAGACGGAAACTGAGTTTTATAAGCTTGTTGCTCTCACATGCGCCAGAGTGCACGACGAGCATCTGATACCGCGGCCCTCGGAGGCCTATTATCTTTCGCTCAAGGACACTCACCATTACTTCCCGTTTTCTTTGAAGATCATCGACCGAAGGCTTTACGTCCTTACGACGGCGCAACCGAATAGCGCAGTTCCCACGGGATCCGAGATCCTCTCCATAAACGGAAGGTCGGCCGAAGAGCTTCTCGCCACCTTGCTGCCCTCCATTCCGTCTGACGGCTACATTCAGAATTTCGATCTTCGTCACTTGGAAGACTACAGCATGACCGAAGAGGAGAACCTCTTCGATCTGAACTATCCAATCTTAGTCGAAGATACCGATTCCTATCGGATCGAATACATTGACAGGTCGGATCAATCAAAAATAAGCGTGGCAGTCGTAGCGGGACTAGGTCAAAGTGACTATAAGCGCTACCTCTACGATCGAGTAAAACTGAAAGCTCCGCTGGAGTTCAAATACCTCGCAAGCGACATAGCCTATCTGCGCATCGCTTCCTTCCTGCCCTGGCACAGAGCGCGCTTCAAACAAGACTTCTACGCACTGTTTGAAAGCATATTCAAGGATTTGAACGCGCATCACACGGGTAATCTGATATTGGATTTGCGCAACAACGAAGGCGGAGACGGAACTGGCGAAAAATTGCTGACCTACTTATTGAACAAGCCGTATCGGCACTTTGCATCTGCCGAGTTCAAGTTCGTGGGCTCTCCGCCGGTGTCCGCCTATCTGCAAAACGGCAAAGACTTATCCGTTGACGAATCGTCGGTCGAGCGGACGGATTCCGGAATGTACCGGCTGAAGAAGACGTCGATGCCTCTGCTAGATGAGCAGCGACCGGACGTGAACCACTACAGCGGAAAACTGTATGTTCTGATCAATGGCGCTACAGGTTCGATGGCGTCGGTCGTTGCCGATTTTCTGAAGGGTAACGGCAGGGGGACATTCATCGGCGAGGAGAGCGGCGGCACCATGGAAGGCAATACGTCGCACAGCATTGCCAGGCTGGTCCTGCCTCATTCGAAGATCAGAGTGGCTGTACCGTTGCTCAAGACGGTGAATGCCGTCGCCTTCACCAAGGGAAGGGGCGTAGAGCCGGACTATCGGGTCGGCCCGACGATCGATGACCTCATGAAGGGTGTCGATACGGAGTTGATGTTCACCATCAATCTGATCGGATCAAAGAATTGAAACGCCAAAGAATGGAGCGCGCAAGCGTTCTGCATCCGGCCGGCACCGACCTTTTCCGCCGTCAGAAAGGTCTACTCGGACCCCGGCTTTGTTTCTCCGGCGCGGCTCTTTGAAAACGGGATCAACGAGCGCCACCGTTCTTTTGAATCCAGTTCAACGACCCGGCTGCCGAAACCGGTTTCGTAGCGCGTTAGGTTGAGTCCGAGGATATATGCCGCGTACGCAACGGCAAACCACAACACCGGGCCGTGCCCTTTCTCCGGCCACCAAGCGAACCAGGTTGCCGCATCGACCAAGGTCGTAATTTGGCCGCTCATCTTTTGCGCGATGAAATCGCCGATTCCCTTGTGGGACATATTCAGTAAGGTCGACGGATGCAGTACGGTGCCGACGAAGCCGCTCACTTCGATGTAGAGCAGCGTCCACGCCGCAGCCACACCATAGAATCCGCCGCCGAACTTCATCCACTTCGCGTGCATCAGGCTGTCCGAAGTTTCTTGGGATTCCTTCTCCGTCTTCCGCATTGCTTTAAGACGGGTATCGATCGACTTGTGGTCCCCGTCGCGTGCAAGTTCACCGCGGCTATACAACCGATAAAACAGCAACCAGCTCAACGCCATGACGGGCAAGCCAAGCTCGAAGACGGCGTGCAGAAGTTCGGACAACGTCAGCGACATACGGGTCCCCTGGAGTGAGCAACCCGTGAGTGTACTCCGACTCGCCCATTCGGTTGCGTAGCCCCGCGGCCGCTATCCTCTCCCGACAAACGAGCACAGAGTGTTCGACACGGCAAACAAAAAAATGGCGCTTGCGAAACAATGTGCAGGGCGGGTTCAAGCCCTAGACAAGGCACAGTTGCCTGGTTGAACCGTCCAGAAAATTAGGGGTGGTGCAAAGCCCCCTGCTTTTTCTCAGTGCCACCCGCGCGAGTTGCTGAAATTCCCTCGGCCCACATCGATGGACAGGCTCACGCCGCCGGTTGGGTGATCGCAACTGCCGAAATTTTTCGAGGCCTGGACACTGCCGGTCTGGTAGTTGCCGCTCATGTGGTTGCCGGCAACCACGCCCATACCGACACTGCCATGTACCTGCGGCTGGGTGTAGGCCGCGTCGTCGCATGCCGGCTTGCGCGAATCTGCGGCATCTACGGGCCGGTTGGCGGAATCTGCGGCGTCTACAATCCGATTGGCGGCTTCATCGTAGTGCGTGTCCGGCGGCGTCGAGTTTGCCGGCGATGGCTGCACCGTCGCTGTTGTCGGTGCCGGTACTGTTGCCACTGTTACCGGCGTTGTTGCCTGCGCTGTTCCCGATGCAGCTGATGCCGGGTCAGCGACCGTCGAAGCCGCCTTGGTGCTCGGCGCGGGCGTGGCAGCCGTGTTTGTTTGCGCCGATACGCTGTTGGGCGGCAGCCTCAGGTTCAGCGGTTTCGGTGCCGACTGCGCCCATGCCGACGTCGCCACAACGCTGGCGGCGAGAAGGATAAGGTTGCTTGTGCGTAGCATGTCGCCTCCGGAATACGTTGACCGCAATGACGTTGCCGGACCGACTCTACCGGAACGAGAGTTAACGAGCACCAAAGGCAACCGAGTCACTTCAGAGCCAGGCAACTGTCCTTAGAGAGACCGCGAATACGACCGTGGGAGGTCCCGCTCGCGTCGTAATGAGCCTACTCCTTTTTCCAACCGCTTCCTTCAGAGTCAGAGGTCTTCTCCAATCGGGAAAGTCCACTCCGATCCCAGTTTTGGCCCCCAGCTTCCCCTGACCGGTACACTGGTTGCCAAAGACACACTTGGCGCCGACTGATGACGAAACCGATTCGACTCTCAAAACACCTCGCCGACCTCGTCCAATGCTCACGCAGCGAGGCAGAGCAGTACATCATAGGCGGCTGGGTTTCGGTCGACGGGCGCGTGGTCGAAAACCCGGCGCATCCGGTGTCGGGCGAAGTGGTCACGCTCGATGCCACCGCACGGCTCGGCACCGTCGAGCCAGCCACTTTCCTGCTGCACAAGCCAGCCGGTTTCGACACGATCCACGGCCCCAAGCCCGCCGCAGAACTGGTCCAGGCCGCCACGCGCTGGCCTGACGATCCTTCCGGCGTGCGCCTGCTCCAGCGCCACTTCCATAACCTGACGCCGCTAGTGCCGCTCGACAACGAAGCCAGTGGCCTGATGGTGCTGACCCAGGACGGCCGCGTGTGGCGCCGGCTCACCGAAGACGGCGATGAGATCGAGCAGGAATTCGTGGTCGAGGTGAGCGGCGACATCGCGCCTTATGGCCTAAGCAAACTCAACCACGGGCTGCATTACGGCGGCCGCGCGCTGGCGCCGTGCAAGGTCAGCTGGCAGAACGAGGTGCGCCTGCGCTTCGCGATCAAGGGCGTGCAAGGCGGCCAGCTGCGCGACATGTGCGCGCAGGTTGGCCTCAACGTGGTGGCGATCAGGCGCATCCGCATCGGCAGGATCGCGCTGGCCAAGATGCCCGTCGGCACCTGGCGCTGTCTGCCCGTCGGCGAACGCTTCTGAGGCGAGCGTCAGGCCAGTGCGCGCCTGACATGGGCCGGACCTACGCGCCACGCACGCGCAGCGTCAGTCCCTTGAGAAAATTGCGCAGGATCTGGTCGCCGCATGGACGGAAGTTCTTTTGGCCGGCTTGTCGAAACAGCGCCGACAGCTCCGGCTTGGACAATGGAAATCCCGCATCCGCGAACACCTGGTGCATGTCCACGTCTTTCAGCTCGAAAGCCACCCGCAGCTTTTTCAACACCACGTTGTTGCTGATGCGCTTTTCCACCGGTCGCGGCGGCAGGCTGTCATCTCGTCCGCGAAGGTGGAAGATCAGCCCGTCGAGAAAATGCGCCAGCACCTCGTCGGTACAAGCGAGGTAACCGGGCTCACCTTCCTTCTGCAGGAAGCCACGCACATCGTCGCGTTCGATGACGAGCGACGAATCGGCCAGGCGCGCGATCTCGATCACCTTGGGTTCGCTCAGGTCGAGCATGTAACGGATGCTGCGCAGGACGTCGTTGTTGATCATCGATCCAAGATGCGGTCGGGGAATGCTGGCAGTCTAACGCACCGAGAGAAGTGCCGGCAGAAACACGGAGCCGGTGGCCGTCTACGCCGATGAGTTCCGCCATGATTGGAAAGTGCGCTCTGGAAGTGCCCTCTGCCCCCTGTTTTGGACCCCTGTTCTCGATTCTGCTATTGAACCCGTTTCCCTGCAGGCAGAAAATGAACTTGACCCCATTTCCCCTCCGAGCGACGGATTTGTGCGCCGGGTGGAGGCGATGGCGCGGGCCGATGATGCACGGGCGCGGTGGTCTGCGTCTGCGTGCGGATGACAACCAGGGGAATGCGATGAAGCGATATCGGGAAGTGTGCGCGTGGGCGGTGATGGCCGCGGCGGTGTTGTGCGTATTGTCGGGGTGTGCGTCGGTGGGCAAAGGCGACGTTGCGGGCTTGCCGATGGAACAGCGCGTGGGACCGGGCTTGTTGGGCGCTGGCTTGGTCGGCGCGCCGGCCGGTTGGCCAGAAGCAGTGCCGCTGCCCGAAGGCGCGCCGATCGACGGCTATCGCTGCGTGGGGCGGCATTGCACTTTGTGGTTCGGGCTGATGACTTTAGACGAGGTGATGGCGCTGAAGCGCAATTACATCAAGCTGCTGCGCGATAGCGGGCAATGGGAGCTGCTGGGCGCGGACGATCAGTACGAGCCGCAGGCTTTCCGCTATACCGGCAAGACGGAATCCGGCTGCGGCTACACCTTGGAAATCAAGCAAGGTTCCATCCCCAACGACTATTACCACCGTTGGCGGGTGTCGACGTCACTAACGTGGTGAGCGGGTGACGCGGCTAAATCGGGGTCAGAGTCGACTTTACCGAGGATTCCTACACTCAGCTTCGCGGTTCACGATATCGAACAAAGGCAGGTTACGGGACGCTGCGCACGCCCAGCACAGGATGACCACATGCCTCGCCCTCCTCGACTCGATCTAGCTGGCGTAGCGCAACACATAGTCCAGCGCGGCAACGACCGCCAACCCTGCTTCTTCACGGCCGACGATTATCGACGCTATCTGCGCGACCTCAAAGAGATTGCCCTGCACGAAGGCTGCGCGATCCATGCCTACGTGCTGATGACCAACCATGCTCACCTGCTCGTCACGCCGTCCGACGTTGGCCACGTCAGCCGCATGATGCAGGCACTCGGCCGACGCTACGTCCGCCACATCAACCAAGCGCACCACCGCACCGGTACGCTCTGGGAAGGCCGATACAAAGCCTGTTTGGTCGCCAGCGATGCCCATCTTCTGCAGTGCCATCGCTACATCGAGCTCAACCCGATGCGCGCCGCGATGGTGGCCGACCCGCGCGACTATCTGTGGTCAAGCCATAGGCACAATGCGTTCGGCGAGCATGATCCGCTGGTTCATCCGCATGCCGTCTACCGTGAACTTGCCGCCGACATTGAGCAGCGACGCGTGCACTATCGCGCCTTCGTCATGGACAACGTCACTCCCGAAGAAACCGACGCCATCCGCATTCATCTGCAGCGCCAGCACCTTTACGGTGCCGACCGCTTCCGCCGAGCCATCGAAGCGCGACTCGGCTGCACCGTTGGTCCTCGCTAGATAAAGTCTACTCTGACCCTGGTTTCCGGAGCCTAGTCTCCTATATTTGTTTCCCGCGCTTTCCTACCTCGCCCCGAAATCTATCGGTAGTTCCGCTGCGGCAGTGGGCCGATGGGATCTTCAGAGCAAAATACATTATTTAATGCGTCCAAAAGACCAAAGACTTCTTCCTCTACCTCAAAGAAATCAATTCTTGGCTGGGTCGTTAGTTTAATACCTAGATCAGCTAGCGCTATAATCAATCGATGCTGATGATCTTTGAAGCGGAAGCCATCAACGCTAGCGGACTGAATTAATGCATTTGAATCATCAATCACCTTCGCAACACCCCTCATCCTCCCCCTATATTTCATCGAAACTTGCATAACGCCGAGTCTGGAGTTTTCGAAAGCAAGCGCATAAATTCGATATATATCAACACTTGACAAATTCAGCCTATCGCGCTTTCCTATTTCTGCCGTCAAATAATCGTAGAATATTTTACTATGGGAAACGTGATTGCCGAAGGCGGTAGCGGCGGTAGAATTTATGTAGCTCAAAAGAGCAACCACAATTCCTCCGACGGTAGCGATCCAGGCACTAATTTTGGAAAAAACGTCGAGCACATCGATGGATCCAGCAAACAAGTCTTTGGTTGACTTGATGCAGTCGCTGCTGAGACAAAAAGATTGCCTCCAAAGCGACTTATTGAAGACAGTCCACGACACTGAAATGATTGAAAGCAACAGACCTAAACTTATCACAACCGCCAAGCTAAAAAATAAAGTCTGCAGTCCACGCCTTCTAATCCAATTGATAGTAGAATTCATGCACGAAGTCTCTTAATCAGTTAAATTCTGGCCTAATAATGTTCAGCTTTAAACGCAGACTCTTCGCGATTTTTGGATAGGTTCTTTGGATAAGATTTAATCGCTCCTGCAGAAGATAAAAACGACGATGATATCCATATGTTTCTTTATACCGACCGTATTCATTAGCCAATCTAGACGCAGTGGCATGCGCGCGAATTAGATCCTTTTTTGAAGCCAATGGTCTAACTCGAAGAAGCCGCCTCAATAACACCCCGTGTTGAGAGTGCCCTACCCGCTTGAGTTTGTTAACCCGCCCCAAACATCGATTAAACGCCTTCCGATAAGATGACGTAAATCTAAAATTTGCCTCCAAATAAATTAGCTCCGTATATCGAACAGATGCGCGAATTCTTCCGACCTCATCAGCTGGGAGACGTGGCTTATCAAATGCAATCCGCAACCCATGAACTATGAGCGGGGAAGTCGAAATTCGCTCAATGCGATTCTTCTTCAAATTGAGTGGAAGACCTCGCTCCACAAGCATGTTATCGACGATCTTTAATGCATATCCGAAGTCGTAGTTTAGAACCTTACTAGAAATAGTAATATCGTCAACATAACGAGTATAGACGAGCGACTTCAGACGGAGCCTTTCGACAACATATCCCTCAAGATCATGCAGACTCAACATTGCCAGATAGCTTGATGTTAAACCTCCCTGAGGGAGACTTCCTTTATGCGTGCACAGACACGCGAGCACCTTCGATACTCGACTGCCGTAGCCAAGTAGCTCACGAAAAATCCGATAGACAGTGTCGTGATGCACATTGCCAAAGAAATTTTTGATGTCCAACTTGAGCAGACTCTTCGCGCCGCAATGACGGCGAGCACAAGCGACGTAGTCCTTACTTTGGACCTCCCCATCCGGGCTAGACACGTTGGGAATGGACCCATAAAGATGATCGGGCCATTGGAAAGCGGCGGATCCGCTAAGCAGCCTAGTTACTAGCCTCCTCTGGATCTTTCGAATCAGAGGATGTGGGTTATATATTTCCCTAATCGTGCCATCAGGTTTTCGTTTTTCAGGGATTGGCTGAAAGCGAACATCATCTGTGAGCCGGAGAGCCTGGAACAACTCATCCTGCGTGATCGCCAAGACCCTGCATAATCTGCTGACGGACAGGATTGGACCTAAACGTCCACGAAGTCCATATATGGGTTTCGGTTGCATGTGTGAAACTCAGGCCTAGTCAACCCATGACTAAAGGGCTTGGTAGAGAGATGCCGTATTTGCAAGCGCTTCCGCCAACAACCGCCATCTCTCTATCCCTAGGCCTGATACCACACGCTTCTCCGGAACGGAGAGCGGGAGAGTATTACCTCCCAGACGTGCCCGAGATTAAAACATTCCTCGAGCGCTCATAGAGCAAAATTGGCGAAGCTTTACAGCTTGCTGCTACGGCCGAGCGATGCGCTCGGGCGCAATAAAATTACTGCATTCGAAGCAAACGAGCAACCTTTTCCGGCTCGTCATTAAGAAATCGTGGAACGGCACACTACATATTTCTTCGATACTCCCCACCGACACCATACAGCGCATGGCTGATCTGCCCTTCGCTGTTGTACTTCACCGCTTCCATCAACTGCGCAAACACATTCTCGCGATCACGCGCAGCCTGCTGTAGGCGCTTGAGGCTCTCCGGCGCAAGCGCATTGCGATTCACCCGATAAGCCTCGACATTCGCAATCTGCTGCCCCTTCTCCTCTTCGGTCGAGCGAATCAGCTCAATCGTCGTGGTGATATCCCCGCCATGCTCCTTCGGCAAGAACGTATTCACGCCGATCAGCGGCAGGCTGCCATCGTGCTTCTTGTGCTCGTAATACATCGACTCTTCCTGGATCTTGCCGCGCTGGTACATGGTGTCCATCGCGCCGAGCACGCCGCCGCGTTCGCTGATCGCCTCGAACTCCTTGTAGACGGCTTCTTCGACGATGTCGGTCAGTTTGTCGATGATGAAGCTGCCTTGCCATGGGTTCTCGCAGAAATTGAGGCCTAGCTCACGGTTGATGATGAGTTGGATGGCGACGGCGCGGCGCACCGATTCTTCGGTCGGCGTGGTGATCGCTTCGTCGTAGGCATTGGTGTGCAGGCTGTTGCAGTTGTCGAACAACGCGTACAGCGCCTGCAAGGTCGTGCGGATGTCGTTGAACTGGATTTCCTGCGCGTGCAGGGAGCGGCCGGAGGTCTGGATGTGATACTTCATCATCTGGCTGCGCTCGTTGGCGCCGTAGCGCTCGCGCATGGCGCGCGCCCAAATGCGCCGCGCGACGCGGCCGATAACGCTGTACTCGGGATCCATTCCATTGGAGAAGAAGAACGATAGGTTCGGGGCGAAGTCGTCGATGCGCATTCCGCGCGCGAGGTAGTACTCGACGATGGTGAAACCGTTCGACAGGGTGAAGGCGAGCTGCGAAATCGGGTTCGCGCCGGCCTCGGCGATGTGGTAGCCCGAGATCGACACCGAGTAGAAGTTGCGCACCTTGTGGTCGACGAAGTACTGCTGGATGTCGCCCATCATGCGCAGCGCGAATTCGGTGGAGAAGATGCAGGTGTTTTGCGCCTGGTCTTCCTTGAGGATGTCGGCCTGCACGGTGCCGCGCACGGCGGCGAGGGTTTCAGCCTTGAGGCGCGCGTAAGTGTCGACGTCGACGAGCTGGTCGCCGGTGACGCCGAGGAGGCCGAGACCGAGGCCGTTGTTGCCGGCGGGAAGCTCGCCACCATAAGTCGGCCGCGTTTTATCTTTGTATAGCTCGGCGATTTTCTTCTCTGCCGCGGCCCAACGTGGACCGTCTTCTTTCAGATACTTCTCGACGTTCTGATCGATCGCGGTGTTCATGAACATCGCGAGGATGATCGGCGCGGGGCCGTTGATCGTCATCGACACGGATGTGCTCGGCGCGGACAGGTCGAAGCCGGAGTACAGCTTCTTCATATCGTCGAGCGTCGGGATATTGACGCCCGAATTGCCGATCTTGCCGTAGATGTCGGGACGCGGATGCGGGTCTTCGCCGTAGAGCGTGACCGAGTCGAACGCGGTGGAGAGGCGCGTCGCCTTCTGCCCCTGCGAAAGATAATGGAAGCGGCGGTTAGTGCGCTCGGGCGTGCCCTCGCCCGCAAACATGCGCAGCGGGTCTTCGCCGGTGCGGCGGTACGGGTAGATGCCGCCGGTGTACGGATACGCGCCGGGTAGGTTTTCCTTCATGAGGAAGGTGACGAGTTCGCCCCAGCTCTTGTAGGTCGGCGCGGCGACTTTCGGCACCTTCTGATGCGACATCGATTCGACGTAGTTGTCGCCGTCTACGGGCTTGCCGCGCACGAGGTAGGTGTAGTGTTCGTCGGTGATCGACTTGAGGCGTGCGGGCCATTCGCGCAGCAGGTTGATCGCGTCGTTGCTGAGTTGTTTGACGGCGTCGTTGTAGTGCTGGCGCAGCGGAACAAGTATGTCGCTTTGCCTTCCTTCCCCCGTCGGGGGAAGCCGCGAGAGCCACGCGCCGGATGAGGGAGAGGCATCCCCCGATGCAGCGCCACTGTTTCCTTGCGAGGCTCTTCCCTCATCCGCCCTTCGGGCACCTTCTCCCGGTGGGAGAAGGGAATCGGAAGCGTACAGTTCCAATGGCTTCGGTAGATGCTGGTCGCCGAGTTCCTTGAGCGCCGTCCACAGCGCCTGGGCGCGATCGGCGATCTCGGCCTGGCGCGAGATCTGGCCGTTGATGCCGCGGCCGCCTTCGGCGATCTCGGCGAGGTAGCGCACGCGGCTGCCGGGGATCAGTACGGTGGCGCGCGGTTCTTTGATCGTGGTGTCGAGTTGCGGGTTGAAATCGCAGCGTGGGGCAATACCATCCCCACCCAACCCTCCCCTTGAAGGGGAGGGCTTAAGAGCGTTCTGCTCTTGGGGGGAGGTCCCAAAAACGTTTCGCTCTGAAGGGGATGGTTCCAGAGCGTTCTGCTTTGGGGCGGAGTGCTTCAGTGCGGAAGCGGCTGCCGTTGCCCCCCCTCCGGATGTCGCTTTTAAGCCCTCCCCTTCAAGGGGAGGGTTGGGTGGGGATGGTTTCGATTTGTCGCCAAGATGCAGCTTCTCGCGCAGCAGCCGGCACAGGTTGACGAACATCCAGGTCACGCCCGGATCGTTGAACTGGCTGGCGATGGTCGGGTAGACCGGCACCTGTTCGTCCTTGAGCGTGAAGGCAACGCGGTTGCGTTTCCATTGTTTGCGCACGTCGCGCAGCGCGTCTTCGGCGCCGCGCTTGTCGTATTTGTTGAGCACGACGAGTTCGGCGAAGTCGAGCATGTCGATCTTCTCGAGCTGGCTCGCTGCGCCGTAGTCGCTGGTCATTACGTAGATCGGGAAATCGACGAGATCGACGATCTCCGAGTCGGACTGGCCGATGCCCGCGGTTTCGACGATGACGAGGTCGTAGCCCTGCCCTTTCAAAAACGCGATGCAGTCTTTCAACAGCGCGTTCGTCGCCGCGTGCTGGCGGCGCGTCGCCATCGAGCGCATGAATACGCGCTTAGAGCGCAGCGAATTCATGCGGATGCGGTCGCCGAGCAGCGCGCCGCCCGAGCGGCGTCGGGTCGGATCGACCGCAAGCACAGCGATGCGCATCTGCGGGAACGCGTGCAGGAAGCGCAGCACGAGTTCGTCCACCGCGCTCGATTTGCCGGCGCCACCGGTGCCGGTGATGCCGAGCACGGGGGTCAGCGGTGAGCGGTGAGCGGTGAACGGCGAAGCGCCGCCTGCCCACTGCTTGCGCAATTTTGCGAGTTCCGCCTCGGAGAATTTGCCGTCCTCGATGGCGCTGAGCATGGCGCCGATGCCGATTTCGTCGTCCAGCGAGAGCGATGCGTCTTCCCGCTCACCGCTCACGGCTGACCGCTCACGCGCGTCGCGCCCAGCGTACGCGCGCGCCACCACATCTTCGATCATTTGCACCAGCCCCAGATGCATGCCGTCGTTGGGGTGGTAGATGCGCTCGACGCCGTAAGCCTGCAGCTCGGCGATCTCCTCGGGCGTGATCGTGCCGCCGCCGCCGCCGAACACGCGGATATGCTCCGCACCGTGCTGCTTGAGCATGTCGACCATGTACTTGAAGTACTCGACGTGGCCGCCCTGGTAGGAACTCAGCGCGATGGCGTCGGCGTCTTCTTGCAGCGCGGCGCGGACCACGTCCTCGACGCTGCGGTTGTGGCCGAGGTGGATCACCTCCGCGCCCTGCGCCTGGATCAGGCGGCGCATGATATTGATCGCGGCATCGTGGCCGTCGAACAGGCTGGCGGCTGTGACGAAGCGCAGCGGCGAGGTTTCCGCGGAACGGTCGGCGATCGGTAAGGACGAAGCGGGACGGGCCATGATGCGATCTCTAACGCGACGGTGATGCGGCCATTTTATGCCTTTGTCCGCCCCCGGGCGCTAGCGGTTTCGCGTGGATTTCGGGCCGTTTTGCACGATCGTACTTTTTTCGTCGAATCGGCCGGTAACGCGTTCGTCACGCGGCGGCTTTGCGGTAGTCGTCGAGCAGCCGCGTCAGCGCGCGGCTACAGCGCTGGCGCGTGTTCTTGTCGTTGAACAGGCGATGGTCGTGGTGGGTAGCGAGAGCGATGCCGAACAGCTCGAACGCGATCTGCGCCGGGTCGGCGTCGGTGCGCAGTTCGCCGGTCGTCTTCGCCAGACGCACCGCGCGCAGCAGTTCGTGGCGCAGGCGGCGCTCGAACATGACGATGCGGTCGTGGATCAGGCCGGGGCGGTCGTCGTACTCGATCGCCGCGCTGAGCAGCGGGCAGCCGCCCTTGGCCGAGCACAGCCATTCGAGCCAGGTGCTGACGATTGCCTGCAGGCGCGCCAATCCACGCGGCGCGCGCAGTGCCGGCACGAACACCTCGGTGCTGAACGCACGCGCGGCCGCGGTCAGCGCGGCGAGCTGCAGTTCTTCGAGCGAGCCGAAGTGAGCGAACACGCCGCTTTTCGACATGCCCACCGTCGCGGCGACGCCGCCGATCGACAGACTCTCGAAACCGCCGACGCGCACCATATCGACCGCGCGGTCGAGGATAAAGCCACGCGTGGTTTCGCCTTTGGACACGAAGGATTTGGACGGCATGCACCACCTTTGCGTAACGGAGCCGATTCGTCTTCCACAAGCCCGCCACGACCGCATCTGCGCGGTGTGAACGAGGAAAACAGAAGGCGCTTAAGCCACTCTAGCACGGTCGTGCTTTTTATTCCCTGCCGCTAGGATGCGCCGCCCTGCCGCCGCGGCACCGAAACGTGCCCGACGGCTTTTGCGCAGCGCAGAAAGCGAAACCGCGCCGCGCGGAGCACACTTGCAGAATTCGTCCGCCACACTCAAGGAGCAAGCCATGCGTCCGTTCCCCCTCGGCGAAGAACTCGATCTGCTGCGCGATTCGGTCGCGGCGTTCGCGGAAAAGGAGATCGCCCCGCGCGCGAACGCGATCGATCACGACAACGCGTTCCCGTCCGATCTGTGGCGCAAGCTCGGCGACATGGGCCTGCTCGGCATCACCGTCTCGCCCGACTACGGCGGCTCGGGCATGGGTTATCTGGCCCACCTCGTCGCGATGGAAGAGATCTCGCGCGCGTCGGGCTCGGTCGGCCTGTCCTACGGCGCGCACTCGAACCTCTGCGTAAACAATATCGCGCACAACGCCAACGAGGCGCAGAAGAAGAAGTACCTGCCGAAGCTGTGCAGCGGCGAGTTCGTCGGAGCGCTCGCGATGAGCGAACCGGGCGCCGGTTCCGACGTGGTCGGCTCGATGACCTGCCGCGCGGAACAGAAGGGCGACGTGTGGATCGCCAACGGCTCGAAGATGTGGATCACCAACGGTCCCGACGCCGACGTGCTGCTGGTCTATATGCGCACCGCGCACCGCCCGGCCGGCTCGCGCTGCATGACCGCCTTCATCGTCGAAAAAGGCATGAAGGGTTTCAGCACCGCGCAGAAGCTCGACAAGCTCGGCATGCGCGGCTCGAATACCTGCGAGCTGGTCTTTGACAGCTGCGAGATCCCCGACGAGAACCGCGTCGGCGAGGTCAACGAAGGCGTGCGCGTGCTGATGAGCGGCCTCGACACCGAGCGCCTCGTGCTCAGCGGCGGCCCGATCGGCCTGATGCAGTCCGCGCTCGACATCGCCCTGCCCTACGTGCGCGAGCGCAAGCAGTTCAACGCGCCGATCGGCACCTTCGGCCTGATGCAGGGCAAGATCGCCGACATGTACACCGCGCTGCAGTCTTCGCGCGGCTACGCCTACATGGTCGCGCAAAACTACGACGCCGGAGTGAAATCGCGCATCGACCCGGCCTCATGCCTGATGCACTGCTCGCAGAACGCCGTGCAGGTCGCGCTCGAAGCGATCCAGACGCTCGGCGGCAACGGCTACATCAACGAGTATCCGACCGGACGCATTCTGCGCGACGCCAAGCTCTACGAGATCGGCGCGGGCACGAACGAAATCCGCCGCATGCTGATCGGGCGCGAGCTGTTCCACGGCAAGAGCTAGGCATGGACCGTACGCCGCCGTCTCGTCGCGGCGGCGGAACGTCCAATTGCCGCACCGCGACAATGTGTCGATAATCACCAAGTTCTGTAACGCCGCAGTTCGAATATCGCTATTGCGCTCGGGGTGAGATAACGAACCACGAGCGACGATCCGGAAAGATGTCCGCCCTTCGATACCTCAGGGCGAACGGCCTCCGATTTTCAAACCGAAGCGTCATACGGAACTCACGAATCTTCTTTGCATACGAGGAAATCCCCATGTCAGACATCGTCATCGTCGGCGCTATGCGCACCGCCATCGGTTCCATGCTCGGCCAGTTCACCGGCGTACCGACGCCCACGCTCGGTGCCACGGCGATCAAGGCCGCGATCGAGCAATCCGGCGTCGCCGCGGACGACGTCGGCGAAGTCATCATGGGCTGCGTGCTGCCGGCCAATCTCGGCCAGGCGCCCGCGCGCCAGGCCGCGCTCGCCGCGGGCCTGCCGAAGTCGGCCGGCTGCACCACGATCAACAAGGTCTGCGGCTCGGGCATGAAGGCGATCATGCTCGCCAACGATCTGATCAAGGCCGGTTCGGCCAGCGTCGTCGTCGCCGGCGGCATGGAGTCGATGACCAACGCGCCGCACGTGGTCGCCGCGCGCACCGGCCTGCGCTACGGCGACGCCAAGCTCGTCGACCACATGGCGTGGGACGGCCTGACCAATCCGTACGACGGCAAGTCGATGGGCGTGTTCGCCGAAGCGACCGCGGCCAAGTACGGCTTCACGCGCGAAGCGCAGGACGCCTACACGATCGAATCGGTCAAGCGCGCGCAGGGCGCGATCGCCTCGGGCGCATTCAAGGACGAGATCGTCCCGGTCAAGGTCGCGACGAAGAAAGGCGACGTCGAGTTCGCCGTCGACGAACAGCCGGGCAAGTCCGATATCGCCAAGATCCCCACCCTCAAGGGTGCATTCGCGAAGGACGGCACGGTCACCGCCGCGTCCTCGTCGAGCATTTCCGACGGCGCCGCCGCGACCGTGCTGATGAGCGCCGACGAAGCCGCCAAGCGCGGCCTCAAGCCGATCGCGCGTATCGTCGCCCACGCGACCAATTCGCACGAGCCGGAATGGTTCACCACCGCGCCGGTCGGCGCGATCCAGAAGGTGCTCGACAAGGCCGGCTGGAAGGTCGGCGACGTCGATCTGTTCGAGGTCAACGAAGCCTTCGCCGTCGTCGCGATGGCGCCGATCAAGGACCTCGGCATCGCCCACGAGAAGCTGAACGTCAACGGCGGCGCCTGCGCGCTCGGCCATCCGATCGGCGCTTCGGGCGCGCGCCTCGTCGTCACCCTGCTGCACGCGCTGAAGAACCGCGGCGGCAAGAAGGGCGTGGCTGCGCTCTGCATCGGCGGCGGCGAAGCCACGGCGATCGCGGTCGAACTGGTGTAACCACTGGCGGCGCGTTGCGCGCCGCCACGTTGTCCAACTTTCGGGGAACTGCCATGAAAACCAAATCGATCTTCGTCTCGACCGCATTGACGCTCGCCCTCGCCGCCTGCGGCAATGCGCAGGACGCCAAGGAAGCCGCGGCCAAGGCCAAGGAATCGGCCCAGCAGGCTGCGCAGCAGGCGCAGCAGGCCGCACAACAGGCGGCGCAGGTCACTCAACAGGCGGCCCAGCAGGCCGGCCAGGCGGTGCAGCAGGCCGCGCAGACCGCGAGCGACGGCATGCAGCACGGCAGCGACTCGGCCAAGCAGGCGGTCAGCAGCGCGGTCGACGCGACCACGCAAGCCGCCGCCAACGCCGCGGCCGCCACCAAGGACGCAGCGGGCAAGGCCTACGACGCGACCAAGGAAGCGGCCGGCAAGACCGCCGACGCGGCCAAGGCCGGCGCGCACGAAGTGGCCGAAGGCGCGAAAGCGGTCGCGAGCGACGTCAAGGACGCTGCGGTCAAGACCAAGGAAGCGGTCGAAAAGAAGGCCGAAGAACGCTGAGCGTTCAGAGGCCGAGTCATGCAGTCCAGGCCGGCCGCCTCGCGCGGCCGGTTTTGCTTATCGATGCGGCACGAGCGGGTGGGCATCCGTTCGCGCTGAGCGCAGCGCCGACGGCGCGCAGTCGAAGCCGGTCGCAGCGGCACCTCGACTTCGCCGCGCGCGGCTCCGCTCGGTGCGAACGGTTGAAACTTCTTCGTGCCGGATCGACACGATCGTCATTCCGGCGCAAGCCGGAATCCAGCTTCTGTTTTGTTGACTTCGCTGGTCAGCGAGCTGGATTCCCGCTCACGTCGGAATAAGGCAACCGAGATCTTTCCAAGGTATCCGTCAATGCCCGTCATCGAATCGCAGATCGACCCGCGCTCCACCGAATTCCAGGCCAATGCGGTGCAATTGCGCGGCCTCGTCGACGAACTGAAAACCCAGCTTGCGCAAGTCGCGCAAGGCGGCGGCGAGAAGGCGCGCGCCAAGCACACCGAGCGCGGCAAGCTGCTGCCGCGCGAGCGCGTGCGCGCCCTGCTCGATCCCGGTTCGCCGTTCCTCGAATTCTCGCCGCTCGCCGCGCACGGCATGTACGACGGCGCCGCGCCGTGCGCGGGCGTGATCGCCGGCATCGGCCGCGTGCACGGCACCGAAGTCGTCGTCGTCGCCAACGATGCGACGGTCAAGGGCGGCACGTATTTCCCGATGACGGTGAAGAAGCATCTGCGTGCACAGGAGATCGCGCTCGAAAACCGCCTGCCGTGCATCTATCTGGTCGATTCGGGCGGCGCCTTCCTGCCGATGCAGGACGAAGTGTTTCCCGACAAGAATCATTTCGGCCGCATCTTCTATAACCAGGCGCGGCTGTCGGCGCTCAATATCCCGCAGATCGCCGTGGTGATGGGTTCGTGCACGGCCGGCGGCGCCTACGTGCCGGCGATGAGCGACGAGACGATCATCGTCAAGGAACAAGGCACGATCTTCCTCGGCGGCCCGCCGCTCGTGAAAGCGGCGACCGGCGAAGTCGTCGACGCCGAATCGCTCGGCGGCGCCGACGTGCACACGTCGATCTCGGGCGTCGCCGATCATTTCGCCGAGAACGATCAGCACGCGCTCGCGATCGCGCGCGACATCGTCGCCAGCCTGAACCGCAAAAAGCAGCTTCCGGTCGCGATCAAAGAACCTGTCGAACCGAAATACGCCGGCGAAGAAATCTACGGCTGCGTGCCGACCGACACGCGCAAGCCGTTCGACATCCGCGAAATCATCGCGCGCATCGTCGACGGTTCGGAGTTCCACGAGTTCAAGGCGCGCTACGGAAAGACCCTGGTCTGCGGCTTCGCGCATATCTACGGCTACCCGGTCGGCATCGTCGCCAACAACGGCATTCTGTTTCCCGAGTCCGCGCTCAAGGGTGCGCACTTCATCGAGCTGTGCAACCAGCGCGACATCCCGCTCGTGTTTCTGCAGAACATCACCGGCTTCATGGTCGGCAAGAAGTACGAGCAGGCCGGCATCGCCAAGGACGGCGCGAAGATGGTCACCGCGGTCGCCTGCTCGCACGTGCCGAAGTTCACCGTCATCATCGGCGGCAGTTTCGGCGCGGGCAACTACGCGATGTGCGGACGCGGATATCAGCCGCGCTTCCTGTGGATGTGGCCGAACTCGCGCATCAGCGTGATGGGCGGCGAGCAGGCCGCCTCGGTGCTCGCCACCGTACGCCGCGACGGCATCGAAGCCGCCGGCAAAGAGTGGCCGAAGGAAGATGAAGAAGCCTTCAAGGCGCCGATCCGCGAGCAGTACGAGCGTCAGGGCCATCCCTACTACGCCAGCGCGCGCCTCTGGGACGACGGCGTGATCGACCCGGCCGATACGCGGCGCGTGCTCGGCCTCGCCATCTCGGCGAGCTTCAACGCGCCGATCGAGAAAGAACGCTTCGGCGTGTTCCGTATGTAAAAAAACGTCAACGGCGTCATACGGGTTTCACATCGCGCGCCTAGTTTGCACGGGCCGATACGCGGGACGTATCGGCCTTGGTTTTGCAAATCGCGGGGTGCGGTTATGAACGGGGTCGTGGGGACGATCGCGAAGGCGATCGTCTGTGTTTGCGCCGTGTTTTCGGCGCCGCTGCACGCCGCCCAAGCGGCCGGCACCGGGACGCAGCGCGTCCCCAATCTGCTTGCCGTGCGCAAGGATCTCGGACCGCCGCCGAAGGGCGTCGCCGATCTCAAATTCCACGACATTTTCAAGACGCCGGTCGGCGACAAGGGCCTCGAAGCGAGCGCGACCCTGCTCGCACTCGACGGCAAGCGCGTGCGCATGGTCGGCTACATGGTGCATCAGCAGCCCGCGCCCAGCGGCGCGTTCCTGCTCTCGCCGCTGCCCGCCGAGATCAGCGACGAAGACGAGCCGCTCGCCGACGATCTGCCGCCGAGCGTCGTCAGCGTCGAGCTGGCCGACGCCGCGAATCGCTCCGTGCCGCTGCTGCCGGGATTGATCAAGATCACCGGCGTGCTCCACGTCGGTGCCAAGGCCGACGCCGCGAGCGGCCGCGTCTCGTCGGTGCGCATCGCGCTCGACGCGCCGGTGAGTAAGGCCCTGCTCGGCGCCGCGCCAGCCGCACCGAAACCCGCGTCGAAGCCGGCCGCCACCGCCGCGCGCTGATCCGCCGAATTCTTTTTCCCCCTCCCTGCCGACCTCCGAAAGGTATCCGCTCATGCACCAGAGTCGTTTGTTCCGCCGCAGCCTGAGCTGCGCTGTCCTCGCCGCGCTCTCGCTCGCCGGCGCCGACGCGTTCGCCGCGAAAGTTTCGCGCCTGACCCCGCCGAGCGAGCTGTTCGCTTCCGGCAACGCGAAAGGCCCGGTGATCTCCCGCTTTATGCAGGGCCAGCGCTTCGACCTGCAGGCCACCGTGCAGCCGGACGCAGGGCTGACCATCACCGACTTCTATTTCAGCGTCGACGGCACGACCACGAGTCCAGCCAGCCTCGACGGCAACTTCCAGCTCACCTATCCGTTCGCCAATCGCCTCGGCCGCGTCGACGAGTCCGCTTCGGATGCCACCTGCGTCGATGCGACGAGCGGCAAGACGACCGGCAAGTCCGGCTGCAAGCTCGCCGCGGGGCTGCCCGGCAACACGGTCGTCGTCTCGCAGCGTGCCTACGCGAACTATTCGGCCGGCGTGCATACGCTGAAGATCATCGCGACGCAGAGCGACGGCAGCAAGATCAGCGCCGAAGGCAATTTCGAAATCGTCGCGCCGGAAAGCGGCTACACCAAGGCGAAGAACGTCATCATCTTCCTCGGCGACGGCATGGGTGCCACCCACCGCACCGCGGCGCGCATCATGGCCAAGGGCTACGCGCAGGGCAAAGCCAAGGCGCCGCTGACCATGGACACGTTCCCGTACACCAGCATGGTGATGACCTCGTCGCTCAACTCGATCGTCACCGACTCCGCGCCGGGCATGCAGAACTACGTCACCGGCAACAAGGCCAACAACAACGAAGAAGGTGTGTTCCCCGACGACACGCTCGATGCGTTCGACAATCCCCGCGTCGAATACCTGTCCGAATACCTGCACAACCTGCAGGGCAAGTCGCTCGGCGTCGTCACCACGGCCGACGTGTTCGATGCGACGCCCGCGTCCACGGCGATCCACACTTCGGCACGCGGTAACGGCACCGGCATCGTCGACCAGTTCCTCGACGACCGCGCGCAGACCGGCCTGACCGTGCTCATGGGCGGCGGGCGCAAGTGGTTCCTGCCGAATCCGTCGAACAGCGTGAGCCCGCAGCCGGTCAACGGCTCGCAGCGGCGCAAGGCCAACGACTACGTCCTGTCCGACGACATCGTCAACGGCTGGGGCGTGGCGCGCGGCAAGCTCGATCCCGAGCGCGACGTGATCGCCGACTTCCAGAGCGCGGGCTACGCGTACGCACCGAACAACGCCGGCCTCAACGCCGCGTTCAAGAACGGCGTGCCGAACAAGCTGCTCGGCTTGTTCGCCTACTCGAACATGAACGTCGCCTACGACAAGATCGCCGGCCGCCGCGGCGACAGCACCGTGGTCGACGCGTTCGGTTTCCCCGACCAGCCGCTGCTCGAAGAAATGACCGACAAGGCCCTGCAGGTGCTGTCGAAGAACAAGGACGGCTTCGTCGCGATGATCGAAGGCGCGTCGATCGACAAGCAGGCGCATCTGATGGACACCGACCGCTGGATTCTCGATGTGATCGAGTTCGACCGCGCGATCGCGGTGGCCAAGGCGTTCGCCGCGAAGAACCCGGACACTCTGATCATCGTCACCGCCGACCACGAGTGCTCGGGCGCGGCGATCCTCGGTGCCGCCACGGCGAGCGCCGCCGAGCTGCAGGCCAAGCCGAACTCCGGCACCGGCATCGTCGGCGTGTACGAAGCGGCGAAGTTCCCGAAATACAAGATCGCCGCCGACGGTTTCCCGCAGTCGACCCTGATCGACAACAAGATGCTGATCGGCTACGGCGCCAACGCTGACCGCTACGAGACCTGGCTGCCAAACCTGTACCCGACCCTCGACACGCAGCAGCCGTTCCCGCCGTCGCAGTCGCCGCCGAGCCCGTCGACGCGCAACAAGGACATCGGCTACTTCGTCTCGGGCCAGGTCCCCGGCGACCAGGCCGTGCACACCGCGACCGACATCCCGCTGTCGGCCTACGGCGCGAGCGCCGCGCAGTTCCACGGCGTGATCGACAACACCGACGTGTTCTTCAAACTCGCTTCGGCGGCGATGGCGCAGTAACGCTTCGGCCGTTCGCGCCGCCTCGGCGCGAACGGCATCCGCCAGCGTCCAAACTGGTTAGCCCGGGCTTCCCTTCTCCCACCGGGAGAAGGTGCCCGCAGGGCGGATGAGGGAAAAGCGCCGCAAATCGACGCGGCGTGTCAAATCAAGAAGGCCGCTCCCTCACTCAGCGCTTTGAATCCCTCTTCCAGCGGGATTCGCGGGCCGCATCGACGACGAAACCAGCGACACGCCGGTCTCCGCGCCAAGGATTCCGCGCACCCGGTTTTTGCGAGCGCCACAGCGAGCCGATCGACAAATCGGCTTTCGCTGTCTTTAGAATGCTCGCCTCGCGCAACCCTTCCAAGCAAGGCAATGATTGTCGGCATCGATCTCGGCACCACGAACTCTTTGATAGGCACCTACGCCGAAAGCGGTTCCGTCCTTTTCCCCAACGCCCTCGGCAGCTTTCTCACTCCTTCCGCCGTCAGTGTCGACGACCACGGCGATATTCTCGTCGGCCAGGGTGCGCTCGACCGCCTGATCACGCATCCCGACCGCAGCGTGGCTGGATTCAAGCGCTGGATGGGCAGCCCGCGCGAGACGCGGCTCGGCGGCAAGCCGTTCCGCCCCGAGGAACTCTCCGCGCTGGTGCTGCGCTCCCTGCTCGCCGATGCCGAAGCCGCGCTCGACGCGAAGATCGAAGAAGCGGTGATCAGCGTGCCGGCCTATTTTTCCGACACGCAGCGCAAGGCGACACGCGCCGGGGGCGAACTCGCCGGCATCCGCGTCGAACGTCTGATCAACGAACCGACCGCCGCCGCTCTCGCCTACGGCCTGCAGGAGCGGCGCGACGGCGGCCGCTTCCTCGTTTTCGATCTCGGCGGCGGCACGTTCGATGTGTCGATCCTCGAACTCTTCGATGGCGTCGTCGAAGTGCACGCGAGCGCGGGCGACAATTTCCTCGGCGGTGAAGACTTTCTCGATGTGCTCGTCAACGCTTGCGCCGCCGATCTGAAACTCGACCTCAAGTCGCTGAAGCCCGGCGAGATCGGGCAACTGCGCCGGCGCCTGGAAAAGGTCAAACGCGACCTGTCGGCCGGCTCCTCTGCGCACCTCGACGGCGAGCTGGCCGGTCGGCAGCTCGATTGGGACATCGACGAAGAGCGCTTCGCCAAACTCGCCGAACCGCTGGTGCAGCGCATGCGCACGCCGCTGGAACGCGCGATGCGCGACTCGCGGCTGCAGCCGCAGCAGCTCGACGAAATCATCCTCGTCGGCGGCGCCAGCCGCATGCCGCTTGTCGCGCGCACCGTGTCGCGCATGTTCGGGCGCCTGCCGTTGCGCCACGTGAATCCCGACCAGGCGATCGCGCTCGGCGCGGTCGTCGCGTCAGGGCTGAAAAGGCGCGACGTGCGCCTCGAAGAAGTCATCCTCACCGACGTCTGCCCGTACACCCTCGGCACCGAGGTGTCCAAGCCCGACCACAACGGCAATCCGCAGCGCGGCTTCTTTCATCCGATCATTCAGCGCAACAGCACGGTTCCGGTCAGCCGCGAAGACGTGTTCTGGCCGGTCAGCGATGCGCAGAACCATCTCCGCATCGAGGTCTACCAGGGGGAGAACCCACTAGTCGCCAAAAACATCAAGCTCGGCGAAGTGGCCGCGCCGATCCCACCCCGCGGCGACCGCAGTGTGCACGTGCGCTTTACCTACGACGTCAACGGCATCCTCCAGGTCGAAGTCACCGTCGCCGGCACCGGCGCGAAACACGAGCTGATCGTCGAGCAGAATCCGGGCGTGCTGAGCGCGCAGGAAATCCAGTCGCGCCTGGCGACGCTCGCGAACATCAAGATCCATCCGCGCGAGAAGCAGGAAAATCTCGCCCTGATCGCACGCGCGGAGCGGCTCTACGAGGAAAATTTGCAACAGCGCGAGCAGATTCAGAACATGCTCGCGCATTTCCGCGCCGCAATCGAATCCCAGGACGAGCGTGTGATCGGCGAGCATCGCCGTGATTTCGCCAAGGCGTTGGACGGCATGGAGTTCCTGTGAGCGAATCTCTCGCCTACCTCGGCCTGCGCGCCGACGCCGACGAGCGCGCGGTCAAACGCGCTTATGCACAGCGTCTGAAGCAGATCCGCCCCGAGGACGATCCGGCAGGATTCCAGACGCTGCACGAACACTACCGAATTGCACTGGAGCAGGCCCGGCAGCGCGCGGAGACGACGACGCCCGACGTGTCCTCGGCGGAGGCGGCTTCGGCGATGCAGTGGTCTTCCGAAGCGGCCGATCCGCCGAAACCCGACGTCGCCGCTGCAGCGGTTGTCGAATCGTCGTCCATTGCGACGCCGGAGGAATCGGCACCGCTGCCTCTTTTTGATCTGGAGGCTTTCCTGCAAACGCTGCTCGCCAAAATCGGCGACGACGACCCCGAAAAGCTACGCGACTGGCTGCAATCAATTGATGCGTTCTGGTCGATCGCGGTCAAGAACCAAGCCGGACACGCGGCGCTGCACAAGCTGGCGAACGAACAGGTTGCGATGCGTGCCGAATTATTCGAGGTGCTGCTCGCCTATTTCGATCTCGACAATGCGCTGAGCGGCTACGATCACGTCGGCATCACGCGCCTGCGCGATGCTCTGCAATTGCGCTACGAATTGATGGATGCGCATCGCGGCGATCTGACCCAACGTATGCGGATCGAAGGCGGGTTCGACCCGTCGCAGACGCGGACGATGGTCAATGCGCTGCTGCGGCCGTTCGAGCTGTGGCGCGACTATGTCAGTGCGCTGCTACCCGGAAGGCCGACTTCCATGGTGCGATTCATCCATGTGCTCAGCCGTGGCCAGCCAGGCCTGCTCTGCCCTTTGGTCGATCCGCAGCATTTGCAGTTTTGGTACGGCGCGGTCGATCGCGGACGTTTCATGCGCCCTCGTGTCGCTCTCGGTTATTTGCGTATCGTCACCATGGTGGTGTCCGCCGCCGCGATCTTGTGCGCATTGACGCTGGCATTGCCGCCAACTCCGTCGAAGCGCTACGAGCTGACGGCCAGCACGCTGAATTTCTTCGGTTGGACTCTGGCCGGATTGATTGCGCTGTGGAGTGCATGGCTAGTCTGGCTAGTCGCGCTGCGCTGGCAGACCGGCCCTGAAGACGGGCGCCTCGATCGAAACGGCATCGGCCGGACGCTGTTCATTCCCACGGTCGCCGCAGCCGCAGCGGTCGTCTGCGTCTATAGCCCGTACGTCTGGCTGCTGAATCTCGGTCTCGCCGCTGCGACCGTCGTCGCCGCGCTTGCCGTCGTCCGTTTCTGGCGGCGTGCCGGACTGCGCTTTCCCAAAATTCATTTCGGCGGACTCGCCTGGGTGGTTCTAGTCGTCGCGGGCAACTTCTCACGCGTACTGTTCGAGCAAGGCTCACGCACCTCGCCGGACTACACGGGTGCATTGGTGCCCGACGGCGAAGAATGGCAGGCACGCGCGTTCATCGGCATCGTGTTTGCCTGCGTTGCCGGGTTCGCCTGGTTTGTCGATCTGGCCCGGCAGTGGCGCGTCTTCCACCGGCCGCAGACGGCGACCGGCCGCTGAAGAGCCCGAGCCGGCCTAGCCGGTCAGTTCCAGATCGGGCTCTTCGCTGACCGCATCGGCGACAAACTTGCCGCCGCGGTCGAGTTCGGCGAACAGGCCGCCGAGGCGCACGAGTTCGTCGTACTTGCCCTTCTCGACGAGTTGGCCGTCCTTGAGCACGAGGATCACGTCGGCATTGCGCACCGTCGACAGGCGGTGTGCGATGACGAAAGTGGTGCGGTCCTTGGTCAGCGTGCCGAGGGCGCGCTGGATGCGCGCTTCGGTGGCGTTGTCGAGCGCGCTCGTCGCTTCGTCGAGGATCAGGATCGGCGAGTCCTTGAGCATTGCGCGCGCGATCGACAGGCGCTGGCGCTCGCCGCCCGACAGCGAGCGGCCGCGCTCGGCGACGAAGGTGGCGTAGGCTTCCGGTTTGACGACGATGAAGTGATGCGCCTCGGCGGCGATCGCCGCGGCTTCGAGTTCTTCGTCGGTCGCATCGGGTTTGCCGATGCGCAGGTTGTCGGCGATCGAGCGGTAGAACAGACCGGGATCCTGGAACACCACGGCGATGTGTTCGCGCAGCGAATGCAGGCTGACATCGCGGATGTCGATGCCGTCGATCGTGATCTTGCCTCCGCTCGGATCGTAGGCGCGGTAGAGCAGCGACAGCGCCGTGGTCTTGCCGGCGCCGGTCGGACCGACGATGGCCGCGGTTCCGCCGGCCGGGATCTTGAAGCTCAAGTGCTTGAGCGCCGGATGCGAGACCTCGTAGCCGAACGAAACGTCGTGGAATTCGACTTCGCCGCGCACCGTCTCCGGCAGCGGCGGCGCACCGGGTTTTTCGTGCAGCACTTCCTGCGTGTCGAGCACGGCGAAGAAGTCGCGCAGCGAATGAGTCTGGAAAAACAGGTTCGAGATAAAGCCGGCAAACTGTTCGAGACGACCGATCAACTGCATCGAGAAACCGACGAAGGTGACGATCGCGCCGACCGTGACTTCGCCCTTGCCGTTGAGCTGCGCGCCGAGGGCGAACATCGCCACGATCGTGATCGTGCTCATCGCCCTGTTCGCGACCGACAGCCAGGCCCAGCCGCGCAGCACGGGATACTGTGCGGTGAGTACTTTCTTCACCATCGCCTTGATCTCGGCGACTTCGGCGGAAATGCGCGAGAAGCTCTGCACGACCATGACGTTGCCGAACACGTCGCCGACGCGCTCGGAGATTTCGTGATGCAGCTCTTCGACCTCGCCCTGGGCCTTGTGCGTGCGACGCACGGCGATCGCGTTGAACAAGGCGAAGCTGGTCATCAGGCCGATCATCAGCAGGGCGAGCTTCCAGTTCATCTTGATCGCGAGCGGAATCATCACCAGGATCGACAATATCGTCGTCAGGTGGTCGCGGAAGAAGTTGAGCCATATCTGGAACAGGTTGCTCGAACCCGCATGCAGGATGCGCAGCAGGCGTCCGGTGTGATGCTGGCCGTGGAACGCAAGCGGCAGTGCGATCGAGTGCTCGAAGAACTGGGTGATCACCGCGAGCCGGCGCCGGTGCGCGAGCCGGTCCGCATATAGGGACACGAGCACGCTCGCGGCCACGCCGGCAAAGCCGACGCCGGCCCACCAGGCGATGTAGTACCACGCGTCGCGCTGCCCCTTCGCGGTCAGCGCGTCGACGACGCGGCCGAACAGCCAGGGTTCGAGGAAAAATACGGCGGCGAGTCCGAGGTTGGCGACGGCGAGCACGATGGCCAGCCATTTTTCCGGCGCCAGCAAGGCGAGGACGCGCAGGTAGATTTTCAGAATGCTCATTGCTTACCGAATGAAGGCTGGGCCGGCGTTAGCTTAGCGACTCCGCGCACGTACGGAAAACTCTTCGCGGCGTCGGGCGAAAAAAAAAGCCGGCCACTCGCGTGGCCGGCTCGGGTTTCGGCATTGCGTAAGATATCGGCCTTACGGCAAGGTCGAGCAGGTTACCGTCGGCTTCGGACTGACGTTGGTTTCGAGGAACGCAATCGACGGCGTCGAACCGCCGTAAGTGCAGCACGGGGCAACGAGACTCAAATTGTTGGTCTCGCCCGTGGTGCCGTTGGCATTGCAGGTCGGTGCTGCGGTACTGCCGTTGTTGACGTGGATGCGCACGACGATCGAAGAACCGCTATTGAACGTCGCCGCCGAACCGCCGCCCGCACCGAACAGGTTGAACTCGGCGTAATTCCAGCCGCTCGCCAACTTGGTGACACTGTCGCTCGCCGTGATCGAATAGAGCTTGGTGCCGCTCGTCAGCGTGACGGTATCGTTGCCGCTGGCGATGCTGCCTTCGAGCTTCAGGTTCTTCAGGTTCGAGATCACCTGCACCGAAGCGGGCACCGTCACCGAGCTACTGTTGGTGTAACACTGGCCGCTGTACAGCGACCAGCCCGACGGACATTTCTTGATGTTGGAGAACGTGCCGGAACTGGTGACCGCGAACATCCAGTACTGAATATAGACGTAGTACTGCGTGCTGTTCGTGTATTCCGGGGTGTAGAGGAACTGCTCCCACGCATAGCAAGTCGTGCCGCTCGGCAGGGTCGCGTTCTTGCACGCCGTCGACGTACTCGGGAAGAAGTACGAATTGAGCTGCAGACCGTAGAGATTGGCCGTCCCGCCGTCGGTTTCGCTGGTCACGCCGGTCACGCTGTCGAACGAACCTTCCGACGACGTGAGATAGGAACCCGACACCTGCGCCGCATAGGCGGTGCCGTTGCCCACGGTCGAGACCGTGCTGCCGTCGGCAAGGCGGCCTTCGGTACCGTTGCCTCCGGCCACCAGGCCCGGAGCGCCGACATTGATCCGGCTCGGCAGGCCGTTGACGCGGCCGATCGGACGCGCCGGCGCGGTGACGCACGGCACCGCCTCCCACTGAGTGTCCGGATAGGACGAGGTATAGCAGCCGCTGGTCGGCGCCCAGGCGGCGAAGCGCTGCTTCATGCCGGCACGCCACATCTCGAAATCGCCCGGCTCCGCCGGCGACTTGATTTCCACGGACGCGGAAGCCGCGGTCTCCGTTGCTGCAGTAGATTCTTCGGCTTGGATCGACGCGCCACTGCACAGAAGCAGGACTGCGGGCACGACGGCCGCAGCAATTTTGGCGCTAATTCCTTTACGTTGATCTCGCATACATGTGCTCCGATTGCTTAAGAGGTAAGAACCGTACTCCTGCGCCACGGAACGTTTCCGTGGGCAGCCCATGTAACAAAAAGCCCTATCTGCGAATCGCCGCCCTGCGATACTTGATTGACCGGGACTATCGTTGCTTCCAGATCGTGCCAGCCGCATTGCGGCGGGCTGAAACTAGGCGCTGGGGTGTTAAGAATTGCCAAAAGAGGCATGTCGCCCGAACCCCGGGAGAGCGACAAGCAGCGTGCGGAAAAGCTATGATTGCGGTCTGTTTTCAGCGCGGGGAACGCGAACGATGGACGGGCTCTTGCAGATTTCGATCCTCGACAGGATCGCCCGCCTCACGCTAAACCGTGCGCAAACGCACAATGCCTTTGACGACGAGCTGATCGGCGAACTGATCGCCGCCCTCGACGGCCTCGCTCGCGACGAGTCGGTGCGCGCCCTCGTGCTCAGCGGCGCCGGGGCTTCGTTCTCCGCCGGCGCCAACGCGAACTGGATGAAGCGCATGGCCGCGGCCGGCGAAGCCGAGAACCGCGCCGATTCCGAGCGCCTCGCCGCTCTGATGCGCGGTCTGAATTTCTTTCCGAAGCCAACCATCGCACGCGTGAACGGCGCGGCGATGGGCGGCGGCGTCGGTCTCATCGCCTGCTGCGATATCGCCATCGCCGCCGATACGGCCAAATTCGCCCTCAGCGAAGTCAAACTCGGCCTCGTTCCCGCGGTGATCTCGCCCTACGTCGTCGCCGCGATCGGCGGACGCCAGGCGCGGCGCCTGTTCATCACTGCCGAAACGATCGACGCGCGCGAAGCGCAGCGCATCGGCCTCGTCCACCGCGTCGTCGCCGGCGACGATCTCGACGAAGCGGTCGAGCGCGAACTCGGCCTGCTTGCCAAGGGCGCACCGCTGGCGCAGCGCGAGGCCAAGCAGCTTGCGCTGGCGATGGGCGGCATGACTGAAACCGCGGCCGCAGCCACCGACCGCGAAAACGCCGCGCTGATCGCACGCCTGCGCATCGCCGCGGAAGGACAGGCCGGCCTGAGTGCCTTCCTCGACAAACAAGCCCCGCCGTGGATCAAGGAGAACTAGACATGTCACAGCGCAACCGCTTCGATCACATCGGCTTCACCGTTTCCGATATCGCGCGCAGCAAGGCGTTCTACGCGCGCGCGCTTGCACCGCTCGGCATCGACCTCGTCATGGAGGTCACCGCCGAGATGACCGGCAGCCACGCGCACGTCGGCTACGGCCACGACGGCAATCCGTATTTCTGGATCGGCAACGGCGAAGGCCCCCTGCGCGGCAAGCTGCATGTGGCCTTCTCCGCCGCGAACCGCGCCGCGGTCGCCGCGTTCTACGAGGCCGCAATTGCCGCGGGCGGCATCGACAACGGTGCCCCCGGTCTGCGCCCGCACTACCACGCGAACTACTACGGCGCTTTCGTCCTCGACCCGGATGGGCACAACATCGAGGCTTGCTGCCACTTGCCCGAATAGAACAAGAGCATTTTGGCCACGGATTGCACGGATGAACACGGATAAAGCACTCGTCGAAAGCGACCTTACGGAGCGTGTGATCGGAGTGTTCTATTCTGTATACAACGAGCTCGGGGTGGGATTCCTCGAAAATGTTTACGAGAATGCGTTGGCCCTGGCTTTGCGCAACGCGGGGCTCGACGTTGAACAGCAAACCGCGTTGGCCGTCAGCTTTCGCGGACATACGGTGGGAGAGTTTCGTGCCGATATCGTCGTCGAGAAACGCTTGATTCTCGAAATCAAAGCGGCGGAACGCTTGACCCCGGCACATGAAGCGCAGTTGATCAATTATCTGAAAGTTGCACGCATCCCAGTTGGACTGCTTCTCAATTTCGGACCGCGCGCAGAGTTCAAACGGCGTATCTTCGACTAGGTTCTTTCTGCTTTATCCGTGTTCATCCGTGGAATCCGTGGCAAAACTATGCTCTTCAAAAAAATCCTCATAGCGAACCGCGGCGAAATCGCCTGCCGCATCATCCGGACGGCCAGACGTCTGGGCATCCAAACGGTTGCTGTCTATTCGGAGGCCGACGCGACGGCGCAGCATGTGCGTCTTGCCGATTTCGCCTATCCGATCGGCGGGCCGCGCCCGGCCGATTCGTACCTGCGCGGCGACGCGATCATCGAGGTGGCGAAGAAATCGGGCGCACAGGCAATCCATCCTGGCTACGGCTTTCTCTCGGAGAACCCCGATTTCGCCGAGGCCGCCGAGCAGGCCGGCATCGTCTTTATCGGCCCGTCGGCGAATTCGATGCGCAAGATGGGCTCGAAGGCCGGCGCGAAGGAACTGATGTCGGGTCATGGCGTTCCCGTCGTGCCGGGCTACACGGGCGAGGATCAGAACCCTGCCCTGCTCGCGCGCGAAGCGCAGCGCATCGGCTTTCCGCTGATGATCAAGGCCGCCTACGGCGGCGGCGGCAAAGGCATGCGCATCGTGCGCAAGGCGGAAGAGTTCGCCGCCAATCTCGAATCCTGCCAGCGCGAGGCGAAGAGCGCGTTCGGCCGCGACCGCGTGCTGCTAGAACGCTACGTCGAGACACCGCGGCATATCGAGTTTCAGATTTTCGGCGACAAGCACGGCAATGCGATCCATTTGAACGAGCGCGAATGCTCGGCGCAACGCCGCTATCAGAAAGTGCTCGAAGAAACGCCGTCGCCGTTCATGACGCCGGAACTGCGCGCGAAGATGGGCGATGCGGCGATCGCCGCCGCGCGCGCGCTCGACTACGTCAACGCCGGCACGGTCGAATTCATCGTCGGTCCGCAGGGCGATTTCTATTTCATGGAGATTAACACGCGCCTGCAGGTCGAGCATCCGGTCACCGAGATGGTGCTGCATCTCGACCTCGTCGAACTGCAGTTGCGCGTCGCCGCGGGCGAAGCGCTGCCACCCTCGCTCCTGCGCAACAAGTCGGTGCCTCAGGACGGTCATGCGATCGAGCTGCGCCTGTACGCCGAAGACCCGCAGCAGGGCTTCCTGCCGGGCTCGGGCAAGTTGCAGCGCCTGTCGCTGCCGCGGCCCGGCACGCATGTGCGCATCGACTCCGGCGTGATCGAAGGCGATACGGTGACGATCTTCTACGACCCGATGATCGCCAAGCTGATCGTCTGGGACCGCGACCGCGGCGCCGCCCTGCAGCGCATGCGCGACGCGCTCGCCGAATGCGCGGTGGTCGGGCCGAAATCGAACATCGATTTTCTCGAACGCCTCGTGCGCCACCCGGCCGTGGTCGAAGGCCGCATCGACACGGGCTATCTCGATCGCCATCTCGCCGAATTCCTGCCGGCCGATGCCGCGCCCGATCACTCGACCTTGTTCGCCGCGGCGACCGCGGTGCTGCTCGACGAAGAGGCGGCCGTGCCGCAACTGGCGCGCGCAAGCGGCGATCCGTATTCGCCATGGGCGCGCGCGGATGCGTGGCGCATCGGCCATTCCGGCAAGCGCATCGTCTGCTTCGCCCACGCCGATCAGCGCATCGAAGTCGATGCGCATGGCGCCCACGGCCGCTACGAACTGAGCATCGGCGAAGCGCGCTGCCTGGTCGCGAACGCACGCCTGGCCGACGGTTTCCTCAATGCCGAATTCGACGGCGAAGCGCGCCGCTTCCGCGGCGAAGTCGATGCCGACGGCGTGCTGCTGCACGACGGCGAGCGGCGCGCGCGCCTCGCCCGCGTCGCCGCGTTCGCCTACGCCAAGTCCGCGCAGACCAGCGGCGACCGCGTCGCCGCACCGATGCCGGGCCGCATCGTGCTGGTCAAGGTCAAGGCCGGCGACAGCGTCGCCGAAGGCCAGGAACTGATCGTGATGGAAGCGATGAAGATGGAGATCACGCTCAAGGCGCCGCGCGCCTGCGAGATCGACTCGGTCAACGCCAAGCCCGGCGAGTTCGTCGAGGCCGACGCCGTGCTCGTGCGCTTCAAAGTCTGAGAACGCGCACGCGGCGCGCGGCATCGTGCCGCAGCGCCGCGTACGCACCCGGATGCAATAATCCGCGGCTGTCTTCGCTTCGCTTCGAACCGTGATCCGACTGCGCGCTCCACGCCGATACCTCGCCTGGCTGGCTCTCGCCGCCATGTGGCTCGTCGTGTTTGCGCCGGTCGTGTCGCAGACCGTGTATGCCGCCGCGGCGACGGCAGAAAGCGGCTGGTGCGGCACGAATCCGCCGCTGACGTCCTCGCCCGGACATCCGCACGACCCGGCTGCGGAACTGTGCGGCTACTGCGATCTGCTCGGCCACAGCCCGGTATTGATCGGCGTCGCGCGCCTGCCTGCGCTGACGCCGGCCACCGCCTTCATCCCTCCCCCGCGACAAGAGACGGCGCAAGCGCCTCCTCCTCCGCTGCGCAGTGCCGCGCCACGCGGTCCGCCTTCCGCTTTCGACGACCGACTCTGCTGATTTCAGCGGACGCGGATTTTTTCGCGTCCTTCGCGTTGCCGAATCGAAAGGATTGCCATGTCTGTTTTCGCTTGCCGCGGGCGCGATCGCGCCTGCTCGCCGCGCGTTGCCGCGGCTCTGTTCCGTCCCCGTCCCCTGCCCGCTTGCGTTCTCGCCGCCCTGCTGCTCGCGCCGTCTGTCGTCCGCGCCGCCGATGAGATCGAGCTGTTCGATCCGATCGTCGTCACCGCGCCGATGCAGACCAGCCCGCTGACCGTCGTCACCGATCCGAAAGCGCCGCGCCAGCCGGTGCCGGCCAGCGACGGCGCGGACTTTCTCAAAAGCATTCCGGGCTTTTCCAGTATCCGCAAAGGCGGCAGCAACGGCGATCCCGTGCTGCGCGGCATGACCGGCTCACGCCTCAACATTCTTATCGACGGCGGCCAGATCGGCGGTGGCTGTCCTTCGCGCATGGACCCGCCGACCGCCTATATCTCGCCGCAGTTGTTCGACCGCGTGACCATCATCAAGGGCCCGCAGACGGTGCTGTACGGGCCCGGCAATTCGGCCGGCACGATCCTGTTCGAGCGCGAGGTCACGCGCTACACCGCACCGACCTTGAACTTCACCGGCAGCCTGCTCGGCGGCTCATGGGGGCGCAACGACCAGATGGCCGAACTGCGCGCCGGCAATGCGGACGGCTACGGCGAAATCGCCGCCAACCACACGCATTCGCAGGACTACGAAGACGGCGACGGCCGCCGCGTACATTCCTCCTACGACCGCTGGAACGCCGACGGCGCGCTCGGCTGGACGCCCGACGACGATACGCGCCTCGAACTCAGCGCCGGCAAGGGCAACGGCCGCGCCGCCTATGCGTTCAGCGGCATGGACGGCGCGCAGTTTCTGCGCGAGAGCGCCGGCCTGACTTTCGAGCGCCGGCACATCAGCGCGGTGTTCGAGAAATTCGAAGTCAAGGCGTACTACAACTACGCCGATCACGTCATGGACAACTACACCCTGCGCCAACCCGATCCGAACAGCATGATGCCGATGCCGATGGCTGCCGACGTCGATCGCAAGACTGTCGGCGGAAGAGTCGCCGGCACCTTCGCCTGGGGCGACGCGCTGCAGCTCACCACCGGTCTCGATGCGTCCTCGAACGTGCATACCGCGCGCTCGGGCGGCGCACCGGGCACGGCGGCGGACTATCACAACCAGCCGCGGCTGCGCGACGTGCGCATTGCCGATGCCGGCGCGTTCGCCGAACTGCGTTGGACGTTTGCCGAACGCCAGCGCCTGATCACCGGCCTGCGCTACGACCATGCACAGGCGCGCGGCTACGGACTGACAACAATGCCGGGCGGCGGCATGGGCATGATGGACATGGGCATCGCCGATGCGCACGACTTGAGCCGCGCATCGAATCTGCGCGCCGGCTTCGCGCGCTACGAGCGAGATCTCACTGGCGCACCTCTGACCCTCTACGCCGGCCTCGGCCATACCGAGCGTTTCCCCGACTACTGGGAACTGTTCGGCCAGCACACGAGCAAAACCATTGGCGCGTTCACCGGCCTGCGTCCGGAGAAGACCACCCAGATCGACGTCGGCCTGCAGTACGACGATCAGCGTTTGAAGGCATGGGTGTCGGCCTATGCCGGCGTCGTCGACGATTTCATCGTGCTGCGCTACGGCAGCGGCATGATGGCGACGGACCACGCGGCCAACGTCGACGCACGCACCGCAGGCGGCGAAGCCGGCGTCGCCTACACGCTCAACGAACGCTGGAAAGCCGACGCGACCTTGGCCTATGCCTGGGGCGAGAACCGCACCGAGCGGCGCCCGCTGCCGCAGATGCCGCCACTCGAAACCCGCCTCGGCCTCACCTACGACGACGGCCGCTGGTCGGCCGGCGGCCTCTGGCGCATCGCCGCCAAGCAGCGACGCGTCGCGATCGGCGAAGGCAACATCGTCGGCCAGGACCTCGGCCCGACCGGCGGCTTCGGCGTGTTCTCCGTCAACGCGGGCTGGCGCATCGACCGGCGCTTCACCGTGAGCGCGGGCATCGACAATCTGCTCAACAAGACCTATGCCGAACACGTCAACGCAGCAACGGTCGAACTCGCCGGCTACGTCAACACCGTCCGCGTCAACGAACCCGGACGCACGGCGTGGCTCAAGCTCGACATGAAGTACTGAGGGAAATAGGGTTGCGGCAACGAGGCTTGTGAACCGACAATCCTCAGACAACTGCGGCATTCCCGGAGCCATGCGATTGCGGGCCTGGGAATGCGCGGGCTCTAAGCCCTCCCCTTCAAGGGGAGGGTTGGGTGG
>NZ_SCNG01000007.1 GCF_005503555.1 Rudaea sp. 3F27F6
GTGGTGGCGCCGGCGGCTGCGGTGGGCAGGGAGGCGGCGGCTCCCCGGCGGGTCCTGCGGGACAGATGGCGCGGGCATTGGCCTGCGGCATAAATGCGACGCCTCCCATGACGGCGAGTCCTACCATCAACGTGATCCGTCTAACAATTCTCATTTCTTCGTCTCCTGGAGAGTAGAAATCGATTTGGCATCGCGTCTGCGATGCCTCGCAAACATACACCCGTCATCGTGGGAATACGATTAGGCATTTGGCGCAATGATCAACGCGAATGTGGAGCCAGGCTGGCGACAAATAAAATCGTGAAACGAATCACCATTTCGGCCGCACGAGTTCTCGAGCAGAATTTTTCGATTTTCACGAAATCCCAATAGCAACTGGTCAATCGATTTGACGGATATTGGTGTCGTCATGCAGCGATCGAATATTCGCGCGCCGATTTTGCTTGTAAGAATATTCCTACATAAAAATCAGCAATCGGCCATCGAATCGGAGCGGCCCACTTCGCACACTCATTGTGCCCGTAGGCTAGTACTTGACTACTAGATCCCCGAGATCCCGGAATAAAGGAACGACGTCGGGCACAAATCAGCCCGCGACTCTACCCTGAGCCGCGGGCTGTTTTTTCTCGGCCAGATGCGACGCAGGGGAGCCCTTCAAATTTCTTTCAGTCTAACTGCGAAGGCAATTCTCTTGCGGCTAAGCCTGGCTTCAGACCCTTATCCACGGAAACAAGGAGAAGTGTATGTACGGTTCAAAGACGGCAAAGAAGAAATCTCTGGCTGCAGCGGCAGCCAAGTTTGCTTTCTATGCAAGCGTGGCCTGCGCAAGCATGGGCATCAGTACGTTCGCCTCGGCTTGGAGCGTCAGTCCGGGAGGATCGACGGCATTTTCCGCTCCGGTCACGCTGAGTATCAATGGGACTGCATTCTCGACATCCGGAGTCAATTGCACTCTGACTATGCTCGGCTCATTTGCCCCCAGCACCGGCGATTTGACGATCACGTCGGCGGCGCTCAACTCTAATTGCCAGTACACGAATGGCTCGGCGACTGAAGGAGTCAAGGTAGATTCAACTCAATTTCCCATTGGTCCGATGCATTTGAATTGGACCACTGAAGTTACGATTACCGAAAACTTCAACTTCAAATTCACTTTCTATCAAAAAGTGGGTTTCAGCCCGACTCCGGCTCCAGTAACGTGCACGTTCTATTCCAATCTTGCCTGGAACAATACGAGCAACATCAGCAGCTCGCCGCCATCGAACCAGGCCACTCCTGGCGGCTACGGCGAAGCCTATGACGCCCTCGGGAACTACCATGACTGCTCCTTGAGCGGAACCTTTACGATCAGTCCTTCTCAGACCATCAACTATTGAAAGGGAATGCCGGATCGTTGACCGGGCTGTTTAGACTGCAGGGAATAGCAGACAACTCGATTCTCCGATTCAACCGGCAACGACTGATCGCTCAGAGGCAAACAAGCGGCCCGGCTCGATCGAACCCGGGCCGCTCTTTTCATGGGGCCGAAACGACTTCCGAACCGTCAACGCGAAAAGGACTCCGCGGCGAGCGAATCCAGACTTCGAAAGAACTCAACAGGGATTCGCGCGATATTCCAAGTCCTTCACGACGTGACTGCCTGGAATGCCGCAGAACTTCGGGTTCCGCTCTCGTTTGCCGTCGGCGTTGTCTTTGAGGAATCCGCCTTCGTCGATCGCGGCATTCGTATCGGGAACGGCCACCTCGAAATGCACGTGCTTGAGCATGGCGCATCCGATGGCATCCTCGTCACCGATGTATTGGCCTGCCTTCACTTTGTCGCCGACTTTGAGCCCGGCCTTCGCCGTCGTTGATTTGTAAGCAACGTGCGAATAGTTGGCCCATTCGCCATTCGGATGGGCAATCCACACGTAGTTGTTGTGGCAGAGATTGGCGGCTCTTCCGCTCTGCTGCTCGTTGAAGCCGTCTTGAATGGCCATCACGATGCCGTCGGCCGCCGCCACGACACGATACGGCTCTTTACCACCGATCGCATAGAGATCGATGCGGCCGCGCGGTCGATGCGTGGTGAAATCATCGAACACTTTTACCGACGTTCCGTCCGCGAACGGCAGTCGATATACGCCAGCGCTCGGACGCTCCAGCTCAACGATTTCCGCTCCACTCAAATTGGCGGAAGCAAAAATCAGAACTGACAGCCAAGCCACGTTCCGATGGGGAGCAGTAGTCACGGGCTGATCCTCAATTAGAAGGAACATGATAGAGCAACCGGTTCGATGCCCGCTTCTATCAATCCTGCTCCTGCGGCATACGTCGGCGAAAGCACTAAGAGCGCGACGCTGAATCGATATCGTTGTCGATCAACCCGGAGACGGCTGCAATCGCCCGTAAAGCCATCCCTGCCCATATCGTGCTCCTACACTGAGCAGCAGTTTGTGCTGGGCTTCGGTTTCGATTCCTTCAGCGATCACGCTGATGCCGTATTCGCGGATGCGTGCGAGCATGCCTGTGCAGACGTCGCGTATCATCGCGTCTTGCTCGATCGCTTTGACGAAACCCGCGTCGATCTTGATCGCGTCGACGCCGAGCTGACCGAGCATCGCGAAATTCGAATAGCCGGTGCCGAAATCGTCAAGGAATACGCGAATGCCCTTGCGACGCAAGGACGCCAGCTCGCCGTGATAGTCGCCGCCGTGCGCGTGCTCCGTCAATTCCAAATGCAGATCGCTGACTTGCAAGCCGTGCTGGTGGACTGCGGCGAGAACGCGCTGGGCAAATCCGGGCTGTTTGAGCGATTGCATGCTGATGTTGATCGAAACGGGCAGCACTCTCGACGAAGCGGCGCGGATTCCGCTAATCGTCGAGCAGACGTCGCTCAAAACCCAGTTGGTCAACGCGTCGATCGATCTGCTCGATTCGGCGAGCGGAATGAACTCGTCGGGGTTTATTTCGCCGAACTGCGGCGACTGCCAGCGCAGCAAGGCTTCGAACGAGACGGTCTCTCGCGTCACCATGTCGACGACAGGCTGGTAACGCAGAAAAAATTCTCCCTGCCCGAGCGCTCGGGTGAAGCTCGTCAGCAGTGCAAGACGCCGATGTTCTGCCGAAGCCGTCACGGCATCGTAGTGGGCGACGCGATTCTCGCCCTGCGAGTGCGCGATCGACACGGCCGATTCCGCATCGCGCAGCAACGCGTCGAACGTGGCGCTGTGCGAGGCGCACGCAATGCCGATATCGAATGTGGAGACGATGCTCACTTCGCTGCCTCCGGCATCGACATGGTTCTCCCCTGCACTCATCGCGCGCGACAGGATGTCTGCGACCCGGTCGGCAGCCGTACTCGCCGCTTCGAGCGTCGGCGCAATCAATACGGCGAATGTGTCGCTGCTGACGCGCGCAAGGTTGCCTTCTCCTTCCAAGTCCGATTTGAGCCGCGTGGCCACGCTGCGCACCCACACATCGCGCAGCGCCACGCCCCACAGCTGGCCGATCTGATGCAGACCGCTCAGGCGCATCAATACCAACGAGCCCGGCTCACCCTCCCCGTGCCCGGCGCGCTCATATGTTTCCTTCAAACCGTTGAGATTCGGCAGCCCGGTATCCGCATCGCGCAAAGCGAGATCGCGGATTCGATCGCGCGAATCGTACAAGGCGCGCATCGTGCGCGAGGCACGCCAGCAGATGAGCAGGAACATCAGGACGATCGACAGGCTTGCCAGAATCGGCGCGACGGTGAAATTGGGTGTCGGCAGCAGCCAGAGGCCGCCGAGGGCGAGCAGGAACGAGACGATGATCAGCATCGCGCGCGGCCGCCCCCAAAGGACCGGATCGTTGTCCGTACGCTTTTGCATGGTAAGCATCGACGGATGCAGCGCAGCCACGCCGATCAGCACGGCGGCGATTCGTCCGGGAGGAAACCAAACCTGCGACAGGCGCAGATGAAGTCTGCCGACCAGATCCAACTGAGAGGTGATGTCGGCTATCGGCATCAGCACGAATGCCGCAATCACCATGCTGAGGGCCACGTTCGCGCGGTCGCGGGTGAACGCAATCAACAGGGTCAGCGCGATCAACACCAGATCGAACACGGGAATGACGACGCCGCTGAGCACCGTAAGGCGCGAAAGACCGGCGAGGTCGGACAAAGGTTGGCCGATATAGGTGTACATCACCACCGTCAGGCCGAGACAAATGGTGAGCGCGTCGACCCACAACTCGCGCTTGGGCGCGGCCGAGCGGTTCGACACCAGGATTCCCGCGGCGAGGAGATAGCAGCCCGTTCCGACGGCCGAATCGACATGCCACCAGAACAGATCGGGCACATAGATACCGCGCAAGGGGACGAATATCGCCAGCCACGCGTAGCGGACCAGCAAGATCCACCAGATCGCACGCTGCGCCGGCCGGTACTTCCGCATCCCGTACAAGATGCATGCGGCCGCGAACAGGTATACCGCGCTGACTCCGGCGATGTAGAGGGCGTGACTCTGGGGGAGCCCCGACTTGTCGGCCGCGGTGGTCGAGATGTCCCAATAAGTGCCTTGGGGCGACAGCAGTTGCGAAACGGCGGCGATGGCGAGGAACAGGACGACCGCGATCACAGCCGCGGCAATCATCTCGCGGCGCCAAGAAAGATCGCCGCCTTTTACGCTGGCATCCATCAGCCTGCGGGAGCGTTTCACAAGATTCACGGGCCTGTTCCTTACCGACATCCGTACCCGGCGATCCCTGTCTGCCAAACAGCGGCAAAGACTGCAGCGCCGGGAAATTCCGTTCGCGCCAGTATATTCCCGTTGGCAAGGAATGATACGCGGTCGGCACCTATCCGGCATACTTGTGAGAAGCCGCTTCACCAGCGGATACGACGCGTCGGATACGAACCTCGCCATCGACGCAGTGGATCTCTGGGCCGAGAAAAACAAAGTAACGGAACCTGTGTTGGCAGCGCACAAGCGCAACCAATCGTCGGGTGCAGAGCAGCCCGATCTTCAGCACGCCGGCAAGGCCGCGTTCATCGATACGGGCCGCGCGCTGCCTATAATCGCGCGGGCTTCGAGTGGTTCGGGCCGCGAACATGCCCGCGCCGCTGGCCGCGCTTCGCCCGAGAACATGTGCCTGCACGGCACGACGGCGGACATCTGGAGACCGAATTGGAAGCGATTGCCCCAAACCTCGAAGGCGTGAATCGGTACTCCTTGGAATCACCGTCGCGCAACGGCGCCGCCATCCACGGACGCTTGCGGCGCGCTTGCCGGCGTGCATGGCCGCTGCTCGCCTTGCTGCTCACCGCCTGCGCCAGCGCGCCGCAGCCGACGCACAATCCGCTCGCGACCTGGACGCCCTCGCCGAACTACAACGAGCGCAAGGCGATACTGATCGTTGTGCACTACACCGAGCAGGAATCGGTCGAGCACAGCCTGCGCACGCTGAGCAACGCGGACAGCAAGAATCCGGTCAGTTCGCATTATCTGATCGGCGCCGACGGCCGCATCTACCAGCTCGTCGACGACGGCGCACGCGCCTGGCACGCGGGCATCGGACGCTGGGGTACGATCACCGACGTGAACTCCGCATCGATCGGCATCGAACTGGACAACAACGGCTCGACGCCGTTCGCCAGCGCGCAGATCGACAGCCTGCTGCGCCTGCTCGCCGACCTGACCGATCGCCTCAATATCCCGCGCACGCAAGTCGTCGGCCACGAAGACATCGCGCCGACGCGCAAGAGCGACCCGGGCCCGCGTTTTCCGTGGAAACAATTGGCCGACGCCGGCTTCGGCCGCTGGCCGCGCGGCGATCTCGTCACGCCGCCCGCGCAATTCGATGCGTGGGCGGCGCTGGCCGTGATCGGTTATGCGCTCGACGACCGCAATGCCGCGGTGAAAGCATTCCATCATCATTACCGCGGCATCGAAGGCAGCAAGCTCGACGACACCGATCGGCGCATTCTGTATGCGCTGACGCGCCGGTAACCGGCGACTACACCTGCCGCGGCTTGACCTTGCCGGCCGCAAGCTTCGCATTGCTCCGCGCCGTCTCGACGTCGGCCGCAAACGCCAGGGCGACGCCCATGCGGCGCTTGACGAAACTCTCAGGCTTGCCGAACAGGCGCAGATCGGTGCCCGGCACGGCGAGCGCATCGGCCACGCCGTCGAACGCGAGCGCCTTGGCGTCGACGCCGCCGTAGATCACGGCGGAGGCGCCGGGCGATTTCAACGCCGTGCTCACCGGCAGACCGAGGATCGCGCGCGCATGCAGCTCGAATTCGCTCTGCCACTGCGTGATCATCGTGACCATGCCGGTGTCGTGCGGGCGCGGGCTCACCTCGCTGAACCATACCTCGTCGCCTTTCACGAACAACTCGACGCCGAACACGCCCTGGCCGCCGAGATCGCCGGTCACCTTCGCTGCGACTTCTTGCGCGCGCGCCAGCGCGCGCGGGGACATCGGCTGCGGCTGCCAGCTTTCCACGTAGTCGCCGGCGACCTGGACGTGGCCGATCGGCGCGCAGAACTGGGTTTCGATCTCGCCGGCCCCATTGCATGCACGCACCGTGAGTAAGGTGATTTCGTAATCGAAGTCGATGAAACCCTCGACGATCACGCGGCCGTGATTCACACGGCCACCGGCCAGCGCATAGTCCCACGCTTTCTTCACGTCGCCGGGCCCGTCGATCTTGCTTTGGCCCTTGCCGGACGAACTCATTACCGGCTTGACGATGCACGGATAGCCGATGCCTCCGTCTATCGCGACCTGAAGTTCTTCGAGCGAATCGCAGAACTTGTACGGACTCGTCGGCAGGCCGAGCGTTTCCGCGGCAAGACGGCGAATGCCTTCGCGGTCCATCGTCAATCGCGCGGCACGCGCGGTCGGAATCACGCGTACCGTACCGGCTCGCTCGAGTTCTTCGAGCACCGGCGTCGCGATCGCTTCGATCTCCGGCACGACGATCTGCGGGCGCTCGGCTTCGATCAGCTCGCGCAGTTGCCGCGCATCGTCCATCGCGATCGTATGCGCATGATGCGCGACCTGCTGGCCCGGCGCGTCGACATAACGATCGACTGCGATGGTCTCGACGCCGAGACGTTGCAGCGCGATCAGCACTTCCTTGCCGAGTTCGCCCGAGCCGAGCAGCATGACGCGCGTGGCGGCGGACGACAGCGGCGTGCCGAGTACGGTGGAGTCGCGTGACGGCATGAATCTTTTTCCCGAATGGACAAGGCGGCCATTATCCCGCATCGCACGGACGATGCGCATTTCTGTCGCAGCTTGATCCGACATCCCGCCTCTTTCACTGCGCAATAAATCTGCGACGCGCCCTTCAGCATCGAATGAAGTGAGTGATGGGGATCGCCGAACGCCGTCCGACATGCAAGACAAGCGAGCTGCCGACGCATCGTTGCCAACCGAATCCGCGCCTGCTTCTCGATGCCATTTCGTGCGAGCCGCAGACGCGACCTACGCGATGAAACATGTTCGTCATCGACCTCGATGCACGACGAAAACGTTTCGACGCCCTGCCGAAAGTCATGCTCCGCATGACTTCCGTCATAGCTGCAACCGATTTCCACTTTTGTGCATCGTATACACGATGACTTCCTGCAGATGCGGGTACCGCGCATGTGCGGAATCATCCATTCGCGATGCGCAGAACGCGTCGCGGAATGTCTTGTTGCGCCAAAACCATACGTTTCCCACGCCTTTCGGAGGACCCATGCCTGTACCTCGCTCACCACGTCATGTACAACTCGTTGCCGCCGTCGCGATCGCGATGCTCGCCTGCACCGCTTACGCCGAATCGTCCAGTCCGCGCGGACAATGGATCGGCAATACCCAGGTCGACGGCGAGCGCAGCAGCGATAAGACCACCTTGCAGCTCGGCGCGTCCGATACCGAGAACACCACCTTGCTGATCGACACCGGCAGAACCTGCAAGCTGCGCGACGGCAGCTATTCGGCGCAAGGCGAAGATGCCTGGGTGCTGCGCTTCAAACCGAACAACGGTGACAGCGTCTGCGAGCGTCTGTCGCAGGGCGAGTTCACCCTGCGCAATGTCGGACCGCGCAAGCTCTCTGTGGAAGTGCGCTATCCCGACGGCAAAGGCGGCCAGCTTCAGCGCAGCGGCGTGCTCGCACGCTATCCGTAAGCGCAGCGGCACGCACCGGTCCGCGCGACTCTTGCGGCGGCGATGCGCGACGGAGTAACGTTCGCGCATCGCGGCAGCCGGCAAGGAGACGTTTATGGATTGGCAGAAAGGGCGTCAAAGCGACAACGTCGTCGAGGACGACGGTAGCGGAAGCGGCGGCGGCTATGGCGGAGGCGGCGGCGGAGGCCTCGGTTTCGGCGGCTTCCACATCGGCATCGGCGGCATCATTCTCATCGTCGTCGTCAGCTTGCTGTTCGGCAAGAATCCGCTCGATATCCTCTCCATGCTCAGCGGCGGCTCGATGCTCGATTCGGGCAGCCAGCAGGTCGCGCCGCCGCAGCGCAACCAGGTCGCCGACAGCAACGATCCGCAGAAAGCCTTCGTGCGCTCCGTGCTCGGCAGCACCGAAGACGTCTGGGGCCAATATTTCCAGGCCAGCGGACAGCGCTATCCGCAGCCCAAGCTCGTGCTCTATCACGGCCGCACGCAGACCGCGTGCGGCGTCGGCCAGGAAGCGATGGGACCGTTCTACTGCCCCGGCGACCGCCAGGTCTATCTCGATCTGAATTTCTTCCAGGAGATGGATACGCGCTTCCACGCGCAGGGCGATTTCGCTCGCGCCTACGTGATCGCGCACGAGATCGGCCATCACGTGCAGAACCTGATCGGCATCATGGACAAGACCGAGCAGATGCGTCGCCAGGGCACGCCGATGGACGGCGCGACCGGTTTGTCGGTGCGCCAAGAATTGCAAGCAGACTGCTTCGCCGGCGTCTGGGCGAACCGTTCGCAGGCCCAGCTCAACTGGCTGCAGGCTGGCGACATCGACGCGGCGCTCAATGCGGCTTCCGCGGTCGGCGACGACACCCTGCAGAAGCAGGCGCGCGGCTACGCGGTGCCCGATTCGTTCACTCACGGCACCTCGGCCCAGCGCCAACGCTGGTTCAAGGCCGGTTTCGCTTCGGGCGACATCAATAGCTGCAACACCTTCAATACGCAGTCGCTGTAGCTGCGCGGCTGCGCCGGGCGGACGCGCGATCTGGCGCGTCCCGCTTCTTCGCTTTGCAAAGGTTTAACAAGGACTTTTCCCCGCTGCGATTTAATTGGCGCGGCTGACCGACGGACAGCTGCGCGAGCGCGATCAATCGCATCCCACAAAACCTGCATGGACACACCGCGATGAATTTCGATCCCAATCAGATTCACGGCCTCATTTCGACTTATCTCGTCCCGCTCGCCTGGAAGATTCTCGGCGCGATAGCCGTATGGATCATCGGCCGCTGGGTGATCCGTCTGATCGGCATCGCCCTCGCGCGCCTGCTCGACAGGCGCCAGATCGATTCGACGCTCTCGCGCTACACCGTCTCGGTCGCCGGCGGCCTGCTCACCCTGCTGCTCGCTATCGCGGTGCTGTCGGTGCTCGGCGTCGAAACCGCCTCGTTCGCCGCCCTGCTCGCCGCGGCCGGCGTCGCGATCGGCATGGCCTGGTCGGGCCTGCTTGCGAATTTCGCCGCCGGCGTGTTCCTGATCAGCCTGCGTCCGTTCAAGGTCGGCGACATGATCGCCGCGGGCGGCGTCACCGGCACGGTGCGCGAAATCGGCTTGTTCGGCACCACGCTCGACATGGGCGACAACGTCAAGGCGGTGATCGGCAACAACAAGATTTTTGCCGACAACATCATCAACTACTCGGCCAACGCCTATCGCCGCGTCGACTTGACCGCCCTGCTCGCCAACGGCGTCGACGTCGAGGACGCGAAATCGCGTCTGCGCGCCGCGGTGACGCAGATCAAGAACGTGCTCTCCACGCCCGCGCCCGACCTCGAGATTCTCGAACACACGCCGCTCGGCACGGTGCTGACCGTGCGGCCGTACTGCCACAACGACAATTACTGGCAGGTCTATTTCGACACCAACAAGGCGATCAACGACACCGCCAAGGCCGCCGGCTGGCCCGCACCGGAAACGCGCCAAGCGGTGCGTTCGATCACACCCTGACCTCAACGACGGCGGCCGCATGCGCGGCCGCCGTTCCATTCCGTCAGGCGAACCTTAGTCAGGCGATCCGCGGCAGCACAAACGCAAACGCCGCGCCGACTAGAAACGCCGACAACGCCAACGAATACAGCACCGCACCGGCACGACGCAGACGCGTACATGCGCGCGCCAGCACAGGATCGGCCGGGCACGGCATGCTGCGCGCACGCCAGATCGCCAGGCCGGCCAGCGCGAGCATCACCGCAGCGATGCCGAACACAGCGGCCTTGTGCTCACTGAGCCAGACCAACTGCGGCACGGCACTGACCAGTCCGGCCAGCACTGCACCCGCACCGAGCGCCACCATCAATGCCGGCAATACGCAGCAGACCAAGGTGCCTGTGCTCGCGACCAGCGCGACGAAGGCGAGGCCCGCATTGCGCCGCAATGGCGCGTTCACGGCTTCGCCTCGACGCGGCGGCGAACTTCGTCAAGCGATTCGCTTTCGCGCCGCACCGCCTTCACCGTGTAGCCGGCATCGGTCAATGCCTTCTTGAGCTCGTCGTCGGCGATGTCGGTGCCGTCCTTGGTCGATAAGGCGACGAGCTTCTTCTCCAGGCTGACGACCACGTCGGTCGTCGCCGGGAACGCGCGCAGTTTCTTCTCGATGCCCTGCGCGCAGAACGCGCAGACGAGGCCGTTCACGTCCATCTCGATCGTCGCCGCGGCGACGGGCTGCGCCGTTGCGATGACCGCCGCGAATGCGGCGAAAGCGAAAAGTGTATTTTTACCGTTACGCATAAATCCTCCGGAATTCATTGGGATCAGACTTCAGAAATTGAACATCGCCATCAATTGCGGCTTGCCTTCGGCAGTCAGACCGGCCTCGACCCAGGCACCGCCCTTGAACAGGCGCACGAGCGCCGCCCACTCGACGCCGCGGCGCAGGCCGCCGGTGTAGTCGCGCGCCTGCACGACGAACCAGGTCGCGAGGTCCTTGTAGTCGTGCTCGTAGGGCGCGAAGCCGAGTTGCAGGGTGTCGATGCGCTGCGAATACCTTTCGCTTTCGTGCAGGTCGCTCATCAGCGAGAAGTACACCTTGCGCGTCTCGTAGTCGGCCTGGAAGCCGGCATTGCGGTCGAGCACGCTGCCGCGGAAGCGGTTGCCGGTGGCGCTGCCGAGACCGCCCCAGACGAACACGTTGGCCTGTGCGTCGTCGAGGTTCCAGCGCTTGAGCAGATAGTTCGCGCGCAGCGTCCCGATGTCGCGACGGCCGCCGTCGATGTCGCTGTCGGTGCGCTGTACCGCCGCACCGAGCGAAAGCCAGTAGTAAGGCGCATAGAACGCCTGCACCTCACGCATGGTGCCTGCGCCGTACTCGGCCATCACGGTGGTGCCGTCGGCGAACGCGATCGGCTTGGCCTGCGCGCTTTGTGCGAGCGCAAGCAGAATGCCGGCACCCGTGCCGGCGAGAAATTTCAACACGATTCGATCCTCTTCAAATCCAGTGCGCAGACGCGCACATGCCGCACCTTCGGCGCGGCCGCTCAGAAATGGGCAGGATCAGGCGATCGGAGGTCGGATCGGCGGGCCTTCGTCGCGCCCGACCACGGACGTGTCGGACGACGGCGCGTGCGCGTGTGCGGAATCGGAAGGAGCCAGGCCGGGAGCGCCCGGCGCGAGGAAGGCGGCCAGCCCGGCGAGGCAGGCCTGGACGCAGGCAGCCGGCGGGCAATCGCCGACGCAGCACGGCACCTTCTTTTCCGCGCCGCCGCCCTGCTGGGCCATCGCCTGCATGCAGTCGTCCGCCTGCGCGCGCGCGGAGATCGCCGCCAGCACGGGCAGCGGCCCCTGCAGGACGAGGCTCAGCGACAGCAGCAGTTTGAGGACGGTACGCAGCATGAGATGACTCTACCCCTGCGAAGACCCGTGCGTCGAGGAAAAACTTACGTCCCGCCTCGATTGAAATGCGGGCGATCGCGTCGGTGAGTTAACATCGCGCCATCCAAAACGACCGCTCCGACGCCATGAAGATCTCTTTCCGCGCGGCCCTCGCGCTGCTCGTCATTTTCCTTGCCGCCTGCGCCGCTCCGGCGCCGAAATCGAAGCCCGACTCGCCGCTGATTCTGATCTCGATCGATGGCTTCCGCGCCGACTATCTCGACCGCGGCCTGACCCCGAACCTCTCGGCGCTGGCCGCCGACGGCGTGCGCGCGGAAGCGATGCGCCCGGCTTTCCCGAGCCTGACTTTTCCGAACCATTACACCCTGGTCACCGGCCTGTACCCGGATCATCACGGCATCGTCAACAACACCATGGTCGATCCCGTGCTCGGCAAGTTCAGCTACAAGAAAAGCGCCGAACTGAGCGGCCGCTGGTGGGACGGCGCCGAACCGCTATGGGTGACCGCCGGCCGTCAGGGCGTGCGCAGCGGAACGATGTTCTGGCCGGGCAGCGACGTCGAAATCCGCGGCGGCCGGCCGGACTACTTCCTGCCGTTCAACGGCAAGATGACGCCCGAGCAGCGCGTCGAGCAGGTGCTCGGCTGGCTCGACCTGCCCGCCGACCGGCGCCCCCGCTTCCTCACCCTGTACTTCGAACAGGTCGACCACGAAAGCCACGACCACGGCCCGAACTCGCCGGAAGCCGACGCCGCCCTGCGCACGATCGACTCGACGATCGGCCGCCTCGTCGACGAACTGAAGAAGCGCAACCTGTATGCGAAGACCAACATGGTCATCGTCTCCGACCACGGCATGACCGCGGTTTCCGACCAGCGCAATGTGCTGCTCGACCGCCTCATCGACCTGACCCACGTCGACCTCGTCACCGCCGGCGTGCTGACTGGGCTCAATCCGAAGCCCGGCTACGAGGACGAAGTCGAAAAGGCTCTGCTCGCCGCGCACGATCACGTCCAGTGCTGGCGCAAGGGCGAGATCCCGGCGCGTCTGCATTACGGCACGAATCCGCGCATTCCGGCCATCGTCTGCGCCGCCGAGGACGGCTGGCAATTGCAGACCCAGTCCTTCCTCGACCGCCCCAACGCGCGCCACGGCGGCGGCGAGCACGGCTACGACAACGCCGACCCGAACATGCGCGCGCTGTTCGTCGCCCACGGGCCGGCGTTCAAGCACGGCCTGGTCGTGGCCGAATTCGACAACGTCGACGTCTATCCGCTGTTGGCGCAGTTGCTCGGGGTCAGGCCCGAGCCGAACGACGGCAATGCCGCCACGGCCCGCGAGATGCTGCGCTGAGATTCCTGTTGCGCCGCGGCATTTTTCCGTGCATGATTGGCCGTCCAAACGACAGTACCCCCGATGAATCAGCTCTTCGCCACCGTTGAAATCCTGTCCAGCGCCGATATGGCCGCGGGCATGACGTCGCGCGCGCGTCGACCGACCACGACCAACACGGCCGGGTAAGCTGTCGCACGATTTTCATGTGATTCGACGATAAAAACCCGGCTCCGTGCCGGGTTTTTTGTTTTTGGGTTTTTCACCGAGGCTTGCAGATGGCAATTCGACAGCACCTTGCGGCGATCCATCGCCGAAAGACAACCGGCCATCCGCAGCCGCACTTTTCACAAAAAGCATTCTTCTTCGTAGAGCATTGACGAAATGGCTATCCGACACTTTCTTACCACGCAGGATTGGACTCGCCCCGAACTCGACGCGCTGCTCGCACGCGCCGCCCAGTTCAAACAGCACAAGCTCGGCGACGAGCTGAAAGGCAAGGCGGTCGCCCTGCTGTTCTTCAACCCGTCGATGCGCACGCGCACGAGCTTCGAGCTCGGCGCGTTCCAGCTCGGCGGCCATGCCGTCGTGCTGCAGCCCGGCAAGGACGCATGGCCGATCGAATTCGAACTCGGCACGGTGATGGACGGCGAGACTGAAGAACACATCGCCGAAGTCGCGCGCGTGTTGTCCCGCTACGTCGATTTGATCGCCGTGCGTGCGTTCCCGAAATTCAAGGACTGGTCGATCGACCGCCAGGATCACGTGATCCATTCCTTCGCCAAGTACGCGACCGTGCCGGTGATCAACATGGAAACGATCACCCATCCGATGCAGGAACTCGCGCATATCCTCGCCCTGCAGCAGCACTTCGGCACCACGGATCTGCGCGGCAAGAAGTACGTGCTGACCTGGACCTACCATCCGAAGCCGCTCAATACGGCCGTGGCGAACTCCGCGCTGCAGATCGCCACGCGTTACGGCATGGACGTGACCCTGCTCTGCCCGACGCCCGAATACGCGCTCGACCAGCGCTATCTCGATTTCGCCAAGCAGAACGTCGCCGAGAACGGCGGCAGCTTTGCAATCTCGCACGACGTCGATGCTACGTACAAAGGCGCCGACATCGTCTACGCGAAGAGCTGGGGCGCGCTGCCCTACTTCGGCAAGTGGGAAAACGAAAAGCCCATTCGCGACGCGCACCAGCATTTCATCGTCGACGAGCGCAAGATGGCGCTGACCAACCACGGCGTGTTCAGCCACTGCCTGCCGCTGCGCCGCAACGTCAAGGCGACCGACGCGGTGATGGACTCGCCGGCCTGTATCGCGATCGACGAGGCCGAGAACCGGCTGCATGTGCAGAAGGCGGTGATGGCGACGCTGGCGCGCGGACAATCAGCAGTGAGCGGTGAGCGGTGAGCGGGAAACGGCGTCAGCTCCGCACTGTCTCGATCTGATTCTTTCAACGATTTACTGGAAATGCATTCAATGACTAATCACTCCGACCGCTCACCGCTCACCGCTGACCGTTCACAAAACCAAGATATCGTCCTCGCCTTCTCCGGCGGCCTCGACACGAGCTTCTGCGTGCCGTACCTGCAAGAGCGCGGCTACCGCGTGCACACCGTGTTCGCCGATACCGGCGGCGTCGATGCGGAAGAACGCACCTTCATCGAAAACCGCGCGAAGGAACTCGGCGTCGCCAGCCACGTCACCGTCGACGGCGGACCGGCGATCTGGAACGGCTTCGTCAAACCGTTCGTGCAAGCGGGACAGGGCTATCAGGGCCAGTATCCGCTGCTCGTGTCCGACCGCTATCTGATCGTCGAGGCCGCGTTGAAGCGCTGCGACGAACTCGGCACCAAGTACATCGCGCACGGTTGCACCGGCATGGGCAACGATCAGGTGCGCTTCGACCTGACGATCAAGGCGCTCGGCGACTACGTCATCGTCGCGCCGATCCGCGAAATCCAGAAAGAACACACGCACACGCGCGCCTACGAGCAGGACTATTTGGAGCAGCGCGGCTTCGGCGTGCGCGCCAAGCAGAAGAGCTACACGATCAACGAGAACCTGCTCGGCGTGACCATGTCGGGCGGCGAGATCGACCGCTGGGAAGCGCCCGGCGAAGGCGCGCGCGGCTGGAACGCACCGCGCAGCGAATGGCCGACCGCGCCGCTGCGCGCGACGATCGGCTTCACCGCAGGCGAAGCCGTGTCGCTCGACGGCGAAAAGCTCGCCGGCCACGAGATCCTCGCGCGGCTCAATCGCGAATTCGCCAAGTACGGCGTCGGCCGCGGCCTCTACACCGGCGACACCACGATCGGCCTCAAGGGCCGCATCATCTTCGAAGCGCCCGGCCTGACCGCGCTGCTGACCGCGCATCGCGCGCTCGAAGAAGCAGTGCTGTCGAAACTGCAGAACCGCTTCAAGCCCGAAGTCGCGCGCGCCTGGGTCGAACTGGTCTATGAAGGTTTCTTCCACGATCCGCTCAAGGCCGACCTCGAAGCCTTCCTCGCGTCCTCGCAGACCAAGGTCAACGGCGAAGTGACATTGGAAACCAGCGGCGGCAGCGTCGGCGCGGTCGCGGTGAAATCGCCGCACATCCTCAATGCCAAGGGCGCGACCTATGCGCAGTCGGCCGACTGGGGCGTGGAGGAAGCCGAGGGCTTTATCCGCCTCTATGGCATGAGTTCGACGTTGTGGGCCGAAGTGAACCGTTGAGACCGGAATGAACGACACGACCGCCCAATTGCGCATCAGCACAAACCGCGACGAGCTCGATCTCGCGTTGATCCACGACTTTCTTTCACGCGAGGCGTATTGGAGCCAAGGCATTCCGCTCGCAGTCGTGCAACGCGCGATAGAGAACTCGTTGTGCTTCGGCGGCTATCTTGAAGGCAAGCAAGTGGCGTTTGCGCGCGTCGTCAGCGACTACGCCACCTTCGGCTATCTCGCCGATGTATTCGTGATCGAATCCTGCCGCGGGCTCGGCTATGCGAAAGCAATCGTCGGCGCCGCGATGGACGAGCCGCGCCTGCAGGGTCTGCGGCGGATCATGTTGATGACGCGCGATGCGCACCCGCTCTACACGGGCTTTGGATTCACGCCCTTGTCCAAGCCCGGCAATGCGATGGAGATCAATCGGCGGGATATCTATACGACGGCAGGTGCCCCATGAACGCGTTGCTCGACAGCACCCTGCAACACCTGCGCGCCCTCGTCGCCTTCGACATGCGCAATCCTCCGCGCGAGATCGGCACGGGCGGCATTTTCGACTACCTGCGCGCGCATCTGCCGGGTTTCGACTGCACGGTCACCGACCACGGTGCCGGCGCGGTCAGCCTGTTCGCCGTGCGCGGCAAGCCGAAAGTGCTGTTCAACGTGCATCTCGACACCGTGCCCGATTCGCCGCACTGGACTGCGAGCCCGTTCGAGCTGCGCGTAAATGACACACATGCGGTCGGCCTCGGCGCCTGCGACATCAAGGGCGCGGCGGCGGCACTGCTGACCGCGGCGGCGCAGACGCAGGGCGATGCCGCTTACCTGTTCACGACCGACGAGGAAGCAAACGATGCCCGGTGCATTGCTGCTTTTCTCTCCCGAATCGCGAATCCCGAATCGCGAATCCCGGCTTTTGAAACCATCATCGTCGCCGAACCGACGCGCGGCGAAGCGGTGCTCGCCCATCGCGGCATCAGTTCAGTGCTGATGCGCTTCAAAGGCCGCGCCGGGCATGCCTCGGGCGGCAATGCCGCGGCGGACAGCGCGCTGCATCAAGCCATCCGCTGGGGTCAGCACGCGCTCGACTACGTCGAATCGCAGGCGCACCAGCGTTTCGGCGGCCTGACCGGGCTACGCTTCAACATCGGCCGCGTCGAAGGCGGCATCAAGGCCAACATGATCGCGCCGAGCGCCGAAGTGCGCTTCGGTTTTCGCCCGCTGCCGTCGATGGATATCGATACGTTGCTGGCGACATTTCGCTCGGGCTTCGACCCGCAGGCCGCCGAATTCCAGGAAACATTTCGCGGCCCTTCGCTGCCGTCGGGCGACGTCGCCCAGGCCGAAGCGCGCCGGCTCAAGGCGCGCGACTTCGCCGACGAGGTCGGCCTCACCATCGGCAACGCGGTCGACTTCTGGACCGAAGCCTCGCTGTTCTCCCAGGCCGGCTACAGCGCGATCGTCTGCGGTCCGGGCGATATCGCGCAGGCGCATACCGCGGACGAATTCGTCGAGCTGTCCCAGCTACTGCAAGTCACCGAAAGCTACATCCACATTCTGAAATCGCAGGCCCGTTGAAATGGATACCAACACGCAAACCCGCCAGACCATCGTGCGCCTGCTCTCGAGCATGGGCAGCGCGAAGGAGATCGACCAATACCTGCGCCGCTTCTCGCAGCTCGACGCCAAGCGTTTCGCCGTGGTCAAGGTTGGCGGCGCGGTGCTGCGCGACGATCTCGACAATCTCGTCTCCTCGCTCGCCTTCCTGCAGCAGGTCGGCCTGACGCCGATCGTGATCCACGGCGCCGGCCCGCAGCTCGACGCCGAAATGACCGCCGCCGGCATCGTCAAGCAGACCATCGACGGCCTGCGCGTCACCTCGCCCGAGGCACTCGCGATCGTGCGCCGCGTGTCGCAGTCGGAAAACCTCAAACTCGTCGAAGCGCTGCAGAAGATCGACGCGCGTGCGACCTCGATCATCGGCGGCGTGTTCGAAGCGAGCTATCTCGACCAGCCGAAGTACGGCCTCGTCGGCAAGGTCGAGAAGGTCAACCTCGCTTCGATCGAAGCGAGCCTCAACGCGGGATCAATCCCGGTGATCGCCAGCCTCGGCGAAACCCCGGCCGGACAGATTCTCAATATCAACGCCGACTTCGCCGCGAACGAACTGATCAAGGCGCTGCAGCCCTACAAGATCGTGTTCCTGACCGGCACGGGCGGCCTGCTCGACGACGCCGGCAACGTGATCGACTCGATCAACCTCGCCACAGAATACGAACACCTCAGTGCGCAGCCATGGATCAACGGCGGCATGCGCGTGAAGATCGAGCAGATCAAGGACCTGCTCGACAAGCTGCCGCTGACCTCGTCGGTATCGATCACCAAACCGGCAGAACTTGCCAAAGAGCTGTTCACGCACAAGGGCTCGGGCACCTATATTCGCCGCGGCGAGCGCGTGCTGCGCGTGACCTCATGGAACGAACTCGATCTCGGCCGCATGCGCGGCCTGATCGAATCGAGCTTCACGCCGCGCACGCTTGCACCGGACTACTTCGAACGCACGCACTTGCTGCGCGCCTACGTGAGCGAAAACTATCGCGCCGCTGTGATCCTTTTGCAGGGCGGCGAGCATGTCTATCTCGACAAGTTCGCCGTGCTCGACGAAGCCCAGGGCGAAGGCCTCGGCCGCGCGGTCTGGCAGGTGATGCGCGACGAGACGCCGGCGCTCTTCTGGCGCTCGCGCCACGGCAACGTCATCAACCATTTCTACTACGCGGAGTCCGACGGCTGCTGCAAACTGCCGAGCTTCAAGGCGTTCTGGTACGGCATTGAGGACTTCGCCGAGATCGAGGCCTGCGTCGAGTTCTGCCGCGAGAAAAAGCCGACCTTGATGGACAGTTCACTAAGTGATGGAAAGAAACAAGCTGCGTGAATGACGAGTCGCCAGAGTTCGTCGAGCCGACCGCGGAGAATCGAAGAAATTTCGCAATCCGCTGGCTGACCGCGGGCTTGGTCTTGGCCCTTGCTTGCGTACTGGGGAAAATCGGCTTCGCGTCTCTGGGCTCTCTGCCGGATTGCGATCGTCTTCCTTACATTCGCATGATGATGGTCGCCTTCGTGGGATTGCCTTTCATCCTTGGCGTGTATGTTTTCAGACTGGGCCGAAAGACATTGTCGACTCAGCGTTGGGTTCCGCCGACGCCGCCGATGTTCTTCCGCCAGCGCATCGGCAAGGGGCGCAAGGCGCGCTGGATAGCTTATTACCTGTTGGCCGCAGGCGTAGTGAATATGACTGCTCCGATTTGGGGCGGATACTTGCTCTACCGTTCCGGACTATTTTCGCCACCCGCCAAAGAATCCGCGTGTGGCAGGTCTCAAATACCGCAAACGACAAAAGAATCATTTTGAAATGAGCGCAAAAACTAAATCCGTCGGCATCGTCGGCGCACGCGGCCACACCGGCGCCGAACTGATCAAGCTGATCGCGCGGCATCCACATCTCGAACTCGCCTTCGTTTCTTCGCGCGAGCTCGACGGACAACGTCTGGCCGACCACAACGCCGACTATCGCGGCGAGCTGCGTTACGAGAATCTGTCGCACGAAGATGTCGCGTCGAAGCGTGCCGACGTCGTCGTGCTCGCCTTGCCGAACGGCAAGGCGGAAGGCGTGGTCAAGGCCATCGACGAGGCCAAGGCCGATCCCATCATCGTCGATCTCAGCGCCGACTACCGTTTCGACAGCACGTGGTACTACGGCTTGCCCGAGCTGACCCGCGACGCGTATCGCGGCCAGCGCCGGATCAGCAACCCGGGCTGTTACGCCACCGCGATGCAGCTTGCGATCGCGCCGCTGAAAGATCTGCTCGCCGGGCCGCCCGCGTGTTTCGGCGTATCGGGCTACTCGGGCGCGGGCACGACGCCGTCGGACAAGAACAATCCCGAGAAACTGCGCGACAACCTGATGCCCTACTCGCTCGTCAATCATATGCACGAGCGCGAAGTCACCCGGCATCTCGACGTTCCGGTCGAATTCATGCCGCATGTCGCGCCGCATTTCCGTGGCATCACGATGACGGTGAACCTATGGCTCACCCAGGCGCAGACGCTCGAAGCGGTCAAGGCACGCTATGTGGAAAAGTATAAAAACGAAGCGCTGATCGAAGTGATCGACGACGCGCCGTGGGTCAGCCATATCGCCAACCGGCACGGCGCGCAGATCGGCGGTTTCACCTTGGCGCCGGGCGGCAAGCGCATCGTCGTCGTCGCCACGCTCGACAACTTGCTCAAGGGTGCGGCGACTCAGGCGATGCAGAATCTCAACCTTGCGCTCGGCTACTCTGAGTTGGAAAGCGTTCCGCTTGGCTCCCTTCTCCACTCGGAAGAGAGTGCTCCGGCGAACGCGTGAGAAGTAGCCCTACAATCATAAATAGCGTTTTCAAGCTGCAACGTCTTTCCCTCATCCGGCGCTGCGCGCCACCTTCTCCCGGTGGGAGAAGGAAAGATAAAGAGCCTTTCTATGTCTGATTTGTTGTGGCAAAAACCCGGCGTCGAAACCGACGCGCGCATCATGCGATTCCTCGCCGGCGACGACGTCGTGCTCGACCGCGAATTCTTTCTCCATGATATCGATGCGAGCCGCGCGCATGTCGAGGGCCTGGCGCGCATCGGCGTAGTCTCACAGGACGAGAGTGACGCCATCGCGCGTGAGCTGGCCGCGCTTGCTGCGGATTTCGAAAGCGGCGCCTTCGTCCTTGATGAAAAATACGAAGACGGCCACTCCGCGATCGAAGCGCGTCTGACCGAGCGTCTCGGCGATGCCGGCCGCAAGGTGCATACCGGGCGCAGCCGTAACGACCAGATCCTCGTCGCGACACGCCTCTGGCTCAAGGCCAAGCTGTCAGCACTACACGCCTTGTGCACCGACGTCGCCAAGGTATGCCTCGCGCGCGCCGCGCAGGACGCGCTGCCGCTGCCGGGCTATACACATCTGCAGCGCGCCGTCGTCTCGTCGACCGCGATGTGGTATGCGGGCTATGCCGAGAGCTTTATCGACAATGCACGCCGCGCCCTCGACACCTTCGCCTGGATCGACGCCAATCCGCTCGGCACCGCTGCCGGCTACGGCGTGAATCTCAAGCTCGACCGCGAGCACACGACGCACGCGCTCGGTTTTGCGCGCATGCAGGTGTCGCCGATCTACGCGCAGCTCTCGCGTGGCAAGTTCGAGATGGCCGCGCTCGACGCGCTTGGCACCGCCCTGCTCGATCTACGCCGCCTCGCTTGGGACCTGTCGCTGTTCACCACGGCGGAATTCGGCTTCGTCCACCTGCCGCCCGAGTACACGACCGGCTCGTCGATCATGCCGAACAAGCGCAACCCCGACGTGGTCGAGCTGATGCGCGCCAGTTACGCCAGCGTCGCCGCGGGCCGCGCCGAGATCGAACAACTGCTGTCCCTACCGTCCGGCTACCAGCGCGACCTGCAGTTCTCCAAGGGCGGCCTCTATCACGGCTTCGCGCGCGGTCTCGCCGCCCTCGAACTGTTGCCCGACCTGCTCGCGCGCATGCAGTGGAACGCATCGGCGATGCGCGCGGCGATCGATCCGGCGATGTACGCGACCGACGTCGCGATCGAGGCGGCCATCGCCGGCGTGCCGTTTCGCGAGGCATACAAGCAGGCCGCGGCTGCGGCGAACGAAGCCGGTCAGGGACGTACGCCGGAGCAGAGTCTCGCCGCGCGTGTTTCGCCGGGCGCGGGAACCGATTTGCGGCTCGACGAATTGCGCGTGCGGCTCGACGAATTGAACAAGGCGAACAGATAACACATCGTCATTCCAGCGGCTTTCAACAGCCCAAGGGCTGGTCAAGCTGGAATCCAGATCTCGAATCCGATATGCAATCAAGAAACCCTGCGTCTACATCCTCGCCAGTGGTTGGAGTGGCACTTTAGGAGTGGCACTTTATACGTAGGCGTAACTCGGACTTGGTCAAACGCGTCTACGAACATAAAAACGATCTTGTCGACGGATTCACCAAGAAGTATCAGGTCCATCTTCTTGTTTGGCACGAGCAGCATGCGACCATCGAATCAGCGATCGCTCGAGAAAAAGCCATCAAGGCTTGGAAGCGCGAATGGAAGATCCGACTGATCGAAGAGTCCAACTCGGGTTGGCGCGATTTGTACCCTGAGCTGGTTTGAAATACGGAAGGCAAGAGCTGGATTCCAGCTTGCGCTGGAATGACGAGCTACACGAAGACGGCGAAAAATAAACTCATGAGCGAAAGGTTCTCCGAAGCTGATCGAGGAGTCCAGTTCGAATTAGCACGATTTGTGCCCTGAGTTGGTTTGAAACACGAAAGGCAAGAGCTGGATTCCAGCTTGCGCTGGAATGACGAACTAAACGAAGACGGCGAAAAATAAACTCATGAGCGAAAGGTTCTCCGAACAAACGCTGCCCGTCTGGCGCCGCGCCGTCCTCAAAGTCGGCAGCAATCTGCTGACTGCGGGCGGCCGCGAGTTGTCGCCGCAGCATGCGCGAGGCTTGGCCGATTTCGTTGTTGCGTCACGCGCAGCCGGGCGGCAGGTCGTCATCGTTTCCTCGGGCGCTGTGGCCGCGGGACGGCCGCGTGTGAAGGAAGACCTCGGCGGCCTCGTCGCGCGTCAGGCGCTCGCCGCGCTCGGACAGACGCGCATGGTAGCGCTGTGGCAGGAACTGCTCGGCGCAACGCCGGTCGCCCAGGTACTGCTCGCCCACGACGACCTGCGCAATCGCCGCCGCTATCTCAATGCCCGTAACACACTGCTCGAACTGCTACGCCTCGACGCCGTGCCGGTCATCAACGAGAACGACACGGTCGCGGTGGAAGAACTGAAGCTCGGCGACAACGACAACCTCGCGGCGATTGTCGCCGCCCTGGTCGATGCCGATCTGCTCCTGATCGCGAGCGACGTCGACGGCCTCTACGACGCGCACCCGCAGCTCAACCCGCAGGCGAAGCCGGTCGAAACGGTCGCGGCTGTCGTTCCGGAGATTCTCGCCATGGCGGGCGCCGCCGGCAGCGCTCATGGCACCGGCGGCATGCACACAAAACTCGAAGCGGCGGCGAAAGCCGCGAAGGCCGGCATCACCACCGTGCTGTTCAACGGCACGAATGCGGAAACGGTGGCCCTGCTCGGCGCGGGCGCATTCCGCGGCACGCGCTTCGGCGCGGCGAGTTCACGTCTGGCCGCACGCAAGTACTGGCTGCGCCATGCGCCGGGCAGCGACGGCCGCCTGCGTGTCGATGACGGCGCGATGCGCGCTGTCGTCGCCGGCAAGTCGCTACTGCCGGGAGGCATCGTCGCGGTCGACGGCGAGTTCGCGCGCGGCGACATCGTCGAGATCGTCTGCGACGGCAACGCCATTGCGCGCGGCCTGGTTCAGTACAATGCCGGCGAGGTACGGCGGCTGGCCGGAAAGCAGTCTCGCGATATCGAGGCGACGCTCGGCTTCAGCTACGGCGATACGGTGATGCGCCGCGACGATCTGGTGATCTTGAGCGATGGAGTGACGGCATGAATGCCGCAATCGAAACGGCGGGACAACTCGCGCAAACGGACATCCGCACGCTCGCGCTCGCAGCGCGCGATGCCGGCGCAGCCGTGGCGGCGTTGTCCAGCGCGGCGAAGCGCGACGTTCTGCACGCGATGGCCGCTGCGCTCGCAGCGCAGTCGAGCGCCATCCTCGCGGCGAATGCGCTCGACGTCGAAGCCGCGCAGGCCAAGGGCCTCGCCGCGGCAATGATCGACCGCCTGCGCCTCGACGATGCACGCGTTGCCGGCATCGTCGCCGCAGTGCGCGAGATTGCCGACCTGCCCGACCCCGTCGGACAGGTCACGCGCCGCGAGCAGCGACCGAACGGCTTGGCGATCGAGCGGGTGCGCATACCCCTCGGCCTTATCGCAATGATCTACGAGTCGCGCCCCAACGTGACCGCCGATGCGGCCGCGCTGTGCTTCCACGCCGGCAATGCCGTACTGCTGCGCGGCGGCTCGGAAGCCTGGCACAGTAACCGTGCAATCGCGGCCGCACTGCGCTCGGCGCTGCGCGCGCACGGCGTGGCCGAAGCGGTGATCACCCTCGTCGAAGATCTGCGCCGCGAGACGGTGATGGCCCTGCTGCAACTGACCGACATCGTCGACCTCGCAATACCGCGCGGCGGCGTCGGCCTGATCCGCTTCGTCGCCGAGCACGCGCGTGTGCCGGTGATTAAACATTATCAGGGTGTGTGCCATCTCTACGTCGATGCGGATGCCGACCCCGACCTCGCCCTGCGTCTGGCGATCGACGGCAAGACGACGCGTCCCTCGGCCTGCAACGCGCTCGAAACGCTGCTCGTGCACAAGGATATCGCCGCATCTTTTCTGCCTCGCGTCGCGCGCGCCTTGACCGCGAAGAACGTCGAGCTGCGCGGTGACGATGCCAGCCGTAAACTTGTCGCGGAGATGAAACCGGCGAGCGAGGACGACTACGCCGCGGAATTCCTCGACCTGATTCTCGCCGTACGTGTGGTCGACGATCTCGACGCCGCGATCGCACACGTCAAGCGCTATGGCTCCGATCACACCGAAGTGATCGCGACGCGCAACGACGCAGCGGCGGAAAAATTCGTCGATGCGCTGCGCTCGGCGGTTGTGCTGGTCAACGCCTCGTCGCGCTTCTCCGACGGCGGCGAATTGGGCCTCGGCGCCGAGATCGGCATTTCGACCACGCGCCTGCATGCCTATGGCCCGATGGGCGCCGAATCGCTGACGATCGAGCGCTACGTCGTGCGCGGCAACGGCCAGGTGCGCCATGCTGAGTCGGAAAAAATTTGACGAGCCGCACGCGATGACCACGGAATGAGTGACGTCATACGACTCGACGCCGGTGACCGCGTGCTGGTCGTCGCGCCGCATCCCGACGACGAATCGATCGCCAGCGGCGGCCTGCTGCTCGCCGCACGCGAGGCCGGCGCGGCGCGGCGCGTCGTCACGCTCACCGATGGCGACAACAATCCCTGGCCGCAACGCTGGATCGAAAAGCGCTGGCGTATCGATGCGGTCGCGCGCGCACGCTGGGGTGCCCGGCGGCGCGCGGAGGCGCAGGCCGCGCTCGACCTGCTCGGCGTCGCTCCGGGCGAACGTGCCTTTCTCGGTCTTCCCGATACCGGCCTGACTTCGCTGCTGCTCGGCGACGCGGACAAACTTGTCGGTGCTCTGCGCAGGCAGATTGTCGATTTCCGGCCAAGTCACCTCGCCTTTCCGGCGCTGCGCGACCGCCATCCCGACCACAGCGCCGCGCATATCGCCGCACGCATCGCCGCCAGCGCAACCGGCTCGGCGATGCGCCTGCTCGCGTATCGCGTGCACGGCGACGACGACGCCAGCGTGCCGTCTCTGATCGAACTGAACGAGTCGCAGCGCGAAGCCAAGCGACGCGCCATTGCGTCTCATCACTCCCAGGTCGCATTGAGCGGCAAGCGCTTTCTCGCCTTCGCCACGCCGACCGAATCCTACGGCGACGCAGCTGCTGCACCGCGGGCCGACCATCCCCTCGAAGCTACCTACCGAAGCGGCGAGATGTTGCGGCTGCGTGCACGCAAGCAAAAACTGCGCGGCGACCTGCAAGTATTGCTGCTGTTCGCCAATGCCGACGGTGACATTCGCGCCTGGCGACTTCCTTTCGATACGTCGGGCAGACGGCTGGACGTGCGCGAAACACGCGACGACCGCGTCGTCGCGACGGCCCAATGGCAGGACGACGGCGAAGCCTGGTCGATCGCGCTGGCGCTGCCCGATTCCCTGTCCCCGCACCTCGGCTTCGTCAAGCTCGGGCGCAGCCGTCCGGGCCTCGTCGTCTTCGATCGCTACGGTTGGCAGGCGATCCACCTGCCCGATCCGACCTGAGCATTCGTCGCCGATCCGTTCATTGCGCATTTGGCTTCGCAGCAAGGCCTTCGATACGCGTCGGACTGCCGGTTTGTCGGCAAATTCTCACGCAAATTTAGGAAAAAATTAACGCCACGAGGCGCTAACTGAATGCGGTTCCGGCACTTGCTGAATGGCAAACTGGACGGCGATTGACAGGGGGAAAGTGCCTGTCATTCTCTGCACCGCGCGATGCAGATATATCTCTCACGCGCACATCATCAATCAATGGAGACGGCAATGAAAACGTTGTTGGGTTCGGTAGCAATCGGCTTAGGAGCGCTGCTGTGCCAGGGCGTCTACGCGCAGGACACCGCGGCTCACACCGCGCTGTGCAAAGACGGAACGTATTACGACGGCACCACGCACAAGGGAGCGTGCAAGGGCCATCAAGGCGTGAAGGAATGGTTGGACAAGACCGCTGCGAAGAGCGACGCCAAGGCCGCCACCGCACCCGCCGCCACGACAGCAGCCGACGACACCGCGACCAAGAAGCATCACCGCAAGAAGGACGATGCGGCCGCGAGCAGCGCCGCACCCGCGGCAGCGACACCGGCAGCTCCCACGGCGGCGGCTCCTGCAGCGACGGTCCCCGCTGCCGCGACGGCAGCCACCGCAGCCAAGGAAGAAACCCACGCCAAGCACACGCCGCCGACTCCGGCCAAAGACCTCACCGCCAAACCCGGCGGCGGCCCGGGCCTCGTCTGGGTCAACAGCTCCTCGAAGACCTACCATTGCCAGGGCGACGAGTGGTACGGCAAAACCAAGGAAGGTTCGTACATGAGCGTCGCCGACGCCGAGAAGGCCGGCGCGCATGCGGCTCATGGCAAGGCTTGTCAGTAAGCAACACCTAACTGCGTACGCTTCATGTACGCGAAACGAAAAACGCCCGGAATGTCCGGGCGTTTTTTTATGGGCATTACTCTGTTCTTCGTTGCGCCATTTCTTCGTAAAGTCGTTCTTGCCGCATGCGCAAGAAGAGTTTCTCAGACCCGCGCTTCGTACTTCGCAGGAACGGCAAATTGCTCTTACTAAAACTACACTGTCTGACGTTACGTCAAATTGTTACGGAAACGCACAAGGATCCCATCCCTGCGGAGTCACGGCCGTCGAAGGATTGCTGAAGTTGTTCTGTACCGTCGTTTGCGCCCACTCATCTGCGGCAGTGATCTGTTCCGGCTTCAAGCCCACCGCGGCTGCAGCCAACTGTCGGTCGAGATCGACCACGCGAAACTGCTCGGCACCAAGCCGATACAGCTTGAGATAGCGGTAGTACATTGCTTGGTCGCTGCCAAGGAGGCCGGCCAGCAATCCTTGCGCGCCCGGTTCGTAGGCGCTCTTTAACAAATTGACTACTCGCCAATCGCCCGCCGCAATACCTGCATCGATCATCGACTGGGCCGAGCTGCGATAGCTCTGGATCGCGTCCGGCCGGTCGAGCATGCTGCGCGGGTCGTACGTCGGTCCGCGGCCCAGGTAACAAGCGCGCGCATCGACATCGCCGAGCTGAGCAGCTTGAGCCAGACTCGCCCCAAGGTCACCGAGCATACCGTCATCGACCCCGGCACATAGATCCTTTATTTTCTGCGCTTCGCGCTGACGCATTTCGACGCCGTCGAGCTGCATTTGATACGTTCTGAGCTGAGGCACACTCATGCCTTCGGTTTTTTGCGCAGTGACTCGATCGGTTGCCCCGGCAATCCTCCATAACAAGGTAGGTAAGCGACTGCAATTATTGAGATCGCGAAAAAGTCGAGACGCAGCGGCAGCATCGCCAGCATCCGCGCGCGCCTGCAAGTCTGCGAAAGTATCCTTCAGTGGAGTACCGGGCGGTGGCAACGACGTGCCTTTGTCGATGAATGTTGCAGAAGGCTTGGCTATTGCAAGCGGGAGTGACTTTTTTTCCGAAGCTTTGTCTTCCAGATGACGGGGAACGGCCGTGCCTGCATTGGCCAAGGCGACTCCTTTTTCCGAAACACCAGCGCGCCACAAGAAAAAAGCAGCAGCCACCGCAATCAAGACAAAGCCGGACAGGAACAGATATTGGCGTTTCATGAAGGCGTCGAGAGCTAGGTAAGTTGAAGGAACCTACAACACGTTTTTCTCGGTTGATTCAATGCGTCACGGACCGACTGTTCAACTCGCGTCGCTTTCAGGCGTCAGGACTAACGAAAGCTGGCATGCCTAACTCTGCGCGCAACGGATCGAGCAACGCACCATAGCGACGTGAACGCGCCGTATCGCGGCGAAGCGGTTCACGCACCTGCGCTGCACTCGGTGTGTACACACCACGTTCCGTCTTGTGGAATTCCAGGCATGCCGGCTCAAACGGAAGATCGCAGAAAGCCAGCAGATCACGAATCGCCGCATCCGGATCGGACACGAGTCGCTCGTAACTGCTTTCATATACGTGCGTAGGGTGTAATTCATGCCAGTGCCGTACCGCGCGATCAAAATCGCGCCATGTCGAGGCAAGGTCGGGGAAGCTATGCGTGTACTGGTTCTTGGCGAATTGTTGGCGATAACAGGAAAAACACGTCTCCAACGGATCGCGACGAACGGCGACGATGCGCGCGCCGGGTAGCATCGCTCGGATCGCTCCAACGTACATCCAGTTGCCTGGCATCTTGTCGGTGAAACGCGGCCGCCCTTCGCGCCAACGTGCGGTACGCTCCAAGTAACTCTCGCCAAGCCGCCGCCAATCATCGCCGTCGGCATCACTTGCCCATTGTTCGAGCGGCTTGCCGCGGCGTCTCGATTCCCGAGTCAGCACTGAGGTCACGTCCGTGAGTTCGGCAGCGCCTTCCACTTGAGAATGCGAAGCCAGTACCTGCTCCACCAAGGTTGAACCGGACCGCGGCAAACTGACGATGAAAATCACTTCTCGACCGAAGTCGGAAGCCCGCGGTTCCACCAACGGCTGCATGAAGGCAGCGATCAGCGCATCGGTATGCGCAGCATGAGCCGACGCGTCCCAGCGCAGATGGCGGCGCGAAATACTATGTGCCCGGTTCAGTTCCGCCAACGCTTCCGCATAGCACTCGCGTTCGTCGAACGCCTTGGCCAAAGCCAGACCGGTGGCGACCCGATCCTGATCGCTCGCTCGCGAATCCTTCAGCGCGCGCTTCATCGCCTCGATATCCGCATCCTTGAAGCGCACTGTCTTGATACTCGCCAAATTCCACCACGCCATGCCCGCATAAGGACGAACAGCGAGAGCAGTTCGACACTCGGCAATGGCCTCCTCCACTCGCCCAGCGGAAGTCAGCATGAAACCAAGCATGGCGCGTGCGTCGGCCTGATCTTGAGACAGGTCGGCGGAACGCCGAAAGGCTGCCACGGCTTCGACGGTTCGCACGCGATACATCTGCGCGACACCCAAGTGATACCACGCGCCGGTGAACGTGGGATCGAGCTCGCACGCGCGACTGAAACTGAAAACAGCTTCTTCGTACTCGTCGCAAGCCAGCAGCACCGAGCCTAGATTGTCGTGAAGCAGCGCGTCTTCCGGCGACATTGCCGTGGCGCGGCGCATGGTCTCTACCGCCTCCAGGACTTCGCCGCGCAGATTCTGCACTCCGGCGAACAAGCGCAATACTTCAGGATGGTCCGGATAGAGCGCCATCAAACCGACGATATGGCGATACGCGACCGCGGCATCGCCGAGTTCAAGCGCACGCAGAACCGACCGCGCACCAACGGTCGCATTAGGCGATAGGCCTTGCAGCCGCGAATTTTTATCCGAGCGAGGTTTTGCTAAACGTTGCATCGATATCAAAGCACCAAGCTACGACGTACATACTTAGAAATCTTCTCAACTCTCTTACGCCAACTCTCGAAGAAAGACATCTTCTCCGCTGGTGAACAAGCCGGTTTCGAAACCGGCCCGAATGAAGTCACAGTGTTATTGGGCGCGAAATCGGATGTAGAGCGACGAACCCATATCGATAAACCTTCTCTTACGAAGTTAGGAGAAACCAAGGCCGGGGATCTCTCTCCGGCCTTGGAAATCCCTTCATTTCATATGAAGCCAGACTTCGATCAATTCGCGAAAATCGAAACACGGCGCAATTGCATACTTTCTATGCTTACTGCAACCGAAAGTCCAGCAAGGCCGAAGATCATTGATAAGGACGCACGAACCTCGCCGAAGCAATCTCGGAAGTGCCCGTCATGATGACCGTGTTTTTACCAGCCGCAGAGGGCAAGCCGACCTTGAGATTCACGGCCCCCGACACGAGCGCATCAAGCAGCGGAGTGAGGATCGGCAGTCCGAAGGCGATATTGCCGCAGCCACTCGCCGCTGGTACGGCGAATGCGTTATCCACCATCGTATTGTCACTAACCTTCAGATAGTTGATGCCCGCCGCCTGATCCACCCACACAAACTCCAGCGTGCCTTTATCGCCCGAAATAGGCTGATTCGGCGGCGGCGGATTCGTCGTCCAATTGATTAGAGTAATCGTGATCGGATTCTGTGCCGAGCCGATGTAGCAAGTGTCGCCGAGGAAGGGATTACTCAGCTTCGCACGTACGTTCAACTGTGCGATATAGGCCGTAGGGTCGTTGACCGGTGTGGCCAAAGCGTTGGAAAAAGTGGCCTGTACCGGAGCGGTCAATTCCAACGTCGCCGAGACGTCATTCACCGAGTTGACGATGCTCCAGAACGCTTGCCAGAGCGGGAACGGCCAATTTGGCGCAGGATTGGCAATACCAAGCAGACCACCCGGAACCTTCGACGGCGGCGAAGACAAGGTCGGCGCTCCGACCGCATCGACCAACTGCGACGGGCCCAGGTTCTTTACCGCTCCCTGCAGCACGACCGGCGGCGTGATCGGTAGCGCAGTACTGCCTATCGTCAGCGAACCGGACTCCGTGACGTTGTAGACGCAACCGGCACCGCGGCTGGCGACGATGGTCGGATCGTTGTAAGGGCAATACTGAAAATCCGCAAACGGGCTATTGGCCACCGATGCTGTTGCAGAAGAAGTGCAGACAGCAGCCGCCAAGGCTGTCAGGGCGAGGGTGAGAATTTGAACTGGCTTCAACATAAATACTCCTGATCACGTGAAGGACGGTACTGGAAAGAAGTTGCGTGCCTTTATGGTGCGACCCTAGAGAAGGCAAGAACGACCTGCGGCGCATCCTGCGCAAGCTGCATCCGCATAGTCGGAAGAACAGGCCGTTCCGATCGGCTCTTCCGGCAAATACCCCTGCCGTCGATCCCACGCTGCATGTAGGAATCCGGCACTTTGCACGTTCAATCTCACGCAAGAGAAATCGAACTGCCGGATTCCCTCTCCCGCTGGACGACGTATATCTCCCGCATCTATCAATAAAATCCCTTGCGCAAACTCAAACCAATGATCCGCGGGTCCTGGATAAACACGTTCGAGGTCAGCCCCGTGTCGTCGCTGTTGAGGAAGGTGCCGGTGATGGCCTTGCCGTTGAGCGCGTTCTTCACATAAAGCTGCACGGTCAAATCGGACTCTGGCTGATACCAAGTCGCCGACACGTTGACGTTGCCCCAGTCGTGCAGGCGGTCGATCTTGTCCTGATAGATACGCGCCCAACTTTCGCCTTGGTAGTACATGTCCGCACGCAACGTCAGGTTGCTGTGATCGAAGAAGAACGTGTACTGAGGGCTGATGCTCAACGTGATGTGCGGTGCATTCGGCAGGCTGTTTCCGCCAACATTCGCCGCAAAACCTTGACCGCCGTTCGGCGCATCGACCAGCGGATCATAGGGAACGCCACCGAGGAAACGCAGATTCGGACTACCCGGTCCGAAACCGGGGTTGAACGGGTTCTTGCCGCACAAGCCGAACAACAGGCTAGGCCGTGTAGCAGTGAACTGCAGAAGTTTCGCCACGATTGCTGCCGGCGCGATGCAGTTCGATGCCTGTTGCATCCAAGGCCGCACAAGCACCCAATCTGGATTGCCTTGAGTGCGATTCATCGGATCGATCGAGTACTGATTGGGACCGACACGGGTGCCCAGCAGACCTAGTGCGCCGCTGAGCTGAAATTCACGCACCGGCTTCCAGGCCACCTCCAGCTCGGCCCCCCATGTCTTGGCGTCGAAATTCTCGTTGAGCGTCGCACGGTCCTCAATCTGCGACACCTGGTAGTTCTTGTAGTCGTTGTAGAACAACGCAGCGTTCACAGTCAGCTTGCCGCCGGCAAGCACATTCTTGGTACCGAGCTCGAACGCGTTGACGAACTCAGGCTTATAACGCGGATCGCGCTGGGCAAAGTAAAGGTACTGAGGATCGGCTCCGACGCCCGGCGAATTGGTACCGCCAGCCTTGTAGCCACGGGAATACGAGGCATACACCAAGGTGCTGTCGGTGAACGAAGTCTGCGGCGTCCAGTTCAGCACCAGACGACCCGTCGGCTCGGTCCAGCTCTGGTGGATATCGGGCAGCGCCGGATAGCCGCTATTGACGGTGCCGCCGCCGGCAAACCCTGTGGTCAGCAAAGCCTGGCTCGGGATCGGCGTAGTGGTCTTACGATCGTCGGTGACGCGCAAACCCGCTGTTAGTTTCAACGTGTCGGTAAACTGCCAATAAGCTTCGCCAAACAAGGCAACCGAACGCGTATCAGCCACATTCCAGCTGCGGAAATAGTTGTGGCCCTGGCCGTTAAGCTGACCGATAGGATTGGGATCGATATAGATACAGCCCCTACCTGCGACCGGTTCGGGCTGACCTGGGCTGCACGTTATAGGGGTCGATCCTATGCTGGAGCGGTTGTAATAACTTTGCGAAAGCAGGGTAAAAATATTGTTGAACGCGTAGTAATTTTCGTTGATCTCGTAGTAGAGATAATTCGCCCCGACACTAAAATTGAAAGGACCGTCGTACGAAGACTGCAAACGAAACTCTTGAGACCATTGTTTGCTGTATGCCGTATTCAAATCCACCATTAACTGACGATTGGAACAACCCAGCTGAGGGTCACAGTAAACACCATTCGGCAAAATGTTATAGGCCGGCACAGCAGGGTTGAGAGTCGCCAATACATTATCAGTCGCATTGAAGATCGGATTCGACTGGAAGCGCGCATAATCTTGAGTGGAGTAATAGCTATCGCGCGTAAACAAGGTTTGTGAAACGAACTTCAACCCCTTTCCCACTTCCGCATCGAAATTGAACTGAACGATATCGTTCTTCGCACGAAACTGGGGATCGTAGGTTGTCGCAATCTTGCGCAAATCCTTTGACTGGGTCAGCCCCTGGAAAGGATCAGTACCGGGAGTGATGGCATACGCGATGGTGCCATTGGGATTGGCACCAGTCTGGCCCACGGCGGTCGACGCGGCCAAGATCCACGGCAAGCCGCTGCCGTTCGGAACGCCATAGGCGCTGTCGCCGTACAAAGATCCATCGAGACAACCTCGATTCAAATGTGCCGAATCAACTTTCGACGTGGCGACTCCATTTACCGACGTCGTGCCCGTGTCGGTGTGGCACAGCTGCTTGCCAGTACGCGCGCGATTGTCATGTTCGTAGAAATGCTCCCAAACCAAGCTCGCGTTGACCGAATCGTTCGGTTTCCAGGCAAGGCTGGCACGGGTCGAGAACAAATTACGTCCGTCGACGTTCTGACCGGTGACGGTGTTTTCGATATAACCGCTGCGGTCCGTCCAAGCACCAGCGGCTCGAAAGGCCAGCGTGTCGGAAATCGGTAGATTAACCATGCCGCTGAAGCGCTTGCTGTCGTAGTTGCCGACCTCCGGCTTGATCCACGCCTCGAAACCGTCGAAATTGGGCAGGTTCGGGATCATATTGACCACGCCCGCAGTCGCGTTGCGACCAAACAGTGTCCCTTGAGGCCCACGCAGCACTTCGACATTGCTGACGTCAAAATACTCTTGTTCAAATAGGCGATTGCGAATCATCGGCGAAGAATTGAAGCTGACCGCGACGGCCGGGTCCGTCGTCACCGACAACGCCTGCGTGCCTATGCCGCGGATCTGAAAGTTGTACATCGCGAAGTTGGTTTTGGTGAAGCTCACGTTCGGCGTCGCCGTAACCAGATCCCCGCCGGTTTCGATCTTGCGATTGATCAGATCTTCGCCACTAAAGGCGGTGATCGCGATCGGCACCTTCTGAATGTTTTCTTCTTTTTTCTGCGCGGTAACGACAATCGTGGCGAGTTCTGAACTGTTGTTCGCTGCTGCAGAAGACTTCTGCGCTGCCGTACGCTGCGGCGCGGCCTGCTGAGGGTCGGCGACCGCGTCTGCATCGTCGGCGCCAGTTCCAGCGTGTGCGGCCACAGCGGCGAATAGCGCCAGCGCGAGCGGGGTTGGAGACAGCCGACGCGGCCAGTTCGTCGGAAATCTTCTGTGCATGGACATTTACTTATTCCCTCCCAAATATGCGTTATCAAGGCAGCAGAAATTTAGCAAAGACATAAATTTGCCAATTACTATCTAACCATCAACCCGTAAGAAAATAAGGAGGGCAAGTATCGCCCTCCTTTAGGACTCAGGGTTATTTCGCTCAAGAATTTCTTTTGATATTTCGACGCTAAAATCAGGGAGCCGTCACCTTCGGACTGGAAGACAAAGACGGGTTCGAGCCCACCGCACACTGGCCGCCGTTTGAAGCAGACAAATTGCTGGTAAAGGTGAACGAACCATTGCTGTTATCCATGGTTCCCGACACGGTGCCCGTACAGACAACGTTGTTGAGATATGGGATCTTGATCCAGACATTGCTGATCGTCACGCTGTACTGAGTGCCACCAATAGAAACGGCCGTGCTTACGTGCCAGCTACTATATGGCTGCGAGGAATCATGATTTGAACCAGCCACATTGACAGTTACTGCCGAGCAGGCAGAAGAGCCATTGATGGTCACGCTATCGACTTCCGCGGTGCTTCCGCCGGAATTCAACGTCAGATGAAAATCGACGCTGCAAGGCAGCGAAAGACCACCGTAGGAAGCATATGTGCCGCCCGTGTAGTCGGTGGTGGTCCCACCTCCTGCAATCGAGTAGGCAAACGACGAAGAAGCAACGACCATACCTGCAACAGCGAACATCGCTTTAAGACTTGTCTTTGCAAATTTCATTGCATTACTCCTTTGGAGACGTGGATTGATATTGAGCGCAAGACACAGTGCGCCCGACTGTCGCCACGAAACGCATGGCGGCGCTTAGCGAGGCCGCTTCCCCTTTTTGAGCTTTTGCGACCAAGGATTCGTTGCGGCGGCGCGCCGGAGCGTGCCGCCTTGAATGTTTTGTAGGTTCATGTTCTCCCCTGCGCAGCGACGGGCTGGGCGAGCAAGTCGAATACGCTGCCCGTGCTGCCGAATTTCGTAGGACTCAATGCGGGCACCAGCCCCGCATCGTCCGCGAGCGCCATGACGCGCTCGATCGCGTCCGCATGCGCACTCTGTCCGAACGGCGTCGTGAGCATCGGCGAGACGATGGCAATCAGGCGCGCGAGTAGGCGCGTATCCGTGACTTCCTCGCCCACGCACAGAGCGGCGATCAGCTGATCGAGGTTCTGGCTGGCCAGCACACCAGAAAGCGCCTTCAAGCTGAACTGCAGACGCACGCCGAGTTCGTGCCGCGGGACTTGTGGCAGCGCGCGCTCGAAGGCAGCGAAGAAGCACTCGTAGACTTCGCGGTAGTGCGCACCGAGATAGTCGCGGATGAAAGGAGAGGGATCGCTGTAGATGCGTCCGAGCAGGCGCATCGAGAGCGGACCGTCGTCGCGCGCGAGGCGCAGCGCCGGCACGAACAGCACGGCGAGGACGAGGGATACGTCCATTCCGTTTTCGCCATAGACACGCTCACATGCGGCGAGCAGGCTCCGGCGTTCTTCGTTGAGGCGGTCCAGGCGACTGGAAAGGAGCTCCTTCAGCAGCGCTTCCTTGGTGCCGAAGTAGTAGTTGACCGCGGCAAGGTTGGCTTCGGCCTGCGCCGTGATCTGGCGCATCGACATGGCCTCGTAGCCATACTCGACGAACAGCGTTTCTGCCGCTTGCAGCAGACGCGCTTTCGTACCGATCGAATTGACTTGCCGACCGATCATCAGGGAGATCCCTATTGGCGGAACGTGCAGTTTCGATGCTTGGCCCGCCCTGGAACTCGGCTGGCCAGACCCCAATTCTTACAAAAGTTTCATAAAGCAATTTCAAACGAGCGATTGATATATTAGTTAGGGAAGCGTGCAGATCAAGCTGCGGTGCACCAATCGGTGCACGGGGCCGCGAAACTCGCTCGGATGCTCGAGATTTCTCGGTCTTTCGGCAGCGCGAACCGCTACGCGCGCAACGGGTGCGCGGCATTTCAGAGATTTTCGGTACGCAGCAGAACTACGCTTTCGCCTGTCGGCGCAGCTCCGACGGCGTCTTGTCAAACCAGCGTTTGCAGCATCGCGTCAGCGCCGACTGCTCCGACAGACCGAGCAAGGTCGCGACCTGCGTCAGCGACAATTCGGTCGAGCTGAGATAGCGCAACGCCGCCTCCTGGCGTACGCGGTCGCGAATCGATTCGAATGCGGCGCCTTCGGCGACGAGGCGGCGCTGCAAGGTGCGCGGATGCATCGCGAGAAGACTCGCAACGCTGGCGATTTCGGACTGCTGCGTGCCCAAGCTCTTCGACAGAATCAGCCGCACGCGCGCGGACAATGTGTGCTCGCGATCGGCGAAATTGCTCTCGAGATAATTCACTGCGAGCGCGCGCAGAGTTTCGTTGAACTCGGGCAGCGGCTCGTCGAGAAAACTCGTCGGCACGCGCAGCGCCGCGTACGCCGCCGCGAATCGCACCGGTGCGCCGAAGAAGCGTGCATAAGCGGATGCCGGGGCCAGCGGCTCGTGCGGCAGAAACACTCTTTCGAGCGGATAGCCGCCGCCGAACGGCAGGCCGATGATGCGATGAGTGAGGCCGATCGCGAGATCGATGGACTGCCGGCAATTCACCATGCGCGACTCGAGAAAGTCGAAGCGCAGCTCGGCGCGATGGCGATTCGTGGCGTCGGCCTGCAAGGTGAAAGCGATGCCGGTGCCCTGCACGAAGATGAAGCGCGACGCGCTCGCCGCGGCCTCGCGCACGGTATGCGCATGCTGGATCGCAATCGCGAGCGGCCCGAGTGTCGAGACGTCCTGGAACTGCGCGAGGCGCAGGCCAAAATCCGGGCACTGCAACAAGCGCGCGCTGTCTTCGAGCAGCTCGATGCCCGAGCGCGACGGGATCAACGCATCCTCGTTGGCCAGCGCGCGCGCGCTCAGGCGATGCCGCCGCAGCAGCGCGTTCGGATCGGCGCCGAGTTCGCGCACCAGGTCGGAAAACCCGCGCAAAGCACCCGCTCGCGTCATCGTCGTCATGTCGCGCAGTGTCAAATCATTGTCGTCCAAGGTCAAGAAACACAGACGCGCGCGGCGCACGCTAGGCACACTGCAAACAGATCGAATCGAGGAAAGGCGGCATGCCGATCGAACATCTGGACGTACTCATCGTCGGCGCCGGTCTGTCGGGCATCGGCGCGGCCTACCATCTGCAGAGCCGCCTTGGAGACAAGCGTTATGCGATTCTCGAAAGCCGCACCGAACTCGGTGGCACCTGGAGCTTGTTCCAGTATCCGGGCATCCGTTCGGATTCCGACATGTATACCTTCGGCTATTCGTTCCGCCCGTGGACGGCGGAGAAGTCGATTTCCGATGGCGCTTCGATACTCAAGTATCTTCGCGAAACCGCAGCCGAGTACGGCATCGACCGGCATATCCGCTACGGGCAGCGCGTGACGGCAGCGGCGTGGTCTTCGACCGAGGCGAGCTGGCTCGTCGACGTCGAAGAAGGCGCGGACAAACAACGGCGCCAATATCGCTGCCGTTTTCTCTATCTCTGCTGCGGCTACTACGACTACGAGAAAGGCCATGCGCCGGCGTTTCCCGGACAGGAAAATTTCCGCGGCACGATCGTGCATCCGCAGCAGTGGCCGCGCGATCACGACCACGCCGGTCAGCGCGTGGTCGTGATCGGCAGCGGCGCCACCGCAGTGACGCTCGTGCCGGCCATGGCCGGCACCGCCGAACATGTAACGATGTTGCAGCGCTCGCCGACCTACATCACCAGCCTGCCGGCGAGAGACAAGATCGCGACCTGGCTGCGCAAACGTCTGCCGCTGCGCACGGCCTATCGTCTCGCGCGCGCGAAGAACGTCGCCCTTACGATGACTTTCTTCGGGCTCGCACGCGGTACGCCGGAATTCTTCAAGCGCCTGATCCGCGCCGCGCAGAAAAAATTCCTGCCTACGGATTTCGCCTTCGACACGCACCTCAATCCGCGCTATCAGCCCTGGGACCAGCGCCTTTGCCTCGTACCCGACGGCGATCTGTTCAAAGCGATCCGCGCGGGCAAAGCGTCGATCGTCACCGACGGCATCGAGTCCTTCGTCGAGGACGGAGTCCGCCTGCAATCCGGCCGGCATCTGCAGGCCGATCTAATCGTCACCGCCACGGGGCTCAAGCTGCAGGCGTTCGGCGGCGCGCGCATCAGCGTCGATGGCAAGCCTGTCGATCTCGGCAAGTCGCACACCTACAACGGCGTCATGTTGCGCGACGTGCCGAATCTCGCCTTCTGCGTCGGCTACACCAATGCCTCGTGGACCTTGCGCGCCGACCTGTCCTCGCTGTTCGTCTGTCGGTTGCTCGCGCATATGGATCGGCGCGGCTATGCCAAGGTCGTGGCGCAGACCGACGATGCCAGTCTCGAACCGTCGCTGCCGCTGCTCAATTTCACCTCGGGCTACGTGCGCCGCTCGATCGACGAATTCCCGCAGCAAGGGCCGCGATCGCCGTGGCGGCTGCGGCAGAACTATCTCGTCGATCTGCTCAATCTGAAATTCCGGCCGATCGCCGACGGCACATTGAGATTCTCGCACGTCGCGCAGACAACCGTCGGCGAACCCGGCAAGGCAACGGCATGAAAAACTTTACCGACAAAGTCGCAGCGATCACCGGCGCCGCTTCGGGTCTCGGTCGCGAACTCGCGATCGCGCTCGCTGGACGCGGCTGCCATCTGAGCCTCGCCGATCTCGACGAAACCGGCCTCGCCCAGACTCAAGCCCTCGCGCGGCAGGCAAACGCCGCAGTGCGCATCGGCACGCGCAAGCTCGACGTCGCCGACCGCAGCGCGGTCTTCGCCTGGGCCGACGCCGCGGCGCAGGAGCACGGCAAGGTCAATCTCATTTTCAACAACGCCGGCGTCGGTCTCGCAGCCACGGTCGAGGCGATGTCGATGACGGATTTCACCTGGCTGATGAATATCAATTTCTGGGGCGTCGTGCACGGCACCCAGGCTTTTCTGCCGCATCTCAAAGCGAGCGGCGACGGCCACGTCGTCAACGTGTCGAGCCTGTTCGGCCTGCTCGCCTCGCCCGGCGCTTCGGCATACCACGCGGCCAAGTTCGCCGTGCGCGGCTATACCGAATCGCTGCGCCAGGAACTCGATCTGATGCGTTGCGGCGTGTCGGCCACGTGCGTGCATCCGGGCGGAATCAAGACCGCGATCGCGAAGAATTCGCGCGTCGATGCGAGCATCGCCGCACTCGGCGTCGATCCGCTTACCTCGTCGCGGGAGTTCGAGAAACACCTCGTCACTGCGGCCGACAAGGCGGCAGCGATCGTTCTCGACGCAGTGTCGCGCAATCGTCGACGCGTACTCGTCGGCCGCGACGCAGTCGTGCTCGACAAGATCCAGCGGCTATTCCCTTCAGGCTACGCCGCACTCATCGAAACCATTCACAGGCGCACGCACAAGACCAATGCCGCGGCGCCGGCACGGGCGGAGGAAAGCGCATGAACAAGCCACTCGGACAACACGAAACGATCATTCCGCGCGAGCATCTGGATTTCGGCCTCGACGAAACGATCCCGAAATACTGGTTCCGCAGCGACGCTTACAAGACGCGCGTCTTCGATGCGGTGCAGTCCGGCTTTCCCGACGGCGAACGCTACTTCATCACCAGCGTACGCGCCTTCCGCGACCGTATCGCCGATCCCGCGCTGCTGCAGGAAGTACGCGATTTCATGCGCCAGGAAGGCCAGCACGGCCTCGCGCATACGCGCTACAACAGCATGCTCGAACGCCAGGGCATGCCAATGGGCGAGATCCTCAAGGAAGGCAAGGACGAGTTCGACCGCTGGACGAACAACTATTCCGCCGAGTTCAACGTCGCGCATACCGCGGCGCTTGAACATTTCACTGCGACGATGGCGTTCGCCTATTTCGCCAAGGCGAGCGTGATGGAAGGCGCCGACCACCGCATCAAGGCGCTGTTTGCCTGGCATGCGATCGAAGAGATGGAACACAAGTCGGTCGCCTTCGACGTGATGGAAAAAACCGCCAAGGTCGGTTACTTCAAGCGCGCACTCGCGATGCTGCTCGCGATGAAGAATATGATCCGCTACACCTATCGCTACACCGATCGCATGCTCGCCGCCGACGGTTTCACGCGCGCGCAACGCATCGCATTGCACATCCGCAATTTCCTTTGGCTGCACGGTCCGCGCAAAGGCATCTACGGCTCGCTCACGGGCAAGCTCTTCGTCTACTTCAAGCCCGGCTTCCATCCGACGCAGGAGCCGACCATCCACAATTACCGCAACTGGCTCGAAACCTGGGATCGCACGCACGATCCGTTTGCCGCCTGCGACGCGCTCTGCGCCGCGGCGTACCGTTGAAGTCCGCGCCATGATCGCGCTGCTCTATGGCATTGTCATCGTCCTGATCGCATCGATCGTCGCGCTGGCGTTGTACGCTGCCTTCGTTGCCCGGCGAGTGGAAGCGATCGTTCCGCCGCTCGGCAATTTTCTCGAAATCGGCAACGCGCGCCTGCACTACGTCGATCGCGGCAGCGGCCCGGTCGTCGTGCTCATGCACGGCCTCGGCGGAAACCTGCGCAACTTCCATGCCTTGATCGATCGGCTTGTCGAGGGCCATCGCGTGATCGCGGTGGATCGTCCGGGCTGCGGCTACTCGACAATGGCATCGGGCGCGCAACCCAACCTGTTCGAGCAGGCGGCCATTGTCGTCGCCTTTATGCGCGCTCTGAATTTACAGCGCCCGCTTCTGGTCGGACATTCGCTCGGTGGCGCGCTTGCGTTGGCGCTCGCCCTCGACCATCCGGACAGCATCCGCGCTTTGGTGTTGATCTCTCCAGCCAGCCACGAGGTCCACGACGTCCCGGCCGCGTTCAAGGGTCTGGAGATCGACTCGCCGCTGCTGCGCCGGGCGATCGCCTGGACTCTCGCCGCCCCGCTCGGCCAGCTCGGCCACGAGGCGACGCTCAGGGCCGTGTTCGCGCCGGAGCGACCCACGGCGGACTTCGACACGGTCGGCGGCGGCGCACTCGGTGCGCGCCCCGGTAACTTTATCGCGGCCTCGACCGATATGGTGGCGCTGCCCGGCGCACTCGCGGTGATGACTCCGCACTACCCGTCGTTGTCCCTGCCGCTCGATGTCGTCTTCGGCAGAAGCGATCCCATTTGCCCCGTCGCCGTGCACGGCAAACCGCTGGCCGACGCGGTGCCGGGCGCCGAGCTGCATCTGCTGCCCGGCGGCCATATGATCCCGATAACGCAGGCCGACGCGGTCGCGCGATTGATCGCAACTGCCGCCGCGGCCGGGTCCGCCAGGCCCGAAACCTTGGAAAACCCTGCCCTACGGACGGCTTAACCGCCGCTCTCGGGCGGCTCAAAACCGCCAGTCCGTACGGGGACACGCGCGGGCGGCTGCGGTAGACTTGGTTCACGTGGACAAGATTTAGGGGCGTTTTCGTCGATGGCCAGACAGTCCATCCGTTCGGGTGGCACAAAACAGCGCCTGTTGGAGGCAGCGGAATTGTTGTTCATCGAATACGGATTCGATGCGATGTCGCTGCGCCAAATCACGATGGAAGCCGGCGCGAATCTCGCCGCGGTGAACTATCACTTCGGCACCAAGGAAGCCCTGGTGCACGAGCTTCTGTCGAGCCGCCTCGACCGCCTTAACGAAGAACGCCTGCAGTTGCTTTCCGACTGCGAACAGCGCAGCGAAGGGCGACCGCTCGATGTGTCCCTCGTACTCAGCGTGCTGTTCGTGCCGGGCCTGCGGCTTACCCGCAACAACGTCGGCGGCCCGACGTTCATGCGTCTGCTCGGCCGCGTCTACAGCGATCCGTCGCCGTTTATTCGCGACTATCTCGTCGACCACTACAAGCCGATCTACGGCCGTTTCTTCGAAGCATTTGCACGCTCGCTGCCGCAGGTGCCGCGCCATGAACTCGGCATGCGCCTGCAGTTCAGCCTCAAGGCGCTTTCCGGCATGCTCGCGAGCGAAAACATCGACGAGCTGGTTTCCGCGATCTGCATCGGCGAAGAAATCAGCGACACGCTGATGCTCGCCCGCCTGATCGCTTTCATCTCCCCGGTGCTGACGACACCGTTCGGACAGACGCAGGAAATCACCTCGGTCAAGCACGTGATGGATCTCGCCGATGCTGCCGCCGCGGTCGTCGATGCGCGCACGCAAACACGAGCGAGCAATCGACACGGTGCACGGAAACCGAATTCCGGCCTGACGTCCTGACGGGCGACACCGGAAACCTTCGCGGAAACTCAGCCGCGAAATTTGCTGAGCACACCCAACTCTGTAGCGCAGACGTCCGCTGCGCCCCTGCCCTTCACCGTGGGCGTTTCATCGTGCGCACCTAAAGCCATGCGCCGTGCGGCCTGCGCATTGTCATTTACAGTCTGTTGCGTATGCAAATGCGTAGACCGATTCGCCCCCCTATACTCCTGCCGCCCGTTCCGCTGCGACCGCCGAGCATGAGGCACTTCCTAGACCCGCTTCGACATATGTGCAACGACCGCCGGCATGGGCGGCGAACGAGGGCCGCCGCGGCGACCGCACGTTCGACGTAGTACCCCTTCCCGCAAGGCAAACTACCAAGGAGTCGTGTGATGAAGAGAAGCATCAAAGCATGGGCGCTGACTTTCGCTTTCATAATCGGATTGACCGGTTCGGCCTACGCGCAGGTATCCGTTTTGCCGCCCGACCAGGATCCGTGGTACACGCCACCCGCAGGCTACGAATCGCTGCCGAACGGCGGATTCATCCGCGACCGCCAGATCAACGCGATGTATCTGGCGCCGCTGTACTCGACCGACGTGCTCACCTGGCTCGGCACTGAGGCGCAGAAATTCGCCCCGTACATCACGATCCTGCAGAACCTCAAGATCAATGCGTACCAAGTTCTGTACAAATCGGTCGACAGCCATAACCAGCCGACGACCGGCGTGGCGACGATTCTCGTGCCGCAGGGCCCGTGGCAAGGCAACGGTACCCGGCCGCTGATTTCGTACGGTGTCGAAGAAGACTCTCCGCACATTCGCTGTGCGCCTTCCTATCAGGCACGGACCGGCTTGTTGAACGGCCAGTTGGCCGCCTCGCAGTTCGCGATCGCGCTGGCCCTGCCGGCACTGGCGTACGGCTACGCTCTCGTAGTTCCGGACTACGAAGGACCGCAGTCGCAATGGATAGCCGGCCCGCAGGCAGGACACTCCACGCTCGACGCCATCCGCGCCACGCTCGCCTACGCACCGGCCGGACTGAACGCAGGCACGCAGGTCGGGATCATGGGCTATTCGGGCGGCGGCAGTTCATCCGGCTGGGCGACCGCGCTGGCCGCGAGTTACGCGCCGGAGTTGAACATCGTCGGCGCGACGATCGGCGCGGGCTCCAACAACGACGTTGCGCAAATGTATACCAACAACGACGGCAAGATCACCGACGGCCTCATCGTCATGGCGATCAACGGCCTAGCCCGTGCGTTCCCCGAGTCGGGCATCAACGACTACATGAACGTGTTCGGCAAAGCGCTCGTGGCCAGCGCGAGCACCTCGTGCACAATCGACGGCGTCATCAAGTATGCGTTCGCCGGACCTTTGGAGAATTACACGATCGCGCCGTGGGTAACGGTGCCGCAGTCCGCGCCCGGCAAGTACATTTTCGGAATCAATAGTCTGGTCAATCAGGGCTACTCGCCGAACTTCCCGGTGCTCATCTACAACGATTCGTTCGACGAACTCGTGCCGCCGAAAGCGAGCAACGATCTCGCCAAGCAATGGTGCGCGGCCGGCGCCAATGTGCAGATCATGCGCACGGCGACACCGACGCCGTTCGTTGCCCTCGTGCACGTCGCCGGCGCGATCGAAGGCGTTCTGCCGGCCTACAACTTCCTGACCAATCGTTTCAACGGCGCCGCCTCGCGCAACGACTGCAGCAACCAGTCCGCCTGGAGCACCGATTTGTCGCTGTTCCTGAAACTGCCCTATCACCCGTTCGATACGCAATGATGCCGACGGCGGGGCCGCGATTCGTCGCGGCCCCGCGCACTTTCACACATCAGCTTCGGGGCACGCGCATCAAACGTCGTTGCTGGTCAGCCCGGGCGTGGACAGCACGAGCGCCTTGACCGCTTCGTAGTAGCGCACGTAGCCGGTGCAGCGGCACAGATGCGGTTCGAGTGCGGCCGAGATCGTTTCTTCGACCTTCGCTTTTGCGACCGGCTGTTTCTTCAGGCGCTCGACGAGCACGGTCGCGGCGTTGACGAAACCGGGCGTGCAATAGCCACACTGAAAACTGTAGTGTTCGAGGAAAGCCTGCTGCACGAGCGAAGGCGCGGTCACGTCGCCTTTCGCGTTGCACTGCGCATGCCCTTCGACCGTGCGCACCGCCTTGCCGTCGAAGAAATGCGCGCCAGTGATGCAGGTGCGCACTTCCTGCGAACCCTCGGCCGTGTCGAGGATCAACGTGCAGGCATGGCAAAGACCGAGTCCGCAACAAAGCCGCGATCCGGTGAGACCGAGGTATTCGTGAAGGAAATCGATCATCATCAATCCGTCCGGCACGTCGATCGGGCCGACTTTGCGGCCGTTGACGGTCAGACTCAACGAGCGCATCGGCAGGCTCATGCCAGGACCCCGCGAATTTTCTCCGGCGTCACCGGCAGTTCGCTGAAGCGATGGCCGGTCGCATGCGCGATGCCGTTCACGAGTGCAGCGACGATCGGAATCATCACCACTTCGGCAATGCCCTTCGGCGCATCGTTCGCCGATAGCGGCGGCAGGATCTCCGCCGTCTGCGTCCACACGGCGACATCGCTCGCGCGCGGCAGACGATAGCGGTTGAAGTTCCAGCTGCCGTTGCCCGGGCCATCTTCATAAAGCGGCAGATATTCGTGCAGCGCGTGGCCGATGCCCATTGCGAGACCGCCCTGCAATTGGCCCGACACGAGCTGCGGCACGATCGGTACGCCGCACTCCATGATCGAATGATGCGCCAGCAGCTCGACCTTGCCGCTGGCGATTTCGACCGCGACCTCAACGAGCGTGCCGATCGCGCTGTAGCGGGTGACGATCGGGTTGTTGCGCTGGGCCGGCGGGTACTCGACCGCTCTGCGTTCGAGCAGATGGAAACCGTTCGGTGTCTTCATCATCGCCTTCTTCGCCGCCGGTGCACCGGCACCGTAGCGCAGGGCAAGACCGTCGATCGGCGCGCGCACGCGCTGGCCCGCGATGTCCCATTCGGACTCGGCCCATTGCCAACGGTTGAACACATGCACGACCGTACCGGTCACGCCGCCCTGCGCGTGCGCCTTCTTCGCCAGCTCGGCGAGCGCGAGCGGCCGCATGCCGGCACAGCTCAGCTTGCCATCGACCCAACGCGCATCCTCGGACCGCAGCGACGGCCGCGAAGCACGGCCGCCGCCCCACAACGCCAGCGCCGCGGGCCACAGGCCGTGCTCGAAGATCAGGCGCGCCGCCGCGTCGGTGGCGTGCGAGTAGTAATAGGCGGAATTGCTCGCATCGGACGGCGAACAATACAGCGGGGTCCAACGCGGATTCGTCGCTGCGCGGTCGCTATCGGCCTCGTTCAGCGCGTGCGCATCACCGCTACTGACCATCGGCAGATCGGTCCAGTCGGTGACCGAGAAATTCGCTGCATCGGCCGGGCGCCCGAGCCGGCGCGCACAGACGACCGCCTGCGAGGTCGACATGCCGGTGCCGATCTCGGTGCCAACATGCCAGAGCGCGATGCGCCCGTCTGGCGCGATTTCGACGCGCGCGAACGCGGATTGCGCGCCGGTGCCGAAACTCTTTTGCGCGCAGCCGAAGCCGACGCCATAGCGCCAGCCCGGACGCGTCGCCTCGTACTCTTTCTTGCGTTCGGCGCGGCGCATCCACAGTGGGTGCACGCGCGCTTTCTCGAGTACTTCGCCGGCGCGCATCGCGTCGGTCGGGATCGCGCCCTGCGCATTCTTCATCCCGCCCTGAAGCACGTTGCGCAGGCGGAATTCGATCGGATCGAGTCCGAGTTCGGCGGCGATCGCGTCCATCGCCATATCCGTCGCGGCCATGCTCTGCAGACCGCCGAAACCACGCGCGGAACCGGCGTCGATCGCATGCGAGGCAATTGCCACCGCGGCCAGATCGCTCTTCGGAAAATAATAGATCGACTGCGCCTCGGCCGCGGCGGCCTTCAACACCGCCGGCGTGAGGTTGCAGCGGCCGCCCCCGTTCGCCTCGAACGTGCCCTGGAACGATTGCAGCAGGCCGCTCTTGCGGTCGACCGCGATACGGTAGCGCATGCGGAATGCGTGGCGCTTGAGCGAGGTCTGGAAGTGTTCGTAGCGGTCGTTGGCCAGGCGCACTGGACGGCCGTCTCCATAGAGCGCTGCGACGATGCCGTAGAACGGAAAGTTGCTGCGGATTTTCGAACCGAAGCCGACCGTCGAGCACGGATGCAGGAACAGCTTGTCGATCTTCATCGCGGCTTTCGCCAGCATCTCGCCAGCGCTGTCGAGGACTTCGTGCGGCGATTGCGCCGGCACGACCAGATGCAACGCGCGATTCGCCGCGTCGTACCAGCCGTTCGCGTTGTCGGCCTCGAACGCCGATGTATCGATCGATTGCGTCGCGTACTCGCGCTCGTGCACGAACCACTCGGCCGGCGGCCAGTCGAGTTCGGCGCCGATGTGCGCGGCGTGGTCCATGCCGGCCTGTTCGAGCTTGCCCTTGGCGTTCGCCTCGGGCCAGACCGGATCGTGCTTGCGATAGCCGGCCGGAAAAATCGGCATGTCCTTCAGGCTCGAATAGATATCGTCCGCATACGGCGTCTCGCCGCCGACGCGCACGAAACGGAATGTGGACCACGGATCGCGCGCGATCGGGCCGGTGATCTCGCCGTAGCGGATCGTGTCCTCGCGCAGCCTGAGTTTGTTCTTGGCGAAACGGAAACGCGCGAAATCGCGGTAGATCAGGATCGCCACGGCATGGCCGAGATAAGCCGCCGTCTTGCCGCGCGGCAGCAGCATGTCTTCGCCGTAGAACTTCGGAAACGCCAGGCCGTCGCGCGCGATGTCTTCGGCGGTGACGACGCGGTCGGGTTTCAGCTCGTCCCCGAGCGCGGAAAGATCGAAACCCTGATAGGCGCGGTCTGCCTTCGTCGTGCGCAGCACGAAAGCATGCCCCTGCTGCTGCGGCCAGTGCGGCATGTCGCGGGCACGGATGTCGCGGGCGAAAATCTTCGCACCGGTCGCCTTGGCGAGACCGTCGATGCGGAATTTCGCAGTACCATCCGCGCCATTCCAAGCGAGCGGCGTCAGCAACCGTTCTTCGAACAGCGCAGCGAAGGCCGGGCTGCCGAGCGGCGCGAGATAGACGCTGACTCCGGCGAGGACCGAAGCCTTGAGGAAGCCACGCCGTTCGGCGTCGAAGTTCCGCATGCCCTACCCCGACAATCTAATGTCTTCGCGTTTCCGCCCCACGACGCGGAAGCCACACCCGGAAGCTCCACGCTAACCGATGGGATCGCCGGATTTATGACACGCCGGCACAGTTCACCGCATGGCGGCGAAATCAGCGCCGGCAATCATGTTGAAGCCGTTCCCGCAGCGGCTATTTCGCTGCGTTCGCGCAGAACTTGTCGAAGGCTTCCGCGCTGTTGTCGAAGGCCTTCTCTTTCGCCAGTTCCCACGGTCGCTCGCATTTGTTCGTCGCGGCGCACCAGGTATAGCCTGCGGACGGAATGCAGCCGTGAGCGTCGCGATCCGAACCGGGCGGCTGCGACGGCGGTGCCGGCAGCAGCGCCGGTGAGGCCTTTTCGGCCTGCGTCGGTTTCGCGGCATCCGGACTGGACTGTGAGCAGGCCGCGAGCGCGGCGATCAACAACAAGCCTGCGAGAGATCTGCGGTACATCTGCGTCTCCTACCGGGGTGAGTGTGCGCCGCCACGCTTGCGCACGATCAGCATTGCGATTTCGAGCGACTGCTCGTAGTTCAAGCGCGGGTCGACAGTGGACTTGTAGGCGCGTGCGAGATCGGTTTCGGTCAGGTCGCGCGCACCGCCGAGACACTCGGTGACGTTCTCGCCGGTCAGTTCCAGATGCACGCCGCCGAGCCGCGTGCCGCAAGCGGCGTGGATATCGAAAGCATGATCGAGTTCGGCACGGATGTTCTCGAAGCGCCGGGTCTTCACTCCGCTCGGCAAGGTTTCGCCGTTGCCGTGCATCGGATCGCAGCACCAGAGCACACGCTTGCCTTCGGCTTTGACCGCCTTGAGATGCTGCGGCAGTTCGGCTTCGACCTTGGCCGCACCCATGCGTGTGATCAAGGTCAGGCGGCCCGGTTCGTTGTGCGGATCGAGCGCGTCGATGGTACGCAGCAGTTGGTCCGGCTTCACGCCGGGACCGACTTTCAGGCCCATCGGGTTGCGGATACCGCGGCAATATTCGACGTGCGCGCCGTCGAGCTGGGCGGTGCGCATGCCGATCCACGGGAAATGCGTCGACAGGTTGAACCAGCCCGGGTTGCGCGGCACCTGCCGCGTCTGCGCCGCCTCGTAGTGCAAGAGCAATGCTTCGTGCGAGGTATAGAAATCCACTTTCTGATACGACGGCGACTCACCGGCGAGTGTCTCCATGAAACGCACCGACTCGCCGATCGACTCGACCATGCGCTGGTACTCGTCCTGCAGCGGAGAGTGTTTGACCCAGGCAAGATCCCAATACTCGGGGTGATGCAGATCGGCAAAGCCGCCGTCAATCAGCGCGCGCACGAAGTTCATGGTCAACGCGGAGCGCGAATGCGCATCGATCAGGCGCATCGGATTCGGCTCGCGCGCGACCGCGGTGAACTCCGGACCGTTGACGATATCGCCGCGATAGCACGGCAAGGTCACGCCGTCGCGCGTTTCAGTGTCGGCGGAACGCGGTTTGGCGTATTGGCCGGCAAAGCGGCCGACGCGCACGACCGGCAGTTTCAGTCCGTGCACGAGCACGAGGCTCATCTGCAGCAGGACCTTCAATCGATTCGAGATGATCGGCGAGGTGCAGTCGGCGAAGCTCTCGGCACAATCTCCGCCCTGCAGCAGGAAGCCTCGCCCTTCGCTCGCTTCGGCCAGTTTGCGCTTGAGCGCGAGCACCTCCCACGACGTGACCAGCGGCGGCAGTTCGCGCAATTGGCCGACGGCGCGATCGAGCGCGGCTGCGTCGGCGTAGGCCGGCTGCTGCACGGCGGTACGTGCCTGCCACGACGACGGCTTCCAATCGTCCGGCTGGGGTGTTGTTGCTTCGCGGATTGTCGCCGCCATGGTTCTGTCGCCGATCGAGGAGGGGCTGAGCATCATGCCAGATCGGACGGCAGAACTTTAGCGGACCGCCGTAGCGGTGGCGGTGATAGCGTCACCGGAGCTGCTTGCCCAACCCGACAACTAGCCGCGACGAACGCCGCGGCTTGCCCGGAACTTAGCGCTTGCGGAATCCCGCCCACACGGCGCCGGCGCCGAGGGCGACGAACGAAACCAGGGTCCAGAACGGCATGGCGAAGCCGAGGAAGGTCCAGTTGATCTCGGCGCAGTCGGCGTGGCCGGTAAACGCCTGCTGGATCGTCTTGCTCCAGGCGTATTTCAACGAATAGTTCTGCACCCAGTAGTTCCAGCCCGGCGCGCATCCGGCGAGCGGATTCGGCGGCTGCTGCTGCACCCACAAATGGTAGCCCGCGATGGCAATGCCGGCGCAAGCACCGAGCAGCACCAGCAAGGCGTAGTTACGACGCCCCGTAGCTTTCGGATTGTGCAGAGCGCCGATCAGGAAGAAGACGCCCATGGCGATGACCGCGATGCGCTGGAAGATGCACAGCGGGCAAGGCTCGATGCCGAGGTCGAACTGCACGTAGTAAGCGTAGCCGAGCAGAGCCGCGCAGACGATGAATCCGGCGAAGTACTGGGCTCGGTAGGACCAGGCGAAAGGATTGAGCATGGACGACTCCGGAATGATGTCCCTCGAAAGACCGCCAGCGTCCCGCGATGTTCCGCTGACCATAAAAAAAGCCCCGACGCGGACGCCGGGGCTTTTCGTATTTTCGTTGCCGTGGTGCTTATTCTTCGGTCGCGGCCGCATCCGCGCGCGGGCGGTCGACCAGTTCGACGTAGGCCATCGGCGCGTTGTCGCCGACGCGGTTGCCGCACTTGAGGATGCGCGTATAGCCGCCCTTGCGCTCGCGGTAACGCGGGCCGAGTTCGACGAAGAGCTTGCCGACGGCGACCTTGTCGCGCAGACGCGCGAACGCGAGGCGGCGGTTGGCGACGCTGTCGACCTTGGCCAGCGTGATCAGCGGCTCGGCGACGCGGCGCAGTTCCTTGGCCTTCGGCAGCGTGGTCTTGATCAGCTCGTGCTTGATGATCGACGCGGCCATGTTCTTGAACATCGCTTCGCGATGCGAGCTGGTGCGATTGAGCTTGCGGCCCGATTTCATGTGACGCATAAATTTTTCCTCTGTCTGTTGTTATGGAAACTCGCCGATCTACGATCGAGCTCCGCGGATTAAACCGCTTGTTATGTATATCGTTTCGGCTTAGCGGCGCCGAATACCGCTTTACAGGGATTCGAGATCCGGATTCGTGATTCGCAGAGCGAGGCCCTTCCAAATCTCGAATCGCAAATCCCGAATCTCCGTCTTACATCAATTCATCTGCATACCGTGCTGCAGGCCCGACGGCGGCCAATTCTCGAGCTTCATGCCGAGCGAGAGGCCGCGCGTGAACAGTACGTCCTTGATCTCGGTCAGCGACTTCTTGCCGAGGTTCGGCGTCTTCAGCAGCTCGACTTCGGTGCGCTGCACGAGGTCGCCGATGTAGTAGATGCTCTCGGCCTTCAGGCAGTTCGCCGAACGCACGGTGAGTTCGAGATCGTCGATCGGACGCAGCAGCACCGGATCGACGCCGGCCTTGTCGGTCTTCGCTTCGGCGGTCTCGCGGCGGGTGAAGTCGCCGAAGATCGTGAGCTGGTCGAGCAGCGTTTCCGCGGCCTTGCGCACGGCTTCTTCCGCTTCGACCGTACCGTTGGTCTCGATGTCGAGCACGAGCTTGTCGAGGTCGGTGCGCTGTTCAACGCGCGCGCTGTCGACTTCGTACGCCACGCGGCGGACCGGGCAGAACGACGCGTCGAGCTGCAGGCGGCCGATCGGACGGCTTTCATCGTCAGGACGGCGGCGCGAGGTGGCCGGCTGGTAGCCGATGCCGCGCGCGACCTTCAGGCGCATGTTCAGCGCGATGTCCTTGGTCAGATGGCAGATCACGTGTTCGGGATTGACGATCTCGACGTTGTGGTCGACCTTGATGTCGGCGGCCGTGACCACGCCCTTGCCCTTCTTCGCGAGGGTCAGAGTGGTTTCGTCGAGGTTGTGCAGGCGCAGGGCGACGTCCTTGAGGTTGAGCAGGACTTCGATCACGTCTTCCTGCAGACCTTCGAGCGTCGTGTATTCGTGCAGCACGCCGTCAATTTCGACTTCGACGATCGCGGCGCCAGGAATGGACGACAGTAGAACGCGACGCAGCGCGTTACCGAGCGTATGGCCGAAGCCCCGCTCCAGAGGTTCGACCGAAACCTTGGCGCGGTTTGCGCCAAGTTGTTCTACATGCAGGCCGCGCGGGCGCAGGATGGTAGTAGGCGAATTTGCCATGAACTACGCTCTCCGTAAGGTGTGAGGGAATGCGACTATGTTTGTGCAAAATGCGGTGCTTTCAAGCTCACCGCAGAGCGTGCCGGGATGCCCCCGGCGCGCTGTGATAACGTCAATTACTTCGAGTACAACTCGACGATCAGCGACTCGTTGATGTCGCTCGGCAGGTCCGAACGCTCCGGCAGCGCCTTGAGCGTACCGGCGAACTTGTTCGCGTCGACTTCGAGCCAGCCCGGAGCGAGATCCATTTCCTGCGACAGGGTCAGCGCTTCCTTGATGCGCAACTGGCTGCGCGACTTCTCGGTGACCGTGATCTGGTCGCCCGCCTTGACCGCGTAGGACGGCAGGTTGACCTTCTTGCCGTTGACTTCGATCGACTTGTGCGCAACCAACTGGCGCGCCTGGGCGCGCGTCACCGCGAAACCCATGCGATAGACGATGTTGTCGAGACGCGCTTCGAGCGCGCGCAACAGGTTCTCGCCGGTGTTGCCCTTGGTCTTCGAAGCCTTGACGTAGTAGTTGCTGAACTGACGCTCGAGCAGACCGTAAATGCGCTTGACCTTCTGCTTCTCGCGCAGCTGCACCGCGTAGTCCGACAGACGCGACTTCTTCGCGCCGCCGGCGCCGTGCTGGCCGGGCTTCTGCTCGAGCTTGCACTTCGAGTCGAGGGCGCGCGCAGCGCTCTTGAGACTGAGGTCGGCGCCTTCGCGGCGCGCGAGCTTACAGGTGGGACCGATATAACGTGCCATGAAATTCTTCTCTTCTTTGCGAGTCCGGCCACACGTGGCCGATTCTGTGATTTTAGCGATCGGTCGATCGCATCAGACTCTGGTGGTTAGACGCGGCGCTTCTTGGGAGGACGGCAGCCGTTGTGCGGGATCGGAGTGACGTCGATGATGTTGGTCACCTTCACGCCGATGTTGTTAAGCGAACGCACGGCCGATTCGCGACCCGGGCCCGGGCCCTTGATGCGCACTTCAGCCGTCTTCACGCCGTATTCCTGCGCGACGCGGCCGGCCTTCTCCGCCGCAACCTGGGCGGCGAACGGGGTCGACTTGCGCGAACCGCGGAAACCCGCGCCGCCCGCGGTCGCCCACGACAGCGCGTTGCCCTGGCGATCGGTGATCGTCACGACGGTGTTGTTGAACGAAGCCTGCACGTGGACGATCGCGTCGGTGACGACGCGCTTGGCTTTCTTCTTGGTCTTGGAAGCGACCGGCTTATTCATGAGTCAAGGTTTCCTGATTAATTCTTCTTGATCGCGCGGCGCGGACCCTTGCGCGTACGCGCATTGGTACGCGTGCGCTGACCGCGCACGGGCAGGCCGCGACGATGGCGCAGGCCACGGTACGTACCGAGGTCCATCAGGCGCTTGATACTCATGCCGACTTCGCGGCGCAGGTCGCCTTCGACCACGAACTTGCCGACTTCGGCACGGAGCTTCTCGACCTCGGCCTCGGTCAGCGACTTGATCTTGGTCGCCGGATTCACGCCGGCGGACACACAGATCTGCTTCGACCGCGTGCGGCCGACACCGTAAATGCTTTGCAGTCCGATCACGACGTGCTTCTGGACCGGCAGGTTGACACCCGCAATACGCGCCATCTTTATATCTCCAAAACGGGTCAGAGCGCCCTCGGGCGCAGTGAACTGGTAATTCTAACTGGTTTTTCACTTTACCGGAAGCCCAACCGGCCGCCGATATTGAACTTTTTGACTTTCTTGCCGAGAAACTGCGCGTCGGGGACCGGTATTTGGGCTCATTCCAACCCAGAACTCGTCCCCCGCCGACACTTATCGCGCCGGACTTCCGCCGCGACCGTAACCCTTCAAATTCGCCTTCTTGAGCAGGCTTTCGTACTGATGCGAGACCAGGTGCGCCTGCACCTGCGCGGTGAAATCCATGACCACGACGACTACGATCAGCAGCGAGGTACCGCCGAAATAGAACGGCACATGGAAATACTGCTGCAGGAACGTCGGCACGACGCAGACCAGCACGAGGTAAAGGGCACCCGCTCCGGTCAGGCGCGTCAGCACGCCGTCGATGTACTCCGCCGTCGACTTGCCCGGGCGAATACCCGGGATCAAGGCACCGGACTTCTTCAGGTTCTCGGCCGTCTCGTTCGAGTTGAACACGAGCGCGGTGTAGAAGAACGCGAAGACGATGATCAGGATTGCATACAGAATCTCGTACAGCGGCTCGCCAGGAGCGATCGCCGCGGTCACTTGCTGCAGCCAGCGAATGTCGGCGCCGTTGCTGAACCACGACGAGGCCGTCGCTGGGAACATGATCAGGGACGAGGCGAAGATCGCCGGAATCACGCCCGACATGTTCAGCTTGAGCGGCAGGTGCGACGACTGATTCATGTACGCCTGACTACCACCTTGCCTACGTGCGTAATTCACCGTGATTCGACGCTGGCCGCGCTCGACGAAGACGACGAAGGCTGTCACCGCAACCACGATCAGCAGCACGAGCAGCACCTTGACGAAGTTCAGCTCACCGTTCTGCGCCATCTGCAAGGTGTGATAAGTCGCACCCGGCAGACCGGCCACAATGCCGGCGAAGATCAGCATCGAAATGCCGTTGCCGATGCCACGCTCGGTGATCTGCTCGCCCAGCCACATCAGGAACAACGTGCCCGAGGTCAACGCGATCATCGAGGTGAAAATAAACCCGATGCCCGGCGCATAGACGACCGGCTGACCGTTCGTGGTCTGATGCATCAGCCAGCTCGAAATGCCGAACGACTGCACGGCTGCGAGCACTACGGTGAAATAGCGCGTCCATTGGGTCAGCTTGCGCCGGCCGGACTCGCCTTCCTTGCGCAGCGACTGCAATGACGGCACCACCTGCGCAACCATCTGCACGATGATCGACGCCGAGATGTACGGCACCACGCCGAGGGCGAAGATCGAGAAGCGCGCGAGCGCGCCGCCCGAGAACATGTTGGCGAGGTCGATCAGGCCGCCGCCGCCGCCGAGCAGCGAGGTCATCGCCGCCGACTTCACGCCCGGGACCGGAATGAACGAGCCCAGTCGATAAACAATGAGCGCGCCGATCAAAAACAGGACGCGCTGCTTGAGCTCGGTCAATTTGCCGAGGCCTGCGAGCATGCTGGCTTGGGAAGCCGCCATTGTCGCTCCGTTACTCTACGCTGCCGCCAGCCGCAAGGATCGCCGCCTTGGCGCCTGCGGTCACGGCCACACCCTTGAGCTTCACCGCACGCTTCAGCTCGCCCTTTTTGACGATCTTCGCACGCTCGGCACGCGTCTCGACGAGACCGGCGGCCTTGAGCGTGTCAAAGTCGATCACGTCGGCCTTGACTGCGTCGAGCTTGTACAGCAGCACTTCGGACACTTCGTGCGCGATACGCGAACGGAAGCCGACCTTCGGCAGACGACGCTGCATCGGCATCTGGCCGCCTTCGAAGCCCGGCTTGACCTTGCCTTTGCCGGTACGCGCGAACTGACCCTTGTGGCCGCGGCCCGCGGTCTTGCCGAGGCCCGAACCGATGCCGCGACCGACGCGAACACGCTTCGTGCGTGAGCCCTTGGCTGGTTTGAGATTGTTGAGACGCATTGTTCGATGCTCCAAATATTTCGTAGGGATCCGATTCCTCGGACCCGTTGCGATTCACTCGCGGTCGCAGCCGGCCCGTTCGGATCGGCGCGCCCCTATACCTCAGGCATTCTCTTCGATGCGAACGAGGTAGTTGATCTTGTTGACCAGACCGCGAACCTGCGGCGAGTCTTTCAGTTCACGCACGTCGTTGAGCTTGTTCAGACCGAGCGCCTTGACGCTCAGACGATGCTGCCACTTGCAACTGTTCATGCTCTTGTACAGGCGCACCTTGATCGTGCCGGTCTTGTTTTCTTTAGCCTTGGCCATAACCGCCTACCTCTTCGACTTTCTTGCCGCGCTTGGCGGCGATACGCTCAGGCGTCGCCATTGCTTCCAAGCCCTTGATCGTGGCGCGCACGAGATTGATCGGATTGCGCGAACCCTGCGCCTTCGCCAGCACGTTCTTCACGCCGACCACTTCGAGCACCGCGCGCATCGCACCGCCGGCGATCACGCCGGTACCTTCGGACGCCGGCTGCATGTAGACCTTCGCCGCGCCGTGGTTCGCTTTGACCGCGTGCCAGAGCGTGCCGTTGTTGAGCTTGACCTGGGTCATGCCGCGGCGTGCGCGCTCCATCGCCTTCGAGATCGCGACCGGCACTTCGCGTGCCTTGCCGTAACCGAAACCGACCTTGCCGTCGCCGTCGCCGACCACGGTCAGCGCGGTGAAGCTCATCTGCCGACCGCCTTTGACCGTCTTGGACACGCGGTTGACGGCGATAAGCTTCTCGAGCATGCCGTCGCTGTTTTCACGTTCATTCGTTGACATTACTTTTCACCTTGTGCCGCCCATGCTGCAGCGGACTTTTGCTTGCGGCGAAGCCGCTTAGAATTGTAAAGAAGTATGGTTGCAAATCAGAACTTGAGCCCGGCCTCGCGCGCCGCATCCGCCAGCGCGGCGATGCGACCGTGATAACGGAAGCCCGAGCGGTCGAACGCGACGTTCTCGATGCCGGCAGCCTTCGCCTTCTCGGCGACAGCCTTGCCGACGGCCGCAGCGGCGGCCTTGTTCTTGGTGCCCTTGAGATCGCCCTTGATCGCCGACTGCACGGTCGAAGCGGCGGCCAGCACCTTGCTGCCGTCGGCCGAGATGACCTGAGCATAGATGTGCTGATCGCTGCGATGCACGGTCAGACGCGGCACGGCGAGCTTGCGGATGTGGCTGCGCGTAGCTTTCGCACGGCGCAGACGGGATTCGTTTTTTTCGTTCGACATAGTCTCGTCTCCGGATAGCTGAAGCGCCTACTTAGGCCTTCTTGGCTTCCTTGATGGTGATCTTCTCGCCGGCGTAACGCACACCCTTACCCTTGTACGGCTCGGGTGGACGGAACGCGCGGATCTTCGCTGCCGTCTCACCGACGCGCTGCTTGTCGGCACCGGCGATCAGCACTTCGGTCTGCGTCGGCGCGGTGATCGTGATGCCTTCCGGCGCCTTGAACAGAATCGGGTGCGAGAAGCCGAGCGAAAGGTTCAGGTCCTTGCCCTGCAGCGCGGCGCGGTAACCGACGCCGACGAGTTCGAGCTTGCGCTCGTAGCCTTCGCTGACGCCCTTGACCATGTTCGCCAGCACGGCGCGTGCCGTACCTGCAAACTTGGTCGTCTCCACATCCTTCGATGCAAGCAGCACTTCACTACCGTCGATCTTGATTTCGACGCCTGCGGGCATGGCGAACGACAGGGTGCCCTTCGGGCCCTTCACCGTCACGGCCTCGTTGGCGACCTTGAGCTCGACGCCTTTCGGCAGCGCAATCGGCTTTTTAGCGACTCTTGACATGATGATTCTCCGATTACGCCACGGTACCGATGACTTCGCCGCCGACGCCCTGAGCGCGCGCCTGCGCATCGGTCATGATGCCGGCCGGCGTGGTGACGATGGCGATGCCGAGGCCGCCCATCACTTTCGGCAGCGCGTCCTTGCCGCGGTAGACGCGCAGGCCCGAACGGCTGACGCGGCTGATCGATTCGATCGCCGGCTTGCCTTCGAAGTACTTCAGCGCGATCTCGAGCTCGGCCTTGTTGTTGGCCAGTTTGTTGACCTGAAAGTCGCGCACGTAGCCCTCGTCCTTCAGCACTTTGGCGATGGCTTGTTTGGTTTTGGATGCCGGCATGCGCACCGTCGGCTTCGCGGTCGCTTGCGCGTTGCGAATGCGGGTGAACATATCGGCGATGGGATCAGTCATGCTCATGTTTCTAGTTCCTTAGCATCGATATCCGTTCTAAAAACGGGATTCGAGATTGGGGATTTGAGACTTGGAAGAGCGGGCTTTGCGAATCCCGACTCTTCAATCTCGAATCCCGGTTTATTACCAGGATGCCTTACGCAGACCCGGGACGTCGCCGCGCATCGTCGCTTCGCGCAGCTTGTGGCGGCCGAGCGAGAACTTGCGGTAGACGCCGCGCGGACGGCCGGTCAGCTCGCAGCGGTTGCGCTGGCGCGAGGGGCTGGCGTCGCGCGGCAGCTTCTGCAGCTTGGTCTGCGCGGCCATCTTTTCCTCGTACGAAGACTTGGGCGAAAGCACGATCGCTTTCAGCTCAGCGCGCTTCGTCGCGTACTTCTTCACGATTTTCGCGCGCTTCTTCTCGCGCTCCACCATGCTGGTCTTTGCCATTGTCGTATCTCTTTGAGAATTAGTTGCGGAACGGGAAGCTGAAGGCTTCGAGCAGCGCCTTGGCTTCGGCATCCGTCTTCGCCGTCGTCGTGATCGCGATATCCATGCCGCGCATCGCGTCGACCTGGTCGAAATCGATTTCCGGGAAGATGATCTGTTCCTTGATGCCCATGTTGTAGTTGCCACGGCCGTCGAAAGCACGGCCCGACACGCCACGGAAGTCGCGCACGCGCGGCAGCGCAACCGTGACCAGGCGATCGAGGAACTCGTACATCTTCGCGCGGCGCAGGGTGACCTTGCAGCCGATCGGCCAGCCGTCGCGAATCTTGAACGTCGCGATCGACTTGCGCGACAGCGTCGCCACGGCCTTCTGGCCGGCGATCTTGTTCATGTCGGCGAGCGCGTTTTCGAGCACCTTCTTGTTCGCCGCCGCTTCACCCACGCCCATGTTCAGCGTGATCTTGGTGATCTTCGGCACTTCCATCACGTTCTTGTAGCCGAACTTTTCTGTCAGCTTCGGAATGACGGTGTCTTTGTAATATTTTTCCAAACGGGTCATGGCCATGGCTCCTTATACGTCCGCCTGTTCGCCGGTCTTGAACATGCGCACCTTGCGCCCATCGGCCAGCGTCTTGAAACCGACGCGACCGCCCTTGCCCGTGGCGTCGTTGAACAACGCAACGTTGGACAGGTGGATCGGGGCTTCGCGCTCGACGATGCCGCCCGGCTGGTTGGCCTGCGGATTCGGCTTGGTGTGACGCTTGACCAGGTTGATGTTCGCGACGACCACGCGGTCTTCGGCGACGCGCAGCACTTCGCCGCGCTGGCCCTTGTATTTGCCGGTGATCACGATGACTTGATCACCTTTGCGAATTCTGTTCATGACTAATTCCGAAAAAGTGTATTTATACGTACGTGCTTACAGCACTTCCGGCGCAAGCGAAACGATCTTCATGAAGCGCTCGCTGCGCAGCTCGCGCGTGACCGGCCCGAAGATGCGCGTGCCGATCGGCTCGAGCTTGTTGTTGAGCAGCACGGCAGCGTTGCCGTCGAAGCGGATCAGCGAACCGTCCGGGCGACGAACGCCCTTGCGCGTACGCACGACGACCGCGTCGTAAACCTCGCCTTTCTTGACCTTGCCGCGCGGAATCGCATCGCGGATCGACACCTTGATGATGTCGCCGATGCCCGCGTAGCGGCGCTTGGAACCGCCGAGCACCTTGATGCAGAACAGCAGCTTGGCGCCGCTGTTGTCGGCCGCGGTCAACGTGGATTGCATCTGGATCATGTTCTACTCCTCAAATCCCACGTGTTACTGCGCGGCGCGCGTCAGCACTTGCACGACGCGCCAGTTCTTGGTCTTCGACAGCGGGCGCGTCTCGACGATGCGCACGACGTCGCCTTCCTTGCACTCGCCGTTCTCGTCGTGTGCGTGCACCTTGGTCGAGCGGCGCACGATCTTGCCGTACAGCGGATGCTGCACCTGGCGCTCGAGCAGGACGGTGACCGTCTTCTGCATCTTGTTGCTGATCACACGACCTTCGATCGTGCGCTGGGCCTTCTCGGCCTTGTTCGTCTGTTCGCTCATGGCCTGGCCCTTACTTCGCCGCCGACTTTTCAGTCAGCAACGTTTTGATTTGCGCGATCTCGGAGCGCACGCGCTTGAAATGATGCGTCTGGGTCTGCTGCCCGGCGCTCTTCTGCATGCGCAAGTTGAACTGCTCGCGACGCAGCTCGAGGAGCTGGTCGTTGAGTTCCTGCGCGTTCTGCTTGCGGAGGTCTTGGATACTCATCACATCACCGTACGATTCACGAATTGGGTCTGCACCGACAGCTTGGCGGCGGCGAGGCGGAAGGCTTCGCGCGCTTCGACTTCGCTGATGCCCTCCAGTTCATAGAGCATGCGACCGGGCTGCACGACGGCGACCCAATACTCGACGTTGCCCTTACCGTTACCCATACGCACTTCGATGGGCTTCTTGGTGATCGGCTTGTCGGGATACACGCGGATCCACAGCTTGCCGCCGCGCTTGACGAAGCGCGTCACGCAGCGGCGCGCGGCTTCGATCTGGCGGCTGGTCAGGTGGCCGTGCGTGGTCGCCTTGAGGCCGTACTCGCCGAAGCTCACCTTGTTCGCGACAAAGGAGATACCGCGGTTGCGGCCCTTGTGCGTCTTGCGGTACTTGGTACGTTTTGGCTGAAGCATGACTTAGGTTTCCTGATTACTTGTCGCGCGGAGCACGCGGTTCACGGTCACCGCGCGGCTCACGCTCGGAACGATCGCGACGATCGCCGCGGTCACCACGCGGAGCGCCTTCGCGCGCTTCCTCTTTGCCGGCTTCCGCTGCGTGGGTGGCCAGGTCGAACACCTCGCCCTTGTAGATCCACACCTTGATGCCGATGATGCCGTAGGTTGTCTTCGCCTGGGCGAAGCCGTAGTCGATGTCGGCGCGCAGCGTATGCAGCGGCACGCGGCCTTCGCGGTACCACTCCGAACGCGCGATTTCCGCACCGTTGAGGCGGCCGCCGACGTTGATCTTGATGCCGAGGGCGCCGAGGCGCATGGCGTTGCCGACGGCGCGCTTCATCGCACGGCGGAACATGATGCGGCGCCCGAGCTGCTGAGCGATCGACTCGGCGACGAGCTGCGCGTCGAGCTCGGGCTTGCGCACTTCGCTGACGTTGATGTGGGCGGGAACGCCCATCACCTTCGACACGTCGCGGCGCAGCTTCTCGATGTCCTCACCCTTCTTGCCGATGACGACGCCGGGACGCGCGGTGTGGATCGTGATGCGCGCGGTCTTCGCCGGACGCTCGATCGCGATCTTCGACACGCCCGCCTGAGCGAGCTTGGAACGCAGCATTTCGCGAACCTTCAAGTCGGCCGCGAGGTACTGCGCGTATTCGCGCTTGTTCGCGTACCACTTGGAGTTCCAATCCTTGGAAATGCCGAGGCGAATACCGGTTGGATGAACTTTGTGACCCATGATTTTTCCTTAGCTCCCGACGACCACGGTGATGTGGCTCGTGCGCTTGATGATGCGCGAGCCGCGGCCCTTAGCGCGTGCATGCATGCGCTTGAGCTGCGGGCCGTCGTCCACGGTGATCGTGGCGACTTTCAGTTCGTCGACGTCGGCGCCGAGATTGTTCTCTGCGTTGGCGACGGCGGAGAGCAGCACCTTCTTGATCAGGTGCGCCGCCTTTTTGTCGCTGAACTGCAGCAGGCTCGTTGCACGTCCGACCGGCAGGCCGCGCACCTGATCGGCGACCAGTCGCACCTTCAGCGAGGAAATGCGCGCACCGCGCAGGATGGCTTTCGCTTGAGTAGTCATCTCGTCACCTTACTTCTTGGCTTCGGCGGCTTTCTTGTCGCCGGAGTGACCCTTGAAGGTGCGCGTCGCGGCGAACTCGCCGAGCTTGTGCCCGACCATGTTCTCGTTGACCAGCACCGGCACATGGGCCTTGCCGTTGTGCACGGCGATGGTGTAACCCACCATCTCCGGCAAAATCATGGAGCGACGCGACCAGGTCTTGATCGGACGCTTGGTATTGGAGCCCGACGCCGCTTCCACCTTTTTCAGGAGGTGCAGATCGACGAACGGACCTTTTTTCAGTGAACGTGCCATTGTTGTCTAGTCCTGTTCTATCAACCGCGACGATCGCGCACGATGAATTGGGTGGTGCGCTTGTTCTTACGCGTCTTGTAGCCCTTGGCCGGCTGGCCCCACGGCGACACCGGATGCGGATTACCCTGGCCGGCTTTCGCCTCACCACCGCCGTGCGGATGGTCGACCGGGTTCATCGCCGCACCGCGGACGGTCGGACGCACGCCGCGCCAACGCTTCGCACCGGCTTTGCCGAGCTTGCGCAGGTTGTGTTCGGAGTTGCCGACTTCGCCGATCGTGGCGATGCAGTCGACAGGCACCTTGCGCATTTCACCCGAACGCAGACGCAGCGTCGCATAACCGGCTTCGCGCGCGATCAGCTGCACCGAGGCGCCGGCGCTGCGCGCAAGCTGCGCGCCCTTGCCCGGCTTCATCTCGACGCAATGCACGGTCGAACCGATCGGGATATTGCGCAGCGGCAGCGAGTTGCCTGCCTTGATCGGCGCATCGCGGCCGGCCATGAGCTGGTCGCCCACCGCCACGCCCTTCGGCGCGATGATGTAGCGACGCTCGCCGTCGACGTAGAGCAGCAGGGCGATGTTCGCCGTGCGGTTCGGATCGTATTCGAGACGCTCGACGCGGCAGGCGATGCCTTCCTTGTCACGCTTGAAATCGATGACGCGGTAGTGCTGCTTGGAGCCGCCGCCCTTGTGACGCGTCGTGATGCGGCCGTAATGGTTGCGGCCACCGGTCTTCGACTGCGGTTCGGTCAGCGGTGCGTACGGATCGCCTTTGTACAGCCCCGGCGTCGACACGCGCACCATCGCGCGGCGTCCCGGAGAAGTTGGCTTCAGTGTAATCAGTGCCATTGTTCTGGTTCCGATAAATTCTTGGAGCGCGGCTTAGTGAATCAAGCCTTCGCGGTGACGTCGATCGTCTGGCCGTCGGTCAGACGGACGTAAGCCTTGCGCCAGCCGTTGCGCGAACCCGCGCGCTGACGGAACGACTTGACCTTACCTTTCACGTTCACGATGTTGACCGACTCGACCTTGACGCTGAACAGCGCTTCGACCGCATCCTTGACGATCTTCTTGTCGGCGTCCGCAGAGATCTCGAACACGTACTGGTTGTGCTCCTGCGCGCGCGCACTCTTTTCCGAGATGTGCGGTGCGCGGATCACGCTGTACAGCTTTTCGTTCTTGATTTCGGTGCTCATGCCAGCCACTCCTCGATCTTCTTGACCGAGTCGACGGTCATCACAACATGCTGCGCATCGACCAGGGTGACCGGGTCCATCGCGGCGACATCGACCACGGCGACCTTGTGCAGGTTGCGCGCGGACAGGAACAGATTCTGATTGACGTCTTCGGTCACGATCAGGGTGCGGCCGGTGTGGTCCTTCAGCTTGGCGGCGAGCGCCTTGGTGCTGACCTTGTCCACGCCGAACGACTCGACGACCTGCAGACGACCCTGACGGTTGAGCTCAGACAGGATCGCCTGGATCGCACCGCGGTACATCTTCTTGTTGACCTTCTGCGAGAAATCGCGCGGCTTTGCCGCGAACGCGCGACCACCGCCGACGAAGATCGGGGCGCGGTAGTCGCCGTGACGCGCGCCGCCGCCCTTCTGCTTCTTGAACTTTTTCGTCGTGCCCGAGAGTTCCGAGCGCGTCAACTGCGCCTTGGTGCCCGCGCGACCGGCGTTGCGATAAGCAACGACGACCTGATGCACGAGGCCTTCGGAATATTCGCGACCGAACACGGTGTCGGAAACCGACAGCGGCTTGGCGCCTTGTACTTGCAGTTCCATTTCTATGCTCCTCAAGCCTTGGCAGCGGGGCTGACGATCACGTTGCCGCCCGGCGCACCCGGCACCGCGCCGCGCACGGCGATCAGGTGCTTCTCGGCGTCGATCTTCACGACTTCGAGATTCATCATCGACTGGCGCGTCGCACCCATGTGACCGGACATCTTCTTGCCCGGGAACACGCGACCCGGAGTCTGGCGCTGACCGATCGAGCCCGGTGCGCGATGCGACAGCGAGTTACCGTGCGTGGCGTCGCCCATCGTGAAGTTCCAGCGCTTGATCGTGCCCTGGAAGCCTTTACCCTTGGTCACGCCGGCGACGTCGATCTTCTGACCGACCTTGAACACTTCGTCGGCCTTCAGTTCGCCACCGACCGCGTAGCTGCCGATGTCCTTCGCGTCAACGCGGAACTCCCACAGGCCACGACCGGCTTCGACCTTGGCCTTGGCGTAGTGACCGGCGAGCGGCTTGGTCACGAGCGCCGCGCGCTTCGTGCCGGCCGTCACCTGGACCGCGGTGTAACCGTCCGTCTCGACCGTCTTGACCTGGGTGATGCGGTTCGGCGTCGCTTCGATCAGCGTCACCGGCACCGATTCACCAGCTTCGGTGAAGACTCGCGTCATGCCGCACTTGCGGCCGATAATTCCGATAGTCATTGCTGTGATCTCAGTAGAGCTTGATCTGCACGTCCACGCCGGCGGCGAGGTCGAGCTTCATCAACGCGTCCACGGTCTTGTCGTTCGGGTCGACGATGTCGAGGACGCGCTTGTGGGTGCGGGTTTCGTACTGGTCGCGCGCATCCTTGTCGGCGTGCGGCGAGGTCAGGATGGTGTAACGCTCGATCTTGGTCGGCAGCGGAATCGGGCCGCGCACTTGCGCGCCGGTACGCTTCGCCGTTTCCACGATCTCGCTCGCAGAACGATCGATCAAACGATGATCGAAGGCCTTGAGCCGAATTCGAATCTTCTGGTCCGCCATTGCCGTGTCCTTGAATCTGAAAGAACGTTGCCTGCCCGCAGCGAAACGACTGGGTCCGCCGCGGCGATCCGGTTTCGGATCAGGTAAAAATTACGTCAGTTGAAACTACGAAAGAATGGGCGAGTCGATTCCGACTCGCCCAAACTTGAAATCCCTCCGCCCCTTGGATTGCCGGCGAAAACGCCAGCGCACCGAAGCGATCAACCGTCCTTGTCCGCGAAGTCGAAGCACGTCCTGCGCCTCATTTCGCTTTACTGCTGATCAATCTTGCGACCGAATCAGCGAGTGGTCGTAAAGTATAACCGGATGTTTTTCAAAATGGAACACCCGATGAAACAAATTTTGCCCGCATCCCAATGCATCAACTTTCGCCCCGGCCATCCCGACCGGACTTGCATCGACAAGAGCGGGCTTTCGGCCCGCTCTTGTCCAGTTCGACTCTTACTTGACGATCTTGGCAACGACGCCCGCGCCGACCGTACGGCCGCCTTCGCGGATCGCGAAGCGCAGACCTTCGTCCATCGCGATCGGGTGGATCAGGCTCACCACCATCTTGATGTTGTCGCCCGGCATGACCATTTCCACGCCTTCCGGCAACTGCACCGAGCCCGTCACGTCCGTCGTGCGGAAGTAGAACTGCGGGCGGTAGCCCTTGAAGAACGGCGTATGACGACCACCCTCTTCCTTGCTCAGCACGTACACTTCGGCTTCGAAGTCGGTGTGCGGGGTAATCGTGCCCGGCTTCGCCAGCACCTGACCACGCTCCACGTCGTCGCGCTTCAGACCGCGCAGCAGCAGGCCCGCGTTGTCGCCCGCACGACCTTCATCGAGCAGCTTGCGGAACATTTCCACGCCCGTCACCGTCGTCTTCTGCGTCGGACGGATGCCGACCACTTCGATTTCGTCGCCGACCTTGATGATGCCGCGCTCGATACGACCGGTCACCACGGTGCCGCGGCCCGAGATCGAGAACACGTCTTCCACCGGCATCAGGAACGGCTTGTCGATGTCGCGCTGCGGCTCCGGAATGTACGTGTCCAGCGCGTCCACCAGCTTGATGATCGCCGGCACGCCGATTTCGCTCTGGTCGCCTTCCAGCGCCTTCAGCGCCGAACCCTTGATGATCGGGGTATCGTCGCCCGGGAACTGGTACTTCGACAGCAGGTCGCGCACTTCCATTTCCACCAGCTCGAGCAGCTCGGCGTCGTCCACCATGTCGGCCTTGTTCAGGAACACGACGATGTACGGCACGCCGACCTGGCGCGACAGCAGGATGTGTTCGCGCGTCTGCGGCATCGGGCCGTCCGCGGCCGAGCACACCAGGATCGCGCCGTCCATCTGCGCCGCACCCGTGATCATGTTCTTCACGTAGTCCGCGTGGCCCGGGCAGTCGACGTGCGCGTAGTGGCGCGTCGGCGATTCGTATTCCACGTGCGCCGTCGAGATCGTAATGCCGCGCGCCTTTTCTTCCGGCGCCGCGTCGATCTGGTCGTACGCCTTGAACTCGCCGCCGAAGCGCTCCGCACCGACCTTCGTCAGCGCCGCCGTCAGCGTCGTCTTGCCGTGGTCCACGTGGCCGATCGTGCCTACGTTCACGTGCGGCTTAGTCCGTTCGAATTTGCCTTTTGCCATTGTCTTAACTCCGCAAGATAACTAATCGATTCTTTCGCAAGGATTCGACTCAACGAATCCACTCTCGGGCGCAGTGAATCGCGCCGCTAAAACTCAACCTCTCTTGATCACCGCTTCGGCGATATTGGCCGGCGCCTCGGCGTAGTGATCGAATTCCATCGTGAACGTTGCACGCCCCTGGCTCATCGAGCGCAGACTGGTCGCGTAGCCAAACATCTCACCAAGCGGCACAAGCGCGTCAATCAACTTGCCCGACGGGCTTTCGTCCTGGCCCTGAAGCACACCGCGCCGGCGGGACAGATCGCCCATCACGTCGCCCATGTAATCTTCGGGCGTCACCACCTCGACCTTCATGATCGGCTCAAGCAGGACCGGACCCGCATTGGCGAAACCTTCCTTGAACGCCATCGAGCCGGCGATCTTGAACGCCATTTCGTTCGAGTCGACCTCGTGATACGAACCATCGATCAAACGCACCTTCACGTCCACCACCGGGAACCCGGCGAGCACGCCGTTGCCGAGCTGCTCGCGGATGCCCTTCTCGACCGCCGGGATGTATTCCTTCGGAATCACACCGCCGACGACCGCATTTTCAAACTCGAAACCTTTGCCGCGCTCGAGAGGTTCCATCTCGATGACGACGTGACCGTACTGGCCGCGACCGCCCGACTGGCGCACGAACTTGCCTTCCTGCTTGATCGCCTTGCGCATCGTTTCGCGATACGCGACCTGCGGCTTGCCGACGTTCGCTTCGACGCTGAACTCGCGCTTCATGCGGTCGACGATGATGTCCAGATGCAGCTCGCCCATGCCGGCGATGATGGTCTGGCCCGATTCCTCGTCGGTGCGCACGCGAAAAGAAGGATCTTCCTGCGCGAGACGCGACAGAGCGACGCCCATCTTTTCCTGATCCGCCTTGGTCCTCGGCTCGATCGCCATCGCGATGACGGGCTCGGGGAAACTCATCTTCTCGAGCGTGATAACGTGGTCGGTCGAGCACAGCGTTTCGCCCGTGGTCACGTCTTTCAGACCGACCGCGGCGGCGATATCGCCTGCGCGCACTTCCTTGATCTCGTCGCGGTTGTTCGCATGCATCTGCAGCAAACGACCGATACGCTCTTTCTTGCCCTTGATCGGGTTGAATACGGTGTCACCCGAATTCAACGTGCCGGAGTAGACGCGGAAGAAGGTGAGCGATCCCACGTACGGGTCGGTCGCAATTTTGAATGCCAGCGCCGCGAACGGTTCACTGTCGCCAGCCTTACGCGTCTCTTCCCTGTCGTCCTCGTCGTGTCCCGTCACCGGCGGCCGATCCGACGGCGCAGGCAGATAGCGGATCACGCCATCGAGCATCGCCTGCACGCCTTTGTTCTTGAACGCCGAACCGCAGAACACCGGAATCATCTTGTTCGCAAGCGTGCCCGCGCGAATACCCGCGATGATTTCGTCTTCCGAGAGCTCGGCGCCTTCGAGATACTTGTTCATCAAGTCTTCGGACGTTTCCGCCGCCGACTCGATCATGTGTTCGCGCGCGGCCTTGGCCTTGTCGGCCAGATTCGCCGGAATGTCGCCGAACTCGAACTCCATGCCCTGGGTTTCCATGTCCCAGTGAATGGCTTTCATCTTGAGCAGATCGATGACGCCCTCGAAGCCGTCTTCCGCACCGATCGGCAGTTGCATCGGCACGGGATTCGCACCGAGGCGCGCCTTGAGCTGGCCGACGACCTTGTCGAAATCGGCACCGGCGCGATCCATCTTGTTGACGAAGGCGACGCGCGGAACGCCGTACTTGTTCGCCTGGCGCCACACGGTTTCCGACTGCGGCTGCACGCCGCCGACTGCACAGAGCACGAATACGGCGCCGTCGAGCACGCGCAACGAACGCTCCACTTCGATGGTGAAGTCGACGTGTCCCGGCGTATCGATGATATTGAACCGATGCTGCGGGAACGAACGATCCATACCGGTCCAGAAACAGGTCGTCGCGGCCGACGTGATCGTGATGCCGCGCTCTTGTTCCTGCTCCATCCAGTCCATCGTCGCCGCACCCTCGTGCACCTCGCCAATCTTGTGATTGACGCCAGTGTAGAAAAGGATGCGCTCCGTGGTCGTGGTCTTTCCGGCATCAATGTGGGCCATGATGCCGAAATTCCGGTAGCGTTCGATTGGCGTGTTACGGGCCATAGTCAGTTCAAAGAACAATCACATTCAGGCGTTTCGCCGGAAGGTCGGTTTCTGCGCTCGTCTGTGAGCGTGAATCAAGAGGCGGCCGTTCCGACCGCACTCTCCAACGAACCTGCTTACCAGCGATAGTGCGAGAACGCCTTGTTCGCGTCCGCCATGCGGTGGGTTTCTTCGCGCTTCTTCACGGCGCCGCCGCGGTTTTCGGCCGCTTCGAGCAACTCGGCTGCGAGCTTGCGCGGCATCGAGTTTTCGCTGCGCTTGCGCGCGGCCTCGATCACCCAGCGCATCGCTAGGGCGACGCGGCGCGACGAGCGCACTTCGACCGGCACCTGATAGGTAGCACCACCGACGCGACGGGACTTCACTTCGACCGCAGGAGCGACGTTGCTGAGCGCCTTCTCGACGAGTTCGAGCGGCTGCGCGTTCTTTTCACCGATGTGAGCGATGGCGCCATAGACGATGCCTTCGGCGATCGACTTCTTGCCGCTCTGCATCACCATGTTGATGAAGCGCGAGATCAGCTGGCTGCCGTGCTTCGGATCGGGCAGGAGTTCGCGAGTGGGGGTATTGCCTTTACGTGACATAGACTCTTCTCAATGATGCGACCACACGGATCGCTTGATACTCAAGCACGGAGTGCCTGCGAAAAAACGCTTTTTTCAAAGTGCGGCCAGGATGGCCGCTTCAATCCGGACCTGAAAGCCCGGAAAAATTAACTGGCCTTGGGCTTCTTCGCGCCGTACTTGGAACGGCTCTGACGACGCTTGGTCACGCCGGCCGCATCGAGCGAACCGCGCACCGTGTGGTAGCGCACGCCCGGCAGATCCTTCACACGACCGCCGCGAATCAGCACGACCGAGTGCTCTTGCAGGTTGTGGCCTTCGCCGCCGATGTAGCTAATGACTTCGAAGCCGTTGGTCAGGCGCACCTTGGCGACCTTGCGCAGAGCCGAGTTCGGCTTCTTCGGGGTCGTCGTGTACACGCGCGTGCAAACGCCGCGGCGCTGCGGGCAGTTTTCCAGCGCGGGCGAAGCGCTCTTATAGGTCTTCGGGCTGCGCGACTTGCGCACCAGCTGATTCACGGTTGACATGCTGCTCTTCGTTCCGGAAATGAATGAATGTATGCGGTCGTCCTGATCGCGAAGATCACAAAGCGGCCGTCCTGACCGAACTTCTCGACGGGATAGACGAAAACGCAGCCCGAACGGAATCCAGGCTGCGAAGAAACGGGAGTTTAACTGGCGCTTGACGAAGCCGTCAAGCCCGAAGGCTTGGGACTTCATCGGACGTCCTTGTGACGATCATCAAGGGGCCTCGTGCCCCTCATATCGTTTGCAGCGCTTGCAACAACATCGAAGTAGCGCACTGCGCCGAACTCCGCGCCACGGATTTTAACGGCTATGCCCCGCCTGCGCAACAATTCGGGCTTATCGCCACACGAAATGCCTCGAATGCGGCAAAAAAAAGGGGCGCTTGCGCGCCCCTGGATTTCGTTGCCGATTCGGATCGCCCGCAAGGCGAATCCTCCGATCGATCATCAATTTTTTGCGTTGACCTGTACCGCAATCGTGTTCTTCGGAATCTGCGTGGACAGGATCGGGTCTTGGTAACTCGTGCCAAAGCAGACATAGCTAGACGCCGATGCATTCGGAGCGTAACCGGCCTTGGCTGCGCTGAACGTGACGGTGGCAGGCGATCCCGCGGTGACCAGGCCGGCGCCCCCATTCGGCGTCAACGTCAACCAGCTCGGAGGATTGGCACACGCCACACGTGTGACGACCGCCATCGCCAAGCCCGGGCCATATCCACTGGTGCCGCCCGTGGACCACGTCGCATTCGGGTCGGAGCTGGTGTATGCCCAGCTCGTGTCATTGCCGTACCAGCTCGTATCCCAACTCCAGCCCTCGGTACAGCCCTTGCCGTCGCCCTTGTCATTGCACGGCAAATCCGGATACACGGACAGCCAATAGCGACCCGCGGCGAGTCCCGTTGCCTGCTGCGCAGCAGCGAGATCCAAACTGATCACGTCGCCGGCAACACTGACGCCCGGACTGCCTGCCGTCGCGTCGTAGCTCCAGGCAGCCTGAGTGCCGGGCACTCCGTTGTTGTCCGGATAGATGCGCCAGTGCACACCCAGCCCGGTGCCGAACGAGGCCAGCGAATGCACCGCGTGGCCGGTGGCGACTATGAGCCCAAGGTCGACCGCGTTACCCGAAACGACAAAGTCATCGGCAAGAAATTGATCCAGATCGCCTTGCCCGGGGTTCAGATAATGCGTACTTGTGAAGTTGTAATAGGCAGAGTTGTCCTTCTGATTCGCCCAGACGAGCGGCGCCACACCACCCGCTTTCGGCGCAAACGTCATGCTGCCGCCGCCGATATTGGCGAAATCGAGCGTGGCGCTGCCAGTGGCCTTGCCGTTGAGATTGATATTCACCACGTTGGCCGACGTCGCAACCGACGGAGCAGGCACTGCCACGGAGACGGGCAGGTGCAGATCCGCCAAGCTTTGATAACCCGGCAGCGGATCCGGAGCGAAGAGCAACACGCTGCCGGTACTGTAGCTTCCGCCGGCAATCAGCGAACGAGTATTGACCGTGACAGTCAACTTGACCGTGCCGCCGGCCGGGACCGTGAATGTCGCGGGCTCGATCGTGATCTTGTCCGCCAACGATCCGGTTGTGCCGGTGGTCCAGGTCGTCGTCGTCTTCTGCGTACTGCGGAACGTCCGTGTGAAGCTGCAGGAGCCCGCGCAGCTGAAGTTCTGCATGCTTGCAATGTTGAACGTGCTCACGTCGCCGCCCTTGGTCGGATCGGCCGCGCGGAAGTTATCTCCGTTCTCGGTCAGCACCAATCCCGCAGCGGCGGCCTTGTCGACCTGCACGCGTCCGGCACCAACGTCGTACACGCCAGCCGGCGTCTTGCCGTCGGCCTTGGTGACGCCATTGGTGACCGCCGTCATCATGAGAGCGGACTTGATTTCCGACGCAGTCCAATCCGGGCGGGCCTGAACGAGCAAAGCCGCCGCGCCGGCGATGTGCGGCGAAGCCATCGACGTGCCGCTGTCGAAAGCGACGATGTCCGGATTGTTGTTGGAAACGATGAGCCCTTCAGCCGTCATGAAAGCGTTGTTGAAGGCAGCCAACGTTCCGACGCCTGGGGCGGCGATGTCCGGCTTGATCACGTCGAACGGCACCGGCGTCAACACCGGCCCGATCAAGCTGAAGTCGCCAAGGACATCCCCTTGACCGGACGGACGTGAACTCGGGAATCCCAGCGATGCGGCACCAACGCCGCTGCTCGTCCCCAGATACTTCTGCAACGCAATACCGTCCGCCTGCGCGACCGAGAACACCGAAACGCCCACCGAAGGCGGTCCCACCGTCGGACTGAATGGCCCCTCGACGCGATTGTCCGCAATGATTACCGAAACTGCACCCGCGGCGATCGCGTTCGGCACCTTCACCGCGAAGCCACAAGTGCCTCGGCTGATCAGCGCGATCGCGTTCTTGAATGTGTCGGCAGGATAGGCGTTGCAACCATCAGCCCCATGAGTCGGCGCATTCTGGCTACCCGGGTCGCCGGCATCGAACTGCGGGCTCAATACGATCGGAGTGCCCGCCGGGAACGGCGCGGCGAGCGGCGTATCGTAAGTACCCTCGGTCAGAGTGATCCCCTGGGTCGCCGCAGGCGGTTTGCCGGGGCCGGTGAGGCTCAATTGCAGCGAAGCTTGCCCGGCCGGCGGCGTAGTCGCCGCTACCGTGGTCACCCACGGCATCGCATTACCGACCGTACCCGGCGTCTGCGCGGCTTGGCGCGCACAGGTCGTCACCGGCCTGGTGTTGCCGGCCGAAAGCGCGGTGAAGATGTTTGCATCCTGAGCGGCGAGGAACCCCAGCGAAACCGGGTCGTTCCAATAGTTCGGCTCCATGCAGCCACCGAACGACATATTGAGAACGTCGACCACGCCGTCTTCTATGGCATCTTCGATCGCGGTTAGCTCGGAGACGTCGCTGGCCGTGCCGGTACCGGGGCTGACAATGCTGAAAATCGATAGATTCGCATGCGGCGCGATGCCGGACAGGTTTGCGCTGAAACCGAGGATTCCGCCCTGGCGTGCATTGCCGCCGGCAGTGCTGGCCGTATGGCTGCCGTGGCCGTTCGTATCCTCCACGTTGACCCCGGTCTTGCCGAGGCCGCGGCTGTAGGCGTCATAGACGCCGATGACTTTGTCGTTGCATCCGCCGAGGCTGATGCTCGACACATTGCAGTCGCCGATATAGTTGCCGCTGCCGAGCGGGTTGGTGACGGCGTAGCCGCTGGCGTCCGCCGCCTGGAACGACGGACTCTGGCTGTTGTAGCCAGTGTCGATGATACCGATCACGACCCCGTCGCCTTTGTATCCCGTGCCCTGGTTCAGATCGCCGAACAGGCTGCTCAGGGTCGGATAAGTGAATCCGGGTGCCGGCGGACGCAAGTTATTGCCGCGCCACAGAATGTCGGCACCGATGAAGCGAGTGCTCACATCGTCGTCCGGATACATCGTCCGGCTCGACACCACCGACAGCACGCCCGGAGTCGCACGGACGAGATCGGCCTCCCTATCGCTCAGCGTCAATACGGCGCCGTTGATCGCATTCTGGAAAGTGCGTGAGAACGTCACCGAGCGACCAATCGTCTTCTCGATCGAAACTTGATGCTGCGCTTGCGCCGCGACGAGAGTCGCTCGATAACTGCGTGCATTGTCGCTGCGCATGTCCATATAGGCACGGCCGTTGGCCTTGGTACCAAAAGGAATCGCGTCGCTCGCGCGCAAACCCTGCGTGCCTTGCGATCTCAAGGCGCGATTGCGCAGAGCGACCGACGGCTCGGAAAACATCACGATATAAGTCTTGCCGTCGACGCTGGCAGCACTGCTCGCGCCGCCGGCACGCACGGAACCGGTCGCCACCGGGCCTGCCTGCGTCGTCGCAGTCGTCGCCAAGCATGCCGCGATTCCGGCAGCCAGAAGGCGTGGCCGCATGAAATTCGAAATCATCTCCCGCTCTCCTCGATATCTTTTAGTACACGGCTGCATCGTTGAACGACGGCCGGCTCCGTTGCCTGAGCGAGCGGCGAACCTTCTGGCGAGGGCCGCGTCACCGCGGTTTCTCGCATGGTCTGTGCCCTCCCCAGCCGTTAGACTCTACGCCTCATCGCAGCCGCACATCAACCAGCTTGACCTCTATCGATTCCCCGCCGAGCGTCATCCTCTACTGTCGCGCCGGCTTCGAAGGCGAGTGCGCGCAGGAAATCACTGCGAACGCCGCAGACCTCGGTCTGTTCGGCCATGTACGCGCCGTGCGCGACGACGCTTTTGTGGAGTTCGTCGCAACATCGGCGGTACATGTGAGCGACGTGCTCGGCGCCGCCGATGCGCGCAACCTCATCTTCGCCCGGCAGGCACTGGCCTGCTTCGCCCGCCTGCGCGAGTTGCCCGCGCGCGATCGCGTCACGCCGATTCTGACGACGCTGCGCGAAAGCACCGGGCGCTACGCCGACGTCATCGTCGAAGCGCCCGACACCAACGAAGGCAAGGCCCTTGCACCGTTCTGCCGCAGCTTCGGCAATGCCCTCGTCGGCGCGATGAAGAAGGCTCGCTTGATCGATCCCGCGGCCCGCCAACGGCTGCACGCCTTCTTTCCGCAAAGCGACAGCGTTTATCTGTGCATCGGCGATGTCGAACGGACTTCGCCGTGGCCGCAGGGCATTCCACGCCTGAAGTTTCCGCGCGAAGCGCCGAGCCGATCGACGCTCAAGCTCGACGAAGCCTTTCTCGTTCTGCTCGATGAAGACGAGCGCGCGCGCTGGCTCAAGCCCGGCATGAGCGCGGTCGACCTCGGCGCCGCGCCGGGCGGCTGGACGTGGCAGCTCGTGCGCCGTTCGATACGCGTCGCCGCCGTCGACAACGGCCCGATGGACGCCGCGTTGATGGAGTCGGGGCTTGTCTCGCACGTGCGCGCGGACGGTTTCCGCTGGCGCCCGCAGAAACCGGTCGACTGGCTGGTCTGCGACATGGTCGAGCAGCCGCGCCGCGTTGCGACCTTGATCGCGCAATGGCTGGCCGACGGCCTGTGCCGGCAGACGATCTTCAATCTCAAGCTGCCGATGAAGAAGCGCTACGACGAAACCGTGCTCTGTCTCGCAATCCTGCGCGATGCCGTCGGAGCGCGAGGCGAGGTCCGCGCCAAACAGCTCTATCACGACCGCGAAGAGATCACGGTCTTCGCGCGCGGCGCGTAGCGGCGTGAGGCCCACTGAACTTCGCCTGATTGCGCAATTACAAAAGATTACGCCTGCAATCGATCCACGCTATGCTTGCCGGCCTTTTGCTCGCCGCGCCGCGAAATCCGTTTGCCGATGAAACAACTGCGTTCGTTCCTGCCTCTTTTGATCCTGATCGGCATCGGTGTCGCGCTGTTTTTTTCCGGCGTGCTCGACCGCTTCCGCCCGGACAATCTCGCCGCCGAACAGGCCAATCTGCAGGTCCTGATCGCCGAGCGCCCGATTCTCGCCGGGCTCGCGCACATCGGCGCGGTGATGCTCGCGATCGCGACCGGCCTGCCGGGCATGGTGGTATTGATCATGGCCGGCGGCATGATTTTCGGTGTGCTGATCGGTGCCGCACTGAACATCGTCGGCGTCACCCTGGGCGCGGTGATCCTGTTTCTCGCCTCGCGCCGCGCGTTCGGCGATCACAGCCACGGCGAGCAGGCGCCGGGGCTCGTTTCGCGTCTGCGCGGCGGCTATCTGGCTCAACCGATCAGCTATACCTTCTTTCTGCGCCTGGTGCCGTTCTTTCCGTTCGGCGGAGTTACCGTCGCGCTGGCGTGGCTGCGCTGCCCGTTGTGGCTGTTCGTGACCGCGACCGCGATCGGCGGCCTCGCCATGACCGGCATCGAGACCTGGCTCGGCGCCTCGCTGGCCAAGAACATCGGCGCGAACAAGGCGATCAGCGCCGACCTGCTGCACGATCCGCAGGTGCTCTGGCCAATGATCGGTCTGGTCCTGCTCGCCATCGTGCCGATCGCGATCAACAGGCTGCGCGCGCCGAAAGCCGTCGCGGCCGCCCCGGAAAGCCGCAAAAATTGAGGGGCGGTATCGCATCGGCTATCCTGCCACGCTTTGACGCGCCGCCGGGCGCGGCCACGACGACCAAGGCCACGTTTTGAGTTCCGCAGCGAGACCTTCCACCCCGCTTTCGTTTTGGCGCGCCGCGTTCCTCGCGGTGATCATCGCCGCGGCCAACCTCGCCTTCTGGGCGGCGCTGAACCGGCCGAAGGAAGTGCCGGAGTTCGACGGCAAGATCGGCGGCTTCGCCTACAACCCGTACCAGCGCTATCAGAGCCCGCACAAGCAGATTTTCCCGAGCCTCGAAGACATCGACGGCGATCTGAAATTCCTGTCGACGCGCACCGATCGCATCCGCACCTATTCCTCGATCGAGAACCCGGCGGTGCCGGCAATCGCAAAAAAGTACGGCCTCAAGGTATTGGCCGGCACCTATCTCGACCGCCGCTGGCAGCGCAACGAAGACGAGATCGCCGCGTTGATCGCCGCGGCGCGCGACAACGACAATATCGATCGGGTCATGGTCGGCAATGAGACCTTGTTCCGCGCGGACATGAGTGTGGATGAGCTGATCGCCTATCTCGATCGCGTGCGTGCGCAAGTCAAGGTGCCGGTCTCGACCGCGGAACCGTACTGGGTATGGATCAAGTATCCGCAGCTCGCAAAGCACGTCGATTTCATCGCGATCCATCTGTTGCCGTACTGGGAAAAAATTCCGCGTAAAGATGCGGTCGGCATCGGCGCGCTCGGCAACTACGTGCAATTGCAGAGCGCATTTCCGGGCAAGAAAATCGTGGTCGGCGAGATCGGCTGGCCTTCCGCGGGCGATCGCAACCAGGTCTCGCAACCTTCGGTCGAAGATGAGGCGCAGTTCATTCGCCAATGGGTCAAGGAAGCCGCCTGGCGCAAAATCGACTACTACCTCATGGAGGCCTTCGATCAGCCTTGGAAAGAGGCGGACGAGGGCCGCGTCGGCGCGTACTGGGGCGTCTACGGAGCTGACCGGCAGCCGAAATTCTCGTTCACCGGGCGCATCGTCGAAGACCCGTCGTGGCCGAAGAAGGCGCTCATCGCCTCCCTGCTTTCGCTGCTGCCGATGTTCTTCTTCGCACGCCACTTCATGCGCTTCAAGTGGATGGGCGTGCTGTTCTTCTGCGTGCTGATCCAGCTATCCGCGTCGCTGCTGGTCTGGTCGGCGACGCTGCCGTTCGCGTTCTATCTGAGTCCGTTCGACTGGACCATGCTCGTCGTGCTGTTCCCGGCGCAGTTGGCGATCATCCTGATCCTGTTGATCAACGGCTTCGAGTTCACCGAAGTGCTCTGGCGCAAGTACTGGCAGCGCGGCTTCGGCCTGCTCTCGCCGAAGCCCGAGGACCGGCAGCCGTTCGTCTCGATCCATCTCGCCGCGTGCAACGAGCCGCCCGAGATGGTGATCCTCACCCTCGACTCGCTCGCCGCGCTCGACTACGAGAACTTCGAAGTGCTCGTGATCGACAACAACACCAAGCGCGAGGAAGTGTGGAAGCCGGTCGAGGAATACTGCGCCAAGCTCGGGCCGAAGTTCCGCTTCTTCCATCTCAATCCATGGCCGGGCTTCAAGGCCGGCGCGTTGAATTTCGGCCTCGAGCAGACCGACCCGCGCGCTGAAGTCGTTGCCGTGGTCGACGCCGACTACGCCGTGCGTGCCGATTGGCTCAAGGCGTTGACCGGCTATTTCAACGACCCGAAGGTCTGCGTCGTGCAGTGCCCGCAGGCGCATCGCGACTGGGAGCACAACGAATTCCGCCGCATGACCAATTGGGAATACGACGGCTTCTTCCGCATCGGCATGCACCATCGCAACGAGCGCAACGCGATCATCCAGCACGGCACGATGACGATGGTGCGCCGCGACCTGCTCGAATCGACCGGCAAGTGGTCGGAGTGGACGATCTGCGAAGACGCCGAACTCGGTCTGCGCCTGATGCACGCCGGCTACGAACTCGTCTACGTCGACGAAGTCATGGGCCGCGGTCTCACCCCGGCCGACTTCACCGCGTACAAGTCGCAGCGCTACCGCTGGGCGTTCGGCGCGATGCAGATTCTCAAGGGCCGCTGGAACTGGATGACGCGCAAGGGTCCACTGACCGCCGGCCAACGTTTCCACTTCCTCACCGGCTGGTTCTCCTGGTTCGCCGACGCGCTGCACATGGTCTTCACCGGCCTCGCGCTGTGGTGGACCGCGGGCATGCTCGCCCTGCCTAAGTACTTCGCCCTGCCGCTCGATCTGTTCATCTATCCGATCATCGGCTTCTTCCTGTTCAAGGCGGCGGTCGGCATCATTCTCTACCGCGTACGCGTGCCGTGTTCGTGGAAGGACACGATCATGGCGTCGATCGCCAGCATGGGCCTCTCGCACGCGATTGCACGGGGCATCTATCTCGGCCTGTGGAAAAAGAAAGGCGAGTTCGTGCGCACGGCGAAAAGCCGACGCCTGTCGAAGAAACCCAATCCGTTCACCGCGGTGCGCGAAGAATTGTTGATGTTCATCGCCATCGTGCTCGCGATTGCCGGGATGCTCGGCCTGCCGACTCTGCTCAGCCATTGGATCAGCGGCGGCGTGGAAGCGCCCGGAACGCGCCATCTGACCGATTATTCCGAAGGCAAGCTCTGGATCTTCATCCTCGCGGCGCAGGCGATTCCCTATCTGTCGGCGCTGGTCGGCGCGATGGTCGCCGCACGCTCGGGAGAAGAAAGCGGCTGACGCCGATCGGCGGCGCCGCGTTTACGACTTGATAACTACGATGGCCCGAGTGCCGTGCTATAAAACAGCCAGGGCTGCGAAGCGTAGGGAAACGATCCGCTTGAATCGACACGCCATCCATCGTGCCGCGGCGTTGGCCGCATTGCTCGCCTGCTCCGCGGCGCAGGCGGGTACGATCACGACTCAGATCGACGGCATCGACGACTCGCTCAAGCCCGTAGTCGCCGCGTCCGCCGAAATCACCCAGTACGAAAAGCAGGACGTCAGCGCCGCCCAGGCGCGGCGCCTGTACACGAACGCCGGAGAGCAGATCGCCAAGGCGCTCGAGGCCTATGGTTACTACAGCGCACAGACCGACGGCGAGTTGAAAGAGACGCCGCAGGGCTGGACCGCGATCATCCACGTGCGCCCCGGCGAGCGCCTCAAGGTCGGCGACTACAGTGTCGAAGTGCCGAGCCCGGCGCGCGAAGAGAAAGAGGTCGCCAAGGCCCTCATCGAATTTTCGCCGAAGGCCGGCCAACCGTTCGACAGCACCGCCTACGAAAAGAGCAAAGCCGCCGTGCAGTCGGCGCTGTTCTCGGTCGGCTATCTCGATGCCAAGCAGATCGAACACAAGGTCGAAGTCTCGCGCAGCGCCAATCGCGCCACGATCTCGCTCAAATGGGACGTCGGTGAGCGCTATCGCTTCGGCGAAGTCGTGTTCAAGGGCAGCCAGCTCGACGACGGCGTGCTCGACCGTTACGTGCCGTGGCATCGCGGCGATTTCTACAGCCAGACCCGACTCCTGCGCCTGCAGCAGAAACTGATCGATGCCGACTACTTCGCCATCGTCGACGTGCAGCCGGACAAGGAGAAGGCCAAGGACGGCGTGATTCCGATCGATGTCACCGTCGCCCCGGCCAAACGAAACATCTACTCCGGCGGAGTGTTCATCGATTCCGACATCGGCCCCGGTATCAAAGGCTCCATCACGCGACGTTGGGTCAACATGCGCGGGCACAAGGCGAAGATCGAAGCCGAAATCGCGCAGCGCGAAAAGATGCTCGCCGGCACCTATACGATCCCGCTGCCGGGCGACAACGACCGCGCCTACAACTTCGGCGTCGCCTACCGCAACATCAATACCGAAACCGTCCAATCCGACACATTGCGCGCAACCGCGAACGAAACGCGCTACTGGCACGGATGGCTGCGCACGATCGGCGTCAACGTATTGAGCGGCACCTATACAGTGGCGAATATCAACGGCAATTCCACCCTCGTTTACCCTGAGGTGTCGTTGACTCGAAAAAGTATGGACGACAAAGATTTCGTCCGCGACGGCTACTCTCTGAGCTTCGATACGCGCGCAAGCCCCGGTCCCGCGACCAAGTTCGTGCAGGCGCGCGCCGACGCGAAATGGATTCGCGGCTTCGGCGACCGCCAGCGCCTGATCGTGCGCGGCTCGCTTGGTGCGACTCAGGTCGATGACTTCGACAAGCTGCCGCCCGAACTGCGCTTCTTCGGCGGCGGCGACCGCTCAATCCGCGGCTACGCCTACCAGACCGTCGGCCCACCGCTGCCGGCCAGCCTGCTGCCGATCGCGCTGGAGCGCTGCAAGACCGGCCAGTCCACGACCGACTGCAACAACCTCATTATCGGCGGCAAGAACCTCGCCGTCGCGAGCGCCGAGTACGAGTACTACTTCACCTCGAACTGGGGCATCGGCACCTTCATCGATGCGGGCGACGCATTCAGCACCTTCGGCAATTACAAGACCCACATCGGCACGGGCCTCGGGCTGCGCTGGCGCTCACCGGTCGGCATGGTGCGCGCCGACCTCGGTTTTCCGGTCAACGATCCCGAGGGTCGGCATGGCGTGCAGCTGCACCTCACGATCGGCCCCGATTTGTAAGAGTTTTTTTGGCCACGGATTACACGGATGCACACGGATCAAGAGCAAACCGGTCTTTGCTCGTCATTCCCGCGAAAGCGGGAATCCGGCATCTTTGTTTTTGCGGCTGCTAGAACAAGGGACGGTATGACCACCCCTTCGGCTGCCGAAAGCCTCGCTTTCGCGCAAATGACGGGAGCTGCTTTATCCGTGTCCATCCGCGCAATCCGTGGCCCCAAATGCTTTTGAGAACGCAACAATGAAGAAATGGCTCAAACGCATCGGTATAGCGCTCGCGATCGTCTTCGCGCTGATCCTCGCGCTCGCCTGGTGGCTGCTTGCGACCGAGTCAGGCACGCGCTTCGCGGTCGAGCGCGCCAAGTCGGCGCTCGCCGGCAAGCTCGCGATCGCCCAAGCGACCGGCGCGTTGACCAGCCCACTCGAACTGCACGACGTCGCTTACAAAGACCCGGCTTCCGGCCTCGACGTCAAGGTCAAGACGCTCAAGCTCGACTACGAATTCTTCGGCCTGCTGCGCAAGACCGCGCATGTGCGCAGCCTCGACATCGACGGCGTCGATGTCGCCCTGACCACGGTGCCGGCCACGCCGCCGCCGCCCGATGCCGCCAAGCCGTCGGTCGCACAATTGCTGACGCCGCCGCTCGACATTCTGCTCGACCGATTGCACGTCGGCACAGTCCACGTGACTCAGGACGGCAAGCCCGTGTTCGCGAGCGACAGCCTCGATGCCGCGGCGACATGGACGGCCTCCGCGCTCACTGTCAAGCAACTCGCCCTGCGCGCGCCCGACGGCAAGGTCGATCTCGACGGCGCGATCACGCGCTACGCCGACGTCGTCGGTGCGGGCAAGCTCGACCTCGACTGGGCCGTTCCGAATCAAAGTGACGTGGCCGGTGCCGAGAAAAAGTCGCCGCCGATGCGCGTCGCCGCCAAGGCCGACTTCAACAACGACGGCAAGCAAGCGCACTTCGTCCTAGCGCTGAGCCAACCGCTGGTCGCGAACGCAAAAGGTTCACTCACACCGAACGACAAGAATCTGCCGTGGACGGTCGATCTCGACGTGCCGGGCTTCGATCCGAAAACGCTGACCCAAAGCGACGCGCTCAAGACGCTGGCGCTCAAGCTCGCCGGTTCGGGCGACAAGAATGCCGGTGCGCTGAGCGGCAGCGTCGATCTCAACCAACACCGTATCCTGCTCGACCCGCTCAAGTTCGCCAGCGACGGCAAGACCTTCACTCTTGAACCGCTGCGCCTGCGCTCGCCCGAAGCGCCCGGCACGCTGACGGCGCAGGCCAAGGTCCACCTCGACGCCAAGCCGGTCGGCGGCGACGTCAAGCTCGACTGGGCCGATGTCGTGCTGCCGGCCGACCTCGCCGGCCAGGAGATCGCCACGCACGGCAGCATCAGCGCCGGCGGCAACGCGGACAAGTTCAACGCGCAGGGCGAACTGTCGATCGGGCCGCCGAAACAGATCGCCGACCTCGCCTTCAAGCTCGACGGCACGCCGGAGAAAATCTCCCTCGCCCAACTCGAACTCAAGCAACCCAAGGGCGGCCTCAACGCGACCGGCGATGTGGTGCTGAAACCCAAGGTCGGCTGGAACATCGAGGCGAAGGCGAACCGGCTCGATCCCGGCGCGTTCGCCAAGGACTGGCCCGGCGCGGTCAATTTCATTTTGTCCACCAGTGGCAATGTGGAAAAAGACGGCCCGGTCGCCAAGCTCAAACTCGATGGTCTGAGCGGCACCTTGCGCCAGCGCGCGCTCGGCGGCAACGGCGATCTCAGCTTCGCGCCGCCGTTGAACGTCGACGGCAAACTCAATTTGTCCTCGGGACAAAGCACGGTCGCTATCGTCGGCAAGGGCGGCGCGGGCAAGGACGCGCCGACCGATCTCAAGATCGACCTCGGCATCGCCAGCCTCGGCGACTGGGTACCGAAAGCCGGCGGCAGCATTCGCGGCACGATCGCGGTCAACGGCCCGTATCCCAAACTCAACGCGAGCGGCAAGGTCACCGGCAGCGCGATCGTGAGCGGCGACACGCATCTGCAGGCCTTCACTCTCGACTTCGATGCGAAGGACCTGTCCGCGCCGAGCGGCAACCTCGCGCTCGACGCGAGAACCTTGTCTGCCGCCGGCTACACCTTCGATACGGTCAAGCTCGATGCCAACGGCAACCAGGCCGCGCACCGGCTCCGCCTCGACGTGAACGGCAAACCGCTGTCGCTTGCGCTCGCCCTCGACGGCGCGCTGACCCAGACGAAAACCGCGAGCGACTGGCGCGGCACGCTCAGGGAACTGACCCTGAACCAGCAGGGCCTGCCCGAATGGAAACTCGCGCAGCCGACCGCGCTGTCCTATGTCGGCGGCAGCTTCAACCTCAGCGAGCTCTGCCTGCGCGCGGGCGCTCCGGGCATCTGCGCGCAGGCGACGCAGGACGCAAAGAGCGGCACCAACGCGAAGTTCTCGATCGAACACCTGCCGCTGGCGATGCTGGCCAAATTCGCCAGTCCCGACGCGCCACTCAAGCTCGAAGGCGAGATCAATGGCAACGGCGCGATCACCGCCGCGCCGAGCGGCGCACTGAGCGGCAACGCGGCGATTACCTCCGACCAGGGTACGATCACCTATCCCGATTCGGCCTCCAAGGGCCTGCTCAGCTACAAAGGCTTCCGTATCGATGCGGCCCTGTCGCCCGCGCAGAACACGATCACCATCGCGGGCGACCTCAACGACGGCGGCCGCATCGACGGCCGCATCGTCACCGGCGCCGCGGCGGCGGACGGCGCGATGCCGCTGTCCGGCAATCTCGGCCTCAACATCAACAGTCTCTCTTTCGTCGACCTGCTGACCACCCAGGTGTCGGGCACCAAGGGCAAGGTCGAGGCGAAGTTTGCGCTGTCCGGAACGACGAAGAAACCCGGCATCGACGGCCAGCTCGCCCTCGTCGACTTCGGCACCGAAGTGCCGGCCGCCGGACTCAAGCTGCGCGACGGCAACATCAGCGTGCGTTCGCGCGACGGCGAGAACTTCGACATCGACGGCGCGATCGCCTCCGACGAAGGCAAGCTCGCACTCAAGGGCAGCGCGGGCATCGCGCCCGACTCGCCGATCGCGCTGTCGATCCAGGGCGACCGCTTCCTCGCCGCGAACATCCCCGGCGCAAAAGTATACATTTCCCCGGACTTGAAGATTGACCGCGACGCCAAGCGTTTGCGTGTCGGCGGCACGCTGCAGATACCGCAGATGTTCGTCGACGTATCCAAGCTGCCTGGCGGCGGCGCGGCGGTCGCTCCGTCGCCCGACATCGTCGTCGTCGACGACAAGGCGGCGCAGAAGAGCGCAGCGGCCAACGCGCCGATCGAAGTCGAGGTCACGGTCAAACTCGGCGCGGGCGAAAAACTCGCGATGGACCTGCGCCAGGGCACCGAGGTGCATCTGATCGGCTTCGGCCTCAATGCCAATCTCGGCGGCCAACTCACAGTGATCCAACTACCCGGCAAGACGCCGATCGGACGCGGCCAAATCCAGGTCAACGGCACGTTCAAAGCCTACGGCCAGGACCTGACCATCGAACAGGGACGCCTGCTGTTCGCCGGCACGCCGGTCGAGAATCCCGGCCTCGACATCCGCGCGACGCGCGGCTTCCCCGACCAAAACATCGTCGTCGGCCTGCAAGTGCGCGGCACTGCGGTTGCGCCGCAGCTGACCGTGTTCTCGACGCCGGCGATGGAACAGTCCGACGCCCTCTCCTACCTCGTTGCCGGCAAGCCGCTGTCGCAGCTGAAAGGCGGCGAAGGTAACGCGGTCGGCAGCGCCGCATCGGCCCTCGGCACCGCCGGCGGCGACCTGCTCGCGAAAAGCATCGGCGCGAAGATGGGCCTCGACGATGTCGGCGTCGCCGACAATTCTTCGGTCGGTGGCGCCGCGCTGACGGTCGGCAAGTACCTCTCTCCACGCCTCTATATGAGCTACGGTGTCGGACTGTTCAGCCCAGGCCAAGTCGTGACCCTGCGCTACAAGCTCACCCGGCTGTTCGACTTCGAGATGCAGAACGGAACGCTGTCGAGCCGGGCGGGAATCAACTACCGTATCGAGAAGTGATCCCGCCCGTGGGCGCCCAGGATGCCCGCTGCATCCGGGAGCGCATTCCACGCGCCGCGGACTCGATCGAGAGAGGTCGCCGATGACTAGCCGAACCGCTTCCTGCTCCTGTGGCCAATTGCGCATCGAGGTTCAAGGCGAGCCGCGCGGCGTCGGCGTCTGCCACTGCCTCGCCTGCCAGCGCCGTACCGGCAGCGTGTTTGCCACCCTGGCCGGTTACGCCGCACCGTATACCGTTTCCGGCAGTGCGACCGAATACGTGCGCACCGGCGACCACGGCAGCCGGTTCCGCTTCCGTTTCTGTCCGATATGCGGAACAACGCTGTTCCATACCGAAGAAGGCCACGAGCAATCGGGCGTCAGCGTCGCCGTGGGCGCGTTCGCCGATCCGAGTTTTCCTGCACCCGAAGATTCGGTCTACGACTGCCGCCGGCATCCCTGGGTGCAGCTACCTGTCGGACTCACCGTTTACGAGAAAGACCCGGAGTAGACGCCGCAGCGCGGATCGACGGCAGCAGTGAAACCAATCGCCTTCCGCATCACGCCGCGATCAGCTTCCGTCACGGCGAGCGGCTATCGTGGAAGTGTCGACTGCAGTTTCCGCGGCAAGGGCATGCGCATGCCGCGTCCGCGGGTGATCGGCACCGAGCGAAACCGCTAGCCTCTGCGCTGCGCTATCGAAGCGCGCTTGCACGCCGTCGCGCTTGCCGCGGGCAAGATCGATTTGCGCGGACACCGCATCGCAGGCAGCCAGCCCCCATCCGTCTGGCGCCGACAACACGGCGAACAGAGCCCGCGCCTCGGCCGCACGGCCTGCGGCCAGTTCCCAATGTTTCATGGCGACAGCGATCTCGGCACGGTCGAGCAGAACGCGCGGAAGCTGCAGGCTTCCGGCCGAGCCGAGCGCGCGCAATCCTTTTTCCGCGGCGGCCAACTCCGCATCGGCCGAGCCGAGCAATTCTGCGTTCGCCGCAGCCGACGCGAGCAAGACCTCCGCGCGATACATGTGCAGGCTTTCCCCGTATGGATTCGGCGTGGTCGACTGCGCGTAGACCTGCTGCGCCTTGGCGAACTCGACCTCGGCTTCCGCTTCGCGGCCGAGTTGAGCGAGGGCGCGCGCGCGATGCGCGGCCGACAAGATCGCGAATATGTTGTTCTTTTCGCCGAGGTATTCGCGTTGCATCGATTCCGCGCGGTCGATCAATGCGAGTGCCGCCGCCGGGTCGGCCAGTTCGATCCGATCGCCGGCCGCATTGAGCAACTGCACGGCCATGCCGTACGACGGCCCGCTCACGCGCAGGCGCAACGCATTCGACTGTTCGCGTTCCTGCGCGGCGCGGGCGATCAGGCCGAGGGTACGGTCGCAAGCCGCGATTCCCGCGGTCGCCATCGCCATGTCGGCGCTTTCGCTGCGACCGGCGCGTTCGAGTATCTCGATCGCGTGCCGGTACTGCTCGCGCCCGGCGAGCGGGTCGCCGGAGCTGCGCAGCGTATCGCCGTAATTAGCATGTACGGTCGCCGCTTTGTCGTCGAAGGCCGGGCCGCTCGCGTCGATTTCGGCCACGGCCTCGCGCTCGACGTTCTTCGCCGCGTCGAGCGCATTCTCATCGGACAGCAAGATGCCCCGATCCGAAAGACAGAGCGCATGCAGCGCTCGTGCGCTTCCGCTCAAGCGCTCGGCGCGTGCCAGGCCTGCGTCGATCCAGCGCTTCGCTTCGGCATCCTCGTTGAGCCAATGTTCGGCGAGACCGAGATTGCAGGCCGCACGCGCATAAATTTCATCCGGCAGCGCCTCGCCCTTATCTGTGAGCAGAGGACGCAGGAGGCGCTGCGCGCCTTTCGCATCGCGCCGCTCGGCGTACACGTCGGCGAGAACGCCGATCATCGCCGCGCGGCGCTCCGGCGGCATCTGCGCGTCGCCGAGCAGATGGTCGCTCGCCTGCCTGAGCAAATCGCTCGCGCTTGCGCTTGGCGTGTTGGAGCTGCCGACCAGCTTCAATAGAAAATCGGTCATCGCCGCGTTGCGCCCGGCCTGCATCTGCGCCGCCTCGCGCTGCTCGGCGGCGGCGCGCGCCTGCTCGTACGCAACGCGCGCCTGGTACAGACTCCACAAGGTCGTCACGATCAAAGTGACGACAGCGACAGCCGCTGCGGCGACGGCAACGCGATTGCGCGCGACGAACTTGCGCGCACGATAGGCGGCACCGGCGCCTTGCGCAGCGACCGTCCTGCCGTCGAGATAGCGACGCAGGTCCGCCGCCAGTGCCTCGGCCGAGGAGTAGCGCCGTTCGGGCTGCACCGCGAGCGCGGTCAGGACGATGCGGTCGAGATCGCCGCGCAGCAATTTGCGCCGCGTGCGACCCGCAGCGATCGATGTGTCGACGCACTGGCTCGGGGGCTGCGCATCGCCCGGCACGGCGACGCCGTTCGCGGCGACTTCGCCGGTGTTCGCGCGCTTCGGGCGGCGTCCGGTCAGCAATTCATGCAGAACGACACCGAGTGCGTAGACATCGGTCGCGGTGGTGATCGTGCTTCCGGCAATTTGCTCGGGCGCGGCATAGTCCGGGGTGAGCAGGCGCATCGCGGTTGCGTCGTTCGCCGCGGCGTCGAGCACTTTGGCGATGCCGAAATCGAGCAGCTTCGGCATAGCGTCGGCGGCGACGAAAATATTCGACGGCTTCAAATCGCGATGCACGATCAAGTTGCGGTGGGCGAACTGCACGGCGTCGCAGACTTCGGCGAACAGTTGCAGGCGCGCACGCAGGCCGAGTCCGTGTTCCTCCGCGTAGACCGTGATCGGCACGCCGTCGACGTATTCCATCGCGAGATACGGTGCGCCTTGCGCATCGACACCGCCATCGATCAGGCGCGCGATGTTCGGATGTTCCAGGCGCGCGAGAATCTGCCGTTCCTGGCGGAAGCGTTGTACGAGCCCCGGCGTCGGATAGGCGACCTGCTTGATCGCGACCCGCTGCTCGAACTCGCCGTCGTCGCGCGCACCGAGCCAGACTTCGCCCATGCCGCCGACGCCGAGGCGGCGGATCACCCGGTAACGGCCGAACGCATTCGGCGTGCCCCGCTGCGCAAGCGCTTCGCGCGCCTCCGCTGCGAGCGCAGCGGGTGCGCCAAGAAAATCGGCCTGATTCTGGAATTCACCGATCAGGCGCAGCAGCGTCGCGCGCGCGTCGGCATCCTGCACGCAATGCTCGGCCAGCCACGCTTCGCGTTGCTCCGGCGCGACGTCGACGAAGGATTCGAACAACTCGGCAATCTGCTGACGATTCATCGACCGGCCCTGTTCGGTGGTTTCGAGTCGCGCTTCAGTCCTGCGTGTTCATCAAGGCGAACAGGCGCGCCCGCGCGCGCTGCCAGTCGCGGTTCAAGGTGCGCTCGCTGACCGATTGCAGCGCGCTGATCTCGGCGATTTCGAGCCCGGCGAAGACGCGCAGTTCGATCAGGTTGACCAGGCGCGGCTCGTTGTTGGCGACGATCTCGATCGCGTCGTTGAGCCGCAGCAGATCTTCCGGACTCATGCCTTCGCCGGCCACGTCGGCGGCGCCGTTGAGGGTGACCGCCGCCGCGCCGGCACCGCGTTTTTCCGCGCTGCGCGCGCGCGCATGGTCGATGAGGATTTCGCGCATCGCCTTGCCCGCCAGCGCGAGCAGATGCGCGCGATCGCACAGCGCGACTTCGTCCGCGCCGACGAGCTTGAGATAGGCCTCGTGCACGAGTCCGGTCGTGTCGAGCGTCGACGCGCCGGCCTGCGCGAGCTGGCGTCGCGCAAGCCGCTTGAGTTCCTCATACATGCGCGCGAACAGGCGCTGGCGCGAGGCCAGGTCGCCCGCGTTCGCCGCAGCGATCAGTTCCGCAATGCCACTTTCCACGCCGTCGAGCCCCCACCGCCCACGATCGGGGCTCAGCTTAATCCCGTTCCCGCTAAGCAGGGCATAAATCGCTCTCGGCGAGGAGCCGCGGGCCTTTTCTGTGCGTGACACAAACGATGTCGTTTGCCCGCCCCCGATTCCGATCGACTTGTCCAAGCGAGCATCGCCAACGGCCGTCCATTCGAAACCAATCGAAAATCCGCCAAGGAAAACGACATGGCGCGGCGATACGCGCAGCGATTTCCTGTCCGCGCCGGATCGGCGGGAAATGTCGTTCCGCGGGTTCGAATTCCGATCAGGAGTGGAAAGCGGGATCGCAGGTCCGCTTATCGCCGCTCAATCGGAGAAACCTCATGTATCGCAGGCAGCAGATTTTTATTCGGGCACGGACGACGCGAGGATCCTGCCGATACGCAGCGGGAATCGCCGCACGCATCCTGGCAGCGCTCGCGCTCGCCACGGCAATGGCCCCGGTGTTCGCCGCGGGCACGATGGTCGCGACCGTCAGCCTGTTCGCTACGCCGAATCCGAGCCAGTTGCATCAAAGCGTCCATTTCGGTGTCGTGGTTGCCGGTACCGGCGGAACCTACCCCACCGGCACGGTGAATGTGCACGACGTCAACGACAACGTCGACATCTGCACCGCCCTGCCGCTGGCCGGCAGCGGCGGGACGAAAACCGCTTCATGCGACTATGCCAATCTGTCGCTGCGCACGACCGAGCTCTATGCGTACTACAGCGGCGACGCGAACTATGCGCAGGCATCTTCGACGCCTCATCTGCAGCAAACCGTAAACGGCATGGAGTTGTGGCCCACCGTGACGTTGGGCATGGAGTACAGCGCCAATCCGTACATCCTTGCGAGGGTCATCGGCAACAGCCCGACCGGCACGGTGACGTTTGCCGACACCGATACGCTGCAGACGATCTGCGCCAACGTTCCTTTGACCGGCAGCGGCAACGAGCGCACGGCGCTGTGCAACAGCAGCAGCCTTGCCCTTACGCCGGGAACGCACAACGTCGGCGCGACCTACAGCGGCGACGCCAACAATCCGAGCTATGTCTCCGCCAACGTGACGTACGGGGTGGTGAATGCGGTCTCGCATACGTCCCTTGCCTCGCCCGGTTCTGGCGATGTGTCGGTCGGACAGAACATCCATTTCAGCGCGAGGCTGAGCGTCGATGCCGGCGTGACGATTCCACCGACCGGGACGATAAAATTCATCGACGGTGGGGCCGACGGCTCCACCGCGACCGTCCTCTGTCAGACAGCCGCGGTGCAGGACGCCCCGGGGGCGCTCACGGCGACCGCTGGTTGCAACGCAACGATATCGAACCCGGGCAGCCACCTCATCGGCACCGATTTCAGGCCGGACAGCCCCTACATGACCTCGGCAGGATCGAGCAACGACGCGACCTTGTCCGTGCGCACCAACCCCACGCTGACGCTGACCGGTTCGGTCGCCTCGTCCGTGGTCGGCCAGCCCGTCACGCTGACCGCGACGCTGAGCGGCGCGGTCAATCCGACCGGCACGGTGCAGTTCGCAAACGGACGCCCACAATGCGCTGCAGTGCCATTGACTGCGGCGGGCAGCGGCTATACCGCAACCTGCACGTACAGCGCCGGCGGCACGGGGACGTATTCCTGGATCGCGACCTTTGCCGGGGATAACCTCAACCAGAGCGCCAGCGCGAGATTCGCTGTGAACTCAAGCAAAGCCGACACGCGCATTTCGTCCGTCGTCGCCAGTCCCGCGACCATCGGTTTGGGCGGCAGCACGACAGTGACATTCACGTTCGGCTCGGTCGCTCCGAGCGACGGCGGCTTCACCGACAGCGGCAGCATCGGCGTAAGCGACGGCAGCGCAAGCTGCGCGCCCATCGCAGTGTCATCGTCGCCAAGCCCGTTGCAATTGAGCTGCATCTTGAGTCCGACAAGTGTCGGCAACAAAACGCTTACCGTGACGTTTGCCGGCAGTTCCTACTACAACCCGTCGACAGGAACGGGAACATTGAGCGTCATCAACGCGGCGGCGACCTACACGGTCACGCCAAACGCCGGCCCCAACGGCAGCATTGCGCCGGCGACGCCGCAGACGGTGAATGCCGGTGCGACGGCGACGTTCAGCGTCAGTGCCAATCCGGGTTATGCCGCAACGGTCGGCGGCAGTTGCGGCGGCAGCCTTAGTGGAAATGTATACACGACCGCGCCGGTCGGTGCCAATTGCAGTGTCGTCGCGAGTTTTGCGTCGACCGCGGCCGCGAACGTCAATCTCAATCAGTTCGGCCTGTCCGGCAGTTGGTACAACCAGACCACGAGCGGCCAGGGCATCATGCTCTCGACTTTGCCGGACCAGAGCAGCCCCGGCCATGGCGTCGCGTTCGCCGGCTGGTTCACTTACGACGTCGCGCCCGGTGGTGGCCCGGAGAAGCAGCGCTGGTATGCGCTGCAAGGCCCGATCGACAATATCAATCACGTTGCGACGCTGACCATCTACAAGGGCAACGGCGGCAACTTCGACGCACCACCGCGCATCACGGCGACACCGGTCGGCAGCGCGACTCTGCAGTTCGCCGACTGCCAGCACGGCACCTTGATCTACTCGTTCACCGACGGCAGCGGCCGTAGCGGCACGATTCCGCTGACCCGGCTCGACGCGTCCATCACCTGTTCGCCGTCGGGCGACAACGGCGTGTCCGCGCCGAGCTATCTGCTGACCACGTCCTGGTACAACCGGGCGACGAGCGGGCAAGGCATCTTCACCGTGGTCAATCCCGACCAGCACGTGCTGTTCATGGCCTGGTACACCTACATGCCGAACGGTCTCGCGAGCGGCGACGCGAGCCAGCGCTGGTACGTATTGCAGCTTGGGCCCGATATTCCGTATACCGCGAGCATCGTGCCCGCGAGCGGAATTCCGATCTATACCGGAACCGACGGCGTGTTCGACAACCCGGCACCGTACGTGCGCACTCAAGTCGGCACGGCGACGCTCACTTTCATCGATTGCGCAAACCTGCGTCTCAGCTACACCTTCACCGGCGGCACCAATGCCGGAGTGAGCGGCAGCACCGACCTGATCCGCCTCGGCAACGCGCCGACCGCCTGCGGGCTGTAGCGCCGCGAATTGCACGCGAGCAGCGGCGACGCCGCTTCTTCACGCCGGCCCTACTGCAACGGTAGGGCCGGCCTCAGCCGGCAGCGCGGTGAGCGAAGAATCGCTTGAGCGGTGCGATGCGATCGACCAGGGCCAGCCCGGCCCCGCGCAAGGCCGCGATCGCAGAGGCATCGCTGCCAAAGCCGCGCTGGATCGCATCGAAAGCGCGCGCGGAAATCGCGTTGTCGCTGCGCCGACGGCGTTCGTAGCGGCGCAAGTTCGTTTCCGCGGCGAAGTCCGCTTTGCGCTCGCGCGCTTCGCTCAGCACGCCGGCAAGTTCAGCGACGTCGCGAAAACCGAGATTGACACCCTGCCCCGCGAGCGGATGCACGACGTGGGCAGCATCGCCGACCAAGGCGAAGCGCGGCGCGATATAGCGGTCGGCCAGACGCATGCGCAACGGAAACGCGGCGCGCGGCGTCGCTGCCGTAATCGCGCCAAGGCGAAAGTCGAATGCAGCGCCGAGTTCGGCGCGGAACGCCGCATCGTCGAGCGCAAGCAGGCGTGCGGCCTCGGCGTTCGGTGCCGACCAGACGATCGAGCTGCGTCCGTCGGCGAGCGGCAGAAAGGCCAGCGTCGCGCGCGGCAGGAAACGCTGCCATGCGGTCGCTTCGTGCGCGCGCTCGTGGCTTACGTGAGCGACGATGCCGCGCTGTGCGTAGTCGCGATCGTGCGCGGCGATGCCGAGCAAGCCGCGCAGGGCCGAATCGGCGCCGTCGGCCGCGACGACGAGTCGCGCCTTGAGTTGCGTGCCGTCGTCGAAGGAGAGAAGCCGGGATTCCGGGCTCGCGACTCGCGCGTCGGCAGCACCGGCTGCGACGATTTCCGTCGCGACGACGCGCGCAGGGCAACGCAGGTCGATTGCGGATTGCCGCTCGACGGCCTGCCACAGCGCCGACTGGATCAATTTGTTCTCGACGATGTAGCCGAGCGCGGACGCGCCCTCGTCGGCGGCATCGAAGCCGAGGCTGCCCGGTGTCAGCGCATCCCAGACGCGCATGCGCCGATAGGCACTCGCACGCGCAGAAGCGATGGACGGCCAGACGTCCAGACGTTCGAGCAGGCCAATCGACGATGCGGCCAGCGCGACGACGCGCAGATCGACTTCGTCCTCGGCACGCCACGGCGCAGGCGCGCGCGATTCGATCAGCGCGACCTCGAAGCCGCGCCGCGCGAGATCGAGCGCGAGCGCGGCGCCGACCATGCCGGCGCCGACTACGGCCACGTCACAAATCCGCCGTGAAGTCATTTCAGCGCTCCTCCGCGGTCGCGAAGATCGAACCGGCATTGGTGCCGGCCTTCTCGGCAAACCCGTTGCGCAGCGCCAGCGCCGGCGCATGTCCGCGGAAGCCCATGCCGCGCGCGACCAGCGCCTGCTTCAACGGCGCCACGCGGTCGATCGCGATCAGGCCGAGCGAGCGCAGCAGTTTCAGCGGCAAGGCTTCGCTTGCGGTCCAGCGCGCCAGGCCGTCGCTCATCGACGCGGTGCCTTCGCGATCGTCGCGGCGCAGTTCGACGTAGCGTTCGAGCAGGGCCACAGCGCCGACGTCGCCACCGGCGCGCGACTGCGCGACGAGCAATTCGGCGAGGGTCAGCGCATCGCGCAGGCCAAGGTTGAAACCCTGTGCGCCGATCGGATGGATCGTCTGCGCGGCATTGCCGACGAGCACGGCACGCGGCGCGGCCAGGCGCTGCGCAAGCGTGCGCACCAGCGGATGCGAAATGCGCCGGCCGGGACGCGAGAAGCGGCCGAGACGATAGCCGAAACGCTCGTGTAGCTCGGCGACGAAGCCGGCATCGTCGAGCGCGGCGATGCGCTTGCTCTCGTCGGCCGGCACGGTCATAACGACACCGGCACGCCGGTCGGCGAGAGGCAGCAGCGCGACCGGGCCGGTCGCGGTGAAGCGCTCGTAAGCGCATCCGTCCATCGCGCGCTCGGGCTGCACGGTCGCGACAAAGGCGGTCTGCGCATAATCGAACTTGTCCACGCCGATGCCGAGCGCCGAACGCACGAACGAAGCGGTGCCGTCGGCGCCGACGAGCAGGCGCGTGCGCAGTCGCGTTTCGCCTGTGTCCGCAGTCACGCTGGCGACGATGCCGTCCGCGTCGTTCTCGATCGCAGTCAGCTTTGCCGGCGCGTAGCGCACGAGATTCGTGCAGCGCGCGATACGGGCGAAAAGGCCGTTGCCGAGTTCGCGCGCCGGACAAGTCGCGCCGAACGCGTCGAGGCCGTGCTCGGCCGCGTCGAGGCGCACGCTGCCGAACTCGCCGCGGCGACTGACATGGACGCGCCGGATCGGCGTCGCCTTGGCCTCGACCAGCGGCCACACGCCGAGCGCGGTCAGCGCGTTGACGCTAGCACGCGCGAGCGCCAGGCTGCGCTCTTCGGGATTCGCATTCGGATCGATCTGCGGCGCAACCGCCTCGACCTGGGCGACGCGCAGGCCGCTGCCGTCGAGCGCGATCGCGAGGCTGGTGCCGACCAGGCCGCCGCCGACGATCAATACATCGAAATCGTTCATGCGCACATGATACGCAAAGAAGCCTGCGGCCTGCGGGTTTCCGGCTATAATGCTTAACGTTTCGGAGGATTTTCACGATGACTAGCGCAACCTTGGGCACCTCGGGCGCGTCCCGCGATTCCGGCGCATTCCGCTACGGCGTGTTCGCCCTGCTCGCACTCGCGATGGCGGTTACGCGCATCAACCATTTCGGCCTGCTGCCCGACGCGTCGTGGGCGATCTTCTTCGTCGGCGGCTTCTATCTGCGCCGCGAGTGGCGCTGGGCGTTCCCGCTGCTGATGGTCGAAGCAGTGCTGGTCGATTATTTCGTCATCAGCGGCCAGGGCATTTCGTTCTGGGAACACTACTGCGTGTCCGCAGCGTACTGGTTCCTCGTACCGTCCTATTTCGCGATGTGGTACGGCGGCGCTTGGCTTGCCACGCACTACGCCGGTCTCAACACGCGTTCGCTCGCGCTGGCGGCAGCGGCATTCGTCGTCGCGCTGAGCGTGTGCTACCTGATTTCCAACGGCAGCTTCTACTGGCTTTCGGCGAGCGTGCCGCAGCCGCGCAGCTTCCCGGCGTGGTTCAAGAACCTCGGCGACTGGTATCTGCCGTACCTGACCAGTCAGGGCATCTACTTCGGCATCGCGGTCGCGCTGCATGTGATCGCCGTGCAGTTCACGCATACTCCGGCCGGCCTGCGCGCACGCGCCTGATGCCCGTTCGGCCGCTCTTGGCGGCCGAATGCCGGTTGGCTAGATCATCACCGCGCATCGGCGATCTGCCGATGCGCCGCACACGACGGGCCAACTTCCACGTCCGGCCCGAGCGCAAGACAGCGTGAGCCATGGGTAATCGCCTTTCCAAAATCTATACGCGCACCGGCGACGACGGCACCACGGGCCTCGGCGACGGCTCGCGCGTAGCCAAGGATTCCGCGCGCGTCGCCAGCTACGGCACGGTCGACGAACTCAACAGCGTGATCGGCGTCGTCCTCGCCGAAGAGATTCCGGCCGCGGTGCGCGAGACTTTGACCCAGGTCCAGCACGATCTGTTCGACCTCGGTGGCGAACTCTGCATTCCGGGCATGGCGATGATCCACGCGGCCGATATCGACCGCCTCGAAACCACGCTCGACGGCTTCAATGCCGATCTGCCCGCGCTCAAGGATTTCATCCTGCCCGGCGGCGGCACGGCGGCCGCGCACTGTCACGTGGCACGCACAGTCTGCCGACGCGCCGAGCGCGAAGTCGTCGCGCTGGCCCGCGTCGAAACGGTGCGGCCCGAAGCGGTGCGCTATCTCAATCGTCTGTCCGACCTGCTGTTCGTGATCGCGCGCGTACTCGCGCGTGCCTCGGGCCACGGCGAAGTGCTGTGGCAGCACGAGCGGCGTAAGAAGTAATCGCCCTCGCACACTGCGCGGTCAGTCCAGGCCGCGATCCCAATACGGCGGCGTGCCGATTTCCTCTTTGAGATGCTCGATGAACGCGCGCGTCTTCGGCGCGAGCGGACCCGGCACGCGCAGCACCTGCACAGCTTGCCCTTCTTCCTGCAGCGGACGGTCGGCGAACAAGCGCACGAGGTGACCCGTGCGGATCGCGTCGCCGACCAGCCAGCTCGTCAGATGCACAATGCCGAGCCCTTCGACCGCCGCCTGCAGCAGCAGTTGGCTGCTGTTGCACGACAGGCGCCCGGATACCTCGATGCTCCGCGCCTTGTGCGCCTTGCCGAAGCGCCACCAGCCCGGCGGTGCCGCGCCCGGTGCGGACAGGCAGTCGTGCGCGCGCAGATCTTCGGGCCGCCGCGGCGTGCCGTGGCGCTCGAGGTAGGACGGCGCGGCGCAGAGTACGCGGCGCATCGGCGCAACGATCGTGCTGACCAGACGCAGGTCCGCCGCGATGCTGCCGGCACGGATGGCCAGATCGAAACGCGTGCGCGAGAGATCGACCAGCGCATCGTCGAGATGCAGCTCCACGCTCATGTCGGGATAGCGCGCGAGAAAGCGCCCGAGGATCGGCACGAGATGCAGGTTGCCGAACGCCGCCGCCGCGGTGACGCGCAGCAGCCCGCGCGGCGCGCTTTCGCCGACGGCGACCGCTTCGCGCAGTTCGGCGAGTTCGCGCAGAAGCTGGCCCGCGCGCGCGCGCAGCAGTTCGCCGGCTTCGGTCAGGGTAAGTGCACGCGTGGAACGGTGCAGCAGGCGCGCGCCGGTCTGCTTCTCCAGCTCGATGATCTGGCGCGCGACCGAAGACGGCGCGAGGCCGAGATGGCGGCCGGCCGCCGAGAAACTGCCGGTCGCGGCGACGTCGAGGAACAGGGCCAGGCGGTCGGCGAATCCCGGTGGCGTCATCTTTGCATTGGACGCAAAAGAGATTGGCATAAGCGAGGCATTCCGAACAATTTAGGCAAAGCCTAGACTACGCCCCCTGCCTTATCGAGGAAACCCTCATGGACACCGCCGCTCCCGCCCTGACGCGCGGCCTCACCTGGCTGATGGCGATCGCCTGCGGCGTCTTCGCCTCGGGCATTTACTTCAACCAGCCGCTGCTCGGCGACTTCGCGCGCGACTTCCATTCGAGCGTACAAAGCGTCGCCACGGTCGCCGCGGCGACGCAGATCGGCTACGCCTGCGGCCTGCTGCTGTTCGTGCCGCTCGGCGACCGCTACGAGCGGCGCGCGCTGATCCTCGTGCTCGGACCGCTGCTTGCGCTCGCCCTGTTCGCCGTCGCCATCGTGCGCGATCTGCCGGCGCTGATCGCGGCTTCGTTCGCGCTCGGCCTGTTTGCGACGGTGACCCAGCAGCTCGTGCCGATCGCCGCGCATCTGGCTGCGCCCGAACAGCGCGGCCGCGCGGTCGGTACAGTCATGAGCGGACTCCTGCTCGGCATTCTCTGCGGGCGCTTTTTCGCCGGCGCGATCGCCGCGCATTTCGGCTGGCGCACGGTGTTCGTCGCCGCCGGCATCGTCGTGCTCGCGCTCGTCGCCGCGCTGCGCTATGCCCTGCCGCACATGCCCAGCGAGCACCGCGCGAGCTATCCGCGCCTGATCGCCTCGGTGTTCGGTGCGGCACGGCGTCATCCGGTGCTGCGCGAGGCCGCGCTCGTCGAAGCGCTGCTGTTCGCCGCGTTCAGCGTGTTCTGGGTGACCCTGACGCCGTGGCTCGCGAGTCCGGCCTTCGGCCTCGGCGCCGAAGTCGCCGGCATGTTCGGCCTGGTCGGCGCCGTCGGCGCGGCAATCGCCCCAATCGCCGGTCGGCATGCCGACCGCCGCGGTTCGCGCTGGGTGCTCAACGTCTCGATCGCCACCGCGCTCGCCGCCTTCGTCGTCTTCGCCTTCGGCGGCCGCAGCCTGTTGCTGCTCGCCGTGGGCACGATCGTGCTTGACCTCGGCATCCAGGCGTCGCTGATCGCGAACCAGACGCGCATCTATGCGCTCGACGCCGCCGCGCGCAGCCGCATCAACGCCTTCTTCATGACCGCGATGTTCGTCGGCGGCGCTGGCGGCTCCGCACTCGCCGGCACGGCCTGGCAGTACGGCGGCTGGACGACGTCGATGGCACTCGGCGGCGCGCTCGTCCTGCTCGCCGGCGTGGTGCATCTGCTCTCGCGGCCGGCGCGGCGCAGCGCGGCGCTGACGCAGGAATAGTCCGCCATTCTCAAGCGCAGCGGTGCGGCATGCCGACCGCGCCGCGTGGGCTGCGCTTGTCGTCGCATCGGCGAAACTCTTATTCTGTTCGCGGTTCCCTGCTATCGGTCCGTCGAGCTTGATGCACCTCTATACCCACTCGTCCTGCCTGCGCCACTCCGCCGGGCCGGGCCATCCCGAATCGCCGGCGCGGCTGCAGGCCGTGCTCGAAGCGCTGGACCAGGACCGCTTCGCCATGCTCGACCGGATCGAAGCGACGCGTGCTTCGTACGAGCAGCTCGCGCGCGTGCACAGCCCCGAGCTGATCGCCCTCGTGCATACCGCGGCGCCCACGCAAGGCTATGCCCAGCTCGACGCCGATACGGCGATGTCGCCAGATTCGCTCGAAGCCGCATTGCGCGCCGCCGGCGCGGTCTGCGCCGCGGTTGACGCGCTGATCGACGGCAGCGCGACGCGCGCCTTCTGCGCCGTGCGCCCGCCGGGGCATCACGCCACGCACGCCACGCCGATGGGCTTCTGCCTGTTCAACAACATCGCCGTCGGCGCCGCGCATGCGCTCGCCCGCGGTATCGAGCGCGTCGCCATCGTCGATTTCGACGTGCACCACGGCAACGGCACCCAGGACATTTTCTGGCGCGATCCGCGCGTGCTCTACGCGTCCACGCATCAATCGCCGCTCTATCCGGGCACGGGCGCCGAGGACGAAACCGGCGCGGGCAATATCGTCAACGCGCCGCTGCCGCCCGCATCGAGTTCGTTCGCGTTCCGCGAAATCTGCCGCGATCTGATCCTGCCTGCGGTCGCACGCTTCCGCCCACAGCTCGTACTGATCTCGGCCGGCTTCGACGCGCACTATCTCGATCCGCTTGCGAATCTCAATCTCGGCGCACCCGACTACGACTGGATCACGCGCGAGCTCGTCGACATCGCGCGCAAGCACGCGCACGGGCGCGTGGCCTCGAGCCTCGAAGGCGGCTACAGCCTGACCGCGCTGCGCCAGTCGGTCGCGGCACATGTCGCCGCGCTGATGGATTGACTCGACGGCGCGTAAAGCACGCGGCGTTGACGAGCAACGGCCGAGTCATCGCTCTTCGCAGTAACCCTCGAACACGGTTCCTTTCAAGGACGATGGCTGTCCCGCATTACCTGCGGTCGGCAGGCTATCGAGGATGTGCTTCTGTGCGGGTTCGGAAAGCCGCGCATTGTGGACAAGAGCGACATAGGCGTAGCGTTCGTTGTCGCGTCTCAAGCAGTCGTAGCCGCTGTAGTAGCGGATATTTTCCAGTTCGCTGACCTTGCGCGACTCGTCGAGTCCGGACCCGAGTAAGGCCAGCGATTTGTAGAACCCGTAGTACTGGAACGATTTCGCGTTGGCGCGGCGTCTCCACTCCTCGCTGGAGTTATCCCCTGATTGAGGACGCAACGACTTCGCGACCGCCGCGAAGTCCAGAGTGCCATTCGCCGTGCTTGGATAGGCCATCGGCACGATGCCGATCGCCTGCACTCCACCGTCGAATGTACGGACACGAGAGGGAGGACCGGGCAGATCCGACTCCGACCAGCCTACGACCGATACCTTGGTGCCGACGCCATAGCTCGCTTGCAGTTCGCCAAGATCATAAGGCTCAGGCTTGCAATTGGCCCCGTGGCCGAGCGGGTACACATCGACAACCATACCTGTTTGTGAAGATACGGCGGCTTCGGTCACGCGCACTCTCAAGCCCGGCGCCGCAGGTTTGTCTTTGAGCAATTCCCGCGGCAGCGCATCGCCTTCCACGACGCCGGCAAATGCAACGAGGTCCGGCGGGACCGAGGACGGCGGTACACCCGGAAACAGTCTGCACGCCTCGGCGGTTTTGCCGAACAGCAAGGCCATCGTCACGATCATCAGCAATACGGCACGCATGAAACTCTCCTTGCTCAGTCGGCCGTTCGCGGGACACTCTAGTCCGCTATATCGGGCTCGAAGAACGACCAGCGGATCTCGGGAAAGTTCGCGCGCATGTCGCGCTCGACCGCATTGATCGCATCGACCACGCCCTTGGTCGACAGGTCGCGGCTCATCTCGGCCTTGACCGCGACCATGATTTCGCTGCCGAGTTGCAGGGTGACGAGATTGAACACGCGCGCGATTTCGGCGCGGCCTTCGAGGAACGCGAGGATCGCCGCCTTGAGTTCGGCATCGACGCTCTGCCCGATCAGCAGCGCCTTGACTTCGATCGCGACGAACACCGCGATGACGACGAGCAGCACGCCGATCGCCAGCGTGCCGATCGCGTCGAACAGCGGATTGCCGGTCAGCATCGTCAGCAGTACGGCGGCCAGCGCAAAGGTCAAGCCGAGCAGCGCGGCCAGGTCCTCGCCGAAAATCACGATCAGCTCGCTCTGCCGGCTTTCGCGGAACCAGCGCCACAGCGAACGATTACCGCGCGCCTTGTTCACCTCGTTCAGGCAGCCGTACATCGAAAAACTTTCTGCGACGATGCCGAAGGCGAGCACGCCGACCGCAATCCACGGCCATTTCAGCGGCTCGGGCTCATGCAGCTTGTGCAGGCCCTCATAGATCGAGAACGCGCCGCCGACACTGAACAGCAGCAGCGCGACGAGGAACGACCAGAAGTAGATTTCCTTGCCGCGGCCGAGCGGATAGTCCGGCGACGGCGGCGCCTTCGCCTGCTTGATGCCGAGCAGCAACAGCAATTGGTTGCCGCAGTCGGCGAGCGAATGCACAGCCTCGGCGGTCATCGCGCCCGAGCCGGTGAGGAATGCCGCGACCGCCTTCGACACGAAGATGGCGAAGTTCGCGCCGAGCGCGTAGAAGATCGTCTTGAGCGAATCGGCTTTGCCGGACATTCACGGTTCCTGGTCGTACGAGAGGGGAATCAGGCCGGCGGCAGCGCAGCGAGCGCCGCCTGCTGGCGCTTGCTCAGGCCGGCGCGCACGAGTTCGTAGGAGCGGCGCACGAACTCGGCGATCTTCGCGCGCGCGAAACGGTCGGGCTCGGCGATCGACACCCAGAACGGGCGCGCCATATACGCCGCCGGAGCGATGCCGGGCTGGTCGGTCAGTTCGAGAAAACGCTCCGCGTCGACCTTGAACGACGTGCGCCCGCGGTGCGGACCGCGCAGGCAGTGGACGGCGAAGGTCTTGCCGGAAACGGTGAAGACAAGCTCTTCGTCCCACTTCACCGTGCTGGCTACGCCGGGCCAGTCCTTGCTGAGCGCTTTGAGTTCCGTGTCGTTCATGGCGGCTGGATCAAGGGAAGTACGCGATTCCGCCGTGTGAACGGCGGGTCATCTTGCTGAATCGATCGGGTGCAAAATAGGTGGGCTGCTCCAAATCGATCCCCGATGATGCGGCCATGGACAATGTAGCAAATCCACGCAAACTCGCCGAGCGCTGGGGCCCGAGCGGCCACGGCCACGGCCGCGGCATGCGTCCGCCGCCGCGGCGCAGCAGTCTGCGCGCGCCGGGGCGGCCTGCCGACCGCGGCGAGCCGCTGCTCGCGCGCGACGGCACGCCGCTGGTCCTGCGTGCGATCCGCGCCGACGACGTCGAAGCGCTCAAGCGCTTCTTCAGCCGCCTCACTCCCGAGGAGGTGCGCCTGCGCTTCCTGCATCCGCTCAACGAGCTGCCCGACGCGTTCGCGCGCCAGCTCTGCGAGCTCGATCCGCAACTGGCTTTCGCCTGGGTGCTCGCCACGCCGGACGATCCGGCGCGGCCCGATCTGCCGATCGAGATTCACGCCGTCGCGCGCGCGCACCTCGACCCGGTGCTCGAACACGCGGAATTCGCCATCGTCGTCGAAGGCCGCTTCGCGCGCCAGGGTCTCGGCAGCCTGCTCATGCAGCGCGTGATCGCCTCGGCGCGCCAGCTCGGCGCGATCGAGCTGTGGAGCGACGTGCTGACCGAGAACAGCGGCATGCTCGCGCTCTGCGCACGCCTCGGCTTCGAGCGCGGGCTGTCGTTCAACAACCCGGGCGTGGTGCGCGTCAGCCTCGCGCTCTAGCGGTTCGTACTGCTCACCAGATGCGCACGCGCTCGGCCTCGGCGCGATACATCGGCTGGCCGGGCTTCACGCCGAAGGCCTCGTGGAATTCGCCGATGTTGGCGAGCGGGCCGTTGACGCGCCACTTCGCTGGCGCATGCACGTCGCTGAGGAGACCTTGACGCAGCGCTTCTTCGCGCTCCTCGAAAATCCACGACAAGGCATAGCCGAGGAAGAAACGCTGGATCGGGGTGAAGCCGGCAATCTTCTCGCCGCGCTTGTACTGCTCGGTTTTCTTGAATGCGTCGAGACCGATCAGGATGCCGCCATAGTCGGCGATGTTCTCGCCAAGGCTGGCCTTGCCGTTGATGTGCAGTCCTTTCAGGGGTTCGTAGGCGTCGAACTGCTTGACCATCACGTCAGCGCGCTGCTCGAATTTCTTGCCGTCTTCGGGCGTCCACCAATCGGTGAGATTTCCTTTCGCGTCGAACTTGCGGCCTTCGTCGTCGAAGCCGTGGGTGATTTCGTGCCCGACCGTCGACGCTGCCGCGTAGCCGTAGACGATGGCGTCGTCGATGTCGCCGTCCTTGAAACCGGGAATGGTGAACTGCGCGGCCGGCAGCACGATCTCGTTGTTCGACGGGTTGTAGTAGGCGTTGTAGGTCTGCGGAGTCATGCCCCACTCGGCGCGGTCGACCGGCTTGCCGAACTTGCCGACGCCGTCGGCCCAGCGCCAGCGCGCGGCGTTCATCAGATTCTCGGCGTAGGAATTGCGCCCGACCACGAGCGCGGAATAGTCCTTCCACTTGTCCGGATAGCCGACTTTCTTCGTCACCGCGGCGAGTTTCTCATGCGCTTTCGTCTTCGTCGCCGCGCTCATCCAGTCGAGCTTGTCGATGCGTTCGCCGTAGGCGGTGCGGATCGCCTCGACGATCGTGTTGTAGCGATCCTTGGTCTTCGCCGGGAAATACTCGCCGACGAAGATGCGGCCGAGGATCATGCCCATCGAGCGGTTCTCGGCATCGAGCGCGCGCTTCCAGCGCGGGCGCTGTTCTTTCTGACCGCGCAGCACCTTGCCGTAGAAACTGAAGTTCTCGTCGTCGATCGCCTTGTCGAGCGAAGACGCATAGGTACTGACCAGGTGATATTTCAGATAGTCGCGCAGCACCGGAACCGGCGTCTTCTTGAGCAGCGCCTGCAGGCCGGCGAAGAACTCGGGCTGGCCGACGATCACGTAGGTCGGCGCGAGGTTCCAGTCTTTCAGGCGCGCACTCCAGACGATCGACGGCGTGTACTTCTTCGTCACCTCGTCGGGCGCCATCTTGTTGTAGTTGCGGTCCGGGTCGCGCAGGTCTTCAAGCTTGCGCGAGACCTTGGCCAGTTCGGTCTCGAACGCCATCATGCGCGCGGCGCGCGGATCGGCGTCCTTCGCACCGGCGTCGAGCAGTTTGAGCATGCGCCCCATGTGCGCGACGTATTCCTTGCGCGCCTTGGCGACGCCCGCTTCGGTATTGAAGTAGTAGTCGCGCTCGGGCAGGCCGAGGCCGCCCTGATAGAGATGGATCGCCATCACGTCGCTCGCCTTCTCGTCCTGCGAGATATCGGGCGAGAAAAACACATCGACGAACAGCGGCTGCAGGCCGAAGGCGACATCGAGCGCGTCGGTCGCGGACTTGATCGCGTCGATGCGCGCGAGTTCGGCCTTCAGCGGTGTCAGCCCAACCTGTTCGGCCTTGGCTTCGTCCATCGCAGTGGACCAGAAGTCGCCGATCTTTTGCGCGTCGCTGCCCGGCGCGGCGTCCTTCTGTGCGGCAGCGTCTTCGCTGATCTTGCGCAGTTTGGCGTACAGCTCGTCCTGGACGACGCGGCCGATGCCGTAATTGGCCTCGGCGGCTGGAATCGGGTGCGCCTTGAGCCAGGCGCCGTTGGCGTAGGCGAAAAAGTCGTCGCCCGGATTGATCGAAGCATCGATGTTGGCGGCGACCACGTCGGCCTTGACCGGCGCCTGCATAGATGGGTTTGCAGAAGCGGCATCGGCGGCGAAGGCGGAACCGGCGCCGAATACACCCGCCGCGACGGCGAGAGCGAGCGACAGCGGGCGCAGTGAGGCGGCAAGCGTTTGCATCGCAATCCCCGGAGGAAAATGGAGCCGCATGCTAGCGCAGAAGGGGCGTCGCGTCCCCCTGCCCCAAGTCATGCTTCGGGCTGCTGCCGGTCGACTGCGCGCCGCCCGGCAGCGGGACCGTGCTCAGCCGGCGTCGTAGAAGAACTGCTCGCGGTCGATCTTGCCGTCGCGGACGTGGTAGACGCAGACTTCTTTCATCAACTGGCGGCCGTACTGCTTCATCGTCACGTCGAGTTCCATGGTCAGACAGAACCAGTTATCCGCGATCAGCGCATCGCTGACCTTCATGCTGTGGTAGGCCTCGATGCTTTCATTGAAATGGCGGCCTTTTTCGTAGATGGCTTCGAGCCCTTTGGCTGGTCCGCCGGCCGCCATCGGCGTGCCTTCGGATTCGATGCTGACCGCATCGTTCGCGTACAGCTCTTTCTGCGCTTCCTCGAATTTCCCGGCGCGGCACAATTCGACGAGGCGCGCGGCGATCTGTTCGACGTTCATGGCGAGACTCCGTGGGTTGGGCGCGTCAGCCTAATCCCGCACGGTGACGCTTGCACGCGCGGGCGCAGCAGCGCACGGCGGCAAACGGAATCCGTTATCGGGCGATCCGATAGTGTCCGTTCTCGACTGCAACCGCCGGTGGCACGCGCTCACGCTCGAAGACATCGTAGGCCGGTTTGAGTTCGTTCCAGAAACCGAACCACGGCGAGCCTTTCGCGGCAGCGAGCGCCTTGGCCGTCGGACGGAACGGAAAGATATGCGCGTCGAAGCACGCCTGCCCGGCGCGCAAGGCCGCGGCGGCAAGCGTATAGATTTCCTCGATGCCGGCATCGCCCATCGCATAGCAGCCGATCGACACGCAGTTGCCGTGCACCATCAGGGCGCTGCCGGTGCGGCCGTGCGCGCGGTCGTACTCGTTTGGATAGCCGAGGTTGAATGCGAGGTGATAGTTGCTGCGCGGATTGAGCTGGCGCGGCGCGACCGTGTAAAAGCCTTCGGGCGCTTGATTGTCGCCCTCGCGCTGCTTCGGCCCGAGTTCGCCCGAGAATTTGCAGACCGGATAGCGGCGAAAAAGCACGAATTTCCCGTCCGCGCCGCGCAGCCAGAGTTCGAGTTCCGCCTCGCGCTTGAAGATGCGCACATAGACCGGCGCACCGAAGCGCAGATGTCTCGCGGCCAGATCGCGTTCGAGCGCAGGCCGCACGCGCGCGGCCGCCTCGCTTGCTCGCTCAGAGTCGGGCACGGCGTTGGCCAAATCGGTGGCAGCGGATGCGGGCAAGTTCGTCATCGGCAAAATCAACATCGATAGCATGCAAGCATACAAGCCGGCGCGGCGAGACCGGATCATGCGTTCGCCTTCGCCGCGCCGCCGTTGCGCGGCTTCTGCCGGGCGTATTGCGCAGGCGTACGCCCGACGAGCCGCTTGAAATCGCGGATCAGGTGCGCTTGGTCGGCATAGCCGAGTTCGAGCGCGAGCGCGGTCCAGTCGCCGGCCGTGCCCTCGTCGATGCGCGCCACGGCTTCGTGCAGGCGGTAGCGCTGGATCACCCATTTCGGATGCACGCCGACGTAGTCGCGGAACTGGCGTTGCAAAGTGCGCAAACCAATCGCGAATTCCTGCGCGATCTGTTCGATGCGCGTGATCGCGCGATCCTCGGCCATGCGTGCGGCGATGCGCGCCATCAGCGCCGCGGTCGGCTCGGGCGAAACCTTGCGCGCGTGCAGAAACGCTTCGAGCACGGCTATCGTTGCACGGTGGTCGGCATGGGCGAGCGCTTTGCCCGCGAGCCCTTGCGCCGCAGTGCCGAAGACCTCGTCCAGATCGACGACGCGATCGGCGAAAATGGAAACCGGCATATCGATGAAAGGCCGGAATCCGCCCGGGTGGAACTTGATGCCGAACACGCGGCCGTTGCCATTTAACGTTGTGCTGAAGCGCTTGGTCGTCGGTCCCGCGATCTTCGCCGTGCCGTTCTCGAAGACGATGTGCACGACCGGATGCGGCAAGGTTTCGCGAACGACCGCAGCGGACAGATTCCATTCCACCGTCCAGTAGTGTTCGACGAACGCGGCGAGCGCGGCCGAAGGCCAGTAGCGTGCATGCGTGATGTCGGGCACGGCCTCGCCTGAGTGGAGCACGCCGCGCGGCTTGTCGAGTTTCAGCGTGACCATGTCGCGTTTCTTCAATCCCGTGCGGTTCGCGCCCGCTAACATGCCGCACCATCGACTCGCCGACGCCGAACCGGAACCGCCATGCGCTGCTTGTCCCTGATCGCGCTGACCCTGCTCGCCGCTGCTGCATCGGCCGGCTACAGTGCGTCGAATTCCACCGTATCCCACGCCGAGCCTGCCGGCGCCGCCAAAGGAATCCCGATGAAACATCATGCGAAAGGTGCGTTCGACGTCAAGCTGCAGAAGCTCGAAGCGTACAACAATGACGAAGGCGCCGGCCTCGGCCGCATGTCGATCGACAAGCAATTCCACGGCGACCTTGAAGCGACGAGCAAGGGCGAGATGCTGCACGCCGGCAACGCCAAGGACTCGGGCGGCTACGTCGCGGTCGAGCGCGTGACCGGCTCGCTGCAAGGCAAGAAGGGCGGCTTCTCGCTGCAGCACAATGCGACGATGACGCGCGGCACGCCCTATCTCAACATCATCGTCGTGCCCGATTCCGGCACGGACGAACTCAAGGGCCTCAGCGGCACGCTGAAAATCGTCATCGCCGAAGGCGGCAAGCACTACTACGAATTCGACTACGAGCTGGCGGACTGAGTCGGCGCGGTTGCGGTCCGCGAGACGGCTGCCTCGGCAATCCATTCCGGGCACATCCTTATCGCTAGCGGCTGCGGCGGTTGCGGCGCTACATCGTCGATCGATATAGTCGAGTAAACATATCGACTATCCCGTTCGCGTGGAGACCTTAGCGTGAGGACTTTTCTTGCCGCAGCCTTGATCGGCGCCGCGCCCGTCGCCGGCGCTGCCGACGCCACGAGCGCCGACGAATCCACCCAGCCGACGCCGCTCGGCCTCGTCGAAGTCGTCGGCGCGAAACCCGCGCCGCTGCCGCCGGGCGCCCAGGTGCTCAGCATCGAGACGATCGATGCGATGGATCGGCGCAATGTCGCCGAAGCGCTCGATCTGCTGCCCGGCGTCGCCCGCCAGAACTTCGGCCAGCGCCGCGACACCCTGATCAATCTGCGCGGCTTCGATTCGCGCGAAGTCACGCTCTACGTCGACGGCGTGCCGGTCTACGTGCCCTACGACGGCAATCTCGATCTCGCCCGTCTCGGCGTCGAGGATCTTTCGCAGATCGTCGTGACCAAGGGACTGACTTCGGTGCTGTACGGCCCGAACGCGCTCGGCGGCAGCATCAACCTGGTCAGCCGAAGACCGGAGAAGCCGTTCGAAGGCCGCGTCTACGCCGGCTTCGACAGCAACCGCTCGGGCGACCTGCCCGCCTACCGCGCCGGCGGCCGCGTCGGCACCAATCAGGGCTCGTGGTACGCGCAGGCGACGGCCTCCTGGGAGGACGCGGATTACTACGAACTGCCGGGCGACTATCCGTACTCGAAGAACCAGCCCAATGCGCATCGCGCGAACTCGGCGAGCCGCGACCTGAATCTCTCGGCCAAGTTCGGCTGGACCCCAAACGCCACCGACGAATACGCGGTCGGCGTCTACCACGTCGACGACAGCAAGCAGACGCCGCCCTACGCGGGCAGCGCGCCGGGCGTCGCCGCGCGCTTCTGGCGCTGGCCGTACTGGGACAAGGACGGCGCCTACCTGATCGCGCGCACGCGCCTCGGCGACGCGGCGACCCTGCGCGTGCGCGCCTACTACGACACCTTCCAGAACCGGCTCGATTCCTACGACGACGCCAGCTACACGACGCAGAAGCGGCCGTACGCATTCACTTCGCTCTACGGCGACCACACCTACGGCATCAGCGCAGACTTCGAGCAGCCGTGGTCGGACAGCCAGACCACGCGCATTGCCCTGCACGCGAAGCAGGACTTCCATCGCGAGCAGGACGCCGTCGGCGCGCCGTGGGAATATTTCAAGGACCGCACTTTCTCCGCGGGCGTCGAACACGAATGGCGCCCCGACGCGCGTTGGACCCTGACGCCCGGCGTGTCGTGGAATCTGCTGCAGGGCCAGCGTGCCGACAATCTGATCGCGAACAACAAGATCGTGCCGTTCGACGTGCACAGCGACGTCGCCTTCAACGGCCAGCTCGCCGCCACGTTCCAACTGACGCCCGACGTACAGCTCTACGGCGGCATCAGCCGCAAGACGCGCTTTCCGACCTTGAAGGATCGCTACTCGTATCGGCTCGGCACGGCGATTCCGAATCCGGGCCTCAAACAGGAAGAGAGCAACAACGTCGAGATCGGCATCAAAGGCGCCGCCGGCGCGCTGCACTACGAGGCCGCGTTGTTCGACAGCAAACTCAAGGACGCGATCCAGGCGGTGACCATCGCACCCAGCGCGTGCACGTCGCCGCCGTGTGCACAGAACCGCAATATCGGCGACGCGCGCAACCGCGGCGTCGAGCTGTCGGGCAGCTATGCCTTCGGCGAACGCCTCACCGTGCAGGCGAACTACACCTATCTCGACCGCAAGAATATCTCGCAGCCGCTGGTACGCCTGACCGACACGCCGCGCGAAAAACTCTTCGTCGCCCTCGACTATGCCTTTGCGCAGCGCTGGAACGCGACGCTCTCCTCCGATACCGAGAGCAAGCGCTATACCTCGAGCGACGGCACGCGCGTCGCCGGCGGCTTCACCCGCGTCGACGCGATCGTGCGCGGCGCGGTGAGCGATGTGTTCGACCTGAGCTTCGGCATACGCAACGCGTTCGATCGCCTGTACGCATACCAGGAAGGATTTCCCGAGCCGGGGCGGACGTTCTTCGTCGAAGTCGGCAAGGCGTTCTGAAGACGCTTCGGAGCCGCTGCTCGCGTAGCAAAATTGCGCAAGGCGCATAAACGAAAGGCGCCGCAATCTGCGACGCCTTTCAGCCATTCAATGCTCGTCTCATGCGGCGCTTGGCACCGCCTTCTCCAACGCGAGAAAGAAGATCAGACGCCGCGCGCGAGATCCGCGGCGACCTGCTTCGCCGCCGCGAGCGTCTTCGCCACATCGTCGTGGCTGTGCGCGGTCGACACGAACAGGTTTTCGTAAGCGCCCGGATGGAACAGCACGCCCTTGGCGAGCATGCCTTCCCACCACTTGCGGAAGATTTCCTGGTCGGCGCGGCGCTCGGCATCGCGGTAGTTGTGGATCTCTTCCTTGGCGAACCACACCTGCATCAGCGGGCCGAGGCCGACGACGTAGGCCGGCAGCCCGGCGTCCTGCAGAACTTTGCCGAGGCCGAGGCGCAGCTCGTCGGACACCGCATCGAGCTTCTCGTACAGCCCCGGGGTGTTCAATTCGTCGAGCGCCGCATTCGCCGCCGCGATCGCAATGCCATTGGCGCTATACGTTCCGGCCATCGACACCGTGCCGTTGGCGACCAGGGCCATGATGTCGGCGCGTCCGCCCATCGCCGCGACCGGGAAACCGCCGCCGACGCCCTTGGCGAACACGGACAGATCCGGACGGATGTTGAGGCGGCCCTGCGCACCGGCGAGGCCGAGGCGGAAGCCGGTGATGACTTCGTCGAAGATCAGCACGATGCCGTGTTTCTGGGTCAGCTCGCGCATCGCTTCGAGATAGCCGGGCTGCGGCAGGATGCAGCCGGTGTTGCACATGATCGGCTCGCTCAGCACGGCGGCGATCTGGTCACCCTCGCGCGCGATCGCGTCGGCCAGCGCCTGCGCATCGTTCCAAGGCAGGATGATGAGGTTCTCTTCGACGCCCTTCGGCATGCCGGGGCCCTGCGCCACGGCGACCGGGCGATTGTCTGGGCCGGCCTTGTCGAGCGACGGATGCTTGCTCCAATAAACGCCGTCGGAGAAGCCGTGGTACATGCCTTCGAAACGGATGATCTTGCGCCGGCCGGTGAAGGCGCGCGCGAGACGCGTGGCGTACAGCACGGCCTCGGTGCCGGTGTTGCACAGGCGCACCTGATCGACGCTCGGCACGGCGGCGATGATTTTCTGCGCGAGGCGCGCCTCGTCTTCGGTCGGCAGCGCGAACACGGTGCCGCGCTGCTGAATGAAATCGACCACGGCCTGGGTCACGCGCGGCGGACGGTGGCCGAAGATCATCGGGCCGAGGCCGAGCAGATAGTCGATGTACTCGTTGCCGTCGACGTCGGTCAGGTGCGAGCCCTGGCCGCTCCTCACGAACAGCGGATACGGCGTCCAGCCCGACCAGGTGGCGCGCGCGGTGCTGTTGACGCCGCCGGGGATGACCTTGCAGGCGGCTTCGAATAATTTGCCGCTGCCGGCCGTGTCGAGGCCGGCGATCAGTTGGGAGCTGGACATGGAGTTACCTCAGAGTGAAATGCGTTTGGCTCGTCATCGATTCGCCGCGTCCTGCGGCTTTCGCTGCGCGCCATGCGCTATGCGAATGTTCGCTTCGGCATCCCGCCTTCGCCGTCCGCGAAAACAGGAATGACGTCGTAAGAAGTCGGAGTGAAATTCTAAGCCGAAACCACGTTCGGCAACGGAGCCGCCGACGTGCGGCTCGCGGCGACCAATTTCCCCGACGCGAGCGCCGGCAGCAGCGCGAGCGCATCGGCGAAGTCCTTGATCGGTGCGTGCGGGATGTTCTTCGCGCGGCAGTGATCGACGAGCTTGCCCTTGGCGAAGACGAAATCGGCCGACTCGGCGACGCAGTAGTCCGAGGCGCCGTCGCCGATCATCAGCACGCGTCCGTGCGAGCCCTGCGAACGTGCCGCCGCCGCGCACTTGCAGGTGCCGCTCGCCGCGCGGCAGGTCGCGCTCGCGTTCGGGAATTCCAAACGCCATTCGCGCTCGCCGACCGACTGCAGCCGGTTCGCGGTGACGGGCAGATAATCGAAGTCGTAATGCTGCAGGATGAAATGGATCGCGTAATCGAGCCCGTCGCTGAGGATCTCGATCGGCATGCCATGCTGCTTCGCGTAGGCGACGAAGGCGGCAAAGCCCGGATCGATCGCGCGCTCGGTCAGATGCTGATCGAGTTCGGCGGGGCTCATGTCGAGCAGGGCGACCTGCCCGGCCATGCAGTCGCGCGAGCCGATGCGGCCGGCCTTCCAGTCGTTCTCGAGTTTTTCCCAGCCCGGTTGGCCGAAGCGTTCGAGCAGGGTATCGGTGGTGTCTTCGACGGAAATCGTGCCGTCGAAATCGCAAAGCAGGGTCCAGTCGGACACGGGTAACCTCGGGTAAAGCGAATCGGGAACGGCGCTTCGGGGGATCGCAAATCCGCGGAATTTCGCGCCAAAGCGTTATTTTAGGGCCGGAAACGGGTGCAGGAAAGCAGCCGGGCGCCGAGACGGCCATTGTCTACAGCGCACATTAAGGTTTTCTGCAGCGCCGGCGGCGGCCCGGACCGGCCTAGGCAGCGCTGCGCACGGTGTCGAGGAACGCCTCGCCGTAGCGTTCGAGTTTGGCCGCGCCGACGCCGCCGATCGCACCGAGTTCGTCCGCGCTACGCGGCCGCGCGCGCAGCATTTCCAGCAGGGTCGCATCGTGGAAGATCACATAGGCCGGCACGCCCTGCTCGCGTGCCAGACGCGAGCGCGTCGCGCGCAGCGCATCCCAGAGCCCCGTCTCGTGCGGAGCGATATCGAGGCTCTGCCGCGCGCGTTCGCCGCGTGCGCTCTTGCGCGTCGCGCGGCGTTCCTCCTTGCTCGCCGGCTTGCGCAGAGACACCTGGGCGGTGCCACGCAGCACTGCGCGGCTCGCCTCGGTCAGGCGCAGCACGCCGTAGCCCTCGGCATCGGTCGCAAGCAGGCCGGCGGCGACGAGCTGGCGGAACATGCCGCGCCACTGGCGCTCGTCAAGATCGGTGCCGATGCCGAACACGCTCAGCCGATCGTGATCGAGCGAACGCACGCGCTCGTCCTCGACGCCGCGCAGGACGTTGGTCAAATGGCCGACGCCGTAGCGCTGGCCGGTGCGGTAGACGCAGGACAGCGCCTTCTGCGCCAGCTCGGTGCCGTCGAACGACAGCGGCGGATTTTTGCAGTTGTCGCAATTCCCGCAGTGGCCGGCATGAGCCTCGCCGAAGTACGCGAGCAGATGGCGCCGGCGGCAGGTCGAGATTTCCGCATAGCCGAGCAGAGCATCGAGTTTGGCGCGCTCGACGCGCTTGCGCTCTTCGCCCGATTCGGACTGGGCGATGAACTGCGCCAGCGTCACCACGTCGCCGAGGCCGTAGCACATCCACGCCTCGGCCGGCAGGCCGTCGCGACCCGCGCGACCGGTTTCCTGGTAGTAGCCTTCGAGGCTTTTCGGCAGGTCGAGGTGGGCGACGAAACGCACGTCGGGCTTGTCGATGCCCATGCCGAAGGCGATCGTCGCGCACATGACGATGCCATCCTCGCGCAGGAAGCGCTGCTGGTTGTGCGCACGCTGCGCGGCATCCATGCCGGCGTGGTAGGCCAGCGCGGCGACACCCTGCTCGCTGAGCCATTCGGCGGTCTCTTCGACCTTGCGCCGCGAGAGGCAATAGACGATGCCCGACTCGTCCTTGTGGCCGGCGAGAAAGTCCTTGAGCTGGCGCTTGGCGTTGTCCTTCTCCACTACGCGGTAAAGGATGTTCGCGCGGTCGAAACTCGAAACGAACTGGCGCGCGTCGGCGAGGTTCAGGCGCTCGACGATTTCCCGGCGCGTCGGCGCGTCCGCGGTCGCGGTCAGCGCGATGCGCGGAATCTCGGGGAAGCGCTCGTGCAGGATGGTGAGCTGGCGGTACTCCGGGCGGAAGTCGTGGCCCCACTGCGAGACGCAGTGCGCTTCGTCGATCGCGAACAGTGACACCCCGGCCCTGGCGATCAGTTCGAGACAGCGTTCGGCGAGCAGACGCTCCGGTGCGACATAGAGCAGCTTGAGCCGGCCGGCGACGAAATCGCGCTCAACCTCGAACTGCGCGCGCGAGTCGAGGCTCGAATTGAGGAACGCCGCGGCGACGCCGAACTGGCGCAGCGCCTCGACCTGGTCCTGCATCAGCGCGATCAGCGGCGAGACGACGACCGCGGTGCCTTCGCGCATCAACGCCGGAATCTGATAGCAGAGCGACTTGCCGCCGCCGGTCGGCATAAGCACGAGTGCGTCGCCGCCGCTGGCGACCTGTTCGATGATCGCTTGCTGCTCACCGCGGAACCCGCTGTAGCCGAAAACGGAATTGAGAATGGCCAATGACGAGTCCATTCGTCGATGTTAGCAACGATCGCTCTGTGCATGGAGCGAAAATCCTGCGAACGCGCTACGGATTCGCCGAAGCGACTGTCGGTCGCCGATCACGAAATCTTCGATAAACGATGGAGCTATCAGCTACTTGCCATCCAGGACGGCCGTCTCGCCGGCGCCATCGAAGACTTTCTTCATGTCTATCCAAACGTACTTTCCACCGTCGGTCGCCGGCGATTCGCGAACGGCCAGCACCTGAATCTTGTCGCCGGGGCTGAGTACCCCGATCGTGGGACTGGACGACAAAGAACCTTGGCGGCCCCGAGTATCGCGGACATTCACGGCATCGGTAAGCGTTATCCGCTCGCCTACCTTGATCGCACTCGCAGACGACAACGCCGTTGTAGTAGCACCTTCAGCCCATTCTCCTTTCGCGTCCGCATGCCCAAGATAGACCGTGCCTTGCAGGTTGCCTGCGTCGGCCGCGGCTTTTTTCTCGATCGCATCGACAATTGCGAGACTATTCGAGGCCCCTGTCGTTTCAAACTGCTTTTTCGCCAATCCGGTCCTGCCGGTCTGGAGATATAAAGCGCCGAGATTGTTGTGCAGACGTTGCTGCGAGTTCTTCGACAGTCTGTCCTGATATTGCAGCCCCTTGTCGAAAAAGCGCTCGGCTGTGGCGTAGTCGCCTTGCTGCATCAGGAGCCAGCCGTAGGAGTTGTATATCGTCGGATCCGGCACACCTTGAGTTTCCCCCAAGACAATCGCTTTCTTGTACGTTTCTCCCGCCAGCGATTTCTGGTCGGTTTCAGCCAGCGCCAGCGCCAGATTGTACTGCGCGCGAAAATTCGCTGGGTCTTGCTTGAGTACCTCCGAGAGCAGGCTTGTCGACTGGACGACTTTTCCTTCGAGCCTGAGTTGACGTGCCTGGTCAATTTGAGAGTCGAGGTTCTGTCCGTGTGCCGCTGAAGCGACGACGAACGTCAGAACGTACAAAAGGTCTCGGGTCATTTTCCTGCTCCGGCGGTGACGTCAGGACCGAACTGGGAACCGTCCTTACCGATATTCCCAGCCTCGACGGCAGTGCCCAGTCTTTGCATGGCAAGGCTGTATTTCCCGGCCAGATCGCTGTACTGCACCACCAAACCTTCGACCGAAAAGTGGACGTTATGATTGGGTCTGCAGGCATACTCGCTGGCGCCGCTCGAAAGCTTTATACGGGTGACGTTGTCAGTCAGAACGGGATATTTCAGCGAGGGTGGAAAATCCTCCTCGACCGGATCCACCGAAATCAGCATCTGGTGCGGCCAGAAGAACTTCGCAGCATCGACGGCAAGCGCCAGAACAAAGCAAGCAGCAGAGATACGCATGAAGGTCGCCGCGTCCTTGCCGGCCATGATCAAAAAGAAGCCGAGCACCATGAAAATCCCGGCCAACCCCAGCGCGCTGTAGTCGAGCATCGATCTAGCCCACTCGGGAATATCGTTGAATACGGAGCCCGGAATGGCGCTGGAGCCTGCAGCTTCGGCCCCGGCGTGCATGCAGAAAACCATCCCGAGTACCGCAGCGAGCAATAAAGTCACACGCTTCATGACGACGCGAGAACCCGATTCGATAGCGGATTCAGAAACATCGCGCTCGTCGCTGCGGCTGTCGCCGCGCCTTTCATATCTTGGATACATACACACTCCTCTGGCGTTGTCGCTCCGTACGTCACTGCCAAGTAGATTTGGTGCGCCGCAGCCATTCCATCCGATCGGCCAACCCGATGAGGCCGCCGTTTATCGCGCGCGTAACCGCGCGGATCGAGTCCTGATCCGCGAGTTCGTTGCATCCCTTCCACTGCCAAACCGCACCCGCTGCTCTGAGACACCACACCGCATCGATCGCCACGTCAGGCGATTCGGTGAAATCGGGCGATTCGGGATAAATGTCGCGCAAAATGCCGGTGACCTTCGCGTATTCATCCCTTCCCGTCATCTGCAGCAAACCGCGCCCGCGGAACAAATAGCCGTCGCCTTCCTGCAGATTGCCCATGCGGCCCCCATACACTTCATTAGCCAGCTTTTCCGGCGCATTTGCGTAGTCCATGGGGTCCAGTGGACCCTGGGGCTGAAAGCGGCTCGGCCAGACAACAGGCAGGCGCTGAGCGCTGTAGTTGAGATTCTCGAACTGGACGGTCAGCGCTTCGCATTCGTGAAGCACTTGGGCCATGAAATGTGCGATCCGCAACGCATTGTCCGAGATGCGGAAACGGTCGAAGGCCTCCTGCCCGGCGAGAAAAGCGGCGCGATAGGACGAACGCGCGCTGGGTGCCAGTCGGTCGATTTGATCGGAAGTCGGCTGAATGCTCATCGTGCGCTGCCTTCTTTGAGAGTACGGCGATGAAATTCGCCGCGGTCCAATCGGCTGCCTTTCACCCCGCAGCCTCCTTCCTGCATCACTCCAGGAGCGCCAACTGCCCTTTTTGTCTCACCCTCACTTGAAACCTAGCCGCCCTCCCTGCACCAGCAATGTCAACCCGCACATTCGGCCGAGTGCTTTCGCTGCACTCCGGTTTTGGCTAATGTAGCGATCCGTTTCACATGAGTCCGCCACATGGCCCGCCTGCTGCACTTTGCTGCCCTCGCTGCCCGTATCGCCCTTGTCGCGGCGGCCGCCGTGCTTGCCAGTTGCGGCGGCATCCCGACTCATCCGATCAATCCGCCCAACGCGTCGATCCAACTGCTCGAAGTGCAGCCCGACGGCCGCTGGAAGATTTCGATCCGGCTGGAGAATTTTTCCGACAAGACCGTGCACTACTCGACCCTCAAGGCGAATCTGCGCATCAGCGGCGTCGATACCGCCGAGATTTCGCTGCAGCCGGAGATGGACATCCCCGGCCTCAACGCCGACGTGGTCGAGACGACGCTGACGCCGAGCAGCGACCTGCTCAAAGCCTTCGCTCTCGACGTGAAAGCGCCCGGCGGCGCACCGTACGAGATCAAGGGCACGATCGGCATTCCGGCCGCGAGCAAGGACTTCAAGTTCGAGCACAAGAGCCGCCTCTCGCCCGTGCCGGGCATCCCGAACCAGTATCACTGAAGCGATCCGCCGTTCCGTAAAGCCGCATCCCCACGCCAAGGACCGATCCCATGACCCGCTACGCCGCCCCACTCGCCGATATGCGCTTCGTTCTGTTCGATCTGCTCAAGGTCGAGGCCCAGTACGCGCGCCTGCCCGGCGGCGAAACGGCGACGCGCGACACGCTCGACGCGATCTTCGACGAGGCGGCGAAGTTCTGCGAGCAGGTGCTCGCCCCGCTCAATGCGAGCGGCGACGAGGAAGGCTGCAGCCTCGACAAGGCCACCGGCAACGTGACCACGCCGAAGGGTTTCAAGGAAGCCTACAAACAATACGTCGAAGGCGGCTGGAGCAGCCTCAACGCACCGGAAGCCTACGGCGGCGCGCATCTGCCCGAATCGGTCGGCGCGCCGATCAAGGAAATGCTCGACTCGGCCAACCTGTCCTGGGGCAACTTCCCGCTGCTCTCGCACGGTGCTTCCGAAGCGCTCAAGCAGCACGGCGAAGAATGGCAGCGCCAAGTGTTCTTGAAGCCGATCATCGAGGGCCGCTGGACCGGCACGATGTGCCTGACCGAACCGCACTGCGGCTCCGACCTCGGCCTGCTGCGTACGCGCGCGGAACCTGCCTTGAATGGTGACGGTGCCGACGGCACCTATCGCATCACGGGCACGAAGATCTTCATCACCGCAGGCGAGCACGACCTGACCGAGAACATCGTCCACCTCGTGCTTGCGCGTCTGCCCGATGCGCCGGCCGGAGTGAAGGGTATCTCGCTGTTCATCGTGCCGAAGATGAAAGTCGACCGCGAAGGCAAGATGGGCGCGCGCAACGCCGTCACCTGCGGCGCGATCGAGCACAAGATGGGCATCAAGGCCTCGGTCACCTGCGTGATGAATTTCGACGCGGCCGAAGGCTATCTGATCGGCACGCCGAACAAGGGCCTCAACGCGATGTTCACCATGATGAACACCGCGCGCCTCGCCGTCGGCATCCAGGGCCTCGGCCTGATCGAGCGCGCCTACCAAATCTCGCTCGCCTACGCGCGCGATCGCCTGCAGGGCCGTTCGCTGAGCGGACCGAAGTTCCCCGACAAGCCGGCCGATCCGCTCATCGTGCACGCCGACATCCGCCGCATGCTGCTGACGCAGAAAGCGTTCGCCGAAGGCACGCGCGCACTGAGCTATTACGCCGCGACCCTCGTCGACATCGTCGAGCGCTCGCCCGACGAAGCCGAACGCAAGCGCGCCGACGAACTCTTGTCGTTCCTGATTCCGATCGTCAAGGCGCTGCTGACCGAAGCGGCGAACGAGTGCACCTACCACGCCGTGCAGATCCACGGCGGCCACGGCTACATCCGCGAAACCGGCATCGAGCAGTTCGCGCGCGACGCGCGCATCACCACGATTTACGAAGGCACGACCGGCATCCAGGCGCTCGATCTGCTCGGACGCAAGATTCTCGCGACCCAAGGTGTCGGCTTGCGTCATTTCCTCGAAGAAGTCGGTGCGTTCTGCGCGGCCCAGGCCGGCAACGCGGCGCTGGCCGAATTCGTCGGTCCGCTCGGCAAGGCGGCGCAGGAGTGGGGCGACCTCACTCTCGCCCTCGGCAAACGCGCGATGGGCAATGCCGACGAGATCGGCGCGGCCGCGGTCGATTATCTGTTCTATTCCGGCTACGTCGCCCTCGCCTATTTCTGGGCGCGCAGCGTCGCCGCCGCCGAAGCATCGGCGCAGTCCGCCGACTTCAAAGCGGCCAAGCGCCACACCGCACGCTTCTATTTTGCGCGTATCCTGCCGCGTACCCTGCAGCACAAAGCCGTAATCGAAGCCGGCACCGAAAGCCTGCTCGCGATGCCGGAGACCCTGTTCGGATAGTCCACCGGAGCAAACGCTTCACTCGTTTCGCTATGAACGCACAACGACCGGAAACCGATGTCTACGTCCGCCTGGCGCAGGCGGACGACGACGAATTCATTCTCTCCCTCGCCGACCGATTTGCCGATTTCGAGCTGCCGCCCTGGCGCAAGCGCAGCGAAACGCTCGCCGGCATCCACCGCGATATCGAACATCATCTGCGCACGCTGCCGCCGGCCTCGCACCTGTTCGTCGCCGAGGACGAAGACGCGACCCCGCTCGGCTTCCTGCATCTGCAGACGCGCAAGGATTTCTTCACCGGCGCGCTGAACTGCCACGTCTCCGATCTCGTCGTCGCCGCCGCACACGAAGGCCGCGGCGTTGCCGGCGCGATGCTGCGCTACGCCGACGAATGGGCGAAGGAGCACCGCTGCCGCTTCCTCACCCTCGGCGTGTTTCCGAACAACGAACGCGCGCGCAAGCTGTACGAACAACACGGCTTCGGCGTCGAAATTCTGAGCATGGTCAAACCGGTCAAATAACCGCACCGGCGCGGCGGGACGGTCCGCGCTGCCAATCCGCTTCGCCGTGCACTCAAGAGGGGTCTTGTGAGCGCAACAGTTCCGGCCATCGTGCGGGACATGCAACGCGCCTCGGCCCTGCTGCAGGCGGGTAACTTCGTTGCCGCACGCACGCTGCTCGAACAGATCGCGCGCGCCGCTCCGACCTTCGTCGAAGCGCAGCGCCTGCTCGCCGGCGCGCTGCTCGCACTCGGCGACCGCACCGCAGCGGAACGCGTGCTGCGCAACGCCGTGGCGATCGATCCCGCCTGGGCGCCGACACAATCCGCACTCGGCGAACTGCTCGTCGAGTCGGGCCGCGCCGACGAGGGCGAACAGGCGCTGCGCCGCGCCGCAGCGACAGGCCGCTATCCGCGCGCGACGTATCTGCTCGCCTGCCTGCTCAACGACTCGAAGCGCCACGTCGAGGTCGTCGAACTCACCGACGCCAGCGCAAACGACGCGGCCACCGGCTTCGACCTGCTGCACCAGCGCGCGATCGCGTTGTCGGCGCTCGGCCGCTTCGACGCGGCGATCGCGATCTACCGGCGCATCGTCGCCGCGTCGCCGGACAACGCAGGCGCCGAGCTGTTTCTCGCCGGCGCGCTCGACGCTGCCGGCCGCCACCGCGAAGCCGAGCAGAGCGCGCGCCGGGCCATCACCAAGGGCGCGACGACACCCGAAGCGCGCTATCTGCATGCGCGCACCTTGATCGCGACCGACCGCGCCGACGAAGCGGAGAACCTGCTGCGCGACGTCGTGCATGCACGGCCGAACTTCGTCGATGCGCAGAGCAATCTCGCGCAATTGATCTGGATGCGCACTGGCGACGCCGCAGCCGCCGGCGAGCATCTCGATCTCGCCCTGCGCGCGCAGCCGCGCGACGCGGCGCTGGCCTGCGCAAAGGCCAACCTGCTCGACGGCACGGGCGATGCGCGCGCAGCCGTCGCTGCGCTCGAAGCACATGCAGGCCGCGCCGACGCCAACCTCGCCGTGCTAACGACGGCGAGCCAGGCCGCGCTCAAGTTCGACCCGGCACGCGCCTACGGTTATGCCCGGCGCGCGGCGGAACTCGCGCCCGGCGACGACGACGCGAATCACGTACTGATCGCCACCCTGCTCGGCATCGGCGACGCCGAGACAGCCCTGCAACGTATCGAATCGCGGCTACGCGCAGACCCCGACAATCAGCATCTGATCGCGACGCAGACGATCGCCTGGCGCCTGCTCGGCGATCCGCGCCATGCGCGCTACTGCGACTATGCGGCCATGGCACACGCCTGGACGATAGCGACGCCGCCGGCCTGGCGCGATCTGCCGTCCTATCTTGCCGATCTCGCCGCGAGCCTGAAACGCCTGCACACGATGCACACGCATCCGCTCAATCAGTCGCTGCGCCACGGCTCGCAGACCGCGCAGAATCTCGCCGACGTCGACGATCCCGCGATCCGCGCGTTCTTCGGCACGATCGACGAACCAATCCGCCGGCATATCGAAACGATCGGCCGCGACGACGATCCGCTACAGCGGCGCAATACCGGCGAATACCGCATCGCCGGCATCTGGTCGGTGCGCCTCGGCGCGCAGGGCTATCACACCAACCATGTGCACCCGAAAGGCTGGCTGTCCTCGGCCTGCTACATCGAATTGCCCGCAAGCCTAGGCAGCGAGGACACCGACCGGGCCGGCTGGCTCAAATTCGGAGAACCGGGTCACGCGACCATGCCGCCGCTCGACCCCGAGCATTTCATCCGCCCCGAGCCGGGACTGCTGGCCTTGTTCCCGTCGTACTTCTGGCACGGCACCGTGCCGTTCGGCGGCGACGGCACGCGCCTGACCATTGCGTTCGATCTGGTGCCGGCCTGAGCGGGGCGCATAACGTCATGCGGAATTCGCAATCGGCGCGTAAGTTCGGCTATGCTGCGAACTCGGATACGATCGTTTGGCAGCGAATCGCCCATGTCCGCCCTTAGGGGTGCTACTGGTGACACCGGATGCCGAGTCATAGATCTCAAGTCGTCGCGCCGAAGTCCACGAACCTCGAACTCGACCGCATGGTGCTGTTCGAGCCGCGTAAGGTCAGCGACATCCACGCAACGCGCGTGCTCTCGCTCGACTCCAACGGGCGCATCCTCGATTGGATTTCCTGGCAGGACGCGGTCTGTCTCTACGTGCGCGACGCAGTGTCGTGGACGCTCGGCAATCCCTGCCTGACCATTCACGGCGGCACCAGCCGGCTGACCGGCGAACAATCGACCCTCGACCTGCATCCGATCGTCGCAAGCCGCGGCCACGCGCGCCTGCACGCGGTCGATCCCGCACCCGCGCTGACCAATGCCGCGCTGTTCGCACGCGACCGCATGCTCTGCCTGTATTGCGGCGAGCACTTTTCGCGTGGCGAGCTGACCCGCGACCACGTGGTTCCGCTGTCCAAAGGCGGCCGCGATTCGTGGGAGAACGTGGTCAGCGCCTGCCTCGCCTGCAATATCCGCAAGGGCAGCCATACGCCGCAGCAGGCCGGCATGCCGTTGCTCGCTGTGCCGTACCGGCCAAGCTGGGTCGAGCATCTGATCCTGTCGAACCGCAACATCCTCGCCGATCAGATGGAATTCCTCGTCAACCATCTGCCGAAGCATCGCCGGCGCGCATAACGCCGCAACCTTGCCGCGTGTTGCCGGCACGGGCACTGTAAGAAAATCCGGCGGCCGGCGACTATCTGGACAGACGCGTCCAGTCCGGTCCATCGATGTCCGCCGCTCCGACTTCCTCAACTCAAGACCAGCGCTACCGCCAAGCCGCCGATGCGCACGCGCGCGACATCGCGCGCTTCGTCGCCGGCTACGAGCGCGACCCGGCCCGGCGCCCCGAATTGCTGCAGGAGGTGCATCTCGCCCTGTGGCGCAGCATGGCCGCGTTCAACCGGCAATGTTCGCTGCGCACCTGGGTCTACCGGGTCGCGCACAACGTCGGCGTCAGCCATGTGCAGCGCAGCGTGAGTGCGCGTGAATACGCGAACGTCTCGCTCGACGAAGCCGCCGCGCAGGCCGACGACCAAGCCGACATCGCCCTGATCGACCGGCGCCTCGACCTCGACAAGGTGCTTGCCCTTGTGCACGCGCTGGCCCCACTCGACCGCGAAGTGATGCTGCTCTATCTCGAAGATCTCGACGCCGCCGCGATCGGCGAGATCACCGGCCTCTCCGCGCGCAACGTCGCCACCAAGATCCATCGCCTCAAAGTCCTGCTCGCGCGCCGCCTCGACGCAAGAGGAAACACTCCATGAGCGAACAAGAACTGCATCGCCTCTGGCGCGACCAGCCGGCCGCGGCCGAATCGTTCGATCCGCAGGAGCTGCGCCGCAAAGCGGACGACTGGCACCGCGTCGTATCGAAACGCAATCGGCGCGAATACGTGGCCGGCGCGATCGCCGCCCTCGCCTTCCTCTGGTTCGCCGTCAGCGCGCACGATGCGTGGACGCGGATCGGCTGCATTACCGCGATCGCCGGACTCGTCATCGCCCTGTACCAGTTGCATCGCCGCGCGGCAGCCGCTGAACCCGATCCGGCCGAGTTCGGCACGCCCGTAGCCTTGCACTACCGCGCCGAACTTTGCCGCCAGCGCGATGCGCTGCGCAGCGTCTGGCTCTGGTACATCGCACCGCTGCTGCCGGGCCCGGCGATCATGCTGCTCGGCCCGTATATGAGCGGCCGATCTGCGGGCGGCGGCCTGAACGACCTGATCGGATTTTTGATTTTCGCCGTCATCATGGCCCTGATTCTGTGGCTCAATTCGTACGCCGCGAGCCGCATTCAACGGCGAATCGACCAACTCGATCGCAGCCTTATGGAGAACTCGAAATGAAGATCGCCCAAACTCTCACCATGATCTCGCTCGCCGCGTCGTTCTGCAGTGCGCATGCCGGCACGCTGCCCGAACGCGTGCGCAAAGCCGCGCAGGAGCGCGTCGACGCGGGCTGGTATCCCGCGCTCGTGATCGCCTACGTCGACGGCGACAAAAGCGAAGTCGACGCCTTCGGCAAGCTCGAGGGCGGCAAGGCGCCCGATGCCGACACCGTGTTCGAAATCGGCTCGATCACCAAGACGTTCACCGCGACTCTGCTCGCCGAGGCTGTGCAGTCCGACCGGCTCAAACTCGACGAGCCGGTGGCGAAGCTGCTGCCCGGTTTCAAGATTCCTTCGCGCAACGGCAAGGAGATCACCCTGCTCGAACTAGGCATTCAGCACTCGGGCCTGCCGCGCATGCCGGGCAATTTCAAGCCGGCCGACCCGGCCAATCCGTATGCCGACTACGACGCGGCCAAGCTCAAGGAATTTCTAGCCGGCTACACCTTGCCGCGCGATCCGGGCGCGAGCTACGAATACTCCAACCTCGGTTTCGGCCTGCTCGGTTATGCGCTTGCAGAACAGGCGCACACGAATTATCCCAAGCTCGTCGAAAGCAAAATCCTGCATCCGCTCGGCATGATGACGAGCGGCGTCGCCTTAACGCCCGCCATGCGCGCACAACTCGCGCCGGGGCACGGCGAAGACGGCAAACCGGCCGCCAACTGGGATCTCGACGCCCTCGCCGGCGCAGGCGCGATCCGCAGCACCGGCGCCGACATGTTGCGCTATCTCAAGGCCAATATGCGCGCCGACAAGACCGCGCTGGCGCAGGCAATGAAATTTGCCCAACAGCCGCGCCGCGACATACGCAAGGACGAACGCATCGGCCTCGCCTGGATGACGCGCACGGACGCCAAAGGCAACGGCGTGGTCTGGCACAACGGCGGAACCGGCGGCTATCGCAGCTTTCTCGGCTTCAGCGCCGACGGCAAACGCGGCGTCGTCGTTCTCACCAATATCGCCAGCGACGCCGACGATCTCGGCTTTGCCGCGCTGATCGACGACGCCCCGCTGCGCCCGGCGCAGAAGAAAGTCGCGGTCGACGCGACGCTGATCGACGACTACCTCGGCGAGTACAAACTCGCCGAGCGTTTCTTCATCAATATCTCACGCAAGGACGACCAACTGTTCGCCCAGGCGACCGGACAAGGCGCGTTTCCGCTGTACGCGAGCGCCAAGGACGAATTCTTCGCCCAGGTCGCCGGCATCAGCATCAGTTTCAAGCGCGGGGCCGACGGCAAGATCGACAGCCTCGTCCTGCATCAGAACGGCGACCGTACCGCACCGAAACTGAAGCCCGGCGTGGAAGCTGCGGGTACGAAACCCATCGCCCTTTCCGCCGAGGTATTGCGCCAGTATGCCGGCCAATACCAGCTTGCGCCGAACGCCGTCTTCGACATCGTCGCCAAGGATGACGGCCTCCACGCCCAGCTCAGCGGGCAGGCGTCCTTTCCGGTCTTCGCCAGCGCCAAGGACAAGTTTTTCTATACCGTCGTCGACGCGCAGCTCGATTTCGAGCGCGACGCGAGCGGCAAAGTCGTCGCCTTGACCTTGCATCAGAACGGCCGAGATCAGCGCGCGCCGCGAATAGCACCGTGATTCAGAAGAACATCAAAGCTATCAGCAAGAATCGGATTGCATGCGCGCCCCGGACTGCCGATCTCTGCGCCGCAAGATTTTGCGGCGCGTCCCGAACCTTGTAAATTCAATACGGGTCCTACAAACCGGGGGTACAACGTGCTGTCGATGCAAAGCGCAAGATGTGCGCTGATTCTTACTTGTCTGCTTTTGCTCCATGGCTGCGCGAGCATCCCCTCGGCCGGAATCGACGGGCCGGATAAAGACAAGCTCCCGGCCAACGGCGGCCTGGTTGCCGTGCAGGTGGTCACCAATTCCGCGCATCTGACCGACGTCCTGGTGAACTGGACCGAGGTCATCGTCGTCAAGGAAGGCAGCGTCGGCAAAAACGGAGAGCCCGAACTCTTCTCGTTGCCCGCGCTTGACGATGGACTGACCTCGACACGCGTCTTCGTCGGCGTGCTCGCACCGGGACGCTATCGGTTCGGCGGCCTTTTCAGTTATGCGCGCAGCGACGACAGGACCTACATGCTGTCCGCCGGCGCGCCGCGGACTGTGGGTACCTTCGATGTGCAAACCGATCGTCTAACCAATCTCGGCACGGTCCTCTTCCAGCCGTTTCATCCCGACCCCCTGGCCAATACCGCAGTGCTGGCCCCGACCGAAACGCCGTACGCCATGTCGCGCATCGACGACAGCCAATCTTTGGCGGAGTTCGTCGCCGCCAAATATCCCAAGCAGTTCGAGCGCACCAAGGCTGTGGAAGCGCTCGGCTGGCTTGCCGACAAGGAAACCGATGCGCGTTCGCATCTCGCCAAGGCGATCCACGGCTTTGCCTTCATGGAAAAGCCGCGCTATGTATCGAAGGAGGAAATTCTCTACACCGCGCGTCTCGGTTCTCTGTACCGGCGTTCCGCATCGGGCCAGTGGACGATCGGCCATCTGCCGACCAATCTCGCTTTGATATCCGCGACGAAGCTCAGCGACGGCAGCTATGTGGCCGGCGGCGAACGCGGCACGGTCTGGCATGCCGACAGCTTCGATGCACCCTGGCAGCCAGCGGCGCTGCCTTATGCCGGGCAATCGACGGCATGGCTCGGCGAGGCGGACGGAAAACTCTTCGCGATCGGCATGGATAATGGTAAGGCGCGCCTGTATCAGCGCAGCGCAGACTGGACCTGGGCGCCGGTCGGCGAGTACGGCACGAAGGTCAAAGAAGGAACGCGGGAGTTGGCGTACGACTACGATCTGGCTCCGCGGGTCGTGATTCGCGGCAAGGAATTGCTGGTGTATGACGATCACTCGCGATATCGATTCGACGCCGGCACGGCCAAGCTCTCCAAAATCGACGACCAAGGCTCGTTCCTGGTTCAGCAGCAGCCCAACGGCATCGTCGTATCCAACGCCGACAGCTTCTGGTTCGGCGGCGTAGGCGCTCCGCAAATCAGCCGCGACGGCGGGATGACATGGGAACCGTATCATCGCCTGGGCAAATGGGGCGGAGCGCTGTATGTGTTCGCTGACGGCACGCCGATGGCCATCGATTCCGACATAGGCTTCGGTTGGAAAGGCTGGGAGAAAGAAGCACATCCGTCGGTCCTGATCAGTTCCGACAAAGGCAAGACCCAGCGTGCGATCGGCCAGGTCGCTTTCGGCTGCAATCGCATCGAGGGGCAGATTTCAACCGACGAATTGCTGTATCTCTACTGCTTTGACGGATCCTTGCTGAAGAGCACGGACCGCGGCCGCAGTTGGGTTCCCGAATACAGCCGTGCGGTCAGGGCCGACAGACTGCCCGCTGAGTTCCTCGGTCCCAAAGCGAAGAAGTGAACGACCGAGAACCCACGCGTCACGAATAAGACCTTGATTTTCCAGCGGCAAGCCGCCGACACGGCTTGCCCGCGCCCCAAAGCTGGCGGAAAATAGCGGGTTGAATACCAGCAGCCGCCAGAAATGATCGACCCAGCCCGCTACCCGCGCTTGTCGCGCATCGACTCGCCGACCGACCTGCGCAAGCTCGATGAAGCCGAGCTGCCCGAGGTTGCACGCGAGTTGCGCGACTATCTGATCGAACAGGTCGCCACCGCGGGCGGCCATTTCGGCGCGGGACTCGGCGTGGTCGAACTGACCGTCGCCCTGCATTATCTGTACAACACGCCGGAAGACCGCCTCGTGTGGGACGTCGGCCATCAGTGCTATCCGCACAAAATTCTGACCGGGCGGCGCGACCGCATCCACACGATCAAGCAGAAGGACGGCCTCGCGCCGTTCCCACGCCGCGACGAGAGCGCCTACGACACGTTCGGTGTCGGCCACTCGTCGACGTCGATCTCGGCCGCACTCGGCATGGCGGTCGCCGCGCAGCGCAAGGGCGATGCGCGCAAGATCGTCGCCGTGATCGGCGACGGCGGCCTGACCGGCGGCATGGCCTACGAGGCCCTGCATCACGGCGGCGACGTCGATGCCGACATGCTCGTGATCCTCAACGACAACCAGATGTCGATCAGCGAGAACGTCGGCGCGCTGCCGAAGATGCTCGCGCGCCTGATGACCAGCCGCACGCTCAATGCGATGCGCGAGCGGGCGAAGAACAGCATGCGCCCGCACGGCGTGCTCTGGCGCTTCCTCAAGCGCTGGGAAGAACATCTCAAGGGCATGTTCGTGCCGTCGACCTTGTTCGAGGAGTTCGGCTTCCACTACTTCGGCCCGATCGACGGTCACGATCTGCCGATGCTGCTGCACTCGCTGAAGACGCTGAAGGAACTGAAAGGCCCGCAGCTTCTGCATGTGATCACGACCAAGGGCAAAGGCTACGCACCGGCCGAGGCGCAGCAGATCGAGTATCACGCGGTCGGCCCGTTCGATCCGGTCAAGGGCCTGGTCAAGAAGGCGCCCGGCAAGCAGACCTATACCGACGTGTTCAGCGACTGGCTCTGCGACCAGGCGCGCGCGGACGAGCGTCTGCTCGCGATCACGCCGGCGATGCGCGAAGGTTCGGGCCTCGTGCGTTTCTCGAAAGAATTCCCGCAGCGCTATTTCGACGTCGGCATCGCCGAACAGCATGCGGTGACGCTCGCCGCCGGCATGGCCTGCGAAGGCGCCAAGCCGGTCGTCGCGATCTACTCGACCTTCCTGCAGCGCGCCTACGATCAGGCGATCCACGACGTCGCGATCCAGAACCTCGACGTCACCTTCGCCATCGACCGCGCGGGCGTCGTCGGCCCCGACGGCGCAACGCATGCGGGCAGCTTCGATCTGTCTTTCCTGCGCTGCATTCCGAACATCGTCGTGGCCGCGCCGAGCGACGAGAACGAGTGCCGGCAGTTGCTGACGACGAGTTTCCTGCATCCGGGCCCGGCCGCCGTGCGCTATCCACGCGGCACCGGTACGGGCGCCAAGCTCGACGCGGAACTGAAAACGCTGCCGCTCGGCAAGGCCGAGGTCCGTCTGCGCGGCGCGAATCTCGCCATTCTCGCTTTCGGCAGCCCGCTGACCGCCGCGCTTCAAATCGGCACCGAACTCGGCGCCACCGTGGTCGACATGCGCTGGGTCAAGCCGCTCGACGAAGCGTTGATTCTCGACCTCGCGCGCACGCACGCCGCGATCGTCACGCTGGAAGACAACGCCGTCGCCGGCGGCGCCGGCAGCGGCGTGGCCGAATTGCTCGCCGCGCATGGCCAGCAAGTGTCGGTACTGCATCTCGGCCTGCCCGACAGTTATCTCGAACATGCGAGCCGCGAGCAGTTGCTTGCCGAAGCCGGCATCGATGCGGCCGGAATCCGCGCAGCGGTGCTCAAGCGCTGGCCGCAGTTTGCCCTGGCGCCGCAAACAGGAATCCGCAGCGTAATCTAAGCGTGCCATCAGTGAGGTAGTGAATATGCGCAATCTGCTGTTGTGTTCGCTGCTGATCCTGCTGACGTCCGCGCAACCTCCGGCGTGCGCGCAAGCGCTGCCGGCACCCAGGCCGAACCTGGCCGAGAGAAAATCCGACGCGCCGGTCAAGCGCATCGACGTCTACGTTACGCCCTACTACGAAGCGGCCAGAACGGCCGACGCCGCGCCGCACGTCGCCGTGCATCCGCAACTCGACGCCCTGCTCGCATCGGGCAACAAGGACGACATCGCGCGCGTGCGCGACACGATTCGCGGCACGCCGGCTTCGGTCACGCCGATGACGATGATGGCGCTGGCGATCCGCCTCTACGACGTCGGCCTGCGCGACGACGCCGTGTTCTGGTTCTACGCGGCGAAGGACCGCTACATCGCGCTGAGCGAGGTACTCGACGTGAAATCCCCGGCACTCGCCCAGGTCGACGACGCGATGCACGCCTTCGTCTCGCTGGCCGGCCCCTATTTCAACAGCTACGCCTTCTGCGATATCGGCAAGCAGCAGAAGATCGCCCAGGACGCCGTCGACTGGGTCGAAAAGAATCCTTACGAAGCGACGTTCCTGCCGCAGCTTCCGGCCAAGTCGGGCGATCGCGCAGCGAATCTGAAAGCGGCGATTGCACTACTGCGTTCGAACGCGCAAAAAGAGAAGGCGTATTTTTCCGATCCCAAGACCGTGCAGGATTTCAACGCCAAGCGCGCGCAGAACAACGTGCCGGCGCAGTTTTGCTGGCAGTAGCTCCCCGCGAAATGCGACCGCAACCGATGTGGTCGCGTGGAAATATCGGTCGGCGCTAGTATCGAAGACAGGCAGCGCAACCCGGGAGGCAGCATGGCCACGCTCGATATCAACGGCAAAGGCGTCGATGTGGAGGCCTCGCCGGATACACCCCTGCTTTGGGTGCTACGCGACCATCTCGGCATGACCGGCACCAAGTTCGGCTGCGGCATGGCCCTGTGCGGCGCGTGCACGGTCTATCTCGACGGCACGCCGACACGCTCCTGCATCACGCCACTCGCCGCGCTCGCCGGCAAGAAAATCACCACGATCGAAGGCCTCGACGGCAAAGTCGCCAAAGCCGTGCAGGCGGCATGGGACCGCATCGACGTGCCGCAGTGCGGCTACTGCCAATCGGGCCAGGTGCTCGCGGCTGCCGCGCTGCTGACGAAAAATCCGCACCCCTCCGACGCCGACATCGACACGGCGATGAGCGGCAACGTCTGCCGCTGCGGCACGTATCAGCGCATACGCGCAGCGATCCACGACGCGGCCAAGAGCCTGGGAGCCTGAGCCATGAACGCAGCCAGCATCTCGCGCCGGAAATTTCTCGAAACCTCCGCGCTTGTCGGCGGCGGTCTCATCGTCGGTTTGATCTTGCCCTCGCACGGCCTGCTCGCAAAAGCGGCCGCCGGCGACGCCAAGCCCGTGCAGGCCAATGCTTGGGTGCGCATCGCGCCCGACGACACGATCACCCTGATCTGCCACCGCAACGAGATGGGCCAGGACGTGCACACCTCGCTCGCCCTGCTTATCGCCGAGGAACTCGAGGTCGACGTCGACAAGGTGAAGATCGAGCAGGCGCCGGTCGATCCGGTTTACGTCAACGCCCTGCTCGGCGCACAGATCACCGGCGGCAGCACGAGCGTGCGCGATGCCTGGACCAAGCTGCGCGAAGCCGGCGCGACTGCGCGCATCCAGATCGTGGCCGCGGCGGCGAACGAGTGGAAAGTCGCCGCGACCGATTGCGTGGCGAAAGACGGCGCGGTCAGCCACGGCGACAAACGCAAGCGCTACGGCGAACTTGCCGCCGCCGCGGCGAAGCTACCGGCGCCGGCTAAAGTCGAATTGAAGACGCCTGCGCAATTCACCCAGATCGGCAAGCATCAGCATCGCCTCGATGCGCCAGCGAAGGCACGCGGCAAGGCGATCTTCGGCATCGACGCGAGCCAGCCCGGCATGGTCTATGCCTCGCTCGAACAATGCCCGGTGATCGGCGGCAAAGTTGCGAGCGTCGACGATGCCAAAGCGAAAGCGATGCCTGGCGTGCGCGCCGTGGTCAATATCGGCGAAGGCGTCGCCGTCGTCGCCGATCACTACTGGAATGCGAAGAAAGCGCGCGAAGCGCTCGCGATCACCTGGGACTACGGCCCCGGCGCGGGCCTCGACAACGCCAAGATCGAAGCGACGCTGAAAGAAGGCGCGAAGCAGGACGGCTCGGTGATCCGCAAGCAGGGCGACGTCGAAGCCGCACTCAAGACCGCGGCGAAAAAAATCGACGCCGAATATCGTCTGCAGTTGCTCGCACACGCGACACTGGAGCCGATGAACTGCCTCGCCCTCGTCTCCGACGCGGGCTGCGATATCTGGACGAGCACGCAGTTTCCGCAAGGCGCGCAGGGCGCGGCCGCCGCGCGCAGCGGCGTGCCTGCGGCGAAGGTGCGCATCTTCCCGCAATTCATCGGCGGCGGTTTCGGCCGCCGTCTCGACGTGGACTTCATCGGTCAGGCCGCGGCGATCGCCAAGGCCATGCCGGGCACGCCGGTGAAATTGATCTGGACGCGCGAAGACGATACGCGCAACGACTTCTATCGCCCGGCGAGCTATCACGCGCTCAGCGGCGGCCTCGATGCGAAAGGCGACCTCGTTGCGTTCGACTACAAGTTCGCCTCGGCCTCGGTGACCAATCGCATGTTTCCGGGCGTGACCAAGGCCGGCCTCGATCCGCTGATGACCGAAGGCGCGATCGATCTGACCTACGACATCGCCAACGAACGCCAACGCGTGGTGATCCAGGAATTCGGCCTGCGCGTCGGTTACTGGCGCTCGGTCAGCCACGCGCTCAACGCGTTCGCGATCGAAGGCTTCATCGACGAACTCGCGCACGCTGCGGGCAAAGATCCGGTTGCGTTCCGCGTCGCACTGCTCGGCAAGCAGCCGCGCCAGCGCGCGGTACTCGAACGCGTAGCCAAAGAAGCCGGCTGGGGCAGGAAGCTGCCCGCGGGCAGCGCGCAGGGCATCGCTTCGATGGAAAGTTATGGCACGCATCAGGCCGTCGTTGCCGATATCTCGAAAACGGCGAATGGCGCGATCCGCATCGACAAGCTCACCTATGCGGTCGATCCCGGTATCGCCGTACATCCGGATCAGGTGATCGCGCAGATCCAGGGCGGTGCGGTCTCCGGTCTGATCAATACGCTGAGCGCGAAGATCACGCTCAAGGACGGCCGCGTCGTGCAGAGCAATTTCCACGACTTCCAACTGCCGCGCATGAACCAGATGCCGAAGATCGACGTCGTGCTGATGCCGAGCGGCGACAATCCCGGCGGCATGGGCGAAGTCGGCGTGCCGCTGGTCGCACCGGCGATCGCCAATGCGGTGTTCGCGCTGACCGGTCAGCGCGTGCGCACACTGCCGCTCGCGGACGCGAAGCTCAGTTTCGCCTGATTCGGCGCAGCGCGGCGAAACCTACCGCGCCCGCAGTTTGTCCGTATTTGTCCCCGGCTTGGCCCGAATCGAACGCTTGCCGCCGCAACGGCGCGTTATGCTGCACCGACACCATCAAGCTACGACGGTTCATGGCACACCGCGTCCAGTTCGACTTCGAGATCGACTTCACCAACGGCGGCGGCATCCAGGGCCGCGATTTCCGCCTCGACATCGCCGGCGACGACATCAGCGACCGTGAGCTCGCCGATTATCTCGTCGCCGACATGCGTCTGCTCATGGTCGGTGCGGTACGCATCCTCAACAAGCGCATCGTCGAAGAACCGCATAAGCGCAAACCGATCGAGGCGCCGCGCGGCGCGGTCGAATTCGTCGATCTCTCGCATACGATCGAACCCGGCCTTGTGACTTACAAAGGCCTGCCAGCGCCCATCGTCTGCGACTATCTGAGCCGCGAGGTGTCGCGCGCGATCTACGCGCCCGGCACCGAATTCCAGATCGGCAAGATCGAAATGGTGACGAACACCGGCACCTACATCGACTGCCCTTTCCATCGCTATGCGGACGGCAAGGATCTTTCCGAGGTCGGCATCGATGCGACGGCCGATCTCGACTCGCTCGTCGTGCGCGCGCCGCACACGCCTGCGCAGGCGATCGATGCCGATGCGTTCCGCGGCAAAGAAATCCGCGGCCGCGCCGTGCTCGTGCACACCGGCTGGGACGCGCACTGGAATACGCCGCGTTACTACGAAGGCGGCCCGTTCCTGACCGCCGAGGCCGCACTCTACCTGCGCGATTGCGGCGTCAAACTGGTCGGCATCGATGCGCACAACATCGACGACACGCGCGGACGCGAGCGCCCCGTGCACACGATCCTCCTCGGCGCCGAGATCCTTATCGTCGAGCATATGTGCAACCTTGGCGCACTGCCCGACGAGGGCTTCGCCTTCAGCGCGACGCCGCCGAAATTCAAGGGCGCCGGCACGTTTCCGGTGCGCGCGATGGCGAAGCTGCCGCGCCGATAGCCCGCGCGGCCGCTTGGCGTTCCAGGGCGTTCGTCTCAATTTAAATAGCCAACACCATCACGGTTCAATCGTGATAGTGTTGGCTTGAGCGATTGCATCTGCTAAGAGTCCGCCGACGCGCTTGCGGAGCAAGACTATGCGCAACAAGCATTTGGACGAATGCGAACCCTTTGCGCTGCGAACGAAAGTTCGCATGCTCCTGCGCTGTCGAGAATTTGCACGCTCCCTCTGCGCCTTGTTGCTACTGTTCGGCTTCTGCGCCAATAGCTATGCGGCAGGCTGCGGCTACGCGGCGCCGACGGCACTCGGCAAATACGCGCCGGCGCTGTGCTTCTTCGATCTGAGCGACTACAGCGAAACGGCGGCGTCCTCGGCCGCCGGACAGAACTTCACCCTGACCTTGCCGACCGGCGGCACGTTTTCGTTCAATCTCAAGCGCACCAATGGGACTTCCGTCAATGGCGGCATCCCGAACGCCCCGCTCATGGCGGCGGCAATACCGACCTATAGCGGCGCCGCGCTCGGCAACAACAACTGGTACGCCGGCATTCCGGGCAAGCCAGTTCTCTATCAGACGACCCACGCCACGACGAGCGTGCTGACATTTTCGAATTTCGCCGTGATCAATCCCGACGGCACGTCGGTGGCGAACTTCGATTTCGTCGCCGTGGACGGCGAGACGACATCGGCGCCCAACGAGAGTTTCTCGCTGTCCACCGACGGCACGGCCTGGGCCGAGATCGACCGCTCCGGCAGCAACATCCTCTACACCGGATTCGGCACGCAAAATTTGAGCTGGCGCTCGCCGGGCGGCAACGCCTCCGCGCCGATCCTGCGCTCGCGTTCGCCGACCACGATCGTCGCAACCCTCGTCGGCGGCGGTCTGCAGGGCATGGCGTTCGCGCTCGCCGCAACCAGTCTGACCATCGCCAAGAACGTCGCAGACCCGTATCAGACCGGCCTCGGCCGCGCCGCCGCCGGGGACCAGTTCGGCCTCGCGATCACCAACGCGGGCGGCTCGACCTTCGATCTGCGCGGCCGCGCAACGACCTCGGGCAACACATCGGGCGTGCAAGCCGCACAGGCGCAGTCGCTGATTTATTTTTCCGGCCAGATCAACGTCGGCGAGACGATGGCGGCGGGCAGCGGATCGACGCTCGCGGTCTACAACCCGACGACGAGCTGCCTCTCGGTCAGCGGCGAAACCATCGGTCTGCCGACCAACGTGCCCGGGTCGAGCGTCGCGTTGACCACGCTCGATCCGGGCAATTTCGATCTGATCCGCTGCACGATCACCAATACGATTCCGCAGCCGCTGGTCTCGATCGCCAAGAGCGCCGACACCACGACCTTGCCGCCCGGCGGCAACATCACCTACACCGTGACCGTCGCCAACAACGGCGACGTGCCCGCGACCGGCACCGTGATCGACGACGCGGTACCGGCAGGCATCAGCGCATTCGCCTGGACCTGTACGGCGAGTGGCGGCGCGGTCTGCCCGAACCTCAGCGGCAGCGGCGCGATCCACGAAACGCTCGCGACCTTCCCGGTGGGAGGCCAGGTCGTCTATCGCATCACCGCGACCGTGGCGGCGATCCCGCCGGCCAGCATCGTCAACACGAGCACGGCGAATCCGCCGCACGGCGCCTGTTTCCCGGACAAGTCGGCGCCGTCGTGCGCCGCCTCGGTCGCCAATCCGCCGGGACCGATCGTGGCGATCGTCAAGACCACTTCGTCCACGCAGGCCGTGCCCGCAGGGACCGTGACCTATGCATTGACCGTGCGCAATCCCGGCAGTGTCGGCGCCGACGGCACGGTCGTCGACGATGCGATACCGGCCGGCCTGATCGCGCCGTTCTCCTGGACGTGCAGCGCCGGCAACGGCGGCGTGTGCCCGAACGCGAGCGGCAACGGCGCGATTCACCAGACTCTGGCGACGTTCCCGCCCGGTGCCGAAGTCGTCTACACGATCACCGCCGGCGTGGCGGCGAATCCGCCCGCGTCCGTCACCAATCTCGCCACCGCCACACCGCCGCCGGACGGGGTCTGCGCCAGCGGCAGCGCACCGCCGTGCCCGGCTTCCGTGACGATTCCCGCGGCGCCGCAGATCGGCATCGTCAAGAGCGCCAACCCGCCCGGCGCACTGACGCCCGGCGGCAGCGTCACCTACACGATCACCGCGAGCAACGGCGGCAACGTCGCCGCACCGGGCACGCTGATCCACGATGAATTCCCGGGCGGCATCGCCAGCGCGACGTGGACCTGTGGCGGTGCCACGGGCGGCGCAGTCTGTCCGGCCGCAGACAGCGGCGGCACGGTCGCGCCGCCTGCCGCCCTGCTCGACCAGACCATCGCCACCTTCCCCGCGCACAGTTCGCTGACCTGGACGGTCGTCGCCACGGTCAACGACGTGCCGCCCGCGCAGATCGTCAACACCGTGCGCGCGACGTCGCCGGACGGCGGCCTCTGTCTGCCCGGCAACACGCCGGCGCCATGCCAGGCCAGCGTGATGAATCCGCCCGGGCCGATCGTCGACATCGCCAAGAGCGCGAACGCGTCGATGCTGATACCGGGCGGCACGGTGACTTACACCGTCACTGTCCACAACAGCGGATCGGTGCCGGCCGACGGCGCCACGCTGAGCGACCCACTGCCGGCCGGCATCGCGAGCGAGAATTGGAGTTGCGCGGGCAGCGGTGGCGCGCTCTGCCCCGCGGCATCCGGCAGCGGCGCAATCGCAGCGACCGTCGCGACGTTCCCGCCGGGCGGACAGCTCGTCTATACGATCGTCGCCAACGTCAGCGCGAATCCACCTGCACCGACCGTCACCAACACCGCAACGATCGCGCCGCCAGTGGGTGGTGTGTGCAACGGCAGCGGCTCGAATGCGTGCGTGGCGACGGTCGTGCTGCCGGTCGCGCCGCAGATCCAGATCGGCAAGAGCGCTGCACCGGCGATCGCCACTCCGGGCGGCACGCTGACCTGGACGGTAACGGTGACCAATAGCGGCAGCGCCGACGCGTCGAATACGCTGGTCGACGATCCGATTCCGGCCGGCGTCGATCCCGCCAGCGTCGCCTGGACCTGCTTGGCGAGCAGCGGCGCCGCATGCGCGCATGCGAACGGCACTGGCGCGCTCAACGAAACCATCGCCGTGTTTCCTTCGGGCGGCCGCCTCGTATACACGATCACGGCGAATGTCTCGGCGCAGCCGCCGATGACAATCGCGAATACCGCCACGGCAACGCCGCCCGGAGCCGGACGCTGCGCACCGGCGAATACACTGCCGCCCTGCGAAGCGGACACGGCCACGCCGACCGCGGCGAACGTCAGCATCGTCAAGACCGTCACCGATGCCAACAACAACGGCGTCGCCGATCCCGGAGAGCGACTGACCTACACGATCACGCTGAGCAACAGCGGCGGCAGCGCTGCCACCGGCTACGGCGTCACCGATCCGCTCGATGCCAACACGAGCTTCGTCTCCGCGAGCAACGGCGGCACGCTGTCGGGCAACACGGTCACCTGGTCCGGCCTCAACGTGCCGGCCGGCGGCACCCTGGCGCTCACTGTGGTCGTCACGGTGAATTCGCCGATTCCGCCCGGCGTCATGCAGATCGCGAATTCCGCCTACCACACCGGCGACGTACCACCGAATTGCAAGACCACGCCGCGCCCGGACAACTGCACGGAAATCCCGACCGCCGGCGCGGTCGTCATCGCCAAGTCGGTGGTCGATGCCAATGGCAACGGCATCGCCGAGCCGGGCGAAACGCTGACCTACACGATCACGCTGACTAATCACGGCGGCAGCGCCGTCACCGGCTACAGCGTGCTCGATCCGCTCGATCCGAATTCGAGTTTCGTTTCGGCCGACAACGGCGGCAACCTGAGCGGCAGCACGGTGTCCTGGTCGGGGCTGAGCATTGCGGCCGGCGGTACGCTCAATCTGACTCTCGTCGTCAGCGTGCATTCGCCGCTGCCCGCCGGCGTGATGCAGATCGGCAATCTCGCCTATCACGCCGGCGATATGCCGCCCGATTGCACGGTCCGGCCGCGGCCGGCCGCCTGCACTTCGATTCCAACGCCGGGACGCGTGATCATCGCCAAGAGCGTGGCCGACGCCAACGGCAACGGCGTCGCCGAACCCGGCGAACAACTGATTTACACGATCGTGCTCAGCAATGTGGGCGGCAGTGCGGTCAACGGCTACAGCGTCGTCGATCCGCTCGATGCGAATACGACCTTCGTTTCCGCGACCGCCGGCGGCAGCTACTCGGGCGGAGTCGTCACCTGGAGCGGGCTCAGCATCGCCGCGGGCGGCAATCTCACTCTCAATGTCATCGTCACAGTGAACTCACCGATCGCCGTGGGCGTCACTCACATCGGCAACGTCGCTTACGCCAGCACCGATCCGCTGCCGAATTGCGCCGCCACGCCGCGGCCGCCGAACTGCACCGACATTCCCGTGCTGCCGCCGACTTCGAGCGTGTCGATCGCCAAGACGGCGAGCAGCGCCAATCTGATTGCGGGCGGCCACGTCGTCTACATCGTGACGGTGAGCAACACCGGCACGATAGCGGCGGAGAACGTCGCGGTCGGCGATCCGTTCCCGGCCGGCATTGATGCGTTCGCCTGGACTTGCGCGCCGAGCGGCGGGGCGAGCTGCCCGAACGCAAGCGGCAGCGGCGCGCTCGCGCAGACGATTCCGAGCCTGCCGGTCGGCGCGCAGTTGGTCTATGCCATCAATGCCACGCTCGCGGCGACACCGCCGGCGAACATCGTCAATACGGCCACGGTCGGCACGTCGAACGGCAGTTGCGCGCCGTGCTCGGCGAGCGTGTCCGGGACGACGGGGCCGGCACCGGCGCCGCCGGTTCCGGCTCCCGCGATCGGGCGCGCGATGCTCTGGCTGCTGGCCTGCCTGTTGGCCGTCGTCGCCGCAACGACGCGCATTTCGCGCTCGCGCCGCTAAAAAAGTGTGGCGGCCTTGGCACAAGCGGCGCGGTGGGCCTCCCGCAGCGTCCGGCCGCGCCGCCGCACCTGCTCCACCGATGGTTTACGGCGACCTGCGTTAAGTTTCGTAGTAAAATTTGTAAAGCGCCGCCTAACTCTCCTGGCGCTATTCTCCTAATCATGATCAAAAACGTCGAATACATCCTGCCCGGCGGTCGTTCGGGCGTGCTGCTGATTCATGGCCTGACCGGAACGCCGACCGAAATGCGCTTCGTCGCCAAGGGTCTGCAGCGCAACGGCTTCACCGCCTATGGCATGCAGTTGGCCGGCCATTGCGGCAACGAGGCCGACCTGCTCGCGACCGGGCGCAGCGATTGGTTCCAGAGCGTGCGCGAGGCTGCGGACAAGCTCGCCGCGCAGGTCGACCACCTGTTCGTCGCCGGCCTGTCGATGGGCTCCCTGCTCGCGCTGCGCCTCGCCGCCGAGCGCCCCGACCAGGTGGCCGGTCTCGGCCTCTACGGCACCACGTTCCGCTACGACGGCTGGACCATTCCGTGGTACGGCAAGCTGTCCTTCCTGCTGCCGATGGCGGTCAGCCTCGGCATCGGCAAGCACGCCAAGTTCCACGAACAGTTTCCGTACGGCATCAAGGACGAACGCATCCGCCAGCGCATCGCCAACGCGATGCTCAGCGGGCACAGCGACGAAGCCGGCCTGCCCGGCAATCCCTGGCCCTCGCTCGCCGAGTTCTACCGGCTGTCGTGGCGCGTGCGCAAGCTGCTACCGCAGGTCGTCGCGCCGTCTCTGGTCATGCACGCCAAGGAAGACGACGTCGCCAGCCTGGCCAACGTGCGCAAGATCGAACAAGGCGTGAGCGGTCCGGTCGAAACCGTGATTCTCGACAAGAGCTATCACATGATCACGGTCGATCAGGAACGCGAGACGGTGATCGAACGCACGTCCGCATTCTTCAAGCGCATCGCGGAGGCCAAAGCGGGCGCCTGATCGGCGTCCGTTCAGTCCGGGCTGCGCCCTTAAGTTATCATTCCCGCATCAACGGAGAGCCTCATGAGCCAAGTCCAGGATACCGTCTTCGGCATCATCGCCAAGGAAGCCAACATCGACGTGAGCAAGATCACGCTCGATTCGACTCTTAAGGACCTCGAGATCGCCTCGCTCGACGCGGTGCAGATCATTTTCGAAATCGAAGACCAGTTCAAAATCTCCCTGCCCGACCGCGATCCGAACTTCGACACCGAATCGGTCAGGGGTCTGGTCGAAGCCGTCGAAAAGCTCGTCGCGGAAAAACCCGCGGACGGCACACCGGCTGCGTAAAGCCGACCGAATCAGCAAGAATTTCCCAGTGAGCAATCAACGACGTGTCGCCATCACCGGCATGGGCGCGATCACCGCGCTCGGCCATACCGCGCCCGCGACCTGGGCCGCTCTGGCCGAGGGCCGTTCGGGCATCGGCCCGATCGAAACGATCCCGACCGAGCAGCTCAACGTCAAGATCGCCGCCGAAGTGCACGGCTTCGATCCGACGGTGCATATCGACAGCAAGCGTCTGCCGCTACTCGATCGCGTCTCACAGTTCGCCGTGATCGCGGCGCGCGAAGCGGTCACCCAGTCCGGACTCGATTTCCGTGCGGATGGCCGCGGCGAACGCACCGCCTGCATCGTCGGCAGCGGCGTCGGCGGCGAAACCACGCATACCGAACAGTCGAAGCGCTTCTGGGGCGACAAGAACCCGCGCCTGCATCCGCTCACGATCATCCGCATTATGGCCAATGCGCCGGCCTGCCACATCGGCATCGAATACGGCCTCAACGGCCCGACGTTCGCCGTCGTCAGCGCCTGCGCCTCGGCCAATCACGCGATGAGCCAGGCGGCAGACCTGATCCGCAGCGGCAAAGTCGATTTCGCCGTGACCGGCGGCACCGAAGCCTGCGTCACCGTGACCACGATGAAGGCCTGGGAAGCGATGCGCATCACCGCCGACGACACCTGCCGGCCGTTCTGCAAACAGCGCCGCGGCATGGTGCTCGGCGAAGGCGCCGGCATCTTCGTCTTCGAGGAATACGAGCACGCGCGCAAGCGCGGCGCGACGATCCTCGCCGAATTCGCCGGCAGTGGCACCTCGGCCGACGCGGCCGACATGGTGTTCCCGTCCGAGCCGATGGTCGCGCGCGCGATCCAGAACGCGCTCACGGACGCCGGCCTCGATGCGTCCGAGATCGGCTACATCAACGCCCATGGCACGGCGACGCCGGCGAACGATCCGACCGAGACGAAGGCGATCCGCCGCGTCTTCGGCGCGCATGCCGACCGCCTTGCGGTTTCGTCGACAAAATCGATGCACGGCCACGCGCTCGGCGCCGCGGGCGCGGTCGAACTCGTCGCCGCGATCGGCGCCTTGCAGCACGGCATCATTCCGCCGACGGCGAACTTCATCGACCCCGACCCCGCCTGCGATCTCGACTACGTGCCGAACGTCGCCCGCGAGAAAGCGGTCAAGGCCGTGCTGAGCAACTCGTTTGCGTTCGGCGGACTCAATTCGGTCGTCGCGATCAGGAAAGCCGACTGAAGTACTGCGGCGTTTGCGCCCGGAGCGGCGGAAAAGGTTGCCGAAGTGCAGCCGTTCCGCTATTCTTGCGCCCCCTCGAAGGCGCCACCGCCGCCTTCCGCAACATTGGGCAGTTAGCTCAGCGGTAGAGCACTACCTTGACATGGTAGGGGTCACAGGTTCGATCCCTGTACTGCCCACCACTTCGTATCGATGTCGTGATCCAGAGATGTCCCAGGGGCACCAAAGACCCGCCTAGTAGCGGGTCTTTTTACGTCTATTGCATCCATGATGATCCGACAGCATCTATTGACAGCCTAGGGCAACTGGGGGCAATTTTGGGGGCCACAGCTCCCTGCACTGGGGGCAACTTCCGGAGACTGGACGCTATGCCCCTGACTGACACCGCGATCCGCCAAGCAAAGCCAACCACAAAGACTCGCCGCATGTTCGATGGTGGCGGCCTGTATTTGGAAATTGCCCCAAGCGGCGGCAAGTGGTGGCGCCTGAAATACCGTCATATCGGAAAGGAAAAAAGGCTGAGCCTCGGCACCTATCCCGAAACCCAATTGAAGATTGCTCGCGAAAAGCGGGACGAAGCGAGAAAACTGATCGCTCAGGGCATGGATCCGAGCGCTGAGCGCAAAGCTGAGGCTCTGAGAGCACGTATCTTGGGGGCGAACACGTTCGAGGCTGTGGCGCTGGAATGGCTGGAACTGAAGCGACACGACTGGACAGAGAAAAACGAAATCAAGGAACGCGGGCGGCTAGTCAATCACTGCTTTCCGTGGATTGGCAAACTACCCATTACCGAGGTCGGTACCGTTGAGATACGCGGAATCCTCGATCGTATCGTGAAGCATCGCAATCTGGATACCGCTCACCGGGTGCGCCAGACGATGAGTTGCGTATTCCGCTATGCGGTCGCTCACGAACGTGCCGAGCGAGATCCAGCACATGCTTTGGCCGACTTCCTGCCTGCGCATCGCAAGAAGCACTTCGCACACATCACCGACCCAAAGCTGCTCGGCGAATTACTACGCGCCATTCACGGGTTTACCGGTCATTATGTCACTACTTGTGCGCTCAAATTGGCCCCGCTGCTGTTCTTGCGCCCGGGAGAACTGCGCCAAGGCGAATGGGCTGAGGTAGATTTAGACAGCGCGCTATGGACGATCCCGGCGCGTCGCATGAAGTTGGCCAAGGCGGCAAAGCTTGACCGCGATTCACCGCCGCACCTTGTCCCCTTAGCCACGCAGACCGTCGAGATACTACGGGAGCTTCATGCGCTTACGGGGGACTGCCGGCTGATGTTTCCTGGCGTTCGCAATCGCGGCTTACCCATGTCAGACGCGACAATGAACGCCGCGCTCAAGCGCATGGGCTTCGATACGAACACGATTCAACCACACGGTTTCCGACATACCGCAAGCACCGCGCTGAACGAAATGGGATTTCTTCCTGAAGCGATAGAGCGACAACTGTCACATCGCGAGCGCGGCATTGCAGGGATTTATAACAAGGCACAGCACATGCCTGAACGCATCAAATTGATGCAAACATGGGCCGACTACTTGGACACGCTCCGCACCGGCGCGAAGATAGTATCGATTAAACGCCAAGCGGCATAACCGAATCCCGCATCCGTCGATACGTGGGCGCTGGCGGGTACTGGACCATGAAGCCAGCGAGGATACTGCCAATGGCTATTGCCGAACCGGCCGAGCGTTTATCGTGTTGACCTAGACAGAATGGCTTGGTTCCAAGCGGCCCGCCGCCGCGGTACCGTGGATTGTGCGCGCGAGCGCGCAGCGCCACACCGTTGGCCCCACAGGAAACAACGCAAATTCGCGGAGGCAGGCCATGCACAAGCGTATCATTCCACATGTGGGTTTAGACGCCCATAAGGACTCGATGTTGGTTTGCGCGCAGAACTGAGCCGGTTCAGCTGGAGATCCCGTTCGGCGTTCGTACTTCAACTCGGCGCGTATTTGCGCCTTCAACCACTTTTTCATCGGGTTGCGAGACAGGCTTGTCTTGCGCGCAATCTCGCTGATCGGCATCTCTCCCGGAAGTATATTTCAGAGGAAAACGAAATAGCATCCTTTGCTTGCCACCTTCTGTGACGGTCGTTCGATGCTTCGCCCGAGTGACCTGTATGGAAGTGCTCTGGATAAAATAGTCTCCGGTGCGGCGTCTCCGAGCTTGCCGTTGAAGGATTCGCAGTAGCCGTTCCCCCGGCTATACTGCATCAATGATAACGACTCGCATTCGCAATATTGGGTGTGAACTGCCGATGGCCATCCTTCTGTTGGCTGCGGTAACGACCTTGCCGGTTCGGGCCCAGGAGGTCAGTTCGACCGTGCCACAAACCTGGCAGATGCTCGATTACCTCGCGACCGATTACGCGGGTGCGGTCAAGAATGGCGCAGTGCTGAGTGCTCCCGAATACGCCGAGATGCGCGAGTTCTCCACCAGTGCGCGCAATCGCATTCGGTCACTTCCGCCGACGCCGGCCTCCGCCGCCCTTGCGGCCCAAGCCGACGCGCTTATCGCTTCCGTTGAGGCGAAGGCCTCGCCCACGGAGGTGGCGCAAGAGGCCCATGCTCTAGCCGATGCGCTGCTCAAGGCATACCCGGTTCCCACTGCGCCCAATCAAGCACCTGATCTGGCGCGGGGCGCGGCGCTGTATCAAAGTCAGTGCGCCATGTGCCACGGCGCGACGGGTCAAGGTGATGGCCCCGCAGGCTTGCAACTTAATCCGCGGCCGGTGAACTTTACCGACCAGACGCGCGCGGATCAGCGCAGCACGCTATCGCTATACGAGGCGATCAGCCAAGGCGTAGAAGGTACGCCGATGGCGAGCTACGCGGCGCATTTGTCGTCGGATGATCGCTGGGCACTGGCTTACTACGTGGGTACGTTGGCATACACCCACGAAGGTCCGGTCGGTGCTGCGCCCTGGTCGCATGACATGACGTCGCGCGGGCAGATTGCCAGCCTGAAGGAGTTGTCGCAAACCCGTGTGGCACAACTGATGCCGACACTCGGCGTTGAGCGTGCACGCGCCATTGTCGGTTACCTGCGCGCACATCCTGATGCCGTCCAGCAATCGTTGACGGGGCTAGCGCTGGCCCGCGGGCGGCTGGCGGCGAGCTTGGCCGCGTATCGCGCTGGCGATGCAATGGGTGCCACGCAACTTGCACTGTCGGCCTACCTCGATGGTGTCGAGCCGGTCGAACCCCAACTCAATGCGCGCGATAGTGCGCTGCGCGCTCAGCTGGAAACGGCGATGGGGGCCTATCGCACCACGGTCGCGCGCGTGGGATCGGCGGACGCCGCGACACGGCAAGCTCAAGAAGCAGATGCTCTGCTTGCACGGGCACAAGACGTCACGGCTGACGCCGCGGGCGACCCCGCCGCCACCTTCCTGGGCGCGTTCACGATCTTGGTTCGCGAAGGCCTGGAGGCGTTGCTGGTCGTGGTCGCGCTGTTGGCTTTTCTGCGCAAAGCGGATCGGCACCACGCGGTGCGTTACGTGCACGCGGGCTGGATTCTCGCTCTCCTGATCGGCGGGATTACCTGGGCGCTGGCCCGCTATGCCGTCTCGATCAGTGGCGCCGGGCGTGAGCTGACCGAAGGCTTCTCGTCGCTGTTCGCGGCAGCGGTCTTGCTCAGCGTCGGTCTCTGGATGCATCAAAAGAGCATTGGCGGCCGATGGCAGGCCTACCTGAAAGAGAAGATGGCCTTCGCACTCAGTCAGCGGTCAGCATGGTTCCTGTTCGGTCTCGCCTTCCTTTCGGTCTACCGGGAGGTGTTCGAGACGATCCTGTTCTACGCCGCACTATGGAGCGAGGGACAAGAAGTCTGGCTGTTGAGTGGTATCGCGGCCGGCGCCGTCGTGCTGGGTCTGATCGCCGGGATCTTGCTCCGTACCAGTCGTCGATTGCCTATCGGAAAATTTTTCTCGGTGAGCTCCGGCTTGATTGCCGTGCTCGCCATCGTCCTCACCGGCAAAGGCGTCGCCGCACTGCAGGAAGCGGGCTGGATCTCCGTGACCACCTCGCCGGTACCGCACATCGAACTACTCGGTATCTATCCGACCTGGCAATCGCTACTGGCTCAGGTCGCCGTCATTGTGGTGCTGGTTGCCGGGTTTGTATTCAACGTGCTTCGCGGCAGGGACGCTCTATCGCCTGAGGCGTCGGCGCAGATTCCTGTCCGCATGGAAGGCGATCGCACATGAGCGATTGCAGTTGCCACGCCGAAGCGACCAATGAAGCGGAACGGCGCGTTCTACGTCTCGCGCTCGGCTTGAATGCCACGATGTTCGCGATCGGTTCCGTCGTGGGTCTGGTCGCGCAGTCGATGGGCTTGATCGCCGACGCGCTGGACATGCTGGCCGATGCGAGCGCCTACGGCATCGCACTGGCGGCGTGGCAGCGCAGTGCGGGCTTCAAGGCCAACGCAGCCACTCTGAGCGGCACCCTCTTACTCCTGCTTGGGCTGAGCGTGGTCGCCGGCGTCGCATGGCGTGGTGTGATGGGGAGTCACCCGGACGGCGGATGGATGATAGCGATCGCCTTCGTCTCGCTGATCGTCAATGCGACGGTACTGCGCCTCCTTGGACGTTTCCGCCAAGGCGAAGTGCATTTGCGGGCGACTTGGCTGTTCACGCGGGTCGATGTTATCGCCAATCTCGCGGTAATTGCCTCAGGATGCCTCGTGTGGGCGCTCCGCAGCCCGGTGCCGGATCTGGTCATCGGAGCGGCCATTGCGCTCTACGTGCTCAAGGAAGCCGTGAGTATCTTGCGCGAGGCCGGAGAGGCGCGTGCAGCAGCTGCACACGCCGAGCGTGACGCTCCGCGATGAGTTTGTCAGAGGTCTGGAGATCTTTGCAGTCGTTCGATGTCTGCGTCTTCCAATGGATTCACCCCACGGCCGCACCATCGCCGACTGTGATGTGGATAGCCTTGGGATTAGCTGAGGGCACGCCGGTGCTGACGGCGGGTTTGTTGATCTGTGCGTGGTGGCTCTCGGCCGGTCGTTATCGCCGTGTCGTCGTGCGTGCAGTGGTCTTCGCTGCTATCGCCGTGTTGATCAACGGCCTTATCGGCCTCGCCTGGGACCGCCCACGACCGTTTGTCGCCGGTGTGGGTCAGGCGTGGTTGGCTCATGCGGCAACGGCCAGCTTCCCCAGCAATCATCTGACTCTGCAATGGGTTGTGGCGGGCGTGCTGTTGCTCGATCGACGTGCCCGACCATGGGGCATCGGAATCGCGCTGCTGGGATTGCCGATGGCTTGGGCGCGCGTCTATTTAGGGGTGCATTATCCGGGTGACATGCTGGGCGCCCTCGGCGTGGCAGCGCTGGCCATGCTGGGTAGCCGATGGATTGCTGGTGGCGGAGTCATTTCCGGGTTTCCGGCAGTGCGACCGTACTTCACGCGTGGCCGTGATCTTCTCCGCAAGGCGCGGACTCGATTTGCAAGGTCGCGTGATGCACATTGAAACGCTTCTCCAACATTTCGGCCAGCGTCCCGCGTACCTGATCGGCATCCGCACCGGCCCGCAGAACCGCATGCGCGGTCAGCACAGGCTGATTTGAACCCAACGACCAGACATGCAGGTCATGTATCTGATCGACACCGGCCTGCGCGAGCATCTCCGTACGAAGCGCTTCGATGTCGATCCCTGCGGGCACCCCTTCCATCAGGACATGACCCGCCTCGCGCAACAGCGTCCAGGTCCGCGGAAGGACCCACAGCCCAATCAGCACGGCGATGATCGGGTCGGCAAGCGTCCAATCGAAAAGCTTGATCAAGGCGGCGGCAATCAGCACACCGACCGAGCCGAGCATATCGCTCCACACCTCCAGATAGGCACCGCGCACATTGAGGCTGGTTCCGCTGCCGGCGCTGAGCAGACGCATCGAAACCAGGTTGACGACGAGTCCCAGCACGGCGATCACGAGCATGCCGGTTGACGCAACCTCGGGTGGCTGGCGGAAGCGACCGATGGCTTCCCACAGAATGTAGCCGGCGACGAGGAACAGAAGGCTACCGTTGACCATCGCCCCGATCGCCTCCATGCGGGCGTAGCCATAGGTACGGCGGGCGTCCACGGGGCGCCGACTCAGGCGCACGGCAATCAACGAAATCGCGAGCGCAATCACGTCGGTCATCATGTGTGCCGCATCCGACAGCAGCGCCAGGCTGTTGGTCATGAGACCGCCGACGACTTCGGCGATCAGAAATACCGCCGTCAAGCCCAGTGCCCACCATAGGGGTTGTTCGTGCTTGACCTCGCTTGTACCGTGATCGTGTCCCGTGCTCATGGGTTTTTCCTGATTCCAGTGAGGAGTAACGGCTGCCGCGTCGAGAATCGCGACGAATCGGCTCGCCGCGATACGGTAGGCTTCCTTTTGGCTATCGTAGGCGTGGCTACGAGGCCTTGCTGATAGGTATCGATTGCTCTATCGGACTGACGTAAATCCAGCCGGCGTCGGAGTGACCGGTTCGCCCGAGGCTCCGAATCATGTCCACGGCGCGACCCACATCGGCGTCCTCACAGAACACCTCGATCTGGACTTCGCTGATCACCTTGTCGCCGAGCTCGACCGAGTATTCCTGCTCGCGCGCACGAAGTGCGCGGAGCAGGCCCTTGACGTCGATCAGGCTGAGTTGGTGGAACCCTGCGGCTTCCAAACTATGGATCAGATCAGAAACCCGGTTGCGATGGATAAATGCTTTGATTTGTTTCATCACGAACTCTCCTGAGCATTGCGCTCGGCTCTCGACTCGAGCCATTCGTAAACCACGGGCAGCAATATCAGCGTCAGCAACGTCGAGCTGATCAAGCCGCCGACCACCACGGTCGCCAACGGGCGCTGAGTCTCGGCACCCACCCCGGTGGACAGGAGCATCGGCACGAGTCCCAGGATGGCGACGCTCGCGGTCATCAGCACCGGACGCAGGCGCAGTGCCGTGCCTTGCACCACGGCATCGCGCGGCGACAACCCCTTGTCACGCAATTCGTTGAGGAAGCTCACCAGCACGATACCGTTGAGCATGGCCACGCCGAACACTGCAATGAAGCCGATCGCCGAAGGCACGGACAGATACTGCCCGGTGACGAACAACGCGACGAGGCCGCCGATCGTGGCGAACGGCACGTTGGCGATGATAAGCGTGGCGTACTTGATCGAGTTGAACGCGGTATAGAGCAACACGAAAATGAAGAAGATCGTGATCGGTACGATCAGCGCCAGCTTGGCCAAAGCGCGCTGCTGGTTCTCGAACGCGCCGCCCCATTCCACCCAGTAGCCGGGCGGCAGTTTGACCTGCTGGCCAATCGCAACATTGGCGTCCTTCACGAATCCGTCCACGTCGCGGCCGCGCACGTCCATCTGGATCACCGCGTAGCGTTGCAACTGTTCGCGGCGCACGAACGAGAACCCTTCGGCGACGCTGACGTCCGCCACTTCGGACAACGGCACCACCGCGCCGGTCGAGGTGCGCAACGGGATGCGGCGCAACGCCTCAACCGAATCGCGCGTGGCATCGTCCAAACGCACCGCAATATCGAAGCGCTTCACGCCGTCGAGCAGCACACTGACAGGCTCGCCACCAAGGCCATTGCGCACGAGGGTCAACACGTCCTCGGCGTTCATGCCGTGTCGCGCCAATTCCTCTCGGTTTACCGCGATGCGGATTTGGGGTTTGCCCACATTCGCTTCCAAGGCCAGATCGGCCACGCCCGGAACTTTGCTCAAAGCCGTCTTGATCTGCGCACTGAGCTTGTCCAGCTGCGCAAGGTCTTCGCCGTACAGTTTCAGCGCCAGGGTGGCGCGCACGCCGGAGATCAGCTCCTCGACGCGCATCTGGATTGGCTGGGTGTAACTCGGCACTACGTTGGGCACGACTTTTTCCAGCGTTTCTTGCATCGCGCTTTCCAGTTGCTTGATGTTGCGGCCGCGGGTCCATTCGCGCTCCGGCTTGAGGGCCGTGTAGATTTCCATGTAGTTGACGTCTGCGGTCTCGCCTTTTTCGGCACGGCCGATCATCGCCAGCGTGGTTTCCACCTCGGGAAATTGCTTGAATGCCTGCGCGATAACGTTGCTCGTGCGGATCGACTCGTTGAGCGAGGTCGAGGGAATACCGGTCACGCGCCACATGATCGAGCCTTCCTGCAGTTGCGGCATGAATTCCTTGCCCAGGAAGGGGAAGAGGGCCAAGCCCCCCACCAGCGCGGCGAGCGCACTGACCACGACGGTCCTTTTGTGCGTCAGCGCCTTGTCCAGAAGGGGGCGATAGATTCGCTTTACTCGCGCGACCAGCCAGGTATCGCGCTCTTCCTTCGGTTTGAGAATCAAGGACGCCAGCACCGGTATCAGGGTCAGGCTCAGGATCAGCGAGCCGGCCATCGCGAAGGCGATGTTGAACGCCATTGGCTTGAACATCTTGCCTTCCAGGCCTTCCAGCGAGAACAACGGCAGGAAGACCACGATGATGATGATGATCGCGAACGCGATCGGGTTGGCGACTTCCTTGGCCGCCGTGAGCACCGCGGCGGTTCGATCGACCTTCTCGCCGTGCTCCAGACGTTCGGCCATGATGCGAAATGCGTTCTCCACCATGACTACGGCGCCGTCCACCATCATGCCGATACCAATGGCCAGGCCCGCGAGCGACATCAAATTGGCCGACAGGCCAAACTTGTTCATGCCGATGAAGGCAATCAGCATGGCCAGCGGCAAGGTCACGATGACGACGATCGCCGAGCGTATTTCGCCAAGGAACAGGAACAGAATAATGGCGACAAGAATCGAACCCTCGATTAGCGCCCGTACCGCCGTGCTGACCGCCTTGTTGACGAGATCGGTGCGCTCGTAGATCGGTTTAAGCACCATGGTCTTGGGCAACGCCGCGCGCACGATATCAAGCTTGCCCTTGACTGCCTCGACTACATTTTTTGCGTTCTCGCCGATGCGGGCGAGCGCCTGGCCCATGACGACTTCCTCGCCATCTCGGGTCACGGCACCGAAGCGCGGCGCCGGAGCCTCCGTCACCGTAGCCACGTCGCGCACATACACCGGGACGCCGTGTTCGGACTTGAGCACGATCGCGCCGATGTCCTGCGCCGACTTCAACAAGCCCAGACCGCGAACCAAAAATTGCTCGCGCCCCACGTCCATCACATTGCCGCCGACCTGGCCGTTGTTCTCCGGGATCGCCTTGATCACGTCGCCAAATCCGAGGCCGCGCGCGTACAAGCGCTGCGGATCGATGCGCACCTGGAACTGGCGCTCGCCGCCGCCCCAGGACGTCACGTCGTCCACGCCCGGTGCGGTGCGCAGGATCAGGCGGACCGTCCATTCCTGCCACGTACGCAGATCCATGTCGGTGACCTGATCCTTGTTTACACCAGGCGCTCGCTCGACCGTGTACCAATAGACTTGGCCTAGGCCGGACGTGTTCGGACCCATGCCTGGCTTGCCGTAACCCGCGGGCAGCCGATCACCGATCTCTTGAAGGCGCTCGTTGACCAGTTGTCGGGCGAAGTAGATGTTCATGTCGTCCTCGAAATAGACCGACACGTATGACAAGCCGAACAAGCTGACCGAGCGGATTTCCTGCACTTTGGGCAAGCCGGCCAGCGCCGACTCGACCGGTGTGGTCAGCAATCGCTCCACATCCTCGGCGGCCAAGCCCGGCGACTCCGTATAGACGTTGACCTGTACCGGCGTGACATCCGGAAAGGCATCGATCGGGACCGTACGCACGGCGCTGAACCCGAGGAACGCCACGACCGCGAAGATGATCAGCACCAGAAATTTGTAGCGCAACGAAAGTTCGACCAAGCGATTCAGCATGGTGCACCCCCGTTGCATCGATCAGTCAGGAGGATGTTCATCATTCTTCTCCCAACTGCGATTTGAGAAGCTGCGCCTTCAGCGCAAAGGCGCCGCTGGCCACAATCGAATCGCCCGGATTGAGCCCTTCCTCGATGACGGTGATATCGCCGATCACGGCGCCGGCACGAACCGGAACGGCCTCCAGCATGTCGCCCGCACTCTTGCGGAAGACCACGGTGTCGCCTTGGAACTGCACCAGTGCCGCCGTGGGAACCGCCAGCGCCGCGCGCGAACCGGTTCCGGCTTCGGCATCCAGGTAGACATCGACGAAATCGCCGCCGTGCAGGCGGTCGTCGGTGTTCGGTACTTCGATACGGACCACCGCGTTGCGCGTCGTTTCTGAGGTGCGGTGCGCGGTGCGCAACACCTTGCCGGCCATGCGCTGACCGCCGACCACCACTGTGGCCTGGCTGCCAACAACGACACGAGGCGCGGCGCCGGAAGGCAGTTTGGCGTCCACCCACACCATGGACTCGTCCACCAGACGGTAGAGCGTCCGCCCCGGTTCGATACGTTCGCCGACCACGAAATTGTCTTCGGTGATGCGGCCGTCATGCGGCGCACTCAACGTGAATTGCCCATTCACTGTGCCGGTTGCCGCACCGGGCAGACCGTAGGCTTGCGCCTTGGCCCGGGCACGATCGAGGGCCACCTTTGCCTCGCTGATGCGGCGGCCGGACACGGCCTCCGGGCCAAGCGCGGAAACACGCTGCCACTCCTGTTCGGCGATGCGCAGTTCCGCTTGCGCATCGGAGACGGCGACGCTGGCCAAGGTCACCAAGGGCGTGCCGGCCTTCACCTCGTCGCCGAGCTTGGCTTGACGTCGAACCACCAGCGCTTCCACGCGCGGGGTGATCAGCGTCGTGCCGTAGGCGTTGTCGAGCACTTCGCCTGGCGCGCGCAGTTGCTCGCCCGAGACCGAGGGCTGCACCACCGTCAACTGAATTCCGGCCGCCTTGAGGGCGGCTTCATCCATCTTCACCGCACGGGAGTTCTCGGATTCCTTGCTCGATTCGTCCTTGCTCGAATGTTCGGTTGCTTTGGCATTGGCCGTGGGTGCGGATTTCGCGGACGCGGTTTCGGGGGCCTTGGAACAGGCGGCCAATACGAGCAAGGTCGCTAACAGCGCGAGCAATTTCCATCGGTAGGTCATCGTCGAAGTTCTCATGGATTGCGCTCCAATGCGGCCCAGTCCTCGAGACGGCCGCTGGAAGCGAGATAGTCGGTGTAGGTACGCCAAACGCGCGCTTGCAGCTTCGCGCCGGCCAATTGCGTGTCGAGCGTCTGCTTGAGTTGCAACAGATACTCGGTGGTGGACAGCTCACCTTGGCGCCAGGAGCGTTCAAGCAGATCGGCACGGCGTGTCACGTCGGTGCCGCGGCTGCGCTTCCAGCCGGACCATGCGCTACGCGCCGCGGCATAGCTGTCCACAGCGCGACGGCGCTCGGCCTCCAGTTCCAGCCGCACACGCTGCAATTCGGCGTGCGCCGCGTCGGCCTCGGCTTGGGCGGCGACCACTTCGGCGCGATAGGAATTGCGCACGAACAAGGGAATCGTCACGGTTACGCCGTACACCCTGTCCGTAGGGCCGCCCGCGCGATACTCCTTGCGTCCGCCGTACACGCCCACGGTGGGGTCGGCCACGCGATTGCGGCGAGCGACCGCAACTTCACGTTCGGTTGCCGTCGCCGTCGCTTGCGCTACCTGCCAGTCCGGCAGTGCCTGCAGGTCCCCTGCGGGCTCCGGTGCCGGTAGTCCCCCGGCAGGCAGATCGAATGAGGCGATTGTGTCCGGGTTGCCTCCGACGCTGCGGAATTTCGCTTCGGCCTCCGCCTGGTCGGCCAGCCATTGCGCTTGCTCGGCCTGGGCTTCATCGCGTGCAAGCAGCGCGAGGTCGCGCTCCAGCCCGGAAATATCGCCGGTAGTGAACTGCTTCTCGGCCAATCCCGAAAAACGCGTGATCAGTGCAAGTCGACGCTCGCCGGTCGCGACCTGCAATTGGGTAGCCTGAAGATCCGCCCAGCCAATGAGCCATAACCTCGCGAAATCACGCCGCCGCAGATGGGCTTCTGCGGTCGCCAGATCGAGCCTGGCGTCGGCCGCATCGCGGCGCACGCGGCGCTTGCCACTCAAATCCAACGTCAGATTCATGCCGGCGCTGACGGTCTTCTCCTCACCGCCGTTGTCTCGGGTCAGTTGAAGTTCCGGGTTGTAGAGCGGTTGGCCGGCCGCATCGAGCCGGGTGCGGGCCGCGTTGATTTGAGCTTCGGTAGCTTGATAGCTGGGGTGCTGCTGCCATGCGGTTCGCAACGCTTGGCGAACCGGCGCCAAATCACCGGGTTCGGTGGCGAACGACGGCTCCAGACTGGAGATACACACCGCCATTGCCAAGGCGGATTGCGCGACAAACCGTCGCGCCAATAAAAACGGGGACATGCAAAAACCCTCTGAGTCGACCAAAACCTGCCGCCAACGGCGGAAGGCACCTGCGGTACGACGTCAGACGATCGGAGGGCGCAGCGTAGATTCGCGCGGCGTGAGCAACGGCGTTGGCGTTACCGGAGGCAGCGCAAAGCCGGAGAAAGGCGGCGACAAAACAACTAGGGCTACCGGCAACGCAGACCCATGCAAACAGCCGCAATGGCAACCGCCGGCTCCGGCATGCCAGCACGGCGTCTCGACGCCGTCGCTGGAAGAGTCCGCAATCGCCACGCTAGCTGCGGCGGTGGTCGTCGTGACAGTCGATGCTGCGCCCGCGTCGCGCTGGACGCCGTCACCGAAACAGGCCATTGCCATGCTGATTTTGAACAGGATCGCAAACACACCGAACCACGCCGCAGCCAACAGGCGACGGCGCAAGCGAGTGATCAGCGGCGGCAGAGCGCGATCCATGGGACAAACTCTAACCGCGACACGCAGGGTTATACAATTTCAACTCGCTGCCCTGTGATGCCACGTCCTATCTGTCCAGATTTTCTGAGTGGCCCGTTCAACGAGGTCCACTCGGTTTACACTGCAAGTTGTGCTCGTTTGCTGAAGGTCTCGGAGCTGCTTTTCCTGCACAACACGCGCTCGTCGAACCGTTCTCTTGAATGGGAGGGCACGGCACAGAGCCATACGAGCAGAATACGCAGCAATCGCCCGGCTTGGGTTTGAGCAGCGCTCCACAGTACAGGCAATCGTAGAACCACTGGCAGGCATCGGTTGGCATCGTTTCGATCGCGGCGTGGCCGCACTGCGGGCAGGTCAATGTCGACTTCAGTACAAGGTCGGTCATGGCATGGGCTCGAGCACTTTCGACGGATAGCCGGCGTCTGTCGTCACCCGAATCAGTTCCGCCGGAGCAGTCCTCGAATCGTCGAATGTGACGGCAGCCTGTCGGCTCTCGAAACGCACCTCGGCTTTGCTGACGCCAGGCACGGCGGTCAGCGCTTTCTTGATCGTGATCGGACAGGTGGGGCAATCCATCCCCGGGATGGACAAGGTAACCGTTCGCGACGCGGCTTCAATCGACATCGAGCCGATGAGCAGAACCAGTGCTGCAACCATACGCAGGATCATGCGTGAATTATCCCGCCTTAGCAGTAAGTGAGCGCTCTTTGAGATGCTGACTGGTACGGAAAGCTGTCCACGCGCTACGCCTCAGTTCAGCCCGTCATTATTCACTGGCGGAGCGCAGCAGCTTTTGAGCACTTCAGCATGGCGCCTTGCTGACGGATCTATCGCAATTTTGCCTTCATCTCATCGATTTCACGCTGCTGGGACTCGATGATCTCGCCGCAGAGTCGGCGAAGGTCCGGATCTGCAAAGGCGTTCTGACGACACATGAGGAGAGCGCTGGCGTGGTGCGGGATCATCGAACGCAGGAACTGTTGCTCTGAAATAGCGGCCTGATTCCGAATGCTGAACCAGAACAGCAACCCCACAACGATAGCAGCGCCGACCAATATCGCGTTGAGCCGCTTGTTCGGATACATCGCCGCCATCAGTAACAGTTCGATGACCGCCATCGGCATGGCCATCAGTCCCGCCATGTAGAACTCATTCAGGTTGTTGTAGACGTTCGCGACCGAATTGACCATCGCGTACATCAGGATGTACATCGCAATGAACGAGAGAGCGACCATTGCGATGAATCGGCCATACGGGCCGATCCCAGGTGTGCCGGACTGAGTATGTTCGTGGGAAGACATCGCGCACCTCCTTTGACAAATGCGCCCGCTGGCGTGGGTTCAACATAGCGGTCAGCCGTCGTGCGTTCGGCGCAGACGCAAGGCGTTGCCGACCACGGAGACCGAACTGAAACTCATTGCGAGCGCCGCAATGACGGGCGACAACAACAGTCCGGTGAACGGATACAGCACGCCGGCAGCAATCGGGATGCCGAGCGCGTTGTAGATGAGCGCGAAGCCCAGGTTCTGGCGCATGTTGCGCACCGTCTGCTCGGACAGCACGCGCGCACGAAGGATGCCGCGCAAATCTCCTTTCACGAGCGTTACGTGACCGCTGTTCATCGCGACATCAGTGCCCGTACCCATCGCAATGCCAACATCCGCACGTGCGAGCGCCGGCGCATCGTTGATGCCATCGCCGGCCATGGCGACTTTATGGCCCTCCATTTTGAGCTTGGCGACGAGTGCGACCTTGTCGGCTGGTTTGACTTCACCGACGACCTCGTCAATGCCAAGTCGCGAACCCACGGCACGCGCAGTCGTCCAGCCGTCGCCTGTCGCCATCGTCACGCGGATGCCGGCATCGCGCAGGCCCTTGAGCGCGTCCGGCGTGCTGGCTTTGATCGGATCGGATACCGCAAGGAGCCCGGCGAGCTTGCCGTCCACGGCAAGATGCATGACGCTCGCACCGTCTTGGCGCAGACGCTCGGCGTCTTCGCGCAGCGGCACGAGGTCGATCCGGGCTTGCTCCATCAGCGTGGAGTTACCGAGCAACACGGGTCGCCCGTCGATCTCGCCTTTGACGCCGATGCCGGTTTCGGAATTGAATCCGACCGGTTTGCTCAGCACCAACTTCCGGCGCTTGGCTTCGGCGACAATCGCTTGCGCGAGCGGATGTTCGGATACCTGGTCGAGGCTCGCCGCGGCACGCAGCACATCGTCTTCGGCAAAGCCGGGCGCCGGCACGCAGCGGTCGAACGCCGGCCTACCTTCGGTCAGAGTGCCGGTCTTGTCCACGATGAGCGTGTCAATCGTGCGCATCGCCTCGATCGCCGCCGCATCGCGGAACAAGATGCCGGAGTTCGCCGCTTTGCCCGTGGCGACCATGATCGACATCGGCGTGGCAAGCCCGAGTGCGCAAGGACACGCAATGATCAACACCGCGAGTGCGTTGATCAGCGCATACACCCAGCTCGGTTCCGGTCCGAAGAAGCCCCAGACGAGAAACGTGACGACGGCGATGGCGAGCACCGCGAGCACGAACCAGCCGGCGACCGCGTCGGCCATGCGTTGCATCGGCGCGCGCGAGCGTTGCGCCTGTGCGACCATCAGCACGATCTGCGACAGCATCGTCTCCGCACCCACGCGCTCGGCGCGCATGATGAGGGCGCCAGTCGTGTTGAGCGTGGCACCGACGATCTTATCGCCGGGACGCTTCGTAACCGGCACAGGTTCACCCGTGAGCATCGATTCGTCTACCGAGCTCGAACCCTCGGTGACGATGCCGTCAACCGGTACTTTCTCGCCGGGGCGCACACGCAGGCTGTCACCGGCCTGCACTGCATCCAGCGGCACGTCTTCCTCGGCACCATCTGCGCGGATTCGTCGAGCGGTCTTCGGCGCGAGCTGCAGCAGCGCTTTGATCGCGGCCGACGTTTGCGAGCGGGCCTTGAGTTCCAGCACTTGTCCGAGCAGGGTCAGTGAGGTAATCACTGCGGCCGCTTCGAAATACACGCCGACGCGTCCGTGCTCGACGAACGACGCCGGAAATACCTGGGGCGCGAGCGTTGCGACCACGCTGTAGGCATAGGCGATCGCCACACCCGAGCCGATCAGGGTCCACATGTTGGGGCTGCGGTTCGTGATCGATTGCACGAAGCGCACAAAGAAAGGCCACGCGCCCCACAACACAACCGGTGTGGCGAGCGCCAGCTCGACCCATGATTGAACCGCCGGCGACAGTAGATTCAGCCGATGGCCGGCCATCGCAAGCACGAATACAACGGCCGTCAGCGGCAGTGTCCACCAGAACCGCCGCGACATGTCGTCGAACTCGCCCGTGTCCTCCTCTTCGAGTGAGGGCACCAAGGGCTCGAGCGCCATGCCACAGATCGGGCAATTGCCGGGCGTCGGCTGACGAATTTGCGGGTGCATCGGGCAGGTATAGATCGTTTCCGTTGCCGCGGGCACCGGCGGTTTTGCGACAGCGGCCTGTGACACGCCCACGTACTGCTCGGGATCTGCTGCAAATTTCGCTTCGCACTTCGCGCTGCAGAAGTAGTAATCCGCTCCCGCGTGTTGGCGGCGATGTTTCGCCGTAGCAGGATCAACCATCATCCCGCAGACGACGTCTCGAATCGAAGCGCCACCGCCGGCCGCTGGATGTACGTCATCGTGCGCGTGGTGCTCGCTGCGCTTGTCATGATCGGCTTCGTTCATGGTGTCTCCTTGAACATCCACGCCCACTACCGGGCCAGCGGACAGTGCATACCCGACAGCTCGCCCCTTGCGGCCCCCTCCGCGACGGACAATTGCATAAGGCAAGCCAATCCCCGGGTCTGCGAGGCGGTCCAGCCACGCAAAGTTACCCGTTCTGTTAATCACGAATACTGCGTTGTCGGAGGCTCATCGCAAGCTCAGCGAGAGCCCCCGGCAACCAGCACGCGAGATCGATTCGACGTTACTTGGAAAACCCGAGATGAAGGGTAATGGTATCGCCAACCTTGACGTTCGCGAGCGAGGCAGGCGGAAAATGCAGCTTGAGCTTCATCCCGCTCGACGTCACGTCGACAAGACCGGTCTTTGGATCGATGGCGTCTACTTTGGCCGACATCATGTGCATGTTGTCCATGCCCTTCATGTCGTGCATGCCTTGCATCTGTTCTGCCGTTGCGGCGTGTTCCTGGCGGTCGGCGGGCCGCGTATCTTGCGCGGAAGCCGTTCCGGCCGCTATGCCAAGCGCGAGAATCGAGAAGCCAAGAAGTTGCGTTGTTTTGCGGAAGCGGCTCATAGGAACTTCTCCTCGAAGTGGGAAGCATGAGAATACGCTGTGCACAATTTATTCGACGTGAACCAATTTCTTGCTTAACGAAAATATTCCGAACAGCGCGCCGACCCTGACAGACCAAGCACAATGCCATGTTGCGCCGCGGCTTGACGGCTGATTTGCGAAGGTGATGATTTGCGCACCTTTCGATGGGAGGAGCGAAGCGCGAGAGTGCGCTAAAAACCGGGCTGAGGGGGGGCCATACTTTCAGCTTTCTCTTGGGGATCCTCATGAAAATGCGCAATCTTGTTGCGGCTGCCGTGGCTGCCGCGATTACCTTGGGTTCGTTTTCGGCCAGCGCGTCGCACAGTTGGAACAATTATCACTGGGCTCGCACTACAGCATCCTTCAACTTGCAAACGCTGGATAGCACGGTGCCGGGGGGTACCAATGCGAACTGGCCTTCGTTGCTCGGAACTGCTGCATCACAATGGTCGCAGTCGAACAGTCTTAACCTGGTGCTTTCGCCCTTCACCAATACGAGTCAATCGCGCCGCAAGTGCTCCGCCGTTCCCGGTAAAATCCGCGTCTGCAACGCGGCTTATGGGAAGAATGGCTGGCTGGGTCTCGCTTCGATCAATCTCGACGCGAACGGTCACATCTCGCAAGGCACGGCCAAGATGAATGACAGCTATGCCTCCGTTTACGCAGGCGACGCGAACGAGGCCAAGCATGTGATGTGTCAAGAGGTTGGCCATACCTTTGGTTTGGGTCACACGAGCGAGGACGGCTCGTCCCAGAACACCTGCATGGACTATTCGAGTAGCCCGACGAGCACCTCGCCAAACCAGCACGACTATGATGAGCTGGCGATCATCTACCAGCACCTCGACAGCTATAACAGCTACAGCACCACGAGCGCCGTAACCGCTGCCGAAGAGCATTCGATGGCCGGTGAAGTGCCCTTGGGCCACTTGGTGCATCAGGGTGCATTCGAAGAGACATGGGTCGCACCCGACGGCAAGGGCGGTCTGTGGATCAATCATGTCACTCTGGCGCCACCCGACGCCGAGTGATTCTTCGATCCGTTCCGAACGCGCCGGTTTCCCGGCGCGTTTGTTTTGCGGGGCAGAAATGCCATGACAGCTGTGCGGGGCTATGACTGTGATGCACCCTCCCACATCCGGAGTGGAGACTTCACAATCGGGGCGCAGTCTTCCGACCCGTTCAAATCTTGAAATCGTCGAAGGCAACTTGCTCCTCGGCGACACCTAGCTCGCGCAGTAGCGCGCGCGTCGCAGTCAGCATCGCCGGCGGTCCGCACAGATAGAAATCGCAAGCTTGCAAATAGGGATGGCGGCTCAACAACATTTCCTGCACCACCTCATGCACTTGTCCTTGCGCGCTCGCGAACGCGGCATTTGTTTCGCCCGAAACGACGAGATGCCAACTGAAATTGCGATGCGTCGCGGCAAGCGCCTCCATCTCCTCGATATACGGCGTGTCGCGCAGGCTGCGCGCGCCATACCAGAAGTGGATGCGCTCCTTCGCGCCCGTATCGAGACAGGCATGCAGCATCGCGCGCAGCGGCGCCATGCCAGCGCCGGCGCCGATGAACACTTTTTCACGACCGCCAGGCTTGAGCGCGAAGTCGCCGAACGGGCCACTGAAATGAACTTGATCGCCCGGCTTGAGCGAGTACAGCCAGGTCGAGCCCTTGCCCGCCGGCAACTGCTTGCCGTGCGCGCGATTCGGCGAGAAGCGGGCGAGCAAGATCAAGCATCCGCCCACCCGCTCCACCGGCATGGCAAGCGAATAGGAACGCCGCACCGGCTTCTTGTTCGTCAGCGCAGCAGGCAGATCGAGCGCGGCCCAGTCCTCGCGATGATGCTCGGGATGAAGGACGTCCGCTCGCTGCAGCGCATATTCCGGCACGTGGATCTGCACATAGGCGCCGGGGCGAAACTCGGGCCCTGGGGCCTGCGCCATGCGCAAGCGGATCTCACGCAGGAACGGCGTGACCGCGTCGACATGCTCGACGATCGCCGTATGCCGCGTCCACAGTCCGGCACCCGCATCGACTTCGATGCGCATATCCGCGGACGGGTGCAAATTGCAGGCAAGTCGATAGCCCTGTTTCAGCTTGGCGCCAGTCAGGTGCGCGCGATCGGCGGCGGTGGGCGGCGGCGCAACCCCGCGCACGCGGACTTCGCACAGCCCGCAGCTCTGGCCGCCGCCGCAATTGGAAGGCAGATGCAGGCCCTGCCGGGCCATCGCTACATACACGCTGTCGCCCACCGCCGATGCCAGCGTGCTCAGCCGCGTGCCGTCGGGTGCGTAGACCGCAAGTTCGCGCCGACGCCGGAAGCGCTGCGGAACGAACTCGTGCCAATGAAAGCTAGCCACCAGCAGCCATATCCCGGTCAACGCGAGCCAGAGCCCGCCGACGGCCATCGTGACGACCAGCGGATTGTTGAAGTTCTTGCGCCCGGCGTAGTCCATGATGTGCAGCATCCAGAACACGTCGAACAGGCGCCAGGTCTTATTGCGATGTTCGAGCACGCGCCCCGTCTGCGCGGAGAGATAGACCGTCGTGTCGTTCGCGTCGGAAAAATCCACGCGCCACAATGGCCCGTCGTGATTGCGCACTTCGAGCGTCTTGTCCAACCTCTGCGACGTTGCCGGCTTTCCCGGCCCAGCGTACGAGGCCGCGGCCAATGCACTGGCCAGCGTGGCGTCGATCTCAATCGCGGCGCCATTCATCGCGTCGACCGTGCGCGCGCTTTCGCTGTCGGACAGGTGATAAACGGGCCGGTCGAGCAGCCACCCGGTGGTCAGGGTCTGCACCTTCGTCGCCGCTGCCGCAACGACTTGCGCAGGCGCAAGCGCATCCGGCGGCCAGGCACGCGCGGCGGGTGCGGACGCGCGATACGCTTTGCCTTCCACCGCGTCGTGGTCGAGCAGACTCATCACGAAACCGCTCGTCGTCCACAGCAACAGTTGCACGCCGACAATGAGGCCCACCCATTTGTGAATCTTGCGCAGCCACGGCGTCATGCAGCGGCCCTCCGGCGAAACGAATAGAACAGCAGCCACAGACCGCTCGCCGCGAACGCGAATCCGCTCGCCGCGGCCGTGCGCAGCAGATTGTTGTTGACGTCGGTACGCGACTCATAATCCATGATGTGGAACATCCACAGGAAATCGAACCAGCGCCACAGGTCGTGGCGGCGCGCGAGCAGCTCGCCGGTGTCGGGCGAGAAGTACAGCGTCGTGTCGCCGCGGTCGGCGAAACTCACCGCCCACATCGGCACCGGCCGTGTCGCGACTTCGGACGGCGCCTGGGTGATCCACTCGACAGCGCGTACGGCCGCATCGCCCTGGTACATCGACGCGGCGAGCGCACGCACGCGGCTCTCGTCCAGCGGGGTGATTTGAGCGCCGCTGACCGCGTCGATCAGCAGCACTTTGCCGCCGTGATGGATCTCGAATGCGTCCTTGCCCATGAACTGCTTGATCTTGTAAGCCATCAGATCGGGATAGCGTGCGGCGAGTGCTGCCGAATCCAGCCAGCGCGATGGCGACTGCAACGGCTCGACGTCAATATCTGCCAGATGATCGCCGTGGATGACGTCCAGCGACACCGAAGTCATGTAGACGCCGCTGACCATCCAGAGCAGCGCCTGGACGCCGATGATCAAACCGATCCATTTGTGGGCACGCCGTGCCCAGAATGCGGGTTTCATGGGAACCTGCCTTGGGAAAATGTTTGCAATGCGCCCTCACCATCAACGCCGCGAAATAGCGCGGCGCCGATGGGAGTGCGTCGTCACCAGCGATAGTTGAGTTTCGCGTACCAACGCCGCCCGAGCAGGTCGTAAGTCATCGTGTCGGTATTCGCATCCGTGTAGCTCTGGATGAACGGCGCCTTTTTGTCGAACAGATTGTCGATGCCGAAAGCGACGTCGAACGATTGGGCGAACGCGTACTTGGCCTGGACGTTGTGGTAGGTGACAGCCGGCGCGTGATCGCCCAGGTCGCCGGGCGCCGCGTTGATGTCGTCGGCCCTGCCGATGTATTGCAGGCTGTACGAGCCCGACCACGCTCCGCGTGCCAGATTCAACGCGCCGAACGAACGCCAATGCGTGTAGCTGCCGCGGCCGCCGGTGATTTTGCCGGCGTATTCGATCTTCGCCGCGCCCTGGTACGGCGTCACGTCGTAGCGATTGAGATAGGTGACGTCCCAGTCGAGCGAACCTTTGAAGTCGTTGAACTCGAACTCGTACAGGGCACCCCAATCGACGCCGCGTAGATTCTCGTTGGCCGTGTTCATGGGCTGCGAAGAGAGAAAATTGATCTCGCCACCGAGCGGATCGCGGGTGAAATTGGCGGCGCTGCAGAACGGGTGCTTCAGGCCCGGTGTGTTGTAGCACAGCGCAAGCTTGGTCGAGCCGGCGATGCTCTGGATCGCGTTGTTGATCTTGATGTCGTAGTAGTCGAGCGTCATCGTGAGGCCGGGCACGAACTGCGGCGTCCATACCGCGCCGACCGTCAACGTCTTCGCATCCTCGGGCTGCAAGTTGATGTTGCCGCCGACGGTGGTCAGGATCGTGTTGCCGAGCTGCTTGTAGCCGATTGGCACGCCCGAAGCCTTGCAGTTCTGATAGATCACCGAAGTGGACGGCAGCGTGCTCCAGTTGCTGCAGGGATCGGTCGTGGTCAGGTTGCCTTCGGCCACGCCGCCGAACAGCTCGGGCACGCTCGGCACGCGAAACGCGGTCGAGCGCGTTGCGCGCAGCTTCAGGCTCGGCATGAGCTGCCAGTCAAGGCCGAGCTTGTAGGTCGAGTCGGTGCCGAACAGATCGAAGTTTGAATAGCGGCCGGCAAGACTGAGCGTGAGCATGTCGACGAGCGGCTTCTCCGCAAGCAGCGGCACGGCGAGTTCAGCATAGCCTTCCTTCGCCGTGTATCCGCCCGCGATGCTCTGCGCGATATTGGTGTTGGCCGCACCGATTTGGGTGAGCTGGTCCGGATCGCGCCAGCCTTTTTCCTTGCGTATCTCGACGCCGGTCGCGAAGCCGACCGCACCGGCGGGCAGGTCGAACAACTGGCCCGTCAGGTTGCCGGTCAAGCTGCGCTGGTCGTTGCCGCCGGTGTCGCGCGTCTTGAACATGATGTAGTCGAGCACCTGCTTGCTGACGTTCCCGTAGCCCAAGTAGTTGCCGCACGGAATCGCCGCGCCCGGAGCGTTGCCGCACACGCTCGGGTTCAAGGTTTGGTCGACGCGATCGAGGTTGGCGACGTTGGTCGAGCCTTCGACGCCGGTATTGCGGCCCCAGTTGAGCGCAACGTTCCAGTCCCAGCCCGTGCCGAGCTTGCCTTCGAGGCCCGTGACGATGCGGAACGTGTTCGTCTCCTGATAGAACTGGCGCGGCCCGGTTTCGGCAAGGCGACGGCGCAACAAGGTGAGGTTCTGCCCGGTCGGGTTGATCGGATTCGATGCGGGAATCACAATCGGGCGATAGATGCCGAGCGTGCCGGGTGTGGCGAGTTGGTTCGAGCGCCGGTTTGTGAACATCAGCTCGGTGAACAGGCTCACGCCGTCGTTGATGTTGAGATGGCCGAAGCTGCTGAAGCTCACGCGTTTGATCGGGCTGACCGCATTGAGCGAGGGGTTGGAGTTGTAGTTGAATTTGGACGAGTACGGAAAATAGGCGCGCGGATCGCCGTTCGGATCCTGGTTGAAGTTGACCATCGTGCCATCGGCGAGACGCGCCCGCCCGCCTATCGTGGAGGAACTTCCGACGCACGCCAGCTTGCCGTTGACCTCACCGAGACCGCACGGCGCGCGGCTTGCCATGTTGACCGCCCGGCTCTCGGCGTAGTCGAGCGCCGCGATCAACGAGCCGCGCTCGCTGCGGGTGCCCCAAACCAGATCGGCCGCATAATCCGCACCGTCGCCCTTGGACGTTTCGCCGTAGCGCACGCTGGCCTGACCGCCGTCGAGACTCTTTTTCGTGATGATGTTGACCACGCCGGCGACCGCATCGGCGCCGTAGATCGCCGAGGCGCCGTCCTTGAGCACTTCAATGCGCTCGATCAGCGCGACCGGAATCATGTTGAGATCGACCGAACTGTTCGCGCCGGTGCCGCCGTTGACGACGCGGCGGCCGTTGAGCAGCACCAGCGTGCGGTCGATGCCGAGGCCGCGCAGGTTGACCTGGGTCGTGCCGTAACCGTTGCTGGTCCAGTACGAGTTGGTCTGGTTGCCAGCACCGCCGGCCGATGCGGGCAGACGCTGCAGCAGCACGTCGACCGATGTCGCGCCGGAATTTTGAATCGTCTGCGCATCGATGACCGTGATCGGCCCGACGCCGGAGATCTGCGCGCTCTTGATATGGCTGCCGGTGACGGTCACCGTCTCCATCGTTGCGGCGTTCTGCTTCGCCGCGTCGGTTTCAGATGACTGCGCATACGCGGCAACGGGCAGCGCGCCGCCAAGGGCCATTGCGATCGAGATCGCAAGACGTTGCATGCCGTATCGCGAGGCGAGCCGATCCGGTTCGAACGCGGTCTGTGATTCGACGCGCCGTTCCATCGACGCGGACAGGACGCACGTCGCCGCGGCGACGTGATTTCGAGCAAATGCTTTTTTCATGAAAGACCCCAGCAAATGGAAGATGCGAACACGGTGCGATGCAAACTTCCTGTGTCGCCCGTGCTTCCCCGGCATCTCGCGCGTCAGAGTCAGCGCGAGCCGAAATGGATCGAATAGCTCGTCTGTGCTGATACGCCACACGCTCGTCGTGGCATCATGTTTTGCGACGACAAGCACGCAGCCGCAATCGGCAGACGAGTTCCCGCTGGATCGGTTCGGGTTCGATCGCACCCGCTCGGAGTCGAGCGCGTATTACCCATGCGGCGTGTGAGGCGACGACGTCGAACAGCCAATGCAAGGCTGCCGCATCCGAGCGTTCACACGCTCGCTAAAAATTCCACGAATTCCGCGATCGAGGCTGGACTGCGGCGAACGACCGCAACCACGCACTCGATGCAACGATCGGTGCCGAAGGCGAAACAGCGGGGAGTAGGAACTAGACGGTCGGCGGTCGCAAAGGCGGACCGTGATTGCGCGCGGGCACCGTCACCGTTGCCGCAGCCAAGTAGTGAACGGCCGGCGAAAGCACCGTCCAACTGCGCATCGAAGAAAGCATGAAGACCGCGCTGCATGCAGCAGCGCAACTGCAGACGCCACCGGCCTTGCAACAGGATTCGCCGTCGTCGCCACAGTCCGCGGCCGCTTCGTCGTGACCGTGCTTGATCGCCTTCTTCGTGACGATGGCCTTCGCCACCGGCGCTTTCGCTGCTGGTGCCTGGGCTCCCGCGGCAGCCTGCGCGGTCACGAGCTTCGCCGGCAGCGACAGCGGCACAACCGCCCACATGCTGATCAGCAGCCACAGCACCGCAAACGAGCGGCGTCTCTGCAGGCGATGACGCAATGCGCTGAGCGTGACGGTCATGATCCAAGCATACGCCCGACTCCGCGCAGACTCAACGAGGCAATTGCTACGGAGTGATTCGCCGCTGCGCCATACCGCCCAGGAACGCGCGGATGCGTTCGGACTGTTGCGCGGGATCGAAGAACGCCTGCTTGCCGCAGTCGGCCGTGATTTGGCCCTGATCCATGAAGATCATGCGATGCGCAACCTGTCTTGCGAACTCCATTTCGTGGGTGACAATGACCATCGTCATGCCGTCCATCGCGAGTTGGCGCATCACCGCGAGCACCTCACCGACCATTTCCGGATCGAGTGCCGAGGTCGGTTCGTCGAACAGCATGTAGCGCGGATCCATCGCCAGCGCGCGTGCGATAGCGACGCGCTGCTGCTGCCCGCCCGACAACTGCAGGGGATACTTTTCGGCATGCGCGGCGAGGCCTACACGGTCGAGCAAGGCCAATGCGCGGTCGCGCGCAGCCGTGCGCGCGCGGCGAAGCACCTTGATCTGGGCGAGGGCCAGGTTCTCGATCACGGACAAGTGCGGAAACAGCTCGAAGCTCTGGAACACCATGCCGACGCGCGCGCGCAGCGCGCAAAGGTCGGTCTTCGGCGCGGTCACCTCCACGCCGTCGACGCTGATGCTGCCCTGCTGAATCGACTCGAGCGCATTGATGCAGCGGAGCAAGGTCGATTTGCCCGATCCCGAGGGGCCGCAGATCACTGTCGTCTCGCCCGCGGCGATACGTGCCGAGCAGCCGTTGAGCACAGGCGTTGTACCGTACCACTTGCGCACATTGTCGAGAACGATCATCGCGTTTCCTGGATAACGAAAAATTATTGCGCCGCCATCCGCCGCCGACTTCGGGCCTGGAGAAGATCGGCGAGCCAAGTGCCGAGCGAACAGAGCGCCAAATAGACGACTGCGGCGAAGACATACAGCTCCACGATGCGTCCGTCGCGATTGCCGATCGCGGCAGCAGCGCCGAGAAAATCGGTCAAACTGACGACGTAGACCAGCGGCGTGTCTTTGAGCAGCGAGACGGTCTGGTTCGCCAACGACGGCGCCATATTGCGCAGCGCCTGCGGCACGATCACGTAGCGCAACGCCTGGATGCGGCTCAAACCCAGCGCCTGCGTCGCACGCATCTGCCCGGGGCCGACGCTGCCTATGCCGGCCCGCACGATCTCGCAGTAGTACGCGGCCTCGGCAAGCACGAACGCAGCCAGCGCGGACCAAATCGGGCTGGCGCTCAGATACGGATTCGCGGTGACGGTTCGCAGCAACGGCGGCACCAGGAAGAACACCCAGAAGATCGTCAGGATCAGCGGCACCGAGCGGAAGAAATTCACATAGCCTGCCGCGAGCAACGCGATCGGTCGCGGCGCGTAGATGCGCACGACGGCGAGTACGGTACCGAACGCGATGCCGAGTGTCATGCCGACGGCGAGCAGCACGGCGGTCACCGCCATGCCATCGGCGAGGAACGGCCACGCGCGCGGAATCGAAGACCAGTCGAATGCGTAGCTCATGTTTGCGTCGCGCCTGAAATGCGCGAGCGCGCTTCGATCACGCGCATTACGCGCGCGGCGACGAGCGCGATCAGCATGTAGCCGAGCGTTGCAAAGGCGAACGCCTCGAACGGATGGCCGCTGAACTCGCTGACCTGCCGACTGGTTCCGGTCAGCTCCATCAGCCCGATCGTCATCGCGACCGCGGAGTTCTTGAACACGTTCATCAACTCCGAGGTCAATGGCGGCAAGGCGATGCGAAACGCCTGCGGCAGCACGACATGGCGATAGCTTGCGATCACGCCGAAACCGAGCGCCTGCGCCGCGCGATATTGACCTGCCGGCAGCGAGGCGATACCGGCGCGCACATGCTCGGCGACCTTCGCCGCGGTGTAGAGGCTCAGACACAGGAGCACGGTCAACACCTGATTGAGCACGAGATTCATGCTCTTCAACGTATCGCCCCACGCCTTCGGCAGCCACTCGGGCAGCACGAAGTACCACAGAAACAATTGCACGAGCAGCGGCGTGTTGCGAAATAGGTGCACGTACAGCGTCGCGAATCGGCGCAACACGCCGCGGGGCAGCGTGCGCGCGACACCAAGTGCGATGCCAAACGCGAGCGCGATCAACCACGCCGTCAGCGAGATCAGAATCGTCCAGCCGAAGCCGTGCATCAGCATGACTACGTACGAGCCTTCGCCGGTCAGCGAGGGACCGAACAGGAATCGCCAGCTCCAATCGTAGTTCATGGATTCAATCGATGCGGTCGTTCGGTTGACGCAGCAGTTCGCGCATGTCGTCCGACAGGGGCTGGTCAATACGGACACCGCCTTTTACCGCAAGCGACGAAGCGAAATATTTCGTGTACAACTGCATCAACTCGCCGCTGCGTGCCATCTCCGCGATCGTCGCATCGACGAGCCGTTTGAACGGCACATCGCCCTTGCGCAACATGCAGGCATAGGCCTCGCGCATGAGCGGCGCGCCGACGACTTGCCACGCCGACGGGTCGCGCGCTCGTGCGATGTTGCTGTACAGGATGACATCGTCCTGCACCGACGCTGCGGCACGTCCAGTCTCCACCGTCATGAAATTTTCGCCGATATCCTTGGCCAGCATGATCTCGATATCGAGACCACGCTCACGATCCAACTTGCGCAGTGCCAATTCCGCCGTCGTGCCGCTGCTGACCACCGCACGTTTGCCGCGCAGATCGGACCAGTCGCGCACCGGCGAGTCGCGGCGCACGAGCATGCGCGGCCCGGTCAGATAGAACGACGACGAGAATCCGACTTGGCGCTCGCGCTCGCGATCATGCGTGGTCGACGAGCATTCGAGATCGACGGTCTGGTTGGCGACCAGCGGAATCCGCGTCTGCGGCGTGACCACGAAGGTGTGAATCGCGAGCGTATCGAGTTTGAGATCGCGCTTCACAGCAGTGGCAACGCGATTGGCGATTTCCCAAGCATAGCCGGCTTGCTGTTGCGCATCGTCGAGATAGCTGAAAGGCACCGACGTCTCGCGGATGCCGAGCGTGATCACGCCGGTGGTGCGGATCTTGTCGAGCGTACTGATCTCCTTCGGCGGTGGCTTGCCACAGCTGACCAGCAGCGCAATGACGGCAATGAGAATGGCGGCGCGCCAAGTGGACAACGAATCGGGCGCGCGGTGAGAGATCATGTCTCTGCGCGACTCAACCCAAGGCCGCATCGAGCCGTTCGAAACCCACACGCAAGTCGTCGAAAAGCGCATCGAGCGGTTCGAGGCCGATGTGATAGCGCACGATGTAGCTGCCCTCGGCAATCCCGATGTGGGAGCGCGTCGCGCTTAGGTCGGCGATCGCGACCAGGCTGTGCGTGCCGCCGTAGCTCGCACCGATGCGAAAGTACCGGTAGCCGTCGATCATTGCACTCAACGCGGCCAAATCCGCGCGCTTGAAGATCACGGAGAACAGGCCGTTTCCCGAACGGAAATAGCGCAGGAAGCGCGCATGCTGCGAATCCGTCGGCAAGGCCGGGTTGTGCACGCGTTCAACCTGCGCTTGCTCCAGCATCCATCGCGACACGGTCAGCCCGCGCTGCGCGTGTTCCGCAAGGCGCAGCGGCAGCGTCTCGAGACCGCGCAGGATCAAATAGGCATCGTCCGATGAAACCCCCGCGCCGATGCCGGCTGTGAACGACTTGATCTGGCGGAACAACGCCTCGTCGCGCAGGGTGATCGCGCCCATGCACACGTCGGAATGGCCGCTTGCGTATTTCGACAACGGCGTGGCGACGATGTCGACACCCTGTTCGAACATGCCGCTCGCGCCGAATCCCCAAGCATTGTCGAGCAAGACCAGGCAACCCGCCTTCTTGGCTTGTGCCGAGATGGGTGCAATATCCTGAATCTCCATCGTGTAATAGCCTGGCGACTCGAGCAGTACCATGCGCGTGTTCGTTCGCAAATGACCTTGCAAGCTCTCGGCCGCGGCAGGAAGAAAGCTCGTCTCGATACCGAGCCGCGCGAGCGCTCCGACCAGGAACTCGCGCGTCGGCCCGTATAGGCAATCCGCCGCGAGCACGTGGTCTCCGGACTTGAGCAATGCCAAGAGAGGGTGTGTGATCGCGGCCAGGCCCGAAGGCACCGCGACACTGCGGTTGCCACCTTCAATTGCGGCCACGCGTTCTTCGAGCGCGCGTGTGGTCGGCGTGCCGTACAGGCCGTAGGAATAGCCGTCGAACAGCTGCGTCTTGCGCGCCAAAAACGAGGCGGTGTCATCGAACACGAGGGTCGAAGCGCGATGCACCGGCACGGTCAGTGATTCGAAATGAGGTGTGGGCATGAGCGAGGGCTTGTTCCGTAAGCAAGGGGCGAGCGGAGTCTGGGCGATGTATGGTAGATGATCCAATGCCGGGATGAATCGACCCTATTCACTCTTGATATACCGTAGCGGACCCACTCAGATGCGGCCGACTGCTTCGCGCACGAACTCGAGCAAACGCAATGCCGGAGTCGACAACGGCGAGGCCGCACTGCTCAGCGCCAAGGTTTTGAACACGATGCTGTGATCGATCCGGCGCAGCTCGAGTCCCTTGGCGTCCTGTTCGGTCAACGCGAGTGGATTGACCAGGCCGATGCCGGCACCGCACTTGACCAGATTGGCTACGGTCAGCGAGTAGGCGGTTTCCACCGCAATCTGCAATTCCAGTTCCTTCGCGCGAAGCAGCGCATCCAATTGCCGGCGCACGCTGTCGGTCTGCGAGAGCGCGATGAAGGGGTAGCGGCACAACAATTCGATGCGCACGCTTTTGTAGCGGCACAGCGGATGGTTCGCGGGCAGCGCAAGCTGGGCCGGGCGCTCGGCGGTTGGATGCACGATCACGCCCGTTGTGTCGATCTCGTCTGCGGCGAAGCCGAGATCGCAACGCCCGCTGGCGACGCGATCGCGCACTTCCGAGGAACTGTGCACTTCGAGGCGCACCGCCATGTCCGGGAACTCCTTGCGGAAGCGCGCAACGATTTGCGGCATCGCGCCGAAGCCGAGTGCCGGAAGACAGGCGACAAACAGGCTGCCGCCGGCACCCGAGCGTATCCATTCGGCGCGTTCCCGGATCTGCGCCATGCCGGCGAAAGCGCGGTCGACTTCGACCAACAGCCGCTTCGCCTCCGGTGTGGGACGCAGCCGCGACTTTTCACGCTCGAACAAACGCATGCGCAGGTTCGATTCGAGCTGCGCAAGCAGCCGGCTAACCGCGGGTTGCGAGGTGTGCATCGTCTCGGCGGCACGCGCTGTCGTGCCGGTCATCATGATGTAGCGGAATGCTTCGATCTGGCGAATGTTCATATCAGCAGTGCATAGATTCGATTCATTTCAGCATTGGGAATAATAGCCGAGTTTCGCCAGACTGCCCTGCAATCCGGCCTCACAGGCGCCGGTGCACCGTTGATCGACGAATCACGTTTCGGGGAGAGGCAATGGCTCGTAAGTCCCGCATGTTCACCTCGTTCGCGGCGCTGGCTGCATCCGCACTGGCGCAGGCACAAAATCCACCCGACGCCGCCAATCCGCCAGCCCAGACGGCGGACAAGCCGACCGCCGCACTCGACAGCGTCATCGTCACCGGCACGCGCGTGAGCGATCGCACCGTCGCCGAATCGATATCGCCGATCGACGTCATCACGCCGGAAATACTGCAAAGCACCGGCACGAGTGACCTTGCTACGGCGTTGACACGTGCCTTGCCGTCGCTGAACTACCCGCGTTCCGCGCTCGGCACCGAAGGCACCGATGCCGTGCGGCCGATGCAACTGCGTGGACTGTCGCCGGACCAGACGCTGGTTCTGGTCAACGGCAAGCGCCGCCACACCTCGGCACAGATCAACATCAGCGGGGTACAGGGACGTGGATCGGCGCCCGCGGACCTCAACGCGATTCCAATCGCTGCGATCGAGCGCGTGGAGGTCTTGCGCGACGGTGCATCCGCGCAATACGGCTCCGATGCGATCGCCGGCGTCATCAACATCGTGCTCAAAGGCAGCGATCACGGCGGTTCCGTGGAGGCGCGCTACGGCAAGTACAGCGCTGGCGATGGTGAACAAGAGCAGATCGATGGCGACGCCGGCTTCAAACTTGGCGAGGCAGGGTCCGTGCATGTTGCCGGCCAGCTCAGCGACAATGACACGACGAACCGGGCGCGGCCGTTTACCGGCACACGCACGCTGACCAGCCCGCCGTCGGGCCAGGTCGTGCAGCGCTCGGGAGAGCCCCAGGTCAAGCTCGGCGCGGTTTCGCTCAACGGCAACTACCGATTCAGCGAAGCGATCGACGCCTATGCCTTCGGCACGGCGAGCAATCGCGACGTCCTGACCAACGGGTTCTTTCGCAGCGCGACGGACCCGCGCAACGTCCCCGAGATCTACCCCAACGGTTATCTGCCGCAAGCAAAATTTCTCTCCCAGGACCACGCTCTCGTCGCCGGTCTGCACGGCACGCTGGCGAGCGGATGGAAATGGGATCTCAGCTACAACTACGGCTACAACCACCTGACCGAGAACTTCCGCAACAATCTCAACCGCAGCCTCGGCACCGCCTCACCCACCTCCTTTTACGGAGGCGCATTGGAGAAAACGCAGAACGTGCTCAATGCCGATTTGAGCCGGGCCGTGGAGGTCAGCTGGCTGCCATACCCCCTGACAATGGCAATTGGCGCGGAATACCGCGATGAAAAATTCAACCAATCGCCGGGTGAACGCGCATCCTACGTCAACGGCGGCGTGATTGCGCCCGACGGCAACTACTACGTGGGCACACAACTCTCTGCCGGCTATCGCCCCGAAGACTCCGGTTCGTACAATCGCAACAACACTTCCTTGTACGCGGATTTCGAGGCGGACCTTAGCGACAAGCTCTCCGCGGGTGTGGCAGCGCGCTACGAGGACTACAGCGACTTCGGTTCGACGACCTCCGGCAAGCTGTCCGCGCGCTATGCCGTCAACGACGCGGTGGCATTTCGCGCCACGGTGTCCAGCGGCTTTCGCGCGCCTTCCCTGCAGCAGCAGCACTTTCAATCCACGGCAACCAATTTCATCGGAGGCGTGCCGTTCTCAGTGCGCACGTTCGCGACTGCCGACCCCGTTGCCAAGGCGCTGGGGGCCGAGCCATTGCGGCCGGAAAAATCACTCAACTACAGCGTTGGCACGGTACTGCGGCCGGTCGAGGATCTGAGTCTGACGATCGATGCCTATCAGATCGACGTCGATGATCGCATCACCCTCTCGGAGGACATGACCGGCACCGCCGTGGCCAAGTTTCTTGCTGCGCGTGGATTTCCCGGTGTCAACGGCGGCCGCTATTTCACCAATGCCGTCGACACGCGTACGCGCGGCGTTGACCTGGTCGGCAGCTATCGCTGGCAGCTTGAAAACAGCACGTTCGATCTGACCTTCGGCTACAACTACACGGATACCAAGGTGCGCCGCGTGGCACCGAATCCTGCGGTGCTCGACGCAGGCGGTCTCGTTGGCCTTGTGCGTATCGGCCGAGTCGAACTTGGTCGCATCACGCGCGGCTACCCGAAGGACAAACTCAATCTCAGCGGGCTGTGGCAGTTCGACCACTGGCGTTTCATGATCAACCCGATCCTCTACGGCAAGCACAGTGTGTTGGTCGGGCAAGTACCTGCGACGCCCAATCGCGACCAGACTTTCGGTAGCAAATGGGTGACGGACGCCTCCGCAACCTACTTGCGCGGCAATTGGGAATTCACCTTGGGTGTCGACAACATGTTCAACACCTATCCGGACGAAGTCCTGTTCGCCAACTCGACCGGAGGCCAACTTCCTTATCCGAATACGTCGCCGCTCGGCTTTGGCGGAGCGTTTGTGTACGGCAACGTAAAATTCCGTTGGCAGTGAGAAGATTCGGGTGACGTCGTCCAACCTTTCGCTCGGGCCGGGAACGGAGTATTCTGATTCCTATGCAATCCGTTTCCGCCATTGCGCTGCGCATTTTGCTGAGTCTGGCTCTTGTCCTAAATGGGATGGGGTCGGCGGTGGCGTCCGTACAGATGGCGCATTCGGAAGCAGACCGCGCGGGCGCTGCTTCGGAAACGCACGCACCCCCTTGTGGCGAGCATCATGATGCTTCCGTTCCCGGGGATCATCAGCATCCGTCGGCGACGCATCACGATCATCGCTCGGTACCGGATTGTTGCAAGTCGTCGGCTTGCCGCTGTGCCTGCGCTCACGGAAGCGCGTGGGCGATGGCGTTCCCGGCACAGGTGCCGCCGTTCATGGTGTACGGTCTCAGCACCCCGTTCACGACGTCCGAACATCTGTCTCCAACACTGCCGCATCTGATCCGACCTCCGATCAGCTAAGCGTCTCTCAAGCGCGCTCCGCGCTTGTTGGCAGTGCGTGTCCTCTCCTGGGCACCGTTTGATGTTGTTCATGCCCCACCGGGGCATTCTCCGACGCTTGGAGTTCACCATGTCTTTTGATTCCCACGCCGGCCCGGCTGGCGGACCGCGATACCTGTCGCGGCGCCGCTTCGTGCAAGGTCTGGCTGCCGGCGGCGCCGTCGCCGGTCTGGGCTGGCTGCCCAAAATGAGCTGGGCCCTGAAGAGCCCCGATTCGTCCACGGTGCTTTCCGGCACCGAATTCGATCTATCGATCGGCGAGATGCCGGCGAATTTTACCGGGCGCGCGCGCACCGCGATCGCCGTCAACGGCTCGATTCCGGCCCCGATATTGCGCTGGCGCGAGGGCACCACGGTGAACTTGCGCGTGGCCAATGCGTTGCCGCCCGGCTCGATCCACGGTCACGAAACCTCGATTCACTGGCATGGCATCCTGGTGCCGGCCAACATGGACGGTGTACCGGGATTGAGCTTTCACGGCATCGCCCGCGGCGAGACCTATCCTTATCGCTTCACGGTGCGCCAAGGCGGCACCTACTGGTACCACAGCCATTCGGGATTCCAGGAACAGGGCGGACTGTATGGCCCGTTGATCATCGACCCGATCGCACCGGAGCCGTTCTCCTACGATCGCGACTACGTCGTGATGTTGAGCGATTGGACCGACATGGATTCGGCCGCGCTGTTTTCGCGGCTGAAGAAGATGGCCGGCTACGACAACTACTACAAGCGCACCGTCGGCGATTTCCTGCGCGACGCGCAGCGCGATGGCCTCTCGGCGACGCTGCAGGACCGCTTGATGTGGGGCGAGATGCGGATGACACCGACCGACCTGTCCGACGTCAACGCCAACACCTACACCTACCTGATGAACGGCACCACGGCATTGGGCAACTGGACCGCTCTGTTCCGCTCCGGCGAAAAAGTGCGGCTGCGTTTCATCAACGGTTCGGCGATGACGTATTTCGATGTGCGCATCCCCGGACTGAAGATGACCGTGGTTGCGGCCGACGGCCAGTACGTGCATCCGGTGACGGTTGACGAGTTCCGCATCGCCGTGGCGGAGACCTACGATGTCATCGTCGAGCCGTCCGGGCAGGACGCGTTCACGATCTTCGCCCAGGATTCCGGGCGCACCGGTTATGTCAGCGGCACGCTTGCAACGCGCGAAGGCTTGCGCGCGCCGGTGCCGAGCGTCGATCCGCGCCCGATTCTGACGATGGCCGACATGGGCATGGATCACGGCAGCATGGGCGGCATGAAGATGGGCGGGATGAACATGTCCAGCGGCAGCAAGGGCATGGAAGGCAGTTGCGGCGCCAGCATGGGCATGGCCGGCATGCAGCACGATCAGGCCGCCAAGCCTTCGGCGACGCCGACCGATCCGCACGCCGGCCACAACATGAGCGCGATGCCTGGCATGGAGCACGGCAGCGGCATGCAAACGCACCCGGCCAGCGAGACCGGCAACCCGTTGGTCGACAACCAAGCGATGACGCCCACGTCGCGCCTGGATGATCCGGGCAACGGGCTGCGCAACAACGGACGCAGCGTGCTGACTTACGCGAAGCTCAAGAGCGCGTTCGCCGACCCCGATGGGCGCGATCCGGGCCGCGAGATCGAACTGCATCTGACCGGCCACATGGAAAAATTCGCCTGGTCGTTCAACGGCATCAAGTTCTCCAGCGCCGAACCCTTGCGGCTGAACTACGGCGAGCGCGTACGCATTGTGCTCGTCAACGACACTATGATGACGCACCCGATTCACCTGCACGGGATGTGGAGCGATGTCGAGGACGACACCGGCAACTTCATGGTGCGCAAGCACACCGTCGACATGCCGCCGGGCAGCAAACGCAGCTATCGCGTACGCGCGGATGCGCTGGGCAGTTGGGCCTACCACTGCCATCTGCTCTACCACATGGAGGCGGGGATGATGCGTGCGGTGAAAGTGGAGGAATCGAAATCATGATGCAGCCACGTATTCTCACCGCCGCGCTGACGCTGGCGTTCGCGCAGACCGGCGCGGCGCAGACGATGGATCATTCGCAAATGCCGATGCCGATGCCCGAATCGGCACCCGCACCCTCGGAACCAGCGAAGCCGCAAGCGAAGAAGCCACAGAAGAAGCGGCCGCCGTCGAATCCGTCGGACGCGCATTCCGGTCACGCGCCGACGACGTCGAAGGAAACGATGGACCATGCGGCTATGGGCCACGGCACGGCTGCGCCGCCTGCGAAAACCGACGAGCACGCGGCGATGGGACACACCATGCCGGCGTCGAAAGCGGAAACCGACGCCTCGATGTCGCAGATGGATCACGCCGCCATGGATCACGGCCAGTCACCCGCGCCGACGCAGCCGCTCACGCCGATTCCGCCGCTCACCGATGCCGACCGCGCCGCTGCAGTGGCGCCGCAAGGCGTGCATCCCATGCCGGACAATGCAATTCAAAGCTATGTGCTGCTGAATCGCCTCGAGGCCTGGAACGCCGATCCGGGTACCGGAGTGGCTTGGGAGGGCCTGGGCTGGATCGGTACGGATCTCAACCGTCTGTGGCTGCGCAGCGAGGGTGAACGCGTGGGCAGCCGTACCGAGTCGGCCTATCTGGAGGCGCTCTACGGACGCAGCATTTCGACGTGGTGGGACGTGGTGATCGGCGTGCGCCAAGACTTCAAGCCCGGCGACTCGCAAAGCTTTGCCGCGATCGGCATCCTGGGATTGGCACCGCAGAAATTCGAAATCGAAGCGACCGCCTACCTCGGTGAGCGCGGCCAGACCTTGGCCCGCATCGAAGCCGAATACGACGTGCTGCTCACCAATCGGCTGTTGCTGCAGCCGTTGGTCGAGGTCAATCTGTACGGAAAAACCGATCGCACTCGAGGTATCGGCTCGGGTTTGAGCACGGCCGAGGCGGGGCTGCGGCTGCGCTACGAAATCACCCGCCAGTTCGCACCCTACATCGGCGTGGTCCGCGAGCGTGCTTTCGGCAATACCGCCGAATTGCGCCGCAACGAGTTTGACCGTGTCGACGACACGCGCATCGTTGCCGGCTTCCGCATCTGGTTCTAGAGGAGAATCGCCATGAGCACGATCAGCAAAACTTTGGTGGCCGCGGGTATCGTTGTGGCGCTTGCGGCGGTCGGTGCCGCGGCTGCGGTCTACTCCGGCGTCTACAACATCGGCGCCGATGATCCGCACACGCGGCCGGTGTACGCCCTGCTCGAAACGGCCCGCGAGCGCTCGATCGCCGTGCGCAAGGGCGAGTCGAAAGTGCCGGCGGATCTCAACGATCCGGCCCGTATCCGCCAAGGCTCCGGCAACTACAACTCGATGTGCACCGGCTGCCACCTGTCACCCGGCGCGGAAGAAACCGAACTGAGCCTGGGGCTGTATCCCAAACCGCCGAACCTTACGAAAGAGCCCGTGGATGCCGCTGAGGCCTTCTGGGTGATCAAGCACGGCATCAAGGCCAGCGGTATGCCCGCCTGGGGCAAGAGCATGAACGACGTGTACATCTGGAACATGGTCGCGTTCCTGCAGGAGTTGCCCAAGCTGGACAAGGCCAAGTACGACGCACTGGTCGCCAGCAGTGGCGGCCATTCTCACGGTGGCGGCGAAACCGGCGGGCATTCCCATGCCGGTAGTGACGAGGACCACCACGAAGAAGCGGGCCATGACCATCAGAACGAGGATTCCGGCGATCACAACGACCTGCGCCACGAAGAAATGCAAGCCGAATCCGAAAACGACGCCACGACGCACACGCACGCCGACGGCAAGCAACACACGCATGCGCCCGCGCCGACCGACAAACCCGCCGCCAAACCGCAGCCAGGCAAGCCGGCCGACGACAGCCACGATCACCAACACTGAACCTTCAACCCAACCGGAGACTGCACGATGAATTTGCGCTGGATCACTTCTCTTAGCCTGTCCGCGCTGATGGCGCTTCCCACATGGGTCCCTGCCCATGAGGGCAAGCACGAGCTCACCGCGGTGAACGACATCGCTCAGCAGGCACAACCGGCCGTCACGGTGGTAGATCAATTCTCCGCAGCCCTCAAGGACGGCGACCTCAAACGCGCGGGGACCTTTCTCGCCGAGGATGTGTTGATCCTCGAGAGCGGCGGCGCCGAACGCTCGCGCGATGAATACCTTGGCGGCCACGCCGGTCACGACGCCGCGTTCCTCAAGACCGCTCACGTGCAGCCGGTGCAGCGCAAGGCGCGAGCCGAAGGCGATCTGGCCTGGGTCGGCAGCGAAAGCGAGTTGCACACCGAGAAGGATGGCAAGACGACCTTTCTGAGCACTGAAACCATGGTGCTCAAACGCACGTCACAGGGCTGGCGCATCGTCCACATCCACTGGTCATCGCGGCCCAAACGCTGAGGCGCACGGTCATGCGCCTGCCTGGCCGTTGCGTGACGTTGTTTGCAACCGCCGGCTGCCTGCTCAACGTTTGTTCGCGGTCGCCGGAAACGGCGACCGCGACGGACTCGACGAGCGCCGAAGAACCTACTGCCGAAGGCACCGCCGACGTCTATTAGCCCCGTGTCGTCGTGCACAAAAGATCGACCTGTGCCTTTGCGGACTCCGGATCGATTCACCGTCGAGGTGCGCAACGACGACGATTTGGCCGCAGGTAAGCAGCGTGGCAGCGTGCCGTATGGCAAGGGTGCGTGGTCTGATCAGTAGTTCCGGTGAAGCATGATCAGTCTTTCGGCATGATCAGGGAACGGCTATCCAAGGCGGGAGTTAGAGCGCTTTGTCAGTTCTTGGCATCCGTGGCGCTAACATCATTGTGCGCTTTGTCGGCAAGAATGACGCTCTCAATCCAATTCACGTAGTGGCTCAGGCGGACGTTGTAGCTGGTTTGACCATAGAAGCCCGGATGGAGAAGAAGACCGGGTTTGTCTTTCATATACTTCCAAGAAGCCAGCCCAGCCACTCGCCATTGGCCCATGACTTGTATGAGCGCGGGGCCGCCGCTGTCTCCATCGCCTGATATACCCTCTAGCGGCAGGGCTGACGGGGGTTTGTCGAATACGTAGCAGAGCCATTGGTCTCGAGCGTTGGTGATCTTGTTGAATGCGCGACGCAGAACTGTGCGGTGTGCGCCGTTCTCGTCTTGCCCATGTAACCCCGTTCCCGTTGCGCCCTTACCAGCGATCTTCACGATCTTTCCCGACTCGTCGTTTCCTTTGTAGATGGCGACCGGGGCAACGTCTGTTATTGGCTCGCTCAATTTCAACAAAGCGATGTCGTTCGATGACGAGAGAAACGCCACAACCGGAGTCGCATCGCCAGTTTTTAATGCCTCGTCAACTAGCGCTTGAGGCAATTTCTGGTATCCCGGATAAAGCACAAGGCGTTCGACATGTCGTGAAACATGATTAATGGTCACTTCGTTGACGCCCCCGGATTGCCATGTCACAGCATGTGCGGCGGTGAGCACCCATTGCGGATCGATCAATAGGCCGTGACCCTCAATCGGCATATCGGCAAGCGCGGGCAGTTCGGAATCCAGCACCCGATACTTCAAGTCGTCGACATCGTCACGAATAACGACCGCACCAGCGGAGAACGAAAGAACCAGCAACAACAGGAAAACGAGACGAGCCATGTGCGGATATCTCAGCAAGGTACGGATTGACTATGAAGAGGCTATGACGTGCAGTGCAGCATGCTTTGAAGGTTGATGAAGCCCAGCCTAGGAGATGCACAGATCAAGGATGACCTGCTAATGAAGATCTAGCGACACCATCCTGCTATCGTAATCGATGCGCATGCCGACGGCATGCTGGCCGAGCCCGGCAAGACAAAAGTGGCGTCATAATCGCGCGCAGAGAAAGGGCTAGCCGCCAAGTTGCTCTCTTCTCACCTGAAGCGTGGCGGTGGAGTTGCCACCGTTATGCGAAATGCGGCGCGCGATTACATGCGCAGTCATGTGCGCAAAGATCCAGGTAGCATTTTCGGCTCGCACTAGGATATCGTCGTGCGCTGGCGGTCTTTTGCAGATCTCGCGGGTGGCGGGATGCGCGCCCGCGACGCCAAAATGACAATTGCACTAAACAGCTCATGATGCCCGTGTCGACGTCCTTTGATGATAACGCTGTCCGTACGCCAACGCCGGCTCTGGGCGCATTGCTCGACCGGTGGCGTACCGACTCCGGCGGCGCCTATCGAACTTGGTTCCTGTGGGACGAACGACTGAAGAATTTCCGTTCGATCCGCCGAGGGCTCGAGGCGGTCGTTGCCGAAATCGAAGCTGGCACGTTTGGTACCGCTTACCGGGGCTCTTCACTTGAAACCGTCGTCGGTTCGATCGCGGAGCAGCGCCAGATTTTCCGTGGCGCGGATCATGCGTTCCTTTGGAAACCCAAATTACGCATCCCAGACATCTATGAAAATACGGAGAATCAGCGGGCCTTCGGCCGGTTCCTCAATACCTGTCTGTGCTGCGACGCCGAAACCGCACTAATCGATGCGATTCATGCACTCGACCGCCATGCCATCAAGGGCTTGGGGCCGGCATGCGCGAATCTCTTGTACTTCCTGCACCCAACGCTGGTGCCCCCGTTCAATACGGCGATCGTCAACGGTTACAACACCCTCACCGGAGCGCGAGTCAAATTGGGGCGATGGGATTCCTATCTCGCAATGCGCCACGGCATGCAAACATTGATGCAGCAGTATCGAATGCAATTCTCGAACGACTTCGGCGCGATAGCCGGGTTTCTGTTCGATATCGGCAGCGGACGCTACACGGCTCCACCCGTGGATGGAGATGCCTTGGCGCTTGAACGCTGGCAAGCCGACCTCGCGCAAGTCCGCGAAGAAAGCGCAGCAAGCGCCAAAGCGCTGGCGTTGGCGCGCGAAAGCGATCATACCCACACCGAGATCCAGGCCTGGCTTCGGGATTTGGGCCGCGCGCTCGGCTTCAAGGTCTGGATCGCCGCGAACGGCCGCGGCAGGATGTACGGAGAAACGACCTTGGGCCAGGACTGTCTCGTAGAACTGCCCGCGGGACTCGAAGCCCATCCCGCAGCCGACACGATCCGGCTGATCGACGTGCTCTGGATCAACGCGGAGCGCAATACGGTGGAGGCCGCATTTGAGGTGGAGCACACCACCAGCATCTATTCGGGTATTGTTCGAATGCTCGATCTTGCGTTCGGGATTCGTGAGCAGGCTGCCCAGGCATATTTCCTTGTGGCGCCCGATGCGCGCGAGGGAGACGTTCGCGCACAATTCGCTCGCCCCGCCTTCAATCGCGTCACCGATCTGAATCTGAGTTTCCTGCCCTATAGCGAATTGCGTACGCATCGAGAAGCAATTGCCCGTTTCGGGACGGGATTGAAAGGCGTCAGCGCAATCGCCCATCCTCTGCGATAGAGGCGCTGGCCGGGTGCTTGGCGGTCGGGGCTTATTCGTCCCAATAGCGGCTTTAAGCGGTTCACCCCAATAAAGCCACTCGACTTTGCCGGGGATACTTACTTTACGTGCTTTCGCCGGGACAACACGCGTTCGCCCTACCGTTCTCTTGAATCGGAGGGCACGGCACAGAGCCATACGAGCAGAATACGCAGCAATCGCCTGGCTTCGGCTTGAGCAAGGCACCGCAGCTCCGGCAATCGTAGAACCACTGGCAGGCATTGGTCGGCATCGTTTCGATCGCGGCATGGCCACACTGCGGGCAAGTCAATGTCGACTGCAGTACGACGTCGGTCATGGTCTGATCTCAACCACTTTCGACGGGTAGCCCGCGTCGGTCGTTGCTTGAATCAGCCTGGCTTGCGTGGCCTTGGCGTCGTCGAACGTGACTACGGCTTGCTTGTTGTCGAAACGCACTTCCGCCTGACTGACCCCCGGCACGGCGACCAGTGCTTTCTTGATGGTGATCGGACAGGCCGGACAATCCATGCCGGGCACGGACAGAGTGACGGTGCGCGGTGCGGCCCAGCTCGGCGTCACAAAAACGAGCGTGCTCACTGCCGCGATGATTCGCAGGAACATAGTAGTCCTTCTCTCAATAGAACCAGGGTGCGACATACGGAAAGGCGAACGCGATCAGAACCAGCACGGCAACCACAACAAACAGGGCACGGTACGCGAGCTGTGCCGCCGGGGCCGCACAGACGGCGCCAGGCTCGCAACGGGATGCCGGCCGCCAGAGGTACCGAGCGGCGATGATCAAGGCCAGTAGCGCTACGCCAAGAAAAATGGGGCGATACGGTTCGAGCCGGGTCAGGTTGCCGATCCATGCGCCGGAGACCCCCAAGGACAACAGCACGAGTGGCCCCAGGCAGCAGCTCGAGGCGAGTACGGCGGCGAGACCGCCAAGCCACAAGGCTGCGGCGCCCTGGGAATCGCTGGTCTTCGATCGGCTCATGAATTAAATTTACGGCCGTACCAAAGTACGGAGTCAAGCCCTATGAGTCGCCCTCGCGACAACCTGAGCATCGGCGCCCTCGCTGAAACCGCAGCGGTGAATATCGAGACCATCCGCTTCTATCAGCGCAAAGGTTTGATGGCGGAGCCGGCACGCCCTCCCGGCGGCATCCGCCGCTATGGCCATGCCGAGCTGGCGCGGGTGCGTTTCATCAAGTCCGCGCAACGACTGGGATTCAGCCTCAACGAAATCGCGGAGTTGCTCTCGCTCGACGATGGCACACATTGCCGCGATGCACGCCGTATCGCGGCTCACAAGCTTGACGACATGCGCGGAAAGCTGGCCGACCTCCGGCGTATGGAAGCGGCGCTTAAGCGGTTGGTCGCGCGATGCGATGCAACCCACGGCACCATAACGTGTCCATTGATCGCATCCTTCAAGTGATCTGCCCGGAACGATTCGACGCGTTAGCCGACAGGCGGCTAACGAAGCCCAACAGGCGAGCTTCGTTGACCCAGAGCAATTTCAGTGGGCGCCGAGCGCACGCGCGTGCCAGCCTCGTAGAGCCTGACCCTCGATCAAGTTGGCGGCGACACAGGAAGGCTGTCCGAATGCCATGACTTTCGCGCGGCCTTCCGGCCGATACACTTCACGGACGAACGCTTTGTTGAGAGTGACGTAGCTCGTGCCCAGAATTTCGACTTCACTGCCAATTTGCGGCGCCGGCGACGCCGTGAAACAGAGTTCCAAAGCACGACCTTGTACGCGTTGCACGCGTCCATCCAGGCCGGGATCCGGTTCTTGTGCGAAGGCACCCCAACTGAAGCCCATCAGGGCTGTCATTAGGACGAGAATGTTTGTAGGGTGGATTTTCATGATCGACTCCTCGAACTTGAAAGGGAATGACAGACCGCCCGTAAAATAGACGGTCGGGGCGTGTTTACCGTGAGAACCCAAACTCGCGTCGCCTGCGAAGGTGTAGTCACCACTGGTGAGCTCACGCAGCCTTACCTACTTGTGCACCCCGTGCGCCGAGTGAAGTACGGCCACGGAGGGCGCGCGGCTTGCGCCCTCCGTTCGCAACATCGCGTCACTTCTGCGCTGCTGCATCCTCTTCATATATCGAGTCACCGGGCCTTGGTGTGCCATCAAGTATTTGCGCATGAGCTCGGCCATTGGCCATCGGCATGGTCACCCGCAAGCGGCCGGCATACAGGTAGACGTTCGATGTGGGGTCTTTGGGAGGACCTGCACGGTAGTGAGTGACCTTGTATATCGCGCCCTCGACCGCTGGCACATTGTTGCGCAGTTGGATCTCGGCCTGGCCGTGGTCGACGGCAACGATGTGCCCGCGCGTGTCGACAGCGTGCGCCGGCAGTGCACCGGTCAAGGTAAGGGCGGAAGCGAGGACAATCGAGTTGAGCTTGAACGTAGACATGACGGACTCCTGATGATGGATTGCCCGGCGTATGCCGCCGGAAAATAGATTTGCGTTCGCGCTGTTACGCGCAGGGACACGACGCCTGAATCTGTACTCAGGCACGCATTGCGCGTGAAGGAACGGCTAAATCAGGAGGCGACCGAGGAAATGCGGTGGTCGCAAAGGCGCGTCACCATCGACGAGCGGCAAGGCCAGGGAGGCTGCGCCGAGCGTACGGACGACGACAAACGATTCCGCCTCCAGCGGCAGAAGCTTCGCCGAGGCGTCGTCCATGTGCTTTGCCTGCAAGGTGGCAGCGCAGTGGCCATCGTGGCAATCGGCGCCTGCGTGCTTCATGCTTCCGGCATGATCGGTCATCGCCATAGCTGGGTCGCCAGAGGACATTGCCACGCAAAGACCACCGGCCACGGTGAACTGGCAGAAGAACAAGGCGACCACTGCAACCCACACCACGGCAAGGCGATGGCGCAGCAGGCGGCGCACGGCGTGTTGGGCGATGGAGCGGCGGCTGAAAAACATGGATGGTGGCCTCGTTGGCAAAGACATTGGATACGACGTGGCAGCGTGAAGTTCCTTACGTCGCACTGATGGAAACCCGGTTACCTGACCGTTGCTTGCGTGGCGTCCGCAGCAAGCGGTAAACGACCGGAATCACGAACATCGACAGCAACGGTGCAGTGACCATGCCGCCGACCATGGGCGCTGCGATTCGCTGCATGATTTCCGAGCCAGTGCCGTGGCCGAGCAGGATCGGCAGCAGGCCGGCGAGGATCACCGCCACCGTCATCGCCTTTGGCCGCACACGTTGGACTGCACCTTCGTGAATCGCAGCAAGCAGCGTTTCCGCGGTCTCGGGCTCACCCGCGGCCAACCGCCGTTCCCACGCGTGCTTGAGATACAGCAGCATGACCACGCCGAACTCCGCGGCGACGCCGGCGAGCGCAATGAAACCGACTGCGGTGGCGATCGACATGGCGTGCCCGAGCAAATACATGAACCAAAATCCGCCAATCAGCGCGAACGGCACGCCGGCCAGGATCAACGCAGCTTCGTCGAGACGGCCGAAGGTGAGATAGAGCAGGACGAAGATGATCAGCAGGGTTGCTGGAACTACGACTTTCAATCGCGCCATCGCATGCTCGTAGTATTCGAACTGCCCGGACCACGCGACCGACACGCCCGCGGGCAGCTTCACCTCGCTCGCGACACGCCGGCTCATCTCTTCGACCACCGCCGGCAGGCTGCGTCCGCGCACATCGACGTAGATCCAGCCGGACAGGCGTGCATTCTCGCTGCGAATCATCGGCGGGCCGTCGGCCACGTCGATCTTCGCGACGCTACCGAGCGTGATTTGGGCGCCGGCCGGAGTCACGATCGGCAGCTCGCGCAGACGCGCCACGTTGTCGCGCAGTTCACGCGGGTAGCGCACGCTGATCGGAAAGCGTTGGCGGCCTTCAATCGTCTCGCCGACGTTTTCGCCACCGATCGCCGAGGACACGACGCTCTGCACATCGGCGATATTGAGTCCATAGCGTGCGGCCGCGGCGCGATCGATATCGACGTCGACGTAACGTCCGCCGCTCAGGCGCTCGGCAAACGCGCTGGTCACGCCGGGCACGGTTTTGGCGACGCGCTCGATCTCTCTTGCCGCCGTATCGATCGTGGCGAGATCGGGGCCGCCGACCTTAACGCCGATCGGACTCTTGATGCCGGTGGCGAGCATGTCGAGGCGATTGCGGATCGGCGGTACCCAGAGATTGGTCAGACCGGGCATGTGCACCGCATGGTCGAGCTCGTCGATCAGTTTCGGCATCGTCATGCCCGGGCGCCACTGATCCCTGGGCTTGAAACGCACCGTGGTCTCGTACATCTCCAGCGGTGCGGGATCGGTTGCGGTTTCCGCACGGCCGGCCTTGCCGAACACGCTCGCAACCTCGGGCACCGTTTTGATCATGGCATCGGTCTGCTGCAGTATTTGTTGCGCCTTGCCGGCGGATAGGCCCGGTAGCGCGGTCGGCATATAAAGCACGTCGCCCTCATCGAGTGGGGGCAGGAATTCACCGCTGAGTTGAGAAATGGGCCATGCGGTCGCCAGCAATGCGACCAGTGCAACCACAAGGGTCATGCGCGGCGCGCGCAGCGCGGCGTCGAGAGCGGGCTCGTAGATCGCGATCAGCCCACGCGTGATCGGGTTCTTGCGCTCGTCCGGAATACGCCCGCGAATCCACCAGCCCATCAGCACCGGGATCAGCGTCACCGACAGCCCGGCCGCCGCGGCCATTGCATAGGTCTTGGTGAACGCGAGCGGACCGAATAGCCGGCCCTCCTGCGCTTCGAGCGTGAACACCGGTACGAACGACAGGGTGATCACGAGCAGGCTGAAAAACAGCGCGGGTCCGACTTCACTCGCCGCGTCGGCGATGAGGCGCCAGCGCTCATCGTTCCGCAATTCCTCATCCGCATGCGCGTGCTGCCATGCCTCGAGATGCTTGTGCGCGTTCTCGATCATCACGATCGCTGCATCGACCATCGCGCCGATCGCGATCGCGATACCGCCGAGTGACATCAGGTTCGCGTTGATGCCTTGCAAATGCATCACGATGAACGCGGCGAGCACGCCGAGCGGCAGCGCGATGATCGCGACCAGCGCCGAGCGCAGGTGAAACAAGAACAGCACGCAGACCAGAGCGACGACGAGGAATTCTTCGAGCAGTTTGCCGGACAGATTCTCGATCGCGCGGCCGATCAGTTGCGAACGGTCGTAGGCTTCGACGATTTCGACGCCGGTGGGCAGGCTCGCGCGAACGGCCGCTAGTTTGGCTTTCACGGCCGTGATCGTCGCCTGCGCATTCTTGCCCGAGCGCATCACGATGACACCGCCGGCAACTTCGCCTTCGCCGTTCCAGTCGGCGATGCCGCGCCGCATTTCCGGGCCGAGCTGGATGCGAGCCACATCGCCGAGCAGCACGGGCACACCGCCCGCGCCGGTCTTGAGCGGAATGGCGCGAAAATCATCCAGCGACTTCAGGTAACCCGAAGCGCGGACCATGTATTCGGCCTCGGCCATTTCCAGCACGGCACCGCCCGCTTCGCCATTCGCCTTTTGCACGGCGTCGATGACCTGACCATGCGTGACGGCGTAGGCGCGTAACCGATCCGGATCGAGCACGATCTGGTATTGCTTGACCATGCCGCCGACGCTGGCGACCTCGGCGACGCCGGGGACGGTTTTCAGTTCGAAGCGCAGAAACCAATCCTGCAGCGCGCGCAGTTGCGCAAGATCATGCTTGCCAGTGCGATCGACGAGTGCGTACTCGTAAATCCAGCCGACGCCGGTCGCGTCCGGACCGAGTTCGGCACGCGCTCCCGCGGGCAGGCGCGACTGCACCTGGCTCAGGTATTCGAGCACGCGCGAACGCGCCCAGTACAGGTCGGTGCCGTCCTCGAACAGCACGTAGACCAGCGAATCGCCGAAGCTCGAATAGCCGCGCACGGTCTTCGCGCCCGGCACCGACAGCATCGTCGTGGTCAGCGGATAGGTGACCTGATCTTCGACGATCTGCGGCGCCTGGCCCGGCCAGCTCGTGCGCACGATCACCTGCACGTCGGACAGGTCCGGCAACGCATCGACCGCCGTCTGTTTCAGCGAGTACACGCCCCACGCAGCGAGGAACAGCGCCGCGAGCAGCACGAGAAAGCGCTGGCGGATCGACCAGCGGATCAGGTTTGCGATCATGGCTTCGCCCCCTTCGCCTCGTCGAGTGTCGCGATCTTGACGATCTCAAAGTCACCGTCGGCGTTGCGCACGAAACTGAAACTGACGCGCTGGCCAGGGCGAATCGACGGCGTCGCGAGCTTTGCCGGCACGACAAAACCCATCGTCATCGCGCCCATGTCGAGCGAGGGAATGGCATCCGCTGCGATCGACCAATGCGTGCCGTCGATGCTCACCACCTTGCCGGTGGCGAGATGTTGTTCGGGTGCCGCGACCTTGCTCTCGTCCGCTTTGTCCTTGCCCATGTCCATCTCCTTCATGTCCGAATCCGTCTTCATCTCGCCGCTGCCGAGGCGTGCCAACGTGCCGGAGAGACTAGCTTCCGAATCGATCAGGAACTGGCCCGAGAGCACGATGTCCTCGCCGTCCTTGATTCCATCGAGCACGGCGGTCTTGCCGCCGGCTTGTGCGCCGAGGCGCACTTCCTGCGCGCGGAAGCGGCCCTTGCCTTCGGCGACGATGACGACATTGCGCGTACCGGTCTCGATCACTGACTCGCTCGGTACCAGCACTTGCGTCGCGGGCGCGGGGGATGCAACTTCGACGTTGGCGAACATGCCCGGCGCCAGCCGATGCTGCGGATTGGCGAGCACGACGCGCGCGCGTTGCGTGCGTGTCGCCGCGTCGAGGTCGGGAAGCAGTGCCTCGATCGTGCCGTTGAAGCGCTCGCCCGGGAAGGCCGGAAATGTCGCCGTCACCGTCGCGCCGGGTACCAACACTCCCGCGTCGGCTTCGGCGATGGCGGCGTTGACCCAAACCGTATCAAGGCCGTTGAGCGTCATGATCGGCGCGCCCATCGCGACACTCGCGCCGTCACGCACCGAGAGTTCGGCGACGACGCCATCGCGCGGCGCGGCGATCGCGAAGCGTAGTTGCGCGCGGCCGCTGCGATCGAGCGCCCGGATCGAGCCCTCGTCCATGCCGAGCAACACGAGACGCTGGCGTGCCGCGCTGCGCAGCGCATCAAGGCCGTTGCCATTCGTTCGGTGCAAGGCGAGATAGTCCTCCTGCGCAGCAGTCCAGTCCGGCGCAATCACAGTCGCCAGCGCCTGCCCACGTTTCACCTGGGTGAGCGGCGCACGCACCTGCAGTTGCTCGACGATGCCAGCAACGCGACTCGAGACCGTCGTGATCGCACGTTCATCGAAGGCAACGATGCCGGTAGCACGAATGCTGCGCGAAAGCGTTCCACGTTCGGCACGCGCGGTGCGCACGCCGAGGCTTTGGGTCAGGCGTGGATCGATCGCCACGGTGCCCGCGTCGGAACTGCCGCTTTCGCCGGCATATTTCGGTACGAGTTGCATGTCCATGAATGGCGATTTGCCCGGATGATCGAAATGCTGGTCCGGCTTCATCGGGTCATACCAATACAGCGCCTGTTTGCCGCCGGCCGAGGTGGATGTCGAAGCGGGCGCAGATGCCGAGGTATTGTGGCGCGCGAGCAAGAACGTGATCGCGCTACCGAGCGCAAATGCGACAAGGGCAACAAGAACGATGGTCGGTTTACGCATGACTCAATGCTCCAGATGATTGGCGTAGGCGAACCGAAGCGTCGCCCAGGTCTGGCCGAGCGTGTTCAGCAGCTCGGTGTAGGCAACGCGCTGCTCGACCGCACTGTCGAGCGCGGACAACGCGGCCTGGGCATCACCGCGACCGCCGCGGTAGGCCGCCAACGCCGCATCGGCCCGTGCGTCGCCGAGCGGCAGCAATTCCTTCTCATAGCGCTGTGCGCGACTGACCGCGCTGCGCCAGGCCGCAAGGGTCTTGGTCAGTTCCGCGCTGTGCATGCGCACGGCGTCGGCACGTTCGGCCTGGACTTGCATCAGCGCCGCCTGCTTGGAGGCGATGAGCGGATCCTGCCGGCGCGAGGCGAACAGAGGCAGCGGCACGCGCAGTTCCAACGAGATCATGTTCGAGTAGCGCGGACCGCGCTGCGCGTAGTCGAATTCGAGCGACCAGTCCGGCTTCTTTTCGGCGCGAGCCAAGGCCACCTCGCTCGACGCGGCGTGTTCGGCCGCATCGAACGCCAGCAGTTCGCGGTGCTCGCCGATGTGTGCGAGCAGGGTATCGGGGTTGCGGCCCAGATCGTCGAAGTTCGGCGCTTCTCCGAGCGTGCGGTCGCGTGCTTCGGGCAACCAGCGTCCGAACTCGGCACGTGCCTCGTCGACCTCGCGCTGCGCCTGGTCGATGCGGTCTTCCAGCATCACCCTCGTCGCCTCGGCGGCGATGCCGTCGGCGGCGCTGGCGCGCCCGGCGCTGAGTGCCGCTGCGGCCGCGCCGACCTGTGCTTGAGCGCGCGGACGCAGCGAGGTGAGCAGTTCCAGCCGGCGCTCGACCGCCTGCCGCGCGATCCAGGCCTTGGCGACGCCTTCGCGTACGGCAAGCCGCTCGTTCGTCAACAGCGCCTGTTCGCGGTCGGCGGCAGCTTGGGCACGCTGCGTACGCGCCTCACGCTTTTCTCGGCGAGGGAAGGACTGCATGACGCCGACCTTGCGCATGGTCATGAAGTCATCGGTCAGACTGAACGCATCGCCCTTGTTCACCGGCAGGTTGTCGATGCCGGCGATCAGTTCGGGATCGGGCAATTCGCCCGCCGGCCCGATCGCCTGCGTGGCCGAGTCCGCTGCGGCGCGTCGGGCCGCGATGGCGGGAGCCTGTCCCTCCGCGATACGGACCGCTTCTTCGAGTGAAAGCGGCCCGCTCGGTTGAGCAAGCAGCCAGGTGGGAAAAAGTATCGACGCGCCGGCGAAAGCTACGCGCAGAATGGCGCGCCGCACAGGGCGTCGCTGGGTAAACGTGCCAGGGGAAAACATACGAACTCCAACAACGAAAAGCCGCAGGACCGCACAGGCGTGCGGAATCGGATCAGTCGTTGCTGAAGCTCAAATCTGGAAGGTGCAGTGCTGAATCGAAAGTGGCGGCGCGGCGGCGCGGGCCGTGATTTCGCAGACGGGGGCGGGTGCGAAAGCACTGGGCTGCCACGATGCCGCACGCAGCCAAGTGGTCGGTGGCAACAGCGCCGGCGGCACCGTTGGCTGCGCCGCATGATCCGAGGAGGCGGACTGCGGATGGCAGTGATCCTGACAGCGCGCCTTGTCGCTCGACGCAGCCCGCTCGCAATCCGGCATGTCGGACGAAGCCGCCATTGTGGGGCTCATCGACTCGGTCGGACAGACATACGCCGCCGTAGCGACCTGCTGGAACAGCAGGCCCAGGAGCGCAATTAGCGCAATCCAGCGGCGGTGGCGTGGGCGGACGAACATTCTGCGAGAAAAGAAAGGGGTTCGGAGGTAATCCTTACATCTTCGTCGCCATAGGGCAAGAAAAGTTCAGCCCCACATCGTGCTTGGCCACCTTTCGCCACTGAGTCGAAACGGGATGCGACGGTGCCGTCACCGGACAGATCTCCGGCCCCGTGCAAAACGAACAGCAAGAAACTGTTGCCGTGCAAAAATCACCGACAGCCACAACTATCCTCAGGGCCGCACAGGCCGCATTCGATTTATTGCGAGGTCCGGTCCGGCGGAAATTTTCCGTTCTTCGTCCTTACGCTCACTGTAACGATCGACCAGCAGGGTGGCGTGCGGACGCAGCAGGATCGTGAAGCGCACGAGCTCCTCCATTACGTCGACGATGCAGACGATGCGCCAAAGCCGACCGAATCGAACCTACGCGTTCGGCGCGCTCAAGCCGATCCTCGTCGGCTGTCTGCTGCGCGTGCGCGCCTGTCTTGCCGCACTGCGCGACGCACTCGACGCCATCGTGCGCAGCCGCTGCCGCATCCAGCCGGGGCGAAGCTATCCGAGGGCGCGTCGTGTCAAGCCGCATGCACATTCCAATTACAAGCTATGCTGTTGAGGTGGGCTTAAGTTCGGAGCATTGCCGATCAAAGCGGTCACTTGCTTCTCGGCCACCGGCAAATGAATGTCGCGCAGCGCGTGATAGTCGTTGTAGTAGAAGTCGAGTCCACGAGCGACGAGCTTCGATGGATTGGCCACTTTGGGTGGCTCGCCGTAGATGGTGGTCACTGCCGGCGAGGCCATGCGAGCATGGTCGTTCACGAACTGGCTCCCTTACGCGAAAGAATGGCACGCGACAGAATGCTGAGCAGCAGCACGAAAAGCGTCACCACGAAAGCGCCGGCCCAGGCCAGCGAGTGCCAGGAGTCGTACGGACTCATGGCGTACTGAAAGATCACCACCGGGACGCTCGCCATCGGTGTGTTGAGGCTGTTGGTCCAGTACTGGTTGTTGAGCGCCGTGAACAGTAATGGCGTGGTTTCGCCGCTGATACGGACCAATGCCAGTAGCACGCCGGTCAGGATACCCGGCAGTGCCGAGCGGTACAGCACCTGAAGCGTGACTTTCCACTGCGGAATGCCCAGCGACAGCGCAGCCTCGTGCATCTGGCGGTGATCGTGATCACTCGGTGGTCTCTTGGTCTGTACCTGCTATGTGTGCAGTAGAGTGCCGCGCGACACGTCGATTTTCTTTTGCAGCCATTGATCGATTTCCAGTTCCACCCAGCCTGCGGCGCGATCACTGAGTTGAACCTGAGTTGGGAAGCACCCCAGCGCGATTAGGCGATAAATCTGACTCCGGCTCAAACCGGTCTTCTGCAGCACGTCAGGCAGGCGAAGCATGCGGATCGGCAGATTCATCGGCACGCTCCTGCGTTCGCTGCGAATGGAACACGTTTCATCGGAATGAGTACGAAGTGGCTCTGATAAAATGTACGTGTGGCGGCAGTCGGATGACGCGGGCCGTCCCAATCTGGGCCATCTGCCGTATACCATTCGTCCGTTATTATCCACTGGAGGAATTGCGAGGTAGCGAAGTTCGTCTCGATGTGCACAATGCCTTGCGACATGCGATCGGCATGCTCGATCGGGGTACGGATTCCACTATCGGGGACGTTGTCGCGCGCAAATGCGGTCGACGGCCGACGACGCCGGCTATCCAGCGTTGAAGCAACGGGGGGAATGTTTTTCACGAACATGACCAAGGTTGGCAATGATGGAGATGAATCGGAAAACAGACATCGGACTCGATCTGGATCTGACGTATGCGGTGGCACACGCCGCGAACGCAAAGGATTTGCGCACAGTGGCTGAACGCTTCTGTTCGGTAAATGATTTTTCTTACTGGATTTACGCCTTGGCCGGGCCGGACAAGGCCATCACCAACTACCCCGATGAACTGGTCGATGTCTACGCCGAGAATCGCTGGCACTGCGGGGGCGACCCGTTGATCGATGCGATCCACCGACAGCATCGGGCATTGTCTTGGGATATTGAGTCGATCTCGGCTCCCGCTCGTTCGATGGATATGGCTCAACGCGAGCTTATGGATCGCCGGTGGGAAGTGGGGGCGCGAACCGGCGTCAGTGCACCAGCCTACGATCGACGCGGCAATGCCTTCGACTATGCCCTGGTATCGTTCTCTCGCGATCACGCGCTGAGCGAGATCGCCCAACGGCATCACGAGGTGCAAGTGCAACTGCTCGCCGCCTACTTTTTGAGCGCGGCGCAACACATTTTCGGTGAGCCAAACGCGCCATCCGAATCGGAGCCAATTACTCTGACCCCGCGAGAACACGAATGCCTGTCCTGGGTGGCGCTTGGCAAGTCGAGCTGGGAGATCGGCCAAGTGCTCGGCATCGCCGAAGCAACCGTCAATTTCCATTTGGGAAACGCCGCCACCAAACTTGAGGTGCGCGGACGGACTTGTGCCGTGGCCAGAGCCATCCGTCGGGGCCTCATCAACCCGACGTAACCGAGGTTCAATCCTTTGCGCGAGTCCGCTTCGTGGCCGATTTGGCTGCTTTCCCGAAGTCGCCACTCTGCAATTTGTCGAGATTGAGCTTGTGCAGCTTCTCCCAACCTCGGATGTAATCGCCCGCCAGAGTGTCAAGCAGTTCGAACAACGGAATGCCCTGCAAACCCGCAATCGTCTTGAGCCTCGCCCGCGTCTGCTTGTGCATGAGGGTATAGACCTTCTGCAGCTTACGGCGGCTGACGGCGGCGGGGTGTTCCATGCGATCTTCTCGGGGTTCGTTAGTAGCGAACGATGGGTCGCCACAGGACGACGTTGTACCCGGAAGCTCGTTCGAGAGCAATAGCCAAAGCCGCTCATGAAATCGTCTATTTGGTCTATGCATGTCATTTCTGTGGCGCTCCATTCTTGGTTCGCCGCAATTCCCTCTTCAGTTCGGAACGAATCTTCTCCATATGCTGCGGCAGAGCGCGCGCCAAACGCGCGCCATACACCCGCTCAGCACCCATGGCGATGAGAAACGGATTGGGAAAATGCGCCAGCAGCGCTTCGAGGGCCAGGATTCTGGCCTGCTTGGTGAATGGCGTCATGGAACTCCAAGGCAATCATTTGCAGGGCAAGCATTGTTCGCAGCACTCGACAGCTTGTGTACTATCAAATCATTGAGGATGGTCTAGTTGATTCTTTGAACTGGGGAATCGTCGTTATTTTTATGTTTTCATTCCAACCGTTTGACTCTCGTCAACGATGCCTCGCTTTTGTCCTGCTTCATTGCGAAGGTAACGCCCGAACTCCCGATCGCGTTGCAGAAAATCCTCGACGATGGCGACGATCGTGTCGGATTCGCTCGGCGCCTGCCTCGGATCAAGGCTCTGCTGAGCGGTGTAGTACGCGATGTACGCGCGCAGCTTGGCTTCGAGCGGCGCGGTGACGTTCAGCACCTTGCGAATCTGCGCATGTTTGACGGGAATGTTCGGCAGCGGTCGGTCGGCACGAGCCATCAAATTCTCCTGTGAGAGATAACGAGAAGGTGGGAACCTCAGCCGCGATAGGGCGGCAAGGGAATGTCTTTGGTCACGAACACCGCCACACGCTGGCCCGGACGAATCATCAGCGTCGGCTGCACCTGCAGGTTCTTCTGCACGAGTTGCTGCCCCGCGTTGTTGATGTTCTGCGCGGCGCCAGCCGCGGCAAGCTGACCCAGCGAGGGATTCGAGGTGCTGAGGCCACCGCCGTAGGATTGCTGTGCCGCGGCTCCGAGTAGCGAGCCCAGGACGACGCCTTTGGCCAGGCGCCATCCGTGGTTGTCGACCTGATCGCTGACGCCGGCATAACCGGACAGGTCCGTGCCGGGCATGCCTTCCAGATTCAGGCTGCTGCCATTCGGAAAGCGCACCCGCGTCCACACGAACAGAACGCGTTCCTGACCGAAGGTAATTCGGCTGTCGTATTCCCCGATCAACGTCGCGCCCTGAGGAATGAGAACGCGTTTGCCGGTGACGGTGTCGAACACCGGTTCCGCGACCTGTGCTGTGATCATGCCGGGTAGATCGCTGTTGATTCCGGTCAGCAGCACGGCCGGGATCACGGTGCCGGCACCGAGAAAGATCGTGTTCGCCGGGGTCAGGACCACTGGATCGAGCGACGAATCGCCAACGCGATGCGAGCGCGCAAAATCCCGCTTGTCGTCTTGTCGGTTGTCCTGGTCGCGCGTCGATCGCGACGTGCCGTCGCCGGGGGCGGCTGACGTACTCGGCACTGGATGCTCCGATGCCGAAACCAGCGACGCAGCACCGGAAGGATGATCACCAAACTCCGGTTTCGCATCACGCGCCGCGGCACGACGCTTCAACCGCGCCAGCGTCATATCGGCCAGCAGTTTCCCGACCGGATCATCGGCCGCGGTCGTGCTCCGAACCTTGGCGTCGTTCTGGACTTCCAGTTGCGCCGCACCGAACTCGCCGCCGATCGGCTCACCGAGTTTCGGGACATCGCGACGACGCTGCGCGGCCGCAACCGCCGCGTAGTCCGTTGGTAGATCGTTCAAGGCATCGGCCGGCAACACGAGCTGCGTGCTCGACTTCGCGGGCGTCGTCGCCTTTTCCGGCCGTTGGAGCGCGGCGACCAAGGCGAACGCAATGAGAGTGCCGAGTCCGGCCACGACGGCGGCAATCGCGGTGCGATTGATGCGCTTCACGCGCGGGGTCGGCGCGCGAAGATCGATGGGCGGTGCGGATTCGGGTGGAACGTAGCCCGTCTGAGGTTCGGTCGTCATGGCTACGGGCCTTCAGCGGCAGAACCAGGCGCGCTCGCCGCAACGCTCGACGTCGACGCGCTTGTCCCCCACGCGCAGCTGCGCGTTCGCGAACAGGCGGTCGACGACGTAGAGGCGATCCTTGATGCGATAGTTGACCAACAGCGGCTTGCCGTCTTCGATCACGAACAGCGCCGGCGCCTCTGTCGTTGCAAGGTCTTCGGGCATCTTGAGATAGACCTTGGCGCCGTCATCGAAAACCTGCGCCGGCTTCCACGGCACATCGCGCCCCTTGATGCGGTAGCGGAAGTTCAGATGCTCGGGGGATACGGCGAGCGCTTCGGTACGTTCCTGCTTCGCCTGCTCGTCGATCTCTTTCTTTACCGCAACCGCGGCCTCTTCGTCGGGATAGAACCAGCGCACGCCCGGCATATACCAATCCGGCTTCGAGCGCAGATCGAGCTGGTAGACGCGCTTGTTGGTCGGCACGATGAGGTTCGTCTGGATCCCCTCGTCGCGCGGTTTGACGACGATGTGCGTACGCGCGTTCGGACCGGAACCGCTCGTGAACTCGCTCTTGATCCAGCCTTCGGTGTCGCCCGCGACCGGCTCGGCCGTCAGGCTCTCACCGGGTTCCAGTGCGATGTCGGTCAGCCGGTCGAGACCGGCGTAAACGACATAGATCTCGCCTTCCCGGTAGCCGTAAACGGTCGCACTGCCGGCGCTGCGCGCCGTCGTCGGATGCTCGGTGGCCTTGCCGACGTATTCGGCGACGCGCGCGTGCTGTTGGGTGTCGAACGCGTCCTTCTGTTTGTCGAATGCCTTGTCGGCCACCGTCTCGCGCGAGGACTTCGCATGCGAAACGGGCAACGCCAGGTCCGCCGGCAGGCCGAGATTCGCCCAGGTTGGCGCCGGCTCCGCAGTCATGGACGACTTCGATGCCTCGCCCTGTGGCGCCTTCATGGCCGATTCCGTCACGGTGATCGGCGGCAAAGTTGGCACCACGTCCTGAATCGACGGCACGATGGGCGAATTCGGTGCCGCATGCGCGGCGATCGCACCGCCGACAGACAACGCCATAACGAACCAGGTACGCATAACACTCCTATTGGATTAAAGAAGGAATCGAAGGAAGAAGATGGAAGGTCTGACACGAGCCGTTATCGGCTCGCTGGCGCCAGATCGCGATGCCACTCGAAGTCGCGGATGTAGATGCCGAGCGGATTGACGGCGATATCTTCTTCCGTCGCCGGCCGCTCGAATTCGAGGGTGAACGTCGCCGTCCACGTCGCGGTCTGGATCAGCGCGCCCTCGCGCTGATAGGCCGATTGCACCCAACGCAACTCATAAGCGTCTGCGCCAATTGGCAGGGCACTCTGCAATTGCAGCGTGACGGTCTCCTGCCCGACTTTGGACAACGGGCTGTCCGGCAGCCGTGCCCAGTCGTTGAGCTTCATCGCCGCCGACTGGCGCAGGAAGCGATAGGCCTCGCTCCACTGTGCACGCACGACTACCGGATCGAGCGGGACGGTGCGCAACAAGCGGACCAGGTGCCCCAGGAAGTACGCGATCTCGGCCTGTTGCGGCGTGTAGGTCTGCGTCGATGCCTTGCCGACGACGTTGGTCACGCCGGTCGTCTTGTCGATCGTGATAACCACCGGTTCGACCAGAGAGCGTGTCATCGCGTAGACCAGTCCGCCCGTCAGCGACAGGCACGCGAACAGCACGCCAAAAAATCCCAGGCGCCAATGCTTCGCGTTAGTCACGAGCGTGCCCAGACGATCGTCCCACTGCGCGCGCGCCCGCGTGTACGGTGTTGCCAGAACGTGTTCGCTGCGTCGCCCCATCGGTTCGTTCAACAGTTCATGGGCCAGAGACATCGGTCATTCCTTGGTGGGGAGATCATCGGAGGGCGGTGCGGTATCGATCGCTTCGTCATCGACGCGCCGCAGGTCGGGTGCGATCCGCGATGCATCGAGGGTGTTACTCGATGCCGTCGAGCGCGGCACGGACTCCTCCGCCCCGTTTTCAGCGACACGACGCAGGCCACGCCACGCTTCGGCGCCGGGACCTGACTGCGCCGATGTCGCCGATTCGCCGGGTGTCTTTGACGAGCCTGCGGCAGGCGGCGATGCGTTGGATGGCGAGGGCGTCGCCTCGGAAGAAAAAGCAGCGGACGACGGCGAGGCGTGGGAGGCAGGGGAACCGCCGTCCGCTGTGTGGAAATCGGGTGTCGAAGAAGAATCCGATGAAGATTTCTTCGCGGGCGAAGAATCGATGTCGTGCGCCGCGAGTCCCGCGACCTGACCGTCCGCGATGCGTTGTCGCATGCGATCGCCTACGCGCGTCAGCGGACTGGCCGCAACCTTCGCCGCACCGCCGACCGCACCGGCGGCCTGGCCGAGCGGACCCGCGCCGGCTTCCGCGGCTCGGCCGGCCCCAACGCCGGCACCGGTCTTGAGCGCGGAAGCGGCCTGCACGGTCGCGCCCACGCTCTTGGCCGCCGAGCGCCCCGCCGCGGCGATGCCCGCGGCACCGAGCGCGACGGCGCCGCCGGTTTCGAGCGCGCCGCCTGCGACGTGGCCGGCGCTCAGCGACGGCGATCCCGCGAGCAGACCGGCCGCCATACCGGGCGCATGCCAGGCGAGGAAACAGATCGCCATCGCCGCAAGCAACGTGCACCACGCATCGCGCATCGAAAAGTCCGGCGACAGCGTGATCTGCTGCAGGACCGGCTGCGCAATCGCGATCACGAACGCCAGCACCATCAGCTTGATGCCGTGTGCGAGCACCGCGCCGAACGCCTTCTCGGCAAGAAACGCCGTGTGCCGGAACACACCGAACGGCAGCAGGATCAGCGAGAGGATCGCGACGATGTAGAACTCGACGTAAACGAGAAAACACTGGATGCCGAGCAGGAAGAACGAGAACAGGATCCCAATCATCGCGAGCCCCAGCTGCATGATCGTTCCGAGATTCTTCAAAGCCGTCCATGTGCCCTGTGTCAGCGCATCGACCTTGTCACTGAGCGGCTGAATCGCGTTGAGTCCTTCGGCGACGACGGCAGACGGATCGCTCAACGCCGTCAGGTTGCCGCCCCCGGCCGTCGCACCGGCGCGCGCGAACGACTGCAAGGTCGTCGTCGTAACCATCTGCCACTGCTGAATGAAGAAGAAGAACAGCCCGATGACGAGCAGCTTCTGGATCAGGCTCTTGATCGCGTCATTGCCGCTCATGGCCCACCACAGGCCGCACAGCGTCAGTTCGATCCCGACCAGGATGCCGAACAAGGACATGGCCGATGGGCGCAGCGACGTCCATCCCCCGTTGAAGATGGTAAGGAACGCTTGAAGCAGTTGCGTAAGAATCCCGGCATTGGGCGTCATGCAAGTCGATTCCGATCAAGGGAGTGCGAGAGGAGCAGTCGGTCAATAGCGCGGATCGCGCACCGGATTTCCGTAGTACGGATCGCGGTCGTGAGCGTGGAGCTGCTTGCGCAGTGCCTCGGCCGCATCGGTCTCGGACTGCTCGCGCGCCATCTTCTCGAGCACGACACCGTTGAACGTCGCGACCTGCGTGTTTAGCCGTTGCAGATCGTCGTTGACGCGCATCGTCAGCTGATTACCCGCCTGGATTGCCTGCAAGGCACCGACCGCGCCTTGGCTGCTCCACGCCATGGACTGCGTGTCCCCGACCGCGCCCTGCAGATCCTTCAGTACGCCCGCACCCTGCTGCATCGCCTGCAACAGATTCTGGCGATGCTGATCGCCCCATTGCGCCTGCAGCGCGAACAGGTTTGCACTGCTCTGGGAGGAATAGCGCAGGTTCGGATAGCGCGTCGCGAAGGTCCACGACAGGTTGTCGTAGTTGCCGACGAGCTGAGTCAGCCGCTGCACGTCCGACAGGATGTGCTGGAAGCGCGCGAGATAGGAATTGACGATCTGCTGCGGCAGATTCTTCAGGTTCAATAGCTCGTTCGCGATCATCTGCGCTTCGTTGATGTTCGACTGCAGCGTGCGTGCCGCAGTCAGGATTTCCTGCGCCCCGTTCAGGTAGTTCTGCACCAGATTCGCGGCATCGATTACGGCGAACTGTGCCTGTGCCTCTTGCACGGGCGTCGCGACGATCAGCGTTGCGGCGATCGCCGCACACAGGGTCTTGCGATACGAGAGCGTCATAGCGAAGTCTCCGAATCAAGCGGATGACGAGAGAGAGACGGAACGGCTTTACGATCGCGCAACCAGGACGCAGCCCACTCGACCGGCAGACGGCGCTCGGGCGCGGGATCGTTGGCGCGTGCGTCGAGATAGTTCACGTTGAAGTCGTCGGCGCGAATGGCGTGGACGGTCTTCGCGAGACCTTGCAGGTCGGCGCTGGTCGCGCCGCAATACGCAAGCGCGAGCGGCCCCAGTCCGAGGTCGAACAGACGATTGCCCTCGGGTGAGGTGAGGTAGTAGTCCTTACGTGGACGCGCGTGCTGCAGGATGCGCAGCTGCCGATCGTTCAAGCCGAACTTGCGGTAGATCGCCGCGATGTCGTCATTGAGCGCACTCGCGTTCGGCAGATAAATCTTCGTCAGGCACGCTTCCTTGATCGTGGCGACGATCGGCGAGGCATCCACATCCGCGAGCGACTGGGTCGCAAAGACGACCGACACGCACTTCTTGCGCAAGACCTTCAACCACTCGCGAATCTTCGCGGCAAACGCCGGGTGATCCAGGAACAGCCATGCCTCATCGAGCACCAATAGCGTCGGCGCTGCGGCATTGAATCGTTGCTCCAGCCGGTGGAAGAGATATGCGAGCACCGGCATCACCGCGGCCTTGCTTTGCATGAGGTCTTCCATCTCGAACGCGATCCAGCGGCCGAGGTGGAGCGAATCGCGCCTGGCGTCCAGCAGCGCGCCGTGCGCGCCCTGAATCGTGTAGGGGTGGAGTGCCCGCTTGATCTCGGTGTCCTGGACGAGAATCGACAGGCCGGTCAGCGTGCGGTGCGAGAGCGGACTCTCGGCCAGCGAGGTGAGTGCTTCCCACAATGCTTTCTTCGTCGCCGGCGTGACCGTGAGGTTCTCAGCGATCAGGAGGTCGATCAGCCATTCGCTGGCCCAGGCGCGTTCGGCGCCCAAGTGAATGTCGGCCAGCGGTTGGAACGCGAGCCGGCCGTCCGATCCCAGGTCATAGAAGGCACCGCCGACCCCGTAGGTCGTGATGCGCGAACTGCCACCCTTGTCGAAAATGTAGACCTGCGCCTCGGGATAGCGCAGGAACTGCGCTTCCATCGCGTTGAGCAGCACGCTCTTGCCGGCGCCCGTGGGGCCGAGCACGAGCGCGTGGCCCACGTCGCCCACGAAGTTCGTGAAGCGAAACGGTGTCGAGCCGTTCGTCACCGCAGTCAGGAGCGGCGGCGAGTGCGGCGGAAAGAGATCGTTCGGGCATTCGAGTGGACCCGCCCACACGGCCGACACCGGCATCATGTGCGCGAGGTTGAGCGTGTTGACCAACGGGGTTCGGACGTTGTGGTTGCAGTGCCCCGGCAGGCTGCCGAGCCACGCATCGAGCGCATTGAGATTGGTCAGCTCGTTCGCCGTGACGAAACCGCGACCGTTGATCTCGCGTTCGAGCAGCAGCAGCTTCTTCTCCAGCGCAGCGAAATCCTCGTCGAATACGACGACCGATTGCGTGAAGTAGCCGTAGCGCACCGCGTCGGCGGAGATTTCCTGCCGGGCGGCGTCGGCATCCTGCGCCTTGTTGATCGCATCGGAATCTTCCAAGGCGCTCTGGGCGTTGGTGACGATTTCCTTGACCAGCGTCGAGAGGTTCTTCCGCTTCGCAAACCACTTGCGCTTGACGCCGTCGATCTGGCGTTCGGCCTCAGCCTTGTCGAGGCAGATAAAGCGTGTGACCCAGCGATAGGCAAAGCCGAGCCGGTTCAGCGCATCGAGCAGCCCGGGGAAGCTCTCATTCGGAAACGACTGGATCGACAGGACGCCGAGATAGTGCCGACCCAGCTTGGGCTTGCCGCCGCCTGTCAGCGGCTCGTCGGTCAGCAGCGCATCGAGGCAGTCCGGTACGGCCGGTACCGCGACCGGGTACAGCTTGGTCGAGACCGTCGTGTGCAGGTAGGACAGCGTTTGCCCATCGGTGAGCGGCACCACGCTCGGGAACAGGCTCGCGAACTGGGAAATCAGACGTGCACGTTCGGCAAGGAACGAGGCTAGATACTCGCCGGCCGCGCGATCGGCCCGGCGCCGGCCGGATTCGCGCCGGGTCAAGCCATCCGGCTCTGCATCGTCCTCGAAGAACAGCGCCTCTGCCGCCGCTTCGATCAGCGGCGGCGGCAACCAGATCAGGGTGATGTAGTACGTGCTCTCGAAATGCTCGCCACTCTCGAACCCGGCACGGCGTTCTTCGTCGATCAATGCACTCAGCGGATCGGGAAAGGTCGAGCACGGATAGGCCGTCGTCTCACGGCGCACGGCATCGAAGTACACCGCCCAACCCGAACCCAGGCGCCGCACGATGTTGTTGAGCCGGGCACTCGTGCTGACGAGTTCGGATTCGGTCGAACTGTCCAGATCAGGGCCGCGGTAGCGGAACGTCGTCTGGAAGCTGCCGTTCTTGTTGAGGACGACGCCCGGTGCGACCAGAGCGGACCACTTGATCAGGTCGGACAACACGTTCGGTACCGCGATACGGCGTTCGCGATGTTCACGCACCGTCTCGACGCCGAGCCAGCCGGTCAGGCCGAGAGCGATCGAACCGGCCAGCGCGGAGACGGCGGGCAACAGGAGAGGCGTCAGCATGGGGGATTTCGCATGCGAAAAGGATCAGGCGCGGTAGAACGCGCGGAAGCGCAGCGAGCGGCGCAGCACGTCGAAGAAACGATCGTCGTGCCGCGTCAGTCGCAGGGCGAGCCAGTGCAGACCGATGCCGACTGGTAGTGCGTACCAGCACTGCAGTCCGAACACGAATGCCGCGGTGAACGTCGCGTTGAGCAGCGCCGCTTCGCGCGGCACGCCTGCGAGCAGGATGCGTTCGGTGAGGCTCCGATGAATCGGAATCTCGAAGCCGGGGATTCGGTCGGACATCGGGCGCTCCGGCTCAGAACGCCACGCCGCCGGAAAAGCCGAGGAAGTTCAGGAAGAACGACACGGCCGTGAACGCGATCGACAGGCCGAACGCGACCATTACCCACTTGCGCGCGCCCGCGCCGCCTTCGCCCGATGCCATACCGAGACCGGACAGGATGATGACGATCGCACCGACGATCTTGGCGACCGGGCCGGAGATCGAGTCGAGAATCTTCTGCAGCCACGACTCCCACGGCATACCCGAACCCGACGCATGGGCGAACACGGGCAGCATCAGGATGAGCAGAAGAGCAACAAAGGCGAAGCGGTGGCGGCGTTGCATGAATTCCTCTCCGGGGACAACCGCCAGACGGCGGCGGAGTGGAATCCTATTTATACAATCTAGTTTGTCTAATATTTCTCACGCGTGGACGTTGTAGTACATCGTGAGACACAACCCTTCTTGGAGCCGGCGCGAAGGAGCGCCGATTCAGCCGTCTAAACCCAATGCTTCCCAAGACGCAATAAGACGTATTATCTGATCTTGCATTTGAGGTCGCGTACGTTCACGCTGCTACACGGACCGTCCCGTACGTCTCCTCCAACATCACCCCAGGAAAAATCATGGCGACCAAGAAAGTTGCTAAAAAAGCCGCAGCAAAGTCCGCTTCGAAACCCGCATCCAACAAGCCGATCAAAGAAACCCTCGGCAAGTCCGGTCTGGTCGAGTACATCACGGGCGCCTGCGGCGTGGCGGCCAAGGATGTTCGTGCCGTGCTTGCCAGCTTGGAAAGCGCGGTCGTCGGTTCTGTCCACAAGAATGGCGCACGTACATTCACGTTGCCCGGTCTCCTGAAGATTACCGTCGCGACCATTCCGGCCAAGCCCAAGCGCAAGGGAATCAACCCGTTCACGAAGGTGGAACAGTGGTTTGCGGCCAAGCCGGCTTCGGTACGAGTCAAGGTGCGTCCGCTGAAGAAACTCAAAGACGCTGCTGCCTAATTGAGGGCCAAGCACCATGCCTAATATCGGCGCACTCTTGAAAGACGAAATCTCGCGCCTCTGCCGGCGCGAGATCCGCAAAGCGGTGGCAGGCGCCAAGAAGGCGTCGGCGGCCTATCGGCGCGACATCGCCGCACTCAAGCGCCAGATGGCTGCGCTGCAGAAGAAAGCCGCCTTCCTCGAAAAACGAGCCGTCCCCGCGAACGCAGGAAAGCCCGCCGCGCTGCCTGACCGCCCTGTCCGATTCGTCGCCAAGGGATTGCGTTCACTGCGCTCGAGATTGGGTCTGTCCGCGCCCCAGCTCGCTCGTTTGCTCGGCGTCAGCGAGCAGTCGATCTACAACTGGGAAACCAAAAAGGCGACACCGCGGAAGGAACAACTGGCGGCGATCATCGCCCTGCGCGGGATCGGCAAGCGCGAGGCACACGCGCGCCTCGATGCCCTGAAAGCAACCGGCGCCCCCGCTGCGAAGAAGAAACGCGCGGCCCGGTAGACCAAAAATCCGAGGTTCGTCCGCGCCCGCTCATCGCGCGGAGGAACCTCGATCTGCCAGCACTACTCCATCGAACCGAAAGGGCGCTCGAATCGGTACTCGTGCCCCCCTTCGGTCAAATGAACCCCGGTGACTCGCACGATCTCGCGAAGCCGGCGCTTCGCACGCAGTCCGTCGGGAGTCGGCACCGTCACGGAACCCACGAACAGGATGACGTTGACCGCTTTAGCGAGCTGGCGCGGCACCGGCGTGTAGCCGCCCTGGACGAGCAAGTCTTCGAGCCGCTCCATCGCATCGGGCGCCGAGTTGCAGTGGATCGTCGCCACACCGCCCGGGTGCCCCGTGTTCCATCCCTGGATCAGGTCGATCGCTTCGGGGCCGCGCACCTCGCCCACGATGATTCGATCCGGCGACAGACGCAGCATGTCGCGCACGATGTCCTGCATCGAACGACGAAGGGTGTCGCCGATGCGAACGGTCCGTTGTCGCACGACTTCATCGGCTTCGACCTGGAGCTCCAAGGTGTCTTCGACGGTCAAGACCCGGCCCGCGATGCGGCCGATCTCTTTCAGGATTGCGTTGGTCAACGTGGTCTTCCCGGACCCGGTGCCACCGCCGACCAGAATGTTCTCGCGCTTGCCCACGACCTCGCGAATATAGGCGGCTTGTTCGCCGGTCATGATCTGCGCGGCCACGTAATCGTCTAGCGAGAACACCTGGGTCGGCTTCTTGCGGATCACGAACGTCGGCCCGTCGGGACTCTGCGGAGGAACGACGGCGTGAAAGCGATAGCCGGATTCCGGCAGCTCCGCCGGAAAGCTCGGATTGGCCTCGTCGACCGTGACGCCGACGGCGTGCGCGACGATCTGGATGAGCTGTCGCCTCGCCGCGGGACTGAGTGACTTCCCCGTGTCGTGGCGCGTCCCTTCGCGAACGCACCACAATCGCCCGTCGGGATTGGCGCGCAGTTCCTCCACCTCCGGGACATGCAACAGGTCGCCGACCGCCGTGCCCATCGCATTCGCCAGCATCTCGACCAGACGGTCCTGCGTCGTTTCTTGCACTTCACTCATCGGGCGTTTCCTCGGGCATGGAACCTTGGGGTGTGGCATCGTGGCGGACGACCGCGAGCGACAGCACGCGATCCATCAGGGCATCGTCGTTTTCGATTGCCGCGATCACCGCGTCGATGAACCGTGCGTAGAACTGGTCACCGATGAGACGCGCCTCCGCGGTCGGCGGCGTCAAGGACGAAAACAGGTTCTTGACCAGCAGCGCGAGCGCCTCGAACACCAGCGTGTTCCCTGCCCCGACCTGCAGCACCTCGCGCCGCAGGGTCTTCAATTCGCGAATGACGAGTTGCTTCTCGGTGGCCGACCGTTCCGGGTCGTAACGATCGCGCACGGCCGCTTCGAGGATCGCGCGCAGCGACACGCGGCGCTCGGCCGCCTCGCGCAGCACGGCTCGCTTCAAGCGCGACGAAAAGCGCGTGTTGATGATCTCGGACGAATCTTTCTCGGAAAGGGTCATGCGGGCAGATTCCATCCGATATCCGGATCGGCATGGTGGTTGCGCTCGTGGTCGTCGAATCCGAACACGCCCGGTTTGGCGGTCGTCGGCGCATCATCGGGCTCGCGCGCAGTCGAAAGCTCCCCACCTTCAACATCCAAATCCGTTTCGTTGCCGATGGTGTGGTCGAGTCCTTCGCCTGTTTCTTCGTCACGCACAGCCTGCGCGACCGGCTTCGCATGCGAAACCACCCAAACCGCACCCGGCACCGGCGGTCCATACGGATATGGCCGCACTGCGAGGTTCCCGGGTGGGTTGAACGAATGGCCGGAGACAGCAACCCGCCCTTGCGCATCCGTGGGCGGCACACATCCCTGGAACGTGGCATCGGCGAAGAAGCGCAACTTCTTCGCCCGGATCGGCGGCAAGCCGGCCATGACCACGATTTCATCGGACGCCGGCAGCTCGCGTACTTCGCCCGGCGTCAACAAGGCACGCGCGGTTTGTTGACGCGACACCATGATGTGACCCAACCACGGCGCAAGACGATGTCCGGCGAAGTTTTCTTGGATATGGATTTCGGTCTTCGTGCCGAGCAGGTCGGAGATCTTCTTGGCCGTCTCCTCCGTATTGGGCGCGAAGTACACGTGCACGTGCGCTCCATCCATGACCGTGTTGTTCGTGCCGTAGTATTTGACGAGCTGGTTCGTGCTCTGGTTGACCATGAGCGTCTTGAGGCCATAACCCGCGACGAATCCCAAGGCGTCTTCGAAGAAGTCGAGTTTTCCCAGCGACGGAAACTCGTCCAACAGCAACAGCAGCCGGTATCGGTTGGCAGGCGGGTTCAGCTCTTCGGTCAGACGCCGGCAGAACTGGTTGAGCAGGAGCCGAAACAGTGGCCGCAGACGCGCCTTGTCGCTCGGTGGCGAGATCAGGTACAGGCTCAGCGGGTGTTGGGCCTGCATCAGGTCCGAAATTCGGAAGTCGCTTTCGCTCACCGCGGCCGCGACAACCGGATCGAGATAGAGGCTGAAGAATGAGCGCGCCGTCGAATGCACGCCGCTGCGTTCGTTCGCCGACTTGTTCAACATGGCTCGCGCGCCGATCGCGACGACGGGATGCGGTCCAGTCGGTAGGTGCGGCGTCACCGACATCCCTTCGAGCTGTTCGTGGATCGTGCGGTCGGGATCGTTCAAGAACCGCGCGATCCCGCCAAGCGTCTTGTCCGGCTCCGCGTAGAGCACGTGCAGGATGACGGCGAGCAGCCAGGCATCGGCCTCTTTGCTCCAGTGATCCGGTTTCCCCTTCCCTTCCGGGTCCACGATCATGTCGCAGACGTTTTGCGCATCGCGCACCTCGTTGTCCCCGGGCCGAATCTCCATCAACGGGTTGAAACGACACGTCTTGCGGCTCGTCGGATTGAACGCGAGCACGTACCCGAAACGATGCCGATAGCCTGAGGTCAGCGTCCAGTTTTCGCCCTTGATGTCATTGACGATGACCGAACCGCGCCACGACAGCAGCGTCGGCACGACGATGCCCACGCCCTTGCCTGACCGGCTCGGCGCCGTCACTTCGATGTGCTCCGGCCCGTCGTGCGTCAGGTACTCGCCGCGATCCGTCAACCCGAGCACGACGCCGCCTTGGCCGATCAGACCGCTGCGCTCGATGTCGGCGCGATCGGCCCAACGCGCGGAGCCGTAGGTCGTCGCAACTACACTGCCTCGCGCACGCCAGACATTGAACCCGATCGCGACGAGCAGGCCCGCGAGCACCACGCCGTAGATGCAAAACAAGGCGAGGTCGAAGCGATGCGGTGCGTAAGCATTCCACCGGTTGAGCCAGACGAAATATGCAAAGGGCTGGTAGACCGGATGACCGCCGATCCAGAACCAGGGCCTGCCGAGTTGCGGCTGGAACGCAAACCCTTCGGCGACGTACTCGGTGGCGCACCAGCAGCCGATCACGGACGCCACCAACAGGATACCAAGCGGCGCCAGGACGAGGCCGCCGGGAATGCGTGAGCGATCGTTTTTCTTCAATGTCATCGTTACCTTCCAAGAGAGGGAGAAAGGTCCATTGCATCAAGCACGCGGAAGCGCACGCGCGCCTGCTCAGCATCGTGCGTAGTGGTGCGATCGAGCGTGAGCGAGACGTCTTTGCCGACCTGGTTGCCGAGGCCACGTTCGGCGGGGACGAGCGTGAAGCGCTCGGCGTCGACGACGACGGCGTGCCGTCCGGAGGCCAGGTTTTCGATCGCGGCGACACGGCCTCGGAAATGCCGCGCATCATCAAGGTCGACGAAGCGCCCGTGCTTCGCACTCAATCGCTCTGCCGCCGCATCGCGCTCGATGCGTTGGAGTTTAGGTTTGAGGTTCGGATCAAGCGTGAGGTGATCGCCATCGAGTAGCGCGAGGCCAAGCTGCGCGAGCCGCTTCACGCGCCGGTCGGCGGCCTCGATCAGTTCGTCCTGAAACCGCGTGCGCATCGCGGCTTGACTCGCCTGTCGCGGCACGCCGGCGACGAGTTGCTCATCGAGCCAGGTATGGGCGCGCGCAACGACTTGCGCGTGAAGATCCCGCCCGCGCACGTCGACCTGCACGAACGTGCCGTCCCGCGCGATCGCCGGATCGCGAGCCAGCCGCTCGATCAGGCCGGGCGGAATGCGATAGCGACCGTCGCCTTCGCGCGACACGAAGCCCCGACTCGCGAGGGCGTCGAGCCTGCGCACGTGCGCCTCGACGAAGCGTTCCGGCGTCGCGCCGTGTGGCAAGGGCGAGCCGCCGAGTTCGGCACGGTGCACGCCCGCGTCATAAACGCCACCATTCCTCGCAGCGAGGTCGATGATGGCTTGGTCGGCGCGACCGCTGGCACGCGGCTCGACCCGCCTCAGCGCCACGAGGTCGCCGACGCGAGAAGCGCGGTCGAGGTGCCGTTCGGCGTGCGGCGACAGCGCCACGTAATACGTCTTACCGTCCGTGCCGGACACGACGAGGTATTGCGTGCCAGTCAGTTCGTTCGCGTGGCCTCGGCCGAGGACGCGGCCACTGACCGGCACAGATAGCGTCGCTTTGTCGACCACGGTCACGCCACCGGCACGATCGCGAGGCTCGACGTGTCGCTCGACGCTGCGCAGGATGTCGCGGTGCTGCGTCGCGCCGCGCAGGCGGTCGAGCGCGTCGGGTGCGAGGCGCCATGTGCCCGGTGCGATCTTGGTCGCGAGCCCGGTTTCCTCCAGGTAGGCGAGCCGGCCGAGATAGAGCTTGCGCTGCAGTGCCCGGCGCGGATCGGTCGGTGTACGTCGCAGGTCAAGCATGCCGTCGGGACTTCGCTCCGACAATGTCTGCAGACGACGGTCGAGCGCCGTGAAGCGGTCGGCTCGCACGTCGCGTTCGAGGCTGCGGAACAGGTCGAGTTCCGTGCGATAGCCAAGCTCGTCGGTCGCCCGCTCCATCGCGCGATGCCGCAGGCCGTTGCTGATGTAATCCCGACTGATGACCAGGTCGCCGCCGCGGTCGTCGCGGCCGTTCACGACGAGGTGCACGTGCGGCTGGTCGGTGTCGTAGTGCACGACCGCGACGTAGTCGAGCCGGGTATCGAGGTCGCGCTCCATGCGTCGGACGAGGCCGCGCGCGAACTGCGGCATGTCGATGTCCCCGCCGTGCTCCGGCGAGACGATGAAACGGAACTGGTGGCGACAGGTCACGCCGCGCTCGGTGAAGGCGTCGACCGCCTCGCGATCGAGTTCGCTAGCGCCGTCGAACAGCTTGCCGCGCTCGCCGTCGCGATCAGCGCCGTCGCGTGCAAGGTAGGCCACGTGGTTGCGCATGACGTCGACGGGCGATTTGCCCCGCATCGGGACGATGCGCGCCTTGACGACGACGCGCTGCGCGAACTTCCCCGGCGCGCGTGCGCCCGCACCGCGCTGGTTCGGAGAACGTGACGCCGTGCCCTTGCGATCGCCCCGCAGGGCGGCACGAAGTGCCCGCCGAAGAACCTGCTTCGCGCGTGGCGAGAGCGCACTGCGCGCCATTCGCAGCGCGCGTTTCGCGCCCGCTCCGGGTCGCTTCTGACCTGCTTGCTCGCGCCGCTCTGCACCGCGCCCAGGCCGCGCCGGAAACCATTCGTCGATCGTGTCGTCGCTCATGACGGTATATCAATGCCTTGCGCACGTTGTAGTCATGCAAACCGGATAACGACGCGGTTTGCGGGCGAGCGTGTAGTCGGTGTTGCGACGTTGTAGTCGCAGAAAGCCTTGCGCCATGTGGGTTTGCGCCGCGACAACTACACACCCTTTTATCTTGCTGCCCTTCTTTTCGACGCAATTTGCCTTCCGCCCCTGCATCGACCGACGTCCAACCCACCTCATTGACCAGCACCCGAATGGATACGGCATCACGGCGATCTCCTCACCGAAACGCCCACCGACAGCACCTTTGCTGCGTACTCCACGGCGGCCGTTTCCGAGCCGCTGTTGTACGCAGACAGAGCCGCGACGAGCGCATGCAAGTGCGAGCGTCCAGGGTGCGACGCGGCAATGAAATTCGCCGCGAGGATCGCTGCCCCGACGCGCACGTTGACGCACGGATCGAGCAATCGATCCGGCGCGATGTGCAGCCTCGGCAACCACTGCGAATTGATCTGCATCAGACCGATGTCGACGCTCGGCTCGGTGCGCAAGGCGCGCACGAGCTGGCGCTCGGCCTCACTGCGCGTGCGTGGGAAGATTGCGCCGTGCGGCGTACCGATTGCCCACGGGTGCGCGGCGCTTTCGACGACCGCGACGGCCTGCAAAGTAACGGGATGTATCCACGGTCCACAGACCGCATAGAAATCGATGATCGGCATATCAGAACGTCACCAGCGCGTGCCCGACACCAAGCACGTTGCGCACCGGAACCGCACCGAAGTAGCGCCCGTCGAAGCTGCGATCGAGGGTCGAGGCGACGGGCAGGAACTCGTCCTCGCCAACGCAGCGGCAGCCGAGGATCTGCGGGACGGGAAGATCCTGTGAGTCGTGCGTGAAGACCGGACCCAAGTCGGCGTCGGCGACGACGAAGCGACCGTCGCGGACGCAGTAAACGTCGCCGGCCAGACCGCCTACCGTCTTGAGTAGCGGCATGCCTTCGGGTAGCCAGCCGCGTCCGTAGATCAGTTCGCGCACGCCGTCCGGTGGCGCGAACTGCACGACATCACCGCGCTGCATCGATGCGCCGCCACGCGCGATCCAATAGATTCCCGAGGGCATGCTCGGCGAGGTGTTCACGACGAGCGCATGTCCGCTCGCATCGATCGCCTCGTCGGCCGCGAACGCGGCCGCCACGAGGCCCACCGCCATCGCGTAGTAGCGCAACGCCCGAGCGACGACGACGCGCCTCATGGCCGCACTTCCGTGTACGCCTTCAGGCGCACGAGCGGCGTATTCTTCAGTCGAAAATCCGCCTCGACGAAGCGCGCCTCCGGCAGCGCAAGCGCCTCTCCACTTTCAACAAACGGACGCAGCCACGTCAGCGCAGCGCGAGCGCGCGTCGCCCCTTCAACGTCGAGCAGCGTGATCGCACCGGGCTGCACCTGCGGCACGCGCGTACCCGTCTCGCCGGCGCAGAGTGCCCGACAGACGAGCACGCGCCAATGCGTCGTGCCGATATCGTTCAATTCCCACAACACGAGGCCGAAGCGATCGCCCGGGCGGAAGAATGCGATGCGCCCGCCCGGCGGGCGCGGCGAGTCCATGTCGATCACATCGAACGGCGCGCCGAACAGCAATCGGTAACGCCGGTTCGAGCGATATTCCAGATGCACCTCGGTGAACGAATCTCCATCCCCGATGCAAACAGTTTGCTCGGCATTTGCCAACGAAAACTCGGCGTCATTCATCGGGATTTCTCCTGCTCGAAGCGCGCATCGAGGATGCGCAGGACGTCGGCCGGAAACGGCTCGCTATGCGCGCCGAACTCGACCAGCACGCAACCCGGATGTGTCGTCGTCGCGACCAGCGACAGGCACGCACGCCCGTGCTGCCGCGAGAGCTTGTTCCACTGGGCGCGCTGCAGCTCGTTGCCCTCGCAAGCGAGCAGGACGACGAGCTGTGGCTGTGCCGGTTTCGGTTTGCGTTCCATGCCCCGGCCTCCCGCGAAGTCGCGCACGATCGCGGCGCGATCGTCGTGCGGCTCGATCTCTTCTTCGTCGACGCGGCGAGCGCGCTCTTTGGCAAGACGTGCCGCGTCCTGCGCCTCCTTGCGGGTGAGTTTTCCGTTCTCTTTCGCTCGCGCGAGGAGTGTTTCGGCCGCGGTGGGATTGTGCTTCTGCACTTCGACCATCGCGCCAATCGTGTCGGCATCACGCGTGAGGCCGCTATCGCGCAACTCGGCCGCCGCGCCTTCGGCGCGAAGGGTCTTCGTGATGTTCAGGATGCGAGGCACGCTGAGCCCGATCGCTTCGCTCGCGGCTGCGGCGGAGCCCAGACGATCGATACGCGATTGCAGGTACCGCGCCTGGTCGATCAGCGCCATCGCATCGCGGTGATAGTTCACCGCGAACTGGCGATCCAACACGTCGTCCGGTGTGCCCGGTTCGAACTTCACGAGCGCGCGCAGCGTGGTCAGTTTGGCGATCGCGGCGGCGCGCCAGCGCCGCTCGCCATCGATCAAGACGTAGCGCTCACCGACTTCGCGCACTTCGACCGGCTGAATTTGGCCGAACCGGGTGAGGTTCTGCGCCAATTCGATGAGGGTTTCCCCATCGAACTTCTTGCGCGGCTGATCGGGATCGCGATCGATGCGATCGAGCGGCAGTTCGAGAACGAGTTCCTGTCGATCGACGGCGGACAGGCGATCGAGCGCGCTGACACGCAGGTCGGCGGCGGTGCGGAGCGGCAGCGAGCGCACGTTGGTCACGCTCATAGGTCGACTCCCGCCAACACTTCGGTGCACAGTGCGCGCATCTCGCGTGCAGCACGGGCGTTCACGCGTCCGCGCGGACCGCGCCAGACCGGCATACGCCGGCCGAGCGCGTCCTGCACGGCGACGCGCTCGTGCAGGACGCTATCTAGCAGGCGCAATCGTTTCGCACGGCACTGCGCGAGCAGGTCGCCGTGCGAGGCAGCTCGGCTGTTGAAGCGATTCACGGCGAAGCCGATGTGAACCAACCGGGGGTTGGTGTGCGCGCGCACACGCTGGATCGCCTGCGTCAGCCGCACAGCACCGGCGATGCCGTAGGCGTCCATCTGAACGGGCGAGACCACGCCGTCGGCCGCGGCCAGCCCACCCAGATAACAAACGGGCGCGTTGGTCGGCGTATCGACGACAATCAGGTCGAAGCCGGCGATGGCGCGAAGGCTCGCGCGCACGCGCTTCACGAGCGTCGAGCGATCTCCGGGAATGTCGGCGAGCGCGTCGAGTCGCGCGTCCGCCGGCAATAGCCAGAGATTCTTCTCCGATTCGACCGGGCGAACCTGTTCGATCGAAAAGGCCGCATCGAACAGCGCTGCGGAAGACGTGAATTCCTCGGCTTCGGTCAGCAGCGAGTCGGTGAGGTTCGCTTGTGGGTCGAGATCGACCGCGAGCGTCTTCCGGCCCCTCGACGCGGCGTGGTACGCGACGTGTCGGGCCAGGGTGGTCTTGCCTTCGCCGCCCTTGAGGTTGGCGCAGGCGATGATGCGGGTCATGAGAAGAGGTCTCCGGTCTGGGAAATTTTGTTCCACGTGGATCATTTAGATTGTCTATTTGTTTTCGACAATCTAGCAGAACGAAAACCGGGCCTGTCAAGCCAACGGCGGCACGCGCACTTGTCCACAGCCCACGCTCGCCTACTACCGGAGATACAGGTAGAAATACCGGAGATACAGGGAGGAAAAATTCGCTTTTGCGACAATCACTTGGTGCTGTGTCTTGGGAGTGAAGCGGCGCAGTTTTGGGAGTAAAGCAGCGCAAAATCGCGAAATCCTGGGAGTGAAGCAGCGCAAACTTGGGAGTGAAGCAGCGTGGATAAGTCGACGAAAACCCCCTACTTATCCACATATCCACAGGCGCCTATGCGCACAATAAATCTCGCAACGCACATACGTTGCGAGGTTTTGCATAAACGGACGGGACGTCGTTAGACGTCGGTTGCGAAGCGTCGTGCGCGGATGTGCGGCGCACTCGCCAGCACCGCCAGCGAGTGACCGAGGTCGTCGAGCTGCGCTGCGGGATAGACGATCTGTACCCGCCGGTAGGCCAGGTGGAACGCTTTCTTGAAGTCGGCAAGACCGCGGCTGCCGAGCGGATAGTCCGCACCGAACTGCGCCTGCAACGCCGGCCACGGCACGGCAGCCGCGGCCCGTCCGCCGTTCCGCTGCACGAACGCGCGGTAGGTCAACCAGGTGTAGAGATCAAGCGCAAGCGGCGAGCGCTTCAGTGCTCGCAGCGCGCGAAGATCGACGGGGACGGGACCGCGCAGCACGTGCTCGAAGAATGGCTCGCTCACCCGAACGGCCGAAGGAAACCCCCGTCCCGAAACGCCCTCCTCGCCCGCCCATAGCTGCACACGATCGCCGATGGGCAGGATCTCGATACCCTCTCCCTCAGCGATGAGGTTCTGCAATATAAAACGCGCGCCGAAGAGTCGGGCGATCTGACCGCGCAGGCGCCAGATCGTTCCAGCGCTGCGCGCGGGAGCCCCCGCATTGGCGACGCATCCGCGTCCGCCGCTGCGCGACAGGCCGAGCTGGTCGAGGAACTGTGCCATCGAGCGCCCCAGTTCCAGTTCGCGCGAGCGGGTGCGCACGATTTCGGTCGACAGCCACGACAACAGCAGGCGCGGATAGCTGCCGAACGGCAGCCCGGCCCCCGGCACCGTCTGCACGATCAGACGGTAGCCACCGTTCTGACGCTCGTAGTGATCACCGGGCTGTGCGCGGTGCGGCAGCGTCGCGATGGTCAGGATGCGCGCCGTGTAGCCCAGGCTGCGTGCATCGCGCGGATCGACGTCCTGGATTGCGGCGGCCTGCTCGATGAAGCGCCGCGCCTCCGAGCTCATCGCGCCGCTCTGCCGTGAAGTCATGATAACTAGATCATTTAGACAATCTATGAACTATATCCCGATGAGAGGATTGCCGTGCGGTGCGTCGGCACCGCACGACGAGAGGGACTCAGAGGAGTCCTCGCTGGGCGAACGAGGTCGTCTTGTTGCCGCCGACGATGATGTGATCGAGTACGCGCACCTCGACCAAGCGCAAAGCGCGCTGAAGCTCGGTGGTGATGTCGCGGTCTGCCTGGCTCGGTTCGGGGACGCCGGACGGATGGTTATGGGCGAAGATCACGGCGGCGGCGTTGTGCTGCAATGCGCGCTTCACGACTTCGCGTGGATAGACCGAGGCGCCGGTCAGCGATCCGGTGAACAGGATCTCGAAGGCGAGAACGGCGTGACGGTTGTCGAGGAAGATCGCCGCGAACACTTCGTGCTCGAGAAGACCGAGCTTGGCGACGAGCAGATCGTTCGCTGCGGACGGATGCGTCAGCGTGGCTTCGCGGAAGAAGCGGGCTTCGCGGATTTGTTCGGCGACGGAAAGAATCGTCGTCGCATCGACGGGACCGGAGAAGACGTAGTTGCCTTGGTGATCGAGCTGGTACTGCATGGCGGCCTCTTGGGCGGGTGTGGGGCCGCCACGGGAAGCGCGCGCGGTCGCGCGGCAAGGGCGCGAAGCGCTCGTCTCGACCCTTGCCGCGAACGAGACCGCGAGCGCCAAGCTGGCGCCCTCGAACACCCGCGAGGCCGAGCTGCAGAACCGATCAACACGAACGATTGGGCGTCGCGTGCATGCGCGGCACTCCAACGACCAAAACGTGAAACTACATCGCGCCGAAAAGTTCGAACCGAAGAGGTGGAACGGCGCGCTCTACTGGCGTGCGGTCCATCGGACGCGGCGACGGGGATTCCCGAGGGGAGAAAGCGCGGCTCTCCCCTTGGGCGGGCCGCGACGATGCGGCCTTCAATGTGCCGTCGCGGGACTTCAGCCCGCGACACCGATGCTCGTCAGTGTCCCTCGTCCGACGAATCGGTCTTGGCCGGTTTGGGCAACTCGCCGATCGGCGGCGCCGGATGCGGGACATAGGCATCGTGATCGTGGGCATGCAACTGCCGCGCGATCGCATCGGCTTTCGCCTCGGCAGCTGGATCGACGGCGACCGCGCATGGAGCATTTGCCGGCGCCGACGGCAACGTGAAAGCGCGTGCGCCGGCAAAACCCAACACTATGCCGCCCACGGCGGCGACCACGGCGACTATCGGTTTGCTCATCTTCTGATTCTCCTGGAGTTGAAACGGGCGAGCGTTTTAGCACGGCAAATGTCGGTAGCCTGAGACAAGCAAGTACGGCGGCCGATCCACGGTGCCGAAAACAAGGAGGCGTCGGAACTGCGTACAGCAACATCGGTGCGCCGCCCCGCAGGGCGACGCACCGAAGGATGTCAACGCGCGATCAGTCCGTCATCGACACCACCGACTGAAGGCGCTCGATCACGCCGGGTTCCACGAACACGCACGGTTGTTGAGCCGCGATCCGTACGTTGAACACCTTGGCGAACGCCTCGCGTTTCACATGAGCCAACCGCCCCGTCCGGTATGCCTGTTCGGGTTTCAAACGGGCATTGCCCGTCGGCGAGCCGCTGCGCTGCGGATCGCACTCGATCAGCGCGACAAAGCCCTCATCGGACAATTTCTGGTGTTCGGCGCATAGGCCCCAGCCGGTCGTCGTGCGATGCGCCAGGCTCGCGCGCAAGCGCCGATCGAGCAGGAGACTACCGGTGTCGAACGCGACACCGCAGACCAGACAAAGGTGTTGTTCCAGCGAAACGTGCGACTTCTCATTCATGACGTACTCCGGTTGTCGGGCGGCATTGCCCGGAACCGTCGCCCTCACGGCGCAGCGCAGGCCGTCAGGGGTCGCAGACGGCCACCGGCCGCCAGCGCCGAAGGCGCGCCGCCCTTGATGGCGAGAACGCCGTGATACGGTGAAGGGACACAGCAAAGCCGCCTCTCCAACCTCCACTTCCGAACCGATGCGTTCACCGAGCGCATAAAAAGGAAGGGCCATTTTCGGCCCCTCAAACGGAGGAACATCACCCTTATCGCAACAGACTCGGCAGCCAGCGCGTGCCGGCGAGAGCCGCCGCTGCCGCCGCGACGGCACCGGCCTTCTTCATCTCTTCCAGCAGCGAAGCGGCCTGACCGCCCTTGCCTTCGCGCACCGCCTCGATGAGCTTCGCTTTCGACAGCGAGTCGAAGAGGTTCTCTGCCGTCGGCTGCCACCAGTCGGCCATGTCGAGCGTGAGCAGCGCGGCTAGACGCGCCGCTGCCTCGATCGAGCCTCCCGATGTCGTCTGCGCCGACGTCGACCGATTCAACATCACGTTGACGGACGGCGCGACGCAGTACGCGAGATAGCGCAGCAGCGTCGCCTGATCCTGCGCCGTCGCCCACGCCCACACCTCGCCGGCATCCGCCGGCAGCGCCACCTGCAACTCGGTGTGCAGCGCGTGCATCGTCTGCGCCGCCCGGGTCGCGTCGATATCGACGCCCGCCGCTCGACAATGGGCGTCGTCGCGAACGGTCACGCCGAGCACCGAATCCGTGTCGTCGTAGAACCTCGCCAGCACCAGCCCATGCACGAGTGCGGTCAACGCGTGCACGGGTTGCGACGCGAACACGGCCCGCAGCGCCAGCGTCCGCTCGGCGGTCAGCCGCCGCGTCAATGCGTCAGTGAACTCGGCCTTTTCCTTGGGCTGGGGTGACGTGGTGGGGTCGCTTTCCGCATCCGTCGCGTCGCGATGGGTCGTTCGTGCGGCACGCACGACCAGCCCACGCTCGATTCGCACCTTGCCGTCGTGGCCGAGCAGCACCAGCGCACCGGCCTTCGCTCTCGCGTCCGGATCGTCCATGACACGTGCCTGCTCGATCGCCTCACGCTGTTCGTGCAATGCGTCGATCGCGGCGTGGATTTCGTCCAGATGGTCTTCCGCAATGTCCTCGGTTTCGCCTTCCTGCTGCAGTGCCGATTCCTCGGCATCGAGCTTGGCGAGTTGCACGCGCTCCTTCTTCGTCGGCTCGCGCAAGGTCGGCGCCAGCCGGCCAAACGCGTGCAGTTCCGCGTACTCGCAGTGGACGCGATGCTCGACCCATCCCCATCCTTCCTTGCGCACGCGCTCGACAGCACGGGTCAGCTTTTCCTCGACCAGCCGATCCAGCAACTCGGCGTCGGTGAAGAAGGTCGTATCCGAAAACAGGTCGCGCCGGACGCCGCCGCCCGCCCTTTCGTATGCCTCCGTGCCGACGTACTTCGCCCGTTTGTCGCGGCCGGCATCGATATCCGTCGCGACCAAGGCCGCGCGCAGTTCACCGGCTTCGCGCTGCCATGGCGTCCGAGCCGCGTCCCACACCCGTTCCTGTGCCGCGTGATCGTCGGTCACAGCCAACGCCATCATTTGTTCGAGCGTGATGTCGTCTTCACGGAATCGCGCGACCAGCGACGGCGACACGTTCGCAAGCCGCAGGCGTTGGCGAACCACGAGCGGCGTGACGCCGAACCGCGCCGCGACATCCTCGACCGGCATGCCCTTGTCCACGAGCGTCTTGAACGCCTCGAACTGGTCGGCCGGGTGCATCGCCTCGTGGAACAGGTTTTCGGCGAGACTGATTTCTTCGGCCTCCTCCGCCGAAACGATCTTGCACGGAACGGCGTGATCCTTCGGCAGGGCCTTGGCCTTGATGAGAAAGCGCAACGCGCGCCACCGCCGCCCGCCTGCCACGACTTCGAACTTGGCCGATCCACGGGCCGGCGTCACGGTCAGGTTCTGGATCAGGCCCTGCGCTTGAATGGATGCCGCCAAGTCCTCGACGGATTGGCCGCCGGTCTTGCGCACGTTACGCGCCGACAGCGTCAGCGAGGCCACGGGGAGGGATTGAAGGGTGCCAACGATATTCGTATTCATGATGAGATTCCTCGATACAAGTCAGGGGATGGGTTTCATTCTTCGCCGGGGTACATCAGCGTCACGACGGGCTCGCCCGCATCGCCCGGACCGACGTACACGACGGCTTGGCACGTGCGTCCGGCGAAGTGCGTCAGCGACAGCACGCGCCGATCAGTCGGCGTCCGCGCCGAGGCGCGGATCGTTTCGCATGCGAAATGCAGCAGTCGGCGAACGACCTGTTCGCGCGGCGATGCGTCCCCGCGCCGCTCGTCAGCACTCGCCCACGACTCGCAATCCGCGAACAACGCCGCCGTCATCGCCACCGGCACGGAAAACCCGCAGTCCTTCGCTGGTGCCGTCACGTCCACCAGCACGCCATCGGCAAGCGCCTGCTCGCGTGTGTAGCGGTGGATCACCTCGAAGCCCGCGAACGGGCCGCTTTCGATTACTTCGTTCGTCATACCTTCCTCCGTTGGGTTATGGGCTTGCGCCCTCGTGGTATCTCGGCCGAATGCGGCCGCGATGTGCCATCGCGGCCATGGCCGCCCACAGCCGCGCAGAGAGGCGCGGTCAAGGAAGGCGAGCGAAGTGAGCAGCGAGGCCCTGGCGCGGCCCGCAGCCGCAGGCGAGGACACGGGGGCCGAGCGGCCCTTGACCGGAAAAGCCGAACGAAGCGGCGCTCTTGATCTGCTTTCGCCCCGATGAAAATCGAGGATTTCCTACACGGCTGTGCGCAGATTCCAGCGGGTTTTCTGGTCTGATCTCACGTTACGTGAATCGCATCATCAGCGATTCATTGAACGATATAAATCTCTGTAATTAAACAATAATATGCAATAGAATTGCGTCATGAATCGCATCATGACACCGACAAGGCTCCTTCAAACCGCCCTTGAGGGCAAAGTCGCCGTGTCGGCCGGCGAGCTGCGCGTCGTCTTTGAAGGCGCCAATCTCAGCCCCTCCACACTCCAACGGGCGGTAGCCAGCTCGGAAGGATTGATCCTGCGATTGGGTGAGGCTCGAAGCACACGCTACGCGCTTACCCGCGATGTCATGGGAACAGGCCGGCAATGGCCTATGTGGCAGACGGACGAACTCGGACGGACGCAACAAGTCGCGTCCGTTCACGCATTGCAGAATGATCATTGGGCAGTGGTGTCCCGCGGCTCCCACGCGCCGCGGTACCTGCACTTGGGCTCGGAGGACGGCATCTTCAGAGGCCCGCCGTGGTATCTGGAAGGGTTGAGGCCTGACGGGTTCTTGGGGCGCAGCTTCGCTCACCGTTGGGCTTCCGCTCTCGGCGCACCCGAGGACGTTCGCTTCTGGTCCTCGGATCATGTGCTGGTATCGGCCTCTCGGGGGCTTCTTGATCCGCCGGGAAATCTCTTCCTGAAGGCCGCTAACGTGGCTGCTCCACGTGTTCTCGCAGCAAATCGCGCGGCTGAATACGAGCAACTGGCTGCTGCCACGCTCGCAGGTGAGGCAATAGGATCGTCCGCCGGCGGCGAGCAACCCAAATTCTCCGCAAGGGTGCAACACGAAACTGGCTCCCTCATCGAGGTGATAGTGAAGTTCAGCCCTCCGCGGAATTCACCCGCTGGGGAGCGCTGGGCGGATTTGTTGGTAGGCGAACACCTTGCGTCTCAGCTTCTCCGAGAGCATGGCATCGAGGCCTCCGATACGGCGCTCGTGGAATCCGATTCCCGGCTCTACCTTGAGGTGAAGCGCTTCGATCGGGTGGGAGAGAGAGGAAGGCGCGGGATGTGTGCCTTGATGCCGTTCGTGCCTTCTCTGGGAGGGCCGGCGACATCGTGGACGGAAGCGATGCGATACCTTCACGAGGAATCACTCGTCGACGATGCGGCGGTCGAGCGCGCTGCGTTTCTGGACGACTTCGGTGCCGGGATCGGAAACAACGATCGCCATCTCGGCAATCTTTCGTTGATGCTCGATGAAGGACCGTTCTTTGATGTGGCGCCTGTCTACGACATGCTGCCGATGCGTTATCGGCCCAAAACGTCGGGTGAGGTGACAGTATTGGAGCCTGTCACGCACGCATTTGCGCAGGACGAAACACGATCGCTCGCCGGCGAATTTTGGCGACGGGTTGCCGATCATCCCTTGATCACATGGGAATTCCGGCGCCTCGCTGAGCAAAACATTCCCGCAAACAACTTAGACTTGCGATCCGGAATTTAAACCGCTGAAACTGTGGTCTTGGAGGGGAGCTTTTTCGCCCGGGCAAGCGATCACTTGATCTTTTCATGGAGAACATTTGTACTCCATGAAAGAGAATAAACACGTGGACTGAATGCATTCGGATACTTCGCCGCTCAGCGAGCATCCGGCGGACAACGGACTGTTTCGCTTTGCCGAGTGCGCGCCGCGGCGCGCAGTGGAATCGCGGCCGAAAAAAAGACCGGCGCCGCGAGGCGCCGGTCTTCGTCGGAACCGCAGGATCACTCCTGCGGTGACTCGTCCTTGGGTTCGAACAAGCGAACAACGACCTTGCCGTCGACCGGGACCGCGTGCAGCGCCAGATTGAAGCCCTTGCCGTCCTCGTGCGGGAAAGCGACGCCGATGCGCATCCAGTCGCGTTCGGTTTCGCCGTTGCGCTCGAACTCGCGGACCGAGTACGCGGTGAAGCGGGTCACGTCGGTGGTGGGTTTGGTGGTCTTCTTAGCCATGGTGGTTTCTCCGTTGGGTTGATTGCGCGAGTGCGCGGGGATCAAGTTCGGCGGGGATAAAGGCCTGCGGCGCAAGGGAGCGCGCAGCGCAACACGGCCTGGCGCGGGCTGGAGCGCAGCGACGACACGGGGCCGTGTGGCCCTTGCGCCGCATGCCGCCCCGCCCAGGATCTCCCGCATGAAGCACCCGCTCAAACCGACGGAGAGATGGCGTCCACCGAACTCCCACGACATCGCATGAGCGTGCGCCTTCGCGAGTTTTCAGCGGTGATGCGGACGCTACTTGCGCAGCAATTCGCGCGAGGACGGCAAGGGATTCAATGTCAATATGACAACGGGCACAATCCTCGTTCGCTTGTACGAACCCAAGGACGAGCTGTCAGGGATTCACGTTGGTTCCGACAGATGCTGCATCGGAGTCGCCGAATCGATGGGACGCGATGCTCTTGCTCTTGGGCGAGCGATCGACGCCGAAGGGGCGAGACAGGTGCAGCCTGGCTCGCGGCGTAGCCCGAGAGCGCGGCCCGGCAAAGCCGGGCGCCCCATTCCTCAAAGGCTCGACGCCGCCGAAAAGCATGTGAAGGAGCGAAGCCAATTCCACGGAACACCTGCCGACCGCACTGGCATAATATGCCAATCGCCGTTACAGTGTTCCTGTCCAGTCGCCATCGGAATCCTGTCATGCCAACGCGCAACGTAGTGCTCAGCGAGCATCAGCAAGACTTTGTCGAAACCTTGGTGCAGTCCGGCCGCTACCAGAACGCCAGCGAAGTGCTGCGTGAAGGCTTGCGCCTGATCGAGGAACGCGAACGTATCGAAGCCGCCAAGCTCAAGGCGCTCAAGCAGGCCGCCCGCCAGGGCTGGGACGACATCACTGCGGGTCGTTACACCGACGTCGCCGACAGCAAGCTCAAGGACTTCATCGGGCAGTTGGGCCGACAAGCTACGCGCAGAGTGCGAACAGCCGGGTGAACATTCAATACCGGTTATCTGCTTCCGCGCAATCGGACATCCTCGACATTCTCGCTTGGTCACAGGAACAGTTCGGCGACGAGGCGCGCATACGCTACGAGGCCCTGATCGTTACGGCACTGCGCGATGTCGCCGCAGAGCCGGATCGTCCGGGCAGCATCGAACGTCCAGAACTGGGAGCAGCAGTCCGATCCTGGCATCTGCATCTGAGCCGGGATCGTGCCCGCACGACGACCGGGATCGTACGACACCCTCGCCATTTTCTAATCTACCGCAAGGAACACGATGTAGTCGTTGTCGGCAGAATCTTGCACGATGCAATGGAACTTTTGCGTCACCTGGAGCCGGATTCCTCATGGGAATGATCGACGAGGTTTCCAATCTACACGACGCCTCACGGCGACGTGGCGTCCTGAGGGTCAGTGACGTTCATCGATTTCGTAGCGGACACCCATCGGAAGCGCGCTGCGAGAAGCAGCAATCGTAAGCGATTAGTATCTGCCTTCCGAGCGCCCCATTTTTCGTTTCCAGCCAGGCCTGGGGGCAACTATGGGGGCAACCTTGGTTGGCACTTAGTCAAAAATCACGCAAACATGCCGATTTTTGATATGAATTCCATCCCTGTACTGCCACCAAAAATCTCCGACGCCGTTCCAAGTCGCGAAGATTTTTGCCACCCGAGTATACATTTCCAATTCTGCGCAGCGCAGCGGCGGTCTCGCCGCGCTACTCGCCGCTGCCGCAAACAAGCTCCCCGAGCTTAGCGATCTGCCTTGCGGACACTTCTGGGGAAGTTCTGCGCGTTTGTCCTCCGGCATCCATGCGTCGGCAGCGCTGCCGGTGATCAGCGCCGAGAACCACCGGCCGATTCGGTGACGCGGCACTCCATGCCGTCCAGGAGAACCTTGAGCCCGAGCCGGAACAACTTTTCGGGTTCGATCTTCGTGAGCAACTCCGCCGCTCCGTGCAAATTCGGGTAGTGACGCAACTCATCGCCCAGGTGAGACAGCTCCGCGCCCAAAGCGACGGTGGGACGCAGCCCTCCGCGGCGTGTCGGCGACAACTGGCGCGCCTCTTCGGCGATCATGCCGAGAAGAAAATTCCGATAGAACGTCGCCATCGCGACCGCCTCCGGCGCGGCGAGGCCGGCATCGAGAAAAGCACCGACCGCGGCGTCGTACAGCTTGATGCGGTGCGGCCCGGTCGGAGCCTGCTCGGCAAACAGGCGCGGCGCGTCGCGGTGGGCAATCAGGACGCGGCGATACTCCGAGGCGATCTCTTCCAGGCGCGCCCGAAACGGACGGCTCGGCGCGGGCAGCACCATGCGCGCGCAGATGACATCGGCGAGCAGCCCAAGCAGTTCGTCCTTGTTGCGCACATGCCAGTACAGCGCGGGCGACTTCACACCGAGACGCTCGGCCAACCGTCGCGTGCTTACTGCGTCCAACCCCGCTTCCTGCAGAAGATCGAGCGCGGCATCGACCAGTTGGTCGCGGGCCAAGCCCGCGCGACTGCCGGCAGAGGCCGTGGCAGTCGGCGCGCGCACCGCTTTACGGCCCAGCTTAGAGGCGGTTTTTTGCATCCTTGAACCTTATATTTCGCCGTGATAATTTATCACTGATAAATTGAATTGCCGGAACCATTTTCATCTACCGACCCAGACCGCAGGTTCAGCGTTACCGGAATGATCTCACGTGCGCCCTCATCGTCGCCCGATCGCGCCGGCAACCGCTTCCGACTGTCTGTTCCGCTCGATTTCTTTTTCGTCTTCAGTCGAAGTCAACCCATGGAGAGACTGTTCATGAGCATGTCGATGCCGCGTCGAAATTTTTTGTCCGTGCTCGGAAGTTTATCCGCCGCCGCGGCGTTGCCGGGTATCGCGCGCGGCGTTATCACCACGACGAGCAGCGAAGCGATATGGAACAACTACCGCAACGCGCTGGTCATCGATTCGCTAGGCAGCATCGGCAACGACCGCGCGTCGTTCGGCGCAGCCGATTTCGCCGACGCAAAGTCCTCGGGACTGACCGCCATCAACGTCACCGTGAACGGCGCCAGCGTCGGCAGTTACGCGCGCAATTTCAACGACACCGTTCGCAGCATCGCGTTCTACAACGCGCAAATCGCCGCACGTCCCGATGCCTTCATGCAGATCCGGCGTGCAGCCGATCTGACCGAAGCCAAGCGCAGCGGAAAGCTCGGCCTCATCTACGGATTCCAGGATGCTACGCCGATCGGCGAAGACCTCGATCGCGTCGACATGTTCGCCAACTTCGGCGTGCGCGTCTTCCAGCTTACCTACAATCGCCGCAATCTCGTCGGCGACGGCTGTCTGGAATCGGGCAATGCGGGTCTGTCCGAGTTCGGGCGCAAGCTGGTCGCGCGCCTCAATGAGCGCAAGCAACTGATCGATCTCTCGCACGCAGGCGAACGCACGACGCTCGAAGCGGTCGCTGCGTCCAAAGCGCCGATCGCGATTTCACATACGGGCTGCGCCGCCCTCACCGCGAATCCGCGCAACAAAACCGATAATGAGCTGCGCAAAGTGGCCGAGAGAGGCGGTTACGTGGGCATCTACCTGATGCCGTTCTTGCGCAGCCAAGGTCAGCCGATGGCGGCCGACGTGATCGCGCATCTTGAACATGCGATCGACGTCTGCGGCGAAGATCATGTCGGCATCGGCAGCGACGGTCCCATCGCAGCGACCGTGGTCACGCCCGAATTCAAGAAAGAATGGGCCGACGAGATCAACGATCGGCGCAAGCGCGGCATCTCCGCGCCGGGCGAGGACCCGAACGTGTACGCGTTCATACCCGATCTCAACCGGACCGATCGCTTCGGCCGCATTGCCGAATTGCTCAGCGCGCGCAAGCACTCGGATGAGCGCATCGCAAAAATCCTCGGCGGCAACTTCGCGCGTCTGCTGCAGGACGTCTGGTGAGATCGTTGTCGCTGCCGAAGCGTCGCTTCGGCGAGATCAATTTTCGTCGCGGCCTCGCCTATCGTCACTGTCAGCCACGGACTCGGCTCGTTCCAATTCGAAAAAATCCGGCCTGCTGAGGACAGGCCGGTTTGTCGCACACGATCCGCGGCAAGTCCTGCATCAAAATTTCATCGAGGCAGGATCAGTGGTGCTCCGCACCTGTTTTCAACAAACCGCCTAAACGACCGTCGTCATCGACGGACTACTCGGATGCGATGCCGTGAAGAAGTCGGGTTGTAAGCGCGATTCGTCACGGCATCGAAATTGCGTCAGCCCCGAGTGTGTCAATCCAACAGACAGACCACAAAGCTGCTGCGTCGACAAAAAAAGATCCGCGATGAATAACGATTCGATCATCGCCGCGTACCGAAACCGCACCGCGGGTCGTTCTCGCGGCGGCCTTATACGGATCGCCGCCGCAACGCCGCGGCGATGCCGACAAAACCGAAGCACATCGCCAACCAACTCCAAACGGTGCCGGCCGGCGCGGGCACGGCCAGCGTAGACGAAGCCGGATTGACCGACACGCTGACCGGCGCCGCACTGACGCTCGCGCTGTCGTTCGCGTCGCCCGAATAGACCGCCGTGAAGCTGTAGGTGCCGGTTTGCAGATTGGAGAGCGTCAGCGCGGCCTGTCCGTTCGCACTCAGTACCGCACTGCCGACGACCGTATTGCCGTTCTTGAACGTCACCGTGCCTGTCGGCGCCGCGGCGGCACTCGTCGCGGCGAACAGAGCGCGCATGAACGAAACAGGCGACGGGGCGCTTGCAGTCACCGTAGCGAGCAAGGTCAACGGCTGGCCGATTTGGATCGGATTCGGTGTCGCGGTCAACGTTGTCGTCGTCGACACGCGGGCGATCGCGCTGAAGCTCGCCGCGACGGTGCAATTTGTGGTCACCGGATTCGTCGTATAAACCGTGCCGTTCAGAACGCCGCCGCAGGTCCCGCCGACCGTGGCGGCATATCCATTGTTCGCCACAACGGCGAACGTCGCCGTTGTATTGGCCGCAACCGTCTGCGCACCTGGCGGCGAGATGCTGCCGTTGGCGCCGGCACTCGGCGTGACGATGTAGGTGAGCGGCGCGGTCGCGCACGTCACGGCAACATTGGTCACGTTCGCTCCCGCCAGCGTCCCGCTGCCGTTACTCACCGTGCACGACTGCGCCGGCGATTGCGGCTGCATCGCCACGCTAACGGCATAGGCCGCTCCGTTGGCGAGCGCGATCGGGAAAACGAAAGTTCCGGCGGCGCTCACGGGCAAAGTTTGCGCGCCGCCGTTCAAGCTCAGCACAAGACCGCTGCCGCTCAAGCCATTCACGCTGCCGCCGACGGTGTAGTTGGCGACAGCAGTTGCGCAAGTGACGGCGATATTGGTTACGTTGGCCTCGGCGATCGAACCGCCGGCATTGCTCACGCTGCAGGTCTGCGTAGGCGAACCCGAGGGCTGGGCCGAGATCGTCGCCGTATAAGCCGAACCGTCCGGCAGCGGTGCCGGAAACACAAAGCTGCCATTCGCACCGACCGGCACTGTCTGCGCCATACCATTCAAACCGAGGGTGACGCTGCTGCCCACGCTCAATCCCGAAACGCTGCCGCCGACCGTATAGCCCGCGGCGGGCGGGAAAATGAATTCGCTGACGAAGCTCCAGACGCCGTAGTTGCTGACCGTCCCGGGCGACTTCTTCTGGTAAGCGTTCGCGGTAGTCGACAGATTCGTGGCCGCGGTACTGCCGGCCACGTAGAGCGCGCCGCTCGCAGCAAGCGCCGCACCCCACGGCCGGCCGCCGCCGTTGCCGCCGAAATAGCTCGCGTAAATCAGACCCGAACCGGACGGATTGAACTCGGCAACGAAGGGATCGTTGCCGCCGTTGCCGAACGTGGTCTGATAGGCATCGGGCGTCACCGGCAAATTGGGATTGCCGTTGCTGCCGGCGGCCCCGACCAGATAAGCATTACCATTCGCATCGACGAGAACGACATTCGAAGCGGCCGGATTACCGGTAGTCGGGCCGCTGCCGGCATCCGCGTAGTTTCCGCTGCCGTGGAAGTAGGTCGAATAGATCAGCTTGTTGCCGGCCGCATTGATTTTGGAAACGAACGCCGACGTTGCCGACAGATAGTTGGGATGCGTCGTCTGGTACGCGCCCGGCGTGGTCGGAAAATGCTGCGAACGGGAAACACCCGCCACGTAGGCGTTGCCTCCGGCATCGAGCGCGATGCTGTTGATCGCATCGAGCGAATCGCCGAGGTAGGTCGAATACACGAGGCCCGAACCGGCGGGATTGAGCTTGGACACGAAGCCGTTGTTTGCGCCGGTATGGCCGATCGCAGGCTGCACGGCACCGGCGATCGTCGGAAAGTTGGACGACGCGGTGTAACCGGCCACGTAAGCGTTGCCGCCGGCATCGACCGCGATCGAATAGCCGGCCTGGTCCGCGTCGACGCCGAGATAGGTCGAGTACAGCAGAGCGCTTGCATCCGGGCTCAACTTGGCGACGAAGACTTCCGCCGCGTTCGTCGCATTGTTGACCACGTTCAACACGCCGGGCTTCGGCTGGTAGGCGCCCGGCCGGGTCGGGAAATCCGTCGAGGTGGTCTCGCCGGTGACGTAGGCATTGCCGGCGCTGTCGATCGCCAAGCCGTAGGCGATATCGTCGCCGCTGCCGCCGAGATAGGTGGCATAGATCAAACTGCCGCCGTCGGCGCTGAGCTTGACGACGAAACCGTCGCCGTGGTCAATGAGATCCTGCTTGGTATTGAGGACCCCTCCGGCATAGTCGTGCTGCACTACGCCCGACGTCGTCGGAAAATTCGCCGACGAAGTATTGCCGACGACGTAGGCATGACCCTGCGTATCCACGGCGAGATGGAAGATGTGATCGTCGCCGCTGCCGCCGAGGAAGGTCGAATAAGCAAGGCTGCTGCCGTCGGCGCTGATCTTGGTGACGAACGCATCGACGCCGCCCGCCGGCTTCGGCTGATATGCACCCACGACCGGAAATGCGGAGGAAGTAGCATAGCCGGCGACGTACATGCTGCCGTCGGCCTCCACGGCCATCGCGAAAGCTTCGTTCGGGCTCGAATCGCCGAGATAGCTCAAATAGGCCAAGGTCGGATCGATCGTCAACGTGCGCGTCTTGTCGTAATCGGCGACCTGGAATGCAGCGCGCTTGCCGTGCACGACATAGGCGCCCTCGACGATGCGGCGCTGATCGCCGATCGTCTGATAGATGACCGGCTTGTGCTGGATCACGTTGCCAGCCGCCGTGGCGAGCAGGAGATTGCCCTCGGCATCGACCGACACCTTGTCCACGCCCGCAAAATCGAGCTGGATCGCCGACGGATCGGCGCCGGGCGCTACGACAAAGTCGTACTCCAGCTGCTGCTGGTTGCCGTAATAGACGAGGTCGATGCCGGGATAGACCGCGGCATAACGGATCTTGGAATAGTTGCGAATCCCCGTATGCCATTTGCCCGCGTCATTGCCGATCAGATAGTTCGTCGCGCCGGACAGAGGGGCCAGGCCCGTGGCAGCAGTATGAGGGTTGCTGCCGACGAGATTCATACCGACCACGGTCGTCGTCGCTGGCGGCACGGTGCGTTCTGCATCCGTTGCAGCGGCTGTTGCGGCCGCAGCCCGAACCGAAGTTGAGCTTTTGTTCGGCGCCTGCAGCAGGCTCAGCAGCGCTCCGCCGGGAGTGAGAAACAGTCCGTAGCCCGGTCCGCGCGCGAGAAAATCGACGCGCGCATCGGTCTGCCCCTGGTTCATCTCGAACGCCAGCGGCAGTTGGCCGTAGCGGGCATTCAGCCGGGGGACCGCGCCTTGCGCATGGTCATCTTGCTGCCCTATTGCGACCCGGTTCGTGGACGGAGTGGCGTCCACCGTCGCGCAAAGCGAAACCGTAGCCCCTCCCGCCGCAATCAGCAATGCCTTGAACAGGCGGCGGGAACCATCGGCGATTTTTCTGAACTGCATCGTGTACTTCCTTCGGCGCAAAGCGGGCGGCGGCATCGCAGGACGCGACCGGGCCTTGGACGCTACCGGCTCGATCGGGCGAAGTCCGAACCCTGCGAAAATATTTCTCTAACGGATCGATAACGGCGCCGGTTGCGCTTTGCGAAGGGCTGTTCGCTTCACGCTTTGCGGTGGCAAGATCGCTCTGCGGTGCGGGGATCACCGGCGACTTGCGACAAACTCAACCAGCGGAGCAGCAATGAAGGAATCCAGTCAGCGGCCAAACATCTCCTATCGGTATCGGTTTGGCACCGCCGAGTTCGACGAAACATGGTTTGAATTGCGCGTCTCCGGCTTGCGCGTGGACGTCGAGCCGCGCGCCCTCGAAGTGCTGGCCGTGCTGCTCCAGCACGCCGGCGAAGTGGTGACCAAGGAAGAACTTCTCACCCAAGTCTGGGCCGGTCGCGTCACCGTCGAGCAGGTGCTGCCCAATGCGATCGCCAAGTTGCGCAGGGCGCTCGGCGAAGCGAATGCGGGATTACTGGTCACCCAGGCGCGTGTCGGCTACCGCTTTGCCGGGTCGGTCGAGCGCATCGCCGTCGGGCGCAAATTCACCAGCCAGTTCGAGCTTGCCCCGGGCCAGGCCGTGCCGTCGCGCGAAAACTTCGTCCTGCAGCGTCAACTGGGCGGCAGCCCGGGCAGCGAGGTCTGGCTCGCCAAGCACACCAAGACCAGCGAACAGCGCGTCTACAAATTCGCCAGCAGCGACGATCGATTGCGCGCGCTGAAGCGCGAGGCGACCTTGTCGCGGCTCTTATCGGAAAGCCTCGACGATCAAACCCATTTCGTCAAACTGGCCGACTGGAACTTCGAGACGCCGCCTTTCTATCTCGAATGCACCTACGGCGGCGAGAATCTGCTCGAATGGGCAAAGCAGAATCTGTCCGCGACCGCACGCGAAAAGCGGCTCGCCATGTTCCTGCAAATCGCCGACGCCGTCGCCGCCGCGCACAGCGTCGGCGTGCTGCACAAGGATCTGAAGCCGGCCAACGTCTTGATCGCGGCGCACGCAAATGATGAGCTGATCCGGCTTACCGATTTCGGCAGCGGCCGCCTGCTCGACCCCGGCCGCCTCGACGAAATGGGCATCACCGGACTCGGCTTCACCGTCACCCAGAGCCTGCTCGGCGATTCGTCGAGCGGAACTCCGCTGTATATCGCCCCCGAAATCATTTCGGGTCACTCACCGACCGTGCAGAGCGACGTCTATTCGCTCGGCATCCTGCTCTATCAGCTGCTCGCCGGCGATCTGACCAAGCCGATGGCCTCCGGCTGGGAACAGGATATCGGCGATGCGCTGCTGTGCGAGGACATTCGCGCCGCGACCGAAGGCAATCCGATGCGCCGCCTGCCCAGCGCGGCGGATTTGGCCGAACGCCTGCGCAATGTCGATCAGCGCCGTGAACATGCCTCGCGCGAGGCGCAACTGGAAGCGCAGAGCAGGCTGGCGCAACAAACCTTGGCGCGCAGCCGCGCGCGGCGTCCTTACCTGTTCGGGCTCGTCGCCGCACTGGTACTCGGCATGCTTACCGTGACCTGGCTCTACAGCAAGGCGGAAAGAGCGCGCAACGATGCGCAGCAGGCGAACGATCAGGCTCAGCACGAACTTCAGCGCGCCAACGCGCTCAACCGTTTTTTGAATCAGGATTTGATCAGCCAGTCCAACCCTTTCGTTGCGGCGAAAGGCGCGTCCGCGTCGCTGAAAGACGTGCTCGCCGCCGCGCAGGATCGCGTGGCCGGCGAGTTCGCCGACTACCCGTCGACCGAAGCGTCCATTCACTCCAGCCTGGCCGCGCTGTTCAGCGCAATCGAATTGATGCCGAATGCCGAAGCCGAGGGCAGAAAGGCGCTTTCCCTGTACGAACACGACGAAGGCGCGACGAGCCGAGACGCCTTGCAAGCCCGCTCGCGCCTTATCTACTTCCTCAGCAAACAGTCCAAGTTCGACGCTGCGCTTGCCGAACTGAATACGCTGAACGACCTTGCCGCGCATTCCGACCCCGTCTACCGGACCTATCTGACCGCTTCCGCCTGGGGCAACTATCACCTCGATCACGGCGAATACGACAAAGCGCTTCCCGAGTTGCTCGAGGCGGTAGGCACCGTCACCCGGGCGCAACCCAATGACACGTTCGCTCGCGATGCGCTGCGCCTGAACCTGATCGCCGCTTACCGATACAACAATCAGGCGGACAAATCCCAACAGGAAGCTCGTAGTTTGCTTGCCGATCTGGAGTCGCGAAAGAACAAGAACGAACTGGCGGTCGCATACGCCAAGCATATGCTGGCGAGATCGCTGGTAATGTCGAACAACTACGATGAAGCGGAAGCGCTGTTGCTCGACGCGCAGAAAACCATCATTCAACTCGTCGGGAAAGGCAACTCCCGCAACATCATGCTTCTGACCGATCTCGACGACATCGCCATGCGGCGCAAGGACTGGCCGAAGGCGCTGGAATACGCACAGAAGTCCTACGAAGCCTTCATAGAGAAATTCGGAGAAGCCCACTTTGCCAGCAACCTGACTCTGACCAACTGGGGGCAAGTTCTCTATACCACTGGGAACGCAGGCGCAGCCGAAGAAAAGTTGAAGCTGGCCTATCAGCGGCTCGTTGCGACTCAATCCGAGAAGAGTCCCTATGCGCAAAACGCCGCGTTCTGGCTCGCCGCCAGCGAGATCGAACTCGGCAAGCTCGGCGAAGCCTCCCGCTTGCTCGATTCGCTCGACGGCAAGATTCTCGTAGCGCTCAACGGCGACGAAAATTGGAAGTTCAGAGTGGATGCGTTGCGCGGACTGTTGCTCGCAAAACGCGATAGCCCGCGTTCCGCCGCCGCTTCGCTGAAGGCGGCAGTCGAAGGACTGGAACAGAAGCCCGACACCGGCGACGTTATCTACGACAAGGCCAAAGAAGTACTCAGCAAGACCGGCCCGTAAGCTCGCGGAACATCGGCTCCACCGGGCGAAGTCGCAATGACTGCGGACTCGAACCTTGGAGACGATCGTGACTGAATCGCGGATCGAAGCTCGACCCGCGCAAAGGCCCCTCAATGAAAATCGCGGCTGCGGCTGACGAGTTCGCCAAGCAGCGGGCTCAGGTCCTGCAGATCCTCGGCGATCAGATGCTGCACACCGTCGACCGACTCGAGCAGCCCGTCGACGAGCAGCAGACGTGATTCGAGAAAAGCGCGGCGCTGCCGCTCGGCCAGTTCGAGGCGCACGATGACATTGATCTGCCCCTCCTCGTCTTCGAGCGTGACGAAAGTGAGGCCGCTCGCAGTCTGCGGACGCTGCCGGCCGATCACAAGGCCTGCCGCGCGTACCGGCCGAGTCCCCTTGATCTTGCGCAACCGGCTTGAACGGTAGCAGCGATGCGCATCGAGCTGCTCGCGCACGAGCGACACCGGATGCGGACCGAGACTGAGGCCCGTGCTTGCATAGTCGGCGAGTACGTTTTCGCCAACGCTTGGCGGCTTGAGCACGACGTCTGCTTCGAGCGGACTGTCGTGACCGAACAACGGCAGGTTCGTTTCGACGCCGGCGATTTCCCAGTACGCACGATGACGATGCCCGGCGAGGCCGCGCAATGCACCAGCCTGTGCGAGCAGCGATTGCTTGCGTTGATCGATCTGCGCACGCGCGCACAGATCGACGACTGAAGCAAATGCTCTTTCTGCGCGCGCGGTCTCGATGCGCCGCGCCGTCTGTTCATTGAAGCCACGAATTTCGCGCAAGCCAAGGCGCAGCGCGGGCTGCGCGTTCGCCGCCGTCGCACGCCGGCCGCCGTCGTCTTCGAGCGATGAATTCCAATCGCTGTAACGCACATCGACGGGCAGCACCTTTGCGCCGTGGCGGCGCAAGTCCTGCACGATCTGGCTCGCCGAATAGAAACCCATCGGCTGCGAGTTGAGCAAGGCGCAGGCAAATGCCGCGGGCTCGTGGCATTTGAGCCAGCACGAGTCATAGGCGATCTTGGCGAAACTCGTCGCGTGCGATTCGGGGAAACCGTAATCGCCGAAGCCTTTCATTTGCGCGAAGATACGATTGGCAAAATCGAGAGAGTAATCGCGTTCGAGCATGCCATTGATCAGACGATCGCGTAAATGATCGAGACCGCCTCGACGCTTCCACGCGGCCATGGAACGTCGCAATTCATCGGCTTCGCCTTCGCTGAACCCGGCAGCGACTATCGCAATGCGCATCACCTGTTCTTGAAATAGCGGCACGCCCAAGGTGCGTTTTAGTTCTTCTTCGAGGGCAGGCGAAGGATATTTCACCGATTCCGGATTCTTTTCCACCTCTTTTCGCCGCTGCAGATAAGGATGAACCATATCGCCCTGAATCGGCCCCGGCCGCACGATCGCAACCTGGATGACCAGGTCATAGAATTTTTTCGGCTTTAGCCGCGGCAGCATCGCCATCTGCGCGCGCGATTCGATCTGAAAGGCGCCTACCGTATCGGCACGTTGGATCATTGCGTAGGTGACTTTGTCCTCCTTGGGAATCTTGGCCATCGTCAGGTCGCGACCGCGATGCGCGCGCAACAGATCGAGGCACTTGCGGATGCAGGTCAGCATGCCCAGCGCGAGGCAATCGACCTTGAGCAGGCCCATCGTATCCAGGTCGTCCTTGTCCCATTGGATGATCGTGCGGTCGGGCATCGCCGCGTTCTCGACCGGCACGAGCGTGGACAACGGCGCGTCGCAGATGACGAAGCCGCCGACGTGCTGCGAAAGATGGCGCGGAAATCCGCGCAGTTCGCGCGCGAGCGCAATCGCCCGGCGCACCGCCGGCGCAGCGGGATCGAAGCCGGCTTCGGCCAAGTGCGCGGCAAGCCGTTCGCTGCCGTCATGCACCGAGATCGAACGGCTGAGCTGATCGACCTGGTCGGCGGAAAACCCGAGCGCTTTAGTCACATCGCGCAACGCGCTCTTGGTCCGATAACTGATTACCGTCGCCGCCAGCGCGGCGCGCTCGCGGCCGTATTTTTCGTAGACGTGTTGAATGACTTCTTCGCGCCGCTCGTGCTCGAAATCGACGTCGATGTCGGGCGGTTCTTTGCGCTCGCGCGAAAGAAAGCGGCCGAACACCAAGGTCGAGCGTGCGGGATCCACTTCGGTGATGCCGAGGCAGAAACACACGGCCGAATTCGCCGCCGAACCGCGCCCCTGACACAAGATGTCTTTGCCACGTGCGAAGCTCACGATGTCGTAGACAGTGAGGAAAAATGCCTCGTATTCGAGTTCCGTGATCAGCGCGATTTCGGTTTCGATCTGCGCGCGAACCGCCGCGGTTTCGCCCTCGGGCCAACGCCAGCGGACACCATGTTCGACCAAATGCCGCAGCCACGTCGTCGGCGTATGGCCTTGCGGCACAATTTCGTGCGGATACTTGTATTTCAAGTCGCGCTTCAGATCGAACGTGCAACGCACCGCGATACGCAATGTTTCTTCGATCAGCGCCGGCGGATATAGCTCGGCAAGCATTTCGCGCGAACGCAGATGACGTTCGCCGTTCGGAAAAAGATGCCCGCTGCCGGCACGCAAGGTGGTGCGGTGGCGGATCGCGGTCATCGTGTCCTGCAGTGCGCGGCGGCGACGCACGTGCATATGCACGTCGCCTGCGGCGACCGCGGGCAGTTCATGCTTCACGGCGAAGTCGAGCAGTTGGCGCAGGCGTGCAGCGTCGTCCGGGCCGCGATGCAGTTCGACCGCGAGCCACGCATTTTGCAAAAATTGCTGCTTTATCCACTTTGCGTCATTCGCAGACGGATCGGCACCTGGGATCCACAAAGCGAGCAGATCGCGCGAATGCTCAGCCACATCCGCACGCGACAACACGTACTTGCCCTTCCCGGCATCCACGTTGCGCCGCCCTTGCGTGATCAATGCGCACAAGGACTGATAGCTCGCGAGATTCTCGGCAAGCAGCACGAGCTTGAGTCCGTCATCGAGAATGATCTCGCTACCGACGATCAACGCAACGCCGGTTTTCTCCGATGCCTCCAAGGCCCGCACAATGCCGGCTAGGCTGCACTCGTCGGTGATCGCCAGCGCGCGGTAGCCGAGCTTGGCGGCGCGCTCGAACAGCTCAAGCGCGGACGAGGCGCCGCGCTGGAACGAGAAATTCGACAGGCAGTGCAGCTCGGCATAGTCGGGGATCGAGTCCATGCGCAGACCGCCTCACGCGAACCACCCATGCAGCAGCCACGACGCTTCGCCTTGAATGCCGCGGAACGCCCAGGCGCGCTGCCCTTCGCGCGTCTCGATCACGTAGTAGTCACGGCGCAAGTCGCCGCCGTCCCACCAGCCGGCTTCGATGCGTTCGGGACCGGCAAGGATGCGTGCCGGCTCATTGCGCAGCGGCAGCGGCCGGCGCAGCAGCCAGCTCGGGCGCAGTCCGGGCCGGCGCACCGATGTCGGCGCGGGACCGGCTTCGCGCTTGCGCCAGGCATGCTCCGGGCGTGGATCGTCGGCTGCGGCGAGCGCATACACGGCTTCGGGACCGAGCCGATTGCGCAGACGATCGGCGAGTGCGGGCCAGTCCAGTTGCGAACCGCCGGTCTTGTCGAACAGATCGCGTGCGCGCGGCACGAACGGCGGCAAGTGCGCCGCGACGATACCGAACGCGCGTACCGGCGCGGGCACCGTGCTGGCCTGCAATCGCAGCACGCAGAGATCGAACACACTGCGCGCCTCGCGTTGCGGAGACTGCAGACCGACCGTTAGCCGGGTCGGCGCGAGCTGCTTGAACTGCAGCGGATCGTGTTCAAGAACCAGATCGAACTGTTGCACGCCGCCGTCGCGGCTAGCGAGAAAGGCGCACAGATCGTCGATCAGGCGGCGCAGCGGAAAACGCAGCGCCTCGCTCGATTCGATCTCGTGGTCGAATTCCATGCGCGCGTGAAACCGATCGGGCGGCCGATACAGCGAAAGCGGATCGGGTGCCGCACCGCTGAGACGATCGAGACAGTCGACGAGCGCCGCGCCGAAACGCCGGATCAGGCCCGCTCTCGGCAGTGCGTAGACTTCGCGCAGGCGGCTCAAGCCCATGCCATGCAGCGCATCGACGACGAGCGCGTCGAATCGCGCATGCGCGATCGGCAATGCGTCGAGCGCCTGACGCAGCGTCGCGGGGTTGCCGACCAACGCGCCGTCGTGCGCACGCGCGAGCGCCAGCGCGCCGAGCGCGGTCGGCGCGACGGCGAGACGATGGCTGACGCCGAGCGCGTTCAACTCTGCGCGCCAGCGCCGTTCGAGCTGTGCCCAGGGACCGAACAGACCGAGACTGCCGCCGATCTCGATCAGAACCGCGCCGTCCTCGCGCAGACTCACCTGCGAGCTGTAGCCATAGGCCCATGCCGCGACGAGTTCGCGCAGCTTTTGTTCCTGCGCCGGATCGTGCAGCGCCGTTTTCAATTGCGGACACAGCGCCTGCGCCGCGGCGAGCGTCTGTCCGCGGCGCACGCCGGCCGCGCGCAGCCGCGGCATCGCATCGACGATCAGCGGACGCGCCTGATCGCGCGAGATCAGCGCAAGGTTTTGCATGTGCGGATCGGCATCCGGCGCGCTGCGCGCGAGCGCATCGAGTCCGAGACGTGGCAGGAGCAAGGCGGCCCAGAGCATCGTCGCGCCTACCCTACTCTGGCTGCAGCGGAGCGCAGCGGAATCGAACGCGCGGGCGGATTCGCGCCGCGGCATTTGAGGATACGCACACGCGTGCCCTCATCCATCTGCAGGCGCACGCGCGTGGCCGCCGGGGAAGGATTCGTGGCGGCCGTGGTTCCGCGAAACGCAAAACCGAGCGCGTTGCCGAACTCGGCCGCAACCTGCAGCCGGCGCAGGGCGCGATCGCTCGCCTGACGCGGCCAGCACAACACGGCCGCGCAGACGCCCGAACGCAGGCACTGCTCAGCGGCCCAGAGCGCCTCGACGTCGGACGGCGTCTCCACGCAATGCAGATAGCCGAGGTCGATATCGCGCGCGAGCAGCGCCGGCGCATAAGGCAGATACGGCGGCGCGACGAAAACCACATGCAGCCGCTGCCGCGTCAGCGCCGCCAGTGCGGGCAGGACGAGATCAAGTTCGCCGATGCCGTCGATGGCGAACAGGATTTCGGTCATCGCACCCTGCGTCCAGCCGCGATGCGGTAGCGCTTCGTCGAGTGCGGCGTGCCCCGACGGGACGAACGGCACCGCATAGTCGTTCGCCGCGCCGCGCCAGATGCGCGGATCGCGCAGCACGTCGGCGATCGACGGATTCGAGATGAGAGCGAAGACGGCCATGCTCGTTCTTCAGGGCAGGCGGATCACGCCGACGTGGAGGCCTTCGATCGCGAAGTCGCTCGCCTGCCGGTCGACCTCGATCGGCTCGAAATCCGGATTGGCCGGCAGCAGGACGATGCGCCCGCGGTCGTGGCGGAATTCCTTCACCGTGATCTCGCCCTCGATGCGCGCGACGACGATCTGCCCGTTGTGCGCTTCGCTCGTGCGGTGCACGGCGATCAGGTCGCGATCGAGAATGCCGGCATCGCGCATGCTCATGCCCTGCACGCGCAGGAGAAAATCCGGGCGCGGACGGAACAGATGACGGTCGAGACTGATCTCGCGCTCGACGTGCGCGTCCGCATCGATCGGCGCACCCGCGGCGACGCGCCCGACCAGCGGCAGGCGCAGAACATCCGCCGGCATCGCTTGCACCGCCGCGCGTTGCGTTTGCGGCAGGCGGATCGCGCGCGCCTTGCCGGGCACGAGTTCGATCGCGCCTTTCTGCGCGAGCGCCTGCAGATGGAAGCCGGCCGCACGCGGTTGGCTGAAACCGAACGCCGCCGCGATCTCCTCGTGCGTTGGCGGCAGACCTTCGCGGGCGAGGTGCTCGCGGATGAAATCGAGGATTTGCTGCTGGCGCGCGGTGAGCGAGTTCATACTACCAATTTAAGTAGTATTTCGCCGCAACACAAGTGCCGCGTGCGACTGCACGCAGGATTCCGGTCGCAAACGTTGTTCTGCCGCGGGAAATGGCCGGTATCGACTAACCCGCAATCGACCGATCAAACCGGCCCGCGCTTCACCACGGGCCGGTCTTTATATGCGCCGTTCGACGATCCAGCGTCGAAACCCGGTGCGGAGACGTCCCTGTCTCTCGCAAAGACCCGGCCGTTTCAGCGTTGCCGCTTGCGCAAGCCCAGCATCGCGCCCGCGGCAAACAGCAGGCCGAGCAGCGTCAGCATCCAGCGCGAGGCGACCGGTACCGGCACCGCCGGAGTCGGCGGCGTCTGATCGATCACGATCACCAGACTCGGCGCCGTGTTGTTCGCCGGGTTCGAGTCGGGCGTATCGCTGCTCACCGTCGTCGGCAAGGTGATCGTGCCCACCTGGGTCGGCGTGAACGTGGTCGTGCAGGTGATTACCGCGCCGACCGCAAAGTTCGCCACCGGCATGACCGGTGTGCACGTCGTACCCGGCGCGGCGGCTGGCATACCGACCGCGGCCGGCGAACCGGAAACGCCCGCGATCGAAGCCGTCGTATGCGGTAGCGTCGCGCCCGTGGCCGATGCCGGTATGCCGGTCACCGTACAGACCGCATTCGTCGCCGGCAGCGGGCCGTTGTTCACGCATGTCGTCACCACCGTCACCGGCGTGTTCACCGGCACCGTCTGCGTCGGCGCACCGACCGCCATCAGATCGGTGGCGACGCTGGTCACCGTGATCGTCACCGTCGTCGTCGCGCAATTCGGCGGCGTGCTCTTGTCGCACAACTGGTAGTTCGCCGTGTACGTGCCCGGTGCCACCGTGCCGGCGACGTTCACCGCACCCGATGCCGGATCGAGCGTAATGCCAGGCGGCCAGGTACCGGTTTGCGTCACCGTCGCGTTGCCGCTCGGGCCGAGCGTAGCTGGCTGTCCGTTGACCTTGTCGTTCGTCGTCACGTTCGGCACCGCGATGCCGCCCGTGCCGGCCGCCACCGTGCCCGAATCGGGCTGCGGCACGACCACGCCGGTCACCGTCACCGTGTCGTTCACCGTCGCGCAATTCGGTGGCGTGCTCTTGTCGCACAGCGTGTACGGCACCGTGTAGACACCCGGAGCCACCGTGCTGGCGACATTGACCGCACCCGTGCTCGGATCGAGCGTGATGCCTGGCGGCCACGTGCCGGACTGCGCCACGGTCGCGTTGCCGCTCGGACCCAGGATCGCCGGGTGAGTGTTGACCGTGTCGTTCGCCGCCACGTTCGCGATCGCCGTGCCGCCCGTGCCCGCCGCCACCGTGCCCGAATCGGTCACCGGATTGATCATGCCCGGGATGACTGCCGGCGTGGTCGTCGCGTCGTTGTTCGGCACCGGATCCGGCGTCGCACTGCCGGCCGTCGTCGTCAGCACGACGGTGCCCGGCGAGGTCGGCGTCCAGGTCGTCGTGCAAGTGATCGCGCTTCCCACCGCGAGGCTCGCCACCGGGCCCGGCGGATTGCAGGTCGTCGTCGCGCCCGGCGGTGCGCCGGTCACTTTGCACGTCGCGTTCGTCGCGGCATCCGGGCCGTTGTTCGTGCACGTCGTCACCACGCTGATCGGCGAGCCGATCGTGCCCGTCGCCGACGTGCCGCCGCCGACCATGTCGGCCGACGCCAGCGGCGTGCTCACGCAATGCGGATCGCCGGCCGTGCAGCTCGTCGACGGCGTACATGTCGCGCCGGCACCGGCCGTGCAACCCGCCGGCGGCATCGTCGTGTCGTCGGTAATAAGGTTGACGATCGTCGCCCCGCTCGCCAGCGGAGTGGCTGCCGTCACCGTCAGCGTCGCGCTCAGCGTGCCCACCTGCGTGCCGATTGCCGCCGGCACGTTGGCGATCGTGATCGTGCACGCCGCCGCTCCGGTCACGGTGCCCGTGCAGTCGCTCGTCGCGCCGCTCAGCGCCGCCGGGAACGTCGCGATCGTGTTCGCCGGAATCTTCTCGAAGAACACCGCATTGCCGATGGTCTGGCCGGTGTTCGTCGCGGTCAGCTGATACACGATCGTCTCGCCGGGCTGCGCCGGCGTGGCCGGGCTGATCTGCTTCTTCGCCACCGTGATCGCGGCCGCAGACGGCGTGACCGTCACCGTCGCTACCGCGTCGTCGCACGACGTCGGCACCACGGTCGAGCAGATCTCGTACGGCACGCTATAGGTACCCGGCGTAGCTCCCGGCGGCACCGTGATCGTTCCGTCGGCACGCAACACCAGCGTGGTCGGCGTACCCGCGCATCCCGTGCAGGTCTGCGCGCCGTTCGTCGCCACCGTCACGTTCGCGCTGCCGCTCGCAACGCTCGCCGGAGTCGTACCGACCTTGTCGTTGCCGAGTACCGACGGCGTCGTGCCTCCGGCCACCGACCCCGTGCTGAACGTGTCGTCCACCGCATCGATGATCGGCGGATTCACTGGCTTGGCGTTCGCACTCAGCGCACTGCCCGTGCTCGAACTCGCCGTGCCACCCACGTTGCCCGCCGTCGTCGTGTTTGCGCCGCCACCCAGGGTGCCCGGCGCCGTGTACGCGAACGTGCACACCACGCTCTGCCCCACACCCAACGTCGTCGGCATCGTCACTGTCGTGCCATTCACCGCGCATGTCGCGGCACCCACCGTGCCCGCACTGCTGCTCGGCACACAGCTCACGCCCGTCGCCGGATTCGCACCGGTGTTCTTGCAGGTCAGCGTCGCGTCCGGCACCACCATGCCCGGACCGAGCACCTCGGGCACATTGCCCACCATCGCGCTCAGCGTCGTCGTCGAGTCAATCACCGTCACCGTCGCCATCGCGTTGTCGCACGCCGCCGGCGTCGTCGCCGGGTTCGCGCAGATCTGGTACGGATAGGTGTACGTGCCCGGCGTCGTGTTCGGCGCCACCGTGATCGTGCCGTCCGCGTTCATTGTCAGGCTGCCGCTCGTCGGCGTCGGTGCCGTTCCCGGCGTCAAGGTCACGTTCGCACTGCCACTCGTCACGCTCGCCGCGGTCGTGCCCACCGTGTCGTTCAACAGCACGCTCGGTGTGTTGCCGCCCGCCACCGAACCGATCGTCGTCGGACCGTCGTCAAGCGCATCGATCACCTGCGCCACCATCGGCGGTGCCGTCGATCCGGCCGGATCGCTCGGGCTCGTCGC
>NZ_SCNG01000008.1 GCF_005503555.1 Rudaea sp. 3F27F6
GCCCAACCGCTCGTCAACGTCGGCGTCGCGCTGCTGTCGGTCACCGTGGTCGTGGTCGGCGCATTGCAGGTCGCGCCGGTGACGAGGCCGTTGCCGCAGGTGCCGGCCACCACCGTGCCCGCGCCGTTCGTCCCGGTCGAGCCCTGCATGATCTGGTTCGCCGACGAGTCGACATTGAACGACATCACGTCGGTGCCGTTGCGCCCGCGGTGACTGAGCTGCCAGCCGACCTGCTCGCCTTGAACGACACAGACGTTCTGGTAGAGCCGTCCGGCGAATACCGCATTGAGTTCGGCAAACTGCCTGCCTTCGCGGGCGACCACATTCAAAAACCGCGTCGTCCACATTTCTACCAGGTTGCCGGTCGTGCCCAACGGCGGCGGTGGAGTGCAACTACCGCCGGCGAGCCCCGTGCTTGATGGCGTGGTCGCCGCTGACGACCAACCCGGAAGCAGGGAGTCATCCACTTGCATATAGCAACCACTCGCAGGCGCCGGCGCAGTCAGCACCGGCTGCTCGAAACCCAAGTCGAGGAAGCTACGCTGCACTTGAGCAAACGTCGCGGGCGTTGCCAACAGCAACGCGACGCCAAAGACTGCGGTGACATGCGACTTTAATGCCTTTGCAATCGATGGACGCTGTGTCGGCCGAGACGAATAGCCCGACGCCGCGTCGCAGCACTTTCTCACCATGGCGATCTGGGCCATTTACCGTGCCTTTCTTCGTGCATGTAAGCCAAATACGAAAAAGAGCCGGTCAAACCTTCTTTCTCCCGCACCTTAGGGGCTTAACTTGCCGGAAAACTCGCTATCAATTGGGTCCGGTTTGGGCGATTCAGCTCATGGGCTTATTTCCCCCAAAACAATTGCATGTCTCAATGAAGGTTTGAGCAACGAATTGTCGTACTTGAACAAAAGAGTGCGTACCACCGTCATGAAGGCTCGATTTCATGTATGGCAAAGGAGTGATGGCTATAGTTCCACACACGGACCGCTTCCGCGTATGGCAGGGGCGAATGGAGCCAAACCAGAGAACTGAGCGCCCGGCGATTACAGAAAACCGAAGTGATGTAACCCAATTCGCCCTGATCATTCTCGCTCCGCTGCATCAAATATCACAGCACGAATCTCCGCCTGGCCGCGGCCTTCCCGATTTTTGCTGAATTTGCCTTCGACATCTCAGCGACACCGTTCCGTTGTCGTAGGCCACGAGCGATCCACCGCACCGGCCGCTGGCTCCGACTGCAAATTTTTGCGTGGCTATGCCGTCGATGTGAAGCAGATAAAAAAATCTCGAAGAGATTCGCGTACATGACTTTTTGAGGCGGATGATGAAAGTCAGCTCGCAAACATTCTCCGATTGGTTGGACAGCAAAGGATTTACCGGCGAAAAACGAATTCGCGAAATAGCCGCGTCGGCATTGCTATTCATCGGCGGTGGCGGTGGATTGGCGTCGACCTACATGCCGGGGCTGCCAGCAAGCTACGACGTCTCAATGGTTCGAGCCCTGGCAGTGATCACGCTTTTTCTGTCAGCCGTTCAATTCTGGATAGGTCGTCGATGGCCGAGCTGGCGACACCACATCTTCGAAGGTTTCGCGATTCTTCTTATCGGTGCGGCGATCTATGCCACCGGTGGCGGTGACGTGTCTGTTGCAACCGCGATGGCGTCCTTTCTCGTCATTCTCGACGCGACAATGTTTCTGTCTACGAGAGCCATGTTAGTACACGTTGCTGCGCTTATCTGCGTGAACGTATTAGCGCTGAACCTTGTATCGAATGTGACGCCGGCTTCCATATTCTTCGTCGGCACGGTTTTGGCTGGCTCCGCACTGATTTCCTTTCGGCTGATCAGAACACGTGAATCTGTCGAGGTGGATTTTCTCACTGGTCTCGTCAACCAGCGTGGTTTCGAGCGCATGCTGGGCGAATTGCTCGAGAAGAAGCTAAACAGCCGTGCCACCTCGCTGGTGGTCTTGCTGCGGCTTAATGTGATCAATAGCGGCAGCTATGGCGCTCATGTGCTTTCCGATCATGCCTTGCAGATGGCCGCTCAGCACTACCAGGCGCGGCTTCCCCCTCGTTCAGTATTCGCGCATTTCGGCGCAGGCCGTTTCGCGATCTACTGGATGAGCGAGTCGTTCAGCGAATGTGAACGCATTGCTGCTCGGTTTGTTCAGAACAATGATACCGAGCCGAACGCGTTTGCAGGGCTTGCCCTTGCCGAGTCGGGTGATGATGTGTCGATACTTTCAAGCCGTGCCGTTACTGCTTTAACGCTTGCCAAACGACGGGGTCTAGGGTATCTCGCACGCCATCCTGGCAGCTACAAGGGTCAAGTACAGATTCGCGAGGCCATAGCAGCGAATCAGTTCTTTCTCCAATTTCAACCGATCGTCAGTCTCAAAGACGATCACCTTCCTCTTGGCGCAGAGGCGCTTGTGCGCTGGAGACATCCGAACCAGGGTGTGATCGGCCCCGATCGTTTTATCTCGGACACCGAGCTAACTGGGGCGATAGTCGAGCTGGGCCAGTGGGTGTTGGCAGAAGCATGCTGCGAGGCGGCGAAATGGCCCCGCACCGGGGAGCAGCTTCCTTATGTGAGCGTCAATGCATCAGGTAGAGAATTGCGCGAAACCGCCTATGTGGATGGAGTGGTACGTGCGCTGGCTTCTTCTGGTTTGGAGGGGCACCGGCTTATCCTCGAATTCATCGAGACCGACTACGACGACAACGCGCCTGTCGTCGCCAGGAATCTTATGCAATTGCGTCGGCTCGGCGTCCGAGTGGCAATCGACGATTTCGGCAGCGGCTACTCAAATTTCTCTCGCCTAGGCCACCTGGACGCGGAGATCCTCAAAATTGACAAATCTTTCGTTGCACAAGTCGCAGACGATGGCACCGCCACGCCTATAGCGACCGCTGTCGTCACGATGTCGCGCATACTAGGCTTGATGACAATCGCGGAGGGGGTGGAAACAGTCGAACAGGCAACTTGGTTGCGCACGCATGGGTGTGAAGCCGCACAAGGTTATTTCTTCAGCCCTCCCGTCGGCGCCGCACAAATAGCAAGCGTCCTCGCCCGGTCCCGTATCACGCTCAGCGACACCTCGACAGTTTCTTTTTGACATCGGCTGCGGGGACGTGCGAGGCGAAAGATTATGCTGAGTAGCAAACCCATGTGGCGATAAGGGGCTACTTTGGACATAAGCTGCTTGCCGGAGCCTTGAACTACTAATCGGCAGCTTACTTAGCAATCAACACCAATATTTTCAACAGATATCTCTCATCAGTGCACTGCATAATGGAATTCCAGCTCAGACGGTTTGGGGATACCCCGAATCGGATCCCACCAGAAAGCGTAATCGCAACATGGCGGAATAGGCATTGAACCAACGCATTACCATGCTGCTGCGCGAGGCGCTCGAGCAGCCCGAAACAACGCGCGAGGACTGGATCGACGCTGCCTGCGCCGATGCCCCGCAGACTGCGGCAGAACTTCGCGAACTCCTGCGCCGCGATGCGCAACTCGGCGGCATTCTCGACCGTCCGCTCGGAACACTTGCCAGAAATCTGCAGCTTGAGGTCGATGATCCGATCCAGGAACTGGTTGGCCGGCGCATCGGCCCCTACCGCCTCACTGCCCTGCTCGGCTCGGGCGGCATGGGCGTGGTCTACCTCGCCCAGCGTGCCGACGCACCGTTCGAGCAGACCGTCGCCCTCAAGCTCGTGCGCAGCGAGAAACTCCACGGCGAAGCGCAGGCGCGTTTCGCGCGCGAACGCCGCATCCTCGCGCGTCTTTCCCATCCGCACATCGCCCGCCTGATCGACGGTGGCTTCGACGACCAAGGCCATCCCTGGCTCGCCATGGAGTATGTCGACGGCGAGCCGCTCATCCAATGGTGCAATGCGCGCAAACTCGGCATCGAAGAGCGCCTGCGCCTGCTGCTCGATCTCTGCGCAGCAGTCGAATACGCGCACAGTCATTCCGTCGTCCACCGCGACATCAAACCGAGCAACGTCCTCGTCGACCGCAGCGGCACCGTCAAGCTGTTCGACTTCGGCATCGCCAAGCAGCTCGACGAGGAACACTCGGAGACCTTCGCCACCGAAACGCGCGCGCGCCTGCTCACACCCGCCTATGCTGCCCCCGAGCAGATCCGTAGCGACAAGGCGACCACGGCGACCGACGTGCATGCACTCGGCCTGCTGCTCTACGAACTGCTCTGCGGACGCCGCGCCTACGGCAGTCATGGTGGCGCTCAATTCGACCTGTTAAGCGAGATTCTCGAACGTGACGCGCCGGCAATGGGCGCTCGGCTGCATTCCGCCGAGCCTCCTGCCGCGGCCGACATCGCCGCCGAGCGCGGCCTCAACGAGCGCGCCTTGCAGCGCCTGCTGCGCGGCGATCTGCAGGCCATCGTCGCCAAGGCGCTGCGCAAGGAGCCGCAGTCACGCTACCGCACCGTCGCCGAGTTCGGCGACGATTTGCGCCGCTACCTCGACGGTGAACCGGTGCTCGCAGTGGAAGGCGCGCGCACTTACCGCCTGCGCAAATTCGTCGCCCAGCACCGCCTCCCCGTCGGCCTCGCCGCGGTCGCGTTCCTGTGTCTGCTCACGGCGCTGATCGGGATGACCTGGCTTGGCTACAAGCTGCGCCTGCAGGCCGAGCGTGCGGACCAGCAGTCACGCACCGCCGTCGCAACGCGCGATTTCCTTCTCGACCTGTTCAAGGCTGCGTCTCCCGAACGCACGCTCGGTAAGGTTCCCGATGCGGTCGAACTCGTCGACATCGGTACGCGACGCGCGGAAAGTCAGCTCGATACGCAGCCCGAACTGCAAGCACAACTGCTCAGCACGCTCGGCAACGTCTACATCAATCTCGGCAAATACGATACGGCCCTGGCGACGTTGCAGAAAGCCCGCGGCATCTCGGCAATCGCATCGGGAGATACCTCCGAGGCAACGATGCAGTTGGATGTCGATATCGCAAGAGCGAGCAATTTCAAAGGAGACAATTTCGACCAGGCCCTGGCTTTGCTCGATCGCGTCATTACCTTGCAGCGCCAGCTACCGCCGGAACAACGTTCTCTACTCGTACTCGCCTTGACCAATCGTGGCGGAATCGAAGGGCAGATGAATCATTACGACCAAGCGGAGGTCTCCCTTCGCGAAGCGGTCGATCTCGCGCGCAAGGAGGCCGACCAACCTCAACTCGTCGACACCTTGCAAGCCTTGGCGCTGACGTTGGCGTTTCACGGGCAAATCAATAAAGCAATACCGTTACTGCGCGAGGCTCTGTCGATCGTCGCAAAAACTTTGCCAGCGGAAAGTCCTGAAAAAGCCAACCTACAGGGACAACTCGCGGAATATCTGGCCGCCAATGGCGAGCTTGCCGAGGCCGAAACGCAACTACGCCAAATCGTTGAGTCCCACAAACGCACCTTGGGCGAAAATCATCCGGACTACATCAACATTCTCAACGTATTGGTCAGCGTGCTGATGGACGAGCAAAAATACGACGAAGCGGAATCGCTGTCTCAAAAAGTTCTCGTGCTCGGCGAGCGCTTCGACAAAAACGGCGATTTCGTCGCCGGAAGCCTGCAATCCCTCGGAATCATCAAGAATCGGCAAGGCGATCCAGCCGCTGCGCTCCCCTATGCCGAACGCGCGCGCAAAATTTATGCTGCGAAGTACGGTGAGGACAATACATTTACGCTGTCTGCAGCGACCACTCTTTCCGATATTCAATTGAAAATTGGCGAGTACGCGAAAGCGGAAGCCGCCGCACGTGATGTGCTTGCACGTGCCGAACGTCTGAATGTACCGCAAACGGCTTCATTCGCATCCCTCATGCTCGCGCAGAGTTTGCGTTTCCAAGGACGGCCCTTGGAAGCGATTCCTTATCTGGAGCATGCAATCGCCGGCGTGAAGGCCGCTGCCGGCGACAAGGCCCCGGCCTTGCTTCCCGTGCATATCGAACTAGCGAAGATTGAACGAGACAGCGGCCAACTCGATCAGGCGCGCGAACAAGCTGCTGCTGCTTTGGCGTTCGCTCCCGCCTCCGTGCCGGCCAGCGACAGCCGCATTCTTCAGGCTCGTGCCGTAATCGCGCAGTTAGAGTATTTACAGGGGGGCTGCAACGACACTGCACTGGCCGATCTGGAAGCGCTGCGGAAACAACTCGAACAAGATACTCCGAAAGCTGGAGGCGCCATCGCCGGCGCCGCGCTGATGACGAACTTGTGCAAACGACAAGCGAAGGGTCCGTCGACGACTGATCCGCAAAATGACGCCGACATTCATAGCCACGCCAAAGAAATTCTGCAGAATGCCACAGCCGACCCGTTCTATCGGAAATTGGCAACACAAGAACTCGGCGCGAAGTGAGGCGAGACCGATATGCATTTCGCTCGCAGGTCCCTACCCCGGTCACAGCGCACAAAGCGACATCCATCAGCCGGTTAGCGTCGAGGACGACAAGGCGCCGATACTTGTGAAGAAATCGCCGTCCAGTTGGCGACCGCCCCGACGTTCTCGACGTTATGAAGGTTTTTGGCGCCGTCCTTCGTACTCTCTCCTATGCGGCAACGGGAAGGAAGCCCGGCTCGACCCGCAGACTCCCCTGAGCTGCGGGTCGATTTTTTTAAGCTACGTTGGAGGGTAGCAATCTGCACGGTTGTGCGCCGAATCAGATGGAGAAGGTTTGAGATGCTTGCTTACAAGCACATTCGGCGCGCTGTTCCCCAACCAAAAGTAAGCAACTGCAATGTATGCGAATGCCGCACTTGCTTCCGCGTGTTTCGTCGCCCAATCGAAATGCCTAACCTAGCGCCAGCGGCCTGGCGCTATTTACCGTCTGCTGCGTACGCAAATGCGTTAACTATTTCACGGCCCTATAGTCGCGCATCGATGTAGGCCCGTCGCCGACGAGTACGAGTCGAGTTCACGCACGAGATTTGAACAAATCAACTGAGATGCACAAGCGATTTCCTTGCATGGACTGCGCTCCTGGTGCGCCCACAGGTAGCGCAGTTGGGGAGTGGGCGCTCTTACCAATCATGAAGGCAGTTCAAGTGAACTCGAAGATAAGAGTATCCGCGGCCGTCCTAGCCGTTGCAGTAGCAAGCGCTTTTGCCGGTTCTCCCACAACCGCCGTCGCGGGACCCGTAAGCGATCCGTTCTATACCTACACCGGAACAGCGCCGCTAGAATCCATTCCATTGGGCACCGTACTGAACAGCCGCACCGTGCTTTACCACGCGGAGGGTATTGCCACTCCGGTTACCGCTCAGCAGTATTTGTATCGAACGAACAATGCCCGTATGGATGCCGTTGCCAATGCGACTACGGTCATTCAAAGCCCAGCCGGCAACGGCAACGCGATCTCCTATCAGTCCGCATACGACTCGTTGAACCCGCTCGACGCGCCGTCGCATGTCATCGCCGGAAATGTGTCGTTGGGCGGCATCATCTATTCTGGCGAGACTCTTTTGCTCGCACCGATATTGCTGGCCGGTTACGACATCATCGTGCCGGATACCGAGGGGCCAACGGCCGACCTGGCTGCCGGTCCCGAGTACGGGATGACGACGCTCGATTCCCTGCGTGCCGTGCTCAACTCACCGTCGAGTGGGTTGAACTCGGCCACCAAGGTCGCACTGATGGGGTGTTCGGGCGGCGCCTTCGGTACGGACTGGGCCGCACAGTTGGCACCAACTTATGCGCCGGATGTAAACGCGCATCTCGTCGGCGCGGCGATGTGCGATGTCTTCGCCAATCCTGCACATAGCCTGGAGTATGCGAACGGTAGCCTCTTCTGGAGTGGTGCCACCTTTTCGGCGTTGATCGGAGCCTCGCGCGCGTATGGCTACGACATCACGCCTTATCTCAATGTCGTGGGATTGGCCGCCTATGCAGCGGTCAAGGATCAATCCATTGCCGTCAGCATCCCTCTTCTTGCCGGGACGCGGCATCAAACCTTGTTCAAGTGGCAGTACGCCGACCTCAAGAACGTTCCTTTTTATGCGGACTTGGCCAACAAGATCAATGCGGGGCTCGCCGGGGCACCGACGATTCCAGTGTTTATCTCGCAAGGCACGATAGGAGCCACCATGGGCACCTTCAGCAGCGAACCCGGCGACGGTGTAACGATCGCCGGTGACACGCGCACGCTTGCACGGCAGTTCTGTGCAAGCGGAACAGCAGTCCAATATTCCGAATTCCCCCTCGACCACGTAGGAACTGCCGCGCCATGGTTGCTCGGAGGACTCCCGTGGATTTACGACCGTTTCGCAGAGAACCCGGCTCCGAACAATTGTGCGCAGATCGCACCGGGCGATCCTCTCGTGCCGGTGACGGCGAACTGATACCGATGAGGACGAAGACGTGCCCCGAAGTTTCTTCGAGGCGCGTTCTCGACTCCCCGCCCGTTCACAACCTGATTTGATCGAACAGGTTTCTTGAGAAAGAGCAGTTCCATGTGTGGTCGACGCACAACCCCATCAATTCCTCCCCAAAAAAACGAGTCAAGTCCGAGCGGAACGACCGCGTGATCGTGCAAGTGGCGTCATCGAGCCACCTTGCTCAGATCAAGTTTGGCGCTCCCGGCATCGAATCCGTCACAGACGCGTGACAAGTGAGTGATCTGCAGCGGCTTGCCCTGCTTCTTCATCGTAGCGGGCATAGTTTTGATCCCTTTGAACACCTTGCACAGCCTATCCCAAGGCAGCAGAACAGACGAAATCCATCCAGAGCTCGCCATCTTGCGCACGGAAGCGGTGAAACTGATCAGACTGCACATTGCTCGAGTGGATTCAAAAGCCACTTTTTAAGAGTGATCGGACCATCGGCTCCGGTGTGCGCTGGGGCGGATGGTCACGATCGCGTCGCTCAGGGCGCTGTCACCGCAACCTGGATTTGGCACGTCGCGCCAGCAGCCAGACTGCCGCCGCTCAATGACACCGAACCTGGATTCCCATTCGTTGCGGCCACCGAACCACTACATTGGGCGCTGGCTGGCGTGGAAGCAACCGTCATCCCGGTAGGAAAAGTATCAGTAAAGGCGATTCCGGTGAGTGCAATCGCACCTGCCTGCGTGTTTGCGATCGTGATCGTCAGCGTCGAGGTTCCGCCACTCGCGATCGGGTTCGGATTGAATGCCTTGCTCATGGTGACATTGGGCGGAGTGCTCACCGCTGTGGTCGTTGTGCTTGCATCACATGCCTCGCCAGTGGCGCTTGTACAGCTCGTATCGCCACCACCCGACAGATTCACCGTGTTGGTGCCACCCGACGCGCCCACCGCGTTCAATGCAACGTTGATCGGTACCGTGATCGTGTAAGTCCCGTTCCCCAGATTCGTCGACAGAGTACACCCCGTCAGGTTCCCGCCCGAGCTCGGGCAATTGCTCAGTGTTGCTCCGGCACCCGTGACCGTCGGCGTACCAGAGAGTGTGATGCCCGTCGGTAGCACATCGCTGATCGTGATCGGCGCCGTCGTCGGGCCCTGTGCGATCGTCACCACAATCGAGTATGTCTGGCCTGTCGCACCAACCACCAACGGATTCGCGGATGCGTTCTTCGTTGTCGTCACGATCGGCTTATTGGCATTGGTCAGCACGCAATCGATCGCGTCACCTGCGTTGGGCGTTACTGTCCAGGCGTTTGGGGAGCCGCCGGGTGTGAAGGCAATCCCGTTGCGCGTGCATGAAATGGATTGCACGTAATTGCCAAGAGTCGTTGTGCCGGAAGCAGTTTCCGTGATGGTATAAAGTGTTCCGGCTGCAGTCGATATAAAACCCGTGGTTCCCGTATTGGCCGTAACCGTGCTTCCGGTTCCACTGGTCGTTGTCACACTGCCAGTTGCCGGAGCGAGCACGGTGGCGCCGTTTTTTATTTGTACCGTGAATTGATCTGAGTTAGCCACGCGATTAACAATGGCTTTCGTCAGCCGCATGACCGGCGGAGCGACCCACAGGCCACCGCCTGATACAACATCAAGCCCTCCGTTAGCGCCTCCATCGGTGGTACGGGGAAACGTCGTAGGGTCGGTCAATACTTGCGTGCCTGAGCCGGTCACGTCATTGGCGAATAACGAGAAGCCGCACACAGTTTGACCTGCCGCAATACCAAGGTTGGCGAACGTGAACAAAGTGCCAGCGATGCCTTGGGATTGCGGGGTGACGGGGCGCAAATTAGCATCGGTTGTATCCATCTGGAACAAGTAGTACGCGCCGGGGATCGTGGCCGAAAGAGTGCCCCAGTTCGACAAAGACTGTAGCGGCCCATAGGTGGTTACGCTACACGATCCGCCAGAGCCCAGCAGTGCGGCGATTTTCGATGAGTCCCCTGTACCACGGTCTATGACTGGGAAACCATCGATGGTCAATCGAGCGGATTGCGCTGTATACGGCGCAATAAAGAAGTCAATACGTTCGATGTTGTTGTTGTTCGGCGTAGTACTGTTGTTGAACGTGTTATCCGAGCCGACATTGATCAAACCCGCCAACAATACGGCCTCAAATGATGTGTACTGCGATGGACCGACATTGATAGTATTGGAAGTAACGCTCGTTGTTTGCTCCCATAGTTCCAATCGCGTCGAAAACGTTTGATTAGTGGGAGGGTTGGTGGGATCGGCGCGACTAATGACGACGTTGCTGTATGGGGCGGAGAGTGTCCAGGCCGAACCCGCTGCTGTGAATCCAGTCAGCTTGATGTCATTTCCCTGGCCAAAGTTGACCGTGTAAGGGATTCCTGCGGGAGTTACGTTACCCTGGGCGCTGGTCGTCGTTATGCTCGTTTGCACACCTGGCGTTGAGCTGGTGATAGCTCCAGTCATCGCATTTTGCGCATACGCTTGAGACACACAGCCCAACAGAGTCGCTGCAGCAAAGCTCCACTTCGTGAAGGGCTTTCCTGCTTTATGAGCGGGATGCCAGGTTGGCGTTTTCATGTTCATTGTCGTCTAGAGAAAGTCTGTCTGATTGCGGAGCAGTGAACCCACAAACCTTCTGGAGATTGAGCGCATCGCGCTCGGGCCGGTTCGACCATCACTAGAAAGTCCCCTTGTTACGGAGACCTATTACGAAAAATAGGCTTAAGAACCTTCTCTGCCGTTCGTTCCTTGACGGTGCTTTCCGGCGGGAATGACGGCAGCGGCGACGCCGTTAGCAAGCACGACATGCGTCCATGGAAGGGTGACGGCCAAGGCACGCGGCGGGAGCGTATCGTCGGGCAACGGCAGCGGGGTGCGAATAGCACCCATGATGGTGACCATACAGTGATCGTGCTGTCCTGAAGTGGAGGTATGCAACTGATCTACAGGAGGAGAATCTCCTCATACCGAGCGTTGCTTTCATCATCAAGGGCCCCCGCTTCGCACGGAATTAGTGTATTCGCGTATTGCTCGTCGTCGGTTTCCAGAACTCGAATTTGCGCTAGCGACTGTAAGTAATCTGTCACTCTTCAAGGGCAGCAAAGTCACTGCTGAGTCTCCGCTATTTGCCGCGCAGCCAAGCCGGCAAGGATCGGGATCGACAAAGCAGAGATGAAGGGTTTGGGTACGTCTCTACGTACTTCCGGGGGAACTGCAAGCCCCGCGAGCAAAGTGTGACGCCGGTCTCACGAGATCTGCGCTCCCACAAGTGAGGCATCGCTGTGAAGCGCGGCCAGTTCACGTGCAGGAGGTATACGAAACAGAATTCGGATGAGCGGGATCTTCCGTGGATCCCGCTCTACTTTGGCGAGTCCGATTAGCGGAACGAAATTTCTTCCGACTGCACTCCGTCTCTGCAACACCCCCGCACAAAACCATTGTGTTTTCTGATGAGCAAAAACGTGGTCGTACTGGGCCGGCTGGCATCGAGCGCGCTTTGGGATTGAATTGACGTTGCCGACCAGCGAAGCGGTCGTCATGCAGTTCGTCGTCGACCATGTCGCCCGTCGCGGCAAGGTGGGTTTGAAATGGGAGTTGCCACCGGCGGTCGACCAAGCGCTCGTGGCCGCCAAGCTAAAATCCAAGCTCGGTCCGTGGAAGCTGGCTAGCGTCGTGCATCGGGTCGCCGTGCTGTCGACCGCACATCGGTTAAAACGGCTGACGAATCCGTGCGAAGAACCGGCCGTGCGGACCGTGCTCGGGCGTGCGCGTCGGGCCTCCGTCAAACGGGGTGAGCGACCGGCGAAGACAACGGCGATCACGAAAGCCGAACTCGAGGCGATGCTCGCGACGTGTGATAGTTCGTTAAAGGGGATCCGGGATCGTGCCCTGCTCTGCTTTGGCTTCGCCAGCGGCGGCCGCCGGCGCAGCGAGATTGCGGCTGCCGATATGCGCGATCTGCGGCGGACGGGGCCTCAGGCCTTCATTTATCGGCTTGAGCACAGCAAGACGCAGCAGGCTGGCCCCACGGCGAACTCCACACCAGACAAGCCGGTTTTGGACCGAGCAGCCGATGCGCTTGTGGAGTGGCTGGAGGCTTCAGGTATCAATGACGGGGCGATTTTTCGGCGGCTGTGGAAACAACGTGTTGGCCCTGCCCTGTCCCCCGCCGCCGTGGGTGCGATCGTGCAGCGGCGCGCGAAGCTCGCGGGGTTGGAGGGGGAGTTTGGGGGGCATACCCTAGGCTGAAGTGACTGTCGATCGACGCAAGCGAATGACGCATCTCAACAAGACGCGATCAAATTCAATGAAGGTTTGATTGGCGGTTTTTCGTACTGTCTATTCCGACGTACAAAGTAATTTCTTTGTCTGTCGCGCACTCCCTCTGAACAGATAAATTTTGTTGCGGGGAATGCGGACGAAGCAGGCAGTTGGGTACTGCGGTCTGGTGCGCTTCGTCGGGGAAATTGCATGGGCATTCTGGATCGAACGCGCCGGATGCGGCGGCGGTGTGGATGGCCGGGGTAATGCGAATCTGTAAAGCCAGATGGCAGATCGCAAGGTCTGCCGGATGGTCGATCGTTCATTCCCGTTCCACACTCAAGGAGATTTCGATGAAGCGTTCGGAACTTACCCATGGCATTTGGGGGCGTTTGAAGCAGAGCCTTAGTTTGACCGCAATGATTGCAGCCACCTTCGCTGTCGGCAGCCTCGGCGCCGGCAATGCCAGTGCGCAAACCGAAGCCGGCGGCACGCAAAGTACGGCAAGCCCGAACCTGGGAGCCGTCGGCAGCGGCAATGCATACGGAAACTGGACCGACAATCCCTATCATCCTGCCTACAATCACCCTTGGCGCCATGGTGCGACACCGACCATCGACACGCTGCAAAAAATGAAGGATTGGCGCGCGAATCAGCACACGATGTCCGCCGACAGCGACGACGATGGCGGCGGCAATGAACTGAATCCCGGTAAAGCCGGCAATACCCAACCTTCCGCTTCGGTCGGACGGCTTTCGTTCGGTGGCGGCGTTAACGGGGTCGGCGTACTTAGCGGCCAGTCCAAGGTCTATCTCGTTTTCTTTGGCAGCCAGTGGGGCACGCAGACCACGGATGCAAACGGTAATCTGAACTTCTCCGGCGACTCGGCTGGCGCTGCGGTGGCGGTGCAGAAGATGTTCAAGGGCATCGGCACCAACAACGAATTATGGTCCGCGGATTTGACTCAATGGTGCGATGGCCCGAACGTCGCGAGCGGTGCGACGAGCTGCCCGTCGAACGCGAATTTCATTCCGTACCAGCAGAACGTGTTTGCCGGTGTGTGGTACGACAACGCGAGCGCCTCGCCGTCGAGTGCAACCGCCGCCCAGCTCGGCAACGAGGCGGTCGCAGCGGCGGCGCATTTCGGCAACACGACCGCGGCATCGAATCGCTACACGTACTACATTATCCTCTCGCCGCACGGCACCAATCCGGATAACTATCAAAGTCCGACGAACGGCTATTGCGCCTGGCACGATTACACCGCCGATGCAGGTGTGTCATCGCCTTACGGGGAACTTGCCTTCAGCAACCAGCCCTACAATGTAGATCTAGGTGCCAATTGCGGCACTAACTTCATCAACACCGGTTCTGCGGGCACCCTGGACGGCTATACGATGACCTTGGGCCATGAGTGGCACGAGATGATGTCCGACCAGTACCCCGCGGGCGGTTGGACGAATCACTCCACGAATAGAACATACCAAGGGCAGGAAAATTCGGACGAGTGCGCATGGATCGCGCCGGGTAGCGCAGGTGGCGCGGCCAACATCACGTTCGCCACCGGCACGTTCGCCGAACAGGCAAGCTGGTCGAACGATACGGGCAATTGCGCGATCTCCCACGTGGTCGTCAATCACAGTGGCGGCGGCACGGGCGGCAGCACGACGATTGCGAGCAACTTGTCGGCCTCCAAAGGCAACTGGACCTCGACCTACACCTATGTGATCCCCTCGGGCCAAACCGGCACGATCAGCATTGCCGGCGGAACAGGCGACGCGGATCTCTACGTGAAGCTGGGCTCCGCGCCGACGACGACGAGTTATACCTGCCGTCCCTACCTGTCCGGCAACAACGAGAGCTGTGCAAACCTCGCGGCTGGCACCTACTACATCAAGGTGAACGCGTACGCGACGTTCTCGGGTGTCACTCTGACCGGATCGACTCCATAAGTGGTACCTTCTATGGCAAGGGCCGCGCAATGCGGCCCTTGTCTCTTATCCCACCCTGCCCGCCTCCTCCCAAAGCCAGACCTGCAGCAAATCGTTGTATGAGTGCAGAGCTGATAGCTCAGTAGCGCTCTGTGACCTATACAAGGGTCTGCTTGATAGTCCTGCTTGCCCTGGATGGTGCACCGGGTGTTCTCCAGTGGCGTCTCCGCCCCGCAGATGTAAATCTTTCGACCATAAAGCTTGAGCCCCTGGTGGCGGAACGTCGATCCCACCTGACAGATGAGATAACACTCTCAATGCGGCGCTCGTATCGCTAACGCCTTCATCTGGATTAGGGGTTGTCAAACCCCACGAGTCGCATATTGCGCTCCACGCAAGAGCGGCTCAACAAGCAGCTGCGAGCCGGCGCCTCTCCGCTTCGAGGCCAGAGCGCTAACCAGCCCAAAAACTACTCAAGTACGGCCCAAAGTAGACCTATCCCGTAGGGCGCTGAAGCAGATCGCGAACATGCACTGGCGCTTTCCACCGACGAGCTGAACTCAGAAGTCGCTCCGGCCCATCTGACAAAGATTGGGTTGTCGGTGATGGCGCCGAACAAGCTACGGCGAAGCTGCGAATTTCCCCATCGAATCAATGCGGAGCGCACAAGGCAGTTAGCTTGCCAAGCGGCCCACAACGCTAGGTACGAATTGAGCGCCAAAGCAATTTGCCAACTCAACCACGTAATTGGAAAATTTTAACGAAAACAAAATTTGATAATCGAATATGTGATTAACTTGTTACGCACAAATTTCTTATTTCGTTTTTCAAAAAATCGTCATTGCCAGAAGTTATTCTTCTGCCCCACCGAACCACAAATATTTTGCGAACGATAAATTGATATATTTTTCATTGCAATTTACCTATGTCCAATCCGAATAAAGTTAACGTGATTAGCTTGACGTTTACAGAATTAATATCTTTACATTCTGATTAGTCACTCACGGTAGCGCGGAAAAAATTTAAGTAGGTTCCGCTTCTGTCCGGAATGTATCCCCAATCGCACCAGACCAAAGCGCCCCGTGCGCAGCGCATGGGGCCTCGAAGAGGAATGCTTCGTGGAGCCTTCAACTTATCCCGTCCTTGATCACTTTCATGGCCGAGCCGATCAACACCCACGCCCCTGCCATCATCGCTCGACATGCCGATCGATGAGCTTCGAAGGTTAGCGACAAATCGGCGACGTCCTCCCTATCCGGATTTCCCAATGCATCGCCCCCGGTCGGCGCGTCATTTGCACGGCGACCGGAGTCGAATCCCCATCAACGCGATTTGAGACCTGCGCCATGACAAATGAATCCGCCGCCCAGTTCGAGGAACTAGCGGACTTGTACGAAGACATGTCCATCTGGCCATTCCGTCGTTGCATCGAGACGCCAAGTGTTCTCGAAACGATCGGCGATGTAGCCGGGCTCGACGTAGTGGATTTCGGCTGCGGCGCGGGAACGTATGCGCGCCTGTTGAAGCGTGCCGGCGCGCGTCGCGTGGTCGGCTTCGATCTGGCCGAGGGAATGCTGCACAGCGCGCGCCGCCGCGCAGCCGAGGAAGGGCTGGATGTCGAATTCGTTTCAAACTTGGACGCGCAGCTGAAGGGTAGCTTCGATCTGACCCTCGGTGTGTACGTATTGCCCTATGCGCAATCGCAAGCGGATTTGGACAGCATGTGCTCGCAGATGCTCGCTCCATTGCGGCCAGGCGGGCGCCTGGTCACTCTGCCCATTCACCCCGCCTACGAACCGGAACCTACGTACTATGAGCCGTACGGGTTCCGCATGACTGCCGATCGGTTCGAGGGTGCACACGAAGACGGCGCCCGCATCAAACTCGATCTTTTCTTTCAGCAACGCTACGACGCCAGTGTCTATGCGCAGTACTGGGGCCGTGATGCCATCGAATCAGCGCTGCGTGCGGGCGGCGCCGATTCGATTGAATGGCGCCAACCTCGTGCTCATCGGGTCAATGGCGATCCGCCGCCGTTGGCTGAACTCGACGCCTATGTTCGCAAGCCCCATGCCGCCATCGTGGTGTGCCGGCGTGCATAACGTCACATCCGATTCGAGCCGCTTCAACCACCATTGCCGAATGCGCCGATGATCCGGCGGCACCTGCAATTGGGCAACCGGGACCTGTGGAGAACGACATGGCCCTCACTATCGAGACGGTCGACACACTAGATCGCATAGACCGGCGTACCTATGAAGCATTCCACGCCGTAAACGGCGCGCCGGTGTTTTACGATTGGCGAATGTTGCTCGCTGCCGAGCGCTCTCCGCTGTTGCCCGCCGAAAGAACCTTCTATTTGTGCGCACGAGATGGCGGCAATCTCGTCGGATTCCTGCCCGCCTACCTCCAACGTCTCTCTGTAGTGGACCCGCTCGGACTGTTGGCGAGGACGGCCGGCGTACACGATACGGGTGGCGAGTTCGGATTGTTCAGCCACATGATGCATTGCTGGGAAACCACAATTCCCTGTCTCGGTCGGAGCGATGTACGCGAACAGTTGATCGCTCAATTGCGAAATCTGGGCAATCGCGTAGGGGCATCGTATGCCGGCCTGCTGAATGTCGGCGACGTCGCGCTGTTGTCAGGATTGACCGAGTCAGGTCTCACCGTTCGGCCGATGGTGGACCGCTATGTGCTCGACCTGAGCCGGTTCGACGATTTCGATCATCTCGTGCGCGAACTTCCCAGCGACGGCCGACACGAGATGAACCGGCAACTGCGCAAGTTTGCGGCCAGCGGCGCAACCGGCCGGGTGCTTGCGCCGCCTTACGGAGATGTATTGGAGCGTCAATGCCAGCTGTGTTTCGAAACTACCGCACGCAAGGGCACGCCGCATTACTTTCCCGCCGAGCCGCTGGTGAGGTTCGTTCGCCACTGCGGCGACGTAGTGCGCCTGGTCGTCATCGAATTGGAAGGTCACCTGGTCGGTGGAGGTATCTGTTATGAGCAAGGCGACACCTTCCATGTGTGGTCAGCCGGAGTGACCTATGACCAATCCGAATTCAGTCCCTACACGATCTTCTTCGCAACGGCCTATCGCTATGCCTTCGAGCGAGGTCTGCGCCATGTCGAGGGCGGACGCCTGAACGAGCGGATCAAGCTGCGCCTGGGACTCGCGCCCGTGACGCTGTATTCCGCGCTCGTGCGAATCCCGTCATCTCGTCGCGGTGAGGTCAATTCAAGAACGGAAAGGCGCAGCGATGAATGCGCCGAGATGGGGTGGGACAAAGCACTCGTCGACTGACAGGAGCCGCTTCATGTCTTCTCAGACAGCAACCATCAATGCGGATGATTTTCGTACCTTCCCGCGGCGTTTAGAGGGCAAGGCGCGCTCGCGCCACCACGCCGAATATGCCGGCTGGCACGCCAGCGCCTGTTGGAACGGACGCCACTTCGATCGATTTCCCGAGTACATCGTACGCGCTCAGTCTTTGACCGATGTTGCCAGCACGATTGACTTTGCGCGAAGCCACCGCCTTTCCATCAGCGTGCGCGGCAACGGCCACAGCTATGCGGGCTGTTTCATGCGCGACTCGGGCATCTTGCTCGATCTGTCGGCGTTGAAGCAGATCGAGATCGATGTGGCCGGACGTAGCGCCAGCGTGCAACCGGGGGTGACCAGCCGGCTACTCAGTGCCGCGCTTGCGCCCCACGGACTCGCGTTTCCGACCGGGCACGGCGGCGACGTCGGGATCAGCGGATTTCTGCTCGGCGGCGGACTTGGAATCAATTTCCACGCCTGGGGCAACATGAGCACGTTCAGCGTGTACGCGGTCGATGTGATGCTGGCCGACGGTCGGCTGGTGCATGCCGACGCAGAAGAAAATCCGGATCTGTTCTGGGCCGCGCGAGGTGCCGGCCCGCTTTCCTTCTTCGTGGTGGTCAAGTTCCATCTCCGCTGCTATTCGCTGCCGGTCTTCATCACCTCAAATACGTACAGCACGTCGCTCGACCGGCTGCCGGAATTGCTTTCCGAAACAGAAAGGATTGGCCCCGAGGCGTCATTGCAGGTCATGGTAGCCGTGGTCTCGGGAAGCAATGGGCACGGAGTGGTGCTCAATACCCTCGCCTTCGCCGAGGACTCGGGGAAGGCGGAGCAGTTGCACGCATCCCTGATTTATCGTCTGCCGCAAGGCCTGGTTGACGTTGTCTCCGAGAACGCAGCGGCGAGCTTCGAATCCCTCTACAACAGCACTGAGGCGATGCTGGTATCGCGGCGCTATCGTACCGACAATGTGTTGACTGACCGCGGCGCAGATTCAGCCAAGATACTTGCTTCTCATCTTCCGCGGCAGCCGTCGGCTGCTACGGTCTCGCTTTTTATCTGGCGCGGTGATCCCGTGCTGCCTGAGGCGGCATTCTCAGCGCATGGCCGATTTTTCCTGTCCACCTATGCGCAGTGGAACGAGGAGCAGGACGACGAACTCAATCGTCGATGGCTTAACGCCCTGTATGACGATCTGGCCGGCGTATCAACGGCAAGCTACATTAACGAGTTCGATCTGGAAAAACGCTCGGAGTCTGTCAGCCGTTGTTTCGCGCCAAGCAACTGGTCGAAGCTCATGGAGCTTCGACACCGCTTCGATCCCGATGGAGTGTTCCACGATACGCGCATGCATCGCTGATTCGGCTATGACGAATTGAGCTTGTGAGGATCGCAACGACGAAAGAAAATACGGCCCGAAGCTCCAGAGGAGACTACGGGCCGCAAACAATAACCCAACCAGCTACTTCATTCTGCGAAAGTCAGACCGGATGACGGCCCGAACCTTCAGAAAGATGGATCAGCCACTGAAAGCTCCTGCGCTTCGTCAGTTCGATTCAGTGAATTGGATGTATCCCGCCGTCGTCGCAGTGGGCGCAGCCGCAGTACAAGGGCCCAGGGTCAGGTTGTTGTATTCCCCGGTCTCGCCCTTGCTCAAACATGTCGGCGTGTTGAGGGTCCCGTCGCTGACCTTGACCTGCACGGTGAGAGACGATCCCGAATTGAACGTTGCTTGAGGAGAACCGGCGTCCAATCCGAATATATTGAACTCCGTCTGGTTCCACGTCGCGCCAATGTCGGCAGTGTTGCCATTCTGAGTTACCGCCTTTGCGGTTGTACCATAGGTAAAGGTCACTGCGTCATTGCCGCTGATCGAGGCGGAGCCTGACAACACCACCTTGCCGAGATCGGCATATGCAACATTGCTGGCGGCTACACCAGCACTGTTCTTGGCGCATCCGATGTACTGGTTGCCGCCGAAGGTGTAGGCGCCGACGCTTGCTGCATTGGCCCATCCATTTGGGCAATTGTATACATAGGTTTGAGTACCGAAACAGAAACCAAAGAAGTTGAAGCCACTACACTGCGTTGTGGCAGGAATATAAATCCAGTTTTGAATATACGCCTGAGCTCCCACAACACCTGTATCGAGGCCGGAAACTCCAGACGCATCGTAGTTGGAGCCATAAATAAACTGTTCCCAGGTATAGCAGCTGGGATAACCCAAGCTTGAACAAAAAGTCGATGTGCCAGGACTCAGATTCGTATTGATCTGCAGGGAATAGTCGCCGGTACTCGCCGAAGTCACGCCCGTAACTGTCGGAAAACTGCCGGTCGCAGATTGGGTCAGGCCCGACGTCTGCGCCATATAGTCAGTTCCGTTACCTGTCGTTCCCGCAACGCTGCCCACCCCTGTCGATGTTCCTGCAGTGCTTTCGTCGGATTGCACAGCGCTACCAGCCGCCCCTTGCCTAGGCAATTGTGAAGGCCTAATCGCCGGCACGGGTACGCAGGGCTCCGCTTCCCAAGTCATCTCTGGATAAGTCGCATGAAAGCAGCCCTCCTCCAGCGGCGGGAATGCTTTGAGGTTTTCATGCCATGCGTGCAGCGCTTCGGACGTTGGACTCACGGCGACACCATGATAAGCCTCCGTCGCACCAGCCGGCGTCAGTGCAAACAGACTCATTGAACTGATGGCACATGCAACGGTGAGCACGCAGCGTTTCCTGGACTTCGCATTCGACTTCATGCATCTCTCTCCTAGAGTAAGTGTGATAAGACACGCCACTTCCTCGCGCGGCGCGCAGCAACCACGACATCGGCAGACCCCGAACACGCACGATCCCGCGTCGAAAAAATTCGACGCGCGACCGATAACCCGAAACACGAGGGTTATGTACGCTAAACGGCTGACGAAACCTTCAGGGAAATCGGACGACTCGATTTCTTATCATTTCACCTCGGCAAGTGCATGCACGGCGCCTCGGCTCAGATCGAAAGTGCTTAGACTGAGAATGAGGAGATTTGGATCATGCCCAAGGAACGCTTTAGCCAGATTTTGCTCAAGGTAAGCAGGGGGGAACTTCTGAACTCGGTCTGTCGACGGCAGGCTGTGGCTCATATTCGTGACCACATGCGGCACTTCGAGTGACGTATTTGCCGGGCGCTACATTAGAACCGTTCTTCGGTCCACTACACCCCGCAACCGCGGAGCGCTGAGTTGCCACTGACCGTAGCGGTCATTGAACTGGCGGGGCAGTACAGCAGGTAGGCAAATGGAAAAACGGCGTCGGACGCCACGCGTCCGCTTGGTTCAAGCCAGGCGAAATCCCGCCTGCCATCTCAAGCGATTGAAATCAAAAACAAATTTCTCACAACTCGCGAAATTCGTCGCAAAACCGCTTGTGCCCTGTCTTCAGGGATGTATATCGCGATATGCGGGGAGGTGTGGACGCAGAGAGCTTTCGCCCCTGCGGCTACAGTCGAACGGCTGCAGACCTGGGTTTCCAGGCAGCCACAACAGCTCTGTGGAAGTACAGACGCGCCTCTGCGGCAACATTTTTCAAGTTGCACAAGCAAAATTGCGTTGCGCCTGCATTGCCAATTTCATCACAATTGCATACAGTCAATTCGGCCGGTCAAACGGCCGTTACAGATGAAATCCGCGCGAATCGCGACGAAGCAGGCGGACATCGTCCGGTACGCCAAGGCAGTGGGGATCTCGCAGAACTTCCATCTGGGCTTATGACTCAACTCCAAACCGATGCTGCACTACCCGGCCCGGCCGCGCAGATGCTGTTCAACCAGGTCTACGCGGACCTGCGCAAACGCGCGCGCACGCTGCTCGCGAGTCATCAGACCAGCTCGCTCAATACCACCGCACTCGTTCACGAGGCCTATCTGAAGTTCGGCCGCTCGCCGCAGTCTCCGAGCAGCGCCCTGCACTTCTTCAACGCCGCATCGGTCGCAATGCGCCAGGTCATCATCGATCATGCACGCTATCTGAGCGCTCACAAGCGCAGCGCAGATGCAGTCGTCACCTTGGACGGCCATTTGAACGAAGAAGGCGCGATGAACGTCTCCGAGACGATGCGCCTGAGCGACGCGCTCGAAGCGCTGCGCGCCGGCGATGCGCGCCTCGCGCAAATCGTCGATCTGCATTTCTTTGCCGGCTTAGGCTTTGCCGAAATCGCCAAACTCCTCGACGTATCGCTGAGCACGGTCGAACGCGACTGGCGCACCGCGCGCGCGCTGCTCTATCGCGACATGGCGGAGTAGCTTTTCTTGAACCGCGAGATCGCAGCCCTGCTGCACGAGGTGCTCAGCCAGCCTGAGACCTCGCGGGAGGACTGGATCGCCGCGGCCTGTGCCGACACGCCGCAAACCGCCGCCGAACTGCGCGAACTTCTGCGCCGCGACGCGCAGGGCGGAGGCATCCTCGATCGGCCTCTGGGCGTGCTCGCCAAAGGCCTGCAACTCAATGTCGACGATCCCGCGCAGGAACTGATCGGGCGGCGTATCGGCCCGTATCGGCTTACCGCCCTGCTCGGCTCGGGCGGCATGGGCGTGGTCTATCTCGCCGAGCGAGCCGACGCGCCGTTCGAACAGACCGTCGCCCTCAAGCTCGTGCGCAGCGAGAAGCTGCATGGCGAAGCACAGGCGCGTTTCGCACGCGAACGCCGCATCCTCGCGTGCCTTTCTCATCCGCATATCGCCCGCCTGATCGACGGCGGATTCGACGAGCAAGGCCATCCCTGGCTGGCGATGGAATACGTTGACGGCGAACCGCTCATCAACTGGTGCAACGCGCGCAAGCTCGGCATCGAGGAGCGCCTGCATCTTCTGCTCGATCTCTGCGATGCAGTCGAGTACGCGCATCAGCACGCCGTAGTCCATCGCGACATCAAGCCGAGCAACGTCCTCATCGACCGCAGCGGCACGGCCAAATTGTTCGACTTCGGTATCGCCAAACAACTCGACGAAGAACATTCCGATACCTTCGCCACCGAGACGCGCGCACGCCTGCTCACGCCCGCTTATGCCGCGCCCGAGCAGATCCATGGCGACAAGGTTACGACCGCGACCGACGTACATGCGCTCGGCCTGTTCCTATATGAACTGCTCTGTGGACGACGCGCCTACGGCAGCCAGAGCAGTGCGCAGTTCGACCTGCTGCGCGAAATTCTCGAACGCGACGCCCCGGCGATGAGCATGCGGCTGCTTGCCGCCGAACCCCCCGTGGCCGCCGATATCGCCGCCGAGCGCGGCCTCAACGAACGCATGCTGCAGCGCGTGCTGCGCGGCGATCTGCAGGCCATCGTCGCCAAAGCACTGCGCAAGGAGCCGCGCGCACGCTACCGCACCGTCGCCGAGTTCGGCGACGACCTACGCCGCTATCTCGATGGCGAACCGGTGCTCGCCGTTGAAGGTGCACGCACCTATCGTCTGCACAAATTCGTTGCCCAGCACCGCGTTGCCGTGAGCCTCGCCGCGATCGCTTTTTTGTGCCTACTGACGGCGCTCATCGGCATGACCTGGCTCGGCCACGAGCTTCGCCTGAAGGCGGAGCGCGCAGACCAGCAGTCGCGCACGGCCGTCGCCACGCGCGACTTCCTACTCGACCTGTTCAAGGCTGCGTCTCCCGAACGCACACTCGGCAAGATTCCCGATGCGGTCGAACTCGTCGATATCGGCGCGCGGCGCGCGGCAAGCCAGCTCGACGCGCAGCCGGAACTGCAGGCGCAATTGCTCGGCACGCTCGGCAACGTCTACGTCAACCTCGGCAAATACGACACGGCGCTGGCTACGCTCGAGAAAGCGCGCGGCATATCCGCGATCGCATCCGGCGATGATTCCGCGGCGACGATGCAACTGGACATCGACATCGCCTATGCGACCTACATGGCGCACAAGAACTCCGATCAGATACGCCCGCTGCTCGATCACGTTATCGCCGTGCAGCGGCAATTGCCCGTCGGGCAACGCACCCTGCTCGTGCCGGCATTGACGAAACTCGGCCTAGTTGAACTCGACCGCGCCCAATATGCGTCGGCCGAGAAAGCGCTGCGCGAAGCGATCGATCTCGCACGCTCGCAAGGCAACGCCGGGGAACGTCGGCTCATGGATGCGCTACTGGCCCTGTCCAATGCTTTCGGCCTGACTCAGCAGTCGTCAAAGACCGTGCCGCTGCTGCGTGAAGCGACAGCGATCGCCGACAGAACGCTGCCTGCGGGCGACCCCGATAGGAACAATTTGCAGGTCAATCTTGCCGCCATGCTTGCGCTCAACGGTCAGCCCGCCGAAGCTGAGAAGTTGCTGCGCGACGCCGTCGAGACACAGAAGCGCATCCTCGGCGAACAGCATCCGCAATATCTCGTCAGTCTGGTCACGCTCGCAGACATACTGATGCGTGAGCGTAAACTCGACGAGTCGGAAACCTTGTTCAAAAAAACGCTTGCACTCGCAGAGAACCTCGACAAAACCGGTGACGTCACCATCCTGAGTCTGCGCCGGTTGGCGCTCGTAAAACAGCAACTAGGCGATCCGGCCGCCGCTTTGCCGTATGCCGAACGCGCGCTCGAAGCGGCGAAAGGAAAATACGGCGAGGACAATGCGAACACGCTTGATGCCGGCTCGACGCTCGTCGATATTCGCTTCCGCCTTGGTGAGTACGCGCAAGCGGAAGCCATGGCGCACGGCATTCTCGCTCGTACCGAGCGTTTGAATATGGCGATCATGACGTCGACCACGTCGATTCGGCTCGGGCAGACGCTGCGCATGGATGGACGGCCCGCGGAGGGGATGCCTTATTTGCGCCGTGCCCTCGACACACTCAACGCGAGCCGCGGCGAACGCAATCTCGACTCGCTCACCGCCCTTCTCGAACTGGCGAAGGCGCAACGCGATGCGAGCAATTTCGATGCGGCGCGCGAGCAGGCGCAAAAAGCGCTGAGATTCGCGCCTGATCCTCTGCCGGCCGACGACAGCCGCATTCTCCAGGCACGCGCCGTGATTGCACAGTTGGACTATCTGCAGGGACGCTGCAGCGAGACTTCGTTGTCCGACCTGGAAACCTTGCGCAAACGCATTGAACGCGACACGCCGAAAGCGACGGCAGCGATCGCCGGCGTGGCGTTGACGGCGAGCTTGTGCAAGCGGCAAATGCAGGGGCATGCGGCGGCCGATGCAGAGAACGAGGCAGCGATCCGCGCCTACGCCAAAGACATTCTGCAAACCGCCATTGTCGATCCGTTCTCGCGCAAATTGGCGAAGCAGGAACTTGGCACGAAATAAAGCGCAGTGGCGCGGATCGCGTGACGGCGAGTGCTCCGTGTACAGCGCTGCCATTCGATTTGCCGGCTCACCCCGGGTCGGATAAATGAAGGGATTGCCGGCCCTTTTACGTACTCACTACTTGATCCGGTTTTCCGAACAGCGAACTCGGATCAGCAAATTGCAGGCGCGGCGGCAATCCACATCTTTTCGGAGGAAAGAAATCGACCGATCGATCCGATACCGGCGCGACTCGAAGGCAGTACGAGAACGCCACCTTCTGGCAATGGACGCGTCGAAGCGAAGACATGCAACCCGAGGGACTCGTCGACGTAAGTAAGCGCGCTTGGGCAATCGGATTTCTCGTCCACGTCGCCATGACTCGCAAAGCGTGGGAAGAACTCGTTGAGATACGGTACGACCTACCCCTCATGGAAAGGAATCCACGCATGCGCGAGCGTCGTCTCATCGACATTCTTCTGCAGGCTTACCGGCTCGCGCGCACGCAAGGCAAAAAAAAGACGGCCCAATTCAATACATACCGACTCACCAGCCCCGAAGAACGCAGAGCGACCGGAAAAGTCGCGATCAAGAATGAAGTTCTCGTGAGTTGCGGCCCGAACCATTTCGGCAATCCGATGATCACGATCTCGTTGACGGATGAGCATTAACGGTCCATCGAAGTTCGCGCAGTACCCGCAAGACACCGGCAATAGCCGTACTCACTATGGAGAGGAATCCGATGACATCCGTCGCAAGAATCAAATTGCCGCCTTGGAGCAGGCTCATCGCGCTCCTGATTGCCGCTTCGGGTCTCGTCCTGTTTCTCGGCGGCGGCTATCTCATTGCACTCGGCGGCAGTTGGGCGCCGGCCGTCATCGCTGCGCTCATGCTCGCCAGCGGTGTGCTGCTTTTGCGCGGCAAACGCAGCGGCGTGCTGGTTTATCTCGCCGTCTTCATCGTTTCCCTGATCGTCACCCTGATCGAATCGGGCGACCGCTTCTGGGGCTGGGTGCCGCGCATGGGCTACGTCACCGGCCTCGGCTTTTTCGTCGCGCTGATGCTGCCCTTCCTCTACGGCGAAGGCAAACGCAATCTCGGCCGCGGGCTCGCATTCGCCTGCATCGCCTTCGCGGGCGCCGCTTTCGTCGGCGCCTTCTTTCCGCACTATAGTGAAATCTTGGCCGACGCACCCTCGTCCCCACTCGTCGCCGGCGGTTCCGCGGTCGAGCGCGCGGCGCAAAAGGACAGCGAGTGGAAGGCCTACGGCCGCGACGACGACGCCACGCGCTACTCGCCACTCAAACAGATCACCACGCAGAACGTCGGCCAGCTCAAAGTCGCCTGGACCTATCGGACCGGCGATACGCCTGCCGGCAAATTCGCCGCGGAAACCACGCCGATCATGGTCGGCGACGGGCTCTATCTGTGCACGGCGATGAACAACATGGTCAAGCTCGATCCGAAAACCGGCAAGGAGCTGTGGCGGTTCAATGTGGGCCTCAAGCACGAGAGCCTTCCCTACACCGCGGCGTGCCGCGGCGTCACCCACTACGTCTCCAAGATATCCAATGAAACCGATGCCTGCCACGAGCGCATCGTCGAAGCCACGCTCGATATGCGCCTCATCGCCGTGGACGCGAAGAGCGGTCAGCCGTGCCAGGGCTTCGGCACGAACGGCCAGGTCGATCTCGGCCTCGGTATGGGTAAATGGGTGCCAGGCCAGCTCGCGGTGACCTCGGCGCCGCCGATCGTCAACGGCACCATCGTCGTCAATCATCAGGTGCTCGACAATCAGCGCCGCTGGGCTCCATCGGGCGTGATCCGCGGTTATGACGCGGAGACCGGCGCGTTCAAATGGGCCTGGGACGTCAATCATCCCGGCAACCTCTGGCACGAAATCCCCGGCCCCGGGCAGGAATACAGCCGCGGCACGCCGAACTCGTGGGCGACGATGACCGGCGACGACTCGCTCAACATGGTCTACGTGCCCACCGGCAATTCCGCCGCAGACTACTATTCGAAGACACGCACCGACTCGGAGAACCGCGTCGCGTCCGCCATCGTCGCGCTCGACGCAGGCACCGGTGAAGAGAAGTGGGTGTTCCAGAACGCGCACATCGACGCATGGGACTACGACATGGGTTCGCAGCCGACCCTGTTCGAGTATCCCGGTGCGGGCGGCGAAAAAATTCCTGCGATGATCATCTCGACCAAGCGCGGCCAGAATTTCATCGTCGACCGCCGCGACGGCAAGCCGCTGTTGCCGGTCGAAGAGCGCCCGGCCCCGGCCGGCAATGTGCCGGAAAATCCGCGTGCGCCGACGCAACCGTGGTCGCCCGGCATGCCGCGCTTCGGCTTTCCCGATCTCAAAGAATCGACGATGTGGGGCATGACGCCGTTTGACCAGTTGTATTGCCGAATCAAATTCCGCCAGGCGCACTACGTCGGCGAATTCACCCCGCCAATGGCACCGCCGCAACCGTGGATCGTCTTCCCCGGCTACAACGGCGGCACCGATTGGGGCAGCGTCGCTTACGACCCGGCGCGCGGCATTCTTGTCGGCAACTGGAACGCAACGCCGATGTACGAGCGCCTACTCACGCGCGCCGAAGCTGAGGCGATTCCGCTGTACTCGATCGACAATCCCAAATACAAACCCGGCGCCGGCGGCGCCGAAGGTCCCGGCGCGATGGAAGACACGCCCTATGCCGTCGATGTCGCGCCGTTCATGGTTCCCGGATTGAACACACTATGCACCGAACCGCCGTACGGCATGATCACCGCGGTCGACATGCACACGAAAAAGGTGATTTGGCAGCACCCGCTCGGCACTGCGCGCGCGAACGGCCCGTTCGGCATTCCGACCTATATGCCGATAAACGTCGGCACGCCGAACAACGGCGGCCCTGCCCTCACCGCCGGCAACCTCGTCTTCGTCGCCGCAGCGACCGACAACCTGATCCGCGCACTCGACATCGCCACGGGCAAAGAACTCTGGAGCGACGTGCTTCCGGCCGGCGGCCAGGCCTCGCCGATGACCTATTCGGTCGACGGCAAGCAGTTCGTCGTGCAGATGGCCGGCGGCCATCACTTCATGATGACGCCCGCGGGCGACTACGTCGTCGCCTACAGCCTGCCGTAGCCGAAGTCGATGACAACCACCCGAACGACGACCGAGAATCGAGCATGAACCGCGTCTGCGCCACGTCTCTGCTTCTGGCCCTGCTTCTGTGCGACCGCGCCTTTGCCGGCGTGGCGGCGGACGCGCCCGACTATGCGCTGCAGAACCACTGGCTATGCAAGCCCGGGCGAATCGACGCCTGCGCGATCGACGTCAACGCAACGACGATCTCGCCGCGCGGCGCGAGTACGGTGGACGCCTTCGTGCGTCCGTCCGCGGAGAAACCGATCGACTGCTTCTACGTCTACCCGACTGTATCGATGCAGGACGCCGATCTGAGCGATCTCGTCCAGGAAAGCGCGCAGTTCAGCCGCGTGCGCACGCAGTTCGCGCGCTACGCCAATGTCTGCCGCTTGTTCGCGCCGATGTATCGGCAAGTCACGCTGAAAACGATGGCGCAGCATGCCGTCGATCTGAAGACATTCGACCCGAATGCCGAACTCGCCGCGGCGCCGCAATACAAGACTGCCTACGCCGATATCCTCGCGGCGTGGAAGTACTACCTCGCCCACGACAACCACGGGCGCGGCGTCATCCTCATCGGCCACAGCCAGGGCGCGTTCCTTCTGCGCGATCTCATCAAGGCGGAAATCGAAGGGCGCGACGCACAGAAGAACCTGGTGTCGGCGCATCTCGCCGGTGTCGTCATCGCCGTGTCCAAGACCGATGCGGCGAGGAACGAATTCAAGACGCTCAAGTCCTGCACGGACGGCGCGCAGACCAACTGCTTCATCTCGTTCTCCACGTTCGCCGAGAGCGATCCACCGCCGACATGGAGCAAAGCATTCGGTGTCAGCAAGGTGAGCGGTGCGGTCAACAATTGCAGCAATCCCGCCGCGTTGTCGGGCGATAGCGGCCGGCTGCTGCCGTACGTCGACGCAAGTCGGAACATCGAAGCCAGCGAGGCCGCGATCAAATGGACGAAAACCGGTGCCACCGTAGCCACGCCGCTCGTCGCACTGCCCGACTTTCTCAAAGCCGAGTGCGTCAGCCGCGACGACGGCGCCGGCTATCTCGCGATCCGCTTCGCCAATGCAAGCGCGCAGGCCGATGTGCGCGAACGCTACCTGCCCGGCCACGTCTACGTCGGCCCGGTCCTGCTTTCCAACTGGGGACTGCACGATGCGGACATGGAGCTGACCATGGGCAATCTCGTCAAGCTCGCCGCGCTGCAGGCGGTGAGCTGGCAGAAGTCGCACACAACGTCGGCGCAGTAGCGGCCACGAAGCACGACGGGCGTATCCCGCGCAGTGCGCAACGCCGATGAAGGGATGTGCGACGATTTTGCGTATTCGAATACACCGAGACAAAAACCGGACCATCTTTCACCACGTGCCGATGCATGACCCACCCAGCAGCCTTCGTCTTCTGCGAACACTGCGATTCGATCTACCGGCGGCACGAACTGCAGCGTGACGAAGTCGCGCGCTGCGGACGCTGCTGCGCCGTGCTCTATCGCGGCAGTCGGGTCGACATCGACTACCTGCTCGCGCTGACTCTGACCGCGGCGATCGTCTTCGTCATCGCCAACGCCTCGCCGGTCATCCGCATCGCGGTCAGCGGCTTGCACAATCAAGCGAATCTGCTGCAGTCGATCGTCGCGCTGTCGCATGGGTCGGCATTGGCCGTCGGCGTGGTCGCTGCAGTGACCTTGTTCGTCGTGCCGCTGCTGCAAATCATCCTGCTCGGCTGGGTGCTGCTGTTCGCACGCGCGCACCGGCGTGCGCCGGGCTTCGTCTTTGCGATGCGCGTGCTGCACCGAATCCGACCGTGGAGCATGACCGAGGTCTTCCTGCTCGGCGTCCTCGTCGCGATCGTCAAACTCTCGGGCTTGCTCCACGTCATCGCCGGGCCTGGCGCCTGGGCGACCGTCGTGCTGACCGTGCTGATCGCGGTGATCGCCCGGCACGATATCCGCAGTCTCTGGGACCGGCTGCCCGGCGATCCGACGGGTCTGCACTCATGAACCTCGCGCCGCGCGCACGCGATCTCGGCCTAACCTGCTGCCATACCTGCGGACAGGCGAGTTCCTCGACCACGGCACACTGCCCGCGCTGCCGTTCGCGCCTGCATGCGCGCAAGCCCGATTCACTCGCCCGCACCTGGGCGTTTCTGCTCGCCGCGCTGATTCTCTATATCCCTGCGAACACTCTGCCGGTGATGTACACGAGCATGCTCGGCCGCGGTGAATCGAGCACGATCCTGCACGGCGTGGTCGAGTTCTGGAAAGCCGGCTCGTGGGATATCGCCTTGCTGATTTTTATCGCGAGCGTCGCGGTGCCGTCGACCAAGTTTCTCGCGCTCGGCACGCTGCTCGTGACCGCCCAGCGGCGCAGCACCTGGGCGCAGCCGCAGCGCGCGCGCCTATACCGTTTCGTCGAGTTGATCGGCTACTGGTCGATGCTCGACGTGGTCGTCGTCGCTCTGGTCTCGGCACTCGTGCAGTTCCAACTGCTCGGCACCGCGGAGCCGCGGCTCGGCATTGTCTTTTTCGGCCTCGTCGTCGTGCTGACCATGTTCGCCGCGATGAGCTTCGATCCACGCCTGATCTGGGACAGTGATGACGACAAGAACCTACCTCGAAATTGATGCCGTTCGTGTTGAGCGTAGCGGAGCGCAGCTCCGCGAAGTCGAAACACCAAGATCGATGTGTCCTCCAAGCTCTTCGACTTCGGCGCTTCGCGCCTTCGCTTGCCTCGAACGAAGCCGAGGAGTTTTGCCATAAGTTTAAGTAGACCCTCATGAGCGAACCCAAGCATCTGGAAAACACCGAGACCATGCCGCCCGTAATCGGGCGCCGACGCTGGAGCGCTGGCCTGATCTGGCTCGTGCCGATCGTCGCCGCGCTGATCGGCATCGGTATGGTGATTCACAACCGCCAATCCGAAGGGCCGGCGATCGAAATCTCGTTCCTCACCGCGGAGGGCCTCGAAGCGGGCAAGACCCAGGTCAAGTACAAGGACGTCGTCATCGGCCTGGTCGATTCGATCCGCCTCGCCGACGACCGCAGCCAGATCGTCGCGCGCGTGCAGCTCGACAAGACCGCGGCCACGTTCGCCACGGCCGATTCGCGCTACTGGGTGGTGCGCCCACGCTTCGGCACGAGCGGCGTGTCGGGCATCGGCACCCTGCTTTCGGGCGCCTATATCGGCGCCGACACCGGCGTGTCGAAAGACGCGCAGAAACGCTTCGTCGGGCTCGAACGGCCGCCTGCGGTCATTCACGGTTCGCCGGGCAAGCGCTTCACCCTGCACGCCGCCGACATGGGCTCGCTCGACGTCGGCTCGCCCGTGTATTACCGGCGCATCCAGGTCGGGCGCGTGATTTCTTACGATCTCGACAAAGACGGCAAACAAATGCGCATCGAGCTGTTCGTCGATGCACCGTACGACCAATACGTCAGCGTGTCCGCGCGCTTCTGGAATGCGAGCGGCGTCGATCTGAATCTCGACGCTAACGGACTCAAGCTGAGTACGCAGTCGCTCGCCACCGTGGTCGCCGGCGGCATTGCGTTCCAGACTCCGCCGGGCCCGCGCGACGCGACGCCGGCCGCCGAGGGCGCGGAGTTCAGCCTGTTTGACGATCTGCAGGCGGCGATGGCGCCGCCCGACGGCGAACCGGACTATCTGCAGATGCGCTTCGAGCAGTCGCTGCGCGGGCTCAGCGTCGGGGCGCAGGTCGATTTCCGCGGCATCGTCGTCGGCCGCGTCGTCTCGATCGATCTCGACTATGAAGCGGACAAACAACGCTTCCCGATGATGGTCGGCGCGGTGATCTATCCACAGCGCTTCGGCCGCGCCGGCGAAAAGATTGCGCAGATCGGACATGCGCAGAGCGACAAGAACCTGCGCCTCGCGACGTTCGTCAAACCGCTCGTCGCGCGCGGCCTGCGCGCGCAAGCGCGCGTCGGCAATCTGCTGACCGGACAGCTCTATGTCGCGCTCGACTTCGTCGCCAATGCGCCCGAAGTCGCGTTCGATGCCGCCGCACGCCCGGTCGAGCTGCCGACCGCGCCGGGCAGCATCGACCAGTTGCAAGAACAACTGACCGGACTCGTCGCAAAGATCGACAAGATTCCATTCGAGTCGATCGGCAAGCATCTCGACAGCACAGTCGCCCAGCTCGATCAGACTCTGCGCCAGGTCAACGAAACCACCCTGCCGCAGTTCAGCGCGACACTGGCCGGCGCGCAGGGCACCCTCGGCAGCGCAAAGCAGGCGATCGCTGCCGACGCGCCGTTGCAGCAGAACCTTGCGCAGACGCTCGCCGAGATCCAGCGCGCGGCACGTTCGCTGCGCGTGCTCGGCGACTATCTCGGCGTGCATCCGGAAACCCTGTTGCGCGGCAAGCCCACCGATCCGCCACCGTCGGCGACGAAGCCACCGAGCGAGGACAAGCCATGATCGGCCTTATGCAATCTCGCAAAGTCGGAATGTTGAATCACGAAGAACACGGAGGGGAAGTAATGAAGCCGTTGCGCCCTGCTTTTTCGTTTTCGCCGTGTTCTCCACGCCTCGCGCTGTGCGCTTTGATCTTGCTGCTCAGCGCATGCGGCGCTTCGGCACCGACGCGCTATCACACCCTGCTCGATACTCCGTCCGGTGCACAGGCATCGATCTCGGCGAAATTCTTTATCGACGTGCTGCCGGTCAGTATTCCCGCGCAAGTGGACCGGCCGCAGCTCGTCGTGCGTGACGGCGGCGGCGTGCTGCCGCTCGAACAGGAGCGCTGGATCGCGCCGCTTGCCGACGAGGCGCGTGCGGCCTTGTCCGCCGACCTGTCACGAGAACTCGGTGCGACTGATATCGCCGGCCAGCCGCGTCCGGTCGGTGCGCGTGTATTGACGATTCGCGTCGACCTGCGCCGTTTCGAATCGGTGCCCGGTGCCTATGCCGCGGTCGACGCCGTGTGGAGCCTCAATACCGACGGCGCCACCTCTTCGCCGCTGGTCTGCACCGCGAGTGCGCACGAAAGCACCGGACAGGGCTACGACGAACTCGTGCGCGCGCACCGGCGCGCACTCGCGAACCTCGCGGGCCGCACTGCGTCTGCTGCACAGGCATATATGTCGGGTCGGAAGGACGGCTGCACGTCCGGCTGATTTTCGCCAGTTCTGCGCCGTTCCCGAGTATGCCTCGCTACATGTCCGTGCGAGCCGGCGCAACGCGCAAGCGAGCTCACCGCCGACCGATATCGCCGCTAGGCTCCCTTCGCACCGAGCGCGGATTCCTTACGGCTTACCGCTTTCCGCAGTCTCTTTGCGCGGCACTTCGGGCAAGTCGTAGCCGCCGCCGAGCGCCTTGATCAGCGAGATCTCCGCGGCAAGGCGCTTGCCCTGCGTATCGGCAAGCTGGGCCTGTTCGCTCAACAGCGGCACTTGCGCTTCAAGCGCGGCGACGCGCGAGACCAGGCCACGCTCTCTGTGCGCGTCCGCATCGGCGGCACCGATGCGCACTTGCTCGTACTTCGCCTGTTCGAGCCGCGCCTGCTCTTCCATGCCCTGCATATTCGTCGCGGCGACGGCGACATCGCGCACCGCATTGAGCACGGCCTGGTTGTACTGCTCGATCAGGGTATTGCTCGTCGTGCGCGCCTTGCGCAGATTGGCGTTGAGCTGGCCGCCGTCGAACAGCGGCAGGGTCAGGCCGGGCACGAGGCGGAACTGGCGGCTGTCGATATGCAGCACGTCGTCGATGCGGATCGAGTTGAAGCCGAGCAGAGCCTTGATGTCGAAGCTCGGATAGAACGCCGCGCGCGCGGCATCGATCTGATTGAACGACGACTCCACGTACCAGCGCAGCACGACAAGGTCGGGCCGGTGCGAGAGCAGCGCATACGACAGTGTCGCAGGCAATTGCGGCTGCGGTTGCGGCAATGGTTTCGCTTCGATCGTTGGCAGGTCATCGGCACCGGCGCCGACGAGCGCACGCAGCACTTCGCGGAAATTGGTCACCTGTGTTTGTGCGAGCGACAACAACTGTTCGATCTGCAGAAGCTGCTCGCTCGCCTTGGCGACCACGGTCTCGGTGATCAGTCCGCGCTGCTTTCTCGCCTTCATCGCGGCGACGGATTCCGTTGCGATATCGCGCGTGCGTTCGAGCAGGGCGATCTTGCGCAGCGTGGTCTGCATATTGAAATAGGTCTGCGCGATCGCGGTGGCGAGTTCGAGTTCCACCGCGGCCGCTTCGGCCAGCTGCGCGTTCTGTGCGCCGACGGTGGCGTCGACGGCTGAGCGCTGCAGACCCCAGAGATCGAATACGTAGCTGCCGGCGATGCCTGCCGAGGAAACCCTGCCGCTGCGAGCGCCCGAGTTGTAGCCACCGTCGTCGAGCCCCGGCACCGGATCGGTGATCGAGAACGGGCCGACGTTGCCGTCGGCCTTCGACCATTGCTGATACACGCGCCCGAATGCCGCGGCCTTGAACTGCGTCGCCGCGTGCGCGCGTTGCACATCAGCGCGCGCCTGCTCGACGCGATCGCGCGCGACGCGCACACTCGGCGAGTCGGCGAGGCCGCGTTCGATCAGCGCGTTCAACTGGGCGTCGCCGTAGCGTGTCCACCAGCGCGCCGCCGGCCAGCCGTCTCGGGCGAGGCGGATGTCCTTGGCGAGGTTGATGCGTTCCGGTGCGATCAGCGGTTTCGGCGCGCTGTCCTCGCGAATCCAGGCGCATGCGGTGAGACTCGCAAGCAGCGCGAGCAGCACACAGGAACGCAGGCGCAGCGGCATGGCCTTGAAGGAGAAGCCGTTCATGTGAATGCGACATTCCTCTGAGTTTCGCCTGCTTCCGTTTGTGCTGACGTCAGCACATAGTCGACGCGCTCGACCAAGCGGCGCAGACTCCGGCGCGCCGCCGCGTACGCGTCGTCCGTCGTCGCGATCGGCAGCGTCCGCCAAGCGGTGTCGAGTTCATCGGGCGGCGGCGCATAGAACACGTCGCCCGACGCGGCCAGGCCGTCGGCGTAGCGCTGCAGACGGTCGGCGATCTGTATCTGCGCCGCGGCCACTGCGCCCTGCTGCGCCGGCTGCATGCGCCCGGCATGGGCATCGAGCGTGCCGCGCAGCGCGCCGGCTTCGATAAGGATTTCACGCGAGTCGGCGAGCAGATTCTGCAGACGCAGCGTCGCTCCCTCGTTCTCGCCGTCGTTCTGTTGCCAGTTCGGTTCGAGCGCGACGCGCGACAGCGTTTCCTCGCAGTTGCCGAGCGCAGCCCAGGCCTGCGATGACACGGCCGAGGCCGCCAGCGGCGCGGATTCGGACGACTCGCGGATCAGGCGCGCGATGCTCTTGAGTAGGCCCGCGATCTGCTGCGCAAGCGGCTTGCCCTCCGACTCGGGCCAGAGCACGGTGTGAATCGTGTAGGACACGGCGATGCCGATGCCGATACCGACCAGGCGGTCGCGGATGCCGGTAAGGTCGCTGCTCGCGGAGAAGTCACCAAGGATCGCGAGCGAAAACGTGAACATGATCTGCATGCCGGCATAGCTGATGCGTTCGGAACCGGCCGACAAATAAGCCGAGATCGCGAGCACCGGCAGCGAGATCAGCAACAGGCCGACGATGCTGTCGAGCTCCGGGATCACGAACACGGTGAGGAACAAGGCCAGACCGCCGCCGATCAGCGCGCCGATCACGCGCAGTTGAATCTTGCGGCTCGACGCGCCGAGCGAAGGTTGCGCGACGATCAGACAGGTCATCATCACCGTGTGGATGCCGTTCCAGTCCACACCGACGTAGAAGAGATAGCACAGCATCATCGCGAGCAGGGTTTTCAGCGCGAATTGTGTGTAGACCGGATTCGTGCCCGCGTCGGCCGCAAGCAGGCCGCCCTTCGCTTCGGCCGCGGCCGGCGCGGCTTCCGCGCTGCCGTCGGCAAGCGCGCGCAGTGTATGCCACGTCACCGCGATCGGAGAATGGATGGTGTCGGCGCCCTCTTCCGGCGCGGCCAGGCCGTCGAGGTCGAAGCGCGTTTCCGTGCGGATGCCCTCGTCGAGCCGACCGACGGCGGCGCGCAGCGCGTCGATCGAGGCGGCCGCGGGTTGCCTGTCAGCGGCTTGCAGATGCAGGGCCTGTTCGCGCAGCGAGGACAGCGCCGCGGCAAGCGCAAGATGCCGCCCACGGTCGCCTTGAAAGGCTTTGTCGCGCATCCAGGCAAAGCGCAGCAGCTTCTGCACTGCGAGCACGCCGCGCGGCAGGTCGTCGCGGTCGAGCGCGGGCGCGTCGCTGTGTTCGCCCGCCGCGCGCGCAAGTGCGCCGTCGACCTGCATCAATTGACGATGCGCTTCGGCCTTCAACTGCAATAGCGGTTCGGCCGGCAGAAACAGCGAATTGATCAGCAGGCAGACCATCAACGGATAGATCGCCGCGACCCACGCCCAAAGGATCGCGCGCACCACGAGTTCGGCGATCGGAATCAGATCGAAGTAGCCCTGCACCGCGGTGATGACGAGGGCGACGATGTAGAACATCGGCCCGAGCTTGGACGCTCGCATCAGGAACAGGCAGCCGAACAGCAGCATCGCCACGGTCACGATGCGCCAGGCCGGATAGCCGAAGGTGAATTTCGCCAGCAGCAGCGTGGCGCCGACCGCTAAGGTGATGCCGAGAAACATCAGCAGGCCGACCAGCCGGGTCATGACGATATTGGCCTGGGTGGCGAAGAACACGATGAACAGCGACACCGCGAGGAACGGCACCTGCAGCGCCTGCGACACCACAATCACGATCGCGCACGAGAGCAGGCAGCGCAGCGCGATGTTCCAGCGTCCCGGATAGGCGCGCAGCTCGGTCGCGAGAAATCGCGCCGGTGCCGCCGAGCCGCTCGCTGCTGCCGCGCTCATGTCAGTGCTTGGCCTGCGCGGCCGAATCATTCGCCTGCGTCTCGCCGCGATGCAGGATCGCCACGGCCGAGGCGCCGAGGCGGAACAGCGACTCGTCGGGTTTCTCCACGCGGATCTTCACCGGGAAGCGCTGTGAGACGTGCACCCAGTTGATCGACTTGGCCACGCGCGGCAGACCGTCGAGCCAGGTACCGCCGTCGCTCGGAGTGACGCCGTAGCCGACCGAGTCGACCGTGCCTTCGAAGCGTTTGCTGCTGTCGCTCAGCAAGTACACGGTGCAGCGCGTGCCGGGCAGAATGTCCTTCAGATCGGTCTCGCGGAAATTGGCGACGACGAACCATTCGTCGGTCGCGATCAAGGTGAACACCGCTTTCGCCGGCGATGCGTACTGTCCCACCTGGGTATCGAGCGAAACGATGCGTCCGTCGAACGGTGCGCGCACGGTCGCGTATTCGAGGCGCAGTTCGGCCTCGACCACCTGCGCTTCGGCCGCGGCCTTCTGCGCGACCAGGGCATCGACGCCGCTGACCGCGGCCGCGGCCTGCTGCGACTGCAACAGCAGCGCATCGAGCTGGGCCTGGGTGGCGCGCTGCGCCGTGCGTGCCTTGTCCACGTCCTCGGGCGAAGCGTAGCCCTGACCGAGCAGCGGCTCGACGCGACGCAGAGTGTCGGCGGCCTGCTTGGCATTGGCGCGCGCCGCCGCGACCGAGGCGGTCACCGACTGCGCGTTGAACTGCTGCGCGTTGACCGTGCGCTGAGTCAATTCAATCTGCTTTTCCAGCGCGTCGAGCTGCGCCTTGGCCTGCGCGAGCGTGGCCTGGAACGGACGCTGGTCGAGGCGGAACAGCAGATCGCCCTTCTTCACTTTCTGATTGTCGTGCACCGGCATCTCGACGATGCGCCCCGGCACCTCGGGCACGACGTTGATCTTGTCGGCGAAGGCATAGGCGTCGTCGGTCTTCGGCGAACTGTCCATCATGCGCAAGGCGACGACGAGCAGGACGATCGCGATCAGCGCGATCGCCAGCGCGGGCAGCTTGCTTTTCTTGGGAGCGGCGGGCGTGGTCATGGGGTCCGTTCCGGGTCAATGATGGAAAACGAGCAGCCAGATCAGCACGGCGAAGATCGCCGTCAGGCCCGGGTAGCTGAGCGGCAGCGGCTCGAGCAGAGCCACGCGTTTCTTCGCGCTGAGAACGAGATGCACGACGACCGTGGCGATCACGCCGCCGGCCATGCAGAACAGCCAGTCGGGAAAGGCAGCGCCGAACAGCACAATCGATGGCGCCATGCGACAGCCGGACAGCGCCAGCGCAGCCAGCATGGCCAGAAGGCCGCGCCGCAGCGGCCGCGTGCCGCGCGCGCGCCGCGGCTGCTCAGAACGCATCATGGTTCCCCGCCGACTTGCATCGTAGCGCTCCCTATGCCTGGCGGACCTGTGCAGCCCGCTGCGTGCCGCCTCAATGATCATCCTGTTTGACCGCCCTGCGCAATCCCGGCGGTCATCGCGGCAGCCATTCGGCCTTCGACGAACCTCGCGGCACCAGCACGGTCTTTCCGAAACCCCACGGCGTCTTCGACATCTGCACTTGGTCGGTGATGCCTTGATAAGTGCCGAGCGGCGTCTCCGCGACGAAGGTATCGGGTGCGACATAGGTGTGTTCTTCGCTCGAACCGGCGGTCTCGGCGGCGTACTGCTTGTCGAAGATGCCGAGGGCAAGCTGCCAGAGCACGGTGCGCGTCAGTGAGACGACGACGCGGTAGCTGCCGCCTTCGACCGCGCGGCGGCGCAGCGCCGCGAGCACGCCGAGCGTGCCGAGCCAGCCGACCACGTAGTCGCAGATCGGCACGATCGGCGGCTGCCTCGGCCGGCTCGGCGTGCCTTCGATCGCGAACAATCCGGCGACCGCGGCGCCGATCTCGTCGAAGCCCGGGCGGTTCGACCATGGCCCATGCTCGCCGTGCAGGACCACGCTGACGTGCACAAGACCGGGGTGCTTCGCCGCGAGCGTTTCCGCATCGAGACCGTGGTGGTTGAGAAAACCGGGTCGCTTGTTGGCGAAGAACACGTCGGCAGTCTTGAGCAGCGCGTCGAACTGCTTGCGGTCCTCGGCCGCATCCCCGAGCACGGTCGAGCGCATGCCGACCTGGGTGGTCCAGTAGAAGCCTTCGATCTCGGTGTCGTTCGGACGCCAGATGTTGAGCACGTCGGCGCCGTAGAGGGCGAGATCGCGGCCGATCGCCGCGCCGGCGATGACATGGCCGTGCCCCAGCGCGCGGATGCCGTCGAGCGGGGCTTTCGCGCCTTTGGCGAACGGCATCGGATCGGATTCGCCGATTTTCTCGAGGCGGATCAGCGGCAGCTTCGACAGCACTTCGCTGTACTGCGCTTCTTTGCGGAACTCCGCGTTCGTGCGCACCATGCCGAGCACGAGGCCCTGCTCGGCCGCGGCATTCTCCAGGTCGAGCGCGTTCCATTGCAGGATCGCGTTGCGCACCGATTCGGTGCTGTCGCTGCAACGCAGGAAATTGAGCGCACGATGGCGCAGCGCCGGATAGAAATTCAGCGGCAGCACATGGCGGCCGTCGCGCGTTTCGTGGAACAGCGGCATTTTCATAAATGGGTTGTATTCGTCCGCGCCCATGGCGGGCGGACGGCCGTTGATCAGCTCCCACTTGCCCTCGAAGAAACAGCAGAAGCGGCGCAGCGCCTTGCGCACGTCGACGTGCACGTCTTGTGCGATGCCGGTGCGCTCCTTGAACAGTGCGGCCGCGGCGACGGTCTTGGCGGCGAGGCCGATCGCCGACATGGTGCCGAAGCGGATCGGGCTCGACAGGATCGGATCAGCGCCGAAGAAGCTCAGCTTGCCGCCGAGATCGGCGAGGCTCATGCCGACGTCGCCGAGCACGTCGTCGACGCCGCGATGCAGATCGAACTTCGCGCTCGTTTCCGGATTGGCGAGTTTCTTCTGCAGCGTTTCCGACAGCAGGTCCTTCGATACTTCTTTTTGCGCAGGGGTCTTGCTCATTGCGAATTCCTTGGTCGATCCGGCGGGCGGATGAAAACGGCCATGCCGCGTACGCGTCGCGCGCAGCGATGCGCGGCTACGCGCCCGACGGCATTTCCACGTAGACGATGCCGGTCAAATTTCCCTGCGCCGCGAGCAGGGTCTTGAACTCGGAGCCGTCGAGCTTCGCGCTGTAGAGCGAACCGGCAAGATCGGTAATGAACATGCGCCTGTTGCGCAGATCGAGCGACAGCCCGATCGCTTCCATCAGATGAGTGACGAGAATCTCCGGCTGCGCCCTGCTCCCCGCGGCCGCATCCATCGGCGCACGGTTGACCGTATTGCCGCGCGGCGGGTCGCCGCGATCGGTCCAGTACAGCATGCGCTGGGTCAGATCGAGATCGAGGTCGATCGGTTCGGGCAACTGGTCGAACAGCAGTTCGATGTCGGTACGCGAGGACGGCGACTCGCCGTGCGGCATCGCGATGTTTGCGCGGAAGATTCGGCCCTGGCCGGCGTCGTCGTCGCCCTTCTGCGTCCAGTAGAACTGGCCGCGTTCCTGATCGACGGCGATGCCGACGCACCAGTTGCGCGCGTCGAGCCGATCGCGGTCGCCGGAACCCGTCTGCACGAGCGTCTCGATCTCCGTTCCGTCGGGATTGCAACGCATCACGCGCATGCCTTCACGATCCGACCAATAAAGTTTCCGGCTCGCAGATTCGAAGATCAGCTGCTTCGGCGTAAAGGTGCCGCCTGGCGGTACGATGACGGTGATATCGCGGCCGTCGAAATCGGATCGATAGATGGAGCCGTCGTTGGCCTTGGGATTCGCTCCCATGTTTGTCCAGTAGAGATGGCCGTGCAGCGGATCGACAGTCAGGCCGTCGGGCAGCTTGCGCCCTTCTTCGACAATCGTCTTCAGGTCAGAGCCGTCCGGATTCGCCGAAAGAATCCGCCCGCCGCCGAGATCGAGGAAGAACAGGCGCCCCGTCGTGTGCGCCGTTTGCTTGTCGACAAAGTCCCAGGTCATATGCCAGCCTCCTTCGTCGCGATCAGCACAGTCCGTTCTTTTCACGCAGAGCGAGCAGGCCAATCAGCACCTGATTCTCATCGGCGGTCAGTTCGGCCACGGAGCGGCCCTTCGCTTGGGTCAACACTCCGTCGACGACGGTCTGTCTGAGCGTATCGTCGACCTGCGGATCGCCGAGCGCCTTCATGAGGCCGGCAAGCGGTCCCATCAGATGCTCCATGAAATGACGGATGCCACCGGGGCCGCCGCCGAGATGCCATTGCAGGCTCTGGCCCATGCAGCCCCAGCGCAGGCCGGGGCCGTAGCTGACCGCGGCATCGCAGTCTTCGACGCTGAGCACGCCCTGCTGCACGAGGTACAGCATCTCTTTGTACAGCGCGGCCTGCAGACGATTGGCAACGTGACCCGCCAATGCCTTGTGCAGCCGGATCGCTTTCTTGCCGACGGCGTCGTAGAACTGCATCGCCTGTTCGATCGTCTGCTCCGATGTCTTCGCGCCGCCGACGACTTCGACGAGTGGAATGATGTGCGGCGGATTGAATGGATGGCCGATCACGCAACGTTCCGGGTTGGCGCACTCGGCCTGGATCACGTCCATCGTCAAGCCCGACGAACTCGATGCGAGGATCGCCTTCTTCGGCGTGTACGCGTCGATCTGGGCGAAGAATTTGGCCTTGAAGTCGGGGCGCTCGGGGCCGTTCTCCTGCACGAAGTCGGCGTCTTTGAGCCCTGCCTGCAAGTCGGAGGAAAATTTCAGCCGGTCGCGGCTGGCACCGGCCGACAGCCCGATCTGTTCGAGGATCGGCCACTCCTTTTCGACGTATTGGCGCAACGCGTTTTCCGCGTTCGGTGCGGGATCGATCGCAGTGACGTCGAAGCCACGGGCCAGATAGAAAGCCGCCCAGCTCGAACCGATCACTCCCGTACCGACGACGGCGATGCGCTGCACCGATTCAGAAAAAGACATGGTTATTCTCCTCGCTTACTTGTTGCTTGATATTCTTCGCGTGTACGCCATGCCGCGCGGGCATTCGCCCGAACAGGCCGGACACAGCACGACGCGGCTCGTGATGAGCCGCAAACGACCTTCCACATAGGTACGTAAAACGATCGCGCGAACCTTCGGCGTTTCCGCGCGGCGGGCATTCGCGCACAGATACCGTTCAGATGATCGCCCTCGCGCGGGGTCGACTCGCGCGCGGCATGCGTTCGCACGCCGCCAAATCAGCGCTGCTGATGCAGATCCATCACGCGCTCTATTGGCATCATGTTGTTATTGAGATGCGACATGATCCAAAGCGAGCCGCTGACGACGATCGCGACGATAAGAACGCCGAACGCCAGCGCGAGGATATTGTTCGTGTTGTCCGGTCCGGTGTTGAGATGCAGGAAGAAAACCAGATGGATGCCCATCTGCGCGACCGCGAGCACGCCGAGCGCAACCGGAATGCCGGGCTTCCACAGAAACGTGTCGTGGATGATCAGGAACGATGCCGCGGTCAGCAGCAGGGAAACGACAAGGCCGATCAGATAGCCGCGCACGCCGGCGGAAACGCCGCTGTCCTCGGCCAGTTCGTCGCCCGGCGCAAGGTCGCCCTGCCATTCGGTGTTTTTATCCGCGCTCATCCGGCGACTCCCATGAGATAGACGATGGTGAAAATGGCGACCCAGACGATATCGAGCGCGTGCCAGAAAAGGCTGAAACACATGAAGCGCCGGATCAGCATTTCGTTGAAGCCTTTGAACCAGAACTGCGCCATCATCGTGCCGAGCCAGAGCCCGCCGGCGACGATGTGCGCGCCGTGACAGCCGACCAGAGTGAAGAACGCCGAGAGGAAAGCGCTGCGCTGCGGTCCGTTGCCGGCCTCGATCAGTTCGTGGAACTCGCGCACTTCGAGCGCGAAGAACGCAAGCCCGAGCAGGCCGGTGGCGAGCAACCAGAACTGCGTCCAGATGCGGTTGCGCACCGACACGGCGAGCGCGGCCATGCCGCAGGTGAAGCTCGACAGCAGCAGGCAGACCGTCTCCACGGCGACATTGCCGAGATCGAATAGCTCGCGCGCGCCTAGGCCGCCGGCCGTCGCGTTCTTGAGCGCGGCGTACGCGGCGAAGAAGCCCGAGAACATAATGAAGTCGGACAGCAGGAAAACCCAGAAGCCGTAGCCGACAACGATGCGCTTGGGCGCCGGCCCATTGCCGCCGTGATGCGCGGCAAGACGCTGCGGATCGTCCGCGATGGCGACGGCGCTCATGCGCGGGCCTCCGTATCGACGAGGCTCTGGCGTATCGCGCGGCGCTGTTCGTCATAGGCGGCGACTTCGGCCGCAGGCACTTCGTATTCGTCCTCGTCGCGCCAGGCGAACACGACGAAGCCGGCGAACGCACCGACCAGACCGAGAATCGCCAGCCACCAGATATGCCAGATCATGGCGAAGCCGAGCACGACGGCGAAGAACGCGGTGAAGAATCCGGTCGGGCTGTTGTGCGGCAGGTGAATCGGCTCATAGACCGGCTTGTCGGCAAGCCGCCGCGCACGCAGCGCCGCCTGCTTGATACCCCAATAGGCTTCTTCGCCGCGCACGTCGGGCAGCACGCTGAAGTTAAACGAGGGCGGCGGCGAGGTCGTGATCCATTCGAGCGAGCGGCCGTCCCAGGGATCGCCGGTGGTGTCGGCCAGCGCTTCGCGCCGGCGGATGCTGACGGCCAACTGGATGACGAGGCAGACGATGCCGAAGAAGATCAGCACCGTGCCGAACATCGCCACGACGAGCCACGGCTGCCACGCGGGATTGTCGTAGTGCTGCATGCGCCGCGTCATGCCCATAAGCCCGAGGCCGTAGAGCGGCATGAAGGCGATGTAGAAACCAATACACCAGAACCAGAACGAGGCCTTGCCCCAACCTTCGTGCAGCCTGAAACCGAACGCTTTCGGAAACCAGTACATATAGCCCGCAAGCGCGCCGAAGACGACGCCGCCGATGACGACGTTATGGAAATGCGCGATCAGGAACAGGCTGTTGTGCAGAAGGAAATCGTTCGGCGGAATCGCCAGCATCACGCCGGTCATGCCGCCGATCACAAAGGTGATCATAAAGCCGATCGTCCACAGCACCGGCGCGGTGAAGCGCACGCGCCCGCCGTACATGGTGAACATCCAGTTGAACACCTTCACTCCGGTCGGCACTGAGATGATCATGGTCATGATGCCGAAGAACGCATTGACGTCGGCGCCGCCGCCCATAGTGAAGAAGTGGTGCAACCAGACCATAAACGACAGCACGCAGATCACCATGGTCGCCGCGATCATCGAGCGGTAGCCGAACAAGGGCTTGCCCGAGAACGTCGAGATCACCTCGGAGAACACACCGAACGCGGGCAGAATGAGGATATATACCTCGGGATGCCCCCATGCCCAGATCAAGTTGACGTACATCATCGCGTTGCCGCCGGCATCGTTGGTAAAAAAATGAAAGCCGAGGTAACGGTCGAGCAGGAGCATCGCGAACGTCGCGGTGAGAATCGGGAACGCGGCGACGATCAGCAGGTTCGACGCGAGTGCGGTCCAGCAGAAGATCGGCATGCGCGTCAGGGTCATGCCCGGTGCGCGCATCTTGAAGATCGTCGCGACCAGGTTGATGCCGCTCATCAACGTGCCGACGCCCGAGATCTGCAATGCCCACAGGTGGTAGTCGACGCCGACATCGGGCGAGAACTGCAGCTCCGACAGCGGCGGATAAGCCAGCCAGCCGGCGCGCGAATAGACGCCGACGCCGAGCGAAATATTGATCAGCGCCATACCGGCTGCGGTGATCCAGAAACTCACCGAGTTCAAAGTCGGATAGGCCACGTCGCGCGCGCCGATCTGCAGCGGCACGACGTAGTTCATCAGCCCGACCATGAACGGCATGGCAGTGAAGAAGATCATGATCGTGCCGTGTGCCGAAAAGATCTGGTTGAAGTGATCCGGCGCGAGGTAGCCCGCATCGGCGCCACCGACCGCGAGCGCCTGATGAGTACGCATCATGATCGCGTCGGCGAAACCGCGCAGTAACATGACCAGGCCGAGCAGAAAATACATGACGCCCACGCGCTTGTGATCGACGCTGGTGATCCACTCTTTCCAAAGATAGGTCCAGTGGCCCTTCACGGTGATCCACGCGAGCACCGCGCCGATCCCGAGCAAGACGACGAGCACTGTGATCAGCGCGATCGGTTCGTCGGTCGGAATCGCCGCCCAGGTCAGCTTGCCCAGCATCTCGGTCTCCTTGTCTTTCAATGCATATGCGCGGACGCGGCGGTTTCGCCGTTGCCCGCTTGCGCCTTCATGGCCGGCAGCGTGTGCGACTGCATGAGGATGTGCTGGAACAGATTCGACTCCACCGCACCGAAATATCGAGGCTGCTTTTCCACGCCCGGCTGCAACAGCGTCCGATAGGCGGCCGCATCGAGCCTGTCGCCTGCGCCGCGCCGGCCATCGATCCAGGCGGCGTAGTCGGCGTCGGCGAGCGCGCGCAGTTTGAAGCGCATCTCCGGAAAGCCCTCGCCGCTGAACTGCGCGGAGAGACCGTCGAACACGCCCGGCGCATGAGCGAGCAGATTCAATTGCGATTCCATGCCGGCCATCGTGTAGATCTGGCTGCCGAGCTGCGGCACGAAGAAGCTGTTCATCACCGTCGCCGAGGTCAGGTGGAAATGCAGCGGCGTCTGCGCCGGCACGACGAGTTCGTTGACCGTCGCGATGCCCTGGTCGGGATAGATGAACAACCACTTCCAGTCGAGCGACACGACCTGGATTTCGACCGGCGGCTTCTTCGATTCGATCCGCGCCCACGGATCGAGGTCGTGCGAGCCGACCCAGGCGATGCCGCCGAGAAACATGACGACAAGCGCGGGAATCGACCAGACGATGAACTCAATGCGGCCCGAGTAGACCCAATCCGGCATGTACTTCGCGCGCGGATTCGAGGCGCGGAACCACCAGGCGAATGCGAGCGTCAGCACGATCACCGGCACGACAACGAACAGCATGATGACGAACGAGTTGAGCAGGATACTGCGCTCGGCGTCGCCGATCGGACCTTTCGGATCGAGCACGCCGCCGCTGCACGCGGTGAGCAACAGCGGCGCAACGCCGAAAGCGCGGCTGCGCAGCAAAGGATGGCGCGGGCGCTGCGGTGAAGCGGTTGCGTTCGCCGCGGCGGCTGGGCTGCCCGCAGGAGCGACGGCCTGCAAAATGCTCTCAGACACCGAAGACCTCCTTGTCCGCATTTCTGTCGTTGCCGCCAAGACGGTTCACGTTGGCTGGCCACCACTCTCGGAACGTGTGCGCTGCGCCGAATCTGCGCGTGCCGAATCGACCCAATTGAGCAGTACGGCCATGCGATCGGCATCGGTCTTGGTCATGCTCTCCAGCCAAAGGCCGTTGAGCCTCGCGATGAAATGGGATTCCGTGTCGAGGATCAGCCACGAGCGCTGCATATCCCGCACGGATTCGTACTGAAAGACCTGGTAGCGACTCATTCCGGCACCCCATCGCGAAGACGCGTTCCTTGTTCCTGGTCTCGGGAATTCGTGAGGACTCCCAATGCTTATCGCTTGCTACAAAACCGGCCCGGTTTTGACGGACCGCAAGCGAAGTCAATGCAAGACGGCACACCTCGGCAATTCCGGACAAACTGCCCGTGACGTCGAACTCGTCCGACTTTTCTATACGTACGTAAAAATGCCGCCGAACCCTTCAAGCGCGATCCTCGCGACGGAATCGGCGTGTGTCGCCATGCTCGGGCAGGCTCGGCCGTGATCGCTCACGGCGGTCCGTATGCAGATGCCACGCGGCTTATGCGCGGTGGGTCTGATTGATCGAGAAGCTCTCGACGTGCGGTAGGTTCGGCAGTTCGCCGGTGGTGCGCGAAATGAGCTGCGCGCGCGTCATCGAATCGGCCATGACCAGAAAACGGAATTGGTATGCATCGTCCTGGTAGCTCACGGAGAGACTGTCACCGAGCATCGTCAGCCCGTGCTGCTGTAGGAAACTGCGCACGACCTCTTCGTTTGGCCGATGCCCCTGGCGGTAGTGCAGAGACACCTCCAGAGCAATCTGCACCGGAAACAGCCGCTCGATGCGCGGCACGTACACCATGCAGACGATGAAGATCGCCACCACACAGACAGCCGCGAGAAGGTGGCCGAGCCCGACGAGAATGCCAATCGCGGCCGAGGACCAGACCGAAGCGGCGGTCGTGAGCCCGCGGATATTCGTACCGCTCTTGACGATGATGCCCGCGCCTAGAAAGCCGATGCCAGTGAGAATGCTGCCGGTGAAACTCGTCGGCGGCCCGGACACTGCAGTAAGTGCGCAGGAAGCCGTACAGACCAGGCAATAGACTTGCGTGCCCGCGGCGCGGCCGTGGGAATAACGTTCGTATCCGAGCAGCCAACCTAGGCCGAGCGCAACTAGCACGCGCAGCAGGACGTCTATATCCGGAAGAAAAGGAATCGTCATTTCTTCGGTCATTAAACCGTATTCCTCGGCGAAAACACGTGCATGCCGGCCGGAGCAGGACGCACTGCAAGCAGTAGGCACGGAACCGTTAGATAACGAAAACGGAACCGGCATTTGCATCTATGCCAAGGAGTTGCTGCAAATCGCCGCTTTCTGGACCGGACCGAGAATCCGTCGATTCTCAGTCCGGCCCAAGATCTGAACTCACACTTTCATCAGTTCGACTGAGTGAACTGAATGTAAGGCGACGAACCACCCGCAGCAGTGCAGGCGCCCAAGGTCAAGTTGTTTTGTTCGTAAGTTTCGCCAGCTCCGGTCGGACCCGTGCAGGTCGGAGCGCGGGTGGTGCCGTCATTGACCTCCACTTTCACCGTAAGCGACGAACCCTTGTTAAACGAGACCACGGGGGACGTGCTGCCGTTGCCGAACACGTTGAATTCGGATTTATTCCAGGTAGATCCTATATCGAGCGTACTACCTTTCTGGCTGACGGACTTTACGGTCGTGCCATAAGTGAACGTGACCACGTCGTTGCCGCTCGTCGATGCCGAACCCGACAGCTTCGCTTTTGCCAAATCAGATAAAGCGACGGTACTCACGGTTACCGCGGCACTGTTCTTGACGCAGCCGCCGCCGGCAACGGAACGCGTCCAACCGCTCGGGCATCTTTTCGGCAGTGGGAATATCCAATTCTGTATGAATATCGCAGCCGGGCCTGGTGTAACGTTGGGACCTGCCGAAGCGTAGATAAATTGCTGCCACGTCGTGCAATTGGAGATGCTGTAGCCCTTGCACAAAGCCGCCGGGCCGGCGCTATTGTTGGTATTGATCTGCAGCGTATATGCGTCCGTGCTCGCAGATGTTACGCCCGTCACCGTGGGGAAGCTGCCGGTTGTCGACCCGAATGTACCGGAAGTCTTCGCAGCGTAGTCGTAACCGTTGCCGACGGTCTGGAACACTGCGCCGTCTGCGGCACTCACCACGTCGCTTGTCTCCGAGTTCGTACCGGCCGCTACCGTGGCGCTACCTTTTCCAATCTGTGCGGGCGGTATCGACTCATACGTTGGTGGGGGCAGACATTCTTCTTGTTCCCAGACTAGGCTCGGATAATTTGCGTGAAAGCAGCCTTCTTCCATCGGCGGGAATGCTTTGAGGTTTTCATGCCATGCGTGCAGTGCCTCAGACGTTGGACCCACGGCGACACCGTGATAGGCCTCCGCCGCGCCGGCCGGCGTCAGTGCAAACAGACTCATTGAACCGATGGCGCATGCAACGGTGAGCACACAACGTTTCGCGAACTTCGCATTCGACTTCATGCATCTCTCTCCTAGAGTAAGTGCGATAAGACACGCCACTTCCCCGCGCGGCGCGCAGCAACCACGACATCGACAGACCCCGAACACGCACGATCCCGCGTCGAAAAAAAATCGGCGCACGACCGATAACCCAAAATATGTGGGTTATGTACGCTAAACGGCCGACAAAGCCTTCACGGAAATCGGACGGCACGATTTCTTGTTACTTTCGCGAAATAAGCAGGCACCGCATACGGCTACGCGCTGCGCATAGCTTCTCGTCAGCCGGAGATCGAATCTCATGCGGCCGTCAGCTCGAAAACTCAGCCGTGGCGAAAAGCTCGTAAGACGTGACGGGTTCACGCACGTTTCTACGTAATTGATACTTGCTGCAGAGGATGCGGCGAATCGCAACGCGATGCCCTCCCGGATCTGCGTTACGAAAGTATCGCTGTGAAGCGACGCGATAAAGAGGTGCACGAAAGGGATATCGTACGAAACGGACTTCGGATGGGCGGGACCTTCCCCTAGGGTCCCGCCCGATTTCAATGCACGTGAGCGAAAGAGCCGGGCAGCCACGATCAATTGTTACGACGCGCGCGAGGAAAAATCCGGATCGCGAACGCGATCCGGATTGGATTGCAGCAATCCGTTCGAGCGCGCTGCGCGCATCCCGGCTACGCTTAGGCCGGCGTGGCAATCAATGAGCCGCTCCCTCGGGCAGCGCAAACGCAGGATGTAATCACCGCGGTCGGGCGATTGACGTGCGCCGCCCGCGGCGATGAGCACGAAATGGCATCCCATTATTTCGTCGACCTTCAACTGATCAATGAGGTCACTGAACCGGCCTCAGATGATCGGTTCAACCGATTTTTTCAATGGAATCGGTCGATAACTGCCCCTCTCTATCCACGATAACGCACCCTAATCAGCGCTCTCACGACCGTTCGGACGGGCATCTGACAACGCCAGCCAGATCCTGATCACACCAGGGAATTCTCAACCCTACAAACGATAAACAGCGCCCGTTATAGCTCTACGGCCAGTCATCAAGGTTTAGGTTTGTTCCCGCCAATCAGTCGCATCCCGTCGAAGCAATCGTTTGGGCCCAGATAGGCTAGAGCAATGGGAACAAACCGACACTATTGCGCTTTGGAAATGGCATGTTTCTCTTGTCTAGCCAAGTGAGGACAAAGTGCTCGCGAGTACGCGGCCAGCCGAGAGCATAGGCGTTTAAGTGAGTAAAGCAGATGGTCATGTCGTACAACGGCAGACACTGCCCTGTCGGGTTGACCGGTCGAAGATGCACCGGGCGCCCGCAGTCCGGCAAATCACACTTATGAGGGGTCGGATCAATCGGCACCTGGGCCAAAAGTTGGCTGAGGCTGGTATCGAGATGCTCAGCACATACGCCAAATTCCTGCTCTAGCTTTCCCGATTTTTCAGAAGATTTTACAACAACTTCATACTTTGTAAACGCGCCGCAGATTGTTCCATCGTTGCGTTTCGCGCAGCAGGTCGAAATGAAATTGGTTGTCGTCGTCATCCTGTCGTTCCTATTCTTCTTCAACTGGTGGATGAAGATTGAGCGCTTCCGCATGAGTGTCAGCTTCGGTCGCCGTCCCTAGTTGCCTGGGCGAGCTCCGCCAGCACGAGAGCGACTCAGCGCATGCAAATCCCGTTTTTGCAACGCGTGTTAGGCGAGGCTTTGACGAATGCCGCCCACGCCATCTCGGCTTGCGGCGCAAGCCGAAAACCGTGCGCGAACGCCAGCGGCCAAAAGAAATGCGAGTAAGAGCAGCCGCTACCTACCGGAAATTCAGAGCTCTCATCACACGCCGCGAACGTCACGGATAGATCCTTCGCATCGCGGATATTTTCGAATTCGTACAGCTCACTCGTGTAGCGCACATCCAGATCCGAACGCGCATTCGTAATTAGCGTATCGCGCAAAATGAGAAGCTCCTGCTGGCCGAACATCACCACCGTGACACGGCAATCGCGGCGCACCAGCCAGTTAATAATCGCCTTGAGCCAACACAACTCCAGCTCGTTGATTTCCTGGGCCTCGTCAATGATGAAGAACAAATGCCCGCGCGGGGCGGCGTACGCATAGAGCGCTCGTAAAGTCTGGTCACGCTTATGGCAATACGGCTCGAGCGCCCGCCACCCGAAAGGTTTGCCATCGCCCGCCAGTGCCACACATCGGTTTAGTGCCCGCAGAAGCTGCTCATAAGTGACCTTGTACCTCGCCAACGCCTCCTTCATTGGCTCCCAGCCCAGGTACTTCTGAATCAATTCCCTCAAGCGGGTGTAGAGGGCGAGATCGCGGCCAATCGCAGCCGTGCGTTCTCCTGTTCCAGGTCCTTCAATCGCTTGGCTTGATCGACCTTCAAGCCGCCGTATTCCTTGCACCAACGAAAGTAGCTTTGCTCGGTCACGCCGAGCTGGCGAGCAATATCGGCAACGGTGCGTCCCTGCGCCGAGAGCACTTCGGCCTCGCGCAGCTTGTGGATGATCTCTTCGGCGTTAAAGCGTTTCTTGGGCATGGTCCAAATCTCCTCGTTCTCAGTTTAAGAACTTTCGATCTGGACTAGGTGTTCCAAGTCAGGTCAAGGCCGTCAACAAATACCCCACCTCCAGGCCTGTCGAGTCGACGTTCAGGCTCGTGGTGTCCTTTGCGGTGACCGCGTATCCCGCATCGTGAAAGATGCTTTCCCATTCACTCGGGGTCAGCAATTTCTGGTTCGTGAAGTAGTGCAGGAGGTAGTACGGGTTGTAGTAAGCCTTGGCGAGGCCGTGCTGCATGATCCCGGGTGTCGCGATCTGATCGTCGACCTCGATCACCGCGATGGCCGATTTCGGGCAGCTCTTGCGAATGGTCGAGAGAAAACGGACCACCTCTTCCCTGCCGCGCTGACCCATGATTTCGTGCAAGACGAAACCGAGGATGAACAGGTCGGGCTTGTTCTCAGAAGGCCTGGTGACCCACTCCGCCGCGTCCGCACAAATGATCTCCACTCGATCACTCATGTTGCGGGATGCAATGTATTCCCGAGCGACCAAGCAGCTGCTTTCATTGGGCTCGATGCCGATGGTCTTGATCCCGGCGAAGTATTCACAGAACTCGATGAGGTACATGCCGTTACCGCAGCCCATGTCGCAGATGGTCGCGGGGGGAGAACTCATTTTTTGAATCAACTTCTTGGTGAGTGGAAAAGCGTCGTAGTGGCTGATTCCACAACTTCCCACTCCAACACTGACGATCTCTCTTCGAGCCACTCCGGAGCCGGACTTCAATTTGTCTCCGATCTCGAGAAAGGTGCCACCGTAGCCGCCGACGAGCATCGTGTACCAGGCTCGAAACTGCTCCAGATCCTTGCCCCTTTCGCTCAGCTCGAAAAGCTCATCTTCCTGAGCCAAGATGTTCTCGTTGACGAGATACATCAGGAATCCGTAGACCCGCGCCTTGTCGAGCCCGATCTCGTCAGAAATTCCATTAACGCAGGATTTCCTGGAGCGCAATACATCGTAGATTCCACTCGAGAAGAGATGGTGGATGCTGCTTGCCAGGACGAACTGTCGGATGGGCTGGATTCCCTCGACCAGCTTCGATTCGAAATCGCTCGTGATCATATTTTGTGTACCTCAGAATTGTTGCGGCATTGATTGGTAGGCCGACTCCACTCGGGGTCTGTCGAATGAACTGTGTAACTGCATTTCATTAGAGCGCACCTAACGGGACAGGCGAACCTGGCGCTTGGGCACCAACTGCGGTTTGAACGTGCCGTCGCGATCGCGTGGCGTATCAGTCTGCAGATCGCCAATCGAACTCTGCACGATCTTTCGGCTCTTGCCGTTGCGCGGATTGACACCAGACTTCTGATGGCGCTCATGGCCGAATCGCCTTCGATAAAGCCATCTGTGTGCTCCTCGCGGCTTCGCCGTAGTTTCTCGGGGAGCAAATACGCAGTTCAAATTACAGACTCTCCACTCGGGGCCCACGCAAGTGGTTCCCGGCTTCAAACGCGTTGTGAATCTTTGCGATCGCGGAGATCAGCCGATCGTTCTGGCTCTCGAGGCCGATGGAAACTCGTAGATAGTCCGGCAACCCGAGCGGCCCGGCATCCTTGACCAGGATGTTTTCCTCCTGAAGTCGTTCTTGATAGGAACGACCATTTGTCTTGATCAGGAGGAAATTCGTTTCGGTGTTTCTGATACCGATGCCGATGGCTTCGAGCTCTCGAAACACCCGGTTCCTTTCCTTCACGTCGGCACAGGCGCGTTCCATGAAGAAAGCCTCGTTCTTGAGGGCGCTTTCGATGAGCGCCAACGATACGGTGCCCAATGCACAGTAGCCTCCCAACTTTCGCAGCCCGCCGATCTCGTGCTTGGGCCCCACCACGACTCCCAGCCTGAATCCGGCCAGTCCATAAGCCTTCGACAGGGAATGATAGGTGAGCTGATTCTTCTCCAACGGCGACAGGTTCTTCCGTTGTGAGTAGTGCCGGTAAGTGCGGTCAAGAAACAGGATTCCACATGCGTTGCGAATTTCTTCGAGATCGCGCTGAGACGCCGAAATGCCCGTCGGGTTGGATGGATTGGCGATCAGCACCACATCCGACTTGCAGAACTTCTTGATGTCGTTCCGATCGATGGTGAAATCGTCGGGACGCAATGTAATGGCCAAAGTGTTGTCCGCGAACAGCTTGAGCCGCTGCCAATACCCATCGAAGCCGGGCTTCATGTAAATGAAGCGCATGTGCCTGAAATGGCGCGCCATCCGATCGACGCAATCATCGACTCCGTTCGTGAAGAGAACGCACTCGGGTTCTACGCCGTAGAAGTTCGCCGCGAACGCCGTGACTTGTTGCTCGTACCCGATCGGATATCGGGAACTCGCGGCCAACGCGTCTTGAATGTCGTCGAGCAGAAATCGCGGCATCTCGTGCGGAGATTCATTCAGGTGATGCCGGGAAGCTGAATTCATGAACGTCATCATTTTTCTTCTCCAACACTTTGATCTTCGCGAGTCATTCGTAGCGCAACGATTCGATCGGATTCAGGCGCGCTGCTTTTCGCGCCGGTATCACGCCGAACGTCAGGCCGACGAGACTGCAGAAAATCATTCCGTAAAAAGCCCAGGCCAACGGTACGGTGGCCTTGAGCGAGGTGATCAACGCCAAAACATTTCCGAGACCGAAGCCGATCGCGATGCCAATCACGCCACCGATATTGCAGAGCACCGCCGCTTCGAGCAGAAACTGTCGCAGCACGTCTTTGCGCTTGGCGCCGAGCGCCATGCGGATGCCGATTTCCCGGGTCCGCTCGGTCACGGACACCAACATGATGTTCATGATCCCGACACCGGCGACCAGCAACGAGACGGTGCCGATGACGAACGCGCCGAGCTTGAGCCCGACGGTGATCTTCTTGAAATTCTCGATGGCGCTCTGATTGGTGAAGTAATAGAAATTGTCGTCGTCGTGCGGCTTCAAATGACGCAGGCGTCGCAGGGTCATTCGCGCTTCTTCGATTGCATCCAGCAGCACTTCCGGACTCCTGGCGTGCAACGTGACATTGACCGAGCGCGGCACACCTTGGGAGTCGTCGTTGCCGTAGACGCTGGTGAACGCCGATATCGGAATTAGCGCCATGGCCTCGAAGCGGCTGCTGAACGCCGACACCTTTTTCGTGAAGACGCCGATGACTTCGTACTTCTGCCCATCCAACAGAATTTTCTTTCCGATCGGATCGAGGTACGGGAAGAGTTCATTCGCGAGCGCGTGGCCCAGCACCACGACTTTTCGTCCCGCCATCAGGTCGACGCGGGAAAGATTGCGACCCGACTCGATCGCATGCGCGTTGACTTCGGGATATTCCGGCGTCCCGCCGCAGATGAACACGCTGGCCTCCGCGGAGCTTCCATTGTAGGAAGCGCTCCTGCCGTCCTCCCAGAGTTCGATGCCGACGGCGTCGATCAGCTTGGCGTTCTCACGAATGGCGCGGGCTTCGGATTGCGTGACGGCGGGCCAGTATTTGGAGGCAGCCAACTGCTCTTCGCTCGCGAAACCCTTTGGCAATCTTTGCAGCCGGAACGTTTGCGCTCCGAAAACCGTTATCTCCGACTCGATGGATCTCTGAATCGCGGCAACGGCAGTCATTACCGCGATAATCGAGGCAACGCCCAGGATGACGCCAACCAACGTCAGCGATGAGCGCAGCTTGTTGTCACGGATCGCATTCAGCGCCATGAACAAGGTCTCACTAATTTGCATTAGTCAGCTCCGCGAAGTTCATTCGTAACGCAACGCCTCGATTGGATTCAAATATGCGCCCTGTATAGCAGGCAGCAACCCAGAGCAGACGCCGACCAGAGTGGCGATGAACAAGGAACTGAGAAAAATTCCCGGCGACAAACTGACGGGCATGGTGGGTTCGTCGGCCAGTTGGGCAATTCCCCAGGAAAACCCTACGCCGATCAATCCACCGAACAAACAGATCAATGCCGACTCGAACAGGAACTGCAGCAATATGCTGCGCCGCTTCGCGCCGATGGATTTGCGGATGCCGATTTCCCTGGTGCGTTCCTTCACCGAGACGAACATGATGTTCATCACGCCGACTCCGCCAACGAACAGCGCGATGCCCGTGATGAGCGATCCCACCAGTACGACGACGCCGATCGTGTTGTTGTACGACGTGAGGAGCGAGTCCAACGTGCTGATGGAAAAGTCATCCGGCTGACCGGGACGCAGGCCTCGAATCCTGCGCATCGCATCGGTCACTTCGTACTGAAAATCGTCAATCGATTCGAGTGAGGGCGCCTTGACGGCGATGTCGACGTTCGCGCGACCGGACGGATTGCCGAACACTTTCTCGAACGTGGTGATCGGGATGTATATCTGACGGTCGAAGTCCGGACCGTCGAAGAAGCCGTTGGTCCGCTTGCCCATGACGCCGATGACACGGAAATTCCTTTCGCCAATCTGAAAGGTTTTGCCGAGGGGCTCGAGGTTTCCGAACAACCCTTCAGCCACGGTGGCGCCCAGCACCGTGACGTCGAACTTGTTCTGCTCGTCGAACGGCAGGAGAAAACGTCCGCGCTCCGGTATCAGATCGGAGAGCTGGCTCTCTTTGTCCGTCGTGCCGATGACCGTGATTCCGGTCATCTTGCTGGCGAAAAAACGGGCGGATTGATCGATGCTGATACTCGGCACCACGATGGCCCTGCCCTCGAGACGAGTCGCCAGAGCGCGGCTCTGATGCAGGTCAAGATTTCGCCGGGTCCGATATTGCGCGCCGGAACTCAGATCGACCCAGGGAGTTCTGGACACGTAAAGAACATCGGCGCCGCCAGAAGCGAACGACTGCCGGAATACGTTCTGCATGGTGTTGGCCGCGATCATCGTCGTGGTGACGGCCACGATGCCGATGATGACGCCCAACGCGGTCAACGCACCGCGCGACTTGTTGGCGATGACCGCGCTCCATGCAATCCTGGCGGCCTCGGCGATGTCGATTTGTACCTTCACGATAGTGTTCGCCTGCGGTCGCTTTCGATCAATCCGTCCTTCAGGCGCACCACGCGCTGAGCGTGCGCTGCGATGTCCTCTTCGTGGGTAACGACGACGATGGTGTTTCCCTGGCGGTGCAGGGTATCGAACAGCGCCATGATTTCTTCGCTGGTCGTGCTGTCCAGATTTCCGGTCGGCTCATCCGCCAAAATCAGTGACGGCTTGCACACGAGAGCGCGTGCAATCGCCACGCGTTGCCGCTGACCGCCGGATAGTTCGTTCGGCTTGTGCTTCATCCGGTCGCGAAGACCGACTGACTCGATCGCGCCTTCCGCGAGAACCCGTCGCTCCGCTTTGGACACTCCCTTGTAGATCAGCGGCAGTTCGACATTCTTGAAGACGGAAATTCGCGGCACGAGATTGAAGGTCTGGAATACGAAGCCGATCTTCCTGTTGCGGATTTCAGCCAGCGCATCGTCGTTCAACTTGCCCACCATCTGCCCGTCTAGCTGGTAGGTACCCGACGTCGGCACATCCAGGCAGCCGATCATGTTCATGAGCGTGGATTTTCCCGAGCCCGACGAACCCATGATGGCGACGTACTCGTTGTTGCTGACGCGCAGCGAAACACCGCGCAGCGCCTGAACGGTCTCATCGCCCAGTTGATATGACTTGGTCACGTTGTCGATCTGCAGCAGCGCCTGCTGCGCATCTACCATGTTGGCGTCCGTAGTCATCTGCGTGGTTTCAGGAGCCGGCCACTGGGCCTTTCTTGGCGACCTCGACGGTATCGCCGTCATTCAAGTCACGAGTGATCGCGCGGTAACTTCCCGAAACCACGTTCTCACCTTCTTTCAACCCGTCGAGAATCTCGATTCGATCCTCGTTCTGGATGCCGACCTTCACCTGACGAGCGACGGCCTTGCCGTTTTCCACGACATACACGAGCTGCACATAGCCATCCGTATCGACGATGGGCTTGCTACTCGAGGATTCGCTGTCGATCCGCCGCCATTTCGCCACCGGCCGCAAGGTCACCGATTGAATCGGCACGCTCAACGCGGACTGCCGCGTATCCGTCAGAATGTTGGCGTTGACCGTCATTCCCGGTCGCACCTGACCACCGCCCTCGGTAATCGCCACCTTCACGCGGAATTCCGTCTTCTGCAGTACTTCGCCTGGATCCGCCGTGCGCGCGCTGGACGCGACTTCCGCCACGCGACCCACGATCGCGGCTCCTGGAAGCGCGTCGACCGAGAGCGTGGCGGGCTGGCCAATCTTCACCTTCATGATGCTGTTCTCGTCGACGTTCACCGTGGCTTCCATCTGGCCCAGGTCGGCGACGATCATGATGACGTCTTCCTGGAACTGGGAACCGATCACGATCTCCCCCGCCTCTCGCTTCAACACACTGACGGTGCCGGACATAGGCGAAAAGATGCGCGTCAGGGCCTGGTCGTACCTGGCTTGCTCGAGCTCACCCTCCGCCTTTTTGATTTGCTCCACGGCAGACGAATAGCGGGCCGCTGCCACTTCGTAAGCGCTCGTAGCGGTATCCACTCTATCGCGGGATTCCAACTGCCGCGCGAACACAAGCTTGACGCGTTCGAGTTGACTCTCGGCGAGCTTCTTGTTAGCCAGAGCGAGCCTGGCTTCATCCTGGGCGGATTTCACTAACGCTTCCTGGCTCGCCAGACTGGCCGCTTGTCGCGTGCCGTCCAGTTCGACCAGCAGTTGCCCCTTCTTCACCTGATCGCCTTCCTTGACGTGCAAACGCGTGATCTTCGCGCTGATGTCGGCGCTGATCTTCACTTGAATGGATGACTGGATCTTTCCCGTCGCACGAACCCTCTGCTCGATGGTTGCCCGTTGAGCCAGCTCCACCTGAACCGGAAGTGCATCCTCTTTGTTGATGCTTTTCCTCAACACAAGCAGGCTCAGGCCGACGATCAGGACAACCGCAGCGATGACTAGCTTCTTCACGGTGAGCACATCGGTAATTGGGAGAAATTGTTCATGGCGAAGACTCTGATTTCGGTTGACATGGGATCAGTCGAGGATGTTGAGAGCGGGCGAGAGCCCAAGGGGTTGCGCGGCGCGTCCTATGAGTTCATGGCCGGGTCTCCACGCTATCGGCATCGATGGAACGCGCCATGCCCACCAGCACTTGCCGATCGCCGACGAACGAATCGCGGCCATGCGAATAGAGCATGTTGTCCAGCAGCAATAGATCGTTTCGCTGCCAGTCGAAGCGTATGGCGTGACGCTGGTAGATGTTCCGGATGAGCACCAGGTCCGAAGTCGCGATGGGCGCGCCGTCTCCGTAGTAGGTGTTGCGCGGCAAATCCGCTTCGTCCACCGTGGCGAGCAGATTCCTCTGCAGTTCTTCATCCAGGTTGGACACGTGGAACAAATCCGCCTGGTTGAACCAGACCTGCGCGCCGGTGACCGGATGGCGGATGCTGGCCTGATTGATTTGCCGGGTACGCAGCCGATTGCCGTCCAGCCACTCATGGCTGATCTGGTTGGCCTGACAGAACCGCTCGACCTCATGGCGCTCCTCGGTCTGAAAGACGTCGTTCCAGTGAACGTCGATATCGGAATAGTTGCGGACGTACATCACGCCATCCCGTTCGAAGCGATCGCGAATCGCATCCGGAATCTGCTGGTACACGAGTTCACTGTTGCAGATCGGCGTTGCGCCACCCTGCTCCGACGGTACGGTGCACAGGAAACCGAGGCGCATCGCCCAACGATTGCCGTAGGCATTTTCGTTGTGCTGGGGAATCTGCAGCGAAGGATGGTATTCCGTGGCCGTGTAGACGTTTCCTCGCAATTGCGTTCTGGGCGTCGACCGGTACACGTATTCCAGGAGCTCCGCGCCGAACAACGTTGCGAGCGCGACTCCGAATTGCTGGCTGCCGGCGAATTTCAGTCCGCGGATCAAGAGCGCGCCGTTGGCTTGCAGCAATCGCTCCACATGCTCGTGGTTTTCCGTCGCCCACTCGGCCACCCGGGCGGAACCCTGATCGACGTGGAGCAGCAAGCGTGTGCCCTGAATCGAATCCAGATCGTCAACGGACACGTCGGATAAGTCGGTGATCGTTTTAGTCATGGACTTCTTCCGCATGAACTTTTTCGGCAAATACCTTTATATGTGTCTTCTCAACCGGGTTGCCGAGCTGTCGCAATCGAGCCAGGAAGTCGGTGCGGAGCTCGCTCATCCGCTCCGCGCTGAAATGTCGGCGATCGAATTCGATGCTGCCGTCGATGCCGTCGCCATCGTCGCCGGAAATCGCCAATTTGACGGCGTAGGCGAATCGATCGGATGCGTAACGAACCTTGAGCTCGCCTATCTCGTGCTCGCCCGACTTGCCGGATCCGGTCTTCGCGTTGTGGAAATTCACGTAGTTGAATGCCGCGTAGGTCATCGACTCGACATCGATGAGCTTGCGCACGCGGTCGGCGGGAAACAGGGAATGCGCGTCCATGGTTAGCAGTTTTCGCGCGGTCGCGGCGATTGCTTCGGCGTCGCTCTGATGCGCCGACAACCGAGTGCAGATGGGCAGCAGACTCCAGAACAAGCCGATCGCTCCCAGCGGATCGCTGAGGCGTGGAGAACGACCGCTGCACACGACGTCCACGGTAACCGTGTCGACCGTCAACAGATTCCCGAGCGCCCGTTGGTAGGCCAGCAGCAACAGAGTTTTCAACGTCACGCCCTGCTGTTCTGCGTGGTGCTTGAGCCCGCTGACCAGTGCGGCGTCGACGTGCAGACCCAGCGTGTTGCTCGCGCTCGCATCCGTCGCGATCGAATCCAGCGCGGGCATTGGCTGGTAGTCCGTTATGAGTTCACGCCAGGCCTGTTGGTGATCCGCGAAGGTTTGCGCTTCCCGTTCCAACGCGACGTGTTCCTTGAACACGTTCCCAGACGCGGGTGTGCGCAGCGTCGCTCGTTCCTGATCCGACTCCTGGTACAGCGCCATCAGCTCGTTGCGCAGTTCCACCAGCGCCCAACCGTCGATGATCGCGTGGTGCGTGGAGATGAACAGGCCATGGTTCCGCTTGCCATAGACGAGCAACGTGAACCGGATGCCCGTCTCGCCCAGCACGAACGGCCGGTCCTGCGCGATCAGGTTCGCGACCGCCTTCTCTTGCGCCGCGGAGTTCAGCTCCGACAGATCGACCACCGCAAGGTGGAAGTCGACGCCCTTCAGCACCACCTGAATATGCTCGCCGCTTTCCATGCGATGGAATCGGGTGCGCAGTACGGGATGCTTGTAGAGCAGATGGCGCAATGCGGCTTCCAGGTGCGCTGGTTCCAGCACGATGCCGTCGATGTCGTAGATGACACGCGGCTGATAGACCGCCTGTTCCAGACCGTGCGTACCGTGTTGTTCCAACATGCGCTGCTGCATGGCCGTAACGGGGTAGCAATCTTCCACGGTCTCATCCATGAAAGGCGATGCATCGAATGCACCCGTCAACAAGTGCAGAGGCACCGGCTCGACGAGCACACGCGATCCGCGTTGAATTGCGGCCAGCTCGGCAATGGTCTGATGGAAAAAGATATCTTTCACATCGAGCACGATACCCACGGCTTGCGCCCGCTTCACGATCTGCACGACCCGGATCGAATCACCACCCACGGCGAAGAAGTTGTCTCGAATGCCAATTTTTTCGACCCCCAGCACGTCTTGCCAGACTGCGCAGAGCTGCGTCTCCATCGGCGTCATCGGCGCGACGTACTCCGCGCGTGCCACACGCGTTTCCGCCATCGAAAGCAACGCGCGCCGATCGATCTTGCCGTTCTCGGTCAGCGGAATACGCTCGAGCACGACGAAGATCGAAGGCACCATGTACGGCGGCAAGACCGAGAGCAGATGTTTGCGCAATGAGTTGGGCAAATGCTCGTCGTCCCGATTCGGCAAGACGTAGGCGACCAATCGCTGTTCGCCACCGCGATCACCAACAAGCAGCACCACGCACTCCTTCACGTGACTGCTGTTGAGCAGCTCATGCTCGATTTCGCCCAGCTCGATGCGGAAACCCCGCAACTTGGCCTGATGATCGATGCGGCCGAGGTATTCCAGTTCACCGGCGGTGGTCCAGCGCACCAGGTCGCCGGTGCGATAGAGGCGCTGCCCCGCTCCGCCGAAGGGGCTGTCGATGAAGCGCTCGCGGTTGAGTTCCGGACGATTCAAGTAGCCTCGCGACACTCCGCCACCGCCCACGAACAGTTCGCCGGGCACGCCGATGGGTTGCAACGACATCGCCTCGTTGCACACATGGCAGAGCAGGTCGCGCAACGGCACACCGATGACGCTCGAAGGTTTGCCCACGTCAGTAGTCCGAATCCGTCGATAGGTGACGTGCACTGTCGTTTCGGTGATGCCGTACATGTTGATGAGCTGTGGCTGCTCATCTCCGTAACGCGTGAGCCACGGCCGCAGTCGCGGCGGATCCAGCGCTTCCCCGCCGAAGACGACATAGCGCAGGTGATCCAGTTCGCCCGCCTGCTGAGCCTCCTTGATGAGCAGATAGAAAGCCGAAGGCGTCTGATTTAGCACCGTCACCCGTTGTTCTTTCAGCAGCCGATGGAAATCGGGCGCGGAACGGGAGATTGCATAGGGCACGACGACGAGACGCCCGCCGTACAACAGCGCGCCCCAGATTTCCCAGACGGAGAAATCGAATGCATAGGAATGGAACAGGGTCCAGCAATCGTTGTGATCGAAGCTGAAATGCTCGGCACTGCTGTCGAACAGGCGTACGACGTGGCCGTGCTCGACCACGACGCCCTTGGGCTTGCCGGTGGAACCGGAGGTGTAGATCACGTACGCCGCATGCGCGCTCGTGACCGCGGTATCCTGGAGGTCCATCGCCGAACACCGGGCAATGCCTTCTGCGTGCCCGGACGCGTCCAAGTGCAGTACTTGCGCAGTGGTGGACGGCAACCGGGACTGGAGATCCTGGTGCGTGATGATCCAGGTGACGCCGGAGTCATCGAGCATGTGCCGTGTGCGGGCAGCAGGATTGTACGTATCCATCGGCACATACGCGGCGCCGGCCTTGAGGACCGCGAGGATGCTGACGACCATGTCCACCGAGCGCTCGACGAAGAGACCGACGAAGTCGCCCGTCCGCACACCGGACGTCCGCAAGTAGTTTGCCAGCCGGTTTGCGCGTTCGTTCAGTTCGCGATAACTCAGCCGAATGCCTTCGTGAATCAGCGCGACGTTGTCTGGCCAGCGCGCCACTTGCTGCTGGAAGAGCCGATGCAGGCAAACTACCGGCGCCGCCCCGGTCACCGCCCGCGCCGCTTGCGCGGCGAAGAAACGCTGGTCGCTTTCCGTCACCACGGACAGCTGGCCAAGCGGTTTTTCCGGGGCCGCGACCACCGCCTCGAGCAGGAGCACATAGTGCTGCGCCAGGCTGGCAACCGTTTCGGCGTCGAAGATATCGGTGCTGTAACTCCACTCGACTTCATGGCCGTCGACGCCCGGCCCAACCTGCACCGACAACTCGAACTTCGCCAGCGATTGCTCGCGCGCGACTCCCGAGACCTGAACTCCAGGCAAGGACAGATCGGTCTGCATCTGGTTTTGCAGCGAGAACAGGATCTGGAACAGCGGCGAGTGATTGAAGTTGCGCTCCGGACAGAAACGATCGACCAGCATCTCGAACGGCACATCCTGGTGTTCGAAAGCCTCCAGCACCGTGACCCGGGACGCCTCCAGGAATTCGGCGAACGACTGTTCCGTGTTTAACCGGCTGCGCAACACCAGGTTGTTGACGAAGAAACCGATCAGCGGAGCCAGCTCCTTGCGAGTGCGACCCGCGATGGGCGTGCCGACCACGATGTCGTTCTCGCGACTCCAGCGTCCCAGCAGCACGGCGAACGCGGCGTGCAGCACCATGAAGAGAGTGGCGGCCTGTGTCTGGCCCAATTCATTCAGTTGTTGCACCAGCGCCGAATCGAGCGGCACCGTGAGCGCCTTGCCGACGAAGCTCGGCTGCAGCGCACGCGGCCGATCCAGGATCAGGCCATGCACGGGCGGAATGCCGGCGAGCTGCTTTTGCCAGTAGTTCAACTGTTCTTCGAGGTAGTCGCCTCGAATGTGCGAACGCTGCCAAGCGGCGAAGTCGGCGTACTGGATTGCGAGTGGCGGAAGCGGACTCGATTGACCCTGGACGAACGCCGCGTACAACTGGACGAGCTCTTCCATGAGCACGCTCATGGACCAGCCGTCGGAAGCGATGTGATGCATGTTGAACAGCAGCACATGAGTCTTGGCGTTCAGGGCGATGAGGCTGACGCGCACCATCAGGTCCTGGTCGAGGCGGAAAGGCGTGAGGGCATCCATCTCGGCAAGACGCAGAACTTCCGCCTCTCGTTCTTCTTCCGGCAGTCCAGACAGATCGAAGCGCGCCAGCGGCAGCATGTCGACCGGCAAGATCCGTTGGCTCGCTTCCCCGGTCGCCGAGGTGGCGTAGATCGTGCGCAACACTTCATGTCGTCGCACGATCTCGCTGAAAGCCGCGTGCAAGGCGTCGACCTGCAGCTCGCCCTCCAATCTCAGCGCGATCGGCATGTTGTATTGCGCGCTGCTCTGCGTCAGCTGATCGATGAACCACAGTCGCTGCTGCGCAAAGGACAACGCCAAAGGCTGGCCATCGCGAACCACGGTGCTCACGACGGGAAGCGCCGCCAATCTTTCTTTCGTCGCGATCAGACCGGCCTGTGCGGCCAGTCCGGAATATTCGAACAACTCGCGTACCGACAAGTCGATGGAAAAACGTTCCTGGATCGCAAATGCCAGGCGCACGGCACTCAGGGAGCTGCCACCCAACGCGAAGAAATTGTCACGACGGCCGACGCACGGGACGCTCAATAGTCCGATCCAGAGTGTCGACAGTGCGGTTTCGATGTCGCCCTGCGGCGCTTCGTGGACGGGCGCCACGCGGCCGCTGGCCCCGAGTGCCGGCAACGCAGGGTCATGCGCGCCGTGAGCAGGATCCAGCGCGAGCCGCTGTGCGCGTGTGCCGACCGCCGACACCGGCAAGCGCTGAATCGGGCACTCCGGCTCCGCGACCAGTGCGGCCAACAGCTGCGCAAACGCGTCCGCCATATGGGCGATGGTCTGCGCGCCGAACAGTTCCGTGCAGTACTCCCAACTGGCCCTGAGGCCATCCGGACCGTCCTGCAACGCCAGCGTCAGGTCGAACTTCGCGCTGTGTTGTTCCGCCTCGAGCACCTGCATGCTCAAACCAGGCAGTTCCAGTTTCGACTGATCCTGGTCGCTTTGCAGCGTGAACATGATCTGGAACAGCGGGCTGTGGCTGAAGCTGCGTTCCGGCTGCAGTTTTTCCACCAGCATTTCGAATGGAATGTGCTGGTGTTCGAAAGCCGCCAGCGCCATGAGCTTATTTCGTTGCAGCAGCGTGGCGAAAGAAGGATCGCCGGACAGATCGCTGCGCAGCACCAGCGTATTGACGAAAAAGCCGATCGACGACGCGAACTCGGGTTGTGCCCGATTTGCGATGGCCGTTCCCATGACGATGTCGGTCTCGCCGCTGTACCGCGCGAGCAGCGTCGCGAAGGCCGTCTGCAGGGTCATGAACAGCGTCGTGCCCTGAGCGACGCTCAATGCGTGCAGTCGCTCATTCAGAGATTTGTCGAACTGCTGATCGTGCATCGCCCCGGCAAAACGTTGCACGGCCGGCCGCGGCAAGTCGGTGGGTACCCGATGCACTTGCGGCAGAGCCGCCAACTGCCGCAGCCAGTAGTTCAACTGCCGGTCCAGCACTTTTCCTTGCAGCCAGCCCCGTTGCCACTGAGCAAAGTCTGCGTATTGCACCGGCGGGGATGGCAGCGCCATCGGCTGTCCATCCTTGAATGCTCGATACAGCGTCACGAACTCGTTGATAAGTACATTCTGGGACCAGCCGTCGGAAGCGATGTGATGCATCGTGAGTAGCAACACGTGTTCTTCGGAGCCCAAAACGAGCACCGCAAGCCGGAGCATGGCGTCCTGCCGCAAATCGAACGGCTTGTTGGCTTCCGCTTCTGCCAGCTCGCGCACTCGCCGGGCTCGTGACGCGCTCGCGATGTCGCGCAGATCCGTGGTCGAGAACGGAATGGACCCCGGCTCACGGATGCGCTGGCAGGGCTCGCCGGACTCCGAAATGGCGTAAACCGTTCGCAACACTTCATGTCGGGCGACAATCGCATCCAGCGCTTTCTTCAGCGCTTCGACATCCAACTGGCCCGTCAACTGCAATGCCAGCGGCATGTTGTATTGCGTGCCGCTCGGCACGAGCTGGTCGATGAGCCACAAACGCTGCTGTGCGAATGACAACGCCAGCGGCCGGCCATCGCGCGCCGCTTTTTCAATCCGCGGTAGTTCGACTCGCCGATCTTTTGTGGCGATGAGTTCCGCCTGCGCGGCGAGCTCCGCGTGCTCGAACAACTCGCGGAATGTCAGCTCGATGCCGAAGTGTTCCCGGATCGCGAACTCCAGGCGCACGGCGCTCAGGGAGCTGCCGCCCAGCGCGAAGAAATGGTGGCGACGGCCGACAACAGGAACACTCAACACGTCTTGCCAGAGTGCCGCCAGCCGCATCTCGAACTCGCCCCTCGGAGCTTCGTATGCGGGGCCTTCCGCTTCAATTTCCTTCTCGACCTGCGCGTCGATCTTTCCGAGGTACTCGAGCTTGCCGCCGGGCAGCCAGCGTGCCCGATCGCCGGATCGGAGCAGCGACACCCCGGGATCATCCGAAAACGGATGCCGTACGAGACGCTGCGCCAGTTCCGGGGAGTTCGAACCGCGTTGCGTGAGCCCGGTGCCCGCGATGTACAACTCTCCCGGAACGCCGATGGGCAGCAATTGCCGGTCTCGATCCAGCACGTAGAGTCGGGTATCCGCGATTGTCCTCGCCTCTGCCTCTGACCCTGACAACTCGTGGATGAATGCGTCTTCTGGATGCTCTGCCGGAGCGCCAGCGAATTCTTCCAGCAACCGGTGCCGTGTCCGCGCGGAGACGAGTGGCAACGAATGGATCGGCCTGTTCGGCTCCGCCACGATGCCGGCCAGCAACTCGACGAAGGCCTCGGCCAGGCTCGCGATGGTCGTCGCGTGAAACAGCTCGGTGCAGTACTCCCAATTCATCCGCACGCCGTCATCGGTTTCGCGCAGCGCCAGCGTCAGATCGAACTTGGCCGTGTGCTGTTCCTGCTCCAGGGCCTGCATGCTCAAGCCGGGCAACGTCGGCGCGCCCTGCTCGCCCGTCTGCAGCGTGAACATGATCTGGAACAAAGGGCTCTGATGGAAACTGCGCTCGGGCTGCAGCTTGTCGACCAGCATCTCGAACGGGATGTGTTGGTGTTCGTAGGCCTCTAGCGCCGTTTTCCTGGTCCGCTGCAGGAGATCGCTGAACGACGGGTTGCCCGACAGATCGCTGCGCAACACCAACGTGTTCACGAAGAATCCGATGAGGGGCGATAACTCCGCCTGCGTGCGGTTTGCGATGGGCGTGCCCATCACGATGTCGGTCTCACCACTGCAGCGCGCCAGAAGTGCGGCGAATGCCGCCTGCAGCGTCATGAACAGCGTCGTGCCTCTTTCCAGGCTCAGTTTCCGCAGACGCTGGCCCAGGGTCTGGTCCAGGCGCTGCGAATGCAGCGCGCCCGCGAAGCGTTGCACCGCCGAGCGGGGGAAATCAAGGTGCAGGCCGTGCACGGCTGGCAGACCATTCAGTTGAGTCAGCCAGTAGTCCAGTTGCTGCGTCAGCACTTCACCTTGCAGCCACCGGCGTTGCCAGTGGGCGAAGTCCGCATACTGGATCGGCAAAGCCGGCAGAGGTTGATCGGCACATCTCGAAAACGCGTCGTACAGCGTGGCGAATTCCGTCGTCAACACGCCTGTCGACCAGCCATCCGAGGCGACGTGGTGCATGTTGAACAGCAGCACGTGTTCCTGCTCGGACAATGCCAGCAGGCTCGCTCTCAACATCAGGTCGTTGCCGAGATCGAATGGCCGCGTGGCATCGGCTGCCGCCAGCGCGTGCACGCGTTCTTCTCGCGCAGCCACGTCGAGGTGCATTAGATCGATCACCGTCACCGGTATCGAAGAGGCAGCCTGCACGACGACGAAGACCTCGCCATCGTCACGAGTGCGAAAGACGCTGCGCAAGACTTCATGCCGCGCGACGATCGTATCCAGCGCACGCTGCAATGCTTCCCGATTCAGGAGACCGCGCAGCCGGAAGGCGAACGGCATGTTGTACTGACTACTGCCCGCCAGCCTGTCTATGAGCCACAGGCGCTGCTGCGCGAACGACAAGGGCAGCACCGACTCCCGCGACACGCGCGGAATCCGCACGATCGAGCCCCTGGTTGCCGAGTCGATCAAGCCCGCCAGTGCTCGAATCGTCGGATGAGAAAAGACGTCGGCAATCTTCAGACTCACCGCGAACTCTTGATTGACTGTGCCGATCAGGCGCGTGACCAGGAGGGAATTTCCGCCCAGTTCGAAGAACGATGCCGTTACGGCGTCACACGGGACCTCGAGTAAATCGCTCCACAGTGCGGCCAGGCGACGCTCGGTCGCGCTCTCTGGCGGCACCTTCACCTGCACCGAGCCAACCCCGGGTTCCGGCAAGCGGCGCCTGTCCACTTTTCCGTTGGCGGACAGCGGCAGCTCCTCCAGCAGGACGATGCTGGAAGGCACCATGTAGTCAGGCAGCTCTTGACGGAGCGCGTCTCGCAACTGCGCCGCCAACTGCTCGTGATCGGATTCCGCGGTGGGCACGACATACGCCGCGAGGCGCTTTCCACCATCGCTGTCTTCATGTGCAACCAGGACGGCCTGAGCTACCCGGGAATCGCTGCGCAGGTGGTGCTCGATTTCCTGCAGTTCGACGCGGAATCCACGGATCTTCACCTGGTCGTCGCACCGCCCCAGGAACTCGAGCGTGCCCTCGGGCAACCAGCGCACCAGGTCGCCGCTCCGGTAGAGACGGTCGGCATGCCCGTCGCCGAACGGGTTGCTGATGAATTTTTCGGCAGTGAGATCGGACCGATTCAGGTAGCCCTTCGCCAGCCTCTGCCCGCCGATGTGCAGCTCGCCGCTGACACCCACGGGCACCAGCTCCCGCGCCGGGTTGAGCACGTACAACACGGTGTTGTCCATCGGACTGCCGATGGGAATGGTTCTCCCCGGACGGTCGAGTTGCGCCGTGACGTCGAATATCGCGCAACCGACGGTCGCCTCGGTGGGTCCGTAGTGATTGAAGATCTGGCTGCGCGGAAAGCGCGATTGCAGTTCACGCGCGAGTTCCGGCGGGAAGCTGGCGCCGCCGATGACGAATACGTGAGCCGAGGCCATGCTGGTGGTGGGCGGTAGCAAATTCAGCAACGCCTGCGCATGCAGCGGCGTCATGCGCAGCAGGTAGCTCTCCTGCGCGGAAGCCAGGCGCGTCGCCAACGCATCCAGTTCTCCTTGCGGCGGCATAAACTCGACACAACCTCCCGCGAGCAGAGGCAGAAACAGACTGGGCACGGTGATGTCGAACGCGTGCGAAGTCACCACCAGCGAACCGGCGAGTCCACGTGTGTAGTAACAACCGAGGGCGTAACCGCAGTACTCAGCCAGGCTGGAGTGCGCGATCTCGACACCCTTGGGCACGCCCGTCGAGCCCGAGGTGTAGATGATGTAGGCGCTGTCGTCAGGACTAACTTCCGTGCCGTGCGCACCGGGATTGCAGTCCGGATATTCCGCGAACCATGTCTCGGCCAGAACATCGTCCAGCTCGAGCACGTCGATTCCGGACACGGGTACCTTGGCACGTAGCGCGGACTGCGCCACCACGAGCTCGATGCCCGCGTCTTCAATCATGACCGCCAGCCGTTTCGGGGTGCTGTTCGGATCGAACGGAACATAGGCGGCGCGGCATTTCCAAATTGCCAGCAGCGCCACCATCAGCTCTGGCGAGCGTGTGGCGTGCACTCCGACCACGACGCCCGGCTCGACGCCCGCCTCGACGAGGCAATGCGCCAGGCGGTTGGCTTTTCGATTGAGCTCGGCATGACTCAGCACCGCGTCTCCGCACCGTACGGCGGCAGCGTTCGGCGTCCGTGTTGCCTGGTCTTCGAAGCGCCTCGGCACGATGCAGTCGTGCGAATCGCCTGCGATTTTTCCATTCCACTCGACCGCGAGCTGGTCTCGCTCCGCGCTGCCGAGCATTGGAAGATTCAGGATCGGCGTGTCCGGTGCCGCGACCATGCTTCGCAACAGCGTGCCCAGATGCCTGGACATGCGTTCGATCGTGGCGGGCGTGAACAGCGCGGAACAATAGGTCCAGGTTGCCTGTAATCCGTCCGGAAACTCTTCCATGCCCAGGTGAATGTCGTACTTGGCCGCGACATACCCGGTGTCGACCTGGGAGAGGGTCAACTTAGGCAAGCGCAGTTCGCTCTGCTCGTTGTTCTGGAGCACGAACATGATCTGGTACAACGCTCCATGTCGGGCGCTGCGCTCGGGACGCAGCCGATCGACCAGTAGTTCGAAGGGAATGTGCTGGTGATCGTACGCCTGAAGCGCCATTTGCTTGTTCTTCTGCAACAGCGCGCTGAAGCACGGGTTGCCGGACAAGTCGCTGCGCAGAATCAGCGTGTTCACGAAGAAGCCGATCAACGGTGACAGCTCGGCCTGGGTGCGATTGGCGATGGGCATTCCCATCACGATGTCGGTTTCGTTGCTGTAGCGGGACAGCAGCACCGCGAACGCCGTCTGCAATGTCATGAACAGCGTCGTGCCTTGCGCCAGGCTCAGTGCCTTGAGCTGATCGCTCAAGGTCCGGTCGAGGACATGCACGTGGCTGCTTCCTTCGAAGCTCTGCGCGGCCGGTCGTGGGAAATCCAGCGGCAGACTGTGCGCCTGGGGTAAGTCCGCGAGTTGGTGCTCCCAGAAATCGAGGTGCTGCTCGAGTACGTCGCCCTGCAGCCAGTTTCGTTGCCACCAGGCGAAATCGCCGTACTGCACTGGCAGCGGCTGCAACGGATCCGTCACGCCGTTCGAATACGCGTCGTACGAGGTCACGAATTCTTGCGTCAGCACGCCCATCGACCAGCCGTCCGAAGCGATGTGATGCATCGTGAACAACAGGACGTGCTCGTGCCCGGCCAGTACCACCAGGCTCGCGCGCAGCATCAGGTCGCGTCGCAAATCGAACGGCTTCTTCGCCTCGGCAAGCGCCAATGAGCGCACGTGCTCCTCACGCTCCGCGGCGTCCAGGTGCGAAAGATCGACGACGGCGATGGTCACCGGCATCGCATCCATCGTTCGAACGCCCGCCTCGCCATCGTCCAGCGTGTAGTACACGCTGCGCAGGATTTCGTGACGCGCGACGATTTGATCCAGCGCCCGTTGCAACGCATCCCGATTAAGCTGTCCCGTCAGGCGCAAGGCATACGGCATGTTGTACTGGGTACTCACGCCGCCATCCAGCTGATCGATGAACCACAGTCGCTGCTGCGCGAATGACAGCACCGGCGCGACATCGGCGGGGCGAGCGCGCAGCTGCGAAACCTTCGCTTTCTTTCGCGCCTCGACGAAGTCGATGATGTCTTGTTTGTTGGACTTGATGAGCGACTTGACGTCTTCGCTCAGCGCTTGCCAGTTGCCTTCGATGAGCAATTTGTCTTGCGACACGCCGAGCTTGACCCCTTGCCTGATGAGGGATCGCAGCAGATCTTTTATTTCCGCCGTGCTTTGCACCATGTCTCTTCCTTTTCAGGCAGCTGGGGCTGCCTCCGGCAATCGTTCTTGTGCGCTCTTCGTTCCGGCGCTATTGGCCGTCTCGTCTCACAGCCTCTGCAGGACCCAGAACAATGGCTGAAAGGCGGAGTACTGCCACCGCGATATCCGATGACTGGCGAAAACCGGCGCCAATTCGGCGTTGCAGGCCGCGCTCAGGTGCTGCCTGAGATGCATCCACTTCCGACCCAGCTTGGTCAGCACGAATTTTCCGAGAAACCCGAGGTCCAGACACTGATCCAATGTATTCGCGTATTCGATGTGCAAGAGGGCAACCCACTCGTGCTGTGCAATAGGCGTGCGTCTGGCAGCTTCACGGAACCGGATGCTCTGGGGGGCTCCGCTTTCGAACATGCTGATGCGGCGAATGGAACAAAACAGATAAACCAATCGCTCGGCCTCTTCGCCAATCAAGGCACGAACCTCGTGCCGGTCATCCATGGTCAACGCATTGCGCTTGAAGCCGTCGGTGCCATACATGCTGTGGAACAGCCCGGCATAACATACCGGCTCGGGCAATCCCCAACGGCGCAGCAAACGGTAGGTTCCTTCCAAATGTGCGAGAAAGTGCCGCCCGGAGTGGAGCAGTTTGTCGGCGCCCAACCCCATCAGATACCGCCGGCAAGACTCGAATTTTTCATCGGTCGAGTGATGTGCTGTCTCGCTCATGCGATCTCTCCAATTTTCGCGAATTCCATGTGCATGCTGACTGCCGGAAGGCCAACTACGCTGTCTGGCTTTTCGTCAGCCACTGCCTCAGCAGCAATGGCGTGATGACCGTGGTCACCATGCCAACCACCAACAGCGCGGAATACAGCCCCTGATCGACCAGGCCGGCGTGATAGGCGATGCTGGCCACCACCAACTCCATCACGCCGCGCGCATTCATGATGGCGGCCACACCGAGCGCTTCCTGATGCGGCAGGCTTTTCATCCGCGCCATCACGTAACCGCCCAGTAGTTTGGATGCGATCGCGACCAGCACCAGGCCCACCACCAGCGACGCGTTATCCAACGCACCCAGCTTAAACTGGATTCCCTGATAAGCAAGGAACAATGGTCCAAACAGGCTGACGGTGATGACTTCGCAGGTGCGCTCCAACTTCTCGAAGTGCGCATCGCTGATCAGGTCGCGCGTGATCATCAGTGCGGCGAAAAACACGCCAATCACAAAGTGAAATCCAAGTAGCGCGCTGAGCGCGCCGAATGCGAACGTGAACAGCAGCGTCGCGATCAACACGGTATCGGGGTATTTCGAGTTGATCTTGCGAGCCGCGCGCAGTGCACTCAAACGCAAGCATGCGAAGTGACAGATCCCGACGAATGCGAGGAGCGCCCCCAACTTGGCCATCGAAATGCCCGCGGCTGGCAACCAACTCCCGACCGATGGCGTGGCCAGCGAGAGCACGACGCCGAGCACCATCAGCACGATGACATCGGACAACAGCGCACTCGCGATCGCCAATCTCGCGATGCTCGTGTCGAGCATGCCGAAGCTGCTCAAGATGCGCAGTGCGACCGGCAATGCCGTAACCGACAGACACAAGGTCACGACGAGCCCCGGGATCAACGCCATCCCCGTCAGCCAGGCGAACGCACCTGCCACGGCGGTCGAAATGGCGAACCCCACCAGCAGGGCAAACGAACTCTTGCCGCGAAAGACATCGAGCACGTGGTGCATGCGCATTTCGAGCCCGGCGGCAACCACGACGAAAAGCACGGACAAGTCGGAGATCGCGGCAAACGTCGGGCCGGCTTGCATCCAGTTCAGCACGGACGGCCCGAGCAGTATGCCCGCCAACATGTGACCAACCAGGGCGGGTTGACGCAGCCGCTCGGCCACCCAGCCTAACAGATGGGCGCCGATGAGCATCAAACACAAACCTTCGATAGGCGTCATGGGGAATTCGAAACCGTTCTGGTTGATCGTTCTGGAATGCGAAACCGTTTGCCGAGGGACGAGTTCATGTCAGCCAGCCGCTTCCCAAAGATCCCTGGCTACACGCCCGGTCGGCAAACCGCCGAGGATCTTGCCGACTCTTTCGAGAACCAGCTGCTGCTGCGAATGAATGAAGAAGTGGTCGCCGGAGAATTCCGTGAACTCGATGTCCCCGGATTCGAAGTTGGCACGCCATGCCTGGACCTCCGCCTCTGGAACATCCGTGTCGAGTCGCCCGCGGAAAATGGAGGCCGCCGATTTCAGCTTGATATCGGCGCGGTACTGGTGGGTCTCGTTCACCTTGAAGTCGGCGCGCAGGATTGGCACGAACAGGCTCATCAATTCCTTGTTGGTGAGCATCTCTTCGGGCGTGCCGTTGATGGAGCGCAACTCTTCGATGAACTCGTCGTACGGAAGATCGTGGGTGTTCGGGTGCACGCGCGGCAAATGCGGAGCGCGTCGGCCGGAGAGGATGATGTGCCGCAAGCCATCGATGCCGCGTCGCTGCAACTCCCTGGCCAGCTCGAAGCAGACCAGGGATCCGAAGCTGTGCCCGAAAAAGACAAACGGCAAATCGCGGAAGCCACGCAGCTCGTCGATGAGCCGCGCGACGATCTCGGCCATCGACTCGAGCGGCTTCTCGGCGACGCGGCTGCCGCGGCCAGGCAATTGCACCGCTACGACATCGACGCCCGCGAACGCATTTCCCCATGGTTTGAACACGCCGGCACTGCCACCGGCGTAGGGAAAGCAGAACAAGCGCAGCTTTGCCTGCGGATCGCGATTGAATCGCATGAACCACGGACTCTGCATCACAACTCCCAGACGCCGGCGGACGATTGTGTGTTGGTCGAATTGCCGCTGGCGCCATCCAGACCACGCGTCAACTCGCTCTCCGCATCGATGTATGCGCTCAGCTCGAATACGGTTTGCAGGTTGAAGATCTCTCGCAACGGGATTTCCATGTTGAACTGCTGACGCAACGCCGAAACCATGCGCGTCGCCAGCAGCGAATGACCGCCCAACTCGAAGAAGTTGTCGCGAATACCGACGCGATCCAGTTTCAGCAGCTCTTGCCAGACCGCGCAGATCCGGATCTCGGTGGGAGTGCCGGGCGCCACGTAGTTCTCACTGCCGTGCGCGGCGCCGACCGCCGGAAGTGCCTTGAGATTCCGCTTTCCATTCGGCAACAGCGGAATGACATCCAGCACGACGAACGCCGACGGCACCATGAACTCGGGAAGCTGGCTGCGAAGGTGGGCGCGCCATTCACTCGCCAACCCTGGCCGCTCGTCCGCCACGACGTACGCCACCAGTTGGGCAGGCTCATCACGAGCAATCACGATGACGTCTTTCACCGCGGCGTGACGACGCAACACAGCCTCGACTTCACCCGTTTCCACTCGGAATCCACGCACCTTGACCTGGTGGTCGATTCGGCCCACGTATTCCAGTTCACCATCCCGGCTCCAGCGCACGAGGTCTCCCGTCCGGTACAGACGCTCCGCGACGCCATCCGGGAACGTGTGCTGAATGAAGCGCTCGGCGGTCAGCTCCGGTCTGTTGAAGTACCCCGCTCCGACGCCGGGTCCGCCGATATGCAGTTCGCCCACCTCGCCAATAGCCGCCAACTGGCGGCTGGCATTCAACACGTACACGCGTACGTGCCGCGTTGCGTGTCCGATGGGCACGTTCAGATAGCCATCCATGGATTGATGGACATCGAACAAACTGGCGGTGACCGTGCACTCCGTCGGACCGTAGGTGTTGAGCACTCGCACCCTGGGTGACACGACGGATTGCCATTGGCGCACGGCGGTCTTCGACATCGCCTCGCCACCGATGATCAGCAGGCGGACATCGCTTTCGTTCAATGCCTCCAGTCCCGCCGGGCTGTAGCACAGCTGGTGCCAGAACGCAGTAGATAGACTCGCCACGGAGATTCGATGCTCGCGCATGAACTGGCAGAAAGCCCGGGGCCCCACGAGGAGCTCCTCGTTTCTCAGCACGAGGCAGCCGCCCGTGAGCAACGAATTGCAGAAATCGTCCATGAACATGTCGAAAGACAGCGTCGAGAACTGCAGCACCCGATCGTCCGCGTTCACTCCGTAGTCCTGTCGCGACACCTCGCAATACACGACGACATTGGCGTGCGTGATCAGCACACCTTTGGGCTCGCCCGTCGAGCCGGAGGTGTAGATCATGTACGCGGTGTTGCTGGAAGTGAGACCGCGGGCGCGCGGCTGCGGATTCTCCCGCGAACTCCGCGTCACGGCCTCGGGCGGTGCATCCAGGAACAGCAGCAGCGCGCCCGAGTCGCGCAGCTTTTCTTCCATGAACTTCTGCGTCAGCAGGCAACGCACGCCCGAATCCTTCAGCATGAAGGCGAGGCGCTGCCATGGGTAGTTTGAATCCAGGGGCACGTACCCGCCGCCGGCTTTCATCACCGCCATGATGGCGACGATGGCGTCGAGTGAACGCTCGACGCTGATGCCGACGAGTACGTCCGGGCCGACTCCCTGCTCCGCCAGATGGTGCGCCCATTGATTCGCGCGCTGGTTCAGCTCGCCATACGTCAGGGACTTCTGGCCATCGGTCACCGCCAGCGCGTCCGGGTGGGCGCGAACCAGCTCTTCGAACACTTCGTGGACACAACGATCCGACGCGTGGGCCGGGACCTGCCCGCACCACGTCGTCAACATCAGTTCCTGTTGCTTCGCCGTCAGCAGCGGCACGTGGCCCAAAGGCTGTTCCGGCCGGGCCACGACCGCACGCAGCAGCAGTTCGAAGCTCTCCGCCAGACGGGCGATCGTGTCGGGCTCGAACAGATCGACGCAGTATTCCCAGCTGCTCAGCAGCCCATCCGCGGTCGTGTCGATGGTCAGGCTCAGATCGAACTTGGCAACCTGATAACCGGTGTCCACGGTTTCGACGCGCAATCCCGGCAGAGCGAGCTCGGCATCGACGTTCTCCTGCAACGCGAACATCACCTGGAACACCGGGCTGTGGCTCAGGCTTCGTTCGGGCTGCAAAGCCGACACCAGCATTTCGAAAGGCACATCCTGGTGTTCATAGGCGTCCAGGGCGACTTTCCGGGTTTGCTCAAGCAATGCCGCGAACGATTTCTCCAGCGTCACTTCGTTGCGCAGGACCAGCGTGTTGACGAACAAACCGATGGCGGACGCCAACGCGGGATGCGCGCGGTTGGCGATGGGTGTGCCGATGAGGATGTCGGTCTCGTTGCCGTAACGCGCCAGCAGTGAGGCAAACGCCGCTTGCAACGTCATGAACAACGTCGTGCCATGCACCTGACTCAGCGCCTGCAACTGCGTGCTCAGCGCCTGGTCGATCGGGCGTCGATGCGTTGCGCCGGCGAAGCTCTGCGAAGCCGGTCGCGGCTTGTCCAGCGGCAGGCTATGCAGGGAGGGAATGCCCGCCAACTGTCGCGTCCAGTACGCGACTTGCCGCTCGAGCGTTTCACCTTGCAGCCAGCCGTGCTGCCAGTGCGCGAAATCGGCGTATTGCACGGAGAGCGGCGGCAACGGGTTCTCACCACCGCGGGCGAATGCACCGTAGAGCTTAACGAACTCGTCGATGAGTACGCCCATCGACGTGCCGTCGGAAGCGATGTGGTGCATCGTCAGCAGCAACACGTGCTCCGTGTCGCTCAACCTCACGATGCTGGCGCGGAGCATCTGACCCGTGCGCAGATCGAAGGGCTTTAATGCCTCCGCCGCCACCAGCGCACACACCCGGTCTTCGGTCGAACTACCCGCCGTCAGCACATGGATGTGCACCGGGGCCGGTTCATGGATGAACTGGCAAGGCTCGCCGCTTTCGGTGAGCTGATAGCTCGTGCGCAAGATCTCGTGCCGGCCAACGATCGCGTCCAGCGTTGCCTGGAGCGCGTCGAAATCCAGGTGGCCGTGCAGACGGATCGCAAGCGGCATGTTGTATTCGCTGCTGCTGTGATCCATTTGATCGATGAACCACAAGCGCTGCTGCGCGAATGACAGGGGCAGTGGCCACTGGTCGCGCGGCAACAGCTCGATGGCCGGCTGCCGCATCTGCTTTTCTTTCGCCGCGATCACGAGCGCCTGGGCGCGCAGTTGGGCGTTTTCGAACAGCTCACGCAGGGTTACCTGGACGCCGAATTTTTCCTGGATGGCGAACTCGAGCCGCACAACGGTCAGCGAGTTGCCACCCAACGCGAAGAAGCTGTCCAGCGCGCCGATCCGGGGACGCTCCAGCAATTCTTGCCAGATGGCAGCGAGCGCTCGTTCGGTCGGAGTCTCTGGCGCCACGTATGCCAACGTCTCCAGCCAATGAGGCTCCGGCAACCGTTGGACATCGACCTGGCCATCCGGCAGCCGCGGCAACGCCGGGAGCATCTTGAATCCGGCTGGCACCATCGCGTCCGGCAGATGGTCCTGCAGATACCGACGCAGGACCTGGAGCGCATCCAGTTCGCGTTCGGGCATGTGCTCCGGCACCAGCCAGGCGACCAGACGTGCGCTGTCTTCGTCGCCGCTCCGGAGCACGCAGGTCTCGCGCATTCCTGGCCAGGCATTCAGCTGCCGGCGCACCTGCGCCAGTCCGAAGGTTTGCCCGCGAATGCACACGCGGTCGCGCACTCGCCCGAGCAACTCCAGGCGCCCATCAACCAACCACCGCGCCAGTTCCCCGGTGCGATTGAGGCGGCCGTCCGGTTCCTTGGAATACAGCTCACCGGTTACGCCGAGCGGCAGGTGACGCAGCTTCGCGTCCAGGACGTACACCGGCCTTTCGTGAAGACCCGCCAACAAAGCCTCGGTGTCGCCATCCGCGTCGGCGACATCGGGGCGCGTTGCACTCGTCAGGCGCCGCGCGCCTGCCTGCGCTTCCTCGATGCCCGTCAACATCGGCAACTGCGACACGGTCTTGCCTCGAGCGTTGGCAATGCCGCTCAGAATCTCCCGGAAGTGCCCGAGCAGGTTGACGAGCGTCGCGGACGCGTATTGATCCGCGCGGTAGGTCAGGCGGAAGGACAGTTCGTCCAGCAACTGCGCGCTCAACGTGAGCCCGTAGTTAGTCTGCTCGTCACCTTGCATCGCCTCGACGCGCAGGTCTTGCTCGGCGCCCGGCATTTCAGGCGCCGGCAGATTGTTGAAGGCCAACAGTGTTTCGAAAAGCGCCTGGCCACGCGAAAGGTGGCTCAAACCCTGAATTTCCAGCAGTGGCAGATACGCGAACGCCTCGCGCTCGACGCTGTCGCGATGCAGGTTCTGCAACCACGTCACGACCTCCACATCCGCCGCGAAATCCATGCGCACCGGCAGCGTATTGATGAACAAGCCGACCATGTGCTCGACCTGCGGCAAGGTCGCCGGACGACCCGAGATGGTTTCCCCGAACAGGATGCTGTCGCGGCCGCTGTAGCGATGGACGAGATAGCCCCAGGCACCCTGGATCAGGACATGCATGGTGACTTGGTTGCTCTTCGCGAATTCCTGCAATTGCCGCGTCAGCTCGACACCGAAGTTCAGGCGCTGCTCGTCGTACTCCGCCATGGTCGAGTCGGAGACGCCGGCGATACCCAGCTCCGTGGAGCTGCGGATGTCGCCGACACGCTGTTGCCAGTACTGCCAGGCAGCCGCGCGCTCCTGACGCGCAAGCCAGGCGACGTAGGTCGAATACGGAACGGGCGCGCGCAACTCCGCCGCGCGCTTCTGCAAGAGAGCCTGATAGACGCGCATCAGCTCATCGAACAACACCATCTGCGACCAGGCATCCATGAGCGCGTGGTGATAGGAAACCAGCAGCCGGGTACGCGTGTCGGTCAGGCGCATGGCCGCCAGGCGCAACAACGGCGCCTGGGTGAGATCGAAGCCCTGCTTCTTGTCCGCTCGACAGTACTGCAGGAAATTTTCGGTCTGCTGCTCGACATCGAGGTCGCGCCAATCGAACGCCTGCCAGTTCACGCTCGCATGCGCGCGCACCAACTGGACGAGCCGATCGCCAATGAAGATCGTGCGGAAGATGTCATGCCGCTCGACGATCTGTTGCCAGGCGCTGCGGAAGACATCCTGGTCGAGCACTCCCACCAGGGACAGATCGAGCTGCGTTACGTAAGCGCCGCCCGCGACGAGCTCGTGGAAGATCAGGCCCTGTTGCATCGCCGTGGAAGCGTAGAGCTGCTGCAGATCCGGATACGTCCGCTGCCATTCCCGCAATTGCGGCAGCGTGACCTGCGCCAGCGGGAAATCGCTGGGCGTGTAGTGAACGTCCCGCGTTTCGCGACAGTGCGCGATGATCTCCAGCAACGCCGACCGGATCTCATCCACCAACACCTGCATGTGCGCGGTGTCGTGCTCCAGGCCATTGAAGCCCATGGCGAACGACAGGCGGCCGGTGCTGATCAACGCCGTAATCTCCGCAGCGTGCTCACGCCGGCGACGCGGACTCACTGCATGCCCTGCAAATTCCGTGGCGAAAGCGATGCCATCCGCCTCGGATTGATCGAACTGCCCCAGGTAGTTGAACAGGATGTCGTTGCGAGGCGTCGATGGCGCCAAGGCATCCGCCCTCGCCAGATGCCGCAACAAACCGTAACCGATGCCTTTCGCGGGCACGGCACGCACCTGTTCCTTGACGTGCATGACGAGGTCACCCACGGACGACGTCGTCGGTGCCCGCAGTGCGAGCGGGTACAGACTGGTCAGCCAACCCACCGTCTCGCTGTGATCAATGCCATTGCTCAAAGGTTCGCGGCCATGACCTTCCACGCTGAACAGCAGCGTCGACACGTCGCCCCAGCGCTGGAACCCGCGCAGGACGGCTGCCAACAGCAGCTCTGGCGTTTCCGTGCGGTACGCGCGATGGCAGGCCTTCAACAGCGCATCGGTGTCTTCCGCATCGAGCTCGAACGAAACGACGCGCGTCGCCGCATTGCTCTGGTCGACGGCTCCAGCGGCGGCGACCGGCAGCGGCGAACCCGCCAACTGCTCCTGCCAATAGCCCAATTCGCTCCGGACGCTTTCACTCCGGGCGTGCTGCTCGAGAAAGCTGCCCCACTCCTGCAGTGAGGACCGCTTCTTCGCCAGCGCCACCTCGCCGCGTCCCTGGCGCAATTGCCGATAACCCTGCTCCAAATCCGACAGCAGCACACGCCAGGAAATACCATCGATGATCAGGTGATGCGCGATCAACAACAGGCGACGGAATCCGGCCCCCCCCTCGAACATCACCGCCCGGAACAACGGCCCATCGCTCAGTGACAAGCTGGCCTGCATGCGCTCGCCGATGCGCGCGATTTCCGCGCGCCACTCCGCCTCGCTCACGCCTCGCAAATCCTCGAATGCGATCGATGCCCGCACCATCGCCGAATCGAAATCGCGATACTCGCCGTGCCAGACGCCGTCCCGCTGCGTGAAGCGCAGGCGCAGGGCGTCATGGCGCTGATAAAGCGCGGTCACCCACGAGGCCAACTGCTCCTCGTTCAGCGAATCCGTCACCTTCAGGAGCACTGACTGGTTGTAATGATGGCGATCGATGGCGTCATCACTGCCCAGGAACCAGCGCTGGATCGGCAACAACTTCTGGACACCCGTGACCGCTTTCTGCGATTGAATGACTCCCTGGCCCTGCCGCGCGTGCGGCGCCAGTTCACGAATAGTCTGGTGCTGGATCAATTGCTGGACGGTCACCAGGATGCCTTGCGACGTGCAGCGAGCGATCAGGCGAATCGCGAGGATCGAGTCTCCACCGAGGCTGAAGAAATTGTCCGTGACGCCCACTCGATCCAGGCCCAGCACGGATTGCCAGATCGCGCACAGTTCCTCTTCCAGCAGGCTTTGTGGCGCGACGTAGTCGGCCAGCAGCGCGCCATCCATCTCGGGATCCGGCAGCGCCTTGCGATCGATTTTCCCGTTGGGCGTCAGTGGCAACGCGGCCAGCGTCACGATGGCGGATGGCACCATGATTTCCGGCAGATGCTGTCGCAGGTACGCCTTCAGCACATCCGATGTGATCGATGCCTTCAGCACGACATACGCAATCAGTTGTTTGGGCTCGCCGCGCGCGATCACCACGACCTGTGCGATTGCCGCATGCGAAGACAACGTGCTCTCGATCTCGCCCAGCTCGATGCGATGACCGCGGATCTTCACCTGATGGTCGATGCGCCCCACGTAGTGCAATCGACCATCGGCCGAGCGACGCACTGAATCTCCCGTCCGGTAAACGCGTCCACCGTGTTCCGGCATTTCGCCCGCGAATGGATTGGCGAGGAATCGTTCCTGGGTCAACGCTTCGCGCTCGAAGTAGCCACGCGCCACGCCGTCGCCGGCGATCAGCAATTCGCCGACCGCGCCCGTCGGCGTGAGCTGCTGTCGACCGTTGACGACGTAGAGCTGGGTATTCGCCAGCGGCTCGCCCAGGTGCACATCTCCGCCCGAAACTTCCGCGACGGACGACCAGATTGTGGTCTCGGTCGGGCCGTACATGTTGAAGATCTGGCCCGGCACCACGGCCTCGAGCGCGTTCGCGAGCTCGGTGGGCAGAGCTTCGCCGCCAACCAGCAATTGCCGCAACCCACCGAGCGCCTGCCGCCCGCCTTCGTCGATGACGAGTTCGCGCGCATAGGAAGGCGTGCATTGCATATGGGTGACGCGATGCCGCTGAATCAACTCGAACGGCGAAGCCGATTTCTTCAGTCGCTTCGCCAGCAAGCGCTGCTGCGCGCTATGTTGGCGCAGGCTCGACTGCATCCGCTTCAACAGCGGCAGATGCGCGACGACGTTGGTATGCTCGACACCGAAATCAATCAGGCACGCGACTTCATCGATGCCCAGCCGTCGGAGTTCTTGCGCCCGTCGGCAACAGGATTCGACGGTGCCGAACAATCCGCTGCGCGCGAAATGATGCTCAAAGCCCAGCGCCAGAAGCTCATCGACATCGGTGCGGACATCGAGACCTGCCTGTTCCGCCAAAGGCTTGAGCAAATCCAATGACTGGCGGAAGTAATTCTTCAGCGGCTGCTCGACGACCCGCTTGACCGACTCGGCATCTTCTCCGACGAAGGTATGCAGCATCAGCGCGATGCGGCCCGCGTCGAAGCCTGCGTCCGCGCGTGCCTGCCGATAGATCCTGATCTTCTCGCTGAGCGCTTCTTCGCTTTGCCCCAGCATGTGCGTCAACACATTGGCGCCGATGGAACCGGCATAGCGGAAAGTTTCCGGACTGCCGCCCGCCGTGATCCAGATCGGCAATGCGGCCTGGATCGGCTTCGGATGCAGATGCACCGTCACCGGCTTTCCGACGCCGTTGGTGCGCTCGATGCCCTCTCCGCGCCAGAAGCGACACAAAGTGTCGATTCCTTCTTTCATCACCTCGTAGCGTTTCGCGTAGTTCTGCGGAGCGAAGACGAAATCATTGGGGTGCCATCCCGAAGCGATGGAGAGCTCCACGCGACCGCCGGAAATGTTGTCGACCATCGACCACTCTTCCGCGACCCGGATCGGATCGTGCAGCGGCAGCACGACGCTGCCGGAGCGGATCGGAACATTGCGGGTGACCGCGGCGATAGCGGCGGCGGCGATCGACGGATTCGGGAAGGGATCACCGAAGTTGGCGAAATGCCGCTCGGGCACCCACACGCCGGCGAGACCGTGGCTGTCGGTAAACCGCGCTCCATCCAGCAGCAGTTGGTACTTGTCGGTGGCGCGACTGTCTTCGGCCGCGAAATAGAACAAACTGAAATCGATCTCGCCGATCTCCGCGACCGGCATCGGACGTTCCGCCTGCAACACCACATGGTGGCCACGCGACAGTGTCCAGAACAACTCGAGTACCGAAATATCGAAACTGATGCTGGTGACTGCCAGCCACGTCTGCGCAGCGGCAGACACCCCCAGACGCTGATCGAGCCCCGTGAAGAAATTGATCACGTTGCGGTGTTCGATCATGACTCCCTTCGGCTTGCCGGTGGAGCCCGAGGTGTAGATCAGATAGGCCAGATTCGCCGGGCCGAGTGTGGGCACCGCGGGAGCTTCGCTGGCCGGCAGTGCCGACAGATTGGCCCAGAGAGCCGGGTCGTCCAGGCACAACGTCTGGCATTGCGCTGGAACGGAGAACATCGGCACGACGTCGCTCTGCGTGAGCAGCCACGAAGCGCCCGAATCGTGCAGCATATAGTGTAGGCGTTCGAGCGGATAGCCAGGATCGAGCGGCACGTACGCGGCGCCGGCCTTGAGTGTGGCCAGCAACGCAACGAGCATTTCCGGCGAACGCTCGATGCACACTCCAATTCGGTCCTCCGCCTGCTGGCCGCGATCGCGCAGGTACTGCGCCAGCTGATTGGCGCGCTCGTCGAGCTCACGGTAGCTCAGGCCGCCGGTCTCACTACTCACGGCAGGCGCGTCGGGCGTGCGCCGCACTTGCAACTCGAATGCTTCATGCACGAGTTGCGCGCACGGATAATCGCAGGCGCTGTCGTTCCAGGTTCGCAGCAGGGTCCGGCGCTCGGCGGCGCCCAGCAAGGCGAGTTCGTCAATCGGTGTCTCCGGCGCCGCGGCGATTGCCTGCAGCAACACCTCGAAGTTCTCCGACAGGCGCAGGATCGTTTCGCGTTCGAACAGATCCGTGCAGTACTCCCAATCGATCCGCAGGCCGTTCTCGTGTTCTGCCACGCTCAGGCTGAGATCGTATTTCGCGATGCCACGGTCGTAGTCGAGTGTCCGCACGCTCAGATCCGGCAGCGCCAACTCGACAGCGTCATTGTTCTGGACCGTGAACATGACCTGGAACAACGGCGTGTGGCTGATCGTTCGTTCGGGGCGCAGCGCGTCCACCAGCATCTCGAACGGGAGATGCTGGTGTTCGTATGCGCCCAGCACCATTTCCCTGACGCGCGCGAGCAACGCCGTGAACCCGGGATTGCCGGACAGGTCGTTGCGCAACACCAGTGTGTTCAGGAAGAAGCCGATCATGGGCGCGAGCTCGGCGCCTGGCCGATTCGCGACGGGAGTGCCGATGACGATGTCCGACTCGCCGCTGTAGCGCCCCAGCAGTACCGAGAACGCCGCCTGCATGAGCATGAAGAGCGTGCAGTCTTGGCGACGACTGAGCCCCAGCAAACTTTCGCTGAGATTTTTGTCGAGCGATTGACTGACCAGCGCCCCCGCCACGCTTTGTTTCTCGGGTCGCTTCTTGTCGAGCGGAAAACTGTGCACCACCGGCAGGCCGGCGAGCTGCCGCGTCCAATACGCCAGCATTCGCTGCACGTTGTCGCCGCTGAGTTGCTGCCGCTGCCATTGCGCGAAATCCGCGTACTGGACGGGCAATGCCGGTAACGTCGACGAAGCGGCCCCGCTATGCGCGGCATAGAGCGTCATGAACTCGCGCGCGAGCACCGCCAGCGACCAACCGTCACCCGCGATGTGATGCAGATTCAGCAAGAGCACGTGATGGCTCTCGTCGAAGCGAACCAGGGTCGCTCTGAGCATCGGGTCGCGAGACAGATCGAAGACCTTCCCGCCATCCGCGAGGGCCAGCTCGTGCAAACGTTGCTCTTGCTCTTCGCGCGCGAGCTGGGTCAACTCGATCACACCGATTTCAAGCGGGCGCGCTGCCTCGATGATCTGCACGCCTTCGCCATTCGCATCGTTGGCGTAGACCGTGCGGAGAATTTCGTGTCGCGCGACGACCGCGCTCAATGCCTGCGTCAGCGCGTTCCGATCCAGCGCGCCGAGCAGACGCAACGCCATGGGAATGTTGTACTGGCTGCGAAACTCGTCATTGCCTCGATCCAATTGATCGATGACCCACAAGCGTCGCTGCGCGAACGACAGCGGCAAGGGGCCCCCGTCGCGCGGCGTCGGCACCACGCTCTGCAAGGTGCCGCGCGGCGCCCGCTCGATGGCGGCAGCCAGCTCGCGGATCGTGGGATGCTCGAAGATCGACCGCAGCGCCAGTTCGGCACCCGTCTTGGAACGCAACTCGGCAACGACCCGGGCCGCCAGCAGTGAGTGGCCTCCCAGCTCGAAGAAGTTGTCGTGACGACCGACGCGCACAACCCCCAGCAGTTGCTGCCAGATTTCCGCCATCGCGACTTCGTCGCTGGTGTGCGGCGCTTCGTATTCACGTCGATCCAGAGCATCGCTGTCCGGCATCGGCAGCGCCTTGCGATCCAGCTTGCCATTCGAGGTCAAAGCGAAGGCATCGAGCATCACGAACGCGCCGGGCACCATGTAGTCCGGCAACTGCGTTCTCAGCTCCGACCGCAGAACTTCCGTGGACACGTGCGCGCCGGCGACTGGCGTGAAATAGGCCACCAACCGCTTGTCACCCGGCACGTCTTCGCGCGCCAGCACCGCGACTTCGCGCACACCGGCGCACGCAGCGAGCTTGGCTTCGATCTCGCCCAGTTCGATGCGAAAGCCGCGGATCTTGACCTGAAAATCGTTGCGTCCCAGGTATTCGATGTTTCCGTCCGGCAGCCAGCGCGCGAGGTCCCCGGTCTTGTACATGCGCGCGGCCGACACATCCGAAAACGGATCCTTCAGGAAACGCGCCGCGGTCAATTCCGCGCGATTCAGATAGCCACGCGCTACACCGACACCGCCAATGTAGAGTTCTCCCGTGACGCCGATGGGCACCGGAGCGCCCTGCTGGTCCAGGATGTACATCTTCGTGTTTGCGATCGGGCGACCGATGATCGGCGCTTCACCTGCCTCGGGCAGAGCGCACTCGGTGGCATAGACCGTGGCTTCCGTCGGACCGTATGCGTTGATGAAGCGAATCGACCGCGACGCCCGCAATGTTTTCCACATCGCGCCGTTGATGGCTTCGCCGGCGACCACCACCAATTTCAAGGCGGTATCGTCGCCCTCCTCGAGAAGCCCAGCTTTGAGCAGGGTATCGAGCTGCATCGGCGTGCAATCGAATGCTTCGATGCGGTGCTGACGGATGTAGCGCAAGAACAGATTCGCATCGAGGCGCGCGGCTTGAGGAATGACGACGACCGTTCGTCCGGACAAGAGCTGGACCAAGCCCTGTACGGAGACGTCGAAAGTGATGGGCGCGTTTTGTGCGACCCGCGCGTTCGATGGCAGGTCGTGGAAAATCGTCTTTTCCATGCTTGCCCACAAGTTGATGACCGACGCGTGCTCGACCATCACGCCTTTCGGTTGCCCGGTGGAGCCCGATGTGTAGATCACGTACGCGAGATGCCGCGACGTAACCCCGAAGCCCCGGGCCGCCGGATTTTGCGTGGAGTATGCTTCGAGCTCTTCGGGTGCTCCATCCAGCATCAAGGTGGGCAAAGCATCGCTGCGCACGCGATCGTGTAGTGCCCGCTGCGTCAGCAGGACCTTGGGCGCACTGTCGGCGAGCATGAAGGCCAGTCGCTCGGGAGGATGGGCCGGATCGAGCGGAACGTAGCCGGCCCCGGACTTCAATATGCCCAACAACCCGACGATCATGTCCAGACTACGTTCGACGCAGATGGCCACGCGGTCATCGGGTCGCACGCCTTGCCCAACCAAGTAGTGCGCCAGCCGGTTCGCGCGCTCGTTGAGCTCGGCATAGCTGAGTGATTGCGACTCGAAGACTACCGCGGTGACATCCGGGTTGGCGGCGACGCAGGCTTCGAATTGCTCGTGGATGAACGAGTCGCTCGGCTTTTCCGCCGGGACGTCATTGAAATCCACGAGCACGCGACGTTGCTCCGCTTGCGTCAGCAGCGGCAGCGTGGCGACACGTGTGGCATCGTTCGCCGTCATGCCCTCGAGCAACGTCAGGAAATGCGCCGCGAAGCGCTCGACGGTTGCGCGATCGAACAAGTCGCAGGCGTACTCCAGCTCGCCGGTGAGCCCCGTGTTGTCATCGCTCAGCAACAACGACAAGTCGAAATGCGCCGTGGTGTGCGGCGCCGCGAGGGGAGTCAACGTCAGACCGGGCAACGCCAAACCGCCTTGCAAGGCAAGCTCGCTGTCCGGCGTGTTGTCCATCGCGAGCATGGCCTGGAACAGCGGGCTGTAGCTCAGGCTGCGCACCGGGTGCAACGCTTCCACGACCTGATCGAACGGAAGTTCCTGGTGACTGAATGCCGCGAGGGCGCTCGCCTTCACCTGTGCCAGCAAGTCGCGAACGCTCGGGTTGTCGTCCAGGCGCACGCGCAGTGCGAGCGTGTTGACGAAGAATCCGATCACGCTCTCCATTTCGCGGCGCTGACGGTTGGCCACCGGAGTGCCGATGACCACATCCTGTTGGCCGCTCAGTCGCGCCAGCAACACCGACCACCCCGCCATCAACGTCATGAACAGCGTCACTCCCTGACGCTGTGACAATGCCCGCAGGCGGGCGGTGAGCTCCGGCGAGATGTCCACCCGCACCATACCACCCTGGTAGCCAGGCATCGACGGACGTGCACGATCGGTCGGCAGCGCGAGCAACGGCGGCGCGCCGCGCAGATGTCCGCGCCAGAAATCGATCTGTCGCTCGAGTTCCTCGCCCTGCAACCACTGGCGCTGCCATGCCGCGTAATCGGCGTATTGAAATTCCAGCGCCGGCAGCGGGTCCGCCTTGCCCGTGCTGAACGCGGCATACAGCGTCGCCACTTCACGCACCATCACGCCCACCGACCAGCCGTCGCTGACGAGGTGATGCTGGGAGAACAGGAGGACGTGTTCCTCCTGCGACAGACGCAACAGGCGTCCGCGGATGAGCGGGCCCGTCGCCAGATCGAATGGCGCGCTCGCCGAATCGGCGGCTTCCGCCGCGACGGTTCGTTCACGCTCCGCGTGCGCGAGATGACTCAGATCTTTTTCGGTCAGGGCGAAACCGACATCCGCCGGCGCCATCACCTGGTGCGGCACTCCGTCCACGGTGACGAAGCGCACGCGCAGTCCTTCCTGTCGCGCCATCATGCGGTCGAGCGCGGCCTGCAGCACGCTTCGATCGAGCTTGCCCGTCAGGCGCAGTGCCGCTGGCATGTGATAGGCGGCACTCGCCACCGGATCCATCTGCGCGATGAACCACAGGCGTTGCTGGGCGAACGACAGCGGCAGTGGCCGACCATCGCGCGGCGCGGGCGTGAGCGGCGGTAGTGAGGACTGCCCTCCCTTCCCCGCGATGTGCTGCGCCATCACGTCCAGTTCCGCGTGCTCAAACAACTCGCGTAGTGGCACTTCGAAGCCCAGTCGATCCTCGATAAGGAACGCCAGCTGCACGGTGAGCAGCGAATGCCCACCCATCTGGAAGAAGTGATCGTGACGCCCCACTGCTTCGGCACCGAGCAGCTTTTGCCAGATGGCCGCGAGGACTTCCTCGATCTCGCCTCGCGGGGCTTCGAATTGCCGGCGCACCAGCGCGTTGTCTTCGGGAGCGGGCAAAGCGTGGCGATCCAGTTTGCCGTTGGGTGTCAGAGGGAACGCGTCGAGCACGACGAACGCGCTCGGCACCATGTAGTCCGGCAATTGCGCGGCCAACTCCTCGCGCAAGTTCGATGCCGACAGGATCGCGCCGGCCTTGGCCGATAAATAGGCAATGAGACGCTTGTTGCCCTGGGCGTCCTCGCTCGCCAGCACGGCGGCTTCGCCGACACCCGCGCACTTCGCCAGCGTGGCTTCGATCTCGCCCAGCTCCACGCGGAAACCGCGGATCTTCACCTGGAAATCGTTGCGACTGACGAACTCGAGGTTGCCGTCCGGCAGCCAGCGCACGATGTCGCCGGTCTTGTACATGCGCGCACCCGGAACATCCGAGAACGGATCTTCGAGGAAGCGCTCGGCAGTCAACTCCGGACGGTTGAGGAAGCCACGCGCGATGCCCACACCCGCAGCGTACAGCTCTCCGGGGACGCCGATCGGCGTGAGAACGCGCTGGCTGTTCAACACGTACGCCTTCATGTTCGCGATCGGACGGCCAATCGGCACGCCGTCGCCGTTCGAGGCGGCCCGCCCCTTGTTGCAGTCGAACATCGTGCACGCGACCGACGTCTCCGTCGGGCCGTATTCGTTGAAGACGATGGCGTTGGGTAGAACGCGCTCGCGGAATTTCTGCAGCCCTCTCCAGGTCAGCAGTTCGCCGCCCATCGCCAATACATGCGGGGTCAGGCTAGGCGATTCGGAAGTCATCTCGACCAGCGCCTCGAGGTGCGCGGGCGCGATGCTGAACAACCAGGGAGTGGACTGCCGGCAGTACTCATGCAGCTGCGTCAGGCAGTGATGGTTTTCATCCGGCAGCAGCACCAGTTGCTTGCCGCACAGGAGCGGCGTGATCAACGTGGTGATGGACGAATCGAAATTGAATGGCGTGGTCACCACGGCACCCGCCGTGCCTTCCGGCAGGTAGTGCTGCAACGCGTGGTGAAAGTAATTGAGCACGCCCTGGTGCAGGGCCGCGACGCCCTTAGGCATGCCGGTCGAACCCGATGTATAGATCAAATATATAAGGTGTCCTGGCGCGAGCCCTCGGCGCCGGGCATCCGGGTTCGTCGTCGGCTGGGCGGCCAGTTCGCCTTCCGCGGCATCCAAGGCCAGGGTCGGTATCGAATGGGACGGCAGTCGCTCCCGTACTGCTTGCTGAATCAGCAGCATCTTCGGCGCGCTGTCCGCCAGCACGTATGCGAGCCGTTCGCGCGGATAGGTCGGGTCCAGCGGCACGTAGACGCCGCCCGCCTTCAGCACCCCGAGAATTCCCACCATCATGTCCAGCGATCGTTCGAGGCAGATCGCCACGCACACATCCGGGCCCACGCCCTGCGAAATCAGGTAATGCGCCAGCCGGTTCGCACGCGCGTTGAGTTCGGCGTAGCTTAGCGACTGGTTTTCGTACGTCGCCGCGATCGCATCCGGCCGTGCCGCGACTTGGGCCTCGAATTGTTCATGGACGAACGCGTCATCCGGGAGGACCAGCGCGGTATCGTTGAAGTCCACGAGCAGTTGCCGTTCCTGCTCCGCGGTGAGCAGCGGCAGCGCCGCCACGTGGGCGTCATCGCTCGCGACCATGCCCTCGATCAGGGTGACGAAATGACCGGCGAAGCGTTCCACCGTCGCGCGCTCGAACAGGTCGCTGGCGTACTCGATCTCGCCCGAATAGCCCTCTTCGCCATCGCTTAGCGCGAGGGACACGTCGAAATGCGCGGATGCGCGCGGCACGTCCAACGGGGTTAGGTTCACGCCCGGCAACGTCATCGTGCGTTCCACCGCCACCTTGTCGAAGATGAACACGGACTGGAACAGCGGGCTGTAGCTCAGGCTGCGTGCTGGTTGCACCGCTTCGACGACCTGATCGAAGGGCAGCTCCTGATGCCCGAACGCCGCGAGCGCGGTGCCCTTCACCTGTGCCAGCAACTCACGCACGCTCGGATTGCCTTCCAGCCGCACGCGCAGTGCCAGCGTGTTGACGAAGAATCCGATGAGGCCTTCCACTTCCCGTCGCTGGCGATTCGCCACGGGCGTGCCGATGACCACCTCGTTCTGATCGCTCAACCTCGCCATCAGTACCGACCACGTCGCCAGCAGCATCATGAAGTCGGTGACACCATGGCGCTGCGCCAACGAGCGCACGCGGGCACTGAGTTCCTTCGAAATCCGGATCGGTACCTGCGCGCCGGAATAGCTAGGCATCGCGGGGCGCGCACGATCGACCGGGAGTGTGAGCAACGCCGGTGCACCGGTCAAATGCTCGCGCCAGAACTCGAGCTGACGCTGCAGCTCCTCACCCTTCAGCCAATCACGCTGCCAGGCGGCGTAGTCGGCGTACTGGATTTCCAATGCAGGCAGTGAATCCGACGCGCCCTGGCTGAAGGCTCCATACAGCGCGACCACTTCCCGCACCAACACACCGATCGACCAACCGTCACTGATGAGATGGTGTTGGGTGACGAGCAGCACGTGCTCGTCTTCCGCCAACCGCAGCAAGCGTCCACGGATCAGAGGTCCTGCCGCGAGATCGAACGAGGCACGCGACTCTTCGACACACTCCGCCTTCACCGCTTGCTCGCGCAGGTCCTCTGCGAGATGCGTCAAGTTGGTTTCGATCAGGGCAAAGCCGACCCCGTCCGGCGCGATCACCTGGTGTGGTACTCCGTCGAGCAGGACGAAGCGCGTACGCAGACCTTCCTGACGTGCCATCAATCGATCGAGCGCAGCGCGCAACGCCGCGCGATCCAGCCGTCCGGTCAAACGCAGCGCCGCCGGAATGTGATACGCCCCGCTCGCCGCGGAATCGAGTTGCGCGATGAACCACAAGCGTTGCTGGGCAAAGGACAACGGCAACGGGCGATTGCGATCCACCCGGGGAATAACATTGCGCGCGTTTCCACCGCCGCGCGTGCCCGCCTCTCTCTCGATTTTTTTCCGTAGCGCTGCTCGCAGCAGTCCTTCGCGCGTGGGTAGTTGGGCGGACACGACTTCAATCCTCGAGGTAGGCGAGAAGGTCTTTGTCAGACATGGAGGCGAACTCGGCCTGCATTTCTTCGACCTCTTTTTCGCTAAACAGGTTTGCTTGCGCGTTGACGATCAACTCGCTCATGGACATCAGGCTCGCGGCGCCGAACAGCGCCTCCAACGGCAGCCGGATCTGGAATTTCTCCAGGATGCGAACCGACAAGGTGATCGCCAGAAGCGAGTGACCACCGAGTGCGCTGAAATTGTCGCGGCGGCTAACGCGTGGAATGCGCAGCAGCTCTCGCCAGATTTCCGCCAGCGCTTCCTCGATGTGACCTTCGGGCGGCTCGTATTCGATGCCTGCAAAGGAGTCGCCTTCCGGCGCCGGCAACGCCTTGCGATCGAGCTTGCCGTTGGGCGTCAACGGAAAGGCATCGAGCACGACGAACGCGCTCGGCAGCATGTAGTCCGGCAAGTGCAAGGCGAGATGCGCCCGCAACTGCGCGGCGGAACAGACGGTCTCGTCATGACAGGTCAGATACGCCACAAGGCGCTTGTCGCCAGGGACATCCTCACGCAGCAGCACCAGCGCTTCGCGCACACTCGGGTGCGCTGCCAGCTTGGCTTCGATTTCGCCCAGTTCGATCCGGAAACCGCGCAGTTTGATTTGGGAGTCGCGACGACCCAGGAACTCCAATGAGCCGTCCGGCAACCAACGCACCAGGTCGCCGGTTTTGTACATGCGCGCGCCCACTTCATTGGCGAATGGATCCTTCAAAAAACGCTCGGCGCTGAGTTCGTCACGGTTGAGGTAGCCCCGCGCCACACCGCCACCCGCCACGAAAAGTTCGCCTGTAACGCCGACCGGAACCGGCTGCAGGGTGGGCGTCAACACATAAAGACGGGTGTCCGCAATACCTCGGCCGATTGGCACGGTAGTGGCGTTGACGAACCCTTCAGACGTCACCGAATACCAGGCACAAAACGTTGTGGTTTCGGTAGGGCCATAGCCATTCAGCAGCCGTCCTGGCATGCCCTGCTCGACGACGTTGGCAACCGCGCGCGGGGATGCAACGTCACCACCAAACAGCATCGTTCCCAACGCCGCGAAACAATCCGCTTTGCTCTGCGCGTGATGATTGAAGAGCGCGGCCGTAATGAACATCACATTGATGCTGTCTTGGTGAATTTGCGCCGCCAGCCGCTCGGCATGCACGAGCGTGTCTTTCTCGACCACGACCAGACGACCACCATTGAGCAAAGCGCCCCAGATTTCGAAGGTCACCGCATCGAATGAAGTATTGGATGCTTGCGCCATGACCGTGTTGCTGTCGAGCTGCACGTAGTCTCGCGAGGTGACCAGGCGCACCACGCTGTGGTGCTCGACCATCACGCCCTTGGGCTCACCGGTCGAGCCCGAGGTGTAGATGACATACGCCAAGTGGGAGTCATTCAGGTCGGGAGACTTGACCGGATCGTGCGCGGGCTGCGACTTCAGAGCCTCGCGATCGGACGGCGCGTCCAACACCAGCGTCGGCAGCGCATGCGTGCCCACTCGCTCCGTCAGCGAAAGTTGCGTCAGCAACGCCACAGGAGCGCTGTCGGACAGCATGTGCCGGATGCGATCCTGCGGATAGTTAGGGTCCAGCGGCACATAGCAGCCACCAGCCTTCAGCACGGCCAGCAGGCTGATCACCATGTCCACGCCCTGCCCGAAGCATACAGCGACCCGGTCGTCGGGCTTCACACCCAGCGACCCCAGGTAGTGCGCCAACTGGTTCGCGCGCGCATTGAGCGTGGCGTAGTCCAGCACTTCACCTCGATGCACCAGCGCCACGGATTCGGGGCGCGTGCGAACCTGCGCCTCGAACAGCTCGTGCACGAGCGCGGTTCGTATGTAGTCGGAGGTGGCATCGTTGAAGTCCGCGAGCAGTTGCTGTCGCTCACCCGGAGGCAGGATGTCCAAGGTCAGAGCGTCTTCGCTGTTCTCGTCTTCCAGCGCACGGGCCACGTTCTCGATCGCGGAACGGAAATAGCCAGTGATGCGTTCCGCGTCCAGTCCCTCAGCGCAAATCGCGCCCAGCGTGAATTCATCGCCGTAGTCATCCACTTGCACCGCGACGGGATAGTTGGCCGACTCTTCCGTGCGCAACACCCGCACGCCCGCGACCGTCAGCGGCAGCGATTCACCATGTTCCTGCGGCGCGCTGTGCCGATAGTTCAGCAGCGACGTGAACAACGGCAAAGGGGACGGCACGCCACTGCACTGCAAAGCCAGACTCAGCGGAGCCCGTTCGTGGGCTAACAACGATGCCAGTTGGTCCTGGCATTTCAGCACCGCATTCCTGACCGGGAGCCGCGCCAACGAAATACGCACCGGCAATGTGTTGATCAGCAAGCCTATGGCGTGCGCGAGACCTGCATCGCCCTGCAGACGACCGGACAGCACGGTTCCGAAAACCACGTCAGTGCGCCCGGTGCAACGCGCCAGCACCAGCGCCCAGGCGGTATGAAACAAGGCCGATGAGGGAACCCCGAGACGGCGAGCGCAATCCCGGATGCGCTGGGACCATGCTGGAGAAACCCGACACTGCGCGGTCGTGCTCGTCGAGCCTGTCACCCGGAGGTTCAATACGCCAAACGGCGCAGTGGGTTCTTCGATATCCGTCAGAGCCTGGCGAAAGTAGACCTCGTGCAACTCGAGCGGCGTATTGCGTACATGCGCCACGATGTTCCGAAACGGAACGCTGGCTGGCAGGAGTTCTTCCGTGCCGTTCATCAGGCTCTGCACCTCCGCCATGATCAGCGCCAGAGATTCGTGATCGCAGGCGATGTGGTGAGCCGCGAGCTCGAGTACCCACGCGCCGGACGTGCGCTCCTGGTGGAAACGCGCGCCGATCAACGGCGCATGCCGCACATCCAAGTGGAACCGGTGCGGCACGATCCGACCCGACCGATCTCTCGGCGCGTCCATCGCAGCCATTTCGGTTGCGACCAGCGTGACCTGCCGGAGCACGACCTGCACGGGCTGGGATAGTCCTTCCCACAACACGACAGTACGCAGAGCGTCGTGCCTCGCGATCACGCGGTTCAACGCCGCCAGGAAATCATCCAGTCGATCCCTGCGGTCGAACTCCAGGACCGTTCGCAAGACGTACGCGTCGTGCTCCGCATGCATCAGGTGATGGAACAGCATGCCTTCCTGCAAAGGCAGCAGTGGATAGATGTCCTGGATGATGGCCGCGCCTTCGGGAATGGCGGTGGTAATGACCTCGATGTCCTGAAACGCCAGATTCGCGAGCGGCAGCATCTCCGGCAGGATGACCTGCGCGCCGAGCGGGATGCGGCTCGCCGGAACGTCGGACGACTCGCTCGAGCTGGAAATGGGAACGAGCGCCGCGGCGCAGTCGAGCAGCAAGGGAGTCATGAACACGGTTCTGGCTTCCGCTCTGAACCCGCGCGCGCGCAGCAACTCCGCCAGCCGCATCGCCAGCATCGAGTGTCCGCCGAGCTCGAAGAAGTGATCGTGGCGACCGACTCGTTCGATGCCGAGCAGCGGTTGCCAGATCTCCGCCAGTACCACTTCGGCTTCCGTCCGCGGCGCTTCGTACTCGCGACGCACCACGGCGGATCCATCGGGCGCGGGCAATGCCTTGCGATCGAGCTTGCCGTTGGGCGTTTGCGGCAAGGCGTCCAGCACGACGAACGCGCTCGGCACCATGTACTCGGGCAGTCGCGTAGTCAGCTGTTGACGCAGGTCCGCGACCGACAGGCTGGCGCCCTCGCCGGCCACTAGATAGGCCACCAGCCGCTTGTCGCCCGGCACGTCTTCGCGCGTCAGTACCGCGACTTCGCTCACACCGGGGCACGCCGCCAGGCGCGATTCGATTTCACCGAGCTCGATGCGGAATCCATGGATCTTGACCTGGAAATCGTTGCGTCCCAGGTATTCGATGTTTCCGTCCGGCAGCCAGCGCGCGAGGTCGCCGGTCCTGTACATGCGCGCGCCCGTCTCGCCGACGAACGGATCCTTCAGGAAGCGTTCTCGCGTCAACTGCTCGCGATTGAGATACCCGCGCGCAACGCCCCCGCCGCCGATATGGAGCTCTCCGATCGACCCCAGCGGCAGCGGATCACCTTTGCCATCCAGGATGTAGATCCGGGTGTTTGCGATCGGGCGGCCGATGATCGGCGATTCACCTGCCTCGGGCAGAGCGCACTCGGTGGCATAGACCGTGGCTTCCGTCGGACCGTATGCGTTGATGAAGCGAATCGACCGCGACGCCCGCAATGTTTTCCACATAGCGCCATTGATGGCTTCGCCGGCGACGACCACCAATTTCAAGGCGGTATCGTCGCCCTCCTCGAGAAGCCCGGCTTTGAGCAGGGTATCGAGCTGCATCGGCGTGCAATCGAATGCTTCGATGCGGTGCTGACGCGCGTAGCGCAAGAACAGATTCGCATCGAGGCGCGCGGTTTGAGGAATGACGACGACCGTTCGCCCGGACAAGAGCTGGACCAAGCCTTGTACGGAGACGTCGAAAGTGATGGGCGCGTTTTGCGCGACTCGCGCGTTCGATGGCAGGTCGTGGAAAATCGTCTTTTCCATGCTTGCCCACAAGTTGATGACCGACGCGTGCTCGACCATCACGCCTTTCGGTTGCCCGGTGGAGCCCGATGTGTAGATCACGTACGCGAGATGCCGCGACGTAACCCCGAGGCCCCGGGCCGCCGGATTTTGCGTGGAGTATGCTTCGAGCTCTTCGGGTGCTCCATCCAGCATCAAGGTGGGCAAAGCGTCGCTGCGCACGCGATCGTGTAGTGCCCGCTGCGTCAGCAGGACCTTGGGCGCGCTGTCGGCGAGCATGAAGGCCAGTCGCTCGCGAGGATGGGCCGGATCGAGCGGAACGTAGCCGGCCCCGGACTTCAATATGCCCAACAGCCCGACGATCATGTCCAGACCACGTTCGACGCAGATGGCCACGCGGTCATCGGGTCGCACGCCCTGCGCAACCAAGTAGTGCGCCAGCCGGTTCGCGCGCTCGTTGAGCTCGGCATAGCTGAGTGATTGCGACTCGAAGACCACCGCGACGGCCTGCGGCCGCGCCGCGGCCTGCAGTTCGAACAACTCGCAAATAAGCGAGTCTTTTGGATATTCGCTCGCCGTCGAATTGAACGTGGTCAGCAGCATCGCGCGTTCTTCCTCGGGAAGAACGTCGGGCAACGCGAGCGCCTTGTCGGGATTCGACGTCACCAGGTTCAACAAATGAACCAGTCGGCTGCCGAGAAGCCTCGCGTCCGACTCGGAGAAATAGGCCCGGTTGCAGTCGAGCTTGATCTCGATCGAACTACCGCATTCCCACGCCGTCACCAACAAGGGCGTGCTTTCGTGGTTATGGCTGACGTAGACCAGCTTGGACAGGTTTCCGTCGAACTCGACATCGTCTTCGAAATTCAGATAGCTGAATCCGATGTCGTAAATCTTCTGCGCTCCTCCGGAAAGACCGAGCTCGCGGACGATGTCGCCGATGGGATATCTCTGATGACGGAAGTTCGCCTTCTGTTTTTCGGCGACGTGCCGGGCTACCTCCGAAAAGCGCTGACCCGAATTCACCGACAAACGCATCGGGCTGACGCTGGTGAAGACGCTGATGGCTTTCTTTTGCGCTTCCCCACGCCGATTGTGAATGGGCAATCCGACCACCAGATCCGACTGATCGTGAGCGAGTCCCATGCTCGACGCCAGGACGGTCAGCAGCACGTGCGGGACGCCGACGCCGATATCCGTCGCCGCTTGCCGCAAGCGACCCAGCTCTTCCGCGCCGAGGGTTACGACATGACGCACGCTGCTGAGGACCATCTGCGCGGTGCCGGCGCTGGTGCGCGGGGACAGGAGCCGCTCCGGCAAGGCTTTGAGCTCACCGCGCCAGTAGTCGCGGTCACGCGCATACCGTTCGCTGGCCTGGTAACTCTCGTCACTCGCCACGATGTCACGCCAGCACAAGACGCTTTGATCCTGCGCCCCTTGCTTGTAGTGAGCCGCCAGCGCATGCGCCAGATTGATGAATCCCCAGCCGTCGCACATCAGGTGATGCGCGATGACCACGTACCAGTATTCAGACTCACTCAGCTTGAGAAGCAACGCCTCGAACAACTCCGTATCTTCGAAGGGCATCCGCGCTTCGAACAGGCGAGTGACTTTCTCCCCGGCTGCTTCGGCAGGCGTGGGCTGATCCGACAGATCGATGATGGGCAGCTCGAGCGTGCGCTCGTCTTCGCCCACGATGCGCTGATGGGTGCCATTCTCCGAAGAGACGATGCGAATTCCGAACGCATCGTGCGCACGAACCAGCATCGCGTGCGCGTGCTGCACTCGGGCCGCGTTAACCGCGCTCAGCTTCAGGTAGCCGCCGATGTTGTAGATAGGCGCGCCGGGGTGACAGATCTGATCGAAATAGATGTCACGCTGAGTCAGCGTCAGCGGGAATTCCGGGGCGACGGCGGCGTTCATTGTTGGGAGATCAGATCAACGTGACGTCGAAGCCGATCGTCGACCGATACCCGCTCCTGGTCTTGTCGATCGCGGTGATGGGCGTGACCTCGTGCCAGAGCTCGGTTCCGAGATCCGCCTGGAAGATGCCCTGCCCGGCCTGCAGTTCGACCTGCAGCAGCTTCGTGCGCTTGTCCCTTCCGTAGATGACGCTTTTCCCGCCGCTAATGTTGTTTCTCTCGACGACCAGAGCGGAAACGATGAACTCCACGCCGTCCTGATGAATGCCCTCGGGCGAGTTCGTCACGAGCTGCTGCGGATGGCAGTAGACAACTGTGTTGTGAACACTGACGTTGAGCTTCTGGATCGAGTGCTTGGTCTCCCGGACCATTTCCGCGACGCCGACCAGCAGCGCGCGCAGATTGCTGTCGAACAGCTCCCCCGGGAGCTCCTTGAACTTTCTTCGCGACTGCCTGTAGTCGATTTCCCCATCGGAAGCAATCAGCGCCTTCGTCTGCGAAACGAGGCTGCTAGGAATGCGCTCGATGTTCCATTTCCCGTTCCAATGCATCGAGTATTCGGACATGCACCGCTTCCGGGTGGGCACCAGCGCCTCGAGCCGCGATTTGTCGCTCGACGAAAGGTCTGGAAAGACCGTGTAGAGCTCCGGGTTCTGTATGACGCCGGTGTAGATGTCGTACCAGGTGTCATTCGAAACGCGCGCCAGCGACTCCCGCGGAATGACTTCCTTGATAACGGATATCTTGTTCTGCTGCAGCAGGTACGAGTCCCATTCGAACTCCGAGTACGCTTCGCGCATCTGGTGCTGAAACGCATCCACGTTCACGCCGTACTGGCCTACGTTCAATACCGTGATGGGTGTGTCGAGTCTTTCGAGCAACATGGCTAGTCCTTGAAGATTCCTGGTCTTCGGCGTAAAGAGCGCGGGTCAGCATCTGAGCTCCAGCACGCCTCCTTCATGGAGTCGCTGCTCAGGTGGACCACCTTGTCGAGCGGTCGCGGAGCGGGCATCTCCCGCGCCACACCGCTTTCCATCACGTAGATGCGATCGGCCACATCGAAGTAGCGGTCATCGTGACTGATGACCACCACCGCCTTGTTCCTAGATTTCAGGTACGGCAGCACGTCGTGATAGAAAGCCTTCTTGAATTCCGGGTCCTGATCCGCCGCCCACTCGTCGAATAGATAGATCGACTTGTCTTCCAGGAGCGCGACCACTAGGGCGAGCCGCTTGCGCTGTCCGTCGGAGAGAGAGAGCGTCGAGATGCGGCCATTCGTCAGGGTGAGCTTGTGGTCGAGCTGCATCCACTCGAGATATTTCTGGATCGTTGCCTCATTCGCGTGCTTTGCCGCGCCGAACAGCCGATCGAACAGATAGAAATCCGCGGATATCAGCGACAACTGATTCCGGTACGTCGCGATCCATTCCCGGTCTATCAGTTGTTGACCCAGGCTCAGGGTTCCCGCTTCGGGGAAATAGTGAGCGGTGATGAGCTTGCCGACGGTGGATTTTCCCGAACCGTTGCCGCCCACGATAAAGGTGGTCTCACCCCTGTGGATCTCGAAGCTGATCGGGCCCACGGCGAAGCCGCCTCGTTCTCCGTCAACCTCATACCGATACGACACGTGCCGCAGGTGCAGCGTTTGCCACGGCGGCAGCACCTGCACCGTCTGCGCGATCTCCTCGTGCGGCATCTCGGAGAACAGTTTGTCCACGGTCTTCAAGGAAACATTGGCCGACACAAGGTCCGGAATCGCGCTGAGGACGACGCTGATCGGAGCGCTGATGTAGAGCAGCACCATGATGGCTCCGGTCAATTCTTCCGCGGAGACGGAATAGCGGTTCACGAAAATGAACGCCGAGAACCCGATGACGAAGAAGCTGATCATGTCGCCGTAGTTCATGGCGGATCGCAGGATGGTCAGCCCGCGCTTGTTGGCCCTGCGCACCTCGTCTTCGGAACGCAGCAGCACTTCGTTCATGTAGTCGTGGCGCTTTTCCGCGCACAACTTCAACTCTTTCACGCCCTGGATGTTCCCCCGGATCCCTTCGTGCAACACGTCGATCTTGTGGCGCGCGCGACGGAAGAAACGACTCCCGAGCAGCAGCGGAATCTGGAAAGTGATCGCGCCGAAGACGATCGCCTTGCAGACGAACCAGAACAAATTCGTATTGAGGTACATCAGGAACAGGAGCATGCCGAGCGCGGTGACTCCGCCGATCAGCAGATCCGGCAGATGTTGGGCGCCCTGAATCACCGTCTTCACATCGGTGGTGATGGAGGCGATCAGGCGCGGACTACCTACCCTCTCCAGCTTTTCGAGCGGCGCGCGCAGGATCGTGTCGTAGTACTTCCGACGCAGTTGCGAGGTGGCATCGATGGCCACCCACGAAAGCAACAGCTGCGAGTAGGTTCGCGCCACGATGATCACGATGCACGAGAGGAAGAACAGGGCCGCGAATCGAAAATGACTGACCTCGAAGGAGAAGAACCAGATATTGCCCTGGTTCAGCGCTGGAAAGTCGCCACTGGTCTCGAGGCTGCTCATGACGAGCGGAATCAGCAACGCGTAACCAATGCCCGCCAGGATCCCGAGCAGCAACGACAGCACCACCTTGAGTGGTGCCTCGTCGATCAGGATGTTGAATAGTTTCACGCGCGTCCTAGTTAGCAGCGGCGGTGGGCTTCAGGATGAGCGTGTGGCTGGTCGTCGAAGCTGATGGCCAAGCCTCGTATTTTCCCGCCGCGAACTTCTCCAACATGTCGTCGTAGTGCTCGCTCATGACATTCCCCGACTGCCCCGTTGAATTCATCATCCAGTGCTGTCCTGGTGCCGACGTCGAACCGAGTCGCATGATTTGCCGGAATGCGGGTCCGCTCATTTGCACGTACCCGTCTTTTTCGCTGTAGCTGAAACCGGAAAGATTGACGGTGTTCGGCGAGCCGGCCGCGGGCGCGCGGCGTTCGAAGAGGAAATCGAGCCCCTTCACATCACTGAATGGCGTGTGGCGGAAGATGGCTTTGTGCGCGCTGCTCCAATGCCAGTCATCCATGTCCGAGCCCAGCAGGCGAGTCAGCTCCCGCGCGGCTTCGGACAGAGCTTCGAGTTTGATGGTCTCGCAGGACTCGTGCTCCGGTGTGTCCCGGCGGTCACACCAATCGAACTCCGTATCGTGAAGCGCTCGCCGGACGGACTTGGGTTCCATGTCCGCGACGATCTGATTCATCCGGCGCTGCAGACGGACATTCCCCCAGAAGCCTTTCAGCTTTTCAGAGAACAAGTCCGACCGCAGATGACGCATCGAAGAATAGAAGATGGTCGCCGCGATGCTTTCCGAACTGGCATTGCCATCCCACTTGCGCAGGTACTCCAGCATTCGCGCCGTCTCGTCATTGTCGGGTTTCACGGCGGCGAACTCGGACAACATCGCTTTCGCTTCCAGATCGAGCGTGTCCATCTGGAAGACTTCGTGATCCTCGATCGAAAGCGGTTGTCCGCTGGCGATCTTCTCCTGGATGAGTTGCTCGATGCGTTGCGCGCGCTCGGGCTGGGCGAAGTCGCCCGAAACGAAATAGGGATAGTCGGCGGCCATCATGCGGTTGTTAGCCGAAACGATGTAGCCGGACTCCGGATTGAAACTCCGCGGCATCTGTTCGTCGGGGATGAAACCCCGCCAACCAGCGGACTCGTCCCAGGCCGGCACGGGCGTCATGCCCTCGCCGCGGCCGCGCAGCGGGATCTTTCCGACGCCGAGGTATCCGATGTTTTGCTGGTCGTCGATGTACAGCAGATTGAGCGCTGGCGAGAGCAGGCTCCGCATGGCGGTGCCCACTGCTTTCGAGTCACCGGCGTAGTTCAGCTGGAAAAAGCTTTCGTACGAGGTGTCCTGCGCGGAGTCGCCCACCCACCCGAGTGACAACGGTTGTTCGGAAACACCCGTGACATCCGAGATGACCGGCCCCTTGTCCGTGCGACGCACTAGGATCTTCACGGGCGCCAGGGTTTCGCGCAGTACGGCCGGGAAATCCGCTTTCACCTGAATCGTTTCGACATGGCTGTCGAACTTTTTCCAGGCATTTCCGCGGCGATACAGAGTGCTGTCCTCCGCGTTCACTTCCTCGAAATACAGATCCATGGTGTCGGCCATCATGTTGGTCGCACCCCAGGCAACGTGCTCATTCCGACCGAGCATGATCACGGGCAGACCGACCAGGCTCATGCCGGACGCGCGCAAGCGCGCGCCGTGAATTTCCACCGCGTACCACAACGAGGGCATGTCGAGCCCCAGGTGCGGGTCATTGGCGATCGTGGCGAGACCGTTCGGCGAAAATTTCGCCGCGACGACCCAGGCGTTGCTGCCAATCTGCTTGCCGCCCACGCGCCAGCGGGTTTCGGCTTCGGTGAAGACTTCGCCGAGCGCCGCCATCTGTGTCTGGCGAAATGGCGTGGCTGCCACGCCGCTCTCCGGCGGCGATTCGTGCCGGCCAAACAATGTTTCGTACTGCTTGACCGGCAGGTTTTGCGCCACGAGATATCGATTGAGGTCCTGCTGATAGTTACCCGACAAACTGAGCGCGAATAGTTTGACCACCGCCAGCGAATCCGCGACGCGCCATTGCTCGGGTTTGATGCCGAGCAAGCGGAACTCGACGGGCAAAGGATGCCCTTCCGACAACCACGCGTTGACACCCGCGGCATATGCCAACAATGACTGCCGACCGGGTTCAGTCAGTGCGGCGACTGAGAGCTCGGCATTGCGGTAGAGGCCCAGGGTGCGCATATAAATGTCCATCCGGACCGCGCTCTTGCCGAACACCTCGGCCAACTTGCCCTGCGCCATTCGCCTCTGCCGCTCCATCTGCCACAGGCGATCCTGCGCATGCACGTAGCCCATGGCAAAGAAGGCGTCACGATCGTTGTCGACCGTGATGGAAGGCACACCGCTTTCATCGCGGGCGATGCGCACTTCGGAGTGGACTCCAGTCAACAGCCGGCTGCCTTGCGATTCCGGCAGCGTTGCCGCGAGCGAACGGTGAACTTGATAGAGCCCGAACGAGACCGGGACGATCACGATCGCCGTGAACGAATACAACACTGCGTGGGATCGAAAGATCCGATAAAGACGCTGAACGAGATTCATCGACAGGCCCTGCTCCCCCGTGCCGCTTTCCCTTTCCAACTTGCTCGATGGCAGCCTGCAAAGAAGGCGACCTCATCCTTTTGGCTCCGCACGTCGCGGACATGCTGTGCGTCGGAAGCCCCTGACCACACAAATACGTGTGTGTGGCGACGCGGCACGTCGCCGCCGCGGGAGGGAAGAGATCGATCTGCGCTTCACGCAGACCGGATCTTTCCCAAACGCATGAGCCTCGCCGACTACAGCTGGGCGAACTTGAGGCCGCGACGATTCTGCTTTACCACCCGGTTGTGGGAAGAAGGGTCATCGCCGGAGACCACGACCACCCCGAAGTTATCGAGAGAGATGCGGCTGCCGTACTCTTCCACGTGGTCGGAATCCGGGTAGACGTGCACTGAAGCAGGAACGTAGCGGGCAGCGAAGCCCAGGCGGGTTTTGTCCGTCGTGGAATTCGGGTGGGACGCGTGCATGCACGTCGACCAGAAGATCACGAACTGACCCGCGCGCATCTGCATCGACGCTGCCTTCGACTCATCCGGACGCCAATCCGGATCTTTCTGAAGATTACGGTAGTCGTAGCCGAAGAAGCCTCGCTTGATGCCGTCCTTCTCGAGCTTGTTGACGTTCTCCGGCTCGTACTTCATGCCCTTGGACTCGTCGTAGAACATCTCTTCATGAGTGCCGGGCATGAAGCGCAGGCAGCCCATCTCTTCGGAGGCGTCGGTCAACGCCGTCCAAACGGTGATCGCGCCACCGAACCGATCATTCTGCGGCCAGATGATCTGGGGTTTGCCCGAGGCATGCGCGAACGTGTCGGCCTGGTGCCAATCAGTTCCTTCGTCACCCGGGTACTTGGGGAACAGTTCGGAGCGCCAGCAAATCAAATCGGGGCCGAGGATGTCGGTCACCTTGTCGACGATTTCGCGGCGCATGATGTGCTCGCTCAAATCATTGACATCCAAGTGGCGGTCGTAGCCCGCGATAACGCTCTTGTTGTCCAGTTCGTAGGCGGCATGCGATCGATCGAACAGTTCCGCGCGAATGCGCTTGTACGTGGCCTTGATCTCGTCTGCGTCATACAGATCGAATGGGCCGACAAAACCGTTCGCTCTAAAGCTCGCCTGTTGTTCCTGCGTCAAACCAAATTTTTTGTTCATGTGAATCCGCTACCTCCGTGCAATTGCGGGCCAATACTTCCGTTGAGTTTAAAATCAGCCAACCGCGGCGACTTTGACCGCGGACTTGGCTTCGATATAGGCCACGACCCATCCGTCTATCATCGGATTGGCCATGAGGTGCGAAGACGGAACACTCACGCCCAACTTCTCCTCGATTTGTAGCTGCATGTCGATCACGGTGAGTGACGACATGCCCGCCTCGAAGAAATCCTGGTCGCCAGGCAGATTCTGCAAGCTTGGTTTGGATTGAATCACGCCTAGGACAATGCTGCGTACATCGGCATCCAACATTTTTCTCTCCTAAAACGATTTGCATTCATTTGCTAGTTAGGTGCATCAGCCATTGAAACAGCGGACTCCCTGATGCGTTGTCGATCGATCTTGCCGTTCATGTTGATCGGCAGATTGGTACTCAAACGAATCAAGTCGGGAACCATGTAGGCCGGCACCTCCTCGGCCAGTGCCCGCTTCACTTCGGCCACCGTGGTCGCGCCTTCCGCATCCAGCAACAAGTCGGCAATCAAGTGCTGATCACCGTTGTCGAATTTCTCCACCGTCACGGCGGCGTCCACCACGTGATCCAATTTCAGCAAGGCGGCCTGCACTTCTTCCAGAGCCACCCGGTAGCCGCGAATCTTCATCTGATGGTCGCGGCGCCCTCGGAATTCGATTTCATCGTTCGCGTTGCGAAGTACCAGATCGCCGGTGCGGTAGATCAAGCCGTCTGCGATGGACGGATTGCGGAAGAAAGCAGTGCTGAGTCCGTCATCGTTTAGATAGCCCAGCGCCACACCTGAGCCGGAGGCGTACAGCTCGCCGATCTCACCGTTCGTGACCGGCTGCAGCGCCTCATCGAGGATGTGCACCTGGGTTCCGGATATCGTGGTGCCGATGGGCACGCACTCGGTCGGGCGATTGGCCGTCGTCATGCGGTGGCAGCAGGTGAACGTGGTGTTCTCCGTCGGTCCGTAGCCGTTGATGAGCACCAGCTCTGGCATTGCATCCAGGACCTTGTTGACCACTTTCGGGTAGAGAACATCACCGCCCGCCAACAGAACCTTGATTCCTTTCAGCGAGGTCAGGAAGCGAGTGGCTATCAAATGGAACAGCGCGGCGGTCAACCAGAGGATCGTTATCCGCTGTTCACGGATTTCCCTGGCAAACAGACTGGGGTCGAACGTCGCGCCGGAGTACAACACGAGCGTGCCGCCATTCAGCAGCGCGCCCCAGATCTCGAAGGTGGATGCGTCGAACGAGAGCGGCGCGAATTGCAGGATGCTGTCGTGTTCCGAAACTTCGATGTAGTTGGATTGCTTCACTAGGCGAATGACAGCGCGATGGGGAACCACAACTCCCTTCGGCTGACCCGTCGAACCCGACGTGAACATCACGTAGCAAGGATCGTCAGGCTCCCCTTCGACCTCGAGGTTGTCGGAATTCTCCGCGGAGAAAAGATCCGCCGAGCGGCTGTCGACGATGTGTCTGCCCAGCGCCAGCGATTCATGGATCTCGTGATCCGCGATCACCACGCTGACTCGAGCGGCATTCAAGCACTTCGAGTTGCGGGCCACGGGATTGTTGCCGTCCAGGGGCAGATAGGTGCCACCGCACTTGAGGACGGCCAGAATCGCGACCACTTGCTCCGGAGAACGCGACATCATCACGGCAACCACGTCGCCCCGAGCGACTGCGCACGCGGACAAGTGATGTGCGACCTGATTGGCGCGAGCGTTGAGCTCCGCATACGTGAGCGCGACGCTGGCGCATCTCAGGGCAACGGCCTGCGGGCGCTTAGAAGCCTCGGCTTCGAATATGCGCGAGATCGACGCGTGCTGATTGTTCTTATGCGACACCTTCGTACGCTCCGGTCAAGAAATCGCGAGTGACCCCCATGACTCGGGTGGCGTCACGCAACAATTCGTAATGATCTCCTTCGGGCTCGATGACGATCGAAGAGTTCTTCATGTGTTTCTGGATTTGCATCGAGCTGTGAATGTTGGTTTGCAAATCTCGCTCACAGGCGATCAGGAGCGTGCGGTTATTGACCGTCGATGCAAGCTCCTGAAAGTTCGTGGAGCGATACGACAGGTAGTTGAGCGCGTAGCGCTGAAAGAAATGAGCTTGGGAAAACGGCAACTTGATGCCTTCGGGGACCTGGCGCGCGCTCAACAGTTTGTGTTGGTCCGGCAAGCGCTCGAGAATGAACTGAGCCGTTTTCCGGTCTTTCGAAGCCATCGGCAGCAGGCTGTCGATGTCGCGACCGAACTGCGTGACGCAAGCCGATTGACTCAGCAAGGCATAGTCGCCGCTGACCAGCACCAACGCGTCGAATCGATCCGGGTTGACGTTCACCGCGGCCAAGGCAATCCCGGCGCCCGAGCAATAGCCCACGATGTGGGCCTGCTCGACTTCGCAGGCATCCAGAATGGCAAATAGGTCGGCGACATGGCGCTCGACCGTGAGCTCCTTCTGACTCACCGGATGTTCCGCCGGTGCGAGGATCAATCTCGCCTCCCAGCAGATCACGCGGAAGAAATCCTTGAAGCGATCGATGAATGGCTGCGCGAGGTCGAGCTTGAGACCGAACGGAATGATAAACAGGAGAGCCGGCTTCGCAGACGAAAAATCACTGCAGGAGTAGCGTATTTGTACGCCATCGCGGGTTGTCGTCAGGCATTCCAAGATCGCATTCCCTTATTCTAGTTAGAGAATCGTTTCCCGTGCGCTTCTATGAGCAATTGATTCCTACAATACCAGTGACTTTGCGATGCAACTGTGACTGTCTTGCCAATTAAGTTACTATAACCCCTGATCACGAATCAATCAACGCGCTGCGCGGACGACCAAGCTCGTATGAACGCGTTGATTTGCGAACGCGAAACGACCGCTAAACGAATCACGAATCCAGTCGAGCGATCCGGTTGAAGCTGGGCTCACTCGCCAACGATCTCCTTCAACGATCACACGCACCGAAGTGAAGTCGAGCCACTCTTTTGCGAACTGGTATTGGCACTTGTAGAACGACTCCTTGGCGCTGAACAACAAGGCAGCCATCCGATGGCGTTGCTCGTCGGGCAATTGCACGAGCCAGGCGCGTTCCTCCGCGGTGAACAGATGCGGCCACAAATTGGCAGTAACGCACGACTCGTGCTCTGCGTCGATGCCGATGCCGGCGAACTCGTCGGTGCGACCAACCACCGCCGCACAGAATCCGTTCACGTGGGTAATGCTTCCGACAATGCCTTCAGGCCAGATTGGTGCCCGGCTCTGATCCGCCAACAGCGAGAATCCGACGATTCCGAGTTTTGAGAGCGCGTGCCGCGCGCACCAGCGGCCAGTGGCGAACTCCCGAACTCTGTCTGGTACGGCGGAAGCGATCAGTGCTCGTTCCGTCACGGTCAAGGTCGCATCGGAGACCGTTGTCGTCGACTCGACCGCGGCGACCCCGGCCGGCAACAATGGAGAGAATTGCGGCGCGGACTGCCGAGACGAAGCTTGCATGGAGGAACGATCGTCCATTGCGGATAGCGTGACTACTCGGAAACCAAGGTAGGCGCTGAAGAATGGTTTTATCGTATCAGACGAAGGGACCGCGTGTACTTCAGCTCGGCGCGAATCGACTCCTTGATCCACTTCTTGATCGTGTTGCGCGATAGCGTGGTTCGGCGCGCGATCTCGCTGATCGGGTCTTCTCCCGAAAACACATCCAGCGTACTTTGGCGTACATGCTCATGGTGATCACCTCAAATGCTTCACTCCTCCTGCTAGGTGAGCAACACCAGCTACACACTTGCCATGCAGGCGACACCGGTGGTGACGATCGTCGAAGAGATGGCGAATATGTGCAATTTACTACAACGCAAATCGATATTTTCCTACACGATTTCTCGAACCAATTGGCAGATTAGTTAAAAAAATTTGGGCATATTCGCCCCGTTATCATTGATGCGCAACTGCGGTTTAGGAGCGGCGGCATCTTTGCCCTTAGGGAAAAGGGCCACAAAGATTTAAGGAAAGAACCTTGCCCGTCGTGCAGTGCAACAACTTGCTGCTTACAGAACTCCCTTGTTTTGAAGTCGGACTATCTTCAGCGGTAGTTCGGGGACCTATTTTCAGGTCGAGTAATGTCTGAACTAAGCAAGTATCGACGCAACCAGCTGCCGTCATGCTCGGCGGCAACCAGCCTTTCATTGCGCATGTAATTCGCAGCGTGGAGTCCAGCCGAAGACGATAGGCGTTAATCATGCGCAGCGCCTCACCTGACAGAGGAATGAAGCCATGTCCAAGCCCAAGCAGAGTCATCAGTTCGGTAAACCACGTCCATCCGGCGACGGCAATTTTCATACTCACGTGGAAACGCCTCAGGAGGTCCGGGACACTCACTTTCGTCCACTGCCACCACCGACGGGCAGCCCACCCTTCCAACTCGATATCGCATCGTTGCTCAAGCCCGCCCAACTGGCGGACATCGTCAGTGCCCGCAAGCTCACGTTCCACATCAATGCAGACTTGGGGGGCATCAATTTCGCGGTGCCGCAGCAACTCGTGGCCACTGGCATGGAAGCCGATTTCAAAACGGGCGCTAGGCCGTCAGATAACCCCGCGTTCCTGTACATACTCGGCGACTGCGTCTATTTCAACGGTCAGCCCGATCAATATCGTGCCCAGTTCTTCCAACCCTACGAACATTACCAGGCGCCCATCTTCGCAGTCCCCGGCAACCACGATGGCGAAAATATGCCATCGGGAAGTACTCTCGATGGCTTTGTGAGATTCTTCTGTTCGGACTCGCCTAAGCTTCTGCCTGAAGCGGGTGATACCGGTCGCACGACAATGACCCAGCCGAACGTGTACTGGACTCTGCGGACGCCGATGGTCAATTTCCTTGGACTCTATTCGAACGTTCCTGAGGGAGGCGACGTGCGCTCACCCCAGAAGGAATGGCTCGTTAGTCAATTGAAATCCCTGCCCACCAATGTGCCACTGCTGTTGACGCTCCACCATCCGATCTACTCCGCCGATATCTTCCACTCGGGCAGCACCCATATGAAACAACTGCTTGAGACAGCGTTCGAGGAAGCAGGCAGACACGCAGACATGGTCCTCGCCGGGCATGTCCACGACATGCAACGCATCAGTAAACACATGCCTGACGGAACCACGATTCCCTACCTCGTCACAGGAGCCGGCGGCTATCACAACCTGCATGCCATCGCTAAGGTCGATGGCCAGAAACTGATCGCGCCCACGACTTTTCAGGACAAGCAGGGCGAAGAGGTGACGCTCGAGCGCTACTGCGATGATCATTTCGGCTTCCTGCGACTGGAAGTCACGGACCAACTCATCATCGGCCGTTACTACACCGTACCCAGACCGCAGGATCCCTATAGCAAAGGCAACACGCTGATCGACTACTTTGAGTACGACTGGAAGGCACATAGGTATGTCCCAAACGCCTTGAGTGCACCCGGAGCCCCCTCAGCTTCGGCAGCCAAAAATTCGTCGCGGAAGAACACAGCAACACGAAAAGCCGCCAAGAAACGGCGTGTCTGAGCACGGCGCCCGATTCTTCGTGCGAGCGTCATCGCCGCTTAACGAACTTTGCCACGAAAGTATCGAGAAACGTCACCTGACCTGAAGCCTGCGCGGTCTCCGACTGAAATTCCTTCAGTCGCAAACTGTGATTGCATCCATTTTCGAATTTCCACATCTATTCCTGGAACTGACAAGAGGACTGCCGGCATGTCCCTTCTCAAAGGCCCTACCCTTGCGATGTCTGGCGGTGGATTTCGCTCCACGCTGTTTCAGATCGGAGCGCTCGCGCGCCTCAATGAATTTGGGCTTCTGCCGAAGCTCGCATGCCTCTAAGCGTATCGGGCGGTTCCATCGCGAATGGCTACCTCGCTGCACAATGGTCGAAGCTTCAATTCAACGGGACCGTGACGGTGAACCTCAAAGATCAATTCACTGTGCCGCTCATTGCCTTCTGCTCGAAGTCTATCGATGTTCCAAGCGTCTTAACTGGCTTCATCAACCCCTTCAAGCATGTAAGCGACGAACTTGTCGGAGCGTTACAGGAGCACCTGTTCGGCGAAAAGACGCTGCAGGATCTTCCTGACTCAAAGCCGGGATCGGTGCCACGGTTCGTATTCAACGCGACGAGCATGCAATCGGATGTTCGTTTCTGGTTTTCCAAAGAAGATGCTGGGGACTACCGCATCGGAATTACGAAGTCGCCTCAGATATCGTTGGCGAGCGCTGTGGCCGCGTCGAGTGCCTTCCCTCCCTTCTTCGCGCCGCTCGCGATTGATCTTCGTGGCATGCAGTTCGACTCTGCGAAGGATCAAAGCGGCGTAAAGGATATCTCCGACCTCTTGGGCGACGCGGACTTCCACACCACGGCACTGCTTGCCGATGGCGGAACGTACGACAACATGGCGCTTGAAGCGGTACGGAACAACTACGACGCGGTGTGGGCAAGTGACGCTGGCTCGTCGTTTGAACCGTCGGTAGATGTTGCCCGTGACTGGATCCGCGAAATGATGCGCATCATCGATCTCATGATGCGTGCCGATGAATCAGAACGTCGCCGTGTTTTGATCGACAAATTCCAAGCGGTGAAGAACGGCATCGATGTGGGTGTCACTGGCGCCTATTGGGGCCCGTTGACTCAGGATATGACCGACCAACGCAGGAGTGCTGAACAACTCCTTTGGGTGTCTTAGCAACCCCGGCAGGCATCGGAAAGACGGCGTCAAGCTTCTTCAAGAGGAATGCATCTACCAGAAAGCGCACCACCTTTCTGTCGTAGGCGGTGTCGGTCGCCGCGTACTGCTAGCGATTTCTGTTCACCCAAGATTCCGCGACTCGCACCCCAGCAGGCGATCCATCGAGTCGCAGCGCGTAAATGTAGGCGCCTGTCCAACTCCGATGAAACCGAAGCCAACCATCCTCGAAGTAGATGAACCATTTATCTTCCATCTGCTTGGACACGAAGCCATGCATCAGTTGCTTCGCCTCGGCGTCCGTGAACCACGCCTCGAACCCAAGCGACTCCCGCTCGATAGGCTGCAGGAGGTGCTTCCACGATGCACCAATAGCACGCATGTTCTGCCCCCAACAACTGACCTAGGCCACGCCGCGAGGCGGCATCGGTTTGAATGAATTGCTAGATTGCCTGCGATGATCTGCGATCTCCAAAAGCACATAGCCAGCTGCCAGGATCAAGCCCATGATGTCTGCATACCATTGCCCGTACTGAAAATATCCACGAGGGGCTCCTCCGTAAACTCCTGAGAATGCCTGACCCTGTTCGAACAAATAGCTACCGACCGCGTACCCGGCTGCAAACAAAACAAAGATACAGAGCAGCATGATTTGCTGCGCGCGGTCACTTGAAGGGTGTTTTCCCAGATTCCGAAATACGCCGAAAAGAAGCAGAGAAAGCATTAGAGGTAGACCAAGGCCGGCAAGGGCGTGTTCGACAATTGCTCGCCACTCATACCCGAGCAGCGAGGTCACCCACTCCCGCACAACGGAGCCCTTTGCTGCGCGAAGATATAGCGCGCAACAGAGAAACAGAAAGGTGGCTAGAAAGGGGCGACAAATTCTCACAGGCAACCCTGGCGCTTGAGCTAAACGACCTCTGTCACATACCGCATGATAGCGTGAGAGCTAGCCACAACAGCCCGCTTGAGCGAATAGTTATCGTCCTTCGTGCGGCATCGTGAACGATGACAATCAGCGCCTTACCACTTCGAACGGGCAGCGAATCACCCGCGCTTCTCCGAGTCGCGCTGTCTGACGGCGATCGATTTGGTGAGCGAGGTCGAGGAAAGCCTTTGCGCGAACGGCTGATTCTGCGGCGAGTAGATCATCGATCAAACTCTCTCGCCAAGGTGTTTGTGTCTGCTCCATGACTACCAGCCAGCAGTGCGCACCGATCGTGTCCGTGGTGACGTACGGGGAAAACTTTAGCGCCGGGACAAAGAACTCGGTAGCCGGCGCTCGGAACGAGTTCTGGCCGAGCGCGGCGCGCAAGTCGATACATTGAACATCGGTTGGATCCTGGAGCAGCAACAGCAACAGACTGTCTGCCGGAACGCGCATGGCCAAGCGAAACGCTGTCCCAAGTGCTAGCACTTCGCCCACGCGATCATTCGGTCGTTGTTGCCATGCGATGCCCCGCATGCCGTCGTTCTCGCGTTCGATGCGCAGTGCGCCAGAATCCAACTCCGACGCGCGCAAGAGCAGCGTCCAGCCACTCCGCTCGGGCTGTGCGTGAGTCTCAAATCGTCCCAAAGATGGATTCAGAAAGGCCACGGCGTCGACACCGAATATCTCGCACAGGGGACGGAAGTGTTCGTCCGGAACTGCCTCGGCCGTCATGCCGCCGCTACCCGTTTTCCAACTGGACACGGTGGAACGCGCGACACCGAGCATCTGCGCCAGCTGGGAATCGTTCGTGACATCAGGATTGCGACGCGACGCGTAAAGAATTTTCAGTTTCTCGCCCAAATAAGGTATTTTCATTGTGAATCTTCCTCATTGCTTCCCATACATTGCCGATGACCCGCCATAGCAAACGGTATACGCGCAGATGTGCTCGAGGGCGGTTCGAATCATATGGTGTACAGGATCTGCACTTGTCGCGCGACTCCAGCGCTCGTCGATCAGCGCCGTCAGACCGGCATCAATCCAGGCGTTTCGGGCCGAAACACTGGAAAATAGCGCGCGGAGTGCTGCGTTTCCTTTGTCGGCGTCCAGTAAGTGGTTTCGCAATTCGTCCTTGACAGCTGATACCAGGGGCCAACCGAGAGCAATGCGTGCGCAGACATCCGTGTGCTGCCCCTGCGCGCCGCGCGTCAGCACGTGTTCCATTTCGCTGCGATAGACCACTCGGACTGCCTGGCAAAACGGCTCCGGCCATTCGCCGCTTAGCAATTCCGACTTGGCGCGACGCAACGCTACGGAAGACTCGGTGCGATGAAGACGGTGATGTAGATACAGCGTGGTGAGCAAGGGCATGTAGAAATCATGGACCGGTGCAACACAGGCAACGACTGTCGCTACGGAACAGGTTTGCCAGAGGGGAACCAAGCCCAGCGCATCGCCCCAACGCGCCTTGCCGACCAATCCCGCAAGGCAGGACGAAACGATAATTTCTTCATACTTGGCACCGATCGCCGTGCCTTCATAAGTGCTCATCGAACGGTTCGTCTGAGCATCCAAAAGAAGGGTGCCATGGCGTCCTTGGGCGGTGCCGCCAACGTCGCCGTGACAACCAATTAGCAGGAGGCGCGCTGCGGAACGGTGAGGCAGTTCATCGAGCGGGGCCTGCTCGACCGTGCCTTTGCAGGCAAGCACGACTTCGGCAAGTTGTGCTTCCGCGCGAACAAACGGAATAGGCTGTGCCGTGCTCCAGGCCACGTCGTAAGCCAACAACGCACTGCTAGCCGTAGGGTCAGAGCGTTCCCTTCGGCGCAGTCGAACGAACGCCGGAAGTCCGCAGTAGTAGAAGGCTGGAAAGTCCTCGTTCGCACTTTCGAGCGGGATAGAGTGATGCATCGGGGCAGTTACCACGTGGAGCGACGTGAACGCCGTGGGGCAGACGTGCAGTCGAGTAAGTGCATAGCACAAGGGTTGCCAGAATGCAGCATTGATCGACCCGCGCAATTCCGCCAACGATTGACTCGGCGCGGCTTGCCCGACTCCACGATCGCCAGTGCCGCCACCCCGCATTCCGGAGCCCAATCGGCGGGAGGCATGGCCGGCAGCACCCGCCAGATCCCCAAAACCTGGCAACGGCATCAACACACTTCGCCCATCCGATCGCTGCACCAGTGCAGCACTCGGCGCGTTTGGAGCGCGCCCTAAGCTCAGGGTTAATACCAATATTTCGTCCGGCTGCAACCAGTCACTGATATGGGGCAACTGCGCATAGATGTCATGAAAAGACAATGCTGCGAACGAGGCGTCGACTGTCGATAGATCGATGCGTGCGTTCCGGAAGCGAGCAATCGCGTTGCGCTCTCGTTCCAGAAGCACCGATGTCACTTGTGTTTCCTCGATGCCTCGATGGCGCTCGCTCCAAGCCGCCGCGAGTTGCGAACGCAGGTGATTGAGCGCGTCCCGCGCTGCAATGAATTCTCGCCGCTGCGCCTGAATCGCGGGTACTGCCATGCTTGTGTCCTGCAAGCAGTCGGCCGCGCTCGACCAGGCGTGGATTCCATGCAAAGGGGCGACCGCCTGCAGCAGCATCGACGGACGATTCAACGCGGCGATCTTGCTCCACCAATCGTGGAACGCAAGAAAATCGTCCAACGCGATCTCATCCGTATCGAAGGACAAGAGTTGCGCTTCTTCGCATAGGACCGAACTCGCGGCGGGCATGGCGTCCAGCGCGCGCAATGCCAATTCCCGATCCTCCCAGGCGCAATCTAGCGACGCGATGGTCTCACCCACACAGACCGCGAGTCGCGACGCAAGACGAAACAAGATACGTCCGAATGATGCAACCTCGCCCAGCATCGGCAGAAGCTTCACCGCGAAAGGTAGGCCACGTTGCGGTGTATCTTGTAACCACCAGATCGACAGTTGATTGTCGAGCGAGCGCAGCGTCTCGGGATGTACAAGACCGTGACGTCGTATCAACGTCTCCACGGCGTGCCGAGCGAGGCTCTCGGCGCGGTCCAGTTCTCGAAGTCGTTTCAGCGTTACCGCCAAGTTATGCTCGGCTGTCAGGGTTCGGTGGTGTTCCGGTCCGACGAGCGCACGAAATTTCTCAAGACAGTCTTCTTCTAAACGTTTTGCGGTTGCGAAGTCCTCTCGCTCAAAATACACATTGGCGAGATTGGACTGCGCAACAAGCTGCGCCAACTCCGGTTGCGAGGATTCACTTCGAAGACCGGATTCGGCAGCCACAGCATGCGCCATGGCGAATTGGGTATCGCCCAAATGAAGGGTCGGTGTGACAAGATCACTGCGAATTGACAAGGTGAAGGGCGCGTCAGCACCCAGGTGAAGGATCGCCTCCTTAAGTACGGCCTCAAGCAATGCTCGCGCCGGGGCTGGTTGATTTGCATCAAGCAGCATATGTGCTAGGGTCGCGCGCGCCATCATGTTTCCCAATGGATCTCGAGGGCGCCAGCGATTGTCCTCGACAATCGCCCTTTGTAGCGCAAGCGCTTCACTCAGATCGCCACAATACCTGAGGCTGGTCGCAACCCAACTTATCAACGTCGCCGTGTTCGGATGAGCGAGCCCGAAACCTGAGATATGCGCACGCAACGCCAAACCGTAGCCACCGAGCGCCCGCAAGAAATCGTTGGTAGAGAGCGCTGCCTTGCCGATCCCAAAGAACGTACCGATCGCAGTGTGGACGTCTGACGTGCGTATGCGCAAGTAAGCAAGTTGTTCGCGGTGTTCGACATCGAAACCGCGAGTCGCAGACGCGATTGACGGATCCGAAAGCAGGTAGAACTCCGCTTTTGTGAGCGGCGCTCCCATGTCCCAACGCTGTATGACTTCGGGATCGGTCATGTCGGATCGCAATGTTCAGATCGTGTCGGATCGTGACCTATTGTGCAAGTGCAGGCATCGCTAAAGTGGCTCTGCGTTCGAAAGCATTTCGGACGCGACTAACCTTATCTAGAGCGGAGATTGTCATGTCTAACACGTCAAACAACGACAACAAACCTAACACGGCTCCGGACCCCGGCAGACTGGTCATCCGCGGCCTGCTTTGGGGAATTGCCATGGGCATCGGCCTTGCCATTGGTGGTCCGATCGGTGCCGTGATCGTCGCAGGCGCATCGGCGAGCACTGGCGGCGACAGCTAATTGCTCAGCTAAATCGAGGGTCAACATGAAGATCGATGACGACATTCTTTATCTGGACCTCGAATGCGTGGCGTACAAAGCGTGCCGCGACGAGAACTGGAGTATCGCCAAAGTCGATGAGACCGAACGAGAATACCGCGCATTTTTGCAATTGGTGAGAAGTTTTCCAAATAAATCTGACATCGCTCCGACACGCGACGTCGACCGCCTGTGGCATCACCACATTCTCGACACCGAGAAGTACGCAGCGGACTGTCAGCGATTGTTCGGTGTGTTCCTGCACCACTATCCGTACTCAGGAATCTTTTCTGAGCAGGATGCCGAAACACAGCGAGATCGTGTTGACCGGTCGCGCATGTTGATCCATCAAATCCTCAACCAAGGAGAAAGCACATGATTACGTCTTCCCATCACGCCCATCGCGGCAACGAAACGGCGTCGAGTTGCACCTCGCACTGCAGAGGCCAATGCGTGCCCGCATGTACGGGCGGGGGTCACTGCGTCCCCAACATCTGTTCATCGTTGAGCCAGAGGCCTTCGCGTGCCGACATGCTGGCCTGGGCTCTCCGGCGGTCCGTCGTCGAAAGACAACCCGTTTGAGCAGGCCAAAGGAATCGCCACGCAGGGGTGGTACAACTCTGCGTGGCGCGGAGGTCACAAAAGTGATAAATCACAAGAATACGCTGGTATTCGCGTAGGTAAGGCAGGCGTCTCGCAATCAAGCTGAAAAACACACGCAACTAGGCCGCACGTCCATTTGGGGAGGACACGACAATGGCTATCAATCTACTGGTTCCGCTCGCGGTAGCCCTCGGTGGCGCCGTATGGAGGGCATTTCGCACCGACCAGTCCTTTCCGTCGGCGGGATTGCAGGGGCGCTACTCGCAAGACGACGTTGGTCTGCGGCTATCTCTTACGGGGTTTCGCCCACAAGCCAATGCGATCCTGCAAATTCACGCCAGAAATTCAAATGGCGGCTTCTTAAAGGCCGCTCACCGCATATTTGCCGACAATGATGGCGATTTTTCTCTCGGAAGCGACCTTGAAGGGGATTCTTGTCATTTCTACGTGCCCCACGGAGCTATTCTCGGCGCAGAGGGCGACTCGCTGATTATCAGCGCGCGCATTGCTAATGGATCCGCGGCTGTCACAGAAGACATCTTCCACGTGGAGTTGATAAAACGACCGTTCTCGATTGTTCGCTACCTTGAGCCTTTGCTCATGCTCGGCAAGATCCTGGCGCAGTCCGACGGTCCACTGGTTCGGGAAGAGGTTCGCTACCTCCGCGAGCTCATACGCGATAAGTTCGGCGGTTCCGAAACGGAGTTAGAAGAACTGCGCCTACTACTGAAGCCCGCCCAGGATATGGCCACCAGTGATGTAGCCGAGGTACTCAGGTATCGGATGCCGCATCTCGACCTCGATGAAGTCGCCAAGTTCTTCATTAATGTCGCTGCTGCCGATGCGCTGGTGAACCCTGCCGAAGCCAATTGCATGAAAGACATGCTGAGGCTGCTCGGCGCAAGAGAAGTAGACCTCCACGAGTTCATCTCTAGTCTCGGCCTGTCGAATCCCGCACCTGAGCTCGAAGCCTGTTTGACCGTTTTGAGTCTGACTGGAAAGCCTACTCAAGAAGAACTACTGAAAGCGTGGCGACGTGCAGTGCGCGATTTCCATCCGGACCGGTATCAATCCAGGGATTTGCCAGATGCCGTCAAATCGGTGCTTGCGCAGCGCACTCTCGAGATCAACTCGGCCTATGAAACGCTGGCGAAGGCCTACGGCTATAAATAGCAAGAACAAATGTCGAAAGGCATCGCGAGAAACTCAATTGCTGTCTGCCATACGCAACAGTGATGCGCAGCGCGAGCGCCTCGGGAGGATGTTCAATGGGCGTCGGTACTGCGCCTCCCGCAGTTTGCCTAACGCCTGAGTTAAGCGGCGCTCGGCTTTTCGCGCCTCCGCTTGAACGAATTATTGGCACTCACAGCGAGACCACCGGAGGCGCAGCATGCCCTTGTAACGACTGGCACACGCGGAGCCTGATCCATACGTTTGTTGTTAGCGATGGTTGATTCACCTGACTAGCCCACTGTGCTGCAGGTGAGATAGGTGGATTTAGGAGCGTAACTGTGCTCGCTGCCGCCAACTTGGCGAGGAACAACTGAGCAAGCTGATCAGACGTGTTACGCGAAGCCAGAACCATCATCGAGCAGTGGCGCCATCACTACAACACCACTCGGCCACACAGTGCGTTGAACTACCGACCACCTGCATCAGGGACCATCCTGTCCAGAACCCTTTTACACATCCTGCCTATTGCCGCTTAAACTAACTTTCGCTCTGGACCAATCCAGTCAGGCCGGTCATGATTCCCTGGCGATTGCCGTGCGCATCGAGCGCCGCTCTTTGCTCTACGCGGCGGCTGGGCGCAGGCCGAACGCGAGGCGAACATCGCCTGCGCCGAAAAGGAGCGGATCGACTTATCCCACAGCGCAATCGCGAACTATGAAATTGGCCTAGTACGATTGCGGTGCGGCGACATCGAATTGGCGGCCAACCGATTTCAGCGTGCTCACGAACTCGGAATGAGCCTGCAGCCGGGACTCGCATTCCTTCATTTGGAACGCGGTGATACAGACGTTGCAGCAGCATCGATTCGTACTGCAGTTCAAGAAGTCCCACCTCAAAGCTTGCGCCGTGCTCGCCTGCTTCAAGCGCAAGCAGGGATAGCAGCCAATGGACGTGACGCGGCTACAGCGAGAGCAGCAGCGATTGAACTGACAAATATCGCCGCGTTACATGCAAGTACTGCGCTCAAGGCCTTTGCTACCAGCGCAGTCGGAATTGCGTCACTCGCCGAGGGCAATGCGTCGGCCGCGCTTGGCCAGCTTTGCGAAGCATGTCAGCTATGGCTTAGAGTGCAAGCACCATATGATGCTGCCCGGATCCGCGTTTATATGGCGTCTTCATTGCGTGATCTCGATGACAAGGTATCGGCGATCATAGAACTACGGGCGGCGCACGCAGTGTTCGATCGACTTGGGGCGTGCCCGGATGCCGCACAAGCGATTGCGTCGATCGAAACACTCAGTGAGAGCCTCCCGGCGCAATATCATCTGTCGAATATGTAGGGCTCCGATTGCGTCGACTCGAGAATAAGATGTCAGATTTGCGTCTCTCACGCTCACGCTTGGGAGCGTCAGCTTAGCGTAGTTACTGCCCTTCCCTACCCGCTAAAGCCTTCTTAATCTCAGTCGCCGGTGCAGTCACCCATGGTGGGCACGATGAGCTGAACCGTGCGCAGGTGGATCTACCCGCACCGTTCCCATCATTCCGCCGTCTTCGTGCTCGAGCAAGTGACAGTGGTACACAAATGTGCCGATCGTTTCCGGGTCCCTGAAGTCCATGCGCAAGCGAACGCTGGGGTACTTCGCTGTGCGTCCAGTAAAGTAAGGAACGTTCACAATATCGCGCAGAAACGGCTCATTCACGAGTGAGCCTGACCATTCCATCAACTGAAAGTGGATTTGATGGATGTGAAACGCATGCAGTTCCGGCGTGCGATTTTCGATGATCCAGTCCTCGACATCGCCTTGTTGCACAACGATGTCTGGCGTCTTTGCCATCGGATCGAATACTTTTGGCTTCTTGCCCTCCTCCGTAATAAAGAACGCCGTTGGACTGTTCGGATCGTTGGGATCCTGCGGCGTTTCGGAAAAGTAGAATTTTCGCTCGCGCACAGACTGAACAGAGCCGAGCCAAGGGACTTTCGAGTCTGGTAACGGTTCATGCGAAACCGGCAATTTCGAGTTCGGTTCCGGCGCATCCGCGGCCGCTATGACGGAGGCAAGCGGTCGGTTGGGATCGTTCTCGCCGGCCTGCCCGGTGTCGACCGCACTCGTAATTAGAACGCCCTTCATGCCGTACTGTGGACCGGTCACGATGAACTCTGCGCGTGCACCAGGTGGTAGAGCGATGTGTGTGAACCCGCTGACACGCGGTTTACCTGGATCGGTGCCATTGATTGCAGCGCCATCGATCGCGACGACGTTGAGCTGTTGTGGAGTGCCGTTGTAGAGCAGCGCGAGATCGAGGTACGTGATCGCAGAAGCATTGAGGACGCGCCATAGCTGCCGCGCCCCCGGTTTCATGACGATCGACGCCGGCGGATAGTCCGGATACGGCACGGGAACGAAGTTGACCGATAGATCGCGGGCAGGACGGCCCGTGCCCGTCCCGCTGTTCATCGTATCTCCGTCACGGTCGAGGATTAGTCGCGGAACCGGCGCACTCGTCGAGGGCTGCGCAGTGGGATTCATGAGGTCCTGATCGCGAATGACGAGAACCCGTTCCGGCAAACCCGCAACAACGGGATTGGTTCGTTCCAGGCCTTCGACAATGAGCGCGCCGGATGCACCGCCGGACACCTGCTTCGAGCTGAAGCCGTGAATGTGCGGATGATACCAATACAAGCCCGGAGGCTGACTGTCCGGAATGCGGAACCGGTACTCGAAAACGGGATCCGTAGGCTGTACCGACGTGTGCAGCACATCGTCCTTGTGGCATACCGGAGGAAGCGTTAGACCGTGAAAATGGACATTGGTAGAAATGGCCGTCATTGCACTGCTCGTGCAGGGATCCGACGATGGCTTCGGTTTAGTCGTACACATCGGTCCGCCACCGAAATCCACGTCGGCAAGCGACGGCAAAACCGTCAGGTCGTTCTTGAGGCGGAGGATCAGTTCGTCACCGGGATGCAACCGCAACGTCGGCGCTTCATGTTTATCCGGTAAAACATAACAGTAGCGTGCGGATCCATCGGGCTCGCGATAGTTGTGAATCGCGAGATCTAGCGTCAGAACTCCGTTTTGGCTCCGCAGATCTTCCGGTTCCTGGACGGTCTCGCCAGACGCCGGGCGCGGACACTGATCAATCGCTATTTCCGGCAGCCCACTCTCTGCCGATGCGGCCCCCAACAGCGCGCCGACGAGCAAGATGCCGCACATCCCCAGAAGAAGACAGGTAACGTTGCGCTTACTAGAGTGTAAATACCACGGCAACGATTCGGGCATGGTATGAACTTGCTGGCCATCGCGGGATAGCCCATCAGCATGGAGGGGAATTTTGACGAAATGATGACTCCCATCCGGAAGGTAGTACTTCCGGTACTGAATCGAATTTGGCCGGGTGTTCCCGCCCATAAATTAGCGAAGGAGTTATGAAGTGGAAAATATCCGCCTAGGCATTGAACAGGGAGACTAACTACCGTTCGACGTAGAACTGAGGTGGCGGTCCGGGAAGGTATTCGACCCGCCGAATACCGGCTTGCTTGAGTGGACGTAAAAGTGGGAGCAAGTCTAGGTTGCGCTGCGAAACGAACAGCCTTAGCTGACAGATAAGAGAGTCGACCTCCTGAGGCAACGCTTCCAATCGTCTTCTTAGCGCAGCGAGTTCCCCTGCGCTTAGTGATACGTTTTCCAGTGCCCTGCGTGCTTCATTCAGCAGTGCGGGAATTCTCCGGTCCAGCAATATATCTACCCGCCGATCGGGTCGAATACCTGAGAGGCAGCCTGGCATGAAAGCACGGTTTTTCATTGCCCCGCTCTCAAGAGCCACTCGCATACTAGCGGGCAATTCATCAAAGCTGTTCAGCGTAACGCGTGCCCAAGCGGTGTCTTCATGCTCCAGATCCGGCCATTCGGTGATCAATTTTTCCAACAGGGCGCGCTGCTCGTGAACCGCCACAACTCGCCTGCATTTGCGCTTCTCGATACCAAAAGCGAATTTGGCCTTCGCCCATTTGGTTCCAAGGAGAATTCTTCCGCACGGTCCTCCAATGTGGCTGATTCGGCCGTCCGGGAGGGCTACGACATACCCGCACCCATGGTCAGTCAAACATTCCACAATACCGCAGGGTCGAAGCCCGGCCCTTTGGTCCATTTCGTAGAAACGGAGAAGCTTCCCCTCCGTCATCAGCTCCGTCGGCACTCGGTCAACAAATCCAGGAAGTTGAAACAATTCTTCCCACGTTTTCAGGAAATTAATTGTTTCTCGAGTTGGAACAGTCGTTGTCTGCTCTCGCAGGATGTACTGATGAACTGAAAGACGCGCACCTCGTACCGTCGTGCCGTAGGACATCGAGTACTCCTTCACCATCTGACCTAGTGCCGATTAAGCCATCGCCGATGCCTTCGATTTGGCGCAAATCGCCCGATTCAGCGCGATTGCCAGCGTGGACATCGTCGGCGCCAAAATATCTACTATCGTTGTTCGCATGTGCGAGGCTGTGTCATCCAGCGCGGCGAAGATTTTCGATCTGGGAAAACTTCGCGGAGAACAGCAGAGCGAACCTATTTGCGAGAAGGCAGCGCAAGAGTAGCACCCCGACTTATCGATGACTGACGAATTGAAGCAGGCCTGCAGGCAGGCCTGCTTCAATCAAACTTCTTCTATTTTTACAGTTCGCGGCTCAATTTGGCCGCCACATCCGGAGTTGCCCCCGGAACCGACGGGATTCCGACGGAGGGCTTGGTGTTCTGGCCGGTCGGCTTGGGGCCGCTGCCCATGAACAGATCACTCATCGTCACCGCATCCGAGTCGCAAGCATGGTTGAGGCACGGCAGTCCGAAACCGCCTTCGAGCGACTTCAGCAACGAGAAGTGCGAATAAAACACGGTGCTCTGCACGCCGCCCGCAGCATAGTTGGTATCCACAATCACCGGAACTTGGTTGGCGTTCGGAGCTAGGCTGTAGTCGTTTTCGTCCCACAAGATGACCAGCGCGTTGTTGCCCTTGGTCCACGCCGGCGAACTCTTGATTGCGCTGACCAGCGTGCGGATGGTCAGGTCGCCGCGCAGAATCAGTGCCGGATTCAAACCCGCTTGCGTGCCGTTGTCATTTGGGTCGTAGGCGCAACTTTGGTCAGAATTGCCGCGGCCGTGCTGATCGTTGCACTGGTTTGGCGCAATGAACGAAAACGTTGGCACATTGCCCGATGCAAGATCGGCGTAGAGACCTTTTGCGCCTTCAAAGCCCACAACGTTGTCGAGGCTATTGTTCGGATCCCAGCCTTCCTGGACGTTCTGGAAATAGACAAACGGGTTGTGCTTGGAAGCATACAGCGCGACCACGCCAGCCTGCGCCAGCGCCGGCTTCAGCGGCGGAAGGATCGCGCTGAAATTCGTATTATTGGTGAAGACGTTGTCGCTGTAGTTCACGTTGTCGGCGCCTTCCAGTGGCAAGCTTTCCTGATAGCTCTTCCAAGTCTTGCCTGCGGCGACGAGTTGGTCGGCGATCGTTTTGCCCGACGTGCCCTTGGTAGCCGGGTACGACTTGGCGCCGTCGATGTTCATCATCCCCGGCGCCCCCTGCGTTTCGTTGGTCGTGTCGATCGCGGGAATAGCGGCATCGGTGCCCACACCAGCAATCGGACAAACGTTCGAGCTCGCCGGCGTATCGGTGTTGACCGTGCCGGAAGCGAGGTTCGTGGTGCAGTAGAAGTTGTGCCAGTCCGGGGTATTGTCACTCTGCACGCCGAAATTCGAGCCGCCGACAACTTCGAGATAGTTGTTGAGGCTCGGATGGGCGATGGCGAAATAGTTCGTCGCCAGATTGGCGTTGCGCGCGTAATAGTTGGTGAACGGCGCGTTCGGGTTACCCATGATCTGACCGTAAATGTGATTCTCCATCATGATCACAAACACATGATCCAGATGAGGAATGCCTGTCGGCACAGGGCCTTCAGCAGCAAATGCGCTGGTTACGGCACAGGACAACGCTCCCAGAACAGGAAGGATTTTTTTCATCACGGCAGCACACCTCGTGTGGATTGAAGGAATTTAGTCGAACCCCATACCCCGACGGCGCGCAGCAAACCGGCACCTACCCCAAATCACCATGAGAGTGTGGGATTGCTAGGTGTCAGAATGATGACGTTCAATATCCCGAGTCTCCTCAATTGTCGTTGTGACTCACATGCCGCCGTTGCCGCCAGGCCGGAATCGTTGGCTGAGAAATTCCGTGTTTACGGTGAGGTGCGTCACACGACGAGCACACCAGCGCGCGCCAGAAATTGTGGCCTACAGCTCAGAACTTGGGAATCCTATGAGTGAAAAGCGAATGTTGGACGCGCGCCTCGCGCCACTCAGTCTTGTCGCAGAAAAATTTCGAGCATCAGTGGGCCGCCGAACTGCTGAAGCCGACCACCTTGCGTCAGTTTGCCGAGGTAGACGGGAGAAAATCCGAGCTGATCTACCAACTCAGATACCTCGTTACTCGCCCTCTCGCTATCGCCAGACAAGAACAACACACGGCGTAAGCCAATTTCTTCAGGTGAATCTTCAAGAACTTGCGCGGGGAGCGTGTTGAACGCCTTCTTGATAATCGAACCGTCAAACGCATCCGCAACTACAGAACTGGAATCACAGTTACCGAGTTCCGTCGGTGTAAATGAAGGGAAGTCGATCGCATTTGTGGCGTCGACCACGATGCGAGGTCGCGACTTACCAAATGCTTTCGCGACATTGGAAACCGCTCCAAACGGCACAGCCAGAATTGCGAGTTCAGCTTTCGATGCTTCTCTGATCGTCGTGGGTTCGATCGATGGTCCAAGTCGTTCTACCAAGTTACCTAGAGACTCAGGGCCGCGTGTATTGGCGATCGCTACATTGATGTCTTTGCGCGAGAACTGGGTGGCCAAAGCCGTTCCGATAGCGCCCGAACCTATGATTGCATATCGCATGGTGCACCTCTCAGTTATCCTGTGAGAACACTTCGCCGTATGGGTTCTTCTGCGTCAAAGATAAAGAAGACCTGCAGCGATTCAATGTTGTGATATGAAACCGATCAACGTTACAGATTCGATTTCGATGCGCAGGAGCGGTTCGTCGGCTTGAGATGGATCACCAGACCTTCACGCCCCGTCGACCGCGATATCGATCCCAGTTACATAAGAACTGTCATCAGAGGCCAGGAAGAGAGCGACCCTGGCTACCTCTTCGAGTGGGCCAAGACGCCCGAGAAGCGTCTTGCCAAGCACGTAGTCGGCCTATTCCGGAATCTTGAGCTGCTCCCGCGTCTGATTGGTTTCGATCACACCCGGTGAAATCGAGTTGGCTCGAATCCCGTGGCTGCGACCTTCATCGCCAACTTGCGTGTCATGCCGATGATTCCCGCCTTTGCCGTGGTTTGGGCCAACGAAGCATGGCCTTTGAAACTCATGAGGGCATTCAGCGATGCTATGTTCACGACCACGCCGTGGCTGCGCTTCAGATGCGGCCACACAGCCCGAGTGAGGAAGAACACCAAATTGACCTCCTCCCGACGATTGCGATCCCACTCCTCGTCCGAGATATCCTCGATCCAGTTGAAGTACGCCATCGCGGCATTGTTGAAAAGAACATCGATCCCTCCGAAGGTCTTTACGGCAAGATCGACGAGCGATTGGCAGTTGGAAGGCTGGGTTAGATCGCACAGATGCAAGGGCACCATCATCGATTTGTCGGCAGACCGCCGAACCATATCCAGAGTGGCTTGAACGTCCTCGTACGCAGACCACAACCGATGACGAAGGCACCTTCGTGTGCAAACGTCAAAGCGGCTTCCCGCCCCATGCTTCACCGGCGATCGCGAGGACTACGACTCAACAAACTTAGACACGCTGTGCGGGCAACGAGATAGCCGCCCTTCTCTATCCGCGACAAGCCTCTCCAACTAAGGCCATTTCTGCTTGGACGTCCTACTCGACGATTCCAAGCGATGCGCCGATCTCGCTACTGCCAAGACCCTCTTGCGCCCAAATCCCCAGTAGGCCACGCACCTGGTCGAGCAAGGTTGCCTTGACGAGTGCAATCTTCGTCGCGTCGAGCTTGGTCCAGCCAAGTGCTTCGAGCGCGAGGCCGGGTGCGTGGTACAGCGGCAGAATTTGGCCCTTCAGACTCATCATGCGGATGCGCGTGACAGGACTGTTCGCCGGCACGCCCGAAATGCGAGAGAGCAGCTCAAGGCTGATCTTGGCGAACGGTCGACGCAATTTCTTCTCGAGCAAAATGCGTGCGACGGTCGGCTCTTCGGTATTGAATTCGCGCGTCAGAAACAGGCGCCGACGTGCTGCTTGAGGCTGGGCAAAGGCACAGTCGATGATGACGCCGTAGATAGCGATGAAAGAGTCGATCAATTCGCCGACCGGCACCTTGGTGCGCAGCGCAGCATCTGCTCGTTGCATCACAGGGTCGAATACTGCGCGCATGTCATCGATGATGTGCTCGACGCAAGCGAGATAGACGCCTTCTTTGTTGTCGAAATAGTACTGCAGCGCCGGCGCGTTGACCCCTGCGACTGCGGCGATCTCGCGCGTCGACGCGCCGTCGAACCCGCGTTCGCCGAACAATTGCATCGCCACGTCGATGATGCGCCGGCGCGTTTCGTCGCCGCGCGCATAACCGCCTTCGCTCGAACGACGCAGCCGCTTGCGCACGCTCGTTGCCGCACTGCCCTTCGGTGCCGCGGCGCTTGTCGTTTTTTTGCTGCCGGATTTCATGCCGCCAATTGTAGCGCATTGACAAAATTATTCCGATTGATACAATTTTTCCAGATGGAATAATTTAAAGAAATCCCATGACCGCCGACAGTCCGGAATCCTCGCAACAAAATTCCCAGCCCGCTGCCCCGGCGACCTCCGCGCCCGCCAAGCCGCGGCGCGCACGCCTCGTCATGCTGGTCCTCGCAGCGCTCGCACTCGTCGTCGGCATCGGCTGGTCCGGCGAATGGTGGTTCGTCGGCCGCTACTTCCAGAACACCGACGATGCGTATCTCGCGGCCGACAGCGTAACGATCGCATCCAAGGTCTCGGGTTACGTCGCGGAGGTCTATGTCGGCGACAACGCCAGCGTAAAACCTGGCGATCCGCTGGTGCGGTTGGAAAGCCATCAATACCAAGCCGTGCTCGACCAGGCGCAGGCAACCATCGATTCGCGCCAGGCCGATATCCGGCGCGCCGAAGCCGGGTCGCGCACCCAACAGGCCGCGGTCGAACAAGCCCAAGCGCAGTTGCAGATCGCCAAGCTGGCCCTGCGCCACGCTGAGGACGAGGTGAAGCGCTACGGCCCGCTCGCCGAAACGGGCGCGGAGAGCCACGATCAGATTTCCGTGCTGCTCAACAACCGCGACCAGGCGCGCGCGACGGTCGCCGCCGACTCGGCCGCACTCGATCAGGCCCAGGCCAGGACTGCCGATCTCGATGCGCAGATCGCCCAGGCCAAAGCGCAGCTCGAGGCGGCGCAGGCCAGCGCACGGCAATCCCATCTGGATTTCGACGATACGGTCATCCGCAGCACGCTGGCCGGCCGCGTCGGCGACCGCACGGTGCGCGTCGGCCAGTACGCGCAGCCCGGCACGCGCCTGATGAGCGTGGTGCCGGTGCAAAACATCTACCTCACCGCGAATTTCAAGGAAACCCAGGTCGGCCGCATGCGCGCCGGTCAGCCCGTGAGCGTTCGCGTCGATGCGCTACCCGACGTCGAATTGCACGGTGTCGTCGACAGTTTTGCTCCGGGCACGGGCTCTCAATTTGCCCTCTTGCCACCTGAGAACGCGACCGGCAACTTCACCAAGATCGTGCAACGCGTGCCTGTGCGCATCCGCCTCGAAACCAGTGACGTGGTCCGTGCACAGCTTGTACCCGGTCTGTCGGTCACGGCCGAAGTCGATACACGCAATACCGATGTGAAGACGCCGCGCGGCGACACCAAGCATGCCGCGGACAGCGCCGGCGCGAAGGGCGCGGGCGCCGACGCCAATGGCTGAAGCCGCCCTGCCCGCTTCGGCAGCGCCGGCAGGCCACGGCGAGCGCGCGAGCGTCGCCGATTGGATCGCCGTCGCTGCGGGTTCGCTCGGCGCGCTGATGGCCGTGCTCGACATCTCGATCACGAACTCCGCGCTGCCGCAGATCCAGGGGGAGATCGGCGCGACCGGCACCGAAGGCACGTGGATCTCGACCGGCTACCTGATGTCGGAAATCGTCATGATCCCGCTCGCCGCGTGGCTCACGCGCGTGTTCGGCCTGCGCAACTTCCTGCTCGGCGCGGCGATCCTGTTCATCGCGTTCTCTACCGTCTGCGGCATTTCCGACACGCTGTTCCTCATGATCGCCGGCCGCATCGGCCAGGGTTTCACGGGCGGCGCGATGATCCCGACCGCACAGACGATCATCCGCTCGCGCCTACCGCCAGCGCAGATGCCGGTGGGAATGACCGTGTTCGGCCTCATCGTCCTGCTCGGCCCGCTGTTCGGCCCGGTACTCGGCGGCTGGCTGACGGAAAACATCAGTTGGCGCTGGTGCTTCTTCATCAACCTGCCGGTCTGCATCGGCTTGATCGCGCTGCTGATCGCCGGCCTGCCGCACGACAAACCGCATTGGGAGGCGCTGTTCAAAGCCGACTGGCTCGGCGTCATCGGCCTCGCCGCGGGCTTGAGTTCGCTCACCGTCGTACTCGAAGAAGGTCAGCGCGAGCGTTGGTTCGAGTCGAGCATGATCGTCTGGCTGAGCGTGCTCACTGCCATCGGCATGGTGCTGATCGCGGTCTCGCAATTTACGGCGCAAAAGCCGGTGATGCGTCTATCTCTGCTGCGTCACCCGCGCTACGCCAGCGTGATCTTCATCGTCTTCGTCGTCGGCGCGATGCTCTACGGCGTGATCTATTTGATCCCGCAATTCCTCGGCACCATCGCCGGCTACAACGCCGAACAGGCGGGCTGGGTAATGCTGATCTCCGGCATCCCGGCTTTCCTGATGATGCCACTGCTGCCGCAACTTCTCGGCAAGTTCGACTATCGCGTACTCGTGATCGCCGGACTCATCTGCCTCGTCGTCAGCTGCATGCTCGACACCCATCTGACCGCACAGAGTGTCGGCGACGATTTCTTCTGGTCGCAGCTCGTGCGCGGTGCCGGCCAGATCCTCGCGATGATGCCGCTGAACCAAGCCTCGATGGCCGCGGTCTCGCGCGAGGAGTCGGGCGACGCGGCCGGCATCTACAACATGGCGCGCAATCTCGGCGGTTCCGTCGGCCTGGCGATCATCGGCACGGTGATCGACCGGCGCAACACGTTCCACACCGCGATGATCCGCGAATCCTTGACCGCCAACTCGGTGCAGGGGCAGGACTCAGTCGCCGCGATTGCCGCAGGCTGGTTCGCGCGCACCGGCGACATGGCGTATTCGCAAATGCGAGCCCTCAAGCAGATCGCCTTGCAAATCGCCCAGCAGGCATCAGTGATGACCTATTCGGAGGTCTTCTGGATGCTCGGCGTCACGCTGGTCTGCTGCATTCCGCTCGCGTTGCTGTTGAAGACACCGCGCGCTCCGACGCCACTCGGCGAGGCACATTGACATGAACATGCACCAATCCATCGGCAAGACCTGCGGCGCTGCCGCGCGCCTCGTTCCGCTGACTGTCGCCGCCATGCTTACGGCATGCACCGTCGGCCCGAACTATCGCGGCGCACCCGACATCGCGCTCGGCAACGGCCATGACGGCCGATTCGTGCGCGCGCCGGACAAGGACATCTCGACCGGGCCCGCGCCGAACGAATGGTGGCATGCACTCGGCGATGCCCAACTCGACGCGTTGATCGGCGACGCGCTCGCGCACAACCCAAACTTGGCCGCGGCACAGGCGCGGCTGCAACAGGCACGGGCGCAATGGCAGCAGCAGCGAGCCGCCAAATTGCCGACGGTTGCCGGCAATGCCGCGGCGATTCGTTCCCGGCAGCCGAACCTTCCTGCCTCCAGCGACGGCAGCAAGCCCTCGTCGGGCTTGCTCGGCAGCGGCCCCGTGCAGTTGTATAGCGCCGGCTTCGACGCATCGTGGGAGCTCGATCTTTTCGGCGGCAAGCGCCGCGCCACCGAGGCAGCGGCGGCGCAAACCGAATCCGTCGAGGCCAGCCTCGCCGACGCGCAAGTCTCGCTCGCCGCCGAAGTCGCCGCCGCCTATGTCGGCCTGCGCGATGAACAGCAACGACTGGCCTTGGCGAAACAGTCGGCGGACGCCGACGAGAAACTGCTCGAATTGGTCCGCCAGCGCCGCGCGCGTGGCGTTGCGGCGGATGTCGACGTCGAGCGGCAGAACACGCAGGTGCAGAGCGCCAAGTCGGCACTGATCCCGCTCGACGAACAGATCATCGAATCGCTCGACCGGCTCGCCGTGCTGACCGGCAAAGCGCCGGGCGATCTCGATCGCGAACTTGCTGCGCCCGCGCCGCTGCCGGCCTTGCCCGAGAATATCGCCATCGGCGATCCGGCGGCATTGTTGCGGCAACGGCCCGACATTCGTGCTGCCGAACGCCAGCTCGCCGCAAACACGGCGCAGATCGGTGAACACACGGCGGATTTATTCCCGAAGGTGTCGATGCTCGGCTATATAGGCAGCGCGGCGGGCGACCCGGCCCACCTCGCGCGCCGGCATAACATGACCTGGGTCGGTGTGCCGTACCTGCAATGGAACCTGTTCGACTTCGGCCGCACGCGCGCGGCGATCCGCGGCGCCGAAGCGGCGCGCGACGAGGCCGCGGCGAAGTATACAAATTCCGTATTGACCGCCTTGCAGGACGCGAACGGCGCGCTGTCGCGCTACGGCCATCAGCGTGACAGCGTCGAACGCCTGGCACTGCTACGCGCTTCGGCCGATCGCTCGGCAGCGCTCACCAGCCAGCGCTACGCGGCAGGCGCCTCATCGCTGATCGACCTGCTCGACACCCAGCGCACGCAGTTCAGCGCGCAGCAGAACCTGGCTCAAGGACAGGCGGAGTTACTCAGGAATTTCATTTCTCTGCAGAAGAATCTGGGCCTTGGCTGGAAGTCAGGTTGATTCTCATTCATCGCCACGTCTATCACTCCGGTTCTCTTGCTGAATGCGGATCGCCGCGCAGCAGGTGCGTGATCAAACGTGGCTCAATATTCGATGAAGTACCCACTGAAACCGGCTCAGGTTTGGATGAAAACCAACACCGTGCCTTCAATCAACAACGTTCTTGGCTATTTCAGCGACAAATACATCCGTGTCGAGCGTTCCTGTATTTCCGAGCAAGATGATCGTGATGTCTTGATCGAGAACGTGGAACAACTGGGTTTGCGCGCCCATGATCGAGCCGGGCCTCTTTACCACCGGATGCTTCTTTCCTTTGATCTTTGTTTCGTACGACCACAACCCGTAGCCATAGTCATCCAGGCCGGATTTGATCATATGGTCGAGTGTGGCCCGCCGAATCAACTTCAGCCCGAACAGGGCGTTGGAAAACTTCAGCAGATCGCCGGTCGTTGAATACATGGCTCCGGCGGCGTACCAGTTTTCCGGATACACAGGCAGGTCGGCGGACAGAATCTTGCGATCGTCTCGATAGAAGTACGTATCCGCCAGGCCATCGATGACCTCGCCCTGATGCAGCATCCCCGTGTTGTTCAACTGCAAGGGCTGGAGAATTTTCTCCTTGAGCACCTGCTCATACGATTTTCCATATAGACGTTCGATGATTTTTCCCAGCACGACATAGTCGGCATTGTTGTAGTTGAACACCTTGCCCGGGGCGTTGATGAGATTGCCACTGCAGTACTTCGTCAGAAGCTGATCGCTGGTGTAGGGCGTCTGATAGACGGGGATGCCATCCCGGATGGCGGCTGCGGCACTGCTAACCCCGTCATAACTCGGAAGACCTGAGGTGTGATTGAGCAACTGGTGGATCGATACCCTCGCCCCAGCTTCGCCGGCGTAGTCAGGCAGGTATGTCTTGATCGACTGGCTGAGATCGATCTTGCCCTGCTCGTAAAGTTGGAGAACCAAAACGGACGTGAAGAGCTTTGTGATGGAAGCGATCTTGTATGCAGTCTGCTGGGTATTGGGAACTTTGAACGCGATATTGGCCTGCCCAAAGCTCTCGGCAAAAATGGGCTCGCCGCGCTTTTGTATCAAGATCGAACCGTTGAAATGGTGCTCTTTTGCGTACGTGGTAATGAAAGTGCCTGGTTCTTGGGATTGGGCCAGCGCTCCATGGCATGCCAGCAATGCGGCGACGATCAGAACGAGGTATCTCATGAATGGCTCCGAATGGAATGGCAGTCCCATAGAGCACTGGAGTGACAGCGGCCGGAGGCGCTATCACACCCGACGGCGCGCTATGCTCGCTGCGATAGATACGCGCGCTGCGCATTCGGTTGCACGCCCATTCGAACTCGTGATGCAAAGCTGCTGCAGCCGATCGTCAATCGTTGGTCCCTAACCTCGTCGAATTCTTCAACACGATAGGCCGACTCATTGGCGACACCGCAGCCTACGCCTACTTCCGCTTCGGCGCGTCATCCGGCGCCACGTATGTCGTATCGGTCGGGCCCTGTCCGGTAATGTAGACGACAGTCGCCTGATCACCGGTGAAAGCAAAATGAGGTTGGCCTGCGGGCTCGGTGTAGAAACCGCCGGGTCCGAGCGTGCGGGTCGCTGCCTCATCCGCCCGTGGGCCATATCCGAAATGCCATTCGCCGGACACGACGAGCGCAGTGCGATTGTCGCGATGGCGATGTGCAGCGATCTGCATGTGGGCCGGGACACGAATTTCGATCGCGTACGGCCCGGGCATGTTGGGATCCCCGGACAAGACGGTCGTTTGGATGCCGCTCAGCCCGGAGGTTCCTGCACCCGCTCCGCTGCGCGCATGCGTTTCGACTTCGGCGGGCGTCAAGCGGAGTTGCGCGAGCGCATTGTCGGCGTTGAGAAACGCACGAATGGCGGCAATCGTCGCTCGCGGTTGTTCTTCCATGAGCCAGTGGCCCGAATCGGCGATGACCACCTCGTGCACGTCGTCGGCGGCAAAACGCATCACGAACGCCATGGTCGATCCGAACGAGTGATCGCCGCCGATGGCCAGCACTGGCATCTGCAGGCGGCCGAGTGCGGATGACGCGCGATTGTCGATTGCGTCCTGATCGAAGGCGGCGAACTGCTGGAAGCCCGCATGCATGCGGCCGGCCTGTGCATACAGCGCAGCGTAGTGACGCCGCGAACTTTCTGGGAAATGCTCGGGTTTGGCTGAAAACTCGTTCCAGAATCGATCGAGATAAATGCGCTCGCGGCCGGCGACGAGGCGCTCCATATCCGGGCCGCCGAAACGGAAATGCCAGAGCAAGGGGTTCTTGAGAATCTCGTCCCACGGACCGATGCCGGGAACCGGCGCATCCATCATCACCAGTCGCGTCGTGCGGTCTTGATGGGACTGCGCAAACGCGAACGCGACCATGTTTCCGATATCGTGGCCGACGACGTCGGCGCGTTCGATATGCAACGCGTCCAACACGCCGGCGATGTCCGCGGCCTGGTTCTTCTTGGTGAAGCCATCCGCAGCGACCGCCGAGAGTCCCATGCCGCGCAGGTCGGGCGCGATGACGGTGTGGTCGCGCATAAGCTCTGCGGCCAGCGGCGCCCACATGTCGCCGGTATCGCCGTAGCCGTGGATCAATACGACAGCCGGACCGGTTCCGCCGATGCGAACGTGCAGCGTGGTCCCGTTGCTGGCGATTTCCTGCGTATGGAAACCCGCGGGAAAATCGAACGTGTCGGCCAACGCCGGTGACATGCACGGCAGCGAGGCTGCCATAAGCCACGCGGCTATTCGGAAAGGACGGCGCATTCCCATAGACATTCCTTCTGGCATGCGAAACTGTGCGAACAAGATTGGACGTCCAACTCGGCGAGGTCTTGCAAATTTCCGCCGCCTTTTTTACGAAAGCTACCGCGGCGTCTATTGAACCTGCTTGCGCCAAGCGCCAGGGGTGGTCCCGGCGATCCGGGTGAAGACACGCGTGAAATGACTCTGGTCGGCGAAGCCGCACGCGGTGGCGATGTCGCTGAGCGCCCGGGTCGTCTCGCGCAGCAGCGACTTGGCGCGCAACACGCGTTGCAGCATCAGCCAGCGATGTGGCGGCATTCCTACACTACGCCGGAAAGCCCGCGCAAAATAACCCGGCGAAAGTCCGCAAGCGACAGCGGGTTCGGCGAGCGACATGTCGTGGCCCAACTGCTCGGTCATGAGATCGGTGGCACAGCGGATCTGCCAAGGCGCCAGGCAGCCTCGCCGGTTCGATCCTGGCAAGCGCATGCCGCCAAAAGTAGCGGCGAAATAGGTGTGTGTCGCAAGCAGCAGATAGTCCGCGTACATCGCGCCGATTTCATCGGGACGTTCCAATGCCGGCAACAACGCCTGACCGAGATGCCAGACCGTAGGGTCGAAGGCGCCGCGCTCACAAGTGAGCGTACCGATTCGCGTTGCGCCCCGATCGTCGGCGATTTCGTCGAGCGCGGCGCGCGACACGTAGAAGTGCAACACGTCGAACGGACTCTGTAAATCGGCGGTCGGTTCTTCTTGCAGATCGACGATGCTGGTGGTTCGCGCGCCGTAGCCTCCGCGATACACGGAACGCCCACCGATGAACAACTCGCGTTTAGGCGAGTCTCTCAATTGGAGCAGAACGGAAAACGCGGCCTCCACCGGCAGAGGCGACGTCAGTCCGTGGCCGGGGGTATCGCGTCGGATGCGCGTTACCGCGAGCTTCGATTTTCTCAACGAACTCGTGACGACATGCAAGCTCGCATCGGCACGGAAATATTTTGCGAGCCCTTGGCCGTAAGCGCCTGTCACCTGCTGCATTCGATCTCCCCTGCGGCAGTGGATTGCAGATATGACGCCTTACGAGTTTATCTCAGATGCGATCGGCCGAATGCAGCTGATCCCGGGGGATTACGGCGCATCGCAGCGCCGTAAACAGGCTGGGATGTTTACGGCAATGTGAGCGATCTCTCATTTCCGTGCGCAATCAGATATCGCAGCGCCAGGACCGAACGCGATAACTTGCTAAAGGCCGTGGCGCAAACGCCATCTGGTCGCGTGCGATACGGCCCGGCCTGCTGCGGCAGGCCATAGTCCACAATCAAATTGAAGCCGCACGGTTCGCCCGCTTCGGCAGCCGCCAATTCGGGCGCGGGAAATGACAGGTATATCCGTTTGGATAATGCTGAAGATAATCCTGGTGGTCCGGTTCTGCCTCCCAGAAATCGCCGGCTGGCTCGACTTCGGTGACCGCTTTGCCGGGCCACAGCCCCGAGGCATTGACGTCGTCGATGGTATCTTCGGCAATCTGTTCCTGCTCCGGCGTGGTGTAGTAGATCGCCGAGCGATAGCTTGCGCCGATGTCATTGCCCTGCCGGTTCTTCGTCGTCGGATCGTGAATCTGGAAGAAAAACTCAAGCAGTTCGCGATAGCTCAACTCGGCGGGATCGAAAACGATTTCAATCGCCTCGGCATGCGTGCCGTGGTTGCGGTACGTTGCATGAGCGACGTCCCCGCCCGAATAGCCGACGCGCGTGCTGACCACGCCCTTCATGTGCCGAATCAGTTCCTGCATGCCCCAGAAGCAGCCGCCCGCAAGAATCGCGCGCTCCGTCGTCGTCATATGTCCTCCACTTGATCGAGATACGCGCCATAGCCTTGAGCCTCCATCTGTTCGCGCGGCACGAACCGCAACGACGCCGAATTGATGCAGTAGCGCAAACCGCCGCGATCGCGGGGACCATCTTCGAAGACATGACCGAGATGACTGTCGCCATTGGCCGACCGCACCTCGGTGCGGAGCATGCCGTGGCTCGAGTCGCGCAGTTCGCGGATATGGGCCGGCTCGATTGGTTTGGTGAAACTCGGCCAGCCGCAGCCCGATTCGTATTTGTCCGACGAAGCAAACAGCGGCTCGCCCGAAACGATATCGACGTAAATACCCGCGGCTTTGTTGTGCAACAACGAACCCGTGCCGGGGCGTTCCGTCGCATTCTCCTGGGTGACGCGATACTGCTCAGGCGTCAATGCCGCCACCGCTTCGGCGGTCTTGCGATACTCGGTCATAACCTGATCTCCCGAATGACGGACGTTTGAAGTGGGGACGCAGGCCAGTTCCACAAGATCATCGTGGACCGGAGTCGCCATCACGATGCCCTCAAAAGCATCGTTTTGCTCGGCGAAAGCCTGCTTTCTTAACGTGGTAGCCACCGATAATATTGCAATCTCATTTTCGCTTGTCTACGGACGTAACCATGGCCAAAGCCTACTGGATCGCTGCATATCATTCGGTCAGAGATGCCAATGCCTTCGCTGAATATTCAAAGCTCGCCGCTCCAGCACTAATCAAATCCGGCGCGCGCATTCTGGCTCGCGGGAATCCTGCTCAGGTCTACGACGAGGGGCTTGCTCAACGCGTGGTGCTCATCGAGTTCGACAGCGTTGCGCAGGCAATCGCCGCACACGATAGCCCCGACTATCAAGCAGCGCTTCGTGTACTTGGCGATGCCGTCGAAAGAGACTTACGTATTGTCGAAGGTGTCGGATAAGGCGAGCGATCTGCAACGCCACCGAAACTGCCGCATCTGCTTAGTCGTCAAATTCGAAAATCAGCTCTGGCCCGATTGGCATGCTGAATGGGAGGGATGTCAGCACCATAGATGCGCCGACTCTGGCTGCCTAGCCGCAGGCAGAGACAGAACACGAAGTCGTTCAATTTCTTCGGCGCACTCGCGATGCTTGTCCGGCAATCTTCTTCGACAATCGAAGCGCGCTCCGACTCGTGATAACGCGCCCTGATCACTCTCCCCCGCTAAGCCATCGGCTGAAAGCGGCGAAGAGTAGATGCAGGGAAGGCTATGCAAGGAAGGCAATCCCGAAGCCTTCAACCACCCAAGAGCGTACAGCTCGCGGACACGAGTATCGAACTGTGTCCTCGACTGGCTACCAAGGCCTTCCGCGTCAGACGCGCGGAAGGCCTTTCGTCATCGATGACGCGGCAGAAGAACGCAAGCACCTGCGGCAATCGATGCGCATAGCAGCAGCAACGCCCACGCGGAGAGAGCCGGAGCTGCCACCGGCGGCGGCGTTACCGCGACGACGACCACAGCGCTGGCGCTGGCGCTGTTGTTCGCATCACCTGCGAACGTCGCGCTGAGATTGTGCGTGCCGATACCGAGCGAGCTGGTCTGGAACGTGGCCACGCTCGACGTGGTGCTCGTCGCCGTCAGCGCACTGCTACCCAAGCTCGTGGCACCGTCGAGGAACGTGACTAAACCCGTCGGCGGATCGCCGAATACGGTAGCGCTCAGAGTGATTGTCTGGCCCGGATTGGCATTGCTCGGGTTGACCGTGAGCGTCATTGTGGTGCCGCCCTTGTTCACCGTTTGAGTCAATGCCCCCTTCGAAGCCAGGCTGTTGGCGTCGCCCGAATAGCTCGCTTGCACCACGTCGTTGCCGACTGCAAGCGTCGACGCAGTGCAGGTCGCACTGCCGGCCGCGAGCGTCGCGCCGGTGCACAACGTCGCCCCCGAGGTGGTATTGGTGAAGGTCACGGTGCCGGTGGGCGCCGGCGCCCCTGAGGCAGGGCTGACCGCGGCCGTGAACGTCACCGCCTGGCCGAATATACTGGGATTCGTCGAGCTCGTGACCACCGTCGTCGTCGCAGCAGCATTGATCGTCACGCTGGCGCTGCCGGTGCTGTTCGCGAAATTCGTCGATCCCGCATAGTTGGCGTTGAGTGTCTGGCTGCCCGCAGGCGCAGGTGGAGTGAGGCTGCAACTGCCGGAACCGCCGCTCAGAGTAACCACGCAATTGGCGGCACCGTCACTCACCGTCACGCTGCCGTCCGGCGTACCGGCACCGGGCGCGTTCGTCGCCACGTGCACGGTCACCGTCACCGACTGGCCGATCGACGTAGCCGCAGGCGGATCGACAGTCAGCGTCGTTGCCGCGGTATTCACGGTCTGCCCGCCAGTCAACGTGCTCGAAGACGCCTTGTTGTTCGCATCGCCGTCGTAGTTGAACTGCACGCTATGGTTGCCGATCGTCAGGCTCGCCTGCGGGATCGCGCAGGTGGCGCTGGCGGATTTGCCCGAGCCCGCGGTCAAAGGCGAGCCGGCGCAAATCTCGCTGCCGCCGACGAGGAAATGCACGTTGCTGCCGTTGCTGGTCGGTGTCACGCCGCCGCTCGGAGCGGTCACCGTCGCAGTCACCGTCACCGGCTGGCCGAATACGGAAGGATTGACGCTGCTCGACACCGTGCTGCCGGGTTGCGCCGCGTTGACCGTCAAGCTGCCGGGGACAGTGCTGCTGCTCGTGAGGAAATTCGTATCGCCGGCATAGCTGGCCGACAACGACTTCGTTCCGGTCGACGTGGGCGTCAGCGAACAGCCCGGCGTCGGTGCGGATAGAGCGTAGCTGCAGCTCAGAGAGTCGGTGGTATCGGTGATCGTCACGTTGCCCGTGGGAGTGCCTCCCGTCGAAGTTACCGTCGCCGTGACGGTGACCGACGCCCCCAGTGAGATCGCCGACGGTGAGGCCACGGTCGTCGTCGTCGTTGCCTTGCTGACCGTGATGTTGTTGGACGTGCCCGTCACGCCCGGAGTAGCACTGTCGGTCACCGTGATCGTCTGCGTACCGGCGGTGCGCAGCGTCGCGGGGAACGAGCCGACGCCGTTGGTCAACCCCGAATTCGCGGGCAGCGTGGCTGTTCCATCGCTGCTGGAGAAATGCGCCGAGCCCGTGTAGCCCGTGGCGATATTGTTGAACGCGTCGAATGCGGTGACGCTGAAGCTGATGCTGCTTCCGACCGTCGCCGTCAACGGCGCTTTCACGCTGAAATGAGTCGCTGCCGCTGCGGTCACGTTGATCGCGCCGCTGGTTCCGGTCGTCGACGGCGAAGCGGAGTCAGCAGCCGTGATCGTCTGCGTGCCCGCAGTAACCAGTGTCGCGGTGAAACTGCCCGCGCCCTGGGTCAAGGTGGAATTCGCAGGCAGCGTAGCGGAGCCGTCGCTGCTCGAGAAATGCACGCTGCCATCGTAGCCGAGCACGGTGTTGTTGCCGCTGTCCAGCGCGGTGACCGTGTAGGTAAAGCTCGAGCCTGCGGTTGCCGTTCCCGGGACGGCCACGCTGAAGTGCAGCGTCGAGTTCTGCACGAACGTGACGTTGACGGTGCAGTTCGCGGAAAGCGCCGACGTGACATAAGTCGTCCCGCCGGTGTAGCTGCCGCCGCAACCACTCGCCGATTCCACGCTCCAGCCGGCGGCGGGCGTCAGCGTCAAGGTCACCGCCGGCGCAGAGCCGCCTTCGACATCGTAGTAGCTCGAGCAAGTGCCCGCCGTGCCCGCACTCGAACAGTTGTTCACGGAGCCGCCGCCGGCAATCTTCGCGCTGGTCGCGCCTGCGCTGACGACATTGCCGCCGTTGCCGCTGTCGGCGACGGCCACGCTGAGCAGCGCGCGCTGCACTTGCACGGCGCCGCTGTCGAGGGCACCGGCAAGACGCGCGTCACCGCGTTGGTCGGTCGTCGGCGCACCGGCCACGACACCCGCGAGCCCCAGCACCGCGGACGCCGCCTGCGGCAGCATGGTGGCAGTCGGCCCCCCGTTGTTCGCCAACGCCCCAAGCAGCGGATTACCGCCGATCATATTGCCGCCGGTGTTCGTATAAGCGCCTACGGCGCTGGCGAGATCCGCATTGCTCGTCGCCGTATTGCCGGCGACGATGCTGTTGGCCAGCGCGATGTTGCGTCCGGTCGAGTCGGTGCCGACTTCATTATTGAATCCGCCACCGTTGCCGGCAATGTTCGCGGAGATCGTCGCGTAGACAATCTGGACCGTGGTGCCCCAATTGTCGATACCGCCGCCCGCGCCACCAGTCGCCGTGTTGCCGGATATCGTTACGTTGGTCAGCGTCATCGTCGAACCGTAGTTCTGCAAGCCGCCGCCGTTGCCGCTCGTCACCGTGTTGCCGGAGAGCGTGCTGCTCGTCGCCGTAAGGCTGTTGTTGTTGACGATGCCACCGCCCGCCGAAGCAGCCGTATTGTTCGACACCGTCGAGGTGGTCAGGGTAAGCGTACTGCCGTTCATGATGCCGGCGGCCGTGCCGGCAGAGTTTCCCGATATCGTCGATCCGGTCACATTGGCGCTGCCTGCGGACAAGTACAACCCGCCGCCTGCCCCGCCCGCCGCTTGATTGCCGGAGATCGTGCAGCCGGTGAGGGTCAAACTGCCGGCATCGCTGTTGATGCCGCCGCCAAGCGTCGCCGTATTGTTGGTCACGCTGACGCCGTTCAATGTGAGCGTACCCCGGTTGAAGATGCCGCCGCCGGAGCCGGCGCCCGCATTGCCGTGGGTGATTGTGAGGCCCGAGATGGATACCGTGGTGCCGGCCGCAACGCTCAGGACACCCACGCTATTGCCGCCGTCGATCGCGAGCGCGGCCGCTCCAGGCCCGGTGATCGTCACATTCTTCGTCACCGGCAACGTGCTCAGCACACTGATGGTGCCGGTCAGCCCTGAGGTAAACGTGATGACGTCGCCGTTGTTGGCGTTCGTCACCGCATTGCGCAGCGAACCCGCGCCGTTGTCGCTCAAGCTGGTCACGACGACGGTGGCTGCGGACGCCGCAGTGGCGAGCAGTCCTTGCAACAGAAGCAAGGCGATAACGACAAGAATGCGATACACGCGCGCATGCTGCGCGCCGCTATTGGCGAAATGTATGGCTCGCACGACTTCCCCCTAGAAGATTCCGCGAAGCGCACCTTGCCGGGTTTGAGTGGCGAAGGTTTTGGCTGCGCCATCGTAACAAACTGCGCGGCATCTGAGTATGACGACGTGCGCGAAATTTTTCGGCTTGACGCGGTCGCCTCGCAAAACTTAAAGTGGCGCCCACACCGCACAGAGCGATCTCTGTGCCATCGTCAGCGGGGGGGCCATGCTGAAATCGCATTCCGAGCACATACGCCTGTTGCTCGCCACGAGTTGCTTCACTCTGGTCTCGAGCCAAGCTGGGGCCAACACCGTACTTATCGTCGAAGGCACGGCCCCTGCGCCGGCGGACTTTCCAAACGTCGCGCCCGGCTATTTGCTGCCCTTGGGCACCAATACGGTGGACGGTCAATTGAACGCGTCGTCGGACCAAATCGACTTTTTCGAGTTTCAGGGTCTCGCGCCAGGCCACAATTTTTCCATTCACAGCCAATACAATCCGCTGAACCAAGAAAAGAGCATGAAGATGTTCGTGTTCACCAGTACGGGGACACTGCTTGGGTCTGCGACACTCGAGGGTTCGGGAGCCACCGTGTCCGGCACCATACCGGGCGACGGCAAGCTGGTCGTCGAAGAGACGTTCGGTCCGCGGCTGGGTCCGATCGGCAGTCCGACCTATCAGGCGGCACTGACGGCCGAAATGGGCCTCACCATCACTGAGAAAACCGCGCCGGCTCCGTATGATTTCCCCGGCGTGCTGCCGGGTTACGTGCTGCCGAACGCCACGATGTTCGTGTCGGGCACGATCTCCAGCAACGCCGACGTCGACTGCTTCGAATTCCAAGGGCTGAGCGCGGGAACGACCTTTACCCTCAGCAATTCTCAGGCCATCACGCAGGGCTTGAAGGTAACTGCGTACGACAGCAGCAACAATCAGCTCGCGAGCGGCTCGCTCGAGGGTGCCGGCAGCACCTTGACCGGAACCACGCCGACCGACGGCCTGCTCGTCGTCAAGGTGGCGCACGATCCTGCCAGCGCGAATGCGTTGAAGACGGGCAATTATCTGATCCTTCGCCAGTGACTTGATGGCGGCCCGATCAGTAGTGCAGGATGCCGGGTCCGAGGCTCGCCGCTGACCCGATGCAGTACGAAGTCTTTCGCATTCTCGACCACGCCGGCGTCGACGAGCTCGTCCGTGACTTGGCCTCGCGCCAATTCATCGACGGCAAGGCAACGGCCGGCGGCGGCGCACGAGACATCAAACACAACCTGCAGACGTCCTCCGACGGAGCCGAAGCGCAGAGTGCCGAGAAAAAAGCACTGGCGGCGCTGACCGCCCATGCGGATTTCTGCGCGGTCGCCATGCCGCAACGCATCGCGCAGCCGTTCTTCAGCCGTTACGAACCCGGCATGTACTACGGCCCGCATATCGACAGCTCGTTCATGGGCGGATTCAACGGCGTGCGCACCGACCTCGCGCTGACTTTGTTCCTGAGCCCGCCGTCGAGCTACGACGGCGGCGAACTCGTGATCCATCGGCAGCGCGGCGAAGAGCCGATCAAGCTCGATGCCGGCGAGGCCATCGTTTACTCCGCCGGCACCCTGCACCGCGTGGCGCCCGTCACCCGCGGCGTGCGGCTTGCGATGGTGACCTGGATCCAGTCCGCTATCGGTGACGCCGATCTGCGCGAAACGCTCCTCGACCTCGGGCGGATCGCACGCCAAGCCGAGGACGAGAACTGCAGTTTTGCGCTGGCTCTAAACCGATCGCTGCACAACCTCATTCGTTATGCCACCCGCCGTTGAGCCCGGCGCTGACGAAGCGCTCATCGAAATCCTCGACGACTGCCTTCCTGCGTCGCTGCATCTGGCGGCGTGGCAGGCATGTCAGGAAAGCCGCTGGCAATTCGGCCACGGCTCTGCCCGGACATCGCCGGCACGTTTCTGGAAGATGGACCTGGACGGCCATCCGGTGTTCGACGAGATCTGGCGACAACTGCGCGCGCGCTGCGAGGCATTGGCCGGCCACAAATTGCGTGTCGTGCGCCAGTACGCGAATGGACACACCTTCGGCCTCGGCGGCGCGCTGCATCGAGACGACGGCCGCTCCGGCACATTCACCCTGCTCTTCTATCCGCATCCCGAGTGGAAGCTCGAGTGGGAAGGCGAAACGGTGTTCCACCGCGCCGATGGGGAAATTGCGCTGGCCTCGCGCGTGGTGCCCAATCGCGCGGTGTTCTTCGATTCGCGCATTTTCCATGCGGGCCGTGCGCCGTCGCGCCATTGCCCTGAACTGCGCGTCACCGTTGCGTTCAAGCTCGAACGCGAAGCGGCGACGCCCAACACCGCCGCAGCGCCTGCGCTGCGCGAACTGCGCAGCGACGGCATCCATCGCGTCTACGCCGCGAGCGTGCCCGCTTCCGCGATCGCACCGGTGATCGCCGAACGCCTTGCTGCGATCGGCGCTACGGTGCGCCTGCCGGGTTTCGCGCCGGGACAGATTCCGCCTGCCCTGCTCGAAGAACGCTACGGGCGGCAGGCGCGCGCCGATGCGCTGAAATCGCTCGCCGCGGCGCTCACGCGCACCGCGCTTCCGGACGGCAGCGTCGCATCGGCGTGCCGACTGATCGCCGGCGCGGACGAAGGCGACATGGAAGTCGAAATCGACGCCAATCATCTGCCGTCGCTGCCGATGCCCGACTTCGCGGCATCGCCGATTATCCGGCTACAACCGTCGGCGGAAGCCCGCGAGCAAGTGCCCGCTGCCGGTGACTTCGTGCGCCAGCATCTGCGCACGCAAGTCCTCGATCGTCTCGACGGCTATGCGATCGCCCTGTTCCCGCTCCAGGTTGACCACGAGATCAATATCATCCGCGCATCGCTGCCGGCGGCGGCGGACATTGCCGACGCAACGCTCAGAGAGATCGCCGAACGGCGTCTGCGTCTCGGTCTGGTGATCGGCGAAATGGCCAGGCGTCTCGGCATTCGCGCCGCAGACACCGCCGCGCTGGAGAATGCGGTGATCGACCACTTTCTCTCCGCGGCGCGCACCGAAGACCGGCCGGTGGACGCGGCGGTGCTGCGCGCAATGATGGCCTGAGGCCGGCAACGCGTGAATCTCGCCGAGCTCCTGCATCCCGTACCGACCTCGCAGTTCCTGCACGAGTTTTTCGGTGTGCAGCCGATCCTGCTGCGTGGCACAGCGACGAAGATCGTTGCATCGTTGGCAGACGGGGATGCCGCCATCGCCTCCCTTTGCCTCAACCTTGCCTATGACCTCGATGTACCGGTCTCGCCGCATGTGCCGACCACACCGTGGCCCTGGCGCGAACCGGTCCGCTGCCGCAAAGATCTGTTCGTGCTCGGTTGCGCGGGCGACGTGCAATGGCGCGTGCATGGCAGCGACTCCAAGACCAGCGACTCGCCCACCTGGGAAGCGACGCTATCCGTCGGCGACGCTCTTTATCTGCCGCGCGGCTCTTGGTGTTCCGCCGAATCGGCAGATGCCACACCGGCACCACGGCTTCTCGAGATTCACAATCCGACCGGCACCGAGCTGTTGCACTGGCTCGTCGAGGAACTCGCGGCACAAGAACTTGTGACCGCGGATGTGCCGCGCTTCGGCGATCCCGCTGCGAAGGCAGACTATCTCATCGACCTGCGCCGCAAGGTGGCGGAGGCGTTTCGCGTTGCCAGCCTGCTCGAGCGCTTTGCCGTATGGCAAAACCAGCGCGCATTACTGGCGACGTCGTCGCCAGAGGCCATCGTCGATCTCGATACTTTGCCGACGCCCGCCCATCGCATCGAGATCGCGTTGCCGCGAAAGCCGCGCATCTATCGCCGTCTCGACGGCAAGATCGCCTTTAAGTCACAGGCACGCGAATATTCGTTCTTGGCCTCGGCAATGCCCGTGCTGCGCTATTTGCTCGACCACGCGCCACTGACCGTTGCGGAGGCTATCCGCGGTCTCAGCGCCGATTTCGATTCGGATGAGATTCTGGCATTCCTGTCGACGCTGCAGCGCAACGGCGTGATCCGGCTGATTGCCGCCGAACAGGAATCCTGAAATGGCGTTTTCCGGTAAAGGCTGGCTGCCTGTCGACTTCTCGTTTCAGGCTATGCCGTCTTTGCTGGCGGAGGCGACGGTGCGTTGGCTGCACGTCGGCGACCGCGCACTCTCCGAACCGTTCATGGAGCACACCATCGACAGCGTGCGCAAGGCGAATCCTGCCGCGCGCCTGATCGACACGAGCCTGGACACCCTGCTCTGGCTAGGCGAAAAGCTCGAACGGGTACAACCGAGCGGTTTCATATTCCACGTATCCCACTGCGGCTCGACCTTGGTCGCCAACGCGATGCGCCATGCGCCGGGAACGATCGTCGTCTCCGAGTCGCGCGCGATCACCAGACTGATGCGGCCTTATTTCGATCCGGGCAGCGTCTATCTCCGTCAGCGCTGGCATGATCTGCGCCGCAAGCTAATCGAGGCACTTTTCAGAGCGTTCTCCCACTACCTCTCCGGCACGCCGGCGCCGCTGATCGTGAAGTTCACCAGCGTCGATATTCTTGCGCTGTCGCTGATCCGTGCCTGGTGGCCGCAGGTTCCCTGTGTTGTGGTCGTGCGCAATCCGGTCGAAGTCATGGTGGCCAATCTCGCCGGCGGCTGGTGGATGGAACTCAAGGGGAAGCCGGCGCTCGCGCGCGAAATCCTCGGCTGGCCGACGCTGTCCTCCGTCGACCTCGGCGACGAAGAATTTTGCGCACGCATGTACGCGACCTTCATCGACGCGGCGCGCGCCGGTCTCGATTCGAACTGCCGAGTCGTCGACTACGATTCGCTGGACGCGGCCGGTCTGCGACGTGTCGCTCACTACTTCGGCCTGCCGCTGCCCGACGATTCTGCCCTTACGCAGACGTTCGCCTGGTACTCGAAGGACGCAGATCGCCAGATCGCCTTCGCCGACGATCGGCAGCGCAAACGCGCCATGGCTAGCATGGCGGTGGTCGACGCCGCCGAACGCTGGGCACAGCCCGCGTACAACGCATTGCGGTCTTCGCTCCACGAGCCATGAGGCATCTCTGAGCGGCACGCTCCGATAATGTTCGTCCGGTGCGCGATGCGATGATGTACCGGTTCGTCATTTGCAGCGTTTGCCCGGTCCCCGATAGGCAACGCGATCCCGGCCACAGTCTATTTGCCAGGGTGGCAGTGACCGCCACATCGGTGCATCTGCTTATTCGAGACCTGGCCTTCGACGATATGCGGCGGCAGCATAACCGCGCGACGATTACTGCCCCGTCCGTCGTGCGATAACGCGGCACATACCGCGAATCCCGCCGCCGGTCGGCTTGTCTCTTCCGCATGCCCGCTGATGTGACGAGATTACCTCTCGCCGAATTTCCGAGAGGCAAATCATGAACGCATCGGCCTAGGACACGCGCGTCCCCAGGCATTTCCGCGCCATATCGTTGCTACCCACTTATCCGCCGCGCACGGCAACGGACCTTCACGGGCGGTTTAGCGCCACGGTGTGACGTGAATAATTTTCCTTAATCCGAGGACTCAGGATGATATTCAGCACGAGCTTACCCCACACACAGGCGCGACTTCTTGAACCCAAAACACTGGGACGACTGTTGGGCCTTTCGATGTTGCTGGAATACGTCTTTGAGATGGCTTCCAATTTCTCGTGGCAGGAAAAACTACTGACCGGGCCCGACTTATTGGCGCGCGCGGCGACGATGCGGCCGCTGCTCGGCTCTTCCGCCATGGTGGACATGGTCGGCGCGGTGATCGGCATTGCGCTGGGCGTTGCGCTCATGTTGCGTTATCAAGCGCAGCAACCGCTGCTCACGCGAATTTATGTCGGGCTGCTGGTGGCCCTGCTTGCCGCGAGCATGACCGAAGACGCCGTACTGATGGCCATGGGCCGGCTCGGAGCCGATCTGCAGAGCCTTGGCAAGCCCGACGCCGTAGATAGCGTACTGGCGGAACATTTGCTGCGTGCGCTGCGTGTCGGCATCCACCTGCCCACCAAGTTGCTCGGCGGCTTTACCCTCACGCTCTTTTTCGTCCTGCTAGGCCGCGCCCGTGCCATCCCCCGAGCACTGACCATCGCCGGCATCGTGACGGCGCTGATTCAAATGGTCGCCGTGGGCATGGGCGTTTTCGGATTCCCGGTCCAATTGCTGCTGTTGGTGCCGATCGGACTTTTCTATCCAGCGCTAGGGTTGTGGCTAACATGGCGCGGTCTGGACCGCTGAAAATGCGCTCGCAAAGCTGATTGATCGCGTTCTGAACAACTCGTTGCCGTCGTGGCATCGCCTCTTTGCGAAGTTCATTTTTGCGGGAGCCCGCGCCTTGTTGATAGGGGACTTCGGCGCGAAGTTGTAGATGATGATCTGGTCGAGGCCTTGCGTGGTCACGTGGCTCGGTGCGTTCGGATAACGCTGCGCAATCACAATGGTTGCAGGTGACATCGACCCACTTCAGACCGGCAAAAGTATGGTGCAGGGTAAAGCGGAGTGCGACACTATCTGAAAAGCGCGTCATCCCATTTTGACTGTCCGCCGACAAGCACGGGTAACCCAAGCGTCGTAGCACGAGGGTGTCATGGCCGATAAAGAGATTCCCGGCATTCGTCCCTATAACGCGCCTGCCGGTGGCTGGGGAGCGTTGCGCGCAACGGCCAAGGCCGTCCAGGAGCAGATGAACGCTCCGGAAGCGGCCGTCACGCTGCTACGAACCAATCAACCCGAAGGGTTCGACTGCCCGGGCTGCGCGTGGCCCGACAAAGAGCACAAATCCACCTTCCGTTTCTGCGAAAACGGCGCCAAGGCGGTCACCTGGGAGGCGACGAACAAGCGCGTCCCTCCCGCATTTTTTGCCGAGCATACGGTCACCTCGCTACGCGAATGGAGCGACTATCAGTTGGAAGACCAGGGCCGGCTGACGCATCCGATGGTCTACAACGCAGACAAGGACCTCTACGAAGCGGTCAGCTGGGAGGAGGCTTTTGCGCGCATCGGCGCGCTGCTGCGCAAGCAGGCCAACCCGAACGCGGTGGAGTTCTACACCTCGGGGCGCGCTTCCAACGAAGCGGCCTTCCTCTATCAAATCTTCGCTCGCGAATACGGCACCAACCATTTCCCGGACTGCTCGAACATGTGCCACGAGGCCACGAGCGTGGGCCTTCCGCAGTCCATCGGCATCGGCAAGGGCACCGTTTCGCTCGATGATTTCGATCATTGCGAACTGATCATCGCGATGGGACACAACCCGGGCACGAATCATCCGCGCATGATGGGCACGCTCCATGAGGTGGCGCGCCGCAACGCGCCGATCATAGTGTTCAATCCGTTGCGTGAGCGCGCCCTCGAGCGCTTCGCCGATCCGCAAGACCCGCTCGAGATGGCGACCTTCGGCGCCACCGAGATTGCGTCGACCTATCTTCAGCCGCGCGTCGGCGGCGACGCCGCGGCTCTCAAAGGCATCATGAAAGCGCTGCTCGAAATGGATGCAGCACAAGGATCGCAGTCCTCCGTTCTCGACCGCGCCTTCATCGCCGAACACACGAACGGGTTCGAGGATCTCGCCGCCGATCTTCGCGCGACTTCCTGGCAGGACATCGAGACGGTTTCCGGCTTGTCCGAGGACGAGTTGTACAAGGTCGCGGAAGCCTATGCCAAGTCGAACGCGACCATCATCACCTACGGCATGGGAATGACCCAGCACAGCATGGGCACGCAGAATGTCCAGCAGATTGCCAATTTGCTGTTGCTGCGCGGCAACTTCGGCAAGCCCGGTGCGGGAATCTGTCCGCTGCGCGGGCATTCCAACGTACAGGGCGACCGGACCGTCGGCATTACCGAAAAGCCAAGCGCCGCCATGCTCGGTCGCATCGGACAAACCTTCGGTTTCAACCCACCGGCCGCGCACGGCCATGACGCCGTGGCGGGCATGCAGGCCATCGCCGCAGGCGAATCAAAAGCGCTGATATGTCTCGGCGGCAATCTGGCGGTGGCGCTGCCCGATCCGCAAGCGTGTTTCGCGGCCATGCGGCGGCTCGACCTCTCGGTGCATATCGCCACCAAGCTCAATCGCTCGCATCTGCTTACCTGCGAGAACTCCTTCATCCTGCCGTGCCTGGGCCGCACCGAACGCGATATACAGGCCACGGGGCCACAGTCGATCACCGTGGAAGATTCCATGTCGATGGTGCACGCATCGCGCGGCAAGCTGAAGCCGGCTTCGGAAACGCTGAAATCGGAACCTGCAATCGTTGCGGGCATCGCCGCTGCGACGCTCCCCGAGAGCAAAGTGCCGTGGACGCATCTGATCGAAGACTACGACCGCATCCGCGATGCCATCGAAGCGGTTTTTCCGGACTTCGAGCGATACAACGAGCGCATCCGCATTCCCGGAGGTTTTCGCTTGCCGTTGCCGCCCACGCAGCGTGTCTGGAACACAGCGTCAGGCAAGGCGGAATTTCTTCTCTTCACCGGGCTGCAGGAAGATCCGGCTTTTACCGATCGCACGATCCTCAAACTGACCACGCTGCGCAGCCACGACCAATACAACACGACCATCTATGGTTTGAACGATCGCTACCGCGGCGTTTTCGGGCGGCGCGACGTGCTCTTCATGAATGAAGAGGACCTCGCCGAGCGCGGCATCGCGGAAGGCGATGAACTCCTCGTGGAAACCGCGTTCGGCAAAGGCGACGAACGCCGCATGACAAAAGTGATCGCGGTGATCTACAAAATCGCCCGCGGCTCGGTCGCCACCTACTACCCCGAAGGCAACTGTCTCGTGCCGCTCGACTATATCGACAAGGCCAGCGGCACGCCGTCCTATAAATCGGTACCTGTCCGCGTGACGCAAGCTCAACCGGGCGCTGCGCGCGCGATGCGTCAATAAGGTTATCGCGCCCGATAAGTCATCAATGTTCTAACCACTATCAAGGCATCGATTGCAGCGACAACAATCGACAAGACAGCTTTCACGTCGCTGCGATCTCCTTGCCATGCGGCATGCACAAAACCGATTGCGAAACTGGCGGCGCGCGACCAGGTAATGCTCACCATGATCCGTACCGCCGACAACGTGGTCGCATCGACAACAGCCAACAGGCATCAACATCGACGCGGCTCTTTCTGCGTCACATCTTGCTCTTGAAGAACGGCGCGAGTTGTCCGATCGCTTCGTTGACATAGCCCTCGCCGTCGTACATCGACATGTGGTTGGCGCCTTCAACAATATACTGCCGCTTGTCCGCGGTACCGGCGCGCCGCATCAGGTCGTCGCTCATCCACTTGCTGCCGGCCTCGCTACCCACCACCGTCAGCAACGGCTGGGTCAGGAACGCCTCGGCCTTGTTGTAGGCGTCGTAAGTAATGATCTGGTCGAGGCTGCGCGCGGTCATGTAGCCCGGCGCAGTAGGATATTGCGCACGCGGGGTGTGGTAGTACTCCCAGGCTTCGCGCAACTCGGCATTGGGCGCATCTTGTTCGCGCATCGGCGCCAGCGGGAAAATGCCGTCCTTGCTGCCGTCGGCCGCCGCGCGGCGCGCATCGGCACCCATGTCCCGCACCGGAATGGCATCGGCGTCCTTGATATTGTTCTCCCAACCGTTGCGGAACATCTGGCCGATGTTGACCATGCTGACCGTACCCACGGCCTTGATTCGATGATCATTGATCGCTGCATTGGCGGTGTAACCGGCGCCGGCACAAATGCCCATCGCGCCGATCTTGTTCTGGTCCACGTAAGACTGGGTGTCCAGATAATCGATCACGGCGCTGACGTCTTCCGTGCGCACGTAAGGATTTTCGAGTTGGCGCGGCTCACCGGTGCTCTCGCCTTGATAAGAAGCGTCATAGGCGATGGTGACGAAGCCTTGCTCGGCCAACTTCTTCGCATAGGTGCCGGCGGTCTGTTCCTTGACGCCGCCGCCCGGGTGCGAAACGACCACGGCCGGATAGCGCTTGCCCGCATCGAAGCCTTCGGGATAGTTGATGACGGCCGACAGCGTGACGCCGTTGCCATTGCGATTGATGATGCTGATCTTCTTGGATTCCATGATGCGTCTCCTGTACGCGTTGAAAAAATAGGATTCAGTAGAACGAAGGCTTGTCGCCATCAGTGCCGGGCTTGTCGATGCCGAGGTTGCTACGCACGTGTAATGACGGATTGACGATGATCTTGGCGACAAGATCGGCCACGCTGCGACGTGAAACCTCGGTGCCCTTGAAGGTCTCGCCCTTGACGGTAATCTCGTAGTCCACCTCATCCTCATCGGTAAGCCATGCCGGGCGCAGAATCGTGTAGTCCAGGCCTGAGGCCTCAATGGCCTCGGCGGCACGGCGGAATGGTTTGAGGTCTTCGCCAATCATCGACTTGTTCCACTTCTGGAACCTGCCCGGCAGTTCGTCGTAGATACCGAGCGAAGTAACGAAGACAAGACGCTTCACGCCGGCGGCCTGCATTGCCGCAATGACGGCCTTGGCTTGCTCGTCGATGTCAGCGCCGGTGAGGTTGGCGTAGACCATGTCCTGCCCCGTCATCGCATTGGCCAGCGCAGACGTGTTCAATACATCGCCTTCCACTACCTGCGCGTTTGTTGGGGTCTTGCCCTGCAGCTTGCGTGCGTGCCGCAGGAACAGCGTCTGGTGGACATGGGCATCACTGGCCAAGTCGGCGATCACGTGGCGGGCAATCTGTCCGCCGGCGCCCAGGATCAGTACGTGCTTGTTCATCGCGATGTCTCCGATGTCGGATCAGGCAGCGAGGTGCTGCTTGAAGAACGGCACCACGCGCTCCAATGTCTTGCCCACCGGGCCCGCTTGGTCGTAAAGCTCGTAGTGCGAAGTGTTTTCCACCAACACTAGCTCCTTGTGTTTCGATGCCGCACGGCCATAAATCTCTTGGCCATCGCGATAGGCGCCGAAACCGCCGGGCTTGTCGCCTATCACCACGATCATCGGCGTGGTCAGCAGGGACTCGGCCAGGTGGAACGCGTCCCAACCGATCGAAGCGGCGCGATGCGAGAACAGCGCGCGAGTGCCGGCGCCGTCTTTCACGCAGCGATTGCGGTAGTAGTCAGTGGCACCCAACACGTCGACGTCAGTGATGCCGGCCTGGGCAGCGGCTTCGAGCGATAGCGGTACAAACACGTCCACCTTTCGATCGGCGCCGCGCGCTTCGGCCGTGCGCTGCTGGCCCATCGCTTCCAATGCTCCGATCGGGTCGTAGCCACTGAAGCCTTCGCGGCACAGGCGGCCGAAATTCACGCCGGTAATGCTGGCCAGCGCCTTGATGCGGCGCTCGGTCATGGTGATATTGATGGCATAGCCACCACCACCACAGATGCCGAGCACACCGATCCGGTCTTCATCCACATAAGGCAAGGTGACGAGGTAGTCGACAACGTGGCGGAAATCCTCCACAGCCAGGGTGGGATCCTCGATGTAGCGCGGCTCACCGCCGCTGGCGCCCTGGGTGCTGCGATCGAAGGCAATTACCACGAAACCTGCCTCGGCCAGCGCCTTGCCGTACACGTTGCCGGAGGTCTGTTCCTTGCAACTGCCGATCGGGTGCGCGCTGATGATCGTCGGATATTTCTTGTTTTTGTCGAATCCCGGGGGGAATTGCAGGGTCGCTGCGATATCCCAGTACATGTCGGCGTTGCGGAATTTGATGATTTCCATGACGGTTCTCCTTGAGACGAGGCCCTTGCGGGCTACGGTGCCGCATTAGCGTGAAGAGACGATACGCCAGCAATTTGGATATCGGAAGACCATAATCTGAACGTTAGACGTAAGTTCTGATTTACAATGAAGGCATGAATCCCAGTCTGCTCCCCTCACTGGCATGGTTTGCCCTTGTGGCGCGACACGGCAGCTTCACCAAGGCTGCCACCGAGATGGGCGTGTCGCGGGCGGCACTGTCGCAAAACCTTAAGGCGCTGGAGAAACAGCTCGGCACGCGCCTGTTGTACCGAACCACCCGCGACATGTCGCTGACGGAAGCCGGACAGCACCTGCTGGATTCGCTGCAGCCATCACTGGCGACGATCGAGTCGGCCCTGCGCGACCTGGGCGAAGCCAGTGGCGAACCATCGGGTCTGTTGCGGGTCAACATGGCGCGTATGGCCGCGCGGCATTTCATCGAACCGCATCTGTCCGAATTCCTAGATCGTTATCCGCGCGTCACGTTGGAGTTGATGCTGGACGACGGTCTATCCAACATCATCGCCGAAGGGTGCGATGCCGGTATTCGCCTCGGCGAAAGTCTGGCCGAGCATATGATCGCCGTACCGATCACCCAGACGCTGGAAATGGCGGTAGTAGGCACGCCTGACTACTTCAAGCGCCACGGCAAACCGGATGCGCCCGCCGATCTGGTGCATCACAATTGCATCAATTACCGCTACCGCGGCGGTGGCCTGCACGACTGGGAATTCACCATGCCCGGCAGCGGTCACGAATTCACTGTCGAAGTGAAGGGGCGTTACGTGGTCAATGACGACGATGGGATGCTGCGCGCTGCGCTGCAAGGCATTGGCCTGATCCAGCACATCAACGTCGCGGTGCAGACTGCAATCAATGAGAGCAGGCTGATACGCGTACTGCGCGAATGGTGCCCACCGTTTCCGGGTTTCTATCTGTATGCGCCCTCGCGCGAGCAGATGCCACTGAAGCTGCGCGCCTTGCTGGATTTTCTAGTCGAGAAACGAGAAGCGATAGCTCGCGTGTAAATGCTGCGGTTAAGCTGAACCCTCACCGCGGCGCCGGGCGCCGGCGTCGGTGTGGCAGTCACCGTCGTCGAAGTCAGATTGCCGCCAGGCGTCGGCGTTACCTCACACTCGACGGCGTGGTCGTCATCACGATCGGCGCCGTGCAGTCGGTCGGCGCCGTGAACGTCGTCGTGCAGGTGATCGCCGCACCTGCACAGCAAGACTGGCCTGCCCAGCTAGACCATGGCTTCCGCTCGATTGGAGCTATTGGTGCGAGCAGGAGTCGACGGAACTTGAATGGACCGACAATTTTCTACCAAGATCCGCGAATTCCTACGGTCAACGTCATGCCATCGGCTTCGGCGTATTGCGGGCGGTTCGGATACGCCTGATACCAGAATGTCGTGCTGCGCGTCAGGTTCGTGCCTTCGACGAACAGCGCGATATTGTTGCGGAATTTGTAGCTGGCGCTGGCATCCAGCTGACTGTAGGGTTTGACCGTCGTCGGCGAACCCGAGGCACCGGAAAGCGTCAGCAGATATTTGTCGCGCCAGTTTATGGCGGCACGCGCTTCCCACGGGCCCTTTTCGTAGTACAGACTGAAATTGGCGCTGTCGCCTATGCCCGGAATGGCGAATGCCCCGCTGCCGGAGGTGAGCGTCGCAGGATCGCTTGAGCCGCTACTGGTTACGTGCGTGTAATTGCTGAGTATGCCCAATCCATCGAACGGGCTCGGCAGATTGGTGAATCGATAGTTGAAGGTCAGCTCGGCGCCTTTGATCGTTCCGCTGTTCAAATTAGCCGGATAGAAATGTTGGAACGTATACCCGAGAATGACTTCCGGCGAGGACAGTGTGGCGATGAAATCGCTGACCTTTTTGTAGAAGAACGTGCCGGCAAGGTAGCTGCCTTCATCGAAGTACCACTCGAGGCCGGTGTCGAAATTCTTGGAAGCGTAGGGTTTGAGCGCCGTATTCCCCGTAAAGACCTGCAGACTCTGAATGAAAAAGCTGCCGAAGGTGGTTTGTGTCCCCAGCGCGGTGGGGTCCGGCCGGGTCAAGGTTTTGGATGCGCCGAGGCGGAACACCAGGTCATCGCGCAGGTTGAGTTTGAAGTTGGCCGCCGGCAACCAAGCGGCGTTGCTGGCATCTTTGGAAATCGCGGTGATACCGCCGAATGTGGAGTTGATCGTCGTCGTGCCGACCAAAGGACTGAGGGCGATCAGAGGGCTCACATAACCGGAGGCCGTATCGGTGGCGTACTCGTAACGCGTACCGGCTTGCAGGGTCCATGGCATGTCATGGATGCTGCCGCGGAAGTCGGCGTTGACGTAGAAAGAATAGATTTTTTCGCGAATGCCGCTGCCCGCTCCCGGCGTCGGCGACAGCGCCAGACCGCCGCCGTTCGCCTTGAGCGCGGCAGCATAGGCCGCCGCGACAGCCGGAGGAAGCTCGTTGTAGGCCGCCGGGGTTGTGATCCAGTTCAAATACTGGTTCGCATTGAACACGACCCACGACGTCGGCATACCTGGCGATACACCGCCCACGACGCTCGATCCAAAATTTCTCAAATAAGCGCCGATCGCGTCTGGCGGAATGTAGGCGGATTGCCCGCAAAACGCCGTGCACGCGATGTTGTTGCCGCCGGGGCCCGGCGTGTAGCTGCTGACTTTCTTGTCCCGATCAGACCCCTCAAAGCCGAAGTCCAGCTTCGACAGGACTCCGTCGGTGAAGTTGGTGACCATGTGCAGGCGACTGTCGAGCAGCGAGTCGCTGATGTTCTGCTGACCGGTACCGTTCTGTTCGTACCACGTGTGCAGCTGGCCGAGATTGTTCAGCGGCGCGAAGGAACTCGGCTGGTAATACGGTATCTGGTCGATGCTGGGGTTGACCCATTGCAGTTGGCTGCCGTTGAGCGACGGGCCTGAAATCAGCGTGAAGTTGCCGACCTTGCCGATCTTGTCCCACGCACGCGAGACGGATGTATCCGACTCGATCGTGGTCGAATCGTTGACCACCAGCGACAGGTTCAGACCATGCTGGTAGAGATAGGAATTGCGCGGGTAGTACCCCTGAATGGCGACTATCGGATTGGTCGGATTCGCCGCGCTGACTGTGCGGGTAAAGCTCAACGGCGTGCCATTGGCATCGACCGTCATCGCCGTGACGTCGCGCGTGTCGCTCGCCAAGTTCCAGAAATATTGGTTCTGAGAGTTTTTATAGTTCGATATGACCGTATCCCATTTCACCTTGAAGTGATCGTTCGGACTCCAATCGGCGGCGAAACTGAAACCGCGCCGTTCGCGGCGATCGAATGTATAGATCGCGTCCATCGCATGCGGAAAGGCCACGTCCTTCAACGCCGGATTGCTCGGATCCAAGTAGGAAAAATTATTGTGCAAGGACCAGCCTTCCGTGTCCGCGATCTGGCGCTGGTCATCGCGTTTGTACAACATCAGCGAGGCGTACCAGGCAAACGTGCTGTCTTCGTTCTTCCAACCCACCAGGCCATAGGCGCGCGGGGTGGTTTTGCTCCAATCGCTGCCGTCGAGGGAGCTCGCGGTACCTGCGATCGAAGCGGAGGCGTGCCAGCCTACCTTGGCATCCAATGGCCGTGCCAGGATGACGTTGACGGTACCGCCGAGATTGGCTTCACTCAGATCGGCCGAATAGGTCTTGTGCACCTCCACCAAGCTGATCAGTTCAGGCGGCAGCATGTCGAAATTGAACGAACGGTCCGTGGTGTCGCTCGCGATGGGTCTGCCGTTGAGCAGGACGCCGACGAAGGTCGGCCCCAAGCCGCGAATGCTGACCTGAGAGGATTCCCCGCCTACCGCGGAAAGCGTTCCACCGTTTCCGCCGCGACCGGCCGTCGAGCCGCGGTCGACGGAGACGCCTGGCACGCGCTGCAGTGCGTCGGCGACATTGGAATCGGGAAACTTGCCCGCCTCTTCGGCGGAAACCGAATCGACCACGCCAATCGCATCGCGCTTGATCGACTCGGCGCGCATGATGGCGGCGAGCTGCCCGGTTACGGAGATCTCCCCCATTTGCGTCGGTGCCGGCTGGTCGCCTGCCGATGGGGCCGCAGGTGCCGCGCCGTTCGCGGGGGCGGCTTGGGCGTCATTCGGCGAAGGAATGACGGCAGCGTCCTTTGCCGAAGATTGGGCAAAGGATGGAGCAAATTGAATCAGCGATGCGATACCAATCGATACGGCAACCGCAAGCCGCGTTGTTGCAACGGTCATGATACCCCTCCCGGTATTTTTGGACTTCTAGTGGCCGAGGAGTCTATTTGCTTTTTTTCGTAGCCGCAGTGCGCATACGTATACGCAGCTTTGCATAGCCAAAGCCGGCTGCATTCTCGTTCGCACGCTGTCACCCTCGCCGGCCAGAACCACGAGGGAGGGCACCATGTATCGCAAGACAATGTTCACGCTGGGCCTGGGCGTGTTGTCGCTGGTCGGCACACCGATGGCGGCATACGCCCTTGAGCAGACCATCGGCGCAGTCACCGCCGTTGCCAAAGACGGCCAGTCGGCCAGCTTCAAGACTGCGAGCGGTGCGCAGGTAAACATAAGCTTTGTTGCATCTGACGTAGTGCGCGTACGCGTGAGCCCGCGAGGAAATTTCAATGCCGATTTTTCCTATGCGGTACAAACCACCGTTCCCGCGGCGATCGCATTGCAACTTGACGAAAACACCGACCGTATCGAACTGCGCGCCGCCTCCGGGAGAAGCGCGCGCGTAGTAGTCATCAGACAACCCAACTTACTGATCACGATCTACGACGCGCAAGGCCGCCTTGTGGTCAGCGATGATCCGGCCGAGCCGCTTTCATTCGATCCGCAAACCGGCGCGATCGAAACAAGCAAACTGCGCGATGAATTCGAGCTCTATTACGGGCTCGGAGAGCAAGCGCTGCCGTTTTCACGCGACCATCAATTCATGACCATGTGGAACACCGATACCTTCGCCTATCGGCCTGGAACCAATCCTATTTATCAGAGCATTCCCTTTTTCATCGCGATGGAAAAGGGTCGCAGCTACGGCGTGTTTTTCGACAACACTTGGCGCAGCCGTTTCGATATGGGCAAGACCTCGCCCAAGCGTTATACGTTCGGTGCCGAAGGCGGCGAGATGAATTACTACGTGTTCACCGGCGGCACCGAACGCACGCCGGCCAATGTGCTGCGCGAGTACACCGCGCTGGTGGGACGCGGCCCCTTGCCGGCGTTATGGACACTCGGCTACCAGCAGAGCCGCTACTCCTACGAGTCGCAGGAGAAGGTAGAGCAAATCGCGCAGACATTTCGCGACAAACATATTCCGGCCGACGCCATCTATCTCGATATCGACCATATGGACGGTTATCGCATCTTCACCTGGTCGCCGCAGGCGTTTCCACAACCCAAGAAGATGCTCGCCAAGCTGCATGATCAGGGCTTCCATGCGGTGACCATCGTCGACCCGGGAATCAAGACCGACGAAAACTTTGCGATCTATCGCAGCGGCCGCGATCGCGGCGCATACGTGCGCGACGCAGCCGGCAATGAACTGCATGAAACCGTGTGGCCCGGTGTGTGTGCATTTCCCGATTTCACCGATCCTGCGGCACGCGCGTGGTGGGGCGAGCTGTACCGAAGCGCGCTTGACGACGGCGTCGACGGATTCTGGAACGACATGGACGAGCCGGGCGTGTTTGCCTCCAGTGGGCTGCCAATTCTTTTCAGCCCGAACAAGACCTTTCCTCTCGACGCGCGCCACGTCGGCGATGGTCAAGCGGACACGCATGCGCGCTATCACAACGTCTACGGATTGTTGATGGCGCGCTCCAGTTTCGAAGGCTTGAAAAAATTGCGCCCGGATCGCCGCCCGTTCGTCATCACGCGCGCAGGCTATGCGGGTGTGCAGCGTTACGCGCTCGTATGGAGCGGCGACAACGATGCGACGTGGGACCACCTGGCGCTGACCATTCCGCTGCTGACCAATCTGTCGGTCTCCGGCGTGGCATTCGTCGGCGCTGATGTTGGTGGATTCGCGCGCACCGCAACCGCGGAATTGTATACACGCTGGCTGCAGGCTGCGGCGCTTATGCCGTTCTATCGCACCCACTCGATGACCGGAACCGAGCAACGCGAGCCGTGGACGCACGGCGGCGACTACGAACGCATCAACCGCGCGTCGATCGAATTGCGCTATCGCCTGTTGCCGTATCTGTATAGCGTGTTCGCCGAAAATGAGCGCAGCGGCCTCGGTGTGATCCGCCCGCTTTGGCTCGAACATGCGGACGATGCGAAAACCTATCTCGTCGATGACGAGTTCCTCGTCGGCCGTGACCTGCTCGTCGCTCCGATCGTGGAAGAAAGTGCAGTCCGCAGAAAAGTATACTTCCCCCAGGGCGCGGACTGGATCGATTGGTGGGACGGAAGCCGCCACAGCGGCGGCACCGAGGCTTACGTCGATGCGCCGCTGGATCGTTTGCCACTGTATGCGCGTGCCGGCGCAGCGATACCGGTTCAGCCGATCGTCCAGCATACCGGCGAGATGAAGAGTGCGTCGTTGACCCTGGTCATCGCGGGCTTGGGCAGCGCTTCAAGCGAGATATACCAGGATGCGGGCGACGGCTACGGTTATCGCCAAGGCGAGTCGCGCACGATAAAAATTGCCACCTCGGGCACTACCGTGAACTTGGATATTCCGAAATCGCCGGCGTATCAACCCATCACCGCGATCGAGTGGCTCGGCGTCGAGGCTGCACCTTCCGCAATAGTCGATGGCAAGGCTCGGCGCAATGTCACCTACGATGCGGCAACGCACCGTCTGCATATGCCGTTGGCGAAAGAAAGCATCAAAAGGATTTCTTTGTCGCGTTGAATGCGCCATCCGGCCGAGCAGAGCGCCGACATGGCCTAGAATCTATCTCAAAACTCCGTTCGTTCTGAGCCCTTCGGCTTCACTCGGACAAGCTGCGGCGCGAAGTGCCGAAGTCGAAAGGGCTGCAGGCCACTTCCGCTACGGTGCTTCGACTTCGCGGAATTGCGCTCAACACGAACGGCGTCAATTTTGAGATAGTTCTATATACGCGGACGCTCGCTGCCGAGAACTTTCTTGACGAATACCTCCTGCTCGCAGACACCTGATCATTCCTGCCAGTCCGGCTCGAGTTTCCGGCAGATTTGGAGCATGAGCTTCGGATTCGTCGGCATTCAGGTCTTTTTTGCTTTGCAGAACGCGAATACGAGCCGTATTTTTCAGATCCTCGGCGTAAGCATGGATGACATCCCCGCGCTTTGGATGGCAGCGCCGCTCAGCGGACTGATCGTGCAGCCCATCGTCGGCTATCTGTCCGACCGCACCTGGACCCGGCTCGGCCGACGCCGGCCCTATATTCTGGTCGGCGCCATCCTCACCGCGCTGTCGTTGGTCGCCATGTCGAACGCACGGACACCGTGGATGGCTGCGGCTTTGTTCTGGGTCGCGTACATCGCGATCAATATTACGATGGAGCCGTTTCGCGCCTTGGTCGGTGATCAGGTCGCGCCGGCGCAGAGGTCTCTCGGCTTTGTCATGCAGAGCTTCTTCGCCGGGATCGGCGCGATCATCGCCAGCGCATTGCCTTGGTTGTTCGCCCACGCCGGCATCGCCAATACGGCCGCAACGCACGTGGTACCCGACACCGTCAAGTATTCGTTTTACGCGGGAACGGTTCTGCTGTGCGGTTCCATCGGATGGACCGTATTGTTCACGCGCGAATATCCTTCTGAGACTGCGTATGCGTCGCTCCAGCCAACGTCGCTTGAAGCCGTTTCAGCAGCGGCCGATCACGAACGCCGGACAGGCTTGATATGGATGTTTGCCGGGCTCTCGATGGCTACTGCGATTTGGCATTTTGGCATCGACCGGCAACTCTGCCTGCTCGCCGGCATGGCAGCGGGTTATGGGCTGGCAAGGTTCCTCGCCACTGCCCTGCCCGCAAACCATCTCGTCAACCAACTCCTGAGCGACGTGCGCGATATGCCCGTGATGATGCGCAAGCTGGCCGTCGTACAGTTCTTTACATGGTTCGCCATGTTCGCGACGGGAGTCTACATGACCGCCGCTGTTACCCAGACGTACTTCGCGGCCACAGATTCCGCCAGTGCTGCCTACGGCGACGGGGCCAACTGGGCCGGCATATTATTCGCCGCAGAGAGCGGCTTCTCGGTACTGGCGACGCTGATTCTTCCCATGATGGTGCGCCGCTTGGGACTGCGCTCGACGCATTTCGTCAATCTCTGCCTCGGTGGACTCGGCCTACTCACATTCCTGATCGTGCGCGATTCGCACTGGCTGCTCGCCTCGATGGCCGGTGTCGGCTTCACAGTCGCCTCGACCGCGATTCCGTACACTCTGCTCGCGATCAGCGTTCCGTCCGAAAAAATGGGCGCCTATATGGGCATCTTCAACATCTTCATCGTCATTCCGCAAATATTCGCGTCAAGCACACTGGGCTTCCTGCTCAGAACGTTCTTCGCAAGTGCGCCATTGGCTGCACTTGCCATCAGCGGCGTGAGCCTGTTGGTCGCAGCCTTGTTTACCCTGCGTATACGCGTTGCGGACGAAGTGCCCTATGCCACACCGGCGCGAGCATGACGAGGTATCGAAGCACAGCGCTATAGGCGCGACTGCCGCTCAGTGGACTTGCGCAAAACGAGCCGGGCCGGAATCACTTGATTGTGTACCGGTTCGCCGCGAATCAAACTGAGCAATGTTTCGACCAGAAACTCTGCTGCGCTATTGGTGTCCTGGTGCACTGTAGTCAGAGGCGGATCGAAGAAGCCGCCGAACAGAATGTCGTCGAACCCCGCCACGAGCACGTCCGTGGGCACACGCAACCCTTGTTCGCGCAGGCTTCTGATTGCGCCGATAGCGATCAGATCGCTCGCGGCGAATATCGCATCGAATCTCGTCCCGCTCTTCATCAATGCTTTTACCGCGGCGTGACCGGACTGCTCGGAAGACATTGCCTCGATTTGCAGTTCCGTACAAACCGCTTCGCCGCATTCCGCCAGGGCCGCGCAATAGCCGCGATAACGTTCCGAAAATTCGCGCGGAGAATCCCCTACTTTTCCGAGGAAGGCGATGCGGCGGGCGCCGCGTTCGAGCAAATGCCGCGTGATGTCGCGGCCACCCTGGAAATTGTCGTACCCCACCGAGACCTCGAGCTGTGCAGGCACGGCCGCCCCCCAACGCACAATGTGCACTCCGCGCTCGACCATCGACTTGAGCTGTCCGCGAAAGGGAGATTCGTCGCACAGGCCCAGCAAAATAATGCCGTCTACGCCCTTGGAGTCCTCGTAGTCGGACTGCCAATCTTGTTGCTCGCTTCGCAGGAACGAAATCACCAAATCGTTGCGGTAGCGCGTGCAGATGCGCGTGACCGATGCGAGCAGCTCGGCAAAAAACGGATTGATCGGAGTGTCGTCGAGCGTCCCTTCTTCGAAAATCAGCAGCGCGAGCGTGCCATTGCGGTGGCTGCGCATACTCGACGCGTGTTTGTCGACCTTGTAGTTGAGCTCATTGGCAATCTGCAAGACACGCTGACGCGTCGACTCGCTGATCCGTTTGCTGCCGCGCAACGCGCGCGACACCGTCGGCTGCGACACGCCGGCCAGATGAGCGATGATGAGCGAATTGACCTTCCGCTTGTTGTGAATGGCCGGTCCCTCCCGCCGAGCATATTGACGCAACCGTGCGGTGCAGACAAGGAGCCCGGCTTTGCGGTTTTTTCAGCGGGCGGGCACTGCTGAGCCGGTCACAAATCGCGGCACCTTAGCCAACAAGCCAATTTCGTCGACGACCGCCTCGGTGGCCGACGAAGCTGGGCTCAGCGACACGTCTTCGCCCTACATTTCCTGCAAATATGCAAGCATCTCACGCACGATTATGCCCCGCGTGTACAGCGACAGGATACGTTCGTCGAACCCGCTTCATCGGGTCTGCTGCCTGACGATGAGAGCGCACATCGTGACGATCCGCACGGATCCCCTTGCCGCGCAGGCATGCTAAACATAGCAACGGGCAACTAATTCACGGAGCCGGCACCGGATAACAGGCAAGATCCGTTGCGATATCCAGCTTCCCGGTATACGACTTGCGGATCAACGCGATGTTGGCGTCGAGCGTCCTCAGGCTGCGTGCCATCAGATGGGTCAGTATCATGTGCTTTACACGCGACTGACCGGCGCCCAATCCAATAGCGCTTGGAGTCGCGTGCAATTTGCGCGCGACGGGATCCGCGTCTTCAGGTACGGCATGGGCCATGATCAGAAGATCGGCATTCGTTGCCAGCCGCCAGAAGCTATCCGCACTGCCGTTCTGGTCGCCGCTGAAAACCAAGTGCATCCCCCGCACATCGACGCGGTAAGCGAGGGCCGGCACGGGCCCATGTGGAACGCTAACGGCGGTAACGGTCAGATCCGCGTCCCTGAAAACCTCAAAAGGCTTCTTCGTGTTCGCCGGAACCTGCCGCGGTTCGAGTTTGAAAAATCCGTCGCTGCCATCCAAAGAGCCGGAGAGATAGCGGAATGCGCCGCGAGGCTCGCTGAATTCGGCGTTGAGGAATTCGCTCAATGAAGGGAAGTCGTTGCCACCGCTCGGGCCACTAATCGGCAACACGCGCGTCCGATCTGAAAAATAACCACTCTTCACGAGTGCGGGTAGATCGGCCACATGATCCGCGTGGAGATGAGTGATCGCTATCAGCGACAGATCTTCGATTTTCGCGCTCGATTCTGCAAAACGCAGAAATGCTCCGCCTCCTGCGTCAACAAGCACTCGCGCGCGGCCGTCGACCCAAACGATATTGCTGGCGCTTGCGCGTTGGTCGACCACCGACGGTCCGCCAGACCCGAGAATCTGTACAGCAACCCCATCGGTGCCACACGCATTCGTTGCCGACGAAGCGGCCAGTACTGCCAAGGTGGCAGCCAGTTTTCCAAGACGGACCATAATGTGTTGTTGGTTTCGGACCATGAGCGCAATGGTGGCCTCCTCTCTTCTTCCGTCGAGCACTCTCCAAACGAGACGGCAAGGCTACCGGGCCAGCCGAAGTATAGGACAAGCGCCGATGCCCTCAGAAAGGTGATCGATGTCGCCGTCCAAAGAAAATTTCTGCTTCACCTGCCCCGGCGCACCCCGCTTTTTGCTCACTAATTCTGAAACTGGATGACGCGAGTAAGGGAGAGGACCGCATCAGAAATGCCGCCCTCCCACACCAACTTGGGAGATGGCACCACGCCAAAAAGACGTGGTGCGATTTCTCCTCTGGCTGCAGGATCAGGCGTTTCCGTTGACCGCAGTCGCCTTGATCAGGCCGAGCTGGGTCAGTGCAGTTACGCCGTCATCCAAGCCAACTTCTTCCACGATCTTGCCGTCGATCACCTTCAGCACCGTGGTGCCGGTGAAATGCATCTTGCGGCCGGTTGCTGCAGGCAGACCACCGATCAGAAAGTCATCGTGCGCCGGGCCCGTATGAGTGCCACCACCTTCCCATTGACCAACGACATAATCGCCTTCGGCAATCAGATCGGCCGTACCCCAGAAGTTCAGATCGGGGAACGCCGCGCGAAAGTCCGTCATGAAAGCCTTGATGTCCTCGCGACCGCGGCGGGGCTCATGCAACGAATACTTGAGTAGCATGTTCGGCGCGGCAATTTCATCGACCACCGCGAGATTGACCTTCTCGCCCCAGAACTCCGTGAACCAACGGCCAACGACGGCCTTGTTTTCTGCCTCTTTGCTCATTTGAAAAACCCTCACCAGTAGTTTCGGAAAGGATCATCGAAACCACGCGACGATCCGATCGGCAGATTAGGCACCCATGTGCCGTCCGAAACTCCGATTCTTGCTGTTCAAATCAACTTGGTGTCATAGCGCTGGCGACGATCGAAGACGATCCGGTCGTGCTGCCGCTTCACAGGCAGCGTTTCCGAGCCGCACCGGCATCGGACAAACGCGCATCCGGGTGGGGAAACATTTCTGCCAAGACTTAACGGAGTCAGGAGTTTTTGAAGCCGCCGAGAATTAATGCCACCGAATCATCGCGCATCTCAGCCGAGATAGTTCGATACCGCATCGCCCAATGCCTCTTTGAGCGGCCCGAGCCAAGGCTCATAGTTCGTCCACTGATCGAGGCCGTCACGAAAAATCGGTCGGCGCACCTGCTCGGAACTTGCGGTACGGACGCCGCGTTGTGTCTCGTGAAATTCGAGACAACCCGGTTCGAACTCCAGTCCGCAGAAATTCAACAGGCGTCTCACACTGCCCTCCAGATCCTGCACCACGTCTTCGTGATGCACTCGCAGTACTTGCCCTGGCAATGCCTCGTCCCAATGGCGCATCAGCTCAAGGTAAGTGCGGTAATAGCGGGCGATATCGTCGACGCTGTAGGCGAATTCCTGGCCGGTCGCGTAAAGCTGCTTAAGATTGCTGAAACAGCAGGCCATCGGTTCGCGCCGTGCGTCTATGATCTTTGCATTCGGCAGCATCAGATGGATCAGGCCGAGATGACGGAAGTTGTTCGGCATCTTGTCGATGAAGTACGGCCGGCCGCTGCGATAGACGCGGGTTTCGTCCAAGTACTTCGCGCCGAGCCGGCGAAAGTCCTCGGCCGACATCTCGGCCAGCACGCCGGGATAGCGCGGATCGTCGAAGTTGGGCTGCCGCCCCTGCAGGTCAAGCACGATGCGCGGAATCTCGGCGAGCTCCTGGGTGCCCTCCACCTGCGTGTGCGACGCCAGTATCTGCTCGAGCAGGGTCGAGCCGGCGCGCGGCAGGCCGACGATGAAGATCGCATCGGGCCGCTCGTCGCCGCTGCGGGCGCGGGCGGCGAAAAACTCACGCGTGCACACGTCGATCTGTTTGCGTGTGTTCGTTTCAACGATCTCGGGACGATAACGGCTCTCGACGCGCTTCTGCGCATTGCCGCGTTCGTAGCAACTCCACGATGCGGCGAAGTCGCCGCGATCCTCGAATGCTTTGCCGAGCGCGAAGCACAGGTGATAGCGATCAACGGCCGGCGTATCCGGCGCAGACTCTTCGGTGCGCATGCGCTCGATTTCGTCGTCGGTGAACCGGTAGGTCTTGAGGTTCGCCAGACTCCAATACGCATCGCCGAAATTGGGGCGTGTCGCCGCGGACGCTCGATACGCATCGATGGCTTCGGCTTGTCGCCCCTGCGTCTTCAGCGAATGCGCAAGCGACAGATGCAGACCGGCGTCGGCGGGCGCTTCGCGCAGCAGCTCCCGATACAGATCGATGGCTTTATCGTGTTTGCCGATGCCCACGCTGGCGATGGCGTGGAGCGTGCGGTAGTCGGGATTGTGCGGCTCGATGCCGAGCAGCCTCTCCGTCTCCGCGAAGGCCTGCGCATACTTATGCCGCTCGACCAGCACGCGCGCGTAGTCGTGGCGGGCTGCCTGATAGTCCGGCGCGAAGGTAAGCACCGCGTCGAGCAGCAGTTCGGCATCGTCGAATACCTCGCGCGCCATGCCGATGCGTGCGAGCAGACGCATGGCCTCGACGTCACTGCCGGCGCGCAGCAGATAGGCGCGAACGACATTTTCGGCGACTTGCAGGTCGCCATCGGAGAACAGGCTCGTCGCACGCACCACTTCACCGGAGAGATTCTTCAGCGTGGCGACGTGGGCTGCGGCCGTGGCCGCGTTCGCGTCGTCGCCGGTCATTCGATAAAGACCTTCGAGCAGGTTCCAGCTCGACGGCAGCGCCGGGTTGATATTGACTGCGCGCAGCAGCGACTTGATGGCGTTCTGGGCGTCGCGAAGTACGACGAAACAGTGGCCGCGCTCCTCGTGCAGCAAGCTGAAGTTCGGATGCGATTCTTCGAGCCGCTCGAGAGTCCGCAGGGCCTCGTCGGTACGGCCCAGCAGACGTTGGCTGCGTGCGACGAAGTACAACACGTCGCGGTTCTCCGGCACCGTGGCCGACAGAGTGAGCGCGGCGGGAAGCGCTTCGGCGTAACGGCCGTCCTTCGCCAGCTCGCGGAGCTGGTGGACCTGCTGTTCCACCGTGGTCAGGACGACATCGGCCGCCAAGGCATTCATCGTAATGAAGTTCGCGAGGACATGAATGGGCGGGCATCGCTGCCCGCCCGCATGCTATTACAATATTGTTACCGTTCTCAGAACTTGATGCCGAAGTTCACGCCGATCACGCGCGGACGGATCGGCACTTCCGACTTGATGAACTCCGCCGAGGACGTGAACACGCTTGCGTGGCTGTTGGAAAGGTTGCTGCCGTAGAGCGTCGCGTTCCAATTGTCGCGAGCGATGTTGATCGAAGCGTCGTAGGTCGTGTAGCTCGGCTGCAGGTAACGCAGTCCGACCGTGGTCGGGTAGACCACGCCATCGCCGCTCGGGTAGGTCGCCGGCTGGTTGTACATCGAGCCGGTGTAGTTGGCGCCGACCATCGCATAGGCCTTGTAACCGTTGAACGCCCAGTCGTAGCGCGCGCGCAGGTTGTATTCGGCTTTCGGCGAGAACGCCGGCGGCGTGCCCTTTGCGCCGAACGGGTTCACGAACGGCTGCAGTTGGCCGAGGATGACCACCTGGGTGATGCACTTGCCGAATGCCGCCGTGCCGGCAATGTTGTCGATCAGGCACGGCGAGTTGATCTGCGAGGCGTGGTTCCAGGAACCCGCACCCTGCAGCGAAAAGGCGTCGGTGACGCGCCAACTGCCCTGCAGTTCCAGGCCGTTGACCTTGTAGTTCGGGCCGTTCACGCCGAAGGTCGTGTTGCCGAGATAGAGCGGGTTGAAGAACTGCATCTGCACATTGTTCCAGTGCATGTGGTACAGCGAGGCGTTGAGCATGAGGCGGTTGTCGAGAAACTCGCCTTTGTAGCCAATCTCGTTGTTGGTCAGCGAGTCCGGCGCATAGCCGTGCGGCTTCATGTACTGCTTGCCATCCGGACCGGGTGCCACGGCCTTGACCGTGCGGTTGAACGCGCCCGGGCGAAAGCCCTGCGAGAACGTGTAGTAGAGCATCTGGTCGGCGTCGATGTGCCAGACCAGATTGGCCCGGCTCTTGAAGCCGTGATAGGTGTTGTGCAGGTTCTCTGCGTCCATGTTGGTCGCGCCGTTGCACGCGCCGTTGGCCACGTTCAGGCAGTTGGTGCCGGTGCCGTACTGCGAGCCGACCTGGAAATTCGAGTAGTGGTAGTAACGCGTGCCCACCGTCGCCGTCAACACGTTCTCGATGATGTCGTACGACGCGGAGCCGAACGCCGCGATTTGCTTGTAACCCCGCTGCGCGTCCTCGCCGAATGCCGTCGAGTCGCTGCGCGTTCCAGGTTGCCAGACGGTCGAGTTCGGGTCCGGACCAATGTTGCCCACGCACGGCGCGCCGCCGGCGAGCGCCGCCGCCAGATTGGCCGGCGTACAAGACGGAATCGTCTTGTAGTTGAAGTTCATGTTGTCGTAGATATGGAAGTTTTCGTAGTACACGCCGCCGATGCCGCGCAGGCGCCAGTCGTCGGGCGTGCTCAGCCGGATTTCGTGGCTCCAGTGCGTGTTCTTGACCTGGTCGTGCCAGTAGCCGATCGGCGAATAGCAGGACAGCGGCCGGCTGGAGCTGCCCCAACCGGTGTTGCCGCCAACGCAGCTGTAGTAGATGCCACCCGGGCTGCGCGAATAGTTCGTGTAATCCTGCTGCTGCTCGATATGGCGGTCGGTGAAGCCGCCGGTGTAGACCGCATTGAGAACGCCGAGCTTGCCGTTGAGCGTCCACGATGTGTTTGAGTAGCGATCCTTGTCGAAGGACGGCACGAAGGACGTGATCTGCAGGGCCTTCATCGGCTGGCCGTCGGGGCTGATCGGATACGTGGTGGCCTGCCCTTCCGAATCCATGTTCTGGTAACTCTGCGCAATCAGCAGGTCCCAGTCGTCGTTGATTTTCCACAAAGCCGAGGCGCGCGCGCCGTTGTAGTCGGTCGGGTTCCAGTTCTTGCGCGCCACACTGTTGTTGTTGGCGGACTGGCCGTTCGGCGGCGTGCAATAACCGGTGTTGCTCGGCAGGCCGTTCGGGCACAGGCCGTTGGCGCCGGGCTTGAAGTTGGAATACGCGATGTTGCCGATGTCGTTGTTGTTGCGCGTGTAGGTGCCCGGCACATTGTCGATGTAGCCGCCGCGGTGATCGTTATAGATCACGCCACGCAGGGCAACGGAGTCCGTCAGCGGCAGGTTGAGCACGGCGTTGAGCGAGTTGTTCGGATCGCCGCCGGCCGTCACGCCGTAACCGGCGTTGACGCCGCCGCTGGCCTTGTCGAGCTGCGGCTTGTTGGTGATGTAGCGGATCGCGCCGGCCTCGGCGCCGCCGCCGAACAACGTGCCTTGAGGGCCTTCAAGCACCTCAAGGCGTTCCATGTCGACCATGTAGATGTCGAGGTTGCGCGCCGGGAACTGCATCGACTGATCGTCGAGGTAGACCGCGACGTTCGGGAAAGGAGCGATCGTCGCGCTGGACTGATTGCCGAGCATGCCGGTGCTGAGGCCGCGCATATAGATGTTGCCCTGGCCCGGACCATTGGTCGCGAACTGCACGTTGGGCAGGTACTTGACGACATCGTCCATCGTCGAGACGTGAAGTTCCTTCAAGGTTTCGCCGGTGAAGGCCTGGATGGTGATCGGCACATCCTGCATGTTCTCGCTGCTGCGCTGTGCGGTGACGGTGACCGTTTCCAGCGAAGAAGTGCTTGCCGGGGCGGCATCGTCGGCTGCATGAGACATGCGGGTTACGGCAAGCGCGGCGAGCACCGCGCAGGTGATTTTATTGATTTTCAAGAATTTCTCCCGAGTGGGCAGTGACGGGTGAAAGAACGGACAGCGGGCGAAGACCCCTCTTGCGTCGCTGTTGCGGCGCGCAGACTAGGAACGGGCAGTGAAGCGGTGATGACGCGGACTAGCCTGCTCGCAGAGCTGTCTAGTGCCACCTGCAGGGAGCCCCTCAGTCGTGGGCGCATTTCCTCGGCGCAGCGCGGGCTCCGACGCGAAGTAACGCCCATTCTTTCTTTTTCGTGGCACTAGACCGGTGCTCGCGCCAGTCCGGCCGCTGTCATTTACGCGACCTGCCCGCGCGGCATATTGGCCTGCCACACAGTGAAACCACGATGAAATATCAATTGGTCGTTTTCGACATGGCGGGCACCACGGTGCGCGACGAGGGCCTGGTCGCACGAGCACTGATCGATGCGCTCGCTGGCGACGGCTGCACCGCGAGCTTCGACGCCGCGCAGGCATTGATGGGCTATGCCAAACCCGAAGCGATCGCTCGCCTGTTGCGCGATGCCGGCCTGGAATCCGACTCGACGCGCATCGCCCGCATTCATGCCGACTTCGTCGCCCGCATGCTCGACGCCTATCGGCACGATCCGCGCGTCGAGCCGATGCCGGGTAGCGAGGCCTTGTTCGCCGCCCTGCACGCCGCCGGCATCCAGGTCGCACTCGATACCGCGTTCTCGCGCGCGATCGCCGATGCCATCGTCACGCGCTTTCAATGGTGCGAGCGCGGGCTGATCGATGCTCTGATCGCCACGGACGAAGTAGCCGAAGGCCGTCCTGCTGCCTACATGATCCGCGCCCTGATGGCGCAGTGCGGAGTCGGCGACGCGCGCGCCGTGGTCAAGGTCGGCGATACCGAGGTCGACGTCCGCGAGGGACGCAATGCCAACTGCGGACTGGTTGTCGCGGTGACGACCGGAGCGTATACACGCGACGCGCTCGCTGCCCACGCCCCGGATCGGATCATCGACCGGCTCGACGATCTGCTGCCGCTGATGCAAGCAGGCGACGGCGCATGAACGCAGCGCGCACACTTTGGCGCAGCCCACACACTGCCAGCGTGCTTGCCGGCTGCGCGGCGATGTCGGCGTACCTGTGCATGTATGCGTTCCGCCGTCCGTTCACCGCGGCGACCTTCAGCGGCGAGCAGTTCTTTGGCCTCGACTACAAGGCCTTGCTGGTCATGGCGCAGATCGTCGGCTATCTGGTCAGCAAGCTCGCCGGCATCAAACTGATCTCCGAACTGCGCCGCGTCGGGCGCGGGCGTTTCCTGCTGATCCTGATTTCCTTCGCCGCGGCGGCCTTGCTCGGCTTTGCCGTGGTACCCGCACCGTGGAACCTCGTCTTTTTATTCCTCAATGGCTTGCCGCTGGGTCTCGTCTGGGGCGTGCTTTTCAGCTACCTCGAAGGCCGACGCGCGACCGAGCTGATGGGCGCGATCATGGCGAGCAGCCTGATCTTCGCCTCCGGATTTACCAAGACCGCCGGCCGCTTTTTCCTCTCGCTCGGCGTCAGCGAATACTGGATGCCGCTCGTCACCGGCCTCGCTTTCGCGCCGCTGCTCGTCGCCAGCATCGTCTTGCTCGAGCGCCTGCCCGCCCCCGATGAAACCGATCGCGCCCTGCGCGGCGCGCGCGTGCCGATGTCGGCGGACGTGCGCCGGCGCTTTGCCCGCCACTTTCTGCCCGGCATCGCAATGATGGTGCTGTGCTACACCGCGCTGACGGTCGTGCGCGACTTTCGCGACAGTTTCGAAGTCGAGGTATTCACCGAGCTCGGCTACGGCAATCGCGTCGGCCTGTTCACCCAGATCGAAACACCGATCGCCTTTGCGCTGCTGCTGTGCACGGCAGCACTGATGCTGGTGCGCGACAATCTGCGCGCGCTGATGACCGTGCACGCGATGATGTTCACCGGCGTCGTCGTTGCCGGCGTGGCGACGCTCGCATTCGAAATGCATTGGCTGCCCGCCCTGTGGTGGCTCGGGCTGATCGGCTTCGGTCTCTACCTCGCCTACGTGCCGTTCACCTGCGCCTTCGAAGAGCGCCTTATGGCCACGTTTCAAGGCTCCGGCAACGTCGGCTTCATGATGTATCTGTGCGACGCCAGCGGCTACCTGGGCAGCATCGGCGTCATCATGCTGCGCGAGAGCGGCGTGCTGCACGTGTCCTGGACCGGCTTTCTCGCCGCCTGCGTGCTCGTTCTTTCCGTTCTCGGCGCGATCTGCGTCGCCGCGTCTGCGGTCTACTTCAGCTACAAAGCACGCCGCGCAGCTGCCGCTGCTTTTTCCGTTCCCGTACTTGCAGGTGTCCTCAAGTGAAACAACCCACTGCCATCGTGATCGGCGCCGGTATCATCGGGCTCGCCCTCGCTCGCGCACTCGCCGTGCGCGGCTACAAGGTCACCGTGTTCGAGCGCAACGAGCGCGCCGTGGGCGCCTCGATCCGCAACTTCGGCATGATCTGGCCGATCGGCGTGCCCAATGGCACCGCGTACGAGCGCGCCCTGCGCTCGCGTGCGATCTGGCGCGAATTCCTCGACACGACTGACGTCTGGTATTCGCCTTCCGGCTGTCTGCACGCGGCCTATGCCGCCGACGAGATGGACGTGATCGAAGAATACGTCGCCGCGAACGCGAAGCTGCGCCCGTGCTCCGTGCTAAACGCCGACGCGGCATTCGCGCGTTCGCCGGCGATCGTGCGCGAAGGTTTGCGCGGCGCGCTGTGGAGCGAGGACGAAATGGTTCTCGACCCGCGTGTCGCCCTGCGCACCCTGCCTGGCTGGCTGCACGAGCGCCACGGTGTCGAGTTCCGTTGGCGGCACGCCGTCAACCGCATCGAGTACCCGCACGTGTGGAGCGGTATGCGTCGCTACAGCGCAGATGCGATCTATGTTGCCGGCGGGGCCGATTTCGAGACGCTTTACCCAGAGTTGTACGACAGCGCGCCGATCACCAAGTGCAAGCTGCAGATGCTTCGACTCGTTGCGCAGCCCGCGGATTTCAAGCTCGGCCCCGCGTTGTGCGCTGGCTTGTCGATGGTGCACTACCCAGGCTTCCAAGTCGCGCCGGGCGTGGCCGCACTGCGCGCGCGCTATGCGCACGAACATGCGGACCTGCTGGCGCGCGGCATCCATGTAATGGCTGTGCAGAACGGTCTCGGCCAAATCACTACCGGCGACTCGCACGAGTACGCGCATACGCACGATCCGTTCGATGAAGCCTCAATCAATACGCAGATGCTCGACTACCTGCGCCGGTTCGCGAATTTTCCAGACTGGCGCATCGCGCAAAGCTGGCACGGCATCTATCCCAAACTCACCGACGGGCGCAGCGAACTCGTGCTCGAGGCGGAACCGGGCGTCACCATCGTCAACGCACCGGGCGGCGGCGGACTCGGCATGACCCTGTCGTTCGGCCTGTGCGAAGAACTCGTCGAGGGTCGCTACGCGTCTGCTCAATCGGACAACGGAACAGCCGTCAACGCGGATCGACACGGATAGAGCAAGAGCGATTCAGTCGTATCCGCTAGCAAGCCAGATTGCGAAAGAGTCAGCGCAGGCAAGCAACCAACAAGTTGTCGCGGACTCGCTGTCAACAACGGCCGCGATCTACTGGGCGCTCATCAACAACTGTACGCGTTCGCCGGCGAAGCGCGTCAGCCCGTATTGCACCGGCACGCCGCGCGAATCGACATTGAGCGATTCCACTTCGAGCACCGGGCGGCGTACCGTTTGTTCGAGAGCGCGGGCGATTGCCGGGCTCGGCAGGCGTGCGGCAACGCGGGTGTGCTGACGGAAATAATCGCGGACGCCGAATTCGGCCAGCGTTGCCGTCACCGAATGGGTGCGCGCGAACACGCCGTCGAGAGCCGGGAACCGCGCCGCCGGAAAGTAGGCCTCCGAATGATCGAACGCGCGGCCGTCGGCACGACTTATGTATTCCACACGCCAGGCGCACTCATGGCGCACGAGGGCGAGCGCTTCGGCGATGCGCGTGCTCGGCACGATTTGCTCGATTTCAAGCACTTCGCACAGGCGGCTGACGCTAAGCCGGTCCATGTTGTTGCGGAAGCGCGTGCGTTTGCCGATCGGATAGTCGATCGCGGCATCCGGAACGAACGTGCCTCGGCCCGGTTCTACCCGCACGAGTCCCCGTTGCGCCAGTGCCGCCAATGCGCGCCGCACTGTATGGCGATTCACGCCAAGACTCTGCGCCAAAGTTCCCGCGGAAGGCAGCCGTGCGCCGCGCAGAAGCGCGCCGGAGGAGATATCGCTATGCAGCCGCGATTCTATCTGCTGCCACAACGGCTGCGCGCATTCGCGATCGATGCTGGCCTGGTCGATGGTCATATCTCGCGGATTTAACAATCACGGCCTACTCGATACCGACATATTTCCATTGCACGATGACCTCCACATGACAACCCTTTCTCATCTCCGCGATTCCGCCGCGGACTTCACCCTGAGCAACGCGCAACTCGTCCTGCCCGATCGCATCGTGCACGGCGCTTTGCGAGTGCGCGACGGACGCATCGACGCCATCGTCCCCAATGCCGAAGACGAATATTCGATCGATCTCGCCGGTGACTATTTGCTGCCCGGCTTGGTCGAACTGCATACCGACCATCTCGACGTGCAGCTCATTCCCCGCGGCGGTGTCGCCTGGCCGCCGATGCCAGCGGTGTTTGCCCACGACGCCGCCCTTGCCGCGGCCGGTATCACCACCGCATTGAATGCACTCGCGCTCGGGGATCTCGAAGACAGCCATCCGCGCAGTTCGACCCTGTTCGAATGCGTGGATGCGCTCGACGCTGCTCGTGCGCAAGGACTACTGCGTTGCGATCATTGGCTGCACCTGCGCTGCGAACTGGCGTATCCGGAGTTGCCCGCCCTGATAGAGCGGCTTTGCGCGCACCATCGAGCGCGGCTACTTTCGCTGATGGATCACACGCCGGGCCAGCGTCAGTATCGCGACATCGCGCACTATCGGCGTCACTATGCACGCAATGGCGTGACCTGGAACGACGTCGAATTCGCCGCGCTTCTCGATGCACGCCGCGAGCAACAACAGCGCCTGCGCAGAAAGCATCTCGAATTCGCGATAAATGCGGCCTACGCGCACCGTCTGCTGGTGGCGAGCCACGACGACACCCGTTCCGAGGATGTAACCGAGGCATATGTTGCAGGCGCAAAGATCGCCGAATTTCCGACCACGCTCGAAGCGGCGCGCGCCGCGCGTGAAGCCGGAATGGCCATCGTCGCGGGCGCGCCGAACCTCGTGCGCGGCGGTTCGCATTCGGGCAATGTCGCAGCGATCGAACTCGCTCGAGCAAACTGCCTCGACGTACTCTCTTCGGACTTCGTACCCGGCAGCCTGCTTAGCGGCGCTTTCATCCTGGCCTCGCAGCCGGGATGGAACCTGCCGCTGGCCGTCGCGACGGTGACGCAAAAGCCGGCCCACTTGCTCGGCTTCGCCGATCGCGGAGCGATCGCCGTGGGCTTGCGCGCCGACCTGGTACGTGTGCGCCACATACAAGAGCAGCCGATTGCGATGGCCACTTGGGTCGACGGCTTGCGTCGATACTGAACGTTTTGTCCAACTGCACCGTGCCACCCTATTCCGCAAGGCGGTCGCACAGCCGGAGCCTCAATGCGTTGCGCTGATCGGAAAACCAGGTTCGGAAAGTGTGGTCCCGCCGCGATTACCGAACCGAATGCAGCGCATCGCACGTGCAAACTTACACTCAGTCCAGTCTCGCTTTACTGATACAGCCCGCTTTCAAACTTTGCCAAATCCTGCTCGAGTCGCCACTGCAATTGAGCCTTTGGATTGGCATTGAGAAACTGCGTGCAAGCAATGCTGGGCACTGCACCCGATGTCGCGCAGGGTGCGACTGTCGCTCCACCAACATGCGATTGCCACAGGCTGGCACCGGAAACAAACGCATACTCCAACCCGTTCCGCGCAATTTGCTTTAAATCGAGATAGCGCAGTCGATGCTCCTGCACTGCGCGCAAGTATTCGTTGGTCATGTCGCTGCGCAATACACCCTGGTCGTCCGTCGACAGTACTACGGGCACTCCAGCTTCGCGGTAAAGCGTCAATGGATGGTCTCTTCCTTTCACACCGAGAATCGCCGCATTGCTGGACAGATTGATCTCCACCGCGACTCGATCGCGCGCCATGCGTTTCAACAGTTTCGGAGCCTCCCCTTCATAGGCGATATCGACGCCGTGACCGATGCGCTTGGCGCCGGCAATCTCCACCGCGTCGCGGATATGCGAATGCAGATCACGCGGCGGAACGAGGCCGAGTGTCAGTTCTCCGGCGTGAAGGGAGAGAGGCACTGCAGGATGCCTGCTCTTCAGGAAGGCCAGCATGCGCATATGCAAGGTGTAATCGCGCAAAGACACCGGATCGTGCTCCGGTGCGGCGATGTTGACGCCGACAAAGCGCGGGTCGGCTTCCGCCATCGCGAAGCCGAGCGCAAACTCGGCGAATACCCGCGCCGCCGATTGATTTCGCCTTGCCGGAATTTGGTAGCGGACTTCGACAGCGCACGCCGGCGCGGGTTGAGCCGTTTTGCAGCCTTCGATAGCGGCGATCTCGGTATCGTAACCGTCGAATTCGGCACGCGCCTGCTCAATCACGGCGGGCAGTAGAGGATTCAATATCGAAGAAAGCGCGGCAAAGTCGTCGTCGGTGCCGGCCTTTGTTTCGACAGCCTGCTGCAACGCCCGCGCTGCCTTCGGCTTCACCATCAGTTCCACGTAGCCGACATGGTCGCGGGCGGCAGCCTCGCGCGTCACGGCAATTGCCTTGCCGACATTGCCTTCCGCGGCGCCGCGAAACGCATCGAAGGTCGAAAAGAAACGGTCGTATCCCGCAACCGCCGGATCGCCGACGTGGTTTTCCCAACCGCGAACCGACAGCGTATCGATCGCCCGGCTGTAGCGCGCATAATCGTTCTCGGCAACGCCGCGAACCGGCATGCGCCCAGGCGTGTTGCAAGGCGGCTGGACGATGCGATAGCTGTCTGTGGCGATACAGAGATCGTCCGCGTCCGCCCAATGAAGATAGTCCTCCGCGTATACCGATCCGCCGAGGTGATTGTGTAAATCGGCACCCTTCGGCATCGCCTGCAGGAACATACGCAGCTTTGGCGGGCTGTCGGCGATACGCTCGAAGTATGCTGCCGTCTGCATTTCTGCCGTCGCCTGATCCGATCTAGCAGCGGCCGATGCCGTCATCGCGAGGAGGAGGACGCTTAGCAGCAGAAATGCCGGTCGGCCGAACGCGCTTTGGATTGTACCTGAGCTTGCTGCGATTTCGCCTTGGCCGGGCGTAAAGCAGATAGCGGATACGCGTGTCGCGATGATTCGGAGAAGACGCGAACCTGCGTCGCGGTCGAAAGCGGCCATGGGAATCATCCGGCGAAATTACGTGGCAAAGTCTATTGGATCCCGCGCCTACTCCAACGGGATTTCCGCACAGCAGACGGATACGTTCCGACACTGAAATTATGCCCGCGCGCATCGCTTTGGGGCAACGCTGCGACACCGCGAATGCAGCCCGAAAATAGATCAAAGCAGCGTGCGACCGCTCAATCAAGCTCCTCTGCCAACCCCAATCTCACGCCGACTTTTTTGAGCAAATCGATCAGCATTTCGCGATCCTGCTGACTGAGCGATGCGATCGCATTTTTCTCAACGTCCATCAAAGCCTTCCGCGCCGAGGGAAGGCGTTTTACTGCCGAATCCGTCAGCGAGATCAGCGCACTTCGCCCATCGTCTGGATTCGGCACTCGCTGCACGATGTCGTCGCGCTCCATCCGCGCCACCACTTGCGTCATTGAAGGCGGTTCGACACCGGCGCTGCGAGCCAACTCGATCAGCGACGTCGGCTCTCCGCTTTTGAGCGTTCTCAGCACGGACAGCTGACCCACGCTGAAACCCAGTGGTTTCAGCGCATCATCCTGCGCACGAAGCAACGATCGAGATACGCGGTTGATCCAAAAAGAGACGGATTCGCGTGGAGCCCAAGGCGATTCTGTCATTTACTTAGCATCCTAAATATAATATAAGGTACCTAACTAATTTAAAGCGAGCTATCGATGATGTCCAGTGCGCGTCCGATCGCAATCGTGGGAGCAGGCCCAGGCGGCCTGATGCTCGGTTGTTTGCTGCAATCCCAAGGCTTCGACGTCTCGATCTTCGAGGCCGACAGTCACGCCGGTGCGCGCCGCCAGGGCGGCTCGCTGGACCTTCACGCCGATTCGGGGCTGCTGGCGATTGAGGAAGCCGGTCTGCGCAGGGAATTCGACGCGCTGGCCCGCTACGAGGACCAGTGCGACTCGTTCTACGATCAGGAAGGCAATCTTCTGCTTACCCGCGATTTTTCAGAGGCCGTTCGTCCCGAGATCGACCGCGGCCAGCTTCGCGATCTGCTGCTCGCAAAGTTGGCGCCGGGCACGGTGCGGTGGAATATAAAAATCCAAGGGGTTGCCTCCGCCGCCGAGGGTCATCGCTTGATGAGCGACGAGGGTGACGTCGGTCGCTTCGATCTCGTCGTAGGTGCGGACGGAGCCTGGTCACGCGTCCGCAAACTGATAACGCCTCAGACGCCGCAGCCGACCGGGCTCGTCTACTACGAATGGGACATCGAAAACATCGATGTTTTGCATCCCGCCCTGGCCGCCTTGCTGCCGCGTGGAAAAATCGGCGCCGTCGCGATCGATCGCGGCCTCATTGCCCAGCGCAGCAGTGGCGGCCAGGTAAAAGTGTATTTGCTCATTCGAGACGATGCCGGCGAAATCGGCAGATTGAATCGGGACACGCGCGTCGACGTCAGCGAACTGCTGCATCATCTCGACGGATGGAGCGATTCCCTGCGCGCCTTCGCGCTCGCGGCGAACGGCTTTGCCCAGTTCAGATCCTTGTGCGTCTTACCGGGCGGCACAGCATGGCCGTCGATTGCCGGAATCACGCTCTTGGGAGATGCCGCACATGTCATGGCGCCTTTTGGCGGCGAAGGCGTCAATATGGCGTTGGAAGACGCGCGTCAGTTGGCCCATTGCCTCGTCCAGAATTCCGATTGGAATGCCGCCACCGCCGACTACGAGCGTGCCATGCTGGCTCGTGTCAAAGATATCGCCGAACGTTGCAATGCCGCTGCGTTCACTTGGCCCAGACAAACCTTAGCCATGATCGAAAAGATCAGAGCGCAACCCTCTGCAGTGACCTAAGCAGAATCTACGGTTAGCTGCCCTTTCCTACCCACGATAAGGTTCTTTGATCGGCACCCCGCGGGCAGTCCGGATCGGCCACTGATGCAGCCAGGTGACATCGAGCCATTTGCACAGAGTCCTTCACCATCGCGTTGCCGCCCGAGGCATCGGTCGCGATCGTCTCGACAACATAGCGTCGAGCGAAAAGATCCGTCTCGCGCCGATAGGACATGATCGCCGCGATCGCCGTTCTCCTTGTGATTTTCCGCAGGAGAGTCGCATAAAAAAAAGCCCCGGCACCGCCGGGGCTTTCGGTTCTCGCGAAATGTCATCCGTCTGGGCGGATGCTCATCGCCTGCCGCGCAGCCCTGCGATCGCGGGGTACGCCAGCATGATGACCATCAGCCAGAGCATCCAGTTCGAGTCGATCGGCGATGGCACCACCGGCACAGGCGGCGTGTACTGTGCTGAGCCCTGTACCGCCTGTGCGCACGCCGTCACGTTGCTCGTGTTGTTCTGCGGATCCCAGCAGGCCGAGGCCGTGTTCGTCACTGCGACCGGGCCTTTTACGAACCGCGCCTGGAACACGATGGACAGCCGGTTCGGTCCCGCTGCGCCATTGGCGACGCCGAAGTCCGATTGCATCAGCGCGTCCACCACGATGCGGTTGTTCGCTGCATCGAAGGCGCACTTGCTGATGGTCGATGAACCAAACGTCGTACACGTCAGCGTACCGCTTACGAACGTCATGTTCGCCGGCATCGGGTCGCGTATCTCCAGATTCTGCGCCGCCAGGTTGCGGTTGTTGTCGACCACGATCGTCCACAACAGGGTTTGCGCATCGACGAGCGTCGCGCCCTTGTTGATGAACGGCGGATCGAAAATGTTCGGCGGCGAGCTTGTCGTCGTGCCGGTGCACGGAGGCGGCGTGTTGTTCGGCGTGCACAATCCACCCGTCGGCGGCGTCACGCTGACGGTATTCGTCACTGACCCACTCGGCGCTGCGCTGACCGTCGCGGTGATCGTGTAGACCACACTGGCACCGACCGGCAAGGTCGCAATCGTCTCGTTCAACGCACCGCTGTACGGACCCGCCCCGTTCGGACATATCGCCCCGCCCGACGCCGCGCACGTCGTCGAATAGGACGCCAGACCGGTCGCGATCGGATCGGACACCTGCGTGCCGTTGGCCGGCACCGCGCCGGTGTTGGCCACCGTCACCGTGTAGACGATGGTGCCGCCCGGATTCAGCGTCGGCGTATTCGCCGTCTTGGTGACGCTGACCTGCGGTACCGGCGGCACGACCACCGTGCTCGTGCACGGCGGCTGCGTGTTGGCCGGTGTGCACAGGCTGCCCGTCGGCGGTGTTGCCGCGGCCGTGTTGGTGACGTGTGCCGGCGGCGTCGCATTTACCGTCGCGGTCACTGTGTAGGTCACCGAGCTGCCGGCCGGGAACGTGGCCAGGGTTTCACTCAGCGCGCCGTTGCCGCTCGCATGCGGACAGACCGCACCGCCGGCGACGCTGCAGGTCCAGGTCTGGCCGGCGATGCCGCTCGGGATCGGATCGGACACCACGGTGCCGGCAGCACTTACGCTGCCCGTATTGCTCGCCACGATCGTGTACACGATCGCGCCGTTCGGCGTCAGCGTCGTCGCCGGCGTGCTCTTCTGGATGCTCACCTGCGGCACCGGCGGCACCGTCACCGTGCTGTTGCACGGCGGCGGCGTATTGTCCGGGGTGCAGACGCTGCCGGTCGGCGGCGTCGCCGTCGCCGTGTTGACCACGTGCGCCGGCGGATTTGCGCTCACCGTCGCGGTCACCGTGTAGGTCACCGCGCTGCCGCCCGGGAAGGTCGCCAAGGTCTCGCTCAACGCACCGCTGCCCGATGCGTTCGGGCACGCAGCACCGCCGTTTGCCGCACACGTCCAAGTCTGACTCGCGATGCCAGCCGGAATCGGATCGGACACCACCGTGCCCGCCGCACTCACCGCACCGCTGTTGCTCGCCACGATCGTGTACGTGATCGCGCCGTTCGGCGGCAGTGTCGTCGCGGGCGTGCTCTTCTTGATGCTCACCTGCGGCACGGGCGGCACGGTCACCGTGCTGTTGCACGGCGGCGGCGTGTTGCCCGGCGCGCAGACGCTGACGGTCGGCGGCGTCGCCGTCGCCGTGTTGGTCACGTGCGCCGGCGGATTCGCGCTGACCGTCGCGGTCACCGTGTACGTCACGGTGCTGCCGCCCGGGAACGTCGCCAGCGTCTCATTGAGCGCGCCGCTGCCCGATGCGTTCGGACATGCGCCACCGCCGCTCGCCGCACACGTCCAGGTCTGGCTCGCGATGCCCGCTGGAATCGGATCGGATACCACCGTGCCCGTCGCGCTGACGTTGCCGCTGTTTTTCGCCACGATCGTGTACGTGATCGTGCCGCCCGGCGTCAGCGTCGTCGCGTTCGTGCTCTTGGCGATGCTTATCTGAGGCACCGGCGTGCCGGTCACCGTCGCGCTGCACGGCGGAGTCGTATTGCCCGGCGTGCACACGCCCCCGCCCGGCGGCGTGGTCGTCGCGGTGTTGATCACCTGCGCGGGGGGATTCGCACTCACCGTCGCGGTCACCGTATACGTCACCGTGTTGCCCGGATCGAACTCCAGCAAAGTTTCGTTCAACGCCCCCGTACCGCTGAGGTTCGGGCACGTCGCGCCGCCGCTCGCCGCACACGTCCAGGTCTGGCTCGCAATGCCGGCCGGGATCGGATCGGATACGACCGTATTGTCCGCATCGACCGAGCCCGTGTTGGTCACCACGATCGTGTAGACGACCGTGCCGCCCGGGATCAACGTCGAAGTGCTCGCCGTCTTGGTGATGCCGATCTGCGGCACCGGCGGCACGATCACCGTACTGTTGCACGGCGGCGGCGTGTTGCTCGGTTCGCAGACGCCGCCGGTCGGCGGCGTCGCCGTCGCCGTATTGGTCACGTGCGCCGGCGGATTGGTGCTGATCACCGTGGCGGTGACCGTATACGTGGCCGTGCTGCCGGCCGGGAACGTCGTCAGTGTTTCGCTCAACGCACCGGTTCCGCTCGGATTCGGGCACGCCGCACCGCCCGTGGCGGCGCAGGTCCAGGTCTGGCCCGAGATCCCGGACGGAATCGGATCGGCCACCGTCGTACCCGACGCGGCTACCGTACCGACGTTGCTCGCCACGATCGTGTAGACCACCGTGCCGCCTGGCGTCAGCGTCGTCGCGGTCGTGCTCTTCTGGATGCTGATCTGCGGCACCGGCGGCACCGCCACCGTGCTTGAGCACGGCGGCGGCGTATTGTTCGGCGTGCAGAGACTGCCGATCGGCGGCGTCGCCGTCGCCGTGTTGACCACGTGCGCCGGCGGATTGGCATTGACCGTCGCCGTCACCGTGTACGTCACCGCGCTGCCGGCCGGGAATGTCGCCAGCGTTTCGCTCAGCGCACCGTTGCCGCTCGCGTTCGGACAGGCCGCTGCGCCGCTCGCCGCGCAGGTCCAGCTCTGGCTGGCGATGCCGGCCGGCAGCGGATCGGCCACCACCGTGCCGTCTGCAGCGACGGCGCCTGTGTTGCTTGCCACGATCGTGTAGACGATCGTGCCGTTCGGCGTCAGTGTCGTCGTCGGCGTGCTCTTGACGATACTCACCTGCGGGTACGGCGGCACAACGACCGTGCTGTTGCACGGCGGGGTCGTGTTGTCCGGCGTGCACACGCTACCGATCGGCGGCGTTGCGCTCGCGGTGTTGGTCACGTGCGCAGGCGGATTCGCGACGACGGTCGCCGTCACCGTGTAAGTCACCGAACTGCCGGCCGGGAAGATCGCCAACGTCTCGCTGAGCGCGCCGCTGCCGCTCGGGTTCGGGCACGAGGCACCGCCGGTCACCGCGCTACAGGCCCAGGTCTGGCTGGCGATGCCGGCCGGGATCGGATCGGACACCAGCGTGCCCGCGGCACTCACGCTGCCGGTGTTGCTCGCCACGATCGTGTAGACAATCGTGCCGCCCGGCGTCAGCGTCGTTGTCGACGTGTTCTTGACGATGCTCACCTGCGGCACCGGCGGCACCGTCACCGTGCTGTTGCATGGCGGCGGCGTGTTCCCCGGCGTGCACACACTGGTGGTCGGCGGCGTCGCCGAGGCGGTGTTGGTCACATGCGCCGGCGGATTCGCGCTCACCGTCGCCGTTACCGTATAGGTCGCAGAGCTTCCGGCCGGGAAGGTCGCCAGCGTCTCGTTCAAGTTGCCGCTGCCCGAGGCATTCGCGCACACGGCACCGCCGCTGGCTGCGCAGGTCCAGGTCTGGCTCGCAATGCCGGCCGGAATCGGATCGGACACCAGCGTGCCGTTCGCGCTCACCGAACCGGTATTGCTCGCCACGATCGTGTAGGTGATCGTGCCGCCCGGCGTCAGTGTCGTCGCCGGCGTGCTCTTCTGGATGCTCACTTGCGGCACCGGCGGTACCGTCACGGTGCTGTCGCACAGAGGCGCCGTGTTGCCCGGCGTGCAGACGCTGCCGGTCGGCGGCGTCAGCGTCGCGGTGTTCGTCACGTGGGACGGCGGATTGGCAACGACCGTCGCCGTCACCGTGTAGGTCACAAAGCTACCCGCGGGGAACGTCGCCAGCGTCTCGCTCAGCGCACCGCTGCCGCTCGCATTCGGGCAGGCGGCACCGCCGCTCGCTGCGCACGTCCAGGTCTGGCTCGCGATACCGGTCGGGATCGGGTCGGACACGAGCGTGCCCGCCGCACTCACGCTGCCGGTGTTGCTCGCCACGATCGTGTAGGTGATCGTGCCGCCCGGAGTCAGCGTCGTCGCCGGCGTGCTCTTCTGAATATTCACCTGCGGCACCGGCGGCACCGTGACCGTGCTCGGACAGGGCGACGGCGTGTTGTTCGGCTCGCATACACTGCCGGTCAAGGTACCTGTGGCGGTGTTGGTCACATGCGCCGGCGGGTTCGCGCTCACTGTCGCCGTAATCGTATAGGTCACCGCACTGCCCGCCGGGAACGTCGCCAGCGTCTCGTTCAAATTGCCGCTGCCGGCGGCATTGGAGCAGACCGCGCCGCCGCTGGCCGCGCAAGTCCAGGTCTGGCTCGCGATGCCGGTCGGCATCGCGTCGGCGACCACCGTGCCCGACGCATCGACCGTGCCGGCGTTGCTCGCCACGATCGTGTAGACGATCGTGCCGCCCGGCGTCAGCGTCGTCGTGTTCGTGCTCTTCTGGATGCTGATCTGCGGCATCGGCGGCACGGTCACCGTGCTCGGACAGGGCGACGGCGTGTTGTTCGGCTCGCACACGCTGCCCGTCAACGTGCCCGTCGCGGTGTTGGTCACGTGCGCCGGCGGATTCGCACTCACCGTCGCCGTCACCGTGTAGGTCACCGAACTGCCTGCCGGGAATGTGGCGAGAGTTTCGCTCAGACTGCCCGCGCCGCTCGGATTCGGGCAGACCGCTCCGCCACTGGCCGCGCAGGTCCAGGTCTGGCTCGCGATACCGGCCGGAATCGCGTCGGCCACCACCGTGCCCGAGGCATCGACCGTGCCGGCGTTGCTCGCCACGATCGTGTAGACGATCGTGCCGCCCGGCGTCAGTGTCGTTGCCGGCGTGCTCTTCTGGATGCTGATCTGTGGCACCGGCGGCACCGTCACCGTACTCTTGCACGGCGGCTGCGTGTTGTCCGGCGTGCAAACACTGCCGGTCGGCGGCGCAGCCGTTGCCGTGTTGGTGACGTGGGCCGGCGGATTCGCGGCCACCGTCGCCGTCACCGTATAGGTCACGAAGCTACCTGCCGGGAATGTCGCGAGGGTTTCGCTCAGCGCACCGCTGCCGCCGGCGTGCGCACACGCGGCACCGCCGCTCGCAGCGCAAGTCCAGCTCTGGCTCGCGATGCCGGCCGGGATCGGATCGGCCACGACCGTGCCTGCCGCATCGACTGTGCCGGTATTGCTCGCCACGATCGTGTAGACGATCGTGCCGCCCGGCGTCAGCGTCGTCGCCGGCGTGCTCTTCTGGATGCTCACCTGCGGCACCGGCGGCACCGTCACCGTGCTATGGCACGGCGGCTGCGTGTTGTCCGGCGTGCAAACACTGCCGGTCGGCGGTGTCGCTGTCGCGGTGTTGATCACGTGCGCCGGCGGGTTTGCGCTCACTGTTGCAGTTACTGTGTAAGTTACTGCACTGCCGGCGGGGAATGTGGCGATGGTTTCATTCAATGCGCCGGCGCCGATCGCGTTCGGACACACCGCGCCGCCGCTCGCCGCACAGTTCCAGCTCTGACTCGCGATGCCGGCTGGGATCGGATCGGACACCGCGGTACCGCCCGCGCTCACGCTGCCGGTGTTGCTCGCCACGACCGTGTAGACGATCGTGCCGCCCGGCGTCAGCGTCGTCGCCGGCGTGCTCTTCTGGATGCTCACCTGCGGCACCGGCGGCACCGTCACCGTGCTTGTGCACGGCGGCTGCGTATTGCCGGGCTTGCAGACGCTGTCGCTCGGCGGCGTCACCGTCGCTGTATTGACCACGTGTGCCGGCGGATTCGCACTGACCGTTGCGGTCACCGTGTAGGTCGCCGTGCTGCCGGCCGGGAAGGTCGCCAGCGTTTCATTCAAGGCACCGCTGCCGCTCGCATTCGGACATACCGCGCCGCCGGCGGCTGTGCAGGTCCACGTCTGGCTGGCAATGCCGGTCGGGATCGGATCGGCTACGACCGTGCCCGCCGCACTCACACTGCCGGCGTTGCTGACGACAACCGTATAAGTGACCGTACCGCCCGGCGTCAGCGTCGTCGTCGGCGAACTCTTCTGCACGCTGACCTGCGGTGCCGGTGCCAGCGTCACGGTCGCCGGGCACGGCCCGGCCGTATTGCTGGGCGTGCACACACCGCCCGCCGGCGGCGTCGCCGTTGCCGTATTCGTCACCTGCGCCGGCGGGTTCGCACTCACTGTCGCCGTGATCGTGTAGGTCACTGTGCTGCCGGCCGGGAAGGTCGCGAGGGTTTCGTTGAGCGCGCCCGTGCCCGAGGCATTCGCACACACCGCGCCGCCGCTCGCCGCACAACTCCAACCCTGGCTTGCGATGCCGGTCGGAATCGGATCGGCCACGAGCGTATTCGCCGCGCTGACCGTGCCGGTGTTGCTCACCACGACCGTGTAAACCACCGTGCCGCCCGGCGTGAGTATGCTGACGTTCGCACTCTTGGTGATGCCGATCTGCGGTACCGGCGGCACCGTGACCGTACTCGTGCACGGCGGTGCCGTGTTGTTCGGCTCGCACACGCTGGCCGTCGGCGGAGTCGCCGTCGCGGTGTTCGTCACATGTGCCGGCGGCGTTCCGCTCACGGTCGCGGTGACGGTGTAAGTCACTGTACCGCCGCCTGGGAACGTCGCCAGCGTTTCGCTCAGCGCCCCGCTGCCGCTCGCATTCGGACATGCCGCGCCGCCACCGGCCGCACAGGTCCATGTCTGGCTGGTGATACCGGTCGGAATCGGGTCCGCCACTACCGTACCGGCCACACTGACCGCGCCGACGTTGCTCGCCACAATCGTGTAGACGATCGTGCCACCCGGCGTCAGCGTCGTCGCCGGCGTGCTCTTCTGGATATTCACCTGCGGCACCGGCGGCACCGTCACTGTGCTCTTGCACGGCGGCTGTGAGTTGTTCGGTTTGCACACGCTGCCGATCGGCGGCGTCACCGTCGCCGTGTTCGTCACCTGCGCCGGCGGCGTGCCGCTCACGGTCGCGGTCACGGTGTAGGTGACCGCACTGCCGGCCGGGAAGGCCGCCAGGGTTTCGTTCAACGCACCGCTGCCCGACGCGTTCGGACACGCCGCGCCGCCGCTCGTCGCGCAGGTCCAGGTCTGGCCCGTGATACCGGCGGGGATCGGATCGGAGACCAGCGTTCCCGGCGCACTCACGCTACCCACGTTGCTCGCGACGATCGTGTAGACGATCGTGCCGTTCGGCGTCAGCGTCGTCGACGGCGTGCTCTTCTGGATACTCACCTGCGGCGTCGGCGGCACGACCACCGTGCACGCCGCTGCGGGCGACGCCGACGAGCAGTTCGACGGATCGGGCGAGAGCACCGTGTTCGTCATCGTCGCCGGCGGATTCGGATTCGCCGTCACCGTGTACGTGATCGTCGCCGCCGCACCCGCGGCCAGCGGACCGCTCCACGACAGCACCGGCGCCGCGTACGCCGCCGTGCCGGCCGAGGCAGTGAGGTTGTCGCTATAGCTCGCACCGGCAAGCACGTTGGTCAGATCGTCGGTGAACGAAGCCGGCGCCGCGGCCGAATAAGGCATGCTGCCGTTGTTCGTCACCGTGATCGTGTAGGTCAATCCTCCGCCCGGCTGGATCGCCGGCGCCGAGGCCGTCTTGGCAAAATTGAGCCGGCACTGCGCCGCCGTCGGCGCGGCCGTGAACGAGGTCGTGCCGCTCGAGGTGCCGGCCGGCCCGTCGGTCAGGCCGCCCGCCGTGGTCACCACGTTGGCGACGTCGACGATCGGCGCCGTGGTCAGGCAGGACACCGGCGGCACGACGGTCTGGTAGCACATCTGCATCGGGTCGCCGTTCCACGACAGCGCCGCGGACGCCGCATTGACCGCCGCCGTGTTGGTCACGCCCGTCAATGTGACCGACGCGGCCAGCGAGGTGTAGTTGCCCGAGACAGCCAGCGAGGAAATATCGAGTGAAGTACCGCTCAGTACGACGTTGATAAAACCCGGCACCGGATTGCCGTTGGTGTCGTACAACGTCACCGTGGCTTGCGCATATTCCGCACCGGTCAGGCCGACCAAGGTCAGCTTGTCCCAGTTGGACACATGCGTGCCGCCGTCGCAGTAATAGCCGGTCGGCGTCGTCTTCGTGATCGACGTGGATGCGCTGACGCAGGCGCCGCCCGTGCTCGTACTGAACACGACGATCTGCGCACCGTCACCGTTCGCGGCCATGCAGCCCGGCAGATTGGCGAGCGGACGTACCGTATAGCTGCGCAGGCTGGCCGGTCCGGCGAAACCGGCGCAAGCCGGCACCGCGCCGTTACCGACACGCGCAGCGAAGTCGTAGCAGTTCGTGCTCGTGTTGCCGATCGTCACATAGTACTTCGCACCGATCAGCACGCCCGTACCGAAGCCGAGCCCAGGGGCGGGATTCGGCGGGCTCGGGCTGAAACTGAATTGCGTCGCCGTCCACGGATTCGCGAGCGCGGTGTTCGACGTGCTGAAGCAAAGCGAGTTGTAGACCGCGCAGGCGCCGAGCACGACGCCGGTCGACGAAACGACCGGAAGCACCTCGCTCGGCTGGTTTCCGGGTTGCGTCCCGCCCGTCCCTTGATTGGTCACCAGCGTCGGCGTCGCGCCCGAAATGTTGTAGCCGAACAAAAAGCTCGCGTTGTTGTAGGCGTAGGTGAAATACACATAGTCGCCGTACGTGCCCAACTCGCCGATATAGCCGGCGATGTTGGCAGCCGGCTGCGCACCGATGCCCGCATTGGTGATGCCGCATGCCGCGCCGTTGGCGCCGCTTGCCGGATCGAAGCAAAGCAGATTGCCGTTGCCGTCAACATAGTAGTACTTGCCGTTCGAGGCTCGAATGCCGTCGCCGATGACCAATGCCGCGCTCATCGAGGTGCGCGCAAAAGGCACCGTATCGAGCTGGATAAAGCCGCAACTCTGCAGGCTGCTCAAATTCAGGCATTGCATGCCGATCGGGTACACGCCGCCGACGGCATTCAGCGCTTGCACCGACCAATACAGCTTGCCGTTGTAGATGAAGGAACCGTTGATGCCGGCCGTCGTGTACAGCCCGGGCGTGCCGGCGCCGAGCGGCGTGCCCAGCGTCGCATCGACAAAGGTCGAATAGGCCGGCCAGCCCGGGCACACCGTGTTGTTGATGGTCGCGCAGAACACCACGGTCGAACTCGAGTTGTGGTGATAGACCGTATAGATATTGTTGTTGAAGCCTTCGACCGAATAGCCGTCGCCGCCCGGCGTATTGAAGTTGAGCGTGCTCGCGAGGAACGGCGGCGCCAGCGAAGAAGTCCCGCTGTTCACGCCGGCCACGCGGTTGCTGCCCGTCGTCAGCGCACCGACCCCGTTCACTCCGGCCGGCGGGGTACCTCCCGTCCAGGTACTGCCGTTGTTGGTCGTGTATTGCATCGACAGCGCTGGCGGAACTTGCAGCGAACCCGGCACGTAGACCTGGCCGTTGGTGATCAGATCGGTGAGGTTGACCGTCGCATTGCTGCCGGTGTTGTTCGCGTAATTGACGACCCATTGAATCGTATCGCCCGGCGCCGCCGTGCCGATCGTACTCGTGCGCGAATCCGAGGTGGAACCGTCCGTCAGGTTCTTCGCATTCTTGAACAACTTCGATACGCCGATCGAGGCATTGGTCAGCGTGCAGGAAATCGCCGCGCCGTTCACCGGCGTGATCGTTGCGGAACCGCTGAACGCCCCGCTCGGCAAGCCGCTTTGCAGTCCGTTCGCGTCCGTGCACGCAATCGTCGCGGAGTACTTCGACGGCGGCGTCGAACTCGTCAACGCTTCGGTCAGATAGTACGTCGTACCTGCTGTCGCCGCGTATGCGCCGGTCGTGCCGCTGCCCGTCGTGACCGTTGCGCCGGAACCGGTGGTTGTGGAATTGGTTGTCGAATTGACCGGCGTGCCGGTCGCACTGCCGGTGCGAATCGCCACCGTGAACTGGTCGGCTATGGCGAAACGTGTGTTGGTCAGCGCCTTGGTCAGAGTGATCGCCGGACGCGACGTATTCGCGATGGTGCACGAAATCGCCGCCGCCAGGACCGGCGTGATCGTGAATCCGGTTGCCGAGTTGTAGGGCTGGTTGCTCGGCAGTGCCGGCTGCACGTTATTCGCGTCGGTGCAGGTAATCGTCGAGGTGTAGTTGCCGAGCGACGCAACGGGCGCACCCGCGCCATCTTCGCGCAGCACGTAGGTGCTGCCGCCCGCGAGCGTCGTCACGCCCGTCGTGCCGGTTCCGGCATCGACGCCCGTGCCCGTGCCGGTCGTGGTCGAATTCGTGGTCGCGTTCTGCACCGCTCCGCCGAACGTGCCGGCGCGGATCGACGTCGTGAACTGATCCGCCGCGCCGAAGCGCGGCGCGCCCAGCGCCTTGCCGAGAACCAGCGTCGGCTGCGCAAGGAAGGTCACCGAACTGCTGCCGGGCAGACTCACGCCCGACGATGCCGTGATATTCGAAGCGCTGTTGGTATACGTCCCCGGCGCCGCCGAGGTCACATTGACCGTGACCGTACACGAGGTCATGCCGACGTTGAGGTTGCCTGTCACCGTAACCGTCGAACCGCCGGCCGCTGCCGTGACCACACCGGACGGGCACGTGGTGGTCGCAGTCGGCGCGGTCACGGTCAATCCGGTCGGCAAGGTGTCGGTGAACGACCAGCCGTTCTTTGCTCCGAGTTCATTGGTGTTGGTGACCGTGAAGGTCAGCACCGTGGTCTGGCCGACTCCGCGCGTCGTCGGCGCGAACGACTTATCCAATTGCGGCGTGACGTCGAGAATCTGCACGTTGTCGAATGCGTGGTCGTTACCCGTGCCGCTGCCCTGATTGTTGATCATGCGCACGCCGACCGAGTTGCCGCTGATCAGCACTGCGCTGTTCGCGGTATAGGTGCTGACGTTTATCGCCCGCGCCGCAACGACGCCGACCGCGGGCGCATTGACCGCGTTGGTCGTAGAGCAGCCGTCTATCTGCGCGCCGGCGGCAGTCGGGTTGCCGCTGCCGTCGAGCAAATAGAATTGCAGCAGCGGGTGCGCAGCGAAACAGTTCACCGCGGCGACGTCCACGCTGAACGTGACGAAACGGTTGTTGGCCACGAACGGAATGTTCGTCGCGGTCTGGAATTCGACTTTTCCTGCGCCGGGATCGCCGGAGGTGAAAGCGGATACCGCGTAGTTGTTCGCCGCATTCGTCGCGTTTTCCCCGCGGAACATGCCGAGCGCGTCGGAAAGCTGCTGCGTCGAGTTCCAACTGTTCTGCACGTTCGCGCAATCGGCGATCGGTGCCGCGCTCGTGATCGACTGGTTGGCGGATGCGATCCAGCCGTTGCACAGCGTGAGCCACGCGGGATCCGCCGTATAAGTCTGCCCGGTTGTGCCGGTATAGGCGTTGAGCTTGACGATCGGCGTCGGGCCCGGGCGGTTCTGGAAGTCTTCCAGGTAAACCACCGTGGGCGCTTGCGCGGTTCCCGGCGTTCCGGGCGTGGTCGCGCCCGCGTCGGCCGTGAAGAATGCAGCGACGGCGGCCAACATGCAGACGATCACGCCGCCGCCTTTCGATATCCGCTTCCGGCGCACGTTTTGCTCCGCCACGGAAATGATGGAAGGACGACAATCAGAGGCATGGACCGACATGGCAGCTTCCTTGAAGAATTCTGGTTCGACAAAAACTCATACGCGCGGCGCACCGCAGCGTGGGGCAGCGCAATAAACGACGGCGACCGCCGCGAGCGGCGTACTCGCACGGGGGAAAAAAGATCTGGGACGATGAAGACGGCGAACCGGAACGAAGAGAATCCGGGCGATGTGAGCAGCGGCAAATCGATGCGCTTCGGTGGACTGCGCAGCCACACGACGCAACGCGCCGACAAGCCCGCCTGCCAGCCAAATAAAACTGCCGGTATCCGATGGCCGTTGCCGTCCGCCTAGTGCAATACCCGCTTGCATGCCTCCCCCTGTGGCCACCAATTCCTGAGCGAGGCGGCATCCGACATCGCCGTTTCGCGAACGCAATCGCACTTGTATTCGGAGACTTAATCGAGACGCGGCTGCGCCTGCAATTCCCCCACTCCCGATCCAAATGCGAAATATTGGTGCGAGCGCTTCAGCACGCTTGCGGCGGGAAAATAGCCAATCGGTTAAACAGATTCATTCACCGATGTTCACCAATCCTCACTCGGTTTGATTGAGTTCACGGAATATCGAAATCTCGTATATGAAGAAATTTTTACCAAGCCGGTAATGCCGACCTGCGCACACAAACGAGACTGAGCCGATTGCCTCCGCGCACTCGCTGCGCGCCGATGGCAACAAAGCTATTGGTCGGAAGGCATCTGCCCTGCGTCGAAAAAAATTCGCAATGCACACGCAGACAAATAAATCTTTGCGCTGTTTGCCGTTTCCGTGCTTTCGGCGTGAATTGCGTGGCTCTCTTTAACGTCACGTCGATCGTTTTGAGCAACACCGAGTCGAAGCACGCGTTGAAGCTGCCGCAGCTTTTTGCAACGCATGCCCTGGCTGGAAAGTTCGACGTTGCGGAGATGCCGTGATCGCTGTGCGAGAAAATCATTGCCGCCGATCAATGATTGCTCGGCACAAACAGCGCATGCGACGTCGAGCGCTTTTGCGGTGCGACTACTTGGTGTTTGCGTGCGGCAATGTCGCGACGGTATCCGACACGGCAGCGAACGCGGTGAGCGCCTCGGTCAGTTCTTCCAGCGACGGCCCGCCCAGGCAAAGGCGGATGCCACTCGCTCGATCTCCCGCGTCAACCATGACCGATTGCGGCGGCGTGACTTTGATGCCGATCGCGGCAGCGGCCGAGTGCAGGCGATCGGCGACATCGCGCGCTGCCGGAAGCCAGGCATGGCAGGCCGCGGGATGAGTGATCAGTCCGGCACTGCCGAGAAACGATGCGGCCAGATTCGATCGGCGGCGCGCCTCATCGATCAGATCCTTCTGAACGGAGACGATGAGACCACTCGCCAGCCATTGCTCCACCAACGCACAGGACAGCGGCGCCGGCTCCATCGGCATGTCGCGAACGATCGCCTCGGCTGCATCCATCATCTCCACTGGAAGTGCCAGCGCACCGATGCGCAGACCCGGACCGAGCGACTTCGACAAACCGTTGACGTGAAGCGTGATGTCCGGCGCCAGAGCGGCCAGCGGCGGCTCCGTT
>NZ_SCNG01000009.1 GCF_005503555.1 Rudaea sp. 3F27F6
GGGCTTGGGAGGGGTTGGGGGATTGTCGGGTGGTCAGATGCCGCGCGCTTGTACGCGAAGCGCCTTCCTTTTGCAGAAACTCACTCCGCACGCAGGCCCGCGGCGGCGAACTGGATCAGGTGATCGGCGGTGAGGTCGCGATGTTCTTCGGCGCTGACGCCGCGGCGCTTGATCGTGCCGAAATCGGCCATCGCGAAAGTCAGTGCGCCGGTGATGATGTCCATGCGCCAGTACAGTTCCTGCTTGTCAAGATTCGGCAGCAAGGTACTGAGCGCATTGGCGAAATCGCGCAGCACATGACCGTAGTTGTCATGCAGGAAGGCGCGCAGGCGCTCGTTCTGCTCGGCGTAAGTGCGCGCGAGGATACGCACGAAGGCGGTGCCGCCTTTTTCGTTGCTCGACACGGCCAGCGCCGGGCGAATCCAGGCGTCGAGCACGTCTTCGAGACGAGTCGATGGTTTGGCGAGCGCGGCCTGCAGTGCCTGGATGCGGTCGGCATTGAGTTTGTCGAGACGCAGGCGCAGCACTTCGTTGATCAGGTTTTCCTTCGAGCCGAAGTGGTAGTTGACCGCAGCGAGATTGACCTGCGCGGACGACGTGACCTGACGCAGCGAGGCGCCGGCGAAGCCGTGACTGGCGAACAGTTCCTCGGCGGCGTCGAGGATGCGTTGCTTGGTCGAGAAGAGTTCCGAACTCATGGTGCTTCGCCTCCCGCAAGTTTTTGTCGGTGCGCTAGTGCGGCTCGGAGGCCGTCAAGCGTCAAACGTTTGTTTGAATTCTAGGCATTCGCCGTTCGGGGGTCAATCGGTGCGCAAATCGGCAGTTGGAGCGAACTGAGAACGGCTTTGCAGTCGCGAAAATACCGGCAACTTGTCACCAAGGTACTTAAATTGTTCCTCGCAATCCTATAGAATCTACACGCCTTTTTCGGCAGCTAGCCTAGGGCTTGCCGCAGTGTCCGGTTCGGCGGTGGGGAAGACCGCGAACCGCTTCACTTGACCTTTTAACCCACAACATCGGAGTCAGCAGCAATGGCGCTGGAGCGCACCCTTTCCATTATTAAGCCCGACGCGGTCGCCAAGAACGTGATTGGCGAGATTTATTCGCGTTTCGAAAAGGCCGGCCTCAAGATCGTCGCCGCCAAGTACAAGCAGTTGTCGCGCGCCGAGGCCGAAGGCTTCTACGCGGTGCACAAGGAGCGTCCGTTCTTCGCCGCTCTGGTCGAGTTCATGATTTCGGGCCCGGTGATGATCCAGGCGCTCGAAGGCGAAGGCGCGATCCTCAAGAACCGCGACCTGATGGGTGCGACCGATCCGAAGAAGGCTGCGCCGGGCACGATCCGCGCCGACTTCGCGCAGTCGATCGATGCGAATGCGGTGCACGGTTCCGATGCGCCGGAAACGGCCGCGGCGGAAATCGCGTATTTCTTCTCGGGCACCGAGATCGCGTCGCGCTGAGCGATTGCAACGAGCCGTACCGTGACGACCACTAAAGCCAATCTGTTCGACTACGACCGTCAAGGGTTGCGCGACCTGTTCGCGCAACTCGGCGAGAAGCCGTATCGGGCCGAGCAGGTAATGAAGTGGATCTATCATCGCCACGTCACCGATTTCGCGCAGATGACCGACGTCGGCAAGGCGCTGCGCGACAAACTCGAAGCGGCATGCGAAATCGTGCCGCCGAAAGTGCTGTTCGAGAAGCAGGCTGCCGACGCGACGTACAAGTGGCTGCTCGGCATGGACGGCGGCAATGCGATCGAAGCGGTGTTCATCCCCGAAGCGACGCGCGGCACGCTGTGCGTGTCCTCGCAAGTCGGCTGCGGGCTGAACTGCCAGTTCTGCTCGACTGCGACCCAGGGCTTCAACCGCAATCTCGCCACAAGCGAGATCATCGGCCAGGCCTGGACTGCTGCCAAGCATCTCGGCAACGTGCCGCATCATCAGCGCAAGCTCACCAACATCGTCATGATGGGCATGGGCGAGCCGCTGCTCAATTTCGACAACGTCGTGCGCGCGATGAGTGTCATGCGCGACGACCTCGGTCTCGGCCTCGCCAACAAGCGCGTCACCCTGTCGACCGCCGGCCTCGTGCCGATGATCGACAAGCTCGGCGAGGTTGCCGACGTCTCGCTCGCGGTGTCCCTGCATGCCCCGAACGACGAACTGCGCACGGAGATCGTGCCGCTCAACAAGAAATATCCGATCGCCGAATTGCTCGCCGCGTGCCAGCGCTATGCCGCCCGCCGCCCGCGCACGACGATCACGTTCGAGTACACCATGCTCAAGGACGTCAACGACAAGCCCGAGCATGCGCGCCAGCTGGTCAAGCTGATGCGCCAGCTGCCGGGCAAGGTCAACCTGATTCCGTTCAACACCTTCGCCGGCACGCGTTTCGAGCGTTCCGAAGAGGCGACGATCCGCAACTTCCAGAAAATCCTGCTCGACTCCGACGTGCTGACGATGGTGCGCCGCACGCGCGGCGACGACATCGACGCGGCCTGCGGCCAGTTGAAAGGGCAGGTGCTCGACCGCACGCGGCGCAGCGCCGAATTCCAGCGCAGCATCGAGGCCGGAGCGAAGCATGCGGCCTGAACGTTCGCGCGCGCGGCTTCCGCTGTCCGCGCTCGCGGTCGTCGTGATATGCGTCATCTCCGCCTGCAGCCGCAACAGCGAAGGCATACGCCCGATCTCGGTCGAAGGTCAGGGCTCGACCCTGAAGTCGCAGGACACGCCGGCGGACAAAGCGCGCCCGTTCGTGCAGCTTGGTCAGAAGTACATGGAACTCGGCAAGCTCGAGCTAGCCCAGGAAAATCTGCTCAAGGCGCTCAAGTACGATCCGAAGAGCATCGATGCGCATACCCTGCTCGCGACGCTGTACGACCGCGTCGGCGAGAGCGGACAGGCCCTGCAGCACTACCGCGAAGCCGCCTTGCTCGCGCCGAAGGCCGGCGCCGAGAACAACAACTACGGCATGTACCTGTGCAAGGTCGGCCAGTACGCCGAATCGCGCAAGTATTTCGACGTTGCCTTCGCCGACGGCTTCTACGGCGGCAAGGCCGCGACCTACACCAACGCCGGCACCTGCGAACTGCTCGGCAAGGGCTCGCTCGATCGCGCCGAAGCGGATTTCCGCAATGCGCTCGCGCTCGAACCGAGCAACGGCCAGGCCCTGTTCCAGCTCGCCAACGTGCTTTACCTCAAGAACGACTTCTTCAAGGCGCGCGCCTTTGTCCAGCGCTACGACGCCTTAGGCCAGCCCAGCCCCGACGCCCTGCTGCTGGCCCGCAATATCGAAATCAAGTTGGGACACGCCGACGCCGCGCGCGATTATGCGCAGCGTTTGCGGGACCAGTTCCCAGATTCGGAACAGGCTCGCGCCCTACAATCCACGCCGTCTTCGTGAATGTCATGAGCCACAGCGATAATTCATCAGCAAACGCACCCAAAGCAGAAAAGCATCGCGAGCAGAATGCCGCGGGGGCGATGTCCGAATCTCAGGGGATCGAACAGATGGCTTTTTTCGAAACTGCGCCCGCGCTCGCCGCGGACTCCGCGGACGTGTCGGCCCCGCTTGCCGATGACGTGACCGAAACCGCTGCGTCGGCGACGCAGGAACCCGCCGAATCGTCCGCGCAGACCGCGCTGTTCCCCGAGTCGCTCGCCCAGCGCCTCGTCGCCGCGCGCGATGCGCGCGGCTGGAGCCGCGATCAAGTCGCCGCCAAGCTGCACCTGCCGCTGCACATCGTGCAATGGATCGAGACTGAGCAGTACGACCGGGTCGGTCAGGGCGTTTACCTGCGCGGCTATCTGAACAACTATGCGCGCCTCGTCGGCGTCCCGGTCGACGCGGTCGATCAGGTGTTGCGCGCCAAGGCGCCGCCGCCGCCCGAGCTGGTCGCGACCGGACGCATCTCGCATTCGCGCTATCTGGTCGAGCGCTACTCCGGCTCGGCGCTCTATCTCGTACTGACCGGAGTCATCTTCGTACCGCTCGTGATGTTCGCGATGAACATGGGCGGCAACGTCAGCTCGCGCCTGACCCCGCTCGATGCACCCGCTCCAGCGCTCGCCTCGGCGGACACCGACGCGAACGGTTCGCTGTCCACGGCATCGACTGCGGCGTCCTCGGTCAATTCCGCGGACGCGCAGCCCGCGACGCCCGCAGCGACGCCGACGCCGCATTCCGATTCGCCGCTGATGGCCTCGTTCACGATGGTGCCGACCCTGCCTGCGGCGGCCGATCAGGCCAAGCAGACTGCGACGGCGGCATCGATCGGCCAGCTTCGCCTGAGATTGGCCGAAGCAAGCTGGGTCGAGATCGTCGATGCCGACGGCAAGCGTCTGGAATTCTCGACTCTGCCTGCCGGCACGGTGAAGGAGTACCCGGCGGAGAAGTCGCTGACCATCCTGCTCGGCAACACCGGCGGGGCCAAAGTCGAAGTCGACGGCCAGACCCAGGACATCACGCCGTACAACCGCGGCAACGTCGCGCGCTTCAAGCTCGGCGCCGGCAGCAAGTCGATCGGCTCGGCGGCTTCCGAGTCGCACAACGGCTGATTTCCTGATTTTCACCGCCCCCTGAACGGCGCCGCTCGCGCAGGCGCATAGAGGGGCGGTTCCTGATACCCTACGCGTCCTCGCGCGCGCCGGCCCGATGTGGCCGGCGCGGCGCACACGGCAACTTTTGCAAAGGTAATCCGCAGCATGGCTTTCGACGTCTTGGACGAACACGAACAGGGTGAACTCGTCCGCAAGTGGGTACGTGAGAATTGGCTGTCGATCGCGATCGGCATCGGTCTCGGCCTGGTTCTTCTGGTCGGCTGGCAGCAGTGGCGTAACCATCGCGCCAACCACAGCATGGAAGCCGCCGTGCAGTACGAAGCACTCAATGCCGACATGACCAAGAAGGACTACGACGCGGTCAAGGCGATCGCGGCCAAGCTCAAGTCCGACTATGCCGATACGCCGTACGCCGTGTTCGCCGCCATGCGCGAAGCGGACGTTGCCACTCAGCGCGGCGACAGTGAAGGCGCGTATGCCTCGCTCGACTGGGCCTGGCAGCACGCCGGCGTCGATGCTTTGAAGGGCGCCGTCGGAGTCAATCTCGTACGCGTGCAGCTTGCGCGCGGCAAGGCGCAGGAAGCGCTCGATCTGATCGACAAGCTGCCGAAGGGCGGCTTCGACGCGGCGGCAACCGAATTGCGCGGCGACGCGCTCGCCGCACTCGGACGCAAGGACGAAGCGCGCACGGCCTATGCCGCCGCGCTCCTCAAGCTCGACCCGGGCGCACAGAACCGCAGCTTCGTCGAAATGAAAATGTCCGATCTCGGCGCCGCCAGCAAGGCGGAGACGCCGGCCAAGGCCGAAGCGGAGAAGAAGAACTCATGAGCGCGATCCTCAATGCATCGCGCCTGCGCGGCGCAAGTCTCGTCCTGCTCGCCGTCGCGATGAGCGGCTGCGGCACGATCAAAGGCTGGTTCAGCGACACCAAGAAAGAAAACATCGAGCCGCCGACTCCGCTTGCGGAAAACTTTACGCCGGCCATTTCGGTGCAGAAGGTGTGGAGCGAGCGTATCGGCAAGGGTGCGGAAAAAACCGGCGCGCGCATGCGCCCGGCCTATGCCGACGGCAAGCTCTATGCGGCAAGCACGACCGGCACGATAACGGCTTATGACGCCGCGACCGGCAAGACCCTGTGGAGTAAGCAGCTCGGCAGCCGCCGCGGCTTCCTGATCCATCGCGGACCGAACTCGGTGCGCTGGGCCGGCGGCCCGAGCGTCGAGGGCGACATCGTCGTCGTCGGCACGCTCGAAGGCACGGTGCAGGCGTTCGCGGCCGGCGACGGCACCGAACGCTGGACCGCGCAGTTGTCGTCCGAAGTCATCGCTGCGCCTGCGATCGGTGGCGGCATGGTCTACGTGCGCACCAACGACGGCCACATCGTCGGCCTCGACCGCGCCGACGGCACGCGCAAGTGGATCTACGACCGCTCGACGGTGCCGCTGCTGACCCTGCGCGGCAACAGCGCGCCCGTGTTCGCCGATGGCGTGGTCTACTCGGGTGAGGACAACGGCAAAGTGATCGCGCTGCGCTCGAGCGATGGCGCATTGCTCTGGGAACAGGTGCTTTCGCCCGGCGAAGGCCGCACCGAAATCGATCGTCTGCAGGACGTCGACGGCCAGATCTCCGTCGTCGACAACATCGTTTACGCCTCCGGCTACAAAGGCCAGACCGGGGCGCTGATCGCGCAGACCGGCCGGCCGATCTGGACCCATGAAGTCGCCAGCTACAGCGGCGTGGCGCTGTCGGCGAGCCAGATCTATCTGTCCGACTCGGACGCCAATGTCTACGCGCTCGACCTGCGCAACGGCAGCTCGCAGTGGAAGCAGGATGCGCTCAAGTATCGCTGGCTCGGCGAGCCGGCGGTGCAGGGTGACGCCGTTGTCGTCGGCGACCTCGAAGGCTGGGTGCACTGGCTGTCGATCAGCGACGGCAAGCTCCTGGCGCGCGAGCGCATCTCCAAGGCGCCGATCCAGTCCGCGCCGGTGGTGGTGGGCGACATGGTCTATGTCGAGACGATCTACGGCGACATCGCCGCGTATCGCGTCGGCAAGTAAGTCTAAGGAAGAGTTTTTGCCACGGATTACACGAATAGCACGGATAGAGCGAAATCAAGAATAATCTTGCTTTACCCGCGTTCATCCGTGTAATCCGTGGTTGAACGGTTTTTGGGATAAAGATGCTCCCCGTAGTCGCGCTAGTAGGCCGTCCCAACGTCGGCAAATCCACACTGTTCAACGTGCTCACGCGCACGCGGGACGCGCTCGTCCACGATCTGCCCGGGCTGACTCGCGACCGTCACTACGGCTTCTGCCGCCTCGGTGCGCGTGAGTTCGTCATCGTCGACACCGGCGGCCTGTCCGGCGAAAAGGACGGCATCGACGCGCTGACCGCGCGCCAGGCCGAACTCGCGATCGATGAGGCCGACGTCGTCGCCCTCGTCGTCGATGCGCGCGACGGCGTGCTGCCGCAGGACCGCAACATCCTCAAGCTGCTGCGCAAGCAGGACAAACCGCTGATCCTGATCGTCAACAAGGTTGACGGCGTTGACGAAGGCAATACGCGCAGCGAGTTCGCGCCGCTCGGTTTCGCCGAGCCGGTGTTGACCTCGTCGGCGCACAGCCGTGGCGTGCCTGAACTGCTCGGCGTGATCGAAGCGCATCTGCCTCAGGTCGATCCCGACGCACTCGATGCGGGCGATCCGGTCGACGAAGGCATTCGCGTCGCCATCGTCGGCCGCCCGAACGTCGGCAAGTCCACCCTGGTCAATCGCCTGCTTGGCGAAGACCGCGTCGTCGTCTCGGACATCGCCGGCACCACGCGCGACTCGATCCGCGTGCCGCTCGAACGCGACGGCAAGCGCTATACCTTGATCGATACGGCCGGCGTGCGTCGCCGCGCGCGCGTCGAAGAAGCGGTAGAAAAATTCTCCGTCATCAAAACCCTGCAATCGATCGCCGCCGCGCACGTCGCGGTGCTGATGCTTGACGCCAAGGAGGGCGTGTCCGAGCAGGACGCGACCCTGATCGGCCATGTGATCGACGAAGGCCGCGCGCTGGTCGTGGCGGCGAACAAGTGGGACGGCCTTTCGACCTACGAGCGCGAGCAATGCCGCTCCTCGCTCGAGCGCCGGCTCGATTTCGTGCCGTTCGTCAAACCCGTCTTCATCTCCGGCCTGCACGGCTCGGGGCTCGCCGAGCTGATGCGCGCGATCGTGCGTGCGCACCGTTCGGCGACGCGCGAATTCGGTTCGTCCGAGCTGACCAAGGCTTTGGAGCAGGCCTACGAGGGTTATCAGCCGCCGCTCGTGCGCGGCCATGCGCCCAAGCTGCGCTTCGCCCATCCCGGCGGCACCAATCCGCCGACGATCGTCATTCACGGCAGCCGCACTAAGCACATCGCCGAAAGCTATCAGCGCTATCTGGAAAATTTTTTCCGCAAGCGCTTCAAGCTCGAAGGCACGCCGATCCGCATTGCGTTCAAAGAGAGCGTCAATCCGTATGCGGGGCGCAAGAACAAGTTGACCGAAGGACAGGTACGCAAGCGGCGGCGCATGATCCGCAATGCGAAGCAGAGCTGACATCACCGCAGCGATCCTGGCCGGAGGGGAAGGGCGCCGCGTCGGCGGCAACGACAAAGGCCTGCTCGAACTTGCCGGAAGGCCGCTGGTCGCGCATGTCGCCGCCGCGCTGCACGGCCAAGCCGGTTCGATCTTCGTTTGCGCGAACCGCCATGCGCATGAATACGCGCACTTCGGCACCGTGATCGCTGACACGCAGCCAGGCTTTCAGGGGCCGCTGGCCGGTATTGCCGCCGCACTCGAACGCTGCCAAACGGATTGGATGCTGACTGTACCCGTCGACGCGCCGAATCCGCCTCGCGATCTTACCGAACGCCTGCTTGCCGCAGCGGATGCGGCGCAGGCCGACGCCGCGGTCGCGCATGACGGCATGCGACGCCAGCCTTTGTTCGCGCTTTACCGCACTCGTCTCATCAAAGATGCGGCAGAGGTGCTCGCTGTGGACCCGTCGGTGCACGGCTGGCAGGATCTGATCGGCGCAGTCGAAGTGGATTTTTCCGACCGCGCGTCGTCGTTCGCGAATCTCAATACACTGGACGAGCTGCGCGAGTGGGAGAAACACCATGCAGGCTGAATCACCCGCGTTTCAGACCGGCTTGAGCCTCGCCGAAGCGCAGGCGCGTATTGTGCAAATTGCGGCAAATTATACTTTGCCGAGCGAGCCGGTGGCGCTCGAATCCGCGCTCGGACGGATCCTCGCCGAAGACGTCAATGCGCCGTTCGACGTGCCCGGCTTTGCAAACTCGGCGATGGATGGCTATGCGCTGCGCGCTGCCGATCTCGAACCGGATGCAGAGACGAAGCTGCGCCTCGTCGGCACCATCCTTGCCGGCGGCTCCGACGTACCACACGTCAATCGCGGCACCTGCGTGCGCATCACGACCGGTGCGCCGCTGCCGCAGGGCGCGGACACGGTAGTGATGAAGGAAAACACGCGCGCCGAAGGCGATGTGATTGCGATCGCACCGGGGACGCAGCCTGGTGCCAATCTGCGCCCGGCCGGCGAGGATTACCGCGCAGGCGACCGCGCTTTGGCTTCCGGTGCCGTGCTCGGGCCCGCGCAGATCGGCGTGCTTGCCTCGTTCGGTCTCACCCATGTCGCCGTGGCGCGCAAACCGCGCGTCGTGCTGCTGACCACGGGCGACGAGCTGGTGCCGCCTGGCCGGCCGCTGGCCTACGGCCGCGTCCACGATTCCAATCGCTACAGTCTCGGCGCGCTGCTCGAGCAGCACGGCGCCGATCTGATCCGTCACGAGCGCCTTCGCGACGATCCACCCGCGCTGCGCGATGCGCTCGTGCGCGCCGGCGGCGAAGCCGATCTCGTCGTCACCAGCGGCGGCGTCTCCGCCGGCGAAGCGGACTATCTGCCAACGCTACTCGCCGAAGTCGGCGACGTGCATTTGTGGAAAGTGCGGATCAAGCCCGGCATGCCATTCTTGTTCGGCCGTGCAGGCAGGGCACTCGTGTTCTCGCTGCCGGGTAATCCGGTATCGGGCATTGCGACGTTTCTCGCCTTCGTTCGGCCTGCGCTCGATGCGCTGACGCGCCGCGCCGGCCGCGGCCCTGGCGTCTACGCGCGGTTGACGCAACCCGTGCACAAGACGCATAGCAGAACCGAATTTCTGCGCGCTGCGTTGGTCTGCGATGCGTCCGGAACGCTGCATGCCACGCCGCTGGCGAAGCAGGGCTCGGGGCAATTGCGTGGCGTCGCCGAAGCCGACGCGCTTATCGTCCTGCCCGAGGCGGCGCAGGAGTATGCCGCCGGGACGATCGTGGAGGCGTTGCCGTTGCCCGGCTGGACTTGAAGCGACCGACCTCAGGCGCATATCGCAACAATGACCGAGCACATCGACGAAATCGCGCCGCATGAGGCGCTTGCGCGGCAAGCGGACGGCGCCCTGCTGATCGACGTGCGCGAGGACGACGAGCGCGCAGGTGGCATGCCGGCCGGCGCGGTTGGCATTCCGCTCGCGCAGGTCGCGGCGCGCATCGCCGCGGTCGAACCGCATCGCGATCGCGAAATCCTCGCCATCTGCGCGAGCGGCAAGCGCTCGCTGCGCGCCGTGCAGACTTTGCGCGAGCTCGGCTATGGTCGGCTCGCGTCGGTCACCGGCGGTTTTTTGCGCTGGAACATGGACGGCCTGCCGCTCGCCGACGGCGGTCTCGGCGCTGACGCGCTGGAGCGTTACTCGCGCCATCTGCTGTTGCCTGAAGTCGGTGCCGCAGGGCAGGTCAGGTTGGCGAAGTCACGCATCGCCCTGATCGGCGCGGGCGGGCTCGGCTCGCCTGCGGCGTTCTATCTTGCGGCGGCGGGCGTCGGCCGCCTGACCCTGATCGACGACGATCATGTCGACAAGTCCAATCTGCAGCGCCAGATCCTGCACACCGATGCGCGCATCGGCATGGCCAAGACCGAGTCCGCGCGCATCGCGCTGGCCGCATTGAATCCCGCAGTCGAGCTGCGCACGCACGAAACGCGTCTGACTGCGGAAAACGTCGAAGACCTGATCCGCGGCCACGACGTCGTGATCGACGGCGCAGACAATTTCCCGACGCGTTATCTGCTCAGCGCAGCTTGCCGGCAACTGAAGATCCCGCTCGTCTACGCGGCAGTACATCGCTTTACCGGTCAAGTCAGCGTCTTCGACGCGCGCGCCGCCGGCTCGCCGTGTTATCGCTGCCTGTTCCCCGAGCCGCCCGCGGCGGTGGACGCGCCGAACTGCGCCGAAGCCGGCGTGCTAGGCGTGCTGCCGGGCATGATGGGTATGCTGCAGGCGACTGAGGCGATCAAGCTGGTCCTCGGTCTCGGTGCACCGCTAGTCGGACGTTTGCTCTGCTACGACGCGCTCGCTGCGACGTTCCGCGAATTGCGTCTGCCGCGCGATCCACACTGTCCCGGCTGCGGCGAGCAGGCGGTTTTCGGCGGCTACGCAGACATCGCGCAGATTTGCGCATCGGCATAGAGCCGGCCGCGCGGTGTTCCGCTCAGGCGGCGGTTCTGCGCGCGGCCGGTGCGGTGATCGAATAGACGGCCGCGTCGAGCGGCTTGCCGTGCGCGGTCAGGCGTCCGCTTGCCAGCCCTTCGTAGCGTGCGCCGGTTTTTTCGGCGACGCGCCGGCTCGGCCGATTGGCTGCGCCGCAGACGATCTCGATGCGCGTCAGCTTGAGCAACTCGAAGGCGTAGCCGACGGCGAGGCGCGCCGCCTGTGTGCCGACGCCGCGCCCCTGGTACGACTGGCGAATCCAGTAACCGAGATTGGCCGATTGGGTCTCGATATCGATCCGGTTCAAGCCGACGCCGCCGAGATAGTCGCCGCTGGTCGCATCGACGATGGCGAAAGCGAACTGCTCGGCCTTGCCCCAGGTATCCGTCGCATGCGCGATCCACGCCTCGGCCTCGGCATTGCCGTAGGCCTTGTTGCACCAGTCGAGCCAGGTGCCGACCGTCGCGATCGATTCCTGCACCGATTCGACGATGCCCGCCGCGTCGCCGGCCTGATATTTGCGGATCGAGATGCCGTTGGTCTCGCGCTCGGTCGGCAGCATGCCCACGTCGATGTCTTGCATATCAGTGCGCCTCGTTCTGTGCACGCTCGAAGGCGGCGATCTGTTCGGCGCTGGCCGGCTTCTGGTGCTTGGCTTTCCATTGCTCGAACGACTCGCCGTAGATGCGCTCGCGCGCCGCTTCCTTACTCATCTCGATGTCCTGCGCGGCTGCGGCTTCACGGTACCAGTCGGCGAGACAGTTGCGGCAGAAGCCGGCGAGGATCATCAGATCGATGTTCTGCACATCCGGGCGTTTCTCGTTGAGATGCTGCAACAGGCGGCGAAACGTCGCGGCCTCGAGTTCGACGGTATTCATGTTCTTGCGTTGACTGGACACGGCCGGGCAATCATACAAGGATCGACGCGCGGCGCACGGGCGTTGTGCGACGGAGATCACCACTATGGTGAAGACGAATCTGCGACCGCGTGGACAGTAAAGCTCGAAATCGCGGTATCGCGCCATTAAACTAGGCGACCCTCCGAAACCGAGTCTGCGGCGTGCCGGAAATTTCTGCGCTCGACATCGAGTTGTCCCCCCAGCGTTTCGACGCGACCACGCCGTTCCAGCTCTCCGTTCCGTTCGACGTCACTGCGCCGGTCGTGTTCGACGTCGACGTGTCCGTCGATTTCTTCGACAGGAACGGTGAACGTGCGGGCCGCTCGCAGATGCGCGCTGAAGGCTGGCATATCTGGTGGCTGCCGCGCGGCAAGTACACCGCGCATGCGCTCGCGCCGGCGCTCGATCTCGCACCAGGCCGCTACCGTGCGCAAGTAGCGCTGTGGGCCAAGGTCGACGATGTCGATACGCGCATCGCGGGTGCCGAGCTGCACTTCGAAATCGCCGCCGGTGCGGGCGGGGGACCGACGCTTTCGTGGCAGTTGCGCAGCCGTGACGGCGCGGTCGATATCGCCCAGTTGCCGTGGCGACGCGGCGACGACTGGATCTACAAGCATTTCGACCATGCCGCGCTGACCACGACCGACTACCTGCTTGGCAATTCGCCGTTGCTCAAGGGCCGCGTGCTCGACGTCGGCTGCGGCGACGGCATCACTGATCTCGGCATCGCCCTGCGCAAGCGCCCCGCGGAAATGGTCGGCATCGATCCGTTCGGCAGCTTCGCGCGTCTGCCCGAAGTTTTGCAGCAGGCGCAGTTGCCGGCCGACTGCGTGCCGTCGAATCTGCGTTTCCTGCCGGCGAGCGCGAACGAGATCCCGTTCGCTGACAATTATTTCGACGTGGTCGTGTCCTGGGGCTCGCTCGAACACATTGCCGGCGGCTATGCCAAGGCGTTCTCCGAAATCCGCCGCGTGCTGCGGCCGGGCGGATTGCTGATGGTGCATCCGGGCTTGTTCTATTCCGACATCGGCAATCACCTCAACGAATTCCGCTTCGCGAAGGAAGAGCCTTACGTACACCTCAAGCGTTCGCGCGAGTGGCTGCGCGAGCAGGTGCTGAAGGGCGAAGTGGAGCGCATGGACCGCGCCGGCAGTGACGCCACGCCAGAGGAATACTGGCGCTTCTTCACCGAGCTCAATCCGATCACGGTCGATGCGTTCGAGAAAGAACTGCGCGGCCTCGATTTCGAGCCCTGGCGCGTCGCCCTGCGCACGCACGAGCGCGTCGACTACACGCCCGAACTGCAGCCGTATTCCTTCGTCGATCTCGCCGTCGGCGAACTCTACATTTCCGCCTACAACCGCAAGGCCGCCTGAACCCGATGAGCGCAAAGATACTCGACGGCAAACGCATCGCCGACCGCCTGCTCGACGATCTGCGCAACGAGGTCGGCGAACGCCGCGCGCACGGCCTGAGCGTGCCGGGCATCGCCGTGGTCCTGGTCGGCGGCGATCCCGCTTCGAGCGTGTACGTGCGCAACAAGCGCCGCGCCTGCGCGCATGCGGGCTTTCACTCGCGCGACTTTGATCTGCCGGACACGACCACCCAAGCTGACCTCGTCGCCCTGATCGACCGGCTCAACGCCGATCCGCAGATTCACGGCATCCTCGTGCAGTTGCCGCTGCCGGCGCAGATCGACGCGAACGCGATCGTCAACCGCATCGATCCGCGCAAGGACGTGGACGGCTTTCATCCCGAAAACATCGGCAGGCTGACCTTGCGCCAGCGCGGCCTGCGTCCGTGCACCTCGAAGGGCGTGATGACCCTGCTCGCCAACACGGACCGCCCGGTGCGCGGGCAGAACGCGGTCGTCGTCGGTGTGTCGAACCACGTCGGCCGGCCGCTGGCGCTCGAACTGTTGCTGGCCGGATGCACGACCACGACCTGTCACAAATTCACCCGTGACCTGCCGGCGGTGATCGCCTCTGCCGATATTGTCGCCGTCGCCGTCGGCCGACCTGGTTTGGTCAAGGGCGAATGGATCCGCCCGGGCGCGGTGGTGATCGATGTCGGCATCAATCGCCTCGCCGACGGCAGCCTCGTCGGCGATGTCGAATTCGCCGCGGCGGCGCAGCGCGCCTCGTGGATCACGCCGGTGCCCGGCGGCGTCGGGCCGATGACCGTGGCGACCCTGATGCAGAACACCCTCGAGGCCGCGCGGGCCTGGGACTCCACAGGCAACTGAATCGCGGATAACGCGGCCGCCCCGTGCAAGTTTGGGGTAACGCGGGTGCGTTAAAATTCCCTCCGACCCCCGGTTTGCCCTTTTGGAAATGCCCAATCCGTTTTTCCGCCTTCGCTTTGCCTTGTTGTTGTGTACCTGCCTGCTTTCCGCCTGCGGCGGCATCGTGCGCAAGGCATCGCAGCAGTTCAGCGACTCGCTCACCACAGCCGTGCTCGATCAGGACGATCCCGAGATCGTGCGCGATGGCCTGCCGTCCTATCTGCTGCTGATCGACAGCCGCATCGCCGCGAATCCGCTCGATGCGGATACGCTGCTCTCCGGCGCGAAACTCTACGGTGCGTACGCCGGCGCGTTCGTCGAGGACCCCGAACGCGCGCAGCGTCTCGCCGGCCGTGCTTACGGCTACGCCCATCGCGCGCTCTGCCTGCGCGAAAAGCCGCTGTGCGACTCGCTCGACGCGCCGTTCGAGAAATTCGACGCGGCGCTGAAGCAGGCTGACGCGAAGGACATCGCGACGCTGTACGGATTCGCTGCCGCATGGGCCGGCAAGATCCAGGTCAACGCGGGCGATTGGAACGCGATCGCCGACCTGCCGAAGCTGCAGGCTCTGCTGCTGCGCTGCTACGGCATCGATCCCAATTACGACAGCGGCGGCGCGGCGCTCTACCTCGGCGTGGTCAACTCGATCCGTCCGGCCTCGCTCGGCGGCAAGCCAGAAGAGGGCAAGAAGTGGTTCGACAAAGCGCTTGAATTGTCCGCCGGCAAGAACCAGATGGTGCGTGTGCTTTACGCGCAGTTCTATGCGCGGCTCGTGTTCGACCAGACACTGCATGACAAACTGCTCAACGAAGTCCTCGCGGCCGATCCGGTCGCGCCGCGGCTGACGCTGATCAACACGTTGGCGAAGAAGAAGGCGAAAGCCTTGTTGGCATCGGGCAAGGACTTCTTCTGAAGCCCGCCCCGTGATTTTCGGAGAAGTACGCAAATGAAGAAAGCAGCATTCTTGGCATCGATCCTCTCTCTCGCCTGCATCGGCGCGAATGCCGCGACGATCAAGATCGCCACGGTCGCACCGGATGGCACGGTATGGATGAAGGAAATGCGCGCCGCCGCCGAAGCGGTGAAGGCGAAGACGTCCGACCGCGTCGAGATCAAGTTCTATCCGGGCGGGGTGATGGGCGACGACGCCACCGTGCTACGCAAGATCAAGATCGGCCAGCTGCAGGGCGCCGCGTTCACCGGCGGCGAATCGGCGCAGATCACCGGCGACGGCAATGTCTACAGTCTGCCGTTCCAGTTCCGCACGCAGGATGAAGTCGACAAGGTGCGCGCGAAGGTCGATCCGTTGCTCAAGGCGAGCTTCGAAAAGGCCGGCTTCGTCGTTCCCGGCATCACCGGCGGCGGCTTCGCTTATCTGATGAGCGTGAAGGACATCAAGAACAAGGACGATCTCAAGTCGGCGAAAGTCTGGGTGCCGCAGGGCGACCACGTTTCCGAAGTCGCGTTCAAGGAAGCCGGCGTGACGCCGATTTCGCTGCCGCTTGCCGACGTCTACACGAGTCTGCAGACCGGGCTGATCGATACCGCGGCGAATACGACGTCGGGCGCGATCGCGTTCCAGTGGCACACCAAGGTCAAGCACATGCTCGACGTGCCGCTCGAATATGTCGTCGGCCTGCTTGTGATCGACAAGAAGGTCTACGATGCGTTGAGCGCGGACGACAAGAAGGTGGTCGACGGCGAGATCGGTGCCGCATTCGCCCATCTCGACGCGAGCACGCGCGTGGACAACACGCAGGCGCGCGATGCGCTGCAGAAGCAGGGTGTCGGCATCACCTCGACCAGCGCCGACGAGCGCAAGGCCTGGGAAGCGATCGGCGTCGCCGCACGCAAGGATCTGTCCGGCACCGGCGGCATCTCGCCCGAGCTGGCCGCCGCGGTCAACAAGGCACTCGACGAAGCACGCAAGTGACGATGTCGGCCCGCGCGCGCAGAGCGCGAGCGGTACGCCGAATCTCGTTCCGGCATGGAGTGCCGGGATCCAGACTGCATCGACGCTGGAGTATCGCAAACCTTGTCATCCCTGAAGTCTGGACCCCGGCATTCCGCGCCGGGGTGACGAGCAAATGATGAAAGCAATCACCTGGCTGCACCGCATCGAGAATGGTGTCCTGACCGTTCTCGTACTGATTCTCGTCGCGCTCGCCGGCGCGCAGATCGTGATGCGCAATGTATTCGGCGGCGGGCTGCCCTGGGCCGATCCGTTCCTGCGCACGCTGGTGGTGTGGACGGCGATCCTCGGCGCGCTCGCCGCGGTGCGCGACGACAAGCACATCGCCGTCGACGTGCTGCAGCGGTTTCTGCCCGAAGGCGTGCGCCGCCTTGCACGCGTCGTCACGATGCTGTTCGCCGCGGCGGTCTGTGCGGCGATGGGCTGGTACGGTGCGACGATGGTCGGCATCGACTGGGGCGGCGCGGTATCGGATTTCGGCGTACCCAACTGGGCGCTCGAAAGCATCCTGCCGTTCGGCTTCGGCCTGATGGCCTTGCGCTTCGTCCTGCGTGCATTCGCGCCGCCGGCGTCGCATGAGCCGGCCCTGCTGCACGATCCGGGCACGGTCGTGCCGGAGTCGACGAAACCATGATCTGGCTGATCGCCGGCGCTCTGGTCCTGCTCGCGGCGCTCGGTGCGCCGCTGTTCGTGTTGCTCGCGGCGATCGCGCTGTTCGGTTTCAGCGCGTCGGGCCAGCCCGGCACCGCGGTCGCGATCGAGTTCTACCGCCTCGCCGAGATGCCGGCGCTGATCGCGATCCCGCTGTTCACCTTGGCTGGCTATCTACTCGCCGAAAGTCAGGCGCCGCGGCGCCTCGTGCGCCTGACCAATGCGATGTTCGGCTGGCTGCCGGGCGGCCTCGCCATCGTTTCGATCTGTGCCTGCGCATTCTTCACCGCGTTCACCGGAGCGACCGGCGTCACCCTGGTCGCGCTCGGTGCTGTGCTCTATCCGGCGCTGCGCCAGTCGCACTATGGCGAACGTTTTTCTCTCGGCCTGCTCACGTCGTCCGGCAGCCTCGGCCTGTTGCTGGTGCCGTCGATGCCGCTGATTCTCTACGGCGTCGTTGCACAGCAGTTCCATACCACGCCGCCGGTCGCGATCGACGCCTTGTTCAAGGCGGGATTGTTGCCGAGCCTGCTGATGATCGTCGTGCTATCGCTGTACAGCGTCTGGCACGCGCGCGGGCTGCCGCGTCCGCCGAAGCCGCCGCCGGGCGAACTCTGGGCCGCGGTCAAGGATGCCGGCTGGGAGTTGCCGTTGCCGGTCCTGGTGCTCGCGGGCGTGTTCTCGGGCAAGCTTGCGCCGTCGGAAGCCGCTGCGGCGACGGCGCTGTACGTGCTGATCGTCACTGTGTTGATCCGCCGCGAGATCAAATTCGCCGAGCTGCCGCGCGTGATCCGCGAAGCGATGCTCCTGGTCGGCGCGATTCTCATCGTGCTCGGTTTTTCTCTCGCGCTGACCAATTGGCTGATCGATGCCGACGTGCCCGAGCAACTGTTCGGCTGGCTGCAGGCCGGCATCACGAGCAAGCTTGGCTTCCTGCTTGTGCTCAACGCGTTCCTGCTCGTGTTCGGCATGCTGCTCGAAGGTTTTCCGGCGATCATCATCCTCGTGCCGCTCGTGCTGCCGATCGCGATGCACTATGGCGTCGATCCGGTGCACCTCGGCATCATCTTCCTCGCCAATCTGCAGATCGGCATCTTCCTGCCCCCGGCCGGCATGAACATCTTTATCGCTGCGGCGCGCTTCAACCGGCCCGCGACGACGATCATCCGCGCCTGCCTGCCGTTCTACGTGCTGCTGATGCTCTGCGTCCTGATCGTGACCTACGTGCCGGAACTCTCGCTCGCGCTGGCGCGCTAGCGAGATTTTGATGGTTCAGCCGCTAATGCGCGGCTGAAGGTGCCGGCGGCGCTTTCGATTCGGCCGGCTTCGGCGCGAAGGAATCGATCAGCAGATCGATATAGTTTTCCTTGGCGGTGCCGCGATCGATGCGCTCGAGGGTGATGCCGTCCATGATCTGTTTCCAGTCGTCGGGCTTCGGTCCGACCCAGCGCGACTGATCGCCGGCGAGCACGATGCTCGCCTGCTGATTGCCGAAGTAGACGTCGACCTCGCTGCGCCGGTCGCTGCGCGCGTGGGCGACGAAATGGGCCGGCTGCGGCGGCATGCTCAGGAACGTGCCCTGACCCGCGCTGCGGCAGGCGCGATCGCCGATCAACTCGTCGATCGACGGGGTAACGTCGACCTGCTGGAACTTGCCGGCGACGGCGCCTCGGGCGATCGGCAACTGTGTTGCGACGACGAACGGCGTGCGCGCGAGCGCGCTGTCGCCGAAGTGGCGGAACTCGGCGGCGGATAGCGGCGTCATGCTGCGGTGGTCGCCGGAGATCATCAGCACGCCGTTGCGAAAGAAGTCGCGCTTGGCGAGTTCGTCGTAGAGCATGCCGATCTGCTTGTCGGCGTAAGTGAACGCGCCCGCCTCGTCGAAGCTCTCGTTCTCCGGATTGACGAACGGCGGATGAGTCGACACGGTCAGCATAAAAGCGAGCCACGGCGTGGAATCGTTTTGCCGGGCATCGAGCCATTGCAGGAAGCGCTGATACAGCGCCTTGTCTTCGGCAGCCTTGAAGTGGCGGCGTTTCCAACCGTTGTAGAACGGCTGCTCGGCGCCCTCCCAGGAATCGAAGCCGAGTTCCTTGAGCCACTTCGACTTGTTCAGAAATCCAAGGTCGCCCGTGGTGAAGAAATGCGCGGTGTAGCCGTGCGCATGCACGATTTCGGGCAGCGCGCCCTTGGGGCTCTCGAAACCGGAGAACGCCTCCGCGCTCTCGTAACGGCCGAGAATCGGGATCGGTGGCTTGCCCGTGATCAGCGCGATGAGGCCGCCGTCGGTGGTGAAGCCGTTCGCGATGAAATCGGGAAAGTACGCATTCTCGCGCGCAATCGCGTCGAGATGCGGGGTGTAGTCGTTGACTTGACCGAACAGCTTGCTGTGATAAGTCGACAGCGATTCGACCGCGATGACGATGATGTTCGGACGCAGCGCGCGGCCTGCCTCGCAGACCGGGGCGAGCGGTTTGTATTCCTTGCGCAGCGCTTCGGTGTAAGCCGCGCTGTAACGGCGGTCGACACTGTCCTCGAGATTCGCCACAATGAAGTTCTGCAGCAGCGGAAAATTGATGTACTTCATCGTCATCGGCTGCCACAGCCCGACGAGAAAGAACGCCGCCGCCGCAACGAAACAGGCGAGGGCGAGCTGCGGCCGGCGCGGGCGCGGCAGGATAGCGACGATGAGAATAAGCAGTCCCGCGACCATGCCGATCGCCATCCACTTGCCCGTGTTCGAGGCGATCAGCACGTTGCCGAATCTGCCGATCGCATCGAGCTCCTTGCCGAATTTGACGATGTCGAGCAGATAGAGGTGTTGGACCAGGGTCTTGAGTAGGATCGCGTCCACCGCGTAGGCAAGCAGGAGCAGGGCGCTCAGCAGCACCCATGGCAGTTGCAACAGATAACGCGCGCTCAACAGGGACAACCCGGTTAACGCCAGCAGCAGGGCGAGAATGCTCGCGTCCTGCTGGATCGCCGTCGCGCCCATGCACCAAGGGCAATCGGCGAGGCCGGTGGTGATGCCGACGAGGACGAAGCCGCGCAGAGCGAACAGCACGAGCAGGAGGGCAATCATTAGCGCCGCGCCGATCAGGCCGTGGCGTCGTGAATCTTTCGCGGTAGTGAAGCGCAGCGGGGAAGTCTTGGGCATCGATTCGCTAATGAAAGAAGCGCACGGCGTGGAAAACTAAAAACAGCATGCGCGATCGTGGGCAATTCCGTATAATAGCGGGTTTACCGGCCTGGGCTCCCCCTCATACCCATGCGCATTCTCACCGAAGCTCTTACCTTCGACGACGTTTCGCTCGTTCCCGCCTACTCGAACGTGCTGCCGCGCGACGTCTCCCTGGCGACCCGCCTGACCAAGAACATCCAGCTCAATATCCCGATCCTCTCGGCCGCGATGGACACCGTGACCGAAGCGCGGCTGGCGATCACGATGGCCCAATGCGGCGGCATCGGCATCATCCACAAGAACATGTCGATCGATCAGCAGGCCGCCGAAGTGCGCTTAGTGAAGAAGTTCGAAGCCGGCGTGATCCGCGATCCGATCACGGTCACCTCGACGACCTCGATTCGCGACGTGATGCGCATCGTGCGCGCGAACAATATTTCCGGCGTGCCCGTGGTCGACGGCGACAAGCTCGTCGGCATCGTCACCAGCCGCGACCTGCGCTTCGAGAAGGAATTCGACGACCCGGTCAAGAACATCATGACCAAGCAGGACAAGCTCGTCACCGTCCAGGAAGGTGCAAGCGAAGACGAAGTGCTGCGCCTGCTACACAAGCACCGCATTGAGAAGGTGCTGGTGATCAACGGCAACTTCCAGTTGCGCGGCCTGATCACGGTCAAGGATATCCAGAAGGCTCACGACAACCCGAACGCGGCCAAGGACCAGCACGAGCGCCTGCGCGTCGGTGCGGCGGTCGGCACGGGCGGCGATACCGAGGAGCGCATCGGCGCCCTCGTCGATGCCGGCGTCGACGTCGTCATCGTCGACACCGCGCACGGTCATTCGCAGGGCGTGCTTGACCGCGTCAGTTGGGTCAAGAAGAACTTCCCGCAGATGCAGGTCATCGGCGGCAACATCGTCACCGGCGACGCGGCCAAGGCGCTGGTCGATGCCGGCGCGGACGCGGTCAAGGTCGGCGTCGGCCCCGGCTCGATCTGCACCACGCGCGTCGTTGCTGGCGTCGGCGTGCCGCAGATCTCGGCCGTGGCGATGGTCGCCGAGGCGATCAAGGACAGCGGCGCCTGCCTGATAGCCGACGGCGGCATCCGTTATTCGGGCGACATCGCCAAGGCACTGACCGCCGGCGCGAACTGCGTGATGATCGGCGGAATGTTCGCCGGTACCGAGGAAGCACCTGGAGAAGTCGAGCTTTATCAAGGACGTAGCTACAAGAGTTACCGTGGAATGGGATCTCTCGGCGCGATGCAGAAAGGCTCCAAGGATCGCTACTTCCAGGACGAAGCCGATCCGGACAAACTCGTTCCCGAAGGCATCGAAGGCCGCGTTCCGTATCGTGGCCCGCTGCGCAGCATCATCCATCAGCTTTCCGGTGGCCTGCGCTCGGCGATGGGTTACGTCGGCTGCGCCACGGTCGACGAGATGCGCACCAAGCCGCAGTTCGTGCGCATCACCAGCGCGGGCGTGCGCGAGTCGCACGTGCACGACGTGACGATTACGAAAGAAGCGCCGAATTACCGCATGGATTAGGACGGCATTTGCATTGAGTTCGATGTCCTCACCCGCTCGCGAGTACTTCCGTACGGCGTTCCGGTGGCAGCGCGGTCGGCAGCGCTCGGGATACGACAAGATGCTCCTGCTGCAGTCGCTGTGGCCGTTGCCGTTCGATGTCTACGTACTGCGGTTCCCCGAAGGTGCGGAGATTCCGCCGCATACCGACCCGGTGGCGATCGGACGTCACTACCGCTGCAACATCGTGGTGAAACGCGCCAAGGAAGGCGGTGAATTTGTCTGCAAGGCACCGATTTTCGCCACGAGCCGCATCAAGATTTTCCGCCCCGATGCCTGCGAGCATAGTGTCACGCGCGTCGTGCGCGGATCGCGATATGTGCTGAGCATCGGCTGGGTTCGCCGGAAACCCGCCAACACCTGAGCCCGCCAGCGCATGACGACCAATATCCACACCGACAAAATCCTTATCCTCGACTTCGGCGCGCAGTACACGCAGCTGATTGCACGGCGCATCCGCGAAATCGGCGTCTACTGCGAGATCTGGGCTTGGGACCACGACCCGGCCGAGATCGCCAAGTTCGGCGCCAAGGGCATCATTCTTTCCGGCGGCCCCGAATCGACGACCCTGGCCGGTGCACCGACGGCGCCGCAGCAAGTATTCGATTCCGGCCTGCCCATCCTCGGCATCTGTTACGGCATGCAGACTTTGGCCGCGCAGCTCGGTGGCGCGACCGAAGCGGCCGACGCGCGCGAGTTCGGCCATGCGCAGGTCGATGTGATTGCCAAAGACGCGCTGCTCGACGGTCTCAGCGATCATGCGGGCAAGCCCAAGCTCGATGTATGGATGAGCCACGGTGACCATGTCGCCAAGGCGCCGCCCGGATTCATGATCACGGCGCTGACCGATCGCATCCCGGTCGCGGCGATGGCGAACGAGGCCAAGCGCTGGTACGGCGTCCAGTTCCATCCCGAAGTGACGCATACCAAGCAGGGTATGGCTCTGCTGCGCCGCTTCGTCGTCGATATCTGTGGCTGCGCAATGCTGTGGACCGCGGCGAACATCATCGACGATCAGATCGCGCGCGTGCGCGCACAAGTCGGCAGCGATGAAGTCATCCTTGGCCTCTCCGGCGGCGTCGATTCCTCCGTCGTCGCCGCGCTGCTGCATCGCGCGATCGGCAAGCAACTGACCTGCGTTTTCGTCGACACCGGCCTGCTGCGCTGGCAGGAAGGCGACCAGGTGATGGCGACCTTCGCCGAGCATCTCGGCGTCAAAGTGATCCGCGTCAATGCGGCCGACCGTTACTTCGCCAAACTGAAAGGCGTCAGCGACCCCGAGGCCAAGCGCAAGATCATCGGCAATCTCTTCGTCGAGATCTTCGACGAAGAATCGCAAAAGTTGAGCAATGCGAAGTGGCTGGCGCAGGGGACCATCTACCCCGACGTGATCGAATCGGCCGGCAGCAAGACCGGCAAGGCGCACGTCATCAAGAGCCATCACAACGTCGGCGGTCTGCCTGAAGACATGAAGCTCGGCCTGATCGAGCCGCTGCGCGAACTGTTCAAAGACGAAGTGCGTCGGCTTGGTGTCGAACTCGGCCTGCCGCGCGAAATGGTCTACCGCCATCCGTTCCCCGGTCCGGGCCTCGGTGTGCGCGTGCTCGGCGAAGTGAAGCCCGAGTACGTCGAACTGCTTCAGCGCGCCGATGCGATCTTCATCGAAGAACTGCGCAAGGCCGATCTCTACGACCAAGTTAGCCAGGCCTTCGCCGTCTTCCTCCCGGTCAAGTCGGTCGGCGTCGTCGGCGACGCGCGTGCCTACGAATGGGTCGTCAGCCTGCGCGCCGTAGAAACCATCGACTTTATGACCGCGCATTGGGCACACCTGCCGTACGATTTTCTCGGCAGAGCTTCCAACCGAATTATCAATGAATTACGCGGTATTTCTCGCGTAGTTTACGATATCAGCGGCAAGCCACCAGCGACGATTGAGTGGGAGTGATTCGACGTCTGGCACCGGCTGAGCTGCATCGCCCAAACCGGTCCAATCTGAGAGTGAGTTTTCCGGCAAGCTAAGCCCCCAAGGGGCAGGAGATTGCCGTGAAGAAGAAGCGTTTTGCCGTGGAACAGATCGTGGGGCGGTGGCCGACCTCACACGCCAGGTGGGGATTTCGGAACAGACCTTTTATCGCTGGAAGCGGCTGTATGGTGGTCTACAGCCCGACCAAGTCCGAAAGCTGAAGCAGTTGCAGGAAGAGAACGCGCGGCTGAAGAAACTGGTGGCGGAGTTGAGTTTAGACAAGGCCATTCTCCAGGATGTCGCTTCAAAAAAATGGCACGGCCCGCGTTGAAGCGAGTGGCCGTGGCCTACACGATATCGCACCACGGCATCAACCAACGGCGGGTCTGTCGACTTTTGCGTCAGCATCGCAGCGCGCAAGCTTACGTGTCCTGCAGAGATCCACGAACGGCATTACGACGACGAATGCACGAGATCGCCAAGACGCGTGTTCGCTACGGCTAGCGTCGCCTGCAAGTACTGTTGCGCCGCGAGGGTTGGCAGGCAGGCAAGCATTTGATCTATCGGCTGTACTCTGAGGAGTCGTTGCAACTGCGCAGCAAAACACCTTGCCGTCGGAAGATGGTCGTGGCCAGACGCGAACGTTATATCGCCAAGCGACAGAACCAAGCGTGGTCAATGGGCTTCGTCTCGGACCAACTTGTCAACGGACAACGGATACGTGCTTTGACCGTGGTTGATGTGTTCACGCGAGAGGCGCTCGCCATCACCGTGGGCCGGAGCTTGCGTGCGGATCACGTCGTCGAGGTGTGCAATCGCTTGGTGGCAAAGTCGTAGCGACTCAGCAACCGTGCGCCTGTCTGAAGTGTTGGCCGGCCTGACCGATGCAGAGTTGGTGAACTGGCCTGGCAAACTATCAACGGCAGAGCGCCGGCGGCGTCGGCATATATAGATGCGATGCAGGTGACTGCGCCAGCAAAGTGAACAAGAATGAAGAGATTCTCCACATGACTCTCAAACAGGAACTACAGGCGTTCGAGCAGCAGCTCGACGCGGCCCTAGCCGCGTTGCCGAGTCAGAACTGGGCAAGCTCAAGTGCACTACGAATTGCGTCCGAGCTCTATGAGGTTATGTCATTTCGAAGTGGTGGCACGGGCGGAGCCGAATATCTTGATCGCGGCTATGCCATTCTCGCGCCACGATTCGTCTCAGGCGAGACAGGTTACCAAGCGGAAATTACCCCTGAGGCAAATATCAAGCAGCTTTCCGAAGACCTCCTCTTCGCGTCGCACTACTACATGATCCGCGAGTATCTGTACTACTCGTACAACGTACCAGATTCAATGTCGTGGACCTTCGATGAGAGGCGTGTAGAGATTAAGTTTGCAGACAGGTCGATTCCTCGCCAGTTCTTTACCGTGCACAATGATCATTTGTTGGGCTCGATGCACCATTTTCGTGATTTCGAGCATTCCGCCGAGATCATGCGGTTGTTGGAAAATGAGCCTGAAGGCGTGGTAACGGCTAACTTCGAGGCGGCTGATCCACTCATGCAGGCCGAAGCCGACCTAAAGCTCGCTGCCTACTTTTCATTGATCGCAGCTGAGAGTCAAATTGATCTGGGAGGCTATAGCTATGAGCAGTTCTTAAGCGTTTACCGCATGCTCCTTATCAAGGCGCTCTATCACCGCTATTTGGCTCGCGCGCAACACGCGGTTGGCGCGATTTATATGCCTGAAGAACAGCTACTTGATGGGATCACAGTCGATCTCGGAATCCCTCCGGACGTAGGGAGGCGCATTCTGAAGGACTTGGTATGCGACCGTGATGCTGCCAGTGACCGGGTTGATGCAGCTTATTTTTCGCTGATGCGTGAAGGGGAGTTGGATGGCCGAATTGTGATGCGACCTCACCATTTCGCCACCGCCGAGGGATTAGTCAGCATGTTGCGTGTAATCGCTCAAAGGCGACCCCGGGCATTTCTCGACCAAGTGAGTAATGAGATAGGTCGTGCCTTTGTCCGGCGTGTCAAGGCCGCGTGGGAGGCTGAGGGGTTCACGTGCCTGAGTGAGGTGTCGCTTCGCGACTTCGACCCCACACTTCCTGACATCGACCTGTTGGTCATTTCCTGTGAGCCGACCCTTGGCTATGTCATCTACGTCTGCGAGCTCAAATGTCCGGTGCCACCTCGCTGGGCGAAAGATCAGCTCAAGGCTCTCAACAAGGACAACGTCTCCAAGGCGTTCCGTCAAGTCGAAGTGCTACAGCGCTTCCTACGCACCGAAGCGGGGATGAGTCTCATTGCGCGCGTGCTACCGAAAGAGGGTCATCCGCACTTCGAGGGCTTTGTAGTGTTGGTCGACTACTTGATCATCACCTCCGACAATGCCGGCATGTTCTTTGGGGCAGAGACTACCAAAGTGATCAACTTCCGAACGCTTGAACGACTGCTTCGCCGATCGGATGGCGACATGGCCTTGATTCAGCATGTGTTGGCCACCTATCCCAAACATGCCGATGAGACGCTCACCAAAACGATGGTTGAGTTCCAGCTCGGCCCGCTCACGGTAGCCTATGAGGCGGTCACTGCAAGTCCGTTGCTGGAGTTTCCGCAAGGGCACTGGCGTAGCTCCCCTGATCGGCAAGCAATGATTGACGAGTTCGTCGCTGAGGGCGCCCACCCGTTCGACGTTTTAGAGTCTCGCCCGCCGGATGCAATCGTTGTGAACCATGCCTCGCGAGGTCTGGTCGGCCAAGAGGTTCAGGAAGATTGAGCGAGGGGGGCCGGCTCAATCGGAGTCGTCGTCCTTATCGAAAGTTTGTATATGGCATTTATTATGGTATTGCCGTCTGATGTGATTTCTAACATGTTGTTGGTAAAAGAATTTTTCTTTCGTTTATAATAAGTTGGAGTGAAGTCGGTGCCTTTGCGGACTCACGGCACCTAGTTCATTTTCAGCCATGTGCGGCTACCCACGCTGCGCGAAACGGTAGTGCGTGACAAGCCATTCTCGCCCGCCTGAGTAGCCGAACAATTCTGCGCATGCCATCCAGAACATGCGCCAGCGCTGAAACCACAGCGCGGCTGCGTCGCCGTAGACGCTTTGCAGAACGGACATGAGTTCGGCTCTGTGCGCGTCCTGGTTCTGCAGCCAGTGTTCGGCAGTACGCGCGTAATGGCGGCCGTTGATCAGCCAACGTCGTTCAAGAGAGAGATCGCGCTGGAACCAGAGCAACGTGTCCGCTGCCGGCATCAGGCCGCCGGTGAAGAAATGACGGCCCAACCAATTGTCCGCGCCATCGGTCGCGAACGGGTACATCAACAGACGATGGCAGAAGATGTGCACGAACAGTTTGCCGCTCGGAACCAGCCAGCTCGCAATGCGCGCGAGCAATATTTCGTAGTTGCGCATGTGTTCGAACATTTCGATCGAAATACAGCGATCGAACTGCGCGCGCGGCAATTGCAGTTGATTCACGTCGCAGGTGATCACGCGGATATTGTCGAGTCCGCGTTCCCGGCAGCGCGCCAGGATGAATTCGCGTTGCGAGTTGGAATTCGATACGGCGGTAATGTGCGAATTCGGGAAATGTTCGCCGAGCCACAAGGTCAGCGAGCCCCAACCGCAGCCGAGTTCGAGTATCTCCTGGCCGTCGACCAACTCGGCGCGCTCGGCGTAAAGCGCGAGCATCGCCAGCTCGGCCTCGGCGAGCGTTTCGTCGCCCCCGGCGTAGTAGCAGGCGGAGTATTTCAGGCGCGGCCCGAGACAGCGGCGAAAGAATTCCGCGGGCAATTCATAGTGCTGACGGTTTGCCGCATCGGTCTCGATCGCGACCGGACTGTCGCACAAGTTGTCGATTTCACGTTGGAACGCATCGGCAACGGCTTCCTCGCCGGCAGCCGTTTCCTTGGCCAGACGCGTGGCGCAGAGCCGGCGAATTCCCGCGCGTACGACCACGTCGGGCAGTAGGCCGCGCTCGGCGAGGCCAAGAAACCCGGGCGCTGGCCGATCAACGGGAAGCTCGGAGAGCGGAAGAGTCGTGTCGCGATTCATCGTCGATTCCGTGGAAACCAAGGGATCAATATCGGCGTCGTGCGTTGATACGCGCGATAGGCGTCTCCGCGCGTGCGCAGTGCCTGTGCTTCGGTGAACGGAATGCCGCTCAGCCAGCGCAGAAAAACGTACATCACGATCGGCCCGAGCCAGCTCAGCGCTGCGCCACCAGCGAGGGCGACGTAGGTGAACCAGTGCAGCCATTCGAAGAAATAGTTCGGATGCCGCGAGTAGCGCCAGAGCCCGACCTGACAGACTCGGCCTTTGTTGCTCGCGTTGCTGCGGAAACGGGCAAGCTGGCGATCCGCCATCGTCTCGCCGACGACGGCGAGTAGCCAGACCGCTGCCGCGGTCACGAGCCATGGCGCGGACGGTTCGCGTGCGGCATTGGCCGCGGACAAGAACGGCACCGCGAACAGCGCGATGAGCAGCGCCTGGAATTGGAAGAACGCGAACCATTTGCGCTGATCGTCGCCCCATAGGGCACGCAAGCTGGCGTAACGACCGTCTTCCGCTTCCCGGCTCACGCGCCGCCACAGATGCAGAGCCAGGCGCAGTCCCCACAGACCGCCGAACAGCGCAAGCAGCAGGCGCGGCCATAGCGCGCCACGGCCGAGCACGGCAAGAAGCATCGCCGCGCTGCCTACGCCGCCGGCCCAGATCACATCGACGATGCCGGCATTGCGCGCGTGACGCTGATGCAGCCACGCGCCAGTCTGCGCCATCGCAGCGAACAGCCAAACCAACAGCAATTGGCCGCCGATGCTCATCGGTGTACTTCCGTTTCCGCGCTGTGTGCTTGCATCGGCGCACCGGCAAACAGCGTCATCGCACCTGCCCATGCAACGGAGAGTGCAAGCAGCCCCGTCCATCGAGGTTCGCCGAAGGCAACCGCGCCAAACCCGCGCGCCGCCGCCGAGTAGGCGAGAGGCGCCCCGATCGCGCCAAGCAGAGCTGCCGGCAGCGGGCGATTGCGCAAGAAGGCGAGCGAGTGATTGACGGTCAACGCGAATGCGGCCCAGATTGCCAATATCCACGCCGGCGCGCCGAGGGCCGGATACGGCGAGGCATAGCGCAGCAACCCGGTCGCCGCGAGGCTGCCATCGATAACGATGCCGAGGCCGATCGCGAGCAACAGCGTGCGCGCGTCCGCTGAGCGATCGCGTGAGACGAGCATCTGTCCCGCGACGAAGAACAAGGCTGCGCCGACCCCCATCCAGGGCCGCGCCGTTGCCGCACCATACACGGCGGCGAACCAAACCAGTTGATAGCCGGCGATGTTTAGCCAGCGTCCCATGCTCATGCCTCGAAGCACTTGAGTGCGGGCAGATACTCGGCGTCGCGGCAGCCCGGTTTGACCAACAGCAACTGCGCGACGCCGATCGAACGCTCGCAGAAGCCGCCTTCGCAGTAGGCCAGATAGAACTCCCACAGACGGATGAAGCGTTCGTCGTAGCCCAAAGCACGCACTTCGGCGAGACGCGCGAGAAAGCGCTCGCGCCAAGCGCACAAGGTGAGCGCGTAAGAACTGCCGAAATCCTCGAGCTGAGCGAGAGCCAGGTCGCTGCTGCGCGCTTTGGCCGCGACGAGCGCGGCAATTGAAGGAATGAACGAGCCCGGAAAAATATGCCGCTTGATGAAGTCGACCGAGCGCAGCGCCTGCGTGTAGCGATGATCTTCGATCGTGATCGATTGCACGAGCGCCTTCCCATCCGGTTCCAACAATGCGCCGATCTTTTGGAAGTAGCTGTCGAGCTGGCGCGCGCCGATCGCTTCGACCATCTCGATGGACACGATCTTGTCGTAGCGGCCGCGCAGGTCGCGGTAATCGTCGAGCAGGACCGTGATTCGATCCTCCAACCCGGCGGCGACAATGCGTTCGCGAGTCAGATCGTATTGTTCGCGCGATATCGTCGTAGTGGTGATGTGACAGCCGTAGCGGGCTGCCGCATGCAGTGCGAATCCGCCCCAGCCCGAGCCGATCTCGAGCACGCGGTCGTTCGGACCCAAGCCGAGCTTGTCGCAGATGCGATCGAGTTTGCGCAGCGATGCTTGCTCCAGGGATTCCTTTGCATCGGCGAACAGGGCGGAGGAGTACATCAGGTCGGGCGAGAGAAACAGGCCGAATAATTCGTTGCCAAGGTCGTAGTGCGCGGCGATGTTGCGGCGTGCGCCGTGCCGCGTATTCGCGCGCAGCAGGTCGAGCGCACGCATGATCCATCCGCCGACCCGCGCCGGCCCGCGTTCCATTCCGTCGAGCAGGTCGCGATGGCGCAGCAGCAGACGTACGAGGCCGACGAGATCGCTGCAGCGCCACCAGCCGTCGTAATACGCCTCGGCCGCGCCGACGCTGCCGTTCGCGGCGAGCGCTCGATAGAAGCGTGCGTCGACGATGACGATCTCGATGTCGGCAAGTCCAAGACTGGATTCGCCGAGTTCGACCGTTCCCTGCGCATCGACCACGCGCAGTCGGCCGTGCCGTAGCGCGCTGAGGCGACCGAGCAGACTTTTGCGCAGCATGCGTTCGATCGGACCCAACTCCTTCGGCATCGTTGCGAGGCGTTCGCTGATTTCGCTCATGTCGGTTCTTCCGGCAAAGATGGATGCGCATAGATGGGATTACGCTTCAGCCACAGGCGCAGCGCCTGCCAGTGAATGGCCCCGAGTACCTGCAAGGTCATCGCCGGGTAGCGAATCAGTACGCGCGCCAGCGCGAGACCGTCGAGCGTACGTCGCCGCAGTGCCAGCGTCGCATCGAAGTCGCGCCGGTTGCGATCGAACACATCCATGTGCACGCGCAGATCCTCGTCGGGCACGGTGAACGTCCAGGTATATTGTCTATCCAGCGGCAGGAACGGAGAGACGTGGAACGCCTTGTCGAAATCCCAGCGTAGAGAGCGCCCGTGCCTTTGTGCGACCGACGCGGGCAGCACGTAGGCATGACGTTCGCGCCACGGTGTATTGGTGATTTCGGCGACGATGCATTCGAGCGTCGTGCCGTCTTCCGCGTAGCAGTAGTAAAAACTCACCGGATTGAACACGTGCCCGCAATAGCGTAAATGCGTGAGCACGCGGATCGGTCCGCGCGGCGGTACGCTATTCGCTTCGGCGATGCGCTGGCGCACGGCATCGGCGAGCGACATCTCGGCGGGGCCAAGGTAGTCCGCGCGGCGGAACTCGGCGACATTGCGGCGTCGGCTCGACCAAAGCCAGCGCCCGGCGAAGACGCGGTCGATTTCATCGAGGTCGAGGTAAAGCTGGGCCATGCGATAGGCGAATGCATGCGCCGCTGGCGCATGGCGGCGATGGCGCACGACGCCCTCGTAGACGGCGCTCACGGTCGAGTGCGATGCGGGCGCGGCACTCATGTAGGCACCCATTGCATACGCGGTACATCGACAGGTGCCCGCACCGCCATGCCGGCGCGCCAGCGAACGCCGAGCGCGGCGGCAACCTCGACGGCACTGCGCATCCCGTCTTCGTGAAAGCCCCATCCCCAATAGGCGCCGGCAAACCAAGTGTGCCGGCGGCCCTGGATTTCATCGCGTCGGTTCTGTGCGGCGACTGCGGCATGCGTATACAGCGGATGCCGGTACGACATGCGCCGCAGGATTTTCTCGGGAGCGATCGCATCGGTGTCGTTGAGCGTGACCACGAAGGTCTGTGGCGACTGGATGCCTTGCAGCAGATTCATGCAATAGCTCACCGTGCAAGCACGGCCGGGTTCGCGCGGCACGCTGGCGTTCCACGCCGACCAGGCCTTTTTCGAACGCGGCAGCAGCTTCGTGTCGGTGTGCAGCACGGTGTCGTTGGCCTGGTACTTGATGGCGCCGAGAATGTCGCGTTCGCGCGGGTCGGCATCGACGAGCAGGCCAAGCGCTTCATCACTGTGGCAGGCGAGCACGATCTGATCGAAACGTTCCGATCCGTGGTGCGTGCGCACTTCGGCGCCTTTCTCGTTACGCACCACACGAAGCACGCGCGAGCACAGCCGCACGTCGAGGCGCCAGAGTGCCTGCAGCGCTTCGACGTAGCGGCGCGAACCGCCCTCGACGACACGCCACTGCGGTCGCGCGTCGAAGGTCAGCATGCGATGGTTGGCCATGAACTGAACGAGGTACCGCATCGGAAATTTGCGAATGGCGCGCGGCGGAGACGACCACAGCGCCGAGGCCATCGGCACGAGATGATCGTCGCGGAACGCATCGCCGAGCCCGTGGATGGCTACGTAGTCTTCGAGCGTCGGACCTTCGCCTCTTTCGCCAGGCAGCGCCGCGGCGAGCCGATAGAAGCGGCTTATGTCGCGCAGCATGCCGAGGAAGCGTGGCGAGAGCAGGTTGCGTCGCTGGCAAAAAACCGCGTCGAGTCCGCACGTGCCGTATTCGAGCCCGCTCGTCTCGTTGCGCACGGAAAAGCTCATCGTGGTCGGTCGGGCGGCGACGCCGAGTTCATCGAACATGCGCGTCAGCAGCGGATAATTTTCGCGGTTGTGCACGATGAAACCGCTGTCGATGCGGTACTCGCCGTGCTCGTTCGCAATGTCGTGCGTGTGCGTGTGTCCGCCAAGGTAGTCGTTGGCTTCGAACAGCACGACCTCGTGCTCGCTTTGCAGCAGCCAGGCGCAGGCGAGCCCGGCGATGCCGGAACCGATGATGCCGATGCGCATGTCAGCCGCGCCTCTTCGCAAACACCCAGGCCGGCACCGGTTTCAGGTCGCTGACCAGACCGCATACGGCGAGTGCGCGCAGTGCTATCCAGGTCAGGTCGAATTCCCACCAGCGGAAACCCTGGCGTGCGCTGCCCGGATAGAAATGATGGTTGTTGTGCCAGCCCTCGCCGAACGTAAGCAGGGCGAGCAGGGCATTGTTGCGGCTGTCGTCGCGCGTCGCGAAACGGCGTTTGCCGAAGCGATGGGCGAGCGAATTGATCGTCACGGTGACGTGGAACAACAGCGTGGTCGAGACGAAGAAACCCCATACGAGCATTTGCGCGCCGTCGGTGTGCAGGCCAGGAGCTACGCGAGCGAGCAGGGTGCCGGCCAAGTACAGCGTCAGCGCCAGCGCGCCCGGGACGACGACGTCATAGCGATCGAGCCAGCGCAGTTCCGGGTAGCCGGCGAAATCCGGAATGCGTTGCCAATCCGTGCGGAACGCGCGCGGAGTGAGGAACCAGCCCATATGGCTCCAGAAAAATCCGCGTATTCCGGGCGAGTGCGGGTCCAGCGCCGTGTCGGCGTGGCGATGGTGATTGCGGTGATGGGCCGCCCACCAGAGCGGTCCGCGCTGCGCGCCGGATGCGCCGATCACGGCGAAGGCGAACTGAACGGCGCGCGATGCGCGAAAGGTACGGTGCGCGAAATAGCGGTGATAGAACGCCGTGATCGCGAACATGCGCAAGACATAGAGCGCGAGGGCGGTCCATGCCGCGATCGGCGAGACGCCGGTGAAGAAAATGCCGAGGCAGCCGATGTGCATGCCGATGAACGGCACGGCGCGCAGCCAGTCGATGCGTTCGGCGGTCTCCTCGTCCTGCGCCGGCGCATTCGAGTCGAACCATCGGCGCAACGTGCGCAGCGGCGGTGCGGAAAATGCTATCGCTCCCGCTTCCGGCGCTTGCGGCGCGGCGCGTTCGCAGGGATCGATCATAGCGGCTCCGGTTTCGTGTGCGTCGCTTCTCTATACGAAGCGAACGCACGGCCGGATGCACAGACCCGCGCAGAAATCCCTAGATGGCCGAGATGCTGCCCTTAGCCACGATCGGCCCGCTCGGCGCGGCGTGCGGCATGCCGCTTTGCGGTTCGAGAGTGACCGCGAGCGTCGCGCCGGCAACGAGTTCTTTCTGCAGAGTGGGCGGCACCGCGATGGTATGCGCCTTGTCGTTGGACACAAGGCCGAGCGACAGAGGCGCCTTGCCGGCCGGGATGATCCAGAGTTCATCGACGCGGCCGTCGGCACCGAGCGAGTGCGGCACCGGCACCATCAGCAGTTTGCCGCGCGCAGGATCGATCGAAGCGATCCAGCCGGTCGAACCGTCGTCGCGGAGCAATACGGTGACCGGGCGCGCAGCCTGCTCCTCACTGGGGCTCGGTGTCGGCAGCGGTACCGGCGCGCGGCCTATGAAGAAGACCGCCAGCGCCGCCGCGGCGGCGAGTCCGGCCACGCCGCGCCAGAAGCCGACATTGCTCCAGACATTCGGACGCGCGGCCTCAGCGGCCGGCCAGCCGAGGCGGCTGCAGATGCGCGGCCAGACATGTGCTGGCGGTTCGGCGGTAGCCGCATCGGTCGTCCACGCGGCGAAATGATTTTCCCACTCGTCGACAAGACGGGCGAACGTGGGCTCGCCGGCGATTCGCGCCTGCGCGTGGCGGCGTTCGAATGCATCGAGAACGCCGAGCACATATTCGCCCGCGCGGATATCGTCGCTCGGCGGCGGGGCGGAATCGTCGTCGAATTGAGCCGGATTCGTACTCATGATTCAAGGCACGCGCGCAGTTGCATCAGTCCGCGGCGAATCCAGCTCTTCACCGACCCGAGCGGCGCCTGCGCTCTTCGTGCCAGTTCCTCGTAGGTGGCGGCGTCGAAGAACGCGGTGCGGATCAACTTGCGCCGGCGTTCGTCGAGTTGGCGCATGCAGTCGTCGAGGCGTACGCGGTCGGTCGCCGCCTGTGCCGAATCGGATGTCGACATGCCTTCGTCCGCGACGGACTCCGCCAGATCGATGGAAACCGTCGTGCTCCGGCTCGGATTCGAGCGCAGCCGATCGATGGCGCGATGGCGCGCGATCGTACCGAGCCACGCGCTGGGACTCGCGCGCGCCGGATCGAACTGTATGGCCTTGTTCCAAATGGCGAGGAAAGCATCCTGCAAGGCTTCTTCGGCTTCGCCGCGGTCGGGAAGCACGCGCAGGCAGATGGCGAACAACATGCTGGACGTCGTTCGGTACAACGCTTCGAAGGCAGCTCGCTCGCCTGCGGCAACGCGGGCGAGCAGCGAGGCGACGTCGGCACGGGAATCGATCTCTGTGCGCACTTGAAGTATCTCTCCCATCATCGAGGGGGTGGAGCCGTTCTCGCCGCGCCTCCGGTGCGCATTGCGCCACCGTCTGTGCGGTAGCTTATGCCACAAGCGGCGAGAGCAATACAATTCACCCGCAATGCGGGGGATCGGATCGCTGGCGTATGTGACGGCAGTCACGGACGGCAGTGCCCGTTCAAGCTGAGCCGCGCGGCGGCGAGCGCCTCCTGTGGATCAACCGATGTATCGCGCCGCTGCGGCGGAAATACGATGCGCACATCGAGATTGCGCCCGTCGCTGCCGCGGATCGTGCCGATGCCAACAAACTCGTACAGGCGCCGATCGGTGCGGCTATAGCCCAAGGTCATCGACGGCGCGATCAGGCGGTACCACGCATTCAACTGCACGCGCAGATGACGGACGTCGCTATCTCCGGCGTCGATTTCGGCGATCGTTACCGGTACTGCCGCGTGTCTGCCGGGCACCACGATCGCCGCGTGCAGAGGCGATCGCGGCGTGATCGCATCCCAGTGCGAGCGCAGATAATCGTCGAAGCCGGCATCGACGACGTCGTCGACGCCGAGTTCGAGTTCGGCCTGCTTCGGCACCGCGTCGTCTCGTGTCTGGACGTAGACGACGCGGCGCGCGCCGCTGCCGTTCACGCCTTCGCGGTAGTCGAGACGGGCATCGTAGAAATCGAAATCGGGTGCCGCGTCGCGCGACGACACGGTCAACAGTTTGCGCGCGAACGGTGTGCCATCTGCGCAGCCATACAGCACGAGATGCCTGTCGAAGTCGCCGTCGCGATAGCGCCAATGCGTTTCCCGGTACAACACCGAACCGTCGGCGCGGGAATACGCGATGCCTTCATAGCGTTCGATCGGGTCAGCCGCAGCGGCGCCCCAAGCCATGGCGGCGGTCGCGCAAGCCAACATCAAACAAGCGATCCGTAATGGCATAGACGAGGCGGCCGGGTTCCGATGCAAGACAGTCTGCTATACGGACGTTGGCGCGATTCGGATGCAGCGTGCTTCGGTGTCCGCGACTTTGGGGGCATGGGAAATGTCGCCCGATTGGGCGCGATGGAGCTAGTTGCGGGCAATACCGGCCGCTGCCTGCAGGCAGCGCGCATCGGCTACGGCCATCGGCTTCCAAAGTCGAGCGCCATGGAAGCCATTTGCCGATGGCGATACCCACGCTGCAGAAACATTTGCTTGCGCGTGCATCCAAGACCCGCTGCACGCCGTATGTCCCATCGCCGGCAATCATGCCGCGCATGAAACGGGAGACGGACATGCAACTACCTCAGAGACTGGCGCTCGGCGCTTCGTTGTGGCTGGTGCTGGCGGGCCTCGCCAGCGCGTCCAGCCACCGTGAAGCACCTTTCACGGCCGCACACCCCAAAATCGACGGAGCCGATTTCTACATGTTCCGAAGCTATGAGACGGGACGCGATGCCTTCGTCACGTTCATCGCGGACTACATACCGCTGCAGGATGCCTATGGCGGACCGAACTATTTCTCGATGGACCCGAATGCCCTCTACGAGATCGAAGTGGACAACCAGGGCGACGCGCACGAACACATCACTTACCAATTCCGCTTCACCAATACTTACAAGAACGTTGCTCTCAGTATCGGCGGCAAGAACATCCCGGTGCCGCTGGTAAATATCGGACCCTTCGGGCCCGGCGTAACCGACGGCGACGCCAACAAGAATCTCATCGAGACCTACACCGTCACCGTCGTCAACGGCGATCGCCGCAAAGGCACGGCCGCGCTCGCGACCAATCTGACCAGCGGCGGCACGAGCTTCCGCAAGCCGCTCGACAACATCGGCAATAAATCGGTGCCGAACTATGCGGCCTATGCCAACAACCACATTTTCTCCATAGGCCTTCCAGGCTGCAAAACCGCAGGACGCGTGTTCGTCGGCCAGCGCAAGGATCCGTTTGCGGTAAACCTCGGAGAAATTTTCGATCTCGTGAACCTGAATCCGGTCGGGTCGCCGAGTTCGGCGCCGAATGCGATCGGAAACAAGAACGTCACCTCAATCGCACTCGAAGTACCCATCTCTTGCCTGACGAATGGCACCGATCCGGTGATCGGCGCGTGGACCACGGCAAGCCTGCGCCAGGGCACGGTTCTGAATCCGGCACCGGCAGGAGCGGTTGCCAGCGGAGGGCAGGGCAAGCCCGTCGAGTTGGTCGGCGGCGCCTGGACCCAGGTTTCGCGTCTCGGCATGCCGCTGGTCAACGAAGTGGTCATCGGTCTGCCGGACAAGGATCGCTTCAACGGCAGCCAGCCGAAGGACGACGCCCAATTTCTCAACTATGTGACCAATCCCTCGCTGCCGGTTCTGCTGCAAGTATTGTTCAACGTGCAGGCACCGAGCACGCCGCGCAACGATCTGGTTGCGGTTTTCCTGACTGGCGTTCCGGGCCTCAATCAGGCGATGACGGTCACGCCCTCGGAGATGCTGCGCCTCAACACATCGACCGCTCCGGTCGCCGCTTCCTCGCAAAACACACTCGGCGTACTTGGCAGCGACACCGCAGGCTTTCCGAACGGCCGCCGTCCCGGTGACGACGTCGTCGACATTTCCCTGCGCGTGGCGATGGGCGTGCTGCTGCCGGCCGCGCAGGCCCCTGCGGGGCAATTGCCCTACACAGACGGGACGCCAATTTCTTCGGCCGACTTCGCCAGCACCTTCCCCTACGTCAATGCGCCGCTGCCGGGTTCGCCGAACGGTGTCAACGGTGTGGCCACAACGGGAGGCTCGCCATGAAACCGCGCAAATCTCTCCTAGCGGTTCTTGCAATGGCGTGCCTCGCATTGGCCTCCATAGAATCGCCTGCGCAATCAACTACTGCGGCCGCGCAATCGTCGGACCAGTCGTGTCCGCCAAAGAGCGACATATGGGGTTATTGCCTTCCCTATGAGTTCAGTACGTTCGTCTACAACTTGTTCCTACTTCAAACCAACGATACGGCCGAGCCTGCCGATGTGAACGACGTTTACATCGCCTCGAACTATAACGACGATCCCGACGGGTTCTATCGTGTCTTTTTGCTGCCGTAGCTACGGCGTCATCGCGGCGGCGCTTGCCGCCGCGATGGTTTGCTGGAGCGGCCAGGCCGATGCCGCACCGCGCGTACCGGCGAACGACAGCGTGGTAGTGGAACGCTTGCCTCCGGCGTTTCTCGCGCTGCGCCGATCGCCGCAGTGGAACGGTGGCGGCGAAACGAACGTGGCCGAGGCGCTCGCGGCTGCACGCCGCTACATCGAAGTCGGCCAAACCTATTCCGACCCGCGTGCCTACGGCTACGCACAATCCGCCCTCGGCAAATGGTGGGATGCGGACCCGGCACCGACCGAAGTGCTGGTCATGCGCGCGCGTATTTTGCAGTTCCGCCATCAATTCGCACCGGCGCTGCAGCAACTGGAAGCGGCGCTGCGTGTCGATCAGTTCGATCCTGACGCGTGGCTGCTGTTCGCAAGCATCGCGCAAGTGCAGGGCGACGTGCGCGCGGCGCGCAGCGCTTGTCTGAAATTGATTCCGATCGCCGATCCCCTGCTCGGGGCAACCTGCGCAGCATCGACCGCGGCGCTGAGCGGCCACGACGACACCGCCGCACCATTGATCGAAAGTGCTTTGCGCGGCGCGAGCGCGGCGTCGGGCGCCGAGAAAGTATGGGCATGGACGACCCTTGCCGAGATGAATGCGCGCCTGGAAAAAAACGAAGCTGCCACCGCGGCATTCCGCGAGGCGCTGAAACTTTCTCCCGACGATGTCTACGCGCGCGCCGCGTTTGCCGATCTGCTGCTCGATACGGGGCAGGGCACCGCGGCAAGACAGATCCTCGGTGACGCGGCGCAGGCCGATGCCTTGTTGTTGCGCGCCGCGATCGCCGCGGAACGCACGCGTTCTGCGGACGCCGATGGTCTTCGCGCCGATCTCGCACAACGCTTCGCCGAAGCGCGCGCACGCGGAGATGAAACTCATCTGCGCGAGCAGGCGCGTTTCACCCTCGAAGTCGAACACGATCCTTCCCGCGCGCTGGAGCTTGCCGCGCGCAATTTCCGCGTTCAGCGCGAGCCGGCCGATGCGCGCATTCTTCTTGAAGCGGCCGCGGCAGTCGGCGACCGCGCAGCCGCACAGCCGGCGCTGGAATGGCTGGCACGCACGGGCATAAATGCGCCACGACTGCAGCAGCTCGCTCTGGGTTTGAGCGGCGGTGCCGCGCCATGAGGTTCTGCAGTCTGCTGATGTTGGGCCTGCTCGCTGCGCTCGCCGCTCCGTCCGCATGGGCGCACAAACCGAGCGACAGTTACTTGATAGTGCAGGCGGACTCGTCGAGCAAGGTTCTCGCCGCGCAGTGGGATATCGCTCTGCGCGATCTGGAGGTGGCATTGCAGCTCGACGCGAATCGGGACGGCGTCATTACCTGGGGCGAGGTGCGCACGCGCGAGGCCGACCTGTTCGCCTACGCATTCACGCACCTGCGCATCCAGGCCGACGGAAGCACTTGCCGCCTTGCGCCCGACGATCTGCTGATCGACGACCACAGCGACGGTGCCTATGCCGTTCTGAAGTTCAAGGCCGATTGCGCCGCAGTGCCGCGATCGATCGATGTCGGCTATTCGCTGCTGTTCGATATCGATCCGTCGCATCGCGGATTGCTGCGCCTGGATGTCGACGGCAATTCGCGCAGCGCCGTGCTTTCGCCCGATCACGCGGTGCAGACCTTCGCCCTCGCGGAAACTTCCCGACTCGCCACATTTCTGCAGTTCGTCGAGGAAGGCATTCATCATATCTGGATCGGCTACGACCACATGCTGTTCCTGATTTCACTGCTGCTGCCTTCGGTACTGCTGCGGCGCAATGGCGAGTGGGTTCCGGTCGGAACCTTGCGCAGCGCACTGCTGAGCGTGCTTGCGATCGTGACCGCATTCACCGTGTCGCATTCGATCACGCTGACGCTGTCTGCGCTCGGCGTGATCGGGTTGCCGTCGCGCCTGGTCGAATCGGGCATCGCGCTGTCGGTATTGCTTGCGGCGCTCAACAATATCTGGCCGCAGGTGACGCGCCGCGCATGGCTGCTCGCCTTCGGCTTCGGCCTCGTTCATGGATTCGGCTTCGCCAGTGTGCTTGCCGATCTCGGCCTGCCTCAAGGTGCGCTCGCGTGGTCGCTCGCCGGATTCAACATCGGCGTGGAAATCGGCCAGCTCAGCGTCGTGCTCGTGGTGGTGCCGGCGATATTCCTGTTGCGCGAACGCCGCTTCTATCGCCCGCTCGTACTCGTCAGCGGATCCTGCGTCATCGCGGCGGTTGCCGGCATCTGGCTTATGAGCCGTGCGCTCGGCTTCGGTCTCGGATAAGTATGGCTTTTGCGGTTCAACGAAAGCGACGCGGTGGTCCTGCCGCGCTTGGGAAAATCACCGTAGGGGCATGCGGATGGGCAGTCGATTCGGTTTCTTCCTTGTCGCATCGATGTGCACGGGCATCCTTGGTCTGCCACGCAGCATAACGGCCGCGACCACGGAGAATGCAGCGGACACGCCGCCGGCCGAGCTCGCACAGGTCAATGTCGTCGGGCACTACGACAACGGTGTCGGAACTTCGGATGCCGCATCGCAAGGAGTCGTTCTCGGCCGGCTGCTGCAGGATATTCCCTTGCTCCGCCCGGGCGAAGCGCTCGAAACGATTCCGGGCCTCGTGGTGACGCAGCACTCGGGAGACGGCAAGGCCAATCAGTACTTCCTGCGTGGCTACAACCTCGACCACGGCACCGACCTGGCCATCAGCGTGGACGGCGTGCCGGTCAATATGCCGACCAACGGCCACGGCCAGGGCTACGCCGATCTGAATTTTCTCATTCCTGAGCTGGTCGATCGCATCGACTACCGCAAAGGCCCGTACTTCGCCGAGAGCGGAGATTTTTCTTCTGCCGGTTCGGCGGACATCCACTATCGGAGCCGTCTCGAAGAAAACCTCTTCGATATCACCGTCGGCGAGTACGGCTATCGACGCATACTGGCCGCCGGATCGACACCGTTTGCGTTCTCTTCGTCGGCGCCGTCGTCGCCGGTTTTGCTCGGCGCCGTCGAGGTCATGCAGAGTGACGGTCCTTGGGCGCTGCCCGAAGGCATGCACAAGTTCAACGGCCTGCTGCGGCTCAGCGCGGGAGATGCCGCATACGGAGGCTCGGTCACCGCCCAGGCGTACGACGCGCATTGGCGCTCCACCGATCAAGTGCCGCTGGAACTGATCGAGAGCGGTGCGCTGTGTCGATTCTGCGCACTCGATCCCACCGACGGCGGCCGTTCGGCGCGGCAGATTCTTTCCGGCGAATGGCATCGCCAGGATCAAGACGGCTACCTGCGCATTTCGTCCTATGCGGAACATTACCGGCTGCAGCTCTGGTCGAATTTCACCTACTACGAATCCGATCCCGTGCGCGGAGATCAATTCAATCAGCGCGACGCGCGCAATCTGTTCGGCGGGAAAATGGCCTGGGGCAAGGTGGGTACCTTGTTCGGAAAAGAGTCCACGACCGAGGTCGGAGCCCAATTGCGGCACGACCAGATTCACGTCTCGCTGTTCGACACGCAGGCGCGAGTGCCGTTCGCCACGGTGAGCGACAACCTGGTCGGAGAAACCGAAGGCGCGATCTACGTCCAGAACGCGACGACATGGAATCCGTGGCTGCGCACACTGGTCGGTCTGCGCGCCGATGCGATCGATCTTGACCTTACGTCGCAAACGTATTCGCCCAACAGCGGCAGCGTCTCGGACAGCCGGGTCTCGCCGAAACTGAGCTTCGTTCTCGGGCCGTGGGCAAAGACGGAATTCTTCATCAACGTCGGCAATGGTTTTCACAGCAACGATGCGCGCGGCGTGGTCGAACGGTTCGATGCGGCGACGGGCGATCCGAAGCCGCAAGCGCCGGCCCTGGTCGGCAGCTATGGCAAGGAGATCGGACTGCGCACCGAGATCGTGCCCGGCCTGCAAAGCTCATTGGCGCTGTGGACACTCAACAGCAGTTCCGAGCTGTTGTACTCGGCCGACTCGGGCGGCACCGAGATCAACGGCGCCAGCAAGCGTTACGGTGTCGAATGGAACAACCATTGGATCGTCAACGATTGGCTTTTGCTCGATGCCGACCTTGCCTGGACGCACGCGCGCTACGCCGACAAAAACGCCAACGGCGAGCTGGGCAATCACATCCCGAATGCGGTCGATCGCGTCGCCTCGGTCGGCGCGAGCGTTCACCGAGGTGCTTGGTCGGGCGACATCAAATGGCGCTACATCGGAGGCTGTCCGCTGACGCAGGACGCAAGTCTGCGCGCGCCTTCGGCCATCGTGACCAACCTGCGCGTGCAGCGCGAACTGAACGAACGGGCATCATTGTCGCTCGACGTGCTGAATCTGTTCGACCGACGCTATTTCGACATCGCCTACGGCCAGGACTACCGCGTCTCCGCAAGCACCCCCTTGGTTGCCTCCGGCGTTACCGTGCACCCCGGCGAACCGAGGCAGTGGCGCGTCACGCTGCATATCAAACTATGATTGCTGCCGACCCTCCACGGATGACCGCACCATGATTGTCGTTCACCATCTCAACAATTCCCGCTCGCAGCGCGTGCTCTGGCTGCTCGAAGAACTGGGTTTGGACTACGAAATCAAACGCTATCAGCGTGATCCGCGGACGATGCTCGCGCCAGCCGAACTGCGTGCCGTTCATCCGTTGGGCAAGTCGCCGGTGGTTACCGATGGCCCCAACACCTTGGCCGAATCCGGTGCGATCGTCGAATACCTGGTCGAGCGCTATGGCAATGGACGACTGAAACCGCCCGAGCACAGCCCCGAGCGTCTGCGCTACACCTATTGGCTGCACTATGCGGAAGGCTCGGCGATGACGCCGTTGCTGCTGAGTTTGATCTTTCGGCGCTTGCCGAAATCGCCGATGCCATTCTTCGTGCGCCCTGTGGTGCGTGGCATCGCGGACAAGGTAAAAACCTCGTTCGTCGATCCGCAGCTCACTCTGCATTTCGACTATATGGAAAGCGAGCTGACGCCACGGACCTGGTTTGCCGGCGACGAATTCACCGCCGCCGATATCCAGATGAGCTTTCCGCTCGAAGCGGGCGAAGCGCGAGGATTCGTCGATGAGCGACGGCCTCATTTAGCCGCTTTCCTCGAACGAATCCATTCCCGGCCCGCGTATCGGCGTGCTCTGGAGCGGGGCGGCGACTATACATTGCTGTCCTAGCGTGCTCTTCGGCGAATGGTTTGCCCTTCGTGGTCCGCTCCTGGTCGGAGCGGACTCTGCGGTGATCCCTGGCTGATCCGGGATGTCGGGTCACTCTAATAGAGAGCTTTGCAACGAAGCGGTCTTGCCCGATGGAAGGCGAATGGAAGCTTACGCTGCTTCCAAGACACCGCTTGTTTGCATCCACAGCGAAGGCCTAGAAGAACCGAAACGGCACATGTGAGTATTCGGCGTTGTTGACGAAGGTCTGGTAGTTTTGCCGCGCTCCTTGGGTGCCCGGTTGCTGGGCATAGCCGAAACCACCGTACTCGTTGAGCAGGCTGGCGCGGTTTTGGCCTTGTGGCACCTGCTCGATTTTCGCCGACCATATTCGGCCGCTTCGATATTGCGGCACGTTGGTCTGCGCGGAGTGATATCGCACCGTCCATTGCGTGCCGTTGGTACTGACGAAATCGTATTTCGCACCGACGCGAATATGCTGCGAGGGATTCCAGGTATTGGCGGTGCCCTCGGGCACGAGATCGACGAGTTGCCGGTAGGAGATCGATCCGCGCCGCACAACCGCCAGGCGCGCGGCGTTCTCCAGTTGCGCGTCGCTGAGCGCGGATGTGCCGGGCATTCCGGGTCCTCTCGGACCGGAAGGGAATTTTGCCCGCGCGACCCAGCCGCCGCCGATCCCACCGGCTACTGCGCCGACCACCGCGCCGAACGCAGCCGCTTTGCCGACCCCCTCCCAGAGGTTGGACTTGCCTTCGATTGCATTCGAAGCCAATTGACCCGCGGCGCCGCCTGCGGCACCGCCGGCAGCGCCGCCGACCACGCCGCTGACGACGCCGACGGTGACGCTGCTCGCGCTGTAGCCAAGGGCGACGGCGCCCGCGCTCGCCAGCGCGCCGGCACCGAATCCCACGGCACCACCGACTGCGCCGGCCAAGGCGCCGATGCCGACCGCCTTGCCGAAATCGCCCCAATCCCATTTTTCGCCGGTGATCAGCGTCTGCGCGCCGTAGCCGACCGCGCCGGCCGCCGCGCCGACGACGATGCCGGCGAGCACGGATAAGGCGAGCAGGGCGAGGAAGGCCAGCCGCCCCGAAGGGTCGATCATGCTGACCGGATTGTTGTTGCCGTAAACGTAGGGGCTGGCGAACTGGTTTTCGGGGTCGGTGCCGTAGAAGCGGCCGATGGCCGGATCGTACAAACGCGCATTGAAGTTGTAGACCCCGAGCGCACGGTCGAATTGCTGGCCGACGAAAAGGAACTCGAGGCGTTCGCTTGCCGCACCCGTTTCCGATTCCAAGCCGCCGAACGGCAGGAAACTCCAACTGCCGGCGAGCGAACCGTCGTCGGCGATCATCGCGCGGCTGGAGCCCAGCCGGTCGCTCAGCACGAGCCAGAAGCGGTCGTCCTGATGCAGTCCGATCAGACCCTGCGGGCCGTAAACGAGGCGCGTGATCGATACGATGCGGCCGTTGGCGTCGCGTGAAATCTGAATCAGCGGCTTGTCGCTGGTGCCGTAAATCGAGGTCTGCGTGATTCCGGATCGGCGATCATGCCGATGCGCGCGGCGGCCCTCGCTGTCGTAATCGAAATCGACTTGTCCCGCCGAAGTGCGCACCGACTTGGTCAGCGCGGAAACGCGGCCGTAGCTCAAATTCTCCAGGCCGCGCGGCAACGCCGCGACGATCGCGCCGTCGGCATTGAAGGCGAATTCGCCGACGGGATTGTTTTGCGTGTTGATGAGCTGGTCGGTGCCGGCGTTGTAGACACAATTCAGCGGGTCCGTCGCCGCGATACGCGCAGGGACGGCCTTGAAGTTGCCATTGGCATCGTAAGTCACAAAATCTGCGTCGGCCGTTGCGCGGTCGCCGTAGGCTTGCGTCAGCCGCTGTGCCGAATCGAAACGGTAGTTGCGCGTGCGCTGTGTGCCGTCGGTGACGGCGTCCGCATCGGCAACGACCTGGCCGTTGTAGTAGCCGGCCGAACCGTCGGGAGCGCGCGTGTAGTAGGTTTGCTGGCGGAACAAGGGACAGTCGATGCCGGTGATCCAGCCGGGCGAGTTGTAGCTGAGGCGGCGTTCGGTCGCGGCAGTCTGGCCGGGGCGCAGGCGCTGCGTCGCGACGCTGCCGTCGGCGTTGTAGGTATAGACAGCGTAAGCATCGGCCTGGGATGCGTCGCCGACCGTCCGCATGCGGCCTAGGGCATCGTAAGCGTAGGTGACTTCGGCCGCGACGGCCTGTGTATCGTCGGCGAGGTAGCGTTGGCGGCGGATGTTCTGCAGATTGTCGTATTCGTAGGCAATCGGGTAACCGATACCTTCGGGCAGGCTTTCCTGGGTTTGCTGGATGACGTTGCCGGCGATGTTGTAGGCGTAGTGCAGCCGGATTGCGTTTTCCGCAGCGGCATCGGCAGTGCGGCTCGCCGTGGTGGACGTGATCAAGCGCGACATCGAGCGCGCGTCGCTGCCGTCGCCGTCGTAGGTGTTGACCGTCTCCCAGGTTGCCGGCGTCGGCGGCCAGGCCGGATCGGTATTGGCGATACGCTGCAGTTCGGCACGATTCCACGCCATGTCCAGATAGCCGCTTTCAAGCGGCCGGCCGAGAGCGTCGTAGCGTGTGTAGACGAACCAGCCTTCCGCCGCGCCGCGCGCGCTGCGCTGGAAGCGCAGTTGGTTGAGCGAGTCGTAGATGCGCTCGGCGGCGCCGCTGTCGGGCGTCGTCGCTTCGACGAGGCGATCGAGCATGTCGGTGCGCTGGATCACGCGCCAGGCATCCGGCTTGGAGCCGGCCGGCGGATTGTAGTAGTTCGGCAGATAGGTCGTGGAGATCTGTCCGTCGCTGACATAGGTGTTTGCCGTCAGCGTAGTCAGATAAGTTTGCGCGGCGTCGTCGATAAGCACGCCGTTGGCAACGATCGCACCGAGTTTGTCGGTGGCTTCACAACGTTGGTTGCCGTCGGCGTCCGTGTAAGTCGTGACCTGATATTCGCCGGCGGGCAGCCAGGCGACGAATCCGGTACCGGTCGTCGCGCCGTAAGCGGTCTTGCCGGTGTGACGCTGCGCCGGCGTGGTTTTGTCGAGATCGACGATGGCGAACTCTTTGCCGGGCAGGCCTTTTTCGATCACGCGCCCGAGCGGTGAGGCTTCGTAACGATCGCGTTGGTAGGGATAACCCTGGTCATCGCTGTTGCCGCCGCCACCGAGCGCATAGTAGTCGGCCACTTCGCCGCGCAGGACGCCGCTGACCCAATTCATGTGCTCGACGAATCGGCTGCGATATGCGAGCAGCGGAATGTCGACACGCGGCGCGAGCTGCGCCGGCTTGCTGCGCACGGCGGCGCGGCCGCGATCGTCGTACACCGTGGCCGATACGAGGCTTTGCTCGTCAATAAGCGCCTGCTCCTGACACGGGTTGCCGGCGCCGTCGGAATACACCAATCGCGCTTGCACGCCGTCGGTGACGGCGATGCGGCTGAAGGCAACTTCATCGCCGGCGAAGATTTCCGCTTCGCCTTCGATTTCGCCGGCGCAGATCTTCGACAGCACGAGTTCTCCATCGGCGAAGAACAGCACCACGCGTCCGGCGACGACGAGCAGCCAGTCGCGTTGGAATGCGCGCGTTGCGTCGTCGGCAATCGATATCTCGTGATAACGGCCACGTTCGGGAGCCGCGCGGCGAGCCGCGACATCGGCGGATTTCTTTTTGCCTTTCGCCGCGCCGGTTTCCTGCAGCGACCAAAGCCGCGTTTGCGGATCCCACTGCACGACCAGCGCAGTGCCGACGCGCAACCCGAGAGGAGCGCTCGGTGTTGTGCGCGGATTCGCATGCACGCACATGCCGAACTGCTTGCGGATCGACGGCGAACTCAGGCGTATCGAGCCGGATGCTTTGACATCGTGCCAGAGTGCGCCGTCGCGCAACTGCCATTGCTGCGGCTCCTTGGTGCTCCAGTGAGACAGATCACCGTCGCGCAGGAAGTCGGAATAAAAACCGCTGCCGGTGCCGCGCAGTTCAATCGCACAATTCGGCGCGATACGATCGAACGCATCGGCCGATTGCCGCGACAAATATTGCGAAGCCAGGTTGAGCACGTTCTCGTCGGGACCGACCGCGCCGATCGGGCGCAGAAAGCCGTCATAGAGGGTGCGACTGGTTTCCGCATTGGGTCCGAGCGCGGCGGTCGCGACGTCGGCACGCGTGTCGTAGACCTGAGCGGAAAAGGTGCTCAGGAACGGCGACCAGCGCAGATCGTCGACATAGGCCGGCGCCGCCTGCGCATTGCGTAGAGCCACGACGACGCTGATGTCGCCACTCGCCGACGGCAATTCGACGGCTTGCGAGAGATACGCCCAGTTGCCTGCCGTCTCGGCGAAAGGCACGTCGATTTGCCCGATTTTTTGTCCGCCGCGAATCAGTTCGATCGACAAACCCGAGTCGGCCGATACGCGGAATCCATTTTCGGTGCGATACCAGGCGGTGAACAAGAATCGGCGGATGCGCGGCGAGGGATTGAAGCGCCGCTCGAACCGTTCGCCCGCCGTGGTGGCTTGCGAAAGCTGCAGGCTGCGGCGTCCGCAATGACCGAGTGCCGTGGTGACGAAGCCCGACCAGGGCTTGCCGGATGGGGCGAGCACCCAGCCGGCCGTCTCTTCGTAGTCTTCGAATCCCAGATAGGCGGCTTCGCCCGATTCGATCGACGCATTGGCAAAGTTGGCAACGAGATAGCGCTCGTCGCGATCGTAAAGATTGGCGCTCGGCTGACCCGTCGCATTGCTGCTTTCCACGACGAGGCCGTGACCGCTGCGCTTGACGACGGCTTGCTGGAATTGCCAATCGGCGCCCGGCTGCTGTGTGGTATTCCAGGTCGAGAATGCAGCCGAGCCGGGACCGCCCAGCCACGCGTATTGGTCGAAACTGTCGAAGACCTGCAGAGGCACGGCCGACGTCGCCGATGCGTTGTGGCTCGGCCAGGTTTTAAATCGCGTGACGGCGACGGCGGTGACCTGTTCGTTTGCCTGGCCGACCTTGCTCGTGCTGGACTGCTGAGCGACCGCGGTATAGGCATGCCGCGCTCGCAGCGAGGGATAAACTTCGCAGGCGTAGAGAGTGAGATCGGATCGTAACTCAGACTCTCCGAGCGCGTTGTAGATCGTCACCTGCTTGCGCTTTCGCTGCCCGGTCGAGGCGTCGAATTCGCTTTCGGTCCGGGTTTGTACCCCGTCCTGTTCAACAACCGTCGCGAGTTGTTGAACGTAGGCGCCGCGGATCGGCACGGGCTGTCCCTGCGCCGTTTGGATTTGCGTGTAGACGCGCCAATCGTACTCCTGACGGCCGACCACTTTCCCGTCGGCGTCATAGACGTTCTGACGCTGCAGGTAGCCGTCGAGCACGCTGAAATTGTCCTGGAGGTTGTCCGGCGCCGCCGTCGAAATCTGCAGCCGCGATCGGTACTGGGCCTGCACGCTCGGGTGATCCGTCGGCAGTCCGTTGATATAGATCGACTCCGTCGTGCCGCCGTTCACGGTCGCGGAATCGCCTTCGATGCGGGTGGCGCGAAAGAATTTGACGACTTGGCCGCTGGGATCGCAGATCGCCGTGGATTCGTCGTAGTCGTAGGAAGTGACAACCGTGTCGAATCCACTGTCGATGGTGACTTGCATGACCGGATACGCACGCACGTTGCCCGCCACCGAGCCGCGGATATGCCGACGCAGCGTGATCGAGCGCGCCTGATCGAAGGTCTTGCCCAATGGAAACGTCAGCACGCTGTCGGGGCCGGCAGGCGCGGTGCCGCTTTGTGCGCCTTCGCGGTAGCCCATGAGGTTGTAGCTGCGGAAGATCTGTTCGTCGAAATCCTCGACCGTACCCGAGCGGCCGTTTTCGAGATTGACCACGCGGGTTCGCGTCGGTTGCAGCTTGCCGTCCACATCGCGATATTGCAGATAGGCGATGAACCCGGGCGACTGATTCTGCATCGTCGTCGTGTCGATGTGTTGATCCGTAGCCGGGTCGTCGATGGGATCTGCCGGCACGCTGGGCCAATTGGCGGAAGTGCCGCGCCAGAACGTATCGCGATCGAGAGTGAGGTAGTCGCTTGCGGCCGTTGGAAAATAGCGTGTTTTTTGGAAGGGCAGGGTCGTATCGATGCCGGCGACGCGGCGCGGCTCGCTCTGCCAATTCAGCGAATCGCTGTCCGGATCGTAGACGGCCAGCGTGGACAGAATCTGGCTGGCGCCGTTCTGCGTCATCAGCGCGACGTCGTCGCCCACCGAAAGCCAGCTGACATTGTCGATACTGCTCGCGAAGGCGAAGCCCAGGTCGCGGTGCTGCCAGTTTTTGCCGTTGTAGCGGAACAGATTCGAGCCGCTCGCCACGAGCGCAGCGCCGCCGATTGCGGCTGTATACGACACGTTGCGCGGAGCCTGCAGGTCGTCACGCGCATAGGTCTGCGTGAAACGATAGTCGGCATCCCAATGGAATACGCGCAAACCATATTGGTTGTAGCCGGAGTTGGTGCTGCGCAGATAGGTGGCGACCGCATAGGTTTCGCCGGGCGCCCAGAACAAGGTGTCGCCGCCGTCGGATTGTGCGATGTCGAGCGCCGGCGTTGCGGGCGCGCTGTCGTGCCATTGGCCGAGCGCGTCGAGATGGGAGAGTTTCAGGCAATTGCGCCGTTTGCCCGGCTCGCCGCCGAGGTCGTAACACAGCAGCAGGCTGTAGTTGGCGCGTGCCGTCAGATAATATTTGCGCTGCGTCGAGACTTGCGCGCTGCAGGAGTTCGCGGCCAGGGCGAACGACTCTTGCCGCCAGCTTCGCGGCGCCCAGTCCCAGGTGATCCGGTACAGCGTGTCCTGGCTTGGAACGACGGCGATGACAAACTGTTCGCCTGCGGCGAGTGCCACGCGTAGCGCCGGGAAACTCAAATTGGTTTCGTGCTGCTGCCACTGACCGAGCGCGTTGGCGCGTTTGTGGAACAGCAGCAGCTCGGTGCGGTCGGCGTTGTCGGCTTCCCAGGTCACCGCAAAGAAATCGCTGCGCGTGAGCGCAGACAAGCTCGCCAGCTTCAAGTTCGCCTTGAGCGTCATCGAACTCGTCGACCAGCGATACCAGAACCCGAGCCAAGTATACACGGACAGCTGCAACTGGCGCGAATCGGTGTTGTACCAGGCGACCACGGCATAGTCCGAACCGAACCACGCGCGCGGTACCCAGGCCTCGGGCGTGCCGGTGCCGGGGCGCGGAATCTGCAAACTCTTTGCGCAGATCGGCAGATCGCGAGAGGCATAGACGTAAGTCGCCGTGCCGCCCTGCGGATAGGTGATCGAGCGCAACGCGCCGGGATGCGGATCGGCCGGATCGGAGTAATAAGTGAACGCCAGGCCCGGTAGCGATTCTCCCGATGTGTTGGTTTGATCGACGCCGACAAGGACGCGCTTGATAGTGTCGCCGTAGAGCGGATCGTTCGGGTCGGTCGCGGTGAAGTTCTTCAGCTCGTAGCGAAAATGAATCGCAAACATTTTGGCGCCAGTGTTGTCGCGCACGTGCAGTTTGCTTAGGAATTTGGTTTCGTATCGATCCTGGTAGGCGTTCGGCGCCGAACTCGGAACGGCCTTGTGCGGGTCGGCGTATTCGCGCGCTGCGCGCGCCGTCTGCGGCAGAGCCGGATCGTAAGCGGTGTATTCCTTGTCGGCGTATTCGAATTGCAGAGTCCTGCCGAAGACATCGACGATCGTATGCGGATAACAGGCTTTCGTGTAGGCGAGGCCGCCGTTGCCCACCGCCTGCTCGACGACTTCGTAGGTGTAGGCGATGCGGTCGCTCCAAGCGCTGACGGTCGCGACCAGATTCCAGGCCAAGGCGTAGCGCTGCTGGCCCTCGAGCAGAGTGCTCGCGCCGCGCCAGTTCGATGCCCAGCGCACGCCCCATTGAATGCTGTTCACTGCGGGCGTGCCCGCGGTCGCGGCGAGTCCGCCTCCATAACTCAGTTGAGTACCGTCCTCTTTGACGATAAGCCAATGCTCGAAGGCGGGGTAGTAGCGTATGGCCCAGAACTTGTAGCTGGACAGTTCGTAGCCGAGGCCACCGTCGCTCACCGGCAGAGCGCTCGCATTTCGTGCGACACGATATATGCGTTCCGCAGTCGGCTCGAACAACATCCACCCCGATGTGCCGTCCGCAACGTAAGGGTCGATGCGCGTCGCACCCGAAAGCGCGAGGCCTTCTTCGGCAAAGCGCTCGGTCAACGCATCGGAAATTTTCCCTGCGTCAAGCGTGGCGGCGAAAGCGGACGAGAGCTCGAACAGCTCCCAGACCTCCGCAGTACGCAATAGCGGAGTCCGATTGTTGTTGGCGACCAGGAGGCAATCCGGATCAGTCGTGCCGTCCGAGCTGCCCGGGGCGCGCTCGATGCGGTCGAAGGGCAGGGCACAACCCAAGCCGGCGATGCCGGTCGGCGCTTCGCGATTCCAGCGCTCGATGTCGTTCTGCACATTGCTGTGCAGGAGTGCCGAAATCGCCACATCCAGTCCACCGCGGCCTTTCAGCGTGAGCAAAGGCAGCGATAGGTTGACGTCGCCGCGAAACATATTGACGCTGTTCGCAATGGCACCCATGCCATCCTGATCGAATTGAAACGAGCGAATTGCGGGGCCTTGATCGTTGCTGGTACTCGCGGCAGTGGCCATGGCTAGCGTTCCTGTCTGTCGAAGGAATGGGGCAGGGATTCAATGTTTGCGGAGAAAAGCGGGCCGCCGATCCGCGCGGCCCGTAGGTCGTGCGATCAGGCCGATTCGACGTCGCCGATCACAGTGACGTCGATCTCCGCCGAACCTTTGTTGTTCGAGCCGTCTTTCAGATTGAAGACGACGTTGTAGGTCACGACCGAGCCGTTCACGGCGATGTTGGTGACCGACACCTGCAGGTCGCGCAGATGATGATCGCTGTTGCCGAAGCTCACGGCGTAGCCTTGCAGCGGCACAGCCGCTGCGCGGACCGTGTTGCCGAAGTCCGCGCGTCCGGACTGTGTTCCGGGATCGGAGAAGGAAAAGTGTTGCGGCATGACTTTGATGCTCATTGGGATCTCCTCAGTGGTTGGCATGATGCTCAGCGGATGACAGTCAGGCCCTGTGCGCATTGAGCTGAAGGGCGGCCGGCTGGAGATACCGCAGGCGGAGCGACTATCGTGTTTGCCGGGCCGCGCGGCGATGACTGAGCGTCTCAATTGGAGACCATTCCGCCTCGAGCAGGCGTGTCACTGGATGCTCAAGCGTTTGAAGCGTGACGACGCGCGCAGTAATCGGCGAACGCGCGACAGAGCGCGCGCGTTGAGAGCGTTGTGGATTTGTTGATGCGGGTCAGATCATCGCGGCAATTGCGCGCGCTTGTGCCGCCGCGGTATCACGCGCTGTTTCTGCGAAGCGGCGCTTTATCGTGATCGACGCTGCCGTTCAGTGGCGGCAGCGTCTGCAACGAAGATCAGGTCCGGCGCTGACGCGTGAGCATCACGGCAGCGATCAGACCGATCAGCGTCAGCATCGCCCAACGATCGAGCAGCGGCGCCGGGACCGGCCGCACCGGCGGCGCGGCAACCACGACGACCGCTTGCGCCTGTGCCGTGGCGAAGGCGCGATCGCCCGCATACGCCGCGCGCAACGTGTGCGTGCCTGCGCTCAGCGTCGACAGCGAGAGAGTCGCGTTGCCGTTCGCATCGATCGCCACGGCGCTCAACGTGGTTGCGCCGTCATAGAAAGTCACCATGCCCGTCAGCGCCGCGGCAACGGCGGCAGTGCTGCCGGCTTCGACGATCGTTCCGTTCTTGCTCGGCACTGCACCACCTGTGTCCGTCGGTGCGGCGCAGCCGGATACGGCTGCCGTCAGAGTCAGACTCTGGCCGGCCGTAATGTTGTCGGGCGTCGCTGTCAGGCTCATCGTTGTGCACTTCAAGCCGACACTGATCGTCACCGACGCGGAATCTTTCGTCGTGTTGTTCGCATCGCCCGCGTACGTTGCCGTGAGCACGTGATTGCCCGCCGTCGCGAAGCTCGTAGTGCAGCTTGCCGTGGCCGTGTTACCGACGGTCGTCAGATTGACTTGGCTGCACAACACCGTGCCGCCGTCGTTGATCGTGACCGTGCCCGTCGGCGCCTGTCCGCTGACCGTCACGTTGAGCGTGACCGCCGCATCGACCGCCGCCGTCGTCGTGCTCGCAGTCAGCGTGATCGCGCTCGCCGCGCTGCCGATGACGATGCTTTGCGTAACTTCGTTCGCCGCGTTGTAGTGCTGGTCGCCCGCCTGGTCGGCCGCGATCGTGCACGTGCCCGCCGTCAGCATCGTCACCGTCGTGCCGGCGACCGAGCAGACCGGCGCGGTCTTCGAGGCGTAGACAATCGGCTGGCCCGAGTTCGGCGTCGTGCTCGTCGCCAGCGGCGCGATCGCGAACGTGCCGTTGACCGTGAATGTCCGGCTCGGCGTCGTCTGCACCGGGAAGGTCAAGGTCTGATCGGCCTTGTTGACGACCTGGCTCACGACCGCGCTCGACGACTGGTTGTTCGCATCGCCCGCATAGCGCGCCGTGATCACGTGCGTGCCGACGCTGAGCGTGGACGTTGTGCAGATCGCGGTGGCGTTGCTCGTGCCGGCAACGAGGTTGACCGCGGCGCAGAGCAGGGTCTCGCCGTCGCTGAACACCACGCTGCCGGTCGGGATCACGCCGCCCGCCGGCGGCGTCACTGTCGCGGTGAACGTGACGCTCTGGCCATAGGTACTCGGATTGACCGAACTGACCAGGTTCATGCCGGGCGAGGCCGCACCGACAATGAGACCGAGCGGCTTCGCGCTGCTGCCGGTGAAGTTGACGCTCGCCGCGGTGTCGGGGGAATACACCGCGGTGAGCGTCTTGCTGCCGGCCGAACTCGGCGTCAGCGGGCAACTCGTTGCCGGCAGGGTGATCGTGCAGTGATCGCCCGTGCCGCTATCGCCGTCGCTGACCGCGATGCTGCCGCTCAGCGTGCCCGCGCCGGGCTCGCCGACGGCAACCGTGGCGGTCACGACGACCGGATTGCCGAGCGTGATCGACGGGGGCGCAGACAGACTCGTGATCGTCGCGGCCTTGCCGACGGTCACGCCAGTCGTGGCGCTCGATCCGGCCGTGTTCGCGTCGGTGGGTGTATACGTCGCGGTGATCGTATGTGCGCTGACCGAGAGACTCGTGCTCGTGCACTGCGCCGAACCGCTCGCGACGGGCACCGTACCGCAGCCCGCGAGCACGTTGGTGCCGTCGCGGAACGCGAGCGTGCCGCTGAGCACGATGCCTTCGGTGGCTGACACGTTCGCCGTGAACGTGACGCTCTGACCGTACACGGTCGTGGCCGAACTCGCCGTCAGCGTCGTCGTCGTTGCGGCAGCGCCGACCTGCAGGCTCGCGGTGCCCGAACTCGCGGCAAAGTTGGTCGAGCCCGCATAGCTCGCCGTGATCGTCTTGCTGCCGGCCGGTGCCTGCGGCGCCAGCGTGCAGTTGCCCGCGCCGGTCGCGTCGAGGACGACGCTGCAGATCTGGCCTTGTACGTTCACCGCGACTTCGCCCGACGGAATGCCCGCACCGGGCGCATTTGCGCTGACGTTGACGCCGATCGTCACCGGGTTGCCGAGCACGATCGATGCCGGTGCGGTCACGGTCGTCGTGGTTTGTGCGACGTGGACTGTCTGCGGAATCGTTTGCTGCGTGCCATCGAGCAAGGTCGCGGTCGACGGCGTGTTGTTCGCATCGCCTTCGTACTGGAATCGCAGCGCATGATCGCCGACGCTCAGATCGGCCTGCGGCACCGTGCAGGTGGCGTTGACCGAGTTGGCTGTGCCGGTTGCGCTCAACGTAGAGTCTGCACAGATCTCGGTTTCGCCGTCGATAAAGAACTGCACCTTGCCGGTCGGCGTGACGCCACCCGCGGCGGGCGTCACCGTGCCGGTCAGCGTGACGCCCTGGCCGAACACACTCGGATTGACCGAGCTGATCAGGGTTGTGCCCGGTTGCGAGGCGTTGACGCCAAGCGAGGCGCTCGCATTGCTGCCGGTGAAGTTCGTGCTCGATGCCGCATCGGGCGTATAGGTCGCCGTTACCGTCTTCGTACCGGCGCTGCTTGGCGTCAGTGTGCAACTCGTTGCCGGCAAGGTGATCGTGCAGTGATCGCCGCTGCCCGAGCCGCCGTTGCTCACGGTCACCGTGCCGGTCGGCGTGCCCGAGCCGGGCGCATTCGCCGTTACCGTCACGTTGACCGTCGTCGAGGCACCAAGCGAAACCGTCCACGGCTGAGTGTTGGTGATCGTCGTCGTGGTCGCCGCAGCACTCACGCTAACGTCCGTACTCGCCGCCGAGACGCTCGTATTACCGTCGATCGGTGTGAAGGTTGCGACGACATGATGCGATCCCACCGACAATGCCTGCGTTGTGCAGGTAGCGACACCGCCGCTCACCGTCACCGCGGTTGCGCAGCCCGACGGCAGCGGATTGGCGCCTTCGATAAACTCGACCTTGCCGACCGCGGTGCCGCTGTTGCCGCTTGGCAGCGACACCGTCGCCGTGAAGGTCACGCTCTGGCCGTAGACGGCCGAGGTGGGGCTCGACGTCAGCGTGGTGGATGTCGCCGCGGCGGAAATGGTCAGCGCCGTGGCGTTGCCCGCATCCTGCGCAAAGCTGTAGTTGCCGTGATTCGCGCTCAGGCCGCCGCCGTCGATCGCATAGCTGCCCGGCGCGCTCGACGCGGTCGCCGTTGTCGTGAAGCTCAATGTGCCGGTCGTCGCCGTGGCCTGCGATTCGCCGCTGATAAAGCCGCTCAGCGTGCCGCTCAGGCCGCTCGGCGTGGTGCCGTAGGCGATCGTGGCCGCTGTGGCTTTGTAGGTTAGGGTCAACGCGGTGATATTGGCGCTCAGGCCGGTCGGCTGGGTCAGCGTGTAGTTGACGGCCGCGCTCCCGCCGATCGAATCGTTCGCCGTTACTGCAATTGCGGTGCCGACGTTGGCCTGGGCGAACGAGCCAGCCTGGGTCAGGCTCACGTTGCTTGCGTCGACAGGGATTACGCCGACGAGCGTGCCGCCGCTCAAGGTCGCGGTCGCCGTGCCGTCATAGGGTTTGTTCTGCGCGTTCGTGCCGGTCACCGTCAGCGGTGCGCGCGTCACGTTGATCTGCACGCTCGCCGCCGCGCTCGTGTAGTTGGTCGTGTCGATCGGGTTGAAGGTCACCGCCAAGGTCTGTGCGTTGCCCGCAAGCAGCACGCTGCCGGCGAGCGGCGTATAGATAAACGTGCCCGGCACCGGATTGCCGTTGTAGGTCGCGGTCGCATTCAATTGCGCTGCGCCGAGCGGTGTGCCGTAGACAATCGCACCCGGCGCGCTCCACGTTATCGTCGGCGTGATCACGCTGACGATCTGCGTCAACGCTGCCGACGACGGCTGCGCGGCGGCACCGTAGTTCGCATCGCCGCCGTACTGCGCGGTGATCGAGTGCGTGCCGGCGTTCAAGGCGCTCGTGGTGAAGGTCGCGATGCCGGCACCGTTGAGTGCATGCGTACCGAGCAGGGTAGTGCCGTCATAGAAGCTCACATTGCCGGTCGGCGTCTGTGTGGCCGGCGCGACGGCCGCGACGGTCGCGGTGAAGCTCAACGGCGTGCCGTAGGCGCTCGGACTGGAACCGCTGCTGAGCACGAGCGCGGTCTGCGTAAGCTTCGCTACGAAGGTCGCCGTGCAGGTTCTCGCCGCGGTCATCGCGACGGTGACGACGGGGTTTGTGCCGCTGCAATCGCCGCTCCAAGCGGAGAAGTACTGTTGTGCGTTCGGCGTTGCGGTGAGCGTCACCGTCGGCGGCGTTTCTGCGTTGTACGCCGCTGTGCAAGTGCCGGAGCAGTTGGTGATGCCACCTGTCATCGGCACCGGACTCGCGCCGGCCGAAACGTTGCCACTGCCGGCGACGATTGCCGTCAGCACAGACAGGCGCAGTTCGACGGCGCCGATATCGCAGCCGACGCCTTGCGGACGCGCCACGCCGCGAATGTCGTCCGCGAGCACGCAGGTGCCGGCATCGATCGCCGCACTGCCGCTGCCAGGCAGCAGCGACGGCACCGCACCGCCATTGTTGCCGAGTGTGCCGAGCTTGGGATCACCCGCGACCGCGTTCGAACAGGCGACGTTACCGCCCGGGCAGCCGCCTTGCACGATGCTGTGGTCGAGAGCTACCGCACCGCGCGACGTAACGACGATCTCGGGATCGCCGGCATTGACCGTATCGCCCCACAAAATAGAGTTGTTGAGCGTCGCTTTGGCGATGCCACTGCTACCGAACGCCTCGCTGGAGATCGCGCCTCCGCGGCTCGCACCACTGCTGTTACCGGTGAAGGTGGCGTTGTCGAATGTCGGCGTGATACTGCCCTGGCCGGCATTGAGATCGATGGCGCCGCCGTAGTTGGGCGCGACGTTGCCGGTGAAGATGACATTGGAAAACGCCGGACTCACCGTGCCGCCGGCGACAGGAGCCGCGAGGCTGAGCGCTCCGCCGGAACCGCCGCCGCCCGCAGCCCGATTGCCGCGGAACAAGGTCTTCGACACGACCGCATTGGCCGGTCCGCCAATGCTGGTCAGACTCAGCGCACCGCCACCGCCGGCGCGATTGCCGCTGAAGATCAAGTTGCTGAGAGTGAAACTGCAGCTCGGCTGGCTCGCCGATGCATCGCAGCGCAGACCGCCGCCGAGGCCGCCGAGACCGGCGTCGCCCGCAGTGATGACGAAGCCGTCAATGACGCTATCGGCGCCGTAGCCGGCCGCGCCGCCGTTGTTCATAAGGATCACGTTCGCGCTGTTGCTGCCGGCGATCTGCGCGGCATCGAGCACGACACCGTTCGCATCGGTCGTGTCGTTGCTGTCGATATCGCCTGAGAGCACCGTGGGATTCGCCGCGATCACGCTCGACGTACGCTGATCGAGCGAGGTCTCGGTGCCGGCGAAGCCGCCGTAGAGTTTCACTCCGGCGCGCGGCTGGAAGCTGTCGCTCGTCGCGCTGCCAGGTTTGTACACGCCCTTCGCCGTCCAGATTTCGATGCAGCCGATATCGCGCACGGCGGATTGCAGGTCGGTGTAGGCATTGGTCCAGCTCGTACCGTCGTTTGTGCCGGCGGCGGTTTTGCTGACGTAGCAGCGCCGCTGCACGTTCGCCTGGAACTGATCGCCCGTGCGGAATCCACCGGAGATCGCATTGCCTGCGAGGTCGGTAATACCGGTGCCGCTGTTCTTCAGCGTGAGGAATAAATGACCGATGCCGCCGATGCGCGTGACGACGACGGTGTAGGTGCCGCCGCTGCCGCTCACAGCGCCGAGCTGGCCGGTCGCGGTGCCGTCAACGGTCTCGACAGTGAAAGCGCCCGCGGCGACGCCGGTGACGCTTTCCGAGAAGATCACCGTGTACGAGATCGTCACGCTCGTCGGCGGCGGCGAGCCGACCAGCGTGATTGCCGTCGCCGCCGGCGGCGTGCCGTCGAGCGTGATGCCGGCGAGCGAGAGCGCATTGTTCAAGGCCAATACCGCGGCGGCGGCGTTGCCCGCATCGGCGATGCCGCCGCCGTTGGCATCGATGCTGCCGGCCAAGGTGACGCCGCTGGTGTTGTTGGCAATGCCGCTGGCGACCGTGTAGCGGAAAAGCAGGTCGGCGGTGCCGCTGCCGGAAACGTAGTTCGCATACTGCGTGCCCGTGACCGGCACGCTCAGCGCGAGCCGCGGCGTTCCGGTCACCGTCACCGATTTGCTGAAATGCACGGTGAAGTCGAGCGGCTTGCCGATGCCGTAGAGGCCCGCGGCGGGGCCGTTCACCGAGGACACGGCCGGTGGAGGCGGCGCCACGTTCAACATCAGCTTGGTGCCCTGAACGCTCAAGGTGTAGAAATAACTTCCGCTCGGGCTAGTGGCCAGAGCGAAGTTCGCTGCGCTGATTCCGCTCGGTGTCGCGCCGGTGAAATCGATCAGTGTGTAGTTGCCGTAGCCGAAGCCGCCGCTGTCGGTGACGTTGATCTTGATGCCGCTTGCGGCGCTGAACGTGCCGCTGCTGACGCGTACGAGATCGCTCGTCGTGCCGAGTTCGAGATCGAGCATCGCGCCGCCGTTGAGAGTCAGTCCGTTGGTGAACGTCAACGTGCCGGGAGAATTGCCGGGCGCGAGGTGGCCGTTGTTCTGGATCGTCGCCAAGCCGTTGACGCGACCGCTGCCGCCGAGCGTCGCGTTGGCGGCAACCGCGAGCGTGCCGCTGCCGACCGCGCCGTTCACACGCAGCGTGCCCCCGTTGACGCTGGTCGTGCCGGTGTAGGTGTGGGTGCCGCTGAGGATCAGCGTGCCGCCGCCGATCTTGACCAAGGATCCCGAACCGCCCATCGCGCCAGAATACGTGGTGTTCGCACCGTTGTTGCCCGCGGCGAGCGCGACCGCGGTGCCGTCGGTGTTCTGCAGGGTGAAGTTTTGCGAGCCGGAAAGGCCGCCGAGCGTCGCGCTGGTGATCGCACTGAACGAGAGCGGGCCGCCGCTCAGCACGGCCGTACTGTTCACGAGCGCATTCACGTTGGCCAGCATCAGCGTGCCGGCTTCGACGTTGCTGTTGCCGGTGTAGGCGTTGCCGGCGCTCAAGGTCAGCGTGCCGGCACCGCGTTTGGTCACGCCGCCGCCGGTGATCGCCGGCGATATCTGACTGCCCGTGGAGAACGCCACGGGCAGCGGCTGCTGGATGCCCATGTTGCGCCCGTTCGTGTCAAAGATCGCGCCGCCCGCGTCGATCGCAAGCACGGTGTTGTTGTAACGCCTGTTCCAGCCGTTGTTGAAATTGATCCAGTTGGGATTGTCCGTGGTCCCCGCGCGCAGCGTGCCGCCGTTGAAATGCAGCTCCGCGATCGTCTGCTGGCCGACGTTGTCGCCGTTGCGGTCGATTTCGCTCGTGGTCAGCGTGCCGCCGTTGAGATAGAGATAGGCCTTGGCATTCGTCGTGCCGTCCTCGACCAGATTGACGTTGCCGCTGACATTGAGATTGCCGCCCGAGAGTGTGTAGACGCCGGTGTTGCCGGTGTAGATGGCAAATCGGAGTTTGCCGCCCGCGTTCATCGTGCCGCCGGACTGATTGAAATACGAGGTGACCGCGCCGCTGCTCCAGATGCTGATGATGAGGTCGCCGGTAAGCGTGGTCGTACCGCCGCTCATGTTGTAGGTGACGCTGTTCCACAAACCGAGTCTCTTGGCGAGGACGGTACCGCCGAGCTGGGTGATCGTCGGCGACCCGGCCGCCGTGCTCATCAGGTCGATCGAGTTCCAGCTGCGGTAGTCGTAGGTATTCGGGTCCGTATACGTGCGGTTGTAAAGAATCTCGCAGTCGGCCGCCGGGGTGTCGCACATGGCCGCGAAAACCGACGACATCGGCGCAAATGCGAGTGCCGCCAATAGGCCGGCACCGATTGCGGAACGGCGGCGGGCGAACGAAATTCGCGCCGGCAAGAACCGATGCGTAGTCGGCGGACTTTCCGTAAGAAACATGCGAGCGAATGCCGCGCGGAATCCGCGCGCCCCTGTGCAGTGATCGTCCGAGCTTAGTGGATGAGCAAAAGACGGCGTACGCCCAAAACTAGGCATATCCGTGTGCCGGGCCGAACTCGGTGCAGGGAAGAGCGCGGCGCGACGAAGCGGCCGGCGGATGGCAGTCGGATAGAGCACGGTATTCCCCTAAGTTTCCGGCAAACAGTGGCGTCGTCCCGGTATTCGTAATTCGGGGCAGCCGGGGATCATCGAGACCGAAAAGTGCAGGCGACTGTGCAGGCGGGCAGGGCTGAAGAGTGCTTCAGGTTCTTTTTTGATCGTACTTCCAGATGGGACTGGGTGCGTCACCATAAAAACCGAAGTTATCCACGATTAGAAAGCGTTATCGATGGCAAGAAGCGAATCGGACGTTGATGGCGCACTTTGGGATATCCAAGCCATGCCGGGTATCGGGTAGCCGCTAGAATGGGGCGATGCACACGACCCACCATTCCGTTCGCCGGCTTGCCTGTGGCATCGCCGCAGCTGCCGGCTATGTCGATGCGACCGGCTTCATGGCGATGAAGGGATATTTTGTATCGTTTATGAGCGGCAACTCCACGCGTCTATCGGCCGAAGTTGGCACCCTGGATCCCGCCGGTTGGGTGCCTGCGGCCATCATCGTTGGGTTTGTCGCCGGCGTGGCCGTGGGGGAGGGGCTGGGGATGTCGTTTGGCGCGGGTGCTCGGAGAACTCGATGGGTGCTGCTCCTGGTTTCAGTACTGCTTTTGCTGGCGATAGTCGTTTTCGCCAAGTCGCCGACTGTTGGTATGTTCCTGGCCGCCGGCGCGATGGGCACGAGCAACGCTGCATTGGCCGTGACGACACGGCTGCCGGTCGGCCTGACTTATATGACCGGCACGCTGGTAGCAATCGGACGGCAAGTTGCGCGACGCCTGCACCGCCAACCTTCAAACGTTTCGCCCTATTTGCTTCATTGGCTGGCGTTGATCGTCGGCGGCACTCTAGGCGCGGCGGTAGAACTGCGTATGGGAATCGATGGACTGTGGTTGGCTATTATGTGGTTGGCAATGCTGGCGCTTATGGTTCCGAAGGCTCTCGATCAATAAGACGCCTTAATGGATTTCACCGCGGCTCAGCGGTGATTTTTCGTCGCCAAATGAGTTCCGCTGCGCGGAGGCGGGCGAATAGCATTCAGTCGCACTCTCTCTTCCGAAGCGATTTCGAAAGTATTTAGGGTAGATCTCTATCGAACTCACTTGGGGCGATCAAGGAACACTCGCGATGGTGACGCGTCTCAACCCAAAGAACCGAAGGCTCTGTTATTCGATCGATATTTCCGCATGGAGAAGCGGCTCGCCAGGACTTCGAGTCGCCATCGTGGAATCGCGCGCAGACATCTTCCGCTAGTAACTCGGCTTTTAAGAGATGCGTTGGTATGCGACGAGTGGTGTGGCGAATTTCAGCCTCATGCGGAGGGCACGAGAATGTCGCAATGGCTGCTGCGATGCCACCCTTACTCGATACGAGTTCGCGATGAACCTGAGCTTCGGGGCGCATTACATTCTTCGCCTCGCCACTCACATCTGCAGGGTAGGCACCAACGTAGACCAACCGAACGAGGCCAAACAAAACAGCAAGTCGCGTGACGTCCCATAACAGCATGGCTGTAGGTTACAGGCCGAGTGCTTATCGGACGCTTACGCGTAAATTTAAAACGGTACCCCACAAGAAGTAATCGCGACCATCGCCCATTCGCCCAGGTCACCGCTTAGCAAGAGAACGCCGCCCGCATACATTGCTGGCCTGACCAATCTGGATCGCTATCTCGATACCGCAACGCGAGCGAACATCCTACCCAGAGCGCTTCCACACATCATGACCATCGCCGCTTGAATCAACTTTCGTTCTGGACCAATCCAGTCACCTCGCGCAGGATCTGATTGTCGATCACGGCATCGGACAACGCGCGCCTAAGTCGCGCATTCTCTTGTTCCAGATCCTTCAGTCGCTTGGCCTGATCGACTTTCAGGCCACCGTATTTCTTGCGCCAACGATAGTAGGTTTGCACAATCACGCCCAATTGGCGGACAAGGTCGTCAACGGTGCGCCCCTGGGCGGCGAGCACTTCGGCTTCGCGCAGCTTGTGGATCATCTCTTCCGCGTTGAAACGGTTCTTCGGCATGGCCCAAATCTCTTCGTTCTGGACCGGGATTCCCAAGTCAGGTCAACAAGGTCAGCCTCGACTTCTCTCGTCCGGACAAGCCGACAGACAACGCGTATATCGAGTCATTCAACGGTTCACTGCGTGTTGCGCGCGTGCCGCATCAAGACCGGCGCAACCGACGCCTACAACGATACAAGAACCTGAAGATCCGCGAAAACCTGAGGCACACCGCGGCATCGAAGGTGGCTCAACTTTGCGTGAAAATCCCGGCTCAATGTTCGGCGGAAATCAACGCGCGGATATCATAGAGCACGTAACTTTCATCGCGCAGGGTGGGTATGTGTGCATTCCCGTCCAATTTTGCGGCGAAGGCAAGCAGTATGCCTCCGACGTCGCAGTCGGTTTCAGAGTTCGCCGTGATTGGAACGATGAGATACTCGATTCGGTCTCTTACAAGAAAATGAGAAAAGTTCTCCAGCGTGTCGGCTTCTCCGGGACGCCCCCTAGTGACTTGTGCAATGTCTTCGAATCGTGCGGGCAGACGATAACCCATGACGTCGGAAAATCGGGTGCAACCGACGACTCGCGCGTTGTAGTTCAAGCTTTCGAGGTGTTGGGCAATCGCGAATATCCCTTGCTCTTTGAAAAGTGACTTCGAGCTATGCCTAAGCTGACGTGGGCTGCGTGTGAAATCCAGATCTAACGCCCGCGTGCCCGGTGTCCAATCGCCTGTAAGGAAGCTGCACATCGCCTGGCTTAGACAAAAGGTCATCAATGCGATGATGAAGGCCGTGTGCAACAGTCTGTGGCCACGCAGGCGAAGCCAGGCAGCAGAGAAAGTCAGCAGGAGGGCAGAGGTAACACCCGCGATGAAGTAGTTCCCGTTGCCTCCGCGAACGTTGGCTCCCGGAAGATTGAAACCCCAGAACAGCATGATTGCGAAGCCGGCCACCATGAGACTCAGGCCGGGCACGCGAATTGCGTAGTCGTCCTTCGAAATTTGTTGCGGCGTGTGTGTGAGCTGATTTCCCGATGTATTGGCGTACAGCGCAACGTGTGCGAATACCAAGGCCGCCATCCAGAGCCAAACATTGCCGGTCCAGTTGCCCCATTGTCCCGTCAGCTGCGGACGAAACAAAATATCGACAGCCAACGGGCCGACGTCACTCCAATCTTTCGGCATTACCCAGTGCATCGTCCCCGCGGGGAAAAGCAGATCAAAGCCCAAGGTACGCCACAGGTTGAACAACGGATCCGGCCCGATGGTGGGTACACCTGCGAGTATCCAGGTCCGTGCAGTGGCTAATGCGCTCACTATGATGGCGAGTGCGAGGGCAACGACGGCCACCGGTGACGGGCCTGTTGCCACGATTTGGCCGCGACGGAACACGGCGAGAAGGCAGACGGCAGGCAAAAATACGCCAATGAAGGGGACCGCAGTCAATTTCGCCTGCGTCGACAAGCACAACAGCGCGAGCATCCAGAACAAATAGTCGCGGTTACGGGTCGCGAGAAAACCCGATGCGTGGATCCAGGCGAGCACGAGCAAAAACCCGGAGAAAAGATCGCCTTTCACATCGAGAGCCGTATTGGCTATCGCCGGCAGGCTGACGACGACGGCGATGCAGAGCAATCGTGCGCGGACGTCTACGACCCCGAGCAAACGCGTCAGCTCATACGCGGCCGCAGCCAGGAAGCCAAGTATCAGGATAGACAACCCAGCGAGCACGCTGCTGCTGCCAAGGCCGCTCAATGGAAGCAGAAACAATTCGTATACTTTGGGGAAGTAGTGAATCGCTGCGACAAGCCCTTGCGATACAAAAACAGAGCCTTCACCTACGAGGACGCGCTCTCCGCGAAGGCCATACCACACGTCGTCGTAGCTGAATACTGTGGCGCTATGCGCGAACAGGGTGAGAAACCAGGCGATCAGAAGTCCTGCACAAAATCTCTCTTTGTTAGACATCGCGTGCACGCGCGCTTCGACGAATGCGCACCATGGTGGCGCGCGCGCGTAGAGCGCCGGAATAAGCAGCAGTAGCGAAAGTATGCGCAAATCCCGCAAGCTTCCCCAGCCCAACGCCGACGCGATCCAGGCACACGCGCTCCAGACCAAAAAACCCAGCGTGAAGTTGCGCAGGTAGCCGACGATATTGAACGAAGGCGTCGTACCGCAAAGTCTTGTGGCAAATGCGCCCAGCGCAAGTATGAATTCGACGTAGAGCAAATCGACGACGACGGCCGCATCGACCTCATGACGGCGCAGATACAATGCCGCAAGTCCGAGACAGATCAGCAGCCGCCACTTGCGGTCGCTCAGCTGCACTGCCGCGGCGAAAGCCAGAACAACAATGATCGCTTCGATGCCGCCTTGACGGAACCCTGGCCGCGAGACTTCGTAGTGAAGATCCCCTGCAACGATCAGTTGCCATAGCGCGGTGAGGATGCAGGCGAGGGCGCCGCCGGCGATCAAGATAAAAAGCAACGCGGTTCTTATCGATCTTGATGGAGCCATCGCGTATTCAAAGCCAAGGTATTTGCAGGCTCGATATTAATTTGTAGTCCGCACGACAAGTGCGGCTTATGCGCGATGTCTGCGATAGCGGAGTCATTGAGTATCGTGCAGAGTCGATATGCTCTTATTTCTCAGCTCTTCGCGAAGGTTTGTCCTCATCGAGCCAGCCACCGATGAATCCCGCCCTCTTCAATCCTTCGCGGATATAGGGACTCTTGCGCATCACATTCCAGACGAATTCGCTGCGATAGTTTTCGAGCATCAACAGGTTCGGTCCCTGATCGATACCGAGATACAGCGTATCGAACCAACCTTTGTCGGGCACGACCTTGCCGCTATACAGCGGTCGATCAGTGAAGGTGAAGCTTGGGTTGAATGCATTGACAAAACCGTATTGCGCGTAGAGATCCGCACCGTAGGCCACCTGCATATGTTCGATGGTCGGCACGACGATATCCGGTGTGAACGCGATCGAGGCAACCGCAGCAGTCGGCGCGATCGTGCCGTCGTCGACAGAAGGACTTAAGCCCGCACCACGCACTCCGGTATAGCCGTAGAACGGTTTGGGATCGTTCTTGTAGCGATCGGGTTCGCCCTTGGGTGTGTGCCCGCGTGGACCGTTGCTCGCGGTCAGACCCCAAATAGTTCCGCTGTAATCTTTCCACTGCAACGGATTGTGGATGGCGTATTCGCGTTGAGCGAGTGCTGCGCGTTGGGCATTGGTAAAGTAGTCGATGCCCTTGCCGCGCATGTAGTCGTCCTGGATGCCCCGAAAATCGATCCAGCTATACGCGTACTGGTGCCAGAACATCTGGCTGCCGGCAAGATAGGTCTGACCTTGAAACTCGCCCCAGATCTTGTCGTTGGGTTGGGTCCAGCGCTTCCAACTTGCAGGACCGAGCGCATAGGTTGGCGAACCGAGCGCAAGCACGTAGAGGCCAATCGCTTCGCTGAAACCGCGGTAATAGTTGTAATCAAAACCGTTCTCGGGCGTCCAACCACCCTGCAGCAGTGGGTTGCCGTCGCTAAACCATTTCCAATCAGCGCGACGGTAAATATCGTTGGCGAGCTGACGGATTTCCTTTTCGTCTTTCGAGTTCTTGTCGTAATAGGACTGCACGAAAAGCACGCCGTAGAACAACCAGGCAGAATCTACCGAAGAAAGCTCGACCCATGGAGCGCTCTCGTAGCGCTGACCGGTTTTCATATCGAGGAAGTGATAGAAGAAGCCGTGTACGCCGCTCGCATCTTTGTCTTCACTTTGTTTGGCCGTGGCAAAGAAGCGCAGCGTCGCCAGCGTGCGCTTGACCGCTTCATCGCGTTTCATCCAACCACGCTCGACACCGATCGCGTATGCGGTCAAACCGAAACCGGCTGAGGCGATCGAGGAAAAAAACCGGGGCTGCGCTTCCACGCCGGGTGCCCAGTGATCGGGCACCTGACCATTCTCGGGATTGGCCCCATCGCGAAACCACTCGAAGGTGCGCTTCTCGAGTTCGTCGAGCTTAGCTTGCTGCTCCTTAGACAGCGCCGCGTAGCCGGATGTAAGTGTGGTCTTCGCAAACGCAGCGCTGTTTGCCGAACAAAAAACGATAAGCGCAAAAAATAGTTGGGTGCCGAGCGCGCGGATCATGTGTTTCGATCTCCCTGTAGGCAAGGTTGTAAGGAACACGATTACCTCTGGTATGTCCGCAAGTACTCGTACTTGATGCGGTCGACGTTGAAGTGATGCTGTCTCTCAACGATCACTTCTTCGATCAGACGCCATTTGCAGTCCGTCATCACCTGATGCATGTCGTGCGGGAACAGATACAACGAACCGTCGCTGTGGCGCATGTTCACGTTCAGCGTCGTGAATCGTGCCTCGGGGCGTAGCGCGGGCCCCAGGCGTGCGACCAGCGCGCGAATCTTCCGCCAGTACTGGGCCCGGGTGGCGTACGTGAAATTTCCCACCTGATCCTTGCCGGCGGGGTAGGGCCCGCGGTTGATGCGGATTTGCGGCGGCGAGAACACAGCCAAATCGTAGTGAGCGGCCGGAAGCGTCGCGGTGAATGCGTTGGCGTTGTCCAGCTGCCAGTTGCGATTGCTTGGCAAGAGCTGCTCGAGACGCAGGCGGCCGATGGCGACGAGATTCGGAATCAACTCCAGGCCGTCGACCTTGCGACCGTGCTTAGCACCCCAGTGCAACGTGGTTCCGATGCTGCACATCGGATCGAGCACATGATCGCCGCGTCGGGAGTGCTGGCGGAAGATGTGATCGAGAATGAGATTGTTCATCTGCCCCGGAACGCGGAATTTGGCCAACTCCGAGGCAGTCATGGCGGGGCATGCTTTGCGGACCGTGGCCTTCGATACACGATAGTCGAGTGCGCGGTCGTCGGTGATGAGGATCAGGAGTGTTCTCCTTCAGTGTAGGACGTCGGGGTCATTGGCCAGCAACTCGCCCAGCGCCTCGATCACGTAGTCCTGCTCTTGAGGCGTCATTGCAGCCGACATCGGCAAGCACAGATGGTTGTCGCAGAAGCGTTCGGCCTCTGGGAAGCCAGGTCCCGGCGGCACCCTATCGCGGAACACCGGCTGTTTGTGACAGGGCACCCGGTAAATTAGGGCAGTGAGATGAATGTCGTAGCGCTCGCGAAGGCGTGCCCACAATCGGTCGCGGTCGACCTCAGGGTCAAGCCACGCGATGTACTTGTAATACGAACTTTCCACACCTTCAGGGATAGGAAACGCACTGATGTGTGGCATTGAGGCGAGCGCCTGATCGTAGCGCCGGGCGATCCGATGGCGGCGCTCGCGGAACTCCCGATTGCGGCGGAGTTGGTAGATGCCGAGAACCGCCTGGAATTCGGTCACGCGGTAGGTGCTGCCCATGAGGTGATGCACGTCGTTGTTCCCAGGATTCTTCCCCTGGTTGCGCAGCGATTTGCACAGATCGCGAATCGTTTCGGAATCGGTCGTGATAAAGCCGCCTTCCCCCATCGTGATCACCTTGGTCGCAAACATGGAGAATGCGGCAACGTCCGAAAACGTCCCTGCCTTACCGCCGTTCAGCGTGCTGGAGTGGGCGTGCGATGCGTCTTCAATGAGGAAATAGCCCTCGCGCTTGGCGAATGCCAAGATCGAAGGTAATTCCGGAGTGATTATCCCGCCCAGGTGGACGATCATGATTCCCGCAGTCTTGGGCGAGATGCGCTCGCGGATCTGATCCACGCGCGGAGATAGCGTGCCGGCATCCGTATCGCAGAAGACGGGCGTCCCGCCGGCAAGCACGACCGCACCTGCCGAGGCATAGTTGGTATTGGTCGGGACGATCACTTCCCGACCGCGTACGTCGAGCGCCCGAAGCGCGAGCTCCAAGGCGCTGGCGCCGCTGTTCGCAGAGACCGCGTGGCGCACACCAATAGAGGATGCAAAGTCCTCTTCGAGGCGATCGTTTTGTTTGCCCCAGGCCAGTTGCCCAGTTTCTAAGATCTCGCGGTAGTCGATCAGAATCCCTTCAATGTCTTCCGCCGGAATGCACGCCTTCGCTCCGGGTATGTGAATGCGCTTGTCCTCCACGATCGCGACCTTAGATGAAGTTAACGTGCGGCGGCGGTTCCGTGGTCTGACCCAATGTTAACAGCCAGTTCTTCGCCCATTCCCGCTGCGTCTCGCTCATTCGAAGGAGGAGTTCGAAGTACTTGTTGAGCTCATGCATCTTGCAGACGGGTGGGCAATTCTTGAAGTTGATATTCGTGATCACATCGCGTGCCTGGTCGCTGTGGAATATCTCCGATACCGAATTCTTCGCCATGTTGCCCAGTTGAATGAGCTTGTTGCCGTAATACGATTCCGCACACAGGTAGAGCGAGCCGTCGGGTCCCGACGCGCCGAACCAGGGCGTCGAAGTACACTTCTTGTAGGGTCTTTCCTTGTCCTGCGAACTGGTAAACCGGCTGACGACTTCTATCACTTTGATGCCGGTTCCACGAAGCGCTGGGCGGACTTCCTCTTCGATGCGGCGATGGGCTTCTTCGAAGATCTCGGCGCCGAGCTGCTCTCCGTCGCGATACGATCGATGCGCGAGGATAGGCCTGATCGTTAGATAGTCGATGCCGCCCTGAGTCTCCGGGTCATCTTCGAGTTCGCGAAGCCAACGCCCCAGCTTGCCTAGCTCGTCAAGGTTCAGATCGCTGGCAATGAACGACACGCCAACCGTCGTGTGGTGTCCGGACGCGCGGTTCCGCGCCGCCAGATGGCGAAGTCCCTCAGTGACTCTGCGAAACTTGTTGTCGTTCGGTTTGTAACCGCCGACTCGGGCGTGGGCGGCTGGGCTTCCTGCGTTGATGCTGTAGCGGACAAAGGTGACTTGGCAATCGATGAGGGCGTCGATCGCGATGTTGTTCATCACGATGCCATCGGTATACAGCCCGACCTCCAGACCCAGCTTTCGCGCGTGCTGCGCGCCGATTACCGTGTTGCGGTTCATCATAGGCTCGCCGCCACCGGTAAAGACGACTGCTTTGGTTCCGGCCGCAGCGATTCTCTCGAGCATTGCTTTCATCACGGGTTCGGACATCATTCGTTCTTCCCGCGACTTGTTCAACCAGCCCGGTTCCTCTTTAGTCTTGCGCCAATCCGCGTTGCTACAACCGCAACAATCCTGCGGACACTCAAGCGTCGGCACAACGTCCACCGTGACGGGCACGACGTCCTCGAGTCTCCCTTCGAGCGTCGCGATCACCTGCTGCGGGTGGTAAATCCATTTTCTCTGGGTGTACTCATCGAGTGCATCCTTCAACCCGTATTGGCAGTACAGCACCAGGCCTAGTACCGCCTCCTCAGGCACGATGCCTTCTTTTCTCCACGCGGCGAGGTCCGCCGCAACCGATTCCGCAGCGGGGCCCGCTCCGGGCCGTACAGAAATTTCGCAGAGCAACGCCAGCGCTTCCCACCAGGAGCTTTCCTCGCAGCGCGCGTACAGCTCGGTGAGAGGAGAAGAGGGCGTCAGCTGCTCCAGTATCTTGCGACGCGCCGACGGCGGCAGTCCCATGAACAACTGAAATTCCCAAGCCTGCTTGGCAAGGGCGGATAACAGGGCAGGGAGCGCCCCCATCCACGACTGGCAGGGATGCATCTGCAGGTCCGCACCGATGCGCAAGCCCAACCATGTGTCATGGCCGGCCGCGTTGGGATCAAGACATATATGCCACCCGTCCGCCCCATCGCTTTTGGCTGCGCAGCCCTCTGCAAAGCCAGGCTCGAAGGATACACCGGTGAACTTGACGCCTGTCGCTGCACCGAACTTGTTCAGAACCTGCTCGGACCAAGCGGCGGTGGATGATTCCATCGGCAGGGGCGCACCGCGCCATGTCAGCAATGGCGTCTCCTCCGTGAACTGCTCACTTCGCTTGAGCCGAGTCCAGCGTTCGCAGACCTCGGAGAAGGCGTCGACGAACGCTTCCGGATACCCCTCGTTCGCGGGCGATGAGGCAGCCAGTCCGCGCACCGCCTCACCACGAATCATGCCGGCGACTCTCTGCGCCTCATCGGGCAGTACCGGTCTTGCCCATGTTTGCCACGCCGAGGCGGCAGCAAACCTAATTGCCGCTGCGGAGTTTCCGCTCGACCACTGTGTCATATCAATGCTGTTCATTCGTGCCTCCGACTACTTGCAGTTTGCCCCTGAGGACTAACGTAATTAGGTGCACCGCGACCAGGTGGATATCTTCAATAAACTGGTAGTTGGAACTGGGTACGTGCAATGCGAGGTCGACAACCTTCTTCGCCTCACCGCCGTCGAACCCTACCAACGCGATGGTAAAAGCGCCTTGCGTCTTGGCGTATTCCAATGCCTTCACTACATTTCGGGAATTTCCGCTTCCCGTAATTCCGATGACAACGTCGCCCGGGTCGAGCGAATGATGCAACTGCCCGCAAAACGCGTCTTCGAAGGAGACGTCGTTCGACCAAGCCGTCATCGCAGGGACGTTGTCCGACAGACACATCGTTCTGATCGGGCGCTTGCCGGCGACCATGGCTGTCTTTGAAAAATCACAGCTCGCGTGCGAGGCCGTCGCAGCGCTCCCACCGTTTCCCATGAAGAATATTTTTTTGCGGTTGCGATGAGCCGCGTAAACCTCGTCTGCGATTCGGTCGATCGCGGCGTGGTCCAGCCGTCGGCTGATGGTCTCGAGCCCGAGCAGGTAACCCTCCGGTCGTAGTGGTGCGCTCGTCTGGCTTTCTTGGTTCATGAGGGTTTGCACACCTCGACGCTCGAATTGAAATTTCAACTCCTGGTGTATACCAAGCTCGGCGAGCGAACGTCGCACGTCGGTCTGAGCGTCCCGTTCTGCGTAAAGAAGAAGAAAGCCACCGCCACCTGCGCCAGCTACTTTTCCGCCCAGTGCTCCGGCGGCGCGGGCTGCCGCGTACCAACGATCGATGTCGGGATTGGAAATGCTGGCTGCGAGGCTTCTCTTCCAGTTCCAACTAACGTCCAGCAATTCGGCGAATTGCCGAAGCTCCCCGGCCAGCAGCGCATCGCGCATGGCGTACGCGGTTTCCTTCTGCCGATGCATCAATTCCACCGACGCGCTATCGCGAGAAAGCACGGACTGTCGCACTTCGGCGAGGATGGGCGTGGAATTGCGCTGGCGGTTCAAGAAGAAGAGCATGCAGCTCGCCTCGAGCTCGCGCAGCACGGATTCCGACAACGACACCGGGGTGACGCGCGTACCGTCGGCGGAGAATTCCATGAAGTTGAGTCCGCCGAACGCGCTCGCGTACTGATCCTGAAGGCCGATGGGACGGCCAAGCAGATCCATCTCGACCAGGGTCGCCTCCTCGGCGATCTCGGCGGGCGAGGCCGCCTGAGCGCGGTACTCGCGGAGCAGGTTGATCATGTTTACAGTCACAGCGCCGGACAGTCCCAGACCCGAGCCCGTGGGAACGTCTGACCTGAGCGACAACGAAAGCCCGTTGGACGCTTTGTAGCGCTGGAGCACCGTCTTTGGTATGTCGAGCACGTGCGCGGTCTGCGCGACGTTGTGCGCGTCATAGCAATAATCGAGTTTGTAGTCCGCCGAATGAATGTCGATCGACGGCCGGTCGGAACCGGACAGCACAGCGTAGGTGTACTTGGCGATGGTGGCGTTGAGCACGGCGCCGCCGTGCTCTCGAAAGTACGCAGGCAGGTCGGTGCCGCCTCCGCCGAAACTGACGCGCACGGGTGCTTTGGAGATGATCATGGCTGCCAAGTACCTTGCGCGGCGAGGGTCTGCGCGATGCGGTATTTCTCGGGAATTCCCACATCGACCATGGCTGAGCGGACGCGATAGGCATGCAGATGTTTTCCCGCGCTCAACATCTGCGGGAAGACGTCGCGGCCAAAATCCGCCGGGCGGTGTGACGGAACAAACCGGAGCACCTCGGGCTCGAGGGCATAGACGCCGCTGTTCACCCAAGGCGATCCGCAATCCTCTCTCTGCGGCTTTTCCACGAAGCCTTCAATCTTGCCGTTACGGCCGATTTCGGTGACCCCGCAGTTCCACGGGTCGGGCACACGGTAAACACCCAGCGTGGCGGTTGCTCTTCGAGCGTAGTGCGCTTTCAAGAAGCGGCGATAATTGAGTCGGTGGAGCACGTCGCCGTAGACAACGAGGAAGGTCGACTTGAGCTCCCGTCGCATCGGCGAGAGCGCTCCCGCCGTTCCGCGCAAATGCTTTTCGTGCCAATACCGAATCCGGATGCCCCAGTCACGGCCGTTGCCGAAGTGATTCATGATCACCTCTGAACGGTCGTGAAGATTGATCCAAGCGTCGCGGACTCCACAGCGCTTAAGCTGCCGGAGTTGGTAATGCAGCAACGGATAACCGCAAACGTCGACCATCGCTTTTGGCCCATCGTTGACGCCCTTCAGGCGAGTGCCCAATCCCGCGCACAGCACTACCGCGATCGTGGGCGTCTCGTGGCTCATTGTTGGTGCTGCCTGTCCACGGACAGGGTGCTGCCCGCCCGGCGGTACGGCATCTCTTTGGAGGTGAAGTAGGTCGTCGGAATGGAGAGCGCGAACGCAAGCACGATCGGGCTGCTCCAGACGAGTTTGGAGAACTCTCCGTGCGCCAGCAGCCAGCCAATCCAACACAACCCGACGACCGTGCCGGGCCACAAAGCGCCGGCAGCCTGCCGCCACGACACGCCCTTCCGCGGATTCTTGAGCATCGCATCCCACAGATTCCAGCCTTGGCGATTGGTCATCACCAGAACCAGATCCACCATGACGTAGAGAATGTTGTTTCCCGCGACCAATGTTGAGACGACGATTTCCTTAAAGATTTCCTTGACGTCATTCCAACATCGCGCAATGACGAGACGATGCGCCAGAATGATGGCAATTACCCCAAAGCCCAACAGGAGCTGCGTTATCAGGGCGCGACCCGCGAGGGAGTAACCGCCGAGGTCGGTGAATGTGATGACGTTGAACAGCACGAACAGCCCGATGCACGAGATATATGCATGCAGATTCAAATAGACGAGGAATCGCGTTCTGAGCGGAATGCCGCGCTCGAATAGGAGAAAGAATGTTTCGAGATCGCCCTTCATCCAGCGGATGTTGCGACGCCGCTCTTCGACATAGTTCGAGGGGCTTTCCTCGTAGGCGATGATGTCCTGGCAGAACACGGTGCGATATCCGCGCCGACGTAGGTAGACGGTATCCCAGATATCGTGGCTCAGCACATCCGAAGGGATGTTGAGGTGCTTCATCACGGAGCACACGCCCAAATAGTTGTGCCCGAAGGACAGCACTTCGCCGAATACGACCTGCCTGACCTTCAGGTACAGCTCCATCAGTATGGCGACGGCGTTGCGATTGTTGTCCGCGAAGTAGGTGCACGCGCTGCCTACCTGGGTGTTCGCCTGGAAGCAGCCGATGTCTTGGTTGTCCGGATGCTCCGCCTTGCGCAGCAGCCGAAGCAGGGTGTTTTTGGGCACCATCGTGTCGGCGTCGCAGGCGAAGAAATACTTGTACTCGCCTTCGTACTTCTCCAGCCACAGCTCCATCATTTCGCGTTTCTTGTTCGCGGGATTCTCGCTGTGCATCCAGTGCACGCGCCGGTCACCAAAGATCGCGCGCAGGCGGCTGAGTACGTCTTGCTCGTACCTGATGTAGCGCTCCGGCGCTTCGCCGCTCACGATCCACAGATGAACGTTCGGCAGAAAATTGTTTCGGTACGAATATTCCAGACGTTCGAAGAGACCCGTCGACTCCTTGCGGACGAAAAAGATGATCGCCGTCTTCGGGATCCTAGCCAGGGGTTGCTCGGCGAAGACGACGCCGTCCCGCAGAAAGCAGTAATACACGCCGTGCCACAACATCCAAGCATTGTTGAAGAGCAGGGGTAGCAGGCAAAGCCAGAGCAACACGTGTGCGACGCTGCCACCGGTGACACGCCACGAGAAGTAGCCGAACATGCCGGTGGCCACTGCGGCGCACGCGACCATGAGTCCGACGAAGAAAGAAGGTCGCAGGTACCAAGGATGTGTTTGGCTGGATTTCATCATCCCGCCAGCGTTCGCACGATCCATTGGCCGATCTGGAATCGTCCGTAGTAGATCTGCATGTTCGCGTCCGTGCCGTAAACATTTTCGGGCGGCTGCTCGTCGAGCCGGATGCGCACATGCACGCGGCCTGCATTTACCGGCGCAGTCTGGGCGGCATCTGAGGACTGTACGATCCGTGAGCCATCGGCAAGCTCAGTCGCAGGCATTCCGCCCACACCTTCGACAGTCCCTTTGAAAGCACGGCCCTGCAACGCGCCGAAGTGCACAGTCGCCGGCATGCCAGGCTTGACGCCAATCGCCTGACTTTCATCGACGGCCAGCAGTATCACTGACGCTGCGCCGGGCGATGGCGCATTAATGGCGGCGCTGCGCGAAGGGAGTACTTTCCCCAATCCTGAGACGAATAGCGGGAAGGGGGCGAAAATGAGAGCCACTACCGCCGCCACGGCGGCGAGTGTCACCCACTTGTGCCAAACCGTGTGGGTTCGCTGACCGAATTCCATTTCCTCCACCGGCTCGTCGATCGTCTCGACAATGTCAGGGAGGTCGTGGCCATCCACGGTGATTTCGGCACTCTGGATCAGGAGCTTCCGGAATTCCTCCTGGAGTCGTGCCATCTGCTTTTCGCGAGCGGCGATCAAGCAGGCGGCCTTCCGCAACCGTATCGTTGCCCCGACCCCGTCGCCCTCGATCGTTTGCATCCTGGTCATTGATGAATCATCAATTTCATTGGGTAGCAGTACTCATCGATGGAAAGTTCAATGAGGGCGTCTCCTATGCGGATAACGGGTTGATTGGTCTACCAAGGGGACTTTAGCTTCGATCCGGACCCATCCAATTCAAATAAGAAGCAGCATCCTTGCCAAGTTGCCGCACATGCGAAAATGACCGAATGGAAACGGTTACATGATTTCTTATCAATTACTTTTTACTCCAACACTGCTACAGTTTTCAATACCATTCGGATGACCAATTGCCTCAAATTTAAAAAATGTGATTCAGTGCGCGCTCCTCGCTTCAAGATCAGGACGTCGAGAATGTCACCATTCGCAGCGAACGAATGACTTTTTCGATGGAACGCAACAAGGGTATCGTTCGACCAGAATGATTGATTCCTCAATTGGATGGACGCTCGGCATGTACATTCCAAACCAGTGCGCGACGTTTCTAAAGTGGCCCGCACGCCATTGTCGCTATCCCCTATGATCCAGCGCAGGAGAGCCATTCTCGCTATTGCGGCCGCGTTGGCGTTTGCTAAAACACCTCGCGCCGCTGCGCGCGGGCAGGGGAGATCAGGCGCCGCAGCACCGACACCGCCCATCGATCCTCTTGGGGCGCTACATACGCGCGATGCGCAGCCCTACTCTTATTATGAGGGGCTCGTGGAAACCGCTCGGAAGTTAGCCGCGGCAGACTACGTACCACCTCCCGTCTTGCCGGGCGACGTTATGGAGCGCATCGGTTACGAGGAGCATTCGAGGATCCGGTATAAGTCCGACAAAGCGCTTTTTCTGAACGGGCCTGGCGCATACCCGATCACGTTCTTTCATGTCGGACACTTTTTCCGCGTGCCGGTGCGCATGTTTGTCGCGCAAGGCGGGCAGGCGCGCGAGATTGTCTTTGATCGCGCGAACTTCGACATGCGAGCCGATAGCCCGGCGCATGAACTACCTGCGGACGTAGGTTTTGCTGGCTTCCACGTTCAGGCAAGCCGTCTCGCCGGGAAGGGCAAACTCAACTGGCGAGACGAGGATTGGGCCGCATTCCTGGGCGCGTCGTACTTCCGCGCCATGAGCGGTGAGTTGTCCCAGTACGGCACCTCGGCCCGCGGAGTCGCGGTGAACACGGCCGTGACTGGTCGCAGCGAGGAGTTTCCAGTATTCACGCGCTTTTACTTCGAGGTGCCGGCGCGCGACGACGACGAGTTGACAATCTGCGCGCTGCTCGAAGGACCGAGCATCGCAGGTGCGTACCGTTTTCGGTTGCGACGCGAACGCGCGGTGCACATGGAAGTCGAGGCCGCGCTGTTCCTGCGCAAGGATGTCGAGCGTCTCGGTTTGGCGCCACTCACGTCGATGTATTGGTACTCGGAGACGATCAAGTCCACGGCGGTCGACTGGCGTCCCGAGGTGCACGACTCCGATGGGTTGAGTATGTGGAACGGGCGAGGCGAGCGCATCTGGCGTCCACTGATCAATCCGCCGCATACCACGGCCTCGGCGTTTCTCGATAAGAATCCCAAGGGCTACGGGTTGCTTCAACGCGACCGCAATTTCGACCACTACCTTGATGGGGTGTTTTACGAGCGCAGGCCCAGCGTTTGGGTCGAACCGATCGGCAGTTGGGGCCCGGGCGCAGTACAACTCATCGAGCTTCCGACCGACGTAGAGAGCAACGACAACATCGTGGCCATGTGGGTACCTCAAGAGCCGGCCCGCGCCGGCGCGAGCTATCGCTTGCACTACCGCTTGCTTTGGACTTCTGAGGAGCCTGCCCCAATGCTCGCTCCCTGTGTCTCTACTCGCCTGGGTCGGGGCGGCAAGTTTGGCCAGGAGGACTCGACCAGAGTCGTCGTCGAATTCCTCGGCGGTCCGCTCGCCAGCTTGAGCCAAAAATCGCCACCACTCGAGGACTCGATCTGGATTTCGCGTGGCCAGATCAGTTATCACGAAGTCGAGGCGGTCCCCGACGGCGCCCCCGGCCACTGGCGAATTTATTTCGACATCGTTGCGGGTCCCGGCGCGCCGATCGACATGCGCGTTTGCCTGCGCTCCGGCGAAAAACAACTTACCGAGACTTGGCTCTATACGCTCAATCTCTGATCCCTCCGATCCCCTCCGGTGCAGTCTGCGAGCGTAGTTGAGGCAGGCGGCTCGCCCGTGCGTCGGCAAGCACGCACTTACTCCACCGGCTCATGTCGTCGAGCAGCGAGTAGATCGTTGGCAGCACGAGAAGACTCACCAGCGTGGAAAACACCAAGCCGCCGACGATCGCGCGCGCCATGGGGTAGTACTGAGGGCCGTCGCCGCCCAGACTCGCGCCCTCGAAACACAGCGGCACCATGCCAAGAATCGCCGTTCCCATTGTCATGAGAATCGGCCGCAGGCGATCTTTGGCACCTTGGACCAGCGCATCGCGGCGTACCAGACCGTTGTGGCGCAGGTGGTTGATGTGCACGATCATGACGATGCCGTTGTTGACGACGACGCCCATCAGAATCAGCACACCGATGAATGACATGAACGTGAAAACGGTGCCCGTGATCCAGAAGAACCAGTAGATGCCGAGAACGGAGAACACGAACGTCGTGAGGATCGCAGCCGGATAGATGAGCGACTCGAACATCGCGCACATCACCACGTAGACCAGCACGAGCGCCACGAGCACGTTGAACAGCATCGTGCGCGTACCCTCTTCGCTGAGATCGAAACTTTCGCCGAAATTCCAGCGATACCCCGCAGGCAGCGTTATCCCGCTCATCGCGCGTTCGATGTCACGGCGCGCGTCGTCGCTGGTCTTGCCGTCGGCACGGTTGGCGACTATGCCGAGAGACGTCTGCCGGTTGATGCGCTCGATCGCGGCAGGCGCCTGTACCGCCTGAGCCTGGACCATCGCCATCAGGGGGACTTCCACACCCTCGGCATTGCGCACCTTGAAGCCGGCGAGGTCGGCGAGGCTGCGCGTGTCGGTCTGTGCAAACCGCAGCCACACCGGCACTTGCGCATCGCTGCCGTGAAAATCTTTGAGTTGCTGACCGCGCAGCGCGATCGCGATATGGCGCGCTATGTCGTTCGCGGAGAACCCATAGGTCTTGGCTCTTTCGCGGTCCACATGAATGGCGATCTCCTGATTGCTGCTGCCTGTCGAAGTGCGAACGTCGCGAAGGCTCGGCTGTTGCTGCAGGACCTGCACGACGTTGCGCGCGAGATCCTCCAGCGCCACGCGCGAATCGCCTATCAGCGCGATGCCCATCGAGTTTCCGCCGTCGCTGCGGCCGTTGTCGCCGCTGAAGAGAACCTCGCCGATCGCGAGCTTCGGCATGCCGTCGCGGATGGCTTGCTGAATTTTCTTGATGTCGAGTTTCTCGCCGCGCCCGGTGTCGAGATAAATATCGGTGCTTGCCTGTCCTGCTTCATTGAAGGACGTGTACATGTTGCGGATGTGAAAAGCATCGCGGTGCGCAGACAGGTAGCTTTCCACCTGCGCGATACCGCGGTTCATTTCGTCCAGCGTATAGAAGCCGTTGAAGCGGTAGTAAAAGTGCAGCATCGACGGTTCGCTGTCGCCGTTCATGTCGACCTTGGTGGCGCCGATGGGTATCGCACTTGCGACCATCAACAACAGCAGGCCGAGCATCGTCCAACGACGGTGGCTCAGCGTCCAGCCAACCCATCGGCCGTAGCGCACGAGCATACGGGCAACCAGGCCGTTGCGACCGATGAATTTGGGCGGCGGCAGCTTGGCCGATAGCATGGGCACGAGGCTGATCGCGACCAGCCATGACGACAGATGCGCAATCGCCATCGATACCGCGATCTGGAAAAGCTGCACCTTGAACTGGTTGGGCTCGCCGAATACGAGCGGCAGGAATACGATCACGCTGCACAGGGTGCCGGCCGCGATTGCGATACCGACGATCTGCGTGCCCTGCACCGCGCAATACCAAGGCCGATCGGGATAGCGCTCGCGGAAATGATAGATGCTTTCCACCACCACCACGGCGTTGTCGACCAGCATGCCGACCGCGAGCAGAAGGCCCATCATCGACAGAAGATTGAGCGTGATGCCGAACATCTGCATGCAGCCCAGCGTGATGATGAAGCAGATCGGAATCGACAGCGATACCATCATCGTCGAAGGCCAGTCGCGCAGGAAAAAGAACAGCACGAAGATCGACAGGAGCGTGCCCTCAAAACCGGCCTGGCCGAGCTGACGCAGGCTTTCGGTGATCGACTTTCCCGCGTCCCACAAGGTGACGACGCGGATGCCGTGCATATCGCTCGACGCCGTGATGCTATTGAGTTCGGCGAGCGCTGCACGGCTGACGTCGACGATGTTCGCCGCCCGCTCTTTCTGCAGCACGAGCACGATGCTGGGGTGTTCGTCGAGGAGCAACCGATAATCGGCGCGCGCAGGGCGCAGTCCGACGTCGGCCACGTCGCCCAGGCGCACGCCGCTGGCGTCGAGCACCAGGCGGCGGATCTCGTCGACGCTTTGCCATTCGCCGACCGGTCGCACCTGCAGGCGCTGACCGCGGTCGCTGATCAACCCCGCGGTTGCCGAGAAATTGGCGGCGGACAACTTCTGGTAAAGATCGGTCAGGCTCACACCGGTTGCGTTGAGACGATCGGACGACACCGCGATCTGCACTTCGCGCGGCAATGCGCCGAGCAGTTCGACTTTGGCGATACCCGGCACACGTTCCAACGGCTTGCGCAGGCGACTGTCGAGAAGTTCATAGGCGTACGTCAGGTCGCGGTCACTCGACACGGCGAGGACGAGCACGGGCGTCGCACCCGTCGAGTATTTCTGCACGTAGAAGCGCGGCAGGTCGTTAGGGAGGTCCTTGCGGATCGCATCGATCTTGCCGAGCGCTTCGATCGCCTTGAGCGACGTGTCCTGGCCGAATTTTAGGCCCAATGAAATCTGCGAACTGTCGGCGCTGGACAGCGAACTGATGCGCTGAACACCGGTAAGCGTAGCCAGTGCATCCTCGACCGGACGCGTGATCGTGCGTTCGATTTCCGACGGCGTGGACCCCGGATACGGCAGGACCACATCAAGGAACGGCGCCTGGAAATCGGGCACGAGTTCGAGTGGCAGGCGAAACGCCGCGATGAGGCCGACTACCGTCATCGACACGAACACCATGATCACGGTGACGGGGCGCTTCAGGCTGAGTTCGGCAAGAGTCATCGGTCGATCGTTGTTTGCAGATCAGTGCCGATCTCGCGAATACGAATGATCCTGGCGATGTTGTTCAGAGAGATCTTGGAGAGGCGGTGTTGCTTCGGCTTGGATGGTCCCGTCTTTTTCGAGGATCAGTACCCGGTCGGCCATCCTGATTGTTTCCGGCCGGTGGGCGACCATGACTCTGGTGATACGAACGTTGCGCAGCGCGTCGCACACCAGGCGTTCGTTCGGAACGTCGAGATGGCTGGTCGCTTCGTCGAGGATGAGAACCTGTGGTCGTCGATACAAGGCGCGGGCCATCAGCAGGCGCTGTTTTTGTCCCGCCGACAGCGTGGAGCCGAGATCGCCGACGATGGTCTGATATCCCATCGGCAGCGCAAGAATCTCGTGGTGTATTTCAGCGATCGTCGCGGCTTCGACGACCCGATCGAGGTCGGCGTCCTGGCTGAAGAAATGAACATTCTGCTCGACGGTGCCCATGAAAACCTGGTCGTCCTGCAGCACGGTCGACGCGATCGTCCGCAGGCGGCTCTTGCCGACTTCCCGAATGTCGACGCCGCCGATCAGGATCACCCCGCTCTCCGGCTCCAACAGCCCGAGCATGAGTTTTATCAGGGTGGTCTTGCCGAATCCGGACGGACCGACGATGGCGACGACTTCCGCCGGATGGACGATGAACGAGCAGCCGTGAATGACGAAGCGGCCGCCGAGATCGTAGCGGAAGCTCACGTCACGGAATTCGATCGACGGTGTCTGCGGTACGACGACAGCGGGATTCGGCGCATCGTCCTCGGGCGCATTCAGGGCGACGTCGGCAAGGCGTTCGGTCTGCAACCGGAGCATGCGGAGCTCGATGAAATAGTCGAGCATCTTGGCGCCGCGATCGCTGAACTGGCCGCTGTACAGGAGGAACACCATCAGGGCACCGACGGTCAGCTCACGGTCCAGGACCATCGCGATGCCGAAACTCAGCACGCCCAGTCGCTGAAAGCCGGCGATCAGGGTGCTGGCGCCCGTAAACAGCACCGTCAACCGTTCGACGTGGACCTTGCTCTGCACCGATTGGAACGTGACGTTGGAAAAATTCGACGCGCGAGATTCCGTCGCGTTCTGCAGCTTTATCGTTTGCACGCCGCGCACGGATTCGACCAGGAAGGATTGGACGGAGGCCGCATTTTGTATACTTTTCAGGTTGGCCGATCTGAACGCGCCGTACGTGGCAATCCTGACCGCCATGTACAAGGCGAATGCTACGAATGGTATGGTCGCGAGCACGGGGCTGTAGATGATCAGCATGGCTGCGGTGACGCAGGCCATCACGCCATCCAAAAGCGCCTCGACCGACCAGTGGGTCAATGTGTGCTGAATGGTGTTGATCGAATCGAACCGAGACAGGATGTCGCCCAGGCTGCGGTTGGAAAAATACGGCGCCGGCAAGTTCAGCAAGTGCCGGAACATGTTTCGGCTCCATCCGAATGCAGTGTCGGCGCCCAGTGCGATCAGCGACCAGCTGCGCAGGGCCGCGAGGCAGGCCTGCAAAACGAGCAGTGCACCGAAACCCAGCGATACCGCCAGCAGCAGGCGGCGGTCGTCGGTGGGTAGCACCTGGTCCAGCAGGATCTGCGTCGCGATCGGAGCCAGCAACGTCACCGCCTCCAGGCCGAGAGCCAGCGCCAGGATGTTGAACAGCGCGCGTTTCAGGCCGACGATGCTGCCGGTGAGCGCACCGAGGGAAACGCGGGATTCGCGCCGGCAGCGCTCAAACGTGTCGGCCGGTTCGATCTCCAGAGCGATGCCGGTGAAATGGCGTGACGCTTCGGCATAGCTTAGCCGGGAGGTGCCGCCGGCCGGATCGTGTATCTCGACGAACCGGCGTGTCGCACGTGCAAGGACGACGAAGTGGCTCAGGTCCCAATGCAGGATGCAAGGCGTTTTCAGCCGCGGCAGGGCGGTCAGATCGGCTTGCACCGGCCGCGTCACGAACCCGATTTCGCCGGCAATCTGCATCAGGTGCGCCAGGGTGACCCCCTGAAGCGATTGCGGATAGCGCACGCGCATGGCGTCCAGCGTCAGCGGCGAACCGTGGTATTCCGCAATCATCGCAAGGCAGGCAATGCCGCATTCGGCGACCTCGGTCTGCCACAGCAGGGGGACGCGTCGACGTTTGAAAAAACGCATCATTCTTGCCGCGGATGGGCAGCGGGAATCGTGCCGGCGGCTTCCACCCGGGGAACGAGCAACGCGATCAGGCGTTTGCGCGCGACCGGAATGGTTGCCGTCACGGCGGTGCCCGGCGCCAGCTTGTCTGCGAGGCCACCTTGTGGTTCCCGCTTGCCCGGCAGTTCCAGATCCACACGGTACAGCGGGTATTTTGTCGGTTCGCCGCGCAGGGCGGCAATCTGCGCATCGCTCGACGCAACGGAAGCCACCGCAGCGACGGCGGCGTGAATCGGCTCCGAATTCCTTTGTCCGTGGCTTTCCGCGAACAGGTCGATTCGATCGCCTGTCGCAACGACTCTTCGGACCTGCTCGGGGACCAGAAGGACGACCCGGACCGAGTTTGCTTCGGGCAGAAGCGCAAATGTCGTCGTCGCCGCTTGGACGGTGTCGCCGAGGTGAATCGAAACGCGCGCTACGATGCCGTCGATAGGGGATGCGACCGCGACAGTTTTGGTCGAATCAGGGGAGGCTGCGGCGGGATCCTGCGAGATCAGGGCAAGCACGTCGCCAGCCCGCACGCGGGCACCCTCGCCGACGAGAATGCGTGCGATGCTGCCGGTGGCACCTGCGCTGGCGAGAACCGTTTGCGTATCCGCCACGGCTCGTCCGGAGACGCGTACGTACTGCGAATACGAACCGCGCAAAAACACTATCAGGGCGACGAATAGGGACAGGATTGCGAGCAGCGAGCAGGCGCCGAGCCAGAGGGGCGTCTTTACGCGAATTTCTCCTAACCAGGATTGACGCCTTGCTGCGATGACCTCGGGCCGAAATGGTGAATGGGTCATGATTCAAATTGTCATTGCGGGGGCGGCGGCCGCGGACAAATGGTATGCGAAAGTCCCGAAAGGTTTGTCGGCGTGCCTTGCGCGGCGAACAGGAACCATACCGTGCATCGCAATCAAAAAAGACCGCTGATCCCAGCGGTCTTGTCATTCGAATGCATTCAAGTCGGACGCGGTTGCCGCCGTACGGTTTCGCCGATCAGCGAAGTCGGGAAGCTGCAATCGGTGCGCAGCGTCGGTGTTTGTCAGCCGCCGCCGTCACCGCCGCCACCACCGCCACCGCCGGGATTGCATTGACCGCCAGCGACGACCTGAGCCAGAGCGTAGTCGAAGGGGCGAATTTCGCCTTCTTCTTTGACTTCCGGCTTGCGAAGATTTTCAAAGAAACGCGTCAATCTATTTTCCATCTCGATCTCCGGGCTAAAATGAAAACGGTTACATGCCGGTGCACATTGACCGGCGCTCCGATGTTAGCACGAACATCGCCAGTGTAAACTGGTCCGAAAGTGAAGGTGAAATCCTTGCCGCGCCAATGGATTTCGTCGCGGCAGGGGCGTACATGGTTCACCTGGAAAGCATCTCGCGTTGTTATGGTCTCACCGGACGCCCTGTGCAGGCGCTTCGCGACATCGGAGTGTTCATTTCCGCCGAACAGTTCGTTTCGATCGTCGGTCCTTCCGGATCGGGAAAATCGACGCTGCTCAATATTCTGGGTTGTCTGGACCGTCCGGCCGGGGGAACGTATTGGCTGGACGGAGCGCTCGATATCGCTGCGCACGCCCAGCCCCGGATCGACGTCCGCGACGGAAAGATCGAATCCGATCATGCCGCCTAGCTTCGTTTCGCACGGCCTCGTGCTTCTGCTTGCGTGCGCCGCGCCGCGCGAATTGCATGCGCTGGCGATCACGGGGGAGGTCCGATCCGACGAATCGGCGAGCGTGTTCACTCCGTTGTCCGACGTGTCGCCGGTGGTGCTGCGCCATTTCGCTTCCGATGGAGCACACGTGAGGAAGGGCGAGGTGATACTGCGCATTGACGCGGCTCAGGCGGCGACTCATTTGCGCAGGCTCGAAGCGGACACCGAACAGTATGCGGCGAGATCGGCGAGGGAAGAGGCCGATCTGCGGTTGAAGAAAATCGCAGCCGAAATGGATCTGGTCGACGCGCAAGCCGAGTTGGACGCCGCCGCGATCGACGCGTCGATCCCGCGGTCGCTGCTGTCGCCACTGGATTTCGATCGAAATCGAAACGAACTCGATCGGACGACGCGCAACGTGGCGTTCCGGCAGCAAAAGCTGACCACGGCACAGGCTGTGCTCGAGAGGCACGAACAGGTCTCCCGTATCGAAATGGAGAAATTGCGAATTGCCCGCGAAGCTGATCGCCTCATCGTTGCCGCGGCTGAAGTCCGCGCGACGAGGGACGGCGTGCTGGTTCACGCGTTCAGCAACTGGGCCGGAAACAACGGTGCGCGCCTCGACGAAGGCTCGACGTCGTATCCCGGGCAGCTTGCCGGCGAAATTATTGGCGGTGGCAAGGTGCACGTTGCGGCCTTCGTGCTGGAGCCCGATCGCCATGCTGTTTCCATCGGCGACCGGCTGTGTTTGCGCTTCGACGGATTGCCGCGCAAGCAGGTCGACGGACGGATCCGGCGCATCTCGACGACGTCGGAAGCGCGCCCGGAATGGGGCGCAGGGCGCTATTTCACGTTGGATGTGGATCTGCCCGAAGGCGCGGAATCGTTCGCCATTGCCGGAATGAGCGTGAGGGCGGAAACGCCGTGCGCAACCGGCCGCATCGGCGTCGCGGACAAGACCGGGCCGGTGCTTGCTAACGGTGAGGTGTATCCGCGCGCGGTAACTCCGATCCTGCTGCCGGAAGTCGACGGCATATGGCAGTTCACGATTACCCGAATGGCGAATGATGGCGAAGCGGTCAAACAGGGCGATCTCATCGTCGCGTTCGATACCGGCGATCTTTCCAGACAATTGATCGCGGGACAGAACGCGCTCGCCGAGCAGCGGCTCGAGCGTGAGAAACAGCAGCTCGAAATGAGCGAAGCGATGCACGAACAGGATCTGGTCGTTGCCGAAGCCGAAGCCAACGCAACGAAAGCAGCGCTCAAGACCAACCTGCCGGTGAAATACGTTCCCGGTATCGAACTCAGGAAATTGCTGATCAATCGGCACCGCGCAGAGCAGCGACTCGACCTGTATCGCAAGCGCCGCGATACCGTGCTGGCCGACAACGAAGCACAGCGGAAAAGCAAGGCTGCGTCTTTCGAAAGACTTCAGGCCGATCTCGAGCGGATCCGTACGACGATTGCCTCGCTGAGCATCACAGCCCCGCGAGACGGAATTTTCCTGCACAGCGTCAACCTATCCGGAAAGAAGCTGGTCGTGGGTGATCCCGTCTACGTGGGACAATCGGTCGGTTCCATACCGGACATGGCGACGCTCGCCGTTCGCGCCGCGCTGCCGGAACGTGACTTCGCCCGCGTGAAAAAAGGGCAGGCGGCGCGCATCCTGGTCGAGGGGGCTGGTGCCAGTCTCGCTGGGTATGTGGAGAGCATCGGCACGGTGGTCCACAGCAAATCCGGTGTCGCGCCCGTGCCGGTGGTCGATCTGCAGATATCACTCGTCGAGCCTTCCGCGACGTTCAACCCCCATCAACCCGTGCGCGTCGAGATCCTTGCGGATCCGGCGAGTTCGAAGTAAGGGCGCCGATGTTTCGTACCTGCGCTGTCGTCATCGCGATTCTGCTCGCCGCCGCATGCTCCGCGCCGATGCAGCAGGAAAGTCGGGTCGAAGTCGTGACCGCCGGCCCCGCGATCTTGGCAATCGAAGCAATCGGCAGTCTGCATTCCAGCCAAGCTACGCCGCTGATCGTCCCCGGCGAATGGTCGCAGCGGCGGTTGATCTGGCTGATCCCGGATGGGAGCACGGTTCATCAGGGTGAGGTCATCGCCCGCTTCGCCGCCGACACGGATCAGTTCGAACTCGACATGGCCTTGCTCGATGTCGAGCGCGCGTCGCGCGAGCGGGCAACGCAGAACATGGAACTTCACGACAGATCAAGCGAACTGGACGTAAGCCAGGCGGATGTTGTCGGCCAACTCGCAATCACACGTCGCTATACCGGCGCGACCGACGGCGTGTTGGCGCGTAATACCGTTCTGGAGGCCGTGCAGGACCAGGGTTATCTACTGCGCAAGGAGCGGGTGCTGACAGACATGCAGCGCCTGTTGTCGCGCCGCGGAGGCCAGGCGATGGCGCTGCTCGACGCGAAGGAGGCGACGTTCGAGGAGCAGGTGCGGCGGCGGCGGGCGGTTCTCTCCCAATTGGAGGTCCGTGCGCCGCATGACGGGATCGTGGTTTTCGAAGCGGACGGGGCGGGACAAAAACCGCATCTGGATGCGACGCTGTGGGCCGGCACCAAATTCGCCACTCTGCCGAACCTGCAGGCCATGGAGATCGACATCGCCGTGCCGCAGATGGACGCCACCGCGATCCACGAGGGACTCGGCGTCGAGATCCATCCCGTGGACGTGCCCCAGGACAAGATCGAGACCCGAATTTCCTGGGTCGCGGCAACGGCCGCGCAGCGTGATCGCGATTCGCCCGCCCGCTATCTGTCGGTGCGCGCACCGGTATCTGCCGCCGAAATCGCGAGCCGCCGATGGCAGCCCAATCAATCATTCGTGGCAAGGATCTATCTGCTGCGCAGCGGACACGCGATTTGCGTGCCGAACGTCGCGATCGGTCGTGCTGGCGACCGCAATTTCGTCAACGTACGCGGGCGCGGCGGCGTGTCGGCGCGCGTGGTACATGTCGGCGTCCGCGGGCCCAGCCGGTCGGAGATCGTCGCCGGTTTGAATGCGGGCGATGCCGTTGAACTGGCGCCCGCCGGTCCGCCGGATGCCGTCGTCGATGCGGCCGGATCCGGATCGAGCGCGCGCTCCGGGGTGCGTCAATGATCGCCTCCGCGCGCACCCGGCGCTTCCTCGCCCTGGCGAACGAGGCCGTTGTCGAACTGTCCCGGCGCAAACTTCGTTCGTTGCTGACGCTGTTGGGCTTGATCTTCGGCGTGGCGTCGGTCGTCGCCATGCAAGGCGTCGGCGAAGGAAGCCGGCGCGAAGCTTTGCGCCTCGTCGAAAGTCTCGGGCTGCGCAACCTGATCGTCGATCGCGTGGTAGGGAGCGGCGAGCAGATCAAGGAGACGCGCGCGCGAAGCCTGGGACTTACCCGCGCCGATGCCCGCGCCGCGCTGGAAGTCATCCCGGGAGCCGTCGCATTCGCCGCCGAGAAACGCGTCGCGGCCTTCAGCGTATTCAGCGACGAAGGCGGCGGCGATATGCAGGTGAGCGGCGTCGGTGCGGATTACTTTGCCCTTGCGTCGCTTCGCCTCGACAGCGGCAGGGGATTGACCGTCGGTGACGAGGACACTGCGGCGCCGGTGGTCGTCCTCGGTTATCAGGCCGCGCGCCAGCTTTTTCCGCGAGGCAATGCGCTCGATCAATTCGTGAAGGTCAATCACGTCTGGCTGCAGGTGGTGGGTGTGCTGGCGGATCGGGATCTGGGCGCCGACCGATTCGAGGGCGTTTCTCTCAACGTGGAAAGCAACCGCCTGTTCATTCCTCTTTCCTGCGCCTTGAGGCGATTCCGCTTCGCTGCGCTGGACGACGAAATAGACCGCTTCGTGCTCCAATTGGCCGATGTCGAGCATCTCTCGGCCGATGCCAGGCTGCTGACCCGCGTTCTCAACCTGCGGCATGCCGACGTGGCCGACTACACCGTCCTGGTGCCGCAGCAACTCTACGAGCAGCACCAGAAGACGCAGAAGATTTTCGCCGTCGTAATGGGATCGATCGCCGGCGTGAGTTTGCTCGTGGGCGGCATAGGCATCATGAACATCATGCTCGCCAACGTTCTGGAACGCCGCCGCGAAATCGGTCTGTTGCGGGCACTCGGTGCGCGGCGAAGCGACATCGTGGCCGCGTTCATGTCCGAGGCGGTCATTCTTTGTGCGGTTGGGGCATTGGCCGGCTTGCTCGCGGGTTTCGCGTTGGCCTACATCATCGCGGCGTTCGCGGCGTGGAAGGTGGCATGGTCGATGTCGTTCGTCGCCATCTCGACCTTGTTGTGCGCGTTGACCGGCGTCGCGTTCGGTGTCTATCCGGCGCTGCAAGCAGCGGATCTGGACCCCATTGCGGCGATTCGGGCAGAATAAAAATTCGCATTTCGAAACAGGCAGGGCGCAAGGCGGGTGCTTCGGCCTGCGAGACGAAAGGATTGCCAATGAAGATCGCGTTGGGTTGGATCGTGATTGTCCTGACAGCCTGCGCCGCATACGCGCGTGGCGAACCGCCGGCGTCGACTCCGCCCAAGGCGGCGGCCTCGCCGCGACATTGGCAAGCCGGCGACGACTATCAACGCATCGAGCCGCCGGTGGCGTTCGCGCGTGCTGACGGCACCGACGTCAGGGTCACCGAAGCGTTCTCCTACGCGTGCAAATACTGTTATCAATTCCAGCCCGCCATGCATCGGCTGGAACGCCTGCTCGCGCAAAAGGCGCAGATCGCGTACCTGCCGATCGTATTCTTCGACAATTGGGAGCCGCTGGCCCGGACCTTCTATGCCACCCGGCTGATGAAACTCAACACCTCGCCGGACGGGGCGTTGTTCGATGCGCTGTACACGACGGATCAGGCATGGACGAGCGTGAGCGGAATCGCCACCTACTATGCCCGGCACGGCACGACGGCGGAGGAATTCTCGCGCGTCGCGCGTTCGGCCGAGGTCGATGCGATGCTAAAGGAAGGACTGGACAGACAACGTGCGCTGGGTATCGATCGTACGCCGACGTTGGTGGTGGATGGCGTCTATCGCGTTCCGATGAATCACGATCGCGGCATCGGGCCGGACGAAATGGTGGACATCGTTCTGATGCTTGTCGAACAGCAGGCGGCGTTGAAACGCGCGAAGTGAGGGGCTCCATACGTCAAGGCGGTGGCGTCCCCGATGATTGCCGCACGATCCGAACGATTGCGCGGCGCCCATCCATCCGGTGGCGCAGGAATCTCAGTTCGCCATGGCGGGGCAGCACCTCCGACTTGAGATTCCGGATCAGATCCGCGGTTCTGCGGCTGGCGGAGCCGAACGCGACGATCCAGAAATTCCCTCCCTCGTTCCATTCGCTTTCGTGCAGCAGAAGCGTTTGGTTCGATTGGATGCGTTGCTCGACGTCGGGCGCCAGCATCGCCCATGCCGCATAACCGCAGACGCGCTTGTAGGCGTCGAAGAAGAAATACACCTGCTCGTGCAGGATGGCAGGCCGCAGGTTGTTGATTTCGGCCGCCATGTCAGGCGCGTAGGCTCCCCTGCGCACCATCACCGACACGATCGCGCCCAGTTGGCGGTCGAAGCTCCATTTTCTGGAGGCCTTGGCAATGCGAATGCTAGACATGCGCCAGCGCGTCCATCGATTCTCCCCAACGTGCCCGCAACCCCGACAACGGATGCGGCGCGCATTCCGCGGCGAACGCGGCGGACCAGGCGAAACGTTCTGCGATACCGGCTCGTTCGACGATCCAGTCGTCCTGTCGTGGATCGTAGAGCACGCGACATTGCGTATCGCGATGCATCGCAAGCGTCCCACCTGAGTCGCCGTAGAGCAATTCCGTCTCCGCGAGCGTCTCGGCCAAGAGCGCCTCCGCACGACTGCGGATATCGACGGGATTGTCGTCAGCCAGCACTTCCAGGGTGATCTTCTCCATCATTTTTCCGCTGGTGAGCACCGGCACATGGGCCGCTCGCTTGAAGGCACCGAGTGCCGCCAGTCTCCTCAGCCTCGCGATTGGCAAACCCTGCTCGCATGCTTTCGCGCAGACCGCGGCCCATACGTGCCGGTAAAGCCGAATCAAGCGCGCTCGCTGCTCGTCGTCGCGGATGTGGTCTGCCATCCTGGCATCGCAGTCTGCGGAGTCCGCGTGCAGCGCGAGTTCGAACAGAATCCGACCGACGTCGTAGGTGCCGAAACGGCGGGGGCCACCGGATTCGGCATGCGCCGGCTTCAGGGTTCCGGCTTTTGCCAGTTGGATGATGGCGACCGACAACGCGATAGCGGCGGCACGATCATCGCCGGACAACCGGTCGAACAGCGACATGGGGATGCCGGTGGTCTCCAGAAACGACTGCTTCATCTCCCGGTTCAAGTCGCGCACGAACAATTCCGAAACAGCCCCCTCGGCCTCGAACTCGTGCATCCCGGCGGGAAAATACTTGCGAACGTAGAACCAGAGTTTGTTCAACGTCGGGATATGGTGTTCGTGGTCGAACCAGAACGGCGGGTCGAAGTGAGGCGAGCATTCGTAGAAGGGCAGGCACGATATGGAGTCGTAGTCGAGCCAGCGGCCATCCAGGCAAATATTCGATTCGGTATGCGCGCCGTGCATGAAGCGCCTTGCTCTGGCGACGGCGTGCTGGCGCGCGAAACGCTTCGCCAGTTCTCCCAGTCCGTGGTACAGACGCTCGAGGTCGGTCACTCGGTGCCATTCGTCCGTGGAAAATTCGTCGGGCCGCGGCAGATATTCGGTCAGGCGTCGAACTGCGTCACGTACGCGCACGCTGTCCAGCGGGATGTCGACGCCCTTGCGTGGCCTGAAATACAGAGCGCGCGTGAAGTGCGCCGGCCGTAACGCAAATTCGCGAACCAGCAGGCCACGCGGAATTTTTGCGTGCGACGTATCATTCGGCGGCAACCTGCACAACGTGCCGGTACCGATCGCAATCGGACTGCGGACGGCACCGTAAGGCAACGCGACATGCAGCACTTCACCCCAGATCATTTCGCGTATCGCTTCCGCGAGCAAGATCTCTCCGTTCGAATAGGCGAAGTCGGTTCGGTGCGAGGCCAGCAGCGGATTACAGCCGATTCCTTTGACCTGGTACCGGCCGTCGAAACCAACCCGTGCTCCACCGCCCTGCAATATGTTGCCGCCGTACCGCTCGGCATAAAAGAGTTTGGAGCCCGGCGCGCGGTCGGCTATCGCGGGTTTATCGCCTTTCGTCGAATAGGCGTATTCACGCAGTAGGGTTTGTTCGCAGTCCGATCCCAATCGGGGATTGCGCGCAGCGATGAAGGGTTCGCGAACAGGTACGGCGGAAAACGGAACCAGCAGGGTGGGCGGCAAATTCGCCGGAGTGGAAGTCACTAACGAAGAACTCCTGCGAAAGAGGGGAAATCCGGTGTGCGTTGCCTGCTCGCTGGAGATATAACGAGAACGGTTTGAGTGGTCAATAGCACTAAGCCGGCGCGTCCGGATACTCGGGCGCGGCCCGTATGAGGGTAAGATTCGAAGGCTGAAACCGGGTAGCAGTCTGGGATTCCGACCTGCGCCCGCGCACCCATCAGGATGTCATGACACGAAGTTCTGATTTCGCCGATCGATCCGACCTGGCGTCCGAGAAGACGCCGCCCGGCGCTTCGGACACTCCCACAATCGATGGCCTTACGCGATCGAAAAACCAACAGCGCTCACCGGACGCGCAGCATGGCGACGGCCGCATCGAAGCGTTGTGCAGAAATCTAGCCGCGAGCCGCCGCACGGCGCTATTGCGGTCACGCCGGGACAATCGACTTTCTCGTCTTTCGGTCTGCGGCGAGCAGCTCCGGCGCAGTATTGCTCAGGCGTCGAAGGCGCTCGCTCAGGGCGCGCGTCCCAATGCCAGCGTCCGCTGGCTGCTCGAGAACGCCTATGTCATCGAAACGCAACTCGATCGATTGCGCAGATCGTTTTCGGTTCGCCGTTCCGGGCAACTGCCAGCCGTGCTTGACGACGACGGCATGCCTGTACAGCGGGCGCTGGATCTTGCGTCGCAGTTGGTCCGTGAGGTCGATGGCGGGCTCGACAAGCAGACCATTGTCGCGGCGTTAAAATCCTACCAAACCTGCCGTCCGTTGGATTTCGCGGAATTGTGGGCGCTTCCTGACATGTTCGCATTGGCGTTGTTGGAACGTCTCGCAGCGGTTGCCGTGCGCGCCAGTGCAGGTGTTGTCGACAGTGCTCGTGCGAGTGCCTTTGTGGCGTCGTCGGATGATCCGCCGGCCGTTGGGCAGACAGCACCGCCGTACTCCGACGAGTTCATCGCCGCATTGGCATCCGCGCCCCGGAACGCCGGGAACGCCATCGAAGAGCCGTGGCGATCCATTGCCGGCGGCGCCGAGAAGATACGTGATGCGATCGTCTCGACCGCGATGCGGCAAGTCGAAGACGAAACGAGCACCAGCCGCTGCATCAACAGCCTACGTTTCGTCGAACAGGCCGACTGGCGAACCATCGTCGCCACCGTCAGCGCCGTCGAGGACGTGTTGGCGCTCGACCCAGCGGGTCACTACAAGCGGATGGATTTCGCCACGCGCAATGTCTATCGGCAAGCCGTTGCGCGGCTCGCCAGGAAATTGACCGTGGCCGAAATCGACGTGGCCTACAAAGCGCTGGCACTGGCACGGGCAGAGGGCGAGCAGGGCACGGGTCGGCGCGAATCGCACATCGGATATTTCCTGCTCGACGAAGGCGTTGACGAGACCATTGCGGCGCTGAGCGGAAAGCGACGCATTCCGTCCATTTATCGACTCCGCCGGACGGGCATCCTGCCCATTGCCTACCTTCTCGCGCAATTGATCGGGCTGGCAGTATGCGTAGGCCCGGTGATTACATGGCTCGGCGTCGTGCCGATCGGCCGTGGCTACGCCGTCTTGACCATTGTGTTGCTCGTTCTGGTCGTTTCGCAGTTGAGCACCCATCTCGTCGAAGCGGCCGCGTCGATTTTGCGCCGGCCGACACCGATGCCGCGCATGGACTACCAGCACGAGATACCGGATCACGCCAGCACCCTGGTGGTCGTTCCGTGCCTGCTCAATGATCCCGGCCATGTGCGCCTGCTGGTCGACGACTTGCGCACGCGGTTTCTGTCGAATCGAATGCGCAATATCCGCTTTGCCTTGCTGAGCGACTATGCGGATGCGCACGAGCGCTCGATGCCGGGGGATGCCGAGATGCTCAAGGCGGCGGCCGACGGCATCCGGGATCTGAACACCGAGTATGGGAGTGCACAGCAAGATGGAGAGATCTTCTACCTGTTCCATCGGGACCGGGAATGGAATCCGACGCAGAACCGATGGATGGGGCATGAACGCAAGCGCGGCAAACTTGCCGCCCTGAATGCACTGCTCTTGCGCGGGAACAGCGAGGCGTTTTCACTGATCGTCGGCGATCCGAGCCGCATCGGCGCGGTCCGCTATGTCATTACGCTCGACAGCGATACGCAATTGCCGTGGGACGGCGCGCGCCGCATGATCGAAACCATCGATCACCCGCTGAATCGGCCGGCGCTGAATAAGGAAGGCACTTCTGTCGTCGCCGGGTACACGATCATCCAGCCGCGCGTGGGCCATCTGGAAGCGGAGGGCGGGGCAACGCGCTACGCCCGTCTGTTCGGCGGCGAAACCGGTCTGGATCAATATACGCGCTCGTCCGCCGATTTGTACCACGACCTGTTCGGCGAGGGCTCCTATACCGGCAAGGGCATTTATGACGTAGCCGCTTTCGACCGGCTTCTGGAACATCGTTTCCCCGACAACCGGATTTTGAGTCACGACCTGATCGAAGGCTGCTTCGCACGCGCGACCGTGGCGACGGACGTGGTCGTCTTCGAGGAATACCCGGCGACGTATGCCGTGGAAAACAACCGGCGCCAGCGCTGGATTCGGGGGGACTGGCAAATCGCCGCGTGGCTTGGGCCATGGGTGCCCGTCGCCAATGGGCGTTGCGAATTCAACCGGCTGTCGCTGCTCTCCCGATGGAAGCTGTTGAACAACCTGCGCAGGAGCCTGTTCGAACCGGCGGCGCTCGCACTGCTCATTCTGGCTTGGTTTGCCGGTAGCGCTGCCGCGCTGTTGACCATCGCGATGCTCTTGCCGTTTCTGGTTCCCGCGGTTTGGCAGTTCGGGCGTACGGCTGCCGAGCGCCTGCTCGATACCGGTAAGGCGGTGATCCACGAGCCGATCGGCGGGGCACTGGGAATTCATCTGGGACGCGCGATATTTCGGTTGGCCTGTCTGCCGTACGCGGCGCTGCAGGGAGCGCTCGCCATTTTCAAGACATTCTGTCGGGTTCACCTCACGCATCGCAATTTGCTGGAATGGGTGGCATTCGATGTACTGCAGCGCAGATCCGCGAAGCCGAAGCGACGCGAGGTATCGCCGGATCTTGCGTTGCTCGGCGTGAATTGGGCGTTCTGCGCCGTGGTCGTCGCAGCCTGCGGCAGATGGCAACCGGCGGTATTGATCGCTGCGACTCCCTGGTTTGGCTTGTGGGCCATGGCGCCGTTTCTAGAGGTTTGGAGCAGGCGCCGTGCAGTGGTTCCAGCTTCGCGACTCGCCGGAGACGACATCGCTTTCGTTCGCAGCGCGGCGCGGCGCACATGGTCCTTCTTCGAAGACTACGTCGACGAACGTTCCTGCTGGCTGCCGCCGGACAATGTGCGCGAGCTGCCCGTTCGAGCCGTAGCGGGCCGCACGTCGCCGACGAACATGGGTCTCGGCTTGCTTTCTGCGGTGGCCGCTCACGACTTGGGTTATATCGATACGCGCGCACTGTTGGATCTTCTTGGAAACATGCTGCGGACGCTCGATGGTTTGCAGCGATATCACGGCCATTTGTACAACTGGTACGACACACAGACGCTGGAACCGATGTCGCCTCCCTACGTGTCGGTGGTGGACAGTGGCAATTTCGTCGGGCACGTACTGGTATTGCGTCAAACCCTGTCGCAGCTTGGCGCGGCAGCCCGTTCGCCGATGGTGCTGGTGCACGGGGTGAGCGACGCGTTCGCGATTTTCCGCGAATGCGCAACCCTGGACGCCACGCTTGCGCAGGAATTCGAAACGCGTCTGCGCAGCATGTCGGAGCTGGCCGATTCGAATGCCAGGCAGTTGCATGCCGATGCGATCGCCTTGGCCGAAACCGCCAATCGGATTGCCGATTCGCTGGCCCTCGATGCAGGCGAGGGCGCTCAGGCTTGGGCCGACAAGTTGCGCGGCCATTGCACGATGCTCGTGCGCAACCTCGGTCCAAAGCCGCCGGACAGCGAGAGCAGCTTGATCGCGGAGGCGGCCTCGTTGATCGCGATCTGCGACCGGCTCGCCGATTGCGATTTCGGCCTGTTTTACGACGAGGAACGCGAACTGCTGCACATCGGCATGGATGTGCGAAAAGGCAAGTGCGATGCCGGGCACTACGACATGCTGGCCTCCGAAGCTCGATTGACGGCGTATCTCGCAATAGCGCGCAAGAACATTCCGCCGAATGCATGGTTTTGCCTGGGGAGGCTGCAGACCTGCGAGAACGGCACTACGGCTCTGCTGTCCTGGAGCGGATCGATGTTCGAATACCTGATGCCGAACCTCGTCATGCCGAACTTTCCCGGCACGCTGATCGATATCGCCGTGCGCGGCGCGGTGGACCGGCAGATCGCCTACATGTCGAAAAAGGGCCTGGCATGGGGCATATCTGAATCCGGGTATGCGGATCTCGAATACGACGGCAGTTATTGCTACCGGGCTTTCGGCATTCCTTCTCTCGGTTTGCAGCCGGGCCTGTCGGGCAATTTCGTCATTGCGCCATATGCGAGCGCGCTCGCACTGCAGGTCGATCCGCCAGCCGCGGCGGCCAACCTGCGCCGTCTCGCCAACGAAGGCGTACTGACCTCTTGGGGATTCTACGAGGCCGTCGACTACGGATCGCGGTCAAGTCCCGGCCCCACAGGCTCCATCGTGCGCGAATTCATGGCACATCATCAGGGCATGAGCCTGCTGGCGTTTGCATCTACGGTGCTCGGTGATCGCATGCAACGCAGATTCTGCAGCGATCCTGAACTCAAGGCGGCAGCGATTTTGCTCAAGGAGCGTATGCCAAAACGCAGCCCGGTCGTATCCAGGGATGCTGTGACCGAACACGTTGAAACCGAATTGCTGTCCGTCTCCGCAGACGATGCCGCGCAGTCCGCAATCGAAGACGATGCCGACGTCGACTCTCTGTCTGCTGTCGGGCGCCGACAGGATGCACTGATCCGGCAATATTGTGGCCTGCGGCTCACGGAAGGTGGGATTCTCGGGGAACTCGCGACACTGCATTCTTTGCGGCTCCCATCGGTGTCCGACTTCGGTTGCGAGGAATTGCACGCGAAATTGATCGGGTCAGGGCCCGAGCGATCGAGCAATCTCGTCGTGCTGGCTCGGATACCTGATCGAAGCGGGCAGCTATTTTTGGCGCAAGCCCTGGCTTTGCACGGCTACAGCTATTGCAAGGGGCAGATTTTCACTTTGGTATTGCTGGTTCAAGAGGGGGTTGGCGAACAACCGACGGCGGTTGTCGAGATGCATCGCGCCATCGCCGCTTCGTCGTTTGGACGGTGGCTTCATGAAAAGCCCGGCGGGGTATTCGTAGTCGGGAGTAGCGACTCGTCGTCCAATGTGCGGAACGCGCTGGAACTTATTGCAGCTGCGGAGCTTGTGGCGACAGCAGGTACCTTGCGCCTGATGGCCCGACGCGACATGTCCCAAGACATCGAACAACTTGAAGGCGTTGACTGCTGAAGACAGCCAATCTTTCTTCAGATCGGTGATTGCGGATAGCTAGCCATTGCAGAAAAGTCGAATCAGGCGCGCTACCCATACTTCGGCTTGTTGCGATCGGTACCGTCAAGAATCGCGTTTCAGATGTTGTCTGCTAAGAGACATCATAAGACGTTTGTTTCCGGCCGACATTGACAATAGCTGAGATGCGATTAGCGAACTTTATCGACAGTAGGGAAGGGCAGAATTTTTCGAAAGATGCACTGTATCGAGCGTCCGTACGCCCAGAATGTCGAAGTATCACGGCTCGCCTTTGCGGCTTTGGTGCATTTCCGAATCGTGCAGTTTTGATGATACCTTGTTCAAGACCCAGATTGGGCGGCAATCAGGATCTTCAGTAGATTGGCAAGTTCTTTGCGCTGCTTTGGAGCGAGAACCGAGAGGAATTGTTCTTCAACACCGGTGAGTCTGGGACCGATGCTTGCCAGGCGCTCCGCCCCGACAGCTGTCAAGCCCACCGCGTGGGCTCGCCGATCTGTTGGGTGTCGTTCGCGTCGAATCCAGCCCTGCTTTTCGAGATTGTCGAGAAAAATGACCATCGAGGATTTCTCGATGCCAGTCCATTCGCTCAATTCGCGCTGAGTGCGCTGCGAGCCATTCGCTAATGCGCCCATGATCGCGATATGCCCCAGGTGAAGCTCGTAGCCTCCCACTACGTCCTGCAGTTGGGTGCGAAGAAGATTGTGCGCGCGTTGTAGGAGGAAACCGATCGGCTTGGCATCATCTCGCGCGGCGGCCGGAGTCCGGGCGGGAAGCTTGGTACGAGTAGCTGGCATCACCCCATCGTAAGCGAAATAGGTTGAAAATAATATAGTCTATATATAGACTATCTATTAAATCACCTATGGGGCAATGCTATGTTGCGCACGCTATTGGGAGTTGTGCTGATGATCGCCTCCACCGTCCTGCTGGCAGAAACCTCCCTCCAATCGTCGCCACTCGGAGTTACCTGGGGTGCAACGTACGGTTTCGGCAAAGCGAAAGCGCTGCCGTTCATGCCCCAAGCACGCAAGCTTGGTGCATCGTTCTCCCGCGTGACCTTGTACTGGAGTCAGCTCGAGCCGAAAGAAGGCGTCGCCCGATGGGTCGATCTCGACGCGTATATCTCGCAAATATCGTCACCCGAAGAAGCCATTCTGACACTCGCTTCGGCATCTTCGTGGGCGACGCGTACAAAGACGTGGGTCTTCCCGTCGTCTCCGGCCTTGGATGCAGCGAAATACACGGCCTTTGTTCGTAACGTGGTTCAACATGCAAAAGGGAAGGTGCGCTATTTCCAAAACGACAACGAGCCCAATAATCCTTTTTTCTGGTCGGGAACAGCCGAGGAATTTGCCGCGCAGCAACGGCTGTTCTATCGAGCCGTCAAGGAGGCCGATCCGTCGGCGACAGTGATTCTCGGTGGCTGCGATGGCCTTTTCGATCAGACGAATACCGACCCTTTTCCGGGGCAGGAGGCGGATCTCGCCTTCTGGAAGAAGGTGATTGCAATTGCCGGCGATTCGTATGATCTGTTCGATCTGCATCTGTACGGAAATCCGTATACGATTCCCGAGCGCATTGCAGTCGTACGCGACATGATGCGCGCGGTAGGCGCCGAGAAACCCATCATTGCCGCGGAATATCACGGCCCCGGTTTCTTCGAATTCAAGGCAAACCGACGTTGGTGGCGAATGCTGCTGGGCCCCGAAGCGAAACCTGACGCAGTAAGTCAGTTGCGCGCGCAGGCGGCGACGCTGCCTGTCGAGACTAGAATGTTCTTGGATGCACACGACACGGCGAATGCGGAAAGGCTCAGGACATTGCAGACCGAAGACATTGTCGTGCGCAACACAATCGCACTGTCGAGTGGCATTCAGCGCACGGCTTTCTTCGATCTCTGGCACGACTCCGCGGAGGCCAACGCGGCGAATGCAATGCTCTACGGAGCATTCAAGTTGCTCGATCACGATGCCAACGAGGCATTGACAAAAGAGCTCCCACTGGCCACCAGCTTTCTACGTTTTTCGATGGCGCTGGCTGGTCAGACGCGTATTTCTCGCATCGCGGTCTCAGCACATCCTGACGTCTATGCGTTTCGGGTTGAGCGTACTCAGCGCTCGCCGCTGCTCGTGGTCTGGCGACGGCCTGTAGACGTCGGCGGCAGTGCAGAAGTGCTCCAGGTCGACTTGCCTTGGAAGGAAAAAGCGAAGCAGGGCACTACTGCGGTAGGAGGTAAAGCGGATTTCACCAAGAAGGGCGGTACTCTCAGCGTGCTGGTTTCCGAGATGCCGATCTTCATCGACTGAGAGCAAGGCATTGATTCGTCCAAAGGTGTGCGATATTCGGATGTTTCATCTGCGCGAGGATCGCGCGCTCGCGCAAGAAGCGGGCCCTGGCATCCGCTCGGAGTTTGCTGCTCCGAATTAGCTTCAGCGCAACTTCTTGAGAAAACGCGCCGTCGTCGCGCTCAGCGCGGTAGACCACACCCATACCGCCGCGTCCGAGGCATTCGACGAGGCGGTAGTTTCCGATTCGCCACCCTGTTTGATCTGTATCTTCAGCCAGATGTGAATACAATCCGGCTTGCACCGCAATTTTTTCGATGGAAAGATCCAGCAATCCATCCCTGACCGAATCGAGTCTAAGCATCTCCAACAATCTGGCTGCGCTTATTTCGTCGCTGCCACAGGCATGCACGACGAACTTTTCCCGCTCGTCCAAAGGCAAGTTTAGGGCCTGCTCGAACAACCTGATCAGATCGTCTTCTTCCATTTCAAACTTCAACGCAAAGTTGACGTGGGCATTTTGACTGACAGGATCGATTGCAGCAGATTGTGGCCATCCACTTCAATAGCTATGGCCCGCAACGCGGTCCGCAATCCCAGATATGAAGGGATTGAGCACTGAATGTCGAAGTGCATCTAGCAGGCAAAGAGCAGACTCACGTACAGTTCCCTTCATAAAGCAGGCGTTGAAAGATAACGCTCTGTCAACGAAGATCGTCCGGCAGGTTAGCCGTTACCTATTCGTTACCGATTCATTCCCGAATCCTGGTGGCTTCGTGCCGATGGGACGCCTAGCATCGACATATCGTTCAAAGTAACGGTATTCCCAAATTCGGAGTCCTCAATGTCAGCTAGTCCGTGCAAATCCGTTTCCTTTTCCGTGTGGCTTTGCCTGACCTGCATCCTGTTTGCGAACGCCTCACACGCGGCGCGCCAGGTCGGCACCTACGTCGGCAACTACATCGGCAGCGATCAGGGCACGGCTACGATCAAGGTGAACAGCAACGGCTCCGTAACTTGTGAACTCTCAAGTACATCCCAGCAAAAGACCTTCGTTGGGAGCACGGGTGGCGTGCAGAACACGGAGCCTTTCATTTTCAATTGCCGGGGCAGTGCGGACAGTGGCTACGTTCTCGGCGTAAACGGCGGAGAATCCAGCCCTAACCTGCCCAGCGACACGATCTCGGGGAACTGGATCGTCTCCTACGGTGGCGGCGCGCCAAGCGACTCCGGTTCGTACACCGCCAAGCTCGTCAACAATTTATTCTCGGACTTGCGCGTACAGCCCAACCCGGCAGTGACGGGTCAGGTAGTCAACCTTGTCTTCCTTGCGAAGGGTTGCACTCTCTCTTCTTCAGAGGGAGCGACTGTGAAGGTCGAAGGGTCTGTCGTGAACGTAAGCACGACCTACGAGAAGACCTGTTGGGGTACTCCTCCGCCGCCCCGGGAGGTGACCGTGCCACTCGGAATTTTCGCGACGGGCGCGTATACATTGCGTTTTGTAAGCATCGAAGAAACTACCCCGAACCCGCCGATCGACATTCCATTCCAGGTGACCGACGGACTCAATCCTGCAGCGATCAGTGGCCTCTGGTATGACCCGACCTATTCTGGTTCGGGCTTCAGCATCCTCGCCTCGGGAGCCGGCCTTCTGGTCACCTACTACGGCTGGGATACGAACGGCGGGCGTCTCTGGCTGATCTCGGATACCGGCCCGAAGACGATCACACCCGGAACGACCATAACGCTGCCCATGGCGCAGGGCAACGGCGGCAGCTTCAGCCACCCGGCGCGCAATCCGACCACGTGGGGAACGTTGACCTTGAAATTCAACAGTTGCTCGACCGCAACAGCAACCTTGAACGGTACCGACGGCCAGCAGAATCAAAACCTTGTTCTGCTCGCTGGAGTAGGTAACAGCAACCTCTGCCAATAGGAATTCCGGCTTGAGCTTGGAGCCCGAGGCCCGGAGCGGAAATGCGCCGGGCTTTTTTTATGCCCGCAGGGCGTACTTGGTTGAAGCCCTCAGCCCCCCGTTCGGTGCGCCGTAAAGGCGTTCGCGGCGAGTCAAGATTGCTCGGGAGCCGCACCGTGATGCGGGGCGTCGGATCAAAGGAGCCCGTGAATGTCTCCGCGCTTATGCTGGCTCTGCGTTTAACCGCTACAAAATACACATCAAACAAGCACGGGGCTCCGATCGATCAACTTTGCATCTTTGATTCCGTTACCTTTTTCGGGTTGCCCGCTACAAAATGCACCCAAAACAAGATCACCCCTAGATCGACTCGTCGGCCTAGCTGGACCGGCCACTACGTTGTGCACCCGTGCACGCACTGCGGTACATTCCCCTCGCCGAACGCTCTAGGGGGTGTTATGACTTGGCAGGGTGAATCGAGTATTGGTGAGGGTGGCCTAGCTTCTGGGAGCAGATGCGCCAGCAGAAGTCCCAGGCTGTGTTCGATGCGTAGCAGTTAGAGCTGCGTACGGACCTGTTTAAGGATAGCGGCCCACCTGTATCCAGGGCGTGCTGTATCTCGATGATGGTGTCTCGCCAGTCGAAGACTGGGCCGGCCGGACTTTGTAGCCGTTTGCGGTGTGGATGACGCCGTCATCGTCGACGGTCCACTCGTCGAACGGCCAAGGTAGTTCGGTGTAGCGCATGGAGACCCCTATGTTTGCGTAAACGTTGCTTACACAGCCACGGCAGGGTTTTCTAGACTGGCGTCGTAGTAAATAGTTGCAAGTACTCGTGTCGGTAACCTATGACCCTGTCGTTGAATTCAACTCTTTGAATTTTCGAATAATCCTATGGAATTCATTCGCCAAAGCCATAAGATTGCGGCAACGTATGCGTACAAAAGAAAGTTTGCGACAGAGTTAGCGCGCAGACGAGAGATCGATTGGAAGCTATGACTGCAGTTGTAGAAGGGTAGCTGTCCAGGCGGACGAGCCTTGCGGGCGAAAGTCCAAGCTGTTTCAGGATAGGTCTGTGGTAGAACTGTGTAGGACAGCCCGTACGCTCAAGCGGGTCACCATGACGAGCCACGGCAAGTGGCTAGTCTACGAGGCCAAGCGAGATGAGTTCATGTGTTTCTGGGGCACATCAACAAGCGACCTCAACGCCCCCGGTGTCTTTGGCGCACCGCTCTACTGTTGGTCCGCTTAGGTCAGGCACACCTAACTATGCGGTCAAGCGGACCGCCGCGACAGGCTGCGGTATCCTGACACTCCCGGCGGCAGCGGCCGCTTAGCTCAAGCGTTAGGCCGTAAACCAGCATCATCTCGTGACAACACTTTCAAAAATCTATCCGTCGTACACTGTTTGGCTGAAATTCTCGGCTAAGACGCTTACCTTTCTCTTTACATTTTTGCTCGCCAGTGTATTCGTTGTTGATCTCATTAAGGGCGGCTCGCTCCCGAACGCATACACTGTTGCAATTCTTGTGGCTGCCTTGCTACTAGTAACTGCTGCTCTCGCACTCCTGCTCTATGGCGTTTTTCGCGCATCAGCCTGGTCAATGTCTCGTGAGGGTCTGAGAGGCAGGAGCTTCTGGGGACGCAGGACAGAAATTCCTTGGTCGAAAGTCAGCAAGGTTTCTCCTTTTTCCATGCACGGCATTCCTGGTTTCGTTGCTGGCTCCGACTCAAAGCGTGAGGTCTATGCTTGTGTGCTTGGCCTCGACCTCAATGAGGTTCACTCCCGTCTCATCCTCTATGCAGGTGCACAACACCCGCTTACCAAACTGTTTGAGCGCGCGGCCTAACTATTCGCTCAAGCGGACTGCCGATGTCGGCCTGCGCTAAGATCGTAACGTCCGCGGCAGCAGCCGCTTAGCTCAGGCGTTATGGCGCTCGCCGCCGAGAGCTGTCGGGTCATCTGAACATAACGGCCGCTTCGCGGCGCACAATTGACAGGTCCGACTGTCTCAAAGTGGCCGGAATCAGCCGCCCGGAATTGGCAGAAAGCGGACTATGCCCGCACATAATGTCTGCCCCCCGACTGGGGGGGCCAGTAGAAGAACAGGCCGGAATGGTTTCCGTCCAGGAACCCTGTTCTTGCCCGGGTTTGCAACATTATCCGACACAAAGCCATGCGTAACTGATAGTCAGTGCTTAATCCATTGCGCTGCCGCATCTCTTGCGAAGTTGCGATAGGAACGCGGTGCATGACCGAGAAGGCGGGTGAGTCGTCCGACGTCATCGGCTGTTGCACTAGCACCGTCGGCTTGATAGCGATCGAGCATCAAGCGGAGATCCAAGGCATGCCACGCCGGCACCATGGTCTTCATGCGTTTCTCAAGAGCAGTAGTGTCATTGCCGCCGTAACGAATTTGTCGGCCGAGTGCGTCGCTCCAGATACCAGCGACATCGTCACCCGTCAGTACATCGGGTCCCACCAAAGCATACGTTTCGCGAGGAAGCGATTTCGCTGCGCGTTCTCGACGCAATAATTCCAATGCGGCCGCCTCGGCGATATCGCGAATGTCCACCATGGAGATGCCCTTGCCGCCGACGGGCATACCGTAGACGCCAACGCTCAGCAACGGATCCTTCTGGCGCAAGTCATTCTGGATGAAGTAGGCAGGACGCAGCGCAGTGGCCGGCAGGTCGAGAGCCTCGATCATGCGCTCCACGGTATTTTTGCTGGCAAAGTGTGGCACGTCGGCATAGACGTCGCCTTTGTAGACAGAGAGGTAGACGATACCTTTCACGCCGCTTTCACGAGCGACCGTCAGCGCCTGCATGGCCTGAGTCAGTTCGTCGGCGACGTTCGGTACGAGCAGAAAAAGGGTACTGACGTCTTTGAGTGCCGCGCGAACGGAATCGACATCGGCAAGATCTCCCGGAGCTGCGATGACGCCGGCGGGAAATTGCGCTTTGTTCGGAGAACGGGTGAGGCCGCGAACCTCAACCCCTGAACCAGCCAGCTGATTCAGAACCTGGGAACCAATCGTCCCCGTACTGCCGGTAACCAAAATGCTCATGGCGAAATTCCTTGTTTTGTGACGTCAACGATGACGTGGACAAACAGTAGGGGGTTTTACTTTTGGCGAGAAGGTGCCAATAATTTGACGCCTCGTCTCATAATCGGAACAGTCCATCATGGACCTGCAAGCCCTCACGGATTTCGCGCTGGTTGCCACGCACGGTGGTTTCGGGCGCGCCAGCCGCGCGTCGGGTCGATCGAAAGCCACGCTTTCGCGGCGCGTGTCGGAATTGGAGCAAGGCTTGGGAGTGCGGTTGATCGAACGTGGCACGCAAAGTTTGCGCCTGACGGACGAAGGCCGAGCGTTGCACGAACGAACGCATGGGCCCCTCTCGGAGATTGCGGAGGCCGAGGAAGCGGTGACGCTTGGCGCATCGACCCCGCGTGGAAGGCTTCGAGTGAGTGCACCGCTCGTGCTCGCGCATGTCGCATTGGGTCGAGTGAGTGCGCGCTTTGCGTTGGCCTATCCCGATGTGCAGCTCGAAGTGGTTGCCGACGATCGACTGGTGGATCCAGTTGAGGATGGGTTCGATCTCGTCATACGTGTCAATCCATCACAGGACGATCGGCTTGTTGGTCGTCGCATCCTCGATGATCAACGTTGGGTGGTTGCGCCTCCGCACATGGTCATGCCGGGGCCATCTGCCCATCTCGAAGACATACCTTCCGTCCAAGCCGTTCTTGCATCGCGAACCGCAATCGATGTTGTCTGGCAATTTCTTACATGCAACGGAGATAAGAGGCTTATCAAGCCCGCAGCCGCTTTGCGCCTTTCGTCGTTGATGATGATTCGCGACGCCGTGCTGGCGGGGGCCGGAGCTGCGCTGCTACCGAAGCTGCTGGTTGAAGACGATGTCAGAAGCGGTCGACTTGCGCAGTGGGGAACCGATACGAATGCGCCGGTCGAAATTTGGGCTCTCAGGAACTCGCGCCGTTTGGTTGGCGCAAAGGTTCGCGCATTCCTTGACGTGATCGAGCAAGCCTTCCCTGGACGCACGTTTGTACGACCTCTGTGACACAGCGCTCGCTTCCGTCTCGTAGCGGACATCCAGATTTGACTATCTACCTACTGAAAGGTAGGATCAATTTCCCTTCTACCGGAACGATCTCATGGGTATTTCTCCTATTGGCTGGCTTCACACGTTGGGAAGTCTCCCCGCCATCCCTCTAGCGGCCTACATGCTTACCAAGCATGGACGAATCGTTCCTGAAACGGGGGCGGGGCGTGCCTACTTCTGGTTTATGTTGTTGGGCGTGCTCACGGTCTATCCGATTGCGCATCAGCCGATAAGCCCAATCATTGCGACCATTACTCTTGTGGCCCTTCTTCTGGGCTATGGCATCTCCAGATGGCCCGTCGTGAAGGGATCCGGGAAGTACATTCAGACGATTTCACTCAGCATCAGCGTGTTCCTGCTGATGGTTCCCGCCGTAAGCGAAAGTTTGCGGAGATTGCCCGTCGGCAATCCGCTCGTGACCGATATGAAGGACCCGCTTTTGCTGGGTGCGCAGGGCGGGCTATTTTTGATTCTGATAATTGGCATTCCTTTACAGATGCGTGCGCTTTACAAGCAAAGAGACGTTCAAAGCAAGGTTGCCACTTGATGACTCCATCCAAACCAGATTCGCAATTGCAGTATTCCCCGAAGGCCCAGGAGATCATTCAGCGGACGAATGAGCTGCTGGCATCGGGTGGATACAACAACTTCAGTTACGCCGACATTGCCAAGTTGGTGGGTGTAAGAAAAGCCAGTATTCACCATCACTTCCCCAGCAAGGTCGATTTGGTGACGGCAACGGTTGCTCTCCATCGAGATGCTGTGCGGCGTGGCCTGCGCTCGCTTGATGATCTAATCGACGATCCCTTGGAGCGTCTTGTTGCTTACTGCCGTTTTTGGGCTGAGTGTATTGAGGGATCCAATCCTCCAATTTGCATTTGTGCTCTGTTGGCGGCAGAGCTGCCGGCTATCCCCACTGAAGTCGCGGATGAGGTTAAAGGGCACTTCAAAGACCTCCACTCATGGATTGCTGCAACCATGGAGGAGGGGAAATCAAAGGGCAGAATGCAACTGGCGGATACCCCGGCAGCTGAGGCCGCTTTGCTCATGGCGTCAGTACACGGTGCCATGCTGGCTGCCCGAGCAGCTGGCGATGCATTGCTGTTCTGGGAAATTGCGAAGCAATCTACTACTCGTTTGAGAACGACGTAGCGACGGCGAAGCAAATCTGCTGGCTGGACAGGGTCATCCGCTCTTGGCCGTTTGCAGACACTGGGCAAGCGGGGGCAGGGCGATTAGCTATTCTTATTGCGGGTAGGTAAGGGCGCGCGCCCATCTCTTGCCCAAGGACAACAGTAGGGAGCCCGGTTGTTGGAGCAACTCGAGGCGCAAAGAAAGAAGACCCGGCAGCACCTCGCTACACTTGAGAAGGAGCTCAAAGCGGCACTAGCATCGAAGTCGTCTCAGATTCCGTCACCCTCGTGACTGGGAGCAAAAAGCCCCGACGAGCGGCAAAATTGAGGCCTAGCTACCCGCGGGACCGGGGTTCAACTACGGCAAATCAGAAGAAAGGCGGCTCCGGTGGCTAAACAATCGGTTCGATCCAGTTTGTTAGAAACCAAGGAATAGCGTGAGTAGCATCGTGCCCTTGCAGCGCCCGCATAGGCGGTCCATGCCTGCTTGGACCGTCCCCCCAAGAGATCACATTCGGATATGAGCAAGCATTTGGGCGGGTTGGAATCGCGAAAGCTCGCAGCGGACAATCGTCCTTGGTTTGTCTACCTATTGGAGTGTCGCAACGGTCAAATTTACACCGGCGTATCTCCCGACTACGAACGACGCGTCGCGGATCACCGCGCCGGCAAGGGCGCGGCATTCACTCGGATCAATCCGCCGGAACGACTATTGGCCGTCAAGGAATTTGCCGATAAGCGGGAGGCGATGCGCGCTGAAGCCCAAGTCAAACGACTACGAAGGCAGCAGAAAATCGCACTCGTGAAGGATTGGACTGGTTTGCGGGACCTCTGACGAAGCTGTCAGAACAGATGCATTTTGGTTTCCCGGACCTGACGGAATTGCTTCAGAAAACTCCTCGCGAAGTAAGTCTGTCAGTTCGGGTACAGAGGAAAATAGCTCGAAGGAAATACGTCAGTTCTGGGTGCTAGCGCCGGAAATGACACGCTTCGTTCGCAAGATCTGACGGAATTGCTTCGGAGGACTAAAATTCTGCAAAAAGTAGGAACAAAATCGTGCAAACGAACGACGACACCAGAGCGTCGCCAGAGTCCTACACAAATTTGACATAATATACATTCACGTCGAAATGGTGGTTTGCTAGACTGCTGCGTTCACTAATCCGACTCGTACGGGGAAACGATGAAGATCAAGGACGTGGACTGCCTTTGCCGGCCTGACGCTCGGTCGCCGGTCAACTCTTGCTACAGCCGCGTATACGACCAGCTGGTCGAAGGCAAATTCGAGTTCACCGGAGCATGGTCCGGCTGGAAGATTCGAGGCGACGGCAAACTCACCGGACCGGGCGGCGTCAAGTTCAGCCCGGTCCATCTAACCGTATTGTGGAAGCTGCGCCGAGATCTACTCGACGCGATGATCGCCGACGCATTTAACGGGCCGACTGTGCTCAAGCAATTGGACTGCCTGCGGAACACCGTTAACGACGCGGCGAACGACGATTGTACCGACGCCACCAGCAGCGACGCCCAAACAAGTTTCGTCGGGTTTTAACCGCGTGGAAATTTCCCTCTGCTGCGCCTGTCGCCGTTGCATCGCAAGACGATTCTCAGACTCCAATTTAACCTTCTGAGTATCCTTAGCTAACTGCTCACTAAGAGCACGCATCGCAAGATAAGACCACAACGCATAGCTAGCCGACGAGATAACGCCAGCAATAAGTATGCCGGCAACAATCTGCCAAACGAGTTTCACGCCCCCCCCGTGAAAAGCGGTCATCAGGCTGGCAATCGTAACAGGTAGGGGCGCTGAACAGCGTGCGACGAAATAGGCCACCGGACCGCACGCCACCGGATCAAGAGATAGACGGCCTGCGGCCTCTTGGGATCAGCGGCGAATGACGCCCGTACCCGGTGGAATCTGCGAAGCCGAGTATACGGCAGAGACGTTGACCGATTTGGCACCGGCAGCAGCAGCACGATTAGCCTCGGCTTGGGCGGTCAGGCTCGCTTCGCTCGACAGACCGCCCAAGGCGAGGCGCTCCAATGGGACGAGCGGACGTGAGTCGATTTCGCGCAACTTCTGATCACTCACGCGGTTCACCTGATCCAGCGGCTACGGCGTGCAAATGAGCGCCTTGTCTTTCCAACCCAAGCGTGCGCCGTAGTTGGTCAACACGACATCGAAACCGAGCGCACGAAGCTGCCGGAAACTGATACGTTCCATGACATGGTTCTGTGCCTCCCAGAACTCGACAATGCCCTCGTTTTTCATTCCTCCATCGTAGAGCGCCGACGCAGCAAGACGTGGGCGCGCTTGGTTCGCAATGTCGAAGACGTACGCAATCTCAGGCGGCATAGCGCTGGTGTCGAACTTCGCGGCCTTTGTATCGACCTTGGACTGCCCGACTACCTGTGCCCCGCCCTGCGGCTGCACCGTTGAGTGCATGAATATTCCCGAAGATCTGGCCGCTGCGGCTGGTGCGTGATCGCACCTCAGAAGGTGACCTAGTCGAGCGATACTGCCTTCGCCTATGCTGTGATCGACCAGAACAGCTACCTGTCGTATGACCGCTCTCGACCGCTATCTAGAAGCTGCCACGCGTGCCAATACACAACGCAGCTACGCGTCGGCTAAACAATCGTTTGTAACCAAGGTCGTCTGTAATGAACCTTCCTAATCGTCCGGGTTGTTACCGGTAGCCGCCGCTGACTCATCGTGACGGCGTGCGTGGCAGGTTCCCTGCCGACTTCTTGGAAATGAATGAGAATAGTTGCGACAAACTGTTAACGTACCCCATGCCCTCCGAAAAGCACCTGCGCCGCTGGCGTTTGATCCTCGGTCGCTACGCGTCGCAGCCGCTTGTGCGTGCCCCCTTTTCAGGCGACGACTGGAAGCTCGACCAAACACTGGAATACCTTTACGGTCGTGAGTACGAAGGTCGTGGCCTTGCAAGGCCGAGCGGTGGTGGCGGCTCTCTAGACCCTAGTCAGCTGCGTGCAGTCGAATGGCTGACCCGGTCTCGCAAGTTGTTTCCACGCGAAGTGTTCGAGCGGATGCAGACGCAAGCGATCGAGCGGTATCAATTGAAGGAGCTGCTGAGCGATCCGGCTGTACTGCGTTCGCTCGATCCGACGCCTGGCTTGGCCAAGGCGTTGTTGGGAATGCGCGGCCGACTGTCCGGGCAGATGCGCGATGCCGTACGCGAGACCATCCAGAAAACCGTAGATGAGATCACTCGCAAGTTGCGAAACGATTTCACCAATGCGCTCATGGGCAGGCGCAATCGCATGCGACGCTCGCTGATCAAGAGTGCACAGAACTTTGATGCGCGCGCAACGATTCGAGCGAATCTGCGGCACTACGATATGGGCAGTCGGCGTTTGGTGATCGAACGTCCCCAGTTCAACGCACGTGTTAAGCGTCATCTGCCGTGGGACATCATTCTGTGCGTAGATCAAAGCGGCTCAATGAGCGACTCGGTGATCTACAGCGCAGTGATTGCGGGGATCATGAGTTCGTTGCCGGCGGTTCGCGTGAAACTGGTGGTGTTCGATACCAGCATCGTCGATCTGTCGCATCTCGCGCACGATCCCGTTGAAGTGCTGCTCACGGTGCAACTCGGTGGCGGCACCGACATTGGCAGCGCGGTGCGCTATTGTGAAAAGCTCGTCGGCAACCCGCAACGTACGGTGTTGGCTTTGATCAGCGATTTCGAGGAAGGCGCGGCGCCGGCAGCGTTGCTGGCAGCAGTAAAGCGATTAGCGGAAGCGCGCGTCACATTGCTAGGCCTGGCCGCGCTCGATGAGGCGACGCAGCCTGTCTACGATCGGCGCATAGCACAGTGCTTGGCGGACAGGGGCATGCATGTTGCTGCGCTGACGCCCACGCACTTCGCGCAGTGGCTAGCGGAAGTGATGAATTGATGGCCTGGTACGACGTTTATCGTGCTTACGACGACGATACGCTTACCGCGTTGGCCAACCCAGGGCTGTTGCGACGCGCGGCCAAAGATGTCGAGGCAGAAAAAATCCGCTGGATCGAACAAGGCGTCGATTGCGGCAGGATCTTCGCGGATGGCCAGCAAGTCGAAATCGATACTCGCGGTCCGAAGCACGCACGCTGCGATTGTCCGGCACCGGACATCTGCAAGCACATTCTCAGCGCCGCGCTATGGCTTCGCGCCATGGCGCTTGTGGCGGCCACTACTCCGGAAGCGGAAGGCAACGACAAAGCGGCACTCGCAAATCACGACCCTCTGGCCGAAATTCTCGCACTGGACGCGGCGCCGTTGTTCAAGGCCGCCGGCATCGTGAACGTACGGCGCGCGGCTGCCACGCCCGCTGGCGCAGTTGAGTGGCGCGTGCAGGGAAATAATGTCGTCATCGAACTGCCGGATCTCGGTGCAACCTGCCGCTGGATTGGCGGCGCAGGATTCACCGGCATGGTGTCGGAGTTGCCTGCCGGCGAGCAAAAGGCTGTCCATCTGATAGCGCTCGTTGCCTTGCGCTCGGCATTGAGTCATCCGCTTGCTTGGCCGTCGAACGTGATGCCTCAGGCAAATTCACCGGAGCCGGCTCGGGTGGGGGATTCTGAGCGCAGTTTTCTCGCGCAGGTCGAAGCGGTGCTGCGCGAACTCATTGCTGGCGGGCTATCGCATATAGGTGAGCTGACGTCGAGCCGTTTGCTAGCGCTGAACATGTCGGCGCGAGGTGAGGGTTTGCCGCGTTTGGCTGCCCTCCTTCGTAATCTTGGCGGAACAATCGATCTGCTGGCGAAGCGCGATCACCGCGCGGATGAACACGACGCGTTGACGTTGATGGCGCGTATCCAGGCGTTATGTGAAGCGCTTTCGCATGCCGAGGGCGATCAACTGAATGCACTGCGCGGGCGACTGCGTCGCGACTTCGAGAAATTTGATTCCTCGCCAGAGCTGCTGCCGGTCGGAGCGTACTGGTGGCAGACGCGAGGTGGTGCGCGTGGCTTGACACTGGCGTTGTGGTGTCATGACGAAGCCCGTTTGCTCCAAGCCACGCTGGCACGGCCTGATGGAAGCGACAGTGCATTCACGCGCATCAGTGCGTGGAATGCACACGCGTTCTGGCCAGGAGCTGGCACCGCAGAGCATGTCAGCAGAACAGTCCTCAAACTTGAGCATCCGCGCCTGGCCGAGGACGGCCGGCTGGCTCTCGGAGGCGTTACACGCGCCCAGGTTGACCCGATGTGGGGCGTCGACGACGCGCGTTTGAAGACTGTCGGTTGCGATGACTGGCTGCAACTCACAGAGCGTCTGCGCGCCGAATCGGGTCTGATGGATGACATGCAGGACGTGGTGCTTTTGCGACCAAGTGCTACACGAGCACCCGTGCTCGACGAAGTACGGCAATGTCTCGACTGGCTTCTGCAAGATGCCCACGGCCGCTGGTTGCGCGTCGGCATTCCGGTCGATCACGCACAACGGGAGCGGCTCGAAAATCTTGAGCGCATACACGCACGCGGAGCGCCTATTCGAACGGTGCTGGTGCGTGTCGAACGCACGAACGCGAACTGCGATCTGATTCCGGTGGCGGTTCTCAGCACAGCGCAGAAGAAACTCGAGGTTTTGTCGCTCGACTTTGCTGTTGAACCAACACGAAAGACTTCTTTAGGTGGCCGCATCCTAAAACTCTTCGAGTCGAGGCAGAAGCAGACAACAGCGCCGGCGCTTGCCGAATCTACGTTGGCACGCCGTCTGTTGACGCCCATCATGGATGTTCTGGAAACGCAGGCCGCCACCGGTCGCATGCCACTGACGGAGTTGCAGCAACTATTGCTCGGCGAAGGATTGCGCAACATCCGCGCCGTCGGCCTGGATACGCTGGACGGACTTCTCGCCGCTCACATCGATCGTCCTTCTGCCGTGAGTTTGCTGCGCCTCGCCTTCGTAAGCAACCTCACCTTGGCATTTGATGGCCTGTCTCTGCAAGAATAGAAATCTGGACCAGGGGAACACTTGGATGCAATTCTTGAACAAACTCATCCGCGCGGTTGCCGGCCAGTCGACGGGTGCCGGTAGCGACGAGAAACTTGACAAAAGGCTTGTCGGCGCATTGAAGCAAGCCTTGGAATCGTTCGACAAAGTAAAGCCGAGCCTTTCCCAGAAGGCCTTGGCTTTCGTGCTCTACGGTTCGTATGAAGACGTTCTGATCGGAGTGCAGAATGCCGATCTCAACGAACTGCTAGGCCGGCCTGGACGCCTGCGATGGAACTTTCACAACCACAACGACAAGGATGCAGCGGCCATCGCGAAGAAAAGCATGGCCGCGCGTTCCGAGTTTTACGAACGCATTGATGTACAGAACCCGCCACTGGATGTGTTGGTGCGGCTGGGAAAGTTATTCGCCTCCATTGACAACGGAAAGTCGCTGGATCACCCGGGTGCACCTACGCCACCCTGGCTACAATATCTGATCAATGACGCAATATTCGCCAGTTTCAACGACCACAACGCGCCGAAAGACTTAGACAAAAAGCGGCCAGCTTGGACGATCGATCTGATCGCGAACCTGCTTGCGCATGAGGGGCTAGACGAAACAATTGCGCTACAGGAAGTGTTCGAGCGCAAGGATCTCGACGGCTACTATCACAATCGACTCGAAGCTTTGGTGCGCGCCCCGCAGGTCGGTGACTTCATGCTGGCGCATCGCGACGCCGTTGCTGCGCTGCGCACACAACTCTCGGTCTCGGGACGTATTGAGTTGACGCGCCGAATCGGCAGAGACAAGCCGCTGCTGAACGAGTTTGTCCCGTTGTTCGTGGAGCTGGCTGTCGACAGCGGCAAAACCGTGCGTACGGAAGCTGCGCTCTATTTTGAAGGCATCGTGGAACCGCAACGCTTGGAGCGGCTCGGAGCTTTGCTGAGCAGCGGCGATACCGGTCAGCGCGCTCAAGCCGCTGAAATACTTGCGCGGCAGCCTGCTGAAGCTGCCCGCAATTTGCTCGAAATAGCGCGATCTCAAGAACAGAGCAAGGCTGTGCAGGAATCGATTCGCGGTGCGCTAGCGCGCCTGGATGCCGCCGGCGACGCCGATGCAATTGAACTCCCTGCCCCCCCAACGTGGGAACCTTTCGAAGATCAACCGCTTGGCGATGAAGCGTTTCACATTCTCGTTGCCAGCCGCGCGGAATTGACGGAAAAGGCACGCGTCGCCGCCGAAGAGGAGGCGGCGCGGAACGCCAGACCTGATACCAAGTACAAGTACAACTGGGCCGCTTCGAATCTCGAAAGCCTGAAGAAGACCGGTGACGAAGACCTGAGAGTGGCATTGCGTGTGCTCAATGGACAGGCGACCCAAGCCGACCTTGAGGCACTCGGCCGTCGCAACAAATTGCTGAACATCGTGCCGCATGGACAGAAACTGCAAGCGCTGCCGGCGTTTGGCGTTCCACATCTGGCGCGTTGGATTGCAAGCACTCGACGCTGGGGAACGTTTTGGGATGACGACGGTTTTCAAAAATGGCTTGCGCGGCAAGCACCGAACTCGGTCGATCTTCGTGCACTCGCAGCAGTGTTTGAACGTTCCGACCAGCCGCTTCGCCATGTAGCGAACGCCTGCCTCATGGAGCGCTACCGCCAAGCGTCGACGCCAATTGACGTATTGGCTGCAGATCGCGTCTGGCCCTTCTTCGCCGAGCATCCGGAATTTATCGATGAAGGCCTCGGCTTGGCGCCATCGCAGGCCGACGTGGAAGGTTATCGGCGAACCGGTTTCGATATTGGTCACACGTTGCGAACACTCACTGTGTTCCCGACGGTTCCATCACGATGGTTGCCGCGCCTAATGGAAATTGCGCTCGGCGAAGGAAAAACACATCGCGCCGACGCACAGCGGGCATTGTCGTCGTTACCCGACATTGGCAAGCGTGTTGTCGACTCGCTCATGCATACCAAGAGCGAGATTCGCATCGAAGCAGCAAACTGGTTGGCCGATCTGAAGTATCGAGATGCGATTCCGGCGCTGACCAAGGCACTCGATAAGGAGAGCCGCGAGACGGTGCGTGCTGCTTTGCTGACCACGCTGGAAGCATTGGGTGACGACATCTCGTCACGCCTGACCCCGGCAGTCTTGTTGTCAGAGGCAAAGAAAGGTCTCAAAGGCAAAGCACCGATCGGCCTTGCGTGGTTTTCGCTGGACTTGCTGCCCACTTGCAAATGGATGGACGGCGAACCGGTCGACCCTGCCATCGTGCAATGGTGGGTGGTCCTCGCCTGCAAGCTCAAGGAACCTGCCGGCAACGCCCTGCTGATGCGTTATATGGGTCTGCTCGATAGCGCGAGCGTACAGAAGGTGGGCAGCCTCGTGCTCCGCCTGTTCATCGCACAGGATACGCGCCATCCTACATTGGAAGACGGTATTGCCTTCGCGCAGGCGAATGCCCCTAGCCGCTATCAGAACTACCAAACCTGGTACAAAAACGCAAAACCCGAACATCGTCAGTACTACGAGGCGAACTTCAACAAAACCCCTGAGCAGGTCTTTGAGGAATGCAAGCGCGAGAAGATGGGCGAATACCTCGGCAGTGCCATTGGGGAAAAAGGCGTTTTGGCTCTGACCGCATTCGCACCAGCACACGAAGCTGTGACGTTATTGCAGCAATTCATGCGCGACCACTATCCACGTCGCGCGCAAATCGAGGCTATGCTCGAAGGCGTGGCCGCAGGCAACGATCCGCTCGTGATCCAGCTGCTGCTCGGCCTTTCGCGGCGCTACCGCACCGCGTCCGTAAAGGACCGGGCACGTGCACTGGTGCAGGAAATCGCCGAGCGCAACGGCTGGACCCAGGAACAACTTGCCGACCGAACCATACCGACAGCCGGATTGAATGACGCCGGCAAGCTCGAGCTTCAATACGGCGAACGAGTTTTTACCGTTACGCTGGACACCGCATTGAAATCCGAACTGCGCAACCCCGAAGGCAAAGCTGTGAAAGCCCTTCCGGAAGCGCGCCAGAATGACGATGCTGCCTTGATTAAAGAAGCGAAAACGGAATTCTCGACGCACAAGAAGGAGCTCAAGCAGGTCATCGAGCTGCAAACGGCGCGACTATTCGAAGCAATGTGCACGGGCCGATTGTGGCCACAGGACGAATGGCGCGAGTATCTACATCGACACCCGATCGTCGGACGTCTCATTCAGCGACTTGTTTGGTTGGAAGTTGATATCGACGGCAAGGTTCAACGTAGCTTCCGGCCGACCGAAGACGGCAGCCTGCTCGACACGAGCGATGATGAGATCGAACTGCAACATGGAATGCTGCTGCGTTTGGGGCACGCCTCACTGGTCGACGACCGCACCGCCGCAGCGTGGACCAAACACTTCAAGGACTACAAGCTAATACCGCTATTTGCGCAAATGTCGCGAAAGATACCCGCCGTCGAGTACAAGGATTGCAATGGAGTAGATGTGACCGAGATCAGCGATCGTCTGGGCTGGATCAGCGACACATTTACGGTGCGCGGCGTACTCACCAAGCTTGGCTATCAGCGTGCGCAAGCCGAGGATGGCGGCTTCTTCAACCAGTATCTCAAGGAATTTTCCACTGCCGGGGTGCGCATTGCGATTGAGTTCTCGGGCAATTCGCTACCCGAAGAAAACGTGCCCGCAGCTTTGAAAGCTCTAAGCTTTGAAAACATCAAGGTGCGAGGTTGGTCGGACCGCGCATTCCCACTTGAACGCGTCCCACCGGTACTGCTTGCCGAGGGCTACGCCGACTATCTTGCGACAGCACAAGCTTGCGTAGGCTTCGATCCTGATTGGGAAAAGAAGATGCCATGGTAGCCGCTCCGCAGGCTCGAACCAGTGCATCAATCATATTGCCGAACATGGGGCACTACTGATGAAAGCGAAGTCTCCCGACGTCATGCATACCTCATCCGAGCGTGCCATGCGCCTTGCACCCGAGCAACGTTATGCCGAAGAACTGGAGCGCCTAGCCTCGGCTGACCGCGATGCTCGTCCGCAGGGCTGGAGGCTTTCGCCGCGCGCCGTACGTCGCTTTATCCTCGGTGATTCTTCCTTGCATGTGAGCCGCAAGTTCTACGGCGACGATCCCCTGGTCGATCGTGCCATCGTCACGCTGATGGGCCATCAAGGCCTGATGTTGGTCGGTGAGCCGGGCACTGCGAAATCGTTGCTATCGGAAATGTTGGCCGCTGCGATCAGTGGCGACTCCGGACTTATTGTGCAAGGCACAGCGGGGACGACCGAAGACCATATTAAGTACAGCTGGAACTATGCGCTACTGCTTGCCGAAGGGCCAAGCGCGCGCGCCTTGGTTCCTTCATCGATCTATCAGGCCATGCGCGCTGGCAAAATCGTGCGTTTTGAGGAAATCACGCGTTGCCCGCCGGAGATTCAGGATGTGCTGATCTCCCTGATGAGCGAAAAGCAACTGATGATTCCCGAACTCGGCGACGATGCGCGCCTATTCGCCCAGCGCGGTTTCAACATCATCGCCACAGCCAACCTGCGCGATCGCGGTGTGCACGAAATGTCCTCGGCGCTCAAGCGCCGCTTCAACTTCGAAACCGTGCGGCCGATTCGCGACCATCAATTCGAAGTCGAACTGATCCTAGCGCAGCTTCAGCGCGAACTCGCCGACGGGGAAGGATCGGTGGAAGTGCCGCGCGATGTTGTGTCGCTATTGGTTACGACTTTCCAAGAGCTGCGTGCAGGCGTCACTCAAGACGGTACTGCGATAAAGAGCCTCGATGCGGTGATGTCGACTGCAGAGGCGGTTAACGTGGCATATGCGGCAGCGTTACAAGCGCGTCACTTCAATGATGGCCACCTCACCGTGCGCGAGATCGCCGGGCAACTTCAGGGTGTGATAGTTCGCGACAGCACCGACGACACAAAGCGCGTGCGCCACTATTTCGACACCGTGGTTCGTGAGCGCGGCAAGAGAGACACGCAATGGAAGGTGTTTCACGAAGCTGCTCGCTCATTGTGGCAGTGACCCGTTGACTCACTCTTCTTTATCCGCAGTGAAGGCCGAGGAATCGACCGAAGTCGCCTTGCCGGAATCGTTAGCCCTCGCCCGCGCGCGGCTGTTTGGACACGACGATATCTACTTCGTACCGGTTCGGCACCATAGTCCGACATGTGCGTTCGCGCTACGTCAGTTGCTGAAGGACGTGGCGCCAGCGGTCGTACTTGTCGAAGGTCCGGACGACGTTGGACATCTGTTGCCTCTGATGCAGCATGAACGTACCAAAGCACCTGTTGCCTGGTTGTGCCAGGCAACGCGTAAGAAGCATTCGGACGGTATCGACAACGACAATGCCGACAAGTCGGAGACACGGACGTCTTTCTTTCCGTTCTGTGACTACAGTCCGGAATGGATCGCTATTCGCGAAGGCGCAGCGTTGGGCGCACAAATTGCGCTGATCGATCTTCCGTGGAGCGACAAAGCTTGGCACAACGAACAGAAGAAAGCGGCTGACGCGACCGACAGCCTGATGGAGGAGCGTCATTTCGCGCACAGCCGCTATCTCGGCGCGATGGCAGCTCAGCTCGGCTGTGTCGACCATCATGAACTCTGGGATCGCCTGTTCGAATTGCGTCAGCCTGCGGCACTAATGGACTGGCGCAGTTTTTTTGGTGATGTATTCGCGTGGTGCGCGATGGCGCGTCTCGACTACGAACCGGAGGTGCTGGAAGCCGAGCTGAGCCTGCCGCGCGAGCGGCATATGGCGAACCATGTCCGACATTGGCGCAAAGCCGTTAAGGGGCCAATCGTTGTGGTAACCGGCGGCTTTCATACGCCCGAGCTCGTGATGCGATGGAGCGAGGCAAAAGCTAAGTCGCGGGTTTCGGCATCCAGGATCGACGCGGGCGCTTGGTTGATTCGCTACAGCTTCGATCGGCTCGATGCGCTCAATGGCTATGCGTCGGGCATGCCGTCACCGGGCTACTACCAGCGCATCTGGGACCGACTCGAACGTGATGCGGCCCCGGATAATCGGGTGAACTGTCATGCCGCCGTGGCGCTCGAATGCCTGACGTCGTTCGCGCGCGAAACGCGCGAGCAGGACCAGGTCGACGCGGTATCGACAGCCGTCGTGCAGGCGGCCATGATCCAGGCGCAGCGCCTCGCGGCATTGCGGGGAAACATCGGGCCGAGTCGACAGGATCTGCTCGATGCGATTCGGTCGTGCTTCATCAAAGGCGCGGTTGACGAAGGCAGACGCGGATTCACGGGCGATCTGCGTCGGTTCCTCGGCGGTACACGCATCGGCGATGTGCCGGCATCGGCGGGCTCGCCACCGCTCGTCGAAGATGCGCGGCGGCGTGCACTCGTTGCGGGTGTGCGTGTCGACGACACTACACCGCGAGACGCGCGCCTGGATCTATACCGCAAATCCTCGCACCGTGATCGCAGTCGCTACTTTCATGCGATGGCGTATCTCGACACTGGGCTTGCGCATTGGCTGGGCGGACCCGACTTCCTCGGCAACAGCCGACTGAACATGTTGTTCGAGGAATGGCGCGTTGCCTGGTCGCCGTTGGTCGAAGCACGCCTTGTCGAACTGGCGGTCAGCGGTGCGAGCGTCGAAGCGGTCTGCATGGCGAAGCTGAGGATTGAGGAAGAAGCGCTCGCTCAGCAGGGGCGAGCACGCAGCGCGAGCGCAGCCGTTGCATTGATCGTCCGAGCGTGTCTGATCGGCCTGCATTCGCAACTACCGCAGATGCTGAACATGCTTTCGGCTCATCTCGATGAGGATGCAGCCATTGGGTCTGTCATCGAGTGCGGCCATCGGTTGGTCACGCTGTGGCGCTCGCGCGAACCGCTTGGCGTGCAGCAGCATCCGCAACTGGGTGCCCTGTTGCAGCGAGCGTGGGACGCAGCCCTGTTTCTGCTTCCTGATTTGAGCCGGTGTCAACAAGGCAATGAACCCCAGGCTATCAAGCAACTGCTCGGTCTGCACGAGCTAGGGCGTTTGATCGGCGCATTGGAACAGACCGATGCGGTGGCGGTTGACCATGAACCCATGTACGCCGAGTTGGAACGCTTCACCTCCGACGGCACTATCGCTGCCGGCGTAAGCGGTGCAGCAGCGACCTTACTCTATCTTGATGGCCGTTGGAGCGAAGCGACTCTCAACGAATTGGTCGATCGCCGATTCGGCAGCGGCGCAGCGCCTCACGAGGCCACACGTTTCCTCGGTGGGTTGATGACCGCTGCGCCTGAACTGTTATTGCGTGTACCGCAACTGCTCAGTCGGCTTGACGAGATCATTGCGACGTGGGACGACGAATCGTTCATCACCTATCTTGCCGATTTTCGCCAGTCTTTTGCCCAACTGAAGCCGTACGAGACGGCGATGCTCGCTGAACGAGTGGCTACGCTGCATGGCTTGAACGAGAGCGGCAAGGAATTGTTGCTGCAGACCCACTATGAAACCGCTGAAAGCGACATATCAAAAGGCACGCAAATGCAGCTGTTGCTTGCGGATAGCCTACGACAAAGCGGCTTGACCTCATGGATCGATATCGCTGGTGACGCTGCGCACTCGGATTAAGTTGCATTGGCTCTACTATCCGTCAGCTGCCTGTTCCACGCCAATATACTTGCCAGTTGCGTAGGCTGGCGGCAGTTTGCCCAACTTGAGTTTGAACTGGCTGCGCACTGTAGCTTGTCAGCTAAAACCGAGCGTACTTCACCCATCTCGTACCAAGTGCCTATTCACGTTTTGTGGGTGCGACGCTGCTCCATCCCCTCTGGGTCGCCTCAAGGCGTTCTTGTTGTGAAGGAAAGTCAGGATCGGTAGACGGCGGCATTGCTTGATAAGCTGCTAAAGCTTCCGTCAAGGTTGCCCCTAGTTTCTTGAGAGCCATTCCAGACCACGCGTCTGCGTCTAGCTCCTGCTTTTTTCTCTCGCTACTGGAAGAAGGCGGTGAATCAAAGTGGCCAAGAGCTATGTGTCCAATTTCATGAGCTACCACGGAGTAAATTGTCCAATTTGTCCGTGTCGATTTACGAAGAGAGTCCAGAAAGGACTGAGTGTAGATTAACTTATAACCAGACGACTCCTTCGTAATCGCTGCATTGTTCCATTTTTCGTCGATCTTCTCGAAAACGATTTCAGCCTTTATCCCTGTCGCGATGGAGACTTCATCAACAACATTTCGCAACTGCGCAACTGAGAAGTCTTCTTTAACATCCTTATTCGCTTGGGTTGCAACTATCGACAAACCTGGATCCTGGAGCGCTCGCCGAATATTGCCGTTCGAATCGCTAATCAACCCAGCTTCCAAAAGAAATCGGATGTTCTCGCGATTCCGTTTCGCATCAGAAGAAACAAATTTCAAGATCAGATCAGTGTCGTGTTTGTCACGAGCTAGCTTTATGTCCCACCAGCCTTTCAAATAGGAAGCGGTGAAAGTTCCAGTGAACCCGACGACGGCGACGATGATCGTCGCCAGAGGAACAGAAATATCGACCCACTGAGATCTGAGTAGACGACGCGCCTCCAGTCGTTTGACTGCGGCTTCCGCTCTATTGACTGAAGTTTCAGAGCGGACCTTTGCGGTCTCATCGAAATCCTTGTCGGCGGGAGGCACAGAAGAGGTGGTCTTCCTACTCATAGTAGTAATGCCTCAGATCCGACATGAGTCTGCAGTGGGCAGAATCGTTGATGTGGGGAAAGTCACATCCACATGGGGCTAGCTCAGAGGGTTCATTGCGCGGCAACCCTGTCATTTTCCCCTGAAATGCGCGCTAACGTTGACACTATTCGCTCGATACTTCCACTTGCCCGTGAGTAAGTCTATGTTTTCTCTTGAGTTCGCTGTCAGGGACATCGTTTGCGCGCATCGACAGCCGCGGCGGCGTTCGTGCAAGCAGCTGTGCGCAGTAATCCTGTGAGTTCCCGCGTGTCTGCCTACAAAGAATGACCCGTGTGGCGTACGACAACAGCCCATTCCCGCTCCAACAATCGCCCTGAAGTCAAATTGGTCCCGACAAATTGCCCTGCAATTGACCAGCCGCCGACTAAACGCCCGGTAGTCGATTCCCGCCCGACAAACAACATGCCCCCGAGTCGCAAACAGACCAAAGAAGCTGTGCGCAGTAATCCCGTGAGTTCCCGCGCATTAATGTTGTGAGTTTCAAAAAACACCGCTCTGTCGAAGAAATCTCTCAGTTTTGCTCGGGCCGCACTTTGTCCATCGTTGTGAGGATCGTCTCAGTGGCGTGCTTCGGAAACTGGTTCCGTCAACGATCAACATGCTCGACTGTGCGTCGAGCCAGCGATGCATCGCAGAAGTTCTCACACTTGGATATCCTGATACCCGATTGGCGTACAAGGATCCTACGATATGCGTCCAGGTTCTCCCATTCAGTCTGGCGACCAGAAAGAACCTGCTGGTTGGGAAGATGAGGGCCTGCCGCCACCGATCTCAACGGACGGGCGCGATCGTTTGCGAGCTTCTTTGGAGCGCCGCGATAGTCTGCTCCACTCAGAAACTTGGCTCTCCAGCGACGAAGTAGCTATCAGAATTTCCGCTAGCATCGCCGGAAATGACCAAGAACAGGACATTCGCTGGTTACGGAGGGAAGGCCGTTTGTTTGCCGTGCGATTCAAAGGAAGATATTTGCATCCGGACTTTCAGTTCAATGCCCAAGGACAACTCATGGCAGAGGTCAAGGACCTGCTTGATGTTCTCCCTAGAACCGATGCCAATTGGAATCTTGCCTTCTGGGTATTCCAACCAACGCGAGCACTTGGTGGAAAGCGCCCGGCAGACGTTTTTCGTCAAGACCCTCAACGTGTTGTAGTCGTAGCCCAAAAAGATTTCCTAGGCGATAACGAACGCTGGTAGCACTCGTCTGCCCGTAAGGAACTGTGCGTAAAAATTCGCAGTTTTAGCGGAGCGCAACTACCTTTCGTTTGGAGGAATTCCTGTTCTTCTTTTGTGATTTGACCTCACGTTCCAGTTCGGCCACGCGCTGTTTCATGATGCGCTTCTGCTGGGCGAGATCTTCCTCTAGTTTTACACGACGCTTGGTTTCGCCAGCGGACTTAGTGTTAGCGGCTCGTGCATCCTGCTGAGCGGATTTTGCTTCTTCACGAGCTCGATCGACCTCACATAGCCAACGTTGCTCTGTGGCCTCAGCACGTTCGCGATCTGCCCTAAATTCCTTTTGCGTCTCTTCGCTGGCCCGACGCAACGCGGCCACCGTGGCCTGAGCCTCAGCGAGCGAGTGAAGGGCCGCGGTCAAGGATTGTTGCAAATCGTCGATCCGACGCCGCTCATTGATTAGGTCCGCTTTTGCGGCCTCGCACTCGCGTTGGGAGAGCACGAGGGCCTGCTGCTGGGTTGCCTCTTGAGCCGCCGCCTGCTCAAGTTGGGCCTGCAGGGTGTTTTCCCGCTCCTGGAGTCCTCGCTCGCTTTCCTCATAACGCGCTTCCGATTCCTGCCGCGTCGCGACCACCGCTTCGCTCCATAGCGTCATCATGGCCCGCTGCACCGCTTCAGGAATATCAGGCAACTCTGCCCGTGCCTGCGCGGCCAAGCGCCCGGCCAGCTCCGACCACCATACCTCGAGCAGGCGTAGCAGCGTGTTTGGCGAGCCGGTACCGAGCTCGGCCCGCACTTTTTCGATGGTTGGCCGTTCGCCGCGCGCCAGCAACGCATCCGCGGCCTTCGTCACCTGATCTTGCGTCACGCCACGTGCCATTTCCGCCTCCGATGTCGACGCCCTACTCTTTCGCTTTTATACTAACGATAAGTTATATTTATCGTCAGTATAAGTCATATTTCGTAGTATACACTACGTTGTATGAAAGAAAAAAAATCCCTATCTGCACTCGCCTCGCCGGCTTCCCAGCTTTTGCTACCGGAACAATTGGCCGAACAAGCCGCCAATGCAGTTCGTGAGCTGCTCGCCGAAGCGGCCGCGGCGAACACTACGCGTAGTTACACGAGCGCCCTACGCTACTGGGCGGGCTGGCATCGGGTACGCTACGGGATTGAATTGTCGTTGCCGATCACCGAAGCCATCGTGATGCAGTTTGTCGTCGACCACGTCGCGCGTCGTGGCAAGACCGGCTTGAAATGGGAGTTGCCGCCGGCGGCCGACCAGGCGCTCGTCGCGGCCAAGCTGAAATCCAAGCTCGGCCCGTGGAAATTGGCCAGCGTCGTGCACCGAGTTGCTGTGCTGTCGACGGCGCATCGACTGAAACGGCTGACGAATCCGTGCGAAGAACCGGCCGTGCGGACCGTCCTCGGGCGTGCGCGTCGAGCCTCCGTCAAACGGGGTGAGCGGCCGGCCAAGAAAACGGCGATCACGAAAGCCGAACTCGAGGCGATGCTCGCGACGTGCGATGGTTCGTTGGAGGGAATTCGGGATCGCGCCCTGCTCTGCTTCGGTTTTGCGAGCGGTGGTCGTCGGCGCAGCGAGATTGCCGCCGCCGATATGCGCGATCTGCGGCAGACGGGCCCTCAAGCCTTCATCTATCGGCTGGAGCACAGCAAAACCCAGCAAGCCGGCCCCACGGCCAGCTCTACGCCCGATAAACCGATCTTGGACCAGGCGGCCGATGCCCTTTTGGAGTGGCTGGAGGCCTCGGGCGTTCAGGAGGGAGCGATTTTTCGCCGGATCTGGAAGAAACGGGTCGGCCCGGCGCTCTCCCCTGCCTCGGTCGGTCAGATCGTGCAGCGACGGGCGCGGCTAGCCGGGCTGGAGGGGAATTTTGGGGGGCACAGCCTACGCTCGGGTTTCGTCACCGAGGCCGGTAAACAAGGGGTGCCGTTGCCGGCGGTGATGGCGATGACGGAACACCGGTCGGTGGCCAGCGTCGTGGGGTATTTTCAGGCCGGACAAGCCGAGGAGAACCCCGCTGCCCGGCTTCTCAAGTAACTAACGCAGCCCCTAGATCGTGGCGGCTGACCAAACGCGCTTTTCATCAGCTGCGGACGAGAATCGGATCTTCTCGCTCATCAAGAACGAGATCGACGTCGATCGATTTGTGGTACACAGGGACCGCTGCCGGATTTATTGCAAGAAAAACTACTCCTCCAAAGATCGCGAACGCGAAATCATTTTCGATTTGTCAATCAAATGATTCGCCCCCGATGCAGATGACTGCTCGTTCGTTTTCATCCGATTGCCAACTTCAATCTACAGATATGTGAAAGTGCGGCAAACACGCATCGGAAAACCCCGCGCGTCGCCCCTCGATCCGGACTGAGAGCGTGTTGCCCTCAGTCCGGCCGACGAGCGCAAAGCGCTCACACCACGATCAGTTCGATTCGGTGAACTGGATGTAGGGTGCCGCCCCACCCGTGGCAGTACACGCACCAAGCGTCAAGTTGTTGCCCTCTGCAGTCGAACCCGAAAAAAGATTGCTCGGAGTGGAGTGGAAGCAAGTCGGAGCGTTGGAAGTGCCGTCATTCGCTTGAATTCGCACAGTCAGCGAAGAACCCGAGTTGAAAGTCAATCCCGAGCCGCCACCGTTCCCCACCACGTTGAATTCCGATGCGTTCCAGGTAGAGCCGATATCCAGCGTGCTGCCGCTTTGATTCACCGCCTTCGCCGTCGTGCCGTGATAGAACGTCACGCTATCGTTGCCGCTGACGGATGCAGCGCCCGTCAATTTCGCGTTTGCGAGATCGGTGAGAGCAACAGTATCCACCGTCACTGCGGAGCTATTCTTGAAACACCCCCCTCCCTGAACGGAACGCGTCCACCCGCTCGGGCATTTGCTCGGCAACGGAAATAGCCAGTTCTGGATGTATGCCTGCGCGGGTCCGGGAACGGTGTACTCACCGGTCGATGCATAAATGAATTGCTGCCATGTTCGGCATGTCTTCGTCCCGTATCCATAGCCTTTACAGAGAGCCGACGGCCCGTTGCTCATATTGGTGTTCAGTTGCAGGGTATAGCTGCCCGTGCTCGCCGAAGTGACGCCGGTAACAGTCGGGAAGCTGCCGGTTACCGAGGTCGTCAAACCTGACGTTTCGGCTATGTAGTCGTACCCCGACCCCGCCGTTTCCGGCGATTCACCCGAGTTGCTTTCGACGCCGTCGGCGTTCGCCGCGGCCACGGCATTCACAGTTCCGCTTGCTCCATTCGTGGATCGCCGTATAGGCGTAATGGATTCGGAAGCGGGAGGTGGCAGACAGCTCTCCCGCTCCCAGACTAGGCTGGGGTAGCTTGCATGAAAGCAACCTTCTTCCATCGGCGGGAACGCCTTGAGACCTTCATGCCATGCGTGCAGCGCCTCGGGTGCTGGGCTGACGGCTATACCGTGATAAGTCTCCGCAGCATCGGCTGGCGTCAACGCAAACAGACTCATTGAACCGATAGCGCAAGCAACCGCAAGCGCGGAGCGCTTCCCAGACTTCGCATTCGACATCATGCATATCTCCTAGAGTTAAGTGCGATAAGACGCGCCAGGTCCTCGCACGGCGCGTAGCAACCACGATATCCACAGACCCCGAACACATGCGATTCCGCATCGCGAAATAAAAACAACGGATGCGCAATCGATAATTTGAAACACAAAGCTAATGTACGGAAAATGGCCGCCAAAACCTTCATGGAAAGCGGCTGAATAGATGGCGGCGAATTTGGCGAAGAAAGTAGGCATTTACCTATCACTTTCGGTCGCCGCGTCAGCAACGAAATTAGCCTTACAGCGTGAGTTCCCAAGCATCGAATGCTTCTTAGCCCGGTGAAGCTTTCTCTCATTATTTCTGAAACCTTAGCTCTCGGAAAAAAGGCTGTTCGCCAGCTTCGCGAGTATCGGCGAACTTCTTCTTTCGGATACAAAGTTGATCGGAGCGGCGAAACGCAAGGATTGTGATCCAAACGTTTATCTTGAAGGCATGCTAACGAAATGAGCGAGCTACGCGGAGGCGGCGCTAATCTCGTCGTCCGCTTCATCGTTCTGCGAATTGGCGTACGTGAATGGCAAACTGATGTAGTGCTCGCCGAGTTGGCTCAGTTGGCCAGGACCTGCCAGGAGGCTTGTGTAGTGAGGGTCGGGGCTTAAGCGACCGGTGAACCAGGCATAGCGAAAAACATCGTCCCGGGTTTCACAGGTGTTGACCATATCCGTCATCTGATCAATCTGCTGCTGTAGGGTGTTGATCGAAAAATATTGCTCTGTGTGCCAATTGGCGAATTCGGTGACCCAGTACGGTTTGTTGTACTTCGCCATGTAATTGAGAATGAAGGTCAGGCCGAAGTCGTACCAGTGGATGCCCAAATAGTCGATACGTGGGAGCCGTCCTTGATTGCGCTCTTGGTACTCGGCGTAGAACGCATCCATCCAAACAGTTGGATCTCCGTAATTTGGCATCGTGCCGAAGGTCATCTGCGGACCCACGATTTTCACACGGGCCCGCGCCGCTACCTCTTCGTAACCCGGCCAGAGTTGGGCTGCGACGTCCGGCGTGCAGTTCGCCTGGTCTGTCAGGTTGGGTTCGTTGAGCACCAGCAAGTGATCTATGTGAGGATGGCTGCGCAGGTAGTGCACCAGCTCGTCGAGATCGTAATTGGCAGGATCGTTCCACAGCATCGGATAGAAATCCATATCGAACTTTTTCGGATATTTCTCTCCGATGCTCGCATTGGGGCTGGGGCTCCAGTTGTACCACCAGCTCACCCCTGGAGACAGAGCAATCAGATCGTTAGGGTCAGCCAAATCGTAAGCAATCCCTCGTTTGGCGCTCTTTTGAGACTCATTTTTTTTTGGCTTATCCGGATTGGCGCTGGCGATCGCCGGAGTAAGGCCGGCAAACGTTAGTGAAGCCAAGCTCACAAGGCCGGCCGTCTGACGCAACATCTTTCTACGTGAATAGCTGGTTGACATGAATTCCCTCCGTGAGTTGACTGTTGATTTTGCAAACGCCCGAATACTGTTTCAGAAAATTGCCCTACGACTCCCGTCCCCTAGGTTGCGATGCTCCGTCCTTGGCGACCTATTTCACGAGCTGTGCGATGTAGACGGCATAGGGTGGCAGGCTCGTGTCGCCCACGAGCTGCAGCTTTCTGGCGTGACTGTTTGCCGTTAGCAGCAGCGTGACCTTACTCAGGCTGTAGCCCGGTACGTTGATCTGCACCTTTTGTTCGCTGCCGGTCATGTTGAGCAGCACAAGCACTGTTTCCTTCTTGTAGCTCCGGGTATACGCAAGTACATTTTTTTCGTTCTGATTGAGTGCTGTGTAACTGCCGTCGCGTAGCGCCAAATGTGTTTTGCGCAATGCAATAAGCTTGCGGTAAAATGACAGGACCGAATTCGGGTCGGCGGATTCGGTCTCGACATTGCGCGTACGCGCACTCTCCGGCACCGGCAACCACGGGCTGCCCGTCGTGAAGCCTGCGTTCGCGCCCGGCGTCCACTGCATCGGCGTACGTTCGCCGTCGCGACCTTTTTCCTCTGGCCAGCCGAGTTGACCGATCGGATCCTTGACGTCTTCGCGACGTGCAGGATCGGTATTGACCATGCCCAATTCTTCGCCGTAGTAGAGGATCGGCGTGCCCCGCAAAGTCAGGTACATACCGGCGAGCAGCTTGGCGACCATGTCGCTATCGGCGACGCTCTTCCCGTAGCGCGACGCTGCCCGTGGTATGTCATGGTTGCCGATCACATACACTGGCCATCCGCCAGTAGCCTCCACGGTTGCGATCTTTTCGCGGAATTCCTTCGCAGAGAGATCTGGCGTCGTTGCAAATGAAACGAACATCGGCATCTGCAGATTGCCGCCGTCGGGGCTGTAATATGCCTTCAATTCGTCGACACCCGTGGTCCAGGTCTCCCCTATCAATACAGCACCGAACTGGTCCGCAGTGTTGCGCAGACCGCGCAACACTGCATTATTTTCGGTCTGCAGTTTGTTGTTGTAGAGGAACTTTGTATTTGGGTCGCCATACTTGTTCTTGCCCGGTTCGACCGGGTTGTCGCGCAGTTGGGGATCCTCGAACAAAGTATCGACCGCATCGAGGCGGAACCCGGCGATGCCGCGGCGGTACCACCAGCGCGTAACATCATTGATCGCCTCGGCGACTTGCGGATTGCGCCAATTGAGATCGGGCTGCTGTTTGTAGAAGAAATGGTAGAAATACTGTTGGGTCGTCGGATCGAACTGCCACGCAGAACCACCAAACAGCGAGATCCAATTGTTCGGCGGTGCGTCCTTCTTGCCATCGCGCCAGATGTACCAGTCGCGATACTTGGACGAACGAGAAGATTTCGAGTCGAGAAACCAGGGATGCTGGTCCGACGTATGGTTGACGACCAGATCGAGCACGATACGCTGGCCGCGTTGTCTGGCCGCTCCAATCAACTTGTCCATGTCGGCAAGCGTTCCATACATCGGGTCGATATCGCGGTAGTCGGACACGTCGTAGCCGAAGTCGACTTGCGGCGAAGGAAAACAGGGCGTGATCCAGATCGCGTCAACGCCGAGGTTGCGCAGATAGTCGAGCTTGGAGGTGATGCCATTCAGGTCGCCAATACCGTCAGCATTGCTGTCGGCGAAGCTGCGCGGGTACAGCTCGTAAAATACTGCGTGCTGCCACCATTGATGACCTTCGGCATCGACACTCTTGCCCACGGGCTCTGCGCCCGCTCGCAACGCCAGCAACATGCTGAAAATTAGTGATGCGGATCGTAGAAGCATTTGTTTCCCATAAATGATGATTTGCAATTGACAAAGCGAATGCGAAGACGCACGTGACGTTTTATTTCGTGCCGCTTTCCTTCCCGGGGGAACGTAGATCTCAATCTCGGCCGATATCTCGCAAACGACGGCCGCTCATTAGATTCCGCTCTATCTGCTCCAACGTCTTACCCTTGGTCTCAGGCACGAATACAAACGTGAGGATGACGAATAGCAGGTTCAGGGCTGCGTACAGCCAAAATGTCGCAGGACTCCCTATCCCGTTGAGCAGAGACAAAAAAGTAAAGCCCACGATCATGTTGGCGACCCAATTGGTTACTGTTGAGCAGCCGATGCCGAAGTCACGGCCTTTCAGGGGTTGGATTTCGGAGCAGAGTGTCCATACCAAAGGACCTGCCGACATGGCAAAACCAACAATGAACAGAAGCAGCATCGTCACGGAGAACATCTGTTGGCCATGAGTTCCAATGCCGATGTACATCATCGTGCCGACCGCTCCGAGACCCAAAGCCATCACGACGAATCCAGCATAGAGAATTGGCTTTCGCCCCAGCTTGTCGACGAATGCGATGGCGATAAATGTCGCAAGTACATTGGTAAGCCCTACCGCTGCAGTAAACCAAAGCTGCGCTGTCGTGGCGTATCCCATGTTTTCGAAAATGCGCGGCGCGTAGTACATCACTACGTTCATGCCTGTGAACTGCTGCATCAACTGAAGCAGAACACCGAGGCAGACCGAGCGGCGGAAATTGGAGTTCTCACGAAACATCTGCCAACCGACCTGCGGTTGACGCAATTGCTCGAAAATCGAATTGGCTTCCCGTTCCGCCGCCGCCTCGTCGCCACGCAGGCGGCGAAGGACGTCAAGCGCATCCTTGTCGAATCCTCGCATCAGCAGCCAGCGCGGACTTTCTGGCAAAAAAAGCACTCCGACCAAAAACAGAATGCCAGGAACAACGATGACTCCGAGCATCCACCTCCAACTGCCGGAGTAGCTGAAAGCGGTATCGGAGAGAAACGCGACGAAAATGCCGATGGTGATCATGAGTTGATACAGAGAGATCATGGCCCCTCGCACATGTTCGGGTGCGACTTCGGCCAGATACAGGGGGGCGGCAAACGCTGCGATGCCGATCGCGAGACCCAATACAAGGCGTGCAGCGATCAGTATCGACGGGGACGCCGCGGCTGCGCACATAAGGGAGCCAGCCAGGAAGAGAGTCGCGCCGAGAATCAAGGAGCGTTTGCGACCAAGACGTTGCGACATCCAGCCGACCCCGAGTGCACCGATCGCTGCACCCAACATCATTGCGCTCACGATCCACTCTATTTCGTGGTCGCCGATGCCGAAATCCTTTTGGATGAACTGAACGGCTCCGGAAATGACCCCGATGTCCAAACCGAACATCAGCCCGGCCAATGCACCGAGCACGCACACGAAGATTGCTCCTCGAGTTGATTGCTGCTGAAGTGCCGACGTGGATGACGCAGAAGCCACTGAGCCGACATGCATGAGCGATGTGTCCAAATAGAAGTATTGTTGCGAGCTGACCACCCTCGGTAGCGGACATTTTTCTCCCGGCACCGCTTTCCGGTGCCGGTGTTGCCTTCTTGCAGCTATCCGGGGGCGGAGTCTTAGAACGTGAAACGGAACGCCGCGTTATAGCGCCGCTCGCTGCGCAGCCAGGACTTCGGCACCTGCAGCCCTTCCGGATTGATCACGTAGTAGGTTTTGGTCTGCGTATTGAGCAGATTGCTCACCTGGAAAGCGAACTTCATGTGTTCGGAAAACGAATAGATGATCGATCCGTCGAGATACCCGGCGGGACCGCTGTACACGGGCGCGAACGGCAACGTCTGATCCTCGTTCGTGACCAGTACGCGCGAATTCCAGTTGTACGCCAAGCGCGCTGACCAAGTTTGGTTGTCGTAGAACAATGCTACGTTGGCGGTGTTTCTCGCCAGACCTTGGAGAGGCAAAGAGTATTGGCTATTGCAATCGTTCTTCTGGTCATACTGATTGGGGCAAAAAAAGGTGGGGCCGTAGTTGAATCCCTGACTCTTGATATAGGTGTAGTTGATCTGTGTCCCCAGACCGGACAACCAACCCGGCAGGAATTTGTAGAGTTGCGTGTACGCAACTTCTGCGCCCTTGATAATGCCTCGCTGACTGAGGTTGAACAGACCTGGTGTGAATCTGGCCGTATAAGTCACGCCGTTGTTGGTCACCGGATAGTAGATTGGCGGCAAGTTGCCGCCGTTCTGGATGGTGTCGGTGAGCTGCTTGTAGAAGATGGTGCCGGTCAACGAACTGCCTTCCGCGAAATACCATTCCGTCGTCACGTCGTAGTTGTGCGCTTTGATCGGTTCGAGAAACGGATTGCTGGGTGTAGGCGGATTGGTAGGTGTAGTGGTGGCCACATTCACGAGCAACTGCGAGCCACCATACAGACCGCTGATCCCACTATTACTCGAGGTCTGGCTTAGGGGCGGCCGCCATAGCGATCTCGACCAAGCGAAGCGTGTAATGAGATCGTCGGTCCAGCCGATACTTATGTTGAAGCTCGGCAACCAGTTCGTGAACACGTTGCTATTCGTTACGTTGGTGTACGCACCGTTGGCAAATTTCAGATACGACTGCTGATCAAATCCGGGATAGCAGAAGGTATTGGGTAGCGGTGTGCTGGTCTGACTCGCGCAATAACCCGCAGGGGTATACGGGTTCCCGTCGGGGTCCTTACCCAGTGTCAGCAACGGATAATTGAAATTTCCCGATGAATACTCGTAAGTACGCACGTAGCGTACGCCGGCGTTGCCAGTAATCTGCAGGCCCTCAAGGAAACCGGTGCCTTCGTTGCCGAAGTCCAAACGCAAGTAGCCGGCCTTGGTCTTTTCCTCGTTGCTGTATACGTTTCCGCGGGGGAAAAGTGTGCCCGGTACGAGATCCGTGCGGTCAGTGAGGAACTGCCAGTATTGCCCATATGAACCGCCGCGCTGCTTGAAAAGCTGCCATATGTCGTTGTTCAGGGAAACCAGAGTGGCGAACTGTTGAATCGGGTCGAAATTTGCGTACGGCAAGACATAGCCGGTCGCACCATCGAACGATTTCAGACTCAATGGAATAGATTGGAGATACTTGGGCAAGTCGGCGAGGCTGATGACTTGCGCGTGGGAAGGATCGGCGTAAGGACCTGGCCACCCGCCATAGGTGTAGATTCCACGTACGGTCTCGGCGCGATCGGCATAACGGACGCCGAACTTCAACGCCTTGAAAAAACCGCTGTCGCTGCCAGGTAGGTCGAAAATCCCGTCGGCACGGAAGGCCCGTTGGGTACCGTTGTCCCGCCCGCGTGCCTCGCCCGATGACGCCCAGTACCAATTGGCAGGATTGGCAAAATACTGAGCCGTGGACGAACCGTCCGGCGCAAGCGCGGCGATGACCGGTGAATCCTTGTCGCGCAAATCCAAAGCCCAGTTCGCCTTGGTTTGAGCGATGGCGTAGTCGGAAGCACTCTTGTCGCGCGCAAAAACATTCTGTGCGTCGAACGTCAAATGCAGGCGGTCGGTCGCCTCCCATTTCACGTTGAGACTGACGTCGTTGACGGTGCTGCGATCGTAGCTCGCAAATGTTCCCGCTTGAGTGGGCACACCACCAACGTTGTAGGGCCCGAAGCTCAAGAGATTGGATGGCTTGGGTTGAGTGATGGTGCCGTAAAGGAGCCTGCCCTGGCTGTCGAACGCGTATGGCGAGTTGCTGCTTGGTATATCGCAGTTTGTCGTAGCGAAATTGTCGGTGCCACAACTGCCTCCGTTGGCCAGAAACGTATGTTCCAGGCGGCTGGTATACGAAGAAGCGCGTACCCAGTTGAACGTGGCCTGCAGCGTTTTTTCGGGGTTTTCCCATTGCAACGCGAGCACACTACCTACACGACGCGTATCGAGATCGCTGTTACGAAACCCACCGCCGTCTGGAGCGTATACGGTCTGATTGGCGGTCAACCCCGGGTAATTGTCGGCGTAGCTGGTGCCTTCGGTGAAATTGCGTACGCTGTTGCCGCCCCAGCGCGTCTGATAGTCACGAATTTCCTTGCCGCTCGAATACGTAGGGACATCATCGAAGGACATGCCAGCGACAATGCCGAAGCGGCCGATCGACGTTTCGAATTTCTTGTCGAACATGCCGGTGAAATTGGGGCCTTGCTTCTTTTCGTTTTCGCCGTAGGTGATCCCCGTGGAGAAATAGACGCTGTCCTTGTTGGAGTCGAACGGCTTGCGCGTGATGAGGTTGATCGAGCCGGCAATACCGCCTTCGACCTGATCGGCGGTCTGATTTTTGACGATCTCGACCGCGCTGATCAACTCGGGCGAAACGGTCGAAAAATTCAATCCCGAGCCGGTACCTGCCGAAAACACTTGGCGCCCGTTGAACAAGGTGGAAATGTAGCTCAAGCCTTGCAAGGTCACTCCGGAACCCTGCACCGAGAAGTGATCCGGATCCGTGGGCGTCGCAAAGCGGGAGACCGTGATGCCCGGTACACGCTGCAAGGCTTCGGTAACCGATTGGTCCGGCAATGCACCAGCATCCTGTGCCGAAATCGCATCGATCACGGTGTCCGCGAAGCGTTTGGCTGCCTGCGCGCGACTAAAACTTGCGGCATAGCCCGAGACAGTTATTCCTCCCAATTCCTTGGGGGCGGCTGCATCGCTAGCCTGCGTATCCTGCCCTCCAGGCTGAGTTGTTGAACTGCCCTTCTTTTTTTCTGATGCGGCGCTCGGTTCACTCGCCTGCGGCGTAGTCGATGACGTCTGCGCATGCAGTTGCGCAGACGCGAACAGAGCCGCCGCGATTGCCCAAGACAATTGGCGATATCGATTGGCGGGGCCTTTATGCCCAAACGCGGATTGCTTTTTCACTATGCTCCTCCCAAGTATTCGATGAATGTTTGAGCTCTATCGGCGCGACGCCGGCCCTGTACATCTCAAATCCCCTCTATCGGCTTTCACTTACCGATTTTTTTGCTTTTTCCCTTCAGACGACTTTGTTTTCTGCGATGATTTTCGCGTACCACGCCGCCGAGTCTTTCGGCAGACGCTTCTGCCCGTTCTCGAAATCGACATAGATCAAGCCAAAGCGTTGCGTGTAGCCTTCGCTCCATTCGAAGTTGTCGAGCAGGCTCCAATGGTGGTACGCACGCACCGGCGCTCCGTTGCGGATCGCACGCGACAATTCGAGAAGGTGGGCACGCGCGTACGCTATGCGCTTGGCATCGTGCACGCCGCCATCGGCGGAAGGCCCTATGTTGTAAGCCGCACCGTTCTCGGTAATTTCGATTGGAATGCGGCCGGTGTGCCCGGCCATTTCGGTGACGATGTCGTAGAAACCTTTCGGATAGATGTCCCAGCCGAAGTCGGTCTTTTCCTGAGAAACGCGCTTCTTCGGCTCAAACGACTTTGTACCGAGGCCTGGAATCAGAGCTTGCGCATCCTCCTGCACATAGCTGCATGAGTAGTAATTCAGCCCGATGAAATCGAGCGGTGCACGCATGATTTCTTCATCGCCGGAACGGAAGCCCAGCAATTCGGACTGCCGCTCGGAGGGCAAGACGCCCGCGGGATAGTGTCCCTTGAGCGCCGGGTAGACGAACCACAAATTGCCGAATTTGTCTTGCCGCTCGGCTGCGGCGCGATCCGCGGCCGAAGCAGTGGCGGGCACGACCGGGGCGACGTTGTACGCGCTACCCACCTCCGCGCGTGGCCTCGATGCCTTGATCGCTCGATATACCAAACCTTGAGCAAGATTGGCGACATGCGTGGCGCGCAACGCCGCAAGTGGTTCCTTGCGTCCCGGTGCATGGATGCCCTGAGCGTAGCCGAGTACGGTGAAGATGTAGGGCTCGTTGAAGATGACCCACTGATCGATGCGATCGCCGAGCGCGTCGACGACGATCCGAGCGTAATCGGCCAAACGTTGTGCCGTGTCGCGCTCCGGCCAGCCTCCGGCATCTTCGAGTGGCTGCGGCAAATCCCAGTGATACAAAGTTGGCAACGGGCGAATGCCATCTTCAAGCAACGCGTCGGTGAGCCGGCGGTAATAGTCCAAACCCTTTTGATTGACTATGCCGCTGCCCTGCGGCTGCACTCGCGGCCAAGCGATCGAGTAGCGATAGCTCTGCATGCCCAGACGTTTGGCGATCGCAACGTCCTCGGCGTAGCGACGGTAACTGTCGCAAGCAACGGCGGCATTGGCGCTTCCCTTGATCTTGCCAGGCGTTCCGACGTAGTGATCCCAGATCGACTCGCCGCGTCCGTCGACATGAGTAGCGCCCTCGATCTGATAGGCTGCCGTCGCCGCGCCCCAGAGAAAGCCTTTGGGGAATTCACCGATGCGGCCTTTAGGTGAACCGACTACTGATTCGCCCGGCAGTTTTTCGGCTAGCGCAGTCTGCGTCAGCAAGGCGTTGCCGCCCAAGGCCAAAGCAAACCGCATGAAATCGCGACGACGCATTGAAGTCCTACTCATTTCAGTTGTGGGCAAGCGTCATCGCAAGGGCCTTTCGGTGAGATTCAATCGTTCTGATTGGGCCGCCGAGAGGCAGGGGATGCGTAAAGGGCAGTCTCCTTTCGAGACGACGCTCCTTCTGCGGAGCGCGGTGCAGGTACATCGGCGCCAAGTTGAAAACGAACTGCCGGATTTGCATAGGCCGGTTCTTCCAAGTCGTCAAAAACCAAATCTCAATCAAGCAATTACGCGGCACCGGTCAAATGTTCCAGCGCTGTCATTTCGCGAGAAAACAATGGGCCGGCACCGATAGGTCACTATTGCCCACGAAACCGGCCCACCCCTGTAGAAGAGACGCTTGGCGAAGAGCGCCCGAAGTAAGCACGGCTCTCCTTTTCCTGTTCCTAACCAACTAATACGAAAGAAGGCGCCTCAAACCTTCATCGAAGTTGGCTGGTGGGTTGCTCCGGGCTTTGGCGTGTTGCAAGACACCGAGTGCGGTGGACGCGAGGACTACTCTCGTACCATGGCGTACGGACAAGGATGCAGATTGCTTAGCTCACTCCCCGCTATGTACTTCCTGCATACAACTCAACTCGTCTGCAGAATGAAAACGCCGCCGGAAACGACGTTCAACGTGATTTGGGCTCGGCAGTGGAATCGCGCTGTTGAACTCGATACGGGACCTGGACCTTTTTCCGTATGACGGGACTGCCGATGGAATTCAAAACATGCTCGACCGCCAGGCGGCCCATTGCACGACAAGGCTGATGTGCGGTCGTCAGCTCAGGCGACATGAGCAGAGCGGCGGGGGTGTCGTCGAAACCGCAAACGGAAAGATCGCCGGGCACGGATAGTTTTCGTTCATAGGCTTCGCGCACCGTAGCGCAGGCCATATCGTCGTTGCCCGCAAATATCGCCGTCGGCGCTTTGGGTAGGTCCAGCAACTGTTTGGCACCAGCTATGCCTGATGCAAAAGTGAAGTCCCCTTCCACGACAAGGCTTGCGTCGAAATCGATGCCGGCATCGTGCAAAGCATCGCGATATCCGTTCAGACGCCATGTGCGAGCGCCGTGCCCTTTGAGGCCCGTGATGTGACCTATGCGCCGATGTCCCAGTTCGACTAGGTGCCGTACGATTTCAGCCGCTGCTTTGCGCTCGTCGAATCCCACATCGAGACATGTCCGGCCCGATTTCGACGAGATTGTGGAATAGCGGATGTCCAACTGATCGAGACGTTGTAACAACTCGACGTTGTTTGCATGTGGCGGTACCAGGATCACGGCTTCGGGGCGATGCCGAGCGACAAAACCATCGATCGCGGCAACCGGATCGTCCGAAGACTCAAATGGATGAAGCACTGCGTGATAAGGAGTGTTTTTGCACGCCATGAGCACACCGACGATCAGCTCCATAATGTAGTTGGAGCCGGCAGTAGGATTGTCGTAAAGCAGCGCGATGAGATACGAACGATTGCCGGCCAAGCTCCGCGCCGACGGGTTCGGTATGTAGTTGAGGGCACGGATCGAGGCTTCGATCCTCGCGCGCAGTTTGGGGCGAACGCTTGGTAGCCCGTTTAGGACTCGCGAGACGGTCTTGATGGATGCGCCCGCATGGGTCGCGACATCTTCAATTCTTGCCGGCATGTCCCGGAGCCTGCGTAGGAATGCGACTCGCGCAAAAATTCATCGTCATTCTCCTGCTTGTTCGGCCGCATTGTTCTACGATATCCCGACGAAACACCGCATCGGGGCACCTGAAAGGCGCGCATATGGCAGGTGCCGAGCGCAATAAGCTGCGACTCGCATGGTGAGACGAATTTCACACATTAATCGATTGCCAATTCTTTTACAGATACGTAAAAATGCAACCGAACCCTTCACCTTTGCCATCTTCTGGTTGGAATCTGTATGGAGTGCCACGCGCTGGCAGGATCGGGGGGCGGGTCGTTCCAGTGGTCGGGGGGGGCCGGCGGCGCTTCCATTGTGAATTTATGACCGAGTCGCGACGCGATAGCGTGCCTTCAGGCCTCCCGGCTACGCATACGCTGTTCAGCGAGATCTACGCCGATCTCCGCAAGCGTGCCAGCATACTGCTAGCGAGTAACCAAACCAGCTCACTCAATACGACCGGGCTGGTCCATGAGGCTTACCTGAAGTTCAGCAGCTCGCCCCAGTCCCCGAGCAGCGCCCTGCACTTCTTCAACATCGCGTCGGCTGCGATGCGCCAGATCATTGTCGATCATGCACGCTATCTAAAAGCCAATAAGCGCAGTAGCGAAGCCATCGTCACCCTGGACGACAGCCTAGTCGAGGAAGGAGCTCTGGACGCCGTCCAGACAATGCGGTTGAGCGACGCCCTCGAATCACTTCGCGCCAGCGATGCTCGTCTGGCGCAAATCGTCGATCTGCATTTCTTCGGCGGCCTCGGCTTTTCCGAGATTGCCAAACTGTTCGAGGTATCGCTAAGCACGATCGAGCGCGAATGGCGCACCGCACGCGCTCTGCTCTACCGCGACATGACGGGGTAGTTCTTTTGAACCGCGACATCGCAGCCCTGCTGCACGAGGTACTCAGCCAGCCTGAGACCGCGCGCCAGGAGTGGATCAACACGACCTGTGCCGATGCGCCGCAGACCGCGGCAGAACTCCGCGAACTCCTGCGCCGCGATGCGCAACTCGGCGGCATTCTCGACCGTCCGCTCGGAACACTTGCCAGAAATCTGCAGCTTGAGGTCGATGATCCGATCCAGGAACTGGTTGGCCGGCGCATCGGCCCCTACCGCCTCACTGCCCTGCTCGGCTCCGGCGGCATGGGCGTGGTCTACCTCGCCCAGCGTGCCGACGCGCCGTTCGAGCAGACCGTCGCCCTCAAGCTCGTGCGCAGCGAGAAACTCCACGGCGAAGCGCAGGCGCGTTTCGCGCGCGAACGCCGCATCCTCGCGCGTCTTTCCCATCCGCACATCGCCCGCCTGATCGACGGTGGCTTCGACGACCAAGGCCATCCCTGGCTCGCCATGGAGTACGTCGACGGCGAGCCGCTTATCCAATGGTGCAATGCGCGCAAACTCGGCATCGAGGAGCGCCTGCGCCTACTGCTCGATCTCTGCGCAGCGGTCGAATACGCGCACAGTCATTCCGTCGTCCACCGCGACATCAAGCCGAGCAACGTCCTCGTCGATCGCAGCGGCACCGTCAAGCTGTTCGACTTCGGCATCGCCAAGCAGCTCGACGAGGAACACTCGGAGACCTTCGCCACCGAAACGCGCGCGCGCCTGCTCACACCCGCCTATGCTGCCCCCGAGCAGATCCGTAGCGACAAGGCGACCACGGCGACCGACGTGCATGCACTCGGCCTGCTGCTCTACGAACTGCTCTGCGGACGCCGCGCCTACGGCAGTCATGGTGGCGCTCAATTCGACCTGTTAAGCGAGATTCTCGAACGCGACGCGCCGGCAATGGGCGCTCGGCTGCATTCCGCCGAACCTCCTGCCGCGGCCGACATCGCCGCCGAGCGCGGCCTCAACGAGCGCGCCTTGCAGCGCGTGCTGCGCGGCGATCTGCAGGCCATCGTCGCCAAGGCGCTGCGCAAGGAGCCGCAGTCACGCTACCGCACCGTCGCCGAGTTCGGCGACGATCTGCGCCGCTACCTCGACGGCGAACCGGTGCTCGCAGTGGAAGGCGCGCGCACTTACCGCCTGCGCAAATTCGTCGCCCAGCACCGCCTCCCCGTCGGCCTCGCCGCGGTCGCGTTCCTGTGTCTGCTCACGGCGCTGATCGGGATGACCTGGCTTGGCTACAAGCTGCGCTTGCAGGCCGAGCGTGCGGACCAGCAGTCACGCACCGCCGTCGCAACGCGCGATTTTCTACTCGACCTGTTCAAGGCCGCCTCGCCTGAGCGCACGCTCGGTAAGGTTCCCGATGCGGTCGAACTCGTCGACATCGGCGCGCGGCGTGCGGAAAACTGGCTCGATGCGCCGCCGGAACTGCAGGCGCAACTGCTCGGCACGCTCGGCAACGTCTACGTCAACCTGGGCGAATACGACACTGCACTGACGATACTCGATAAGGCCCGTGGCATCGCTATGAAGACGTACGGCAGCGATGCTGTATCGACCATGCAGTTAGATCTGGACATTGCAAACGCAATCTATTTGAACCGGACGAATTCCGATCAGGCACGCACATTGCTGGAGCGCATCATCGCGGCGCAGCGGCGACTTCCGCCAGAGCAGCGCACTTTGCTCGTACGCGCTCTGCGAGCACTCGGCAGTCTAGAGTATCGGAGCGATCGCGACGAACAGGCCGAGGCACTATTGCGTGAAGCCCTCGGACTTGCGCGCGCACAGGGCGAAACCCGGCCGCGCGAACTCGTCGCCACCTTGGCGGCCCTAGCCGGGGTAATGGAGAAGCATGGACAACTCGTAAATGCAGAAATGTACGTGCGCGAGGCTCTGACGATTGCGACCTCCATTCTGCCCTGGGACGATCCGGAGAGAGCCCTCCTGCAAGGGCAACTCGCCGACGATCTATCTGTGATGGGCAAAGTAGCCGAGGCGGAGAGTTTGCTGCGGGACAATGTCGAGAGACAGAAGCGCGTAGTTGGGGAAACGCATCCGCAATACATTGCTCAGTTGGGCGCACTGGGCAGGGTGCTCCTGCTCGAGCAGAAACTTGAAGAGGCAGAACGGGTCCTTATGCGGGCTCTTGTACTCGGAGAACGCGCCGATAAGCAAAGTCATGTGTTTGCATACAATCTGCAACTTTTGGCAAATCTGAAAAATCTGCAGTCCGAACCGCAGGATGCCTTGCCCTATGCCGAACATGCGCATGCGATCTTCGTAGCAAAGTACGGCGAAGACAATGCATACGCCTTCAGTGCGGCTGTGTCCTTGATAGATGTTCAACTGGACTACGGTGCGTATGCGCAAGCGGAAACTGAAGCGCGAAATATCCTCGTACGCGCCGAAAATTTGAACATACCGGCAGTGATCCCGCTTGCTTCGATTCGGCTCGGTCAAGCTCTTCGTAGGGTTGGTCGTCCGACGGAAGCAATACCTTTTCTACGTCGCGCTATCAACGATTTGAACGCGAGCAAGGGTGAGCGAAATTTTACTTCGCTTGCTGCTATCCTCGAGCTATCGAAGGCCGAACGCGATGCCGGTCACCATGATTTGGCGCGCGAGCAGGCGAAAACGGTATTGGGATTCGCGCCTTCCAGCCTACCGACCGACGACAGTCGAGTGCTCCAGGCACACGCTGTGCTCGCACAACTGGACTATTTGCAGCAGCGCTGCAACGAGAGTGCCCTCGATGACCTAGAGGCGCTCAAGAAGCAGCTTGAACGCAAGACGCCAAATGCGCGCGTCGAAATCACCGGCACGGCATTGATGGCAGGGTTGTGCAGGCGGCAAGTACAGGGCCACCCAATCGCGGCCTCTCAAGATGATTCGTCTATCCGCACCTACGCCCACGAAATTCTGCAAACCCCGACGGCCGATCCATTCTATCGAAAATTGGCGGCGCGAGAACTCGGTGCGAATTAGGCCAGCCAGAGTGTTGACACTTTCAGGCGCCTCTTTTGTGAATCTAACGATTCATCTATGAGCGTGCTGCGATGTAGGCTAGACCGTCATTTTTGTGCGATCTCCTGCGCGGATTCTTCGGGGCTCGAATCTTCGGCTTTGATCTGTAAAAACTTTTTCTTGTAGACCGTCACTTTCTGTGTGATCTCCCGCAAGCCTTTTCGTTGGCTCAAAATTACCATCGGAAGGTAGGTCTTTCATTTAGACCGTCACTTTTAGCTTGATTTCCGAGGGAACCCCAGTTGCCACTGACCGCAGCGGTGATTGAACTGGCGAGGCAGTACGGCAGGTACGGGTATCGTCGTATTCGTCCGGAGTATCGACATCACGTCTGGAGCTGGGGCTTTGTCATGGAGCCCACGCATGATGGGCGAGTACTGAAGATCCTGATGCTGATCGACGAGCACGGCCAGGCGTATCTAGCTCTGCCCCTTGCCCGGCAGATTCGCAGCAACGATGTGATCGATGTGCTCACCGAAGCGATAGTCGAGCATGCTGTGCCCAGCTATCTGCGATCGGCAGGGCTCCATTTCAATCAGAGCCCTGCCATCGCCGGCTTCCCATCAAAAGATGGCCATTGTTCTTCGCGAGGCCTTGTAGCTGCTATCAACCCGTTTCGGCGCCGCTCATGGATGCACTCGGAATGCGTCCACGAGCATATAGGTGCCACTCTGCTTCACTACTTTAATCGTATGATTCCCTGAAGACGTCCACGTTTGCGTATACAGAACTTGTTGTGCCAAGCGCGTGCTGTTGCTGGCATTGACGGTTTGCACTAGCGCGCCATCGATGTACACGGCGATCAGGCCTTCATCGGAATACTTTTCGCTAATGAAGTCGATGCCGCTGCCGGTGAACGCATAAGTAGCGGAAGCGCCATTGGTTGTCGTGTAGTGAATGTCTTTGTCGTAGTCGCCCGTGCTGCGATTGCTGCTGTAGCTAAACGCGGGCGAATACTGAATTTGACTGTATGTATCGTTGACAATCGTTGAATCGACGGTTTGAGTAGTCCAACTTGACTGCCCGTTCGTGGCGTTCCTGATCGTCTCGGTTACAGTGTACGCACCAGCTTTCGCGTAAGCATGAACAGGGCTGACCTCAGTCGAGGTGGTGCCGTCACCGAAGGTCCAGGTACGCGAACCGATTGTGTCGCCTGAAGCAGCGGTACTCGCGTCCGTGAACGTAGCCGTCAGGCCACTTAAGGCGGAAGTAAATTTCGCTGTGGGCGTGTCTGCACTGCTAGGGGCGGGTACCGCCAACAAGGTTACGTCATCCAACAAAAATGTAGTTTTTAGCGAAGTATTTTCTGTGCCTACAAATTTGATGACCACAGTTTGGCCGATGTAGGCCGAGAGATCGTGTGCATAGGGAACGTACTTCGAATTTGCATCCAGGTTCGAGTACGTCGCCAATGTTTTTAGCAGATTGCCCGAGCCATCGTATACCCCCACGGTCAGAGTGTCGTTTGCATCTGTCGTAGTCGTCTCGTCGGTGGTGATATGGAGGTAGTACTGTAGCGTTGCAGTGGTCACTGTCAACGTGCTGATCGTTTGAGTACCCGACGAGGTATTGGCCGTGTTGGCAATGCTCGCCGGGATCGCTACGCTCTGCGAGAGCTTGTCCGTATAGGCCGCCCCATAACCGTTGAGCTTGGCAAAGCCGTTGCTCGCCGTGCTCGCATACGCCTCCGTGACTCCCGTAAAGCCCGAACAGCCTCCCGAGCAATCCACCGAACCGTTCGCATTCGTGCTCGATCCTGCCCAAGGCGACAATTTCGATTCAAAGCTCGGATTGTCGAGCAACTGCCCGAGAGACTGCGTGAACTGAATGTAAGGCGCCGCTCCGCCATTGGCTACGCAGGGAAATAGAATCAGATTGTTGGTTTCTCCCGTCGAACCCGAAATGACACAGCCTGGGCTATTTTGCGTTCCATCATTTACTTGCAGTTTCACCGTAATCGATGATCCGTTGTTAAACGAAGCTACCGATCCGCCGGCATTGCCTACCACATTGAACTCCGACTGTTTCCACGTGGCGCCGATATTCAGAGTCCTACCACTTTGACTGACCGCTTTAGCGGTCGTGCCATAAGTAAAAGTGACCGTGTCATTCCCGCTTGTCGAAGCTGAGCCCGACAATTTCACGAGCGCCAGCTTGTTGCCAGGAACATTGGTTGCGGAAACTCCAGGGCTATTTTTTGCGCAGCCATAGTTGGTGTTATCGGCGGCAACAAATCCTGCCGGGCAGCCCACCGAGTGGTAATCCGTGTACGAAAGAAATATCCAATTTTGGATAAACGCTTGGGCACCGGTTACACCCGTATTAAACCCAGCTTGGGTGGTGCCATAGTCCGTCGCGTATATGAACTGCTCCCAAGTTTTACAGCCTGAAGGATATCCGAGGCTGGAGCAAAACGAACTTGAAGCCGGGCTGCTATTGGTATTGATCTGCATGGTGTAACCAGCACCGCCTGGCCCAAAATCGACAGGATTTATGATTGCCCCGGAGGTATCCGCTTCCGAAGTAACGCCTATGACAGATGGAAAACTTCCCGTGGCGGAAGTCGTTGTACCAGAGGTGGCTGCAGCATAATCTTGCCCATCGCCGACATACTCCGGTGCAGCGCCGCCGCTTCCTGCAGGGGAGCTATCCGCAGCCGCGTTGCCGAAGCTTATCCCACGTGGACCATTGGGCGAGGTTGTCGAGTTGTTCCCATAAGTGGGAGATCGATACGTGGGCACAGGTAGACACTGTTCCCGCTCCCAAACCAAATTGGGATAATTGGCATGAAAGCATCCTTCTTCGATGGGTGGAAACGCCTTGAGATTTTCGTGCCAGGCTTGCAGTGCTTCAGAAGTGGGGTTGGCCACAATCCCGTGATAAACCTCCACCGCGACAGCGGGTGACAGTGCAAACAAACCGATTGAACCGGCGGCACACGCAACGGCGAGCAGGGAACGCTCGCCGGTTTTTGCATTCGACTTCATGCATCTCTCCTGGAGTTAAGCGCAATAGAACGCGCCGCGCTCCCCGCAGCACGCAGTAATCGCGGCATTTACCTGCCCCGAAAGCAATCAACCCCAAAGCCACGTTGCGAGGCGCAAGGAACACTTCGCACAATTGAGTAAACAATCCGTAGCAACTATGAAGTACGCGAAACAATCGTGAAAACCTTCATGCGTAGCTTTGATTAGCCTCTACGATTTTCGTATCAGGACAGTTGTTAATGACGGAACCGCTCGCGCTGAAGCAAGTGGCTGTGATCTACACGGTATCGCACGAAGGCATAGCCAACGACAGGTCTGTCGGCCCTTGCATCAGCATTCCAGTGCGCAGACCTACGTTTCCTGCGAGGATCCGCGAACAACTTTGCATTGGCGGATGCATATACCTATTCGCTGAAGTTATCGGCGTCAGCAGATGCTCCCGCGTGGTGAAGGATGGCCGGCAAGCAAACAAACACCTGATCGATCAGTCGTGCTCCAAAGAATCTTTGTCGTTGCACAGCAGGTCATTTCGCTGCTGGAGCCCACTTCAATGTTAGATCGGCTTGGGCGACGCAGTGGATTTGGCTCCCTGACGGTCACCCCAAATATTCCGCACATGGCCACCTCAAATACTCCACGTCCGCTTTCGATAGAGCATTTTGAGTGGCCCGGGATGGGGCAATTTGGAGTGGCCGTCAGGGATTTGGCTTGACCGGCGATCTCACACCGGAACCGCGAGGTATGTTTTTTCTGAGCCATACCAATGGTCGATAACTGAACAGTGGCACCGCAAGACGAACCATGACGGTTTTTGTCTTGCTCTTCCGTACTTAGTATGGGGTACATGTGGCGGCAATTCCGCGCTCGACCCGCAGCTTTCTCCAGACGCTGCGGGTTTCTTTTTCTTCTCGAATGCAATAGATAAGTCCCCCTCTTCAAAGTCACCGGAGCCGCTTAAGCAACGCCTCGAGCCATTTGTCATCGCATTCGGCGACGAGCTCGGGACTTATGGCTGCGCCGAAAGCAGCGCCACGTCAACGGACGGGAAGTCTCGACTAGAAGGGCCCTCGCCCACATCCGACCCATTTTCGCAGCCGCGTCCACCATCGGATCGGAGAACCAAGTGCCAACGGTTGAGTGATATTGAGCTTGCATCAATCACCGAATGGAGAAGGCATGCAAAGCAGAGATATTGCGCACGAACTCGGTGCGAAGTGAAGAAAGTGCAACGCGGCTGCGGCTGGTTTTCAACGCAGCGCCTTACTTCAACCGCGAGTTACCGCATCCCCGGTTAGGGCGCCGTCACCATCACCTGAATCTGACACGTCGCTCCGGCAGCCAGGCTGCCGCCGCTCAACGACACCGAACCCGGATTCCCGTTCGTCGCAGTCACCGAACCGCCGCATTGCGCGCCGGCCGGCGTCGATGCCACCGTCATCCCCGCCGGGAAAGTGTCGGTGAACGCGAGCC